>NZ_MCOK01000004.1:0-3771 GCF_001998325.1 Nocardiopsis sinuspersici | reverse complement strand
CGGCAGGACGTCCTGGACACCGGGGACGGCCAGACGGTCGACCGCGGCCTGGTCCAGCCCGACCAGCGGGAAGTCCGAGGGAGTGGCCCCGCCGACACCGTCACGGAGGCAGAACTCCACCAGGTCGGTCAGCGCCGCCACCAGCTCCTCCGCCAGCCCCCGCACGGTGTCCTCGGTGTGCGCCAGGTCGGAGTAGGCCAGGTCGAGGACCAGCCGCTCACCGGCCACCCGGCCGACCACGTCGAGCAGGTGCGCCCGGTCCGCTCCGGGAGCGTCGCCGCCGCCCAGGGCCATGGCGGTGTAGGGCGCCCCGGACTCCGCGCCGGTGTCGAAGCGGCCGAGGTAGTTGAAACCGACGTGGGGCTCGGGGACCCGCGCCAGGGCGGTGCGCTGCTGCTCGGTACCCAGATAGCGCAGGGCACCGAACCCGACCCCGTGGCCGGGGAGGGAACGGAGCATCTCCTTGGTGGTCCTGACCTGGTCGGCCCAGTCGGAGGAGGAGCCCAGGGCGACGGGGAACACGGTGGTGAACCAGCCGACGGTGCGGGACAGGTCCACACGCTCGAACAGGTCCTCGCGGCCGTGCCCCTCCAGGTCGATCAGGACGCGGTCGTGCCCGGACCAACCGGTGAGGACCCGGCCCAGAGCAGCCAGGAGCAGGTCGTTGACCCGGGTACGGAAGACCGGCGGGACCTCACGCAGCAGCGCACGGGTCGTTTCGACCGACAACCGGGCCGACACGGTCCGCTGTGAGGAGACCGGCCCGTTGCCCGCGTGGCCGTGGTCACGGGGCACCTCGGCGGGCACCCCGGCCAGAGCCTCCCAGTACCCGGCCTCACCGTCGAAGCGCCCATCCCGCACGGCCTCGGCCACACGCTCGGCCCAGGCGGGGAAGGGCGTGGTACGCGCCCCCAGGTCGGCGGCACCGCCTCCGGTGATCTGCCGGTAGGCGGTGGAGAGGTCTTCGAGCAGGATCCGCCAGGAGACGCCGTCCACGACCAGGTGGTGGGCGACGATCAGCAGGCGCGGAGTCCCCTCACCGGTGAACAGCACCATCCGCACCACCGGACCCGAGACCAGGTCGATCCGCTCGCGGACGCGCTCCGTGTGCTCCTCGACCGTGGTCTCGTCCAGACCCGCGACGGTCTCCAGAACCGTTTCGGCGTCCTCCTCCGGCAGGATCCTCGGGACCCCGTCGTCGGCGACACGGAGCCGGAGCATGTCGTGGTGCTCCAGCAGGGCGGCGGCGACCCTGGGCAGAGAACCGGCGTCGAAGTCCTCCGCCAGGTCCAACAGCACCGACATGGCGAACCCCTCCGGGTCGCCCGCACGGGAGTCCAGGAACCACCGCATGATCGGGGTGGCCGTCACCGGCCCGGAGACCGGGCCTGCCGGCACCGGTGCCGAGCCCCGACCGGTCTCGGCCACCTCGGCCAGGGCCGCGACCGACGGACGGGCGAAGACCTGCTTGGAGGTCACGGTGATCCCCGCCCGTCGGGCCCGGGAGACCAACTGGATACTCAGGATCGAGTCGCCGCCCAGCGCGAAGAAGTCGTCGTGCACACCGACCCGGTCCACACCCAGCACAGACCCGAACACCCCGGCCAGCACCCGCTCCGCCTCCGACCGCGGAGCGACGTACTCGCCCCCGGCCAGCGCCGCCCAGTCGGGGGACGGCAGCGCCCGGTGGTCGGTCTTGCCGTTGGGAGTGAGCGGAACGGCGTCCACGGACACGACGACCGCCGGGACCAGGTGCGCGGGCAGCGTCCGGATGAGCCGGTCACGCACTTCGGCGGAGTCGGCCCCTCCCGACACGTAGCCGACCAGTGCCGGACCGCCGGGGGCGTCCTGGCGCACCGTGACCGCCGCCTGCCGGACCCCGGGCAGCGCGACCAGCGCCGACTCCACCTCGCCCGGCTCGATCCGCAGGCCCCGGATCTTGACCTGCGCGTCGGCGCGGCCCACGTACCCCAGCTGGCCGTCGGCGTTCCACCGCACCAGGTCGCCCGTGCGGTAGAGGCGCTCCCCCGAGCCGAACGGGTCGGCGACGAACCGCTCCACGGTCAGCCCCGGCCGCCCCCAGTACCCGCGCGCCACACCCGCGCCACCGACGTACAGCTCACCGACCACACCGGCCGGGACCGGCCGCAGGAGGTGGTCGAGGACGTGCAGTCGGGCGCCCCGGACGGGACGGCCGATCGGCGGGGCCTGCCCGGGGGACAACGGGTCGCTGAGCGACGCGGCGATGGTGATCTCGGTCGGCCCGTAGGCGTTCACCATGCGGCGGCCCGGAGCCCACCGGTTGACCAGCTCGGCCGGGCACGCCTCCGCGCCGACCACCAGCGTGCGCAGGTCCGGAAAGTCCCCGGGCGGCACGGACGCCAGGACGGAGGGCGGGATGATGGTGAGGTTGACGCGGTGGCGCGACAGCGTTCGCGCCAGCTCCTCACCGACCAGTGGGCCGGGTTCGGGCACGACCAGGGCGGCCCCCGCGCCGAAGGCCATCAGGACCTCCATCACCGAGGCGTCGAAGCTGGACGAGGCCAGTTGCAGGACCCGCCATCCGGGTTCGGTGCCGAAGCGGTGGGCCATGGACGCCGCGAACTCGCCGATCCCCCGGTGGGTCACCATGGTGCCCTTGGGGGTTCCGGTCGACCCGGACGTGTAGATGACGTAGGCGAGGTCGTCCGGCCCGGGCGGGAGCGGCGCGGCCGCGTCCTCGGGAACCGGCTCGGCGGCCACTTCGGCGAGGGTGACATGCGGCGGCGCGGCGACGTCCGGTTCCGGCCGCCGGGCCCCGCTCTCCTCGGTGATGAGGAGGCCGATCCCGGAGTCACGCACGATGAAGTCCTGGCGTTCGTCCGGGTACTCGGGGTCGATGGGCAGGTAGGCGGCACCGGCCTTGGTGATCGCGAGCAGGGCGGCGACGAGGTCGGGGCCGCGCCGGAGCGAGACGCCGACGACCGTGCCGCGCTCGGCGCCGAGGCGGTGCAGGCGGACGGCGAGGGCGTCACTGCGCGCGTCCAGTTCGGCGTAGGTCCACTCCGTCCCGTCGCCGATGAGCGCGGTCGTGTCCGGGCGCGCCCGCACCTGCTCGGCGAAGAGCTGGACGAGTGTGAGCCCGTCCCGCGAGGGGCCGCCGTCGCCCCACGCGGTGACGCGGTCGCGCTCGGCCCCGGGCTGCGGCGGCAGGGCGCGCAGCGGGCTCGCGGGGTCGGTGACCAGCGACTCGACGTGGAAGGCGAGATGGGCCAGCAGGCGCTCGGCCGTCCCGGCGTCGAACAGGTCCGGGTCGTACCGGAGCTGGGTGTCGATCCGGTCGCCGTCGTAGGCGACCAGGGTCAGCGGGTAGTTGGTGGCCTCGTCGGCGGTGACGTCGAGGACCCTCAGTCCGTGGTCCCGGGCGGCCTGTTCGTCCACGGGGTAGTTCTCGAACACCACCAGGCTGTCGAACAGGGGCGTGTCGCCGGGCAGGGGGGAGAGCGCCTGGAGCCGGGTGAGGGGCAGGTGCTCGTACTGGCGGGACTCGGTCAGCGCGTCCTGGAGTTCGTGGAGCCAGGTGTTGACGGGGGTGTGGGGGGTGACGCGGACGCGGACGGGCAGGGTGTTGATGAAGATGCCCACGGCGTTTTCGACGTCGGGTCGGTCGGCGGGGCGTCCGGAGGTGGTGGCGCCGAAGACGACGTCGGTGTCGCCGGAGTGGGCGGACAGCAGCAGCGCCCACGCGCCCTGGACCAGCGCGTTCACCGTCAGACCCTGCTCACGCGCGAA
>NZ_MCOK01000003.1:0-4414 GCF_001998325.1 Nocardiopsis sinuspersici | reverse complement strand
GTGCTGGGCCAGCACGGCCTCGATCTCGCCCAGCTCGACCCGGAAGCCACGGATCTTGACCTGGTCGTCGACCCGGCCCAGCAGCTCGATGTTGCCGTCGGGAAGGAACCGGGCCAGATCACCCGTCTTGTAGAGGCGGTCGCCGGAACGCTCGCTGAAGGGGTTGGCGATGAAGTTCTCGGCGGTCAGGTCCGGCCGGTGCAGGTACCCGCGGGCCAGCCCGGCCCCACCGATGCAGAGCTCACCCACGACACCGGCGGGCAGGAGCTGATGACGCGGGTTGAGAATGTACAACTGCGCCCCGGGGATGGGGCGGCCGATGTGGACACGCTCCAGGTCGGGGGTGTACCGGGCCAGGCACACACCGACTGTGGCCTCCGTCGGACCGTACCCGTTGAAGAACGCTCGCCCGGGCGCCCAGACACGGACCAGGTCGAGGGGACATGCGTCACCACCGACACTGATGCAGCGTACGAACGGTAGGGATTTCTCCGGCAGCGTGGAAAGCGCGGCCGGCGTCAGGCTGATGTTCTCGACCCCTTGCTCGATCAGCAGATCAGCGAGGTCGGAGCCGGCCATTTTGAGGTCGGGAGGCGGTACCACCAGGATCCCGCCGGACAGCAGCGCCGCGCAGAGCTCCCACACGGAGATGTCGAAGCTCAGCGACGTGCCCTGTAGGACTCGCTGCGGAGTCTCCAGACCATAGTTCTCGTACTGCCATCGGGCGAGATCGCGGAAACCGCGGTGAGTGACCTGGACACCCTTCGGCTTTCCGGTGGAGCCGGATGTGTAGATGACGTAGGCGAGGTCCCACTCCTCCGGTCCGGTCTCGGGCGTGGTGTCGGGCCAGTCCGCCAACTCCGACCAGAAGTCCTCCACAGCCAGCACCGGAGCGTCGGTCTCGGGCAGTACTCCGAGAACCGACCGGGACGCCAGCACGGCCCGCAGCCCCGCGTCGGAGACCATGAACTCGAGACGTTCGCGGGGGTAGGACGGATCCAGCGGAACATAGGCCCCGCCCGCCTTGAGAATGCCCAGCAGCGCGACGACCATCTCCACCGAACGGGGCACGCACAGGCCGACCAGGCTCTCCCGGCCCACCCCGCGGTCCCGTAGGAGGTGCGCGACCCGGTTGGACCACCGGTCCAGGGCGCCGTAGCTCAACTGGCGGTCATCCGCCACAACCGCCACCCGGTCCGGACAACGGCGCGCCCGCTCCGCGAACAACCCCGGCAAGGACACCGGCGGCGCCTCCTGCTGCCGCTTGGCCTGCTGGAGCCGGCGACGTAGTAGGGCCTGTTGTTCCGGCGACAGGTTCTCAAGCTGAGAAATAAGCTCACTCATGGTGCTTCACTCGTCTCGGTCGTCTGGGAGCTGAAGATCACTCGGCGACATTCCCTGAACCTCTGCGACGAGTTGCTCAAGGAGTTTCCGCTCTTCGGAGGACTCGATGTCCGTGGCGAGGGCCGCGAGGTCGAAGTCGGCGTCGTCCGCCACCTCCGAGGCCGTCGAGGTTCCCTGCTGGAGGATCTGCCGCCGTTCCTCCTCCGTGAGAATGTCGACCTTGCTCAGTGGCGACTCGGGATCACGCACGATCTGTGCGCACACGCTCTGGAGATGAGCGAGCATGCGTTCGACCGCTTCTCTGTCCACCCGGCCGGGGTCGTATTGAGCAGAGATCTCCACCCGGTCCTGGGCCACCACGACTATCGCCAGCGGGTAGTTGACACGCTCCTCGGAGCGGGTCATCTCGAATTGCAGAACCGCCGAATCGTCCTTCTCCACCGGGTAGTTCTCGAAGACGAAGAGGGTCTCGAACAACGAAGCGTCAGAGGGGAGTCCGCTCCACCGCTGGACCTCGCTCAACGGGCTGTAGTCGAACTGGCGCATCCGCATGGCCTGTTCCTGCAGGCCGTGCAGCCATTCCAGGGCGGCTTCCTGCTCGGGAACACCGACCCGCAGCGGGAGGGTGTTGATGAACAGGCCGACTGTGCGCTCGATGCCCTCGATCTCGGAGGGACGGCCCGAGACCACGGTGCCGAACACGACGTCGTCGGTGCCGCTGTAGCGGGACAGCAGCAGGGCCCAGCACCCCTGCAGCACTGTGTTGAGCGTGAGCCGGTTGCGTTGGGCGAATTCCTGCAACCGCGCGGTCTCGTCCCCGCTCAGATGGGCGGTGACCGTGGCCGGTGGGACGGGGCCGCTGTCCTGTAGCCCGGATCGGCCACCGATGGCCAGCGGAGCGGCCTGCTCGACGCCCTTCAACGTGTCGCGCCAGTACTGTTCGGCTTCTTCGATGTCCTGGCGACCGAGCCAGGACACGTAGTCGCGGTAGGGCCTTGCCGAAGGCTTCTCCACGTGCTCGCCGCGGGTGAAGGCCCCGTACCACTGCACGGCTTCGTTGAGGATGAGGCTGATGCTCCACCCGTCGAGAATCGCGTGGTGGGCGCTCCAGATCAGTTGGTAGCCGTCATCGGCCGTGCGGACGAGGAGCATCCGCCACTGGGGAGCGTCCTGGGGGTCGAAACCCTCAGCGCGGTCCTGGCGCAGGTAGGCGTCCACACGCTCTTGTTGTTCCTCTGCGGTCTGTGAGCGCCAGTCCTGTGTCTGAAGCGGAACGGGGACTTCGGCCCAGACCAGTTGCAGGGGCTGGTTGTCCTGTGTGGTGCGGAACCCGGTGCGCATGATGGGGTGGCGGCGCATGACCTGTGCCCAGGCTTGGCAGAAGGCGTCGGTGTCCAGTTCCTGGTCGATGCGCAGGATCATCTGGACGTGGTAGACCCCCTCGCCCTGGGAGAGCTGGCTCTGGAACCACAGGCCCTGCTGGATGGGGGTCTGGGGATAGGCGTCGGCCAAAGGGCGCGGGGTCGTCGCCGAGCGCCACTCGGGCAGCGTCCGCACCTGTGCGACCAGGTCGTTGACCTGTTCCTGGTCCAACCCGGCGGCCGGGAAGTCCGAGGGGCTGTAGACCACCGCGTCGGGATCGCGGGCTTCGCGGGTGAGCCGGGTCAACACCTCCAGGGTGTGCTCTGCCACCCGCCGCACGGTCTCCTCACGGAAAGCGTCCCCGTCATAGGTCCACCGCATGTACAAACGGCCGTCCTGGACGTGGCTGACGATGTCGATCAGGTAGGGGCGCTGGTTGGCCGGATCCCAGTCCGGGCCGGCCTTGCCGGAGTGGGCGGCGAAACCACCGGCCGCGGTCCCGTCGAACTGACCGAGATAGTTGAAACTGACCTGGGCGGAAGCCTCCGGCTCAGCACCGGCAGATCCCGTCTCGGCGCCTTCATGGTCCAAGCCATAGGCGAGCAGGCCGTATCCGATGCCCTGGCGGGGCCGCCCGCGGAGCAGTTCCTTGGTCCGCTTGAGTCCCTCCGCGAGCTGGTCCGCGTCGGGAACCGGCAGGCGCACCGGCGAGATGGTGGTGAACCAGCCCACGGTCCGGGACACGTCGATGTCGTCGAAGAGGTCCTCGCGGCCGTGCCCCTCCAGGTCGACACGGACATGGCCGTCCCCGGTCCAGGCGCCCACCGCACTGGCCACCGCGGTCAACAGCGCGTCGTTGACCTGGGTGTTGAAAGCCGCCGGAACGTCCTGCAGGAGCGCACGCGCCTGGTCGGCGCTGAGCACGGCCTCGTGGACACGGCTGCGACCGATCGTATTGCCCTCAACGGGTCCGTCCAGGGGAAGAGCGCGGACCGGAGCGGTCTGCTCCCGCCAGTAATCCGACTCCCGCGACGTGTCAGCGCTGGAACCCTCCCGCCGCAACCGCTCGGCCCACTGCCGCCACGAACTCGTCTTCGCGGGAAGAGCGAACTCCCGCCCACCACGCACCTGCTCAACCAGCGTGTCCAGATCCTCCGACAACACACGCCAGGAAACCACGTCCACCACCAGGTGATGGGCCACCAGAAGCAACCGGTCACCACCACCGGCTCCCACACCGTCGGAATCCGGCAACCCGGTGAACAGCGCCGCCCGCAGAAGAGGCGAAGCGGAGACGTCCATACCGGACTGGATCCGCTGCGCGATCTGCACCAACCGGTCCTCGCGTTCGGCGGCCGGGTACGAGGACAGGTCGTGCTCCTGCCAGGGCAGGGCGTCGGGTATGTCCGCCACCTCGGCCCGCCACTGCCCGCCCTCGCGCAGAAAACGGGTGCGCAGCCCGTCGTGCTGTTCGAGCAGGGCCCGCACCACCTGCTGCCACTGACCACCAGTCAGGTCCGCCCCGACCTCCATCAGCAGGGACTGGTTGACGTGGTCGGGGCGAGCGAAGCCCTGCTCGAAGAACCAGCGCTGGATCGGGGTGAGTTCGACCGGACCGGTGACCGTGCCCTGCTCGGCCAACACCTGCGAACCCTCGCGCTGCTCGGTGACCGGAGCCAGCTCAGCGATCGTCTGGTGCTGGAAGAGC
>NZ_MCOK01000002.1:0-39728 GCF_001998325.1 Nocardiopsis sinuspersici | reverse complement strand
GTGGGTAGTGTGGGGCATCGAGGGCCTTCTGGTGAGTCGGGTAGATCTCGCAATCCACACCGATACCGAAGGCCCTCTTCGTGTGTGTCAGCCGGGGTGGGTGTTACCAACCTCCATGGTCAGTACACCTAGCCCTCATGCGGCTGCTGGCGGACACGGGCGTGCGCCTCCAGGAGTTGACCAACCTCACCACCGACGACGTGGACCTGGACAAGCGCCGGGCACGGGTCACCGGCAAGGGCGGCAGGACCCGGTGGGTGCGCTTCACCAAACGGACCGCGATGGTCCTGGACCGCTACCTGCGCACCCGCGGCAGGCACGAGGACGCGGGTCTGGGCCGCCTGTGGCTCTCCGCCAAGGGCGGGGCGCTGACCAAGTCAGGGGTGTACCAGATGCTCCGCCGCCGGGCCACGCGCGCGGGCGTGGCCCATGTGCACCCGCACCGCTTCCGGCACGACTTCTCGCACCGCTACCTGGACAACGGCGGCGCTGAGGGGGACCTGATGGAGCTCAACGGGTGGGACTCGCGGCAGATGATGCGCCACTACGGCCGGTCGGCTGCGGCCTCACGCGCGCAGCGCCACTACGACCAGGTCATGGATCGCAGCGCCTGAGACAGGTGTGGCCAGGCGAGTGCTGACAGCGGTACACGGCCCGCTGTCAGCACTTACACCAGCGCTGTGAGGCCCTCGGAGAGACGACACTGTGTGAGGACGGATCCAGGCGAGGTAGGAACCGAGCCGTTGGTGTGCTCCGCATGTGGATTGCGTCGGGATAACGGTCCGCGTTTTCACAGGTCGTTTGCCCAAGCTTCGCGCACGCGGAGGTGAACCGTGCCAGTGCCGCATGAGGTACACGTCAGTCAAGGAGTCGTCCCTCGTTCATGCGAAGGGTCTGACCGGTGACGACCCTTGCCTCTTCGCTGAGGAAGAAGGCCACGATGGTGATGACCTTCAATCGTCCGTGCTGCCGACGGTCTCAAAGAGGCCATCTACCAGGTGCTTATGAAGGCGCACAACCACCTCGACCATCCCGACGCCGTCCAGCGTGCTTATCAGGACCTCATCGAACGACTCAAGGCGCTGTGATATCGCCCCAATTTCGCCACGAACAAAACTTGCGTCGCTCTGGGTCTTGCTACTGATCTTTGACTCGTAGGTTGATCCGCTTGGGAAGTGGGAGGATCGCTGGTCATGGAACTTTCCTCCCATCCTCCACGCACCCCTGGCGAGTGCGAGAAACGCCGCCTGCTCGCAGCTGCACTGTTCTAACAAGGCAGTCTGTCCCAGACCGAGATCGCTCGCGAGCTCGGCGTGACCAAACAAGCCGTCCACAAGTGGCACAAGGCCTGGAAGGCCCAGGGCCCCGTGATGCTCTGGCTGCTCGCCCTCGCGGCGCTCACTCCCTGCTGGATGCCCGTCAAGAGCGCGCCCTGCTCAGCCTCCTGGACCAGGGCCCCATGGCCCACGGATGGCCCGATCAGTCCTGGACCCTGGACCGGATCAACCACCTCATCAACGAGCGCTTCGGATCGTGCTACGCCGACCCTTCTGGAGTCTGGCGGCTGCTCAGGCGGCTGGGATGGTCTCACCAGATGCCCGCCACCCGAGCCGTCGAACGTGATGAGGAGGAGATCACCCGCTGGCGCACCCAGGTGTGGCCACGGGCCAAAACGCTGACAACACGGGGGCGTGGATCATTTTCGCTGATGAGAGCGGTGCATGCACGAGTCTGTCCACTTGCCGCACCTGGGGCAGATGCGGACACCCCCCGCTGGTGGCCGCCTCGGGAGGCCGCCGGGGTCGCGTCAACACCATCGGGTGGCTGTGCGTGCATCCGGCCAGCGGGCGGGTGCGGCTGTTCCACACCACACAGGCTTCTTCCATCAACCACACCGACCTGCCTGCTTTGTTGGACCGGCTTCATCGGGCGTTGCGGGCTCCGGTGGTGCTGGTGTGGGACAACCACTCCTCCCATGCCTGCAAGCCGATGGCCGCCCAGATAGAGGCACGGGACTGGCTTAATGTGGTGCGCCTGCCCCGGTACGCGCCCGAACTCAACCCGGTGGAGTCGTTGTGGTCCCACCTCAAACGCATGCTCCGGAGCCGCCTGTTCCGAAGTCTGGACGAGCTGGAAGAGGTGGTCAACACGCATCTTCGCCTGGTACGCAAGCGCCCGGACCTGCTGCGGGGATTCATTAACTCGGTCGGGCTGGAACCTTCACCATGCTCGTCAACCGCATAATCAAAGGTCAGTAGTTATTCGCGCGGGTGCTTGCAAGGCAAATCCATGCATTTCTTGGCGACTCCAGGGGTTTTCAGTTGATATTGATCCAGGCATCCTTGCAGCATTTTGCGAATTCTTTGCCTAGACCACAAGGGCAACTGGAGTTATCGTATAGCTTGGCTAGTGGTCCGCTTTCTTCTATTCCTAGAAATACATGCCAGATAATATCTCCTTGTATGACTTGCATCGGAAGCTCTTCCCGGAGGAAGGAGCTGATGCCTCTGCCGTCTTTGCCCACTTCTGTAGCTATTTCTTCTGAAGTTTTTTGAGAGTAGTGATCTTCCGGGAAAAAGAGAAACCAAGACCAGCCTCCCAGGAGCATCTGGAAACAGAATATTCCTCCGAAGGAATAAAACTGGGGGACAATAATGGCTTTGGGGTTAATTTTAGGGTAAATTCTGGATATCCAGCGAGTGTTGAGTACGGCGACTCGGCTGGATAAGCTTGCATCTTCGTGGAGCAGGTAAGAGCGAATCGTGTCTAGCCAAGGTTCGGGAAGGCGTATCTTTCTCCATGGATCAGAAGCTGCATAGTGTGCTTTATAAAGTATGCCGGATATGGCGTGGATGATGGAATCTCGCCGAAGTCCAGAAAGTACGAGGCCAGGTTCTATGGATATGCCAAGTTTGCTCAGCTGAACAGGGTTACCCTTGCATATTTTTGACAAATAGTTTTCGGACTCACCAAGGCATTGCTCACATTTCTTGCACAGAAGGTAGTGTTTTGATCCGTCATTGGTGCGCCCTTGGATTCCCTTGCTCCTGATTTCTGACAATACGTGCCCTTCGTTCTTTGCCCATTTATATGACCATTTTGGGGCGATGTGACTCAGCTGAAGGCTTTTTACCTTTCTGCAAATTGCACATTCTTTTATGATAACCTGCTTTGGAAGGTCGCTTTCGTATACTGTTTCAGGGCTTGTTCCGTTCGTTATCCATAGTTTTCTCCTTTGGATTTCCATGACTGTCCCTTCGCGGGCGCTGTTAGGCAATATGCATTTTCTGGAAATGGTCCTCTTCTTATTCCCGTGGTCATTATACGAGCTTTCTCTGGTTTCGTGGCTCTTTGAGTGGTGTCGCCGGTGTGACCGTGCGGAGGAGTCCGTGGTGAAGAGGGCCGGGCCGTAGGAGGGGGCGCGTTGCTGGCGAACCTGCGGATGTTGGTGGCCTTCATGGAGACCAACCCCGAGTGACCGATGGGGACTCGCTCGGGTGGACGTCACCTAATTTCTAGAGGGCTGCGACGGCCACTCGGAGGAAGAGTTGGTGTGTCTGGCGAGGCTGGCGGGTGCTCACCCGCAGTGGGGGGAGGGCCGCTACGTCTATGGCGGGGTAGCCGGACCGCAACGCCGAGCGCCTCCTGGCCACCTTGAGCTCCGCGCACGCGGAGGTGAACCGCGGTGTGAGTCGAACACCTGGTCCGCACCGGCCCAAGCTTCGCCCACGCGGAGGTGCACTGGGCCAGGACCGGTGAGACGTGGCTATGCAACGCCGGAGCCTCCGTGTCAGCGCATCGCCCCACTCGGCGCTCTCAGAAATCCGGTCATGGTTTGGCAAAGCGAATGCTGTCAGCGGTACCAGCCACCATTGTCAGCACCTTCATGAGTACTGTCATCGCTGGTCACGGCCTTTTTTCGATGATGTGAGCAGTTCTCCCCGGAGGAGGATTTCCCCGCCTCGTTCCGGTGACTGAACGCTCGGAGTCAGCCCCCTGCCAGCGCTCCGCCCGCACCCCGCACGCCGACCGTGAGCACTGCGCACGCCCGCCGTCAGCCGGGCTCTCTTTCGTGGGCCGTGTCATCACCGACACGGCCCGCGAAGGGGACAGACCCATGACGACCGAACCACTCAACCGCGCTGAGAGGGAATTCCGACTCCTGGACCTGGAGGTGGGCGACCTCGCGGCGCAGCTCACCACTCCTTCCACCGACGCCCCTCCCACCACCCTGGTCGAGCTACGCGGCGCACTCCTGGACCGCGCCACTGACCGCCGGACGCGCGACGCCATCTGGCGCGGTCTGGTCACCTGCGCCCAGGACCACGAGGAGTGGATGGTCGCCGCCATCGGCCTGGCCATGCCCGCGCTGCGCACCTGCGCGCGACGCCTGTGCGTCAGCCTCGACGCCCGCACCGTCGAGGAGGTGGAGGAGGAGATCCTCGCGGGTTTTGTCCACGCCGTGCGCGAGGCCGACACCTCCTGGCACCGCCTGCATTGGGCGCTGCGCTGCCGTGCCCAACGGTCAGGCCTGCGGGCACGAACGACGGCCCTGCGCCAACCGCTCCTGATGGCCGAACCGCCCGTCACCACCATCGCCCCGCCCGGGGCACCCGACATGGTGCTCAGCGAAGCCGCTCGCCTGGACATCATCACCCCGGACGAGGCCGAGATCATCGGCCGCACCCGCCTGGAGGGTGTCTCCCTGGCCACGCTCTTCATCGTGGTCTCCGGGGTGCGGTGGATGGTGGCGGGCGGCGAATCCGGGGAGATCGAGAAGGCCAAACGCGGCATCTACGGCGCCTGCATCGGCTACCTCATCGCCCTGGTGGGCGAGGTTTTGCTGATGGCCCTGGACTACGCCGTCAAGTACGAGCAGGGCCTGCGATGTTCCCGGCCGAACCGGAGGAGGAGAACGCGGAGGACTACTCCGAGGTCTTCGACTGCGGAGTCCTGGAGGTCTCCTGCCACATCACCTCGTGGTTCCACGGTCTGGTCCTGGACGTGGTCAATCCGCTCTTCGGGTGGATGGGTGCCAAGGCGTTCAGCACCCCCGAGCCTACGCCGGGTGTGGTCGGCCTCTGGGAGGGCGTGTCAGCGACGGTCAACACCGTCTACGTGCTGCTGATCCTGACAGCGGGGATCGTGATCATGGCGCAGCACAGCCTCCAGGCCCAGTACGGGGCACGGGAGATCCTGCCCCGGTTGGTGGTCGGGTTCGTCGCCTCGAACCTGTCGCTGACCGTGGTGCGGTTGATGTCGGAGTGGTCGACGGAGTTCGCCCGTGAGTTCGCCGCCGACGGGGTCAGCGCGCAGAAGACCGCGCAGGCCCTGTCGGCGCGGGTCGGGCCCTTCCTACTGGAGGCCACGGCGTTCGTCGTGCTGCTCCTGCTGGTGCTCGTGGTGCTGCTGGTGGTGTGGTCCCTCGTCGAGATCGTCCGGATCGTCATCGTGATCCTGCTGACGGTGGGCGCGCCGCTGATGCTGATGTTCCACGCCCTGCCGCAGACCAACCGGATCGCCGAACTGTGGTGGCGGGCGATGACCGCCGTGTGCGTGATCCCGATCGCTCAGGCGCTGGCCTTCGTGACGCTCATGCGGGTCTTCTTCGAGGGCGACACCCAGGTGCTGTTCGGCGCCACGCAGATCCTGACCGGCGACGCCAACCTCTTCGACCTGTTCCTGCTCCTGGTCCTGGTCTACGTCCAGATCCGTATCCCGTTCTGGGCCTACAGGGCCGTGCTGTCGCCTTCCGGGGGCAGGTCGCCGCTGGTGTCCGTCGCCAAGTCCCTGACCTGGGCGGTCGCGCTCACCGCCGCGGCGGCGGGCACGGCGGCCACCGGAGCGGCACGGGGACGCCTGGGCTCCCTGGTCCGCACGGTCCGCCAGGCCAGGGCCGTCCGCTAACCTCCGGCGATGCCGCGCAGGGTGCGCACCTGGAAATTCGGAAACCCGAACACGACACCGCATGCCCAGAACACACCGAGGACGCCTCCCACCACACAGCGGGGGAGCGGCCCCACGCACACACCGCCTGGCAGAGTCAGCGCTCCTCCACCAGGACCGACCGGCCACCGCCCCTCCACAGGGCGCACGGCACCAGGTCCAGGAGCGCAGGCGCAGCGGCCCCAGAATGCCCAGCCACAGAACCGCACCCCGCAGCCGAGCGAGTCACGCCGTACCGAACCACGACACCAACCGCGTAGGACCTCGGCGCCGCCCTCGGCGGTGAGACCGCCCTGGGCCGAGAACACCCGAGGCCCCACCCCGCCACGGAACCCACCACGCGCGGCCGAACCACGGCACCACCCATGGCCCACACCGCACCGGGGAAGTGCAGCCTCGCCCGAACGTGAGCGCTCCACGTCCGAGCAACCGTCGCTCCGACGCAGAGCAACCGGAGCCCACCGCCGGAGAGCGCGCTGGCGATGGCGCTGGAACCCGTGGCGCACCTGACCACCACCACACACAGGGGAACCCATGGATCACGAGGACTCTGTCTGGCACGCCCGTATCCCCGCTGACATCGACCGACCCGAACCCGTCCTGTGGAACCTCACCGCCCGCCAGCTGCTCCTACTCACGCCCGCCGTCCTCATCACCTGGGCGCTGTTCTCACCGCTGGCGGGTTTCCTGCCGCTGTGGGCCTCGGTCACGGTCAGCGCGGTGGTGCTCGGCCTGTCCTGGGTGCTCGCGCTCGGCCGACGCGACGGGATCGGACTGGACCACCTCGCCGCGCTGTCCGTGCTCTGGCTGCTGCACGCCAAACACCGCGCGCCCGCCGCCCCACGGGTCCGCCTGCCACGGTGGGCACCCAGAACCGCACGCGGCCCGCGTTTCTCGCCGTTGAACCTGCCCGCCTCAGCGGTCCATGACGACGGAACCATCGACCTGGGACAGCGGTGCGCGGTGGTCCTGACCTGCTCCACCGTGCCCTTCCACCTGGCCTCCGGACAGGAGCAGGACCAGATCCTGGCCAGCTTCGCCGCCTTCCTGGATTCCCTGACCGATCCGGCCCAGATCGTCGTCCAGCGCCGCCGGATGGACCTGGACGCGCACATACGCGGCACACGCGACCGCGCCCGCAAGCTCGCCCATCCCAAACTGCGACGCGCGGCCCTGGCACACGGGGCCTTCCTCGACGATCTCCAGCACCGCCACAGCCCCATCCACCACCGGGTGCTGCTGGTCCTGACCTGTGACGGTCCCGCCCCCGAGGCGGGTGAGGCACTGCTGTGGCGCGCCGAGGACGCCGTGTCCCAGCTCGCCGCCATCGGCGTGCGCGCCCACCTGTGCGACGGCCCCGCCGCCGAGCGCGTTCTGCGCTCCTCCCTCATCCCCGACTCCGGAACCCGGCCGCTGACCAAGGGGGAGCGATGAACAAGGACCACCGACGGCCCCTGGGCGGACCCGCGATCCGCCTGTACCCGCGTCACCTGGACCTGGACGGCCGCCTGGCCCAGACCATGATCGTCACCGGCTACCCACACGACGTCCACGCCGGATGGGCGGACCCGCTGCTCACCTACCCCGGGCACGTCGACATCGCCGTCCACGTCGTTCCGGTCCCCGGACAGCTCGCCGCGCACCGCCTCCGCCGACGCCGCGCCCGCCTGGAGTCGGCCTGGCGCACCGATGCCGCCCGGGGCGGGCTGGAGGACCCCCTGCGCGCGGCAGCCGCGGAGGACGCCGCCCTGCTGGCCGAACGCGTGGCGGGCGGGGAGGCCCGCCTGTTCCGGCTCGCCGTGTACCTGACCGTCCACGCCGCCACACCCGAGGAGTTGGACGCCGAGGTGCGCCGCCTGTCCGCGCTGGCCGGTTCGATCCTGGTCGACCTGGCCCCGGCCACCTACCGGCCCCTGGCCGGATGGATCGCCACCCTGCCGCTGGGCACCGACCCGGTGGAGGCCGCCCGAACCATGGACACCGACGCGGTCGCCGCGCTCATGCCGCTCTCCTCACCCGACCTGGCCGCCGACCTGGGGGAGACCACGGTCGTCTACGGGGAGAACGTCCACTCCGGTGGACTGGTCGCCTGGGACTGGTTCAACGGCGACCTGGACAACGGCAACGCGGTCATCGTCATCCTGGCACGCAGCGGCAACGGAAAGTTCTACCTCGCCAAGCTCGAACTCCTGCGCGCCCTGTACATGGGGGTCCGGGCCAGCGTCATCGACCCCACCGACGAGTACGCCGCCCTGGCCGACGCGGTGGGCGGCCGTCGCGTCCGGCTGGGGCTGCCGGACGGACGCCTCAACCCCTTCGACCTGCCCGACACCGGAGAGCAGGCCTTCACCACCCGGATCCTGTTCCTGCACACCCTGGTGTCGGTCATGGTCGGGGCCCTGGACGCCGCCGAGAGCGCCACCCTGGACCGGGCGGTGCTGGCCACCTACGCCGAACGCGGCATCACGCGCGGCCCCGCCACCTGGAACCGCACGCCACCGATCCTGGCCGACCTCGTCGCCACCCTGCGCGGAACCGACGACGAGGCCGACCACGCCGGAACCGCGCACCTGCTGGCGGACAAGCTGGCGCCCTTCACCGACGGCTCCCACCGGGGACTGTTCGACGGCCTCAGCACCGCCACGCTCACCAGCCACCTCACGGTCATCTCGCTGCGCCACCTGCCCGACGAACTGCGCACCACCGGGCTCCTCATGGCCCTGGACGCCCTGTGGTCCCAGGTCCGCGACTCCGCCCACCGCCAACCACGACTGATCACCATCGACGAGGGCTGGTCCCTGCTGCGCGACGCCGTCGGCGCCAAATACCTGTTCAACTTCGCCAAGAACGCCCGCCGCCACTGGGCCGGGCTCACCCTCGTCACCCAGGACGTGGCCGACCTGCTCGCCACCGACCTCGGACGCGCGGTGGCCGCCAACGCCGCGACCCAGATCCTGCTCCGCCAGGCACCGCAGAACCTCGACGCCGTGTGCGAGTCCTTCCACCTCTCCCATGGCGAACGGCAGATCGTCGCCACCGCCGAACGCGGCAGCGCGCTGCTGACATCCGGACACCACCGAGCGGTGCTTCGCGCCCTGGCCTCACCCGAGGAACACCGGCTGATCACCACCGACCCCGCCGAACTCGCCCGCATGGATAAGGAGGACCAGTGATGATCACCGTTAACGTCGTGTTTCTGGCCGTGGTGGCCGTACTCACCCTGAGCGCGTGGATCGCGTGGGTGTTCACCTGGCGCTTCGTCCGTAACACCTACCTGTCGCGTGGCGCGAAGATCCTGGAGATCCACGCGCCGCCGGAGACCACCATCGACCACGCCCGCGCGTTCTGGACCCACGCCCTCGGCCTCCTGCGCCCGCGCTGGACCCACCGATTCCTGCCACCGCACTTGGCCTGGGAGTACGTCGCCTCCGCCACCGGAGTCCGCGTGCAGATCTGGATTCCGGGCACCGTCAACGCCCGCGCGCTGGAACGGGCCGTGGCCGCCGACTGGCCCGGCGCCACCACCAGCCTGAGCCCCGCCACCGCCGCCGTTCCACGTGGGGAGCACACCGCGGGCCACTGGCTGACCATGGCGCGCGGCGACCACTACCCGCTACGCGCCAAGTTCACCGACGACCCGTTGCGCGGCCTCTTCGGTGAACTCGCCGACCTAGCGCCCGGACAGCACGCGGTCCTACGCGTCTGCGCGCGTCCGGCCAACGCCACCAGGGCCGCCCGCGCCCGGTCCGCCGCTGCACGCCTGCGCGGCCTCCACACCACGCCCCTCTCCGGTACGACCAGACGGACACCCGTCCACCCGGGCGTCACCGACGACGTCCGCGCCATCCTCAACAAGTCCGACGCACCCCGTCTGGCCTGCCAGATCAGCTGCCTGGCCACCACCGAGCACGCCGGAGAGCAGGCCCGCAGACGCCTGCGCACCCGTACGCGCGGCATCAGCGCGACCCTGGCCGCCTACACCTCCGGACTCAACGCGCTCAGCCGCCGGTGGATGCCCTTCCCCGGTCTGTGGACGGGCCGCCGCCACCTCGCCCGCGGCTACCTGCTCACCACCGACGAGTTCGCCGCGATCGCCCACCTGCCCACCGACGCCGCCGTTTCCGGACTCACCCGCGCCAGCGCCCGCCGCGTCGCGCCCAGCCCCGACCTGCCCCGCTCGGGCCGCGTCCGCGTCATCGGCGAGGCCGACGCCGGACCACACCGCCCCATCGCCCAGGGGATCGAGGAAGCCCGCCAGCACACCCACGTCATGGGCAAGACCGGCTCGGGCAAGTCGACCCTGCTCGCGCACATGATCTGCCAGGACGCCGAGGCCGGACGCAGCGCGCTGGTCATCGAACCGCGCGGCGACCTCGTCCTGGACGTCCTGGACCGCCTGCCCAAACGCGCCGTGGGCAGGACGGTCGTGTTCGACCCGGCCGATTCCGCGCCGCCGCCCCGGCTCAACATCCTCCAGCTCGGCACCCCCGAGCACGCCGCCGACACCGTCACCGGCATCTTCCACCGAATCTACGCTGCCTCCTGGGGACGCGCACCGACGACATCCTGCGCGCGAGCACACTCACCCTCGCCCGCGCGAAGGACCCCGGCCTGACCATCGGACACCTTCCGCGCCTGCTGCTCGACGACGCCTGGCGCACCCGGCTCCTGGCCACTACCAAACTCCAAGGCGCGCTCGGCGACTTCTGGCACTGGTACGAGCGGCAGAGCCCGCAGATGCGCGCCGCCGCCACCGACCCGGTCCTCAACAAGCTGCGCACGATCCTGCTCCGCCTCTGGGCCGCCGCCGTCCTGGCCTCGGGCGCCTCCACGCTCGACCTTCCCGCCCTGCTCGACCACGGCGGCCTGGTCCTCATGCGCCTGCCCAAGGGACGCCTGGGGGAGGACACCGCCTCCCTCGTCGGAACCGTCGCCCTGGCTGCCGCGTGGAACGCCATCACCGCCCGCGCCAACGTCCCCGAACGCAGACGCCCGGACACGACCGTCTACCTGGACGAAGCCGCCAACTTCCTCAGGCTGCCGGGTTCGCTGGCCGACATGCTCGCCGAAGCCCGCGGCTACCACGCCGCCATGGTCATCGCCCACCAGGAGCTGGGACAGCTGTCCGCCGAGACGCGCGCCGCGGTGTCAGCGAACTGCCGCACGAAGGTGTTCTTCAACGCCTCCCCGGACGACGCGGCCAAGCTCGAACGCCACACGCTCCCGCACCTGAACGCCTACGACCTGTCCCACCTGAGCCCCTACCAGGCCACGGTGCGCACCGTCCACGGCGTCGCCGAGCTACCTGCCGCGACCATGCGCACGCTGGCGCTGCCCGACCCGATCCGGGGCCGCGCCCGCCAGGTCCGCAGAGCAGCCCGCCGCTTCTGCCCCACACCCCACCGCACCAAGGACCCGCGCCAGCGAGGGGAGACACGCTGATGGGCACCACCAGCCTCACCGAACGCGACCTGCGCATCCTGCATGTTCTGCACACCCACCGCGTGCTGACCACCCCGCAGCTGGGAGAGCTGTTCTTCTCCGGAACCAGTTCCCGCGCCGCCCAACGCCGCCTGCTCAGGCTGGCCGCCGACGGGTTCACGGACCGCTTCCTGCCGCCCCACACGCACGCCCGGGTTCCCTACCACTGGATCCTCGGTAAGGAGGGAGCCCACACGCTCGCCGACCGCTGGGGCACCACCATGGAGGAGATCGGCTACCGGGCCCAGACCCACCGCGACCTGAGGCTCTCCAGCCAGCTCGACCACGTGACCGGCCTGGCCCAGACCTACGTGGGTTTCGCGTCCGGCGCCCGCGCCACCCAGGGAGCGGTCCTCCAGCGCTGGTGGTTCGAGGCCAGGTGCCGTACGACCTGGGGACACCACGTGCGCCCCGACGGCTACCTGCGCTGGCACCAGAACGGGACCACGCTGGACGCCTTCATGGAGTACGACACCGGCACCGAACCGCTCTCACGCGTGGAGACGAAGGTCAGCCGGTACCGCGACCTCGCCGAGGAGACCAATCTGCCTTCCCCGGTCCTGTTCGTCGTCACCACACCGGGACGCCCACCTCGCTGTGCCGCGTCCTCAGGATCGGCGGCGCGTGGGTGCCGGTCCACGTGACCACCCTGGACCAGCTCTCCCGCCCCGGCGGACCCACACGTCCCATCTGGCGCCGAGCGGGCGATCCAACCTGCGCCGTCCGTCCGCTGATCGACCTTGCCTGACCAGGGGCCACGGTGTTCAAAGTAGCCCTCGGGGCAGCCGTCGGCCTACTCCTCCTGGTGCCCATGATCGGCGCCGTCGCCATCGGTGGTGAGGAGCGCGAGCGCGAGGCCAACTCCCGAGCGCTCCAGGTCCCGGGCATCCCCACAGTCCTCCTGGACGCCTACCGCAGAGCAGCCGAAGAATTCGCCCGCCGCCACCCGGACTGCACGGGCATGAGCTGGCCGATCCTCGCGGGGATCGGCCGCGAGGAGTCCGACCACGCGGCCGGACACCACATTGCCGCCAACGGCGACACCGAACCGCCCGTCATCGGGCCCCGCCTCGACGGCACCGGGACCGGCAACAACTGGACCCCGCACCCCGACACCGATAACGGCCGCTGGGACGGCGACACCGAATACGACGCGGCCGTCGGCGTCATCCAGCTCCTACCCGCCTGGTGGGCCGTGCACGGCGTCGACGGCAACGATGACGGAAAGGCGGACCCGCACAACGTCTACGACGCTACCCTGGCCACCGCCGTGGAGCTGTGCACCAGCCACGCCAACGACACGGTCGACTTCACCGACCAAGACCAACTCTGCGCCGCGCTGCTTCGCTACAACCCCTGGGACGACTACGTCGAGAACGTCCTGGACCACATCGCCGAGTACGAGGAGATCGCCGCTGCATCCCAGAACCACACGGTTCCCGGGACCGGCAGCGAGCGAGGCAGGAGAGCCGCCGAGTGGGCCCTCCAGCAGGTCGGCAAGCCCTACATCTGGGGTGGTGAGGGCCTCAACGGCTTCGACTGCTCAGGCCTGACCATGATGGCCTGGAGGGCCGCCGGGGTGTCGATCCCGCGCGTGACCACCGACCAGGTCAACATCGGCACGCCGGTTACCCTCGACGCCCTCGCCCCTGGTGACCTGCTCTTCTACGACACCGGCAGCGGTCCTGCGCCCTCCCACGTAACGATGTACGTCGGCGACGGTCAGATGGTCAACGCCCCGCGTACCGGCATGACCATCCGGGTGGAGCCGGTCAACGGCCCGTACTACTCTGCCCGCTTTATGTCCGCCACCCGTCCCGGTGAAGATCTCATGGCAGTTTGATTATTGAGTGAGAAAAAGTTGCCAGGTTCGGGCGTCGCTACCGTGGACACCCCATATGTGAGGGGCATCCATATCGGGGCTTATGTGGTTCCGTTTTTCGTTCATTTCGGCCCTGGTTTGCGCTCGTATTGATATGCGCTTTTCAGTTCCGTCGGTGTAAAAATCCAAGAAAGATCGGACTTTTTAAAGACGGGGAAGGTATCATTGCCAGTACACGACCTGGCTCAGAACGAAGTCGCTCCGCAGAAGGAAGTCAGCCCCTTGCGCAGGTGCACGGTCAAGGGTGGCGTGGCGGGGATGGGGCCCACGGCCGCCAGTGCCCAGAGGCCCCAGTAGAGTTACTTTGAGCGACTCGTGTCGGCGGCCAGACGACTGGTAGTGCAGATCGGCGCCAACTGGCTACTAAGGAGCACCGCAAGGCCACGCTCCGTTGGGTACTCCTCGTCGAGTCACTGAAAACAGCAGCAACACTTGCCCATACGCCTCCGAGGCCGCATGATTGGTCATGTGAGGCACCTCCTTCACCCCAAGGCGTCGGGAGTAATGAATTTCCGGTCACCAAAGAACTTCCTTGGATTTTTATTCAAAAATCCTCCGTGTCAATGGGATGTTGGAAATAAATTAGTAAACCCCATGAAGGGATTTCGTGAGCAGTAAATTCAATACTAGATCCCAGTGGGTAGCCAAGCTCCGTTGGAGTTCGGTGGAAGCGAAGCAGACTTATATGTAAAATACCCCCTGCCGGCACTGGGTCTGCCCGCTCCTTTATTCTCTGCAAGAGAGCCCGTTCAAGGTCGGCACTATCCTCGTTCAAAGTGGAGTCAGTGGTTCATGATGTCATCCCACCTTGATGTCGGGCACATGGTTACCTACCCAGGGAGCCCCGGGGTTGGCCGCGTTGGGAGTTTCGATGCCCAACATGTGCGTGTCGACTTTTTCGAATCGGTTGCTGAGCCAGTCGCTCACTCTGTGTGGGTCGAAGTTGCCCGGTGTAAACATGTCCGCCTCGAAGCCGAGACTCGCGTCTACAGGCGTAACCCTGACACTGGGGTATGGCTGGCAGGGCGGGTCAGGGACAAACAGGGCGATGAGTACTTCGTCCGGTTCCCTAACACCGAGTACGATTTTCCGATTCCCGAACCAGAGTTGCATGTGCGATGGGACCGACCAGTCCAGGCCCCCGTCACGGTGCTCACCAGCGGTGGCAGCGAGTCTGCTTACCGCGATGCACGGATGGGCATGCTGCATGACTTGATCGGCCAACGGGCTGCCAGCGCCAGCATCTTCTCTTTCCTGTCCTCCGCGGTCGAGTTGTACCCGCATCAGGTGCACGCAGCGCTGACCGTGCTCTCAGACCCCGTCCAGCGTTACCTACTCGCCGACGAAGTGGGACTCGGCAAGACCATCGAGGCAGGGTTCGTTATCAGGCAGGTCCTCATCGATGACCCCGAAGCGAAGATCACCATCCTGGCCCCCGACGTCTTGCGCCACCAGTGGATCCGTGAACTGACGGAGAAGTTCTTCATCGATGACTTTCCCAAAGCACGGGTCCGAGTCTCGGCCCACGAGAGTCCCGAGCGGTGGGAGAGGCACCATGGCTGCGATCTCGTCGTCGTCGACGAAGCCCACCGACTGGTCCAGGTGCAAGGGCCGGAGGAGACGCCCTATCGGGAACTGTGCGCACTAGCCCACTCCACGCCGCGTGTCCTCCTGCTGTCGGCTACCCCTGTCACGTCGCACTACACGACTCACCTTGGTCTGTTGCACCTGCTCGATCCCACTCTGTACCGCTGGACCGATCGGGAATCTTTCGAACACCGGTACAAACTGCGCGCCCGGTTGGCCGACAGTGTGTACGGGCTTGATGCGGATTACACCTACCTGCTGCCCTCCTCAATCGAAGAGGTCCGTGACCAACTACCGAAGGAAGATCACCAGTTCGAGTGGTTGAGCGCCCAAATCCTGGAACTTCTCGATGAGGAGGACGAGCTCAGGGTCGATGCTGAGCACTCCGAACTAGTTTCCCGGGTCGAGGCGTTGCGCGGGCACATCAGCGAGGTCTACCGTCTCCACCGCCGCGTTATCCGGCACCGACGCGACAAGGTCCTAAGGGACGATCCCGACTCCGGCCTGATGCCCTACGAAGTACGAGGACGCCGCTCTCCTGAACCGCTTCTCCTCGAATCGACCTCGCACGCCGCCATCGAGGAAGCTCTGTTCGAGTGGCAAAGCCGAGTCTGGGACCACCTTCTGGATACTGGCCAGGAGGAGCGCAAACCCGAATACGCTCGTGCCCTGGCCATTCTGGTGGCTCGTGGCGGCGCTGTGGGCAATGACCTCCTGAACGCGCTGCGCTGGCGTCTTCACGGCGACATTGAGAGTGCGGAGGCTGCTGGTCTTGACACCAAGGAGCGGGCAGCCCTCGCCGCTCCGCCTGTTCTCCCCGTCGAAGGGGCCATCCTAAGAGAACTGGAGGAGCGCACCACCGGTGACGAGGAATGCAAGACCGCTCTCAACGCCCTTGTGGGCGCGATGCTACCCGTCCTCCGTAACAGCAAGAGGACCGTGGTCTTCTGCGGTGCGGGCACTCTTGCGGCCGACCTGGCAGCGCGGATGCAAAGCCGCTTTGCCAAGGCCAACATCGGCGAACACACCCGACGCCTCCCTCCGGAGGTGTTGGAGGCAGCCGTCTCCACATGGCTGTCTCCCGGTGAGGGCAACGGCGGCAAAGCAGTGCTCATCGTGGACGACTCAGGAGAGGACGGCCTCAACCTCCAGGCCGCTGACGCGGTCATCCACGTACGTTCCCCCTGGTCCCCTAACCAGTTCGAACAGCGCCTCGGGCGCGTCGACCGCTATCGCGGCGCCGAATCCTTGGAACAGGACAAGCCCGCCCGCCAATACCGGATCAGGGGTGTCAACACGGAGGAGTCGTTCCTCGACTCCTGGGCTGATCTCTTGGAGAAGGGGTACCGGATCTTCTCCGAATCCGTGTCGGCTCTCCAGGATGCGATCGCCCAAGGCATCACTCGTACCTGGGAAAGCGGTCTAGAGGACGGTCCTGCGGGGCTGACAACGAGTGCGGACCAAGTACGTACGGACTTGGATACCGCGCGCGGAGAGATCGACAAGATGGACATGCTCGAGTCCATCCACATGGCGACCATCGAGGATCACGACATCGCTCAGGCACTTGGCGAGTTCGAGGCGCGATGGAAGGAAACCCGTGAGGTGATGCTGAACTACACCTCGGGGATGGGAGGCATCAAACTCCGCCACTACGACCGTCAGGTCAAGGGGTGTGCAGTAGAGGTCTTCGATATCGCGAATGCCCGACCGCTGGTCGATCCGAGGCTCTGGGCCAAGGGTACAGAACACCTCACTTCCGACTCCACCAGGGCGGGATTCAACCGCTCCGCCGTCCTCAAGGCTCCGGGAACACGGCTCTTTCGCCGTGGAAACCCCCTGGTAGACGTGCTCTCCTCCGCTATCGCCATTGATGACCGAGGTCAGGCCGCCGCCTTCCGCCGGATTGACCGCAGCATGAAAGAGGGAGAGGAGCCAGTCCCCTACTTTGGCTTCGACTACCTGGTGGAGGCGAATATCGAGGATGCCTTGGCCCTTGTCACGGACCGACCCGAAGCCGAGAACGCGCTGCGGCGCCAAGCGGACCGCATCTTCCCACCGTTCATGCTCAAGGTCTGGGTCCAGGCCGGCAGCATCACTCCCATCACCGCACCTCAGCCGTACAGGTGGCTCAACCGGCCGTATACGAAGCAGCCGTCCCAGCGACAGCCCGGGGATCAGAACTACAACTTCACGCGCACCGCTGAACTGCTCCAGGTGTTCGGCGGATGGAACACTTATCGCAAGGCAGCTGAATCTGCCCAACAGGTGTCCCGAGAACGGTTGTCGGAAGCCACCGATCTGGATCAGAAGTGTGCACAAGCACAGGAAGAAGCTCGACGGCGCATCGCTGTGTCCAAAGCACAGGCACAGGCCCGCCAAGCAGCAGGCCACCTGGTAGGCGACGCCGAGAACTCATTCCTGGACGTCAACGTTACAGACTTGCTTATCGAAGGGCTCTTCCATCCTGTTGTCCGTGTGGTAGCCGCGACGTGCATCGTTCGCAGTGGCTTGGAAAGGGTGCGACGTGATGCTTGACGGATGGAGTGAGGCGAACCGACTCTTCAGCGAGTGGCCTGCGGTCTCTCCTATCCCTGAAGCTACGGGTACTGCTCGCCGTTTGGGGGACGCCCTACTTGGCCTACGCGACGGGGCCACAGGGTGGCGGGACATCGTTGCCCTCATACGCCAGATCCTGCTGGAGGCCGATGCTCAAGGGAACCGGTCCCCGCTGACGGTGCCGAACGGTCTGGGACTGCCCACCGCCGAGCAGTGGGAACAGGGCCTCTGCCAGGTCATCCCCACTTCTGACGGTGGACTCACAGTGTTGGGTGCCAAGCCCTGGTATCCATCCGCTCCAGAGGGACCCGCCCACGAAGCCGCAGAAGAGGACATGCGACAGGTCCTCCTCGGCCACGACTCCAACCAGCGGCGCAGCCTCAGCGACTGCGCAAATGACCCCTACTGGGGTGAGATGTTCGGGCCCGGCTACGACCATTACCTGTCCGTCGGGCAGCGCCAAGCGGCGCGGACAGTCGCACTGGCTCCCTCTGGCAGCACGACCATTGTGTGTCTGCCTACCGGCCACGGCAAGACCAATGTGGCGCTCGCCGCCGCACTGCTCAGGGGGCGTAGGAACGGTGTCTCCGTCATCGTCGTACCGACCGTCGTGCTCGCGATCGACATGGAGCGGCGGATCCGGAAAATCATCGAATCGCAGGGACGCGGCTCACCAAGTGGTCACTACGCCTACACCGGTAATCTGCCCGCAGACGTCAAGGAGCAGTTGCGGGAGGACACCCGGTCGGGCCGCCAGAAGGTACTGATCACCTCCCCCGAGGCCATCGCCGCCAGCTTGAAGGAACCCTTGGCGAAAGCGGCAGAGGACGGCCTCCTCCACTACTTCGTCATCGATGAGGCGCACCTCGTCGAGCAGTGGGGCAACCAGTTCCGGCCTGCGTTCCAGACGATCGCCAGCCAACGCCGAGCCTGGCTGCGCAACGCACCCGAGGGACATGCGCCACGAACGGTCGCCATGAGCGCTACCCTCACCGAGCACCAAGTGGAGACACTGCGCGGCCTGTTCGGCGATCCCGGTCCGGTGGAGATCGTCTGGGCCTCTCAGATTCGGAGCGAGCCGAGCTACTACATCGATACGTTCCCGAATGAGGAGTCTCGCACGGAGGCGGTGCTGAAGGCCGTGACCCTGCTGCCACGGCCGATGGCCCTTTACGTGTCCAAGGTCGAGAGCGCTCGGAAATGGGCGGACCTGCTCCGTGACGAGGGCCTGACGCGTGTGGGTGAGGTGACCGGGCATTCTCCCGATGAGGAACGACGTACCGCGGTCGAGGGTTGGGGAGGGGGTTCTGCGGACGGGGCGACACGGTTCGACGTCATCGTTGGCACGTCAGCCTTCGGCCTCGGCGTCGACCTGCCCGACGTCAAGACGGTCGTACATGCGTGCATGCCGGAGACAGTCGACCGCTACTACCAGGAAGTCGGCCGTGGAGGGCGGAACGGTAGCCCGTCCCTCGCCTATCTGGCCACCGTTCCCAGTGACATCCACACCGCTGAGGGGTTGAACGCGCAGGCGATTCTCACTGCTGAGACGGCTTGGAAGCGTTGGCAGGGCATGTTCCAAAACAGAGTCGGTCAGGACGACGGAAACATGTACCACCTCAAACTCGACGAGGTCCCGCACTACCTTGGCTCCGGTTACGAGTGGAATCAGCGGTGGAACACCAACACACTCAACCTTATGGCCAGGGCACGGTTGATTGAAATGTCCTCACCAGAAGCACCACGGCGCGAACCGGACGAGTCGGAAAGCACCTGGCGGGAGCAACTGCAGGCCTTCTACGAGACCGTCAACTCAAGGGTCGACGTCCTCCTTACGGATGGCCGAACGAACGGCTTTGCCTACTTCGAGGAGCGGATCAACGCGACACGGAGTAAAATCCTCGGTAGCCAGAAGGCGGCCCTTGACCGGTTGCGCTCCGCTCTACGCGGAGACCGGTGCATCGGGGACGTACTCGCGGACTACTACACCGTGGACGGGCTGAGGACGTCACCGACGTGCCGGGGTTGCCCGAACTGCCGTCGGGGAGGGCTTCCAGAAGGCGATTCCGGGACGTTCTACTCCACGGGTTGGCAGCCGACCCCGGGAGTGGCGGTCTGGCCCGGCAGTTCCGACCCCCTCGCAAGCTTCCGTGAGCCGAGGCAGACGTGCCTCAGCATCTCCTGGGGGACGGAGCGCGAACGTAAAGATGTCGTTCCAGACCTGCTGAGGCAACTGTTCCGTAGAGGTGTCACGGTCGTTGGCGGCCCTGGAATGGATGCGGAGGAAGTACGTGAGATCCAGGAGGACGTTCTCCCTCACCCAGTGATACACGACAGTGACGGGGATCTGATGGACACCCACCCGCTTCCTGTGATCTGGGTGCTCGGTTCCGAGAACCTCGTTATGGACGATCGACTCCGTTCACGCTTCGAAAGCTCGGACATCCTCTACCTCCTCCATTTGCACCAACTCGAACACCCGGACAGACCCGGGACCCCCTTAATCGACATCCACACTGCCAGCATCACGGTCCAGACCGCCTGGGAGGCTCTGTAAGTGTCCCTGCTCAATGTCCATGACTCCCTACCGATCCCCATGTGGACGGTCATGCGTTTCCTCATCGCGCACAAACGGCCGATCAGTTTCGCCCGCGCCAAAGCGTTCGTGAACCCTCCTTCTGTTCGAGGCGATGGCAAGGCGTTTGACAACGCCGTCGGCAACCTAGAGGAGTTCGGTCTGGTGACTCGGACCGAGGATGACCGGCTGGGACTGTCCGAGGTAGCTCAGAAACTGGACGGTAACGATCCGAAGAGATTTAATGCTGTCCTCCGTGACGCCGTGCTCCACCCTGACCGCAACACCGGTATTGGTGACAACGACAGCCAGACCGGACCACGGGACCTCACCCGCGCCCTGGCCTGGTTCCTCTCCTACGACCCACACCACATAGCACCAAACTGGGGAGAAGCGCAGGCCCTGATGGCTAGAAACCCGATCAGGCCCGAGGCTGGACACGCAGTCGTGAACGACACCCGGTGGACGCGGTTCTCTCCGTGGTCTACCGCCCTCGGGCTTACGGCGCCCTCGACGTTGCAGGAATCTCGGCTGGTCCCCGACTGCACCACCGCGGTCAAGCAGGTTGTCCAAGCCTCATGGAAAGCGGGGGAGACGGTCAGCGCCGTGGAGGTGCTGGCCGTGCTGCGCGAGGCCCTCCCCGTACTACCGGGCGGTGCCTATGCGCTCGCCCTCGGTCTTCCATCACCCGGTAAGCACACCGCTGGCCCGGCACTGTCGTTCGCGCTCTTGCGAGGTGAGGACGAAGACTGGATCAGACTCGAACGTAACGCCGACGCCCGTTACTCCCTGAGCGTCCACGATCCAGAAGCAACACACCCAGTTCCCTACAACTCGATCAGTGTTCTGGAGGACCTCGATGGCTGAATTCAGCAAGGAACTGTGCTGGACTCCAGAAGACGCCGCGACCACCATCAACACCGAGGCTGTCGCCCCCTCACCGGCTGTTTTCCTCGCCACGCACACTCCGCTCCGCATCCGGCGGTCGCGTATCCAAGGAAGGTCGCTCACCCCAACAGACACCGTAGTCGACGAAGGGATGGTTCTCGAGGACTTCCTGACCCGCAGGCCCGACACCGGCACTCTCCTCATGCCGGTGGTTGGCGACTCTGGGTCGGGGAAGTCACACCTCGTGCGCTGGGTAAGGGAGAAGATTCCCGCCTCGGACAAACGCCAGGTGATCTACTTGGAGAAAGCTCGGACAAGCCTCAAGGCAGTCATTGAGGCACTCCTCCAGGGGATCGAGGACGAGTCCCTAAACAACCTCCGAAACACCATTCACTCTTTCAGTGAAGGGACGGACGAGACGACGCTGGCCCGCCGTCTTGTCAATGCCCTCAACGAGGCCCTCGCCGTCACCACGAGCAAGGATGCTTCGGGGGCGGCTCGTATGCTAACTGGCCCCAGAGGTCTAGCGACGATCTTGCAGGACCCCCATATCCAAGAACACATGCTGAGCAATGGAAAGTTCATCCCCCTGCTGGCACAGCAGTTGCTGAACGACCGTAAGGAGGCCTCACAGGAGCGCCCTCCCGGTTTTACAGTCGATGACCTCCCTCTGACCTTCAAGGACATCGACAAGACGGCTGCAGCCTCCCACAAGATCCTCAAACACATACTGACGAAACCAGAACTACAGACGGTCGCCGTTGACCTCCTGAATCAGCACCTAGAGACTGCAGTCCGGGACGCCTCTCATCTGGGCTCGGGGCTCTTGCACGAGGCCATGCTGCAGGTGAGGAAGGCCTATGCCCGTCAGGGAAAGGAGATCATCCTCCTCGTCGAAGACTTCGCCCTTATTCAGGGTGTGCAGCGCGAACTCTTGGACGCCATCACCGAGGCCGCCCACCGCGAGGGGGGTCTGCGCTTTGCTCCCATCCGTACTCTGATGGCGGTGACCACCGGTTACTTCCGGGAACTCCCTGAGACCGCGATGAGTCGGGTCTCTGCGGCGACCACGGGTTATGTGTACGACCTCGACGTCACATTTAGCGAGGAAAACAACGGTATCGAACCCATCTCCTCTTTCGTCGGTCGCTATCTCAACGCAGCGCGCATCGGACGTGAGGAACTAGAGCGACTGGGGCCGGGGAACGTTCCCAACAAATGCGACACATGCGTTTTTAAGGACCGATGCCATGAAGAGTTCGGCGCGACGGCAGAGGGGCAAGGGCTCTACCCACTCAACAGGTCGTCACTGATGCGGACTGTGCACTCTGTTGCACCAGAGAAACAGCCATGGGCCTTCGTTCCCCGGACCGTTCTCGGTAGTGTTGTTCGTCCTCTGTTGACGGACCACGCTACGGAGATTGGTGAAGGAACCTTCCCCAGTGACAGGTTTAAAGAACGCTTTCATCGGAATAGCGCCGGCTCCCTCGATGCCCCTCTCTCTAGTTTGGCAGAGGAAGAGATTGAACGTCTCGACAATCTGGAGCCCGAGCGCCGAAAGACTATCTTGGAATTCTGGGGGGACGCTCCCAGCGACCCCCACCTCATCTCTCCAGGAATCCTCGCGGCGTTCTCACTCCGCCCACTCCCGGAAGGTGAACGATCCACGCGGCCAAAGTTGCGGAAAACCGACGCCCCTTCTTCGGCGCCGACCCCCTCCCAGCCTCCCCAAGAGGACGGTCTTCCCAACGCACTGAGGAAGAGGCTCGGAGAAGTGGAGGATTGGCAGACCCTAGACCGGCCGCTTCCCGCAACAGTCGCCCGTGACATCCGGACGATAGTGGCCGAGTCGGTGATCCGACGTTACTCCTGGCAAGCACCGCCCATGAGGACACTGTCCAAAGGCGCCATCGGTAAGGCGTGGCCAAACTTTTCCACCACTGTATCGATCGAGGGAGCGGGAGCAGAGAACCTGCCCGGTACGGAATCCGCGCCCATCCGATTCGCACGAACTGCATCCAATAGCCTGTTCTTCCAAAGTTTGCTGCAACTCAAGGAAAGCAAGGGACACCCGCGTGCGGAGGATGTTCGGCGGCTGGCCCGGACCGCGGAGAGGTACTCGGGCAAGTTGACCGAGAAGCTTCAGCGCCACCGGCAGACCACCGACGCGGACCTCGTGCTCGGCTTGCGTGCGTCCCTTCTGGGTGCGGCACTGGCCGGGCGAGCCTGGCCTGGTATGGATGAGGCTGAACTCCTCTCCGCGGTTCTGGACGATGGTCAGGGCTGGACTCGCGGTGATGGCTCCGTACGTACTTCTTCGTGGGGCCAGATCCTTGGAGGCCATCTGAAAGGACGCGAGGAACTCGTCGACACACTGCGTTCGAGCCTCGGTGTCGGGCAGGGAACCGGCGAGGTCCGATTGATCGATACCGCCCGCGCACTCCCCCTCCTTCTAGAAGCCTCGTCGGTGTGGGCATGGGAGCCGGAGGAGGTTCCCAGTTGGGCGAAGGAGTCAGTCCAGGGGCTTTCTGGTTGGGCAAATCTAGTCAAGGACCAGTCGCACAAACTGCGCAGCCTGGTGGAGGACGTGCGACGAATGCTGCCGCATGGTACCTCCGGGAGCGAGACCGTGCAGACTGTTAGTAAAGCACTGGAAGAAGCAGGCAAGGTTGGCCTGGGTCTATCACACGATACGCGGAAGCAACTTCAGGCGATCATCTCGGACGCGAAGGAAGCCGATTGGCGAACCGTCAGCACACTTGAGGACGAACTTGCCAAAGCGGAAACTTCGGATGGGGAGAAACGAGACCGTCTGCGAGTGATGGCTGTGGTACGCGACCACGGGAACTCCCTTCACACCATCCACCAGTTCCTAACCATCAGCGACCAATGGCTAAACGAGGCATTGGATCAGGCCGCCATGCGCCATGACGCGGAAGGTGACTCGGCGGTGAGCGAGGTACAGAAACTGTTGGCTGAATGGGATGCCCTAGCCAATCACGAAGGTGAGCAGGAACAGTGACCGAAGCGAACTCCGTACTCGGTAAGGCCCTTACACTGCAGGGCGAAGTTCGACGACTGGAGGCGAGCACCCAAGGCGCCGAGGAAGCCAAACGGGTTGTCACCCGGGTGACTGAGATCCGGGCGGAACTCGGTAACATTAGGAGGCAACTCCATGTGGCCGAGGAACTCAGGAAGCACACCTCCGTCGAGTTCGGTCTGGCGGGAGTCGATACTGGGTTGGCCAACCTGAAACGGAACGCCATGGTCGGTATCCCGAGTAATCCGGCGTTCGTCAGCGCGCGTGGGAAGGCGAAGAAGACGGCCGAGGAGCATGCGACCCGAATTCAGGAGGCCTGGCGTAATTGGACCGCCAAGCAACTGGAGGGCCTTCCCGTGGAACGGATCCCCATGCTCGCCCTCGATCGGCAAGGTGATGCTCAGAGGACCTTCGAAGATCTCCGGCGTACAGCCGCACGTGAGGTCTCGAAATCCGACGTCTTGACGTTCACCGCGGAGTACAACCGACTTAGCGAGGAACTGCGCGAGGCCAAAGACGCGCCTGAGGAACTCAGCACCCTGGTGCAGCGGATTAACTCTGGGGGCATGACCTTGCGTGACCTGACGGACGAGGACATCGCTTTGTTGCGCTCATGGTCCTGGGACGGCCACATCACACTGGGTAGGAAGAGGGTGTAGTGGGGAACGACCTGCGGTTTTTCGGGCAACTACTGAACGACCTCGAGGACCTCGAACTTCCCCTGCTCTCCTGGGGGTTGACCGACAGTGCCTTGGCCGAGAAAGAGGTCCTGGAGACGATCGACACCACTCTGGACACGTACCCAGTGCCACCAGAGGACACATCAGCTGAGGACGTCCTCAGAGTCCTCCTGAAACAGGCCCTCCTGTTCAAGGAGCCCGGAAGTTCGCCCGCGCGGTACCGGAGTAGATTCGCCGAGACCTTGAGGCTCACCATCGGACTTCGACAACTGTTCCCGACGTGGCGGTTCGGGGAGGACCCGCCACAGGACTGGTGGCACAGTGGCAAACGGCTCATCGCCGACTACCGCCTTCATGCGGTTCCACGAAAATACCCGAAGCGGGACATACCCGCCGAGGAGGCACTACGAACCTTTTCCGAACTCCCCGGTTGGGGAGAGCGGTCCACTAGGGTTGCTGTCCAGCAGATTGGGGCCCGGGAGCTCTCTCGGTTCCAGGTGGAGGCCACGCGTTCCATCTTCGGTTCGTTGTCCCGCGGCAAGAACCACGGTGTGATCGTGGGCGCGGGAACAGGAAGTGGCAAGACGCTCGCCTTCTACCTTCCCGCCCTTGCTGCGATGGCATCCCGGAACCACAACCGCGGGGTGCACACCTTGGCCCTGTACCCGCGGATTGAATTGCTACGCGACCAATTGCGAGAAGCTGTCTCCACAGCGTGGGACACCGAGAGCGCTTTTCCTCGCCCACTACGGATCGCTGCCCTCTACGGAAATACGCTCAATGACGCGAAGGAACTTGAGCGCAAAAACAACAAGCACTGGCGTCGGGAGCGGGAAGGGGACGTCTGCCCCTATCTCACCTGCCCGCAATGCGACACAGGGGAGTTGCTCTGGTTTGACCGGGACCGCAGTCGCGGCGTGGAACGGCTCATCTGCCTGGAGTGTGCCGCGCAGATCCCCGAGGGGCGACTCGCGCTCACCCGTAAGTCTATGCGAGAGAGCCCGCCGGACCTGCTGTTCACAACGACGGAGATGCTTAACCGCCACAGCGCCAACCCTTACCTCAGCGGTCTCCTGGGGTGGACTGGTCGGCAGAATCCGTCACTGGTACTACTCGATGAGGTCCATACTTACTCGGGGCCGCAGGGCGCCCAGGCGGCCCTCCTGCTACGCCGATGGAGGTATGCGGTTAGATCACCGGTTACCTTTGTCGGGCTGAGCGCGACCTTGAAGGACGCCGGGAGGTTCTTCAGTCAGTTGACGGGCCTTCCGCTAACCAGCATCGACCACATCGAACCGACCCCGGATTGCTTGGAGGAAGAGAGTCGGGAGTACGCACTGGCGCTCCGCGGCGACCCGGTGTCGGGGACCAGTCTTCTGTCCGCATCGATCCAAACCGCGATGCTCTTCGGTCGTTTCCTCGACCCGAAGGGGAACGGCCCGGTGGCGGAGTCGCTGTTCGGCAACACCGGCTTCCTCTTCACCGACGACCTCGACGTCACCAACCGTTTCTACGATGATCTGCGCGACGCAGAAGGCGGGCAGTCCCGCTCCGGCCGGGCCGGACGCAAGGCTGTACTGGCCAGTCTGCGATCACCCGACCTACCCCAGAACAGGAACCGCTACAGGGACGGGCAGTCGTGGGACCTGATGGACAAGATCGGTCACTACCTCGACAGTGGTCTACGGTCCCAGGCTCTGATGATCGGCCGCACTTCATCCCAGGACGCGGGCGTACGGCCAGAGAGCGACCTCACCGTAGCGACTGCCTCCTTGGAAGTCGGTTTCAATGATCCCCGTGTCGGTTTGGTCCTCCAACACAAGGCACCCTACGACGATGCCGCTTTCATCCAGCGTCGGGGGCGGGCTGGACGCCGAAGGGGCTCTCGTCCCGTCACCGTGATCACCCTGTCGGATTTCGGCCGTGACCGACTCGCTTACCAAGGATATGAAACCCTATTTGCCCCTGAGGTCCCAGCCAGGAGCCTGCCGGTCGGCAATAGGTACGTGTTGAAGATTCAGGCCGCTCAGGCCTTTCTGGATTGGCTGGGACAATGCCTCCGGGTGCAGGGGAGTCGGTGGGACGACCCCCGCATCCTGCTGACCGAACCCAGCGGCAGGAACCTCCCGAAACGGAAAGAAGCGAGCAGCCACCTTGCTTCGGTGATCCGTGAGTTGTTGGAGCGAGAGGGTAGGCTCCGCGACAGCCTGGCCCGACACCTGGAAAAGGCCCTCCAGGTAAGCACCGACGAAGTACAGGTACTCCTCTGGGAGCAACCACGCTCCCTGATGCTGGGGGTCGCCCCTACAGCTCTGCGCAGGTTGGAGAGTGAGTGGACCCCGCTACGGAACGACCCCGGCGCGAACAGCAAAGCTGTCCTTCCGGAGTTTGTGACCCGGACACTATTTGCTCCCCTTAACGTCCCTGAGGTTCAGTTCGACCTCCCGTTCGACTCCGGTTCGGAACCAGAGACCATGCCCGTGGCCAAGGCCCTACGAGAAGCGGTTCCTGGGCGTGTGAGCCGACGGTACGGCTACCAGCGGGACGAACACCGCACCTGGTTGCCGGTTCCCGAGGGCGATAACGACATCTTGGAACTGAAAGACGTGGTGCCCGAGGCCGCCGGGCAAGGCCGATGGTGTCCCCACAACGTGGATCCGGACGCTGTGCCGGAGAACATGGAGGTCTTCCGGCCCTTCCGCATCGCACTGCAAGCTCCACCGACGGAGATCAACGACCGCTCCCAGGGACGCCCGCTCTGGGGAACGGAGATCACCAGCGATAATCCGCCCAGTGAGGCAGACGTTCCTGACCCTTCCCCATGGCGCAATCGCATCCACTCACTCAGCTTCGCTACCCACGCTGCCGGAAACCCCATCGAAGTCCGCCGGATGACCTACGGGGCTGACTGCGAGATCAGCCGACAGGGGCAGCACGGGCCCGAGCGCCGTACCATTCGTTACAGCTACAATCATGCGCCCGCCGCACTCGGTTTCAGCCTCGGTGTCGACGGCATGAGCGTGCGGGTTGCTCCACTCGATCTCTCCGACGCCTCGGTCCGGAGTTATCTTGCATCATCGCAATGGCGCTCGAAAGCGTTCTTCCGCGCCGTCGCGGAGGACATAGAACTCTCTGAGGCGACCAATACATTCCAGCGGGGATGGTTGGCCCTCATCTACATCACTGCATTTTCCCTGGAAGGGCTTGACGGGACACGAACACCCGAACAGACCCGGGCCTTTCTTGCAGACGGCTCCTGGCGAAGTCGGCTCGCGGAGATTCTCAAAGTGCTCTACCGGGAGGATGCCCCCGTCTCCCCTCAAGGTTCAGCAGCCACCGATAGGCTCATCGAGACGCTCACGGACCTGAGCCGAGCACCGGCCGTGGCCGCTGCCCTGGACCGGGCCGGACAACTTCTCGTTGCGGACGACGTCGCCGAACGGACCGCTAACCTGGCTCGGCGTGCCTACCGTGACACCCTCGCTTCCGCTGTCCTCGACGCTGTCCTCCGTGCCTGCCCAGACGCTCAGGACAATGACGTCATCGTCGACGTGGTGGAAGGAGGCCGCCCCGACAACCCCGACACGATCTGGATCAGCGAGACCTCGGTCGGTGGCCTGGGCATCATGGAGAGTCTGGTCCGCTTCTATAGCGAGGATCCGCGACGGTTCTGGTCCCTTGTTGAAGCCGCCCTCCAACCCAACGAGTACGAATACGTCGATTCCACGCTCACCCGACTCCTGAAGCACGTCGTTGAAGAAGAGCCATCCGGTCCGGCGTCCGCAGCCATGGCCGAACTCCGTCAGGCGCACTCTGCTACCGACTCTGACCGGGCTCTGGAACGCCTTCGAGGCGCCTGGGCTGAGTTGGACGGACCACCCAGGCACAGTGCAGTGGCATCCCTATCCACCCGTCTCCTACGGCCCGGGAGCGGAGCTGACCTCGACGCGACCGCCCTGAGCCTGGTGGAGGTATGGGACGGGCTGCAACAGCGTCTCGGCTTCGAAGTCGATGCCCGGGTCATCGCCTACGCGGTCGGGTCCGGAAAACTGGACCTCGGTGGTCGCTCCCTGACGGCGGATCAGGCATTTAGTGTGCTCTGGCCCCGTGGTGAACAGGCCCGCAACCACCACTTGCGGCAGTACCAGCCGTTCCTCAGCATGGACAGACCCATGGTCCTGGACAGGCTTCTCGTAGAGTCCGCCCATGACGAGCACCTTCCTCGCCTGGATGTGACAGAACCCGGTTGGGAGGCGGTGTATCAGGAAATCATCGCGAAGTTCGGGGCTGTGGACCTGGTATGCCCCTCTCACGATCGCCGGGCCCTCAGCAATGCCGTGGCCCGGGTGCCGGCCCTGTATGTAGACCGGGACGTAATAAGGATCTACGGTGAGGTCGGGGGTATCACTCGCCATGGCGAAGAACTCCGAGCCCGAGTGGAATTGCAGGAGGCAGAGCAGTGAGCCGGTTAGAAAGGACCGTGCGTACAGGCACTAGGACGGGACTGCGCGCGGACTCGCTACTGGCCGCAGCATTGATAGCGGAGATCCTCTCGCCAGGGGAGGACCTGTGGGTGATCTCTGGGTGGATCAGCGACGTGGAGGTCATCGACAACTCGCGGGGGACGTTCGACTCAGTCCTCGGCGAGCTCCCTTCGACACGATGCCGCCTGTCACAGGCACTGGCCCTCATCGCTGCTGCGGGGGCACGGGTCAACCTCGTGACCCGGCCCGGCGCGCACAACGAAGCCTTCGTTGCTCGAATGCGTTCTCTGGTCAGGGATGAGTGGAAGTTGCACGTGAAGTTGGACCCGGACATCCATGAGAAGACAATCTGTGGCAGAGATTGGATGTTGACGGGGTCGATGAACTTCACCGTCAATGGCCTGGGAAGTAGCAAAGAGCAAGTGACGTACACGGTCGACGGCCGTGGAGTCGCCCAAGCCCACCTCGACTTCGCACAACAGTGGAGGAGACCCGCGTGGTGACGACAGGAGGGCCCGTGCGTCCGAGAGAGCGACTCGGCATCGAGGAGTTCGTCGATAGGTTTTTCGGTGAGGGCAATGATGCTGGCCAGTACCCAGCGATCGTCGATTCCTGTAGAGAAACCCTCAGTGCCGGACCGGACGGCCCCATTGCGCTTCCCCGCCACATCGAGTGGCGCGACTGGTTCGCGATGTACGTGATCTCTGGGAACGGCACTAACACCACCCAGGTCAGGGAACTCATCCAGGCGTTCGTCGGCCCCACGTACTGCACCAAGGGCGACACCGTTCCTGCGGTCCTGGACCCGGCTGACCCGGTCGATTCCGCTGTCATCGAGTTCGCGGGGCCGGGGTCAACATTCATCGTCGGGGCCGGCACAAACAAAGAGCGCCGCAGGCGTATGCGGCAGGCGCTCGAACTCATGCAAAGAGTAGCGGTCACCGGTCCTCCGCGGAACTGGTACATACCCAAGCCTTTGGGTCGGTTGCTCGCCGAGTTTCAAGCCGCACTGGCCACTGGTGGTCAGGCCGTCTCCGAAGCCGCATTGAACGAGATCGAGGCGCGCGGTGGGATCACCGCCACCAACCTCGCCCATCTGCGAATCAAACGATTGGACCGCCTGGGCCGAGGTAAGGACCTGCTCGCCATGGAGGGTCTGTCCAATGTCCTGCGCCAGGATCCGCCCCTGCCGGTGAAACAGGCCGTCCTCAACGCGATCTACTCGGTGCACCTGTGCGAGTTGCTCGAAAGCGGAGAGTTTGAAGCTGCCCTCGATAGCCTGCGTGGCGCCGCGCTCCCTGCGCCCCTCCCTTTACACGAAGATGTCCGGGACTACGGGGACGAAGCAGCGACCGTCCTAGTCACGACCGCGGTTGGTCGCGAAGACATCCCCTCGATGGAGGAGATGGTCTCGGCCTTGGCCGACACCGGCTACTTGAAGGTTCTACCGGAGGTGGTGCTCCGGAGGGTTGAAGAGCTTATAGGGAGGCCGGCGCCCCCACCCGAGGTCTCAGAGAAGAACCGTCCCCATCAGAGCTCAACCTCCGATTCAGAACCCTCCTCCTCCGCCTCGCCAGAAAGTTGGCTGGACCTGCTTCCTCTAGCAGCGCAGAGAGAGACCAGGGCGTTGGATATCGTCAGGGACGAGGAGTGGCACAACTGGCCCTCTCCCGCAGAGTCCGATGAAGATATCAGCCGGTTCCTCGATGCGTTGGACGACTCCTCGTGGAAGAACGCGTGGGAGATCGCCAGTGGTCCTTTCATCGAAGCGGTCGGCTACGAGTACTCCGCGCCGCACACAGCGCTCTCCTTCCTTACCTACGCGCTGTCTTTCCACCGACTCGGCCCGGGCGACCTGCTCGCCATCCAAGCGCTCACCGAGATCTTCCTGCGTTCCTCACCCAGCCCGGGCGACTACCGAGACATACTCGAGTTGGTACAGAGCTCCTGTGAGCAGTGGGTGTCTCCGGAGAACGCGATCGTCGCCCTCGACTTTGCCGATCGCCTGGTGCTATCCGCATGCCCTGACCGTGCGGTCCGGGCGAACCTGGCGTTGGCGCTCCTAGGGCCGCTGCACCGCCTACAAGGACGCCTGGAACCATCCATCATCGAGTTCGCACACCAATTGTCGGGCGAACTCGAGATCCCGTTCGAATGGCATCTGCCCGAGCGGCTCCAGGAGGAGGATCCCCTTGCGGGGCTTCCACCGTTGTCGTTGCTGTTGTACTCCCTTGATGAGGCCGTTCTACAGCGCACAGAAGCGAAACTGCGGACTCTCGTGCCCGAACTAAAAATCGCTCTCTCTCACGACAAAGTAGGAAGCGATTCCCTACGGCACAAATCGCGGAACGCTGATCTTGTGGTCCTGGCGACTCGCTGCGCCAAGCACGCCGCCACAGGATTCATCACGGAAAGCGCCAAGAAGGCCCATATGACGTACGCGGACGGTAGCGGATCGGCCTCTCTCCTAAGGGCCGCAGTGGACGGCCTATCCCACCTCGCCCAGGATAATCAGCACGTATGAGGAGCTAAAGGGGTCGGCGACAGCATGGTCGGCCGACCCCTTAGACGCTAGTGCCATCCCATCACTCAGCCGTGCCCGACCTGTGGATGACTTTCAACAGATGCGTGGTCAGCAAGTGCACATCGCTAGGAGTGTTCTGTAGACCGTTCCATTTGCGCTCTTCGCCATCGCTGAACCTCCATGTCCCTGAAGTCCAGGCCACCTCGGTTTCTAGGCTCGCCACGGCGGAACGGACAGCTTCGCACCTCACACCTTCAGCAGGTAGCTCGTCGGTCAGGGTGTCCATGACGAACCCCATCGACTGAATACCAGCACCATGGGTCAAGCGTGAATTCCTCGGAGGCTTAAGCCATGCGTCCGTGAAGACCTCCTTCACGATGCTCCAGAAGGACTTGAGGTGATGCAGCATGCGTTCCTCGTCCCCGCTACCATCCACCGGGTTGCGATACTGGTACAGAGCCCCCTCATAGAGACTGTGTTCCAGCATCTTCAACAGACTGTTGTCCTTGATGTATCCATAGGGGGAGGTCGGGCTTGCAACGGTCCCGTAGAACGGACTATCGCCGTCGATGTTGAGCCGCGTCATCAATTTTGCAGGAAGCCTACGCCGCACATACGCAGGGGGCAGGTGTCCCGTGGTGTCTGGCAGCAATTCGTGAATGAGGCCCTTGGGAAGGGGCTTGGTCGAGTTAACCAGGAGGAACTGAGAGCGCTGTTCTGCGGCGTTGTCAGCAATGAAACCCACGGCCGCGACCGGGAACTCTGCCAGGTCCGCATCGCGGATCGCCGCGCTCCGTTGCTGACCATCCACCAACCAGGCTGGTTTCTCATCTTCCGAGAGGGCCTCATCAACTGGAATGGCGAGTTCTCCAGGAACAGCGTAGTCGACGCTGCTCTGCTGGCCGTGGCGCACGAACTTCACTCGCGGATCAAATGCCAGCACGACGGCGTTAGGCAGCATTGCTCCGTCCGATTCGAGGTATCGGCGGATGGCTCGGATGTGGCTAAGAACCTCAGGTCGCTGATAACCCTTGAGATTCTCCTCCTCATCTCGGCTGATGCGAGAAACTGCAGCGAAGCTATGCAACTTCTTTCCGTCCACGGCGAAGCAGTAGATTCGCCGACTCCCTTGGCGTACCTCGAGAGCGGGAAGCCTAAGCGTGTATTGATCGGCCACATCATCTCCTATTTTACTGGCGGGGGTGGGCAACGGTTTAGGAGTTTTCTATTTCACGCATCTTTGACTCAAGTACCGTGAGGTTGTGAAACCCTCTGCGCTTATTTCTCTCTGATCCCCTGAATATAGCTATATCAATCCCGTGTTCTTTGCATAGGGCGCACGGGCATGATTTCCAGGGGGCCGCTTCGAGAGTGCGTCGGTAAAAGTCGATGTAACTCTTCTTCTTGGGCCCGTTCACCAGTGCCTCATACACTGCGAGGACCTCCACAGCTTCCTCAAGGCCAGCCTCTCCACGATCGAAGGAGCGCAAGCACTTCAAACAGTTGCGTTCGGCAGCAACGGCCTCGGCTTGAGCGACTCCTCCAGACAGGATCCGACGTTTCAAAGCGGGATTCGCATCGACCTGTGGGACACGCAAAGCGGTGAAGGAAAAATCACGAGTGTGATAATTGTTGCGGTCGTCCATGAAGGCCTGACGGAAGGCTGATGTGCTGTCGAAACTCGTAACCCCGTAGTCCTTGAACTTTCCCATGCTGTCCACCCGAGTGATACCGAGCAAGTGGAGTTCTGTGCCCTCTGAACGCACTAGGTCGATTTCTTGGAGGCAGGCGAGGATTTCCGGGGTCTTCAAGGGGACCATTCCACCGAGGGCAATACGCTGGTACCCCAATTCCTGGAGGCGGGAAACACTATCCGCGTAACTCTTGGGACTCCAACCCTGTGCCGCTCCGACGGGTTCCAGTAGGGAACCGCGGTTTCGGACCTCTCCTATGAATTGCTCAGCGAGGTCAAGAGATATACGGCGCCGTTTGGCCCATGCGGGGTCGACTTGGTGCTCGTCCAGTCCCGGTTCGAATCCGAAAATCACATGGTCGATGCTGACCCCGGAGTCGAACCTGCACCCCTCGTAGAAATCAAGAACCTCATCGACCGTGTAAGGTGGGTATTCCTCATCAATATAGTTAAAGGCTCCGCAATCGCCCAGGCTAGACATTCCCTTGGGTAGCCTGAAGAATTTCCGTATGCCCATGCGGTAAAGCCTGGCTCGTTGTGCGGACGTGTATTTTCCGGATCCGTTTACCGAACCGTCGACGATCGCTTTGCTGACGAGTATCCCGTCGTAGGGAGTAGGCGTGACGACCTCGTGCGCGTAGCGGTCATCGCGCTGACGGACCCTTGTGGGCAAATACTCGTCATTAAAGAAATCGTACGTCGGACTCACCAGATCTTGGCTGTCCGGAAAATAAAACTTCACGACGCGTTTGCCCTTGCTCGAACGTAGACACGGATAAGAAAGTTAGAGAGAGTACTAATATGGCGCGGGGTATTTTGCAGTTCACTCCAGGTGACGTTGAGTTCCGACCAGCGTCCTCGCGTCCAATGACATTCGCTCTTTATGAGTGCCAACTCTTTGCATGCCGAATCGACGGCATCATCGGAATGTATGTCCACATTCGCCATTACTCGGTCCATCAAACGCCCCATGGATCGGATTCCCACGCCGTGCATAAGGCGACTCTTTGTGGGAGGAAGTCCCCAGGCATAGGGGAACGTATCGCGCACCGCCGTCCAGTAGATGATCAGCAGTCTGCGGATCGACCCAGTGTCAGTAGTGTTGTTGGACAAGTTCCTGTGGAGGAAAAGGATGCCAGCGGACGAATTTAGGGATTCCTCGATAGCCGTACTGAGACTGTTGTCGGCTACAACAGCGCTACCACGCTTCTCTGGCCTGGTTGATGCCCGCTTGATCATACCTCGGAAAGGAGATTCATTATCCTGGTTCATCACGTCGACCAAAGCAGACGGAAGCTTTCGCGCCGATAGCTTAGCGGGAAGCGGCGTCCAGACCTCGGGCAGGAGCTCTGAGACCAAGTTGCTGGGGAGCGGAGAGACTGTGTTCACGCGTAGGAACTGGTCCCGTTGTGTGGCGAGGTCTTCAGTGACGAAACCTGCGACGGTCACTGGGAGTCGATTCCTCCCGGTACGGGAGAGGGCGAGGCTTCGCTGCTGGCCATCGACAATCCACGCCGGACGTGGTTCGTCTCTGGACTGCGGAAGCGGAACCTCAAGCGTCCCACTCGTGGCCAGGCCGTCGCTTGATGCGGGCCCAGGACTAGCACGGAACCGCACACTACTTGGCAGTGCCAGGATTAACCCATTAGGGAAAAGCACTTCGTCACTATCGAGATACTCCAAGATCTGCTTGACGTGCTGTTTCTTCTCAGGGCGCTGGTAGCCGATCAACTTACCGGCCTCATCCCTGGAGATCCGGGCGACATCGGCCACCTGATCGACCTCCTCGGCTGCCAGTGTGAACAAGTAGAGCGGGATGGTCGGATGCTGTTGCACACGGAGAGCCCTACGCTTGATGACGGAGTCAGTCATCCATCCCCCATGGTCTCGACGTACAACGTGGCAAACCTCTTCTGCTCACAAGCCATCCCCTCCTCGCGCAGGAGACGCAGGAGCTTGGTCTTGGAACAGTTGGGGTTAGCGCGGACCGCGGTCAGAATGAATGCCCGCACCTCTTCGTCAGTCATCGGCCTGCGGTCGTAGGTCTCCTGCTTCTCGGACTCTGCGGCCCACTTGCCCCAAGCAGCAACGGTATCTGGAGCTGTGAGCGGGCCGCCTGGGGAACAGTGGCCAACCCAGGAGATCGCCATGCGTGCGTTCAAGCTCGTGAGCGTGCCCCCCAGAGCATGGCGCAACGCCCTGTTGGAGGGAACACGGTGGATGCCAGGAACCTCACGGTCTCCCCCCAGCAGAAGAACGTCGCCGCCGAGACGGCCCAGTTCTCGCAGCTCGGCCTGCAGGATCCTGCTGTAAGACTCGGACAGCACGAGAAGCACGGGTCCCTGCTCACCGAGCTCCCTAAGGTTCGCCGCTCCTCTGCGCCTTTGCAGATGATCCCACCAAATTCTTCGGTCTGCGTTGGTCGAAGCCACAGAATCGACGTGCCCTGAGCTGAAAGTAGCCCCATACGGTGGCGCCTGCTCTGACACTGGTTGGAGGCCGAGTCCCGCCGAAGCTACCCAGAGCTTCGGTGTCCAACCGGCTCTGGCCGCCGCTCCGGTCAAGGCTCTGCTCTGAGCCCACTGTTCCCCTTTGTAGAGGTTTGACAGGGAGGTCTGTCCCGAAGCTTGGGCAAGACGCTCGTTCCAGATCGCCACGCGCTGGTCGATGGCCACGTCGGGAAGCGTGTGTACCTGGAGGGAAGGTGTAACCGGGCTTATCTTGCGCTCTGTGCAAGTAACTACCACAGATAGTTCCCTCACGTACCCTGACCCCCTGCGAACCGTAACTTGAAGGCAACGCGGTTCACTCTACCCACCAGTTATCGCCTGTAGGCTCCCAGGGATGGACAGTCCACTTCAGAGGGGTGTGAACGATATGGGACGGCCCGCAGTCGTACTACTGAGCGGAGGTCTGGACTCGACCACGGTCCTGGCAATCGCCAAGAACCAGGGCTTCAGCCCGTATGCTCTGAGCTTCCGTTACGGCCAGCGCCACAGCATCGAACTCGATGCCGCACGACGGGTCGCTGAGACACTCGGAGCGGAACGTCACGTCATCGCCGACATTGACTTGAGGATCTTCGGTGAGTCGGCTCTCACCGACGAGATCTCTGTTCCCAAGCACGACAGCGTCGAGGAGCTCGGGAGCGACAGTGTTCCGGTGACCTATGTTCCCGCCCGCAACACCATCTTCTTGTCCTACGCCCTCGCCTATGCCGAGGTCGTTGGGGCCAAGGATATCTTCACGGGCGTCACTGCGGTGGACTACAGCGGCTACCCTGACTGTCGTCCCGACTACATGGATGCCTACGAGAAGATGGCAAACCTCGCCACCCGGGCTGGCGTCGAGGACGAGACTCCCCTCCGACTGCGCTCACCCCTCATTGAGATGTCCAAAGCTGACATCGTCCGGGAAGGGCTGCGCCTGGGTGTCGATTATTCCTTGACCTTCAGTTGCTACGACCCTGACGAGCAGGCGAGGGCTTGCGGTCACTGTGACACTTGCCTGCTGCGCCTCAAGGGGTTTGCCGAGGCCGGGGCCACCGATCCCGTCCAGTATCGAGTGGGGTAGGTATGGGGTACCTGGTCAAGGAGATCTTTTACACCTTGCAGGGGGAGGGGAGCCATGCCGGTAGGCCAGCTGTCTTCTGTCGTATGTCCCGCTGCAACCTGTGGACCGGCTACGAGAAAGACCGCCACCGTGCGATCTGTACGTTCTGTGACACGGACTTCGTTGGTACAGACGGTGTCGGGGGCGGGCGGTTCGCCACGGCTGATGAGCTTGCTGACGCTGTGGCACGTGCCTGGCCCTCCGAAGAACGGGCTCATCGGTTTGTCGTCTGCACCGGCGGTGAACCCCTCCTGCAACTGGACGAAGAAGCCGTGGAAGCCTTGCACAAACAGGGCTTCGAGGTCGCAGTGGAAACGAACGGTACCCGTGTTCCGCCTGAGGGGATCGACTGGCTGTGTGTCAGCCCCAAGATCGGTTCGAAACTTGTCGTTGACCAGGGGGATGAACTGAAGTTGGTGTATCCGCAGCCCGGCGGTTCCCCCGAGTCGTTCGAGCATCTAGACTTCAGTGTCTTCCGACTCCAACCCATGGACGGCCCCGAACTCGAAGCCAATACTCGTGAGACCGTCGAGTACTGCCTGAAGAACCCTCACTGGCGCCTGTCACTCCAAACGCACAAGTATCTGGGAATTCAGTGAAAATGGAAATATTCCGCGAGTTCACTTTCGAAGCAGCGCATCGGTTGCCCCGGGTGCCGGAAGGGCATAAGTGTGCTCGGTTGCACGGACACTCGTACCGGGTCGTCTTGCACATCGAGGGGCCTGTGGAACCTGATGCCGGCTGGGTCATGGACTTCGGCGACGTCAAGCGTGCGTTCGAACCTCTGCGGAGCCGACTCGACCATTACTACCTCAATGAGGTTGACGGGCTCGATAACCCTACGAGCGAGAACCTGGCGCGCTGGATCTGGGAGCGGCTACACCCCACGCTGCATGGGCTCACGGCCATCACTGTCCAAGAAACGTGTACCTCCGGTTGCACCTACCGGGGGGAGTGAGTGCTCTCTCCAGATAGAGCACATTGCTCCCACTGGCCACCCATCTACTTCTAGGTGCCACTCTTCGAAAGAAAAAGGCGTGAAGAACCTCTCGCTCTCCGGGGTCGTCGTATTGGCCCTCTACGTTTCCACCATTCCCGCGGCGAATCTCGCGATCGTCTACATCGGCGTCCTTCCCGTGGGGTTCGGCTACGCGGCTCCGGCGGGGGTCTATGTGGCCGGACTCGCGCTCATCCTACGTGACGTAGCCAGGGAAAAAGCAGGGCGCGGCGCAGTGCTGTTGGCGATTCCCGTAGGCACCGTCTTGTCCTACTTGATGGCTGATCCGGCACTGGCTGTGGCGTCCGCTTTCGCTTTCGCCTTGGCTGAGGGCATGGATTTCATCGTCTACGAACCTCTACGTAAACGCGGATTCCTGATCGCCATGGTTGGATCTAATATCATCGGGATCATCGTGGACAGCCTGATTTTTTTGCAATTCGCCTTTGGTTCTTTCGATTACCTTCCAGGGCAGATCCTGGGGAAAGCGTGGATGACCGTAGCCGCAGTCGTTATCCTGACTTTGCTGAGGCGCATAGCGACCCGAAGGGACGTAGTCGATCGGTCTCGATGGCTAAGGCTTTTAATGGATTCGTCCAGAAAGGGGTGAGAATGTTCGCCAGAAAGAAATCCTTGTTAGTGCTCCAGTCGTAGATCCGGTTTGCTCTGACATAAGACCTAAGTCATTTGCCAGAGATTGCAGTACGGAAAACTCAGCGTAGCGACCCAGTGCTAGTGTGGTGACTGAACAGGTTTGCCGAGTTGGGATAATGCCGCAGTGGCCAGTGGGCGCTCTCTCCAGCGCAGACCTTTCTCGCTGTGCACCCGAGCCCACTCGCATCCGAGCCCACTCGCATCGCTGTTGGGCGAGCAAACTCGGATCGCGGGCGTTGGCGTTGCGCCACCTCAAGTAGGTGTGTAGCACCCGGTTCTGCACCGCGTGGTTTGGGGCGGTGGGAGTTGGCGATGATGAACTGGCGCAGTGGCCCGAAGCGTGCCTCGATGGGGCTGGCCCAGGAGGTGTAGGTCAAAGTGAAGCACAACTCGACCTTGTTGCGCCGGGTCCAGGTGCGGATTGCTGGCCCCTTATGCGCGGACAGGTTGTCCAGGATCACGTAGACAGGTGCGCCGTCCGGGCGTTGGGTCCGGGTTGTTTCGTTCCGGGGGTGATGGAGGCTCTCAACCCTGGGAAGGAAGAGCGGTATGCCAGCACCGAGGAAGTATCCGCCTGAGCTGCGCGAACGAGCGATCCGGATGGCGGTGGAGGCCCGCAGGGAGGCGGCCACACGCGACGGGGTCATCGCCCGTACCGCCGACCAGTTGGGCGTCAACCGCGAAACGCTGCGCAACTGGGTCACCTAGGTGTACTGCCCTGAGAGGTTGGTGACGCGGGAGGCGGGAGGGCCACCGAGTGCGGTGTGGAACCGGTGGTGATTGTAGTGATGCAACCACCCGGGGAACGCCTCCCGCCGTTGGGACTCTGACGCATAGGGGCGGGCGTAGGCCCACTCCTGGACCAGGGTCCGGTTGAAGCGTTCCACCTTGCCGTTGGTCTGGGGCCGGTAGGGGCGGGTGCGCTTGTGCTTGACGCCCTGGTCACGGACCAGGTCACGCCACAGACGCGAGCGGTAGCAGGACCCGTTGTCGGTCAGTACCCGCTCCACCGTGATCCCCACCGACGCGAAGTAGGCGTGCGCACGCTCCCAGAACGCGACGGCGGTCTCCTTCTTCTCATCGGTCAGGATCTCGGAGTAGGCCAACCGGGAGTGGTCGTCCACGG
>NZ_MCOK01000001.1:6004166-6071583 GCF_001998325.1 Nocardiopsis sinuspersici | reverse complement strand
CCAGCTGAAGGTAGACCCGGCGTTCTTCCACCAGGGCACGTGTCCCCGCGTTGACCGAGCGGTCCCGGATCTTGAATTCCATCGCTTCCCCTGAGGTGGGGTGTTGCGACGATCACTAGAACTCAAGGATCGCGGGGGCCGTCGCCGTGGAGAGGCCGGCGGCTCCGACGTGCCCCGCAGCCGCCGGCTCCGTTCGGGGAGCCGTCGGTAGGGGCTTACGGCCTCGGGTCAGTACGCGCCGGTGGCCTGGGACTGGGCCCAGGCTCCGCACGGGGTGTCGTAGCGGCCCTTGATGTAGTCGATGCCCCACGAGATCTGGGTGGCGGGGTTGGTCCGCCAGTCACTGCCGTGGGAGGCCATCTTCTCGCCGGGGTAGGACTGCGGAATCCCGTAGGCGCCCGAGCTGGGGTTCTCGGCCAGCGGGTTCCAACCGCTCTCCTTCTCCCACAGGGGTTCGAGGCAGTCGTGGAACTCGCTGGCGGCCCAACCCTGGGCCAGGACCATCTCCAGGGCGATGGCCTTGGGGTCTCCGGAGGGGACGGGGACCTCCTCTTCCTCTTCCTCCTCCTCGATGTCACTCCCCTCGACCTGGGCCGTCTGGACCCCGTTGCCGAGGGCGGCGTCACGCTGTTCCTGAGCCTGGGTGCGCAGGCTCTGGATCTCCTCCTGGCTCAGCTGCTCGGAGAAGAACACGTCCTCTACGGCCTCGGTGGCCTCTGCGGCCTCGGTGTCGGCGGTGGGTTCCTCGGTGTCCGGTGTGGCGGCACTGGCCGCCATGTCCGGGGCGACGTCGTCACCCGTGAAGGCGGAGACGGCGAAGGTCGCACCCGCGACGAGGGTCGCCGCACCGACCGCCGCCGTACTGCGCAGCGACATTCGGTTGAGTAGCACGGTTGCCTTTCCCAAGAGGGGGTCATGGGCAGGGAAAGCTCATTAATACCAGTTGTTGGCCTGGGAGTGGGACCAGGCTCCGCACGGGTTGCCGTAGCGGCCCTTGATGTAGTCGATGCCCCACGCGATCTGGGTGGCGGGGTTGGTCCGCCAGTCGTCACCGTGGGAGGCCATCTTGCTGCCGGGAAGGGACTGCGGAATACCGTAGGCGCCCGAACTGGGGTTCTCGGCCGTGTGGTCCCAGCCGCTCTCCTTCTCCCACAGGGGTTCGAGGCAGTCGTGGAACTCGCTGGCGGCCCAACCCTCGTCGAGGACCATCTGGAGGGCGATCTCCTTGGGCGCCCCGGAGGGGGCCGACGCGGTGGAGGCGTCGCCGGAGGAGCCGGAGCCGTCGGAGGAGTCGGCCTCGGGCTCCGGTTCGGGCTCGGGCTCGGGGATCTCGCTGCCCTCTCCGCTGGCGGACTGGACGGCCCCGGCGACCGCCGCCTCGGCCCGCGCCCGGTTCTCCTCGCGCTGGGCCTCCCGTTCGCGGCTCTGGGGCTGCGCCGCGGCGAAGAACGCGTCGGCGTCCCCGCCGCCTTCCTCCGCGGGCTTCTCGGAGGCGGCCGACCGCTCGGGGGCCACCGCGGCGGAGGAGAGCTCCCTGGGATCGACCGGGCCGCCCGACGCGGTCGCTGCGACCGCGAACGTACCGCCGGCGACGAGGGCCGCGGCGCCGACGGCACCCGCATGGCGCAGTGAGAAAAGCTGGTGTAGCAAGATCGCCCTTTCGCGTAGACGCACACGTGCCCTACGGGCGTTCGTGTGTCTGCTTCGCCGCTGCTGACCACGTGGGCCCGGAGGTGATGTGCGCGGTGGGACGGATCCGCCGTTCGACCAGCCGCGACACGGGTTGCGCCACGTGGGAGGGGATGTGTGCAGCGGGTCCAGACTGCATCATCGTCACGATGAAGTAACGCCAGTTTTACTGTGCCTTGGCTCACATTACGGAATGCACCCGAAACACACGGCTTTGACCTGGCTTTTGACACGAAGAGTAAACAGCAGACCAAGGTGTGTCGGGGGTGTGGCAAGGATCTCCGAGCCCTCCGGTGGGGACGCGTCCCACCGGACGGGGTGCTCATGAGTATCCGTACGGATGTGCGCGGCCTCGTCGGGGGCGAGGATGGCGCCATGAACGTCCACGGATCCCCGCCCTCCCCCGAGGGGCCCCGCCCCGGGTGCCCGGACTGCCGCGCTCCGCTGCCCGTCCGGCCCCGGGCCTGCCCGCGGTGCGGACTCCTCCTCGTCGGCGGCACGGCCCAGCGCCTGTGGCGGATCGACTCCGAGATCGCCGTGCTCGACAGCCGACGACAGGAGCTGTACGGCGAGCGCGCCGCCGTGGTGGAGCTCCTACGCGAGGAGTCGGCGTGGGCCGTCTCCCGCGCGGGCGCCCGACCCGGGGTGCACGCCGCCGGCGCTCCCGGTACTCCCGGTGCTCCCCACGCCGCCGAGGCGGCCGGCGGCGCGTGGCAGCGGCCCCCGGGCCCGGCGCCCGCGCCGGCTCCCGCAGCCGCGCACCCTCAGGCGGCTCCGCCGGCCGGGGAGGTCACCCGGCGCTCCGCGCAGAACGTCATCCTCGGGCTGGGCGGCCTGCTCGTCGGCATCGCCGCCCTGGTCTTCGCCATCTGGACGTGGAGCGACATGGGCACCGGCGCCCGCGCCGGAGTCCTCGGGGTCACCACCGCGGCATTCGCCGCCCTGGCCCTCCCGCTGCACCGGCGCGGTCTGAGGGCCACCGCCGAGACCTTCGGCTGCCTGGCCGCCGCGCTGCTGTGCGTCGACGCCCTCGCCCTGTGGCTGTTGATGTCCGACCGGTTCGGGGGCGGGCCCGGCTACACGGCCGCGGCGCTGGCCGTCATCGGCTCGCTGCTGGTGCTCTATCCGGTGCTCGTGCCGCTACGGTCCCCGCGTGTCATCGCCGCCCTGCTGTGCCAGCCGGTCCCGGTGCTGTCGGTGTTCTCCCTGCCGTCCGGCGAGGCGTGGTACTGGGCGCTGCCCGTCCTCGCCGCGACCGCGTTCGGCGACCTGCTCGTGGTCAGGTGGCTCGGTGAGCCCCGGCCGGGCCGCCCCGTGCGCACCCTCCACCTCACCGCGGCGGTGCTGTGGGCGCTCACCCTGCTCCTGACGGCCGTGCTGGTCCTCGCCGACCCCGGCTCCGACGCTTCGCAGACCCGGTGGGCCCTGGCCGCCGCCCTGCTGCTGTCGGGTGCGACCGGTCTGCTGCTCTCCCGGCGCCCCCTCGGCACCGCCACCGCCGGGAGACGGGCCCCCGCGACCGCCCCCGCGGCCATCGCGCTCCTGGCACTGGGTATGACGCCGCTGGCCGCCGGGCCCGCGCACCTGCCCGTGCTGCCACGGGTGCCCGCGGCCCCGTGGAGCGGCGGTCCCTCCACCGCGACCGAGCCCGTGCTCCAGGTGCTGGGGCTCTCCATCGGTCCGATGACCGGCCCGGCCCACGACCCGCTCCACCTGGCCGCGATCGTGGCCTGCGCCGTACTGTCCCTGGGCGCGGCGGCCCTGCTGCGCCGCGACGCGCTCGTGCCCGCCGCCGCCCTGGTCGCCCCGCCGACGCTGCTGGCGTTCCCGCTGCTGCTGGGGCTGCCGCACGTGGTGGCGACCGTGTGGGCGCTGCTGGTCGGCGCCGCGCTGGTACTGGGCACGGTCCTGCCGCCGCGTCGGCGCACGGCCTGGGTTCCGGCGGTCACCGGAGCCCTGACCCTGGTCACCGGTCTGCTGTGGTCGCTCCCGGACCAGTACACCTCCCTGGGAGCGCTGCTGTTCCTGAACGCGACCGCGCTGGTCACCGTACTGCTGTACCGCCGTACCGCTTCCGGGGGCGTCCCGGCGTCGGCGCCGTACGGGGCGGGGCTGCTCCTGTGGTCACTGGCCCTGCTGACCGGCGCGTTCTTCCTGCTCGGACTCGTGATCTCGGAGGCGGTGCCGCCCCCGGCGTGGTGGCTGCTCGCCGCCGCGGGCCTGCTGTCCGGGGCGACCGCACTGGCGCTCGGCCGGACACCCGCCCCCGTCGCCCCGGCGGACCGCTCCGCACCCGACCCCCGGACGCCGTTCACCCTCCTCGGGCTGCTCCTGCTGGCGACCGCCCCGCTGCTCGCGGGGCGCGCCCAGAGCCCCGGCCTACCGCTCCTCCCCCGCGCCGAACCGTGGTCGGAGCCCGTGTCGGCGATGTCGGCCCCCGCGTACTCGGTCCTGGGGCTGTCGGCTCAGGCGGGCACCGCGGCGTCGGCCGGAACGGCGGTGGCAGTGCTCGCGGCCGGTGTCGCGGCGGTGGCGCTGGCCAGGCTGCTCGACCGGCGCCGGACAGCGATCGCCGCCGCACTCGCAGCACCGGCCGCTCTGGTCCCGCTGCCGCTGGTCCTGGACGCGCCGCTTCTCGCCGCGCTGGTGTGGACGTTCGCGGTGGGCTCGGCGCTGGCCCTGTGGTCGGCTCTGGCCCGGGACCGGTGGGTCGGCCTGGTGGCGGGGGCGACCGGGCTCCTCACCTTGGTGCTGGGGTCGGGCTGGGCACTCGCGCAGGAGCACGCGAGCACCGGTGCTCTGATGGCGGTCGCGGTGGTCGGCGCGGTGGTGGCGGCGCTGGCGCGGACCCCCGTCCCGGCGATCTGCGCCACGGCGGTGGCCACGGCGGCGACGGGGGCCTTCGCCCTGGCCCTGCCGCTGCTGCTGGGAGCGCCCGTGGAGTACGCGGCGCTGGCTCCGATCGCGATGGTCGCCGCGGTGGCCGTGGCGGCGCCGAGGCTGAGCGGTCCCCTGGTACTGGCGACGGAGGTCCCGGCGTGCCTGTGGGCGGTGGCGGCTCTGGTCGTCACCGTTTCGGCGGGGGCGCGGCTGGAGTTGGTCGCGCTGGCGCTCGCGGTGGTCGGGGTGATCGCGCTGGCGACCGCCGTGCGGCCCGACCGGCGATGGTACGCGTCGGCGGGGGCCCTGCTGATGTTCGCCGCGCTGTGGACGGTGCTGGCCGCGTGGGACGTGGCCGTGCCCGAGGCGTACACGGTGCCGCCCGCCCTCGCCGCGCTGGCCATCGGCTGGGAGTGGAGCCGCAAGGCGGCCGGGACACCGTCGAGCTGGTCCGCCTACGGTGGCGGGCTGATGCTGCTGCTCCTGCCCACGGTGGTGCTGGTGCTCATGGAGGAAGGCATGGTGTGGAGAGTGCCCGCCGTGCTCCTGCTGGGGCTGGCCGTGGTCGTGTGGGGCATGCGCCGACGGCTCCAGGCGGCGCTGGTACTGGGCGGACTGGTGCTGGTGACGACGTCGCTGCGGGCGTTCGGGCCGCCGCTGTGGGACCTGACCCGGCTGGTGCCGAACTGGCTTCCGTTCGCCGTCGCGGGCGTACTGCTGCTGGTGATCGGCGCCCGGTACGAGGCGAGCCTGGAGCGGCTGCGGCGCCTGGGCCGGTTGGTGGCGGGCATGCGCTGAGCCGGTGGACCGCCGTTTGACCTCGACAGCGGTTGAGGTCGCAGAATCGGACCCGTCCGAGAACCGAGACCGAGGAGGGCCGCCGTGCCCGACGTACGCACTCCGGTGCCCGTGCCCGACGCCGTCTCCGGCCGGCTGCGCACCGACCGGAACGTGTGGCTGTGCACCCTGCGCCGCGACGGCTCGCCGCACGTCACACCCGTGTGGTTCGTCCACCTGCGCGACCGCTGGTGGGTCAGTGTGGGCGCGGGGTCGGTCAAGGCCCGTAACGCGGCCGCCGACCCGCGGGTGTCCCTGGCCCTGGAGGACGGCGACGCGCCCGTGGTGGCCGAGGGCCGGGCCACGGTGCGCACGGAGGGTTTCCCCGAGGACGTGGTCGAGGCCTTCCAGGAGCGGTACGGCTACGACATCCGCACGCCGTTCCCGGAGACCAAGGACACCCGTGCCCTGCTGGAGGTGGCGGTGACCCGCTGGCTGCTGGACGGCACGGCGCGGTAGGGACGCGCACGGGCCGGTCCCACCGGAGGCGGGCGCCACCGCCGCGCTCCCGGTGGGGGAACGCCGTTTTCCGGACCCCTCCCCCAGGCCGGATCGCCGCTACCGACCCGGGGGGGAAGGGGACCTGACCGATGCGCCCGGCGTTACAGGGGCTCTTCATCGACCTGGATGTCCCACTGGACGTCGCCGCCGTCGACCGAGGTCGTCGTGACGGTCACGCCGTAGTTCATGCCGCCGTCCACGAGGTTGCAGCGGATCTCGGCGCCCACCTCCGCTGGGAGGCCCTCGGGGCAGGAGAAGTCCTCCGGGGCCCGGCCGACCGACGCCTCCAGCTGCGCGACCGACTGCTCGACGACCTGTTCGGCGGGGACGGTGTCACCGCTCGCCTCGACTCCGGTGCCGTCCTCGGCGGCGGTGTCGTCCTCGGCGGCGACGGTGTCGTCGACCTGGACGTCCCACTGGACGTCGTCACCGTCGACCGAGGTGGTCGTGACGGTCACGCCGACGCTCTCGCCGCCGCTGGTGAGCTCGCAGCGGATCTCGGCGCCCACCTCCGCGGGAAGGTCCTCGGAGCAGGAGAAGTCCTCGGGGGTCTGGCCGATCTGCTCGGTCAGCATCTCGCTCGACCGCTGGGCGACCTGGTCGGCGTCGACGGCGGCGGGGCCACCGATACTGAAATCGAACGAGCAGCCGGTGACCAGGACCAGGGGCAGCGCGCCCAGAGCCACTCCGATGATCCGACTACGTCTGGCCTGCCGCATCGCGGCCTCCTCTAGTGTGCTGTGACATACCAGGTGGACAGACCCCGCGAACGGCGTGGGGGTTCCGGGGCCGGGCGCTTCGATACGCAGTCGTGGCCTCATTCCCGGTTCGTTCACCCGGTGTTCGCGGGGAGGCCGCCCGAGCCGGTCACGGCGCACGCGACGCCTGGGGGCGCGCTCCCCACCGAAGCACCGACGCACCCGCGGGCCCCGTGGGGCTCCGTCCGGGCCCGGGAAAGGGCACCCGTGGACGGCGGAGGGCCCGCCCCGGATCCACCGGAACGGGCCCTCTGTTCGATGCGTGCTCGCCCATCCCCTGAGGGTGTCGTCCCGGAGAGTCCGGGGGTCCCGCCCACAGGACGCCAGAACGAGGAGGGCTCCGCGCCGCGGGCGTCCGTTGAGGGTGACGGGCGAAGCGGAGCGGAGCCCTAAGAGAACACTGCTAGTTCTCCAGCATCTCGGTGACCAGGGCGGCGATCGGCGACCGCTCGGACCGGGTCAGGGTGACGTGCGCGAACAGGGGGTGCCCCTTGAGCTTCTCGATCACCGCGACCACACCGTCGTGGCGGCCCACGCGCAGGTTGTCGCGCTGGGCGATGTCGTGGGTGAGCACCACCCGCGAGTTCTCGCCCAGGCGGGACAGCACCGTGAGCAGCACGTTGCGCTCCAGGGACTGGGCCTCGTCCACGATCACGAACGCGTCGTGCAGCGAGCGGCCCCGGATGTGCGTGAGCGGCAGGACCTCCAGCATCCCCCGGTCCACGATCTCCTCGATGACGTCCTCGCTGGTCACCGCGGACAGGGTGTCGTGCACCGCCTGGCCCCAGGGGGTCATCTTGTCGTTCTCGGTGCCGGGCAGGTAGCCCAGTTCCTGGCCGCCGACCGCGTACAGCGGCCGGAACACCATCACCTTGCGGTACTGGCGGCGCTCCAGGACGGCCTCCAGACCCGCGCACAGGGCCAGGGCCGACTTGCCTGTGCCCGCGCGTCCGCCCAGGGACACGATGCCCACCTCGGGGTCGGTGAGCAGGTCGAGGGCGATGCGCTGCTCGGCGCTGCGGCCGTGCAGGCCGAACACGTCCCGGTCACCGCGCACCAGCTTCACCGACTTGTCGGGCTGGACCCGGCCCAGCGCCTTGCCGCGTTCGGACACCAGCACCAGTCCGGTGTGGCAGGGGAGCTCGCGGGCCTCCTCGATGTCGCTCGCGCCACCCGTGAACAGCTCACCGATCTGGTGGGCGGGCACGTCCAGTTCGGCCATGCCCGTCCAGCCGTGCTCGATGGCGAGTTCGGCGCGGTACTCGTCGGCGGCCAGGCCGATCGAGGACGCCTTGATCCGCATCGGCAGGTCCTTGCTCACCAGCACGACCTCCGCGCCCTCCTCCTGGAGGTTGCGGGCCACAGTGAGGATCCGGGTGTCGTTGTCGCCGAGCCGGAAGCCCGCCGGCAGGATCCCCGGATCGCTGTGGTTGAGCTCCACACGCAGCGTTCCGCCCTGTTCGTTCACCGGTACCGGGACGTCCAGACGGCCGTTGGCGGCCCGGAGGTCGTCGAGGCGGCGCAGCGCGTTGCGCGCGAAGTATCCGAGCTCAGGGTGGTGACGCTTGCTCTCCAGCTCGGTGATCACCACCACGGGGATGACGACCTCGTGCTCGGCGAACCGGCTCATGGCCTGAGGGTCGGCGAGCAGGACGCTGGTGTCGAGCACGTGGACGCGCCCACCCTCTGCCACCTCCGTGTGGGGGTCGGCGGGGGACTGGGTGTCACGGTGATCGGTAGAGGAACTAGCCACTCGTTCTCCCCTTGGGCACCACTGGGGCGCCCTACTGTCACGGGATCATGGAGGACCGGGACCTGACCCGCGAGGGCCGGGTCCGGCCCTCCTCTTTGACGTTCCGCGAGGGCGGAGGAGATCAATGAGCCGGGGCCTCCCGAACGGGTGGGCGAACGCCACCCGCTGCTTACGACGCTACGCGTCCGTGCTCCCGTTTCCAAGGGACCTCCCCCTCCGCGCGGTGAACTCCGCGTGAAGAGGGCGGCCCCCGGAAGGACCCGGGGATCAGGATCCGTAGCGGCGGTTGCGCGCGCCGTACGAGCGCAGTGCGCGCAGGAAGTCCACTCTGCGGAAGGCAGGCCAGAAGACCTCGCAGAAGTAGAACTCCGAGTGCACGCTCTGCCACAGCATGAAACCGGACAGGCGCTGCTCCCCCGACGTGCGGATGAGCAGGTCGGGGTCGGGCTGACCGCGCGTGTAGAGATGCCGTGCGATGTCCTCGATGTCCAGGCGCTCGGCCAGCTCCTGGATATCGGTGCCCTTGGCCGCCTCCTCGTGGAGGAGGGACCGAACCGCATCAGCGATCTCACGTCTACCTCCATACCCGACGGCGACGTTGACAACCAGGCCCGGGTTACCGGATGTGGCCGCCTCCGTCTCCTTGAGCTCGCGGGCGGTGGAGTCGGGCAGGATGTCGAGGGCTCCGACGGGGCGCGTGTTCCACCCCTCCTCGCGCAGCCGGGCGATGGTCTGCTCGATGATGCGCACGAGCGGACCGAGCTCGGACTCGTCGCGGGTGAGGTTGTCGGTGGACAGCATCCAGAGGGTGACCACCTGGACGCCCACCTCGTCGCACCAGCGCAACAGCTCGAAGATCTTGTTCGCACCCGCCTGGTGGCCCTGTTCGGCCCCCTGGAGGCCGCTGCTCTTGGCCCAGCGCCGGTTGCCGTCCATGGCCACGCCGACGTGGCGGGGGATCTCCTGGCTGGTCAGCCTGCGTTCAAGACGCCGCTCGTACAGCCAGTACAGGGGGTCACGCATCCCCATTGGCGAAACCTTTCAGAGCTGGATGGGACAGCACACCGCTGGAAAGGATGTGTTGACGGGGTTGGTTCCAGCGTAGTTCGCCCGCGGGGACTACGTCACAGCCAGGGACTTGCGCACGTGCTTGCGCCCCTGGTGGATACGGGACTTGACCGTGCCCAGGGCCAGATCGAGCTCGGACGCGATCTCGTTGTAGTCCATCTGGCACAGGTCGCGCAGGACCAGGGGGGCCACCAGGTTGGGGCGGTCCTTCTCCAACTGGTCGAGGGCCTCCAACAGGTCGATACGGGAACCCGCGATGACACTGGTCGTGCGGGGGTCGCTCTGGTGGGGCATACGCTCGGCCTCGGTGGGGAACTCGGCCGAACGGCGCTTCATCGAGCGGTAGGTCTGCCGGGCGGAGTTGGACACCACCGTGTACAGCCAGGTGGTGAACAGGGAGTCGCCCTTGAAGCTGTCGATCTTGCGGGCCACGCGCAACAGCGCGTCCTGGCACGCCTCCTCGGCGTCCTGGCGGTAGGGCAGGAAGCGTGCGCACCGGCGCAGCACCTCGGGCTGGATCCGCCGGAGCAGGGCGTCCAGGGCCACGGCGTCGCCGGCCTTGGCCTGGCGCGCGAGCTCCTCCAACTCCTCGTCGACGTTGCTGGCCACCCGGCGCCGGGGCGCGGGGGTCGTCTCCTCGTTGTCTGCGTGGTCACTACTGCGCATGGCTGGTCTCTCCCTGACTGACGGCAGACGTCCGGCCGTCCGCTGCGGACGCGTGTGCGCCCGTCTGTTTCGAGGGTCACACGTGTATGGGACGTCTACGGTCCCCGTCCGGCTCCGCCCCCGCGAAAATCCACATTTCCTCGCGGCCGTTCACACGGCGCGGAATCCGTCGGGCCGTCTTCGGTGTCCATGGCCGAAGGATCCCGGTACCACCCGGTGAGGGGATCATATAGACGGTAGGCAATGTGAAGGTACAGATGGTGTATTAGTGGGCAGCGACCGCGTATTCACCCCCGACAGACCGAGGCGGAAATGAGCCAACCGGAGGCCTTCGGACGTTACCGCGTCATTCGGCGCCTTGGTTCCGGCTCCTTCGCCACGGTCTGGCTGGCGCAGGACGACCTGCTCAACTATCCGGTGGCCATCAAGGTACTCGCCGAGAACTGGGCGCACCAGATGGACATCCAGTACCGCTTCCTGGAGGAGGCGCGCATTCTGCGCCAGACCGACTCCACGTGGCTGGTGGCGGTGCACGACGTGGACGTGCTGCCCGACGGGCGGCCCTACATGGTGATGACCTACGCCGACCAGGGAAGCGTTGCAGACCTCGTCCAACGAGGTCAACTGCCCTTGGACGAGGTCCTGAGGCTGCTGACCGAGATCGGCCAGGGCATCACCGTGCTGCACAACCACGGCACGATCCACCGTGACATCAAGCCGTCGAACGTGCTGCTCCAGTCGTCACCGGTGGGTCAGCGGGTGCTGGTGGCGGACCTGGGGTTCGCCAAGTCGATCGACGAGGCCTCGGGGTTCACCGCCGCGGCCGGGACGCCCGGCTACATGTCGCCGGAGCAGAGCATCCCCGGCGGTGACCTGGACGTTCGCTCCGACGTGTACTCGCTGGGCGCGGTCGCCTACGAACTCATCACCGGCCGGCCGCCGTCGCGTCCGCCGGTGAGGATTCCCCCTGGCCGGATCCGGCCAGGTCTGCCTCCGGCGCTCGACGAACTCATTCTGTCGGCACTTTCGGTGGACCGGGAAAGCCGTCCTGCGGACGCCAAAACCTTCACCGACCGGGTCAGGACGATCCGTATGGCGCCCGACCTGCCCCAGGCGGTGCCGTGGTGGCAGCGGTACCGGATGCCGTGGCAGCGGACGGCGGCGCTGCTGGTATCCCTCGCCGTGCTGACGGGCACCGTCACGGCCTCGGCCGGCAGTCCGGGCCTGTCCCTGACCACGGTGCGCTACGCCACCCAGCAGCTCCGCGTGCAGGTGCCGCTGGTGTGGGCCCGCGAGTTCCACACCGGCCGGGAGGTGTACCCGGCGGCCGGGACCGGGTCCGAGCCCGAACCGGGGCTGCTGGTGGCGACAGACGCCGACGGGTGGTCCTCCGACGACACGCGGTCCTACGGGGTGTACGCGACGGTGGTGCCGGACGACCGCGGCCTGGGCGGGACCGGCACCGGTCCGTGCGGGAGCGCGCCGAGGGAGCGCGAGCTGGACACCGGCGTCTGGAGGGGCACGGTGTGGGAGTGGCCCGAGTGCGCCGGCAACGGCTCGTTCAGCAGCGCCGCCGTGCACCAGCCGGGCGTGCCGGGAACCGTGTACCTGGAGGTCCGCCAGCCGGGATACCGCCCCGACCTGGTGGACGAGATCATCAACGGCACGTCCGTGAACTGAGCACGCACCGAGGCCGCCGCCTTCGCCCCTTCTCCTCTTTTCCTCCGGCGGGGCCGATGAGTCCGCGCCCCCGCCGGAGTCTGTTCCTGGTGAGGTCCCCGTTCGGTGGGGGCACGCACGAGGAGGAGCAGCGGCCATGGCGAGCACGCACACCCTGGAGACACCCGACGGAACCCTGTACTACGAGGTGCGCGGCGAGGGCCCCGTCCTCGTACTCGCGGGCGCTCCCATGGGCGCGGAGGAGTTCGTCCCCGTGGCGGACGTACTCGCGCGGGACCGCACCGTCCTCACCCACGACCCCCGGGGCATCTCCCGCAGCACCCTGAACGACCCGGAGCAGGACTCCACGCCCGAGCTGCGCGCCGACGACGTCGTCGCCCTCCTGGACGCCCTCGGCGCGGACTCCGCGGACGTGCTGGGCTCCAGCGGCGGCGCGGTGACCGCGCTGGCACTGGCCCGGCGGCACCCCGGCCGGGTCCGTACGGCCGTCGCGCACGAGCCGCCCCTGATGGAGCTGCTGCCCGACGCCGCCGAGCAGCGCGCGGCGATGGAGGACCTCATCGCGACCTACCACCGGGAGGGCGTGGCCGCGGCCTGGGCCAAGTTCATGGCCAACGCCGGATTCCCGGTGGAGGAGGGCGACGGCGCTCCGGCCGAGGAGCCCTCGGAGCAGATGCTCGCCGACAGCGCCCGCTTCTTCGCCCACGAACTGCGGGAGACCGCCCGGTACGTGCCCGACACCGACGCCCTGCGCGGCGGCCCGGTCCGGGTCGTCGTCGGTGTCGGCGCGGACTCCGGCCCCCTGAGCACCTCCCGCTCCTCCGTGGCGCTGGCCGACCTGCTCGGTACCGCGCCGGTCACCTTCCCCGGCGGACACGGCGGCTTCACCGACGATCCCGAGGGCTTCGCCGCCGTGCTGCGCGGGGTCCTGGAGTCCCGGCGCTGAGACGGCGGGGACTCAGCCCCGCAGCTGCTCCCGCAGGTCCTCGGGTGAGGTGACCGGGAGCTTGCAGACGAAGCCCTCGCACACGTAGGCGGTCGGCTGCCCGCCGACCGGCGCGCGGTCGCGCAGCAGCGGCACCCCGCCGTCGTCGCGGCCGTCGCCCCGGGACAGCACGGTGCCCAGCGGCGCCCAGGTCAGCGCGGTGCGCACCAGCTCACCGGTCCGGAGGTCCCCGGGGTCGCCCACCACCGCGACGGCGCGCGGCCCGGTCAGGAGCGCCTCTCCGGTGGCCAGGCCCCATCCGGCGAACCGGGGAGCCTTCTCCGCCAGCACCGCCACCGGCGACAGCGCCTCCTCGGCGGCGGCGCGGTGGCGCTCCGAACCGGTCAGCGCGGCGTGGGCGAGCAGTGCGGACGCCGCCGCCGACCGGCCGGACGGCGTGACGTTGTCGGTGGGGTCCTGCGGGCGGTTGAACAGCTTCTCGGCGTCGTCGGCGGTGTCGTAGAACCCGCCGGCGCCGTCGCCGAAGTGCTCCAGGACGGTGTCCAGCAGGCGTCCGGCCTCATGCGCGTACCGCGCTTCCCCGGTCACCCCGTGCAGGACGAGCAGTCCCTCCGCGACGTCGGCGTAGTCCTCCAGCACACCGGCGCTGGTACCCGGCCGGCCGCCCCGCGAGGTGCGGGCCAGGCGCCCGTCCCGCAGGTGTACGCGCAGCAGCAGGTCCGCGGCCCCGCGGGCGGCCTCCACCAGGTCGGGGCGCTCCAGCAGGACGCCCGCCTCGGCCAGGGCCGCGATCGCCAGGCCGTTCCACGCGGCCACGACCTTGTCGTCGCGCGCGGGGGCCACCCGCTCCAGGCGGGCGTTGAACAGCGCCTCCCGGACCCGCTCGTAGCGCCAGGGGTCGGCGGGCGGCTCGGGCAGTTGGAGCACCGAGGAGCCGTGCTCGAAGGTGCCCTCCTCCGTGATGCGAAACACCTCGGCCGCGAAGGCCGCGTCCTCCCTGTCGAGGACCTCCCGCACCTGGGCGGGGGTCCACACGTAGTAGGTGCCCTCCGCGCCCTCGCTGTCGGCGTCCAGCGCCGAGGCGAACCCGCCCTCGGGCGTGCGCAGGTCGCGCAGCATCCAGTCCGCGGTCTCCCCGGCCACCCGGCGCAGCAGGGCGTGCGTGTCACCCTCGATGACGCCCGGCCCCGGGGGGCGGCGGGCCATACGCGTGTAGGAGCGCAGCAGCAGCGCGTTGTCGTAGAGCATCTTCTCGAAGTGGGGGACGACCCACTCCTGGTCCACCGAGTAGCGCGCGAACCCTCCGCCGAGCTGGTCGTAGATGCCGCCCCGGGCCATCGCCAGCGCGGTCCCGAAGGCCATCAGCCCGGCCGGGGTGGGCTCGTCGGCGGTCTGGAGGGATCCGGTGCGCTCGTCCTGCGCGGTGAGGAAGGACAGCAGCATCGACGGCGGGAACTTGGGCGCGGTGCCGAAGCCGCCGTGCCCGTGGTCGTAGTCGCGCACCAGCGCCTGGACGGCCAGGTCGAGCTGTGCGGCGGAGGGCGGAGGCGCGTCGGGCAGGGTACGCGGGCCGCTGAGCGCCTCCACCACCCGCTTCCCCTGGTCGAGCAGCTCGGTGCGCTGCTCCCGCCAGGCGTTGGCCACGGCCTCCAGCAGGCGCTGGAAGTGGTCGCGCGGGAAGTAGGTGCCGCAGTAGAACGGGGCGCCGTCGGGGGTGGTGAACACGGTCATGGGCCACCCGCCCTGGCCGGTCATGGCCTGGGTGGCCTCCATGTAGACCGCGTCGACGTCGGGGCGCTCCTCGCGGTCCACCTTGACGTTGACGTACAGGGCGTTCATCCGGTCCGCGGTCGCCCCGTCCTCGAAGGACTCGTGGGCCATCACGTGGCACCAGTGGCAGGCCGAGTATCCGATGGAGACGAGCACGGGCACGTCGCGTCGGCGCGCCTCGGCGAAGGCCTCCTCACCCCAGGGCCACCACTCCACGGGGTTGTCGGCGTGTTGCAGCAGGTACGGGCTGGTCGCGTCGCTCAGGCGGTTGGACATGCTCCAACTCTGCCATCCGAAGCCGGGAGCCGTCTGCCTCCCGGGGCGGGAACCGTCCCGTTCCCGCTGGGTCAGGGCGGGAGACGGTCCCTCAGGTCCGCGGGGCGGTGTCCTCCGCGGAGGCGTCCCCGGAGGAGGACCTCACGGCGAAGTCGTCGTCCTTGGGCAGGGCGCGGAGCTTGCCCATGAGGCTGCGCATGAGGAAGTACAGCCCGACGCCGATCGCGAAGACGACGAGGAAGCCCAGGACACCGGGTGTCACGGTGTCGCTGTTGAGTTCGAAGTCGCTCGCCAGCACCGTCGCGGACGGGAGAAGGGTGTTCATACCGCTCATACTCTCACTGCTTCTCGGACGCCCGCGAAGAGGTCCTTCTCAGGGACCTCGGTGTCCACCGTCGAACGCACCAGGTGGTAGTCCTCGGTCGGCCAGGCCTCCGCCACGACGTCGTTGGGCACGGCGAACCAGAACCCGTTGGGGTCCACCTGGGTGGCGTGCGCCTTGAGGGCCTCGTCGGCGAGGTCGAAGTACTCGCTGCAGTGCACGCGCGTGGTGATCTCCCAGCGGGGGCGCTCGCGGTCCTTGAGCCTCTTCATCCACTCCTCGAAGGGGTTCTCCATGCCGCGCGAGGCGAGTATGTCGGCCAGGGCCTCGAACCGCTCGGGCGGGAAGGACACGAAGTAGTACAGCTTGAGCGGCTGCCAGGGCTCGCCCGCGTCCGGGTAGGCGTCGGGGTCGCCCGCGGTGTCGAAGGCGTGCATCGACACCTTGTGGGTCATGATGTGGTCGGGGTGCGGGTAACCGCCGTTCTCGTCGTAGGTGAGGACGACGTGCGGGCGGAACCGGCGGATGGACGCCACGAGGGGTGCGGCGCCCTCCTCGACCGGGAGGGTGGCGAAGCTGCCCTCCGGCAGGGGAGGCAGCGGGTCGCCCTCGGGCAGGCCGGAGTCGACGAAACCGGCGAACTCCTGCTGGACGCCGAGGATCTCCCTCGCCCGGTCCATCTCCTCACGGCGGACCTGGGCGATGTTCTCACGGATCTCGGGACGTTCCATGGCGGGATTGAGGATGTCGCCGCGTTCGCCACCGGTCATGGTGACGACCAGCACGTCGACGCCCTCGTCCACGTAGCGCGCCATGGTGGCCGCGCCCTTGCTGGATTCGTCATCGGGGTGGGCATGAACGGCCATAAGGCGCAGGCGCTCGGACAACGAAGGGTTCTCCTTGACTAGTGGCCGGACGCGGGGCGCGGCCGTCCGGCTCCCCGGTGCCCGGATCGGACGACTCACGCGCGGGCCGCGTGGGGAGGCTGTCAGGTCGGGGATATCTTAGACAACACCGTCCCCTTGTTCGGAGATTCCCGATGCAGCCGACCCCGGAAGAAGACGCCGTGAACAGTGCCGACGAAACCCCGGCCGACACCGCGGCCGAATCCCCGGTCCGTGCCGCGCCGGCGCCCGCGCTGCGCAAACGCCACGGCAACGGCCCGGTCTTCTTCGTCATCGCCGCCGTGTTCGCGGTGGTGAGCGCGGTCGGCTGGGGCTACTCCGTGATGAACTACAGCGGTCTGGGCGGCGGCGTGTACCACCAGGTGGTGTCGTATACGGCGCCCACGCCCCAAGAGGCGACCATCGTCTACGAGGTGAACAGCAGGAACGGCGCCGAGTGCCTGATCGTGGCACTGGACGAGAAGCTCGTCGAGGTGGGCCAGGCGGACAGCGATGTCGAAGCCGGGAACCGAACGGTCACCACGACCGTTGAGACGCTTCGTCAGGCTGCCACGGTAGAAGTGGCCTCGTGTAGGGAACAAGGTTCACAGGACTGATCCACCGAGCCCCTTCCCACCGGCCGGCAGCACCGGTGAGACGTGAGTACCCGTGCGCCACGGCGCACGGTGATATTCTCGTAAGTTCAGCTCAGGCCGCTTGGTGGCCTCTGCTACTAGTACACAAGGAGTTCCCGTGACCCAGACCCGCGATGACAACGTCACCTGGCTCACCCAGGAGGCGTACAACCGGCTCAAGTCCGAGCTGGACCACCTGTCGGGGAGTGGGCGCATCGAGATCGCGGAGAAGATCGAGGCGGCCCGGGAGGAGGGCGACCTCAAGGAGAACGGCGGCTACCACGCCGCCAAGGAGGAACAGGGCAAGATGGAGGCCCGCATCCTCCAGCTCACCGAGATCCTGCGCACCGCGCGGGTCGGCGAGGCGCCCCGTACCGAGGGCGTGGTCGGCCCCGGCATGACCGTCACCGTCAAGTTCGACGGGGACGAGGACGAGGTCACCTTCCTGCTCGCCTCCCGCGAGGAGAGCGGCGCTCCGATCGATGTGTACTCCCCGAAGTCACCTCTGGGGTCCGCCATCAACGGCAGGCGTGTGGGGGAGAAGGTCAGCTACCAGCTCCCGAACAACAAGAGCCTGGGAGTCGAGATCATCGACGCCGTTCCCTACACCGGCATGTGACACACCCAGCGGATCAGGTGGGGGGCGGCGTCCAGCCGCCCCCGCCGCTTTCGGGGGTGTTCCCCGGCCGGGGCGCCCCGCCGCGGACGCGTCCGCTCCCCGAGCGAAAGGCCTCCGAAGGGAAAGGGATCCCTTCGGAGGCCTTTCGCGTCGTAGTCTCGTCATAGTCTCGAAGAGCCCCCCCGCGTACCGGCTTCCGCAGGCCGTCCCACCGACGAACCAACCGAGGAACCTCCGCCGCCATGCCCCCGACCCACTGGAATCCCAAGGATCCCCGTCCCGTCGCGTATCCGCCCCCGAACGGGGGGTGGGGCCCCGCCCCCGGCCAGGGCGCTCCCCCGCCCGGTCCCGGCTGGGGCCGGCCCGTCTCCGGCCCGCCGCAGGGCTGGCCGGGCCCCGGCATGCCGCCGGGACAAGGTATGCAGCCGGTCCAGGGCATGCCGCCGGGGCAGGGCGCGTCCCCGCCCGCCGGGCCGGAGCCGGCCACCTTCGGCCGCCGCCTGGCCGCCCGCACCATCGACTACGTCCTCGCGCTCTTCGCCGCCGCGGCGTTCTTCGTCGTCATGGCCGTCGTGACGGTGGTCCTCACCGGCAGCGACCAGACCACCGACGCCGAGGGCACCCTGTGGGCCGTGCTGTTCGTGTTCGGCTGGGGCCTGCTGCTGTTCTTCTACGACTGGCTGTACCTGGTCACCTGGGGCCGCACGCTCGGCAAGATGATGGTCGGGATCAAGGTGGTGAGCGCCGCCGACGGAGGAAGGCTCAGCCAGGGACAGGCGCTGGGCCGCTCCGCGTTCTTCGGACTCCCCCAGTCGCTGCCGGGCCTGGGCCACGTCTTCACCATGGCCGAGTCCATGGCCGCGTTCGGCGACCGGCGGAACCGCTCCCTGCACGACCGGGTCGCCGGGACCGTGGTCATCCGCACCTGAGGGCCGGCCGCCCCGCTCCTACCCGAAGGCCAGCAGGCAGGCGGTGAACCCGTGCACGTGGTTGACGCCGCCGACCGGGCCGATCTCCCCCGCGGCGAAGAATCCGGCGACGGAGCCGGCGCCGAGGACGCGGTGGACCGCGAGGACGTCGTGGTCGGCGTGCGGGAAGAAGGAGGAGCCGCGGCCGTTGCAGGAGAAGAGCAGGCCGGCGCCGACGGAGTGCTGGGCGCCGAAGTCGGTGAGGCGCCGGGCGAGGTCCTCGTCGGCGGTACCGGCGTCGCGGACCTGGAAGCGGACGGTCTGGCCGATCTCGACCATGTCGCCGATGGTGAGGGCGCCGAGTTCGGGATCGGCTCCGGCGAGGGTGCGGATGAGGAAGTCGCCCTGCTCGTGGGCGTCGGCGTACTCGTCCATGGCGATACCGACGTGCAGGCCCTGCTCTGCGAGCACGCGGTCCTCCTCGGAGAGGTCCTCGACCAGCTCCTCCAGCTTCTCGTAGGCGCTGACACCGGCGAGTTCGAGGAGGAGGTTGCCCTCGGCCTTGGTGACCGTCATGGCCGGGCCGACGGGGCGGCAGCCCTGGCTGACGACGGCGCCGAGGACGTTCTCGCCGCCGACGAGGATCCCGATGGCGCCGTTCTCGGCCACCTCGCCCTCGCAGAAGAGCCGCACGGACTCCTCGCCGCGCATGCCGTCGGCCATGCCGCCGACGAGGGGGAGCCCGCCGAGGGCCTCGGTGGACTCGCGGACGAAGGCCTGTGTGGGGAACTCGTAGGGGTTGGTGAGCAGGACGGCGGCGCGGTCACGCGGCCCCGGCTCGCGCATGCCGACGACGGCCAGGTGGTCCTCCTCGATGATGGTGTCCAGGCGGAACGGGGTGATCTCGACCCCGGGCAGGCTGGCGCACCACACGCTGACCGCGCCCTGGCCCTCGACGCCCCGGCCGCCGCCGATGACCCCGGTGGAACTGCATCCGAGGGTGACGGCGTCCCCCGCCAGCTCCATGACGCGCCCGCCCGCGAGGGTGACCTCATCGGGGTCGGCGCCGCAGACGAAGAAGCACACCAGGTCGGCCGGACCGTCCACCTGTTCCAGGGCGTCCAGTACGGCGCGCTCGGCCGCGTTCACGAGGTCGGCCCCCGTCTTCAGTGCATCGCCGAACCGTGCCACCAACTGCCACCCCCGGTTTCGCCGGCCCTCACGGCCGGACGCAGGACTCCGTCGTCGTGTCCCATTCTTCCACCACAGCGCCAATCGCGGGGTCCGACGGTGCACGGGCCCGGCCCCGGAGCGGGGCGGGCGCACGGGCGGGGCGATGCCTGCGGCCCCGGGGAAGCCGGGGGACTCCGTCGGCGCGGGGCCCGCTCCGGGATAGGTTCGAAGGCGTGAGCGCCCTCCTTCCGCCCCCGGCCCCGCCCCCGCTTCCGCGCACCCTCGCGGCGCTGCGCGAGTCCGGGCACGTCCACCGCCCGGTCGCCGCCGAGGTGCGGGAGAACCTGCTCCGGCGGATGGGCTCCGGGGAGCCCCGCTTCCCGGGGGTGCACGGGTTCGACGCCACCGTGCTGCCGAGGATGGAGCGGGCCCTGCTGGCCGGACACGACATCGTGCTGCTGGGCGAGCGCGGCCAGGGCAAGACCCGGCTCATCAGGACCCTGACGGCCCTGCTGGACGAGTGGTCCCCGTCGGTGGCCGGGTGCCCGGTCAACGACCACCCCTACGCGCCGGTCTGCCCGGCGTGCGTGCGCCGTTCGGCCCGGGAGGGCGACGGCCTGCCGGTGGTGTGGCGGCACCGCGGGGAGCGCTACGGCGAGAAGCTGGCCACGCCCGACACCGGGGTCGGCGAACTGGTGGGCGACGTGGACCCCGCACGGCTGGCGGAGGGTCGCTCACTGGGTGACCCGGAGACCATCCACTACGGCCTGGTGCCGCGTGCGAACCGGGGCGTGTTCTGCGTCAACGAACTCCCCGACCTGCCCGCGCGGGCCCAGGTGGCGCTGTTCAACGTGCTGGAGGAGCGCGACCTCCAGGTGCGCGGCTACAGTCTGCGGCTGCCGCTGGACCTGCTGCTGGTGGCGAGCGCGAACCCGGAGGACTACACCAGCCGGGGACGGATCGTCACCCCGCTCAAGGACCGCTTCGGCGCGCAGGTGCGCACCCACTACCCGCCGGCCCTGGCCGACGAGCTGGCGCTCATCCGGCAGGAGGCGGCGCTGCCCGAGGGCACGGTGGTGCCCGCGCACCTGCTGGAGGCCGTGGCGCGCTTCACCCGGCTGGTGCGCGCCTCCAGGAAGGTGGACGCCCGTTCGGGCGTGTCGGTGCGCTTCTCGGTGACGGCGGCCGAGACCGTGGCGGCCTCGGCGCTGCGGCGGGCGGCCCTGTCGGGCGAGGAGCTCCCGGTGGCGCGGGTGTGCGACCTGCCCGCGGCGGTGGAGCCGCTGCTGGGGAAGGTCGAGTTCGAGATGGACGCTGAGGGCCGCGAGGCCGAGATCCTGCACGCGCTGCTGCGCCGGGCGGTGGCGGAGGTGTTCCGCGAGCGCCTGGGCGAGGCGGACCTGTCGCCTCTCAGCGACCGCTTCTCCGGAGGCGGCACGGTGGAGACCGGCGACCTCGTGGGCGCCGCCGAGCTGCTGCGGCGGGTGGGCGCGGTGCCGGGGCTGGCGACGATGATCGAGCGCGCGGCCCCGGACGCCGAGGACGGGCCGCCCACGCCGGGGCTGGCCGCCGCGGTGGTGGAGTTCGCGCTGGAGGGCCTGTACCTGGAGCGTCGGCTGTCCAAGGACACGCTCCCCGACGGAGGGGTCTACCGCTTCTGACCGGTCGGCCGGAGACGTCGCCGGTGAGCCGCACGAGACCCGGCCATGGACGGTCCTGTACTCATGGGGGGAGTTCGGGTACCGGGCCTCGCCACGGGTACGGGACCGACGTGTGCGGAGCGGGGCTGTGCGCCTTTCCGGTCACGGCATCGGCGGGACCGTCGGCTTCGGGCCCGGGAGGGTGTCGGTGCGTGTGTGCATGGGAGGCGAGTGCGTGTGAGGTTCCGGTACCGGGCGTACATGGGCGGGCCCGATCCCCTGGCAGACCCCGACCCGCCGCCCGAGGAGGCCGTGGCCGCGGCGCGTGAGCTCCTGGCGCTGGTGGCCTCCGGGTCCGCCCTCTGGTCCGGGGCCGCTTCCTTCTCCGAGGAGGACCGGCTGGAACTGGCCGCCCTGACGGGATCCCTGTCCCGGTACGCCGACGGCGACCGCGGCGCCCTCGACGAGGTGGACGCCGTCGCCGTGGGGCGCCTGCTGGACCGGTTGCCGGGCCGGGAGGCCGGGCGGGCCCTGGCGCGCCTGGACGAGGCCGACCACGGCCTGAGCCCCCGAGAGCTGCGCCGCCTGGGCGAGGTGGCCCTGCGCGACGCCGGACTCCCCCGGCGCGGGCGGGGCGCCCGCGGCGGCGTCCACCGCGGCGGTACCGCGCCCGGCGGCGAGCCCACCGGTTCCTCCCTGCCCCTCGGCGAGGACGGTGACCGGCCCCTGGACGCGGTCGCGACCGTGCGCGAGGCCGCGCTGCGCCGGTCCCGCCCCGGTGAGCGGGACGTGGTGCTGCGCGCCGAGGACGTGCGGGTGGTGGAGGCCGAGCCCTCGGAGGCCGCCGCCGTGTCTTTGCTGGTGGACCTGTCCCACTCGATGGCGGCCCGGTCCCTGCACGAGGCCGCCACCCGGACGGCGCTGGCCCTGCACGCCCTGGTGTCCACGTACCGCCCGCAGGACCGGCTGCACCTGGTCGGTTTCGGGGAGCGGGCCCGGGAGCTGTCCCCGGGCGAGCTGGTGGCCCACGACTGGCACAGGGTCCCGGGCACGAACCTGCACCACGCGCTGCGGCTGGCCCGCGCCCACCTGCGGCGCCACGGCGACCTGCGCCCGCAGGTGCTGGTGGTCACCGACGGCGAGCCCACCGCCCATCTGGGCGAGGACGGCGACGCCCGGTTCTCCTGGCCCCCGGCCCCGCGCACGGTGGAGCTGACCGTCGCCGAACTGGACGCGGTCCTGGGCGCGGGCGCGGAGGTGACCTTCTTCCTGCTGGCGGACGATCCCCGGCTGCGCGCCTTCCAGGCCCTGGTGGAGCGGCGTCGCGGCGTGCGGGTGGTGCACGCCGGCGCCGACGAGCTGGGGGCCCTGGTGGTGGACCGCTACCTGGACCGTCCCCGCTAGGCCGTCGGCCCGTCCGCCACCGCACGGGCCGGGGACGGGTCAGCGTTCGAAGATGTTGACGTCGGAGGCCAGGACCAGCAGTTCCTCGGGTGCCTCACCGCCGGAGTAGAGCAGCTGGTGCCGGTTGGCGGGCATGACCGTCTCGGTGAACCGCAGCGGGCGCTCGCCCTCGTAGACCACCCGTTCCTGGACCAGCAGGGGGATGCCCGGCCCCAGGCCGAAGGAGTCGGCCTCGCTCTGGGACGGCATCCGGGCGCCGACGATGTCCCAGTTCCACTCCTCCCGGAGGCCCAGGGACCGCAGGACCGCGGTCACCCCCTCCTCCAGGGGCTCAGGGGACATGAGCGGAGTGTTGCCGGCAATGTCGTACGGGAAGTAGGTGACCTGGGACTGCCACAGGCCGCCCTCGACGAACCGGTCGGAGGAGCGGATGACGACCAGGTCCCCGCGCGCGGCCTCCCCCACCTCGTGGCGCAGCCGCTTGGCCACCTTGGGCCGCATGGTGTCCAGGCTGACCTTGACCTTCTCCTGGACCTGGTGGTACCCGGACTCCCGCAGGTGGGGCTGGTAGCCGGCCTTGAAGCGCTCGGAGTCGCCGCCGCCCGTGACGGGGGTGGCCAGGTGGACGATGGGCCGGTGGTCGGCGACGAAGGCCCCCCGTCCGGCACGGATGGCGATGCGCCCCTCGTCCTGGAGGATGCGCATCCCCAGGCGCGCGGTGGCACGGGAGACGTCGAGCTGCTCGGCGAGCTCCTCCTCCCCCGGAAGCCGCTCACCCGGCCCGTACTCTCCCCTGGCCAGCGCCTCGCGCAGGTGGTCGGCGACAACCGTCTTCCTCGACGTGCTCATGCGTGTGCTCAGTCCCGGTGGTAGGCGTTCATGTTGCCGTGCTCGTACTGGTAGCGGATGCTGTGGCCCGCGTAGACGGTGTGCACCAGCCGGATCGGTCGCTCCTCGGACAGGTCGGTCCGGTGGACGGTCAGCACCGGGACCCCGGGCGGGAGTTCGAGCTGGCCGCCCTCCTGCGGGCTGGGCATGCGGGCCTCCAGCTCGTCGACGAACCCGGCCTGGCGCTGCCCGTGCTCCGCCAGCACCGCCAGGGCGCTCTCGACGTCCTCGGGCAGCATGAGCGGGGTGCCCTCGACGAGGTCCATGGGGTAGTAGGCGGAGCTGATGGAAGCCGAGACCTCCCCGGAGAACCGGTACATGCGGCGGACGACCGTCATGTCGCCCTCGGGGACGCGCAGGCGGCTGGCGATGTCGGGGGTGGCGCTGAGGATCTGGAGTTCCTCCAGGACCTGCCCGGCCATGCCGGACTCGTTGAGGCCGCCGGAGCCGCCCCTGCTGCGGTTGGCGTGGAAGGTCTCGGGGACGACGTCCTGGACGAAGTGCCCGCGGCCGGGACGGCTGATGATCAGCCCCTGGTTGCGCAGCATGCCCAGGGCCAGCCTGATCGTGTTGCGCGACGCCGCGAAGCGCTCCTCCAACTGCTTCTCCGAGGGCAACTGACCGCCCCGGGGCAAGACTCCCTCCTGCACCTCACGCCTCAGGATCCGAGCGATCTGTCGATATCTGCTTTCAGCCCGCATACATCAGTCCTCGCCGGGGTACTAGACCAACAACCTAGCTTGTACCAACAAGGTGATCGGTACACCAGACGAACAGGTCCATCTGGTCAGCATGAACCCATCTTAGATGAAGGCCACCCTAAGTACACGGTTCCGCGGCCGGGAGGACCTACGAGAAGGGAAGAACCAACGGTCCCCGTCACTTCGACCCAGGCGCCTGACCCCAGCGCAACACCTTGATTGGAACCGCATCAGGTGAGACACCGCGCAACGTCCCCTCGCTCGGCCGGGGGGCGCACAGAACGCAGATAGGAACCTCCCCCAAGGAGAACAGAATGATCCCCATCCTCATCGCGCTGGTCGGAGTCGTGCTCCTGGGACTGGCCACCGGGTTCTTCCTCGCCGTCTCCATCGGCATCCGCCGCCGGGACAGCCGGGGCACCTACCGCTCGCTGCGCGACGACGAGGAGAGCACTCCCCTCTCCCGCACCGGAAGCCTCGTGGTGGGGCTGCGCTTCCGCGACGGCGGGCACACCGCCCCCGACCCGGACCACGCCCCCTCCGGCCGCGTTCCCTCCTCCGGCCGCACGCCCACTCCGGTCTGACCCGGGAAACAGCGAAACGGCGCCGCAGAGCACGGCGCCGCACGGGATGAGCACTACCTGGTACCGGGGACGAGCCGCGACGGGTCCGGCAGCGCGGCCGGGAACCCGCGCGGCACACGACCGGGTGGGAGCCCCCGCCGACGTCCGGGCAGGCGCCGGGCGGGGCCGGCACACGGCCTCCGCGCCCTCCGTACTTCCGGGCCTTCGGCCCCGGGCCTCCAAGCCGTGTTTCCTTGAAGCTCCGCCCGCTTCACCTCGTGCCCGGACGCCGCAGGCACGGGAACCCCTGGTCCCTACGGTGCGCCCGCCCATACCTCACGGGCGCACCCGCGCGACCTCCGGCAGCCCCGTCGGCGCCCCCGCTCCCGGCGGCACAGGACCGGGTCCACCGAACAGAACCTAGCCCTCCAGGGCCCTCAGCAGGTCGGCCACCAGGTCGTCAGCGGACTCGATGCCCACGGAGATCCGCACCAGGTCGGCCGGAACCTCCAGCGTGGAGCCCGCGGTGGACGCGTGCGTCATCCGCCCGGGGTGCTCGATCAGGGACTCCACACCGCCCAGGGACTCACCGAGGGTGAAGACCTCGGTCCGCTCACACAGGGCCAGCGCCGCCTTCTCCCCGTCGCGCAGGGCGAAGGAGACCATCCCGCCGAAGGACCTCATCTGCCGTTCGGCGGTCTTGTGCCCCGGGTGGCCCTCCAGTCCGGGGTAGAACACCTTCCGCACCGCCGGGTGGTCCTCCAGCGCGGCCACGACCCGCTCGGCGTTGGCGCTGTGGCGGTCCATGCGCACGCCCAGGGTCTTCGCGCCGCGCAGGGTCAGCCAGGAGTCGAACGGGCCCGGGATGGCGCCCATGGTGTTCTGGTGGAAGGCCAGGCGCTCGCCCAGCTCGGCGTCGGAGACCACCAGCGCTCCCCCGACCACGTCGGAGTGCCCGCCCAGGTACTTGGTGGTGGAGTGCACGACCACGTCCGCGCCCAGGGTCAGCGGCTGCTGGAGGTAGGGCGAGGCGAAGGTGTTGTCGACCACGTGCAGGGCGCCGGCGTCGTGCGCGATCTGGGCGACGGCCTCGATGTCGGTGATGTTGAGCAGCGGGTTGGTGGGCGTCTCGGTCCACACGACCCTGGTCTCGGGCCGGACGGCCGCGCGCACCGCCTCGGGGTCGGACTGGTCGACGGCGTCCCACCGCACACCCCAGCGCTCGACCACCTTGGAGACCAGGCGGAAGGTACCGCCGTAGGCGTCGCCGGGGATGATGATGTGGTCGCCGGGCGAGAGGACCGTGCGCAGCAGGGTGTCCTCGGCGGCCATGCCCGAGGCGAACGCCAGGCCGCGTGTTCCGGACTCCAGGGCGGCCAGGCACTCCTCCAGGGCCGCGCGCGTGGGGTTGCCGGTGCGCGAGTACTCGTAGCCCTGGCGCAGACCGCCCACGCCGTCCTGGGCGTAGGTGCTGGTCTGGTAGATCGGCACCACCACGGACCCGGTGCCGGCGTCCGGCTCCTGCCCCGCGTGGATGGCCAGCGTTTCAAACCCGTCGAACTTCATGGGGCCACAATAGTGCCCTCCGATCTCCCCGTTCCCGCTTTCCGTCCGTGCGGTGGCGCGTGCGGGCGGGATCACCCCGCACCCGGCTCCGCGGGAGGCGGTCGGCGACCCGATCACGGCCACGACTCCAGGACCGGTATAGTATGGACGGTATAGTTATTGGTTGCGCGAGAGAGGCGCCGCATGATCGAGATCCTGAAACCCGCCGAGCTGGCCCGAGCGAAGGACACGGGCGCCCTGGTCGCCGACATCCTGCGGACGGTGAAGAGCCGTAGCACGGCCGGCACGAACCTCCTGGACATCGACCGGTGGGCCGAGGCCATGATCGTCGAGGCGGGAGCGCAGTCCTGCTACGTCGACTACGAGCCGTCCTTCGGACGCGGCCCGTTCGGCCACCACATCTGCACGGGCGTCAACGACGCCGTGCTCCACGGACGGCCCTACGACTACACGCTCGCCGACGGCGACCTGCTGTCGCTCGACCTCGCCGTCTCCCAGGACGGAGTCGCCGCGGACGCCGCCATCAGCTTCGTCGTGGGCGGGTCCGAGCCCCCGGAGAGCGTCGCGCTGATCAGCGCGACCGAACGCGCGCTGGACGCGGGGATCGCCGCCGCCGGCCCCGGGGCCCGCGTCGGAGACGTCTCCCACGCCATCGGCTCGGTCCTCAGCGAGGCGGGGTACCCGGTCAACACCGAGTTCGGAGGTCACGGCATCGGATCGACGATGCACCAGGACCCGCACGTTCCCAACACCGGACGGCCCGGCCGCGGGTACAGGCTGCGACCCGGGCTGATGCTGGCGCTGGAGCCGTGGGTCATGGCGGACACCGCCGAGCTCGTCACCGACGCCGACGGCTGGACCCTCCGAAGCGCGACAGGCTGCCGGACGGCGCACAGCGAGCACACGATCGCCATCACCGGCGACGGAGCCGAGATCCTCACCCTGCCGAGTCGGGCGCGACCGTGAGCACGCCCCGACCGGTGCGGCCGGGCCGTCTTCCTCGGAGCCGCGCCGCGCCTCGCCTCGTACTCGGACGCCGAGGGTACGGGGCCCTCGGCCCCCGCGGCGGGCCCGCTCGTGTCTTCACGGGCGCACCCGCGGGACCTCCGGCAGCCCCGTCGGCGCCCCGCTCCCGGCGGCACGGGACCGGGTCCGCCAACAGGACCTAGGCGGGCGGGAAGTGGGTGGACGAGCCGGGCCGGGGCGGCTCGGCGGGAACCTCCGGAGGCAGGCCGGTGACCGGGGTGGGCACCCGCGTGGGGGTCCCGTTCTCGCGTAGTGGCGGCTCCCAGCCCAGTTCGGGGTCGTGGGTGCGCACGACCTTGCCGGGCACGCCCGCGAGGACCGCGTGGTCGGGGTAGGTTCCGGGCCTCACCACGGTGCCCGCCGCCACGACCGAGTTGCGCCCCAGGTGCACGCCGGGGAGGATCACCGCGTTCGCGCCGATCCAGCTTCCTGCGCCGATGCTGACCGGGTCGTCCACCGGCCACTGGAGACCGACGGGGACCTCGGTGTTGCCGTAGGCGTGGTTCTGGTCGGTGATGTAGACGTAGGGGCCGGTGTACACGTGGTCGCCGATGTCGACGGACTTGTGGGCGACGATGTGCGAGCCCCGCCCGATGGCGCAGCCGGAGCCGATCCGCACGACCGTGCCCGGGCCGAGGTCGTAGTCGGGTCCCATCCCGGCGGCGAGGGTCATGTCCCCGCCCAGGACGGTGTGCACGCCGATCTCGATCCAGGGCTCGCCGTAGAGGGTGGCCGTGGGAAAGGCGATCGCGGAACCCGTACCGAAGCGCGCGAACCTGCGGGCCGCCTTGGAGTCGGCCCGGATTTCGGCCTTGGTCCGGGCGTACGACCAGATGGAGCGGATGATCCAGGACAACAGCCGCGACACGCGTGCTCCCATTTATTACCTACCAGTAACTGTCGCGAACATTAGCAGTGTCCGAGTATGCGATGACATGTCCGGGCGGCATGCGGCGGGGCCCGAATCGCGTTCGGTTCGAGCGCGTTCCGGGCCCCGTCGCGGGGTGCGTGCGGCCGGCCTCAGCCGGACAGGTGGGCGAGCAGGTCCTGGCGGGTGAGAATCCCCACCGGCTTGCCGTCGCGCAGCACCACGAGGGCACCGGACCCGCGCAGCAGGCGGACGCAGTCGCTCACCGGGGTCCCGGTGCCGACGGTGGCCAGCGGCTCGGCCATGTGGCTCTCCACCAGGTCGTCCAGCTCGGCGCGGCCGTCGAAGAGGGCGTCGAGGAAGTTGCGCTCGGCGATGGAGCCGACCACCTCGGCCGCCATGACCGGGGGCTCCTCCTTCATCACCGGAAGCTGGGAGACGCCGTACTCGCGCATGATGGCCACCGCGGTGCCGACGGTCTCGTCCGGGTGGGTGTGCACGAAGTCGGGCATCTCCCCGCCCTTGGCGGCCAGCACCTCGCCCGCGGTGGCCTCCTCGGTCTGCGCGGACAGGAAGCCGTAGTCGGACATCCACTCGTCGTTGAAGATCTTGCCGAGGTAGCCGCGGCCGCCGTCGGGCAGCAGGACGACGATGACGTCGTCGGAACCGGCGTCCCTGGCCACCCGCAGAGCGGCCTCGACGGCCAGGCCGCAGGAGCCGCCGACCAGCAGGGCCTCCTCGCGGGCCAGGCGGCGGGTCATCAGGAAGGAGTCCTTGTCGCTGACGGCCACGATGTCGTCGCACACGGAGGTGTCGTAGGTACCGGGCCAGATGTCCTCGCCCACGCCCTCGACCAGGTAGGGGCGGCCCGAGCCGCCGGAGTAGACCGAGCCCTCGGGGTCGGCGCCGATGATCCGCACCGCCCCGTCGGAGACCTCCTTGAGGTAGCGGCCGGTGCCGCTGATGGTGCCGCCGGTGCCGATACCCGCCACGAAGTGGGTGATACGGCCCTCGGTCTGCTCCCAGATCTCGGGGCCGGTGGCGTGGTAGTGCGACTCCGGGTTGTTCGTGTTCTCGTACTGGTTGGGCTTCCAGGCGCCGGGGATCTCGACGGCCAACCGGTCGGACACGGAGTAGTAGGACTCGGGGTGGTCGGGGGCGACGGTGGTCGGGCAGACCACGACCTCGGCGCCGTAGGCGCGCAGGACCGAGAGCTTGTCCGAGCCGACCTTGTCGGGGCAGACGAAGACGCAGCGGTAGCCCTTCTCCTGGGCGACGATGGCCAGGCCGATCCCGGTGTTGCCGGAGGTGGGCTCGACGATGGTGCCGCCCGGTTTGAGCTCGCCGTTCTTCTCCGCGGCCTCGACCATGCGCAGGGCGATGCGGTCCTTGACCGAACCGCCCGGGTTGAAGTACTCGACCTTGGCGAGAACGGTGGGAGCGTTCGGGCCGAGGACCTGTGTGACCTTGTTCAGACGGACGAGAGGTGTGTCCCCGACCAGGTCGATCAGTGAGTCGTATACCCGCACTTGTGCTCCCTCAGCATCATGGCGACCGGGTTTCGGCCCGCCGTTTCCTCGCCCCGGTGACGAGTCCGGGGCCTGGGCCGGTCCGGCCCGTCTCAATCCGACTCTAATGGTCTCCACCAGCGGGTTCGGCGCCCCCGGAGAAGCGGTGGACCGATCCCCTCGGGTGGAGTCCGGAGAGGGCGCGCGACCCGCTCGGCGGTGTCCACCCTCCCACTGTCCCGAAGGCACGGGATCCCTCACTCCGGGGCGCGGAATGTGTGCCGCGCGGGTACGTGATTCCGGGGCCGCCCACCGGTAGCCTCACTCGTATCCGGCCCGCTCCAGGGGACGCGGGTCCGAGCCTCGGAGGTGTCCGGTGCTGCGAGCCGCACGCGCACGGCGCATCGCCGCCGCCACCGCGTTCGGCGGCGGCGGACTCACACTCGTGGGCGGCGGCACCGTCGCGCTCCTCTACCTCCAGGCCCGTATGGCCCGCCGCGCGGTCGGCTCCCCACCGTGGGACCGGCCCGTGGTCGACGGCGTCTACGGCGACGGCGGGGGCCCGCCGATCCGCATGCTGATGATGGGCGACTCCACCGCCGCCGGCTTCGCGGTCGAGCTCGCCACCGAGACCCCGGGCGTCCTCCTGGCGACGGGGCTGGCCGCCGCCGCGGAGAGACCCGTCCGCCTGCTCTGCACCGCCTCCCCCGGCGCCACCTCCGCCCACCTGGCCGCCCAGGTCGAGCGCGCACGCGCGCTGGAGGAGGGCCACCGCCACGACCTGGCGGTCGTCTTCATCGGCGCCAACGACGTCATCCGCCGCGTGCGCCCGGGCGACGCCGTCGCCCAACTGCGCGAGACCGTGCGCGGCCTGGTCGGCCACGGCACGGCCGTGGTCGTGGCCACCTGCCCCGACCTGGGCACCGTCCGCCCCCTCGGCTGGCCGCTGCGCTCGATGGCCCGCCGCGCCTCCCGCCAGCTCGCCGCCGCCCAGACCATCGCGGTGACCGAGGTCGGCGGGCGCACGGTCTCGATGAGCGACCTACTGTCGGACGATTTCCGGTCAGACCCAGTTTCCATGTTTGGGCCTGACCGATTTCATCCGTCAGCCCTCGGGTACTCGCAGGCCGCCTTCGCCGTGCTGCCCTCGGCCTGCGCCGCCCTGGGCCTGCTCCCCGAGCTGGACGAGGCCGAGCGCACCAGCGGGATCCTGCCGGTGGACCGCGCGGCCGTGGTCGCCGCCGAGACCCCCGGTACGGAGGTCTCCCGTGCGGGCGCGCACGTCAGCGGGCACACTCGTGGCAGGCGCGGACGCTGGGCCGCGCTCGTCCGGGGCCCGTTCCGCGCCCGGGGAGGCCAGGAGGGCCTGGAGGGGACCGGCGCGCCCGGGACCGCCGACCGTTCCGGAGAGAGCGGATGAACGGCGCCCCCGAGTGGCGCGCGGGGACACCGGACGGGTTTACTGGTCGGTAACAAGCGATGCTGGACGCCGGCGGCGCGCCGACCACCGCACGGTCCAGCTCCACACGCAGCACCTCAACCGTTAGGGACGCAGTCATGCCCGAAGCAGTCATCGTCGCAACCGCCCGCTCCCCGATCGGCCGTGCCTTCAAGGGCTCGCTCAAGGACATCCGGCCGGACGACCTGACCACCCAGATCGTCCGCGCGGCGCTGGACAAGGTCCCCGCGCTGGACCCCAGGAAGATCGACGACCTGATGCTCGGCTGCGGCCTGCCCGGCGGCGAGCAGGGCTTCAACATGGCCCGCATCGTGGCCGTGCAGCTGGGCCTGGACACCGTCCCCGGCACCACGGTCACCCGCTACTGCTCCTCCTCCCTCCAGACCACCCGGATGGCCTACCACGCCATCAAGGCGGGCGAGGGCGACGTGTTCGTCTCCGCCGGAGTGGAGACCGTCAGCCGGTTCGTCAACGGCAGCAGCGACGACGGCAAGAACGAGAACCCGATCTTCGACGAGGCCAAGAACCGCACCGCCAAGCGCGCCGAGGGCGGCGCCGGGACCTGGACCGACCCGCGCGAGGACGGCAGCCTCCCCGACGCCTACATCGCGATGGGCCAGACCGCCGAGAACGTCGCCCAGATCACCGGCCTCTCGCGCGAGCGCCAGGACGAGTTCGCGGTGCGCTCGCAGAACCTGGCCGAGAAGTCCCTCGACAACGGTTTCTGGGAGCGGGAGATCACCCCGGTGACCCTGCCCGACGGCACCGTGGTCAGCACCGACGACGGCATCCGCCGCGGCACCACCTACGAGAAGGTCTCCGGGCTCAAGCCGGTGTTCCGCCCCGACGGCACCGTCACCGCGGGCAACGCCTGCCCGCTCAACGACGGCGCCGCGGCCCTGGTCATCATGAGCGACACCAAGGCCGCCCAGCTGGGCATCACCCCGCTGGCCCGCATCGTGTCCACCGGCGTGACCGGCCTGAGCCCGGAGATCATGGGCCTGGGCCCGGTCGGGGCGTCCAAGCAGGCGCTGGCCCGCGCCAACATGGCCATCGGCGACATCGACCTGGTCGAGATCAACGAGGCCTTCGCCGCGCAGGTGCTGCCCTCCGCCGACCAGCTCGGCATCGACGTCGACAGCCAGCTCAACGTCAACGGCGGCGCCATCGCGCTCGGCCACCCCTTCGGCAGCACCGGCGCCCGCATCACCGGCACGCTGCTCAACGGCCTGCAGACCCACGACAAGACGTTCGGCCTGGAGACCATGTGCGTCGGCGGCGGCCAGGGCATGGCGGCCGTCTTCGAGCGCCTGAGCTAGTGGGACGGTGACGAACACCTGAGCCGGCCCCGCCCCCGTCCTCGGGGCGCGGGGCCGTGGTCGCGGAGGAGGACCCGGAGGTGTTCCGGGTCCTTCGCCGTGTTCGGGCGCCTTCGCCGTGATCGACGCCCGTGGCCTGGTGCGTGTGCTTCGAACGCTTTGTCCCCTGGCCGCCCGGGGATATCAGCACTGTCGGAACACGTGCGGCCCTCCCTCCGCCGCATCCGTGTTCGGCTACGTAGCACCTCCGGGCAAACGTTCCCGCACCGGCAAGGTAAAAGCTGGTGACCGGGGCTTGTCCAAAACGTGATCCTGATGCAGGGTCGCAGATAAGTGCCACACGCCAACGCGCTGCCGGAGGTGCCTATGTCGGTAACCCACTCGCCGGAGATCCACGCCAAGCTCATCGAACGCATCCCGGTCGTCACCGGCCGAGGACTCCACGAGTGGTTCGACGCCCTCGACAAAGGACCGGGCCTGGTCCGCTGCCAGGACCGGTCGAACTGGCTCGCCGACGAATACGACCTGCCCCAGTGGTACGCACAGGCCCTCGTGACGGAGTACGACCGCCGCCGCAGGAACCGCTCCATTCCCGCTCCCCGCCCCGGGAGGGTCTGACCCGCCGCCGGCCACGGCCGGACACGAGGCATGACGAAGGGGCCGCCCCCGGAGAAGATCCGGTCGGCGGCCCCTCTCGTACGGGCCGGCTATTCGGAGAACATCGTCTTGATGATCCAGAGCAGGCGCAGGATCTCGATGTAGAGCCAGACCAGGGAGACCGTCAGGCCGAAGGCGAACTGCCAGGCGAACCTGTTCGGCACACCGGCCCTGAGGCCCTCCTCGATGCCGCGGAACTCCAGGGCCAGGGTCAGGGCGGCCAGGACGACGAACACGATGCCCACGAGCAGGCCCAGCGGGCTGGGCTCGCGGATGCCGAGGCCGCCCGCGACGAAGAAGCTCAGGACGAAGTTGACCAGCATCAGGGCGGCGGCGCCGAGCACCGCGTACGTGACGGCCTTGACGAAGCCGTCGGTCACCTTGATGATGCGGAACTTGTACAGGGCGAGCATCACGCTGAACACCACGACGGTGGCGATCACCGCCTGGGTGACGAGCGCGCCGCCCGCGGCGGCGTCACCCGTGCTGGCCTCCAGCATGAGGCCGAAGAACGCGGACAGTCCGCCGACGACCAGGCCCTCCAGGGCCGCGTAGGAAAGGACGGCCGCGGGGTTGGTGATCTGCTTGAAGGCGATCACCAGACCCAGGACCAGGCCGCCGATGACGCCCACGACGGTGAGCAGCAGGGCGAGGCCCGGGGCCACACCGAACAGGAAGTAGTTGGCGACGCCGAGGAGCGCGACGACACCGAGCGTCATCCCGGTGCGCACGACCACGTCGTCGATGGTCATCGGCTGGCTGTCGGCGCTGCGCACCGGGCCGCCGGGGTAGCCCTGCTGGGGGTAGGACTGGCCGTAGCCCTGCTGCGGGTACGGCTGTCCGTAACCCGGCTGGCCATAGCCCTGCTGCTGACCGTAGCCCGGCTGGCCGTAACCCTGCTGGGGATACCCAGCCGGTCCGGCCTGCTGGAGCGCCCGCTTAAGAGCGGGGTTGGAACTCCGCATCCGCATGTCTCGTCAAGGCCCTTTCCACGCGTGGTTCACTGCCCACAAAGTAACGTACGGGCTTCGTACCGAGTTCCACCGGCATGGTCACCGTTGGGCAACGGGCTCCCGGGGCCCGGGGCCTGTTCGGTGGACCCGGTCCTGCGCCGCTGGGGGCGGCGCGGGCGCCGACGGGGTCGCCGGAGGTTCCGCGGTTGCGCCCGTGGGATGGGAACGGGCGCACCGTGGGGGCCGGGCGTCCCCGTGTCCTCGGCGTCCGAGCACGAGGCGAAGCGAGCGGGGCCCCAGGGAAACGCGGCCTAGTTGCGCGTGACCAGCGAGCGGGCGAAGAACAGCATGTTCGCCGGACGCTCGGCCAGGCGGCGCATGTAGTACCCGTACCACTCGGTGCCGTAGGGGACGTAGACGCGCACGCGCTTCCCCTCGGCCGCGAGGCGGACCTGCTCGGCGTCACGGATGCCGTAGAGCATCTGGTACTCGTAGTCGTCCGCGCCACGGCCGTTGGCCGCGGCCAGCTCGCCGGCGATGGCGACCATGCGCGGGTCGTGCGAGGCCACCATCGGGTAGCCCTCACCCTCCATGAGCACGCGCAGCGCGCGCACGTACGCCTTGTCCACCTCGGCCTTGTCGCGGAAGGCCACCGAGTCGGGCTCGTCGTAGGCGCCCTTGCACAGGCGCACGCGCGAACCGGCGCCGCTCAGGTCGCGGCAGTCCGCCTCGGTCCGGCGCAGGTAGGCCTGGAGCACCGCACCCACGAACGGGAAGTCCTGGCGCAGCTCGCGCAGGATGCCCAGCGTGGAGTCGGTGGTGGTGTGGTCCTCCATGTCCAGGGTCACCGTGGTGCCGACCGCCTGGGCGGCCTCGGCGATCTGGCGGGCGTTCTCCAGCGCGATCTTCTCGCCGTCCTGGTCCAGGAACTGGCCCACGGCCGAGAGCTTGACCGACACCTCGGCGCGGTCGCCCAGGCCGGCCTCGCCCAGCGCGGCCAGCAGGTCCTGGTAGGCGGTCACCGTGGCCGCGGCCTGGACCGTGTCGGTGGTGTCCTCACCCAGGAAGTCCAGGGTGACGTGGCGGTCCCGGGACAGCTCCCCGACCGCGGGGAGCGCCTCCTCCAGGGTGGCGCCCGCGACGAACCGTTTGACCATGGCCCGGGTGACGGGAGTGCGCTCGACGATCTCGCGGCAGGTCGCGGACCTGGCGGCGAGCAGCAGGGGCTTACGAAGCATGGTGACCTCGACGAAGACGTGCGCGAGCCGGTCGGCTGGCGCGGGCGGGGCGCGGCCGGGGGTGTCCCGGCCGCGCCGGTGGATTCGGGCGGGTTCCGGACCCCCCTCAGGACGGAAGGGGGCCCGGAACCCGCTGTCAGCCCTGGTGGGCGAACGCCTGTTCCGGCCTTGGGTCGTTCGGGCGTCCGCGGGGTCCTGGAGGTGCCGGACGTGCGATCGCGAGGAACGAGCCATCGCACGGGAGACACCGAAGGTTCCCGCTCTTTGGGCGCCCGGACACGGGGCGAAGCCAAGCGGAGCCCCCGAGGGGCGCTGTCACCCCTGGTGGGGGTAGGAGGAGACCGTCGGCGCGACGAACGTCTCCTTGATGGCGCGCGGGCTGGCCCAGCGGGACAGGTTCTGGGCCGAACCCGCCTTGTCGTTGGTGCCGGAGGCGCGGGCGCCGCCGAAGGGCTGCTGGCCCACGATGGAGCCGGTCGGCCGGTCGTTGACGTAGAAGTTGCCCGCGGCGAAGCGCAGCGCCTCGGTGGCCTTGGCGACCGCGGCGCGGTCGTTGGCCAGGATGGCGCCGGTCAGGGCGTAGGCGGAGCCCTCGTCGACGACCTTGAGGATCTCGTCGAACTTCTCGTCCTCGTAGACGTGGACGGCGACGACCGGGCCAAAGTACTCGGTGCGGAACACGTCGTGGGACGGGTCCGAACCCTCGATGATGGTCGGGCGCACGAAGTAGCCGACGGAGTCGTCGGCGGTGCCGCCCGCCAGGATGTCCAGGGTCGGGTCGGACTTGGCGTCCTCCAGGACCTTGGACAGCTTGTCGAAGGCGCGGCGGTCGATGACGGCGCCGATGAAGTTGGACAGGTCCGTGACGTCGCCCATGGGCAGGGCCTCGGTCTCGGCGACGAGGTCCTCGCGGACCTTCTCCCACACCGAGCGGGCGACGAAGGCGCGCGAGGCGGCCGAGCACTTCTGGCCCTGGTACTCGAAGGCGCCGCGCACGATCGCGGTGCGCAGGATCTCGGGGTCGGCCGAGGAGTGGGCGACGATGAAGTCCTTGCCGCCGGTCTCGCCGACGATGCGCGGGTAGGAGCGGTAGTTGGAGATGTTCTCCCCGACGCTCTTCCACAGGTGCTGGAAGGTCTTGGTGGAACCGGTGAAGTGCACCCCGGCCAGGTCGGCGTCGTTGAGGGCGACGTCGGAGACGGCCAGGCCGTCACCGGTGACCATGTTGATGACGCCGGGGGGCATGCCCGCCTCCTCCAGCAGGCGCATGGTCAGCTCGGCGGCGAACTGCTGCGTCGGGGAGGGCTTCCACACGACCACGTTGCCCATCAGGGCCGGGGCGGTGGGCAGGTTGCCCGCGATGGCGGTGAAGTTGAAGGGGGTGATCGCGTAGACGAACCCCTCCAGCGGACGCTGCTCCATGCGGTTCCACACGCCCTTGACGCTCAGCGGCTGCTGGGCGATGAGCTCGCGGGCGTAGGAGACGTTGAAGCGCCAGAAGTCGATCAGCTCGCACGCCGAGTCGATCTCCGCCTGCTGGACGGTCTTGGACTGGCCGAGCATGGTGGCGGCGTTGATGGTGGCGCGCCAGGGGCCGGAGAGCAGTTCGGCGGCGCGCAGGATGATGGCGGCGCGGTCGTCGAAGGACATCGCGCGCCAGGCGGGAGCCGCGGCCTTGGCCGCCGCGATCGCGTCGCGCGCGTCGTCGTGGGTGGCGTTGCGCATGGTGCCCAGGACGGCGGAGTGGCGGTGCGGCTGCACGACGTCGATGGGCTCGCCACCGCCCATGCGGCTCTCGCCGTCGATGCGCATCGGCAGGTCGATGCTCCGGCCCCCGAGCTCCTCCAGCTTGGCCACGAGCTCCTCGCGCTCGGCGCTGCCGGGCGCGTAGGACAGAACGGGCTCGTTCTGCGGCAGAGGGACGTTGGTAACGGCGTCCATGGGCACCTCCCCAATGAAGTATGTCCCTGAAACAAGCAGGGTCTGGCTGATTCAACGCTCTCAGAACAGGGGCGTGCGAACCTTGTGGGGCAGGCCACTCTTGGCCCGCCTTGTTTGTTCACTAGGACAAAATGGGACACATATGAGTAATGAAGCCCCGCCCAACGTCCCGTTTCCCATCCCCGACGACAGTTCCCACGGCCTCGGGCCCGGGACGGGCGTTCCTCCTGCTCAGAGCGGATCATCCGACGAGGGGGCGACGGGCATCCCCCTGCGCAGGCTGCTGCTGGCGCTCGGAGACCCCGTCCTGGACGTGGCCGCGGCCCCGGGCGGGATCGATGTCCAGGTGGACAACGTCGTCATCCTCGACCCCGAGGACCGCGCGGAGGTGCGCGAGGGGGACCTGGTGCTGCTGATCGGGGCGCGGGGGGCCTCGGCGCGGCGGCTGCTGCGGACGCTGGCCGAGCAGGGCGCCACGGCGGTCGCGGTCAAGGCCAGCGGACACGCGCCCCAGGAGGAGGTGCTGCCGCCGCCCTCCGGGACGAGGCCGGGCCGGTCCCGGCCCGGCGCCACCGACGAGTCGAGGGCGCTGCGCGCCGAGGCGCAGGAGTCGGGGATCGCGCTGCTCTCGGTCCGGCCCGAGGTGCGCTGGGACCAGTTGCAGTCGGTGTGCCAGTCCATCGTGGACGACGCCCGGCTGACGGCCGCCGAGGACCTGAGCGAGTCCAGCGGCGACCTGTTCTCCATGGCGCAGACGATCGCCCAGCTCACCGGGGGCCTGGTGAGTATCGAGGACGCCGCGAGCCGGGTGCTGGCCTACTCCAGCGGCGCGGAGGTGGACGAGCTGCGGCGGCTGTCGGTGCTGGGGCGGCGCGGCCCGGAGTCGTACCTGGCGCTGCTGCGCGAGTGGGGGGTGTTCGCCAAGCTGCGCGCCGGTGAGGAGGTGGTGCGCGTGGACGAGCACCCCGAGCTGGGCATCCGGCGCCGGCTGGCCGTGGGTATCCACGCCGGGCGCCAGCCGCTGGGCGCGATCTGGGTGCAGGAGGGGTCGCGGCCGCTGGCCGAGCACGCCGAGGAGGCCCTGCTGGGCGCGGCGCGCACCACCGCCCTGCAGATGATCCGGCAGCGCACCCAGGCCAGCGCGGGGCTGCGGCTGCGCGAGGACCTGCTGTCGAGCCTGCTGGAGGGCCGCATCGACGCCGGCGCCCTGGCCGACACGGTGGAGGTGCACGCCGACCGGGGCGCCCTGGTGGCGGCGTTCGCGATGGCCGAGGCCGCGGAGGGGGCGGGCGAGGAGCGGACCGGGCGCCCCGACCGGCCCGAGCGCGAGCTGCGCCGGCGCCAGATGGTCGACCTGGTGTCGGTGCACACGGCGGCCTACCGGCGCAGCGCCCTGGTGACCGAGCTGCGCGGGCGGGTGTACGTGCTGCTGCCGGACCTGGCGCGCGGCCGCGAGGGGTGGCGCGGGGTGGAGCAGTCGGTGCTGGCGCTGACCCGCAAGACGGTGTCGGCCGCGCGCGCGTCCCTGGGCCTGGAGGTCCAGGCGGCGGTGGGGTCGCTGGTGGAGCGGCTGGGCGACGTGCCGGACTCACGGGCGGAGGCGGACCGGGTGCTGGACGCGATGGGCCGCGACCTGCACCGGGGCGTGGACTGGGAGGTGGCGACCATCTCCGACGTGCGCTCGCGGGTGCTGGTCAGCGAGACCCTGGCGCGGCTGCGGGAGGACCCCTCCCTGCGTGATCCGAGGGTGAGCCGGCTCGTCGAGCACGACCGCGCGGGCGGCGCCGACCTGGTGCACTCGCTGCTGGCCTACCTGGAGGCCTTCGGTGACGCGCGTTCGGCGGCCGAGCGGCTGCACATCCACCCGAACACGCTGCGGTACCGGGTGCGCAGGGCGGCGGCGGTGAGCGGGATCGACCTGGGCGACCCGGGCGAGCGCCTGTTCACCCAGCTCCAGCTGCTGATGGAGCAGCAGGGCACCGGGCACCCCTAGGCGAGGCACGGCGAAGGGCGCCGGCGGGGTTCTGGAGGACTCGAAGCGCACCCTCCGAGGAACGAGGACGGTGCACGCAGAGACCGAAGGTTCCCGCCCTGAAGACACCCGAACCTGTGCCGGGAAACGCAGTGGCGAGGCACGGCGAAGGGCGCCGGCGGGGTTCTGGAGGACTCGGAGCGCACCCTCCGAGGAACGAGGACGGTGCACGCAGAGACCGAAGGTTCCCGCCCTGAAGACACCCGAACCTGTGCCGGGAAACGCAGTGGCGAGGCACGGCGAAGGGCGCCGGCGGGGTTCTGGAGGACTCGGAGCGCACCCTCCGAGGAACGAGGACGGTGCACGCAGAGACCGAAGGTTCCCGCCTTGAAGGCGCCCGGACCTGTGCCGGGAAACGCAGTACCCCCGGTCGGACTCGAACCGACACTTGTGACCCTTTTAGGGGGCCTGCCTCTTCCATTGGGCTACGAGGGCGAGCCCATCATACCGGGCGGGTCGATTGCCCACTTTGATTGAAGTTGGCCGGATTGGGACAAGAAAGGACCGGCTCCCCAGGGAAACCGGTCCTCCCGTGCGCCACACCGGGCGGCCGCGCCGGTGGGCGTGGCGGGGCGCCCGGAGCGGTGTCAGCTGACCCGGCGCAGGCGTCCGTCCTCGACCTGCGGCTGGCTGGCCTCCTCGAAGGCCTGGCGGGGCTCGGCCATCTCCGGGAGCGCGGCGAAGTCGCGGCGCAGGAGGAAGGCGAGCGTCCAGTCCGAGAGCACCCGCATCTTGCGGTTGAAGGTCGGAACCGCGAACAGGTGGTAGGCCCTGTGCGCGTACCAGGCCAGGCGGCCGTTCAGCTTGATCTTCCCGAACAGCTGGGCGGCGCCCTTGTGCAGGCCGAGCCCGGCGACCGCGCCGAGGTTCTTGTGGCGGTAGGCCTTCAGCTCGGAGCCGCGCAGGCTGGCGATCACGTTGTCGGCGAGCACCGGGGCCTGACGGACCGCGTTCTGGGCGTTGGGCGGGTAGTAGCCGCCGTTGCCGTCGGGCACCTGGGCGTTGTCGCCGCCCGCGAAGACGTTCTCGGCGCCGTTGACGGTGAGGTACTCGCTGGTGTCCAGGTGGCCCTTGGGGCCGAGCGGCAGGTCACTGGCGGCCACGACCGGGCTGGGCTTGACGCCCGCGGTCCACACCAGGGTCCCCGCCTCGAACTCGGTGCCGTCGCTGAGCTTGACGCGCTGGTCGACCGCCGACTCCAGGAAGGTCTTGAGCCGGACGTCGATGCCGCGGCGGCGCAGCTGGTTGAGGGCCTTGGTCCCGACCTCGGGGCCGACCTCGGGCAGGATCTTGTCGGCCGCCTCGATGAGGTAGAACTGCACGTCCTCCAGGTCGATGGAGGGGTGGAGGCGGACCGCGTCGCGGACCAGGTCCTCCAGCTCGGCGATGGCCTCGGCACCGGCGAAGCCGCCGCCGACGAAGACGAAGTTCAGCGCCTTCCTGCGGGTGGCCTCGTCGTCGGTGGAGTCGGCGATGGCGAGCTGGTTGAGGATGTGGTTGCGCAGGTATGCGGCTTCCTCGACGGTCTTGATCCCGACGCCCCACTCGGCCAGGCCGGGGATGGGCAGGGTGCGCGAGACGGCGCCGGCGGCCATGACCAGGTAGTCGTAGGCGATGGTCTCGGGCTCGCCCGCGTTGGGCTCGTAGCGGACCGTGCGGTCGGCCTGGTCGATGCGCACGACCCTGCCGCCCAGGACACGGGCCCTCTTGAAGACCTTGCGCAGCGGGACGACGACGTGACGGGGAGAGATGCTGCCGGCCGCGGTCTCGGGCAGGAAGGGCTGGTAGGTCATGTAGGAGTTCGGGTCGATGACGGTAATCCGCGCCTCACCGGCCCCGAGCTTCTTCTCCAGCCGCCTCGCGGTGTACATCCCGAGGTAACCGCCGCCGACGATGAGGATGTGCGGGATCTCCGCCTCGTCCCCTCCGCCGTGTACCAGCCGGTAGTTCCTGCTCTCGGTCATCACGTATCCGCCCTAACGGTTCCTTGTGTGTGGCGCCCCCTCTTCCCAGGGGCCGCGAGGTCGTCACGGTCTTCGGTCCCCGCGCCGCGGTCGCGGTGGGGTGCCGCCCGGGCCGGAGCGGGTGCTTCGACCCACTTCGGTGGGTGCTTGTGCATTCTTTCACAAGCATCTGCCGACAGAGAAGGTTCACATCGACCCACCTTCTCACCACTTCCCAGCCTGCGAAGATCATGTCTTCGCAGGTCACAGGGGTTGTGAAAGCATTCACAAGGCCTCGGCGAGGTGACGCGTCTCACCTGGCGCGCCCCTGGCGAGGCCCCGGAGAACCCCTAGACGAGGCTCCAGGCGACACCGTCGAGAATGTCGTGCTCACTCGCCGTGAAGAAGTCCGCGCCCGTGCGGGCGAGCACCCGGGACAGCACCAGCGCGCCCGCGCCGATGACGTCCACCCGGCCGGGGTGCATGACACCGATCCGCGACCGCTCGGCGGAGGTCGCCCGGAGCAGCTCCCCGGTGATGCGGTCCAGGTCGTCGGCCCCCACGCGGGCGTGGTGGATGCGCTCGGGGTCGTACTCGGGCAGGTCCAGGGCGATCCCCGCGACGGTGGTCGCGGTGCCCGCGACGCACACGACCGAACCGGCCTCGCGCAGCGGGACCACGCGCTCGACCTCGTCCAGCGCGGCCTCGATGTCCGCGGTCGCCGCCTCGATCTCCTCGTCCGTGGGAGGGTCGCCGCGCAGATGGCGCTCGGTCATGCGCACACAGCCGATGTCCACGGACAGCGACGCGCGGACCAGCTCGCCGCCCTCCCCCTCGCTCGGGTCGCCGCCCAGGACGAACTCGGTGGAGCCGCCGCCGATGTCCACCACCAGGAACGGCGGGGACAGCCGGCTCTCCCCGTCCTCGGCCGCCTCGGCCTCGAACTCGGCGGTGGCGCCCACGAAGGACAGCTCCGCCTCGTCCAGGCCGGTGACCACCTCGGGCTCCACGCCCAGGATCTCGCGGACGCCGTCGATGAACACCTGGCGGTTGCTCGCGTCCCGGGTGGCACTGGTGGCGACCATGCGCACCGCGTCCGGGCCCAGCGGGATGCCGTGGCCCTCGATGGCCTCGGCGTAGCCGCGCAGCGCCTCGAAGGTGCGCTCCAGGGCCTGGGGCGCGAACGCACCGGTCTCGTCCACCCCCTCGCCCAGGCGCACGATCTCCATGCGCCGGTCGACGTCGACCACCTGCACCTCGTCGTCGCCGACGTGGACGACGTCGGCGATCAGCAGGCGGACGGAGTTCGTTCCGCAGTCGATGGAGGCGACACCGCTCATGACCCGTTCCCTTCGGCGCCCTCGGAGGCGCTCTCGTCGACACACACGCACGGTCCCTTGTCCCACCAGTGCGGCAGCTCCTCCAGCGCCTCGGCGCCGAAGGGGTTGGTCCCCGGCTCCGCGAGCTCGTGGGCGACCAGGGCGTGCAGGCACTTGACCCGGGTGGGCATGCCACCGGTGCTCTGCATGCCCTCGGGCAGCGGCTCGACACCGTCCAGCCGCGCCTGCTCGGAGCGCTCGGCGAGGTAGGACTCGTGCGCCCTGGTGTAGGCGGCCCGGAGCTCGGGGTCGTGCCCCAGCCGCTCCTGCATCTGGCGCATGCGGCCCTCGTTCTCCATCCGGCCGATGGCCGAGGCCGCGCGCGGGCACGTCAGGTAGTACAGCGTCGGGAAGGGCTCGCCGTTCTCCAGGCGGGGCGCGGTGCGCACCACGTCGGGCAGGCCGCACGGGCAGCGGTGCGCGACCCCGCGCACCCCGCGCGGTGCGCGGCCCAACTGGAGTTCGACGGCGGTGGTGTCGCGCTCGGCGACCGGACCGGTGCGCCCGGCGGCGCCGGTGGGCCCGCCTGCGTCGACGGGTCCGGGAGCGGGGTGATCTGCGGAAGTCATGGCGAACCCAGCATAGGGCCGACACGGAGTAATCTGGGCTCGCGCGCGGGCGCCGTCCGTGGCACCGCTCCCCCGGGATGCGGTGTGCCGCGTCGGGGCCCGCCGTCGCCGGCCGCGTCCGCCGGCGGTCGCGCCTCGCGCGGCGCTCTCCGGCCGACAGGCGGCATCCACCGAACACGCCCTGGGAGGACCATGCCCACGAGCGAACGCCTGGCACCGCGCGGGACCCGGGTGCCGGGCACGGCGGCGATGACCGGTATCGCCGCCTGCGGCGGGGCCGCGGGCGCGATGGCCCGCCACCTGGTGTCGGTGGCCTGGCCGACCCCGGACCAGGGCCTACCGTTGGCCACCCTGGCCGTCAACATCACCGGCGCCGTGCTCATCGGCGTCCTGGTCACCGCGGTCACCGGCCCCAGAGCCGCACCGCCGTGGGTCAGGCAACTGCTCGGCACGGGCTTCCTCGGCGGGTTCACCACCTACTCGGCGCACACCCTGGGCATCGGCCTGCTGCTGGCGTCCGGCCGCGTCCTCCCCGCCGTGGCCTACATGGCGCTCACCCTGGTCGGGGCCCTGGCCGGCGTCGCCCTGGGCGCGTGGCTCGCGGGGCTCCTGGTCCGCGCGCCGGACGGCGGGAGGCACCCGTGAGCTGGGAGCTGTGGGCCGCGGGCCTGGGCGGCGGCGCCGGTGCGGCCCTGCGCCACCTCGTGGACGGGGCCGTCCGCCGGATGGTCTCCGACCGGCTTCCCTGGGGCACGCTCACCGTCAACACCGCGGGCACCCTGCTCCTGGGCCTGGTCTTCGGCGTCGCGTCCGCGACGGCCGTACCGCCCCAGGCGTGGGCCCTCGTGGCCGTCGGGCTGTGCGGCGCCCTGACCACGTACTCGACGTTCTCGCACGAGGTCCTCGCGCTGGCCCGGAACGGACGTCCGCTCACCGCTGCGGCCTACGCGGCCGCGACGGAGTGCTGCGCGCTGGGCGCGCTGGGCGCCGGGGTGCTCCTGGCCCGCGCGCTCCCCCTCTGAGGCGGGCGGGGTCGGCCGCACGCTCCCCGGTGCCCCGCACCGCGACGCGCTCCCCCTCCGAGGAGGCCGGCGGGAACCCTCAGAGCCCGTCGTCGGGCGGCGGGCTGTCGGCCTCCTCCACCGAGCGCCACAGGGCGGCGAACCAGGGCTCGCTGGGTTCGGTGTCGGCCTCGGCGCCTTCCTCGGCGCCGGGCCGGTCGACGATGTAGGTGGTCTCACCGGGGTACTGGTAGTGCAGTCGGACCCGGGCCTCGCGCTCCACGTAGGAGTCCTGGGAGAGCAGCTCCTCCCGGCGGCGGAGCTCGCGCACGGTCTCCTCCATGCGCGCCTGCTCCTCCTGGAGCTGGTCGATGTGTGTGCGCTGGGCGATGTACTCGCGCAGCGGGTAGGCCAGGCTGAGCGCGATCACGCACACCACGAGCGCGAGGATGGCCGCGCGGCTGGTGAGCATGGGCCGCACCCCGGGGGTGCGGCCCGTGCCCGTGCCGACGGGTCCCGTCCTCCGGGCAGGGTCATGCCCGGGCCTGTCGGCTTTGGTCGCCTTCTTGGCCTTTGAGGGCTGCTGCTCGGATTCGCGGGACACTGGGGCAGACTAGCCGCGCTTGGCGAAACGCGGGAAGGCCGACACGCCCGCGTACACGGCGGCGTCGTCGAGCTCCTCCTCGATGCGCAGCAGCTGGTTGTACTTGGCGACCCGCTCACTGCGCGCCGGGGCGCCGGTCTTGATCTGTCCGGCGTTGGTGGCCACCGCGATGTCGGCGATGGTGGTGTCCTCGGTCTCCCCGGAACGGTGGCTGATCATCGCCGTGTAGCCGCTGCGCTGGGCGAGGGAGACCGCGTCCAGGGTCTCGGTGAGGGTGCCGATCTGGTTGACCTTCACCAGCAGCGAGTTGGCGCTGCCCTCCAGGACACCGCGCTGGAGCCGCTCCGGGTTGGTGACGAACAGGTCGTCGCCCACGATCTGGATCCGGTCGCCGAGCTCGGCGGTGAGCTTCTTCCAGCCCGCCCAGTCCTCCTCGTCGAGGGGGTCCTCGATCGAGACGAGGGGGTAGGCGGCCACCAGGTCGGCGTAGTAGGCGGTCATCTCCTCCGCCGAGCGCGTCTTGCCCTCGAAGGTGTACACGCCGTCGGTGCAGAACTCGGTGGCGGCCACGTCCAGGGCGAGCGCGATGTCGGTGCCCGGGGTGTAGCCCGCCTTCTCGATGGCCTCCACGATCAGGTCGAGGGCGGCGCGGTTGCTGGCCAGGTCGGGGGCGAAGCCGCCCTCGTCGCCCACGCCGGTGGCCAGGCCGTGGGACTTGAGGACCGACTTGAGGGAGTGGTAGACCTCCGCGCCCCAGCGCACGGCCTCGGCGAAGGTCGGCGCGCCGATCGGAGCGACCATGAACTCCTGGATGTCGACGTTGCTGTCGGCGTGCGCCCCGCCGTTGAGGATGTTCATCATCGGCACCGGGAGGACGTGCGCGTTGGGACCGCCGACGTAGCGGAACAGGGGCAGCCCGGCCTCCGCGGCGGCGGCCTTGGCCACGGCCAGGGAGGCGCCCAGGATGGCGTTGGCGCCGATCCGGGACTTGTCCGGCGTGCCGTCCAGGTCCATGAGCGCGCGGTCGATGATGCGCTGCTCGTCGGGAGCGTGGCCGAGCAGCTCGTCGGCGATCTCGTCGTTGACGGCCGTGACGGCCTTGGTCACGCCCTTGCCTCCGTAGCGGTCGCCGCCGTCACGCAGCTCCACGGCCTCGAACTGGCCGGTGGAGGCACCGCTGGGGACGCCCGCGCGTGCGATGGTTCCGTCGTCGAGCAGAACCTCGACCTCGACTGTCGGGTTGCCCCGGGAGTCGAGGATCTCCCGCGCCTGTACTGCCTCGATGGACGCCACAGTTCTCTCCGTCTCTTCGGGTTTCTCGGACCACTGGTTCAGGACCCGACACGAGACTAGCGACCTCACCCCGCGAGGGAAGCGCGCACCCGGTCGAATTGGTCTAGTCCATAGCGGACATGCCCGATTCCGGCCGGCGCCTCCCGGTGCCGCGCGCCCGGATCGGGCCCGCCGCCCGTGACACGCCCGTCCGCACCGCCCCTTCCGCTCCCCCGCGTGGGCGGCGTCGCCGGCGGGCCGGCCGCCGCAGCGGAGGCCCGGGACCTGGGCTTCCCCGCGTCCGCACGGCGCCGAGGGAGGGTTCCGGGCCGGACACCGGCCGCCGGGCGGGTGGACACCGGAAGCCGGGCGTCGGCACGTCACCGGACAGGCGCCGTCCCACCGCCTATAGTGCGGAGGCGGACGTGCACTCCGGGCCGAGGTGCCCGGCCCGGAAGCTTCGGGCCCCACACGGACGGCGGAACGGCAGACGACATGGGCAGCCCCGAGACCGGGCCCGACACCGCGGGCGCCGCCGCCGAGGTCCCGCCCCGAAGACCCGGGCGCCGTGCGGAACTCGTCCTGCTGGTGGCCGCCCTCCTGACCGTCGCCGCGACCCTGCTGTCGGCGTCGCTGTCCGTCACCGGGGGCCTGGCCACCGCCCCGCTGGTCTACCTGGGCGTGCTCTGCGCCGGAGCGGTCGGCCTGCACGTGGCACTGCGCCTCACCGCGCCCCACGCCGACCCCGTCGTCATGCCGGTGGCCACCGTCCTGAACGGGCTGGGCCTCACCATGGTCTGGACCCTCCAGATGACCGGGTTCGACCCGGGGCACGGCGACGCCGACCGGCAACTGCTGTGGACCGGGACGGGCATGGTGCTGTGCGCGGCCACGGTCGTGCTCGTGCGCCGACCGTGGCGGCTCAGCATGTACACGTACCTGATCGCGACGGCCGCCCTGCTGCTGCTCCTGCTGCCGCTGACCCCGCTGGGGCACGAGGTGCTGGGCGCCCGGCGGTGGATCCTCCTCGGCCCGTTCAGCATGCAGCCCTCGGAGTTCGCCAAGGTGCTGCTGGTGGTCTTCCTCGCCTCCTACCTGGGGCGGCGGCGCGAGGTGATGGCCCTGGTCACCCGCACGGTCAGGATCGGGCGCCTCAAGGTGTTCAGCGTGCCGCGCGCCCGGGACCTCGCGCCGATGGCGGTCGGCTGGGGCATGGCCATCCTGCTGCTGGTGGGCACCAAGGACCTGGGAACCTCGCTGCTGCTGTTCGCCACGTTCCTCGCGGTGCTCTACGCCGCCACCGCGCGCAAGTCGTGGGTGCTCATCGGCCTGGTGGCCTTCGCGGGCGGGGCGTACGCGGCGTACCTGCTGTTCGCGCACGTGCGCAACCGGGTGGAGATCTGGCTCAACGCCTTCGACCCCGACGTGTACGGGCGGCCGGGCGGCAGCTTCCAGATCGTGGAGGGCATGTTCGCGCTGGCCGGGGGCGGCCTGACGGGCACCGGGTTCGGCGACGGCTTCGTCCAGGAGGTGTTCGCCGCCGACAGCGACCTGGTCCTGGTGTCGGTGGGGGAGAAACTCGGGCTGACCGGGCTGCTGGCGGTGCTGCTCCTGCTGTTCCTGCTGGCCGAGCGGGGTTTCCGGATCTCCCTGGAGGCCCGCGACTGGTTCCTGAAGCTGACCGCGCTGGGGTACGCGTTCCTCACCGCGTTCAACGTGTTCATCGTGCTGGGCGGGGCGACGCTCATCATCCCGCTGACCGGTATGACCACCCCGTTCCTGTCGGCGGGCGGCTCGGCGCTGACGGCCAACTGGGTGATCGTGGGACTGTGGCTGGCCATCAGCGAGAGCGCCCGGCGGCCCCAGGAGGCGTCGGGCTCCGGACCGGCGCCCGACGACCCCTCCACCGAGGTGATCCGCCTACGCGAACCGCCCGGGCCGCCGCGGCGCCGGCGCGAGGACTGAGCGGGCCGGCCCCGGTCCTCCCGGGTGATCTTGCTCCTGGTGGCACTCTCGACCGCCGACAGTGCCGCTGGGAGCAAGATCACCGCTGTCGGGGGCCCGACTCGGCGGTCAGCGCGTCAGGCGTTCCCGGACTTGGCCCAGTAGGCCCGCCACTCCTCCTCGGACAGCTCCCGGGGCTCCCGCCCGTCGGCTCGGGCCGCTTCCTCGGCCGCGCGCACGCGGGCGTCGAACCGGCGGGCCGCCGCCCGCAGGTCGATCTCGGCGTCGCGGCCCCGGTCGCGCTCGGCCGAGACCGCCGCGAACAGCTCGCCGCCCTCGGCGCCGTCGTCGTCCACCAGGTCGGCGGGAAAGCCGTTGCGCACCGCCCTCTTCTGCAACTCGTGGGCGAGCATCACGGCGGGCTGGGCGAACGGCACCCCGTCCAGCACGGAGGTCCGCCCGTCGCCGCCTCCCGCCCTGGCCTTCTCCGCGCGCTCGGCGGCCTTGATGGTCTCCCAGTTGGACCGCACCTCATCGGCGCCCGACACCTCCGCACCGCCGAACACGTGCGGGTGGCGGCGGGTCATCTTGTCGATGATGGCGTCGGCGACGTCGTCCACCGTGAACCGCGCCGGGTCGCCCTCGGGGCGCTCGGAGGCGATCGCCGCGTGGAAGACCACCTGTAGCAGCACGTCGCCCAGTTCCTCGCGCAGCAGCGCGAGGTCGCCCTCCTCGATGGTCTCCAGGGTCTCGTAGGCCTCCTGGATCAGGTACTTGGCCAGCGACCCGTGGGTCTGCGACCTGTCCCACGGGCACTCCCGGCGCAGGGTGTCCATCACCTCGACCAGGCGCAGCATCCGGTGCCCGACCGGCCGGGTACCGTCCCGGGTCTCGTCCATCACTCCTCCTCCCCGGCCCGCGCCGACCGGCCGTCGTGCTCGGGCAGCCAGCCGCCCCCACGCAGGGCGGCCATCACCCGGGCCACGGACTCGGCCGGGTCCATCCCCTCGGTGTCCACCACCAGGTCGGCGTCCCCCGGCTCCTCGTAGGGGTCCGAGATCCCCGTGAACGCGGGGATCAGCCCCGCACGCGCCTTGGCGTACAGGCCCTTGCGGTCGCGGGTCTCGCACACCTCCAGCGGCGTGGCCACGTGCACCAGGAAGAAGTCGCCGAACTCCTCCACCATCGCGCGCACCTCGGCCCTGCCCCTGTCGTAGGGCGCGATCGGCGCGCACACCGTGACCCCGCCGTGCCGTGTGACCTCCGAGGCCACGTACCCGATCCGGCGGATGTTCAGCTCCCGGTGCTCCCGGGAGAAGGTCAGCTCGCTGGAGAGCATGCGCCGCACCACGTCGCCGTCCAGCAGGGTCACCGACCTCCCCGAACGGCGGATGCCGTCGCACACCCCGCGGGCGATCGTGGACTTGCCCGACCCGGACAGGCCGGTGAACAGCACGGTCAGGCCCCTCCTGGTCCGGGCCGGGCGCAGCCGCGCCAGTTCCGCGCCCACGCGGGCCGGGGTGAACCAGGAGGGCAGCTCGCGCCCGTGCGCCAGCTCCGCCTCCACCTGCTCGTCGGTCAGTTCGGACCGGGCCTCGCCCGGGTCGACCCGGGTGAGCGGCAGCCACAGTCCCTCCACGGAGGAGTAGCGCCACGGTTCGGGGTCCAGCACGGTCAGGGGAGGGCGCTGGGCCATGACCCGCTCGACGTCGGGGCCGTCCCCGCCGGTCACCGAGAGCATGTGGGTGGCCCCGTAGGCGGCGGCCACGTGCGCGGCCAGCGCCACCTCCCGTGCCCCCCACACACCGCCCAGCACTCCCCGGGAGCGGTCGGCGCTCCGGGGCAGCGTGCACACCACGAAGGAGGTGCGCGCGGGCAGCAGGGGCTCCGCGGCCAGCACCGCCGTGGCCATCCCCTCGTCCTCCAGGCCGGTGTCGACGATCACCAGCACCTCGGCGCGGACGCCGTCGCCGTGTACCCGGCCCAGGGCGTCGGCCTCGGCGCGGATCTGGTGCAGCGCCCGGTGGTGCAGGGGCCGGTCGGTGACCACGGCCAGCAGGGGGCGGCCGGAGGGCTCCAGCTCGCGCTGGGCCCGCACCTCGGAGGGCGAGGGCCGCAGTTCGCGCAGCACCCCGTACGTCGGCGGGCGCAACAGGGTCACCGCGCCGGCCAGGCGGTGGCGCCCGTCGGCGCCTCGCCAGTGCTCGGACGCCTCGAGTCCGGCCAGCGGCGCGCCCTCGGGGTCGGTGAGGATCAGGTGTTCGACTCCGGACAGCTCCGCGGGAACCTCCAGGGTGACCGGAACCGGCCAGGGCCGCCCGTCGGGCAGACGGCCCTCCTTCTCCACGGTCTCCGCCTCGTCCCCCGTCATGAAACCGGGCAGCGGGTAGGCGCCGTTGAGAATCAGCTCCAGGTGGGCGAGCCCGTCCGGACCTGGGGCGAAGACCGGGGCGTCCGACCGCTCGACGCCGGGTTCCGGCGCACTCCCGCGCCTGTTGGCACTCACCACGCGGCTCCTCTCCTACCAGGGTCCGGGAAACGTCACCAGCGTATGCCCGAAGCACCGGGCGCCCCGGACCGCACCGTCGCGAACGGAATAGAAGCAGTTCGGGACCGGTTTTACCCGATACGCGCCGCCGCCCGTGCCCGGGCCCGGAGAGCGGACGGCCCGGGGCGGTCCCGTGTCGCCGGTTGTCCACACCCCACCCGCGCGGAGCCGCCGGACTCGATAGTCTGGGAGGTGCCGGGCGTCCACCTTCCGCAGCCGCCTCTGTCACCGTGCGGGCCGCGACCACCACCGCCTGATCCGGACCACTTCCACTTTCTGGTGCTATGAGCCTCATTGGACTTCTCGCCGACGTCTCCAGGGACCCGGCGCTGCACACCGCGATCGAGGCCGCCCGGGGCGGCCGCGATCCCCATCTCGACCTCGTCGCCCCGGCGGCGCTGCGCCCCTTCATGGTGGGGGCGCTGGCCGCGGACGCGCCCGTGGGCGCACAGCGGACCGTGCTCGCCGTCACCGCCACCGAGCGCGAGGCCTCCGACCTGGCCGACGCGCTGGGCTCCCTGCTGCCCGAGGACTCGGTCGCGCTCTTCCCCGCGTGGGAGACCCTGCCCCACGAGCGGCTCTCTCCGCGCTCGGACACCGTCGGACAGCGGCTGGCCGTCCTGCGCCGCCTCGCCCACCCCGACCCCTCCGACCCGCTGACCAGCCCGCTGCGGGTGGTCGTGGCCCCCGTGCGCAGTGTCCTGCAGCCGCTGGTGGCCGGCCTGGGCGACCTGGAGCCGGTGCGCATCCGCCCCGGCGACGAGACGTCCATGGAGGACGTGGTCGCCGCCCTGGCCAACACCGGCTACGCCCGCGTGGACCTGGTCGAGAAGCGCGGCGACATGGCCGTGCGCGGCGGCATCCTGGACGTGTTCCCGCCCACCGAGGAGCACCCGCTGCGGCTGGAGTTCTGGGGCGACACCGTCGAGGACATCCGCTACTTCCAGGTCGCCGACCAGCGCTCCATCGGCCCCGACGGGGGCGGAGAGGGCGGCCCGCGCACCACCAGCGCGGCCTCCGGGCTGTTCGCGCCGCCCTGCCGGGAGCTGTTGCTCACCGACGCCGTACGCGGGCGCGCGCGGGCGCTGGCCGAGGAGCACCCCTCCCTCGCCGAGACCCTGCACAAGATCGCCGACGGCGTGTCGGTGGAGGGCATGGAGGCGTTCGCGCCGGTGCTCGCCGAACGCATGGAGCCCTTCTTCACCTACCTGCCCCAGGACGCGATGGTGGTGGGGTGCGACCCCGAGCGCATCCGCACCCGCGCCGTGGAGCTGGAGGCCACCAGCGCCGAGTTCCTCGACGCGTCCTGGATCAACGCCGCCTCCGGCGGTGAGGCGCCCATCGACCTGGGCGAATCCGCCTACATGTCCATCTCCGACCTGCGTTCCACCGCCTCCGAGCTGGGCCTGCCCTGGTGGGGGCTGACCCCGTTCACCGCGGGCGAGGACGGCGGCCCGGGCGAGGAGGACGACTCCGTCATCGTCGGCGCGGCGGCCGCCGACACCTACCGGGGCGACACCGAGCGGGCCCTGGCCGACATCAAGGGCTGGCTGCACGACAACTGGAGCGTCGTGCTGGTCACCCAGGGGCACGGACCCGCAGAGCGCCTGGTGGCGATGCTGCGCGACGCCGGACTGGGCGCCACCCTGGCCGCCGACCTGGACGAGCGGCCCAGGGACGCGGTCGCCACGGTCACCACCGGGCTGGTCGAGCACGGGTTCCTGCTGCGTTCGGTGCACACGGTGGTGCTCACCGAGACCGACCTGGCGGGGCAGAAGTCCTCCACCCGCGACATGCGCCGGATGCCGAGCAGGCGCCGGGGCACGGTGGACCCGCTACAGCTCAAACCGGGCGACTACGTCGTACACGAGCAGCACGGCGTGGGCCGCTACCTGGAGATGGTCAGCCGCCAGGTGCAGGGCGCCACCCGCGAGTACCTGCTCATCGAGTACGCGCCCTCCAAGCGCGGCCAGCCGGGAGACCGCCTGTTCGTGCCCACCGAGCAGTTGGGCGAGGTCACCCGCTACGTGGGCGGCGAGGCGCCCACGCTGTCCAAGATGGGCGGCGCCGAGTGGAATAAGGCCAAGAACCGCGCCCGCAAGGTGGTCCGGGAGATCGCGGGCGACCTCATCCGGCTGTACTCGGCCCGGCAGGCCTCCCCCGGCCACGCGTTCGGACCCGACACCCCCTGGCAGCGTGAGCTGGAGGACGCGTTCCCCTACGTGGAGACGCCCGACCAGCTCGCCGCCATCGAGGAGGTCAAGAAGGACATGTCCCTGTCGGTCCCGATGGACCGGCTGATCTGCGGCGACGTGGGCTACGGCAAGACCGAGGTGGCGGTGCGCGCCGCGTTCAAGGCGGTGCAGGACGGCAAGCAGGTCGCGCTGCTGGTGCCCACCACGCTGCTGGTGCAGCAGCACATGTCCACGTTCACCGAGCGGTACGCGTCGTTCCCCGTCACGGTCAGGCCGATGTCGCGGTTCCAGACCGACGGCGAGGTGGAGCTGACCCGGGAGGGGCTGCGCAGCGGCGAGGTGGACATCGTCATCGGCACGCACCGTCTGCTGTCGTCGGAGACCCGCTTCAAGGACCTGGGCCTGGTCATCGTCGACGAGGAACAGCGCTTCGGCGTGGAGCACAAGGAGGCGCTCAAGCGGCTGCGCACCCAGGTGGACGTACTGGCGATGTCGGCCACACCCATCCCGCGCACGCTGGAGATGGGCCTGACCGGCATCCGCGAGATGACCACGATCCTCACCCCGCCCGAGGAGCGCCACCCGGTGCTCACGTTCGTGGGGCCCTACGAGGACAAGCAGATCGCCGCCGCGATCCGCCGCGAGCTGATGCGCGAGGGACAGGTGTTCTTCGTGCACAACAGGGTGGCCTCCATCGACAAGGTGGCGGCGAACATCAAACGCCTGGTGCCCGAGGCACGGGTGGCCTTCGCGCACGGCCAGATGAACGAGCAGCAGCTTGAGAAGGTGATGGTCGACTTCTGGGAGAAGAACTTCGACGTGCTGGTCTCCACGACCATCGTCGAGTCCGGCCTGGACGTGCCCAACGCCAACACCCTGATCATCGACCGCGCCGACACCTACGGGCTGTCGCAGCTGCACCAGTTGCGCGGCCGGGTGGGCCGCGGGCGCGAGCGCGCCTACGCGTACTTCCTGTACCCGCCGGAGAGGCCGCTCACCGAGACCGCCCACGAGCGGCTGGCCACCGTGGCCCAGCACACCGAGACGGGCGCAGGCATGTACGTGGCGATGAAGGACCTGGAGATCCGGGGCGCGGGCAACATCCTGGGCGCCGAGCAGTCCGGGACCATCGCGGGCGTGGGCTTCGACCTGTACGTGCGCATGGTGGGTGAGGCGGTGGCCGAACTCAAGGGCGACCCCGAGGCGGCCAAGGAGATCGAGACCAAGGTCGAGCTGCCCATCAACGCGCACATTCCGCACGACTACGTGCCGGGCGAGCGGCTGCGGTTGCAGTCCTACAAGCGCATCGCCAGCGTCACCAGTGAGGAGGACGTGCTCGCCGCCTACGAGGAGCTCACCGACCGGTACGGCACTCCGCCCGAGCCGGTGGACAACCTCATGGCCGTGGCCCGGTTCCGTGTGCTGGCCAAGTCGGCGGGGCTCTCCGACGTGGTGATGCAGGGCAACCAGATCCGCTTCGCCCCGGTGGAGCTGCGCGAGTCGCAGGAGCTGCGGCTGCGGCGGCTGTACCCCAAGACCATCCGCAAGGAGGCCACCAAGACCCTGTTGGTCCCGGTCCCCAAGTCCGGTGGCCTGGGCGGCAAGCCGCTGCGGGACCTGGAGCTGCTCAAGTGGTGCTCCGACCTGGTGAACGCCATCTTCGAGCCCGCCAGGCGCAAGCCCGCCGCCCAGGAGGACTAGGTTCCGGGGACTCGGCGCCTTCGCCACCGAGGGTGGTGGGGGCGCCGACGAGGCTGCCGGAGGTTTCGCGGGCGCGCCCGTGAGGTAGGAGCGGGCGCGCCGTAGGGGCCGAGGGTTCTCTCAGGACTGAGGTGCGTCGGTCTGGTCGGGTTCGGCCTCGTAGGTGATCCCGTACAGCTCCTCGGACTCCTCGTCCTCGGCGGGGCGACGGCGCCACCAGCGACCGCCCTCGGCGCGCCGGGCCCTGCGCTCCTCGCGCCTTTGCTCCCGCAGCTCCCGGCGGGCCTGCCTGTGCGCCGCCCGCTCGGCGGCCCGGTCCGTCCTCTCCGTGTCCTCCCGGCCGTCCTGGTCCGGGGTTGGCCGGGACTCCCCGTCCTCACGGCGGCGTAGCGGCGTCACCGTGGCCAGTCCCTCCCCGACCGGCACGTCCGGGGGCAGCTCCGGTTCCGGGCGGGGCTTCGGTTCCGGCCGGGGCTTCGATCCCGGGCGGGACTCCGAAACGGAGTGGGGCTCCGGGCGGGGCTGCGGCTCCGGACGGGGCTCGGGCGCCCTCCTCCCCCGGGCGGAGCGCGGTCGCGACGGGTGCGATCCGCGCGTGTACCACCAGTTCGCGGCCCACGCGGCCACGGCGGCGGCCACACCCACCTCCAGTGCGGCGACCAGGCCCACCTGCCACGCCGACGGACCCATCTCACTCAGTCTCTCGCCGCCGAGCGGCCCCCCGGCCACCTCGGCCAGCGCCGCACACAGTGTCCCCGTGGTCACCCCGCACACGAAGCCCCACAGCGGAGCCGCCTCGCTGACCGCGTCGGGAGCACTGCGCTGGGTCAGCACACCACCCAGCGCACCCGCCGCGAACGGCACCGCGAGCGCGATCAGGGACGCCACCGGAGCGGCTCCGTTCTCGGGCACCGCGGCCAGCATCGGCAGCACCGGCAGGGCGCCCGCCGACACCCCCGTCGGCGCGACGACGGTTCCCGTCCCCACCGCGAAACCCGGCCCCAGTGCGTAGCACACCGAGAACACCACGGCGTTGGGCAGGTAGGCCAACTGGACGACCAGCAGCAGCGCACCGCCAACCAGGCCCGGACGCAGGGTCCGCGTCATCTCGACCGCCTCGGGCAGGCTGAACGCCAGGGCCACCAGGAACAGCAGCAGACCGCCCAGCAGGAGCGTCCCCGTGGAGACGAGCATCCCCACCAGCAGGGACCGCGGCCGGGCGGGCATCAGGTCCAGCAGGTCCCGGACGGACACCCCCTTGTCGAGCGTCATCTGGCGCAGTGCCCCCAGGCCGCCGGCCAGGAAGGCGATCACGAACCCCATGGCCAGCGCGCGCGGCATACTCGGCTCGACGGACTCGGTACGCGCCACCAGCGCCAGGGTGCCCGCTATCGCCGCGTAGGGCCCGGCGATGGCCAGCGCCGCCCGGTACACGTACCGCAGGCGGGGGATCGAGCAGGAGCGCGCCAGCCACCGCCCCGACCGGTACAGCAGCAGCCCCGGAAGCAGGACCAGGCCGAGCGGCAGCAGGGCGATCTGCCCGTCGGGCACCGAGAACGACACGTGGTGGCCCACCAGCCAGGCCAGTACCGCACCCCGGAGGATGTCGCCGATCTCCTCGCCGAAGGCGTCGTGCGGCGCGGCCACCCACCCGATCATGGCCAGGGTGATGATCACCGCCAGCCCCAGCCCCGCGGCCGTGGCCGCGGCGATCCCGCCGGTGGAGTAGACGGGCCTGGGCGCGTCGGCGACCCTGGCGGATGCAGCGGACCCGTCGGCGGCACTGGCCCGCGGGCGCTTGGGGGGACGGCCGCGGTCGGGAGGAGATCCTGGCGTACTCACCCGACTTATGCTGCCAGGGACCGGAATGCTCCACGCCATCCCGGCCGCGCGTGTCGTGCCGGTACGCACGAGACCCGGCCGCTCCACTCCCCCGCCTGCTCCGGCCCGGCTCCCGGCCCCGGGCTCCTGACCGGGGACGGAAGGCACACCGCGCCTTCCGTGCCGTGCGGCCTCCCCGCCCCCGACACCGGTGCCTGCTTCCAGCCCGTCGTACGAGCGGCCGCACACGGCGGTTCCCCCGCCGCTCAGCGGTGGGGCGGAGCCGCCGTGGACGCGGAAACGCTCCAGGAGGGGGAACCGGACCCGCGCGGCCCCCGTCGTACCCTGTGAGTCCGGCACCGCCCCCCGCCCGAATGGAACGATCCGCATGGCAGGTCCCGAACCCGACCACTATCGCCTCTCCGACGACGAGCGCGACCAGGCGCTGGAACGGCTGCGGACGGCGTTGGAGGAGGGCCGGCTGGACTTCGACGAGCACGAGGCCCGCTCGACCACGGCCCTGAACGCCGTCACCAACCTGGACCTGGTGCCGCTCTTCGAGGACCTGCCGGCACGGCTGCGACCGGGTTCCGTCACCGGGACCGCCGACACCGCGCCCGCCACCCGTGGGTCCGCACCCGTGGAGAGAGGCGCCGCCGAGCACGGCAAGGTGGACCGCAAGGACCGCGGCCCCAACCTGGGCGGCTTGATCGGCTGGAGCGGCTTCCTGTTCCTCGTGTGGGGCCTGCCCGCCATCATGTCCGGCAACGTCACCTCCATCGCCGTCTTCTTCGGGTTCTTCTTCCTGCTCGTGGTCCCCGGCCTCACCACCGTCATCATGCGCAGGCGCCGTGGCGGCGGCTCCGGGGAGCTCGGTAGCGGCTGAACCTCGGAAGGAGCCCCACGTACACAAGGCTCCGCCCCACCGCGGTGCGGCGGGGCGGAGCCTTGTGTGGAAACTACGCCTTGGGCGGGCTAGAACAGCTCGCGCGCCAACTGGGCGGTTTCGCTGGGGGTCTTGCCGACCTTGACGCCGACGGCCTCCAGCGCTTCCTTCTTCGCGGCGGCCGTGCCCGAGGACCCCGACACGATCGCGCCCGCGTGGCCCATCGTCTTGCCCTCCGGAGCGGTGAAGCCCGCCACGTACCCCACCACCGGCTTGGTCACGTGCTCCCGGATGAAGTCCGCGGCCCGCTCCTCGGCGTCACCGCCGATCTCACCGATCATCACGATCACATCGGTGTCGGGATCGGCCTCGAAGGCCTTGAGCGCGTCGATGTGCGTGGTCCCGATGATCGGATCCCCACCGATGCCCACCGCCGAGGAGAACCCGATGTCACGCAGCTCGTACATCATCTGGTACGTCAGCGTGCCCGACTTGGACACCAGCCCGATCCGGCCCGGCTTGGTGATGTCGGAGGGAATGATGCCCGCGTTGGCCTGACCCGGGGTGATGAGCCCGGGACAGTTGGGGCCGATGATGCGCGTCTTGTTGCCCGTGGCCTGGGCGTGGGCCCAGAACGCGGCCGTGTCGTGCACCGGGATGCCCTCGGTGATCACCACCGCCAGGCCGATCCCGGCGTCCACGGCCTCGAACACCGCGCCCTTGCAGAACTTGGGCGGCACGAAGATCACCGTGACGTCGGCGCCGGTGGCCTCCATGCCCTCGGCCACCGATCCGAAGACCGGCACCTGGGTGCCGTCGAAGTCCACGCTCTGGCCCGCCTTGCGCGGGTTGACCCCGCCCACGATCTGGGTGCCCGAAGCGAGCATCCGGCGGGTGTGCTTGGTGCCCTCAGAGCCCGTCATGCCCTGGACGAGCACCTTGCTGTCCTTGTTCAGGAAGATAGCCATGGTGTTGTGTCCCCTACTTCGCCGCGAGCTCGGCGGCCTGTGCGGCGGCGCCGTCCATCGTGTCGACCTGTCGCACGGCCGGGTGGGCGCGCTCGGTCAGGATCTCACGGCCCAGTTCGGCGTTGTTGCCGTCCAGGCGGACGACCAGCGGCTTGCTGACGTCCTCGCCGCGGCTCTCCAGCAGTTCCAGTGCCTGGACGATGCCGTTGGCCACGGCGTCGCAGGCGGTGATGCCGCCGAAGACGTTGACGAACACGCTCTTGACCGCCGGGTCGCCCAGAATGATCTCCAGACCGTTGGCCATCACCTCGGCCGAGGCGCCGCCGCCGATGTCCAGGAAGTTGGCGGGCTTGACGCCGCCGTGGCCCTCGCCGGCGTAGGCGACCACGTCCAGGGTGGACATGACCAGGCCCGCGCCGTTGCCGATGATCCCGACCTGGCCGTCGAGCTTGACGTAGTTCAGGCCCTTGGCCTTGGCGGCGACCTCGAGCGGGTCGCCCTCCGCGGCGAAGGTGAGGCTCTCCAGGTCCTGGCGGAACTCGGCGTTCTCGTCCAGGGTGACCTTGCCGTCGAGGGCGATCACACGACCGTCCGCGGTCAGGATCAGCGGGTTGACCTCGACGAGGGTCGCGTCCTTGCCCGCGAAGGCGTCCCACAGCTTGGAGATGATCTCGGTCGCGCCCTGGGCGGCGGCCTCGGGCAGCTTGCCCGCCCTGACGATCTCCGCGGCGACGTCGGCGGGGGCGCCGGTCAGCGGGTCGATGGCGATCTTGGCGACCGCGTCGGGGTTGGTGACGGCGACCTCCTCGATCTCCACACCGCCCTCGGCGGAGCAGATCGACAGGAAGGTGCGGTTCGCACGGTCCAGGAGGAAGGAGAAGTAGTACTCCTCCGCGATGTCGGAGGCCTCCTCGACCAGGACACGGTGCACCGTGTGGCCCTTGATGTCCATGCCCAGAATCTGCTCGGCCTTGGCCTGGGCGTCCTCGGGTCCGTCGGCGACCTTCACACCGCCGGCCTTACCGCGGCCACCGGTCTTGACCTGCGCCTTGACAACGACACGGGACTTTCCGGAGGCGGCGAACTCCTCGGCGATGGCACGTGCCTCAGCGGCCGTGCTCGCCACCTTTCCCTGGGGTACGGGAACCCCGTACTCTGCGAAGAGTTGCTTCGCCTGGTATTCGAACAGGTCCACGAGGGTCCGTCCTTGTAACTCGCTGGCTCAGGATGTCTACCGGGGTGGCCTCGTCCTGATCGGCTGTGATCCACTGACGCGTGTCACACGACGCAAAGCCCGGTGGGCTGAGCCGCTAGATCGAGATCGCCGCGGCGTTGCCACCCGCGACATGCGCAAAGCTTAGTCGCCTGGAATCCGGCCGCCGGACACCGGGGCCGTGTTGACCGGTCCCGTCACACTCACAAAAGCCGCTCACGCGGCATCGTGGAAGCCCTCACATGGGAGAATCTGTGACGAGGGACACCGCGGATCACACCGCGGGGCGTCCTTTCACCCGGGGCCGGGCTCTGCGGCGGATGCGACCAACGTCACTCGCCGGCCAGGGCCGAGGAGCCGGTCAGGCGGCGTGCGCCGGACGGATGTTCGTACGCACCCAGTCGGCGATCTCCGCCGTCGGAGCGCCCGGCGTGAAGATCTTCGCCACGCCCATGCGTTCGAGCTCGGCGATGTCGGCGTCGGGGATGATCCCGCCGCCGAACACCCGGATGTCCTCGGCGCCGTTCTCCTTCAACAGCTCCATCACCCGGGAGAACATGGTCATGTGGGCCCCCGAGAGCACGGACAGCCCGATGGCGTCGGCGTCCTCCTGCAGGGCCGCGGCCACGATCATCTCGGGGGTCTGGCGCAGACCCGTGTAGATGACCTCCACCCCGGCGTCGCGCAGCACGCGGGCCACGATCTTGACACCGCGGTCGTGCCCGTCCAGTCCCGGTTTCGCGACGACGACCCGTGCTGCGCCCTCGGCCATGACAAACCCCTCACGAACGTTTTCCCCGGTCGCCCGGCCCTCCTTGTGAGAGGTCCCCGGGTGTCGGGGAGGAGATGATCAACTCGTGTGAAGCGTAACGCAGGTCACTTCCGGATGGAGAGCGCGGGGACGGGTATCTTCCGAGCATGGGAGACGATGTCACCGAATTCGACCAGATCAGCACGGAGAACCTGCGGGACAGCGCCATCGAACTGGCGCGTCGGCGGTGGGACCTGCGCTTCTTCTGGCGGCTCCTCGGACTGATCCCGGCCGCCGAGGCGGCCGCGGGCCATGAGGAGGCCAGCGAGGCGAGCGTCGCCCAACTGTCCGGCTTCGTCTACGAGGCGCTGTCCGCCGAGACCGACCCCGAGGTCCAGGAGGCGCTGCGCCCGTTCTACGTGCAGTACCTCCGCGAACACGGCGAGACCGCGGACGACGTGCGCGGCGACGGGGAGAGCGGCGGGCCGGGAAGGTCCACGGCCCCGGGGAACGGGACCCCCTGAGCCCCTCGGGGTCGATGTCCGAAAACCGCCAGCTTCCGGTCCGTCGCATCGGCGATCATGGGTGGCGTGATGGACGACGACCAGCGCTACCGCGCCGTACACAGCAGGGACGCCCGCTTCGACGGGGTCTTCTACACTGCCGTGCGCACCACAGGCATCTACTGCCGTCCGAGCTGCCCCGCCGTCACCCCGAAACGGGCCAACACCCGCTTCTACCCGACCGCCGCGGCCGCCCAGGAAGCGGGGTTCCGCGCCTGTAAGCGGTGCCGCCCCGACCTGACTCCCGGGTCCCCGGAGTGGAACCTGCGGGCCGACGTGGTGGGACGCGCGATGCGGCTCATCCAGGACGGCGCCGTGGACCGGGGCGGCGTCGGCGCCCTGGCCTCCGCCGTCGGCTACAGCGAGCGCCAGCTCAACCGGCTGCTGACCGCCGAGGTGGGCGCGGGGCCGCTGGCCCTGGCCCGCACCGAGCGCGTCCAGACCGCACGGGTGCTGGTGGAGACCACGGACATGCCGATGGCGGACGTGGCCTTCGCCTCGGGGTTCGCGAGCGTGCGCCAGTTCAACGAGACGATGCGTGCGGTGTTCGACCGCTCTCCCACCGAGATGCGCGCCATGAGGCGCACACCGGTCGGCGAGCCGGGAACGGTCACGCTGCGGCTGCCCTACCGGGAGCCGATCGACCTGGCGCGGATGCTGCGGTTCCTCGGGGACCGCGCGGTGCCGGGCGTGGAGGAGTACCGCGACGGGGTCTACCGCAGGACGCTGTCGCTGCCGCACGGACCCGCGACCGTGGAGTTGTCGGAAGGGGCCGGATCCGGGCACGTGCTGTGCCGTCTGCGCCTGTCGGAGTCACGTGACCTGGCCGACGCGGTGCGCCGCTGCCGCAGGCTGCTCGACCTGGACGCCGACCCCCGCGCGGTCACCGAGGTCCTGGGCGGGGACCCGCTGCTGGGACCGATGGTGGCCGAGCACCCGGGCATGCGCTCTCCGGGCCACGTGGACCCCGCCGAGCTGGCGGTCCGGGCCGTGCTGGGCCAGCAGGTGTCGGTGCGCGCCGCCCGCACGTTGGCGGGACGGCTGGTGGAGCGGTTCGGCGAGCCTCTGAGTACCGGCCCGGACGGCGGTCTGACGCACGTGTTCCCCTCCCCGGACGTGCTGGCCGACGCCGACCCGACCGACCTCTCCATCCCGGTCGCACGTGGGAGGGCCCTGGTGGGGCTGGCCGGGGCGATCGCCTCGGGCCGGGTCGACCTGGGTCCGGGCTGCGACCGGGACGAGGCCGAGCGGAGCATGATGGAGCTGCGCGGCATCGGTCCGTGGACCGCGGGCTACGTGCGGATGCGCGGCCTGGGTGATCCGGACGTGTTCCTCCACGGGGACCTCGGTGTCCAACAGGCGCTGGGGGCCGGGGGCGGGAGGGACACCCTGGCATGGAGTCCCTGGAGGTCCTACGTCACCCACCTGCTGTGGGCGTCGCTGGTGAGAACGAGAGAGGAACTGGCATGAGCACGGAGCAGGGAGTGGAGCAGGAGATGCTGCCGCTGGACGTGGAGCCGAAGGCTCCCCCGAGGAGAGCGACGGTGGAGTTTCGTGCTCCCCGTCCCGGACCGACCCGGTACACGATGATGGGCTCGCCGGTGGGCGAGCTGGTCCTGTTCGGTGACGGCGAGGCCCTGGGCGGGGTGCTCACCGCCGGCAAGGACGACAGGACCAGGGGCTTCCCGAAGGACTGGGTGTCGGACCCGGAGCCGTTCACCGAGGCCGTACGACAACTGGAGGCGTACTTCGCGGGTGAACTGAGGGAGTTCGACCTACCGCTGGCCCCGGCGGGTACCGAGTGGCAGCTGAGGGTGTGGGCGGCGCTGACCACGATTCCGCACGGAGAGACGGCGAGCTACGGGGAACTGGCCGCGGAACTGGGGAGGCCGACGGCCTCACGCGCGGTGGGGATGGCCAACGGACGCAACCCGATCAGCATCATCGTGCCGTGCCACCGGGTGATCGGCGCGGACGGCTCGCTGACGGGCTACGCGGGCGGGCTGGACCGCAAGCAGTTCCTCCTCGGCCTGGAGAGAAGGGTCTCGGACGCCCGCTGACGCCGGCACGGCCACACCGAGCCCCGTTCCCTGAGCCCGAGCTCCGGGGAGCGGGGCTCGCCGTCTCACACGACACGGGGTCCGGACCCCTCGGGCGGTGGCGGCGGCCGGGGACCGGACCGGGGAGGGGACAGCGGGGAAGGGGCGCGGAACGGGGGAACGCCCGACGCGTGGGTCGGCGGAACCGCCCCGAAGCGCCGCGCGAAGCCCGGTTCGCCGAGGGGAACCGGGTCCATCCCTTGTCCACGAGTCACCGATTGGTTACCCTGCGGTGGTCACACGATCACACCTTTTCGTGTCGAATCTGTTCCTTCACCCCTGAGGAGCTGCTTGACCTCCCCCACTGCCCCCACCGCCCCCAACCGTTTCCGACCGGGCCCCCGTACCGGATACGCGGGCGCTCTGGCCGCCACAGCGGCCGCCGCCCTGCTCACCTCCGTCTCCGTGGCCCACGCCCAACCCGTGGCCGACACCGCACTGGCCCAAGCCGACAACGTCGAGATCACCGTCGACACCGCCGCCAAGGACCTCCCCGGCCAGGGCGCGGGAGCGGCGGCCGAGGACGTCCTGGCCGACGCGGTGGTCTCGGACGTCCTGGAGTTCCGCGGTTCCGGGATCTCCACGCTCGCCGCCCAGGAACGCGACGTCCGAGTCGACGTCCGCGAGGCCTCCGGCGACTCGGCCTTCGGCGTCGCCATCGTGACCGCACCGACCGGGTCCGAGGAGAACCCGTACGCCTGGCTGTTCGCCGCCGAGTACCGCGGTGGCGACTGGACCGTCGGCCTGGAGGGGACCGGGGAGTTCTCCTCGATCCTCGCCGACTCGACGCTGCTGGCCGAGGAGGAGCGGGAGGCCGTCGCGGCCTCCACCGATCCCGAGGGGGTCAGGACGGCCGCCTACACCGGGATCGGCCTGCCCTTCGCCATCGGCACGTACCAGGTCATGACCGGCGGCCCCCACGGTTTCAGCTCCGGCTATCCCTACAGCTCGGTGGACTTCTCCGGCGGCGACCGCGCCGTACGTGCTGCCCGCGGCGGGTACGCCTACAGCCTGTGCACCGGGTGGACCCGGGTGATCCACGACAACGGCTACTCCACCGACTACTACCACCTGGAGAACTACCAGTGGCTGCCCGGCAACAACGTCGGGGTGGGCCACTACCTGGGCAGCCAGGGCAACAGCGTCTGCGCCGGCGGCTCCTCCACCGGGGCCCACGTCCACTTCGCACTGCGTGCCTACAGCGATCCCAACGCGGCGGGCTGGTACGTCGCACTGCACGGAAGGACCCTGGGCGGGTGGACCTTCGTGGAGGGCGCCGCCTACGGCGGTTACGCCTACCGCAACGGTGTCGGCACGGTGTACCCCGGCGGAGCGATGTACAACTACGGGTTCTAGGAACGCGGTTCTAGGAACGCGTTGAATTCACAAGTGAACTAGCACAGACACAAAAAAGGAGGGGGCCGCCCACAGGCGACCCCCTCCCCAAGAAAAACCGTGGCAGCAACCTACTCTCCCACCCCACCACAGGGCAGTACCATCAGCGCAAAGAGACTTAACGACCGGGTTCGGAAAGAGACCGGGTGTGACCCTCCAGCAATAACCACCACGGAAACCAACACCCACAACCACTCAACCCACCCAAGGGGAGCAGCCACGAGCAAGCTTCGTGAACAAGTGTGCGCGAACATCCAATTATCTGCAGCGGACAAGCCCTCGGCCTATTAGTACCGGTCAGCTCCACCCCTCACAGGGCTTCCACACCCGGCCTATCAACCCCGTCGTCTACAGGGAGCCTTACCCTCTCAAAGGAGGCAGGAGACCTCATCTCGAAGCAGACTTCCCGCTTAGATGCTTTCAGCGGTTATCCCTCCCGAACGTAGCCAACCAGCCATGCCCTTGGCAGGACAACTGGCACACCAGAGGTTCGTCCGTCCCGGTCCTCTCGTACTAGGGACAGCCCTTCTCAAGTCTCCAACGCGCACAGCGGATAGGGACCGAACTGTCTCACGACGTTCTAAACCCAGCTCGCGTGCCGCTTTAATGGGCGAACAGCCCAACCCTTGGGACCAACTCCAGCCCCAGGATGCGACGAGCCGACATCGAGGTGCCAAACCATCCCGTCGATATGGACTCTTGGGGAAGATCAGCCTGTTATCCCCGGGGTACCTTTTAGCCGTTGAGCGACACCGCTTCCACACGCCGGTGCCGGATCACTAGTCCCAGCTTTCGCTCCTGCTCGACACGTCCGTCTCACAGTCAAGCTCCCTTGTGCACTTACACTCAACACCTGATTACCAACCAGGCTGAGGGAACCTTTGGGCGCCTCCGTTACTCTTTGGGAGGCAACCGCCCCAGTTAAACTACCCACCAGACACTGTCCCCGAACCGGATCACGGTCCAAAGTTAGATGCCCGAAACAGTCAGAGTGGTATTTCACCAACGCCTCCACCGCCACTAGCGTGACAGCTTCACCGGCTCCCACCTATCCTACACAAACCATCCCAAACACCAATGTCAAGCTATAGTGAAGGTCCCGGGGTCTTTCCGTCCTGCTGCGCGAAACGAGCATCTTTACTCGTAGTGCAATTTCACCGGGCCCATGGTTGAGACAGTGGGGAAGTCGTTACGCCATTCGTGCAGGTCGGAACTTACCCGACAAGGAATTTCGCTACCTTAGGATGGTTATAGTTACCACCGCCGTTTACTGGCGCTTAGATTCCCAGCTTCGCGGGGCGAACCCCACTAACCAGTCCTCTTAACGTTCCAGCACCGGGCAGGCGTCAGTCCGTATACAGCGTCTTACGACTTCGCACGGACCTGTGTTTTTAATAAACAGTCGCTTCCCCCCGCTATCTGCGACCCCACCCAGCTCCGACCGCGAAGGTCTTCACCAGACAGGGCTCCCCTTCTCCCAAAGTTACGGGGACAATTTGCCGAGTTCCTTAACCATGGTTCACCCGAACGCCTCGGTATTCTCTACCTGACCACCTGCGTCGGTTTAGGGTACTGGCCACACACGAACTCGCTAGAGGCTTTTCTCGACAGCATGGGATCACTCACTTCGCCTAAAACGGCTCGGCATCACGTCTCAGCCACACGAGAGGCGGATTTGCCAACCCCTCGGCCTACACGCTTACCCCCGGACAACCACCGCCGGGTAGAGCTACCCTCCTGCGTCACCCCATCACTTGCCTACTACGGGATCGGATCCCAGACCAGTCCAGAGGCAGTTCCCGAAGGAACCACCAAGAACCAGCGTGGTTAGCATCACCCGATTCAGCATGGACGCTCGTGCACGGGTACGGGAATATCAACCCGTTATCCATCGACTACGCCTGTCGGCCTCGCCTTAGGTCCAGACTCACCCTGGGCGGATTAACCTGCCCCAGGAACCCTTAGTCAATCGGCGGCAACGTTTCTCACGTTGCTTTCGCTACTCATGCCTGCATTCTCACTCGCACACCCTCCACCACACGATCACTCGGCAGCTTCTCCGGATGCACGACGCTCCCCTACCAACCCACGCTCAAAGAACGTAAGCTTCACAGCTTCGGCGGTGTGCTTAAGCCCCGCTACATTATCGGCGCAGAACCACTTGACCAGTGAGCTATTACGCACTCTTTAAAGGATGGCTGCTTCTAAGCCAACCTCCTGGTTGTCTCAGCAACTCCACAACCTTTCCCACTTAGCACACGCTTAGGGGCCTTAGCTGATGATCTGGGCTGTTTCCCTCTCGACTACGAAGCTTATCCCCCGCAGTCTCACTGCCGCGCTTCACTTCACCGGCATTCGGAGTTTGTCTGACGTCAGTAACCTGGTAGGGCCCATCAGCCAAACAGTCGCTCTACCTCCGGCAAGAAACACACGACGCTGCACCTAAATGCATTTCGGGGAGAACCAGCTATCACGGAGTTTGATTGGCCTTTCACCCCTACCCACACCTCATCCCCCAGGTTTTCAACCCTGGTGGGTTCGGGCCTCCACGAGGTCTTACCCCCGCTTCACCCTGGACATGGGTAGATCACTCCGCTTCGGGTCCACAGCATGCGACTCAACCGCCCTATTCAGACTCGGTTTCCCTACGGCTACCCCACCCGGGTTAACCTCGCCACACACCATGACTCGCAGGCTCATTCTTCAAAAGGCACGCCATCACCAAAGACAAGCTCCAGCTCTGACGGCTTGACAGCACACGGTTTCAGGTACTATTTCACGACCCCTCACCGGGGCACTTTTCACCTTTCCCTCACGGTACTAGTGCACTATCGGTCACCAGGACGTATTTTGGCTTAGCAGGTGGTCCTGCCAGATTCACACGGACTTTCACGGGCTCCGCGCTACTCGGGGACACACCAACACCTAGGCTCTTCCTTCACCTACAGGACTCTCACCCGCTCCGGTTCCGCTTCCCAACGGATTCAGCTAGAAGAACCACTCAGTGCTCCAGGCCGACAGACCTGGACAGGTGCACCCCACAACCCCGCACACGCAACGACTGCCGTCTATCACACGCATGCGGTTTAGCCTCATCCCCGTTCGCTCACCACTACTAGGGGAATCACTGTTGTTTACTCTTCCTACGGGTACTGAGATGTTTCACTTCCCCGCGTCACCACCAACTGCCCTATACATTCAGGCAGCGGCAACCCGACACAACTCGGGCTAGGTTTCCCCATTCGGACACCCACGGATCACAGCTCGGTTGACAGCTCCCCGTGGCCTATCGCGGCCTCCCACGTCCTTCATCGGCGCCTGGTGCCAAGGCATCCACCGTGTGCCACTATCACTTGGCCACTACAGATAATAAGATGCTCGCGCACACTATTCACAAATCAAAACACCAACCGCATACTCCGACACCACTCACACCC
>NZ_MCOK01000001.1:5273703-6003997 GCF_001998325.1 Nocardiopsis sinuspersici | reverse complement strand
TACCAGGGCAGCCACTCCCGAGCACCCCAGAGGGTGACGGGTCCACTTTTGAGTCCGGCCGACCATAGGAAACAGTCGGCCTGCAAAAGACTCCTTAGAAAGGAGGTGATCCAGCCGCACCTTCCGGTACGGCTACCTTGTTACGACTTCGTCCCAATCGCCAGCCCCACCTTCACTCACTCCCTCCCCGAAGGGTTAGGCCGCAAGTTTCGGGTGTTGCCGACTTTCATGACGTGACGGGCGGTGTGTACAAGGCCCGGGAACGTATTCACCGCGGCGTTGCTGATCCGCGATTACTAGCGACTCCACCTTCATGGGGTCGAGTTGCAGACCCCAATCCGAACTGAGACCGGCTTTTAGGGATTCGCTCCACCTTGCGGCATCGCACGCCCATTGTACCGGCCATTGTAGCATGTTTGCAGCCCAAGACATAAGGGGCATGATGACTTGACGTCATCCCCACCTTCCTCCGAGTTGACCCCGGCAGTCTCCCATGAGTCCCCACCATTACGTGCTGGCAACATGGAATAAGGGTTGCGCTCGTTGCGGGACTTAACCCAACATCTCACGACACGAGCTGACGACAGCCATGCACCACCTGTCACCCGCCAACTAAATGACCCCACATCTCTGCAGGTCCACGGGTGATGTCAAACCTTGGTAAGGTTCTTCGCGTTGCGTCGAATTAAGCAACATGCTCCGCCGCTTGTGCGGGCCCCCGTCAATTCCTTTGAGTTTTAGCCTTGCGGCCGTACTCCCCAGGCGGGGCGCTTAATGCGTTAGCTACGGCGCGGAAACCGTGGAAAGTCCCCACACCTAGCGCCCAACGTTTACGGCATGGACTACCAGGGTATCTAATCCTGTTCGCTCCCCATGCTTTCGCTCCTCAGCGTCAGGTAAGGCCCAGAGACCCGCCTTCGCCACCGGTGTTCCTCCTGATATCTGCGCATTTCACCGCTACACCAGGAATTCCAGTCTCCCCTACCTACCTCTAGCATGCCCGTATCCACTGCAGAACCGGGGTTAAGCCCCGGTCTTTCACAGCAGACGCGACACGCCGCCTACGAGCTCTTTACGCCCAATAATTCCGGACAACGCTCGGACCCTACGTATTACCGCGGCTGCTGGCACGTAGTTAGCCGGTCCTTATTCCCCACCTACCGTCAACCCCCAGAGAACCGGGAGCCTGCGTTGGTGGTAAAAGAGGTTTACAACCCGAAGGCCGTCATCCCCCACGCGGCGTCGCTGCGTCAGGCTTTCGCCCATTGCGCAATATTCCCCACTGCTGCCTCCCGTAGGAGTCTGGGCCGTGTCTCAGTCCCAGTGTGGCCGGTCGCCCTCTCAGGCCGGCTACCCGTAATCGCCTTGGTAGGCTGTTACCCCACCAACAAGCTGATAGGCCGCGAGCCCATCCCCGACCGAAAAACTTTCCACCCACGGTCAGGAGACCATGGGTCGTATCCGGTATTAGACGGCGTTTCCACCGCTTATCCCGGAGTCAGGGGCAGGTTGCTCACGTGTTACTCACCCGTTCGCCGCTCGTGTACCCCGAAGGGCCTTACCGCTCGACTTGCATGTGTTAAGCACGCCGCCAGCGTTCGTCCTGAGCCAGGATCAAACTCTCCATAAAGGTCACTCAACCCTGCCCGGCGCGAGGCCTGGGCGGGTAAACCTAGAAGTAATCCTGACCAACCGGGTTGCCCCGGTTCATCAAAGGAACCCTCCACACCGAAGTGTGGTGGGGCCAAAACAAACATGGCTTAAAGAAAATCAAACACGCGCTGTTGAGTTCTCAAGAAACAACCGCTCATCCCGTACAAGCCCGACCCCTGCGGGTCTGTCGCTTTTCCGTGGAAGGCGCTGTTGTGCGTTTCCGCTTTGTTGTGTCTTCACTTTATCAGGTGTTCCGCATTCCGCCAAACCGGCGGTTTGTGTGTTCCTGATCGGGGTAAAGCCCGTTTCGCTTCCGCGTTTCCGTGGAGGCGCCCTCCGAGCTTACCGGCCCGAAAGCAGTGCTCGAACCAGTCAGTCAGAGGAAGAAGTGAACCGGCCCGTCCGCGGGAATCCGCGTCCGTCTCGCTCGGTCTGCCCCAACTCTACCCCCGCGGGGAAGTGCTTGGGACACCTTTGCCGAACCTTGCCGGTGTCGTGCCTTACACGGTCCGCCCCTAACGGGACGGACCGCCGCACAACCGGCAGTGGAACGGGTCAGAGCTTTTCGATCGGGGCGTACTTGACGAGGAAGTCCTTCTCCCCGATGTCCGCGCCGAAGTCGATCCGGGCCTTGGTCTTGTCGCCGGCGCCCTCCACCAGCTCCACGCGGCCCATGCCGAAGGAGTCGTGGTTGACCAGGTCGCCCACACTCAGCGTCGGAGCCTCCTTGGCCCCGCCGCGCGAACGCGGGCCTTTGCCACCGCCGAAGGTGCTGCCGAAGCCGCCTCCGCCGAAACCTCCCCGGCCTCCGCCGATACTGCGGCTGGGCGGAGCTCCCAGCGTGGACTCGGCCCGGCGCCAGTCCACCAGGGACGAGGGGACCTCGTCCAGGAAGCGGGAGGCGGGGTTGTAGGTCGGGGTCCCCCAGGCGCTGCGCACCGCGGCGCGGCTGACGTACAGCAGCCGCTGGGCCCGGGTCAGGCCCACGTAGGCCAGGCGGCGCTCCTCTTCCAACTGCGTCTTGTCGCCGAGCGTGCGGGTGTGCGGGAATATCCCGTCCTCCATGCCGGTGAGGAACACCGCGGGGAACTCCAGTCCCTTGGCGGCGTGCAGGGTCATCAGCGTGACCACTCCGCCCTCGTCGTCCGCGTCGGGGATCTGGTCGGTGTCCGCGACCAGGGAGATCCGCTCCAGGAAGTCGACCAGTGTGGGCGCGCCCGGGTCGACCGCTCCCGCGGCGGCGTCCCCGTCCTGGTCCTCGTCCGGGGGCTCCTCCTCCAGGAGGGCGGCGAAGGTGTGCTCGAACTCGCGGGCGACGTCGACGAACTCCTCCAGGTTCTCCACCCGGCTCTCGTCCTGGAGGTCCTTGGACTCGGCCAGCTCGGACAGGTAGCCGGTCTTGCCCAGCACCGCCTCGACGATCTCCGCCGGCGTGCCCCCGGGAACCGTCTCCGCGAGCTCGTCCATCAGCGCGTTGAAGTTGCGCACCGCCTTGACCGACCGGGTCGCCATCCCCGGGACCTCGTCCACGCGCCGCAGCGCCCGGGCGAAGGAGATGCGCTCGCGGGCGGCGAACAGCTCCACCGCCTCCTCCGCGCGCGCACCGATCCCGCGCTTGGGCACGTTGAGGATGCGCCGCAGGCTGACGGTGTCCTCGGGGTTGGCCAGGACGCGCAGGTAGGCGAGGACGTCGCGGATCTCCTTGCGCTCGTAGAAGCGCACGCCGCCGACGATCTTGTACGGCAGCCCGGTCCTGATGAACACGTCCTCGAAGACGCGGGACTGGGCGTTGGTCCGGTAGAACACCGCCACCTGGCTGGGGGTGAGCGTCCCGTCGTCGGTGAGCTTGTCGATCTCCCCGGCCACGAACGCGGCCTCGTCGTGCTCGTTGTCGGCCACGTAGCCGGTGATGGCCGGCCCCTCGCCCTGCTCCGACCACAGGCTCTTGGCCGGGCGGCCCTCGTTGCGGTCGATGACCGCGTTGGCCGCGGAGAGGATGGTCTGGGTGGAGCGGTAGTTCTGCTCCAGCAGGATCGTGCGCGCCTTGGGGAAGTCGCGCTCGAACTCCAGGATGTTGCGGATGGTGGCGCCGCGGAACGCGTAGATGGACTGGTCCGCGTCGCCGACCACGCACAGCTCCGCGGGCGGCACCACGCTGGTGTCGGAGTCCTCGGCCGCGCCCACCAGTTCGCGGATGAACGCGTACTGGGCGTGGTTGGTGTCCTGGTACTCGTCGACCATGACGTGCCGGAAGCGGCGCCGGTAGTACTCGGCGACGTCGGGGAACATCTGGAACAGGTTGACGGTGAGCATGATGAGGTCGTCGAAGTCCATGGCGCCCGCCTCGTGCAGGCGGCGCTGGTAGAGCTGGTACGCCTCGGCGAGCTTCTTCTCCTGCTCGCTCTGGGCCTGCCCGGCGAACGTGTCGTAGTCGACCAGCTCGTTCTTGAGGTTGGACACCTGGGCGGAGAAGGACTTGGGCGGGAACCGCTTGGGGTCCAGGTCCATCTCCTTGCACACCAGCTGCATCAGGCGCGCGGCGTCGGAGGAGTCGTAGATGGTGAAGCTGCTCGGGTAGCCGAGCCGGGACGCCTCCCTGCGCAGGATGCGCACGCACGCCGAGTGGAAGGTCATGGTCCACATGCTGTTGGCGGCGCGCACGCCCAGCAGTGCCTGGATGCGCTCGCGCATCTCCGCGGCGGCCTTGTTGGTGAAGGTGATCGCGAGGATCTCACCGGGGCGCACGCCGCGTTCGGCCATGAGGTGGGCGATGCGGTGGGTGAGGACACGGGTCTTCCCGGACCCGGCACCCGCCACGATCAGGAGCGGAACACCGCTGTGGGTGACGGCGTCGCGCTGGGGACCGTTCAGACCTTCGAGGAGCTGTTCTTGGGAGGACACGCCATCCAGGTTACGGCCGCCCGGTGACGGCACCGTCCCGTCCACAGGACGGTTCGCCGGGTCGGCCCGGATCGGCCCGACCCTCTGGTCGAAAACGCCCTGATCGGCGAATTACGCTGTTTCGGTACGGGTCCCCACCAGGGGACCGTCTCGTGTCTCTCTGGGAGTTTCCTTGACCATGCGTGTGTTCGTCGACTGCGACCCGGGGATCGACGACGCCGTCGCGCTCGCCTATCTGGCCGCGCGACCCGAGGTGGAGATCATCGGCGTCGGCACGGTGTTCGGCAACAACAGCGTGGACGTCACGGCGGACAACGCGCTGCGGCTGCTGGAGCTGTACGGCCGCCCGGACACGCCGGTGGCGGTGGGCGCCGCGCGTCCGCTGGTGCAGCCGCCGCGCCTGGCCGCCCACGTGCACGGCGGCAACGGCCTGGGGGACGTGGAGCTGCCCGAGCCCACGGGCAAGCCGGTCGGGGAGACCGCGGCCGAGCTGCTGGTGCGCCTGGTCCGCGAGAACCCGGGTGAGGTCGACGTGCTGGCGGTGGGCCCGCTGACGAACCTGGCGATCGCCCTGGGCCTGGAGCCGGAGCTGCCCCGGCTGGTGCGGCGCCTGGTGGTGATGGGCGGAGCCGTGCGCGTCCCGGGCAACGTGTCCTCGCACGCCGAGGCCAACATCGCCAACGACCCCGAGGCGGCGGAGGCCGTGCTCGCGGCCGGGTTCGACCTGGACCTGGTGGCGTTGGACATCACCATGAAGACGGTGGCCACCACGGAGTGGCTGGAGGAGCTGAAGACGGTCCCGGGCGAGCGCGCCGAGCGCACGTCGGCGTTCCTGGACTTCTACGCGGACTTCTACGCGGGGCTCTTCGGGGTCCGCCAGTGCGCGATGCACGACCCGCTGGCGGCGGCGGTGCTGGTGGACCCGGACCTGGTGACGGAGGCGTTCGAGGCGCCGCTGCGGGTGGAGCTGGCCGGCACGCTCACCCGGGGGATGACCGTGGCCGACCTGCGCCCCCGTCCGAGGGGCGACGACCGGCGTCCCGCGCGCGTGGTCACGGAGGTGGTCGAGGCCGAGTTCCTCGGGCGGATGCTCGACTCGCTGCGCTGATCGGCTTGGACGCGCTGACCGGGCCGGGGCCGGGTGACCGCGTCGAGGTCGTCCACGGGTCCCGGTGGGGGCCGGCGGCCCTCCCTGGTCCGGTGGTCCCATGTATACGGGGGTTCCCAGGGCCTTCCCGGCCTCGCCGTGCCCGGATCCGCGCACCGGGGCGCCCGGCGGGTCAGACGAGTCTGCGGGCGGTGGCCCAGCGGCTCAGCTCGTGGCGGTTCGACAGCTGGAGCTTGCGCAGCACCGACGACACGTGGGTCTCCACGGTCTTGACGGAGATGAACAGCTCCTTGGCCACCTCCTTGTACGCGTAGCCGCGCGCGATGTGCCGCAGGACCTCGCGCTCGCGCTGGGTGAGCCGGTCGAGCTCGGGGTCCACCGGCGGGGCGTCGGTGGCGGAGAACGCGTCCAGCACGAACCCGGCCAGTCGCGGGGAGAACACCGCGTCGCCGTCGGCCACCCGCACGATGGCGTCGGCCAGTTCCCTGCCGGAGATGGTCTTGGTGACGTAGCCGCGGGCGCCGCCGCGCACCACGCCGATGACGTCCTCGGCGGCGTCGGAGACCGACAGGGCCAGGAAGCGGATCTGCGGGTGCTGGGCCAGGACGCGGCGCAGCACCTCCACGCCCCCGCCGCCGGGCAGGTGGACGTCCAGGAGGACGAGGTCGGGCTGCTTCTCCCCGATGACGTGCACGGCGCTGTCGACGTCCCCGGCCTCGCCGACGACGTCCACGGCCTCTCCCAGCTCACCGCGCACACCGCTGCGGAACAGCCGGTGGTCGTCCACGATCACGACGCGGGGAAGCGCGCCACCGTCACTGAAGCTCGTGCTCTGGTCTGCCACACCGTGGACTCTACCCATGTCCGCGGCGGCCGGGACACCCGCACGTCCAGGTGTCCGCATCCGGCCGGGCCTCCGGTGCCGTTGCCGCCCGGTCCTCTCGGGGACGGTGCGCTCGGTCCCGCGTTCCGTACCGGAGTCCTTCCCTGCGGCTGATCCGATCTCTTGCCATATGTATCGAAAGTCGATAGATTCCCATCGTGATTCGATCGAAGGAGAGACCATGGGGAAACTAACGGTGCTCGCGCTGCGCGTCGTGCTCGTGATGCTGTTCGCCGGTTCGGTGTTCCTGCAGGCGGTGATGGTGCCGCTGCTGGCCGTCGACCTCGGCGAGATCGACCCGGACCTCGCGTTCCCGCGCGCACCGGTCCTCGTGATCGTGGTCCTGGGCATCGTGACGGCCCAGGTCGTCCTGGTCTGCGTGTGGCGTCTGGTGACGATGGTGCGGCGTGAAACCGTGTTCTCCCACGCCGCCTTCCGGTACGTGCACACCGTGATCGGCGCGTTCGTGGCGGCCGCCCTCCTGGTGTTCGCGCTCGCGGTCGTGCTGGCGCCGGGCGAGGCCGTGCCCCCGGGCATCGTCCTCTTGCTGTGCGGGGTCGTCGTGGCCATCCTGGGGGTCGCGCTCGTCGTGCTCGTGCTGCGGATGCTGCTCGCCCAGGCGGTACGGATGCGGGCCGAGCTGAAAGAGGTGATCTGATGCCGATCCGCGTCGACATCGACGTGATGTTGGCCAGGCGGAAGATGTCCGTGGGCGAGCTCGCGGACCGGGTCGGGATCACGCCCGCCAACCTGGCGGTGCTCAAGAACGGCCGCGCCAAGGCGGTGCGCTTCACGACGCTCGCCGCGCTCTGCGAGGCGCTCGGCTGCCAGCCGGGAGACCTGCTGCGCTGGGAGGCCGAGGACACCGCGAAGGACGCCGCGGACGCGTGACGTCAGCGGCGCACCACCTCACCGGTGGCCCGGTCCGGGGCGGTCGGGGGCGGCAGGCCGTGACGGCGCAGGATGCGGTGGCAGGCCGGTGCGGGCGGCCAGGCGTACCGGTCCGATCCGGTGCTCGGTGCGCAGGCGCACCACCTGTTGCCCGATCGGGACGGCACATCTAGGCCTCGGGGATGCGGGGCATGCGCAACTGCACCTCGGTGCCCTCTCCCGGACCGGTGCGGATGCGCGCCGAGCCGCCGTGCCGGTCCATACGGCCCAGGATGGAGCCGCGCACGCCCATGCGGTCCTCGGGGATGTCGTCCATGTCGAATCCCGCGCCGCGGTCGCGGACGAACACCAGCACCTCCTCCTGGTCGACCTCGCCGAACACGGAGATGTTCTTGGTGCCCGCGTACTTGGAGGCGTTGACCATGGCCTCGCGCGCGGCGCGCAGCATCGCGGCCAGTCCGTCGTCCATGGGGCAGTCGCCCACGCACACCACCTCGACGGGGACGCCGTGCTCCTCCTCGACCTCGGCGGCGACGCGTTCGAGCGCGGGCGAGACGGTGGTGTCGGCGTCGGCCGGACGCTGGTAGAGCCAGCTTCGCAGGGCGCGCTCCTGGACGCGGGCGAGGCGCTGCACCTCGCGGGGGTCCTCCGCCCGGCGCTGGATGAGGGTCAGGGTGTGCAGGACGGAGTCGTGGATGTGGGCGGCCAGCTCGGCGCGCTCGGCGTTGCGGATGCGCTCGCGGCGCTCCTGGTCGCGTTCGCGTATCAGGCCGATGATCCACGGGGCGACGATGAGCGCGATGCCCGCGAGCACGGTGAAGGCGAAGGTCAGTCCCGCGCGGGCGTTCTGGAGCTGCTCCTGGAAGACGAGGAAGCCGATGACGCCGACGACGACGAGCAGGACGCCCGCGATGGCGCGCATGATGCCCTTGCCCCCCGCCCCGCCGACCGTGGAGGTCATCCACTCGTCGCGCTGGGAGGGGTTGGCGTGCTGCCAGAGGATGACGCCGCCGAGGGTGCCGAAGACCACGAACCACAGCAGCGGGTCGAAGACGCCGCCGAAGAGCAGGAACAGGACGCCGAGCCCCACGGCGAGGCCGACGTAGGCGACGAGCTGGGACAGGTCGCGGCCCCTGCGGCGGCCGTCCGGTCCGTCGGCCCCCTTCTCCCTCTCCTCGGGGTCGACGGGGACGAAGAAGTACAGGGCGACGTAGACGGCGACGCCGATGCCGCCCACGGACAGCGCCATGAGTGCGAGGCGGACGACCACGGGGTCGAGTCGCAGGTGCCGGGCCAGCCCGGCGCCGACACCGCCGAGGAGTCTGCCCTCCACCGCGCGGGTGAGCCGCGGGGTGTCCGTGGCTGGTGCTGCCACCGCCCGATCACCGCTTCCGTTCGTTACGTTCGCGCGGCGGGGAACACACCGCGCCGCGCCCACAGGTCCTGTGGTGTCCAGGATGCCCTCCCCGGGTGCGTGCGGGCATCGGGGACGCGTCCCTGGTCCTGCCCCGGTTCCGGTCAGGGTGGCTTCAGGGTCGTCCCGGATGTCCTGGCGGGCGGTTACGGGTGACGATGGGCGTGTGAGGAAAGTGCGGTGAGTGACCATGACTGACGACCCGGCACCCGATCCCGGCGGAGCCTCCTCCGTGTCCGGTGCGCCGGAGGCCGGTGCCCCCGGGCGCGAACTGCGCAAGGAGGACGACGACCGGGTCCTCGCCGGTGTGTGCGCCGGCCTGGGCCGGTACACGGGGACCGACCCCGTGGTGTGGCGGACGGCCTTCGTGCTGACCGCGTTCGCCGGGGCGACGGGCCTGCTGCTCTACGTCGCCGCGTGGATGCTGATGCGCGACGCCCAGGGCGGCCCGGCGACGTTCGAGCAGATGCTGGACCGGGGCATCCCGCCCCGGGCGGTGCCCAAGCTGCTCGCGGTGGGGCTGGCGGTCGCGACGGCGCTCAGCCTGGTCGGCGGGTTCGGCTGGTCGACGCTGGTGCTGGCGGTACCGCTCGTGCTGGGGCTGTTGGCCGCGCGCGGCCGGGGTGTGGACCTGCGGGCCGCGTTCGCGGGGCTGCGCGAGGACCTGGGGTCGAGGCGGCCCCCGCCGACGGCGCCGTCCCCCGGGCCGACGCCGACCTACTACAACCCGGCCCAGCCGTGGGCGTCCGCGCCGCAAGGACCGGTGGACCTGGCCGTGGTCGCGGAGCGCTCCACGGCCGGCTCCCCCGGGGACGACGACGGGGAGGACGGCGCGGACCGGTCCGGCGGCGACGGGGGCGGAGGGCTCTCCGGGCACGGCCCCGAGGAGTCGGAACAGGCCTGCCGGAAGGGCGCGCCGCTGTCCTCGCTCGCCCTGTGGACGATCGTGGCCGGGGGCGTCCTGGTCCCCCTCCTCGTGTTCGGCTGGTCGTCCTCGCTGTGGAGCGCGCGGACGGTCGAGCTGCTGTTCGGGCCGGAGACGGGGGTGTTCTTCCTCGCCGGAGCCCTCGCGGTGATCGGCGTGTACGCGCTGGTGGGCACCTGGGCGGGCAACCCGCGGGGACTGGTGTTCCTGGGGCTGGTGGTCGCGCTGGCACTGTCGCTGGCGTCGGTGACCGACCTGACCCGGGTGCGGATCGGGGGCGAGGTCTGGCGGCCGGCCACGGTGGCCGAGGCCGAGGGCGGGGACCACCGGTTCACCCTCGGTTCGGGGGTGCTGGACCTGACCGGGCTGGCGGACCTCTCCCCGGGCGAGACCGTCGACGTCTCCCTGCGGGTGGACGTGGGACACACGAGGCTGGTCCTGCCCGAGGACGCACGCGTCGCCGTGACCTCCCGGGTCGGACTGGGTGTGGTGAATCCCGGCGGGGAGGAACGGGGCGGCGGCATGGCCGGGTACTCCCTGACCTACGAGGAGGTCCACGAGCCCGCGGCGGACTCCGCGGTGGAGGGAAAGCGGCCGGAGGGCGGCGACGGGGCCGGACCGCCGCTGATCAACGTACGCACCGACTCACTGTTCGGTGTCGTGGAGGTGGAGCATGGCGAAGCGTAGGACTGACTGGGGCTCGCTGGTCGCGGGCCTGTTGTTCCTCGGTCTGGCGGTCGCGTTCGTCGTGCGCGGCACGGGTGACTGGGAGTTCAACGTCGTGTGGGTGCTGCCGGTGCTGGCCCTGGGGCTGGGCGCGGCCGGGGTGGCCCGCGCCCTCACCCGGTCCCGGAGGAGGCGGCCGCCGCCGGAACGCGTGTCCGGCCCCGAGGCGTCGGCCCCCGGGGAGTGACGGTCACTCCTTCGGCCGCGGGCGGTGCTCGGCGATGGCCGCGAACGCCGTCACGTCCAGCGACTCCCCGCGTGCGGAGGGGTCGACACCGGCCGCGCGCAGGGCGGCCTCGGCCGCGGGCGCGGAACCGGCCCATCCGGCCAGGGCGGCGCGCAGGGTCTTGCGGCGCTGGGCGAAGGCCGCGTCGATCACCCCGAAGACCTCCTTCCGGTCGGCCTTCGTGTCGGGCTGCGGGCGGCGGACGAGTTCGACCAGGCCGGAGTCGACGTTGGGGGCGGGCCAGAACACGCTCCGGCCGACCGAGCCCGCACGGCGCGCGTGGGCGTACCAGGCGACCTTGGCCGAGGGCACGCCGTAGATGCGCCCGCCCGGGGTGGCGGTGATCCGGTCCGCGACCTCGGCCTGCACCATGACCAGCACCCGCCGCAGGCCGGGCAGCAGTTCGAGCAGGTGCAGAAGGACCGGAACGGACACGTTGTAGGGCAGGTTGGCCACCAGCGCCGTGGGCTCGGGCCCGGGTACCCCGGTGATGCGCATGGCGTCGCCGGGGACGACGGTGAGGCGGTCGGCGAGGTCGGGCGCGTGGTCGGCCACGGTGCCCGGGAGCGCCGCGGCCAGCGCCGGATCGAGTTCGATCGCGGTCACGTGGCGCACGTGCGGAAGCAGTGCCAGGGTGAGCGAGCCGAGCCCGGGGCCGACCTCGACCACGACGTCGGCGTCGGTGACCCCCGCGACCCGGACGATGCGGCGCACGGTGCCGTGGTCGATGACGAAGTTCTGGCCCAGGCTCTTGGTGGGCCGGATTCCGAACCGCTCGGCGAGGGCCCGCACGTCGGCGGGGGTCAGCAGGCGGGAGCGGTCGTCGGGAGCGGGTGTCTGTGTCACCCCCATATCTTGCCAGCTTCCGCCCACCGGACCGCGCAATGAACCGAACGTCGTTCTAGTCTGTGGTCCGTACACGTCCACCGCCTCCTTGGAGACCGCCCATGGGACCCCTCAACGGAATCCGCGTCATCGAGTTCACCGGGATCGGCCCGGCGCCGATGGCCGGGATGCTCCTCGCCGACCTGGGTGCCAGCGTCATCCGCCTCGACCGGCCGGCGGCCGCCGAGGCGATGAACGCCGGTGCCGGCGGCCCGCACATGAGCGAGGGGCGCACCGTCCTGCCCGCCGACCTCAAGTCCGACGAGGGCCGCGCGTTCGCCCGCGACCTGGTCTCACGCGCCGACGTGCTCCTGGAGGGCTTCCGCCCCGGGGTCATGGAACGCCTCGGGCTGGGCCCCGAAACCTGTCTCGAACTCAACCCGCGCCTGGTCTACGCGCGTGTCACCGGCTGGGGCCAGGACGGCCCGCTGGCCCGCGCCGCCGGGCACGACATGAACTACATCTCCGTCAACGGCGCCCTGCACGCCATCGGGCGGGCGGGCGGCCCTCCGGTTCCCCCGATCAACCTCCTCGGCGACTTCGCCGGGGGCACCATGTTCGCGGTCACCGGCGTCCTCAGCGCCCTGGTCGAGCGGCAGTCCTCCGACCGGGGCCAGGTCGTGGACGCCGCGATGGTGGACGGCAGCGCCCTGCTGATGTCGATGGTGCACGAGGACCGCTCGCGCGGCTCCTGGAACGACGAGCGCGGCACGAACTACCTGGACACCGGCGCTCCCTGGTACGACGTGTACGAGTGCGCGGACGGCCGCCACGTGTCGGTCGGCTGCATCGAGCCCCAGTTCTACGCCGCCTTCCTGGAGGGCATCGGCCTGGCCGGGGAGGACCTGCCCGACCAGTGGGACCGGTCGGGCTGGCCGCGGCTGCGCGAGCGCTTCGCCGAGGTCCTGCGCACCCGGACCCGCGACGAGTGGGGCGAGGTGTTCGACGGCGTCGACGCGTGTGTGGCGCCGGTCCTGTCCCTGGATGAGGCTCCCGACCACCCGCACGTGCGCGCCCGCGGCTCGCTCGTGCGCGACGGTGACCGGGTGGTTCCCGGCCCGGCGCCCCGCTTCGACCGCACTCCGGGCGGCGTGACCCGGGGCCGGAGGCTGCCCGACGCCGACGCGACCCTCCGGGAGTGGGGTGTGGACCGCTGACCGGCGCGTACCGTCCCGGGACGGTACGCGCCCGGACGTGCGAATCCCCCTGTCCGGAGCGGAGAATGGCTAGGGTGAGCGACCGGGGCGTGGGTCCGCGGACCACGCCCGAGGCTGAGCGCGCGACGGGGGGAGTCCGCCATGCCACGACGGCTCGTCACACCGGGGGCGCGCTGGGGCGCACGCCTGTGTGCCCTGCTGCTGTCCGCGGCGGTGCTCTCGTGCGCCGCGCTCGCCGCTCCCTCCGCGGCCGGTGTGCCCGCCACCGTCGGCCCCTCCACCGGCGGCCCGGTCGGTGCGTCCACGACCGCTCCGGGCGGCAGCGGACTCGACGTCGTCCGCCCCGACCAGCCCGGCCCCGGGGCCATCGGCCGGCGTAGCGGACCCGTGGTGCTCGTGGGGGTGCCGGGCCTGCTGTGGGAGGACGTCACCTCCGAGAACACCCCGACCCTGTGGAGGATGGCCGAGGAGGGCTCCATCGGCAACGTGTCGATCCGCACCGCCACCTCCCGCACCTGTCCCACCGACGGCTGGCTGTCGGTGTCGGCCGGGCAGCGCGCCCTGTCCATACGGGAGCGCTTCACGGTGTGCGAGGCCGCGCCGGAGCCCGAACGCGACGGCTCGGGCGCGGTCGTCCCCGGGTTCGGCTCCTACGTCCGGCAGAACGCGCGGTCCCCCTTCGGCGCGCCCGTGGGCCTGCTCGGGCAGACGGTGCGCGACGCGGGCGGGACCACGCTCGCCGTGGGCCACGGTGCCGCCCTGGGCGTGGCCGACCGCTCCGGCCGGGTGGACCACTACGTCGACGGGGTACACGGCCTGACCACCGAGCGCCTGGAGGGGGTCTCCCTGGCCGCGGTGGAACTGGCCGAGCTCACCCGGCTCTACCCCGTCTACCCGGACCCGCTGACGCCCGGCCGGGAGGACGATGGGGAGAAGGACGGCGCGGAGGCGCCGGTGGACGGGGAGAAGGACGGGGAGGAGGACGAGGAGCCGCCCGAGCCCGACCCCGACGACGTCCCGGAGTGGGAGCGCGACAAGGCGCTGTCCACCCTGGACGGCCGGCTGCGGGCCCTGGAGAACGTGCTGCCGCCGGGCTCGTCCCTGATGGTCGTCGGAGTGTCCATGGACACCGGCCCCTCCCAGCTCACGGTGGCCCTGTCCGGCGAGATCACCGAGGAGGGGTTCACCGGGGCGGAGTCGTTCCTGGCCTCGGAGTCGACCCGGCGCGCCGGGCTGGTGGTGCTCACCGACATCACGCCGACCCTGCTGACCTCCCTGGGGATGCGGGCGACCGAGCCGACCAGCGGTCGGCCCTGGCACCTGGCCGGACGGCCGCCGACGACCGACAAGGCGGTGGGGCGGCTGGTGGAGTTCAACACCGCCGCGATCGTGGTGGGCGCCGCCATCCCGGGCTTCTTCAGCGGGCTGGTCGCCTTCCAACTGCTCATCTACGCGGCGGCGGCCTGCGCCCTGCACCGGTACTCGAACCGGCAGCGCGGCAAACGCGCGCGCGTGCTGTCCCTGACCCGGATCGTGGCGCTGGCCGGCGCCGCCTTCCCGGTGGCCAGCTACCTGGCCAACCTCGTCCCGTGGTGGACCTCGTCCATACCGCCGCTGGCCCTGCTGGCCTGTGTCCTGTCCGCGGACGCCCTGGTGGTGGCGCTGGCCATGGCGGGACCGTGGCGGCGCACGGTCCTCGGGCCGATGACGGTGGTGGCGGGAGCGACCACCGGGGTGCTCTTCCTCGACCTGTGCTTCGGCGCGGACCTGCAGATGAACTCGCCCACGGGCTACTCCCCGATCGTGGCGGGCCGGTTCTACGGGATCGGCAACATCGCCTTCGCCACGTTCGCGACCGGCATGCTGATGGCGGTGGCGGGGATCTCCCACGAGCTGATCTCCCGGGGACGGCGCGGCGCCGCCGTGGTGACGACCCTGGTCATCGGGTCGGCGACGGTGCTGATCGTCGGCTGGCCGGGGCTGGGCACCGACTTCGGCGGGGTGATCGCGCTGTTCCCCGGCCTGGCGGTGACGACGATGATGATCGCCGGGATACGCGTCACCCTGCCCCGCCTGGCCGTGGTGAGCGCGGCCGCGGTGTCCGCGATCGCGCTGCTGGCGTGGCTGGACTACCTGAGGCCTCCACAGGCGCGCAGCCACTTCGGGGCGTTCGCGGGCCAGGTGGTCAACGGCGAGGCGGCGGCGGTGGTGTCCCGCAAGCTCAGCGCGATGCTGGGGACGCTGGGCAACTGGCAGTTGACCCTGTTGGCGGCGTGTGCGCTGGTGTTCCTGTTCGTGGTGCTCCAGCGGCCGATCCACTGGAGGTTCGGCGCCCTGCAGGGCGCCTACGAGTACGCGCCGACACTCCGGGCGGGTCTGACCGGTTCCCTGCTGACCGCCCTGGTGGGTTTCGCGGTCAACGACTCGGGGGTCGCGATCCCGGCGATCGCGCTGACGGTGGCGGTGCCGTTGACTCTGTCGGCGTGTGTGTGGGCCCTCCAGCAGCAGAACGGGGACCGAACCCCGGATCCCGAACCGGCCGAGAACGCCCAGCGGATGTGATGTGGGCCTCACCAAGCACAGGGGGAGCAAAACACACGAGCACGACCTTGCGTCTCTCACGTCACGAAACGGCCACGGCCCTATGGTAAAGTCCGTGGTCGGGCGACCCTCGTAGAGGAAGCCCGGCACACTGGAGCGGCCCCGGTACCACCGCTCCGGCCACCGCCCCGAGCCACAGGCGGGGAATGCCCGCCCCCGCGGGCGGGTTTGGTCAGTTGCAGAGGGCAGGGAGTGGCCCGACGCAGCACCCACCGGCACACCGCCGTCTCCGCCGTCCTCACGGCAGGGCGGGGCACACCCAGGAACTCCCGAGCCGGATCCGTACGTTCTCTGGACAGTCGTCCTCGTTGCGAACTCCAACGGACCCGGGTGAGAGGGGCGTTCCATCCCCGGACCGGGGCACCACGCAAGGAAATTGATGAACCATCAGCTTGGCCACCGCGGTAACGCGAAGAACGCGCCGGTCGGCACCCGCTCGTGGAGCGGCGTGCGACCGGCCGCGCCGACCTGTCGGGCACGTCCCGAATACGCCGGAGTCGCCATGCCCGACCTGACCATCTCCTCCACCCTGCACGACACCGGACGGGTTCTGGTGTTGGACGGGGAGATCGACATGGCCACCGAACACCACTTCCAGGAGGCGGTGACCGAGGCCATCGTCACCCAGCCCTCCGGCCGCGTGGTCCTGGACTGCTCCGACCTCCGGTTCATCGACTCCAGCGGCCTGCGCGTCCTGATCCGCGCGCACAAGGCGGCCAGGGAGCAGAAGGCGCTCCTGGCGATCGCCTCGCCCATCCCGAGGATTCTGCAGACCCTGCGGGTCACCTCGCTCGACACGCGCATCCCCGTCTTCACGACGGTCTCCGAGGCCCTCGCCGCGTCGCACTCCGGCTGACACCGGCGCCCGCGCCCGCGGCGCCTCCGCGACCGCGACACGGCAGGCCACGACACACCTTCGGGGCGCGCCCCTGCGGCCGCGCCCCTCTTCGTGTGCCCGGGGACCGTGCACCCCCGGGCCGCCTCGTGTGCCGGGGCCGCCCCGTGGCGCTCAGAAGAGCAGCAGCCACACGCCCAGCGCGGTCACCGCGACGTTCACCAGGAGGAAGACCGCCACCCACAGGGCGCCGGGCAGGCCGGTGAGCCGCGCCAACTGGTCGGCGTCGGAGTGCGGCGACGGGTTGCGCCTCCGCTGCGCCTGGAGCTCGAAGACCGGCCGCACGCCCGCGAAGAGCAGGAACCAGATGAACAGGTAGGCGAAGGCCGCCTGGACCTCCGCGGGGGTGAACCAGCTGATCCCGAACACCACCGCGCCGGTTCCCACCACCGACAGCACGCCGTAGACGTTGCGGATCATCAGCAGCATGGCGGCGAGCACGACGATGCTCAGCCACAGCAGGGCGGTGATGCGGTCCGACATCAGCATGAGGATGCCCAGGAGGCCGATGACCGACGGAGCGACGTAGCCGGCGAAGACGGTCAGGACCATGCCGACACCGGTCGGCCTGCCCTTGGAGACGGTGACCCCCGAGGTGTCCGAGTGCAGCCGGATACCGGTGAGCTGGCGGCCGCTGAGCAGGGCGACGAGGGCGTGCCCGCCCTCATGGGCGATGGTGACGACGTTGCGTCCGATCCGCCAGGGCGGACCCAGCAGCACCGAGGCCAGGGCCAGGACGGCCGCGGCGATGATGATCCACCGCTCCGGTTCGGGTTGGACGGACAGTACTTCCCGCCAGACCTCACCCAAGGTTGTTCCCACCGCTGCCCCCGACTCCTGGTTCGACCGGATCCGTGCGGGCCCCACCGGTTCGCGCCGCGGTTGCCGGGAGACGCGCAGAACAGGGGCCCTTGCCGAACTTTAGGGCATTTGGGCGAGCACCGTGTTTTCCGTCCGGGCGGGAACCGGGCTCCGACACCAATCTGGCCTTCCCGCGTCGATGGACTGGCCAAACGGGATGCGCCGACCTACATTCGTCACTGTCAGTTATTTTCCTGCTACCGAGAGCAAGGATTGTCGTGAAACGTATCGCTGGACTCGCCCTCATGACCATGGCCGCCGGTGCCGTCATCGGTGCCGCCTCCCCCGCCGTCGCGGACGACGAGCACGACGGCTACCACGGCCACCACGGCCACAGCTGCGGCTGGCACGACTCCGATGAGGGCGAGCGCAAGAGCCACAGCGGGGAAGAGGGCCACTGGGACGAGTACGGCCACGAGGACGACGAGGACGACTGCGACAAGGACAAGGACGGGGACAACGGCTGGAACCACGGCCACGGGGACGATGACGACGGCCACCGCCACGGCGACGACCACGGTGGGAAGAACGGCTGGGACCACGGCGACAAGGACCACGGCCACGACGACGACAAGGACCACTGGGACGGCTACTACGACCACGACCACGACCACGACAAGGACCACGCCTGACGCTGGTCGACGCCTCCCGGTCCACGTGTCCGGCTGAGCCGGGGACCCGGTCCGGGAGGCACTGGGGGCGCCGCCCGCGGAACGACGCGTTCCCGCCGTCCCGCACAGACGGCACACGCCTTCCGCGCGAGGAGGCGTGCGGCACCCCCCGGTGACGCGAACCCGCTCCTGTCGCGAAGCGCCGCCCACGGCCCCCGGCCGAGGGCGGCGCCCGTGTCCGCGCATGCCTTCGGGGAGCGGTCAGCTCCCCTCGGACTCCGCCGCGGCCTTGAGCCGCTCCAGGGTCAGCTCGATGCTCCGTCCGTTCCTGGCCGGCATCCCCATCAGGACGTAGAACGCCGGAAGGCCCCGGGAGTAGTCGAAGGTCTCGGTGACCCTGGTGCCTCCCCCGGACAGCTCCCGCAGCTCGTACCGCCAGCGGTGCGAGCCGAAGTGCCGCCAGGCGATGAGGCGGTCCTCCTCGTACTCCACCACCCGGTTGGTGATCCGGTAGCCGACGCCGAACAGCTTCATGTCCATGCCGAACTCGCTGCCCCGCTCCAGCCGGTCGGGGCCGAAGAGGTTGGCACGCACGGTCCCCGACCCGTCGAACTCGGAGTGCCGCGCCGGTGCCGCGATGATGTCGAAGATCCGCTTGGCGGGAGCGTCCACCACGACGCTCCGCGCAACCTTGTGTCTGACCATGACCGCATCATGTCACCGGACGCGGGGCACGCCCCGGGCGCCCCGGCCCGTCCCTCAGGCGCGGACCGCGTGCCGCTCCACCGCCGCCAGCCCACCGCCCCGCGAGGCCACGTGCACCACCCAGAAGGAGCCCTTGCGCAGCCCGAGCTGCTGGGTGAACGGCGCGTCCAACTGGGTGAGCGCCTCGGCCATCAGGTGCGGCACCAGCTCGCCGTGCGTGCACACCACCGTCGGCCGCCCCTCGGCCAGGATCTGCGCGAACGCCTTCCTGGCCTCCTCCACGCTGTGGGAGGGTCCCCCCGCCGCGGAGGAGCCGGCGGAGGGCTGGTGGACCGTGAACGCCCGCTCGGTGTGCGTCGGCGCGTCGAACTCCACCGTGTACGGCAGCACCGACTCGGTGCACCGCGCCGCCGCCGACGTCACCACCCGGGGCCGCCCGTAGGCGCCCAGCAGCCGGGACAGGGCCAGGGCGTCGGCGCGGCCGGCCCCGTCCAGCGGACGCAGCAGGTCCTCACCGTTCCAGGTGCGCTTCTCCCCCGCCGAGAGGTGCCGCAGCAGGATGACGGGGAAGGTGGTGGCGGGCCCGGCCAGGAAGTTGTCGACCACCTGCACGTCGTGGTCGTAGGTGAGCCGGTCGCGGGCCTCCTCCGCGCGCACCCACTCGACCAGCTCGACCTCCTCGTTGGGCGGGTAGTCGATCCCCCCGCCGGGGTCGGCGGGCGTGGCCGCCCACCACTCCACCTGCTTGGGCCATCCGTCCTTGAGGTAGCGCTGCGGCGGGAGCCTGCGGCCCAGCAGAGGGGTCAGGCCGGTCTCCTCCCGGACCTCGCGGACCGCGCCGACGATGGTGTGCTCGCGGTTCTTGAGCTTGCCCTTGGGCAGGGTCCAGTCCCCCCGGTCGGGCCTGCGGATGAGGACGACCTCGGTTCCTCCCGCCCCCTCGCGCCACAGCAGGGCGCCACCCGCGCGGATGGGTTCGAGGTAGCCCCCGACCGCCGTCCGGCGCGGGACGCCGCCGCCCACGCCCTCGACGGAGCCCTCGACGTCTCCCTCGGTTCCCGTCATGTTCATCCGCTCTCCACTACTCGCAGGTGTCGGTCTCCGCGCAGGCTCTCCTGCAGGTCGACGAGTGGCCGACCGTCGGAGCCGTGGGTGGCGCGGCTCCAGGTCCCGTCGGGTTCCAGCCGCCAGGACGAGGTGGTGTCGGCCATCGCCAGGTCCATGAGGCGGACCAGGCGGTGGCACTGCTCGGAGTCGGCCACGCGCACCAGCGCCTCGACCCGTCGGTCCAGGTTGCGGGGCATCAGGTCCGCGCTGCCGATCCACACCCGGGGCCGCCAGCCACCCGAGAAGACGAAGATACGGGAGTGTTCCAGGAAACGGCCGAGGATGCTGCGGACCCGGATGTTCTCGGAGAGCCCGGGCACCCCTGCGCGCAGGACACAGCTGCCGCGCACCCACAGGTCGACGTTCACCCCGGCCTGCGAGGCCCGGTAGAGGGCGTCGATGATCTCCTCGTCGACCAGGGAGTTGACCTTGATGCGGATGCGCGCGGGCTCGCCCTTGAGGCTGTTGTCGATCTCCGCGGCGATCTGTTCGAGCAGGCCCTCGCGCAGGGCGGCGGGGGCGACGAGCAGGCGCCGGTAGTGCTTCCTGCGGGAGAACCCGGTGAGGCTGTTGAACAGGTCGTTGACGTCCTCGCCCACCTCGGGGTCGGCGCTGAACAGGCCGAGGTCCTCGTACATGCGGGCGGTGCTCGGGTTGTAGTTGCCGGTGCCCACGTGGCAGTAGCGGCGCAGCAGCCCGTCGTCGTCCTGGCGGATGACCATGGAGAGCTTGCAGTGGGTCTTGAGGCCGACGACGCCGTAGACGACGTGGCAGCCCGCCTCCTCCAGCTTGCGCGCCCACTGGATGTTGTTCTGCTCGTCGAAACGGGCCTTGATCTCGACCAGGACCACGACCTCCTTGCCCTCCCTGGCGGCTTCGACGAGGGACTCCACGATGGGCGAGTCCCCGCTGGTGCGGTACAGGGTCTGTTTGATCGCCACGACCTTGGGATCGGTGGCGGCCAGGGCCAGGAAGCGCTCGGTGGTCGTGGCGAAGGACTCGTAGGGGTGGTGGACGAGGACCTCGCGCTCGCGGACGGCGGCGAACAGGTCTCCGGGTGCCAGGGCGTGCGGCTCGGCGGGGACCATGGGCGGGTAGCGCAGCTCGGGCCGCTCGGCGTCGGCGATCTGGGACAGTCCGGCGAGGTTGAGCGGCCCGGGGACGCGGTAGGTCTCCCCCTCCTCGGCGCCGAGCGCCCGGGTGAGGATGGCGAGCGCCCCGTCGCTGATGTCCTGTTCGACCTCCAGGCGCACGAGCGGGCCGAAGCGGCGGCGCAGCAGTTCGTCCTCCAGGGAGGTGACGAGGTCGTCGGTCTCGTCCTCGTCGACCTCCAGGTCGGCGTTGCGGGTGACGCGGAACGCGTGGTGCTCCAGGATCCGCATGCCCTCGAAGAGCTGGGGCAGGTGGGCGGCGACGATGTCCTCGACGGGGACGAACCGGCCGCTGCCCCCGCCTCCGGACTCGATGAAGCGGGGCAGGGAGCTGGGTATCTTGACGCGGGCGAACATGCTGCGGTCGTCGCGCGGGTCCTGGACGGCGACCGCGAGGTTGAGCGAGCGGCCGGAGACGTAGGGGAAGGGGTGCGCGGAGTCGACCGCGAAGGGGGTCACCAGCGGGTAGACCGAGCGCCGGAAGTAGCCGTGCAGGTCCTCGCGCTCGGCGGTCTCCAGATCGCTCCAGCGCACGATGCGGATCCCGACCCCGCGCAGGGCGGGCGCGACGCTGTCCTGGAAGCAGGCGGTCTGGCGGAGCATGAGCTCGTGGGTGAACCGGGAGATGCGTTCGAGCAGCGCGCGGGGGTGGTGCCCGCTGGAGGAGGCGACGTGCAGGCCGGTGGCCAGGCGCCGTTTGAGCCCGGCGACGCGGACCATGAAGAACTCGTCCAGGTTGCTGGAGAAGATCGCCAGGAACCGCGCCCGCTCCAGGAGGGGGACGTCCTCGTCCTCGGCGAGTTCGAGGACCCGTTGGTTGAAGCGGAGCCATCCCTCCTCGCGGTCCATGAACCTGTCGGCGGGCAGCCCGGTGGGCCTGGTGGCGTCACCCGATGGCGTTGGCGCTGTTTCCGTGCTCACAGTGAGCAGACTCCCTCTTTTCCATGACCTCCCGGTGACACCTCCGTGAGGGCGAGGTGACCGCCACGCGACCGCTGTGGACCTCTTCCGCCGACGCGCCGGGGACGCCGGGGTCTTCGCCGCGTGTACCCGGCGTGCGGGGCGGGCCGGTTCCGGGGAGGACCGGCGCCGGCGGAGTCGTCGGCCGGTAACGGTGGGGCCGTGGCCGGTGTCGGCGCGGCCCTCAGTTGAGACCGATCTGCAGGTCGGGCGGCATGATCATCAGGAACATGCCGACGCGCATGATCACCTGGAGCCAGGTGTTGCGAAAGCACGTCCACAGGTAGCCGTAGAGGAGGCTGGCCGTGGCGTAGGTCAGCAGGGCGAGGCCGGTGTTGTACACCAGGTCGGTCCCCGGAAGCTGGGAGACCGCGTCGTAGGGCTGGATGACCGCGTAGGTGACCGCGAAGACCACCGAGGTCGCCACGATCCCGCCCCAGCGGCCCATCTGGAGCTCCAGTCGGCTCTGCATCATCCCGCGGAAGAAGATCTCCTCGCACACGGCGATCACGGTGAAGGCGAGCAGGAAACCCAGCAGGGGGAGGGACGGCCCCGGCAGCCCGATGTAGGGGATGAGCAGGTAGCCGAGGAGGGTCAGCGCGACCCCGACCGGGATCAGCCCGAGCCAGCGCCAGGGCTCGGACACCCTCAGCGCGATCGCGGGCATGTCGGTGCCCTTGCCGTCCACGGTGACCCCTGAGCGGTCCATGAGCAGCAGCGGCAGGGTGAACAGGAACAGAAGCCTGGACACCAGCGAGGCGGACATGGCCAGGTCCGCGCCGATCTGCGCCCCGTAGGCGCGAAAGAGCAGGGACAGCGCCACCATGGACAGCACGAAGCAGACGAGGAGCAGCCCCAGCCAGGCCACCTCGCGCCCGACGGGGTGGCCCTCCATCGCCCGGACGATCCTGAGGTCCAGCCGGTCGCGTGCGCCGAAACCCCTGACCAGGGCCCAGGCCAGGATCCCGCCGATGAGCATCGGGGACCAGGAGACCATGAGGAGGACCATGGAGTCGCCCAGGACGTCGGAGCGCAACGCGGGGTGCGAGAGCATCGGTACCGCGATGAGCAGGACGGCGAGCAACGCCCCCCAGGCGAGTCCCCATCTTCGCACCATGGTCACAAGAGTCCCTCCTGTCGCAGAACTCTCATTCTGCCCAAGGGGAAACTAAAAGCTACTTAATGACTACGGTATGTCGTCACTCGTCTCGGCATACCAGGTCAGGACGTGGCGCGGGGCCGCTCCCGGCTCCGGAAGCGGCCCCGCGTCGGTCGGCGTACGCGCCGGCCCTCAGAAGCCGTTGTCCAGGACCGAGCGGAGGAAGGACTTGGTGCGGTCCTCCTTGGGATCGCCGAAGATCTGCTCCGGCGGACCCTCCTCGGCGATCTGGCCCTGGTCGAACATGAGCACCCGGTGCGACACGTCCCGCGCGAAGCCCATCTCGTGGGTCACGCACAGCATCGTGATGTCCGTGGTCTCGGCGACCTCGCGCAGCACGTCCAGGACACCGGCGACCAGCTCCGGGTCCAGGGCCGAGGTGACCTCGTCCAGCAGCAGGATCTCCGGCTGCATGGCCAGCGCGCGGGCGATCGCCACGCGCTGCTGCTGCCCGCCGGAGAGCTGGGTGGGGTGGGCGTCGATCTTCTCGCCGAGCCCGACCAGGTCCAGCAGCTCCTTCGCCCGGGCGTTGGCCTCGTCCTTCGGGGTGCCCAGCACGTGTACTGGCGCCTCGGTGATGTTCTGGCGCACGCTCATGTTCGGAAACAGGTTGAACTGCTGGAAGACCATGCCGATGCGCTTGCGGCGCTCGCGCATGTAGCCCTCGCTCGCACGGACCAGCCCCTGGCCCCGGCGCATGTGGCTGAACGGCTCGCCGCCCACCCAGATGACGCCCTCGGTGATCTTCTCCAGGGTCATCAGCAGGCGCAGGATGGTGGTCTTGCCCGAACCGCTCGGGCCGATGAGGGTGACCCGCTCGCCGGGAGCGACGGAGAAGTTCAGGTCGTCGAGCACGGTGAGGTCGCCGAAGCGCTTGACCACGTCGTCGAAGACGATCAGGGACTGGCCCTCGACACCCGGGGACTCTGCGTTCACGGGGGTATCAGACGGCGGCATAGCGTCGCTCCAATCGTCGGAGGAGGATGGCGGACGGGATGCTCACGAGGAGGAACAGGAATCCGACCACGGTGTAGACCTCGACGACGCGGAAGCTCGCGCTGCCGATCCGCTGGGCCTCGGTGAGCAGCTCGGCCACACCGATCGCGATGAGCAGCGGCGTGTCCTTGAACGTCGCGATGAGGTAGTTGCCCAGCGCGGGGATGACCTTGCGGATGGCCTGCGGCAGCACGATGGCACCCCAGGTGCGGCGGGCGGGCAGGCTCAGTGCCCGGGCCGCCTCCCACTGCCCCTTGGCCACGCCCTCGATGCCCGAGCGGTAGACCTCGGCCGTGTAGGCCGCGTAGTGCACGCCGAGGACGACGACGCCCACGGTCATCGGGGTGATGTGGGCCGGGGTCAGGAGGAAGACGAACACCAGTTGGATGACCAGCGGTGTCGTACGGATGAACTCCGTGGCCGCGTGCAGGACGGCGCCGAAGAACGGCGTCCGGCGGGCGATGGCGATCAGCAGCCCCAGGACCAGAGCGATCAGGTAGCTGAGGAAGGTGATCTGGACGGTCGTCCCCAGGGCGCCCAACAGGTCGGGCAGGATCTGGAGGGTCCATTGGAAGTCCCACATCAGAAGGTCCCTCCCGCGCTACCGACCGGTGTGGACTGGGCGAGGGACTTCAGGCTCTTGCCGCGCGGCGGGGTACGGCCCAGCTTCCGGTTGGCGCGGCGTTCGAGCATTCGCATGCCGAAGATGAGGACCTGCGCGATCAGGTAGTAGAGGATGAAGGCGCCGATGAAGGCGACCACCGTCTCACCCGTGGACTCGCGCATGTTCTGCGCGACGGCCGTCAGGTCGGCCACACCGATGAGGTAGACCACCGCGGTGGCCTTCATCAGCTCGATGACGAGGTTGCCGAACGTGGGCAGCATCTGGGCCCACGCCTGGGGCAGCACGACGAGGCGCGTCCGCTGGAACCAGGAGAGGTTCAGCGCGACCGTGGCCTCGACCTGCGCCTTGGGCACGGCGTTGATGGACGACCGCACGACCTCGGCTCCGTAGGCCCCCACGTTGAGGCCCAGGGCGAGGATCGCGGCGAACATGTCGTCCAGTCGGAACCCGCTCAGCTGCGGCAGGGCGAACGCCATCCAGAACATCAGCACCAGGGCGGCGATGCCCCGGAACACCTCCACGTAGACCGTGGAGATGGCCCGGGGCAGCCAGTGCCTGATCGTCCCCATGATCCCGAAGACCATGGCCAGGACGAAGGCCAGGGCACAGCCGCCGAAGGTGAGCTGGATGGTGATCCACGCGCCGTCGATATAGAGCGGTAGTCGCTGGATCAGGAAGTCCACTGCGGGTTCATTCCTTGCAGAGTTCGGCGGTGGTCATGTCGTCGGGCAGGTCGGCCTCGGTGAAGCCCCAGTCCTGGCCCAGCTCCAGGAGGCGTCCGCTCTCCTTGAACTCGGCGATCACCCGGTTCATCTCCTCCAGCAGCGTGGTGTCCTCCTGCCGGACGCACAGGCCGCCCCAGCCCTTCTCCTCCTGGCCGTCGATCACGGGGAAGAACGGCTCGGTGACCTCGAAGGGGCCGCCCCGGTCCTGGAGGAGGTACTCGTGGGACACGCTCAGCATGGACATCGCGTCGACGCGCCCCGCCTCCAGCAGCTCGTAGCCGGCGGTCTGGTTGGGGATGAGCTCCTGCTGGTCCTCGGGCACCTCGAAGTAGTTGGCGTAGGTCTGCTCGACCGAGCCGTTGAGGACCGCGAGCTTGAGGTCGGGGTTCTCGGCGAAGTCCTTGAAGTGCTTGATGCCCTCCGGGTTGCCCTCCTTGACCATGAAGGCCTCGGGGGAGGTGGCGGTGGGCTCGGTGAAGGCGACCTGCCCGCAGCGCTCGGGGGTGATGAACATGCCGGCGGCGATGACGTCGAAGCGGTTTGACTTCAGGCCCGGGATCAGTCCGTCCCAGTTCACGGAGGAGGCCTGGATCTCGGGGACGCCCAGCTCCTCGAAGACGGCCTTGGCCACGGCGGGGGACTGCCCGGCGGGGTTGCCGGAGTCGTCGACGAAGCCGAAGGGGATCTCGTTGGCGAGGCCGACCGCCACGAAGCCCTGCTCGCGGAGGCGGTCCAGGGTCGATGTGCCCTCCTCCCCCTCTCCCCCTCCGCCGTCGACCCGGCTGCAGGCGGCGAGACCGAGGGTGGCCAGCCCCACTCCACCCAGGCGAAGTGCGTCTCGGCGGCCCCAGGCTCCTCGGCTGACAGCTGGTACCTGCTTCTTCACGACTGCTCCTCGAAAGACTTGGGGGGAGCGGCGCACTCGTCCGGGGGGACGGCTACGCCGCACATGCGGATCGGTGGGACGCCCGGTGTGGGCGGGTCGCGGCCCGCTGTACCGCGGCTGCGGCCGCCGTCCGGTGCAGGGCACGACGGCCTGGTACGGGGTTCTGTCCCGAGCATGCTCAGCCTCCCCCAAGCATGCTCGACAGTAACGAGACCCGATTAGTCCGTTATGCACTGGTTATGCGTGCGCGGCCCCCGGGTGATCGCATCTTCGCCCTGCTCAGGGCGGGTCACCTGTGCTTTGTGACGCTGAGTCCGAGGCTCCGTCACCCTGGGGCGCCTCCCCCGTGAAAGCACTGTGGGCGGGGTCTCGCGACCCCGCCCACAGTGTGTTCGTCCTGCTCGTCTCGCCCGCTCCTCGGAGGGTCCCGGAAGGAGACGCCCGTGGCGTGCCCCTGCCGTCCGGACGCCTCCAGGACGGGAACCCACCCCCCGGCGGTTCCCGGTGCGGGACCGGGCCCGGGCCTCGTGCCCCAGGACCCCGACCTCGGGTCCCGGGCCCGGACCGGGCTCTCCGGTGCTGTCGTCAGTCCTCGACGATGAGCGGGTAGACGCCGTTCTCGTCGTGGACCTCGCGCCCGGTGACGGGCGGGTTGAACACGCACAGCACGCGGAAGTCCGTCTTGGGGCGGACGGTGTGCTTCTCGTGACCGTTGAGCAGGTAGAGGGTGCCCGGGGTGATGATGTGCTTCTCCCCCGTCTCGTCGTTGGTCACCTCGGCCTCGCCCTCGATGCAGTGCACGAGTTCGATGTGGTTGGCGTACCACATGCTGGTCTCCGTACCCGCGTACAGGACGGTCTCGTGGAAGGAGAAGCCGACCTTGTCCTTCGCGAGGACGATCCGGCGGCTGCGCCAGGTCTCCGTCTTGATGTCGGCGTCGGTGTCGTTGACCTCGTCCAGGCTGCGAACGATCACTGGTTGTCTCCTTTACGCGCTCTGCGGCGCCTTTCGATGGTGGTGCGACACGGGGGCGGGGCCGGACGGCGTCCCGAAGGTCGCCGCCGGCCCCGCACCGCGTGGTGTGGAACTCCGCAGAGGAAGTTCCTAGGCGGGCTGTGCCACCTTGACCGCGGCACGGACCGCGTCAGCCATGATGTCAAGTCCCGCCGTGAGCTCCTCCTCGCTCGCCGTCAGCGGCGGCAGGAGTTTGGCGACCTCGTCCTCGGGACCGGAGGTCTCCAGGAGCAGGCCGCGGTCGAAGGACTCGGCGGCGACCTTCTTGGCGATGCCGTCCTGCTCGAAGGCCAGGCCGCGGGCCAGGCCGCGGCCGCGCACGTGCGCGCCGAACTCGGCGTGCTCGGCGGCCATCTCGGCCAGGCGCGCGGCGACCATGTCGCCCTTGGCCTTGACCGAGTCGGCGAACGAGGAGTCGCTCCAGTAGCGGCGCAGCGCCTCCGAGCCGGTGACCATGGCCGGGTTGAACCCGCGGAAGGTGCCGTTGTGCTCACCCGGCTCCCACACGTCCAGCTCGCGCTTGAACAGGGTGAGGGCCATGGGCAGGCCGTAGCCGCTGATGGACTTGGACAGGGTGACGATGTCCGGGACGATCCCGGCTTCCTCGAAGCTGAAGAAGTCCCCGGTACGGCCGCAGCCCATCTGGATGTCGTCGACGATCAGCAGGATCTCGTACTCGCGGCACAGCTCCGAGAGGTCGCGCAGCCACTGGGCGCTGGCGGCGTTGATGCCGCCCTCGCCCTGGACCGTCTCGACGATGACGGCGGCGGGCTTGTCCAGGCCACTGCCGCTGTCGTCCAGCAGGCTGCGCAGCCACAGGAAGTCCGGCGTCTTGCCGTCCATGTAGTTGTCGAACGGCATCGTGGCGACGTGGCCCAGGGGCACGCCCGCGCCACCGCGCTTCATCGAGTTGCCGGTGACGGCCAGGGCGCCCAGGGTCATGCCGTGGAAGCCGTTGGTGAAGTTGACGATGGTCTCGCGACCGGTGTACTTGCGGGCCAGCTTCAGCGCGGCCTCGACCGCGTTGTTGCCCGCGGGGCCCGGGAACTGGATCTTGTAGTCCAGGTTCCGCGGTTTGAGGATGATCTCCTCGAAGGTTTTCAGGAACTCGCGTTTGGCCACGCTGTAGGCGTCGAGGCTGTGGACGATCTTGTCGTCGGTCAGGTACTCGATGAGCGAGGTCTTCAGCTCCGGGTTGTTGTGCCCGTAGTTGAGCGAACCCGCTCCTGCGAAGAAGTCCAGGAAGGGCTTGCCGGTCTCGTCGTAGACATGGCTTCCGACGGCCCTGTCGAACACGACCGGCCAGTTCCGGCAGTATCCGCGGACTTCGGACTCCAGGCGCTGGAAGGTATCCATGGTGTGTTCCTTGGTTCCTTTCCCCAGGTTCGTGGGCTCATGGCTTGGACGATGGGGTGGGTTGGTGGATCCGGTGCGGATGGTCGGTCACACTTCCGGCTCGGGATTGAGGGGACCGATGCGTACGAGGTCTTCGGGATCGTGCGGTGTGTCGTCGTCCGCAGGGAAGTGTTCCCCGCCGAAGAGCGGACTCCACACGGCTTCGGCCCCCCTGTCCCGGGCAAACGAGGCGAACAGGGCTCGGGATGCGGTGTTGTCGGCGGTGACGGTCGCTTCGAGGTAGCGCAGGCCACGCTCGGTGATCCGGTCACCGATGAAGTCGAGCATCCGGCGGGCCAGCCGCTGTCCGCGGAACGCGGAGTCCACGGCCACCTGCCAGAGGAAGTACGTGTCGGGGCTGTCGGGCCGCACGAAGCCGGTGACGTAGGCCGCGACACGGCCCTCGTCATCGCGGGCGACGACGCTGGTCTCGGCGAAGTCCCGGCACCAGAGCGCGTAGGCGTACGGGGAGTTGACGTCCATGCCCGTCTCCCCCGCCAGCCGCCACATGTGCGGTCCGTCCTCCAGGGACGGGTGCGACAGGCGCACGCCTCCACGGCCCGCGGCTCCTGGTGTCTCGGTGCTCGGGGCCCCGGCGTCAGTGCGGTCGCGTGCTTGGAGGTTCGTTCGTTGATGTGGCACGTCGATCGAACTTAGCGAACGAATACCAACGAGATTTCAGGGAGGCTCCGTGTAGATGTTTCGACACGCTCTCATCGGGTAGGACTTGTTCATTTAACAGTGCTTCGACGCCCTGAACAGGGCCTTCGTCCGAAGCTCCGAGGCGGTCCGCCGACGCGCTCACGCCTTGCCCATCAGGGGATTTCGCGTCACGGCCACGGGCGGATCACCCGGGGCGCGGGCGCGCACCGCGCGGCGGCCACCTGATGAGGTCAACAACCCTCAGGGCCAAACATAGGCCCTCAACAGGCAATATTAAGCGTGCGTTAAGTCACATTGATTCGGTGGAAACCTCGCGACATAACGGGGCCCGGGCCGCGTTTCACGCCACACGGTACGTTCCGGGGCACCGGAAGGATCGCCGAAGCGCCGGTGGGCGCGAGGATCCGGCGGTCCGGCGCGGCCCGGGAGCCGCCGCGACGGGGCACCGCCGACCTCCTCGCCCGCGTCCACTGCGGGACACAGTGGCCCGCTACCCGGAACGTCCTTGAGAAATCACGGATTTTCTAGCAGACTTCGCGTAGTACTACACAAGGTCGTACTACACTTGGTCGCATCGCTGCGCCGCGATTCTCCGGGCCGACCGCCCGTGAACGGCGGGGCGGAGGATTCCTGACCCCGCCGTGAGAGCACGGTGCGGGCCACTGACCACGGATCACAGCCACGGATCGGAGGCGCCCGTGAACCGCCTGTACCACGAGAGCGAGGACTGGGTCGAGCAGGGCAACTGCCGCTCGTACGACCCGGAGATCTTCTTCCCGGTGAGCACCACCGGGATCGGGCGCGCCGACACCGAGCAGGCCGTCGCCGTCTGCCGCAGTTGTACTGTTCGCCAGGAGTGCCTGCGGTGGGCCCTGCGGGCCGGAGAGGCCCACGGGGTCTGGGGTGGCACCACCCCCGAGCAGCGCCGCTACATGCGGCGCGAGCTGGTTCCGGCCGGCAGGAGCTGATCGGGAGCGCCCGGGGGGCCGCGCCCGGTGGCCCCCCGCCTTCCCGCTCCCCGCCCGACCCCGTTCCGAGGGAGACACCATGACGCGGACGAGCGCCGCCCCGGCCCGCCGGGCCGGTCCACGCGGTGCGCGACCGGTGACCCCGCGGCACCTTGCGGCCCCGTGGGGCACGGCCTAGGTTCTTTCTCGTGCGACCCGCCCACGGCACACTCCGCCTCCTGCGCACGGCACTCCTCGCCGCTGCGTGCACGGGGCTTGCCTGGAGCGGCCACAACGTGTGGGCCGCGTCCCCGGCCTCCGCCGGCGGGTTCGCGGCCGCGGCCGCGGTCCTGTTCCCCCTGCTGTGGTACTTCACCCGCACGATGCGCGGCTTCGGCGACATCTTCGCCGTCATGGCCTCCGTCCAGGTCCTCCTGCACCTGATCCTCCTGGGATCGGCCCAGCCGCTCCCGGGGATACCCGGCGCCGGCGCGGACCACGCCGGACACGGCCTGTCCGCCCACGCTCTCGGCCTAGCGCCGGGCATGCTGTTCGCACACCTGTGGGCCGCCCTGCTGGCCTCCGCGCTGCTCGCCCACGGCGAGGCGGCCCTGTGGTTCCTGGCCGCCCTGCTCTGCCGCGCGCTGCCGTCGCTGCGCGTGCCCGACCTCGCGTTCACCACCCCCGTACGGATCCCGTGTGCCGCCGTCCCGACGGCGCCCTCCCCCGTCGTGCTCTCGGCGAACGGTCCCCGCGGACCTCCCCGGCCCCGGGGCGCCTTCGCGTAGACCGACCGAACCGAACGCTGAGAGAAGACATGACCACTGACCACAGCATCCCCACCCGCGGCGGCACAAGACCCTCCCGCCTGCTGCCGCGTGCGGCCGCCGCCCTGCTGACCCCGCTCGCGGCCGCCGCCCTGGCGCTGGCCCCCTCTCCCGCCCTGGCCCACGACGCCCTGACCGGTTCCGACCCCGAGGACGGCCAGACCCTGGACAGCGTCCCCGAGGAGGTCGTGCTGACCTTCAGCAACGCCCCGATGGAGGGCGGCAGCGGCAGTGCCGTCGTCGTCACGGGCCCGGACGAGGAGACCACCTACGAGGAGGGCGAGCCCACCTTCGACGGCACGGACGTGTCCGTGGGGCTGCGCACGCTGGACCAGGCCGGCGAGTACACGATCGGCTTCCGCGTGGTCTCCTCCGACGGACACCCGATCCAGGACACCCTGACGTTCTCGGTGACCGAGGAGGCCGTCGCCGCGGCGGCTCCGGAGTCCGCGCCCGAGGAGACCGCTCCCGAGGAGGAGGCGGCGACCGGGGCCGCGGAGGAGGAGACCGCCGGGGAACCGGCCGGGGAGGCGCCCGCCGACGAGGCCGCGGCCGCGGAGGAGGTCTCGCCCGTCGCCCTGGCGGTACTGGCCGTCGTCGCCGTCGGCGGTGTCGCCGCGGTCGTACTCGTGGCCGTGCGCATGCGCAAGCGCTCCGGCGCGGGCCGGGAGTAGGCGAAGCCGCCTGCGGCCGGCGACGGACGAGGGGCCCGTACACCGTTCCCGGACTCGGAGACGGTGGACGGGCCCCTTCCGTGTCCGGCGCCCCGGCGGCGGAGGGCAGGAGTCACGGACAGGCCGCGGTGGCCGGTGGAGAAGCGCGGGAACGGTGGAAGCCGTGTGGGGGGCGGGGGTGTGGGAGCTCCGGAGGTGGCGGAAGCCGTGGAAACGGCGGGAAGCGCGGACGGGGATGGACGGGGGGCGTGTTCGTCGGGGTCGGGGTCGGGTGCGGGATCAGACGCGCCGGGCCAGCAGGATGCTGATGTTGTCCTTGCCGCCCGCCTCCATGGCGGCCTGCCACAGGGCGTGCACGGCGGCCTCGTCGCTGCCCGCCTCGGCGATCATCCGCTCCATCTCCTCGGTCAGGACCAGGTCGGACAGGCCGTCGCTGCACATGAGCCAGGCGCTGGGGTCGGCCGCGTCGTCCCGGCCCACGTGCGGGACCATCGTGCCGCCCGAACTGCCGCCCAGGGACTGGGTGATGAAGTTCGTGGTGACCGGACGGCCGTCCTCGGACGGCGGCAGGGCCGGTGAGTCGTCCTCGGAGAGCTGCCTCAGGCGGCGTCCCTCCAGGCGGTAGGTCCGGGAGTCCCCGACGTTGAACCAGAAGTTGCCGTCGTTGTTGAGCAGGACTCCCGCAACGGTGGTCCCCATCCCGGAGAACTCGGTGTGCTGCGTGGCGTGGTCCTTGATCTCCTCGTCGATGTTGCTCAGCAACTGCGCGATCTCCTCCACGCCGTCCAGGCGCGGCCCCATCTCGGCCATGCGGTGCACGGCGTGCTCCGAGGCGATCTCTCCCGCGGCCTGACCGCCGATCCCGTCGGCGACCGCCAGGATGACGGGCTCGCTCACCGGGAGCACACAGCGCACAGGCGAGGTCATGTTCGCACTGGCGACGGTCAGGGCACCCATGACGACGGCGTCCTCGTTGGCGGGACGGATAGCGCCCCGGTGCGTGAGGGCCGTGACAATGACTTCCCCACCAGCGACACCCATACGCCCTTCCTCCCGTTTCATCGGCCGTGGCCGGTTGCCCGGCGCACAGCGCCAGACCTTGGTCGAGTCCCGTTCAACGTCTGGATTCTGTCACCGTACCGAGCCACCGCCGGACTGGGTCAAAATCCGCGTACATCATGGCGGAAAACACCCGGATATGCAGTTCCCTCCCCGGTTCCCACCGCCAAAAGTGTCGTGGCGTACGGGCCCTCGGTGCACGTTGTGCCGCCTGGTGTTCCGGTCCGACAGTAGCGGCGGCGGCGCGGCCCCGACAGGGGCCGTGCGCCGACAGGACGAAGTCGCAGCCCAGAGAGGGCGGAACAGGGTTACGGACCACCCCGAAACCCCCCTTTCGCCGTGGCGCGGGATCGTCCGCGCGTTGTCGAGGACGGGACCGTCTGGCAGAATGGAGTCCGTTGGGTGTCTAAGACGCAGACACACACGACCCGCCCCGTGCGCCGCCCTCCGGCTGTCCACGGTGGCCCACGTCTTCCTCGACCGGTCGTTTGGTGTGATCTCCGTGCGTCTGCCCTTCTCTCCCTCCCCCTCGCTCCACAGCCTCCGTATCCGCTACGCGCCTACGGTTTCCAGTGCTGCCGAGCGGCCTCCACCGGCGGGTCGATCCACGGCACCCCGTGCCCCCTCCCCCTGACCACGCCTCCCCTCTCAAGCGCCACGTGTCGTGCGCCGCTCCCAGGACTCCGAGGACCGGCGCACCGACCCCAGCCCCGCCCGGGGGAGATTCCGATTCCCCGCTCCGGAGTCACCTCGGGCCCGCCCACGGACGGACACCAGACGAAACCGTGTCCAAGGAGTGCAGCCCAGTGAAGATCGCCATGGTCGCCGAACACGCCAACCCCCTCCCCGCCCACAGGGGTGAGCCAGCCTGCCCCGCGAGCCTGCACGCGTGCGCCCTGTCCCGGCAGCTCGCCAAGCGCGGGCACCGCGTGACGGTCTACGTCCGCCGCAGCGACCCCGACCAGCCCGACGGCCGCACCCGCATGGCGCGCGGCGTCTCCGTCATCCACCTGGACGCCGGCCCGGCCCGGCCGATGCCCGACGACAGGCACGCCGAGCACACCGGCGCCTTCGGCACCGCGCTCGCCTCCGCCCTGAACGAGGACGCGCCCGACGTCCTGCACGCCATCGGGTGGACCAGCGGCCTGGCCGCCATGCACGCCCAGGCGCACGGCGGAAGCGACCAGAGCAGCACACCCATCGTCCAGACCTTCCACTCCCTCAACGCCAGCGAGCAGCGCAGCGGCCTCGCCCACCAGCCCGAGCGCGCCCGCATGGAGACGGTCCTGGCCTCCCGCGCCGACCACGTCCTGGTCAACTCCACCGACCAGCAGGGCGAGCTGGCACGCCTGGGCGTGCCCCGCCGGCACGTGAGCGTGGTGCCCTTCGGCGTGGACCCCGAGCACTTCAGCGTGGAGGGCAGCGCCTCCACCGAGCACTGGAACTCCCGGCGCGAGGAGCGCGCACGCCTGGTCGCGGTCACCTCCCTGACCGGGTCCGGCGGCGCCGACCGCCTCGTGGAGGCCATGACCCGCCTGCCCGAGGCCGAGCTGCTGCTCGTCTCCACCACCGAGGGCCTGGACGTGGCCCTCGACGAGAACGCCCGCCGGATCGAGCTCCTGACCAAGGAGGCCGGGGTGAACGACCGCGTCCACCTGACCGGCCCGATCGAGCGCAAGGAGCTTCCCCGCCTGCTGCGGTCGGCGGACGTGTACGTGTCCGCCGCCTCCTACGACCCCTACGGAGGGGCCGTGCTGGAGGCCATGGCCTGCGGCCTGCCCGTGGTGGCCACCGCCACCGGCGCGATCCCCGGGGCCGTCCTGCACCGCACCAGCGGTGTGCTGATGCGCTTCGGACGCCCCGACGAGGTCGCGCGCTCGGTGCGCGCGGTCCTCGGCACGCCCACCATGAGCACCGCCTACGGCATCGCCGCGGTGGACCGGGCCCGTTCCCGGTTCACGTGGCAGAGGATCGCCATCGAGACGGAGCTCGCCTACAAGCGGTCCCACCCGCAGCAGAACGAGCGCGAGGACGTGGAGGAGGACGAGGTGGACGGCCTGCTGCTGTCCGGGACCTTCCGCTGACCCGTGCCCGCACCCACCCCGCACCCGTACCGCCGGTCCCCCGGAGTCCCTTCCGGGGGACCGGCCCGGGTACACAGACCGCGGCGCTCGGGCGCCGTACGGCCGACCCCGAGCGCGGACACCACGAACCGATGACCTTCGAACACCAGGGCCTGCTCTTCCGCCGCGAGCAGCAGTTCCACGAGGTGGCCCGGGAGCGGCTCCGGTCGGCCGTACGCGAAAACGCCCGTGCGGTGCTCGCGGTCACCGGAGAACGGGCCGAGGCGCTCACCAGCGCGCTGTCGCCGACCGAACGAGAGCGGGTGCACGTCCTCGACCGGGACGGGCTCTACGACGCTCCCGGGCGTACCCTGGCGGCCCTGCACCGCCTGGCACTCACCCACGACCCCGTGCCCGTGGTCGTCGTGGCCGAGCCCCCGCTGCCCTCGGCCTCGGGGACGGAGCTGCGCGAGTGGCACCGCCTGGAGTCGGTGCTGTGCACGGCGCTGGCCCCGCAGCGGATACGGCTGCTGTGCGCCCACGACGTCCGGACCCTGGCACCGCGGACCCGGTCCGCGGTGCTCGCCACCCACCCGGTGCTCACCGAGCCGTGGGGAACCCGGTCCAACCCCGCCTACCTGGGTACGGCGGCGTTCGGTGCCAGGCCGGTCGCCCCGGACCCGCTTCCGGTCACCGGGCCCGTCCACCGGTTGGAGATCGGGCTGTCCCTGCCGCGGCTGCGCGGCGAGCTGGTGGCGCTCGGCGCGGACGTGGGGTTTCCTCCCGAGCGGATCGACAGCCTGGTGGTGGCGGTGAACGAACTGGCCGCCAACGTGCTGGAGCACGGCGCGGGCAAGGGCACCGTGCAGGTCTGGCGCGGGCCCGGGCGCTGGGTGTGCGACGTGTTCGACGAACGCGGGGGGCTCTACGACCCGCTGGCCGGATACCGTCCGGCCGACGGCGTGCGCCCGCGCGGGTACGGACTGTGGATCACCCGGCAGACCTGCGACTTCCTGGAGATCAGCGGGACCGGCGAGGGGTCGCTGGTACGGCTGCACTTCGTGGACCGGGCCCGCGAGGCCGGTTTCGCGGAGGAGGCGGGGACACGGGCCCCGCTCAGGCCCTGAGGGAGTCCACCGCGGCGCCGGTGCTCTTCGTGATCGGGATGACCTGGTCGATCCCGGCGATCACCAGCAGACGGTTGACCTGCGGCTGGGGTTCGGCGACCACCAGGCCCACGCCCATGTCGCGGGCCTGCCGGTAGGCGGCGACGAGCACCCCGATGCAACGGGAGTCGCAGAAGCCGACCTTGGCGAGGTCGACCACCACGCCCTGGGGCGGGTCGGCGGCCAGAACACCGTCGAGTACGTCGGCCAGCGCGGGAGAGGTCACCGCGTCCATCTCCCCCACGGGGGCGACGACGACGACACCATCCTCGCGAAGGATCGAGATGTCTGACGTCACGGTCACTTCTCCTTGTCGTTCCGGGACGGGCCCGAACCCTCATCATGGCGCTTCCCGGTCACGCTCGGGACTCGCCGCCCGGTGCCGCCCGGTCGTTCACCGGCCGTCCGTACCGGCCCGGCGCGTCCGCGGCTGCGGTCCGGTGTTCTCCTCCACGAGGTCGCGGGCCACGTCGACCACCCTCTTGCGGTTGCGCTGGGCGACCTCGCGCAGCGCGGTGAAGGCGGTGTCCGCGTCACAGCCACGGGCGTGCATGATGATGCCCTTCGCCTGGTCGATCACCGTACGCGCCGACATGGCCCGGCGCATGTGGGCGGTCTCCCTGGCCGCGTCGGCCTGGCGCCCGGCGCTGCGGAGCGACACGGCGGCGTGCTCGGCGAGCAGGACCGTCAGGGGCGCGACGACGTCCTCGCCGAAGGCGTCCGCGCGGCCGGAGTGCACCCCGAAGGTGATCACCCGGTCGTCGTCCTCACCGGGCATCGGGCTGGGCAGGGTGACGGAGGACCGGTCCCCGCACTGGACCGCCATGCTGGTGTAGCGGGGCCACCGGTGGGATTCGCGCAGGATGTCGCCCACCCGCACCTGGCGCATCTCGCGGACGGCCTCCACAGTGGGGCCCTGGTCACTGGTGTACTGGTGCTCGAAGGCGGCGGACAGGTCGGCGTGGGAGGCGCCGTAGTCGGTGACGACGTGGCGGGCGGACCCGTCGGGCGCCCCGACCTCGCGCCAGACCACGACGAGCGCGGCCGAGCATCCGGGCACGTCCAGGGCCGCGGCCCTGCTCATCTGGTCGAGGGCGCGCTCCAGGGTGGTGCCGTCCTCCTGCCCCAGCGCGCCGATGTCGCGGGCCAGGCGTTCGAACCACATGATTCGGCCTCCTTCCGCGTCCGGACTCCACTAACCGTAACCTTGGGAGACCCCGGCGGCGGACATCCGCTAGCTTCGGGAGGAACGCCATCCACGACGGGAGACCTGCGCGTGTCGGAGAACCTCGCGGGGTTGCAGCGCGAGACCAACGCACTGAGAGAGCGCGTCGCCGCCCTGCGCAACACGCACACCATGTATCCCGACGACTCCAGGAGCACCGCGGAGGCCGCCCTGGCCGAACTGGAGTACGCCGAGCGCCTGCTGGGCGACGCCGGGGGCCAGCTGGCGCGGGCCCACGCCGGTCCGGAACCGCGCCGCCGGGGCGACGACGGCGACCGGACCCTGCTGCGTGCGATGTTCCAGGAGCTGAGCGTCCCCGTCGTGCTGCTGGACCACGAGGGCTACATCCGGCGGATCAACAACGCCGGGGCCGCCCGGCTGGGCAGCGCGCCGGGCTACCTCACCGGCAAGCCCTTCGCCCACTTCGTGGACCTGCGCAAGCGCGCGGCGATGCAGTCCTGGCTGGCGGCGGTGCTGCGCGGCGACGGGAGCGCCGCGCTGGAGTCGCGGCTGGCACAGCGCGGCTGGGCCGAGGACGTGCACCTGACCCTGACCCGCCTGGAGCTGCCCACCGAGCCCAACCCGCTGGTGCTCGTGGCGATGTCCCCGCCGATGAACGGCGCCGAGGAGGAGGGGCCCGCCCCGCTGGAGCCGGAGGTGGAGGACCAGGTGGTGGTGCTCGCCGCCCGCAGGCTGGACGTGCTGACCCGGATGACGCGGCTGCTGCTGCGCTCGGCCGGGCCGGGGGGTGCCGGGAAGCCGCTCGCGCTGGCCGACGCCGCCGACCTCCTGGCCGACTCCTACGCCGACTGGGTGGTCGTGGACGTGTGCGACCTGCCCACCGGCCCCGACGCGGCCCGGCGCGCCGTGGTCGCCGGCCCCGCCGACGCTCCCGCGGAGCACAGGGAGGCGGTGGCCGCGGCGGCGCCCGGTGCCTCCGACATCCCCGGCGAGGTGCTGGACCGCGGCCAGTCGCTGCTGTTCCCCCTGATCGAGGACGACGCCGTGCTGGGCCACACCGCGTCGGGGGCTCCGCTGCTCGCGATGCTCGGCGCTGGCTCGCTGCTGTCGGTCCCCCTGCTCGGCAGCCGGGGCGTGCGCGGCGCGCTCACCCTGATCCGCCGCAGCAACCGGGGGAGCTTCCGCCTGGCCGACCTGGGCCTGATCGAGGAGATCGGCGAGCACATCGGCCTGGCGCTGCCGCCCCGCCCGTCGGCCTGAGCAGTGTCTTCTTTGGGGCTCCGCTCCGCTTCGCCCCGTGTCCGTGCGCCCTACAGGCGGGAACCTTCGGCACCTCCCGTGCGATGGCTCGTTCCTCGCGACCACACGTCCGGCACCTCCAGAACCCCGCCGACGCACGAGCCACAGCCCCCCGAGCTGTTACTGGGGGCCGTGCAGGGTGTCCACCAGGGTGGTCAGCCGGGACACCGAGCCGTCCATGCGGCGCACGCCGTCCACCAGCGGCTGGTCCACGTCCTGGTAGTTGGTCACGATGTGCTCACGCAGCCGGGTCAGGTCGGCCTGCACCTGGCGGGCGCGCTGCGAAAGCTGCTCGGCCAGGGCCTTGCCGGGCTCCCCGGTCTCCTGCCCCAGGTCCCGCTGGAGGGTGCGGGCCTGCTCGCGCATCTGCGCCTTGAGCTGGTGCAGCTCCACGAACACCTCGACCTTGGAGCGCAGCACCCAGGGGTCGAACGGCTTGAGCAGGAAGTCCACCGCGCGCGAGGCGTAGCCGCGGAAGACCTCGTGCCGGTCGATCTCCTGGGCCGTCAGGAAGATGATCGGCACGTCCTTGGTCTTCTCGCGCTGCTTGATGTGGGCGGCGGTCTCGAAGCCGTCCATTCCCGGCATGACCACGTCGAGCAGGATGACCGCGAAGTCCGTGCCCAGAAGGTGCTTGAGCGCCTCCTCACCCGAGTTGGCCCTGACCAGGTTCTGGTCCAGGGAGGTGAGTGCGGCCTCCAGCGCTATCAGGTTCTCGTCGCGGTCGTCGACAAGAAGGATGTTGGCCTTCTGGGTCACTTCGGGTTACTCCAGGTCCTTGTTCGGGGTGCTGGTGCCAGTGTCCCCGTTCTGGTCGTTGTCATCCCCGGTGGGTTCGTCCGTCGCGCCATTGTGCCTGTCCGGCGTCGCCCCCGGCGCATTGGCCCGGCCGTTTCCGGTCTCGTCGGCCGCGGCACCGGCGATGGTCTCCTCCCTGTCGGCGGTGAGCCAGCGCCGCATGACGTCGAGCAGGTGGTCCAGGTCGACCGGTTTGGTCACGTAGTCCGTGGCCCCCGCCGCGAGGCTGCGCTCCCGGTCCCCCTGCATCGCCTTGGCGGTGAGGGAGATGATCGGCAGGTCGGCGAACTGCGGCATCTCCCGGATCCGCTGGGTGGTCTGGTTGCCGTCCAGCTCGGGCATCATCACGTCCATCAGGACGAGTGAGATGTCCTCGTTGGCCTCCAGCATGGAGATCCCGGTGTGCCCGTTGTCAGCGTAGAGGACCTCCAGGCCCTGCGCCTCCAGAGCGCTGGTGAGCGCGAAGACGTTGCGCACGTCGTCGTCGACGATGAGCACGCGCTGGCCGCTCAGGATCGCCTGGCGCTCGGGGTCGGTGCGCGGCTCGCCCTCGGCGGCCTCCTTGGGCTCCCCGTTCCCGGACGCGCCCGCGGAGGTCTCGGGCACCTTGAGCACCGGCACCGTGGGCAGCGGCTCGTTGGTGATGTCGGTGAGTGCGGCCACGGCGGCGTCGAAGTCCTCGTCCGGCATGGAGAAGTCGTCGCCGAGCGCGGAGCCGTCTGTGTCCGTGCCGCGTCCGGAGTCGATCATCGGCACCGAGTCCACACCGCCCAGGGAGGCGGCGTCCTCGGCCCGCTCCACGGCGTCCTCGGGCAGGCGCACCGGCAGCAGCAGCGTGAAGGTGGAACCCTGGTTGGCCACGCTCTGCACGCGGATCTCGCCGCCCAGCAGGCGGGCGAAGTTACGGCTGATGGACAGGCCGAGACCGGTCCCGCCGAAACGCCGGGAGGTGCCGCCGTCGCCCTGGTGGAAGGCCTCGAAGATGACCTGGAGCTTGTCCTCGGCGATCCCTATGCCGGTGTCGGCGACGGTGAAGGCGATGACCTCCTCGTTCTCCACGAACATCTCCAGGTCGGTGTCCTCCAGAGCCCACGCGGGCTCGATGATCAGCCGGACCTCGCCCTGCGGGGTGAACTTGACCGCGTTGGAGAGCAGGTTGCGCAGTATCTGCTGGAGCCGCTGCTCGTCGGTCCACAGCGTGCCGGGGATGTCCGGCGACACGTCCACCGCGAAGGCCAGCCCCTGCTCACCGGTGACCGGGCGGAAGGTGGCCTCGACGTAGTCGACCAACTGGGCGATGGAGACCTCGCTGGGCTGCACCTCGGCGCGCCCGGCCTCCACCTTGGACAGGTCGAGGATCTCGTCGATGAGCAGCAGCAGGTCGCTGCCCGCCTTGTGGATGGTCTGGGCGAACTCGACCTGCTTCGGGGACAGGTTCTGCTCGGCGTTGTCGGCGAGCAGGCGGGCCAGGATCAGCAGGCTGTTGAGCGGCGTGCGCAGCTCGTGCGACATGTTCGCCAGGAACTCCGACTTGTACTTGGAGGAGACCTGGAGCTGGTGGGCGCGCTCCTCCAGGGCGTTCCTGGAGCGCTGGATCTGCTGGTTCTGGAGCTCGATCGCCCTGTTCTGGTTGGCGAGCTGGGTCGCCTTCTGGCGGAGTTCGGCGTTCTTGCCGCGCAGCTCCTCCTGCTGGCGCTGGAGCTCGTTGGACCGCTCCCTGAGTTGGCTGGTGAGCTGCTGGGACTGTTCGAGCAGGTCCTCGGTGCGGTTGTTGGCCAGGATGGTGTTGATCGTGGTGCCGAGCAGGGCCACCAGCTGGCGCAGGAAGTTCTTGTGGATCTCGCGGAAGTCGTCGTAGGAGGCGAACTCGATGGCGCCCAGCGAGCGCTCCTCGGAGACGATCGGCAGGATGTACAGGTTGCGCGGCGAGGCCTCGCCCAGGCCCGACTCGACCTTGACGTAGCCCGCCGGGATGTTGCCGACCTGCTGCTCCACCTGCTGTGCCAGGGCCTCGCCGACCAGGCCGACGCCCTTGCGGACGCGGCGCCGCTCCTCCCCGGGGTCGAAGCCGAAGCCCGCGTAGAACAGGAAGTTCTCCTGGTCGTCCTGGTCCTCGGGCAGGTAGCAGGCGCCGTGCTGTGCGCCTATGAGCGGCGTCACCTCGGTCATGATGAGGCGGGCCAGCTCCTTGAGGTCGCGGTGGCCCTGGATGTGCCCGGAGATACGGGCCACGTTGGACTTGAGCCAGTCGGCGTCGCGCTGGGTGGCGGTGGTCTCGCGCAGGTTGGACACCATCAGGTTGATGTTGTCCTTGAGCTGTTCCATCTCACCGCGGGCGTCGACCTGGATGTTGCGGGTCAGGTCGCCCTTGGCGACGGCGTTGGCGACCTCGGCGATCGCCCGCACCTGTGTGGTGAGGTTGCCCGCCAGGCCGTTCACGCTGTCGGTGAGCTGCTTCCACGTGCCCGAGACGCCCTCGACCTTGGCCTGTCCGCCCAGCTGGCCCTGGCTGCCCACCTCGTGGGCCACACGGGTCACCTCCGTGGCGAACGCCGAGAGCTGGTCCACCATCGTGTTGACCGTCGTCTTGAGCTCCAGGATCTCGCCCTGGGCGTTGACGTCGATCTTCTTGGTGAGGTCGCCCGCGGCGACGGCGGTCGTGACCTCGGAGATGTTGCGCACCTGGGTGGTGAGGTTGTGCGACATCGAGTTGACGTTCTCGGTGAGGTCGTTCCAGATACCGGAGACGCCCTTGACGTCGGCGCGGCCGCCCAGCTTGCCCTCCGTACCGACCTCACGGGCCACACGCGTGACCTCGTCGGCGAAGGCGGACAACTGGTCCACCATGACGTTGATGGTGTCCTTCAGCTCCAGGATCTCGCCCTTGGCGTTGACCGTGACCTTCTTGGTCAGGTCGCCCGCGGCCACCGCGCGCGTGACCATGGAGATCTGGCGCACCTGGTAGGTCAGGTTGTTGGCCATGGAGTTGACGTTGTCGGTCAGGTCCTTCCAGACCCCGGACACGTCGCGCACGTGGGCCTGGCCGGCCAGCTTGCCCTCGGTGCCCACCTCGCGCGCCACACGGGTCACCTCCCCGGCGAAGGAGTCGAGCTGGTCCACCATCTTGTTGATGGTGTCCTTCAGGTCGAGCATCTCGCCCTGGGCGTCCACGGTGATCTTCTTGGTGAGGTCACCGGTGGCGACCGCCGTCGTCACCTGGGAGATGTTGCGGACCTGGTAGGTGAGGCTGTTGGCCATGGAGTTGACGTTGTCGGTCAGGTCCTTCCAGATGCCCGACACGCCCTTGACGTTGGCGCGACCGCCCAGCTTGCCCTCGGTGCCGACCTCACGGGCCACACGCGTGACCTCGTCGGCGAAGGAGTCGAGCTGGTCGACCATGGTGTTCACGGTGTTCTTGAGGGCGAGCATCTCGCCCTGCACGTCGACCTGGACCTTCTGGGTCAGGTCGCCACGGGCCACGGCGGTCGTCACCTGGGAGATGTCGCGCACCTGGTTGGTGAGGTTGTCCGCCATGGAGTTGACGTTCTCGGTGAGGTCCTTCCAGATGCCCCGCACGCCGCGCACGTTGGCGCGGCCGCCCAGCTTGCCCTCGGTACCCACCTCGCGGGCCACACGCGTGACCTCGTCGGCGAAGGTGGACAGCTGGTCCACCATCGTGTTGACGGTGTCCTTCAGGTCGAGCATCTCGCCCTGCACGTCGACCGTGATCTTGCGGCTCAGGTCGCCCCGGGCCACGGCCGTGGTCACCTCGGAGATGTCGCGCATCTGGTCGGTGAGGCGGGAGGACATCTGGTTGACCGACTCGGTGACCTCGCGCCAGGCGCCGGAGACGCCCACGACCTGAGCGGTGCCGCCGAGCTTGCCCTCGGTGCCCACCTCGCGGGCCACCCGGGTGACCTCCTCGGTGAAGCCGCTCATCTGGTCGGCCATCCGGTTGACGGTGGTGGCCAGGCGCAGCAGGTCGCCCTTGAGCTCTCCGCGGCGGCCGTCGGTGGAGGCACGGCGGCTGAGCTGTCCCTCGGCGACCGAGTCCAGGACCCGGGCGACGTCGGTCACGGGTTCGGCGACCTCGTCGAGCAGGACGTTGAGCGCCTGAGCGCTCTCGCCCCAGGCGCCACGGGAGGGGTTGACGTTGACGCGCTCGTTGAGCCTTCCCTCGTTGCGTACGACGTCACCGACGCGCTGGAGCTCGTCGCTGAGCTGCTCGCTGTGGTCGACCACCTCGTTGAAGACGGAGGCGATCTCCCTCATGGTGCCGCCGCCGCGCTTGCGGAGGCGGACACTGAAGTCGCCGTCGCGCATGCGGTACAGGGCACGCAGAATCTCGTCGAGCTGGTCGTCGGCCGCCAGTTCCTTGACCGCCTCGGGCATCGAACCCCCTCCTCAGCCTGATCTGCCACCTCGACATTCCCCTCCGGCCACCCGTCCGGGCCGGGTCGGCCGCCGCTGGGGGCGGCGGGCGGACCCGTGGACGGCGCGCACAGGACAGGGGGCACGCGGCAGCACCGCGTACCCTGGTGACACCCCGTCACGCTACCCGTGCGAGGTACCACCCGAAAGAAGCGGATGTGTCGGTGACTTACACTAACCGGCCGAGCCGACCTGCACAGGTGGGTTCCCGAGGTTGTCTCCCCGCGGCGGCCCCGATCCGGGCGCTCCGGACCGTGCGCTCCGACCGCCGTTCCCCCGCCGTCCCTCCGTCGCCGCTCCCGGCCGCCCGGATTTGCGGATGAGGCTTCGGGCGGCACCGCTCGCCACGGCACGCGTATCGTGGCACTGACCACCACCCCCACGTACGCACCCAGTGACGAAGGACACCGACGGCTTGCCAGCACAAGACGCGTTGAAGGTCGCTCGACGAGAGTTCCCTCCCGCCCCGGAGACCGCGGCGGCGGCCCGCGAGTTCGTTCACGACACCCTCCTGTCGTGGGGTGTGCCCGACCCCTCCGACGATGTGATCCTGCTGGTCAGCGAACTGGTGACCAACGCCGTCATCCACGCGAGGTCGCCCCTGGACGTGACCGTGCGCCGGGGCGAGGGGTCGACGGAGGTGATGGTGACCGACTCCGTGCCCGAGCGGGCCGTACCGCAGGCGGGGCCGCTGTCGGTGGAGGCCTCGGCGTCCCGGGACAACGGACGCGGCGGCGGTCTGGGGCTGGCCCTGGCGTCGGCGATCGCGTCCAGTTGGGGCGTGAGCTACGGGCGCAACGACAAGGCCGTGTGGTTCCGGATCGAGGACACCACCGAGGAGCACCCGTCACTGGAGTCACCTCCGGTGCGTAAGAGCCCCGCCCGCCCCACGCGTCCCGCGCCGTGGTCGGCGCTGGACTCCGCCCTGGGCTCGCGGCTGAGGCTGCCGCAACTGCTGGAGCGCACCGTGGAGTACGCGACCACGGTGCTGGGCGGGGACGCGGCCTACATCACCCTGGCCACGTCCGACGAGACCATGTGGGAGGTGCGCTCCGCGGTCGGGCTGACCCCGGGCGGTGCCCCGTGGCGGTCGCTGCGGGTGCGCACCGAGGAGATCTTCCCGTCCGCGGCGCCGGAGCCGAACGCGGTGATCAACGACGACCTGATGATCGCCCGCACCGGTCGAGGGCGACTGCTGCGTGCGGGGATGCGCTCGCTGGTGACGGCGCCGCTGATCGTGGACGGACGGGTCACCGGCCTGCTGGGGGTGGCCTCCAAGCGGGCCCGGCACTTCGGGCCGGCGGCGGCCAGGCGGCTCCAGGAGGGCGCGGACCTGATCGCGCTGCCGGTGGAGCGCGCACGCCTGGCGGAGGTGGAGCTGAGCAGGCGCGCGTCGCTGAGCTTCCTGGCCGAGGCCAGCGACCTGTTGGCGGGCACCCTGGACGAGCGGATGACCGGTGCCCTGGCGGCGCAGCTGATCACCTCCCGGCTGGGGCGGTGGTGCGCCATCGAGACCATCAACGAGATGGGCGCGTCCCAGCTGATGCACGTGGTGCACAGCGACGAGAACTACAACGACATCCTGCGGGCGCTGCTGACGGGGCTGCCGCCGCACGAGCAGCGGGAGCCGCAGCCGCTGTGGTCCCCGGCCGAGCTGGCCAAGGAGGGCCTGGACGAACAGCTGATCCGGGAGCTGGCGAGCGGTCCGGCGATCAGCATCCCGCTGGTGGCCCACGGGCGCGCGCTGGGCCGGATGACGGTCGGCAAGAACGAGTCCGACGACTTCACCCGCGACGAGGTCGACGTCGCCGACGACCTGAGCCGCCGGGTGGCCTCGGCGATGGAGAACGCGCGGCTGCACGAGAAGCAGTCCGCGATGAGCGACGCCCTACAGCGCAGCCTCCTTCCCGCGAAGGAGAAGGAGCCGGTGATCCCGAACGTGGACCACGCGGTGTTCTACCGTCCGGCGGACGAGCGGAACGTGGTCGGCGGGGACTTCTACGACGTGTTCGCGGCGAGCGGGCGGTGGTGCTTCGCGATCGGCGACGTGTGCGGGACGGGCCCGGAGGCGGCGGCCGTGACCGGTCTGGCACGGCACACGCTGCGGGCGCTGGCCAAGGAGGGGTTCACTCCCTCGCACATCATGCAGCGGCTGAACATGGCGATCCTGGACGAGAACACCTCCACCCGGTTCCTGACGATGCTGTACGGGGAGATGACCCCGGCCACGGACGGCGGTGGCGGGATGCGGCTGCGGATGGTCTCCGCCGGTCACCCGCTGCCGATGCGGCTGAACCAGAAGGGCGAGGTGAAGTCGTTCGGGGCGTCACAGCCGCTGCTGGGCGCGTTCGAGGACGTGGGGTTCACGACCGAGAACGTGGACATCCGCCCGGGCGAGGTGATGCTGGCGGTGACCGACGGCGTGACCGAGCGGCGCAACAACAGCGACATGCTCGGCGACGAGGGACTGACGGAGATCTTCTCGGGCTGCGCCGGGCTGACCGCCCAGGCGGTGATCAGCCGTATCGACCGGGAGCTGGAGGAGTACGCTCCGGGCGGGCGCAGCGACGACACCGCGATGCTGGTGCTGCGCTTCCTCTAGGCGGTGCTCGCCTCCGGGGCTCCGCTCCGCCTCGTCCCGTGTCCGGGTGCCTGTGAGGCGGGAACCCCCGGCGCCCGGACCCTCCCTGCTCGGGACCTCCGCGGTCGGCTCAGAGCCAGCCCATGTCCTGGGCCGTGCGGATGGCGGACATGCGGTTGTCGGATCCGGTCTTGCCGATGGCGTTGGAGAGGTAGTTGCGCACGGTGCCCTCGGTCAGGTGGAGGGTGGCCGCGATCCGGGCCACGGTGGCGCCGTCGGAGGCGGCGCGCAGCACCTCGGTCTCACGGTCGGTGAGAGGGCTCTCGCCGCCGGCCATGGCCGCGGCGGCGAGGTCGGTGTCGATGTAGCGGCCTCCCTCGTGGACGCGGCGGACGGCACCGGCGAGCTGGTCGACGGGGGCGTCCTTGGCCAGGAAGCCGCGAGCGCCGGCGGAGAGGGCGCGCCGCAGGTAGCCGGGACGGCCGAAGCTGGTGAGAATGACCACGCCGCAGTCGGGAGCGCTCCTCCTGAGCCGGGCCGCGACCTCCAGGCCGGTGGCGCCGGGCATCTCGATGTCCAGGACCGCGACGGCGGCACCGTGCCGCAGGACGGCGTCGACCACCTCGTCGCCACGCCCGACCTCGGCGACGATCTCCAGGTCCTCCTCCAAGCCGAGGAGGGCGGCTATGGCACCTCGGACCAGGTGTTCGTCATCAGCCAGGACGATCTTGATCAAGGTCGGCTCTTCTCCGGTGTCTCGCTCGGGATTCAGCACGGTATCGTTTCGGACATTGCAGTGCATACAGTGCTTACGGCAGCCCGCGCCGACGGAACGGACCGATGGCGCCCGGGCTCGGCCAATACTGCGCAAAGAGAACTCGAAACCCTGGTATATCGGGCTCTCACCCTGTTCTAACCCATGCGCCACATGATGGATCCCGTCACTGAACATCATCCCGCCAGTCGGAGGATGCGTTGAACGCCAACGAACCGAGTGCAGGTACCGAGCCCGGGACGGCGGCCGGGAGCCAGCATCCCGCCGGGCCCGCCGACCAGCCGGTGGCCTCCAACCCGCATGAGGAGTACACCTCCACCGGCGGTGGGGCCCCGGCCCCCGGCGGGGAACCCGAGGACGCGGGAGCCGAGCAGCCCGTGGGCGAGCCCGAGTCCCCGCGGTCCGAGGAACAGCAGGACTTCCAGCGGTCCGGGGAGCAGCGGGGCCTTCGCCCGGAGGAGACCGCCTCGGGAGCCGGCCCCGGCTTCTCGCCTCCCGAGCACCCGCCACGGTGGGCCACCGGCCCCAACGACCCCGAGCGGGCCTCCTACACCTTCCCGCCGCACGGGCCCGGCGGCCAGTACGGTCAGCACGGCCAGTACGGTCAGGCCGGCCAGACCGGCCAGTTCGCGGCGCAGCACGGCGGCCACACGCCTCCGGGGCAGAGCGGCCCCCACGGACCGGGCGCTCCCGGCGAGCACTACCAGGGGCAGCCCCCCTACGGCGGCGGCGCGTTCGGGACGGGCGGCCACGGCGGGTACGGCGGCCAGCCGCCGTTCGGCGGTCCGCCGCACGGCGAGGCGGACAGGCCCAAGAAGAAGCGCGGCCCCCTCGGCATCATCGCCATCGCCGCGATCACCGCCCTGATCACGAGCCTGATCGTGGGACCGGCGACGGCCCTGGGCACCGCCTACCTGTTCCCCGGCGGCCTGGGCGGGCCGACCAGCTCGCTCAGCGAGGAGCCCGAGGGCACACAGACCGAGGGTGCCGTCGGCGAGGTCGCCGACGCCGTCCTGCCGAGCGTGGTGTCCATCCAGACGCCCAGCGGCGGCGGCAGCGGTGTGGTCATCTCCTCCGACGGCCAGATCCTGACCAACGCGCACGTGGCGGAGGCCGCCCAGGACGGTCCGATGGAGGTGCGGTTCAACGACGGGACCTCCGCGACCGCCGAGATCGTGGGTTCGGACCCCGTCTCCGACATCGCGGTGATCAAGGCGAAGGGCCGCAACGACCTCCAGCAGGCCGAGCTCGGCGACTCCGAGAAGGTCGGGGTGGGCGCCAAGGTGGTCGCGATCGGCTCCCCGCTGGGCCTGTCGGGCACGGTGACCACGGGTATCGTCAGCGCGCTGAACCGGCCGGTGAACACCGGAACGATCGAGAGCGCCAACGGGCAGACCTCCACGGTGATCAGCGCGATCCAGACGGACGCGGCGATCAACCCCGGCAACTCGGGCGGCCCGCTGGTGAACATGAGCGGCGAGGTGATCGGCATCAACACCGCGATCGCGAGCATCTCGCAGGAGAGCGGCTCGGTGGGCCTGGGCTTCGCCATCCCGATCAACCAGGTGCGCCCGATCGCGGAGCAGCTCATCGAGGACGGCACCGCGAGCTACCCGGCCATCGAGGCGACCATCACCAACTCGCGTGTGGGCGGCGCCGAGATCGTGGACGTGACCAGCGGCGGCGCCGCCGACGAGGCCGGCGTCAAGGCCGGTGACGTGGTGGTGTCCGTGGACGGCGAGAAGGTGTCCACGCCGGACGAGCTGATCGCGCAGATCCGGACCCGCCAGCCCGGCGAGGAGATCACGCTCGGGGTCCTGCCCGGCGGCAGCGGTTCCGAGGAGGAGGTCACCGTGACGCTCGGGCAGCAGAGCACCGAGGCGGCCCAGAACGAGACCGGGAACTAGGGCGTGTGTGGTGGGTGCCGCCCGTCATTTGGAGAGCGCTGCGCGCGAAGCGCGACCATTGAGGGCGGTGGGAGGGAGACGGGCGGGCGTATCCGGTGGTGGCCTCGCAAGGCCGAAGAAGGAAGCATCCTGGTTTGGCTGTTGACTGATGAGAACGCGGCGAGGGTGCCGCTGGGGCGTCGCGCAGCAGGGTGAGTATCCGCCATACATGCCCTAGGGGGCCGGACAGCCGGTCCTCTCTCCCCCGGGGCGGCTCCGGACCTTCGGGTCCGGGGCCGCCCCTTCTTCCTCCGTGTACCGTCGCCGCCCGGGGCTCACCCCGTGCCCGTCGGCCCCTCCTCGCCCCTTGGCGCGAACAGGGGCAGCTGGAAGCCGATGACGGCGCCGCCGCCCTCACGGTTGCGGGCGAAGACCCGGCCGCCGTGGGTCTGCGCGATCTCCTTGACCATGGACAGCCCGAGCCCGGAGCCGGGCAGGCCGCGGGCGACGGTGGCGCGGTAGAAGCGTTCGAAGACGTGGTCGAGCTCGGCCGGGTCGATGCCGGGTCCCCGGTCCATGACCTCCACGGCCCCGCCGCGCACCCGGATCTCGATGGGCGCGGTGCCCTCGGGGTCGAACTTGGCGGAGTTCTCGACCGGGTTGGCGACCGCGCGCTCCAGGGATCCGGGACGGCCCCACACGACGCTGTCGTCGGCGTCCACGACGATGTCCCGGCCGGTGCGGCGGCGGGTGCGCTTGGCGACCCTCTCCGCGACCTCGGCCAGGGGGACGGCGCTCATCGGCTCGTCCTCGTGGTCACCGGTGGCCAGGCCGACCAGCTCGTTGACGAGGGCGGTCAGCTCGCGGGTCTCGCCGCGCAGGTCCTCGATGAGGCTTTCGCGCGCCTCCGGGTTGAGCCGGTCCACCCTGCCGAGCACCTGCACGTTGGTGTACAGGCTGGTCAACGGGGTGCGGAGCTCGTGTGCCGCGTCCTGGACGAGGCGGCGCTGATCGTCCTTGGAACGGGCCAGGCGGGCGAGCATGGCGTTGAACGCGCTGCTGAGGCGGCCGACCTCGTCCCGCCCGGCCTCCTCCAGGCCTTCCCTGCCCTCCCTGCTGCGGCCGGGGTCGACCGGATCGAGCCGGCCGGTGGAGCTGACGTACTCGGCGGCTTCGGTGAGGCGCACCAGACGGCCGGTGGTGCGGTGTCCCACCAGCCAGCCCACGGCGGCCGCGCACAGGGCGACGAACAGGCCCACCCACAGGATCTGGGTGGCGAGCCGGTCCAGCATCAGTTCGGTGGGTGAGAGCGCCTGTAGGAGCTGGAGGGCCCCGGCCCCGTCGCCGATCGAGACCGTGGCCAGCCGGTACTGCTGGCCGTCGATGGTCTGCTCGCGCATCTCGACGACCCCGGGCTCGTCCTCCGCCGCGATCTCCAGGTCCCGTTCCGAGGGCTCGAAGAGGATGACCTCGGACGGGTCGGTGACGGTGACCGTCCTGCTGCCGTCGGGGCCGAGGAACTGTAGTTGGAGGTTGTAGCCGGACAGGAGCGGCCCGGACCCGGAGGGGGCGCCTCCCTGGTCGTGGAGGCTGACGAGTTCGTCGGACAGGTCGGCGACGGTGTTCTCGAACTCGCTCTCGCCGTCGGCGCGGATGAGCGCGGCGGCGGTGGTGTAGGCGAGGGTGCCGACCAGGGTGATGACGACGGCGGCGACCAGCGCGAAGATCGCCGCGAAACGGGTGCCCAGCCGCCAGTCGCTCGGACGCACCAGCGTGCGCCGCCACCACGGACCGGTGCCGCGACCGGACGGATCGGCGGGACCGGACGGGCCGGTGTGGCCGGGATACACGGGGGTCACCTCTGCGGACGGAGCGTGTAGCCGACTCCGCGCACGGTCTGGATGAGCGGCGGCCCCCCGTCCTCCAGCTTCCGGCGCAGGTAGCTGATGTAGACGGCGAGGTTCTTGGACTCGGGGCCGAAGTCGTAACCCCAGATGCGGTCGTAGATGGTGGAGTGGTCCAGCACGATCCCGGTGTTGCGGACCAGGAGTTCGAGGAGGTCGAACTCGGTCTTGGACAGCTCGACCTCGCGCTCGCCGCGCCAGACCCGGCGGGCGCGCGGATCCAGGCGCAGTTCACCGACCCGCAGCGGCCCCTCGTCCTCGGCGTCCTCGGAGGCGGGTGCCACGCGACGCAGCAGGGCGCGCAGCCGGGCGAGGAGTTCGTCGAGCTCGAAGGGCTTGGCGAGGTAGTCGTCGGCCCCGGCGTCGAGGCCGGCCACCCGGTCGGGCGTCTCCACGCGCGCGGTGAGCATGAGGATGGGCGTGCGGTCGTGCTCGGCCCGCAGCACCCGGGCCACGCCGAGCCCGTCCACTCCCGGCATCATCACGTCGAGGACGAGCAGGTCGACGGGTTCGGCGTGCACGGCGGCCAGGGCCTGGACCCCGTCCGCCGCCGTCCGCACCTCGTAGCCCTCCAACTGGAGTGCGCGTTGCAGTGAGTCCCTGATCGCGCGGTCGTCGTCGGCGACCAGGACCGTGGCGGTGGCTTCCATGGCGCCCATGGTTCCGTATCAGGGTGAGAAAGCGGTAAGAGGCGAGTGGCGTACGAGCCGGGTCTGCGCCGGTCAGGCGTTCGGATCGAACTCGCGTGTGCGTCCGAGCCCGGCCGCGCGCCCCTTGCCCGCGACCACGAGCGCCATCTTGCGGGAGGCCTCGTCGAGCATCTCCCCGCCGAGCATGACGGCGCCGCGCCGGTCCACGGTGGTGGCGTGCGCGTAGGCGTCCAGGATCAGCTCGGCGTGGTCGTAGTCCTCCTGGGTGGGCGCGAACACCTCGTTGGCGGCCTCCACCTGGAGCGGGTGCAGGACCCACTTGCCGTCGAAGCCGAGGGCGGCGGTGCGCGCGGCCGACCGGCGGAAGGCGTCCACGTCACGGATCTGGAGGTAGGGGCCGTCGACGGCCTGAAGGCCGTTGGCGCGGGCGGCCGTGAGGATGCGCATGAGCACGTAGTGGTAGGCGTCGCCGGTGTCGTAGCCGGGCGGCTGCTCGCCGACGACCAGGCTCTTCATGTTGAGGGAGGCCATGAAGTCGGCAGGCCCGTAGACGAGGCTCTCCAGACGGGGCGACGCGGCGGCGATCTCGTCGACGGCGACCAGGCCGCGGGCGTCCTCGATCTGCGCCTCGATGCCGATCCGGCCGACCCGCAGCCCGGCGGCCCGCTCGATCTGGGTGAGGAGGGTGTCGAGCCACTGCACGTCGCGGGCCCCGGTGACCTTGGGCAGGACCAGGGCGTCGAGCTCGGCCCCCGCGCCCTCGACGACGGCGATGACGTCACGGTAGGCCCACTCCGTGGTGACGTCGTTCACCCGGACCGTGCGGACCCTGCCGTCCCAGCCGCCGTCGTTGAGGGCCTGGACCACGGTCCTGCGCGCGGACTCCTTCTCCAGGGGCGCGACCGCGTCCTCCAGGTCGAGGAAGAAGGCGTCCACGTCCAGTCCCCGCGCCTTGTCCACGAACCGGGGGTTGGACCCCGGTACCGCGAGTACCGACCGCCGCGACCTGAGCTCGCCCATCGCCGTTGTCCCCCGCTCCGCTCGACCACGTGTGTGGTTGTGCCTGGATGACTGTGGTTGTGCGGCTGCCGCCGGGCCACGGCCGGCCGCCGCCGCGCGGACCATCATCGCACCGTGTGGTGCATAAAGTGGCCCCAGGGTCCCCGATGGGGTCCGAGGAATCCCAGGAGGTACACGAGCATGTCCGCCACGTCGTCGCATCCGACCAGCGCCCACTGGGGCAGCTACCAGGTGCTCGTCAGGGACGACCGCGTGGTGGGGGTGAACCCGGACCCGGACGACCCGGCGCCCTCCCCGGTGATCGCCAACACCCCCGCCGCCCAGCACCACGCCTCGCGGGTGGCGCGTCCGTCCGTGCGTCGGCGCTGGCTGGAGCACGGCCCGGGCCCGGATCCGAGCCGGGGCGACCCCGAGGACGCCTACGTCGAGGTGGAGTGGTCCACGGCCTTGGACCTGCTCGCCGGAGAGCTCGACCGGGTGCGCCGCACCCACGGGAACGCGGCGGTCTACGGCGGCTCCTACGGGTGGGGCAGCGCGGGCCGGATCCACCACGCGCAGAGCCAGCTGCACCGGTTCCTCAACACGATCGGCGGGTACACCCGGTCCCGGGCGACCTACAGCCACGGCGCCGTGGAGGTGCTCTTCCCCAGGATCATCGGCACCCCGGCGGCGAACCGGCTGCTGCACCGGGCCCCGGCATGGACGCAGATCCGCGAGCACACCGACCTCCTGGTCACCTTCGGCGGGCTGCGCGTGTCCAACACGTGGACGTCGTCGGGGGGCCGGGCGGCCCACACCGCCGGCCCGGCGATGCGCGAGGCCTCCGGGTCCGGGGTGGAGTTCGTGTCGGTGTCGCCGCTGCTGGACGACACCCCCGACGACGTGAGGGCCGAGTGGGTCTCCATCGCCCCGGGCACCGACACGGCGGTGATGCTGGCGCTGACGCACGTGCTGTTCACCGAGGGCCTGGCCGACACGGAGTTCCTGGACCGGTACACGGTGGGCGCGGACGTGCTGCGCGCGTACGTGATGGGCGAGCGCGACGAGAGGGGCGGCACGGAGGGGACCGAGCGCTCCCCGGAGTGGGCCGAGCGAATCAGCGGGGTCCCGGCCGACGAGCTGCGGTCGCTGGCCCGTCGGATGGCGGGGCGGCGCACCCTGGTCAACGTGGGCTGGTCGGTGCAGCGGGCCCGGTACGGCGAGCAGCCGCTGTGGGCGGGGCTGGCCCTGGCGTGCTGCCTGGGACAGGTGGGACTGCCGGGGGGCGGTTTCGCGTCCGGGTACGGGTCCATGGGCAACTACGGCGGCGGGGCGACGCCCCTGGGGCTGCCGAGGATGCCGCAGGGCGGCAACCCGGTGGACTCGTTCATCCCGGTGGCACGGGTGGCCGACATGCTGCTGGACCCGGGTGGCCGCTACGACCACGACGGCGAGGAGCGCCGCTACCCGGACATCCGGCTGGTGTACTGGGCGGGCGGCAACCCGTTCCACCACCACCAGGACCTGGCCCGCCTGACCAGGGCCTTCGGCCGGCCGGAGACCGTGGTGGTGCACGAGACGCACTGGACGGCGACGGCGCGGCACGCCGACATCGTCATCCCGTCCACGACGGTGCTGGAACGCGACGACATGGCCGCGAGCCAGGGCGACCTGAGCGTGCGGGCGATGCCGCGCGCGGTGTCGCCGCACGGGCAGGCGCGCGACGAGTACGACACCTACGCCGACCTGGCCGAGCGGCTGGGCGTGCGGGAGGAGTTCACCGAGGGCCGGACCAGCGGCGAGTGGACCCGGGTCGTCTACGAGCGCTGGCGCTCGCTGGTGGCGCGGCGCGGCCTGGAGGTGCCCCCGTTCGAGGAGTTCTGGGAGCGCGGACGGGTGGACATGCCCGGCCGGGTGGAGGACGAGGCCCTGCTCGGCGAGTTCCGCGAGGACCCGGAGGGGAATCCCCTGCGGACGCCGAGCGGGCGGATCGAGCTGTTCTCGGAGACCATCGCGTCGTTCGGCTACGAGGACTGCCCCGGACATCCGGTGTGGCTGCCGGGCCCGGCGGTGACCGGCGGCACGGACGGGGAGGCCGGGGACTTCCCGCTGGTGCTGGTGGCGAACCAGCCGAGCGGACGGCTGCACAGCCAGCAGGACATGGGCGCGCACAGCATGTCGCAGAAGGTACGAGGACGTTCGCCGGTGCGGATGCGCCCGGAGGACGCGCGAGCGTGTGGCGTGGCCGACGGGGACGTGGTGCGGGTGTCGAGCTCCCGGGGCTCGTGCCTGGCGGGCGTGGTGGTGAGCGAGGCGCTGCGGCCGGGTGTGGTGCAGCTGTCGACGGGCGCCTGGTACGACCCGTCGGAGCCGGGGGTGACGTGCGCGCACGGGAACCCGAACGCGCTGACGGAGGACGTGGGCACGTCGGCACTGAGCCAGGGGTGCACGGGCCAGTTGACGCGGGTGCGCGTGGAGCCGTTCGCCGGTGAGGTGCCGCCGGTGCGCGCCTTCGAGCCGCCGAGGGGCGTCACCGCGGGCTGAGACCGGCTGCCACGCTCTCCCCCCGGCCGCCGCGCGACATCCGTGAACCCGGGGCCGACCCGGCGGCATCCCCGTGTGGGGCCGGCGCCGCCTTCGACGCCCCACACGCCCGGATCTGCTGGGACGGCGCTCCCCGGCCCCGGGGCAGCGAGCGGACGTGACCGGCCCGGCCGGGGAAACGGCCCCGGAGTGGAACAAGCACCCCGGGGCCGCGCCCGTCACCGTACGAGGAACCGGTCCACGCGCCGGGGCAGCAGCAGCCCCACCAGGCCGAGGGCCGCGTACCCCGCCTGGCCGGGGGCGAGCATCCCCAGGATCGCGCCGGTGTTCGCGGTGGGCGCCCGCAGGAACTCGCGCATGCGCGGGTGGGCGTGCGGCACACCGTTGCCGGACAGCAGCAGGGTCAGCACCGCGACCAGGGCCACGGCGGCCCAGGCCGACTCGACGGCGGTCAGCCCGCCCAACCACCCCTGGATCCGGTCCAGCGCCACGAACGCGTAGGCGGCCCGCCCGTCCCCGTCCGGGCCCGGAGCGACCGGCGCGGTGACGATGACGTACATCCCGGCGGCGTACATCGCCGCCATCGCCCCGGTGACCCCGCCGGTGGCCGCCAGCCCCAGCCGCCGGGCCAGTTCGCGCGCCTGCCGGGTGAGCTCCTCCTGCGAGGGGTGGTGGCGCCAGGGCCTCCCCGCGGACCGGGCCTCGCCCATGGCGTTCCCCCGCCGCCGGCGCAGGAACCGCCAGGTGTCGCAGAGCACCCCGGGCCCGCGCCGCGCGGCGATGGCCGCGACGGCGAGTTCGTGGACGATCGTGGACAGCGTGGTGGCCAGGGTGACCGGCAGGTCCACCCAGGACAGCGCCATCCGGCGAAACAGCGGCGCGATGTCGGCGGGCACGCGCACGCGCATGGCCACGGAGCGGCCCCGGGCCCAGCGGCGCAGGCGCGCCAGCGGAGGCTGGCCGGGCAGCGGCGGCGTGGACTCGGCCGCGGTCGCGATCATCCGGTAGTCCATGGCGACCGCGCACGCCAGCAGCAGCACCAGCAGCCACGGGGTGAGGACTCCGCCGCCCAGGAGGCCGTGCGCGAAGTCCGAGGCCGGGTGGAGCGCGGCGTTGGCCAGCCGCGCGTTGAGGTTCAGGTGTTCGAGGAACGCCAGGGTCATCGCGACCGGGGGCAGAAACCACACCCATGCCCCGTAGCGGCGGCCCACGACCGCCAGGCCGAGCGCGGCCCCGACCAGGCCGGTGGTGACGGCGTGCCCGGAGAAGACCGCCAGCACGGTACCCGCCGGATCGGTGACGGTACTGCCGCCGGGCAGGAACGGGCCGACGTCCATGGAGAGGTTCCGGCCGCCCAGCGACACCTCGGTGAGCAGGCGTTCGGCGAGCTGGAACCCGGCCCCGGAGGCGGCGGCCAGCAGCAGGAAGTCGACGGCGGCCAGGCGGCGCAGCCGTCGGCGGGCCGCCAGTGCCAGGAACAGCAGCGGGAGGAGCTTGCCGACTTCCTCCACGGACACGGCGACGTAGGTGTAGCCGAGGACACCGTAGGGGTCGGCGCCCAGCAGCCGGACCAGGGCGGCCTCGGCGAGGGCGAGGGGCCACAGCAGGAGCGCGCCGAAGGCGGCCACCCGCAGCAGGGCGGCGAAGGAAACGGTGCGAGAGCGCGCCGGCCAGGCCAACTGGAGGATCAGGACGAAGGCGGCGGCCAGGGCGGGCAGCACGGCCTCCAGGCCGGGGACGACCAGGGGTGCCACGAGCAGGGCCACCACCATGAGCCATCCCCAGGCGCCGCGCAGAGCGCGTAGGGAGCGGACCGCGCGCGGAGAGCTCCGGCGGGCGCGGTCGAGGCCCCGGGCCAGGCGCTCGGCCAGGTCCGGGCCCGGCCCCCGGGGGCCGCGGGCGTGGCGGGCACCGGCCTCGGCGCAGTGGTAGAGCTGGGCCGCCCGGGTGAGGACGGGACCGCCCTCGGCGCGGGCGCGCGCGCCGAAGTGCGCCCGGGCCTGGGGGATGTCCGCGCCGACGAGTTCGCGGACGAAGTCGGCGGGCCCGGCGGCGACGGTGAGTTCGTCCGCGGTGACCAGGACGGCGGCGGAGAAGTCCTCGACGCAGACGAGGAAGTCGGTGGGCACGGGGCCCCAGCCGCGGACGAGGTCGATGAGGGTGTCGGTGTCGAGGGGGACCTCGGTGACGGGGTCGTAGGAGAACTCGGGCCGGGTGCGGCAGACCAGGAGCCGGTCGACGCCCATGGCCCGTCCCGCGGCGACGACCGCGCGGACGAGGTTGCGGTCCCGCGGCACGAGGAAGGGTGTGGTGACCTTGCCGTCGGCCCTGACCCACTGGGGGTCGAGCTCGGTCGCTCCGGCACAGACGCGCAGCACGAGGTCCCGCGCGAGCATGGCCTGTTCTTCCATGGACTTCCTCGTGCCTTACGGGGGGGCGAAGACGTGGGGCCCGTCCTGTCGCCCTTTTCGGACGAGTCGGCCCCGACCGAGCATAACGGTGGGGCGTCCGGACGGGGAGGGCGCCATGGAGCCCGGGCCCCGGAGCCCGGCCCGGCGGCGCGTTCACCGGCAGAGGACGCGCACGGGGGTCGCGGGGACGGGTCGGCGCGGTGTCAGAACCACCACCTCAACGGGTTCCCGGAGTAGACGAAGACGAAGGCGGTGGCCGTCACCGCGGTGACGGCCACCGCCGTCAGGACCGGGCGGACCCCGGGAAAGCGCAGTAGGCAGGCCCATACCAGGAGGGCGCCCCCTCCGGTGATCGAGAGCGCCCAGTAGACGGGCGAGGTCGTCTCCAGGACGTACAGGAACCCGTACACGCCCTCGCCGATGAGCACACCGCACAGCACGCCCACGCCCCAGGGTGCGAACGCGCCCCGGCGCCGGAGGGACTCGGCGCCCAGTCCCAGGACGGGACCCACGGTGACGGCGGCCGTCAGCCAGAAGAGCGTCATGCCGACCGAGGCGGAGTAGCCGCGCAGGACGGAGGCGAGGTCGTAGCCGAGCACCATGGCCGCCAGTGCCAGGACCCCGGCGGCCACGCCGACCCACCGCCGCGTCGCCAGGAGGGCCGGCAGGAACGCCGCGGCGCTCCAGGACCCGCTGGAGTTGGCCAGCGACTGCAGCGCGAACGGGAGCCACCCCTGGGCGAACGACGTCAGCGCACCGACCGCCAGGCCGCCGAGGGCGGCGGTGGCCAGGGGTACCAGAGGGGAGGTCGTCTTCGTGGTCGTGTCCATGGACACGCTAACGCGGCCGGGCGCTCCGCCGGTTCCTGGTGCGTCCGGCGCCCGACCTCACACCCCGGTGCCGCGCGTGGGCGCCTCCCCCTCCCTCTCCGGTTCACCGAGGGGTTCCCGGGACGGACGGGGTCCGGCGCCGAAGGCGTCGGCGCACAACTGCGCGACGTGGCGCGGTCCGGGCAGGTCGATCGCCCAGCCGACGAGCGCCCACCCCAGGTGGAGGTGTTCGAGCGCCCGGGCCAGCGCGCGGACCCCGCTCCAGCGGAGCCCGTCGGGGGTCTCGTAGGTCAGCCGGTACAGCACCTCGGTGTGCTCCGCCGCCGGCCTCGGCTCCAGCGCCACGGGCGCGCGGGCGGCGAGCCAGCCGCCCAGGCCCCGGCACATGTCGCAGTCCGACGCCACGTACAGGGTGCCCGGCGTCCGGCCCTGCCACGGGCGCCACAGGGGCAGCCAGGAGCGCACGCCCGACCGGTAGGCCTCCCAGTCCCGCCCGAACGCCTCGCGCAACCGGCCCCCCTCGTGCCATTGGGCGAACCCGGCGCCGTAGACGAACGCGGCCAGCGCGCCGGCCAGCGGCCACGGGTCGCCCGTGACCGGGGACAGGACCAGGTAGAGGGCGACGACCGCGGTCTGCATCGGGTTGCGCAGGTAGGCGTAGGGGCCGCTGGTGACCAGCCGGGACGGCGGATCGAAGGGCAGCGGGGTACCGCCGCCCACCAGGGCGAACTCGCGGGCCGCCGCCAGGCCCGGCAGGCACACCAGCGCGAGGACCTGGGCGGCGGCGAAGGCCGTGCCGGGCTCGGGCAGTGCCCCCAGTGCGGCCAGCGGCGCGGCGACCATGAGGCCGAACGCGAGCACCGCCTGGGCCCACGTCCGGGCGTGGACCAGTTGGCCGGTACGGGTCCAGTAGGCCAGCAGCAGCGCGGGGATCAGGCACAGCGCGGAACCGGCGAACTCGCCGAGCAGCCACCGGGAACCCAGCACCACGACGGGTTCGGCGAGCGGCATGACGATGACGTCCACCCACACGAGCAGGCCGGTGAGCAGCGGAACCGGCAGGAGGCGCAGCAGCAGCGCGGGCAGGACGCCCCACAGCACCGCCCATGCGAGCAGCAGGTCGACGGGGATCCCGAGCCACACGGCGCCCTCGGCGTGGAAGGACCACCAGCCCGCGTGCAGTGCGTACAGGTTGAGCGGGACGAGTGTGAGCAGGGACCACGCCCCCGCCACGATCATCGCCGCGATCTCGCGCTGCCGGGGCGCACGCCACAGGCACAGCCCGATCACGGGCAGCAGCGGGGCGAACAGTCCGACGCCGCGGACCAGGACCGCGGGGGTCTCCGGACCCATCAGGAGTCCCCGAGCGCGGCGGACCCGAAGGTCGCGGCGAGGTACTCGGCGGCCAGACCGGTGGCGTAGGACTGGATCGGGCCGAAGTACCAGGACGGCTCGTAGGTGCGTTCGTAGTCGATGGACCAGGTCAGCCGTGTCCCCGCGTCCTCGGCCCGCCACACGGCCTCGGCGCGGCGCATGTCCATCCAGTTCGCGAAGGCGGTGTCCTCGACCACCTCGAACACCACCCGGCCGCCGTCCCCGCGGATCTCGCTCTCCACGATCCTCAGCTCCATGTGGCGCGGGGTGGGTTCGGCGCCCGACCGCAGCGTGCGGCGCGGGGTGAAGCGGACGAGCCGGGTGTCGCCGACCTCCAGGCCCTCGCCGACCGCCGAGACGGGGCGCGGGAAGGGGACCGCGCGCAGGAAGAGCGCGTCGGGGGCACCGTACTCGGGCGGGGCGGCCAGGGCCGCCGCGACGTTCTCAGCCGGGGCGGAGACCACGGTGTGGCCCTCCCCCGTGCCGGCCCTGGGCAGCAGGGAGGTCCCGGCGACGCCCTCCAGGGCGAGCACGAACAGCAGCGGTACCGAGAGCAGGGCGTGCTGGGAGCGGTCGCCCCCGCCCAGGACCAGCGTCGCCACCCAGGCGACCAGGGCGACGACCCCGTAGATCAGGGGCGCGGCGACGAGCAGGCACACCAGCCCCTCTCCGAGCAGGGGCCCGGCCAGGGCCAGGCCGACGGTGGTGCCGGCCATGGCGATGCCGACGGCGCTCCGGGCCCGCACGGTGAACACCACGAGCAGGGCGATCGTCGCGGGCAGGCCGACGTAGAACAGGGCGGTCTGGTCCAGGCCGCCCCAATGGTGGATCCGCAGGGCCAACAGGGCTGCGAAGGCGGCCAGGACCAGCCCGGCGAGCAGCCAGCGCGCCCTTGAGGAGGAGGGGACATCGCTTCGGGGCACGGGGGACTCCTTCGACATGCGATTAAAACGATTGATTTAATCACTTGATTAAACCGTATGATGAAAACCTGACCGAGAGCAAGGAGGGTCATGGCCAGAAGCGGCGGAGGACGGCGCACGAGCGAGGAGACCAAGGAGCGGCTGCTCGCCGCCGCCGGCGAGGTGCTGCGCGAGGAGGGGTACGCCGGGGCGTCGGCGCGGGCCATCGCCACACGCGCGGAGGCCAACTCGGCGCTGGTCTTCTACCACTTCGGCGGGGTCGACCAGCTGCTGCTGGCCGCGTTGGACCGCTCCAGCGCCGAGCGCATGGCCATGTACCGGGAGGTCACCGCACGGGCGGGCACCCTGGAGGAGCTGGTGGAGGCGGCCATGCGGATCTACCGGACCGACCTGGAGCGCGGCTACGTCACCGAGTTCTCCGAGCTGGTGGCCGCCGCCGTCACCAAGCCGGAGCTGCGCGAGGAGATCCGGGCCCGCTCCGAACCGTGGATCGCCTTCATCGAGCACGAGTGGAACCGGGTGCTGGGCGGATCCGCCCTGGGCAGGCTGCTGCCCGCCCGCGAGGTGGCCTACGGGGCGATCACGTTCTACCTGGGCGTGAACCTGTTCTCGGTGCTCGACGAGGACCACTCGCGCACCGAGGCGGTCTTCGGGCTGGCCGCGGGACTGGCTCCCCGGGCGAAGCTGCTCACCCTGCGCCTGCCCCGCCGGGGCGGGAACGTAGGCTGGCCCCCGGACGAGGAGGAGGGCGCATGAGCAGCGGTATCACGGTGGCTCCGGGGATCGGTTTCCCGGACACCTCCGACGGGCGGACCCACGTGGCGGGCGCGGTCATCGCCGACGACCGGGGCAGGGTCTTCGCGCAGCGGCGGTCCCCCACCCGGAGGGTGTTCCCGGACTGCTGGGACATCGTCGGCGGGCATGTCGAACGCGGTGAGGGCATGCTCGAAGGACTGGCGCGCGAGGTGGAGGAGGAGACCGGCTGGAGGCTGACCGAGGTGCTGGCCGAGCTGTTCCGGCTGGACTGGGACCCCGGAGACGGCGTGACCCGGCACGAGGTGGACTACCTGGTGCGGGTGGAGGGCGACCTGGACGCGCCGCGGCTGGAGCCGGGCAAGCACACCGAGTTCATGTGGGTGGACGACTCCCTGGTGCACCGGCTGCGCGACGAGCGCGACCCCGGCGACTACTTCATTACCGACATCGTGCAGCGCGGCATCGACGCCGCCCGCCTCCGCTGAGCGGCGCTTCCCGCGACCGGCCGGATCGAGGAGTATCATGGACACAGCGTAATACGAGTATTACCATCACTGTATGAGCAAGGTACGCATCAGCATCAGCCTCGCCCCCGAACACGCGGAGCGTGTCAGAGCGCACGCGGAACGGGCGGGCATGGACGTCTCCTCGTACATGGTGAACGCCGCGACCCGCCAGATGGCCGAGGCCGAGGCCGCTGACGAGGTCTTCTCCGGGATCGATGCCCTCATCGCCAAGGCGGAGACCCGGGCCACCGGGTACACACCGGCCGACGACGCGACGGAACTGTCCGAAGGCGAGCGCCGTGAGGTTGCCGACGCCATGCGCCTGGTCTACGGCGACGAAGCCGAGCAGAACCCAGGTCAGGTCGCATGACCACTCTGGTCCCGGTGTACGACACCGGCATGCTCATCGCCCTGGCCTCGGGCAAGACCAAGGCAATACAGATACACCGAGGTCTCGGAAGGACTCCGCACCGCCCGATCGTTCCAGGCCCGGTCCTGGCCCAGGCATGGCGTTCCGACCCGGCCACCGTGTATGCCCTGAGCCGCGTGCTCAAGGAGTGCACAGTTCCCCAGGCCAGGTCCTCAGCCCCCGCGCTGCGGCCCACCCGCGTCGGTCAGGTCACCTGCATCCTGTGCTCCACCCCGCCGGACACCACCGACTGGCGGCGTATCGGCGTCCTCCTGGAAACAGCGGATCTACCGCCGAAGAAGCGTCCCGACGCCGTGGACGCACTAGTCGCGTGGAATGCGGCAAAGCACCTCGAAGCCGTAGTCTTCACCAGCGATCCCGAGGACATCAGCGCTTACCTCCGTGCCATCGGCACCGACGGCGTCCACGTGGCTCCCGTATAGGGCCGGTACGGATCTCAGACGGCCCGGTGGGCCTCCTGGATCGCGAGGGGCAGCGCGTCCAACAGGTCGGACGCGCTGATCGGCGCGCCGCCCCGGGCGAGCGTGGCGGCGCGTCCGTGTACGTAGGCGCCGCACATCGCGGCCTCACGAGCGGGCAGCCCGGAGGCCAGGAACGCGCCGACCGCCCCCGACAGCACGTCACCGGTCCCGGCCGTGGCCAGCAGCGGCGTACCCGTCGGGTTGACCACCACGGGCGCGCCCGGGTGCGCGATCACCGTGGTCGACCCCTTGAGCAGGACCGTGCACCCGAAGCGGTCGCGGGCACGGGCCGCGTGCTCCAGGCGGCGCGCCTCCACGTCGCCCCGGTCGGCCTCCATCAACCGGGCCAGTTCCCCGGCGTGCGGGGTCAGCAGCGTGTGCGCCGTCCGCTCGCAGAGCAGTTCGGCCAGCGCGGCGCCCCCGTCCCCCGTGAGCAGGGTGAGCCCGTCGGCGTCGACGAGTACCGGCAGGTCGCTCTCCAGGACCGAGTAGAGCTCGTCGGAGTTGGCCGGGTGCGTACCGCGTCCGGAGCCGATGACGACGGCGGAGGCCCGACCGGGTGACAGGTCGGTGCTGCTCTGCGGGTCGAGGAGTCTGGCGACGGTCTCCGGCCACTGGGAGAGCACCTGGTCGACGACGCGCAGTCCGCCCCCGTAGCGGACCATCCCGACCCCGGTGCGCAGCGCTCCCCCGACGCACAGGACGGCGGCGCCCCGGTACCGGTCGGAGCCCGCGCGGATCTCGAGCACACCCCGGCGGTACTTGTCGGTCTCGGCGCCGTGGACCGGCAGGAGCGAGGCGATGTCCACAGGCTGTGGACGGACCAGGGCGGGCCCGGGCAGCTCGGGGGCCAGCCCGATGTCCACGAGGTGGATCCGGCCCGCGCGGTCGGCTCCCGGGTCGACGAACAGGCCCGGCTTGTGGGTGCCGAAGGTGACGGTGACGTCGGCGCGGACGGCGTGTCCGGAGACCTCGCCGGTGTCGGCGTCCACCCCGCTGGGCAGGTCGACCGCGACCACGGGAGCGGGTGCGTTCGCGGCGAGCAGGGCCAGGGTGGCGTGCGGCTCGCGCAGCCCCCCGCGCCCGCCGATACCGAGGAGTCCGTCGACGATGAGGTCGGCGTCGAACAGGTCGGTCTCGTCGGCCATCGCGTCGGTGAACCACCGGGTCCGGCCGCCCGCCGCACGCAGGGCGATGGCGCCGTCCTGGTGGAGGCCCCTTCCCGCGAGCAGGGCGTGTACGGAGGCTCCCCGTGCGGCGAGGTTCGCACCCGCGTACAGGGCGTCGCCGCCGTTGTCGCCGCCGCCGACCAGGAGGACGACCCGCGCGCCGTACACACGGGGCAGGAGCCGGGCGCACTCCGCGGCGAGCCCGGTCGCGGCCCTGCGCATGAGGGTTCCGTCGGGGACGCGCGCCATGAGCGCGGACTCGGCTTCGCGGACGACGCTGACGGTGTGTGCGGAGAGCACCGGTTTACCTCCCGGAGGTGGATCGGCCCCCATCGTGCCGCAGTCGGAGCCGGGCAGGGTGAATTCGCCACACCATGGGGACCAGGGCAAGGAATTTCCACCGAATAGTATTGATTCGCCACTCTGCGGAGTGCTTCCTTGACACAATGGATTCATGCCTCGACCGAGCAAGTACGTGTCCCGGTCCGAACTCGGATGGCCCGTGTGCCAGGCTTCCTACGCCGACCCCAGGTCAGGACTGGTCATCCACTACGACGGCAGTGACCAGGGGCTCGCCGGGAAGAGCCACTCGGCCTGCCTCACCTACTGGCGCAACACCCGCGCGTTCCACATGGGCCCCTCCCGTGGATGGACATGCATCGGATACTGCGTGGACGAAGCAACCGAGATCCTCACCGAGGACGGTTGGCGGACGTTCGACCAAATCTCCCCCGGTGACATCGTTCTCACCCTCAACCACGAGACAGGGATGTCGGAGTGGCAGCCCCTCCAGCACGTCTACGTCTTTCCCGCCATGCCTCGGGAGCTGGTGCGGATGGAGGGACGCGAACACTCGTCGCTGACCACCCCGGGCCACCGCTGGCCCGTAGAGCGCTACTACAGGCGCACGGGAACCGAAAGGCGAAAAAACGAGGACGGGACATGGGCCCGAACCGGCCGCACGGCACGCAGTGTCAAAGGACATGAGCGGGTGTGGGCGACCACGGACACGCTTGGCTACTGGGATCGAATTCCCTTGTCGGCTCCCTGCGCTCACCTGCCCACCGAACCCAAGTGGTCCAACGCACTCGTGGAACTGGTGGCCTGGTTCTGGACTGAGGGGCACATCAAACTCCAGGGTAAAAGCCGTAAGGCCGGTACCAGCGTGGCCATCTATCAGTCGGAGACGAGGAATCCCGACCGTGTGGCCAGGATTCGAAACGCGCTGCACGGCGCCTTCGGACCACCCTGCGAACGGTTCCCCCGGAGAAGTGCGAACACCGACGGCATCCCGCGATGGCGCGAGGCCCGCAACCGCAGCCTGGCCGAGTTTCATCTGTCCTCCGACGCTGGCCGTGTTCTGATCGAACACGCCCCTGGACGGATTCCCACCCATGCGTTCTTGCGATCGTTGACCGCGGAGCAACTCTCCCTGTTCATCGAGGCGTCACTACTGGGAGACGGTCACGGCAACCGCACGAACAACGCCCAGGCACTCAGCCAGAAGAGCCGCGCCGCCGCCGAGGCGTTCCAGTTCGCTGCGACTCTCGCCGGATACTCGACCTCCCTACGGCGCCGACCGCCCACCTCCTCGACGCCGTATCCCATGTGGAAGGTCGAACTGCGCCGTAAGACCCACGTCGCGCCCAAGGCCGCGGCAACCAGGAAGGCGAAGTTCACCATCCTGCGCGAGCCCCACGAAGGGCGGGTCTGGTGTGTGCGCACACCGAACAACACCTGGCTGGCCAGGCGCGAAGGCACGGTGTATTTCACCGGCAACTCGTTCATGTCCTGCGCGCATGGATATGTCATGGAAGGTCGGGGGCTGTACAAGACCCAGGCCGCGCAACCGGGCGGCAACACCACCCATTACTCGGTGACACTGGCGACCGGCCCGACCGACCTCATCACGCCCGAGCAGATCAACGCCGTCCGCGAACTCCGCCAGTGGCTGACGGAGGAGTACGACAACGCCGGGACGGTACTCGGCCACCGCGACTTCGTCTCCACGTCCTGCCCCGGTGACAGGGCCTACGCCCTCGTCCGCGAGGGCACATTCGAACAGCCCCCCGGTCAGGCCACGGAGGTACACGACATGCTCGGACTGCACATCGGCAGTAGGGGAGAGGCGGTCAAGCTTCTCCAGCTCAGGATCAGGAGGGCGGGCTTCGGTGACGCCCTGGGCGAGACCGGGGCCGACGGCGTCTACGGGCCCGCCACCGCCGAGGGCGTGCGGCTGTGCCGCGACTACGTCGGCAGCCGGGCCCTGGAGGGGTACGGCGACGAGATGACCGCTCACGCGGTAGACCAGGTCGAGGCCGCCGTCACCAAGCGCACCCTGCAGAAGGCCCAGATCTCCAGCACCGCCCTGGACAGCAACACGTCGCCCGAGGACTGAGCCCGTGCACACGACGGCGCCCCGGCCGCGGAGTACCCGCGGCCGGGGCGCCGTCACGTTCCCGCGTTACTGGACGGTGGTCACGATCGGTTCCTCCATGCCGAAACTCGGGTCGTACCGGACCTCGGTGACCACGACCTCGCCCACCACGGCGATCTGCCCGGAGGCGCTGTCGCCGGGCGCCAGCTCGGTGACCTGGAACGGCTCGATGTCGGCGAAGAGGGCCTCGCCCCAGTCGGTCCGCTCGGTGCCGTCGGCGAGCACCGTGGTGAAGTACATCGGGTTGACGCTGAGGGACTCGTCACCGTTGTTGGTGAGCTCGACGTCCAGCACCGTGTAGACGGTGTCGTCGATGGTGTCGCCCGCGGTGCCCGCCGCGGTGGCGGTCATGCTGACGTCCTGTTCCCCGGTCGCGGGGTCCTGCTCGGTGGTGCCCTCAGGGGCGAACTCCTCCTCGGTGGCGTAGGGCGCCGGAGCGGCCGAGGAGTCGTCTTCGCTCACGGACAGCGCGGCGATGATCACGATGACGACGATCGCGACGACCACGAGTCCGAGGCAGCCGCCGACGCCGATACCGATCTTGGCCCCGGTGGACATGCCCTTCTTGGGGGGCGGGCCGTAGGGCGACGCACCGTAGGGCGGCTGTCCCCCGGGCGGGCCGAAGGGGGGCTGGCCACCGGGAGGGCCGCCGAAGGGGGGCTGCTCACCGGGAGGCCCGTAGTGGGGCTGTCCCCCGGGCGGACCGTAGGGAGGCTGACCGCCGGTCGGACCGCCGAAGGGGGGCTGCTCACCGGGAGGCCCGTAGTGGGGCTGTCCCCCGGGCGGACCGTAGGGAGGCTGACCGCCGGTCGGACCGCCGAAGGGGGGCTGTTCGCCGCTCGGGTCGCCGTAGGGCGGCTGTCCCCCGGAAGGACCGCCGTAGGGGGGCTGCTGGGGGCCGGAAGGATCATGGGGATAGGACACGCGTGTGCTCCGGTTCTCGTACACGATGGCGTAGGGGATGTGCCGCGGACCTGTAGCCGTGTACCGGCTGGAACACGTGCGGCTGGAAGGGACCATATCCGACACGGGTCCGCGCTGGTCGCGCCCGCCCCGTGCCGAACGTGTCCGGAACCGGTCGTTCCCGCTGTTCGCGCGTCCGTGGACCTTCGGGGCCGAGGTGAAGTGGTGGCCGCCAGGTACTACGCTGTGTCGTAGAAACCGCCGACACGGGCGGAGGGACGGGCGAGCGGAGGCGGCGTGGTCGACTGGCTGACCATGACGATTCAGGTGGCGTCACTGGCGATGGCCGGATGGTGCCTCGTCTCGACCTTCCGCGACCAGCCCATGGTGGTCCCCCACCTCGTCGGTATGGGCCTCCTGTGGCTCCTCGTCCTCGGTCAGGTGGGCGCCACCGTCGTCACCGTGGTCGGCGGCGACCGGCCCGCCGAGACCGCCATGTTCGTGTCCTACCTGGCCACCGTGGCGCTGCTGCCGCCCGCGTGCGCCGTGTGGGGCTTCATGGAGCGCAGCAAGTGGGGACCGGCCGTGATCGCCTTCGCGTGCCTGATCCTGCCCGTCCTGTTCGTCCGGCTCGAACAGCTCTGGAACCCCGTTGCCTGAGACCACCGCGCCCACCGCCAGGACCCTGCGCACCGGCCCCGGACGGCTCCTCGTCGCCGTGTACGGGGTGTTCGCGCTCGCCGCCACCGCGAGGGGCGGTTTCCAACTGGCCACGAAGTTCGGCGAGGCGCCCCTGGCCTACGCGCTGTCGCTGTTCGCCGGCGTGGTCTACCTGGTCGCGGCGGTCGGTCTGGCCCGGGCCGGACGCATCTCGCGCTTGGTCGCCCTGGTCTCGTGCAGCGTCGAGGTGGTCGGGGTACTCGTGGTGGGCGCGGCCAGCGTGCTCATGCCGGAGGTGTTCCCCGACGACACGGTGTGGTCGCACTTCGGCGGCGGCTACCTGTTCATTCCGCTGGTGCTGCCGGTGGTGGGCCTGTGGTGGATCATGCGCGTCCATCGCGTGGACAGGGACTGAACCGCACGGCCGGAGGCCGGCCGGGCATGCCGTGACCAGCGGTTCGGCGTTAGGCTGTCGCCCATGTCCGAACCCTTGTCCCTCCCGGTGGCCGTGTCGGCCGACTGGCTCCGCGAGCACCGTGACCAGGTCGTTCTCGTCGACTCCCGCTGGTACCTCGACGGCCGCTCCGGCCGCGACGCCCACCGCTCCGGCCACCTGCCCGGCGCGGTCTTCACCGACCTGGACGCCGATCTCGCCGCACCGGCCGGCCCCGGGAACGGCCGCCACCCGCTGCCCGACCCGGTCGACTTCGCGGACACGCTCGGCCGTCTCGGCATCGGCGACGGCTCCTCCGTGGTCGTCTACGACGACGCGGGCGGTTCGGTCGCCGCCCGCCTCGTGTGGATGCTGCGCGTCCTCGGCACCCCGGCGGCGTTCCTGGACGGCGGCGTCCAGGCCTGGAACGGAGGGCTGGAGGAGGGCGACGTCACGCCCGAGCCCGCCCACCGCACCCCGGTGCCCTGGCCCGGGGACCGGGTCGTGCACACCGACACCGTCCGGGCCCGGGCCGGCGATCCGGCGCACCTGCTGGTCGACGCCCGTGCCCGCGGCCGCTACACCGGGGAGCGGCCCGCTCCCGTCGACGCCCGTCCGGGGCACGTACCCGGCGCCCGCAGCGCGGAGTGGACCGGAAACCTCGACGGTGACGGGTTCCTGGCCGCCCCGGAAGCCCTGCGCGAGCGCTTCGCCGCCCTCGGCGCCGACTCCGCGGACACCGTCACCGCCTACTGCGGGTCCGGGGTCACCGCCTGCCACGACCTGCTCGCCCTGGAGCACGCCGGATACACCGGTGCCCGCCTGTACCCGGGCTCGTGGAGCCGCTGGGGAGGTGACGACTCCCTCCCCGTGGAGACCGGCGATCCCCACGCGTGAACCCCCGGGCGCCCCGTGAGTCCCGGCCACGGGGACCCGCCACCGGATCCGGCCGTTCGCGAAGGTCGTGCGGGCGGCTCTCCGGGGGCCGGAACCGGCCCCGGAGGAACCCCGGCTCCCCGGACGGCGTCCAACCGCCAGTAGGACCCCGCACGGCCTCGGGAACAACCGTGAACGAGGACCGCGCCACCCTCTCCCGATCCCCTGTCCCGTGCGCCACCGTGAAACGAGGAACATTGGCCACAGAACTCCTGATACTCGTCCTTGTCATCGCCGCGGCCGCCGTCGTGGCAGCCGTCGTGGTCGCCCTGCGGCGCTCCAAGAGCCGGAGCTCCTCCCCCAAGGCACCCGCACCGCCGCAGGACCCCTTCGCCGACAAGGGGGACAGCACTGCGGGCGACCCGCGCACGCTCAAGGCGGGCGACATGGTCGACTGGGGCACCGAGCGCACCTGGATCCGCGGCACCCTGCGCCTGTCCGAGGGCGGCTACACCTGGTCGGAGCACTTCCTGGAGGTCGAGGGCGGCAAGCGCTGGATCTCCGTGGAGGAGGACCCGGACGTGCAGCTGGCCCTGTGGACCGGCCGCCCCGACCTGGACCTCGTCCCCCAGGGCAGGTCCATCGAGGTGGAGGGCGTCGTCTACAAGCTCCAGGAGAAGGGCACCGGCTCCTACCGCTCCGAGGGCACCACCGGGCTCAAGGCGCAGGGCGGGGTCGACTACGCCGACTTCGAGTCCGACGACGGCAGGCTGCTGTCCTTCGAGCGCTTCGACCACGGCCGCTGGGAGGCCAGTACCGGGACCAAGGTCGCTCCGGGAACCTTCACCATCTTCCCGGGGAGCTGATCGAGACGTGCTCGCGAGCATCAGCGCCCCCTTCGTCGACACCAGCGCCGACGACCTGGTCTGGACCCTGGACCACCCGCCGGTCGTCCCCCTGGCCACCCGCACCGTGCGGGTGCCGGGCGCCCGTGTCGAACTGCGCGTGCTCGGTGCCTCCCACCAGGTGACCGTCACGCCGGATCCGGTGCGCGGAGCCGGGGCCCTGGTGGAGACCGTGGCCTGCCTGCCCGGCCTGCCCGGCGGCCTGCCGGGCAGCATCGAGCGCCCGGACCTGGGCCGGTACCGTTTCGGCTCGCTCGTGGAGTCCCTGTCGCGTAACGAACTGGCCCTCAGGGTGGAGCGGCTCCACCACGAGGTGGCAGACTCCCCCGGCGGCCTGCTCGTCGCCTTTCCGGGTGATCCCCTCGCGGTCACCGCGCTGCACCTGACCCCCGATCGCGGAGGACCACTCCGCTGGCGCACCTGGCACGCCTATCCGCAGAGCGGCGAACTGGTGACGACCACCTCGAACGTGACCACGCCCCCCACCTCTGAGAGATCCGCACCATGAACGCATACGAGGCATCCGGGAACAGCAACAGGAGTGTCATCATCACGGTGTTCGCCGTCTGTGGCGGCATCCTGCTCCTGCTGATCCTGCTCAGTGCCTGCAACAACAACAGCAACGAGTACTGCCCGGATGACGACGAGGTCTCGATCGAGGGCTACGACGATGACGACTGCGACGGCTCCTCCGGCGGCGGCGGAGGCTTCTTCTTCTTCGGAGGCGGCGGCAGCAGCAACAGCGACGGCAGCGGAAGCAGTTACCGTGGCGGCGGCGGCGGCTTCGGCAAGTAGTCAGCGCCCACTTCCAGCACCCGACCACGAATCCCCCTACCAGCGGACAGGACCATGAACGTCATTCTCTTCAACTCCCTCGCAGCCCTCGCCTACGGCGGAGTGGGCATCGCCATCCTCGTGGTGGGCTACGTGCTCACCGACCTCATCACCCCCGGTAAGCTGCACAAGCTGATCTGGGAGGACCGCAACCGCAACGCCGTGCTGCTCGTGTCCGCCAACACGCTGGGCTCGGCCATCGTCGTCACCTCGGCGATCCTCTCCAGTGACTCCGAGATCGGCCTGGGGGCCGGGCTGCTCTCGACCGCCGTCTACGGCCTGATCGGCCTGGGCGTCATGGCGCTGTCGTTCCTGCTGATCGACCTCCTCGTCCCCGCCAAGATCTCCCACATGATCAGTGACAGCGAACCGCACCCGGCCACCTGGGTGAGCGCCTCCGCGCACGTGGCGATCGGCCTGGTCATCGCCGCGGCCCTCACCTGATCCCGCCTCCCCCGCTTCCGAACGGCCCCTGCCCCGGCCACCAGCACCACCAGACGAAGGCACCCGTGTTGACTGAGAAGACCGTCCGCCCCCGGTCCCGCCTCCCGGTTTCGGCCAGGGCGGCCCGCTTCTTCGTACTGCTGGCGGTGTTCGTCTGCGCCGCGTGCGGCCTGGTGTACGAACTGGCGCTCGTCGCCATCGGCAGTTACCTGTTGGGCAACACCATCACCCAGGCCTCCGTGGTCCTGTCCGTGATGGTGTTCGCCATGGGTGCGGGCTCGCTGATGTCCAAGCGCTTCCAGGCGCGCCCGGCCATGGCCTTCGCCGTCATCGAGGGGCTGCTCTCGCTCGTCGGCGGCCTGTCGGTGCTGCTGCTGTACGGGGCCTTCGCCTGGTTCTCGGCCTACCAGCCCGCGCTGGTGCTGCTGGCGTTCCTCATCGGCATGCTCATCGGCATGGAGATCCCGCTGCTGATGACGCTGATCCAGCGCATCCGCAGGCAGGACGCCTCCGACGCGGTCGCCGACCTTTTCGCCGCCGACTACGTGGGCGGGCTGATCGGCGGTCTGGCGTTCCCCTTCCTGCTGCTGCCGCTGCTGGGCCTGCCCAAGGGCGCCCTCGTCGTGGGAGCGCTGAACGCCGTGGTCGGTGTGGCCGTGGTGCTGTGGCTGTTCCGCTCGGAACTGGGACGGCGCGCCTACACGGGCCTGGGCGCCGGCCTGGCGCTCATCATCGCGCTGCTCAGCCTGGCCTTCGTCTACGCCGACCAGTTCGAGGTGGACGCCCGCCAGGCCCTGTACCGGGACCCGATCGCGCACGCCGAGCGCTCCGAGTACCAGGACATCGTGCTCACCCGGTCCCTCGACGGCGAGGACGTCCGCCTGTTCCTCAACGGGAGCCTGCAGTTCTCCACGCTGGACGAGTACCGCTACCACGAGTCGCTGGTCCACCCCGCGATGGCGGGTCCGCACGAGGACGTCCTGGTGCTGGGCGGGGGCGACGGCCTGGCCCTGCGCGAGATCTTCGCCTACGACGACGTGGACTCGGTGACCCTCGTGGACCTGGACCCGGCCGTGATCGAGCTGGCCTCCACCCATCCGGTGATCACCGACCTCAACGAGCACTCCTTCGAGGATCCGCGCCTGGAGGTCGTCAACGCCGACGCCTTCCAGTGGCTCCGCGAGAACCACGAACGGTTCGACGTGGTCGTCGCCGACCTTCCGGACGGCACCGACGTCGGCACCGCCAAGCTCTACACCGTGGAGTTCTACTCGCTCCTGCGCCACGCCCTGTCGGACCGGGGCCGCGTGGTGGTGCAGGCCGGTTCGCCCTTCTTCGCCCCGGACGCCTACTGGGGTGTGGGCCGCACGATGAAGGACGCCGGACTGGCCGCCACCCCCTACAACGTGGACGTGCCGTCCTTCGGCAACTGGGGTTTCTACCTCGCCACCGCGGACGGGGCGCCCGAACTGAACGTTCCCGACGACGCGCCGCCCCTGCGCTTCCTCGACGAGCCCCTGCTGGCCGCCGCCCAGGTCTTCCCCAAGGACCGCCGCGGCGACGGCTCGGAGGAGTCGACCCTCATGCACCCCCGCGTGATCCAGTACCACCAGGGGGCCTGGCGGGGCTACTGACGTCCCGCCGCCCGCCGCCTCCTCCATCACCGCTGGTGAAGAGCACCGCGCGGCCTGAGGACTTGGGCCAGTGGGCGGCCGCGCGGTGTGCCTGGAACGGGAGTTCGGTGCGGTGTCGGAGACGGTGGCGACGGCATGCCGCCAGGAGACGGCGCCCGGCGGACGCAAGCGCGCGTGCGCACGTGTTCCGCCCCGGATCCCCTCGCGGCCTGCCCCATCCTGTCCCGGCGCACGGATGCGGCGGAAGCGCCACGCCGCCCCCGCCGCTTCCCCGGCCAAGCCGTTACCCAGGCTTTTCCCCCCTTTTCTCCCCTCCTGCCCTCTCAGGCCCGCGACCCGGTGCGCCGCCTCCGCGGTCGTCCCGTCGTCAGCTGTCGAAGCCCAGACCCATCGCGTCCAGGCCGCGCAGCCACAGGTTGCGGCGTCCCCCGTCGCGGTCGGCGGCGGCCGTGGCGCGCAGGGTCAGCCCGATGCCCAGGGAGCGGACCGGCTCGGGAGGGAAGGGCAGCGGCTTCTCACGGACCATGCGAAGCCGGGTGCGCTCGGTGTCCAGGCCGTCGAGGCGGTCCAGCATCACCTGAGCGCCGAAGCGGGTCGCGCCCACTCCCAGCCCCGTGTACCCGGCGGCGTAGGCCAGACGGCCTCCGTACCCGGTACCGAAGAAGGCGGAGAACCGGCTGCACGTGTCGATGACCCCGCCCCAGCTGTGGGTGAACCGCACGTCCGCCAGTTGGGGGAAGGTCTCGAAGAAGTGCCCGGCGAGCCTGCGGAAGGTCTCCGGGCGCTGGTCGAACTCCGGACGCACCTTGCCGCCGTAGTGGTGCACGATGTCGTAGCCGCCCCACAGGATGCGGTTGTCGGAGGTCAGCCGGTAGTAGTGGAAGAAGTTCGCGGCGTCGGAGACCCCCTGGCGGCCCTTCCATCCCAGGGAAGCCATCTGCCCGTCGGTGAGCGGCTCGGTCATCAGCGCGTAGTCGTAGACCGGGGCCAGGTAGTGCTTGAGCCGGCGCAGGGGTCCGGGGAAGGCCCCGGTCCCCCAGGCCACCTTGGACGCGTGCAGGGCGCCGCCGCCGGTCTCCAGGCGAAGGCCCCTCGGCACGGAGCGGATCGCGCGCACGGGCGTGTTCTCGAAGACGCGTACGCCGAGCCGCCGGCAGGCGGCGCGCAGGCCCCACACGAGCTTGGCCGGGTGGACCATGGCGACGCCGTCGGGCTCGTACAGTGCTCCCACGTAGGTGGGCGAGTCGATCTCCCGCCGGGTGCGCTCGGCGTCCCACACGTACGAGGTGTGGCCCAGGGCGGCCGTCGTCTCGGCGGACTCGGCGAACCCCTCAGCCTGCCAGGGCTCGGTGGCGGCCAGGATCTCGCCGGTGCGCTCGAACCCGCAGTCGATCCCGTACCTGGCCACCGCCTCCTCGATACCGTCGAGGTTGGCGCGGCCCTGGCGTTCGAGCTCGCCGATCTCCTCGGGCCAGCGCTCGGCGCCGTTGTCGTAGCCGTGGGTGAGGCTGGCGGCGCAGAACCCGCCGTTGCGCCCGGAGGCCGCCCACCCCGTGGTACGGGCCTCCACCAGCACCACGTCGCGGTCGGGGTCGCGCTCCTTGGCGATGAGCGCGGTCCACAGCCCGCTGAAGCCGGCGCCGACCACCGCCAGGTCGGTGGACACGTCACCGGACAGGGGCGGCTCGGGCTCGGGGACGTCGTGCCCCGGGATGTCGGGATCGAGCCAGAAGACCCGGGGCCGGGTGTCCGCCAGGGCCCTCGCCACCCGCTGGGTCGCTCCGTCGGCCATGGTTATCGCTTCCGTTCGTGGTTGGGTACCGGTACGGGACTCAGTCCCCGGCCGCGGACCGGCGCCGGGCCATGACGACGTTGACCACCGCCAGGAGCAGCCCGACCGCGAACAGCAGGGTGCCCATGACGTTGACCTGCGGCGGGATGCCCACGCGGGTGGCGCCCCAGATCCACAGCGGGAAGGTGGTGACGTCGCCGCTGACGAACGAGGTGATGATGTAGTCGTCGATGGACAGGGCGAAGGCCAGCAGTCCTCCCGCCATGATGGCGGGGAACAGCATGGGCAGGGTGACCAGGCGGAACGTGGTCCACGAGTCGGCGCCGAGGTCACGGGCGGCCTCCTCCAGGCGCGGGTCCAGGGTGATGACGCGGGCCCGCACGGTGATGGCTACGAAGGACACGCAGAACATCACGTGCGCGATGACCGTCGTCCAGTAGCCGGTGGTCACGTTCATCATCAGGAAGGTGGACAGCAGCGCGGCGCCGATCACCACCTCGGGCGCGCTGATCGCCGCGAACATCACCAGGTTGGTGAGCTGCTTGCCCCGGAAGGTGAACCGGCCCAGGGCCAGTCCGAGCAGAGTGCCCAGTCCGCCGGAGACGACCATCGACAACAGCGCGATGCTCACCGAGTTGAACATCGCCTCGTTGAGCTCGGTATGGGCGAACGCGTTCTGGTACCACTTCAGGGTGAAGCCCTGCCAGGTGATGTTGTGCCGCCCGGCCGGGTCGTTGAAGCTGAACACGATCATGAACACGATGGGCGCGAACAGCCAGGCCAGCACGGCCCAGGTGTGGTAGCGGCCCCAGTCGACCCGGCGCCGCGCCCGTCCGCGCACGGCCGCCGGAGCGGTACCGCCCCCGGTTCCGTTCCCGGTGGTGCCTCCGCCGCTCCCGGCGGCGTTTCCGGCGGCGGTGCCCCGCCCGTGGACGTCGGTGTTCACGCGTGCACCTCCATGACCCGCTCGGTGCCCAGGGCACGCGCGTAGCTGAAGATCCCGACCAGCAGCAGCCCCATGAGGACGAAGGTGATCGAGGCGGCGATCGGATAGTTGTTGTTGACCAGGTACTGGGTCTGGATGACGTTGCCGATCATCGTGTTGTGCGTCCCTCCGAGCACCGAGGCGTTGACGTAGTCGGCGCTGGTGGGGATGAAGGTCATCAGCACCCCGGCGAACACCCCGGGCAGGGACACCGGCAGGACCACCCGCGCGAAGGCCTGGAAGCGGTCGGCGTACAGGTCGTGCGCGGCCTCCACCAGGTGCGGGTCCATGCGTTCCAGGACCGCGTAGATCGGCAGGACCATGAACGGCAGGAAGTTGTAGGCCAGGCCGAGGATCACCGCGAGCGCGGAGTTGAGGACGGCGAAGCCCTCCGAGAGCAGTCCGAGGTCCTTGAGCGTGCCGAGCACCACCCCGTTGTCGGAGAGGAAGAACCGCCAGGAGATGGTGCGCAGCACGAACGAGACGAAGAACGGCAGTAGGATCAGTAGCAGGTAGGTGGACTTGTGGGCCCCGCCGCGGAAGGCGATCCAGTACGCCATCGGGTAGCCCAGGACGATGCACACGAGGGTGGCGCAGGCGCCGTAGAACAGGGAGCGCAGGATCTGCTCCCAGTAGGTGCCGACGGCGGTGGCGTAGTTGCCCACCTCGAAGGTCTGCTGGAAACCGGTGACCACGCTGCCCGTGGTCAGCGACATGGACAGCATCCCGCCGATGGGCACCACGAAGAACAGCGCCAGCCAGGCCCACGCCGGAAGCACCAGCACGTAGGGCGTGATCTTTCGGTTGCTCATGGTCTCGGACTCAGCTCTGTGTGACTGCCTGGAACAGGGAGGAGAACTCCCCCTGCTGGTCGGGCTCCAGCGCCACGTAGTTGTGGAGCTTCTGGTAGTCGCTCTCGTCGGGGAAGACCAGAGAGCTCTCCGACATCGCGCGCAGGGCCTCGGCGCGCTCGCCCTCCCCCTCGGCGGCGGCCCACTCGGCCATGACCTCCTGCGCGTGCGGGACCGGGGAGATGTAGCCGATGTACTCGGTGAGGCCCGTGGCGATCTCCGGCTCGTAGAGGAAGTTCATCAGCTCGATGGCGTCGACCGGGGCCTTGGTGGTGTACGGGATCATCAGGCTGTCGGTCCACAGGGTGGCGCCCTCGTCGGGGATGACGAACTTGAGGTCCGTGCCCGCCTCGGCGTTCTGCTGGTAGATGTCTCCGGACCAGGCCATGGTCATCCACAGGTCACCGGTGGTGAGCGGCTGGATGTAGTCCTGCTCGTAGTAGGCGCGCACCACGCCGGAGTCGCGCTGCTCGCGGAGCTTGTCGGCCGCGGCCTCCCAGTCCTCCCGGGTGGAGTCGGCCGGGTCGACTCCGTTGGCGAGCAGGCCGAAGACGGCGATCTCCTGCGGGTCGGCGAACATGCCGACCTTGCCCTCGAAGGCCGGGTCCCACAGGTCCTGCAGGCTGGTGATCTCCCGGTCGACGAACTCGGGGTTGTAGGCGATGCCGGTGATGCCCGAGGCGTAGGGGACGGTGTGCTTGTTGCCGGGGTCGTAGGAGGTGTTCTTGTAGATCTCGCCCGCGTACTCGGCGAAGGCGGGGAGCCTGGTGTGGTCCAGCCGCGCCAGGTAGCCGAGCTCGATGAGCTTGGCCAGCTCGAAGCCGTTGGTCAGGACCATCAGGTCGTAGCCGATGTCGTCGCCGTTGGCGAGCTTGGGCTGGATCTGCCCGAAGAACGACGCGGCCTCGTGCACGTCCTCCTTGTAGTCGACCTTGATGCCGGTGGACTCGGTGAACTGCTGGATCTGGGTGCGTTCGGGGTCCATGTACAACGGCCAGTTGGCCCAGCGCAGGTTGCCCGTGCGCTCCTTGCCGGCCCAGAAGTCCTCGCTCGCGGCGGGTTCGCGCTGCTGGCCGTCGACTCCGCAGGCGGACAGGGCGAGTGCGGCCGCGGCGGCGCCGCCCGCCTGGAGGGTGTGGCGGCGGGTGATGCCGGGGATCGGCAGGGGACCGCGGCGGGCCCGGGTGAGCCCGCGCAGGAGGGCGGGGTCCAGCGGGGGGCGCTGTCGGTTGTTCATGTCGTCGTTCCCTACTTCGGTTCTTCGGAGACCGCCGTCGCCGTGTCGGAGCGGACGGGGCCGGGGGTCCGGGGCGGGGCGGGCACCTCCCGTGCTCGGAGGTACCGGACGTGGCTGGTGGATCTGCTGTGACTATGGGGCTGATGTGCCTGTTAGGGCTTATGTGTCTGTTGAGACTGGAGAGGGTGACTGGTGCCCTGCGGGGCTCGGCGAGGGGTGTGCGCGGGCGGTGCGGTCAGGACGGGAGCGCGTAGGAGTGTTCAGGTCGCCAGGACAGCCACACCCGCTCGCCCCGATCGGCGACCAGGGTGGAGCCCGACGCGTTCTGCCGGTAGACCGTGATCTCCTCGCCGCCGCCGATGTCCACCTGGTACTGGGTGGCCGCACCCGTGTAGACGGTCTCGGCGACCGTGCCGGGGACGCGGCTGACGTCGCCCTCGGGCCGGTCGGTCCCGATGTGGATCTTCTCCGGGCGGACGGTCAGGTGGATGTGGGAGCCGGTGGTGACCGTCCCGGGCAGTTCGGCGACCAGGGCGGTGGAGCCGTCGGCGACCTCGACCTTCCACAGCCTTCCCGCGGCGGCGCCGACCACGCCGCGGACGAGGTTGCTGGTACCGATGAAGTCGGCGACGAACCTGGTGGCGGGGCGCTCGTAGATCTCGGCGGGCGCGCCGAGCTGCTCGACCACGCCGTTGTTCATCACGGCGATGCGGTCGGACATGGTCAGCGCCTCGCCCTGGTCGTGGGTGACGTAGACGAAGGTGATGCCGACCTCGCGCTGGATGCGCTTGAGCTCGACCTGCATGGACTGGCGGAGCTTGAGGTCGAGCGCGCCGAGCGGCTCGTCCAGGAGCAGGGCGGAGGGCTCGTTGACGAGCGCGCGGGCCAGGGCGACGCGCTGCTGCTGGCCGCCGGACAGTTGTGACGGTCGGTGCTTGGCGCGGTTCCCGAGCTCGACCAGGTCGAGCATCCGGCCGACCCGGCGGGTGACCTCGGCCTTGGGGACCCTCTTGCGCCTCAGCCCGAACGCGACGTTGTCGGCCACGCTCATGTGCGGGAAGAGCGCGTAGCTCTGGAAGACCATGTTGACGTCGCGGTGGTTGGCGGCCACACCGGTGACGTCGCGGCCGTCGAGGTGGACCACACCCCCGGTGGGGTCCTCGAACCCGGCGATCATGCGCATGGTGGTGGTCTTGCCGCAGCCGGACGGCCCGAGCAGTGAGAAGAACTCCCCGCGTTCGATCTCCAGGTCGACACCGTTGACCGCGCGCACCGTTTCGGAACCGGTCCGGAAGGACTTGGTCACTCCGGCCAGGCGGATCGCGGGCCCCACGGCCGGAGCGGTGTCTGCTTCGGGTACCTCGGATTGGGTGGTGCTGGTGGGAGCCATGGTGGGGTATTTCCTGTCAGTCTCGTTCTTGCCGCGGACTCGCGGCGGGGCCCGGGCCGCGCGGGGCGGCTCGACGGGAGGGCTCAGTCGCCGATGTAGCTCATGACGTGCTTGACGCGGGTGTACTCGTCGAAGGAGTACATCGACAGGTCCTTGCCGTAGCCGGAGTGCTTGAAGCCGCCGTGCGGCATCTCCGCGGTGATCGGGATGTGGGTGTTGATCCACACGCAGCCGAAGTCCAGGCGGCGCGAGACCCGCAGGGCGCGTGCGTGGTCGCGGGTCCACACGCTGGACGCCAAACCGTACTCGACGGAGTTGGCCCAGCTCACAGCGGTGTCCTCGTCGGTGAAGCGCTGCACGGTGATGACCGGTCCGAAGATCTCGTCGGTGACCATCTCGTCGCCCTGGCGCAGGCCGGATACCACGGTCGGCGCGTGGAAGAAGCCCTCGTCGCCGACCCGGGAGCCTCCGGCGAGGACCTCGGCGTGGTCGGGGACGCGGTCCAGGAAGCCGCTCACCCGGGCCAGCTGGTCGGCGTTGTTGAGCGGGCCGTAGGCGGCGTCGGGGTTGCTGGGCGGGGCGGTGACGGTGCCGCGCGCCTGTTCGGCGAGGGCGGCGGCGAGGTCGTCGTGGATCCCCGGCGCCGCCAGCACGCGCGTGGCGGCGGTGCAGTCCTGCCCGGCGTTGAAGTACCCGGCCTCGGCGATCCCGGCGGCGGCGCGCTCGACGTCGGCGTCGTCGAAGACCACGACCGGCGCCTTGCCGCCCAGTTCCAGGTGCAGGCGCTTGAGGTCCCTGGACCCGGCCTGGGCGACCTCGTACCCGGCACGGGTGGAGCCGGTGAGGGAGATCAGCCGCGGCGCGGGGTGGTCCACCAGGGCGCGGCCGGTGCCGCGGTCCCCGGCGACGACGTTGAACACGCCGGGCGGGAGGAACTCGGCGGCGATCTCGGCGAGCAGCAGCGTGGAGACCGGGGTGGTGTCGGAGGGCTTGAGGACGATGGTGTTGCCCGCGGCCAGGGCCGGGCCGATCTTCCAGGCCGCCATGGCCATGGGGTAGTTCCACGGCGTGATCTGGCCGACGACGCCCAGCGGCTCCCGACGGGTCCAGGAGGTGTGGTCGGCGAGGTACTCGCCCGCGGCACGCCCCTCCAGGTTGCGGGTGGCGCCCGCGAAGAAGCGCAGTGCGTCCAGGACCTGGCCGATCTCCTCGGTCCGGGTGAGGCCGACCGGCTTGCCGCAGTTGCGGACCTCGGCGTCGACCAGCTCGTCCGCGCGCTCCTCCACCCGGTCGGCGAACTTGTTGAGGGCGATCTGCCGTTCGGCGGGGGTCCGGTCGCGCCATCCGGAGTCGAAGGCGCGCTGGGCCGCCTTGAAGGCGTTGTCGACGTCCTCCGCCGTGGACACCGGGGCCGTGGCGAAGACCTTTCCGGTGGACGGGTCGACGAGGTCGCCGCGCATCCCGTCCACGGTGTCGACGTACTCGCCGTCGACGAAGTTACGGAGGTGGTCGGGTCCGGGCTCCTGGGTCACTACGGCTCCCTGCGGTCGGGTGCGTTCTCGGCGCACATGGGCTGTGATCCGTCACACTGCCACCCGTGACTCGTGCATTCAAGGGATTCCGTTGTAAAGTTTCTGTTTCTCGACGGATACTTGACAGAAGGGCCATAGATGCCACTATTTCTATTGAGTGGGTTCTGTTAAGACCCCCGGGTCGACCTCCACGGTCCCCGCACCACCCAGCGATCTTGGAGAACCAAGTGGCAGCGCACCTGAGCCCGGAGCAACTCCAGCGGGCCGCCAAGGACCATCTGTGGATGCACTTCACGGAGATGGCCGCCTACGACGACGCCGACGTTCCCGTCATCACCCGGGGCGAGGGCGCCTACGTCTACGACTCCGACGGGAACAGGTATCTGGACGGCCTGGCCGGCCTGTTCGTCTCGCAGGTGGGCCACGGCCGGTCCGAGATCGCCGACGCCATCGCCGAGCAGGCGCGTGAACTGGCCTACTTCCCGATCTGGACCTACGCGCACCCCAGGGCGGTCGAACTGGCCGACCGCCTCGCGGGGCTGGCGCCGGGCGACCTCGACCGGGTCTTCTTCACCACGAGCGGCTCCGAGGCGGTCGAGTCGGCCTGGAAGCTGGCCCGCCAGTACTTCAAGGCGATCGGTGAGCCCACCCGGCACAAGGTGATCAGCAGGAGGCTCGCCTACCACGGGACCAGCATGGGCGCCCTGTCGATCACGGGCCTGCAGGCGATCAAGACCCCGTTCGAGCCGCTGGTGCCCAGCACGGTCCAGGTACCGAACACGAACTTCTACCGCGCTCCCCGGCACGGCGACGACCTGGAGGCCTTCGGCCGCTGGGCCGCCGACCAGATCGAGGAGGCCATCGTGCAGAGCGGCCCCGAGACCGTCGCCGCCGTCTACGTCGAGCCCGTCCAGAACTCCGGGGGCTGTTTCCCGCCGCCGCCCGGATACCTTCAGCGGGTACGCGAGATCTGCGACCGCCACGGCGTGCTGATGGTCTCCGACGAGGTGATCTGCGCCTTCGGACGCCTCGGCGAGTACTTCGGGGCGACCAGGTACGGCTACCTGCCCGACATGATCACCTTCGCCAAGGGCGCCACCAGCGGGTACGTCCCGCTCGGCGGGCTCATCGCGCGCGAGAAGCTCATGGAGCCCTTCAAGGAGGAGGGGGCCGCCTTCCTGCACGGCATCACCTTCGCCGGGCACCCGGTGGCGGCGGCCGCGGCGCTGGCCAACCTCGACCTGTTCGAGAGCGAGGGCGTCCTCGACAACGTCCGGGAGAACGGGCCCGTCCTTCGCGCGACCCTGGAGAAGCTCCTGGACCTGCCGATCGTCGGCGACGTGCGCGGTGACGGGTTCTTCTACGGCATCGAGCTGGTCAAGGACAAGGAGACCAAGGAGACCTTCACCGAGGAGGAGTCCCACCGGCTGCTCAAGGGCTTCCTGTCCGGAGCGCTCTTCGACGCCGGGCTCATCTGCCGCGCCGACGACCGGGGGGAGCCGGTCGTGCAACTGTCCCCGCCGCTGACCTGCGGCCCGGAGCAGTTCGACGAGATCGAGCGCGTCCTGCGCAAGGTCCTCACCGAGGCCTGGGACCGGCTCTGACCCCGCCGCCCCGCCTCCGGCGCGCCCCCGCCGCGGTCGGCGGGGGCGCCGCCGTGTGCGGGACCGGTTTCAGGAGAGGGCCCGGCGGCGGACGGCGCCGAGGCCCAACCACACCGCCGGGACCAGCACGACGTGCATGAGGGCGAGGACGGCCTCGGTGGCGAGGTCGGTTCCCGCGAAGAACGGCATCGCGGTGGAGGCCGCGGCGAGCACGGTCCCGACGATCTGGCCCGTGCGGAGGAAGCCCTTCCACAGCAGGGACAGCAGGACCGCGGCGGTGAAGCCGGCGGCGAGCGGGGCCGCGCTCATGAGGGCCACTCCCCCGGCCTCCACCGCGGCGATCCCTCCGGCTCCGTCCGGATGCTCCATGGAGGCCCCCACGAGGTGGCCGAGGCCGAGGAGTACCAGGTTGGCGGCGGTGGCCGCGGCGACGGAGACGGCTCCGGCCGCCCACCAGGGGGCGCCCGGGCGTCGGGTGGCGGGGGTCGGGGTGGCGGCGGTGGTGGTGGTGTTCATGGGATCTCCAGTCCGACGTGCGGTGTGCCTCGTCGTGGAGATCCTCCAACCTCAATATTACTTGAGGTCAATGCGGAGTGGCGCGCATCACGCCCGTTCCAGTGCGGCCAGGGCGGTGACGGCACCGAGCTCCCAGCAGGCCTCCCGGGCCCCGGCGTCCGGACGGCCGGTCACGGTGACCGGCGGCCGGTGGCGCTCCCACCCGATGCCCTTGGCGATGGACTCGACCGCCCGGACCGCGCCGGAGGTGTCACTGTCCCCGTGCACGTACAGGGAGTACGGCAGCCCCCCGGTCGTTCCCTGGGCGGGGTAGAAGACCGTGTCGAAGAAGACCTTGAGGGCGCCGGACATGTAGCCGATGTTGGCCGGGGTCCCCAGGATCAGGGCGTCGGCGCCGAACAGGTCGCTGGCCGTGGCCGACAGCGCGGCCTCGGTCCGCACCTCCACCCCCTCGATGTCGTCGGTGCGGGCACCGTCGAGCACCGCGCCCAGCAGCTCCTGGGTGGCGGGCGAGACCGTGTGGTGAACGATGAGCAGTCGTGCCATGTCCCCACACTAGGAGCCGCGGGCACGGCGGCCGCCGTCTCCCGCACTGTTCCCGGGTCCGGTCCCTGCGCCCCGGCCGCCGCGGCCGGGAGCACTACGGGCACGGCCGCGACCAGGCCGGCCGGCAGCGGCCCCAGCGGGGAGAGGGACGGGGCGGCGGCCACGGGGACCTCCGGGGGCTCCTGCCCCGGCGGACACCGGGGCCGGAGCGGGGACGGATCAGGAACAGCAGGAGCAGCCGGGGGCACAGGCGCACCCCTCGTCGGATTCGGCGGGGCCGGCGGTGGTGTCGGGAGCGGTCAGGGCGATCCCGGCCGGGGCGCAGCAGGCGTCCCCGCGCCAGGCCTCCAGCCCCTCGCGGACGGCGACGACGGCGATGGCCAGCGCCACCAGCGGGTCGGCCCAGGCCCACCCGAACAGGGCGTTGACGCCCAGCCCGACCAGCAGCGCGGCCGACAGGTAGGCGCACAGCAGCGTCTGCTTGGAGTCGGCCACCGCGGTGGCCGAGCCCAGCCCGCGGCCCGCACGGCGCTGGGCCAGCGACAGGAAGGGCATGACCACCACCGACAGGGCGGCCAGCGCGATCCCGACGGTGGAGGGCTCGGCCTCGGCTCCGCCGATCAGGGAGCGCAGGGCCTCGACGGTGACGTAGGCGGCCAGGGCGAAGAAGGACACCGCGATGACGCGCAGCGCCCGCCTCTCCCTGGACTGGCGCACCTCGGGGTCGCGGGCGGAGAACTGCCAGGCGACCGCGAGGGCGGAGGAGACCTCGATGAGCGAGTCCAGCCCGAAGCCGATCAGGGCGGTGGAGGAGGCCAGGGTGCCCGCGGTGAGGGCGACGACGGCCTCGACGAGGTTGTAGGCGATGGTGGCGGCCACCAGCAGGCGCACACGCCGGGTCAGGGTGGCGCGGCGTTCCTCGCTCAGCGGCGGGGCGAGCGGGCGGGACATCAGCGGCAGCCCTCCTCTTCGGCGTCGACGCACGTGGCGTCGGTCTCCACGGCCAGCACGGCGCTGCGCAGGTCGTCCAGGGCATGGCCCAGGCGGGCGTCGGCCAGTTCGTAGCGGACCCGCCGCCCCACGGGCACGGCCACGACCAGGCCGCAGTCGCGTAGGCATGCCAGGTGGTTGGACAGGCGGGTGCGGCTGACGCCCAGGGTCTCGGCCAGGTCGGCGGGATGGGCGGGGCTCTCGCGCAGGGCCAGCAGGACCCGGCAGCGGATGGGGTCGGCCAGGGCCCTGCCGAAGCGGGCCAGGGCGTCGATGTCGGTGGCGAGGGTGAACATGCCCCAACGGTACACACAATCCTGGATTCAGGAAAGGATGGACCCAGTGTGGTCCCGCGCGACCGAGGGCGGGACCGTGTGGTGGGCGGTGAACGGCGGGGCCCTCCTCCACACTGGGAACCGGAGGCACACCGACCGCCGCCCGCTCAGAAAGCCAGGCCCGCCATGAGTCAGCCACCCGATCCGCACGGACCGCACCGCCACGGGCCCGGGTCCGGTGACCGACCGTCCACGGGGCCGTCCGACGGCGGGCGGCCTCCGATGGGGCCGCCTCCCCCCGGCTTCGGGCCTCCCGGGCCGGGCGGACCCGCGGGCCCGCCAGGATTCCCGTCCCCCCAGGATCCCCGGGGCCCGGAGAAGACCTCCCCCTGGCTGTTCGTCGGCCTGGGCTGCGGCGGCCTGTTCGTCGTCGGCGTCGTCCTGGCCCTGCTCACCGTCTTCGTCCTCGACGACCGCGGCGAGGACGGCGGCGACGGGGGCACGGGCAGCGGCGGGACACGTGCGCCGACCGCCACGGACACGCCCGGCACGAACGAGACCGTCGAGCACGACGGCATGCTCTTCACGGTCACCGGCACCGAGGTCACCGCCGAGATCGACGGCCACCACCCTCGCGGCGAGTACCTCATCGTGCACGTCGACGTCGCCGACGCGGGCGCCGGCGAGTTCTGGCGCGACGAACAGCACGTGTACACCTCCTCCGGCGAGCGGATCGGGGAGGACTACAACGCCACCCTCGAACTCCGGAGCCCCATCTGGCAGGACCTGCCCGACGACGGCTCCCCGGTGGGCGTCAGCATCGCCTTCGACGTGGAGTCCGCCGCCGACGTCTCCCACATCGGCCTGAGCGCGCGCTTCCGGGGCGGCAACGAGGTCGAGGTCGACCTCGGCGACTGACCGGCCCGGCCGCCCGCACACGGCTCGGTCACATCCCCGTGTGACGTGCGAGGATATTCGGCGGTCCGGAACAGATACGGACTTTCCACCCCTTTCTGCGGGTTTCACTCCGTTGGGGCCCGGTGCCGTGCCCCATCCCTCCTGCCCGCCCCACCGAAACCAGGTGACCTGTGATCCACGCCCCACCGTCCCCGGTACCCGACGTCGTCACCCACTCCGACGGACGGGTCTCCCTGGCCGAGGGCACCTCCCTCCCCGAGGGAGCCTTCGTCAACTCCGACCTCCAGCCGGTCCCGATGTCCCGGCGCACCTGGGGCACCGGCAGCTTCAGCGCCCTGTGGGTGAGCATGTCGGTCAGCATCCCGGCCTGGACCCTGGCCAGCGGGCTGATCGCGGCGGGACTGGACTGGCGCCAGGCCATGCTGGCCGTCGTCCTGGGCAACCTCGCCGTCCTGCTGCCCATGGTGCTGACCGGCCACGCGGGCGCCAGGTACGGCATCCCCTTCCCCGTGTTCGCGCGCGCCTCCTTCGGCCTGCGCGGCGCCAACCTGCCCGCGCTGCTGCGCGGGGCGGTCGCCTGCGGCTGGTACGGCATCCAGACCTGGGTCGGCGGCCAGGGCGTGTACGTCCTGCTCGGGCGCCTGTTCGGCGACGGGTGGACCGGCGCGGCCGTGGCCGGCGGCTACCCGTGGACCCTGTGGCTGTCCTTCGGCCTGTTCTGGGCGGCCCAGCTCGGCATCATCCTGTGGGGCATGGAGGGCGTGCGCAGGATCCAGGTGTGGGCGGCGCCGCTGATGGTCCTCGGCGGTGTCGCCCTGCTGGCGTGGATGGCCGTGGAGGCCGGGGGACTCGGCGCGATGCTGTCCCTGGACTCCGGTGAGCCCCTGGACTGGGGCCCGTCCTTCTGGACGCTGTTCTTCCCGTCACTGATGGGCGTGATCGGCTACTGGGCGACACTGACCCTGAACATCAGCGACTTCACCCGGTTCTCGTCCTCGCAGCGCGCCCAGGTCATGGGCCAGTCACTCGGCCTGCCCACCACGATGACGCTGTTCTCCCTGCTGGCCGTCATGGTCACGGCGGGCACCGCCGCCGTCTACGGCGAGCCGCTGTGGAACCCGATCGACGTCGTCGCGCGTATGGACAGCGGCATCGGGCTGCTCTTCGCGGTCTTCGTCGTCCTGCTGGCCACGGTCTCCACCAACATCGCCGCCAACCTGGTCGGCCCGGCCTACGACCTGGCCAACCTCAGGCCGCGCCTGATCAGCTTCCGCACCGGAGCGGTCACCACCTGCCTGCTCAGCGTCCTGATCTTCCCGTGGAAGCTGTTGGAGAACGAGGACGTGTACATCTTCACGTGGCTGGGCACGGTCGGCGGCGTCCTGGGAACCGTGGCGGGCATCCTGCTCGCCGACTACTGGCTGCTGCGACGCACCCGGATCAACCTGCCCGCGCTGTACGAGCGCGGATCGGAGTACTGGTACACGCACGGATGGAACTGGCGCGCGCTGGTGGCCTTCGGCGTCGGTTCGCTGCTGGCCGTGGGCGGTTCGCACTCCCCCGAGGGCTCCGGGCCGTTCCCGGCCGAGGGCCTGGTCCCGTTCCTGGCGCCGCTGGCGGACTACGGCTGGGTCGTGGGGCTGCTCACCGGGCTGCTGCTGCACTGGGGCCTGGGTGTGCTCCTCCCGGACCGGAGGGCCTCGGGCGGCACCGCCGCGAGGGCGGAGGGGTCCGCCGCCGGCTGATCCCGGCCCCCGTCCCACCGCACCACGCGGGGCCGTGCCGTTCCTCCGGCACGGCCCCGCGTCATCGGTCACGGCCGATCGGGCACGTTTCCCACCGGTCCGTCCGGGGTCACTCCCCGCGCACGGTCCCGGGCTGGGGAAGAACTCCGACGCCGAAGGCACCGTCATCGTCGTAGAAGTGCTCTTCGCCCTCCTCGTACTCCTCTTCCCAATCAAGGTCCATGACCTGTTTTCCTTCCTTTTGTCATCCCTTGGTCGACGCCTGACACGGCGGAAGGGTTGTCCTCTGGAAGGACACGGCAGCCCTGGACGGGTGGAGAGGAGTGCGTCCGGTGCGGCGGATCAGCGGTAGCCGTCGGGGTTGGCCGACTGCCAGCGCCAGGCGTCGGCGCACGCCTGGGCCACCGTGTGCTCGGCCCGCCAGCCCAGTTCGCGGTTGGCCTGGCCCGGATCGGCGAAGCAGGTGGCGATGTCCCCGTCGCGGCGCGGGCCCACGCGGAAGGGGATGGGGCGGCCGCACGCCTGCTCGAAGGCGCGGACCGCCTCCAGGACGGAGGTCCCCCGGCCCGTGCCCAGGTTGAAGGCCCTCAGTCCCTTCTGGGAGCCCAGGTGGTCGAGCGCCGCGACGTGCCCCCTCGCCAGGTCCACCACGTGCAGGTAGTCCCGGACACCGGTCCCGTCGGGTGTGTCGTAGTCGTCGCCGAAGACCGTGAGCTCGGACAGCCGCCCAGCGGCGACCTTGGAGATGTAGGGGAAGAGGTTGTTGGGGATGTCGTTGGGGTCCTCCCCGATCAGCCCGCTGGGGTGTGCCCCCACCGGGTTGAAGTACCGCAGCACGGTGATCCGCCAGTCGGGGGAGGACGCCGCCAGGTCCTCCAGGATCCTCTCCCCGAACAGCTTGGTCGCACCGTAGGGGTTGGTCACCCGCAGCGCGCTGCCCTCGGTGATCGGCACCGTCTCCGGGTCGCCGTAGACCGTGGCCGAGGAGCTGAAGACCAGGTCGCGCACCCCCACCCGGCCCATGGTCTCGGCGAGGGTGAGCAGGGCGTCCAGGTTGTTGCGGTAGTAGCGCAGCGGCTGGCTCACGGACTCACCGACCGCCTTGAGTCCGGCGAAGTGCACGACGGCGTCGATGCCGTGGTCCACCAGGACGCGCTCGACGACGCGGTGCTCGGTGCAGTCGCCCTCCACGAACGGGATCTGCGCGCCGGTGATCTTCTCGACCCGGCGCACGGCCTCCACGCTGCTGTTGACCAGGTTGTCGAGGACGACCACCTGGTGTCCCCGGCCGACCAGCTCGACCGCGGTGTGGGAGCCGATGTACCCGGCCCCTCCGGTCAGCAGGATCCGCACAGCCCTTGTTTCCTTCCGTTTCGTGGGGCCGCGCCGTCGGGCGCGGCCCCTCCACCCCTCGGAACCGCCCGGCTCAGAGCAGCTCGCCGAAGACCTGCTCCACGACCCGGGCCGCGGCCTTGCCGTCGTCCAGCGGGCAGAACTGGTTCACGAAGGCCTCGTACCGGGCCCTGTGCGTGTCCTGGACACGGTCGATGTCCCGGACGGCGTCGACGACCTCGTCGGTGGTGCGGAGCAGGGGGCCCGGAGCGGTCTCCTCGAAGTCGAAGTAGAACCCGCGCAGGCTGTCCCGGTACTCCTCCAGGTCGTAGGTGAAGAACAGGATCGGACGGCCGGTGTTGGCGAAGTCGAACATCAGCGACGAGTAGTCCGTGACCAGGATGTCCGTGACCAGGAACAGCTCCTGGATCTCGGGGTAGGCCGAGACGTCGAAGACGAAGTCCTTGCCCACGTTCGGCACCCGGTCGACGATGTTGGGGTGCCTGCGGAACAGCAGCACGTGATCGTCGCCGAGGGCGTCGTACAGCCGCTGAAGGTCCAGGTGCAGGTCCAGCTTGTACTTGCCGGCCGAGTAGAACTTGTCGTCCCGCCAGGTCGGGGCGTACAGGATGACCTTCTTGCCCTCCGGCAATCCCAGGCGCTCACGGACCTTCTCCGCCAACGTCTCGCGTTCGGGGCGGTGGAAGATGTCGTTGCGCGGGTAGCCGGTCTCCAGGATCTCGTTCTCGAAGCCGAAGGCGCGGCGCAGGATCGGGGTCGCCCAGGGACTCGGGGAGATCAGGTAGTCCCACTGGTTGGTCTCGTGCTTGAGCCGCTCGTAGTAGTTGCGGCTGGCGAACTGGACGTGCTCGATGTCGAAGCCGATGCGCTTGAGCATCGAACCGTGCCAGGTCTGCACCACCTTCTGCCCCGGCTGCTTCTCGAACCACATGGGCAGGTGGGCGTTGGAGACGATGTACTCCGAGCGCGCCAGTGCCTCGAAGTACTCCCGGCTCGTGTGCCGGACCTCGGTCAGCCCCGGGGGCAGGGTCAGCTGGCGGTTGCGCACCATCCACGACATCGGCGTGTCCACGCCACGGCGCTGGAGCTCCTCGTACATGTCCCGCGGGCTGTCGGAGAACTGCTTTCCGGTGTAGCTGTCGAAGACGATGCCGGGCTTCACCGGCTTCTTGCGCAGCTTGGGGTAGACCTGCTCGCGCAGGACCTGCTGGGCGTAGGATCCCTGCTCCTCCGGGCGCAGCACCGAGCCGAGCTGCAGGACGGGCCATCCCCTGCCGTCCGACCTGAGCTCCAGGTCGAAACCGCCCTCCTTCTCCGGAGCGGGGAACTTGGCCGTACGCAGCTCCTGGGAGAAGCCGATCCTGCGGTCGTCCTGCTGGGCGCCGCCGAGGCCGTCGCGCAGCAGGAAACGGTAGTTGCCGGGGGTGAGGGGCACAGTCGTGCCGAAGTTCGGGATCGCGGTGGGCTGGACGGCGGCCGAGAACCGTCCGTCGCGGAACTCCACCGGGAACAGGTGCTCCTCCATCCGGCCGACGGCCTTGACCACGAGGGAGAGCTCTCCCGAGGGCGTATCGGAGTACTCACCCCGGAGGTTGAGGGTGTAGTCGTCCCAGGAGACGCTGGTGAGGAGGGGCTGGGGCCGCTCCACCCTGAGCATGGTCCGCCCGGCGAAGTCCGGGTTCACCCGCACGCTCAGCCCGGAGTGCGAGTAGCGCCCCTCGGGACCGCCGTCGGCGAACGGGACCCACCAGGAACGCCCGGCGTCATCCCTGACGTGGACCGACCACTCCTCGCAGGGGTCGCTTCCCGGGATCGCGGCCCTGTCCTCGTAACCGTCCGTGAGGTCGGCGAGGTCGACGAGCACGCGCACGGCCGCACCGTCCGCCTCCACCCGTGCCGGAACCTCGACGTCCCCCGGAAGGCACTGGACGTACGCGCTCAGGTCCCGCGCCGGGTCCTCCGTCCTCCGACCGCTGAGAACGAGGGAGGACCCCTCGACCCGGGACTCGTCGAGGACGACCGCCGGACGCTCGACGTTCAGGTGCAGCTCGTAGCCGTCCACCCAGTGCGGACGGGCCCAGACACCCGGCCGGACCTGCTCGGGACCGACCATCCGGACATCGGCCGCGGCGGGCTTCCTCAGGCGTTCCGTGCGGCGGAAGCCCCGGTTGACCACGCCCAGTTCCACGTACCAGTCACCGTCCTCCCCCAGTTCGGAGGGGTCGATGACGATCCGGTAGCCGCCCCAGTCCTTGCGGGAGGTGGTCATCTTCTGGGAGAGGCGGAACTCGTTGGCCTGGTGCGTACTCGTGCTCAGGCGTACGCGCCTGCCGTCCTGGGTGTTGACCGCCCAGGCCCGGACCTGCTGCTGGAGGCGCTTGTTGGGACGGAGGTACTTCAGGCAGACCCTGCCCTCGACGACCAGCTTCCCGTCGGCCCATTCGAGCTTCTCGGTCTTCTGGCGGAGCTTGAGTTCGGACCGCACCCGGTAGACCGAGCGCGGAACTCCCTGCGCGGGGTCGTCCTTGAACGGGTACTCCGCGTAGTAGCGGAGCCCGTGCCGGACGAGTTTGGCCTTCTTGTACTCGGCACTCTTGTTGAAGACGATGACCTCGCGGAGCTGGTCGGCCTTCCTCTGCCTGACCAGGTGCCACTTCAGGCGCTCGATGGCGGGGAGGTCGCGCAGCACCTTCTCGTCCACCTTGTCCAGGTAGGCGTTGCCGAGGTCGAGGAGGCGCTCGGTGAAGTCCTCGTCCGCCCGGTCCAGTACCTGGAGGAAGAGGCGCAGGTCACTGGCCAGCGCGACCGCGTCCCAACGCCGCTTCTCCAGGGGGGAGAAGTTCTCGCCGAGGAACTCACTGACCGAGGTGACCGCGGTGACGCGGTCCTCCAGGGCCTGTGGCCGCAGCCGGTCCTGGGTGATGGACTTGTCGTCGCTGGGGCGCTCCCGCCAGAGGTAGACGGGCGCCGAGAGCACGTCCACGGAGTCGGCGAGGAAGTGCAGGGGAATGGCCACCGGGATGTCCTCGTGCAGGACCCCGACGGGGAACGTCATCCCGTGCTTGTCCCAGAAGGAGCGGCGCCAGACCTTGTTGGTGGCCAGCCGGTCCACCAGAAGCGTGTCCTCGCGCGTGATGTGCGTACGGGTCTTCGCCGTGCGGAAGACCTTGCGGTGCATGGGCGACTGACGCGTGCCCAGCTCGTTGAGGCGGTGCACGTTGCCCGAGGAGAAGTCGGATCCGCTGCGCCTCAGGCTCTCCATGTGGTAGCCGAACGCGTAGGACGGGATCACGTCGTCACTGTCCACGAAGGTGATGAAGTCGCCCTCGGCGTGCCGGATCCCCGTGTTGCGGGCCGCGCCCAGGCCACCGTTCTCCTGCTGGATGAGCCTGAACCGCGCGTCCTGTTCGGCGTAACGGGCCGCGATCTCCGCGCTCCCGTCCGGGGAGCCGTCATCCACCATCACGACCTCGAGGTCGTCCCACGACTGCACCTGTAGGGAGCGCAGGCACTCGTCGAGGTATCTCTCCACGTTGTACATGGGCACGATGACACTGAGGGCGACCACAAACGACTCCAAGGCTCCGCGGATCCGAACACACCCATCTCGCAGCGGAGGCCGCGGTGACACGAGTCCCTCGCTGTGGGGGTGGGGGGAGATGGCGAATCAGGTTCCCGCACTCGTCACCCCCGCAGACGCGGGACTGGGTGACATGTCAGGACAAGGTGGGCAAAGTAGATCCCAGGTTAACCCATGCCGACAAGGTGCTCGGGACCACATGAGCCGCCCTCTGAGCGGCCCGGCACCACGCACAGGACCAATAATGGCCTACATGGTTTTCGTGAATTCGCCATGTTGTGCGGTACGTCAATTGGCCTGATTCCCCTTCGCGGCATCAGTGGCCCTTCCTTCGTGACCGACAAAGGAGCATGCGATGGTGACCACCGAATGACTCCGGGCGACCGTCGCAATGACTCTGGCGCGCCGACCATGATCGCTTCCATCCCTCTTTCCAAGGCTGGGAAAGGCGCCCGCTCAGCCACTTCCCCCCTCCTGACCAACCGGAGTCCCCCATGGCGAGAATCCTTCTACGCACGAGCAAGCCCCCCTTCGAGGCGATGGCGGCCGGAGGAACGCTCCAGAACAGCGTGGGCGGAAAGAACCTCGGCAACCTCGTCTTCAGCGGCTCGGGGCCCAGTCCTCGCCGGACCACGGCCTGGACCGCGTGCGCCCCCTGGACGCGTCCGTCAAGCGGTTCGTCTCAACCGTCCTGGACCGCGCGCCCTCCACCGGTGTCCGTGGTGAGTTCACCCAGAGCCGCCTCGACCGCCCCGGTTCCAAGGACGTCGAGGTCATCGGTCGTCCCCCCATGTTCCGCCACGGCCGCTCCCTGTCCGTGGAGAAGAAGGCGTCGGCGCTGGACACCGATGCCAGGATCGGGATGTACACCGCCAACGGGACCATGAGCGGCCTCGGCCAGATCCTCACGGACAACTACCGGCGTTACCCGAACCTGAGGTACACCGCCCAGGGCATCCCCGACCTGGAGAGGCTCTACTGGGGTGACACCTCCCGGGCCTCCGGCCGGTACAAGGATCTGCCGGTCGTGCGCAGCCATCCGCTCTTCGAGGAGAACCGGGTCCGCCTCCACCCGGACCCGATCACCTGGACCAGAGCGCTGAACGACTACGACCTCGTGTTCGGCACCCGCGTCCACGGGAACACCGCCTCGCTCCTGGCCGGCACCCCCGCCGTGGTGATGTGCCACGACTCCCGCGCCCCGGAACCGAGCCGGTACTTCGATATCCCGCACCGCAACATGACCGAGCCCTCTGAGGAGTTCGGCGCCGCGAAGCTGTACGAGCGGGCCGACTACACGGCGCTGGTCAAGGGGCACGGCGAACGCTTCGAGCGGATGACGGGATACGTCGGGAAACACGGCATCCCGCATGTCCTCCAGGACGGCGGGGCCGCTTTCGAGGAGCGCATCAGGGGCGTCGACTTCACACCGCCGGTCGAGGTGTGGTCCGACGACGACGGCGGCCTCGGTTACCGGATGGGGTGGCTCAAGGAAAGCGTCCGGAACCTCACCCAGGAACAGCAGAAGTCCAAGAAGCGACAGGGCTCCCCAGAGAAGAACACCCAGCTGAACAAGCGGCAGGAATCCCCGGAGAGGAAACTCGCCCAGGCGGGCAAACGTCTGGCCGCTCTGGAGAAAGCCGGGAAGACGACGCCCTACCGGCGTATGCGCCGGGCCGGGGGGCGCGCCCTGCGCCGCGTCGGACTGCGCAAGTAGTCCTGAGGCCGCCCGGCCGGGACCCTCCCGGGCACCGTCACGTGGAGTGTGGCCAAAGTCATTCGCCGTCGCACATGCCGCGGAACCGGCCGGAACGGCGACGGCGGCCGCCCCCGTCCGGGGGAACGGCCGCCGTTCGCGTTGCGCGGGGTGGGGGCTACTCGCCCTTCCACACGGGGGCGCGCTTCTCGGCGAAGGCCGCAGCGCCCTCCATCGCGTCCTGGCTGACGAACACCGGGCCCGCCAGCTCGTTCTGCTTCTCCCACATCTCCTCGGTGGACCAGTCGTCCGAGGAGGTGATGACCTCCTTGGACACCCGCACAGCCAGCGGGCCGTTGGCGGTGATGCGCGCGGCCAGCTCCCTGGCGCCCTCCAGCGCACCGCCGCTGGCGGTGACGTGGTTGACCAGCCCGAGCTCGGCCAGGCGCGGGGCGCCGACGAAGTCACCGGTCAGGGCGAACTCCATGGCGATGTTGCGCGGGATGCGGTGGTGCAGGCGCAGCAGGCCGCCGGCGCCGGCGACCAGGCCGCGCTTGACCTCGGGGATGCCGAACCTGGCGTCCTCGGCCGCCACGACCAGGTCGCAGGCGAGCACCGCCTCGAACCCGCCCGCGAGGGCGTAACCCTCCACCGCGGCGATCAGCGGCTTCCTCGGCCCGCGCTCGGCGAACCCGCCGAACCCGCGCCCCTCCACGATCGGGACCTCACCCTTCATGAAGGCCTTGAGGTCCATCCCGGCGCAGAAGGTGCCGCCCGCGCCGGTGATGACGCCGACGCTCAGGTCCTTGCGCGCGTCCAGGTCGTCCAGCGCTTCGGCGACCTGGGCGGCGACCGCGGCGTTGACCGCGTTCTTGGCCCCGGGCCTGTTGATGGTGATGACGGCGACGCCGTCCTCGGCCGTGTAGAGAACCTCGTCGGACACGGTGTCCCCCTACTTCGGCGGCATGCGAAGGGCGCCGTCGATACGGACGACCTCGCCGTTGACGTAGCTGATCTCCAGCAGGGCGCGGGCCAGCCTGCCGAACTCCTCGGCGGTGCCCAGGCGCTTGGGGAAGGGCACCGGCGCGGCCAGGCGCTTCTTGAACTCCTCCGACTCGGGGCCCTCACCGTAGATGGGGGTCTCCAGGATGCCGGGGGCGATGGTGTTGACCGTGATGCCGACGGCCGCGAGGTCGCGGGCCGCCGGGAGGGTCATGCCGATGACGCCGCCCTTGGAGGAGGAGTAGGCGATCTGGCCGATCTGGCCCTCGATACCCGCGAGCGAGGCGGTGTTGACGATCGCGCCGCGCTCACCGTCCTCGTTGAGCGGCTCGGTCTTGGCGATCTCGGTCGCGGACAGGCGCAGCACGTTGAAGGTACCGATGAGGTTGACCTGGATGACCTTCTGGTAGCTGTCCAGGTCGTGCGGGTTGCCCTGCCGGTCGACGGTGCGGGTCGCCCAGCCGATGCCGGCGCAGGAGACGGCCACGCGGAAGGGCTTTCCGGTGTCGACGGCGGCCTGGACCGCGGCCTTGACCTGGTCCTCCTGGGAGACGTCGGTGTTCACGAAGACACCGCCGAGCTCCTTGGCGATGGCCTCGCCGCGCTCGGTGTTGAGGTCGGCGATGACGACGGTCGCGCCCGCCGCTGCGAGTTCCTTGGCGGTGGCCTCACCCAGGCCACTCGCGCCGCCCGAGACGAGGGCGGAGATTCCGTTCAGATCCATGGGCCGAACTCTACCGAGGATGGGGACAGCAGACTAGAACCGGGTTCGGTTAATTGCGGGTAGCCCCGCCCGACCAGGGGCACCGCCTCGGGCGCGGGCCCGCTACCAGGGCCACCAGGGAACATCGCCGGGGTCTTCGGTCTCCTCCTCCTGCGGCGGGGTGTCGGTCTCCTCGGGTTCGGGAGCGGGCTCGGGTTCGGGATCGGGGGCGGGCTCCTCCGGGGAGGGCTCGGGCTCCGGCGGCTCCTGCGTGCCGGTGCCGCCGCCCCCGGCGGCGTCCTCCTCCGGACTCTCCTGGGCGTCCTCCTCCGCGTCCTCGGAGGGGGACGGCGAGGGTTCGGGACTCGGGCTCGCGGAGGGCGAGGGGGACGGCGAGGGTTCGGGACTCGGGCTCGCGGAGGGCGTGGCGGACGGTGTCGGGGAGGGCTCGGCCACCGGCTCACCGGCACGGTGGGCGCCCTGTTCGACACCGGTCCCAGGCTCCGGGCGGGAGGGGTCCTGCGACACCAGGAGGACGGCGAGGACCCCGCTCATCGCGAGGACGCCCGTCGCACAGGCCAGGGCGGCCACGAGCAGGCGGTGGCGGCGCCGCTCCAGTCGGCGGGCCTCGCTTCGGCTGAGTCGCGGCGGATGAGGGGTGCGGGTCATCGCGGGCGGCTTCTCTTCGGGGATCTGGTGGACGGGGGTGCGGACCGTGGTCCGCGCGTGGCTCTCGGTAGACCGGTCACCCTACAAAAGCACACGTGTACCCGCACGTTTCAGCTCATCAACGGAGGTATCAACACGGACACGGACACGGAAGCCGAGGGCCGGAGACCTTCCGGGAGACCGCCGCACACCGTCGTCACGGAGCGCCACGGTCATGTCACGGCGATGGCAACCGCATTAAAGTGGGCTCAGGAATCGACCCTGGAGGCTTCGATGACCGCTGAGCCGCTCCCCGACTGGTTCATGCCCCCGTCCGGCGGCTGGACCGCTGACGACATGGACGACCTTCCACCGGGGGTGCCCCGGATGGAGCTCATCGACGGAGCGCTCATCGTGACGTCCCCCAGACCCGGTTCCATGCCAGGGTGATGGGCAACCTCTCTCACGCACTCCGCGAGGTATCGCCCCCCGGTGTCACCGCTGACCTGGAGATGACCGTCAAGCTCGGGAAACGGCCGCGCCCGGAGCCCGACGTCCTGGTGTACAGGGAGCCGGAGGATCCGCATGAGGCGGACAACCGCACCTGTTACTCCCCTGACGAGGTGCTCCTCGCGGTGGAGATCGTGTCCGAGGAGTCCGAGGACCGGGACCGGGTGACGAAGCCGGACAAGTACGCCCTGGCAGGTATACCCCACTTCTGGCGGATCGAGAGGGAGAGGGGCGAACCCGTCATCCATGTGTATGAACTCGACGGGGTCAAGGAGCCCCGGTACATCCCCGTCACCATCGCCAGGGAACGGCTCAAGCTGGACGTTCCGTTCCCGGTCGACATCGATGTGAAGGCGCTGGCCCGATAGGTCACCGTCCTCCGAGACGCCCTGGCCGGGCGTGCCCGACGGCACAGCCGTACGCCCGGCCCGGCCCGGGCCCCGTCAGCCTCTGCCGAAACGCCCCAGGCGGCGTTGCCGACGCCGCTGGTGCCACCGGGGCAGCGACTCACGGGCCAGGTCCGCGGCGCCGATCAGGCCCGCCTCGTTGCCCAGGGCCGCCGCGGCCACCCGGGCCTCGGGCCGGTAGCCCCGCCCGGTCAGGTTCCGCTCGAAGGCCGTCCTGGCGGGATCCAGCAGCAGCTCGCCCGCCTCCGACACGCCGCCGCCGACGATGAACAGCTCCGGGTCGAACGCGGCGGCCAGGTTGGCCAGGCCCGTCCCCAGCCACTCCCCCGCGTCGCGCATCAGCTCCACGCACGCCCGGTCGCCCTTGCGCGCCAGCTCGCTGACCAGCGGACCGGTGATCTGGCGGACGTCGCCGCCCACCGCCTGGTACAGCGCCCCCGCCACGGGCGACTCCGAGACCACCAGCTCGCGCGCGTCCCGGATCAGCGCGTTCCCGCTGGCGTACTGTTCCCAGCAGCCCCGGTTGCCGCACTCGCACCGGTGACCGCCCGGCACCACCGTCATGTGCCCGAACTCCCCGGCCAGCCCGTACCGGCCCCGGCGCAGACGCCCGTCCAGCACGACCGCGCCGCCGATGCCCGTTCCCAGGTTCACCACCACGACGTTGTCCACGCCCTGGCCCGCCCCCGCGCGCACCTCGGCCCAGGCGGAGGCGTTCGCGTCGTTCTCCACCACCACCGGCAGCCCCAGCCGCAGCGACAGGGAGTCGCGCAGCGGTTCCCTGCGCCAGGACAGGTGCGGTGCGAACAGGACGTTCGCCCGCCGCTCGTCGACGAACCCGGCGGCTCCCACGCCCACGGCGCGCACCCGGAACTCCGCGCGCAGCTCCTCCACCACCGAGACGATCGTGTCCTCCACCACCGCCGGGCTCTTGCTGCGCTCGGGGGTCTCCGTGCGCAGCCGCGCCAGGATGCGCCCGCCCGGAGTGACCACGCCCGCGGCCACCTTCGTTCCGCCGATGTCCACGCCGATCGTCAGGGCGTGTCCGTACCGCGCGTCCGCCATCGTGACCACTCCGACCATCGAGGATCCGCGTGCCGCGGATCGACAACACACGAGAAAGCGCGCCCGGGCGACTCCGTGCCCGGGCGCGCCGAGAGAACGTTTCGGGAGCCGGTGCCGTTCCTGGACCCCGTGAAGGCGGGTACGGCCCTACGGAGGCACGGGACCAGGCCGTGTTTCCTTGGGGCTCCGCCGCGCTTCGTCTCGTGCCCGGACGCCGCGGGTACGGGAGCCTTCGGTCCCTGCGGTGCGCCCGCTCGTACTTCGCGGGCACACCTGCGGGACCTCCGGCAGCCCCGTCGGCGCCCTCGCCACCCCCCGGCGGCACAGCACCGAGTCCACCGAACAGAACCTAGCCCAGGGCGGAGCGCACCACGGAGGCCAGGCGCTCGGCCACCGCGGTCGCCTGCTCCTGTTCCGGTGCCTCGACCATGACCCTGACCTTGGGCTCGGTGCCGCTGGGCCGGATCAGCACCCGGCCGGTCTCGCCCAGCTCCTCCTCGGCCGCGCGCACGGCGGCGGTGAGCTCCTCGGACTCCCCGACCCGGGACCTGTCCACGTCCTTGACGTTGACGAGCACCTGCGGCAGGCGGGTCATCACCTTGGCCAGCTCGGCCAGGCCCTGCTGGCGGTGGGCCATCGCGGACAGCAGGTGCAGGCCGGTCAGTACGCCGTCGCCGGTGGTGGCGTGGTCCAGCAGGATCACGTGCCCGGACTGCTCGCCGCCGAGGCCGAACCCGCCGCGCCTCATCTCCTCCAGCACGTACCGGTCGCCCACCCCGGTCTCCACCACGGTGATGCCCGCCCGCTCCATCGCCAGTTTCAGGCCCAGGTTGGACATGACCGTCACCACGAGAGTGTTCTCGGCGAGCCTCCCGGCGTCCTTGGCCTCGGTGGCCAGGATCGCCAGGATCTGGTCGCCGTCCACCACGCGGCCCTCGGCGTCCACGGCCAGGCAGCGGTCGGCGTCGCCGTCGTTGGCGATGCCGGCGTCCGCCCCGTGCAGGCGCACCGCCTCCTGGAGTGCCTCCAGGTGGGTGGAGCCGCAGCCCTCGTTGATGTTGTACCCGTCGGGCCGGTCACCGATCACGACGACCTCGGCGCCCGCCCGGCGCAGCGCCTCGGGGGCGACCGTGCAGGAGGCGCCGTTGGCGCAGTCCACCACGACCTTGAGGCCCTTGAGGCCGTGGGGCACCGAGGCGAGCACGTGCTCGACGTAGCGCTCGGCGCCGTCGTGTGCGTCGACGACCCGGCCGACGCCGTCGCCCACGACGGGGGAGGAGGGTACACCGAGCATGCCCTCGATCTCCTCCTCCAGGGCGTCCTCCAGCTTCTGGCCGCCCCTCGCGAAGAACTTGATGCCGTTGTCGGGGGCCGGGTTGTGGCTGGCGGAGAGCATCACGCCGAAGTCGGCGTCCATCTCACCCGTGAGGTGGGCCACGGCCGGGGTGGGCAGCACGCCGACACGCACCACGTCCACTCCGGTGCTGGCCAGTCCGGCGACCACGGCGGCCTCCAGGAACTCACCGGAGGCGCGCGGGTCACGGCCGACGACGGCCCTGGGACGGGCCCCGCCACCGCCGCGTGCCAGGACACGCGCCGCAGCGATGGACAGCTCCAGCGCGAGGGCGGCGGTCAGGTCCTGACCGGCGACCCCGCGTACACCATCTGTTCCGAACAGCCGAGCCACAGGCCGACAGCCCCTTTCGAAAACGGCGCCGAGTCGCGGCGCCGGTGAGATTCAGCGTGGCACAGGGCCACCGGAAAAACGAAGGACCCGTACACCGCTCCCCGGAGACGGGGAGGGCGTACGGGCCGAAGCTCAGCCGAGCGGTTGCCGGCGCATGAGCACTAACGCTTGGAGAACTGGGGAGCCTTGCGCGCCTTCTTGAGACCGGCCTTCTTCCGCTCCACCTCACGGGAGTCGCGGGTCAGGAATCCGGCCTTCTTGAGGGTCGGGCGGTTGTTCTCCGGGTCCAGGGAGGCCAGCGCACGGGCGATGCCGTGACGCAGGGCACCGGCCTGGCCGCTGGTGCCGCCGCCGTCCAGACGGGCGAAGACGTCGTAGGCGTCCTCGAAACCGAGGGAGACGAGCGGGTCCTTGATGGTCTGCTGGTGGACCTTGTCCGGGAAGTAGTCCTCAAGCGGCTTGCCGTTGACCTTCCACTCGCCCGCACCGGGAGCGATGCGGACGCGGGCGATGGCCTGCTTGCGGCGACCGGTGCCGGCGCTGGGGCCGGACGCGGTGGGGACGTATGCGGCGACGTTCTCGTCGGACTCGCTGGTGTACTCGGAGGGGAACTCCTCCGGGTTGTCAACGTACTCCTGCTCGACGTCTTCGACGCCGGTGGGCTCGACCACGGTTCTCCTCGTGTTCTCTGTGGAAAGTCTGCGAACGCCTAGGCGGGCTGCTCGATCTTGCTGATTTCGAACGGAACCGGCTGCTGGGCCTGGTGCGGGTGCTCCGGACCGGCGTACACCTTGAGCTTCTTGGCCATCTGACGACCGAGGGAACCATTGGGCAGCATGCCCTTGATGGCCTTCTCGATGGCCCGCTGGGGGTTCTTCTCCAGCAGGTCGGCGTAGGAGATGGAGCGCAGGCCGCCCGGGTAGCCGGAGTGCCGGTAGGCGCGCTTCTGCTCCAGCTTCTTGCCGGTCAGGGCCACCTTGTCGGCGTTCACGACGATCACGAAGTCGCCGGTGTCGATGTGGGGCGCGTAGTACGGCTTGTGCTTGCCCCGAAGCAGCGTGGCAACCTGGCTCGCCATACGCCCGAGCACGAGATCGGTAGCGTCGACAACGTGCCACTGACGCTGGACATCGTTTGGTTTGGGGCTGTATGTGCGCACGATCGTTTGCCTTCGCTCTTCAGTCGGCTGCCCCACCCCTGCAGGGATGGGGGACTCGTAATACACACCCGCGGTTGCGGGGGTGCGTGGCCGGATGTCCCGTGCCATGCCACACAGGACTCTCCGAATGGTGAGTGCGCAGACGATGGTGCGTGGATCGGCGCCCGACTTCGGGTGGTTCGGGGCCCACGGCAACTCAACGCACAACGACGGGATATCCTACCTTGCCACCACAGCGCAGGTCAAAGCCAGCGGCGGGGCGGACCGGCAGGACCGCGCTCGGCGGTTTACGGCTCAAAGCACGGGGTCACATCCGTGACCTCTCCGTCTTTTATTATGCCCGTTGCCGAGAGTGCTTCGTCCTGCTTCCGTCCCCGCGTTGGTTACGCTTGCAACCAAAAGGCTGGTCTGTGCCCGCAAGGACGGGCGCCGACGCGAATCTTGGAGATACCCGTCACGGTCGCCGACACCCCGGGAAACCAGCACGGACGCCACAGCGCGGACCAGGCCACGGACCTCGGTGCGCCGCGGTCCAGTCCCACCCCCAGAGCCTTCGGAGACTCCCATCAGTACCCATCCGAACCAGCCACAGTACGGTCCCGACGGACAGCCCGTCGGGCCGGAGGCCGGTGACGGCCAGGACCTGCTCGGATCAGCGCCCTCCCACCCTGAGGGGCAGCATCCCACATCGGGACCACAGCAGTCACACGACGCGCCCGTGCCCGGCCAGCCTCCTCTGCCACCACAGCCCTTCCCCTCCCACGCTCCCCCCAGCGGACCGCAGACTCCGCCCGGTGGGCCGCAGCCCCCGCAGTACCCCCCGGGTGGACCGGGCTTCCCCGCAGGCCCCCGGCAGGGCTTCCCCGGTGGCCAGAGCGGCCCCCAGCCGCCGCAGCACCCTCCGGGCGGCCCCGGCTTCCCCGCAGGCCAGAGCGGCCCCCAGATGCCGCCACACGCGCCCAGCGGGCCGCAGGCGCCGCAGTCTCCCCCTCCGGGAGCGCCCGGCTTCCCCGGCGCGCCGCAGGCGCCGTCGGGCGGCTTCCGTCCGGGTACGGGGCCCCAGCCCTCCGGCGGCCCCAACACGCCCCCCTTTCCGCACGGCGCCCCTCCCCACGGCCAGAACATGCCTCCCGGTGCTCCGCCGCAGGGTGTCCAGGGCCGTCCCGGTACGCCGCCCGGCCCCCAGGGCCCGGGACAGCCGCCGTACGGCGCCCCCGGCGCGCAGCCCCCGGGCATGCCCCCAGGAGCGCCCCCGGCCTCCCAGCAGGCCTACCAGGCCCCGCCCGTCGGCCCTCCGGCGGGCGGCCGTGACGAGCCCGTCTTCCCCGCGGACGCCATGGGCGCCACGCAGCACATCAACGCCGTTCCCCCGGACGCCGCGGGCGCCACGCAGCACATCAGCGCCGTCCCCGCCGCGTCCGGCCGCGGGAACGACCGTCCCATGTTCCGGGACGAGGTCCCCCACGACGCCGGTACCGACACCGCGCAGTTCGACGTCCAGTCGATGAGCGACTACGACGACTACGACGGTTACGCCGACTACGCCGACGGCGGCGGGTCCCCGCGGCCGCGGAACCGCCTCGCCCTGATGGTCGGCGGGTTCGCCCTGCTGCTGGTCGTCGCGGGCGGCGGCGCGTTCTTCCTCGCCAGCGGCGGCGGGGGCGCGAACGCCGCGGCCGTGGCGGACGAGGCCGACGACCCGGGCGTGCTCGACCCGGAGACCCTCTTCCCCGAGACCATGGACGTCGAGGGCCAGGGCACGTTCACCCGCGTGGCCGTGAACGGCACCGAGGACTGCGCCGCCGGCGCCCACGGCGACTACGGCCAGGTGCTCACCGAGAACGACTGCAGCCAACTGGTGCGCGCCTCCTACCTCAGCGAGGACGAGGGCCACGCGGTGACCATCGGCGTCGCGGCCATGCCCACCAGCGAGGAGGCGTCCGCCGCGCTGGAGGCCCAGGACCTCGTGGGCGCGCAGTGGTTCGCCGGGCTCCCCGGCGAGGAGGGCAGCCCCGCGGAGCGCCTCGGCTACTCCGGCGGCTACGGCAGCAGCGGCCAGTGGGGCCGCTACCTCCTCTTCTCCCTCTCGGCCAACAGCGACGGCACAGAGGAGAGCGGGGAGAGCGAGTCAGCCACCGAGCTGCGCACCATCAGCGAGGGCTTCCTCGAGCAGGCCCACACCCGCCTCGACGAGAACCGCGGCTGACCCGGCGAAGCGGCGTGGGGGGCACCCGGACCGGGTGCCCCCCACGCGTGCGACAGCGGTGGTCCTGCTCCCGGCGGCGCCGCCGGCCGCCGAGGGTGGCGCCGGGAGCAGGATCCTCCGGCTCCCCGGCCAGGCCGTGTCTCCTTGGGGCTCCGCCGCGCTTGTCTCGTGCCCGGACGCCGCAGGCACGGGAATCCCGTCGGCGCCCCCGCTGTGTCGTCCTTGAGGCTCCGCCGCGCCCCGCCTCGTGCCCGGACGCCGCAGGCACGAGAACCTTCGGCCCCTGCGGAACCTCCGGCAGCCCCGTCGGCGCCCTCGCTGTGTCGTCCTTGAGGCTCCGCTGCGCTTCGCCTCGTGCTCGGACGCCGCAGGCACGAGAACCTTCGGCCCCTGCGGAACCTCCGGCAGCCCCGTCGGCGCCCTCGCTGTGTCGTCCTTGAGGCTCCGCCGCGCCCCGCCTCGTGCCCGGACGCCGCAGGCACGAGAACCTTCGGCCCCTGCGGAACCTCCGGCAGCCCCGTCGGCGCCCTCGCTGTGTCGTCCTTGAGGCTCCGCTGCGCTTCGCCTCGTGCTCGGACGCCGCAGGCACGGGAACCTTCGGCCCCTGCGGTGCACCCGCTCGTACCTCACGGGCACACCTGCGCGGCCTCCAGAACCCCGTCGGCGCCCTCGCCCCCGGCGGCACAGGACCGAGTCCACCGAACAGGACCTAGTTGTACTGATCACGGAGGTTGGTAACACCCACCCCGGCTGACACACACGAAGAGGGCCTTCGGTATCGGTGTGGATTGCGAGATCTACCCGACTCACCAGAAGGCCCTCGATGCCCCACACTACCCACGCCAACGCTCGTCTGACTCCCGCAGGACGCCTCGCGTTGGCCCGCTGCGTCATCGACCAGGGGTGGCCGCTGCGGCGTGCCGCTGAACGTTTCCAGACCAGCACCACCACCGCCAAACGCTGGGCCGAGCGCTACCGCAACCTGGGCCAGGCCGGGATGGTCGATGCCTCCAGCCGCCCGGCCCGCTCACCACGGCGCACCCCACCCCGACGTGAGCGCCGCGTGATCAAGCTGCGCCACCTGCGCCGGTGGGGCCCGGCCCGTATCGGCGGCCACCTGGGCATGCACGCCTCGACCGTGCACCGGATCCTGACCCGCTACGGGTGTGCCCGCCTGGCCCACACCGATCGGGCCACCGGTCAGGTGGTGCGCCGCTACGAGCGCGAACGCCCCGGGGAGCTGGTGCACGTGGACATCAAGAAGCTCGGCAACATCCCCCACGGCGGCGGCCACAAGGCGCTGGGACGCCCCCGGGGGCGCAAGCACCGCTCCAGTGCGGGCTATGCCTACCTGCACAACGCCGTGGACGACCACACCAGGTTGGCCTACTCCGAGATCCTTCCCGATGAGAAGAAGGAGACCGCCGTCTCCTTCTGGGAGCGTGCGCACGCCTACTTCGCGTCGGTGGGGATCACGGTGGAGCGGGTACTGACCGACAACGGGTCCTGCTACCGCTCGCGTCTGTGGCGTGATCTGGTCCGTAACCAGGGCGTCAAGCACAAGCGCACCCGTCCCTACCGGCCCCAGACCAACGGCAAGGTGGAACGCTTCAACCGGACCCTGGTCCAGGAGTGGGCCTACGCACGCCCCTATGCGTCAGAGGCCAAGCGGCGGGAGGCGTTCCCGGGGTGGTTGCATCACTACAATCACCACCGGTTCCACACCGCGCTCGGTGGCCCTCCCGCCTCCCGCGTCACCAACCTCTCAGGGCAGTACACCTAGTGCCCCCGGCAGGGCAGTTCACGCACCCGGCGGGTCGTCGAGGCGCGCTCGGCCAGCTCCTCGTCGGGCGGGTAGCGCACCTCCTCCAGGCTCAGTCCGTGCGGCCCCACCACGTGGACCGACGAGTTCCGCTCACCGACGCCGAGCACCCCGCCCGGCCAGTCCACGTCCCTGCGCCCGTCCCCCACCGCCAGGAGCGCGCCCACGAGCGCGCGCACCATGTTGTGGCAGAACGCGTCCGCCTGGACCGTGCCGTGCAGCAGGTGCCCGTCCACCCGCGTCCACTCCAGGCGCAGCAGCTCCCGGATGGTCGTCGCGCCCTCGCGCTTCTTGCAGAACGCGGCGAAGTCGTGCTCGCCCAGCAGGCGCCGGGCCGCCTCGTTCATCCGGTCCACGTCCAGGGGGCTCCGGTGCCACAGCACGTCCCTTCGCGACAGCGGGTCCACCCCGTAGGGCGCGTCGCTCACCCGGTACAGGTACCGCCGGAACAGCGGTGAGAACCGGGCGTCGAACCCCGGAGGCGCCAACCGGGCCGCGTTCACCCGCACGTCCTTGGGCAGCACCCCGGCCAGGCGGCGGAGCACCCGCTCCCCCTCCTTCTCCCACGTGTCCACCGGGATGTCGGCCTGCGCCACCTGCCCGCGCGCGTGCACACCGGCGTCCGTGCGCCCCGCGCACGTCAGCGACACCCTCGGCAGCCGCAGCACCCGCTCCAGCGCCGCCTCCAGCTCCCCCTGCACCGTGCGCCGGCCCGGCTGGGCCGCCCATCCGCTGAAGTCCGTGCCGTCGTAGGCCACGTCCATCCGCACCCGCACCGTCGTCTCGTCCATGCCACCCGTCTTCCGTGTCCGGAAAAGACGAGTGCCCGACCCCCATGGGATCGGGCACTCGCCGGGCAACGCGCACGGGGACCACCCGCGCTTCGCGCCCTACTTGTCGTCAGCCGACTTCTCGCCCTCGGCCTGGGCGGTCTCGTCGGCCCCGGCGGTCTGGCCGGAGGTGGTGCCCTCGGCGGGCTGCTCGCCCGCCTCTTCGGCCACGACGGTCTCGTCGGCCTGGGCGGTCTCCTCCACCGCGGGCTCGGAAGCCGGGGTGGACGGGGCCGCGGGGGCGCTCAGCGCCTCGACCAGCTCGATGACGGCCATCGGGGCGTTGTCACCCTTGCGCGGACCGATCTTGGTGATCCTGGTGTAGCCACCGGGACGGTTCTCGAAGCGCGGGCCGATCTCGGTGAACAGCTCGTGCACGACGGCCTTGTCCGTGATCTTGGCCAGGACCTGACGGCGGGCGTGCAGGTCACCGCGCTTGCCGAGGGAGATCAGCTTCTCCGCGTACGGGCGCAGACGCTTGGCCTTGGCCTCGGTCGTGCGGATCCGGCCGTGCTGGAACAGCGAGGTGGCGAGGTTCGCCAGGATGTGCCGCTCGTGAGCGGGCCCGGAACCCAGACGGGCGCCCTTGGTAGGCGTGGGCATGGTGTCGTTCTCCTAGTGATGCGGTCCACGGCCGCACTCGGCCGGGGACCATGTGGGCGACGAAGGTCGGTTAGTACTGCTCCGTCTCGACGAAGGACTCACCCTCGTCGTCGTCGGAGCCGTAGGAGTCGGCCGCCGTGCTGGGGTCGAATCCGGGCGGGGAGTCCTTCAGGGACAGGCCCATGTCGATGAGCTTCTGCTTGACCTCGTCGATGGACTTGGCACCGAAGTTGCGGATGTCCAACAGGTCCTGCTCGGAGCGGGCAACCAGCTCACCAACGCTGTGGATGCCCTCACGCTTGAGGCAGTTGTAGGACCGGACCGTGAGGTTGAGGTCCTCGATCGGCAGGGCCAGGTCCGCCGCCAGGGCGGCGTCCGTCGGCGACGGGCCCATGTCGATGCCCTCGGCGTCGACGTTGAGCTCGCGCGCCAGGCCGAACAGCTCGACCAGGGTCTTGCCCGCGCTGGCGACCGCGTCACGGGGACGGATGGCCGGCTTGGTCTCGATGTCGACGATCAGGCGGTCGAAGTCGGTGCGCTGCTCGACACGGGTGGCCTCGACCTTGTAGGTCACACGCAGGACCGGGGAGTAGATGGAGTCGATCGGGATGCGACCGATCTCCTGTCCGGCCTGCTTGTTCTGCGTCGCCGAGACGTAGCCGCGGCCGCGCTCGACCGTGAGCTCCATCTCCAGCTTGCCCTTGCCGTTGAGCGTGGCGATGTGCAGGTCGGGGTTGTGCACCTCGACACCGGCCGGAGGAGCGATGTCCGCGGCGGTCACCACGCCGGGGCCCTGCTTGCGCAGGTACATCAGCACCGGCTCGTCGTGCTCGGAGCTGACGACCAGGCCCTTGAGGTTGAGGATCATCTCGGTGACGTCCTCCTTGACACCGGGCACGGTGGTGAACTCGTGCTCGACGCCCTCGATGCGGAGGCTGGTGACGGCCGCACCGGGGATGGAGGACAGCAGGGTACGCCGAAGCGAGTTACCGATGGTGTAGCCGAAACCCGGCTCCAGCGGCTCGATGACAAACCTCGAACGCAGGTCCGAGGCGACTTCCTCGCTGAGCGTGGGACGCTGTGCGATCAACATGGTCCGTGTCTTCCCTTCCACATGGCCGCCCGCTATTTGACGGCCACCGGACGGACACCGCGGCGGCGGTGCCCATTACTCGGATTCCTACCCCGCCCGCGCGGTCCCCATCGGGTCCGCGCGGGATCAAGCGCGGCGCGGCGCCCGCGCGGATAGGACCGCGGGCGCCGGCTGTCGGGATCAGACCCGGCGGCGCTTGGGCGGACGGCAGCCGTTGTGCGGAACCGGGGTGACGTCCTGGATGGAGCCGACCTCCAGGCCGGTCGCCTGCAGCGAGCGGATGGCGGTCTCCCGGCCCGAACCCGGGCCCTTCACGAAGACGTCCACCTTGCGGACGCCGTGCTCCTGGGCGCGGCGGGCAGCGGCCTCGGCGGCCATCTGCGCGGCGTAGGGGGTCGACTTACGCGAACCCTTGAAGCCCACCTGTCCGGAGCTGGCCCACGAGATCACGGCACCGTTCGGGTCGGTGATGCTCACGATCGTGTTGTTGAACGTGCTCTTGATGTGAGCGTGTCCGTGGACAATGTTCTTCTTTTCCTTGCGGCGCACCTTGCGCGCGGCACCCTGACGGCCCTTAGGCGGCATGAGCGAAACTCCCAGAGATCATCGGTCCGTGTCGTTCCGGACGCGGTCGCATTAGTCCAGTCCGAGCGGACTACTTCTTACCGGCCTTCTTCTTACCGGCCACGGTCTTCTTCTTGCCCTTGCGGGTGCGCGCGTTGGTCTGCGTGCGCTGACCGCGGACCGGGAGTCCACGGCGGTGGCGGATGCCCTGGTAACTACCGATCTCCATCTTGCGACGGATGTCGCCCTGCACCTCGCGGCGCAGGTCGCCCTCGACCTGGTAGTTGGCGCCGATCCAGTCGCGCAGCCGGACCAGGTCCTCCTCGGACAGCTGGTGGACGCGCGTGTCACCGTCGACGCCGGTGTTCTTCAGGGTCTCCAGCGCACGGGTGCGCCCGATCCCGAAGATATACGTGAGAGCGATCTCCACCCGCTTGTCGCGGGGAAGGTCAACACCTTCGATACGTGCCATGTGGGCGAGACTCCTTGTTGCCCTATGCGGAGGTCTGACCCGTTCCACCCTCTCGTCGCCCAATCGACGAGGCCCCGGCCTCCGACCGGGGGTACCTCCCGCGCCCTCGGCGCCGGAAGTCGGAACAGGTTTTCGTGGTTTCGTGCGTCCGGTACGGGCGGTCACGCCCACCGGGCCGCTCGCGGTACGTGAAGCCGCGACCAGCGAACCGGGGTTCTAGCCCTGGCGCTGCTTGTGACGCGGGTCCGAGCAAATGACCATGATCCGGCCGTTACGGCGAATCACGCGGCACTTCGCGCAGATCTTCTTCACGCTCGGCTTGACCTTCATGGTTACTCCGAACTCATCCCTCGCGGGCACGCGGCCCGCGACGGGCTACTTGTAGCGGTAAACGATGCGCCCGCGCGTGAGGTCGTACGGGCTCAGCTCCACGACGACGCGGTCGTCGGGGAGAATACGGATGTAGTTCATCCGCATCTTGCCGCTGATGTGGGCAAGGACCTGGTGCCCGTTGTCGAGCTCTACCTTGAACATAGCGTTGGGTAGGGACTCGACAACGGAACCCTCGATCTCGATGGCGCCGTCTTTCTTGGCCATGTCCTCCACGCCTCGCTCATCGATTGGTTGATCAGGACAACCCGACGCGACCCCAGTGGCCTCGCATGACGCGACGGCCCCGGCGACAGGGAATACCGTCGCCGACGCCAGGACACACTGGAAGTTCGGGTCAACTGCAAGAGCGTGCGTCGATGAGAAGACGCGGCACAAAAAAGGCAGACTGACCCAACAGCCCGCGTATGGGCAATGACAGTCTATCCCCTCGGGGCAAGTACTCTTGACCGCCGCGGGCAGAGCACCCTACACCGCGTGTCCCCGAAGGGGAACGCCCGTACGGGACGCGGATCCGGGAGCGGACGCCTACCCCTCGTCGGAGGACTTCTTCCGTGCGGGCAGGACCCCCATGGTCACCACACCCATCACGACCCCCCAGGGACCCATGACCCACAGGAACCAGGGATAGTCGTGGTCGGTGGTGAGGAACAGGATCAGCCAGATCACGAAGCACAGGGCGTTGACCCCGAGGTACAGCGCCCACGGCACCATCAGGGCCGGGTCACGCAGGCTGATCGGGGGCGCCACCGCGGACTCCTCCTGCCGGGACGCCGCTCCCCCGACGTCGGCGAGGTCTCGCTCGGGCAGGTCCCCCGTGACCGTGTCCAACTCCCCCACGGTCCTGGCCTTGTAGACGCGGCCGAGGCGGTCGGTGAACTCCTCGTGGTCCAGGCGCCCCTGGGCGAAGTGTTCCTGTAGCAACTGCGCGACGCGGTCGCGTTCCACGTCGGACGTCCGTATCGACGGCACCGGGTCGGACACTGCGCGCACCTCGCATCTTGACACGGAGGCGGCCCTGCCCCGCGCTCCACGCGTGGGACGAAGCCCCTACCAGGTCGGCTGGACGAACCCCATGTCGGCGATTTTATCGCGGTTGGACTCTCGCGCGGTCAGGACGAGGGGGCCGTCGGCGGTCACCGCGACCGTGTGCTCGAAGTGGGCGGCCGGCTTGCCGTCCCGCGTCACCACGGTCCAGCCGTCGTCGAGCTGGACCACGTCGTGGCGGCCCAGGGTGGTCATCGGCTCGATCGCCAGGCACATGCCCTCGACCAGCTTCAGCCCCTTGCCGCGCTTGCCGTAGTTGAGCACGTGCGGGTCCATGTGCATCTCGGTGCCGATGCCGTGGCCGCCGTAGTCCCGGACGTTGCCGTAGCCGCCGTTGCGGGAGATGTGGCCGCCGATCGCGTGGCCGATGTCGCCCAGGCTCCTGCCCGGACGCAGCTCGGCGATCCCCTGCCACATGGACTCCTCGCAGACCTCCATCATCCGCAGGTCCTCCGGGCGGCCCTCGCCGACGGCGACCGTGATCGCCGAGTCGCCGTGCCAGCCCTCCAGGATGGCCCCGCAGTCGATGGAGATGATGTCGCCCTCGGACAGCACCCGCTCCGCGCTGGGGATGCCGTGGACGACCTCCTCGTTCACCGAGGCGCAGATGGACCCGGGGAAGCCGTGGTAGCCCTTGAAGGAGGGAACGGCACCCGCGTCGCGGATGACCTTCTCCGCCACGGCGTCCAGCTCCAGGGTGGACACCCCGGGCCGCACCGCGGCCCGGAGGGTGTCCAGGGCGCGGGCCACGACCTGGCCCGCCGCCCTCATCATGGCGATCTGTTCCGGCGTCTTGATCTGCACGTCCGGTTCGCTCCTGCGGAACATCAGGACTGGGCCCCGGTCTTCTCCTCGATGGCGGCCTTGGCCCGGGCCGTCACCTCCTCCACGGGTCCCGTGGCGGCGATGGTGGCCAGCAGGCCCTCGGCCTCGTAGAACGCCACCAGCGGGGCGGTCTGCTCCCGGTAGACCTCCAGGCGGTGCCTGATGGTCTCCTCGCGGTCGTCCTCACGCTGGTACAGCTCGGCGCCCTCGTTGTCGCACCGGCCCTCCACCTTCGGAGGGTCGTACTCGACGTGGTACACCCGGCCGCACTCGGGGCACGAACGGCGGCCCGAGAGGCGCTTGACGACCTCTTCCTCGTCGACCCTCAGCTCCAGGACGACGTCCAGGCCGGTGTCCAGGTCCGCCAGCATGGTCCTGAGCGTCCCGGCCTGTGCGACGTTGCGCGGAAACCCGTCGAGCAGGAAACCCGCGGCCGCGTCGCCTCGCGCCAGCCGGTCCTTGACCATGGCGTTGGTGACCTCGTCGGGGACGAGGTCACCGCGGTCCATGTACTGCTTGGCCTTCTTGCCAAGCTCGGTGCCGCCGCTGACGTTGGCCCGGAAGATGTCGCCGGTGGACACCTTGGGAATCGACAACTCGGACGCGAGGATCTGGGCCTGGGTGCCCTTGCCGGCCCCAGGCGGCCCCACCAATACTGCTCGCATTTATCGCAGAAAACCTTCGTAGTTCCTCTGCTGGAGGTGACTCTCGATCTGCTTCACCGTGTCCAGCCCGACACCGACCATGATCAGGATGCTCGTCCCGCCGAACGGGAAGTTCGCGTTGGCGCCGGTGGCACCGAGCGCGACCATCGGCAGGAGAGCGATCACACCCAGGTACAGAGATCCGGGGGTCGTCAGCCTCGTCAACACGTAGTCGAGGTACTCGGCCGTCGGACGCCCTGGTCGGATACCCGGGATGAACCCACCGTACTTCTTCATGTTGTCGGCGACCTCAGTGGGGTTGAAGGTAATCGCCACGTAGAAGAACGCGAAGCCGATGATCATGACGAAGAACGTCGCCATGTACACGGGGTGGGTGCCGGTGAGGAAGTACGTCTGGACGAAGGTCACCACGGGGTTCGTGGAGTCCTGGCCCAGCAGGCCCACGAGCAGCTGCGGCAGGTACAGCAGCGAGGAGGCGAAGATCACGGGGATGATGCCCGCCTGGTTGACCTTCAGCGGGATGTAGGTCGAGCTGCCGCCGTACATGCGGCGGCCGACCATGCGCTTGGCGTACTGCACCGGGATACGGCGCTGGGCCTGCTCGATGAAGACCACCGCGGAGATGAGCACCAGGCCCGCGACGCAGATGATCGCGAAGACCCAGACGGACTGCTCCCTGTACAGGCTCATGATCGAGGAGGGGAACATCGCGATGACCTGGGTGAAGATCAACAGCGACATGCCGTTGCCCACGCCCCGCTCGGTGATGAGCTCACCGAACCACATGATGATGGCGGTACCGGCCGCCATCGTGAAGACGATGGTCACCAGGGTCATGATGTCCTGGTTGGGCATGTAGGAGCTGACCGGGATGGCCCCCTGGAACAGGGCGCCCGTCCTGGCCATGGCGACGATGCTGGTGGCCTGTAGGACCGCGAGCATCAGCGTCAGGTAGCGGGTGTACTGGGTGATCTTGCTCTGCCCGGACTGTCCCTCCTTCTTGAGGGACTCCAGGCGGGGGATCACCACCGTCAGCAGGTTGATGATGATGCTCGCGGTGATGTACGGCATGACCCCGAGCGCGAACACCGCAAGTTGCAGTAGCGCGCCGCCGCTGAACAGGTTCACGAGCGCGTACACGCCCGAAGTGTCCGAGGCGGTGATCGCCTCCATCTGGTCCCGGATCGCCGCGGAGTTGATACCCGGAGCGGGGATCACCGACCCCAGACGGAAGATCGTCAGGATGAACAGTGTGAACAGCAGCTTATTGCGCAGGTCGGGCGTGCGAAATGCACGAACGAACGCACCTAGCACGTCTCCTCCTGCGCGGCTTCGGCGGCGGAACGGGTTCCAGACATCGCGGCCGATCCTGAATCGTCGTAGAACGTCAGCTCCGGACTGGTCGCCCGGGGCTCGGAAGTATTCACATTACGTCAAGCGGTGAACTCAAACAGATGGCACTGTAACAGTGATCACTCGACGGTTGAGTTCGTGAGACATAACGATCACCGCTCACAACGCACAGGGGCGTCCGCCCGGCAGGCCCCTCACGGGTCTGCCGGACGAACGCCCCAAGTCGCACACGGCGGGGAAGTCCCTACAGCTCGGTGACGGAGCCACCGGCGGCGGTGATCTTCTCCTTGGCCGAGGAGGAGAACGCGTTCGCGCTCACCCGCACGGCGGAGGTGATCTCGCCAGTGCCCAGCACCTTGACGAGCTGGTTCTTGCGCACCGCGCCCTTGGCGACCAGGTCCTCGACGGTGACCTCGCCACCCTCGGGGTAGAGCTCGCTCAGCTTGTCCAGGTTGACGACCTGGTAGGTCGTCTTGAACCGGGCGTTGCTGAAGCCCTTGAGCTTGGGCACCCGGCGGATGAGGGGCATCTGCCCGCCCTCGAAGCCGGGACGCACGGTGTTACGAGCCTTCGTGCCCTTGGTGCCACGACCTGCGGTCTTACCCTTGGACGCCTCGCCACGACCCTTGCGGTTCTTGGCCTTGTTGGAGCCCGGGGCGGGACGCAGGTGGTGCAGCTTGAGCAGCTCGTCGGGGTTGTAGTCGCTCATTCGGCAACCTCCTCGACAGAGACGAGGTGCGCGACGATCGTGATCTGCCCGCGAACCTCAGGGCGGTCCTCACGGACGGTGGACTTGCCGATCCGCCCCAGCGCGAGCGACTGGAGGGCAGCGTGCTGCTTCTCCTTGCCGCCGATCTTGGAGCGGGTCTGCGTGATCTTGAGCTTGGCCATGGTCAGGTCCCTGCCTTCGCCTCAGAGCGAGCACGCAGCATGGCGGCCGGGGCGACGTCCTCGATCGGCAGGCCACGACGCGCGGCGATCTCCTCGGGCTGGTTGATGCCCTTCAGAGCCGCCACGGTGGCGCGCACGATGTTCAGCGGGTTGGACGAGCCGAGCGACTTGCTCAGCACGTCGTGGATGCCGGCGCACTCCAGCACGGCGCGCACGGGACCACCGGCGATGACACCGGTACCCGGGGCGGCCGGACGGAGCAGGACGACGCCGGCGGCGTCCTCGCCCTGGACCCGGTGCACGATCGTGCCCTGGATGCGGGGGACGCGGAAGAAGTTCTTCTTCGCCTCCTCGACACCCTTGGCGATCGCGGACGGGACCTCCTTGGCCTTGCCGTAACCGACACCGACCATGCCGTTGCCGTCGCCGACGACGACCAGGGCTGTGAAGGAGAAGCGACGGCCGCCCTTGACGACCTTCGAGACCCGGTTAATGGTCACGACCTTCTCGATGTAGGAGACACCCTTGTCTGCGGCGCCGCCGCGGCGATCGTCACGGCGATCACGCCGCTCGCCACCGGCGCCGCGCCGCGGTGCTGCAGCCATCAGTGGTTCCTCTTCTCGTGGTTGATCTTGGCCGTTACAGAGGTCATCGCTAGAACTCCAGTCCGCCCTCGCGCGCCGCGTCGGCGAGCTTGGCGATACGTCCGGCGTACTGGTTGCCACCACGGTCGAAGACGATGGTGGAGATACCAGCGGCCTTGGCCCGCTCAGCGATGAGCTGGCCGACCTTGGCTGACTTGTCGGACTTGGTGCCCTCGGTGCCACGCAGGTCGGGCTCGACGCTGGAGGCGGCGACCAAGGTGTGGCCCTTGGTGTCGTCGATGATCTGCGCGACGATGTGCTTGGAGGAGCGGAACACAGCCAGGCGGGGACGCTCAGCGGTGCCGACGACCTTCTTGCGCACGCGGAACTGGCGGCGCGTACGGGAGATGGCGCGCTTGGAGGTCCGCTTACGGTTCGCGGTGATACCCATGCCTACTTACCAGCCTTTCCGGCCTTGCGGCGGATGTGCTCACCCTGGTACCGCACGCCCTTGGCCTTGTACGGGTCAGGCTTGCGCAGACCGCGGATGTTCGCGGCGACCTGTCCCACCAGCTGCTTGTCGATGCCCTCCACGTGGAGGATCGTCGGCTTCTCCACCCGGAAGGTGACACCCTCCGGGGGCTCCACCACGACGGGGTGGCTGTAGCCCAGCGAGAACTCCAGGTTCGCGCCGCGGGCCTGGACGCGGTAACCCACACCGTGGATCTCCAGCGTCTTGGTGTAGCCCTTGGAGACGCCCTCGACCAGGTTGGCGATAAGCGCACGGGTCAGACCGTGCAGCGAGCGGTTCTCCGGCTTGTCGTCGGGACGCAGCACCGTGAGCACCCCGTCCTCCAGAGAGGCGGTGATCGGCTCGGCGATGGTGTGCTTCAGTTCGCCCTTCGGCCCCTTGACAGTGACGTCTTGCCCGTTAATCGTGACTTCGACGCCCTTGGGGACCGAGAGCGGCAGTCGACCGATTCGCGACATGCTTCAATCTCTCCCTCTACCAGACGTAGGCGAGGACTTCGCCGCCCACGCCACGCTTCTTGGCCTGCTTCTCAGTCATCAGGCCACCGGACGTCGAAATGATCGCCACACCGAGGCCACCCAGCACCCGCGGCAGGTTCTCCTTCTTCGCGTACACCCGCAGACCGGGCTTGGAGACCCGGCGGATGCCCGCGATGGAACGCTCCCGAGTGGGGCCGTACTTCAGGTCCAGGACGAGGTTCTTGCCCACAGGGGCCTCCTCGGTCCGCCAGCCCTGAATGAAGCCCTCCTGCTGGAGGATCTCGGCGATGTGCGCCTTGATCTTGGAATACGGCATGGTCACGGTGTCGTGGTAAGCCGAATTCGCGTTGCGCAGACGTGTCAGCATGTCTGCGATCGGGTCGGTCATCGTCATGGCCGACTGGCCCTTCCTCACTGCGGTTTCCGAGCGCGGGCCTTCCCGGGGCCTGCCCTTCCGCGGGTTTCATCCCGCGAAGGTGCACAAACGGACCTACAGCGTGGTCGTGGGCACCGCGGTCCTCTGGAGGACTGCCGTGCCCTGATGGTTGGATGTTGCTGGACCGTGCCGCCTGGTGCGGTCACGATCACTTCTGTGGACCACCAGGTGATGGCACTTCGGGGGGCCGACTCCGGGCTCGGTGACGAGCGCCTGGTCGGCCCCGCCGGAAACTACCAGCTCGACTTGGTGATACCGGGCAGCTCGCCCCGGTGCGCCATCTCGCGGAAGCAGATACGGCACAGGCCGAACTTCCGGAAGACGGCACGCGGGCGTCCGCACCGCGAGCATCGAGTATACGCGCGGACTGCGAACTTCGGCTTCCGCTGCGCCTTGGCAATCAGGGACTTCTTGGCCATATGTGCTTACCCCTCAGGCTTCCTTGAACGGGAAACCGAGCCGCTTGAGCAGGCTGCGGCCCTGGTCGTCGGTCGTGGCCGTGGTGACGACGGTGATGTCCATCCCACGCTGCCGGTCGACCTTGTCCGGGTCCACCTCGTGGAACATGACCTGCTCGGTGAGCCCGAAGGTGTAGTTGCCGTTCCCGTCGAACTGCTTCGGGGAAAGGCCGCGGAAGTCTCGGATCCGGGGCAGGGCCAGCGAGAGCAGCCGGTCCAGGAACTCCCACATCCGGTCGCCGCGCAGCGTGACGCTGGCGCCGATCGGCATGCCCTCGCGCAGCTTGAACTGCGCGATGGAGTTCTTGGCCCTGTTGACCCTCGGCTTCTGGCCGGTGATCGCCGACAGGTCGGCGACCGCGCCCTGGATCAGCTTCGCGTCACGAGCCGCGTCGCCCACACCCATGTTGACCACGATCTTCGTCAGACCGGGGACCTGCATGATGTTGGCGATGTCGTGCTCCTCCTTGAGGGCAGCGACGATCTCGTTACGGTACTTCTCCTTGAGCCGCGGCATCGGAGGGGCCGTGATGTCGTTGGTAACCGTCATCAGATGTCCTTACCGGTGCGACGGGAGACCCGAACCTTGGTTCCGTCTTCCTCGAAGCGGTAGCCGGCCCGGGTGGCCTTGCCGTCCTCCGCGAGCGCTACGTTGCTCACGTGGATCGGAGCCTCCTTCGTGACGACCTCACCCTGCTGGCCGCCCGCCGGATTGGCCTTCTTGTGCTTCTTGACCAGGTTGACGCCCTCGACGATGACACGGTCTTCCTTCGGCATGGCCTTGACGACCTTGCCGGTGGCACCCTTGTCCTTGCCGGCGAGGACGATGACCTCGTCGCCAGATTTGATCTTCATCGCTTAGAGCACCTCCGGCGCCAGCGAAATGATGCGCATGTACTTCTTGTCACGCAGCTCACGGCCGACAGGGCCGAAGATGCGGGTGCCTCGCGGGTCCCCACCGTCCTTGATGAGCACGGCAGCGTTCTCATCGAAGCGGATGTAGGAGCCGTCGGGCCGGCGGCGCTCCTTGGCGGTGCGCACGACAACGGCCTTGACGACGTCGCCCTTCTTGACTCCAGCGCCAGGCAGGGCGTCCTTCACCGTGGCGACGATGGTGTCGCCGATCCCGGCGTAGCGCCGACCCGAGCCACCGAGAACACGGATGGTAAGGATCTCCTTGGCACCCGTATTGTCGGCGACCTTGAGTCGCGACTCCTGCTGAATCACGTCTGCTCCTGATGTGATGCGTGCGGTCCACTGCCGCACGGCTAGGTGGTCTCACCCCTCGCGCCGGCGGCCGACAACGGGTTGTCGGCCGCCGACAGGCTGGGGTTACTTAGCCTTCTCCAGGATCTCCACGACGCGCCAACGCTTCGTCGCGGAGAGCGGCCGGGTCTCCATCAGTCGGACCCGGTCGCCGACGCCACAGGAGTTCGCCTCGTCGTGCGCCTTGTACTTGGACGTCCGGCGGATGACCTTGCCGTACCGGGCGTGCGTGATGCGGTCCTCGACCTCGACGACGACGGTCTTGTCCATCTTGTCGCTGACGACGTAGCCCTCGCGCACCTTGCGGTAGTTGCGGGTCGCGGTCTGGTTCTCACTCATTCGGCTGCTTCCTTCGACTCCTGCGCCGACTCACCAGACAGCGGGGCGATGCCCAGCTCGTGCTCCCGCATGACCGTGTAGATCCGCGCGATCTCGCGCTTGACCGTACGCAGTCGGCTGTGGTTGTCGAGCTGACCGGTGGCGGCCTGGAAGCGGAGGTTGAAGAGCTCTTCCTTGGCTTCCTTGAGCTTGGAGACCAGGTCCTCGACGGACTGGTCCCGGAGCTCATGGGCAGTCACGGACTTAGCCATCACTCCCCCTCCCGCGTAATAAACTTGCACTTCATCGGGAGCTTGTGCATCGCACGGCGCATCGCCTCCTTGGCGATGGCCTCGGGCACGCCCGACAGCTCGAACATCACGCGACCGGGCTTGACCGGCGCGACCCACCACTCGGGCGAACCCTTACCGGAGCCCATACGGACCTCGGCGGGCTTCTTGGTCAGCGGGCGGTCCGGGAAGATGTTGATCCACACCTTGCCGCCACGCTTGATGTGACGCGTCATGGCGATACGAGCGGACTCGATCTGGCGGTTCGTCACGTAGGCCGACTCCAGGGCCTGGATGCCGAACTCGCCGAAGTTGAGCGTCGTGCCACCCTTGGCCTTGCCGCGCAGATCCGGGTGGTGCTGCTTGCGGTACTTGACCTTACGAGGAATAAGCACTGTCAGCTCCCCTCGGTCTTCGCGGGCTCGGCCGGAGCCTTCGCCTCGGTGTTCTGCTGCTGTCCACCACCGGCGGCACCGCCACGACGACGGCGCTGCGGACGCTCGCGGCGCTGACCGCCGCCACCGCCGCCACCGCCGGCGGAACGCTGCGCGGCCTGGACCGCCTCGCGCTCGGCGCGGGTCGCGGGCGCGTCGCCCTTGTAGATCCACACCTTCACGCCGATGCGTCCGAACGTCGTACGGGCCTCGAAGAAGCCGTAGTCGATGTCGGCGCGCAGCGTGTGCAGCGGGACGCGACCCTCGCGGTAGAACTCCGAGCGGGACATCTCAGCCCCGCCCAGACGGCCACCGCACTGAATACGGATGCCCTTGGCACCGCTCTTCATGGCGGTCTGCATGGCCTTGCGCATCGCGCGGCGGAACGCCACGCGGCTGCTCAGCTGCTCGGCGACGCCCTGGGCGACGAGCTGGGCGTCGATCTCGGGGTTCTTCACCTCGAAGACGTTCAGCTGGACCTGCTTGCCGGTCAGCTTCTCCAGGTCCGTCCTGATGCGGTCGGCCTCCACACCGCGGCGGCCGATGACGATGCCCGGCCGGGCGGTGTAGACGTCGACACGGACGCGGTCACGGGTGCGCTCGATCTCCACCTTGGAGATACCAGCGCGCTCCATACCACGGGTCAGCATCCGACGGATCGCGACGTCTTCCTTGACGTAGTCCTTGTAGGACTTGTCGGCGTACCAACGGCTCTTGAAGTCGGTGGTGATGCCGAGGCGGAACCCGTGCGGGTTTACCTTCTGCCCCACTATCGGGTCCTTTCCTTCGTCTTGGACGAGGCGCCCGAGCGCTCAGCGACGACCACGGTGATGTGGCTCGTACGCTTGGTCACCCGGAAGGCGCGGCCGAAGCCTCGCGGACGAATGCGCTTCAGGGTCGGACCCTCGTCCACCCACGCGCCCTCGACCACCAGCGTCTCGCGGTCCAGCTTGTCGTTGTGCTCGGCGTTGGCGACGGCACTAGCCAGTACCTTGCCAACGGGCTCGCTCGCCGACTGGGGCGCGAACCGGAGCACCGCCTGTGCCTCGTCAGCGGGCAACCCGCGAATAAGGTCCACCACCCGGCGGGCCTTCCGGGGCGTAACACGGACGAACCGTGCCTGTGCCCTCGTTCCCATCGCTTTTCCCTCGCTCACGGAAATCATCCCCACTCACCGTGGAGAAATGGTTCTTGATACTGCTGCAACCGCTAACGGCGGCTACGGCGGTCTTCCTTGACGTGGCTACGGAAAGTACGCGTGGGAGCGAACTCACCGAGCTTGTGGCCGACCATCGACTCCGACACGAACACGGGGACGTGCTTGCGGCCATCGTGGACGGCGATCGTGTGACCGATCATCTCCGGAACGATCATGGACCGCCGGGACCACGTCTTGATGACGTTCTTGGTCCCCTTCTCGTTCTGCGTCTCCACCTTCTTGATCAGGTGGTCGTCGACGAAGGGACCCTTCTTAAGGCTACGTGGCATCAGACGTGCTCCTTACCGCTTCTTCTTACCGCTACGCCGACGCCGCACGATCAGCTTGTCGCTGGGCTTGTTCTTGGACCGGGTCCGGCCTTCCTTCTGACCCCAGGGGCTGACCGGGTGACGGCCGCCCGAGGTCTTGCCCTCGCCACCACCGTGCGGGTGGTCGACCGGGTTCATCACGACACCGCGGACGGTCGGGCGCTTGCCCTTCCAACGGGAGCGGCCGGCCTTGCCCCAGTTGATGTTGGACTGCTCGGCGTTGCCGACCTGGCCGACGGTCGCCCGGCAGGTGACCTCGACCATGCGCATCTCGCCGGAGGGCATACGCAGCGTGGCGTAGCGGCCCTCCTTGGCCAGGAGCTGGATCTGCGAACCAGCGGAGCGGCCCAGCTTGGCGCCGTTGCCCGGCTTCAGTTCGACCGCGTGCACGAACGTACCCGTGGGGATGTTGCGCAGCGGGAGGCAGTTGCCGGGCTTGATGTCGGACTGCGGACCGTTCTCGACCCGGTCGCCCTGCTTGAGGCCGGCGGGCGCCAGAATGTAGCGCTTCTCGCCGTCCACGTAGTGGAGCAGGGCGATACGCGCGGTGCGGTTCGGGTCGTACTCGATGTGAGCGACCTTGGCCGGAACGCCGTCCTTGTCGTGGCGGCGGAAGTCGATCACGCGGTAGGCCCGCTTGTGACCGCCACCCTGGTGGCGGGCGGTGATACGGCCGTGGCCGTTACGCCCACCCTTGGAGTGAAGCGGACGCACCAGGGACTTCTCCGGCTCCGAGCGCGTGATCTCGACGAAGTCGCTCACGCTGGAACCGCGACGACCCGGTGTCGTCGGCTTGTACTTACGAATGCCCATCTTCTTCGCGCATTCCTTTACGTATTGCTTGGTGTGTAGCGGTCAGACCCGGAGAAGGTCAGACACCGAAGATGTCGATCCGGTCGCCTTCGGCGACGCTGACGATCGCGCGCTTGGTGTCGGGACGCTTCCCGTAACCGAAGCGGGTGCGCTTGCGCTTGCCCTTGCGGTTGATCGTGTTCACGCTCGTGACCTTCACCTCGAAGATCTTCTCGATCGCGATCTTGATCTGGGTCTTGTTGGCGTCCGGGCTGACGATGAACGTGTACTTGTTCTCGTCCATGAGCCCGTAGCTCTTCTCGGAGATCACCGGCTCGACGATGATGTCCCGGTGGTCGGCGATCCTCACTGGTCGTCCTCCTCGGACTGCGCGGCCTTGGAGGCACCGGCCGCGTGGGCCAGGAACTCGGCGTAGCCCGCCTCGGTGAAGACCACGTCGTCCGAGTACAGGACGTCGTAGGTGTTCACCTGGTCCGCGTCGAGGATGTGCACCTCTTCGAGGTTGCGCAGGGCACGCCGGTTGTGCTCGTCGTCGCGGGCCAGGACCACCAGGACCTTGTCGGACTCGGTGACCTGACGCAGCGCCTTCAGAGCGTTCTGCGTGAGCTTGTTCTCCACGCCCTCGGCCACGAACTGGCTGACGACGTGGATGCGGCCGTGGCGCGCCCGGTCGGAGAGGGCACCGCGCAGGGCGGCGGCCTTCATCTTCTTCGGGGTGCGCTGGCTGTAGTCGCGCGGCTGGGGGCCGTGCACCGTGCCACCGCCGGTGTACTGAGGAGCCCGGATGGAGCCCTGACGGGCCCGGCCGGTGCCCTTCTGGCGGTAGGGCTTCTTGCCACCGCCGCGGACTTCACCGCGGGTCTTGGTGGCGTGCGTGCCCTGACGGCCGGCGGCCATCTGGCCGTTCACGACCTGGTGGATCAGCGGGATGCTGACCTGCTGGGCGAAGACGCTGTCCGGCAGCTCGACGCTGCCCTTGGCGCCGCCCTCGGGGTTCTTGACCTCGATCTCGGCCATGGCTTACTTGTCCCCCTTCACAGCGGTGCGGACGAGCACCAGACCGCCGTTGGGACCGGGGACCGCACCCTTGACCAGGATGAGCCCCTTCTCCGCGTCCACGGAGTGAACGGTCAGGTTCTGGACGGTCTTGCGCACGTTGCCCATACGACCGGCCATCCGCATGCCCTTGAACACGCGGCCGGGCGTGGCGCAGCCGCCGATGGAGCCGGGTGAGCGGTGCTTGCGCTGCGTACCGTGCGTGGCGGAGAGACCACGGAAACCGTGGCGCTTCATCACACCGGCGAAGCCCTTGCCCTTGCTCTTGCCCGTGACGTCGACCGTCTGGCCGTCCTCGAAGGCGTCCGCGGCGACCTCCTGGCCGAGCGTGTACTCGGAGGCGTCGGTGGTGCGGACCTCGACGTAGTGCCGGCGCGGGGTCAGGTCGTGCTTGCGCAGGTAGTCGCCGAGAGGCTTGCTGACCTTGCGCGGGTTGATCTGCCCGTAGCCGAGCTGGACGGCCGAGTAACCATCGGTGTCCGGAGTCCGGATGCGGCTCACGACGCACGGACCGGCCTTCAGAACCGTCACGGGCACCATGCGTCCCGCGTCGTCGAAGACCTGGGTCATGCCGAGCTTTTCGCCCAGAACTCCCTTGATCTGCTTGGTGGCCATGTCTGTGCGTCCTTAAAGCTTGATCTCGATGTCAACGCCAGCCGGGAGGTCGAGTCGCATGAGCGAGTCGACCGTCTTCGGCGTGGGGTCGATGATGTCGATCAGCCGCTTGTGGGTGCGCATCTCGAAGTGCTCGCGCGAATCCTTGTACTTGTGCGGCGATCGGATGACGCAGTAAACGTTTTTCTCCGTCGGCAGCGGCACCGGGCCCGCGACCTGTGCGCCGGTTCGCGTCACAGTTTCGACGATCTTGCGCGCCGAGCTGTCGATGACCTCGTGGTCATAGGCCTTTAGCCGAATGCGGATCTTCTGTCCCGCCATATGGCCTGTTCGTCCTTCGCTTCAGTGTCTGCAACGGTGAACTGTCCGGTCACAGACGCCCAGGCCCGGCAGAGTCCGCCGTGTAGCCGTGAGCCTCTATTTCCTTGAGAAACCGCAACAGGGATTGCCCCTGCGGTGCGTCACCGCTACAGAGCCCGATGACGTCTTGTCGTGTGGCGGGGCGGGCCGCCAATGGGGGGCGGCCCGCCCGCCACGCCCGGGACGGCTCCGTGTGGAGTCGCCGCCCGGCGTGTGTGTACTACTTGGTGATCTTCGTGACGCGACCGGCGCCCACGGTCCGGCCACCCTCGCGGATGGCGAACTTCAGGCCCTCTTCCATCGCGACCGGCTGGATCAGCTGGACGGACATCTCGGTGTTGTCACCGGGCATGACCATCTCAGTGCCCTCCGGCAGCGTCACGACGCCGGTGACGTCCGTGGTGCGGAAGTAGAACTGCGGGCGGTAGTTGTTGAAGAACGGCGTGTGGCGGCCACCCTCGTCCTTGGACAGGATGACGACCTGGGCCTCGAACTCGGTGTGCGGGGTGGTCGTGCCGGGCTTGATGATGACCTGGCCGCGCTCGACGTCCTCGCGCTTGGTGCCGCGCAGGAGGAGACCGACGTTGTCGCCGGCCTGGCCCTGGTCGAGCAGCTTGCGGAACATCTCGACACCGGTGACCGTGGTGGTCTGCTTGTCTTCCTTGATGCCGACGATGTCAACGGTCTCGTTGACGTTGATGACACCGCGCTCGATGCGACCGGTGACGACGGTGCCGCGACCGGTGATCGAGAAGACGTCCTCGATCGGCATCAGGAAGGGCTTGTCGGTGTCGCGCTCGGGTTCGGGAATGAAGCTGTCCACGGTGCCCATGAGCTGCAGGATGGCGTCAGCCCACTCCTGCTCGCCCTCGAGCGCCTTCAGGGCCGAGACCTTGGTGACGGGAACGTCGTCGCCGGGGAACTCGTACTCGCTGAGGAGCTCACGGACCTCGAGCTCGACGAGCTCGAAGATCTCCTCGTCGTCGACCATGTCGGCCTTGTTCAGGGCGACGACGATCGCGGGGACACCGACCTGGCGGGCCAGGAGCACGTGCTCCTTGGTCTGCGGCATCGGGCCGTCGGTGGCGGCCACGACCAGGATCGCACCGTCCATCTGCGCCGCACCGGTGATCATGTTCTTCACGTAGTCGGCGTGGCCGGGGCAGTCGACGTGAGCGTAGTGACGCTCCTCCGTCTGGTACTCGACGTGAGCGACGGAGATGGTGATGCCGCGCTCGCGCTCCTCAGGAGCGTTGTCGATGTCCTCGAACGGGGTGAACGGGTTCAGCTTCGGGTACGCGTCGTGCAGCACCTTGGTGATGGCTGCGGTCAGCGTGGTCTTGCCGTGGTCAATGTGACCGATGGTGCCGATGTTGACGTGCGGCTTAGTCCGCTCGAACTTTTCCTTCGCCACTGGAAGTCTCCTAGACGTACAGAGCTATCTGGTCCATCCCCGGCGCGTGGCCGGGAATCGGATTGGTTACGTGTCCGCGATTACTCGCCGCGGACCTTCGCCACAATTTCTTGGGCGACAGCGGACGGAACCTCCGCGTAGGAGTCGAACACCATCGAGTAGTTGGCTCGACCCTGCGTACGGCTGCGCAGGTCACCCACGTAGCCGAACATTTCCGAGAGGGGCACCTGGGCCTTGACGATACGGACGCCGGAACGCTCGTCCATGGACTGGATCTGTCCACGGCGGGAGTTCAGGTCTCCGATGACGTCACCCATGTACTCCTCGGGAGTGGTGACCTCGACGGCCATGACCGGCTCCAGGAGAGTCGGCTTGGCCAGCTTGACGGCCTCCTTGAAGGCCATCGAACCCGCGGTCTTGAACGCCATCTCCGAGGAGTCGACCTCGTGGTACTGGCCGTCCTGCAGCGTCACCTTGATGCCGACGAGCGGGTAGTGCGCGAGCACGCCCAGCTCAGCGGCCTCCTGGCAACCGGTGTCCACCGACGGGATGTACTCCCGGGGGATGCGGCCACCGGTGACGGCGTTGACGAACTCGTAGCCCGAGGCGTCGCCGTCCTCGCCCGTGAGGGGCTCAAGGTCGATCTTGACCTTGGCGAACTGGCCCGATCCACCGGTCTGCTTCTTGTGGACGTAGGTGTGCCCCTCGACCTTCTTGCGAATGGTCTCGCGGTAGGCCACCTGGGGCTTGCCGATGTTCGCCTCGACCTTGAAGTCGTCGCGCATGCGGTTGACGAGGACCTCGAGGTGCAGCTCGCCCATACCGGAGATCACGGTCTGGCCGGTCTGCTCGTCCGTGGCGACCTGGAACGAGGGGTCCTCGTCCGCGAGACGCTGGATCGCGATGCCCAGCTTCTCCTGGTCGCTCTTGGTCTTGGGCTCGATGGCCACCTCGATGACCGGAGCCGGGAAGGTCATGGACTCCAGGACGACCGGGCTCGCCGGGTCGCACAGGGTCTCACCAGTCGTGGTGTCCTTAAGACCCATGACGGCGATGATGTCGCCCGCGCCGACCTCGGCGATCTCCTCACGCTTGTTGGAGTGCATGCGGTAGATCTTGCCGATGCGCTCCTTGCGGCCCTTGAGGCTGTTCAGCACCTGGGTGCCGGCCTTCATGACGCCCGAGTAGATGCGCACGTAGGTGAGCTTGCCCAGGTGCGGGTCGCTCATGATCTTGAAGACCAGGCCGGAGAACGGCTCGTCGTTGCTCGGCTTGCGGACGAGCTTGGTCTGCTCCGTCTCGTCCTTGGGGTCGTAGCCCTCGACGGACTCGACGTCCAGGGGCGAGGGGAGGTAGGCGATGACCGCGTCGAGCAGGGGCTGCACGCCCTTGTTCTTGAACGCGGTGCCGCACAGGACCGGGACGGCCGTACCGGCGATGGTCGCGCGACGGATCGCGGGAACGAGCTGCTCCGTGGTGGGCTCCTGGCCCTCCAGGTACAGCTCCATGATCTCGTCGTCGGCCTCGGCCAGCGTCTCGATGAACTGTTCGCGCGCCTCGCGGGCCGCGTCGACGTGGCTCTCGGGAATGTCGACGGTGTCGTACATCTCCCCGAGCGCGGCCTCCGCGTTCCAGACGTAGGCCTTCATGAGCACCAGGTCGATGACGCCCTTGAAGTCGCTCTCAGCACCGATGTTGAGCTGGATCGGCATGGCGTTCGCGCCGAGGCGCTCACGGAACATGTCGACACAGCGCTGGAACTCGGCGCCGATCTTGTCCATCTTGTTGACGAAGCAGATACGCGGAACGCCGTAGCGGTCAGCCTGGCGCCAGACCTGCTCCGACTGGGGCTCGACACCTTCCTTGGCGTCGAAGACCGCGACGGCACCGTCGAGAACACGCAGCGAACGCTCGACCTCGACCGTGAAGTCCACGTGGCCGGGCGTGTCGATGATGTTGATGGTGTGGTCGTCCCAGTGGGTGGTGGTAGCAGCCGAGGTAATGGTGATACCCCGCTCCTGCTCCTCCTTCATCCAGTCCATCGTGGCGGCGCCGTCGTGGACCTCACCCACCTTGTGGGTGACACCGGTGTAGTAGAGGATCCGCTCAGTCGTCGTGGTCTTACCCGCGTCGATGTGAGCCATGATCCCGATGTTGCGGACCTTGGCCAGGTCTAGAACAGTCTTAGCAGCCATGAGGCTCGTCGTCCCTCGGTCTTTTTCGTTCCGCCGCTTTACCAGCGGTAGTGCGCGAAGGCCTTGTTCGACTCGGCCATCTTGTGCGTGTCCTCACGCTTCTTGACGGCCGCGCCGAGACCGTTGCTGGCGTCGACCAGCTCGTTCATCAGACGCTCGGTCATGGTCTTCTCACGACGCTTGCGCGCGAAGGAGACCAGCCAGCGCAGGGCCAGCGTGGTGGACCGGGAGGCGCGGACCTCGACCGGCACCTGGTAGGTCGCGCCACCGACACGGCGGCTGCGGACCTCCAGCGCGGGCTTGACGTTGTCCAGTCCTCGCTTGAGAACGACGAGCGGGTCCTGGCCGGTCTTCTCACGGGCGCCCTCCAGGGCGTCGTAAACGACGCTCTGGGCGATGGAGCGCTTGCCGTCGAGCAGCACCTTGTTGATCAGTGCGGTGACGAGCGGCGAGCCGTAGACCGGGTCGGTGATGAGCTGGCGCTTCGGCGCCGGGCCCTTGCGCGGCATACTTACTTCTCCTTCTTGGCGCCGTAGCGGCTACGCGCCTGCTTGCGGTTGCGGACACCCTGGGTGTCGAGCGAACCGCGGACAATTCGGTAGCGGACACCCGGCAGGTCCTTCACACGGCCACCGCGCACGAGCACGATGCTGTGCTCCTGGAGGTTGTGGCCGATGCCGGGGATGTAGGCCGTGACCTCGATACCGCTGCTCAGCCTCACTCGAGCGACCTTGCGCAGAGCGGAGTTCGGCTTCTTCGGCGTAGTGGTGTAGACACGCGTGCACACACCACGACGCTGCGGACTCCCCTTCAGCGCCGGGGTCTTGTTCTTTGCGACCTTGTCCTGTCGGCCCTTACGGACCAGCTGCTGGATGGTGGGCACCGCGTCTCCGTCTTCCTCGTGACCTACGCCGGTTCTCGTAGCCGATATCGCTATTGACCTGCTGAATTTCCCGAACATCCCCGGCCCCCGATGTCGGGCGTGTCGCGTTCGTTCCCACGCATGGCGAAAAGGCGTTCACACCCGGCACGAGGCCGATCTTGGGAGGGGGCTCACATGCGCCGCGCACCGTAGGCCCGCATCTGCTGGGACCGGGGCGCCGCACACGCACGTGTGACCCGTCGACTCACGGGCACAATCACACAGGCTACCGTTTGCCGTCATGGCGGTCAAAACGGTGTGCGACACGGCGAGAACCGCGGAACCGGTCTCGCACAGCCGTGGGTCACCGCTAGTCTACGCGGTCCCGGGATTGCTTCGTACCCGGTTCTCCCGGGAAACAGCCGAAGGCGAACCGGCCGCCTTCCTGGTGACTCATTATCGCCGGAAGGCGGCCGTTCGCGCTACAGGATCAGCCAGATGGCGACGGAGATCACCGTCACCAGGATGCCGAGCACGGCGAAGACCGTGCCCACCGTGATCAGACCGAGTCCGTCCAGCTGTCCGCGGGACTCGCGGATCTCCTTCTTCGCCTTGGGCCCGGTGACCAGAAGCGCCACGAGGGCGGTGGCCAGTCCCACCCCCGGGAGCAGCGAGGCCACACCCAGCCACAGGGTGATGACCGCTCCCCGCTCGGTATCGGCCAGGAAGTCGATGTTGTCGTAGCCGGGGTACGGGTCGCCGGCGTCGCCGCCCAGGGGACGGTCGTCGAAACCGGGGAAGTCCCCGGCGATGGGGTCCCTGCGCCGCCTCCGGCCGGCCGGAGCCTCGGACATGCCGTAGTCCGCCGGGGTGAAGCCGTCGTCGTACTCCGACTCCTGCGTCCCGGCGTCGTACCCGGGCTCCTCGGGACCGTCGTCGTATTCGGGTCCCTCGGGAGCCGGGGCGTACCCGGGTTCGTCCGGACCGGCGTCGTATCCGAGTTCGTCCCGAACCGGGGCGTACCCGAGCTCGTCCGAACCACCCTCGTACCCACGACCACCCTGAGCCGGGGCGTACCCGAGCTCGTCCGGACCGGTGTCGTACCCGGGTTCCTCGGGAGCCGGGGCGTATCCGTACCCGTCCGGACCACCGTCGTACCCGAGCTCGTCCCGAACCGGGGCGTACCCGAGCTCGTCCGAACCACCCTCGTACCCACGACCGTCCCGAGCCGGGGCATACCCGTACCCGTCCGGACCACCCTCGTGTCCGAGTTCGTCCCGAACCGGGGCGTACCCGGGTTCGCCCGGACCGGCGTCGTATCCGAGTTCGTCCCGAACCGGGGCGTACCCGAGCTCGTCCGAACCACCCTCGTACCCACGACCGTCCCGAGCCGGGGCATACCCGTACCCGTCCGGACCACCGCCGTACCCGAGCTCGTCCCGAACCGGGGCGTACCCGAGCTCGTCCGAACCACCCTCGTATCCGGCTTCCCCCTCGTCCCGGGCACGGCCGTATCCAGGGTCCCGGAGGTCGTCCCAGTCGCCCTCCCGGACGTCGAACATCCCGGTCGCCTCACCGGGCTCCTCGTCCGTCTCCCCGCTCCTGGACCGTGCACGCGTCTGCATGTCGGCGATCGCGGCCAGGGGGTCGTCCGACGCGGGCACCGCCGCGGAGAGCTCTCCGGTGTCGGGGCCCTCCCAGCCGGAGGCCCCGGGCCGTTCGGCAGCGGACTCACGGCGCCGCTGCTCGGCCTCCCGGACCACGTCCGGCATCCGGGGATCGTCACGGCCGAACACCCAGGTGTTGCCGGACCCCTGGCCCGGAGCCGGGGACGAGAGCTCGTCCCCGTGCCCGGCGGTCCACGGTTCGTTGGCGCCCGACCCGGCCCAGCCGTCCTCGCCCTCCCGGGGAGGCGTCCACGCGTCCAGGTCGTCGGTGCCCGTGGTGGCCGCGGCGGTCTCGTCGGTCCCCCACGAGCTCGCGCCCAGTTCGTCGGCGTCCCATGAGCGCCCTCGCGCCCCGCCTCCGCCAAGCGGATCGTCGGCGTCCCAGGAGCGCTCTCGCGCCTCGCCGCCCCCGAGGGGGTCGTCGGCGTCCCACGAGCGCTCGCCGGGCGCGCTCGTACCCGTGGGAGACCAGGCGCCGGAGCCCTCGTTCCATGAGGGAGAGCCCTGCTCCCAGGTGTTGTCCCAGGACCGGCCGCCGGCCGTCTCGGTACCGGAGGGATCGGAGGTCCCGTACGCGGAGGACGGTGCGTCCCAGGCGGTGTCGCGACCGCCCGCCCCGGGTTCGCCGGCGCCACCGGCGGGGGCGTCGGCGTCCCGGGCCGGGAAGCCGAGCTCGTCGCCGTCCCACGGCCGTCCGCCGGCGGTGTCCCACCGGGTGGAGCCGTCCACGTCACCGGAGCCGGGTCCGTGCCCCGGGTCGGAGGGAGTGTCCCAGGCTCCGGGGCCGTCGTCCCACGGCTGCCCGCCGAACTCCTCGGGGCCGGGCGTTTCCGGGGCCGGGGAGGGCCAGGAGCCGGGGCCGTCGTCCCACGGCTGCCCGCCGGCGGCCCCGTCGCCGGGAGCCGCGGCGGGGACGTCACCGTCCCAGGCGCGTGTGCCCCCGTCCCACGGCTGGTCGGCGGGAGGAGCAGCGGATTCGGGGGCGCCCCAGGCGGGGACCTCGGAGTCCGCGCCGTGTTCGTCGGGGTCCGCCGGAGCGGCCTCGGCTCCTCCGGAGGAGTCCCAGGCGCCCAGGACGGGAATCTCCTGGGTCCGCGGACCGTCGTCGGACCAGGAGTCCTCCCGGCCGTCCTCGGCGGGCTCCTCGGGAAGGGGAACACGTGCGCTGGCCGCCACACTCGGCAGGCTCGGCTCCTCCGACTCCCCGGGGATCCTGGTCAGCGGCTGGTAGGCCGAGGCCCCCGCCCCCGGGTAGGAGATGCCGTTGGAGGGCGGAGGACCGCCCAGCGCCTCCGGGTACGGCTCCACCAGTGCCGGCCGGGACGAGCTCAGCCCCGTGTACCCACCGCTGTCGGGAAAGACCGTCTCCTCGGCCTCCTCGCCCTCCAGCGGATCCTCGTACTCCGACTGTTTGAGATAGCGGTTCTCGCTCGGCTTGAACCACGAGTCCCCCGAACCGGAGTCCCGCCGCTCTCCCCCGTTATCAGTCACCTGTGCCTCTTCCGCCAGCGCAGTAGCGCAATCTCCCGTCCGCGTCAGCGGACCCTCCACGCGACGACGGCGGCGGTACCACCCCCTGAGGGGGTGGCGCCCCGCCGCCGTCGGCTAGCAAACCACTCTGTTACCTGTTGTACGGCCCGAAGTCGTACTCCTCCAGCGGGACTGCCTCACCCGAGCCCTGACCGAAGGTGTACTCGCTCGGCTCCTCGTACCCGGAGACCGAGTACATCGAGGCCTTCGCCTCCTCGGTGGGCTCCACCCGGACGTTGCGGTACTGCGGAATGCCGGTACCGGCCGGGATGAGCTTACCGATGATGACGTTCTCCTTGAGGCCGAGCAGAGGATCGCTCTTGCCGTGGATCGCGTTCTCGGTGAGCACCCGGGTGGTCTCCTGGAAGGAGGCCGCGGACAGCCAGGACTCCGTGGCCAGCGAGGCCTTGGTGATACCCAGCAGCACCGGGCGTCCGGCCGCGGGCTGGCCGCCCTCGGACACGACGCGGCGGTTGATCCGCTCGAACTTCACCCGCTCGACCATCTCACCGGGCAGCAGCTCGGTGTCGCCGGACTCCAGGATGTTCACCCGCTTGAGCATCTGGCGGACGATGATCTCGATGTGCTTGTCGTGGATGGACACACCCTGCGACTTGTACACCTCCTGGACCTCCGACACCAGGTGCTGCTGCACCGCGCGCGGGCCCTGGATGCGCAGGACCTCGTGCGGGTTGATCGCACCCTGGATCAGCTGCTGACCGACCTTGACGTGGTCGCCGTCGGTGACCAGCAACTGGGCACGCATCGGGACCGGGTAGGCGATCTCGTCCGTGCCGTCGTCGGGGATGACGACGATCTTGCGGCTCTTCTCGGTGTCGTCGATCCGGACCCGGCCCTCCATCTCGGAGATCGGGGCCACACCCTTGGGGACGCGGGCCTCGAAGAGCTCCTGGACACGGGGCAGACCGTGCGTGATGTCCTGACCCGCGGAACCACCCATGTGGAAGGTACGCATGGTCAGCTGGGTACCGGGCTCACCGATGGACTGGGCCGCGATGATGCCGATCGCCTCACCGACGTCCACCGGCTTGCCGGTCGCCATGGAGCGGCCGTAGCAGGTGGTGCAGACGCCGATCTTCGCCTCACAGGTCAGCGACGAGCGGATGCGGACGCGGGTGAGTCCGGCCCGGACCAGCTTGTCGATGTTCGGCTCGGAGGTGTCGCTCAGCGCGGGCAGGACGACGTTGCCGTCGGCGTCCAGCGCGTCCTCGGAGAGGGTGCGGCCGAAACCGGTGTTCTCCACGTTGTGCTTGCGCACCACGACGCCGGCCGCGTTCTTCTCGCCGATCTCGTGCCAGATGGAGCGGTCGGTCTCGCAGTCGATCTCGCGGACGATGACGTCCTGCGCGACGTCCACCAGACGACGGGTCAGGTAACCCGAGTCGGCGGTACGCAGGGCGGTGTCCGCCAGACCCTTGCGCTGGCCGTGCGTGGAGATGAAGTACTCCAGCACGGACAGGCCCTCACGGTAGGAGGACTTGATCGGACGCGGGATCGTCTCACCCTTGGTGTTGGAGACCAGGCCGCGGATACCCGCGATCTGGCGCACCTGCATCGGGTTACCGCGGGCGCCCGACTGGACCATCATCCACACCGGGTTGTCGGCGGGGAAGTTGTCCTCCATGTTCTGGGCGACCTCGGTGGTGGCCTGGGTCCACACCTCGGTGAGCTCCTGGCGGCGCTCGTCGTCGGTGATCAGACCACGGTCGTACTCACGCTGGATCTTGTCGGCCTTGCGCTCGTACCCCTCCAGGATCTCGCCCTTGCGCGGAGGCGCGACGACGTCCTCGATGCCGATGGTCAGGCCGGACCGGGTGGCCCAGCGGTAGCCGGCGTCCTTGAGGGCGTCCAGGGTCGTGGCGACCTGGACCTTCGGGTAGGCCTCGGCGAGCTCGTTGACCAGCGCCGACACCTGCTTCTTGCCCACCTGGAAGTTGACGTACGGGTAGTCGACCGGGGTGGTCTCGTTGAACAGGTACCGGCCCAGGGTGGTCTCCAGCAGGTAGTCGTCACCCTGCTGCCAGCCCTCCGGCGGCGTCCAGTCCTTCGGCGCCGGGGCGCCGTCGGCGATCCTCAGGTGGATCCTCGCCTGCAGGTGGAGGTCACCCAGGTCGTAGGCCATGAGCGCCTCGGCCGGGGAGCGGAACGAACGGCCCTCGCCCTTGGCGCCCGCCTTCTCCGTCGTCAGGTAGTACAGGCCGATGATCATGTCCTGGGTGGGCATGGTCACGGGCTTGCCGTCGGACGGCTTGAGGATGTTGTTGGTGGCCAGCATCAGCAGCCGCGCCTCGGCCTGGGCCTCGGCGGACAGCGGCAGGTGCACGGCCATCTGGTCACCGTCGAAGTCGGCGTTGAACGCCGTGCACACGAGCGGGTGGATCTGGATGGCCTTGCCCTCGACGAGCTGCGGCTCGAAGGCCTGGATGCCCAGGCGGTGCAGCGTCGGAGCACGGTTCAGCATCACCGGGTGCTCGGTGATGACCTCTTCGAGGACGTCCCACACCACGGGGCGGGACCGCTCCACCATGCGCTTGGCGCTCTTGATGTTCTGCGCGTGGTTCAGGTCGACCAGGCGCTTCATCACGAACGGCTTGAACAGCTCCAGCGCCATCTGCTTGGGCAGACCGCACTGGTGCAGCTTCAGCTGCGGGCCGACGACGATGACCGAACGGCCGGAGTAGTCGACGCGCTTGCCGAGCAGGTTCTGGCGGAAGCGGCCCTGCTTGCCCTTGAGCATGTCGGACAGCGACTTGAGCGGACGGTTACCGGGACCGGTGACCGGGCGGCCGCGGCGGCCGTTGTCGAACAGCGCGTCGACGGCCTCCTGCAGCATCCGCTTCTCGTTGTTGACGATGATCTCGGGCGCACCGAGGTCGAGCAGCCGCTTGAGGCGGTTGTTGCGGTTGATGACACGGCGGTACAGGTCGTTGAGGTCGGAGGTCGCGAAGCGGCCACCGTCCAGCTGCACCATCGGACGCAGGTCCGGCGGAATGACCGGGATGCAGTCCAGCACCATGCCCATGGGGCTGTTGGTGGTGTTGAGGAACGCCGAGACGACCTTGAGCCGCTTCAGGGCGCGGGCCTTCTTCTGGCCCTTGCCGGTGCGGATGGTCTCGCGGAGCTTCTCGGCCTCGGCGTCCAGCTCGAAGTTGGCGAGCCGGTCCTGGATGGCCTGGGCGCCCATGCCGCCGCGGAAGTACTTCCCGAAGCGGTCCCGCATCTCGCGGTAGAGCATCTCGTCGCCCTCGAGGTCCTGGACCTTGAGGTTCTTGAACCGGTTCCAGACCTCGTCGAGGCGGTCGATCTCCCGCTGGGCGCGGTCGCGGAGCTGGCGCATCTCGCGCTCGGCGCCCTCGCGCACCTTGCGGCGGGCGTCGCCCTTGGCGCCCTGCTCCTCAAGCTCGGCCAGGTCGGCCTCGAGCTTGCGGTGCCGGTCCTCGACGGTGGAGTCGCGGCGCTGCTCCAGGTGCTGCTTCTCCACCGAGATCCGCGCCTCCAGGGACTGGAGGTCGCGCTCACGGGCCTCGGTGTCCACCCACGTGACCATGTAGGCGGCGAAGTAGATGATCTTCTCGAGATCCTTCGGCGCCAGGTCGAGCAGGTAGCCCAGGCGGGAGGGCACACCCTTGAAGTACCAGATGTGCGTGACGGGAGCGGCCAGCTCGATGTGGCCCATCCGCTCACGGCGCACCTTGGCACGGGTCACCTCGACGCCGCAGCGCTCACAGATGATGCCCTTGAAGCGGACGCGCTTGTACTTGCCGCAGTAGCACTCCCAGTCCCGGGTCGGGCCGAAGATCTTCTCGCAGAAGAGGCCGTCCTTCTCGGGCTTGAGGGTGCGGTAGTTGATGGTTTCGGGCTTCTTGACCTCGCCGTGCGACCACTGGCGGATGTCGTCGGCCGTGGCGAGACCGATGCGCAGCTCGTCGAAGAAGTTGACGTCGAGCACTTAATTCGTCCCCTGCTCTCGAAGAATGCGGAAGTTAGACCTCTTCGACACTGCTCGGCTCACGCCTACCCAGGTCGATTCCCAGTTCTTCCGCGGCGCGGAAGACGTCCTCGTCGCTGTCCCGCATCTCGATGGACATACCGTCACTGGACAGCACCTCCACGTTCAGACAGAGCGACTGCATCTCCTTGATGAGCACCTTGAAGGACTCAGGGATGCCCGGCTCGGGGATGTTCTCGCCCTTGACGATGGCCTCGTAGACCTTGACCCGGCCCACCACGTCGTCGGACTTGATGGTGAGCAGCTCCTGGAGGGCGTAGGCGGCGCCGTAGGCCTCCAGCGCCCACACCTCCATCTCACCGAAGCGCTGGCCGCCGAACTGCGCCTTACCGCCCAGCGGCTGCTGGGTGATCATGGAGTACGGGCCGGTGGAGCGCGCGTGGATCTTGTCGTCCACGAGGTGGTGGAGCTTGAGGATGTACTTGTAGCCGACGGAGATCGGCTCGCCGAACGGCTCGCCGGTGCGGCCGTCGAACAGGAGCGCCTTGCCGTCGGAGTTGATCAGGCGGTTGCCGTCCGCGTTGGGGCGCACCGACTGGATCAGGCCGCTGAGCTCGTCACCGCGCAGGCCGTCGAAGACCGGCGTCGCCACGCGGGAGTTCGGCGGCACCTCCGTCGCGCCGATGGCGTCGAGCGACTTCTGCCACTCCTCCTCGACCCCCTCGACCAACCAGCCGTTCTTGGCCAGCCAGCCCAGATGGACCTCCAGGACCTGGCCGACGTTCATACGGCCGGGGACGCCCAGCGGGTTGAGGATGATGTCGACCGGCGTGCCGTCCTCCAGGAAGGGCATGTCCTCCTGGGGCAGGATCTTGGAGATGACGCCCTTGTTGCCGTGGCGCCCGGCGAGCTTGTCGCCGTCCGTGATCTTGCGCTTCTGGGCCACGTAGACGCGGACCATCTCGTTGACGCCGGGGGCGAGCTCGTCGCCCTCCTCGCGGCTGAACACGCGGACGCCGATGACCTTGCCGGTCTCGCCGTGCGGCACCTTGAGCGAGGTGTCGCGGACCTCGCGCGCCTTCTCACCGAAGATCGCGCGCAGCAGGCGCTCCTCCGGGGTCAGCTCGGTCTCGCCCTTGGGCGTGACCTTGCCGACGAGGATGTCGCCGTCGACGACCTCGGCGCCGATGCGGATGATGCCCCGGTCGTCCAGGTCGGCGAGGACCTCCTCGCTGACGTTGGGGATCTCCCGGGTGATCTCCTCCGGACCCAGCTTGGTGTCGCGGGCGTCGACCTCGTGCTCCTCGATGTGGATCGAGGAGAGGACGTCGTCCTGCACCAGGCGCTGGGAGAGGATGATCGCGTCCTCGTAGTTGTGGCCCTCCCAGGACATGTACGCCACGAGCAGGTTCTTGCCCAGCGACATCTCACCCTGGTCGGTGGAGGGGCCGTCCGCGAGGACCCTGTTCTCCTCGACCCGCTGGCCCTCGGCCACGATCGGCCGCTGGTTGAAGCAGGTGCCCTGGTTGGAGCGCTGGAACTTGCCCATGCGGTACGTCTTGCGCGTGCCGTCGTCGGCCATGACGGTGACGTAGTCGGCGGTGACGTCCTCGACGACACCGGCCTTCTCGTTGAGGATGACCTCACCGGCGTCGGTGGCGGCGCGGTACTCCATGCCGGTACCGACGAACGGCGACTCGGCGCGCAGCAGCGGCACGGCCTGGCGCTGCATGTTGGAGCCCATGAGCGCGCGGTTGGCGTCGTCGTGCTCCAGGAACGGGATCATGGCGGTGGCGACCGACACCATCTGGCGCGGCGACACGTCCATGTAGTCGACCTCGTCGGTGCTGACCTGCTCGAACTCCCCGCCCTTGCGGCGGACGAGCACACCGGCGTCGGCGAAGGAGCCGTCGGGGTTCATCGGCGTGTTGGCCTGCGCGATGACGAAGCGGTCCTCCTCGTCCGCGGTCAGGTAGTCGACCTGGTCGGAGACCTTGCCGTCGATGACCCGGCGGTACGGGGTCTCCACGAAGCCGAAGGAGTTGACCCGGCCGTAGGCGGCGAGCGAGCCGATCAGGCCGATGTTGGGACCCTCGGGCGTCTCGATCGGACACATGCGGCCGTAGTGCGAGGGGTGCACGTCCCGGACCTCGAAGCCCGCGCGCTCACGGGACAGACCGCCCGGACCCAGCGCCGAGAGGCGGCGCTTGTGGGTCAGGCCCGCGAGCGGGTTGGTCTGGTCCATGAACTGGGACAGCTGCGAGGTGCCGAAGAACTCCTTGATGGAGGCCACGACGGGGCGGATGTTGATCAGGGTCTGCGGCGTGATCGCCTCGACGTCCTGGGTGGTCATCCGCTCACGGACGACGCGCTCCATACGGGCCAGGCCCAGGCGGACCTGGTTCTGGATGAGCTCGCCGACGGTACGCAGGCGGCGGTTGCCGAAGTGGTCGATGTCGTCGGTCTCGATCGGGTTGAGACCGACGACGGTCTCCTTCTCGACCTCGCCCGCGTGCAGGCGGACCATGTAGTCGATCGTGGCGACGATGTCCTCTTCGGTCAGCGTGCCCTGCGTGTAGTCGGTGTCGAGGCCGAGCTTCTTGTTGATCTTGTAGCGGCCGACCTTGGCCAGGTCGTAGCGCTTGGGGTTGAAGTAGAGGTTCTCCAGCAGCGCCTGGGCCGACTCCTTCGTGGGCGGCTCTCCCGGGCGCAGCTTGCGGTAGATGTCCAGCAGCGCGTCGTCGGTACCCGCGGTGGGGTCCTTCTCCAGCGTGTTGCGGATGGACTCGTACTGGCCGAAGCGCTCCAGGATCTGGTCCGTGGTCCAGCCCAGCGCCTTGAGCAGGACGGTGACGCCCTGCTTGCGCTTGCGGTCGATACGGACGCCGACGAAGTCGCGCTTGTCGACCTCGAACTCCAGCCAGGCACCGCGGGACGGGATGACCTTGCAGCCGAAGAGGTCCTTGTCCGAGGTCTTGTCGATGGACTTGTCGAAGTACACGCCCGGCGAGCGAACCAGCTGGGACACGACGACGCGCTCGGTGCCGTTGATGATGAAGGTGCCCTTGACGGTCATGAGCGGGAAGTCGCCCATGAACACCGTCTGGCTCTTGATCTCACCGGTGTCGTTGTTGATGAACTCCGCCGTGACGAACATCGGGGCGGAGTAGGTCATGTCCTTGTCCTTGCACTCCTCTTCGGAGTACTTGGGCGGCTCGAACCGATGGTCGCGGAACGACAGGGACATCGTGCCCGAGAAGTCCTCGATAGGACTGATCTCCTCGAAGATCTCTTCGAGACCGGACTGCTCCGGAACGTCCTTGCGGCCAGCGTTTCGGGCCGTCTCAACCCGGGTCTTCCACTTCTCGTTGCCCAGCAGCCAGTCGAACGACTCGGTCTGAAGGGCGAGGAGGTTCGGGACCTCCAGTGGTTCCTGGATACGGGCGAAGGAAACGCGGTGCGGACCAAGGGCGTTAGCGGAGGCGTTGCGCGAGGCTGCCAACAGGGGTCCTTCCGAAGGCTTGTGGCGGTTGAAGCGCGCACGCCAGACGATCCGTCGCGAGAAGGACCGCCGCAACACGGTTGAGACGGTCACATCGTGCGGGAGCGGGCCACCGTATGTTCCGGAAATGGAGTGGGCGGCAGCCGTTCACCGGCACAGGGATCACCAAAGGGCAGCGCAAAAGAGCAGTGTAGCCGAACACCACACCGCTGTCCACTCACGGTCCACAGCGCCACTCACGACACCGGCAGGATCGCCCGTCGAGGGCGATCCGTCAACCCCAACCAGGTGGTTCTCACCTCGAACCCGACTCACCGGACTGATCCGGCGGTCGTCCCGGTGGACTGGTGCGCCTGCCCTGGCCCGGGGGTGGAAGCCAACGGACATCCGAAGGATTCCCCCGCCGTGGGCGGGTAAACACTTCCTCAGCGCCCCACCAGGTTTCCCGGGACGGGAGATTACCGCGTCCTGGGGACAGTTCGCACACGCGCCCCTCGCCCGGGCTCCCGGGCCCGCCCAGCTTCGCACACGCGGCGGAGGGAGCGGTGGCGGACACGGCGCGCGGCGCCCGGTCGGCGCCCACGGCCCCTCCGCAGGTCACCGGGACGGCGGGCCGCCCCGGGCGGGAGGGAGGCGCGGGCGGACCGGGCGGCGCCCCGCGCAGGGCCCGTGAAGGACCCCGGAAGAACAAAAAGGCGGCCGCCCCTCCCCGGAGGGAGGGACGGCCGCGCCACGCAGACCAGCGGGCTTCTGCGGCCCGCGGAGGACTACTTGAGGGTGACGGTGGCGCCGGCGCCCTCGAGGGCGGCCTTGGCCTTGTCAGCGGCCTCCTTGTTGACGCCCTCGAGCAGAGCCTTCGGGGCGTTGTCGACCAGGTCCTTGGCCTCCTTGAGACCCAGGCTCGTGAGGCCGCGGACCTCCTTGATGACCTGGATCTTCTTGTCGCCGGCGGCCTCGAGGACGACGTCGAACTCGGTCTGCTCCTCCTCGGCCTCGGCCGGGGCGGCGGCCGGAGCGGCGGCCACGGCGGCCGGGGCGGCGGCGGTGACGTCGAACTTCTCCTCGAAGAGCTTGACGAACTCGGAGAGCTCGAGGAGGGTCATCTCCTCGAACGCGGCCATCAGGTCGTCGTTGCTGAGCTTCGCCATGGTGCGATCTCTCTTTCTCTACAGACACGTGCGCCTGTCGGCTTCACGTGCGGGCCAGTGGCCGGGCACCCTCGGTACCCGCCGGGTTCGGAAATGTTCAGGCGGCTTCTTCGGAGCGCTTGTCCGCCAGGGCCTGTGCGAGACGCACGGTCTTGGAGGGCAGCGCCTGGAAGACGGCGGCGGCCTGGCCCTGCTTGGCCTTGAGCACACCGGCCAGCTTCGCGAGGATGACCTCGCGGGACTCCAGATCGGCCAGCTTGGTGACGTCCTCGGCGCTCATCGACCTGCCGTCGATGACGCCGCCCTTGATCACCAGGGACGAGTTCGCCTTCGCGAAGTCACGCAGACCCTTGGCGGCCTCGACCACGTCGCCGTGGACGAAGGCGATGGCGGACGGCCCCTCGAGCAGGTCCTTGACCTGGTCGTCGAGTCCGGCCTCCGTGGCCGCGATCTTGGTCAGCGTGTTCTTGACGATACGAAAACGCGCGCTCTGACCGAGGCTGCGACGCAGTTCGCTGATCTGCGCAACACTGAGCCCCCGGTATTGGGTCAGCACGGCGCCGTTCGATCCGCGGAGCTCCTCCGCGATCTCGGCGACCGCGGCTGCCTTGTCCGGCCTCGCCATGGGACTCCTTCCAACAGTGAACGCTGGCTGACTCCCAAGGACCCGTGCGATCGGCGTCAGCACGAGAAAAGGCCCCGGGCGCCAGGCGCACGGGGCACGACCGCGTTCTGCTGGGCACGCGGGGCGCGCCCGGAACGGGAAGCTCTTGTGACACCTGCGCGGGCGCCCATCGCGGATGGGTCCTTGGGCCACCCGTTTCGGGTGGCGACCAGCGGTCTTCGGCAATAACCCATGCTACTGCACACATGGAGGTGCTCGTCCATCCTCACCCGACCGGACGGGTGAGCGCGCTCACCCCCGCGAGGGCACGGAACCGTACCGAAAGACCCTACGTCGCAGTAACGACCCCCGCGGACCGGACCCGAACGTCCGTTCCCCGTGGCAGCATGATCCGAACCGGGTCCGTCCGCCCCAGGACGGGCCCTTCCCCCGCACAAGAGAAGAAGGCGAAACCCCCGTGAAGACCCGTATGCCGGCCCTGATGACCGCCGGCACCCTGGCACTGGCCCTCACCGCCTGCGGCGGAGGCGCCCCAGAGGAGGAGCCCGCGGACGCGGCGGCGGAAACGCCCGAGGAGAGCGGTGGCGGTAGCATCCTCGACCTGGTCGCCGGCCTCGGCGAGAACACCCAGAAGGTCGACAACTACACCCTCGACATCGCGATGACCATGCCGGACCCCGACATGGGCGAGATCGACATGGACATGACCTACGAGGTCATGGACGACCCGCAGGCGTCCCAGGTCACCGTGGTCATGCCGTTCCTGGGCGAGAGCCTCCTGGAGCTCGCCCGGTTGGGCGGCGCCGACCCCGGCCTGACCGCGGAGGAGCTCGGTACGTCCATCCTCATCATTCCGGCCGAGGGCGAGGCCCTGATGTCCAACCACAACGGCCTCCAGGAGGTCGACACCGCGTGGGTGCGCGGCGTGGAGGACACCGGCCAGATCGCTCCCGAGGAGATGTTCGACATCGGCGCCCTCCCCGACATCGCCGGGGCGTTCGCCGAGATCGAGCAGATCGAGGAGGTGGGCACCGAGGAGGTCAGCGGTGTCCGAACCACCCTGGTCGAGGGCACGATGACCAGCGAGGACGTCGACGCCCTGAGCCCGGAGCAGCAGAAGGCCGTCAGCGATCTCATGGGCGGTGTCGAGAGCAGCGTCGACGCGTCCCTCTGGATCGCCGACGACGGCTTCCCGATGCGCCTTGACTTCACCGACGAGGAGGCCGACGTCTCGATGGTCTTCTCCAAGCTGGGTGAGACCTCCTTCGAGATCCCGGGTGAGGACGAGATCACCGACAAGTAGGCGGTCCCCCGGCGCACGGTCGGCGGTTACCGGGCGCGGCGCCTCCGGGAGGCTCCCGGAGGCGCCGCGCCGCGGTGGGGCCTCCCCGCGCCACGGCACGGGGAGGCCCGGAACACGAAGAGCGGCCCCCGCCGTCCTCTCCCGGACGGCGGGGGCCGCTCTCGTCTGCGAGGGCCCTGAGAGGCTAGGCCTCGAGCGGGATGCTCGGGCCCATGGACGTGGAGACCACGGCCTTCTTGATGTAGCGGCCCTTGGCGGCGGACGGCTTGATGCGGTTCACCTCGTCGATCGCGGCCCGGTAGTTCTCCACGAGCTGCTGCTCGGCGAAGGAGGCCTTGCCGATGATGAAGTGCAGGTTCCCGTGGCGGTCCACGCGGAACTCGATCTTGCCGCCCTTGATGTCGGCCACGGCCTTGGCCACGTCGGGGGTGACGGTGCCGGTCTTGGGGTTGGGCATCAGGCCGCGCGGACCGAGGACGCGGCCCAGACGACCGACCTTGCCCATGAGGTCCGGGGTGGCGACGACGGCGTCGAAGTCGGTGAAGCCCTTCGAGACCTTCTCGATCATCTCGTCGTCGCCGATGATGTCGGCGCCAGCGGCGACGGCCTGCTCGGCACGCTCACCGGTCGCGAAGACCAGGACCCGAGCGGTCTTACCGGTGCCGTGCGGCAGGTTCACGGTGCCGCGGACCATCTGGTCGGCCTTGCGCGGGTCGACGCCCAGGCGCAGGGCGACCTCGACGGTCGCGTCGAACTTCGTGGTGGAGGTCTCCTGGGCGAGCTTCACGGCCTCGGCGGGGCTGTAGAGCTTGTCCCGGTCCACCAGCTGGCTGGCTTTGCGGTGGTTCTTGCTGCGCTTCACGCGGTTCTCCTAGGGAACTTGTGGTCACTGGGCCAGCGCCTGGCCCTGCCACTGCGGTTCTTGGGGGTCGAGCGTCCCCGGTCGCTCCGGTCCCGGTCGGACCGGTGCCACCGCGGGGCTACTTGACCTCGATGCCCATCGAGCGGGCGGTACCGGCGACGATCTTGGCGGCGGCCTCGATGTCCTCGGTGTTGAGGTCGGGCAGCTTGGTCTGCGCGATCTCGCGGACCTGCTCGGCGGTGATGGAGCCGGCCGTGGTGCGACCCGGGTCGGCGGCGGCCTTGTCCATCCCGGCGGCCTTCAGGATCAGCTTGGGCGCCGGAGGCGTCTTGGTGACGAAGCTGAAGGAGCGGTCCTCGTAGATGGAGATCTCCACGGGGATGACGCTGCCGCGCTGGGCCTCCGTAGCAGCGTTGTACTGCTTGCAGAAGTCCATGATGTTGACGCCGTGCGGACCGAGGGCGGTACCGACGGGCGGCGCCGGAGTGGCCTGACCAGCGGGAAGCTGCACCTTGACGAGTGCGGCCAGTTTCTTCTTCGGAGGCATATCGGGTCCTTTGCCTGATCTGCGTTGTGTGCTGGCCCCTGGCCTCCCTGACGGCGCCGCGCGATCGCGAGGGACCGGGGCACCGCTGCCGAGGAGAGGCACGACCCCGCGCGCCGTGGCGCGGGGCGGCGGCCCGCCGGGGCCGGGCGGACCGGGATACGGTCCGCCGGGGCGGGACACGCGAGTGAGTCCGCCGCGGGGGCGGACTCACCAAGTCTATGCGGCCCGGTCGGGTACCCTGACATGCGCTCCGCGCCGGCAGGGACGCGCGACCGGGCGTCGGACGGGGTCAGATCTTGGCGACCTGGTTGAACGAGAGCTCGACCGGGGTCTCGCGGCCGAAGATCGACACCAGCACCTTGAGCTTCTGGGTGTCGGCGTTGATCTCGCTGACCGTCGCGGGCAGGGTCGCGAACGGGCCCTCCATGACCGTGACGGACTCACCGACCTCGTAGGCCACGTCGGCGCGGACCTCGCCGCCGCCCCTGGCCTGCTGCGCCTGCTCCGGCTCCTCCTCCGGCTCGGGCGCGAGGAGCTTGGCCACCTCGGTCAGGCTCAGCGGGGCGGGCTTGTTGGACAGGCCCACGAAGCCGGTGACGCCCGGGGTGTTGCGGATGGCCGACCAGGACTCGTCGGTCAGGTCCATGCGGACGAGGACGTAGCCGGGCAGGACCTTCTCGGTGACCTGCTGGCGCTTGCCGCTCTTGACCTCGGTGACCTCGTGCTCGGGCACCTCGACCTGGAAGATGTAGTCCTCCATGTTGAGGGACTGGGTGCGGCTCTCGACGTTGGCCTTGACCCGCTTCTCGTAACCCGCGTAGGTGTGCACGACGTACCAGTCGCCGGGCAGCAGGACCAGCTCGTTCTTGAACTCCTCGACGGGGTCCAGACGGGGGGCCTCCTCGGCCTCCGCGCCCTCCTCGCCGGTGCTCTCCTCGGCCTCGCCGGCCTCGTCGGTCTCTTCGGCCTCGTCAGCGTCACCGGTCAGCTCAGGGCTGTCGGTGTCGGCCTCGCCGGCCGCGTCCTCCGGCAGCTCACCCGCCAGGCCGGTCTCTTCCGCCGACGACTGATCCGGCTCCTCTTGGGGGAAGTCGTCAGAGGTCAGTGGGGACTCGGACACGGCTGCTCTTTCTCTCGTCGGATTCGCTCTGCGGGCCGACGCATGCGAGACAGCGCCAAGCGTCGGACCCGGTCATGCCAGCTTACGGTCTCTTCGGGTGGACCGGGACCAACGCACGGACGAGAACTGCCCCGCCCACGATCATCAGCGAGGGGGAGCGGCCGTGAGGGGGCGTCAGGATCCCTGCGGAGCCGCCTGAGGAGTACCGAACGTGCCGTACAGCCAGGTGACGGCCTCGGCGAAGCCCCAGTCGAGAAGGGAGACGTAGCCCAGGACGATCAGCACGAAGACGAGGACCACGATGGTGTAGGTCACCAGCTCGCGGCGCGTGGGCCAGCGAACCTTGCGCAGCTCGCCGACGACCTGCTTGGTGAACGTCACCGGACCGGTACGACGCTTGGGCTCCCTGTCGGGCTTGGCGTCGGCGTCAGTCTGAGTCACCTGGGGTCCTTAGGGTCGCGGGCTGCTGGATTTCCCCGTGTTGTTCGTTACCCGCGCGGCGCGACGACCGTGAAGCCGCCGCACCGCACGAGCGGATGTGCAGGGCAGGAGGGACTCGAACCCCCAACCGCCGGTTTTGGAGACCGGTGCTCTGCCAATTGAGCCACTGCCCTTAGCGGAAACTGCGATCCCACCATAGCCGGTCCCGGCGTGCTACGCACACCGTGTGTCCGAAGACACCCGAACCGCGACCGGCCGCGCGAGAGAGTCTATGCGCTCACCGGCCCCCCGGCCAAACCGTTTGTCCTTCCGAGTGGGGAAACGGGGGCTTCGTCCCCCAGCCCCCCGCCTTCCCGCCACGGAGCGGGAGCCGCATGACAACATGGGACCATGACTGATCGACCCCGTATCTCCGCACGTGTCAGCGCCATCTCCGAGTCCGCCACCCTCGCCGTGGACGCCAAGGCCAAGGCCATGAAGGCGGAGGGACGCCCCGTCATCGGCTTCGGTGCGGGAGAGCCCGACTTCCCGACCCCCGACTACATCGTCGAGGCCGCGGCCCAGGCCACCCGTGAGCCCCGGTTCCACCGCTACACCCCGGCGGGCGGCCTCCCCGAGCTGAAGCAGGCCATCGTCGAGAAGACGCGGCGCGACTCCGGCTACGAGGTGGAGCCCTCCCAGGTCCTGGTGACCAACGGCGGCAAGCAGGCCATCTACGAGGCCTTCGCCGCCATGCTGGACCCGGGCGACGAGGTCATCGTCATCGCCCCGTACTGGACCACCTACCCCGAGTCCATCAAGCTCGCGGGCGGCGTCCCGGTCTACGTGGTCACCGACGAGAGCACCGGCTACCTGGCCGACGTGGAGCAGTTGGAGACGGCGCGCAGCGAGCGCACCAAGGTCCTGGTGTTCGTCTCCCCGTCCAACCCGACCGGCGCCGTGTACCCGCGCGAGCAGGTCCGGGAGATCGGCCGGTGGGCGAACGAGCACGGCCTGTGGGTGCTGACCGACGAGATCTACGAGCACCTGGTGTACGGGGACACGGAGTTCTCCTCCCTGCCCGTGGAGGTACCCGAGATCGCCGACCGCACCGTCGTCGTCAACGGCGTGGCCAAGACCTACGCCATGACCGGCTGGCGCGTGGGGTGGATCGTCGGCCCCAAGGACCTCGTCAAGGCCGCGAGCAACCTCCAGTCGCACGCCACCTCCAACGTCGCCAACGTCTCGCAGGCCGCCGCCCTGGCCGCGCTCTCCGGCGACCTGGAGGCGGTGGCGGCGATGCGTGAGGCCTTCGACCGCCGCCGCAGGACGATCGTGCGCATGCTCAACGAGATCGACGGCGTGGTCTGCCCCGAGCCGCAGGGCGCCTTCTACGCCTACCCGTCCGTCAAGGGCGTGCTGGGCAAGGAGATCCGCGGCAGGACGCCGCAGAGCTCCACCGAGCTGGCCGAGCTCATCCTGGAGGAGGCCGAGGTCGCCGTGGTGCCCGGCGAGGCCTTCGGCACCCCCGGGTACCTGCGCCTGTCCTACGCGCTCAGCGACGAGGACCTCGCCGAGGGTGTGAGCCGCATCCAGAAGCTGCTGGCCGAGGCCAGGTAGCACGCTCCCGAACGCGCCCCGGTACCACGACCGCGCCGGGGCGCGTTCGCGCGTCCGGGGCCGGGTCCGGGCGAACGGAGTCCGCCGTCCCGGCACCACTGGTGCTCTCCATACGGCAGGCTTGGTTCATGGAGACACCGACCAGCGCCCGCCGGTTGGACCGGCTGCCCAAGGCCCACCTGCACCTGCACTTCACCGGATCGATGCGCCACTCCACCCTGGTGGAGATGGCCCGGGAGAACGGGATCCACCTCCCCCAGGCCCTGGTCACGGAGTGGCCCCCCAAGCTCCACGCCACCGACGAACGCGGCTGGTTCCGCTTCCAGCGCCTCTACGACGTCGCCCGGTCGGTGCTGCGCAGACCGGAGGACATGTACCGGCTGCTGCGCGAGGCGGCCGAGGACGAGCGCGCCGCGGGATCCGGGTGGCTGGAGATCCAGGTCGACCCGAGCGGCTACGCGTCGCTCTTCGGCGGGCTCACCTCCACCCTGGAGCTGGTCCTGGACGCCGCCCGCTCCGCCGAGCGCGAGACGGGCGTGGCCATCGGCCTGATGGTGGCCGCCAACCGCACCAGGCACCCGCTGGACGCCAAGGTCCTGGCCCGGCTGGCCCGCCAGTACGCGGGCAGGGGCGTGGTGTCGTTCGGGCTGAACAACGACGAGCGGCGGGGCCGTGCCCTGGAGTTCGAGGGCGCGTTCCGGATCGCGCGCCGGGCCGGGCTGCTGTCCGCGCCGCACGGCGGAGAGCTCCAGGGGCCGCGCAGCGTACGCGAGTGCCTGGACGAGCTGCGGGCCGACCGGGTGGGACACGGGGTGCGCGCCGTGGAGGACCCCCGCCTGGTGGAGCGGATCGCCGCCCAGGGGGTGACCCTGGAGATCTGCCCGACCTCCAACGTGGGCCTGGGGGTCTTCGCCGAACTGGAGCACCTGCCGCTGCGCAGGCTCTTCGACGCCGGGGTGCCGATCGCGCTGGGGACCGATGACCCGCTGCTGTTCGGCCCGCGCCTGGTGGAGCAGTACCGGATCGCCCGCGAGGTGTTCGGGTTCTCCGACCCGGAGCTGGCCGAGCTGGCGCGGATGTCCATCCGCGGTTCGGGCGCGCCGGAGTCGCTGCGCAAGGAGCTGCTGTCCGGGGTGGACACGTGGCTGGCCGAAGAACCCCGCGGATAGCCTCCTCGGCACCGGGGCGTGTCTCACGCCCGGCCGTCCGTGCGTTCGGGCGCGGACGTCATCGGGCCGAGGATGCGGAGTCCCCCCGGGCCGTCACCGCCCGCCGCCGGATGGTGGGCCTCGCGGGCGAAGGCGGCGCGGAGCCCGGCCGCCGTGCGGACGAGTGCCGCGACCTCCTGGGAGCGGCTGCCCGGCGGCCACGCGACCACCGTGGTGACCTCCGGAGCGTCGACGACGGGCACCGCCACGTGATCGGGCCACTGCCAGGCACGGCTGGAGGCGGGGATGACGAGCAGCGCCCTGCCGAGCGCCACGAGCTGGGCGAGCTGCGACTGGGTGCGCACCTCCGGTCCGGGCCCGTCCGGGTAGGACCCGTCGAGCCGGGGCCATCGAGCGATCGGCAGGTCCGGAACGTCGCGGACGTCCGCCATCGTGAGCCGACTGCGCGAGGCGAGCGGGTGGGCCGCGGGAAGGAGCGCGACCTGGCCTTCGGCGAGGATGTCCTCGGTGTCGAACCCGGCGAGGTCGTCGAACGGGCGGTGCATGAGCGCCGCGTCGGCGTGGCCGTCGCGGAGCAGCCGTGCCTGCTCGCCGACCTCGCACAGGAGGACCTCGACCGGCGCCGCACCGGGTTCGCCCGCAAGCGCGTCGAGGAGCCGCCGCAGGAGCTCGTGGGAGGCTCCGGCCTTCGTCACGAGCACCAGCGGCCGTTTCGGGTCCCCGGCACGCCGCGTCCGGCGCGCGGCGGCCGCGACCGCGTCGAGGGCCGCTCGGGCCTCGCGGAGCAGGACCCCGCCGGCGTCGGTGAGCGCCACGCCGCGGCGGTCCCGGTCGAGGAGCCGGACGCCGAGCCGCCGCTCCAGCCGGCGGATCGCGCGCGAGAGCGGCGGTTGTGCGATCCCGAGCCGGTCGGCGGCGCGGCCGAAGTGCAGTTCCTCGGCGACGGCGACGAAGTAGCGCAGCTCACGGGTCTCGAGGTCGTCCACGGACGCAGCCTACTGTCCGATACCCGGCGGGTATCACAGCGTGCCGTACCGGTCTTGGACGGCGAGCGCGCGGCCCGCCCAGTATGGGTCGGGTGAACGACACTAAGACCGCGCTGGTCACCGGCGCGAACAAGGGAATCGGTTTCGCCGTCGCACAGGGCCTCGGGGCGGTGGGCTTCACCGTCGCGGTGGGCGCGCGCGACGACACCAGGCGCGAAGAGGCCGTCGGGCGTCTGCGGGCCGCGGGCGTCGACGCGTTCGGGGTCGCCCTCGACGTCACCTCCGACGACAGCGCCGCCGCGGCGGCGGCGACCGTCGAGCGGACGGCGGGGCGGCTCGACGTGCTCGTCAACAACGCGGGCGTCTCCGGCCGGACCGACGGTGGCGCGCAGGATCCGACGACGCTCGACATCGACGTCGTCCGCACCGTCCTCGACACGAACGTGTTCGGGGTCGTTCGGGTGACGAACGCGATGCTCCCGCTGCTCTACCGCGCGGACTCGCCGCGCGTCGTCAACATGTCGAGCAGCATGGGCTCGCTGACGCTGCGGACCGGCCCGGTCATGGCCGCGTACGCACCGTCGAAGTCGATGCTCAACAGCCTCACGGCGCAGTACGCCCGCCGACTCGCCGATACGCGTGTCATCGTGAACGCCGCCTGCCCCGGCTACGTGGCGACCGACTTCACCGGCTTCGACGCGCCGCGAACGCCCGAGCAGGGCGCCGCGATCGCGATCCGGCTCGCCACCCTGCCGGATGACGGACCGCGCGGCGGCTTCTTCGACGACGCGGGCGTCGTCCCCTGGTGATCCGGACGGACGGGAGGAGCGGGGCGGCACCCGCTCGGCGACACGTCCTAGGCGAGGAGCGTCCAGGCGCCCTGGCCGAGCATGGCCGCGCCCGCGACGAAGAACAGGACGGCGGCGCCGACCTGGATGGTGCGCTCGGGCAGCTTCTTGCCCAGGACCGCGCCCAGGGCGATGGCGATGGCGTCGGCCGCGACCATGCCGACGGTGGAGCCGATCCACACGGGCAGCCAGTGGTACTGGGTGCCGACGGTGATGGTGGCGAGCATCGTCTTGTCGCCGAGCTCGGCGACGAAGAAGACGAGGAGGACGGTCACGAACCCGGAGCGGATGCGCCGGGAGGCGGCGCGCTCCTCGTCCTTGTCGGTCATCTCGTCGCCGCGCAGGGTCCACAGGCCGAAGAACACGAACGCGGCGCCGGCGGCCAGGGTGAGCCATTCGGTGGGCAGCGCGGCGCCCAGGACCCCGGCCAGCAGGACGCTTCCGGCGTGCACGGCGGCGGTGGCGACGGTGATGCCGAGGATGACCGTGAGGGCCCGGTAACGGGTCGCCAGGGACATCGCCACGAGTTGGGTCTTGTCTCCCATTTCGGCGATGAAGATGGCGAGGGCACTGAATGTCAGGCCCGTGATAAACCCTGTCACGCTTTCCCTTCCGTCCTGGGCGCACTGGGCGGAAGGCGGCGGCGGACGCCACTTCAACCCGGTCTTGTCCGGGTCAAAGGTCTCGTCCGCCCCTGGACGGGTCCTGGGTCCTGACAGGGCTCGTACGACCGGGCCGCGAGGGCCAGGATGTCGATCGCACGCATTGGGGACTACTCCCCTTCGACGCGTACGACTTTATGGGAGGACAGAAGGGAAAAGCAATTCATGGCTTTACTGTATTCTTTTATCAGCCAACCCTGAAAAAGAAGTTGGCCGCGCCCAACTCAGCGTTCGGGCGCGGCCGTGGAGAGGTCAGAGCGAGACGCCGACCATCACCGGCTCGTTGACGAGGCGGACTCCGAAGGCCTCCTCCACGCCGGCGCGCACCTCGCGGGCCAGGTCCAGCAGGTCCTCGGTGGTGGCCCCGCCGGGGTTGGTCAGCGCCAGGGTGTGCTTGCCGGAGATGCGGGCGGGACCGGCCCCGTACCCCTTGCCGAACCCGGCCCGGTCGATCAGCCAGGCCGCGGACAGCTTGACGTTTCCCAGGCCGTCGGGGTGGCCGGGCACCTCCGCGTCGGCGCCCAGGCGGGCGGCGGCCCGCTCGCGCACGGCCGCGAACTCCTCGGCGGTGACCACCGGGTTGGTGAAGAAGGACCCCGCGCTGCGGGTGTCCGGGTCGTCGGGGTCCAGGACCATGCCCTTGCCCCTGCGCAGCCCCAGGACGGTCTCCCGCGCCCGCTCCAGCGGCACGCGGTCCCCCGCCTCGGCCCCCAGGGTGCGGGCCACCTCGGGGTAGGCGATCGGGCGGCTGAGCTTGGAGCGGTGCAGGGCGAAGGTCACCTCGCACACCACGTGGCGGTCATCGCCCTTGAAGACGCTGTCGCGGTAGGTGAAGCCGCACTCGGCGTTGGTCATCCGGCGCCGCTCGCCGGTGCGCCGGTCGTGGACGAGCACCTCGCGGATGGTCTGGCCGACGTCCTGGCCGTAGGCGCCCACGTTCTGGATGGGGGTGGAGCCGACCCGGCCGGGGACGCCCGACAGGAACTCCACGCCGCTCAGGCCCTCGGCGACGGCCCGCTCCACCAGCGGGTCCCACTCCACGCCCGCGTCGGCGCGCACCAGCACGACGGGCTCACCCGTCTCGTCGGCGCCCGCCTCCTCGAAGGACACCTCCTGGGAGTCCACCAGGACCACGGTCCCGGGGAACCCGGCGTCGGAGACCACGAGGTTGCTGCCGCCGCCCAGGACGAGGACGGGCTCGTCGGCGGCGTCGGCCGCGGCCACCGCGGCGACCAGCTCCTCGGTGGTGGCGGCCGTGCGGAACTCCCTGGCCGGGCCGCCCAGGCGCAGGGTGGTGTACTCGGAGAGTGTGCTCACGTCTACCTCGCCAGGCGCACGGTGGCCTTGGACTGCGCCAGGACCTTGGCGCCGCCGGAACGGGCGGTCAGCAGCACCGCGACGGTGCCGTCGTCGTTCTTGGCCCTCACCTTGCCCCCGACCGTGATCTCGGCGCCCTCGTCGTCGTCCGGGACGACCACGGGCGCGGAGAAGCGCACCGAGTAGTCGACGACACAGCCCGGGTCGCCCGCCCAGTCGGTGAGCACCCGCGCGGCCTCGGCCATGGTGAACATGCCGTGCGCGATCACGTCGGGCAGGCCCACGGACTTGGCGAAGCGCTCGTTCCAGTGGATGGGGTTGAAGTCGCCCGAGGCCCCCGCGTAGCGGACCAGGTCCAGGCGGCGGACCGGGAAGGTCCGCTCGGGCAGCTCGGTGCCGACCTCGACGTCGGCGTGGCGCAGCCTGCTCATTCCTCTCCTCCCCGCACGACGAGCATCATCGTGGCGGTGACCACGTGCGCGCCGTCGGCGTCGTCGGCCACGGTCTCCAGGGTGAGCAGCTCGTTGCCGCCCAGGGACTTGACGCCCGTGATGCGGGTGACACTGCTGAGGAGGTCGCCCGCGTGCAGCGGGCGGCTGTAGTGGAAGCCCTGGTCGCCGTGCACGACCCGGGAGAAGTCCACTCCCAGCGCGGGGTCGGCGATGGCCTGGGCCGAGCCCGCCATGCCGAGGATCACGGGGAAGGTGGGCGGGGCGACCACGTCGGGGTACCCGGCGGCCCGGGCCGCGGCGGGGTCGAGGTAGACCGGATGGGGGTCGTTGACCGCCTCGGCGAACTCCCGGATCTTGCCCCGGGTCACCTCGTAGGCCTCGGGCGCGGGGTACTCCCGGCCGAGGTAGTCAGGGTTGATCGCCACGCTCTCTCCTGTCGTGAAGGGGCCCGGAGACGCGAACGGCCCGGTGAGCGGATCGCTCACCGGGCCGGAAGTTCACGTGAACTGCCTCTGCGCCGTCGCACTCAGAGACGATCGCGCTCGAAGGGGCGCGGTCGGAGACTAGCGGGTCTCGCGGTGCTCGTTGTGCTTGCGGCAGTTCGGGCAGAACTTCTTGATCGCGAGACGGTCGGGGGTGTTCCGACGGTTCTTGCGGGTGATGTAGTTACGGTGCTTGCACTCCTGGCAGGCCAGGGTGATCTTCGGCCTCACATCTGTGGCAGCCACGTCGGAGTGCCTTTCTCGCTGGAAACAGTACAGAACGCCCGCGACGACCCCTGAGCCATGAGCCTCAGGGGTCAGCGGGTGGTAGCGGGGGCCGGACTTGAACCGACGACACAGCGATTATGAGCCGCTTGCTCTACCGACTGAGCTACCCCGCCCCGATCAACGGGAACAGCCCCATACGGGGCGCCCCGGTTCAGGTCGGCAGATCCTCCGCCGACCACCCACCTGAGTGGACCGGACGTCGTCAAGTGGTGGAGCCCCTTTACGGAATCGAACCGTAGACCTTCTCCTTACCATGGAGACGCTCTGCCGACTGAGCTAAAGGGGCGCGCTGCTGGGGCTTCCTTGTCGTCCGCCCCGGGGGCGTTACCCCCTTGCGCTGGTCATGACTATACAGGGATTCGGGGGTGCTCTGCCAAATCGGATGCCCCGCGCCCGCCCCCGAACGGAGAAACCCCTGCTCACAGGCGCTTCCGGTGCGGTGATGTGACTCAGACCGCACCGTCGGAGACCCACACGTTGGACATGGCGTCCCGGTTGATCGTGCGGATGTCCGCCGGCAGGCCCAGCCGGCGCAGGGCGTCGGACAGGCGGGTGTCGTGGGTGAACACGATCAGCTGCCGGTGCCTGCCCACCTCGGCCAGCACCGAGGACAGGCCCTCCACGGTCTCGGTGTCCATCGCCTGGACCGGGTCGTCCAGCACCAGGAAACCGAACGGGTTGCCCTCCACCAGCGTGCGCGGCAGGCAGATGGACAGCGCCAGGGCCTGGAACTCGCCCTGGCTCAGCAGACCTGGCGCGCTGGTCTGGTCCTCGACGCCGTCGACCGACACGTCCACCTCGACCCTGCGGCGGACGCCCCGGCCGGTCAGCCGCATGCCCTGGAGGTCGATGTGGCGCTCTTGGCGCAGCCGGTACCAGACCTGCTCGGCCTGTGTGGCGACCGGGCCCAGCCGCTCCGCCCGCAGGACGCGCGCCTGCTCCGACAGCCAGTTCAGAGCGGCCTCGGCCGCGTTCAGGGTGTCCCGCGCCGAGATCGCGTCCTGGGCGTCGTCCAGCCAGCCCGAGAGCTGCCCGGCCAGCTCCGCCCAGCCGCCCGTGGGGTCCTCCAGGCGCTCACTGGCGTCGCGGCGGGCACTCACCGCGGCCGCCCGCAGCTTGCGGCCGACCACCTCGATGTGCTCGGCCAACTCCCCCAGGTCGGTGATGTCCGCACCGGACTCCCACAGCGCCCACACCTGGCCCAGCTCGCTCTCCGGCGGCAGCCAGCCCGGCGCCGGCGACATCAGGAAGCGTGCCTGGTCCCTGGCCGCCTCGGCGCGGTCGTAGGCGGCCGCGACGACGGCCGCCTGCGGTCGCAGCGCCCGCAGCTGGGCGTTGGCCCGGCGCGTCCAGTCGGCTCCCAGGGGCGCGGAGCACGTGGGGCACTCGGTGTCCGTGGGATGCCGCTGGTGGTGTTCGAGGGCCTGCTCCAGGAGCCGGACCACCCCGTGGGCGCGGTCGCCCTTGCTGCCCGCGGCCATGGCGAGCTCCATGGACGCGCCCCGCAGCTCGTTGACCACGTCGGCCATCACCGTCCGCTCGGGCACCGACAGCCGTCTCAGGCGGCGCATGACCATGTGCAGGTCGGGGTCGCTGGGCCCGTCGTCGGCGGCGAGCCTGCGCAGGGCGTCCATGTCGAAGTAGGAGGACGTCAGGAGGCGCACGGCCTGGTCCGCCCGGGGGTCGCTGGACTCCCGGAGCCTGTCGAGCAGGTGGCGCAGCTCCCGTGAGGGCCGGTCGCGGCGCCTGACGAGTCCGTCGCACACCTTGGCCAGGCGGCGCTCGGCCTCCGCCAGGCTGCTCAGCCCCAGCAGGGAGGTCAGCGTGTCGTACAGCTCGGCGGAGCGCCCGCTCACCGTGCGGCCGAGCTCGTCGTAGGACAGGAAGGGCCGGTAGCGCACGAGGTTCTCGCCCCACTCCAGCGTCCGGAGCGACGAGACCTCGCCGCCCGGGTGGACGACCTCGCCCCGCGCGGAGCGAACGCTCTCGCCCGTCCACCTGCGGCTGATCCGGGTGGAGCCCGGGTCCCCGGCGATGTGGATGTCCACGGACGCCTCGGTGCGCTCGTCGTAGTGCAGGTTGCGCCAGCCGTCGCGCCAACCGGTGGGCATGGCGTCCCACCGGGGGTTGCGTCCGGTGAGGGCGGCCTCGGCGGCCTCGGCGAAGCTCGACTTGCCCGAGCCGTTGCGGCCCACGATCACCGTGAGGCCGGGACCGGCCCCGAAGGTGAGCTCGGCCGGGCGGCCGATGCCCCGGAAGCCCTGGACCCTGATGCCCGTCAGGTAGGCCCGGCGGATCCTGCTCGTGTCCGCCGGCTCGGGTTCCGGTTCGGGCACCTGCTCGCCCTTCAGGCGGGCCTCGAGCGCGTCGTCGCCCCACAGGGCCGCGGCGACCCAGGAGCGGATCTCGCGGGGGAGCCCGGAACGCGCCAGAGCGTCCAGGAGTGCCCTCCCGCCCTCGAACGTCTCGGTTACCCGAGTCACCTACGCCACCCCGCTCCTTCGTCGTTCCTGCACAAGCAGACTAAGGCGTGTTCGGTGGATGCTGCTCGTCGCTTGGAGGGCGCTGCGCGCGAAGCGCGGCCGTTGAGGGCGGTGGGAGGGAGACGGGCGGGCGTATCCGGTGGTGGCCTCGCAAGGCCGAGGAAGGAGCGCCCCTACTGTGCCTGCCTCGCGAGCTCGGCGGTGTCGCACAGCGGGGGCCCTCCTGGTTCGGCTGTCGACTGATGAGGACGCAGCGGGAGTTGTGCGGTGGAAAGAACTGCGCGAAGCGTCCGCTGAGGGTCGGTGGAGGGCGACGGGCGGGCGCGCAGCAGAGTATGTGTCCGCCGAACATGCCTTAGGACAGGCCGGGAGGAAGCGCTCGCCGAACACCCGGGGCGGGCTCCCCGCTCCGGCGCCTCCTACACCCCGACGAGGCGTCTCCTGCTGCCGTCCCACGTGAAGTGCAGGGTCGCGATGCCCGGCACGTTCGGGTCCCTCAGACACTCGTAGATGTTCAGGCTCGGCACGCTGGCGAAGCATCCCCACACCCGTTCCGACGTCAGGACGAAGTCCAGGTCCAGCTCCACCAGCAGACCGAGCAGGCGCCCGTGCGTGGGCTCGTCGACCTTGGCGAAGGCGTCGTCGAGCAGGATGAGCCTCGGCGCCCACGGAACACGCGCGGCCAGGGCGTCGAAGTGCGCGGCGGCGGCCGCGAACAGCACCAGGTAGGCCACCACCCGCTGCTCGCCCTGGCTGAGCGCCGTGCGGTGGCCCAGGCGCCGCTCCTCGCCCGCGGCGTCGGTCACGTACACCGTGAACGTGAACCAGGACCGGTAGTCCAGCGCGGCGCGCAGCTGCGCGCCGCCCGTGGCGGTGGGGTCCAGGCGGCGGATCGCCTCGATGCAGCGCCGCAGCGCGTCCCGCAGCCGTGTGGTCTGCACACGGGTGCGCTCCTCGGCCGGCGTGGCCAGGAGCGGCACGACCGCCTCCACGTCCGCGCCCGCGTCCGGGGCCAGCCGCCAGTCCAGGCGCACGCCGAGCCCGGCCGAGGTGGTGACGTCCTTGAGGACGTCGTTCATCGTCGCGATGAGGGCCCGGGCCTCGTCGATCTGGCGGGTCAGGTGGCCGGCCAGCTCGCCCAGCAGGTGCCGCTCGAAGGCCTCCTCCTCGGCGATCGCGACGGTCTCCTCGGCCCGGGTGACGGCGGTCGCGACCCGCTCGGCGTAGTCGGTGACGTCGTGGGCGCCCTCCTCGTCGTGCACGGTGAGGCGCTTGATGCCCCGGGGCTCGCTCATCTCGGTGCGGATCTGCGCCCAGCCCGTCGACGCGAGCAGGCGGTCGAGGTCCTCGCGGCTGCCCAGGATGGCGCTGTCGTCGATCTCCGCTCCGGCCTCCGGGTCGGTGAGCCCCTCCTCCACCTGGTCGACGAAGGCCTCCAGCAGGGCGAGCCGGACGTCCGGACCGGGAGGGGCCGCCTCGCCACGGGCGGCGAGGTAGGCGGCCAGGGGGGCGTCCCGCCCGGCGCGGGAATCCAGGCCGGCGGCACGCAGCAGCACCGTGTCGGGAACGTCCTCGCCCGCCGCGTCCTCCGTGGTGACCGCCGAGACCAGCCCGTCCCCCGACGCGAGCGCGCGGCGCACCTGCTCGGCCCTCTCCCGCGTCGCCACGGCCAGGCGCGCCTCCGCGCTGATCCGCTCGTCGCGGGCCCGCTGGGCGTCGCGTTCGAGTTCGGGCAGCCGCTGGGCGGCCTCCTCGGCCCGGGCCCTCACCTGGTCGCGCGCGGAGTCGAGCTGCTCGGGGGCCACGCCCCGCGCCCGGTCGCCGAGCTCGATCTGGCGGCGGACGGTGATCATGTCGTCGATGGCCGCCGCGCGGGCGTCCTCGGCCAGCACCCGGTCGGCCCGCGCGGCCCGCCACGTGGCGACGTGGTTCTCGTGGTCGGCCAGCTCCCAGGCCAGGACGTCCAGGTCCCGCAGCGCCGAGGCGATGAGCACGCGCAGGTGGTCCAGGGCGCGCAGGGCGCTGTCCAGCCCGGCGCGCGTGGTGGGCAGGTCCCGCTCCCACGGGGAGCCCTCCGACTCCTCGGCGCCGCCCACGGCGGCGGAGGCGCGCAGCCTCGTACGGATGTCGAGCAGCTCGGACCGGCAGGACTCCGCGGCGGCGCGCGCCACGTCGTGTGCGCGGCGGGCGGCGGCCACGTCCCCGCGGGCGACCTCCAGCGTGGCCCAGGCACGGATCAGCGGGGCCGGGTCGGGCAGGTCGCGGGAGACCTCCATGAGTTCGGCGTAGGAGTGCTCGACCGCCCAGCGGCGCTCGCCCGCCTCGGCGAGCAGGGCCTCGGCGATCGCCATCCGGCGGTCGGTGTTGGCCGACTTCCGGTCACGGGCGCGCTTGCGGGCGGCCTCGCCGATGTACTCGGGTTCGCTCTTGTGGTGGGCGCCGGAGGCGACGCCCAGGCGCCAGCTCCCGGAGAGGGACACGGCGCTGGACAGGACGACGGTGCCCTGGCTGTCCCGGCGGTGCCTGGGCTGCTCGGTGTCCGGGGAGCCGTGGCCCTCACGGCGGTGCCTGGCGTCGTTGTCGGTCTCCTCGCCCCGGGACCGCTCCATCTCGGCGTCCGAGTACAGCGCCACGGAGGACAGCAGGGCCCGCAGCCCGTCCTGGTCGACGGCGCGGCCGGGCCCCGGACCGGAGGCGGCGGCCGGGACGAGGACGTCGAGCAGCGTCCGCCCCCTGAACGGCCTCGACAGCGCCGGGACCGGAACCGGGGAGACCACCAGGTCCCGCGTCATCGGGTCGTGGAGGGTCCCGTCGGCGCGCACCCACCCGGCCAGCAGCCCGCTGGCCTCCAGCGCCGCCTCCAGTCCGGCCTGCTCGCGCGTGCTGAGCCCCTCCGCGAAGTCGACGACCGCGTACAGCGGGGCGCCGTCCCCCGCGGACCGCGGGTGGGTGGCCCAGGAGGGGCGCTCGGGGGCGTGCTCGGTGTTCCTCGTCCGCCGGTCCGCCAGCTCGGCGAGTTCGTCGGAGAGCTGGCCCTCCTCGCCCACCGCCACGTCGCGGCGGGAGCGCAGCTCCTCCAGCAGGGGGTCCACGGCCGCGTACGCGAGGCGGGCGACCGTGGCGGGCACGTCCGGGTCCAGGACGCGCAGGGAGTCGTTGATGGGCAGTTCGACGCTGCCCTCCAGCTCGTGGATGGCCTCGCCCAGGGCGTGCGCGTGGCTGGAGTCCCGCAGCCGCGCGGCCCACGCCCGGACGCCCTCCGCGTAGGCGGCGCTCTCCCGCCGCACCCCGTCGACGGCGTCCCGCTCGCGTGTGTGGGCCTGTTCGAGCGCGGCGTCGGCGCCCTCTGCCTCGCTCGTCAGGGCGACCAGGCGGCGGTCGGCCTCGGCCTCGGCGGACGTGAGCCCGGTCAGGCGGGTGACCAGGTCGGTCCGGTCGGTGGCGCGTCCGGCGATCCCCGTGAGCCGGTCGTGGAGGCGTCCCAGGCGGTCGCGCAGGCCGTCCAGGTCGATGCCCTCCACGGGTTCGCGCTCGACGGCCTGCTCCAGCCCCTGCAGGTCCACCCGCGTGGTGCTCTCGCGCGGCGCGTGGACGGTGAGGACCGGGTCCGGAACGGCGCCGAGGACACCGGGGTCGATCCCCGCGGCCGTGGCCGCGCGCGAGGCCTCGGCGTGGGTCTGGCGCAGCACGTCCAGTGCGCGCTCGACCGTGTCGGAGTCCTCTTCCAACCGCTCGACGGCGTGCCGTTCCACCCGCTCGGCGTGCTCGGCGGCGAACCAGGCGGCCTCCGCCGCGCGGATGTAGGCGCCCACGGCGGCGTCGTAGGCGCGGCGCTCGTTGCCGGTGGCCGCGGCGGCGCCGTCCTGGGCGGTGGCGAGGGTCCCGTCGTCGGCCCGGGCGGTGTCGCGGGTGCGGCGGGCCTGGTCGCGCTCCTCGGAGATCTGGCTCTCCGCCGTGATGAGGCGGTCGAGTTCGGCGCGCAGCCGTTCGGTCTCCTCCGTGCGGTGCGCGGCGGCGTCGATCTGCTCGCGCGCCTCGGTGACCCGCGCGCGCAGCGCGTGGACCAGGTAGCCCCGGTAGTCCTCCAGGAAGGCGGTGACGCCCGTCCGGGCCTCGGCGAGGGCGTCCTTGTCGGAGCGGGCCTGCTCCAGGTCGGCGATGTTGCGGGCGACCTCGTCCAGGACGGACTCGTCCATGGGCGGCAGCGCCTCGGACAGGACCCCTACGAGCTCACCGGCCTCCAGGCGGTCGCCGATGGTGGGACGGCGCAGCCGGTAGAGCAGGTGGATGAGGTTGCGGTAGCGGACGGAGTCGTCGATGCCGAACAGGTCGTGCATCACCCGGGCGCGGTAGGGGACGGCGCTGGTGAAGCAGTTGTCGGTGCCGATCTCCGAGCGGAGGCGGTCCACGGGCTTGGGGCGGCCGTCGGTGACCAGGTCGAGGTCGTGGCCGACCCGGCGCTCGGTGACGAAGAACACGCAGCGCGGGTCGGAGTCGCCCACCGCCATGACGGCGGCGCCCAGTGTCAGGTGGCGGGGCGGGGCGCCGGGGTCGCGGGGCTCCTCCCGGCCCGCGTCGTGCTCCGCGTCGGCCGCGGTGCCGGCGGCGCTCGCGGCGAGCAGCGCGGAGGCGCTCCTGGGGCCCGTGTCGGCCCGTGCCGCGGCGTCGAGTCCGCGTTCGCCGCGCTCGGTGGTGAACTCCACCCACAGGTAGCCGAGCCGGGTGGCGGGACCGGTGCTCCCGTCGTCGGCGGCCGAGTCCTCCCCGTCCACGGCGTCCTCATCGGACTCGGGGCCGCCGAGCAGGTCGGGGCCGGTCTCCTCGGAGGCGGGGAGGCGGCCCGCGTCGGAGCCCTCGGCCATCAGCCAGCGCAGGCTGGTCCTGTTGGTCCCGGTGGTGTCCAGCCGGCGCACGTCCCCGTCCAGCAGGAACGGGAGCAGCATCTCCAGGGCCTTGGACTTGCCCGCGCCGTTGCGGCCGCGCAGCAGCAGCCGTCCCTCCGCGAAGTCCAGGACGTGGTCGTCGTACTGCCAGACGTTGCGGATGCCCGCGCGTTCGAGGCGGTAGCGGGGGACGCCGTGGGAGGCACGGGGCCCGCCGGCGGGGGCTTCAGCCGGAACCGTCGCCGTTTCCGCCCCCGGGGCCTGGCTGGTCTCCTGTGTCACCACTGGACGCGCTCACCTTCTCGTTCGCCACCGCTTGCAGCACGGACGCCACCCGGCTCAGATCGCCCTGGGGATCGGCGGGAGCCTCGGGCGCGGGGCCGTCACCGGAACCACGTGTCTTGTCGGGTCGTGTCCGGCCGTGTAGGTCATTGTCCTGGATCGGCGGGACGTACTCGTCCGCTTCGCTCCCGTACCGGGCGGCCGCGGCGGTGAGCCGCCAGTGCCCGGGGCCGCCGCGCAGCAGCCCGAGGCCCGACAGCAGGGCCAGCACCCGTTCCCGGAGCCGCGCGGGGTCGGGCACCTCGGGTCCGGCGGTGCGGGCCCACTCGGCCCGCGCGGGGGCGTCCACGCCGCAGAGGGCCTCCAGGGCGGTGTCCATCTCCCGTTCGGGGACGGGGACGGAGGTGGCGGGCCGACCGGGATGCAGGCGGCCGGAGAGGTGCCGGACCAGGGACAGGGCCACCTGGCCGACCGGGTCGTCCGAGGGGAAGGCGGGGCGGGCCCCGGCCTCGTCGGGCATCACGAGGGCGACGCCCTCGGCACGGATCTCGGTGTCGCAGCCGAGCAGGTTGCCCAGCGCGGCGGCGGCCCGCCACTGGTGCGCGGCGAGGCGGTCGCGCTGCCGGTCGGGAAGCTCCTCGCGGTAGACGACGGCGGTCTCGGCGAGGAGGCGGCGCAGGACGGTCTCACCCTGCTGGTCGCCGTCGGGGTCGGCGTCGGAGGCGGCCGCGAGGAAGGAGTCCTGGTCGTCGTCGGCGCGGGGCAGGTGGGCGGCGACCGAGCGAAGGACCTGTGTGCGCGGGAGCAGGTGCGGGTCGGCCGCGGGATCGGCCTGGTGGTCGGCGATGGCGCCGGAGGTCTCGGTGAGGGCCCCGAGCCCCGCCAGGTGCCGCAGGGCGGCGCAGAAGGCGCGGCGCTCGCCGAGGCTCCGCGCCGGATCGGCGTCGATTCCGGCCTCGTGCGCGGCGGAGCGGACCTGGTCGGCCAGCCGCAGGACCGTGGTGGGGCCCTGCTCCTCGACCAGGACGGCCAGGGCCAGGGCGAGGTAGGTGTGCGTGCGCGGGGTGAAGGGCGCCCCGGTCGGGCGCGTGAGGGGCCGCGCGGTCTCCGTGGCCGGGCCCCTCTTGACCAGGCGGGCGTGGTCGGCGGCGACGGTCAGCCGGTAGCCGAGCACGCGTTGGAACCTCTGGATGAGCCACTCGGCGTGGGAGCGCACGAGGGGGAACTCCGCCGGGTGGGTGCGCTCGGTGAGCAGGGGGTGCGCCAGCAGGGCGCGGGCCGCGGCCTGGCGCTCCCCGATGAGCGCGGCGTCCTCGCTGTAGGCGTTCGTCTCCATCACCCCCACGACCGGGACCGGTTCCCGGACAGGTCGAGTGGACCCGTGGTCTCGGCGTCCGGGTCCGGTCCAGGGAGGTTACCGGTGGGTTCGGGGTCTTCGGCAGGGGTCTCGGGGAAACCTTCGGCGCCTGGTTCCCCGGTGTCCGTTCCGGAGGGTTCCTCCTGGTCAGCCGGATACACCCGGGCGGGTGGAGCCTCCGGGTCCTCCAGGGCCTGCGGGGGGAGCGGATCCGTGAGGGGGTCGAAGGGGGCCGGGGCCCGAGGCGTGGAGCCCTCCCCTGGGTCCTCCTCCCCGGGGGCGTCGTCCGAGGGGCCGTCGCCGGTGCTCCCGGCGGCCTCCTCGACGGTGTGCTGGTCGTAGGCGGTGACGCACAGGCGCAGCCCCTCCAGGGTCAGTTCGCCGCCCTCGCCCTGGATGGTGACCCCGGCGCCCGGGGCGGTGATGACGTGCAGGCGCAGTGAGAACTCCAGGTCTCCCGCCGACGTGGAGTGCCTGCTGGCGTCGCCGGAGCCGAGCGCCGCGGTGAGGAGTTCCATGAGGACCTCCATCCCGGCGCCGGACAGGTCCAGGCGGGCGCGGTCGCCGGTGGGCTCGGTGAGCAGGGCGCGGATCTGCGCGGCGCCGGCGCGGCGCCAGTGCGCGGAGGACTCGGCCGCGTCGCGCAGGCGGGCCTGCTGGGCGCGGTGGTCGCGGACCGGCTCGGGCAGCCGGGTGCCGGGACGCTCGATGACGGTGCTGCGGTCGGGGTCTGCCTGCCACCAGCTGGTGGTGGCGGCGACGCCCTCGTCCACGCGTCCCTCCAGGTGGAGGGCGGGGTGCAGGGCGTAGGCGGCGGTGGCGAGGGCGTCGGCCCCGTCGGGATCCGCCTCCTCGAACCAGGTGGCCAGGCGCAGCAGGGCGGCGCGGCCGTGCCGCGGCGCCGGTCGGCCTCCGGTGCCCTGTGCGTCGTCCGCGCGGTTGTCCGTCCGCTGGTTGAGTCCCACAACTCAGCAGACTAGAGACCTCCCGGGCGCGCCACGCCCGTTTCGGCACCGTCTGGCCCTGCTGAGAGGGCCGTGTCACCCGTTCTGATCAGGCGTTATGTTCTTTTGAGGAACTTTGGCATGATTCTGCGAAGCCGTGACGGAGGCGAACCTCACCTTCACCGGGCACGCACGCCCCCGGATCCGTCGCCGCGCCGGAGTTCACTCGGAGGGCGGTAGCGACAGGCGCCCGTCGTCGGCCTCCTGCATCGCCTGGCGCGTCTTCGCCGACATGTCGCCGTAGTCGGTGATCGTGTAGGTGGAGAAGAAGGTGCCGCCGCCGACCTCCACCGGGTCCCCCAGCTCGACCTCGACGTCGTAGGGGTCCTCCTGGCAGCCCGTCTCCAGGCACCAGGTCCCCGACACCCCGCCCTCGCCGTGCGCGACCTCGTCCGACCACTCGCTCCACTCCATGTCGGAGAAGGTGGTGAACTCCGTGGCGACGTAGTCGGTGGGACGCAGGTCGGGGAACCCGTCCTCGTCGCCGTAGCGGTTGAAGACGTAGGTCCCCTCCTCTCCGGTGGCCTCGTCCCCCGGACTGTCCTGCTCCCCCTCCACGGGTTCCTGGTTCTCCTCGACCGTGGGCTCCTCACCCGGGGTGCCGGTCGCCGACGGGTCGCCGCCCTCCTCCTGCCGGCTCTGCTCGGCCTCCGGACTGGGGGCGGGCAGGTCGGGCGGAGCCACCTGCTCGCCGCAGGCCGTGACCGCCAGCAGTAGTGCCGCCCCGGTCAGGATCGTGCGCCTCATCTGGCCTCTCTCCTCCTCTTTCGGTCCCTCTCGGGCCACCGGCCCCCTGTGGTCGCGGGCCCCGCGCCCGGACCCCGGATCCGCCTACCCGCGACCCGTCACCCCATGTGTCCGGCTGGGCGACGGGCGGTGGGCCCGGAGCCGCGACAAGGCCCCCCGGCAGGATGCCGGGGGGCCTACGGACCATGTGCTCCGTCACTGCGGGACCGGAGGCCCCACCACCCGGAGGTGGCCAGTGACCGTGGCCGTTGTCGTCCTCACCCTCGTGGCCGTCCTAGCCCGCGTTGGTCCATTGGGGACCGTTGACGCAGTCGCCGGCGGTCTGCGGCGACAGGATCGGCACGTTGACCGCTCCCAGGCCGACGGACAGCTCGGTGTTGCAGAGCTGGATCGGGACCAACTGCAGGTTCTGGTTGAACTGCTGGTCCCCACCGTGCGTACCGGCGGAGGCGGGCGAGGCGGCGAGCATCATGCCCAGGGCGGCACCGGCGATCGCGGTGGCCGCTGTGAACCTGCGCAGCATGCTGTCCCCTAGTCGATGTTGGTGCTGATCGGGCCGTTGACGCAGTCGCCGGTGGTCTGCGGCGACAGGACCGGCACGTTGACCGCGGCCAGGATGCCCACGACGATCTCCGAGTTGCAGAGCTGCACGGGAACGGCCTGCAGGTTCTGGTTGTACTGCTGGTCCCCGCCGTGCGTACCGGCGGAGGCCGGCGTGGCGGCCAGAACGGTGCCCAGGGCGATCCCGGCCACAGCCGCGGCCGTGGTGAGCTTGCGCAGCATGTCGGGATCTCCTAGTCGATGTTGGTGCTGATCGGGCCGTTGACGCAGTCGCCGGTGGTCTGCGGCGACAGGACCGGCACGTTGACCGCGATCAGGCCGACGACGGCCTCCGTGTTGCAGAGCTGCACGGGAATGGCCTGCAGGTTCTGGTTGTACTGCTGGTCGCCGCCGTGCGAACCGTGGTGGCCTCCACCGGCGAAGGCCGGGGAACCGGAGAGAACGACACCGAAAGCAGCACCAGCGACGAGGCCGGCAACACCGAGCTTACGCAGCATTGAATTACCCTTCGAAAAAGTTTGAGATATTGTCTCGGTCGGACGGATTGCCGGAACTAGCTGATGTTGGTGCCGACAGGGCCGTTCACGCAGTCACCGGTGGTCTGCGGCGACAGGATCGGGATGTTGACCGCGACCAGGCCGACGCTGGCCTCCAGGTTGCAGGACTGGATCGGAACCAGCTGCAGGTTCTGGTTGAACTGCTGGTCACCACCGTGCGAACCACTGGCGTGAGCGGGAGCTCCCATGAGGAGAGCGCCCATCGCGGCACCGGCGACCAGGCCAGCAGCGGCCATCTTCTTGATCATGTTTCCCCCGAGAATCGGATACGAGGATTGACAGAAAAAGACGCAGGCGCTTCTTGCACCTGTGTCGCGGTGGACTGGGGCAATCATCATCCGCCCCCCGGTTTTTGTCAACGCCGAAACTCGGAAAGCAATTTGTCCAGATTGTCGCGAGGATTCTTTTCGCGTCGGCCACAAATGGATATATTGGATCTCTTTTTGCACGACCCACGCAAAGGACTGACTTCCATCCAGACCGGGCCCTGAACGGCGAAGCGGACACACCACACGCCATCCACACAGTCGCGACCGCCACCCAGTCCGCGGATCGCCTGAGGGAAGGGCGAAACCGCAGTTCAGAGCCCTCTGGAGCGCACACCCCGCCCGCGGGCCGTCCGCCCCCGGACGGCAAAAACGTCGTTACCGGCCCGTGTCCCGAACGCGACAGACACGCGATCGGCCGAATCCCGGAAGCGGCCCGGCCCTGATCCGGAACACACGCGCCCTCCGCCGACCGGTGCGGATGTGACACACGTCTCCCCGGTCGGGAGCACGGCCGTGGCCCGGCCGGCGGGCACCCCGGACACGACGAGGCCCCGGCACCTGATGGTGCCGGGGCCTCGTTCCCCAGTGTGGCAGGTCAAGGATTCGAACCTTGGAAGGCTAAGCCGACGGATTTACAGTCCGCTCCCATTGGCCACTCGGGCAACCTGCCTGGGCTGCGGCGACGTGTTCGTCGCGGCGCACCACCGAGAATAGCGGATGATCCGCCCGAACCTGAAATCGGTTCTTCGGGGCGCGCCCCGAACAGGCGCTTCGGCAGCCTGAGCAGGGCGCGGCTAAGCTCTGAGGTCCTGCCCGCACCGGGGTCCGGAGCGGGCCGACAAGACCCACGCGGGTGCCCCCGGGCGCCCGCGACCCATGATGACTAGCGGGGTGTGAGCGAACGTGGCCGCCGAATCCAGTTTCGACGTCGTGTCCAAACTCGACCGTCAGGAGGTCGACAACGCCCTGAACCAGACCGGCAAGGAGTTGGCCCAGCGGTTCGACTTCAAGGGCACCGGTACCACCATCGCCTGGCAGGGCGATGACGGGATCGAGATCAAGGGCAACTCCGAGGAGCGGGTCAACGCCGCGATGGAGGTCTTCAAGGAGAAGCTGGTCAAGCGCAAGCTCTCCCTGAAGATCCTGGACCCCGCCGACGAGCCCCGCCCCTCCGGCAAGGAGTACCGCCTTCCCGTCAGCCTCAAGGAGGGCATCACCTCCGAGGACGCCAAGAAGATCTCCAAGCTGATCCGCGACGAGGGGCCCAAGGGCGTCAAGGCCCAGATCCAGGGCGACGAGCTGCGCGTCAGCGCCAAGAAGAAGGACGACCTCCAGTCGGTCCAGAACCTCATCAAGGAGAAGGACTTCGACCTGGCGCTCCAGTTCGTCAACTACCGGTAGCGACGACCGAACGGCCGCCCGCCTCCCCGGTGGGCGGCCGTCGCCGTGTCCGGCGGCCCTCGCCGTGCCTATCCGCCCAGGTCCCACTCACGCCGCAGCCGACGCAGCCGGCGGACGCGCTCGGTGGTGGGCGGGTGGGCGGCGAAGAGGCGGCCCACACCGCACGGGAACGGGTTGGTGGTCATCAGGTGGGCCGAGGCCAGCAGGCTGCGCTCCCGGGGCAGCGGGTACCGGTACGTGCCCGCCTCCAGCTTGCTCAGCGCGTCGGCCAGCCCCTCGGGGTCCCCCGTCATCCTCGCGGCCTGCTCGTCGGCCCGGAACTCGCGCCGGCGCCCCACCCCGAAGTGGACGACCAGCGCCGCGAGGGGCGCCAGCAGCACCAGCATCAGACCGCCCAGCAGGTTGGGCATGTCGGTCTCCTCCGACTCCCCGAGCGGGAGGAGGAACGCGACCGCCGACATGGCCGCGATGACCGCGGTCAGGGTGGCCGCCACCGAACTGATCAGGGTGTCGTGGGAGCGGATGTGCGCCAGCTCGTGGGCGATCACCCCGCGCAGCTCGCGCTCGTCCAGAGCGCTCAGCAGTCCCGTGGTGCAGCACAGGGCGGCGCGGCGCGGGCTGCCGCCGGTGGCGAAGGCGTTGGGCGAGCGCACGGGCGACAGGTACAGCTTCGGCATCGGCTGCCTCGCCGCGGTGGCCAGCTCACGGACGATCCGGTACAGCTCGGGCTGCTCGATCTCGCTGACCGGACGGGCCCGCATCGCACGCAGTGCCAGGGACTCGCCGAAGAGGTAGACCAGCACCCCGGCGCACACCACCAGGGTCGCGGAGAACTGGGCGCCCTTCTCGGCGCCGCACAGCCAGCCGACCGCGACGACGAGTACCGCGACACCGACGAACAGACCGATCGCACGGACCACGTTGACGTGCACGCCGCCACCTCCTCGCTCAGCCGACCACGGATGCGTATACATGGTGACAAACGTGCGGGTCGGCATCCCGCGTTCCCCGTGCGGCCGGCCACCGGTCACATCCCCGGCCCCGGCCTCCCCCGCGCCCCGCCGGTTCCTCCTCCGTCCCGCGGCGCTTCCGCCCCGGATCCCAGCGCATCCGCCCCTGTCGGCCCCATCGCACGTGTGAGAATCGCCACCCGGCCGCCGCCCCGGCACCCCCGACGACCTATAGTGCGAGCGTGGCTCTCATCACTCCGCTCACCAGGCCGTCGGGACTCCGCCCCCTCGGCCGGATGTGCGGATGGCCGTGTCGTTGAAGGCCGACTCCTTCGCGACCCGGCCGTCGCGGCACGACCACACCGCGCGAGACCGGGTTGGCGCATCCGGCGATCGCGAGGGCCGCGAACGCTGTCCCCAGGTCCCCGAACCAGACATCCGTCCCACGGCGGTACGGTCCGGTCGGGGGCTGACACCCGAGCGCCGCCGCCCTTCACGACCGGCGGCTCACCAAGGAGGTCGTCGATCTCAGTGGCCAAACAGATCGAACAACTCGACCGCGTCGTCATCCGCTTCGCCGGTGACTCCGGCGACGGCATGCAGCTGACCGGTGACCGCTTCACACAGGAGACGGCGTCGTTCGGCAACGACCTGTCGACCCTGCCGAACTTCCCCGCGGAGATCCGCGCGCCCTCCGGAACGCTTCCCGGAGTGTCCAGCTTCCAACTGCACTTCGCCGACCACGACATCATGACCCCGGGTGACGCCCCGGACGTGCTGGTGGCGATGAACCCGGCGGCGCTCAAGGTCAACCTGGGCGACCTGCCCAGGGGTGCCACCGTGATCGTCAACACCGACGAGTTCACCAAGCGCAGCCTGACCAAGGTGGGGTACACGGTCGACCCGCTCACGGACGGGACCCTGGACTCGTTCAAGGTGAGCGCGGTGCCCCTGACCTCCATGACGGTGGAGGCGCTGGCCGGCGTGGACATCTCCAAGAAGGACGCGCAACGGGCGAAGAACATGTTCGCCCTGGGCCTGCTGTCCTGGATGTACAACCGGCCGACCGAGGGGACGACCTCGTTCCTGAAGTCGAAGTTCTCCGCCAAGCCCGACATCCTCGCCGCGAACCTGACCGCGTTCCAGGCCGGGTGGAACTTCGGTGAGACCACCGAGGACTTCGCGGTCTCCTACGAGATCAAGCCCGCCAGGCTCCCGGCGGGCACCTACCGCAACATCACCGGCAACCTGGCCACCGCCTACGGCCTGATCGCCGGATCCAGGCGGTCGGGTCTGCCGCTGTTCCTGGGCTCGTACCCGATCACCCCGGCCTCGGACATCCTGCACGAGCTGTCCAGGCACAAGCAGTTCGGTGTGCGCACGTTCCAGGCCGAGGACGAGATCTCCGGTGTGGGCGCCGCCCTGGGCGCGTCCTTCGGCGGGTCCCTGGGGGTGACCACCACCTCCGGTCCGGGCATGGTGCTCAAGCAGGAGACCGTGGGGCTGGCGGTGATGACCGAGCTTCCGCTGGTGGTCATCGACGTGCAGCGCGCCGGGCCGAGCACCGGCATGCCGACCAAGACCGAGCAGACCGACCTGCTCATGGCCCTGTACGGGCGCAACGGCGAGTCCCCGGTACCGGTGGTGGCGCCCGCCTCGCCCGCCGACTGCTTCGACGCCGCGCTGGAGGCGGTCCGGATCGCGGTGCGCTACCGCACGCCGGTGGTCGTGCTCTCCGACGGGTACCTGGCCAACGGGTCGGAGCCCTGGCGGTTGCCGGAGGTGTCCGACCTGCCGGAGATCGATCCCGGGTTCGCGACCGAGCCGAACGGGGAGGAGGGGGACTTCCTGCCCTACCTGCGCGACGAGGAGACGCTCGCCCGCCCGTGGGCGGTGCCGGGCACGGCCGGCCTGGAGCACCGGATCGGCGGCATCGAGAAGCACGCGCGCAGCGGTGACATCTCCTACACGCCGTCCAACCACGACCTGATGGTGCGCACGCGCCAGGCCAAGATCGACGCGATCGCCCGGGACATCCCCGAGGTGGAGGTGGACGACCCCGGCGGGGAGGCCGACGTCCTGGTACTGGGCTGGGGCGGCACGTACGGCTCGATCACCGCGGCGGTGCGCCGTGTGCGCCGCGCGGGCGGCCGGGTGGCGCAGGCACACCTGCGGCACCTGAACCCGTTCCCGGCCAACCTCGGCGAGGTTCTGCGCCGCTACGAGCGGGTGGTGGTCCCCGAGATCAACCTGGGCCAGCTGTCGCTGCTGCTGCGGGGCAGGTTCCTGGTCGACGTCATCGGTTACAACAAGGTCCGCGGCCTGCCTTTCAAGGCCGAGGAACTCGCGGACGTGCTGCAGGAGGTCATCGACCGTGACTGAGAACGCGACGGGGCACGGCCCCGGCCCGGGCGGCCACGACCACGGCGGCCCGGAGGACGGGGCCGGCACCCTGGGGGGCCTGCGCCTGGTGCCCAAGGGCGACACCGCGTACAAGATGAAGGACTTCAAGTCCGACCAGGAGGTGCGCTGGTGCCCGGGGTGCGGCGACTACGCGATCCTGGCCGCCTTCCAGTCCTTCCTGCCCGAGCTGGGCGTGCCGCGCGAGAACATCGTCATGGTGTCGGGGATCGGCTGCTCCTCCCGCTTCCCCTACTACCTGAGCACGTACGGCATGCACTCGATCCACGGGCGCGCCCCGGCGATCGCGACCGGCCTGGCCACCAGCCGCCCGGACCTGTCGGTGTGGGTGGTGACCGGTGACGGCGACGGGCTGTCCATCGGCGGCAACCACCTCATCCACGCGCTGCGCCGCAACGTCAACATCAACGTCCTGCTGTTCAACAACCGGATCTACGGGCTGACCAAGGGCCAGTACTCCCCCACCTCCGAGGCCGGGAAGATCACGAAGTCCTCGCCGGTGGGCTCGCTGGACCACCCGTTCAACCCCGTGTCGCTGGCGCTGGGCGCGGAGGCCTCGTTCGTGGCCCGCACGGTCGACTCCGACCGCAAGCACCTCACCTCGGTGCTGCGTGCGGCGGCCGACCACCCGGGCGCCTCGTTCGTGGAGATCTACCAGAACTGCCCGATCTTCAACGACGACGCGTTCGAACCGCTGAAGGACCCGGCGGCGCGCGACACCCGCCTGCTGCGCATGGAGCACGGCGAGCCGCTGCGGCTGGGCTCCGACCGGGGCGTGGTCGCCGGGGAGTTCGGCGGCCTGGAGGTCGTGGACGTGGACTCGGTGGGCGAGGACCGGCTGATCCGGCACGACGCGCACCGCGAGGACCCGGGATACGCGTTCGCGCTGTCGCGTCTGGACCTCCCGGCGTTCGAGCACGTGCCGATCGGGGTGTTCCGGGACGTGCGCCGCCCCACCTACGACGACCTGCTGAACGAGCAGGTCGCCGACGCCCGCGCCGAGCGCGGCGACGGCGAGCTGGCCGCCCTGCTGGGCAGCGGGGACACCTGGACCGTCGAGTAGGACCGGAGCCGGGCTCCGCGCGGGGCCGAGAGGCCGTGCGCGGAGCCCGGAGCGCTCCTCCCGCCGCCGGGGTCGCGCCCCGGTTCCCGGCCGCCGAGGGCATACGCTTCTCCCATGCGTATCGTCATCGCCGGGGGACACGGGAAGATCGCGCTGCGGCTGGCCAGGCAGCTGGCCGACCGCGGTGACGAGCCCGTCGCCCTCATCCGCAACCCCGACCACTCCCAGGACGTGGTCGCCGCCGGCGCCGAGCCGGTCGTGATCGACCTGGAGAAGGCCACCGTCACCGAACTGGCCGAGAAGGTCATGAACGCCGACGGCGTCGTGTTCGCCGCGGGCGCGGGCCCGGGCAGCGACGCGGCCCGCAAGGAGACCGTGGACCACAAGGCGGCCGTGCTGACCGCCGACGCCGCCTCGCTGGCGGGTACGCGCCGCCTCGTGCAGGTGTCGGCCATCAACGTGGACGAGCCGGTGCCCGAGGGCACCGACCCCCGCGGAGCTTGGGCGGCCTACGTGGAGGCCAAGCGCGCCGCCGACGCCGACCTGCGCGAGCGCGGGCTGGAGCTGGACTGGACGATCCTGCGTCCGGGGCGGCTGACCGACGACCCGGGCACCGGGAGGGTGGCGCTGGGCTCCGACGTCGAGCGCGACTCCGTGACACGTGAGGACGTGGCCTCGGTGATCGTCGCCCTTCTGGACGAACCGGGGACGGTCGGGAAGGTTCTCAACCTGGTGAACGGAGAGACGCCCGTCGTCGAGGCCGTCCGCGCCGCCGCCTCCTGACCGCCCGCCGGGCGCCTCACGGGGAGGGCGGCCGTTCGGGCTCTGTGGCCAGACGCGCCCGCAGGGGGCATCATGGTTGCGGAGCCCGGCGGAGTCCCCGCCACTGTGGACGCGGATGACCGGGTAACGGCTCGACGGGTACGGCAAGCTCCACGCAGAGCAGATGGGTACGGTTATTCATGAGCGTCACGCAGGTCGTGAGGGACAGCACGGTCGTCGAGCATGCCAAGGTCGCCGCGCAGCAGAAGCGCCGGATGTTCATCATCCAGTTGGAGGTGAACGCCTACGACGAGCCCTCCAGCAAGCTGCGTCCCGGGCTGACCCGCATCCTGGAGGGGATCGAGGAGGCCGGCTGGCGCCTGGACCTGATCACCCCGGGCGAGGAGGGCGACAAGCCCGCACGCCTGTTCATCTTCCGCCCTGACCCGGACGGCAAGAAGGACGGGCCCGAGGCGCCCCCACAGGAGCCCTCGGGCCAACAGCAGCCCTACCAGCACCAGCCGACGGGGGCGCAGCAGCAGGACCCGTACGGGGGGTACGGCCAGCAGCCCGGGTACGGGCAGCAGGGCTATGGCCAGCAGGGTTACGGGCAGCAGTACCCGGGATACGACCAGCAGCAGTACCCCGGGTACGGACAGCAGCCCGGCTACGGTCAGCAGCCGGGGTACGGTCAGCAGCCCGGCTACGGGCAGCAGTACCCGGGGTACGGCCAGCAGCAGGGCTGGTAGACCCGGCACCGGCCCCCGTGGGTTGAGCGTCCGCCCGCCCCGGGGACGCCGTCCGGACACGGACACGGACACGGGGCGGGGCCTCCTCCCCCGCGGAAGTACCGTCGAGACACAGGGCCCGCATGGTTCATCACCATGCGGGCCCTTTTGTATGTCCGATGTCGGATAATCACCGGTTCCGATGCATTCGCCAGATACGGGTTATCGCCGTGCTTTCGGTTAAGTAACGCGGTGACGCTTCGAAGTGATGACATGTCCGTCATGTCCCCTACGAAGCCGAGGAAAACCCAAGGAAACTCTGGATCCTTCCTCGAAAGTACTCCAAGCACGCCCATCATTACGCTAAGTTATTTACGGCGGCTACAGCCAGCCCGTTTTGAACTTCCGAAAGGCAAGAAGAATGTCCCGTATCGCCAAGGTTTCCGGCTTCGTCCTCGCCACCGGCCTCGCCTTCGGTGCCATGACCGGCACCGCCGCGGCGGACAACAACGCCGAGATCCAGAACATCACGATCCCGATCTGCCTGGACGTCCTCAAGGCCTCCGGCGTCAGCGGCGGCGACTGCAACGTCGTGAACTGGGACTCCACGAGCGGCATCGCCGTCGACGACTAGGACCGGCTCCGCTCACGTATCCAGTCTGTCACCACGGGACCCACAAGGTCCCTTCAGCATCAACGATCACACCACGAACCGAAAAGGACCAACACCATGAAGCGTTTCGCCTCCGTCTCCGGCCTCATCCTCGCCACCGGCCTCGCCTTCGGCGCCATGACCGGACCCGCCGCTGCGGACAACAACGCCGAGATCCAGAACGTCACCGTGCCGATCTGCGCCGAGGTGCTCGCCTTCTCCGGCCTGAGCGGCGGCGACTGCAACGTGGTCTCCAAGGACGTCACCTCCGGCATCGTCGCCATGGACTAGTAGTCCGTGCTCTCCTAGGGACTCCGCTCCATCCCGTGTTCGGGCACTCCGGAAGGCGGAACCGCCGGCGCCCGAACCGCACCGGGTCCCTCGGACGCGCGGACGCCGTGGGGACGCGGGGCACGGCACGGCCGCGCCCCGCGTCCTCGTACGTGCCGGGGCCCGTACGTCCATCGCGTTCAGTACGCGCAGGGCCGGAGCTCCACACCCTCCACCGGGTCGGTGGCCAGCCGGGCGTGCGTGCCCGTGTCGAACCGCTCGTCGCCGTAGCGGAGCTTCTGCCGCTCGACCCCCTCCGGCCGGAACCCGGACCGGCGCGCCACCAGGCACGAACCCGGGTTGTTCATGCGGTGGCCCAGCTCCAGCCGGAACAGGTCCAGCTCGGCGAAGGCGAAATCGCAGACCAGCAGTGCCCCGGCCGTGGCCACACCCCTTCCCCGCGCCTCCGTCAGGGTCCAGTACGACACCCATCCGAGGTCGAGGCGCCTACTGGTCACGTCCACCTGGACGTGCCCCAGAACCGGCCCGTCCGCCTCGACGACCGCGAACCCGAACGCCGAGCCCTCCCGCGCCAGGAGCCGCTGCCGGACGATCCACTCACGGGCCTGGTCCGGGGTGGTGGGCACCGTCGGCGCCTGCCAGGCCAGCTCCGGTTCGGCGAACGCCTCCAGCAGCCGGTCGGCGTCGCCCGGCTCCCACTCCCGCAGTCGGTACACACCGGCCCCTCTCCCTCGTCCGATCTCCGACCGCGCCACGCTACCCCTCCGGGCGGGCACCCCCCGGCAGGGCCCCGCCGGTGCCGGCGGACGCCTCCCGGCGACGGCCGGCGGCGGCCGAGGACGGCGGACCGCCACCGGACCGGTGCCGACGGAAGACGTGGACGGGCGTGTCACACACGGACCGGGCTGATACGTCTTCCTGTCATGACGACCGATGTCTTCGAAGAACACCGCTCCCTTCTGACCGGTATCGCCTACCGCATCCTGGGCACCGCGTCCGACGCCGAGGACGTCGTCCAGGAGGCGTGGCTGCGCTGGTCCGCCGTCGACCCCGACTCCGTCGACGAGCCCCGCGCCTACCTGGTCACCGTCGCCTCCCGGCTCGCCATCGACCGGCTGCGCAGCGCCCGTGTCCGGCGCGAGACCTACGTGGGCGCGTGGCTGCCCGAACCGGTCAGCGACATCCCCGACGGGGCCGAACGCGCCGAACTGGCGGACTCGGTCGAGTTCGCGCTCCTGGTGGTCCTGGAGACGCTCAGTCCGCTGGAGCGCGCGGTGTTCGTGCTGCGCGAGGCCTTCCAGATGCCCTACGCCGAGATCGGCGGGATCATCGGCCGGGAGGAGGCCGCCGTCCGGCAGCTCGCACGGCGGGCCCGTGAGCACGTCCGGGCCAGGCGCCCCCGGTTCGAGGCCGACCGGACCACCCGGCGGCGCATGACCGAACGCTTCCTCCGGGCCTGCCTGGAGGGCGACCTGGACGGGTTGACCGGCCTGCTCGCCGACGACGTCACCCTGGTCAGCGACAGCGACGGCAGGGCCAGGGCGCCCCGGCGTGTCATGGAGGGCGCCGCGAAGGTCGGCCGGTTCCTGTCCTCCCTGGTACTGCCGCGCAACGCCGAGCGCTTCCTGCGTTCCGTGGGTCTGGACGAGGCCGGGACGGAGGACCTGCGCACCACGGTCACCGAGGTCAACGGCGGCCCGGCGGCGGTCGTCTCCGCCGGGGGCAGGGCGGCCGTGCTGGTGTCCCTGGACATCGCCGGCGACCGGATCCAGCACGTGTACCTCCTGGTCAACCCCGAGAAGATGTCACGCCTGCGGGCGCCCGAACCGTCCTAGGGGTATGGACATCACCGTTGTGGGCGGTGGCCTCGCCGGACTGACCGCGGCCATCGCCAGCGCCGAGAGGGGCGCGAACGTCACCCTGTTGGAAGCACACCGGGCCCTGGGCGGGCGGGCCCGCGCCACCGATCCGCCGTACGTGGCCAACGAGGGACCGCACGTGCTGTACGGCGACGGGGCCCCGTTCACGTGGCTGGCGGAGCGCGACCTGGTCCCGCCGTCCCTGCCCTTCCCCGCCCGCGGCCTGGCCCGGATGCGGGTCCGCCACCGGGGCCGTGTGGGCATGCCGCCCGCCGCCCTGCTCAGGGCCGCCGCGCGGCGGCGGCTGCGGGCACCGCACGACCGGGACTTCGGATCATGGGCTGGGGAGGAGATCGGGGAGGAGCCCGCGCGCGTGGCCGCGAACCTGATGGGCGTGGTGCTGTTCGACTCCGATCCGTCGCGGTTGTCGGCCGCCTTCGTCTGGGAGAGGTTTCGCCGGGCGACCGCTCCGGTGTGGCCCTCCCCCAAGTACCTGGTCGGCGGCTGGACGTCGCTGGTGGAGCGGCTGGCCCGGCGGGCCCGCGAGATGGGCGTGCGCGTCGAGACCGGGGCCCGGGTGGACGCCGTGCCCGACACGCCGGCCATCGTCGCGACGTCGCTGGCGTCGGCCCGCGCGCTGCTCGGGGACGACTCGCTGGAGTGGGAGAGCGGGCACACCCTGATGGTGGACCTGGGGCTGTGGCGGGGCCGGGACCCGTTCGTCGTCTTCGACACCGACGAGTGCGGTTTCCTGGAGCGCTACTCGCTGGTGGACCGCACCCTCGCGCCGGAGGGCGAGGAGCTGGTGCAGGCGCAACTGCCGGTGCGCCCGGGAGAGTCCCGGGCCGATGTCACCGAACGCATGGAGCGGTTCCTGGACCTGTCCCTGCCGGGGTGGCGGGAACGGGTGACGTGGCGGCGCGACCAGGTGGCGCGCGGGCGTACCGGGGCGCTGGACCTGCCGGGCCGCACGTGGCGCGACCGCCCCGCGGTGGACCGGGGCGAGGGCCTCTACCTGGTCGGCGACTCGGTGGCGGCGCCGGGCCTGCTGGGCGAGGTGGCGTTCAACAGCGCGGTCGCCGCCGCGGAGGCGGCCACGGGCAGGCGCTCCGCCGGAGCCGCGTAGGCGCGGACGCGGGAGGCCGACCGCCCCGGGGAGGCCGACCGGCCTCCCCGGGGCGCGCGGGACGGTACTCAGGCGGGGACGTGCGAGACGGCCTCGACGTTGTTGCCGTCGGGGTCGCGCACGAACGCGCCGTAGTAGTGCTCGTGGTACTCGGGCCACACCTTCGGCTCGTGGAGCACCTCCGCGCCCGCCTCGACGGCCGCCGCGGAGAAGGCGTCCACCGCCGCCCGGTCGGGCGCGGTGAAGGCGATGTGGGACTCGCGGGCCTCACCCGGCGTGTTCGCGGGCCCGATCCAGAAATCGGGGGCGGACGTGCCGTAGCCGATGTTCTCGCCGAAGTCGAGGACGCGTCCGGCCCCCAACGGCGCGAGGACCTTGTCGTAGAAGGCGGCGCTCGCCGCGGGGTCGCTGACCTGGATACCGAGATGATCCAACATGGGGCCGAGTGTGACACGCGACACCGACATTTCCCGGATAACGGCCCAGGAAGGTCCGCCGGATCCGGACGTCCCCACGAGGCCTCTTCCGCGAAACCGGCCGGCAACCGAGCGTGCATCCGAATACCGGTCTTCATGAAGACGAGGAGGCATGGTGTCGGTCATGACTACCAGGCACCCGGAAGCACCCGAACGACGCCTGACCGTGGACGGCCTGGAGCGCACACCGGACGACGGTCGGCGGTACGAGCTGTGGTCGACGGGCGGTTTGACGTGTCACCGGCTCCCAAGCCCGTGCACACGCGCGCTTCCCACCGCCTGGGTTTCCACCTCGGTACCGATCTCCCCTTCCCCCTCAGGCTCATGCCCCACTGGCTCACCGCCAGCGACCCCTGGAGGAGGCACATCGGCGGCGAGCCTGAGTCGGAGGGCGCTCAGGCCACCCAGCGGTAGAGGTGCTCCGGGCGGCCCGCCGAGCCGTAGCGCATGCGCAGCTCGGCCCGCCCGTCCGCGCACAGGTGCTCCAGGTAGCGCCGCGCGGTCACCCGGGACACCCCGGCCCTCTCGGCGGCCTCCGAGGCCGACACCTCCCCCTCCGCCTCACGCAGCACCCCCGCCACCAGGTCCGCGGTCGCCGGGGTCAGCCCCTTGGGCAGTGACCGGGCGGCGGGCGGGCGCAGCAGCCCGAACAGCCGGTCCACCTCCTGCTGGGTGGCCTCCCCGTCGGCGTCCATCCGGCGGCGCGCCACCGCGTACCGCTCCAACTGGTCGCGCAGAACGCTGAGCGGAAACGGTTTGAGCAGGTAGTGGACGGCGCCGCCGTGCAGGGCCGACCGCACCTGGGCGATGTCGCGCACGGCGGTGATCATCAGGAAGTCCGTCCGCTGCGGCCCGGTGCTGGTCGCGGCGGCGCGCAGGGCGCGCATCACCGAGATCCCGGACGCGTCGGGCAGCACCAGGTCCAGCAGCACCAGGTCGGGCTGGTGGCCCCGGATCTGGGTGAGGGCCGACGCGGCCGTGTGCGCGGTCCCCGCCACGGTGAACCCGGGCAGCGACTCCACCAGTTCCTGGTGGTTGCGGGCCACCCGCACGTCGTCGTCGACGACCAGCACGCGGATCACGGGGCCGCCCCCTCCGCCGCCGCGGGCACCCGCAGGGGCAGGCAGGCGGTGAACACCGCGCCCTCGTCGGCGTCGGGCGCCTCCATCTCCACGCTTCCCCCTCTGCCCTCGCACACCTGCTTGACCAGCGCCAGGCCCAGTCCGCGCGTCCCGCCGTCCCGGGACGCCTTGGTGGTGAACCCGAGCCGGAAGATCTCCCGCGCCACGTCGTCGGCCACCCCGTGCCCGGAGTCGGTCACCCGGATCTCCAGCAGGTCGTGCGGCAGGCCGCCGGTGTCCGCCGTGTGCAGCCGCACCATCAGCTCCACCCACCCGTGCTGGGCGCCGACCACCGCGTCGAGCGCGTTGTCGACCAGGTTGCCGAGGACGAGCAGTGCGTCGGAGCGTACCTGCCTGTCCAGGGCGGGGACGCTCGTCATCGGGGACAGCCGCAGGTCCACGCCCATCTCGGAGGCCTGCGCGGACTTGGCGATGGCCAGGGCGGCCAGCGCGGAGTCCGCGACGTGCTCGGAGATGTCCGTGCTGGTGCGGGTGTGCGTCGCCGACAGGTCGGCCAGGTAGGCGCGGGCCTCGTCGTAGGCGCCGAGTTCGAGCATCCCGGCGAGGGTGTGCACCCGGTTGGCGAACTCGTGGGTCTGGGCGCGCAGTCCGCGGGTGACCGTGCGCGCGCCGTCGAGCTCGCCGGTGAGGCGGTCCAGTTCGGTGCGGTCCCGGAAGGTGACGACCGCGCCGGCGTCCTCGCCCCGCACCCGGACCGGCATCCGGTTGGCGACCAGGACGCGGTGGCCCGCCAGCAGGATGCGGTCGTCGCCGGGGTCGTCGCCGGAGACGATGTCGCGGACGCGTTCGGACAGGCCGAGTCCGTCCAGGCGGTGGCCCTCGGAGCCCTCGGGCAGGCCGAGCATGTCCCGGACGGGCTGGTTGGCCAGGACGAGACGGCCCTCTCCGTCGACCGCGAGGACGCCCTCGCGGACCGCGTACAGCAGGGCCTCGCGGCTCTCCAGCAGCGCGGTGATGTCGGCGGGTTCGAGTCCGTGGGTCTTGGCGCGCACCTGGCGGGAGAGCACCCAGGCCCCTCCCACGCCCAGGAGCAGGACCACGGCCACCATGCCCAGTATCGCGGGGACGGCGGCGCGGGCCTCGGTGGTGGCGCTGGAGGTGAGGACGCCCAGGGAGACGTAGCCGATCACCTCGCCCCGGTCGTCGCCGCCGTTGACCGACCCCCCTCCGGAGAACACGGGGACCTTGGCGCGCACGCTGCGTCCCTGCGTCCCCTCCTGCACGCCGGTCCACTCCCGGCCCCGCGCGGCCGGGCCGGGCGGGGTGGACACGGTGCGGCCGATGAGGTCGTCGTCGGGGTGGGAGTGGCGGATGCCCTCGGGGGAGGCGATGACCACGAACTCGGCGCCGGTGGCGGCGGCGACGCCGTCGGCCAGCGGGTCGAGGACGGCCGCGGGGTCGGAGGACCGGAGGCCCTCGACGACGTCGGGCATCACCGCGACGGACCGGGCCGTGCTCAGGACCCGGTCGGCGTGGTGGCGGTCGACGACCCGGTCCAGGTGGACCACCCACAGGGTGCCCACGGCGGCCAGGGCCAGGGCCAGCAGGAGCACGTAACCGATGAACAGGGAACCGGTGAGCGAGAGGCGGCCGCGCACGGGGGGCGTGTTCATGGTGTCCTCCAGTCGCCGGGGTCGGGGAGCGGCGGGGAGATGCGGGGATCCGGCCGGGAGAACGCCCGGTCGGGCGACTTCACGAACAATACGACCAATATGACTCCAGTGTTAACAAAGCTCTGACGTGGACGTGCCCGGGGTCACACTGTGGCCTGGATCTCCCCGGTGCCGAGGCTTCGGGGGGACGCACACGTTCACGGAGGAGGAGAGGACCGATGCGCGATCGCGGCGTCCTGATCCGCCTGGCGGGAGGGCTCTGTGCCCTGCTGCTGGTGGGGACGGCACTGTTCGACGTGCGGCAGAGCGCTGCGTCCGGAACCGGCCAGCAGGAGAAGCTCCTGCTGATCGCGCCCGCGGCACCCGGCGGCGGCTGGGACGCGCTGGCCCGGGAGATGCAGAACGGACTGCGCGAGGAGGACCTGAGGTTCAACGTCGAGGTGCGCAACGCCGAGGGAGCGGGCGGCACCATCGGTCTGGCGCAGACCGTGAACCGCGCGGGCCAGGCGAACGTGCTGACGATGACCGGCATGGGCATGGTCGGCGCGGTGGAGACCACCGGTTCCCCGTACACGATGGCCGACGCCACCCCCGTCGCCCAGGTCGCGTCGGAGTACCTGGCCGTGGTCGTACCCGCCGACTCGCCCTACCGGACGCTGGACGACCTGGCCGGGGACTGGCGCGAGAAGGTCGGGACGCTCCCGGTCTCGGGCGGCTCCATGGGCGGCGTGGACCAGATCTTCGCGGCGCGGGTGGCGCGGTCCATGGACATCGCTCCCGGCGAGATCAACTACCTGCCCTACTCGGGCGGCGGCGAGGTGCTGACCTCGCTGCTGTCGGGCACCTCCGACGTCGGCTTCGGGTCGTTGAGCGACTTCGGCGACCAGATCGGCGAGGACGCGCCGCTGCGCGCGCTGGCGGTCTCCTCCCCCGAGCGGCTGGAGGGCGTGGACATCCCCACCATCGTCGAGCAGGGCTACGGCGTGGAGATGTCGAACTGGCGCGGGGTCATCGCCCCTCCCGGGCTGACCGGGAAGGAGGTCGAGCGGCTGGAGGAGCTCGTGGCCACCCTGGTCGCCACCGACTCCTGGGCCGGCACCCTGGAGCGCTACCGGTGGACCGACACCCACCAGGGACGTGAGGAGTTCGTGGGGTTCCTCGACGAGGAGATCACCATGACCCGGGAGACCATCGAGGAGTTGGGACTGTGATGTCCAGGAGTGAGGGTCCGGTCTCCGTTCCCGAGGAGGCCCCGGAGGCGCGGGAGGACACGCGGGTACCGGACGGCCCCGGGACCACCGCTGCCGTCGATCCGGAGAGCGCGCCGTGGAGCGGTCCGGCCCGGTGGGTCGTACCCGCGCTGCTCGCGGTGGTCGGGGCGGTCGCCCTGTGGGGCGCGTTCACCGTCGAGGCGCCGCCCAACGCCACCAGGCCGGGGCCGGGAGCCTTCCCCGGTGCGGTCGGGGCCCTGCTGCTGGTGGTCGCCGCGTGCCTGGCGGTGGCCGGCCTGCGCGGTTCCCGGACCGGGGACGGCACCGCCGGGAACACCCTGTCCTGGTTCGGGGCCCGGCCGGTCCTGGTCGTCATGGCGGGCCTGGTGGTGCACGTCGCGCTGCTGGAGGTCCTGGGCTGGCTGCTCGCGGGGGCGCTGCTGTTCTGGGTGGTGGCCTACGCGTTCGGCGCGCGGGCCCACCTGCGTGACGCCGTGGTGGCGCTGTCGATGTCCGCCGCCGTACAGGTCGGTTTCTCGCTCGGTCTCGGGCTGAGCCTGCCCGGCGGCCTCCTGGAGTTGGTGCTCTGATGGAAGCTCTGTCCCTGCTCATGGACGGGTTGGCCGCGGCGCTGACCCCGCAGAACCTCGTGTGGGCCTTCCTCGGGGTGCTGCTCGGCACCGCCGTGGGCGTGCTGCCCGGCATGGGCTCGGCGATGGCCGTGGCCCTGCTGCTCCCGGTGACGTTCCGCCTGGATCCGACGGCCGCGCTGATCCTGTTCGCGGGCGTGTACTACGGCGGGATGTTCGGCGGGGCGACCACGTCGATCCTGCTGAACACGCCGGGGCAGGCGTCGTCGATCGCCACCACCTACGAGGGCCACAAGATGGCTCTGGCGGGCCGTGCCGCGCAGGCGCTGGGCACAGCGGTCATCGGTTCGTTCGTGGCGAGCCTGATCGGCACGCTGGTCGTGGCGCTGTTCGCGCCGTTCATGGTGTCGGTCGCGCTGAACTTCGGCCCGGGCGAGTACTTCGCGCTCACGGTGTTCTCGTTCGTGGCGGTGGCCGCGGTCGTGTCCGGATCGGTGCTGCGCGGCCTGGCCTCGCTGCTCATCGGCCTGGCGGTCGGCCTGATCGGCATCGACTCGCAGAGCGGCACCCCCCGGTTCGACTTCGGGTCGGCGACCATGCTGGACGGGATCGACATCGTCATCGTGACCGTCGGTCTGCTCGCCCTGGGCGAGGTGCTCTACGTCGCGGCGCGCGGCAGGTCCGCGCCCGACCTCGCGACGACCAGCGCCGGACGCCCGTGGCTGAGCCGGGGGGACTGGGCCCGGTCCTGGAGGCCGTGGCTGCGCGGCACCGCGCTGGGCAGCGTCTTCGGTCCGATCCCGGGCAGCGGCGCGGAGGTCCCGACCTTCCTGTCGCTGGGCCTGGAGCGCAGGCTGTCCGCGCGCCGGGAGAGGCGCCGGGGCGTGCGCGACGAGTTCGGCGAGGGCGCGATCGAGGGTGTGGCCGGCCCGGAGGCGGCGAACAACTCCAGCGCGGCGGGCACGATGGTGCCGCTGCTGGGGCTGGGCCTGCCGACCTCGGCGACGGCCGCGATCATGCTGGCCGCGTTCCAGCAGTACGGGCTCCAGCCGGGCCCGGTGCTGTTCGAGCGCGACGCCGAACTGGTGTGGACGCTGCTGGCGAGCCTGCTGATCGGCAGCGTCATGCTGCTGGTCATCAACCTGCCGTTCGCGCCCCTGTGGGCGAAGCTGCTGCGGCTGCCCAAGCCGTACCTGTACGCGGGGATCACGCTGTTCTCGGTGCTGGCGGTGTACGCGATCAACACGTCGGTGGTGCATCTGGTGATGCTGCTGGCCGTGACGCTGCTGGGACTCATGATGCGCGCGTTCGGCGTCCCGGTGGCTCCGGCCCTGATCGGCGTGGTGCTAGGCCCGATCGCCGAGACCGAGTTCCGCCGCGCGCTGGCCGCCTCCTCGGGTGATCCGTCGATCCTGGTCGGCAGCGGTATCTCGATCGGCCTGTACGTACTGGTGCTGGTCGCCGCCGCGGTGCCGGTGGTCACCGCCCTGCGGCGCCGGCGGAAGGCGCGGGCCTCCGCTCCCGCCGAGCGGGAGACCTCCGACCTGGGCTGACCCTCGTGGTCCGCCCCTTCCCCGCGGCCCCCGGCTCCGTCCGCCGGGGGCCGCACCCGTGTCCGGGGGCGGCTCCGGAGCGAACCAGCCGGGCCCCGGAGGGATCTTTCACCCGTACGGGGCCTCCGACCGGACGCCCCTTCGAGCCCGGGCCCTGGCCCAGCCGCGGGCGGAACCTGGCGAACGACACTGAACGGCGGTCGTATGGGATTCCTGCGGAACTGGCCTCTCCTCCTGCGGGCACTGGGTCCCGCGGGTCCCGTCCTGGTCGCCTCCCTGGCCGCGGTCCGGTTCCTGGAGCGGCTCGTGCCCGCCGTGACCGCGCTGGCCCTGGCCGCGCTGGTCGGGGTGCTCGCCCCGCCCGCGACCCCGGGCACGTTCACGGCCGCGCTGCCACCGATCCTGGTCCTGGGGCTGGTCGTACTCGGCGGCCACGCCGGTGAGGCGGCGGCCGCGCCGCTGGAGTACCTGGCGCGGTCGCGGATCGACGGGGCGCACCGGGAGCGGATCGGCCGCGCGGTGTCCGGGAGCCGGGGGATCGCCGCGCTGGAGGACACCGCCAACCAGGTGCTGCTGCGGCAGGTGCGCGCCGACCCCGAGCACGGTGTGGAGTCCACGCCCGGCAGCGGGGCGGTCGCCGCGCTGCGGTGGACGTGCGGACTGGCCGGGGCGGTGGTCACCTGCGCGATCCTGGCCCGGTTCGCGTGGTGGCTGGTCCCGGTGGTGCTGGTGCCCGCCGCGGCGCACCGGTACCTGCGCCACCGGTGGTCGCTCACCGGGGCGGACCGGTGGCGGACGGCGATCCGTGGAGAGCTGCACGCGGACGTGTGGCGCGGGGCGTCGGTCTCGCCGAGCGAGGGCAAGGACGTCCGGGTCTTCGGGATCGGGGACTGGATGGTGGACCGGATGCAGGGCCACCTGGTGGAGGCCAACAAGCCGCTGTGGTCGCACATCGACCGCACCCTGCGGCTCCAGTGGTCGCCGCTGCTACTGGTGTTGGCGGGCCTGGTGCCCGCCTACCTGCTGGTGACCCACGGGGCGGTGTCGGGGACGACCACGGTGACGGTGCAGACCGCCGTGCTCGCCGCCGGGTGGTCGCTGTACCAGGCGCTGGGCGGTTCGGCCGACCTGTTCCACATGGCGGGTGCGGCGAGGGTCCTGTCGTCCACCGCCGAGCTGCGCGGACGGTTGGCCGAGGGCGGCCGAACGGCCACAGGCGGCGGGGGCGCCGCGGACGGTTCGGCGCCGCCGCGCGGGAGGGGCCCCTCCAGGGTGTCGGTGATCCGCTTCGAGGACGTCTCCTTCACCTACCCCGGCACGGACTCCCCCGTACTGGACGGGGTCGACCTGGAGATCCGCACCGACGAGCTCCTGGCCGTGGTCGGCCTGAACGGCGCGGGCAAGTCCACGCTCATCAAGCTGCTGTGCGGGCTCTACCGGCCCACGAGCGGCCGTGTCACCGCGGACGGGGTGGATGTCGCCACCATGGCCGCCGGCCAGTGGCGGTCCCGTCTGGCGGTGGTCTTCCAGGACTTCAACCGGTACGAGCTCTCGGCCCGGGAGAACGTCCTGCTCGGGCGGGCCGGCCCGCCCGACCGGGAGGCGCTGGATGCGGCGGCCGAGGAGTCCGGGTTCGCCGGGGTGCTGGAGCGGCTGCCCCGGGGATGGGACACGCCGCTGTCCCGGGGCCGGGCCGGGGGCGTGGACCTGTCGGGCGGCCAGTGGCAGCAGCTCGTCCTGGCGAGGGCGCTCTACGCGGTGCTCGGCGGGGACGTTCCGGCGAGCCTGCTGGTCGCCGACGAGCCCACCGCCCATCTGGACGTGCGCACCGAGTTCGCCCTCTTCCGTCGACTGGAGGAGCGGCGACGGGAGACGGGGATCGTGCTCGTCTCGCACCGGCTGTCCACGGTCCGGCGGGCCGACCGGATCGTCCTGCTGGACGGCGGTCGCGTCACCGAGTCCGGTACGCACGAGGAACTGGTCGCGCTGGGCGGGCGGTACGCGCGGATGTTCGCCGTGCAGGCGGAGCGCTTCCGGACCGACCGGACCGCGCCCCGGGAAGGGGGTCCGGCATGAGCCGCTACCCGTCGCTGTGGTGGGAGGTGCTCCGCCTGTCCTGGCGGACCGCCCCGGGCCTGACCGCGGGGGCCTACGCCGCCGTGGCGGTGTCGGTGGGCGCGGTGGCGGCCGTGGGCCTGTCCCTCCGGGCCACCGTGGACGCGACCGCCCAGGGGGCGGCCGGGGCGGCGCTGCTCGGAGCGGCCGGGGTCGCGGGGGCCTACGCGCTGACCCTGGTCCTACAGGACCTGACCACGGAGCTGGTCGGCACGGTCTCGGACCGCACCGGGCGCATGGCGGTCCATCCGAGGGTGCACCGGGACATCAACGCGGTACAGGGTCTGGAGCACCTGGAGCGCGGCGACTTCCTGGACCGGGTGAGCCTCGTGCGCCGCTCCACCGGGTCGATCGCCCGCAGCGGGTGGAACGCGGTCCTGGCGGTGGCCAGCGTCCTGAAGCTGCTGGTGACGGTGGTGCTGCTGGGCGGTGTGGACCCGGTACTGCTGGTGCTGATCCCGCTCGCGGCGGCCCCCGTCTGGTGCGACCACCGGGGACAGCTCCTGGTGCAGCGCGCCGAGGTGGAGGGGGCCGAGGCCCACCGGGTGCAGCAGCACCTGTTCGACACCCTGGTGGGCGCCGCCGGGGGCAAGGAGGTCCGGGTGGCCGGTGCGGCCGAGCGGCTTCTCGGGATCCAGGCCCGGGCGTGGCGGGAGGCCGAGCGGGTCCGTTTCCGTGCCAGGGCGTTCGCGGCGCTGTGGACCCTGGCCGGATGGACGGTGTTCGTCGCCGGGTTCACCGGTGGCATCGCGCTGGTGGTCCGCCTGGCCGCCGGCGGCACGGGCGGTGTCGGGGATCTGGTGTTGACGGTGATGCTTGCGGTGAGCCTGCGGCAGACGATGCAGGGCACGGTGGCCACGGCCGCCGAGGCCACCGGGATGAGGCGGGTCATCGAGCCCTACCTGTGGCTGCGCGACCTCGTGCGGGCGGAACGGGAGCGCGGTGCGGCGGACGAACCGCCGCCCGAGGCCCTGTCCCGGGGGATCGCCCTGGCCGGCGTCTCCTTCACCTACCCGGGTACCGGACGCCGCGCCCTGGACGACGTGTCCGTGCTGCTGCCCGCCGGCTCCGTGGTGGCGGTGGTCGGTGAGTACGGGTCGGGCAAGACGACCCTGGTCAAGCTGCTGCTGTCCTTCTACGAGCCGGACTCCGGGTGTGTCCTGTTGGACGGCCGTGACCTCGGACGCGTCCGCACGGCGGGATGGCGGGCCCGGACCAGCGCGGTCTTCCAGGACTTCGGCCGGTTCCACACGGTGTTCCGGGAGACCGTGGGGATCGGCGACCTGCCCCGGATGGGCGACGGTGAGGCGCTGCGGGAGGCCGTGCGCGCGGCCGACGCCGAGGCCTTGGCCGAGCGGCTGCCCGAGGGGTGGGAGACCCAGTTGGGCCGGGAGCTGGGCGGTACCGAGCTGTCCGAGGGGCAGTGGCAGCGGACCGCCCTGGCCCGGGCCTCGATGCGCGGGGACCCCCTGCTGTTCGTGCTGGACGAGCCGACGGCGTCGCTGGACGCGCCCAGCGAGGAGGCGATCTTCCGGAGGTACATGGAGCGGGCCCGGGCGCACGCGGCCGTGACCGGGGCCGTGACGGTGATCGTGTCGCACCGCTTCTCCACCGTCGCCGGGGCCGACCTGGTCCTGGTGATGGACCGGGGCCGGATCGTGGAGTCCGGCACCCACGGGGAGCTGCTGGCCCTGGACGGCCGTTACTCCGAGCTGTACGGGATGCAGGCCCGCGCGTACGCCCCCGAGCCCGGAGGGTGAGGCGCCGGCCGGGAGTACCTGATCTCGGGACACGCCAAAATCTGTGTTGGCCGTAGTAGACATGCGTTTCCAGGGCTGCTAGATTTCTTCTCGTAGCCACAGAGATCCAAGAGGGACCACCGGATACGCCGGTGGAGAGCAGTACGGCAGTACCGGTGTCCCGCCCGCACGGGGGACGCCGTGGCAGCAAGAAGGACGCGGTAGGGCTCGACCGGCACGGAGATGTCGAACAGCGCCGGGAGCCGGTAGGACCGCAGTACGGCAGTACCGCAGTAACGGCTTTCCGCCCGCACGGGGAAGGCCGCGCGACAACACGGCAGGTCGGCTCGACCGGCGTACACGTGCTTCAAGACGCCGGGAGCCGGTGGTATCGCAGTACCGGTGTTCCGCCCGTACGGGGACGCCGTAGCAGTGAGAAGAGCACGCAATGAGATCGAGAGGAGCAGATGCCATCAGGATCGCCCGGGTGTGAGGACATTCCGCTCGGGTACCGCAGGCCCCGGTTCGGAAGAAGGTGGTCCACGGTCACACAACCGCGATCCCCGCGATCCCGTCCCAGCTTGACCTCGGGAAGCGGAAGACCGGCAGCGTCCGGTAGATGGTATTGAACTCTCGGGCCCCAGCGCCGTTCGGCGCTGGGGCCCTCGACGTGCGTTCAGGAGAGAAAGAGAAACGCTTGTCCCGTCCCGAAGCCGAAGACCGGTTCGACGATGACGACTACCCCGCCTACACCATGGGCCGCGCCGCGGAGATGATCGGCACCACGCCGACGTTCCTGCGCGCCCTCGGCGAAGCCCGGCTGATCGAGCCCCTGCGCTCGGCGGGCGGCCACCGCCGCTTCTCCCGCTACCAGTTGAGGATCGCCGCCCGCGCCCGCGAGCTCGTGGACGAGGGCACTCCGATCGAGGCCGCATGCAGGATCATCATCCTGGAGGACCAACTGGAGGAGGCGCAGCGCATCAACGAGGAGCTGCGCGCCTCCGAGGCCGGCTCGCGAAGCGACGAACAGCCTTCGCGTTAGCGGGTCCCGGCCGGGAGCGGACCCGGCCGGGACGGCCGCACCGCCCCGCGGAAGGCGTCCGGGCACCGCAGCGCCCGAAGGCCGCGGTACCAGGCGCCGCCGACGCGTGCCCCCGGGGCCCGACGGACTAACATCTTCCCCATGGCAACCGGGAGCACGGGTCGAAAACGCCCCACGATCAGCGACGTCGCCCGTCGGGCGGGCGTGAGCAAGGGCGCTGTGTCACGGGCGTTGAACACCGGTACCGGTACCAGCGCCAGCACCCGTGAACGCATCCGCCAGGCCGCGGTCGAACTGGGATGGAGCCCGAGTTACGTAGCACGCGCGCTCAACGGCAAGTCGCTGGGCACCATCGGCCTGGTCGTACGCCGCTCCCCCGAGATCCTCGACTTCGACGCGTTCTTCCCGTCGTTCCTGTCCGGTATCGAGTCGGTGCTCTCCGGCGAGGAGCACGCCACCGTCATCCGCTTCGTACCCGACGAGCGGACCGAGGCCGCCACCTACGAGCGGCTGTTCAACGAGCACTTCGTCGACGGTTTCCTGGTCACCGACCTGCGGACGGACGACGGCCGTCCCGCGATGCTGCGCCGTCTGGGCGCGCCCGCCGTCGTGGGCGGTGCGCCCGAGGGCTCCTCCGACCTCCCCACCATCACCAATGACTCCGAGGAGGCGATCCGCGGCCTGGTCCGCCGCTTCGCCGAGGCGGGCCACCGGCGCATCGCCCACGTCCAGGGCGACCCCCACATGCTGCACGCGATCCAGCGCCGCCGCCACTGGGAGAAGGCGGTGCGCGAGTTCGGACTGGAGCCGGGGCCGGTGGAGGAGCAGGGCGGCTACACCATCGAGGGCGGGGCCCGGGCCACGGAGCGCATCATCGCCGGGCGCGGCGGCGAACGCCCCACCGCCATCTTCTACGGCAGCGACCTCATGGCCATAGGCGGCTACTCCGTGCTGAGGGAGGCGGGTCTGACCATCCCCGACGACATGGCGGTGGCCGGGTTCGACGACATCCCCCTGGCCTCGTTCGTCACGCCGCCGCTGACGACCGTCCGCAACAGGCACCGTGCGCTGGGCAGTGTCGGCGCACGCATCCTGCTGGACATGCTCAAGGGGCAGGAGCCGCCCCTGTCGACCGTGCTCACCGGCGAACTCCGCCTGAGGGAGTCCTCCGGACAGCCGGACCATCGCTTGTAACGTTTCCACAACTGCCTCTCCTGCCTTCCTGTGATCTCACCTACACTGGCCAGGTAAACCGGTTTACTTAATCACTTGGCTACAAAGAGTGACATGTGACCTGGTTTCGGATGCTCTTGCCCACGGACCCACGGGCACGTCCGACCTGCCCGTTCCGTCACCGCCGACGCTGACGACGGGCGCGCATGGCCTACGGAGAAACGGAGACGGCCGTGAGAACACCCCCCGCAGCGCTACTGTCCGCTTCAACCGCACTCGGGCTCGTCGCCGCGCTGACCGCCTGCGGTCCCGGCGAGGATTCCGGGGACCAGACGCTGACCTACTGGGCCAGCAACCAGGGAGCGAGCGTGGAGGAGGACCAGGAGGTCCTCCGGCCCGCGCTCGACCGCTTCACCGAGGAGACCGGGGTCGAGGTCGAACTGGAGGTCGTCCCCTGGAGCGAGTTGTACAACCGCATCCTCACCGCGGTCAGCAGCGGCGACGCGCCCGACGTACTCAACATCGGCAACACCTGGGCGGCCAGCCTCCAGGAGACCGGCGCCTTCGTGCCCTTCGAGGGTGAGGACCTCCAGGCGGTGGGCGGCGAGGAGCGCTTCGTCGGCACCAGCTTCGCCACCGGCGGCGCCGAGGGCGAGGCGCCGACGTCGGTGCCGCTCTACGGACTGTCCTACGCGCTGTTCTACAACCCCACCATGTTCGCCGAGGCGGGTATCGAGGAACCGCCCGCGACCTGGGAGGAGTTCGTCGACACCGCGGACGAGCTGACCAGGGACACCGACGGCGACGGAGAGATCGACCAGTACGGCTTCGTGACGGAGGGCGGCAACGAGCGGCAGAACTCCCACATGGCCTTCATCCTCGGCCAGCAGCAGGGCGGAGCGCTGTGGGGGGAGGACGGGCCCACCTTCTCCTCCGACGAGCAGGTCGCCGCCGTCAAGCAGTGGGTGGACCTGATGGCCGTGGAGGAGGTCGTCGACCCCAGCAGCGCCGAGTTCAGCGACGGCACCCAGGGCATCAGCGACTTCGTCGACGGGCGCGCCGCCATGACCATCGTGCAGGGCAGTGCCCGCACCACCATGGCCGCCCGCGGATTCGACGACTACGAGGTCGCCCAGGTCCCGATGCCCGACCCGCTGCCGGGCGAGCCCGTCCAGAGCCACACGGCCGGGATCAACATCAGTGTCTTCAACGACACCGACGACAAGGAGGGCGCGCTGCGGCTGGTCGAGCACCTGACCAGTCCGGAGGAGCAGGTGTACCTGTCCCAGGAGTTCCAGACCCTGCCGGTAGCCACCGAGGCCTACGAGAGCGAGGAACTGCAGAGCGAGTCGATGGACACCTTCCGCACGATCCTCGCCGAGCACTCCGCACCGATGCCGCTGATCCCCGAGGAGGGCCAGATGGAGACGGTGCTCGGCGGAGCGATCAGCGACCTCTTCGCCCGCGTGGCGACCGGCGACGAGGTCACCGAGGCCGACGTCCGCCAGGCCATGGAGGAGGCCGAGACCCAGATGGACGCCGCGAACTAGGCGGTACGGCTCTTCGGCCGCCCCGTCCCCGCGGCGGGGCGGCCGTTCGATGGAGGCGCTAGATGTCGACTACCGAAGAACAGGGGTCCGACGCCGCGGAGGACCTGTCCGCGGCCGGCCCCGCGAGAGAACCCGGCGGGCGGCGTCCGCGCCGCCCGGGGTGGTTCCTGCCGTACGGCATGGTGCTGCCGGCGGCGGTACTGGAGCTGCTGGTCCACGTCATCCCCATGGCCCTGGGGATCTACATCGCGTTCACCTCGTTGACGCAGCTGACCATCCGGCGCTGGACGACGGCGCCGCTCGTCGGCTTCGAGAACTTCGTCCGCGGTCTGGACCCCGGAAACGCCCTGGGCAGTGCCCTGTTCGAGAGCCTGTTCCGCACCACGGTCTACACCGTGCTGGTGGTGGGGCTGTCGTGGGTACTGGGGATGGCCGCGGCCGTCGCCCTGAACACGAGGTTCCGGGGGCGCGGTGTACTGCGCACCCTGTTCCTCGTGCCCTATGCCCTGCCTGTCTACGTCGCCGCGATCCTCTGGGCGTTCATGTTCAACCAGCGCGACGGCATGGTCAACCAGCTTCTCGTACAGGACCTGGGAGTGCTGGACGAGCGTCCGTTCTGGCTCATCGGCGAGAACGCGTTCTGGGTGCTGGTGATCGTGTCGGTGTGGCGGCTGTGGCCGTTCGCGTTCCTGATGCTGCTGGCGGCACTACAGAGCATCCCCGAGGACATGTACGAGGCCGCCGCCATCGACGGCGCCTCGACCTGGAGGCGGTTCACCGGCATCACGCTGCCCATGGTGCGCTCGGCGAACGCGGTCGTGCTGCTCGTCATGGGGCTGTGGACGTTCAACGAGTTCAACATCCCCTTCCTGCTCTTCGGCGACGTCTCGCCCGAGAGCGCACGGCTGATCTCACCGCTGATCTACGAGCACTCCTTCGTCAACTGGAACTTCGGACTGGGCGCCGCGATGAGTGTGCTGCTGCTCATCGCGCTGATCATCGCGTCGGCGGTCTACGTCCGCATGGTGCTGCCCAAGGGGAGTGGCAATGAATGAGACACGGGGATTCCGCTGGTTCCGCCGGATCGTCCTGACCTTTCTCACCGTGTTCACGGTGCTGCCCCTGTACGTGCTGGTGGTGACCTCGGTGAAGCCGCTGGAGAACGTCCGGGGAGCGTTCACCTGGCTTCCGGAACGCGTCACCCTCCAGCCGTACGTGGACATGTGGACGACGATCCCGCTGGCCCGCTACCTCACCAACAGCCTGGTCGTCACGACCACGGCGACCGTCCTGGCGCTGGTGGTGGCGGTGCTGGCCGCCTATCCGCTGTCACGGCTGCGCTTTCGCGGCAAGCGGCTGTTCAGCATGACGGTGCTCTCGACGCAGATGTTTCCCGGCATCCTGTTCCTGCTGCCGCTCTTCCTGATCTTCGTACGGCTGGAGGACTTCACCGGCATCGAGTTCACCGGCTCCTACACCGGGCTCATCATCACCTACCTGACCTTCGCCCTGCCGTTCTCGATCTGGATGCTGGCCGGGTACTTCAGTGCCATCCCCGAGGGCCTGGAGGAGGCGGCGATGATCGACGGCACCGGCAGGATCGGTGCCCTGGTCCGGGTCATCCTCCCCGTGGCCCGCCCGGGCATCCTCGCCGTCGGGGTGTTCGCGTTCATCACCGCCTGGGGCGAGGTGCTGTTCGCCTCGGTGCTGACCGACACCGAGACCCGCACGCTCTCCATCGGGCTCAAGCTCTACACCAGCCAGACCGACACCCTGTGGAACGAGCTGCTGGCCGCGTCGCTGACCATCTCCCTGCCGGTGGTCGTCGCCTTCATGCTGGTCCAGCGCTACCTCGTGTCCGGGCTGTCGGCGGGCGCGGTGAAGTAGCGGGCGGGGCCTCGCCCCCTCCCGCGGCACCGCGGTCCCGGCCCGCGCCCGAACGGCCGGAGCGCCGCGTCGTGCCGGGGGCCGGGACGCCGGCGCGGACGCGCGGGCGTACCCGGCCCCCGGCCGCCGGTGTCCGCGGTCACTCCGTGGAGGCCACACCGATCGGGCAGCTGGCGCCGGTGCCGCTGATGCCGCAGTAGCCGCCCGGGTTCTTGGCGTCCGACAGGTACTGCTGGTGGAAGTCCTCGGCGAAGTAGAACTCCCCGAGCGGCGCGATCTCGGTGGTGATCGGCCCGTAGCCCGCCCCGGTCAGAGCCGGCTGGAACGCGTCGCGGCTGGCCTCGGCCGCGGCCCGCTGGGCGTCGTCGTGGTACAGGATCGCCGACCGGTACTGGGTACCGACGTCGTTGCCCTGGCGCATCCCCTGCGTGGGGTCGTGGCCCTCCCAGAAGACCTTGAGGATCTCCGTGTACGAGATGCGCTCGGGGTCGAACACCACGCGCACCGCCTCTGCGTGGCCGGTCATGCCAGAGCACACCTCCTCGTAGGTGGGGTTGGGCGTGTAGCCGCCCGCGTAGCCCACCGCGGTCGTGATGATGCCCCGCTCCGGGCCCAGGCGCCAGAACATGCGCTCGGCGCCCCAGAAGCAGCCCATCGCCACGTCGGCGATCCGGCTGCCCTCCGGGTAGGGCGGTGTGAGCTTGGTACCGAGGACGGTGTGCCTCCCCGGCTCCGGCATCGGGGTGTCGCGGCCGGGAAGGGCGCGGGCTGGGTCGACCATGGTCGTCTTTGTCCCGAACATGTGTCCAGGGTATCCACGGGAGGAGTGCGGCGCACGGGTTCCGCCAGGCCCGTGGACGACCGCTTCCGGACGAGACGGCCGGTTCCGGACGGAACGCCGGTTCCGTGCGGCGGGAGGGCGACATGCCGGAAAATTCGTCCTACCATTGCGGGCGTGCCCGAATCCAACCGTGGCGTCGCCCTCGGGGCCCTCGCCTTCTTCCTGTGGGGCGTCGCGGCCCTGTACTGGCCCCTTCTCTCCGCCGCCGAACCCAGCGAGATCCTCGCCCACCGCATGGTGTGGTCCCTGCTCGCGATGTGCGTCTTCCTCCTCCTCTCAGGCAGGGGCTGGTCCTGGCTCCCGGCGGTGGTGCGCAGTCCCAGGCGGCTGCTGCCGGTGGCCGGGGCGGCGGTCCTGATCTCCCTCAACTGGTGGGGGTTCATCTTCTCGGTCTCCATCGAGCAGACCCTCCAGGCCTCGCTCGCGTACTTCATCAACCCGCTGATGTCGGTGTGCATCGGGGTGGTGCTGTTCTCCGAGCGCCTGCGGATCACCCAGTGGGTGGCGGTCGGCCTGGGCGCCCTGGCCGTCCTCGTGATGGCCGTCGGCTACGGCGTGACCCCCTGGCTGTCCCTGCTCATGGCCTCCTCCTTCGCCGCCTACGGCGCGGTGAAGAAGTACGTGGACCTGGACGGCATGCAGAGCCTGACCGTCGAGACCCTGGTGATGTTCCTGCCCGCGCTGGGCTTCGTGGCCTACCTGGAGGCCACCGGGGCGAGCACCGCCCTCTCGGTCTCGCCCTCCCACACCGCCCTGCTGGTCGGCAGCGGCTTCGTGACCGCCGTTCCGCTGCTGCTGTTCGGCATGGCCGCCCGCAAGGTCCCCCTGAGCATCATCGGCATACTCCAGTACATCGCCCCGACCCTCATCTTCGTCGTCGGCTGGCTCATCCAGGGCGAGGAGATGCCGCTCGCCCGCTGGCTGGGCTTCTCACTGGTGTGGCTGGCCCTGTGCCTGTTCGCCTTCGACCAGGTACGCGACCTCCGGTCCCGCCACCAGGCCCGTGCCCGGATCCGGCACGACGAGGCGGCCGCGGCGGCCGAAGTGGCCGAGGCCGCCAGGACGCCCGGGACGGCCCCCGGAGGGGAGTCCGGGAAGCGCGCTCCCCTCCGGAAACCGCACTCGGAGGACCCGGCGGGTCCAGGCCCCGCGGACTGACACCGGTTCCCGGTCGTGGAAAACCCAAACTACCCTCTGTGACTCTGTGCTAACGTCAGGTCGCGGGCCGGGGACCTCTCCCGGCCCCGACCCGGCCGCACGTCCCGGAGGGCCCTTCCATGCCTCGCACCAGCCGAACGGCAGGCGCCATGCGCGCCGCCGCGGCCGTGTGCCCGCCGGCGCCCTCCCTGCTCCTCCTGCCGCTGGTGGTCGGCGCCGTCCTCACCGCCCTGTGGCTGCTCGGCGCCGCCCCCGCCTCCGCTGACGAGGGCCTCGTCGGCGACGGTCCGGGAGGCGTCGGCGCCCTCCGCGGCGATCCGGCCGGTACCGGATCGCCGCCGGCCGACGGCTCACCGGAAGACGGCGTCCTGAGCGGCGAGGCCCCGGGCGACGGCGTCCTGGACGACAGCGCCCCGGACGGCGGGGCCCCGCAGGGCCACGGTGCTCCGGACGGAGACACCCTCGGCCTGCGGGACTCCGCGGCCCTGAAGGGGGTGGTCCCCGGCGAGGTCGCCGAACCGGTCGTCTCCACCCTGGGAAGCGTCCACCACCGCCTGGAGGAGGGCGCCGAGCGCACCGCCGCCGGAACCGCCGCCGTCCTGCCCCGGACCGCCTGGGGAGTCGGCGAGGTCGGTGAGGGGGCCCGCCAGGTGATCCGGGAACTCGACCGGACGGACGGCACCGTCGAGAACGCCCTCGCCCCCGTGGCACGGGCGGCCACCGGCCCCTCCGGACCCGCGGACCGCGGCGACGCGTCCGGCGCTGACCGGCGCCCGGCCGGACACGAGCGCTCCGAGGGCGGCGCCACGGACCACGGCACCTCCCACGAGACCTTCCACGGCCACTCCCCCGGCGTCGTCTTCGGCGCCTTCCCCTCCGCGGACTCCGCCGCCCCCTCGGGCGGCCCCACGGACCACGACTCCGGCGCCCCGGCGCCCGCCGCCCCCGCCGGTCAGCTGAGCACCGGTTCGGCCGCACCCACCGGAGGCTCCGCCCCCGCGCCCGGCGTCGCGGGCTACCTCACCGCCGCGCCCTCCACCGCGCCCGCCGCCGGGGCCGTGCCGCTCGCCGCCCACGCCCTGCACCCCGTGCCGGGCGGCCCGAGCGACGACCCCACCGTCTCCCCCGACTAGGACGGGTCCTCCCCGCGCGGCTCCCGCCCGCGCACGGACCCGTTCCCAGCCACGGCCCCTTCCGCGCCGTTTCCTCTGGGAGTTGACGTGGGTCCCGTGCCGACGTTCACGGAACCCACGTCAGCCGGTGGTCCGCCCCGGCTCCGGCCGACCGCGCCCCACGCGCACGGCCGTCCCGTATCCACTGATCCAGATCCGGACCGCACCTTTCGGAAGGAAACCCATGACCCACTCCAAGCGCATCTCCGCCCGCACCGTCCTCCTCGCGGCGGGAGCGGCGGGCTTCGTCGCCCTCGGCTCCGGGGTGGCGGGCGCCGAGGCGCTCTCCTCCCCCGCCCACGAGATCGCGCCCCTCGTCGAGCGGGCGCTCGTGGAGGGCGTCGCCCCCACCGTGAACAGCCTGGCCCCCGAGGGCGTCGGCCCCGTCGCGGACAGCGCCCTGTCGGAGCTCCAGGAGACCGCGCACAACCCCGAGAAGCCCGCACCCGACCTGTCCGCGCCGCTGCCCGAGGGCGAGGCCCTGCGCACCCCGCTCGGCGACCTGCCCAACCCGACCTCCGCCCTCGCCGACACCGTCTCCAAGACCCAGGACGCCACCGGACTGGACGGCGACCCCCACGACACGGTCGGCCACGACCTCGGCAGGGCCCTCGAACAGGGCGGTCAGGAGGCGGGCGTCGCCGTGGAGGACGCGGCCACCCGCACCGGTTCGCGCGCCGAGGAGACCGCCAGGGAGGTGCTGCCCCACACCGTGGAGTCCGTCTACGGACTGCGCGAGGCGGTGGACCTGCCCAGGATCGGCCAGGTCGCCCAGCTGCCGGACACCGCCGGCCTGCCCTCGCCGACCGGCCTCCTCGGCCTGCCCGACTCCGCCACCGTCCCGCAGTCCTCGCCGAGCGCGCCCGGTCTCGGGGACCTGACCGGCGCCGTCCTGTCCGGCGACGTCCCGGCCGCCGAGCTGAAGACCGTCAACGTGGACGGCCCCCTGGCCGACTCCGGGCTGCCCCGCATCTCCGGCACCGGCCTGCCCCTCGTCGACGACACGGCCGACGCCACCCTGCCGCAGCTCGCCGGCGGCGGTCTGCCCGAGGTCACCGAGGGCGTCGACACCCAGACCGCCGAGGACCTGGTGAACGAGCTCGGCCGGGGCACGGACCTGCTGAACGACGTGGACACCAGCGACCTGGTGTCCGTCGAGGGGGGCACCGCCCCGAGCGAGACCCCCGAGGGCATGACCCAGCACCCGACCTTCATGGAGCTGCCCGGCTCCCAGGCCCTGCCCGTCGTGAGCTAGCCCCGACCACGACGACGGCGCCGTCCCTGTGGGGCGGCGCCGTCGTCGTGTACCGGCCGCGGCCCGTGACCGCGAAGAGGCCCCCGCCGCACCGAACACGGTGCGGCGGGGGCCTCACAGGGTTTCGCAGGCCGGAACGGGGCCAGGGGCCGGGACCGCCCGGGTCAGCCGGAGCGCTCGACCACGTAGTCGCACAGCGACTCGAAGGCCTCCCTCGCGGGAACCTCGGGCAGGGTCGCCAGCTCGGCACGCGCCTTGTCGGCCCAACCCCGCAGGGTGGCCTCGGCCTCGGCCATCGCCGGGTGCACCCGCAGCAGGGCCAGGGCCTCCTCGGCCTCGTCGTCGTCCAGCGGGCGGCCCAGCAGCGACTTGAGCCGCGCGTCGGCCTCGTCCCGCGAGCGCAGCGCGTAGAACATCGGCAGGGTGAGCACGCCCTCGCGCAGGTCGGTGCCCGGGGTCTTGCCCGAGTCCGTGCTCTCGCTCGCCACGTCCAGGATGTCGTCGGCCAGTTGGAAGGCCATGCCCAGGGCGTCGCACGCCCGCGTGACCGTCCCGACCGTCTCCGGGTCGACCTTGCCGAACATCCCGCCGAACTCAGCCGACGACGCGATCAGCGACGCCGTCTTGTCGCTGATCACCCTCAGGTAGTGGTCCAGCGGGTCGGCGCCCTCGGGCGGGCCCGAGGTCTCCAGGATCTGTCCCTGCACCAGTCGCGCGAACGTGACCGCCTGCAGCCGGACCGCCTCGGTGCCCAGGTCGGCGAGCATCTCCGAGGCGCGGGCGAAGACGTAGTCGCCGGTCAGGATGGCGATGCTGTTGCCCCAGCGCTGGTTGGCGCTCGGCTCGCCCCGCCGCAGGTCGGCCTCGTCCATGACGTCGTCGTGGTAGAGCGTGGCCACGTGCGTGAGCTCCACCACGGCCGCGGCCGGGATGAGGTCGGGCACGGTCGGGTCGCCGAAGTGGGCGGCCAGCAGCACCAGGGTCGCGCGGAAGCGCTTGCCCCCGGCCGCCAGCAGGTGGGAGGCGGCCTCGGTCAGCAGGGGGTCGCTCGACGCGACCGACTCCCTCAGCAGGTTCTCGACCTTCTCCAGGTTGTCCTCGACCTCACGGGCGAGGGCAGCATCGACTCTCGGCAGAGCGAGAAACCCGCTCGGGACAGCACCGCTCACCGTAAAGCTCCACCTGTTGAACGGGCACGGCGGTGACCCCCGGTAAGGGGGCCACCGTGTGCTCGGCACATGAACATGATCCGACTTGCCACGGTATCCGACCCGGAATGAACAGCCAAAGCCACACCCGGATACGGGACCGTCCAGTGCCCAAGCGCAGGTCAGACCGGATAACCGGTCATTTCGCGCCTGTTTCCGTGGACGCCTGGTCCACCATCACCGCGACCGGCTCGGAACCGGCCTCCGAGGACGGCAGCAGGTGGTCCAGCACCGGTCCCGGGTACAGGCCGAGCAGCAGCGTCGCCGCCACCCCGATCACGATGACCCCGCCCGTGGCCGCGCCCGCGCGCACCACCGTGGGGCCCTCGCCCTCCGGATCCCGGAAGAACATCACCACGATGATCCGCACGTAGAAGAACGCGGTCACCGCACTACTCAGGACACCCACCACCACCAGCGGGGTGGCACCGGCCGCCACGGCCGCCTCGAACACCGCGAACTTGCCGATGAACCCGCTGGTCAGCGGGATACCGGCGAAGGCCAGCAGGAACAGCGCCAGCGCGCCGGCCAGCGCCGGGGAGCGGCGGCCCAGCCCCGCCCACCGGTCCAGGTCGCCGAGCTCCTGCCCGCCGTCCCTGGTCCGCACCAGCGTCACCACGGCGAACGCGCCCAGCGTGGTGAACCCGTACGCCGCCAGGTAGAACATGGCGCCCGCGAGCCCGTCGGTGCTGCCCGCCACGACCGCGGTCAGGACGAACCCGGCGTGCACCACCGACGAGTAGGCCAGCAGCCGCTTGACGTCGCGCTGGGTGACCGCGATGACCGCGGCGACGACCATCGTCAGGACGGCCACCACCCACAGCATCGGCTGCCAGCTCTCCGCCGAGCCGCCGAAGGGCACGAAGAACACCCGCAGCAGCGCGCCGAACGCGGCGACCAGCGTGCAGGAGGCCATCAGCGCCGTGATCGGGGTCGGCGCGCCCTGGTACACGTCCGGCTTCCAGTTGTGGAAGGGCACGGCGCCCACCTTGAACAGCAGGCCGATCGCCACCAGCCCGATGCCCATCAGCAGCAGCGGCTCGCCGTCGCCGCCCCGGAAGATCTCCGCGCCGCCCGCCTCGACGGCCAGGCGGATCTCACCGAAGTTCACCGACCCGGCGTAGCCGTAGACCATGGCGGCGCCGAACAGGAAGAACGCCGAGGAGAACGCGCCCAGCAGGAAGTACTTGACCGCGGCCTCCTGCGAGAACAGGCGGCGGCGCCGGGCCAGCCCGCACAGCAGGTACAGCGGGAGGCTCATCACCTCCAGCGCGATGAACATCGTCAGGAAGTCGTTCGAGGCCGGGAACATCAGCATGCCCAGCACCGCGAACAGCACCAGCGGGTACACCTCGGTGTGCTGGGAGCCCGCCATGATGTGCGCGCGCTCCTCCTCGCTCCCGGGCACCGTCGCCGCCTGCGCGGCGAAGGCGTCGCGCCCGTCCCTGCGCTCGGAGATCAGCAGCAGGCTCACCAGCGCCAGCACGGTGATGGTGCCCTGGAAGAAGATCACCGTCCGGTCCACCGCCAGCACACCGGCGGCGACCGTCACACCCGACTCGTCGGCGGGCAGCGAGCCCACCTGAAGCACCAGCAGCACGAACGCCGCCAGCAGCGCGAGCACCGCGAGCCCGATCTGGATCCCGCGGCGCCGCCCCTTCGGAACGAACGCCTCGAACAGCACGCCGAGAACACCGGCGGCGAACACCGTGGCCAGCGGCGCGAGCAGCCACCAGTCGATGTTCGGCGGCGTCTCGGTGATGACGGGAAGGTCCATGTGGGGGATCACTCCGCGTCTCCTTCCTCTTCCTGGGTGCCCGAGGCGCCCTCACTGCCGCCGTCCGCGGCCGCGTCCGCCGTCCCGGAGCCGATACCGACGGTGCGTTCGACCGCGGGGTTGATCACGTCCAGCACCGGCTGCGGGTACAGGCCGAGTACGAGGATGAGCGCGAGCAGCGGGGCGACGGCCCACGTCTCCCGCGCGGACAGGTCGCGCAGACCGGTCAGCCCCTCCTTGGTGGGTCCGTTCATGGTGCGCTGGTACATCCACAGGATGTAGAGCGCGGCCAGCACCACGCCCACCGCGGCGACGACCGCCGGAGCCGGGTGGAAGGCGTAGACCCCGACGAACACCAGGAACTCGCTGACGAACGGCGCCAGGCCCGGCAGCGCCAGGCCGGCCAGACCCGTCACGAGGAACACCCCGGCGAGCTTGGGCGCGACCCTTTGCACACCGCCGTAGTCGCTGATGAGCGAGGAGCCGCGCCGGGCGACGAGGAAGCCCACGATCAGGAACAGCGCCCCGGTCGCGAACCCGTGGTTGACCATGTACAGGGCGGCTCCGGCCTGCCCCTGCGCGGTCAGGGCGAAGATGCCCAGGGTGATGAAGCCGAAGTGGGACACCGAGGTGTACGCCACCAGGCGCATCATGTCGTTCTGCCCGATGGCGAGGATCGCTCCGTAGATGATGCTCACCAGGCTCAGTCCCACCACAGGCCACACGAACCACGACACCGCCGCCGGGAACAGCTCCAGGCAGTAGCGCATCATGCCGTAGGTGCCGACCTTGTCGAGCACGCCCACGAGCAGCACGGCGGTGCCCGGGCGCGAGGCGCCCGCCGCCGAGGGCAGCCAGGTGTGCACGGGCCACATCGGCGCCTTGATCGCGAAGGCGATGAAGAAGCCGAGGAACAGCCAGCGCGCCGTGGCCGGGTCCACCGCGGCGAGGGCGCTGCCCTCACCGACCAGGTCGGTCCACAGGAAGCTGCCGCCGATGACGTACACGCCGATCACCGAGACCAGCATGACCAGGCCGCCGGCCAGGCTGTACAGCAGGAACTTGACCGCGGCCGCGGACCGCCCGTCGCCGCGCCCGTAGCGCCCGATCATGAAGTAGACCGGGATGAGCATGGCCTCGAAGAACACGTAGAACAGGAAGACGTCGGTGGCGGCGAAGACGCCGATCATCATCGCTTCCAGGACCAGGATGAGCGCGAAGTACCCGCGCCCGCCGTCGAAGCGGTCGTCGTGCTCGTTCCAGGCGGCCAGGACGACCAGCGGCACCAGGACGGCCGACATCAGGATCAGCACCAGGGCGATGCCGTCCACGCCCACGGCGTAGTGGACGCCGAAGCGCTGGATCCAGGGGTGGACCTCCTCGAACTGCAGGCTCGCGGCCCGGGAGGTGTCGAACCGCAGCGCCATGGCCGCGACCACGAGCAGGGTGGCGATCGAGAAGCCCAGCGTGATCCGCTTGGCGGTCTCGGCCGATCCTCCGCCCGCGGCCGTGGTGGCGGGGCGGACGGCGGTGGCCACGCCGCCACCGCCCGCCGGGGCCTCGGCGGCCCCTCCGGCCTCGGCCGTACGGGCGGCTCGGGCCGGGGAGGCCTTCGCCGCCGTGCGCGGTAGTGCCCAAACCAGGGCCGCGCCGACCGCGGGGAGCGCGATCGCGATAGTGAGCCAGGGGATCATTGTCACAACCTCACAGCCAGCGTCGCGGCGACGACGACGGCGCCGAAGAGCATGGTGAGCGCGTACGTGCGGGCGAACCCGGTCTGGGCCCGGCCCAACCCCTTCGAGGAGTCGAGCACGCCCGCGCCGAGTCCGTTGACCGCCCCGTCGATGACCTTGTCCTCGATGAGGAGCAGCGCACCGGTGAGCGCCTGGCCGGGCCGCATGAGCAGGCCCTCGTTGATCTCGTTGCCGTACAGCTCGCGGCTGGCGGCGACGGTGACCAGGTTGCCCTTGGGGGCGGTGGTGGCCACCGGCTTGCGCAGGTACACCGCCCAGGCCGCCGCCACTCCGACCACCATGACGCCCAGGGCGGCCAGGCCGTAGGGCGAGGTGAACGCGTGCGCCACGTCGAAGTGGTGCGGGTGGGCGCCGGTGGCCGGGGCGAGGAAGCCCGCGAACCGGTCGCCGAGCGTCAGGAAGGCGCCGAGCGCGACCGAGCCGATCGCCAGCACCACCATGGGGGCGGTCATGCTGACCGGCGACTCGTGCGGGTGCACGCCCTCGTCCCACCGCTTCCCTCCGAGGAAGGTCATGAAGACCATCCGCGACATGTAGAAGGCGGTGAGCCCCGCGCCGGCGATGACGGCCGTCCCGAGCACCATGCCCTCGGTGCCGCCCACGCCGAAGGCCGCGGAGATGATGCTCTCCTTGGTCCACCAGCCCGACAGCAGCGGGAAGCCGATGATGGCCAGGTAGCCGAGGCCGAAGGTGGCGAAGGTGACCGGCATGACCCGGGCCAGCCCGCCGTACCTGCGCATGTTCACGCCGTCGTTCATGGCGTGCATGACCGATCCGGCGCCGAGGAACAGCCCGGCCTTGAAGAAGCCGTGGGTGACCAGGTGGGCGATGGCGGCCACGTAGCCGACCGGGCCCAGCCCTGCGGCCAGCACCATCATGCCGATCTGGCTCATCGTGGACCCGGCCAGGGACTTCTTGATGTCGTCCTTGGCCGAGGCGATGATCCCGCCCGCCAGCATGGTGGCGGCGCCCACGACGGTGACCGCGGTCTGGGCCACCGGGGCGCCCTCGAAGACGGGTCCGGCGCGCACGATGAGGTACACGCCGGCGGTGACCATGGTGGCCGCGTGGATGAGCGCGGACACCGGGGTCGGGCCCTCCATGGCGTCGAGCAGCCACGCCTGCAGCGGCAGCTGCGCGGACTTGCCGCAGGCGCCCAGGAGCAGCAGCAGCCCGATCGCCAGCAGCACGCCGTCACTCGCGCCGGGGACGGCGGCGAACACGTCGCTGAAGCTGACCGCGCCCAGTGCCGAGAACATGATCATGATCGCGATGAGCAGGCCCATGTCGCCGACACGGTTGATGAGGAACGCCTTCTTGGCCGCCACGGCCGCGGAGGGCTTGTACTGCCAGAACCCGATGAGCAGGTAGGACGCCAGGCCCACACCCTCCCAGCCGAGGAAGAGCAGCACGAAGTTGTCCGCGAGCACCAGCACGAGCATGGCCGCCACGAACAGGTTCAGGTAGGCGAAGAAGCGCCGCCTGCCGGGGTCCTCGGCCATGTAGCCGACCGAGTAGACGTGGATCAGCGAGCCCACGAAGGTGATCAGCAGGACGAAGCTGATCGAGAGCGGGTCCACCAGCAGGTCCACCCCGGCCTCGAAGCCGCCGACGGAGAACCACTGGTAGACGGGGACGGAGACGCCGCGCGCGTCGGGGGCCCTGCCGAGCAGGTCGAACAGGACGAGGAGGGCCCAGGCGAAGGAGGCGACCGGCAGGGCCGTGGCCAGCCAGTGCCCCCACTTGTCGGTGTGCCTGCCGCCGAGCAGCAGGATCGCCGCGCCCGCGAGTGGCAGGGCGATGAGCAGCCACGCGCCCGACAGCACCGCGCTGTCGGCCGCGGTCGCCACCGCGGGGTCGGCGGCGAGGTACGCGTGAGATGTCACAGCCACGTCGCCTTCTAGTACTTGAGCAGGTTCGCGTCATCGAGCGACGCGGACCTGCGGGTTCGGAAGATCTGCATGATGATCGCGAGGCCCACGACCACCTCGGCGGCGGCGACGACCATCACGAAGAAGGCGATGACCTGCCCCTCGATGTCCCCGTGCATCCGGGCGAACGCGACGAACGCCAGGTTGCAGGCGTTGAGCATGAGCTCCACGCACATGAAGACGATGATCGCGTTGCGCCGGAGAAGCACGCCGACGGCGCCGATGGTGAACAGCAGCGCCGCGAGGACGATGTAGTTCATCGGGTCCACGAGGACTCGACCTCCTGCCCGTTGCCGTTGCTGTCGGAGCCGTCCGTCTCGTCCGTCTCCGCCGTCCCGTCCCGGCCTCCGGAGGCGCCGGGGGTGTCCGGGCCGCCCTTGCCACCGGGGCCGCCCGTGCCACCGCCGTTCGCGCCCGGTGTGCCGTCCGCACCACCCGGCTTCCCGGAGTCCCCGGGGTCCTCCGCGCTGGGCCGGGCACGGTCGCCCGCCGCCGGCCCGACGACCTTGGCCTCGGCGGAGTCGGACGCCCCGCCGAACAGCGGCGCCTGCTCGGCCCGCACGTCGGAGGGCACCCGCGACTGGTACTCGGGGTCGCGCGCGGTGAGCACCGGGTTGAGGGACAGCTTGGCGACCGTGCCGTCCGGCAGCAGCGCGGGCATGTCGATCGCGTTGTGCCGGGCGTAGGTGCCGGGTCCGGGCAGCGGGGTCGGGTGGTCGCCGCGGATACGCTCCTCGGCGATCTCCCGCTGCGTGCGGCGCTTCTTGGTGCGGGCGGTGTGCGCCAGCACCATGGCGCCCAGGACGGCGGTGATGAGCAGCGCGCCGGTGGCCTCGAAGGCGACCACGTAGCGCAGGAGCAGCTCGCCCGCGATCCACGGGATGGTGCCGCCCGCCGCCGCGGCGCCCTCGGTCAGGCCCACCGGATCGCCCACGGCGATGCGGGTGATGCCGGTGGCCAGGGCGCCGACGAAGCACAGGGCCACGACGGCCGTCATGATCCGCTGCCCGCTGATCGTCTCCACCAGGGAGTCGGCCGTGCTGACGCCGACGAGCATCAGCACGAACAGGAACAGCATGAGGACGGCGCCGGTGTAGACCACGATCTGCACGACCATCAGGAACGGCGCGGCGTTGATGCCGTAGAAGACGGCCAGGCCGACCATGGTCAGCGCCATGGACATGGCCGAGTGCACGGGCTTGCGCGAGAAGACCACGCCCAGGGCGCCGAGGAGGACCACCGATCCCAGGATCCAGAACGTGGCCGCCTCACCGCCGCCGATCGGGGCGGCCAGGTGCAGGGACCCGTCGAGCGGCGCGCCCGGGGAAACACTGGTGAGCGGGTTCAACGGACCGCCTCCGTGCTCTCCGGCGGCTGCTGCCCGTCCTGCGAGCCGTGCTGGCCGCGCCCGGTGGCGTAGTAGTCCTGGTCGCTGTCGCCCAGGCGCATCGGGTGCGGCGGCGGCTCCATCCCCTCCTTGAGCGGGGCGAGCAGCTGCTCCTTGGTCCAGATCAGGCTCTGCCTGCTGTCGTCGGCCAGCTCGTACTCGTTGGTCATCGTGAGGGCGCGCGTGGGGCAGGCCTCCACGCACAGCCCGCACAGGATGCAGCGCAGGTAGTTGATCTGGTACACCCGGCCGTAGCGTTCACCGGGCGAGTACCTGTCGTCGTCGGTGTTGTCACCGGCCTCCACGTAGATGGCGTCGGCCGGACAGGCCCAGGCGCACAACTCGCACCCGATGCACTTCTCCAGGCCGTCGGCCCACCTGTTCAGCTGGTGCCGTCCGTGGAAGCGCGGCGCCGTGGGGCGCTTGACCTCCGGGTACTCGACGGTCGGCACCTTCGTGAACATCGCGTGGAAGGTGACACCGAAACCCTTGACGGGGTTGAGCCACTCAAGCACCGGTAACCTCCTCACCCTTCTTGTTGCGGTCGGCAGCGGCGGCCGGAGCCGTCCGCGGCGGTTCGGCGAGCACGCTGCTGCCGTAGTGCGGGGCGGTGCTCGGTGGCACCGGGAACCCGCCGAAGGCGGGATCCTCGCGCGCGCGGCGGGCGCTCTCGGCCCGCTGGATCGCCTCCTCCGCGCGCTCGCGGCGCGCGTGGCGCAGCCAGGCGGCGAAGGCGGCCACCGTGGCGGCGGTGAACGCGGCGACCACGAGGCCGACGACCACCGGCGAAGCGTCCTCCAGGACGAGCATCCGCACGACGGCGACGGCGGTGATCCACACCAGCTGGATCGGGATGAGCACCTTCCAGCCGAGCTTCATCAGCTGGTCGTAGCGCACCCGGGGCAGGCTGCCGCGCGCCCAGATGAACAGGAACATCACGCCGACGAACTTGAGCAGCCACCACAGGGCGGGCCACCATCCCTCGTTGGCCCCGGGGAGGAACGCGGTGATCCCGGGCGGGGCGAGCCAGCCGCCGAGGAAGAGCGTGACGGACACGGCCGCGACCGTGCACATGTTCACGTACTCGGCGAGGAAGAACATCGTGAACTTCATGGACCCGTACTCGGTCATGAAGCCGCCGACGATCTCGCCCTCGCCCTCGGCCAGGTCGAAGGGCAGCCGGTTGGTCTCGCCGACCATCGTCACCAGGTAGACGAGGAAGGACGGCAGGAGCAGCACGGCGAACCACAGTCCGCGCTGGGCCTCGACGATCCCCGACGTGGTGAGGGTGCCCGACATGATGAAGACCGCGACGAAGGACAGGCCCATCGCGATCTCGTAGCTGATCACCTGCGCGGAGGCGCGCAGGCCGCCGAGCAGGGCGTAGGGCGACTGGGAGGCCCAGCCGCCGAGCACGAACCCGTAGACCCCCAGCGCGGCGGTGGCCAGGACCACCAGGGCCGCGACGGGCAGGTCGGTGAGCTGGAGCGGGGTGATGACCCCGAACATGCTCACCTCGGGCCCGATCGGGATGACCGAGAACGCGATGAAAGCGGGCACGGCCGCGATCATCGGTGCGGCGATGTAGACGAACCGGTCCACCCCGCGCGGGATCAGGTCCTCCTTGAGGGAGAGCTTGATGCCGTCGAACAGGGACTGGAGCAGGCCGAAGGGGCCCATCCGGTTCGGCCCGTGGCGCTGCTGCATCCGGCCCATGACCTTGCGGTCGGCCATGATCATCATCAGCACGCAGACCATGAGGAAGACGAAGATCCCCAGCGCCTTGATGGTGGTGATCCACCAGGGATCGCCGCCGAAGGCGCTCAGTGTCTCCTCGGAGGCCAGGTGGGCCACGCGCGGATCGAGAGCGGCGGGGGTCACTGCTGCCTCCCGGATGTGGTGGTGGACGCGGCCAGCAGGACGGTCTGGCCCGCGCCGCCGCCCAGGTCGCGGGGTACGTCGCAGCCGTCGGCGTTGGCCGGGAGCCAGACGACCCTGTCGGCGATGTCGGTGACGACCACGGGCACGGACACCGACCCGCGTGCGCCGGTGACGTGGAGCGTGCCGCCGTCGGTGACGCCGACCTCGTCGGCCGTGGCCTTGGACAGGTAGGCGCGGGCCTTGCGGGCGGTTCCGGCGAGGTAGGGCTCGCCGTCCTCCATGCGGCCGGTGCCGAGCAGCTGGCGCCAGGTGGAGAGGACCGCCTGGCCGGGTTCGGGCCCGGAGGCCTCCACGGGGCGTGTCCGGGGCGCGGCGGTGCGCTGGCCGGCCCACAGGCCCAGTTCCATCAGCTCGCCGTAGGCGGACGCGGCGTCCGGCAGTCCCAGGTGCACGTCCATCTGGTCGGCGATCGCGGAGAGCACCCGCAGGTCGGACAGTGCGCCGGGCACCCTGAGCGCGTCGCCGAAGGGCCGGTGGCGGCCCTCCCAGTTGACGAAGGTGCCGGACTTCTCCGCCACGGAGGCCACCGGCAGCACCACGTCGGCGCGGTCGGTGACGTCGCTGGCGCGCAGTTCGAGGCTGACGACGAACGGCACCCGGGCCAGGGCCTCACGCGCGGCGTCGGGGTCGGGCAGGTCGTCCAGTTCGACCCCGGCGACGAGCAGGGCGTCGAGCTGTCCGGACGCGGCGGCCTCGATGATGGCGGCGGTGTCGCGTCCGGGGGCCTCGGGCAGGGAGCCCACGTTCCAGGCACGGGCGACCTCCGCGCGGGCGGAGGGGTCGGTGACCGGACGGCCCCCGGGCAGCAGGCCCGGCAGCGCCCCGGCGTCGACGGCCCCGCGCTCGCCCGCGCGGCGCGGCACCCACACCAGGCGGGCGCCGGTCCGCGCGGCCAGGGCCGCGGCGGCGGTCAGGGCGCCGGGCACGGCGGCCAGGCGCTCGCCCACCATGATGACCGAGCCCTCCTCGTTCAGGGCCGACACGACCTCCGGGTCGTCCGTGTCCAGGGCGTTGAGGACGCGGCCCTCGTCACCGGGGACCGTCCTGACCAGCGTGCCCTTGGTCTTGGTCAGGCCCAGGCTGGCGTGCGAGGCGACCGAGTAGACCTTGAGCCCGCGCTTGCGCACGCCCTTGCGCAGCCGCAGGAAGACCAGGGGCGACTCGTCCTCGGGCTCGAATCCGGCCAGGAGCACCGAGGGCGCCTTCTCCAGCGCGGTGAAGTCCACGCCGACCGGTGTCCCGGCGACGTGGGCGGCCAGGAAGGCGGCCTCCTCCTCGGAGTGCGCGCGGGCACGGGCGTCCACGTCGTTGGTGCGCAGGGCCACGCGGGCGAACTTGGCGTAGGCGTAGGCGTCCTCGTAGGTCAGGCGCCCGCCGACCAGGACGCCGACCCGGCCGCGCGCGGCGGACAGGCCCTGGGCGGCCATGCTGACGGCCTCGGGCCAGGAGGCGAACTCCAGGGCCCGGGACTCCTCGTCGCGCACCAGCGGACGGGACAGGCGGTCGGACTGGGTGGCGTAGCTGAACGCCCACCGCCCCTTGTCGCAGTTCCACTCCTCGTTGACCTGGGGGTCGTCCCCGGCCAGGCGGCGCATGACCTTGCCGCGCCGGTGGTCGGTGCGCTGGGCGCACCCGTCGGCGCAGTGCTCGCACACGCTGGGCGTGGACACCAGGTCGAAGGGGCGCGACCGGAACCGGTAGGCGGAGCCGGTGAGCGCGCCGACCGGGCAGATCTGCACGGTGTTGCCGGAGAAGTAGGACTGGAAGGGCTCGCCCTCGGCGATGCCGACCTGCTCCTGGGCGCCTCGGTCCATCAGTTCGATGAGCGGGTCGCCCGCGATCTGGGCCGCGAAGCGGGTGCAGCGGGCGCACTGGACGCAGCGCTCCCGGTCCAGCAGCACCTGCGAGGACAGCGCGATCGGTTTGGGGAAGGTCCGCTTGACGTCGACGAAGCGGGTCTCGCCCTGCCCGGTGGACATGGCCTGGTTCTGCAGGGGGCACTCGCCGCCCTTGTCGCAGACCGGGCAGTCCAGCGGGTGGTTGATGAGCAGGAACTCCATGATCCCGCGCTGGGCCTTCTCCGCCACCGGGGAGGTCAGGTGGGTCTTGACCACCATCCCCTCCATCACGGTGATGGTGCAGGAGGCCTGCGGCTTGGGCATGCCGCGCCCGTTGCCCATGTCGGGGATCTCGACCAGGCACTGGCGGCAGGCCCCGACCGGGTCCAGGAGCGGGTGGTCGCAGAACCTGGGGATCTGGATGCCGAGGAGTTCGGCGGCCCGGATCAGCAGGGTCCCCTTCGGCACCTGGATCTGGAAACCGTCGATGGTGACGGTGACGAGGTCCTCCGGGGGCGGCGCCGGCGCCGATCCACCGGAGGAGTTGGAGGTGACTGTCACTGGTGTCCTCCCGTCGAGGTCGGCTGGTCGCCCCACAGGGTGGCCTTGGTGTGGTCGAAGGGGCACGCGCCCCTCTCGACGTGGTCGATGTACTCCTGGCGGAAGTACTTGATCGAGGACATGACCGGGCTGGTCGCGCCGTCGCCGAGGGCGCAGAAGGCACGGCCGAGCAGGTTGTCGCAGATGTCCAGGAGCTTGTCGAGGTCGGCCTCGGTGCCCTCGCCCCTCTCCAGCCGGTCCAGGACCTGGACCATCCAGAAGTTGCCCTCGCGGCAGGGCGTGCACTTGCCGCAGGACTCATGGGCGTAGAAGGCGATCCAGCGGCCGACGGCGCGTACCACGCAGGTGGTCTCGTCGAAGATCTGGAGCGCGCGGGTGCCGAGCATGGACCCGGCGGCGCCCACCGACTCGAAGTCGAGCGGGGTGTCCAGGTGCTCCTCGGTGAAGATCGGCGTGGAGGAGCCGCCGGGGGTCCAGAACTTGAGCTGGTGCCCGGGGCGGATTCCGCCCGCCATGTCGAGCAGTTCGCGCAGGGTGATGCCGAGCGGCGCCTCGTACTGTCCCGGGTTGGCGACGTGCCCGGACAGGGAGAAGAAGCCGAACCCGGCGGACTTCTCGGTGCCCATGGACGTGAACCACTCGGTGCCGTTGGCGACGATGCTCGGCACGCTGGCGATGGACTCGACGTTGTTCACCACGGTGGGCGAGGCGTAGAGCCCGGCCACGGCGGGGAAGGGCGGCTTGAGCCGGGGCTGGCCCCGGTAGCCCTCCAGGGAGTCCAGCAGGGCGGTCTCCTCACCGCAGATGTAGGCGCCCGCCCCGGCGTGGACGACGACGTCGAGGTCGAAGCCGCTGCCGAGGACGTCCTTGCCCAGCAGCCCCGCCTCGTAGGCGTCGGCGACGGCCTGGCGCAGGCGGCGGATGACGTGGAGGACCTCGCCGCGCACGTAGATGAAGGCCTGGCTGGACCTGATCGCGTACGCCGCGATCGCCACGCCCTCCACCAGCACGTGCGGGTTGGCGAGCATGAGCGGGATGTCCTTGCAGGTGCCCGGCTCGGACTCGTCGGCGTTGACGACGAGGTAGCGCGGGTTGGGGTTGTCCGCGGGCAGGAAGCCCCACTTCATCCCCGTGGGGAACCCGGCGCCGCCCCGGCCGCGCAGGCCGGACTTCTTGACCAGGTCCACGATGGCGTCGGGCTCCATGCCCAGGGCCGTGCGCAGGGCGCCGTAGCCGCCGGTGGCCTGGTAGCCCTCCAGGGTGAAGGAGTCCGGGCGGTCCCAGTTCTCCGAGAGGATCGGGGTCAGGGTGGTCATGTGGCGTCCTCCTCACCCTGGTCGGAAGGCTTGGGAGGGAGGTTGTTCGGGTCGGGAGCCGACCATCCGCGCTCCCTGGCCAGCCTGAGCCCGGCCAGGGAGGGCGCGGCGGCCTGGACGCCCTCGCCCGCGCGGCCGTCGTCGAACCCGGCCAGCACCCGCGAGGCCTGCTTCCAGGTGCACAGGCCGGCGGGGCCGCGCGTGGGCGCGACGTCGTTGCCCAGGCTCAGGTCGTCCACCAGCTTCCTGGCGGTCTCGGGGGTCTGGTTGTCGAAGAACTCCCAGTTGACCATCACGACGGGCGCGAAGTCGCAGGCCGCGTTGCACTCGACGTGCTCCAGCGTGACCTTCCCGTCCCCGGTGGTCTCGCTGTTGCCCACCTCCAGGTGGTCCTTGAGGCTCTGGAAGATCTCGTCGCCGCCCATCACCGCGCACAGGGTGTTGGTGCACACGCCCACCTGGTAGTCGCCGCCCGGACGGCGGCGGTACATGGTGTAGAACGTGGCGACCGCGTTGACCTCGGCGAGGGTGAGGTCGAGCTGGTCGGCGCAAAAGCGCATGCCGGCCTTGCTGACGTGCCCCTCCTCGGCCTGCACCAGGTGCAGCAGCGGCAGCAGCGCGGACCGCGGCCGGGGATAGCGGCCGATGATCTCCTTGGCGTCCGGTTCCAGCCGGGCCGTGACCTCGGCCGCAAACGCCTCGCGCGGCTCGGCCGCCTCGGTGGCCTCGGTGTTCTCGTGCTCGTTCACCGGTCCACGCCTCCCATCACCGGGTCGATACTGGCCACGGCCGCGATGACGTCCGCCACCGTGCCGCCCTCGCACATGGCCGCGACGGCCTGCAGGTGGGTGAACGAGGGGTCGCGGAAGTGCACGCGGTGCGGACGGGTGCCCCCGTCGCTGACCGCGTAGCAGCCGAGCTCGCCCTTGGCGCTCTCCACGGCCGCGTAGGCCTGGCCCGCGGGGACCCGGAAGCCCTCGGTGACCAGCTTGAAGTGGTGGATGAGCGCCTCCATGGAGCCGCTCATGATGTGCGCGATGTGGTCGGGCGAGTTGCCCAGGCCGTCGGGACCCAGTGCCAGCTTGGCGGGCCAGCCGATCTTGGCGTCCTTGATCATCACCGGGCCGGGCCGGAGCTTGTCCAGGCACTGCTCGACGATCTTGAGGCTCTCCTCCATCTCGGCCATGCGCACCCGGTAGCGGGCGTAGACGTCGCCGCCGTCGGAGACGGGGACGTCGAACTCGTAGTCCTCGTATCCGCAGTAGGGCTTGGCCTTGCGCAGGTCCCAGGACAGGCCGGAGGCGCGCAGCAGCGGCCCGGTGATGCCGAGCGCCATGCAGCCGGGCAGGCCGAGGTGGGCAACGTCCCTGGTGCGGGCGAGGTAGACGGGGTTCTCGTCCAGGAGCTTGCGCATGACGCGGATGCGCTTGGGCATCTCCTTGAGCAGCTCTCGGATCTTTCCGACCGTGCCGGGCGGCAGGTCCTGCGACACTCCGCCGGGGCGGATGTAGGCGTGGTTCATCCTCAGGCCGGTGACCAGCTCGAAGATGTCCAGGATCATCTCGCGCTCACGGAAGCCGTTGGTCATGACCGTGGTCGCGCCCAGCTCCATGCCGAAGGTGGCCATCGCCACGAAGTGCGAGGCCATCCGGTTGAGCTCCATCATCATCACGCGGATGACGCTGGCCCGTTCGGGGACGCGGTCGGTGATGCCGAGCAGCTTCTCGACCGCCAGGCAGTACGCCGTCTCGTTGAACAGCGGCGTCAGGTAGTCCATGCGGGTGACGAACGTGGTGCCCTGGGTCCAGGTGCGGTACTCCAGGTTCTTCTCGATACCGGTGTGCAGGTAGCCGATACCGACGCGCGCCTCGGTGCAGGTCTCGCCGTCCAGGGTGAGGATCAGCCGGAGCACGCCGTGCGTGGACGGGTGCTGGGGCCCCATGTTGACGACGAGGCGCTCGGCGCTGGTGGCCTGCGCCTTCTCGATGACGTCGTCCCAGTCCCCGCCGGAGGCGTCGATGTAGTCCTCGGTGACGGTCATGCCTTGCCTCCCTTCGTGACGGAGTGCGTTGGGGTGGGGATCTGGCGCCTCACTTGTAGGACCTCCGCTCGTCCGGCGGGGGCACGGTGGCGCCCCGGTACTCGACCGGGATGCCGCCCAGCGGGTAGTCCTTGCGCTGGGGGTGGCCGTGCCAGTCGTCGGGCATCTGGATGCGGGTCAGCGCGGGGTGCCCGTCGAAGACGATCCCGAAGAAGTCCCAGGCCTCGCGCTCGTGCCAGTCGTTGGTCGGGTAGACCGACACGATCGAGGGCACGTGCGGGTCGGCGTCGGGGCAGGTGGTGGCGACGCGGATCTCGCTGTTGTGGGTGAGGGAGCGGAAGTGGTAGACCGCGTGCAGCTCCCGGCCGGTGTCGTCGGGGAAGTGCACGCCCGCCACCCCGGTGCACAGCTCGTAGCGCAGCGACGGGTCGTCGCGCAGCACGCGCGCCACCTCCAGGAGCGCCTCGCGGCGCACGTGGAAGGTGAGCTCGCCGAGGGCGACCTCGACCCTCTCGACGGACGCCTTCGGCGCGGAACCCTCCTCGCCCTCGCCCAGGGCGGCCTCCAGGGCGTCGGCGACCCGGTCGAAGTCCGCGGTGCGCGGGTCGTCGGGGTCGGTGAAGGGGCGCCGGCTCCGCGCGGGAGCGCTCCCCCGGACCCGCAGCCCGCCGTACCCGGAGGTGTCCCCGGTGGTGGTGGCGCCGAACATCCCGGTGCGCCGGACCGGAGCGTTCAGCCGCTCGCGTCCCTGCTTCTCGGGGAGGTTGGCGGCTTCCTCGTCGCGTTCGCGTTCGTTGTCGGTGCTCATGTCAGTCCTTGCTCACCAGCGGCAGCGAACGGCGGAGCATGCGCTCCTCGTTCTCGGTGATCTCCTGCTCCCGGTGGGCGCCGAGCTTGGTGTTCTGCACCTTGTCGTGCAGCTTGAGCACGGCGTCCAGGAGCATCTCCGGCCGCGGCGGGCAGCCGGGCAGGTACATGTCGACCGGAACGATGTGGTCCACGCCCTGGATGATCGCGTAGTTGTTGAACATGCCGCCGCTGGAGGCGCACACGCCCATGGCGATGACCCACTTGGGTTCGGGCATCTGGTCGTAGATCTGGCGCAGGACGGGGGCCATCTTCTGGCTGACGCGTCCGGCGACGATCATCAGGTCGGCCTGGCGCGGGGTGGCGCCGAACTTCTCCATGCCGAACCGGGCCAGGTCGTAGTGCGGGCCGCCGACGGACATCATCTCGATGGCGCAGCAGGCCAGACCGAACGTGGCGGGCCACATGGAGCTCTTGCGGGCCAGTCCCACGACCTGCTCGACGGTCGTGAGCACGATGCCGTTGGGCAGTTTCTCTTCGAGTCCCATCAGCTGAGGACCTCCTCCGGGCTGGGCTGCGGGGTCGGTGCCCTGTTCGGGCGTCGGCGGGCGACGGGTGGGCCAAAGCGAAGCGAGGGCCCGGAGAAAACACCGGTCAGTCCCATTCGAGGCCTCCGCGACGCCACTCGTAGGCGTAGGCGATGGAGACGTTCACCAGGAAGAGGACGATCGCGACCAGGCCGAACCAGCCCAGGGCCTCGAAGTGCACGGCCCAGGGGATGAGGAAGATGATCTCGATGTCGAAGATGATGAACATCATCGCCGTCATGTAGTACTTGACGGTGAAGCGCCCGCCGCCCGCGGGCTGGGGCGTGGGTTCGATGCCGCACTCGTAGGCCTGCATCTTGGCGCGGTTGTAGCGCTTGGGTCCCAGGAGCGCCCCGGCGACCATCGACACCACGACGAACGCGGCGCCGATCCCGCCGAGCACGAATATCGGTGCGTACAGCTCCACGGTCACCCTCCTCCTGGCTGGTCGGCACGCCCGCGCGGCGTGCCCGGAGCGCTTGTGATTGCTTTCACTTGTGCGGGCTCTTCTCTGGCTCGTCCCGTATGTCTTGTCCGTTGCTCCGGGCGCGGGCCGCCCGGCTGTGTCCTCGTGGGGCTCCGCCCCGGCCGGCCGCCTAGGCCGCGGGGGCGATGCGGGACAGGCCGTTGATGACCCGGTCCATGGCGTCGCCCTGCGTGGGCTCGGTGAGGTTGGCCAGCATCTTCAGCGCGAACTTCATGAGGGTGCGCTGGCGCAGGCCGTACCTGGTCGCGTACTTCATGAACTCGGGCTGGCCGAGGACCTTCACGAAGTAGCGGCCGAGCGTGTAGTAGCCGCCGTAGGTGTCGGCGAGCACGTCGGGGTAGCGCAGCAGGGCCCGCTCGCGGGTCTGCTGGGTGGGCCTGCCGTGCGCCTGCACGATCACGTCGGCGGCGATGTTGCCGGCCTCCATGGCGTAGGCGATGCCCTCGCCGTTGAAGGGGTTGACCATGCCGCCCGCGTCGCCGACGAGCATGAGGCCGCGGGAGTAGTGCGGCACCCGGTTGAAGCCCATGGGCAGGGCCGCGCCGCGGATGGAGCCCCGCTGGTTGTCCTCGGTGAAGCCCCACTCCTCCGGCATGGAGTCGGTCCAGCGGCGCAGGAGCTTGCGGTAGTCCACGTCCTTGAAGGAGGCGGTGGAGTTGAGGATGCCGAGCCCGACGTTGCTGGTGCCGTCGCCGACGCCGAAGACCCAGCCGTAGCCGGGCAGGAGGACGTCCTTGTCACCGCTGCGGTCCCACAGCTCCAGCCAGGACTCCAGGTAGTCGTCCTGGTGGCGGGGGCTCTCGAAGTAGGTGCGCACGGCCACGCCCATGGGGCGGTCGTCGCGCTTGCGGACGCCCATGGCCACGGACAGCCGGGAGGAGTTGCCGTCGGCGGCCACGACCAGGGGCGCACGGAAGGCGACGGGCTCGCGGTCGGAGTTCCTCGCCTGGACCCCGGCGATGCGGTTGCTGCGCTCGTCCATGAGGGGGCCGGTCACGGTGGTGCGCTCCAGGAGCTTGGCCCCCGCGGAGACCGCCCGGTCGACCAGGATCTGGTCGAAGTCGTAGCGGGTGCGCACGAGGCCGAAGCCGGGATAGGAGGCCAGGTCGGGCCAGGGGAGTTCGAGGCGGGCACCGGCACCGACGATGCGCAGGCCGTGGTTCCTGATCCACCCCTCGTCCTCGAAGGTGATCCCCATGGCTGTGAGCTGTTTCACCGCCCGCGGCGTCAATCCGTCCCCGCAGACCTTCTCCCGTGGGAAGGAGGTCTTCTCCAGGAGCAGGACGTCCAGTCCGGCCTGGGCGAGGTAGTAGGCGGTGGTGGAGCCGGACGGACCGGCGCCGACGACGATGACGTCGGCGTCGTATTCGATCCGTTTCCGGTCTCTGGGAGAGGAGGTGGCTGTCTCGCTCACGGATGGGTCCTCGACTGCTCGCGCGGGTGCACCGTGGCGGGCCTGCTTGCGGGTCGGGCCCGCGCACGGGGGGAGTTATGGGCGCTCCGGGGCGCCCGTTATGTCCGACATAGAGTGCTGTGTCCAAAACCTCGTGGACTTGTGAAGCACTTCACAAGCCTCTTTTCCGAAGTCTAGACCCTCCCGGACCCCGAGGCGAGTCCCAGGGGGGTATACAGACGGCCTCCCCCCAAACAGGACATAGCTCTACAGACGGCTTCACAAGCCCCCTAAAGACGCCACTCCCGCCAAAGACCCAGCTCAGCTCGGTTTTCGGCACCCCGGGCGCCTCACAGGCAACACAAAAGAACCCGGGGAGGCTGAGTGCTCCCCGGGTTACAGGTTCCTTATGGGCCGCGTGGTACGCGCGGACGGTGTGGGCGGTGCGGCGGCCGCTACTTCTCCCGGAAGCCGCGGTGCAGGGCGACGATCCCCGCCGACAGGTTGCGCCAGGCCACCCGCGACCAGCCCGCGTCCTGCAGGTGCCGCGCCAGGACGGGCTGGGTGGGCCAGGCCATGATCGACTCCGACAGGTAGTCGTAGGACTCGGCCCGGCCGGAGACGGCGCCCGCGATCCTGGGCAGGGCGCCCATCAGGTACGTGGCGTAGAGCTTGTCCACGGACTCGACGGGGATGTGGCTGAACTCGCAGATGACCAGCCGGCCGCCGACCCTGGTGACCCGCCGCAGCTCGCGCAGCGCCTGGTCGACGTCGCTGACGTTGCGCAGGCCGAAGGAGATCGTGACCGCGTCGAAGGTCTCGTCGGCGAAGGGCAGGTGCAGGGCGTCGCCCGCCACGAAGGTCACGCCGCCCCTGGAGGCGCCGCCGCGCCGCCGCACGCCGGTGCGCAGCATGCCGAGGGAGAAGTCGCAGGCCACCACGCGGGCGCCCTTCCTCACGAAGGACTCCGAGGAGGTGCCGGTCCCCGCCGCCAGGTCCAGGACCAGTTCGCCGCTGTAGGCGTCGACCGCGTTGACGGCGGCCTTCCTCCACAGGCGGTCCTGGCCCAGTGAGATGACGTCGTTGACGAGGTCGTAGTTCTCTGCGATGCCGTCGAACATCGCCGCGACGTCCTGGGGCTTCTTGTCGAGCTTGGCGCGGGTCATGGCACAAGACTAAGGGTGCGCCCCGCTCCTTCCGTACCCGGTATGCCGGGTGTGCGCGTGCCCGGTGCGCCGGTGTGCCCGCGCGCGGCGGCCGTCTCCGGACATCCCTCTGGGCAAGCGCGGCCGAGCGCGCGAAGATGGGGATCGGCGAAGCGATTCCCGAACCGGGGCGGGGAATCGGACGTCCCATGTCCATGAAGCACGGTCCCGGCCGATGACGACGAGGGGGGTACATGAAGTTCGACGTGGTGGAGCCGAGCGACGAGCAGGCCGTCCTCGGCGAGGAGGAGGCAGCCGAGGCGGAGGAGCTTCCCCGCGGCGTGCACCCGAAACTCGCCCAGGCCTCCCGGCGGATGCGCGCCAGGGTCCGGGACGACCTGGCCACCCTGCACGCGTCCCTGGGAAGGCTGAACGAGCACGTCCAGATCGCGCAGCGCCGCGAGCTCGACGACGCCCCGGCCGGTCCGCCCCCCACCAACTTCCGCGCCGCGGCCTTCTCCCGGCCCGGCGCCCGCTGACCCGGCCCCGCGGGCCCCGGCTCCGACCCCTACCCCGAACCCCCGAGAGGAGAGTGTCCCCATGTCCAAGTGGAACATCCAGCCCAGCGATGTCGGCGGCGTGCTGACCGCCGTCGCCGCGCACATCGGCGAGGAGGGCGGTTCCGAGGGGCTCGTCGGCGCCATGACGGCGGTCGAGGAGCTGGTCACGGAGATCAGCACGGAGGCCAACAGCGCACCCGTCAGCGTCGCCCTGGGCGAGTTCGCCCAGCACAACTTCGACCTCATGGGCGACATGGCCTCGCTGACGGTGAGCGCCGTCAGCGGAGCCAGCGAGGCGACCACGCAGTACGTCAACGGCAACCTGGACATGGCCGCCGAGGCACAGGAGAACGCGGGCGTGGTCCCCGAGCCCCCGACGTACGGCCCCAACGTGCCCGTGTAGGCGCCGTGCGGGTGCCGTGTCAGGCACCGCCGCGCGGGCGCTCCTCCCCCGCCTCCCGTCCCCCGCCGTTCCCCTTCCCTCCCGTACGGTCCCCCGGCCCCGGAGACCCCCACCACGATCCTCCTCCGGCTCTCAGATGGAGACATCCCCGTGACCGAGATGTGCACACCCACCGGTGGTCTGATCAACCCCGCGAACTTTCCGGTTCCCACGGCCAGTCCCGGCACCCTGGAGATGCACGCGAGGGCCCTGCGGCGCAAGGGGTCCACGGTGTCCGGGCTCGGCAGCGACATCAAGAGCGACTGGGCGGGGCTGACCTCCTGCTACTCCGCTCCCGAGGCCGAGACCCTGTACGCGGTGGTCGACCCGGTCGCCGCGGACGGCGACAAGGTGGAGACCTCCTTCGGCAAGGCCGCCACCGCGCTGGAGAACTTCGCCGACGCGGTCCGGGACATCCAGGGCAAGTGGGCCACGCTCAAGACCGACTCCTACGCCTTCCTCAGCTCCATCGAGGGCGACGAGGACTGGCGCGAGGCCGACGGGTTCATCGACGGCCTGCTGGGGCGTGAGAGCGACAAGGTCGGGGAGCACCAGGCGCTGCTCGACCGGGCCGACGCGCTGCGCAGGGAGTACGAGACGGCCGAGATCGCCTGCGCCAACGCCCTCAACGCCGACATCCAGGGACGCACCAGGTTCGTCGCGGGCGACGGCGACGGCAAGCCCCCCGCGCCGGGCGTGTACGAGCACGGCTACGACGGCTACCTCGGTGACGTCGACATGGCCTGGGGCGGTTCCGTCGAGACCGACCACGGCTGGTGGGTCGACGCCGGCTCCGCGGTGAAGGACTACGCCGTGGGCATCGCCGAGGACCTCGGCGGCATGACCGGGATGTACAGCTCCGAGGGCTGGTTCCAGAAGTCCTGGGGCGACGCGCTGTTCGAGTACCACGAGGGCAACCTGCAGTCCCTGGCCTCCCTGGCGGGCATGTACGACTCCGAGAACGACAGCTGGGGCTGGTCGGGCTGGGACACCGTCGGCAACGCCTGGAAGGACGCCGCGCACGCGGTGGTGCCCTGGGAGGAGTGGGGCGACCGCCCCGGCTACGTCATCGGCACCGCCCTGCTCAACATCGGCGCGACCGTCGGCGGTGCCGTCCTGACCGCGACCGGCGTGGGCGCCGTCGTGGGTGTGCCGCTCATGGCCTGGCGCGGTTCGGCGATGCTCAACAAGATGGGCGGCGACGGACCGGGCACGCCCGACGTGGACGTCCCCGACATGAGCCAGATCAGGCTGCCCGACCTCCCGCGCTTCGGCGGCAACTCCCTGGCCGACCTGAACATCGACCTGAGCCGCTTCACGGGGGGATCGTTCAGCCCCTCCCAGCTCTCCGGGATGCGGACCCTCCTGGAGCGGCTGACCAGTCAGAACGCGATCGACAGCGGCGGCGGGAACACCCCGCAGACGCCCGACTCCTCCGTCAGGCCGGTCGTGAACGACGGCGGCGAGGACACCCCCGCGAACAACCGCCGCAACGTCGACCCCACCACGCAGAACCTCCAGGACACCGCCGACTTCCTGGAGATGATGAACAACCCGGACATGAACTCCCTCGACGTGGAGCTGGACCGGCGCTACCAGAACGGGTTCGCCGAGAACGACGGCAAGCCCCAGCCCGACCGGGGCCGCGGAGAGGGTCCGTGGGAGGGCGACGACATCGGGCCCGACCGTCCCGACGACGGCCTGGAGAACGAGCCCGCCCTGGTCCGCGTGGGCGGCGACGACACCCTCACCGCGGAGGCCGACGCGCCCCGCGACCGGACCGACCAGGTCATCGGCGACCGCAGCGCCATCGACTCCGACGCCCTCGGCGACCTCGGCGACGGGTTCGACGACATCGTCGGCGACCGCTTCGACACCGACGGCCCGCAGATGCGCGACCGCACCTCTCCCGTCATGAACAGCGACGGTGACGGCGGCGACCCGCTCGACGGCACCGGTGACCCCCGTGGCGGCACGGACGTCCCCGACGAGTCGCCCTCCGGTGACGGCGGCGGTACGGGCAGCACCGGAGGCGGCGGGCAAGGGGCGGGCGACACACGGCCGACCAACGTCGGGGGCGACCTCATCGGTGGCGGGGGTGACCAGAACGGCGGCTCGGAGAACACGTCGATCAAGGACCAGCCCGAGCTTCACCGAGGCAGCACGGACGACCCCAGAGTCCAGAGGCTTCTCCCGGAGAACGGCCTGCGCTTCGCGGAGTACAGGGACGACAGCGGTGATGTCCAGAACATCAAGCTGGAGGAGGACAGCAGGTACGTGGTCGTCGAGGAGGACGGCAACCGGCGTACCGAGTACATCACCGACGGAGAGGGGAACATCAAGGAGATCCGTGCTGGTTCCCAGGGTTGGGACTCCAAGCACCCGGAGTTCTTGGCCCCCCGGCCGGACATGACCTACAACGTGGACGGCTACACGTACAGGACTGATGAGTACGGTCGTACGGTCTCCGTCGAGGGGACACTGCACAAGGACCCGAACGTTCGCAACGACGACGAACAGTCCAAGGTCAACAGCCAGGGATCGGATTACTACAAGGAACTCAACAAGCAGAACAGGGCTCAGTTCGAGGCGGATCACGGCCGTCCACCGGAGCCGGGCGAGATCCCTGAGTACCAGGGCATCCAGTGGGACGGCGGCCATCTGATCGGATACGCCGAGTTCTTTGGGATCGGTGAGCGCCTGAACCAGGTCCCCATGCGGTACGACGTGAACCAGAACAGGACCGAGACCGCCCTGGATGACATTCCGGAAGATGTGCGCGGCGGCATCGAGGGAAGTTACAGAAACATCGAGCGGTCCTGGCGCGGGATCATGAACCATGGCGCCAATTGGCATAATTTCGACAACCCGAAGTTCAACGACGGGAGCTGGAATGACGCACTTGCGCTGAATCCGGACAGCCCGAAGGTCGAGGTCAAGATCACGAACATCTACAATCCCGAACTGCCCGTGTTGGAAGACAAACACGGAAATCCGCTCCCGCCTCCACCAAGCAAGATCGTAGTAGAGTGGAGCCTGAATGGGGTGGACATGAAACCGCAGGAATACAATAACATTCCACCTAAAGTAAAAACGGGAGGACGAGAGGCATGATCAGCCCTTACGCCAAGAAAGGCCATCTAGGGCCAACTGAGCAGCAGGATATCCTTCAGGAGGTCGGTGTCCGAATACTGGACCGGGCACCGAAGGGATGGGCGAAGATTACCTATACCAGGGAATCTGTCATCGAGCACGCTTCCAGTATCATTATTGTCGAGTTCGAGGACGGGACGACCCAGAGGAAATCTCCACCTCCGGAGATCAGCGTTATGCTCGACAACCTCAGGGCTGGAATGTACCAGGAGGGCAAGGGCACCTGGTTCTCCCTTGAGTACGTCATAACTCCGCCCGGGAAGTTCAACGTCAACTACAACTACGACGAGGACCCCGGTATCACCTTCCCCACCGCTTTCGGCTTCACCAACGATCTGGAGTATTTCCCCCGCAACGAGGAATACATGACCGACTGGCTCCGCGAGAAGCTCCAGGAAGAGGCCGAGGGCCGGGCGATGGAGTGATCCGAATGCCCGAAGCACCTCCATCGGCCACGGCGGGGACCCTGACACGTTTACCGCCGGCATGAGCGACCAGGCGTCCCGGTTCCGGAACAGAGCCGACGGCGACGAAGCGGGTGATGGCAACGGTGCCGCTGGCCGCATCCGTGGCGTGGCGGCTCCGGGCCGCCGCGCCGTTCAGGCACGGTCTGTCGTGGTCAAGGCGGGGCTGATGGACGACCTGCTCACCGGTCGGGTCCGCGTGAACCAACTCAAGGACCTCCCCGTCTGACCACCCCAGACACACGTGTGGCCCGGGAACAAGAGGAGGGAGAAGAAGGAACTGGTCCTGCCCGAGATCAAGGTGCGTCCCGAAACCGGTTCGACCTGTCGGAGAAGAAGGCTTCATGACCACCCGCGTGTCCCGTCATGAGATCGACCACGGAGTGGACCAGGATTTCATCGAGCATGAGACCAAGCGTCGCGCGAAGCTGATCCGCAGGCTCGAACGGGACTGCTCCAACATCGACCTGTACCTCTTCCCCGTCTACGACCTCGCGGAGACGATGCTCCTGCTGGACCCCGAGGCCGCGACGGTGGAGACATGGGAGTCGTGGGCGATCGCCATGCAAGTGCATGGCACGGTCTTCGCCGTCTCCGAGGCCGAGAAGGGCTCCCGGGTCGAGTACATGATCGACCACGAGGTCCGCGAGCTCACCGCCCCCGACATGCTCTACTGCGCCGACCCCTCCACCTGGGAGATGGCTTTCCACCTGGCGGTGGTGTGCCGGGACAACGCGCACGCCGAGGCGCTGTGCAGGGTCCCGGTGGAGCGCCTGCGCGAGGCGGCCCGGGGCGCGAAGGTGGAGTACAACGACTACCTCTACCACTGGGTCGCCGCCCTCCAGGCCTTCGTCAACGGCACCGACGACCTGGCCTCCGAACTGCGCCGGGCCATGGAGCTGTCCGATCCCCGCGGGGGCGCCTTCGGCGGCGAGACCCTGGACCTGCTGGTCTTCCCGAAGATGGAGGTCTTCCGTCAGCTCCTGTCGGGGGACTCGGCCAAGTTCAACGAGGCCCTCGCACACGCCCTGGAGAGCCACAAGCGCTACCACACCAGCCGGGAGGACGAGAACAGGGTGAGCGGCATCGTTCCGCTGTCTCTGCTCGCCCTCGCCTGCCTGGCCCACGACACCGCCGAGCGCACCCCGGGCTTCTCCCTGGACGTGGAGTCGGAGTACCTGCCCAAGCACCTCGTGCAGAGGTCCTGGTACGGCGAGTTCCCCGTCTGAGACCCGTAGAGGCCTCCTGAGGACTCACCACACGGCGGTCGGCGGCGGTCGAGGCTCCACCGACCGCTGCCGTCGCCTTCTCGGGCCGGACACGGATCCGGGCCCGCCGCCACGAACCTCACGCCTGCGCGTGCGGCAGGTCCAGCTCGAACCACACCGTCGTGCGGTTCCCGTCGTGGAAGGTGCCCCAGCGGTCGGCCTCGGCGTCCACCAGGCGCAGGCCCAGCCCGCCCTCCCGTCCCGGGTCGACCGGACGCAGGTGCGGGGAGGAGGCGCCCGCGTCGCGCGGTCCCTGGTCCACGACCTTGACCTGGATCCGGCCGGGCAGCCGGTTCACGGCGACGACGACCTCGCCGCCCTCGTCCCCGCTGCGCGAGTGGGTGACGGCGTTGTTGAAAAGCTCGCTGGCCAGCGTCAGCACCGTGTCCGTGACGGAGTACGGCACCACGGCGGTCAGGCGACCGCGCAGCGCGTGGGCCTGCTCCGGCAGCCCCGGCACCCTCATCGCGTGGCCGGGGTGGTGCGACGGTGACCGGCTCAGCGTGATCGGTGCCCGCACCTCGGAATCGGTGACCCGCTGAGGCAGAGTTCCGACCATGTCGGTCATGTGGCTTTTGCTTAGATTTATGTGAATCACTGACCCACCTTGAATTCATCCCCCGGTCGCCACACCCCCTGTGGCTCGTGGCACCACCTTGGGCAGCGCCGTTCGGGCGCGCCACGGATATCACCAAAGGGTCACACTTCGTCGTTCTCCGCACTATCGAGTCGTGCCCTGGTCTTGCATTGGTGATAGTGGCGATAACCCGGAAATGGGGGTCGTATTGAGTCGCAGTGCCAACCCCAGGTGGAGACGTCTGGGGAAGAAGGTCAGCAACTGCCGCAGGCAGGCCGGGATGACGCAGGGCCAGGTGTCACAGGCGCTGCGGGTGGTGCAGTCGACCGTGTCGGCGTGGGAGCGCGGCACCCGCGGGCTGCCCTCCGACCGGGCCGCGGAACTGGACGAACTGTTCGGTGCGTCGGGTGCGATAAAACAGGCGTGGAACACCGCGAACGCACCCGACGCACTACCGCCCTGGTACACCGAGGTCGGCCAACTGGAGCGCGAGGCGGTCGAGCTCCGCGAGTACCAGCCGGTGATCTTCCCCGGCCTGGTGCAGTGCGAGGCGTACACCAGGGGCCTCCTCGCCGACACCGTCCCCTGGTTCTCCGCGAAGAAGGTCGGCCAGATGGCCTCCCTGCGGATGGAACGCCAGGAGATCCTGAAGGGGGCGAGCCCACCGCTGGTGTCGGTCGTGGTGGAGGAAGCGGTACTCCGACGGACCGTGCAGGGTGGAAAACCGGTTCTTCGTGAACAGATCGGTCGGGTTCTCACATTAATCGACAAAGGGGTGATCCGTTTCCAGGTGATCCCGTCGGACACCGAGTGCCATCCGGGAGGATCAGGCCCGTTCCGACTCTATACATTTCCCGACAAACCCACAGTCGCGTCCGCAGAACACATGGAGGGTGAGCAACTCATGGATGACATGATGCGGGTACAACACTGCGCAACTCTCTTCGGCGTTCTCCAGTCGGAGGCGATGTCGCCCCGTGCGAGTCGGGAACTGATCAGGAAGGTCAAGGAAGAACTCGATGACAAAGCGTGAGCCCCACTGGCACAAGAGCAGCTACAGCGGCGGATCCGGCAGCTGTGTGGAGGTGGCAGAGGGGGAGGCGGTCCTGGTGCGCGACACGCAGAACCGCGGACTCGGACACATCGACTACACGCCGGGAGCCTGGACCTCGTTCCTGCACTGCGTCAATCTCCCCACCCCCTGAAACCGGGACATAACAACGGCCGTCCGGCATTCCGGTCGGCCGTTTTCTCGACTCGCACCACATTACTTACCAGTACCGTTCCACCCCACCCCCTCCATCCCTTACTCTCTGTTTCGAAAACGTAACTCGACCAAAGACCCCGCGGCGGCTGAGTACCGCCCGGGGCCGTGGCCAGCAACTCCAACCTTTAACCAAAGGACTGCCAGCATGCGTCAGTTTAGCGCTGCCCTTCTCGGCAGTGCCCTCGGGACGGCCAGGGCCCTCTTCGCTCCTTCGCGCGTACACCGCTCCGCCTCCGCGGCCGGGCGCCGTCACCGTTCCACCCGGGTCCGCCGCTACGTGTCCACGCCCGTTCCGGCCTCCGCGCCACCCGGCGAGGCCGTCCCTGCCGGACCCGTCGCCCTGGACCGGCCCGGACACCCGCGTGTGGGCCGCCCCGCCACGGTTCCGGCTCCTCCATCTCGATGAGCACCGGCCAGAACAGGAAGTCCTCGTCAAAGGTTCCGTCTCCTGAGGAATCCGGATTCCGGCGTACCTCGACGTCCATGCCGCGAACATCCGCCTCGCCCTCCTGGGAGAGGGCGCCCGACTCCGGGGAGAGGAGTCTCTGAGCGGAACGCACGTCCGCTCCGGCAACGAAGACCTTGCAGTACAAGAAATCCACCGACGTCTGGAGAGGCCCCGCAGGCCGCCTTGACTCGATCGGCCCTCCAAGGGATTCGGCCGGCCAGCCCCGCCGCAAGCGCCTGGCAGCCGTGCCGTCCGTGGCACCTGAGACCTCCGGCACCAGGGCTGTGCCTTGTCACGGGGATCCGGAGAACGGTGACGACTGCACGCCGGCGCGTGGTCCACGCGGCACAGGGTAGTCCTGGCTCTGACCGGGGACCGAACTGCCAGGAGGGGACCACGGATGAAGCGTCTGATCACGCGGGCGGGGGCCGTGCTGCTCACCGTGCTGGTGCTGTTGGTGGGCTACGGAGTACTGATAGAGCCGCGGTTCCTGCTGAACGAGGAACGGTTCACGGTGACGCTGCCGCAGTTGCCCGCCGACGCGCCGGAGAGGACCGTCGCGGTGTTCTCCGACCTGCAGATCGGCATGTGGTTCTCCAACGACGACATGGCGGAGGACATCGTGGAGAAGGTGGTCGAGGAGCGTCCGGCCGCCGTGCTCATCGGGGGTGACTTCGTCTACAGCCGCAGTCCCGAGCCCGCCGAACAAGTGGACGAGGTCGTCGAACTGCTCGCTCCGCTCACCGAGGCCGACATCCCGACCTTCGCGGTCCTCGGGAACCACGACTACCGCGTCGACGCGTCGGAGGAGGTGGTCTCGGGCCTGGAGGGCATCGGGATACGCGTCCTGCGCAACGAGGCGGCCCCGATACCCGGTGCCGGGGCGGGCGACACGGCGCTGCACGTGGTCGGGCTGGGTCCGGCTCGGCCCGACCGCACCGACGTCGACGCGGCGCTCGCCGAGCTGCCGGACGGTGCGCCGAGGGTGGTGCTCATGCACAATCCGACGTCGTTTCCCAGGCTGCCCGCGGGCAGTGCGCCGCTGGCCTCGGCCGGACACACGCACTGCGGCCAGATCACCATCCCGTTCTTCCCGCTGTGGTCCTATGCCGAGCTCACGAGCAAGGAGCGCACTGTCACCGACGGATGGGCTCCCTCCGGATACGGTGCCGACGGAAACCGGCTCCACGTCAACTGCGGCATCGGGTTCAGCCTCGTCCCCATGCGGATAGCGGCGTTTCCACAGGTGGTGTTCTTCGACCTGCGCGGAGCGGCGTGACGGATCGGAGAGCCGCACCGCCACAAGCCTCTCCCCGTCACACCGGTGCCGTATGCGATAAACGCACTAGATGGGGAACTCGCCGTACCAGGAACGCTGGAGAACGTGCTTGGGCAGGTCGTCCGGGCTCAGACCGGGGGCGGAGTCGGGAACGACCTGGCTGAGGCCGCAGGCCAGGCAGGCGTCACCGATGCGTCAGTTCCCGCGATCAGAATTTGCCTCATCGATTTTCTCACGCAACCATTCTGGCATAAAATCTTCACTACGAGGAAAGAGCTCCACCTCCCGAATATACTCGCGAAGATCGGGCTCGAAGAGAAACTGAGGATGATCATCATAGTCGAACTCAGACCTATACCTTCCTTCACTCCAAAGCATCAGCCTGAGGGAGAACCAAGCACCCTCGCCCTCCTTGTACATCCCGGCCCTTAGCTTCATGCACTTCATTCCAGAGTCAGGCGGAAGTTCAGTTCTGACAAATTCCCCATCCTCTTTCTGCACCTCGATTACTTCATTAGCATAGGCTCCCATGATTCTCACGTGGTAAACCGCGGACCCCCATTCATCGGGAAAGAAACCCGGAAGTCCGGAGGCGATGCCGACGATCGCTTCCTGCTCTTCGGTCGGCCCCATGTGGCCCTTTTCCCTGCCGTACATCATCTATTCCTCGGCCAACTCGCCGGCGATACGGTGCGCCCTGCCCTGCGTGAAGCACCCGCCCGAGAGCAGACTTCCTCCACGTGAGTTCGCTTCGAACGCGAACACCGTATTACTTGTTCCTCTGCGACACATACCATTCGACCCCGGGCCCTGCGGCTCTGGATGTGCTGACTCTCCATAGGCCGGTTTCAGTCCAGTCTTGCCAGGACCACCACCTCCGCCGGCTGCTATCGACCCTCGCACCCCCTGTCATTTTGAAGACCCCACACCCGGCACCGGAAACCGGGCCTCCCTGACCAACCCTCTTCTTGGAATCCGACGACAGGCCCCTCAGGATCTACGGGGTTCACTCCTTCGTTGAACCCAGGGCCGGACTCCTCCATATCCTCAACGGACCCTGCCGGATAAACCTAAAAGGTTCTCCCGCGGGAGTTCGCGCCCCATCGCCCCCTCGCGCGCTACTCCCCGGACGTTCGCTTCCGTATTCGATTCGGGCGGAACCGTCGCCGTCGCCGTCACCGTCGCCGGACGTCGAGCCGGTATCGAAGGTGCCGCCCCGGGGTGTCCTGGACGGGCCGTCGCCGTTGCCGGAGTCCGGGTCGCGTGAGGCCGCGCTCCCCGTGTTCACCGCACACGTCCCATCCGAGCCGCTCGTGGGCGTCCGCCTGAGACGGGAGCCGCCCGGGAGCCGCTCCGGCTCCCGTCCCCGGCCTCCGGCCTCCCGGGCCCTCCGGCGAGGGAACCGCGAACGGCCACGACAAGGCCCGATACTCACCGTGATTATGTTGCGACTCTTTGCAAGAATATGGTCACGCTCCGAACAGGCCAGTTCTCCAGCGCGCCCGTACGACCGCACGACCAGGAAGAGTCCTCCGTGAAATCCAGCCGCCCGTTCCTCGCCCTGACCATGGGCACGATGCTCCTGCTCCCCGTCGGAGCCGCGACGGCCGCGTCCGCGGCACCGACCGCGCCGGCGGCACCTCCGGCGGACCACTCCCGCGTGGTCGGCGAGCAACCCGTGCGGTGGACGCCGCACGTCCTGGACGGAGCGGTCAAGGACATCCTGCGGATCGGCGACACCGTCGTCGTCGCCGGGAGCTTCTCACGGGTCGCCGAGGCCGGAGGCGGACGCACCCACGACCTCCACCACCTGTTCGCGTTCGAGCACGGCACCGGTCGGATCCTCCGGGGGTTCTCGCCGAACGTGGACGGCACCGTCACCTCGCTGGCCCCCGGGCCCGGCCGGACGGTGATCATCGGCGGCGAGTTCGACTCCGTCGACGGCCGCGACTCGGAAGGGCTGGCCCGCCTGTCGCTCCGTGACGGCCGGGCCGCGTTCTGGTTCCGCGCCTCCCTCGACGGGGGCACCGCCCACCGCGTCGCCAGCGACGGCGAGCACCTGTACGTGGGAGGCGACTTCACCGGGGTCAACGGCGTGGAACGCACCGCGCTGGCCCGTCTCGACGCGCGGACCGGCGCGGTGGACGAGGAGTTCGCTCCGCGCGTGTCCGACCCGCGCAGGAGCGTCCTCAAGGTGCAGGAACTGGCGCTGAGCCCGGACGGGCGGCGACTGGTCGTCAACGGCACTTTCACGAAGGTGGACGGGCACGACCGCTACCAGATCGCCATGATCGACACCGCCGACGGCTCGGTCACCCCGTGGTCCACGTCGGCCTACGCGGCGGACTGCGACTACTCGCTGATGCAGACCTACATGCGGCAGATGGACTTCTCCCCCGACGGCTCGTACTTCGCCGTGGTGACCGCGGGCGGGCCGAAGGTCAAGCCGGGCCTGTGCAAGTCCGCGGCGCGCTTCGAGAACACCGACACCCCCGACTCCGAGCCCACCTGGAGCAACAAGACCGGTGGCGACTCGCTGTACTCGGTGGAGATCACCTCGTCGGCGGTGTACGTGGGCGGGCACCAGCGCTGGATGGACAACCCCGAGGGCGCGCTCAACCCCGGACCCGGTTCGGTGGCGCGCGAGGGCATCGCGGCGGTGGACCCGGAGACCGGCAAGGCCCTGCCCTGGAACCCCGGCCGCACGCGCGGGCACGGCGCGGAGGCCCTGCACGCCACCTCCGGCGGGCTGTACGTGGGCAGCGACACCGAGCGCCTGGCCGGCGAGTACCACGCCCGCCTGGGGATGTTCCCGCTCTCCTGAGGCCGGGGCGGATCAGGCCGCGGGGTGCGCGAGCGCGCCCCCCGCGGCCGCGGTGCCCGGACTCGTCCGTTCCGCTGAGCGACTGCTGGACGCGCTGGGGTGAGAGGCCGACGACGTCCGCCATGGCCCGCTGTGTGAGACCCGCCTTCCGCAGGGTCTCCAGCGCCCGGGCCCGACTGCGGTCGCGCTCGTCTTGGGACCGCCGGAACTCCTCCTCCGCCACGAGGTACTGGAGGACTTCCTCGGTCGCGTCCTCACCGCCGGACTCGTAACGCCAGGTGATCGTGAAGTCCTCGGGATCGCTGCCCGCCAGACCGGCGATGAACTCCGGCGCCTCGTCCTCGATCTCGGAGAAGTGCGGATAGTCGGCCACTCCCGCGACGTTCTCCGGCAGGCCGTCGATGGTGACGGCCCACAGGTCTTCGTCCCGGATGACGGTCACGGTGTAGCCGGTCACGACTTCTCCATCCACTTCTCTCCGAACGGATGCTCCAGGCTGTCTTCGATACCTTGCGGCACGGTCCGGCCCAGCCCCCTGGGATGGTCCGTGAGGCCGAAGCAACCGGTCGTTTCCCCGTCGGCGCCGACGACGTAGTGCTTGTGCGAACCCTCCCACCGGCCCTTGAGCTCCTCCACACGCAAGCCGTTCTTCCGCGCCATCCGGCGCACCAGGGCGAGTAGGACCCGCGCCCTCGTCCGCTTGTCGACCATGGGTCGAAAGCCGGCCCCTGGCCGGGCAGGCATCCAGCGAACTAGACCATCCTGCCTACGACCTCGTCGGTCAAGGATTGCCGGAACCAACCAAGACTCCTTGGCCAACGACCCTTGGCCAAGAAGCCTTGGGCATCTACGGTGACGTCATGAACGACGACACCTCCCGCGACACCGGCGTTCCCGACCCTTTCGCGAAGGCCGCCACCCTCGACGCGCGCTCCCTCCGGGGACTGGCCCATCCCCTGCGCATACGCATCCTCAACCTCCTCCAGGACCGGGGCCCCGCCACCGGCAAGACCGTGTCGGAGTGGGTGGACACCTCCTCGGCCTCGGCCAGCTACCACCTGCGCCGGCTCGCGGCCCACGGGTTCATCGAGGAGGACCCGGACATGGGCACCTCGCGGGAGCGCTGGTGGCGCGCCCGGCACGAGGGCTTCCGCTTCCCCGAACACCTGGACACCGAAGAACCCGAGCTGAGCACCGCCGTGCGCATGGCCCTGGCCGTCGGCTGGAGCGAGCGGCTGGCCGCGGCGGTCAACATGTGGGCGGTCCAGCCCGAGGGCTGGCGCGAGGCCCAGGTCATGTCCGGGCGGCGCACCGAGCTCACGCTGGAGGAGTTCGCCGCCTTCCGTGAGGAGGTCCGCGCGCTCTTCGACCGCTACGCGCGCGAGGGCGAGGCCCCCGGGAGCCGCCCGGTGCACATCCAGCTCGCCGCCTTCCCCGACCCGGAGGACCGGGGCTCCGACGGGGAGGGGAGGACGTGAGGGGCGTCGCGGGCCTGGTCACGGCCGAGGCGCTCTGCTACACCGCCACCCGGGTGGCGATGATCGCCATCCCCTGGTTCGTGCTGGAGAGCACCGGCAGCCCGGTGTCCATGGGGCTGGTGGCCTTCTTCGAGATCGGCTCCTACACCCTGGCGCGGCTGTTCGGCGGGCCCCTTCTCGACCGGGCGGGCCAGCGCGCGGTGAGCGTGCGCGCCGACCTCGTCGCCGCCGGCGCGGTGGCCTGTGTCCCGCTGCTGTACTCCGCCGGGCTGCTGCCCTTCCCCGTGCTCCTGGCGCTGGTGACCCTGGTCGGCCTGGCCACCGGGCCCGCGGAGGCCGCCAAGGTGTCCATGGCGCCGGCCGTCGCCGAACGCACCGGCACCCGCGTCGAGCGGGTCACCGGGCTCACCGGCACCGTGGACCGGCTCTCCATGACCGTCGGCCCGGTTCTCGCGGGCGGGTTCGTTTCCCTGGCCGGACCGCTTCCGGCCCTGTACGCGAACGCCGTCCTGCTGGTCGCGGCGGCGGCGACCCTGGCCGCCACCCAGCCCCGGGACCGGCCCGCACCGGGGACGGACCCCGAGGCCGGATCGGGCTACCTGGTCCGGCTGCGCACCGGGTGGAGGGTGATCTGGACCGACACCACCCTGCGCGCCCTGGTGGTCATGCTCGCGGTCACCAACATGATCGACATGTCCGTGACGTCGGTGCTGCTGCCGGTGTGGGTGCGGGAGAACGGCATGGGACCGGCGGTCGTCGGCCTCATGGGCGGAGTGCTGGGCGCGGCGTCCGTGGCCGGCTCGCTCGTGGCCACGGCGGTCGGGCACCTGCTGCCCCGGCGGGCGGTGTTCTTCGCGGGGCTGGTGGTCGCGGGACCGCCCCGCCTGCTGGTGCTGGCGCTGGACGTGCCGCTGTGGGCGGTCCTGGCCGTGTGGGGCCTGTGCGGGCTCGGCGGCGGCGTGCTCAACCCGATCCTGAGCACGGTCCTCTTCGAGCGCCTGCCCCGCCACGTCGTGGGGCGGGGAACCGCGATGATCGGCGCGCTGACCCGTGTGGCGGCCCCGCTCGGCGCCCCCGTGGTGGGCGCGGCGCTGGGCCTGGCCGGAGCGGCGCCCGTCCTGGTGGCGTGCGCGGCCCTCTACCTGGTCGCGGTCCTGGCTCCGCTGGCCGGCCGCGCGGTCGGCGGACTCGACGCACCCGAGCCCGACCCCGGTCGGGCGCAGACCCCCGGGTGAGGCGGTCCGGGGGCGTGTCCGGTCAGGACTTCCGGGCCGCCGCCGGCGCGCCGGGGTCCTGCTTCTCCGCGTCGGTGGGCGCACCGTCGTCCGCACGCGCTTCGCCGTCCCCGTCCCTCGCGCCGTCCGCGCCCCTCGTGTCCGCCTCGGCGGCGGGGGCCTCGTCGGCCTCCCGGACGTGCTCCTCCTGGAGGGCGTCCTCACGGGCGGCGGCCTCCGCCAGACGGGCGCGGCGGTTCTCCATCCGCCGCACCGCGCTGATGGAGACCTGGTCCCGCAGCTTGGACAGCAGGACGTAGGAGGCCAGTCCACTGATCAGCCAGGCGAGGAGGATCGCGACCAACGAACGGGCGCCGAAAAGATAGACCACTCCGAAGGCCACCGCGAACAGTCCCAGACGGGCAGCGGTATAGGTCAACAAGCTACGCATCCAAAAGCCTCACAACAGATGATTACCTGGACTAGATTGGTCGCTACGCCCATCGATGACACGGGACGACCGGCCATACCCGCGGTCCGCGCCGTCCGCGGCCCCGACCGGGGTCGGGCGGGTGGCGTCCCACGTGCTCTTATCTCCAGGTTAAGGGCGTGCCCGGTACGACGGGCATCGGGGCGGCGTGTCGTTCTCCGCACAGGTGAACGGAATCCGCACAGGTGAACGGAATCCGCACAGGCGAACAGGACGTACGCGGGCTCGATTCACACAGTCATGGGATGTTTCCAATCCCGACAGCAGGGCCTGAACATTACGTTCCGGTCACATATCCCGTACTCCTCCCCCCAACACCGCAATTTCTCCGAAAACTAGGGAGGAAACGGACCAACTCATGCACACTAGGGGATCAAACGCCCGCCGCCCCCACAGTCCGAGGCGGGCACGATTGGGGGAACGTGAAGGTGGAACGAGCAAGCGAACGCCTGTTGACCCCCGGGGAAGTGGCCTCACTCTTCCGGGTTGATCCCAAGACCGTGACGCGCTGGGCCGCCTCCGGGCGGATCAGCAGCATCCGCACTCCGGGCGGACACCGCCGCTTCCGCGAGTCCGAGGTGCGCGCCCTACTTCTCGGCGAGCCGAGTGAGAGCACCCCCTGAGAACGGGTACCACCCTGAACGGGTATCGCCCTGGGAGCAGATCCGGGCCGGCACTCCTGGGGCGGGGCGGCGACCCGACCGCTACGGCCGCGCTCCGCACGCGGCCGCAGGCGGCCCGGCCAGGTGTGCCGACCGTGAGGAGTGGACAGCAAGAGTTAGGCTGGAACCATGGTGTGGCTTGGTGGCCTGATCACGCTCGTATCGATCGTTCTCTGGGTGTACGCGTTCTTCGACGCGCTCACCACCCCTTCCCACGAGGTGCGTAATCTGCCGAAGATCCTCTGGGTGGTCGTTATCGTGCTGTTCATGCCCGTCGGCTCGATCCTGTGGCTCTTTCTCGGCCGTCCACGCGAGACGGCCGCCGTCGAGGGGTTCGCGTCCGCCCCGGCTCGGGACGCCTCCTCGGTCGACGACCTCGACCCGTCCGACTTCGCCGAGCCCTCGGGGAGCCCGCATCCGCTCGGACCGGATGACGACCCCGAGTTCCTGAGACGCCTCGACCGGCGCATAGATCCGGACGAGTGACCGCACCGGCACGCTGACGACACAGCGGTGGGGCCGCGCCCGAACAGGGGCGCGGCCCCACCGCTTTCCTCTCCCGTCCCCGCGGACCCGCCCCGGGTCCGCCGCCGGGCCCGCCTCCCTGTGCGGACCCGGCTCGGGGCCGCCTCAGAGCCGTCCGGCGCCCACCTTGCGCGGCAGTCCGCGGATCGCGTGCACCGGCTCCACGCGCGTGGAGAACTCCGGCGTCCAGGTCCGCTCGGTGCCCAGCGCCCGGCCCGGGTCGGCCTCGTTGTGGGCCTCGACCAGGTCGACCCCGGTGATGCGTCCGCGGCCGTCCCTCATCAGCGCGTTGCCGTGCTCCACGATGTCGGTACCGCCCCAGTTGCCGATGATCTCCTCGGCGCCGATGCCGTCACGCATGTCGAACAGGTTGTTCTCCGCGTAGAGCTGCGACTCGAAGCCCACGCCCAGGCTGTACTGGTACATGCCGGTGGCCACCGTGTAGTGGTTGTTGTAGACGTGCACCTGTCCGTAGCGCACGCGCGGGGCGCGCTGGCCCAGCCCGTCGAAGTGGTTGTGGTGGAAGGTGACCCGCAGGAGCCCGCGGTCGGTGGTCCGGCCGTCGCTGTTACCGACCAGGATGGCCTTGTCGCGGTCAGCGAAGCGGTTGTAGGACACCGTCACCAGGTCGCTCGCCCGCACGACGTCGAGCAGGCCGTCGTGCACCTCGTACCTGCGCCCGAAGCGCTCAGGCAGCTCCGAACCCGGGTTGTCGCCGTCGTCGAACGTGTTGTGGTCGATCCACACGTTCGTGGACCCGGAGACCTCCAGGTGGTCGTACTCGGAGTTCCAGTTGCCCTCGCCGCCGTCGCCCGGATCCCATCCGGGGAAGCAGTCGTACGTGTCGGAGAGGGTCAGGTTCCTGAGGATGACGTTCTCCTGGTTGACCACCCGGATGCTCATCCCGGTGATCTCGGCGTCGTCGCCGGCGCCCACCACGGTCGTGTTGGAGCCGACCTCCACCCGGACCCGCTCCGCCTGTGCGTCGGCCGACGCCTCCCGGGCCTCCTCCAGCGGTCCGCTCGGCTCCTCCCAACCCCACACGTCGGGGTCGTACGCGGCCAGGTAGTCCTCCAGCGTGTAGCCGCCCACCGCGTAGTCCTCGCACGACAGGGGCGTGCCGTCCGGCGCCGAGTTGGCGTCGATCGTGCCCTCGACGTGGACGATCTTCGGCTCGTCGCCGCTCACCGCCTCGCGGAACTCCTCCGCCGTGGAGACGCGGAAGACGTTCTCGGGAGAGGCCTGCGACCCTCCCGTGGTCCCGGCGCCGGCCGAGCCCCAGCCGTCACCCTCGGGCAGGACCTGCCTGCCCGTGTCGGGTGCGGCCTGGGCGGGTGTCACGGCGGTCATCACCAGCGCCGCGCTCAGAGGGAGTACGAGCCTTCTCATGGTCCTGCTCCTCAGGGGGGAAACTGCAAACGGTTGCATGAACATCTCCCACCACGCCGATCCGCGTCAACCCTTCCCCTCAGGGAAAACCAGGGAAAACCAGGCACCAAACAACAAACCACTCAGTAGCGGACCACAACCGGTTGCCGTTAGTCTCTCTCCATACCAACGCAAAGGAGGCCACGGGTGGCCGTGACCATCAAGGACGTCGCCCACGCGAGCGGCGTCCACGTCTCCACCGTCTCCCGGACCTTCTCCGCGGCGCACCTGGTCAACCCCGAGACACGCGCCCGCGTCGTCGCCGCGGCCAACGCCCTGGGCTACCGCCCCAACCGCGCCGCCCGCGCCCTGTCCACCCGCCGTACCGGCAACCTGGGACTGATCGTCGCCGACATCGCCAACCCCTTCTTCCCGCCCCTCATCAAGGCCGCCCAGGCACACGCGCGCAGAAGCGACCACCACGTGTTCGTCGCCGACACCGACGAACAGGTCCGCGCGGAGGAGGAGCTGATCCGCTCCATGGCCACCCAGGTCGACGGCGCCCTGCTGGTCGCCCCGCGCCTGAGCAACCGCCTGATCGCCGAACTCAGCGCCGACGTGCCCTTCGTCGTCGTCAACCGGCAGCCCGCGAACCTGCCAGCCGTCCTCATGGACGTGGCCTCGGGCGCCCGGCAGGCCCTGGAACACCTCGTCTCCCTCGGCCACCGCGAGATCGCCCTGCTCACCGGCCCCCGCGCCTCCTGGACCAACCAGCGACTGGAGCGGGCGGCCACCGACGCCGCCGAGCACCACGGGTTGCGCCTGCACCGCCTCGGCCCCAACCAGCCCACAGAGGGAGGCGGAGCCGGTGCCGCCCCCGGCGTACTCGCCAGCGGGGCCACCGCCGTCCTCGCCTACAACGACCTGGTCGCCCTCGGCCTCCTACAGGAGCTCCGCGGCCGGGGCCTGGCGGTCCCCGGCGACCTCAGCGTCATCGGCGTGGACAACACCCACACCGCCCGCCACTGCGGCCTCACCACGATCGACATGCCCACCGCCGCGGCCGGACGCGCCGCCATCGACCTGCTGCTGCGCCGCATCACCAGCGAGGACGCCCCCGGCACGGTCACCCTGGACACCCGCCTGGTGGTGCGCGGATCCACCGCGCCCCCGGCGGACGGGTTCCAGGGGCCCTAGGTCCTTGTTCGGTGGACTGGGTCCTGTGCTACCAGGGGTGGTGGCGAGGGCGCCGACGGGGTTCTGGAGGTCCCGCAGGTGTGCCCGTGAGGTACGAGCGGGCGCACCGCAGGGGCCGAAGGTTCCCGTGCCTGCGGCGCCCGAGCACGAGGCGAAGCGCAGCGCAGCCTCAAGGAAACACGTCGCGGGTGTGACGTGCGGGACTCCTCCGCCTCCCGGGCGGGTACTCCCGTCAGGCGTAGGAGTGCAGGCCGCTGAACATGTAGTTCACCGCGAAGAAGTTGAACAGGATGGTCACGAAGCCCAGCACGTTGATCCAGGTCGCCTTGGGGCCGCGCCAGCCGCCGGTGGCGCGGGCGTGCAGGTAGGCCGCGTAGATCACCCAGGAGATGAACGACCAGACCTCCTTGGGGTCCCAGCCCCAGAAGCGGCCCCATGCCTCGTCGGCCCAGATGGAACCGGCGATGATGGCGAAGGTCCACAGCGGGAAGGCGAAGAGGATGAACCGGTGGGAGATGCGGTCGAGCAGCTCGGGGCTGGGCAGGCGGCCGGCGATACCGGCGACCTTCTCGCCCAGGGCGCGCCTGGCCTCGGCACGGTGCGAGACCAGGTAGGTGACGCCGGCGGAGCCCGAGACCATGAACGCCCCGCCCGCGATGATGGCCGCGGTCACGTGGATCGGCACCCAGTAGGAGTGCAGGGCCGGGATCAGCGGACCCGGTTCCACGTACAGCCACCGGACGCCGACGCCCAGCAGGATCAGCACCGGAACCAGCACGAAGGCGCCGAGGAAGCGGGCCTGGAAGCGGAGGGACGCGTACAGCAGCCCGCCCACGGCGACCAGGCACAGGGCCACGACGAACTCGAACATGTTGCCCCACGGCCACCGGTCGGCGGCCAGGCCGCGGCTGACGATCTGCGCCACGCCCGTGAGGAAACCGAACCCCGTCACGCCTAGGGCGATCCCGCCCAGCACGCTCCGGGGGGCCTTCGCCTCGCCCTCGGCGGTGCGGACGTTCACCTCGATGCCGTCGTCCTCCGTGCCGTCGCCCTCGGGGCCCCCGTCGGCGCCGGCGCGGACCGGCATGAGCCGACCGGCCCTGAGCCTGGTGCGTTCTCCGTAGGCGGCCTCGATGGCGAAGAGGAACAGGGCCACCGCGTACGTGACGATCATGACGATGATCAGCGAGTCACTGGCTGACGCCATCGCCTCGTCCATCGTTGCGGCGAACGTGTACGTCACCGGTCACTCCCTCGTTGTCGTCGACTCTGGCGGGTCGGTTGGTGTGTCGGTCTCTGCTCCGGCGGAGGTGCCCTCCGGGTTCGGGGACCCGTCGTCCGAGCCGCTCCGGAGCCGTTCGGCGAGTGTCTTGGTGAGCTCGTGGAACTCGGCGTTGTTCCCGGCGACCTCGGTCTTGCCGAGACCGGCCAGCTCCACCCGGGTACGGCCGTCCTCGCCCGGCACCGCGCGCACCCACACGCGGCGGGGGCGGACGAACAGGGTGATGACCAGGCCGAGCACGGCCAGGGAGGCCGCGGTCAGCGCGGGCAGCCGGGCACCGTCCCGGTTGGCCTGGAGGCTGATGTACTCGCTGTAGCCCGAGAAGGTGATCGACCCGGCGCCGTCCGGCAGCTCCCAGGTGTCACCGATCTCCATCACGGGCGAGCCGCCGAGCTCATCCATTCCGCTGGTGTTCAACTGGTAGACCGACTGCGGGCCGACCAGCCCCAGGTCGCCCTGGTAGCCCTCCAGCGTGACCCGCGGGTTCCTCGCCCCGGGGAAGTCGGAGACCAGTTCGCCGCCCTCGGTCTCCGTGGCGCTGGGCAGGAACACGCCCACGAAGCCCAGTGCCTCGCCACCGGTGTCGGGCACCTTGACGACGCCGTCGGAGGTGAAGGTCCTGGTCTCGCGGTGCAGGAACGGGACCGCCTGGTCGAAGACCACGTCCCCGTCGGCGTTGCGCACCTCGAACTCCGGCGCGTACCCGTGGCCGAGCAGGTAGACCTGCACCCCGTCCACGGTCAGCGGGTGGTTGACCTCCAGCCGGTGCCGGGCCTCCTCCGAGCCCGGGGACCTCACGTAGGTGATGTCGGCGACGTAGGACTCGGCTTGGCCGCGCAGGTCGCCCTCCTCGATGAAGGAGGCCTCGAAGTCGTCCAGGTGGAGGCTGAACGGCTCCAGGTCGCCCGTGTCCGTCCAGTGGCCGGGGTAGAAGGCGTCGTAGGAGGTCAGGGTGTTGGCGAACCCCTGCTCCTCCACCAGCAGCATGTTGCCCCGGTAGCCGAAGAAGGCCCCGGCGGCCAGGGCCAGCAGCAGGCCGAGCAGTGCCAGGTGGAACAGCACGTTCCCCGCCTCGCGCAGGTACCCGGTCTCGCTGGAGAGGGAGTCCCCGTACCTCTCGGTCCGGTAGCCCCTGAGGATCCCTCGGGCCTGCTCCAGGACCGTCTCGGGGGCGGCGTCCGTCGTGAACCTCGCCGTGTACGGCATGCGGCCCAGGTTGCGGGGTGTGCGGACCGGCCTGGCCCGCACCGCGCGGGCGTGCGCGATCGCGCGCGGGATCACGCAGCCCGCCAGGGAGACGAACAGCAGCAGGTAGATCGCCGCGTACCAGGGCGAGGAGAACACGTCGAAGAGGTAGAACCGGTCCAGCCAGGGGGCCAGCTCCGGGTGCTCCTGGAAGTAGGCGTTCACCTCGTCGACGCTCACCACGTTCTGCGGCAGGAACGAGCCGGGGATGGCGCCGACCGCCAGCAGGAACAGCAGGATCAGGGCGGTGCGCATCGAGGTGAGGGTCCGCCAGGTCCAGCGCAGCCAGCCGATCGGGCCCAGCCCCACGGGCCGGTTCGCGGAGCCGGTCTCCCCGGCCTCGGCGCGGGCGGCGTCGTCGTTCGTGGTCGTGCTCATCAGATCACCGTCTGGAAGTCGGCGGCCCATCCCTGCATGGCGATGGTCAGTTGCGTCCACAGCCCGGTCACCATCGCCAGGCCGACCAGGACGAGCATGGCCCCGCCGGCCACGGTGACCGCGCGGGTGCGGCGCTTGAGCCAGCCGAAGGCGCCCAGGGCGCGCCGGTACAGGAGCGAGGCGAGGACGAAGGGCAGGCCCAGCCCGACACAGTAGACCAGGGACAGCAGCATGCCGCGTCCCGCGCCGCCCTCGACGAAGGCGAGGGTCTGCACGGCGGCCAGGGTCGGCCCGATGCACGGGGTCCAGCCGAGGCCGAAGAGGACGCCGAGCAGGGGCGCCCCCGCCAGTCCGGCGCGGGGCAGCCGGTGGAAGCGGAACTCGCGGCCGAAGCCCGGCACGAGGCCCATGAAGGCGAGGCCGAGGACGACGGTGAGGACTCCGAGTACCCGGGTGATGGGCTCGGTGTGGTCCATGAGGACCTCGCCGAGCCAGCCGACGAAGCCGCCGACGGCGACGAACACGAGGGTGAACCCGGCGATGAAGAGGACGCTGCCGGTGACCATGGTCCAGCGGCGGGAGGCCAGTTCGGCGTCGGCTTGGGCGACGGTCGCCGTGGCGGTCCCGCCCCCCGCGCCGTCGGCCCCGGCGGCGCGCTCGCGCATGTGGGCGCCGCTCATGCCGGTCACGTAGGACAGGTAGCCGGGCACGAGCGGGAGAACGCACGGGGAGAGGAAGGAGACGAGCCCGGCGGCCAGGGCCAGCGGGACCGCGGCGAGCAGGGAGCCCGTGAGGACGGTGGTGCCGATCGCGCCCATCAGCGGCCGTCCCCGGAGGACTCGCCCTCGGCGTCCTCCTGGGGAGGGGCCTCGGACGGGTCGCCGGAGGGGTCTCCACCGGTCGCCTCGGCCTCCTCGGCCGCCTCGGCTTCCTGCTCCGCGACCCTGGGGCGCTCCTCCGGGTCGCCGAAGCCGGACTCGACCACCAGCGGGTTGAGCAGTTCGGTCAACTGGCCGTAGGTGGTCGGGCCGATGACGCGTGCGGCGATGCGGCCCTCGGGGTCGATGACGAGCGTGCTGGGGATGGACCTCGGCGGGACGGTGTCGCGGAAGGCCTGCGGTACCTTGCCGGGCTGGTCGTACAGGCTCGGGTAGGCGACGTCCTTGCTGTCGACGTAGGACCGGGCGGCGGTCTCGTCGTCCTTGATGTTCACGCCGAGGAAGTCCACGCCCAGGTCGGCGTACTCGGTGTGGACCTCGTCCAGGACGGGCTGCTCGGTGCGGCAGGGGCCGCACCAGCTCGCCCAGACGTTGAGGACGAGGATGCCGCCCTCGTAGTCGCCGAGGGAGATCTCGTCCCCGTCGAGGCTGGTCCCCGTGACCTCGGGCGCCTCGACGCGGTCGGCCGCCTCGAAGGAGGTGGCGCTGCCGTCCCCGGAGACGAAGCGGCTGTCCTCGTCACTGGCCTGGATCTCGTTGCCCCCGGCGCATCCGGTCAGGGCGAGTGCGACGGCGAGTGCGCTCGCCGCCAGGCGCGGCACGGCACGGCGTCGGCGCGCACCGGTGCTGTTGCTGGGCATCGAGGGACCTCGCGAACGGGGTGTGAACAGGGCGGACTACAACAACGACAAAGTGTAGTAGATGCCCTGGCCGCCGTCTCGCCGCCCCGGCACAAGCGTCGACGCGGGTGGCCGGCCCCGTACGGCGGGGCGTGTGGCGGGAGGAGCCCCGGAGAGGGGGAGGAGGGGGTGGGGGCGATGGCCCTGAGGGCACCGCCCCCCGCGTTGTGGCTGACCGGAGGCTGGGGGCAGCCCCGGTCGGCCCGGCCCGGATCAACCAGCCTCGACGAAAGCCTCGCGAAGGTAGTCGTGTACGGCCCGCTCGGGGACCCGGTAGGAACGCCCCACGCGAATCGCGGGGAGAACTCCCGAGTGCACCATTCGGTAAACGGTCATCTTGGACACACGCATGATCGTGGCGACCTCCGCCACCGTCAAGAACCTGACCTCTTCGAGAGGCGGCTTGCTCCCGTTCATCTTCCGACGCCCTCATTCCCGGACGTGAGCATTGTCTACCGTTCAGCCCGGCGTGGTGCACGGCGGGAAGGACGACCCCGGTGTGCCCGTCCCAACGCCACGCCAGCGTGTCGTGCTTTCACTACTGACACGTCCGTTTTCAGGGTAGAGCCGAGTCCCCTCCAGCGAAAGGCCGTTCGTACTGTCTTCGCCGATATGCGTTGATGGCGGGGCGGTTGAGGTTTAACGCTGGGTATAAATGGTGCTCCCCTGTCACAACAGACCGGCCCGAGCGAGAACGTACTGGCGTAGCGGCGCATAGTCCTCGGTCAGATATCCGTCGTCCAAAGGCACGGTGACCAGTAGTTTTCCCTCGGACTCGGCAAGGAACAGCGCGGGGTCGTTGCAGTCGGCGAAGCCCACCGTGGGCACCCCCGCCTCCCCTGCCGCACCCGCGAACCCGTGATCCGCGATGACCAACTGCGGCCACGCCTCACCGCGGTCCGCGAGGTCGGCCAGGATGGCACGCATGGCGAAGGGGTGGTGGCTGTGGCGCGCGAGGTGTCCGTCCGTGACGATCGCGACATCGTCCTCCCAGACAACGATCCGGCGGTTCGGAGGACGTTCTGTGGTCACCTCGTAGGAGTAACCGCCTCCCGCGGTGACGACCGGGCAGCCGCGTTCGGCGAGGGCGTCCTTCCAGGCCCGGTAGGTCTCGCGGAGGTTGCGGGGGTGGCCGGTGGCGAACATGACCCGCTCCCGGCGTTCGGCGGCCAGGGCCATCCGGTCGGCGAGGCCCTCCAGGGCGTCGATGGTCAGGTCGGGGTCGATCGTGTCGATCCCCCACACGTACTCCTCGTCGGAGACCACTCCGCAGCGCTTGCTCATGAGGGCCAGGACCTCGGGGTAGGTCCAGTCGTGGGCGAACGTGAGGCCGAACTGGTGGTAGGGGTCCTTCTGGACGAGCCGCCGGTAGTGCCGAAGGTTGTTCTGGCGTGGGGTGTCGACGTGTCCGGCGATCCCCGTGCGCACCAGATAGGTGATGAGTTCAGCGCGTGTCGGCGGCGTCACCTGGTGTTCCCCTTCCTCGTCTGCGCAGCGAGCGTGCGCCACGCCGTGCTGCCACCACGACGCCTGCTCCTGTTCGCCCGGTATTCAACCTCTGTCCTACCCGCTCGGGGCGCGTCACGCGCGGGTACCCCGGAATTCGCGCCGGTCGACACCGGGGTGTTACGGAAGGGTCCGCGCCGCCGGTTCCGGTGCGGGAGAAGGGGACGGGGACGCGGTCCGGGGCCGCCGGAGGCACCGCCGCGTCCCTCCTCCACTCCGCTACAGGCTCGGGTCGATGCCGTGGCTGGGGAAGACCGCGGTACGGGTCGCGTGGATGGCGCGGTCGACCGGGTCGCCGGGGTCGTAGCCGTTCTCGAAGGGTTCGAAGGACACGTCGCGTCCGTCGGTCATGTACAGCGGCGCCAGTTCCCCGGTGCGCCGGCGCACGAAGTCGCGCCAGCTCTGCGGGGTCTCGGTGTCGGGGTGGATCGGGTGCCCGGCGGCCTCGCCCAGCAGGTGGGTCCAGGCGCGCGGGACGACGTGCACCAGACCGTACCCGCCGCCGCCGAACAGCAGCCACCGGCCGCCGGCGGTCTTCTGGGCGAGCTTGTGCAGCTCGGTGTAGGCCCGGCGCTGGCCGTCCACGCTCAGTGTGAGGTTGGCGAGCGGGTCCAGGGCGTGGGTGTCGCAGCCCTGCTGGGTGACTAGTATCTCCGGCTGGAACTCGTGCAGCAGCGGCGGCACGACGGCGTCGAAGGCGCGGTGCCAGCCCGTGTCGCCGGTCCCCGCCGGGAGGGCGACGTTGACCGCGTAGCCCTCGGCGTCCGGCCCGCCGGTCTCCGAGGCCTGGCCGGTGCCGGGGAACAGGGTCGCCGGCGACTCGTGGAGACTGATGGTGAGTACGCGCGGGTCGTTGTAGAAGGCCTTCTGGACACCGTCCCCGTGGTGGACGTCCACGTCCACGTAGGCGATCCGCTTGGCCCCCTGCTCCAGCAGCCAGGCGATGGCCAGGGCGGGGTCGTTGTAGACGCAGAAGCCCCACGCGTTGCCGCGCATGGCGTGGTGCAGGCCGCCCGCGATGTTGGCGGCGTGCGCGCACTCGCCGGACCACACGGCCCGGGCCGCGGCCACGGACGCGCCGGAGATGAGCGCGGAGGCGTCGTGCATGTTCTTGAAGACGGGGTTGTCCGGGGTGCCCAGCATGTGGGCATCGTCGGGCTCCATGGTGCGGCCCGCGCGTTTGACCGCCTCGATGTAGGCGGGGTCGTGCACCAGGGCCAGCAGTTCGTCCGAGGCCGGCTCGACGTCGAGCAGACCGACTCCCGCCGCGTCCAGGACACCGAGATCGCGGCTGAGCGCCATGGTCAGCTCGACGCGGACCGGCGCCATCGGATGCTGGGGTCCGAAGTCGTAGGCGGTGAGTCCGTCATCCCATGCCACCCGAAGCGAGCAGGACGTGCGTCCTCCCATGTGGTGACCCCCGTTTCAGGTGTGCGTGCTCCGAAGCACACAGTACGCAAAACCGGACGGCGACCCGAACCCCGGGGTGGCACGTCGACCCGCGGGACCGGGGCCGTGGCGGGGCCGCCGGGCCCGGCGCGGGGTCCCTCCCGCGCCGGGCCCGGGTACCCGGCTACTCCTCGGTGACGTAGTAGCAGGACTCGTGCTTGTCGCCCGCCTTGAAGTCGACGTTGCCGTGCAGGGGCGCCGCGAAGAGCGAGTCGTTGGAGGTGAGCAGCACCCGGTACTCGCCCGGCTTGAGCTCCAGCTTCATCACCTCGCCCTTCTCGAAGCAGGAGTTGCCCGTGGGCGGCGAGCTGTAGGCCTCGCAGTCCTCGCACGCGGGGGTGAGGATCTCGTCGTGTACCTTGCCCGGCCCGACGTAGAGGAACCGCATCTCGTACGGCGAGTTGTTGGTGATCTCCAGAACGGTCTTGTCGTTGCCGGAACTGCCCGTGGGGGTCGGGGAGAACTCGACCTCGCCGATGGCGGTCATGGTGTCCATCTCGGACTCGATGCGGCCGGCCCCGATGTGGACGACCATCTTCTCGACGTCCTCGGCCTCGTGGTCGGGGTACTCCGCCTTCAGGAGGTCGACCATCTCCTCGGCCGGCGCGAAGCCGCCCTCCTCGACGTGCTCCCAACCGCACTTGAGCGCGGCGTTCGGGCGTTCGGCGGCCATGCGCTCGGCGACCTCGGGGACGGTGTCCCAGGCCAGGTCGGAGAACATCTCGATCTGGTCGAAGCCCGCGCACCAGTTCTCGGCGGCGTACTGGCTGGTCCCGGTCTCGTACAGCTCGGTGAGCGCGTCGGGCACGCTCCCGGCCGCCTCGGTGCCCTCGTAGTCCACGGGGATCACGCTGTAGATCTCGTGGGCCTTGCGCATGTTCGCGCGGTAGTCCTCGGTGACCTCGCCGCCGAAGTCCTCCTCGGCCGTGGACACCAGGTTGGCGGCGTAGGAGAGGTGGATGCCGGCGACCTCGCCGTCGGTGTCCTCCCAGCGGGAGGCGGGGTGCTCGAAGTAGGAGCCGTAGGAGCTCAGGGCCTGCTCGTACTCCTCGGCGGCCACGTCGGCCTGGGCCTGCTCCAGCAGGGCACAGGCCTCGGCGCCCGACCGGGCCCGCTCCATGAGCGACGGGGAGAAGGAGAGCTGAAAGAGGTCCTCCACGCTCCCGTAGGCGTCGACGGCCTCGGTCTCACCGCACTCGCCGCGGGCGTGGGCGGCGTCGGCCACACGCAGCCGCCACTCACCCGCCTGCCACACGCCGGTGAGGGAGGCGAGCAGGGCGACCACCAGGCCTCCGGCGACGAGGAGGGGCATCACGCCCCTGCCCGGCTGCTCTCCCCGGTTGAGGGCGTGCTCGTCCCGGGAGCGCCCGGCGAAGAGGCCGTGCACGGCGGCGGCGACGAACCATGCGGCGAAGACCGCCACCCAGAGCAGGACGTTGTCGGCGGCGCCGATGACGGCGGCGGTGACCAGCAGGCCGACGGTGATGATGAGCGCCGCGGCGAAGAAGGGCCACTGGCGCAGGTAGAAGTATCCGGCGCCCATCCCGGAGGCGTTGAGCAGCGAGGCACGCACCGCCGAGGGCGAGGAGAACAGGCCCAGCCTGCGCGGCTTCGGGGGCGGGGGCGGGGGCGGACCGCCGAACTGGCCCGGGGGCATCCCGCCCGGAGGAGGGCCGTTCGGAGGCATTCCCCCCGGAGGCATTCCTCCCGGAGGGGGGCCGTTCGGAGGCATTCCGCCGGGGGGCGGACCGCCTGGAGGCATACCTCCGGGTGGAGGTCCGCCCGGGGGCATCCCGCCCCGGGGAGGGCCGTTCGGAGGCATCCCGCCGGAGGGCGGGCCGCCGGGGGGCGGGCCGCCGGGGGGCGGGCCCGGCACACCGCCGGCGTACATCCCTCCGGAGGGGGTCCCGCCGTAGGGGGCTCCTCCGGTCGGGCCGGCGCCGGTCTGGCCGTGGGGCGCACCGCCTGCGGGCGTACCGCCGTGGGGGTTCGCCTCGGGAGGAGTTCCGCCGGGGGGCGTGCCGCCCGACTGCGGGGAGCCCTCACCCTGCGACGGGGACGGATCGGACGGAGGAGGGGATGAAGTCATGGAGGACCCTGGGTTCGGCGACGGGGGAGACCCCGTACCGCACGGGGCCGAAAGGGGCGCGTACACCCTTTACCTATGCACATTACCCATGTGGGCCGACGCGTTCCCCCGTGGGGCGGACCGCTTCCGGCCATCTTCGGGCCCGGCGATCCTCCTGGTCCCGCCCCTCGCCGGCGTCAGGACGGCCGCGGCCGCCGTAGCCCCCGGAGGAGCAGTTCGACCAGCCGGCGGGGGTCGTAGCGGGGATCGTCGTCACGTCCGGCGCAGAGGTTGCCGATGCCGCGCATCAGTTCGTAGGCGTGCGTACCGGGCCTGGCCTCGCCGGCGTCGACCGCCGCGTCGAGCAACCGCGCGCAGACGGGCACCAGGCGGTCGAGGAAGTAGGCGTGCAGTGCCTCGAAGCCGCCGCTGTCCGACTGCATCGCATTGGCGAGTCCGTGCTTCGTGACCAGGAAGTCGACGAAGAGGTCGACCCACTGGCGGAGTGCCCCGAACGGAGAGTCCGCCTCGGCCAGCAGGGTCGGCCCGGCCTCGGCGCAGGCCTCGACCTGGTGGCGGTAGACGGCGACGACCAGGTCCGCCCGGGTCGGGAAGTGGCGGTAGATCGTCCCCGTCCCGACGCCCGCCCGGGCCGCGATCTCGCGGATCGGCGCGTCGACTCCGGAGGCGGTGAACACCGCGGCGGCGGCGGCGAGCAGCTTCTCCTGGTTGCGCCGCGCGTCGGCCCGCCTGCCTCGGGCGGGCTTCTCCCCGGACTCGCCTGTAGTGGGCACCACGCTCTCCTTCCGACGGCGCTTGACAAAGCGGAACATTGTTCCGCATGCTAAGAGGAACAGCGATCCGCTTTTCAGTCTAGCCGAGGCGGACTGAGGCGGGACGCTTCCGAACGCCTCGCCCGCCGCCGACCGCATGGGACCGGCGGCAGAGGCCATCGAAGGGAAACACGCGTCATGAGCGAACCGACCGGCACGGCCGACACCCTCGGCCCGCCCGTTCCCGTCCTCTCGGTCAGTCCGGTGGTGCTGTCGGCTCCCGACCGGGCCGTGGACCTCCGGGTCCGGGTCTCCGCGCCCGTGACCGGGAGCGAACTGCCGATCCTTCTCCTCTCACACGGCCAGGGCCACTCGAACCACCTCTCCTCGCTGAACGGCTACGCCCCGCTCGTCGACTTCTGGGCGGCACACGGCTTCGTCGTGATCCAGCCCACCCACCTGAGCTCGACCTCGCTGAACCTGGACTCCGACGCCCCTGACGCGCCGATGCACTGGCGGTCGCGGGCCGAGGACATGACACGCGTCCTCGACCGGCTCGACGAGGTCGAGGCCGCCGTTCCACAGCTCCTCGGGCGACTGGACCGGGACAGGGTCGCCGTGGCCGGGCACTCGATGGGCGGGCACACCGCGAGCCTGCTGCTGGGAGCCCGGCTCACCGATCCGCACGACGGAACGGAGGTGGACTTGGCCGAGCCCCGGATCAGGGCGGGTGTACTGCTCGCCACGACCGGCGGAGGGGGCGACGCCCTCACCGGGTTCGTGGCCGAGAACTACCCCTTCCTCCTGACCAGCGACTTCTCCGGGATGAGGACGCCCGCGCTCGTGGTCGCCGGCGACAAGGACGCCTCCGCCCACCTGACGGTCCGGGGACCGGAGTGGCACGCCGACCCGTACTTCCTCTCCCCGGGCCCCAAGTCCCTGCTCACCCTGTTCGGCGCGGAGCACGGGCTCGGCGGGATCTCCGGATACGACGTCGCCGAGACCACGGACGAGAGCCCCGAGCGGGTGTCGGCGGTACAGCGGCTCACCTGGGCCTACCTCCGCACCGAGCTCTATCCCGGGGACCCCGCCTGGCGGGAGGCGCGTGAGGCACTGGCGTCCGACCCGCACCCGCTCGGCCGGGTCGAGTCCAGGTAGGCCGGGGAAGCGCCGCCGCCCAGCGGCACAGGACCGGGTCCACCGGACGGGGCCTAGTCTCCCGAGAGCGCGTTGCTCCGGTCGCGGGCCGCCTCGATGGCGTCGGTGAAGGCCGTGCGCACACCGTGCCGCTCCAGCTCGCGCAGTGCGGCGGCGGTGGTGCCGCCCGGCGAGGTGACGGCCTCGCGCAGCACCACGGGATGCTCCCCCGAGTCGGTGAGCATGGCGGCGGCGCCCGTGATGGTCTGGCCGACCAGCCTCTGCGCGGTGGCGCGCGGCATCCCCATCGCCACACCGGCCTCGATCATCGTCTCGGCGATGAAGTAGAAGTAGGCGGGGCCGCTGCCGGAGATGGCGGTGACGGTGTCCATGTGCTGCTCGCCCACGCGGACCACCTCGCCGACCGTGCCCAGGAGCGCCTCGGCGCGGTCCAGGTGGGCCCCGCCGGTGTGCGCGCCGCCCGCGACGGCGGTCATGCCCCGCCCCATGAGCGCGGGGGTGTTGGGCATCGCGCGGACCACGGGCGTGCCGGTGGGCAGGTGGCCCTCCAGCACGGCGGTGGTGATCCCGGCGGCGACCGAGATCACGAGGTGCGCGGGCGACAGGTACGGTGCCAGCTCGTCCAGCAGCGACACCATGTCCTGGGGCTTGAGGGCGAGCAGCAGCGTGTCGGCGCGCTTGGCCGCGTCCGCGGCCGTGACGACCTCGACGCCGTAGCGCCCGCGCAGCTCCTCGGCGTGGTCCTCACGCGGCTCGGTGACGAGCACGTCCTGTGGCGCGTGGCCCTTGGCCAGCATTCCGGCGAGCAGCGCCTCGCCCATCTTCCCGGCACCGATGATCGCGATCATGAGGGTTCCTTCCTGCGGATACCCCCACGCTAGCCGCATCCGCGGCTCCGGGTGGACGGTCGTCCCACTCCGTGGACACTCAGTCCGAGTCCGGGTCGACTGCGCCCTTGTCGTCGGCGGTCCCCCCGGTGTCCACGGCGAAACGGCGCGGCGGCTCGTCCGGGGCGCGGCGCAGCAGCGCCACGCGCTCACGCCGGTCGCGGGGACGGTCCCCGTGGCCGGTGGTCCGGGCGAAGTGCAGCCGGGTGAAGGCCAGCGCCTCGGCCAGCTCGCGCATGCGCGCCTGGCGGTCGGGGGCCTTGCGGGTGCTGACCTCCAGGACCAGCTGGCCCTCGTAGCCGCCCCCGGCGAGGTACTCCAGGAGCTCGCCGACGGGTTGGCGTCCGCGCCCGGGGATGAGGTGTTCGTCGAGGTTCTGGCCCCCGAAACCGTCGGCGACGTGGACGTGGGAGAGGCGGTCGCCCAGGCGCTTGGCCATGTCCATGGCGTCGGAGCCGGACATGGCGGTGTGCGACAGGTCGAGCGTGACGTCGGGGTAGTCCCGGTCCAGCGGGTTCCAGCTCGGCGCGTAGGGGACGACCTCGCGGTCGCGCACGCGTACCGGGTACATGTTCTCCACCGCGAAGACGACGTCGGTCTCGTCCTGCATGCGGGCGATACCGGTCTCGAACTCGCGGGCGTACTCGCGCTGCCAGCGGAAGGCGGGGTGGACCACGATGGTCTTGGCGCCCAGGGCCTCGGCCATCTCCTGGGAGCGGACGAGCTTGCCCCAGGGCTCCCTGCCCCACACACGCTGGGTGAGGACCAGGCAGGGCGCGTGGACTGCGGTGACGGGCATCTGGTGGTAGTCCGAGAGGCGCCTCAGGAGTTCGACGTCCTGGCTTGCCGGATCGGAGGAGACGAGTACCTCCACGCCGTCGTACCCCAGCTTCGCGGCGATCTCGAAGGCGGCCGGGGTCTTCTCCGGGTAGACCGACGCCGACGACAGGACGACGGGCGCGTCTGGGACCTGGATAGGGCTCACGGGACACAGACTATGTGCTCCCGCCCCTCGGGTGTGTACCGCCCGCGTGAACGCGGCGTGCCGTTCCCGTGCGCGGGGCCGCCCGCCCGTGGACGGGCGGGCGGCCCGGAGAACATCTGTGTGTCGGACGGGGCGGCCCGGCGCCGCCCTCGCGTGGACCGGTCCGCGGTGAAGGCGGTACCGAGCACCTGGCACAGGGGTGCTTGTCAGAGTCGGCCGGGTTCACTCCCCGGGGCGTGTGGGCGGCCGTCAGCGCGCTGCGCGAGGCCTGCCCGTCTCACAGGCGGACCGCGCCGCCGAGGTTGTAGTGGTGGACGTCCCGCTCACGGACGTGGTCCCCCGAGCGGGGCGCGTCGATCATGCGGCCGTCACCGAGGTAGATGGCGACGTGGTAGGCGTATCCGCCGCTGTTGGCCCAGTAGAGGAGGTCTCCCCTGCGGGCCTCGGAGTAGGGGATCCGGGTTCCGGCCCTGGACTGGTCGTGGGCGATGCGGGGCAGTCCCACCCCGGCCTGCTGGTAGGCCCACTGCACGAGGCCGGAGCAGTCGAAGCCTCTGGGGCTCTCCCCTCCCCAGACGTAGGGGGTGCCCTTCTGCGACTCGGCGGCGTCGATGGCCCTCTCCGCCTTCGGCGCGGAGAGCGCCTGGTGGACGCGCCGGGAACCGTCGGATGCCTGCTCGGCGGCCGACAGGTGCTGTACCGGCCGCAGCGGCTGGACGGGCTGGGCGAGGGCGGGCGCCGAACCGGCGGCCAGGGCGGCCGCGGTGAGCGCGGCGACGGCGATCGCTCGCGGTCCGCTCCGCCGTGTGGGAACGGGCGAGGCCTGCCGCCCCGGGTCCGTGGGACGGCAGGCCTGCGTTTGCTCGTAGTGTCGCTGTATTCGCATGACGGTGGTTCTCCACATTCGGTAGGCGCGTCGCGGCGCCCACGCCACTGTGGCGTGAATCCCTCCGCCGCGACGTCCTCACCATTCGTCACACAATCAACACAGAAAGTCACTCTCTGTAGTGCGATCGACCGCCAAAGAAGGCAAAGAGTCCTTGACCTTTGCGGGATAAAACGGTCGAGAACGGGTCAATCTGACTCGCTTTCACAAGAGCCGTTCACAGTGGGCTACGCCGCGTCGTCCACGGGCAGACCGAGCTCGGAACCCACGAAGTCGGCCGTGGCCCTCATGCCCAGGTAGTTCGGGTGCACCGGAGCCCCGTTCTCGGGGATCAGGCCCTCCACCCAGCGGACGTCGGAGGACGTGCAGACGTCGTGGCCGCGTTCGAGGACGTCCACGAAGATCGCGCCCTGGGCCTGCGCCTCCTCCGCGATCATCTCGTTCAGGGACGTCTGCGCCTCGTCCAGGAACGGCACGTCGCCCACCGCGATGGGCGTGCTCGGCCAGCAGCCCCACTTCTCGGGCAGGATCTGGAGGTAGCCCACGGCCAGGACCGTGGCCTCGGGGCTGCGCTCGTTGATGTCGGCGTAGACCTGGGAGACCTCGGGACGCAGGTTCTCGATCCGCTCGTCCAGTTCGTCGCCGTAGTGGTCGGCGCACGGGTCGCCCAGAGGGTTGCTCAGGCTCTGCTTGGCGCACTCGACCAGGACGTCGGAGAAGCCGAAGTCGTTGCCCGAGATGCCGACCGTGACCAGGTCGGTCTCGGGGGTCAGCGCGTCGAACTGGGGCAGGGTGTCACTGAACTGCCGCTCGTAGAGGTCGTTGATGACCGCACCGGAGCAGCTCGCGTCCGTGAACTCGGCGACACCGAGCCGCTCGGCGAGCATGGTCGGGTAGTTGTTGGACGTGCGCATGCAGCCCAACAGGGGCATCCGGGTGCTGACCCTCTCCTCACGGATGAGCGGACCGGCGACGAAGGAGTCGCCGAGGGCGACGTAGTGCTGGAAGGACTCGGTGGCCTCCGCCTGCTCGGCGGCGGCGGGCGCGGCGGCCAGGGACACTCCCAGCGCGGCGGCGGCCAGCGGGGCCAGCACGCGGCGCAGGGCTCGGAACGGTGACACGGTGACAGCGGATGTACGGGGCACTCGGGCTTCCTCTCTCAGGAGCGGGGGCGTGAAGCTTCGGACCCTAAGAATTCTTTAACACGACCTACGGAGAAAGACTCCTAACCCGTAGGTAACTTTCGTGTGTCCCCGAGTCAGTGTCGCCCCTGGGCCTCCGTTTCACTTCGGTCCGTCCGTCGCCCTCCATCGCCCGCCGGGGCGCTTCGCGCCTTGGCGGACTACCACCCCCAACGGACGCTCCGCGCAGCACTCTCCGTGTCCGGGCGCCCGAACCGCGCCGTGCGCCGGAGCTGTCCCCGGCAGCCGCTAGCGTTGCGAGCATGGCAAAGGCAGCGAAGACCACGTTCCGGTGCGTGGAGTGCGGATGGAGCACTCTCAAGTGGGTGGGCCGCTGCGGCGAGTGCCAGGCCTGGGGCACGGTCGAGGAGGGCGGTGCCCCCGCGCCCTCCGCCGTCGCGCCGGCGCCCGTCACCTCCCGGGCCCGGCCCATCACCGAGATCAGCGTGGAGAGCGCCGAGGCCGTCCCCACCGGCGTCGACGAGCTCGACCGGGTCCTGGGCGGCGGCGCGGTCCCGGGCGGCGTGGTGCTGCTCGCGGGCGAGCCCGGCGTGGGCAAGTCCACCCTGCTGCTGGAGGTCGCCGCGATGCGGGCGGCCGAGGGCCCCGTTCTGTACGTGACCGGCGAGGAGTCGGCCGGTCAGGTGCGGCTGCGCGCCGAACGGCTCGGCGCGCTCTCCGACAAGCTGTACCTGGCCGCCGAGACCTCCATCGCCTCCCTGGTCAGCCACGTGGACGCGGTCGCGCCCCGGCTGCTCATCGTGGACTCGGTACAGACCATGGTCTCCCCCGACACGGTGGGCGTACCGGGCGGTGTCACCCAGATCCGGCAGGTGGCCGGCGCGCTGATCCAGACCGCCAAGGAGCGCGGGATCGCCACCGTGCTGGTCGGCCACGTCACCAAGGACGGGTCCATCGCCGGCCCCCGCATGCTGGAGCACCTGGTGGACGTGGTGCTGCACTTCGAGGGCGAGCGCCACTCCCAGCTGAGGCTGCTGCGCGCGGTCAAGAACCGGTACGGGCCCACTGACGAGATCGGCTGCTTCGAGCTGACCGAGAGCGGCATCGTCGGCCTGCCCGACCCGAGCGGGCTCTTCCTCACCGAGCGCACCGCCCCGGTGCCGGGCACGTGCGTCACCGTAACCCTGGAGGGACGGCGCCCGCTGATCACCGAGGTGCAGGCGCTGGTGGCCACCAGCCCGCTGCCCGCACCGCGCCGCGCCACCTCGGGCCTGGACACCTCACGGGTGAACATGATCCTGGCGGTGCTGGAGAAGCGCACCGGCATGCGGCTGGCCAACATGGACGTGTACGCGTCCACGGTGGGCGGTGTGAAGCTGACCGAGCCGGCCGTGGACCTGGCGCTGGCCATGGCGGCGGCCAGCTCCAACAACGACGTGGCCCTGCCGACGGGGTTCATCGCGATCGGCGAGGTGGGCCTGGCGGGCGACGTGCGCACCGTGACGGGGGTGCGGCGCCGGGTGGCCGAGGCGCAGCGGCTCGGGTTCACCGAGGCCGTCGTGCCCAAGCACTTCGGCGACCCGGTCCCGGGTATCCGGGTCCACGAGGTGGAGGAGCTGAGCGAGGCCCTGTCCAGGGTGGCCAAGCGGCCGAGGCGGGCGCGCGCTTCCCGCGACGAGGACTGAGGACCGCGGCCGGGACCGCGGGACGGGAACCGCCCCGCGGCGCTCCGGGGCCGTGGCGAGCGCCCCTAGAAGTCGAAGACGGCGCCCTTCCCGGCCGTGAGCAGGCAGCGGTTGGAGAACTCCCGCTGGTACTCCTCGGCGCCGGAGGCCGTGGCGACGACGGGGTCGTGGATCATCGTGCAGTCGCCGCCCGGCCCCTCGACGCCCTCGATCGAACCGCCCTCGGCGATGGCCTCGCAGGCCTCCTCGGCCTTGGGGTGGGTGCCGCCGGCGGGGTGGCACTGGAGGCTGATCGCCTTGGTCGCGCCGCTGGAGACGTCCCGGACGCTCAGGACGTAGATCGCGGGAGAGGTCTGTGCGGCCTCGGCCGCGTGCACGGGCGCGGCGAGTACCAGTGCGAGGACGGGAGCGGCGGCCAGGGCCGGGATGGTGCGCTTCATGACGGACTCCGGAAGTGTGGGAGCAAGGTTCACCACGCATGGTAATCGAGTCGACACGAAAGGTTTCCGATTTCGCGCAAGATCGCCGGAACCCGGATCAACCGTGTTCCGGCCCTGCCCGAATACGAAGCGAAACGCCGAGAAAGCGCACTACGTCCGGACTCTCCGGACTCCTTCTCCCATCCCGGCCAGATGGGCCACGACCCCGTAGCCGTCGGGCCGCAGGTCGCCCGCGGCGTCGGCCGCCCACCGGCTGACCGAGGCCGTCCCCAGGGGCTCCTCCCTGCTGATCCGCCACACCTCTTCCTCCGGCAGGCCCTCCAGCGCGCCGCGGAGGAGGACCACGACCGGTTCGTGGGAGAACAGCAGCACCCGTTCGCCGGGGTACTCCGCGCACACGTCCCGCAGGAAGGAGCGCAGCCGCAGCAGGACGTCGGCGAGGGACTCCCCGCGCTCTGGGCGGTGGTGCATGCGGTCGGCGAGGCGCCTGGGCATCTCCTCCGGGTCGTACTCGCGCACCATGGCCGGCGTCATGAAGCCGAACAGGCCGGTGTCGTGGTCGCGCAGCCGCTCGTCCGGGTGCACCGTCAGGCCGAGACCGGCCGCCTCCAGCGCCAGCTCGGCGGTGCGGCGGGCGCGCAGATAGGTGGAGGAGAACACGACACCGGGCACGCGGTGCGCCGACAGTCCCGCGAGCCAGCCCGAGCCCACCGCGCGGGCCTGCGACTCGCCCAGCGGCGTGAGGTCCACGTCGGCGTTGCGCGCGGGCAGGCCGTCGGTGTCCAGGCGGCCGCCGTCGGGCCCCGCGGCGGCCAGCGCCGCGTTGACCCTGCTCTGGCCGTGGCGGACGACGACCAGCTCCGCCGGTCCCCGATAGCGCATGTCACGCCCTCCTGTGTTTCGGCCGCACACGCCACCGGTGTGGCGTTCGGGCTCCTCCTCCCGCACCATACGGAGTCCTGGGGCCGTGTGCCCTCCCGGCCGGAGCGCCGGGCGGAGGAGGTCGGCCTCCGGGAGTCCCGCGACCGAGAGCGGGCGCCCCCAGAGGGGAGCGCCCGCTTGGGAGCGCTCCCAATCGCAGGAAGGCTATCCCCTGACCATGTCAGGAGTAAAGGGCGCACCCCCTCGACGTGCCGCGGGGCCGGGGGCGACGCGCGCTCCCGGCCCCGTCGGACCGCTCAGGCCTTCAGTTGGAAGACCAGTTCGGACTGGTCCCCGACGTAGTCCCCGTGCAGGTTGGCGCGGTACCAGCCGGGCTTGACCTTCGACGTGCCGCCCCGGCAGTCCTCGAAGGAGCGCTCGCGCTCCCACTCGACCGTGTGCTCGTACGGGACGCCCCGGCTGAGCTGGCGCTCGTCGGTGCCCTCGCCCTTCACGCAGTCGGCGGTGGAGAAGATCCTGTCCTCACCGGAGTGGATGCGGATCTCCAGCGCCTTGCCGCCCACGTCCACGGTGCATGTCTGCTCGTTGGTGTTCACCACGGTGACCGTGAACTCCGGGCTGTCCCCCGCGCCGTAGATCTGCTGGTCCTCTTCGGCGAACTCGAAGGTGACCACGACGTCCTGCGGGCGGCAGTGGTCCTCGGGGCGCTCCGGAGCGGGCAACTCGCCGCCGTCGGCGGAACCGCCGTCACCGGCCGCCTCACCACCGGACTCCTCGCCGCCCTCGGCACTCTCGCCGCCTTCGGCTCCCCCGGCGCCCCCGTCCCCCTCCGAGGGCTCGGCGCTCTCCCCGGCCCCGTCGGCCCCGGATCCCCCGCTCTCGGCGTCGGAGGGTTCGGTAGGTGCGACACTGGGAGAGGACTGTCCGCCTATGCCCGCGTCCGACCGGCTCGGTTCACCGTTCTCCCCACCGGAGGGACGGCAGGCGTACACGATGATCGTGAGCGCCAGCATGATCCCAGCCAGCACGAAGGCACGCCGCCTCCAGTAGGTCTCACGGCTGACGGCTCCTGGATGTCCGGTACTTGACGCCATGCGCCGTAGTATTGCGGTTTTGCGTGGACCCCACCTACTCAACCCGCCGATTCCCGGTTAAAGATGAGCGATAACCCTTACAGCACCGCTGTTCTGGCGTGGTACGAAACCAACGCCCGCGACCTTCCCTGGCGACGGCCGGAGGCCTCCGCCTGGTCGATCCTCGTCAGCGAGATCATGCTCCAGCAGACGCCCGTCGTGCGGGTCCTGCCCGCCTGGCGCGCCTGGATGGAGCGCTGGCCCACCCCGGCCGACCTGGCCCGGGAGCCGTCCGGCGAGGCCGTACGCATGTGGAACCGGCTGGGCTACCCACGCCGCGCGCTGCGCCTGCACGCGTGCGCGGTGGCCGTCACCGAGGAGTACGGCGGCCGGGTCCCGGACGACCACGCGACCCTGCTCTCCCTCCCCGGCATCGGCGCCTACACCGCCGCCGCGGTGGCGAGCTTCGCATTCGGACAGCGTCACGCCATTCTGGACACCAACGTTCGACGTGTCCTCGCAAGGGCCGAAACAGGGATCCAGTACCCGCCGAAAACACAGACCAAGGCGGAGACCGCCCTGGCCGAGTCCCTGCTGCCGCCCACGCCGTCGGTCGCCGCCCGCTGGGGCGTGGCCGTGATGGAGCTGGGCGCGCTGGTGTGCACCGCCCGCGCGCCCGCGTGCGCGGACTGCCCGATCGCCGGCCAGTGCGCCTGGCGGCTCGCGGGCAAGCCCGCCCACGAAGGCCCGCCCCGGCGCGGTCAGACCTACGCGGGTACCGACCGGCAGGTGCGCGGAAAGCTGCTGGCCGTGCTGCGCGACTCCGTCCATCCGGTGTCCAAGGACGCGCTGGACGTCGTCTGGGACGACGGCGTCCAGCGCGAGCGGGCTCTGGACGCGCTGGTGTCCGACGGGCTGGTGGACCCGCTCGACGACGGCCGGTACGCCCTTCCCGGCTGAAACGCCGTCCGGGCGCCGTGAGGGGCCCGGACGGGCCCGGTCTAGCCGGTGAACTCCGAGGCGTCGATCCCGGCGCCGACGGCTCCGGTGCCGGTGCCGGTGGTTCCGGTCCCGGAGCGGCCGCCGCTGCACGCGGCGCCCGGCTCGGGGGTGTTCTCCCCCCGCACGTACTCCACGAGGTACTCGACCAGGCGCGGGTCCGCGGGGTCCTCCAGGCGGATCTGGGAGCCCCAGGCCGACGCCACCACCGGGGCGGGCAGGTCCTCGGCGGGGCTGATCACCAGGTAGTCGCCGGGCGAGTAGTGGCTGCGCAGGATCTGGACGTCCGCCTCCGACAGCCCCGGGTCGTAGGTGATCCACACGGCTCCGTGCTCCATGGAGTGCACGACGTACTCCGAGCGCAGCGGCTCCCCGTAGACCCCGCAGTCCTGCCAGACGGGATAGTGCGGCCCTCCCGCGGGCGGGTACACCTCGTACTCGACGGTCTCGCCCTCGTCGACGTGGTCGGCGGCCAGGGCCGAGAACTGGCGGACCGTACCGATGCCCTCCGCGGAGGCGGTGCCGCTGTCGTCCGGGGAGAGCGTCCAGAACGCCACCGCGCCGCCGCCCGCCATGAGGACGAACACGAGGAGCACCGCGCCGATGATCAGGCCGGTCCCGGCACCGCTCCTCTTCTGCGGCGGCTGGTACGGGTAGGCGCCGTGGGGTCCGTGGGGTCCCTGCGGGCCCGTGGGAGGCATGCCGCCGGGAGGGCCGGCGGGGGGAACTCCGGGGGGACCGGTGGGAGGACCGGCGGAGGGCGTTTCGCCGTGGGGGGCCGGGCCGGGCCGCGGGGCTCCCCCGCCCTGCTGGGGACCGTGGGGGACATGTCCGGGCTGCGGGTACCGTCCCTGTGCCTGCCACGGACCGTGCTGTCGGGGATCTGGATGAGTCACGCTCGCACACTAGCCCTCCAACGCCGACGGGGGCACCCCCGAAGGGATGCCCCCGTCTCAGACGTGGACCGGCGGAGCGGCTACTCCCGCTTGCCGGCGGCCGACTCCTCGACCTCGGGCGTGTCCGGCACCTCGGCCGGCTTCGGCACACCCTTGAAGAGGAACTTGGCGTCCTTGCCCTCGCCCTCGGCGTCGATCACCACGATCTGACCGGCCTTGAGGTCGCCGAACAGGATCTTCTCCGACAGCTGGTCCTCGATCTCCCGCTGGATCGTCCGGCGCAGCGGCCGGGCGCCCAGCACCGGGTCGAACCCGCGCTCGGCCAAGAGCTTCTTGGCCTTGGGCCGCAGCTCGATCCCCATGTCCCTCTCCTTGAGGCGGGTGTCGAGGTTGGCGATCATCAGGTCGACGATCTGGAAGATCTCGTCCTCGGTCAGCTGGTGGAAGACGATGACGTCGTCCACACGGTTGAGGAACTCGGGCCGGAAGTTGTTCTTGAGCTCCTCGCTGACCTTCGCCTTCATCCGCTCGTAGTTGGTGTTGGCGTCGTCCTCCTTGGCGAAGCCCATGGCCACGCCCTTGGAGATGTCCCGCGTACCCAGGTTGGTCGTCATGATGATGACCGTGTTCTTGAAGTCGACGTTGCGACCCTGGGCGTCGGTGAGACGTCCCTCCTCCAGCACCTGGAGCAGCGAGTTGAAGATGTCGGTGTGGGCCTTCTCGATCTCGTCGAACAGGACCACCGAGAACGGCTTGCGGCGCACCTTCTCGGTGAGCTGGCCGCCCTCCTCGTAGCCGACGTATCCGGGCGGGGAGCCGAACAGCCGCGAGACCGTGTGCTTCTCCATGAACTCGGACATGTCCAACTGGATCAGCGAGTCCTCGTCCCCGAACAGGAACTCGGCCAGGGTCTTGGACAGCTCGGTCTTACCCACACCGGACGGGCCGGCGAAGATGAACGAACCGCCCGGACGCTTGGGGTCCTTCAGCCCGGCACGGGTACGGCGGATCGCCTGGGAGAGCGCCTTGATGGCGTCCTCCTGGCCGATGACGCGCCGGTGCAGCTCGTCCTCCATGCGCAGCAGCCGGGAGGACTCCTCCTCGGTGAGCTTGAAGACCGGGATGCCGGTGGAGGCGGCCAGGACCTCGGCGATGAGCTCCTCGTCGACCTCGGCCACGACGTCCATGTCGCCGGCCTTCCACTCCTTCTCCCGCTGCGCCTTCTTGTTGAGAAGCTGCTTCTCGTCGTCGCGCAGCGACGCCGCCTTCTCGAAGTCCTGCGCGTCGATCGCGGACTCCTTGTCGCGCCGCACGCCCGCGATCTTCTCGTCGAACTCGCGCAAGTCCGGCGGAGCGGTCATCCGGCGGATGCGCATCCGCGAGCCCGCCTCGTCGATGAGGTCGATGGCCTTGTCGGGCAGGAACCGGTCGCTGATGTAGCGGTCGGCCATCTGCGCCGCGGCCACCAGGGCCCCGTCGGTGATGGAGACCCGGTGGTGGGCCTCGTAGCGGTCGCGCAGACCCTTGAGGATCTCGATCGCGTGCTTGATGGAGGGCTCGTCCACCTGGATGGGCTGGAAGCGCCGCTCCAGGGCGGCGTCCTTCTCCAGGTACTTGCGGTACTCGTCCAGCGTGGTCGCGCCGATGGTCTGCAGCTCACCCCTGGCCAGCATGGGCTTGAGGATGGAGGCGGCGTCTATGGCACCCTCCGCCGCACCCGCGCCGACCAGCGTGTGCAGCTCGTCGATGAACAGGATGATGTCGCCCCGGGTGCGGATCTCCTTCAGCACCTTCTTGAGGCGTTCCTCGAAGTCACCGCGGTAGCGGCTGCCCGCCACGAGGGCGCCCAGGTCCAGCGTGTACAGCTGCTTGTCCTTGAGCGTCTCGGGGATCTCGCCCTTGACGATCTTCTGGGCCAGGCCCTCGACCACGGCGGTCTTACCGACGCCGGGCTCACCGATCAGGACCGGGTTGTTCTTGGTACGCCGCGAGAGCACCTGCATGACGCGCTCGATCTCGTTGTCCCGGCCGATGACCGGGTCGAGCTTGCTCTCACGGGCAGCCTGGGTCAGGTTGCGACCGAACTGGTCCAGCACCAGCGAGGTGGAGGGGGTGGACTCGGAGGAGGCCCCCGTGGCCTGCGGCTCCTTGCCCTGGTAGCCGTGCAGCAGCTGGATGACCTGCTGGCGCACGCGGTTCAGGTCGGCGCCGAGCTTGACCAGCACCTGGGCGGCGACGCCCTCACCCTCACGGATCAGACCCAGCAGGATGTGCTCGGTCCCGATGTAGTTGTGGCCGAGCTGAAGCGCCTCGCGCAGCGACAGCTCCAGGACCTTCTTGGCACGCGGGGTGAAGGGAATGTGCCCCGACGGAGCCTGCTGGCCCTGGCCGATGATCTCCTCAACCTGCTGCCGAACCGCTTCGAGGCTGATACCAAGGCTTTCCAGAGCCTTGGCGGCGACGCCCTCACCCTCGTGGATGAGGCCGAGCAGGATGTGCTCCGTACCGATGTAGTTGTGGTTGAGCATCCTGGCCTCTTCCTGGGCCAGAACCACCACTCGCCTCGCGCGGTCGGTAAACCTCTCGAACATGTCTCGTCGCTCCTCTACAGAGCGGTCAGGCAGGGACGGTTCACTCCGACCCAACTCTTCCGCATATCGGCCCCACAGGGATTAACCGCCCCGGGGAGCACTGTCGCACCCGTCCGAACAGCCGACCGGAGGCCGACCGGACGGACGTCTCCGCACCGGCGGCCGAAGCCGCCCGTGCCAGAGACTTTCCCCGACGATAGGGCGTTCATCCACATCCAACTACCAATTGCCGCGTCAGATTTCCCTGTACGCCGAAGGCGAACGGCCCGGGCACTCTCGGGAGTGAGAGTGCCCGGGCCACACGCGTGTAAGCCTTTTCGGCCCTGAGCGAACAGGGCGGCATTGTTGACCGACCGATGGGGGAAAGCGTGAAAATGCGCGCCGCCGGATCGGCCGGCCTCGCGGGGGCGGCCCCGGGTCCCGCGGCTCGTCGGTGCCGCGGGACCGGGAGCTGAGGGCCTCCGCGGGAACGGGGAACGCGTGGCGGTTCCGCGTGTGTGCTCGACCGGGCGTGTGGTCGGCACGCGACCAGGGTCTCGCGGCGGCTCGGCGGGAATCCGGTCCCGCCGGGACTCGCCGTCCGGCCCACCCCGTGGGTGTGGCGGCGGAGACCCGAGGCCGTGACCGGTCACCGCTGGCACCGGTCGGGAACCTGTTCCTCAGTCACGTCCGATGAACCCGTGTATCCCCTGGCGTCCCCGTGTCACTGGGCCGCGCACGGCCTGGGACGGGTCGGGTTCGGGTGTCCTCCGGAGCGCTCTGGTCGCCATTCGGTCAAGACCTGGCAACATTCCGGCGGACGGGGGCCATCGGCAAACCTAACCCTTGACGGCCTCATATTCGGCGACGATCGCCGCGGGGATACGGCCGCGCTCATTGACGGGCTTGCCCGCGGCCTTCGCCCACGCGCGAATCTCGGCGCTGCGCTCACGGCTGGGAGCATTCCGGCTGGTACCCCTGCGACCCGTACCGCGGGACGCCTTGGCCGGGGCCTTGCGGGCGGCTTCGACGAACGGAGTAAGGGCCTCGCGGAGCTTGGCGGCATTACCCGCGCTGAGGTCGATTTCGTACACGGAGCCGTCCAGACCGAACGTCACCGTCTCCTCGGCCTCGCCGCCGTCGAGGTCGTCGACCAGGAAAACCTGGACCTTCTGTGCCATGGATTCAAACCTTTCAGAAGAGCGGTGTCTTCACACCTGAATATAAAGCTATCTCGCGAGAACGCAGAAGACAATTCCCGGCGTGCCTGAAATCACCCGGATCCGGCGCCGGGTTTCAGGGCTCGCTTGAGCAGCGCGGGGCGGCGGGATGGCCCGCGCACGTGTGCGGCTACTGGTCCGGGCCCCGCGGAGCCCGTGATCGGTCAAGTACCGTATCAACGACCGTCGGATTCGGCGCGTTCCCCGTCGCGGACAATCGGCGTACCGTCCTCGGCCGCGGTCTCCCCGTCGGCGTCGGCACTCTTACCGTCGTCCGCGCCCTCGGCCGCATCACCCTTGCTGACCAGGCTTCCGTCCATCCGCCGGGGTGCCATCTCCTTGCGCAGGAGCTGGATGACGAAGGTGCAGAAGACCGCGCCGACAACCACTGGCGGGATGAGCGCCGACAATACGTCGATCAGTCCGGCGGGAAGCACCGAGGACAAAAAGTCACCCATCGAAGCGGTCCACCCTTCCTGGTTGTTACTTATTGCAGCAAATACCCGACTCAGTGTCGGCTCGCTCCTGGGGGATGGCCGTCGGGGACCCGGTCAAACGCATACCCGACATCATAGACATCGTTTGCCCCCGGTTTGACACCGGACGTACCCGGGCGACCTCCGGCAAACCCGGTGCGGGCCAATGTCCGGCCGTGTGTTCGGCGTCCTCGTACGGCCCCGGCGGGAACACGTCTCCGTGAGTCTGAATCGCGACCCTTCGTCACCGTCACTTCAACGCGCGGGAGGGTCTCCCCTCGTACACGGACACATTACCCGCCCCCTTCGGTTCCCCCACCATCCGGTTGTGCATAAGCGCGTACGGTCGAGGGCACCGGTGTTGGCCCGTGGGGCGCCGTAAGGGAACTGGGTCCCCTAGTGAGCGCGAAAACCTTTAGGCGCGGGCGGTTCGCGTTGCCTCGTCGAGGTACACAAGCATCCGTGTGTTCCCGAGAGTGTTGGGCTTAACCCGCTCCAGGTCGAGGAATTCGGCGACTCCCTCGTCATAGGAACGCAGGAGTTCCTCGTACACACGGGAGGACACGGGTGTCCCCTGGATCGGGGCAAAGCCGTGTTTGGCGAAGAAACCGGTCTCGAATGTCAGACAGAACACACGGCGTACGCCCAACTCGCGCGCGGTGTCGAGCAGTTCCGCCACGATCCGGTGTCCGACGCCGAGTCCGCGCAGAGAGGGGTCGACGGCGACGGTGCGCACCTCCGCCAGGTCCTCCCAGAGCACGTGCAGGGCTCCGCAGCCCACCACACGGCGCTCCGGCCCGGGGTCGGCGGCGGAGGCGTCCAGGGGGTTCTGCGCAGGAACCGCTCCCGGAAGGGGTGCGTCGGAGGCGGTCTCCACCTCGGCCACCCAGAACTCCTGGATGTCCTCGTAGAGGTTGACGGTGCTCTTGGAGAGCACGCGCCGGTCGGTGGTGTAGGTGTCGACGAGCCGGCGGATGTGGGCGACGTCGCGCGTCCTGGCTCGGCGTACGTGAACATGGCGAACGGGCATAGCCGGACCAGACTATGCCCATGCCCCGTCCCGGCGGGCGCCGTGCGGGCGCGGACGGGCCGGACGAACACGTCGGCACCCGCCGGATGACTCCGGCAGGTGCCGCTGGGATGGGACCGCCTCAGATGAGCTGGCGCCGTGCGGCCCAGACGACCGCCTCGATGGGTGTGTTCACGCCGAGCACGTCGCAGATGTTGCGAATGCGGCGGCGCAGGGTCCTGGCGCTGAGTTCGAGGTGCCGTGCGGCCACCTCGGTGGTGACCCCCGTGGCGATCTCGGCGAGCAGTTCGAGATCCTCGTGGTTCAGTTCCACCGGCGCGTAGTGGCTGCTCACAGCCGCTTCACGCGGGCGGGTCTGAATGGGGACCACGTTCTCCCGGTGCTCCCTGGTCCGAAGAGCGCCCTGGTCCTCAGCGGTACGTCGTACGAGTGTGGCCTGTTCCACTCCGTCCTCCCTCATCCATGTGAGTGCGGAACATCAACTCGTCACCTGGTGGAGGCGAGTACACCGGAGGCGAGGGGCCACCCCTGCCAACCGGTTTGACGGAGTACGCCGTGCACCGCGGAGTCCCCGCGGACCCCTCTGGCACAGGGGTCGGGGGTGGGCGCACGGGTAGCAGGGCCGGTTCGCTGGGGTCTGGGACGGACAGACTCCACCGAGGGCGCGCATGCGCGCGGGACCGGCGGGCCGCTTCGGGGCAGCCCTGGTCCCGCTCACCGTCGTTCTCGATCCACTTCGGCAAACTCGCGGGCCTTGACCCGCCCTCAGCACGCTAGGCCGCCGAGATGATACCGTCAAGGCCCAATAAATCACCATGTGTGATTATGACACTTCCCTCCGTCACAATGTCACGGAAGGGAAAATTCCTTGGCCATGCTGACCTGCGTAAACAATCTTCACCGGAGAGTGTCCGCCCACGGGGCCCGAACACGGGGGAAAACACCGCCCTGTCGCGGGGGTCACCCACCTCTGGCCGCGGGTTCGTGCCCTGTGTCCTTCCGGTGAGGCGTGTCCCGTGGTCCGCTCCGCGTTCCGGCCGCGGACGGCGGGGGCCGCCGCACCCCCGGTGCGACGGCCCCCGGCCTGTCTTTCGGACATCTGGTGGAGCCCTTTATGCCCCCGGTAAAACCGGGGCACAGTGATCCGGGTCAGTCTCCGGAGGGCTTCACGATCGGGAAAAGGACAGTTTCCCGGATGTTCTTTCCCGTGAAGGCCATGAGCAGCCGGTCGATACCGACGCCCACCCCGCCGGTCGGCGGCATGCCGTACTCCAGCGCGCGCAGGAAGTCCTCGTCCAACTGCATCGCCTCGGGGTCGCCCTCGGCGGCCATCAGCGACTGCCGGGTGAGGCGCTCACGCTGCTCGACCGGGTCGACCAGCTCCGAGTACCCGGTGCCCAGCTCCATGCCGAAGCCGATCAGGTCCCACTTCTCGGTGAGCAGCGGGTCCTCGCGGTGCTGGCGGGTGAGCGGGCTCGTCTCCACCGGGAAGTCCCGTACGAAGGTGGGCTGGACGAGCGTGTGCTCCACCAGCTCCTCGAAGAGGTGCTCGACGAGCTTGCCCTGGCCCCAGTCGGGGCCGTACTCGACGCCCCTGGCGTCGGCTAGGCGCCGGACCTCCTCGATCGGGGTCCGCGGACCGACCTCGGCCTCCAGCGCCTCGGAGACAGCGCCGTACAGGGTGACCTGCGGCCACTCCCCGCCCAGGTCGTAGGACTGGCCGTCACGCTCGATCACGGTGGAGCCGAACACGGCACGCGCCGCCTCCTGGAAGAGCTCCCGGGTCACGTCGGCCATGACGTTGTAGTCGGCGTAGGCCTGGTAGAACTCCAGCATCGTGAACTCGGGGTTGTGCGTGGAGTCCGCGCCCTCGTTGCGGAAGTTCCGGTTGATCTCGAAGACCTTCTCCAGGCCGCCCACCACCAGCCGCTTGAGCGACAGCTCCGGGGCGATACGCAGGTACAGGTCCATGTCGTAGGCGTTGATGTGGGTGACGAACGGGCGCGCCGTGGCGCCTCCGTGCACCCGCATCAGCATGGGCGTCTCGACCTCGATGAAGTCGCGGGAGCTGAGCCCCTCCCGGATCGCCCGGATGGCGGCCGAGCGGCGGCGCACCATCTGCTGGGACTCGGGGTTGACGATGAGGTCGACGTAGCGCTGGCGCACCCGCGCCTCGGGGTCGGTCAGGCCCTTGTGCTTCTCCGGCAGCGGGCGCAGGCACTTGGCCGTGAGCGTCCAGCCGCGTACCAGGATCGACAGCTCGCCGCGGCGGGAGGTGATGACCTCTCCCTCCACGCCCACGTGGTCGCCGAGGTCGACGTCGGCCTTCCAGGCGTCCAGGCGCTCCTTGCCCACCTGGTCCAGGGAGAGCATGATCTGGACGTCGCCGGTCTCGTCGCGCAGCGTCGCGAAGCACAGCTTGCCGCCGGTGCGGTAGAGCATGACGCGGCCGGCGACGGAGACCTCCACACCCGTACGGGTGTCCGCCTCCAGGCCCTGGTGTTTGTCTCGCACGGCTCCGATCGACGTCGTCCGCGGGAAGGTCACGGGGAAGGGGTCGGTGCCCTCCTCACGCAGCCGGTCCAGCTTCTGCCGCCGGACACGCATCTGTTCGGGCAGGTCGTCGTAGGTGTCGTCGTGCGCGTGGTTCACGCGCACGATCCTACCGGCGTCCCGGCGCCCGGCCGACCGGTCCGCCGGTCGCGCCCGGCCCCGCGGGGGCCGGGACGGCGGGGGCGCGGGACGGGCCCGGGCGAGTCCGGTCACTAGTATTGCGCTGCCCCACCCCGGCGTTTTTCCGGCGTTTTCCGACCAAGAGCAGTACCTACGAGAGATGGACCACTGGTGAGTGTTGAGGGAAGCACGAAGGCCGTCGTCATGGCCCTGTGCGCGAATCTGGGAATCGCCGCGACCAAGTTCGTGGCCTACGCCCTGACCGGATCGTCGTCGATGCTGGCCGAGGCCATCCACTCGGTCGCCGACTCCGGCAACCAGGCGCTGCTGCTCATCGGCGGCAAGCGTGCCCGCCGGGGCGCCACCGCGGAGCACCCCTTCGGGTACGGCCGCGAACGCTACGTGTACTCGTTCATGGTGGCGATCGTGCTGTTCAGTCTCGGCGGCCTGTTCGCCCTCTACGAGGCCTGGCACAAGCTCTCCCACCCCGAGCCCATCACGAGTTGGCAGTGGGTGCCCGTGGCCGTGCTGCTGGTCGCGATCGCGCTGGAGTCGTCCGCCATGCGCACCGCGATCAAGGAGTCCAACGCGGTCCGCGGCAACGCGAGCTGGGTGCAGTTCATCCGCCGCTCCAAGTCCCCGGAGCTGCCCGTCATCCTGCTGGAGGACGCGGGCGCGCTGGTCGGCCTGGTGTTCGCCCTGATCGGCGTCAGCCTGACCCTGGTCACCGGCAACGGCGTGTGGGACGGCCTGGGGACCGCCGCCATCGGCGTCCTGCTGGTGGTCATCGCGATCGTGCTGGCCATCGAGGTCAAGAGCCTGCTGATCGGCGAGTCGGCGACCGTCGAGAACGTCCAGGCGATCCGCAGGGCCATCGAGTCGGTCGACGCCGTGGACCGCCTGATCCACATGCGCACCATGCACGTGGGCCCCGAGGAGCTGCTGGTGGCCGCCAAGGTCGCCGTGGACGCCCGGGACGACGCGGGCCGGGTGACCGAGGCGATCAACGAGGCCGAGGACCGTATCCGCTCCTCGGTGCCCATCGCCACGCTGGTCTACATCGAGCCGGACCTGTTCCGGGCCGACCACGCCGTGCCGAGGACGCCCGGATCCGTCTGACACGGGCTCCGGGGCGGGGAGCGCCCGCCCCGGAACCGGCCCCGGCCGGGTCAGCCGACGTTGCGCGCGAAGACCAGCCGCAGGCCGATGAGGGTCAGCCACGGCTCGTGCAGGTCGACGGTCTCGCACTCGCCGACGACCGTGGAGGCGAGCCCGCCGGTGGCGACCACGGTCACGTCGTCGGGTGAGTCGGTGAGTTCGGCGACCATGCGGTCGACGATCCCGTCTACCTGGCCCGCGAAGCCGAACACGATGCCCGAGCGCAGCGCCTCGGTGGTGTTCTTGGCGATGGCCGACCGCGGCCTGACGATCTCCACCATGTGCAACTGGGCGCCGCGCCGGGACAGTGCGTCCACGGAGATGTCGATACCCGGGGCGATGGCGCCGCCCACGTACTCCCCCCGGGCGCTGATGGCGTCGAAGGTCGTCGCGGTGCCGAAGTCCACCACCACCGCCGGACCTCCGTAGAGGTGGGTGGCGGCCAGCGCGTTGATGATCCGGTCGCTGCCCACCTCCTTGGGGTTGTCCATCCGGATCGGCACGCCGGTCTTGACGCCGGGTTCGACGATCACGGCGGGGATGTCACCGAAGTGGCGGCGGAACATGTCGCGCATCTCGTGCTGTACCGACGGCACCGAGCAGCACATGGCGATCCCGTCGATCTCGTCGGGCCCGTTCAGGCTGCTGCCCTCGACGAGGCCCCTCAGCACCACGGACCACTCGTCCGCGGTGCGCCGCGTGTCGGTCCCCACCCTCCAGTGTTCGAGAAGGTCGTCGGCTTCGAAGAGACCGAACACCGTCTCGGAGTTACCGACGTCGATCGCGAGCAGCATGCTGGGGGCCTCATCCGTGGTCGAAGTGGTGTGTTCTCAGGGAATCTTCCACCAACCGGGGCACTCACAACAGGTCGAGTGCGATATCCAGTGCCGGACTGGAGTGGGTGAGCGCGCCGACCGCCAGGTAGTCGACCCCGGTGCGGGCCACGTCGCCCGCCACGTCCAGGGTCAGTCCGCCGGAGGACTCCAGCCGCGCACGGCCCGCGACCAGCGCGACCGCCTCGCGGAGCCGCTCGACGGGGAAGTTGTCGAGGAGGATCTCCTCCGCACCCGCGGCGATGGCGTCCTCGATCTGGTCGATCCGGTCCACCTCGACCTCCAGGGGCAGGTCGGGGAAGCGCGCGCGGATGGCGCGGACCGCCTCACCGACGCCTCCGGCGGCGACCACGTGGTTGTCCTTGACCAGGCCGGCGTCGCTGAGGCCGTAGCGGTGGTTGACCCCGCCACCGCAGCGCACCGCGTACTTCTCCAGGGCGCGCAGCCCGGGCCGGGTCTTGCGGCTGTCGCGGATCCGGGCGCCGGTCCCGGTCACGGCGTCCACCCAGGCGCGGGTGGCGGTGGCGATTCCGGACATGTGGGTGAGGAAGTTCAGGGCGGTCCGCTCCGCGGTGAGCAGGTCGCGGGTGCGGGCGTTGACGGTCATCAGCACGTCGCCGCGCTTGACCGCGGCGCCGTCCTCCACGGTCCGGTGCGCCTCCAGGGCGCCGTCGCAGACCATCCAGAACACGAGCTCGGCGAGCGGGAGCCCGCTGACGGTGCCGTCCGCGCGGGCCACCACGTGCGCGGTGCGCACCTGGTCGGCCGGGATCGTGGCGACGGTGGTGACGTCGATGCCCGGACCGGCGGTGAGGTCCTCGGACAGGGCGCGGCGGACCAGGTCCACGTGGGACTCGGAGGGCGCGGTGTGGGCGAGGGTGAACTCGGCGCGGGAGTCCGGGTCCGGGCGCCCCGGAAGGCGGGAGCCCCCCGCCTCTCCCGTGCCTGGCTCGCTCCCCGCCGACGGCACGTCCGACGCCTCCGGAACCCCGCCGGCGCCCGAACCGGCGAGGGGAAGGGTGATGGCGTCCAGCTCCGCGACGAGCTCGGGCGGCAGTGAGGGCGTCCAGTCCTCGTCGGTGGTCACGGCGGTGTTCCCTTCCAGTCGGACGACGACGGGCCGGATCCGGAGTCCGGGCCGGGGCTCGGGGTGGTCGGCTCGCTGGTGGGAGCCCCTGCTCTCGGTCCTGTGCAGCGCGGCGGCGGCCACGAGCCGGGCCACGGTGAGCAGGTTGGCGGTCTCCCAGGCGGCCACGTCGGGGGTGGCCGGGGAGGACGGGCGGGCGAGGGCGTCGAGTTCGGCGGCCAGCCCGGCCAGCCCCTCACCGGTGCGCAGGACCCCGGCGTGGCGCGACATCAGGGTACGCACCCGGGCGGCGCAGGCGGGGTCCGCGAGCGGTGTGACGGTTCCGGAGGCGACGCCGCGCGCGGGCCGGGGCACGGGCGGCGCCTCGGCCAGGCGCCGGGCGATCCGGTCGGCGTAGACCAGACCTTCCAGCAGGGAGTTGGAGGCGAGCCGGTTGGCGCCGTGCACCCCGGTGCGGGCGACCTCGCCGACGGCCCACAGGCCGGGGACCGAGGTACGGCCGTCGATGTCGACCTCGGCGCCGCCGGAGGCGTAGTGGGCGGCCGGGGCGACGGGGACGGGCTGGACGAGCGGGTCGATGCCGTGCTCGCGGCAGGAGGCGAGGATGGTCGGGAAGCGCCTCTCCCAGGTGGCCCGGCCGAAGTGGCGGGTCTCCAGGTAGACGTGGTCGACGCCCTGCTCGGCCATGGTGCGGGCGATGGTGCGCGCCACCACGTCGCGCGGGGCCAGGTCGGCCAGCTCGTGGACGCCCTCCATGACGCGGTCTCCCCCGGCGTCCACGAGGTAGGCGCCCTCGCCGCGCAGGGCCTCGGAGACGAGGGGCTGGCGGCCGCGCGCCTCGGGGCCGAGCCAGAGCACGGTGGGGTGGAACTGGATGAACTCCAGGTCGCGCAGGCGCGCCCCGGCCCGGGCGGCCAGGGCGAGGCCGTCGCCGGTGGACACGGGCGGGTTGGTGGTGGCGGCGAAGATCTGCCCCATGCCCCCGGTGGCCAGGACCACGGCGGGGGTGAGGACGGCGCCGACGCCGTCGCGCGCGCCCTCGCCCATGACGTGCAGGGTGGCGCCGCGGACGGCCCCGGTCCCGGGGTCGCGCAGGGTGTCCAGGGCGACGGCGTGCTCGATGGCCTCGATGCGCTCCTCGGCGAGGACGGCGGCGACGAGGGCGCGCTGGATCTCGGCACCGGTGGCGTCGCCGCCCGCGTGCGCGACGCGGTCGGCGCGGTGGCCGCCCTCCCGGGTGAGCGCGAGGCCGCCGTCGTCGGTGCGGTCGAACTCGGCGCCCAGGCCGATGAGCCAGCGCAGGGCGTCGGGGCCCTCGGTGGCCAGGACGTTGACGGCGTGGGGGTCGGACAGGCCCGCCCCGGCCAGGTGGGTGTCGACCATGTGGGCGACGGGCCCGTCCTCGGGGGCCATGGCGGCGGCGATCCCGCCCTGGGCGTAGGCGGTGGAGCCGGTGGACAGCCGGTCCTTGGTGACGAGCACGACACGTCCGCGCTCGGTGAGCTGGACGTAGCGCAGTGCGGTGCTCAGGCCCGCGATGCCCGATCCGACGACCGCGACGTCGGCCTCGACGGTCCACCCGGGTTCGGGTGCGTCGAGCCGTGTCTGGGTGGATGTGCTCATCTGGGTTCTCTTTTCCGGGGCGCCGCCGGTGCGCGACGCGGCCGTGTCGTGGTCCGGACCGGTGGGGGGCCGGACACGGCTACAGGGTCACCGACACGTTGTCGATGAGCCGGGTCGTGCCCACGCGGGCGGCGACGGCGAGGACCGCCTCGCCCTCGTGGTCCGCGGGGGCTTCGGCGAAGGTCGCGGGGTCGACCAGCGCGAGGTAGTCGGGTTCGACGGGCGGTTCGGCCCCGGCGGCCTCCTCCAGGACGGCCCGCGCGGCGGCGCGGACGGCGTCGGGGCCGTCGGCCGCGGCGCGGCGGCCCGCCGTCAGGGCGCGGGACAGGGACAGGGCGCTGGCGCGCTCGGCGTCGGAGAGGTAGACGTTGCGGCTGGAGGAGGCCAGGCCGTCGGGATCGCGCTGGACGGGAACGCCGGCGATCTCCACGGGCATGTCCAGGTCGGCGACCATGCGGCGGACGAGGGCGATCTGCTGGGCGTCCTTCTCCCCGAAGACCGCGAGGTCCGGTCGGACCAGGTGGAACAGCTTGGCGACCACGGTGAGGACCCCGGTGAAATGCCCGGGGCGTGAGGCGCCCTCGAGCCGCTCGCCCATGGCGCCGGCGTCGACGGTGACCATCTGCGGGAGGGGGTACATGGTCTCGACGGCGGGGGCGAAGACGACGTCCACGCCCTCCTCGGCGCACAGCGCGGTGTCGCCGGGCAGGTCGCGCGGGTAGCGGTCGAGGTCCTCGTCCGGGCCGAACTGGAGCGGGTTGACGAAGACGCTGACGACCACGGTGTCGGCACGGTCCCGGGCCAGCCGCATGAGGCTGCGGTGGCCCCCGTGCAGGGCGCCCATGGTGGGGACGAGGGCGACGCTCCCGGCATCGGAGAGGGCGCCGCGCAGCTCGTCGGGCGTGTGCGCGACGAGGGGCCTGCCGGTGGTCGCGGAGTGGGGTGCGGGCTTGGTCATCGGTGGGTTTCCCGTGGTGGTGTCCTGTGCGCGGGCGGCGGGGGCGCCGTGGTCGGGGCAGGCCTCAGCGGCGGAGGACGTCGAGCAGGCGCGCGGCGTCCTCGGGTTTGAGCATCCCGGCGTTGATGGCGCGGTCGGCGGTGAGCCGGGCGAGTTCGACGTAGCTGGCCACGCTCTCGGGGGCGTTCTCGCGCAACTGCTCGATGTGTCCGGCGACGGTCCCGGCGTCACCGCGCAGGACGGGCCCGCTCAGGCCGTGGATGCCCAGGCGCAGGGCGTTGTCCAGGGCGGCGCTGAGCATGGGGGCGAGCACGCGTCCGGGTTCGGGTACGCCGGCGGAGACGAGCAGGGCGGCGCTGTCGGCGACCAGGGTGACCAGGTGGTTGGCGCCCCCGGCGAGGGCCGCGTGGTAGAGCGTGCGCTTGTCCTCGGGGATCCACACGGGTTCGGCGCCCATCTCGACGACGAGGGCCTCGGCGATGGGGCGCAGCTGCTCGGGCGCGGTGATGCCGAAGGCGCAGTTGGCGAGGCGGTCGACGTCCTCGTCGCGGCCGGTGAAGGTCATGGCGGGGTGGAGCGCGAGCGGGAGGGCCCCGGCGACGGTGGCCGGGGCGAGGACGCCGTAGCCGTGGGCGCCGCTGGTGTGGACGAGGATCTTGCCGCGCAGGTCGGTTCCGGTGGAGGCGAGGCCCTCGACGAGGTCGGGCAGGGCGTCGTCGGGAACGGTGAGCAGGACGAGGTCGCAGGCCTCGGCCACCTGGGCCGGTTCGAGGACGCGGGCGGTGGGCAGGCGGTCGGTGACGCGTTCCTTGGAGGACTCCGAGACCGCGGAGGCGGCGACGACCTTGTGTCCGGCCCGGCCCAGTGCCCGGCCGAGGACGGAGCCGACCCGGCCGGGGCCGATGACGCCGACCCGTAGACGGGCGGGGCGTCCCTGCGTCGTCTCCATGTGCGTGCCCCCTCGTGGTGCGGTGCGTCTGGTGCGTCCGAGTCCTGCCGCGACGTGACGCCTGAGCACACGATAGCCCTCTTGGAGCGGTGACCTGCCGCCCCGCCCCCGTGCACGCACGTGGGGACGGACACGGTGTGTCCGCCCCCACGTCCGGCCTCCGGTCCCCCTAGTTCTGGATGATCACTCCGGAGTTGAAGCAGGAGGCGAGGGACCTGCCCAGGACGGCGTTGGAGTTGCCGCAGCCCGTGTTCTCGTTCATGACGCCGTTGACGTAGGACAGGTTGTCGCTGAGGTCGGATCCGTGGTTGGAGGTCCAGGTGCCGACGTGCGCCGCCGCCGGTGCGGCGGTGAGGAGGACCCCGGCGGAGGCGAGGATCACGGCGCCGGTGGCGAGCGTCTTCTTGAGCACTGCGCGTCTCCTTCTGTGTCCGGTCGGGGGACCGCCGGACTGGTGGTCTTCCGTCGGCGCCTTGGTGCGCCGAGACGGAAGTTACCCCCGGAGGACCCTCGCCCACCCGCGTTGAACTGGGTTTATGGCGAGGACCCCTCCGGTGTTGACACTCTGTGGCCGCCCGTCCCGGGGTCGATCGGGACAAAGGTTCCACATCGTCGGGAGGGGTGAATCCGCAGCGTCACGGGCGGACGTGTTTCCAGACGGGTGCCAATGGGTGGTTGCGGTCGACCGGGACGGGCGGGACACGGAAGGGGCGGGCCCCGCCCTGTCCGGGACACGGCGAAGGCGCCACCCCGTTGTCACGGAGTGGCGCCTCACGCGTGGAACCCGCGGCTTCCGGCCGGTGCCCGGCTGGAACGCCTCCGGCCGGGCACCGCCGTCCGGCCGCGCCGGAGCGGCCGGCCCCGCGTCAGTCCTCGATGACGGTGGCGCCGGAGTCGACGCAGTTGGCGCCGGCGACGCCGAGGACGGCGATGGCGTTGCCGCAGACGTTGACCGGGACGTTCAGGTCGGCGACGAGCTGGTTGCCGCCGAGGACCGATCCGTTGCCGGAGGTGAAGACGTCGTCGGCCATGGCCGGAGTACCGGTGAACAGGACGCCCGCGGCGGCGGCGACGATGGCGCTGGCGGCGAAGGTCTTCTTCAGCATGTGTTTCTCCCGTCGGACCTGTTGGTGGGGGGTGCCAACCGGTCGATAACGTTGACGATGTGTATGACAGTGAACACTCGCCGTGTTCGGCCACCATTTAGCCATACTCAACCGCCCCGCGTGGCCAAAATGCCGAAGTGTTGCGCGCCCGCGAGCTGGAGTTATCACCTTCAGTGCGCATCCATGTCCGACATGTGAGCCATAACTGGAAGCACTCTGACCCCTTAATGTGATGCATGACACATCAGGGTTCGGGGGTGTCCTCCCGGCCCTCCGTCCGGCCCTCGGCAGGAGTGCCGAATGTGCCGGTCCTCCCGGTTTCCGGCTCCCCCGGTTCGGGCTCCTCCCGTTCGGCGCCCCGGCCTTCCGCCTCCGCGAACCGCGGCCGCCGGGACCCCTCCGGACCGCTCCCGGGCCGGGCGGCGGTCTCCTCGGCCGCGTCGGGCCGGCGGGTCAGGGTCGACCGGGTCGCCCAGCGCTCGGTGCCCGCGGAGGGCACACGGGCCCGGCGCCCGTACTCCACCAGTGCGTCCAGGAAGCGGCGCGCCTCCCCCGCCTCACGGCAGGACGCCTTCGCGCGTACCGGCCCCGGAGGCGTGTCCACGTCCACCGCCATCCGGCCGGTGAAACGGGCCAGCGGCCCCGCCACCAGGCGCACGGCCTGCACCCGCTCCACCGGAACGATCTCCGTCACCAGGCAGAACAGGCCGCGGGTGCTGACGAACAGGTGCTCGTCCACGCCCACCATGCTCGGCACCGGACTCCGGTTGGGCACCAGCGGCACGTACGCGGCCTCGCTCTCCGGGAAGAGTTCGTTGACCAGCGCGAAGGCCCTGCGGCGCGGTGCGGCGGGCAGCAGCGTGGCCGAGTCGCCCTGGCGGGCACCCGCGTATCCCGCGACGTTGGCCTCGACCCGAGCCACGCCCAGGGCGCGCCAGAGCAGGGGCTCGACCACGCGCACGGCCTGCACACGGCCCGGGGGGACCGTCTGCATACGGCGCTGGAACATGCCGTAGCGCAGCCGCAGGCCGTCGGAGGACAGGGAGGCGTAGTAGTCCGTGTAGCGGGCCAGCGGGCCCCAGAAGTAGCGCAGCAGCCCCAGGGTGAGCGGCAGGATCGCGCCGACCACACCGGGCTCGGTGAAGACCGCGCCGGCCGTGGCGAGCATGAGCAGCAGGATGAAGGACAGCAGGATCGGAACGCGGAAGGTGAGCGCGCCGAGCAGCAGCGGGAACGGCAGCCGGTAGAACGGCCACTCCGGCGCCTCGGGCGAGCGCCCGGGGAGTCCGGCGGCGTGCGCGAGGATGGCCACCCGCATGCGCTCGGCCAGGTTCCGGGGCAGGCAGCGCAACCGGATGTCGCTCCCGTCGCCCCCCGCCATCTCGATGTGGAGATCGGCCATGCCGAACACCTGCATGAGCAGGGGCCGGACCACGTCCACCGCCTGTAGGCGGCTGAGCGGGACCTCGCGTGAACTGCGCATGGCGAGGCCGCTGTGGACCACCAGGTGGTCCTCGCGCAGCCCGAAGGTTCCGTACCACCAGGCGGGCAGGGCGTAGGCGAGGGCGCCGAAGACGACGGCCACCGTCATCATCACCACCCAGCCGATGCCGAAGGTGTTGAGGATCGGGCCGATCAGCGCCACGAACACCAGGGTCACCGCGATGGTCTGGAGCGGGACGACCATCCAGTGGGAGCGGTACACACCCGTGGTGACGTCGTCCTCGGCCCGGGGGCGCGACACGGGTGGCGGCCGCCACCCGACGGACGGCGGCAGGAGTGTGGGCGCCTGCGGGGGCGGCCACGGGAGTCCCGGCGGCCCCGGGTGCCCCGCGGGCGCCGTCGGGGCTCCCCCCGGCCACTGTGGAGCGCCGGGGCCGCCCGGTGGCGGAGCGGGCTGTTGCGGGTGCCCGGGTTGACCGGGCTGCCGCGCGGAGCCGGGCCACGGTCCTCCGTGGGGTTCCTGTGGTGGGTGACCTGGTCCGTGCACTTACAACCCCGTCGAGAAGCTCTCGCTGCGCGCCGCGAGCCGGTCGCGCATCTGGACGGCCTCGGTCAGCGGGAGTCCCACCACCCGGGTGTCGGCGGTGCTGGCGGCGGTGCGCACACGCACTGTGGCGATCCCCAGGGCCTGTTCGAGGAGGTCGGCGGTGACGTCCACGACCTGCATCCGTCCGTAGGGGATGACCACCAACTGCCGGACGAACACCCCGTAGGTGAGGTAGAGCTCCTCCGGGCCTTCCGTGTACCCCCACGACCGGCGGAAGCGCCCGGCCAGGATCCAGCCCACGACGAAGACCAGCAGGACGGATCCCGCCCAGGCGGCGGCCGGGGGCCAGGAGGTCCAGAGGAGCAGCAGGGGCACTCCCACGCCGGCGGCGACCAGGCACAGGGCGCCCACCACGATCCTGCGGTACCAGGCCAGGGCGGGCGACACACGGCTCCACGAGGCGTTCGCGGGCGGCGCGAACGCGGCGTCGAGCGGCCGCGCCGCCTCGTCCGGCTGGTCACGCCCGTCCGACTGGTCCCGCCCGTCCTGTGGGGCGGGGCTCGGCGGCGGGGTCGGTTCACTGGTCTCCACGGAGTCAGTCAACCATCCGCGGGCAAGGGTCCGGCGGAGCGGCTCGGCGTGGAGCCGAAGTCGGACGAAAGATTGCTTTCCCGCTTCTTTCCGGCGCCCCGGTCCCGGCGTCGGCAGCCGGTCGGCTACGACCTCGAAGGTCCGCGGTCAGCCACGGACGTCCAGGCCGTCGCGGTCGAGTGCCGCTCGGATCCGCCTGAGCCACTCCGTGCCCATCCGGCGCCCGTTCGGGAACTGGTCGCCTCGGTCCCAGCGCCACGTCGTGACCATCGCCAGCACGAGGATCCGGCACGCGCGCAGCAGGCCCTGGTCGAGACCCGGGTAGTGCTCGCCGGCTTCCTCGGGCGCGTGGGCGAGGTCGAATTCGACGGGCCCGCGGCAACACGTCTCAAGGTCCACGAACAACAGCCCGTTCTCCGTGGTGAGCACGTTGCCCGGGTGCGGCTCGCCGTGCAGCGGCTGCTCGGCGCCGCCGCGCTCGCCGATCACCCGTCTCAGGCCTCCCAACGTGTCGCCGAGCAGCTCCCGGTCCGCGTCGGCGAGCGCCGGAGTGCGGTCGCGGTCCGCCACGAGTCCTCGGGCCTGCTCGACCCGGTCCGTGAAATGCGGCACCGGGACGTCGAGCTCGCGCATGCCGGCGTGCAGCCGCCCGAGCGCATCGGCGTAGTCGGCCGGTGAGGCCTCTCCACGCGCCAGGGGCCCGTAGTAGGTCCACAGCGTGACCGTGAAGCCGTCGTGCTCATGGACGCGCGGCTCCACCCGGGGATCGAGGGCGGCCACGGGACACCCGGATTCGGCGAGCCGCCGGGCGAGCTCCACCTCGAACCGTGCGGCCCGGTGCGCTACGGGTGCCACCCGGGCCAGGACCTCACAAGGCAGCAGACGCAGAGTGAGCCTGTTCGAGTCGTGGAGGACGACCGCGTCGTCGGCTGTCAGGCCGAGCGAGGAGGCGGTCGACACGGCCGCGGCCACCGCGCGCGGGACCTCTGACGCCTGCATCGTCGCCCGGCCCCTCTCGCCTGAGTGCCGCCATGGCCCTCCAGGCGGTGCGATCGCTCACCATACCGGGTCCTCGGCCGAAGAGCCGCGGTGGCGCGACGGGCTGGACGCGACCGTACCGGCGCTCCGCCCCCGGCCGTTCAGCCGGCAACCGTCGGACGACGCGGGCGACTTCCGTCGCGGAGCCGGGTCCTGTCCGGTGGACTCGGTCCTGTGCCGCCGGGGGCGAGGGCGCCGACGGGGTTCTGGAGGCCGCGCAGGTGTGCCCGTGAGGTACGAGCGGGTGCACCGTAGGGGCCAAGGTTCCCGTACCTGCGGCGTCCGAGCACGAGGTGAAGCGCAGCGGAGCCTCAGGGACGACACAGCGGGGGCGCCGACGGGGTTCTGGAGGCCGCGCACGAGCGGGCGCACCGCAGGGGCCGAAGGTTCCCGTGCCTGCGGCGTCCGAGCACGAGGTGAAGCGCAGCGGAGCCTCAGGGACGACACAGCGGGGGCGCCGACGGGGTTCTGGAGGCCGCGCACGAGCGGGCGCACCTGCGGGGGCTGAAGGTTCCCGTACCTACGGCGTCCGAGCACGAGGCGAAGCGCAGCGCAGCCTCAAGGAGACACGGCGCTAGCTCACGCCGGGCGGGTCGTCGTCCTCGTCGTCGGGGATCCGGCAGGCGTACTCCAGGTAGAGGGCGGCGGCGAGCAGCAGCCCCGCCGACAGCGCCGTGCCCAGCGCGGTGAGGAACACACTCCAGTGGGTGGGCAGCACCAGCGTGTCCGACACCGACAGCGCCATCCCCGCGAAGAAGCCCAGCGCCAGCGAGGCGAACAGCGCGCTGGCCTTGGCCAGGGCGACCAGCCGGGCGGCGCTGAGCGGCTGTATCGGCTCGGTGCCGGGCTCCCGCCGGATACGCCGCCGGGTCCGCCCGGCCGTGTAGCCCTCCGCCAGCGCGAGCAGCACCAGGGTCGGGATCGCCGACCACGGCAGCGGCGGCAGCCCCGACAGGGAGTTGGTGAGCAGCACCCCCAGGAGACCGCCGACCACCGCCAGCAGCGCGGGGACCCGCCACCCGGTGGGGCGCATCCTCCGCTCGTCCTCCTCCGGCATCAGTGCCCGTTCCCCTCATCCGGCAGGCGCAGCGCCAGGTCCGCGCGCCGGAGCAGCAGCTGCTCGCCCGCGACGTCCTCCGCCGCCACCGCGGCCAGCAGGCCGGCGACCGGGCCGCGGCCGGGCAGCTCCGCGCCCGGGTCGGTGTCCAGCCACGGCCGGAGCACGAACGCCCTCAGGTGCGCGCGCGGGTGCGGCAGGGTCAGTTCCGGGTCGTCGTCGCGCACGTCCCCGAACGCGACGACGTCCACGTCCAGCGTGCGCGGCCCCCACCGGACCTCGCGGACCCGCTCGAGGGCCCGCTCGGCGGCCCGGGCCCGCTCCAGCAGGTCCCGGGGGCCGCCGCCGGTGTCCACGACGAGGACCGCGTTGAGGAAGGCGCCCTGTTCGGGGCCGCCCACGGGCGCGGTCTCGTAGACGGGGGACACCGCCACCGGGACCGGCGCGTCCGCGCCGCCCAGCAGCGTGTCCACCGCGCCCTGGAGGGCCGCCATCCGGTCCCCGAGGTTGGAGCCCAGGGAGAGCACGGCGCGGGTCACGTCCGCACCCGCCCCTCGCCCCGGTCCCCGGATCCCGTCGGGTCCTGCGGACCCCCCGGGTCCCTGGGGTCGCCGAGGTCGCCGGGTTCCCGCCGGGTCCGCCCTCCGCCCTCCCCGGGCTCCGACCGGTCCCGGGTGACGGTGACCGCCACGTCCGCGAACTCGTGCTCGATGGGCGCCGACGGCTTGTGCACCGTCACCTCCGCCCGATCGACCAGGGGTTCGGCCAGGCACTCCGCGGCCAGCCGCTCGGCGAGGGTCTCGATCAGGTTGACCGGTTCCCCCGTCACGATCGCGGCCAGCCGGTCGGCGAGCAGGCCGTAGTGCACGGTGTCGCCCACGTCGTCGGAGGCCGCGGCCGGGGCGGTGTCCAGGTGGAGCACCGCGTCGACCACGAAGTCCTGGCCCTCCCTGCGCTCGAAGTCGAACACGCCGTGGTGGCCCCGGGCCCGGAGTCCGCGGAGCGCGACACGGTCACGCATCCTCGGCCTCTCCCTCGTCGTCCTCCTCCATCAGCACCGGCGAGGCGTGGTGCGACCACAGCCGCCACCCCTGCTCGGTGTCCACGAACAGGTTGGTGGTCACCACCTGTCCGCCCGCGACGAAGCCGGGGCTGTCCTCCTCGGCGGTCAGCACGTTCTCCTCGCACGTCACCATGGCGATGTCGCCGCCGACCCCGATGTGGGTCTCGGTGAGGACGTACTGGATGTAGGTGACGTTGGCCATGATCAGCGACCAGGCGCGCATGATCTCGGTGCGCCCCCGCAGCAGCGGCCAGCCGGGGTTCACACACACCAGGTCGGGTGCCTCGTGCTCCTCCGCCCACACACTGCGCATCAGGTCGATGTCGCCGTTCTCGATGGCGCTGTAGAACTGCGCGTTGGACTCCGCCACGCGCTCCATGACCTCCTGGCGGGACTTCACAGGCCGCCCCGGTTCACCGGCTCGGCGCGTCCCTCGTCCAGGCTCGCTCCCCCGTCGGCCCAGGCCGCGGCCACACGCACGGCGTCGGCGTTGGGACGCACGTCGTGGACCCGCACGGCCCACGCCCCCCGGTCCGCGGCCAGGGTGGTGACGGCCGCGGTGGCCGCGTCGCACCCGGTGAACGGGCGGTCCCCGCCCTCGGGGTCGCCGAGCAGCCGGCTCAGGAAGCGCTTGCGCGATCCGGCCACCAGCACCGGGCGGTCGAGTTCGTGGAAGCGTTCGAGGTGGTGGAGGAGTGCCCAGTTGTGGGCCTGCTCGGGGCGCTTGGAGAATCCCAGCCCGGGGTCCAGAACGATCTGGCCGGGGTCGACACCTGCGCTGATCATGGCCTCCATACGGTCGCGGAGCTCATCGAGGACCTCCTGGACGACATCCGTGTACACGGCACGGCTCTGCATGTCATGACTATGCCCACGCCAGTGCATCAACACGTAGGCAACGCCGGAAGAAGCCACGAGTCGTGCCATGGCCGGGTCGGCCAGCCCGCCGCTGACGTCGTTGACGAGGACGGCTCCGGCCTCCACGGCCCTCTCCGCCACCTCGGCGCGCATGGTGTCCACGCTGACGGCGGCACCGCGGGCCACGAGCTCGCGCACGACCGGCTCGACCCGGCGCAGCTCCTCGTCGGCGGAGACGCGCTGCGCTCCGGGACGGGTCGACTCACCGCCCACGTCGACGATGTCGGCGCCCTCCTCGACCAGGCGCGCCCCGTGTTCGACCGCCCTGTCGGGGTCGAACCAGGCGCCGCCGTCGGAGAAGGAGTCGGGGGTGACGTTGACGACCCCCATGACCAGGCACCGCCCGAGGTCGGGCAGGCCCGGAAGTGTGTGTTTCGGCCCCATAAGGATCACCCTACGCGTACGCCGAGGGGCGGGGGAGCGTCTCCCCCGCCCCTCGCGCGGGTGTTCGCGGCACCACTCGTCCACAGGCCGTGGACTCCCCCTGGCGGACGAGCCCCGTTGTGGGATCTCATGGACAAGGGGGGTTCCCACCCCGTCGGCGGCGTGCTGCCCTCGTTCGACGGGGCCGGGGAACCCGGACCCGACGGCCCCTACCCCCGGTTACCCGCGACCACCTGCGACCACCTGCGACCACCTGCGACCACCTACGGCTACCTGCGGCTACCTGCGGCTACCTGCGGTCGAGGATGAGGCTCATCGCCTCGGAGCGGGTCCGGTCGCTGCTGCGGAAGATTCCGCGCACCGCGGAGGTGACGGTCTTGGCCCCCGGCTTGCGCACCCCGCGCATGGTCATGCACAGGTGCTCGGCCTCGATCACGACGATGACGCCGCGCGGCTGGAGGTGGCCCATGATCGCGTCGGACACCTGCCCGGTGAGCCGCTCCTGCACCTGGGGCCGGCGCGCGTACACGTCCACCAGGCGGGCGAGCTTGCTCAGGCCGGTGATGCGCCCGTCGGCGCCGGGGATGTAGCCCACGTGCGCCACCCCGTAGAACGGCACCAGGTGGTGCTCGCACGTGGAGTAGAGCTCGATGTCCTTGACCAGGACCATCTCCTCGTGGTCCGCCTCGAACACCGTGGTGAGCACGTCGCCGGGCTTTTGTCCCAGGCCCGCGAACTGTTCCTCGTAGGCCCTGGCGACCCGCTCGGGGGTCTTGAGCAGGCCGTCGCGGTCGGGGTCCTCGCCGATGGCGATCAGGATCTCGCGGATGGCCTTCTCGACGCGCGGACGGTCCACGGACCTGGGCGGTAGCTGCTCGTCCTCGCTGCTCACGACTCGTCTCCCTCGGTACCGGCGGACGATCCGGGCAGCTGTCCGGTGGTGGCGGAGGACGGGAGCTCGGCGCCGTTGAGCCTGGCCAGCTCCTTCTTCGAGCGCACGGGCGGCCGCTCGGAGGGCTGGCGCTTGCCGTAGCCGGTGTAGGAGCCTCGGTTCGGGCGCTTGCGCACGGGCTCGAAGATCTCCAGCACCTGGCTCTTGCTCAGGGTCTCCTTCTCCAGGAGAGCCACGACCAGGTCGTCCAGGACGTCCCGGTACTCGACGAGGACGTCGTAGGCCTCGTCGTGCGCGGACTCGATGAGGCGGCGCACCTCCTCGTCGATGATGGAGGCGATCTCCTCGGAGTACTCGCGGGCGTGCGACATCTCCCGGCCCAGGAACGGCTCGGTGTTGGAGGAGCCGAACTTGCGGGCGCCCAGACGCTCGCTCATGCCGTACTCGGTGACCATGTTGCGGGCCAGCGCGGTGGCCTTGTCGATGTCGTTGCCCGCACCGGTGGTGGGCTCGTGGAAGACGAGCTCCTCCGCGGCGCGTCCGCCGAGCATCATGGCGAGCTGGTCCATCATCTGCGAGCGGGACGTGAGGAACTTGTCCTCGGTCGGCACCGACATCGTGTAGCCGAGGGCGCGGCCGCGCGGCAGGATGGTGATCTTGTGCACCGGGTCGGAGTTGGGCAGCGCGTGGCCCACCAGGGCGTGGCCGCCCTCGTGGTAGGCGATGACCTTCTTCTCCTGGTCGGACATCACACGGGTCTTGCGCTCGGGCCCGGCCATGACCCGCTCGATGGCCTCCTCCAGGATGGCGTGGGTGATGACCTTGTAGTCACCGCGGGCGGACAGGAGCGCGCCCTCGTTGATGACGTTGGCGAGGTCGGCACCGGTCATCCCGGCGGTCTGGCGGGCGATGACGTTGAAGTCGACGTCGTCGGCCATGGGCTTGCCCTTGGAGTGGACCTTGAGGATGTCGCGGCGGCCGTCCATGTCGGGGCGGTCCACGACGACCTGCCGGTCGAAGCGGCCGGGACGCAGCAGCGCCGGGTCGAGGATGTCGGGCCGGTTGGTGGCGGCGATGAGGATGACGCCGCCCTTGACGTCGAAGCCGTCCATCTCGACCAGCATCTGGTTGAGGGTCTGCTCGCGCTCGTCGTGCCCGCCGCCCATACCGGCGCCGCGGTGGCGGCCGACGGCGTCGATCTCGTCGATGAAGATGATCGCGGGCGCGTTGGCCTTGGCCTGCTCGAACAGGTCGCGCACACGGGAGGCGCCGACACCGACGAACATCTCGACGAAGTCCGAGCCGGAGATGGAGTAGAACGGGACCTCGGCCTCGCCGGCGACGGCGCGGGCCAGCAGGGTCTTACCCGTACCGGGCGGGCCCATCAGGAGCACGCCCTTGGGGATCTTGGCCCCTATCGCCTGGAACTTGGCCGGGTTCTGGAGGAACTCCTTGATCTCGTGGAGTTCCTCGATGGCCTCGTCGGCGCCGGCGACGTCGGAGAAGGTGTTCTTGGGCGTGTCCTTGGTGATGAGCTTGGCCTTGGACTTGCCGAAGTTCATCACGCGCGAGCCGCCGCCCTGCATCTGGCTGAAGATGAACCAGAAGATGACGATGATGATGATCAGCGGCAGCAGGCTGAACAGGGCCGTGGTCCAGACGGGCGTGGTGGCGACCGAGACCTCGTAGGACTCGAGGTTGGTGTCCTCGCTGTCCAGGGAGGTCTGGAGCATCTCCGCCAACTGGAGTCCCTGGCCCTCGACCCAGTACGCCTCGTAGATCTCACCGTCGACCGTGGTCAGCACGATGCGCTGGTCCCGGTCGATGATCTCGGCGTTGTCCACCTGGTCCTGCTCGATGAGCTGGTGGACCTGCGAGATGTCGGTCTCCTCGGGCTGAGGACCGCCACCGACGTCGAACACGCGGAAACCGATGATGAGCATGAGGCCGACGGCCAGGATCCATATCCACGGGCCGCGGAAAAAGCGCTTCAGATTCATGTGAGCGAAACCCTGTCGGGTCCGTCCCTCCTGACCAGGCCGCCCGCCTCAGAGGACTTTCCGAAGCAGGACCTAACGGACACGTGGTACCCCCGCGGTATGCCGGGATATTCGACGGTACACCTCGCCCCGCCGGGCGGGCGTACCGCGCGGGAACGGACGGGGGCCGTCATGGGAGCAACGATCGCGCACCGCCGTGTTGTTCCCGGTACGGCCTCCGCCCGTTCCCCTGCGGCCCTCGCGGGGCCGCACCCGGCGGCCCGGGTCAGTTCTCGTAGACGTGCGGTGCGAGTGTGCCGATGAACGGCAGGTTGCGGTACTTCTCGGCGTAGTCGAGGCCGTAGCCGATGATGAACTCGTTGGGCAGGTCGAAGCCGATGTACTTGACGTCGAGGTCGACGTCGAAGGCCAACGGCTTGCGGACCATGGTGCAGACCTCCACCGACCGGGGACCGCGCGACCTCAGGTTGCCGATCAGCCAGGACAGGGTCAGACCCGAGTCGATGACGTCCTCGACGATCAGGACGTTCCGGTCCTTGATGTCGGTCTCCAGGTCCTTGAGGATACGGACCACCCCGGAGGACGTGGTTCCGGCCCCGTAGGAGGAGACGGCCATCCAGTCCATGGAGACGGGGGTGTGCAGTACCCGTGCGAGGTCGGCCATGACCATGACCGCGCCCTTCAGCACTCCGACGATGAGCAGGTCCTTGCCCGCGTAGTCCGCGTCGATCCGGGCGCCCATCTCCTCCAGGCGCGTCCTGATCTCTTCCTCGGTGACCAGGACCTTCTCCAGGTCCTGGCCCATGTCCTTAGCGTCCACGCTCGTTGTCCTCGCTGCTGGGTTCCCCGCTTGCGGCAACCAGGATAAACGTGCCGAACACGGCGGCGGCGCCGGGCCGCGGCCCCCTCCACCGGAACGGCGTGTCCGCGGGCGGGACACGCCGGACACGCACGGGCGCCTCACACGAAGCGGATCCGGTCCGCGACACGGCGGCCGCGTACGCCGCCGGGCAGGTCGATGTGGGCCTGGCCACGCCACTCGGTGACCAGACGGTCCAGCTCGCGCACGTGCCGGGCGGTCAACGCGCCGGCCGGGCATCCCGCGGCCAGCGCGGCGCGGCGCAGCACCCGGGTGCGCAGGGATTCGGGGGCCGCCTCCAGCGGCGCCACCGCCAGCTCCGGTCCGCCCGGGGCCGCGGGCGCGTTCCCGGACGCCTCGGCGTACAGCTCACCGGCGAGCAGGTCCAGGGTGTCGGCGTCGGAGCGCAGCATCCCGGCCGTACGGGCGAGGGCGGCGGCGATCCCCGGGCCCAGTGCCCGTTCCAGGGCGGGCAGCGCCTGGTGGCGCACCCGGGAGCGGGCGAAGCGGGAGTCGGCGTTGTGCGGGTCCTCCCAGGCGTCCAGCCCCATCCGGTCGCAGGCCTCGCGCACGGTGGCGCGGTCCAGGTCGAGCAGGGGACGCAGGTAGTGGCCGGTGCGCGGGGCCATCCCCGCCAGGGAGCGCGCGCCCGAGCCGCGGGCCAGGCCCAGCAGGACCGTCTCGGCCTGGTCGTCGAGGGTGTGGCCGAGCAGGACCACCGCCGGGGCGTGGTCGGCGACCGCGTCGTCCAGCGCCTCGTACCGGGCCCGTCGGGCGGCGGCCTCGGGGCCGCCCCGCCCGCCGACCTCCACGGTGTGGACCAGGACCGGGTGGAGGCCGAGTCCGTGCAGGGCCTTGGCCACCGACTCGGCGCGCTCGTCCGAGCCCTCCTGGAGCCCGTGGTCGACGGTGACCGCCCCGGCGCCTCGGCCCGCGCGCGGTGCCTCGAAGGCCAGCGCGCCGGCCAGGGCCAGGGAGTCGGCGCCGCCGCTGCACGCCACCAGCGCCGTGGTGTCGGCGGGCAGGGCGGACAGCGCCCGCCGCACCGCCGACCGCACGGCCGCCACGGCGGGGTGCGGACCGCTCACTCCGTGATGGCGGCCGGGCGCACGACCCGGTCGACCCAGGCGGTGGGGTTGCGGATCTCCGCCAGGGTGGGAAGGGTCTCACTCGACGTCCAGACCCTGTTGAACTCGGCCATGCCGACGTCGGCCACCACCGCGCGGACGAAGGCGGCCCCCTCCTCGTACTGGCGCATCTTCATGTCCATGCCGAGTAGCTGGCGCATGATCCGGTCGACCGGGTTGACCGACGCACGGCGCTTCTGGAAGCGGGCGCGGATGGTGGCGACCGTGGGCACCACCTCGGGTCCGACCGCGTCCATGACGAAGTCGCCGTGGCCCTCGGCGAGGCTCATGACCGCGGTGACCCGGTCCATGATCTCCCGCTGCTCCGGACTCTGGATGGCGGTGATGAGGTTGCCCTCGCCGTTGCCGCGGACGGCGTCCGCGACGGCCTCGCCCGCGGACCGCAGCCTGCTGACGAGGTCGGCGGCGTCCATCTCCGACGACAGCAGGAGCTCCTGCATGAGCTCCTGGACGTAGCCGCGCAGCCACGGCGTGGCCGTGAACTGCATGCGGTGGGTCTCCTCGTGCAGGCACACCCACAGTCGGAAGTCCCGGGAGTCGACGTCCATCTCGCGTTCGGTGCTGACGATGTTGGGCGCCACCAGGGTCATACGCCCGGTCGGCAGGCTGCCGTCGGGGTCCGGCGGCAGGAAGAGCTCGTACTGGCCGAGGACCTTCCCCGCCAGGTAGGACAGCACCGCACCGAGCTGCATCCCGGTGATCCGGGAGCCGACCGCGCTGGTCAGGTTCGCGGACGGGCTGTTGCTGGGCCGGTCGGCGCCCATCTGTTCGAGTACGGGTTCGATGACCACTCGAAACCCGTCGACGTTGGCTCGGATCCAGCCGGGGCGGTCCACGACGACCGCGGGGCCCGCTGGTTCGAGGGGGTTCATTCCGGTGAATTCGCGCACGTGCCCGGCCGCCACGGTGGAAAGCTCGCGCAACTGCACCACGGCCTGCCGCGCGTCGGACAGGTCCACCTGAGGCCCAGGGCGCACGAGGCGAACGCCGGTGTTGACGGCTACGTCCCAGTCGATCACAGTCACACCGCCACCCTACCCACGCGGTGCCGATGGGCACGGGGATCAGGGACGCAATTCCGGGTACGGCCCGGGATCTCCCCCAGGACACCCCGATCCGCACCCGGCGGCGGCGCGCTCAGGAGCAGCCGCACTGGCTGAGCGCGGCGGCGAGGGTGTCCAGGTGGGAGCCCTGGGCCAGCGGGTGGTTGGCCATGAAGGCGAAGAAGAACGTGTTGCCCTCCTGGTCGCGGATGCTTCCGGCCAGCGTGCTCACCCCGTTCAGGGTCCCGGTCTTGCCGCGCACCAGACCGGCGCCCTCGTGCGCGGCGGAGTACGAGGAGTAGCGGCCCGCCTTGGCCAGGGTGCCCGTGGAGTTGGCCGTGGGCAGCCCGGTGAGGGCGGCGTTGAGGTCGGAGTGCTCGCTGTCCGCGGCCAGCCGCAGCACTTGGACCAGGGCCCGCGGCGTGATCTCGTTCCTCGTGCTCAGGCCGCTGTTGTCGGACAGCCGCACCCCCTCCACACCCAGGTCCGCCATGACCTGGTGGGTGGTCTCGGTGGCGCCCGCGAAGGTGGCCTCGTGGCCGGTCTCGACCGCGGCGACCCGGGCGATGGCCTCGGCCATGATGTTGTCGCTGGCCAGCATCATGTTCTCGACCAGCACAGCCATCGGGGCCGACGCCACCGAGGCGATCGGGGTTCCCGATGCGGTGGCGGGGACGGGTTCCCCCTCGACCGTGGTCCCGGCCGCCTCCAACTGCTCCGCGAAGGCGCGGGCCGCGTGCACCGACGGCTCGGTCGAACGCGAGCCGTAGCCCCTGGCCTCGGGGGAGACCCGGCCGGAGTCGATCATCAGGGCGGTGACGGGGGCGGCGTTCCCCTCGGGGATGTAGTTGGGCTTCCAGCCCGGCGGCGAGGTGGGCCCGGTGAACATCGAGTCGTCGTAGCCCAGGGAGACGGTGTCGGTCCCCTCCGCCGCCAGGGCCTCGGCGGTGCGCTCGGCCAGCTCCTCCAGTGTGGCTACCTGCGGGTAAGCTGCGGAGTCGGCGGTCGCGGTCAGTGTCGCGTCGCCTCCGCCGCGCAGTACCACCCGGCCCCGGTCGGGATCGAGGTAGGCCTCGGTGCGCAGCACGTGGTCGGGGCCGACGGCGTCCAGTACGGCGACGGCCGTGACGATCTTCGTGGTCGACGCCGGGGTCACGGCTGTGTCCGGGTTCTGGTCGAAGAGGAGTTCACCGGTGGCGCCGTCGACGACGAAAGCGGAGAGGCCCTCCTCGATCCCCGAAGCCGACATGGGATCATCGAGGACATCCGCGATCCGTTCCGGGTCCGCCGGAGTCGAGGCCGCGGGTTCCGCCGCCGCCACGCCCTCGGCGTCCGTGACCGGGTTTGGCACCACGGGAAGCGGTCGTGCCTCGATCACGTCGAGGGCGACGAACCCGGTGACCAGCACGAATATGTTGAGCAGGGCCAGCGCGAAGAGCGCCTCGCCTCGTACCCGTCGCACCCGGGGCACCTGCCCTTCCTTCGGTGTCGCGGCCTGACGTTGTAGATATACGGCGACATTAGTCGCATTGGGAGCCGAAAACAGCATGGAATTCGACGTTACGATCGAGATCCCCAAGGGGGAGCGCAACAAGTACGAGGTGGACCACGAGACCGGCCGTATCCGTCTCGACCGCATGCTGTTCACCTCCACGACCTACCCCGCCGACTACGGGTTCGTCGAGGGGACCCTCGGCGAGGACGGTGACCCCTTGGACGCTCTCGTCCTGCTCAAGGCCCCGACCTTCCCGGGCTGCCTCATCCGGGCCCGCGCCATCGGCATGTTCCGTATGCGCGACGAGGCGGGGGGCGACGACAAGCTGCTCTGCGTCCCGGCGACGGACCCGCGCCAGGAGCACCTGCGTGACATTCACCACGTGAACGAGTTCGAGCGCCTGGAGATCGAGCACTTCTTCACGGTGTACAAGGACCTGGAGCCCGGCAAGTCCGTGGAGGGGGCCACCTGGGTCGGCCGCCACGAGGCCGAGCAGGAGATCGTGACCTCGGTCAAGCGCGCCGAGGAGGCCGGGGCGCACGGCGACCCCTCGCACATCTCCGACCTCGACGGCGGCAAGCTCGAGGGCGGCAAATAGGCGGCGGCCACCCGGTCCCGTTGTGACGACGGCCCGGCGGGGATCCCCGCCGGGCCGTGGCATGTCCGGGGACGGGGCGCCGGTGCCGGCCGGGCGGTTCAGCCCCCGTCGAGGGGGCGGCGTTCCGGCCCCCGGGAGGCGCCGGAGCCCGGTTCCGCGTCCATCGGCCACGGGGTGCGGGAGCGCAGCCACAGCAACACGAAGGTGAGCACGGCCAGGGCCGTGACCAGCGCGGCGGCCCCGGGGCCGAGGAAGCCGAGCGCCATCACCCCGGCGGCCGTGGTGACGAGCGCGCGTACCAGCACACGCGCCCACAGCCCCGGTGCCTCGGGGTTCAACTGCGCCTTCTGGGGACGGATGCCATAACGGCCGCTCCTGTCACTACGGCTGAGGGGAGGACGCCTCTTCCTGCGGAGCCGCACACCGTACTCGGGTTCCACATGTCACCACCGCGGGGCGCGGCCCGCAACACACCCGGAAAGCAGCCGGGCGGGGAATCGGCACGCGGGCTCGCCGGACCACCGCTTGACTCCTCCCTGACTTTGCTGATCTCCTTACACCCATGTATCCGCACACCCGCACCGACGCCATGGCTCGTACGGCCCCCGGGGCCTCCAGCCGTCTGGCCCGTGCGGCGTGTCCGTGTTGTCGTCGCTGAGCCCTCGCGCGTTCCCACACGCCACCGCTCACCGAGTGCCCCGCCGCGCCGTCCACCCCACCGGGTGATCCGGCCGCGGGCACATCCCGCAGGGTGATCTCCGTCTCCGCACGTGTGCACGGAGCCGCACCTGCCGCCCCGGCAGGCCGGGGCCCACCAGACGACATCCGCGCGCTCCCGTTCCCGGGGCGCGCACACGTGAAGGATCCTCTCACGATGCCCCAGAGCACTCTCTCCAGCACCGCCGTCCTGCCCACCTCGGAGACCGTCACCACCCGGACCCCCGGCGTCTCCCCGGAGGGCATCGGTGACGTGGTGGACGCCGGACGCCGCTCCGGCTACGCACACCTGGGCGAGCGCCGCCTGCCGACCCTCGGACGCCTGGCGGCCGCCGCCCGCGGCGCCGCCGCCCTGGTCGGACCCACCCTGTGGCCGGCCCGGCGAGGGCACTGGCAGCCCGCTCCCCGCGCCGCCCGCCGCCACGCGGGCGGCAGGCTCCGCGTGACCGCGGTGGTGCTCGAACCCAACGACCTCGTGTCCGGCTCCGCTCCGCGCTCCGCCCGGGCACGCGGCATGGAGGTGCTGTACCTGGTCAGCGGTCGCGCCCATCTGATCACCTCGGCTCCCGACGGGCAGGTGCGTTCGGCGTCGGAACTCGCCGCGGACCGGGTCCGGGTGGTGGGCGCGGCCGGGAGCTCCGGGAGGAGCGGCCACTTCCTGGTGAACACGGGCGACGAGGTGGCCGTGGTGGTCCGTGTGACCGCCTGAGCGTCCGCCCGGACGCGGGAGGTCACTCATGCGCACTCCGTTCGGCGGCGGCCGCGCGCAGGGCGGCGTCGACCGCCTCGACCGACCTGAGGACCCCCGCCATGCGCTGCCCCTCGGCGAGGTAGGCGTTCATCACCTGGTCGAGGGCGTGCGCGGGCAGGTGGTCGCGCAGGTCGATCCGCGCCGTGCGGTACCCCTCCCGAGCGGCCTCCAGCGCCGAGGAGACGTACTGGCGGGCCAGTCGGGAGAGGGCCACGGGATGGCGCCGCAGGACGCCGTGCAGGCGGTAGTCGGCGGGCACGTGGTCGAACAGCCACACCAGGGCCGTCTGCTCGAAGGAGTCCGAACCGGGCGGGTGGACACTCGCGGGCCAGTCCGGCGTCAGCGACTGATCGGGCATGCCCTCAGCATACCCCTTGTTCGAAAGTGTGTTCGATTCAGTCGTGGATCAGTCCGCCGTCTCCGAGGTCTCGGACGTCCCTTCCCCCGCTGACTGCCGTCTTTCCAGCTCCACCCGAAGGGCGTACTCCGCGGCGTCCACGGCGGCACGCGCGGTGATGGCGTTCGTGTGCGCCCGGTCCAGCTCCTCCAGCAGAATGCAGTCGTAGGAGACCCGGGCGTCGTGGATGGCGGCTTCCAGTTGACGTGATGCCTCTTCCAGACTCATATCCTCTCCCTTCCCCAGAAGTCGGCACTCGCACACACGAGCCACATGTGCCTCCGCACGCGTTCGTCTCCGGACTGTCACCGGGCCGTTCTACGATGTTCCCGAATCGCCGCTGTTCACGGCAGTGCCGACCACTCGGCCCGAGAGGAACCCATGCGCAACCGCTACCCCGGGACATGCACCGACTGCCAGACCGCGGTCGGCTCCGGCGAGGGTGTCGTCGTCAGGGAGGGCGGCCGCTGGCGCACCTACTGCGCCGAGCACGAGCCGCGCCCGACCCCTCCCGCCCGGGGCGACCACCCGGGCTGGCACACCTCTCCCCTTCTGGGCTTCGACTCCGAGACCTCCTCCCGCGACCCCGACGCCGCCTTCCTGGTGTCGGCCGCGCTGGTGGACCGCGAGGGCAAGGCCCGCACCTGGCTGGTGGACCCCGGCCCCCGGGAGATCCCCGCGGACGCCGTCGCCGTCCACGGCATCAGCACGGAGCGGGCCCGCGCCGAGGGGCGCCCGGCCGCGGAGTGCCTGGAGGAGATCAGCCAGGCGCTGGTCGACCACCTCTCCGCCGGTCAGGGACTGGTGGTCTTCAACGCCCCCTACGACCTCCGCGTGCTCTCCTACGAGCTGGGGCGGCACGGACTGCCGTCACTGCCGGAACGCCTTGGCGGGCCTCCGGCGCCCGTGGTGGACCCCCTGGTGATCGACCGGGGCGTGGAGCCCTACCGCAGGGGCAAGCGCAACCTGGGCGCCATGTGCGAGTACTACGGGGTGGAGCTGACCGACGCCCACACCGCCTCCGGCGACGCCTCCGCCGCACTGGCCCTGGCCGAGGAGATCGGCGCCCGGCACCCGGATCTGGCCTCGGTCGGCCTGACCGAACTGCACCAGCGGCAGATCGACTGGTCCCTCGCCTTCGCCCGCAACCGCCAGGAGTGGCTGGACCGCAGCAGGCCCGACCACGGGATCGTCGTGGACGGCACCTGGCCCTAGGCGTGCTGCCCCGGCGCGTTGGTGACGAGCGAACCGCCCTGGCGGACGCTGGACACCGGTGAGGGCCTTCTGGTCCCGGTGTGGACTGCGAGGTCCGCACCGACGCCCGGGAGGCCCCCGTGGCCCACCGCGACCCTCCACTCACTCCGACGGGACGGCTGCGCCCGGCCCGCCTCGTGCTCGGACGCCGAAGGCACGGGAACCTTCATCGGCCCCTACGGTGCCCCCGCGCACGGACTCGCGGGCGCCGTCGAGGCCGTCCTCCCCGGCGTCGTGGGAGCGCCCCCGCGCACGGACCCGCGGATGGTGACGCGGTGGCGCCGGAACCAGAGCGGCCCCGCACGCACGGGCTCGTGTGCGAGCCGTCACGGAAGCGGGTAGGTCTCCTGACCGAACGCACGTCTTCGGAGGGCGACATGGTCTACTTCATCCTGGTGCTTCTGGCGGTGTGGCTGGTCCTGACCATCCTCGGCATGGTCGTCAAAGGCCTGCTCTGGCTCGCCTTCATCGGCGCCGCCCTGTTCGTGGCCACCGCCGTGTGGGGCAGGATCCAGAGCCGGAAGCGCGCCTGAGCACCCCGGCGGCACGCGGCCCTCAGGACTCCAGGATCCTGCCGTCGCCGCCGAGTCCGGCGACGATCCTGCGGGCACGGGTCTCATCGACGCCGACGCGGTCGCGGACCATCCGCACCGCCTCCTCGCCCCGGTCCAGGGCGACCAGGTCCCGGACCCGGGCGCACGTGGCGGGCGGCAGCCCGTCGGACTCGCGGGGCGCGGGAACGTATCCGCCCACCTGCGGTTCCGGCTCCACCTGCGGTTCGGGCACCGGGAGATCCGCCGCGGCCGTCCCGTTCCTGCGCGCGAGGATCCAGCGCAGCGCGTAGGAGCCACCGCCCAGCACCAGAAGGGCCCCTGATAACGCGAACAACATGAACATCAAGCTCATATCGTGCGCCTACCCACGTTTCCGGCGGTACACATCCGACGACCGGTACATGGACAGCGTCCCCCGGGGGACGTACCCCGAGACGTCGCCGACGGGAGCGGGAGAGCCCGGAAACGCCGCAGGCCCGCCCGGATGACCGGGCGGGCCTGGTGTCTGAGCCGCCTGTCGGAATCGAACCGACGACCTATTCATTACGAGTGAATCGCTCTGCCGACTGAGCTAAGGCGGCGCCGCGCCGCGTGTCACCCGCGGCGAAGCGGTCACCAGTCTAGCGCCTCAGCGGAGTGCCGGGTACATGTCCGTGGCCCCGGTCAGGCGCAGACCATCCCGTCCTCGGGCACGGCGAGGTCGATCAGGTAGGCGTCCACGGTCTCGTCGATGCACCGGTCGCCCATCCGGTAACCGGTGTGGCCGTCGCCGTCCCGGGTCAGCAGGAAGCCCGAGTCCAGCTGCTCGGCGAGCGCCTCGGCCCACGCGTACGGGGTGGCCGAGTCCCGCGTGGTGCCCACCACCATGACGGGGTCGGCCCCCGCCCCGTCGAGCTCGGTGGAGGGGGCCACCGCCTCCTCCGGCCAGTACGCGCACGGCAGCGCGCCCCACGCCAGCGCGGGGCCGAAGATCGGCGCCTCCTCGGCGGCCTCGGCGGCGGCGTCGGCGTAGGCCTCCACGTCGCGCGGACTGGGCGAGTCGGAGCAGTTCACCGCGATGAGCGCCGCCGTGGAGTTCTCGTAGGCGGCCGTGTCCCCGCGGCTGTACAGGTCGTCGGCGAGCTGCATCAGCATGGTGCCGTCACCGTCGCCCATCGCGGCGGTGAGGCCCTCGCGCACGCGCGGCCACCAGTCCTCGGTGTACAGGGCCGCGAGCACGCCCAGCTCCGCGCGGGCCCGGTTGACCTCGCGGTCGTCCATGCTGTTGGACAGGGGGTTCTCGGCGGTGTCCGCCAGGAAGCCGCTCAGCGCCCCGACACCGTCGTCCACGCTGTCGCCGGAACCGCCGAGGGGGCAGGCCGGCCGGGCGAGGCAGTCCTCCACGAAGGACCGCAGGGCGGTCCTGAAGCCGTTCGCCTGCTGCACGCTGAGTTCGAGCTGTCCCTGGCTGGGGTCCATGGCTCCGTCGAGCACCAGAGCGCGCACCCGGTCGGGGAACTGCTCGGCGTACTGGGCTCCGATGTGGGTGCCGTAGGAGGCGCCCAGGTAGGTGAGCCGCTCGTCGCCGAGCAGGCCGCGCAGGATGTCCATGTCGCGGGCGACGTTGGCGGTGCCCATGTGCAGCATGAGCTCGGGAGCGTTGGCCTCGCAGGCCTCGACGAAGCCGCGGCTGTCCTCCTGCAACTCCTTCAGCTCCGCGTCGCTCACCTCGGCCATGTCGCCGTCGCCCTCGACGCCGTCGATCCCGCCGAGGAAGTCGTCGATGCCCCCGGCCTCCAGACAGGTCAGCGGTGAGCTGCGCCCGACCCCGCGCGGGTCGAACCCGACCACGTCGAACTTCTCGCGTACCGCGTCGCTGACGATGTAGGGGGCGTGGTCGGCGAAGTCGTACCCGGATCCGCCGGGTCCGCCGGGGTTGACCACCAGGGAGCCCAGGGCGTCGCCGCCCTCGGCGGGGAACCGCTTGACCGCGATCTCGATACGCTCGCCCCCGGGGGCGTCGTAGTCCATGGGCACCTCGTAGGTCGCGCACTCGGTGCCGGGCGCACCGCTGTCGCACTCGCCCCAGTCGAGCTCCTGGTCGGCGAAACCGGCCAGCACGTCCGCGGCCTCGGTGACGCCGTCCTTCCCCGCCGGCTCCCGCGGAGCCGCCGTACACGCCGTCGCCAGCAGCACGGCCCCGGCGAGCACAGCCGCCCACGGCCCTCGAACCCTCGTCCCCACCGGCGTCCGCCCTCCTGTTGCCGCCGACCCTGGCCGACGTGTCGTCAACGCCGCACCATTGTCCACCAACGGCGCGGTCCCCGCTCCCGTAACACCGACGGACGGCCGGTCGGCCGAGGTCTAGCCGGCCAGGAGGGCGGAGGTCATGGCCTCCATGGCGATCTGGGGGTGCACGTTCGCGGCGATACGCTCACGGCACTGCATGATGGCGTCGATCCGGCGCAGCGTGGACTCGGGGGTGCCGGCGCGCGCGACGCGCTCCAGGTCGCCGGAGCGCTCGGCCGTGGACAGCTCCACCCGCGCCCCGAGCTGCAGGGTGAGCACGTCCCGGTAGAAGGCGGCCAGGTCGAGCAGGGCGCGGTCGTAGGAGTCGCGCTTGGTCCGGGTCGCGCGGCGCTTCTGCCGCTCCTCCAGGTCCTTCATGGCGCCCGCCGAGCCGCGCACCGCCTTGGCCACGCCCTTGCCCGTGGAGCCCTCGCCGAACGCGGCTCTGAGCTCACCCCTCTCCTTCTCGTCGAGTGCCGTGGTGAGGGCCTTGGACTCCTCCTCGGCGATCTCGTAGAGCCGTGCCGCGGAGGTGACGCACGCGCCGAGGCCGTCGAGCCGGACCGGGATGGACAGCACCTCCTCCCGGCGTCTGCGCGCCTCGGGGTCGGTGGCCAGCTGCCGGGCCCGGTCGATCCGCCCGGCGGAGGCGACCGCGGCCGAGCGCGCGGTGTCGGCGTCGATCCCGTCGCGCTGGACGAGGGCGTCCGCCAGCTCCCGGGTGTTGGGGGTGGCCAGGGCGACCGTGCGGCAGCGGGAGCGGATGGTGACGAGCATGTCCTCGGGGGTGGGCGTGCACAGCAGCCACACCGTGCGCGGGGAGGGCTCCTCCACCGCCTTGAGCAGGGCGTTGGAGGCGCCCTCGGTGGCGCGGTCGGCGTCCTCGAACAGGATGATCCGGAACCGCCCGCCGGAGGGCTTGGAGCCCGCGCGCAGCACGAGGTCGCGGGTGGCGCCCACGCCGAAGCTCAGGCCGCTGGGCCGCACGTACAGCATGTCGGGGTGGGTCCCGGCGAGGGTCTGGTGGCAGGAGTCGCAGTGCCCGCAGCCGCCGTCGGCGCACTGGAGGGCCGCGGCGAAGGCCCGCGCGGCCTCCTCGCGCCCGGAGCCGGGCGGCCCGGTGAACAGCCAGGCGTGGGTCATCCCGGCGCCCCGGCCCCCGGAGAGGAGGTCGGCCGCACCGGCCACGGCCCGCTGGAGCTGGCCCACCGCTCCCTGCTGGCCGACGAGGTCGTCGAAGACCGTCACTCTTCCCCCCGGGAACCACCGCTGATGTCTGGACCTCCAGGATAGGAGCCGGCACCGACGCGCGGGCCGTCGTCCACAGGCCCGTCCCGCCCGCTCGGACCGCACGCACGCCCCGCTCCCCTCCCGGGCCGACCGGAAGAGGGCGTTCACCGAGCGTGACGACGCGCGACTCCCGCCAAGGTTGCCCCAGGTCAAAAGGTTGTCCGCATCAGGCCAGAGGGCACATCGACGCGAACTCCGGGCGCCGTCCCCGGATCTCCCCATGTGTGACCGGGGAGACGGTCACGCGTACGGGGGAACGAACCAAGGGGGAAGACCATGACGAACACGCACAGCGAGACCAAGCGGAACACGGCGGTGGCCGCCGAGTGGCCCGAGCTGTCGGAGGGGCAGCGGACCTGGAGGGTCGCCGTCGTCGAGTACGTGCTCGCGGACCTCGGCTACTACGGCCTCAGGACCGTCGACGAGCGGTTCGGCCCCGCGCTGACCGAGGCGCTCACCGCGTACCGGGCCGACCGCGGCCTGGAGGACGACACCGGCCGGATCGACGCCGCCACCTGGGAGCAGCTGACCGAGGACTTCGGCGTCGTCGTCCAGGGCCACGAGGGATCGAGGGTCCGGGCCGTGCAGTACGCGCTCAACGAGGGCCACGGCGGCGGCCTGGCCGTGGACGGGATCTTCGGTTCGGCGACCCGTTCCGCGGTCGTGTCCTTCCAGAGGGAGGCCGAGCTCAGGATCGTCGACGGCAAGGTCGGCCCGGAGACCTTCACGGCGCTGATCATCCGCGGGGCCTGAGTCCGGACCCGGCCGGGAGGGACGGTCGGCGCGCACCGTCCCTCCCGGCCACCACCGGAGCGGCCGACCGCCGCCGCTCCCGAAGGACGAGAAGGGTTCCCTCCCGCGGTGGGAGGGAACCCTTCCGGTGTCCGTGCCGCTCGGTCGCTCCGGCCGCCCGCTCAGTCGTTCCTGATCACCGGGATCATGCCGGTGACCGCCTCCGCGCTGCTCGGGACCGGGTCGGGCAGCAGGGAGCGCACCCGGCGCTGGATCTCGCGGGTGGTCCTCTCCTTCGGCTCGCGTGCGTCGAGCACCAGATAGCGCTCGGGGTCGGCCTTGGCCAGTTCCAGGAAGCCCTTGCGGACCCGGTTGTGGAACTCCGCCGACTCGCCCTCGATGCGGTCGACGGGACCGCCCAGGCGGGACAGGCCCTCCTCGGGGCGCACGTCCAGCAGCACCGTCAAGTCCGGCACCAGGCCCTGTGTGGCCCAGTCGCTGATGTCGCGGATGTCGTCCACCGACAGGTCCCGGCCGGCGCCCTGGTAGGCCAGCAGCGAGTCCACGTAGCGGTCGCTGATGACGATCGCGCCGCGCCGCAGCGCCGGCAGGATCTCCTGCTCGACGTGGTCGGCCTTGTCGGCCGCGTACAGCAGCACCTCCGCGCGCGGGGTGATGTGCGAGTTCTCCCGGTCCAGGAGCAGGCCGCGCAGGCGCATGCCGAGCTTGGTCGCGCCCGGCTGGCGGGTGCCGACCACCTCGAAGCCCTGGTCGCGCAGCCACACCGTCAGCTCGCGCACCTGGGTGGACTTGCCCGCGCCCTCGCCGCCCTCGACGACGATGAACGCGCCGGAGGGCCTGGACTCCTCGTCCTCGTCCTCCTCCGTGATCGCGACGCCGCGCAGAGCCGCGAACAGCTCGGGAAGCAGGCCGGGACCGGCCTCGGGGTCGTCCTTGCGGTTCATCTGGCGGTAGCAGACCAGGGCCACGACGACCGTGAGCAGGCCGGAGGCCATCAGCACGACACCGCTGCCGCGCAGGTCGTAGGTGAGCGGGCCGAGCGGGATGGCGTAGCCGCCGATGAATCCGGCGGCCAGGGGGGCGAGCACGGTCGCGCCCAGCAGGGCGATGCGGGCGGCGCCGTGCAGGAAGGCGAAGGCGGGACCCCGGTCCTCGTCCTCGGCCTCGTGGCCGAGCAGGGCCAGGCCGATCACCCAGGCGACACCGGCCCCCACGCCGAACAGGGCGGTGAGGACGGCGGTGAGCACCATGTCGGCGACGGCGCCCGCGAACAGCAGGGCCAGGCCGGCGAGGGCGGCGCTCAGGCCGAACAGGCGCCTGCGGCTGAACTGCTTGAGCACCCGGGGCCCGGCGAGCATGCCCAGGGCCATGCCCGCGAAGACCGCGGCGAAGACCACACCGAACCCGGCGTTGCCCGCGCCCAGGTTCTCGACGTGGAGCCGGCCGACGCCGATGGCGGCGCCCCCGGCGGCGAGGACGCTGAGCGTGCCCAGGACCAGGCCGCGCACGAGCGGTGATCCGCCCGCGTGGCGCCGGCCGGTCCGCACCGAGCGCAGGATGGCGCTGTCGCGGGTGTCGCTCTCACTGTCCTTGGACGGCTTGTGCTTGGGAATCGGCAGACCGGCGACGACGACCGCCGCGACGAGGAAGGTCAGGCCGTTCAGGTAGAGGGCGACGTCAGCCTCGGGGCTGGCCATCGAGGGCAGTACCGCGCCGAGCACGTTGCTGGCGGAGGCGAGCCCGGCGAACAGCAGCGCCGCGACGGGGGCGGTGCCGTAGGCGGTGAACAGGCCCAGCCGGTCGGCCTGCCCCAGCAGCTTGCGGGGCACCAGGTTGGGGACCGTGGCGTCCTTGGCCGGCGCCCAGAACAGGGCGACGACCTCGGCCAGGAAGCTGGCGACGAGCAGCCACTCCAGCGCGAAGCCGGGGAGGAAGAGGCCCGCGAGGGGGATGGAGACGTACAGGAGGGCGCGCAGGACGTCACCGAACACCATCGTCCACTTGCGGTCGAGGCGGTCGGCGACCATCCCGGCCAGCGGGCTCAGCAGGATCGACGGGGCGAGCTTGATCGCCACGACGCCGCTGACGGCCAGGTACTGGACGAGCTGGGAACCGTCGGCGGTGAAGATCACCGCCAGGGACATCAGGGCCAGCAGGCTCAGCCAGTCGCCCAGGCTGGAGAGGGCAAGCGAGACCCACAGCCTTCGGAAGGGTGTGATCGCGAGGACGTTACGCGCCTCGGACGGCGCTCCCGGTGATGCAGATCTGCTCATAGCGCTCAAGATTATTCGGTGAGGGGAAAGGGGGATGACGGACCGCGGGTCCGCCTCAGATTCGGTGGGTACCTCTGGGGCCACACACGTTTCCGCATCCCCATCAGTTCCACCAAGCGTAGTACGGAAGACGCCTTCCGAACAGAGTGAGAACACGCCCACCCGGGGTGAAGGCGAGAGGCGGTGCCCACCCGGGCACCCCGTCGGGGCGTGCCCGGGTGAGCCTACGCGTGAAGGGGGCGGGCGGCGAACCCGTGGGCCGGGCCGCCGCGCCCGGCTACTCCTTGGTGGAGGACCCGGGCGTACCGGTCTTCTTGGCGGGAGCCTTCTTGGCGGCCGTCTTCGTGGTGGACGCCTTCTTCGCCGTGGTCTTCTTCGCGGCGGGCTTCTTCGCCGCGGGCTTCTTCTTGGCGGGGGCCTTGGCCCGCCGCTCGGCCAGCAGCTCGGCGGCCCGCTCGTCGGTGATCGACTCGACCTCGTCACCCTTGCGCAGGGAGGCGTTGACCTCCCCGTCGGTGACGTAGGGGCCGAACCGTCCGTCCTTGACCACCATCTTGGCGCCCGACTCGGGGTCGGTGCCCAGTTCGCGCAGCGGCGGAGCGGCGGCGCGGCGCCCGCGCTGCTTGGGCTGGGCGAACAGCGCCTCGGCCTCCTTCAGCGTGACCGTGAAGATCTGCTCCTCGGTCTCCAGGGAGCGGCTGTCGGTGCCCTTCTTCAGGTAGGGCCCGAACCGGCCGTTCTGCGCGGTGACGTCCTCGCCGTCGAGCTGGCCGACCACGCGGGGCAGCGACAGCAGGCGCAGCGCGTCGTCCAGGGTGACGGTGTCCAGGCTCATCGACTTCAGCAGCGAGCTGGTGCGCGGCTTGGGCTTGGCCTTCTTGCCCTTGGACTTGGCCCCGCCCTCGGCGGCCTCCTCCGGCTCCTCGATCACCTCGGTGACGTAGGGGCCGAACCGCCCGGTCTTGGCCACGATCATGCGCCCGGTCTCGGGGTCGGTGCCCAGCTCACGGTCACCGCTGGGCTGGGCGAACAGCTCCTCGGCCTTCTCCTTGGTCAGCTCGTCCGGGGCCAGGTCCTCGGGCACGTTCACCCGCACGCCGTCCCGGTCCAGGTAGGGGCCGTAGCGCCCCACCCTCAGCACGATGTCGGTGCCGGGCAGCGGCAGGGAGCTGATCTCCTTGGGGTCGATCTCGGCGAGCTGGTCGCTCACCAGCTCCTTCAGGCCGGTCTCCCGCTGCCCCTCGGAGTCCTCGCCGCCGAAGTAGAAGCGGCGCAGCCACGGCAGGCTCTCGGCCTCGCCCCGGGCGATGGCGTCGAGCACGCCCTCCAGGCGCGCGGTGAACTCGTAGTCCACCAGGTTGCCGAAGTGCCGCTCCAGCAGCTGCACCACGGCGAAGGCCAGGAAGGACGGCACGAGCGCCGTGCCCTTCTTGAACACGTAGCCGCGGTCCAGGATGGTGCCGATGATCGAGGCGTAGGTGGAGGGGCGGCCGATCTCCCGCTCCTCCATCTCCTTGACCAGGCTGGCCTCGGTGTAGCGCGCGGGCGGACGGGTGCTGTGCCCCTCGGCCTCCAGGTTCTGCGCCTTGAGCGGGTCGCCCTCCGCCACCGGGGGCAGGCGGCGCTCGCGGTCGTCCAGGTCGGCGGCCGGGTCGTCGGAGCCCTCCACGTAGGCCTTGAGGAAGCCGTGGAAGGTGATGACCTTGCCCGACGCGCTGAACTCCGCGACCTCGCCGTCGGAGGAGGTGCCCTCCACGCGCACTGTGACGGACTCGCCGACCGCGTCCTTCATCTGGGAGGCGACGGTGCGCTTCCAGACCAGCTCGTAGAGCCGGAACTCCGGGCCGGACAGGCCGGTGGCGGAGGGGGTGCGGAAGGTCTCGCCGGACGGGCGGATCGCCTCGTGGGCCTCCTGCGCGTTCTTGACCTTCTTGGCGTACACCCGCGGCTTGTCGGGCAGGTAGTCGCCGCCGTACAGGTTGCGCACCTGGGAGCGGGCGGCGTTGACGGCGCTGTCCGACAGCGTGGTGCTGTCGGTGCGCATGTAGGTGATGTAGCCGTTCTCGTACAACCGCTGGGCGACCTGCATGGTCTGCTTCGCGGACAGGCCGAGCTTGCGGGAGGCCTCCTGCTGGAGGGTGGTGGTGCGGAACGGCGCGTAGGGCGAGCGGCGGTAGGGCTTGCGCTCCACCGAGCGGACCGAGAACCCGGCACCGGTCAGGCGCTCGGCCAGCCCGCGGGCCGCGGCCTCGTCCAACTGGCGGACGGCGCGGTCCGAGCGCAGCGTGCCCTGAGTGGTGAAGTCGCGGCCGACGGCGACGCGGGTGCCGTCCACCGAGACCAGGGTCGCGGGGAAGGCCCCGGTCCCCTCGGCCGCACCGGCCTCGGTGGCGTCGAAGAGCGCCTTGAGGTCCCAGTACTCGGCGGAGGTGAACGCCATGCGCTCGCGTTCGCGCTCGACCACCAGGCGGGTGACCACGGACTGCACGCGGCCCGCCGAGAGCTTCGGCATGACCTTCTTCCACAGCACGGGGGAGACCTCGTAGCCGTAGAGGCGGTCCAGGATGCGCCGGGTCTCCTGGGCGCTGACCAGGCGGGTGTTGAGCTCGCGGGTGTTGTGGGCCGCGCGCTGGATCGCGTCCTTGGTGATCTCGTTGAACACCATGCGGTGGACGGGGATCCTGGGCTGGAGCTCCTCCATCAGGTGCCAGGCGATCGCCTCGCCCTCGCGGTCCTCATCCGTGGCGAGGAGGAGTTGGTCGGCCTCCTCCATGAGCTCCTTGAGCTTCCTGACGTGGGACTTCTTGTCGGTGTTGACGACGTAGAGCGGCTCGAAGTCGCCATCGACGTCCACGCCGAGCCGTGCCCAGGCCTGTCCCTTGTACTTGGCGGGGATCTCGGCGGCCTTGTTGGGCATGTCACGGATGTGGCCGATGCTGGACTCCACGACGTAGCCGCGCCCCAGGTAACCGGCGACGGTCTTCACCTTGGTAGGCGACTCGACGATGACGAGGGTGGTGCCCACCCCCTGTTGTCCGTTGTCCTTCGAGCCGTTCTTGCCGGCGCTGCCCTTCGTGGGTGGCACGCTTTTCCCCTACGTCTAGCCTTCTTGGTTTATCCGGCCGCGGTCCGTCGATGTCCCGTGGGAACCGACAGTAACCGAAACTCCAGGCACTCCCCCGTCGGTGGGTGGGCGGCGGCCCCTCCCTCACGGACGGATGTCCCGTCGTCCTGGGCAGGCACCCGGCTCTCACCCACCGGCATCCGCAGAATAAGCGCTTCCCGTACCACTACCGGTCCGTAGCGTACGTGAGCCGTCCCGGCAACGCGGGTCGGTTCGCTGCCACCGGCTCTGACGAGCACCGACAACACCCCGCTCGGGTGACTTCGGTCACACTTGACTGCGGCTGTGCGTTACTTCCCCCAGAATGCGGCGAGTCCTCCCGGATATTCCCGGGAGGACTCGGCTCACGTCCTTGACTGGCGGCCCCCACCTTCGCGCTCCCCGCAGTCCACCGCGTTCCTCACGGAACGGGGAGTACGGAAGGCGAGCGGCCCGGCCCAGTCGACGCGCACGGCACTCGGGGTGCCGGTACGGGAGATCCCGTCCCGGGACACCGCCGCCCTGTGGTGTTCGGCACCTCGCAGTCCACCGCGTTCCTCACGGAACGAGGAGCCGTCCGTCCTCAGGGCCGCGCGGTCGCCCGCGGGCACGATCCCCCTGTTCGGTCGCTACAGGCCCACGCCCGCGGCGCCGAGAACCTCGCCGACCGGGTCGGCCACCTTCAGCGGCGCGGACTCGGGCAGCTTGTCGGCCTGCTCCGGGGCGTGCTGCTCGACGGCCTGCTCGGTGGTCTCGCTCACCTCGTAGGTGACGGGCAGCATCTCCGAGACCGGGACCTCGGGCAGCTCGTTCACGAGCGGCATGGAGTCCAGCGCGCCGGCCTGGTGCTCGGTGGCGCTCTGGTGCACGACCGCGGAGCCGTCGCCGGTGCTGCTGGCACCGGCCATGCCCGCGACCGCGGCGATGGCGTTGCCGGAGACGTTGACGGGAACGTCGCCGTCCACGACCAGCTGGTTGCCGCCGACCGCGGAACCGTTGCCGGAGGTGGCGATGTCCTCCTCTTCCTCCACGACCAGGGCGCCGGTGTCGGTCGAGGCCGCACCGGCCACACCGCCGACGGCGCCGATCGCGTTGCCCGCGACGTTCACGGGCACGTCCAGGTCCACGACGGCCTGGTTCCCGCCCAGCAGCGAGCCGTTGCCCGAGGTGGCGATGGACTGGTGCTCGCGCTCCGCGGACTGGTGCTCGCGGGGAGCCGACTGGCGCAGGACTCCCGTGTCCACACCGGAGGTGTCGGGCAGCGGCAGCACCTCGGCGTTGCGGGCGGCCTCGCCCACCAGGTCCATGGCCGTGTACTCGGCGGGCGCGGACTGGTGCTCGCGGTGGCCGTGGTGGTCGTGGTGGCCGTGGTGGTCGTGGCCCTCGTGCACCAGCGCGCCGGTGTCGGTGGCCGCGGCTCCCGCGACCCCGCCCACGGCGCCGATCGCGTTGCCCGAGACGTTGACCGGGATGTCGCCGTCCACGACCAGCTGGTTGCCTCCCAGGAGGGAGCCGTTGCCGGAGGTGGCGACGTCCGGGTCGTGGTCGTGCTGGTGGATCACGGCGGCACCGGTGCCGGTGGCGCCGGCCCCGGCCGTGCCGAGCACGGCGCCGATCGCGTTGCCCGAGACGTTGACCGGGATGTCGCCGTTCACGACGGCCTGGTTGCCACCGAGAACCGAGCCGTTGCCGCTGCTCGCGACGTCGCTGTCGGCGAAGGCCACGCCGCTGCCCAGCGCGACGAAACCCGCTGTCATCAGCACGGATTTCGCTGAGATGCTGGCCCACTTACGCATGTGGGGCGTCCTTTCGGAGAGTGAGTATCGATGAGAAGGTGTGTGCTTGGGCCACAGGCCGTTCCACATCCCTGGATGGGGTGCGGGCCCTCGGCCAAGGCCGGGGATCATCCGGTCGGCCTCGCACCTGGGCGGTGCGTGTCACCGGTTCTGGAGAGTGCGCCGCGGTCACGCTCCGCTGGTTGCGGGCGGACGCGCGCACCCCGTCGGTCAGCTCCGCCCCGGGGGCGGCGGCTGACGTGAACCCCGCGCACATGGCCTCGGCCGGTGCTACGGGACTCGCGTCAGCCCCCGGGCCGCGAGCGGCCCGGGAGGCCGACATCAGGCGCGGGCGCGGCGGCGCCTGCCGGCGAGGACCAGGCCGACACCGGCCGCGATCGCGGCGGCGGCGGTGGCGAGCAGTCCGGACAGGGCGCCGCCGTCGGTCCCGGTGAGGGCCAGCTCGGGAGCCGGGGTCTCCTCGTCATCGGCGGGCGGGGAGGTGGGCTCCTCCGACGGCACCTCGTCACCGCCACCGGGGGTGTCCTCCTCCGGCGTCTCCCCGTAGCCCGGGTCCTTGGGCTCCTCGGGGTGCTTCGGCTCCTCGGGGTCCTTGGGGTCCTTCGGCTCCTCCGGGTGCTTGGGCTCCTCCGGGTCCTTCGGCTCCTCCGGGTGCTTGGGCTCCTCGGGGTCCTTCGGCTTCTCGGGGTGCTTCGGGTCCTCGGGCTCCTCCGTGACCCCGGCTCCGCTGTCGGTGCAGTTGGCACCGGCCGCGCCGACGGCGGAGACGGCGTTGCCGCAGGCGTTGACGGGGACGTCGCCTTCCACGACGGCCTGGTTGCCGCCCAGGACGGAGCCGTTGCCGGAGGTGGCGACGTCCGAGTCGCCGTGTTCGCTGACCTGGGCTCCGCTACCAGTGCAGTTGGCACCGGCCACGCCGAGCACGGCGATGGCGTTGCCGCAGAGGTTGACGGGGATGTCTCCGTCCAGGACGAACTGGTTACCGCCCCCGAGGGAGCCGTTTCCGCTGGTCGTGGTGTCGGCGTAGGCGATGCCACCGGTGGTGGCGATGAATCCGGCGGCCACCAGGGCGGCGATCCGGGCATGCGTGGTGTAGGTCATCACGTGTCCTTTGGTCAGCGAGAAGTAAGGCCGGGCGTCTACTCGTGGACCGCGGACGGAGAGCTTCGTGCTCCGGGGATGCCGGGGAGAAGGCGCGCCCGCCGGTGAGGCGGGGCGGCTGCGCACAGGGGCGCACGGACCGGCCGCGGTCGGATGACGCGGCTAGTCAGGCGAGAAGGTGGGGTCGTCCGCGGCGTCGCGGACGACCAGGGTGGGGTCGCCGGGAAGGGCGACCCGCTGGGCCCGGGGAGCCAGGTGGTCGGCCCGGGCCATGAGGAATCCGGCCGCGGCGGGCACGGGGAAGGACGGAGCGGCGGCGCCGGTGGCGTCCGTCGTCCCCGCCGGATGGTGCGCCCCACCCGCGATGAGGTGGATGCGCTCCCCGGAGTCCTCGTCCGGGACCTGGTCGACGGCCTCGGCGGCGGCCGAGTGCCACACGGCCGGGTCCACGGGTGTGTGGACGGCCGCACCGGAAGCGGTACGGCCCCGTTCCTCCACGCGGTCGCCGGTGTCGGCGGTGCGCTTGTCCGCGGCTTCGGCCGGCATCCGGGTGAGTTCGTCGGAGGCGCCGAGGACCGGCAGGCCGAGCGGTGCCGTGGTGTTCACGGCGTCGTCGATCCTGCCGTGGACGACGCGTGTGGAGTCGGCCAGCCCTTCGGTGACCGTGCCCACGAGACGGCTGTCGCGCAGCGACTCGTCGGTGGACTCCACGACGTCGTGACCCCTGCGGGCGAGACCGCCGACGAGGTCGCCCGCGCCGCGGGCGGTGCCGTCGACGGCCTGGGTGGTGTCCTCGACCATCCTGTTCGCGGCGGTGCCGGTCCTGGTCTCGCCGAGTGCCGAGGAGACACCGGTCTCGTGCAGGGCGCCGGCGGGAAGCGCGGCGGCCTGGGGCACGACGGTGTCGGTGAGCGACTCGGTGGTGGAGGCGGCACGGGCCGTGGCGTCGGAGAGGCGCGCCTCGCGCATCTCCTGGGCCGCGGCCTGTCCCGCGCCCTCCGCGCCCTCTCCGACCTCCAGGACGTGGTCGACCAGGCCCTCGGGGTCGAGGGCGGTCTCGCCGTGGGCGACACCGAACCCTCCGGCCAGCCAGGCGACGGCGACGATGCCGGACAGGAGCAGCAGCCGGGTGTAGGCACTACGGGACACGCGGACAGCGCGACTGCTGAACAGCCACTCCCGACCCGCGAGCACCATGGATGCCCCCTCGCTTCGCTGCCACTGGACGGTCCCGTGCGGTGGTTCCGTCACGGTCGCACGGCGGTGTCGTGCCTGTTCCGCACCCGTGTGGGCGTGCGGAGGGCCACGACACCCTCGAACTCAAGGAAACCGTAGCATCACGCACGGTGATCATGGGCCGGATCGGCGACCGTGCCGAGAAAGTTCTCGGCACGGTTCGCCACGAGGGCACCGCAAAGCGGTCCGAAGTCAGCTCAACCCGACGAAACGGTCAAGGACACGGACGCCGAACCGGAGGCCGTCGACGGGGACGCGCTCGTCCACCCCGTGGAACATGCCCGCGAAGTCCATCTCCGGGGGAAGCCTCAGGGGGGCGAAGCCGTAGTTGCGCACACCGAGCCGGGAGAAGCTCTTGGCGTCCGTGCCGCCGGAGAGGCAGTAGGGGACGGCCTTGGCGCCGGGGTCCTCGGCCAGGAGGGACTCCGACATGGCGCTGACCAGCCCGCCGTCGAAGGTGGTCTCCACCGCGGGCAGGTGGTGGATGAACTCGCGGCTGACCTTGGGGCCCAGCAGGCGGTCGATCTCGGCGAAGTACTCGTCCTCGGTGCCCGGCAGGAAGCGGCCGTCCACCTGGGCGGTGGCCTCGCCCGGGATGACGTTGGCCTTGTAGCCGCCGCCCAGCACGGTGGGGTTGAGGGTGTTGCGCAGGGTGGCGCCGATCATGCGGGCGATGGGTCCCAGGCGGGCGACCGTGGCGTCGACGTCCCCCTCCTCGAAGGGAATGCCGAACTCCTCGCAGATCTCCTCCAGGAAGGTCCGCACGGTCGGGGTGAGCTGCACGGGGAACCGGTGCTCACCGAGCCTGGCGACGGCCGCCGCCAGTTCGGTGACGGCGTTGTCGGAGTTGACCATGGAGCCGTGCCCGGCGGTGCCGCGCGCGGTCAGCTTCATCCAGGCGATGCCCTTCTCCGCGGTCTCCACCAGGTAGAGGCGGCGGTCGTCCCCGGCCGTGAACGAGAAGCCGCCGACCTCGCTGATCGCCGAGTCGCAGTCGGCGAACAGCTCGGGGTGCTCGTTCACCAGGTACTGGGCGCCCCAGGTGCCTCCGGCCTCCTCGTCGGCGAGGAAGGCCAGGACGATGTCGCGCGGGGGACGGCGCCCCTCGCGCAGGCGCTGTCGCAGCATCGCCAGGACCATCGCGTTCATGTTCTTCATGTCGATCGCGCCGCGCCCCCACACGCAGCCGTCGGCGATCTCGCCCGCGAAGGGATGGTGGGTCCAGTCCTCCGGAGCCGCGGGGACGACGTCCAGGTGGCCGTGGACGAGCAGCGGGGGACGGCTGGAGTCCTCCCCCGCGATCCGCGCCACGACGTTGCTGCGTCCCGGGTGCTTCTCGTAGATCCTCGACTCGACGCCGACCTCGTCGAGTCTGGCCGCCACGTACTCGGCGGCCTTGCGCTCCCCGGGGCCCGAATGGTCGCCGTAGTTGGAGGTGTCGAACTCGATGAGCTCCCGGCACAGGTCGACCACCTCGACCTCGGCCGTGCTCAGGTCCCTGTCTGGCTCTGCCATCTGACACTCCCGTCCAGCCACACCTATTGCCCTACTGTCCCGTCCGACCCTGCCACGGTCTTCCCCGGCGGAAAAGCTGGTTCGTGCCACCTCAGACCTTTGCTATGGTTGATCTGTCCGACGCGAGAGCGCCGGACGTGCCCGGTCCGGGTGGCGGAATAGGTAGACGCGCTAGCTTGAGGTGCTAGTGGCCGTTAAGGCTGTGGGGGTTCAAGTCCCCCCTCGGACACGAACCCTTCCCCCACGGGAAGCGTTGAACTTGCGGTGCGGGTCGAGTCGAATCTCGGCCCGCACTTTGTTTTCCACTGGGTGGTAGCGCGTCCGCAGGCCCGGCCCCCGGTACAGACCGGCCTTGTCCTCCAGGTCAGCACCACCGAGTACAGCGGTGATGTCGCCCAGCGTGTGAACCATCTTCATCACGTCTTCCCCGTTGCTCTTCTCCGGTGACCGGCCTACGCGGGCCAGCCCTGCCTCAGCGGCCGACTTCTCGGCCTGGGTCTCCTTCATCCACTTCGTGACCTCCACAGGATCGGCTCCGGCCTCCAGAGCGGCACGGTGCTGGGCGAGCTTGCGATCGCATGCGGACAGCTTCTCCCGAAGCCGTGCCATCTCGCGGGCCACCCCGGTGTCCCGTTCCTCGTCCGCTTCCATGAGGGCATCCACCGTGGTCGCGATCCTGCCTGGGGCGAACTCGGCGGCGATCCACCTGTCCAGTACTGGGACCACGTCAGCCTCGCGCAGGTAGACATTGCGGGGGTGGTGGACCTTGTTGGCCAGCGCGTACTCCTCCGGGAACCGGCAGCGGTAGTACGCCTGACCGTGGGACCACTGCCCCTGCATCCTGCGGTCGCACAGGCAGCACTCGAAAGCTCCCCGGAACAGGTACGGGTTTCGGGTGCGGCGCGTCTTGCGCTCCCCGCCCGGGGTCCGCCCTCGCGAGCCCATCAGCGCCTTCGCCTGAGCGAAGTCCGCGTGCGTGACCAGCGGATCATGGACCCGGTCCCGGGACCACGCCCATTCGCATCCTCATTCCACCGCAGCAGGGTCTGATGACCGAGCTGAACGCCGTTGACGTCGATGAGGACCTCGTCCTTGCGTTGCTTGGCCCACACCTGGTGACCGGTGTACCGGGGGTTCCTCAGAATCACCCGCACCGCGCCCTTGGACCAGGCGATACCGGAACGGTGCCGGTTGCGCTTCCGGTCGTGGGCCGAAGGCGAGGGGATGCCGTCACGGGCCAGCCCTTCGGCGATCGCGAAGATGCCCATACCGCTCAGGTACTCAGCGAAGATCCTTCGCACCACCCAAGCCGTCTGGGAATCGGGGGCCAGCCGGTGCAGCCTCTTGCCGTCAGCAGCTCTGGACGGGTTGGGATGCGGGCCCGCGTCCACGAGCCTGTATCCGTACGGCGGCGCCCGCCCAAGTACCGGCCTTCCAGGAGAGCCTGGGCTGTCATGGCAGCGCGGACCCGGGTCCTGATGCGGGTCCGTTCACCTTTGGAGATGCCGCCGTACATCGACATGATCAGTTCGTGGGCTTCGTCGGCCGGGTCGATGGGACCACCGATCTCGGGCACCCACAGTTGCACGCCGTAGTGCTCGAACACCGGTGACGTCATCGTGAACTGGCTGCCGAACGGGATCGGTCAACCGCGCCGCCACGGCGGAATTCCCCGACTGCGGAAGTACCCCCCGTCGCTGTACTCCGGCGCCTCCGACGGCGACTCCTTCGGCAACGGCCGGTACCGGTACGGCCCGTGGGGACTCCAGTCCCCGACGAAGGGGCGCGGCTCGTCCGGAGTGGGAACTGCGTCGAAGGACTGGCTCCGCAGTCCTGAGTCGGATCGGCCGGGGTCCCGGCTTCGGGCGGTTTCCTCTCCCCACTGCGCCCACTGCCTCAGCCGCTCGGCGTGCTCAGGATCGGCGCAGCCGCCGGCCTCCTCCTCCAACTCCCGACAGAACCGCCGGATCCCACCGACCGTGGTCCACGATTCCACCGCATCGCGGAAGAGCGCGTTGCGTTTCGCCACGACGGCCCGGCTTCGGGCTTCGGCCATCGCCTTCTCCCACGCGGCGCGCTTTTCACGGTCCCGGCGCTCCTGTTCCTCTTCCCGCTCCCTGAGCCGGCGCTCCGCTCCAGTCGGCGCATTCGGCGTACGTCTCCGGTGAGGCCCCGAGTCGCAGCCGACCGGTCCACCTGTGCTCGTACTCCGGCGGGTGCCGCCGATAGCGGTCGCCTGAGCGCCTGAACCCCGAGGGCGTCGGTTCCCCCACCCGCTCCTGGTCCTCCGTGACGGTCAGGTCATACTGGTGACCGTCGACCGTGACGAACAGGCCGGTGTTTCGGGGCTTCCTGGTCAGCACAAGCCGGTAGTCACCCTTGCTCACCGCGGTGCCGACAGCCTCGACGACAGCTATCGCGCGAGGCAGCATCTGCTCGGGCACCTGAACCATCGAAGGATCACGACGGAGCTCGTCCACGATCGCCGCTGTCCCTGTACAGGTAGTGCCGGCGCTACCCCGGATCCGGTTCCACTCTGTCTCGCCGCCGTTGGCCGGATCGATCAGCTGGATGATCAGGTCTTCGGAACTGCGCCCGGTGTGCCGGAGCGATTTACCCGCCGGGACGAGCCCGTCCCGCTTGGCGCGATCGAGTGCCCTGCGGTGACGGGCCCGGGTCTCGGGATCCGGGTTCTCGATGTGCAGACCGCCTTCGGCCGCGTTCGACTGCTCGATCAGCTTCGCGGCGTCGCTCCCAGCACTGGCCTGCAGGCTCTCAGTCTTTGCCTGCTTTGCGCTGGCGGAAGGTGTCCGTCGTCGGCGGGATGACGGCCGGGGCCGTCAAGAGGTGAGTGCGACGCTCATGCAGGTCGAGGCCCCCATGCCGCGTAACCGATCACCCCCGCGGCGGCGAACACGAGTGCGGTGGTCATCGCCGCGGCGCTGTCCGCGGGCTGCACCAGCCAGGTCAGTACCCGCAGCGCATCCGAGTCCGCCTCGATCGGCACGTTCGCCAGTACGGTTGCCCCGAAGGGAAAGGACCAGCCGAACGAACCGCCGGCCAGGGCCGCGCCGACCCCGGCCAGACCGACCAGGCCAACGGCGTCTCTGACGATCACTTCGGTCTGCAGATGGGAATCGGCCAATACGTCCACCACAAGGGGGCCGGCCGCTGCCATCGCGGCGAGGGCGACCAGGTGCGCGGCACGCCGTGGCGGCCAGGTGAACGAAGCCGTACGCTCACATGCGGCATCGAACCCGCACAGACCGGCCGAAGCCGCGGCCACCCCCAGTACCATCGTCACGCTCATCAGTCGGCTACCGGTCTGGTCGGCCCCCCACCAGAGGGTGAGTCCCCACAGAAGGACGGCTCCGGCCAGGAACACGAGCAGTACGATCGGTAGCTGCCGGGACCGCGTATAGAGGGTCAACCATCTCATTGAGGGTTCACCCCTTGGGTGAGGAGATCGAGCTGGTCGCTCTCGCAGGTGAGTCCGGCCTCGCGCACGGCGGCGACCCGGCGTATCTGCTCCTCGCGCGGTAGGGACCGCAGCGTTTCCCAGGCCGGGCGCACCATTTCCTGATAGGCGGAGCCATCCTCGGAGATCCACGGGTACAGGATCGGTATCGGCTGCAGTTCCGCACCCAGCAGCCAGTTGGCCGTGACGATGCGCGCGGAGATCTCCGTCTCCTCAACGCCGCAGGCCGGGGTTCCGGCGCCGGCGAGGAGTGCCATAAGCAGGCCGTCCGCACCATCGGACTCCCCTTCTCCACTCTGCTCGAACTGCATCAGTATGTCGGAGCTCACCGAGACCGTGTCCGCGGTCCGTGGCAGCGAAGCCCGCTCCTCATTACCGAAAACGGGTACTTCCTCCACCGAGGTCGGCGCTTCCGGCAGGACTGCGAGCTTGGCGAGCGCCTGCCTGGCGGTACCGGCGAAATCGTCCAGCAGGTGCTCGTGCGCCCGGGTTACGCACACCCGCGGCCCGTCCTCGTCGCACACCAGCGCCGCCGCTTGGGTGTCGTGGGGGTAGGCCGCGCTCGCCTGGCCCGGTAGCAGGACCATGGCCAGCACACCGCCGAGGAGACCGGGCACCGCTGAGGCGATCCTTGTCCAAGAATCCCGCGCTGCCAGCAGGATGAACCCGGTCGCGGCGATACCGAGGAACCACAGCGCCTGGGCAAGGCTCACCTGGTGGGCCACCAGCCTGTAGGCGCTCTCGGCACCGTCGAGTCCCGGTGAAAGCAGCGCTGCTTTCATGCGCCACGGGTCGGGATCGGCCTCTACGGAAATCTCGATATTCAGCAGCAGCATGACCAGCGCGTAGCCGCCGGCCGCCACGAGCGGCGGCGTCACCATATACGGCAAGAGGTGGCCGAGCCCCATTCCCAGCAGGCTCCCCGCGACCAGCGCGAGAACACCGACGGCGAACACGGCCAGCCAGGAGAGCGAGAAATAGCTGGTGGCCGAGGCCACCTGCGCCGCCCCCACCGCGAATATCGCTGTGCAGGCGACGGTCAAGCCGATCGCCACCGCTGCCGCGAGCACCGCCGAGCGCTGCCACGAGGATCGCGGCGTGCTGGAAAGTACCTCGTCCATCCGCGAACGGCGCTGCCGAGTGCCCTGCCAGGCACCGAGGCCGACCACCACCGGCCAGGTGAGCATGAGCATGGACCGCTGCCATTGCGCGAGTCCCTGCCACTGCTGGTCCCATGCGCCGGTCCCCTTGCCCCAGGGGCCGGGGAGCAGGTACAGCAGGGCCAGTGTGAGCACGGCCAAGGCCAAGCAGATCCACGGTGCGGTTGAGCGGCGCAGCTCGGTGCGCAGAATCCTCGTGCTCATCGTGTTCCCTCCCCGGTGGCGTGGTGGCGGGCCAGCAGGGCCGAATACCCCCGCTCGCTCGGGCTGTCACCGGAATCGGTGCCGCTGCCCGCAGCGGCGAGATCGGCCGCTCGCCCTTGGAACACCAGGCGCCCCTCATCGACAAGTGCCACGTCGGTGCACACGGTGGCGACGTCCTCCACCAGGTGCGTCGACACCACCGTGCAGGTGTCCTCGCTCAGCCCGCGCAGCAACTGCCTGAACTGCATGCGCTGCGATGGGTCCAGGCCCGCGGTCGGCTCATCGAGCAGCAGGATCCGCGGGCCGTTCACGATGGCCTGGGCGATTCCGGCCCGGCGCGCCATGCCGCCAGAGAGCGTTTTCATCCGGTCATCGGCCCGGTCTGCCAGACCGACTTTTTCGATGGCATGCTGCACCGCATCGGCTATACCGCTCTTGGGTACCTCCTTGAGCCATGCCATGTACTCGACGAACTCGCGGACGGTGAACCTGCGGTAGAAACCGAAGTCTTGCGGCAGGTACCCGATCTGGCGCCGTATGCGGCGCATATCGACGCGCCCGCTGACGGACTCGCCGAGCAGCTCCAGTCCACCGCCTGACGGGCGCAGTACCGTGGCCAGCGCCCGAATCAAAGTGGTCTTGCCCGCCCCATTGGGACCCAGTAGGCCATGCACTCCCGTGCCGAACGTCAGATCGATCCCGTCCACGGCCATCCGCCGCCCGGCGGCGACCCGCAGCCCTTCGGCGCGGATCTCCCAGGCATGGTTCGCCGGGGCGGTCTCGGCCGCCCCCACCACGCGTGCCATCACATCTCTCCTGTCTTCTCCACCTGCTGGGTTTCCGGCTTGAATACCGGCTTGAATTCCGGCTGCTCTCACATCCGGACGAACGACCTGGCGCGCAGCATCAGCACCGCGGCTGCGACCGCGAAGACCGCGCCCCACACCGGAACGGCCACCGGGGCGACCGCTACCGGCAGTTGCGACGTCAGCAGGCCGGGGGCGAGCACACCCAGCGACCACAGCGTCACGACCACAGCGGCAGCGCGCTCCAACCTGATGACGCTGCCGAGCGCGAGGGTTACGGCCGTGCAGGCCAGACACGGCAGTAACCAGACCACCGATGACGTGCCTGTGGTGAGGCCCGCGACGACCAGCACCGGCATCACCACCGCCAGCACGGCTACCGTGCGCCGCAGCAGCAGATAAAGCCCTGCTCGCGGGGTCGCGGTCACCAGCTCATACGCCGGATCGAGACTTCTCGTCCATACCGCGGCGATGCCGAGCACCGGAATGACCGGGGCCAGCAGCAGCACCAGCGGACGGCCTCCGGGGACAGCGAAGAACGAATCGACGGCCACAGCCAGCACTGCCACCAGTGCCGCGCCAACGACCCACGGAAGCATCGCCGGCGAGGTCCAGCCCGCCAACCGTGCCAGCCGCCCCCGGCGGGGTACGGGCGGGCCGGTGGTCAGGGACGGTGCCAGTGCTTCCCAGGTTCGATCGACTAGCGCCGCCGTCCGGGGCGCCTGGCCGGGCACTTCCTCGGCGAGGCGGGCGCGACAGGACGGGCAGGATTCCAGGTGCGATTCCAGCGACCACAGCACCTCGCCGGCGATCGCGTCAGCGCGCGCGTAGCGGCGGATCAGCTCGATGGAAGCATGCGTCTTGTGCTGGTCGTTCATGACAGTGCCTCCCGCATGATGGTCCGCGCCCGGCGCGCCCGAGTCTTCACGGTTCCCTCCGGCAGTCCCAGCAGCACGGAGGTCTCCCGCACCGACAGCCCGTCGAGCACCATGGCCTGCAGCACCTGCCGCAGTTCGGGTGCCAGCGTGTTCAACGCGCTTCCCAATTCGCCGCTGACCGCTCCGGCTAGCGCTTCGTCCTCCGCGGCTGGGGCGGCCACCGGTTCGGCGGCTTCCGGAGGCGGATGCAGATACCGCGCACGGCGCCGGAACGCGTCCACGAGCCGGCGCGCGGCGATGGTCCACAGCCACCCCGCGGCGCTGCCGTCCACCGCTGTCCCGGCAAAACTTCCCGCCGCCCGCCATACGGCGAGGTAGGACTCCTGCAGCACCTCGGCCACGATCTGCTCATCGCTGCATCGGCGCCGCAAACGTAGGGCCAGCCATGGCGAGGTCCGGCGGTACAGCTCCTCGAAAGCCGCCCGGTCCCCCTTGGCAACCAAGCGGACGAGGCCGGCCTCGTCGGCCGACTCGATCGCTCCCCGAGTTTTTCTCACGCTTGGCAAGACGTGGCGGATCCGCGATCGGTTCTCACAAAAAGGTGATGCGGGTCACATTGCTATTGCTCGTGCCGCATCGGTCACGGTTCTCCCCGCCGCGGCGTGGTTCATCGAGCTGGGGAAAATCGGGATCACGACCGGGGCAGATCGGACGCGGAGACCCTCACTTTCCCCAGCTCGATGAAAACCGGTCAGGACAGGGCAGCCCCTGAGAGTTCATCTCGAAAGCCCAGCGAAGTAGCTCTGCGCCTGGCATGAGCACACTCTGTGATTGATGTGTTGCCCGACGGGCTCTGGGAGATCGTCCAGCCGCTACTGCCCCCGCCACCGAAGACCGGTCGCCCCCGCGCCGACCAAAGAGCGTTACTCACCACCGTGCTGTTCTTCCAGGCCTCCGGCTGTTCATGGGAGAAGGCCGACGGCCTCTTTGGCGTCACCCGCGCCGCCCACCGCTGGTTGAAAGACCTGGACCGAGATGGGCCTGTGGCCCAAGATCCACCGCACAATCCTGGACGAGCCGGGCAGACGCGCCCTGCTGGACTGGTCCCGCCGGCGGAGTTCGAGGAGAGCTTCTATGGGCAGCGGGTCGGGTCAACAGAAGGCGAAGCGTTGGTTCCGAGCCTCCAATAAACCCGGCACGAGACACCGGTGCCGCCGCGACCAGGAGGCCGGCCTCCCCGGCGGGTCGGAGCACGGCCTCGGCCCCGGGCGTGACGCCGTCGCGCCCGGCCGCTCCGGTGAGCCCCGGACCCAGGCGGTACACGTCGGTCCGGGACGTCTCCGGGGAAGGCGCCCCCGCCAGCGTGTCGAGGACGACGTCGACGAGGCTCATCGCCTTGGACGGCCGGCGGCCGGGCCCGTTGGCCGGAAACCGTATGCGCGGGCGAGTAAGCCCTCGGACGACGCGGGCATGCCCCGCCCTGCGGTGTCGGCAGGTGGGCGCCCCGAGGCACCTGCTTCCGGGGCCACGCGTTCCGAAGGCGCACTCCGGGCAGCGGATAGCATGCCCCCCATGGCGACCGAAGGCTTGCGAGACCTCGAACAGGAGGCGTGGAGAGGGTTCCTGCTCACCCATGACCGGCTCTGGCGCGCGCTGGAGGCGGGGCTCGCCTCCCTGAACGTGAGCATGGCCGAGTACAGCGTGTTGGCCACGCTCGACGCCGCCGGACCGAACGGCATGCGGATGTCGGATCTCGCCCAGAGCCGCCTGATGTCCAGCGGCGGGTTCACCCGCCTCGCCGACCGGCTCGAGAGCCGCGGACTGATCGAACGGCGGCGTTCGGCCGTCGACGGCCGCGGCTTCGACGCGGTCCTGACCGACAGCGGACGGACGTGCCTGCGTGAGGCGCGGCGCCGGCACCACGGCGATCTGCGCGAACTCTTCTTCAGCCGACTCGACGACGACCACCTCCGCGACCTCGTCGACGTCTGGAACCGCCTCGATCCCGCGGTCGGCGCCGACGACGAGGACACCCCCTGCTGAAGTGGGACGACGCCCCCTCCCCGGCGTCCTGAACCCCGGGTTCCCCCTGGGACGCGTTGCTGGGGCGTGTACGGCGGATACTCACCCTGCTGCGCGACGCCCCGGCGGCACCCTCGCCGCGTTCTCATCGGTCGACAGCCGAACCAGGAGGGCCCCGCCGTGCGACACCGCCGAGCTCGCGAGGCAGGCACAGTAGGGGCACTCCTTCCTCGGCCTTGCGAGGCCACCACCGGATACGCCCGCCCGTCTCCCTCCCACCGCCCTCAACGGTCGCACTTCGCGCGCAGCACCCTCCAAACCACGGGCGGCACCCACCACACACGCCCTAGGGGCGCCCGTGCGCGACCGGCACCACCGCGACGGCGGCGGCGGAGAAGACCGCGGCCACCGCGAAGACGGCGGGCAGGCCCGCGAGGGTGATCACGGCCGCCATGAGTACCGGGGTCAGCGTCGTGCTGATGGCCTGGAGCCAGTTCTGCACGGCCAGGGCCCTCCCGGCCCAGGAGGTGCCCGCGATCTCCGCGACGGCGGTGAAGGTCAGACCGTTGTGCCACATCGTCAGGACCAGGCAGAGCAGGACCATCGGCACCGCCGTCCAGGCCCAGGCGTTCGGCAGCGCGGTGAGCAGGACCAGGCAGGTCCCGGAGGCGACCGCCAACCACCGCACCGGCCGCATCCGGTTCCCGGTCCGGTCCGACCGGACGCCGAGCAGCAGTCGCCCGGCGGCCCCGGGCACCTGTGCCGCCGCGACGATCGCGCCCGCGGCGGGCGCGCCCCACCCCTGCTCCTGGACCAGGTAGATGACCGCGTAGGTCATGAGGGTGATCTGCGGGACCCCGAGCAGCATGCTCACGCCGTGTACCCGCCAGACGGCCCCGTGACGGTAGGGCGATCCGGCCGGGGAGGCCGGCGCGCGCTCCGTGTCCCCCGCCCCGTCCGGCGCCGGGGCGCGCACCGGGGCGTCCACGGGCGGCTCCGCGGGCATCATCAGCACGAGCGCAACCGCGAGGAGCGCGAGCACGGCCGGGATCGTCATCGCCCCGACGAACCCCCACGCCTCGGCCGCTCCGGGGAGCACCAGGCCGGAGACGCCCACGCCCAGGGGCAGCGCCGACTGCCGGACGCCCATGGCCAGACCGCGCTCCCCCGCCGGGAACCAGGTCAGCACCAGCCGCCCGCTCGCGGCGTTGACCGGACCGCCGACCGCTCCCACCAGCAGCAGGACCACGGCGGCGCTCCACAGGTGCGAGACGGACCAGAGCAGCCCGAGCGCGCCCGCCGTGAGGACCAGGCTCAGCGCCATCGTCCACCGCTCCCCGGCCCGGTCGATCACCAGTCCCCAGAACAGGAGCGTGAGCAGCAGCCCGAGCGACGGCAGCCCGGCCAGCACCCCGGCCTGCGCCGTCGTGACCCCGAAGGCCTCCCGCAGCTGCGGCAGCACGACGGGCACGCCGAACATCGCCGACACACTGGCCACCTGCGCCACCATGCTGACGGACAGGACGGCCCAACGGCTGCGCACGAGCATCCCGACAGCCTAGGGAGGGGAGGGACACCGCCGGCGGCGGGGCCGGCCCGGCGCATCCGGGCCGGAGGGCCGGAGGCCGCCTCACCTCCCGCCACCGGTACGTGTTCGCTCCGTCGACCGTGGGCAGTGCTGACTACGTCTTCGGGGATCGGTATTGGAGAGTGAGATGCAGCCACTGTGGTACCGCAACAGCGCCGTCTACGCCGTCGACCCGGTCCTGTTCAACGACTCCGACGGCGACGGCTGGGGCGACCTGCGCGGTCTGACCCAGCGGCTCGACCACGTGCGCGGGCTCGGCGCCACGTGCCTGTGGCTGCTGCCCTTCTACACCTCGCCGTTCCGCGACGGGGGATACGACGTCAACGACCACCTCGCGGTCGATCCGAGGCTGGGCGACCTCCCCGACTTCGTGGAGCTGCTGGAGAAGGCCGAGGAGATCGGTCTGCGGGTCATCATCGACCTCGTCTTCCAGCACACCTCGGACCAGCACCCGTGGTTCCAGGAGGCGCGCCACGACCGCACGTCCCCCTACCGGGACTACTACGTGTGGGCGGACGAGCCGCACGAGACCGACGTCGAGCCCATCTTCCCCACGGTCGAGGACGACGTCTGGACGTGGGACGAGGAGGCGCAGCAGTACTACCGGCACGTCTTCTACCGCCACGAGCCCGACCTGAACCTGGCGAACCCGCGGGTACGCGAGGAGATGTACAGGGTCATGGCGTTCTGGCTCCGGCTCGGCGTCTCCGGGTTCCGCGTCGACGCGGTGCCCTACATGGTCGAGCGGGCGCGGGAGGCCGACCCGGCCGAGGACGGGCGGTGGCTGCTGCGCGAGATGCGCGACTTCGTGTCACTGCGCCGGCCCAACGCGGTGCTGATCGGCGAGGTCGACGTTCCGATCGGCGAGTACGACGACTACTTCGCCGACGGACAGGGCCTGACGATGCTGCTGGACTTCTGGCTCAACAACCACCTCTTCCTCGCGCTCGCCCGCTCCGACGGCGAGCCCCTCGCGCGGGCGCTGCGCGAGCAGCCGCCACCGCCGAGGTTCGGGCAGTACGCGAACTGGCTGCGCCACCACGACGAGCTCGACCTCGAACGCCTCGGCGACGCGGACCGCGAGGAGGTCATGCGCGCCTTCGCCCCCGAACGGTCGATGCGCGCCTACGGACGCGGCATCCGCCGGAGGCTGGCCCCCATCCTCGGCGGCGACGAACGCCGGATCCTGATGGCGCACGCCCTGATGCTGTCGCTGCCCGGCACCCCCCTGCTGTACTACGGCGAGGAGATCGGCATGGGCGACGAGCTGGCCCGTCCCGAACGCCTGGCCGTGCGCACGCCGATGCAGTGGTCCGACGACGCCGGCGCCGGCTTCTCGACGGCGCCCCCCGAACGCCTGGCGGCGCCGCTCATCACCGGCGGACGCTACGGCCACGAGCGCGTCAACGTCTACGCCCAGACGCTGCGCCACGACAGCCTGCTCTCGAAGACCGGCAACCTGGTGCGCACGCGTCTGGGGCTGCGCGAGCTCGGGCTCGGCCGGACCCGCGTCCTCGACGTCGGCCGCCGTGCGGTGCTGGCGCTGCGCCACGACCACGAGGGGTCCACCGTCATCACGGTCGTCAACCTCTCCGCCGACGACGTCGAGGTGAAGGTCCCCGAGGGCGAGGGCGACGGCCTGGTGGACGTCCTCGCCGACACCGGCTATCCGCCGTTCGACGCCGGCACCCGGACGCTGGGGCTGAGCGGTTACGGCTACCGCTGGCTCCGGCCGCGCCAGCACCTGGTCGGGTGAGCGGCGGACGGGGCACACCCCACCGCTCCCAGCACGGACGCCGCACGTCCACGGCCGCCTCGGCGACCAGCGGCACGGTCACCGGGCCGCGGCCTTCGAGCTGCCCGGTGAGCGCGCGTACGAGGCCGGGGTGACCCTGGAGACCGGGCGCACGGTGGCCTCGGTGGAGGACACCGAGGACACCGCGTACACGCACCTGGCCGACGGCACCGTGGTGGAGAGCGACGTGGTCATCGCCGCCGACGGCCTGCGCTCCGTCGTGCGGGAGCAGGCCATCGGTGATTCCACCGTGGACTCCGGCTACGTCGCCTACCGGAGCGCCCTGCCCCTGCCCGAGGGGAGGAGCCCGCGAACGAGGTCGTGGCCCGGATCGGCCCCGGCTGCCACTTCGTCCGCTGTCCCCTGCGCCAGGGGAACATGCTCAACTTCGCCGCGGTCCTCCGCAGCCCCGCCTTCGACCGCGGCGAGACCGGGTGGGGAGGTCCCGAGGAGCTGGACGCCGCCTTCGCCGACTGCTGCGACGCGGTGCACTCGGCCATGGAGCACCTGTGGCGGAACCAGTGGTGGCCGATGGCCGACCGGGAGCCGATCTCCGGCTGGGTGGACGGACGCACCGTCCTGGTCGGCGACGCCGCCCACCCCGTGCTCCAGTACCCGGCGCAGGGCGCGTGCCAGGCGCTGGAGGCCTTCGCCGAACGGCGGACGCCCCGTACCGAGCGGGTGCGGCGCACCGCCCGCGTGTGGGGCGAGATCTGGCGCGTGGACGACGTGGGCCGGACCCTCGCAACGAGCTCTTCCAGACGCGTGACGAGTCCAGCTACAAGTACACCGACTGGCTGTAGGCCTCGTAGCGGACGGGAGCACCGACGGCCCGGCGGCGCGGGTTCCCCGAGGGGAGTCCGCGCCGCCGGGCCGTCTTCCTCGCCGAACGCGGACCTCATCGGGGAAACGACCTGTTCCGTGTCCGACCGCCCCTCACCCCGTTGTCAGCGTGTTCGCGCCGACATACCTTCGCGTGGCCAGCAGTGACCAACGACGGACCGTCCGTGTTGGTACGAACGAAAGGCACCGCAGTGGCTACGAAAGCGCACCGCCTCACCACGGTCACCGCCCTCGGAGTCAGCGCCGCACTCGGGATCAGTACCGCACTCGCCTCCCCCGCCGCGCTGGCCTCCCCCGCCGACGACGCCCTGCTCCCGGTCCCCGTCCCCGAGATCGAGGGCCCCCTTCCCGGAAGCGTTCCCGGCGACCCCCTCGCCGACGACGTCGAGGACACCTACCCCTTCTTCTCCACGACCGAGAACCTCGACCTCTACGACTACGTGGAGGAGGAGTTCGTCATCTCCGGGACCGCCAACCGGTACTCCGGCGGGGAGGTCGTCTCCGAGCACCCCTACCGGACCCGGGTCGTGGTCCGCCGCCCCGACGATCCGCGCGACTCCAACGGCACCGCGCTCACCGAGTGGCAGAACGTCAGCGCGGGCAGCGACCTGGACGCCCTCTGGGGGCCCAGCGCCAAGCACATCATGCGCTCGGGCTACACCTGGGTGGGGGTGTCCGCGCAGAACGTCGGCGTCTCCCATCTGACGGAGTGGAGCCCCGCGCGCTACGGCCGGCTGGACGTCACGGACGGCGGCACCGTCGGCGGCGACCAGCTCTCCTACGACGTCTTCTCGCAGGCGGCGCAGGCCCTGCGCTCCTCCGGCGACCTCACCGGCGGGATCGGGATCGACCAGGTCCTGGCCATCGGGGCGTCGCAGTCCGCGGGCCGCATGACGGTCTACTACGAGGAGGTCCTTCCCCACATCGAGCCGGTCTTCGACGGGTACGGCTTCGTCGTGGGCACGGCCCCCGAGGCCGACCGCACCGAACCGGTGTTCCAGGTGCTGTCGGAGACCGACGTCGCCTGGATCGGTCCGGCGGAGGACACCGGGACCTTCCGCCGCTGGGAGGTGGCGGGCACCGCGCACTCGGGCTGGGCCGGAAGGCGGGCGCGTGCGGAGATCGAGGAACGCGACTTCGGCCGGCAGTCGCAGTACGACTGCGTCGAGCCGCCGTTCAGCCGCGCGCCGCTGCACCACGTGCTCAACGCCTCCTACGACCACCTCAGTGCGTGGGCCTCGGACGGGACCCCGCCGCCGAGCGCGGAGCCGATCGCGCGCACCGGCCAGGGGGAGATCGTCCGGGACGGGGACGGGTTCGCCGAGGGAGGCATCCGTCTCTCCCAGGTGGAGGTGCCCACGGCGCTGAACACCGGCGACAACGCCCCGGCGAACCCGGAGGACTACTTCTGTGTGCTGTTCGGCTCGCACGTCCCCTTCGACGAGGACGAGCTGGTGGAGCGCTACCGGAGCCACGCGCAGTACGTGTGGGAGGTCAACCGCGTGGAGAACGAGAACGTGCGCGAGGGCTACGTCACGCGTGCCGACTCCCTGCGGACCAGGCTGGAGGCCTCGCGCCGCTGACCGAACGTGCGGCCGGACGGGAGGGCACCTCCCGGTCCGGCCCACTCCAGCGTGATCCTGTACTCACGGCGGGGCCGGGCGGGACGCGCTACAGGTACGGGACCGCCGCGAAGGAGACCTCCTGGTTCACACCGGCGACGCCTCCGGCCGGTCCACCGACCGGTGGGGCCGAAGATCCCGCCCTCCTCGACGGCAAGGGCACATCGTCGACGGCGGCCTTCTCCCCGTGGCGCTCGTGCGGGTTCCCGGCGTCGGTGGTCGGCGTGTCCCGGGCATCGCCCGGAGGGGTGTCCCGCGGACCGCCCGCACGGCCACGGGACCGGCGGATCGCGCGGGCCGACCGATCGGTCGGCCCGCCCCACCGATCGGCCCGGGGGCGGACGCCGCGGCTCGGGGCCGGGACGGGACAATGGGCCCGATGACCGACAGGACCCGCCCCCACGCGCCGACACCCGTCTCCTCCCCGCCGGAAGGCGCCCGGTGAAGCCGACCGGGAGCCCCGCCCGCACGGCCCCCTCACCCGCACGGGTCGTGGCCGCGTCCGCGCTGGTCCTGGCGCTGAGCGGTCCGGGACAGACCGCGGGTGTCTCCGTGTTCGTCGACCACCTCGTCACCGACCTGGACGTCAGCCGCTCGGCCGTCTCCCTCGCCTACATGTGCGGCACGCTCAGCGGCGCGCTCGCGCTGCCCTGGCTGGGGCGGGCCGTCGACAGGTTCGGGGTCCAGCGGGTCCTGGCCGCCGTGGCGCTGGGTTTCGGCGGGTTCCTGGTCCTGCTGGCCTGCGTGCAGGGCCTGGTGGGGCTGACCGCCGGCTTCGTCGGGGTGCGCGCCCTGGGCCAGGGCGGCATGTCGCTGATCGCCAGCACCGCCGTCGCGATCTCGGTGACCCGCGGCCGGGGCACCCTGCTCGGGCTCACCACCTCGGCGGGGAGCGCGGGGATCTCGCTGTTCCCGCTGGTCGCCGAGCAGGTGGTCTCCGTGCTGGGCTGGCGGTACACCTTCGCCGCCGAGGCACTGCTCATCTGGGTGGTCGTGCTGCCCCTGGCGTTCTGGGGCCTGCGCGGGGTCGCCCGGGTGCCCGAGCGGACCGGGGAGCCCGCGGAGCCCGGGAGGTCCGGGGAAGCCGGGGAGCCCGGGAGGTCCGGGGAAGCCGGGGAGCCCGGGAGGTCCGGGGAAGCCGGGGAGCCCGGGAGGTCCGGGGAAGCCGGGGAGCCCGGGAGGTCCGGGGAAGCCGGGGGGCCCGGGAGGTCCGGGGAAGCCGGGGGGCCCGGGAGGTCCGGGGAGCTGGAGGAGCCCGTACACGCGGAGCCGGCCGCGACCGCCGAACCGGAGTGGCCGCTGCGGGCGATCGTGCGCACCTCCGTCTTCTGGGCGCTGACCGGGGCGGTGGCGTGCAGCGGCCTGGTGTCCACCGCGGTGTTCTTCCACCAGATCGCCGTGCTGGGTGAGCAGGGGCTCACCCCGACGCAGGCCGCCGCCAACTTCCTGCCCCAGACCGTCGCCGGACTGGGTTCGGCGCTGCTGTTCGGCTCGGCCGCCGACCGGGTGTCCCCCAAGGCGCTGATGTGCGCGGCCATGGCCATGCACGCTCTGGCGCTCACCCTGTTGCCGCTGGTCTCCCCGGGCCTGGCCGCGGTCCTCTACGGGATGGCGCTGGGCGCCGCGGCCTCCGGGGCCCGCGCGGTGGAGAACGCCGCGCTGCCCTTCTACTTCGGCACCGCCAACCTCGGCTCCCTGCGCGGGGTGACCCAGTCCGTCGCGGTCGCCTCCACCGCGGTGGGGCCCATCCTGCTGTCCCTGGCCCACGAATGGGCGGGGTCCTACCGCCCCGGCGTCCTGGGGCTGGCACTGCTCTGCGCGCTGATGGCGGTCGCGGTGTGCTTCGCCCGGCGGCCCGTGTCCCCGCGCCGGCGCGCGGCAGGAGCCGGACACCGGCGTTCCTGACGGGCACGGGGACGCGCGACGGCGTTCGGTACGAGACCGTGGAGACACACGGGAGCGGCGGTACGCGGTTTACAGAAAGCCCGCACCCGACACATACAGTGGCGAAGGTGGCGGCAGGGGTTCCTGGTAACCCTGGGGATCCTTTACGCTACCGGTTAGTAACGTCCAAATATGTCCACACTTCTGTTACATTGCCACGACGTACACGCGAGGAAGGGATCGGATCATGCGAGCGGTGAAACGATCGCCATCCGCTCCCCGTGCGGCGTTCACAGCCGCCCGGACCGTGGACGGACACTGAATCCGGAAGAAGAGAACGAGGCAGCGATGAGGGATCCCGCCAACCTCGGCACTGCCGGAGGGACGGCACGTCCGCTTCCCTCACCCCGAACCGCAGAGGGGCCGCCGTGCCCGCGGTGACCTGAGGACCGATCCTCACACGCGGCACCCGGCACGACGCACGCGGGACCGGCACCGTCGGCCCCGCGCGGAACCGGCGGGCACACGTCTTTCGCCATTTCCAGGATAGTCACTCTCAGTATCCACGTTGTCGTGGTGTGTGCGCCCCCGTGGTGTTTCCCCTCCCGCAACCCCGATTGGAGGCTTCCTTTGTCTCCCCGTTCCATCAAAGAGGTTCCGCTTCCCGCCCCGGCCGTCATCGAAGCGGTCCGGCACTCCTGCTCCTCCTTACCGCCCGGGTCGACCCGCCTGGCCGAGCGCTTCTACCAGAACCTGTTCTCCATGGCGCCCGAGGTCCGGGCGATGTTCCCCGAGAACATGCGGACCCAGAAGGAGCGCATGGCCTTCGCCCTGCTGGAGGTCGTCCACTACCTCGACCAGCCCGACGAGGTGGCCGGTTACCTACGGCAACTGGGCGCCCAGCACAGGCGCGAGCTCGCCGTCGAACCCGAGCACTACCCCTACGTGGGCCGTGCCCTGGTGCGTGCGGTCAGCGAGATCTCGCCGACCTGGTCCTCCTCCATGAGCTCGGCCTGGGTGATGGTCTACGAGTGGATCACCGCCAACATGCTCGAGGGCGCGCGCGACGCCGACGCCGGCAGGCCGGCGAAACGCAGCCGCCACGCGGCCGCGCCCTCCGAGTCCCGGCCGGACCAGCCCGCCCGTTCCGACCGGTCCACCCAGTCCGACCAGCCCGCCCGTTCCGACCGGTCCACCCAGTCCGACCAGCCCGCCCGATCCGACCGGCCCGCACCGCCTGACCGGCCCCACCGGTCCGACCGGTGGTTCGAGGCACCCGAGGCGACCGGCACCTCCTCGCCGGTCCGCTGACCCGCCGGCCCACGGACCACCCCGGCACCACCCCACCCTGACTTACCTCCCAGGGCCCACTGCGGTATCGCAGACCCCATCAGCCCCTTTAGTCCCAGTGAGAGGCAGTGATGCGCGAGACCTCCCCACGACACGCACCCGGCAGTGCGGGCGAGCGCCGCGTCCAGGAGATCACCGGCACGAGCGAGCGCGCCGAACGCTTCTACCGCGACCAGATGCTCGACCACCTGAATCCGCGGATGCGCGAGTTCGTCGCCCGGCAGGAGATGCTGTTCGTCGCCACCTCGGACCGCCACGGCGAGTGCGACTCCAGCTTCCGCGCGGGACCGCCCGGCTTCGTCCACGTGATCGACGAGCACACCCTGACCTACCCGGAGTTCCGGGGCAACGGCGTGTTCGCCAGCGTGGGCAACATCCTGGAGAACCCGCACGTGGGGCTGATGTTCATGGACTTCGGACGCGACCGCATCGGGCTGCACGTCAACGGCCGCGCGACCCTGTTGGAGGACGTGGAGCTGCGGCGCCACATCCCCGGTCTGCCCACGCCCGAGATTCCCGGGCAGCGTGCGCTGATGTGGACCGTGGTGCACGTGGAGGAGGCCTACATCCACTGCCGCAAGCACATCCCGCACCTGCGCAAGGTCGACCGGGACGAGTCGTGGGGCACCGACGACACCCTGCGCAAGGGCGGTGACTTCTTCGCCGCCAAGGAGACCTCCAAGCCGTGGGACGCGCCCTCCGCCCCCGCCCGTACCGAACGCCCCGCCCACCCCGCCTACCCGGGCTGACCCCGCGGCGGCGGAGGGGACGCGGGACCCGCCCGGACGTGCGGCCCCTCCCCTCAGCCGATGACGCGTCGGCGTTCGGGGACCCCGGCCAGCACCGTCTTCTGGAGGGCCTCTAGCGGGCCCGTGCGGAAGCGGCGCAGCCACAGCGTCGACGCGGTCAGGAGCAGGGCGCACACCGACGCCCACAGTCCCATCACCCACCACGGGCCGGCGCCGGCCAGGCGGGAGGCCAGGCCCAGGCCGAAGCCGTAGCACACGAGCACGCAGACGACGTTCTGCGCCACGTAGCCGCTCATGGCCATGCGTCCCAGGGAGGACACGGCGGTGACCGCGCGTCCGGCGGGGTCGGCCCGGTCCACGATCCAGCCGACGGCGCCGACGAGGCCGAGCCCCACGACGGGGGCCGCGACGTAGCGGTCCAGCATGAACAGGTCGGATCCGGCCAGGGACGCGGCCAGGTTGACCGGCACCCCGATCCCCAGCCCCCAGACGAGCAGGCGGCCCCGGATCCGGCGGCCGGTGTCGTCGTCACCGAAGGTTCCGGCTCGGAAGAGCCGTACGCCCAGCAGGAACATGAACACCATCAGGGCGAAGGTGATGATCGGTTCGGCGCGGAACAGGAGCGCGTTGTCGAGACGGAAGGCGACCTGCTCCAGGTAGCCGCCGTCGGCGTACAGCTCCACCGCCCCGGGCGGGACCTCGGCTCCCCGCGGGTCCGGTTCGGAGAGGAGAGCGGCCGTGACCAGGCCGACGAAGGCCAGGTGGAGGGCGGCGGCCGTCCACATGACCGCGTTGCGCACCCTCGGGGCACGGCTGAGCAGCCAGGCCACCGCGATCGAGGCCACCGCGTACCCCATGAGCACGTCCGCGGCGAAGACCAGCGTGAAGTGCACGAGCCCCTCCGCGAACAGGAACAGCGCCCGCCACTTGTAGGGGCCGGGCCAGCGCCCGCCGCGCCTGGCCGCGGAGCGGAACTGGATGGCCAGGCCCACGCCGAAGAGCAGGGTGAGCAGGGCCAGGAACTTGCCGTTGGCGGCGAAGGCGAACAGGCCCTGCGCGAGGGTCGCCGCCGACGGGTCCTCACGGAAGGCCGTCATCGGGCCGATCGTGTCCGGTACGAAGATGATGCCCGCCTCGGCACCCGGCGCGGCGAACAGCCACACGTTGGTGCCCAGGGTGCCCATGACGGCGACGCCGCGCAGGACGTCGAGAAGGGGGAGCCGGGCGCCGGACCGGGCCGGCGCGGGGGTCTGCTGGTTCGTGCTGGTCATACGGCCGCCTCACGGTCGTGCCGGTGTGGGGTCACGGGCTCTCGGGGACCGGGAGGAGCCGGTCGAGGTAGGTGTCGAGCGCGGCACGGACGGCGTCGTCGGAGTAGACGCCGCCGGTGACGAGGCGGTGCAGGGTCAGGCCGTCCACGAACGCGACCAGGTCGGCGGCCTCCGTGCGTGCGTCGGCGTCGGGTGTCAGCTCTCCCCCGCGCCGGGCCTCCTCCAACGCCTGCGTGAACATGTCCACGAGTGCGCCGGTGGTGTCCCGGTGCAGGCGCGACATCTCCGGGTCGGACATCGTGGTCGGGAGGAACTCCAGCCAGACGGTCAGCTCCGCACGGCGTTCGCCGTCGAGTGGCAGGAGGGTCTCGGCGGCGCGGAAGACCCAGTCCCGGACCGAGGCGACCGGGAGTCCGTCGCCGCCCACCGCCCGGAGCCGGTTCTCACCCTGTTTGTAGAGGTACTCCACACCGAAGCGCAGCAGCTGCGACTTGGTGCGGAAGTAGCTCTGGACCAGGCCGATCGAGACGCCCGCCTGGTCGGCGACGTCGGCGAGGGTGGTCCGGGCCAGTCCCCGCTCCCCCACCGCGCGCAGGAGCGCCTCGGCGACCTGCCTCCTGCGCTGTTCGTGGTCCGCTGTCCGTGCCATGAAAAAATAATACCGAACTATTTTTATGCGCGCGAGGGACCCCGAGGACCCGGCCGGGCGGTGTGCGCCGCCCGGACCCTCGGCCGATGTACTTCAGCCGCCGGCCGGCACCGTTCCGTTGATGCTCGCGACGCGGTGGAGGTCGTCGAAGTCCACGGTCGCTCCGAAGCCCTGGGCCCCGAGGGTCAGCCGCCTTCCCCGGGCGTCGAACACCGGGTTGAACCCGCGCATGGTGGCGTAGCTGTACAGGGCGCGCCGGTGGTCCGACAGGGGCAGCTCGGCGAGGGACTGCTGGAGCAGGCGCATCGTGCGGGCGGGGGAGGGCGGCGGCAGCAGGAACGCCGGGTGCTCGATGAGGAAGGCGACTCTGGTGCCGCCTCCGGCCTCGCCGGTGTAGGAGGTCCAGGTGCCGGTCAGGACCTTGGCCGCCTCGGTGAGGACGGCGGCCGCCATGACGGGGTCCCCCGAGGCGTGGGGCAGCGCGTCGATGGGCACCTCGGGGCTGGAGAGCTCGGCGATCCCGTACTGGTGGCCGAGGTCGCGGACCTTGGCGGAGAGCGCGGTGAGCTCCGCGGGGAAGCCGGAGGGGTTCGCCCAGGCCCACATCCACGATCCCGGACCGGGTGCGGCGCTGCCCAGGAGGTGGAACCGCTCACAGGTCAGGGTCCGCTCCCCGGTGAACTCGAAGACGGGGTTCTGCAGGTCCACGCGCCAGTCGTGCTCCCCCAGCACCTCCGAGAGGTGGATCTGGTGTTCGAGCGAGAGGATCGCCGCGTCGTCGAGGATGTCGGTGAGGGACTGTGGAGTGTTCAACATCCATGGATGCTACCCCCGACGATCCGACCCCGGCGGGCGCCGGGGCGGCCCCCGTCCGGCCCGCCGGGTCCCGCCTACATCAGGGCGTTGAGCAGCGGGCCGAACTCCTGGTCGTCGGTGTACAGCGAGACCGACCGGGTCTCGTGGTCCACCTCGGCCGCCACGGCGCTCAGGCGGGGCACGTCCGCCTCGGCGCCGGAACCGGGCCGCCACCAGTACAGCCGCGAGCTGACGGGCTTGTCGGCGTCGGCCACGAACCGCTCGGCGAGCTCACGGAGGCGCCCCATCGCCGTGACCGGGTGCCCCTGGCCCAGCGGGTGCGCCAGGACCGCCTGCGGCACCGGGAAGGCGACGAGCGCGCCGTGCGGCGCCTCCCCCAGGTGGCGGCCGAGGACGTGCACCCGCGCCGAGACGTAGGGGTGCCGGCCGCCGACGTGGACGATCCGCACCCCGTCGATCTCGTGCTCGCTGGTCTCCACCGGCTCCTCCAGGGTGTGGGCCACGGCCTCGGCGAAGGCCTCCTCCGTGGACCGGCCCGACCTTTCGTGGGCGTGGCGGCTGAGCGGCTGCACGCTGTCGGGGCGGTCCACCGCCACGGCCTGCCACAGCCCGGGGGCGAGTTCGCGGGCCACGAGCTTGTCGATCACGCCCTCGGGGAAGGCGCTGTCGGGGTAGAGCCGGACCCGCAGCCGCTCGGCGGGGACGGACTCCTGCTCCCGCGAGCGCTCGATCTGCCGGGACACCGCCCGGGCGAAGCGGCCCGCCTCGTCGAAGGCCTCGTCCACGGAGGCGTTCTCCACCTCGGCCAGGTAGGCGCTGACGTCGGTGGTGGCACGCCCCTCTCCGGGTACGGGCAGGCTCAGGACCTGTGGTGACTCGAAGCGGGCGTCGACACCCATGTGCTCGAAGACCGCGATCAGGGCGCCCCGGCCGTGGTCGTCGGAGCGCGGCGGGTAGTGGGTGCCCAGGGGCAGGCCCCGCTCACGGAACATGCGCGTCGTGGCGCGGACGACCTCGTCGGCCATCCGCGGGTACTGCTCGACGGGATGGGCGCGGGCGCGCTCGGCCGCCTCCCCGTAGTCGGTCTCCAAGGGTTCGGCGCCGGGAAGGGGGACGCGTACCCCCGTGGCGGACAGCCGCTCGGCGCGGATGCCCGCGCGGTGGTAGGCCTCCACCACGAGTGCGACGAAGTCCGTGTCCCGGCCCCCGGGGTTCGATGTCCGTGCCATATGTGGCTCCTCGCTCACGTCCGCGGTTCGCGGGTCGCGGAGGGTTCGCACGTTCCGGATCCGCTCCGGATACCGGCGTTCCCCCGGTCCTGTCCCGCAACCCTTCGCCGCGCCCGTCCGACCATGGCACACGCCACGCGCGGCCGGGATCTCCCGTCTGCCCGTTGTGGTGCAATTGTCTACGGGTACGCGGAACCGTGAGGACCCACGTGGCCCGCAACAGCACATCGACAGAGGGGGGTTGGTGCCCGATGACCAACCGCGCGTACGTGATCGCAGGGTCGGAGGCCACCGGCGGCGCTGGTATCCAGGCCGATCTCAAGGCCTTCCAGGAGCTGGGCGTCTACGGCATGGGGACGATCACCTGCATCGTGTCCTTCGATCCGAAGAACGACTGGGGCCACCGCTTCGTCCCGATCGCCCCGGACGTCATCGCCGACCAGATCGAGGCGGCGACCTCCTGCCACGACCTGGACGTGGTCAAGCTCGGCATGCTCGGCACCCCGGACACCATCGACGTGGTCGCCGAGGGGCTGCGCCGCCAGCCGTGGCGGCACGTGGTCCTGGACCCCGTGCTGATCTGCAAGGGGCAGGAGCCGGGGGCCGCGCTGGACACCGACAAGGCGCTCACCGCTCAGATCCTGCCGCTGGCCACCGTGATCACGCCCAACCACTTCGAGGCGCGCACCCTCGCGGGCATGGAGAGCATCGAGACGGTGGACGACCTGGTCGAGGCCGCCCGCCGCATCCACGCGCTGGGTCCCCGGCACGTCGTGGTCAAGGGCGGTGTGGAGCTGCCCGGCCCGGACGCGGTGGACGTGTACTTCGACGGCGAGGAGGCGACCGTCCTCAGCGCGCCCAAGATCGGTGACGCGCGCGTGAGCGGCGCGGGCTGCACCTTCGCCGCCGCGATCACCGCCGAGCTCGCCAAGGGCGGCGACGTGGGCAGGGCCGTGGACGTGGCCAAGGCGATGGTGCGCGAGGGCATCGACCAGCGGGTGACCACGCACGCCCCGTTCGCCTCGGTGACCACGGCCACACCTGGTTCCTAGGATCCTGACCCGCGTCGGACCTGCATATTGTCCGTTATGCCCAGATTTACGGCGAGAAGATGATTGCGGCTCCCACTCGGCGGTTACGGGTGCGGGTAGGACCTGACACCGACCAGGGGGTGGGTATGTCCGATCGCGACCAGGCCGGCCACAAGGCCGAGGAGTTCAAGGGCAAGGCCAAGGAGGGCCTCGGCAAGGCCACGGACAACGAGCAGTGGCAGGCCGAGGGCAAGACCGAGAAGAACACCTCGAAGCTCAAGCAGGCCGGTGAGAAGGCCAAAGACGCCCTGACCGGGGACCGCAAGCACGACAAGTAGCGAGGTGGCTCGGGGAGGCCCCGACGCGTCGGCGCCTCCCCGTTCGCGTGTGCGCACCCGCTCCGGCCGCGTGCCGCGGGCTCAGCCGACCGGCGCGAATCCGAGCCGGATCCGGTGCCGTCCGGCCTCCAGGCGGTGCCCGGGGAGCGTCCCGGGCCCGCACGAGGCCGTGCCGACGCCGTGGTGCGCCTGGTCCAGGTGCAGATGGATCCGGTCGCCGGGGACCAGCTCGTGGGGGTGGTCGGCCGCGTCGAGCGCCGCCGTGTCCCAGCGGCGCGCGGTGAAGTCGAACACCGGGTCGCCCTCCACCCGCAGGCCCCCGCCGTCCCCGGCCCGCAGGACCAGCCACCTGGCGTCCATGCGGTTGCCGTTCTCCTGGGGCCGCAGGTAGGGGGTCTGCAACCCGTCGACCGTGGTGGAGAACCGGCCCACCCGCGCGGCCTGGGACACGTCCCGGTAGGCCTCGCCGGGCCCGCGGCCGAACCACTCCACCCCGCCCAGGGAGGAGGGCACGGCCATGTGCACGCCGAAGCGCGGCAGCGGGCAGGGCCACTCCCCCTCGGCCTCGGCCTCCACGGTCAGGAACAGGCGCTCTCCGTCGGTGCTCCACCGGTGGACGACGCGCATGCCGATCTCCCGGGCTGCCGGGGCCAGCCTGCTCCGGACGACGAACACGCCGTCCTCCCGCCCGGTGGACACGAGGCGCGAGGTGAGCCGGTCCAGGCCGGCTCCGCGCCACCAGGCGGCCACGGAGATCCCGTGCGGTGCCACGTCGTTGTCGGTCGGGGCGCGCCACAGGTCCACCGTCGGCGTGTCCACGGACAGCCCGCCGACCGAGAGCAGCGCGCCGGTCTCCGCGTCCAGCAGCCCCGGGCCGATCCGCACGGTCCCGTCCCCGGCGGCGTACGGCGCCCCGCCGCCGCCGGCGGCGGCGGGGGCGGGGGCGGGGGCCGGAGCCGCCGGTCCGGCCCCGAGGGCGCCGACCCGGGCCTGTCCCCAGGCCAGCTCGTGTCCGGCCGGCGCCCAGGGCCGGTCGTCGGCCAGCCGGACGGACACGGTCAGCCAGGTCTCCCCGGACGGCTCGGGCAGCGCGGGCAGCGGCACGTCGGCGGTCGCGCCGGGCGCGATCACCGGCACGTCCAGGACGCCCTCGCCCAGGAGGGACCCCTCCCCCTCGACCCGCCAGACGAAGGCCAGGCCCGAGGTGTCCCGGAAGTCCCAGGTGTTGGTGACGGAGACGGTGCCGGCCCCCGGGTGGGGGGCCACGCGCACGGGCTCGACGGTCTTGGCGTAGGCGGTCAGCCCCGGGCTGGGCACGCGGTCGGGCAGCAGCAGGCCGTCCGCGACGAAGTTGCCGTCGTGCAGGACCTCGCCGAAGTCGCCCCCGTAGGCGAACCACTCGGTGCCGTCCGGCTCCCGCCGGCGGATCCCGTGGTCGATCCACTCCCAGACGAACCCGCCCTGGCAGCGGTCGTGCCGCTCGAACAGCCGCTGGTACTCCTCCAGCCCGCCGGGGCCGGTCCCCATGGCGTGTCCGTACTCGCACAGGATGAAGGGCAGCCCACGCCGGTGGGCGTCGACCGCCGGATCCGCCGCCTCTTCCTCCTCGCGCCCGCCGATGGCGTCCACCTCGTCGTGCGGCGCGTACATGCGCGAGTACACGTCCACGTACGCGCTGTCCCGGTCGCCCTCGTAGTGGACCGGCCGGGAGGGGTCGTGCTCACGCGTCCACTCCGCCATGGCCTCCAGGTTCTCCCCGGTCCCGGCCTCGTTGCCCAGGGACCACAGGATGACGCTGGGGTGGTTGCGGTCGCGCTCGACGGTGCGGCGTATCCGGTCCAGGTAGGCGTCGCGCCAGCGCGGGTCGTCGGAGGGGTTGCGGCGCCATCCGACCTCCTCGAACCCGTGGGTCTCCAGGTCGCACTCGTCCACGACCCACAGGCCCAGCTCGTCGCACAGGTCCAGGAAGTCGGGATGGGGCGGGTAGTGGCTGGTGCGCACCGCGTTGACGTTGTGCCGCTTCATCAGCAGCACGTCCTCGCGCATGGTCTCCCGTGGCACGGCCCGGCCGTGGTCTGGGTGCCACTCGTGCCGGTTCACCCCGCGCAGCAGCAGCGGGCGGCCGTTGACGCGCAGCAGCCCTCCGGAGACCTCCACGGTCCGGAAGCCGATCCGCGCGCGGACCCGCTCCCCCGGCGCGCGTACCTCGGCGTCGTAGAGGCGCGGCACCTCGGCCGACCACGGCTCCACCGCGCCGACCTCGTGTTCCACACCGGCGGCGGCGTCCACCAGTCCCAGCTCGGGGACGCTGACCAGGGCGTCCGGCGCCCCCTGCGCGTCGACGCGCAGGGTTCCCGTCCCGGTGGCGTGGTCGTAGGCGGCGTGCACGGCGAGGCCGTCGATCCCGTCGGACGGGCGGGCGAGGAGGGTGACGTCGCGGAAGATCCCCGACAGCCACCACATGTCCTGGTCCTCCAGGTAGCTGGCCGCCGACCACTGGTGGACGCGGACCGCCAGGGTGTTGCGCCCGGGGCGCAGCAGGTGGCCGACGTCGAACTCGGCGGCCAGGCGGCTTCCGGTGGAAAAGCCCAGCTCGGTGCCGTTGAACCAGGCCCGGAAGCAGGAGTCGACCCCGTCGAAGCGCAGCACCGCCGGTCCCCGCGGCCACTCCTTCGGGAGGTCGAAGTCCCGCCGGTGGTCGCCGGTCGGGTTGGCGTCGGGCACGTGCGGCGGGTCGATCGGGAAGGGGTAGGAGATGTTCGTGTAGGCGGGGGAGCCGTGGCCGTGCATCTGCCAGTGGGCGGGCACGGGAAGGTCGCACCACGCGGAGTCGTCGAAGCCGGGGGCCTCGAACCCGTCGGTGCCGGCCTCGGCCCGGGGCAGCAGCCGGAACCGCCACGTACCGTTCAGGTCCAGCGAGGGGGCGTCGGAGGAGAAGCGGGCGCGGGGCGCTCGGGTTCCCCGGGAGGGGGCGAAGTCCTCCAGGTAGGCGGGCTTGCGGTTCGCGGGCACGTCAGGCCTCCCTCAGGTGCAGGAGCAGGGCTTGGGACGGGTTGAGGTTGGGCAGCTGCACGCCGGACCGGGTGAGCACCGCGCCGGACACGGTCGCCCCGCCCTCGGCGAACCACTCCGGGAGCACGTGCTGCATGGTGGAGGGCCGCCCCGCCTCCCGCCGCCACACCAGGCGGTAGGTCAGGTCCCGGCGCAGTCCGGGCAGCCGGACGCGCCCGGGCAGGGCGCGCGCGGAGGTGGCCAGACGCGCGTACCGGAACACCGCCTCGCTCCCGTCCGGGTCGACCACCCCGTCGAGCTGGTCGGCGGGGTCGGGGGTGTCGGCGTGCACGGCCTCGCCCGAGTGCAGCAGCGGGCGTAGCTCCTTGTACAGGCCGATCCAGGAGGCCAGCGTCCCGAGTTCGTCGTCGGTGCACCGGGTGATGTCCCACTCGATGCCGGCGTGGGACATCAGGCCGGCCAGGCAGCGGAAGGACAGGTCCGCGTCCCGGCCCGTGGTGTGCGCGGTGCGCCCGCCGACATGGCTGCCGACCAGCTCGGGCGGCAGCAGCAGGGCGGTCCAGCGCTGGATGGCCAGCCGTTCCAGGGGGTCGTTGGTGTCGGAGGCCCACACGCGGTCGGTGCGTTCCAGGATCCCCAGGTCCACGCGGCCCCCGCCGGAGGAGCACGACTCGACCTCCAGGGCCGGGTGGCGCTCGCGCAGCCGGTCGAGCAGCGCGTAGGCGGCCAGGGTCTGCCGGTGCGTCCCGGCTCCGCCGGTGGGCGCGTGCACGGGTTCGAGCAGGTCGCGGTTGTGGTCCCACTTGAGGTAGTCGAGCCGGTACTCGGTGACCAGCGCGTCCAGGCACTCGAACACGTACCGGAAGGCCTCGGGGCGCGACAGGTCCAGAAGCTGCTGGTTGCGGCTGGGCGGGGCCGTTCGCCCCTCGGCGGCCAGGATCCACTCGGGGTGGGCGCGCACCAGGTCGGAGTCGGGGTTGACCATCTCCGGCTCCACCCACAGCCCGACCCGCATCCCCCGGGATCGGACGTGGACGAAGAGCGGGTGCAGGCCCTCGGGCCACACCCCGGTGTCCACGGTCCAGTCGCCGAGCCCCGCGGTGTCGTCGCGGCGTCCCCGGAACCAGCCGTCGTCCAGGACGAACCGCTCCACGCCGATCCCGGCGGCCGTGTCGGCGAGCCGCTTGAGCGTGGCGAGGTCGTGGTCGAAGTAGACGGCCTCCCAGGTGTTGAGGACCACCGGGCGCGGGGAGGAGGGGTGGTGCGGCCGGGCCCTCAGCCAGCGGTGGATCCGCGCGGACATGCCGTCGAGCCCCCGGTCGGACCAGGACAGGAACACCCACGGGGTGGAGTAGGACTCGCCCCGCGCCAGGCGGACCTCGCCGGGGTGGAGCAGCTCGCCGCCGGCGATCACCGCGTCGGCCTGTCCCGCGCCCTCGGGCAGGCGCTCGGCCAGGTGGACGTGGTCACCGCTCCAGGCGGTGTGCACGCCCCACACCTCACCGCCGCGGAAGCCGAACCCGGGCGTCCCGGCGACGAGCAGCAGCGGGGCGTCGTGTCCGGTCCGGCCGCGGCGTGAGGCGCGCAGCCGGGTGCCCATCGTGAGCTCCTGGCGCTGGGGCGAGCGCTCGCGGCACCAGCGCCCGGTCAGGTCCAGGACCTCCTCCGCCTCGCGGGGCAGGGGCAGGGTGACCCGGAGGGTGTCCAGGGTCCACGGATCGGCGTCGGTGTTGGTGACCGTGTTGCGTGCGCGGACCAGCCCGGAGGCCTCCATCCGGAGCTCGCACCGCAGTTCCAGCCCGGCGGCCTCCGCCAGGACCGTGAGGGCCCCGCCGACGCCGGGGCCCGCGCCCGCCAGCGGGTCCTCGCGGACCTCGCGGACGGTCCAGTCGGGGAAGGTGGCCCGGCCCTCGTGGTGCCCGGCGATCCCGGGGTGGCCGCGCCATCCCTCGGGCTGGGTGGGCACCAGCGACAGCCACTGGGACACGTCCACCCCGTTGTGCGCGGCGGGTGGCGCCGACACGGCGGCGAGCCCTCCGGTGTCGGGCAGGTAGGCGCCCCAGTGCAGGACGTGGGGCAGCCCGGTCTCGGGCACGCCGAGGACCAGGGTGGTCCCCGCCGCGCTCAGGCGAACGGTGCGGTAGGTCATCGGCTCTCCGGGTGTGAAGACCCCGTCCTCAGGCGGGGAAGGAAGGCCACGGGGCGACCCGTGGCGGGGCCCAGGCCCCGAACCAGCGGTAGGTGGTTCCGTGGTCTCCCTCGTTCGTGAGGGAGAAGAAGTCAACCCTTGCTCGCTCCCAGGGTGAGTCCGGCGACGAAGTGGCGCTGTAGCAGGAAGAACACGACCAGAGTCGGCAGGGCGACGATGACCGACCCCGCCGAGAGCAGGTTGTAGTCGACGAAGAAGGCGCCCTGGAGGTTCTGCAGGGCGGTGGTGATGGGCAGCTTGTCCCCGCTGGACAGCAGCGCCAGCGCCCAGAAGAAGTCGTTGTAGATCCAGGTGACCAGCAGTGTGGCCAGGGCGGCCAGGCTGGGGCGGCACAGCGGGAGCACGACCCTCCAGTACTGCTGGAGGACCGACGCCCCGTCCACCTTGGCCGCCTCCAGCAGGGAGTCGGGCATGGCCTTCATGAAGTTGCTCAGCACGAACGTGCAGAACCCGATCTGGAAGGCCGTGTGGACCAGGATGATGCCGAGGTGGCTGTCGTAGAGGGAGCCGGACTCGCTGATCCAGTACGGCAGCGGGATGGAGGTGTAGAGCCGGAACAGCGGGACGAGCAGCGCCTGGGGCGGCAGCAGGTTCGCGGCCAGGAACACCGCGAGCATCACCAGGTTGAACCTGCGGGAGTAGCTGGAGAGCACGAACGCCGCGCAGGAGGACAGGAGCAGCGTCAGCACCACGGCCGGAACGGTGATGACCACCGAGTTCCAGAAGTAGCCGGGGAGCTCGCCCTGGTTCCACGCGTTGGCGTAGTTGTCCAGGGTGAAGCCGCCCAGGGACAGGTAGCCGTGCACGGCGGTGTACCCGTAGTCGCGGAACGAGTTGACGAGCGCCCACAGGACGGGGAAGAACCAGGCCAGCGCCGTGGCGCCGAGGAAGGCGTGCAGCGCCACCCGGGCCGGGCGGATCCTGCGGCGGCGGTACCGCCGGGGGGCTTCGGGAAGGGTCGTGGCGGTCACCGGTGGGCCCCTCTCAGCATGGTGGACACGTAGACGATGATGAACACCAGCGAGATCACCAGCATGATCACGGCGAGCGCGGAGCCGAAGCCCACACGGCTGGCCTCGCCGATGACGTTGGAGGTCACCAGCGCCGATATCAGCTCCAGGCCGTTGCGGCCCCGGTTGATGATCCACACGATGTCGAAGGCGCGCAGCGCGTCGATGACGGTCACGACGAGCACGACCAGGTTGATGGGCAGCAGGGCGGGGAAGACGACCCGGGTGAACGTGCGCACCGGCCCGGCGCCGTCGATGGCGGCGGCCTCGCGCAGGGACGGGTCGACCGCCTTCAGCCCGGCCAGGTAGAGCAGCATGATGTAGCCGGTGTGGCGCCACCCGGCCGCGACCAGCACCGCGTACAGGTTGATGTCGGGGTCGCCGAACCAGTCCACGGGCGGGGCGTCGGCGACCACGGCGAGGAAGGCGTTGAGCAACCCCTGGTCGCGGGAGTAGATGAGCTGCCAGATGAACCCGACCAGGGCCAGCGACAGCACGACCGGCATGTAGAAGACGCTCTGGTAGACCGATCCGCCGCGCAGCTCCCGGTCGAGCAGCACCGCCAGGAACATGCCGAGGACGGTGGGGACCGCGAACAGGAACACCAGCCAGACCAGGTTGTGGCGCAGCGCCGGTTCGAAGGGCGGGTAGATCGTGAACGCGTCCACGTAGTGCTGCGTGCCGATCCACTCGATGGTCTCCAGGCCGCCGATGCCGTCCCAGCGGGTGAACGACAGGGCGACGGTGACCATCGCGGGCAGCCAGACCAGGCCCACCACGAGCAGGGCGGGCACCCCCAGCATCAGTGCGAGGGTGATCCGGTCCGCTCTGCCGTTGCGCAGGCCCGTGCTCCGGCGCCGGGCCGCGCCCGGCCGGCGCGGCGGACCCTCTCCCGGCCGCGTGGCCCCTTCTCGGGGCGGTGAGGGGGCGTTCGACACCACACCCTTCTCCCTTCTGGTTCAGTGACCGAAGATGGACGCCTTCTGGCGCTGGATGCTGGCGGTCAGGTCGGCGATGTCGTCCGGCTGCCGGATGAAGCGCTGGAGCGCGGGGATCATGACGACGGAGGCGAAGTCGGGACGGGTGTCCCGGTCCATGTACTGGGTGAGTGCCCCGGCGTTGACGACCATGTCGTTGACCTTGGCGTCGAGGGCGCTGAACCCGCTGGTGTCGGCCTCCGTGTGGATGGGGAGCGCCTGCGGGTCGATCGCGGTGTAGATCTCCTGCGACTTCAGGGCTCCCATGTGCCCCACGAGCTCACGGGCGCCCTCGGGGTTGCGCGGCTCTCCGGAGAGCATGAACCCGTCGATGGGGGCCTCGACGGCGTCGGCCCCGATCTGGGCGTCGAACTCGGGGAAGGCGAAGCAGTCCAGGTCGTCCAGGTCCTCCTCGGGGAAGGAGTGCGCGATGAACATGCCGCACAGCATCATCCCGGCCTCACCCCGGACGAGCGCCGTCTGTGCCTCGTTGACGCCCCGGCCCAGGGGGTCGGCCTGGTGGTGGGGCAGCAGCTCGGCCCAGGCGCCGAAGACGCTCCTGACCTCGGGGGAGTCCCAGGAGTGGTCGCCGTTGAGCAGTTCCAGGTGGAACTCCGGGCCGTTCAGCCGCAGGTTGAGGTGGTCGAACGTGCCCATCGCGGGCCAGCCCTCGCGAACACCCGAGGCGAGGGGCGCGAGCCCGTCCGCGCGCATCCTCTCGCACAGCCCGACGAACTCCTCGCGGGTGGCGGGGACCTCGTAGCCCCTCTCCTCGAACAGGCTCCTGCGGTGGAAGACCGCCCAGGGCGCGGTGGAGTCGGGGACCATGTACTGCTTGCCGTCGTCGGCGGTGCACAGGTCGCGCACCTGGTCGGTGAAGGCGCCCCGGAGGTTGCGCTCCCAGACCCCGGAGACGTCGGAGATCAGGCCGCGTTCGGCGAAGAAGCGCATCCGATAGCCCGCGAACCAGCCGATGACGTCGTCCGGGGTGCCCTGGAGGTAGTTGTTGACGCTCTCCTGGAAGGCGGTGGACTGGAAGGTGTTGACCTCCACCGACAGCCCGGAGTCCGCCTCGAAGTTCCCGACGCTCTCGGCGATGGCCTCGCGCTGGGCGGGGTTGGCCCGGTTGGAGGCCATGGTGACCAGGTCCGGGTCATCACGCCTGCTCCCGCACCCGGCCAGGCCGGGCAGTGCCAGCAGTGCCCCGGCGCCGGCCATCCCGCGCAGCAGGGTGCGGCGCCGCGGGCCCGGTGGTCCCACAGGTCTGTGGTGCATCGGCGGCTCCTCCGAACAGGTGTGAATGCGGTCACACGGACGTTCCACACATGTTCGACATCCTGACTCTGCGTTGTCAACACTTACCAACGTTTTCCAACAGTTTTCCCGAGTGGAATCCCTCAGGATTGACACCAGAGGGGAACATGCAAAACTGGAACCAACAGGTTCACACAATTTCGATCACGCCTGGGGGGCGGATGCTGGCTGCGCAACGGCAGGAGCTGATCCTCGAACAGGTGCGGCGCGCCGGGGCCGTGCGGGTCGCCGACCTCGTCGAGAGCCTCGCCGTGTCGGACATGACCGTGCGCCGCGACCTCGACGCCCTGGAGAGCCGGGGCGCGCTGCGCAAGGTGCACGGAGGCGCCGTCTCCTCGGACGGCGCCCGCACCGAGGAACCCGGCTTCGAGGCCAAGTCCACCCGCCAGGAGGACGAGAAGCACGCGATCGCCCGGGCCGTCGCCGAACTGGTCGAACCGCACAGCGCCGTAGGCCTGTCCGCGGGCACCACCACCGCCACCGTCGCCGGGTACCTCACCGACACTCCTGGGCTGACGGTGGTCACCAACTCCCTGCGCGTGGCCGAGGTGTTCTACCAGGCCGCCCGCCCCGACCAGACCGTGGCGCTCACGGGCGGCTTCCGCACGCCCTCCGACGCGCTCGTGGGCCCGCTCGCGCTCGCCTCCGTCCGCGGCCTCAACCTGGACACCCTCGTCCTGGGCGTGCACGGCATGCAGGAGCGCGCCGGGTTCACCACCCCCAACCTCATGGAGTCCGAGACCAACCGGGCCCTGGTGGAGGCCGCCGCCTCCCTCGTGGTCGCGGCCGACCACAGCAAGTGGGGCACGGTCGGCATCAGCACCATCGCCCCGCTGAGCCGCTGCGACGTGCTGGTCACCGACTCCGGCATCGACCGGACCGCACGGGCCGCCCTGACCGAGCACGTGGGCCACCTGATGGTCGCCGACGTCCGACCGAGGAAGGAGGACGGATGAGGAGGACCTCCGCGCGTCTGGCGGACGGCCGCGAGATCGTCTACTTCGACGAGGGCGACACCGTCCGCGAACCCGCACCGGACCTGCGCGACCTCCCCCCGTCCGCGACGGGCGCGGAGATGCGCTTCGACCCCCTGCTGCGCGAGTGGGTGGTCGTGGCCTCGCACCGCCAGGGCCGCACCCACCTGCCGTCCAGCCACGACTGCCCGCTGTGCCCCTCCGCGGACGGACGGCTGACCGAGGTCCCGGCCGCCTCCTACGACGTGGTCGCCTTCGAGAACCGCTTCCCGTCTCTGGTCGCCGACGACGGCCGGCCCCTGGAGGAGGTCGGGGAACTGGAGCCCTCCCGGCGCGTGGCCGCGGGCCGCTGCGAGGTCCTCGTCTTCGGCTCCGACCACGGCGCGTCCTTCGCCGACCTGTCCCCCGAGCGGGCGCGCACGGTCATGGCCGCCTGGGTCGACCGGACCGAGGCGCTGTCGGCGATGCCGGGTGTGGAGCAGGTGTACTGCTTCGAGAACCGGGGCCCCGAGATCGGGGTGACCCTGCACCACCCGCACGGGCAGATCTACGCCTTCCCCTTCGTCACCCCTCGCACCCGGCGCGTGCTCGACTCCGCCGAGGAGTACCGCGAGCGCACCGGCGGCGACCTGTTCGCCGACGTGCTGCACGCCGAGCAGAAGGCCGGGATCCGGGTGGTCGCCCGGACCGAGCACTGGACGGCCTTCGTCCCGGCCGCGGCCCGCTGGCCCGTGGAGGTGCACCTGTACCCGCACCGCCGGGTGCCCGACCTGCCCGCGCTGTCAGAGGACGAGCGCGAGGACTTCGGCCACCTGTACCTGGATGTGCTACGCCGCTTCGACGCGCTCTACGACGCGCCCCTGCCCTACATCTCCGCCTGGCACCAGGCGCCCGTGCGCGACCGGCGCGCCCTCGCCCGCCTGCACATGGAGCTGTTCTCGGTGCGGCGCGCGCCGGGCAAGCTCAAGTACCTCGCCGGGACCGAGTCCGGCATGGGCGCCTTCATCAGCGACGTCGCGCCCGAGACCACCGCCCAGCGCCTCCGGGAGGCCGCACCGTGAGACTGCTCGTCACCGGCGGCGCCGGATACGTGGGGAGCGTGGTGACCGCCCTGCTGCTCGGGGAGGGCCACGAGGTCACCGTGCTCGACGACCTGTCCACCGGGCACGCGGACGCCGTCCCCGAGGGCGCCCGGCTGGTGGTCGCCGACCTGCACGAGGCGGCCGACGTGCTGGACCCGTCCGTGGACGCCGTCCTGCACTTCGCCGCGAAGTCCCTGGTGGGCGAGTCGGTGACCGCCCCGGAGAAGTACTGGCGCACCAACGTGTCGGGGACCCTGGCGCTGCTGGAGGCCGCGCTGCGCCACGGGGTGCGGCGGCTGGTGTTCTCCTCCAGCGCCGCCGCCTACGGCGATCCCGGATCCGACGCGCCGATCGGCGAGACCGCCCCGGCGGTGCCCGCCAACCCCTACGGTGCGACCAAGCTCGCCGTCGACCACATGCTGGAGTCGTGGTCGGGGGCCCACGGACTGGGCGCGGTGAGCCTGCGGTACTTCAACGTGGCCGGTGCCCACCTGGGGGCGGGCGAGCGGCACGACACGGAGACCCACCTGGTGCCGAACCTGCTGCGGGTGGCCGCCGGCGGGGGCGGGAGCGCCAAGGTGTTCGGCACCGACTACCCGACCCGGGACGGGACGGCGGTGCGCGACTACCTGCACGTCGCCGACCTGGCCGAGGCGCACCTGCGCGCCCTGGAGCACGTGCGGCCGGGGTCCTTCCGCGTCCACAACCTGGGGACGGGCGGCGGGCACAGCGTGCGCGAGGTGATCGAGGCCGTCCGGCGGGTCACCGGCCGCCCGGTGCCCGTGGAGGACGCCCCCCGCCGCGCCGGCGACCCGGCCGTCCTGGTCGCGGCCAACGACCGGGCCCGCCGGGAACTGGGCTGGGAACCGGTGCGCACGCTCGACGAGACCGTCGCCGACGCCTGGGAGTTCGCCCTCTCACGCCGGGCCCCGGCCTGACGAGGAAACGGACCGGCGCCCCGGCGTGATCTTGTACTTATAGCGAGGTTCGGCGCCGAACCTCGCTATAAGTACAAGATCACCGCAGGCCAAACCTCGCGTGTCACACCCGCAACAGTTGCGGCCAGCCCGGGACGACCGAACGAAGAACCGAACCAGCAGTCGAACAGGGAGACAGGACGCATGGACGACGTGACGACCGCGTTCCGCTCGGCGTTCGGGTACGGGCCCGAGGGCGTGTGGGCCGCGCCGGGGCGGATCAACCTCATCGGCGAGCACACCGACTACAACGACGGGTTCGTCCTCCCGTTCGCCCTGCCCCACGCGCTGACGGCCTCCGCGGCCCGGCGCACGGACGCGGCCGTGCGGTTCCGGTCCCGCCAGTCCGAGGACGGGTTCGAGGCCCGGCTTCCCGACCTGTTCCCCGGCGCGGTGGAGGGGTGGGCCGCCTACCCCGCGGGCGCGCTGTGGGCCCTGCGGGACGAGGGGTACACGGTGGACGGCCTGGACCTGCTGGTGGACAGCACGATCCCCACCGGCGCGGGCCTGTCCTCGTCCGCCGCGCTGACGTGCGCGACCGTCATGGCCACCGCCTCCCTGCACGGCGTGGACCTCGGGCCGGCCGAGGTGGCCCGGCTGGCCCAGCGCGTGGAGAACGACTTCGTGGGCATGCCGTGCGGGATCCTGGACCAGTCCGCGTCGATGCTGTCCACCGAGGGGCACGCCCTGTTCATGGACACCCGGACCATGGGGACCGAGCAGGTGCCCTTCGACCCGTCGGCGGCGGGGCTCAACGTGCTGGTGGTCGACACCCGGGCCCCGCACCGCCTGGTGGAGGGGCACTACGCCGACCGCCGCCGGGCCTGCGAGGAGGCCGCGCGCCACCTGGGGGTGGCGGCCCTGCGCGACGTCGCCGACCTGCCGGAGGCCCTGGCCGCGCTTCCCGACGACGTGGCCCGCCGCCGGGTGCGCCACGTGGTGACCGAGAACGCGCGGGTCCTGGAAACCGTGGGCCTGCTCCGGTCCGGGGACCTGCGGGCGGTGGGGCCGCTGCTCACCGGCTCCCACACCTCCCTGCGCGACGACTACGAGGTCAGCGTCCCGGAGGTGGACACCGCCGTGGACGCCCTCCTGGCCGCCGGTGCGCTGGGCGCGCGGATCACCGGCGGCGGTTTCGGCGGGTGCGTGGTCGCCCTGGCCGACGCCGACCGCGTGGAGGCCTGCGAGAAAGCGGTGCGTGAGGCCTACCGGGAGCGGGGCTTCGCCGAGCCGGCCGTGTTCGGGGCCCTTCCGTCTGCGGGAGCGCGCCGGCTGTATCCGTGAGCCCCGTGGCGTACGGGTCACCGTCCGGCCGCGCCGCGCCCCCGTTCCCCGGGGGCGCGGCGCGCGGGCGGGCGGGTCACCACTCGGCGGTGGCGAGCACGTCCTCGGCCTCCGCCAGCCCGTAGCCGTCCACGACCAGGATCCCTGCGTCCTCCACCAGCCAGAGGCGCTGCTCGAAGTGGCGGAACCCCTGGGACTCCACGTCGTAGCAGATGGTGGGTCCGACGCCGTACCGGGCCGGCTCACCGCCGAGGTCGCGCTCCTCCACCTCCCAGGGGAGGAGTCCCGGGACCTCCTCCGTCCCGGTCGTGTGGGAGGGAACCCCCTCCGGGCAGGGATGGGGGTTGCCCGAAGCGGTGTAGGAGGTGTGCGAGCCGACGGTGTCCAGGTCGATCGGGCCGTACCCCGATCCGCCGTACCGGATACCCAGCGGTCCCAGGACCTTCAGGTGCCGGCAACCGGTGTGGTTGTCGGTCCAGGTCCACTCGTTGCCTTCGCATTCCGACTGGTCCCGCGGACGGAGGACCAGCCACTCCTCCTCGACGAGGTCCTCGGGAGGCCCGGACATGACGCCGAATCCCTCCCGGACGGTCTGCGACGTCCAGCCCCCGGGCAGGGCGACCGACATGCCCCGGTACCCGACGCGTTCGCCCTCCGGGGAGGGTTCGGGAGAGGGAGCGGTGTCACCGGTGGTGGGAGCGGCGGCGCCGAGCGGCAGGACGGGATCGCCCGCGTACAGGCGTCCGCCGACCCAGCCGCCCGCGCAGACGGCGGTCACCAGCACGACGGCGCATGCCACCGCCAGGGCGGTCCCGCCCCGGGGCTTCGACGGAACGGGGCTCGGGGGAACGGGGTTCGGTGGGAGGGGGTCGGCACCCGCTGGGGGGTCCCTGGGCGGCATCCGTGGCTCCTCTGGTCGGATCGCGGGTTCACCGGACACCCGGTGAGAGCGTCCCGGGGGCCCGCCGGTTCGGCGCTCGCGGGGTCCGGCGCACCCGCCCCTCGCCATGGGAGCGCTTCCATGGACAATGGGCGGTGGTCGAGACTAGGGAGTACGGCATGAGCCTCAGGTTCGGACTGCTGGGCACGGGCTACTGGGCGGCGGAGACGCACGCCGCGGCGCTGGACGCGCACCCCGGCGCCACCCTCGCGGGGGTGTGGGGACGCGATCCCGCCAAGGCCTCGGCGCTCGCCGAGCGGTACGGGATCCGCGCCCACGGCGACGTCGACTCGCTGCTGGCCGACGTCGACGCCGTGGCCGTCGCGCTGCCGCCCCACATCCAGGCGGAGCTGGCGCTGCGCGCCGCCCGGGCCGGAAAGCACCTGCTGCTGGACAAGCCGGTGGCGCTGTCGGCCGCCGCGGCCGACGCGCTGGTCGCCGAGACGGAGGCGCGCGGGCTGGCGTCGGTGGTGTTCTTCACCAACCGCTTCTCCGACAACGTGACGGAGTTCGTGGAGTCGGCCGCCGGAGAGGGCGGCTGGCACGGGGTGCGGGCGACGCTGTTCGCGTCGATCTTCCAGCCCGGCAACCCCTTCGGCGCCTCCCCGTGGCGCAGGGAGAAGGGCGGGCTGTGGGACGTGGGTCCGCACGTGCTGTCCCAGGTGCTGCCGGTGCTCGGGCCGGTCACGCAGGTGACGGCGCTCGCCGGGCCGCGGGACACCGTGCACATGCTCACCCGGCACGAGGGCGGCGCGGTCGGCTCGTTCGCGGTGACCCTGGACGCCGCTCCCGACGCGCAGACCTTCGAGGTCGTACTGCACGGCGAGCGCGGCTGGGTGCCGGTGCCCGGCGGCGACCGGAACCCGGTGGAGGCCTTCGGCGCCGCGGTCGACCGGCTGCTGGCGCAGGTGGAGGGCACGGTCGGCGACCCGTGCGACGTGCGGTTCGGACGGGACGTGGTGGCCGTGCTGGAGGCCGCCGAGGCCTCACTGCGCCTGGAGCGGACCGTGGGCGTGGACGGGGCCGCCGGGTAGGCGCCCGGCGGCCCGTGCCGGGGCGGGACCGCCTCAGGCGGTTCTGCCCCGGGTGCCCTTGGAGCCCTTGGAGTAGAGGCCGTCCGCGAGGTAGACGATCGCGGCCGCCACCAGTACCTGAACGATCACAGTGATGATCAGGCTGCCGGTGAACATGGCGGCGAGCCAGCCACCGACGAAGGCCGCCACGATGCCCAGAAGCAGGGTCAGCCAGATCGGAAGATGCTGTTTGCCCGGGACGATGAGACGTCCCAGCGCGCCGATGATCAGTCCGACGATGATCGCGCTGATGATTCCGGTGATCTCCATAGGTTCCTCCGGATGTAGACGCCTTCTCCTCCTGCCCGCTCCGGAGGTGGGAAAACACCGGCGACACGCGCCTGGGGACAAGCCTTTGCCACTTATGGGGACACCCGTGGGCGGCGCTTCGGCCCCGGCCCGGTTCTGCCCCTCGCAGAAGGCCTGTGGACGGCTCCCCGTCGCGCGGCCCGCGGCGTACGCTCGGGAGGAGACCGTCGCGCACGCAACCGTGGAGGCCCCGATGTCCGACGTCCTACGTTCCCTGGACGAGGCCCGCGCGGGCGGGCGCGCCGAGGCCGAGGAGCCGGGGGACCCCCTCATGCGCGACCTCGTCGGCGACCTGCTGCGGCGCACCCGGACCGAGCAGGGCCGGACGCTGCGCGAGGTGGCGGAGGACGCCCAGGTGTCCCTGCCCTACCTGTCCGAGATCGAGCGCGGGCGCAAGGAGGCCTCCTCCGAGGTGCTCGCCGCCGTCTACCGCTCCCTCGGGCTGAGGCTCTCCGACGTGCTGGGCGAACTGTACGAGCGGACCGTGGCGGTCGGGCTCCGGCGGACCGGCACCTCCCTCGGCGACTACCGTCCGGCGGGCGCCTCCCCCGCGTCCGTACCCGCCCACCGGGCACAGGTGCTGTCGCTGGCCGCCTAGGGAGCCGCGGCCTGCTCCCGAGATCGGCCGGGCCTTCCGCCCGGGCCCCCTGGGCGGGACCACCCGCACAGGCTTGGCCGGCCCCGCGGGAGCGGAGCCGGCGGGGCGGGGAGGTCGCCTCCGGTCCCACGCCCGGCGTTCGCCACGCCGCCGATTCACACGGCCAGGCCGCTCCCTGGCCCGTGTGGCGTCTCCGTCGGCGGCTCGTTCCGTTCGGGGGCCTTCCGGAACGGCAGCAGTACCAGTGCGGCGACGAACGGTGCCGGCAGGGCACCTCCCGGGCCGATCGGCACGTTGACGTAGAAGAGGGCCAGCCGGGACCCTCGGTGAACAGGCGGCCCACCGTGACACCGGCGACCGCGGCGACACCGCTGAGCGCGCCCGAGACGCCCAGCGCGCGGTTGCGTTCGGCCCCCTCCGCGAAGGCGTCGCGCAGCAGGCTCAGCGCCGCCGTGGCGATGAAGGCCGCACCGAGCCCCTGCACTCCGCGGGAGACGATCAGCATCATCGGGGTCAGGGCGAGTGCCGCGGTGGGGGAGGCCAGGGCGAAGACCGACAGGCCGGTCTGGAGCATGAGACGGCGGCCGAACGTGTGGCCGGCCTCCCGCACAACAGGAGGAACCCGCCGAGCACCATGCCGTACGTCGTGACGATGTGGGGAAGGTGTGTGGAGGGGACGTGGATTTCGTCCTCGATGGTGGGCGGGGCGACGTTCACGATCGACACGTCGAGGAATGTCATGAATCCGGCGGTGCTGAGAAAGGCCAGTACCAGTCCCGGCCGCCGCAGGCGGGGTTCCTCCGGCTCGGAGGTGGTTTCCGGCATGGGTTCTGAGGTGGACATGGCGCTCCAGGGAAAAAAGGGAAAACACATTTGCGCGTCGAAAGGAACCGGCACCGAACAGATGGATCCGGTTGGTACGCCGATTTCTTCTTCGACGCTGGCACCGGGGATAAATTAGGTACCTGGAGGAAAGTGGCTTCCCCTGGATATACCGTTATGCCCCAGAGCGTGGAACACCCCTCACCGGCCGATTCGGAGCAGGCCTGCCCGATCGGCCCTGCGGTGGACATCGTCTTCGGCCGTTGGACCACACCGGTTCTGTGGACCCTCGACGAGTACGGAAGACAGCGGTTCGTCGAACTGCGGCGCCGCATCAGCACCATCACTCCCAAGGTGATGACCCAGCGCCTGCGGCAGTTGGAACGGGACGGACTCGTCCGCCGTACCTACCACCCCGAGGTGCCGCCGCGCGTCGAGTACGAGATCACCGACCTGGGGCGCAGCCTCGCTCCCCTCTTCTCCACCCTCGCCTCGTGGGCCTCGGGCCACCTGGAACAGGTCGAGGCGGCGCGAAGGGAGTTCAACGAAGCCGGGTCCGGCCGCTCCCTGTGACCCCGGACGAGCGGGGGACGCACCGGACCGGTGCGTCCCCCGCCTCCGCCCGGGCTCCGGACGGCTCCGCTACGCGGCGCTCCCGACCGCCGGCGCGACCTCCCTGGTCGTGATGACCCCGTCCACCAGGCCGTACTCCCTGGCCTGCTCGGCGGTGAAGATCTTGTCCCGGTCGGTGTCGGCGCGCAGGCGCTCCTGTGTCTGCCCGGTGTGCCGGGCCAGGATCTCCTCCACCTGGGAGCGGACCCGCAGGATCTCCCCCGCCTGGATCTCCAGGTCGGCGGCGACCCCCTGCCCCTCTCCGGACGGCTGGTGCAGCAGCACCCGCGCGTGCTCCAGCGCCATCCGCTTGCCGGCCGTGCCCGCCGCGAGCAGTACCGCCGCCGCGGAGGCCGCCTGGCCCATGCACACCGTGGCCACGTCGGCGCGCACGAACCGCATGGTGTCGTAGACGGCGGTCAGTGCGGTGTTCGAGCCGCCCGGCGAGTTGATGTAGAGCTGGATGTCGGTATCGCTCGACTCGTGGTCGAGGTGGAGCATCTGCGCCATCACCACGTTGGCGACGTCGTCGTCGATCGGCGTGCCCAGGAAGATGATCCGCTCCGAGAGCAGCCTGCTGAACACGTCGAAGGACCGCTCGCCGTGGGGCGTGCGCTCCACCACCACCGGGACCGTGTAGCGCCCGCTCATCGCCGCCCTCCCCTCACCTGGGTGGCGAAACCGGGTGAGTCGGCGCCCAGCCGCAGACCGCCGCCGCCCATCTGCGCCACGGACTCGACCACGTGGTCGACGAACCCGTACTCCCTGGCCTCCTCGGCGGTGAACCACGCGTCACGGTGCTGGTCCCGGGAGATGATCTCCTCGGTCCGGCCGGTGTGCTTGGCGATCAGCCGCACCATGGTCTGCTTGGTGTACGCCAGGTTCTCCGCCTGGATGGCGATGTCCGCGGCGGTCCCGCCCAGTCCTCCGGAGGGCTGGTGCATCATGATCCGCGCGTGCGGCAGGCTGTACCTCTTGCCCGGGGTGCCGACGCAGGCCAGGAACTGGCCCATGCTGGCGGCGAAGCCCATGACCAGCGTGGACACGTCGTTGGGCACGAAGTTCATGGTGTCGTAGACGGCCAGGCCCGCCGAGACCGACCCGCCCGGGCTGTTGACGGCCAGCGTGATGTCCCTGTGCGGGTCCTCGTCGGCGAGCAGCAGGAGCTGCGAGCACACCCGGTTGGCGCTGGCCTCGTCGACCTGCGTGCCCAGCAGCACGATGCGGCTGCGCAGCAGGCGCGCGGCCAACTGGTCGTCGAAGGCTCCGCCCGAGCTCTCGTCCGGGGCTGCGAGCCGTTCTTGGATCAACATGGCACTCTCCCTCACCGGCCCCCTGTGCGGGGTGGTCGCCCGCCCGGCCGGTGGTCCCAGCCTGCGGCGGCGGACCGGGCGGCCGCCAGCGTTTCGGCCCGGGGCAGATCTGCCCATGGCAGACCCCGTGGCCACGCCGCCCTCAGGTCTCGTCCAGGGCCTCGCGGAGATCGCGCAGGAGGGTGAGCACCAGGGGGCGCAGTGACGGCCTGATGGCGTCGAAGACCTGCCGCTGCTTGCCCTCCAGGTTCTTGCGGCGGACCGCGAGCGCCCGCTCGCCCTCCTCGGTGATGGCCACCACGGTGCTGCGCTCATCACGTTCGGAGCGACGGCGCGCCATCATGCCCTTGCGCTCGAGCTGTTGGATCATGCGTGTGGCGGAAGGAGAAGAAACACCGACAATCTGGGCGACCGAACCGACGCTGGGGTGGTCCATTCCGCGTACCGCCTCCATGAGGAGAGCCTGGGTGAGAGTGAGATCTTCGGCACCCCGGTGGCCGTGTCCGCTGCGGGAGCGGGCGTGGATCGCCGCGTTGATGAACTCGGTCCAGGCGCGCTGGAACTCCTCGAGTTCGACATCGTGCTGCTCAGCACGGGGTTCGTGAGTCTCGTCGGGCGCGCACTCGTGGGTCTCGTCGGGCACGGAACGGTCCTCGCATGCTGGGCGGACGCCGCGGGTCCATGACCGCGCGGTGGTTTGACGTTTGTGTAGTCTAGCTATTAGATAGCCTTTGCACGCAAATTCACATACATCCTTGCCCCCTCCGAACCGTAGCGACACCCCGCCCACTGATCCGGTCGTGGACGGGACGGACCGCTTCTGGGGGCAGTGGACGTCCGCCCGGGACCAGGGCGGGCCCGGGCCGGTCCGGGAGGGGCGCATTGACCACTGTGCTGATCGCGCATTTCGTCGCGGCTGCGATCGCGCCCTTACTGGTGCGCCAGTGGGGCCGCAACGCCTTCCTCGCGCTCGCCGTCGTCCCGGGCGCGTCCACCGTCTGGGCCCTCTTCCAGGTACCCGCCGTCCTGCGCGGGGAGACGCTCTCCTCCTCCATGCCCTGGGCCCCGGAGTTCTCGCTCCGCCTCGGCCTGTACCTGGACGGCCTGAGCCTGGTCATGACGCTCATCGCCGCGGGCGTGGGCGCTCTGATCCTGGTCTACTGCGCCCGCTACTTCGACGACTCCGAAGCCGGCCTCGGCCGCTTCGCCGGGGTGTTCGTCGCCTTCGCCGGGGCCATGCTCGGCCTCGTGCTGGCCGACGACCTCATCCAGCTCTTCGTGTACTGGGAGCTGACCACGGTCTTCTCCTACCTGCTCATCGGGCACAGCACCGAGCTCAAGGAGAGCCGGCGGTCGGCCATGACGGCCCTGACCGTCACCACCTTCGGCGGCCTGACGATGCTCGTCGGCATGGTCGTGCTCGGCCAGGCCGCCGGGACCTACGTCATCTCCGAGATCGTCGCCTCGCCGCCCAGCGGTACCGCGGTCAACGTCGCGCTCGTCCTGGTGATGGTCGGCGCGATGTCCAAGTCGGCCCTGCTGCCGTTCAGCCTGTGGCTCCCCGCCGCCATGCGCGCTCCCACGCCGGTCTCCGGCTACCTGCACGCCGCGGCGATGGTCAAGGCCGGCGTCTACCTGGTCGCCCGGCTCACCCCCGCCTTCCACGACGCCGTCGTCTGGCAGTACACGGCGCTGTTCTTCGGCACCCTCACGATGGTCCTGGCGGGCTGGAAGGCGCTGCGCCAGTTCGACCTCAAGCTCGTGCTGGCCTACGGCACCATCAGCCAGCTCGGCTTCCTCATCACGCTGCTGGGAGCGGGAACCCGGGCCGGCGCCCTGGCCGGGATCTCCATGCTCGTCGCGCACTCGCTGTTCAAGGCGCCGCTGTTCCTCGTGACCGGCGTCATCGACCACGGCACCGGCACGCGCGACCTGCGCGAGCTCTCCGGTCTGCGCACATCCATGCCGGGGTCCTTCTGGACGGCGATCGTGGCCTCGGCCTCGATGGCGGGCCTGCCGCCCACCCTCGGGTTCGCCGCCAAGGAACTGGCCTTCGGCGCCTTCGCCCACGGCGACGGCGTCGACACCGCGGTCCTGGTCGGCATCACGTCGGGCAGCGTCCTCACCGTCGCCTACACCCTGCGCTTCCTGTGGGGCGCCTTCTCCGACAAGCAGGACGTCTCGCCCACGCCGGTCCACTCCCCCGGCCCGCTCTTCCAGGCCCCCGCCATGGTCATGGCCGGACTCGGACTCCTGGGCGGCCTGCTCTCAAGCCTGCTCGACCCCCTCCTCGCCGTGTACGCGGACACCGTTCCCGCCACCCCCGGCAAGGAGGAGAAGCACCTGGCCCTGTGGCACGGCCTCGAACTCCCGCTGCTGCTGTCGGCGGTGTGCGTCGTCGGCGGCCTGGCCATGTTCGGCCTCCGCCACCAGATCGTGTGGGCGGGGACCCGGACGGCGCTGCCCGACCCCAACCGGGTCTACCGCCGCATGCTCGCCTGGCTGGAGAACCTGGCCCTTCAGGTCACCGGCGGCACCCAGCGCGGTTCGCTGCCCATCTACCTCGGCACGATCCTGGTCGCCCTGGTCATCGCCGCCGGATGGTGGATGGTCAGCGGCCGGATCTGGAACGGCGACTACCCGCGGCTGCGCCTGTGGGACTCCCCCGTGCAGATCATCCCCGCCCTGATCGTCATCGTCACCGCCCTGTTCACGCTGTACGTGCGGCGCCGCCTGTTCGCGGTGGTCCTCGTCGGCACCAGCGGCTACGGCATCGCCACCCTCTTCTACGTGATGGGCGCTCCCGACATCGCGCTCACCCAGTTCCTCGTGGAGACCGTCAGCCTGGTGGTCTTCGTACTGGTGCTGCGCCGCTTTCCGCCCCGCTTCTCGGCACCCGCCCTACGCGGCCGCCGGGTGTGGAACCTGGCCCTGGGACTGGCCACCGGCGTCGTGGTCTCCTCGATGACCTGGTACGCCCTGGCGGGCCGCCGGGAGCCGTCCATCTCGGAGGGATACCCGGCCGCGGCGAAGGAGGCGGGCGGCGAGAACATCGTCTCCGTCCTGCTGCTCGACATCCGCGCCTGGGACACCATGGGCGAGATCTCGGTGCTCGCCGCCGCGGCCGCCGGCGTGGCCAGCCTGCTGTTCGTGCGCCGCCGCGCCCAGCCCCGCAAGGCCCCGGGCGGCGTGATGGCCCTGTCGGTCACCCAGCCCCCCGAACCCGACGTCGGCCAGGACAAGGCCGACCTCGGCGGGGTCCGGATCGCACCGCAGAACATGCACCTCAAGCCCCGGTGGCAGCACTCCTGGCTACCGGGCGCCGACGCCCTGCCCACCGAGCGCCGGTCGGTCATCTTCGAGGTCGTCTCGCGCTTCCTCTTCCCGGTGGTCATGGTGATCTCGGTGTACCTGCTGCTGACCGGACACGGCTCGGTCGGCGGCGGCTTCGCGGGCGGCATCGTCGCGGGCCTGGCGTTCACCGTCCGCTACCTCGCCGGGGGCCGTTTCGAGCTGTACGCCAGCGCTTGGATCCAGCCGGGCGCGCTGATCGGCGCCGGCCTGGCCGTGGCCACCGGCACAGCGCTGGGCGGCGCGGTCTTCGGCACCAACGTCCTGGCGGGCGGCCACGCCTACATCGACCTCTGGATCCTGGGCACGGCCCACGTCACGGTCTCCATGATCTTCGACATCGGCGTGTACCTGCTGGTCATCGGACTGATCCTGGACATCCTGCGCAGTCTCGGAGCACGTATCGACGAGCAGATCGAGCGGGACGCCGCACCCGGGGCGGCGGAGGACCGGAGCGAGGCACCAGGAGTCTCCGAGGAGGTCATCTCGTGAACGAGTCACCCAGTCTGCTCGTCGTCATCGTCGTCGGCGTCCTCGTCGCGGTGGGCGTCGTGCTCCTGCTGGAGCGCAGCCTCACCCGCGTACTCCTCGGCTTCATCATGCTGAGCAACGGCGTCAACCTGATGATCCTGGCCATGGCGGGCGAGCCGGGCGGGCCGCCGATCCTGTGGCTCACGGAACCCGAGAACATGACCGACCCGCTGCCGCAGGCGATGATCCTGACCGCGCTCGTCATCACCCTCGGCATCACCGCCTTCCTGCTGGCCATGGCCTACCGGAGCTGGCAGTTGGAGGGCAACGACGAGGTACAGGACGACATCGAGGACCTGCGCATCTTCCAGGGCGAGGGCCGGCGCGCCGTGCGCCAGCGCTTCCAGAAGGAGCGGCGCAGGCTCCAGGCCGACATCCGCCGCCAGCGCGCCGAGCTCCAGGCGACCATCGCCGTCGCCGACGCCCAGGAACTGGCCGAGCAGGCGCGTATCAAGGCCGAGATCGCCAGGGCACGGGCCGAGCTGGCCCGCTACGAACTGGAGGCCGAGGACAACGACCCCGACGAGAAGTCCCAGGAGACCATGCGCCGCCTGAACGACCGAGCGGAGAGCATGACCGCCCAGGTCCAGGAGCTGCGCGGCCGGATCCGGCAGGGGCGGAAGCGGCTGCGCGAGCACCGGCGGGCCGACCGCGCCGCCGAGCGCGAACTGTGGCGCGAACTGCGACGCCGCGTCCGCTCGCAGCGGCGCCAGGCGCGCCAGACCATGCGGGCCGAGCGCGAGCGCCTGGCCCGTGCCGAGGACAGCGACCTGCAAGGGAGCGAGTGACCATGGGTGTGGAAGACCTCGCCGGGATCCTGCACTACCTCATCCCCCTGCCCGTGGTGCTCCCGCTGTTCACGGCCGGCGTCAAGCTGGCCCTCGGCATCCGCCGGCCCCGGCTACAGCAGTGGCTGAGCGTCATCTCGCTGGCCCTGGTCCTGGTCATCGGCCTGGTCCTGATGCTGGGTGTGCACGAGTTCGGTCCGCTGGCCGTGCAGGTGGGCGGCTGGGAGGCGCCGATCGGCATCACCCTGGTGGCCGACCGGCTGTCCGCGCTGCTGGTGACGGTGTCGGCGGCGATCACGCTGGCCGTGCTGGTGTACTCCATCGGCCAGGGCATGGTGGGCAAGGCCGAGGTGGCGCCCCTGTCGGTGTACCAGCCGACCTACCTGATCCTGGTGGCGGGCGTGTCCAACGCCTTCCTGGCCGGCGACCTGTTCAACCTGTACGTCGGGTTCGAGATCCTGCTGACCGCCAGCTACGTACTGCTGACCCTGGGCGGCACGCAGTCCCGTATGCGGGCGGGCGCCACCTACGTCGTGGTGTCGCTGGTGTCGTCGGTGCTGTTCCTGATCGCCATCGCGCTGGTCTTCGGCGCCACCGGCACGGTGAACATGGCCCACCTCGGCGAGCGGCTGCCGGAGCTGTCCACCGACCTCAGGGCCACCCTGCAGATCGTGCTGCTGTTCGCCTTCGGCATCAAGGCGGCGGTGTTCCCGCTGGCCGCCTGGCTGCCCGACTCCTACCCGACGGCGCCTGCGCCGGTCACCGCGGTGTTCGCGGGTCTGCTCACCAAGGTGGGCGTGTACGCGATCATCCGCACGCAGACCCTGCTGTTCCCCGGCGAGCAGCTCAACGGCCTGCTGATGTGCGTGGCGCTGGCGACCATGATCATGGGCATCCTGGGCGCGGTCGCGCAGACCGACATCAAGCGTCTGCTGTCGTTCACGCTGATCAGCCACATCGGGTACATGATCTTCGGCGTGGCCCTGGGCAGCGATCAGGGTATGGCGGGCGCGGTGTTCTACATCGCGCACCACATCACGGTGCAGACCACGCTGTTCCTGGTCACGGGCCTCATCGAGCGCCGGGGCGGGTCCACGTCCCTGGACCACCTGGGCGGCCTGGGGCGGATCGCGCCGGTGCTGGCGGTCCTGTTCTTCATCCCGGCGATGAGCCTGGGCGGCATCCCGCCGCTGTCGGGCTTCCTCGGCAAGATCGGCCTGATACAGGCCGGTGTGGCCGCGGGCACGCCGCTCGCCTACACCCTGGTGGGGACGTCGGTGCTCACGAGCCTGCTGACCCTGTACGTCATCGCCCGGGTGTGGAACTACGCGTTCTGGCGGAGACCGTCCGAGGGCATGGTGGCCGAGCCCGGTACCGTGCTGGAGGACGTCGAGGCCGACGACACCTCCACCGCGGCGCTCGGTCCCGGCGAGGCGGTCGGACCGTCCTCCCGGCTGAGGGACACCACGACCGCGGCCACGACGGTGGTCACGTCGGTGGTCCTGCCGAAGAGCATGGTCGGCGCCACGGTGGCGCTGGTGGCGTTCAGCGTCGCCCTGACGGTGTTCGCGGGGCCGCTGATCGAGTACTCCTACGACGCGGCCGTGGAACTCCAGGCGCGCACCCTCTACATCGAGGCCGTTCTCGGAGGCGACCGATGACCAGACCGCGGAAGAGGAAGAGGGCCGGCCTGACCGCGCTGCGCAGGCGCGTGGGCAAGGTGCAGGTCCCGGTCGCGCTCGGCATGACCCTGGTGTGGATGCTGCTCTTCAAGGGCTTCCAGCCACGCTGGGAGTCGCTGGGCCTGCTGGTCCTGGGCTTCCTGGTGTCGGTACTGATCATGGTGCTGTTCCCGATGCCGCCGATCACCCCGATGCCCCGCTTCCATCCGGTGCACCTGGTCCGGCTGGTCCTGTACGTGCTCGCCGAGATGGTCGTGGCCAGCTTCCAGGTGACCGTGATCATCTTCACCCGCCGACAGGCGCCCAGCTCGGTGGTGGCGGTGCGGATGCGTACCGATTCGGACCTGACGATGGTGTGCACCGCGATCGCCGCCTCGATCATCCCCGGCACCCTGATCGTCGAGGTCAACCGGTCCGAGCGCGTCCTGTACGTGCACATGCTGGGCGTGGGCGACGACGAGGCCGTCGAGCGGGGCCGACGGGACATCTGGAAGCTGGAGAGGCGGTTCGTGATGGCCCTGGGCACCCACGAGGACATCGCCGCGCTGCGGGCCGGCGGTCCCGAGGCGCTGGATGAGCAGGAGACGCGCGAGGGAGGGGAGAGGCCGTGAACGCTCTGTGGACCGCCATCGGCGTCATGCTCGGGGTGGCGGCGCTGCTGGGCATGATCCGGATGCTGATGGGTCCGAGCGTCCTGGACCGGGCGCTGTCCGTGGACGTGCTGATCGCCTCGGCGCTGACCGGTACGGGGGCCTACGCCGCCTTCCACCGCGACCCCACGGTGCTGCCGACCCTGCTGGTGCTGTCCCTGCTGGGCTTCGTCGGTTCGGTCAGCATCGCCAAGTTCGTCGCCCGGCGCACGCTTCAGGAGCGCTCCTCCACGACGACCAGCGTGCACCCGGTCTCCACGGCGACCGACCCGCATCCGGCCCCGGCCGCACCCACCGACACCGCCCCCGAGCCGGAGAAGGGGGAGAACCCGTGAACGAGACGCTCGGCGCCGTCCTGGACTGGGTGGCGATCCTGTGCATCCTGGCCGGGGCCATGCTCTCCCTGGTGGCCGGGGTGGGGCTGATCCGCCTGCCCGACCTTCTCTCGCGCATGCACGCCGCCGCCAAGCCCCAGGTGCTGGGGCTGGTGCTGGTGCTGGTGGGGATCGACATCCGGCTCATCCCCGTGGAGACCAACGTGTTCAACGTCGGGACGCTGGTACTGGTGGCGCTCTTCCAGATGGCGACCATCCCGGTGGCGGGACACATCACCGCCCGGGTGGGCTATCGGACCGGACGCATCGAAGAGGGCCTGATGGCGCGCGACGAGCTCGCCGAGCGCCTGGAGGCCGACGAGGCCGCCGCCGGGGACAGGGGCGGGGACGGCGCGGCCCGGTAGGCGCTCGGCGCCCGCGCGGCGGGAGGCCTCAGGGGCTCCCGGCCCCGTCGTCGTCCATCAGTCTGGAGCGGATGAGGAACCGGTTGCCGGTCGGCGCCTCCAGGGAGAAGCCCGAGCCCCGTCCCGGGACCACGTCGATGGTCAGGTGGGTGTGGCTCCACAGCTCGAACTGCGAGCGTGACATCCACACCGGCACCGGCTCGGGCGCGCCCACGTCCAGGTCGCCCAGGTGGACGTCCGACCCGCCGACGCGGAACTCCCCCGCCGGGTAGCACATCGGTGAGCTGCCGTCGCAGCATCCGCCGGACTGGTGGAACATGAGCGGCCCGTGCTCGTCGCGCAGCAGGCGGAGCAGGGCGGCCGCCGCGTCGGTGACGGCCACCCTCTCCACCTCCGCGCCTTCGGCGGCGGAGTCCATCAGAACAGCCCCAGTGCCTCGTCGGAGTAGCTGACCAGGAGGTTCTTGGTCTGCTGGTAGTGGTCGAGCATCATCTTGTGGTTCTCGCGGCCGATCCCGGACTGCTTGTACCCGCCGAAGGCGGCGTGCGCCGGGTAGGCGTGGTAGTTGTTCACCCACACGCGGCCCGCCTGGATGTCGCGGCCCGCGCGGTAGGCGGTGTTGCCGTCGCGCGACCACACGCCCGCCCCCAGCCCGTACAGGGTGTCGTTGGCGATCTTGAGGGCGTCGTCGTAGTCGTCGAAGCGGGCCACCGACACCACCGGGCCGAAGATCTCCTCCTGGAAGATCCGCATGCTGTTCTGGCCCTCGAAGACGGTCGGGGCGACGTAGTAGCCGCCGGACAGGTCGCCGCCGAGGTCGACCCGCTCCCCGCCGGTGAGCACCCCGGCCCCCTCCTGGCGGCCGATGTCGATGTAGGACAGGATCTTCTCCAGCTGGTCGTTGCTGGCCTGGGCCCCGAGCATGGTGTCGGTGTCCAACGGGTCGCCCTGCCGGATCCGGCCGACCCGTTCGAGGGCGTCGCCCATGAAGCGGTCGTAGACGGCGTCCTGCACCAGGGCACGGGAGGGGCAGGTGCACACCTCGCCCTGGTTGAGGGCGAAGAGGGTGAAACCCTCCAGCGCCTTGTCGTAGAAGGCGTCGTCGGCCGCGGCGACGTCGGAGAAGAAGATGTTGGGGCTCTTGCCGCCCAGTTCCAGGGTGACCGGGATGAGGTTCTCCGACGCGTACTGCATGATGAGGCGCCCGGTGGTGGTCTCACCGGTGAAGGCGACCTTGCCCACGCGCGGGCTGCTGGCGAGCGGCTTGCCCGCCTCCGCGCCGAAGCCGTTGACCACGTTGAGCACGCCGGGCGGCAGCAGGTCGGCGACCAGCTCGGCGAGGAGAAGGATCGAGGCCGGGGTCTGCTCGGCGGGCTTGAGCACGACCGCGTTCCCGGCGGCCAGCGCGGGCGCGAGCTTCCAGGTGGCCATGAGCAGCGGGAAGTTCCACGGGATGATCTGGCCGACCACCCCCAGTGGCTCCTGGAAGTGGTAGGCGACGGTATCGCCGTCGATCTGGGAGTTGTACCCCTCCTGGGCGCGGATGGCCCCGGCGAAGTAGCGGAAGTGGTCCACGGCCAGCGGCAGGTCGGCGGCCAGGCACTCACGGACGGGCTTGCCGTTCTCCCAGGACTCGGCGACGGCGAGCCTCTCCAGGTTCTCCTCGATGCGGTCGGCGACGCGGTTGAGGACCAGGGCCCGCTCGGCGGCGGAGGTGCGTCCCCAGGCGGGTGCGGCGCCGTGTGCGGCGTCCAGGGCCAGTTCGACGTCCTCCGCGCCGCTGCGGGCCACCTCGGTGAAGGTGCGGCCGGTGACGGGGGTCGGGTTCTCGAAGTAGCGGCCCCTGACCGGCTTGACCCATTCGCCGCCGATCCAGTTGTCGTAGCGGGGGGCGTACTCGACGACGCTGCCCGGCCGGCCCGGGGGTGCGTAGATCGCCATGTCGGTCTCCTTGCTTCGCGTGGCACCGGTCGTGGGACCGGAAAGCCGCTTCCGGGAAGTGGAGTGTGACGCTAGCCACACCGACGTTGCGACCACGTTGCGAGCAGAAGGCCTCAGTCGCCGAGCCAGCGCAGCCTGCCCCGCAGGGCGGCGTGGCGGGGCGAGCCGGGGGCGAGGGCGGGCAGCACGGCCGCCAGGACACGGGGGTCGTCGCGCCACTCGGGGTGCTCGGCCCAGTCCATGAGCACGTCCGGCGCGGCCCCGGCTCCGAGGACCTCGCACACCTCGGCCTGGAGTTCACCGCGCGCCTCCGCCACTCCGGGAGCCTCCGAGCGGGGCAGGACCGGCCCCGCGTAGGACTCCAGCGCCCGTCGGTACGAGCCCTCGGACAGGTGGCGGCGCACCTCGTCGATGTCGGTGGCCAGTGGACGGCACAACCGGTAGGGGCGGGAGGCGAGCAGGCCGGGACCGAGCAGGCGGCGCAGGCGGGACATCTCGGCGCGGACGGTGACCGGGGAGGCGTCCCGCTCGTGCAGCCGTGCGCCGAGCGCGTCGCCGGTCAGGCCGCGCGGGCTGCGGGCGAGCAGGAGCAGGATCTCGGAGTGGCGGATGCTCAGGTCGCGGGAGCGGCCGTCCAGGGTGATCCGGGCGCTGTCACGGCCCAGTACGCGGAGCCGGGCGCCGCCGGCGGACTCCCGCGGCGCGGGCGGCCCGCCGCCCTCGCCCGGGTCCGGCGGCGCGGCCCCGTCCCGGGGCGGGCGGCGGGGCGTGGGCAGCCGGCCGCTGATGCGCAGGGCGCGCAGCTCCATCTCGGCCGCGGTGGCGGCGGTGCGGGCCAGCGCCAGGGCCTGCGGCGAGGCGAGGTGGCTGTCACCGGTGAGGTCGAGGACGCCGAGGAGGGCGCCGGTGTCGGGATCGTGCAGGGGCGCCGCCGAACAGCTCCAGTGCTGCACGCCCCGGGCGAAGTGCTCGCTGGCGAAGACCTGGACCTCGTGGTCGAGGGCGAGCGCGACGCCGGGCGCGTTGGTCCCGACCGAGCGCTCGTGCCAGTCGGCGCCCTCCACGAAGCACATGGCCTCGGCGCGGCGGCGCAGCCCGCGGTCGCCCTCCACCCACAGCAGGCGGCCCGAGGCGTCGCCGACCGCGACGATCTGGGGGCCGGGCGCGGTGTCGACGAGCAGGTGCCGCAGCAGCGGCATGACGAAGGCCAGCGGATGCGCGTCGCGGTAGTCGTACAGGGTGGGGCCGGTGAGCTCGACCCGGGGCAGGGTGGTGTCTGGGTCCACGCCGTGCAGGGCGCTGCGCAGCCAGGAGTCGCCGACGACGGGACGGACCGGGCCGCTGACACGGCCGGAGTCGGTGAAGCGCTCGTGCGCGACCGCCACGTCCCGGCGCACGGCCTCGGGGTCGGTGTCCCACGACCACGCGTTCCAGGCCCCGGACATGTGCGCCTCCCCTCCGCCGGGACGGCGGCGGACCGTGCCGGCGGACCGCCCCGAACCTGATTGAATCCGTGTCCACCTCCGCTGACAAGGGGTTCGGGCGGATCGGGCCGCGTTTCCCCCCGGGGCCGCGCGAACCGCCACCGCCTCCGCGGCGTCCCACCGGAGCGGATCCGTACAGGATCCGCCCGCAAGACTCCCCCGTCCGGGGACACGTCCGATCCGCTGGAGACTCCCGTGTCCGCTCACCCCCCGTTCCCCCCTCCCCGGGTCGACGCCCGGGAGCTGAGCCCCGGGCGCTTCTGGTACGTCCTGGGCGCCGGGTTCGTCGCGCTCGGACTCCTGGTGGGGACGGCCGTCTTCATCGCCATGGTGTACCGGACCGCTGGGGTACCCGGCTTCGACGCCCGGCTCCGGGGGGCCGGCGAGGCGGTGTTCACCGCCGACGGGGAGTTCCCCCGTATCGGGCTGTACTCCAGCCCCGCGGGCGCGGACGGGAGCGCCTGCTCGCTCGTCCTGCCCGGCGGTGAGGAGAGGGCCTTCGAACCGCCCCCCTACAAGCACACCGTCCAGGGCGGCGACGGGGAGTGGTCGCTCGTAGGGGCACACCCCGGGGCTGCGGGCGAGCACACGCTGGTGTGCGACGGCGCCCCGGGGACGGTCTACGCGGTCGCCGGGCTACAGGGCGGTTCGCGGTTCTTCGGAGACCTCCTGACCGCGCTGGCCTCGTTCGTCGGGATCCCCCTCGCGGGGCTGCTGGTGGGTGCGCCGATCCTCGTCACCACGGGCGTGCGCCGCAGCCGGCACAGGAAGCGGCTGCTCGGCGAGCGCGCACGGCACCCGTACAGGCCCTGACACGTCCCCGGCCCTCCCACCGCCGCCCTCGCCTTCCCTGCCTTCTCCGTACTGGTCGAGCCCTCCGCCGGGAGATCCCTCCTTCGGGGCTTGACTTTTCCTCTTTGTGAGTGTGTACTCACACACATGAGCACCACAGAAGCGCCCCGTTCCAACGCCGAAGCCCGGCGCGCGGCCATCCTGGCCCAGGCCGTCCCCGTGTTCGCGCGGACCGGCTACCACGCCACCCCGGTCACCGAGATCGCCGACGCCGCCGGGATCTCCCAGGCCTACGTGTTCCGGCTGTTCCGCAGCAAGCTGGGCCTGTTCACGGCGGCGCTGGAGCGGTGCTTCGACCTCATCGGGACGGCGCTGCGCCAGGGCGCCCGGAGCGCCGCCGAGGCGCCGACCGCCCAGGTCCTGGAGGCGATGGGCGACGCCTACGCCGACCTCATCGCCGACCGCGACCTGCTCATGCTCCAGGTCCACGCCCAGAGCGCCGCCGACATCCCCGAGGTGCGCGAGGCCCTGAGGCGCGGCTACGCCGGGGTGGTCACCCTCGCGCACGAGTTGTCCGGCGGCACCCGGGACCAGGTGCAGCACTTCGTCGCCATGGGCATGCTGTGCCACCTGGTCACCGCCCTGGACCTGGACGAGGTCGACGCTCCATGGACGCGCACGCTCACCCAGGGCCTGCGCCACGTCCCCAAGCCGCCCGCGGGGAGGTCGGGACCGTGAACGGGCCCGCCGGGCGCCGGACCGCCCCGACCCCGCCGACCGCCACCTCGCTCGCCGCCCGGAGCTGATCCGCGCACCACCGCGCCGCTCCGGGCGTTCTTCGGCCTCTTTTTGTAAGTGACTACTCACAAACTAAGGAGAAACGCCATGACACAGCAGCACCCTCCCGCCCGACAGGGCCGACCGGCCGGCGGCTCCGCCCGAGGCGCCGTCGAGGTCGTCCTCCCCGGCGTCGTGGCCGCCGACGGCCTGGAGGTCCGCCGCCGTCCGCTCGACCCGCCCGGCCGCGGGCAGGCGCTCGTCCGCATGGAGGCCACCGGGGTCTCCTTCGCCGAGCAGCAGATGCGCCGGGGCAAGTACTTCGACCAGCCGCCGTTCCCGTTCGTCCCCGGATACGACCTCGTCGGCACGGTGGAGGAGGCGGGGCCGGGGGTCGACCCCGCGCTGGTCGGCGGGCGCGTCGCCGCGCTCACCAAGACCGGCGGTTGGGCCAGCCGGGTCCTCCTGGCGGCCGCCGACCTGGTTCCCGTGCCCGAGGGCGTCGACGCGGCCGACGCCGAGGCCGTGGTGGTCAACGGCGTCACCGCGTACCGGATGCTGCACCGGCTGGCCCGGGTCCGCGCCGGTGACACGGTCGTCGTGCTCGGGGCCAACGGCGGTGTGGGAACGGTCCTCGTGCGACTGGCCCGGCACGCGGGCGTCCGCGTCATCGGCACGTCCTCCGCCCGCCACACCGAGGCCGTGCGCGCCCTCGGCGCCCTTGCCCTCGACCGTGCGGACCCCGGCCTGCACGCCAGGATCCGCGACCTGGCCCCGGACGGCGTGCGCGCGGTCTTCGACCACGTGGGCGGACCCGGCATCGTCGACTCCTTCCGGCACGTGGCCCGGGGCGGCACCCTGGTCTCCTACGGCACGGCCTCCACGCGCGACCTGCCCGGTGACCCGCGCGTTCCCGTGCTGGCCCTGTTCGCCCGCCTGCTGCTGTGGAACGCGCTGCCCAACGGACGCGGTGCGCACTTCTTCAACCTGTGGGCGGGCCACCGCCGCACGGGCCGCTACCGGGAACTGCTGGCGAAGGACCTGGGCGCCGTCCTGGGCCTTCTCGCCGAGGGGGTGGTCACGCCGCGGGTGGCCGCGCGGATACCGCTCAGCGAGGCGGGCGCGGCGATGGAGCTGGCGGAGTCGGGTGGCGTGGTGGGCAAGGTGGTGCTCGTCCCCGACGAGGAGGAGTGAGGGAGCCGGCCCGCGCGCGGCCCCGTCGCACAGAGCGCGAAGGACACCCCGGCCAGGACCGCGCCGGGCGTACGGGGCGCCCCGCCCGGGTCACACCGGCTCACGCGAGGCGTCCCCGCCGGTCTCACACCGGTCATATGGAGCACACGGGGCGCCCCGCCCGGGTCACACCGCGGCCGCTCCCTCGTCCGGGCCGTCCACCAGGGCGGCCAGCGCGACCGTCATCGCCACGCGGGCCTCCGGGTCGTGCAGCCGCAGATCCGCGACCGCGCCCATCCGGCGCAACCGGTACCGCACCGTGTTCGGGTGCAGGCCCAGGGACTCCGCGGCCCGGCCCAGGTCCCCGTGCGCGTAGAGCCAGGTGCGGAGCGTACGCACGTGGTCCGTGCCGTGCTCGGCGTCATGCCGCGCCAGGTCCGCCACCGGGTTCCGGACGGGCAGGCGGCCGCTCTCGGCCACCAGCCGCAGACGGCGCAGCAGCACGAGGTGCCATGCGTCGTCGTAGACGATCGCGTCGGCCCCCTCCGGCTCCCGGCCGTGCAGCGTCAGGCACTCGTCCGCCTCCTGCCGGCTCGCGGGCAGGCCCGAGACGTCGGCGACACCGCCCACGCCGGCGACGAGGCCGGGGGATCCGGGCAGGCCGCGCAGCGCGGAGCGCGCCCACTCCACCGCGGGGGCGGGATCGCTCCCGCAGGGCAGCACCGTGTACACGGTGGTTCCCAGCAGCGTGCTGCGCCCCGGACGCGACCACCCGAAACCGGTGGTGACCTGCTCGAACAGGTGCAGGACCGCGGCCTCGGGCTCGCGGCGGGCGCGGGCCTGGAAGGCGACCACCCGCAGCCCGTCGGCGAGCAGGCCGATCCGTCCGGCCGTCTGCGCCGGGTCGGCCGGCCCCTCCAGGAGGTCGATCACCGACTCCGACTCGACCTGCCGCTCCAGGTCGCTGCTCACCCGGGCCCTCAACATGTGCAGGCCGACCGTGTACGCGCCCTCGCGCAGCGCCCGCGACCGCTCCGCGTCCAGCGGCGCCGCACACGCCACCCACAGCGATCCCAGGAGCTCGCGCCCCACCCGGATGGGCACGGCGGTGCGCCCGCCCATGCCGAGCGCGGGCACCCCCGGAACGAACCGGGGCTCGGTGGACGCCGCCAGCCGGGTGAACACCCCGTCCGCGCCGAGCCGCTCCCGGACGGCCTCCGGCACCCGCCGGTCCACGAGGGTGTCGCGCCGCACCGGGTCGGTGCCGCCCTGGGAGGCGGAGTAGGCGATCACCCGGGACGCGCGGTCCTCGATGGTAACGGGCCCGCCCGTCTCGGAGGCGATGGTGTCGGCGAGTGCGAACAGGTCGCTGGGGCCGCGCCCGGCCTCGGTCTCGCGCCCCTCCAGCACCAGCCCGTAGACGACACCGGATATCTGGCTCCACGACACCGCGGGGTCCACGGTGAGCAGGGCGGGGCCGCTCTCCCGGAGGCGCTCACGCACCTCGTCGCCGGGCTCGTCGGCGGACCGGACGATGACGACGGTCGCGCGGGCCCGTTCGGCGAGGCGCACGGCCTCGGCCGCCGAGTCCACGCCGACCGCGAGGAACGCGTCGCCCAGGAACAGCACGTCGTCGGTGGGGTCGTGCATGGCCACGCTGCGCAGCTCCCGGCGGCGCAGCGGCTCCGGGCCGAACAGCCGGGCACCGTATCCGCCCAGGACGTTGACGAGGCGGTCGAGGTGGATCACGTTTCCCCTTCCCCTGACAGGGGTGTTGTCCTGTTTCCACAAAGAACGGTCGGTTGATTGTCGTCCGAGGATAACGCCCGGCACCGCGGTCGTGGACACACTCGTTATGAGTGGCAACACCCCCGGCCCTCGCTGTGCTCGCCCGCCCGCGGTCCGGTCCGCGGGCGGCCTGTGAAGACAAGGAACGTCCCATGGCGAAGACCACCGACCGATGGATGACCCGGGAGGCCCACGAGCGGCTCCTGGAGGAACTCCGGGCACTGCGCTCGCTGCCCGACGGCGATCCGGGAGGGTCGGACGGGGGCGCGGGGGACACACTCCCCGCGCCCCGCTACATTCACGACCCCGCCGTGCGGCAGGCCCGCGTGCAGACCATCGAGAGGCTGCTCAGCGAGGCCGTGGTGGAGGAGGCCGCGCCCGACGACGGGATCGCCTCCCCCGGCAAGGTGCTCACCATCCGCTACGACGGCGAGGCGGAGACCGAGGAGTTCCTGCTCGGAGTCCGGGACGCGTCCGTGGCGGACCGGATGACCGTGTACTCCCCCGACTCCCCGCTGGGCGCGTCGCTGCTGGGAGCCCGCCGGGGTGAGCGGCGCACGTTCACCGCGCCGCGCGGCGCGGTCATCGGGGTCACCCTCGTGAACGCGCAGCCCTACCGGAGCGCCGCCGCGCACCGAACCGGCCGCACCGGTCCGGCGGAGCACTGACCCGGCCGTGCGGTGGCCCGGCTCCGAGGCCGGGCCACCGCCTCGGGAGGGCCCGCCTCAGAGGGCCGCGGAGGCCGCTCCGGGCCCGGTGCCCGGGTACCGGGTCGCGGTGGGCGGGGACGTCGCACCGTCCCCGCGCAGGATGTCCGCGGTCCGGCGCAGGTCCGCGACCGCGTCGGCCTCCAGCACCACCAGGCGCCACACCAGCGCGATCGTGTTCGCCAGTTCCGCCAGGTCCTCCAGGTCCCGGAAATCGTCGCCCTGCGACTCCTCGGCCTCGGCGTCCACCTCCACCTCCATCGTCACCCACCAGCGGCCGTCCACCTCCGTGACCGGCGACAGGAGGAGCACGGACCCGTGCCCCTGCACGCGAGAGCGCAGGCGGACGGGCGGCGGGCCGGGGATCCCGCGCAGGCGGAACCACCACGCCTCGGCGTCCACCTCCACCTCCATCTCCACCGCCGTCCCGTCGTCGTGCGCGCCGTCCGGCCCGTGCGCCTCGTACGCGAACACCAGGCCCGCGAACCCGCCCGCGCCGCCGCGCAGCTCCAGGCGCGCGGTGCCCCCTCCCCCGTCCGGTCCGTCGTCGACGAGCCCGGCCGTCAGCAGGGTCGTGCCCGCGGGGTCCCACGCCCGCACGGACACCTCGGTCCCCACTCCCTCCGGGGCGGGACCGGTGAGCCGGTAGACGGCCCCCGCACGGCAGTGCTCACCGCCCACGAGGCGCACGTCCGCCCCGGCTCCGTCCGCCGGAGGCGTGTGCGGGCCGCCGAACTCCCCGTCGAGGAGGTCGTGCTCGGCCTCCTCCCATATCCGCCTCTCGGCGTCGGCCCCGTCCACGAGTTCCAGGGCCCGCCAGATGTCCAGACCGGCGAACTCCTCCCGCCGGGGAAGGAGGACCCGCCCCTCCTCGACCCGCAGGCCGGCGGCGGCCCCGTGCAGGGCGGAGGCGACGTCCGCCAGCCAGGCGGGGGACACGGCGGGGACGACGAAGTCGTGGCGTAGGCGGATCATGGGGCTCCTGTCAGACGGGGGTTCGGTGGAGGTTCGACGCGCCCGGTGCCGCCGTGGTTGCGCCGCCCACGCCGAAGGAGGCCCGGAAGCCTCCGCCCGAGAGGCCCTCCCCACCGCTCGCGCGCCCCGCGGATGAACTGGATCACACAGACCCACCGTCACCACGAGAAACATCCGCCCCCGAAAACACATGCTGTTACACCGGTTGACGTGAGCGTCACTAAATGATCACTTAGTTTCCAGTCTCTACCCGCTATGAAGGAGACCACGTGATCAACCGCAGACTCTTCCTCGGAGGGGCCTCCCTGGCCGCCGGGGTCCCCCTGCTCGGTGCCTGCTCCCCGTCCGCCACCCAGACCTCGCTCCAGTCGAACACGAGCGGCGGCGCCAACCCGGGGGCACTCCCCGTCAGCATCGCCAACGAGACGGGTCGCTACTCCGACGGCGAGGTCCTCGTCTACGTCGTCGGCACCGACCTGACCACCGGCGGCCACTGCTGGGTGGACTCCGACGGGACACCGCACCCCGTCAGCGTGGACGACAACACCGACGGCGGATACGCCGACTACTCGATCCCGCTCGACGCCCTGCCCGCCGACATGAGCCTGCCCTACATGTCCGGGCGGATCTACGTCGCGCTCGGCGGCAAGCTCGGCATCCGCATCGTCATCGACGGCAACGGCAAGCCCGCCCTCCAGCTCCCCGCGGGCTGGGTGGAGAGCGACCACGGGTACGGCGTACTGCACGACTCGGTCGAGTTCACCCACAACGAGGACGGGATGTTCTGCAACACCAGCATGGTGGACCAGTTCAGCGTCCCGATCGGTATCCGGCTCACCGGCGACGCCGACCAGACCACCGGCACGTTCGTGCCCGGCGGGCGCGCCGCCGTGTTCGAGACCCTCGCCGCGGACCCCGTCTTCTCGTCGCTCGTCGTCGACGACCTGCGGGTGATCGCGCCCGGGCACGGGCTCGACGCCGGACTGTTCCCCACCGACTACTACGACCCCTACATCGACGCGGTCTGGTCCCACTACACCGCCAACGACCTGCGGGTCACCACCAACGCGGGAACCTTCACCGGAAGGGTGCAGGGCGACCGGTTCGTGTTCGACGGCGGGGTGTCCCCCATCTCACGGCCCTCGACCAGGGACGTCCTCTTCTGCGACGGCAACCTGGCCGCCCCCAACGACGGGCTCACCGGCCCGGTCGCGGCCATCCTTGGCGCCGCCCTCAACCGGTCCACCCTGCTGACCTCCGCCGAGCAGCCCACCAGCGACCCCGACACCTTCTACCTCGCGGAGGTCACCAACCGCTACGCCGGGGTCTTCCACGAGCACACCGTGGACGGCAAGGCGTACGGGTTCGCCTTCGACGACGTGGCCGGTTTCGCGTCCTACATCCAGGACCACGGCCCCGCCGAACTCGACATCACCCTGACGGCCTTCTAGGCACCCGTTCCGCCGAACCGGTCGCCGGGGACCCGTCCGCCGCGTGTGGGGTGCGGTCCGGGGACCCTCCGGCCCTGCGGACCGGGGTGGGGCGGGCGCCGCCGTGCCCTGCGGCACGGCGGCGCCCGTCTCCGTCTCCGCCGCCGTCCTCAGAGGTCGGCCAGGCCGAGCGGGCCGTCCGGAGCCGGGGCGAAGTGGCGGGCCACGTCGTCGTCGGTGACCGCCTCCAGGGTGTCGGGCACCCACTTGGGGGAGCGGTCCTTGTCGACCACCTGCGCCCGGATGCCCTCCACCAGGTCGGGCGAGGCCAGGGCCGCACAGGAGACCCGGTACTCCTGTTCCAGGACGGCCGCCAGGCCGGGCAGGCCGCGGGCGCGGCGCAGCGCGGCCAGGGTCACCTTGACCGAGGTCGGCGACTTGCGCGCGACGGTCTCGGCGGCCAGGGCGGCCTCCGGGTCGCCGTGGTCGCGCAGCCGGGACACGACCTCCTCGGCCGTCCCGGCGGAGTAACAGGCGTCGATCCAGTGCCGCCGGGCCTCGATTTCCGGTGCGGGTGCGGGCTCGGCGAACCGGGCCACCGCCTCGTCGATCCCGTCCGCGGTGGTCCCGGCGAGCGCCGCGGTGAGGTCGGCCAGCCGGCCCGAGGGCACGAAGTGGTCGGCCAGGCCCAGGTACACGGCGTCGCCCGCGCCGACCGGCTCGGCGGTGAGCGCCAGGTGGGTGCCGGTCTCCCCGGGCGCCCGGGACAGCAGGAAGGTGCCGCCGACGTCGGGCACGAACCCGATGGTGGTCTCGGGCATGCCGACCAGGGAGCGCTCGGTGACGACGCGGACCGAGCCGTGCGCGGACACGCCCACGCCACCGCCCATGACCACACCGTCCATGAGGGCGACGTAGGGCTTGGCGTAGCGGTCGACGTGCGCGTTGAGGAGGTACTCGTCGCGCCAGAACGCGGCCGCCCGCCAGCTCCCGTCCCGGGCGCTGGACCGGATCGCGCGGATGTCGCCGCCCGCGCACAGCCCGCGCTCCCCCGCGCCGTCGAGAAGGACCGCGGAGACCGCGTCGTCGTCCTCCCAGGCGGTGAGCGCCTCCCGGACGCGGCCCACCATGGCGTGGTCGAGGGCGTTGATGGCACGCGGCCGGTTCAGGGTGAGGCGTCCCAGGTGTCCCTCGACACGGACCAGGACCTTGTCCCCGTCCTCTGGCACGGCCCGTCCGTGGGCGGTGGTGGGACTCGTGGCCACGCTGTCTCCCTCCAGGTCGAAGGCCCCCGCGGTCGGCGCGGGCGCAGGTCGCCGACGATCCTCCCAGTGCCGCCCCCGGCGGGGTCGCCCGCCCCGGGAGAAGCGGCGGCGTCCGCCGCGGAGGATACCGGGGCGGGAGGGGGCGCCGCGCTCCGTGCGGACCGGCGCGGCCGGGTAGGGCTTCCGTGAGGCACTCCCGGGCGCGCCCGGGTACCGGCCTTCCGTGGGACCATACGGCCGATCACGGGAACGACGGCGAGGGGAGCCCGAGCATGGACGAGCACAGGGACGACACGCGCTGGGCCCCGGTCCGGGACTGGCACACGGCGGTGAACGGACGCGACCTGACGGCCGCCAGGGCCGTCGTCGACCCCAGCGTCAGGATCGGCGGCCCCAAGGGCTCCGCCCGGGGCGTGGAGGTCCTCCTGGACTGGATCCGCGGGTCCGGGATCCGCCTCGTACCGGTCGCCTGGCACGACGTCGACGACGAACGCGTCGTGGTCGAGCAGGACGCCACGTGGCCCGACCGCGCCGACTCCGGCCCGGACGAGGCCCCGCGGCGCACGGCGACCCTCTTCGAGGTGCGCCACGGCCTCGTCACCGCCGTGCTCCGCTACGACGAGGGCGTGGACACGGCCCTCGAAGCGGCGCGGCGGACCCGCTGAACGGCACGGACCCGCCGCCGCCGTCGCGGTCAGGAGACCGTCTTCCCTCCGATGGTGCGCAGCAGGCCGTAGGTCTCGTCCAGCCGGACGGGGAAGGCCTCGGGGTTGTCCGCCAACCGCATGGCGGTGAGCTCGCAGGCCATGGCGGTGTTGGCGGCGAGCACGGCGACGTTCTCGGCCGCGCCCGCCTCCACCAGCGCGCCGGCCAGCCTGGCGGCCCGCCGCTGCCGGGTGAGGAGGTAGCGGGAGCGCAGGTCGCTGCTCTCGCGGAGCAGGCGTGCCAGGACGGCCGAGTGCGCGGGCGAGAGCGCGGTGTGCGGCCTGGTGGCGGCGTCCGCGTCCCTGAGCAGGTCGACCGCGGTGCACAGGTCGTCGCCCAGCGGTCGGGGCGCCCTCTCCCCTATGTGGGCGCACATGCGGTCGGCCTCGACTTCCTCGTCGGCGAACAGCACCTGTTGTTTGTCGCCGAAGTACCTGAAGAAGGTGGTCCTGCCGACTTCGGCACGCTCGGCGATCGCGGCGACCGTGACGTTGTCGAATCCGTGTTCGGCGAAGAGCTGGAAGGCTGCTGACACGATCATGGCCCGGGCCTTGCGGCGTTTGCGTGCGTGGAGCGTGTCCGGGGGGTGGTGCATGAGGCGACCCTATCGAGTGGGGACCCGGTTCTCGCTGGTACTCAGGACCATATTGGGACGGTAGTCCTGAAACGCGCCATGGGAACCGGGATAGCGGGAAGTCGTCTGCCCTGTTCGTGGTGGGGAACGCGGCCGGTGGGCACAGGACGGTCCCACACGGGCGCACCGGTCGGCCCGGAATTTTATTGCAGAGGAGCCCTCTCCTGACAACCGCCTTCCACTTCGCGGTGAACACCTGCCGAGAAAGTGGTTCCCCCCTCACGGAAGATATGCCTTCGGCGGGCACACCATTTCCGGTCGGCGTTCATTGAACATCTTCCTGGAAACCTTTCAGGTTCCTAACTATTAACCTTCCCGAGCGACCGGAACCCGTGTCTCCCACCGTGTCGGCGCGCACTCCGTCGAATGTCGGTGCCCTGTGTCACAGTGAAATCCTCCTTCCCACACTGGAGTCGGTCGTGGCATACCTCCTGGTCATCGGTACACGTAAGGGGCTCTTCACGGCCCGAAACGAGGATCGGCGCGAGTGGGAGGTGAGCGGCCCCCACCGGCTCGACGCCGCGGACTACGCCAGCATGGGCGCCGTGTACGCGGTCGGGATCGACCCGCACAGCGGTCGTGTCCTGGCCGGGGCGGAGAGCTCCCACTTCGGGCCGAGCGTCTGGTACAGCGACGACCTGGGGCTGAGCTGGCACGAGCCCGCCTCCGCGCCCATCGCCTTCCCCGAGGACACCGACGCCTCCCTCGTCCGCGCCTGGCAGTTCGCCTTCGGCGACGACCCCGGGACCGTGTACGCGGGGGTGGAGCCGCACGCCCTGTTCCGGTCCTCCGACGGAGGGATGAGCTTCGAGCTCGTCCGCGCCCTGTGGGACCACCCCCACCGCGCCGACTGGTACCCCGGCGCGGGCGGCGGCGCGATCCACACGGTCCTGCCCGGGATCCTGGGCTCCGGTGAGCGCTCCCCGGACGCCATGACGGTGGCCATGTCCACCGGCGGCGTCTACCAGACCCGTGACGGCGGAGCCGGCTGGGCTCCGGCCAACCGGGGGATCTCGGCGGTGTTCCTGCCCGACGAGGAGCCCGAGTACGGGCAGTGCGTGCACAAGGTGGCCGCCGGGCCGAACGGCGTGCTCTACGCCCAGAACCACCACGGGGTGTACCGCAGCGAGGATCCCGCCGGACAGGGGTGGACCGCCGTGGAGAAGGGCCTGCCCACCGACTTCGGGTTCGCGATGGTCGCCCACCCGAGGCGGCCGGAGACGGCGCTCAACTTCCCCGTGGTCAGCCAGGAGGTGCACCTGCCGCCCGACCACCGGCTGGGGGTGTACCGGACCGACGACGGGGGCGGCAGCTGGCGGCCGTTCACCCGGGGCCTCCCGCAGGACCCCTACTTCGGGATCGTGCTGCGCGACGGCGCCTGCACCGACGGCGCGGACGAGCCCGGGTTCTACTTCGGCACGCGTACCGGCGACGTCTACGCCGCCACCGACGGCGGGGAGGGCTGGCACCAGGTGGCCGGACACCTGCCCGACGTGCTGTGCGTCCGCGCCACGGAGGTGTGACATGCGGGTGACGGTACATCTGCCGGGGCTGCTGCGCGCGGACGCCGACGGCTCCGCCCACGTCCCGCTGGAGGTCGACGACGGCACCGCGCTGGACGGGGTGCTGGACGCGCTCACCGCCCGGTACCCGGGCCTGGACCGGCGTATCCGCGACGAGCGGGGACGGCTGCGCCGCTACGTCAACGTGTTCGTGGACGAGGACGAGTGCCGCACGGTGGGCGGGCTGGCCGCGCCGCTCCACGACGGCGCTGACGTGCGCGTGCTCCCGTCGGTGGCGGGCGGCTGACGGGTCGTCGGCGCCGGCCGCGGGTGGGCCGGGCCCGGGCGGCGGCGTGCCACGGCCGTGGATCCGAAGGGGCGGCCGTGGAACCCCCGGCTCCTGGTCGGCGGGCCCGTCCTCGGTCCGGCCCCGCGGGGGTCCGGAGGGGCTGAGGGGTATCGGTCACTTGACCGGAATCCGGCCCTCGTCCCAAGTGTCGGCTTCGTTCGAGGTCGTCCTCCCCCGATGATGACCATGAGGAACCTTCGACGAGAGCGGATGTGAGGATCTCCATGGCCACGATGCGTGCGGCCCGGCTCAACGTGAGGACCCGGACCCTGGAGCTCAAGGACGTCCCCAGACCCGTCCCCGGCCGCGGCCAGGTCCTGGTCCGGGTGAAGGCGGCGGGGGTGTGCCTGTCCGACGTGCACCTGATCGACGGCACCCTCAAACCGCTCTACCTGGAGGGCGACGAGGTCACCCTGGGGCACGAGGTGTCCGGTGTGGTGGAGGAGATCGGACCCGACGTCATGGACCCCGAGGTGGGCGACCGGGTGATCCTCCAGGCGGGGCAGACCGACCGTTCCGGGAAGGTGCTCACCCGGGGCGTGGACTACGACGGCGGATGGGCCGAGTACGCGCTCGCCGACGAGGAGACCCTCGTGCCGATCCCCGACGACCTGCCCTTCGACCAGGCGGCGATCATCCCCGACGCCGTGTCCACACCGTGGGCGGCGGTCACGTCCACCGCCGACGTCGGAGCGGCCGAGGCCGTCGCCGTGTGGGGCGTGGGCGGCCTGGGCGCGCACGCGGTGAAGCTGCTGCGCCTGGTGGGCGCGGCTCCGATCATCGCCGCCGACCCGGACCCCCAGGCCCGAAAGCGCGCGCTCGCCTTCGGCGCCGACGTGGCCCTGGACCCGGCCGGCTCGGACTTCCTGTCGACGGTCGGTGAGATGACCGGTGGGCAGGGGCTCAACGTCGCCTTCGACTTCGCCGGTGTCCCGACCGTGCGCGAACAGGCCCTCCGGGTGCTCGGGGAGCACGGCCGCCTGGTGCTCGTCGGCCTGACCGACAAGCCGCTGGAGGTCAGGGACGGTACGCGTTTCAGCTACCTGCAACAGCAGATCCTCGGCCACTACGGTTCCGAGCCCGAGCACGTCGTCCAGTTGGTGGAGCTGGTCAACGCGGGCCGCGTGGACTTCGCCAGCTCGATCAGCGGCACCCTCAGCCTGGAGGAGGCGCCGATGGCGGTCGAGCAGTTGGAGAAGCGGACCGGCTCCCCGATCCGGCTCGTGCTCGAACCCTAGCCGTGGGCCTCCGTCGCCCCGGCCCCTCGCCCTCCCGGCGGCGGGGCCGGGTGACCTCCCGGCCCCTCGCCGAGTGGTGTGTGGTCCTGGACGCCCTGGCCGCCGCCGTCCCGGGGCGGGACCCGCTCCGGCCTACCAGTCGGCGGGGGCGTAGTCCTTCAGGAAGCACCCGTGCAGGTCCTCCCCCAGCTCACCCCGCACGATGGGGTCGTACACGCGCGCGGCCCCGTCCTCCAGGTCCAGCGGCGCGTGGAACCCGGCCTCGGCCAGCCGCTCCTTGTCCGGATGCGGCCGCTCGTCGGTGATCCACCCGGTGTCCACGCTGGTCACCAGGATGCCGTCGGACTCCAGCATCTCCTGGGCGCTGGTGCGGGTGAGCATGTTCAGGGCGGCCTTGGCCATGTTCGTGTGGGGATGCCCCGCGCCCTTGTAGCCGCGCCCGAACACCCCCTCCATCGCCGACACGTTCACGACGTAGGTACGGCGTGCGGGGGACGCGGCCAGGGCCGGACGCAACCGGTCCACCAGCAGGAACGGCGCGCTCACGTTGCACAGCTGCACCTCCAGCATCTCGACGGGGTCGATCTCACCGACCCGCTGCGTCCAGCTGTTCACCGGCGCGAGGTCGGGGACCAGTCCGCCCGCGTCGATCGCCGTCCCGGCGCGCACCCTCTCCATCGACGCCGCACCCGTGGTCAGCGCCAACGACGTGAGCATCCGCGGGGTGAACGTGTGCCGCGCCAGGGTGGGCGCACCCGTGTCGGAGCCAGCGTCCGTACCCGCCTCCGAGGCGGCTCCGCCCACGCTCCCGGCCGGGGCGTCCTCCAGCACGCGCGGACGCACACCGCCCAGGACCAGCGGCTCCGGCAGGCCCTCCCCCGTCAGCGGTTCGGCCTCGGCCTCCAGCAGCGGGCCGTACGAGGCCGGCGCCCTGCGCACCGTCTGCGCGGCGTTGTTGACGAGGATGTCCAGCGGTCCCTGCTCCGCCACCGAGTCGGCCAGGCGCACCACCTGGGCGGGGTCGCGCAGGTCGACGCCCACCACCCGCAGCCGGTGCAGCCACTCGGCGCTGTCCGGCATCGCGGCGAAACGGCGCACCGCGTCGTTGGGGAACCGTGTGGTGATGGTGGTGTGCGCACCGTCCCGCAACAGCCGGAGGGCGATGTACATGCCGATCTTCGCGCGGCCGCCGGTGAGCAGGGCCCGCCGCCCGGTCAGGTCGGTACGGGCGGCCCGGCGCTCCCTGTTGAACGCCGCGCACGTCGGGCACAGCTGGTGGTAGAAGGCGTCGACCTCCCGGTACCTCTCCTTGCAGACGTAGCAGGGCCGGGCCTTGCGCAGCACTCCCGCGAGGGCGCCGCCGCTCCCGCTGGTGAGGGCGCGGCCGCTGGTCTCGTCGTCGATCCGGTCGGGCGCCGCGGTGGCGGTGGCCGCGAACACGGCCTGGTCGTGGGCCTTGCGCCTGGCCTGGCGCTCCTTGCGGCGCTGTTCCTTGACCCTCTTGAACAGCCCGGCGGTGGCCCGTTGCAGGGCCACCGAGTCCGGGTGGTCGCTGGGGAGGCCGCCCGCGCGGGAGAGCACGTCCAGGCACACGGCCAACCGGTCGGGGTCGATGCCCTCCGCCGGCTCCGACCGCGTCCCCATCGGGTCCGCCGGGGTTTCCCGCTGTGTCCCCTGGTCCGTTTCCGTCATCGTGTCCGTCACCACTCCGCCGCCGCGTCGCCGCCACACCGCTGCCGCCGTCCTCACCCGGTGTCCCGGTTCGCCCGGCGAACAGCACGGCTCCCGGTTCGGAGCCATCAGCACCTTATGCGTATCCGGACACCACGTGGGGCACGAACCGGTACGGGGAGCAGGTGACCATAGAGGACAGACAGATGACGTGTGGGGTCCCCGGATCCCACGGCAGGGGGAGATTCCGTGACGCAGCCGACGGCCGCCGCGACGAGTACCGGTTCCCAACGCGAGCTCGTGGTTCTGCTCGACGAGGACCACCGGCGTGTGGGCGTCGCCGACAAGGCCACGGTGCACACCGGGGACACCCCCCTGCACCTGGCGTTCTCCTGCTACGTCCTGGACCCGGACGGACGGGTGCTGATCACCCGCCGGTCCCTCGACAAGACCACCTGGCCGGGGGTGTGGACGAACAGCTGCTGCGGCCACCCGGCCCCCGACGAGGGCTTCGAGGACGCCGTGCGCCGCCGGGTCTCGCAGGAGCTGGGGCTGGACGTCACGGAGGTGCGGCCCGCGCTGCCCGACTTCCGGTACCGGGCGGTGTCGGCCGAGGGGATCGTGGAGAACGAGTTCTGCCCGGTGTTCTGGGCCCGCGCGGAGGGGGCGACGGCCCCGACGCCGGATCCGGACCCGTCCGAGGTAGCCGAGTACGCGTGGGCGGAGTGGCCGGACCTGGTGGCGGTCGCCGAACGGACCCCCTGGCTGCTGAGCCCGTGGGCGGTCGAGCAGATTCCCCGCCTGAATCCCTGACGACGGCCGCGTGCGTCCACGGGCCGGGTGAGGACGGTGCTGGAGGCTCCCGTGCGTGGGTAGGAAGCCGTACGGGAGTCCCCTTCGTCCCCCTGGAGCCGCGTCCATGTCCCAGCGCCCCGCCGGGCGGCCGCTCCGCCCGGCCGCCCTCGTCTTCGACGTCCTCGACACCCTCTTCCCCCTGGCGCCCCTGGAGTGGCGGTTCCGGGAGGCCGGTATCCCCCGGGTGCTCATGGCCCGCTGGTCGGCCCACCTGCTACGGGACTCGTTCGCCCTGGCCCTGGCGAGCGGTGGCGATCCCGGCGGCTCCGGCGCCCCCCGCCCGGTCGACCGGTCCTTCGAGGACGTGGCCCGGGGCGCGCTGAGGGACATCACCGGCCACCAGATCGCCCCGTCGGCCGAGGACGCCGTCATCGAGGGCATGGCCGGGCTCGACCCCCGCCCCGAGGCGGCCGCCGCCCTGCTCGCGGCGCGCGGGGCCGGGCTGGGGGTGGCGACCCTGAGCAACCACGACGACGCCCTGCCCCGGACCCTGCTGGAGCGCGCCGGCCTGCTGGAGCTTGTGGAGGACGTGCTGGCCGTACGCCCCGCTCGCGAGTGGAAGCCGACGCCCGGCGCCTACCACGCCGCCGCACGGTCCCTGGGGGTCCCCCCGGAGCGGTTGGCCCTGGTCACCGCGCACGGCTGGGACGTGGCCGGGGCCGGGGCCGCACGGCTGGTGACCGGTTGGTCCTCCCACCTGGAGGGGCGCTTCCCGCCGGTCTTCGCCCCGCCGGACGTCTCCGGCCGGGACCTCGCCGAGACGGTGGACGGTCTCCTGGCCCTCTCCGGCTGAGCCGTCCGGACCGTCTCGCGACGGCCGACGCGCCTTGCCTCACCGCTGCCCGCGGGCCACCGGCGAGCGCCCGGAGAGCGGCTTCCGGGCATCCCCGCCCCTCTTTTCGGAGGCAGCCGCCTCCCGGAGGCGCCCTTCCCCACCGGGCGGAGGGTCACTCCCCCCAGGACTCGTCGTACTCGGGATGGGCCCGGTACACCCCCGCCAGGTACTTCACCGCCAGCCGCCAGGCCAGCAGCTCCGACCAGGGGTCGCCGCCGGACCGCCGGGGATCGGGGCGAAGGTGGGAGGAGGAGTGGGTGTCGGGGGTCAGAACCGGTTCGAGACTGCGCATACTCACGCTGTGGGCTTCGACGTATCCGCGGACGATCTTGCGTTTGGCCGCGACCTCCGCCAACGCCCGGTCCCGGCCGCGCGCTCCCGCGGGAGCGGTCTTCGACGCACGTTCGTCCTCGTCCAGACGCGCGTTCAGGAACTCGACGATGGTCAACGGACGACTCCTATCCTGTCCCCCCGTTGCTCTGCAAAGGATCAGTATCTGCCATATACCCCGCTTCGACCACACCCGAAGTCGTGTGGGGGACACCCGACCGATCCCGGCCACATCCCCGCCTCCGCCGGACCGTCCTCCTCTCCACCTCCGTTCCCACGGGCACACCCGTCCCTCTCTCAGACGCATCCCTCGAACTGGGGCACACTCTTCACCAGCTTGAGCTCGGCCTCGCCGAACCAGGTGTCCAGGAGCTCCCCGGCCCTGCCGCTCTGGTACATCCGGCTGATGGCGTCGTTGACGGCCTCGCAGCCGCGGATGTCGCCACGCGGCAGGCCGACGCCGTACTTCTCGTCGGTGAAGGGCTCGTCGACGAGGTGGAAGGAGGAGGGGTCCTCGGCGAGGAAGCCGGCCAGGATGAGGTTGTCGGTGGAGACGGCGTCCACCCTCCCCTCGCGGAGGTCCTCGATGCAGGCGCTGTAGCTGGGCGCCTCCGTCTTCCGGACGCTGATGCCCAGCCCCTCGGTGATGCGCGCGGCGGAGTTGGAGCCTTCGCCCTGGCACACCCGGAGGCCCTCCAGGTCGTGCACGCCCCGGATGCCGGAGTCCTCGGCACGCACCAGCACGTCCTGTTTGGCGACGTAGTAGGGGCCGCCGAAGGTCACCTGGGTCTTGCGTGCGGGGGTGATGGAGTAGGTGGCCACGACCATGTCCACATCACCCTCGATCAGCTTCTGCTCGCGGTTGGCGGAGGTGACGCCGGTGAACTCCACGTCCTCGGCGGACACCCCGAGCCGGTCGGCGATGTAGAGGGCCACGTCCACGTCGAAGCCCGTGATGTCGCCGTTCTCGTCCTCCAGCCCCAGTCCGGGCTGGTCGGTCTTGACTCCGACGGTCAGCGAGGTGGCGTCGGCCAGCGACTCCTGCTCGCCCAGCACCGTTGAGCAGGCGGGCAGTCCGAGGACCGCGACGGCGGCCAGGGCGGCCGCGGTGATACGGCGGTGGCGGGACCTCATCGGCCTGTTCCTTGTCTCTCAGGGGCTCTCGGGTTCTTCGGTGTTCGTCGTGTCCTCCGGAAAAGCCCTCGGAGGCTTCCCGGGGCTCCCGGTTCCCTCTCGCGGGCTTTCGGACGTCAGCGGTACTCGGCCAGCCGGGGGCGGACCCCGAGCACGACGAGGACGAGCAGGAGGAGCGTCCCCACGGGCAGCGTCCACGTCCAGGGCGCGAGCACCGCGTCACCGCGCTCGATCCCCTCCTCGAACGCGTCCATGTGCAGGCCGATCAGCTCGTCGAGTGCGGTCTCGTAGGTCCGGAAGGTGCCGTCCTCGATGTGGGCGACGCGCATGCGGATGTCGAGGGCCCCGGCCAGGTCACCGCTCCCGGCGGCCGAGCGCAGTGCCCGGTCCTCGCCTTGGAGGTCGTTGTAGGAGCCCAGCACCTCAGCGAGCGCGTCCCCCTGTCCGGGCAGCAGCGCTTCTTGGGCGCTCCTCCCCAGGTAGCCGAGTGTGCCCGGGTCCGGGTCGTCGGGGTCGGGCCTGTCCGGTCCCGGCAGGTCCGGGTAGGAGGCGGCCACCTCGTCGACGGCCTCGTAGTAGGCCTCCAGGTTGTTCGCGGGGCGGGACAGCACCTGCTGGGCCCACCCCAGGTACACCTGCTGGTAGTTGTCGGCGTTGGCCGGGTCGACCAGGTACCGGCTCTCGTACACCTGCATGTCGGTGGTGATCGCCCCGGCCCGGGAGAGTGACATGGCCGCGTCCAGGCCCTCCTCCTTGGCGTCATGCTGGTGGCCGTTGCTGGTGACCAGGGCGAGGACAACCCCGGCGGTGAGCAGGACGGCGCCCGCAGTCGCCGCGGTCAGCGAGGCGTTGAACCGCCGGCGGAACCGCGCACGCAGGTACATCTGGAGTCCGACCAGCGCGGCGACCGTCACCGCGCCGGCCGCGCCCACCCACAGCAGGCCGATCGTGACGGCCTCCTGGCGCTCCTCGTGGTTGGCGCGCACGCTCGCCGACGAGTCCAGCCCCAGGTTGAACGCCTTGGGAAGCAGCTCGGTGTGCATCAGCCGCGTGGCCCTGAGGTACGTCTCCAAGGCTTCCCGGTCCACCCGCCCCGGCGGGGCCTGTGCCTCGTCGTTGAGCAGGAGCGCCTCGGCGGCCCACTCCTCGTAGGCGCCCATCCCGGCCAGAACGGCCCGGACGTTGCACTCCTCCACGTCCTTGCACTTCTCCACGTAGTCGCCCTCGATCAGCGAGGCCACCTGTAGCAGGGCCTTGCCGGCCTGTGTCCGGCTGGCCTCGTACTGCTTCTGTACCTCCTCCCGGCCCGATCCGAGGTCGTGGGCGGTGCCCATGAGCAGCATGTCGGCCACACGGGCGTCCATGTCGGCGAGCGCCAGGTACAGCTCGGTGGTCGCCTCGGCCTGCGGCCCGTCGCGCCCGAGCACGTCGAGGCCGTCGCGTGCCTGGCCGAGGGTGAGGGCCGCCGAGCCGAACAGCCCGGCGATCGCCACCGCGCACACCGTGGTCAGCAGCCACACCCGGGCCGGGGTGGTGTCCAGCCGGCGGCGGGCGGCGGCGCCCCGTTCACGCGCACCGGTCCGCCGCGCCTGGTCGGAGTCAGGGGACGTCAACGGGGGTCACCCCTTCTGGAGGATGATGACGGTCCATGCGCCGACGTAGATCCGGTCACTGTCATGCAGGGGAACCTCCACGTTGGGGGCGATGGGATTGGCGGTCCCGTTGATCGTGGTGCCGTTGGTCGATCCCGGGTCGAGGAGCGCCCATGCGCCGCCGGGCTTGGCGATCAGGACCGCGTGGACGTGGGAGATCGCGGGGTCGCCGCCGGGCCCGCCCAGGTCGATCTCGGGAACGAAGCCGCGGGAGGCGTTGCGCCGCCCGATGTGCACCCGGTCGCCCGTGAGCGCCACCCGGCGCTGCGCGCTGCCCGCGGGGAAGGAGATCCGGGTGGAGTCGAGCATGCCCTGGTCGACCATGTACTGGTAGTACGCGGGATCGGCGGCCACGATCGCGCGCCAGCGCGGTCCGGCCGACGCGCCTTCCGCCCCCGGCTGCCCGTGCTGGTGGCTCCCGGACTGCGAGGCGAAGTCGAACCCGCACTCCTCGCAGAACCGACCCGCCCGCGAGGTGCCGCACTCGGGGCAGGGGCCTCCCCTGGGCCCGCTCGGCGGGCGGCGCGGAGCGGGGGCCCGCGCCGGGGACAGGGGCGGCGTCGGCGGGGTCGGATGCCGGTGTGACGGGGGTGGCGGCGTCGGGGAACGGGTCTGGAGGCGCAGTCCGCAGACGTCGCAGAAGTCGGTCGCCGTGGAGCGGTGCCCGGAGGGGCAACTCGGCATGGGTCCCTCCTACCCGGGTACGGGGGCACCGCCGGTGTCCGGCCCGCCCTGTCGGGGCCGGGTCCGTACGGTCCGGGTCGAGTTGGTGTCCAGGGTCATCTCGTCGACCTTGGCCACACCGGGCTTGAGCCGAACGGTTCCGGCCACGGGGTCGACCACGTCGACGACCCTGCCGAGGAGCCTCGCGGTCTCCTCGTTGCCCGACTCGTGGGCGAGTGCGACGGCTCGGCCGAGCCGTGTGGTGGCGGTGTCGTCGTCGCCGTCGCGACGGGCGGCGAGCCCGTCCTGAACGGCCTGGGCCAGTTCGGCCTGGCCGGTGTAGTGGGCCACCCGGAAGTCGATCTCCGTGGCCCTGCCCTCGTCCGGCGTCCACTCCGCGAGGATGTTGCCCGAGGCGAGGACCCGCTCCGGAGCGCCGTCGGTCCCGGGAAGCACCACGCGCACCCATCCGGCGCGCAGTCGGCGGCCGGGATCGCCCGGCGGCACCTCGACGCACACGTGGTAGTCGCGGCTCTCGGTGCCCCAGGAACCGGTGGGGTAGTCGCCCGTCTGGGGCGTGCGTTCCACCTCGCGCCCGGTGAGGTCCCGCACGGTGGGCGCGACCTGCTTGACGTGGCGCACCACGGAGCCCCGGGGCGTCCACAGGCGCAGCGCGACGTCGGCGACGGCCTTGCCCATGGACGCCCGGGTCATCGCCCGGAAGTCGGCGGCCATGTCGCCGGGGTCGGCGATGACGCCGGGGCCTCCGCCGAGCAGGGCGGCGTCGATCCGGCGCAGCTCGTCGACCTTCCAGTCGGTGCCCACTCCCCGGCAGTCGCACACGAACGCGCCGGTGACCCGGTTCAGGGCCCGCTCGAAGTCCTCGTCGGCCTCGTTGTTCTGTCCGTCGGTGAGCAGGATGGCGTGTTTGACACCGTCCCCGACCGTGGCGAACAGCTCGGCCGCGCGGGTCAGCCAGGTGCCCATGCGGGTGCCGCCGCCGGCGCGCAGGCGGCCGATGGCCGCCAGCGCCTCGGCGCGTGTGGTGTCGTCGGCCCGCGCCATGCCCGCTCCGTCGCCGGGGTAGACCACGTGGGCCCTGGTGTGGCCGGAGACCACCGCGAAGCGGACACCCTCGCGCAGGGTCTCGACGGCGGCCCGGGCCGCATGCTTGGCGGCGTCGAGCCTCTCCCCGTACATCGACCCCGAGGTGTCGACGATGACGGCCTCGGCGGCGTTCACCGACGCGCCCGTCGGCACGGGGCCGTGGGAGGTGACGCCGACGATCGCGTGCACCTCGCGCGCGCCGATCGGCAGGAACCTGTTCTGGTCGACCTCGATCCGGAAGGCCGGCTCGTCGGCACGGGCGGCGCGGTCAGTCGTGTCCGGCACGGGAACCCCCTGGAGGTACGGGAACGACGACGACGGTGATGTTGTCCTTGCCGCCCGCCCGGAGGGCGAGGCTGACGTAGGCGCGGGCGGCGTCGCGGGGTCTGGCGCCCGCTTCGGGTACGGCGTCGGTCAGGTCCTGTGCCCCGGGGTAGTAGTTCCACAGGCCGTCGCTGCACAGCACGACGGCGCCGGGGCCGGTCGGGGTGACGGTGGAGATGTGCGCGTCGATCTCTCCGGAGTCCGCTCCCATCCACGCGATGAGTGCGTGGGCGTTGGCCGAGCGCATCGCCTCCTCCCGGGAGAGGGTGCCCATCTGCACCATCGCCTCGCTCCAGGAGTCGTCCTTGGTCAGGAGCGCGGAGGCGCTGGAGGAGGGGCCGCCGGAGAGCCAGTAGGCACGGCTGTCGCCGACCCAGCCGACGGTGACGGTGCCCGTGGCGGGGTCGACCACCGCGGAGACGAAGGTGCAGGCGGGTGCGGAGCCGGCCGAGTCGGCGATCCCGGCGACCGCCTCCGCGGCCCTGGTCATCGCCGCCCCGGTGGCCTCGCGGGGGTCGGCGCCCCCGCGTACCCGTTCCGCCAGAACCGCCACGCCGGTCTCGGCGCTGACCCGGGAGGCCTCGTCCGAGCGCGGTGAACTGGAGACACCGTCGCAGACCACCGCGCAGACCACTCCGGGCGCGTGGGGGGCGTCGGCGTCGATCACGCGGATCGCCATGGCGTCCTCGTTGCGCTTGTGCCGCAGTCCCCGGTCGCTGACGCCGACGGCGGCGTGCGTGCGCACCTCGACGTGGTCGCGGCCGGTGGGCTGGAGGAGGCCGCACTTCTCGCAGTAGCCGTCGCCCACCCGGCCGGGGCACCACACGCACAGTCCGGGGCCGGCGGGCGGTGCCGGCGGGTCGCTCCGGGTGGCGAGGGGGGCGGCCAGGCTCACCTGCGGCGCCGTCGGAGCGCCCTCGGTCGGGACCAGGCCCGGGCGCTCGTCCGACACCGCGTTCAGGCTCACCTGCGGTGCGGTGGGGGCTCCCTCACCCGGCACCAGGTCCGGACGTGTGCCGCCGCGGGACGCGTCCGGGGCGGGGCCGTCAGGCGGCGCCGCGCCGGACATGCTCGCCTGGGGAGCCGTGGGCACCGAGTCGGGGTGCCCCGCGGGCACGGCCCCGACGTCCTCGGGGAGGGGGCGGCCGCACCCCTCGCAGAAGGCGTCTCCCACAGCCACCCTGTCCGAGCAGGCAGGGCAGGTCCGCACCTTGGTCATCGCCGTTCCCCCGTTCCTCACAGCAGCGTCACAGGGCGTAGGGAGTTGGCCCTGTCGATGAGTCCGTAGCGTTCCGAACGCACGGTGGCGCGCTGGGCCAGAGCGCGGTAGCGGCGTTCCAGGTTGGCCCGCACGCCCTCCTCCGTGAGCGGGCCGCCGAGCAGTTCCTCCCGGGCCGTGTCCCGGCCTCCCGCGTGGAGCCAGTCCAGGGCCGACTCCAGTACCTGGACGGCCAGGCGGTCGGCGGACTCACCGTCCAGGCCGATCCGCTCCAGGCGCCGTCCGGCCCGCACGAGGTCGGCGGCGTCCGTGCCGTGGTGCTGGGCCGCGAGCACGGCGACCAGCGCGGTCTGGGCGTGGACGTGGAGGCTGGACAGTTCCGGGACCGTGTCCAGGACGGCGATGGCCTCGGCCCGGTTCCCCTGGGCCAGGCGGATGCGGGCCAGGCCGAAGGCGGCGCTGACGAAGGAGTGGTCGGTCCTCCAGGCCGTCTGGAACTGGCGGGCCGCGGTCTCGTGCTCGCCGGTCCGCTCGCAGGCCAGGGCCAAGCCCAGCTTGGGCGCGGTCTCCCCGGGCAGGTGGTCGTACAGCTCGTCGAAGTGGTCGCGGGCCTCGCGGAACCGGCCGGTGCTCAGCTCGGCCACCGCCAGGTACCACATGGTGCGCCAGTCCCCGGGGACCATCACGCTGAACCGCTGGAGGGCGTCCATGGCCTCGCCGTGGCGACCGGCGGCGATGAGCGACCGGGCCAGCATCAGCAGTGTCTCGGGGGTGGGCTCGGGCATGGAGCGCAGCGCGGGGACGAGGTCCTCGGGGGCGAGCGCCTGGAAGCCGCGCAGGTGCTGGGCGGCCGGGTCGTTCGGGTCAATGAGGGGCGCGGGCAGCAGCGCGGCCGCGTCGTTGGGCGGGGGCGGCGCGAGCAGGCGGTCGGCGTTGTGGGCGCCGACGGCACGGCCGATGGCGGAGTTCTCGCCGCCGAAGAGGGTGGAGGCAGCCGGGTGCGGTACGCCCTCCATGTCGGAGAGGACTTCGCGCAGCACCCCGGTGAGCTGGTCGATCATGTCGTGGGCGTCGTGGAAGCGCAGCTCGGGCTCGCTGTGGGTGGAGCGGCGCAGCAGCCGGTCGAAGGACTCGTGGCGCCGGAGCAGTGGTACCGCCCCGCGCGGCGGAATGCCGTGCGGGTGCTCGCGCATGAAGCTGAAGCGGAAGCTGAGCACGGCCAGGGCGCGGCCCACCGAGTACAGGTCGGCGCTGACGGTGGGGCCGGGATCGCGCAGCTCGTCCTCGGGCACCCGGTAGCCGGGGGTGGTGTAGACGGGGCTGACGGTGTCGTCCATGCGCCGCACGCCGCCCAGGTCGATGAGCTTGATCTGCTCCTCGCTCTGGATGACGTTGTCGGGCTTGAAGTCGCAGTAGAGCAGGCCCTTGGAGTGCAGGTGGCCCAGGGCGCGCAGGACCTCCAGGCCGTAGGAGATGACCTGTGGCAGGGGCAGGACCGCGTCGGGGCCGTCCTCGCGGCGCTCGACGAGCAGCTCGCGCAGGGACTTGCCCCCCACGTACTCCATGACGATGAGGCCGCCGGGGATGCCGGTGCGCGGGTCCGGGTGCTGGGAGAAGTTGATGATCTTGACGATGTTGGGGTGCTCGACCTTGGAGAGGAACGCGCGTTCGGCGGCGGCCGCCTTGTGCGCCTCCGCGTCACCGGCGTTGAGCAGGCCCTTGAGGACCACCCAGCGGTCGTTGACGTTGCGGTCGCGTGCCAGGTAGATCCAGCCGAGGCCTCCGTGGGCCAGGCAGCCGAGCACCTCGTACTGCCCACCGACCATGTCACCGGGGGAGAGCTTGGGGGTGAAGGAGAACTGGGTCCCGCACTTGCGGCAGAAGCCCTCGGTGCGGCCGGGCTGGCCGTCCCGGGTGCGGCCGACCCTCTCACCGCAGTTGCCGCAGAAGCGGTTCTTCTCCGCGACGGCGGGGTTGTCCATGACGGCTTCGGCGGGGTTCCGGTAGGGGACCAGGGGCACCTGGACCATGCCCATGCCGAGCGTGCCGCGCGAGGACCGACGGCTGCCGCGCCCCGCGCTCCCGCCGCCGGCACCGGTACCCGCGGTGCCGGAGGCACTCCCGGGACCGGAGCGGCCGGAGAGCCTGACGTTGCCGGAGACGGGATGCGAGTGCACCGGATCGCCGCTGACGGGGTCCCGGCCCGAGGGGCCGGAAGGCGGCCACTGGTCGGGGGCCTCGCCCCGGCCGCCGTGCGGGGCACCCGGGACGGAGGGGTGGGGCGGCCTCCTCGGTCCCGGAGCCCGCGGGGGCGGGCCGAGGGACGCCTGCGGGCCCGAGCCGTGCCCGGGGAGGGCCTGCGGAGGTCCCGCCTCCACGGGGGCCAGTCCGCACACGCCGCAGAAGCCGTCCTCGATCAGGCCGTGGCAGCCGGGGTCCGCGCACTTGGTCATCTGCTCACACCACCCTCGCTCTCGCCGTCTGATGCGCCCGCGTCCGGTGTGGTTCTGTTCACAGGGGCGCCGGTCCCTCCGATCTCCTGGAGCGCGCGCCGGTACGAGGACAGGGCCGCCGTGGCCGCGCGCAGGTCGCAGGGCGCGGTCCACAGCGCCCAGTGCGCCACACGGTGGAGTCCGACCAGCCGTCCGTCCCCGGCGACCCCGAGCCGGACCGCACGGGCCCGGTAGGCGTCCAGCCGCCCGCGGAGCTCGGCGCGGCGCTCCAGGAGCCCGGTGAGGTCGGCCTCGCGCTCACGCGCGTCGTCGGAGGCCTCGTGGACGGCGCGCTGCAGTGAGCCGAAGCGCGCGCCGAGTTCGCGCCACCGCCCCCGTGAGCGCAGGGCGTCCATGTCGGCGACACCGGTCCGCAGCGCGGGAACGTGGTCGGGGACCCCGACCGCGGGGGGCGAGGAGATCTTGGCGACCACCTGTTCGCGCAGTCGACGGGCGCGGGCGAGGACCTCGCCGACGTCGTCGATGGCGGAGCGGAGCCGCTCGACGCTCTCGTCGTAGGAGTCGCGCATGCGCAGGGCGTCGCGGAGCTCGCCGCGTACGCGCTCCAGCCGGAGGCGCAGCCGTTCGAGGGAGGAGGCGTCCACGTGCCCGTCCTCGACGAGTGAGAGGGGATCGCGCCGCACCGTGGCGCCCACCGCGTCCAGGTCGGCGCGCAGGGACTCGTGCTCGTCCTCGCCGAGCCCGACCAGGTCGGAGAAGGTGCAGATCTCGTGCCACATCGCGTCGAGTTCGGCCAGGCGCGGGTGGAGGGCGTCCCAGGCCGTCTCGACGGCCGAGATGACCTCGGTGGCCTCCTCGTAGTCGGCCGACATCCGGGCGACGGCGGCGGCGAGGGTGGTGGACTCCCCGCCGGCGTGGAGCAGGCCCCGTTCGCGCAGCGGGACCTCTCTGGCGGGCAGCGGCACGGAGGCGTCGTTGAGCAGGGAGGTCAGGAGGGCCTGGTCCTCGTGGCCTCCGCCTCCGGAGACACGGAGCTCCTGGATCCGGTCGACGACGCGGCGGAACGCGTCGTAGACCGCCCACAGGTTGTGGACGTGCTCGCTGGCGTGTTCCCAGCGCCGCCGGGTGCGTCCGACGAGATCGGCTCCCCGGAGCATCCGGTGGCCGACGTGGCCGTCCAGGTCGGCGAGGTCGAGGGCGATCCGGTCGGCCTCTCCGCGCACCCGGTTGAGCGCGTGGTCGATGCCCTCCCAACTCATGGGCGGCGTGTTCGCCCCAGACGCGCTGGCCACCTACCGCGTTCCTCCCGGCGTCCCGGTCCCGCACCCGTCTCGGGCGTGAACGGTCAATGCTCCTTTACCTAGACAAGAGTCTGGCGGCGACCTACGGGAACCACAAGGGAAACCGCGGTTTACGGCCGCGACCGGCCACATATGCCCTGTTTGCGAAACACGGGCACCGTCACATAACAAAGGTCTCTCCCAGTCACAGGAGTCACATCCCACCCGTCCTGTGCTAGTGCCCGCGTGTACCTGGGGACGTATGGGACAGGATGAAGCGGGCTCGCTCGGCGACCGGAACGCGCGGCAGTTCCACCGGCTCGTAGCCGCACGCCGGGTAGGCCTCGATCATCGCCCGGTACGTGCGCTCGGCCTCCTCCGGGGACTGGTGGCGCTCGGTGTCGCCGGTGAAGACCTCCGGCCACGGCGGGGCGACGAACACCCTGCGGTGGTACCGGAACCTGCGGGCCGCCTCGGTGACGTGCTCCGGGACCGGCAGGCCGCGCAGCAGGAAGTAGCCGACCACGTCGGGAACGCCCCGGTCGCAGAAGACCGGCCCTGGCAGGGCGGCGGCCTCGCGGTGGGTGCGTATCTCCCACGCGAGCATGAGCTCGGCGAACAGGTCGTCGTCGCGCCAGGCCAGGCCGCGGCCCCCGATCTCCCTCTGGTCGCGGATGAGCGCCCGTCCGGCCTCCGTGGTGCGCGCGTACCCGAGCGAGGCCAGGTGGTCGATCAGGGTGGTCTTGCCCGAACCCGGGCCTCCGGTGACGACGACGAGGTGGTCCATGGTCCCTCCGCGGGGTGTCGGGCGGGTGTTCCGGTGCGTGTCCGGAGCACGGGGCCGGTGCGCCGCGTCCGAGGACACGGCGCACCGGAGGAACGGAGCGGGTCGGGGCCTTCCGGCTAACCGGGCAGTTCCGCCTCGATCAGGTCGGCCGCGTAGGAGGTGCCGCCGGCCTGGAGCCGGGCGCTGACGTCGGCCAGCCTGCGGGCGACCTCCGGATCGGAGGTCAGCTCCAGCAGCGCCGAGCGCAGCCGGTCCGCGGTGGCGTCCTCGGTGTCGATCCGCCGGGCGACGCCGAGTTCCTCCAGGCGGTCGGCGTTGCCGAACTGGTCGACGGCCTGCGGGACGGCGATCATCGGGACCCCGGTGTACAGGCCCTCGCTGGAGCCTCCCATGCCGGCGTGGGTGACGAAGGCGTCGGCCTGGCGCAGGACGGCCAGTTGCGGCACCCAGGAGTGCGTCTCGACGTTGGCGGGGACCTCCCCCAGCTCGGCGGGGTCCACGTACTTTCCGGTCTGTAGTACCACGTGCCACCCCGGCAGGTCCCCGAAGGCCCTCAGGCACTCGCGGTAGAACCCCGGCTGGTTGGTGTAGGCCGACCCCAGGGACACCAGCAGGACCTTGTCCGCGTCCGCCGGGCGGGTCCACTCCCCCTGGTCGGCCCGCTCCCCGAGGCACGGCCCGACGAAGGTGACCGTGTCGGGCACGGTGTCGGCGAACGGCTGCATCTCACGCGGGATCACCGCCAGCGACCGCTCCGGACGGGCGACGAAGGAGGTGTGGTCCAGGCCGGTGACACCGTTCCCGGCCAGCCAGGCCGCCATCCTCCCGAAGTGCTCCTCCGCCCCGGGCAGGGAGCGCAGTTCCTCCATGACGGTGTCTCCGTAGTCCTCCCAGGCCACGTAGGTGGGCGAGAGCTGCACGGACGGAACGCCCCAGCCGATGCCGAGCACCCGGGCGGCGTATCCCGCGATGTCGTACAGGAACAGGTCCGGGCGGTCGGCGTCGTAGGCGGCCCGCAGGACGGGTAGCTGGGTGATCGCCTCGTCCAGGAAGACGTCCATCCCCGCGACGGGGTCGTCGGGCCACTCCTCGTCCCCGGTGGGCAGGGTGGTGGCGTACGGGACGAGTGCGGCGCCGGTACCGGTGACCAGGTCGGCCAGCACGGGGTCGTTGGCGTAGGTGACGCGGTGCCCCCGGCTCACCAGTTCGCGGATGATCTCCAGGCTGGGCAGGGTGTGGCTCACGGCGGGGGTGCCGATCATGGCGATGTGGGCGCGACGGGTCATCGCTTGCTTCTCCAGAACTCGGTGTCCAAGGACAGGGCTGGGAGGCACCCGGCCCCGGGCGGGGCGGATGCGCGGCGTCGGGGACGTCCGCCCCCGGGCCGTGTTCCCTTGAGGCTCCGCCGCGCTTCGCCCCGTGCTCGGACGCCGCAGGCACGGGAACCTTCGGCCCCTACGGTGCGCCCGCTCGTACCTCACGGACGCACCTGCGCGGCCTCCAGAACCCCGTCGGCGCCCTCGCTGTGCGGTGGCACAGGACCGAGTCCACCGAACAGGACCCGGCCGTAGATCTGGAGGAGGTGCGCGGCCGATGCTAGCCGTGCCCCCGGGGAGCGCACAAAGCATTTCCCGGGACCTGCCGGCCCGGTCCCGGGGGTGTGGTGCGGGCGCCGGCGGAGCGCGGCGCCCGGGAACACGTCTAACGCGGCTCGCCGGGATGGTCGGGGTGTCCCTCGTCCTCGTCCCGGGCGCGGTGGCGGCCGCCTCCGGAGGTCTCGCCCCGGTCCTCCCCGACACCGTCGTCGAGGAGGTCCCCGTGGGTTCCGGTGGTCTCCCCGTCGACCGGCTCGTCGGGACCGCGGAGGTCGTCGAAGGCCCCCGTCTCCGGGCCCAGGAAGGCGTTGGCGGCGCCGCGGAGGCGGAACCCGGCCACGGCCATCACCGCGCCGAAGATGATGGCGTACATCGCGATCACGAACATGACGGCCTGCGCGCCCGCCAGGGGCCAGAACCACAGCAGCAGGCCGAAGACGATCGAGAGGGCCCCGACGAAGATCAGCAGCCACTCGGAGCTGATGTGCGCGCGCAGGCGGATGGCGGTGATGATCTCGGCGACGCCGGTGATCACCGCCCAGGCACCGATGACGAACACCAGGGCGACGACCGCCAGGAGCGGCCAGACCAGCGCGACCAGACCCGCGACGACGCTGATGACCGCCTGCACGACCAGGGAGAGGCGGTTGCCCGGCGCCGCCCGGTAGGCCGCGTACCCCAGGGCGGCGCCGTCGGCCAGCGCGTAGACGCCGAAGACGATCGCCAGGACCACCAGGGTCTTCTCCGACCAGATCAGCGCGACCACGCCGAAGAGGACGGCGGCGATCCCCCGGAGGACCACCAGCCACCAGTTCCGGCTCAACTCGTCGAGCAGGTCGCCGGCCAACGTGTACCGGACCATCGTCGCCTCCCTCCACGGCTCCGTCCGGAACCGCGCCCCGCCCCTTCCCCGGAGTCGTGGCCGGGGTCGGCTGGCCGCGGAACGCGGAAAAGGACGGGACCGCTCATAGGTGTCCTGGTACGGGTGCTACCCGCAGCGTCCGGCGCGCAACAGCGAACGGCGGAAAAGGCACGAGAGCGCCCGCCCCGTCGGTGACGCGGGCGGGCGCTCTCGGTGTTCTCCCGGGAGGTTACTCCAGGCCGGGGAGCCGGCGCTCGGAGGCGCCGACGTAGTGCTGGCGCGGGCGCGCGATCCGGAAGGCCGGGTCGTGCAGCTGCTCGCGGTAGTGGGCGACCCAGCCGGGCAGGCGGCCGATGGCGAACAACGCGGTGAACATGTTGTTCGGGAAGCCCATGGTGCGGTAGATGACGCCGGTGTAGAAGTCGACGTTCGGGTAGAGCTTGCGCTCGGTGAAATAGGGGTCGGCGAGCGCCGCGGCCTCGAGCTTGAGGGCGAGCGCGAACAGCTCGTCGGGGTTGTCGTCGCGGTCGAGGATCTGGCTGGCCAGAACCTTGATCTCCTTGCTGCGCGGGTCGAAGTTCTTGTAGACCCGGTGGCCGAAGCCCATGAGGCGCATCTCGCGGGCCTTGACCCGCTCCAGGAAGTCCTCGATGGAGATGCCCGAGTCGCGGATCTGCTCCAGCATCTCCAGCACGGCCTGGTTGGCGCCGCCGTGGGAGGGGCCGGAGAGCGCGTTGAGACCCGAGGCGACGCTGGCGTAGATGTCGGCCTTGGAGGATCCGACGACGCGCACCGTGGCGGTGGAGCAGTTCAGCTCGTGGTCGGCGTGCAGGACCAGCAGCATGCCGACGGCCTGGTTGAACAGGTCGCCGAGCTCGCTGTCGGCGTGGGTGTCGCCGAAGGTCATCCGGATGAAGTTGTCGACGTAGTCGAGCGAGCTGTCCGGGCTGATCGGCTTCTCGCCGATGGAGTTGCGGTAGATGCGCGCCGCGATCGTCGGCAGCTTGGCCAACAGCCGGATCGTGGCGAGCTCGACCTGGTCCTCGTCACCGGGGTCGACGCTGTCGTCGTAGTAGGCGGCGAGGGTGTTCACGGCGCTGGCCATCAGTGCCATGGGGTGGCCGTTGCGGGGCATCGCGTCGATGAGCGTGCCCATGTCGGCCGGGATGTCGGCGTTCTCGCGCAGCTTGTCGGAGAAGTCCTTGAGCTGGTCCGGCCCGGGCAGCTCGCCGTAGATCACCAGGTAGGCGACCTCCAGGAAGGTCGCGCCCACGGCGAGGTCCTCGATCGGGTACCCGCGGTAGCGCAGGATCCCGGCGTCCCCGTCGATATAGGTGATCTTCGAGCTACACGAAGCGGTGTTGCTGAACCCCGGGTCCAGGGTCGTCATACCGGTCGACCCCAGGAGGGTCTTCAGCTCGATGGTGCGTTCACCCTCGGTACCGGTGAACACCGGCAGCTTCAGCACGCCGCCCTCGTAGTGGAGCTCCACCGTGCGCTCTTTGTCGTCTTCGCTCATGCCCGAGGTCAACCTTTCCAGGCGGGGGATACGTGAGATGCGTCAGACGCGGGGCGGTCCGCCGCCACGTTCCTGCTTCACTCGTTATTGTTCTGTTTTGTTAAACGACAGTTAAGCAAAAGCATATAAGTTTCACCGATTCACGGACAGGTGACATGCAACACATACCCCGGCGTGAGCAGAATTACCGCAAGGTGAAGATTTACAAACTTTGCCAGACGTCGATTACTCCGTGATCGCCCTGAGACGTCATGAGCGGAACCGAGGGTCCGCCCGCCGCCGCTCCGTCTCCTGTACCGGTCCCCTGAGCACCCCACCACCCGGCCCGAACCCGCTCCTTCCGGCCGTCCTTCACAGAAGTGGACAGAGCCGGACGAAGCCCGGTGCGGCCGGGTGCCCGAACGCGCCCTAGTGGCCTTCTCCCAGGGTACCTTCGCCCTGATCACGGGGGTCGACACGGGGTACCCGACAGCCGGTGACATTGACCTCTGCCCGGGGCACTGGGGCCCCACAGGCCCCTCCCCGCACACCGGGCCGGCCCCGTCGTGACCACGGTCTGTGCGTGGGGCACGGGAGTTCACACACCATCCGCGCGGGACCCGTCCGGGCCCCGCGGCACCGCCCAATTCACGCGGATCCGCGACCCGGGGGCGACAACGGGTTATCGGCATTCACCCCAGGTAAACAGGGCGGCGCGCTTAGCCGAAAAGGCGGCGGGCACCGGTACCGGTGCCCGCCGAAGCGTTCCGAGGGACCTCACACGCCCTCGTCGACCCCTCCGGCCAGCAGCGGTTCCATGAACAACTCCGGATGGTCGCGCTCGATGACGCGCAGCCGCCACTTGTTGTGCACCAGCACCAGCAGCTCACCGTCGTTACGGCGCTTGAGCACCTCCGCGCCCGAGAGCGCGTGCAGCGCGGGAGCCGACTCGGTGTCCGTGCGCCGGGCCACGGAGTAGTCCAGCGGCGAGGTCTCGATCGGCGAGCGGAACTCGTGCTCCATGCGGTGGCGGACCACGTCGAACTGCAACGGGCCCACCGCCGCCAGCACCGGCGCCTGCTCACCGCGCACGTCCGAGGTGAGCACCTGCACCACGCCCTCGGCGTCGAGCTGGGCGATCCCGCGCTGGAACTGCTTGTACTTGCCCGCGTCGACGGCCCGGGCCACCACGAAGTGCTCGGGGGCGAAGCTGGGGATCGGCGGGAAGACCACCTTGGGCCCGTCGTAGAGCGTGTCGCCCACCGCCAGGGCCTGGGCGTTGACCAGCGCGATCACGTCACCGGGGTAGGCGGTCTCGATCGTGGACCGGTCCGAGCCGAACACCGCCTGGGTGTACTTGGTCGCGAAGGGGCGCCCCGTCTCGGCGTGGGTGAGCACCATGCCGCGGTCGAAGCGGCCCGAGGAGATGCGCACGAACGCCATCCGGTCCCGGTGGTTCTTGTCCATGTTGGCCTGCATCTTGAACACCTGGCCGGAGAAGGGCTTCTCCACCGGCCGCGGCCGGCCCTGCGCGTCCGGCTTGGGAGCCGGGGGCGGGGCCAGGCCGACCACGGCCTCCAGCAGCTGGCCCACCCCGAAGTTGGGCAGCGCCGCGCCGAACAGCACCGGGGAGGACTCCCCGGCCATGAAGGAGTCGTGGTCGAAGTCGGCTCCCAGGGCTTCGAGGAGCTCGATCTCCTCGCCGGCCTCCTCCCACACGGAGCCCTCGGCCTTGGCGGCCTCGTCCGCGGACAGGACCTCCTCGACCGCCTTCTTCGCTCCGCCCGGGGTACGGGTCATCTTGGTGTAGGTGCCGCTGCCGCGGTCGATGAGGCCGCGGAAGTCCCCGGCGATGCCCACCGGCCAGTTCAGCGGGGTGGGGCGCAGCCCGATGCGCTGCTCGATCTCGTCCAGCAGCTCCAGCGGCTCGCGTCCGGGGCGGTCCCACTTGTTGACGAAGGTGATGACCGGCATCTTCCGCGCGCGGCACACGTCGAAGAGCTTCAGCGTCTGCGGCTCCAGGCCCTTGGCCGAGTCCAGCAGCATGATCGCGCAGTCCACCGCGGACAGCACCCGGTAGGTGTCCTCGGAGAAGTCGGCGTGGCCGGGAGTGTCCACCAGGTTGAGCACCCGGTCGGCGTAGTCGATGCGCAGCGCGGCGGAGGTGATGGAGATCCCGCGGTCCTGCTCCATCTCCATCCAGTCCGAGGTCACGCCCCGGCGGTCGCCCTTGCCGTGCACCGCGCCGGCGGAGGAGATCGCGGCCGCGTGCAGCGCCAGCGCCTCGGTCAGCGTGGACTTACCGGCGTCGGGGTGGGAGATGACCGCGAACGTCCGCCGTCGGGACGCCTCGCGTACGACCTCTGACTCCTGCTTGGTGGCGCTCGCCGTGTCCACGCTCATTTCCGCTGCCCGCTCCGCCTCTGTGCTGCCCGTCGTGCCCGGTTCCCGGCCTCGTCCAGCCTACGCGCGTCACGGCGCCGACCGGACCGAGCGAAGCAGCACAGGACCGTGCGGGCCGGCGTGCGCCAGGGCTGTCCGGCCCTCAGGAGCCCTCGGAGGCCTGGACGGCGGCGCCGATGCGGCGGAGCAGCTCCTCCCGGCCGGTGTCCCCCGGGTAGACCGCGACCAGTACGTGGTCGCGCCGGGGCCCCCGCTCGGCGTGCAGCATGGGTTCGGCGGCCCGGCGGACGAAGTCCATGGCCTCGTCGAAGCCCGCCCACACCTCTCGGCTGTCCTGTTCCGGGCGGCGCAGCCAACCGCGCAGGACGTGGTTGTGCGCCGAGATGAGCGAGGCGGCCGCCACACCCGCTGCCAGGGAACGGCCCTCACGGCCCCCGCCGTCCCCGCACCGGGACAGGTAGCTGCTGAACGCGGCCTGGTAGCGGGCGGTCATCGCCACCTCCCGGTCGCGCAGCCGGGGGTGGGCGCGGACCAGGCGGTAGCGGGGCACGGTGATCTCCGGGTCGCGCAGGTATCCCTGGAGCACCAGGCGTGCGGCTGCGAAGACCGAGGTCAGCGGCTCGTCCGGGGACGCCTCCAGGTAGCGCACCACGGTGGAGAACAGCTCGTCGTGCTCGGCGAACAGGATGTCCTCCTTCGAGCCGAAGCGGCGGAAGAGGCTGCGGCGGCTCACGCCCGTGGCGGTGGCGATCTGGTCCATCGTCGTGTCGTCGAAGCCGCTCTCGGTGAACAGCCGCACCGCGGCCAGCACCACCTCGCGGGTGGCCACCCGCGGCTGGCCGCCCCGGCCTCCCGACCGTTCCATGGGTCCGCTCCCCTCACGCCGACATCCCGAAGCTATCCGAGTCCGCCGGTGTACTTCGCCCTCCCTACCCCCTATTCTGGCACCGAATGCCACAAGAAGGCACGCAGTGCCAAACACCGAGGGGCGACTCCCCCGGGGAGGGAAGCAGATGAGCGACTTCGACCTGTTCAGGACCACCGAGGACCACGAGGAGCTGCGCGAGGCCGTGCGCTCCGTCGCCGAGGGCAGGATCGCTCCGCACGCGGCGGAGGTCGACGAGAAGAGCGCCTTCCCGCAGGAGGCCCTCGACGCCCTGGTCGCCACGGACTTCCACGCCCCGCACATCGCCGAGGAGTACGACGGCGTGGGTGCCGACGCCCTGGCCACCTGCATCGTCATCGAGGAGGTGGCCCGCGTGTGCGCCTCCTCCTCCCTGATCCCCGCGGTCAACAAGCTCGGCACCATGCCGCTGATCCTGGGCGCCTCCGACGAGGTCAAGCGCCGCTACCTGCCCGAGGTCGCCGGCGGCGAGGCGATGTTCTCCTACGGCCTGTCCGAGCGCGAGGCCGGCTCCGACACCGCGAACATGCGCTCACAGGCCGTTCCCGACGGCGACGGCTGGGTGCTCAACGGCCAGAAGTCCTGGATCACCAACGCCGGGGTCAGCAAGTACTACACGGTGCTGGCCGTGACCGACCCCGAGGGCGCGCGCGGTCGCAACGTCTCGGCGTTCGTGCTGCACGCCGACGACGAGGGCTTCACCCTGGGCGAGCCCGAGCGCAAGCTCGGCATCAAGGGCTCCCCCACCCGCGAGCTGTTCTTCGACAACGTGCGCGTTCCCGGCGACCGCATCGTCGGCGCCCCGGGCGAGGGACTCAAGATCGCCCTGCGCACCCTGGACCACACACGCGTCACCATCGGCGCACAGGCCGTCGGCATCGCCCAGGGCGCCCTGGACCAGGCCGTGGCCTACGTCAAGGAGCGCAAGCAGTTCGGCAAGCACATCGCCGAGTTCCAGGGCGTCCAGTTCATGCTCGCCGACATGGCGATGAAGCTGGAGACCGCGCGCCAGATGGTCTACGTGGCCGCCGCCAAGTCCGAGCGGGGCGACGAGGACCTGCCGTTCTACGGCGCGGCCGCCAAGTGCTACGCCTCCGACGCCGCCATGGAGATCACCACCGACGCCGTGCAGCTGCTGGGCGGCGCGGGCTACGTGAAGGACTTCCCGCTGGAGCGCATGATGCGCGACGCGAAGATCACGCAGATCTACGAGGGCACCAACCAGATCCAGCGCATGGTGATGGCCCGCCAGCTCCTGAAGTAGGCCGGTCCGCGGTGCGGAGCGCCCGTCCCCTCGCGGGGCGGGCGCGCGGCGCTCCGGGTCAGAGCACGGCTTCGCGGACGAAGCGGGCCAGCGGGATGGGATCGCGCCTCAGGGCGGCGCGCACGTCCTCGGTGACCTCGGCGGCGCGTCCGGCGACGGCGGCGGCGAAGCGCTCGTTGAGCGTGTCCACGTACCGCTCGCCCCATCCCCGGTCGGTGGCGCGGAAGTAGAAGCCCGCCTCGTCGACGGCCTTGAACCGCCACACCGGGCTCTCGGTGCCCCTGGTCTGCTTGACCACCTCGCGGAAGGTGTGCGCCTGCGGGCCCGTGAGCGTGTACTCCCTGCCGCTGTGGTCGTCCAGCAGCGCGGAGACGGCTACGTCGGCGACGTCGCGGGCGTCCACGAAGCTGATCGCCGTCCTCTTCTTGACCGGCAGTTCGAGGCGTCCGTTGCGTGCGCGCGCCATGCTGGCGAACGTCCCCTCGGTGAAGTCCTGGAAGAGCCAGTTGGACCGCAGCACGGTCCAGCGGCCGAACAGGTCCTTGGCCCGCAGCTCGGCCGCGCGCTGGTCGGAGTCCGACGGCGCGTACTCGGTGCCCATGGCCGTCATGACCACGGCGTTGCCGACCCCGGCCCCCGCCGCCTTCTCCAGGAACCCGGCGACCCGGTTGCCCAGGGCGCTCCCGACCGGCGTCACCACGAAGACGCTCTTCACGCCGTCGAGGAGCTCGTCCCAGTTGGAGGTGTCGGTCCAGTCCAGACGTGTCTGTGAGGTGCGGGACGCGCCCGTCGCGGACAGGCCGCGGCTCCTCAGCTGGGTGAGGATGCGGCGGCCCACCATGCCGGTGGCTCCGGTGACCAGAGTGCTCATCGGTTACAAGGTACCGACACGCGGTACCCGACCTGACACGAATCGCCCGGCCCACCGTGATCCCGGACCGGTCCGCGTCGGCCCCGCTCCTCCTCCCCGTCCGGGGCCGGACGTAGAATGCCCGGCGATGAACGCTATGGCCGTTCCGCGGCGGCGCGGCGCGCGCGACTGGATCGTGGACTCCTCCGCCTTCCTCCTCGCGGTCCTCTTCGCACTGATGGGCGCCGCCGAGTTCCCCGAGTTCCCCACCGAGCCCGTCCTGCCCGTGTGGCTCAGGGGCGTCGACGCGCTCCTCACCCTCCTGGCCTGCCTGTCCCTGTGGTGGCGCCGCTGCTGGCCGGTCCAGATCGCCGTCGCGCTCGTCCTGTTCTCCGCCGTCTCCGGCATGGTCTCGGGCGCCATGCTCATCGCCCTGTTCTCCCTGGCCGTGCACCGGCCGCCCCGCACGAGCCTGGCCGTGTACGGGCTGAGCGTGGGCGCCGCGTTCGTGAACTCCGCGCTGTGGTCCGACCCGCACGCCCCCTTCCTCGTGCTCTTCCTCCTGGGCGCGGCCCTCCAGGGCGCCGTGACGGGGTGGGGGCTCACCGTCCACCACCGGCGCGAGCTGGTGGAGTCGCTGCGCGACCGCGCCGTGCACGCCGAGACCGAGGCGCGGTTGCGCGCCGAGCACGCCCAGCACCAGGTCCGCGAGGCCATGGCCCGCGAGATCCACGACGTGCTCGGGCACCGGCTTTCCCTGCTCAGCGTGCACGCCGGCGCCCTGGAGTACCGTCCGGACGCCTCCGCCGAGGAGGTGGCCCGCTCCGCGAAGGTGATCCGGGAGAGCGCCCACCAGGCCCTCCAGGACCTGCGCGAGGTGATCGGGGTGCTGCGCGCCCCGGTCGGCGAGCTGCCGCAGCCGACCATGGCCGACCTCCAGCAGCTGGTGGAGGAGGCCGACGAGGCCGGGGCACGGGTGGAGTTCGTGGAGGGGTACAGCGGCGCGGTGCCGGAGCGCACCGGACGCGCCGCCTACCGGATCGTCCAGGAGGGGCTGACGAACGTGCGCAAGCACGCCCCGGGCGCGGACACGCGCGTGCTGGTCAGGGGAGCACCCGGCGACGGGCTGCTGGTGGAGGTGCGCAACGGCCCCTCCCCCGGCCCCGAGCCCGACGCCACGGGAGGGGACGGACGCGGCCAGGGCCTCGCCGGCCTCGCCGAGCGGGTGTCCCTGGCCTCCGGGCACCTGGAGCACGGACCGGACGCCGGTGGTGGCTGGCGGTTGTCGGCATGGCTACCGTGGCCGGTATGAGCGAGACGGAGCGCGGTCGGATCGGGGTCGTGATCGTCGACGACGACGCGCTGGTGCGGGTCGGCCTGGTGATGATGATGGGCGGAGCGCCCGACATCAGGGTGCTGGCCGAGGCCGAGGACGGCGGCGCGGTGCTCGACCTGGTGCGGCGGCACTCCCCCGACGTGGTCCTGATGGACATCCGCATGCCCACGGTGGACGGGCTGACCGCCACCGAGCACCTGCGCGCCCTGGAGAGCCCGCCGGAGGTGCTGGTGCTGACCACCTTCGACGCGGACGAGCACGTACTGCGCGCCCTGCGCGCGGGCGCGGCCGGGTTCCTGCTCAAGGACACTCCCCCGGCGGAGATCGTGGAGTCGGTGCGCCAGGTGTCCCGGGGGATGTCGGTGCTGTCCCCGGCGGTGACGCGGCGGCTGATCGACCGGGTCGGCGCCAACGGCCACGGCGAGCGGGCCGACCGTGCGCGCCGGCGGCTGGCGGCTCTCAACGGCCGGGAGCTGGAGGTGGCCGTGGCTGTCGGCGAGGGACGGTCCAACGCCGACATCGCCTCGGCCCTGTTCCTGAGCGTGCCGACGGTCAAGACGCACGTGTCCAACATCCTCACCAAACTCGGGCTCAACAACCGGGTGCAGGTGGCGCTGCTGGTGCACGACGCCCAGCTCCTGGACGAGGGCGGCTGACACAACCGCGCGGCCGGTACGCGGCCGCGTACCGCTCGGATGCGGTACCCGTGCACGGCGGTGTTCTGGGTAGTCGGGAGGGGTCAGGCCCTGGTCGGGAGGGCGTCGGAACTCGGCACGGGAGGACGCGGTGACCCAGACGTGCGACGGTGACGACTACGCCGGTGTGCTCGAAGCCGTCATGGACAGAGTGCGGCCGCGCGTCGGCGAGGGGAAGGTCGCCGACTACATCCCCGAACTGGCCAGGGTGGACCCGGCGCAGTTCGGGATCGCGGTCGCCACGGTGGACGGCGGCCTGTACGTCGCCGGCGACGCCGGCACACGCTTTTCCATGCAGAGCATCACCAAGGTGTTCGCCCTGGCCCTGGTGATGAGCGGGTCCGGCGGCGGCGTGTGGGGGCGGGTCCACCGCGAGCCGTCGGGCGCGCCCTTCAACTCCCTGTACCAGTTGGAGTTCGAGGGGGGCGTCCCGCGCAACCCGATGGTCAACCCGGGCGCGCTCGTCGTCACCGACCAGTTGCTGACCGACACGGGGGGCGCCTCCAACGCGCTGCGGGAGCTGCTGTGCGCGGAGGCCGGGGCCCCGGACCTGGGCTCGGACGAGGCGGTCGCCCGCTCGGAGAGCGAGCACGGGGAGCGCAACCGGGCGCTCGCCCACCTCATGGCGGACTTCGGCACGATCCACAACCCGGTGGCGGAGGTACTGGAGCACTACTTCCGGCAGTGCTCGATCACCATCAGTTGCGAGGAGCTGGCCAGGGTGGGGCTGCTGCTGGCACGGCACGGCAGGCGCGCGGACGGCTCCCAGCTGCTCAGCAGGCCCGACGCGCGCCGCATCATGGCGGTGATGCTCACCTGTGGCACCTACGACGCCGCGGGCGAGTTCGCCTACCGTGTCGGGCTCCCCTGCAAGAGCGGGGTGGGCGGCGGCATCCTCGCGGTCGTGCCCGGGCGCTGCTCGGTGGCGGCGTGGGGCCCGGGGCTGGACGCCAAGGGCAACTCGGTGACGGCGGCGCTGGCCCTGGAGGCCTTCACCGACGTCACCAGCTGCTCGATATTCTGAACCGGTCGGCCGCCGTGCTCCGCCGCCTCAGCCGGCGGGTTCGAAGCTCCGGGACATCCGGTCCAGCAGCGCCCGGTTGGCCTCGGGGTCACCGTTGTCGGCCACCAGGAACAGGGCGTAGCCCTTGTCCTCGGTGTGGAAGCCCCGGTTCACGGCGTGCATGCCGCCGCTTTCGAAGGTGAACTCCCAGTCGGCGGCGCTGACGTAGTCCTCCGCCCAGTCGGCCTCCACGTCCTCGATGCCGATGAGCTCGTAGCCGCCGAAGTTGCCCCGGGCGGAGGGCTCCAGGGCACGCCAGTCGTCCCCGGCGTCGGCACCCGGGTCGTCGGTCTGGTCGACCAGCAGGTATCCGCCGTCGGGGTTGTGGAAGTAGACCATGTGGTCCCGCCGCTCGACCTCCCAGTCCTTCGGGACGTCCACGGAGAACCCGCTGGGGTCCTCGTGGCGGGTCAGGAAGTCCCACCTGCCGTCTTCCTCGTCGTCCTCCTCGGACGGCTCGGCGGAGGGCTCCTCGGACGGTTCCGCGGGATCGGACGCCTCCTCCGGCGTACCGGACTCCTCCCCGCCGGTGGGACCGGGGTCGACGGCGGCCTGCTGACCGGAGCCGTCGACCAGCCCGGCCCCGGAGCCTCCGGGGCGGTTCATGCTCACCAGGACGCTGGTGGTGGCGCCCACGACCAGCAGTACGACCACGGCCGCGACGACCAGCAGCGTCCTCACGCGGGACGCGGCGCCCCCCTCGCGGTGGGAGACGGCGGGCGGCGGGCCGGATCCGGCCCGTCCGGGGCCGGGTTCCGACGCGGCCGCTCCGGTGCGCGTGGCCGGGCCGGTTCCACCGGTCTCCTCCGGTTCCCCCGAGCCCTCCGGCTCCTCCGCCGACGCGGTGACGGCCGGGGCCGGGGCGGCCGCCGGGGGACTCCCGGTGCCGTCCCGAGCCTCGCGTAGGAGGGAGCGCACCTCGCCGACCGACGGCCGGTCCTGCGGGCGCTTCTCGCACAGGGCCTCCAGGACCGGGCGCAGCGGACCGGCGTTGGGCGCCTCCGGCAGGTCCTGGGTGACGATCGCGGTCAGCGTCGCCATCGGGGTCGGCCGGTCGAACGGCAGCGTGCCCTCCACCGCCTGGTAGAGGGTGACGCCCAGGGCCCACATGTCCGAGGCCGGGGTGGCCGCGTTCCCGTGCGCGACCTCCGGGGCCAGGTAGCTCGGGGATCCGATCAGCAGGCCGGTGCTGGTCAGGTGGGTGGCGCCGTCCAGGTGGGCGATGCCGAAGTCGGTGAGGACGGCCCGGTCGTTCCCGGCGATGAGCACGTTGCCCGGTTTGATGTCGCGGTGCACGATGCCGCGGGCGTGCGCCTCGGCCAGGCCCGCGGCCATCTGCTCGCCGATGTCGGCGGCCCGCCGGACCGGCAGCGCCCCGTCGTCGCGGATGAGGTCGCCCAGGGAGGGGCCGCGGACGAGCTCCATGACGATCCACGGGCGGCCGTCCTCCTCGGCCACGTCGAACACGGTGATGATGGCGGGGTGGCTGAGCTGCGCCGCGCTGCGCGCCTCGCGCAGCATGCGGGTGCGCAGCACCTCGACCTCGTGCGCGGGCAGGTTCGGCGGTGTGGTCAGCTCCTTGACCGCGACCGGCCGGTCCAGGAGGGTGTCGGTGCCCTGCCACACCCGGCCCATGCCACCGGCACCGATGACCTCGTCCAGGCGGTACCGGTTGACCAGGAGACGACCGGGATCGGCTTCCGAGCTGTTCATGAAGGCGCGGTTCCTCTGCGGGGAAAGTGCGGTGTGGAGGCTACGGGGGCACTGCCCTGGGGCGGGAGGGTGTGTACGGGCGGAAGGGGGCACGGGCCCGCCGGGCGGACCCATGGCCGTGGAGGCGTGTATCGCGAGTACCCGCCCTGCTACGCGAAGGGCGGCACCCACCACACACGCCCTAGAGAGTCTAGAAGTCCGCGACCACTGGTGGCGCTGTCCGCCACGGTGGTATGTGTGTTTCCCCGGTACTTCGGATCCGCCCACAACCCCCTGAAATGCAGATATCCCGCCGGAAACGTCGCAGGACGCCGTTCCGGCGGGATCGGGATCGGGCGTGTCCGGTCCCGGAGGGCGGATCATCCCGGGGATCACCGCAGGCGCACGGGAAGGGCCTCCACGCCCGAGCCGATGATCGACGGGAGCGGGACCAGCTCCTCGTCCGCCACCGCGACGTCGAGCCCGGGGAAGCGCCCGAACAGGCGCGGCAGCGCTTCGAGGACCTCCATACGGGCCAGGCTGGCTCCCAGGCAGTAGTGCCGCCCGTGGGAGAAGGTCAGGTGCGAGGTGTCCTCGCGGGTGACGTCGAACAGGTGCGCCGTCGGCCCGTAGCGCTCCTCGTCCCGCCCGGCCGAGCCGTAGCCCATCAGCAGCGGCTCACCCGCCGGGACCGCGACCCCGGCCAGCTCGACGTCCTCGGTCGTGTAGCGCATCGGTACGAACTCGCCCGGCCCGTCCCAGCGCAGTACCTCCTCCACGGCCCTGGACCACTCGACCTCGCCCCGCAGGACCATGTCGAGCTGGTCGCGGTGGCCGACCAGCGCCCGCACCGCGTTGGCGATGAGGTTCATCGTGGTCTCGTAGCCCGCGCTGATGATGAGTACCAGGCTCCAGATCAGCTCGTCCTCGCTGAGCCTGTCGTCCTCGTCGCGGGCGGCGATGAGTGCGGAGGTCAGGTCGTCGCCCGGTTCGGCGCGCTTGGCCCCGACCAGCTCGGTGAGCAGGCCCCACATCTCCATGAAGGTGGTCATCGCGTCCTCGGGCGTGACGCTCTGGTCGAAGAAGACCCCGACCAGCCGGTGCAGCTTCGGCCGCGCCTCCTCGTCCAGTCCGAACAGGTCGCTGATCACCGTCATCGGCAGCGGCTGGGCCAGCAGCGCCTTGAGGTCGACCACACCGTCCGCGCTCGCGGCGGCCTCGGCCTCCACCCGGTCCAGCAGCCCCTCGACGATGGCGACGACCCCCTCGCGCATGTGCTCGATCCGGCGCGGGGTGAACGCCTTGGAGACGAGCTTGCGCAGGCGCGTGTGCTCCTCACCGTCGCTGGTCAGCATGTTCTCGGCGATGATCCAGGAGATCAGCGGCCAGTCCGGCGGGATCTCACCGGCGTTGAACGCCCGCCAGTGCTTCTTGTCCTTCTGCACGCGCTGGTCGGCCAGGGCCTCGGTGACCGCCGCGTGCGTGGTCACGACCCACGCAGCAACCTCACCAGGAAGTTCGACAGGGACGACAGGCCCGAGCTCACGGAGGTGGGCTGCTTGGGCTCGGAGGTTTCCGGGTGCGATGCGGACGGGCTCCAAGATGTTCCTTCCTCGGGGTCAGAGGGCGGGGGAACCTGCGGGGCGAACTCGACGGGGAGCTGGACGGGGGTCCAGGACAGGGTCGACAGCCGCCAGCGCAGCTGTTCCGGCGGAACGGCCATACGGAGCCCGGGAAGGCGGGCGAGGAGCACGCGCACCGCGATGATGGCGATGGTGGTGGCCTCGTCGCGCGCGGGGCAGCGGTGGGGGCCCGCGCCCCAGGCCACGTGCGCCCGGTTGGTGCTCTCCTCCATCTGCTCGGCGTTCTCCCGCAGGAAGAAGTGATTCGACGCGGCGAAGCCCAGCAGCACGGGGGTGCCGGCCCCGATCACCCGGCCGTCGCCGAGGGGCACGTCCACCCGCGGGTAGACGGCCGGGTAGTTGGTGATCGGCGGGTCCTGCCACAGGACCCGGTCCAGGAGGTCGCCGAGGGCGGTGTCGGAGAGGGAGGCCGAGCCGTAACCGGTCAGGGCGGGGTCGTCCAGGGCGGCCCTCAGGGACGCGGCGATCAGGTTCGCGGTCGGCTCGTTGGCGGCGGCGATGACGAGGAGGAGCTGCATGATCACCTCCTCGTCGCTGAGGGCGGCGCGGTGCTGGATCAGCCGGGTGGTGAGGTCGTCGCCGGGCTCGCGGTGCTTGGCCGACACCACCTCGGACAGGGCCCGCTCGGCCTCGGCGTTGGACCTCTCCGCGTCCACGCCCTGCCACAGGTTGCGCATGGCGGCGACGAAGCGCAGGCCCTGGTCCTCGTCGAAGCCGAAGAGGTCGTTCATCACCAGCAGCGGCAGCATGCGCGCGTACTCGTTGAGGGCGTCGGCCCGTCCGCGTTCGCAGAACTCGTCGATGAGCCGTTCGGCGTACCGGCTGGTGATCCTGCCCAGGTGCTCGGTGTCGATGGCGCCGATGCCGTCGGTGATCGCCCGCCGGTAGCGCTGGTGCTCGGTGCCCTCGACGAACAGGGCGTTCGCGCGCGGGGCCATCATCGGCAGCAGCGGGGAGTCCGGGTTGACCCGCCCCTCGGTGAAGTCCCGCCACAGCCTGGCGTCGTGGCTGAAGGTGGTGGTGTCCCGGGACCAGGAGATGAGTGTGGCGTAGTCCGTGACCAGCCATCCGTGCACCCCCGGTTCGAGTTCGACCGGGACCACCGGGCCGTGGTCGGCGCGCATCCTGGCGTATACGGCGTAGGGGTCGGGGTGCGGCTCGTCCTGGTACAGCGCGGCACGGGGGCATCCAGAAGACACGGGGAACCTCGGCTGGAGCGGTCGGATGCGGGCTGGGATCCGTCCTTCACGTCAGGGGGCGGGTCGTGTCCTTCGCGTCGTCTCCGGCGTACGCGTCCACCGGAAAGGCCGACGGAGAACACTTCCAGGGGCTCAGCCTCGGGGGCACGGGGCTGGTTCACGGGTTTTCGGGCAGGGCCCGGCCGCACGGTCCGCGAGCGTGTGCCCGGGCTGTACGGCCTCGCGCAACCCTAGCGGCCCGCCCCGGCGGGGCGCGAGACCCGTTCTCACCCCCATTGAGGGAGCAATCGCCCTTATCTGCCATTTCGCCGCAGAATTTCGCGGCCCCCGGGTGAAGGGGCGACGGCGGAGGGGAACGGCGAAGCCCCCGCCTCCGGGACCGGAGGCGGGGGCGGCACCGAGGGAGGACGCCGGGCGGGTGCTCAGGGGGTGCGGTCCGCACCGTCCGTCGCCAGCGGGCGGAACCGGCGCAGCCGCTGGCTGTTGCTCACCACGAACACGCTGGAGAAGGCCATCGCCGCACCCGCGAGCATCGGGTTGAGCAGGCCCGCCGCCGCCAGCGGCAGGGCCGCCGCGTTGTAGGCGAAGGCCCAGAACAGGTTCCCCCTGATCGTGCCGAGCGTGCGGCGCGAGAGCCGGACCGCGTCGGCCGCCGTCCGCAGGTCGCCGCGCACCAGGGTCAGGTCGCTGGCCTCGATGGCCACGTCGGTTCCCGTACCCATGGAAAGCCCCAGGTCGGCCTGGGCCAGGGCCGCCGCGTCGTTGACACCGTCGCCGACCATCGCCACGGTACGGCCCTCGGCCTGCAGCCGCCTGACGACGTCGACCTTGTCCTTGGGCAGGACCTCGGCGATCACCTCGTCGATACCGACCTCCGCGGCCACCGAGCGCGCCACGGCCTCGTTGTCGCCGGTGAGCAGGATCGGGGTGAGGTCGAGCTCGCGGAACCGGCGGACCGCCTCGGCGCTGGTGGGCTTGACGGTGTCGGCCACCACCAGCACGCCCCGGGCACGGCCCTCCCAGCCGACCGCGACGGCGGTGCGGCCCTCGGACTCGGCGTCCCTGAGGGCGGTGGCCAACTGCTCGGGCAGGGAGGTCCCGTGCTCCTCCAGCAGCGTGACCCGGCCGACCAGGACGGCGCGGCCGTCGACGGTCCCCCGGACGCCGAGGCCCTCCACGTTGGCGAAGCCCTCGGGTGCGGGCAGGGTGCCCACCCGGTCGGCGGCGCCGGAGGCGACCGCCCGGGCGACGGGGTGCTCGGAGGCGTTCTCCAGCGCCCCCGCCAGTCGCAGGACCTCCCGCTCGTCCTCGCCGTCGGCGACGGTGACACCGGTCAGCGCCATCCGGCCGGTGGTGACGGTGCCGGTCTTGTCCAGCACGACGGTGTCCACGCGGCGGGTGTTCTCCAGGACCTCGGGGCCCTTGATGAGGATGCCGAGCTGGGCGCCGCGACCGGTGCCCACCATCAGGGCCATGGGCGTGGCCAGGCCGAGGGCGCACGGGCAGGCGATGATGAGCACCGCGACGGCGGCGGTGAAGGCCGCCGTGGCGGACTGGCCGGCGAGGAGCCAGGCGCCGAGCGTGCCGAGCGCGATCAGGATGGCGATCGGGACGAACACCCCGGACACCCGGTCGGCCAGGCGCTGGACCTCGGCCTTGCCGCTCTGGGCCTCCTCCACCAGACGCGCCATCTGGGCGAGCTGGGTGTCGGAGCCGACCCTGGTGGCGCGTACCACCAGGCGTCCGCCCGCGTTGACCGTGGCGCCGACGACGGAGCTGCCGGGCGAGACCTCCTCGGGGACGGACTCACCGGTGAGCATGCTCATGTCGACGGCGGAGGTGCCCTCCTCCACGGTGCCGTCGGTGGCGATCCGCTCGCCGGGCCGGACGAGGAAGCGGTCGCCGACGGCGAGCCGGTCCACGGGTACGAGCACCTCGCGGGGCGAGGGGCCCTCACCGCGCAGGACGGTGACCTCCTTGGCGCCGAGTTCGAGCAGGGCGCGCAGGGCGTCTCCGGCACGGCGCTTGGAGCGAGCCTCGAAGTACTTGCCGAGGAGGATGAAGGAGGTGACGCCCGCGGCGACCTCCAGGTAGATGTTGCCCGCCCCGTCGGTGCGGGCGATGGTCAGCTCGAACGCGTGCGTCATGCCCGGTGTCCCGGCGGTGCCGAGGAAGAGGGCGTACAGCGACCACAGGAAGGCGGCCGAGACCCCGAGGGAGACCAGCGTGTCCATGGTGGCCGTGCCGAGCCTGAGGTTCTTCCACGCGGCCACGTGGAAGGGCAGGGCGCCCCAGACGACGACGGGTGCCGCCAGGGTCAGGGAGGCCCACTGCCAGTAGGTGAACTGCAGCGCGGGGACCATGGCCATGGCGATGACGGGCACCGAGAGCACGAGGGAGACCACGGCGCGGTTCCACAGCGCCCGCACGGGATCGTTCGGATCGACGGCGGTCTCGGCCGTCTCGGCCTCGGTCCGGGGGACGGTGGCGGTGTAGCCCGCCTTCTCGACCTGGGCGACCAGGTCGTCCACCGGTGTGGGCGTCCCCTCGAAGGAGACACGGGCCTTCTCCGTGGCGAAGTTGACGGTGGCGCTGACGCCGTCGAGCTTGTTGAGCCGCTTCTCGACCCGGTTGGCGCAGGCGGCGCAGGTCATCCCGCCGATGGCCAGCTCGACCGGTTCGGTGCCGGTCGGTTCCGCCGTGGCTCTGCTGGTACTCATTGACCCCTCCCGGAGGTCCGGAAAATCCTGGTGTCCGTCGGCGCCTCGCGCGGTGTCCCGCCGCGACGCCCGGGAACGGTCCGCCCCGGACGCCGCGGCGGACGTGTGCGCGGGGCCCGCTGCGCGGACCCCGCGGCCGGGTCCGTGTCAGTCACGGACCTCGTATCCGGCCTCGTCGATGGCGGCGCGGACCGACCCGTCGTCGACCGGGCCGTCGCTGGTGACGGTCACCTTCTTGCTGTCGAGGTCGACCTTGACGTCGGTGACTCCCGCGACCTCGCTGACCTCCTCGGTGACAGAGTTGACGCAGTGCCCGCAGCTCATGCCGTCAACGGTGTAAACAGCGGTCGTGGTGGCAGCCATTTCGCCTCCTGGGACATGTGTGGTGTGTCGGTCGTCCTGAGACCGGCCTCCGATGACCCCCAACATACCCCCAAGGGGTATGCATCTGTCAAGTGCCGCCCCGGGGTCCGCGCCCCGCACGCCCGGGAGAAACCCCAGGGAGACGGCCTCCGCCGCCTGGCGCGGAGGCCGGATCCCCCGCTCGGCACGGTACCCGGTGGGGGTACCCAGGCGAAAGCGGCCGCTCCGGACACGACGAAGGCCCCCGCACGTCGTGCGAGGACCTCGGAGGCGGTCCGCCCCGGCTCCGGGTACCCTCCCCCCGTTCCACGAAGGGCGAAAGACCCGCCTTCCGGATCCGGAGGAGGGGAGCCACGGGGGGACGGGGGGTTCGGAGAGGTGGGGCTCGGGGGGTTGGGGGGTTCGAAGAGGCGGGGGTCGGGGAGGTCGGGGGTTCGGAGGAGGCGCCGGGGCTCGGAGCCGGCCGGCTACTCGGCCTTCAGCTCCAGGCGGGCGACCACGCGCTCGCTCAGGTGGTGCCCGTTGAGCGTGAAGCCGGCCCGCTGGAACATCTCCACGGTGCCCGTGTAGACCTCCGCACTGGGCGCCCGGCCCCCGGCCGTGTCCACCGGGTAGGCCTCCAGGACGCGGGCCCCGTTGCTGCGGGCGTACTCGATCGCCCCGTCCAGCAGGCGGCTGCCCAGGCCGTGCCTGCGCCGCCGGGGCGGGAGCCAGAAACAGACCAGCGCCCACACACCCGGCTCGTGGGGGTCGGCCGGACGCAGGGAACGCGACCGCGACAGGCGGATGAAGTCCTCGCGCGGGGCCACGGAGACCCAGCCGCACGGGCCGTCATCGTCATAGGCGAGCAGGCCGGGTATCCGGCCCTCCAGGGTCAGGCGGCGCAACTCCTCCTTGTTGTCCACTCCGCGCGTCGAGCGCTCACAGGAGGTGCTCGCCGTGTGGTCCTTGGCGCGCCTGCGGAAGAACGTGCACCAGCAGTGCCCGTACGCTCCGGTCGGTCCGAACAGGTTCTCCAGGTCTTCCCACCGCTCGGCGGTGGCGGGCTCGATTGAGACGATGGACATCGGACTCCCTCGACGAGACACACGGGCCGCCACAACTGTGACCCAGCACACTAGCGATTATTCGTCGTGACCGAAAGAACACAGATGCACGAAAGCGCCTTGCTTGGCGGGTTTCGTCACTGAAAGCCGGTGTTGGGAAGCTCGCGGGGCGGAGGGCGCACGGCCCTCCGCCCCGTTCAGCCGGTCGGTCCGGGTCGGGTCAGGACGAGACCCGGCCCGCCTCCTCGGCGGACTCCGCCTTTCCGGGCTCCCAGCACTCCACGCCCCGCAGGCCGCTCAGCCGGTCCCGCGTGAACACGGGGTCGATGCCCTGGCGCCGCTGGTCGGTGTAGTCCTTGAGCAGGCGTGCCGCCGTCGCCGCCAAAGGCGTGATGGCGATGAGGTTGACCAGCGCCATCATGCCCATGGTCGTGTCGGCCAGCGTCCAGACCAGGTCGATCGAGCCCAGGGCGCCCAGGAAGCTGGCGGCGAGGAAGACCACCTTGTAGCCGACGAGGACGCCGTGGCTGTTGGTCAGGTACTCCAGGTTCGACTCGCCGTAGTAGTAGTTGCCCAGCACCGACGTGAACGCGACGATGACGATGATCAGCGTCATGAGGTGCAGCGCCCACGGGCCCAGGTGGGAGGTCACCGCGATCTGGGTGAGGTCGCCCTCAAGCTGTACGTCGGTGTCCCTCTCGTAGCCGATGAGGATGATGAAGGCCGTGATGGAGCAGACCACGAGGGTGTCGAAGTAGACGCCCAGGCTCTGCACCAGGCCCTGCTTGGCGGGGTGGGTGACCGAGGCGCTGGCCGCGGCGATCGGGGCCGAGCCGAGCCCGGCCTCGTTGGAGAACATCCCCCGGCGCACACCCTGGATGATCACCGTGGCCAGACCGGCGGCGGCGAACTCACGGATGCCGAAGGCGTGCTCGAAGATCAGCGCGAACATCGTCGGGATCCGCTCGAAGTTCATCGCCAGGATGACCACGCCCAGGACCAGGTAGATCGCGGCGAAGGCCGGGATCAGGGCCTGGGCCGTGTGCGCGATCCGGCGGACGCCGCCGAAGATCACCAGCGCGGTGAGCACGACGACCACGGCCCCGACGATGGCCGACAGCCACACGCCCGAGCCCCCGCCCAGGCTCGCGGAGGAGTTGGCCACGGCACCGGCGATGGTGTTGCTCTGCACCGCGTTGAAGACCATCGGGAAGGTGATGATGAGGACGACGGCGAACAGCACGCCCATCCAGCGCTGGCCGAGGCCGCGCTCCATGTAGTAGGCGGGACCGCCCCGGTAACCCGTGGAGTCCCGGACCTTGTAGAGCTGGGCCAGGGTGGACTCGATGAAGCTGGTTCCGGCGACGACGGTCGCCATCAGCCACATCCAGAAGACGGCGCCCGGGCCGCCGAGGGAGATGGCGACCGCCACGCCGACGATGTTGCCGGTACCGATGCGGGCGGCGGCCGAGATCATGAACGCCTGGAGCGACGAGACGGCCCTCTTGCCGTCCGGTGCGATCTCGGGCCGGCTGCGCAGTACCCGGAACATCTCCGGGAACAGGCGGATCTGGACGACTCCCGTCCTGATCGTGGCGTAGAGGCTGACCACCACCAGCAGCGGGATCAGTACCCAGGACCAGAAGAAGTCGTTGTTGAACGTGCCGATGGCCTCGGTGATGCGTACACCGATGCCGGGCGTTGCGTCTGCGATTAACACGGGAACGGAACTCCTTGCTCCAAAGAAGGACAACCGCCCTCACATACCCGTGAAGTGCGAGAAGTCACCACCCGGGACGTGCTGTGGTCGGATGGTGATGTTCCCGTTACTGCACCCCACCTCGGGATCGGCCGCGGACTCCCGCGGACGGCCCCTCGGATCAGCCCTCGTGGACCAGATCCGCGTAGGACGGGTTCCTCTTGATGTAGGCCTGCGCGAACGGGCAGATCGGTACCACCTTGAGTCCGCGTTCCCGGATGTGGTCCAGGGACTCGCGCATGAGGTGGCTGGCCACGCCCCGCCCCTCGAAGGCCGAGTCGACCTCCACGTGCGGCAGGGCGTACACGCCCTCGTCGATCAGGTGGTAGGCGCAGAACCCCACCACCGTCCCGTCGGCGCTCACCTCGTAGCGCGACCGCTCCGGAACATCGACAACCGTGAGGTCCATGGCACTCCCCTGCTCCCTGCGTCCGCGCACGGGTGTGCGCGTGAGCCCAGTGCCCACGTTCCCACACATACACGTCACACACACCCCCCGGAGGCGTCGGCCCAGGTGAGGGGGACGGGAGCCCGTCCGGAGCACGGGTCCCGCGCCCTCCGTTCGGGGGTCACCGTCCGCCGCGGTAGGGGTCGGTGGCCCCGCCCGGGCAGGCCAGGGCCTCGACGTCCCACCCGGCCAGCCCCGCGCCCGCCCGGTAGGCGCTCTCCATGAACTCCAGGACGGTCGCCTGCGGGTCGGCCGCCCGGCGTGCGTCGGCGTAGCGCAGCAGGGCCAGGTGCCCGTTGCCGCTGGGGACCCACTCGGCCGCGGCCGGGCTGAGCGGCTGTTCGGTGAGCCCCTCCGGCTCGGGCGCGGTGTAGGAGTAGAAGCAGGGTTCGGGGACGTTGTCGTCGCCGAACCAGAACCCGAAGCTGACGACCTCGCGCGAGTACGCCTCGCGCACCACCTCTCCCGCCTCCCTCGGCTGCGCGACCGTGTGCGCGGAGAAGCGGGTGACCGCGATGTCGAAGGTGTGCCAGAAGTGGTGCACGGGACTGGTCTTGCCGGAGAAACCGCCGGCGAACTCCTCCAGCACCATGTTGACCTGGCTGAGCACCTGCCAGTAGCGGGTGACCTGCTCGGGGACGTAGGTGGCGTGCTCGCGGTCCTGCGCGAACGGGCGGTCGGCGTCGGGCAGGTCGAACGGGTGCGCCGTCGGGATGGAGCCGTTCACGCCCAGGCTGTCCAGCGCGGACTGGAACCGCAGGTAGAACGAGGCCACGCTGTTGCCCTGGAGCGGGAAGGAGACCGTGCCGCCGTCCAGGGACGAGACGACCAACTGGTGGCGGACGAAGTCGAAGTCCACGGTGAAGACCGGGTTGCCGTCGCTCAGCCCCATGGGGCGGGAGGTGATCCCGCTGCCGGTGAGGTGGAAGGGCACGTTCCACCAGTGGTTGCGGCGCGGGCTGTGGTGCAGGCGCACCTTGCCGACGATCTGCTCGAAGCGGTGCAGGGTCTGTTTGGTGTCATGCCAGGCGTGGAGGGGGAGGTCCGGGAACAGCTCCATGGTGACGGCTCCTTGTCGTGTGTACTGGTGGCAGCGGTGCGGTCGGACCGCGTCCCCTACGGTTCGTCCCCGGGCCGGCCCGAGGCACCGGTGTCCGTCCGGGCACTGGTGTCCGTACCGCTCCGCGGCGGCGGGACCCGTGTCCCGTCCGGGCTCGCGGCTCCGGCGGGCGGACCCGGTACGGACGGGTGGAGGACGGCGAACCGGCGCGCCGGCCGTTCCCCGTCCGGGCGTTCGGGCAGGGTCGCCCGGACCGCGTCCACGACCCGCGCGTACGGGGTTCCGTGGTCGTGCAGGGCCTCGCCCAGCAGGTCCAGCCCGGGGCGCAGGCTCAGGAGCAGCGCCTCGCCCGCACGGGCGTCGGCGCGGGCGGCGAACTCCAGGACGGCCCTCAGGTGGTCGGGCGGTTCGTCGGCGGGGGCCGCCCCGCCCGCCTCGGCGTAGACACGGGTGACCTCGGACAGGACGCGGTCGCGAGGTGAGGTGCCGCCGTAGCGGGTCAGGCACAGGGACCTCTGGCCGAACACGTCCGCGTGGTGCTCGCACAGCTCCGGCTCGGGTGTGGTGGCGGCGTGTTCGCAGAATCCGTGGAGCGCCGCGCGCACCGTGCCCCAGGGCAGTTCGGCGACCGCCCGGGCGACCAGCGGCAGGCTTTCGAAGAAGTCCTGGCCGGGATAGCCCAGCAGGACGGACGCGGCCTGGCGGGTGACCGCGGTCCGGTGGGCCCTGCGGACGTCCCGGCCCGCCTCCAGCCATCCGGCGGTGCCCCGCACGCTCCCGTGCGGCGCGCTCCGGCCCGCCGCGTCCTCGTTCGCGCCGTCAGTGGTGGTGCTCATGTCCGCCCCCTCACGCGGTGCGGCTTCCCTGCCGCTGTCACCGCCTCGGTGTCACCTTCGGGAAGGAGTCCGCGGGGCGGCCTTCGCCGTCCCGCGAGCCCGGGCCGCGTGTGCACCCGGGAGTCGCTGCGCGGGGAGGAGGAACACGCTGGAGACCAGCAGTCACCGCTTCCGTTAACGAATATGCCTCGTCTGCGGCGAATGTCACGTATCCCACACCGTCACGTCCGAGAATCACCACACATCGGAAGGAGTCGGGACCCGTGGCGGCGACGGTGGCCGGGGCCTGTGGGGATGAGCGCCTGCCCGGGCACCGGGAGGTGCGGTGCGGGCACCGGTGAGGGCTGGTGGTGCCGTGGGCGGCCATCTGCGGAGGCCGCGACCGGAGTCCGTACGTCGGGCTGGCGGGAGGGCGAGGCCCTACGGGGCGACGTCGCGTGCGCGGACCAGTACCGCCGCGCGGTTGCCGACCTTCACCCGCTCCAGCGCGCGCACGCCCTCCGGCAGCGTGACGCGCCGGGTCCTGGCCGTCACCACCACCACGGCGCGCTCGGGCAGCACCCGCCCCAGGGATTCCAGGAACCCCCGCATCGGGTCCTCACCGGGAACGGCGCCCGCCCACCGGGTCATCTCCCCGTAGGGCACGTCCGTCACCACCAGGTCGGCGTCCACGGGCTCCGTCAGGGAGAACACGTCCGCCACCGCCGACTCGGAGGGCAGGTCGCCGCCCATCGCGGCCAGTCCGGCGGCCAGGTCGCGGGCGGCCTCGGCGCGCTCCACGAAGGTCACACGGCCGAAGTCCAGGGCGGACCGGCGCAGTTCCTCCTCGCGCTCCACGAGTCCCTCGGCGGTCAGCAGCCGCAGGTTGCGCTCGGCCAGGGCGACCGCGTCGGCGTCCACGTCCGAGGCGCGCACGTGGGAGAGGTGGTCGCGGTGCAGGAATCCCAGCACCGTCGCGAGGTATCCGCTACCGCAGCAGGGGTCCCAGAGGCGTACGGTCTCCTGGCCGGTGTGCACCATCGCCCTCTGGAACAGCTCGCTGGCCAGCCGCACGGGGAAGCCGGGGAAGCCCGGCGCCGAGCGCAGCACGTGCCCGCTCGCCAGCGCCGAATGGTCGGTCCGCTCAACGGCGTACCGGTAGCTCAACGTACTTCTGCCCTTCCGTACTGGCCGGAGAAAGCCGAAGGCCCGGTGCCTGTGGACACCGGGCCTTCCTCATGCGGTCCTGACGGGATTTGAACCCGCGGCCTCCACCTTGACAGGGTGGCGAGCACTCCTAACTGCTCCACAGGACCTCGCTGCGGACACAACTCTAGCGCGACTCTGGAGTACTTCGTACCGGTGGCCGCCTAGAGTTGGCCCACAACGTCCCAGAGAAGCGAGAGGAACCGGCGTGAACGAGTCATCGGCCCCCCTGCCTTCGGGACCGGAGAGCACCCGGGTCGACCGCTGGCTGTGGGCCGTGCGCGTGACCAAGACGCGCTCGGACGCCGCCCAGGCCTGCCGTGGCGGGCACGTGCGCGTCAACGACCGCCCGGCCAAGCCCGCCACCGCGGTCAAGGCCGGCGACAAGGTCCGCGTCCGTCTGCACGGGGTCACCCGCGTGCTCGACGTGAGCCATGTCATCGTGAAGCGCGTGGGAGCGCAGATCGCGGCCCGCTGCTACGTCGACAACACGCCCGCCCAGCCGCCGCAGGCCACCATGCCCGTCATCAGGCGGGACCGGGGCGCGGGACGGCCGACCAAGCGCGACCGCCGCCTTCTGGACAGGGTCCGCAACGACCTCCACCAGGGGCCGCCCCTCCCCTAGGAGGTGGCCACGGGGGCCCGCCGGGGCGGTGCCGTCCAGCGTGGAACCTCCTGCGTCACACCTGCGGCGGTTCCGGCCGACCCGTCAGACGGGGACGGGGACCGCCGCTCCGGTCAGTCCCGCGCGGAGAGCGGGTGCTCCGCGAGGAAGTCCAGGACCTCGCGCGTGGCCTTGGCCCCGGCCTCGTGCAGGTAGCCGTGGCGCGTCCCGGGCAGGACCAGCAGCCGGGCACGGGGGATCCGCTCCGCCAGGAGTGCGGCGTTGCCGACCGGGGTGAGGGCGTCGTCCTCGCCGTGCACGACCAGGGTCGGCGCCTCGATACCGGGCAGCAGGTCCCAGCCGTCGTAACCCGTGCTCGCGCCGAAGTGCAGGCGTTGGGCGCGCAGCGGGCCGCGCGGCAGGACGCGGGTGACCGTGTCGGGGTGCGCGGCCGCCCACGCGGGGGTGTAGAAGAGCTCCGCGATCATGTCGCGTCCGGCGGCCGTGCCGGCCCGGCGCAGTGCCAGGGTGGACGACCTCGGGCGTTCGACCTCGTTGCGGCCCCCGGGCGCCGTGGCTCCCAGGACCAGTGAGCCGAGGCGTTCGGGAGCCGTGGCCGCGAAGGTCTGGGCGACCTTGCCGCCCATGGAGAACCCGTAGACGTGCGTCCGGGTGATCCCCAGCTCGTCGAGGACGGCGAGTGCGTCGCCCACGAACAGCGCGAAGGTGTAGGGCTCGTCGAGGGGCGCCTCACTGCCGCCGGTGCCGCGGAAGTCCATCCGCACGACCCTGTGGCGCCGCGCCAGCTCGGTGTGCACCCCGTCCCACATCTCGTGGTCGAGGGACTGCCCGTTGAGGAGCAGGAGGGGATCGCCCTCCCCGAGGACGTCGTACCAGATGCGGGTTCCGTCGGCTGCGGTCACGTGGCTCACGGATCCGGACACTACCCGAAGAACCACGCATACGACATGGTCGGCGTCGCTCCCCGCGCGGGGGCTCCGGGGGTCACTGCGCCGGGGTCCCGGTTCCCTGCCCCGGGGAACCGCTGGGAGGCACCGGGGGACGCTGGGAGGCGCTGGGAGGCGCTGACAAGGGCGGGGCCGGGCAGGCCCGATCCCGCCCCCGGGCCAGCGCCCCGCGTCACACGGTGCGCGGGCGGGGGCGGCGTCCCCAGGTCGCCCAGCGCCACAGCCACTCGACCGGCCCCTGGCGGAACCGGCGCAGCCACAGCGTGGAGAACACCCACTGGGCGGCCAGGACGGCGCCGGAGCCCAGGAGCACCTCCGCCAGGGAGGCGAACCGCAGGCCGAGGACGTGGGCCGTCGCCAGCACGAGGACCGTGGCCGTCAGGTAGTTGGTCAGCGCCATCCGCCCCAGGGGATCGAAGACGGCGCGCAGCACGGGCCGCAGCGGCGTCCCGAGCAGGACCAGCAGGGCGCACACGTACACACCGGTGAGCAGCAGCCCCGTCAGGAGGAACGCCAAGGTCGGCGGCTGTGCCGTGCCCGGGCTGACCTGTGCGTCGGCCTGCGCCCACAGGGCGAGGGCCTCCCCCGCCGCGAAGACCAGGCCCAGTAGGGCCGGTCCCCGGACGGACCGGTCGATCCGCTGGACCATCCCGTATCGGGCCAGTGCCGAGCCCGACAGGAACAGCCCCGCGATCAGCAGGGGTCCGCCCCCGGCTCCGACCAGCGCCGTCGGGACGAGTACGGCGGCGAGGCCGGCCACGGCCCACCGCGGCAGCCAGGTCGAGGGCAGCAGCACCAGCAGGCCGACGACGGCGTAGACGGTCAGGATGTCGCCCCGCCACAGCAGCATGTGCACGAGGCCGATCGCGAGCAGCGCCAGAAGCCGGCGCAGCAGGACCAGCCGCGGGCGGGGTGCGCGGTCCGCGGCGGAGTCCGACAGCAGCGAGAACCCGATACCGAACAGCAGGGAGAAGACCGGGAGCCCGAGCCAGGCCTGCGCGCCGCCCATGGGCGGCGTCACGGCGGCGGTGTCGGCGTTGGCTATCAGTTGGATGTTGGCCACCAGGATCCCGCACAGGGCGAACCCCCGAAGCACGTCGAGTGCGACGACGCGGGTCCGGTCGGGCGGGGCCCCGGTGGCGTGCTCCGGGAGGGAGGCCTCATGTGTCATGGGACCCGATCCTGGGGGCCGGCGCGGACCCCGTCACGGGGCGAAAGAAGGGTTCGCGGCGCCCGCGACGGTACTTTCGGCCGGTTGGGCGGCGGGGAGGGCCTCTCTAGGCTGAGTGGCGTGAACAGTGGGGAAGGCCGGCCCGGACCGCCCGGCTCGTCCGGACGACCGGTGTGGCCGGGGCTACCGGGGCGATCGGTGTGGCCGAGGCGGCCATGGTGGCCGAGGTGGCGCGGGCGGCCCGTGCGGCCGGGGTGGCTCGGTCGGGTGGCGGACGCCGGTCTCGCCGCGGTCCTCGCGCTGGTGCTCGTGTTCCAGGCGGTCGGTATCGCGTCGACCTGGGGAGGCGGCTACTGGTGGTTCGACGCCGCCGCGGGTTCGGTGGTGTGCGTGATCGCGCTGGTGCGCCGCCGGGGCCGGGCCGCGGCCGCGGCCGCGGGACTGGCCGTCGCCGCCGTCTCCGTGCTGGTCTCCTGGCTGGCCGGGCTGCCCTCCGAGCCGGGTCCGGCCATGGCCCTCGCGCTGGCGGTGCTCATCGGATCCGCCGTCAGGGAGCTCCCGGCCCGGCCGGCCTGCGCGGTGGCGGCCGGAGGACTCGCGGTGATCGCCGCCAGCCTGCTCACCCAACTGGGGTCCACCTCCGGCATGCCCGTGGTGGTGCTGAACTCGCTCACGTGGCTGGGCGGTGTCGCGGGCGGCCTGGGACCGCGGCTGCTGGACGCCCGGCGCCGGGCGGTCGCCGAGGGGGTGCGCCGCGGCGAGCGGATGAGGCTGGCCCGGGAGATGCACGACGTCGTCGCCCACCACGTCACCGGCATCGTGGTCGAGGCGCAGGCCGGACAGCTCGACGCACCCGGACGGCCCGAGCAGGCGCGGGCCTCCTTCGCCGCCATCGAGGGCGCGGGATCCGAGGCGCTGACCGCGATGCGCCGCGTCGTCGGCCTGCTGCGCGACGCCGACGGAGCGGCGCCCACCGCGCCCGGCCCCGAACGGCTCACCGCGCTCGTCGGGCGGTTCCGGGAACGCGGCGGCCCCGCCGTGGAACTGCGCCTGTCGGAGGACGAGGGGATGTGGCCGCACGAGGTCGCCGCCACCGTCTACAGGGTCGTCCAGGAGTCCCTGACCAACGTCGCGCGCCACGCCGCACACGCCGGGACGGTCACCGTCGACGTCGCCCGGGACGGGGAGGAGGTCACCGTGGAGGTCGCCGACGACTCCCCGGGCCCGTCCCACCGGAGGCGGGGCGGGTACGGACTGGTCGGCATGCGCGAGCGGGTCGAGGCCCTCCGGGGCACGCTGGACACGGGGCCACGCCCCGGGGGCGGCTGGTCCGTGCGCGCCGTCCTTCCCCTGGAGGAGAACCGATGACCATCCGGATCCTGTTGGCCGACGACCAGGCGATGGTCCGAGGCGGCCTGCGCCGGATCCTGGAGAGCCGGCCCGACCTCACCGTGGTCGCGGAGGCCTCCGACGGGGCCGAGGCGGTCGGGCTGGCCCGGCGGCTGCGCCCCGACGTGTGCCTGGTGGACATCCGCATGCCGCGCCTGGACGGCCTGGAGGTCACCCGCGCCCTGGCCGGACCCAGGACGGCCGACCCGCTGCGGGTGGTCGTGGTGACCACGTTCGACCTCGACGAGTACGTCTACGGGGCGCTGCGCGGAGGGGCCGTGGGATTCGTGCTCAAGGACGCGGGCCCGAACCTGCTCGTGGAGGCCGTCCGCTCGGCGTACGCGGGGGACGCCCTGATCTCGCCGTCGATCACCCTGAGGCTCCTGCGCCACATCACCGCCTCGGGCTCCCCGTCCGGCGGCGGCCGACCGCATCCGCTGTCCGCCCGCGAGACCGAGGTCGTGCTCGCCATCGCCCGCGGCCGTACCAACCAGGAGATCGCCGACGAGCTGTTCATCTCCCTGAGCACGGTCAAGGGCCACGTGTCCGCCGTCCAGGCGCGCCTCGGCCTGCGCAACCGCGTCGAGATCGCCGCCTGGGCCTGGGAGAACCGACTGATGGACGCCGTCTAGACCGGAAGCGCCCGGACATCGAAAACGCCCGGAGCCAAAGGGCTTCCGGGCGTCGGTACTGCTCAGTCTGGGTGGCTAGGGGCGGGGTCGAACCGCCGACCTTCCGCTTTTCAGTAGGTCTCGCTGAGCACGTATGCACGCTAGTTGACCTGCCCGGATGTCGGAGCCAGCTTGGCCGTGGCGGAACTTGGCCGCATATTGGCCGTAGGCGGCAGCTCCGTACCTGCGATCCAGGGGTCACGGTTCCATAGAACATGACGACAGCACACCCCTTCTGACCTGAATCTGAAGCGTACGGGGTGGAGTGGACGTCCGACTACTCAACGTGTACTCGCAATAGATCGACCGTCCGTAAGCAGGAAAAACTTGTCCTTACCTTCCGCAAATCAGGATGAAAACCGCTTAATAGGCGGAATCGGTCAAGCCCGCCCGGCATGGACAGGGGAGTATGATGAGTGCGTGACTATTGAACCTGACTCAGAACGGCGCCTGAAGTTCTATGGCCTCAATGACTATGGAACCTACCACCAGGTTGAGCGTGTCAAAGAAGTCTTGGAAGTCTTCGATCCGCTAGCCGTCGGATACAGCACCTCCGACATCATTGAGTTACACAACGCACAACTGTTCATCGAGAATCAATTGTACCCTCAGTCGTTCGACAGTGAACAGCGCGCAGCATGGCAAGCACTCCGCCCACAACTGCGCACCGTGGTTGCCAAGTTTTTCAACGCACTGAATGATGATAATTTCGCAGACGTTATTACTGACGTCCACAACGAGTACAAATCCGACCTACTGCAACTCCTTGCGAAGTTTAAAGTCTATGACCGCTGCTCCGCAACCACAGTTTTGCCAGCCTTAAAAGCAGTGCGCATTAGCATGGGTGGACTACTGGGAAACAAAAGACTAGTGCAGAAATATAACCACGAAGTTCGAGCGCTAATCCTTGCCGATTCCGCCAATGCTGAATACCTGGCAAGGAAACATCTGGAGAATAATGCACAACAAAGCGTACATCTCCCATCGAGCCTAACCATCGATGATCAGCGCGCCCTTATAAACAGTTATGTCGATAGCGATGACCCGAATCCTAATTATGTAAAATTGATCTCATTCGCACCTCTACATACGGGCGATGCTGTTGATGCGAAGCTGAAATTGAAAGCCCGGCGCAAGCACCAAAAATGGACGGAGGAGTTTTTCAAAAAAAATACCGGAATCGCGACCGGCTGCACGGTAGCGGTCGACGATGAGCAAACTGATCCCGCTAAGCTTGAAATGGACGGGATGGTAGCTAATTTTTCGTACAGTCGACTCTGGCTCGAGGACACTCTCGATCAACCATCCATTCTTAATAATTTCCTTTATGTTTTTGAGTTCGCAAACTACCACATGTTGCTAACGCTTCCATCGTATCGAGCGCAGCTTGGAGTGCTTGAGCAGTTGATGGAAGTCAAAGTAAAGGGCGCCTACCCACTCGACTCAGCATTCCGCAGCAAAGAGGGCAGTTCGTCCCTGCAGTTAGCATTCTACAGGGATTACCTGAAAAGCAAGGACGTAGAGATTGAGTCAGTTATCGCATGGTTCTTTTCTTCTTACCTTAAGGACGAATTTGAGGTACTGAACTTTCGATTCACACCGTCAAGCACAGCATCAACTTATCTGGAAAAATGTCGTCACACTTTCGCCGAAATGGAGAGCATCCTCCAGCAGTTCACTCTCTATGCAAAAGAAGGTGAGTTGGACCTTGAGCTGCTGAACATGAATTCCGAACAAGTAAGCTATAAAACTATTCCGAGCCTACTTAAAGGCAAGTACGCCTATCCGACTAGCAGTCAAGACGTCCATGCCATCCTGTATCTCCTCTTCTCAGACCAGTCAGAACTGACGTACATCAGCGAAGAACTGCACGGAAATAATGCGGTAGATCTTCTGATAAATCATGAAGTATCATACGATGACTTTGCCGACTACCAGAAAGATTCAGTGGATTACCTCATTGACCAGGAGGTTCTCAAAAATAACGGCCAGCGGATCGTCTTCGCTAACTGTAGACAGCTCCTCGTGCTTCGAGATGTCGTCGATGACGAAGTGGCTAGCTACTACCACTACTCGACTAAAAGTCGTGCGGCTATCGATGAACTAGTAGAACGGGAGTGGCTTGTGAGACGAGAGTCCCTACTCTCCGAGGCCGAGGCTAGCTATTTCAACTATTACCTCAACAAGGCCGAGTTCACCAATGGTCCAGATTTGCGAAACAAGTACATGCACGGATCAAATGTGGACGCAGCCAACGAGCAAGAACACTTCTCTACCTACATTTCCGCCCTCAAACTTCTGATCGCGCTCGTCATAAAAATCAATGACGAATTCTGGCTCAGGTCAGTTCAGATGGATAACTAGCCTGACTCTCCTTATTGCGCGATGCTTTTTCATTCTTCCTGCAATATTCCGATACTATCTGCGGAATCCGAAGGGGCACAGGCGTGTTGCCTGTACCCCTTGCTAGTCACATCTCGTTAGCGGTTTCGGGACTCGTCTGCTCGCGCTTCGTCGGACTCTTCCCAGGTGCGGTCCATCGCGCCTTTGAGGGCTTCCACCTGGTCTACGACGGGATCGATCCCGAAGGAGCGCAGGAGCAGCATCGCGGCGTGTTCCGGCTTGGGGTCGTCCTGGGCGAGCGGCTCGAGCCCTTCGCTCTCCAGGAGTTCCCGCACCTGGCGCACGAGCTTGTTGCGGTCGTAGCTCTGATACATGCTCACGCCTCCCAGCGCTTGCCGGTGATCCGCTCGTAGACCTCGATGTAGCGGGCCCGGGTCGCTTCCACGATCTCGTCGGGGATCTCGGGGCCGGGCGGGGTACGGTCCCAGTCAGTGACCGTGCTCGACCAGTCCCGCACGAACTGCTTGTCGAACGCGTGCTGGGGCCGACCCGGCTCCCAGTCGTCTGCCGGCCAGAACCGGGATGAGTCCGAGGTCAGCACCTCGTCGGCGAGCACGAGCGTACCGTCCGCCGCACGGCCGAACTCCAGCTTGGTGTCGGCGATGATGATGCCGCGCTCAGCGGCGATCTCCGCCCCGCGCTTGTACGCGTCCAGGGTCACCGTGCGCAGGCGGTCAGCGGTCTCCTGACCGATCTCCTCGACCACGTCCGCGAAGGTGATGAACTCGTCGTGGCCCTCGGTCGCCTTGGTCGTGGGGGTGAAGATCGGCTCAGGAAGCTTGGACGCCTCCACCAGGCCCTCGGGGAGCTTGATTCCCGAGACCGTGCCCTGCTTCTCGTACTCCTTGAGCCCCAGGCCCGCGAGGTAGCCGCGGGCGATCCACTCCACCGGGAGCATGGTGAGCTTCTGGCAGCGCACCGCGCGGCCCGCCCACTCCTCCGGAACGTCCGTCGCCGAGATGACGTGGTTCGGAACCACGTCGGCGAGCTGCTCGAACCACCACAGCGAGAGCTGCGTCAGGATCTTGCCCTTGTCCGGGACCGGGGTCGGCAGCACGACGTCGTAGACGCTCACGCGGTCCGAGGCCACCAGGATGAGGTCATCACCATCAGCGTAGACGTCGCGCACCTTGCCTGAGTGCAGCAGTTCCATGTCGCTCCTACCTGGAGATCTCGTAGTTGTAGGTGGCCCAGCGTCGGGCCACGGAGACGGACTGGCCGAACTCGATCACGTCGCCTTCGGCGTTGAACACCCAGTTCTGCTTGCGCAGGACCGGGGAGCCGAGCGGGATGCCCAGCGCTGCGGAGTCCTCTTCCGAGGCGATGTCGGCGCGGAGCTGGTCCTTGCCGGTGGCGGGTGTGAGCCCTGTCTTCTCCTGGACGTACTTCGGGGTGCCCTGGGGCAGCCGCTTCGCCTCCAGGAGCAGCGGTGCGCTTTCGGCCAGCTCTCCGTTGAACCAGGACGTGCTGGCCGAGGAGGGCACGTCATCCCGGAGGGTGACGCGCTGGCGTCGGATGACGTTCGTGCCTGCGGGAACGCCGAGGGCGTCCGCGACGCCCTCGGGTGCCGGCACCAGTTCGGCCGCGCGGATCTCGGCACGCTCGTTCGCCGCGTAGATCCGGCCTTCCAGGCTGCGGACCACACGGTCCTTGGCGCTGTCCGCCGCCTGGTCGCGGGTGACGATGCTGCCCTTGCCGGGTTCGCTGCGCACCAGGCCCTCAGCCTTGAGCGTGCCGACGACCTTGGTCGCGGTCGCCAGCGAGATCTTCCACTTCGCGCTGATGGCGCGCACGGAGTCGATCTTCTGCCCGTCCTGGAGGACACCGGACTCGATCTCGGCCTTGATGTGCTTGACGACCTGCATGTAGGGCGGGTCGGTGCGTTGGACCTGAGGGGACACGTGTGGCTCCTTCGTGGTGAACATGATCAGTGTACTAGTACGCATAGAGGTTCAGGCATGTGAGCTCGGGCTCTACGACCTGCAACGCGCTCAGGCCCAATGAATATGCCAACTGTACTAGTACGCCAAACGCTCGCGTGCTATAACAGTTGCACGGCCACAGGCCGCAGCCCGGAAGAGGACTCCGGTGACCAGGGCAGAGCCCTGTCCACCGCGTGGAATCCCGGAGCGCACGAGCTTTCACAAGCCCTTGAGGCACATAGCGCGCACGCCCTGACCCCATCCCGAGCTCTCAAGGGACGGCGAAGGGAAGACGTGGCCACGGCACCCCATAAGGGTGCGCCGCCCCAGCAAGAGCAGGGGCCGCACGGCATGGCCGCGCCGCACCCCAGGGGTGCCTGTCCGCCCCCGCTTCCCGGCACAACACGGGACACGCGGGGCCGGGCCGGGACCACCCGGGTCCACGAGAAGCCGCTAACGGCTCGAACCACTGATCAAGCAGAGACGAGCCCCGCCGGGATGCCGCCCGACGGGGCTCTTACGCACCCGCTCACCTGCAAGGAGCAGCACATGCGCACCACCATGATGCCGTCCCCGACGGCCCACGAATTCCCCACCCCTCCCCCGGCGCTGTTCGAGGTCGCCCCCGCAGCCCTGGACGTTCTCGGCATCACCGACACCGAGGACCTGTTCGCCGTCGCACTGCCCGACGAGACCCCCGAGGAGGCCGCCGCCCGTAGGACGGCCGCAGCCGACATCCTCGACGACCGTCTGACCGACATCGCCACCGAGGCCCTCACCCACGACGTGGTCCAGAAGTGGTCCGTATGACCACCGACCTGCTGCCTGCCGTCATCGCGACCGCCGGGGTGGTGCTCCTGCTCGTGCTGGGATCCCTCCGGGTCGCCGCTGGCTACCGCAGGGTGCGCAACACCGTGCGCCGCTGGGGCCGCACCCGGCTGGTCCTCACCCACACCATCCGCCGCAAGGGGGTTCGTCGCTGATGGCTTCGCTGATCTCGCTGTTCGCCCTGTTCCTGACCGCTGCCCTGGTCTACCTGATCGTCGGTAACCCGCTGATCGAGCGCAGGTCCGACCTCGAAACCCTCGTCCGCCTTTCCAAGCTGGAGGAGCACCGGTGAAACTCCGACGCATCCCCAAGAACAAGCCGACCGAGGTCACCGACGTCGTGGCCGACCTCAAGGCCCGTACCCAGCAGGCCCAGTCCCTGGCCAGCGTTCCGCGTCAGGAGTTGTTGGCCGATCCCCGGCTCAACCCCTCTACCCGCGCGCTGGCGGACCGGCTGGAGGCCGACCGGCTGCGCGCCCGACTGGACTGGGAGCACCGCCGCTACCTGCGTTCGGAGCGCGAAGCCGACCGCCGCGCGGAGGATGCGATTCGGGCCGCTGAGGCCGTGGACCGCGCCCGCGCCGCGACCGATCCGGCCTACACCGTCCTGACACTGGTTCGAAGCAGGGGCCGGTTCGCGGCCCTGTCCCTGGGAGCGTCCCTGGTGCTGTCGGTCGGGTCCGCGATGGGCCTGGAGGCCGCCGTCACCGCGCACTACCCCACCGCCCCAACCGGTATCGGCTACCTCGGAGAGGTAGCCCTGACCGGCATGTCGACGGCCGCGATCATCTGGGCGGGCCTGCTGGCCCGGTCGCAGGCGTTCCCGACCGGTGGCCGCCGCGCCGCGCTGATCGGGCTGATCGTGGTTCCGCTGCTCGTGAGCATCGTCGGGTCCACGATCGGCTCCGGCCCGGTCGGGGCCGTCGCCTCGCTGGGATCGGCCGCGTTCTCGTGGTTCGCGTACCTGATCGCGGTCACATCCGCCGACGCCATCGGCCAGCTCGTGAAGCGCATGGGCACGGCCACCACGGCCACCGAGATCCCCGTCGACAACGAGGACCAGGAGTACGAGGAGCCGACCACTCCACTGCCCCACCGCACCGCCGGAGAGGCTCTGGAGGTCGTCGGGGAGGAGCTCGCGGAACAGGTCGACGACTACCTGCGCTCGCACGGGAGCCCGTCTGAGCGCTCGCACGGCCAGACCCGCTCACACGGGACCGGCCCGGAGCGCTCACACGGGGACGCCTCTCCCGCCGACGACGGGGCGGACGCCGAGTCGGCACAGGTCACCCCGTCTGAGCGCACGTCCGAGCGGGACCGCTCGCACGACGACGGGGAGTCGCCCGAGCGAGTGCTGACCGCGCAGGAGCGGCGCCGCCTGGAGGGTCTCCAGAACCGCCGCCGGGTCGCGAACTACCTCTACCGCCGTCCCGACGCTCACACGGCCGAGATCGCGACCGAACTGGGGTTGGGGGAGTCCACCGTCCGCCGGATCCGCAAGGAGCTGGAGAACGGGGGCGAGCCGTGACCATTCGCCACCGCCCGAAGGTACGCCGCTGGCACGAGGAGACCAGTCAGGGAGAGGCCTGGTGCTACCAGGTCCGGTGCTCGTGCGGCGAGGAGTTCGACGAGCACTACACCAAGCGGCTCGCGGAGTCGGACAAGGCCCGTCACCTGATGGACGTGGCCCCGCCCGTCTCCGAGCGGTGCCGCGACCCCAAGAAGCACCGGACGCAGAGCCACGACTACTGCCCGGTGTGCGCCAACCAGCTCTGCCTTCCCGGGTTCGAGGGCCTGGAGGCGACCGGATGAGCCGCACCGACTGGCGCACCCGCCTGCGGGCCGCCGCCTCCCTGGCTGACCACCTGCTCTGCCACGCCGACTCCGTGGTGTCGGCCTGGCTGGACATCCGCCCGGTCCGCCACACCCTGGCCGACTGCGCTCGCTGGCTGGGGCGCACCTGGAGGGCGCACCTGCACCGCGCCCGCACCCACAAGTACGGCCCCGGCCGGGGCCTGATCGCCGTCGTCATCAACCGCCCGAACGAGAACGAGGAGACCCGTTGAGCGACTCGCAGGCGTCCGAAGCCCGCCGGATCATCGCTGACCTGGACGCGATCGAGCTGGACACCGGATCCGACATCCGCCGCTACACCGAGACCGTCCGCCAGTTGGCCCGCGCTCTGGCGATGGAGTTGGAGTTCACTGCTCAGGAGTTGGAGGCGGCCCTGGCCGAACTGCCGCCCGCTCAGGGGGAGTCGCGGCTGGCCATGCGCCGCAAGGCCCGCTCGGTCGCCAAGCACCTGCGCCGCGCCGCTGAGGCTCAGCGCACCGTTGGCGTGGAAGGAGTGCGCACCTGGGGCTCGCTGCGCAAGCACTTCGAGCACCTGGTCAAGAAGCGCCCCAAGCGCAAGCCCCTGGACCTGTCCGCCTGACCCGACCGGATCCGCGGGGGCCGCCCGGCGCGGCCCCCGCCCCCACCACGAAGGAGAAGATCAGCATGGCTCGCAACGAGCTGGTGGTGCGCGGACGTGACCGGGACCCGGAGACCTCGGTCCGGCGCGGCCCCGCCTTCCTCGACTACGCCCGGCCCTGGATCGCCGCCCCGGCGCTCATCCCGGCCGGATTCCTCACCCACTGGATGTGGGGCGACCTCGGTCTCGGGACCGGCCTGGCCGCCGCCGCCATCGCGGCAGCCGGCGGGGTGGTCGCCTACGCCGCGCACCGGCTGACCGCCGCGCGGACCTGGTACGCGCACCACATCTCCACCGCCATGACGGGCGGGGCCGGGGCCTGGCTGGCGCTGGCCACCGCGTTCGGTCCCGGACGGCCGCTCATGGACGCGCTGCTCATCGGGGGATCGGCCGCCGCCGCGATCGCGAACGTCCACCTGTGGGCGCGCCACCAGGGCACGGGAGACGCCCGTGGGAAGGGCACCGGCCGCATCCTGCCGACCTTCGACGAAGTCGCCGCCAAACTGCATCTGAAGAACGTACGGGCCAAGCTCACCTCCGACACCGAGATGCAGCAGCGCCACCAGATCACCCTGGACAACGGGACCACGGCCGAGGAACTCCAGTCGCGCGGCAAGGAGCTGGCCTCCGCCTACGGGGTCGCCCCCGGCGCGATCCGCGTGATCGAGGACCAGGGCCGCGCCGACCGCGCCGAGCTGGTCATCACCAAGAAGGACGTCATGGGCAAGCTCATCCCCTGGCCAGGACTCAACCCCGCGCACGTGGGCACCTCGATCGCGGACCACCCGTTGGAGCTGGGTGTCTACGAGGACGGCGAGACCTTCACCAACCAGATCACCAACCGGCACTCGCTCACGGTCGGCATGGCCGGTGCTGGGAAGAGCGTGTACGGCAAGGTCAAGATGGTGCAGGTCGCCGCCCGATCCGACACCTTCACCCTCGCGATCGACCTGGCCAAGGGCCGTCAGACCCTCGGTCCGGTCGAGGGCGCGATCGGCTGGCCCGCCTACACCAAGAAGGCCGCGCGCGGGCAGCTCGACGCGGTCAAGCGTGCGATCAAGGCCCGCGCGAACCACCTCGCGGACGCCGGGCACGCCCAGTGGGTGCCCGGGTGCGGGCTGACCTTCCTCTACCTGCTCGTGGAGGAGGCGGCCGAAGTCGTCGACTTCGACGAGATCGTGGAGATCGCGCGGGTCGCCCGGTCGGTCGGCATCCACCTGGAGCTGAGCCTCCAGCGCGCCACGTGGGGCAACCTCGACACCGACACCCGCGCCAACCTGGGTGACGGGCTGTGCTTCGGGGTCCGCGACTTCGCAGACGCCTCCTTCGTCCTGCCGGACTACGTGACCGACGCCGGGTGCGACCCGTCCCGCTGGCGCAAGTCCAGGCCGGGCGCGGTCTACGCCGCGATCGAGCACGTGGACGTGGACCGGCACGCGGTCGCGGCCAAGACCTACGGGCCTCCCTCGACCGACCCGGCCGAGGAGAACCGCGACCTCAAGGCCGCCGCCGACGCCCTGCCCGACCAGGACGCCAAGCTCGACGCCGTCACTCGCACCGCGTTCGGTGCCGAGTACGCCGGGTTCCTCGGGAACCGCACCGGCACCGCCACGGCCGCCGCACCGGTCCCGACCATGAACGAGACCGTGGACGACGAAGAGCTGATCGTGGACGAGGACATCGAACCGGTCGTGCTCCAGACCCCGGACGACGACCCGGAGATCAAGGGCGACCTGGACACCGAGATCCCGCCCCTGGAGGAGGGGGAGGACTTCGCGCTCCCGAACCGCAAGAAGGGCACCAAGGCCAGCGCGGAGGAGGCCCGCGCCGCGGTTGAGGGCCTGATGGAGGAATGGGGGCCGGGCAAGGAGTTCGGAGCCTTCGATCTGAAGACGGAACTGGCCGAGATGGGCGTGGAGCGCAAGCGGTCCTGGATCTACGGCCAGCTTCGCCGCCTGGAGGAGGAGGGCCGACTCCGCCACGAGGACTCCGGTGCCTGGACCGTGCTGGAGAGCCGCGAGATGGCGGGTGTCTGACGGTCTGGAGCTCCCGTCCAGGCCGAGTCCGGACAGCCGTCCAAACCCTGTCCAAACCGGGTGTCCAGACCCCGTCCAAACCGGTTTGGACACCCTCTGACCTGTAACACCGCGCCGGGGCGTCCAACGCGCGCTCCGGCCTGTCCAACACGAAGGCCCGCCCCTTGCCGACCAAGACCCGGGGCGGGCCTTCTCACTCCAGTGAGGAGCACTACCAGTATGACCACCGACACCCGCGCCACCGCCCGTGACGTGCGCTGCCACGCCGTGCAGGTCCTGGCGGACCTGCTCGCCGAAGACCTGCCCGAGGTCACCTGGCGGGTGCGCACGGTCCACAGGTTCCTGCGCCTGTACGTCTCCTATCCCCTGGACCACGAGGTCTTGGAGGGGCACGCCGACTCCCACCGGGCCGTACGTGAATGGGCCGCGCACCTGGGCGTCGACGTAGAGCTCATGCACGGCGACACCCCGGCGGCCAGGGCGGTGATCGACGGCATCGGAGTGTGCGTGTGGTGCGCCCCCGAGCGCCGGGACGACGTGAACGCCTCGGAGGAGTAGTGGCACCGGCTGACCCGAGCACGGTGCGCGGGCGGTGGCTGCGCTACGTCTACGCCACCGCCCGCGTTCCCGACAGCGTGCGCGTACTGCTGCTCGTACTCGCGGAGCACATGGACGAGGACGGCCGTGTCGAGGTCAGCCGCGACGACCTCGCGGCCCTGCTCTCCCGGGCCCCGAGACGCATCTCCGCCCGGCTGGCCGACGCGGTCGCGGCGGGGCTGTTGACCCAGGTACGCCGGGGAGCACGCGGCAGGCCGTCCGCGTACCAGGCTGCCCTGCCGGACGGTCTACGGGTGACCCCCGGGCAGCACATGCTTCCGGGGAAACAGGTGACGGAACCCAGCACCCTTTCCCAGGAAGAGGGTGTCCCCCGGGGAGCACATGCTTCCCAGGAAACGGAGGACACCCGGGGGTCACGGGATGACCCGAACTGGTGCCCCACGGGGGTCACCAGTCCCGGGGCCCCTATAAGGGAAGATTCGCGCGACCAGCAGTCACAGGCGACCCCGAGCGCCCCTCCGAAACGGGACGGTTCACCGGCCCCGATCGACCACAAGCGGGTCAACGCGCTCGCGACCGTCTACCACCGGGCCACCAACGGCATGGGCGACTGGAACAAGATCCGCGCCGTCGTCAAGAAGGCCCTGAGGAACGGCTACTCGGACGAGGAGATCTCCCGGGGGCTCGAACACGTCGCGGCAGACGGTCGGTTCACCCTGACCGCCGACACCCTGCGCATCGCGATCAACCGCACCCGGCCACGGCCGCAGCTCCGTGTCGTGGGCGGCCACACCCCGTACCGGAACCCCAGCGATTACGGCGACGATCCGGACCCCTGGTCCTGAGAGGCACCGCATGAACACGACCACCGAAACGCAGTTCTTCGCCAGACTGGCGCGCATCACCCGTGAGAAGGGCCTCGACACCAGGCCCGGCCCGGTCGAGGACGCACCGCACCCCGACCTTCCGGGCCACCCCGCCTACCACCACAGGCAGCGGGTCAACGCGGCCCTGACCAAGTTCGAGCGGGCAACGCCGCCCCGGTACCTGACCGCCTCGACGGAGCACCCCCGGGTGTGCGACTGGGCCGACCAGGTGGCCGCAGACGTCACGCAGGCGCCTTCCCTCATGCTCTGGGGCGGTACCGGCACCGGGAAGACCCACGCGGCGTTCGGCGCGGTGCGCAGGATCGCGCTGACCGGCCCCACACGGTTCGGCTTTCTGGCCACCACGTTCCCGGACCTGTACGCCGCGCTCCGTCCGGGAGCGGGCAACGACGAGGAGCGCGAACGGCTCATGCGCCGCGTGCTGAGCGTGCCCGTGCTGCTCCTGGACGACCTCGGGACCACGAAGTCCTCGCTGTGGACCGAGGAGACGACGTACCGGATCGTCAACCACCGCTACAACCGCATGCTCCCGGTCATCGTCACGAGCAACGAGCCGCCCGCAGCCCTGCCGGAGCTGCTGGGCGACCGGATCGCGTCGCGGCTGATCGAGATGACGACCCGTGTCGAGATGAACGGCCGGGACCGGCGGCTCACCCGGTGAGCGCCGCCGCCCACCTCAGGAAAAGCGACTCCGGCCTGTACCGCCAAGCACCGCCGGAGCCGCGCCCCGAACCCCGTGAGAGGCAAGGAGCACTTCCCATGATGACCGACCGCACCAAGCCGCGCCGGGTGCGACCGGCCAAGACCCCCACCGTCCCGGCACAGCGTGCCCGGGGCTGGCTGACCGTGGACGAGTTCTGCGGGGAGCTGATGATCAGCCGCGACACCTTCTACGACTGGCGCAAGAAGGGGCGCGCCCCCAAGTGCGCCAAGCTCCCGAACGGGAGCCTGCGCATCCGCCGTTCGGAGTTCGAGAAGTTCATGACCACCGCTGAGGACAACGCCTGATGATCGACTCTGACGACCTGAGCTACAAGGTCGCCGTCTGGAAGGTCACCACCTACAAGGGCACCCGGGGCACGACCTACCGGGTGCGCTGGAAGGTCGGCACCGAGGAGTTCAAGGAGCCGTTCAAGAAGCGGGCGCAGGCGGACGCCTTCCGCTCCCAGCTCGTGCAGGCCCAGAGCAGGGGCGAGGCGTTCAGCCTGTCCAAGGGACTGCCCGTGAGCATGCTCCGGGAGGAGCGGCCGGAGATGTCCTGGTACGACTTCGCGGTCGCCTACGTCGACCACAAGTGGCCGGACATCTCCGCCAAGCACCGGGGCAACATCGCGTTCGCCCTGATGATGGCGACGACGGCGCTGTTCACCACCGAACGGGGGATGCCGGACCCGGCGCTGCTCCGGGCCGCGCTGAGGCGTTGGGCCTACAGCAAGACCTACCGGGCGGCGGAGCGTCCACCGGAGGTGGAGGACGCCTTGCGGTGGGCCTCCCGGCACACCCGCGCGGTCGGTGAGCTGGCCGACCCGAAGGTCGCGGACGCCGCCGTGCGCGCGGCCATCCGCGACCTGGAGGGCAGGAAGCTCGTGGTCGGATCCCAGCGGCGCAACCACGGCATCCTCAAGGCCGCGCTGGCCTACGCCGTGAGCGAGGGCCTGCTCGAACGGAACCCGATCGGGGAGCTGGAGGCCACCACGTCCCGCTCCGTCCACCAGGTCGACCGGCGGTGCGTGGTGAACCCGGAGCAGGCCCGGAACCTGCTCGACAAGGTGCGGGAGTACGGCTACGAGGAGACCGAGCGGCGACAGGGCATGAAGTCCGGTCCGCGGCTGGTCGCGTTCTTCGGGTCGATGTACTACGCCGCGCTCCGGCCCGAGGAGGCGGTGAACCTGCGCAAGCACAACCTGTCCCTGCCCGCGCCCCGGATCGACGCGACCGGCTCACCGGTCTACGACTGGGGCGAGATCTACGTGGAGGAGGTCACCCCCGACGCACGGCCGGAGTTCACCGACGACGGCACCAGCCGCGACACCCGGCGCGGCCCGAAGCAGCGCGAGGCCGGAGAGGTCCGGCCGGTCCCCTGCCCGCCGGAGCTGGCCCGGCTCTTCTGGGAGCACCTGGAGGGCTTCGGCACCGACCCGGAGGGGAGGCTGTTCACCGGCGTGCGCGGCGGTCCCCTCGCGACGATCACCTACCGGCGCGCATGGGCCTGGGCACGTGAGGAGGTGCTGAGCGAGGCTGAGGCGCGCTCTCCGCTCGCGAGGCGTCCCTACGACCTCCGGCACACCTGCGTGTCCACGTGGCTCAACGCGGGCGTCTCGGAGACGCTCGTGGCCCAGTGGGCGGGGCACAGCGTGGCCGTGCTCAAGAAGATCTACGCGAAGTGCCTCGTCGGGGAGGAGGACCGGGCCAAGCGCCAGATCGAGGAGGCCCTGCGCCGCTCCTGAACGTGGCCGCGCATTGGCCGTAGGCACCCACCGAGGCCCGCCACCGCCCACCGACAGCCACCGACGCGCGAAAAGGCCCCGCCATCTGTTTACACAGGTGGCGGGGCCTTTTTGCATGTGTGTGGGTTGTGGCTAGGGGCGGGGTCGAACCGCCGACCTTCCGCTTTTCAGGCGGACGCTCGTACCAACTGAGCTACCTAGCCGCGCTCGCCGATCTCTCGGCGACAGCGGTCCTGACGGGATTTGAACCCGCGGCCTCCACCTTGACAGGGTGGCGAGCACTCCTAACTGCTCCACAGGACCTTGTTCTGTTGTCACGCCAGGTCGGTGACCCCGCGTGTGGCTGCGCTTCTCATTCTGCCAGATGTCCGGCAGTGCTCGAACCGCCTCGTACCCCCAACGGGATTCGAACCCGCGCTACCGCCTTGAAAGGGCGGCGTCCTAGGCCGCTAGACGATGGGGGCCCGTGTGACATGCCAAGCATAGGGGAGATACCCGACCAACACCAAAGTGATTCCCCCGGGCGGCCGGAATCAGCCCCACCTGCGGGAACTCCGTCGTCAGGGTGTGCGCTCGGCGTCGTCGGCCTTCTCCGTCGGACTCTCGTCCGGTTCTCCCACGGGGCGGTCCGGATCCGACTCGATGTGCCGCTCGACCTGCGCCGAGGTGAGGCCGACACCGCCCAGGTCGATGTCGTCGCGCGCCTGGAGGCGCCCGGTTTCGGCGTCGAAGTACAGAACCGACGCCTGGTACGGGACCGGACGGCCGGATTCGTGATCCAGGCCACGCAGCCCGGCGCCGCCGGTGGATCCCTGCACCAGGAACCTGGTGCCCAGGCCGGTCAGCTCGGTGGAGCGCAGGTGCTCGCCACCCGTCAGGACCAGGGGCACCACCCCGTCGAACGCCTCCGCCTGCGTGCGCGTGTGCATGAGGACCACGTCCACGTCCTCCTTGGAGCTGATCACCTTCTCGGCCTCCTCCTCGCCCTGGGCGGCCACCTCGGCGGCGTCCGGGTTGAGGCGGGCCGCGTCCGGGGCGTACCTGGGGTCCCCCGATCCGTAGAAGGTCAGGCCGCCCACCTCCTGGACCTCGCCGTCCAGCACCACGGCGTTCTCCTGCGCCGCCACGGCGCGCTGCGTGCCCATGGAGTCGTGCTGGCCGCGCACCCACACGTACGGGACGTCCAGCTCGCCGATCTCCTCGACGAACACGTCCTCGGCCGCGCTGCCGCGGTCGGTGATGTCTCCCGAGTCCACCACCATGTCCGCCCCGTACTGCTTCAGGAGCGTGCTGATGATGCTCCACGACGCCGGGTTCAGCTGGATGTCGGACACGTGCAGCACACGGATCACCGACTCGTCCTCCTCGTAGAGGGGGAGGGTGGAGGTGGCCTCGTAGATCATCGCGACGTTGCCGACCAGGCCCGCCAGCTGTTCCTGGTACTGGCTGAACCGGCCCACCACCTCCTCGGCGCTGCCCACCACCTGCGGTGCTCCCGCGATCAGGCCCGTGTAGCGGGGCTCGGCGATGGAGCTGGGGTTGAAGGTGTTGGCGGCGACGGCGCCGGAGGCCGCGAGCACGCTCAGCGAGACGAGCGCGCTGGCCAGGGCCCGCCACACGTTCCGGAAGAGCAGGAGCCCCGTCAGGGCCGCGCCGAGGACCGCGACGAGCACCGCGCGCACCAACAGGTCGATGACCCCGGCGCGCAGGTCGGAGCCGATGCCCGCGGCCATGCGGTTGATGGCGTCGGGGTCGGCGAAGACCTTCTCGGCGGCGGACAGGCGAATGTCGGTGATGGTCGCCTCGAGCTTGAGGGGGGCGTCGTGGGTGTCGAAGGCCAACTGCCCCAGCGGGGCGACGTTGACGACCGTCTCACCGTGCCACTGGGGGCTCAGCCCCAGCGTGACGTCGGCGGGGCCGATGGGGGTGACCACCTGCCCGCCCAGCGCCAGGCCGAGCCAGCCCCCGACCAGGCCCGCCACGACGACCCATACCCACCTCCACGCGCGCCCCGCACGCAGCCGGTCGAAGGTGCCGCGGAGCCGGCGGAGGGCCCCACGGAGGTCGTACCCGCGGATCGCTTCCCAAGACAACACACCCCCATCATGCCGTCGTGGGAGGCCGTTCCCAATGTTTCCTCCCCTCCAGAGTGTTATGTCTCTTCCGGCGGGCGGCGCTCAGGCAGCACAATGGCGGGTGTGGTGGAACTGACACGCAGGGACTTCGAGGAACTGGTCGCCGACGCCCTGGACCAGATCCCGTCCGAGCTGGCGGGGCTGATGGACAACGTGGTGATCACCGTCGAGGAGGAGTCCCCGGACGGGCTGCTCGGCCTGTACGAGGGCATCCCGCTGACCGAGCGCGGGGACGCCTACTTCGGCGTACTGCCCGACCAGATCTTCATCTACCGGCACAACATCTGCGCCTTCTGCGAGAGCCCCGAACAGGTGGTGGAGGAGGTCCTGGTCACCGTGGTGCACGAGATCGCGCACCACTTCGGGATCGACGACGCCAGGCTGACCGAACTCGGCTGGGGGTGAGCCGCCACGCCCGCCCGGCCCCCGCTCCCGTACCGCGGCTCCCGTGAGGGGCGCGGAGGACGCTACTCGCGACTCTCCGTAAAGGCCAGGGAACTATTAGCGCATACCTGGCATTCCTGGTCATCCCGAGATCTCTTGCTCAAATATCCCTGCCAGGGAGAACAATCCGTTCATGACCTGCGGAGGACGCGACCGAATCCGCTCCAGCATTCCTTACTCACAGCAACGAATCAGACACGAATTTCCGGAAAAGGCTTGCGATGAGGGCCACCTTCCGGAACTGTTGGTTATTGGGACACGACACAGCGTGATTACAACCCTGTAACAGTAAGGGAGTGCCGGGTGGCCAATCCGCGCCTCGACAACACACCTGACAACGAGGACCACGAGTCCTCGAGCGCCCCCAACAACAACGACGACTGGCGGAGCAGCTACCGCGACGTCATGGCGATCGGAGAGTTCCGCTCCGTCTGGCTCGCCCACGCGCTGTCGATGATCGGCACGAACCTGCTGAACATCGCCACCAGCGTCCTCGTCTTCCAGGTGACCGGATCGGCGCTCGCCGCGGGCGTCACCCTGGCCCTGACCTTCCTGCCGCCGATCATCAGCCCCCTGATCGCGGGACTCGCCGACCTCTTCCCCCGTCGACGCGTCATGATCGCCTGCGACATCGCGCGTGCGGCCGTCATCGTGCTCATCGGTATCCCCGGCATGCCGATCTGGGCCATCTGGATACTGCTGTTCTGCTCGGTGCTGCCGTCGATCCCCTTCGCCGCGGCCCGGGCGGCGATGATGGCCGAGATCGTCCAGGGCGAGCGCTACGTGGCGAGCACCGCCATCATCCAGCTGACCTCGCAGATCGGCATGCTCGCCGGTCTGGTCGCCGGCGGCGTGATCGTCTCCTACGTGGGCCCCAACATCACCGTGATGTCGACCGGCATCCTCTTCGTGCTGTCCGCCGTCGTCGTGCTGCTGGGGGTCAAGGCCCGTCCCTCGCCCCACGCGGACAAGGAGGACCGCCCCGGGTTCCTGGCCATGACCCGCGACGGCGCCAAGCTCGTCTTCGCCGATCCCCGTCTGCGCACCCTGGCGCTGCTCGCCTGGCTCGCCGGGCTGTACGGCATCCCCTACGGCCTGGCCAACCCCATGGCCCAGGAGATCGGCGCGGGTCCGGCCGCCGCCGGGTTCATCATGGCGGGCGCCCCGATCGGAGCCTTCGCCGGCGGGCTCGTCCTGACACGGATCATCCCGCCGCCCACCCGTATGCGCCTGCTCGGCCCGCTGGCGGTGCTCACCTGTGTGCCCCTGCTGCTGTGGCTGACCGGCCCGCCGCTGTGGCTGATGGTGACGGCCCTGGCGCTCTGCGGCGTCGCGGGCTCCTACCAGTTCGTGGCCAACGCGGCCTTCGTACTGTGCGTGCCCCAGGAGGGCCGCGGTCTGGCCTTCGGACTGGTCGCGGCGGGACTCCAGGCGGCACAGGGCGTGGGCATCCTGGTCGCCGGGTTCTTCGCCGAGCACTTCGGTACCGGAGTCGTCATCGCGTCGGCCGGTGTCCTCGGCGTCGTCTGCGCGGCGCTGCTGTCGATCCCGTGGTCGCGGATGGCCGGGCAGACCATCGAACGGATGAACGCGACCGGGAACGCCTAGGGCCCCGCGCGGCGGGCTGTGCGCCCGCCGGACACGTTCTGGTGTCTAGTGCTCCTTGGCGCACTCCGCGGGGGTGTCGCGGGTCTCCTCGACCTCGCGCTCCTCCCGCGGAGCGCGCAGCTCACGGCGTTCCCAGCCCGGTTGTGCTCTGAGGGTCCACATCAGTTCTCGCTCGGCTTTCCCTGGAAGTTGCGGATGATCTGCTCCAGCAAGGAGCGCTTCTCGTTCTCGGCCGGCATGATCAGCCAGGCCAGGATGTAGACGAAGACGCCGCTGAACCCGAGGGCCGTCAGGACCACGAAGGCCAGGCGGACGATGGTGGAGTCGATGTTGAGGAACTCGGCGATCCCGCCGCACACGCCGGCCAGGTACCGGTCGGAACCACTGCGTCGGAAGCGCTTGTTCTGGTAGCTCTCGTTCATGTCTCCAGCTTGCCCCCTTCCCACGACGATTCCCATCGGGGACAGCCCTGGGCCTCCCCTGACATCCCCCCGAGCCCCCTGGAGGGGCCCGGATACGGGATGCCCGGGCACCCCTGGGAGGTTGGACGGCCGAGGAGGCGAAGGCGTTCCTGAGGCGTGGGACACATCATGGGGCACGGCCTCCCCGGCCGGCGGGAGCCCCGCGCCCGTGCGGTGGGTCCATGCGCCCGCGCGGTGGGAGCCGCCCCCTACACGGAGTCCCTGACGTCCCCGCCCCTGACGTCCCTCCCCTCACGGGGGCCGCTCTCCGCTCCCTCCGTGCTCTCCTTGCCCTGCTCCGTGCCGCCGACGGTGGTGGCCAGCGGCTTCTCGGTGATGAACCAGGAGAGCGCGAATCCGACCAGGGCGATCGGAACCACGTAGAGGAAGATCGGGGGCAGCGCACCGGCGAAGGCGTGCACGACGAACTCGCGCACCGGGCCGGGCAGGCCCTGCAGCATCTGCGGGGTCATGGAGCTGATCCCGGCCTCACCGCCCTCGAACTCCAGGCTTCCGCCCGGTATGCCGGCCATCCGCTCGTTGAGACGGGACACGAAGACCGATCCGAACACGGCGATGCCGAAGGACGCACCGATCTGGCGGAAGTAGTTGTTCGCCGAGGTGGCGGCACCGAGGTCGCGCCGGGGAGCCGTGTTCTGCACGATCAGCACCAGGTTCTGCATCACCATGCCCACGCCCAGACCCATGACCAGCATCGCCGAGCCGTTGTAGAGGTAGGGGGTGTCGGCGTCCATCCGGGAGAGCAGGACCAGGCCTACCGTGATGATGGCGGTGCCGATGATGGGCCAGTGCTTGTAACGGCCGGTGGCGGAGATGAGGCGACCGGTCGTGATGGTGCTGATGAGCATGCCGAGCACCATCGGGAGCATGAGCAGCCCGGACTCGGTCGCGGTGGCGCCCTTGACCATCTGCAGGAACGTGGGCAGGTAGGAGACCGTGGAGAACATCGCGATGCCCACCGTGATACCGATCAGCGCGGTGAGGACGAAGTCGCGGTCACGGAACAGGCGCAGCGGGATGATCGGCTCGGCCGCACGCCGCTCCACCAGCACGAACAGGAACGCCGCCGCGATCGCCGCCGCCCCCAGTCCGAGGATCTGCGGGCTCACCCAGTCGTAGGTGTGGCCGCCCCAGCTGGTCAGCAGCACCAGGCACACGCTCGTGGCGGCCAGGAGAACGGTGCCCGTGTAATCCAGCTTCGGCCTGGGCCCCTCGGGCTTGGGCAGGCGGATCATGGTCGCCGCCGCGACCAGGGCGACCGCTCCCAGGGGCAGGTTGATGTAGAAGATCCAGCGCCAGTCCAACTGGTCGGTGAAGAAGCCGCCGAGCAGCGGACCGGCGATCGAGGAGACCCCGAACACGGCGCCCATGATGCCCATGTACTTGCCGCGTTCCCGTGGGGAGACGACGTCGGCGATGATCGCCTGGGCGCTGATCATCAGACCGCCGCCCCCGATGCCCTGCAGGGCGCGGAAGAGGATGAGCTGGGTCATGTCCTGGGCGAGCCCCGACAGCACGGAACCGAGCAGGAAGACCACGATCGCGAACAGGTACACGTGGCGGCGGCCGAAGATGTCGCCCGCCTTGCCGTAGATCGGCATGCCGACGGTGGCCGCGAGCATGTACGCGGTGACGACCCAGGACAGGTGCTCCAGGCCGTTGAGCTCACCCACGATGGTGGGCAGGGCCGTCGCGACGATGGTCTGGTCCAGGGAGGCCAGCAGCATCGTCAGGATGATCGCCAGGAAGATCCAGCGCAGCCTGGTGCGGCTGGGGGTGGTGGGCATGGGACTCCGTTCGCCTGCTAGGAGGCCCCGAGGGGCCGGAGTGCCCCGGTCAGCCGTTGGGCGCGGACGGCCCGTAGGCCTCGCCCAGATGACGGAAGGCCGCGCGGATCTTGGCGCGGACGTCCGCGGTCTCCTCGCTCTCCGAGAAGTGGAGGCTCTTCATGGTGTGGCGCATCACCGACATGGCCGACGCGGCGACCAGGAGGGGACGGTCGTCCCCGGCTGAGGCGCCGGTCCGCTCGGCGATGGCCGCGGCGAGTTCCATTTCCACGTTGTGGAAGCGGGCGAGCATGCCGCGCACGAGCTGAGGCTCGCGTTCCATGAGTTCCCTGCGCAGGCGCATGTCGGCGCGCTGCGTGGCGAGATCGTCGGTACTGACCAGGAACGTGATCAGCACGGTGATGAGGTCCTCGACGAAGTCGCCGGTGGGTCCGCCACCGACGAACTCCCGCCGTGCCTCCTCGTCGGGAGTCTCCGGAACGTCGCCGAGGAGGGCGTCCTCCTTGGTGGCGAAGTAGTTGAAGAAGGTCCGGGTGGAGACGTCGGCCTCGGCCGCGATCTCCTCCACCGTCACGTTCTCCAGACCGCGCTCCAGGGTGAGGCTCACGGCCGCGTCCTGGAGCGCGCGGCGCGTGGCCTGCTTCTTGCGTTCGCGCAGTCCCAATGGTCCTCCCCCGTGCACGACCAATTATTGCAGACCATGCAAACTTTCTCAACAGGTACTTTTGCGGGACGGAAGCCGCATGCTCCGGGGCGGCCGGTGCGGCCCCACCGGCGCGGGGCCGCACACGCGCCTACCGGCCCACGAAGCGCTCGGGGCGAACGTAGACGATGACGCGCTCCTCCTGGGGGTCGTCCCAGGGGTAGGGCTTCCCGAGGTACTTCTGGGACATCTCGTTGATGAAGGCCTTGTCCTCGTCCTTCTCCACCCGGTCGCACACGCCGCGGACCTCCACGTACATGTAGGGGTCGTCGGGGTCGACGGCCGACACCGCGATCCGGCCGTCGCGCTTGAGGTTGTGCAGCTTCTGCCGGGTCGTGGTCTGGCTGAACCTGAGGAACTCGCCGTCCCAGTCGATCCACACGGGGCTGGACTGGGGTCCACCGTCCGGGCCGAGGGTCGCCACGTGCCCGAACGCGGGTTTGCGCAGGACCGCCTGCTGCTTCTCGGAGAACGCCATGATGCTCCTTGTCGTCGGTTGGCTCAGGATGCTCTCCGAGTACACCAACATGCCCCGTCGCAGGTGCGGCGACGCGCCCGGCCCACGTCCGCGGGGCCGCTGGATCCTCTTCCCACAGGCGTGTTCACCGCTCCACGACCGTTGTGGCGCTGCGGTAGAGTTGTCCCGGTGAAACTCCGGCAGCGCCCGGACGTCCACACGGGGCCTTAGCTCAATTGGCAGAGCAGCGGACTTTTAATCCGCGGGTTCAGGGTTCGATCCCCTGGGGCCCTACCACCGCTCACCTGGGATAACGCCCGCCGAACCCCGGCGGGCGTTGCCTTGGTGGGACCCGGGTGGGGCCCGCATGGGACCACCCCTCCGCTTCCTTCGACGTCGGAGCGCACGGTGCCGAACCCGCGCCGACCGGGCATCACGCAGCACTAGCGCCGCTGTCGCCTCCGCCGCCTCGTGAGCGACCTCGGGTAGCACACTCGTGTACGTGTCCGCGGTCAACACGATGCTCGCGTGCCCCAACATCGCCTGCACCGTCTTCAGGTCCACCCCGGCCGCCAGCGCGAACGTGGCCGCACCGTGCCGCAGATCGTGCAGCCGTACCGGCGGCAGTCCGCTCTCCGTGTTCAACTTCCGGAACGAGCGACTCAGCCGGTCCGGGGCCAGGCAGCCTCCCTTGATACAGGTGAACACCAGGTCCGGGTCCGCACGCCCCGTTCCCGACCGCTCGCTCTGCTGCTTCCTACGGTGGGCACGAAGCACCTGGACCGTCACCTGATCCAGAGCAACGGTGCGGCGGCTCGCCTCGCTCTTGGGCTCAGCTACCACCACGCACCCTCCCACCTGCTGCACCTGGCTTTCCACATGCAGCACCCGCGCGTCTAGGTCCACGTCGCGCCACCGCAGCCCGAGCACCTCACCGCGCCGCAACCCCAGCAGCACCACCAAGTGGAACAGCGCATACAACCGGTGCCCGGCCACGAAGTCCAAAAAGGAGCGGGTGTGCTGCACCGACCACACCGCCACAGCCGGACGGTCACCACCACGCTCCCACTCACGCTGGGCGTCCTGCGTCCACAGCACCGGACGCGGCCGCCTGCCCGAGGTCAGCTTCAACCCCTGGGCAGGATTGGCGTCAAGGTGCCCCTCCCGCACTGCCGTGTTCAACGCCGCTCGCAAAGTGGCCCGCACCCTCTGCACGCTCGTGAGAAGAGGGGCAGTTTCCTGCCCCTCCCGAGGACTCACCAGTGCGGAGGCTGCCGTGCTGGCTGCCTCACGTGAGGCAAACCCTCCACGTCGGACTCGTCTCCGCACCCCGTCACGACGCGGCAGCTCCACCGAGAAGTACCAGCTCCCGTGTCCGCGCCGTCCCAGGTTCGGGCAGCCCTTTCCTAGAGACTTCCTCCGTGCGTCCCGGCACCCACACCTCTTAAAGACCGACATCCCGTTGACCATCGCCACCACCTCCACCCCACCCATGCCCACACTGGCTCGGCCGTCAGTGTGGGGAAATCACCGGGGGCACGTTCCCATGGGCGATGGCGCCCGCAGCGAAGCCCTGTCCTCGCTGGAGCCAGTGGACTACGACTGTGCACTAGTCCAGGGCACGGACAAGGTGTTTCGCGCCGGATGTGGCGGCGGGACTCAGCTGTTGGTCGACGGCCCTGGCCCAGTCGCGGAGTACCGGGCGACGATGGTGCGGACGGCCTCGTCGACTACCTGAGCGACGCGTTCGGCGCTCACCTCCCAGCCCGGCACCAGAAGTGTCGGCCAGAAGACATAGTTGGAGATCATGCCCAAGAACTGGGTGGCTGCGAGGTCCACGTCCTCGACCCGCACCGTTCCCGCCTCGTGCTCAGCCAGGAGGTAGCTGCGTAGGGACTCGAAGTAGGGCATCTTCCCGTGCGAGAACTGCGCATGGGCCAGCTCAGGGAACCGCGGCAGCTCGGCGATGACGATCCTGAACAGGTCGGTCATCTGGGCACGGCCCAACAGCTCGGCGTAACGGCGACCGATGATGCCGAGCCCGTCAACGACGTTGCCTGCCGACGGAGGATCCTCCTCGTCAGCGGTCGACCAGGACTCGGTCACGATGGCGTCGAAGAGGGCGGCTTTGCTCGGAAACTGCTTGAACAAGGTAGCCCGCGAAACGCCCGAGGACTCTGCGATCCGCGCCAACGACGTCCGGTCGTAGCCCAACTCGAGAAACAGTGCGGTCGCGGCCGTCACGATCAGGGCGCGCTTCTCCTGGGCGACGCGCTGGTGATACGTCGTCACGACTCTGCTCATGGGCCAAGCATACGAGGTGAGTGGCTTGACTCACCACTGTCGCCGACCTAGTGTCAGAGCAATGGTGAGTCGCACGACTCACCACTGGCCGCCGGTTCATCACTGGTGATCCCGGTCATTCACCCACGCAGCGAAGGAACATCTGATGCCACGCTTCGACAACCAGACCGTACTCGTCACTGGTGGGACCGGCGGCCAGGGAGCGAGTCACGCGCGCGCCTTTCACGCGGAGGGAGCGAACGTGGTGATCGGCGACATCGACGCGGAACGCGGCGCCGCTCTGGCCGACGAGCTCGGAACCCGCGCTCGCTTCGTCCGCCTCGACGTTACCGACCAGGGCTCGTGGGCCTCCGCTGTGCTGGCCGCCGAGAGCGCCTTCGGCGCCGTGAACGTGCTCGTCAACAACGCGGGCGTGCAGAACCCGCCCGCACCGATCGAACACACGGACCAGGCCACGTGGTCGCGGATCCTCGACATCAACCTCACGGGGATCTTCCTCGGCATCAAGGTCGCAGTCCCCGCTCTGCGCCGCGCAGCCGGAGGGGCCATCGTCAACATCGCCTCGACCATGGGCCTGGGCGGCACGGCGCACTACGCGCCCTACGTCGCCAGCAAGTGGGCTGTGCGAGGCCTCACCCAAACGGCAGCGCTCGAGCTCGGGCGCGACCACATCCGGGTGAACACCATTCACCCCGGTGTGATCGCGACCCCCTTCATCCAAGAACCAGCTGCTGGCGCGACCGCGGCGATCGCCGACTTCTACTCACCCGAGCCGTTCGCCATCCCCCGACTCGGGGAGCCGACCGACGTCAGCCGTCTTCTCCTGTTCCTCACCTCATCGGAGGCGTCGTTCATCACGGGATCGGAGTACGTCATCGATGGTGGACTCCTCCTCGGCCCCGCCCTTCAGAGCGAGACCGTATGAGCACTCCAGACACGACCGGGTCGAACGACTCCGCACAGGACGCATCCCTGTCCCACCTGCCCAACCACATCCGACGAGCCATCGAGATCACCCCCGCCGCGGGCACCAGAGAGCGGATCATCGACATCACGACGCTGGGCCGCCGCACCGGTCGTCCACGCCGCATCGAGATCTTCTTCTACCGAGCTGCGGACACCACCTACCTGTGTAGCGGCGCTGGCGGTGCCGCGACCGACTGGCACGCGAACCTGCTCGCCAATCCCGACCTCACCTTCCACCTCAAGAACGGGATCCGCGCAGATCTGCCTGCACGAGCCACGCCTGTCACCGACCCGGCTGAACGTCAGGCCGTGCTGGCCGAGATCGTCACGGATCTCAATCAGCCCCACGACCCCGGCACCATCCGGCCGACTCGGCTCGAAGACTGGGTCAGCAGTCGGCTGATGCGCATCAGCTTCCACCATCAGCCGTGATCGCGGCCCCTTCGGCAGACCCGGCACATCCAACGGCCAGACCGAAGCGATCACGGCTGACTCGAGTACCTCTGCGACTTGGGTGAGACCCGCGCGCGCAGGGAAGGAGCGGCCGGATCGGGTCGCAGAAGACGTCGACCTCGGGGCGAGACCAACACACGCAAAGAGCTACCGAGCAGATATGCGCCCCACCTCGAGCATCCAGCGGATTTTGACCGCGCTCCCGCAGAACTGCGAATTAGCTCCGTTGTGGCTCCGGTGCTCCGGAACCCCCTGGTCGGCGGTGGCCTCCCGTGGTCCCTGGTGGCACAACCGCACCCGAACAGGCCAGAGCGAACAACCACATAGGTCACGAAACGCCCACCATCCCGTGGACTTTTAATCCGCGGGTTCAGGGTTCGATCCCCTGGGGCCCTACCACCGAAACCCCAGGTCAGATCACGTTCACGGTGCTCCCGACCTGGGGTTTTCTCGTGTCCGGCACCTCGAAAATGCTCCTGGTGCGCTCCCCGGTACGGGCGGAGCGCAAGATCAGTAGAGATCCACCTCAACACGGCCCGGCGCGGAACGCCTGCCAGATGCGCACGAGACCGGCCAACTCTTCGAGCTCCCCCGGCCCCCAGCGAACCGGCATACGCGCCAAGGCAGCCCGTACCGCACTCACACGGTCGTCCTGCCGGACCAGGTACGGGCGCGCTCCCCGGTGACGCCTACGGCGCTTCCCACGGCGGTCACTCACCATCTCTCCTCCTTCTCTTCCCTCTGCCTCAAGCCAGCCAGACCGGAACACCATGAGTGTCAATGGCTCCGGAAGAAGCCGGAGCTGCGCTTCCCATGGCGGCGGTGACCGAGGTCAAGCAGCCGTGAACGAAACCCCACTCACCCGCCGCCGAGCACGTTCGGCTACCAGGCACCGAACGGCGTCGGCATCGATCTCGCCCCCGTCCTGTGCCACCGCGAACCACACCCGCTTGCCCTCACCACAGCGATAGGCACCGCACACCTCGCGAGTGAAGGCCTGGATGAGCCCCAGCCCGCGACCATGCTCGGCCACCGCATCCGCCAACTCCCACGTCTGCGGGAAGACCGGCACCGTGGCCTCGGTGTCGTACACCTCGATCACGGCGCAGTGCCCGGGCTTCGACCACACCTCCACGCCCACCTCCGGCCGCCCATGCACGAGGGCGTTCGTGAACGCCTCACTCACGGCCAGCCGAGCTGCTGCACGTCCCGCCTCCCCCACTCCGGCCGCCACCAGAGCGTGGTCGACCAGACCACGGGCCAGACCCACGTCCACCGGCCTCGGCCTCGGCCTCACCCAGGAACACACGACCCCGTCCATCGAGCACCACCTCGCCTACGTCCATACCGAATCGACACAGCAGGACCCGTCACCCATCCGGCATCAGTCCGCTTGTGTCCATCATGATTTGCAACAACGCAAATTACAAGTGCAGCAAGTTGATTTGCGTACAATGAGTAATGATGCGTGCTTCTCTGTCAGTGGGAAGATGACAACGCCAGCACAGCGACGACAGGAGGTGGAGATGCCCGAGGGCACTCCGGTCCAGGGCTCCCCCGCCCGGCGGCACTACCTGATCAGCCAGCTCAAGCGACTACGTGCCAGGACCGGCCTGTCGCAGGAGGAGGCCGCCGAGGAGATGGGCTGGCACAAGTCCAAGGTCTCCCGTATCGAGAACGGGAAGTGGAAGCGCCTCAGCGGCCCGGAGATCGACGCCCTCTGCCGCTTCTACACGGCGCCCGACGAGCTACGCGAGGAACTCACCCACATCGCCAAGGCAGCCAGCCGCAACCGCTCCTCCGCCTGGTGGAACGCCTATGAGGACATCCCCGGCGGCGCGTACTACCCGCTGGAGTACGAGGCCGACCAGATCTTCGAGTACACGCTCGGGCTCTTCAGCGGCCTGGCCCAGCACCCTGACTACATTCGAGCCCTGATGGGTCGCGGAGCGGTACCCGACGAGGCGGAGCGAGAGCGCAGGCTGGAAGCCCGAGTGGAACGGACCCGCAGCATCCTCTATCGCGAAGCTCCTCCTCGGATGTGGTGGGTCATCGACGAGCCGGTCCTCACCTGCCAGGTGGGTGGCCCCAAGGTGATGCGCACTCAGCTCGAACACCTCCTGGAGCTGAGCGACCACCCCAGAATCGACCTCCAGGTTCTGCCCCAGTCCGAGGGCATGAGCCTGAACTACGGGTTCTGCCTACTGTGGATCGGTGACGACCGCGTCGGGCACGTGGATGTCCCGCCACAGGGTCTGTTGTTCGACGCACCCGAGGACGTGCAACACCACGAGTTGAGGTCCAACCACCTCCGGGCCGCAGCCATGTCCCAAGAGCGTTCCCGCGACCTGATCCGAACCCGAATCACCGAACTCGACGCATGAACGAGGTCACACAGATGAGCATCCCGACGAAGCCCTGGCACAAGTCCAGCTACAGCAACGAGGCCGGCACGTGCGTGGAGGTCTCGGAAGGAGCCGTCACCGGTGTCCGGGACAGCCAGAATCCCCACCTGGTTTCCCTGGAGTTCCCCGCCTCGGCCTGGACCGGATTTCTCTCGGGGATCGGCTCCCCCAGAACCTGAACCTCTGTGTGCCCGCCAGGCGGCGGGCACACAGCCGTTGATTCAGGTAGTGAACTGCGCCTTCACCAGGGACTTCCACGGAACATCCTCGGGAACCGCGTCCATCAGCACGTCGTTGACGGTCTCGCCCAACCACTGATTGGAGTTGCGACGTATGCCCTGCCGCTTGAACCCGGCCTTCTCGTAGGCGCGGATCGCCCCGGCGTTGGGTTCGATCACCGTCAGGTACACGCACCGCAGGTTGGTCACGTGGAAGGCGTAGTCCAGCACCAGCCGGGTCGCCTCACTGCCCACACCCTTCCCTCGGGACTCCCCCATAGCCACCACGTACTCGCCGTTGCGGCGCATCGGATCGACGTACACCTGGGCCAACCCGACAGGAGATGGTTCGTCCCCGCTCAGGTCGTAGAAGGTGAACCGCAGTTCCCGGTCCGAAGCACGCCCGTAGCCCTCGACCAGGATCTCCCGGGTGGTCTCCATCGGCTGCGGGGTCTGCCGGTTGTAGCCGACGATCGTCGGGATCGACTGCTCCCATCGCCAGTATTCCTCCGCCAAATCGGCGCGCAACGGGCCGATCCCGGCCTTGTCCCCTCGAAGCCACATCAGGGGTTCACTCACGTGCTCTCCTTCATGCTGGGGATGGTCAGCAGTGCGGTGCACCGCCGTGTGCTGTCCGGCTCCTCCACAGGCCGGCCCTCCACCTCGATCCAGGCGTGCAGCCGGATGGGATCCGCGATCACCCCATGGCACCAGCGCACTCCACGCCCGCGTATGGCCAGGGCCAGCACCGCGGCCACCGATTCTTCCAAGCACGCGACGCGCACGGGCGAGAACAAGCCCAGAGCCCGTACCGCGTGCACGGCTTTCTCGGCCTGGTGCGTATCGGCTGGACGGCGATGTAGCCGCGAAGCGAACTCCATGAGCCGGAGCATCCGCCTCATCCGAAACCGCCGTCGGCCGCCCCAGGAGACAGCGAGCACCAGGAGGAGCGCTGCTACGGCAGCCCATCGGTAGGGGCCCGGAACTCGGGGGAACTCGGAGAACCCCATCGGGAGCTCCTGAACGCCCCAGCTCGCCTCCCACCTATGACCGCTGACGGCAGGCGTCCCAGCCATGGCCGCCTGCCTTCCGGCCTCAGAAGAAATGACACGGACCGCGCCGGTTCCGTAGTCGACGACCACGGTCGCTGCTCCCAGATCGCAGGCACGGATGTCAGACAGGCCGAAAGACGTGACCTTCATGCCGCCCTCGCTTCGATCTTTTCCCATGGGATCGCCGGCGCGGAGCGGACCGCGCGCAGCCATGCCTCGGTGGCCACGGCGGACTCGACCTGGGCCAGTTCGTCGCCTACGCCCATGGCGGCGCGCCGCATCGATCCGCGCAATCCGGCGACATCGACCAGCCCTTCGCCGGCGAGATGGCCGTCCATGAAGTCGAGGAGTGCGGGCAGCGCCTTCCTCAACCCGTGGTGGTGGTCGCTGGAGGCGTCCCCCTTCGTGGTGCGCCGGGCAAGGCGTTCTGGGAACAGGTCCCGCATGGCCTCGGCCATGATCGGCTTGTAGCGGGACGGCCCTGGAAGGCTGTCGACCGGCACGGACAGATAGGCGTCGATGACCTGGGAGTCGAAGTAGGGGTTGTGGAGCGCGATCCCGAAGGCTTCGGCGATCTGTACGTCGGAGCGAGCCGTGCGCCCGGCCTGGGCCATCGTCCGCATCAGGGCACGCAGAGTAGGGCTCTCCAGAGAGAAGGGGTCCTCGCCGCCGACCACGGGTTGCTTCGCACCAGCCCAGGACGGGACCGGGTCCGGTTCTGCCCTGGAGTTCGCGGTTCGGAAGGCGTCCAGGATCGACATCCGCCGTACGTGCGCCCAACGCGCCGCCTCACCGAGAGCCCGCCGGATCCTGCCCCGCTTCAGGAGTTCGACCAGGTAGTACGGGGGCGTGAAGAGGAGAGCATCCCCGCCGTCTCCGGTCATGTGCATGTCAGAGCCGACTTCTTCGGTGAGCCAGGTCAACTGGCCAGAGAAGTAGGCATAGGAGACCGTCGATGGTGCTGGCTCGTCCGTGGCGGGAACCAGATCGAGCTTCCCGTAGGGAGTGTGGTCGTCAGTGACCGGCATCCAGCGGTGATCGAGTCTCGGATGGTGGGCGGCCTCTCGGGCGTAGTCGAGGTCTCCGCCGTGATGGACGCCTTCCGGGTGAACGGTGACGCCCACGATCCCGCGTCCCTCCGGTGCCAGGCATTCCGCGGCCAGGAGTCCGAGCGCTGTGGAGTCGAATCCACCAGAGAAGTCCGTGCTCGGCTGCGCCGAGTGGTCGACACGAACAGCGACGGCGTCTTCGAGCGCGGATCGAAGCCGGAGTGCGTGACCGTCGGCCATCGGGGTCGGTCGCCACATCACCCTCGTGTCCGGTTCACGACAAACGGTCAGTCGGAACCGGTGTCCGGGTGGCACGCGTTCGATCCTGTGGAAAAAAGAATCCATTCCGGCCTCCGCCGTATCAGGGCTGACCAACCGTGCGGCGACCTTGTCCAGGTTCACGCTCGGTTTTTCGTCGAAGCCGGCCAGCAGACGTGAACTGGAAGCCCACAGCACTCCTTCGGGAGTGCGTCGCGTGTACACCGGGATCGCCGAGGCGAGATCGGTCCAGATCGTGACCGTTCCCGGCTCGATCTGCGCCACGACATAGCTGCCCGGCCACCGCCAGGCCACGTCGTCAGGCACAGAGTGCCCCGTAACCCGGACCAGTTCTTCCTCATCGACGCCGCAAGGGCCCAGCACCACTACGTGACGCCCTCGGTGAGAGGCGACACGTCGCTCGTGGTCGGGCCAGTCAGAACTCGTCCATACCTGCGGCAGATGCGGAGCAAGAGGGATGGAACCACGGGGGCGGGCGAGGGGCGGCAGGCCTGTCGAACCACCGAACCACATGGGCTTTCTCCTGCGCTCTGAGCGGGTGCCCGGAAGGGGTTGCCCCGGGCACCCGAGGCGGTCAGTTGTAGGGGTTGCGCTTGTTCTCGTTCTGGGCCTGCCCCTGACCGAGGGTCAGTTCGGCCACGTCGCCCAGTTCGACCAGCAGTTCCTCGTGGGTCTCTTGGCCCTCAGCCTTCACGTTGTCCATCAGCCCTCGCTTCGCTCTCGCGGACGGTTCCGCCACCGGCGCTTACCGGTCCTACCGTCCACTTCCTTGCCGCTCCCGTGAAGGCGCGGACTCAGGAGACGAACGTGCGCTCCTTCGGAAGGAGTGTGAAGGGGGAGTGAGCCTCCCGGTATCCCCACTCCCGCAGCAGCAGCCGTGTCACACTGCCTTCGACTCGGACCTGTGGAGAAGAAGCCGTGACACGTGCCCCCAAGCAGCCGAACATCCAACTCGTGGAGCTCCTGGACGAGGCCGGAATGCCCGCCAAAGGGCTCGCCCGCAGGGTAGTGGCCCGAGGTAGGGAACAGGGTTTGGTGCTCTCCTACGACCACAACAGCGTCCGCCGCTGGATGTCGGGCGAACGCCCCCAGCGACTGGTTCCCGGGATCATCGCGGGAGTCCTCTCCGAAGCACTGGGGCGTCCCGTGCTCCCCGAGGACTGCGGACTTCCCGAGGACGAGGGACAGACCCTGGAGTTCCCTCTGGCTTGGACCGCGGGGATCACTACCGCCGGCCAGCTCTACCGGGCCGACGGTGAGCGCCGCCGTGATCTCCTCGGCGGGTACTCGACGGCGGCCTACCCGAGCGCGACCGTGCGGTGGCTCACCCAGCCCTTCGTGGCTGGTCCCGCCCACCGCGGACGGATCCGTGTCGGACAGCCCGAGATCTCGGCCATCCGGCAGATGACGCGCGCTTTCCGGGACCTGGACAACCGCGTCGGCGGGGGCCGCATCCGCAGCACCGTCGTGCAGTACCTCGACGCCAACGTCGCCCCGCTGCTACGGGGCAGTTACACGGAGGAGATCGGCCGGGATCTGTTCTCGGCGGCCGCCGAACTCACCAAGGCCGTGGGGTGGATGGCCTACGACTGCGAGGAGCACGGTCTCGCCCAGCGGTACCTGATCCAGGCACTGCGCATGGCCCAGACGTCCGGGGACGACGGGTTATGCGCCGAGATCCTTGCGGCCATGGGCCACCAGGCCACCTATATCGGGCGGTCGGCCGAAGCCGTGGACCTGGCGAGGGCTGCGCAGTCCGCCGCGCTCCGGGCCGGGCACCCCGCGCTAGCGGCGGAGTGCCACCTCATCGAAGCGCACGGGCACGCAGGGCTCTCGGACCCACGGGCCACGTCCCGCTCCCTGCGGGCGGGTGTGAAGGCCTTTGAGACGGACGACCCTAATCCTCCGGAGTGGCTGGCCTACTTCGACAACGCCTACCTCGCGGCCAAGGTCGCGCACTGCTTCCTCGCCCTCGGCAACGACGCCCAGACGGCCGTGTACGCCAAGCAGTCCCTGAGGATGAACACCGACTACGTACGCGGCAGGACGTTCAACCTCCTGATGCTCGCCACCGCACATGCCATCGACGAACCGGATGAAGCAGTACGGGTCGGCGGGGTGGCTCTGGACCTGGTGGAGGGATTGCAGTCACAGCGTGCCCTGTCGTACCTGCGCCGACTACGGAGCAGGCTGCGGCCTCACGAGAAGCTGCCGGAGGTGGAGGAGTTCACGGTACGGGCCAAGGAGGTCATACCAGGGTGATGGCCCGGTACAGGGCGACAACCGTGGATGCGCCGATGACCTCTCCTCGAGCAATCATCTCCACCGCCTCCCCGAGCGGCCACCAGCGGATCTCCTGGGCCTCGTTGACGTCTGGCGAGGTATCGGTGAGGTCGGCGCCCCGTGCCAGGTAGATGATCTGGGGCTGATCCACCGATCCGATGGCGGGTTGGAAGGTCACCATGTGCTCCATCGAGCGCGGCCGCCACCCGGTCTCCTCCTCGACCTCGCGTGCCGCCGCGGCTCCGATGTCCTCGGCACCGTCGACGTAGCCTCCGGGCAGTTCCCACACCCACCGGTCGATGATGAACCGGTGCCGCCGCATCAGCAGGGCTTCGCGCTGGTCGTTGACCACCAGTGTCATCGCTGCCGGAGGCATGGCGACGACGTACTGCGTGAAGGACACACCGTCCGGGAGGGTGACGTCGACCGTGGACAGACGGATATGCCGGTTCTCGTCCACAAGCTTCTCGCCGTGGATCGTCCATTGGGTGCTCACACCCGCACCCTAGAGCAGAACGCAGCGCGGCCCCCTTACGGGGGTGACCTACATCAACCTCACTGAAGATCGAATACACAAAGTATCCTCTGCAGACCGATCTACGCATTCCCTTGCTAAGTGCGCGAGCCAATGCCGACGATTAACACCTTCGCAATATTTACGGAAATTCCAACCCAAAAAGCGAATCGATGATCACCATCACCAACCCTCGCATGAACCAATCACCAGCAATACGCGGAGCCCGTAAAGACCGAGCACGGGCACCTGTAGTTTAATCACCGGTTCTCTTGGATTTTATCTAGCAGCGAAACCACTCGAGCATTTGCCTTGCGAAATTCTTTTCCTTCTGGCTCGGTAAATTCTGTGGCCCCGACTGACGGCTTGCGAGAAGTAACGGTGCGGAACAAAGTATCAGGCACACGACACTGCTCAATAAGGCTTACCTCAGATATGCCCTCTTTGCCTAGAAGTTCAACGGCTCTGGGCAAGAGCGAAGGTTGCTCCAAAGCAGTCACAAGCCCGGGTTCACCCCTGCGCCAACCACGAGCAGAGACGGTGGTCATGGCGTTTCGATAGGATACGTCACTGAGGACCCCGAGTTGACGGGCACGGTAAAGCAAAGCCTGAATACTCACGCCCCACCGTTCCTTCAAACGGGCAAGTGACCTCCAAGCGTCACCACCCATACTATTCGGCAACAAGTTTCTGACCTCATCAGATGGCATCAGCAACTCGGAAGCAAAGCGATTTGCCTGGTTCTCCACGATACGCCCTCCTGGTTCAGCATCGGTATGCATAACCAGGTGGCCCAGCTCGTGGGCGACATCAAAACGTTGCCGATAGTAATCACGCTTGATTGGATTCAAGACCATCACGGGGCGCAGCCTGCTATCAAAAGAGTACGCATCCACTGATGCCGCCTGTGGCGGGCTAAAAACTACCAAAATCCCGCGATGTTCAACCAGACGAATGAGATGACCAATCGGCCCTTCCTCAATCCCCCAGATTTTACGAACTGCGAGCGCAGCACGCTCAGGTCCATCATCGTCGTGATCCTCTATCAAGACAGGCTCACTAGGAATATCGGGGTTGGGAAACTCGACGTGTTTTTCCAAGCTTGTCGAAATGTCAACAGCCAGTTGACCGTAGGCGAAAGCTTGGTCCCGAGCAAGCTGACTAGTCGAACGTAGAGAGCGGAAGTGGGGTGTGGTGCTCAAGGCGGCAACATCATCTGCTCGGGTAGCAAAGAACCCCGGGTCGATTGACAAACTCAGCGCCAACTGGGCAACTGTTGCGGGCGAAGGGCTCTTAGCTCCAGATTCCCAGGCTGTGACTGCGGTAGGACTCTTGCCAACCAGAGCAGCCAGCTCGCTCTTGCGCAAACCTGCTAGCTGTCGTGCCAAGGTCAAACGCGCTCGGTCGAAGAGAGCAGCGGCACCGGCTGCTCGGTCGGTCGTAGTGGTTCGAAAGCTCACTTGTCTACACTCGCACGATCACCGAGTCGTTCTTCCGTGGCACGACGCAGCCGAACGGGAGCATCCGGAACCGTGCTCGGCCCGGTAGGCAGCGGAGTGTCATCGATGCGACGGTTTCCATGGAAGGGAGGGAGGCTCAAGAGGTCCTGCCGCCAGTGCCAGGCGGCTCCCCCTCCGAAGTTGAGTTTGGGACGGCCAAAGACGAGTTCCATTTTTCCAGTGATGGGATCGAGGCTGTGAGCAACGACAAACGTCACCAGATCGAGCTCGTCCCGGTTCACTAGAGCCGCCTCCAAGCCGTCGACCTCTTCCTCCACGAACCAGTCGAACAAGGTCGGCTGACGCGGATCCGGGCTAAATTGCCGCGCAACCCGCTGCTTGGTGGGGCTCTTCGAGGGCCAAGGAATCTGATCAATCGCACCGTACTTGCACGAAGCCAGAAGAAAGCGGTACTGCTCGAAGGCCCAGCCGGGGCTGCTCTGAAGATCGGCGAGGCGCACTAGACCAGGGTCAAGGTTGGGCATGGTGACCCTGTCCTTGGCAGCCAGCTCAGCGTAGAGGAGGTCCTCATCAACTCCCTCATCGCCGGCATAGCGATCGCAGGAGAACACTCGGTTCAGCCGGTTGCGGAGCAGGGTGTGTCTCGTGTTACCGAACCAGCTCCCATCATGACCGTCAGCTTCGGAGTAGGTGTCCAAGGTCCGGCCACAAGCCGAACGATACGCCCAGCTCAAACCGGCAAGGATTCCGGGCCCACCGAGGTGGGTGATGATGTCTTCCTGTTCGTTCACGGGAGTAAAGCTACACCATATCCAGTATTTTGTGATCAGGATTCAACCATCTGAGTCGCATCATGCCGTTGATCCCACCCTCGCGCCTCCATGCCACCGACACCAGCAGACTCCGCCGAAGCCACGTGACCAGTAAGCTTCGCCCCGAAGCCGCCAAGGTCCCAGCGGACTCGATCCGCACCTCAGGGGCGGCCGGATTAGCTCCGTCGTGGCTCCGCTGTTCGGGAGCCCGGTAGTACGGGGTGGACTTCTGTGGTCTCCGGTAGCACAGCGGCTCCCGGATACGGACGCACGAAACATCGCCTACCGGGCAAAACACACGGAAAGCAGCGGACTTTTAATCCGCGGGTTCAGGGTTCGATCCCCTGGGGCCCTACCACACGAGACCCCGGGTCAGAGCGGCTTCCCGCCGCCATCGACCTGGGGTTTTCTCGTCTCGACCCGCTAGGGCCAGATCATCGCGGGCGGGCAAGGATAACGACCGTGGCGCGGTTGACGGGGCACAGGCGGCTGGACACCACCCGACGCTGCGCGCTGTCCGCCGAGGCCGACATGGAGGTGGCAGTAGCCCGGCTCCCCGCCTCCCCGACGGCGGCTGAGCGGCAGGTGTCACGGAGAACCGAACGCTAGGCGTTGGATTTTCCGTGAAAACCACCGGGACCCCCATGACCCTGCCGCACGGCCCCGGACACCCAGCAGCATCTCCCAGGTCAGTCCGGTGGGCACTCACGCAGCGGGGACCCCTCGAAATCGGGAACGGGCCGGGCCTTCGCCTCCTCGAGCGTCTCGGCCTCCCCGTTCTCCTCGATGTCCTTCATCAGCCACTCCATCTCGCTGATCTCCCGCTCCTGGGCAGCGATGATCTCGACGGCCAGCCGGCACACCCGGACGTCGGTGATCTCGGCGCGCTCGGATCGGGTGATGGCCAGCGAGTGGTGCGGGATCATCGAGCTCATCCAGGCGGTGTCCTGCACGGTGGCCTGACTGCGGTCGAGGAACACGCCGCCGCCCAGCAGCAGGAGGCTCGCCACCACTATGGCGATGTTGCCCTTCATGTTCTTGTACATGTCGAGCATCCACGCGAGCATGACCAGCCCCATGGCGCCACCCATGGTGAGTGCCATGAACAGGCGGCTCTCGCTCCACTGCACGTGGCTCCACTCCCACGTGCCGACGAACATGGTCCAGTACATGACGACCATGGCGGTCAAGATCATGGCTGCGAAGCGCAGGTACATCTTGTTCTGGTGCGACAGGCCGCCACCCTGTTGGTGGTCGTTCCCCTCGGCGTTCTCCGCCATGGATGGGTCTCCGTTCCGTCGTTATCGGTGGAAGGGGTCCACACGCGCCCCCGCCCCGCCGTCTAACGCCTCTATCCTTGTCTGGTGACGCCGAAACGGGCCGTGGCGGAGGGGGCTCCCGCGCAACGCCGAGGACCGCGTGGTGCAGGCGGCGATGCCGTGGGGCCGAGTACCGCCGCTGCTCCGTCCCGCCACACCGGCTACGAAGCCGACATCGCGCGCGATTACCGGTGACGGGCCTGTGGCAGCAGGTGCTGACAGCCCCCAACCAGCCGGGCGCAGGTCTCGACCGGGGAACTTGACGTGGTCAGCGCCCCGGACGTCTGGGAAGCCCTCGACGCCGACGTGTTCGCCCACGACCGCGTCGACGTCGACCGCGGCGGGCTGACCTTCTGCGACCGCACCGGCCCGCCCGCGCTGCCGGCCGACAGTCCGGCCGGTCATGCGGCGGACCAGATCAGCGCCTCCCGAGCGGTCGGCGATTCCGACCGCCACCGCCCGGGTGCACGCCACCTTGGCCCTAGCGACTACGACGAAGCTCTGGGCCGACCGTCCCGAGCACGAAGACGAGCGACCCCTCACACCCCCGAACATCGCGGTGAGATCATGACGTCACCCGGGCACGGACGAACAAAGAACCACGCACCGGGGCGGGTAGCTCGCTTCCACCTGGACTTTTGATCCGCGGGTTCAGGGTTCGATCCCCTGGACCCCACCACCTCGCGACCGTTTCACCTGGGCGCTCCCTCCGGGCGGGGAGCGCCCTTCGCCGTTCCCCGCCTCCTGGGAGCCCGTGGGGGCAGCCCTGGCGAAGGACGGCGCCCCCGTCCTTCCGTGTGGAAGGACAGGGCGCTTCCACCGTGTCGGCTAGCCCCCTGCCCGTGGAGATCTGGTCGACGCGGCCCGGCGAGGCTCCGGAGGGAGCCGGCGGCGACAGCCCCTGCGCGGCGGAGCACCCCGAGCCGTACGCGGGTGTCGGGCGGCCCCTCACGGCCTCTGGTAGCTGGACACCGCGAAACCGAGGCCGGGGCGGGGCTCGGGCAGGACGAAGGTGACGGTGGTCGTCTCCCCGCCGCTGAGGAAGTCGATGCGCTGGTCGGCCAGCTCCTTCCCATCGGGGCCCTCCATCACGACCTGCACGCCGGCCGCCGTGCGGGTGCCCTCGTTGCGGACCTCCACGGGCACGTACACGGTGCCGGAGACCTCCCGCATCGGACGGGCCGTGGTGCTGAAGGCGGGGGGACGGCTCTCACCCGCCAGCCACAGCCAGGCCACGGCCACGACGATCACGAGCAGGACCGCCGCGGACACGGCCAGCATCGTCCACTCCGCCGCGCTCCGCTTGTGCGCCTCCTCGTTGTCCTCGCCGTCCCGCTTCCTCTGCTGCCTGTCGCGGCCTCGTTCGTCGCCGCTCATCCCACCACCAGCCTTCCTGCGCTGCCGCCGATCGCGGCGGGGAATCCGAGTACCACGATCCTGGCCACCGTCTCTTCCAAGGGAGCGTCGAGTGCCAGGTTCTGGAAGAGCGCGAGCAGCACGGCCGAGACCAGGAGGGACACCAGGTAGGCGGTGACGGTCTCGGTGACCGGGTGCTGGAGCACGCCGCGCTGCGCCCGGCGCTTGCGCTCGTCGAGGAAGCCGGAGGCGAACACGATCATGTAGGAGACCACCAGGGACAGGGCGATGACGGCCAGCAGCCGTATCCCCCCGACACCGGCCACGAGGAGCGGTATCTCGTCGGTGGGGGCGATCGCCATCCCGATCACCACCGCGCCGACCGCGGTGATCCCGATGTCCTTGACCGTCGCCTCGGCCCGGGAGTGGCGGTGCCCGTTCTCCTGGTCCTGCGGCTCCCGGCTGGACGAGCCGCCCACCATGGTGGAGGCCAGCCCCGCGCCGAGCGCGAAGGGGATGGCCTCGTACGTCAGCCGTCCCACCGCGTCCGCCAGCGGCATCGACCAGGTCACCCTCGCCAGGGCGAACAGGACCACGCCCGCCACGGCGTAGGAGATGCCGACCGCCTGGACCGTCTGCATCACGGTGCCGCCGAGGTGGTTCGGGGGCCGGGACCAAAAACCCGTGACGAAGACGAGGAGGAAGACCGGCACGAGGCAGGCGAGCAGGCCGGCCAGGAGGTAGGGCGGGGAGACGTTCGCCCCCGCCCACCAGGACTCCATCGTGTACAGCAGCGGGATCCCGACGACCATCCCCCCGCTGACGGCCCGTGCGACGTCCCTGCCCGCCTCGCGCCACTCCTGGCGGGTCCCCTCCCCCGCCGCCCTCCTGCTCCCCGTCACCTGCGCCTCCCTCCGTCGCACGCGTCCCGGCGCGACCGACCCGGTGCGGAACCGCCCCCTCTCCTGTTCGAGGAGGCCCCTCGAAGACGTGTGGGGATCCGCCGGTCCACCATCCGCTTCCCACAACGAACGCCAATTACACAACGCGACGCCACGATCACCGGACACGGACCCGGATCCGTTGTCCAGCTGTGATGGGCAGCGGCCCGCCCATCGGGTAGGTAACGGCCGTGAACAGGCGCACCGAGACGGACAGGCCGGGTCACGGCCGCGCTCGCGAACGCCGGAACCGGGTGATCCGGCCCGCTCTCCTCTGGTCCGGCCAGCAGGCGATCCGCCCGGTCCGGTCCCTCACCGACCCCGTAGGAGGCACACCGTGAGCACCACCTCGGTCACCACCACCGTCCAGCTCTCCATCAGCCAGCCCGACGCCGAGGACGTCAGGGTGTTCTGGCGCGAGGACAACCCCGAACTCCTGGCCCTGGCCCTGGTCGACGTGGCACCCGGGGTGACCCTGCACCTGCACGACGACAGCAGGGACCGCCCCTACCTGGACAAACTGATCGCGACCCTGTCCGAGGTACGCGACCGGATGTCCGAGCAGGCCCGGGACCAGGGCGCCTGAGCCACGCCGTCGGGCGGCCGTGCGGCCGCGCGGCCGCCCGCACCCCGCTCCTCAGTGACGTGCTGATCCGGAGTTCTCAGTAAGCTTCGTGGACCGTCCCCTTTTCCCGAGCGCGCCTCGCCGTGCCCGAGACAGTCGTCGCCCCACCGGCGACCGAAGCAGCCTGGAGCAGACTCTGCCGTGTCCATCTTCGAAGCAATCATCCTTGGCCTGGTCCAGGGGCTGACCGAGTTCCTCCCGATCTCCTCCAGCGGGCACCTGCGCGTGGTGTCGGCGTTCTTCGGCTGGCCCGATCCCGGCGCCGCCTTCACTGCCGTCAGCCAGCTCGGCACGGAGCTGGCCGTGCTGATCTACTTCCGGGAGCGGGTCTGGGCGATCCTGTCGACGTGGTCCCGGTCACTGGTCAACCGGGACCTGCGCGGCGACATCAACGCGCGCATGGGCTGGTACGTCATCCTCGGCTCGGTCCCCATCGTGGTCCTCGGCCTGCTCCTGGAGGAGCAGATCGACAGCGTCTTCCGGGACCTGCGCCTGATCGCGCTGAACCTCATCGTCTTCGGCGTGATCCTCGGCGTGGTGGACAGGTACACGCGCAAGTACCGGAGCCTGGAGGACCTCAACGTCCCCCGCGGCCTGACCTTCGGCCTCTTCCAGGCACTCGCCCTGATCCCGGGCGTCTCCCGCTCGGGCGGCACCCTCACGGGTGGGATGCTGCTCAACTTCCAGCGCAAGGACGCGGCCGAGTACGCCTTCCTGCTGGCGCTGCCCGCGGTCTTCGGCGCGGGCCTGTACAAACTGACCGACATCGGTAGCGCCGAGTACGCCGGGTGGGGGGCCACCATCCTGGGAACGGTCATCGCGGGCGTGGTCGGCTTCGTGGTGATCGCCTGGCTGATGCGCTTCATCTCCACGCACAGCTTCATGCCGTTCGTCTACTACCGCATCGCCCTGGGCATCCTCGTCCTGGCCCTGGTGAGCTGGGACGTGATCGACCCGCAGGGCGGCGCCGGGGCACAGCCCGCCGAGAGCGAGATCGTCTCCGAGGAGCGGGGTCCCCAGGAGGAGGACCAGGAGCCCGGATCCGCCTCCGACCCGTCCCCGGAGCCCTCGGCCGCCCCCTCCGGGCCCTCCGAGGCACCCTCCGGCGGGCCCTCCGACGAAGCCGTTCCGACGGTCGACCCGGTGACCGGCTGGGAGATCGACCCCGAGGTGGGGCTTCCGCGCAACCCCGACACCGGCCTGTACTACGACCCGGACCTGGGGATGGACGTGGACTACGACTTCTCGACCGGCATGGCCACCAACCCCATCACCGGAGAGACCTACGACCCCACACCGGCCGGTTAGGCCCGAGCGGCCGGAGTCCCGCCCGGGGCCCGGGCAGGACTCCGGCCGGCGTCCGTGCAGGACCACGTTCCGTGTGCGGGCGGGAAGCACGCTCGGGCCCCGCGCCGTGGTCAGCCGCCGAGGTTCCTCACCGCGGTGTCCAACCGCTGGGCGAGGGCCTCGGCCTCCTCCCGCGTCGGCTCCCCGCCCCTCTCCGACGCGAGGTCACCGCGGTCGGCCACGCGCAGCGCTCCCTCGTAGCGCGGGTCGTCGAGCTCGGTCGACTCGACGACCTCGGCCCGGCCCCGGTGGACGATCAGCACCGGGTCGCCGCCCTCCGTACTCAGCAGCCGAGTCACATGCTCGGCACGGACGATCTCCACCACTGCCTCCTGGTCGCTGTTCTACCGAAGCACCTGCCTCCCCCCTGCCCGGGTACGGCGACCGGGAACATCCCTCGCGGTCCCCTCGTCCCCGGCGGCCGCCCCGTCCGACCCGGGCCGGGGGGCGGACACATCCCGGCGGGGAATCCGGCACTCCGTTTCACGTCGGACCGGCACCCCGTTTCAAGTCGGGCCGGCGTCCCGCCTGTGGGAACCCGCGCATTTCCCCGGGTCCGATATCCCATCCCGGTGAACAACGGGTGACGCCACGTCCCGGCTGCCGGGCGAACACTGCCTGAACTGGCGTTCTTCCAAATCAACGGGGAGAGGAATTGGGAACCGCCTTCCCCGCCCTTCCCATTACCAGCGAGTAACTCCAGGCCTCCGCGCGCGAGGCCACGGACGGCGCCGGAGGGCCTGCCGCACCGGGACTCTGGAACGCGGTTCGGTCAATGTGAGCCACGACACTAATATCCGGGGAAAACCCAGGTCGGGACACCGAAGAAGCCGGATTCCGAGGTTCACCCAGATAACCACGGCACTTGTGTGGCCCGTGTGCATTAAAGTTTCCTTGTTATGAGGCATTCAGCGAGAAGCCCGTCGCCGGAGGACATAACACGATCGGCTCGACAGGGCAATACAGAACTCACCAGGGCACTCTCCGCCTACCTGGGAACCGAACTCACTCCCCGTGAGTTCATGCTCGCGGACGGAACGCGGGTCGGGGTCGACGGCGCCGACGGGGACCGGCCGACCGTCCTGGCCCAGTTCTCACCCCTGCACGGGCCGCTCAAGTCGGCACAGCGCAACAAGGTCATCGCGGACGCCTTCAAGCTCGTCTGGCTGCGCGACCGCCACTTCCCGGACGCGCGCGCCCTCCTGGTGCTGGGCGAACCCCTCGCCAAGCTCTTCGGCCGCGGCGCCTGGCTGCCCGCGGCGTTCGCCGCCCACGGGATCACGGTCGTCGTCGCCGACGACCAGCACAGAATCCGCGCTCTTGATATCAGTACGTGATCAACGCTTCATAACGCGTTAATAAGCAATCTCTAACATTCGACGCGTCAACGATCCCCGCGGGCCGTCGGCTGCTTCTTCCGCCCGCTCTCCATCGAAGGTCTTCGGCACCTCCTGCCCGGAGACAGCTGTCTGGAGGGTGTCCCGTGGGTTGTCCCCATGCGGCCGTACTCGCCGGTGTTCCCCGACCGCGTACCGGAACGGCCCCCCGCGTCCCCGTGTCACGTCCCCGACCGGGCCGCGCCACGCACCCCGCCCCGGCCCCGTACCGCCCGGCCTCCTGCTCGGCCGGCGGCGCCGCGACCCGATGACCTGCGCACTCCTTCCGACCCCCCACTACCCGTTCACCACGAGAACACGGTGTGCGATCATCCGACCACACTTCCCAAGGAGCAGGTATGGCATCCCCACACCCCGGCCGTCCGGAACCAGCCGGAGGCCACACGGTCCCCCGCGTCCCCGCGTACGTCCGCGCGCCCCGGCCCGAAGACCTGGACACCGCGTGAGCGACGACAGGATCGAGGTACGCGGACTCACCAAGACCTACGAGGGCGGTGATCCCCGCCGCCCCGCACTCGACGGCGTCGACCTGGACATCCCCCGCCGCCGCTTCGTGAGCCTCATCGGCCCCAGCGGCTGCGGCAAGTCCACCCTCCTGCGGGTGATCGCCGGCCTGGAGGACCACGACACCGGCACCGTCACGGTCTTCGGCTCCACACCCGAGAGCATGTGCGAGGCCAAGGCGGTGGGCCTGGTCCCCCAGACCCCCGCCCTGCTGCCGTGGCTGAACGTGCGGCGCAACGTGTCCCTCCCCGCCAGGGTCAACCGCCGGGCGGGTCGGGGCAGCGAGGACCCCGACCTCCTGCTGCGCATGGTCGACCTGGAGGACGCCGCCCGCAGGTACCCCCACGAACTGTCCGGCGGGATGAAGCAGCGCGTCGCCATCGCCCGCGCCTTCGGCCTGCGGCCCGACCTGCTGCTGATGGACGAGCCCTTCTCCGCCCTGGACGAGTTCACCCGCGAGGCGCTCCAGCTCCAGCTCCTGGGCCTGTGGGAGCGGATGTCCACGACGGTCGTGTTCGTCACCCACTCGGTGCGCGAGGCGGTCACCCTCTCCGACGAGGTCGTCGTGATGTCGGCCCGGCCCGGACGTGTGCACGAGGTGCTGCCCGTCGACCTGCCCCGCCCCCGCGACGGGGCCGTGGTGACCGGGCCGCTCATGCACGCCCTGGAGGACCGGGTCCGCGCGTCCCTGCAGTCCGCGTGGGAGGTCGGAGCCGCACCCGACGACCTGGTCCGCCGATGAGAGGAGTGGAGACCATGGCCACCAGTACACCCGTGCGCTCCCGCTCCGGAGACGACGCACCCGTGCGCCGCCGCGGCACGCGCGCACGCGGCTCCGCCCTGAGTCCGGGCGTGTGGCTGCCCACCGCCGTGGCGGTGGTGCTCGTCGGCTTCGCCTGGTCGGCGATCGCCGCGGACCAGCCCTACCTCCTGCCACCGCTGTCGGAGGTCGGGGCGATCCTCGTCGAGGACCCCCTGCTGTTCCTGACCAACGCCTGGTCCACACTCAGCATCGCCCTGCTGGGCGTGGCCTGTGGCGCGGGCACGGCGTTCGTCCTCGCCCTGCTGATGTCGGAGGTCCCGGTACTGCGGCGCGCGATCATGCCGTTGGCGGTGGTCCTGAACGTGACCCCCGTCGTCGCCCTCGCCCCGGCCCTGGTCGTGGCCTTCGGATTCGGCATGGCCCCCAAGGTCATCGTCACCGCGATCATCACGTTCTTCCCCGTGCTCATCAACGTGACCACCGGCCTGCGGTCGGTGTCCGTCCCCGTCCTGCACGTCTTCTCGACCCTGCACGCCTCCCGCATGGAGGTGCTGCTCCGGCTGCGCGTCCCCAGCAGCCTCCCCTACACCCTCGCCGCGCTGCGAGTGGTGTTCCCCCTGTCCATCGTGGGCGCCGTGGTCGCCGAGTTCGTCGCGGCCGGGTCCTCGAGCGGCCTCGGCACGATGATCCGGAACTCGGCCGCGACCGCCCGCCTGGAGTACGTCTACGCGGCCGTCGCCTGCCTGGCCACGATGGGCGTGCTGATGCTCGCACTCATCACCCTCCTCGAACGCAGACTGCTGTTCTGGCACGAGTCCCAGCAGCGAACCACCTCCTAAGGAGTCCCCATGAACACTCCGCCCTCGCGCCCCCGCGACCGGCGCCTGCGCCCCGTCCTGGCCACCGCCGCGGCGTCGGTCCTCCTCCTCACCGCGGCGTGCGCCGGGGAGGAGGCGGCCGACGACACGACCGAGGCCGCCACCGTGATCGACGAGGAGCGCTGCGAGGCCAACCGCGCGGCCGGGACGGTCACCTACATCACCGGCTACCAGTACCAGGCCTCCGTCAGCATCCTGGAGGCCGTCGCGGCCGACGCCCTGGGCTACTTCGAGGCCGTGTGCCTGGACGTGGAGATCCAGCCCGGCAGCGGCGACACCATCGGCAACTCGCAGCTCGTGTCCGCGGGCACCGCGCACTTCACGTCCCTGGGCAACGAGGCCGAGGTCCTCCAGGCCAACGACGCCGGGCACGACGTCATCGGCGTCGCCACCTACGGGCACGTCCCCATCGCCAGCCTCCTGACCGGTACCGGCATCGAGGAGCTCAAGGACCTGGAGGGCACCACCCTGGGCCACAAGGGCATGCTGCCCGCGCCGCTGGAGGCCATGCTGGTCGCCGACGGCGTCGACCTCGACAGCATCGAGATCGTGGAGGTGGGCTACGACCCCAGCGTGCTGCCCCGCGACCAGGTGCAGGCGCTGACCGCGTTCCGCTCCAACGAGCCGTTCCTGCTCTCGGACATGGGCGAGGAGTACAACGAGTGGCTCCCCGAGGACTACGGTGTCGTCGGCTCGTTCGGCGTGATGGCCACCAACCCCGCGTGGGCCGAGGAGAACCCGACGGCGGTCGAGGACTACCTCCGTGCGCTCTCCCGCGCCTTCACGTACTGCCAGGAGAACGGTGAGGAGTGCGTCGGGTACGCCGCCGAGCTGGCCGAGGCCGGATACGACGTCGACCACAACCTGCGGATCTGGACCTCCGAGAGCAGGCTGGTCACCGCCTCCACGCCCGACGACGCCACGGTCGGCTACATCGACCTGAGCCTGACCGAGGCCGAGGGCCAGACGCTCGTCGACAACGGCCAGCTCGACAAGATGCCCGACGTGGAACCCCTGTTCGACCCCCGCTACCTGGAGGCGGTCCACATCGCCTCCGAGGTGTCCTGGCCCGGCGAGTAGGCGCCGAAGAGCACACACGACGACCACGCGCCCCGGTGCCGCGCACGCAGCGCGAAACGCGCGGCGTAGGAGCCGCGCGGCACGGGGCGCACCACGCGCACGGCGCACAACGCACGAGAACGACAACCGAGGAGCCAAGGATGGCAGCACCAGGCGGGCCTCCGGCCGCCGACACCGAGTACGGCATCTTCCTGCCCATCGGCAACGGGGGGTGGATCGTCTCGGAGACCGCACCGCGCCCGGAGGCGACCTACGAGTACAACAAGAAGGCCGCGGTCCTCGCCGACGCCTACGGGCTCGACTTCGTCATGTCCATGGGCAAGTGGCGCGGCTACGACGGTGCGACCGACCACTGGGGCCGGACCCTGGAGTCGATGACGATGATGTCGGGGCTCGCCGAGGCCACCGAACACGTCAAGGTGTGGGCGACCGTCCACACGAACCTGTTCAACCCGGCCATCGCCGCCAAGATGTACACCACGCTCCAGGACATCAGCGGCGGCCGGGCGGGGATGAACATCGTCGTGGGCGCCTACGCGGACGAGTTCGCGCAGATGGGCCTGTGGCGGGAGGACCTCGGGCACGCCGACCGCTACCGGTACACCGAGGAGTGGACCAGCGTCCTCAAGAGGCTGTGGACCGAGGACTCGGTGACCCACCACGGCGAGTTCTTCCAGCTCGACGACTGCCGCTCCCGCCCGCACCCCGCCCCGGCGCCGACCCTGATCAGCGCGGGCCGCTCCGACACCGGCCTGGACTTCCAGTCCCGTCACTGCGACGGCTCGTTCCTGACCGCGCAGGACCTGCCCGGCCTGCGCGACGCCAGCCGCGACGTCAAGGAGCGCGCCGCCAAGCAGGACCGGAGCATCAAGACGTACTCGATGCTCACCGTCGTCATGGCCGACACCGACGCCGAGGCCGAGGAGCGGAGGCTGGCGTACGGGCGCGGCGCGGACGTCGACGCGATCGTCAACCTCAAGCTGTCCTGGGGCCTGCCCCTGGACAAGGCCCTGTCGCTGACCTCCGAGAGGCCCGAGGACGAGGCGTTCCAGACGCCGTTCGTCACCGGCTCGCCCGAGACGGTGGCCGGGCGGATCCGCGAGATCGTGGAGTACGCCGAGCTCGACGGCCTGATGCTGATCTTCCCCGACTACCACGCGGACATGGTGGAGTTCGGGGAGAAGGTCCTGCCGATACTGCGCCCGGGCCGTGAGGCGGACGCGGAGCGGAGCTGACGGACCGCCCCACCGGCCGTCCGGCCGCCCGTGGCGGGGATCCGCCCGTGGGCCGGGCGGCCGATGTGTCCTCCCGTGTCCCGCGGGTTCCCCGTGTCCCGTCGGGCCCGACGATTGGGCCCGGCCCGATCGGGTAGCAGTCTCCGTGTCCTGGCAGGTCAGACTGCTTCAGCGCCGCTGACCGGCGTGGAGCGTACCGGCTCTCGCACGAGACGGAGGGACTGACGATGAGCGTCAAGCATGGGATCGAGGGGCTACAGGCAATCCTGGGCGAGGTGGACTTCCCCGCGGGCAAGGACCGGATCGTGGAGCACGCCCGGAACGCTGAGGCCGACGAGGAGTTGCTCAGCGCTCTGCGGGCGATTCCGCCGGCCGACTACTACCAGCCCGAGGAGATACTGCGCTCGGTGCCCCTGTCCCGGTCCGACCCGGACTCCCACCCCGAGTCCGCCCGCGCGCAGCACCGCCGGGAGCACGGCAAGCCCGGCATGTCCGAGTCGACGAAGGAGACCCGGCCGGTCAACCCCATCGAGGACGAGCTGGGCGAGAACCGCAAGGCCTGACCCGCGCACCGCGGGGCCGCCGCGGTGTACCCGGTCGCGACCGGGCGCACCGCGGCGGTGGGAGCGCGGCGGCGGGAGCCCGCCGCCGTGGCGGATCATGGACGCGTGAACACCCCTGCCGCGGACGTCGACGTCACCGTCCCGCTCGTCGAGCGGCTGCTCCGGCAACAGCACCCCGACCTGGCCCGCCTCCCCCTCGTCCCCCTCGCCAGCGGATGGGACAACACGATCATGCGCCTGGGCGGACACCTCACCGTCCGGCTTCCCCGGCGCGAGTCCGCCGCCGCCCTGGTCCTCAACGAACAGCGCTGGCCGGGGCGGATCGCCGCCCGGGTCGGTGTCGCCCTTCCCGTCCCGGTGCGCACCGGGGTGCCCGGTTGCGGCTACCCCTGGCACTGGTCCGTCAACCGCTGGTTCGAGGGACGCACCGCCGCCGCCCTCCCGGTCCCCGAGCGGCGCCGCCTGGCCCGCCCCCTGGCCGGGTTCGCGGCCCGCATGCACGTGCCCGCTCCCGGCGACGCGCCGGCCAACCCCTTCCGCGGCGTGCCCCTGGCCGCCCGGTACACGCTTGTGCGCGCACGCCTGGCCGCGGGCCCGTTCCCCCGTGCGGGCGAGCTCCTGTCCCTGTGGGAACGGCTGGCCGCCGCCCCGGCGTGGCCGGGACCACCGCTGTGGCTCCACGGCGACCTCCACCCCGCCAACATCCTCGTCACCTCCGGGGGCGCACCGGAACCGGCGGCCGTCCTGGACTTCGGCGACCTGACCCCGGGGGACCCCGCCACCGACCTGGCCGTGGCCTGGCTGCTGTTCGACGCCCCCGGCCGCGCCGCCTTCCGTGCCCGGCTGGAGGAGTTCTCCCCGGTGGACCCCCACACCTGGGACCGCGCACGGGCCTGGGCGCTCCTCTTCGGAAGCCTGCTGTACGCCTCCGACGACGCGTCCTCGGCCTCGGCCGGCGCGCACGCCCTCGAACAGGTGCTCTCCTGAACCAGGACGGCGCACACGCGCCCGCGAGGCGCACGGCGGTGACCGGGCAGTGCGGGCGATCGGCCGGCGGACCCGTGAGCGAGCGGTCCGACCGGGCCGGGAACACGTACGCCTCCGACGGCGGGCCCGTGAGGGTCAGTCCACCGAACGCAGCAGTTCGGCGACCCGCTCGGGCTGCTCGTTCAGTGCGAGGTGGCCCGCGCCCTCCATGACGGCCACGTCCGCGTCCAGGAAGCGGCGGGCCGGGCCGTGCAGGCGCGCGGGCGAGTAGAACGTGTCGTGGGAGCCGGTGGCCACGACGACCGGGGTGTCCTCCCAGGGCCGCAGGCACTCCATCGGCAGCGGCCCCGGGGCCAGGCTGGTCCGGCAGTGGCGGCCCACCAGCGTCATCCACTCCGCGTAGGGGTGGGTGCCCGCGGTGACGTGCGCCGGGCCGCTCATGAAGTTGAGCAGGCGGGTGCTCTTGTCCCTGCGCGGGCCGATCATCCACGGCAGGGCGGCCCGCATCAGCTCCGGGCTCTTGGCCGCCGTGGTCAGGCCCGCGGGGCCGACCAGCACCAGGGCGTGGACCAGCGGCGAGGGTTTCGCGTTCAGGGCGACGACGGCGCCGAGGGAGTGGGCGAGCACGGTGACGGGCCGCTCGGTGAGCCGCGGGAGCACCTCGTCGAACCAGCGTCCGTAGGCCGAGGCCCTGTTGGCCCGGGGGCGGACACCGGCGCTGAGGCCGGGCTGTCCTGGCAGGTCGGCCAGGAGGACCTCGCGGTCCCGGGCGATGACCCGGGCGGTGTCCACCGAGGTCGCCGAGTTGAAGTTGGTCCCGCTCAGGACGAGTGCCGGAGTGGCGTCCCCGCCCCGGGCGCGGAAGGCACGGGTGGCTCCGAGAGCGGTGTCCAGTTCGGGCAGCGCGTCGAGCCCCGGCCAGTCGGCGAGACGTCTCTCGCACCAGGCGCGGATCTCGCGGGCTCCGGCCTCGGAGCGGTAGACGCGCACGCCTTGCGGGTTGGAATCGGGCATGAGCCACCTGCTGTTTCGGGGTAGGCGACAGCGACCGCCGACCAGTCTTCCCGGCACATCTGCGGAAGACTGTACTCACCGACCTCCGGGCGCGCCATCAGAATCGGACACATAGCCCCTGGGCTGGACATTTACCGCACCTTCCGGGAGCATGGCCGAGGCGCACTGCGCCTAGGTGTGCCGGGAAGACTGGTCGGCGAGTCCTTCAGTCGTACTCCCGAAAGGTGCCTATGAGCATCGACCCGATCGAGCATCCCCGGAGCCCGGGGCTGCTCTCCCGCTTCGCCGACGTACTCCGCAGCGACAGTGTCGGCGGCTTCCTGTTGATCGGTGCCGCGGCCATCGCGCTCGTCTGGATCAACTCCCCGTTCGGTGAGGTCTACGAGCGACTGCGTTCGATCACCTTCGGGCCGGAGTTCCTGCACCTGGACCTGACGCTGGAGACGTGGGCGGCCGACGGCCTCCTCGCCATCTTCTTCTTCGTCGTCGGCAACGAGCTCAAACAGGAGTTCGTCCACGGTGAGCTGCGCAATCCCAGACGCGCCATACTGCCGATCGTCGCCGCCGTCTGCGGGATGGTCGTGCCCGCCGCGATCTACGCCGCGATCAACTTCACCTCCCCCGACACCATCCAGGGTTGGGGCATCCCGATGGCGACCGACATCGCCTTCGCCATCGCCATCCTCGCGGTGGTCGGCCGCGGGCTGCCCGTGGCGCTGCGGACCTTCCTGCTGACGCTGGCGATCGTGGACGACCTCGGCGCGGTCGTCGTCATCGCGGTGTTCTACACCTCAGGCATCAACTTCGTGGCTCTGCTGGCCGCCGTCGCCGGCCTGGTGGTGTTCTGGTACCTGCAGAGGGGCAGGGGGCTGGCCGCCAGGCTCAACGCGTCGGTGGTCCCCAACTGGCTGGTCTACGTGCCCCTGGCCGCGGTGATCTGGTTCCTGGTCCACGAGAGCGGTGTGCACGCCACCATCGCGGGCGTGGCGATGGGCCTGCTGATGCGCACCGACAAACTGCCCGGGGAGGAGCACGACCCCAGCCACGGCGCGGAGCAGATGCTGCGCCCCTGGACCGCGGGGCTGGCCCTGCCGATCTTCGCGTTCTTCTCCGCCGGTGTGGTCTTCGACGGCCTCGGCGAGATCGTCACCGACTCGGCGGCCTTGGGCATCATCGCCGGCCTGATCCTCGGCAAGGTGATCGGTATCGCGGGCGGCTCCTGGCTGACCACCAAGGTGACCGGCGCCGAGCTCAACCCCAGCCTGAAGTGGATCGACATCATCGGCATGTCGCAGTTGGCCGGTATCGGCTTCACCGTCTCGCTGCTGATCAGCGAGCTGTCGTTCCTGGGCGCTCCGGAGCACCTGGCGCACGCCAAGACGGGCGTGCTGGTCGCCTCCCTGATCGCCACCGTCCTGGCCGCGGTCATCCTGGGGCTTCGAGCCCGGCACTACCGGAAGCTGGGCTACCCCACGAGCACGTCCGCCGAGTAGGCGGACGCGGAAGAGCACGGCGGCACGGGCCCGCCGCCCCGGGACTCACCGGGGCGGCGGGCCCGCCGCCGTTCATCCCCTCCCCGACGCGAGATAGGCGAGCCAGCCGCCGTGGTGGCTGACGTCCTCGGCGCCCTCGGCCGCGGCCGGGTCGCAGGCGAAGCCGACCACCGCACGGCCGTCCGCCAGGGTGACCGCTCCCAGTGCCATGGGCGGGGGCAGAGCGGCCAGGAAGGCACCGAGCCCCGCCGGGGAGATCCGCCAGACCTCGCAGCGCAGGGAGGTACCCCGCCCGTTCGTCCGGAGCACGCCGGGTTTGGACGGTGACGCCTCCGACCTCCCGTCGGGTGCGGCGGTCCCGGGCAGGGCGACCATGCGGTAGTCCGCGCTGGTGAGCGCCTCCTCGACGAAACGGGCTCCCAGACCGGTGAGCTGGTGGTTGAGCGGCTGGCCGCGCAGGTGCGCGCCGAACACCGCCAACTCCACGCCCGGCGCGGGGTAGGCCTCCCCCGGTTCCTCACCGACCAGGCCCGCCGCCAGGTCGAGGGCCACCTGGTCCTCGAACGCGCGGGTGAGCACGCTGACCCCGAAGGGGCGGCCGTCGACGGTGCCGGCGGGCACCGCCACCGCCGCCATGTCCAGCAGGTTCACGAAGTTCGTGTACGTGCCCAGGCGCGAGTTGGTCTCGACCGGGTCGGCCGCCACCTCCTCCAGGGTGGGGTGGCCGACCGTGGTCGGCAGGAGGAGGGCGTCGAACCCGTCCAGGATCCGGCGGGCCTCGGCTCCGTGGGAGGCCAGCCTGTGCTGGTCCGCGGCGAGCCGGTGGGCGGGGACGCCCTCCGCCGCCAGGATGATCGCGGAGACGGTGGGGTCGGCCCCCTCGGGGTGGCCGGCCAGGAACTCCCCCACGGCGGCGTAGCGTTCGGCGACGAGCGCACCGTCGTAGAGCAGCCGCGCCGCCTCCAGGAGGGGGGACACGTCGACCTCCGCCGTCCGCGCTCCGAAGGCGCGCAGCGCGTCGACGGCCTTCCCGAAGGCCGCCCGTTCCCCGTCCGCGAGCGGGGCCAGCGCCTCGTCCGAGGGAACCGCCACGCGTCCCCCGGGCCGGGCGGCGAGCCGCACGTCGGCGGGCCAGTCGCGGCCGAACGGGTCCCCGGGCTCGGGGCCGGTCATCACGGCCAGGGCGGCGCCGCCGGAGGCCAGGTCCCGGGAGAACACGGTGACGCAGTCGTAGGGGCGGGCCGCGGGGACCACATCGGAGGACGGGACCAGGCCGAGCGTCGGCTTGAGCCCGACGATGCCGTTCAGGGCTGCGGGCACCCGGCCGGAACCGGCGGTGTCGGTACCCAGGGCGATGTCGGCCATCCCCAGGGCCACGGCCACGGCCGAGCCCGAGCTGGACCCGCCGGCGATCCGCTCCGGGTCGTGGGCGCCACGGACCGCGCCGTGGGGGCTGCGGGTGCCGACCAGCCCGGTGGCGAACTGATCGAGGTTGGTCTTGCCGAGCACCAGGGCGCCCGCGTCCACCAGCCTGCGCACGCACGGCGCGCTCGCCTCGGGGGTGAACGCGTACCCGGGATGGGCGGCCGTGGTGGGCAGGCCCGCCACGTCGATGTTGTCCTTGACCGCCACGAGCGTCCCCGCCAGCGGCAGCTCCTCTCCTGAGGCGAGCCGCTCCTCCAGCGCCTTGGCCTCCACGGCCAGATCCTGTTCGGGGCGCAGGGTGATCCAGACCTCGGGCCGGTCGGCCTCGGTGATCCGGCGGTAGGCGGAGCGGACACGGTCGGTGGGAGTGGGCATCAGGCGGATCCTCCTTGGGCGATGACGGCCATGGCGCTCCCCGGTTCGAGGTGCTGGCCCGGTGTGACGAGGACGTCCGAGACCCTTCCCGCTCCGGGGGCTCGGACGACGACCTCCAGCTTCATGGCCTCCAGGCGCACGAGGGGCTGCCCCTCCTCCACCATGTCGCCGGGAGCCGCGTCCACCTTCCAGACGGAGGCGGACAGGGGCGCCTCGACGAGGCGGGCGCCGGGCGGCAGGTCGGGTGCGGCCGTGGCGACGGGCTCGGGCTCGGGTCGGTCCTCGAACTCTCCCGAGGCCTCCCACGCCCGCCGCTCGGCCTCGAAGGCCGCGGACCGGCGGCGCTCGAACTCCCCGATCGAGTCGGCGTTCTCGGCGAGGAAGCGCTCGTGGTCGGCCAGGACGAACTCCCCGTCCGCGACGGCGAGTTCGTGACGTCCGGCCAGCAGGTCGGCGCGGACGTCCAGGAGTTCTTCGTGGCCCACGGGATACCAGCTGATCCGGTCGAAGAACCGCAGCAGCCACGGGGTGCCGGGTTCGAAGGGGCCGTACTGGCGCAGCCCGGACCAGATGGGGACCGTGCGCCCGATGAGCTGGTAGCCGCCGGGGCTCTCCATGCCGTACACGCACAGGTAGGCGCCGCCGATGCCGACCCCGGCCTCGGGAGTCCAGGTGCGCGCGGGGCTGTACTTGGTGGTGACCAGGCGGTGGCGCGGATCGAGCGGGGTGGCCGCCGGGGCGCCCAGGTACACGTCGCCCAGGCCCAGGACCAGGTAGGAGGCGTCGAAGACGGTGTCGCGGACCTGGTCGGCCGAGTCGAGGCCGTTGATCCGGCGGATGAACTCGATGTTGTCGGGGTTCCAGGGCGCGTCGTCGCGCACGCCGGTCCGGTAGCGGGCGATGGCCTCGTGGATGGACGGGTCGTCGTAGGACATGGGCAGGTGCAGGGTGCGGCTGGGAACCCGCAGCCGTGAGGTGGGCGGCAGTTGCCCCTCGATCTCCCGGAGCAGGCCCAGGAGGGTGCGCAGCGGCAGGACCCGGGGGTCGGTGTGCAGGTGCAGGGAGCGGACACCGGGGGTGGAGTCGACGATGCCGGGCGGCGCGGCCTGGTCGAGGGCGGCCATGAGGGCGTGGACGCGCATGCGCAGGCCCAGGTCCAGGGACATGGGCCCGTACTCGACGAGGAGGTTGTCGTGGCCGCTGCGCCGGTAGGTGACCTCCGGTGTGCCCTCGCCCGCCGGGACGCGGGCGAGGACGCCATCGTCGCCGTCCGCCCCGCTGCCGCGCAGGAGCGCGGCGGCTTCGGGGGCGGTGTGGATCCTCTCGGCCGCGGCCTCGGTCACCGGGTGGAAGCGCACGGTGTCGCCGGGGCGTAGCTGGCCGACCTTCCACCGGGATCCGCTGACCACGGTGACGGGGCAGACGAACCCGCCCAGGCTGGGGCCGTCGGGGCCGAGCAGGACGGGTGTGTCGCCGGAGAGGTTGACGGAGCCGACGGAGTAGGCGGTGTCGTGGATGTTGGAGGGGTGCAGCCCGGCCTGACCGCCGTCGGGACGCGCCCAGGACTGCTTGGGACCGGACAGGCGGACTCCGTTGCGCGCGGACTGGGAGTGCACCCTCCAAGCGGTGGCGTAGAAGGCGGCGAGCCCCTCCCGGGTGAGGAACTCCGGCGCGGCGTGCGGCCCCTCGGACACCTCGACGTCCCAGTGGGAGCCCGTGCCGTCCGTGGAGCGCCCGGCGGCGGTCTCCGGATCGGTGCCCGCCGGGTCGGTGTCCGCCGTTCCGGACGGGACCGGGATCACGGGCCGCTCGGCCTCGGGGACGGGCCCGGGCGCGGGCGCGTCGGCGGGCTCCGGCAGGGAGCGGAGCACGTCCCCGAGGCGCAGGGCACGGCCGCTGTGGCCTCCGTACCCCCCGGCGGTGAACGTGGACGCGCTGCCCAGGTACTCGGGGACGTCCAGCCCGCCCCGGACCAGTACGTAGGTGCGCATGCCGGGTCCCCGGCAGGCTCCGACGTCGAGCAGGCCGCCCGCCGGCACCCGCACCGGCTCCCACTGGAGGACCGGGGCACCGTCCACGGCGACCTCGGCGGGCGCACCGGTCACGCACACGGTGGCGGCGGCGGAGAAGCGCAGGGCGGGACCCTCGATGGTGCACTCCAGCCCGGGGGCGCCCTCGGGGTTGCCCAGGGCACGGTTGCCCAGACGCAGGGAGAGGTCGTCCATGGCGCCCGACGGCGGGACGCCGACCTGCCAGTAGCCGGTGCGGCCGGGGAAGTCCTGGACGGTGGTGAGGGTCCCGGCCCGCTCCACCTCGATGCGCGGCTCCCGGTCGCCGACCCCGGCACAGGTGGCCGTGGTGTGCCCGACGGCGCGGACTTCCTCGTGGCGGGCCAGGGACCTCAGGAGGCCCAGGTTGGTCTGGAGGCCGTCGATCCGGACACCGTCCAGCGCGGCGCCGAGCCGCTCCAGGGCGTCGGCCCGGTCCTCGCCGTGCACGATGACCTTGGCGAGCATGGGGTCGTAGTCGCTGATGACGTGCTGTCCGGCCTCCACCCAGCTGTCCACGCGCACTCCCGCGGGGAACTCGACCCGTGTGAGCAGGCCGGAACTGGGCCGGAAGCCGTGGGCCGGGTCCTCGGCGTACACCCGGGCCTCGACCGCGTGGCCGTTGCGCGCCGGCCCCTCCGGGGGGACGTCGGCGAGGACGTCCTCACCGCGGGCCAGGCGGAGCATCCAGGCGACCAGGTCCACCCCGGTGACCTCCTCGGTCACCGGGTGCTCGACCTGGAGCCGGGTGTTGACCTCCAGGAAGGACGCCTCACCGCGTTCGACGTCGTAGACGAACTCGACCGTCCCGGCGCTGCGGTAGGACACCCCGGCGCAGAGTTCGCGCGCGGCGCGGTGGAGTTCGGCGCGCAGGTCCGCGGGCAGGCCGGGGGCGGGCGCCTCCTCGACGACCTTCTGGTTGCGGCGCTGCAGGGAGCAGTCGCGGTCCCCGAGGGTGACCACCCTGCCGTGCCCGTCACCGAACACCTGCACCTCGACGTGCCTGGCCCGGGAGACGAAGCGCTCCACGAACACGCCGCCACCGCCGAAGTGGGTCTGGGCCATCCGGCTGACCTGGTCGAAGGCGGAGCGCAGGGACTCCTCGCCGGAGCAGGGCCGCAGGCCGATGCCGCCTCCGCCCGCGGTGGACTTGAGGATGACGGGGTAGCCGATGTGCTCGGCGGCGGCGACCGCCTCCTCCACGTCGGCGAGGACGTCGCTGCCCGCGACCATGGGCAGTCCGGCGGAGGCCGCGGCCTTGCGCGCGGTGTGCTTGTCGCCGAACTCCTCCAGGTGGCGGGGCTCGGGGCCGACGAACACCAGGCCCGCCTCCTGGACGGCCTCGGCGAAACCGGCGCTCTCGGACAGGAAGCCGTATCCGGGGTGGACCGCTCCCGCCCCGGAGGCCGCGGCCGCGGCCAGGACGCGTTCGGTGTCCAGGTAGCTCTCGGCGGCTGGAGCGGGCCCCAACCGGACGGCCTCGTCGGCGAGACGTGTGTGGAGCGCGCCCGCGTCGGCGTCGGAGTAGACCGCGACGGTGCGCAGTCCGAGTTCTCGGGCGGAGCGGATGACGCGGCAGGCGATCTCGCCGCGGTTGGCGACGAGCACGGAGTCGAACACGCTGGCTCTCCTTGGTCCGGGGGCTTTGTGTGCTGAGGTGCGCGGGGAGGAGTTCAGGGGGCGTGCGCGTACAGCGCCATCTGGGTCAGGGCCCGACGGGCGCGTTCCAGGACGACCTCCATGGAGGCGCCGACGTGCTCGTACATGGCGTGGTAGGCGGCGTCCAGCTCGCCCGCGACGAGGTGCTCGGCGATCCCGATGTGCTCGTCGATGGTGGAGGTGATCCGGTCCTCGGTGAGGAAGTCGTACATGCGCACCCTGCGGATGCGCCGGTTGACGGAGACCAGGGACTCGGTCAGCGCCCCGTTCCCGGAGGCCCGGGACAGCGCGGCGTGGTACTCCTCGTCGAGGAGGACGAAGGAGGGGTCCGGCGGGGGCGGATCTGCGCGCAGGCCCCGCCAGCGCTCCAGCTCGACGGCGAGGATCGCGGGATCGTGCCGGACACCGGGGTCCTCCGTGGCACGCGCGATGCCGCGCAGTTCGAGGGTGACCCGGAGCTCGTAGAGGTCGCGGAGCTCGGCGAGGTTGGGAACGGTGGCGTAGAAGCCGTTCTCGCGCCGTTCGACCAGCCCGTCGGAGTGCAGGCGTGCCAGGGCCTCACGTACCGGGGTGCGGGAGACGCCGAAGCGTTCGGCGAGCCGGACCTCGCCCAGCCGGGTGCGGGGGCCGGTCCTACCGCTCAGGACCTCCTCGCTGATCAGGGCGTAGACCCTGTCGCGGCGCGAGGTGGCCGCCGCATCCACCAGGGGGCCGGGACGTGTATACATCCGTGTGTCCATGGGGACCGACGCTAGGAAGGGCGTGTTTCGGCGGCCCTCTCCGAGGATGAAACGTGGGTTTCCTCGTGTTTCGGCGTGTTTCACGCCCGCTCGCGCCCTGTGCCGGGGCACAAGGCGACGGGCGCCGCGGCCCGGTGGGACGGGGGCTTTCGCCCTCCACCGGTGCCACGGCGCCCGTGGGAGCCGTCCGCCCTGCGCGGGCGGCCGCGTCAGAGGCTGATGCCCAGGGCCCAGCTCATGAGGCCGTACATCGCGCCGAGGATCAGGACGAGCCCGACGAGGTTCAGCCAGAGGCCGCCGCGCATCATCTGGCCGATCCGCACGTGGCCGGTACCGAAGACGATCGCGTTCGGCGGGGTGGCCACCGGCAGCATGAAGGCCATGCTGGCGGCGAGGACGGCCGGGATGACGAGGACCATCACGTCGACGTCCATGCCGATCGCCACACCGCCGAGGATCGGCAGGAAGGTGGCGGCGGTGGCGGTGTTGCTGGTGAGCTCGGTCAGACCGAGGACCAGGGCGGCGACCGCCAGGATGATGACCCAGACGGGGACGCCCGCCAGGGCGGAGACCTGTCCGCCGACCCAGGTGCTCAGTCCGGTGGCGGTGAACTGCGAGGAGATGGCCAGGCCGCCGCCGAAGAGCAGCAGGACGCCCCACGGGAGCTGGACGGCGGTCTCCCAGTCCAGCAGGCGGGTCCCGCGGCCGACGGGGATGAGGAACAGCGCGATCGCGGCGGTCATCGCGATGACCGCGTCGCCGAAGCTGCCCAGCCACGGGGCGACGGCGGCGACGGCCTCGACGTCGGCCAGGACCGGGACGAAGATCCAGGAGAGCGCGGCGAGGGCGAAGACGGCGAGCACCATCTTCTCGGCGCGCGACATCGGGCCCATCTCGGCGAGCTCGCCGCGGATCAGGTCCTGCGCGCCCTCGACCTTCCGGGTCTCGGGGCGGAAGACGCGGACCAGGACGAACCAGGCGATGAACAGGAAGACCACGGCCAGGGGGACGCCGGCCGCCATCCACTGGCCGAAGCCGATGTGGACGTCGTGGTTGTCGGCCAGGTAGGCGACCATCAGGACGTTGGGCGGGGTGCCGATGATGGTGGCGACCGAGCCGATGGAGGCGGCGTAGGCGATACCGAGCATGAGCGCGGTGGCGAAGTTCGCGTCCGTCCTCCCGTTGCGGAACTGGGTGATGAGCGCGACGACCGAGATGCCCACGGGCAGCATCATCACCGCGGTCGCGGTGTTAGAGACCCACATGGAGATGAACGCTGTCGCGATCATGAAGCCGCCGACGAGGCCGGCGGTGTTGGAGCCGACCTTGGAGACGATGGTCAGCGCGATCCGCTTGTGGAGGTTCCACCTCTGCATCGCCAGGGCGAGCATGAAGCCGCCCATGAACAGGAAGATGGTGTCCGAGCCGTAGGACGGGGCGACGTCGTCGACGGACGTGCCCTGGATCATGACGGGGAAGAGCACTAGGGGCAGCAGCGAGGTGGCGGGGATCGGGATGGCCTCGGTGGCCCACCAGATGGCGATGAACGCGGTGATGCCCGCGACGGCCCGGCCGTTGGCCGACATGACCGGATCGCCGTCCTCCCCCTCGCCGAGGGGCATGGGCATGTCCGGCATGAGGAAGTAGACCAGCAGGCCGACCAGCGGACCGGCGACCAGGCCGATGACGCGGGAGCGGGGAAAGCTGTTCGCGGGCTTGCCGTCCTGTGTGGGCGACGTGGTGTCCGGCGTGTCGACACCCTTCGGGGACGCCATGGGTTCCTCCTGTTACGGGCGACTGGGGGCGGGGTTTCGCCCACCGGGGGACTCCTGCGTCTCACTGGGTTTGCCTGCCGGTTTCCCCCGGGTTACTCCGACTTGCTACAGCGATGGTGGGTATCTCCCCCAGGGGTGTCCAACACCTCACCCAAAACTTGAGGTTCCTCTGACATTGGGACACGGTGGGTCGGTGACCTGGGACACGGGGTGATCCGCGAGACGGTGCGCCGGGGCACCGCTCCACACTGCCTAAGCTGCACATATGCATCCGAGGGGACCGAACCGGCGTACCGCCCTGCGGGGCGCCGCGGGCGCCCTCGCCCTGGCGGCGGTGAGCGGTTGCACATGGCGGGAACCCCCGTCCCCGGCCCCGGTGTTCGTGGTGGCCACCGGCCCGCCCGGAGCCGTGTACCGGGAGATCGGTGCGGAGATCGCGCGCCTGCTGGACGAGCGCCTGCCCGGGACCCGGGTGAGGACCGTCGAGACCGGCGCCTCGCATGACAACCTGCGCCTCATCGAGGCGGGTGAGGCGCAGCTCGGCCTGGCCAACCTCGACTCGGTCATGGCCGGCGAGGTGGCCGGCGCCGACCCCCTCCGCGCGATCGGCCGCCTCTACGACAGCTTCGTGCACCTCGTGGTCCTGGACGGGTCGCCCGTGCGCCGTCTGGGGGACCTGGAGGGACGCAGGATCTCGGTGGGCGCGGACGACTCCGGCACCGAGTTCACCGCGGACCAGATCCTCGCGGAGACCGGGGTGGGAATGGAGGTGGTGCGGATGAACCAGGCGGACTCCGCCCGGGCCCTGGGCCGCGGGGAGATCGACGCGATGTTCTCCCTGACGGGGCTGCCCACCCCGGCCATCGCCGACCTGGCGGAGCGGCACGTGATACGCCTGATCGACCTCTCCGACGCTGCGGCCGCCATGGCCGGCGTCCGCCCCGAGGCGTACTTCCCCGCCAGTGTCCCGGCGACCACCTACGAGGGCGTGCCCTCCTGCCCCACCATGTCCGTGCCGAACCTGCTGCTGTGCTCGGCCGACCTGTCGGAGAGGCTCGCCCACCTGGTCGCCGACACCGTGTACACGGGCGCCAGGAGGATCGCGGCCTCCCGCCCGGAGGCGGCCCAGATCAACGTGCGCACCGGCATCTCCACCGGTGCGGTCCCCCTGCACCGCGGCGCCGTGCGCTGGTACCGGGAGAACAAACCCGCGTGAGGCCCTCCAGGGACCGGTGAGACCCGTGGGGTCTCCGTCTGAGGACCCCGTGGGGACCGGGCGGCTTCCCGGAGGGCCGGACGACGTCCCGCGAGGGACCGTGCGGCGTCCCGGGGGTCAGTCGGCCTCCGGCGGCGCGGGCGGCAGGGAGATCACCGCGCCGAACCCGGGGCGCCCGTCTCCGGGCAGGCCTTCGCCCAGCGCCAGCTCCCCGCCGGCGCCGCGGACCAGGTCGGCGACGATCGCCAGCCCCATCCCGGTCCCCTCGGTGTTCTGGTGCCGGGCTGAGCGCCAGAAGCGGTTCAGGGCGGTGCCGAGCTCCTCCTCGGCCAGTCCCTCCCCGTCGTCGAGCACGCTGATCCGGACCGGGTCGCCCGCCCGGACGCGCACCTCCACCCGGGTCCCCCCTGACAGCCGCAGGGCGTTGCTCACCAGTTCGTCGAGGATGCTGCCCAGGCCCCCGGCCGGAGCCTGTACCCGCACCCCCTCGGGGACGTCGGCGGACACGGAGATCCCCCGGGCCGTGCCCAGGGCGCGCCAGCGCTCCGTCCGCGTGTCCAGCAGTTCGGCGACCTCCACGGCCTCGGTACCCGTCACGCTCTCCAGGCGGGTCGCGGCCAGCAGGGAGTTGAGCATCCGGTGCATGGCCGTGGTCTCGTCCACGGCCACGGCGTGCGCCTCCCTGGCCTCCTCCGTGGTGAGGTGGGGCGCGAGGTTCTCCACCGCCAGACGAAGGCTGGCCAGGGGGTTGCGGAGCTGGTGGGAGGCCTCGGAGACGAAGGAGCGCTGGCGCTCCAGGGATCTGCGCACCACGTCGACCATCGTGTTGAAGGACTCGGTGAGGCGGCGCAGCTCCGGCGGGCCGCGCTCGGCGTCCACCTGCACGTCCAGGTCCCCCGAGGCCACCGCGGTGGTGGCCGCGTCCAGTCCGCCGATGGGGCGCAGGACCCAGCGCGACAGCGGCAGCGAGACCGCCACCAACAGCCCCAGGGGCACCAGGCTGAACAGCGCGAGCCACCCCCACGACCCGAGGATGTCGGCGCCGAGGCGGTCGGTGGGGGCGACGAGGACGACCGCGCCGACCACCTCGCTGTCCCTGCCGACGGGCTCGGCGACCACGAGGGGCTCGGGCGCCCAGGGCCAGACGGTGGTGGGCGGGGCGGGACGCTCCCCGGCCAGGGCGACGGTGACGGTGTTCGGGGAGTCCAGGTCCGCGAGGACCTCGTTCAGGCGCCCGGTGCCTCCGGACCCGGTCACGGTCCCGCCGTCGGGTGCGACCACGGCCACCGGGATGCCGTACAGGTCCTCGTAGCGGGACATCTCCTGTACGAGCGCGTCCCGGCGGTCGGTCTCCAGGGCGGTGCGGGCCAGCGCCGCGAACCGGCCCGCGTCCCCCAGCCGGTCGACGTACACCTCCTGGGTCCGCTGCTGGGCGATGACGGTCCCCAGCGGGACGACGGCCGCGGCGACCAGGACGAACGCGGCGGGCAGGAGGACGGCGAGCAGTCTGCGGAGCACGGTTCAGGACCCGTCGAGGACGTATCCGACACCGCGCACGGTCCGGATGCGGACGGTGTGGCCGAGCTTGGCGCGCAGTGAGCCGATGTGGGTGTCCAGGGTCCTGGAGGAGGCCTCCCAGGCGGCGCCCCACACCTGGTCGAGGATCTGGTCGCGGGCCACGACCGACGGGGACCGGGAGGTGAGGAGGGCCAGCAGGTCGAACTCCTTGCGGGTCAGTTGGAGCTCGGTGCCGCCGGCCACGGCCGCGCGGGAGCCGGTGTCGATGGTGAGCGCGCCGGCCCTGAGCCGGGGCTCCTCGTCGACGGCCTCGGCCCGCGCCGTGCGGGTGCGGCGCAGGACCGCGTCGATGCGGGCGAGGAGCTCGGCGACGCCGAAGGGCTTGACGACGTAGTCGTCGGCCCCGGCGCGCAGTCCGCGCACCCGGTCGCGTTCCTCGCCGCGCGCGGTGACGGCGATGATGGCGGTCTGCGGGCGGTCGCGGAGCCTGCGCAGCAGGTCGATGCCGTCGGCGTCGGGCAGGCCGAGGTCGAGGAGGACGACGTCGGCGGGCGGGGCGCTGAGGGCGCGCTCGGCGGTGGCCACCCGCTGGACGTCGAAGGAGGCCGCCCGCAGAGCGGTCACCAGACCACGGGCGACCCGGTCGTCGTCCTCGACCACGAGAATGCGCATGACCTGCATAGTAGGCAGTGTTCACCCCTTTTACGGCACTCCGCCGGACCGCTGCCGTCGGCGGCCGGCCGCGGCGCCCGTTCGGCGGCGCGCGATCGACGACGACATCCGGTCGGCGGTGGCGCGCGACCGCGGTCCGGGGGGGCGGACGCGTGGGGTCTGAGGTGCGTGGGTGGGACCGGGGCGACTACGCGGGGCTGGGACAGACGCGTGGGGTTGGAGAGCAGGCGTGGGGGCTGTGCGAAATATGTCCTTCTGTTCGGCGTGCGGAACCGAATGTTCTCGTGCGCTAACTCCGTCCGTCTTTCACGAAAGTCCGGGGGCGCCGTGCGGCGCCGGGAAGTACGCGGTGTTCCTCTGTCTGATGTGTGAAAGCGGATAAGCAAGTGAAAAAGTGTTCCTGGCACAGGTGGCTCGTGAAAAGCCACCCGGGCCGTCCGCCTCCGGCGACGGACGGCCGGGTGCCCTGGTCAGGAGGCCGGTACGGGTTCAGAGGCCCGGCGGCGGGGTCGGCCCCACGGCATGACGCGGTCCAGGGAGTAGCGGCCGCCGGCGAAACCGAGGGCCAGAGCGGTGGCACCAAGGACCAGGAGGAACTCGAACCCGCCGACCAGCGGGTCGCCGAGGTGGGCGAAGTAGTAGGCGTTGGCCATCATGAACGCCAGGAGGAATCCGGCGAGGGGCAGGGCGAAGCCGACGATGAGCGCCAGTCCGGCGCCCACCTCGATGAGGGCGCCGAGGAGGGCGGAGAACTGGGGGAAGGGGATTCCCAGGGAGGCGAAGCCCTGGGCGGTGCCGTCGAGGTCGGTCGCCTTCGGCCAACCGTGGGAGACGAAGACGACGCCGACCACCATCCTCGCGAGCAGTGTGGTGACGTCGCCGACTCCGGACAGGAGCGATCTATCGGTCATGGGGATTCCTGTTCTGTGAGCGGGTATTTCCGAAAAGAGGCCGCACTCCCGGCCGGATAACCGGGATGACCTTTTCCGAAGGACAAATGGTAATACCTATCCCTCTGGCCACATAGAGTGCGAAATCGAAAGATTCCCCGCGCCGGGCATTCACCCTGGTGGGGACACATAACAGAACGTGGTTCAGTCCTGGCTCCCCGTACCCGTCGGCCCCGCGTACCGGGGATCCTCCTCCGCGGACCACCGCCGCCCCCGCACACCGGGCACCCCCGCCGACCGGACGCATCCGTACGCCGGACGCACCCGCGGGACGGCCACCTCCGCGCGGCGGCCGTCCGTCACCGTCGTCTGGGACACTTCCCGCCATGACGGACACACGCGACCCCGCGGGCGCGCGCACGGTGGAAGAGCTGATCGCCTCGACGGGGCGGGCGAAGTACCTGTGCTTCTGGGGGCACAAGCCGCCCGCGGACGGTGGTGTGTCGGCGAGCTGCCTCTCGCAGTGGTGGCCCGCCGCCTTCACCGTGGACGGAACCGGCTACCCCACCGCGGAGCACTACATGATGGCCGCCAAGGCGCGCCTGTTCGGCGACGCCGAGGCCGAGGAGCGGATCCTCGCCGCGGGCCATCCCCGGGACGCCAAGGTGATCGGCCGACAGGTGCGCGGCTTCGACCAGGAGGCATGGGAGGCGGCCCGCTTCGGGATCGTGGTCGAGGCCGGCGTCGCCAAGTTCGGCCAGAACCCGGACCTGCGGGAGTTCCTGCTGGGCACCGGCGGGCGGGTGCTGGTGGAGGCGAGTCCCCGCGACCGGGTGTGGGGCATCGGACTGGGTGCGAAGAACGACGACGCGCGGGTACCGGAACGCTGGCGGGGCCTCAACCTGCTGGGCTTCGCGCTGATGGAGGCCCGCGCCCGCCTCGCCTCGTCCGCCTCCTGACCCGCCGCCGGGCCTCAGACCTCGTGGCCCGCGCAGGTGCGGATCTGCGCGTCGTCGCGTGTGCGCACGCCCGGCAGCCAGCCGGCGGCGCCGCCCCCGGTGGTCACCCGGCACATGGTGCTGGAGCTCTTCCCGCTCTCGTCCGTGACGGTGACGCCGTTCGTGACCCGGCACGTCGTCTGGAGGACGTCGCCGTGCCAGACCCGGCCGGCCCGGTTGCCCGGGTCGGCGTAGGGGGCGTACGGGTCGTGGACGATCCGCAGACCGCACTCCGGCGCGCGCGAGGCCTGACAGGGCCCCTCGGCGTTGAACACGGTCAGCGGCACAGTCACCGGTTCCGGCGGGGTCTCGGGTTCGGGCTCCTCCGAGGGCTCCTCCGACCGCTCCGCCTCCTCCGGCTCCTCGTCGGGTTCCTCGGACGGCTCCTCCGAGGGCTCTTCGGACGGTTCCTCCGAGGGCTCCTCGGACGGCTCCTCCTGGGAGACCGGCCCGGGAACGCGGCGCTCCTCCTCCACGGGCTCCCCCTCGGCGGGTTCGGGCTCCTCGCCGGCCGCGAACCACGTGGCCATGGGCAGGTGCTCCCAGTTCCGGCCGAGGGCCACACCGCCCACGATGAGCCCCGCCAGGAGGACCAGGGCCCCGAGGGCGGCCCCGGCACGGGCCAGGACCCGTCGGGTCCGCCCCCACCGACCGCGGGGATCTCGTACTCGCGCTCGGCGCCCGTCCGCACACCGTGCCAGTCGCGGTCCAGCAGGCCGGCGGTGGCCGCCGCGGCGGTCCCGACGTCGCGGACCGGCGCGATGGCCCGGCCCGGGGAGGCGGCCTGGACCACGCCGTGCACCAGTTCCAGAGCGGTGGGCCGCTCCGCCGCCTGCTTGCTCAGTGCCCGCAGGGACAGGTCCGCCAGGGGGCCCGAGAAGCCGTCGGTGTCGGGCGGGGTGTTCAGCACCCGGTGCGCCACGGCGGCCGCGTTCCCCGACCCGAACGGCGGGCGGCCCGTCGCCGCGTACGCCACCAGCGCGCCCCACGCGAACACGTCGTCGGCGGTGGAGACCGGCTCGCCGCGGCAGTGCTCCGGACTGATCCATCCGGGCGACCCGCTCAGCATCCCGGTGCGGGTGATGGCCGTCTGGTCGACCGCCCGCGCCACCCCGAAGTCCAGGACGCGCGGCCCCTCCGGTGACAGGATGATGTTCGAGGGCTTGAGGTCGCGGTGCGCGATCCCCGCCTCGTGGATATGGGCCAGCGCCTCGGCCACCCCCACCGCCAGGCCGCGCAGCAGTTCCCCGTTCAACGGGCCGTGCTTGCGCAGGTGTTCGCTCAGCGTCATGCCGCGCACGAGCGGGTTCGCCAGCCAGGGCCGGGCCGCGTCGGTGTCGGCCTCCAGCAGCGGCACGGCGCAGGCGCCGCCCACACGGTCCAGCAGGTCCACCTCGCGCGCGAAACGCGCCCGGAAGTCGTCGGCCGACGCGTACTCCGGGTGGATCAGCTTGACGGCCGCCAGACGGCCGCTCTCGTCCCGCGCCGCTTACACGAGGCCCATGCCGCCCGCCCCCAGCCGTTTGAGCAGCCGGTAGGGGCCGATCCTGACCGGATCGCCGGGATCCAGGCCGGTGACGGCCGTGGGCAGGACGACGGTGAAGGAGGCCGTGGGCACTGGAGGGGAACCTCGCTCATTCGGGGCTGGGTGGCGTGGAGGGACAGCACTCGGGAGCGAAAAGCGCCTTCACGAGGGTGGTCGAGCCCCACCCGTCCGGGGTCCCCGACGGCCACGGTCCCGAAGGCCCCGCCCGGCCCGGTCGGGCCGGTCGGGCCGAGGACCGCGTGGCGGGACGCGTGGACGGCTGTGCCGGATGCCGAGCCCGGGCAATTATTTCCCTATTGCTACCGGAATGAGCGCAATGTGGCGATAACAGAGCCTTTCTCCGAATCCGAATCCATGATCACCGCCGGATCATCCGAATTTCATCTGCCCTGCCTCCGTTCACGGCCGTGCCCCGCACCGGACAGGAGTAGAGTCCGATAACACAGACGGCACGGTGCCCCGGCACCCGCACCTGTTTCCCCGGAGCACTCCGGGTCGCGGCACTTCCGCCGCCGCCCCGCAGGCGCTCCCGCGGCACGACCACGCACGTCCCGCCGCGCGCCGCCCCGGGAAACCGATCCCCCACGCACCCACCGGTGCCCACGCGCGTTCCGGGAAACGCACCGTCCTTTCCGACCAGGACGAACCACACTCCCAGGGAATTCCCATGGCGTACTACCGCATCCAGTTGTGCGACGGCTCCTCCCACACCCTGCAGGCGGTGCGTATGCGCACCGACGCCGGCAGCCTCTACCTGGAGGAGCGCACCGCCGGGGCGTGGACCGAGGTGTTCGCGAACCCGATCACGGAGGTGGAGCGCGTCCAGCGCCGCTTCACCGAGAACGACGGCACCTGGACCTGGCTGAACGAGCGCCTGCCCGCTCCGGTCGGCGGCGTCCGGGCCTGGTGAGGGCCGGCGCCGGGCGGGGCGGCGCCCGGCGCGGCCCCCGCGGCTACCAGGGCAGGACGCCGTAGCTCTCCGGGGCCGACTCGGAGGCCAGGTGGCCCCACAGCACCCCGCTCGGCCCGTCGTCGGGCAGGGTCGCCAGGTGCAGGCTCACCCGCGCGCCCTGTTCGGGGGTGCGGTGGCCCGTGTTGTGGTTGAGGTCGGTCTCGCAGTATCCGGGGTTGGCCGCGTTCACCTTGGCCCCGGCGGGTGCGAGGGCCTTGGCGTACAGGGCCGTCACCATGTTCACCGCCGCCTTCGAGGCGGGGTACCCGGCGTTGCCCTCCATCGCGAAGAACGGGCTGGCCGGGTCGGTCATCGTCCCGATCGAGCCGATCTCGCTGGACACGTTCACCACACGCGCGGACTCCGAGCGGCGCAGCAGGTCCAGGAACGCGTCGGTGACCGTCACCGTGCCCACCACGTTCACCTCCAGCGTCCGGAGGAACGCGGTCGGGTCGGTGTCGCCGATCCCGCCCCAGTCCATGGCCACGCCCGCGTTGTTGACCAGCACGTCCAGCCGTCCGAAGTCCGCCTCCACCCGTGCGGCGGCGGCCCGGACGCTCTCGGCGTCGGTGACGTCCAGCGCCAGCGCGCGGGCGTCGGCCCCCTCCTCGCGCAGGGCCTTCTCGGCCTCGACGCCGCGCTCGGCGTCCCGGGACCCGACCAGCACCGTCATCCCCTCCAGCCCCAGCAGCCGCGCGGTCTGGAATCCGATCCCCTTGTTCGCCCCGGTCACGAGGGCGATCCTGTCGTTCTGTGTCTTCGCCATGCCCCCATCGTGGGGCCGGACCGGGTGGTGAGGAAGGAACGGCCGAGACTGGTACCGGCGGTACCACTGTCAGGAGCGCGTTCCTGGGGCATCCTGGAGGAGGACACCGATCCGAGGAGGCAACCGATGGTGGACCGCGGCGAACTCGCGGCGTTCCTGCGCGACCGGCGCGCCAGGATCGGCACCGGCGACGTCGGGCTGCCCGACACCGGGCGCCGGCGCACCCCCGGCCTGCGCCGCCAGGAGGTGGCCCAGCTCGCCGGGATGTCGGTGGAGTACTACGTGCGGCTGGAGCAGGCACGCGGCCCCCATCCGTCACGGCAGGTGCTGTCGGCGCTCTCGCGCGCCCTCATGCTGGACACGGACGAGCGCGCCTACCTCTTCCACCTGGCCGGAGCCGAGCCGCCCGTCACCCGGCGGCCCAGCCGAGAGGTGACCACGGCGGTGCGGCACCTGCTGGACGGCCTGGCCACCACCCCCGCCTACGTGCTGGACGCCAAGTACGACGTCCTCGCCTGGAACCGGATGGCCACCCACTTCATCGGGGACATGACGGCGCTTCCGGCGGACCGGCGCAACATCATCGAGTGGATGTTCTCCCAGCCGGACGACGACCCGCACTGGGACGATCCCAACGCCGAGTGCTTCACCCACTACTCCGTGGCGGACCTGCGCACCGCCTACGCCCGCTACCCCGGCGATCCGGGCATCGCCCGGCTGGTCACCACGCTGCTGGGCACCTCCCCGAGGTTCACACGGATGTGGGAGTCGCGCGAGGTGCGCAGCAGGCGCGGGTTCACCAAGAGGGTGGAGCACCCCCTCGTGGGGACACTGGTGTTCGAGTGCCAGGTGCTGTACGTCCCCGACACCGACCAGCGGGTGATGATGTACGTCCCCGAGCCCGAGTCGCCCACGGAGCGGGCGCTGGCGCGCCTGGCCGCGGAGTCCCCCGCGCCCGAGCCCCACTGGGGTCCACCGCCGCCCGGGCCGATGCCCTGCGGTCCGGACGGCGTGGCCGAGATCCCGCCGCCCGCCATGGAGCACGACGGACGCTGACCCGGCCCGGGGAGGCCGGGGCCGGGGAGGCGGGACCCCCGAAGGGCTCGATCGGAGGTCCCGCCGACGCGGGTCAGCCCTTGACGGCGCCCGCGGTCATGCCTCCGCGCCAGTAGCGCTGGAGGACGATGATGGCGATGACCAGCGGGATGACCGACAGCATGGAGCCCGTCACCACCCGCGTGTACATCTCGATGTCGCGTCCCTGGTAGGACTGCCAGGTCACCAGCCCCAGGGTGATCGGGTACAGCTCCTCGTCGGCGAGCATCACCAGCGGCAGGAAGTAGTTGTTCCAGATGCCGACCATCTGGAACAGGAACACCGTCACCAGCGCGGGTGCCATCATGCGCAGCCCGAGCGTGAAGAAGATGCGCCCCTCGCCCGCGCCCTCCAGCCGGGCCGACTCGATGACGGAGTCGGGCACCGAGGCGTCCGCGTAGATCCGGCACAGGTAGAGGCCGAACGGGGAGATGAGGCCGGGCAGCAGGACCGCCCAGTAGGTGTTGGCCAGGCCGATCTGGCTGAACAGCAGGTACAGCGGCAGTGCGGTGGCCGCCGCGGGGACGAGCACGCCGCCCAGGACCAGGCCGAAGACCAGCTCCCGGCCCCGGAAGTCGTACTTGGCCAGGGCGTACCCGGCGGCGGCCGCCAGCAGGGTGGCCAGCAGGGCGCCGAGCACCGAGTACAGGAGGCTGTTGAGGGTCCAGCGCCAGAAGACGCCGCCGTTGTAGGTGAGGACCTCGGAGACGTTCGCGAACAGGACGAACTCCTCGCCCAGCCCGAAGCCGAACGAGTCGAACAGGTCCGAGGTGGTCTTGGTCGCGGCCACGAACACCCAGTACACCGGTACCAGGAAGTAGACGGCGGCGACGGCGAGGATCGCGGTGACCAGGATCCTGGACCTGGCGGATGCGCCGGTCGCGGTGCCCCCGCCCCCGCGGCGGCGCCGCGCGGGCGCCCTGTCGTCCTTCTTGACGTCGGTCGTGGTCATCGCCGCCGGTCCTTCCTGTTGACCAACCAGAGGAACCCGAACGAGAGCACGAACGCGGTCAGGGCCACGACGACCGACTGCGCCGCCGCCACGTTGTAGTCGTTGTCGGTGAACGCGGAGTTGTACGCCGCCATGTTCGGTGTGTACGCGGAGTCGATGTTCACCGTGAACGCCGCCAGGATCTGCGGCTCGGCGAACAGTTGGAGGGTGCCGATGATGGAGAAGATCGTGGTCAGCACCAGGGCGGGTCGGATCAGCGGAAGCTGGATGTTCCATGCGGTCTGGAGCGGTCCGGCCCCGTCGATGCGCGCCGACTCGTACAGCTCGCCGGGGATCGTCTTGAGCTGCGCGACGAGGATCAGCATGTTGTAGCCGATGAACATCCACGTGATGATGTTGGCGATGGACCACAGCACGCCGCTCGGACCGAGCAGGTCCGGTTCCAGGCCCACCAGCCCGGCCACGTCCAGGATCGGGGACAGGCCCGGGACGTACAGGAATCCCCACAGCAGCGAGGCCACCACGCCGGGGACTCCGTAGGGCATGAAGTACAGGGCGCGGAAGAAGCCGGGCCACCGGGCCGAGGCCGACTCCAGGAGCAGGGCCAGCACCAGGGCCAGGCCGAGCATGACCGGGACCTGGACAGCGCCGAAGAGCAGCACGCGGCCGATGGAGTCGACGAACGTCTCCTGCCCCAGGGCCCGGGTGTAGTTGTCCAGCCCGGCGAAGACGGTCTCCCGGCCCTCCTCGCCGAACAGTCCGTACCGGCGGATCTGGATGAAGCTCTGGTAGACCGCGTACAGGATCGGCAGGACGAAGCACAGGGTGAACAGTGCCAGGAACGGTCCGACGAACCCCCAGGGGACCAGGGCACGGGACCGGGCCCGGGACCGGCGTCGGGGCGGCGCGGCGGTGGCCGTGCGCGGCCCGTCCGGGGACTCCTCCCCGGGCGCGCTGCGCGTGGTGGCGGTCATGACGCGCTCCTCACCGACAGGCCCTTGTTCCGGATGTCGTCGACGGTCCTCTTCTGCGCGAGGGCCAGGGCGTCCACGAAGGAGGTGCCCTCGGCGACGGCGGAGCGGAACGCGTCGCCGATGTGGTCCTTGGTACTGGACAGAGTGGGCCCCCACTCCCAGTCGGTGGGGATGTACCCGGTGGCCTCGGCGATGGTGCTCGTGTAGTTCTGGTCCGAGAAGTAGGGGTCGGGCCCCTGGTTGCGGACCGAGTTCGTGTTGAGCTCCTCCGAGGCCGCCCAGCCGATGCCGCACTCGGTGATCATGGCGTCCACCGCGCGCTGGTCGGTGCTGAGCCAGTTCGCGAACAGCATCGCCTCGTGGGGGTGGGGCGCCCCGGTGAGCACGGCCGAGGCCGAGCCTCCCCAGGTGCCCTCCCGCCGCTCCCCGCCGCCCCACTGGGGCATGCCGGCGGCCTTCCACCGGCCGGGGTTGTCGGGGTCGTTGCCCCTGATGATGGCGTCGCCCCAGCTTCCGACCGTCCACGTGCCGATGGTGCCCTGTTGCAGGCCCTGGAACCAGCCGGTGGACCACACGGCGCGGGTGAGGTCGAGGACGCCCTCACGGACCAGCCCCTCCCAGAACTCGGCCACCCGTACCGAGGCGTCGTCGACGAGGTTGACCGACCACTCCCCGCCCTCGGTGCCGAACCACCGGGCTCCGGCCTGCATGCACATGGCAGCGAGCCAGTCCGCGTCGCCGACGGGGAAGGACTCGATGAAGGCGCCGTCCCCCGCGGCCGCCACGCGGCGGGCCGCCTCGGCGTACTCCTCCCAGGTGGCGGGCGCGCCGTCGACGCCCCACTCCTCGTACTTGTCGGCGCGGTAGAAGTACGTCATCGGTCCGGAGTCCACGGGGACGCCGTAGTGGCCGCCGACGTAGGAGGCCTGGAGCCACTGCCACTCGTCGTAGCGGTCGGCGTACTCCGTCACGCCGTACCGGCCGAGGTCCTCCAGCCCGTTCTCCAGCAGGAACGAGGGGATCTGGAAGAACTCCACCTGCGCCAGGTCGGGCTGGTTGCCCGCGATCAGGGAGTTGAACATCTTGGCGTAGCCGCCGTCGAGTCCTCCGGGGATGGTCACGGCCCTGACCTGGATGTCGGGGTGCTCGGCGTTCCAGATGTCGGCCACGGCCTGGAGGCCCGGCCACCAGGTCCAGTACGTGAGCGTGATGTTCTCGTCGGGGCCCTTGGGAGGGACGAGCGGCCGGTCCTCGGCCGGGCCGACGGTGGCGGCGCACCCGCCGAGTGCCGCGGCGGAGCCGAGCGCCGACGCCGTCAGACCCGCGCGGACCAAGTCGCGGCGGGACATACCGCCGGGCGGGGGGAGGGGAACTTTCATGCTGTCTCCTGGGGGAGGACCTTCTGTGGGGGTTAGAGGTCGAGGGAGAGGCGGTGGGCGACGGAGCGGCTGGATGAGCCGACCGCGAGGCGGTAGGCCCCCTTCGGGGTGCGCCACGCGTGCGTGGCGGTGTCCCAGACCGCGAAGGCCCGCGGCGGGACGTCGAGGCGGACGGTGGCCTCCTCCCCGGGTTCGGCCCGGACGGAGGCGAACGCGGCCAGGGACCGTACCGGACGCGTGGTGCCCGCGCCGTCGGCGGGGGGCTCCACGTAGACCTGCACCACGTGGCGGCCCGGCCGGGCGCCGGTGTTGGCGAGCGTCGCGGTGACGCGGACGGGGCCGTCGAGCAGGCCGCCGTCGCGTTCGGGGAGGGCGCCGTCGAGGGAGGCTCCCGTGATCTCCCAGTCGGTGTAGCCGAGCCCGAACCCGAAGGGGCGGTGGGGCTCGCGCCCGTCGCGGTCGTAGGCGCGGTAGCCGACGAACACGCCCTCGTCGTAGGCCATGACCCCGTCGTGGGGGCGGGTGTCCATGACGGCGGCGTCGGCGTGGTCGCGGGGCAGGGTCCAGGGCAGGCGGCCGGTGGGCTCGGACCGCCCGGTGAGGGTGTCGGCGAGGGCGTGGCCGTACTCGTGGCCGCCGAACCAGGACCACAGGACGGCGGGGACCTCGTCGAGCCAGGGCAGGAGCACGGGGGCTCCGGCGTTGACCACGACGGCGGTACGCGGGTTGGCCGCGGCGACGCGGCGGACGAGCTCGTCCTGGCGTCCGGGCAGCGCGAGGGTGGGCCGGTCGTAGCCCTCGGACTCGACCTCGTCGTTGGTGCCGACCACCACGATCGCGACGTCGGCTTCCTCGGCGGCCCGGACCGCCTCGGCGATCTCCTCCTCCTCGGAGGGGCCGGGCGGCAGGTGGCGGATCTGGGCGACGACGCCGCGGCCGAAGCCGCCGAAGTCGGCGACCTCCACGTCGATCTCGACGCGGACCGTGCGGGGCGCGTCGACCTCGACCCCGGTGCGGGGCCCGTCGGGGTGGCTGTGCCGCGACTCCAGGATCTCGGCGTCGGAGGCGGTGCGGCCGCCCTCGGCCAGGACGCCGCCGTCGACGCGGACGGTGTGGCGGCCGACCACGCCGACCTCCACCTGGTGGAGGCCCCGCCGGGTGAGGCGGAGATCGGCGGTGACGACGGCCCTGACCGCGCGGGGGTCGTCGACGCCGAGGTGGAAGGCGGTGCGGTCGAGCTCGGGGGCGCCGACGGGCTCTCCGGAGGCGTCGAGGAGGGTCGCGCCCAGGGAGGTGACGACGTCGAGTGAGGCCGCGGGCAGGAACCGCCGGGGGTCGCCGCCGCGCACGACGGTGAGCTCGACGCCTTCGGGCAGGGCCTCGCGGAGCCCCTCGGCGGGGCTGACCAGGTACTTGGAGTTGACGTGCGCGCTGCCGCCGCCCTGGGTGTAGGCGTCCACAGCGTTCGGGCCGATGAGCGCGATCCGGCGCACTCCTTCGACGGCGACGGGCAGCAGGCCGCCCTCGTTGCGGAGCAGGACGTGGCCGCGCGAGCCGATCTCGCGCAGGAGGACGCGCTCGTCCTCGCCCTCGACGGCGGGTGAGGTGTCGTGGTCGAGCTTGCCGACCCGGGCGGCCAGGCGCAGGATGCGCACGACCTTGTCGTCGACGACGGACTCGGGGACCTCGCCGGAGCGGACGGCCCGCAGGAGGGCGTCTCCCTCGGCCCAGGGGCCGCGCGGGCCGGGCATGACCAGGTCGAGCCCGGCGTTGGCGGAGGGCGCGGTGCTGCGGGCGGCGGTCCAGTCGCTGACCACCACGCCGTCGAAGCCGAGTTCCCCCTTGAGCAGACCGGTGAGCAGGCGGTGGTGGTCGGTCATGCTGTTGGACTCCACACCGTCGTCCACGCCGTTGTAGGCGGCCATGACGGTCCACGCCCCGGCGGCCAGGGCGGCCTCGAAGGGCGGCAGGTAGACCTCGCGCAGGGTGCGCTCGTCGATGCGGGCGCGGTAGCTGGTGCGCTCGTACTCGGTCTCGTTGCCGACGAAGTGCTTGACACAGGCTCCCACCCCCTTCCCCTGGACGGCGCGCACGAAGGCCGCGCCGAGTTCGCCGGTGAGGAGGGGGTCCTCGGAGAAGCACTCGAAGTGGCGCCCGCCGACGGGTGAGCGGTGGAGGTTGAGCACCGGGGCTAGGACGACGTCGACGTCCTTGCGGCGGGCCTCGGCGGCGAAGAAGCGGCCGACGCGCTCCATCAGCCCGGTGTCCCAGGCCGCGGCGACCGCGGTGGGGCTGGGGGTGCTGGCCGAGTGCTCCTGCTCGGTGGCCTCGGTGCCGCGCACCCCGGCGGGGCCGTCGGAGACGGTGATCGGCAGCAGCCCGGCCTCCGGGCTCTCGTGCAGGACCCACCCGGTGCGTCCGGTCAGCAGGCGCACCTTGTCCTCGATCGGGAGCCGGGTGACACGGGCGTGAAGGTCTGAAGTCATGAGCCCCTGGTCCTGTGACGTACGTCTCGTGGAAGGACCCTACTTACTTAATATTTATTAAGCAAGAGAGGTGGGGGGACTCGATACCGTAGAGGCGGGTCCCGACCCCAGCCACGGACCCGGAGCGCTCCCGAAGGAGCGCAGGAGCGGAGAGCAGGAATGAGCGAGACGACCCCAGCGTCGGACACCCACCCCTCCCCCGGCGCCGAGGAGGCCCCGACGCCGCGCAGGAGGGTGAACCGGCGCGAGCAGATCCTGCGTACGGCCGCCCACGTGTTCGCCGCGCAGGGGTTCCACAACACCTCGCTGGCCGACATCGCGGCGATGCTCGACATCACCCCGGCGGGGGTCCTGCACCACTTCGGTTCCAAGACCGACCTGCTCACCGCGGTCCTGGAGCTGCGCGACGACATCGACCCGGCGCCGGAGGGCGGCCGGATGCTGGACCACCTGGTGTCCACCGCCGAGCGCAACGCGGCCCGCCCGGGGACCACGCGGCTGTACGCGGTGCTGTCGGCGGAGAGCGCCACCGACGGGCACCCGGCGCAGGAGTGGTTCCGGGACCGCTACAAGGTGCTGCGCCGGGCGATCGGCGACGCCGTCCTGGACCGGCTGGGGCCGGAGTACCGGGAGGCGGCCGCCGCTCCGGGTCCGGACGGGCGCACCCCGGCGCAGGACGCCGCGGCCGCGGTCATCGCCGTGATGGACGGCCTGCAGGTGCAGTGGCTCCTGGACCCCGAGGCCGTCGACATGGCCGCCGTGACCGAGCTGGTGATAGACGCCGTCGTCGCCCGGCTGTCCCGGGAGGCCTGACCGGGGCGTCCGGGGGGCCGGACGCGGCGGGAAGGAGCGCGCAAGCGGAAGGGGGCGTCGAAGCCGTGCGGCTTCGACGCCCCCTCGGCGTCCGGGATGCGGTTACCGCTCGGGTTACTGCTCGCCGTGGACGGAGCCGGGGGTGCCGGAGCCGTCGGTGATCTGCGGCTCGCCGGTCACGCTCTCGGCCAGCCAGTCGTCCCAGGACTTCTGCCAGAAGCCCCAGCCGTTGTTCCACTCGAACTCGCGGTCGGTGCCGGTGGTGTTCAGCACGTCACCCATGAGGGTGTTCTCGAAGAACCACTGGGCGTCCTCCATGCGCAGGTTGGTGCAGCCGTGGGAGGTGTTGGCCGAACCGATGGCGGGGTTGTAGGAGGCCTCGTGCACGAACTCACCGCTGTTGGAGGTGCGGACCGCGTACTGGACCTCCACGCTGTAGGAGCCGGGAGAGTCCTCCGCGATGCCCACGGTGCTGGAGTCCATGGTGATCTGCTCGTACCGCTCCATCAGCACGTGGACGCCGCTGCTCGTGGTGTCGAACCGGCGGGTGGCCTGGCCGTTGCTCACGGGGATGGTGCGCTCGTGCTCACCGTCGACGGTGATGACCATCTCGTGGTCGGGCACGTGCATGGTCGCGATCAGCTCGCGGCCGACCTCGAAGTCGATCTGGTAGTTCTTCACTCCGTAGACGCCCTCGGAGGCCTCGACGCCCGCGAGGTGCAGGTCGACGGTGACGGCCTGGTGGGGGTCCCAGTACTCCTCGGGGCGGAACACCGCGGTCTGGTCGTTGGTCCAGTTCCAGGCGCCCGCGATCCCCTGCTCGGAGACGACCTCCATGGAGTTCTCGACCTGCTCCTTGTTGGTGACGGGCAGGTCGAAGTTGATCACGATCGGCATGCCCACGCCGACGGTGTCACCGGAGGAGGGGTAGTTGGACGCCAGTTCCAGGCGCTGGCCGGGAACGGCGGCCAGGGTGGTGAACTCGTGGACGAGCTCGGTCTCCTCGCCGGCGTCGTTCTCGGCGGTGGCGGTGACCACGACCTCCGAGCCGGGGCGCAGGTTCCAGTCGCTGACCCACTCGGTACCGTCCCCGTTGAGGGTGCCGGTCATGTCGTAGAGGCCCGGGTCCTGCTCCTCACCCGTCGTCGAGGCCTCGTCGACGACGGACTGGGCCACCTGGACGTCGGTGATGACGCCGTTCTCCGCGGTGACCCGGACGGGGGAGTTCGGAGCGACCTCTCCGGCGCCGTCCTCGGGGGCGATCACCAGTTCCGCGGGGGGCGCGGCGTCGGTGGGCTCGGAACCCCCGCTCTGGGTCTCGGCCGTACCGGACGTGCAGGCCGTCGCGGCCAGCGCCAGCGCGACCAGTCCGATACCGAACCGGCGTATCACCACCGGGGGTGTCTTTCCCGTCACGTCTGGTACCTCCATGTCATGCTTCGAACGCCGTGTACTGCCAGTAAGACGCGCGAGCGCCCAAAAGGTTCTGAGATCTCACGCATCGGTATAGATCGGTTATCACCGACGCGGAGGGACACCGGACCGCGACAGTACACCCCGGGGGTATGAGTCAGTTTCCTTCGGGTATGAGATTACGGCTATCCGTAACTTGCGTCGCACCTGGGCGAGCCTCTGCCCGGGGATCTGCGCCTAGAATCTGGTGCGAACGCTCAGGTTTATGCTCCGCCAAAGCCTGGCCGAAAGCTCGTTTCTCCTGTTGGGAGGCCTCATGTCGTGGCTCTGGTTGGTCGGGGCGATCATCTCCGAGGTGATCGGCACCACATCGCTCAAGCTCTCGGAGGGCTTCACCCGCCTGGTCCCCACGGTCTTCGTCGTGCTCGGTTACGTCGGCGCCTTCCTCATGCTCAGCCAGTCCCTCACCCGGGGCATGGACCTCGGTGTGGCCTACGGCGTGTGGGCGGCCGTGGGCATCGCGCTGGTCGCCATGGTCGGCACCATGCTCTTCGGCGAGTCGCTCACCTGGGTCCAGGTGGGCGGGATCGCCATGATCATCGCCGGGGTGATGGCCCTGGAGATGGGCGGGCGGCATTGAGCGGGGGCGGCGTGGAGGCCACCGGTCCGGAGGCGATCACCGACGGCCGCAGGCGCAAGGGCGAACGGCGGCGCCGACTGCTGCTGGACGCCGTCATGCGCGTGGTCGAGCGCGACGGCGTGGCCTCGGTCAGCCAGCGGCGCGTCGCCGCCGAGGCCGGGGTCGCGCCCAGCGCGGTCACCTACTACTACGCGGCCGTCGACGACCTGCTCGTGGACGCCCTCACCCGGGTCAACGACACCTACGTGGCCGCCCTGGCGACCCTGCCCGACGGGGCGGACGCGGCCCTGCGCGCCCTCGCCGGGATGATCGCGGCGGGGTCGGGGCCCGACCGGGCCCACGTGATGGCCGAGTGCGAGCTGTTCCTGCTCGCCGCGCGGCGACCGGCCCTGCGTCCCCAGGTCGAGCGCTGGAACCGGGCCGTGGACGCCTTCCTCACGCCGTACCTGCCCGATCCGGACGACCGCGCGGGCGTATGCGCCGCCGTCGACGGCCTCTTCGTGCGCGCCTGCGTCGAACCGGAGCTGACGGCCGCGGAGGTGTACCGGACGCTCAGCCGGCTGGTGTCGCGCGCGTCGCGTAACGGCCGGGGGTGACTCCCAGTACGGCGGTGAACTCCCTGGTCAGGTGGGACTGGTCGCTGAACCCCAGCTCGGCGGCCAGGAGCCCCCAGTCGGGCGGCGACCCCCTCCTGGCGCGCTCGGCGGCCTCGTAGAGCCGGTACCGGCGTATGACCGCCTTGGGTCCCAGGCCGACGTGGTCGGCGAAGCGGCGCTGGAGGAGGCGCACACCGATCCCCTCCCGCCCGGCGAGCCCGGACACGCTGACCTCCGAGGGGTCGTCGGCCACCCGCTCGACGGTGTCGCGGGTGTCCTCCGCGGGATGGCGCCGCACGGGGAGCAGACCCGACAGGACGCGGTCCACCTCGGCCATGAGCGCCGCGGGCTCCTCCGGCCACGCCGCCGGGTCCAACGCCTCCGGAGCGGGGAGTTCCGCGTCCACGATCCCGTTCATCGGGCGGCCGAGGAGGGGGCGGAAACCCGCGGGCCGAAACATCACGCCCAGCGCCCAGCCCTCGCCCTCCAGCACGCGTGAGGTGACCCGGGTGGTCGGGCCGTGCACCGTCGCGGCGGCGCCGGTGAACACCAGGTTCACCACGGGGTGGGCGAGGACCCGCTGGGTGTACGGTTCACGGCCGGCCAGGTTCCACGAGGCGATCCAGTAGCGGTCCACGAAGCGGGCGACGTGGCCCGAGGGCGCGTAGCGGTCCAGCCGGAACCGGGTCAGCCCGGTCTCCGGGTCGAGGATGCCGCGCGCGTCCCTGTCCACTCCCGCGGAGTACGGTTCCACGGCCCCAGACTAGTACCGCGGCCGGTCCTTCGACCGGACGGAAGCGGTCCGGCGCCCGCACGTCCTGTCGCGTTTCTTCAAGACGGGGCCCGGACGCGCGCGGAGGATGGTGGGACACAGCCGACCCTGAGGGGGACACCGATCATGAGTGACGTCTGCGCACGCTACGCCCGCCTGTCCGAGGACTTCGCCGCGACGGTGGCGGCCGTCCCGGCCGACCGCTGGGCCTCCACGTCACCGTGCGAGGGGTGGGACGCCCGCGACGTGGTCCGCCACGTGGTGGACACCCAGGGCATGTTCCTCGGCCTGGTCGGCCGCGAACCGGGCCGCGTCCCGTCCGTGGACGAGGACCCCCGCGCCGCCTGGGACGCCGCCCGCGCGGCGGTCCAGGCCGACCTCGACGATCCCGACCGCGCGAACACGGAGTTCGACGGCTTCTTCGGCCGCACCACCTTCGCCGAGGCCGTGGACCGGTTCCTCGACTTCGACCTGGTCGTGCACCGCTGGGACCTGGCCCGCGCCACCGGCCAGGACGAGCGCCTGGATCCCGACGACGTCCGCTGGGCGCACGGGGCCACCGCCGCCTTCGGACCGCACATGCGCGCCGAAGGCGTCTGCGGCCCTGAGCTCACCCCGCCCGAGGGCGCCGACGCCCAGACCCGGTTCCTCGCCTTCGTGGGCCGCCGCGCCTGGTAGGGGCCGGTGAAGGACCGAGGGGCCACGGGGATCGTCCCGTGGCCCCGGATCAGCGGCCCGGCGGACCAGGCCCCCGGCGCGTCAGCAGGTCAGCTCCCAGGAGCACTCCAGCTCACCGCCGCCCTCCGCGCGCGCACTCTGCGGACGGACGCCGGCGAGTGACGCGTGGCCCACGTACTCGGCCAGCCGGACGGCGATCGCGTCCTGTACTCCCCTGGGCGCCGGACCGCTGTGGCCGTTGTTGACGATGCTGAACACCAGCTCGTCCTCACCCGGCCCGGACACGTACCCCGACAGGGCGCTCACTCCGGTCATGGTGCCGGTCTTGGCCGACACCGCGCCCTCGGCGGCGGTGCCCCCCATCCGGTACCTCAGGGTGCCGCCCACGAACGGGTCGTCCTTCCCCGCCACCGGCAGGGACTCCCTCCAGGTCCCGTACCAGGAGGCGTCACGCGATCGCGTGAGCAGGTCCACGACCGTGTCGGCGGTGACCAGGTTGCCCCGGGACAGGCCGGAGCCGTCGTTGAGGACGAGGTCGGAGGTGTCCACGCCCAGCCCGGTCAGGGCCTTCTCCACACCGGCGAGCCCGGCGTCCCAACTGCCCTCGTCCGCGGTCTCCCTGCCGATGCTCTTGACGAGCATCTCCGCGTGCCCGTTGTTGCTGAACTTCATGAACGGGACGAGGATCTCCCCCAGTCCGGGGGACTCGTGGTCGGCCAGGACCCTGGCCCCGGACCGGTCCGAGGGCGCGCCGCCGAACTCCACGCCGCCCACCACCTCGACCCCGTGCCGCTCCAGCGCCTGCTCGAAGAGGTGCCCGGCCAGCCCGGCGGGTTCGTGCACCGTGCGCAGGACGGCCACGGGGGCGCCGTCGGCCGGGATCGCGCCGCTCACCGTGATGGTGTTGGTGCCCAGCACACGGTCGACGACCAGGGTGTTCCCGCTGCCCGGCGCGCCCGTGCGGGCCTGGTTGTCCAGCTCGGCGTAGCCCTCGGCCGCGCCGAGGTCGACCTCGGGGGGCTCCCCCGCGCTCCCCGGGGAGACCGAGACCTCCGTCACCCCGGTGTCGTGGCGCTCCCCGTGCGCGACCGTGAGGGCGGAGATCTGCGCCGAGTACGCGTACGGCTCGTCCTCGGGCCACCAGTCGTCCACGAGGCGCTCGGAGTCGAACCAGGTGTCGTCGGCGTGCACGTCGCCCCGCACGACCCTGACCCCGGACCCGGCCACCTCGGCGGCCAGCTCGTCCAGGTCGCCCTCGGACAGGGTCGGGTCGCCGCCGCCCACCAGGTACAGGTCCTCCACGGAGCGCCGGTGCCCCGGGCCCCTCTCGGCCACCACCTCGGTGGAGAAGGTGTGGTCGGTGCCCAGGACCTCCAGGGCGGCGGCCGCGGTGAACAGCTTCATGTTGGACGCGGGCAGCAGCCGCTCTCCGCCGTCGCGCGAGTAGAGCACCTCGCCGGTGTCGGGATCGGAGACGACCACACCGGACACCGCGCCCTCCAGGGACGAGTGCCTCAACAGGGTGTCGATGTCCTCGCGCAGGTCGGCCGGGCGCTCCCCGGCCGCGTCCGTGTCAGCGTGGGCCGGGGACGCGCCCAGCGGCGCCACCGGAAGCAGGGGAAGCGCGACGAGTGCGGCGGTGACCGTCCACAGGGCGCCGCGACGGGTTCCGGGCGAGTGCTTCCGGGGAATGGCGGGGGCTTCCAACTCTTCGTCTCCTGCCGGTCACGAGCGGTAAGGGGCAACGCACCCTACCCCGTGCGGAGCCCCCGGTTCCAGGACCTCACGCGCGGTTCGCCGACGGAGGGGACCCGGAAGGCGCCGCGGCCGTCCGGTGACGGGCGCGAACGCGTTCCGCCGCGCGGAGCCGTGTCCGGTTCCGGCCGGCGAGCAAGGCGGTGGGCCGGCGCCGGGACGCGAGTCCCCGCACCGGCCCACCGGATCCACCGTCGCGCGGAGCGCGTCAGATCAGCTCGACCGCCCGCGAGTAGTGGCAGGCGTCCGGGTGCCCGGTCCCCCGGTCCACCAGCTCCGGCGGCTCCTCCACGCACTTGACGCGCTCGCTCTCCGACAGCTCGTCGGCGAACTTCGGGCACCGTGTCCGGAATCGGCAGCCCGACGGCGGGTCGGCCGGGCTGGGCACGTCGCCGGTGACGACGATCCGCTCCCGCGTCCGCTCCTTGACCGGGTCGGGCAGCGGGATGGCCGAGATCAGCGCCTGCGTGTAGGGGTGCGCGGGCGCCCTGAACAGCTCCTCGGTCGTCCCCGTCTCCACGATCTTGCCGAGGTACATCACGGCCACCCGGTCGGCGATGTGCTTGACCACCGACAGGTCGTGCGAGACGAACAGGTACGACAGGCCCAGGTCGTCCTGGAGGTCCTCCAGCAGGTTGATCACGCCCGCCTGGATGGACACGTCCAGGGCCGAGACCGGCTCGTCCAGGATGAGCACCTTGGGGTTGAGCGCCAGTGCGCGGGCGACGCCGATGCGCTGTCGCTGACCGCCCGAGAACTCGTGCGGGTAGCGCGAGCCGTGCTCGACGTTGAGGCCCACCAGCTCCAGCAGCTCCCTGACCCGCTTCTTGGCCTCGCCGTTGCGCCGGCCGTGGATCCGCAGCGGTTCGGCGACGATGTCCGAGACCGTCATGCGCGGGTCCAGGGAGGCGAACGGGTCCTGGAACACCAGCTGGAGGTCGCGGCGCAGCGGCCGCAACTGGCGCTGGGACATCGAGTGCAGCGGCTGCCCCCTGTACTCGACCTCTCCCGACGTCTGCCTGATCAACTGGAGCATGAGCCGCGCGGTGGTGGACTTCCCGCAACCGGACTCACCGACCAGGGCGAGCGTCTCGTGCTCGTACAGGTCCAGGGAGATCCCCGAGACCGCCTGCACCTCGCCGATCCTCCTCTTGAGCAGGCCCTTGGAGCGGATGGGGAAGTGCTTCACCAGGTCCCTGACGGTCAGGATGGCCTCCCGGCCGCTCCCGTCGGCGGTGTCCCCGGAACCGTCGGCCCGGGCGAGCGCCCGCTCGGCCTGTTCGGCCCGCTCCTCGCTCTCCGCCACGGACTCGGCGGTGCCACCGGTGTCGGCGGTGCCACCGGTGTCGGTGGTTTCGGCCCCCACCGCCGTTCCCCTGAACAGGTCGGTGGGTTGGGCGCCCTCCAACTCCTCGCTGAAGTGGCAGGCCGCCGTGTGCGCGCCGGTGTCCTCCACCGGGACGCGGACCCGCTCCCCGTTCTCGGCCGTCGCCAGCAGGCTCGGCTCCTGCTCGTGGCAGAGGTCCCTGGCCATCGGGCAGCGCGGCGCGAACGCGCACCCCCCGGGCAGGGTGAGCAGGGAGGGCGGGGTCCCCAGGATGGGGGTGAGCCGCTCGTTCCGGTCCTCGTCCAGCCGGGGCAGCGACCCCAGCAGTCCCAGGGCGTAGGGCATCCGCGGCCGGTAGAAGACCTCCTCCACCGGTCCCGTCTCCACGAGGCGGCCGCCGTACATCACACCGACCCGGTCGACGTGCCCGGCCACCACGCCCAGGTCGTGGGTGATCAGCACCAGCGCGGCGCCCGTCTCCTTCCGGGCCGACTCCAGGGCCTCCAGGACCTGTGCCTGGACGGTCACGTCCAGGGCCGTGGTCGGCTCGTCGGCGATGATGACGTCCGGCTCGTTGGCCATCGCGATCGCGATCACCACGCGCTGGCGCATACCGCCCGACAGCTCGTGCGGGTACTGCTTGAGCCGCTGCGCCGGGTTGGGTATGTCCACCAGCTCCAGCAGCTCCAGCGCACGGGCCATCGCGGCCTTCTTGCCCACCTTGTGGTGCGCGAGCACGGCCTCGGCGATCTGGTAGCCGACCGTGTACACGGGGTTGAGCGAGGTCAGCGGGTCCTGGAAGATCATCGCGATCCGGTTGCCGCGGACCTTGCTGATCTCGGCGTCGTCGAGGCCGACGACCTCCTGGCCCAGCACCTTCGCCGATCCCTCGACGCGGGCGTTCTTGGGCAGCAGTCCCATGATCGCCATGGAGGTCACGGACTTGCCCGATCCGGACTCGCCCACGATCCCCAGCGCCTCGCCCCGGCGCAGGACGTAGGACACCTCGCGCACGGCGGGCAGCGGCCCGTCGTCGGAGGGGAAGGTCACGCTGAGGTCGCGGACCTCCAGCACCACGTCGCCGGTTCCCGGCGAGGAGGTCTCCTCGTTGCTCATGTGCTCAGTCGTGGTCATCGCCGCACCATGCTCTGTCGTGGGTCGAGGGCGTCGCGGAGCCCGTCGCCGATGAAGTTGATCGTCAGGCAGATCGCCAGCAGCATCAGACCCGGCGGATAGAACAGCCAGGGCCGCGTGGAGACCGCCGTGCGCGCGTCGCTGATCATCTGGCCGAGCGAGATGTCGGGCGGCTGGATCCCGAACTGGAGGAAGGACATGCCCGCCTCCAGCAGGATCGCCACGGCGATCAGCAGGGTGGCCGCGACGATGATCGGTCCCGCGGCGTTGGGCAGCAGGTGGCGCACGATGATCCATCCGGGCGAGGCTCCCGACGCCCGCGCCGCCTCCACGTACTCCTGCTCGCGCAGGGACAGGACCACACCGCGCACCACACGGGCGATCTGCGCCCACGCGAAGAAGCTGATGATGAGGGCCACCGCGTACCAGGTGGTCCCGCCCCGCACGTTGCCCGCGATCGCGGCGACCATGACCAGCAGCGGCACGATCAGGAACACGTCGACGACGCGCATCATGAGCCCGTCGACGCGGCCGCCGTAGTACCCCGCGGTGGCGCCCCACAGGGAGCCGATGACGGTGCCCAGGACCGACACCGTGAACGCGACCTTGAGCGTCTGCTGGGTGCCGCGCATGAGCTGGCCCAGGACGTCGTGGCCCGCGGTGGTGGTGCCGAGCGGGTGGTCGGGATTGGGCGGCACGCTCGGCGGGACCTCCAGGTGGACGGTGTGGTCCCACCGCCAGAGGAGGGGTCCGACGAAGGTGAACAGCACGATGACGACCAGGACGGCCAGGCTGATCATGGCGGCCCTGTGCCGGAGGAACCGGGACACGATCATCTGGAACTGGGTGCGTTCGGCGCCCCCGACGCTCTCGGCGTCGGCGCTCCGCGGCGCTACGGGCGCCTTCTTCTCACTCATAGCGAATCCTCGGGTCGAGCACGCCGTACAGGAGGTCAGCGACGAGGTTGGCCAGGATGACCGTGACACCGCTGAGCAGCAGCCACGCCATCAGGGCGTACGAGTCGTTCGTCTCGATCGCGTTGACGAAGAACTCGCCCAGGCCGCGCCACTGGAAGACCTGTTCGGTCAGGACCGTACCGTCGATGACCCCGGCGATGCCGACGGCGACCACCGTGGTCAGCGGGATGAGGGCCGTGCGCAGCGCGTGGCGCCGGACGACGACGCGGTTGGGCAGGCCCTTGGCCTTGGCCAGGCGGACGTAGTCGCTGTTGAGCACCTCGAGCATGGCGGTCCGCTGGTACCGGCTCCACGACGCGAAACTGGTCAGCATCAACACGATCGTGGGCAGTGTCATGTAGGCGAGGGCGTTGGTGATCCTGCCCCACAGGTCCTCGCCCTGCGCCTGGTACAGGCCGTCGCCGATCGTGGCGAAGACCTGTTCTCCCACGAGGTCGTTGAAGCTGACACCCGCGTGCTGCATGATGCCGCCGAACCAGAAGACGGGCATCGACAGGGCCAGGAAGCCGATGAACGTGAGCGTGTAGTCGATCTTGGAGTACTGGCGCATCGCGCTGACGACACCGGCCAGGATGGCCAGGCCCAGCGCGAGGAGCATGGCCGCCCCCACCAGGCGCAGGGTGACCCCGAGGCGCTCGGCGAGCTGGGCCCCGATGTCGTAGCTGTTGCTCTGCGTGGAGGGGCCGAACTCGCCTTGGAGGAGTCCGATGTCCCCGTGGCCGCCGATGCCGGTCACCCAGAGCCAGTAGCGCTCGGGCATGGACCGGTCGAGGTAGAGCCGCTCCTCCTGGAGCTCGATGACCGAGGGGTCCGGAGGCGGCTGCTGCATCCTGAGCTGCGTGAGGGGGTCACCGGAGACGTCGATCAGCACGAACGTGAGCACGGACGCGAGGATCAGGATGGGTATCGTGCCCAGGACGCGCCGCACCGTGTAAACGAGCATGGGTGTGATCCTTCAGGGGTGAACGAGGACCGGCCCGGATCCGGGAGGATATCCCGGACCCGGGCCATGTACCTGAGCCGAGTTACTCGGCGATGTCCCACTCACCGATGTTGTAGGTGGCGCGGTAGCTGGACTGGAGGTTGTCCTCGACGTTGGCGAGCCGCTCGCTGGCGAAGAAGTAGTTGGGCTCGGCCATGATCGGGAGCACGTAGGCCTCCGGGACGATGGTCTCCACCGCCGTGTTGGCGTGCTTCGCCGCCTCGTCCAGGCCGGAGGCCGTGGCCGAGGCCTCGGCCGCCTTGTCCACGTCCTCGTTGGAGAAGCCGCCGAAGTTGCTCTCGCTCTCGGAGTGCCAGAACTGCTCGGCGTTGGAGGCGAAGTACTGGCTGCCGCTCCAGCCGAACTGGACGATGTCGAAGTCCTGCTCCCCGAGCATCGTGCCCAGGTCGTCGGTCATCTCGATGGTGGTCTTGACGCCGATCTCGTCGAGCTGCGCCTGGATCAGCTGGAGGGAGTTGCTGCGGGTGACGGTGTCGGTGCTGCGCAGGCGGAACGGACCGACCTCCTCGCCGTCGAGCGTGAGGGTGTCGCCGTCGAGCTCGTAGCCGGCGTCCTCCAGGATCTTCTTGGCGGCCTCGATGTCGCCGTCGCCCTGGGTGGTGTCGGAGAGGTGGTCCTCGAAGTACTCGCTCTGGCTGCTGAAGATGTGGTTGTTCTTCAGCTCGTAGTCGGGGTAGGTGGAGCCGAAGTTGCGGCTGGCGATCTCGTCGCGGTTGATCGCGGTGAAGACGGCCTTGCGCAGCTCGACGTCGGAGAGCCACTCGTTGTCGACGTTGATGTCGACGTGCTCCCAGATGTTGCCCTCGGCGATGCTGAGGGTCGCCTCCATGTCCTGGAGCTGGGTGACGATGTCCGCGCTGTACTGGGCGGGGTTGGCGCCGTCGATCTCACCGTTCTGGAAGGCGGGGATGAAGGTGCCCTCGTCGGTGTTGTACGGCATGACGATGCGGTCGAGTGCGGGCTGCGTCTCGCCGAACCACTCGGGGTTGGGCTCCTTGACGACCTGGTTCTTCAGGTCGCCGTCGACGATCTTGTACGGGCCGCCGGACCACTCGGGGCGCGTCTCGTGCAGCCAGGTGAAGTACTCGCCGAGCTGGTCGGGGTCCTCGACGTCGAAGCCCTGCTCCTCGGCCAGGTGCGCCGGGTAGAAGCCGCCCGCCACGCTGTGCGCGTCGAACATGCCCTTCCACTCGGGGTTGGCCAGGCCCTCCTTCAGCTTGAAGGTGGCGGTCTTGCCGTCGACCTCGACCGTGTCGACCATGTCGGCACCGGTGGTGCCGCGGGAGTCACAGGTGGTGCAGTAGCCCTCGTCGGGGGACGCGGACATCATCATGGTGACCCGCAGGTCCTCACCGGTCATCGGCGTGCCGTCGCTCCACACGGCGTCCTCGGCGAGGGTGAAGCTGAACTCGAACGGACCCTCGTCGGGGTTGTCGTTGATGAGCTCGGGCTCCTCGGCGAGGACGTCCATGTTGTACTCGTACGTCGCGTCGGGCTGGTACTGCCCGGTGAAGGGGATGACGCCGGAGAGCATCTGGATCACGTAGACGCTGCCGCCGGCGCTGCTGATGGCTCCCCAGGCGGCGGGAAGGCTGTTGATCACCCATGTGACCTCCTTCTCCTCCTCCGCGCCGTCACCGCCGCCGCCGGAGCAGGCGGTCAGCGCCATCAGCGCGGAGAGTCCCGCCGCCGCGAACGCGAGCGTCTTCCTTCGTTTGTGCATCAGTTACACCCTTGATCACTAATACGAGCCCGACCCCGGGGCTTGTGTGGTTCGCACACGCCCCGCAGAAATTAGGCGATTAGTCGTTCAGAAGACCATTGAGCGAAATGTCTGTATAGCCCCACTGCCGGATTCGTGACCCATCCGCAACCGGTTCGCGCTCATCGTCCCCCGGCAGCCGGCGCACCCCGCCGACGTCGGGAAACACCGTCGTTACCGCAGTTCAGGGGCCGGGGCCGGGGCGCACTCCCGCACTCCCCGATTCGGACAAGCCAGAAATACATTGCGGGTCGCTTACTTTGGTCAACGGTGTTTATAGTAAAGTAAACGCCGTTTAACTACACAACCGCCCCAGTTGACTACACAGAGGGAAACGGACAAAATACACCAAAGCTCACATATAACATGCAAGCTTCACCACGGGGCCCCTGGTGCTCCAGTAGTCAGTTCTCGGCGCACTTCGATGCGTGATTCATAGGATGATCTGATGATAATCAGATAGAGCTGACATAGAGCACGAAAGGTGCCAAAGCACGTAGATCCGGGTTGAAATCTGCGTACCCGGCTGTCCGAAACCACCGTGCGCGCAGCATCGGAGCAGATAAGGTTTCGTACGGCGATCGCCGTCACCCCACACGCAGTATCCAGCGAGAGAGGCCTCTGCCGTGTCCGAAACAGTCCGCCTGGTCTGCCCCGCGGGCCGCAAGCACGTGGAACTGTGGGCTGGTTACGCTCTGGTGGCACTGGGCGCCGTGGCGGTCGCGGTCGACCCCTCGCACTGGGCCAACGTCACCCTCGGCGTCCTCCTGGTCCTCGTGGGCGCCGCACTGGCCGTGCACGGCCACATGATCAAGTCCCCCGTGCTGGAGGTCTCCGACGGGGAGTTCCGCTACGAGCGCGGCCGCTACATCGTGCGCGTGCCCTTCCACGACATCGGCTCCTACCACGTCCTGCCGGGCCGTATCCGCTCCCTCGGGCTGTGCGACACCGCGGGCCGCCCCAAGCGCTTCCCCTCGCTGCAGAACCGCCGCACCTCGCGCGCGTACCTGCCGCTGACCGGGATGACCAGTCCGGCCAAGGTCGAGTCCTTCATGGCGGTGGCGGGCATCCCGCCGCGCAAACGCTCCCTGACCTCCTGAGGGCCCGCCGACGGGATCAGGGCAACTTCGGGCACAGCGGACAATTACTCACCACACGCCCCACGGACATACCACCGCAAGCCCGTGTCCTCTACTCTCGATGGGGTGAAGCAGTCCAGAATCACCGCCATCCTGACCGTAGCGGGGATGCTCGCGGCCATGTGGGTCTTCGAGGTCCTCGACAGCCTCCTGCTCCGCGGAACGCTCGACCAGCGACTCGGCCTGCGCTCCTGGGACTTCCAGGGGCTCTGGACCATGTTCACCGCGCCGTTCATGCACGGCAACCTCGAACACCTCATCGGCAACTCGCTGCCGTTCCTCGTACTGGGCGTGCTCGTCGCGTTCAGCGGCCTGGGGCGGTTCCTGCTCACCACGCTGATCATCGTCGTCGTCAGCGGCGTGGGCGTGTGGCTGTTCAGCTCGCCGACCTCCCTCACCGTGGGAGCGAGCGGCCTGGTCTTCGGCTACTTCGGCTACACCGTCCTGCGCGGCATCATCGAGCGCAAGACCGTCGACATCGTCATCATGATCTGCGTGGTGCTCTTCTACGGGACGATGATCTGGGGGGTCCTGCCCCAGTACCCCGGTGTCTCCTGGCAGGCGCACCTCTTCGGCTTCCTCGGCGGCCTGCTCGCCGCGTACCTGCTCCCCAAGCGCGAGAGGAGCAGGCAGCTCAACCAGGGCTACGGAGGCGCCCAGGGCGGCTACTACGCCCCCTGAGGCCGGCTCCGGCCCCGCTCGGGGCCGAGGACGCGCGAACGGGCCGCCCCCGCGAAGGGGAGCGGCCCGTCGGTGTTCACGGTCCCCGGTCCGGGGCCGGTCCCCGGAGGTCACACGAGGACGAGGACGTCCGGGAGCCGGGGCGGAGCCGGCCCCCGGAGTGAACCGGGGCGCCCGGCTCCGGGGCGAAGCGAAGCCCCTCCAGGGCGAAGCGAAGCGGAGCCCCGAAGCGAGCAGAGCCGGGCGCCGGCGGGGTCCTGGAGGAGCCGGAGGCGGGTTCGCGAGGAACGAGCCGACCCACCGGAGGCACCGAAGGTTCCCGCCCCTGTGGCGCACGGATCCGGGGCGAAGCGAAGCGGAGCCCCGAAGCGAGCAGAGTCTAGAACTCCAGGCCCTCGGCGTCCTCGCCCAGGGTGCGCTCCAGGAACTCGGGGTTGTCCGCGAGCCAGGCGCGGGCGCCCGCCTCGGGGTCGTCCTCGTGCTCCTGAAGGGTCAGGACCTCCAGAGTGGCCAGTTCCTCGTCGTTGAGCTCGAAGTTCTCCATCCAGCCCGCGAGCTCCGGGTAGTCCTCGCCGAAGCCCGTGCGGCCGACGGCGTGGATCTCCTCCGCGCCACCCATCAGACCCTCGGGGTCCTTCAGGTCCTTCAGGTCGTACTGGGCGTAGGCCGGGTGCGGACGCCAGAGGGTGACCACGATGGGCTCCTCCTCGGCGATCGCCGAGTCCAGCTCGGCGAGCATCGCGGCGGTGGAGGAGGTGACCAGTTCGAAGTCCTCGTCCAGACCGTAGCCCGGCATCGCTTCGTTCTGGGTGGTGGAGGTCAGCCCGGCGCCCGGGTCGATACCGATGATCTGGCCGCCCAGCTCGTCGGCGTGGTCGGTCAGGTCGGGGATGCTGTTCACGTCCTCCATGTAGGAGGGCACGGTGAGGGTCAGCTTGGCGTTGTCGTACCAGACGCCGAGGTCCTCCAGGCTGTCCCCGTAGTCCTTCCAGTAGTCGGCGTGCGTGGTGGGGAGCCAGGTGTCGAGGAACAGGTCGACGTCGCCGTTGGCCGCGCCCTGGTACATCGGGGCGACGTCCACGTCGGTGACCGTGACGTCGTAGCCCTTCTCCTCCAGGATGACCTTCCACATGTTCGTGGTGGCGATCGCCTCCTCCCAGGCGATCAGCGCGATGTTGATCTCCTTGTTCTCCTCGCCGCCGTCCTCGGGGCCGGTGAGGTTCTCACTGCTGCCGCCACCGCCGCAGGCGGTCAGGAGGAGAGCGGCGGTCATGCCGGCCGCGGAGAGGGCCGTCATTCGCTTGCGGCTGTACATCGTGGGAGTTCCTTCCCTCGGGGAATTCTGTGTGCGGACCCTGGTGTGCGGGGTCTTTGTGCGGGGCCCTGGTGTGCGTACGCGCCCGGGTCAGGCGGCCGATGCGCGCGGACCGTTGCGGGTGACGGCCACGGTGAGGCGGTCCAGGAAGATGGCCAGGATGACCACCGCGATACCGGCCTCGAAGCCGAGGGCGCCGTCGTTGCGGGTGATGCCCTCGTAGACCTCGCTGCCCAGGCCCCCGGCGCCGACCATGCCCGCGATGACGACCATGGACAGGCCGAGCATGATGACCTGGTTGACGCCGGCCATGATGGTCGGCAGGGCCAGCGGCAGCTGGATTCCGGTGAGGATCTTGCGGCTGGGGGCGCCGAAGGACTCGCCCGCCTCCACGAGCTCCCGGTCGATCTGGCGGATGCCCAGCTCGGTCAGGCGCACGCCGGGCGGCATCGCGAACACGATGGTGGCGACCACGCCGGGCACGGCGCCGATGGAGAAGAAGAAGATCGCCGGGATCAGGTAGACGAACGCGGGCAGCGTCTGCATCAGGTCCAGGATCGGCTTGGCGATCTTGCTGACCAGGTCGCTGTATGCGGCCAGGATGCCGATCGGGATCGCGATGGCCACGGCGATGGCGCTGGCCACGAGCACCAGGCCGAGCGTGTCCATGGCGTTGGTCCACTGGTCGACCGACGCCACCAGGGTGAGCGCGACGAGGCCGAACAGGCCCATCCGCCATCCGGCCACCGAGAACGCCAGGACGCTCAGCAGCAGGATCATCACCAGCGCCTTGGGGTTCGTGACCAGGGCGGGGAGGACGAGCCAGCCGAGCAGCACCAGCACCAGCCAGCCGCCCGCGACGACGCCGGTGCGGACGCGGGTGCCCTTGTCGAGCGCGCCCAGCACGGCGACGGCGACCAGGAAGAGCAGCGAGATGCAGAAGTAGGCGTCCACGTACTGCTGGTCGAACAGGTTCATCGCCCACAGGAAGACCTGCGGCGGCAGAACGTTGATGACGGTGTTACCGAACGCGAACTGCGCGTGCAGGACGTAGAGCGCCGAGACCGCGGCGACGATGGCCGCCAGCGGCACGCGCCGGGTGCGCAGCAGCGGGACGGCGATGATCACGGCGGCGATGAAGGCGAGCTGTCCCGCCGCGGGTTCGGTGAAGAACCCGGACAGGACCTCCACGGCCCAGCTGACGAACACGGCGATGGCGTCGAAGACGGGGCCGAAGTTGTTCTTGAGCCAGGAGTTGAGGGCCTCGAATCCGTCACCGATCGGCAGGCTCGGCGGGAAGTCGACGGGTGTCACGACGTCTCCTTTCCGGTCGCGAGCGCGGCGAGTACGGAGTGGCGCGTCACCGTGCCCAGCACGCTGCCGTCCTCGTCGACCACTCGGAGGTGGTCGGAGGCGGCCGCGCTGGCGTACAGGTCGGCGACCGGTGTGTCGGCGCTGACCTCGGGCGTGGAGGTGTCGGCCGAGGGCGCGTCCGGGTCGATCACCGATGCGGCGGTGAGCACGCGGGTGCGGTCGACGTCCTCGATGAACCGTTCGACGTAGTCGTTGGCGGGTTCGCTGAGGATCTCCTCCGCGGTGCCGACCTGGGCGACGCGGCCGTCGCGGAGCACGCAGATCCGGTCACCGAGGCGCATGGCCTCGTTGAGGTCGTGCGTGATGAAGACGATGGTCTTGCCCAGGCTCGCCTGGAGCTCCAGGAGCTGGGTCTGCATGTCCCGCCGGATGAGCGGGTCCAGGGCGCTGAAGGCCTCGTCCATGAGGATGATGTCGGTGTCGGCGGCCAGTGCCCTGGCCAGGCCCACACGCTGCTGCATACCTCCGGAGAGCTGCTGGGGGAGCTTGTCCTCCCAGCCGTCGAGACCCACCAGTCCGAGGGTCTCCTTGGCCTTGCGGACGCGCTCGGCGCGCGGCATTCCGCGCAGCTCCAGCCCGTAGGCGGCGTTCTCCAGGACCGTGCGGTGGGGCAGGAGGGCGAAGTGCTGGAAGACCATGCTGACCTTCTCGCCCCGCAGCTTCAGGAGGCTCTTCCTGTTGAGGGCGGTGATGTTCACGCCGTCGACCTCGACCGTCCCCGCGGTGGGTTCCAGGAGGCCGTTGAGCATCCGGATCAGGGTCGACTTCCCCGATCCGGACAGGCCCATGACGACGAAGATCTCGCCTGGTTCGACCTCGAACGACACGTCGACGACGGCCGCCGTCACGTCGAGGTCGGCGATGGTGTCACGGTGGCTGCCGTCGGAGAGCCGCTCGACGGCGGCTCCCGACTGTCTGCCGAACACCTTGTACAAGTGGTCTGCGCGTACTGCTGGCACGGTCTCCTCATGAGGGCTGTCCCGGCCGCGGGGCGCGCGGGGCACAGTTCGCCCCTTCGCCGGCCCGCGGTTGTCACAGGTAGTCGGCCCGCGCAGAGCCCTTTGCGTGCCCCTCACCAGGGCGGAACCGCTACCTGGTTCACGTCACAGGGCGCAACCCTACAGAGGTGCATACACGCAGTTCAGACGGCATGTAACCGGCAAATAACATGTTTAACCCGCATAAAAACCGTCTTCCGACCTGTGGCGGCGGATGCCGACTCCGCGAAGTGCCTATATGTGATCTATGCCACAGGCATGCATGAGGTGACCTTAGTCACATAAGAGAGACATGCGGGACATGCGACAGAAAGTGTCAGTTCATAACCGTACCGTAAGCGGTTTTTCCTGTCTTCCCCCGACTACTCCGGGTTGATACGGGTGCGGATGAAGTTCTGGTGGGACCTGGACGGCGTCGGCCCGCGTTGTCCCTGGTAGCGGGACCCGTAGCCCGCGGAGCCGTAGGGGTGCTCGGACGGGGAGGAGAGGCGGAACATGCACAGCTGACCGATCTTCATGCCCGGGTAGAGCTTGATCGGCAGGGTGGCCACGTTGGAGAGCTCCAGGGTGACGTGTCCGGAGAAGCCGGGGTCGATGAACCCGGCCGTGGAGTGGGTGAGCAGTCCCAGACGCCCCAGGGAGCTCTTGCCCTCCAGCCGGCTGGCGATGTCGTCCGGGAGGGAGACGACCTCGTAGGTGGAGGCCAGCACGAACTCGCCCGGGTGCAGGACGAAGGCCTCCTCGCCGTCGGTCTCGACCAGACGGGTGAGGTCCGGCTGCTCGGCCGCGGGGTCGATGTGGGGGTACTTGTGGTTCTCGAACACCCGGAAGAAGCGGTCCAGCCGCACGTCGATGCTGGAGGGTTGGACGAGTCCGGGGTCGAAGGGGTCGATCCTGACCCGCCCGGCGTCGATTTCTGACCTGAGATCACGATCGGAGAGCAGCACGCTCCGAACCTATCGCCTGGGGCAACGCTACGTAGTCGCGAGTCCCCCGCCCGGGCCTGGCCCGCGCCGACTTGCCCACGCGGTCCGGAGTTGGGCTAGGATGACATGCGTTGCCAGCCGGTACTCCCGGCGGGTGCGACGCGGATGTAGTTCAATGGTAGAACTTCAGCTTCCCAAGCTGATAACGCGGGTTCGATTCCCGTCATCCGCTCCAGACACACAGACGGCCAGGTCGTTCGGGGTTCTCCGAACACCTGGCCGAACTGCTTTCCGGGGGTTGGTCCCGGTCGCCGTGCCACACACGTGCCACACGCGCGGACGCCGACCTCAGCGACGGGCACCCGTGGGCGGCGGACCGTCGCCGTCATCCTCAGCCCGGTTCGCCCTCAGCTCCTCGGCCACCCTCTCCCCCAGCCTGTCCGCGATCTCGCGTTCGCGTTCGTCGCGCGCGTGGAGGTAGATCATCGCAGCGCGGGCACTGGAGTGGCCCATCCGCCGCATGAGTTCGCGCACGGAGGCACCGGCCTCGGCCGCGTAGGTGTTGCCGGTGTGCCGAAGGTCGTGGAGGTGGACGTCCTCCAGGCCCACGGCCGCGCAGGCGTCCGCCCAGTACTTCGAGAAGTTGCCCCGGCGGAGCTGGTTGCCGCGTACGCCGACGAACACGAACCCGTCCGGTCCGGGTGCCGAGTACTCGTCCAGGTGTCGGCGCAGGTCCGGGACGACCAGTTCGGGGAGGGACACCGTCCGGTGGCCCGCCCGGGACTTGGGTTTGCCCTTGTAGAGCCCGCCCACGTCCGAGACCGTCTCGCGCACGGTCACAGTCCGCTTGTCCAGGTCGAGGTGTCGGCGGCGCAGGCCCGCCAGCTCTCCCCATCGCAGACTGCCGAACGTCGCAAGCAGCACCAGCGCTCGGTACCGCGGTTTGATCGCCTCGGCCAGCTCGAAGACCTCGGACACCGAAAGCACCGGGCGTTCCTCGGTCTCCTCCAGGCCCGCGCCGTCGATCTGGCAGGGGTTCTCGCGGATCAGCCTGTCCTTGACAGCGGTGTTCAGCACGGCCCGCATCAGCCGGTACGCCTTGGGAATCTGGGCCTTCCCCCTCTTGCGCCGGAGCCGGGAGGAGCGCCAGCGGCGGATGTCGGCCTCCTTGATCTCGCTCAGGAGCATGTTGCCGAACGTCGGGGCCAGGTGGAGGCGGAGCAGGTCCTCATAGGTGCGCCTGGTCTTGCGCGTCAGGTCGCGGTGCTCGATCCACTCGGCCGCGTACTCACCGAAGGGCAGGGCGCCGGCCTCGGGGGCGAACCAATCCCCCTGGGCGATCTCCGCCTCCTTGAGCGTCAGCCAGCGCTGCGCGGCCTTCCTGGTGGCGAACGTGGTCGGGGCCGGTCGTGTGCGCCCGTCCGGACTGCGATAGCGGACCTGGAAGCGCCCCGAGGACAGAGGGCGGATGTTGCCGAAGGCCCGCGTCTTCCTGCCCGGCATCAGGCCGCCCCTCGTATGCGCAGACTGACCGGCTCGACGGTTCCGGCGGTGATGAACTCGTCCAGCGCCGATTCCGGGATGCGCACGTGACGGCCGACCTTCACGAAGGTGATGCGCCGCTCCTCGATCAGGCGACGGGGGTAACGCTCGGAGGTGTTGAGGCGTTCGGCCGCCTGCGCGACGGTCAGGAGACGGCCGGTCGGACGGGTCTTCTTGCTGGCCATCAGGCAGCCCTTTCCGTTGCCGAGGGGACGGGGGTTCGAACGGCGTCGAGTTGGGCGCGGCGTTTGAGGGCTTCACCCACCGCGCGGAGGAGGCGTTGTTCCCGGGGTGCCACGTCGGGGTCGGTGGGTCTGGCCAATTCCCACTCGAAAGAGCCCGAGGAGACCGAGGCCAGCACCGGAGGCCCGTTCTCCTCGTCGCCCTGGTCCTCGTCGGTGGCGGGATCGACGCCGAGGGTTTCCAGAACCCAGGCGAGCCGGTCCGCCTTGTGGTCAGCGAGCGTCTTGCCCGACCACTTGCGCGAGACCAGGACGCGGCGGCCCGCGTAACCCAGGTGTTCACGCCGGTGGGCTTTGGACCGGCAGAACCCGGGGCGAAGGCCCGCTTTGGGCTGGTCGGGTTGGATGCCGTAGCGCAGCCAGTTGGAGCACCGGGGCGAGCACGGCTCAAAGCGGAGAGCATCCAGGAGCCGGTCCACGTGCTGTTCCTGCGAGATCGTTTCGATGGTGTGGCAGTCGGCGATGTCCTTGGTCAGGTACTTGGCCAGGTAGCGCACACACCGGTTGGCGTCCTCGGAACCAGCCACGACCCCTTTGGCGTCCACCTGACGGCCGAACCGCACCACATGGAAGGGTTCCGCGTCCGGGTCATCATCGAGGGCATCCAGCGCCTCGTCCCACGTCGGAAGCACTTCGCCCGTGGTGGGGTCGAGGTAGGTCCCGGTGTCCTCGTCCCACGCGGGCAGGTGGTCGCCCTCGAAGCGGACCGTGTCGGCGGCAGGCCACCACACCTGGTGATAGGTGGCAGCAGCGATCTGGCGGAGTTCGGCCCGAGGAATCGTGCCCCGGGTGGCCATGTGCAGGTGCGGTGCCAGCCGTCGTTGGGGTTCCACGGCGGCGAAGTACTGGACATCGAACCCCGCGACGCGGCGAAGGTTCTGCACGAACCGGTCGATGAGTTTGGAGAAGTGCAGGGTGTCCCGTGCGGCCCGCCGGTAGTCGTACGTCGAGGGGTCGACCGGGGTTCCGTCCGAGCGCACCCGCCCGTAGGAGTCCAGCGTCAGGGTGATGAACAGCGAGGGCCGAAACACCTTGCCCGAGGCAGGGTCGGTGAAGGCCCGCCCGACCGTTTTCCTCGTCATGGGTCGCTTGGGCAGGTCGGGCACGTCCTGACGGCGTTTGGTGGAGCGAATCCGCCGCGCCCCCGACGAGCCCGAGGAGTCTGCGGAGCGGGTGATGGAGCCGCGTAGGCCGGAGGCGGTGATCTCCTCGTCCAGGTCAGTGATCGCCGCATCCAACGCGGAGAGCTGTTCGGGATCAGCGGCCCCCGTGGTGGCGAGGCGATCCCGTTCGGCGGTGACCATCGCCCGCTGTTCCACCCAGGAACGCTGTTCCTCGGACGGCGGGTCCGGTTGCACAACGGGTTCCTCGGCCAGGTGCCAGCCCTCTTCGCACTGGGTGCGCCGCAGCGACCTCTTGCGCTTGGCGCAGGCCGGGCAGCGGGATTCCAGGGTGGACCCGCAGGGGACGTCGATGACCTCGGTGGCACCGGTGGCGATGTTGGTGCGTCGGAGGGACACGGGGCGGATGCACACTCCGTGGTCAGCGGCGACCTGTTCGGCCACCTCACGGGCGAGCGGTTGCGCGAGGCGTTCGGCCCGGGTGGACTTACCGGTAGGAGTCGGCATCAGCCCACCCCCACAACCACAGAGCAGGAGCCTCCAACTACATGAAAGCTTCCTGGGAACCACTGTTGCTGTTCATGGCCTTGATCAACCTGGGAGGTGTGATCCTGTCCTTCGTGGAGGTGCTGGCCTTGCCAGGATTCATGTTCTTCAGCAACGCCTGGATCTTCTTCATACTGCTGAGCAGGATGAGGAAGCAGGCGAAACAGCACGCGCCTCACAACGTCCCTCCTTCAGCAACCCCGTAGCCGTCCGCCATTGCGGTGATGTCCCTGTCGCAGACGTAGGCAGCGCGCACCCGCACCGGAGTCGGGGAGCCCTCCAGACGGACGTAGGCCACCCCGGGAAGGGTGGGGTCGATCAGGTGGGCTTCTGCCCCGCGTTCGCGTGCTCCTTCGCCGAGGACCATGTCCACCTGTGATGCTTCGTCCAACCTCAGGGCGACTTTGTCGGGGAAGAAGTTGCGCAGGTTCATGACCTCCTTGCGTGGGTCCTGCAAGGCGGCCAGGACGGCGAAGCCGACCGAGCGGCCCTGTGAGGTCAGGGTGGCAATGGCGTTCTCCGCACGGCGGCGGATGTCGCGGTCGGGGTGGTAAGCGGTCAGAAAGGCGACCTCGTCCAGGAGCACGGCCACGAACGGGTCATCGGTGGTCGGGACGTGGGAGCGCTGTTTTCCGGCGTAGCGTTCGGCCCGCTCCTGCATCGAGGCCACCGCCTTTTCGAGGAGCGCCACCGCGGATTCGCCGGTGTCGGCGTAGCGGGCGAACAGGTCCCGCCCGTAGGCCAGTTCCATGCGTTTGGGGTCGATCGCCCACACCTCGGCCGTTCCATCGGCCAAGGCGGGGAGCATGGCGCGGACGGTGGACCAGATCACCGACCCCTTGCCGGCCCCGGTCACCCCGACCACGAGCACGTGGGTTCCGTGCAGCCGCAGCAGCCACGGGGAACCGTCCTCGCGTCGTCCCACGGGCAGGGCGTTGAGGTCCACGTGGTGGGTTATCGGGAAGGCGTCGAGAGGTTCGGCCAAGGTGTCGCGGCGGGGGAACTCCAACGTGATGTCACGCGGGCCGTTGACCACGACGCGGCAGGAGGGGGCGGCGAAGCCGTGCGCCAGCTCGGTGACACGGTGTTCGAAGTCGGCCGGGGAGGTGCCCGCGACGAGGGAGACGCGGACGTAGTCGGCCCAGGAGTTGCACCGGACACGTCGGATGCGGGGCAGGTAGCGGCGTTCCTGGTAGGACTCGGCCAGCCCGGAGATCACCAGGACCGGTTGCCAGTGTCGCTTGTAGACGAACAGGTGCCGCCACCAGGCCAGCAGTCGGAGCGTGACGCAGGTGCGGTAGGAGTCGGGCCAGGTCCGCCACCACACCAGGGACACCACGGAGGCAGCGGCCCACAGTCCGGCGAGGCCGGGCCAGTCCAGCCACCGCCAGGCCCCCGCCGAGGCGGTCAGGCAGGCGACCATGACGGGGAATCGGAAGGGCAGGGTGGCCAGGAAGCGGACCAGCCGCCATACCCAGGAGGCCAGCACGACGATGCCGGGGGTTTCCACGATCGGCGTGGTCCACCGCACCCCCTGCGCGGGCGTGGGCAGGGTCGGGGAGGACTGAGCGGCCCCCACCTTGGGTTGGCGCATCATGACAAGCCACCCCGCTTCTCGTTCTCGATCTGGGCCAGGAGCCGGTCACGGTCAGCGCGAGCACGGGCGGCGAAGACCGCAGCCGCAGGGTTCTCGTCCCGGTCGGTGAGGGTGGCGAACACTCGGGCCTTGAAGTCGAAGAACTCCGCACGCTCGGCGTCGGTAGCAGGCGGGGGGTTGGTCGCGTCCAGCAGCAGGCGGACCAGTTCCGGGCTGCTCAGCCCGGACAGGTCACGGGGGTCATCGGACATACTGAAGACACCTCTTCACGAAGCTTGTGCAAGGGCTTGGGGAGGGGTTCAAGGGGCGGCCGAGGTGCGCCAACACCAGGCCGCCCCGCTTCTTATCTGGGGTGGGTCAGGCGGCGTCCTTGGCCGCCGGAGCGCGACGACCACCAGCACCGCCGGGAGCCTTCACGCCACGGGCCCGCAGCGAGTACGCCACCCGGGGACGACGCCCGTTGTCGTCGACGTAGGGCATGACCGCCATCGCCTCGAACTCGATCGGCCGGAACGGCAGCCCGGGAACCTCGTCCGGCAGGGTTGGGCAGACCTCGGCGGCGACCTTGACCTTCACCGACTTGGCCTTGCCCCGCGCTTCGGGGTCGGCATCGATCACGTCCACCGCCCACAGCGGCAGGCCCGTGTCCTTGTCGAGCTGGGGCCGCTTGGTCTCGAAGTCGGTGATCGCCTCCACCCCCAACGCGAATGCACCATGCGGGAACACCGTCCCGAACGCGACGGGCAACGCACCCTGAATAGCCATGGGATGAGTCCTCTTCTCGTTGTTCGTGCTGTTCACGACCCTCGGCACGACCGACAGGCGATCGCCTCAACCGAGAATCGATACATGTATAGCATGTATCTAAGTTGGCAACCAGTGGTAGCCGCACGCTCCTGTTCGTCGCTGTCGCATCCGTCGCCGCTCTCGGGTGGCGGCGAGGGTTCCACCATCCCTGGCAGGGCCGGGACGGGATCACTACATGGCTGGACGTGTTCAGGACGTCTCGATAATGTGAGCGCGTCCCCAGACATCCAGCGAACCCCCGAGGTACATGCCGAACGAGAGGTTGCGAGCCGCGCTCCTCCAGCGCGGAGCCACCCCGGCCACTCTGGCCGAGGAGATCGGCGTGGACGCCAAGAGCGTGGAGCGCTGGATCACCCAGGGGCGCACCCCCTACCGCCGTCACCGCTACGCGGCAGCGGCCTACCTCGGCGTGGAGGAGACCTACCTCTGGCCCAAGGCCCTGTCCCCCGAGCAGAGCAAGGCCGCCTCACAGAGCGAGATCGTGGAGATCTACCCGCACCGGTGGAGCGTGCCGAACGATCTGTGGCGTCGCATCTTCGAGAACGCCCAGCAGGAGATCTCGGTCCTGGTCTTCAGCGGGTTTTTCCTGGCCGATGATCCGAGCATGATCAAGCTGCTGGCGGACAAGGCCAAGGCGGGGGTTCGTGTGCGCATGTTGTTGGGAGAACCCGACAGCGAGGCGGTGGCCCAGCGCGGCCGGGACGAAGGCTTGAACGAGCTGTTCGCGGCGAAGATCCGCAACGTCATCGTGCTCTACCGGTCGTTGCGCCAGGTGGAGGGCACGGAGTTCCGTCTCCACGGGACGACGCTGTACAACTCGCTCTACCGCGCCGATGACCAGTTGATCGTGAACACGCACGTCTACGGCGCGATGGCCTCGGAGGCCCCCGTCTTCCACCTGCGCAAGATCCCGGGCGGGGAGATGGTCAGCACCTACCTGGAGAGCTACGAGAAGGTATGGGGCGAGGCGACCCCACTCGACTGAGGGAAGAAGCCCATGGGCAAGAGGATTGACTACTACGACGACCCCCAGGCCCCGACCGCGAACAGCCTCGTCCCATCAGTGAACGTGTTCGTGGTCAACCACCGCGACGAAGTCCTGATGATCCGCCGCACCGACAACGACAACTGGGCCGTGCCCGGAGGCGCGGTGGACCTGGGCGAGTCCGTCCCGCAGGCCGCAGTGCGCGAGACGCTGGAAGAGACCGGCGTGACTTGCGAGATCACCGGGATCGTGGGCATCTACAGCGACCCGAGGCACATCATCTACTACACCAGCGACGGCGAGGCGCGGCAGGAGTTCTCGTTGGTTTTCACCGCCAGGCCGCTGGCAGGCGAACCGGCCCCGAGCGACGAGTCCAAGGAAGTCGTCTGGGCCCCCAAGGTCGAACTATCCGGGTACCGGATGGACCGGTCCATGCGGATGCGGGTGGACCAGTTCCTCAACGGAGGCCCTGCCCACATCGGGTGAGCGGTCAGCCGACCAAAGAGTGTCGTACCACCCCATTAATGTTGCGGCATGACACAGAACACATGGCCACGAGACAGATACACCGGCGCTGGTGGTGGGCTTTACACAGGAGCAGGTGGCGGCCTCTACACCGGGGCTGGTGGAGGGGCTTCCTCCGGGCCGGGTGGAGGTCTGTACAACGGACCCGGCGGAGGCCTCTACAACGGACCCGGCGGAGGTCTGTACAACGGACCCGGCGGAGGCCTCTACAACGGACCCGGCGGAGGCCTCTACAACGGACCCGGCGGAGGCCTCTACAACGGACCCGGTGGAGGTCTGTACAACGGGCCGGGTGGAGGTCTGTACAGCGGGGCCTGTGAGAGTCCGTATCGGAGCAACCAGCCGCCGATGAAATTCTTCATTGACTACCTGGAACGAAATGGGATGCATAATTATGCACGAGTACTGAAGCAGGCACACGGAATCGGTTAGGCGCCTAGAACCAGGACTGAACCCGAGAGAACCCAAGGGGGATTCTTGCCATTTTCCGACTGGCGCGAAGCGAATCGAATTCTTTCAAAGAAGATCCTACCTGTCTCCGATGAGCAGAGGAAGCTTGCCAATTTTGCGAACCTAGACTTGAGTCAGGTCAAGTTCCATATTGTCGCAGCAGCCATGCTAGAGGATCATCTGCACCCGATGATCTGGGGTGAGAATGGGTTTCAAGCTGCGACATCCCGGCAGCATGAGTTCCTTGCCGACCTGGGCTCTTGCGCCGCAGGAGACGCATCCCTGTCCACTAGACAGGCTTCCGCTTGGATCCAACTCCAACTGGCCTTGCTTAATATAAAATCTCTAGAATCCATGAAGCTCTTCACGGGAGACGTGGTCACCGAGAAGGATTTTGAATCTGCCGACGACCTAAAGTCCCAGTTGCTTCAATATAAATATACCGTTTCTAGAATTGGTCGAGACGGCCGAGTTTACTTCAAAGACGGTGGCGGAAAGTCGGCATGGGCCTATAAGTTGAAAAAGCATTCCGGGGGCTAAATGATAGTTACACCTGGAAGTGGGACAAACGTGCTTCTATATTTTTCACTGATGCCACCAGTACTGGTGAAGCGCGCGTGATGGAGCGGTGGACCAGGTCCTCAGGGGCGTAGCGCTCCAAGATCTCCGACAGGCGCCGTTCCACGGGCAGGTGTGTGCCGTCCGGGCCGGTGGTCATGTCCGCGTAGGTGAGCGCGTCCAGCAGGTCATCCGGTGGGGCGTCGAACTCGTCCTTGAGTGGAGCGAGCAGGCCCCGCTCCTCGGCTTCCACCACGGCGCAGGAGTGGTAGGCCACCAGGGAGACCAGGGCTTCATCAGCCTTCTGTGCCTCGCGCAGGTACCGGGCTCCGTCGAGGGGGTGGAAGCCCGTGGTCGCCAGGTCCGGGGAGTACCCGATGTCGTGCAGCCAGGCGGAGGCTTCCACCAAATCAGCATGTGCGCCGAGCACGCCTCGGAGAGACCGCGCCTGTTCGGCTACCCCCTGGGAATGCGCCCAGCGTCGGGGAAGCGGCTGTTCGAGCAGTTCTCGCGCGAGATTCCGCGCCCAGTGAACATGTCCCACATGTACCAGGCTAACCCGCGGTCGTTTCGGCCCCTTTGACGAACCGGCCCTTGCCGTGGACCGCGACGACGAGCCCCGTCCCTTCCAGCTCGGAGAGGGCCTGACGAGCCGTCCCGCGCGACACCGAGTACTGGCGGACCAACGCGGCCTCACTGGGCAGGGCGTCACCGGGGGCGAGGTCCCCGCTGGTGATGCGCTCTCGCAACTCGGCGGCGATGCGCCGGTACTGGGCAGACGGTGCGTTCGCAGGTGCGCTCTCACGCTCCTCGGTGGTACACACGACACGACCGGTCCCCGGAAGAGCCTTGATCAACCGCTCCGCCTCCAGTTCGGCCAAGGCGCGACGCACGGTGGTGCGGGAAACGTTGAACTCCTGGCGGAGAGCCGCCTCGGAGGGAAGCGCGTCACCCGGGGCGAGGTTCCCCGAAGTGATCCGCGAACGCAGAGCTTCCGCGATCTGGTGGTACGTCCCCCACGGGGTGCGCGGACTCAAGCAGGTTCCTCCGGGGTGAGTGCCAACATGCGACGGTTGCATTTTTAGACGTCAGAAAATCAGTATGCGCTGTCTGTTCGTACAGTGCGGACTGTACGTACAGACGTCCGCCGGTGCCGACCCAACCCGAGGGCCTTCCCCCGGTCGACACCAGCAGACGTCCCAACCGCAGAGCCAGCGTTAACGCACGAAGACGGTGGCACTGGCCTACGGTCGGCCTTTACCCCTGCCGTTAGCCAGTTTCGGCACGCGACTCGGTTGCGCGGAGGCGCTCGCTAGACAGCTCGGAGTTGCCGATCCCCGGAGGCGGATACTCCAACTGGTGGACGAAGACCTCCACGTCCTCCTCGATCAGCGTTGGCGCGTGCGTGATCTCGTGACGGATGGCAGTAGCGATCCACAGGCCCCCGTGGCGGCGGATCGACCACTGCTGTGCGTAGTGGCGTTGCAGGACATGGAGCAGAGTGTTCGGAACATCTCCAGTACTCATGCGGCGACAGCCTCCAAGCGAGAGATCTCCAAGAGCAGTTCCAGACCAAGCTGGGACCGGTCGGCCAGCTCCACCGGGCGATGCCTCGTGCCGTGCAAAACGTAGGGGCGGACCAGCCGCGCCAGTGGCGCAACGGGATGCTCTGGAGGTGGAAGAGTGAACGGGAGTCCCGTGCACGGTGTGGGCTTGGCAGCCCGAAGCCGTGTGGGTCCGCGTGTCCGAAGGTGTGGGATCAGGTTCCGCATGGTCACCCCTGGTCAGTCCGGGTGAGACTCACGGCGAGACGGAGGGAAGCGCCGGAGCCCTCTTACATGCGGAAACAATGCTCTGAGTGAGCGGACATGTGTACCACGTATCGGACAACTTGAGGGACGTCTAGGGACGTCTTCTGTTATCGTCGGGTTCCCGCACCCCGGAGGGCACCGACGTGAACGTTGCACTGCGCAAGGCACTGGCCGCGTCCCGACTCACCGAGATCGACGTGGCAGCACACCTCGGAGTCGATCCCAAGACCGTCCGCCGGTGGCTCTCCGGTCAACGGCCCTACCCCCGTCACCGCTGGGCTTTGGCTGATCTCCTCCAGGCCGAGGAAGACACTCTCTGGCCACCAAGCAGCCAGGAAGACGAAGCACACGCACCCGCGTCCAAGCACGTTCAACGTGTCTACGCACACCGCTGGCAAGTACCAAGAGAAGTGTGGTGGGACCTGTTCAACTCAGCGGAGCAGGAGATCGGCATCCTGGTCTACAGCGGCCTTTTCCTCGCTGACGACGCAGGCATGTTGGAGGTGTTGAGAACACGTGCCCGAGACGGCGTCAGCATCCGGATCCTGCTCGGGAACCCCGAGTCCAAACAACTTCAACAGCGAGGAGAGGATGAGGAGATTGGGGATGCTTTGCCCGCAAGGGCACGTAACGCCTTTTTGCTCTTCCGCCCACTTCAGGACATCGACGGCGTCGACGTTCGGACACATTCAACAGTCCTGTACAACTCCGTCTATCTGACGGAGAAGAGAATTCTCGTCAACCAACACGTCTACGGACTTCCAGCTGCGAAGTCCCCCGTGGTCGAAATCGATCGGGCCACTTCCCCAGAAATGGCCAAGGTCTACGTGCATAGCTTCGATCTTGCATGGAATACCGCAGGACCCATAGATCCATGATTATAGCAAAGGAATCCACTAATCACTTTCCTCTTTGGTATGATCTTGAAAAATGGGATAAAATGATTCGGCTCTAAATGTCCTTTCCATTGCGTCATGGAACACTAATTTATACCCACGCATCTTCCCCTGATTGAGGGATTTTGGAACATGAAATCCAAGCCGCTTTGATGTCGATCCCCCGGGTCCAACCTCAACCGGAAAATCTACTGGTTCAGACACGGAGTCTCTTTCTGAATCAGGGAGGTCGTGGCCATAGGGAATTACGAAATAGACTAGCATCCCATTTCCTTGATCGTAAAGCACTTCTAATTGAGCATCTGTCACCGAATTTGCTGACGTTGAGGGATTTCGGATTTTAACATCCAGGAGAAGGACCCTACCATCTTCGATTTCTTTGATGACTTGCTGACCAAAACTTGCACTCATTTGAATTTTACTTCGTGTATCTTGGTCGCGAAGCATTCGGAAGCTGCCATGGGCGACGATCGCAGAAGTCCCAGCAAAGAATGCGGAAAGCAAGGCGATTGCCAGGGAGATTAGAGATATCCATTCCTCTGTGCTTCTGACGCAGTCCAACATGAGAACGCCTTTGTGTTAATCCCTATAGAATTGCCGAATTGGGCTGTATGGGATCAAGGCGACGGCGCAAGCGCCGTCGCTGCGGCCCCGGCCGCCGCTCGGGCTGCGGGCTGCCGCCCGGTCCCGAGCGCACGGCCGTCGGCCGTGCGCTACATGGCTTCTCTCGGATAGGTCCGTACAGCGAGCGTGGCCAGAGCTACCCGAGAGAACCAAGTGATCCAGGCCATACCCTCTGCGCAGGAGTTTGAGTACCAACGGTTAATGACGCGCTCAGGTCCCGAGGCACCCGATAGCGCGACTCGAACTGTCTGGGGTGACCGGCCCCGGCGCTATCGGGCACCTCGGACCGGAACCGTGGTTGAACGCCACTGGGGTTGCTGGAGCGGCAGTGAAGGCAACAGGGAACCCGCATCGCCAGCGCTACGAAGCACTCCCGGCGTGCCACACACGTGCCACACGGGGCGGTCAACGGCGGGGAACCACGGGGAATCGCGGGTATACGGGCCGCGTCAGCGCAGGCAGACGAGTCACAAGGTCAGCCGCCAGAGGCGTTCTCGGCTTCCCAAGCTGATAACGCGGGTTCGATTCCCGTCATCCGCTCCAGACACACAGACGGCCAGGTCGTTCGGGGTTCTCCGAACACCTGGCCGCACTGCTTTCCGGGGGTCTGTCCCCGCCGCCGTGCCACACGCCCGAACACGGCAGACCGTCGCCGACCCCACCTTCCGACGCGCTCTCGTTTTCGGCGGCCTGTCCGGCCACCTCACGAACCAGCGCTTGCGCGACCCGTTCGACCCCGGTTGTCTTACCGATAGGCCCCCCGACAGTGAAGGCGCTCCCATGGACACAGATGACTGGAGACCCATAGTCACGAGCATCGGCATCACAGCCGCCATGGTCATCGTGATCGCTCTACCCATCGCCCTGCTGACCGACTGGCCTTTCTGGGTGCACCCGGTGATCGCGGGAACCATCGGCGGCATCGTCGGTCCCACCGTGAGCTCCCGGATCTGGTCTCAGCGAGAACGCCCTCGGAACCGCCCTCCACAGGACCATGCCGACCGGTAGCCGTCCGCCGGGGCGGGGAGCATGGCAAAGGCGGCGGGCCGGCGGACCACCGAACCTCCCTCGGGCCTCGGGCTGAACAGTCCCCACAACCACAGAACGGAAGCCCCACCATATGAAAGCTTCCTGGCAACCACTGCTGCTGTTCATGGCCTTGATCAACCTGGGAGGGGCGGTTCTGGCGTTCACCGAGGCTCGGGTGTTCCCAGGGGTCATGCTCCTCGGCAACGCGGGATCTTCTTCACGCTGCTGAGCAGGGCGAGGAAGCAGGCGAGGCAACAGGCACAACACGTCGCCGTTCCCGTGCCGGGAGCCGGAGGCGCGCCGGTAGGCGCACGGAGCCGAGGACCCTCATCGCACGACGCTCCCCGGCTCCGGCCCTGAGCAGGCCGGGCGGCTCCCAGGCACAAGCCGTCGGCCCCGTGCCCGGCGAAAACGGGTTGTCGTTCCATGTGCCGTGCTGAAGACTCCCGTCCCATGGAGGGTTTTCATCCCACGACCGGTTTCGGGCCGGACACGGCACGGCGCTACGACGACCGCCTCCGCGGCGACGAAGAGGCGACGGCCTCCTTCCTGGCAGAGTACGCGCGGGACGGGAGGGCCCTGGAACTCGCGATCGGTACCGGGCGTATCGCGCTTCGGCTGGCGGAACACGGTGTGCGGGTCGACGGCATCGAACTCTCACCGCACATGGTGTCCAGGCTGCGCGAGAAGGCAGGGGGCGACGGCCTTGACGTGGTCCTCGGTGACATGGCGTCTGAGACCACAGGCAGGACCTATCCGCTCGTCTACCTCGTCTTCAACACCCTCTACAACATCCTGACCCAGGAAGGCCAGGTCGAGTGCTTCGAGAACGCCGCCCGCCACCTGGGCGAGGACGGGGTGTTCGTGGTCGAGGCCGCTCCGCCCTGGGCATGGATCCGGGGTGAGCAGTTCGTCAACGTCGAGCGCGTCACCTCGGGGTCGGTGACCCTCGACGTGAACCGGTACGACCACGTCACGCAGATGCTTGACGAGAGCCATGTGAGCCTCAGTACCGACGGGATCGACCTGGCTCCCATCTCCTGCCGCCTCGTCTGGCCCTCAGAGATGGATCTCATGGCCCGGTCGGCCGGTCTGCGTCTCGTCGAGAGGTCGGGAGGGTGGAGCGGCGAGCGGTTCGACGCGTCGAGTCCTTTCCACGTCAGCGTCTACGGTCGGGCCTGACGTGGCGGCTGGATCGGGGCGCCGGTTCGTTCCATCGCCCGGATGCCGCCATCCGAGACGGGAGGTCCCCCGTCCACGCGGGCGCGGGCGGGAGGACCCGTTACTGCGACAGCCGCGTTCTGGCCTTGTGAGCAGCCAGTAGCGTCCCACCGGCAACGGCGATGCGGGCGGCGTTGACCCGGTACCAGGTCCGCAGCAACCGGTCCCGCTCATCCGCGCCGAGCGGCTGGTCACCGAAGAACAGCCTCAGGTTGACCGCCCGGACGAGGTACACGCTCGCCGCGCTGCCGGCGATCGAGCACGCGGCCGCCGTGGCAAGCCACGACCGGCTCTCCCGCCGGTCCCAGCCGCAGGCCGCCGCGGCGAGCACGGCCGGGGTCGTGGCCGGCATCGCCGCCGCGTAGTAGCGCACGGGACTGCCGGGACCGAGCGGCGACAACGCTCCCCCACGGCCTGGAACCCCGTCATGCCGCCCGAGGAGGTCGGGAACCCTCACGACGGCCTCATAGAGGTTCCCGAAGAACCAATGAGCGTGTCCGGCCTGAGCCAGCCCCAGAAGTCCGGCGGCGACACGGTGACGAGGCGACGGGCCATGTGCGGGCATGGGACGAGTATGTCAGAGGCCCGCGGAGGCACTCCGGAGGCGGCTCCACCGGGCCGCACCACCCGAACCGCCGCCCTCCGCCGCCTTCCGTCGCGAACTCCGACGCGCCCGAGGAGGCGAGCGCCACCGGCCTGCCGGCGACACCCCATGTGGTGTTCGACGGATCGCCGCACCGTCTCCTGCCGTGCACGGTCCTGGACTGGTAGCGGATCCCGTACCGGATACGCGCCGTCCGTGTCCTCGTCCGACACGCGTACCTGGTCAGACCATGGGCGCGTTTTGGCGGGGGCTTTGGGGGCAGGCGGAACGACAGGAGGTGGCCCCATGGAGACCGGAACCATTGTCATCATCGCCATCATCGTGGTAGCGGTGGTCGTCATCGCCGGAGGAATTGCGATCGCTGCGCGGTCCTCCCTCCTTCCGGGTCGGCGCACCACCCGACTGAAGAAGCGTTTCGGCGCGGAGTACGGCTACGCCGTGGAGGCCCACGGCGACGAGGCGGCCGCCGAACGCGACCTGTCCGAGCGGCTCCGCCACCGTAAGAACATGAAGCTCCGCGAGCTGAGCGACCAGCAGCGCGCGGCGCACACCGACACGTGGACCGTGGTGCAGCAGGAGTTCGTGGACGACCCCGTCCACTCCATCCGCAGTGCCCGCGGCCTGGTGGAAGCGATCATGATCGATCGCGGCTACCCCGACCACCCGTCGGGCGCCGATGACCCCACGGGCTTCGAGTCGCGCCTCAGGGACCTGTCGGTGGACCACCCCGACGCGGTCGCCGAGTTCCGCCGCGTGCACGCCGCCGGGCGTCCCGTCGAGGCGGACCCGACCGGCACCGAGCACATGCGTGAGGAGCTGGTGGCCTACCGCGGCCTGGTGGAGGCCCTGCTGGGCGAGCTGCCCGCCGCCGACGGAACGAACCACCGGACCGCACCGCGGCCGAGGGACGCGACGGAGCAGCAGCAGCGGGACCGGGACCCGAGGACACAGCGGTGAACGGCTCCGACGGCGCCTTGGCGCACACGGAGCGGGAACACCGACGACGAGACGAGGAGGCCGAGATGGTCGAGCGCGCGACGCGCTCCGAAGAGGACCGGGGGACGCGACCGGACGGGTACCGGTCGGACGCGGCCGAGGTGCCCGGGCCCCGAACGGACTCCGGCGCCCCGGGTGCGGTGGCTGTCGACGCGCAGGTGACCGATCCCGCGCGGGGGCGCTCCACCGCCGCCACGGACCGCGGGCCGTGGCGGCTCGGGCCGCGCGGTATGGATCCCGAGTCGGTACGGAAGCGCTGGAGTGAGGCGCAGAACAGGTTCGTCGACGATCCCCACGAGGCCGTGCGCGAGTTGGACGCTCTGGCCACGGAGGTCGCCGACGCCGTGGTCGCCGAGATCGAGTCGCGTCGCTCCGCGCTCCGGGCCGCCTGGAACGAGGACGGGGGCGCGGACACCGAGGAGCTTCGGCTGGCCCTGCGCGACTACCGCTCCTTCGTGGAGCACCTGGTCGGCGGCCGCGCCTGACCTGGGGCGTCCGCCGTGAGGCGCACTAGGCCTCCGTGACCGGTCGGCCGCGGCCGGGGAACTCCGTTCCTCGCGCCCCGGCGACCGGCGCGGTGGCCGCTGGAGGTCCTGGCCCCATCGGGCCGGGGCCTCCGTTCGTCCGGGACCCCTGTTCGTCCGTGGCCGTTGTGGCCGTCCGGTCGTGCGTTGTGCACGGTCCTCTCACAGCGGGGCCCTCGTCCGTCCGTGACGCACGGACCTCGGTCCCCTTCTCCGGATCTTCCCCGGATTCCGCTTTCCGCCGCAGCCCCGGTCGGCGACCCGGTCGGCGATCAGAATGCCGTGGCACACGTTGGCGGTGTGAAAGCGGAGGATCACCCCTATTTCATCCAGGGTCGCTCCGCATATTTTGGGAACTCTTTTCGGTCACCTATACGCCACGTATTTCGGCCACCGTTTCATGCGCCGAATACGGAGTGCGGTCCCGGACGGGAGCACCGCGGCACTCGGCCGCGAGCCCGTCCGGGACCGCTCTCGGAGTCGTACGGACGGCGGGTCTCCTCCCTGGCCCGCCGACACCGGTCCGCGTGTCGTGCACTCCCCACATGTCCACGACGACCGGCGTGGACCCTCCGGCGACTCCGAGGGGACGGGTGCCCGGCCCCACGGGGCGGGCACCCGGTTCGGGGGTTCCTAGACCAGGCCGTCCAGCAGGTCGGCGTCCTCGGTGTCGAGCGCCTCGCCGGTCAGGCCGCCGGTGGCCTCCTCCAGGCCGTCGGTGGCCTCGTCCACGGTGCCGGTGACGTTCGCGTCGGCGACCCCGCCGACGGTCTCCTCGACGGCGCCGCCGACGGGGGCCTCGGGCAGGGCGCCCGTGTCCACGTCGGCCGCCTCGGTCACCTCGGTCACCTCGGAGGCCTGGGAGACCTCGGCGGTCTCCGGCAGGTTCCCGACCGCGCCGTCGACCGCGCCGTCCGTGGGCAGGTCGGCGATGTCGATGACCTCCAGGTCGGCCGGGCTCACGTCGTTCGCCAGGTCCCCGGCACCGACCAGGGCGAGGCTCTCGACGCCGTTGAGCCCGGCGCCGAGACCGCCCACGGCCTGCTCGGCCACGGAGCCGAGCTCGTCGGCCACGGCCCCCGCGTCGCCCTGGGCCTCGTGCACGACGAACACGACCGGGACGAGGGTCTGCCCGGCGATCGTGGTCGCGTGCTCGGGGGCCGCACCGGCCTGGCCGAGCACGTCACCGGTGGCGACCGCACCGGTCACGTGGGAGGTGGTGCCCAGGGCGGTCGGCAGGACCGTGTGCTCGACGTGGGTCCGCGTCGGGTGGAGGGCTCCCCGGGCGCCGGCGACGTAGTTGTCGGCCTCGACCTGCGGCACGTGCGCCCGGGGAACGGGCACACCGGAGCTCCTGAGCCGGCCGTGGGCGGAGCCGAGGACACCGTTGGCCGCCGGCACGGCGCCGTTCAGGGAGGGCAGCGCGGCGGCGGTCGGGGCGGCCTGGCCCAGCTGGCCGAGGTGGCTCAGCGCGACGCCCCGGACGCCGTCGATCTCGGCGATCTCGGCCAGGGAGGCCAGCTCGGGGACCTGACGGAGTTCGGCGGCGCTCAGGACCCCGCTGTCCAGGACCTGCCCGAGCCCGGGAGCCCCGACCTGGTGCACGCGGGAGAGCCCGAGGCCGTCGGCGGGCAGCGCGGTACCGGCGGGCAGCACCGTGTTGGCGGGCAGCACGGTACCGGCGGGCAGCGCCGTGTCGGTGACGCCCGCGACCTGGGGGAGGCCGTTGGCCGGGAGGGTGGCGGCACCGGCCGCCTGCCCCGGGACGTCGCCTCCCAGCGCGCCGGTGACGTCCTTGACGGGGTCGGCGGACGCGAAGCCGCCGCTCAGGGCGACGAAGCCGGCGGCGCCCGCCGCGATGAGCAGGGTCCTGGCCTGGATACGGGTGTTGCTGGTCATGGGGATCCTTCCGGATTCTCGTGTGCTTCCGACTGGTCGGCCCGGGAGCATGCGGTGCTGCCCGTGGCCGGTGTGGTTCTCGACGGGGGATGTCAGTCCGTGGCCTGTGCCGGCCGCCGACTGACGAGAACTCCGCTGTCTTCGGGGAAAGCGGGGCTCACGACAGTCCCCAGCGCGTCCGGTCGGTCACGGACCGTGGGAGTCCGTGCCGGGTCTGGGAGAGGGCGTGTGCCGGCGTGGTGTCGCGCTCAGAGGCGACGGCGAAGACGGATCCCTAGTCGGGAGCGAAGGTCGGCTCGTCATCGGCCGCGCTGGGAAGCGCGTGCGAGGCGTGCCGTGCGGCCTGTGTCGGTCCGGGTTCCGGAAGGAGGGAACCTGCCGTGGTCAGGAAGCCCGCGACCACGGGAGCGGAGGCGCCGCTCGTGGCGGCGGAGTCCATGGTGATCGTGACGGCGGGGTCCGTCGTGGGCGCTTCCGCGGAGGGGGCTCCGTCGGTGGTCGCGCCGCCGGAGACGGCCTCGTCGGAGGCCGGGAACGGGAGCTCGGCGACCGCCCGCACGCCCTCCCGCGCGTCCGTGGAGTCCACGGGCTCGGTGCGGATGCTCTCGGCGCCGTGGTTCCCCGGCGCCTCGCGGCCTTCGGCCGACGCGTACACGGGCTCCCCGTGGCCGGACGGGCCGGTGGTGCCGAGCAGGGAGCCGACGCGGCCACCGAGTCCGGTCGCGGTCCCGTTCACGGCCCGGTTCAGGTGCCCGACCACCTCGGCGTCGCCCTCGGCCGTGTGCCGCGCGAGCGCCTCGGAGGTGTCGTGTCCGACCTCGGTGAGCCGGTGTCCCCCCTGCACCCCGGCTTCGAGGTGCCCGGTGGCGTGGCCTACCGGATAGACCGACTCGACGGGTCCGGTCGACGCCGCGGGCCGGATCGGCTCCTCTTCGGAAACGGCCGTCCCGACCGGCTCGGCCGACTCCGTCGCCACGACAGGCTCGGCCGGCTTCGTGGCCCCGGCCTCGGACTCCTCCGGTGCCTCCGGCTCCGCGCCGGGGAGCGCTTCCGTCGCCTGCTCGGCCGTCTCCCCCACGAGCGGGGCGTCCTCGGCCGCTCCGAGCGCCTCCGCCTGCTCGACGGTGCCCTCGGCCTGCGGCAGCTCGTCGGCCTGGGCGAAGGAGGTGCCGAGGAACCAGACCGCACCGATGGTCCCGATGAGGAGCCCGACGAGCGTGAGGGCGCGTCGAGCCGACGCGGACGCCACGGCGTCGGCGCCGGGGGCGCCGAGGAAGCCATGAGGTCCGGACATCGGAATTTCCTTCCACCGAGGGAGCGGTGCGAATACGTGGGGGAAGGGGGAAGGCCAAGACGAAACGGGAGGAATGGCGTGATGGGCGTGAGCCCATCTCATCGGGACAAGGCCCGAAATGACCGTCATCGTCTGACCGGAAATGACGCTATCACGCTGTGCCCCTCCGAACGCAAGCCGTGAACACGTCTTTTTCGGATCCGGTGTTCGGCCGTACGAAACCGGGACGCACAGGCCCAAAGGGAATGGCGGACAACCGGCACGGCGAGGACATGACCCATGCCGTGACCTGCCCTTTTCCTGGATCCCGCACGGGACCGCCCGGAGGGCTCCGAGCGGTCCCGTGGCCCTCGCGTGCTCCATGCTCACGGAAGGCCGGCCGTGCGCCCCGGCTCTCCCGTGCCCCGCGGGAGGCCCCGGTGGGCGGAACCTCCGCAGGTGGAGGGGGAGCCTGGAGACGTCCGGACCCCGCGTGAGCTGTAGCATCGGGGCCGGATTCTCCCCTGCCCGCGTGCTCCCCGCTCCCCCGGAGAAAGCCGTGCGGCGGGGCCTGCGACACATACGGGACACACACGGGAACGGACGTTCATGGACGCTGAAGAGACCCAGGTCTTGACCAGGACCGGCGAGTTCACCAGCACCACTCTGAGCTGGGACACCGCCGTTCACGGCCGTGTCGCCGCGGCGGTCGACCGCCTCACCGGTCCGCTGAACGAACTCATCGAACGCGACGCCAACGACGGCGACACCCGCATGCTCGTCGCCGACTTCTTCAGCGTCGGACTGAACTTCAGCAAGTACCAGGACATGACGACCGAGTACCGGACCAGCGGTGACTCGATCGACTACGCGATCGTGCTGGACGGCAAGCTCTTCGCGCCCGTGGAGGTGCGAAGGGTCGGCCAGGAGCTCGACCAGCGCAACATCCAGGTCTCCCGGCGCGTGGCCGCGGAGGAGGGCGCCGAGTGGGTGATCCTCACCAGCGGCCGCCTCTGGAAGGTCTACCACCTGCGCCCCGACGACAAGGGCGGCAACCGGCCGGTGGAGGTGATCAGCGTCGACCTCACGGACCCGGACGCCTACCAGCACAACATCGACGCCCTGTTCCACATCACCCGCGAGGCCGTCGACCACGGCCGGCTGGACGCGCTGCGCCGCTGGAAGGAGGCCGTCGAGGCGGCCCCGCTCGCGGAGGTCCTGCGCGGCGACGCCGTCGTCGAGGCGGTCCGCGCCGAGGTGCGCGCCGCCACCGGCCACCAGGGGCACACGGGCGACGCCGAAGAGGTGCGCCGCGCCCTGGTCGAGGAGGTCGTCGCCCGGGGCCTGCTCTCGGGCTGACCCCCTCGCCCCACCGCTTCCGTCCTCGGCCCCGTCTCCCGCACCGCCACCCCGCGCACCCGGTCTTCCCTGGTACGCGGGGTGTTCTGCTTACCCCCATTGACATGTGTGATGGGCGACACAAGAATGGTCATACTTTTGGGAGCGCTCCCAGTGCTTCCGGCCGCTTACCCCCCAGCGGAAGGACCCGACCCCCTTGAGCCCGGCACGAAGGAACACGGCGACGGTGCTCGGCACCGTCGCCGCACTCAGCGCGAGCCTCCTCGCGGCCTCCCCCGCCCAGGCCGACGACGCCCCCGTCGAACAGGTCACCAACGGCGACTTCAGCGACGGCACCACCGGCTGGTGGGCGACGGAGGGGATCGAACTCGCCGTCAACGACGACGGCGCCCTGTGCGTCGACGTACCCGGCGGCACCAGTGCGGCATGGGACCAGATCGTCGGCCAGAACGACATCCCCCTCGTGGCCGGGGAGTCCTACTCCCTCACGTTCACCGCCTCCGGAGCCGACGGACTCCCCGTCCGCGCCCTGGTCCAGGAGCCCGTGGACCCCTGGACCACCCATCTGGACGAGCGCCCCGTGCTCACCGAGACGGCCACCGGGTACGAGTACGTGTTCACCGCGTCGACCGACATGGAGGACGCCCAGCTCGCCTTCCAGATCGGCGGGTCCGAGGAGGCATGGACCTTCTGCCTGGACGACGTCTCCCTCCTCGGCGGCGCCGAACCCCCGGTCTACGAACCCGAAACCGGTCCACGCGTGCGGGTCAACCAGGTCGGCTACCTCCCGCAGGGACCCAAGAACGCCACCGTGGTCACCGAGGCCGAGGAGGCCCTGCCCTGGACGCTGGCCGACGCCGGGGGCGCGGTCGTGGCCGAGGGCAGCACCGTCCCGCACGGTCTGGACGAGTCCTCCGGGCAGAACGTGCACACCGTCGACTTCAGCGACTTCACCCGGACGGGTGAGGGCTACACCCTGACCGCCGACGGGGAGACCAGTCACCCCTTCGGCATCACCGCCGACCCCTACGCCACCCTGGCCACGGACGCCCTGGACTTCTACTACACCCAGCGCAGCGGCATCGAGATCCTCGACGAGCTCGCCCCCGGGTACGGCCGTGAGGCCGGGCACGTGGGGGTCGAGCCCAACCAGGGCGACACCGAGGTCACCTGCCACCCCTCCTCCCCCTGCGACTACACGCTCGACGTGTCCGGCGGATGGTACGACGCGGGCGACCACGGCAAGTACGTGGTCAACGGCGGCATCTCCGTCCACCAGCTGATGAGCGTCTACGAGCGCACGCACACCGCGCCGACCGGGAGCCCCGACCGGGTCGCCGACTCCACCCTGGCCGTCCCCGAGCGGGACAACGGCGTGCCGGACGTCCTGGACGAGGCCCGCTGGGAGATGGAGTTCCTGCTGTCCATGCAGGTCCCCGAGGGCGAGGAGCTCGCGGGGATGGCGCACCACAAGGTCCACGACGAGGCCTGGACCGGTCTGCCCCTGCTGCCCTCCGAGGACCCCCAGCCCCGCTACCTGCACCCGCCGTCGACGGCGGCCACGCTGAACCTGGCCGCGGCCGCCGCCCAGTGCTCCCGCGTGTTCGCGCCCTATGACGCCGGCTTCGCCGCCGAGTGCCTGGATGCGGCCGAGACCGCCTGGGACGCGGCCGGGGCCCACCCCGAGCGCTACGCCGCCGAGGGCGGCCAGGGCGGCGGCCCCTACGGAGACGGCAATGTGGCCGACGAGTTCTACTGGGCCGCCGCGGAGCTGTACCTGGCCACCGGGGACGACGCCTACGAGGAGGCCGTGACCTCGTCCGGGTCGCACACCGCCGACGTGTTCTCCGGGCACGGCTTCAGCTGGCAGAACACCGCCGCGCTGGGCCGCCTCCAGCTCGCCACCGTGCCCAGCTCCCTGGACGGCCGCGACGAGGTCCGCGCCTCCGTCGTCGAGGGGGCCGAGCAGTACGTCAGCGCCCTGGAGGCCAGCCCCTACGGCATCGCCTACGCCCCCGAGGACGGCGCGTTCGTCTGGGGCTCCAACAGCCAGATCCTCAACAACCTGGTGGTCGTGGCCAGCGCCTACGACATCAGCGGGGACACGCGCTTCCGTGACACCGTCCTGGAGGGCATGGACTACGTCCTGGGCCGCAACGCCCTCAACCAGTCGTACGTGACCGGGTACGGCGAGAACGCCGCGATGAACCAGCACAGCCGCTGGTACGCCCACCAGCTCGACCCGGATCTGCCCAACCCGCCCGAGGGAACCCTGTCCGGCGGGCCGAACTCCCAGCCCTCCACCTGGGACCCCGTGGCCCAGGCCAACCTGGACGGGTGCGCCCCCCAGTTCTGCTACATCGACGACATCGAGTCGTGGGCGACCAACGAGCTGACCATCAACTGGAACGCCCCGCTGGCCTGGGTGGCCGGGTTCGTCGCCGACCAGGGCGACGCCTCCGTGGCGGCCGGGGCCTCCTGCGAGGTCGACTACGTGGTCAACGACAAGTGGCCGGACCGCTTCAACGCCCAGGTGACCGTCCGCAACACGGGAGGCGAGCCCGTGACGGACTGGGAGCTGGAATGGTCCTTCACCGGCGCGCAGACCGTGGAGCACCACTGGAGCAGTGAGCTGACACAGTCCGGGCACACGGTGACCGCCCGGAGCCTGGACTGGAACGGCGACATCGCCCCCGACGGAGAGGTGACGTTCGGCTTCGTCGGCGAACTCCCGATCGGGGCCAACCCCGTGCCCGAGAGGTTCACCCTCAACGGCTCCGTCTGCGGCTGACCCCCACGGGCGGGCGCGAAGGGCGCCCGCCCCGCACACCCCCTCCGGGAAAGAGGACGGGGCCCCGCAGGAGAGCGTGGGGCCCCGTCCGCCGTCTTCGGCGGCACCCCGCCGGGCCTCCCGCGCGGTGCCCGGGCACTCCGCGGGGCGCCGCGCGCGACGGCGAGCGCCGGCTCCCCCGGCCCCTACTCCAGCGGCACCCTCAGGATGCGGTCGTCCTCCGCAACGGGATTGCCGAGAGCGTCGAGGTTGCTGGTGGTCAGCCACAGCCCGTCGCCGCCCGGAGCGGTCGCCACCGTGCGCAGGCGGCCGTACTCCTCCTGGTAGTGCGCCACCGGTTCGCCCAGCCCGTCCTCGGTGAGCGGCACCTCCCACAGGCGCTCGCCGCGCAGCGCGGCCACCCACAGGGAGCCGCCCGCGATCGCGGCGCCGCTGGGCGAGGCCTCCTCGGGACTCCAGGTCACCAGCGGGTCGACGTACTCGTCCCCGCCGCCGGGGCCCTCCACCTCGGGCCACCCGTAGTTGTTGCCCGCCTCGATCAGGTTGATCTCGTCGAGCTTGTCCGCGCCGAACTCGGTGGCGTACAGGTTCTCCTCCCCGTCCCAGGCCAGGCCCTGCACGTTGCGGTGTCCGTAGCTGTAGACGCGGTTGTCGAAGGGATTGCCCGGCGCCGGCTCCCCCTCGGGGGTGATCCGCAGGATCTTGCCCGCCAGCGAGTCGATGTTCTGGGCCAGGCGCGACCGGCCCGCGTCCCCGGTGCCCACGTAGAGCATGCCGTCGGGTCCGAACTCGATCCGGCCGCCGTCGTGGTGGGACGAGGAGGGAATGCCGTCGAGGACGACCTCGGCCTCCCCGAGCTCCCCGCTCCCCGGGTCGTACTCCATCCGGCTGATCCGGTTGTCGGACTCCGAGGTGTGGTAGGCGTACAGATACGGCTCGTCGGGGAAGTCCGGGTGCAGGGCCAGCCCCATCAGGCCGCCCTCCCCGACCGGCGAGACCCCCTCGACGGTTCCGACGTCCGTGACGGCGCCGTCCCCGGACACGCGGACGATCTCGGCCAGGTCGCGCTGGGAGACCAGGGCGGAGCCGTCGGGGAGGAAGGCGACCCCCCACGGCACCTCCAGGCCCGTGGCCACCACCTCGGGCTCTCCGGGATCGACCGCGGTGGCGCTGGCGGAACCGCTTCCGTATCCCCCGCCCCCGTTCTCCTCCGTTCCTCCGGTACCGCCCTCCTGGCCGCCGCATCCGGCGACCAGCACGAGGGCGCCGAGGACGGCGGCCACGCGGACCGCCGGTGTCCCGTTCGCTGCGGGTCCCATGTCCGCTCCCTTCCCCCGTCGTGTCCTGCCCGGGTACTCTCACGTACCTCCGCGCTCGCTGCGCTCGGTGTTCTCATGCCCCGCGTACAGTTCCTCGAACAGGCGCGCCATGTCGGTGAGCATCGCGCTGTGCACCGACCACAGTTCCTCGGTCCCGTACTCGTCGATGCGTTCGCGCGTCTGCGAGATCCTCTGGAACGCCTCTTTCAGACAGGACTCCAGATCGGGTGAGTACGTCTCGCGTTCGGGCTCGTCGGCGTCGTGCACGGCTTGGAAGGCGTCGGCGGCCGCGTCCAGGACCGGGGCGAACGCGCGCAGGAAGGCGTCGCTCGGCTCGGGGAAGCTGGAGTGGGAGGAACGCGCGAAGGCCAGGGTGCGGGTGAGGGACTGCAGGTGCCGCGAGGCCCGTCTCAGGCCGGTGATCCAGTCGCGGTAGGCCACCGGCCTGTCCTGCGGAGGGGGCCCGCTCACGAGTGTGCGCGGGTTCAGGCGCGTGCGGTACTCCTGCTGCGCGACCGTCTCCTGGGCGTTGTGCGCGGTGTCGTCGAAGCGGCTCGCGGTGCGCTTCCAGTAGTCGGCGTCTTCGAGCCCGTCCCTGCCCTCCCGGAACCCGTCCGCCATCTGCCGGGAGAGGTCGCCCAGGGCCTCGGCGAAGTCGAGCACGGCGTTCTTGGCGTCACGGAAGCGGATCGCGGGGGCGAAGACCGCGTTCGTCACGACGGCGGTCGCCGTCCCCACCAGGACCATGAGCAGCAGCGCCCCCAGGTTCGCGAGGCTGCCCGCGGTACCCCCGGCGAGTGCGAACGCCGCGACCACGGCGATCTGCTTGCCCTGTTCCCCGAAGACCGAGAGCTGTCCCACCAGCAGCGCGACCAGCACGACCAGCGCGAACAGCCAGATGCTCCTGCCGATGGGGATCCCGCCCGCGCCGGCGATCAGCGCGCCGAGGAGGACCGCGGCCACGTAGCGGCCGGACTGCAGCACCGACCCGTACACGCTGGGCGTCACGACCAGGAGGGCCGAGAAGGGCGCGAACCCGATCTGGGAGGAGCCCCCCACGAGCGAGCCCAGCACCCAGGCGACGGTCGAGGCGATGACGCTCTTGAGGATGATGACGGCGGTCTCGCGCTCGTATCCCCGGTACGCGAGGGCCCGGCGCACTCCTGTGAGCCAACGGCTGTCGGCCACGGCCTCCCTCAGCCGATCGATCATCGTCCCCCTCCACTCCCCTGGTGCTCTGCTTCGGCCGGTTTCCCTCCCGCGGCCGGCGCGGTGGCCGGGAGCCGGGCCGCTGACGGGCGCGCCGCCGAGGGGTCCGGCTCCGTCGGCGGTGGCTAGTCCCTCTCCTTCACCAGCTCGACTCCGTCGGCGCCCGCGAGGGACTCGGCGGCCTCCGGCCACCGCATGGGGGGCGGCATGGGCTGCCGCCCGCGCACCCGCGTCAGCTCGCGGTGGAACCGGGCGAAGACCGCGAAGTCGCGGGGGAAGGCAGACGGATCCGTGCCCAGGAACGAGCCCACCTTGGTGGCCCGGTCCAGTACGCGGGCCCACTCCTCGGCCCGCGCCAGTCCCACCGAGTCCACGCCGTGGGAGAACAGGGCCATCCGGATCTCCTCGTAGTCGGGCACCCGGTCCAGGTACTCCTCCAGGTTCCGCAGTGACGGCTCCTTGTTGAACACCGTCCAGAAGGGGACCGAGCCGGTGCGCAGGGCCCAGTAGGGCTCGACGAGCATGAAGGACTCCACCAGCAGCCGGTCCGGCGGCAGGCCCCGGCTCCGGTACCAGTCGCGGTACAGCTCCGCGACGGCCGGGCTGGGCGACTCCGGTTCCGCGTAGCGCAGCCGCCGCAGCGTCCACCCCTCCTCGTCGGCGAGTTCGCGCAGGTCGTCCATGAGCTCGGGGGCGAACCCCCACTCCGCCTCGGGGCCGTCGCCGTCCGGCTCCGGCCCGTCGAACTTCGTGTGGTCCGACCCCTGGGCGCGCAGGAACTCGCGGACGCGCTCGCTGCCGTACCGCAGCTCCTCCGGGGCGGCCCCGCCGAAGCCCCCGTGCTGGAAGACGTACCGGTCCGAGACCCGTGTGGTGGGCCACCGCAGGGCGCAGTCCGAGACGACGAGTGTGCCCCCGGGCACCAGACGCGAGCGCAGGAAGCGACGGTAGGCGTCGGGCAGCCGCAGCCACTTGACCCGGAAGTAGCACATGCCCGAGATCATGAGCCGGTCCTGGTTGGGGTCGTGCATGTGGTGCAGCCGCCAGTCGGGGTTGGCCCGCACCAGCTCCTCCCCGGTGGATCGCATCCTGCGCAGGTCGGCCGACGCGTCATCGGGGGGTACGCCGCCGCGGCGGACCGGGATGAGCAGGGTCTGCGGGAGCCACGGTGCCTCCAGCGCGGCTGCCAGGTGGGTGAGCGCCCCGTTGGAGGAGCCCACGAAGGCAACCTCGGACTGCTTCCCCGGGTAGTGGCCGGTGACCCAGGAGGCGAGCTCGTCGGAGTCGATCTCACCGACGCGCTGCCGCGGGACCGCCTCCGACCAGCCCGCCGCGGCGTAGACGCGTTCCTTCAGACGTCGGGGGGCGCGGTTGGCGGCCTGTGCGGCGAGCGCGACGGCTCCCTCCAGCGTGCCGGGCGCCTCCCCCGCGAGCGGGACGTCCCCGCCCGCGTTGTAGGACGACAGCGTCCGCAGCAGACTGGTGGCCGAGTCGAAGCCCGCCACGGACCGCTCCGGTGTCATCCGCCCGCGCCGTCTCATCGGACCGCCTCTCCGACGAAGTCGTGGACCAGGTCGGCGACCCGCCCGGGGGCCGCGGCGGTGAGCGCGTGGGGCTGCCCGGGAACGGTCACCAGACGTCCCCGGGGCAGCAGGCGGGTGACCTCCTCGGCCCAGTGCCCGGGACAGAGGGGGTCCTTGGTCCCGCGCAGGACCAGTGCGGGCCGCCCGACCTCGGGCAGGACCCGCTCGATCCGGTGGTCCCGGCTGGCCAGCCAGCTGCGGAGGACCCGGAGCGGTCCCGCCCTGCGGTAGTCGGTGACGCCGGAGACCACCAATGAGGGGCCCTCGCGGAAGTTGTCGAGCATGAGGCGCGCGGCCAGCACGGGCAGCGAGCGCAGCCGCGGGTCGACCGTCGGCCCCGCCAGCACCACCGATCCCACCTCGCCGGGCGCGCGTACCGCCGCCTCGACGACCACCTGGGCGCCCATGGAGACCCCCAGCAGGCAGGGCTCTGTGAGCCTTTGGGCCCGGACCCAGTCCAGGAGGGCCTCGGCGAGGCCGGTGACCGTGGGATCACGGTCCGGTGCGGTGCTCTCCCCGAACCCCGGCAGGTCGACGGCCCAGGCCTCCATCCGTCCGGAGAGGGCCCTGACCAGGGGAAGGGTCTGCTTGGAGGAGACGCCCGCGCCGTGCACGCAGACCAGCGGCGGCCCCTGCCCCGGTACACACCACGAGACCATGGTTCCGTGTACGAGCTCGTCCGTTCCCCGCCGCGGCTCCATACATCCCCCGGTTCTGCTCCCCGTGTCCTTCCGCCGGTGTGGTCCTCCCGCCGGTGTGGTGGTCACGACTACCCACGGGCCTCTCCGCCAACCCACGCCCGTGTCGGGCGTGTGGGAACGCGCGCACCGGTCAGAGGGGATACACGGCAGGTGCATGTGTGAAGGGAGCCAGGAGATGACCCGGAAGCCGGATTCCCCGCCCAAACGCCCCTGGATCAGGGGTGTCGTGCGCGGGGCCACGGGTGCGATGGCCATGACCGGTATGCGGCAGGCCGAGGTCGGCCTGGGATTCGTCAAGCGCACACCGCCCGACGCCATCCTGAAGGAGGGCGTGCCCGCCGTCCTGAAGAGCGTCCCCAAGAACCGGAGGAAGGCCGCCGTCGAACTGGCGCACTGGGGGTACGGGGCCACGGCGGGTGCCCTGTTCACCCTCCTGCCGAGGAGGCTGCGGCGTTCTTGGCTCGCCGGTCCGGTCTACGGGGTGATGGCCTGGGGGGCGTTCGAGCTGGTCATCGCCCCCGCTCTGGGCCTCGCCCACGCCCGTAGGTCCCGCCCCCAGGAGAGGGCGGCGCTCCTCGCCGACCACGTGGTCTTCGGGTTCGTCATCGGGGAGCCGCCCGAGGCCGAGGTGGCCGGGACGGAGGGGCCCGAGGACGCCCGGGGCGGTGGGGACACCGAGGACACCGGGGATGAGCGAGGCGGTGGGAAGCGGGAACGCCGCAAGCACAGGGAACGCCGTCGGCACGGTGAGCGCCGCGTGCGCGGTGAGCGCCGTCAGCACGGGGAACGGCGCGAGGGCGGAGAGCGCGGAGAACGCCGCGGGCGCGGGGAAGGCGGGGAACGCAGCAAGCACAGGGAACGCCGCGGGCGCGGAGAACGGCGCGAGGGCGGAGAGCGCCGCCGGTCCTGACGGCGGGGACGCCGGAAGGAGGCGGGGACGCCGGAAGGACCGGGCGGCCCCGGCGTGCGGCTCCGCGAGCTGCCCGCCTCGCCCCGGACGATCTTGCTCTCGGCGTCACTGTCGGACGTCGAGAGTGGCACTGGGAGCAAGATCAACGGGAGAGGGCACCCGGCGCCCTACTCCTGCGCCTTCTGCAGGCGTACGTACGCCAACTGGAGCCAGTCGGACACGGCCACGGAGCTGAACACCGCTCCTGCTCCCCTGGTGGCGTTCGGCGCGAACACCAGGCCGAAGGCGTACGCGGTGGCGATCCACTGCGCGGTGCAGAACGGGCAGGTGACCAGTTCACCGACGGCCCGGCGTCCGCCCTGGCCGCGTACCTCCTCGGCCAGCTCGGACGGCGCCGAGACCCCCTTGAACCGGGTGAAGAACGCCCGGAGGGGGCTGGTGACCGGGTCCTTGGCCACCAGGCGGGACAGCTTGTGCGTGGTCAGCGCCATGAGCACCAGGTCCCACGGGCCCACGTTCGCGGCCGCGCCGCCCCGGCGGGACCTGCGCGCCGCGAGCAGCCCCGCCCCCGCCAGGGCCGTGTAGACCGAGACCGTGGCGGCGTATCCGAAGAGGGGTTGATCGCTGTCGCCCCGGTAGGCCTCCGCCTCCTGGTGGAGCGTCTCCTTGATCTCGCCGGTGGTGTTGTCAGCCATCGCCTCTCGTTCCTCCTTCGTCGTCCCGCTCCGCTGCCCGGCCTGTCGTGCGTCCGGTCGTGCGGTGCGGCGCCGCCCGATGCGGCGCCGCCGGCGTGGTGGGCAGCGGGTGCGGTGAACGCGGGTACGGCGTTGCGGGAGGAAGCCGTGCTCGCCGGTGTGCACCGCGCTTCGCCCCGCCCGTCCCTCCGGACCCGTGCTGCCGTTGAGGGTTCCCTTCCGCTGGCGACTGCCCAGGGACGCCCACCGGGAAACAGCGGTTCAGAAGCTTGCCGTGACGTGTACATAACGGATGGTGCTCCCGGGTAGCGGGGACGGAGGGAGCAGCCGAGAGGCCGTGTCGACCTTGCGGGGAGGTGGCCGAGGTGGCCGGGGAACCGAGCAGCCAAGTCGTGGTGATCAGCGGGGCCAGCGCCGGAGTCGGCCGGGCGACCGCCCGTGAGTTCGCCAGGAAGGGATACGCCCTGGCCCTCCTCGCGCGGGGGCGGGCCGGGTTGGACGCGGCGGTGGAGGAGGCCCGTGCCGAAGGGGTGCCGGCGATGGCGGTGCCGGTGGACGTGACCGACGCCGGCGCGGTGCGCGAGGCCCTGGCACGGGTCGAGTCCGAGCTGGGACCGGTGGACATCTGGGTCAACTGCGCTTTCGCCTCGATCATCGCTCCGTTCATGGAGATCGAACCGGAGGAGTACCGCCGGGTCACCGACGTCTGCTACCACGGCTACGTGCATGGCACACAGGCCGCCCTGGAGCGCATGCTGCCCCGGGACCGGGGCGTGATCGTGCAGGTCGGGTCGGCCCTGGCCTACCGGGGCATCCCCCTCCAGGCCGCGTACTGCGGGGCCAAGCACGCGATACGCGGGTTCACCGACTCGGTGCGCTCCGAACTGGTCCACCAGGGCTCGCACGTCAAGGTGACGGAGGTGCACCTGCCCGCGGTCAACACCCCGCAGTTCACGTGGGTGCGCTCGCGCGTGGGGGGCCGTCCGCGCCCGGTCCCGCCGGTGTACCAGCCGGAGGTGGTGGCCGATGCGATCGTCTGGGGCGCCGAGCATCCGCGGCGGCGCCGGTACTGGGTGGGGGCCTCGACGGTGGTCACCGTCCTGGGGCAGCGGCTCGCGCCGCGCCTGGTCACCTGGCAGCAGGGGCGCAGCGGGTTCAAGGCCCAGATCCGCGACCTCCGGCCGCCCGAGCGGGACAACCTGTTCCAGCCCCTGGACGACGAGCGCGACTACGGCGCGCACGGCGAGTTCGACGGTGAGGCGCACGAGTCCAGTCCTCTCCAGGAGATGAACCAGCGTCGCCGCACCGCGGCCCTCGTGGGCGCCGCGGGTTTCGCGGCCGGGGCCGTGGGCTTCGCGGTCACCCGGGGCAGACGCCGGCGGGTCTGACCGCGTAGAACGAAGCCAAGCGAAGGGGGAAGAGATGGCTGAGCACGATCCCGTCGTCGAAGAGGTGTGGAACGACTTCCACTCGGTGGTGAACATGACCGGCCAGGAGTTGCGTGAGTGGCTGCTCACGAACGCCTCCGGTGAGAACGCCTTCAGCAACGACCCCGCCCACCCGGTGTGGAGGAGGGGCGAGGCGATCGTGAACCTGCTGAACAAGCGCCAGGTGGACGTGACCAAGGACGACGTCGAGCTGATGCGCGAGGTGTCGGAGTTCGTCCGCGACCGGTTGGCCGATCCCCACCGAGAGGACGCGGAGTGGCGGCACCGACTGATGTCGGTGGGACACGACCCGCTCAGCCCGGACTCGGCGCGGCCCGACGAGGAGGAGGACCTCGAGAGGTAGCGGGAGAGACGACGGGGACGACACGACGGGGACGACGCGGTGTCGGGGCGGGCGCGGTGCCCGCCCCGACCCGTGTGCGGCGCTGGTGGCGCCGGACCGTCACGGCCTCCGGCTCACCGGGATACGTCCGACGGCTGCACGGTCCGCCTCCTTCCGAGGACCAGGACCACCACCGCCGCCAGGAGGGCCGCCCCGCCCAGGGCGGGAGCCACCAGATGGAACGCGTCCGTGAACCGCTCGCCCTTCAGACGTCCTCCGGTGAGCACGGCCAGAGCGGCGCCGACGGCGGCGAGGGCGACCGTCTCCACGGTGATCCGGGTCGCGTTGAACACCCCGGCCGCGACGCCCGTCCGTTCGACGGGCACCACGCCCATGGCCATCCCGTCCACGGTCCCGTTGGTGAGGCCCACACCTGTCCCGATCAGCAGGAACGGTGCCAGCAGCCGCCACGGGCCGGTGTCCGGGCCCAGCGCCAGCAGTCCCATGGCACCGGTTCCGCACAGCAGGAGGGCACCGACCACGACCGCCGTGTGGGGCAGGCGCGCCGCCAGCTCCGCGCCCAGTGCGGGCAGAGGCAGCGTGGGAAGCGTGAGCATCAGCAGCCACAGACCGGCCCGGCCCGCGCCCAGGCCGACGACGGCGATCAGGTACGAAGGCAGGTACACCAGCAGCGGCACGAGCACCGCCATGAACGCGGCGGCGGCCAAGGCGTAGGCGACGAACCCGCGGTTGGCCAGCAGTCCCAGGTCCACCAGGGGTTCGCGTGCGCGCCGCTCGACGAGCACGAAGGCGACCACCAGGGCCGCCGACACCGCCAGTCCCCCGAGCACCGTGGGAAGCCCGTACCCGGGACCCTCCACCAAGACGGCGATCAGCGTGAGCAGCGCACACGTGAACAGGGCGGCTCCGGACCGGTCCACGGGCCTGCCGGTACCGCGCGAGGCGGGCACCAGGGGCACCAGGACGAGCACCAGTCCGGCGACCGCCGCCGGAAAGGCGAAGGCGGCACGCCAGCCGAGGGTCTCGACGATCAGGCCGGCGACGGCCGGGCCGAAGGCGGTGCCGGCCCCCAGGACCGTGCCCAGCAGGCCGAAGGCGCGTGTACGTGCCGGGCCGTCGAAGGCCGCGGCGATCATCGCACTGCCTCCGGCGACCGCCGCCGCGGCGCCGACACCGCCCGCGGCGCGCAGCAGGTTCAGGACCACGATGTCCTGGACGAACAGGCACAGGAGTCCGCTGACGCAGAACAGGGCGAGGCCGAAGGAGTAGACCCGGCGGCGGCCGACCGCGTCGGCGACCGACCCCGCGCACACCAGGAAGGCCGCGAAACAGGCGTTGTAGGAGTTGACGACCCACTGGCCGGCGGACAGGGTGCCGCCGAGATCTGTCTGGATGGAGGGCAGCGCCACCGAGGCGCCGGTGATGGCCAGCGGGAAGGTGAGTGTGGAGAGCAGGACGGCGAGGAGCAGTACCCCGCCGCGTTCGCGTGTGGACAAGAAGGGGCTCCGTGGCATCGGAAGCGGAGCCGGGCAGCACGCGGTGCCGCACCGGCATGGTCGCTGATGCGGCGGAGAACTCTGGGGTCGGCCGCCGCTAGGCGGCCACGTCAACCGATTCGGGCACGGACGGGAGCCTAGTCGATTCCCGGCTCACCGAACCAGCGGGTTCTCACGCTCGGAGGGACGGCGACCGTGCTCCACGACCGTCGCGAACGAGATGCCGACAACCGTGGCCGCACCGGGTCCCTCGCGCCGGTGAGGCCGCTGTGTGGCCGGAGTGGTCCTGGTCCGACGGTTCCGCCGGTTCAGCAGGTTCAGCCGAACAACCCGGTGAGGTGCTGGGCGAGGGCTCCCGATGCGGCAGCGAGGGCGTGGCAGGCCACCGTCCAGCCGACGCGGCGGCGGGGTTCGCGATGGCTCGTTGGACGGCGGGAACGGTCCGGCCTGCGCGGGAGCGGCGGCACGGGACACTGGCTGGGCGCCCCTTCACATACGTTCGTACCGGAGCGGGACTCCACGCACCGACGCCTGAGGTTCCTGTAGGCGGTTATGCCGCTGCGTCGAGTACCTCGGGCACATACAGGAGGCTCCGCCGTCCGGTCACTCGACTGCTCTCCCGACAGCGCCGATGCCCGAAAGAAGCGAGAGATCCCGTGTCCAACATCTTCACGAGCTTCCTGCGTGTCATCTCCCGTCCTGGTCGGAGTATCGGTCGCGACGAGGCCGTATGGATCATCGACCGGGTGCTCAACGAGCGCGGGTCGTACAACGTCCCGGTGGTGGTCCGGCGGACGGACGACGGAAGTCTCCTCGATATCCAGGCCGGCTGCGGGAAGAACCCGGGCTTCTACGACTTCTGGGAGGACCACCGCGACCAGTACGCCTGCATGTGGGAGCGCTTCTTCGACGATGGCGGTTTCCAGGACACCATCACGCACTTCGGCCAGGAAGGGGAGACCAGGCACGGCGCGTTCTGGTACGGGTTCGACGAGGTGCGAGTGCTCGGAGCTGCCGACCGCCTTCCCGACCTCGGCATGCCGTCCGTCTCCTGGGAGCCGGACGGCGACGGCGCCTGGCGTGTCGGCGTCACCGGCCGCTACCAGACCGGGAACGACCGGACCGACATCGAGAAGGCGGGGCCGTGCTCGACGGAGGTCGAGTGGGACCCGCCGGTCATGGACGTGGCCCCCGGCGGACTCGCCACACCGACGACTCCCAGTTACTGGAACGCGGAGATCATGGGGATGGAGCCGGACGGGCTGCACGGATTCGTGGAGCGCGGCTACCACGGCTCCGCGAGGGAGTCCCGTGTGGAGCGTGTGGAGCTTCTCTGGCGCGGACGCGTGGTGCACCGGGCGCAAATGGAGTACGACGCCCAACTCGATGAATACGACTGGGAGCAGCGCAGCGCCGACGACTGGGACAACTGCCTGAGCCCGGACTACCTTGCGAGCACGCGGAGCGCACGGCAACTCCGGCAGCACACCTGAGAAGACGGCCCGTGCGGTCGGCTCGCCTCGTCCGCTGTCACGCGCACCGGCCCGCTGGCTCGGAGCGGGAATGCACGGGCCGGAAGTCGAGCCGACTCAGACGATTCTGTCAGTGAGGTCGGGGGCGCGGCCGTCCACGATCTCGTAGGGTTCGGGGGTGCCTGGATGCCGTAGCCCTCCACAACACCGAAGTAGGTGGTTTCCCCTGGATTGGTTTCGGACCGCAGGGTGGACTCGACCTCCTTAGAACTACTGAAAGTCGTGGAGCGTTAGAGGCGTGCACCTCTGGATGAGGAGCGCCGGAGAAGGCGTAGCACGCCCAGACGTCGTGGTGAACGGCCACCTCCACAGCAACGTCCTCGAACAGCGGCGTCGTCTCCAGAAGGACGAGGCCGGCTTCCGTGTGAGTATCCCCCCAGGCGTCAATCCACGTACCACCACCGTGCGCCCGCAGCAGCTTCACCTGTGCGTCAGACGTATCCCGCGGACGTGAAGCCAGGATGCTCTGAGCACACTCAGGCGTGTTGACGGCTCCGGCAACCGGGACGGTCCGGTAGGCATCGGGCCTGCGGCTTCGGGGATGCTCCCAGCAAAACTCGACGGCTTCGACCTTCAGCAATCCGTGGCGGCGGAGGATCCCGGCGACGGTCCCCAGTGCGGAGAGGCATTCGAAGACACCTGCCTTCTCGCCCGTGCCGACGAACCACTCCCATGAACCGACAGCCTCCGGTGCTCTCAGGAGTTCACTCATCAACCACCCTCCTTGGAGATCTGCGCGCTCCGAGGAAGAACGATCACCTCATCAAACCACCACCCCCTGCCAGGTAGACCGGTGTCTCAGACAGGGGTTACTTCCGGAGAGTCCTGCGAACGAGAGGACGGTCGTTCTCATCGAAGCGGGCACCAAGCTCCCACGTTGTCCTCTGCACGAGGAGATCAAAGAAGAACTGAACCCTTTCAGGCCTTTCCGTCCATGTTGTTCCGTACACGTCTATGGAAGTCACGAAACCTTCGTATCCATCGAATTCTTCTACGTCTACCGCAAGGTCGCCAAACATATCCGAGATATCACTGAAGTAGAACTCGAAGACATCGCCATTCACTTCTTCAGAAGTGACTTCCGGGAAATCTCTAATCTTCTCGACGACTTCATTGACCCCTGCGGATACCATGATTGTTTCTACTTTCGCCACTGTCATCCCTACGGCCAGACGATGACGAAACCGCCACCGATAACGATCAGTTCGTCCAGGTCTCCACCATACCTGCGGAGTGGTGAACCCAATGCCGCCATGGAGTCTTCCTGACTCATCCCCGAAGGTCGCAGGTCAAGGACTAGACGACTTGACTGTTTACGTCCTCCCTTGATGTTCGATCGGATGGCGTTCGCGGACGCCGAGTCAAGAGTCTTAAATTCAACAGTGTGCCCGGTTCCTGAAATGACAGCTTCGGGCGACTTTTTGCCAGCCTCCGTGGACTCTGCCACCGATTGGACCTGAATCCCATATTCTTCAAGAAATTCTGCGATTTCCTTTTCCTTGGATTGGAAGTACTCCCAACCCTCACCGATCCGGCCTTCTCTGTGGAGATCTTCCACTGTGGGCTGACTGTAGCTCGCGGGACCAACGTCTTCAGGCCGAGGGACTCGACCGTCAAGTTCTACCTTGTCGGGAAAAACATCCAGCAGCCTCTCCGGGTTACCAGCTCCCGTATCGACTTCCTCATCGCCTGCGGCTTCGTCATCGCGCCCGTGGCTTTCGTCGTCTGCATTACCGTCGCCTCCGGTGCCGGTGCGGTCCTGGGGCGGATCGTCGCCACCGCCGCCGCCATCGCTGCCGCCGCCTGTGGCGGGTTCGGGGCGCCCCTGTTCCTCGCGCGGCCCGCCCGTACCCTCCTGCTCATCGTCGCGGCGCTGGGTCGGGTCGTCATCCTGACTGTTCTCGACATCCTCATCGCGACGCGGGGGACGCTCCCCGGGATCGTCCTCGCCGCGGGGCGCCTCGGTCTCACCCCGTTGGGACTCGCTCTCCGGACGCGGGGGCGAGGACGCGGCGCCGGGCTTCTCCTCGGGTCTGCTCGGCGCGTCCGCGACCTCCCCGTCAGGACGGGGCTCGGTCTGGTCGCCCTCGCCGCTCGGGCGGTCGGGTGGTGTGCCGCTGTCCTGGGGCTGTGGGGTGTCACCACTCTGCGGCGTGGTCGGCTTCTGAGAGGGCCGTTCGCCACCGGAATCGGGCGCGGGGGTGGAGGGCGTGTCCGGCCGGGGCGAGGGTGAAGGGTTCTCGCGGAACCGGTTCGGGTCCAGCAGCGACTCCCGCAGCACCGTGAGCGGGTTCTCGAAGCGCTCACCGGTGGGGCGGCTGCCCTCCCCGGCGTTCGGCAGCGGGCTGCTGGGCCACTCCCCCGTCCCCGGGCCGCCCTGCGACGTGGACTTGTCCGAACCGCCGGAGCCGCCGAAGTCACCAGAGCCCTCGGAACCCTCCGAGCCGTCGGAGGGCATACCGCCGGAGCCGCCCACACCGGTTCCGAGGACGATCTTGGCGAGCTTGAGGGGAAGCCCGCCGGTCATCAACGCCACGTTGGCGCCGATGGTGGTGTTGGAGTAGGCGGTGCCGTCCTCGCGCGTGGACCAGGCGGTGTGCCCCTCCCACAACTCGTCCTTGCTGGCGTCGAGGTTGTCGGTCCACCGGTCCCATCCCGCGCCCCACCCCTCCCGGCCGCCCGCTCCGGGGTCCCACAGCCATCCGTGGTCGTCGTGGATACCGATGAGGGCGGCCGCGTCCATCTTCGCGTCGTCCCAGGCCGCCTTGGCGTTCTCCCAGCGACCCGATGCGTCGAAGCGCCACCCGTTCTCGGGGTGCCAGTACCCGAGCTTGGTCGTCAGCCCCACCGCCGAGCCCCACAGCGCGTCGGTGACCACCGTGTCCCAGAGCGCCTGGCCCTTGTCGTTGCCCCAGTCCATCTGGGAGGGGTGGAACTCGCTGCCCGCCCACGCCGCGGCGTCGTTGGCGAAACTGTTGACGCCCTCGAAGCTGAAGGCGGTCTCCAGGGAGAGATCGCGCTCGCCGGCGTCGGTGGGCAGCCCGTAGACGAGCACGCCGTCCCCGCCCGCCTGGCCGGGCGAGGCGTAGGCGGGACCGCCGAACACCGCCGAGATCCGGGAGGCGCAGTCGTTCTCGGCCTCGTTGAACGTGGCCCAGGCGGCGTTGACCGCGTCCTTGAGGCGCATGTTCTCCGTCAGCGCCCACTCGTCGGTCTCCTCGTCCTCGGTCAGCCACCACACCTTCTCGTCGTGGTGCCGGTTCCAGAAGCCCTGGGCCTCGATCCGCAGGGTGTTGAGCGACCTCCGCGCGGTCTTGGCGGCCTCGGCCAGGTCCTCCAGCGCGGCGGCGACGGTGGCCAGGTCGCCGGAGATGTCCTCGCCCTTGGTCACCACCGGGTCCATCTTGGAAAAGAGCGCCTCGCTCTCGGGGGCCTCGTAGTGGGCCTGGAGGCCCCGCCAGGTGGAACGCATGTCCTCGGCCCCGCCGAAGAGGTCCTCACCGCCGGTGCGCAGCGTCTCGGCCGCGTAGTTGAGGGACCACACGTCGGTCAGGGGATAGGGGATGGCCTCGGGGTCGATGAGCGTGAACATGTTCGAGTCCACGCCGTCCTGGGGCTGGGTGGGTTCGAAACTCACCAGGGGGCCTTCCGTGGGGGCGGGGAGGGACAGGGAGGGATGGGGGAAGGGGCGGTGCGGGGAGGGACGGAGCGTCGGGTCAGAGGTCGAGGTTGTCGCCGGTGCCCGCCTGCCGCTGGGCCTCGGCGGCCATCTCCTCCTGGCCCTCGTTGTAGGCCAGGGTGGCGTCGTTGGCTCCCTGGAGACAGGAGAGGCTGCGGGTGAACATGGCGTCGGTCTTGCCGGTGAAGTGGTCGAGGAACCCGGCCAGGGCGGTCTCCACGGGCGGGCTCTTGGCGTTGTTCAGCGCCATGTCGATCCCGTCGGCGGTGGAGTCGATGGTGGCGGAGAACCCGCCTCCCTCCAGACCGAGCTGGTCGCCGAGGCCGGTCAGGACCAGCGCGACCCCGCCCACGTCGATGTCCCACTTGCTCATCGGTCGTCCCTCCCCGCCGGGGCGGTGAACCTGTGCGGGCGGAACGCGGCCCCGGGGTCGGCCGCCGAAGCGGAGGCGGCCGAGCGGTGGGCCTCCGCCATGCTCTGCTCGGCGACGTGGGCTTGGAGCAGGTTCAGCGAGGCACGCACGCCTTGGACCGTCCTGGCCATACGTTCCCCGACGGGCTTGACGGAGGTCTCGTCCGGTTCCGGTGCGGTGGGCGGTGCCCGTCCCGCCGGATCCTCGTCAGCGGGCGCCGAGTGACGGGGTCGTCGGGGTCCGGCGGCGGGGACACTCTCGGCCGACGGCTCGACCAGCTCGAACTTCATCCGGCGACACCTCCTGCGTTCGTTTCGTCGACATCCCACGCCCCACGGCCTCAGGGCACGGCTGTAGCAGTATGCGCATACGGGGTGACACTTCACGATCGGTTTTGGTTCGGGGGAAAACCGCGTTCGCGGTGATCAGGAGGTGGATTCCCGGCCGCCGGGCGAGAACGCGCAGATGAGGACGATGCGCGTGACACACGTCACTTTCACCGCACGGGAGAAAAGGCCCGGGCAACGGGGCCGTGTACGAGGGCCACGCACGTCCCTTTCCCGGAGGTCACTCCCGTCTCCTTGTCACCCTCGGGAGGCCGCGGTCAGGTAGGCGGTCTGCCTCCGCGTGAGCTCCAGTGCCCGCATGGGCGCGGCCGCGTCCTCCAGCACCGGGTACCAGGCGGCACGCTCCTCGCCCTCGCCGACGAGCGTGCCCCTGATCGGTCCCGCCTGGGCGCGGCCGGCCCCGACCCGGCGCAGGCGCTCCGGTCCGATCGCCAGCCCGACCGGAACCGCGGGTCCCGCCCACACCGGCACGTAGGTGGTGTCACCGCGCCCGGGAAGGCGGCGCACCCGCAGGCTCTCCAGCAGTCCCTCCTCCGCGAGCGCCTCCACCAGCTCCGGGAGCGCGTCGAAGGGCACGGATCCCTCGCCTTCGAAACCGACCACCACGGAGATCCTCTCCAGGGCGTGGGCCCCGCGCCAGGTGAGGCGGATCTGCCCGGAGAGGGGATGTCCCAGGCCCAGTGGCCCGGACAGGTACAGGATCGACGGCTCGGGCCTGCGCTGCTGGACGAAACCGGACAGCCGCTCGCGGTCCCAGGCCATGAGCGCGGGCTCGTACGGGCCCCACCCGGAAGGCGCGGTCCCGGCCAGGTGCTCGGCGACGACCTCCGCCGCACGGCCCGGACGCGGGGTGAGCGGGTCGCGGTGGAGCACGGACACGTCCACCACCAACTGCGTTCCGGCGGTCTCGGCGAAGTCCGCGAGGAAGCCCGGAACCGGCTCGGCGCCCGGTTCCTTCCCGGCCCAGTCCACCCCCGCCGGCTCCTTGGCCGGAATGAACCCGTACTCGGTGTCCCAGTGCACCGGAAGCCCGGTGATGCCGTCGTGGCAGTCACCGTCCTCGCCCCGTACCACCCAGCGCCCCAGCGGTCCGGCCAGGAAGGTCCGGGCCCCGTAGGTCAGCCGCGACGTCGCGGGGGTGAGCACCTGGAGCGTCCTCTCCCCGGTGTGCGTGGCCACCGCGTCGCTGAGCCAGGAGTCGAAGGGCACCACCGCGCGGTCCTGGACGACCAGGAGGGCTCGGGCCGCGGTGCGGTCGACGGCCGGGTGCCCCGGTTCCTCCCACAGGCCGAAGTCGGCCCCGCCCGAGGTCCACACCGCGCCTCCGAGCCGCAGCGCGAGCCCGTCGGCGAACCGGTGCGCCACCTCGCGGCCCCGCGCGTCGGGGCGGGCACGTGTCTCCACCCACCAGAACGTGTCCGGCAGTCCCGCCACGACCTCCGCACCGAGCAGGCGCACGACGTCGTCGGGGCGCTCCACCCGCCGCCCGGGTTCGAACGTGGCCAGGAGGTGACCGTCCCCGTCCCTGATCTGTAGGACGTCGGTGTCCCCGTGCTGGTGCAGCCGCAGCTTCGGGTCGACGTCTTGCAGGGCGTCGGCGACCGCCGGCTCGTCGGGTCTGTCGGCGACCAGGGCCACCACGTCGTAGCTCAACGGTTCTCCCGGTTGGAGGGTGGAATGGAGGGCGGGACGAAGGGGGCGGCCGGCGCCGCTCGGAGCGGACGAGGAGCGGGTCACCGTTCGCGGGCGAGCATAGCCAGTACGTCACCGACGAGTGGCTCCTACCCCCGTGCCGCTCTCCTGACCGTCCCGCCCCGGCCCTTCTGCCTCCCACCCGGGGCTTGTGGGACCGATCCGGGCCTGTGAGAGGCGCACGAGGCGCATGAAACGCACGAGGACCGGTCGCCACCCGTGGGGAAGCCGGAGGGCGGGCGGGGACCGCCACGGCCCCGCCCGCCCGGATCAGGCGTCCTGGTGCTTCTCTACCCAGGACGTGAGGGGTTGCCCCTGGATGGCCGCCGCCATCAGCTCGGGGAACGCGTCGGGGGTACAGGCGAACGCGGGCACCCCCATCTCGGCGAGCGCGGACGCGTTCCGGCGGTCGTAGAACGGCGCGCCCTCGTCCGAGAGGGCCAGCAGTACCACCACCTGGACCCCGGCCGCCTTCATCGCGGCCACCCTCCTGAGCATCTCCTCTCGGACACCGCCCTCGTACAGGTCGCTGATCAGCACGAACACCGAGTCGTTCGGCTTGCTGATCAGCCCCTGGCAGTAGGCGATGGCCTTGTTGATGTGCGTACCGCCGCCCAACTGGGTCCCGAACAGCACCTCGACCGGGTCGGTGAGCTGCTCGGTCAGGTCCACCACGGCGGTGTCGAACACGACCAGGGACGTGCGCAGGGTCTTCATGGAGGCCAGGACCGCGCCGAACACGCTCGCGTAGACCACGGAGGAGGCCATGGAACCGCTCTGGTCGATCGCCAGCACCACGTCCTTCTGCACCCCGCGGCTGCGGCGCCCGTATCCCACCAGGGTCTGCGGCACGATCGTGTTGTGCTCGGGCAGGTAGTGGGCCAGGTTGCGGCGGATGGTCGCGTTCCAGTCGATGTCGGCCGCCCGGCGCGGCCGGTGCGTGCGGGCCGAGCGGTCGATCGCCCCCTGCACCAGGGACCGCGTCTTCTGCGCCACCCGGCGCTCCAGGTCGTCGACCACGCGGCGCACCACCGCGCGGGCGGACTCGCGGGCCTGGTCGGGCATCACCCGGTTGAGGGAGAGGAGGGTGCCGACGAGGTGCACGTCCGGCTCGACGGCCTCCATCATCTCCGGCTCCAGGAGGAGCTGGTGCAGGCCCAGGCGGTCCATGGCGTCCTTCTGCATCACCTGCACCACGGAGGACGGGAAGTACTCCCGGATATCGCCCAGCCAGCGCGCCACCCGGGGCGCCGAACCGCCGAGTCCGGCGCTGCGCTCGCCGCTGGAGGACCCGTTCCCGGAGCCGTCGCCCCGGTTGTACAGCGCCTCCAGCGCCGCGTCCATCCCCTGGTCTGCGGTGCTGAGCCCGGAGGGGCACTGCGCCTCCCGGCCCAGCACCAGCCGCCAGCGGCGCTCCCGTTCGTCCACGGCGTTCATCCGCGGCTCCTTCCGTCGGTGAGGATGGCCAGCGCGGTGGCCAGGGCCGGGGCCGCGCGCTCGGTGTCCACGTCCACGCGGACCTGGACGCCGCCGTCGGCGGCGGGCTCCGACCCGAGCCGCAGGGCGGCCGCGCCGATCTCCTGGCGCTCGGGGCCGTCGAAGGCCCCGAAGGTGCGCCGCAGCAGCGGGAGCACGGCGGTGAACCGCTCCTCGGGCAGGGCGAGCAGCCAGGTGTCGATCAGCCCGAGCAGGTGGTCGTCGTGCACCAGGATCAGCCCGCTGCCCTGGAGGAACCCCTCCAGCCACGCGGCGGCCGAGGAGGGCTCGGCGCCCGGGGACATCGCCAGGCCGAGGCGGCGGCGCAGTTCGCCGGCCTCCAGCAGCCCGGCGTCGGACAGCATCCGGTTGACCCGTCCGGCGATCCGTCCCGGCAGGGTGTCCCGCCCGGCCAGGGTGACCAGGGCCGCGGTCCAGGCCCGCGCGCCCTCGCCGCCGAGGAGGGTGGCGGCGGTGTGCGTGGCGTCGATGAGCTTGACGAACCTCGCCGCCGCGTCGTCGTCCAGGCCGTGCACCGCCGGGACGAGTCCGACGCACACGCGGCGCAGGATCTGCTCGGCGACCGTGCGCAGGTGCGCGCCGTCGGTACCGCGCACGTCCCCGTACCGGGCCGAACGGGCCAGCGGGGGCAGCGCCTCCATCAGGTGGGTGACGTCGCTGTCGGTGGCCGCCCGGTCGGTGAGCAGGGACAGCACCCTGGGCAGGGCCCCGCCCAGGTCCGCGAACAGGCACCGCTCGGTGAGGGAGGTCAGCGCGGGCAGGGACGCGCCCTCGGCGAGGTCGGCCGCCCTGGCCGTGGCCGCCAAGGCCACGGTGGTGCCCCACCGGCTGGCCTCGATCAGCGCCACGTCCATGTCCGGGTCCCAGCGCAGCCGCCACGACTCCCGGAAGGTGCCCTTCTGCCCGCCCTCGGGCGAGCGGGGAACGCCCCACTCGACGCCGAGCAGCCGCAGCCGGTGCAGCAGCACGCTGCGTTCGCGCTGGCCGTCCTTGCGCAGGTCCAGGTCGACGTCGCGGTCGAAGGGTTCGGCCTTGAGCCGCAGGCGCTTGCGGATCGCGATGAGGTCGCGCTGGAGCGGGACCATGGGCGTGGACGGGGGCACCGAGCCCATCCGCTCGCCGAGGGCCATCCTCCGGTGGACGAGGGCGGCCCGCGTGGGCTCGCCCTCGCACAGGACGGCGGTGAGCGCCTCGGACACCTCGTCGAGTCCGGCGAGCGGGCGCCCGCGCAGCACCGCGAGGCTCTCGGCCAGCCGCACACCCTCGATGACGTGCGAGGAGGACACCGACAGCCCCTCGCCGCGGAGCATGCGGGCGGCGTCGGTCAGCCACCGGTGCACCGGCAGGTCGGGCGCGGTGAACAGGTGGTGGTACCAGCCGGGCGCGGCGACACCGGCGCCGTAGCCGCTGGCGGCCGCCAGGCGCCCGTGGGTCCACGGAACCCAGGTGGCGGTGACCTTCACCTTGGGCATGCCCCTGAGCAGCGAGGCGTCGTCCTTGACGGAGTAGTCGGCCAGGTCGCGCAGGGCGGGGGCGTGCCAGGCGCCGCAGACCACGGCGACCCGCTGGTGTCCCTCCTTGAGGGTGGCGCGCAGGGTCTGGCGCATGTACGCCTCCCTGCGCGCGTCCCTTCCCCGCTCGGGACCGGACTCGGCGCGGACGGCGGCCATGGCGTCGGCGATCGCGGGGAAGGGGGAGGGCTCCCCGTCGCGGCGCTGCTCGATGACGTCGTCCCACCAGCGTTCGGCGTCGTCGTAGCCCGCGGCCTCGGCGAGCACTCCGAGGGGGTCCAGCCGGACCCGCTCCGGTTCGCCCACCTCGCCGTTCTCGGTCTCCTTCGCGTCCGGTCCGCCGGACGCGGCGGCCCCATCGACGGAGCCGGCCCCGGCGTCCTCCTGTCCGGCCCCGGTCCGCTCCCCGGTCCCGCGTCGGCCGTCCTCCTGCTCGGCTCGCGCGTTCTCCTCCCCGGCCCGGCTCCGCTCCTCCGCCTCGGCGATCCGCTCGGCGAGGGTGTGCGCGGCGGGGAGGTCGCAAAAGCGCACCGGCACGTCGCCGGCCACCGCGTAGCGCAGCGCCTCCCACTCCGGGGAGAAGCTGGCGAAGGGCCAGAACGCCCAGCCCGCGTCCGTCCGCGCTCCGCTCCCCTCCCCCGCCTCGTCGCTCCTGGGCGTGTCGGCGAGGTAGGCCAGCAGTGCCACCGGCGGCTCCAGTTCGCCCACCAGGGAGGTGAGGGCGTCCGCCTCCGGCGGCCCCTCGATCAGCACGGCGTCGGGCTTGATCTCCTCCAGGGCCGCCCGGACGGCCCGGGCCGAACCCGGGCCGTGGTGCCGCACGCCCAGGACGTGCAGCCCGCTCGTGTCCAGTCGGGGTCGACCCATCAGGCGCCCACCTCGCGGCAGGCGCGGTAGAAGTCGCCCCAGCCGTCGCGCCCGCGCGCGACGGTCTCCAGGTACTCGCGCCACACCACGCCGTCGGACACCCGGTCCTGGACGACGGCGCCCTGGATGCCGGCGGCCACGTCGGCCGGACGCAGCCGCCCGTCGCCGAAGTGCGCGGCCAGCGCGATGCCGCTGGTGATCACCGAGATCGCCTCGGCGGTGCTCAGCGTGCCGCTGGGCGACTTGACCTTGGTGCCGTTGTCCTCGGTCACCCCCGAGCGCAGCTCGCGGAAGACGGTGACCACCCGCTGGATCTCGGTGAGGCTGGTCGGCACCTCGGGCAGCTCCAGGGAGCGGCCGAGCTGCTCCACCCTCTGGGTGACGATGCGGACCTCGTCCTCGGCGCTGTCGGGCACGGGCAGCACCACGGTGTTGAACCGGCGGCGCAGCGCGCTGGAGAGGTCGTTGACGCCCCGGTCGCGGTCGTTGGCGGTGGCGATGATGTTGAACCCGCGCCGGGCCTGCACCTCGATGCCCAGCTCGGCCACGGGCAGGGCCTTCTCCGACAGCACGGTGATGAGCCCGTCCTGTACGTCGGAGGGCATGCGGGTGAGTTCCTCGATGCGGCCGATGGAGCCGCGCGCCATGGCGGTCATGACCGGGCTGGGCACCATGGCCGCCTCGGAGGGGCCCTCGGCGAGCAGCCGCGCGTAGTTCCAGCCGTAGCGGACGGCCTCCTCGGAGGTTCCGGCGGTGCCCTGGACGAGCAGGGTGGAGTCACCGGAGACCGCGGCGGCCAGGTGCTCGGACAGCCAGGTCTTGGCGGTGCCGGGGACGCCGATGAGCAGCAGCGCCCGGTCGGTGGCCAGGGTCGCCACGGCGACCTCGACCACGCGGCGCGCGCCGATGTACTTGGGGGTGATCTCGGTGCCGTCGGGCAGGGTGGTGCCCAGCAGGTACCGGGTGACCGCCCACGGGGAGAGCCTCCAGCCCGGGGGGCGCTGCCGGTCGTCGGTCTTGGCGAGCGCCTCGAGCTCGGCGGCGTAGGTCTGCTCCGCGTGCGGGCGCAGGGCCTGCGCGGCGTCGGTCTGGACGGAGGGGGCGGAGGTGGTCAACTAGAACTCCCTGTGCATGTCGAGCCGGAACCGGAGGGTGTCCCGGAGCCGGAGGTAGGTGTCGGCGGAGGAACCGTCGATCGGTGGCTGTTCGTGCAGGTCGGCGAGGTGTTCGGGGGGCATGTGCTCGGCCGCGGCCCCGCAGACCTCCTGGTAGCCGTGGGGGTCGTGCTTGGGCCGCGCGGTGTGCAGCAGCCCGACCACCCGGGCGCTCAGCTCCCGGGTCCAGGGGCCGCGTGTGGCGCGCAGCAGCTGGGCCCAGCGGACGAGGGAGGCCTCGGCGCCGTCGAGCACACCGCACACGTGCGCGCAGCGCTCCTGGACGGGCAGCAGGTCCAGCAGTTTGTCCAGTTGGAAGGAGCCCCGGTCGCGGGCGGCCCGGAGGCCGAGCGTCCCGAGGACCGCCCTGGCCCACTCCGTGTCCCGCTGGACCGTGACGGCGTTGACGAAGGCGTCGAACAGTCCGTCGGATCTGGCCGCCTCTCCGCCCGCCGCCGCGAGGACTCCGGAGGGGTCGGTGCCGAGCAGTCCGGGCCACACGTCCAGGGGCGCGTGGGTGACCAGTGCCCACACCCGCTCGTGCCGTTGGTGCTTGGTCTCCTCGGGTCCGGTGGGCGCGGCCAGGGCGAGGTCGCGGTGGACGGCGGCGTCGCGCGTGTGGACGGAGTCCACCCGCAGGGAGCCGTCCCCCCGCTGTGACGCGTGCTCGCGGACGTAGCCGCGCAGCCGCTCCGCGTGGGCGCTCCCGGGCATCCGGGTGAGCAGGGACAGCGCGGTTCCGCGCACGTTGGCGCTCCGGTCGTCCAGCGCACCGCCGAGGAGGTCCTCGTCGCCTGGTCCGAGTCCGGTGGCGAGCGCCTCCAGGAGGCCGCGGCGCAGTTCGGCCCTGGCCAGGCCCGGCCAGGCGGCGGTGAGGAGGTCGCGGCCCCGGCCGGGGTCGGCGGCGCGCAGGGCGACGAGGGCGCGGCGCCGCTCGCCGGGGGTGCCGTGTTCCCAGTCCCGCTCGCCGAACCGGTCGGTGGGCAGCGGCTCGGCCAGGACGTAGGACCAGGAGGGCTCGAACCGGGCCATCCACTGGCCGCGCGTACCGATGGCGGCGGAGATCGCGGGGCGCAGCCGGCTGTGGCGCACGCCCTGGCCGAGGAGGGCGGGAAGGCTGGAGTGCGCGGCGCGCCGCCCGCCGGCGGCCACCAGCTCCAGCCACTCCGGGAGGAGGTCCTCCCGCCCCTCGACGATGCGCTCCAGGCAGTCTGTGGCGGCCCGGCCGGCCTCGGGGCGCTCGTCCTCGGTGTCGGGGGTGAGGGGCGTGATCCCCGTGGCGGGGGTGTATCCGGCCACGCGTCGGACGGCGGCCAGCGCCGCCCGGCACAGGAGGGCGTCGGCGCCCTCGTCCGCGGAGGCGCCGGGCAGATCGGGAAGGTCGGGGGTGTCGGGGACGGAGCGCCGGGAGGTGCCGACCAGGGCGGCGGAGACCAGGCGGCCCCAGGAGTCGGCGGGGGCCAGGGGATCGGGGGATGCTGGGGCGCGGGTACCGGTCACAGGGAGACCGCCTTTCCGTTCCGGTCCCATACGGCGATGGGGGTGAGGCCCTCCGCGGGGGACCACTCGGCGGCGACGGTGGCGGGGTGGCCGCCGGTGACCGCGAGGAGCCGCCAGGGTGGGGCGGGGGCCAGGGGCAGTGCGGTGCCGTCGGGGTCGGTGAGGTACCACCGGCCCTCGCGGGCGGGCGCGGCGCGGTCGAGCACGACCGGCCAGGTGTCGCACCAGGGGTCCTCGGCGACGGCCGCGGCGAAGGCGTCGAGCGCCTCGGTGACCGTGCCGCCCTCGGGCGGGGCCGCGGGGGCGGTGTCGCCGTCGCGGACGGGGACGACGCGGTGCCCGTCGGGGTAGAACGCGAACTCGGCGGTCACCTCGGTACCGGCGCGGAAGGGGGTGAGGGGGGTCTGTCCGGAGCGGGCGAAGGTCAGTGACAGGGCGGTGCGCCCGGTCCGGGCGCCGCGCAGCCACAGGCGGCGGGCCCGCATGTCGGCCTCGGGGGCGGTGGTGTCGCGCCAGCCCAGGACCCGCCAGGTGTCGTGGACGCGCTCACCGGTCGCGAGGACGTCCTCGGCCCTGGTGGTGATACCGACGCGGGCGCGTACGACGCCGCGGGTCCGCTCGTCGAGGGCGTCACCGGCTCGGTAGGCACTGGCCAGCAGGTGGAGGAGGCCGAGCCTTTCGAGCAGGCGCTCGGGCCAGCCGTTCCCGCGGGCCGCTCCGGGCAGTTGGGAGACGAGGGCGGACGCGCCGCCCGCCTTGGCGTCGACCAGGCGCTTGGCCATGCGGTCCCAGTGGCCGTAGCCGTACTTGGGGACCTCGGCCAGTCCCGCGTCGACCTGGTCGCGCAGCCAGAGCCGGAGCTCGTCCATCCCGGCCCCGACCGACTCCTCCCTCTCCCTGAGGGTGGCGGCCGCCCTCTCCGGGTCGGCGGGGGCCGCGGAGGCACCGCTCTCCGCGCGCGTCCGGCGGGCGGCCCGGCCGGAGAGCCACTTGGCGACCCATTCCGGCCTGTCCTCGCGAGGCGCCACCTGCTCCTGGGACCACAGGGCGAGCAGGGCCAGGGCGTGCTTGCACGGGATCTTGCGGCTGGGGCAGCTGCACTTGTAGGCGGTGCCTTCGGCTCCGTCCAGGTGGACGGCGGCCAGGTAGGGCTTGGATCCGCTGCCCTTGCACTCACCCCACACGGCGGAGGTGCCGCCCGAGGGGGCGGTGACAGCTCCGCGCTCGGGCCAGGACCCCTCCTTGGCCACCTTGAGGGCGGCCTTCCGGGAGGAGGCGTCCGGAGCCAGAGCCCATACGTCGTCGGTACTCCATCGATCGCTCACACAGAGAACACTACGGACCGGTGGTGACAGAAACGGGGGCTCCGGAGGGCGCTCGGGCGGCCTTTTCCGAACGGCCTTACGAGCCCTTCACGGGCCTCTGGAACTGTCGCACCCCTGTGACAGACTCGGGCCGCGGAGTGGTCCCCGTGGAGCACGGACGCCCTGCGCATACGGCGTTTCGCGTGCCTGAATATCTTTTTGCGTTTTATGGACTGTTTATCCAGGTATCGGAATCCCGGAATCGTGCATTTCCCCAGGCGTGTTGAAAAGGAACTTCCGCACTTCTAGAATGCCACGACCAGGGAACCGTCACCCGACGGGCCACCGACGAACCGTTCCGCACCGCTTTCGGGAACGGCCCCGCTTCCCCGCCTCCCGCCGCACCAGCACGACATCTTCCCGAAGGGAGGGAAGCGGCTCCCGCTCCCCGGGTACCGCGCACCCGATGACGAACGCCCACCCCGTCGAGGTCACCCGGCTCTACGGCACCACCCCCGGCGCCGGCCGCGACGACCTCTGGAACGCGCTGCGCGAGCACCACGGCCCCGTCGCCCCGGTGGAGTTGGAGAGCGGCGTGCGGGCCTGGCTGCTGCTGGGCTACCACGAGAACCTCGCCGTCCTACAGAACCAGCACCTCTTCTCCCGCGACACCCGGCGCTGGAGCGAGGTGGCCGCGGGCCGCGTCGACCCCGCCACCGCCCGGCCCACCCTGTCCTGGCGCCCCAACGCCCTGTACGCCGACGGAGCCGAGCACGCACGGCTGCGCTCGCCCATCGTGGACAGCCTGGCCAGGGTGGACATGAGCGCCACCGCGCGCACGGTCCGCCGGATCGCCGACGAACTGGTCGACGCCTTCGTCGCCGACGGCAGCGCCGACCTCGTCTCCGAGTACGCCGACCCGCTGCCCGTGCTGGTGGTCAACAGCCTGTACGGGCTCCCCGACGGCTACGGGTACATGCTCGGCGACCTCACGGCCATCGTCCTGGGAGAGGACTCCAGACGTGGCGAGGAGGCCGTCGCCCGCATCCACCAGTACTTCTCCGAACTGGTCGTCCGCAAGCGCGAGCGCCCGGGGCCGGACCTCGTGTCGTGGATGCTGGAGCACCCGGCCGGGTTGAGCGACGACGAGGTCGCCCACCAGGCCGCGCTCATCAACAACGCCAGCCACCAGGCCACCACGCACCTCATCGGAAACACGATGCGCACCCTGCTCACCGATGCCAGGATCCGCACGGCGCACACCGACGCCCTCCTGCCGACCCATGAGCTCCTCGACCACGTGATGTGGACCGACGCGCCCTGTCAGATCCTGCCCGCCAGGATCGCCCTCCAGGACACACGCATCGGCAACGCCGAGATCCGGGCGGGCGACGCCCTGCTCATCGGCTTCGCCGCCGCCCACCTCGATCCGGCCGTGCGGTGCGACCGCGACGGCGGCACCGGGGTGTCCAGCGGCCGCCGGGCCCACCTGATGTTCGGCGCCGGACCGCACGCCTGCCCCGCCCGCGAACTGTCCAGGATGATCGCCGTGATCGCCGTCACCGCGCTCCAGGAACGGCTGGCCGGGATGCGGCTGGCCGTGGCGCCCGAGGAACTGCGCTGGGTGCCGTCGCCGTTCACACGCGGACTCCGCGAGCTGCCGGTCACCTTCACACCGGGCGAGCCCGTCGCCCCGCCCCGCCGGGAGTCCGCCGAGCCCGGAGGCGCCCCGGAGGCCGAGGAGGCCGACGCTCCCGAGGACGACCTGCTGGGGCGCCTCCTCCACTGGTGGCACGACCTGCGCGTCTAGGGCGTGCTTCCTTGGAGCTGCGTCGCGCTTCGTTTCCTTGGAGCTGCGCCGCGCTTCGCCCCGTGCCCGGACTCCGCGGGCACGGGAACCCTCGGCCCCCGCGGCGCGCCCGCTCGTAGTATCCGCGGAACCTCCAGAACCCCGTCGACGCCCCGCCGCCCCCGGCGGCACAGGACCGAGTCCACCGGACAGGCCCCGGACCGTGTACGGCGGGTACCCGCCCTGCCGCGCGACGCCCCGGCGGCACTCACCGCACACGCCCCGGGCCGCTTCCCCGGACCACCCGCGCTCGCGGCCCCCGGTCCGCCCCTCGCCGTGGCGGCGACGCTCATGGAGCACGACCGGGCCGAGCCGCGCTTCTCGTCCCGCGGGAGGGGGCCGTGCCCCGACACGCCAAGCGCGACGAACGGCCCCGCGGGCGAGGAGTGACGTCGGATCTGGACGGTGGGCACTTGACATGACGGCATCTATGGCGTCATTATGACGTCATGGATCTGATGCCGTATGTCGACGAACTCCGCCGCCAGCTCCTGGTGGCCGCCGAAGCCGGGGACGAGGACACCCGGGTCATCGCCGAGCGCCTGAGCACCGCACTGGAACCCGCCGCGCGCCTGACCCTGTTGGACGCCCTGTCCGCCGCCGCGGACGAGATCACGAGGGACCTCGCACCCGGATCGGTCGAGGTGCGGCTGCGCGGACGGCAGACTGACTTCATCGTGACGTCACCCGAGTTCGACGACGCCGGAGACGACAGCTTCGCGACGTCACACACGCACCAGGGTGACGCCGGAGAGGGAGTCCTCGCGAGTCAGCTCCGGGCCGAGGCCGAGGACGGGGGCACGTCGCGGATCACCCTCCGCATGCCCGACCGCCTCAAGCCGCTCGTCGAGGAGGCGGCCCGCGGCGAGGGACTGTCGGTCAACGCCTGGCTGGTGCGCGCGGTGGCCTCGTCGCTCGACGGCGGCAGGCGCCGTCCGGACACCCGGGCGCGCCAGATCGGCCGCGGCTACACCGGCTGGGTCCGCTGACCGGACCCGACCGCCCAACCTCCACCACCACGTCTCCCACCAGCGGAGACGACCACCAACGCCACGCCTGGGAGACAGCCATGCCAGTTTTCGACACCCCCGAACCGATCACCGCCGACATCACCCTGGTGGCCGGCGCCGTCCAGGTCAACGCCGGAGACGGTGCCGAGACCACCGTCGAGGTCCACCCGCGCGACCCCGACAAGGACGCCGACGTGCGGGCCGCGGAACAGGTCGAGGTCGCCTACGCGGGCGGCCGCCTCGAAGTGCGGGAGCCCCAGCTCTCGGGTCTGGGCCGGATGATCGGGCGCAAGGGCATGGTCGACATCACCGTCGAGCTGCCCGCGGGCTCGCGCGTCCACGCCACGGGCGGCTTCGGCGGCATCCGCTGTGAGGGGCGCCTGGGCGCGTCCCGGATCGACTTCTCCAACGGCAACATCGCCGTCGACCGCGTCACCGGCAACGCCGAGCTCACCACGGGGCACGGCTGGATCCGGGCGGGGGAGATCGACGGCTCCGCCGTCGTCAAGTCCACCGGCGGGGCCCTCACCCTCGGCACGGTGACCGGGGAGCTGCGGGCGAACTCCGCGCACGGCGACATCACCGCCGACCGGACCCGGGCCTCCGTCACCGCGCGTACCACCCACGGCAGTATCCGGCTCGGCCAGGTGGTCCGCGGCAGCGTCGACGTGGAGACCTCCTACGGCGAACTGGAGATCGGTGTCCGCGAGGGCACCGCCGCCTGGCTGGACGCGGTGTCCAAGAAGGGCGTCGTGCGCAGCTCGCTGGAGGCCGCGGAGGGCCCCGGCCCCGTCGAGGAGACCGTCGAGGTCCGCGCCCGCAGCGTCTACGGCGACGTCGTGGTCCGCCGGTCCTGACCAGAGAGAAACGAGGCAGACATGGCACAGCACACCCCCCGCACGGCCATCACGGCCACCGGGTTGCGCAAGTCCTACGGCGACCACGTGGTGTTGGACGGCGTCGACCTGGAGATCCCCGCGGGAACCGTCTTCTCACTGCTGGGACCCAACGGGGCCGGCAAGACCACCATCGTGAAGATCCTGTCCACACTGATCGGCGCCGACGGCGGCCGGGCCCGGGTCCTGGGGCACGACGTGGCGACGGAGCCCGACGCGGTGCGCGCCGCGATCGGCGTCACCGGGCAGTACTCGGCGGTGGACGGCCTGCTCACCGGGCACGAGAACCTGATGCTCATGGCGAGGCTGCACCGCCTGGACCGGGCCCGCGCCCGGCGGCGCACCGCCGAACTGCTGGAGCGGTTCGACCTGGTCGACGCGGCGGGGAAGCCGGCCTCCACCTACTCCGGGGGAATGCGGCGCCGCCTCGACCTGGCGATGACCCTGGTGGGCGAGCCGCGGCTGATCTTCCTCGACGAACCCACCACCGGCCTGGACCCGCGCAGCCGCCGCGGCATGTGGGAGATCATCCGGGGCCTCGTGGCCGACGGGGTCACCGTCTTCCTCACCACGCAGTACCTGGAGGAGGCCGACCAGCTCGCCGACGGGATCGCGGTCCTGGACCACGGCACGCTGGTGGCCGAGGGCACGGCCGCGGAGCTCAAGCGCCGCATCCCCGGAGGCCACGTCCGCCTGCGCTTCACCCGGGCCGACGAACTGGAGTCGGCGGCCCGAGCCCTGGGCGGCGAGACCGACGACGACGCGCTGGCGCTGAGGGTTCCCGGCGACGGCGGGGTCGCCTCGCTGCGGTCCCTCCTGGACCGCCTCGACACCGCGTCGATCACCCCCGAGGAGCTGTCGGTGCACACCCCGGCCCTCGACGACGTCTTTCTCGCCCTCACGGGCCACCGGGGCACGGACGAAAACGAACGGAAGGCAGGCCGATGAACACCCTCACCCACGCCGTCGGCGACTCGGCCACGATGGTGGGCCGCCAGTTCCGGCACATGGTGCGCTACCCGTCCCTGACGCTGATGCTCGCGGGCCAGGCCATCGTCCTGCTGCTGCTGTTCGTGTACGTCTTCGGCGGTGCCATGGGCACGGGAGCCGGCGCCGCCACCAGTCGCGCCGACTACCTGGAGTACATCACTCCCGGGATCATGATGATCGCGGTGGCCAGCGCGGCCCTGGGAACGGCCATCTCGGTGGCCACGGACATGACCGAGGGCATCGTCGCCCGGTTCCGGACCATGGCCATCGCCCGCGTCTCGGTCCTGACCGGGCACGTCGTCGGAAGCCTCTTCCAGGCACTGCTGTGCGTGGCCCTGGTCACCGGGGTGGCCCTGCTCCTCGGGTTCCGGCCCACCGCCGGTCCGGGAGGGTGGCTCGCGGCCCTCGGCCTGGTGCTGATGGTCTCCTTCGCCCTGGTCTGGCTGTCGGTGGCGCTGGGCCTGGTCTCCAAGACCGTCGAGTCCGCCAGCAACCTGCCCATGCCCCTGGTCTTCCTGCCCTTCCTCAGCAGCGGCTTCGTGCCCACCGAGACGCTGCCGACCGGTCTGCGGTGGTTCGCCGAGTACCAGCCGTTCACGCCCGTCATCGAGACCCTGCGCGGACTGCTGATGGGCACCGGGACCGGTGGCAGCGGGGTCGCCGCGGTCGCCTGGTGCGCGGGTGTCACCCTGGTCTCCTACCTGTGGGCCAGGAAGCTGTACAACCGCGACCCGGCGGCCTAGCGGACCGACCGGTGGCGTCGCCGGCGCGACCGGGGCCGCTCCACCCCCGGATGGTCCTGTACCCACGAGCGCCGAAGCGCGCTGTGGGTACGGGACCACGGCTCGGGGGGACGAGCCGGTGCACCTTCGCGGTCACCGCGCTAGGCACTGTTTTGTGAACGGGTCAGGTCACGGAGCCAGATTCGGATCGAGGCGACCTGCACGGTCCCGTCGAAGATCGCGGCCCGCTTGTCGTAGCGGGTCGCGACCGCCCGGTTCTGCTTGAGCAGGTTGATCGCCCGCTCCACCGTGTTGCGGTCGCGGTAGGCCACCTGGTCGAAAGCCGGGGGCCTACCGCCTGCCGACCCCTTGCACCGGCGGTGCTCACGCTGGTCGCGGGGCTGGGCGATGGTCGCTTTGATCCCGCGGCGCCTCAGGTGGTCCCGGTTGGCGCGGCTGGAGTAGGCCTTGTCGCCCAGGACCCGGTCGGGGCGAGTACGCGGCCGACCGACGCTGCGAGGCAGCCTCAGCGATCGCATCAGGGGCTCGAACATGGGACTGTCCCCGCGCTGGCCCGGGGTTGTGGCCAGCACCAGGGGCCGCCGACGGGAGTCGGCGAGTAGGTGGATCTTGGTGGTCAGCCCGCCTCGGGAGCGCCCCAGTGCTTCGCGTCCGTCCGGTTCGTCCCGCGCCGTGTCCCCTTTTTCGCTGCCCCGGCCGCGTGCTGATGGGCTCGAACCGTGGTCGAGTCCACGCTCGCGATGAGCTCTTCGCCGCTGGCCGCGTCGATCCTGAGCCGGTCGGCGATCCTCTGCCAGGTGCCGTCCATGCACCAGCGACGGTGCCGCCCGGCGGCGGTCTCCCAGGGCCCGTAGCGCTCGGGCAGGTCCCGCCAGGGGATCCCGGTGCGGGTGCGGAACAGGATCGCGTTGATGACCTTGCGGTGATCGGCCCATTTCTTGCCCTTGGGCGCATCGTCGGGCATGAGCGGGGCGAGCAGGGCCCACTCGGCATCGGTGAGTTCATGACGGCCAGGCACGTTCACCAAGCCTGCCAGGGCAGACCCTGCTCCGCTCCCACTTCCAAAAAACAGTGCCTAGGGCGTGTGTGGTGGATGCCGCCCGTCGCAAGCGGCGTATCCAGTGGTGGCCTCGCAAGGCCGAAGAAGGAGGCATCCTGGTTTGGCTGTTGACTGATGAGAACGCAGTGAGGGTGCCGCTGGGGCGTCGCGCAGCAGGGTGAGTATTCGCCATACATGCCCTAGATCGGGGACACCCCCATGTTCCGGATCGGTTCGTACAGCTCCCTCTCGAAGAAGTCGAAGAACCCCGCCGGATCGGGGCCCGCGTTGATCAGGCACAGGTGGTCGAACCCGGCGGAGGCGAACTCGCGCACCACCTCCAGGTGCCGGTCCGGGTCCGGCCCGTACCCGAACACGTCGCGCATCGCGTCCCTGTTGACCAGGGCGCTGGCCGCCTCGAAGTTGACCGGGTTGGGCAGCTCGGACTGCACCTTCCACCCGGTCAGGGCGAAGCGGAACATGTCGCGCGCCGAGTCCAGCGCGTCGCCCTCGTTGGTCGCCCAGGCCAGGGGCACCTCCGCGTAGCGGGGGCCGGTGCCCCCGGTGTCCCCGTAGATGCGGGAGAGCGTCTTGCTGGGCTCGGTGCAGAACATGCCGTCGCCCATCTCGGCGGCGAGCAGGACGGCCTCCTCCCCGCCGGCGGCCACGATGATCGGCGGCGACTCGTCGGGCAGGTCGAACACCTGGGCGTCCTCCAGCGTCAGGTACCTGCCGTCGTAGGAGTGGTAGCCGCCGGACCACAGCAGGCGGATGATCTGGATCGCCTCCCGCAGCATCTCGTGGCGCCTGGTCGCGTTGGGCCACCCCTCGCCGACCACGTGCTCGTTGAGGCGCTCACCCGCGCCCAGCCCCAGGGTGAACCGGCCCTCGGACAGGATGGCGGTGGTGGCCGCGGCCTGCGCGACGATCGCCGGGTGCACGCGCAGGATCGGACAGGTGACACCGGTGGCCAGCCCGACCCGGTCGGTGCGCTCGGCGATGGCGGCGAGCATCGACCACGCGAAGCCGGAGTGGCCGTGGCTGAACAGCCACGGGTGGAAGTGGTCGCTGATCTCCACGAAGTCGAATCCCGCCTGTTCGGCGCGGATGGCCTGGTCCACGATCTCCCGGGGACCGAACCCCTCGGCGAACAGCTTGAAGCCGACCTTCATGACGTCCCTCTCCCCTTGATCACGCTGGCACCGACGCGGTGGGCCGGTCCCAGTAGCGGTGTGCTCCGAGCAACCGGGTGAACTCGGCGACGCTCTCCTCCCCGGCCTCCGGTGAGACGACCACGCCCAGCTCCGTCCGGGCGGTGCCGGCCGCCGCCGAGGTGACCTCGTCCGGCAGCGGGGGTGCGAGCAGGTCGGTTCCCGCGCCGACCGCCGCCACCGGCTTGTGGTGCTTGTACGCCTCCAGGACGAAGTGCCGTGCGCCCCCGTCCCCGGCCAGCGTCCGGGCCGACTCCGGTCCCCCCGGGACCACGACCGCGTCGTAGAGCACCGAGGAGACGGTGGTGTAGGCCCGGTCCACGGTGACCACTCCCCCTTCGGAGGTACGGACCGCGCCGTCGGTGGCCGCCAGGAGTTCGACCACGGCTCCGGCCCCGACCAGGGGCTCACGGAACGCGTCCACGGCGGCCTCGTCCACCCCGTCGGCGACCAGGACGGCCACCTTGCGGCCGACCACGGGACCGAACGTGGTGCTGAGCTGGCTGACGGCGGGCGAGGAGCGCCCGTGGTTGGGCCCGGCCTCCTCCTCCGGGGGTTCGACGCCGATCCCCTCCGCCACCCGCACGGACAGTCCGTGGTCCACGTGGTTGAGGTTGGCGACCACCCGCTGGCGCACCTCCAGCTCCTCGCAGTGGCCCAGTTCGAAGCGGAACGCCTCCACCAGGTGCTCGCGCTCCCAGTCGGCGAGGCTGTTGTAGAAGAGCGTTGCCTGTGAGTAGTGGTCGGCGAAGCTCTCGCTGCGCACCCGGACCTTGTCGCCCTCCACCTTCTCGGTGTAGTGGTGGTAGACGCCGCTCCCCCCGCCCAGGGCCGGGCAGCCGCCGCCCAGGCTGTTGCCGAAGTAGGAGGTCCTCCCCCGGTGCACGCGGTGCTGGGCGAAGCCGTCCCGCTGGTTGTTGCTCACCGGGGCGACCGGGCGGTTGACCGGGATCTGCTGGAAGTTGGAGCCGCCCAGGCGCAGCAGCTGGGTGTCCAGGTAGGAGAAGTTGCGGGCCTGGAGCAGGGGGTCGTTGGTGAAGTCGATGCCCGGCACCACGTTGGCGGTGTGGAAGGCGACCTGCTCGGTCTCGGCGAAGAAGTTGTCCGGGTTCCGGTTCAGGGTCAGCTTGCCGATCGGGCGAACCGGAACCTCCTCCTCCGGAATGATCTTGGTGGCGTCCAGCAGGTCGAAGTCGAACTTGTGCTCGTCCTCCTCCGCCACGAGCTGCACGCCCAGCTCCCACTCCGGGAACTGGCCGCGCTCGATGGAGTCCCACAGGTCGCGCCGGTTGTAGTCGGGGTCGTTGCCCTGGATGCGCTGTGCCTCGTCCCAGACCAGGGAGTGCGTGCCCAGCATCGGCTTCCAGTGGAACTTGACGAAGGTGCCGCGCCCCTCGGCGTTGACGAAGCGGAAGGTGTGGACGCCGAAGCCCTGCATCATCCGGTAGCTGCGCGGGATCGCCCGGTCCGACATCAGCCACATCATCATGTGCATGGTCTCGGGCTGTAGTCCCACGAAGTCCCACAGGGTGTCGTGCGCGGACTGCGCCTGCGGGATCTCGTTGTGGGGTTCGGGCTTGACCGAGTGCACGAAGTCGGGGAACTTGACGCCGTCCTGGATGAAGAAGACGGGTATGTTGTTGCCGACCAGGTCGTAGTTGCCCTCCTCGGTGTAGAACTTCGTCGCGAACCCGCGCACGTCGCGCACCGTGTCGGCGGAGCCGCGCGACCCGGCGACCGTGGAGAAGCGCACGAAGACCGGCGTGACGACGTCGGGGCCGCTCAGGAAGTGCGCCGCGGTCACGTCGGAGAGCCCCTCGTAGGGGCGGAAGTGCCCGTAGGCGCCCGCGCCGCGCGCGTGCACCACCCGCTCGGGGATGCGCTCGTGGTCGAAGTGGGTGATCTTCTCCCGGGCGTGGAAGTCCTCCAGCAGTGTGGGCCCCCGCGCGCCCGCGCGCAGCGAGTTGTCCGTGTCGCCCACCTTGACCCCGGTGTCGGTGGTCAGGGGCCGGTCGGAGTCGACCCGGTCCCCGTCGAGCTGTCGGTCCTTGGCGTCGCGCTCATCCGCGGCCATGGCGAATCCTCCGTGGTTCGGCGTGCTCCGTGGTCGGGGGTCCCTGCCTCCCGTCCCTCTGACCGACGCGGTTCGCGGACAAACGTGGTTGACCCCGTTTTGGAGCGGCGTTCACCGCCTCCCGGGCCGGGCAAAGGAAGGTTCCGTGATCGCGCCGGGCCTGAGTCGGAGGAGGCGAAGCGGGTAGGGGCGAACGCGCGAAGGACCCAGATGACACGGGGGGAGACGACCATGCCCGAGAAACCGCTTCCGGCACAGAGCCAGCCGTACCCGGGACGGACCGAGCCGATGGACCCGAGGCCCAGGGACGAGATGCGCGACTACGAGGGTCGCGGCCTGCTCGAGGGGAAGCGGGCGCTGATCACGGGAGGCGACTCCGGGATCGGCCGCGCCGTCTCCGTGGCCTTCGCCAAGGAGGGGGCCGACGTGGTCTTCGGCTACCTCGACGAGGAGGAGGAAGAGGACGCCCGGCACACGGAGGAGCTGGTCCGGGAGCAGGGGCGCAAGGCCGTGAGCGTGCGCGGTGACGTGGCCGACGAGTCGTTCTGCTCCCACCTGGTCCGGCGCGCGGTCGAGGAGCTGGGCGGGATCGACGTCCTGGTCACGCACGCCGGGACCCAGAAGCCGGTCGACGACTTCACCGGGCTGAGCACCGAGCAGCTGCGCCGCACGTTCGACGTCAACGTGATGGGGGTGTTCTGGACCGTCCGCGAGGCCCTGGAGCACATCCCCGAGGGCGGATCGATCGTCATCACCGGATCGGTCAACGGCCTGCGCGGCAACAAGTCGCTGATCGACTACGCGGCGAGCAAGGCCGCGGTGATGAACCTGTCGTCCTCACTGGCACAGACGCTCATGGGCCGGGGCATCCGGGTCAACTGTGTGGCGCCCGGACCGGTGTGGACCCCGCTCATCCCCGCCACTCTCGGGGAGAGGGGCACCGAGGGCTTCGGCGGGCAGGCGCCGATGGGCCGGGCCGCCGACCCGGACGAGATCGCGCCCTCGTACGTGTTCTTCGCCAGCGGCCGGACGTCGTCGTACTACAGCGGCGAGACCCTGGCCCCGATCGGCGGGGAGATCCAGTCGAGCTGAGCCCGCGCGGAGCCGGATCCGGGTGGGGGCGGGACCCGCGGGACCCGCCCCCACCGCTTCGCCCGGCGGGGACCGCACGCGGCAAGGGCCGGCCCCCTCCACCCGCGTGGAGGGGGCCGGGTCAGAGCGATGGGCCGGAACCGGCGGCGGGTCAGGACGAACGGGCCTTGGCGGTGCGCCGGGCGTTCTCCTTCTCCAGCGCCTTCACGAGCTGTTCCTTGTTCATCGAAGAGCGTCCCTCGACACCGAGCTTCCTCGCCTGCTCGTAGAGGTGCTCCTTGCTGGCGTTGGCGTCCACTCCCCCAGCGGTCTTCTTGTCCTTGCCCCGGCCGGGGCCCGCCTTGGGGTTGGACGCCTGCTCGTCCGAGGGGCCCGAGCGCTGCTTGGGCACCCAGCGGTCGCCCTGCTTCTCGAACTCGTGCTTGACGGCCGCGAAGGCGACGCGGTGCGCGCGCTCGCCCTCGCCGTACTCCTCCACGGCGGAGTCGTGCGCCTTGATCCAGGTGCGCTGGGCCTTCTTCGGAGACCGTTGGAGAGTCGACGGAAGTTCGCTGGCACCAGGCATGGTTCTCACTCCCTCGTCGTACGCCTACACGACCCGCCTGCCCCTGAACACGCCACCGAAAACACCGAATCACTCACAATTCGGCCCATACCATCCCCGTGAACTGCGCTCCGTCACTACTGGTGATTCAACGGATGCACGTTTACCGAAGCGACACCATAGTGAAATCACGAACGAAGGGAGGTTGGTTTTCGGCACCCGGTTCCTTTCCCTCTCCCCCCATGAGAGGGCGGGTCGCCTGATGGCGGTCGGCGTACCGAAACCCCTGTAGTACGGGTAGGCCGACTGTTACCCCCCACGGGAAACCCCCTGGTCCGCGACGCGAGACGCGGATTCCCGCTGCACGAGAAAAGGAAAAAGGCGTGCGAAATTATCCCCTTGCCCCCGAAACCGACGGCGCCCGCCGCAGTCCCCGCTCCCGGGTGTCCCGCATCGCCGCCCGGGCGGCACTGACCCTGACGCTCGTGGCGGGCGTCACCGGCGGTGTCGTCGCCCCGGCCCAGGCCGCCAGCCCCTACGAGCGCGGACCCGCGCCGACGGAGTCGAGCGTCACCGCGACCCGGGGGTACTTCGACACCGACACCGAGAGCGTCTCCTCGTGGGTGAGCGGCTTCGGCGGCGGCACGATCTTCTACCCCAGCGACTCCAGCCAGACGTTCGGCGGCGTGGTCATCGCACCCGGCTACACCGCCAGTTCGTCCACGATGGAGTGGATGGGGCACCGGATCGCCTCGCAGGGCTTCGTGGTGTTCACCATCGACACCAACACCCGCTACGACCAGCCCGACAGCCGGGGCCGCCAGCTCGAGGCCGCCCTGGACTACCTGGCCGACGACAGTGACGTGTCCGACCTGGTGGACGGCGACCGCATGGCCGTGATGGGCCACTCGATGGGCGGTGGAGGTACGCTCGCGGCCGCCGAGGACCGGCCGGAGCTGCGCGCGGCGATCCCGCTGACCCCCTGGCACACCCAGAAGAACTGGGACGACGTCCAGGTCCCCACGATGATCATCGGCGCCGAGAACGACAGCGTCGCCTCGGTGCGCTCGCACTCCATCCCGTTCTACGAGAGCCTGGACGACAACCTCGAGAGCGCCTACGTGGAGCTGGAGGGCGCGAGCCACTTCGCGCCCAACATGTCCAACACGGCCATCGCCAAGTACAGCATCTCCTGGCTGAAGCGCTTCGTCGACGAGGACGAGCGCTACGAGCAGTTCCTGTGCCCGCCCCCCAGCACCGGACTCTTCTCGGACTTCTCCGACTACCGGGACACCTGCCCGCACCTGACCTGATCCGGCGCCCCGGTCCGCGCGGAGACGGCGCGGACCGGGGCCCGAGACACCGCGGCGGCCCGGAGGGACCATCCTCCGGGCCGCCGCCCTGTGCGCCGGAAGCCCCGTGTATCGGAAGCCGCGGACCCCGGGACGTCGGCGGTGCCGGAAGCCGCGCGTGCCGGAAGCCCCGTGTACAGGAAGCCGCGTGTGCCGGGAACCTCTGTGCGCCGGAAGCCCCGTGTATCGGAAGCCGCGGACCCCGGGACGTCGGCGGTGCCGGGAGGCCGTCGGCCCGGGAGCGGAGCCTCCCGGAGGCGCCGGGGTTCCGCGGAGGGGACCGGGGGACCGGGGACCGGCCACGCACGCCGGCCTTCCGCGCCCGGCCGGCCGCCGTGTGAGGGCTCACCCCGACCGCCCGCGCAGCACCCGGGACGCCGCCGTCCTCCCGGTCGGCGCCTTGGAGAACCTCGCCTCCGACCCCTCAAAACCCACGGTCCCCGCGACTCCCTGGATTCCAGGGTGTCGCGGGGACCGCCAGAACCCGCGAAGCCCGCGGGGCCGAGGCCGACAGGTACCGGAGCGGCCGTGGGGGTCAGGGCGGGCCGTCCGGCACCGGCGCCTCCCGGAGGAGGCGCCGGTCGGGGGTCAGTCGTGGAAGACCAGCTCGTCGGGGCCGAGGGGCTGGAAGTCGGTCTCCTCGATGGGACCGCCCTCACGGTCGGTCACACGCGTGTCCTGGACCATCTCGACGGTGCCGCCCTTCTGGTACTGGACGACGTACACACCCTGGTGGCCGCCGTGGTCGCCTTCGCTGGAGGCGAAGGGGACGGGGCTGGGGCCCTGCCACTCCTGGGACTCCAGTGCGTCGATCAGCGACTGGCGGGTGAGGTCCTCGCCCGCCGACTTGAGCGCCTGGGCGAACATGACGGCCTGGGTCATGCCGTAGACGTGCGTGTTGGTGACCGTGCCGCCCTCGCCGTACTCCTCGTACACGTCGAGGAAGAACTGGGCCCACTCGTCGTCCGGGTCCTCCACACGCGGCATGTAGCTCGTGATGAGCATGCCGTCGAGGAAGGTGTCGGCGGGGACGCCCTCGGCGTCGGTGTCCTGCGTGAACTGGGACAGCAGCCCCTGGAGCGTCGCGGTGTCACCGCCGATGCTGGAGACCACCCACTGCGGCTCGTAACCGATACGTGCCGCCTCCAGCATGCTGAGCGCGACGAACGCCGGGATGCAGGAGCACACGACCACCTCGGCCTCGGAGCGCTCCAGCTCGGCGATCTGGGCGCTGAGGTCGGTCACCTCGGACTCGTAGTGCTCCCTGGCCACGACCTCGTCGTCGAGGTACTGGTCGAGCCCGGCCTGGGAGTCCTCGCCGATGTCGTCGTTCTGGTACAGGTACCCGACGCTTTGGCCGGCGAAGTTCTCGGCGATGTACTGGCCCTGGACCTTCGCCTCCTTCGTGTAGTCGGTCTGCCATCCGTAGGTGAGGGGGTGCTCCTCGGGGTTGTTCCACGCCAGCGCGCCCGAGGACGGGAAGACGTCGGGCACGCCCTGCTCGTTGAGGTAGTCGACGACACCGCTGTGGGTGGGCGTGCCGAGGCCGCCCACCATCGCGAAGATCTCGTCCTCCAGGACGAGCTTGCGGGTCACGTCGATCGTCTGCGCGGGGTCGTAGGCGTCGTCCTCCACCCGGTAGTCGATCTCGCGCCCGTTCACACCGCCCTGGTCGTTGATGTACTCGTACACGGCGCGGGCGCCCTGGGAGATCGAGAGGTACCCCGGGGCGGCCGGCCCCGTCAGGGGCTGGTGGGAGCCGATGACGACGGAGTCATCGGTGACGCCGGTGGAGACGTTCAGGTCGACCTCGGCGTCCTCGGTGACCTCTCCCGCGCCGCTGCACGCGGTCGCGAGCATCGTCAGGGCCAGGGCCGCCGCCAGGGCGGTTCTGGTGCCGCTGCGGTTTCGCATGGTGTTCTCCTTCGTTGGGGGGTCGGACGTGTCGTTCGGGCGCGGCGGGGTTCTGGAGGTGCCGGAGGTGGGACTGCGAGGAACGAGCCGTCACACCGCAGGCGCCGGGGGTCCCCGCCTTCGGGGCGCCCGAAAGGGCACTGCTAGCGGGGCTGGTCGGGTCTGACGCGTGAGGCCAGACGTTGGAGTGCGCCGTGGATTCCCAGGGGCCAAAAGCGCAGGACGAGGATGAGGAGCACGCCGAAGAACACGACCGGGAGGTTGTTCTCCGCGTCGCGGCTCAGGCTCAGGGCACCGGCCAGGTCCGAGATCCAGACCTCCAGGTAGACGATGGCGACCGAGGCCCACAGCGCGCCCCAGAGGCTGCCGATGCCGCCCAGGACGAGGGCCGCGAGCAGGGTCAGGGACAGCGCGAGGGTGAAGGTGCTGGGAGTGGCGGTGCCGAGCACGTAGGCCTGGAGGCCGCCGGCGAGGCCGCCCGCGGCCGAGGCGATGACGAACGCGACCACCTTGGTCTTGCCGACGGGGATCCCGGCCATGGAGGCGGCGGTCTCGTCGTCGCGGATGGCGCGCATGCGGCGGCCCAGGCGCCCGGTGGAGACGATGGCCAGTACCGCGAGGCCGATGACCACCACGGTCCACACGGCCAGGGCCTTCCACTCGCTGTCCGAGACCAGGCCCTGGAGGAGGGGCGGCGCGCCCGCGGTGCGGATGTTGAGGCCGTTGCTGCCGCCGAGGAGGTCGTGGTAGCGGTGGGTCAGCCCGGGCAGGCCGACGGCGAGGATGAGGGTGGCGCCCGCGAGGTAGGGGCCGTGCAGGCGTGCGGTGGCGGCACCGACCGCGATCCCGGCGACCACGGCCACCGCGACGATGATCAGCATGTTCACGGCCAGGGGCAGCATGGGCTGGTACAGGACGAGCAGCGCCATCGTGTAGGCGCCGATCATCATGAACGCGCCGTGCCCCAGGGAGACCTGGCCGCTGCCTCCGACGAGCAGTTGCAGTCCGGCGACGGCCAGCATGGTGTAGCCGATGGCGGCCACGCGCAGCGCGACGAGGTCACCGGTGACGAACAGCAGGCCGGTGACGGCGGCGAGCCCGAGCGCGGCCAGCAGCAGGTGGCGCAGTGGTGAGGGCAGGGACCGCCAGCGGCCCTCGGAGGGGGCGGCGGGCGGGTTCGCGGGGGCGGCGGCGCGTTCCGCGCGCTGCCGGGTGGGTGAGGACATCGGCTACACCTTTCGCGCGGTCGGGCGGGACAGGATTCCGTCGGGGCGCACGCTCAGGACCACGACGACGATGGCGAGGGCGGTGAGGGTGGCCAGCTCGGGCCCGGCGTAGCCGGACACGTAGGACATGCCGAGGCCGATGAGCATCCCGCCGAGGACGGCGCCGAAGGGGTTGTCCAGGCCGCCGATGACGGCGGCGGTGATGCCGTAGACGAACACGACGTCGAAGACGTTCGGGGAGATGAACGGGGGTCCGGCGAGCATGCCCGCCAGCGCGCCGATGCCGGAGGCGATCGCCCACCCCGCGGTGAGCATCAGGCCGACCTTCACACCGCTCAGGCGGGCGGCCTCGGGGTGGAAGGCGGCGGCGCGCATGCGCAGGCCCAGCGGGGTGAACCGGTACAGGGCGAACAGCAGCAGGGCGACGGCCCCGACGGACACCAGGGCGAACATGTTGGCGGGCGAGAAGCGGCCCACGTAGCTGAACGCGTACCCGAACCCGTGCTGCTCGTTGCCCCAGATGACGCCGACGAGTCCCTGGATGACCAGGAGGAGGCCGAGGGTGACGATGATGGCGTTGAGCTGGGAGGTGCGGGCGATGGGCCGGACGATGAACCGCTCGACGAGGGCACCGGAGACCAGGCCCGCGGTGAGGGCGGCGGCGAAGCCGATCCAGTACGAGCCGGTGAGCTGGGTGACGGTGTAGGCGGTGTAGACCGCGATCAGGGCGAGCGCGGGCTGGGCGAAGTTCACCAGGCGGGTGGCCTGGTAGATGATGACCAGGGACAGCGCCAGCGCCGCGTAGGTCGCCCCGGACGCCAACCCGTTCAGGGTCAGGTTGATGAAGTGGTCCATGGAAGATCCCCTCAGAAACCGAGGTAGGCGTGGCGCGTGCGGTCGTCGGAGAGCAGGTCGGAGGACGGGCCCTCCGCGACGACACGCCCCTGGTTGAGGACGAACCCGGTATCGGTGACCGCCAGGGCCCCGGCGGCGTTCTGCTCGACCAGGACGACGGTGAGTCCGGTGCGGTCGCGCAGGTCGCGCAGAAGGGTGAAGATCTGCTCGGTGATCAGGGGTGCCAGCCCGAGCGAGGGCTCGTCCAGCAGCAGCACCTTGGGCCGGGCCATGAGGGCGCGGCCGATGGCGAGCATCTGGCGTTCGCCGCCGGAGAGGGTGCTGGCGGACTTGCCGCGCCGCTGGGCCAGGGGCGGGAAGAGCTCCAGTACCTCGTTCAGGGTGGACTTGTCGCGGCGGTCGGAGCGCCACAGCCCGCCCAGGCGCAGGTTCTCCTCGACGGTGAGTTCGACGATGACGCCGCCGCCCTCGGGGACGTGGGCGAGGCCGCGGGTGATGACCTTCTCGGCGGGCAGGCGGGTGATGTCCTCGCCGTCGAGCAGGACGCGTCCGGAGGTGGCCGGGTGGAGTCCGGTGAGGGTGCGCAGCAGGGTGGTCTTGCCCGCGCCGTTGGCGCCGAGGACGGCGCACACGCCCTTGGCCGGAACGGTCAGGGAGACGCCGTCCAGGGCTCGGACGGCACCGTAGGAGGCGCTGACCTCCTCCACGGACAGGAGGGGCTGTGCGGTCATCGGGCGGCTCCGTTCACGTCGCCGGAGGTGTCGGCCGGTGTGCCGAGGTAGGCCTCGGTGACCTGCGGGTCGGCCTGGACCTCCTGGGGGGTTCCGGTGGAGATGACCCGGCCGAAGTTGAGCACGACGATGTGGTCGCAGACCTCCATGACCAGGTCCATGTGGTGCTCGACCAGGACGACGGCCATGTCCCGGCTGAAGCCGCGGATCTGGTCGGCCAGGGCGCCGATCTGCTCACCGGACAGGCCGCTGGCGGGTTCGTCGAGCAGGAGGAGTTCGGGCTCGCTGACGCAGGCGCGGGCGAGGGCGACCTGCTTCTGCAGGCCGTAGGGCAGGGTGCCGGGCATCCGGTGGGCGTACTCGGCCACGCCGAAGCGCTCCAGTGCGGCCATGGCGCGTGCGCGGAGCTCGCGCTCGTCGCGGTGGTGCCGCCCCAGGCCGGTGATCAGGGAGAACGGCCCCCCGGTGGCGAGGCGGTCGGCCCCGGCGACGACGTTGTCCAGGACCGTCATCATCGAGAAGAGGTTGAGGCCCTGGAAGGTGCGGGCGATCCCCGTGCGGGCGAGGTGGTGGGTCCGGCGCCCGGGTGGCGGAGCGCCCTTCCAGGTGATGGTGCCCGCCGTGGGGCGCAGGACGCCGGACAGGACGTTGAACAGGGTGGTCTTGCCCGCGCCGTTGGGACCGATGAGCCCGACGACGGATCCGGGCGCGACCTGGAGCCCGACGTCGTCGAGCGCGGTGAGGCCCCCGAAGCGCACGGTCACCCCGTCCGCTCTCAGGAGGTGCTCCGTTGCGGTCGTTGTCATCACTGCCTTTCTCGCGGAATCCGTACCGACCAGTTGGTATGAGGGGGTTGTCAGTGACACCGGCCCCACTCCGACCGGGGTCAGTTGAACATGCGGGCCAGGTCCACGCGGGACCTGATGTTGAGCTTGCGGAAGATGCCGCGCAGATGGTGTTCGACCGTGCGCGGGCTGATGAACATGTGTGCGGCCACCTCCCGGTTGGTCGCCCCTTCGGCGACCAGTCGGGCGATCTGCTGCTGTTGCGCGGTCAGCTCGCTCGTGGAGGAGGGATCGGGGCCGCGTTCGGCGGTCCCGATCGCGCGCAGCTCGGCGCGGGTCTGTCGCACCCACAGCCGTGCTCCGAAGCGCTCGAAGGTCTCCAGCGCGTTGTACAGGTGCTCACGGGCCCGCCCGGGCAGGCGGATCCGGCGCAGGTGGGCGCCGAACAGCAGTTGGGTGCGCGCGTGCTCGACGTCGTCGTCGCCACAGGCCCGGTGCAGGGCCAGGGCGCTCTCGAAGTGGTCGGCCGCCTCCTCGCCCGTGGCCAGCAGGCCGGAGCCGCGGGCGGCCAGGGCCAGCGTGCTGGGGTTGCCCACCGACTCGGCCCAGCGCCGGTATCCGGCCAGGGACGTGTGCGCCCACTCGGTCTCGCCCATGCGGGTGGCCGCCTCCACGAAGTGCGGGGCGGTGAGCAGCCGCATGGTGGGGTGGCCGTGCCCGGGGGTGGCGTGCACCAGGGCGCGCAGCCGGAAGAACGCCTCGGCGGCGTTGCCCCGGGACAGCTCCAGGACGGCCAGCGCCCACGCGGCCAGGGCGGCGGCCAGCCCGAGGCTGTTCTCGCTCGCCTGGGCGGCGACCGCGCGGGCCCGGATACGGCAGGTGTCCACGTCGCCCTGGATGGCGGCGATCATCGCCAGCGAGGCCAGGTGCTGGGTGGCCCAGACGGTCTGGCCGCTCTCCCGGGAGACCCGCAGGCCGGTGAGCGCGGTCCCCGCGGCCGAGGGGAAGCGCCCGCTCCAGAACTCGGAGAAGACCAGGAAGCCCAGCGCGGCGGGCATGGTGGCCTGCTCGCCCCGGAGGCGGCCGAGCTCGACCGCGCGGGAGGTCGCCGACCGCACGAAGGGCGCGTCGCCCAGGCGCAGTCCGCTGACGCCCGCCCAGATCAGCTCGGAGGGCTTGGCGATCTCGGCCAGCCCGGTGGCCTCGCGCAGCAGGGGGGTGGAGCCGGGGTAGTCGCCCCTGAAGGAGATGGCGCACCCCTCCAGGAAGGAGGCGACCATGCGCATGGGCTTCGGGTCGTCCGGGCGGACCAGGGGGAGCGCGATCTCGGCGGCGCGGCCGTGGAGGGCCGCGTCCCCGGCCAGGGAGGCGGAGTCGGCCGAGCGCACCAGGGCGCGCAGTGCCAGGGAGCGGTCGTGCGGGACGAGTTCCTTGCCGACGGTGAGCAGGCGCTCCGCGACGTCCAGGGCGTTTCCGCCGCGCATGGCGAGCTGGGCGTCGATGTAGTCGGCGGTCACGCGGCGCCGGTCGGACACGGCGAGGGGCCGCGCCCTGGCCAGCAGGCGGGAGGCGCGGTCGGAGTTCCCGGCCATGTAGGCCTCGTAGGAGGCGGTGGTCAGGCGGCACGCGCGCTCGTCGGAGTCGGGCGAGAGGTCGGCCGCGCGCTCGAAGGCGTGGGAGGCGCTGAGGCGGCCCGAGAGCCTCCGGGCGCGGTGGGCGGCCTCGGACACCGTGTCGGCGAGCGCGGCGTCGGGGGTGCTGGTGCCCGCGGCGGCGTGGCGGGCGAACTCCACGGGCGAGAGCTCGGGGTCGCACACTCCGGCCAGGGCGTGGTGGGCCGCGCGCAGCCGCCCGGCGGGAGCGTCCTGGGCGATGGCCTCGCGCGTCAGGGGGTCCGTGAAGACGACGGTGTCGCCCTCCACACGCACCAGGCCGCGCTCCTCGGCGGGTTCGAGTGCGCCGACGGTCGCCTCGGGTTCCCCGGAGGCCTCCAGCAGCATGTGGAGGCGGGAGGTCTCGTTGAGCGAGGTGAGCAGGAGGAGGTGGCGGGTCTGTTCCGGCAGCTCGTGGTAGGGGACCAGGAACCCGGCGCGCAGGCGGCCGGGCAGGCGCGGCGGCTCGGGGAGGGGCTCCTCGCCCAGGAGCTGGGCACGGGACAGCCCTCGCAGGAAGCCGAGGACGGCGGCGGGGTTGCCGTGGGCGGCGCGGACCAGGGCCGAGCGCACGGCGGCGGGGAGGGTGAACGGCGCCCTGTCGGTGAGGATGTCGTGTATCGCCCGCTCCTCCAGGGGCGGGAGGAGGTGCTCGGCGATACCGGGGACGAGCGCGTCGGGCGTGGGTTCGGCGGCGGTCTCGGGCAGTCGGGACCCGGAGGGCTTGCCGTGGCCCTCGCACGCGGTGAACACGACGGCGACGGGGGTCCCGCCGAGGCGGCGCGCGGTGAAGGAGAGCGCGTCCAGGGAGGGGGCGTCGAGCCGGTCGGCGTCGTCCACGCACAGCAGCAGGGGCCGGCCGAGGTCGGCGGCGGTGCGGGAGAGCAGTTCGAGCAGCCCGGTGTAGAGGGCGAGGCGGTCGGCGTCGGCGACGGTGCCCCGGGTGAGGGCGTCGCGCAGCGGACCGCACCAGGGGTCGGGGAGCCGGTCGGCCACGTCCGCGAGGGGGTGCAGGAGTCGCTGGAGTCCGGCGAAGGGCAGATCCGCCTCGTCGTCGATCCCACTCGCGTGGAGCACGGTGAAATCGCCTGCGGACACACGGGTGTCGTCCAGGAGGGCGGTCTTGCCCCGCCCGGGGCCGCCGGAGACGAGCAGGGACGCGCCTTGGCGGGCCCTCGCCCGGTCCAGGACGTCGGTGAGGACCCGCTGCTCCGTGTCACGACCTCGGAGGCGGACTCTGGGGGGTTCCGTGTTCCTGCCAGTCACCTGCTCACATTCGCACAGCGAGTCCTCGTAGCGGCAGGTGTGAGCAGGGACACTGGTGGTTTCACGGATACCCGCACGGAGTCGCACGGATCCGTTCGGACGCGTCCCCCAGGGGGTACGCCGGGGGTACGCGGAACATGTGCCCGGACGCGGAATCCCGGTGCCCACCTGCGCTTCCCGCGCCCGGGAGAGTGATGGGGGTCACGCCGGAGGGGGTTCGCGGACCCGCCGCCGGGCCGCCGCGGCCCCGGAGGTCGGTTATCAAGTCGCAACGTGCGCGCAACAACACACCCGCGATACCGACAAACAGGACAAAAGAGCACATAGATATCTTTTTGTCTTCTTCAGAACACTGTCGAAACCGCGTTCCCGGGGGACATCCAGTCCGATGGCACCTCGGGGAGGGTATCCCGACCGCAGGAGGGACCGACGCCCATGGAGCAGCACTCCACGGCAGCGGGGAACCGCTCCACGACGGCACACGGGGGGCGTCCGGCGTCCGCCGACACCCGTGCCGGGAACCGTACGGCACCGCCCACGTTCGGTGTCGAGGAGGAGTTCTTCGTCGTCGACCCCCGCACCCGGGGCATCCTGTCCCGGGGATCCGAGGTGCTCGCCGACGCCCGGCTGGCGGACGGCCGTCCGACCGGGGAGTTCAGCCGCGCGCAGGTGGAGGCCAACACCCCCGTGTGCGACGGGGCCGGCGAGGCCCTGCGCTCCCTGCGCGCGGCCCGCGAGGAGTTCGGCCGCTCCGCCGGTGCGGCCGGCCTCTCCGTCGTCGCCTCCGGCACCCCGGTCCTGGGCGATCCCGCCTCCGCGCTGGTGAGCGAGGACCGCCGCTACACCAGGATCGCCGCGCACGTGGGCGCCCTGCGGGAGGCGCTCGTCGTGTGCGGCTGCCACGTGCACGTGGGCATCCCGGACCGGGAGACCGCCGTGGCGGTGAGCGACCACCTGCGCCGGTGGCTGCCGTTCCTGCTGGCTGTGTCGGCGAACTCGCCCTTCCACGCCGGACGCGACACCGGGTACGCCAGTTGGCGGACGGTCACGTGGAACCGCCTGCCCTCCGCCGGGCCGCCCCCTCTGCTGCGCTCCCCGGCCGAGCACGACCGGATCGTGCGGGCCCTCGCCGACACCGGGGCGATCCTGGACCAGCACATGGTCTACTGGGACATCCGCCCCTCCGACCACCTGCCCACGCTGGAGATCCGGGTGGGCGACGTGGCCGCCACCGCGGAGGAGGCGCTGCTGCTCGCCTGCCTCACCCGCGGCCTGGCCGCCGGCGCGCTCACCGACGTCCACCGCGGTGTCCCCGCTCCGGACATCCCCGACCACGCGCTGCGCGCCGCCGTGTGGCGGGCCGCCCGGGACGGGCTGGAGGGCGTGGTGCCCGACCCGCTGACCGGCGAGGCGCTGCCGGGGGCGTCGGCCGCCGACCGGCTGCTGCACGCCGCGCTCCCCGGGCTGCTCACCAACGGCGACGCCGACCTGACCGCCTCACTGCTGGACCGCGTACGCGTGTCCGGAACGGGCGCGGCGCGCCAGCGCGCCGTCCACGCCCGCCGGGGCAGCCTGGCCGACGTGGTGGACCACCTCGTCGCCGAGACCCGTGAGGGCCTGGCCTGAGGCGGCACCCGTGTCCGGCCCCGACCGGCGAGGTCCCGTACCCGTGGCGGGGCCGGGCGCCGGAGACCGCGACGGGTACGGGGACATCGCGGGAGGCCTCTGCCCACACCGGCGGCGGTTCCGGCCGGTCCGCTAACGCTCCACGAGCTCCTCCGGCTCCTCGCCTCGGCCCGCGAGCTCGTCCATGGTGGGCGGGTCCGCGCCCTCCCGGGTCACCGTGACCGCGGCGACGGAGACCGCGAACCCCAGCAGGTCCTCCAGGGCGGCCTCGTCCAGCCCGGCCAGCCGCGCCCGGGGCTCCTCCCCCAGCAGGCCGTGGCGGTCCAGCCAGTTCAGCAGTGCGCCCATGAAGGAGTCGCCCGCGCCCACGGTGTCGGCCACCTCGGCCCGGGGCGCGGCCACCGACACCTCCGTGCCGTGGGAGACCGCGAGGGCTCCGTCACCGCCCATGGTCACCACCACCAGCGCCGGGCCCAGCGCGGCGACGGCGTGGGCCGCCCGCACCGGGGACAGGTCCGGGTAGAGGAACGCCAGGTCCTCGTCGCTCGCCTTCACCAGGTGCGCCTGCGCGGCGTGCCGCAGGGCCAGCGAGCGGGCGTTCCCCGGATCGCCGATGACGCCCTGGCGGATGTTGGGGTCCAGGGTGAGCGTCACCCGTCCGCGCCCGTGCTCACGGCGCAGCAGCGCCTCGATCATGGTGGCGCCGGGCTCCCGGAACAGCGCTATCGACGCGGCGTGCACCGCGCGCACCCCCGGCTCCAGCTCCTCGGGCAGCTCCCCCGGGCGCCAGCGCCAGTCGGCGGCGTCGTCCATGCGGAAGTCGTAGCGGGCCGACCCGTCCGGGCCGAGCGTGGCCATGGCGAGCGCCGTCGGCTCCTCCGCGGCGATCAGCCCCGAGGGGTCCAGGCCCTCGCCGAGCAGGCGCTCGCGGATCAGGTCGCCGAAGCCGTCCGCGCCGATGCGCGCGAGCAGGCGGGTGGGGGTACCCAGCCGGGCCGCCGCGACGGCCGTGTTGGCCGGGCCGCCGCCGGGCGCCGCCCGCAGCACGTCGGCGCCGTGCGCGGTCGGCAGCAGGTCCATGACGTTCTCGCCGATCACGACCAGCCGCGGGTCCCCTCCCCCGGCCCGCTCCCTCGCGGGGGCCTGGATGTCCTGTGTGTTCTGGGTGGTCACGCGTCCCCTCCGGGGGTGTGTTCCGACGCGGGCGCCAGCGCGGCCGCGATGGAGGTCGACAGTTCGACCTGGGGCAGGAGCACCGCCTGGTAGGCGTGGTAGACGTCCGGCTTGCCCGACCACACGCCTCCGGCGGGCCGGTTGCCGGGGTCCAGCTCGTGGTGCCAGCTACCGTGCTCGCGGTCCACGTGGTGGCGGTCGGCGTAGGCCCACCAGCGGTCGTACAGGTCGGCGTAGGAGGGCTCCCCCGTGTGCTCGCCCAGCGCCCGGGCGGCCATGGTGGCCTCGGCCACCACCCAGTGCATGCGCTGGCGCACGACCGGGCGGTCCTCCCAGTCGAGGGTGTAGACGAACCCGTCGGCGCCGTCGACGGCCCAGCCCCGGCGGACCGCGCCGGCGAACAGCGACTCGGCGTCGGTGCGCAGCCAGGCGGGAACGGGCTCCCCGGCCCGGGTGAGCGCGATCTCCAGGTGGACCAGGAGCCGCGCCCATTCGAGCAGGTGGCCGGTGGTGCTGCCGAAGGGCCGGAAGGGGTGGTCGGGCTGGTCGCGGTTGTAGTCCGGGACCGGCTCCCAGCGGGGGGTGAAGTGCTCGGGCAGGCGCCAGTCGTGCTCGGCGGCCACCCCGTGGATCAGCCGTTCGGCGATGGAGAGCGCGCGCCGGGTCCACAGGGTGTCACCGGTGGCGTCGGCGGCGGCGAGGAAGGCCTCCACCGCGTGCATGTTGCTGTTGGCGCCCCGGTACTCCTCGGTGGCGGTCCACCGGCCGTCCCAGCTCTCCCGGAGCGCACCGGCGGACTCCTCCCAGAAGCGGGTGTCCACGACGCGCAGCGCCTCGTCGAGCAGCTCACGGGCTCCGGGACGCCCGGCGGCGGTGGCGGTGGAGGCGGCCAGGACCACGAACGCGTGCTCGTAGGCGGACTTGCGCGGGAGTTCATGGGAGCGCTCCCGTAGCGTGTCCGGACCGGACGCCGCGGGTACCTGGTCGAACCATCCGCCCGCCGCGGTGTCGTGCAGGGGCCCCTCCGCCAGGGCCGCGACACCGTGGTCGGCCAACCGTCCGGCCTCGGCCGAGCCCCGCAGGTGCGCGAGGGAGAACACGTGCGTCATCCGCGCGGTGATCCAGGCGGCGACGGGCCGGTCCTCCACCCGTCCGTCCGCGTCGAGCCACCCGAAGCCGTCGGAGACCGCGGACCCCGCGGCGAAACCGCACAGGCGCCGCTCCTCCGCACGCAGCCACTCGGGGCTCCCCGGGACCGGGTGTGTCGATGCTGTCAATCCACTGCCTCCTCAGGGCGTCGGTTCGCGGGACCACGCTATCCCGCCGTCTCGACACGGCGGTAGACCGGGGACCCGGATCGGCGCGGCACCCGCCACCAGCGGAGTCGAGCGCTTCGGGCCCGGACGGGACGGCCCCGAAAACCGGATGCGCCGGAGACCCCCCTCTGCCAGAGTCACTCCCTCCCGACCACGTCACAGGCAGGAGAGCCGTCATGACCCACTCCCACCCCGCGGCGCGCCCCGGGGAGGACGACCTGTCCCGCGACCCGCTTCCGCTGCGCGGCCGGACCGCCCTGGTCACCGGGGCCAGCAGGCGCGGCGGTATCGGCTACGCCGTCGCCCGCCGCCTCGCCGCCCACGGCGCCTCCGTGATGCTCCACCACCACCGGCCGCACGACGAGGAGATGCCCTGGGGCGGCGACGACCTCGGCGAGGTGATCGACGGTGTGCGCGCGGTACTGGGTGACCCGGGGGCCCGTGTGGCCGACGTCGGCGCGGACATGGCCGATCCCGGGTCGCCCGCCCGGGTCGTCGGGGCGGCCGTCGCCGAGTTCGGCCGCCTCGACGTCCTGGTGGCCAACCACGCGCGCAACGGCGGGGACGCGTCACTCGCCGAGGTGACCCCGGACATGCTCGACGGACACTGGGCGGTCGACGCCCGCGCGCCCATCCTGCTGGCCCAGGCCTTCGCCGCCCGGCACGACGGACGCCCCGGCGGCCGGGTGCTGTTCATGACCTCCGGGCAGATCCACGGCGCGATGCCCGGCGAGGTGGCGTACGCGTCGGCCAAGGCGGTCCTGGCCCAGATCACCCCGACCATCGCCGCCGAGCTGGGCCCGCGCGGCATCACCGTGAACGCCGTCGACCCCGGTCCCGTGCAGACCGGCTACATCGACGACGAGCTCCTGGGCCACGTCCTGCCCCGCTTCCCGGCGGGACGGGTGGGCGTGCCGGCCGATCCGGCCAGACTGCTGGTGTGGCTGGCCACCGACGAGGCCGAGTGGGTCACCGGCCAGGTGATCAGCTCCGACGGCGGCTTCAGCTGCTGACGGACCGTCCGGGGCAGGTGCGGGGCCGGGTCCGGAACCCGGGTCGGGATCAGGTCCCGGACTCCGTGCGCCGGGCCCTCCCCGCCGCGTTGCGCGCGGCGGCCCTGGGGCTGCCCAGGTCGGCGGCGCGGCAGGTCCACCGGATGTGCTCGGCGGCCGTGACCGGATCGTCCGCCATGGGGATGTGCCCGCTGCCGATCAGCGAGACCATGCGCGCGTTGGGCACCCGGCGGTGGGCGTGCGCGGCGCTGGACGGCAGCAGCGTCCGGTCGCGGTCGCCCCAGGCGATGGTGACCGGGCACCCGATCGGCCGGGCGGTGAACTCGTACTCGGCGATACGCGACACCATCCGGATGAAGGGCGAGCCCTTCCGCAGTCCCCGGACGCTGAACCGGGTGGCCTTGGCCGTGGGCGACCTGGGGTCGCCGCGCAGCGCGGTCCGCGCGAGGGCCCTGGCCGGCGCGGTGTCGGCGAGGCGTTCCTTGACCGGCATCGGGACACGTGTGGCGAGCCGGGAGAGGCCGCCGACCGCGCGCATCCCGAGCTTGGCGACGTCGTCGGAGAACCCGGCCGGGGAGAACACCGTCACCGACGCGGCCAGGCCCCGCACGCCCAGTTCCAGGGCGATCGACCCGCCGAGCGAGTTGCCGGCCAGGTGCGGCCGGTCCAGTCCGTGCAGCTCGCAGAACGCGTGGATGTCGTCGGTCAGGCTGTACACGTCGTAGGGCTCGTCGGGGGCGGGTGCCGGGGTGGCGCCGAATCCGGGCAGGTCCACGCAGACGACGCGGTAGTCCGCCGCGAGCCGGTCCACCACGGCGGTCCAGCTCTGGCGCCGGTCACCGAGGCCGTGGAGGAGGACCAGAGGGCGGCCGCTCCCCCGCTCTTCGAAGGCGATACGTTTCGGGTCCATAGTGCCTGGTCTACCCGATACCGCCTGTCCCAGCGCCCCACGGGGCGCGGAAGCGGGCGGGGACGCGGAACGGACGCGGCAGGACCCAGGGCGCGGACCGCGGTCCGCCCCCGCCGAAGTCCCGGGTCAGCGTCACGCCCACCAGCACCGCGAACAGGCCGAGCAGCGGAACCGGGCCCAGTCCCAGGCCGGACACCGTCAGCGTCAGCATCCCGCCGCCGACCAGCGCCGCCGCGGCCAGGGCGCGCACCATGCCGGGGGAGCCGTCCAGCGCCTTCGGCGGGTTCTCGAACCGCACCGCCCAGTGCGCCAGCGGCACGACCAGGGGCAGCACCGCCGCGACGCCCAGCACGCCCCACAGGAACCACAGGCCCGTCAGCGGCTCCGGGGTGTCGATCCCCAGCCCGAACACCAGCGTGCCCGCCACGACGCTGACCGGCAGCATGTGCCACAGGTAGACCGTCATCAGCTGCGGGCAGATCCGGTCCAGCAGCCGCGCCGGCCCGGGACGCTCCGACCACGCGCTGATCCGCTCGCGCAGCAGCACCGCGACACCGACCTGCGCCACGCCCAGTGCGGCGAGGACCAGGGTTGGCGGGGAGACGTTCGAGGTCTGGGAGGCGAACACGCCCGTCATGTTCAGCGAGTACGGGCCGACCAGTGCCAGGCCCAGGGCGGTGGCCGCGCCTCCCACCGCCATCCAGGCGGCGTAGCGGAGTCGGATCGCCCCCGTCGCGTAGCGAAGCCCCAACTGGTGCACGCCCAGCCACACGAACGCCACGTTCAGGTAGCCGGCCCAGTCCGTACCGGTTCCGAACCGGACCAGGTCCACGGCCGCGGCGGCGGCCAGGAGAGCGGCCGGGACCCACCAGCCGAACCGCTCCTGGGCGCCCACCAGCACCGGGGTCGCCACGACCACCAGCACGTACACGGCCAGGAACCACAGCACCATGCCCGCGGCCTCCGCGCCCACGAGCACGGCCTGGGCCGGGGCCCCGCCCAGGACCAGCAGGTGTGAGCCGACGATCCACACGGCCGCCAGCGGCACCACGGGCCAGGCGAGCCTGCGCAGCCGCCTGGCGTACCAGGTCGGTACGGACACGCCCCGGCCGGAGGCCGCGCGCCAGCTGATGAGGTTGGCCGCGCCGCCGACGAAGAAGATCAGCGGCATGACCTGAACGACCCACGTCAGAGCGAAACCGCCCTCGATGGCCAGGACGCTCCCCGCGCTGAGGGTGTCCTGCTCGTGGACCAGGACCGGCAGCCACCAGTGCTGCAGGACCACCAGGGCCATGACGAACAGCCGGATGACGTCGAGGAACCTGTCCCTGCCCGCGCCGGGGCGCGGCGCCCGGCCGCTCCGGGGAAACGTCGCTACGGCGGTACCGGAGGGATACGCCGACGACGTGCCTCCGTGTCCCTTCCCAACGGTCACGGTCATCGGTCGCTCCTTGGTCTTCCCGCGCACGGGCCCTGGCACGGTGGGGGGCGCCGGGGCCCGGTCGACCGGGTTCAGGGGGTGGCGACGCGTTCTCGAACGCGCCCGGTGGCGTGGCCGCGTCGGTTCAACGGATGATGATGACGCGTCGTCAACGACCCTAGGGCGGGCCGGGGGGTGGTCGCTATGGATCTGGCGCCCCTCTTGGAACGGCGGTGCGCCCACCCGGAAAAGGTGGTGCCCGCACCACCGCGCACAGGAGCGCGGCGGTGTAGGCCCTGCTCGGACGGGCCGTCCGGAAGGAGGGGCCCGTGCGGGGCGGCGCCCCTGGAACCCGTGAAGGTTTTCCACACGGTACCCGGACGAACGCGCGTCCGGAACGGTCTCAGGGGGCGGTGGGGAGTGCGCGCTTGTGGGCGGTGGCGCGGTAGCGGTCGACCAGGGTGGTCTCCACGTGCCCGGGCACGGGCAGGCCCTCCAGGAAGTCGTCGATCTGCTCGTAGGTCAGGCCGAGCGCCTCCTCGTCCGGCTTCTGCGGGGTGAGCGTCTCCAGGTCGGCGGTGGGCACCTTGTTCACCAGGTCGCCGGGGGCGCCGAGCGCTGCGGCGACCGCGCGCACCCGGCGCTTGGTCAGGCCGGCCAGCGGCACGAGGTCCACGCCGCCGTCGCCGTACTTGGTGAAGAACCCGGTGACCGCCTCGGCCGCGTGGTCGGTGCCGACCACCAGGCCGCGCAGGCCTCCCGAGACCGCGTACTGGGCGATCATCCGCTGCCTGGCCTTGACGTTGCCGAGGACGAAGTCCCTGGAGGAGTCGTCGGCGTAGGCCATCCCCGCGTCGTCGAGGGAGGCGGCCATGGCGTCGGTGGCGGGTCCGACGTCCACGGTGAGGCAGCGTTCCGGCGCCGTGAACGCCACGGAGCGGGCCGCGTCCTCCTCGTCCTTCTGCTCGCCGTAGGGCAGGCGCATGGCGACGTACTCGCACTCGTGACCGCTCTCCCGGGCACGGTCCACGGCCAGGCGGCACAGGCGGCCCGCGGTGAGCGAGTCCACACCGCCGCTGATACCGAGGACCAGCGCCCTGGATCCGGTGGCGGTCAGCCGGTCGGCGAGGAAGGCCACGCGCCGTCCGATCTCGGCGTCCGCGTCGAAGTGCGCGGGTACTGCGAGGTCACGGATGATGTCGCGACGGGCCTGGCTCAGCTCGGTGTCGGTCACTGCGGTCCCCCGTGGGTGTGGTGCGCGTACCCGTTGATTATCGCCTGTCCCGCGGCACGGGGCGAGCCCGGGAGGGGCGGAAGGGGAGGGGGCGCGAGGGTTCAGGCGTCCGTACGCAGGCGGCGGGCGAAGCGCTCGTAGTCGACGACCACGCCGTCGCCGTCCACCGACAGCCGGTACTCGCCGTGCAGCGGATCGCGGTAGGTGTAGCGCTCCAGGCCGTCCTCGGCCGGGTGGCGGGTGTAGCGCTGCCTGACCCGGCGCACCCGCAGGGAGGGGATGTCGATCCAGGCCACCACGATGTCGCGGTACTCGCCCGGGCGCAGGCCGAGGCGGCGGATCGGGAGGGTGTTGGTGAGCGGGGTGGCGGCGACGTCCACGTCCAGGCAGCCCACGAGCTCGGGGAGGGGGACCCCGTCTGCGTCGGCCCAGTGGCCGCCCCTGACGCTGAGGACGACCGACTCCAGCCCCTGGGCGGACAGGACCTCGGCGCGTACACCCCGGGTCGTCCACGCCAGGTCGGTGCGGACGGTGAACCGGGTCAGGAAGCGCTCCTCGCCCACGACGACGGTCTCCCCGGCCTCCAGCCGGTAGCCGTCGGGTTCGGGGATGAGCGTGCCGAGGCCGAGCCCCTCGGGGACGTCGGTCCGCGCCCACACGGCGGGGTGTTCCGTCAGTGACGACATGTCACCGTTCTACCGTTCCGGGGACGGGTGCGCCAGAGCGGCCCGGGCCCGCACCGCCTGTGCGGTACGGGCCCGGGGCGCGGAGCCCGGGGAGGGAGGTCCGTCCCGGGCCGGCGGCCGAACGCGTGTTCCGGTCCTCGTGGTCGGACGGCGCCGTCGGACCGTGCGGCCGGCGGAGCGGTCAGACCTTCGCGGCCTCGCCCTCGGCGGGGCCGGACCTGGCCGCGCGGAGCTCGGCCTCGACCCGGTCGAAGTCGCTCTCCATCTGCGGGCTGACCCTGGCCAGGCCGTTGAAGACGAAGATCGCGGCGACGCTGAGGATCACGGCCGGGACCATGGCGTACAGGCCGGTGCCGAAGTACGCGGCGTCGAGGATGTCCCACACGATCGCGGTGGTACCGCCCGCGATCATTCCCGCGAGGGCGCCGGACCAGGTCATGCGCTTCCAGAACACGGAGAGCACCAGGATCGGGCCGAAGCCGGCGCCGAATCCGGCCCAGGCGTAGCCGACGAGGTCCATCACCGACTGGTTGCCCCACAGGGCGATGGCCGCGGCGCCCAGGGCCACGGCGATCACGGTGACGCGGCTGATCCACAGCAGCGTCTTCGGGCTGGCGTCGCGGTCCGCGAAGGCCTTGTAGCCGTCCTCGGTGAGCGCGGACGCGGCGACCAGCAGCTGGGAGTCGGCGGTGCTCATGACGGCCGCGAGGATGGCGGCGAGCAGCAGGCCGGCGACCAGCGGGTGGGTGAGGGCCTCGATCAGGAGCGGGAAGACCTGCTCGGAGTTCTCCAGCGGGGCGTCGAAGTAGGCGATGCCGATGAAGCCGACCACCACGGCCAGGAACATGGCGGTGACCGCCCAGGCGACGCTGACGATCCCGGCCTTGGGGATGTCCTGGACCGAGCGGATGCCCATGTAGCGGGAGAGGATGTGCGGCTGGCCGAAGTAGCCGAGGCCCCAGGCCAGTCCGGAGACGATGACGACCCAGCCGAGGGTCTCGGTGCTCACCCACTGGCCGGCCTCGGGGTCGAGGGCGGTGCCGCCGACGGCCGAGAGCAGGCCGGTGCTCTTCTCGGAGACGCCCTCGGTCAGGCCGCCGAGGCCGCCGAGCGCGGTGACCGCCATGACCGGGACGACCAGCAGGGCGATCCACATCATCGCGGCCTGGATCACGTCGGTGTAGGACACGGCGAGGAAGCCGCCGAGCACGGTGTAGAGCACGACGATGCCCACGCCGATGGCGATGGCGGGCGCCGGGCTCAGGCCGAGGACCTGGTCGAACAGGGCGGCCATGGCCACCAGGCCCGAGGCCACGTAGAAGAAGTAGAAGACGAGGATCAGCACCGCCGAGACCCCGCGCAGCAGCCGGGTGGGGTCGTTGAAGCGGTTCTCCAGGAAGGAGGAGAGGGTCAGGGAGTCGGAGTCCCCGCCGGAGCGGGCGTCGGTGACGCGCTCGGTGTACACGCGCAGGCGGGGGGCGAGGAGCACCCAGCTTCCGGCGAAGCCGCAGGCCAGGCCCACGGCGATCCAGGCCTCCCCCAGGCCGGAGACGTAGATGGCACCGGGCAGGCCGAGCAGCAGCCACCCGCTGAAGTCGCTGGCGTTGGCGCTCAGACCCGCCACCCAGCTGTTGAGCTGCCGTCCTCCGAGCACGAAGTCCGACTGCGAGACGGTGCGCTTGTAGGCCCAGAGGCCGATGGCCACCATGATGGCGAGGTACACGCCGAAGGTCGCGATGGACCAGACCACGGATTCGCTCAAGACCGTCCCCTCCCTTCCTTGCGCGCGACGGAGTCCCTTACGCGCTGGTTGTGAACATTGTGGGAGATCATTGCCCCTTGTTCGACGAGTCACAACGGCCTTGCGTGGAACAACACCGCTTCGATACCTCGCCGAGTCCTTGACCAGGCACGATTGTCCGCCAGGCCATGCCCCGGCGCCGGTGTTTGTCGGATCGGACATACGGGGGAACCCATGATCGGGCCTTCGGACGTCTTCCGTGACGCGTGTCCCGGTACCACCGGAAACTCCGTGGAGCGGCGGAGCGGTCGGGCTTCTCCTGGTTCACCCGCCACCCGAGGGGGAACGAGTCCTGGACAGAGCGGATCGGAAAGAGGTCCCCCGAACGTGGCCACCCCCCATATCTCCCGTGGCCTACAGCCACACGAGCCCCCGTGGCAGATGCGAGTGCTCGACGAGTACGACGTCGTGGGCGGAGCCGTACTCCTGTCCCCCGGTCTGCTGATCACGTGCGCGCACGTCGTCAACGCCGCACTCGGCCGCGACGGGGACAAGGAGGAGCACCCCGGCTCGGAGGCCACCGTGCGCCTCCAGTCGTTCGACGACCGGGTGTGGAGCGCCAGGGTCGACACCCAGTTGTGGTCCGCGGGTCCGGAGAGCCGCGACCTGGCCGTACTACGGCTGCCCGGCGCGGGGCAGCCCGACACCACCTTCCCCGTGCTGAGGGACTGCGCGAGCCTGTCACCGGACCAGGCCCTGTCCACGACCGGCTATCCGGAGGGCATGCGCTCCCTCCAGGCCTCACTGGTCTACCGGGGCCCGGGCGGACCCACCGGGGTCACCCACCAGGTCGAGACCCCCGGGTCCCGGCGGGTGCAGATCACCGGCGGGTTCAGCGGCTGCGCCGTGCGCACCGAGACCGGCGAGCTGGCGGGCGTCATGCAGAAGAACCACCACTACGTGTGGAACGACCCCGACCGGCCCTCCGGCGTCGCGTTCATCCTGCCGGTGGAGGAGCTCGTGGGGGTGCGGGACGGCGGTGAGACCGTCTCGGTCCAGCGCCTGGCGGACGAGTCGCTGTGCGGCAGGCAGACCTACGACAGGCTGCACGACCTGCTGGACTCGATCTCCCTGGAGGACGTTCCACCGGACGAGCTGCTGCGTCCCCACGAGCAGCGCCAGCTCAGGCGGCACGGTTCGGGCTCCACGGCGTGGCGGGTCCTCACCGCGCTGTGGGACCTGATCCCGCCCTTCGGTGAGCCGCCGCCCCGGGTGGCCTGGGTGCACCACGTCTACCAGCGGATCAGGCACCAGCGGCCGCTCCCGCCCACGGTGTGGTCGTGGATCAGGCAGGAGGCCTCTCCGACGGGGCGCGACTGGGAGGAGGCGCTGACCCGGGACCGGGACCGCAGGCTCCTCAGGAGCAGGGAGCCCGACGCGCCCGCCGCGCTCCCCGACCACGGCGAGGAGCCGCCCGACACGGTGGTGCTCTTCGAGCTGGAGCCGGTGACGGGCGGCTACAAGCTCTCGCACAGCGTCGTCCACATGAAGGAGGAGAGGTACGACCTCCTGCCGCAGGGCACGAAGCTGGTCAGCGAGCCGGAGATCCGCGACGAGATCGGCGACCTCATGGGCGAGGCGACCATGCAGAGGCTCGTCACTCCGGAGGAGGAGTCGCTGCGGCTGCGCTTCCTGCTGCCGAAGGACCTGCTGCACCTGAACCTGGGCCAGGCCACTCCCCACCGCGACCTGCTGGAGTTCCCGCCCCAGCTCTGCACCATGTACGAGATCGTCTACCACGTCCGCGAGCGGGTCCGGATATCGGGTTACCTGGGGACTCCCCCCGGCCGCTGGCGCCTGCGTTCGGGGAGGCAGCGGGCCAGCCCGCTGGTGGAGGACCGCAACGCCCTCAGCACCTGGCGGCAGGAGGTGAGCGAGGTGACGCACGCCCTCACCAACGAGGACGTCACCTTGGTCGTGACGGACTCCGACAACAAAGACGTCCATCATGTGTACGACACCGCGTTACACCACGGCATCCCCACTATTATCAGGGGTCCCAGAAAAGCGGTGATCAGCCTCGCCGACGAACTCCTCAACCGGGAGCCCGGCTCGCGCGTGAGGATCTCCGGCCTGCCCCGCTATCTTCGCGATCGGGCAAGAGATAATTCGGACAGTCGAGAAATAGCTCTAATCCATGACCTATTTGAGGATCCCCTCTTCCGGGAAGTACTCCGGGGCCCAGAAGGGCCCGAGAGCCCGGTCTCCTCTTGATCAATCCGCGATCTGAGGGACCATGGGAGGGAGCGCCGCAAGCCGGGACGGGCTCCTCGACGCACCGCGCATTCGTGACTCCGGACCGTCACCTACCCCCTTCCGCCTCCTCGTCTCCACCGACACGGATATTTCCCCACGGGAAAGTGAAGCCGGTTCCAGCAAGTCGCTTCCGCGACCACTCAGCGCCTTCGCTAGGATCTGTATCTGTCTGGTCGGTTTCCTAGCCTGAGAAGAACTTGCAGGAGAGCAGAAACAGGCCCACAGAACCAAACCATGGTCCATTAAGGGCAAAAACGACATCATGGATGATTTGTCGCACAGGTATCATCATGCTCTCAGCAACCTGACAGGCGGGCCGTCCCGCCTGGTCGTGCTTGTCGACTCCTCGCCCCTGATGGCCCTGCACCAGCACACCGTCGGCCGACTGGTCGAGGAGGCCGAACGCGCGGGATCATCCGTCGTCCGCTTCGATCCCGGCCGCCCCACGCTCCCCGGCACCCCGCACGACGCGTCGGCGGCCGTCATCGTCACCGACACCCAGGACCGGGGCTGGCGCCGGCCGAGGCTGCGCGCGTCACTGGCCTCGCTCGCCGCCCGCGTGCCGACCGCCCTCCTCCACCTCCTCGACCGCTCCGTCTGGTTCCGGGGACCACTCGCCCCGCAGCCGATGCGCATGACGGGCCCCAGCCCCGCCTCCCCCTCCTCCTGGTCACCCGTGAGCACCCAGGACGACACCGCCGGCACCGTCCTCCCCCAGGACGCGGCGGTACTGCCGGTCCTGGAGTCCGGCCCGAACGCCCTCACCGAGTGGGACGCGGCGGTGCACGGCCGGAGCAGCGCGTGGGAGGCGGACGTGTGCGTCCTCCCGCCCGACGGCGCCCGGCCGCCGAGCGCCCTTCCCTGGGACCCCGACCCGGTGTCGCGCTTCCTGTCCCACGCCTCACGCGGGGCGCGCGAGCTCGCCGTGCGCCTCGCCCAGGCGCCGGTGAACCTCCCGGTGGCCGAACTGATCCAGCGCAACATCCCGCGCGCGCCCCGCGACGAGCGCGCCGCCGTCACCGAGATCGCCGAGGTGTTCGGCGGTGAGCTGATGGACCCGACCCTCCCGCTGGGCGACCTGGACGACCCCGCCGGCACCGCCCTGGACTTCCTGCCCGGCGTGCGACGGGACCTCCTCGGCCGCTTCGGCGACCTCAGCGTGATGCGGTCGGTCTACTACTCGCTCGGCATCGAGTTCAAGGACTCCGCCCTGATCTACCAGTGGCTCTCCCGGATCGAGACCGGAGCGCCGCTGGTCCCCTCACTCGACGGTGAGGAGGACCTGGCCAGGGCCATGCTCCCCGCGCTGTCCGAGATGCCCGGAGAGTACCGGCGTTTCGCCGAGCACATGCGCGCCGCCCTGGACGGGACGCCCGGCCAGGACACCACAGCTCCCCGGGGCGCCGACGCCTCCCCCGGTACCGCCGCTCACCGACCGACGCCAACCGCCCCCCGAGAGGAACCGAGCTCGACCGTGACCGACTCCCAGATCTCCGAGCCCACCCCTTCGGAGCCCACCGCCCTCCGTCCCGGGAGGAGGCAGGCTCGGGGCAGGAACCTGGCCAAGCTCCGCGGCGTCCCTCCGCACAACCTGAACTTCACCGGCCGCGAGGAGATCCTCACCCGCGTCCACGACCTGCTCACGGAGGCCTCGGGCGGCGTCTACCTGCTGTCCGGCGGAGGCGGCATCGGCAAGACCCAGATCGCCACCGAGTACGCGCACCGGTACAGGGACGACTACGACCTGGTCTGGTGGATCCCAGCCAACAGCTCCGCCGACGTCCACCAGTCCTACCTGCGCCTGGCCCGGCACCTGGGCCTCGTCGAGGAGAGCGGCAACCTGGAGAAGACCGCCCAGCACGTCCGGGACGTACTGGAGAGCGATCCCGAGGTGGGGCACTGGCTCCTCGTCTTCGACGACGTACCCGACCTGGACCGGCTGGACGAGGCGGGCCTTCCCTCGAACGGTCCCGGCGACGTCGTCATCACCTCCCGCGACCAGAGCTGGATCCCCAGCGGACGCAGCGAGGGATCGGTCGTGCCCAGCCTGACGCCGGAGGAGAGCGTCGCCCTGCTCCGCAAGGTCTGCCCCCAGGGGCTGGAGGACGACACGGACGCCCTGCGCATAGCCGAGCGGCTGGAACACCTCCCCCTGGCCCTGGCCCAGGTCGGCGCCTACCTGCGCGACTCCCTGATGGACGTCGGGGACTTCCTCCACATGCTCGAGGACAAGTTCGACGAGCTCGTCTCGCACGTGGAGCCGGAGGACCTGTACCCCCTGCCGCTGGCCGCCGCCTGGAACATGCAGCTCGACGACCTGCGGCGCGGCACGGGAGGAGGGGACCGCGCCCTCAAGAGGATGGTCCGCGAGTTCGTCCAGCTGTGCGCGTTCTTCGGCCCCCGGCCGCTGGCGCGTACCCTGTTCCACCGGGCCCGGGGACTGAGCGCCAACCCCGAGCTGGCGCAGATCCTGGGCAACGAGATGGCCCTGTCGAAGGTGCTGCGGTACGTGAGCAGGCACAGCCTCGCCGAGCTCGACCGGACCAACCACACCTTCCAGATGCACGTCACCTTCCAGACCGTCGTCCAGAGCACGCTGGGCGACGAGGCCCGTGTGCGCTACCGGGACCTGGTCCACCGGCTGCTGGCGCAGAGCGACCCGCTCGGCCCCGAGCTCCCGCAGAACTGGCCCGAGTACCAGCTGCTGTTCAGCCACGTGGCCGCCTCCGAGGCCTGGCGCAGCCACGACCCGCAGGTCCGCGGACTGGTCCACAACGTGATCACGTACCTGGTGGAGACCAAGAACGAGAACGCCGCGCTGGAACTGGCGGACCGGGCCATCGAGGCCTGGTACGACGACACCGCCCAGCGCTTCCAGATCCAGCTCATCCGCACCAGGATCCTCCGGCTCCGGGGCGACAGCGACGTCGCCCTCGCCGAGGCGGAGCGGATGTACGCGGAGCAGGTGGAACTGGACGGCCCGGAGAGCGAGGAGGCCCTGGACGCCAACCGGGCGCGGGCCATCGCGCTCAGCAATCTCGGCCACTACGGCCAGGCCCTGGACATGTTCGAGGAGATCCACCGGGTCAGGACCAACCGGTTCACCGAGGAGGACGAGAAGACCCTGGTCATCGCGCACGACATCGGGGACTGCCTGCGCCGCCTGGGCCGGTTCCAGGACGCGCTGGACATGGACCGCCGCACCCTCGAACAGCGCAAGTACCTGTTCGGGGCGAACGGCATCCCGACCCTGCGCACCCGGCTGTCCATCGGCCTGAGCCTCATGGCCCTGGGCCACCTGCAAGATGCCGGGGAGACACTGGAGGACTGTCAGAGGCGCTTCGAGGCCACCGAGGCGGACGCCAGCACCCACACCGAGGAGATCCCGGTCTTCCTCTCCGTGATCAACCGCAGGCTCGGCAACCACGAGACGGCCCTGGAGCTGTCACAGCAGGTGTGCGAGGTCAACAGCGCGCGCTACGGGGCGCATGCCAAGCCGACGCTGCACGTCAACAGCATCCACATGGTGAACCTGGCCTTCAACAACCGGGGGGAGGAGGCCCGGGAGCTGGCCGAGGACCTCCTGACGCACATGGAGGACAAGTTCCCCGACCGCCACCTCTTCCCCTGGGCGTCCCGGGCCAACGCGGCCATCGTGCTCCGGGTGGTGGGGGACTACGAGCGGGCCCACGAGCTCGACCGCTCCGCCCTGTCGGAGATCCGCCGCCTCTTCCCTGACGCGCGGATCACCCTCGCCGCGGTCGAGGTCAACCTGGGCAACGACCTGTTCTCGCTGGGGCGGCTCAAGGAGGCCCGGGCCCAGGACGCGGCGAGTGTGGAGCTGTGCCTGGAGGTCCTGGGCGAGCACCACATCTTCCTGACCACCGCCCGGCGCAACCTGCTGGTCAGCCGGCGGGCACTGGGAGAGGACGTCCGGGAGGAGTGGGAGGCCCTGCGCGACCTGTACGCCGCCCGGTTCGGCCCCGAGCACCGCTTCGTGACCACGATGGCGGACTTCGTCCGGCTGGACACCGACATCATCCCGGTCGGTAGCTGAAACGTGGAATCCGGGATCCCGGACCGTTCGACGCGGTGTTCAGGGCAGGGACGAGAGCAGCGACAGCCACTCGCGGGCACGGAACCGCAGGACGTGTCCGTCGGGGTGGTGGGAGTCCCGGAAAAGAACCGCACCTGGTTCGCCCAGGGAGGCCTCGCAACAGTCGGGTTGTGCCCCGGACCTCGACGACTTACGCCATCCGACGCCGTCGCTTCCGTCCCGCCAGGTGGCACGTGCGTCGTCTCGCCCGGTCATCACTGGTTCGTCCCACCGTTTCCTCCGCGCGGACGGCAGCGGAATCTCCTCTTTTCCGGACATCTCTCAGTATTTTACTTTCCGAATCCCTCCACAGGAATGGCAAGTCCCCCTACAAGAACCCCTGAGGTCAACGTGAACAAAGTGATCGACTTCGTCACCGATGACGGCACCGTGGTCAGTATCGAATCCGTCCCGGCCCGACGGGAGGGCGCCTCCAACGTCTCCAAGAGGTCCGAGGACACCACCGGCGACAGAAGGCTCGACTCGGTCCTGCTCCGCATCCGCAAGGTCGCCGAGGCCGTTTCCGGCCAGTTGCGAGAACTGTCCGAATCCTCCCGCGCCCCCTCGGAGACGGAGGTCGAATTCGGGGTGAGCGTGACCGCCGAATCCGGGGCCGTGGTCGTCAAGGGAGGCGCGGAGGCCACCTTCAACGTCAGGATGACCTGGTCGGGCCAGAGCTGAGAAAGGCCGACGGCCCGGGTCGCGCACCTCGACCCGGGCCGTCCGCGGGAGGACCGCTCCCCCTGGGGAGCCCTCCGCCGGGCGGAGCGGGTCGCCCGCTCCGCCGAAGCGGGCGACCCCGTCCGGTGGATCAGTCCCAGTCCAGGCCGCCACCGGTCTGGTACTCGATCACACGGGTCTCGAAGAAGTTCTTCTCCTTCTGGAGGTCCATCATCTCGCTCATCCACGGGAACGGGTTCTCCGTCTCACCGAAGATGGGCGCCAGGCCGATCTGCTCGGCGCGGCGGTCGGTGATGAAGTGCATGTACCTCTCGCACAGCTCCGAGTTGAGGCCGAGCACGCCGCGCGGCATGGTCTCGCGGCCGTAGGCCACCTCCAGCTCGCAGGCCTCGGCGAGCATCCCCCTGACCTCGGCCTGGAACTCCTCGCCCCACAGGTGCGGGTTCTCGATCTTGATCTGGTTGATCACGTCGATGCCGAAGTTCAGGTGGATCGACTCGTCGCGCAGGATGTACTGGTACTGCTCGGCGATGCCGACCATCTTGTTGCGCCGGCCCAGCGACAGGATCTGCGCGAAGCCGGTGTAGAACCACATGCCCTCGAAGATCACGTAGAAGGCCACCAGGTCGCGCAGGAACGCCTGGTCGGCCTCCGGGGTCCCCGTGCGGAACTCCGGGTCCTCCAGGTTCTGGGTGTACTTGAGCGCCCAGGCGTCCTTGGCCGTGATCGACGGGACCTCCCGGTACATGTTGAACAGCTCGCCCTCGTCCAGGCCGAGGCTCTCGCAGATGTACTGGAAGGTGTGGGTGTGCACCGCCTCCTCGAAGGCCTGGCGCAGCAGGTACTGGCGGCACTCGGGGTTGGTGAGCTGGCGGTACACGGCCAGCACGATGTTGTTGGCCACCAGCGACTCGGCGGTGGCGAAGAAGCCGAGGTTGCGCTTGAGCATCAGGCGCTCGTCCTCGGTCAGCCCGTCCTGGGACTTCCACAGCGCGATGTCGGCCTGCATGGCGACCTCGGTGGGCATCCAGTGGTTGTTGCAGCCCGCGAGGTACTTGTCCCACGCCCACGTGTACTTGAGCGGGAGCAGCTGGTTGACGTCGGCGCGCGCGTTGATCATCGCCTTGTCGTCGACGTTGACGCGCTCGGCGTCGCGTTCGATCTCACCGAGGCCGCTGGTGGTGCTCGCGCTGTTCTCGGAAACTGCGGTCATCCTGGGGTTTCTTCCGTTCTCCGGCCGTGCCGGGCACGTCGTTTCTGGGGCGGGGCCGCGGAGGAGGCTCCGCGGCCCGTGGGCCGTCGCCCGGAAGGGGCGAGGGGCGGTCCGGAACCGGACCCGCCCGGCCGCCGGCGGCCGTTCGCCCGGGAGGGGCGCCCGGCCGCCGGAGCGGCGGGGTTACTGGCAGGCCTCGCACTCGGGGTCGTCGATCGAGCAGGCCTGGCCGTCGACGACCTCGAACTCGTCCTCCTCCGCGGCGCTCGCGCCGCCGGTGCCGGGCGCCGGGTTCGGGGAGGGGGCCGGTGCCGGGCTCGGGCTCGGGGACGGCGCGGGCGAGGCGGAGGGGCCGGCCCCCGGGGTGGCGGCGACCGCGTTGAGGCGGCCGTCGGTGCCCTTGAGCGTGCTCTTCTCCACGTGCGTGGCGCTCTGCGAACGCAGGTAGTAGGTGGTCTTGAGGCCGGAACGCCACGCACGGCGGTACAGGGAGTCGAGCTTCCTGCCGCTGGGCGCCGCCATGTACAGGTTCAGCGACTGGGCCTGGTCGATCCACTTCTGACGGCGCGAGCCGGCGTCCACCAGCCACTCCGGGTCGATCTCGAACGCGGTGGCGTACAGGGCCTTGAGGTCGTCCGGGACACGGTCGACGGCGCCGAGGCTGCCGTCGTGCATCTTCAGCGCGGAGACCATGTCGTCGTCCCACAGCCCGCGCGCCTTGAGGTCGCGCACCAGGTAGGGGTTGACCACGGTGAAGTCGCCGGACATGTTCGACTTGACGTACAGGTTGCGGTAGACCGGCTCGATCGACTGGCCCACGCCGGTGATGTTGGCGATGGTCGCGGTCGGGGCGATCGCCATCACGTTGGAGTTGCGCATGCCGGTGGCCTTGACGCGCTCGCGCAGCGAGTCCCAGTCCAGGGTCTCGCCCCGGTCCATGTCCAGGTCGCCCTCACGCGCCTCGGCCAGCAGCCGCAGCGAGTCGATCGGCAGCACGCCCCGGCTCCACAGCGAGCCCTCGAAGCTCTCGTAGGAGCCGCGCTCGGAGGCCAGCTCCATGGAGGCCTCGATGGCGTAGTAGCTGATCAGCTCCATGCTCTCGTCGGCGAACGTCACCGCGCCCTCGGAGGCGAAGGGCGTGCGCAGCTTGAACAGGGCGTCCTGGAAGCCCATCAGGCCCAGGCCCACGGGGCGGTGGCGCATGTTCGCGCGGCGCGCCTCGGGGATCGTGTAGAAGTTCACGTCGATGACGTTGTCGAGCATGCGCACGGCGGTGCGGACGGTGCCGCGCAGGCGCTCGACGTCCAGGCCGTCCGGGCCCACGTGCTGGGCCAGGTTGACCGAGCCCAGGTTGCAGACCGCGACCTCGTCGGCGCTGGTGTTCAGCGTGATCTCGGTGCACAGGTTGGAGGAGTGCACCACGCCCGCGTGCTGCTGCGGCGAGCGCAGGTTGGCCGGGTCCTTGAAGGCGATCCACGGGTGGCCGGTCTCGAACAGCATGGTGAGCATGCGCCGCCACAGGTCGACGGCCGGGATCTTCTTGGAGACCTTGATCCGCCCGGCCTCGGCCTCGGCCTCGTAGCGGACGTAGGCCTCGGCGAACTCGGTGCCGTACTTGTCGTGCAGCTCGGGGACCTCGTCCGGCGAGAACAGGGTCCAGGTGCCGCCCTGCTCCACGCGCTTCATGAACAGGTCCGGAACCCAGTTCGCGGTGTTCATGTCGTGGGTGCGGCGGCGCTCGTCACCGGTGTTCTTGCGGAGGTCGAGGAACTCCTCGATGTCGATGTGCCAGGTCTCCAGGTAGGCGCAGACGGCGCCCTTGCGCTTGCCACCCTGGTTGACCGCGACGGCGGTGTCGTTGGCGATCTTCAGGAACGGGACGACGCCCTGGCTCTTGCCGTTGGTCCCGCGGATGTGCGAGCCCAGGCCGCGCACCGGGGTCCAGTCGTTGCCGAGGCCGCCGGAGTACTTGGACAGCATCGCGTTGTTGCTGATGCCGTGGAAGATGGCCTGCAGGTCGTCGCCGACGGTGGTGAGGAAGCAGGAGGACAGCTGCGCCCGCACGGTGCCCGAGTTGAACAGGGTGGGCGTGGAGGCCATGAAGTCGAACGAGGACAGCAGCTCGTAGAACTCGATGGCGCGGGCCTCGCGGTCGTCCTCGTTGAGGGCCAGGCCCATGGCCACGCGCATGAAGAACGCCTGCGGCAGCTCGTAGCGGACCTCGTCGCTGTGCAGGAAGTAGCGGTCGTAGAGGGTCTGGATGCCGAGGAAGGTGAACTGCTCGTCGCGCTCGGGGCGCAGCGCGGCGCCCAGGCGGTCCAGGTCGAACCCGGCCAGCGCCGGGTCGAGCTGGCCGAGGTCGATGCCGCGGCTGACGTAGGCGGCGAGGTAGGAGGCGTAGCGCTCGCCCATCTCGGACTGGCCGGCGGCGTCGGGGGAGCCGCTGATGAAGGTGAGGGCCTCGCGGCGCAGCTTGTCCAGCAGCAGGCGGGCGGCCACGTAAGAGTAGTCGGGGTCCACCTCGACGAAGCTGCGGGCGGCCATGACCAGGGCCAGCTCGATCTCGGCGTCGGACATCCCGGGGTAGAAGCCGCGACGGGCCTCGGTGAGGACCTTCTCCGCCGAAACACCGGTGAGCCGCGCGCAGGCCTCGGCCACGACGTGCTCGATCCGGTCGACGGCGGCGGGGGGACTGCCGTCGTTGGTCGGTGCGGACCGAACGGATGCGGGCACGGCTTCGACGTCAAGGGTCATACAGCGGCTCCAAAACCTCAATAGAAGAGTCCCGGCGGGGAGGGGACCGAGATGCGAGGCGCACGGCGCCCACCGGTGGACCGGCGCACTGGGTGCGTACGGTCGTCGACCGGTGGATCGCGGCGGCTCACCCTCGAAGCCCCGTCGTCGGCACACGCTCACGTGCGCACCGGTGGCAGGTCTTCGGGCTTGTGGAGGTCACCGCTCCGGGATGTCCTCGGGGGTTCCCGGCGCCTGTGGCGGCCTCGTCTCCACTCACCGCTGCGGGGCAGCCCCGGTTTCGCACCGGATTCCCTCTTGCCTCACCCCAGGAGGTGAACCACCAGCGGGAGAGATACTACATCTAGGGGATGGAGGGTTGGAACACCGCAAGATGATGGCGTGTCACTGATTTCTCAGATGCTTCGACGACTGTCGGACACACACTCAGAGCGTGGTATCGGGGCCCGTTTCCACCCGCTCACCGCAGGGATCACGCCTCGTGGGGCAACGTTCGGGGGTGACTCGACACAGCCTAGGACGTCGCCGGGGCCGCCCGCGCCGAGGCGTCCTCCACGGGCCCGGAGAACCCGCCTGCGGCACGGCTCGGGTGCGTTCGCGGAACCCGGCGCACCCCGTCCGGAGGCCGCCTGCAAGGGCCCTGCGCGGGGACGGCACGCGTCGGCGGCCGGCTCCGGGCGTGTCGCACGCCCCCCGTGGACGTCGGAAAGCTCACCCGCCTGCTTCCCCGCCGACCCGAGGGGTTCGGGCGGCGGTCACCCCTCGTCGAGCCGCCGGTCCAGGGCGTCCTCGTCCAGCCCCAGGTCGACGCGGATGCGGAAACGGATCCGCAGCAGTTCCATCAGGAGGTCGCGGACGTAGGGCGAGGAGGCCAGGCCGAGGAAGCGGCCCGCGCCGACCGTCGCCCACCGCTCGGCCCCCTCCATGTCGTCGTGGGCGTACAGCGCCTCGGCGACGTGGATGTAGGTCTGCAGGCCCGGGGGATCCTCCGCCTCCAGGCGCTTGAGGTGCGCGTAGGCCTGCTCGGACTCGTCCAGGTGCAGCAGGGCCCCGGCGCTGAGTGCGCGCGCGTCGATCACCGTGGGCCCTCCGTCGTCGATCGCCCGCTGGTAGGCGGCGCAGGCGCGCTCGAACTCCTGGGCGATCTCCCACTGTTCTCCCGCGCGCACGAACAGCTCCGCGCGGGAGATCTCGCTTCCGGCGTCGACCTGGTTGGCCAGGTCCAGGAGTTGGGCGGCGACCGGTCCGTGCTCACCCGACCGAACGGCGTGGAATTCCAAACGGTCGAGTTCTGCCGTCGTCACGTGGGTCAACCGCATCGCCCCCATCCCCCTACTCGCACTCCCATGCTCAAGGTCAGGGTCTGGCGCGCTCCAGTGCCTGCCAGAACCCCTGGCGCAGTCCGTCCCGAACCTCGTCACGCAACAGGTGGTCGATCGGCAGCGAGGAGCCCTGAAGCAGACGCGCCTCCAGGTCGGAGGGCATCCTGGGTCTGCGGGCGAGGACGGCCTCGACCCACAGAGCGGGCGCCTCGCGAGCGATCGACTCCGCGAAGTCGTTCCCTTCTTTGTGCGCAACATGCACCGCTTCGTCAACGGTATGCGCGCCGGAGTGCGTCTGCTGGGGATATCCAGGACTGGGACGCGGTTCCTGGTAGTGGCCGGCGTCGAACCGGTCGGCGTGCTCGGGACCAGTAGGCGGCGGCCCTCCGTAGGAGGAGACCGCCCCACCGCGGTGGGCGGTGTCAGTTTCCGTACTGGTCCCATAGGTAGGGTTTGCGTCGGACGCACCCCCGAAGCCGGGATTGTCCCCGGCACCGAACCTGGGGTCCTGTGGTGGTCCGTTTCTCTGCGGTGGTGTGTGCCCCGGCTGTCCGTGCTGCCCGTCCTGGGCGAACGAGCGCTGCGCCCCGGTCTCGTGCGCGAAGGACTGCTGAGAGCCGGTCCCGCCGTTGAAGGCCTGTTGCGGCCCCGTCATGTGCTGTCCCTGGCCGGGTCCCGGTCTCGCCGGCAGCCCGTAGCCCGACTGGTCGGCGCCGCGCATCGACGGGTGGCTCCCGGTGGGGGGATATCCCCCCTGGCCGTTCGGAGCCGGGTGGCCCCCGGTCATCGGGGCACCGGGATAGGCGCCGTTGCCCCCCACGTTCGGCGGGGGCTGCCCTCCGGAGGGGAACCCGTTGGCGTCGATGGCCCCGTGCTGCTGGCCGTCCGCGCCGGATCCGGCCAGGTGGTCGCCTCCGCGCTGCTGCTGGGCCAGGCTCCGGCGCATGGCGCGCAACTGGTCCATGGCGTTGCCCTGGGGGACGGGCTGCCCGCCGGTCCCGGCGAACATCGCCTCCAGGCCCGCGTCCGAGGAGGCGGCCGGCTCGACCCGGTTCCCGCCGGGCTGGGCCGCGACGGGCTGCCTCGGTGTCTCGGGCGCCGAGCGGGCGCGGCCGTTGGCGAACGGCGTGGTGGTCTTGGCCGCCGTCTCCTGGGCGGAGCCGCCGCTGGAGAGGAGGTTGACGTGCGGGCGCAGGTGTCCCGCGCCGATCTCGATGAGGTCGTCGCACTCCCGGCGCAGGGCGCGGGAGATGGTCCAGTTCCCCTCCACGGAGATGTGCACGACGGTGACGCGCACACCCATGTCCTGTACGTCCGCGACGACGGAGGCCATGTCCTCGTCACCGCTGACCAGGACGGCGTCACACAGGACGCCGGTGCGGGCCAGCGTGGTGAGGTCGCGCTGGACGTAGCTCTCCATGCCCTCGCGGCGGCCCGGCCTTATCCGCGCGCCGCGGAACTTGACGCCGGGGATGTCGGCGATGCCGTCCTGTTCCTGGGACCGCCGGTCGTCGGCGACGGCTTCGTACCAGTAGCAGCGCAGGAGCGGCAGGCCGGTGCGGTCCCGCGCAACCTCGTTGAGGAACTGGACGAGACCGGTGTAATCCCAGGAGACGGAGTCCCGGTTGCGGGTTCCGTGCACGGCCATCGCGCCGTCCGCGAGAAGGTATCCCGCGTCAACGAACAACGCGCAGCGGTCCACTCACACCGCCCCCTTCCCTGTTGTCTCTGGGCCATGTCCATGACCGGGGCACAGCCTAGCCAAGTCTGTATGGTTTTGCGTGCCCCTTGTGGACACAGAGAGTTACGGTCTTACTACCCAAAGGCGATTCTTCGGGGTGATCGTGAACTCACCCTCCGCGGGAGTGCCCCGAAGAATCCGTGCGGAATCCGGACCTCAGGTACGCGTGGGAGCCGTGGGAACCACGGCTCCCACCACTACGGAGCCCTGGTCAGAGAGGATTCGGATATCCGTTTCCCGGCCGAGCGCGGGGGCGAATCAGACCGCGTCAGTACCGAGCGCGTGAGGGGCACGCGCTCCCCGGACCTAACCGGCGAACGCGCTGCCGGTCTCCCCGTATCCGTGGGCACATCGCCCGGCGCACTCGCGCTCCCGTCAGGGTTCTCTCCGAGCTCTTTTTCCCCAGTGGTCACATCTTTCTCGAAGGGTGCTTCCGGTCCCGGATCCGGCTGTTCCTATCCGAGGGTTCTGAAGCGTCCGATGTCCGTCATCGGGGCGGGGGATTCGGGGAGCGGCACGCGAGCACGGGCCGCCGGACCCACGCGGAAGGCCGGCGGTCCGGAGCCGTGCCACGGGCGGCGCCGAAGCGGGGACCGTGCGGTCCGCTCCCCGGGGCACCGGTCGGCGGCCGTGGCCCCGGCCACGGGCTCAGCCGAGGTTGAGCCGTCCTCCGGTGGCGGCGAAGACGGCGCGCCGCCAGGGAGAGGCCGGGATCCTCTTCACGGCGGCGATCCGCTGCTCGTACCCGCCCGGAACGGGGGTGTGCCCGTCGCTCACCACCTCGATCCAGGACTCGATCCCCGGGACCCCCGGCTGCGCGGGCTCCGGCTGCACGGGATCCGGCTGCACGGGATCCGGCTGCACGGAGGCGTCCGAAGGGCCGGATGGTCCTCCCCGGAGCGTGCCCCGGACCTGTTCCGGGCGCTGCGTGTCCGTCCGGTGCGCGTCCGGAGCGCCCTGGAAACCGTGCGGCCCCGACTCCGCGCCGTCCTCGGAGACGGCGGTGGAGGGCACGGCCTCCGGGGACGCGGGAAGTGCCGCCGCTCCGGCGCCCGCCTCCCCCGCCTCGGGGGCGGGCGGGGAGGAGTCCCGGGACGCCGGGGAGTCCCCGCCCTCCGGGCTCTCCCGCTGCTCCCTCTCCTCCCTCTCCTTCCGGGCTCGCCGGTCGGCGCTGAGGACCAGGAAGACGTCCGTCTCCTCCGCGTCGGGGTCGGGTGAGTCCTCCTCACCCCACGGGCTGACGGTCGGCGGATCGGCGGGACGCGGCGGGCCGACCTCCCGGGGCCCACGGCTCTGCTTGGAGGCCCTCCGGGAACGTGACGCGTCGGAGCGCGATGACTTCCCGAACCACGCGCGGGCGGGCGGGACCTCCTTCTCGCGTTCCGGCGCGGGGGAGGGCTCCCGGCCGCGCGCCGGCTCCTGGGCCGGAGGCTCCGGAGGCCGCGCGGGCGGAGCCGCCGGAGGGGAGGGCGGAGCGGCCGCCGCGCCCTGGTGCGAGGGCACGTCGGCGTCCGGCCCCCGCCACGGCTGCTGGGTCGGGGGCTGCGGACCCGACAGCGGCTGACGCGGTTGAGTCCCGTGGGGCTGCTGCAGGCCTGACGGCACCCCGTGTTGCTGGTGCGGTTGAGGCTGATATGGCTGCTGCGGACCCGACAGCGGCCGGTGTGGCTGCTGGGGTTGCTGCTCTTGATGTGGCTGCTGCGGACCCGACAGCGGCCGGTGCGACTGCTGTGGCTGTTGGTGTGGCTGCTGCGGACCCGACAGCGGCTGCTGGTACGGCTGCGATTGATGTGGCTGCTGCGGACCTGACGGCGGCCCGTACTGCTGGGGACGCTGCGGGGCCATGGGAGGCGCCGGGGGCCGCTGGGACGGTGGCGCGGGCATGGGTGTCCCAGCCAGGAAGGCCTCGGCCACCGAGTCCTGGGCGAAGGCACGCGGAGGTGTCGCGCCCCCGGGTGCCGCCGGGGGCCGCTGCGGCCCCGAGTGGCCCGACCACGGCGCCTGGTTCGGGCCGGTGGGCTCGTGCGGCCCGGGCGGCTCGACGGCGTAGGGAGCCGGGGGGAGCGGGCTCCGCAGCGGCGCCGGCTGCGCCCCGCCCGGCATCCCGCCGGGCGGAGTGCCCTGGCCGTGCGCCTGCTCCTCGGGAAACCACGCGCCGGTCCCGGGAGCCTGGGGCCCGCTGGGACCCGCGTACCCCTGCGGGCCGGGCTGGGGCGGTGTACCCGCCTCCGGCTGCTGGAGGGGTCGCCGGCCACCGGACGGCACGCCCCGCCCGTGGCCCTGTCCGCCCGGTGGCCCGGGCGGAGCCCCCCGCCGCGGGACGTCCTGGCCGGCGGCGGGCCGCGGACCGCCGGGCGCGGCGGTGCCCCACTGCGGGGCGCTTCGTCCACCGGGCGGTGTGGGCTGTCCGGCACCCGTCCGGCCCTGCTGTTCCCCGCCGTCCCTCTGGGGCGCGCCCTGGGCGGGGTCCTGCCCGGATGCGTGCTGGTCCGGGCTCCCCGGCCGGCCGCCGGGAGGAGTCCCGTGGTCCGGCTGCTCCGCCTCCCGGGGGGAACCCTCCTCCGGATCGGGTCGCTGGTGCTGGTCCATGGCCTACTCCCCTCCTTCCGCGCGTGCCCGCCCGAACCCGGCACCGCCGACGGCCCGGTCCAGGGCCTCGGCGGCCACCAGCTGAACGGTCCGGTGGGTGGCCTCGCCGATCAGCCGCGGGTACACGGACGTCCCCTGCGCCAGGTGCCGGTCGTACGGCAGGACGATCACGCCCGCACCGCTCTCGGAGATGACGCGGGCGGTACGCGCCACGTCCAGCCCGGGGTCCTCGCGCCGCCGCTCCTCGAAGAGGACCACCACGGTCCGCTCCATCTCCTCCTGTCGGCCGCTTCGCACCAGTGCGTCCAACTCCCGGCCGACCCTCAGGGCGGCGTCCCGTGTCGCGCGGACCACCCGCACCCGGGCGTGCGCCCCCGAGCCGACGGCCTCCACGAAGGACCCTCCCGACTCCCCCGCCACCAGGGTCACCCCGAAGAAGCGGGAGATCGGCAGCAGACCGGACATGTAGGCTCCCGCGCCGTCGGGGGCGGCCCGCACCGTCCACAGGCGCGCGGTGACCTCGCCCAGGCTGTCGCGCACCGAGTCGAAGGAGGCGGAGTCGACCCCGTCCAGGTCGCCGGCCCCGTCGGCGCCGAGCCGCTCGGCCAGCGCCGGGCCCCGGGCGGTGGCGTCCACGGCCAGCACCCGGTCGTGGCGGAAGTGGGCCAGGGAACGGGCGACCAGGGCGGTCACCACCGCGGCGTCGGCGCCCGAGCCCAGGTCGTCCACGACGATCCGCCGGCCGGTCGAGGTGGGGCGCTGCAACCGCGTTCCCAGCGCGATGGCGTCGGCCACCTCGTCCACAGGGCGAAACGGCCGCAGGACGGCGCGCCCGGCCCGGCGCACCCAGCGGTCTCCGGGGACCGGCCGGGATCCGGCCGGGCTCGCGGAGGCCGGCGCGGCCGCGGACGCGGCTCCGGTCTGGGAAGTGTTCATCGTCCCCCGCTCAGAAGGTCGTGAGGAGCCGCTGGAAGGTACCGAACGCACCGATCGCCAGGGGCACGAGCACGACGACGGCGATCGCCTCGAACCTGCTGGTGACACCGCGCAGCCGCGCACGCACGTGTTCGGGCTGCTCGATGGACAGCACCACCGCCGGGATGGCGGCGACCGCGACCGTGATCCCCAGCGCGGGCCACACGCCCCACGCCACGGCGTTGGCCCAGGAGAGCAGGAAGGCCACCAGCACCACCAGGCTCGCGGCGACGAGCACCGACTTCTGCGCGATCAGCGGGAACAGCCGGGCCCGGCTGGCCACCACGAGCGCCAGCACCACCGACAGTCCCGCCGTCCACCAGTCGAAGTGGGTGGCCAGGCCGATCCCCGCGGTGGCCGCGGCGACCGCGACCGCGACCGTGGCGATCACCAGGCTCCGGTGGGCTCCCGCCACCGAGGTGAGCACGTCGCCCCGGGCCACCGCCTCTCCGGAGCTGCGCCGGTCGTCCAGGACCGCCAGTCCCGAGAACATCAGCGCCAGCCGCAACAGCAGGCTCAGCAGGATCACGCAGGCCACCGCCATGATGACGGCGACCTGGTACGTGGGCAGGCCCAGTGCCGCGCCCACCGTCCACACCGCGGCCAGGGCGAGCCCGACACCGCCGCCGGTCAGTCCGCCCCGGCCCAGGTCCGAGGTGAGTCCGAGCAGCAGGATCAGGCCGGCGACCAGGGCGGCGCCGCCGCCCCAGCGGACCCACTCGGGCCAGCCGAGGTGGTCGCAGGCCAGCCACAGCGCCAGCCCGCCGACCGCGGTGCCGCTGATCGCCAGCGCCGTGCCCAGGGGCTCCCGCCAGGCCGGTCCGATCACCGCGCCCGTCGCCACCAGCACGGCGGCGACCACGGCCAGCCCGGCGAGGCCGCCGGTGCCGGAGAAGTACTCCTGCACGATCCAGCCCGCGCCCAGGGTGAGGGCGACCAGCGACACCGTGGCGGTCCACCTGGCCGCGTCCGGTGACCAGCGCCCCTGGTGGTCGTCCAGGGCCATGGAAACCGCTTCGGGGACCTCGTGCACCACCGGTGCGGGCACCGGGTCCTCCGCCCGGACCAGCCGCAGCACGGCGCCGTCGGCGACCTGCCGGTCCGCGAGGGTCGTGTCGCCTTCCAGGACGATCCCGGAGGCGGTCACCAGGTGCCGCAGTCTGGCCGGGTTCTCCACCTGGTCCCCGAGGAGGTCGAGCACCTCCGGCATGAGAGCGCCCACGGGTTCGCTCGCGGGCAGGACCGCGTCGACCCTGCGCTCCTCACCGACGAGCGTCACCCGGCTCCAAGCGGTCATTGCCTTCCCATCCTCACTGCTGCGTCTTCCGGTGGCGGGTGCCCACCGTTGTCGGGTCCGGACCCCTCGCTCCCGGACCACATCGGTCGCACTTCCTAGCCGGGCACGTCGTTCACCGCGATGCGCTCCAGGTAGCCGTGGCCGATCAGCCAGCGGACGGTCGGGGCCGGGGGGACCTCGCTGAAACCGGCCGTGTCGAGGGTGAAGCGGATGCCTCCGCCCGGGTGGTCCTCGTGCGAGGGAGCGCTGGTGGCACTCACCTGGAAGGGGTGGATGACACGGTAGCGGTGGTAGAGGTCCTCGCCGTCGGGGCCGGTGCGGGCGTAGTCGGGCAGGCCGCGCTCTTCGAAGGGGGTGCCGTCGGGGAACAGGTAGCGGCCGCTCTCCTGGCCGAAGGCGTCCACGACGTCGCCGACCTCCAGGCTGTGCAGGTAGGAGCCGCCGCTGCGCTGCTCCAGGTTCTCGCGCACCTCGGTGTCCATCTCCGCCACGGCCTCGGCGGTCTCCCTCTCCTCCGCCTGGGTGAGGACGACCGGTTCGGGCTCGGTGGTGGCCAGCTCCTGGTAGAGCCAGCGGGCCGCCTGGTCCTCGGTGGTGAACTCCGTGCCGGGGCGGCCCTGGTCGAAGTCGATGACGGCCGCGGACAGGTAGCCCTCGGCGTCCTGGGTGAGCAGGTAGTAGCTGTCGATGGTCCCGGGTTCGGGACGGGTCTGCCCGGGCAGCACGTACAGGCTGTCGGGGACCCCGGCCGCGTCCAGCTCCCCGCGCAGGTCCTCGAACGTGACCTGGGAGCCGACCCAGTCGCCGGGGATGGGCGGGACGGCGTTGCTCGCCGGACCGGACGACGCCTGCTCCTGCTCGACCCGCTGGGTGCTGAGCTGGTTGCTGACGAAGGACCAGCCGACGGTACCGCCGCAGATGACCGCGGCGAGGCAGGCGCTGATCGCCACCTTGCCGAAGTTCTCGTCCAGGCGGCGCCTGGTGCGCTGGCCGCCGAAGAGCACCGCCTCGCGCAGGCGCTGCCGGCGCACGGCGACGGACTCCAGCAGCTGACTGTCGTAGTCGCGTGCCAACCGTGCTCCTCGCTGCCTCTCGTGGTGTCGTCGTCCCGCCCGGGACCGGTCAGATGTTCTGGACCGCGGCGTTGGCGCGGCTCAGGGCCTCCTGTGCGGTGGAGTCGTTGGTCTCCAGCGTCTCGCGCACGAGCCGGATGATCTCGCGGACCTCGTTACCGGCGTTGTGCCACTTGAGCTCCTTGGAGCTGTACTCCTCGGAGACACCGGTGGCCTCGAACTCGGCCATGGCCTGGTTGACGTCCGTGTCGTGCTCGCCGATCAGCGTTTCGAGGCGGTTCATGATCGTGTTGATGTTGCCCTGGGCCTCCTGGGAGGCGCCGACGTCGTAGGCGTTGTTGCTCACGGGTGCTCCTTCCGGGGGATCAGCGGAACTTGGCGGCGTCGAAGTTGGCCGAGCCCATCTTCTGGTTGGCTTCGTCGGCCATGGTCTCGGCGCCGGTGCTGAAGGCGCTGTTCATGCCCGTCTGGCCTTCCTGGATGGAGCCGAGGCCGGCGCGCAGGTCGGCGGTGATGCCGTCGGCCCTCGCCTTGAAGGAGTCGAAGGCGGCCTTGCCCGCGCCGTCGAACTTGCCGGCCAGGGGTTCCGCCGCCTGGACGAGCTGCTGGATGAGGCTGGTCAGCTCGTCACCAGTGGTTCCGGTGTTCTGGGACAGGGCGGTCAGGGTGTTGCTACCGATTTCCCAACGTGACAACTGTTCACCTGCTTTCCGGGGGTCCTCGCGAGGCTGTCGCCTCCCGTTGGGGAGGATGCACGCGGAGTGCCCGTGGTTCGGAAGGGGGCCCGCGACCGGACAACGGACTCGATCCCGCTAATAGGGAGGATCTGCATCATACAAGTGGCCCCCGACGGAGAAACAGGCACGATCCGCGCCTGTGGACGGCGGGGAGCGGGACCACGGGGAGCGTCCTGGCGGGAACGGAGTCCGTGGCCGGATCCGGCCACGGCCGGGTACGTCGTTCCCCCCGTTCCCGGGATCGGACACGCCGTGCCCTCCGTTCCCGGTTCGGTAGGGTTTCCCCGCCCGCGACACCCCCGAAGGAGTCCTCGTGAGCCACGACGTGGTCGCACTGCTGGCCGAGGCCCCCGCCCGGCGCAGCCTCATCGACGCGCTGGTCGAGGCCGGCCCGGACCTGCGTGTGCGCTCGGTCTCCGAGGGCGCGGTGATCGAACTGCGCGACGGCTCCGGCAGGCTCGTGGCCGCCATGCAGGCCGCCCAGAAGCTCGCGCTTTCCGCCGAGGCCGACCGGCTGCTCACCGAGGGCGTCGGCGACGACCTGCCCGCCCAGCCCTACTGGGTGGAGGCCCGCGGCGCCGAGCTCGCCGACGCCGACACCGCTGCGATGGTCCACCGCTTCGCGCGGAACCTGGTCGACCGGCACGGCGGCGCGGTGTGGGTTCCCGAGTCCCGCATGGCCAGGGACGACGGCCACCTCACCGGCGCCACGGACCACCCCGCGGTCACCACTCTGACCGAGAAGGCCTTCGTGGTCGTCCAGGACCGCCCGCTGGTCCCCTTGAGCGGCTGGCTCGTCGACGCCACGGCCGCGTACGGCCGCGGGGGCCGCCACCTGCAGCTGGTCACCCCCTCGACCAGCCGCATCACCCACGCGCTGCGCTCCCTGCTCGCCAGGCCCGCCGCCCGGTGGGTCGTGCGCGACGGCGACGGCGGCTACTACGACGGCTTCTCCGGGGTCCCCCTGGTCTGGGATCCGGAGTCCGCGTTCACCGTGGACCCGGACGCCTCCGCCGCGGAGGGCCCCCACCCCGACTTCCGCTGGTCCGAGGCCGACGGCGCGCCCGGCACCCAGCTGCTGGTGGACCTGCAGGTCCTCCACCCCGCCGACCGGGGCCTGCTCCTGGGCGGCGCGGCCGAGATCCTGGCCGAGTACCTGGCCGGTTCCACCCCCGCCCTGTGGGGCACCAGCGAACCCCTCGCCCACGCCTGGAACCGGGGCAGGATGACCGGCCTGTGCCGCCGCCGCGCCCCGGGGTCCACCTGGATCGCCCTCACCGGCCGGCCGGAGGGCGTGCGCGAGCGGGGTGCCCGCCCCATCGCCGGAACGCAGCGGGTGAGCACGGTCCCCGACGGCGTCCGGGAGAGCATCACCCTCGCGGTGGGCCACCCGCCCGGCGAGGAGCCCGACCTGTCCGGGCTGGCCGACCTGGCCGGGGAGCTCACCGCGAACGAACTCCTGCGCGGCATGACCGTGCAGCGCCTCCTCGGGCGCCCCGACCTGACCTACGCTCCGCGGTGGTCCGGCCCGCCGGTTCCCGTGGGCCTGGCCGTGGGGGTGGAGGGCGTATCCGAGATGGGCACGGACCACGCCCTGTCCGCCCCGGTCCGGGGGGTCCCGATCGGACCGCCGCTGACCCCCGCCGTCTGGTACCGGGTCGGGGACGGCACCGAGCCCGGGAGCTGGGACCGCTTCCGCGACCTGATGTCCCACCTGCGTCCCGCGGACTGACCTCCCCGACGACCCGCCGCCGAACGCGGTCCGCGCTTCGCGGGGACCGCCTCCCCCGGCGCGGGGGCGTCCGACGCTTCGCGACAGAACCAACACGTTCCGCTGAACGTCGCACCTGGGGGCACCCCCGGGCGGCGTGTGTGGACCGACCGTCGCGAAAAGCCCCTTTGACACCGACTTCGATAGGGTTTTCCCGCACCCCAGCGTCGTCCCCCGCGTCCCTCGCCTTCCCGCCCCTGCGCCGAGAGGAAAGCCGATGAGCCTTCGCGTCGTGCACCGGCCGACACGAACCGTGCATCCCACTCCGGCCCGGGAACCCCACGAGGTGGAGGCCCCGCCGACCCTCCCCGACGGCAACGCGCAGGGCAGTCCCCTGATGACCATCCTTCCGATGGTCGGCATGATGGCGTCGATGACCATCATGATGGTCATGCGCAATCCGGCGTTCATAGCGCTGGGCGGCGTCATCCTGGTCGTGGCCCTCCTCGCCGCCCTGGCCATGCTCTTCTCCCGGCGCGGCCAGGTCGGTCGGCAGCGCCGCAACCAGCGCGAGCTCTACCTCCAGTACCTGGAGGAGCTGCGCGAGGAGCTCACCGGCTGGGAACAGCGCACCCGCGCCCACGCCCGCCTGCTCGACCCGCCCCCCGAGGCCCTGTACGACGTCGTCCGCGACCCCACCCGGCTGTGGGAGCGCCGCCGCAGGCACCGCGACTTCCTGCGGGTGCGCGTGGGCACCGGCCTGACCGAGGGCCGCCCCCTCCGGCTCGCCGAGCAGGGCACCGCCCTGACCCCCACCGACCCGTTCATGCTCTCCGAGGCGCAGGCCGCCATCCGCCGGTTCGCCTCGGTCCCCGAGATGCCGCTCACCCTGCCCCTGGACATGGCCGGGAACGTCAGCCTCATCGGCGAGCGCGAGGACGTGATGCGACTGGTGCGCGCCCTGGCGGCCCAGTTCGGCGCCTTCCACGCGCCCGAGGACGCCGGGATCGCCGTGTCCTACCCCGCCGAGAACGCCGACGACTGGTCGTGGCTGCCCTGGCTCCCCCAGGTCCTGGACCCGCAGCGGCGCGAGGGCGGCGCCGCCGTCCGCCTGATCGCCCCCGACCCCGCCGAACTGGGCGGGCTGCTCGCCGACGAGCTGCGCTCGCGCACCGACTTCGCCTCCGAGGTCCGCCGTGGCATGGGCAAGCGCGAGGCCTACCAGATGATGCGGCGGCTGCTGGTCGTCCACGACACGCACGGCGGAGTGGCCGCCGAGCTCGTGCGCCCCGACGACGCCGTGGGCCCCGCCGAGCTGGGTGTCACCGTGCTGCACCTGGTGTCCCGGCAGGTCGACGAGCCCGGCGACGTGAACGTGCGTGTCACGGTCACCGGCGACCAGGTCCGCGTCGAGGAGCTGCGCGGCGCCGACCCGGTGGTGACCACGGGCACCGTGGACGACGTCTCCGCCGCCACCCTCACAGGCCTGGCCCGCATGCTGGCCCCGCTGCGCCTGTCCCCCGAGTCGGTCGAGGAGACCGCGCAGGAGGGCGGCAGCGTCGACTTCCCCGCGATGATGGGCGTCCAGGACCCCGGTGCGATGGACGTGCAGCGGCTGTGGGCGCCGCGCAGCGAACGGGCGTTCCTGCGGGTGCCCATCGGCGTGGACGACATGGGACGGCCCGTGATCCTGGACCTCAAGGAGTCCGCGCAGCTGGGCATGGGACCGCACGGCCTGTGCGTGGGCGCCACCGGCTCCGGCAAGAGCGAGATGCTGCGCACCCTCGTGCTGGCGCTGGCCGCCTCCCACCCTCCCGAGCGGGTGAGCATGGTCCTGGTCGACTACAAGGGCGGCGCCACGTTCGCCCCGTTCGAGGACATGCCGCACGTGGCCGGGGTGATCACCAACCTGGAGGACGACGCCGCGCTGATCGAGCGGGTGCACGCGAGCCTGTCCGGCGAGGTGCAGCGACGCCAGCAGGTCCTGCGCGACGCCGGGAACGTGGCCAACATCGGCGACTACACCTACAAGCGCGAGCACGACCCGAGCCTGCCGCCGCTGCCGCACCTGCTGGTGATCATCGACGAGTTCGGCGAGCTGCTGACCGCCCGTCCCGACTTCATCGAGCTGTTCCTGTCCATCGGCCGGATCGGCCGCAGCATCGGCGTGCACCTGCTGCTGTCCAGCCAGCGCATCGAGGGCGGCAAGCTGCGCGGCCTGGACACCTACCTGTCCTACCGGCTGGGCCTGCGCACCTTCTCCGAGGAGGAGAGCCGCACGGTCCTCAACACCCCGGACGCCTTCCACCTGCCCTCCCTGCCGGGGTTCGGCTACCTGAAGGTGGACACCAGCGTCTACCAGCGCTTCAAGGCGGGATACGTGTCCGGCCCTTACCGCGGCCCCGTGGCCGAGGAGGAGCCCTCCGAGGGCACTCCCTCGGTGCGGCTGTACACCGCCTACAACAACGACGCGGAGCAGAGCGCGGGCGCGGCGGCGGAGTCCTCGGGCGAGGACGTGCCCATGCCCTCCCGCACGATGGGACCGACCCTGCTCGACGTGATGGTGGGCCAGTTCGACCGCCACGGGGAGCGGACACGGGAGATCTGGCTGCCGCCGCTGCCGTCCGAGACCACCCTGGACCAGGTGGCGGGCGAGCCGGAGGAGAGCGACCTCGGGCTGAGGCTGCCCGGCACGCACGAGCCGATGCGGGTCCCCCTGGGCCTGCTGGACGACGCCGCCAAGCAGTGGCAGGGCGTGTGGAGGCTCGACCTGACCGCCTCCGGCGGCCACGCGGCGGTCATCGGCGGCCCCCAGAGCGGCAAGACGACCCTGCTGCGCACGCTGGTGCTGTCGCTGGCGCTCACGCACACCCCCGAACAGGTGGCCGTGTACTGCCTGGACCTGATGGGCGGCGGCCTGCAGTCGCTGTCCGTGCTGCCGCACGTGGGCGGGGTGGCGGCGCGCACCGACGCCGAGCGGGTGCGCCGCACCGTCGAGGAGCTCCAGGGGATGCTCGAACACCGGCAGGAGGTGTTCCGAGAGCGCGGGATCGACTCGGTCGCCCAACTGCGCCGGATGCACGCCCGCGGCGAGGTCCCCGAGCTGGCCAGCGCCGACGTGGTGTTCTGCGTGGACGGCTTCGGCGCGCTGCGCAAGGACTTCGAGGACATCGACCCGATGGTCACCGAGCTGCTACAGCGCGGCGGCGGGTTCGGCGTCCACGTGGTGGCGGGGATGCTGCGCTGGAACGACGTGCGCATCGCCGCCCAGTCCAACTTCGGGCAGAAGGTGGAGCTGCACCTGAACGACTCGTCGGACTCCACGATCGACCGCAAGCTGTCGGAGACGATCAGCGCGAAGGCCCCCGGCCGGATCCTCACCGACGGCAAGCTGTTCGGCCAGGCCGCGCTGCCCCGGATCGACGGTGTGGCCGACAGCGACAACCTGGGCGAGGTCGTGGAGAAGGCCGTGCGGTCGGTGGACCGGTCCTGGAGGGGCAAGCGGGCCCCGAAGGTGCGGATCCTGCCGCACCGGCTGTCGGCCCGCGTCCTGCCCACGGCGGAGTCGGAGCCCAGGGCCGTGCCGATCGGCGTGGACGAGCGCGCCCTGGAGCCGGTGCTGCTCGACCTGTTCGAACGCGACCAGAACCTGCTGGTCATGGGCGACGGCGAGTGCGGCAAGACCAACCTGCTGCGGCTGGTCGCCGAGGGCCTGGTGGAGCGGTACTCCTCGGACGATGTCGTGTTCGCGGTGATGGACCCGCGCCGGACCCTGCGGGGCGTGGTGCCCGACGAGTACATGGGCGGGTACGCGAGCAGCCCGCGCGTGTGCGCGGGGCTGGCGGGCGGTGTGGCCAAGGAGGTGGAGGAGCGCCTGCCCGAGGACGGTGACGTCGACTCCCTGGAGCCGGGCTCGTTCAAGGGTCCGCGCATCGTGGTGCTCGCCGACGACTACGACGTGCTCACCACGGCGGGCCAGAAGCCGCTGGCGCCGTTCGTGCCGTTCGTGCCTAACGGCCGCGACATCGGCCTGCACTTCGTGGTGGCGCGCCGGGTGGCCGGTGCGGGACGCGGCATGTACGACCCGCTGGTGCAGGCCATGCGCGAGATCGGCACGAGCGCCCTGGTGATGTCCGGCGACCGCAGCGAGGGCCAGCTGCTGCCCCGGGTGTACGCGGCCAACCAGCCCGCCGGGCGCGGCAAGTGGGTGACCCGCGGAGGCTCCCCGCGGCTGGTCCAGACAGCGCTGCGCGAGCCCCGCGACGAGGAGGGGTGACCGGCCCGCGGAGGGCGCCGGCCCGGACGGACGGAGCCCTCCGCGGAACCGGCGCCCCGGCAAACCGCCTCCGCCTCCGCGGCGCCGGACCGTACGTGTGCCGGGGTCCGTCCCCGCCCCTCCGCACTCTGGCGCCGTCGCCACGGCACGCCCCCGACGACACCGAGGAGCACCATGCAGCCCCCGTACCCGCCCTCCGACCAGGGCGATCATCGGCCCTCCCCCGCCGCCTGGCCCCCCGGAACCCAGCCTCCGCCGGCGCCCCCGTACCCGACCCCCGGTCACCCCGCGCCCGCGTACCAGCAGGGCTACCACCCTCCGCCGCGGAACTGGCTCCCGCCGGTGATCACCGACCCGGGGCAGTGGAGCCCGGCCCGGCCGCAGGTCGGCCTCGCCGATCCGGGGACGCGCTTCGTGGCACGGGCCATCGACACGGCCGCCCTCGTCCTCCTCTGGTTCCTCATGATGCTGCTGGGGACCTTCGTCAGTGTGGCCCTCGGCGGAGGCGAGATCGAGGGCGGCGCCTCGAACGTCTTCATGGTGTTCGCCGTCTTCAACTTCTTCCTGCTGCCCATCGTGGTGGAGTGGCTCCAGGTCCGTGTGTGGGGCCGGTCGATCGGCAAGATGCTGTTGGGGCTGTGGGTGGTGCGCTCCGACGGCGGCGGAAGGGTCACCGCCGGTCGCGCGCTGGTCCGCGCGCTGCTCTACGCGCCGGGGCACACCAACCTGGTCAACTGGCTCCTGCCGTGGTCGCTCACCAACGTCCTCTGGTCCCTGCGCGACAAGACGCTGCGGCAGTGCCTCCACGACAAGGCGGCGGGAACCGTGGTCGTCCAGGCCCGCCGGTAGGGGCGCGGACGGTACGAGGGGCCCGGCCTCGGCGACGACCCGGACGGTTCCGCCGCGTGGACGCCGGGTTCCGTCTCTTGCTAGCTTCGCGATATGACGCGATTCGTGGGATTCCTCATCGGCGCGGGCTTCGGCCTGGCCTTCGTCCTCGCCAACTCCGGACCGCCGCTCGACCCCACCGCCGCCCTTGTGCTGCGGGTCCTCGCGGTCGCGGCGCTCCTCGCGGTCATCGCGCTGGTCGTGGCCCTCGGCCGCAGGTCCTCCGGACCGGTCCCCGGCTCCGGTTCCGCCGCGGAATCCGCCCAGGAGGGGCCCGGGATGCGGTTCGGCCCCTTCTACGGCGTGGTCGTGGCCCTGGAGGCCGTCCTGCTGTTCGGAGGCATCCAGGTGCTGCGCGCCCTGGACGCGCCCGTGCAGGCCAACGTCGCCTGGATCGCCCTCACCGTCGGACTGCACTTCCTCCCGCTGGCCTGGTACTGGCGGACCCGCTCGATCCTGGGCGCCGCCGTCTACCTGACGGTGCTCGGTGCCGTCGGCCTGGCGATGGCGTTCACCGGGCACGCGGACCGGGTGCCCCTGGTCAGTGGCGTGGCCAGCGGGGCCGGCATCCTGACCGGCATCCTGGTGTCGCTCGTCCTCATGAACAAAGCCGCCGGCGCCTCCGCCGACGTGTCGCCGGCGCGCCCGTCATAGGCGTGCGGCGCCGCCGGCCGCGGCGGACCGCTACTCCCGCGAGGCCCCGTCCAGCCCGAGGAGCGGCAGGCACGGCTCCAGACCCGTCACGGTGACCGAAGCGGTGCGGTGTGCCTCCCAGCCCTCCCTGGTCAGCCGGTAGCGGTTCTGCACCACCCGCTTCCCGCGGACTTCGACCAGGTCGATCCCGTCCCTCTGGTACCCCAGGCGTTCGCAGACCCTCTCCGAGACCCGGTTGCCCTCGTTCACCGTCGACACGGCGGCCACTGCGCCCAGCTCCGCGAAGGCCAGGTGCAGCACGGCCGCCCGCATCTCGGTGCCGACCCCCCTGCCCTGGTGGGCCCTTCCCAGCCACGAGCCGGTGCCCACCTGCCGGACGACCGCGAAGTCGCGCGCCCTCATGTCCTGGACGCCCACCACGGCGCCCTCGTGGACCACCACCAGGTTGAGGTTCCAGTCCTTCGGCGTCCACGAGGCCATCCGCCCCAGGTTGTGCTGCACCACGCCCAGCGCGAGTCTGTCCGGCGGCTGGTCGGTCCAGGGCACGGAGAACGGCATCGTGTCCGGGTCGTGGACGCCCTGCATCGCGGCCTCCGCCAACTGGCCGAGGTCGTCGAAGGACGGGATCCGCAGTTCGAGGCGCGGTGTGCGCAGCCGCAGCCCAAGCAGCGGGAAGTGGTCGGTGATCATGCGACGATTCTCCGGAATCCGTCCCCGCGGTGCCATCCGGTTTTCCGCCCCGGCTCGGCGCCCGCACCGTGTCGCCGCGCCGCGCGCCTCGCGAGCGCGGCCGGACCACCCTGACCGGGCCACCCCGCCCGGTCCGTTCCGCTCAGGCCATCCCGCGCAGTTCCACCAACAGCTCGGCCAGGGCCTCGGACGCCTCCTCCGGAGCCGCCTCGCGCACACTCCAGCCGCGCAGCCCCGCCAGGCGCGCCACGTGGCCCAGGCCGGGATCGGTGAGCAGGTAACCGCACGGGGCGTCCGGCCAGTCGGCGGCCATCGGCAGCGGCTCGGTCCGGTAGCCGGGCGGCTCGTCCGCGGACACCGCCTCCGGATCCGCGTTCTCGGGGCTCTGGGACTTCGCTATGTCCACGCGGGTGGGGCTGCCCGGCTGGGGCAGGAACGCGTCCACCAGCACGTAGCCGAACACGGGCCGGTGCGCCGACCTCTGGGCCGCGCCGACCGCTCCCAGCAGCGGTCCCGCGCCGCCCTCGGCCACGAGCGCGGTCGGGGCGTCGGGTGCGACCAGGCGGTTGACCTCCAGGCTGGCACGGGCGACGTAGCGGGCCGCGTGCGGCGGGTGCTCGTCACCGCCCACCTCGGGGCTGACGGGGGTGAGCCCGTGCTCGGGGAGTCGGTCGGCCAGGCCGGGAAGCCGCGTGGGGAGGCCGAGGGTCGGGGGAAGCAGGACGGCGATCACGCGGAGGTGCCTCCCCGCGTCTCCTCGCGCACCCACTCCAGGTAGGAGGAACCGCCTCCGGTGACGGACACGGCGACGACCTCGGGGACGTCGTAGGGGTGGACGCCGTTGATGTGCGCGGTGAGGTCGTCCAGCCGGTCGGCGGCGGTCTTGATCACCACCATCCACTCCTCGTCGGCCTGGATCCGGTCCTCCCAGCGGTAGAAGCTGGTGATCGGCCCGCTCACCTGGGCGCAGGCCGCCAGGCGGTGTTCGACCACCGACCGCGCCACCCGTTCGGCGCCGTCCCTGCTGTCGACGGTGGTCTCGACCCGAACGGTGTTCGCGGACTGTGGCATGGCCGTCCCTCCGACCGGGTGCCGCGGTGCCTTCCGTACCACCCGGTGTCCTAGGCTCACTGATCATGAGCGAACGTGATGAACTCCTGCGTCAGATCAACGATAAGGCGGTCGTGCGGGGGAAGGTGACCCTGTCCTCGGGCATGGAGGCCGACTACTACGTCGACCTGCGCCGGGTCACCCTGGACGGGGAGGCCGCGCCGCTGGTCGGCTCGGTCATGCTGGACAACGTCGCGGACCTGGAGTTCGACGCGGTGGGCGGTCTGACGCTGGGCGCGGACCCGGTGGCCACCGCCATGCTGCACGCCGCGCACGCACGCGGGCGCAGGCTCGACGCCTTCGTGGTGCGCAAGGCCGGCAAGGCGCACGGCCTGCAGAAGCGGATCGAGGGAGCCGACGTGCGGGGGCGGCGCGTCCTGGCCCTGGAGGACACCTCGACCACGGGCGGCTCGGTGCTGACCGCGGTGGAGGCGCTGCGCGAGGCGGGCGCCGAGGTGGTGGCGGTCGCGCTGATCCTGGACCGGGGCGCGCGTGGGCGGATCACCGAGGAGGGCCTGGAGTACCGGGCGGTGTACGGGGTGTCCGACCTGGACGTCTAGGAGGTCCGGGCGAGGAGGAGGGCGCCGTCGGCCGGTCGGCGGTGCCCTGTCCCTCGTGTTCGTGTCGGGACAGGAGGCGCCCCGGCGGTGGCGGGCCCACTGGCTCCGCCCCGTCGACGGTCGGTGCGTACCGTTCCGTGCCCGGGCGTCGTCTAGCCGTCGATCGTGAAGCTGTAGTCCGCGCTCTCGTCGGAGATGTCGCGCTGTTCGCCGTTGACGAAGACCTCGACGGCCGAGGGGTCACCGATGGTGACCTCCAGGCCCTGTTCCGCACGGTTGTAGTCGACCGACTGGCCCTGGCTCATCTCCTGGTCCATCAGGACGTCGCCACCGGGAATGCGGACGAAGACCTCGCTGGACTCACCGATGACACGGATGTACAGGACACCCATGTCCTCCGGCTGCTCGCCCTCCGATGCCGCACCGGAGGCGTTGGCACTCACGTCGGTGCCTGGAAGCGAGCGGTACAAGAAAAATCCGCCGAGGGCCAAAAGCGTCACCAGGAGCACGACGGCCCCGACGATGGCCATCACCTGGCCAACGCCGCGAGGATCATTCCTATGCCTTCCCACGGCGTTGAATGTAGCGCGTATCACGGCAAAAAGCGACAGCAGTCGCCTGGAAGCCCAGGACTCCCCACAATTCGTCCGCAAAGAGAACAGAGGGCCCACAAACCGTCGCTCCGGGTACACGGAGCCGGTCGTCTCGGCCCCGTCGGCCGCGCACGTGCCGACAACCCCGGGCAATCTGGTCTAGACCTTTTCAAGGGCTCCGGGTATTCGGGATACTTGGGTGACACCTGGTGGACACGTCCGGACCCACGGCCCCCCGAGGGCCACCCCCCGGAGTCCGGGCACCACCGGGGCAACGCACGGGGGGTGCCGTCGGCCCAGGTCCGGCGGCCGCTCGCTCCAGGCCGAATCCAGGGAGAGTCAAGCATGCCCATCGCCAGCCCCGAGGTCTACACCGAGATGCTGAGCCGCGCGAAGTCCGAGGGCTTCGCCTACCCGGCGATCAACGTGACCTCCAGCCAGACGCTGCACGCCGCTCTACGCGGCTTCGCCGAGGCCGAAAGCGACGGCATCGTCCAGATTTCCACCGGCGGCGCGGAGTTCCTGTCCGGCGCCACCGTCAAGGACATGGTCACCGGATCGGTCGCCTTCGCCGAGTTCGCCCGCGTGGTGGCCGACAAGTACCCGGTGAACATCGCCCTCCACACCGACCACTGCCCGAAGAACAAGCTCGACGGCTTCGTCCGCCCGCTGCTGGAGATCTCCAAGGAGCGCGTGGCCAAGGGCCAGGAGCCGCTGTTCCAGTCCCACATGTGGGACGGCTCGGCCGTCGAACTGGAGGAGAACCTCGAGATCGCCGAGGAACTGCTGGCCTCCTCCAAGGCCGCCCGCACGATCCTGGAGATCGAGGTCGGCGTCGTCGGCGGTGAGGAGGACGGCATCGTCGGCGAGATCAACGAGAAGCTGTACACCACGCCCAACGACGCCCTGCGCACCGCCGAGGTGCTGGGCCTGGGCGAGAAGGGCTACTACATGACGGCCCTGACCTTCGGCAACGTGCACGGCTCCTACAAGCCGGGCTTCGTGAAGCTGCGCCCGGAGGTGCTCAAGAACGCCCAGGAGGCCGTCGCCGAGAAGTACGGCAGGGCCAAGGCGTTCGACTTCGTGTTCCACGGCGGCTCCGGCTCCACCATGGAGGAGATCCAGGAGGCCATCGGATACGGCGTGGTGAAGATGAACGTCGACACCGACACGCAGTACGCGTACACCCGCCCCGTGGTCGACCACATCATGAAGAACTACGACGGCGTGCTGAAGATCGACGGCGAGATCGGCAACAAGAAGGCCTACGACCCGCGCGCCTACGGCAAGGTCGCCGAGGCCGGCATGGCCGCCCGCGTGGTGGAGGCCGCCCAGCACCTGAAGTCGGCCGGCAACAAGATGAAGTAGTCACACGCTCCCACCACGGTTCGTGATAGGTGCCCGGCGGCCTCGGCCGCCGGGCACCTCGCGTTCGTCGGGCGCCCTGCTCCGCCGGGCATCCCGCCTTTCCGCGCACCGCACCGGCGTACTCTGCCTACAAATCACATCGAAATACCCGAAATCACATTCTCCTCTTTTCCACAGCCTCCACATCCTCGCTTCCCCGAGGGGCATCCGGGAATTACTCTGAAAGCCCACACCCCCTCGAAGTGGAATGAGGAGAATTGAAAGACAAGAATCGCGCTGTCCGAATCCTCGCGGCCTGGATACTCGCCGCGGGTGCCGTGCTCGTCGGCACGTCGGCGGCCGGGACGGCGTGGGCCGGAGGCGAAGCCGTGGCCGAACGCTCGTCCTACTTGTGCGGCCTCGGCGCCAGCACTCCCGCCACCTCGGGGAACACCATCTCCGGAATCGGATCCCGCACGGGGTGCGGCGGCACCGTGACCCTCACCGTCCAGGTGCGCAAGCACCGCCCCGCCTGGCCCGACAAGGTCGTGGCCGAGGCCAGCCGTACCGGTTTCCGAAACAGCAGCTTCTCGGCCGACGGAAGGTGCGACGGCAACGGCACCTATTTCACCGAGACGCGGAGCTCGTCCGGAAACAAACTGGCTTCCGGGCGCGCCAATCGATGCTGACCGAAACAGAACACACGCATTCCCGTGCGGATGCGGCGAGTGGGAACAGGCGAGGCCATGCGCATCACCGCTGAGGACCTGGAGTTCGTCCGTCCCGGACGGAGAAAGGTGCTGGACGGTCTCACCTGGACCGTGGAGCCCGGTGTCACCGGGCTCCTCGGTCCCAACGGCTCGGGCAAGACCACGTTCCTCTCACTCGTCGTGACGCTGCTCCCGGTACGGAAGGGGCGCCTGCTTCTCGGCGACCACGACCTGTCCACCGCGGTCGGCCGCTCCGGGGCACGGCGGATGCTGGGATTCGTCCCCCAGCGCTTCACCCTGGCCGGGGAGCTGACCGTGACGGACACGGTCGCCTACGCCGCGTGGGTGCACGGGCTGGCCCGGCGCGAGTGCGGGCGCGCGGCCGAACGGGCGCTGGACCTGGTCGCTCTGAGCGACCTCGCCGACCTGCGCACGCGCGTCCTGTCCGGAGGGCAGCGCCAGCGGGTCGGCATCGCCGCCGCGCTCGCCCACGATCCCCGGGTCCTGGTCCTGGACGAGCCCACCGCCGGACTCGACCCCGGGCAGCGGCTGCGCGTCCGGGAGGTCGTCGCACGGCTGGGACAGGACCGGACCGTCCTGGTCTCGACCCACCTGATCGAGGACGTCGCGCACCTGTGCACCACGGTCGGTGTCCTCGCGGGCGGACGGATCGAGTTCCACGGCACCTTCCCCGAACTGGAGGCGCTGGTCGAGGACACTTCCGGCGAAAGCGCCTACGGCTCCGGGTTCGAGCGGGCCTACGACCGGTTGATCGAGCGGATCGGGGAGCGCGCGTGAGTCCTTCGACGGCACGGCTGCGCGCCTCGCCCCTCTTCTGGCCGCTGCCGCCGGCCCTCGTCCTGGCCCCGGCGGGCCTCATCCTCGCCATGACCCTCGCCGGCACCTGGGACCGGCTCGACTGGCGGGCCCTGGACTGGGTGTACCTCTCCGCGCAGGTGGGCGCCCAGGCCCGGCTGCCGGTCGTGGTGGCGGCCGGGGCCGCCGCCCTGGTCGCCGGCCGGTTCACCCGCAGGTCCCTGGTGTTCGCCCAGCCCTGGCAGCCGCGTGCGGAGCGGGACGTCCCCCTGCGCCACACGGTGGTGGTCGTGGCCTGGTGCCTGGGGGCCTACCTGGTGGGCCTGCTCCCCCTGACGGTCGTCACCGCCACGCGGGGCGCGGGATCGCCGGACGCCGTCGCCGTCGCGGGTGCCCTGACCGGGTTCGCGGCCCTCACCCTGCTGGGCTATCTGTGCGGTGTCGCGGCGCGCGGCCTGCTCGCCGTGCCCGTCGCGGTCGGCACGGTCTTCCTCCTCACCAGTCTGGTCTTCGTCTCGGATCCCTGGACCGCGCTGTCGCTCCAACCGCCCTTCGAGCCCTTCCTGGGCATGCGCGAGGCCGCCGCCCTGGGCCCGTACCGGCTGGGATTCTTCCTGCTGCTGACGGTCGCGGTCGCCTGGACGACCGCCTGGCTGCTGCGGGCTCCCAGACGGTTCTCGGCCGTCCACGGGGCGGCCGTCGCCGCCGTCGCCGTGACCGTGGTCCTGCCGCACCTGCACCCGTTCCCGCTCGTGGTCCGCGCTCCTGGGGCCGCGGTCTGCGACGAGCACGGCGGTGTCCGCTACTGCGTGCACGAGGGACACGCGGAGGAGCTCACCGCGATCACCGGCCTGGCCGCGCCGGTGTTCGACGCCTACGGGGTGGCCGACGCCCTTCCCCGTGAGGTCCGCGACCAGAGCCTGGCACGCGGTGACGAGCAGGCGTTCGACGGCCCCGGGCAGGACGTGCTCTGGCTGCCCGTCTACCCCGGCTGGGACCCGTACGAGGAGGTACCCGAGACCATGGCCGACTGGCTGATACCCGACGTGGGGCGCTGCGGTTCCGGGAGCGTGGCCAGCCTGGACCGAGGCGCCCGGCCGCAGGAGCGCCGGGCCGCCGTCGTCTACGGGCTGAGGGCGTGGCTGGCCTCCCAGGCCTTCGGGGGCGGTGCCAGCGGCCATGCCCTGTTCGCCGACGCAGACCCCGACCAGGTCAGCGCGTGGATCCGGCAGGACCGCGAACGGCTGGCGTCGTGCGAGGTGGACCCCGAGGAGCTGCCGTGGCGAACGTGATCCTGCGTCCCTCGCTGCTGCCGGTGCTCGGCGCGCTGGCCTCCGCCGCCGTGGCGGCGGCCTTCGGCGCGGCCGCGCTGGGGATCGTGGTACCGGTGGCGGTCTTCGACTGGCCCAACGAGGAGCAGCGCGTACCCGTCGCGGAGCTGCTGTGCGTGTGCGCGGCCATGGCGGGCGCCTGGGCCAACCGTCCCCGGCTGTGGGTCTGGGAGCGCCTGGGCGGTGTCCGGACCCGCGTGCGCGCGGCCGCGGTGGCCGCGGTCGGCGTGTCCCTGCCGGTGGCGGCGGGGGCCGCCGTACTGGTCGCCTCTCCCTCCGCCGAGAACACCTGGCTGCTGGTGACCAACGTCCTGCTGGCGACCTCCGCCGTGTACCTTCTGGCCCCCTTCCTGGGCGCGGTGCCGTCGGGCCTGGCCGTGCTGGCGGGGATCTTCCTGGGGGCCGCGGCCTGCAACATGGTTCCGGGGCTGGACCGGGTGAGCCCGTACGCGTACGCGGGGAGCGACGGGTGGGTCGCCCCGGACCTCCTGCCCGCCGGGGTGGTACCGGCCCTGGCCGTGGGCACGGCGGTGGCGGCGCTGGGAGTGCACGCGGTGACGCGCGGCTCGACGTCCCGGGTCCACCAGCGCGGGGAGGAGGCCGGGTGAGCCGGTTCTTCGGGAAGCTGTACCGCCCGGTGGCAGGATGGGGTCATGAACATGCACCAGAACCTGTTGAACGAGCCGCCCGAGACGCGCCTGGCCGACCATCCCGAGGCCAGGGAGGCGCTCGCCGCGTCCGACGACCCCACGCCGGTCGCCGGACGCTTCCCGGAGTACTCCGCCGCGTGGGCGCGCCTGGCCGAGCTGGCCCTGGCCGACGGCCAACCGGTGACCGCCTACGCCTACGCCCGCACGGGCTACCACCGGGGTCTGGACCAGCTGCGCCGCTCGGGGTGGAAGGGCCACGGCCCGATCCCCTGGGAGCACGAGCCCAACCAGGGCTTCCTGCGCGCGCTGCACGCCCTGGGCCAGGCCTCGGCCGAGATCGGCGACACCGAGGAGGCCGAGCGCTGCGCCACCTTCCTGCGCGAGTCCAGCGCCGAGGCGGACAAGGCCCTCAACGGCTGACACCGCGTCCCGTGGCCGTAGGGGGCCGCCCCGGGTTCCGTGGAGGAGCCCGGGGCGGCCCCCTCACGTGCCGTGGCTTCCGTGGGACGCGCCCGTGGGAACAGAACCCCATGGGACGGTCCCCACGGGCCGGGGCTCCCGTCAGCGCGGCAGGGCCCCGGCACCGATCACGGTGCCGCACGGGTCCACCGCGCCCCGGCACGCTCCACGTCACCGGCCCCGGCGTCCTCGGTTCCCGAGCGGGTCCACCACTCCACCCACCCCTGTGAGGGGGTGCGGAAACCGCCTCTGCGTGCGCTCTGAGACAGGCGGGAACCGTGTGCCGCAAGTGCCCTGGCGTCCCACTTAACCCGGATGCGGTGGTCGTGTACCCTCAATACGCAACGGCCCCTGTCGCAGCCTTGCGCCAGGGGTTTTCCATGTTCGGGGCCGGAAAAGCCCCGGTCAGGTGTCGAACGAAAAGGTAGAGACCAATGCCGGCGATCACGCTCGTGGGTGCCCAGTGGGGCGACGAGGGCAAGGGCAAGGCGACCGACCTCGTCGGCGAACGCGTGGACTACGTGGTGCGCTACCAGGGCGGCAACAACGCCGGGCACACGGTGGTCATCGGCGAGCAGAAGTACGCCCTCCACCTGCTCCCCTCGGGCATCCTGTCCCCGAACGTGGTCCCGGTCATCGCCAACGGCGTCGTCATCGACCCCGGTGTGCTGCTGGAGGAGCTGCACGGCCTCCAGGAGCGCGGCGTGGACACGTCCCGCCTGCTCATCTCGGCCAACGCGCACCTGATCATGCCCTACCACCGGGCCCTGGACAAGGTCAGCGAGCGCTTCCTCGGCAAGGGCAGGATCGGCACCACCGGGCGCGGCATCGGCCCGACCTACGCCGACAAGGTCTCCCGCCAGGGTGTGCGCGTCCAGGACATGTTCGACCCCAAGATCCTGCGCAAGAAGATCGAGCTGGCCCTGCACGACAAGAACCAGCTGCTCACCAAGGTGTACAACCGGCGCGGCCTGGACGCCGAGCCGATCATCGAGGAGTACCTGGCCTACGCCGACCAGCTGCGCCCCTACGTCGCCGACACCTCGCTGATCCTCAACAAGGCGCTCGACGAGGGCAGGACGGTGTACCTGGAGGGCTCCCAGGGCACCCTGCTCGACATCGACCACGGGACCTACCCGTTCGTGACCTCCTCCTCCCCCACCTCGGGCGGCGCGGCGGCCGGTTCGGGCATCGGTCCCACCCGCATCACCAAGGTCGTGGGCATCCTCAAGGCCTACACCACCCGTGTGGGCTCGGGCCCCTTCCCCACCGAGCTGCTCGACGAGCAGGGCGAGTGGCTGCGCACGCAGGGCGGCGAGTACGGCGTCACCACCGGACGCAACCGCCGCTGCGGCTGGTTCGACGCACCCATCGCGCGCTACGCCACCCGGGTCAACGGCATCACCGACTTCTTCCTGACCAAGCTCGACGTGCTCACCGGCCTGGAGCGCATCCCCGTGTGCGTGGCCTACGACGTCAACGGGGTCCGCCACGACGAGATCCCGATGACCCAGACCGACTTCCACCACGCCGAGCCGGTCTACGAGTACCTCGACGGCTGGTCGGAGGACATCACCGGCGTCCGGGAATTCGACGAACTCCCCAAGAACGCGCAGGCCTACGTGCGTACTCTGGAGGAGATGGCGGGGGCCCCGATCTCCGCCATCGGTGTCGGACCGGGCCGCAACGAGACGCTCGAACTGCGTTCCCTGGTCTGACCCCCACGTCTATCCGCCTTCAACACGAAGAGGCCCCCTGTAGTGAAAGCCCTCGTTCTCGGCGGCGGAGGCCGCGAGCACGCCCTCGTCCGCGCGCTGTCCCTGGACCCGGGCGTCACCAGCATCCACAGCGCCCCCGGTAACCCCGGTATCTCGGAGCTGGCCGAGAACCACGTCATCAACGTGACCGACGGCCTGGCCGTGACCGAACTGGCCGCGCGCATCCGCGCCGAGCTGGTCGTGATCGGCCCGGAGGCGCCGCTGGTCGCCGGTGTGGCGGACGCCCTGCGCGACCGCGGCATCCCGGTGTTCGGCCCCGACCAGGAGGCCGCGCGGCTGGAGGGATCCAAGGCCTTCGCCAAGGAGGTCATGGAGACCGCCGGGGTGCCCACCGCCAGGGCACGGGTGTGCAAGACGGCCGGCCAGGTGTCCGAGGCGCTGGACGAGTTCGGCACCCCGTACGTGGTCAAGAACGACGGCCTGGCCGCGGGCAAGGGCGTCGTGGTGACCGAGGACCGCGCGCTCGCCGAGCGGCACGCGCGCGAGTGCGGCCGCGTGGTCATCGAGGAGTTCCTCGACGGCCCGGAGGTGTCCCTCTTCGTGCTGAGCGACGGCCTGCACGCGCTGCCGCTGCTGCCCGCGCAGGACTTCAAGCGCGCCTACGACGGCGACCAGGGGCCCAACACGGGCGGCATGGGCGCCTACGCGCCGCTGCCCTGGGCCCCGGCGGGCCTGGTGGACGAGATCATGGGGTCGGTCGTGCGGCCGACCCTGGTGGAGATGAACCGGCGCGGCAAGCGCTACCAGGGGCTGCTGTACGTGGGTCTGGCGCTCACGTCCCAGGGCCCGCGCGTGGTGGAGTTCAACGCCCGGTTCGGCGACCCGGAGACCCAGGTGGTCCTGGACCGGCTGGCGACCCCGATCGGCGCGGTCCTCCAGGCCACCGACACCGGCGGTCTGAAGAACATCGGCTCCCTGCAGTGGAAGAAGGGCGCGGCGGTCACCGTGGTGATCGCCGCCGAGAGCTACCCGGGCGACCCGGTCAGGGGCGACGTCATCGGCGGGCTGGACACGGCGAACGCGCTGGACGGCGCGTACGTGCTGCACGCGGGCACCGCCTGGGAGGGCACGAGCGGCGTCAAGTCCAACGGCGGCCGGGTGCTCAACGTGGTCGGCACCGGCGCCGACCTGCGCCAGGCCCGCGCCCGGGCCTACGACGCGGCGTCCCGGATCGAGCTGCGCGGCTCCTTCTACCGCACCGACATCGCCGAGCGGGCCGCCGCCGAGCTGTAGCGGACGGGCGCACCCGCGAGCGGGCGTGCCCCGGCCCCTCCGACCCTGCGGACGGCCAGGACCGAACTCCCAGAAAGGTACGGACCCGTGAGCGGTTTCGTCGTCAAGCCCGAACCCGTCCAGGTCGAGGGGCTCACCCACCTGCACACCGGCAAGGTGCGCGATCTGTACGCCGCGGCCGACGGCGCGCTGGTGATGGTCGCCAGCGACCGGGTGTCGGCCTACGACTGGGTGCTGCCCACCGAGATCCCGGGCAAGGGACGGCTGCTCACCCAGCTGTCCCTGTGGTGGTTCGACCGGCTGGGCGACCTGGTGCCCGACCACGTCGTGTCCGACGCCCTGCCCGAGGGCGCTCCCGCCGACTGGGCCGGAAGGACGCTGGTGTGCCGCAGGCTGGACATGGTGCCCGTGGAGTGCGTGGCGCGCGGCTACCTCACCGGATCCGGTCTGGAGGAGTACCGGGCGGACGGCACCGTGTGCGGGATCGCACTCCCCGACGGGCTGGTCGACGGTTCCGAGCTGCCCGAGCCGATCTTCACCCCGGCGACCAAGGCCGAGGTGGGCGACCACGACGAGAACGTCTCCTTCGAGGCCGTCGCCGCCGCGCACGGCGAGAAGCTGGCCGCCGACCTGCGCGACCTCACGCTGCGGGTGTACGGGCGCGGCCGGGAGATCGCGCGGGAGCGCGGCATCATCCTCGCCGACACCAAGTTCGAGTACGGGCGGGACGGGGAGGGGAACCTGGTGCTGGCCGACGAGGTGTTCACGCCCGACTCCTCCCGCTACTGGCCCGCCGACGCGTGGGCCCCCGGACGGCCGCAGCCCTCCTTCGACAAGCAGGTGCTGCGGGACTGGCTGCGCTCGCCCGAGTCCGGATGGGACCGGGCGTCGGAGACCCCGCCGCCGGAGCTGCCCGAGCACGTGGTGCAGCACACCCTCGACCGGTACGTGGAGATCTACGAGCGCCTGACCGGGGACGAACCCGCCCTGTGAAACACCGCCCGGGAGTGATTCGGCGCACGCGGTCGCCGTTTCGTGTCCAGGAGCGCGTATGGTGGTTGACGTTGTGCGCAGCGCCGGTACCGGCGTACACCCACGCGTGCGGCAGCCCTGGTTTTTCCCGCCGGCGAATACCCCTGTGGTCGTTTGACGGGACTCCATCCGCGATTCGCGGGTATACCACGCTCTGGATCGGTACACGCAGGCGAGTGCTATAGAGTCGTCGCGCACACCGTTTCACTGGCCGCGCAGGTCACACGCACGATGGTCGCAACGTTCCAGGGGAAATCCGCGTCCAATACAGGCGAAGCCCGACGAGGGTGACCTTTTTTTCACATCTGCCTCACAAAGGAGCACATGAGCATGGGCCAGGAGGTTCGTTACCGCGTCCGCGGCGGACGCCCCCTCAGTGGAACGGCGTTCATCCAAGGCGCGAAGAACGCCGTCCTGCCGATGATCGGGGCCGCCCTACTCGCGGCCAGGGGCCGTACGGTGTTGCGGAACGTTCCGGTTATCGAGGACGTCTACCGAGCTCTCGAGCTCGCCGAACACGTGGGCGCCAAGGTCGAGTTCCATGAGGCCGAGCGAACCGTCGTCATCGACGCCTCCAAGCTCAACGACCCCGAGCGCGCCGTCCTGCCCGCCGACATCGCGGCCCGTTTCCGCGGTTCCGTGCTCTTCGTCCCCGCGCTGATGCACCGCACCGGCCACGCCCGCATCGAGGGCGTCGGCGGATGCAACCTGGGCAGCCGCAACCTGGACTTCCACTACCGGGGCTTCGCGCGCCTGGGTGCCGAGGTCACCGAGGACACCGAGCGCAACCACATCAACGTCGAGGCCAGCAACCTCCGCGGTGGCCGCCTCTACCTGGACACCCCGTCCCACACGGGTACCGAGAACCTGATCATGGCCGCGGTCCTGGCCCCCGGCACCACCGTGATCGAGCACGCGGCCCTGGAGCCCGAGGTCCTCGACGTCATCGAGTTCCTGAGCGCCATGGGCGCCAAGATCAGCGGCGGCGGCACGGGCTTCATCACCGTCGAGGGCGTCGAGCAGCTCACGGCCGTCGAGCACACCATCATGGCCGACCGCATCGACGCCGGCGTGTTCGCGATGACCGTCGCCGCCACCGGCGGCGAGGTGAGCCTCGTGGGCGCCCAGCTGGAGCACCTGGGCGTGGCCCGCTGGAAACTCGAGCAGATGGGCGTGGGCTTCTCCCAGGAGGGCGCGGTCCTGCACGTCCAGCGCGACCCCTCGGTGCCGCTGCGCCCCATCAACGCCGTCACCTCGCCCTTCCCGGGCTTCGCCACCGACCTGCAGTCGCCGCTGATGGCCCTGGCCACCCTGGCCGACGGTGAGAGCTACATCCACGAGGCCATCTACGACGGCCGGTTCGCCCTGGCCGACGAGCTCACCAAGATGGGTGCCAAGATCGAGGTGGAGGGCACCCGCGCGATCGTGCACGGGACCACCAACCTGCGCGGCGCCGAGGTCATCGCACACGACCTGCGCACCGGTGCGGCCCTGGTCCTCGCCGGACTGGTCGCCGAAGGTGAGACAATCGTGGCGCCTGGTTATCTGGTGGACCGCGGTCACGCTCAGTTCGCGTCTCGGCTCGCCGCGCTAGGCGGTGACGTGGAGCGCGTCACCGTCTCGTAGGGAGCCGAAAGCGCAGTTCAAGCCGGGGTGGGGGCCCGTCTCCCACCCGGGCTTTCGGCGTTGATATGGAAAACGATCTTCTTAGGCCCCGCACAATGGGTACGATCTCGGCAATCATGCCGTGACAGAGATCGGGTCGGGAAACCAGTGGGCGCACATAGTGAAGAGCGTGGAATGGTAGCGGGGAGCAACCCGAGGTGAGTGCCCAGCGTACTGGCGATTTGACGATCGGCGTCATAGGACCCCATGAGGTGGTCGAACGGGTCATGCTCATGGGCCCGGGGTCCACAGGGCCCCTCAACGCCAGACTCATCGCCGCCGCGTACCGAGATGAGCAAGAGGCGACGGACAAGGTCGTCAGGCTGGGTTCGGCGATCGACGCGTATCTGTTCGCCAGCCCTGTCCCCTACGAGTTCGCACGCAAGGCCGGTGTGCTGACCATGCCCGCCACCTTCGTGCCCCTCGGAGGGGCGAGCCTGCACGAGGCCCTGCTCCGAGCGACCCTGGACGAGCGCTACGACCCGACCAGAGCCAGTCTGGACGTGCTCAGCCGCGCCGACGTGGTCGAGGCCTACTCCGAGGTCGACCTGCCCGTGGACGGTATCCACGTGCACGAGGAGCTCACCAACACCGCGCAGCTGACGTCCTTCCACGAGGGCCTGTGGCGTCGCAAGGCCACCAGGATGGCGATCACCTGCGTACGCGGGGTCGCCGAGCGCCTGGAGGCCATCGGCGTGCCGGTGGTCCGGCTGCGGCCGACCAACGCGGGTGTGCGCAGCGCCCTGCAGACCGCGGGTCTGCTGGGGGCGCACCACCGGCTGGAGGAGGCGCAGCTGGGCGTCGTGGTGGTGGACGTGCCCACCCTGCGCGACTCGACAAGGCGTTCGACCCCCCGGTACTGGCGTGACGAGCTGCGTCTGTCGCTGCACCGGCTACTGCTCCAGGAGGCGCACCGGATCAACGCCACGGCACACCGTCTGGACGACCACTCGTTCATGGTGACGGCGACCCGGGGCTCGCTCGTGACCGCGACCGAGGGCTTCCGGCAGCCGCCGTTCGTGGAACGGATCAAGGCGGAGCTCGGGATCGCGATCGAGGTCGGGATCGGCATGGGCCGGACCACACAGGACGCCGAGGCGCACGCCAGGGCGGCCCTGAACCGCGCTCAGGCGTCGCGTCAGAGCTTCGCGGTGGACCGCGAGGGCCGTTCCCTGGTGCCCGCCCAGCGCGCACCCGCACGGCAGTCCTCCGAGCCGCTGCGGACCAAGGGGCGCGAGACGCTGGTCCGGCTCTCGGAGAAGATCGCCGAGGAGGACGGGCCGCTGGTCGTCGACGCGGAGAACGCCGGGCGGATGCTCGGGGTCACCTCCCGGACCGCGCGCCGGCTGCTGCGGACCCTGGTGGAGGAGGGGTTGGCGTGGCCGCTGCCGCCCAACCGGACCCTCCAGCCGGGCCGCCCCCGCCAGCTGTACCGGCTGATCGTGGAGAAACTGGACAAGGACGCAGCCGGTAAGTAGCCGCGGACGGTGTTGGCCGTGGACCTGTGCGAACCGCGTGGACGCGACGGACGGGGGTGCTCCCGAGGGGGCGCCCCCGTTCTCATGTGTGCCGTGGAGGTCCGCGTGGGCCCGAGGCGGGACCGGAGCGGCCGGGCGGAACCGGCGTGCGGCGGGCCGGGGCCGTCCACAGGCTGTGGATAACCAGGTGACCCGGAGGCCCTTGCCTGTCAGGCTGGCGCGCATGGGCGACGGCGCGGACGACGACGGCACACGGAAACGGCTGCTCCTCATCGGCGGAGGCTCGGGAACCGGCAAGACCGCGGTCGGGTGGGAGGTCTCCGAGATCCTCAAGCGGCGCGGGACCGCGCACTGCGTCCTTGAGGGCGACTACATGGACCAGGTCCACCCGGCCCCGCCCGGCGACCCCCACCGGGCGGCGATCACCGAACGCAACGTCACCGCGGTCTGGGCGAACTACGCGGAGCTCGGGCACCACCGCCTGATCTACACGAACACCGTCAGCGTCCTGGCGGAGGACATGCTCCGCCGCGCCATGGGCGGCGGGGACGTCGGAGCCACCCGTGTACTGCTCACCGCGGGCGAGGACACCGTGCGCGCGCGGCTGGCCGTACGCGAGACCGGCTCGCAACTGCTCCCCCACATCGAGCGCAGCCTGCGCGCGGCCGTCCACCTGGACGCGGAGGCGCCCGCGGGGACCGTGCGCGTGGCCACGGACGGCCTCACCGTCGAGGAGGTCGCCGGGAGGGTCGTGGACGCCGCCGGGTGGTGAGCGCCGGGCCGGCGCGGTGGGCTCCGGCCCGGCGTCCCGCCCGTCCGTCCACAGCCTGTGGACGACCGCCCCGTCGGCGCCGGGCGCCGGAGGAGCTAACGGCGCTTGTCGTAGGAGGTGGCGACGGACAGGAACACGTCGTTCTCCTCGGGGGTCCCCAGGCTCACCCGGGCGCCCTCGCCGGCGAACGGGCGCACCGAGACGCCCACCTTCGCGCACTCGGCGGCGAAGTCGTTCGTGTCCTCGCCCACCCTCAGCCACACGAAGTTGGCCTCGGTCGGCGGAACCGTCCACCCGGAGGCGATGAGCGCGTCCCGGACGCGCTCACGCTCCTTGACCGTGTCCGCCACGCGCTCCAGCAGCTCCTCCTCGGCCCCGACGGAGGCGACTCCCGCCGCCTGGGCGAGGTGGTTCACCGCGAACGGCACGAGGGTCTTGCGGACGGCGCCGGCCACATGCGGGTGCCCCACGAGGAAGCCCAGGCGCACGGCGGCGAGCCCGTAGGCCTTGGAGAAGGTGCGCAGCACGGCGACGTTGGGCCGGTCGCGGTACAGGGAGACGCCGTCGGGCACCTGCGGGTCGCGCACGTACTCGTGGTACGCCTCGTCCAGGACCACCAGGACGCTCTCGGGGATCCGGTCCAGGAAGGCGACCAGCTCCTCCTCGCGCACCGTGGTACCGGTCGGGTTGTTCGGGTTGCACACGAGCACCATGCGGGTGTTCTCGGTGACCGCGTCCGCGATCGCGTCCAGGTCGTGCGTCTCGTCCTTGAGCGGCACCCGGACGGAGGCGGCCCCCGTCAGTTCGACGAGCAGGGGGTAGGCCTCGAAGGAGCGCCACGCGTAGACGACCTCGGCTCCGGGCTCACCGACCGCTTCGAGCAGCTGCTGGAGCACGCCCACCGAGCCGGCGCCGAGGGCGATGTGCTCCTCGGGGACGTCCAGGCGCCGGGCGAGCACGGAGACGAGCTCCTCGGCGCCCGGGTCCGGATAGCGGTTCAGCTCCTCCGCTGCCCGGGCGATGGCCTCGCGCACCGACGGGAGCGGCCCGTGGGGGCTCTCGTTGGAGGACAGCTTGATCGAACGCCCGTTGGGCCCGACGACCTTCAGGCCCGGTTTGTAGGGCGGGATGCTCTCCAGCACCGACCGCAGATATGGCGATTTCGACTCCGACACCATTGTCCTTCCTCAATACTTTGTGCTAACCCCTCGACACGTTCAGCAATATCGCGTCCGGGTGGGCCACCGCTCCCAGCGGAAATATCGCACAAACGAGGAGATATCACCATGCGCTTGCGTCCCTGTTCCGCCAGCTCGACCCGAATCGCTACTGGTCCGAGCTCCCGGGTGGGAGAGCCTCGGGGGATCGTCCGGTCACTGGTTCTTCCCGTGGCCCTACCCATGACGATCCTGTTGAGCGCGTGCGGTGGCGGCGGAAGCGACCAGGCCGATGAATCCGACGCCGATGCCGCGGCCGCACTGCACGAGGCCCAACCCCTGCACGTCCGCGACGCCACGCTCATGTCCGAGAGCAGCGAGAACGGTACCTACTCCGAGCTTGCCACAGTGGAGTACAGCGAGAAGGTGCGGGCCTCCACCCAGCTCGACAAGCCCGAGTGCCTGGACGCCGCCAACCGGTGGGGCAGCCTGGAGGGCGTACACGAGGCGCCCGCGTCGGTGGCCGCCTACGAGTGGGACCAGGGCTCGGTGACGCACATGCTGGTGCGGGTGGACGAGGAGACCGCCGCGGAGGCCCTGTCCACGAAACCGCCGGAGAGCTGCGACGAGTACACCGCCACCCACGAGGACGGGAGCTCCTCCCACTACGGGGTGCGCGACCTGGAGGACGTACCGCGGGTCGGCGACGAGTCGCGGGCCTACGCCATCGATGTGCGGACGGAAGGGGAGGAGAGCCGTATGTTCAGCCTCATGTACCGCAACGGCGGCCTCGTCGGCACCACGTCCATCCTCGGAGCCGGTGAGCTGGAGGACTACGAGAAGATGCTCGTGGAGTTCAGCGAGGCCGCCGTCGAGAGGCAGCGGCAGATGCTCGGTTAGAAGGACGCGGGCTCAGGGACCGGCACCGGACCGGACACCGGGCGCGGGCCGGCCCCGGGCGTCGGGCCGGGTGCTCATCCGGCCGGCGTGGACTCGCGCCCGTCCGGGTCCCGGCCGTCCAGGCCGTGCACGCCCGGACTGCTCCCGGCGGGGTGCGCCCTCGCGGTCCGCAGGGTCCGTGCCGCCCTGGCCGCGTCGTACCGTCCCGCCTCCTGCCTGGCCGCCTGGCGCGGGCGGGGCAGTCTGCGCGGCGGGCTGGGCAGGGCCGTCCGGGCGACCGCCCCGAAGGAGGCGACCACCGCTCCGCTGCCGCGGTCGATCAGAACCGCGCGCACGGCCGTGTCGCGCCTGCCGTCGACCCTGACCGCGTACACCACGTCCATGCGCCGTCCGTGACGTGTCGCGTCGTAGCGCAGGAGCCGCCAGCAGCCCTGGCGCCACACGTCGTCGGGTTCGGACCCCGTCGCCGCCGGCATGTTGGTACGCCACACCTCGCTGCGGCGCAGCACCCTCATGGTGTGGCGCAGCGAGACGTCGCGCAGCTCGCACGGCTCCCGGCGGAGGGAGCGCGCGGCCACGTCACGCAGCTCGGGGCTGAGCAGTGCCAGGAGCAGGAGTTGCGCGCCCAGCACTCCGGCGTGCGGCGGCGCGGCCGAGGCGACCACCTGCCATCCGGCGGGCTCCAGCCCGAGCGTGGTCAGGGCGGCGGCCGACAGCAGCCCGGCCCGGGTCAGCGCGCGCCAGCCGACCGGGATCCGGCTCAGCCCGCCGAAACAGCCGCAGCCCGCCTCCGGGTCGCGCCTGCGGACCAGCACCAGGACCACCACCGAGACGGCGAACACGACCGCGGTGAGTGTGCGCACCACCTCACCGGGGAGTCCTGCCACGGTCAGCAGGCCGACCGCCAGCGCGGCTTCCAGCAGACCCGTACCGACCGTGGACGTGCGGCGCAGGCGTTCGGGCACCAGGACGGCCAGGCCCGTGTCGGCCGCCCTCCTGGTGGTCTTGGCCGCGGCCCCGAGCAGGAGCAGCACCGCCAGGAGCGGTAGCTGGACCTCGCGGGCCGCCTCGACGATCTCCGGCAGCATGGGCATGGGTCATCCCTCCCCGTCGTGGACGGTGACGGTCGCGTCGAAGCAGCCGTCCTCCAGCCGCCCGCCCAGGGCGACGAAGCCGTTCATGGTGAGGGAGGCGATCCGCCCGGCGCCCCGGCCGCCGCAGGCGGGGCACAGGTCGCACAGCCAGCTGTCGGCGGCGGCGCAGTCGAGGACCGGGAGCACGGCCGCTTCCCGGGTGCAGTCGTTGCGCAGGCTCACCGCGGCGCCGACGGACAGCAGCGGCAGCGGGACACAGGGAGCGCGCCGGTCGCACGCGGCGTCGTGGCCGACGGGGTCGAGCGCCGGGTAGGCGACCCCGTCGACACGGGCGCCCGGGTCCAGGTGGGGGGAGCGCCCCCAGGCCGGGTCGTACCAGGTGGCGGTACCGCGCAGTGTGGAGGCGTACCGGTGCGCGGGCGGCCTGTGCGGTGTGGCGGCGAGCGGGTGGGGCGGCTGTGCGGTGGCGGGGCGCGACGCCCACACGGCCCCCTCCGACCAGACGCCGACCGCGTCGAAGACGTAGCCCGGCTCCAGCCTCGGGTGGCGGACGGAGATCCGGCCCGAGCTTCGGCGGGGGATGACGACGGTCAGGCGGGGACGCCCGTGGCCGGGGTCGATCTCCAGGGTGTCGGTGCCACGGTCGACGATGACGCCCGTGGCGCGGGCGGCCTGGGCCCACACGCGCTCGGCGGCGGGGCGGCCGCCGGGCGCCCCGAGCACCACGGCGTCGTCGCCGGTCCGGAGCCCTCCCGGACCGACCTCGCCGCCGCGCCAGAACGAGGTGGTGTGGTCGTACGCGAGCCGCTCCTCGCCGCCGGGGACGGCCAGGCAGAGCACGCCGGAGCTCGCATCGACGACCACGCCGCGCACGACACCGTGCCCGAGGGGTGTGGGCTCGGGTGCGCTCCGGGGGCCGAGCACCGTGGAGGTGAACCTCCTGCGGTCCCGCCTGTCGTCCGTCACCGACATGTCGGCTGAGCCTCCCTCGCAACACGACCCGTCTTCTCGCTCCCGCTGCTTCGATCGGTCCGCACACCGCCGGCACGCCTGCGTGTGCCGCACGCGGCGGTCCGCGTCGGCGGTGCGCCGGGACCGCGCCGCGTGTCCGGCGCTGAGGACCGTCGGTGCGGAGCCCCGTGTGGACCGGTCCTCCCGTCCGGCACGAGGTGCGATTGCCTCACCACAGTCTGTGCCCATAAAGCCACGCATAGACCCTAGAGATCTTGAAAGAGACACAAATATGTACAAGCAGCCCCAGAACATCGCGGCCCCGGCCACCTCCGAATCGCCCGGGGCCGGCACGCCCCCGTCCGCCCGGGCCCCCGGCCGTGCCCGGGGAAGCGGCGGGGAACCCGGTCCGGCAACCGTTGCGCGGTTTGTCAGCACGTGGGACACAGGTGCCTGGATGTTTGCGCTCGCTGTGTGAGAGTTAGGAGGGAGGAACGCGACGAAAGCACACGCAGCGCCCGTGAAAGTCGGTGGTCGGCGTGACGGGAACGACCCGGACTCCCAGGTACGACGAGTTCAGCCGCTACGTGGCCGAGCGCGGCCCGGCCCTGCTGCGGATGGCCAGGTCTCTCACGAACAACCACGCCGACGCCGAGGACCTGCTCCAGGCGGCTCTCGTCAAGACCTTCCTCTCCTGGGACCGGATCACCAACCCGAAGGCCATCGACGGGTACGTGCGCCGGGCCATGGTGAACACCCAGATCTCCGAGTGGCGCCGCAACCGGCTGGACGTCTACCCGACCGACGAGATCCCCGAGCAGCGCGTGGACGACCCCACCTGGCGCAGCGACCTGGCCGACGTGGTGAAGCGCGCCATCGACCGCCTGCCCGACCGGCAGCGGACCACGGTGGTGCTGCGCTACTACGACGACCTCACCGAGGCGCAGATCGCCCAGCGGATGGGGGTGACCCTGGGGACGGTCAAGAGCACGCTGTCGCGGGCCGTGGAGAAACTGCGCCTGGACGCCGACCTCATCATCGAGCGCACCCTCGGCTGACCCGGTGCCTCCCGGGTGATTCCGGCCACTCCGGGCGCCCTGCGGGGTGGAGTCCTCCGCTCGCGGGGATCCGGCCACTCCGCCCGACCGCGTCGGCGGTACGGCCGCACGCCCGGCGGCGGCTGCGCCGGTCGGAGCGTTCACACGGACATTCGCTTTGCGCAACGGTCCGTGGTGTCTGTAGGCTTGTCCAAGCCGGGAGGATTCGCCTAGAGGCCTATGGCGCCGCACTGCTAATGCGGTTGGGGGGCAACCCCCTCATGGGTTCAAATCCCATATCCTCCGCGCTCGGACCTGGGGCTTCTCGTCGCGCAAGCGAGAGAGGCCCCAGGTCTTCTTCATGTTCGGGGGTCGACGTTCGGGGACCGGCCGGCGCAGGATCCGTGCCAGCCACGCACGCCGGATGCCCACGATCCGCCGTTCCCCGGCCTCCGAGCCGCGAGAACGACTCCCACGAGCAGCTTGGGACCGAGAGGCTCCACCGAAGGCATGCGGTGGCTTCCAGTCCTCCAGAGCCTCGACCCAGGCCAGACCTGGCCCAGATCCGGGCGACTTCGCAGCGGCAGAGGGCACGACGAGGAGCACCTGCGCCCATGCTGCGCGGGCGTGGAACCGCCGACCGTTCGGCCCGGGCAGAGACGCCGAAGCGACTGGGACGGCCCTGAGGCGGGCCAGGTGCACCATGGCTGGTCAGTCGGGCGCCTGGCCCGAACACCGGTCGCTATTCCAGGATCGCCGGAGGAGGTTGGCTCTGAACTCCTGGGGACGAGCCCGGCTGAGCGCCAAGCCGCGCGGCGAGGACCCCCCGCACCTACAGGCTCTCTACCTGGTCCTGGGCGCTCAGAACATGGTGGCCAACGTCGTGGCCCTGCGCCACTGGCGCCACGCCCAGCGGCGCGAGCGCGATGGGAGTGGTCTGCTGTGGACGCACACCGGGCTGGTCTTCACCGATCGTGGGACAAGCGGGTCAGCCGCCACACCCCGCGGGAGCGCGTCCTCCACCTGTCGGACGAGACCGGTCTGCCGCCCATCCGGTTCCACGGCCTTCGGCACCGCGCCGCGAGCCTCACGTCGGCCGCGGGCGCGGACATGAGGATCATCTCCGAGACGCTCGGGCACAGCAGCCCTGCCTTCACCGCTGACGTCCACACGAACGCGATGCCCTACAACGACCGCCAGGCCGCGGAAGCGGTCTTCACCCTCCTGGGCCGTGAACCCGCCTGGACCCCGATGGGCAGCAGTGCTCGGTGGACACGCACCTCCTGTCCCAGGACAAAGCCTTCCGCACGTGTGACCGTGCCGGTTCGGCCCCAGGAGACGCACCCTTCAGCGTGGACGGTCCATGGAGCCGTTGAGCGGTCGCGGCAGATCACCACGGTCATGGCCATGATGATCCTTCGATGGAGGCCCTCTGTGGGAGCGTTGAGGTCAGCCCATGGGCCCGGCTGCTGTTCACCGCCATGTGCTGTGTCACGTCGGCCTGATCTCGGTAGCGGGTGGCCAGTTGCGGCCTTCGCCCTCCACACGTCTGGGATCAGCTGTAGCGTGACGGCGCCCTGCCCGCCGCAGTGAAAGGCGCCCATCGTCGACATCACTGACTCACAGCACGCTAACCGCTTGATCAAGCTCCTCGTGATGCTTCCCGCACCTGACGCAGAAGACACACACGCCCCGTTTTGGGATCGTGTCGCCGAAGAGCACAGCGTCAGCCGTGACTACCGTCACCGAGAAGATCGCCATGCACCTCAAGTTGCTCCTGGGGATGGAGGATTCGATCCTCCACCGTAGAAAGCCGGCATCGTACGCCTTGTTCTTTTTCGTTCAGGCCAGTGACGGAATGGTGCGGAGTGTCACCACCGAGGTGAACGTGGGTGCTCCCAACAACGCAGCGGGACAGATGTGGATTCAGGAGCTGCGCGCCACCGCATTCGCTGTCCTCGAGGAGGCTTTCTCTGAGGACAGAGTCCAGAAAGCCACCACCAGTTGGGCCCGATCCGGCCGCTGATAGGGCCAAGCCTTGCAAAGGTCCGTTGCGAGGTCTGGTCCTACCTGGGCTTTCGCCAGGTGTGGTGCGCGTGCCAAGCCTTGCTCAGTTGCTCGGGGCCGAGCTGGTCGGCGGATCGTTGACAGATCCACTCGCTGGTGAGCAGCACGGTCACATCAACGAGGTGATCCACTGTGTGATCGCCGTCGTGCAGGTAGTTGGTGAACTTCGGCAGAGCGCAGTTGAGGAGAACTTTCGTGGAACGCACCGACCTGTTGTTCGTCGGCGGAACGGTGTTCGACGGCCTCGACCGCTTACCGGACGCGGACTCTTTAGCTGTCTCTGATGGTCTGGTCACCGGAATCGGCACGTCGGCGGACCTACGAGCGCGCGCCGACGGCGGAACCCGGATCGTCGACCTCCAGGGGCGGCTCCTCTGCCCCGGCTTGCAGGACGCGCACGTCCACCCCCTCGCTGCCGGGATCCTCGAGACGTGGTGCGACCTCCGTCCCGCCGCCGACCGAGAACAGGTACTGAAGTTGGTCCGCACGTACGCCGAGGACAACCCGGAGAAGTCGTGGATCGTGGGCGGTGGCTGGACGTCCAGCCTCTTCCCCGAAGGGCACCCGACCGCCGAGCTCCTCGACTTGGCCGTGCCCGACCGCCCGGTGTACCTCCTCGGCGCGGATCTGCACGACGCTTGGGTGAATAGCGCCGCGCTGGACCGGGCCGGAATCACTTCCAAGACCCCGGACCCAGCGCACGGCCGGATCGTGCGCGATCCCCTTGGCCATCCGTCGGGGCTCCTCCAGGAGACCGCCGCCGACCTTGTCTCCTGTCTGCTGCCGGAGTTGGAGCCAGGCCACGTCCGCTCCGCCCTCCTCGCAGCCCAGCGTGGGCTCCACGAGTACGGTGTTACAGCCTGGCAGGACGCCCTGGTCGGTCCCTACCTCGGTTTGGCTGACCCGTTGCCCGCCTATCTCGAACTGGCTGGTGCTGGGGCGCTGACCGGACGGGTCTCACTCGCCCTGTGGTGGGATCCAGAGCGTGGCACCGAACAAGTCGGCACGCTGCTCCACCGGGCGAAGATGGCGCAGCGGGTGGGCCTGCGCGCGGACACCGTCAAGATCATGCAGGACGGGATCTGCGAGAATGGTTGGGCCGCCCTGATCGCTCCCTACGTGAACGGCCGTGACAGCGGGGGTGGCCGACTCACCTCAGAGGAGCTCGCATCAGCGGTCACAGCCCTCCAGAACGTTGGGCTGTCCGTGCATTTCCATGCGGTCGGCGATCGAGCCGTGCGTGAGTGCCTGGACGCGGTCGCAGCTGCCAAGGCCCGCGTTCCCCGGCACTCCCCCGGGCACCGGATCGCCCACGTGCAACTCGTTGCTCCCGCCGACCTCGGACGCTTCGCCGAGCTCGGCGTCACCGCCGTCGTGCAACCGCTCTGGGCGGCGGAAATCCCCGCCACGCGCGAGGTGTTCGGTCCGCTGATCGGCACTGACCGCATCGAGCGCCAGTACCCCTTGGCGAGCCTGGCCGGGCACGGTGCTCGCCTGGCCGCAGGCAGCGACTGGCCGGTCAGCAGCCCCAACCCGGTGTGGGGGATGTACGTCGCAGTGACACGGCGCCCCTCCCTGTCCAGTGCGCCCTGGCTCGGGCCAGAGGACGCCAACCGTGTGCTCAACCCGGCCGAACGGCTATCCCCGCGCGACATCCTGCGCGCTTACACCTCCGGTGCCGCGCATGTCACCGGTGTGCCCGGAACCCTCCGCAGAGGTGCCCTCGCCGACCTGACCGTTCTGGACCGTAACGTCCTCACCCGCGACGCACACGGGTGGGAGGATGCCCGCGCCGACCTGACCCTGGTCGGAGGCGTTCCCGTACACGACCCTCTCCAGGAGTTGGCATGAGCGATCTTCTCGAAGCACGGTTGAGCCGTTGGTGGTGTGACCGGCCGATCATCCGCACCATCGACGAAGCCCAGGCGTTCGTCCAGGACGTGGGATTCGCGGTGCTCTTCGGCGGCGACCGCCCCACCTATCCCTGTCTGCGGGAGATCTCCCGCGACGACGACGCCAAGGTGCTGCCCTCGGGCATGGGAGAGGACTTCGAGGCGATGTGGACATGGAAGGACTCCCTGCCCGCCCAGGGCAAGGCCTGGCTCGGCCGGCTCCTCGGGAGCAGGCAGACCCTACTGAGCCCGGACCTGTTGGCCGACCTCTACGAGTACCCGGGCGAACCGGACGACTTCACACGTTGCGGGCACCTGAGCCCAGGTGCCCGGAACCTGGCCGAGATGCTGCTCCTGGAGGGGCCGATGACCACCCGGGCGGCACGGTCCGCGCTCGGGATGAGGGGTAGGGATTTCGATCGGCTCGTGGCCGAACTCGGCCGGTCCCTGCTGGTCACCGGGTACGGAATCAATGACTCGGGCCCCGGGTGGCCCGCCTCGGTGATCGAGTTGACCGCCCGCGTCTTCGACGTGCCCGGGGACGGCGACCGGGAGGAGCGGGACGCCTCCGCCGCCGCCCGGTTTCTGGACACCATGGTCCAGGCGTCCCCGCGCGAACTTCAGCGGGCCTTCCGTTGGGACCGCGACAGAGCCCACCGTGCCCTGCGGCGGGCCGACGAAGGGTCCTGATGGGAGGGCCCTTCGCGGCGTCATTCTGACGGGCGTGCCTCCAGCAGAGCGGACCTGGGGCCGGTGCGTGTCGAGGTGAGGGTGAACCCGCCTGCGGCGAACAGTCGCTCCCACTCCGGCTCGGCCCGCTCCCTGCCCCCGAGCAGCACCAGCATGTGCAGGTCCAGAAGCAGCACGGGGTCGGGGACACCGTCGTCCCGCAGGATCTGTTCCACCACCAGCAGACGGCCGTGTGCGGGTACCGCCTCCCGGCAGGTGCGCAGGATACGCACGGCGTCGGAGTCGTCCCAGTCATGCAGGATCTGTGAGAGCACGTACACATCCGCTCCCTTGGGCACTTCCTCGAGGAAATTCCCGCTGACACGGACAAGGCCATCCCCTTGGACGTTCTCCACCACGTGGGGGAGATCCAGGAGGGTGCCCGACAGGTGGGGGTGGGCGGCGAGCACCTTCCGGAGCAGGGCACCATCGCCTCCGCCGACATCCACGACCGAGTTGACTTCGGACCAGTCCCACTCCAGCAGCGGCAGCAGGCGCAGTTCCACCAGCCCCGCTTGGGCCCTGTCGAAGCGCTCGGCGGCCTCTGGCTGTTCCGTCAACCACGTGAAGTAGGGGCGACCGAACATCGAGGGAAAGGCCGAGCCGCCACTGCGCAGGGATTCCTCCGCCGCTTCCCACACGAGGTAGGCCTCCGCTGACATGAGTTCGGTGAAGTGGCGTAACGACCCCGGGACGTCGGCACGTAACAGGTTCCCTGCGGCGGACAGTGCGTAGACTCCGGGCTCCGGTTCGATGAGAATCCCCTCGGCGGACAGCACTCGCAGGAACCTGCCCAGCGCACCCGGGTCGGTCCCACTGGCTGCGGCGAGTTCGGCGACGTCGCGGGGGCCGTCCGCCAACAGGTCTGGCACCCCGGCCCGGGTAACGGCGCACACAGCCCGGGAGACGATGAAACCCATGATCGTGCGCCGCATGGCGGTGTTGTGTGACGTGGCGGTGTTCGTATCCATGAATGGGACCCCAGTCAGGCCGGTGTGGACAGAAGAGGGAACAGTGGGCGTTGCGCGGTGACACGGAGATAGTCGGCTCCCGCCGTTCCACCGGTGCCCCGCACCTTCCCGATGGTCTTGAGGGTCACGCCCCAGTGACTGCGTTTCATCGCCCGCCAGGCGGAGTCGAGTTCACTCATCGTCTGCCGTACGGGTGTCGCGGCCTCACGGCCGAGTTCCCTTTCCCGAAGGAGCAGGATCTCTTGGAGGGTGGTCCCGCATCGGTCCGCATCGGTTGTGGAGGCCTGGGAGCCGCCTGGGGGTCGCGGCGCGCTCAGATCCTCCACTCGCCGGTAGGGGCGGGACTGCACCGCGCTCCGCCCGTGTGTGTGCGCACGGATGACCGCGAACGCGTCGGGTGGCATGGTGGTCAGCACGCGGTAGAGCACCCGTGTGGCCCGCACCCTGCGGGCAGCCTCCGCCAGCAGTGCGACCGTCTGGTCCGTGTTCCCCGCGTCCAAAGCGATGATGCTTTGTGCGACACGGTCAGCGACCTGCCGGTACAGGCTTTCGAAGATCTGGATGCACCGTACGAACATCTGTTCGTCATGCACTCTGGTGGTGGGTAGCAGAGTGATGTCAATGGCGTCTCGGACCACTGAGGGCACCTGACCGCTCACCGCCACCGCGCACTGGTAGGAGGCGTGAGCGGTCGCCACATCGTTCATACGGGCCCACCGATCCAGGAGTGCCAAGGGCTCGTCGATCAACTGACGCGGCAGTGCGAAACCTGGTGCGAGTTCGTGTACACGCGTCAGCACCCGGACAGAGGAACGCACCCGGACCGACTGGGCCACCGAGGGATGTGCGGTCAGCGCCTCTGCTTCCAGCATGACCAGATCCGCCGTGGCAGCGACCAGAGTCGCGTCCACCAACTGCTCGGACGCCATCCCTCCCTCGGTGGCTGAGGCGGCGGTCAGGATCGCGTTGCCCACGTAGGAGTCGTAGTCGGCGTCGTCCTGGTCCAGGGCCATGGGGAGCCACTCGCGGAGCAGGCCACTGCCAGGCCAGGTGTAGGCGCGCGCGGCCACGAGTTCCGCTCGCAGGTCGGGGTCGATCCGTGACCGCCCCACCGATTTCAAGTGCGTGAGAACCTCGGTGAACGGGAAGGGGCGTAGTTGTCCCGAACGCCGCTCACCGGACCACTCACGTACCGCGCGCCGTGCGGTCATCAGCGCCCGGAGGCAGGACGTGGGCGGCAGTACCCGAAGGCTCGTCCCGCCGACGCCCGCCTCCGCCAAGCCGGTGGTGTCCTCTGTCCGCGCGAGGCCGGTCGGGGCGCTCACAGCGCCTCCGCTGCCGCAGCCAGGCTCCGCACCGGCGTGCCCCGGTGGATGACGCTGGTCCTGGCCTCGCAGGGGCCGAGTGTCCGCAGGACCTCCTCAACGATCTGTTCCGGGTCGCAGCGGGTCCCACAGGTGAACGCATCGACGAACACCGATCGCCGCTCGGGGTAGGTGTGGACCGACACGTGGGATTCGGAGAGCACGAAGACCGCGGTGACTCCCAGCGGTTCGAACTTCTGTGACCGGGTTCCGCACAGGGTCGCTCCGGAGGCTTTGATTCCCCGGAGCACCGCGTCCAGGACGAGGTCGTCGTTCTCGATCAGTTCCCGGGCCACCTCACTGATGTCACACAGCACGTGCGTACCGGTGAAGTCGAAGTCGCTCATGGCGTCTCCCATTCCATGGCTCGCGACGCCCACTCCATACAGGAGGACAGACGTTCCTCGACCAGTTCGTTGGACGTTCCCGACACGATCAGTCCCATGACGGTGTCGGTGCTGGCAGCGGCCGGGCCGAAGACCTGGGGAGGCGAGGCGTTCATCCGAACGTCCGCGTACACCGGATAGTCGTCGGCGATCGACCGAAGTCGGCCTTGGCGGGGCGGTACCAGGAGGAAACCGAAGCGTTCGGAGGAGAACTCTGGTCGGTCCGCGCGGTGAGGAAGCCCGCACTGGCTCCGGTACCACTCGCGCACACAGTTCATTCCGGTGGCACGTTCGAGGACGTCCAGGATGTGGCCGCCTCCGGTGCGGGCCGCCGTCTCACAGAAGTACAGTTCGCTGGTCTTCGCGTGCTGGAACACCTCGAGGTGGAACGGTGTGGGCTCCGGGATCGGGAGCACCTCCGCCACCGCCTGGGCGAAGGCTTCGAGCCGCTTGGTGAGGACGTCTTCGGGGTCCGTCTGGGCGCTGCCCAGGGACGTGCCCTCCTGCCAGGACAGGCAATTGTTCAGGTAGCGGGAGGAGACCGACCAGAGGACCTTTCCCTGGTAGGCGAAACCGTCGACGTGGTGGACCGTCCCGGGGACGTACTCCTCCAGGAGAAGGTCGTCGCCGGAACGACCGACCAGCTCCTCACGGAGGGAGTCGGCGTTACCCACCACCCGCACACCCCGGGACCCGTATCCCAGGCGCGGCTTGACGACCACGGGCCAGCCGGCCTGTTCAGCGAATTCCTCGGCTTCGCCCAGGCTGTCGGGCACTGTGTAACGCGGGGTGTGCACCACGGTCGACACCGCGTCCTTCATCAGCAGCTTGTCCCGGTAGGGAAGAGTTTCATGCACGGTCATGCCGGGAATCCCCCAGCGCTCGCGTGCCCCTGCGACCCTCAGGGCGTCGTCCTCGGTCCCACAGACGATCCGCTCGACCCTGCGGGTACGGCACAACTCGTCCACGTGCTCGACCACGGCAGGGTTGTGGGGGTAGTCGTCAACGGCGATGACGTAGTCAAGAACGTCGCGATACCCGTCAGCGGACTCGGTCGAGGTGATGAGGACGATTCGGTCCAGGACCTCGGAAAGCCACTCGTGTAGTGGAGTGATGGAGACCGGAACCCGGTGAACGATGACGAGGGTTCCGGGTTCTCGAACGCTATTCATGGTTCACCGCCCCGTCCGGTGTGGGAGACGAGGCTGACGGCCCGGTTTCGGGGTCTCCACCCTCGGTCTGCCCACCTGCTGTGCTGATCCGCATCAGCAGGGGCAGGCACAGGAAGATGAACAGTCCCATGAACAGGAAGTAGGAGGAGACATGGGCGTCCAGGAGCCATCCACCCGCCACAGGGCCGACGAAGAAGCCCAGGTGGCGCAGTTCGGACAGCCCGAAGTATGTGCCCTTGTGCTCGTCCACTGCCAGCTCGTGCACGGCGATGTCGGGCATCGGTAGCAGGATCGCCTCGCCCAGCGTCCAGAAGACGATGCCGACATACAGCAGCGCCAGGTGGACGGGGCTCAGCCAGAAGAACGCGAATGCCAGGGCAAAGGACACACAGCCCAGGAGAATCAGCGGGCGCCGAGGAAGCTTCTCCGACAGCCACATGATCGCCGGTTGCATGGCCAGCGCCAGGACCGCGTTGCAGATGAGAAGCAGAGCGAAAAGGTACTCGGTCCGCTCGGCGTACTGCACCCTCATGTACAGCGGGATGATCGACTCGACCTGGGAGAAGACCAGGAAGATCACGGCGCCCGCTCCCACCGCCAACAGCAGCGAACGGTCCCTCAGGGCCGTGCCCACAGCGTGGGAGGAGCGCGGGTTCGGGGTCTTGGGCCCTTCCAGGGCGTTCAGCGAGCGAGCCCGCGTCAGCGCAAGCAACAGGTACAGGGCGAACAGGGCAGCCGGCACCAGGAAGAACGCCAGCGCGCTCATGTTGTAGAGCACCGCGCCCACCGCGGGACCGATGATCGCCCCCAGGCACAGGGTGATGTAGCGGACCCGGAAGATCCGCCCGTCTCCGGTGTCTGCCAGGGACAGGAGCTTCTTCGTGCCGGGTTCGACCAGGGTGCGCGCCGCACCGAGCATCAGCAGGAGCACGATGATCATCACCGGAGTCCGCACCAAGGCGAGCATGCAGTAGATGATGACGTTGGCGGCCAGACCGAGACTCATCAGGCGCAGCGCTCGCGAACGGTCCACGAGCGCACCGCCGAACAGGCCGCCCACCGCCGCGATGAGGGCGATACCTCCAACGACCGCGCCGATCAGCGGGGTGCTGAGTTCGGTCCGGTCGGCCAGATAGAGCGAGGCGAACGGTAGCACCGCGAAGAAGGCCATCGAGTTCAGCAGAGCACCGGTGATGAGGGTGCGCTCGTCCGGGCTGAACGTCCAAAGGGAACGTGTGGACTCGCTCATACGCCCGCCTGGTCCAGCAGCGGAAGCATCCTGTTGTCACCGTCGGTCAGCCCGCGTGTCCGTCGCTTGAGGGTGACGAAGTCGTCGAGGATACGCTGATCGGTCTCCGGGGACAGGTAGTACATCATGTTGACGTACCAGATCCATCCCAGCTCGGTGATGCGGTACTCGTGGTCGTCCTCCACAAGCATGCGCTCGGCCACCAGCCGGTCGAGCTTGCGCGGGATCTCCGCGGGGACCCGTTCCCAGAGGATGCGCTCCTTCTCCAGGTAGCCGAAGTACGGCAGGTGGAAGACCACCCCGCGTTCGTAGGGAACCTCGTCGGCGATACTCAGGTTGATCTTGACGTCGCCGTCCTCCAGCATGCGCCGCACGTAGGTGGTGCGGTTCTCGTCGTTCATGACGGTGTACTTGCCGAGCTGGGAGATGCCGCTGTTGCCGAAGCCGATCAGTTCGTCGTCGTGGTGTGACCAGGTGTGGGTGTTGTAGAGATTGGTGTAGTCGCGCGAGATGAAGTGCGGTCCGGGCTCCTGGCCCTCGGGGAGCCGGAGAAAGCCATGGCCGTTGTGTTGCTGGAACCCGGCCGCGCGCATGTACTGGTTCAGGTAGATGGTCATGGCCATCTTGTGGGTGAAGGACAAGGGCTCCAACCCCTTCTCGGCGTAGCCCTTGTGCAGTGGCGCCTGCGTCACGATGTTGGTGATGGGGTAGAGCTCGATCGTCTCGGTCCCCATGCTGACGGCTTTCTCGATGTCTCGGGAGAACGCCTCGAAGGACTGGCCGTGCATGCCGTAGATCATGTCGAAGCTGGTGTAGTCGAAGTAGCGGCGGAACAACTCGACCGCCTCGTACTCCTGGTCCAGCGTCGCAGTCACGTTGAACAGCTCGCGGTAGACCGGGTCCAGCGTCTGAAGCCCGAACCGGACCTTGTTCACCCCGATGTCACGCATGGCCGCGCACTTGGCCTCGTCGACACTCTTCACCTCGGTCTCGAAGGTGAACTCACGCAGTTCGGAGAGGTCGAAGTTGTCGTGGATGGCGCGGCCGACGCGGGTGATCTGCTCCGCGGTCAGTGTCGAGGGGGTGCCACCACCGAAGAAGATGGCCCGGATCGGCAGTGAGGTCAGCGACGCGTACCGGCCCTTCAGCTCGATCTCCTTGACCAGGGCGCGCACGTAGGTCTCGATCTGTTCGTCACCGGTGCTTCCCAACCCCCGGTTGAGCGTGCAGAAAGTACAGATGGTGTCGCAGAAGGGAATGTGGAAATACAGGGCTCTACTGCGTACTCCCTCCGCTCCGACACCGCTGTAGAAGTCGTGGTGGGTGACGGTGTCGAGCTCCTGCCCCTTCATCGGGTAGAGCCAGTTGTAGACGGGGAGTTGCTGGTCGAACTTCATCAGGGACTTGCCCGGAACCAGGTTGATCATGCGAGCTCCAATTTCACGTGGGAACGGACGCGGGACATGTACTCGCGCAAGGTCTCGTGCTCCGGAGCGCTGACGAGGACGAAGCCCACAAGGCTTCCCAGGTCACGAGTGAGGGGGATGATGTCCCCGGGCGAGACGTGGAGGAAGACTTCCTCGACCCCGGGCAACCCCGCCAGTTCGTCGGCGCTGGTGAGGGCTGTGATCGTTCCGGGTCGGTCGTCGTTGCGGAGGCAACAGACACCGAGGGCCCGGTCGAAGCCGAGGTCGCGCTCCAGCAGCCCGGTGTCCTCACCCAGATAGGCGGCGAGGGTGTCCGCGTAGGGGCGGATCGTACTGTTGCGCTCCCAGTGGTCGACCATGTGGGCGCCGGGCAGACGGGTGGCGATCTCGATGAGGAAGTCGCCCTCCAAACCGATCTTGACCTCGACGTGTGCCGGACCCAGCTCCACCTCGTAGGCGTTCAGTACCCGTAGGGCGAGGCTGGTCGCACGGGCGAGGCCGGGATCGTCGGGGGAAAGCTGGACCACGTCCCAGTACGGCTGGTCGTAGTCGCTCTCGGAGGGCTGGCAGTACTCCCACACGTCCAGGACTCGGTGTCGACCGCCCTGGGAGAAAGTGTTCACCGCCAGTTCCCGGCCCCGGACGTAGCGTTCAACCAGCCAGGTACCGACGGGAGAGCCGAAGGTGTCGACGGTCCGGAGGTCGAGGGATGCGGCCTCCGCCGGATCGGCCACCAGGACGGTCCCCTGCGAGCCCGCGCCGGTCGCTGGTTTGACGATCGCGGGATGTCCGACCCGGCCCAAGGCCGCAGCGACGCCCTCCGTGGATGTCGCCTCGAAGTCCGGTACCGGAACTCCTCTGGCCGCAGCGTGCGTGCGCATCGCTGTCTTGTCGCGTCGGGCGAGGGCGGTGGCGGTGGGATTGCCGGGGAGCCCGAGTGCCCCGCTGAGCCCGTCGGCGATGACAACGGAAGGCTCGGTGGTCGGAATGACCGCGCGTACGGGCGATGCCACCAGACCCTGCGCGGCCGCGGCGTCCCGGGCGTACAGGGAGAGGTCGTCCCCGCTGGTGTAGTCGGCCTGGAGTGAGGAGAGCAGCCCGCGGTCCAGGGTGTAGAGGGCTACCACACGCAAACCGCGCTCCCGGCAGGCCCGTTTGAAGCCATAACCCGTCATCAGGGGGTTGACGAGCACCACGTCACCGAGGTCCGCGGCCACGGACTCGGTGTGTACCGCGGTCATTCGTCCTCTCCCGAGGGAACGGTCCGGAACACGAGTTCCTCACGGACCACCTTGAGTCGAGCCTCCAGCTCGTCCGAGGTATCGGCCCTGACGATCACGACCCCGACGCGGTCCATGGACGAACGTAGCGGGTTGACGCTGCTTCCGGGCTCGACGTCGATCTCCACCTTCACGACACCCTCGTGGGAGGCGACCCTGTCAGCTCCCACGATCTCGACCACCGTGCCCGGATCGGGGGTGGGGAACCACACGGCGGCAGCGCCGTGTGAGGGCTGGATCCGGTGAGGGCGCTCGCCGCAGGCGACGGCGACGACCGCGTCATAGAGATCGACGCTGAGAGCGGCTTCCACACCGTCGAGGATGTAGTCCCCGGGGGTACGTACCGCGACCTCCATGATGCGCGGCCCCCCGGGTCCGTCCCGGTACTCCAGGTGGAGGATGCCGCTTCCCATCCCCAGCGCTTGTACGACCCCCCGCAGCAGCTCGTCGGCGTCCTGTTCGGCGGGGATCCTGTGTTCGGTCTCCACGAAGAACGGCGGCGCACCCGTGGTCTTCGCGGTGACGCTGGAGAATACGACGGAGCCCCGATCGGTCACCGCCTCGACGCTGTACTCGGGGTGATCCAGGTACTCCTCGATGAGCATCGGATCTTCCGTGGCACGCTCTTCGAACCAGGCGCGAAGCTCTGACTCGTCGTGGACGATCCGGACTCCGAGGCTGCCAGATCCGGAAATGGGTTTGGCCACCACGGGCCAGGAGGTGCCCACCCAGGCGAGCGCCGACTCCACACCTCGGGCGACATGGAACGCGGGCTGAGAAAGCCCATGCCGCTGGAACAGCTCGCGCTGGGCGACCTTGTTCCGCGAGGTCAGGGCGGCTCGGACACCGGGACCGGGGAGCCCGAGCTCCTCGGCGAGCATCGCAGCCGCCAGTACGTGGGGTTCGGAGAAGGGGATCACACCCGCGACCGGGCCGTCCGCCAAGGCGTCAGAGGCTCCGGAGAGCCAGGCCTCGTGGTCGCGCCCGGAAACAGGGTAGGTGCGGTCCAAACGCCCCAGGGCCTCCTTGGTCTCAGGCCATGTGAAGGCCTCAGGGGAGTCGAGAACTGCGACCTGCAGGCCCCGGCCATGGGCCCTTTGCAGATAGGGACGTCCCATCCACCCGCAGCCGACCATGAGAATTCTACGCAAGAAACGCCTCCACGCCGATAGAAAATTCGGGGGTGCTGTGATCGGCCCTGATACTGCCCGAAGCGCAATATCGGAGGCAAACATGAACCAACAGGAGTATTTATGTGCATTGACTTCCATCAATGGATCTGCTAGAGGAAGTTTTCCACCCGTGTTCTTAATTCGCTGAGCAGGGAGAACGCTCGCTCCCGTGGTGTGCCATCAAGGAGTGAATCGGTGGCCCAAAAGATCAATCCACCCAGAAGCAGAAAAGAACTGCCTTCCGATCTTCTCGGTGGGGCCTTCAAAACCTGGCCGCATACGGCCAGGTTCCTGTCCACATACGGCCATGCTCCTGTTCAGTTCAGGAGGCCTCTCATAATTCCTGAAGCATCTACCGGAACGGCACCTTCACCCTCGCGTGGGGCCTGTACGAGGCGACCGAGAACTTCGCGCGCATCGAGGTCGCCGCCCGCACCGCTCTGTTCCAGTCCCTGTTGCTGGGCGGCATCGATCACGTCGTGCCCGATCCCCTGTTCCCCCGGACCGCAACAGGGTGAGCCAATGCGTGACGGGCGGAGACGATCGCAGCGATGACAGCGACTCCGCATGCCACGAGCCTGGCACGAACCTTCCGACACGAAGGGGTACAGGGCAACACGCCTTGGCGCACCAAGCTGCCCCTGACCATATGAAATGGCATTACGGGGCACCCAAAGAGATCGTCAGATCCTGCTCTATGGCCCTGTTGATGCGGTTGGGGGCAACCCCCTCATGGGTTCAAATCCCATATCCTCCGCGCTCCGAAGGGGTGTCACCGATCTGGTGGCGCCCCTTCGTCATGTTCAGGACCGCCACCCCGGCCACGGTCCGCCAGAAGACACGGGCTCCGCGTCCACGGCCCGCATCGAGGGGCAACGGGCCTTGGCCTAGGCATCCGCGCGGGTGGAGACACGCCCCGGAGCGACCGCGGGGGTCCCGGCCAGCAGCGACACCGCGGCCAGCACCCAGAACCCGGCGTGCGCGCCGGCCGCGGCGGCCTCCTGTGCGACGTCGCCGCGGTCGAGGTGGGCGGTGACCACGACCGTGGAGATCGGGGCGACGATCGCCAGTCCGACACCGGCGCCGGACTCGTCGACCGCGCCCGCGTCGACGGCGACGGACGTGCCTTCCAGCTCCGCCTCACCCGCAAGGGCCGCCGCGTCTACTTCGCCGCATCAGCGACCCTCGTCGAAGTCTTCGAGCAGGTCACCCGCGAGAACACCCTGGTCACCCGGCTTCTCGCCACACGCACGGCCTGACCCGGGCGACGGCCCGGCGGCCTAGCGTTCGGCGGCGAGGCCGCTGTCGTGGGCGATGATGGCGGCCTGCACGCGGTTGCGCACACCCAGGCGCACGTACACCGCGCTGACGTGGGTCTTGACGGTGTCCTCGGCCAGGTGCAGTTCACGGGCGATCTCGGCGTTGGACGCACCCGCTCCGAGCAGGGCCAGGACCTGGCGCTCGCGCGGGCTCAGTGCGGCGACGCGCTCGTGGTCGGGGCGGGTCCGCGCCTCGCGCCTCGCGCGAAAGCCCGTGATCACGCGGCGGGTGACCTTGGGGGACAGGAAGGCGCCGCCCTCGGCGACCGTGCGCACACCGGTGAGCAGTTCACGCGGGGTGGCCGCCTTCAGCAGGAAGCCGTTCGCTCCGCCGTCCAGGGCACGGGCCACGTAATCGTCAGTGCCGAAGGTGGTCAGCATCGCGACGGCGGTCGCAGGTGAGGCCCGGTGGACCAGTTCGATGGCGGTGAAGCCGTCGGCCCCGGGCATCTGGATGTCCAGGAGCGCCACGTCGGGGCGCTGGCGCCCGGCGAGGTCGGCGGCCTCGTGTCCGTCACCGGCCTCGGCGACGACGGTGATCCCGGGGTCCGAGGACAGGATGGTGCGGATGCCCACCCTGATGAGGGGCTCGTCGTCGGCCAGCAGCACGCGGATCACCGGCTCTCCTCCCGGTCGGCGCCCAGGACGAGCACGTCCTTGGACACGAGGACGCCGTCGTCGAAGCACAGGCGGTAGGCGTCCACCCGCGCACCCGGCCAGGCCATCCGCGAGCGGTAGTGCGAACAGGCCCAGGCGCCGGGGACGGGTGCTCCGGCCTCCGTCGGCGGGTCGAGCATCGTCTCGGCGGGGAGGACGGCCGCCGCGTCCGCCCGGGACTCCCCCACCTTCAGGGCGGCGAAGCCGTCCGGTGGCAGGACCGAGCGCGCGGAGGCGTGGACGTAGTACCCGCCCCAGAGCAGCGCCAGGAACAGGAGCAGGCAGAGCGGGACGGTGACGGCCGCCAGCAGCGCGCTCCGGGCACTGCTCCGGCTGGCCGTGCGCTGGCGCCCGGACTCCGAGGCCGGCCCCGAGGCCGGGGACGGGGCCGAAGCCGGGCCGGGGAGCGGGGCTTCTCCGGCCAGCGGCAGGCGGGCCCGTACGGTGAAGCCGCCGTCCGCCTCCGCCTCGGCCAGGAGGGAGCCGCCGGCGGTGCGCAGCCGCTCGCGCAGCCCGGACAGGCCGTGTCCGCCCGAGGCCAGGGCGGAGCCCTCCGCCTTCCGGGAGGCTCCGTTGGCCACCGTCAGGACGCTCTCACCCCCGGCACTCCGCAGTTCCAGGGTGACCGGCGCGCCGGGGGCGTGCTTGGCGGCGTTGGTCAGGGCCTCCCGCGCCACCGAGTACAGGACCTCCCGGGCCCGCGGGGAGAGGGTGTCCCACAGCTCCTCTCCACGGGAGTCCACGCCCATCCCCGACTCACGGACCCGCTCCACGAGGGATCGGAAGTCCTCCCGGGAGGGGTCGGTGGGCGGTTCATCCGACTCCTCGCGCAGCAGCCCGATGATCTCCTGCAACCGCTCCACCGAGCTGATCGCGCCCGCGCCCAGTTCGGCGACGCCGCGCCGGTAGTCCTCCGCCTCCAGGTCCCGGTCCACCTCCAGGGCTCCCGCGCGCACGGCGATGAGGGTCAGCTCGTGCCCCAGGGAGTCGTGCATGCGCGCGGCGATCCGGGCGCGCTCACGCACGCGCTCGCGCTCGGCCGCCACCTCCTGTTCGCATTCGAGCAGCTCGGCGCGGCGCCAGCCGAGTCCGGCGGCCTCGGCACGCCGGCGCAGGTAGCGGCCCGCCAGCCACGGGGTCACCGCGCACAGCACCGCGAGGGCGCCGCCGGCCAGGGCCGGGGTCGGTCCCCGGTCGAGCATGAGGGCGAGGACCGGGTGCAGCAGGAGGACGGCGGCCACGGTGGGACAGGCCACCCGGGCCGGAACCGGGGAGCGCCCGAGCAGGTAGGACGCCACGGCCAGGCCCGCGGAGGCCTCCGGCAGCAGGCCGTCGACGCCGAAGGGGAGTACGGCGTTCAGACCGGCCAGGAGGACCAGAGCCGTCAGGAGGAGTCCGTCGAGGGCTGTTCTCACGGTGGCAAGGCTACAAAACGCGATGTCAGGCGGATATCACCCGAAAGTGCCGACCGGTAAGCGCCCACCGCCACGAAGGGGGCGCGCGGTCCGCCGGACCGGCCGCTCCCGGGGGATGTGTCCGCCTCGCCGCCGCGCCTAGCGTGCCTGTCGCCGCATCCGGGCGATCATCCCTTGGAGGACGACGATGCACCACCCACCCGACGCGCCGACGCGGCGGGGCGCCCTGGTCACCCGCTCCCCGGTCACCCGCTCACTGTTCGTCACCGCGCTGGCCGTCACCGTGCTCTGCCCCGCCCTGTCCCCGGTACCCGCCGCGGCGTCCGGTGTCTCCGTATCCGGGGAGCCGGTGAGCGCGGCGGAACTGGACCGGTTCGCCGCCGCGTACGTGGAGCGCAGGGGCCTGCCCGGAGCCGCCGTCGCGGTGACCCTGGACGGGGAGACCGTGCACACCGGCGGATACGGCGCCGACGGCGGGGGCGAGCCGCTGCGCGCGGACACCCCGATGCGCATCGCCTCGCTGAGCAAGTCGATGACCGCGCTGGCCGTCATGCAACTGGTGGAGGGCGGCGACGTCGAACTGGACCGGCCGGTGTACGACTACCTGCCCGGCTTCGGGATCGCCGACCCCCGAGGCGCACGCATCACCGTGCGCCAACTCCTGGGCCAGAGTTCGGGGATGTCGGACCAGGGCTTCTCCCCGGTCGACCGCCCACGGCGTCCCACCTCCCTGGACGAGGCGGTGGCGCAGATGGACGGGGCCGGGTTGTCCGCCGCCCCGGGTGAGGAGTGGGAGTACCACAACCCCAACTACCATGTCGCGGCCCGCCTGGTGGAGGTGGTCGGCGGCCGGCCCTTCACCGAGTACATGGAGGAGCACGTCTTCGCCCCCGCCGGGATGGACGACACCTCCTCCCCGGACCCGGCCACGGGTACCGTGCCGGACCCGGCGCGGGGCCACGTGCGCGCCTACGGCCTGAACATCCCCGCCCCCGAGCCCGAGCACTTCAGCACCGGGGCGGGCGGGGTGGTCTCCACCGCCGAGGACATGGCGCGCTGGGTGATCCTCCAGGGCGACGGCGGCCGCGCGCCGGACGGCACGGAGCTCGTCTCGGCGGAGTCGGTCGAGCTGATGCACACCCCCTCGGCACCGAACGGACGCTACGGGCTGGGCTGGATGCGGCGCGGCCCGGAGGACGGCGCCGGAGCGGACCAGGTCTGGCACGGCGGCATGGTGTCCACCTACTCCTCCTACCAGGTACTGGTCCCCAGCACCGGCTACGGCTTCGTCGCGCTGTTCAACAGCGGGATCACCCTCACCGAGGAGGACACCTGGGGGCTGGTCGAGGGCCTCATCGCGCTGACCGAGGGCCGTGAGCCGCCGGTCGGGGACTCCGTGCTGTGGAAGGTCGACGCCGCCTTCGGCGCGCTCACCCTGCTCGCGCTGGTCCTGGGCACGCGCGGGGTGCTGCGGGCACGTGGATGGGCGTCCCGCCGCGCCGGTCGTCCCCGGTGGCGGGTCGGATCGACCTTCCTGCCCTACCTGGTCCCCCCGGCGGCGCTGCTCGGCGCCGACAGCGCGATCACCCTCGTCATGGGCGGCAGGGAGGGCACATGGCTCCAGCGCTTCTACGGCGTACCCGCCGAGCTGACCTTCCTCGCCGTCGCCGCCCTGGCCTGCCTGGCGGTGATCGCCGCCCGGACCGCCGCGGTGGTCCGGGCACGGCGATCGGCATGAGCCCCTCACCGAGGGCGGGCTCGGGTGGCCGCACCGGACCACGCACCGTTTGCACGCCTGCCTGCTGGGTAGCGGTGAGCACGTTCTCCGCGGCTCAGCTCTGAGAGGAGGGGTGTCGATGCCGTCGAAAGACCGGATCGCCGAACCATGGGGGTCACGGACCCCCTACGGGCCCGGCCAGGGATGGCCGACCAGGGTGGACAGCCACCTCGCCGAGGGGGTCACGCCCGACCAGGTGGACCGCTGGGTGCAGTCCGCGACGATCCTGCACTCCAACGGCGACGGACTCGACATCGCCGTCAAGGACGGGCAGATCGTGGGGGTACGCGGCAGGGAGGTCGACCGGGTCAACCACGGGCGCCTCGGACCCAAGGACCTCTACGGGTGGCAGGCCAACCACTCACCGGACCGGCTCACCCGGCCCCTGGTCCGGCGGGGCGGTGAGCTGGTCGAGACCGACTGGGACACCGCGATGGACCTGGTCGTACGGCGCAGCAAGGAACTGCTCGACGAGCAGGGCCCCAGCGCGCTGGGCTTCTACACCAGCGGACAGCTCTTCCTGGAGGAGTACTACACGCTCGCCGCCATCGGCCACGGCGCGCTCGGCACCAACCACATGGACGGCAACACCCGGCTGTGCACGGCGACCGCGGCCGCGGCGCTCAAGGAGTCGTTCGGCTGCGACGGGCAGCCCGGCTCCTACACCGACATCGACCACGCCGACGTCATCGCCCTCTACGGCCACAACATGGCCGAGACCCAGACGGTGCTGTGGACACGTGTACTCGACCGCCTGGCCGGGCCCAACCCGCCCGAGCTGCTGTGCGTCGATCCCCGGCCGACCCCGGTGGCGAGGGAGGCCGCGGTGCACCTGGCGCCGCTCCCCGGGACCAACGTCGCGCTGATGAACGGCATCCTGCACGAGATCATCCGTCGGGACATGGTCGACCACGACTACGTCGACGCGCACACGGTCGGTTACGAGGAACTGGCCAAGCGGGTCGCCGACTACACGCCCGAGCACGTCGCCGACATCTGCGACGTCCCGGCGGAGCGGATCCGCGAGGCGGCGGAGCTGCTCGGAAACGCCGAGCGGCTGATGTCGACCGTGCTCCAGGGCTTCTACCAGTCCCACCAGGCGACCGCCGCCTCCGTCCAGGTCAACAACATCCACCTGGTCCGCGGCATGCTCGGCAAGCCCGGGGCGGGGATCCTGCAGATGAACGGGCAGCCCACGGCGCAGAACACGCGCGAGTGCGGAGCCGACGGCGACCTCACGGGCTTTCGCAACTGGAGCAACGACAAGCACATCGAGGACCTCGCCGCGGTGTGGAACCTCGATCCGATGCGGATTCCGCACTACGCGCCGCCCACGCACGCGATGCAGATCATGCGCTACGCCGAGAAGGGGTCGATCCAGTTCCTGTGGATCAGCGCCACCAACCCCGCGGTGTCGCTGCCGGAGCTGGAGCGGATCCGCTCGCTGCTCGCGCAGCAGGGCCTGTTCCTGGTGGTACAGGACATCTTCATGAGCGAGACCGCCGAACTCGCGGACGTGGTCCTGCCCGCCGCGACCTGGGGTGAGAAGACGGGGACGTTCACCAACGCCGACCGCACCGTCCACCTGTCCGACAAGGCCGTCGACCCGCCCGGCGAGGCCCGGTCGGACCTCGACATCTTCCTGGACTACGCGCGGCGGATGGACTTTCGCGACAAGGACGGGGAGCCCTTCCCGCAGTGGCACGACCCGGAGTCGGCCTTCGAGGCGTGGAAGCGGGCCAGCGCCGGCCAGCTGTGCGACTACACCGGACTGACCCACGAGAAGCTGCGCGGCAGCGGCGGCGTCCAGTGGCCCTGCAACGACGAGAACCCGGACGGCACCGAGCGGCTCTACGCCGACGGCCGGTTCTGGGCCGAGCCCGACCAGTGCGAGAGCTACGGCCGCGACCTGGTCACCGGCGCACCGCTGGAGCCGACCGAGTACAAGGCGATGAACCCCGAGGGCAGGGCGATCATCAAGGCCGCCGAGTACCTGCCTCCGCACGAGAAGCCGGACGGGGAGTACCCCTTCGCGCTCATCACCGGCCGCACGCTCTACCACTTCCACACGCGCACCAAGACCGGGCGCTCTCCCCAGTTGCAGAAGGCGGCCCCCGACGTCTGGGTGGAGATCTCCCCCGACGACGCGCGGGAGGCCGGGGTGTCCGAGGGCGACCACGTCGAGGTGGCCTCGCCGCGCGGGGTGATCCGGGCACGGGCGCGGATCAACGAGATCCGCTCCGGGGTGCTCTTCGTCCCGTTCCACTACGGCTACTGGGACACCGTGACGGACGAGGAGGCCGGCAGGAGGGACCGGGCGGCCAACGAGACGACCGTCACCGACTGGGACCCGGTGTCCAAGCAGCCCCTGTTCAAGACCTCGGCGGCCCGGCTGCGGCTCGTGGGCTCCGGTGGCGGCGTACCGGCGCCCGCGCCGACGACGACCGCGTCCCGGCCGGTCGGCGCCGGGACGACCGAGACCACGGGCGGCCCCGGAGCCGCCTCCGAGGAGCGCCTCGGTGGAGGTACGCGATGAAGATCGGTGTGGCACTGCGTGAACTGTACGACTCGGAGAGCGCCCTGGCAGGGGAGCTGCTCAGGCTCGCCGACCGGCACGCGAAGGAGCAGGAGATCCACCACGTGGCACAGGACCTGGTCCGCTGGTCACGGGAGCACGTGCGGGAGATCGTCGCGGCCGGGCCCCGCTACGGCCTGGATCTGGGGAACCCGGACCTGGAGAACCCGGAACCGCCCACGGAGGAGGCGGGTGAGATCCCGGGCGAGGACTCCGGCCCGGAACTGCTGCTCCTGGCGGACCTGCGACGGCTGTACCGCATGGCCGCGGGCGTATCCCTGGACTGGGACCTGCTCGGACAGGGTGCGCAGGTGGTCGCGGACCCCGACCTGCTCGCACTCACCAAGCGGTGCCACCCGCAGTCCCTGCGGCAGATGAAGTGGGCCGACGCGATGCTCAAGACGGTCTCGCCGCAGATCCTGGCGAGCTGAGGGCCGCCGCCGTGGCCGCCGCCCGACGCGGAGGCGGCCACGGCGACGCCCCCGTGTTCCGAGGAGCCCCTCCCCGCCGGTGACGCCGCGCGTGGAGGGCCCGCGCGCACCAAACGCCGTTTCGGTGAGTGGGCCGCCCTGCTTACGGACCATCAACACTGTCCGTAACCAGCGATGAGGTGTCGACTACTTTTCGTGCCCGGTCACGCTGGGTAGCTACGTGGCGTCTCGTTCTCCTTCAGCGCAGGCGGCTCGTCATGACCCGTGACCACGGAACTCCTCCCCTGACCACCATCGCGCCCTCCGACAAGCGCTATCCGGCGCTCAACCGGGGGTTCAACCAACGCTGGATCGCCCGTCCCGACTACGTCCGCCTCGTGGGCTCGCCCGAGGGTGCCGCCCGCGCCCTGTCCGAGGCGGTCAACCAGGCGCCGGAGCATCCGGAGCGCACGCGGATCACCGTGCGGTCGGGCGGCCACTGCTACGAGGACTTCGTCTGCGGCGACGACGTCCGGGTGATCCTGGACGTCAGCCCGATGTGCGGGGTCTACCACGACCCCTCGCTGGAGGCGTACTGCGTGGAGGCGGGGGCCACCAACTGGCACGTCTACAGCCACCTGTACCCGCTCAGCGGAAGGGCCCTGCCCGGCGGCTCCTGCTACTCGGTGGGGACGGGCGGCCACATCACCGGCGGCGGCTTCGGCCTGCTCTCACGCCAGTGCGGGCTCACCGTGGACTACCTGTACGCGGTGGAGGTGGCGGTGGTGCGGCCCGACCGCACGGTCGAGCTCGTCCTGGCCACCCGGGACGACCCCGACCCCGACCGCCGCGAGCTCCTGTGGGCGCACACCGGGGGCGGCGGAGGGAACTTCGGGGTGGTCACCCGCTTCTGGTTCCGCGACCTGCCCGAGCCCCCGTCGAACGTGCTCCTCACCGGACGCTCGTGGAAGTGGTCCGACTTCACCAAGGACGACTTCGCCGACCTGGTCACGGCGTACGGCGAGTACTTCCGCGACCACCAGGACCCGGAGGAGCCGTCCGGGAAGCTGTTCGCGATGCTCAAGCTCAACCACGTCAGCAACGGGGAGATCGGCCTCGTCGCCCAGGTCGACGCCGACGACACCGGGGGCGGGCGCGCCATGAAGGAGTTCCTGGACGCCGTAGACGGCCGGATCGCGCCGGAGTCGGGGCAGATGTCGGCGCCCATGGGGGAGCACCCGCCGGTCCAGGGCATGCTGGAGCCCCGGCACCTGCCCTGGCTGACGGCCACCCAGGCGCTGAACGGCTCCGGGGAGAACCGGTGCGGCAAGTACAAGTCGGCCTACCTGCGCAGGCCCTTCAGCCGGGCCCAGATCGAGGCCATGTGGGCCTACCTGGGCAAGGAGCACTACACCGGCTACGTCAACAAGGAGGCCCTGATCCAGGTCGACTCCTACGGCGGCGCCATCAACAGGCCGTTCCGGGAGACCGCCGTACCCCAGCGCGACTCCGTCCTGAAGCTGCAGTTCCAGGTCTACTGGAAGCGCGTCGAGAAGGAGTCGGACGTGGACATGCACATCAAGTGGATCCGCGACATCTACCGCAAGACGTTCGCCTCCACCGGCGGGGTCCCCGTGATCGGCGACGCCACCGACGGCTGCTACATCAACTATCCCGACGCCGACCTGGGCGACACGTCCTGGAACCACTCCGGGGAGCGCTGGTCGAAGCTCTACTACAAGGACGCCTACCCCCGGCTGCAACGGGTCAAGAAGCGCTGGGACCCGCTCAACGTGTTCCGGCACCGGCAGTCCGTCGAACCGCCCGCGAGCACGTCCGGGTCCGGGTCGGACCCCGGCCCCTCCTGACCGGCCCCTTCCGGGCCGGGCCGGCACGAAGGGGCCCGCCGCGTGTGCGGCGGACCCCTGGTGCCGGCCCGTGGCCGGGGCCGGACGTCCCCGGCCGCGGATCAGCGGATCAGCCGGTGTAGTTGGGGTCCGCCGGCACGGGGGCGGCGGCCTCGGCCTCCTCGATCGCTTCGAGTTCGTCCTCCACGATCGCCTCCTCCTCGGCTTCCTCCGCGGCCTCGTCCTCGGACGGCGCGGGCTCCTCCGCCGGCGAGGGCGGCATGGGCGCCTCGGACGGCGCGGGCTCCTCGCCGGGACCGGCGTCCGGGCACGGCTCGTCGCTCCCGGGCGGCACGGCGCCCTCGCCCGGCGCCCCGGCCCCCTGGCTCGGCGTCGCCCAGCAGTCGGCCGGAGGGGTGGAGCCGTCGCCCTCCCCGGCGAAGGCCGGAGAGGCTCCGAACAGGGCCGCCGCCGCGACACCGATGATCACGTAGGACTTCAGACGCATGGTGGTTCCTTGCTGTCGGTTCGTGTGCGCGGGATACCGCCCCGCGCGGCGGTCCGGAGCCGGTGGCCTCATCCGGAGATCTCCACCGGGGCGCCGACCGGCAGGTTCTCGGCCATCCAGGTGACGTCCTCGTTGGAGACCCGGACGCACCCGTGGCTGACCCGGCGGCCCAACGCGTCCTCGTCGTTGGTGCCGTGCACGGCGAGCTGGCCGGGTCCGCCCGCGAAGGTCTCCAAAGACTCGGAGAACCCGCTCAGCCCGAAGGCGTAGACCCCGTAGGGCCCCTCCGGGTCCTTCGGCCGGAGCAGTTCGGTGAAGTAGTAGCGGCCCGGCGGGGTGGGCGTCTCGCCCTCCCCCGTACCGATCACCCCGGTACGCACCTCCTCGTCGCCGTCGAAGACGGTGAACGTGAAGTCCCCGGTGTCGATCTCCACACGGAACGGCGTGGAAGTCAGCTCCACCTCGTCGCTCCTGATCCAGCCCGTGCTGCCGTTCGGACGGACCGGCAGCAGCACCTCCAGCCACTCGCCCCTCTTCTGTTCGACCAGGAACGTGCGGTCCACCCCGAAGTCGTTCGGGCTGGCGAGGGTCTGCGACACCTCGCCGCCACCCGGCTCGGTGCGGACGTCGATCCCGTCGCCGACGACCGTGGCGATCTCGGCGGGAGCGGTCCCGTCAGCGGCTCCGGCGGTCGGCTCCCCGGTCGCCGAGGCGTCCTCGGCGGGAGCGGACGAGCAGGCCGTGAGCACGGCCAGGGCCGCGGCGGCCGCGATCTGCGGCAGGACCCGGGCGGGCCGTGCGGGCATCGTGGATCGGCGCATGGAATCCATCCGGCTTCGTTCGTGGAGGCGTCCGACGGGCTGCTTCCCTGCCGGACGCCACGAAGACTGGCGCACGGATGTGAAGAACCTGTGTGCCTGCCGTGTATGTCCTGTGTGTTGACCTGCGACGGCTCTGAACGCCTTGTCCGGGCACCTCCGCCGACACGTACGATCGAGCCGCACCGAGGCCCCGGAGCACCGGGCCGTGAGCCGATCGGAGGTCACCGTGTGCGCGCATGTCCTGGTCGCCGAGGACGACGTCAACCAGGCCGACCTGATCCGGCGCTACCTGGAGCACGAGGGCCACTTCGTCCGCGTCGTCCACGACGGCCGCGCGGTGGTCGAGGAACACCACCGGGAACGCCCCGACCTGGTCGTACTGGACGTGATGATGCCGGTCATGAGCGGCCTCGAAGCCTGCCGGACACTGCGTGCGGAGTCCGACGTCGCGGTGCTGATGCTCACCGCCCGCTCCACCGAGGAGGACCTGCTGACGGGACTGGACCTGGGAGCCGACGACTACGTCACCAAGCCCTACAGTCCGCGTGAGCTGATGGCACGGGTGCGCACGCTGCTGCGCCGTTCGAGGAGGGGCGCGGAGGAGCCCGACCGGGTACTGCGCGCGGGTCCGGTCGCGGTGGACCCGTCGCGCCACGCGGTACGGGTGGACGGCTCACCGGTGGAGTGCACGCCCGCCGAGTTCCAACTGCTCGCGGCGCTCGCCGCCCGGCCCGGCCGGGTCCTCACCCGGGCACAACTGCTGGAGCACATCCACGGCATGAGCCGGTTCATCACCGAGCGCACCATCGACGTGCACGTCAAGAACCTGCGGAGGAAGCTGGAGCCCGACCCGCGCAGACCGGTGCGCCTGGTCACCGTCTACGGGGTCGGCTACAAACTCGTCGGGACCCCCGATGGCCGCTCGGCGTAGGGGCGCACTGCGGCACAGCCTGCTGGCGCGCATGCTGGCGAGTTCGGTGCTGGTGGCCGTCTGCTCGATCACCGCGACCGCGTGGCTGGCGGTGCAGGGGACGTCGGAGTCGCTCACCGTGCAACAGGGGGAGACCCTGGCCGTGGACACCCGTATCCACGACACGCTCGTGGCGTACGCGGCGGCCCATCCCGAGTGGGACGGGGTGCGCGGGACGGTGCGGGAGCTCGCCGGGGAGACGGGGCGCCGGATCGTCCTGACCACGGAGAACCACGGCCTGATCGCGGACTCGACGGACGAGGCGCGGCCGCTTCCGTCGCGCACGTCGTCTGTGGTGGACCCGCTGGCGGTGGACGTCACCCTCGCCCCGGACGTCTCCGGGCGCATCGACCCGCGCGCGGTGGGCCCCTTCGCGCTGTCGGACGACGACGGCGCACGGCTGCTCGACACGGCCACGGCCGGCGCGGAGTGCCTGGTCGCGAGGTACGGCCTGGCCGTGGAGGTGGAGACCGGCCCGAGCGGGAGGCCCGCCGTGACCGGGTCCCGGGTGGACGCGCACATGTGGGCGGACTGCTCACTCGAAACGCTGGACGAGCCCACCGAGGGCGAACGGAGGGCGCTGGAGGAGCTGAACCGGCTGGTCCGGAGCTGTCTCGGCGCCGAGGAGGCGAAGGAGGAGGTCCGGGCCGAGTTCCGGATCGACGGAGCCGCGGGTGTTCCCGTGGCGATGCCTCCGCTCCCCCCGCCCGCCGACGAGGCACGCGCTCCCCTGGAGCCCTCCGTTCCGGGGAACCCGTCGGAGGAGCCCACGGAGGGCGGCGCACCTCCCTCCACTGTGCCGGAGGACGAGGCCGGGGGGATGGTGCCCGACGACGGGAACGGGGAGCCCCAGCCCTGGCTGCCCCCGCAGGAGTCGGCGGGACCGGAGGCGCAGGAGGAACCGGCGCCTGCTCCCGAGCCGACACCGGAGTACCCGGTCCCCGACCCCGCGTCCGACGCGGTCGGCCCCCGGGAGGAGGCCCCCGCTCCTCCCGAGCCGCCGAGGTTCGACGCGCGCACCTCCTCCTGCCTGGACTCCGCACGCCGTGAGCAGCTCGATCCGTACGTCGCCCCGGCGGCGCTGCTCTTCATCGACGACCCGGAGCGGGAGGCCGCGGGGGTCATGCCGCTGACGGGCGAGAGCCTGCTGCGGGTGTTCGGCGTGGTGCTTCTGGTACTGGTGCTGACGGTGGTCGTGAGCGTGGTGTTGTCGACACGGCTCGTGCGACCCGTGCGGGCACTCACCGACGCGGTACGGCGCATGCGCGAGGGCCGTGCGGGCTCCCGGGTCAGGGTGCGCGACTCCGGCGAGATCGGGCAACTGGCGGACGCGTTCAACGAGATGGCGGAACACCTGGAGCGGTTGGAGGAGCAGCGCAAGGCGATGGTCAGCGACGTCTCCCACGAGCTGCGGACACCGCTGAGCAACCTGCGCGGCTGGTTGGAGGCGGCCCAGGACGGGATCGCCGACCTGGACCGGGACCGGATGGGGATGCTGGTCGGCGAGACGCTGCTGCTCCAGGACATCGTCGACGACCTCCAGGACCTGGCGCTGGCGGACGCGGGCAAGCTGCGGCTCTCACCGGAGCCGGTGGACGCGGGGCTCCTCGTGGAACAGGTGGTGGACAGCCAGAGGCTGAGGGCCGGTTCGGCCGGGCTGCGGCTGGTCGCGGAGACGGAGGACGTGGTGCTCGTGGCCGACCGGACGCGGTTGGTCCAGGCGATCGGGAACCTGCTGGGCAACGCGCTACGGCACACTCCGGCCCCCGGGACGGTCACCGTCGGGGCGCGGCGTTCGGGCGGGGAGGCGGTCATCGAGGTGGCGGACACCGGCGTGGGCATTCCGGCGAGGGACCTGCCGTACGTGTTCGACCGGTTCTGGCGGGCGGAGAAGTCGCGCAACCGGCGCACCGGCGGCAGCGGGCTGGGACTGGCCATCGTGCGCAACCTGGTGGAGCTGCACGGCGGCTCGGTGACGGTGGACAGCGTCCTGGGCGAGGGCACCACGTTCACGGTGCGGCTGCCGTTGGCGGATCCCGGGAAGACGCCGGAGGACTGACGGTCCCGGAGAGGGCGCCTCGTGTGGTGGAGGGTGTCTCTGAGACGTGTGGGCCCTCGTGTCCGAAAGCGGCCACGCCGCGTCCGCCATCCCCCGCCTCGTCTAGGATTCGGGCAGGCGCGGCACCGGCCCGATCGCGCTCCCCCACCGCGGGCCCCACGGAGGACCCGTGCACCAGCCCCCGAACGTCCGCCTCCCGCCGAGCCACGGAGAGCTGTACGGTCCCAGGCTCGTCGTGACGGCCTTCTGCTGGACGGCGTCCGGCGCACTGCTGGTCCTCACCATCGGGGCCAGGGCCGCCGCCGCGGTGACGGGCACCACCTGGTTCGGCCCTGATCCGGCCTGGTCGGAGGCGTCCGGGCTCCTCTCCGACACGCTCGGAACCGTCGCGATGGGAGTCCTTCCCGTTCTCATCCTCCTCGCGCTGGCGTTCACCGTCTCCCTGGAGGCCGTGCACCCGAGGTCCCTGCCTCCGTGGACGACGCGCGAACAGTTGCGCAAGGCGCGGGTCCTGGCCGGCAACGCCGTCATGGGCGATGACCCCCGGATCAACCTGCTCGCCCGTGTCCACGCCGGAGTACACGTCAGGTCGGCCGGTTGGCTGCTGTACCGGCCGGCGCTGGCGGGCCACCTCGTCATCTTCGGGGTGATGAGCGGCAGCGGCGTGCCCCTGCTCGTGCGAGGGCTATCCGACGAGGACCCCGCCCTGACGGCGATCGGCCTGAACACGGCCCTTCTCTTCGCCGGCTTCGCCGTTCTCGCCCTGGCGCTGGCTCCCCGGCGCCGCCGGATGCGTGAGTTCTGCGCCCTCTACGACGCGGCGCACCAGCGGGTGGCCCGGTGAGCCGACGGCGCCCTCCCCTGTTCCTCCGAGTCCAGGCCTACGCCCAGCGGAGCCCACGGCGGTACGGAGTCGTCGCCGGTGTCCTCTGCGGCGTCCTCTTCGGGTGCTGCATGTCGGTGTTCCCCCTGTTCGTGTACTCTTCCGAATCCGTCCTGACGGCCCTGCTGCTCGGAGTCCCCTCCGGCGTGTTCTTCGGAGTTCTCATGGGAGTGTTCGCCACACGGGTGGCCCCCGAGGAGCCCCTGCCCCCGGACACCGGCCACGCCCGGATGCGTGAGGTCCGGCGGCTGGTACGCGCGGGTGTCCCCGGCGCTGATCCCGTGGTCAACCGAATCGCCCGGGACCAGGCCCGGATGCTGCTGGCGGCCCCGTACTGGCCCAGGACCCAGGGCGCCCTCTGCCTCCTGTCCCTCGTCCTGAACGTGGCGGTGCTGGTCGACGCCCACACCGGCCCGGGCATCAGCGGCCTGCGCTGGCTCAACCTGGCCGGGGTCGCGCTGTTCGCCTTCCTGCTGTTCGTGCTGCTCCCGCTCACAGCCCGTCGACGCAGGCGGGCCCGGGTCTTCCTCGGCCACTTCACGACCTGACCCTCATCGCCCGAGGGAGCGGAACCGCCGGACGCAGAGCGGGAAGAAGACCGCTGTGATCACCAGCGGCCAGACCACGGCCATGAGCACGGCGTTCTGCGCGATCCAGCTCTCACCTCCCCAGCCCGGGTTGCCGAACAGCTCCCGGACCGCGGCGACGGTGGAGGACAAGGGGTTCCAGTCCGCGACCGCGCCCAGCCAGAGCGGCATGGAGGCCGTGGCCACGAACGCGTTGGACAGGAACCCCAGGGGGAACTCCAGGGTGTGCACGGCCGTGACCGCCCCCTCTCCCCGGACGGCCAGGCCGACGTAGACACCCACCCACACCAGGGAGAAGCGCAGCAGCAGGAGCAGTCCGATCCCGGCCGCGGCCTCGCCCGGGGTGCCGTTCCACTGCCAGCCCACCAGCAGCCCGCAGACGACCAGCAGGGCCAGGGTGACCGCGGACCTGAGCATGTCCGCCGCGCACCGGCCCACCACGACGGCCGAGGGCGCCATGGGCATGGAGCGGAACCGGTCGGTGACCCCGCGCGCGGTGTCGTCGGACACGGCGGTGACCGTCTCACCCACCCCGAAGACCATCGCCATGGCGAACATGCCGGGCATCAGGAACTCCCTGTAGTCCCCGCCGCCGGGCACGGTCATCGCCCCGCCGAACAGGAACCCGAACATCAGCACCATGGCGACGGGGAACAGCAGCCCGGCGACGAGCTGACCGGGCCGGCGCCGCCAGTGGAAGATGTCGCGCCGGGTGATGGTCCACCCGTCCGCGAGCGCCCACAGGAGGCGGTCGGCCACCGTCGGTCCACCGGTACGGGTCGTGTTGTCGTTCATCGGGTCTCCTCCGCCCGGTCGCCGGTCAGGTGCAGGAACACCTCGTCCAGGGTGGGGCGGCGCAGCGCGATGTCCTCCACCGCGATCCGCTCCGCCTCCAGCGCCCGTGCCACGCCGGTGAGGGCCGCGACCCGGTCCCCCACACCCACGCTGATCCGCCGTGTGTCGGCCTCGGTCCCGGGCCGCTCGCCGACCACCCGTTCGATGAGGGCCGCGCTCGCGTCGAGTGCGGCGGCGTCGCGCAGCACCACGTCGATCCGGTCGCCGCCCAGGCGGGACTTGAGCTCCTCCGGGGTGCCCTCGGCGACGACGCGTCCGGAGTCGACCACCGAGATCCGGTCGGCGAGCTGGTCGGCCTCCTCCAGGTACTGGGTGGTGAGCAGTACCGTCGTGCCGTCCGCCACCAGCTCGCGGACCGCGCTCCACACCTCGCCCCGCCCGCGCGGGTCGAGCCCGGCGGTGGGCTCGTCCAGGAACAGCACCGGCGGGGACAGGACCATGCTCGCGGCCAGGTCCAGGCGTCGGCGCATACCGCCGGAGTAGGCGCTGACCGGCTTACCACCGGTGTCCGCCAGCCGGAAGCGCTCCAACAGCTCGTCCGCACGTGTGGCGGCCCGCCGGGCGCCCAGGTGGTACAGGCGTCCGAACATCTCCAGGTTCTGCCGCCCGCTGAGCACCTCGTCGACGGCCGCGTTCTGTCCCACCAGCCCGATACCGCGGCGCACTCCGTCCCCGCTCGCGGCCACGTCGTGCCCGGCGACGACGGCGGTGCCCTCGTCCGCGCGCAGCAGCGTGGCCAGGACGCGCACGGCGGTGGTCTTGCCCGCGCCGTTGGGTCCGAGCAGCCCGCACACGCTGCCGACGGGCACGTCGAGGTCGAACCCCCTCAGCGCCCAGCTCCTCCCGTAGCGCTTCCCCAGACCGCGTGCGGTGACCGCGTAACCGGTCGCTTCCACTGCGCCTCCCCTCTCGCCACCTGATCCCGTACGGCGTACAGTACGCCCTACGCTCCAAGCAACACAAGAGCCCCGGGAAAGATTCCGTACGGCGTACAGGATCTTCCCGGGGCGGGTGGGCAGGCGCCGGCCCGGCCCTTCCTCCGGGGGCCGGGCCGGATCGGGTCACAGGCTGCCGGCACCGCCGACGACGTGCGGACGGGGCCTGGGGAGGTCTTCCTCCACGGGCAGTTCGACGACGGGCACGTACCTGCCGGCCGCCTCCCCGCCGTGCTCCTCGCTGTAGCTGAGGAACCCGCCGCCCGCACGGACCCTGTGGGCGCTGTTGAGCAGCATCAGGTAGGAGCTCACCTCCTTCGAGGTGGGCGGGGCGCCCTCCAGGTCCATCCTGTTGGTCATCCGCACCGCGCTGGCCGCCACGGCGAACGCGTCGTGGTTGATCAGGGCGTATCCGTTGTGGAGGGCGGTGGGGTCCTCGTCCCCGACGTACTCGTGGAAGGCGTTCACGAACGACATGTAGTGGGGCGGCCTCTCGACCGAGGGGTCGCCCGCGTTCCAGCGGTGGTCGACGGAAGAGGCGTAGACCAGGGTGATGTCACCGTCCCTCAGATAGCCCTGCACCTCCTCGTCGTCCATGGCGGTCAGGCCGATGGCGACGAACAGCACCCGGAAGGACTGGTCCGTACAGTTCCGGTGGGCGAGGGAGGCGATGAACTCCTTGAGGTCCGGAGCGCGTCCCGCGAAGAACACCGTGTCGGTCTTCGCGACGCACATGTTGAGGACCACCGTGTCGAACAGGCCCGCCTTGGGAGGGTCGCCGACGGTCGTGCCCATGTACTCCTGGGGGTGCCCGGAGATGTAGACGCCGAGCTGGTTCTCGTAGGCCTCGCGCAGGGACTCGACGAACAGGTCGGGCTCGTTGTCGTCGTAGACCAGGGTCGCCCGAGCCGGTTCCTCCAGGTCGTCGAGGTAGGCACGCAGCGCCCGCACGTACTCGGTGTTGCTGGGGGCGGCGCGCACCAGGCCCGGCGTCTCCGGTTGGGCGAGGCCGTCGGCGGTGACCGCGGAGGACACCATCGGGATGCCGTGCGTGTTGAGGCGGGCGGCGACGTCCCGGGTGGAGTCGATGCTCACCCCCATGCCGATGACCGCCACGAGGGGGTTGTCCTCGTCCTCCGACATGGCGACGAGGTCGGACACGACCGGCTCCCACTGCCTCTGCTGACCGCCCATGTTGGCGAGGTAGAGCTGGATCCCGGGACTTTCGTCACCGAAGTGGGGAGAGTGGTTGGCCCGCATCTGGGCGGTGTAGGCGCCCTCCAGCGACCTGACCATACGGACGGGGTCCATGGGGCTGACATCGCCGAAGGTGAGCGTGCCCAGCAGGGCGATCCGGACGACGTGCCCGCCGGCCTCCTCCGCCACCCGGGCGTTCTCCCGGGCGATGTCGGCCTGCACCTCGGTGTACTGCTCGTGGTAGAGGTACGAGCCGTCGGTGACGCCCACGCACTGCCCGTCGACCAGGCGCACGCCGCTGGTGGGCCCGCCGCAGGTGAACACGTCCCAGTAGAGGGCGACCGGGACCACGAGCAGGAGTACCAGGGCGGGCACGAGCAGTCTCCACCAGCGCCTCAGCCACCTCCTGAAGACGGATCCCGGTTCACCGGGCATGTGCGCGAACGAGGGTGCGTTGTCGGGGCCGGTCATGCTCGTCCCTTCTCTGGTGGATGGCCGCTCATGCCCTGGCTCCGAACTTGGCGACCAGCCTCAGGTGCCAGGCCGCCTCCTCCAGGATGTGGGCGGCTCCTTTCGGAGCCCGCCCGGCCAAGTCGTTCAACGCCATGTGGCAGACCGAGTGCAGGGCCCCGGAACGGAAGTGGTCGGGGTCGTTGAGGATCTGGAGGGCCGCGACGAGCTTGAGGATGGCCTCGGTCTCCTGCGCCCCTTCCGTCTCCTCCGTGGCCGCGTGCGGCTGCCACATGTTCGCCCACGCGTCCAGAAGCGGAAGCGACGGGCGGACCCGCAGGGGTGCCGCGGTGACCTCGCGCAGCAGCCTGACCCACTCCTCTCCGCCGATGTCGGGGGCCTGGAGCCAGCCCTGGAGGTGCCAGGCCACGCGGGAGAGCTGTCCGGCGCAGAGGCGGTGGTGGATCTCGCACTCGGCGGGGCTCTGGTTGTCGGCCTGTCCGCTCTGGTAGTAGTCGGCGAGTGCGAGGTGGACCGCGTCCCAGTTCCCGGGGGCGCCGGTCGAGCGCCTGGCCAGGCGCCGGGACAGGAGGCGGCGCAGCACCGTGGTCGCCTCCGGATCCGCCCGGTCCCACAGCGGATAGGCGAGGAGGCGGTCCTCCTCGACGCGTTCGGTGAGCTCACCCGACCGGTTCAGCCACAGCCCCGCGTCGGGGTCCCTGGCCGCGGAGCAGGTGACGAGCGCCTCCCTGAGCCGGTGGTCCAGCAGGTCGGGGTCGGCGCCGAGTGCCGTCGCGAGCATGTGCTCCTCGACGGTCACGGTGGACTCCAGCCTGGTGACCGTGTCCACCGGGCGGTGGGAGAGCGCGCCGTGCAGGCTGTTCCCCTGGACCGCGACCCAGGCGTCGGTGAGCTGGGCGGTGGTTCCCGGATGTCCCCCGGTGAAGTTCACCAGGAGGTCGACGATCTCCTTCGAGACACGGCCGCTGCCCTTGGCCCGGGAGCGGGCACGGGAGAACAGCTCTCCGACGTCCGGTCGGCCCAGGGGGGCCAGGGAGGAGAAGCGCATGTACTGCCGGATGTCCTCGTAGAACCGTTCGAGGGGCACTCCCTCGACCGTCTCGGCCGTGGTGGCGACGACGGTGAGCGGCTCGGGGAAGCCGACTCCGCCGAAGAGCCCCGTCCTGGCGAAGGGCGCCGGCGCCTCGGCCAGGGACCTGAGCAGTACGGGTCCCACGCCCTGGTCGGCGTTGTCCAGCAAGAGGACGGGGGTGGGCTGGTAGCCCACGCGCCTGGCCGCGTGCTGGAGGTCGGTGAACATGGCCTCGCTCAGGAAGCGGCCCACCTTCTCCCGGTTGGAGATACGGGACACGGCGTCCACGGCGTCGGGTTCCCGCGCCTGTAGCCACAGGTGGTAGAGGGAGTCGGCCACCTGTTCCCTGGCCTGGCCGCCCTGCCCCTGGGTGCGCATCCAGTCGAAGACGCGTTCCAGTACGCGGGCGCCCACCCCCGAGACCGCGGCGACCCACCTGGCGATGTCGACGGGCAGGGGGTCGACGCCGATCAGCTCGGCGGGCGGAATGAGGTTGCCCGCCTCACCCAGGAACCTGCTCAGCCGCCCCATGCCGTCGGGCCACACCTGGTCCACCAGCTTGGTGATCTCCGCGTGCGCCCGGTCGTTCCTGCCCTGGATATCGCTCTCGTCGTCCGGCTCTCCGTCGAGGTCGATTTCCAGGCGAATGGTGATCAGGCCGATCCAGAGCCGGGGAAACTGGAGGCGCCCGTAGTACTTCAGGGCGCGGGCGAGTCCTTTCTCCTGGTGGGAGGAGATGGCGGCGAAGGTGTCGGGGACACTGGAGTGGTACCTGGCGTCGGACAGGTCCAGATGGGCGTAGGGGACGCCGATCCTCTCCAGCTCCCGAGCCTTGTGCCGCACGAAGTGCGACTTGCCGTATCCCTGCGGCCCGCGAACCACCATGATGGGGCGCCGACGGCCCGGCGGTCCGGACCAGCCGGGATCCATGAGCTCCTTGCAGTAGGCGGCCTGTGCCTCCTGACCGACCGGTGTCTCATGACCGTCCGGCATCTCCGAGCCACTCGCCACGATCCGGTCGCCTCCCGCTCTCCGCACTATTTTCTGGTCCACCACCGCCATATGATGCGCGTTCTTCCCGGCATTATGGCTGGAACCATTTTTTGTGACGTACGTGTTATGAGGATTGTCCACCTATTAGCACCCTGATCCCTCTTGGTGCAATTGTTACCGTGGGTGCCTATGATGCTGACGATCCGTCATAACGCGCGGTGGAACGGGGAATTCCGGAGCCGTCCACAGGTGAATGAGGCACCTTCCGCCCACAGAAGGGACCTGCTTTCATGGGATGAATTCCATGATCTGAGCGGAGGAGTCCATGGCGGGCACCGGGACGGCCGCGGCCGCGAGCACACGCGGGCGGGCCCCGCCTCACCACCGCGACCGCCCGCGCCACCACCGCCGCCGCGGCTGCCCGCGACCGGGACACCGGACGCCCGCGGACCCCGGCGTCACCTGTGGTGGCTGATCGCCTCGCAGCCGTGGAGGGTCCTGGCCGGCTCGTTCCGGGGTACCGCCCGGATGACCGGATTGATGGTGTCGCCCCACCTCCTCGCCCGCGCGGTGGACGCGTTCCGGACTGTCACCGGAACCGGGCACCATGGAGGCGACCACCGCCGCCTGCCCCGAGGAGCTGCCATGTCCGACCAGCGCTGTGCCTGGGCGCGGGGGGCGTCCGAGCTGATGAGGGCCTACCACGACGAGGAGTGGGGCAGACCCTCACGCGACGACGCCCACCTGTTCGAGATGCTCGTCCTGGAGGGCGCGCAGGCGGGGCTGTCCTGGGCCACCGTGCTCAACAAACGGGAGAACTACCGGCGTGCCCTGGACGGCTTCGACCCGGACCGGATCGCGGACTACGGCCAGGAGGAGACCGACCGGCTCCTCCGGGACGCCGGGATCATCCGCAACCGGCTCAAGGTGGCCTCGCTTCCCCGCAACGCACAGGCCTTCCAGAAGGTACGCGCCGAGTACGGCACCTTCGCCGACTACCTCTGGGGCTGGGTGGACGGATCGCCCGTGGTCAACCGCTTCACCGAACCGTCGGAGGTCCCGGCGAGCACCCCGTTGTCGGACCGGGTGAGCAAGGACCTGCGAAAGCGCGGTTTCACCTTCGTCGGCACCACCATCGTCTACTCCTACCTCCAGTCCGCGGGCCTGGTCGAGGACCACCTGGTGAACTGCCCGGCCAAACCCGCCTGAGCACCGACGGAGACGCCCGCGTCTCCACCCCGGCGCGTGAACGCGCTCCCGGCGCCCGGACGCCGACCGGCCCGCGCGGGCGCCCTGCCCTACACTGGCCCCCACCCGGACCGAGAGCAGGACGGCCGATGCCCACGCAGTACCCCAGGAGCGGCGACCCCGCACGCAGCCTCGCCCTGCTGTGGCGGACCCAGGAGCCCGTCAGCCGACGGAGCAAACCGGATCTGAGCGTGGACCGGATCGTGGCCGTGGCCTCGGAGACGGCCGACACCGACGGGCTGGCCGCCCTGTCCATGCGCAAGGTCGCCGAACGCCTGGGCGTGGGGACCATGTCGCTGTACACCTACGTCCCCGGCAAGGGCGAGCTGGTCGACCTGATGCTCGACGCCGCGTACGCGGACCTGTACGAGGGCGGCGAGCGGCCCGGGCACTGGCGGGACCGGCTGGGCGCGGTCGCGTACGCGAACTGGCGGCTGTTCCTGCGCCATCCGTGGATGCTGCAAACCCCCCGGAACCGCCTGCTCGGCCCCCACCTCATCGCCAAGTACGAGTACGAGCTGTCGGCCGTGGACGGGCTGGGCCTGACCGACGCCGAGATGGACTCCACGGTCAGCCTGGTCAACAGCTACGCGGAGGGCGCCGCCGGCCAGGCCGTGGCGGCGGGTGAGAACGAGAGGTCCTCGGGGATGACCGACGGGCAGTGGTGGCGCACCCACGGCCCGCTGCTGGCGGCCTTCGTACGCGACGACGACTACCCGCTCGCCTCGCGCGTGGGCAGCGCGGTGGGCCGGGAGCACCAGACGGCGTACGCCCCCGAGCACGAGTTCGCCTTCGGACTGGAACGCGTCCTGGACGGCGTCCAGGTCCTGGTGGACTCCCGGAGCTCCCGGGACGCCCCTCGGGACCGCTCCTGAAGGGGCGCCGCTCCGCAGGTGGGAACTGTGTGATCCGACCGGCCGGGGGTACGGTAAACCCGCATTGACGTCGCGCGTGACGACACCGGAGGGGAACGGCATGGGGGACATCGACCTGTCGCTGATCGGGGACCTGTACCGCAGGTACCGGGATCCGCTGGCCAAGGTCCGGGACGCACAACGCGACTTCCTCCGTCGGACGCGCGGGCGGATGACTCCGCAGCTCGACGACCTGGAGGCGGAGATCACCTACATGCTGCTGCGTGAGACGCGGCCGGACACGGTGATGGAGCTGGGCACCTTCCACGGCTGGTCCACCACGTGGATCCTGCAGGCGCTGCGCGACAACGGCACGGGGACGCTGCACTCCTTCGACATCGTGGACAACGTGGTGGCGAACGTGCCCTCCGACCTGGCCCTGGGCCGGTGGGAGTTCCACAAGGGCGACATCCGCGAGAACATGTCGCAGGTCCCGGAGGGGATCGGCTACCTGTTCGTGGACGCCGCGCACAACGGCCGGTTCGCGAAGTGGTACCTGTCCGAGCTGTTCCCCCGGATCGCTCCGGGAACCCCCGTCAGTGTCCACGACGTCTTCCACGGCAGGCGGGCCCTGCCGCTGACCGAGGGCGCCGCGGTGCTGTCGTGGCTGCGCCGCACCGGCACGGACTTCTTCACCCCGTCCCGCAAGCGGGCGCCCGCGCCCCACGTCGCGCTCCTGGAGCTGCGGGAGGACCTGGGGCTGGGCGAGCCGGTGCGCACCAGCACCGACAACCCGATGATCTACTTCCGGATGCCGGAGCACCACGCCGCCCCGACCGCACGCTGAACGGTGACCGGAAAAGCAGGTCCCCCGGTCACCGCCACGGGGACCGGGGAACGCGCGAGGACGGCCCGGGTTCTGTTCGGTGGACTAAGTCCTGTGCCGCCGGGGGTGGCGAGGGCGCCGACGGGGCCGCCGGAGGCCCTGCGGTGCGCCCGTGAGGCACGGGCGCACCGCGGGGACCGAGGACTCCCGTACCTGCGGCGTCCTGGCACGAGGCGAGGCGCGGCGGAGCCTCAAGGAAACACGGCCTAGAGGGCCGCGGCCTCCCGGGCCAGACCGGTGATCCGGTCCCAGTCGCCCGCCGACACCAGGTCGGACGAGGTCAGCCAGCTACCGCCCACACAGCCCACGTTCGGCAGGGCCAGGTAGGTGGAGGCGGAGGCGGCGGTGATCCCGCCGGTCGGGCAGAACCGCACCTGGGGCAGGGGGCCCGCCAGCGACTTCAGGAACGCGGCGCCGCCCGCGGCCTCGGCCGGGAAGAACTTCATCTCCGACACCCCGCGCTCCAGCAGCGCCATCGCCTCGGACACGGTGCCCACACCGGGCAGGAAGGGCAGACCGGTGTCGGCCATCGCCGAGACCAGGCCGTCCGTGCAGCCGGGGCTGACCAGGAAGCGCGCACCGGCCCCGGCGGCGGCCGACGCCTGTTCCGTGGTGACCACGGTGCCCGCGCCCACCACGGCCTCGGGCACCTCGGCGGCGATCCGCCCGATGGCGTCCAGCGCGGCCGGGGTCCGCAGGGTCACCTCGATGCCCGGCAGTCCGCCCGCCACCAGCGCTCGGGCCAGCGGCACGGCGGTCTCGGCGTCGGAGACCACCACCACCGGCATCACCGGGGCCAGGTCGAGGATGTCCGCGCCCGAACGGGGGTTCGTCGTCATGTCGTGATTCTCCAGGGTCGGTCGAAGGTTCGGGGTGGGCACGCCGCGGCCGCGGGGGCCGGCCCCCGGCGTGTCCTCAGGACTGGGACGTGAAGATCCCGGCCCCCGTCTCGGCGGGGCCGACCACGCCGCGCAGGGCGGCGAAGAGCTCACGGCCGGTGCCGCTGGAGGAGTCCACGCTGGGACGGGCGGGCTCGCGGCCGGTCAGGTCCGCCAGCACCTCCAGCGTGCCCGTGGTGGCGTCCAGGCGGATGGGGTCGCCGTCACGCACGTAGGCCAGCGCTCCGCCCGCCTCGGCCTCGGGGGACACGTGGATGGCGGCGGGCACCTTGCCCGAGGCCCCGGACATGCGCCCGTCGGTCACCAGGGCCACCTTCTGACCGCGGTCCTGGAGCACCGCCAGCGGCGGGGTGAGCTTGTGCAGCTCGGGCATGCCGTTGGCACGCGGCCCCTGGAAACGGACCACCGCGACGAAGTCACCGGTCAGCTCGCCGGCGGAGAAGGCGTCCTGGAGCTCGGCCTGGTCGCCGAAGACGCGTGCTGGGGCCTCCACCACGTGGCGCTCGGGCGCGACCGCCGACACCTTGATGACGGCGCGGCCCAGGTTGCCCGAGAGCATGCGCAGGCCGCCGTCCGTGGCGAAGGGGTCCTCCACCCCGCGCAGCACCGTGGTGTCCCCGCTCTCCTTGGGGCCCTCGCCCCAGGTCAGCTCGCCCCCGTCCAGGCGCGGGATCTGCCGGTAGCGGCCCAGCCCCCCGCCCATCAGGGTGCTCACGTCCTCGTGCAGGAGCCCGGCGTCCAGCAGGGAGCCGATGAGGTAGGCCATGCCGCCCGCCTCGTGGAACTGGTTCACGTCGGCCGCGCCGTTGGGGTACATGCGGGTCAGCAGCGGCACCACCTCGGACAGGGCGGCGAAGTCGTCCCAGACCAGTTCGATCCCGGCGGCGCGCGCGATGGCCACCAGGTGCAGCGTGTGGTTGCTGGACCCGCCGGTGGCCAGCAGGGCGACCACGGCGTTGACGATGGCGCGCTCGTCGATCTGGCGGCCGACGGGGTTGTGGTCCTCTCCCAGGGCGGTCCGGGCGAGCACGCTGCGTCCGGCCTCGGCGGTCAGGGCCTCCCTCATCGGGGTGCCCGGCTGCTCGAAGCTGGCCCCGGCCAGGTGCAGGCCCATGACCTCCATGAGCATCTGGTTGGAGTTGGCGGTGCCGTAGAAGGTGCAGGTGCCGGGCGAGTGGTAGGCGGCCGACTCGGCCTGGAGCAGCTCGCGGCGCTCCACCTTGCCCTCCGCGTACTGCTGTCGCACGCGGGCCTTGTCCTTGTTGGGCAGCCCCGAGGCCATGGGGCCGGCGGGCACGAACGCCACCGGCAGGTGGCCGAAGGACAGCGCGCCGATGAGCAGTCCGGGCACGATCTTGTCGCACACGCCGAGCATCAGGGCGCCGTCGAACATGTCGTGGGACAGGGCCACGGCGGTGGCCATCGCGATGACGTCCCGGCTGAACAGGGACAGCTCCATGCCCGCCCGGCCCTGGGTGATGCCGTCGCACATGGCGGGCACGCCGCCCGCGAACTGGGCGACGCCGCCCGCCTCGGCCACGGCGGCCTTGATCAGGGCCGGGTAGGACTCCAGCGGCTGGTGCGCGGAGAGCATGTCGTTGTAGGCGGAGACGATCGCCAGGTTGGGCGTGACGTCACCGGACAGCTTGAGCTTGTCGGAGACGCCGCAGGCCGCGAACCCGTGGGCGAGGTTGGCGCAGCCCAGGGACGTGCGGGTGGGGCCCTGCCCCGTCGCCTCGTCGATCCGCGCCAGGTAGGCGGACCGGGTCTCGGCGCTGCGCTCGGCGAGGCGCCTGGTGACGTCGGCGACGACGGGGTGGACGGCGGGTCCGTGCCCGGAGTCGCCTGCGTTGTCGGGGGTGTGCGCGGTCATCGGGGTCGCTCCTCTTCATGCCACGTCCGGCCGGTACGGCCGATGAGCCGGTGCGCGCCCGCGGGGCCGGCGCTTCCGGCTGGATAGGTCTCGGGGGTGGTGCTCAGGCCGTTCCACGCCTCGATGACGGGGTCCACCCAGCGCCAGGCCGCCTCGACCTCGTCGCGGCGCATGAAGAGGGTGGGGTCCCCGGCCAGGACGTCCGTCAGCAGCCGCTCGTAGGCCTCGGGCGCGCGGTCGGCGAAGGTGTCGGCGAAACTGAGTTCCAGGGGGACCGGCCGTAGCCGCAGCGCTCCGGCGCCGGGCGTCTTGGCCAGCATGGTCAGGTGTATGCCCTCGTCCGGCTGGAGCCGGATGACGAGGCTGCCCGGTCCGGGCATGTCGGTACCGGGGAAGATCGTGTGCGGTACCTCCCGGAAGCGGATCACGATCTCCGAGCGCGAGTGCTGCATGCGCTTGCCGGTACGCAGGTAGAAGGGCACACCCGCCCAGCGCCAGTTGGCGACCTCGGCGCGCAGTGCCACGAAGGTCTCGGTGTCGCTGGTGGCGGGTCCGCCGGGTTCGTCGAGGTAGCCGAGCACCTCGGTTCCCTGGACGGCGCCGCGCCCGTACTGGCCCCGCACGGTGTCCTCGGCGACGCGGTCGCCGGTCAGGGGGCGCAGGGATTGCAGGACCTTGAGCTTCTCGTCGCGGACGGCGTCGCGGTCGTAGCTGGCCGGGGGCTCCATGGCGGTCAGGCAGAGCAGTTGGAGCAGGTGGTTCTGGACCATGTCGCGCATGGCGCCGGAGGTGTCGTAGTAGCCGCGCCGCCCGCCCACCCCGACGGTCTCGGCCGCGGTGATCTGGACGTGGTCGATCCAGCGGGAGTTCCACAGGGGTTCGAGGAAGACGTTGGCGAACCGCAGCACGAGCAGGTTCTGCACCGTCTCCTTGCCCAGGTAGTGGTCGATCCGGTAGATCCGCGACTCGTCGAAGACCTCGCCCACCGCGTCGTTGACGGCTTGGGACGAGGCCAGGTCGCGGCCCAGGGGCTTCTCCATGACCACGCGGGAACAGGGGGTGACCAGCCCGGCGTCGGCCAGGCCGCGGCAGATGGGGCCGGAGATCATCGGCGGGACGGCGAGGTAGAAGACGCGGTCGCGGCCGGGCTCCAGGACCGCGGTGAGGTCGTCCCAGCCGAAGGGGTCGCCGCCGACGTCCACGGTGACGTGGTGGAGGCGGCCCAGGAAGCGGTGGAGAACGTCGGGCTCGGCGATCCGGACGGCGTGGTGGCCGCGGACCGCGGCGGCGGCCTTGTCCCTGAAGTCGGCGTCGGTGAGGCCGTCGCGCGAGACGGCGACGACACGGGTTCCCCCGTCCAGGTGCCCGTCGCGGTCCAGCAGGTACAGGGAGGGGAGGAGTTTGCGCATGGACAGGTCGCCGGTGCCCCCGAAGACCACCAGGTCGGTGGGGTGGGGCGCGGACTGCTGCGGCATCTTCGGTCTGCTCCAGCGGAGAGGGAAGGGGATGGGGGCCGGGGGGCGGGGGGCGGGGTGTGACGCGACGGGGGGTGCGGGAGGGCGGTGCGGACCGACCGGATCCGCTCTCCGCTTCTGACCCTAAGCCGACTATGGTAAAAAACCAAGCACACTTGAGAACAATTCTTTACATAACCTCTCAGCCTTCACGACGTAACCCCATGGTTGAATGAAATATGGCCAGAACCCCGGGACGCCTGTCCTCCGCTGCCACGAGCGGCCACATCCTGGAGCTCGTACGTTCGGGCACCGCGACCAGCCGCTCCGAGATCGGCCGGGTCACGGGCCTGTCCCGTCCCTCCGTGGCCCTGCGGGTGACCGAGCTGATCAACAGCGGGCTCGTCACCGAGGGCTCGGGAGCGGCCTCCAGCGGCGGCCGGCCGCCCACCCTGCTGGAGTTCAACGCCGGCAGCGGCCTCATCCTCACCAGCGCCCTCGGCATGGTCCGCAGCCAGGCCGCCGTGTGCGACCTCAACGGCGACGTCCTGGCCCGCACGCCGGGCTCACCCGACATGGAGCAGGGCCCCGACGACACCCTCCCCTGGCTGCTGGACACCTGGTCCGAGCAGATCGCCTCGCTGGGCCGCGACCCCGGTGACGTGCGCGGCGTGGGCATCGGCCTGCCCGGGACCGTCGAGTTCCACGCGGGCCGCGCCGACGACCGCCCGTTCCTGGGCAAGTGGGCGGGGGTGGCCCTGGCACCGCTGGTCTCCGAGCGCTTCCCGGTGCCGGTGACGGTCGACAACGACGTGAACGTGATGGCGCTCGGCGAGCACATCGCGGGCGGGCACGGACACCCCGACGACATGGTGTTCGTGAAGGTCTCCACCGGGATCGGCGCCGGGCTCCTGTCCGGCGGACGGCTGCTGCGCGGCTCGCTGGGCGCCGCCGGGGAGATCGGGCACATCCCGGTGCGCGACGGCGGCGGCCTCCCCTGCCGCTGCGGCAACACCGACTGCCTGGAGGCGGTCGCGGGCGGGCGGCGGCTGCTGGACAGCGCCGCCGAACAGGGGCGCGAGGTGCACACCCTCAAGGACCTGGTGGCGCTGGCCTCCGGGGGCGACCCGGTCGCGGTGACCCTGGTCCGGTCCGCGGGGCGGCGGCTCGGCGAGGCGCTCGCCGGGGCGGTGAACCTGCTCAACCCCGAGGTGATCGTTCTGGGCGGCGACCTGTCGGAGGCCTACGACCACCTGGTCGCGGGCGTGCGCGAGGTGGTGTTCCAGCAGTGCACCGCACTCGCCACCCGGCAGCTGCGCGTGGTGGCCAGCTCCCTGTGGGACGACGCGGGCGTGCGCGGCTGCGCTGCCATGGTGACCGAGGAGATCCTGTCACCGGAGGCGGTGAACAAGCTCCTGGCCGGGTGAGGGATCTGACGGCACTCCCCTCCACCGGCTCGGGACGGAGGAGTTATCTCCCGGCCCGACCGGGCATCCTGAGAGGGGGACCTCGGTCCCCCGTACCCGATCCCGCACTCCCCGTACCGAACCGGTCACTCCACCACTGACGCTGACCTGCGATGACGCCGTCGGCCACGAGCGCGTGCCCCGCCTCCATACTTGACAACCGCCCCTGATGTGGCGAATAGTCACCCAGCATCCCCAGCACCGTTCCCTCCCCCCGCCGCACACTTCCGTCACCCCCGTGACCGCGCCCGTGCGGGCCCCCGCCCGGAAAGGTCCCTGCCGTGCTTCTAGAGAACCCCCTCCTCCTGATCCTGCTGGGTGCCGGAATCAGCCTGGTCACCAGCGTCGCCGTGACCGGCTTCCAGGCACGCCTCGTCAGACGCGGTGACACCCGTACCGCCTCCCGTGCCTCCGCGCGGACCCTCACCAGCGCCTTCATCGCCGAGCGCGACATGTCCGACAGCAAGGAGAGCTTCCTCTCCGAGGCGGAGCTGACGGTCATGTCGATGACCGACCGCAAGACCCGCGAGCGGCTGCGCGACGTCATCCGCCTGCTGCGCGAGCGGGCGCTGCCCGAGGTCGAAGAGCTCAGCGGCGTCAAGTCCGAGCGTGCACGCCAGATGCTGTGCGACCACGCCCTGGAGGTGCTCGGCGCGCACCTGCGCTCCGAGAAGCTGCCCGAGGTGCCCGCCCCGGTCCGCAAGATGCTGTCCGTGGAGGAGGAGGCGCTGAGCATCCACTCCGGTGAGGCACCGCGTCCCGGCGAGCCCATCACCAAGAGCGCGGTCACGGCGCGCCCCCGGCACACCGAGAGCGCCAAGCCCGCCTCCCCCGCCCGCAAGAACACCAAGGGCGCCGCCGGCAGGACCGCCGCCGCGAAGCCCGCGGCGGCCAAGGGCGGGCGCTCCACCGCCACCGCCACCGCCACCGCCGACGAGGAGGAGCCCAAGAAGGAGAGCGCCTTCTGGGACGACTGATCCGGCAGGCGCCTCTTCGCGCGCGGGAGCGGGCCGCCAACGGCAGCAGGCCGTCGAGTTCGCTGGCGGCCGCCTCTTCGCGCGCGGGAGCGGGCCGCGGGCCCCGCTACCGCGCCGACACCCCTGATCAGAAGGTTTTCCTGAGGCCGCTGAGGGAAAAACCAGACGCACAGGTTCCACAGGACGATCACAGGGCTGAGGAACTGTGCGGCGCAATGGTGGTCAGGTATCCCGCCCGAGGACGATCCGGGCGCGCGGCAGGAGAGAATTTCACCTAGGATCTCTGCCACGCGCGGTTTTCCCGTGTCGTTGGCAGCAGCCGCTTCCCGGTGCTGCCGGTGCCCCGCGGTCCGCCCCCGTTTCCTCAGGAGGCCCCGGACTCGGCGGCCACCCGTCTCCTCCGCCCCGCGCGAACTCCACCTTCCCCCGGACGCGTGAGCCCCCGGACCGGTGTCCGACCGTTGGCACGTCCCGCTGTCCGCACTCACCGAGATTGCACGATGCCCGCTGACGAGAACTCCGCCGACCCAGGTGCGGACCACACACCAGACGAGACGCCCGAGAAGGGCTCCGACCCCGGAGACACCGGTTCCGACCAGGCCGGTTCCGACCGGGCCGGAGACACCGGCCGGGACCATCGGGACGGCTCGGGCGGGACGGTCTCCGGACCCCCCGAGAACCAGAGCGGGAACGAGAACGGAGACGGGGAGGACGCACGGGACACCGCGTCCTCCGAGGGCTCCGACGACGGGGAGGACGCACAGGACGCCAAGCCCTCCAAGGACTCCGGCGGCGGGGAGGACGCACAGGACACCGAGCCCTCCAAGGACTCCGGCGACGGCGACGAAGGCGAAGGCGACGCCACGGCCGCCGCTGCGCCGGTCCGCGGAAGACGGCGCCGTGTACGCCGGATCCTGATGTGGACCGCCGTGGGCCTGGCCCTCGTCCTGACCGCCGGAGTCGCCACCGCCTACGGCTACTACCACTCGCTGCGCTCGGGCATGACCCAGCACGACATCGACTCGGCCCTCCAGGAGGAGGACCGCCCCGAGCGGATCAACGACGCGGTCAACATCCTCTTCATGGGCACCGACGGCTACGAGGAGGGGACGACCGCCTACACGCAGGAGTTCGAGGGCGAGCGCTCGGACGCGATCATGCTGGCGCACGTCTCGCCCGACAATCGCGTATCGGTGATCAGCTTCCCCCGGGACTCCCTGGTGAACCTGCCCCAGTGCGAGCCCTACGGCGAGACCGAGGGCACACAGGCCTACTTCGGCATGATCAACGCCGCGATGTACCACGGCGGTCCGCCCTGCGTGGTCCGCACCGTCGAGTCGCTCACCGACATCCGGATCGACCACTTCGTGCACCTGAGCTTCATGAGCTTCCGCGACGTGGTGAACGCCATCGGCGGCGTGGACATCTGCATTCCCGAGCCGATGCGTGACAGCCGTTCCGGACTCGACCTCCAGGCGGGACGGCAGACGCTCGACGGGGACGAGGCGCTGTCGTTCGTCCGGGCGCGCTACGAGATCGGCAACGGCAGCGACATCGGCCGCATCGACCGCCAGCAGATGTTCCTGGCCGCCCTCGCCGACCAGGTGACCAGCAACGAGGTACTGAGCAGCCCGACCAAGCTGAACGGCATCCTCCGGGCCGTGGCCCGCAACAGCGCCACCGACCAGAAGCTCACGCTCGACAGGATGCTCTCGCTCGCCGTGACCCTCTCGGGTGTGGACCTGACCGACATCCAGTTCCACACCGTGCCCTGGTACCAGGCGCCCTTCGACCCCAACCGGGTCATGTGGCACGAGGAGAAGGCCGACGCGCTGTTCACCGCCGTGCGCGAGGACCGGCCCGTGAGCGGGCTGGCGGCCGACGACGCCGCGGCGCCGCAGGAACCGCCCGGCACCTCGCCCTCCCCGGTGGACGTGAGCTCCGCGCACGCGTCCCCGCCGCCGGAGGCGTCGGAATCCGCTCGGCCGGACCACGGTCAGGGGCGTGACGCCACGTCCGACCCGTGCTCCGACGGCCTGGGCTACGGCACGGGGGAAGAGGCCGAGTAGAGGCCTGACGGCCGGTCGAACGTTCCGGGAAGCACGTGGGCCCCGGGAGCCGGTACGGACGCGTTTTCCGTACCGGCTCCCGGGGCCCTTCTCCGTGTCCGGAGTACTCAGGCCCCGACACGACGAGACCGCGGCCCCGGATCCCCCCAGGTCCGGAGCCGCGGTGTGCCTCGGGCGGCGGGAACTCGACTCCCCCGCCGGTACGCGCCTGGAACCCCCACAGTTCCGTTCGGCGCCCCAGTCAGCGGTGGGTGGTCCCGCTCACCGCCCGAGGCCGGTGCGCCCGCCACGATCGACGGGCGCACGTTCCAGGAAGGTCAGACGAGGTCACCCGGCAGCGTGTCCTTCAGCGCACCCGCGTCGACGTCGGGCCGGCCCAGCTCGGGCATGCCCTCCACGCCGACCAGGTCGTTGCCCAGCGAGTCGCCGACGGGTGCCAGCTGCGTCGTGCGCGCGGTTTCGGTGACCATCTCGGTGGCGGCGGCGACCTCGGAGCCGGCCACGGGCAGGGCGTCCTCGGACACCGGCAGCAGCTCGGTCGGAGCGGCGCCGAGGGGCTGGGGCAGCGGGTTGCTCCCGGCGGACATGGGCATCACGTCGTCGGACAGCACCAGGTCGGAGACCGCGTCACCGGCGCCGCCGGTCAGGTCGAGGTCGGTGTTCTGGCCGTTGACCGGAGCGACGGGGCCGTCCATGGCCGCGGCCAGGGGCAGCGGCTCGCCCGGGGTGGGCAGGGTGGCGTCGAGGCCGTTCAGGTTGCCGCCCACCTCGTGGGTCCCCTGCTCGACCGCCGAGCCCAGCCGGTCGACGGTGGCGCCGACCTTCTCCGTGGAGCCGGACAGGGGCACGGACGGCTCGGCGTGGCTCAGCGGCAGCGTGCCGCCGCCCAGGCCCAGTCCGCTCAGCAGGTCCGTGCCGCCGCCCAGGCCGCCCAGCGGGCTCGCGGAGAGCGGGGTGGTCGAAGCGTGCGACAGCGGCAGCGTGCCACCGCCCAGACCGCCCAGACCGCCCAGCGGGCTCACACCGCCCAGCAGACCCGACAGCGGGCTCGACGAGACCGGGCTCGCGGAGAGCGGGGTGGTCGAAGCGTGCGACAGCGGCAGCGTGCCACCGCCCAGGCCGCCCAGCGGACTCGCACCGCCCAGCAGACCCGACAGCGGGCTCGACGAGGCCTGGCCCACCGGCAGGCCCTCGGTCACGGTGTTCAGGTCCAGCGGACCGACGTTGGCGGCGTTGTCCTCACCGGCCTCGACCGGGGTGTCGGTGGAGACGGTGTCCCCGACGGCTCCGCTGAGGGGCTGCTCGGGCGCGGACTGGCGGCGCACGTCCGGCTGGGCGGAGAGCTGGCCGGGCTCGACCTTGACCAGGTCGCCCAGAGGCGTGGAGACGCCCTCCGTCAGCGATGCCGGGACCTGGCTGCCCAGGTCGTTCAGGGGCAGCCCGTCCGTGACACCACCGAGGGCGTCCGCCCCCGAGATCCCGGCTCCCAGGGCGACGAAGCCCGCGGCGCCGGCGGCCACCAGCATGGTCCTGGCGGAGGTACGGGCGGTGTTGAACATGTGTGTTCCTTCCGGAGTGTCGTATGTGGCTGTCGCGAGCGGGGCGGATGTCGTTCCCCGCCGCCCGACGGCTCCGCTCCCCTGGCCGGGAGGAGGGTCCGTCTGGTTCGAGCTTTCCGGTGGGGGAGCCTGTCGCACCTGGAGGGAGCGGCGGGGCTCGGCCGGTCATCAGTCGTGGGTCTGGCTGGCCACTGACTGACGTGAACCCCGCGTTCGGGGTGCGCGGCTCACGTCAATCCCCAGAGGCGTCCGGACTCATGGCTCACCGTGGTCGTTCGTGAGCGTTCCGGGGCTGGGAAGGGGGTGCCAGAGAACAGGTCGCGGAGCGACCGTCTGGAGAGGGCCCGCTAGTCGGGCGAGAAGGTCGGCTCGTCGGCGGACTCGGCGGGAACCGAGCGCAGGACGTGCCAGGCGGCCTGGAGTTGGCCGGGGGCCGGTGCGGGGGCGCCGGTGGTGGGCAGGTAGCCCGCGACGCCGCCGCCGGTCGCGCCACCCGGCGCGGAGCCGGTGGCGGTGGTGCCCGACGCCGAGGAGGCGACGGCCTCGCCCGTGAGGGGCGCGGGGACGCTCTCGGTGACCCGGTCGGCGGAGTACCGCGCCGTGGTGTCCTGGGTCGAACGGAGTTCGGTGGAGACCGCGCCGGTAGCGTGGCCCGAGCCGATCAGGACGGTGTCGCCCTCCCCGACCCGTGCGTCCCCGTCCGGACCGGCGCCCTCGGCGGAGGGCTTCTCGGCTTCCGGCTCCGTGTCGGACGCCGCGTCCGCGGCGAAGCGGTCCTCCACGAAGGCGGGCATCCCGGGGGCGGTGTCGCGGACCTGCCGCGCGACGCCGTTGCCTCCGGTCCCGAGACCCGGGGTTACGGCGGCGGAGGCGTCGAACACCACGCGGGTGGTCTTCCTCCCCATGGCGGCGACCGCTCCGGTCACGGGCTTGTCGAGCCTGCCGGGAGCCGCCAGGACACGGCGCTCCGTGTCCGCGTTCGCGTTCGTGGAAGCGTTCGTGCGCGCGGAGGTGTCGGTGCGGGCGGTGTCGGCCCGGCCGCTGGGCGCCCGGTCGGCGTCCGCCGCGGTGGTCCGGACCGTCTCCGGCCGACCCGTGCCCGTCTGGGCCGCGTCGGACCGGGGCTTGTCCGTCTGAGCCGTGTCCGTTCGACCCGTGTCCGCCTGGCCCGCGCTCGGGCGGGCCGCGTTACCGGCCTGTTCCGGGAGCACCTGTTCCGCGGGAGCCCCCTGCCCCTGTCCTCCGGCGCCGGCCTCGGCCCCGTGCACCACGGCGGTGGGCGCCGACTTCTCCTGCGCCGACACGGGGTCGGGGGTCGCCAGCCATGCGCCGGCCAGAGCCCCGAAGACCAGGGCGGAGAGCAGCAGCGCCCGCCGGACCGGTGCGGGGAGCACGGCGAAACGAACGCCGGAGGCGTTCGTGAGACCGTGGACTCCAGACACCGGGGGTTCCTTCCGCCATGGGACGCGGGCTGACACGGGGGCCGGTCACGTTGCCGTGGGCAGCGTGTGCCGGGCCGCGGAACGCGAGGTCGGGTCGACCTTCGTGCGTTCGCTGGACGCGACGTTAGCATGAATTAGACGACCGGAACCCTCAATCCCCGGGAATTCCTGCCCTTCCGGAACCGGCCTCTGAGCAGCAGATGTGGCAAACCGGAGAAAAACCAACGACAATTCGACCATTACACCCCAGGAAAAGCGCGCATTGCCCGACCGCCCGACCGGCTCTGCGGAGGTTGACCCACACATGACCGAGATCCCCCAGAGCCATTCGCTGTCCTCCAAGAACATGGACGACCTGCTGACCGAGGTGCACTCGCTGGACTCCCGCCTGTCCGCGCACGGCCGTGTCCACTCGCTGCTCCAGGCGGTCCTGACCATCGGCGGCGACCTGGACCTGGCGACCGTGCTGCGCAGGCTGACCGAGGTGGCCGCGCAACTGGCCGGTGCGCGGTACGCGGGCCTGGGCGTGGTGGACGAGGACGGTGGTTTCAGCGAGTTCATCCCCGTGGGGATCACCGAGGAACAGGCCGCGAAGATCCACCGGTTCCCACACGGCCGGGGCGTTCTGGGGGTGCCGCTGCACGAACGGGCCCCACTGCGCCTGACCGACCTGCGCGAACACCCCGACTTCGAGGGATTCCCCGAGGGGCACCCGAACATGGGCGGTTTCCTCGGTGTGCCCATCCAGGTGCGGGACGAGGTGTTCGGAAACCTCTACCTCACCGAGAAGGCCAACGGAGGGGAGTTCGACGAGGAGGACGAGGCGATGGTCACCGCGCTGGCCACCGCGGCCGGTGTGGCGATCGAGAACGCGCGCCTGTACGAGGAGGCGCGGCTGCGCGAGCGGTGGCTGGCCGCGTCCACCGAGGTCACCACCCGCCTGCTGTCGGGCGCCGACACCACCGAGGTGCTCGCCCACATGGCGGCGCAGGCCCGGGAGATCGGCGACGCGGACACGGCCGTGGTCATGCTGCCCGATCCCCGTGCCAGGGGGCATCTGTTCGCGGAGATCGCCGAAGGCCCCATCGCACAGGAGATCCTGGGGACGCCGGTCGAGATCCACGACTCCGTCTGCGGATGGGTGTACGAGACGGGCGAGGCCAAGGGGATCCCCGACCTGGGCCGGGCGAACTGCCCGATGCTCACCCATCGCGGTTACGGCCCCGGCCTGGTGGTGCCCCTGGGTACACCGGGGAACACGCGCGGAGTGCTGCTGCTGGGCAAACTGGCCGACCGGGCGCCGTTCACCGCGGCGATACGCCGCATGCTGCACGGCTTCTCGGTGCAGGCCGCGGTGGCCCTCGAACTGGCCGAGGCGCGGCGCGACAGCGAGCGCCTGGTGGTGCTGGAGGAGCGCGACCGGATCGCCAAGGACCTGCACGACGTGGTGATCCAGCGGTTGTTCGCGTCGGCGATGACGCTGATGAGCACGATGCGGCTGATCGCCTCTCCCGAGGCCGAGGAGCGGGTCCAGCGGACCATCGACGAGCTGGACGGCACCATCCGGGAGATCCGCTCGACGATCTTCGACCTCCAGAACCCGCCGAGCCACATGGACACGTCACTGCGCGAGCGCGTCCTGAGGCTGGCCGAGAACACGGCGCACAGCCTGGGGTGCCATCCGGGGGTGAGCCTGGACGGGCCGATCGACGCCTCCGTGCCCGACGACATCGGCGAGCAGTTACTCGCGGTGCTCGGCGAGGGGCTGACCAACGTGGCCCGGCACGCACGCGCCACGGAGGTGCACGTGTCGGTGGTGGTGGAGGAGACCGCGGCCAAGGGCCACTCCACGGTCCTCACGCTGACGGTGACCGACAACGGCGTGGGACTGCCCGAGGAGGGGCGTCGCAGCGGACTGCGCAACCTGGAGCAGCGGGCCCGGGCACTGGGCGGCACGTTCACCGCGAGCAGGAACGAGGGCGGGGGCACGGTGCTGGTGTGGCGGGTGCCCGTTCCCGACGACGCCGTGCCGCCTCCGAGCAGCTTCTGAGCCACCGCCGACGCCGACGGTGTGACCGACGGGAGCGGGGCCGTCCTTCGACGGCCCCGCTCCCGTCGGCGCGTACCGGCGTCAGTAGCGGCGGCCGCGCAGCTCGGCGACGAGCACGGCGGCCTGCGTGCGGCGCTTGAGGTCCAGCTTGGACAGCAGCGCGGACACGTAGTTCTTCACGGTCTTCTCCGCCAGGTACAGGCGCTCGCCGATCTGCCGGTTGGTCATCCCCTCGCCGATGAGGTCGAGGATCTGCCGCTCCTGCGGGGTCAGCTCGGCCAGCGGGTCCGGTTCGGCCTGGGCGCCGCGCAGCCGCTCCAGCATCGCGCCGGTGCTGCCCGAGTCCAGCAGCGAGCCGCCGGAGGCCACGGTGCGCACCGCGCCCACGAGGTCGGCGCCGTGGATCTGCTTGAGCACGTACCCGGCCGCGCCGGCCATGACGGCGTCGTACAGGGCGTCGTCGTCGGCGAACGACGTCAGCATCAGGCAGGCGATCTCGGGATGGTCCGAGCGGATCTCCCGACACACCTGCACGCCCGATCCGCCGGGCAGCCGCACGTCGAGGACCGCGACGTCGGGCAGGACCACCGGGATCCGCGCCAGTGCCTGCTCCGCCGTCCCGGCCTCACCGACGACGGTCATGTCGTCCTCGGTCTCCAGCAGGGCGGCCACCCCGCGGCGGACCACCTCGTGGTCGTCCACCAGGAACACCCTGATCTGTTTGCGAGCGCCCTTGGCTCCACCGCCCGTCATCGGCCCATCCTCATCCCTGCGTCACCGCCGTCCAGACACCGCTCCGAGGAAAACGGTAATACGTGCGAAGGGCGGCGCGTGGGCCGTTAGGCACCGAACTGCCCGGACGAAGGTCCTGTAAAGGGATAATTCTCCTTCGTCCGGGTGACAAAGGGCCTGATCACCCCGGGTCCGAACACCGTCGTCCGCATCCGGGGCCACAGTACGAATTCGATTTCACGGCCTCCGGTCGGCCCAGGGCCGGGCGATCTCGAACGCCCGGCAGGCCGCCAGCACCCGTGCGTCGGCGTGACGGGGCCCGACCACCTGGAGCCCCACCGGCAGACCCGCCGGAGTGAACCCGCACGGCACGCTCGCGGCGGGCTGCTGGGTCATGTTGAACGGATAGCTGAACCCCGCCCACGCGGTCCACCGCTCGCCCTCCAGCTCCGGCGGCGACTCCAGCCCCGCCTCGAACGCCGTGACCGGCACCGCCGGGGTCAGCAGCAGGTCGTGTTCGGCGTGGAAGCGGCCCATCCGCAGGCCCATCTCCATCCGCAGGGCCATCGCGGTCAGGTAGTCCTTCGCCGAGTAGGTCAGCCCCTCCTCGGCGATCTCCCGCAGCCCCGGGTCGAGCAGGTCCCGCTGACGGTCGGTGAGCCCGTCCGTGGCCTTGGCCACCCCGGAGTACCACAGCACGTGGAAGGCCTCCCGGGAGTCGGGCAGGTCGGGATCGGTCTCCTCCACCCGGGCGCCCAGCTCCTCGAACACGGCGACCGCGTCGGCCACCGCCCGGGCCACCTCCGGGTCCACGTCCAACCCGCCCAGGGTGGGGCTGTAGGCGATCCGCATGCCGCGTACCAGCTCCTCGGCGTCGGTGCGCAGCCGCACGTCGCCGATCCCGGGCGCGGGCGGCGCCAGGGCGGCCCAGTCGCGCGGGTCCGGCTGGGCGACGACCTCCAGCATCAGCGCCATGTCGCCCACGGTGCGGGCCATCGGCCCGGTGTGCGCCAGCGAGCCGAACGGGCTCGCCGGGTAGTGCGGCACCAGGCCCCACGTGGGCTTGATCCCGCAGACGCCGGTGAAGCTGGCCGGGATGCGGATCGATCCGCCCCCGTCGGTGCCGGTGGACAGCGGACCCATCCCGGACGCCACCGCCGCCGCGGACCCGCCGCTGGAGCCGCCCGGCGTGGTGGACAGGTCCCACGGGTTGCGGGTGACGCCGGTGAGCGGGCCGTCGGTGACGCCCTTCCACGCCAGTTCGGGCGTGGTGGTCTTGCCGACGAGGACCGCGCCGCTCTCCCGCAGCCGGGCCGTCACGGGGGAGTCCTCCTCCCACGGCCCCTCCTGGGAGCTGGTGACCGATCCCTTCAGGGTGGGCCACCCCCTGGTGAGGTGGACGTCCTTGATCGAGGCCGGTACCCCGTCCAGGGCGCCGGCGGGCTCACCGCGGCGCCACCTCGCGGCGGACGCGCGGGCCGCCTCGCGGGCCTCGTCCGGACGCACCAGGCAGAACGCGTTGAGCGCCGGGTTGTCCCGCTCGATGCGCTCCAGCACGGCGTCGACGGCCTCCACCGGGGACAGGCTCCCGGTGGCGTAGGCCGTGAGCAGCTGCTCGGCGGACAGGTCGGCCGGTGTCGCGAGTTCGCCGGGCCGCGCGTGTGGAACCGCGGCGGCCCCCAGGGCGCCCTCGGCCGTGCCGATGGCCGCCCCCGCGTCCTCGGTCCCGGCCCGGTCGGAACGGATCGTCACTTCAGCCTCCCATGTCACGCCATCAAGGGTCAGCCGGGCACGTAGCCGCGGCTCTTGTCGACCACGTTGAGCAGTTCGCGCCCATCCAGACAGCGGGCGAGATTGTCGAGGAACAGGTCCATGAGGTCCTCGCGCCAGCCGACGACGTCGCCGGACATGTGCGGTGAGACCACCGATCCGGGCAGCCACCACAGGGGGGAGGTCGCCTTGAGCGGCTCGTCCTCGAACACGTCCAGCGCGGCGCCGGCGATGACACCGCCCTCCAGGGCGGCGACCAGGTCGGCCTGGACCACGATGGGCCCGCGCGCCACGTTGACGAGTCGCGCGGTGGGTTTCATCTGCCCCAGGAAGCGTCGGTCCACCAGGCCCCGGGTGGAGTCGGTGAGCGGTGCCGCGACCACCACGTAGTCGGCCCCGGGCAGCCTGCTGAGCAGGGTCGGGCCGCCGTCGGCACCGTGCTCGGAGAGGCTGGACTCGACCACGGTGCCGAAGTCGGGGTCCCCCTCGCGCGCGTGGCTGCCGGAGGCGCACACGTCCATGCCCACGGCCGTCAGCTTGCGGGCGATGTGGCGGCCGATCGGACCGGTTCCCACCACGAGGGCCCGCCGACCCGACACCCGCTCGGTCTCCCGGTGCTCCCAGCGGCGTTCGCGCTGGTGGTCCCAGGTCTGGTGGAAGCCCTTGGCGAACGCGACGACCTGGCCGAGCACGTACTCGGCGATGGGTTCGTCGAAGATCCCGCGCGAGTTGGTGACCACGGCGTCGCCGTCGACCAGGCCGGGGAACATGAGGTTGTCCACCCCGGCGGTGGCGGCGTGCACCCAGGCCAGGGAGTCGGCCTCGTGCCAGGCGGAGGCGAGTGCCTCGGTGAACAGGTCCCACACCAGCAGGACGTGCGTGCCGGGCAGCTTGGCCGACAGTTCGTCGGCGGTGGCGTAGACGACCTCGCCGAGGCGTGGATCATCGTCCAGCCGCTTGTGTCCGGGCGGTAGGTCGTCGCCGTGGAGGACGAGGACTCTGGGGCTGTTCGTCGAGGTGAGACGGTTCACGGGCGTGTGCACTCTCCGGTTGGATGCGGTGGTTCAGAGAGGTCGTCGGGAATGCGGGGATCGCCCTGCATGGGAAACGCTAGGGAGCCGACATAGGATTGTCAACAATAAACAAACCGGTCGTTTCCCCCGAACCGGCACCTCTCCTACCAGCTCTGACGCGCACGGGATACCCACTCGCATCGGGGTTATTGCCGCATCCCGCCTGTGGAACATAGGATTGTCGACAATCAACAGCCCCGTCGCGGGGGCTGTTTCCCGCGAGTCCCGCCACCCGACGTCGAAGGGACCACCCCAGTTGCCCAGGTACATGACCATCACTCTGGCCGGACGCGGGGTCTCCTGCGTGGCCGAACTCCTGGACAAGGACGCGCCCCGTACCTGTGAGGCGGTGTGGAGCGCCCTGCCCCAGGGCGACGCCGTCCAACACGCCAAGTACGCGCGCAACGAGGTCTACACGATGGTGCCGAGGTTCGCCGAGGCCGAGCCCGGCCAGGAGAACCCCACCGTCACCCCGATCCCCGGGGACGTCGTCTACTTCTCCTTCGACGGCGGCATGCTCGACCGCTCGTTCAAGGAGGAGAAGGGGATCGACCACCTGCCCGGCGTCATCGACCTCGCCCTGTTCTACGGACGCAACAACCTGCTTCTCAACGGCGACGTCGGCTGGGTTCCCGGCAACGTGTTCGCCACCGTCGTCGAGAACCTGCCCGCCATGGCCGAGGCCTGCAACGACGTCTGGCGCTCCGGGAGCGTCGGCGAGCGGCTGCTGTACGAGCGCCTGGAACGCTGATCCGGAGCCGGGGCCGCACGGTGTCCTCGCGTCCGCGTCACCGCGCACGGGCGGCACCCGTACCGACCACGACACCGGACACGGGTGGCGCCCGCGTCCTGAGCGCGCAAGCCCATGCCCGTACCGACGAAGGAACGACAACGCATTCCCGGGAGGTGAGTGACCGATGCGGACCGATGGAGACCACATGAACGGCACCGACGCGGAACACCAGATCGTCGAGCTGGCCGCGACCACACGGACGCCGTGGCAGGCGGGAGTCGGTGTCATCGCGCCCTACGACTTCGCGCTCGACCGCGAGCTGTGGCGCTGGACGCCGGACGACGTCTCGTTGCACGTCACGCGTTTGCCGTGCGTGCATGTACCGGTGACGGTGGACCAGGCCGCCGACCTGTCCCGGGAGGAGCACGTGGCCCCGGCGGTCCGCGCGCTGCTCGCCCCCGAACCCCTGGCCGTCGGCTACGCGTGCGCCTCGGGCAGCTTCGTGCACGGCAGGGCGGGGGAACAGCGCCTGCACCAGTCCATGGTGGACGCCGGCGCACCCGCCGCCGTCACCACGTCCGGTGCTCTGGTCCGGGCCCTGGACGCGCTCGACGTCAACCGGATCGCGGTCGTCACGCCCTACGTGGACAGCGTGACCGACCGGCTCCTGTCCTACCTCGCCGAGCACCGCGTCGAAGTGACCTCCAGCGTGGGGCTGGGCCTGCTCAGCCACATCTGGCGGGTCACCTACGCCGAGGTGTCCGCGGCGGTGCACTCGGTGGACCGGCCCGACGCCCAGGCGGTGTTCATCAGCTGCACCAACGTCCTCACCTACGACATCATCGCGCCGCTGGAGCGGGAGCTGGGCAAACCGGTGATCGCGGCCAACCAGGTCACCATGTGGGCGGTGATGCGCGCCGCGGACCGCCAGGCCGTGGCCCACGGACAGAGCCTGATCAACGTCGCCGCACCGAGCGCCGCGTAGTCCCGCGGGCCGTGACGAGAAGGAGAAGCCACATGACCCGCGTCGGATTCCTCTACCCCGGCTTCAGCGCCGAAGACGACTACAAGGCCTTCGCCGACCTGCTCGGAGGGGACGTCGAGCTCTCCGTGGTGCACACGCTCATGCGCGAGGACGCGCACCGGGTGGACGCCCTGCTCGACGTCGGCGGCGACGAGGTGCTCGACAGGGGCGCCCGGGAGCTGGCCGCGATGGAGGTGGACGCGGCGGTGTGGGCGTGCACCAGCGGAAGCTTCGTGTTCGGCTGGGAGGGCGCCCGCAGACAGATCGAGGGGGTGCGCCGGGCGGCCGGGGCACCGTCGTCGAGCACCTCGTTCGCCTTCGTGCACGCGCTGAGCCAACTGGGCGTGTCGCGGGTGGCGATCGCCGCCACCTACCCCGACGACGTCGCCCAGCGGTTCGTGGAGTTCCTGACCGAGGCCGGGGTGACCGTGCTGTCGATGGCCAGCCACGGCATCGCCACCGCCGCCGAGGTCGGCGGTCTGGACCCGGACGACGTCCTGGACTTCGTGATCTCCAACGACCACCCGCGGGCCGAGGCCGTCCTGGTGCCGGACACCGCCCTGCACAGCGCGCACCTGATCGACCCCCTGGAGGCGCTGCTCGGCAAGACCGTGCTCACCGCCAACCAGGTGAGCGTGTGGGAGGGACTGCGTCTGGCGGGGGTGACCGCGGGCCAGGGCAGGGGGCCGGGAGTGCTGTTGCGCTCCGGTTCGGCCGCCGTCAACAGCGCCCTGGCCTCCCGTTAGCCTCGACGCGTGCCCGCTGTCTCGTCCTGTTGTGTCCCGAATCGAAAGGAAGGCACCCATGCCGTCCCCCGGACAGCTCAGACCCGTGCCCCGGCGCTCCACCGCCGAGCTGATCGCCGACCAGCTTCGGTCGGCGATCATGTACGGCTCCCTCGCTCCCGGGGACCAGCTCGGCGAGTCGGAACTGGCCGGGCAGCTCGGAGTGAGCCGGGGCCCGCTGCGCGAGGCGATGCAGCGCCTCGTCCAGGAGGGGCTGCTGCGCAGCGAGCGGCACAGGGGCCTGTTCGTGCGTGAGCTGGCCCCGGCCGACGTACGGGACATCTACGTGGCCCGGCTCGCCGTCGAGCGGACCGCGTGCGAGCTGATCATGCGCGGCAACCGGGGTGAGGCGGTCGCACGGCTCACCCCGGCCGTGGACCGGCTCGTCGAGGCGGCGGCCGGCCGGGACCGGAACGCGATGAGCGACGCCGACCAGGCCTTCCACCAGACCCTGGTGAGCTGCGCGGGCAACGGCCGTCTGGAGCGCATGGCGCAGACGCTCCTGGTCGAGACGCGGATGTGTCTGACGGTGATGCAGGACGTGTACCCCGAGCCGGAGGAGATCCTGGACGAGCACCGGCGCATCCTGGACGCGATCGTGCACGGGGCGGAGGACGAGCTGATGCGGCTGATCGAGACGCACATGATGGACACGGTCGACCGCATCAACGGCGGCTCCCCGGGCCCGGAGGCGGGCTCCGGCGCCTGACCGCCCCGGCGGAGGCCGGGGCGGCGCCGCCGTCCTCGGGGGCCCGCGTGCCGGCCGGAGCCGCCGTGGGGAGCGCCTTGTCCGCTCCCCACGGAGCCCCGGAACCGTTGGACCCGGGCCGCGGTGGGGTCAGATCCCGCCGATCCCCACGTACTTGGTCTCCAGGAACTCCTCGATGCCGACGTTGCCGCCCTCGCGGCCCAGGCCGGAGTGCTTCACCCCGCCGAAGGGCGCGGCCGGGTTGGAGACCACGCCCTGGTTGAGGCCGACCATGCCGGTCTCCAGGTCCTCGCTGACCCGCAGCGCCCGGTTGAGGTCGCGGGTGTAGAGGTAGCTGACCAGGCCGTACTCGGTGTCGTTGGCGAGCCGCAGCGCCTCCTCCTCGGTCTCGAAGGGCAGCACCGGGGCCACCGGGCCGAAGATCTCGGTGGTGGACAGCTCGGCCTCGGGGGGCACGTCGGCGAGCACGGTGGGCTGGTAGAAGTGGCCCGCCCCCTCACCGGGTCCGCCGCCGACCAGCACGCGGGCGCCCCGGCTCACGGCGTCGTCCACCAGGCGCTGCACCTTGTCCCGGGCCTTGTCGTCGATGAGCGGCCCCACGTTCACCCCCTCGTCCAGGCCGCGGCCCACGCGCAGCTCGCCCATGCGCCGGCTGAGGCGCTCGGCGAACTCCTCGGCGACCCCCGCCTGGACGTAGATGCGGTTGGCGGCCGTGCAGGCCTCACCGATGTTGCGCATCTTGGCGAGCATCGCCCCGTCCACGGCGGCGTCCATGTCGGCGTCGTCGAAGACCAGGAAGGGCGCGTTGCCGCCCAGCTCCATGGAGGTGCGCAGGACCTGCCCGGCGCTCTGCTCCAGCAGCTTCTTGCCGACCGCGGTGGACCCGGTGAAGGAGACCTTGCGGATACGTCCGTCGCTCAGCAGCGGCTCCGTGACCGAGCCGGGGTCGGTGGCGGGGATGACGCTGAGGACGCCCTCGGGCAGGCCCGCCTCGGCCATGATGCCCGCGAGCGCGAGGGCGGACAGGGGCGTCTGCTGGGCGGGCTTGAGCACCATGGTGCACCCGGCGGCGACGGCGGGGCCGATCTTGCGGGTGCCCATCGCCATGGGGAAGTTCCAGGGGGTGATGAGCATGGAGGGGCCGACCGGCTGCCGCATGACGAGGAAGCGCGACTTGCCGTCGGGTGAGATGGAGAACCGCCCCTCGATGCGGACGGCCTCCTCGGCGAACCAGCGCAGGAACTCCGCGGCGTAGGCGATCTCCCCCCTGGCCTCGGCCAGGGGCTTGCCCATCTCCAGGGTCATCAGGACCGCCAGGTCCTCCTGGCGTTCCATGAGCAGCTCGTAGCTGCGGTGCAGGATCTCGCTGCGCCTCCTCGGCGGCGTCCTCATCCACTCGGGCTGGGCCCGGTGCGCCGCCTCCAGGGCGTCGAGGGCGTCGTCCTTCCCCGCGTCCGCGACCTCGCAGAGCACCTCGCGGGTGGAGGGGTCCTCCACGGGGAAGGTGTTCCCCGAGGAGGCGTCGCGCCACGTTCCACCGATGAACAGCTTCTTGTCCACCTGCGCGACGACCCGTGCTTCCTGATCCGACATGTTCACTACTCCCCGGTCGAGAATCGGCCTGTGGTCAACTGCCCAACGTGCGTCCACTGGACACCGTCACTGCCCGGATGCTTCCATAGCAGCGTCGATTGTCAACAATCCTACGGAACCCGTAACACGGAATCGAGGCATCGCATGGCGGAGCTCTCCCCGATCCTCAAGCAGGCGACCCAGGTCGTGGCCGCCCGAGGCGAGGGTGCCTACATCTACGACGAGGACGACCGCCGCTATCTCGACTTCACCGCCGGTATCGGCGTCACCAGCACCGGGCACTGCCACCCCCGGGTCGTGGCCGCCGCGCAGGAGCAGGTGGCCACCCTGATCCACGGCCAGTACACCACCGTGATGCACCGCCCCCTGCTGCGGCTCACCGAGCGGCTCGGAGACGTGCTGCCCGCGGGGCTCGACCGGCTGTTCTACGTGAACTCGGGCAGCGAGGCCGTGGAGGCGGCCCTGCGGCTGGCCAGGCAGGCGACCGGCCGGCAGAACGTGCTCGTGTTCCAGGGGTCGTTCCACGGCCGCACCATGGGCGCCGCGTCGCTGACCACGTCCGGGGTCAAGATCCGCGCGGGCATCGGTCCGCTGATGCCCGGCGTGGCCGTGTCGCCGTTCCCGTACGCCTACCGGCTGGGCATGTCCGAGGCCGACGCGGTCGCCTACGCGCTGCGCGAGCTGGACTACCAGTTCGCCACGGTGACCTCCCCGAAGGACACCGCCGCGGTGTTCGTCGAGCCGGTGCTCGGCGAGGGCGGGTACGTGCCCGTGCCGGACGCCTTCCTCCAGGGACTGCGCGAGCGCGCCGACCAGCACGGGTTCCTGCTGGTCGCCGACGAGGTGCAGACCGGGTTCGGCCGCACGGGCACGTTCTGGGGGCACGAGCCCTCGGGCGTCCGCCCGGACGTGGTCATCACCGCCAAGGGTCTGGCCAGCGGCTTCCCGCTTTCGGCGGTCGCCGCGCCCGCCGCGGTCATGGAGAAGGCGTGGCCGGGTTCCCAGGGCGGGACCTACGGCGGCAACGCGGTCTCCTGCGCCGCCGCGCTCGCCACCCTGGACGTGATCCAGGAGGAGGGCCTGGTGGAGAACGCCGCGCGCATGGGCGAGCGGTTGCGCCTGGGCCTGGAGAAGGTGGCGGAGGCCAACCAGGTGATCGGCGACGTGCGCGGCCGCGGGCTGATGCTCGGCAACGAGTTCACCGCCGCCGACGGGACGCCCGACGGCGCCACCGCGGTGCGCGCACAGCAGGCCGCCGCCAGGAACGGGCTCCTGCTGCTCACCTGCGGTCCGGAGGGGAACGTGGTGCGCATGATCCCGCCGCTGGTCGTCAACGGCGAGCAGGTCGACAACGCGGTGTCGCTGTGGGCGGCCTCCGTGGAGGAGGCCGTCGCGGGCTGACCCCGGTCCGTCGCGGCCGGCCTCGGCCCACCGCCTGCGTACCGCCGCCCCGGCACGGCCTTCCGTGCCGGGGCGGCGCCGTGTGCGGACGGTGGGCCGTGTGCCCGCGTCCGCCTCCGGGGCAACCGTGCGCCGAAACCGTGCGTCACACACGGGAGGAAACGGACGGAAGGGACCCTGTGGCAGGTCGCGGGAAGAAGATCACGAGCACCATGGGCGGCGGCTCGCGCCCCGTCCTCGACCCCGCGTCGCCGCCCCGCGTCGCCCGAGCGCTCGGGAGGAGGCCGTCCGCCCTGCCGCCGAGGAGGACCCGGTCGAGGCGGCCCCGGTTCCCGGACCGAACGCGCATGATGGTGGCCGGGACGGCGGTGGCCGCGCTGAGCACGGCCTGGACGCTGGGAAGCGGCCCGCTCCTGTCGTGGTCGGCGCCGTTGTACTTCGCCGCCTTCCTGTCCCAGGCCGCGGTCGTGGGAGTGGCGGGGTTCGCCGCCACCCGCGCACGGCTTCGGCCCCTGCTCCCGCCGTGGCTGGGCACCAGGGCGGGGCAACGCTGGTGGAGGGTGCTTTCCCTGGGTTTCGCGCCCGCCACCATGGCGACGTGGTTCCTCTTCCCGGCGCCGGACTGGGTCCTCACCGTCGGATGGCACGCACCGGGCGCCGTGTGCGCGGCCGCCGCCCTGTGGGCGGGGTGGTGGTGGCCCCGGAACGAGCGCCTCGCGGCGGCCCACGCGGACCGCTACCTGGTGGCCGGCGACCTCGGCCGGCACGGGTCCGAGCTGGTACTCCGCGTACAGAGGACGATCGACGCCGTCGTGGAGGCGGACCGGAGGCTGGGCGACTCCTTCGACTCGACGCGGTCGCTGGCGGTACTGCGCGACGAGGAGTGGCGGATCGCCTCGATGCTGTACCACCACGAGCGGCTCCGCGAGGAGCACCGCGCCGACTCCCGCGAAGCCGCCTCCGACCGGGTGCGTTCCCTGCTGAACCGGCAGCACGAGCGGCAGGAGGCCGCCTACCGTGAGCTGGCGGCGCAGGTCGACGCGATCCGCGAGTACGGCGTCGCCGTCGAGGAGGCGCTGAACGCCCACAAGGAGTGGGAGCAGCTCGAACGGTCGGAGATCCGCGGCGCACAGCTCGACGAGCTCCTCGTCCGCTCGGCGTCCGGCGAGGGCAGCGGCGAGCTGCTCCGGGACGAGGTCCTGGACGCCCGCGCCGCCAAGGAGGCGCGGGACGAGCTGATCGACCGGGCGCTGGAGGCCGGACGCCTCCTGGAGGCTTCGAAGGCCTGACCGGCAGGCGGCTCCGCGGCCGGTCCCGCACCGGCCGCCCGGCTCGGGCCACCGAGCACACGGGCGGCCACGGTGCCCTCCGCCCTCTCCGGGAAGGGGAGAGAGCCAGCGGAGGGCACGCCTCTCGTGGCGGGCGGAACCTCGTGGAACCCGTCGCCCATCCCTCGGCTCCCTCGGCGACGGAGGCCTTCAGGGACGCGCGCCCGACGAGGACGCTCACCCTCGGTGCCGAGAGTGCTTCGGCCGGTGTATGACATAGTTCACATGGCAACTTTGTTACCAGTAAGAACACGGAGACGTCTCGAAAGGATCGCGGACCCGGGTTGACGCCGTGGTTTCGCGGTCGACAGATTGGGGCCGTCTTTCCAGCCCCTCACGTGGGGCGACCCCGGACCCGTCCCGGCCGTTCCCCGGCCGGGGCGCCCGCCCCGGCCCCTCCCCGAATCCGAGGTGTTCCCCGTGCCCACCCGCATCCGCATCCGCGTCGGCGGCGCCGCCCTGGCCTGCGCCGCCGCGCTCCCCCTGGCGTCCTGCGCGATGGCCTCCCCCACCGAGGTGGAGGCGGTCTCCGACCGGACCTCCGCGTCGTGCGGCCTGTTCTTCGACGACTTCGACTACGGCGGCCCCACCGACCCGGCCCTGCGCGACCAGGGCTGGAACGTCCGCAGCTGGGCCGGCGGCCCCGGCGTGCCGGGCGCGTCCTGGGACGCCGACAACGTCTCCTTCACCGAGGAGGGCGGCGACTCCGTGTTGCGCCTGACCTCGACCACGGACGGCACCCCGGCGGGCACCAGCCAGGCCGAGCTGGCCTTCGGCGAGGAGAAGTTCCACGAGGGGACCTACGCCGCCAAGGTCAGGTTCGCCGACACCCCGGTCTCCGGTGAGGACGGCGACACCGTGCTCCAGACCTTCTACACGATCACGCCCCTGGCCCACGACAACGATCCCGACTACAGCGAACTCGACTTCGAGTACCTGCCCAACTCGGGGTGGGGCGCCCCCGCGGAGGCCATGTACCTGACCTCGTACCACACCTACCAGCGCGACCCCTGGAAGGCGGACAACACCAGCGACGTGGTGGACCGATCCTTCGAGGGGTGGCGCGACCTGGTGGTCCAGGTGGAGGACGGCCTGGTCCGCTACTACGTGGACACGCACCTGGTGGCCGAGCACGGCGGGAAGTACTACCCGTCGTCGCCGATGTCGATCAACTTCAACCAGTGGTTCGTCGACATGAGCGGCCACACGGGCGGCCCGAGCACCTACGTGCAGGACGTCGACTGGGTGTACCACCAGCAGGGCGAGTCCGTGGCGCCCGAGGAGGTCAACCGGCGCGTGGGCGGGCAGCGCAACGCCGGCGTCTCCCGCGTCGACGGGGTCGTCCCCGGCGGGGCGTGCTGACCCGTCGGCACCCACCCGTTCCCGGGGCGGCGCCGGCGCACCGTTGCGCGCCGGCGCCGCCCCCGCCCCGGTCGACCGAGAGGCCCGGACCGGCATGACCGGTCGCACACTCACAGAACGGTTCGAGGCCCTCTGACACCGTGATAGAGTCAAAGACGTCGCCAGGGAGACCGGGTGACACACAACTGAACAACCTGCACTCGTAGCTCAATGGATAGAGCATCTGACTACGGATCAGAAGGTTGGGGGTTCGAGTCCTCCCGAGTGCACCACCTTGAGACAGTGACAGAGCGGCCCTGAACAGCGTCAAACGCGGTTCGGGGCCGTTTTGTGCAGTGTGATGAACAGGGAGGGCCGGAACACCTTCCCGGGATTCGGATCGGTGAAGGCACGCCCGACCGTCTTGCGGGTCATCGGCCGCTTGGGAAGGCCGGGACGTCCTGCCGGCGCTTGGTGGAGCGCACCCGACGTGACCCCGACGAGGAGGTATCGGCCGAGCGGGTCACCGACCCCCGGAGTCCGGAGGCCGTGATTTCCTCGTCCAGGTCAGCGATCACCGCGTCCAGTCGCGCCAAGTCCTCGGCCGACGCAGCTCCCGTGGAGGCGAGCCGGTCCCGTTCGGCCGTCACCATGGCCCGCTGTTCCGCCCAGTCCCGTTGTTCCTCCGAGGGCGGGTCAGGCTGCACCGCGGGTTCTTCCGCCAGGTGCCAGCCCTCTTCACGCTGCGTGCGCCGCAGCGACCTCTCGCGTTTGGCACAGGCCGGACAGCGGGACTCCAGCTTGGACCCGCACGGAACGTCGATCACCTCGGTGGCGCCGGTGGCGGTGTCGGTGCGTCGAAGGGACACCGGCCGGATGCAGACCCCGTGGTCGGCGGCGGCCTGCTCGGCTACCTCACGGGCCAGGGGTTGCGCCAACCGTTCGGCCCGTGTCGACTTACCGGCAGGAGTCGGCATCAGCCCACCACCCGGAAGACACGAAAGTCTTGCAGCCTAGGGACGACCGACGCCGCCTTCGGCTCGCGGCCTTGTTCATCCTGCCCCCGATCCTGCTCATGCGGTTCGTCGACTTCCCGACACACGTGTTCGGAGCCGTTCTGTGGTGGGCTCTGGTATCGGTGTGGGCCGAGTGGTACAGGCGTAGGAAGGCAGGAGCCGACACCCATCAGGCCACCTCAGGATCGGAGGACGATTCTGCTCCATGAGCGGTGGTCATGGCGGTGATGTTGTCGTCGGAGACGTAGGCGGCGCGCACCCGCACCGGGGGCCGGTGAGGTCTCCATCCGCACGAAGCCCACCCCGGGCAAGGCCGGGTCGATCAGGTGGGCGTCGGCCCCTCGATCGCGTGGGCCACCGACCGCGTCAGGTCCCGCATGTTCGAGACCTTCTCCCCCGAGGAGATCAGGGAGCGCGTCGCGGGGCGGCGGAGGGGCAGTAGCCGGGCCGGCCGCGGATCCTGTGGGACGGGCCGCTGCGCAGAGGACGGTGATTTGTGGGTGTACGACCGCTCTGGCAGATTGGCGGAGTGCGTGTCTCGATGCTGGGTCCCTTCCAGGTCCGGGACGGGAGGGGCCGCGCCCTGCCGCTCGGAGGAAGGCGCATGTCCGCCCTGCTCGCCCGGCTGGCCCTGTCGCCGGGGCGGGTGGTCCCGGTCGAGGCGCTCATCGACGACCTGTGGGACGACGTTCCCCCCGACGGCGGCGCGGACACCCTGCGGCGCCTCGCCTCGCGCGCCCGGGCCCGGATGCGCGAGCACGGCCTCGCGATCGGTCCGGTCGCCCACGGCGGCGGGTACCGCCTGGACGTGCCGCCCGACGAGATCGACGCCCACGTCTTCGAGCGGCTCGCCGCCGACGGCGCCCGGCTGCTCCGTGAGCACGCCCCGGACCGGGCGGCGGAGGTCCTGGACGAGGCCCTGGCGCTGTGGCGGGGAACCCCCTTCGGCGGAGTGGAGGCGGAGTTCGCCCGGCGGACGGCCCCTCGTCTGGAGGACCTGCGGCTCACCGCAGTCGAGGACCGGATCGACGCCCTGTCCCGCACCGGCGACCCCGCCGGACTCGTCCCCGAACTACGCTCCCTGTGCGCCGCCCACCCCGTCCGGGAACGCTGCCACGGCCTGCTCATACGGGTCCTGCACGAGACCGGTCAGGACGGCGCCGCCCTGACCGCCTACGAGGATCTGCGGCGAGCCCTGGCCGAGGAGCTGGGCGCCGACCCCTCCCCGTGGATCGGCGGACTCCACGGAGAGATCCTCCGCGACCACGCCCCGGCTTCCTCCCGGGGGTGGACCAATCCCTACCTGACCCGCTTCTTCGGCCGCGAGGACGAACTCGCCACCATCGGCACGCTCATGGGCCGTACGCGCCTGGTGAACCTGCTCGGCCCCGGAGGGGTGGGCAAGACCCGCCTCGCCGCCGAGTACGCCGCCGGAGCCGCCCCGCGCACCCGGGTGTGCTTCGTGGAGCTGGGCCCCCTGCGTGAGGAGGACAGCCTGGTCGAGGCCGTCGCCGCGACCCTCGGCACGGGCAACACCTCCCTGGCGGCCCCCGGCCACGTCCGGTCCACCCGGCTGGTGTCCGCCCTGTCCGCCGTACCCACCCTCCTGGTCCTGGACAACTGCGAGCACCTGGTGGACTCCGCCGCCGACCTCGCGGTCCGCCTGCTCGCCCAGTGCCCGGACCTCCACGTCCTGGCCACCAGCCGCGAACCCCTGGCGGCCGAGGGTGAGGCCCTGGTCCGGGTCGAGCCCTTGGGGCTCTCCGAGGACGACGGCGGCGAGGCCGTCGCGATGTTCGCCGAGCTCGCCTCCCTGGCGCGGCCCGGATTCACCGTCGGCCCTGACAACGCCGAGGCGGTCGCCGAGATCTGTCGTCGGCTGGACGGGCTCCCCCTGGGCATCGAACTGGCCGCGGCGCGCACCCGGTCGATGACGGTCCAGCAGATCGCCTGGCACCTCAACGAGCGCTTTCGCCTGCTGTCCGGGGCACGGCGCGCCGGAAACGCCCGCCACCGGACGCTGCGCGCCGTCCTGGACTGGACCTGGAACCTGCTGACCGACCAAGAGCGGCTGATGGCGCGCCGTCTGTCGGTCCTGCCCGGCGGCGCCACCGCCGACAGCGCCCGGGCGGTCTGCGCCGAAAGCGACGTGCCCGCCGACGAGGTGCCGTTCCTGCTGTCCTCGCTCACCGACAAGTCCCTGCTCATGGCCACGGAGTCGTCCTGGGGGGAACCCCGGCACCGCCTCATGGAGACTCCGCGGATCTACCTGGAGGAACGGCTGCGGGAGGCCGGTGAGGAGGGGCGGGTGCGCGACGCCGCCGTCAGCTACTTCGCCGACCTGGTCGAGAACGCCTTCACGATGCTGCTCGGAGGCGACCAGCCCCGTGGGCTGGCGGTCCTGGACACCGAGCACGACAACCTCCTGGAGGGCATGCGGCACGCCTGCCGGGGCGGGGACGCGGCGCAGGCGGTGCGGACCGCCACGGCACTGAGCTGGTACTGGATCATCCGGGGCCGCTACGAGGAGGCCGAGCGCTGGTTCGGTGAGCTCGACCGCCACCCCGGGGCGCTCACCCCCACGGCGCGGACGGTCTCCGCCGCGGTCCGCTCCGTCCTCCCCCGGCAGGAGGTCTCCGACCAGCCGGATTCCGGACCCCGCCCCGGGCCGCCGGCCGCCGATGCCGCCGCGCTGGCCAGCCACCCCCCGCTGGCGATGATCACCCCCAAGCACCGTCTCCTGGCCGGTGACCACGAGGGGGTGCTCGCGGACGCCGGGACCGCCCTGGCCCACCCCCACCCCTGGGTGCGCGCCGCGGGCCTGGCCACCTCCGCGCTGGCCGCCGAGGCCGCCGGGGACGCCGCCGGAGCCGAACAGCACACCGAGGCCGCCGCGGCGGCCTTCCGTGTGCTGGGCGACCTGTGGACGACCGCCCAGCTGGTCGCCGCCCTGGCCGGGTTCCAGTCCTCACGCGGCGACGTGGACAGCGCGGTCGCCAGCCTGAGGCGGGCTCTGGAACTGGAGCGGTCGCTGGGCGCCTCGGAGCGGTTCACCCCCACCCTGATCCTGTTGGGCGGCGAGCTCGTCCGGGCGGAGCGGACCGGCGAGGCCGAGGAGGTCTTCCAGGACGCCCTGGACACGGCCAAGGCCCCGACCGCGGAGCACCGCATCATGTGCCTGGCCGGGCTGACCGACCTGGCGCTGCTCCGGGGGAGGACGGCCGACGCCCGTGACCTGGTCGCCCGGGCCCGGCACCTGCTCGCCGGGCCCCTGGCCGACCCCGGCTACCTCCGGGTGGCGGTCCTGTGCCGGGAGGGCGCGCTCGCCCTGGCCGAGGGCGCCCGGGAGCGGGCGCGCGAGACCGCGCTGCGGGCCTGGGAGGCCGCCGGGCTCCTCGGCGACGCCGCCGTACGGGCGGAGACGGCCGAACTGGTGGCTGACGCCCTGTGGCACGCGGAGGACCCGGAGGGGGCTGCCCGTGCGCTCGGCACCGCCGCCCGGATCCGGGGGCGGCGCGACGACGGCAGTCCACGGGTGCGCTCGCTGGTGCGGGCGCTGACCGGGGCGATGGGCCGGGAGGGCTTCGAGCGCGGCTACGCCGAGGGCGCCTCCGGGGCCGCGCCGCTCCTGAGGTAGGCCAGCACCGCCTGGACCCGGCGGTGCCCGCTGCCCTCCTGGGTGAGCCCGAGCTTGGCGAAGATCGAGCCGATGTGCTTGCCCACCGCCGGGGTGGACAGGCCCAGCAGCTCACGGATCCGGGTGTTGTCGTGTCCCTCGGCCATGAGCCCGAGCACCTGTGTCTCCCGGGGGGTCAACGACCCCAGCGGGTTCTTCCGGGACGGGCCGTGCAACAGGTGCGACACCACCTCCGGGTCCAGGGCGACCCCGCCCCGGGCCACCCGGTTCAGCGCGTCGGCGAACTCGGCCACGTCTCCGATCCGGTCCTTGAGCAGATAGCCGATGCCCTCGCTGTCGGTCAGCAGTTCGGCCGCGTACTCGTCCTCGACGTGGGCCGACAGGACCAGCACCGGAAAGCCCGGGACACGCTCGCGGAGGCGGGCCGCGGCCTCCAGCCCCTCGCGGCGAAAGCCCGGCGGCAGGCGGACGTCGAGAACGGCGATGTCGGGACGGTGCTCCTCGAAGAGCGTCCAGAACTCGGCGATGTCCCGGGCGGCCCCAGCGACCTCGAAGCCCTCCGTCTCCAGGAGCAGCACGAGCCCCTGGCGCAGGAGCACGTCGTCCTCGGCGATCAGAACGCGCACGGCAGTCTCACCTCTATCGTGGTCGGCCCGCCGGGCGGGCTGGTGATCCGGGTCCGTCCCTCGAAGGCCGCCACCCGCTGACGGATTCCGGACAGACCGCTTCCCCCGTGCTCGTTGGCGCCTCCCCCGCCGTCGTCGGTGACCTCGACGGCGATCTCGCCGCCGTGCTCTCGGACGGTGACGCGGGCGCCGGTGGCCCCGGAGTGCTTGACGACGTTGGTCAGCGCCTCGGTGACCACGAAGTAGGCGACCGTCTCCACCGCGGCCGGGAGACGGGGCAGCCCTCGTACGTCCACGGAACAGGGAACCGCCGACCGCGAGGCCAGGGAGGTCACCGCCATGGCCAACCCCTGGTCGGCGAGGATGGGCGGGTAGATGCTGCGCACGACACCGCGCAACTCCCTGAGCGCGTCCTCCGCGGCGTCCTTGGCGACCGTGATCAGCTCTCGTGTGCGTTCGGGTTCCTCGGTCAGGAGGCGCTCGATCAGGCCCAGGTGCATCCGTACCGCGACCAGGCGGTTCTGGGTCCCGTCGTGCAGGTCGCGCTCGATCCTGCGCAGCTCCAGGCCGTGCGCCTCCAGGGCCGTCTGGCGCAGCGCGGTGACCTCCGCGATGCGGGTCCGCAGCCGACCGCTGTCCGTGCCGGTCAGCATCCGGCGGGCCAGCAGCGCATGGCCGGTGGCCAGGCGTGGGACGCAGAACACGAACAGGCCGAGGTAGGCCAGGCCGACGAACGGCGTGAGCAGCGCCGCGGGCCAGGAGTCCACCGGATAGCCGCCCGGGCTGACCGCGATCTCCGACGGAAGCGCCCACCACCACAGCGGGCAGGTCAGGGAGACCGCCACTCCCACGGTCAGCACGAACGCCGTGAGCACACAGGCCAGGCCGGCCAGGGAATTGACGGCCGACCAGCAGATCGAGTCCCAGAATTCCGTCCTGGGGGGCGGCGTTCCACTCTTTCCGGAGTCCCGGCCCAGGTGCGCGTCGGCTAGCCGGATATCCCTTTCGGTGCTCCGTTCCAGCAGCGCGGCCATCCGTCTGAGCAACGGGGCTCCGACGAGGAGGATGACCAGTACCTGAATGAAGAGGAAACCACCGATAAGCAGCCAGGCGCGCATCGTCCCCGCCCCGGCCGCCGCGACGTAGCGGGTACCGCGAGCCGCACGCTCCAGCACCGCACGGCGGCGGGACAGGAGCGCGCCCACGTGCACCAAAGGAGAACCCCCGAAGGCCCGAAAAAGAAAGAAGACAAATTCCGGGCCGATGGTAGCATTCGCCGGAGAATCGAAAAAGGAGTCCCCGTGTTCGGAAGAAGAAAATCAGGCCAGGGGGTCGCTTTCGGGCCGCCCGAAACCCCGGAGAGAACGCCCGCACTGAGAATGGGCGAAGTTTACCGTACCTACGACTCGGGTGCTGGAAAGGTCACCGCTCTTCAGGGTATTTCCGTAGAGCTTGCGAAGGGCAGCTTCACTGCGGTAATGGGTCCGTCCGGATCGGGCAAGAGCACGTTCCTGCACTGCGCCGCCGGGCTCGACCGGCCGAGCAGCGGCGAGGTGTGGCTCGGCGGGACCAGCCTCTCCGGGATGTCGGAGAACCGCCTCACCCGGCTGCGCCGCGAACGCGTCGGCTTCGTCTTCCAGGCCTACAACCTGCTGTCCGCGCTCACCGTCCAGGACAACATCACCATGCCGCTGCGGCTGAACGGCACCGCCGTGGACCGGGGCTGGGCCGAACAGGTGGTCTTCCAGGTCGGGATGGCCGACCGGCTGCACCACCGCCCCGCCGAGCTGTCCGGCGGACAGCAGCAGCGGGTGGCCATCGCCCGCGCCCTCATCACCCGCCCCGACCTGGTGCTGGCCGACGAGCCCACCGGCGCCCTGGACTCCCGCGCAGGCGCACAGGTGCTGTCACTGCTGAGGGACACGGTCGCCGCCCTGGGCCAGACGGTCCTCGTGGTCACCCACGATCCCGTGGCCGCCTCCTACGCCCAGCGTGTGCTCTTCCTCGCCGACGGAAGGCTCGTGGACTCCCTCGACGCCCCGACTCCCGCCGCCGTGGCCGAGCGGATGAGCCGGCTCGGGGAGCGGTGATGATCGACATCGCGTGGAAGACCCTGCGCGCCCGCAAGGGCTCCTTCTCCGGGGCGTTCGTCTCCCTGCTGTGCGCCACCGCGCTGATCGCCGCATCCGGAATCCTCGCCGAGTCCGGCCTGCGCTCCTCCGTCACCCCCCACCGCTACGCGGCCGCGGACGCGGTGGTCGGCGGCGAGCAGACCCTGCGGCTGCCCGGCGGCGACTTCACCGTCTCCGCGCGCCTCCCCGAGACCGTCCGACTGCCCTCGGATCTGGTCGACGCCATGGGCGCCCTGGACGAGGTGGAACTGGCGGTCGGCGACCACCATCTGCCCCTCGCCGTCGGATCCCCGGACGGCGCCGAGCCGCGGTCCGTGCTCGGCCACGGCTGGGACACCGCCCCGCTGGGCCCCTTCGAGCCGACGGAGGGCACGGCCCCACGGCGATCCGGGGAGGTGGCGCTGACGACCGGCCTGGCCACCGCCCTGGGCACCGCCCCCGGGGACCGGGTGCGGATCGTCAGCGCGGCGGAACCGGCCGAGTACCTGGTCAGCGGCACCGTCGACCACCAGGGCTCCGGGGAGGGGCGCGGCGGTTCGGTGTTCCTGCACCCCGACGACGTGGAGCGCCTGGCACCCGGCCCCGAGGCCGTCGACGCGATCGGGATCATCGCCGCGCCGGGCGTGGGCACCGACGAGCTCAACGCCGCTCTGGCGTCCGCCGCGGGTGACACACCCGTCACGGTCCACACCGGTGCGGCCGTCAACCGGATCGAGTTCTCCGACGTGGGAGCCGCGCGCGGACTCCTGCTGGCGATCTCCGGCTCGTTCGGCGGACTGGCGGTGCTCATCGCCCTGTTCGTGGTGTCGGGGACGCTGTCCCTGTCGGTCAACACCCGCCGCCGCGAGCTCGCGGTGCTGCGCGCCATCGGCTCCACCCCCGGCCAGCTCCTGCGCATGATCGGCGCCGAGGCCCTGCTGCTGTCCCTGGTCGCCGGGATCCTGGGGTGTCTTCCGGGGATCCTGGTCGCCCGGGCCATGCACGGGGCCTTCGTCCGGCTCGGGGTGATCCCCGCCGACCTGCCGCTCGTGGTCGGCCCGCTCCCCCTGGCCGCCGCGATACTGCTGACCACGCTGACCGCTCTGGTCGGGAGCACGGCCGCGGCGCTGCGCCCGGCCTGGACCAAGCCCGTGGAGGCGATGCGCGAGTCGTCGGCGGACCGCCGGGCCCCGGCCCGCTGGCGGGGCACCGCCGGGATGGTCTGCCTGGTACTCGGCATCAGCTCCGCGATGACACCGATCGCCCTGCGCAACGACGCCGGAGCCGCCGGGACCGGGGGCTCGGCCCTGCTGCTGGTGGTCGCGGTGGCCCTGCTCGGCCCGACCGTGCTGCGTCCCCTGGTCGCGGCCGTCGTGCGCCCGCTGCGCCGGTTCCGGGTCAGCGGATTCCTCGCCGCGGAGGCCACCGAGTCCGACCTGCGCCGGTTGGGGACCGTCCTCACCCCGCTCGTGCTCGCCGTCGGATTCACCCTGTCCATGGTCCACACCCAGTCGGTGCTGGCCGAGGCGGTCTCCGACCAGGTGGACGAGGGGGTCACCGCGGACGCCGTGGTGGCCGACACCGGTTCCGGCGGCGTCGGCGCGGACGTCGTCGGCGAACTGGCGGCACTGCCCGAGACGGGCCCGGTCACACCGCTGCGGGAGACCCGGGTGTTCGTGCCCTACTCCGTGTTCGGCGACCCCGACCTCGCCTCCTTCCCGGCACGCGGGGTCGCCCCCGAGGGGCTGGAGGACAACCTGGACCCCGGGGTCGCCGACGGCGACCTGGGCGACCTGGCCGGTGCGACGGTCGCGATGGAGCGCTCCGGCGCGGACCTCCTCGGCGCGGACGTCGGGGACGAACTGGACGTGCGCCTGGGGGACGGCACGCCGGCCACGCTACGGCTGGTCGCCACCTACGAGCGCGGCCTGGGGCTGGGCGGGGCGATGGTGCCCCAGGAGGTCGTGGACGGGCACGCCGGACCACCGTCCCGGGTCCTGGTGGGCGCGGCCGAGGGCACCTCGCCCGAGGAGCTGGCCGCCGCGCTGGAGGCGTTCACCGAGCGGTACCCGACACTGCTGCTCGACGACCGGGACGGGTTCGCCGACAGCGCACGGGCCGAGGCGGACCTGGCCGCGTGGGTCAACCTCGTCGGTCTGGCGGTCATCCTGGGCTACATCGCGATCGCCGTGGTCAACAGCCTGGTGATGTCCACCGCCGCACGCTCGCGCGAGTTCGCCCTGCTGCGGCTGATCGGCACGACCCGCCGCCAGGTGCTGCGGGCCCTGCGCTGGGAGGCGTGGGTGATCGTCGTGCTCGCGGTCCTGCTCGGCACGCTGGTGGCCCTGCTCCCCCTGTCGGTTCTGAGCCTGGCCTTCCTCGGCACCCCCGTCCCGGCGGGCTCGCCGCTGGTGTACGCCGGGGTGGCCGCCGCGACGGCGGTACTGGGGGTCGGCTCGGTCATGTTCCCGGTGCGCCTGGCCCTGCGCACCCCTCCGGTGGAGGCGATCGGCCTCCGCGAGTGACACCGGTGTCCTCATCCGTCCGCCCGCTGTCCGCCCGGTGTCCGCCCGTGCCGGGAGAGTGGCGGCGGACATGAGGAGGAATCGTGATGGACACCTGTATCCAGGCCGTCGGCCTGGTCAAGCGGTTCGGTGGGACGACCGCCCTGGACGGGGTGGACCTGGAGGTCCCCACCGGATCGATCCTGGGAGTGCTGGGCCCCAACGGGGCCGGCAAGACCACGGCGGTACGGATCCTGGCGACGCTGTCGTGGCCCGACGAGGGCAGCGTGCGCGTCGCCGGCCACGACGCGCTGCGCGACCCGGTGACGGTCCGCGGCCTGATCGGCCTCACCGGGCAGTACGCGTCGGTGGACGAGGAGCTCACCGGCAGGGAGAACCTCGAACTCATCGGGCAGCTCCTGCGGATGCCCTCCCGGGAGTGGAGGGCACGCGCCCGGGAGCTGGTGGAGCGCTTCGACCTGGTCGAGGCCGGGAACCGCCCCGTCAAGACCTACTCGGGCGGGATGCGGCGCCGGATCGACCTGGCGGCCAGCCTGGTCGGCCGGCCCCGCGTGCTCTACCTGGACGAGCCGACCACGGGTCTGGACCCGCGCAGCCGGGGAGACCTGTGGCGCATCGTGCGTGAACTCGCCGACGACGGCACCACGGTCCTGCTCACCACGCAGTACCTGGAGGAGGCCGACGAGCTCGCCGACCGGATCACCGTGATCGACCACGGCCGCGTGGTGGCCGAGGGTTCGCCCCAGGAGCTCAAGCGCACGACCGGATCCCAGACCCTGCACGTGCGCCCGGTCGACTCCGCCGACATCGACCGAGTGGCCGGCCTCGTCACCGACCTGCTCGGGAGCAGGCCCGTCCTGAGCTCGGACGGCACGACGATCACCGCGCCGACCGACGACCCGGTCCTGCTGTCGTCCCTGGTCCGGAGCTTGGACCAGAGGGCGATCGCCACCGACGAGCTGGCGCTGCGGCTGCCCAGCCTCGACGACGTGTTCTTCTCCCTGACCGGCCGCCCCCTGCCCGACCACACCACTGAGGAGAGCCCCGCATGAGCGCCCCGACCCTCGCCGCTCCCGCGCCCGCCCTGAACCCGGAGGCCAGACGGCGGATCGGCGTGTTCGAGGGGCTCGGCCACAGCCTGACCCTGGCCAAGCGCAACCTGCGCTACGTCGCGCGCACACCCGCGACGCTGATCGACACGGTCATCCAGCCGGTCCTGTTCCTCCTGGTGTTCGTCTTCCTGTTCGGCGGAGCGATCTCCGGCGGCTGGCAGGACTACCTCCAGACCCTGGTCCCCGGACTGATGGTGCAGATCACCATGTACGCGAGCATGGGAACCGGGATGGCGCTCAGCACCGACATCTCCAAGGGTGTGTTCGACCGGTTCCGGAGCCTGCCGATCGCGCGGTCGGCGCCGCTGGTCGGCGCGGTGCTGGGCGACATCATCCGCTACGTCGTGGCGGTGACCGTCCTGCTGCTGCTGGCGTTCGCGCTGGGCTTCCGGATCCAGACCGACCCGCTGTCGGCGCTGCTGGCCTGCGTCCTGGTCATCGTGTTCGGACTGACCCTGTGCTGGCTGTCGGTGCTGGTCGGGATGGTGGTCGCGAGCCCGCAGGCGGTCCCGGGGGTCGCGACGGCGGTCATCCTGCCGCTGACCTTCGGCAGCAACATCTTCGCCGATCCGCAGACCATGCCCCACTGGCTGGAGGTCTGGACCGGGATCAACCCGGTCAGCTACTTCGTGGACACGGTGCGCGGGCTGATGATCGGCGGTCCCGTCGCGGAACCGCTGGCGGTGAGCCTGGTCGCCGTGGCCGTCTGCCACGCCGTCCTCCTACCGATCGCGGTACGCGCCTACCTGCGCAAGGTCCGGTGACACGACGGATGGCACCCGTGTCCCCTCCGAGGCGGAAAGGACGTCCCACGTGACCAGAGTCCACCTGACGACGCGGGACGCGGCGCGTGTCCGCGTTCGGCCAGAACTGTCCATGCTGATCGAGGCCGCCCACGCTCTGGAGTCCGCTCTCTCCGGCGCGGCCCGTCCCGGGGCCTCCGGGTGGGCGCGCCGTACCCGGCTCCGGCTGTCCACGCTGCCGCTCGTACGGGCGGAACTGGTGGAGGCCCACGGGCTCCTGCCCGACGTGCTGTCCCTGGCGCAGTCGCCCGAGGGGCCCCGCGCCCCCGAACCGCACACACCCGACCGCGTGTGGCGCGCGGTGCGGACCCTGGGCCGGGTGGCCCAGGTCCTCGTCCCCGGGCAGGCCCGCGTGCGGGCACTCCAGGTGCTGGCCGCCGACCGGATCGGGGCCCTGGCGGCCGGGGAGGGGACGGCGGTGGCGGTGGAGTCCCTGGGGGACGCCTGCCGGTGGACGGACACGGGCCTGGAGGTCGCCGACGGCCGGGACCTGGACCTGGACCCTCGGGGACACGGCCTGGACCTGCTCCCCTCGGTGTTCCTGGGCTCCGGCCCCCGGGTGGAGCAGTGGGCCGACCCGGAGTCGGGACTGCCCCGGACAGCGCTGCTGTTCCCGGCTCTGGGCCCCCGCGAATCGCTCGACTCCCTGCTGCCGGAGCCGAACCGGTCCCCGGAGGCGCTGGGCCGGCTGCTCGGCCGGACCCGTTCCGCCGTCCTGGGCGGGCTGGTCTCCCCGGTCTCCACGGGAGAGCTGGCCGAGGCCCTCCACGTGTCGCCCACCTCGGTAAGCGAGCACACCGCGGTGCTGCGGGAAACGGGACTGATCACCACGACCCGTGACGGGAACCGGGTCCGGCACCTGGCCACCGACCTCGGCCGGGCCCTTCTCGACCACTGCGGCACGGGAGGCGCGGGGCACCGCACCCGGAGCTGGGCCCGCTTGGCCGAGACCGCCTGAGCGACCGGAACCGCACGGGGCGGGGGCGGCCGGGTCCGGCCGCCCCGCCCCGTCGTGGCGCCGCCTACTCGCCCAGGGCGGTCACCAGGCTCTTCGGACGCATGTCCGTCCAGTTCTCCTCCACGTAGGCCAGCGCCCTCTCACGGGAGGTCTCCTCCAGGGCGATGTCCCAGCCCTCGGGGATCTCGGCGAAGGACGGCCACAGGGAGTGCTGTCCCTCGGCGTTGACCAGGACCAGGTAGGTGGCGTCGTCGTTCTCGAAGGGGTTGCCGCTCATGTTCTTCCTCGTCTCTCTCGTACTTGCGGTGGGCGGGGTCAGTTTCGGCGGCCGCGCCGGGCCGGGGCCGATGCGACCAGCTCTCGCAGGGCGCCGGTGAAGGACCGGGCGAGTCGTTCCACGGTCGCGTCGCGGTGCCGGTTGGCCGAGTAGGTCCAGGAGAACTCCAACCGCCCGCCGGTGACCGAGCCGGTGACGTCGAGCAGGTTGGTGCGCTCCTCGTCCGGGGCGTGGTCCGGGCCGGGAACGGGGGCGAATCGGCGGACGAGTCCGTCCCCTTCCGCCTCACCGAACCGGCCCAGGTAGTTGAAGGAGACCGGGACCTCCGGCAGAGCACGCAGCGGCTCGGTGTCCGGGCCCTCCGCCAGGTACCGCAGCGCCCCGAACCCGATGCCGCGCGGGGCACTCCTGGTCTGGCGCTTGACGGCGGCCACCGTCCCCGGCCAGCCGTCCCCCTCCGGCAGGTCCAGCACGACCGGGTAGACGGTGGTGAACCAGCCGACCGTGCGGGACAGGTCCACGTCCTCGAAGAGGTCCTCGCGGCCGTGTCCCTCCTTCTCCACCAGGATCCGGCCGGAGCCGGTCCAGTCGGCGAGGACCCGGCCGAGCGCGGCCAGGAGCACGTCGTCGATCCGGCACCGGAACGCCCCCGGCACCCGGGAGAGCAGGGCGGCGGTGTCCTCCTCCGACAGCTCCGAGGTGAGCACGCGTTGGGAGGCCACGTCGTTGGGGCCCCCGTCCAGGTCCAGGGGCAGGGCCGTGGCGGCGCCGGAGAGGGTCTCGGCCCAGGCCTCCACGTCGTCTCCGAACCCGCCCTCCCGGACGAACGCGGCCAGACGGTCCGCCCAGACCGGGAACGGGGTGGTCTTCGCGCCGAGGGACACCGGACGCCCGTCCCACAGCTGCCCGTAGGCGATGGCGAGGTCCTCCAGGATCACCCGCCAGGACACCCCGTCCACCACCATGTGGTGCGCCGACAGCAGCAGCCGGTGCCGGTCCGCCGTCCCGGTGTCCACGACCACCGCCTCGAACAGCGGCCCCTCGGCCAGGCGCGTCGAAGGCCGGTCCCGGCCCGCCTCGGACGCGAGGAGCTCCTCGACACCGGCCTCCGACAGGCCGGCCGCGTCCACGACGCGCACCGCCCCGGGTGCGGTCTCCGCTTCCAGGTGCTGTCGCCACTCCCCCTCGGCGCGCTCGACCCTGAGCCGGAGCATGTCGTGGTGGGCCAGGACGTGCTCGGCGGCGCGGGCCACCAGACGCGGGTCGGTGCCCGGCACGGTCTCCGCCAGCAGGGACATGTCGAAGTGCTGGGGGAAGCGCGGATGCGTGTCGAGGAACCAGCGCTGCACCGGCGTGAGGACGACCTCCCCGGTGACCGGCCCGGCCGCGGCGTCCTCCCCACCGGGACCGGCCTCCTCCCGGGCGTCCATGGCGGCGGCGAGCGCGTCGACGGTCTGGTGCAGGAAGACGTCCTTGGAGGCCAGTTCCCGCCCGGCGGCGCGTACCCGGGACACCAGCTGGATGCTCAGGATCGAGTCACCGCCCAGGTCGAAGAAGTTGTCGTGGGCGCCGACCTTCTCGATCCCCAGCAGCTCCCCCCAGACCTGGGCGAGGAGGGCCTGGGTCGGCCCGTGCGGCGGAACGTACCCGGCGGTGCCGAACGCGTCGTCGGCGGGGGCGGGCAGCGCCTTGCGGTCGGTCTTGCCGTTGGCGTTGAGCGGGATGTCCTCCAGCACGACCACGGCCGCCGGCACCATGTAGTCGGGCAGCCGCCGCGCGGCGCCCTCCCGGACGGCCGCGGCGCCCGCGTCCGGCGCGCCCTCCTCCGGAACGACGTAGCCGACCAGCCGACGGACGCCGGGACCGTCCTCCCTGACCACGGCGGCCGCGGAGCGGACCCCGGGCAGCGCGGCCAGCACCGACTCGACCTCGCCGAGCTCGATCCGGAAGCCGCGGATCTTGACCTGGTCGTCGTCTCGCCCCAGGAACTCCAACTCGTGGTCGGCGGTCCAGCGAACGACGTCCCCGGTCCGGTAGATCCGGTCCCCCGACCCGTACGGGTCGGCCACGAAGCGTTCGGCGGTCAGCCCGGGCGCGCCCTCGTAGCCCCGGGCCAGCGACGGCCCGGCCAGGTAGAGCTCGCCGCGTACGCCCGGGGGGACCGGCCGCAGCCACGGGTCGAGGACCAGGGCGCGGGTCCCGGCGACGGGGCGGCCGATCAGCGGGCGTGCTCCGGGCCGGACACGCCAGACCGTGCTGTTCACGGTGTTCTCGGTCGGCCCGTAGAAGTTGTGCACGGCGCGGACCCCGGCCGAGGCGAGCCGCTCGGCCAGGGCCTCGTCCAGCGCCTCGGCGCCCACGGTCAGCACGGTGAGCGGGTGACGCCCCTCCTCCAGGAGCCCGGAGGCGACCAGGTGGGCCAGGTAGGAGGGGGTGGTGTCGAGGTAGTCCACCCGGTGCCGGTCCAGGTGGTCGCGCAGCGCCTCGGCGTCGGTGCGGGTCCGCTCGTCGACCACGTGCAGGCGGTGGCCGCTCAGCAGCCAGGCGAACGGGTCCCAGGAGGCGTCGAAGGTCCACGCGGCCAGATGCGCGGCGGTGAGCCCGCGGCCGTCGGTGTCGGGACCGTCCAGCACCGCGGCCCGGTAGGCGGTGACCATGGCGCACAGGTTGGCGTGGGTGACCACGACCCCTTTGGGGGTCCCGGTCGAGCCGGACGTGAACATCACGTAGGCGGGGTGTCCACCGTGCAGGGGGCGCGTCCGGTCGGCGTCGGCGACCGGTGCGCCCGACTCCTCCGACGCCTCGTCCACCACCGTGACCGGTACCCCCTCGCCCAGGGACCGCCGGGCGGACTCCGCCGTGTCCCGGGTGGCGAGGATCCGCCCGGCGCCCGAGTGCTCCAGGACGGTGCGCGCCCGTTCGGCGGGGGCCGCGGGGTCGACCGGGACGTAGGCCGCCCCGGACCGCAGTACCGCGAACAGGCCGACGACCGCCTCGACGGTGCGGGGCAGGACCGTGACCACCCGGTCTCCGGGACCGACCCCCGCCCCGGCCAGGCGCCGGGCCAGGCGGTTGACGCGCTCGTCCAGCTCGCCGAAGGACAGGGAGTCGGTCCCGTCGGACAGCGCGGGACGGCCGGGTCCGCTCGCCGCCAGCTCGGCCAGGTCGTCGAGGACGTGGCCCCCGCCGGGACCGCTGGTTCGTGCTTCAGGCGCCCTTCCCGCGGCCAGGAGGGCGGCGCGCTCGGCCCCGGGCATGAGGTCCACCGTGTGCACCGGCGCGTCGGGTGCCCTCGTGAGCCCCTCCAGCAGGGCGCACACGTGCTCGGCGAAACGGTCGACGGTCCGTGGGTCGAACAGGTCGGTGTCGTACTCCACCGAGCCGTGCAGACGCCCGCCGTCCACGTAGAAGTCCACGCTGAGGTCGAACAGGGAGCTGCCCCGGGTGAGGGGCTGCTCGGCGACGGACAGCCCGTCGATCTCCCAGACCTGCCCGGGGGCGTTCTGCAGCGCGACGACGGCCTGGACCAGAGTGGGCCGGGACGGGTCGCGGCGCGGGGCGACCGCGTCCACCACGGTGTCGAAGGGGACGTCACCGTTCTGGAAGGCGGTGAGCAGGGTGTCGCGGACCGCCGCGAGCAGCTCGGTCCCGGTGAGCGCCTCGTCCACGCGCATCCGCAGCGCCAGCGTGTTGACGAAGAACCCGACCACGTCCTCCAGCTCCACGCGGTCGCGGCCGGAGACCACCGTTCCGAGGACGATGTCGCGCTGCCCCGTGTAGCGGGACAGGACCACCTGCACGGCGGCGGTCAGCACCATGAAGAGGGTGGCGCCGGTGGAGGCCTCCAGGTCACGGACGGCGGCCAGGGTCGCCTCGGGGACCTCGAAGGCACGGGTCGCGCCCCGGCCCCGGCGCACCGGGGGCCGCGGGTGGTCGGTGGGCAGGGAGAGGGGCTCGGCGCCGGTCAGCAGCTCCCGCCAGTGGTCGAGCCGCTCCTGGAAGGGGCCGGACTCCAGGTAGGTGTCCTGCCACGCCGCGAAGTCGGCGTACTGCAGGCGGGGCGGGCGCAGTCCGGCCCGTTCGGCGAGCGCCTCCGGCCCGGTGCCGGCCCCCGTCCGGGCGGCGGCCCGGTAGAGCGCGCCGAGCTCCCGGGTCAGGACCGACAGGGACCAGGCGTCCACGACGATGTGGTGGATGCCCAGGGCGAGCACGTGCTCGTCGGGGGCCAGGGTGACCAGCAGCGCCCGGAAGAGGGGACCCCCGGCCAGGTCGAAGGGGCGGTGCACGAACTCGGCGAGCACCTCGTCGAGCGCGGCCTCCCGCTCCCGCGCCGGGACGGCGCTCAGGTCGGCGGTGGCCTGGTCGGCCCCCGTGGGGGCTCCGATGGTCTGCACCGGGCGCCCGTCGTGCTCGGCGAACGTGGTGCGCAGCGACTCGTGCCGGTGGACCAGGGCGTCCAGGGACGCGTTCAGGGCGGACACGTCCAGCGGCCCGGTGAGCCGCAGCGCACCTCCGGAGTTGTACTCCGAGCCGCCGGGCTCGTAGCGGTCGAGGAACCACAGGCGGCGCTGGGCGGCCGACAGCGGCAGGTCGGCGTCACGGGACACGGGAACGAGGGCGGTGTCCGCGGCGTCGGCGCCCTTGGCGCTCCCGGTGGTCAGCAGCTCGGCCAGTTCGGCGACGGTCGGGTGGTCGAAGACCGTACGCACCGGCAGCCGGGTCCCGAAGGCGTCGGCGGCGCGGGCGACCATCCGGACCACCCCGACGGAGTCCCCTCCCACCCGGAAGAAGTCGTCGTGCACCCCGACCCGCTCCAGGCCGAGCAGGTCGCACCACAGGGCGGCGAGGTCGCGTTCGGCACGGGTGCGCGGCTCCGTGTACTCGGCCCGGGACTGCCCGGCCCAGTCGACCGGAGGCAGTGCCCCGCGGTCGGTCTTGCCGTTGGCGGTCAGCGGAACGCGGTCCACCAGGACGAACGCGGCGGGGACCATGTACCCCGGCAGCACCCCGGCGGCGCTCTCGGCCAGCTCCGCCGGCGTGGGCGCGGTCCCGTCGGCGGGGACGACGTAGGCGGCGAGCCTGTGCCCGGATCCGCTCCCGTCCACCACGACGACCGCCCGCCCGACCTCGGGCAGGCCGGCCAGCGCGGCCTCCACCTCGCCCGGTTCGATACGGTGCCCGCGAACCTTGACCTGGTCGTCCGCCCGGCCGAGGAACTCCAGTTCCCCGTCGGGGCGGCGGCGCACCACGTCACCGGAGCGGTACATGCGCGACCCGGACGGCCCGAAGGGGTCGGCGACGAAGCGCCCGGCGGTGAGCCCGGGCCGGTTCCAGTACCCGTGCGCGAGCCCGTCCCCGCTGATGTACAGCTCGCCGGGGACACCGTCACGCACCGGGCGCAGCCAGCGGTCGAGCACCTGGACCCTGGTCCCGGCGACCGGGGCGCCCATGGGCGGCGTTCCCGAGCCGGACAGCGGAGTGCTCATCGTGGCGCACACCGTGGACTCGGTGGGCCCGTAGGCGTTGTACATCCGGCGGCCTGAGAAACGCCCGACCAGCTCCCCCGGCCAGGCCTCGCCCGCGACGAGCAGGTGCTCGACGGGGCCCAGGTCGGCGGGGTCCAGGCCCGGCAGCAGCGCCGGGGGAAGGGTGACGTGGCTGATCCGGTGGTCACGCAGCGCGGCGGGGAGCCCGTCCCCGACCAGGCCGGCCCGGGGAAGCAGGACGGTGGCGGCTCCGTTGAGCAGCGCGACCAGCAGCTCGGCGACGGACGCGTCGAAGCTCGGAGAGGCGAACTGCAGCAGTCGGGAGCCGGTGCCGACGTCCATCAGCCGGCCCTGGGTCCGGGCCAGCGCCGCCATGCCGTGGTGCGGGACGACCACGCCCTTGGGACGTCCGGTGGACCCGGAGGTGTAGATCATGTACGCCGGGTCGTGCACCGTGAGGGCCTCGCGCAGTGGCTCGCCCTCCCCGCCGTCGCCCGGGAACAGCACGCGCGTCGACCCCGGGAGGCGGTCTGCTGACTCCGGGGCGGCCAGGACCACCGTCAGGCCGGCGTCGTCGGCCATGTAGGCCAGCCGATCGGTCGGGTAGTCCGGGTCCAGCGGCAGGTAGACGGCGCCGGCGTACACGACGGCCAGGAACAGCACGGCCGTCTCCGGCCCGCGCTCCAGGCACACCCCCACCCGGTCGCCGCGCCGCACACCGTGCTCGCGCAGGTATCCGGCGATCCGGGCCGCCCGGTCGTCGAGCTCGGCGAAGGAGACCGTCTCGCCGGGCCCGACCAGGGCCGGGGCGTCGGGGTGGGCGGACACCCGTGCGGCCAGCAGCTCGGGCAGGGTGCGCGGACGGGGGCCGGCGGGCCCGTCCAGCACGACCGCGTCCTCCCCACCCGGTCGCAGGGCCCGCAGGGGACGGTCGTCGCCGACGCCCTCCAACACGTCGCGCAGGTCGGAGACGAACCGGGCGACGGTCGCCTCGTCGAAGATGTCGGTGTTGAACTCGGCGGACCCGGCGAGCCCTTCGGCGTCTCTCCGGAACTCCAGGGTCAGGTCGAACACCGCGTGTTCGCGCCGTACCGGGAACGGCCGTACATCGAGGTCGCCCAGGGAGGCCTCCCCGCCGTTCCCGACGTTCTGCAGGACGACGGCGGCCTGCACCAGCGGCGGGACGGCGGGGTCCCGCTCGGTCAGCACCGCGTCCACGACGGCGTCGAAGGGGACCTCGGCGTGGTCGAAGTCGGCCAGGACCTCGTCCCGGGTCCGGGCGAGGTTGCCGGAGAAGGAGAGCGTCTCGTCCACCCGGCCGCGCAGGGCGAGGGTGTTGACGAAGAAACCGACCAGGCCGTGCAGCCTGGGGTCCTCCCGGCCCGCCGTGACGGTACCCAGGACCACGTCCTCGTCACGGGTCCAGCGCGCCATGGCGATCCGGGACGCGGTCATCAGCACCATGTACAGGTTGGCGTTGTGCTCGTGCCCCGCCTGTTCGAGCCGGGCGACCAGCGCGTCGGGCAGGCGGAAGCCGTGGCCGGACCCCCGCATGCTCCGCGCCGGAGGACGGGGCCGGTCGGCGGGCAGCTCCAACGGCCGCGCCCCGGTCAGGCGCTCCCTCCAGTGGGCGAGCGAGCGCTCGTAGGCTTCCCCGCTGAGCCGGTCGCGCTGCCAGGCGGCGTAGTCCACGTACTGGAACGGGAGGGGGTCCAGGGTCGCGGCGAGCCCGTCGCCCTCCAGGTGCGGGTTCTGGAGCGCGGCCGTGTACAGGCGGTCCAGCTCGTCCTGGAGGGTGCCGAGCGACCAGCCGTCGGTGATGATGTGGTGCAGGACGGCGAGTAGGACGTGGCGGCGCGGGCCGGTCCGGAACAGGTGCACGCGCAGCAGCGGCCCGGACTCCAGGTCGAAGGGGGCGCCGTAGTGGCGGCCGACGAGCTCGGCGAGTCCGTCCTCACCGGTGTCGACGACCGTGAGGGGGAGCGGGGCGGGCGGGCCGACGACCTGGCGGCCCTCCCCGTCGATCTCGCGGAAGGTGGTGCGCAGCGACTCGTGCCGGTGGACCAGTGCGGTCAGTGCCCGGTCGAGCGCTTCGGTGCTCAGGTCACCGTGCAGGTCCAGGGCGAAGCCGGAGTTGTAGTCGGCCCGTCCCGGCTCGATCCGGTCCAGGACCCACAGCCGCTGCTGGGCGAAGGACAGCACGGCCGGTGCGTCCCGGGTGAGGACGGGCACCTCGTCGGTGCGTCTGCCCCGGTCGCGCAGTCTGCGCATGACCTCCTCCCTCAGCCGGGTCCGATCCTGGTTCATGCCGTTGGCGTCGTTCATGGTTCGTGCTCCTGCCGTGGTCGTGGGATGGGGGGTGGAGGCAGCGGGGAACGAGACGACCGGGGCGCGGACCGGGCTCGGGCCCGCGCCCGCGGGGTCAGTCCGCCAGCTGGCCCATGAGCTCGTCCTCGACGGCCCGGGCGTAGGAACGGACGGTCTGGTGGTCGAACAGGGCCCGGGTGGGCACGGTGACGTCGAGGGCCTCCCGGATGCCGCCGACGACCTGGATGCTCTTCACCGAGTCGCCGCCGACGTCGAAGAAGTTGTCGTCGCGGCCGACCCGGTCGAGCTTGAGCGCCCTGGCCCAGACCTCGGCCACGAGTTCCTCGGTGGGCGTCTGCGGCGCGACGTACCGGCTCTCGGTGATCCGCGCCCAGTCAGGGTCGGGCAGGACCCGGCGGTCCACCTTGCCGTTGGCGTTGAGCGGCAGCGACTCCATGACCGTCAGGACCGACGGGACCATGTAGGAGGGCAGCGCCCGGGCGAGCTCCTCGGTCACCGCCGCGGTGTCGACGGTGCCGGGCACGGACTCGGTCAGGTACCCGGCCAGGACCCGCGTTCCGGAGGGCGACGCGACCACGGCCGCCACGGCCTGGGCGACGCCCGGGCCGTTCGCCAGGGCGCTCTCGATCTCTCCGAGCTCGATCCGGAACCCGCGGAGCTTGATCTGGCCGTCGGATCGGCCGACGAACTCGATCTGCCCGCTCCCCTGCCACCGCACCAGGTCGCCGGTGCGGTAGAGGCGGCCGCCGGAGCCGAACGGGTCGGCGACGAAGCGCTCGGCGGTCAGCCCCGGCCTGCGGTCGTAGCCGCGTGCCACGCCCTCTCCCGCGATGTAGAGCTCGCCGACCGCGCCGACGGGGACCGGCCGCAGGGCCGCGTCCAGCACGTGGGTGCGGGTGCCGTCCATCGGCCGGCCGATCGGGCAGTCCCCGGCCCGCGCCCGGTCCGGTCCGATCGGGGTGCACGTGGCGAACGTGGTGGTCTCGGTCGGACCGTAGACGTGCACGACCTCGGTGTCCCCGCACGCCTCCAGCACCCGGGTGAACGAGGCCGGGTCGGCGGCCTCGCCACCGGTCCACACCTGGCGCAGCCCGGTGAAGCAGCCCGGGTCCTGCTGGGCGAAGAGGTTGAACAGGGCGGTGGTCAGGAACACCGAGCTCACCCCGTGGTCGCGCACGCTCGTCCGGACCATGTCGGCGGTGACACCTTGTTCGGGCGCCACCACGACGGTGCCGCCGCTGAGCAGCGGCACCCAGATCTCGTAGGTGGCCGCGTCGAAGGCGTGCGGGGAGTGGAACAGGACCCGCCCGTGCGCCCCCGGCCACCTGCCGTCCCGGGTGAGGGCCACGATGTTGCGGTGGTCGACCACCACGCCCTTGGGCGTGCCCGTGGACCCGGAGGTGAACATGACGTAGGCGGCCGAGGACGGCAGCGTCCGCGTGTGCGCTCCGTCGGCGGTCGCCCCGTGGGCGGACCGGGCCCGGTCGGACCAGTCCGCGGCGACCGCGGTGATCCCGTCGGGTCCGTAGCGGTGCACGGCGATCGGTGTCGCCCCGGCGTACAGGTCCAGCGCCCCCGGATCTGCGATCGCGGTGTCCACCCCGTTGTCGGCGGCCAGGACGGCCACCCGTTCGGCGGGGACGGTGTCGTGCAGCGGGACGTAGGTGCCCCCCGCTTTGAGGACCCCCAGCATGGCGGCGACGACGCGCGGCGAGCGCGGCATGGACAGGAACACCCGGGACTCGTGGGCGACCCCGTGGGCGCGCAGGTGCTCGGCCACCTCCTCGGCCCGCCGGTCCAGTTCGGCGTAGGTCCACTCCGTCCCGTCGCCGATGAGCGCGGTCGCGTCCGGGCGCACCCGCACCTGCTCGGCGAACAGCTCGGGCAACGTGTGCTCGGGCGGGTCCAGTGCGGCACCGTCGGTGAAGGCGGCGGTGGCGGAGGAGTCCGCGCCCGCCACCGCGCCCAGGGGACGGCTCGGGTCCCGCACCAGCGAGGCGAGGACCGCCGACAGGTCGTCGAGCAGGCGGTGGGCGGTGTCCTCGTCGAAGTGGTCGGGCTCGTAGCCGATGAGCAGGCGGATCCGCTCGGTGGCGTACGCGCTGAGCGCGAGCGGGTAGTTGGTGGCCTCCTCGGCGGTGACGTCGAGGACCCTCAGTCCGTGGTCCCGGGCGGCCTGTTCGTCCACGGGGTAGTTCTCGAACACCACCAGGCTGTCGAACAGCTGTGTGTCGCCCGGCAGCCCCGCCTCACCCTGGATCCGGGGCAGCGGAAGGTAGTCGTACTGGCGCGCGGCCACCTGGCGTTCCTGGAGTTCGTGGAGCCAGGTGTTGACGGGGGTGTGGGGGGTGATGCGGACGCGGACGGGCAGGGTGTTGATGAAGATGCCCACGGCGGACTCCACACCGTGCTGGTCGGCGGGGCGTCCGGAGGTGGTGGCGCCGAAGACGACGTCGGTGTCGCCGGAGTGGGCGGACAGCAGCAGCGCCCACGCGCCCTGGACCAGCGCGTTCACCGTCAGACCCTGCTCACGCGCGAA
>NZ_MCOK01000001.1:5031726-5269375 GCF_001998325.1 Nocardiopsis sinuspersici | reverse complement strand
GGTCGGCGGGGCGTCCGGAGGTGGTGGCGCCGAAGACGACGTCGGTGTCGCCGGAGTGGGCGGACAGCAGCAGCGCCCACGCGCCCTGGACCAGCGCGTTCACCGTCAGACCCTGCTCACGCGCGAATGTGTGGACCCGGTCGGTCAGGTCGGTCGGCAGCGTGTGCCGGGACCGGGCGGAGGAGCTGGCCCCGTGGACCTCTCCGGGTGCACGGTCGTAGGGCAGCGGGGTGGGGGCCTCGATGCCGGCGAGGCTCTCGCGCCAGTGGTCGAGCCCGGCCCGGTCGTCCTGGCGGGTGATCCAGGCCAGGTGGTCACGGAACGGGGGCCGGGCCGGCAGGGGCGCGTCCCGGTAGGCGGCGAAGACGTCGGACAGCACCAGGGGCAGGCTCCACCCGTCCAGCAGCAGGTGGTGGAAGGTCCACACCAGCACCACCTGGGACGGAGCCGAACGCGCCACGGCGATCCGCGTCAGCGGGCCGCGGGCCAGGTCGATCCCCGCCCGCTGGTCCTGGGACAACAGGTCGGACAGGGCCCGCTCCTGTGCGTCGGGGCCCAGGTCGCGCCAGTCCAGGACGGCGGTGGGCAGATCGACGTGCTCGGGAACCAGCTGGACCGGGGTGTCCAGCCCCTCCCACGCGGGCACGGCGCGCAGGGCGGGAGTGGCCTCGACCACCCGCCGCCAGGCACGGGCCAGGCGCTCGGGGTCGTCGACCCCGTCCAGACGGACGGTGATCTGTTCGAGGTAGGCGTTCCGGGAACCCCCGTCGGTCAGGGAGTGGAAGAGCATGCCCTGCTGCATCGGGGTGAGCGGCAGGACGTCCTGGACACCGGGGACGGCCAGACGGTCGACCGCGGCCTGGTCCAGCCCGACCAGCGGGAAGTCCGAGGGAGTGGCCCCGCCGACACCGTCACGGAGGCAGAACTCCACCAGGTCGCGTAGGGCGTCGGTGTACCGCTCCGCGAGAGCGGCCATGGTCGCCGGGTCGTGGGCCCGGTCGGAGAAGATCCAGTCGAAGACGAGGGCGTCGTCCTCGACGCGGCCCACCACGTCCAGCAGGTGGGGGCGTTCCTCACGCGGATCGTACTCGCCGCCCGCGTTCAGCCGCAGCCCTGTGTACAGGGCGTCCGCTCCGGTGTCGAAGCGGCCGAGGTAGTTGAAGCTGACGTGGGGGTCGGGGGCCTGTTCCAGGGCGGTGCGCTGGTGCTCGTCCCCCAGGTGTCGCAGGGCGCCGTAGCCGAGGCCGCGCCGGGGGAGGGTGCGGAGCGTCTCCTTGGTGGTCCTGACCTGGTCGGCCCAGTCCTGGGCGCTCGTGAGGGCGACGGGGAACATGGTGGTGAACCAGCCGACCGTACGGGACAGGTCGGCCTGGTCGAAGAGGTCCTCGCGGCCGTGCCCCTCCAGGTCGACGAGGATCCGGTCGTGTCCGGTCCAGCCGGTGAGGACCCGGCCCAGCGCGGCGAGGAGCAGGTCGTTGACCTGGGTGCGAAAGACCGGGGGGACCTCGCGGAGCAGCGCACGCGTGGTCTCGGCGGAGAGCCGGGCCGACACGGTCCGCTGTGAGGAGACCGGCCCGTTGCCCGCGTGGCCGTGGTCACGGGGCACCTCGGCGGGGACGTCGGCGAGTGCGGTCCAGTGGTCGGTCTCGTCGTCGAACCGGCCCTCGCGCGTGGCTTCGGCCAGGCGGTCGGCCCAGGCGGGGAAGGGCGTGGTACGCGCCCCCAGGTCGGCGGCACCGCCTCCGGTGATCTGCCGGTAGGCGGTGGAGAGGTCTTCGAGCAGGATCCGCCAGGAGACGCCGTCCACGACCAGGTGGTGGGCGACGATCAGCAGGCGCGGAGTCCCCTCACCGGTGAACAGCACCATCCGCATCATCGGCCCCGACACGGGCTCCAGTGAGGACTGGGCCAGGCGGATGCGCTCCGACAGCACCTCCTCGGCCCGCTCCGACGCGAGACCGGCCACGTCCACCGTTTCGACGGCCGGCTCGGCCTCCCCCGCCTCGGCGATCCGGAAGGCCCCGGAGGCGTCCGTCCGCAGGCGGAGCATGTCGTGGTGCTCCAGCAGGGCGGCGGACGCCCGGGACAAGGCGTCGGCGTCGGCGTCCTCCGCCAGGTCCAACAGCACCGACATGTTGAAGTGCCCCGGCGCCACGGGGTGGGTCCGCAGGAACCACCGCATGATCGGGGTGGCCGTCACCGGCCCGGAGACCGGGCCTGCCGGCACCGGTGCCGAGCCCCGACCGGTCTCGGCCACCTCGGCCAGGGCCGCGACCGACGGACGGGCGAAGACCTGCTTGGAGGTCACGGTGATCCCCGCCCGTCGGGCCCGGGAGACCAACTGGATACTCAGGATCGAGTCGCCGCCCAGCGCGAAGAAGTCGTCGTGCACACCGACCCGGTCCACACCCAGCACAGACCCGAACACCCCGGCCAGCACCCGCTCCGCCTCCGACCGCGGAGCGACGAAGGCACTGTCGTCACCGCCGTCGGCGGACGGCTCGGGCAGGGCCCGCCGGTCCACCTTGCCGTTGGCGTTCAGCGGCATCGAGGCGAGCGGTACCAGCACCTGGGGCACCATGTACGCCGGGAGCTCACGGGCCAGGGCGGCCCGCACCTCCTCGGCCCGCTCGTCGGGGATCCGCCCCTCCGGGCCCACGGCGTAGCCGACCAGCCTCCGCACGCCGGACTCCGAACGGTGGACGAGCACCACCGCCTCGGACACCTCGGGGCGGCGCAGCAGGGCCGACTCCACCTCGCCGAGCTCGATCCGAAAGCCCCGCAGCTTGACCTGCGCGTCGGCGCGGCCCACGTACTCCAACCGGCCGTCGCGGTTCCACCGCACCAGGTCGCCCGTGCGGTAGAGGCGCTCCCCCGAGCCGAACGGGTCGGCGACGAACCGCTCGGCGGTCAGCCCCGGCCGCCCCCAGTACCCGCGCGCCACACCCGCGCCACCGACGTACAGCTCACCCACGGCACCCGCCGGGGTGCGGCGCAGCAGCCCGTCGAGGACGTGCAGCCGGGTGCCGTCGAGGGGGCCGCCGATCGGCACCGGCTCCGGGACGGGGTCCGTTCCCTCCAGCGGGAAGCGGGTGGCGTACGTGGTCGTCTCGGTCGGTCCGTACACGTTGGCGACCAGGGTGTCCGGGCACGCGCGCCGGACACGCTCCAGCGCCCCGGGGTTGGCGGCCTCACCACCGGTGAGCACCTCACGGAGCCCGGCGAAGCAGGCGGGCTCCTGCGAGGCGTACAGGTTGAACAGCGAGGAGGTCACGAACGCGCCGGTGACGCCGTACCTCTCGACCACGGCGGTGAACTCCTCCGCGTCCAGGCGCCCGGGCGGGGCGACCACGACCGTCCCCCCGCTGAGCAGCGGCACCCAGATCTCGTAGGTGGCCGCGTCGAAGGCGTGCGAGGCGTGGAAGAGCACCCGGTCGTGTCCGCCGCCGCGCCAGCGCCGGTCGCGCGCCAGACGGACGATGTCCCCGTGTGTGACGGCCACGCCCTTGGGCACGCCCGTGGAGCCGGACGTGAACATCACGTAGGCCAGGCTCTCCGGTCCGACCGGCGCCGGTACGTCGGCTCCGGTGCCGGACTCCTCCGCGGCTGCGGCCATCTCGTCCAGGTTCACGACGGGCAGGCCGCGGCCGACCGGGACGCGTTCGGCGGACACCGCGTCGGTGACCGCGCAGACCGCCCCGGTCTCCTCGGCCAGCCGACCCACCCGCTCGGCCGGATCGTCGGCGTGGACGGGGACGTAGGCGGCGCCCGCACGCAGTACCGCGAGCATCGCGGTCACCACGTGCGCGCCCCGCTCCAGGACCAGCAGCACCGGGGACTCGGCGCACGCCCCGCACGCGCGCAGCCGCGCGGCCAGGCCGGCCGAGGCGGTGTCGAGCTCGGCGTAGGACAGGTCCCCGGTCGGGCCGGAGACGGCCGTCCCCCGCGGGTTCCGGGCGACCTGTTCGGCGAACACGTCCGTGACCGTGGCCGGGGAGCCCTCGGGCCCGCGCCCCTCCCAGGCGGTCAGGGCGCGCCGCTCCGCCTCCGGGCGGACGTCGATCCGCGCCACCGGCAGTCCCGGGTCGGACGCCATCAGGTCGGCGATCAGCCGCAGCCCCTCGGCGAGCCCGGCGATCCGGTCCTCGTCGTACAGGTCGGTGTTGTACTCGATGGTGAGCCGCAGGCCGCCATCCCGCTCGGTGAACTCGAAGACCAGGTCGAACAGGGCCGACGTGCGCGGCAGGTCCAGTGGAAGCGCGTCCAGCCCGGGCAGGCCGAGCTCCCCGGAGTGGGCGTTCTGGAGCACCATCAGGGCCTGGAAGAGCGGGGTGCGGCTCGGATCACGGTCGACGGCCACCGCGTCCACGACCCGCTCGAAGGGCAGTTCGTGGTCGAGCGCGGCCAGGACGGTGCGGCGCACGTCGTCGAGGAAGCCCCCGACCGTGGCAGCGGGGGCGACCCGCGACCTGACCACGACGGGGTTGACGAAGAACCCGACCACGTCGTCGACCTGGTGGTGGTCGCGTCCGGCCGAGGCGACGCCGAGTGTGACGTCCCGGCTGCCCGAGGCGGTGGACAGCAGCAGCTGGGTGAGCGCGGTGAGCGTGGTGAACAGGGTCGACCCGTGCCGCCGCCCCAGCTCTTTGAGCGCCCCGGTCAGCTCGGGCGCCAGTTCCAGGCGACGCACCGCGCCCGCCGTGGTCCGGACGGCGGGGCGGGGGCGGTCCGTGGGGATCTCCAGCGGGCGCGCCTCGTCGAGTTCACGCTTCCAGTACTCCAGGCGGTCGCGCACTTCGTGCGCGGTCCAGCGGTCCTGCTCCCATACCGCGAAGTCGGCGTAGTCCACCCGCTCCGGGACGGCCTCCCCGCCCGGCCGCCCGGCCGGCCCGGCCCGGTACAGCTCCGCCAGGTCCCGGGCGATGACGTCCACCGACCAGCCGTCGCAGGCGATGTGGTGGGCGCTCAGAACCAGGACGTGCTCGTCGTCGCCGAGCCGGACCAGCAGCGCCCGGAAGGGAGTGCCGTCCACGAGGTCGAAGGGGCGCTCCACCTCGGCGGTGAGTACCTTCGCCAACCGCTTCCGACGCTCCTGCCCCGTGTCGCCCAGGTCGCACCGGGAGAGCAGGTCGCGGCCGTCCCGGGGTTCGCGGACCAGCTGGACGGAACCGTCGTCGGTGGTGGCGTAGGTGGTGCGCAGGATCTCGTGCCTGCGCTGTAGACCGCTGAGGGCCGCCTGCAGCGCCGGAACCGAGAGCCGGCCGGTCAATCGGTAGGCGCTCCCCGTGTAGTACTCGGTGCTGGCCGGGTCGTGCTGGTACAGGAACCACAGGCGGCGCTGCGCCGACGACAGGGGAAGGGGCAGGTCCCGGTCGGCGCGGGTGATCGGCCGCACGGCGTCCGCGGAGCCGACGCCCTCGGCGGCCAGCCGTTCCGGGGTCGGCAGGGCGAACACCGCCCGCCGGTCCAGGGCCGTGCCCAGGCGGGCGTCGATGCGGGACAGGGCGCGGACGGCGAGGACGGAATCGCCGCCCAGCGCGAAGAAGTCGTCGTGCACCCCGACCCGGTCCAGGCCCAGGACGGCGGCGAACGCCTCGGCGATCACCCGCTCGGCGTCGTCACGCGGTGCCACGTACTCCGGCCCGGGAACGGCCTCGTCGGGCACGGGCAGCAGGGCGCGGTCGATCTTGCCGTTGGGGGTGGTGGGCATGGCCTCCAGCGCCACCACGACGGACGGAACCATGTGGGAGGGCAGGCTCTCGGCCAGGGCCGCGCGCACCCGGCCCCCGTCGGGCACGGGCCGGTGCGGCGCCCCCGCCACGTAGGCCACCAGGTGGCGGACGCCGGGGCGGTCCTCGCGCACCAGCACCGCGGCGTTGGCCACGCCGGGCACTCGGGCGGCCGCGGTCTCGATCTCTCCCGGCTCGATGCGAAAGCCCCGCAGCTTCACCTGGTCGTCGCTCCTGCCCCGGAACTCCAGGTCGCCGTCGGGCCGGACGCGCACCACGTCACCGGAACGGTACATCCGTGATCCGGGTGGGCCGAACGGGTCGGCGACGAAGCGCTCCGCGCTCAGCCCGGGGCGGCCGTGGTAGCCGCGGGCCAGCCCGGCACCGCAGACGTACAGCTCTCCGGTCCCTCCCGCCCCGACCGGGCGGAGCCCCTCGTCCAGCACGTGGACGGCGGTGCCGTCGACGGCCCGGCCGATCGGCGGCACCGTCTCTCCGGACAGGGGCGCGCTCATGGTCGCGCACACCGTCGTCTCGGTGGGCCCGTAGCCGTTGTACATCCGGCGCCCACGCGACCACAGGTCCACGATCTCGCCGGGGCACGCCTCTCCCGCCACCATCACCGCCCGCAGGTCCGACAGGCCCTCCGGTGACAGACCCGGCAGCACGGCCGGGGGCAGCGTCACGTGACTGATCCGGTGGTCACGCAGGGTCCCGACCAGTGCCTCGCCCAGCAGCAGGTGCCGGGGCAGGACCACCAGGGCCGCGCCGTTGAGCAGGGCCATGCACACCTCGAACACGGAGGCGTCGAAGCTGGACGAGGCGAACTGCAGTACCCGGGAGTCCGGGGACACCTCCATGCGCACCCGCTGGGTGGCGGCCAGGTCGGCGATGCCTCGGTGAGTGACCAGGACGCCCTTGGGACGGCCGGTGGACCCGGAGGTGTAGATGACGTAGGCGACGTCGTCGGGCCGGGGGCGGGTGTCGGGGAGCGGGTCGGTCCCCTCGACCCCGACCGCGTCCAGGGACCGGACCCCGTCGGGGAGCGAACCGGCCGACACGGCGTCGGTGAGCACCAGGTCCGCCCCGGAGTCGGAGAGCACGTAGGCCAGGCGCTCGGCCGGGTAGGCGGGGTCCAGGGGCAGGTAGGCGGCTCCGGCCCGCATGGCCGCGAGCAGGCAGACCACCAGTTCGCGGCCGCGTTCGAGGCAGACCCCGACCGTGTCCCCGGGACGGACCCCGCTCCGCACGAGGCCGCGAGCCCGCCGCTCGACGAGGTCGGCGAGCTCCGCGTAGGTGAGCGTCTCGCTTTCGGACACCAGCGCCACCGCTTCGGGGCGCTGGGCGGCCCGCTCGGTGAAGAGCTCCGGAAAGGTACGGGTGGACAGACCCTGCGGGGACAGCACGATCACTACTCCTGGGGTTCGGGTGGGGGAGGGGAGGCGAACCGGTGGCTGGGGCCGCGGGAGGAACCGGTGAGGGGAGGGGCGGAGCGGGGCAGGGTCAGGCGCGGGAGCGGACCGGGAGCGGGGTCCGGCGCAGAGCCCGGCCGTTGTACTGCATCGACGCGATCGACCCGGCCTCCTGTGGGTCGCGCAGGAAACGGCCGCTGAACGACATGCCGCCGAGGTCGCCCATGGTGACGGAGAAGTACAGGTCGGAGGTGGTCGTCATCGGTCCGGAGAACCCGTTGGACAGGCTGAACCAGAAGCCGTCGGAACCCAGCCGGGTGACGTCCACCATCAGGTCGCCGTTGACGTACCGGCCGGTGATCTCCTCACCGGGGGCGGCCGCCGGGGCACGGGGCGCCGGCTGCCGGTAGTGCCCCACGTCCAGGCCCAGTCCGCGCATGCCGGCCACCAGCCCCTCCCAGAACCGCAGCCCGGAGGTGCCGTTGGTGGTCAGGGCCAGGGCGGTACGCCCCTCGGGGTCGACGCGGAGGTTGCAGGTGCCGCCGTCGAGCGTGCCGTCGTGGCCGTACCAGAGCCGGTCGCCGGCCAGGTGCAGGGCCCAGCCCGCCCCCCAGCCGTCGGCCAGGCCGAAGGGGTCGGCGGCGGGCACGGATCGTCCCATCTCGTGCAGCACCCGCGGGGCGGCGATGTCGGTGTCCAGGACCGCGTCCTCGGGCGCCATGAAGGCGCGGCCGAAGTTGACCAGGTCGGTGGCGCTCCCGGCCAGGCCGCCCGCCGGGGTCAGCGCGGGTTCGACGTGGAAGTCGACCGGTTCGACCGTCCGAGAGGGGATGTCGACGGTGTGGCCGCTGACGGTCGGGAGTTCGGATCCGGGATCGCGGGCGTCGTGCACGAAGGCCGGGTCCAGCCCGGCGGGCAGGAACAGGTGCGACTCCAGGGTCTCCCACCAGTCCTGTCCGGTAACGGCCTCCACCAGGTAGGCGGCCAGGGAGTAGGCGCTGTTGGAGTAGGAGAAGGCCGTACCGGGGACGCCGACCGGACCCTGCTCCAGCAGGGACACGGCCTGGCGGCGCAGGGACGCGGACCGGACCGGCCCCTCGTCGTGGTCGGAGACCAGGCCCGCGGTGTGGCTGAGGAGCTGGCGGGAGGTCACCGCGTTCGCCGAGTTCCCGCCTGCGGGGCGACGACCCGGAAGGTACTCGACCACGGGGGTGTCGAGGTCGACGTCGCCGTCCTCGACCAGCTGCATGACCAGGGCCGCGGTGAAGATCTTGGAGACGGAGCCGTAGGCGAAGCGGGAACGGGCGGTGACGGGACGGCCCGAGCGGGCCCGCTCGACCCCCGTGGTGAATTCGTGCAGCTCACCGTCGTGGTACAGGGACAACTGGGCTCCGGGGACCAGGGAATCGACGGCCAGGTCCTCAAACAGCCGTGAAAGGTTTTTAACCACGTCATCTCCCGTCTGGCTTGAGAATGAGGCGTTCACCTGATGGTGTTTATGGAGCAGAGATGTAGCCAGCAATACCGACGGACAGATACTTCACCATACCTTCGGGGTGCGTCAAGGGATACGGTTGGCACCCGAACACACAGTTCACGTGGACCGAATCTCCTTCGGATAATCCCCGCACGATGATCGGAACGGCGACCCGCCCAGCACCGCCGGCGCCCGCTCCGGCGGACTCATTCCAAGATCATTTCCCGGTTGCGCGCGCAGGCTTCGTAAGCCGTTCCACGAAGGGTGGGACGTCCTCGCGCCCAGGAGCGAACGAGAGCAGGGACATGTCTCTGAGCTGTGCTTTCACTGACTCATGGACGACCCGGCCGGCAGTGCGCGAAGGGCCTGGGAACCGCTTCCGAGCCGGAGGCCGCCCCTGGTTCCGGAGCCCCCTCGGCGGGCGGGCCGTGGCCGCGACGCGACCGACATGGAGATGAATTTCAAACAGAATTCAAAGCGATGCCGCTTGCACGGAGGGGATCGCCGCGCCCAAAGTGAGCCGCACAGGAAGCCCCCCGGAAGGGTGTCGCGGCCGGTTCACCCCAAAAGATGGCCACATTTGGCCATTGATTGACGGGGGAAACAAAAACTCCACCCGGATCGCCGGGTGGAGTGGTGAGGTTCACACCAGAAGGTAAAGGGATGTATTTCCTCTGGTATGCCGCCTGGGGACCTACTTTCGGTGGCGCAGGTGGTGCATCACCAGAAGGACTATGCACAGAACGGTCAGCAGTCCGAAGCCCACACTGATCAGCGGGTGGAAGCTGCCGAAGGAGGTGACCGCGTTGGCCGTGGCGCCGAGGATGATCAGCAGCCACAGCACGGCTCGCGTCGCGTACCGGCCCTGCCGGGAGGGAGTCCCGTCATGGCGCCGTCCGGCGTCACCTGAACTCCGCGCGAAGCGGTAGGGATCGCTCATATCACATCTCCTGGGATCCGACATCGGCGGTCGGGTGGTCCCTGCCGCGGACACCTACGACCCTAGGAGTCCGGGCCGCGGCGGGGCGATCCCGCGCACTGGACAGTGTCGGTACAGCAGGCTGTACTCTTCCGGGCCGGCCCCTCCACCGGGCGCCCCGTGCCGGTAGTGTTGCGCCGAGTCGGATCCGGCCAGGAAGTGAACATGCCCCCCACCGACAACGACACCAGGCCGCTCCGGGAACTGGTGGTGTCCGGGCTCAACAACGTGTTCCTGAGCCTGGAGCGCCTCGCCGGCGGACTGGTCACCGCCCTGATGGCGCTGTTCGCCCTCACCCTCCTCGGCGCGGTCCTCCTCGCGAGCCTCCTCGGCGTCGGCCTGCTGTTCCTGCCCGCGGCCCTGCGCCTGCTGCGCGCGGTCGCCAACCGGGAGCGGCACCGCCTGAGCCGGTGGGGGGCGCCGATACCGTCGCCCGTCGCGACCCGCGGCCCCACCACCCTCGCCGATGCGTCGCGAGCCCTCGTCCACGACGTCCAGGTCCGGCGCGACCTGGTCTGGCTGGTCTGCCACTCCACCCTGGGACTCCTGTCGGGGCTGCTGGGAGTCCTGCTGCCGGTGATCGCGGTCCGGGACACCACCTTCCCCTTGTGGTGGTGGCTGCTGCCCCCGGACGCGGCCGGGGCCTCCATCGGCGTCCCCGTCCACGACTGGTACACGGCCCTGGCCGTCGGCCTGCTGGGGGTGGCCTGGGGAGCGATCATGTTCGGGTTGGAGCCGATCCTGGCCTGGCTCCAGTCGTGGCCGGGCCACCGACTGCTGGGGCCGCACTCGCGGATCGTCCTCAACGAGCGCATCACCGAACTCACGGTCACCAGAGCCGCCGCCCTGCAGTCGCACACCGCCGAGCTCCGCCGGATCGAGCGGTCCCTGCACGACGGGGCCCAGAGTCGGCTGGTCGCCGTCATCATCCAGCTGGGGTCCGCCCGGCGGACGTTGGGGACTAACCCGGAACGGGCGGACGCGGCGCTGGAGCGCGCCCAGGCCACCGCCGAGGGCGCGCTGGCCGAACTGCGCGGGCTGGTGCGCGACATCCTCCCCCCGGCCCTGGAGAACCACGATCTGGAGGGGGCTCTCAGCGCGCTCGCCACGGGCTGTTCGGTCCCCTGCACGGTCGAGGCCGAAGGGCTGGGTTCCCTCGCCTCGTCCATCGAGGCGACGGCCTACTTCGCCGTCGCCGAGTCGGTCACCAACGTCACCCGGCACAGCGGGGCCGGGTACGCCCGGGTCCGGGTCGGCAGAGAAGGGGACACCTTGCACATCCACATCCACGACGACGGCCGGGGCGGTGCGGCCGAGAACGCCGGCACCGGCCTGGTGGGCATACGGCGCCGGATCGAGGCACACGACGGCACACTCACCGTGGACAGCCCCGAGGGCGGACCGACCGACATCCGGGTGGAGCTGCCGTGCGGATCGTGATCGCCGAGGACGACGCCCTGCTCCGGGAGGGGATGGCCGCCTTGCTGCGGGACGAGGGCTTCGAGATCGTCGCGGCCGTCGGCGAGGTCGACGCGCTGCTCGACGCGGTGGCCGAGCACGTGCCCGACATCGCCATCATCGACGTGCGGATGCCGCCGACCTACACCGACGAGGGGATCCGTGCCGCGGTGCGCGCCCGCGCCATCCGCCAAGGACTTCCGGTCCTGGTGCTGTCGGCCTACGTCGAGCAGTCGTTCGCCACGGAGCTGATGGAGAGCGGGGCGTCGGGCATCGGCTACCTGCTCAAGGAGCGGGTCGGCCGGGTCGAGCAGTTCCTGGACATCCTACGCAGGGTCACGGAGGGGCAGACCGCCATCGATCCGGAGGTGGTCGCCCAACTGTTCGCCCGCAGGCACGCCAACGACGTGCTGTCCCAGCTCAGTCCCCGCGAGCGCGACGTGCTCGTCCTCATGGCCGAGGGGCTGGGCAACGGGGCGATCGCCGAGCGGATGACCGTCACCGCCGGCGCGGTGCACAAGCACATCCGCAGCATCTTCGGCAAGCTGGGGCTGTCCCCGGACGACCGTTCGGACCGGCGCGTCGCCGCGGTCCTGCGCTACCTGAACGCCACGGGCCGCTGACACCGGACGCGGGTTCGCGTCGTTCCGCTTCAGCGCCGCTGCCAGGGATCAGGAGCGGCTTCTCCACGGCCGTCCCCATGTGGTCCTGTTCGCCGCTGCGGGGGCGTCTCCGTCGGCCTTGGCCATGGGCCTGTTCTCCCACCGGACCGGGCGGACGACGGCTTTCCGCGTATGTGCCGAGCCGGCACCCGGGAACGGGTCCCGGGTGCCGCGCCGAGGCCGGACGGCCGTCCTCGGTCAGCCCTCGTCGGGCCCCTCGGCGGGCGCGGAGGCGGTCTTCCTCCGGCGGGCCAGGTAGGTGGCCGCGCCACCACCGGCGGCGATCGCCGCACCGGCCGCGATCAGTCCGACGACCGGGCTGCCGGTCCGAGCCAGCGCGTCCTCGGACCCGTCTTCGGCGCCCTCCTCGGCGGTGTCCCGGCCGTCCTCGTCAGCGGGCTCCCCGCCCTTGCCGGGGTCGCCCTCGCCGTCGGTGTCGCCGTCCTGGCCGCCTTCGCCGGTGTCGCCGTCCTCGTCACCGGTGCCTGACCCGTCGTCACCGCCGCCGGTCTCGCCGCCGGACCCGTCGTCACCGCCGCCGTCCTCGTCTCCGGTGCCCTCGTCACCGTCGTCGCCACCACCGTCTCCGGTGCCCTCGTCGCCGTCCCCGGCGCCCGCGGGGTCGGTGTCCGAGGCGACGATGGCCTCACCGACCTCGTAGGAGACGCTGAACCCCTCGTCGGGGAAGGTCACGACCATGTCCAGGGTCTGGGTTCCACCCCACAGTTCCTGCTCGGTGTCCAGTCCCTGGTACACCAGCGACTGGTTCACGAGCGTCTCGTGCCAAGGAGCCGTCTCGGTGGAGAAGGAGATCTCGGCGCCGAGCTCGTTCACCGCGACGGACTCGGTGCCCGGGTCGTGGGAGAACTCCCTCTCCCCCGCCCAGTTCTGGGTGACCCCGATCTCGGTGTCGGCGAAGGACGCCTGGAGGACCGGCTCGTCGGATCCCCCCGCGGAGTTCTCCAGACCGGGCTGGGAGACACCGCCCTCGACCACCGCGCGCATGGCCTCGACATCGGCTTCCGTGAGCTCGACGCGCAGCTCCACGAACTTCACGCGGGCGACGAGGTCGTCCTCGACCACGTCCACCACAACGGAGGTGCGGGAGTCGGCGAAGACCTCGCCGCCGAAGGCGTCCAGATAACGGTAGGTGCCGTGGACGTCACCGCCTCGCGGGTGGAAATTGGTGATGTCGGCCTCACCCGCGACGTTCGCGTGCGCGTAACCGACCTCTCCGTTCTCGGCGTGGGCGGGAACGGCGGTCGCGATGCTGAGCGCGCCGAAGGCGGCGAACGCGACTCCGCCCTGGAGAATACGGCGCGCGGGGATTCGGTAACGCGAAACCAAGGAAAACCTCGTTCGGATCGGCCCGGACCGCGTTCTCTGGGGCGGCCGGGCGGGGGATGCGGATGCTTCGGTCCTCGACCGGTGACACGGGGGGCCGGGCAGGGAAAGCCTGGTGGGCACGTGGGGTAGGAACTGAGTACCACCACCCACCGAGACCCTAGCCGCGGACGGGACGCCGAATGGACAACCGTCAATGACGATGGCATAACGTCGACGCCCCGCACCGCACCACGATGAGTTCCTTCCGAGAATTCATCGGAATCACATGTAAACCATGAATCATCTCCGGCGTCATATCGGTAATCCACACCAAGGAAACGTGGTCCCGGCACAGTTGCCCGGAGAACGCGCGAAGCGCCGGAACGGGAGGCGTGAGTGACGTGCCCGGTATGCCGGGGCAGGTGTGGAGGAAGAACCGAAACTCCCGAACGCTGTGCCAGTGGACGGTCTCGCCCCGACGACGGCCCGTGGGACCACGCCCACATGGACGCCGGGCTTCCGCGCCCCCGGCCCGGGCCGGGGGCGCGCTCGGAACGGCGCGGGGGGCATCACCGGACCGCTCCCGCGTCCATGCCCGTCGAGCTCCCCTGCCGGCCGGGCGGGTCGGTGACGGGACGGACGGCGATGGCCTCGGCAACCGTGTCTTGGCCTGCACGAGCTCATCGGAGGTCGGCGTGGGAGAGGGCGCCGCGGCGGTTTCTCGTACTTCGGGCCGATACACGGCACGGCCCGGACCCATAACATGGACCCGTGCACGGCCTCCTCCGTTCCGTGTGGGACGAACCCCGCCCCTCTCCCCCTCCGCCACGGACCTGGTGGGACTGGGCGCTCGTCGGGGTGCTCGTGGTGCTCGCGGTGACCGAGGGGTTCCTGAGACCGGACCTCCCGTTGCGCGTCCTGTCGGTGGCGGTCGTCGCCGGGCTGGTGCCCACGCTGCTGTGGCGCCGCACCCGACCGCTGCCGATGCTCGTGGCCGCCTTCGGCGTCTCGGGGCTGGTTCCGCTGGTGGCGGACGAGGCGTCCGCGCAGATGTACACGACGGCGTACCTGCTGCTCCTGCCGTACTCGCTGTTCCGGTGGGGCTCCGGACGCGAGATCGTGGCGGGCTCGGCTGTCGTGCTCGCCAAGTTCCTCCTCCAGGCCGCCTTCGACGACCTCGGCACGACCGACGCGATCGGCGGGTTCGCCGTCCTGTTCTCGGTCGGCGCCCTGGGCACGGCACTGCGGTACCGGGCCGGGGCCAGGGCCCGCGCGTTCGACCAGGTCCGGCTGCTCGAACGCGAGCGGCTGGCCCGCGACCTGCACGACACCGTCGCCCACCACGTCTCGGCGATGGCGATCCGCGCCCAGGCGGGGCTGGCCACGGCGTCTCGGCCGGACAGCGCTGTCGACGCCCTCCGGGTGATCGAGGCGGAGGCGTCGCGCACCCTCACCGAGATGCGCACCATGGTCCGTGCCCTGCGCGGCGGCGAACCGGCCGACCTGGCGCCCAGCCCGGGCTTTGGCGACCTCGAACGGCTCGCGGTCCGGGACGGTCCGGGCCCGGCCGTCGACGTGCGCATCGACGGCCCGCTCGACGGCCTTCCCCCGTCCGTGGGCACGGCGGTCTACCGCCTGGCCCAGGAGTCGGTCACCAACGCCCGGCGCCACGCCCGCAACGCCACCCGCGTCGAGGTCCGTGTCACCGCCGACGACACGTCGGTGCGCCTGCGGGTGAGCGACGACGGCGACACCGGCCCGCTGCGCCCGGGGGCGGCGCCCGGCTACGGGATCGTCGGCATGGTCGAACGCGCCCACCTGCTGGGCGGCACCTGCGAGGCCGCGCCCGGCCCCGGACGGGGATGGACCGTGACCGCCGCGCTGCCCCTGAGCGGGGCGGCATGAGCATCCGGGTGGTCGTCGCCGACGACCAGGAGATCGTCCGCACGGGCCTGACGATGATCCTCGACGCCCAGCCGGGCATCGAGGTCGTCGGTGGGGCCGCCGACGGTCGGGAGGCGGTCGAGCTCGCCCGGCGGCTGCGGCCCGAGGTGTGCCTGTTCGACGTCCGGATGCCCCGGGTCGACGGCATCGAGGCCACCCGCGCCCTCGCCGGTCCGGGCGTCACCGATCCGATCGCCGTCGTCGTCATCACCGTCTTCGACTTGGACGACTACGTCTACTCCGCGCTCAAGGCGGGCGCCCGGGGCTTCCTACTCAAGGACGCGGGCCCCGAACTGCTCGCCCAGGCCGTCCGTGCGGCCGCGGCCGGGGACGCGCTCATCGCGCCGAGCGTCACCGCGCGGCTGCTCCGGACGTTCGCCGGCACCGGGCCCGCCGGGCCGCCGGTGCAGCCCACCGATCCGCTCACGGACCGGGAGGAGCAGATCCTGGTCGCCGTGGCGCGCGGACGGACCAACGGCGAGATCTGCGCCGAGTTCCACATCACGCTCAGCACCGTCAAGACCCACATCGCCAGCCTGATGGCCAAGATCGGCGCCCGTAACCGCGTCGAGGCCGCCATGTGGGCCTACGAGACCGACCGCGTCAGGAACGGGTCCGGACGCGGAGGCGCTCCCCGGCGGTGACCGGGCCCGCGCGGCGGCCGCACCCGGGGAGCCGCGCGGGTCCCGCGGCCGGGGTACGACTCCGTCCTCGTACTATCGGCCGACCCGGTTCAGGCCCATCTTCCGATGAGTCGCCACCCCCTCGGCCGCCACGATCGGTTCATGGCGACGGAAGACACGGTGTCGGGGTCGCCACGACCACGAAGGGACTCGTCGTGACCTCCTCCAGCCGACGCGAGTGGCTCATACCCACCCTGCTCATCCTGCTCAGCGCGGTTCCCCTGGCCGCCGGCGCCGTCCGCGTGGGCGAGCTGGCCGGCGGCGCCCAGATCACGCCGGACAACGCCCGGTTCCTCGCCTCGCCCGCACCCGTGGTGCTGCACATCATCAGCTCCGGCCTGTACTGCGTCCTGGGAGCCTTCCAGTTCGTCCCCGGCATCCGCCGCCGAAGGATCGGGTGGCACCGCACGGCCGGGCGGCTCCTGGTTCCGCTCGGGCTCGCCGCGGCGCTCTCGGGGCTGTGGATGACCGTGTTCTACGCCATCCCCGAGGGTGACACCGGCCTGCTCACCGTCATACGGCTCGTCTTCGGCACGGCCATGGCCCTGTCGCTCGTCCTCGGCCTCGCCGCGGTGCGGCGGCGGGACATCGCCCGGCACGGCGCCTGGATGATCCGCGGCTACGCGATCGGGCTGGGCGCGGGCACCCAGGTGCTGACCCACCTGCCCTGGACACTGTTCATCGGCACTCCCGGCGAGTTCAGCAGGGCGATGCTCATGGGCGCCGGCTGGGTGGTCAACGTCGCCGTGGCCGAGTGGGTCATCCGCGGGCGCCCGGCCGGGTCCGCACGTCCCCGCCCCGCTTCGCGCGTGGAGGGGACCCGGTGAGGGAGGCGGCCGGGACCGTTCCACGCCACCCGGCCTCCGGCGTCGTGCCCCCTGCCCGAACCGCGCGCGGGGCCCTCCGGCTATCCTCCGGGGTGCCGCCCGCCGTGGCGGCGCCTGGGCGACCGGGAACGCACGCCGCTCACCCCCACCAACGGAGGGCCCATGTCCACGCCGCACACGCAGGTCGTCAACTGGGCCGGCAACGTCACCTTCGGAAGCCCGCGGGTCCACCGGCCCCGGACCCTCGACGAGCTGCGCCGGACCGTCCGGGACAGCACGAGGATCCGTGCCCTCGGCAGCGGCCACTCCTTCAACCTCGTCGCCGACTCCGACCACGACCTGGTGCGGCTGGACGGCCTGCCCACGGAGATCGGTATCGACGCGGAGGCCTCGACCGTCACCGTCTCCGCCGGTACGCGCTACGCCGAACTGGTCACCGCGCTGGACGGTCGGGGCTTCGCGCTGGCCAACCTGGCGTCACTGCCGCACATCTCGGTCGCGGGGTCCTGCGCGACCGGCACCCACGGGTCCGGGGATGATCAGCGATGCCTGTCCGCCGCCGTCCGCGCGGTGGAGCTCGTCGGCCCCGACGGCGACCTGGCCTGGTTGAGCCGCGACGCGGATCCCGAGGTCTTTCCCGGCGCGGTGGTCGCGCTCGGCGCGCTCGGCGTCGTCACCCGGCTCTCGCTGGAGATCGAGCCGGCGTTCGAGATGTCCCAGCGGGTCCGTGTCGGAGTGCCCCTGGACGAGGTGGCCGACCACGTCGACGACGTGTTCAGCGCGGCCTACAGCGTCAGCCTGTTCACCGACTGGCGCGGCGAGGGCTCCGTGTGGCTCAAGCACCGCACCGACCGGCCGGCGGGCGCGTGGAACGGCGGCCGGCCGGCGCGGCGGCCGATGCACCCCGTCCCCGGGATGCCCCTGGGCGCCAGCACCGAGCAGATGGGCGCCGTCGGCCCCTGGCACGAGCGCCTTCCCCACTTCCGGCCCGAACTGGAGCCGAGCGCGGGCGAGGAGCTCCAGTCCGAGTTCTACGTGCCCCGGGAGCTCGCCGGGGCCGCCTTCGCCGCCCTCCGCGGGATCGGACACCTGGTGGCCCCGGCGCTGCACATCGCGGAGGTGCGCACGGTCCGCGCGGACGACCTGTGGCTGAGTCCCGCCCACGGCCGGGACTGCGTCACCTTCCACTTCACCTGGCTCAAGGACCCGGAGGCCGTGGCCCCGGTCCTGGCCGCCGTGGAGGAGCGCCTCCTGCCGCTGGGCGCCCGCCCGCACTGGGGCAAGCTCACCACGATGGCCGCACCGGACATCGCCGCCGGGTACGAGCGCGCCGCGGACTTCGAGCGCCTGATGCACGGCCTCGACCCGTCGGGGAAGTTCCGCAACGCCTTCGTCGACGGCCTCTTCCCCCGCGCGTGACGGGGGCTCCGGTGTCCGCCCCCGTGCGCCGGAGCGGTCAGTCGCAGCCGAAGAGGCCGCAGACGTCGGCGGCCGAGGTGGACGCCTCCAGGTCGTCGTACCAGGCGTAGCTGTCGTTGGCCGGCGCGAACCCCTCGGTGGATCCGCCGAAGAAGGTCGAGAAGTAGGCCTTGTCCACCAGGTCGCCGTTGGACACCAGGCGCAGGCCGGTGACCAGGGCGGCGGACTCACCGTCGTAGAAGACCTCGATCTCGCCGTCGGGGTTGGCCCGGCCGTCGGTGACGGTGTTGACCCTGAGCCGCTGGACGATGTTCACCCACTCGTCCCGGGGATAGTGGACGTCGGCGCCGTCGACGCGCAGGACCGCCTCGTCGCCGTACTTCCCCTCCTTGTCCATGTGGTAGTAGTACACGGACGCGCGGCCGTCCCGGCGCCAGATCATGCGCGAGGTGAAGCCGTTCTCGCCGTCGCAGAGCCGTCCTCCCGAGCACGCCGCGCCCCCGGCCAGGCCCAGTCCGAGCTTTCCGCCGAACGAGGTGCTACCCCAACTGAAGTCCTCGCCGAGGCGCACCCAGTAGGACAGGTGGTACTCGCGTGCCGGGGTGAGCTGGAACGGCGCCAGCACGCCGGAGTCGCGCGGACCGATCTCCCCCTCGGGGTAGAACACGCGCAGCGACTTCTCGCCTCCGCGGGCGGGGACCGAGTCGTCGATGAGGGTGCGCTCGTCCATCCCCAAGCCGTAGGGGGCGTACCACCCGTCCTTCTCCCACTCCGCCAGGGTGTAGGCGCTGCCCGCGGCCGGCCGTTCGAAGGTGTTGTACCGGTAGGTGGGCGAGTGGACGATGTCGGCGGCCGCGGGAGCGGCGGCCAGCACGGTCGACAGCACCGTGGAAGAGAGTGCGGAGGCGATCAGGGCCTTGGCTGTCACGGACGTCTCCATTGCGCATCGGCGATGGGGCCCATCCTCTGTTCCCGGCCACGTGCGACCGGTGCGCGACACGGTCGGACCCTTCCGTTCACCTTCCGTTCACGCAGGTGGGACCGCCTGCCGTTCACCGGAGGGGCCCTGGGCGCCGCCGGGGCCCGGCGCCCCCTAGGGATGCCGGGGACATCGGACGCGGCCGCGTCCGGGGTGGCCGAACCTTCCGGGATGAACCCGATACCGCGCACCGCGCGCGACGGCCAGTCTGGGAGTGTCCCCGTCCGGTTCCTCCGAAGGAAGACCGATGGCCTCCTCAGCCCCCGCCTCCTCCCGTCCCCCCGCACGGCCGGGACCCGTCCGCCCCCGCCGCCGCGTCACGGCCGTGCTCGTCGCGGTCACGGTGCTGTGCGCGCTGCTCGCCGTGTTCGCCGCCTCCGCCTACGTGGGGCTGGACCCCGGCACGTCCCAGGTGGACCTGCGGCCGGACCGGCCGCTCCACTACCCGTTCCTGCTGGTCCACGTGGCCGCGTCGGTCCTCGCGCTCGTCACCGCGCCCCTCCAGTTGTTCCCCGCTCTGCGGCGCGGCCGGGCGCACCGCGTGATCGGCCGGATCCACCTGTTCGCCGGGGTGTTCCCCGGAGCGCTCTCCGGGCTGGCCGTGGGCGTGATGAGCACCTACGGCTTCGCCGCGCAGGCGGGCTTCTCTCTGCTGGCGGTGCTGTGGTTCTCCGTCGGCGCGGCCGGGTACCGCGCGGTCCGGCAGGGACGTCACGCCGACCACCGGGAGTGGATGCTGCGCCTGTTCGCCCTGACGATGGCCGGGGTGACGCTGCGTGTGCTGGTGGTGGTGCTGGTACCCGCCCTCACACCGCTGGTCGGTCCGGCGCACGGCGGCGACGAGGAGGCGGTCTTCCGGGAGGTCTACCAGGGCATCGCGTGGCTGTGCTGGGTGCCCAACCTCCTCGTCGCCGAGTGGTACCTGCGGCGGTCCCGCCGGGGCGCCCCCGGGGCCGTGTGACGTCCGTCGGACGGGGACCGGCGTCCCGGTGGGGGCGGCGGCGGGGGACACCGCGACCACCGCGGTCCTGCCCGTTGGCCCTTCCCGGCGGCTCCGTGCGGATACGTCGGCGCCCGGGGTGTGTGTGGCGTTTGAGCAGGTGGCGGTAGGTCAGGAGAGAGGAACACAGGAGGACCGAGGCACGCCGAGTGCTCTGGAGGGACGATGATCACGTACCAGGAACTCATGGACCACGTCACCCAGCAAGGAAACGTGCCCGACGACGAGGCCCGGCGAGCGCTCGAAGCCGTGACCGGCGAACTGGCGCGGCACGCCGACCCCGAGACGCGCGACCGGCTCGTGGAGCAGCTTCCCACGGGACTGAGCAAGCGTATTCCGGCCCCGCGCCGGGAGGCGGAGCCGAGCACCTCCGGGCAACTGGCCCAGGAGGTCGGCGAGCGGATCGGCTGCCCGCCGGAGAGGGCGACGCACCTGACCAGGGTGGTGCTGTCGGGCATCCACTTCAGTGAGCCCGAGCTCGCCGAGGCGCTCGCCTCCCGGCTGCCCGCGGAGTTCGCCCAGTGGGCCGAGGACCCGAACGGAGCCATGGGCCGTTCCGACGCCGGGCTGTCGGGCACGCCGGCCCGCCTGGACCAGTCCACCCTCGAACACGCTCTGGGCCGCCTCCGCGGCTGGGAGGGCGACACCACGGGACTGACCAGGTCGGTGGACCTGCCGAGGGTCCGTGTCACGCCGCTGCTGAACCGGATCGACCGGGCCTCGCACGAGATCGACCACTCCTACGAGCACGAGTTCACCGACTCGGGGGTCGCGTTCACCGTCCGGACCGCGTCGATCGGCGCCGTGACCACCAAGGACATCGAGATGGCCGAGCGCATCGACGAGGCGGTGACCGCGATCGGCTCGGGCGGCTGAGCACCGGACCGACCGTGCTCGCGGGGCCGTCCCGCCCGGTCGCGGCCGCGCGAACCGGTTCGTGGAGGCCTCCCCCGTGCGCGGGAGCCGCGGGGGTGCGGGGGTTCGGGTAGAGGGCTCAGTAACCGGCGGAGCGGAGCCGGTGCCAGGCCGTCATCCAGCGCTGGCGCTCGCCCGCGTCCTCGCCCGCGCAGGCGGTCACGAAGGCCATCAGGAACACGTACCCGGGCAGTGCGGTGCCCTCCAGGACCTGCTGGAAGGTGGACCGCTTCACCGCTCCCCCGCACAGGTACTCCAGCTCCACGTAGGACCAGTCGCCCGCCCAGACGAGGTAGCGGCGCATGGTCAGCAGGAACTCAGCGGGGGTCTCGGCGTCCAGGGGGTTGGGACGCCGTTCGTAGCCGTCCAGGGCACGGACGGGCAGGTGGCGCTCGACGACGGCGCTGGGGGTCGCGAGGACCCGGTCCAGCCAGCTGGTACGGCCGAGAGCTCTGTTGGGGCCGGTGGGTTCGAGAACGCCCGTGGTGGTCAACCTTCTCCTTTCACCAATCGTTTCGTGGGTGCCTTCGACGGGGGTACGCCTGCACGGCGCGCATGAGCACAAGGGGGAGAGAACACCGAAGACCGGAGACCGGCTGTTGTGGAGGCAACCCCGACTGTCCGGTTACGGGGAAATCTACCGGATGAACACGACACACGAAAGCGCCCGCCACCCCCGCTTCCGAGAGACGTCGGTCTCCTTGTCCTGCGACTTCACCGCCCTTGCCGGGGCTCCTGCGAACTTCTGTGGCAAAACGCATCAAAGGTCATCTGGAGTGCCGGATAGAACGTCCCCATGGCGGGAAGGGCATGGAACGGCACCACCTGCGCGGAAAGAAAGCCGCATACGCGCATCAGCAAATTAGCTGGGCCAAATAGCAGTTTTGTGCCTGACCGTAATTAGTCCCCGGGTGTCCACGCCAACACCGTGGCGTCGTCGCTTCCCTTGGCCCGCGGATGTTTCCGCCGCTCCGGATCAGCGGCCTCCAGGTCGCGCACCCGGCGCAGAAGGGCACGGGGTCCCCTGTCCGAAACCAGGGCGAACGCCTCGTCCCAATCCAGGTCCCCGAACACGTCGACCACCCGGCTCGCCCCGTCGGTCATGGCGGTGAAGCGGCCCACGGGCAGGGTTCCGGTCAGCGCCTCCCCCGCCGCCCGGGGATCGGCGCCCGCCGTCCAGAAGCCGTCCGCCACGTTGCGGTAGGAGCGGACGGCCTCCCCCTGCCGCCCCTGGCGGGCCAGCTCGCCCCTGAGGACGTCGAGCCGCGTGTCGGTGAGCACCCGTACCCCGTCCGCGCCCTCCACCAGCAGCACCGAGTCGGACAGCACCAGGTACTCCAGCCCGTCCGTGTCCACGCGCACCGCCACGACCGTGGCCGACGGGCTCTCCTGGTTGCGCAGGTCACAGGTGTCGGCGTGCAGGGCGGAAGCGGTCGTGATCGCCTCCTCCAGGGCCTCGCGCAGGGGAAGCCCCGCGTCTGCCCCGGCCAGCAGCAGCGCTCCGAGTCCGCGGGTGTACCGGGCCACTCCGTGGACGCAGCCGGTGTCCACTCCCGGCGGCGCGCTCACCCCGTCCAGGAGTACCGCGCTGGTGGCGGTCGCGGCGGCGAAGTCCTCGTTGGGGCGGCCTGGCGCGCCCGGCTCCGTGGCGACGCGGAAGGACATCTCCGTTGCTCCCTTTCCGGACGGTGCATTTGTCGAGGTCACCACGGCTCTGACGAGGCGATCGCACAGTACCTACCCCGTTGGCCTTGCCCCCATGGAACACTCTGCTTTCGCATAGGTGAACGATTAAGTACTTCTCTGGATACTGTGGATATGTCCCGATCGGGCTCACGAGGAGAGACCGGGCCCGCCCCAGAGGCGGATCCGCGGCTCTTTACGGAAAGAAGGCAACGACGAAACGGAACCAGATGCGAAATCTCCCCTACTACTTTCGGAGAGCCAGGAGAATCCTCAGGAGAATGGTCCCGGTTCCTGTCAGGAAGGCCCTCTTCCTGCCCGTTCTCTGGAGGCACAGGAAAAGGAATCCGGGGCTCACGATGTCGACCTACCAGCGCGAGCCCGTCCTCGCACTGCGCTGGTCCGGCCCCTTCGACATCGAGGAACTCACCGCCCGGCAGACGAACCGCTTCACCGATCTCCTGCGTGAACGGGGCATCGACTACTTCATCGTCCGCTCCAACGGCGCGTACCACCACTCGGTCGCCGTGTCCGAGGACGACAGGGCCGAGGTCGTCTCCGTCCTCGCGTCCTGTTACAGCCTCCGCGGCTCGTACGTGAGGACTCCCAACGGGTACCGGCCCCTGTCCCCGCTCCGGCTCCGCGGGCTCCGCGGGGCTCCTGTGATCCGGCTCGGAGTGCACGTGGCCGGCGACAGGGGCACCACGGTCGCCGGCCCCGCCCACGGCTTCACCGTGGAGTTCTGGCAGGAGGGCGAGCGGTTCCTGGAGTCACCCGGCTACGAGGAGAGGCTCGGCCGGCTCCGGGTCGTGGCGCCCGAGCACATCCTGCGGGAGTCACTCGTCGCGCCCCAGCCCAACCCGGTGAGCGAGGTGATCCCCGGCAGGGCCCGGGAGGCCGCCGAGACCAGGGTCGGCGACCGGACGCATCCCACGCTCGCCGCCTTCACCTGGGAACTCGCCACCGACCTCACCTTTCCCGTCGACGCCGTCTACACCTGGGTCGACGGGGCCGACGAGGCCTGGCGCGCCAAGCGCGACGCCTACCTCGGTGAGAACGCTCCGGCCAACCCGCACTCCGCCTCCGACTCCCGCTACACCAGCCGGGACGAGCTCCTCTACTCCCTGCGCTCGCTGGAGATGTTCGCCCCCTTCGTGCGCAACGTCTACGTCGTCACCGACGGACAGGCGCCCCCGTGGCTGGACACCGGCCATCCGAGGGTGCGGGTGGTGGACCACAAGGAGATCTTCAGCGACCCCTCGGTCCTCCCGGTGTTCAACTCACACGCCATCGAGTCACAGCTACACCACATCAAGGGCCTGGCCGAGCACTACCTGTACCTCAACGACGACGTGTTCTTCGGCCGCCCCGTGTCCCCCGCCCTCTTCTTCCACCCCAACGGAATCGTGAGGCTGAACCCCTCGACCTACCGTTTCGGCCTGGGCGAGGTCAGCGAGGAGGACCAGCCCGTGGACGCCGCCGCGAAACGCAACAGCGCGCTGTTGGAGAAGCGTTTCGGAAGGGTTCCCACCACCAAGTTCAAGCACACGCCGATCCCACAGCGCCGGTCGGTACTCCAGGAGCTGGAGGAGGAGTTCCCCGACGTGTTCGCACGGACGGCGGCGTCGCGGTTCCGGCACCCGGACGACCATTCCGTACCGTCGTCGCTGCACAACTACTACGCGTTCCTCACCGGCCGGGCCGTGATCGGGGAACTGCGCTATTCCTATCTCAACCTGGCCGACCCGGACGCGGTGCGCTTTCGGACCGAGGCCCTGTTGGCCCGGCGGAACTTCGACACCTTCTGCGTGAACGACACCACCGAGCCGGACGAGTCGGCCGAACGGCATGTCAACGAGTTCCTCGGCGACTACTTTCCCTTCAAGAGCAGTTTCGAGCGGTGACGCGAGCGGTGGTTCGATCGGTGAGGCGAGTGGTGGGGTGGCCCGGTCCGGACCGGGCCACCCTTCCGGGTCAGCGCACCAGGACGGTGGTGTGCACGTCGATGTTGCCGCTCTCCCAGAGCCAGTCCATCGCGGCCATGCTCACACGGGCGCACCCGTGGGAGGCGGGCTGGGGCGGGACGACCGGGTATCCGTGCACGGCGATGCCGCCGTTGAAGTACTTGGGCCTGTACAGGGCTCCGTAGGGGCCGGGGTCCCAGGCGTCGACCCCGCGAAAGACCGTGTAGGTCCCTGTGGGGGTGGTGGCGATCCGCTCGGTGCCGTCCGAGGCCTCGTAGGGCCGGCCGGAACCGGTGGAGGTGCTGATGACGCGTTCGACCTCGCCGTCGGAGACCACCAGCAGCAACTGCCGCTCCAGGTCGATCTCCAGCAGGTCTCCGGAGGAGGTCCGGGCCTTCGGGCGCACGCCCTCGGCGAGCGCGGAGCGGGTGTCGGGGCCCACGACGCCGTCGCGGGCGATCCCGGCGGCCTTCTGCAACGCCACGACGGCCTGCTCGGTGAGGGGGCCGAACCGTCCGTCCACGCCGTCGATCCAGTAGCCCAGCTCGGTGAGGCGCTCCTGCACGGAGGCCACGCCGGGCCCGGTGCTGCCCTGGCGCAGTTCCGGGCCCGCGGCCACCGTGGCCGGTGCGGCGTGCGCCGCCGGAGCGGCCACGGCCGCGACCGCGACGAGGGCGAACGCCGTGGTCAGGGCCAGGAGGGCGGTTCGTATCGTGTTCCACGCGGGGAGTGATCGGGGGGTTGCCATACGTTTCCTTTACCCACCGCGCCCGGTTTTCTCCCGCTTCCGCGCCGCCTGTGGACGATCCTCATCCCCGGAGCGAACGCGCGTGCAGGGAGGAGGCGACGTGTGCCAGTGCCCGGCACCGGGCGAACTCCACCGCGGTGAAGGGCACGCCCCGCCGGCGGACCGCCAGGACTCCGCCGTCGGGCGCGGGCAGGGTCATGGTCGTGCCGGACAGGTCCTCCCTGGCCATGTCGCCGGGCGGCCGCTCGGTGTGCGCCACGTCCTGGGCCGCGGTCAGGGACAGCAGGGAGCGCTCCAGGGTGGTCGCCCCGTTGACCAGCGCGCTGACCAGGGCGAGTGTGCGGCTGGTGGTGTCGCTGAGTTCGTGGACGTCGGCGCGGCGGACGGTGGCGTCGCGTCCGCCCGCCTCCCGTACGGCGGTGTACAGAGCGCCCTCGCCCATGTGCGCGGGAGCGCTGACGAAGAACTCGTCCACGGCGTCGCTCCCCGCCGGGTGCACCTGCATGAGCCTGATGTCGACCCCGAGGGCGGCGAAGCGCGTGGTGAGCGCGGCCAGGCCCCCGGGCACGTCGGAGACCGTGACGCGCACGCTCCACAGCAGGTCGTCGGGGAGGCGGGAGGGGGACGGAGCGGTGGTCGGCGGACCGCCCGTGGCGGTGGTCGCGGCCGGTGCGCCGCCCCCGTCGGGCCTCCCGTGGCGGGAGGCGGACGCGGCCCGGTACCGGTGCCACCGGTGGGCCGCGGAGACCGTGAGCAGGAGCAGGCCCACGGCGATCAGGGCGCGGACCCCCGTCTCGCTGTGCCCGAGGGAGAGCACCACCAGGTGCGCCGCGCCGGCGGCGAGGAGCAGTGTGCCCAGTTCCAGTGCCTCGCGGCCGAGGAAGCCGCGGTGGTGGTCGTTGGTTCCGTGGTCGCCTTCGGAAACGTCCATGGGTCCGAGGGTGCCGAACCGACGTTGCGTCCGGTCGCCGCTTCGTGACGGAGCGGTAAAACGCGGAGTGACGGTGCTCACGCCGCGGAACCGCCGCCCGGCCGGCCGGCCACGGTGAGCGGTTCGCTCCCGCCCGGCCGGCGTCGAGGGCCACGTTCCCGGCGGAGGCGTCCGTCCGGCCCGCCCGCGTCCGCACCCGCACCGGCACGTGTCCCGGCCCACGTGCCCTCCGCCGGGTTCCGGGCGGTCCCGGCGTGCTCTTTCCGGCCGGGAATTTTCGCCGAACACTCCGTCCTTTCACTGGACGAGCCATTCTCTACAAGGACATATGCGAGCCCGGGAAAGATATGGAACGCGATGTGGCCGGTGGAAGGCGGATCTGCACGGGGGCCGGAACCCGCCAGCAGGACTCGTACGCCCGGGACGGCGGCGCCAGACCGGTGTACGTGCTGCGTGCACGGCTGCCCGTGTGCTGGCTGTTCATCAAGGCCGGCATCGCCGTGGTGGCTACCCTGGCGGTGTCCGAGGTCGTCACCGCCCTGGTGGGAACCCCCCTGCACGCCAGGGCTCCCTTCCGGCTCCGTTCCCACGGGTTCGGGGACCCCTGGACGGATCCCGAGGTCATGATCGCCTCCGCGCTGCTCATGGCCCTGGGGCTGACCCTGGCCTCGGTTCCCCTCCTTCCCTCGCGCGGCGACTGGGTGGCGCTGACCGCCGACGGCCTCCGACCCGTCGACGGCGTGCCCCGGCCCCACTGGAGCGTCGGGAACACCGGCCCCGACCTCTCTGGCGCCGGACGCCCGAGAGGGGCCGGATCCGCTCTCACCGGCCCCGGGCCGGACCGTCCGGACCGACGACCCCGGCATCCGGCCGGGTGACGGGCAGACCCGGCCGCCGCTCCACCGGGGAGCGCCTGGCCCGCCGCGCCACGGCGCGGCGGGCCGGGCGGGGAGGCCCTGGAGACCGGCGGTCCCGGGAAGCCCGCGCCAGGCGGTGACCAGCGCTTCCCGGGGGTGTCCCGCGCGTCCAGGGCTCGCGCGGCACACGGGTCGGTCCGGTGGACGGTGTCCTGGACGACCGCGGACGAAGGCCTCGAACGCCCTCTCGCCCCGTCCCGGGACTGCTCCACGAACACGCTCATCGGCGGTGCGGTCCTCCTGTGCGCAGGCGGTGTGACACGAGGCCGGACACGCCCGGACGGCCGCCTCGGATCGGCGGTGCGATCCTCCTGCGCACAGGCGGTGCGACCCCCTCCCCGTACACGCGCACAGTGCGACCGTCCCGAGCGGCCTGGACGGCACTCCGTGCACCGTCCGCCTACGGCGCCACGGGCGCTCCGGACCACGAGGCCCACAGGCGGACGGCTTCGAGCAGCACGACGGAAGGGCACTCGGCGTGCTATGTTCGCCACTCGCGGCGACCCGGACCTGAGCCTCACGCGCGTCAGGGACGTGCCGGACCCCGTGTCTCCCCGGCGGCCCCGCCCCGGTGCCGAGACCGGCAGTTCACCTCCTGCACGTCTCGACCCACCAGGGAGCCACGCCCGTGCGTGTCCACTGCGCGGTGTACGCCCGAGGGCTGCGCCGCTACTCCACCTACCGTGCGGCCACACTCGCCGGAATCCTCACCAACTCGGTCTTCGGCGCGATCAGCGCGACCGTCATGCTCGCCCTGTTCGCGGCCCGGCCGCAGATCAACGGCTACGACGCCGGGGACGCCGTCACCCAGGTGTTCGTCGGCCAGACCCTCATCGCCGTGGTCGCCGTCATGGGCCCGCCCCTGGAGCTGGGCGAGCGGGTGCGCTCCGGGGACGTGGGCACCGACCTGCTGCGCCCGGTCTCCCTCCAGGGCTGGTGGCTGTCGGAGGACCTGGGCCGGGCCACGTTCCAACTGGTCTTTCGCGGGGTTCCCACCTTCGCCGTCGGCGCGCTGCTGTTCGACCTGGTCCTGCCCGCCGACCCGGTCCGCTGGGCCGCCGTGCTGGTGTCGGCCGTGCTGGCCGTGCTGGTCTCGTTCTCGCTGCGCTACCTGTACGAGCTGGCCGGGTTCTGGATCATGGACTCTCGGGGCATCTGGGCGGTGGCCGGGCTGCTCGGCCCCGTGGCCGCCGGGATGCTGCTGCCGCTCACCCTGTTCCCCCCGGCCCTGGCCGACGTGCTGCGGCTGCTGCCGTGGGCGTCGATGGTGCAGATTCCCGCCGAGATCCTCCTCGGCAAGGACACCCTGCCCGGCGGGACCGCGCTCGGCGGCCTGGCCCTCCAGGCGGGCTGGGCCGCCGCCCTGCTCGCCCTCGGCGCCTGGACCACCGACCGCGCCACGCGGAGGGTGGTGGTCCAGGGTGGCTGACGTCCTCGCCCGCGCCCGCGAGTCCGTGGCCTGGCCGGTGCGGGCCTACCTGCTGCTGGCGTGGACCTGGTGCCGCGCCCTGGCCCAGTACCCGGCGTCGCTGGTCATGATGACCCTGGCGACCTCGCTGGGCGTGTTCGCCGAGATCGGTGCCGTCATCGTGGTGTTCGGCCACGCAGGCCGGCTGGAGGGGTTCGGCCTGGCCGAGGGGCTGCTCATAGCCGGACTGTCCGCGACCGCCTTCGCCTGCGCCGACATGATCCTGGGCATGGTCGAGCACCTGGGCCGGCACATCCGCGCGGGCACGCTCGACGTGATGCTCGTGCGCCCGGTGCCGCCGCTGGTGCAGATGGCGACCGACCGGTTCGCGCCGCGCCGTCTCGGCCGGGTCGTCCCGGGCGCGGTCATCGTCACCGTCGCCCTGGCGGAGTGCGACATCGACTGGACCCTCGGCAGGGCGCTGATGCTGCCGGTGCTGCTGGTATCGGGAACCGCGATCTGCTGCTCGGTCTGGGTCATCGGGTCCTGCCTCCAGTTCTTCGTCGCCGACGCCCGGGAGGCCGCCAACTCGGTCACCTACGGCGGGCAGGCCCTCACCGAGTACCCGCTGGCCGTCTACGGCCGCGACGTCGTCCGCGCGGTGACCTTCGTGCTGCCGCTCGCCTTCGTCACCTGGCAGCCCGTGCTGTACCTGCTCGACCGTCCCGATCCGACCGGGCTGCCCGACGCCCTGCGCTTCGCCACCCCCGTCGTCGCCGTCGCCATGTGCCTGGTCGCCGCCTTCTGCTGGCGGACCGGGCTGCGCCACTACCGATCCACCGGGAGCTGACATGACGTCCGTCCGAGAGTCCACCGGGCCCGCCGGGCCCGACGCCGAACCCGTCGTCGAGGCCGTCGGCCTGGGCCGCGACTTCGTCCTGACCGAGGGGCCGTTCCTGCGGCGCAGGCGGCGCACCGTCAGCGCGGTGGACGGCGTGACCCTCACCGTGCGGCCCGGCGAGATCGTCGGCTACCTGGGGCCCAACGGCGCCGGGAAGAGCAGCACGATGAAGATGCTCACCGGCATCCTCGCCCCCACGAGGGGGCACCTGCGGGTGACCGGGCTGGAGCCGTCGCGCCAGCGTACGAGGCTGGCCGGAAGGATCGGCGTGGTGTTCGGGCAGCGCACCACCCTGTGGTGGGACCTGCCGCTGCGGGACAGTCTGGCGCTGACCCGGCACATGTACCGGATTCCGGCCGCCGACCACGCCCGCCGCCTGGCCGAGCTGACCGAACTGCTGGAGCTGGGACCGTTCCTGGCCACCCCGGTGCGCCAGCTCAGCCTGGGCCAGCGCATGCGCGGCGACCTGACCGCGGCCCTGCTGCACGCACCGCGGCTGCTGGTGCTGGACGAGCCGACCATCGGCCTGGACGTGGTCAGCAAGTCGACCATCCGCGAGTTCCTGCTGCGGCTCAACACGGAGGAGGGGACGACCATCCTGCTGACCACGCACGACCTGGGCGACGTGGAGCGCCTGTGCGAACGGGTGGTGGTCATCGACCGCGGGAGCCTGGCCTACGACGGCGGCCTGGACGGGCTGCGCGCGAGCGTGCCCACCCCGCGCGTCCTGGTCGTGGACCTGGCCGCTCCCGCCCCGCCCATCGGGGTGGAGGGCGGCCGGTGCGTGCGGGTGGACGGTCCGCGCCAGTGGTTGGAGCTGTCGGAGAACCCCGCTGCGGTGATCTCCCGGGTCGCGCAGCGGCACGAGGTGGTCGACCTGACCCTGCGCGAACCCGACATCGAGGGGGTGGTCGCCGCGCTGTACCGGGGAACGGTGGCCAGCGGCGGGGTGTAGGACCCGCCCGGGCCGTGCGGCGGGGCGGGCCCGGCGGGTCCGCCCCCGGGCGGTGCGGCGGCCGGAGCGGTCGCCCTCAGAGCCTCAGGCCTTCGGCTGGGTGAAGCGGAGGTGGTTTCCGAAGGGGTCGCGAAGACCGCAGTCGATCCCGTACGGACGCTCGGTGGGCTCCTCGGTGAACTCCACGCCCCGGCCCAGCAGCGTCTCGTACGTCTTGCGGCAGTCGTCCGTGGAGAGGATGAGCGTGCCGCCCGTCGCGCCCTTGGTCACCAGCTCCCGGACCTGCCGCGCCGTCTCCTCGGACATCGACGGAGGGCCCGGCTTCTCCAGCAGGACCTGTCGCTCCGGGTGGCCGGGGACCTGGACGGTCAGCCACCGCATGAAACCCATGTCGATGTCGGAGTTGACCTCCAGTCCGAGCTTGCCGACGTAGAAGTCGAGGGCCTCGTCCTGGTCGAGGACGTAGATCTGCGAGTGCGTGATGGCGTTGAACATGTGCACCACGCTAGTGAGCGGGCCGGGGAAAAACTTATCCGAAACCGCTCGGTTCGCACCCGGTCCGCCGCCCGGACGACGGGCGGTACGGAACGCGCGCGCCCTCAGGCGTGCGGCCGCGTCCACGCCATCGTGAAGCACGTCGGCACGTTCGCGGCCTCCGCCTCCTTGCGGTACTCCCTCGGCGACCGGCCGACGATGTCGCGGAACGTGCGGCTGAAGGTCCCCGTGCTGCCGAAACCGACCTCGAAGCAGATGTCGGTCACGCTGCGGCCGGTCTCCCGCAGCAGGAACATCGCGCGCTCGACACGGCGGCGTTGCAGGTAGCGATGGGGCGTCTCGCCGAACGTGGCCCGGAAGGTGCGCGTGAAGTGCGACTCCGACACGTGGGCGATCCGGGCCAGGGCCGGGACGTCCAGCGGCTGCGCGTAGGCGCGGTCCATCGCGTCCCGCGCCCGGAGCATACGGCGGTTGGTCTCTTCCACGGCACGGCTCACCCCTCCATCACATCACGGCCTCCCTCCCCTCCCGCCCACCCGGCACGGGTGGGCGCCGCGCCGGCTCCGGGGCGGCGGGCGAGGCGGCTCCCGAGCACCGCGGCGCCGCCTTCGGAAGGGGCCTGGAACCCGGTGGCGGGTGGCGCGCGCACCCCTTCCGTGAGGAGGTGCGCGCACTCTGGAGGCGGGCCCGGAACCGGAGAACCCTGGAGGGTATGGAGAGAACGGTTCCCGGCCCGGTGCGATGGGCGACGGTGTTGTGGGCGGCGGCGGTGGCGTGCGGCGTCACCGAGACGGCGTTGGCGCTGGCGGGCATGCTCGCCTCGGGAGGTGCAGTTCCCTGGACGGGCCTCCTGGTGCGCGTGGCGGTCTACACGTCGGCGGCGCTGGTGGTGGTGTGGTTCGCGCGCGGGCACCGGTGGGCCCGGGTCGCCCTGGTGGCCGGGCTCGGCGTGGTGGGCGGACTGGGCACACTGGTCGCACCCGTGGTGCTGGCCGCTCTGGAGGGCGGCGGGGTCCTGGCGGCGATGGGACACGAGTCGCACGGCCCCGTCTACCTGGTGGTGCGGACCACCCACATCACGGCGGTCGCGGCGGCCGCGGCGGCGACGTTCGCCCCCGGCGCGAACCGGTACTTCGCCGGGGGCGCCGTCCCGGCGCGGGCCTCCGGCTGACGTGTGGTTCCCGTGCCTCCCGGCGAACCGTTGCGCGCAGGGCGGGATCATCCCTGCCATGGACTCGGACGTGGCGTTGGGGATCGTGCTCGTGGTGCTCTCGTGTGCCGCCTACACGGTCGCGGCGGTGGCCCAGCGCAGGCTCGCGGTGCGGGTGGCGAAGCCGCTCACCGAGGGCAGGCAGTTGGCCGCCCTGCTGCGGCATCCGCTGTGGTGGGTGTCCCTGCTGTTCAACGGGGTACGGGCCGGTTTCCAGGTGGCGGCGGTGAGCCACGCGCCGCTGACCGTGATCCAGCCGTTCGGCGTGCTGGTGCTGGTGTTCGGCATCCCGTGGTCGGCCCGCCTCGGCGGGCGCCGGGTCACCCGAGCGGAGTGGCGCGGCGCGGCGTTCACCACGGTGGCTCTGGGCGCGCTGCTGGCGGTGACGGTGACCGACGGCCGGGGCGGCGTGCTCGGTGACACGGACGCGGCGGTGGTCGGCGCGGGCACGACGGGACTGCTGCTGGCGACCGCGTGGCTGGCGGGAAGGGTCGGCTCCACCGCCTGGCGCAGCTACCTGCTGGCGGGAGCGGCGGGGGTGGCCTTCGGGGTCTCCTCGGCCACGGTCAAGACCGCGGTGGCGGTCATCGGTGAGACCGGCGCGATCGGGCTGCTGCACGCGTCCTCGCTGGCCACACCCGTGATCGCGGTCCTGGGCCTGTTCCTGGCGCAGGCGGCCTACCAGGGCATGGAACTGGGCGCCCCGCTGGGGATCAGCACCTTCGCCAACCCCGTCTCCGCCGCCGTGGTGGGTGTGGCGTTCATGGACGAGGCCTACGTCGGCGGATGGGTCGGCGGGTCGGTCGCGGTGGTGTGCGCCCTGCTGGCGGCGTACGGGATCCGGCTGCTCACCGTTTCCCGGGACGGGGCGGCGGAGCGGGCGCCGGGGAGGGCGGAACCCGAGCGCACGCCGTGACCGGCCGCGTTCCCGGCCGGGGCGGTGGTGGTCTTTTCCGTTTGCGGGTGGCGGCCGTCCCCGGCGATGGCGCGGCCCTCTCAGAGTGACGAAACCCGCTCGGCGGCGGATCCGGGTTTCGTTGCGTCGTTTCGTCACCCGAGAACGCGTTCGGACGCGGACGGCCGAGGGTCCCTCCGGAGCGCTCCACGGGGTGGCGGGGCGGCGATCGCGCGGTGTGGGCTCCGGTCCCCGCGTGCCCGCCGGGCGCCGTGGGCGAAGGACATCCCGGAGCGTTCCACGCGCGGACGGGCACCGCGATGGCCCGGTCCGTGTCGGCCGGGTCCACCGGAGACGCCCTACGCGCGGACGGGCACCGCGGCGTGGGCAGCGCCCGGCCCGTCGACCCGAGAACGCGTTCGGACGCGGACAGGCACCGCCCCCGTACGGACGGGGACCGCGGCGTGGGCAGCGCCCGGCCCGTCGGCCCGATCAGGCGACCCGCGCGCGGACGGGCACCGTACCCCGCGCGGACCGGCCGCATCCGAACGTGCGCATAACGTAATGGGAACGCTCCCAGAACGGATATGGGCAGTCGCGCGGAAATGCGCCACACTGTCCGTTATGGCTGAAACGGTCCCGCTCCGTTTGCCGCGTGCCACGGTGTTCGCCACCGTGTGCACGGGCGTGTCCTCAGCCGGTCACGTCCTGGCCGCGGGGCACGCGGTGCCACCGCTCGGCCTCGCCGCGGGCTTCGTGCTCGTCCTCGCCGTCGCCCACGGGCTCTTCCGCTCCGAACAGCGCCTCGGCCCCCTCGTCTGCACGACACTGTGGTGCCAGGTCGCGCTGCACCTGCTCTTCGCCGTCGCGTCGCCGGGCGGAGCCGTCCCCCACGCGGCCGGATCCGGTGTCGGGCCCGGCATGCTCCTCGCCCACGCCCTGGCCGGGGTGGTGTGCGCGTGGTGGCTGCGCCAGGGAGAACGGGCGGCCCTCGCCCTCGCCGGCCTCGTGCGCTCCCTGCTGCACCGCCTGCTGCTCCTCGGCGCCGAGCCCGCCCCCGTCCCGCGCCCCGTCCCCGCGGGAGACCTCCCGAGGACTCCCCTCCGTCAGTCCGCCCGGCTGCTGTTCCTGCGGCACGTACGGGTCCTGCGCGGTCCGCCCGCGACCTTCCCCGCCTGAGGCCGTCCCGCCGCCCCCGTGTCCGTCCCGTACCGACACGTCGACGCTTCGCATGCCCGAAACCCCCCGCGGGCTGCTCCGACACCAGACCAGGAAGGTCGCCCCCATGACATCGCACGTCCCCGACCGGCTCGACTCCCCCGAACCGGCTCCCCCTCCCGCTCCGCGGCGCTCCTCCTCCACGTGGGCGGCGCTGCGCCAGCTCCTGCTCCGCCTGCACTTCTACGCCGGACTCCTCGTGGCGCCGTTCGTCGTCGTCGCCGCCGTGACCGGACTGCTGTACGTCTACACGCCCCAGATCGAACAGGCCCTCTACTCCGACCAGCTCCACGTCACTCCCGGCGACAGCGCGCTGCCCCTCCAGGAACAGGTGGACACCGCGGTCGGAGCCCATCCCGAGGGAACGCTGAACGCCGTGCGCCCGGCCACGGAGCCCGACGAGAGCACCCGCGTCCTGCTGGACGTGGAGGGACTCGCCGAGAGCCACCGGCTGGCCGTCTTCGTCGACCCCTACACCGGCGAGCTCCTCGGCGACATGACCAGCTACGGCAGCAGCGGCGCCCTGCCCGCGCGGTCGTGGCTGTCCGAGCTCCACCGCCACCTGCACCTGGGCGACCTCGGCCGCGTCTACAGCGAACTCGCCGCGAGCTGGCTGTGGGTGGTCGGCCTCGGCGGAGCCGTGCTGTGGATCGGCCGCAGGCGCAGGAACCGCCGCCTGCGCCGCACCCTGCTCCCCGAGAACTCCGCGACCGGCCGGAACCGGACCCTGTCCTGGCACGGGTCGATCGGGGTCTGGGCCCTGCTGGGCCTGCTGACGCTCTCCGCCACGGGGCTGACCTGGTCCCAGTTCGCCGGTGAGAACGTCGGCCAGGTTCGCGCGGCCCTGGGCTGGACGACACCCGCGCTGTCGGTCTCCGCCTCGTCGGGGCACGAGGGCCACGGCGGAGACGGCGCGCACGGCGAGCACGGCGCGGCCGGACAGGGCGCGGACCTGGACGTGGTCCTGGAGTCGGCGCGCTCGGCGGGACTGGAGGGCCCGGTGGAGGTCACCGTGCCCGCGGAGGAGGGCGCGCCGTTCACGGTGGAGGGAACCTCGCGCACCTGGCCCGTCAACCAGGACGCGGTGGCCGTCGACGCGTCGAGCGGCGAGGTGGTCGAGGTGCTGAGGTTCGCCGACCACCCGTTCATGGCCAAGATGACCTCGTGGGGGATCGCCTTCCACATGGGGCTGCTGTTCGGCGTGGTGAACCAGGTCCTGCTGACCCTGGTCGGCCTGTCCGTGCTCGCCCTCGTCTTCTGGGGCTACCGGATGTGGTGGCTGCGCCGCCCGACGAAGGACGCGGCGCTCTCCATGGGACGCCCGCTCGTCCCGCGCGGGACCTGGCGCGGCCTGCCGTGGTGGTGCCTGGCCCTCGTCGCCGCCGTGGCGGTGGGTGTGGGCCTGTTCCTGCCGCTGTTCGGTGTCTCCCTGCTGGTGTTCCTCCTGGTGGACGCCGCCGTGGGCGCCCGGCGCGGGCGCACGCGCGCCGGGGCCGCGTAGGGCGGCGGCCGCAGAGGCGGCGGCCAGAGGTCGGCCGAGGCGGCTCCCTCCGGTGCCGGTCCTGTACCCGTAGCGTGTCCGGGCACCGAACCTCGCCACAGGTGCGAGGCCAGCGGGCGCGGAGCCTCCCGCCGCACACCCGCGGCGGTTCCGGTCGGCCTAGTGGCGGGCCCTCCTCGGGCGGGTGGCCGGTGCCGTGGTGAGGACGTCCTCGCCACGGCACCGGTCCGCCGGCCCGGCGGGGCCCCGCGGGATCGGCCGGGCGTCCCGCCACGGCGGCGGGCCGCGGACGGGCGCGGATGAGGAAATCCTCATGCCCGTTTCATCTCGGGTTTCCCGCGGCCGGGGATGCTCGGTCGACATGAGATCACCACTGCTGTTGCTGCTGGCCGGCGCCGCGGCGGCCGTCCTGGTCGCCGGCGCGGTCCTGGCGTGGGCGGTGACCGGCCGGACCCCCGACACCGGCCCCCCGGGCGAGGTGGTGGTGGGGGAGTCCCCCGCCGCCGGCCCCGTCCCGCCCTCCGACGAGGGGGTCGTCGCTCCCCCGCCGCCGGTCACCGACCACGACGGTGACGGGACACCGGACGAGGACGACCCCGACCACACCGAGGCCCCCGCGAGCCCCTCGGCGTCCCCCTCTCCCGCTCCCGGCCGGACCCCCGCCGTCGCCTGCGGGAACGCCGGCGACGACGATGATGACGACTGCGGCGACGACGACGGGGACGGCGATGACGACTGAGGGCCGCTTCGACGGGGACTCTCCGACGGTGGACCTCGGCGACGTGCCCGGAAGGGGCGCCCGAGGCGGGGCCGAGCACACGGACGTCCAGCCCACGGTGGTCCTGGAGGGACCCCAGCCCGAGGTGCCGCAGCGGCGTCGCGTCCCCGCCCGGCTCCTCATCATGGCCTGGGTCGTCCTGCTCATGGCCGCCGTCCTCGCCCTGACCAACGTCGTCACCTGGAGCGCGCTCACCGCCAAGAACGACGAGCGCGTCGACCGTGCGCTGTCCCAGGAGACCAGCGAGTTCCAGGAGTTCGCCGCCGAGGGCGTGGACCCCGACACGGGCGAGCCCTTCACCGACGTCTCCACCCTCGTCCAGGTGCACCTGAGGCACCAGTACCCCGATCGGGCCGAGATCCTGTTCGGCTGGGTGGAGGGAACGGCCGCCCCCGGCGGGGGCGCGGGCAGCGCCCCCGAGGCCGCCGAGGCCGTGCGCATCCGCCAGGGCCAGGAGCCGCCCTTCGACGTGTCCGCCGATCCCGGCATGGTCGCCTCCGTCCTGGAGTCGCCCGGCGCGCGGGGGACCCTGGACACCCCCGCCGGCCCCATGCGGTGGGAGAAGATCCGCGCGCTGCCGCCGGAGGGCGGCGCCTCGGGCTGGTTCGTCATCGGCTACTTCACCGAGGCCGACGAGGACACGGTGGTGTCCACCATGCAGACGATCGCGCTGGTCAGCCTGGTCGGCCTGCTCGTCGCGGGCACGGCCGCCTGGTGGGTGGCGGGCCGCATCCTCGCACCCGTGCGCCTGGTCCGGCAGACCGCCGCATACATCACCGAGGAGGACCTCACCCGGCGCATCGACGTGTCCGGGCGCGACGACATCGCCGCCCTCGCCGAGCAGTTCAACAGCATGCTGGACCGGCTGGAGGGCGCCTTCACGGCCCAGCGCCGGTTCGTCGACGACGCCGGACACGAATTGCGCACGCCCATCACCATCGTGCGAGGCCACCTGGAGCTGATGGGCGACGACCCCGGGGAGCGGCGCGAGGTCGTGCGCCTGGTCACCGACGAACTGGACCGGATGGGCCGGATCGTGGAGGACCTGCTGCTGCTGGCCAAGGCCCAGCAGCCCGACTTCCTCCGCGAGGAGGAGGTGTCCCTGGCCGAGCTGACCAGCGACATCGACGCCAAGGTGCGCAGGCTCGGCGACCGGGACTGGCGGCTGGAGTCGCTGGCCGAGGGGGTCGTCCGGCTGGACCCGCAGCGCGTCACCCAGGCCGTGGCGCAGTTGGCCGCCAACGCGGTGCGGCACACCGGACCGGGTGCCCGGCTGCGCGTGGGCTCCGCCCTCAGCGGCGGCGACGTGCTGTTCTGGGTCACCGACCAGGGGCCGGGCATCCCGTACGAGGAGCACGGCCGGATCTTCGAGCGCTTCTCCCGGGGAGGGGGCGCGTCCCGGGGGGACCGGGGCGCCGGCCTGGGCCTGGCCATCGTCCGCGCCATCGCCGAGGCCCACCACGGGCGTGTGGACCTGCGTTCCGCGCCGGGCGCCGGTTCCACGTTCACCCTCGTCATCCCCGCCGGAAGGGAGCACGTGTGAGTCGCATCCTCATCGTCGAGGACGAGGAGCGGATCGCCTCGTTCGTCCGCAAGGGCCTGGACGCCAGCGGGTTCACCACCACCGTGGTGGGCACGAGGGCGGAGGCCGTGGACTACGCGGTGACCGGCGGCTTCGACCTGGTGCTGCTGGACCTGGGCCTGCCGGACACCGACGGGTTCGACGTGCTGCGGCGCGTGCGCTCGCTGGGCGTGGAGGTCCCCGTGGTCATCCTGACCGCGCGCGACGGCGTGCGGGACACGGTGACCGGGCTGGAGATCGGGGCCGACGACTACGTGACCAAGCCCTTCCGGTTCGAGGAGCTGCTGGCCCGGGTGCGGCTGCGGATGCGCGCGGAGCGGCCCGCCGACCTGACGGTGCTGCGCGCGGGCGGCCTCGCCCTGGACCTGCGCACGCGGCGGGTGGCGGTGGAGGGGGACTCCGTGGACCTGACCGCGCGGGAGTTCGCCCTGATGGAGCTGCTGATGCGGCACCCCGGGCAGGTGCTCACCCGGCAGCAGATGCTGTCACACGTGTGGGGCTACGACCACGACCCCGGATCGAACGTGGTGGACGTGTTCGTGCGGGCGCTGCGCCGCAAGGTGGGCGCGGAGCGGATCGTGACCGTGCGGGGGATGGGGTACCGGCTGACCGGGTGACGACGGATCCCGGCTCCCGGGCGACGGCGGGTCCGTGCGGGGCGGGAGCCGGCCGGGGATGCTCCGGTGACGGAGGGGCGGGGGCGTGGACGGCGCCCCCGCCCCCTCGCGTCGGAGGCCGGCGGCCTTCGCGTGGCGGGGATGAGGGTTCCCTCATCCGGCTCTCACGGACTCCTCACCGCGTGTCCGGAGGATGGTCGCCATGTTCTGGTTCGCCCTGGCGGTCAACACGATCGCGATCACGTTCCTGTCGTACGTCCTCTACTTCCGGCGCCACGGCCGGCGCGACCTGCTGCTGGCCTACGTGGCGCTCAACACCGGCATCTTCGCCGTGGTGTCCATGCTGACCAGCCGGGAGGTCGGCCTGGCGGTCGGCTTCGGCCTGTTCGGCGTGCTGTCGATCCTGCGGCTGCGGTCGGACCTGATCAGCCAGGGGGAGATCGGCTACTACTTCACCGCGATCGCCCTGGGCCTGGTCAACGCCGTGGCGGCGCCGGCTCCGTGGACGCTGCTGGGCCTCGACGCGCTGCTGCTCACCTGCATGTACGTGGCCGACCACCCGCACCTGCTCGCGCGGTACGGGCGCCGCGTCCTCACCCTGGACGTGGTGCACGAGGACCCCGTGTCCCTGCGCCAGGACCTGGAGGCGCGGCTGCGCGCACGGGTGGGCAGGATCGAGGTCACCGAGGTCGACTACGTACGCGACCTGATGGTCGTGGACGTGCGGTTCCGGGTGCCCCGGCCCGTGTCCGCACCGGCCCCCGCCGGACGCGGGCGCCCACGGGACTCCGTCCTCACCCCGCTGACGGACTGGCTGGGCGGGCGTTGAGCCCCGCCGCCCCCGCGCCCCCGCGCGCTCCCGCACCCGTGCGAACCCTCGTGCCCCCGGAGGTACCCGAACCCGTGGAGACGCCCGCACCCGTGGACACCGCCCTTCCCCCGCACGCGGACGCCCCGCTCCTGGCGGCGCTGCGCCCGGTGTCGCTCGCCGAGACCAACGAGCGCGCCGCCCTGGTCACCCGGACCTGCCGCAAGTACCTGGTGCCCGCGAAGCTGCTGGAGCCCCTGTTCGCGGGGGCCCGTGACCGGTTCGGGGTGCTGACGATCGACGGACGGCGGAGCTTCCGGTACTCGTCCACCTACCTGGACACCCCCGGCCTGCGCACCTTCCACGACCACCGGCAGGGGCGACGGGTGCGCTTCAAGGTCCGCACGCGCACGTACGTGGACACGGGGACGCGCGTGTTCGAGGTCAAGCTCAAGGGTGCGCGCGGGGTCACCGACAAGGTGCGGACGGAGTACGCGGGGCCGCCGGACCGGCTGGTCCCCGCCACCCGGCGGTTCCTGGACGACACCCTGCTCGCCTACGGCGTGGAGCCGCCGGACACGCTGGAGGCCTGCGCGGTGACCGACTACCGGCGCACCACCGTCGTGGCCCTCGACGGTGAGGAGCGGGTGACGGTGGACACCGGCCTGGTCGGCCACCGGGGCGGGTGGTCGGTGCGGATGCGCCCGGACGTGGTGCTGTTGGAGGTCAAGACCCGGGGCGGGCTCACGTCGACCGAGCGAGGACTGCACGGGCTCGGGTTCCGGGAGGCGGGGTTCACCAAGTACGGGGCGACGGTGGCCGCGCTGGAGCCCCGGCTGCGGGGCAACCGTTGGCACCGGGCGATGGGGGCCTGTCTGGACCGTCCCGTGCCGTGCTCCCCGGAGCGCGGCGCGGGCGGGCCGCCGGCCGCCGAGGGGAACGGGCGGTGGGGCCCCGGTTCCTGACGGGGTCGCGCGCGGTGCGCGGGATCGCACCTCCAAGGAGTGCGCTCCCGCGCACCGGGGACTCGGTGCCGCCCTTCGGCCCGCCCCTCGCGCGACCTGGCCGATGTGGCGCAGTACCGCGTGCGCCCGCCCGGGTTTACCCGCCCGCCCCGAGGGGATCGGTATCGGAGTCGATCCCCACCGGAAGGCCCCCGTGCCCGGCTCCACCCCTCCCCCGCCCGCGCCCGACGGCCCCCGGAGAGGCCGCGAGCGCTCCTGGTCCGGTACCGCGATCGCGGTCGCGTCCCTGCTGTTGGTGACGGTGCTGGTGATGGGGGGCGCCTGGAAGATGCTTGAGCCCGAGCCCGCCACCGGCCTGTCCGGACGCGCCGAGGCGGTGGTCACCGAGGTGCGGAAGCGTTCCGGAGGCGGACCGATGGGCGGAGGCACCACCGTGTTCGTGACCTACACCGTCCAGGGCACCACCTACGAGGACGTCGTCCTGCGCGAACGGCGGTCGGTCCCCGAGACCGGCCAGACCCTCGCCATCGCCTACGCCCCCGGAGAGCCGGACCGCCCCCACAGCGTGGAGGCGGTCGAGTCCCCCGGCCCGGGGCCGGGGGGCCGGATCATCCTCATGGTGGTGCTGCTGCCCGGACTGCTGCTCCTGATCGGGCTCATCGTGTCCCCGGTGTGGGAGAGGTTCGCCGGGTGAGTGCCGCCGGCCCCGGCGCCCTCCCAGGTCAGGAAGGTTTCACGTGAAACCTCACCGGGGTCGCGGCGCGGTCGAGGACGGCGCGCACGGTCAGGGGCTCTCCGGCGGCGCCGGTCCAGTCCCAGTAGGCGCAGAGGGCGTCGAGCAGGCGCAGCCCGTTGCCGGTGGGGCTCAGGGGGTTGGTGGCCGCCTCCACCCGGGGGAAGGGGATGGCCGGTCCCGGCCTGGGGCCGTTGTCGGTGACCGAGAGGGTGTAGGTGGCCGGGCGCCGGTACAGGACGACCTGTGTGGTGCCGCCGGGACCACCGGAGCGCGTGTGCTGCAAGGCGTTGGTGACCAGGACGCTCACGGCCAGGACGAGGTCGTCGGCCTGGCGACGGGTGGCGCGGGAGTTGCGACGGGCCCAGTCACGGGCAAGGCGGACGTGTCCGGGATCGGGCCCGAGGACGATGCCGCACCGGTCGGGGTCGGAGAACCGCAGCCGCCACGGGGGCGCGATGGCCGCGCACCGGTGGCCGTGCGCACCCGTGGGGACGGACCGGTCCGGAGTAGTCTCGTTCATGTTCGTACCTGTTGTCTGAGAAGGCGGGTGTGGACCGTGTCCCGGGGCTGGAATCACAGCCGCCGGGACATTTCGCCGCCCCGGCCGGAAAGGACTTATCGGACTGGTGCGGCGGGTTTCCCTTCCCGACCCTTCCACCTGCGACGACACCGGAAAAGCGGTTGTACGGGATGGCCGCGAACTGGCCGGTTCCGTATACGCACGTATGCATTCAGTGACAAGCTGTACGCATGGACGAGCCCCGGAAATCGGAGTGGGTCAGGTTCGGACTGCACCTGAAGCGACTGCGCACCCAGCAGGGGCTCTCGCTCAACAGACTCGCGGACAGAGCCGAGTGGTCGGCGACCTATCTGGGAAAGCTGGAGAACGCGAAGCGGGCTCCGAACGCGGACGTGGTGCGGGACCTGGACCGGGAACTGCGTACGAACGGTGCCCTGCTCCGGGCCTGGAACGACGTGGTGCGGGCGCAGGCGGCCCTCGACTGGTACGAGCAGTCGCGCGGGTACGAGAAGCGTGCCCACGAGATCCGCTTCTTCCACCCGCTGGTGGTGCCGGGGTTCTTCCAGACGCCCGAGTACGCGCGGGTCATCGTCACCCACACCGTGCCCACCGCCTCGGAGAAGCGCATCCAGAACGTCATCCGGACACGGGAGTCCTGGCGCAAGGACCTGGACACGGACGGGGGTCTCGTGCTCAACGTGATCCTGACCGAACTGGCCCTCACCAGGCCGATCGCGTCCGAGGTCATGCGGGAACAGTTGGACCGCCTGATCCAGGAGGCCGAGCGGCCCACGGTCACCCTCCAGGTTCTCCCCTCGGGGATAAGCGACCTGGCCTGGCTCAGCGGAGCGTTCAGGTTGGTATACATCGAGGGTGAGCAGCCCCTCCTGTGCGCGGAGCACGCCATCGGGGAGTACCTCACCGACGACGAGCAGGAGACCCGGAAGATGGAGACTGTGTTCAGCAAGCTCCAGGCATGGGCGCTTCCCCCGGACGTCACGGCGAGGAAGCTCGGAGAGATGAGGCAGGCACTGTGAACGGCTGGCACAAATCGAGTTACAGCTCCACCGGGGAAAGCTGCGTGGAGGTCAACGAGACCCCTGACGCGGTCCTCATGCGGGACACGCAGAACCGGGAACTGGGACACCTGTCGTTCGCCGCCGACGAGTGGACGGCCCTCCTGCGCTCCACCACGGACCACGGCTGAACCGAAGCCGGAGGGAGTGACGCTCCCTCGGGGAGTGCCACCCCCGGCTTCGTCCCGGCCACTCCCCCACCGACGGCGATGGAACCCCGGCACAGGACGGCCGAGCCTGGAGGGAGGCCCGGAACACCCCACGAATAAATGCCACCAATTCCGACATGAAGGATTGTTTGGACAGGGCCAGCAAATAAAGCTGGCCTTTTTTCATGCACACTGAGCTGGGAAAACGCCACGCCGGGCCAGCTTTTTCCGGCAGCTTCGCGGAAAACGTCCCCGCACGAACATCCGTGCTCTAATCTGGCTGCGAAAACACAACTCAATCCACGAGATGACCCCGCGACGGTTACTTGCCGCCCGGGGTCGTGGCCAGCAACTTCCACCTCTTTAACACCAAGGATTGCCAGCGTGCTCTATTTTAGCGCTGCGCTTCTCAGCCGTGCCCTCGGCCCGCTGATCGCGCTCTTCTCCTCCCCCTGCGGACGCCACTCCGCCGTGGCCGGTCGCCGCCGCCGCTCCACCCGCGTCCGCCGCTACGTCTACGCTCCCCCGGCTCCCCTGACTCCCTCGGCTCTCCCGGTCCGCGAGGCCGCGAGGCCCCTCCCCTCCGTGCCGCGTCCGGCGCCGCCGAGCCGGACCGCCCCCGCCGAGGACACCGCCCTGGTCCGTCCCTACCTCGCCGCGCACGCGCACCTCCGCACGGCCGAAGTCCGGGTTCCCGGGCCACGCGCCCCCGAGCCCGCCCCCGCGTCCGACGACGTGCGGCGCGAGTTCGCCCGCGTCCAGGAACGCGCCGCCGCCCTCCTGCGCCAGTGGTCGGCCTCCCCGGAGGGCGACCTGCTCTCCGGACCCGCGCCCCGGTTCGGGGTCGTCCGGCCGTCCGGGCCCTCGGAGTGGGACGAACTCGCCTCCCTCACGCGCGCCTGGCTCGACCAGCGGCGACAGCTCGACCAGCGGCGGCAGGAGGTCCCGGCGTGAACCCGCCGGCCGTGGCCCCGGCCGAGGAGCCCCGGCCCCTCGTGTTCTGGGAGCACCGCCTCTACCCGGGCGACCTGGCGCGGCTGTCGCGGGTCCGCGGGGACCTGGCCCGGGACCTGGCCGGGTTCGACGACGACCTGGTGGAGACCGTGCGGCTGTGCGCCAGCGAACTGTTCGCCAACTGCGTCAGGTACACCGGCTCCGGCCGCGGGGGCGGCGAGGTGCTGCGCGCGCTGTCGATGCCGGACCGGCGCACCCTGCGCCTCTCGGTGAGCGACTGCGGGGGCGGCGGGAGCGTTCCCCGCGTCCCGGTCGAGCGCGGCGCGGACGAGTGGAGCCGGGCCGAGGGCCAACGCGGACTGCTGCTCGTTGCGAACCTGTCCCGTGCGTGGGGCCACTTCCGGCTGGCCCCCTGGGCGGACCTGGGCACCCACGTGTGGGCGGTCTTCGACGTGGACCCCGAGCGGGCTCCCCGGGGCCTGCGCCCGTACGTCTTCACCCGTTGAACGAGACGGCCACCATCCCGTATCCGATCGGGACGGTGGCCTGTCGCGACGCCCCTCCCGCTACGGCGGAACCCCGCGATCTACTGGGTGTTCCCCGGGTCCGGCGCCACCACTCACGCCGGAGGAGACGTCCTCGGCGCCGCACGGGCCCGGCGCCCGCGCGGATCAGTCGTGGAAGGGCTCGCCGGTCACGACGTGGTCGGCGTGGTTGAGCGCCTCCAGCACCAGGCGGCGCAGGTGCCCGTCGCGTAGCCGGTAGATGGCGTGCCGGGACTGCTTGCGCGACTCCACCAGCCCGGCCAGGCGCAGCTTGGCCAGGTGCTGGGAGACCGCGGTGCGCGAGGCGCCGCACGCCTCGGTCAACTGCCCCACGTCGGCCTCGCCCTCGGCCAGGGTCCACAGCAGGTGCAGCCGGGTGGGGTCGGACAGCAGGGCGAACACCCCGGCGGCCACGGCGAGCCGCTCGGGTTCGGGCGGAGCCGGGTGCACGCGGCTGGGTTCGGCCTGCTCGTCGCTCGTGCGCATGTGCGCAGTCTAGGACGCGCCCGGCCCCGGCCCGGGACTCCGGCGACCACATGTCTATACGTGCGTACTTGCGCACTTGTATGGTGTGTGGTGTTCGATTCCTCCTTACTCTCAGGTGGTGGTCCCGGTGTGGCGGGTGCTGGTGGGCTCGCGGTCCTACCGCAGGTTGTTCTTCGCCCAGGTCGTGGCGTTGGCGGGCACGGGGCTGGCCACGGTCGCCCTGGCGCTGCTGGCCTACGACCTGGCCCCGCACCAGGCGGGGCGGGTGGTGGCCACCGCCCTGACCATCAAGATGCTCGCCTACGTGGGCGCCGGACCGCTGCTGACCGCGGCCCTGTCCCGCGCCCCGCGCAAGGCGGTGCTCGTGGGTTCGGACGCCGTGCGCGCCCTGGCGGTGGCGTGCCTGCCGTTCGTGGACCAGGTGTGGCAGGTGTACGTGCTCATCGCCGTGCTCCAGTGCGCGTCGGCGGCCTTCACCCCCACCTTCCAGGCGGTCATCCCCGAGCTGGTCGACGACCGCGGCTACACCTCGGCGCTGGCCCTGTCCCGCCTCGCCTACGACCTGGAGTCGCTGGCCTCGCCGCTGCTGGCCGCGCTCGTGCTGCTCGTGGTGCCCTTCGACGGCCTGTTCGCGCTGACCGCGCTCGGCTTCGCCGTCTCCGGGACCCTGGTGGCCACCACCGCCCTGCCCGCGCGGACCCCTGGTTCGCGGAGTCCGCGCCGGGCCGCGGCGAGCTGGCGGGTCTTCGCCACCGACGCGCGCCTGCGCGCGCTGATGGCCCTGAACACGGCCGTGGCCGTGGTCACCGCGCTGGTCCTGGTCGACACCGTCGTCCTCGTCCGCTCCCACCTGGACGGCACCGACACCGGCGTGGCCCTGGTGCTGGCCTGCTTCGGCGCCGGTTCCATGGCGGTGGCGCTGGCGCTGGGAGCGCTGGTGGACCGTTTCGGCACACGCGCACTGATGCTGGCCGGCCCCGGCGTCATCACCGCGGGAGCGGCGGCCCTGACCCTGGGCTGGGCCCTCGCCCCGGGACCGCTCGTGCTCGGTGCGGGCTGGGTGGTGCTGGGCGCGGGGTGCGCGCTGGTGGCCGCGCCCACCGGGCGGCTGCTGCGCGACGCCGCCCCGGAGGGAGGGCTCGCGGGGGTCTTCGCCGCCCAGTTCTCGCTCTCCCACGCCTGCTTCCTCATCACCTACCCGCTGGCGGGGTGGGCCGGATCCCTGGACCCGGTCCTGGTGCTGGGCGGGACCACGCTGCTGACCGGGGTGTGCGCCGTGGCGGCGGTGGGATTGTGGCGCCCCGGGTCCCCGGCGCGGATCCCCGGCGCTGGTTCCCGCCGGTCGGCGCCGGGGTAGGCCGACTCCGACAGCGGCGCGGAGGAGGCCATGGCCGGGAGAGAGACAGACGAACGCGGGTTCCTGAGCGGGCCGCGCACCACCGAACGCCCCCGCTCCACGAGCACGGCGGTCTACACGGCGCTCTTCGACGCACCGTCCGACCGGGTGTTCTCGTTCTGCACGAGCAGGTCGGGCTTCGAGGAGTCCATGCCCAGTGGTGTGGAGGTCCTGCGCTGGCCCGGACGCGGATTCGCCCAGGGGGAGGTGATGGTGCTGCGCTGGCGCCTGGGCGGCGTGCTCCCCGTGCGCTGGGTCGGCGTCATCGAGTCCTTCGAGGACGGTGTCCGCTTCACCGACCTGCAACTACGGGGCCTGTTCCGGTACTTCCGGCACACACATTCGGTCGAGCCGAAAGGGGCCGTCACCGCCTACACCGACCGGGTGGAGTTCGCCAGCCGCCTCGGGCCCGTCGTGGACAGGACGGTCCTGAGACCCGTGATGGACCGGATGTTCCTCGCACGCCTGGCCCGGATGCGGGAGCTCCTGGAGGGCGGTGCCTGACTCCGCCCCCCGCGAAGGCCGGACGAAGGGCGGGCGAGGCCCCGGACACGGAAAACGCCCGCCGGACCGGGTCCGGCGGGCGCGGTGCCTCGTGGGTGGTCCCGGGAGCCCGGGTCCCGGACCCCTCGGCCCCGGGAGCTCACTCCCTCGCGGGGAGCGGGCCCTCCTGCCTGCCGTACCAGGGCCACCACTCGGCGGTGCGTCCGTGCGGGAACATCCGGTCCAGCCGGATCGTCATCCGCAGCGCGAAACCGCCCGCGAACATCCCCGCCACCAGGTCCGTGAACCAGTGGAAGTGCAGGTAGACCGAAACGGTGGACTGCAACACGGCGATGCCGACGATGCAGTACGCCAGACGCCGGATGATGTGCGGCCGGGCCGCGCCGAACCGGATGATCAGGAACAGCACAAGCCCGTAGATGAGGATCGCGTTCGCCCCGTGCCCGGAGGGGAAGGCCACGTTGCCCGGTCCCAGGAAGAAGTCCGGGTCGTAGTTCTTGGCGTGCCCCCGGCTGGTGCCCAGCTTCATCACCGAGACCATGGACATCATTCCCACGACCCCGACCCCGCTCAGCACGATCGGGCGCCAACTGCGGTGCCAGTAGGCCAGTTGGAGCGCGGTGACGCCCAGGACCGGCAGCGCGACGGCACGGGAGGCGACCGTGTCCAGCCAGTGGATGAGCGGTTCCCGGAGCAGGTCCCAGTAGGGCCTGGGCAGCTCGTTCAGGAAGTTGTCCACCGGGTGCAGGGGCCCCGCGGCGAGCATCGTCATGACGATCAGCGCGACGGCGAGCATGATGGCGACGCGGTCCGAGGCCAGGCCCCACGCGATCTCGCTCACACTCGGCCACCGGACCGCGCGCACGACGGGTGGCCCGGGGTCGTACTCGTTGGTACGTACCACGGGGATGGGTCCGCTGTACGGTCCCGCGGCCGGGAGCGGCCGCGTTTGCCTGTCGTATGGCTTGGTCAACTGCCTGGCCCGTGGATGTCGTCGGGTCCTCGGAGAGTGCGTCATGTGCTCAGTGCTGTCTCACGTGTCGTGGGCTGGCCTGTGGCACTCGTGAAGCGTGGGGGGATGGGCTAGCCGTGGTTGCTGGAACTGATCTGACGTCCTCAGGGTCGGCTCGGAGCGGACTGTGGAGGATGGACACCTCCACCCCCCTCCGTTCGACGGTCGGTCCTTGGAACTGGTTCACTGCTTCGTGACCGGCCGTCGGCGGGATCGACGTCCGAGGCACAGGGGGCCGACGACGGCGTCCGTACCGCACTGCGCACCTCTCTCACATGGCGGGCGCAGGTCAGGGCGCTCCCATCGGTCTCCTCGCCGTTACGTGCGTCACGCTCCGTACGGCTTTGTGTGAATATTGCCGACAGATGAGCCTACCCGGCCCCTCCTCAGTATCGAGGGTGTGTTCACACACGTATCTTCTCCCCCGCCTCGGACTTTGCCCGAAACCCCGATACTGGACGGCGGCGGTTCACCGCCGTGCGACACGTTCGTGAGGCTTCCGTTAGCGGTTCGAGGCCTGCTGTCCGGTTGACCCGCGTGTGTGTGGCACTCTTCAAGGAGTCTGTACGACGCTGAGCGAACCGGTCCGCGCGCCGTGCGCTGGCCGTGGAACGGAAGGGCCCTGGATGGTCGACCTGCCACAGCTGCCGGATGATCCCTCGAAACTGGCCCGCGAGCCGTTGAGGGAACAGATCCGGCAGGTACTGGTCGAGGGCCTGCTGTCCGGACGCTGGCAGCCCGGGGAGCGGATCGTGGAACGCCGCGTCGCCACGGAGCTGAAGGTGAGCCAGGCGCCGGTCCGCGAGGCCCTGCGCGAGCTGGAGACCCTGCGCCTGATCGAGACGGTCCCCAACAAGGGCGCCCGGGTCAGGGCCTTCGGGGTCCAGGACATGGCCGAGATCTACCCCGTCCGCGCCGGGCTGGAGCTGGTCGCCGCGCAGTTGGCGGCGCCCCGGTTGGCGGCCGACCCCTCCCCGCTGGAGCGGGAGGTGGAGGCCCTTCGCCGGGCGACCGCGCAGGGTGACGTGTCCGAGCAGATCCGCCACAGCGTGGAGTTCCACCGCGAGGTCGTGCGCGCCGCCGACAACAGCGTGCTGCTGCACACCTGGGAGTCGCTGGGCGTGGAGGTGTGGACCGCCCTGTCGGTGCGCTGGCTGAACATGGAGCTGCACGCCAAGGCCGCCGACCACGCCCAGATCACCCGGGCCTTCCGCGAGGGCGACCCCTCGGTGGGACAGATGCTCAGCGACCACGTGCTCAACTACGTGGAGGCGGCGCTCCAGTCCCACCAGGGCGTGCACTGACCCGTCCGGACGCACATCTGCCCACCCGGACGTGCGGCGGCGAAGTTGTCGCCCGGCACGTGACCTGCCCCGACGCACCCTTTCCCGGCCGTCTCACATACAGTTGTATTGATCGATCATCGATCAGACCGTAGAGTGTGCGCGACGCACGTCACACACGTGGAACCCCTCCCGGTCACCCGGAGTCGTTCATCCGGCCGGTGGACGAACCCGGGCGACCGGCACCGCCGCGCCGGATCCCGGATGCATAGGCCGATGCAGACCGGGAAGCAATGCGGGCAGGGGTCCGGCGGACAACTGCACACGAGACTCCATCAGCGCTTCGCGTCCGGGGAGGACGAGCCACGCTCCCCGGAACGCGCCCCGCAACAGCCACAGAGCGCCGACGCCCATGAGCCGGGCGGAGGCGAACACCGCGATCACGCCCGACAGCGGGAACGCGGCGGGCCTGGCACCCCGGTCCACAGACCGGTGCGACGGGCCTTCTCGCACGTAGAAAGGCACACCATGGCTGACACGGCCAAGCCGAAGGGCCGCACCGCCGCCAGGTCCTCAGGGACCCGCCGCCGCGGCCGCAAGGACACCTCCCCCGGCATCACCGACGAGAAACCCGACACCCTCCTCGACTACTACCGCCAGATGATGTTCGTCCGGCGGTTCGAGGAGCGCACCGCCCAGGCCTACACCCAGGCGAAGATCGGCGGATACTGCCACCTCAACCTCGGCGAGGAGGCCACGGTCGTCGGCCTGATGACCGCCCTGCGCGAGAGCGACTACCTGTTCACGAACTACCGTGACCACGGGTACGCGATCGCCAAGGGCATGGACCCCAAGCGGGTCATGGCCGAGCTCTACGGGCGCGTCGACGGCGTGTCCAAGGGCTGGGGCGGCTCCATGCACATGTTCGACACCGAGACCCGCATGCTCGGCGGCTACGGCATCGTCGGCGGGCAGCTTCCGCTGGCCGCCGGTGCCGCGCTGGCCATCTCCTACCGGGGCGGCGACGAGGTCGTCATGTGCCAGATGGGCGACGGCACCACCAACATCGGCGCCTGGCACGAGACCCTCAACATCGCCAAGCTGTGGAACCTGCCGATCGTCTTCGTGGTGGTCAACAACTTCACCGGCATGGGCACCACGGTCGAGAAGTCCTCCGCCGAGCCCGACCTGTACAAGCGCGGCGGCGCCTTCCGCATCGAGGGCGAGCGCGTGGACGGCCGCGACGTCCTCGCGGTCCGCGACACGGCCGCGCGGCTGGTCGAGCGCGCCCGCGAGGAGCAGACCCCGTTCCTGCTGGAGGCGTGGAGCTACCGGATGAAGGGCCACTCGGTGGTCGACCCGGCCAAGTACCGCACCGACGAGCAGAAGGAAGAGGCGCGGTCGCAGGAGAACGACCCGATCGCCCTGTTCGGCGAGAGGCTCAGCCAGGAGGGCATCCTCACCGACGAGCTGCGCGACGAGATCGCCGCCGCGGTCAAGGCCGAGGTCGCCGAGGCCGCGGAGTTCGCCGACAACAGCCCGCACCCGGACGTGTCCACGCTCTTCGACTACACCTACGCCACCCCGGTGCCCAACGAGTCCACCCGCATGCCCGCCGACCCGGTGTTCGCGGAGTAGGGAAGGAACCCACATGTCTGTGATCACTTACCGCCAGGCTCTGCGGGACACCCTTCGCGCCGAGATGGTCCGCGACGAGAACGTCCTCGTCATGGGCGAGGAGATCGGCGTCTTCGAGGGCTCCTACAAGATCACCGAGGGCCTGCTCAAGGAGTTCGGCCCCCGGCGGGTCAAGGACACCCCGATCGCCGAGGAGGGCTTCGTCGGCGCGGCCGTCGGCGCGGCCATGCTGGGCCTGCGCCCGGTCGTCGAGCTGATGACGATCAACTTCTCGCTGATCGCCATCGACCAGATCATCAACCACGCCGCCAAGATCTACGGCATGTTCGGCGGCCAGACGAGCGTGCCCATGGTCATCCGCACGCCGGGCGGCGGCGGCCAGCAGCTCGGTGCCACGCACTCGCAGAACATCGAGCTGTTCTACTCCTTCATCCCCGGCCTGAAGGTGCTCGCTCCCAGCACCCCGGCCGAGGCCTCGGAGATGCTGCGCGCGGCCATCCGCGACGACGACCCGGTCCTGTTCCTGGAGAACCTGGGCCTGTACAACTCCAAGGGCGAGGTCGCCGACGGCTACGCCGAGCCGCAGAACGACTCCGTCGCCACGATCGGCCGCGCCAAGGTCACGCGCGAGGGCAGCGACATCACCCTCATCGGCTACTCCCGGATGGCGATGGTGGCGGGCCAGGTCGCCGAGAAGCTGGCCGAGGAGGACATCGACGTCGAGGTCGTCGACCTGCGCAGCCTGCGCCCGCTCGACCGCCAGACCTTCGTGGACTCGGTGAAGAAGACCGGTGCCGCGGTGATCTGCGAGGACGACTGGCTGACCTACGGGATCGGCGCGGAGATCGCCGCCTCGATCCAGGAGGGCGCCTTCGACTACCTCGACGCACCGGTCCGCCGGGTGGCGATGGCGGAGGTCCCCATGCCCTACGCCAAGCCGCTGGAGACGGCGGCCCTGCCGTCGGTCGAATCGATCAGCACCGCCATCAAGGAGACCCTGAGCGCCGTCGGCAAACGGGTCGGGTAGAGGGAGATTCCAAGCATGAGCGAGATCCAGATGCCGCGCCTCTCCGACACCATGGAGGAAGGCGTCATCAGCACGTGGGTCAAGAACGTGGGCGACAAGGTCGCCTCCGGTGACGTCCTGGTCGAGATCGAGACCGACAAGGCCGTCATGGAGTACGAGGCCTACGAGGACGGCTTCCTGGTCAAGCAGTCCGTCTCCGAGGGCGAGACGGTGCCGATCGGCGCGGTCATCGGTGTGATCGCCGACTCCCCGGACGCGGTGCCCGAGGACTCCGGCGACGGCGGCGCGGAGCAGCGCCCCGAGCCGCCCGAGGAGGAGCAGGCGGAGAAGGCCGAGGAGCTGAAGGAGGCGGCCGAGGGCTCCGAGGCGAAGGCCGAGGAGTCCGCGGAGCCCGCCGGGGCGCCCGAGCCCTCCGAGGAGGCCCCGCGTCCCCGCACCTCCCCGCTGGCCCGCAGGCTGGCCAGGGAGTACGGCCTGGACATCACGAAGATCAAGGGGTCGGGCCCCAAGGGCCGGATCGTGCGCGCCGACATCGAGGCCGCCCGGGAGGGCGGTGTCGCCGAGGAGGCCGCTCCCGCCGCCGCTGCCAAGGAGGAGGCGAAGCCCGCCGCTTCGATGGCGGCGACCGCCCCGTCCTTCGACGACGGCCGCGACTCCGAGGAGCTCAAGGTCAGCAACGTGCGCAAGGTGATCGCGCGCCGCCTGACCGAGAGCAAGCAGACGGTGCCGCACTTCTACCTGCGCCGCACGATCGACGCCGAGGCCCTCAAGGCCTTCCGCGCGCAGGTCAACGAGCAGTTGTCCAGCACGGGCGCGAAGATCAGCTTCAACGACCTGATCGTCAAGGCCTGCGCGACGGCGCTGAAGCTGCACCCGGAGGTGAACACCTCGTGGGTGGACGACAAGCTGCTCCAGCACCGCCGGGTCAACGTCGGCGTGGCCGTGGCCGTGGACGCCGGGCTGGTCGTGCCGGTGCTGCACGACACGGACAAGGCGACCCTGTCGGAGATCTCCACGCGCACGCGCGAGCTGGCGGGCAAGGCCCGTGACGGCAAGCTGAAGCCGCAGGAGATGAGCGGCGGCACGTTCAGCGTGTCCAACCTCGGCATGTTCGGCGTGGACAGCTTCGCCGCGGTGATCAACCCGCCGGAGGCGGCCATCCTCGCGGTCGGCGCCATGCGCCAGGAGCCGGTGGCCGTGGACGGCGAGGTGGCCGTGCGCAACCGGATCTCCCTGGAGCTGTCGGTGGACCACCGCGCGGTGGACGGTGCCGTGGGCGCCGCCTTCCTCAAGGACCTCGCCGAGATCCTTGAGGAGCCGATGCGGATCATCCTGTAGCCACGGGAGCCGAGACAGCGGCATCCTCGCTGGTGGACGCCCCGGCCGGAGACGGCCGGGGCGTCCGTCGTTCCCGGTGCCCGGCGCCGACGGATTCCGTCCACAGCCTGTGGACAAGCGGACAGGTGGCCGTGCCGACCAGTCGACATGGCGACAGAGCGCCACGGGACCGGCTTCCCGCCACCCGTCCACAGCCTGTGGAGAGACGGGGGCCGACGTCCGCGCCTTCGGTCGGATACGTGCCGGTGTCGTTCCGTCACCGGCGGCTGCCATGATCGGTGCGGTCCGAACGGCACGTGGGAGGAAACATGGTCCAGGAAACCCGGGCGGTCAGTGACGTCGTGGAACTCGCCCGCCGGCTTCGGCGCCTCTCCCCCGGGAAGTGGACCGAGGCGGACCTGCGCGCGATGGCCGCCGACCAGGGCTGGGAGTGGGTCGACGGCGAGCGGGGGCCATGTCTGCGCGCCGAGGAGGACTTCGGAGAGGCCCGGCTGCGACCCGTGGACGAGTTCATGGAGATCCACGTGACCACGGAGGAGTACGTGGGTCTGCACTTCCTCGTGAAGGAGGTCCGGGGCGGGGTCGGAGAGCACGTCGAGGCGTTCGGGGAGATCGCCGAGAGCCTCCGTGAGGAGTTCGTCGAACCCCATGTCCTCGGGGCCGACGACACCTCCGCCTCCTTCCACGACGACATCCCCCGCTGGGGTGCTCCCTTCATGCGGTGGAGGGGACGGGGGAACAGTCTGGAACTGCGGGCGGGCACAGAGGGTCCCGTGCTGTCACTCCTGCCCGGCGATCCGGCCGAGGGCTGGTTCTGGTACAACCGCGAACACGGGGCCGAAACCGTGGGCGGGTTCATCGGTACCCGCCCGGTCAGGGACAACGCCGGCATGTCCTTCGCCGGCATCACCCGGCACACCGACTGGAAGGAGTACGGCAGGCTGCTGGCCGACTCCCTGCGCACCCTGCCCGCCGAGTTGACCGCCCTGGGCCTTTCGCGCTCCTTCGGTTTCCACGGCAGGGTTCCTGGCACCAGCGGCCCCTGGGTCTTCCAGTTCGAGCTCGGTGAGCACGTGGAACTCGGTCTGGACGACGCGGTGGCCGACCTCTTCGGCCCGGAGTCCCCCACGCCGGAGGAGCTGGGTTGGACCAGAGCCACCGAGGAGCGCCACCTCCGCCAGGACATCGCCTACCACTCGCCGAGGTATCCCTACGACGAGGTCAACGGGGTGCGGCTGGCGATGATGGTGATCGAGACCGCCGAGGCACTCGGCATCCCCTCCCCCTCGGACCTGTCGCTGACCGACTGGGCCGACCACGTCGGGTTCCCCTCGGAAGAGGGATCGAACGACAACTACCACGTCATCGACTACGGGCTCGCCGTGACGGCCAACCCCTGACCCGTGCACCGACGCCCCGCCAGCGCGTCAGTGTCGCTTGAACGCCGATCTGAGGAAGTACCTTGTCTGGATGGACGGCGACGGCGGCCAGGGCCAAGGGCTCGACGGGATAATGAAGGACTTCAGGGGTTCCCACCTCATCGAATCGGACCAGAGCTACATGTTCTTCACGTCCGCCGACATGAGTGACTGCGTCTTCGACCGTAGTGACTTCGCCAAGTCCGACCTCTCTGGTACAGACATCAGCAATTCCAGCTTCGTGGGAGCCACGTTCCGGAAGACCGACTTCGGTGGGTGCGTGGCCTCGGACACCGACTTCGCAGACGCCCGGTTCGTTGGCGCCAGGTTCCACAGATCAGAACTCCGGGGGAGCAGGTTCTTCCGCGCCTTCCTGAACGGCTCCTGGATGTACGAGAGCGATCTGAGAGAAGCCGACCTGAGCGAAGTCTGGTTCGGACCGGAAGGCGTCGGCGGCCCCACTCGGTTTGTTTCTGCCAGGCTCCGGGGATGCGCGGTCGCCGGGGCCGGCGGGTGGGTGTCGGGCACCATTGACGTTGGGACTCCTGAGTCCCCTCATATTCTGAGCAGCGCTGAACTGGCCGTCTGGTTCGCTGACAACGGAGCCCCCAACGTCCGAGTCGCCGATTCCTGACCCGTGCACCGGAGAGCGGTGACGGTCCTGCCGCGTCCACGTCCTCACCGGAACGCCCCGCCTCACCCGTGTGCAGGGCACACGGCGGGCCCGGGCGCGACGGCAACCGCTCGGCCCGCACGGCCCCGGGCGCACGTGCGACCATGTTCCGTGCTCATCCTGCTCCTGTGCCTACTGGCGCTGTCCGTGATCGCCGTGTTCACCGGGTCCGTCGTCGTCCTCCTGAGGCAGGCCGACAGCCTCGTGAGGCGGGGACGGCGCCGGCCGGAGGCAGTGGCGCCCCGGTCACTGGTCGCCCTCGCCCTGGTGACCCTCATCAGCGCGTTCGTCCTCTACGGCTCCGCGTGGCTGAAGTACTCCCCCGGCCTGTTTCCGGACAACACCTGCATGTTCCACGCGGGCCCCAAGGAATACCCGGTGTCCCACAGCGGGCTCCCGCTCAGTACCGTGTGCCCCTCTCCGCACGGCGGGACCGTGGACATCGTTCCCGGGTGGATCAATCCGGTGGCCTTCGCCCTGGTCGCGGTGTCCGTGGTGGCCCTGGCCGGGGCGTACATCGTGTACGCCACCGGTTCACGTGTGGACCGTCGCCTCTGACATCGGAGGACTCGTCCACGGGCTGTGGACGACGACCCCTTCCTGACTGGGATACGGTCGGCCGCATGTCCCGTGTGTTGCACATGACCGAGCTCGAACGCTGGGCCTCCGGCGGTGACGTCGAGGCCGACTCCCTGCGCTCCCAGGGGTTCGTGCACGCCTCGCCGGACGAGCCCACGCTGCTGGCCGTGGCGAACGCGCTGTACGCCGAGGCCCCGGGCCGACTGGTCGCCCTCGTCGTCGACACCGACGCGGTCGGCTGCGAGGTGCGCTGGGAGGCGGCCGACCCCGCCCCGCCGCCGGGCGTGGGGGACGACGTCCTCTTCCCGCACGTCTACGGGCCGATCCCCCGCAAGGCCGTGACGGGTGTGCTCTACCTGCGCCGCGACCCGTCGGGCCGGTACACCGGGGCCGAGGAGCGGTCCGCGACCGCCGAGGCGCTGGACCTGCTGCCCCACCCCGAGGGCGGCTGGTACCGGCGGACCTGGAGCAGCGGGGTGGGGGTCCGCCCCGACGGCTACCCCGGGCCGCGGCCCACCGCCACCGGCATCCACTTCCTGCTGGGCCCCGGTGAGGAGTCGCGCTGGCACCGGGTGCGCTCGGACGAGGTGTGGGTGTTCAACCGGGGCGGGCCCCTGGTGCTGGAGTACGGCGGAACGGGAGGATCGCCCGAGCCCGACGGACAGGTGACCCTGGGCTCGGGGATCGAGCGGGGCGAACGCCTCCAGGCGGTGGTCCCGGCCGGTACCTGGCAGACCGCACGGCCGTCGGCCGGCGAGGAGGTCCTGGTCAGCTGCTTCGTGTCCCCGGGCTTCGACTTCGCCGACTTCGAGACATCCTGAGCAGCCCTTGCGGGGGCGCCCGCCGGGACTCCCGCCCGCGTTGCCAAGAGGTTCGCGAAGACCGCGCCCCCACCTGCACGCGCTCCTCCGGGCCTGGCCGACCGCCTGGTCGCCGACCGCTTCGGTGCCTGACCTCAGCCGGCCCTCCTCCGGACCCGTTCCGCGAGGCCGCCGTCACGCGCGACGCGGGCGAGTCCGGCGGCCAGGGGCGCGATGTCGTCTCCGCCCACGAGTTCGGCGAGCTTGTCCCCGTCCTCGGGCAGGCCGACCTTCCCGGCACCGGACAGCACGTACTCGTCGGTGTAGGGCCGCAGCCAGGGCCACACCGCCTGCACCTCGCGGCAGAACATCGCGGCGCCCGTCGGCCCGATGCCGGGAAACTCCCTCAGGCCGGACTCCAGGCGTGCGACCCGCCGCCCGGAGCGCTCCCCGAGCCCGCGCAGGTCTCCCCCGTACTCCTCGCGCACCAGGTCGGCGCACTCGCCGAGCCTGGTGGCGGTGCTCTCGTCGTAGCGGACGTAGTGCCCCCGCCCCAGCGCGTCCACGCGGTCCTGCCAGCTCAGCCCGGCCATCCCGTCGGGGGTCGTACCGCCCGCCCCGTTGAGCTCACGGGCGGCGGCGACGGCGATCCCCGCCGAGATGCGCGCGGACATCAGGTTCACCAGCACCAGCAACTGCCACAGCGCGGCGGGCTTGTCCGCCATCCTGATCCCGGCCTCGGCGGCGAGGGTCGTCCCCGCCTCGTCCACCACAGCGCGGGCGACGTCGGCGTGCTCGGCCATCTCCCGTCCCCTCCAGACGTGGTCGGTCCGTCCGTCACGGGTCTGATACCCGTCCGACCGGTACTGACGCGGCCGTCCACAGGGGCCCGCGCCCGGCCCGACGCGGGAGGAGCCCCGGAACCGGGTCCCCTCCCGGCCCCGGGGCTCCCCCGACGCATCGCCCGGCGCTCCCGGCTCAGGCGTGGCGCAACCCGTTCCTCTGGGGCAGCACGTCGCTGTGCTGTCCGACGCTGACCGGAACCGTGTGACGCGCCCTCCCCTTGTCGATGCCGAGGAAGCGGTTGAGGTGGCCCTTCTTCCCCACCACGAACCAGGCGATCGCCCCCAGCACCGGCAACCAGAGAACGAGGGCGATCCACAGCAGCTTGCCTCCCCCGGACGTGTCACGGTCGGCCAGCGCCGAGATGACCGCCGCGAGCACCAGTACCACCAGGGCCACGACGGTGAGCAGCAGGACCAGCCCCGTGATCCCGCCCACCCAGGCGACCGCCGTCTCCGCACGGTCCGCAAGACTCGTGATCATACTTCCCCCAAGCAAGGCGTACCCATGTTGTTACGCAGGGTAATAATCAGAGGTATCCTGCCCCGCCTATTTCATGGTTTTCGGGCGTTTCCGACCGCCTCCGGCCGGGGTTCCGATTCGGTGGCGTGCGCCGAACGGAAGCACCTACTTCCGGGTAAGGCCCCCTACCAGGGCTTTTGGCTGCTTTACTGGGAAGCATGGGCGAGCTTCGGCGATCTGGCAGGTTCACTCCCCTCCTCCCCCCCGGATTCCCCGCCGGCGACGGTGGCGGCACCGGTACCCGCGACCATCGATCCGCACGCACCACCGCCCCGCCCCCGAGGCACAGAGGCCGACGGCGGACGGGGGGCACCGCCGACAGGGCCCTGTGACCATGGCCAGGCAACCCCGCTACCTCTGGCTGGCGGACCAGCTGCGCGGCCCGATCCTGAACGGGGAGATGCCGCCCGGCACACGGCTCCCCTCACGGACGCGGCTGGCGCGCTCCTACCGTGTCAGCGAGCAGATCTCCCGCACCGCGCTCCGGCTCCTGGTCACCGAGGGCCTGGTGGAGTCCCGGCCCGGATCCGGCTACTTCGTGCGCGCCGTCCCCGAGGTCTTCCGGATCTGTAGGACCGACTCCTCCTCCGGTTCCGGCCTGGGACGGCTCAGCCGCGAGGAGATCGGCACCGAGCAGGAGCAGTGCTCCCCGCCGCTGAGCTCCCGGCTCCGGCTGCGCGAGGGTGACCCGGTGTACCGCACCACCTCGCGGGGACTGTCCTCTCGGACCCCCATCACCCTGCACCTGTCCTGGGAACCCGCGGTCCTCACGGCGGGAACCCTGCGCGCCCCGTTCGACGGCGCGCACGACGCCGGGCTGCTCGAACGGCTCAGCGCCGTGGGACACCCCGTCGACCGCGTGGTGGAGGAGGTGCGGGTGCGTGCCCTGCGCGACTCCGAGGCATCCCTGCTCGGTTCGGCCCCCGGCATACCCGTGCTGGTGGTGGAGCGCACCCACTACAGCGGAAGCCGGCCGGTGGAGACCTCCGACCTCATCGGGTCGGTCGAGCAGTGTCGACTCCTCTACAAACTGACACTGGCCCGGCCCCGCCGTCCCGGCGACCCCCGGCGGTACTGATCCCCGGACGGTACTGACCCCGGCGGTCGGCCCCGGACACACGCGCGGGGGCGGCGACCGGTATCACCGGTCACCGCCCCCGTCGTTCGCCTCGCGGGCCCGCGGGCCCGCGGGTCAGGTCAGGCCTGGGTGAACTCCCGGGCCACGACCTCGGCGATCTGCGCGGTGTTCAGCGCGGCGCCCTTGCGCAGGTTGTCCCCGCACAGGAACAGGTCCAGCGACTTCGGGTCGTCCAGCGACTGACGGATGCGGCCGACCCAGGTCGGGTCGGTGCCCACGACGTCGGCCGGGGTCGGGAACTCCCCGTTGGCCGGGTCGTCCTGGACCACGACGCCCTCGGCGGAGCCGAGAAGCTGACGGGCGGCGTCGCCGGTCACCTCGTCGGCGAAGGTCGCGTGCACGACCAGCGAGTGGGTGGTGATCACCGGGACGCGGACGCAGGTGGCGGAGACGCGCAGGTCCGGCAGGCCCAGGATCTTGCGGGACTCGTTGCGGACCTTCAGCTCCTCCGAGGACCAGCCGTCGTCCTTGGGCGATCCCGCCCACGGCACGACGTTGTAGGCCAGCGGCGCGGGGAACGGGCCCAGCTCGCCGACGGCGGCGCGGACGTCGCCCGACTTCTCGCCGAGGCTGCGGTCGGCACCGGCCTTGGCCATCTGGTCGCGCAGGGTGTCGATGCCCTCCTGGCCGGCGCCGGAGGCGGCCTGGTAGGAGGAGACCACCAGGTCGGTGAGGCCGTGGGCGCGGTGCAGGGCGCCGATCGCCACGATCATCGACAGGGTGGTGCAGTTGGGGTTGCTGATGATGCCGCGCGGGCGGTTGCGGACCTGGTCCGCGTTGACCTCGGGCACCACGAGCGGAACCTCGGGGTCCATGCGGAACGCGCCGGAGTTGTCGACGGCGACCGCGCCGCGGGCGGCGGCGATCGGCGCCCACTCCTTGGACACCTCGTCGGGGACGTCGAACATGGCGACGTCCACGCCGTCGAAGACCTCGGGCGCCAGGGCCTGGACCACGACGTCCTCGCCGCGCACGCGCAGGACCTTGCCCGCACTGCGCGGGGAGGCGACGAGGCGGATCTCGCCCCAGACGTTCTCGCGCTGGGTCAGGATGTCCAGCATCACGGTGCCGACGGCGCCGGTGGCGCCGACGATGGCCAGGGTGGGAAGACGGTTGCTCATCGGCCGGTACCTCCGTACACGACAGCCTCGACCTGGTCGGCGTCGAGCTTGAACTCACTGTGGGCGGCCCGGACGGCCGCGTCGATCTGGTCCTCCTCGACGATCACCGAGATGCGGATCTCCGAGGTGGAGATCATCTCGACGTTGGTGCCGGAGGAGGCGATGGCGTCGAAGAAGCGGGCGGTCACACCCGGGTAGGAGCGCATGCCCGCGCCGATCAGCGACACCTTGCCGATCTTGTCGTCATAGCGCAGGGACTCGAAACCGACCTTGTCCTGCACCTTCTTCAGCGCGGCGACCGTCTCCTTGCCGAAGTCCTTGGGCACCGTGAAGGAGATGTCGGTGCGCGAGGTGGAGACCGCCGACACGTTCTGCACGATCATGTCGATGTTGACCTCGGCGTCGGCCAGGGCCTGGAAGAGCGTGGCGGCCTCACCGACCCGGTCCGGCACGCCGACGACGGTGATCTTGGCTTCGCTCCGGTCGTGTGAGACACCGGAGATGATCGGCTGTTCCATGCCTTCGCTTTCCTCGACTTCTGGGACGACCCAGGTCCCGGGCTTCTGGCTGAAAGATGAGCGGACGTGCAGGGGGATGTTGTACTGACGTGCGTACTCGACACAGCGCAGGTGCAGGATCTTGGTCCCGCACGCGGCCATCTCCAGCATCTCCTCGTAGGAGATCTGGGGAATGCGCCGCGCGCTCGGCACGATGCGCGGGTCCGCGGTGAACACACCGTCGACGTCGCTGTAGATCTCGCAGGCGTCGGCGTCCAGGGCTGCGGCCAGCGCCACCGCGGTGGTGTCCGAGCCGCCACGACCCAGGGTGGTGATGTCCTTGCTGTCCTGGGAGACGCCCTGGAAGCCGGCGACGATGCAGATCGCGCCCTCGTCCACGGCCTCCCGGATGCGGCCCGGGGTCACGTCGATGATCTTGGCGTTGCCGTGCAGCGACGTGGTGATGACACCGGCCTGGGAGCCGGTGAAGGACCGGGCCTCAAAGCCCAGGTTCTCGATGGCCATGGCGACCACCGCCATGGACATGCGCTCACCGGCGGTGAGCAGCATGTCGAGTTCGCGCGCGGGCGGCAGCGGGGACACCTGCTCGGCGAGTTCGATCAGTTCGTCGGTGGTGTCGCCCATGGCCGAGACCACGACGACGACGTCATATCCCGCCTTTTTCTGAGCGACGATCCGCTGGGCTACTCGCTTGATGGCTTCCGCGTCGGATACGGAAGACCCACCGTACTTCTGCACGATTAGGGCCACGATCGATGCTCCTGAGGAGTTGGGATCAAGACAATGAAATGGAGTGTAGCCAGCGACGTCCTCGTCGACCCCGTCCGACCTGCGGCGGGAGGGCGTGGCGTCTTGACACACCAGCGCTCGGGCTTACCCGGTCAGACGCAAGTTACTCGTGATCTGGCTACATCAAGGCTGAATGTGAGCTAGAACTCCAGGCTGCGGCGGCCCTCGAAGGCGCGTCCGAGGGTGACCTCGTCGGCGTACTCCAGGTCGCCGCCCACGGGCAGGCCACTGGCCAGACGGGTCACCTTCAACCCCATGGGTTTGACCAGCCGCGCCAGATAGGTCGCGGTGGCCTCCCCTTCCAGGTTGGGGTCCGTGGCCAGGATCAGCTCCGTCACGTTGCCGTCGGCCAGACGGGTCATGAGCTCCTTGACCCGCAGGTCGTCGGGGCCCACGCCCTCGATGGGGCTGATGGCGCCGCCCAGGACGTGGTAGCGGCCCCGGAACTCGCGGGTGCGCTCGATGGCGACGACGTCCTTGGACTCCTCGACCACGCAGATGATCGCGGGGTCGCGACGGGCGTCGCGGCAGATGCGGCACCGGTCCTCTTCGGCGACGTTGCCGCAGACCTCGCAGAAGCGCACCTTCTCCTTGACCTCGACAAGCGCGTTGACGAGGCGTTTGACGTCCGCGTGCTCCGCGGACAGCAGGTGGAAGGCGATGCGCTGCGCGCTTTTCGGACCGACGCCGGGCAGCCGCCCGAGCTCGTCGATCAGATTCTGTACAGCGCCTTCGTACATCGCCTACCCACCAGGTCGGACCGGATGCTTCGGGGCGGTCCGTCTCCCCGTCTTCCCACCGTATCCGTAGCGACGACCTGCCGGGTACACGAGGGCTCTCACCTGCGCACAGGCGTGCGCGGGTGCCCGGGCAAGCACGTGGACCGGCCCCGGGAGGGGCCTTCCCCGACCGTCGGCCCGGGCCCCGTGGGCACTCCCTAGAGGCCGGGGATGCCGGGCATTCCACCGGGCATACCGGGCATCCCGCCACCGCCCAGGCCCTCGGCGAGCGGACCCATCTTCTCCTGCTGGAGCTGCTCCACCTGCGCCTCGGCGTCGCGGATGGCCGCCAGGACCAGGTCCGCGACGGTCTGGGCGCTCTCCTCGGCGTCGGCGGTGTCGATCGCCTGGGCGTCGACGGTGATGTCCTCGACCTGCCCGCGCCCGCTCAGCTTGACCTTGACCAGGCCTCCGCCGGAGGTGCCCTCGACCTCGGCCTCCTCCAGCGCCTCCTGGGCCTCCACGAGCTGCTGCTGCATCTGCTGGGCCTGCTGGAGCAGGGCCTGCATGTCCATTCCGCCAGGGTTCACGGCCGTCTCCTCGCCGCACTCGTCAGTGCTGGGTCTCGCTGTCATGTGGCTGTTGCTGTGAGCGTACCGGGCGACCCGGGAGGCGGGACGGCCGGAAGGACCGCCGTCGGGATCCGGCGGACGCCGATCCGGGAAAGAGGGCACCTCCAGTCGAGGGACTTTCACTGTTCGTCCAGATCTGGGGGATATGTGGACTACCCCTGTCACGAGGTGGGAACGACTCACTCGGACGGAACTCCCACCAGCGAAGAGAGCGAAGGGTGCCGTCGGCATCACTCTCGGTTGAAAGGGTGCCCCGCGGGGCACAAAGTCCCGGTAGTGCTCTCGGGCGCTACCGGTACCACTGAAAGCCACGGGGGACTGAGGACGTGTTGACCGCCAGAGAGCGCCACTCGGCGCTGGTCGAGGCGATGGTCGCGGACGGCACGCTGACCGACGCCTCCCTCATCGACGCGTTCCGGTCGGTGCCCCGCCACCGGTTCATCCCCGGGACGGGAGCGCTGACCGCGCACGGGGCCGCCCTCAACGCCAACAGCAATCCCGAGCGCTGGCTCGCGGCCGTCTACGCCGACAACGCCATCGTCACCCAGATCGACGACCCCTTCGTCCCCGAGCGCAGGGAGGCGCCCGCGCCCCGGGAACCCGACCCCCGGCGCAGGGGGGAGGACGCCTCGACCTCGTCCAGTTCGGCGCCCACGGTCCTCGCGCGCCTGCTGGAGCTGGCCGACCTGGCCAACGGGCAGAGGGTGCTGGAGGTGGGCACGGGGACCGCCTGGAACACGGCGCTGCTGGCGCACCGGCTGGGCGACAGCGCCGTCACCTCCCTGGAGATCGACCCCCGTCTGGCCATAACGGCCCGGGAGGCCCTTCGCACGGAGGGCTACTCCCCCGCCGTCCACCTGGCCGACGGGTACGAGGGGTATCCGCCCGGCGCGCCCTACGACCGCGTCGTCTCGACCTGCGGCGTGCGGCGGCTGCCGCCCGCGTGGACGGAGCAACTGCGCCCGGGCGGCATGGTGGTCTGCCCGTGGGGGCTGCTGGAGGGGGCGGGGGTCCTCGCGCGGATCGAGTGCCCCGGGGACGGCTCGGCCCGGGGAAGCTTCCACAGCGGGGTGGGGTTCGTGCCGCTGCGCACCCCGGGGTCCGCGCCGCGGCCGGTACGGGACGCGGGACAGCAGCCCGACGAGTACCGGCTCACCCAGACCGATCCGGTGGCGCCGCTGATGGCGTTCCCGTCGGCGTTCGCCCTGTCGGTGATGGTGCCGGGCTGGCGGATGCGGCGCAGGTGGATCGGTACCGGATCGGGCGTGTGGGTGTGCGACCAGGAGGGCGCCTCGTGGGTGCGGGTGTACCCCTACGGCACCTCGTGGATGGTCGAGCAGGGCGGCCCGAGAAGCATCTGGGACGAGTTCGAGGAGGCCCTGGGGCTGTGGGAGAAGCTGGGGGAGCCGGAACCGGACCGGTTCGGGCTGTCGGTGGACGCCGACGGCGTGCACCGGGTGTGGCTGGACTCACCGGAGGGCCGGAGCTGGAGGCTGTGAACGCCGACGGCCCCCTCCGGCGGGGGACCGTCGCCGCGCGGTCACGCCGTTCCTTCGGCGTCTCCTGACTTCTCGGATCCCTCGGAGCCGCGGGAGGCGTTCTTCTCCTGGAGCTTGCGCAGGAGTTCCCGTCTGCGCTCCACGGCGTCGGTGCTGGGCCCGCCCTTTCCGCCGCCCTTGCCCCCGCGGAGCGTGGAGCGGGCGACGGTGGCGCGTTGTCCGCCCATACCGAGAAGGTTGTCGCTGTTCCTGGCCATGCGGACCTCCTTTCCCTTCAGGCCGGACACGCGAGGTCCCGCCGGAATCGATGCTGACCTCCGTAGGATATCCCCACCAAGACGATACGTCTCGTCATTTCTCAGCCACTACCGTGGCAGGTATGGCAGAGAGCACCGCACGGGAAGAGCCCCGGACCCGCAGCAGCCCCGACCCCCGCCGCCGCAGCGAGCGTTCGCGGCGCGCCATCCTGGACGCCGCCGCCGAGCTGATGGGCGAGGTCGGCTACGCGAGGCTGACCATGGAGGCGATCGCGGCCAGGGCCAGGGTCGGCAAGCAGACCATCTACCGGTGGTGGCCCTCCAAGGCCGCCGTGGCCTTCGACGTGTTCACGGCGCTGACCGGCGGGAACGCCGGTGATCCGCTGCCCGACACCGGCGACCTGGCCACGGACCTGAGGACGGTGCTGCGGGCCACGGTGGACGAGTTCCACGTCCCGGAGATGGACCGGACCACCCGGGCGTTCACCGCGGAGATCCAGAGCGACCTGGCCCTCGCCGAGGCCGTCAACGAGCGCCTGGTCCGCCCGAACACGGAGGCGCTCAAGGACAGGCTGCGCTCGGCCGTCGACGCGGGAGAGGTGGATCCGGACGCCGACCTGGAGCTGGCCGCGGAGCTGCTCAACGGGCCGGTCCACCACCGTTGGCTGCTGCGCACCGCGCCGCTCACCCACGAGTACGTGGACGAGCTGGTGGACACGGTGCTGCGCGCCCTGCGGCCGAAGGGGCACGGGGAAAGCGCCGGGGAGAACGCCGGGGAGCGCGAGGACGCGCCCGGCGGATCCTAGAGGGACGCGTTCGGGCCCTCGTGCTCGATCTCCTCGATGACCCGGCCGCCGAGCTCGGACTCGATGAGCGCGGCACCGGCGCCCGGTGGCACGGGGGCGCTCTGCGAGGCCTTCCCGCCGGAGGCCGGGTTCTGCGCCCGGGGCTGCGGCTGCTGCGGTGCGGGCGCCGGTGAGGAGGACGTCGGCGAGGAGGGCGCCGCGGAGTCGGTGTACTCCGGCGGAGGCGAGGCGGCCGCGTCCTCGTAGGGGTCGGGCGGCGGCTCCTGGAGTCCGGTGACGATCCGGTCCGGCGGCGGGCCGGCGGGGCCGGGCGCCGATCCGGGGCCGGCGGTGCCGGACGCGGGCTCCGCAGCCGGCGCGCCTGGACGCGCGGGTTCGGGAGCGGGCGCGTCCCACCCCGCCGGCTCGGCCGGACGCGCGGGCTCCGCCCTGCGCGCGGAGGCGGGAGGAGCCGTGGCGCCGCCCGCCGCGGCCACACGCACCTCCGCCCCGAGGACCTGCCGGATCGCGGCGGCGACCACCTGGTCGCTGCCGCTGTTGCCGAAGCCCCTGGCGTCGTTGGGCCGGGCGAAGCTGAGCAGGACGGTGTTGCCCTCCACCCCGACCGGGCGGACGTCGCTACCGCTCAGCACCATCCAGGTGAACCGGCGAAGGTTCTTGACCGCCTCCAGGATCTGGCCCCAGGCGCCCTGTACCCGTCCCAGGTCCAGTGCGCCGCCGGACGGCGGAGGTGCCTCTCCCCGCCCGGGGGCGCTCTGCCGGGCCGGTGCGTCCCAGCCCGAGGGCTCGGAGCGCCGTTCCGCGGGGGCCGGAGCCGGGGCGGGGTCCGGCCGTGCCGTGGAGGCCGGTTCCCCGGCGGCCCGCGCGGGCTCGGGCGCCGCCGCCGGAGAGGGCTGGGGAGGCTGAGGCGACTGCGGAGGCTGAGGCGGCTGGGAGTGGGACGGCTGGGACGGCTGGGGCCCGGGTGCGGGCTGGACCTGGGCGGCGGGAGCGACGGCGCCGGAGGCGACCCGGCGCTCCAACTGCTCCAGGCGTGCCAGCAGGGCCACGCCCTGGTCGCCGTCGGTGCCCGGCAGCAGGATCCGCGAGCACATGAGTTCCAGCAGCAGCCGGGGCGCGGTGGCCCCGCGCATCTCGGTCAGCCCCTGGTTGAGGATGTCGGTGGCGCGGGTGAGCTCGGCCGGGCCCAGGCGGGAGGCCTGGCCCTTCATCTGCTCGACCGCCTCCGGGTCGACGTTGATCAGGCCCTTGTCCAGGGCGTCGGGAACGGCGGCCAGCACGACCAGGTCGCGGAAGCGCTCCAGCAGGTCCGTGGTGAAGCGGCGCGGGTCGTGGCCGCCCTCCACCACGCGGTCGATCAGGCCGAACACGGCCGCGCCGTCGCGGGCGCCGAGGGCGTCGACCATCTCGCCGAGCAGGCTGGAGTCGGTGTAGCCCAGCAGGGAGACGGCGCCCTCTCGGGTGATGCCGCCCTCGTCCGAGCCGGCGATGAGCTGGTCCAGCACCGAGAGCGTGTCACGCGCCGAGCCCGCGCCCGCGCGCACGACCAGCGGCAGCGCGGACGGGTCGTAGGAGATGCCCTCCTGCTTGAGGAGGTCCTCCATGAGCTCCTTGAGGGTGCTCGGCGGAATGAGGCGGAAGGGGTAGTGGTGGGTCCGCGAGCGGATCGTGCCGATGACCTTCTCGGGCTCGGTGGTCGCGAACACGAACTTCAGGTGCGGCGGGGGTTCCTCCACCAGCTTGAGGAGCGCGTTGAAACCCTCGCGGGTCACCATGTGCGCCTCGTCGATGATGTAGATCTTGTAGCGCGAGTTGACCGGCGAGAAGAAGGCGCGCTCGCGCAGTTCGCGGGCGTCGTCCACACCGCCGTGCGAGGCGGCGTCGATCTCCATGACGTCGATGCTGCCGCCGCCGTCGGGGGCCAGCGCCACGCAGGAGTCGCAGGTGCCGCACGGGTCCGGGGTGGGACCCTCGACACAGTTGAGGGAGCGGGCCAGGATGCGGGCGCTGGTGGTCTTGCCGCAGCCGCGCGGTCCGCTGAACAGGTAGGCGTGGTTGATCCGTCCGCTGCGCAGTGCCTGGCGCAGCGGGTCCGTCACGTGTTCCTGTCCGCGCACCTCGCCGAACGTCGCGGGCCGGTACTTGCGGTACAGCGCGATGCTCACGGTGTGATCACTCCCCTGGTCCCTGCCACGTGTCCATTCAACCTGCAAGCGGTGACACTCGCGCCGGTTGGCGCAGACCGGGAGGGGTTTCGACCGGGCCGGAGAAAGAGAAAGGACCCCCCGCGCACCCGCCAGAGCCTACTTATCCTTGCTGCCTTCCGGCCCTGGGGAGGTTCATAGGGTGACGCCGCACGAGGGGTCTGCATCGAGTCTATCCGACACCCGGACTGCTCTTGCAACCCTTCCGCTCCCGATTCGGACGGCCCCTCCGGCCCCCCGGCCGGACACGCTCCGTCGCAGGCCGCGCGCCCCGCGCGAACCACGCGCCTTGTTTGGATAAGTCACGCGTTCGCGGACATCATGGATGGCATGCTCGACCCCCTGAAACCCACCGACAGCTCCCAGGCCCGCCGCGACCTCATCGTGGACACCCTGGAGAACGCCTTCTCGGACCTGATGGCCGCCGACCCGGCCGCCTTCCGCGTCAAGTTCCGCAAGATGGCGGCCAACCCGTTCGCCTTCTACCGGGGCAGCGCCGCGCTCTTCTACACCGACGTCTCGGCCATGGACGACCCCTGGGCCAACGACCACACCTCGCGGGTGTGGATCCAGGGCGACCTGCACGCGGAGAACTTCGGCACCTACATGGACTCCACCGGGCGCCTGGTGTTCGACGTCAACGACTTCGACGAGGCCTACATCGGCCACTTCACCTGGGACGTGCTCAGGTTCGTGGCCAGCATCGCCCTGCTGGGGTGGCAGAAGGCCCTGTCCGACGACGACATCGGCAGGCTCGTGCCCCACTACGTCGACGCCTACGTCTCCCAGGTGCGCGATTTCGCGACGAAGGGCGGCGACTCGGAGTTCTCCCTCAAGCTGGGCAACACCGACGGCACGGTGCACGACGTCCTCCAGCAGGCGCGGCTCAAGAGCCGCGCCGCGATGCTGACGTCCATGACCACCCGTGAGGGGTACACCCGCCGGTTCGGCGAGGGCCCGCGGGCGCGCCGCCTGGGGGACGAGGAGCGGGAGACGGTCCTGGCCGCCTACGACGCCTACCTGGGGACCATCCCCGAGGACCAGCGGTTCGCGTCGATGAGCTACGGGGTCAAGGACGTGGTGGGCAGCGGCGGCTTCGGGATCGGCTCGGCGGGGCTGCCCGCCTACACGCTGCTCATCGAGGGCCAGTCCGAGGCGTGGGACAACGACGTCGTGCTGTCCATGAAGCAGGGCAACGTGGCCGCACCGTCACGGGTGGTGACCGACCGCGGCATCATGGAGGCCTTCAGGCACCACGGGCACCGCACCGCCGTGTCCCAGCGTGCCCTTCAGGCGCACACCGACCCGCTGCTCGGCCACACCGAGATCGGCGGCGTGGGCTTCGTGGTGAGCGAGGTCTCCCCCTACACCAACGACCTGGACTGGGACGACCTCACCGAGCCCGCGGACATCGCCCCGGTGCTGGACTACCTGGGCCGGGCCACCGCCAAGGCGCACTGCGTGTCCGACTCGCACGCGGACACCACCGTGGGGGGCGTCGAGACCGAGGTGGCGATCATGGAGGCGATCGACGGCCACGAGGCGGAGTTCACACAGCGGTGCGTGGAGTTCGCGCACCGGTACGCGGCCCAGGCGCGGGCCGACCACTCGCTGTTCGTGGACGCCTTCCGCAACAACGCCATCAGGGGCGTGCGGTCCAGCCGTGTCCCGTAACCGGGCGCGGCCCCGAGGCCGTCGGGGCGGTCGACGGAGGCGGTCGCCGGGGCGGCCGGAAACCGTTCGGAGCACTCCGTGACGGCATGTAGAGTTATCAGCGGAGGATTCGCCTAGTGGCCTAGGGCGCACGCTTGGAAAGCGTGTTGGTGGCAACGCCTCAGGGGTTCGAATCCCCTATCCTCCGCCGATCGAGGGCGGCCCTGCGAGCAGGGTCGCCCTCGCTGCTTGTCGGGGGGCGCCCCCCGAACCCCCGAAGAGCCCCGCAGGGCACACGCAAGGCCCCGACCGGACACCGGTCGGGGCCTTCGCCGTTCCCGGGGTGTCTCAGCCGGCGGGTGCGTGGACGCGCCGGGCCCCGGTCACCCCCAGCATCAGGGAGTACAGGCTGGTCGTGGCGGTGATGAACAGGACGTTGTTCTTGGGGCCGCCGAAGGCGATGTTGGAGACGGTCTCGGGGACCCGGATCCGTCCGATGAGGGTGCCGTCGGGGGCGTAGCAGTGCACTCCGCCGTCCATGGCGGCGGCCCACAGGCGCCCCTCGTCGTCGAAGCGGATGTTGTCGAACCGGGAGCCGTCGCCCGCGGCCTCGGTGAAGACCTCGCCGTCCGTCAGCGTTCCGTCCTCGCGCACCCCGAACACGCGGATGTGGTTGGCGACGGTGTCGGAGACGTAGAGCCTGCGCCCGTCGGCGGACAGGACCAGTCCGTTGGGCCCCCTGAAGCCGTCGGCGGCGATACGGACCTCGGCGGTCACGGGGTCCACCCGGTAGACGTTGCGGGCGCCGATCTCGCTCTCGGCGCGGTGGCCCTCGTAGTCGCTGGTGATGCCGAAGTCCGGGTCGGAGAACCAGACCGAGCCGTCGGAGCCCACGACCGCGTCGTTGGGGCTGTTGAGGCGCCTGCCCCCGAACCGGTCGGCGATGACGGTGACCGTCCCGTCGTGCTCGGTGCGGGTGACGCGCCGGTTGCCCTGCTCGCAGGTGACGAGCCGCCCCTCGCGGTCGAGGGTGTTGCCGTTGCTGTGCCCGGCCGGGGAACGGAAGAGGCCGACGGCGCCGGTCTGCTCGTCCCAGCGCAGCATGCGGTCGTTGGGGATGTCGCTGAAGACGACCTGCCGCCAGGCGGGGAGGTAGAGCGGGCCCTCCGTCCACCGGCAGCCCTGGTGGAGCCGTTCCAGCCGGGTGTCGCCGTTGGCGCAGCGGCCCGTGCGGAAGCGGTCGTCCAGGATCTCGTAGATACCGTCGTCAGAGGACATCGTTCTCCCATAAGCTGGATAGGCAGGATTTCATCCTGTATATAGCAAACAATGCAGGATGCTATATGGTTCCAGCGAGAAGCACTATGGGAAGAGCGCACATGGACGAGACCGACCGCGTGCTCGTGTCACTGCTCCAGGAGGACGCGACCCGCTCGTACGCGGCGCTGGGCGAGGCCGTCGGCCTCTCGGCCGGCGCGGCGCACGAGCGCGTGCGCAAGCTGCGGTCGCGCGGCGTCATCCGCCGCACGACCGTGGAGGTGGACCCCGCCGCCCTGGGCAGGGGGGTGCTCGCCTTCGTCCTGGTGGAGTCGTCGGCCTGGATGGGGGACACGTCCGAGTCCCTGGCGGCCATCCCCGAGATCCAGGAGGCGCACGTCATCGCGGGCAGCGCGTCCCTGTTGGTGAAGGTGCGCACCCCGACCACCGAGCGGCTCCAGGACGTCCTGCGGCGCCTGTACGCCGTCGAGGGGGTCTCGGGCACGGAGGCGACGGTGGTCCTGGAGACCTTCTTCGAGCGCCCCGTCGCTCCGGAGGGGCCGGACGGGAAGCAGGACGCGACGGACACGCGTGAGCGCCCCTGACCGCTCCGGGCGCGCCGGCGGCGGCCGGAGCCCCGCCCCTACTCCCCAAGTTGAATAGTCACTTCGCGGAGTATCATTCTGGTGTTCACGAGGGTGAGGAGAGGGCATGCGGTTCGACGGGGACCTGCGTTACGTGGCGCTGGGCGACAGCCACACCGAGGGCGTCGGTGACGGCGACGACAGCACCGGGGTCCGCGGTTGGGCCGACCGCCTGGCCGTCCACCTCGCCGCCACTGGCGCGCGGGTGGAGTACGCCAACCTCGCCGTCCGGGGCCGGCTCGCCCGACAGGTGCGGGAGGAGCAGCTGGCCCCCGCGCTGGAGATGCGCCCCGACGTGGCCACCGTGTTCGCCGGGGTCAACGACGTCATCCGCTCCGGGTACGACGCCGACGAGGTGGTCGGCCACATGGAGGCGATGTTCGCCGAGCTGACGGCCTCCGGCGCCCGCGTGGCGACCCTGACCTTCCCCAACATCGCGAAGGTCGCGCCGCTGACCAAGCCCCTGCTCCCGCGGGTGCTGGACTTCAACGAGCGCGTGCGCGCGGCGGCCGCCAGGCACGGCGTGGTGGTGGCCGACGTCGCCGCCCACGAGATCTCCACCGACCGGCGCCTGTGGGCACAGGACCGGCTGCACTGCACCCCCCTGGGGCACGAGAGGATCGCGGGCGCGCTGGCTTCGGCGCTCACCCTGCCCGGCGCCGACGAGTCGTGGAGCGACCCCCTGCCCCTGCTTCCCCGGTCCGGCGCGTTGCGCACGGTGGCCGAGGAGGTCCGCTGGCTGGGGGCCTTCCTCGGCCCGTGGATACTGCGGCGCCTGCGCGGGCGGTCCTCGGGTGACGGCCGCGTGCCCAAGCGCCCCGCGCTCCTGCCGGTGGAGGCGAAGGAGAGCTCCAGCGACGCCTGAGGGCCTCCGCCCGCCAGGAGGCGTTCCGGCCCGCCGCCCGCGCTCCCAGCTCTCCCCGGTCCCAGCGCCCCGCGTTCGGGACTCCGCACCACCGGGCCCCACGTCCCGTGCCCCGCCTTCCGCGCTCCCCCGTTCCAGCGCCCCGCGCCCCGCGCACAGATGTGACCCCCGCCATCCCCGTTTTTTTGCAACTTGTTGCATAATGGATCGCGGGTCGGCCGGACACCGGCCCGAGGCACCGCGCGAGGAGACGACATGGGCGAGTACCCCCACCTGCTGGAACCCCTGGACCTGGGCTTCACCACCCTTCCCAACCGCGTGCTCATGGGTTCCATGCACGTCGGCCTGGAGGAGGTGCCGGGCGGCTTCGAGCGGATGGCCGCCTTCTACGCCGAGCGCGCCAGGGGCGGCGTCGGCCTCATCGTCACCGGCGGCATCGCCCCCAACCCCGAGGGCGCCACCTACACGGGCGCGGCGAAGATGACCACCGAGGCGGAGGCCGAGGAGCACCGCGTGGTCACCGACGCCGTGCACCACGAGGGCGGCCGCATCGCCATGCAGATCCTGCACACCGGCCGGTACGCCTTCAGTGAGGACTCGGTCGCCCCCAGCGCGCTCAAGGCCCCCATCAGCGCCTTCACCCCCCGCGCGCTCACCGAGGACGAGATCGAGCGGACCATCGAGGACTTCGCCCGCGCCGCCGAACTGGCCGGGCACGCCGGGTACGACGGTGTGGAGGTCATGGGCTCCGAGGGCTACCTGATCAACCAGTTCATCGCCTCCGCCACCAACAAGCGCGAGGACCGCTGGGGCGGCTCCTTCGAGAACCGCATGCGCTTCCCCGTGGAGATCGTGCGGCGCGTACGCGAGCGCGTCGGCGACGACTTCATCCTGGTCTACCGCCTGTCCATGCTCGACCTGGTGCCCGGCGGCTCCACGTTCGACGAGGTGGTCCGGCTGGCCGAGGCCGTCGAGGAGGCCGGGGCGACCATCATCAACACCGGTATCGGCTGGCACGAGGCACGCGTCCCCACCATCGCCACGTCCGTGCCGCGCGGCGCCTACAGCTGGGTGACCCGCAGGCTCAGGGGCAGGGTGTCCGTCCCGCTCGTGGCGGTCAACCGCATCAACACCCCCGAGGTCGCCGAGTCGGTCCTGGCCGGGGGCGACGCGGACATGGTCTCCATGGCCCGCCCCTTCCTGGCCGACCCGGACTTCGTCGCCAAGGCCGCCGCGGGGACCCCCGAGGAGATCAACACCTGCATCGGCTGTAACCAGGCCTGCCTGGACCACACGTTCAGCCTCAAGGTCACCTCCTGCCTGGTGAACCCGCGCGCCTGCCACGAGACCGAACTCGTGCTCTCCCCCACCCGTGTCCGCAAGAGCGTGGCCGTCGTCGGCGCCGGCCCCGCCGGCCTCGCCTTCTCCGTGTCCGCCGCCGAGCGCGGGCACGCGGTCACCCTGTTCGACGCCGCCGAGGAGATCGGCGGACAGTTGAACCTGGCGCGCCGTGTGCCGGGCAAGCAGGAGTTCGACGAGACGCTGCGCTACTACCGGGTCCAGCTCGGCAAGCACGGCGTGGACGTCCGGCTCGGGGCCTGGGTGGGCGCCGCCGACCTGGAGGGCTACGACGAGGTCGTCCTCGCCACGGGCGTCACCCCGCGCGTGCCCGCGATCCCCGGTGTGGACCACCCCAAGGTGGTCGGCTACGTCGACGTCCTTCGGGGGGACGCGGAGGTCGGCGAGCGGGTGGCCGTCGTCGGCGCGGGCGGTATCGGCTTCGACGTCGCCGCCTTCCTCACCGACGGCGGCGGGGAGGAGGGCACCGAGGAGTTCCTCCGCAAGTGGGGTGTGGACGCCGACCCCTCGTCCGCGGGCGGGCTCGGCAGGCCCGAGCGCCCGGCCCCGCCGCGCACGCTGCACCTGCTCCAGCGCAAGAGCACCAAGGTCGGCGCGGGGCTGGGCAAGACCACCGGGTGGATCCACCGCCTGGAGCTGCGCCACCGCGACGTGGAGATGGTCGCGGGCGCCGACTACGACCGGATCGACGACGAGGGCCTGCACCTGACCGTCGACGGGGAGAAGCGCGTGCTCGACGTGGACACGGTCGTGCTGTGCACCGGACAGGACCCGCGCCGCGACCTGGCCGACGAACTGGCCGCCGCGGGCCGCGGCGCCCACCTGATCGGTGGCGCCGACGAGGCCGCCGAGCTGGACGCCAAGCGGGCGATCGACCAGGGCACCCGGCTGGCCGCGGCCCTGTGACCGCCTCCCCGGGCGGCCCGGGCCGCCCGGGGAAGGGCAAGCCGGGTTCAAGGATTCCCGGAAGCCGGTGACACACGAGTGACACCCGACCGCACGGGGTAGCCGCTCAGCATGAGATTCGGTGAAGACATCCGCGCGATCGAACGGGACGAGCGCCTCGACCCGGCGGTCTCCCGCCTGAAGCGCCTGGCCGGATTCATTCCGGCCGGCAAGGTCCGCGACGCGCTGCACGGTGTGCAGCTCGGCCATCCCACGCATCCGATCCTGGTGCAGTTGCCCATCGGCACGTGGATGGCGGCGGTCCTGCTGGACATGCTGCCCGGGGACCACCGGCGCAGCGCCCACGCACTGGTCAACGCCGGTCTGCTCACCACCCTGCCCGCGGTGGTGAGCGGCCTGGCGGACTGGTCGCAACAGCATGAGCGCCAGCAGCGTGTGGGCGTGGTGCACGCGGCGGCCAACGGTGTGGGCACCCTGCTGTTCGGTGCCTCCTCGCTGGCACGTGCGCGAGGGCGCGAGGGCTGGGGGAGGTTCCTGGCCCTGACCGGGGTGGGCGTCGTCGGCCTCAGCGGCTCCCTGGGCGGGCACATGGCCTACTACCGCGCGGCGGGCGCCAACAGCGCCGACTACCTCGCGGACCTGGTGCCCGACGGCTGGCACGACCTCGGTCCGCTGGACGGTTTCACCGACGGGGGGATCGACGGCCGCGACGTGGACGGCGTCCCGGTCGTCGTGGCGCGCACGGGGGACTCCGTGTCCGCGGTGCTGGGAACGTGCCCCCACATGGGCGCTCCCCTCGCGGAAGGCGAGCGGGTGGACGGGTGCGTGCGCTGCCCCTGGCACGGCAGCGAGTTCCGCCTGGACGACGGAACGGTCGTGCACGGGCCCGCGACCGCCTCGGTGGAGACCATGGACACGTCGACCGTGGAGGGACGGGTGATGGTCCGCCTGCACGCTCCCGAGTAGTGGCCGGGGTTCCTAGAATGCGCTCATGTCCCTGCCCCACGCCATCCTGACCGCCCTGCTGGAGAAGCCGTCCTCCGGCCTGGAGCTGGCCCGGCGCTTCGACCGCTCGATCGGGTACTTCTGGTCGGCCACCCACCAGCAGATCTACCGGGAGCTGGGAAAGCTGGAGCGGGAGGGGCTGATCCGGGCGCTGCCGGCGGCGGCTCCGACGCGCGGCCGCAAGAAGGAGTACGAGGTGCTGCCCGCGGGCCGGGAGGAGCTTGAGCGCTGGGTGGACGTGCGCGAGGACCCCAGGGTCGGCCGGGACCCGCTGCCCGTGCGGTTGCGCGCCGCCGGGGTGGTGGGCGTGCGCGGCCTGGTGCCGGAGCTGCGCCGGCACCGCGACCTGCACCTGCTCCGGCTGGAGGAGTACCGCGCCTTCGAACGGCGCGACTACCCGGACGGGCCCGCCAACGACCAGGAGCGCGTCCAGCGGCTGGTGCTGCTCGGCGGCGTCGACGTGGAGGCCGGGTGGGTGTCGTGGCTGACCCGCGCCATCGAGGAGCTTGAGGGCTCGCGATGACCGGGCCGGACCGGCCTGGTGGCCGCGCCCCTCAACCCCGGGCGGCCCCGGACTCCGACAGGTTCTCGGGCAGCCGCAGGCCGGGGCGCATCGGCACCAGCTGGGACTGGAGGACCATGGTGGCCGCGCCGATGGCGGGAGCGGTCGCCGCCGAGGTGGACAGCCGCACCTCGACCGGGTGGGTGGCGCGTGCGAAGAACGCCCGGTCCAGCTCCCGCCGGATGGCGGGCAGGTAGACGGACCCCGCCACGGCCAGGCTCGGCCCGGTCAGCACCAGCAGGTCCAGGTCCATCAGGTTGGCCAGGGTGCGGACCGCCGCGGCCAGGTGGCGGGCGGAGCGGTCCAGCAGGGCGCGCGCGGTGGGCTCGCCCCGGCGGGCCGCGCGGACCACGGCGGTGAACTCCGCGGCCACCGAGGGCCAGGTCCGGCCGCCCTCGCGGGTCAGGTCGGCGCTGCGGGCCAGGGCCGCGTCGGCACGGGCGTCCGCCACGACGGCCGCGGGCCCGGCGACCGCCTCGGCGCACCCCCTCCCGCCGCACCAGCACAGCGGGCCGTCCACGTCCAGGCACACGTGCCCGATCTCCCCGGCGTTCCCGCTGGCCCCCTGGTAGGGGATGCCGTTGACCAGCACCCCGGCGCCGACACCGGTGCCCATGTACACGGCCGCGAAGATCGACGACCCGCCGACCACCCCGGACCAGTACTCGCCGAGGGCGGCGGCGGTCGCGTCGTTGCCCGGTACCACCGGCAGGCCGATCGCGCCCTCCAGCTCCTCGGCCACGGAGTAGTCGGCCCAGTGGCGCAGCGACGGCTGCTGGTGGAGTCCGCCGGTCGGGGTCACCAGGCCCACACCGAGCACCCGGCCGCGCTCCACGCCGGCGCCCTCCACGAGCGCGTTCACCTGCTGCGACATGCGGGCGGTGATCTCCGCGGGAGCCTCGTCGCGCACCCCGGCGCGGGTCATCCGGGACACGACGGCGCCGGTGAGGTCGGTGAGGGCGTAGGTGATGCCGATGGGGTCGATGTGGACGCCCACGGCGTAGCGGGACTCCTGGTCGAGCCGGAGCAGCACGCGGGGCTTGCCGCCGGTCGACTCGGCGCGCCCGGTCTCCAGGACCAGGCCGTCGTCGATCAGCCCGCGGACGATGGTGGAGATCGTGCCCCCGGTGAACCCGGTCGCCTCGACCAGCCCGACCCGGCTGATCGTGCCCGCCGCCCGGATGACGTCGAGGACCGCCGCCCTGCTCGTCGTGTGCGGAATGGACCGTGCCGACCCGCCCATACAACCTCCACCGCTTCCGTGGCGTGGCGCGGGGAAGCCCCGCGGTGCACGCCGGGTGCCGCGCCACAGTGCCCCCGGAGGGCGCGTACCAGCGTACTCGCGGTTCGCGGCGGGCCGGGAACGCCGCGTCCGGGGCGCGGGGGCTCCCCCGGCGGTGATCTTGCTCCTGGTGGCACTGTCGGCGTCCCACGGTGACACCAGGAGCAAGATCATCCGGACGGGCACGGCCCCGAGGTGCCAGGTGTCGCGTCCCGCGTCGACGGCCATCCGGTCCACCGCCCTCCGCGCCGCGCGCACGCGGCCCCCGGTCCGGGTACGGGCCTCGCTCAGCGCGCGTCCCCGGCCAGGTCGCGGGGCAGGGCGCCGAGCAGCTCGGAGCCGGTGTGCGCCCTCAGGTCGGTGTAGGCGTCGGCGCTCAGCTCCGCCCCGGTCAACTGCTCCCCCTCCCGGTGGGCCGGATCGTCACCACGCCGTCGCGCAGGACCGCCGAGCGCAGGGCGCCGGGCAGCTCGGCGGGCATGTGGGGGTCGAACACCGGGCGCACGCCGACAGAGGTTCCGAGCTGCATCGGGGACCGGCTTCCTTCCGTGGCCGTCGGCGTGCTCGAGGGGCGCACGCCTCTCTTCGGCGCGGTCCGTGCTCCCGCGGTCGCCCCCTCCAACCCAACCGGGAGCCCCATACTGTTGACTTACTTTGTTCAGAAAAGTAAGAATCCTCAAGGTGGCCGGTTCGCACACGAGGGGATCGGCGCCGACGACGGACCGCACCGACCCCCGTGCGGTCCCCCGACCCCCACGAGCCGGAGAGACACAGATGATCCGTCACACCCTTCACGACGGCTGGCGGCTGTCCGCGACCACCGGGCCCGTCCCGGAGGACATCGCGGGCCGCGCCGTTCCTGCCCAGGTTCCCGGGAGCACCCACCTCGACCTGCTGGCCGCCGGGCTGACCCCCGAGCCCTACCTGGACACCAACGAGACCGAGCTGGCCTGGATGCACCGCGTCGGCTGGCGGTACTCCCTCACGTTCGAGGCAGAGGCCCCCGGGGCCGGCGAACGCGTCGACCTGGCCTTCGACGGGCTGGACACCGTGGCGACCGTGGAGCTCAACGGCGTCGTGCTCGGCACCACCGCCAACATGCACCGCGGATACCGCTTCGACGTGCGCGAGGTGCTGCGCGCCGGAGCCAACGAGCTCGCGGTCTCCTTCCGCCCCGCCCTGGAGTACGCCGAGGAGGTCCGCGAGGAGCTCGGCGCGCGTCCGCACGTCAACGCCCATCCGTTCAACATGGTCCGCAAGATGGCCTGCTCCTTCGGCTGGGACTGGGGGCCGGACCTTCAGACCGCCGGGATCTGGAAGCCCGTGCGCCTGGAGCGGTGGCGGACCGCGCGCCTGTCCCAGACGCGCCCGCTGGTCACCGTCGACGAGCGGGGCACCGGCCGGGTGGAGGTGCACGCCGACGTCGAGCACTCTGGGAGCGCTCCCACATCCAGCCTCGTCCTGACCGCCGAGGTCGCCGGGCAGCGGGCCGCCGCGACCGTGGCCCCCGGGTCCGGGAAGGGCGTGGTCGTCGTCGAGGTGCCCGACGCCCGCCTGTGGTGGCCGGTCGGCCACGGCGACCAGCCCCTCTACGACCTGGACCTCGCCCTGACCGAGGAGGGCGGCTCCGAGCCGCTGGACTCCGCGGCCCGCCGCGTCGGGTTCCGGACCATCACCGTGGACACCGAGCCCGACGAGCACGGCACCCCCTTCACCGTCGTGGTCAACGGCAAGCCGATCTTCGTCAAGGGCGCCAACTGGATCCCCGACGACCACTTCCTCACCCGGATCACGCGCGAGCGCCTGGCCAGGCGCGTGGACCAGGCCGTCGGCGCGCACATGAACATGCTCCGCGTGTGGGGCGGCGGCGTCTACGAGAGCGAGGACTTCTACGACGTCTGCGACGAGCGCGGCGTCCTCGTCTGGCAGGACTTCCTCCTGGCCTGCGCCTCCTACCCGGAGGAGGAGCCGCTGTGGAGCGAGTTCGAGGCCGAGGCCAGGGAGAACGTCGCCCGCCTCACCTCGCACGCCTCCCTCGCCCTGTGGAACGGCGGCAACGAGAACCTCTGGGGCTTCATGGACTGGGGATGGCAGGAGGAGCTGAGGGGCCGCACCTGGGGCCACGGCTACTACACCGACCTCTTCCCCCGGATCGTCGCCGAGCTCGACCCCACCCGGTTCTACGCCGACGGCAGCCCCTACACCCCCGGGTTCGCCCCGGACGAGGTCCACCCCAACGACGAGCGCCACGGCACCCGCCACGAGTGGACCGTGTGGAACCAGACCGACTACCGGGCCTACCAGGACCAGGTGCCCCGGTTCTGCTCCGAGTTCGGCTTCCAGGGACCGCCGACGTGGGCCACGCTCACCGACTGGGTGCACGACGAGCCGCTCACCCCCACCGGGGAGGCGTTCCTGCTGCACCAGAAGGCCGAGGACGGCAACGGCAAGCTCGACCGGGGCCTGTCCGCCCACCTGCCCACGCCCCGCACCTTCGAGGACTGGCACTGGGCCACCCAGCTCAACCAGGCCCGCGCGATCGCCTTCGGCGTCGAGCACCTCCGGTCCTGGTGGCCGCGCACGGCGGGCTCCCTGGTCTGGCAGATCAACGACTGCTGGCCGGTCACCTCCTGGGCGGCCGTGGACGGCGACGAGCGGCCCAAGCCGCTCTGGTACGGGCTCCGCCGCGCCTACGCGCCGCGCCTGCTGACCGTCCAGCCCAGGGACGGCCGCCTGGTCCTGGTCGCCGTCAACGACACCGACGAGGCCTGGTCGGCGCCGGTGCGGGCCGAGCGCCAGACCTTCGGGGGCGAGGTGCTCCACACCGAGGGGATCGAGCTGGACGTGCCGCCCCGCTCCGTGGCGGAGTCCGACCTGGCGCGGGAGCTGTTCGCGGCCCGCGACGCGGGGAGGGAGGTGCTCGTGGCCACGGCCGGGGACGTCCGCCTCGTGCACCCCTTCCGCGAGGACGTCCACCTGGACTACGACCCCGACGCCCTGACCGCCGTCGCCGAGCCCGTGGAGGGCGGCTACCGGGTGGAGGTGCGCGCCGCGTCCTTCGCCAGGGACGTCTCGCTGATGGCCGACCGCCTGGCCCCCGACGCCGAGGTGGACGACATGCTCGTCGACCTGCTGGCCGGGGAGGCGCACCGCTTCACGGTGCGGACCAAGGCGGAGGTGGACCCGGACGCGCTGGTCGAGGCGCCCGTCCTGCGCTCGGCCAACTCGCTGCACGCACGGCGGGTGTGATGGACGGACGCGAGGCCGCGGGCGCGGTCGGGCTGGTCCTGGCCAGGCAGCGCCGCCTGCTGGGCGCCGAACCCTTCTTCATGGAGTTCATCGCCGGGATCGAGGAGCGGCTGGCCGAGGACGACATGTCGGTCCTGCTGCACCTGGTGACCGGCCGGGAGGCCGAGACGGCCGCCTACCGCAGGTGGGCGGAGCGGCGTCTGGTGGACGTGGTCGTGGTCGTCAACCCGGCCGAGGGCGACGGGCGCCCCGCGGCGCTGCGCGCGCTCGGCCTGCCCGCCGTGGTCGCGGGTACCCCCGAGCCTGAACCCGGCACGCCCACCGTGCGCGCCGACCAGGCGTCCCCGGTCCGGGAGGCGCTGGCCCGCCTGCTGGACCTGGGGCACCGGCGCGTCGCCAGGGTGACCGGGCCCGGGGAGCTGGTGCACACCCGGGCCCGCACGGAGGCCCTCGTCGACGGGTGCCGGGCGGCCGGGCTGGCCGATCCGGTACTCGTCGAGGGCGACTACTCCGCCGAGGCGGGGACCCGGCTCACCCGCGGGCTGCTCGGGCTGGCGGATCCGCCGACGGCGGTCCTGTACGACAACGACGTGATGGCGGTGGCCGGGCTGGAGGCCGCCCGCGCCCTCGGGGTCCCGGTCCCGGGCCGGTTGAGCCTGGTGGCCTGGGACGACTCGACCCTGTGCCGTCTGGCCACGCCGGCGCTGACCACCATGAGCGTGGACGTGTACCAGTACGGGGTCTCGGTGGCCGAGTCGGTGCTGGAGTGCGCCGCCGGCCGCCCCGTCGCGGAGCGGTGGGCGCCCACGGCGTACCTGGTCCAGCGGGGCAGCACGGGACCGGCGCCCGCCGGGAGGTAGCCGTGTCGGTTCCGCGCCCTGTCGGCATGTGCCCATGTCGACAGGGCGCGGAGTCGACGGGCCGACATGTCGGCACACACGAAAAAGCCGCCCCCGGGGAGTACCCGGGGGCGGCTGGTGGCGGTGGAGGAGGGATTCGAACCCTCGAAGGGTTGCCCCTTACCCGCTTTCGAGGCGGGCGCCATCGGCCACTAGGCGACTCCACCGAGAGGAACACTACCGGATACGGCGCCGTGCGAAAAATCGGGTGAGGAGATCGGCGCACCGGTCGGCGAGTTCCTCGGCGACGAGGTCGGGCGGAAGGACCTCCGGGCGGTGGTTGAGCCGGGGGTCGCGGACCGCGTCCCACACCGACCCGGCCGCGCCCGCCTTGGCGTCCCGGGCGCCGTAGACCAGGCGGTCCACGCGGGAGAGCACCGTCGCGCCCGCGCACATCGTGCAGGGTTCGAGGGTCACCACCAGGGTGCAGCCGCTCAACCGCCACTCGCCGCGCGCGCGGGCCGCGGCCCGCAGCGCCAGCACCTCGGCGTGCGCGGTGGGGTCGCCGGTCGCCTCGCGCTCGTTGCGTCCCGTTCCCAGGACGGCGCCGTCGGCGTCCAGCACCACCGCTCCCACCGGCACGTCACCCGTCTCCAGGGCGCGTTCGCCCTCGGCGATCGCCGTGCGCAGGGCGGCGTCGACGACCTCCCGGTCGGTCACAGCCTCATGCCGTCGAGGATCTCCCCGAACCCCGCGCGCTCGGCCACCACCGCGAGGACGTCGCCGGGCAGGACTCCCCCGCCGACCGACAGCGAGCGCAGTTCGTCCTCGGTCACACCGAGGTCGGTGAGCAGGTCGCCGTCTCCGTCGGGAACGGGGTTGGGCCGGGCGCCCGCGCTCTCGGAGGGCGGCGGCGCGCCCAGTCCCCCGGCCTCGGACAGCACGGAGGCGAGCGGGTGGTCGTGCACCACCCGCGCGTCGGAGAGGTACACGCGCGGTTCCCTGCCGTCGTCGCCGGCGCGCACGACGGCGAACCACTCGTCGTCGGCCTCCACGAGCAGGAGCGCGAGGTCGCTCCCCCGCTCAGCCGCGAAGTCGAGCATCAGGTCGGTGACGTCGTCGATGACGTCCACGTCCCCGAGCTCGACCTCGGTTCCCCGCCACGCCTTCCCATTGGGAGCGAAGACAGCTGCGAAGGTCGACACCGCGTGCTCTCCTGTTCGACGGGATCCTCTTTACTCCAGCAGGTCCTTACCCCATACCGTCGAGGACACGCTGGAAGGACTGGGCGAATCCCAGCCGTTCGGACACGCTGGCCAACACCTCGTCCGGATACAGGTCCAGGTCCCCCGCCAGGGCGCCCAGCTCCATCTCGTCGAGGCCGAGGTCGGCCACGATGGACAGGTCGCCCGCGGGCAGCACCTGGTCGAGGTCGTCGTCGTCCGGCAGGTCGATGTCCAGGTAGTCCAGGACGTCCCGGGCCACCTGCCAGTCCACTGAGGCGGTCACGTCCGAGAGGAAGAGGCTGACGTCCTCGCCGTAGACCCGCACGATGATGAAGAAGTCGTCGCCGACCGAGACCAGTCCGAGGGAGCCGCTGATGCTCGGCTGCTGACGCAGTGCGTGGATCAGGCCCTTGAGGTCGTGCGTCAGCTTCACGGGGAGCAGGTCGACGTCCCAGTACTCCTCTTCCCTGTACGCGACGGCCGCGAAGTCGCCCGAGTCGTCGTCACCATGATCGAGCACTGTCATCGTCACCCCAACCCGGCCGGTGTATCGGTGCGGACGAAGGTATCCCGGATCGCCCGTGCGAGTGCCATGGTAACGATCACTCCGGCACCACCGTGGCCCTTGGTCCGCGTCAGTCCGGACCACGTTCTCACGAGAACCGGTTCCCCGCTTCCCCTCCGGCGATCCGGTGGGCCGGCGAAGGGCACGGGCCGGTCCGCGACGCGGCACCGGGACGGGGCGGATGTGGCCTGTGGGCACCCGGGTTCGGGTGGGACGCGCGGTTAGACTCGGGCAGGCCACCTCCCCAGCCACCGTCCCGTTATCCCAGCTCACCCGGAGAACGCTTTGGAAACCCTGGTCGTCGACCATCCCCTGGTCGCGCACAAACTGACCACCCTGCGCGACGTGGGGACCGACTCCCCGACCTTCCGGCGCCTGACCGACGAGTTGGTGACCCTGCTCGCCTACGAGGCGACCAGGGACGTCCGAGTGACCGACGTCACCATTCGGACCCCGCTCACGGAGACCACCGGAACGCAACTGACCCGTCCGACCCCCCTCGTCGTGCCGATCCTGCGTGCGGGACTGGGCATGCTCGACGGGATGACCCGCCTCCTGCCCACCGCCGAGGTCGGCTTCCTTGGCATGGCCCGCGACGAGGCCACGCTCCAGCCCGCCACCTACGCCGACCGGCTGCCGCAGGACCTGTCCGGCCGCCAGTGCTACGTGCTCGACCCGATGCTGGCCACCGGCGGCACCCTGGCCGCCGCGCTCAAGCTCCTGGTGGAGCGGGGCGCCGACCACATCACCGCGATCTGCCTGCTCGCCGCGCCCGAGGGCCTGGCCGCCGTGGAGCAGAAGCTGGCCCAGACCCTGGCCCCGGACCACGGGGCCACCCTGCGCGTGGTGACGGCCGCGGAGGACGAGCGGCTGAACGAGCACGGCTTCATCCTTCCCGGCCTGGGCGACGCGGGCGACCGCCTGTACGGCTGCGCCTGACCCTCGCGGCACCCCCGGCACCCGCGGCGCCCGACCGGATCACCGGTCGGGCGCTTTTTCGGTTCTTTTCGGCACGAAGCGAGTGAACGACCGAAAATCGGGCATGCCTCCTGCCGGTCCCCGCGTCGGCCCAGGTAGCGTTGGAGACCGATGTGAGACAGGACACGGCTTTGCGCCAGCCGAATTCATTTTGAGACGAGAACGTAACAGGTAGAAGTGATGATGGTTCCTGACCACCCGTAACCGGGAAGACCCACAGGACCGAAACCGCCCCCACTGGGGTTCAGCCCGCTGACAACGCACGTCCCTCCCTTTACGGCGTGACGCTCCCACACCCTCCAGCGGCTACTGAAAGACCCCGAGCGAGTACCCCGAGCGACCGCTGTAGCCCTCAAGGAGTGAGATGCCCGAGACCCCCTCCCCCTCGACCACCCGCGACTCTCGCTTCGAACCGGTTCTGTACCGGCTGGCCGAGGAGTTCTCCGGCGTACACCACACCTCGACCGTCACCCGGTGCGTCGACGCCGCGCGGCACGGCGCGGAGGACGTCACCGGCCGGGCCACACCCGAGCTCGTGGAGCGCATCGCCCGTCAGCACCTCCAGGTGCTCGCGCTGGCCTTCGCCGAGCAGAGGTAGCAATACGCGCATGCACCGATCAAGGTTTTCGGCCGTCCGACTCCAGCGGCAGAGTTCTGGGCAGAGAAATTCTCCGCTATATCTGCCTATGTCCCAAATGTCCTGACCTGCGGTGCGCCTGAATCACATTCCGGCCCACCAATCACTGGGTTACCAACCCCACCGGAACCGGACACAGCCCGCAAGCGCGGAAGGACCGACATACCGCCACGCCGAGGGTGCGCCCCAGGCTTTACGGGCATGATGGTCAGTGCGACAATCGCTGCTGGGTTGGTGGGTCAGGTGGATTCCAAGGGGAGTCAGTCGTGGCGAAGTTGAAAAAATGGGGCGGATACGCGCTCATCGGTTTCGTAGCGTTCTATCTGCTCACGCAACCGGAAAGCGCCGCAGGGGTGATCCAGAGCGCACTGGGCGGTCTGATGGGCGGCGCGGAGTCGATGTCCCGCTTCGTCAACGCACTGCTGCCGTAGTGGGAATGGTCGGGTGCCATGCGGCTCGTAGCGTCGAGTAACAGCGCTCCAGCGTCGGTCAACCGCTACCTCCTGCCACACGAGCAGGACGTGGTGACCATCCGTCGGCACCCAGCGGTGCTGATCGGACCGGTCGGAGCGGTCCTCGGCGCGCTGATCATCGCCGGGATCCTGAGCAACACCTCGGTCGCGGACACCGCCGCCGCACTGGCGATCATCTGGTGGCTGTGGCTTCTGGTGTTGGTGTGGTTCGTCTGGCAGGTCGCGGAGTGGTCGGTGGACTACTTCGTCATCACGTCGGCGCGGTTGTTGCTGACCCAGGGCCTGATCACGCGGCAGGTGAACATGATGCCGCTGGGCAAGGTCACCGACATGAGGTTCGAGCGGAGCCTGCTGGGCCGCTTCCTCGGTTACGGGACCTTCGTGATGGAGTCCGCCGGTCAGGACCAGGCGTTGAGCAGGATCATGTTCATTCCTTATCCGGAGCAGCTCTACCTGGAGGTCGTGGGGCTCATCTTCAAGGAGTGAGACCGCGTACAGCACCCGGCACAGGACATTCGGGCACCCGCCGAGACGGCGGGTGCCCTCTTCGTTGCTCCCGGCCCCGACGCCGGTTCGCATCTCGTTCACCTCCCGTTCACCTTGCCTCGAAGTGACACCTCCCTGTCCCACTCCTGGTGGGCACACCCTCACGCAGGGCTCCGGATCCGGACAGCGTGGAGACCCCTGGCCTGGGATGACGCGCCCCGGATACGCGACACGGTCCGGACACCCGACGCGTGAGCCCCTCAGAGTACCGAGTTGACTCCAAGGTGAACGTAAGGTTAACTTGGTCCATCTGATACGGAAACGAGGAGGGTCCCATGGCGCGCAGAACGGATCGTGCACCCAAGCCCGCTCGTTCCATCACGGCCCGTCGGCACATCCGCCCCTCGACCGGGACCCGCCCCTCAGGCCTCGTGCCCGAGCCCGCGAACGTCCCCCAGCCGCGCGAGGACGCCGACGCCACCATTTCAGGGCACCCGATCATGCACTGGGTGATGGTCACCGATGAGAACGGTCGCAACCGCCCCCAGGTCCGCTGGTTCTAGCCGGACGGCTTCCCGAACGCCCTTCGCCACCCGTGGCGGAGGGCGTTCGGCCGTGCGCGGCCCCCTCCCGCGGCTCCGGCCACCCGGTGGACCGGACGTCCCGACACCTCTCCTCATCGCTTTGTCGACAAATCGGCTTGAACATAAATAGCGATCCGGCTGTCCTTTACAGGGCATCCCAGGCCCGACGGAGAGTGACGTCCGTCTCACGCGGAAGCCACTTGCGCCTTCGCGAAACGAGACGTATCGTTCCGTCCATGAGGCTGTACTTCTGAGTCCCGCGCGGGACACCGCGTCCGAGCCGCCGGCGGCGCCCTCGCGCCGCACGGCACCGCTCCGCGTGCCCCCGCCGCGGTCGACACGGCCTCGTCGTCTCCTTCACCGGACCGGTGCCACCGTTGCGCGCCCCGTCCGAAATCCGTGACGCACGCACCCGTCGTCGGTTCGCGGCCCCGTTCCCACCGCACCGCACCGCAGACCAGGAGGCGCGCATGCCGACCGCCCGGGTACGAGCACATTCCCAGCTCACACTCAACGAGATCACCAAACGCTACGGAGACCACACCGTCCTCGACCGCGTCACCCTCACCATCAGCCCCGGCGACCGCGTCGGAGTCATCGGCGACAACGGCTCGGGCAAGAGCACGCTGCTGCGCCTGCTGGCCGGGGAGGAGGCGCCCTCCAACGGCGAGCTCACCGTCCGGGCCCCGGGCGGCGTCGGCTACCTGCCCCAGACCCTCGAAGAGGCCGGGGTCGGGACCGGCACCGTGGGCGACGCGATCGACTCCGCCCTCGCGGTGCTGCGCGACATGGAGGCGCGCCTGCGCGAGGCGGAGTCCGCGCTCGCGTCGGCCACGCGGGAGGAGCTGGACGCCTACGGCGACCTGCTCGTCGAGTTCGAGGCGCGCGGCGGCTACGGCGCGGACGCACGCGTCGACGCCGGGCTGCACGGCCTCGGCCTGCCTGGCCTGGACCGCGGCCGCCCGCTGCGCACCCTCTCCGGAGGGGAGCGCTCGCGACTGGCCCTGGCCGCGGTACTGGCGGCCTCACCCGAACTGCTCCTGCTGGACGAGCCCACCAACGACCTGGACGACCGCGCGACCGCCTGGCTGGAGGACCGTCTCCGCCGGCACCGGGGCACGGTCGTCGCCGTCACCCACGACCGGGCGTTCCTGGCCAACGTGACCGGCACCGTCCTGGAGGTCGACCACGACCTGCGCCGGATCAACCGGTACGGCAACGGATACGACGGGTTCCTGAAGGCGAGGGCCGCGGCACGGGCCCGGTGGGCCCGCGAGTACGCGGAGTGGGGGGCCGACCTGGCCAGGCAGCGGCGGCTGGCCGAGAACAACGTCCAGCGCATGGACGCCATCCCGCGCAGGATGGAGAAGGCCGCGTTCGGCCACGGGGCGTTCAAGATGCGGGGGGCCGCACACGGTGCCATGAGCCGGATCCGCCAGGCCAAGGAGAGGGTGGAGCGGCTGACGGCGAACCCGGTGCCCCCGCCGCCGGTACCGCTGCGGATGAACGCCGGATTCACCGGCTCCGCCGGGGAGGGAGGCGCCCTGTTGGAGGGGGTCCGGGTCGGCCACCGGCTCGACGTTCCCTCCCTGGAGCTGGCCCCGGGCGAGCGCGTACTGGTCACCGGGCCCAACGGGGCGGGCAAGACCACCCTGCTCCGGGTGCTGTCGGGGGAGACGGTCCCCGACTCGGGACGGGTGTCCGTGTCCGGCCGGGTCGGCTGTCTGCGCCAGGAGGAGGGTTCCGTCGCCTCCGGCCGGACCGTGCTCCAGGCCTACGCTGCGGGACGCCCCGGCCTCGCGGAGGACCACCGCGGCGAACTGGCCTCGCTCGGCCTGTTCCGCCTCCGGGAACTGGACCAGCCCGTGGAGTCCCTTTCGGTCGGCCAGCGCCGCAGGATCGAGGTCGCGCGGCTGACCTCGGGCGTGTACGACCTGTTGCTGCTCGACGAGCCGACCAACCACCTCTCCCCCGGCCTGGTGGAGGAGCTGGAGGAGGCGTTGGCCCGCTACGAGGGGGCCCTGGTGGTCGTCAGCCACGACCGCAGGACGCGCGAGCGCTTCACCGGACGCCGCCTGGAACTACGGAAGGGGATCGTCGTCAGCGACTCGGCGTGACGTGGCCACAGCGATTTGTCGACAAATCGGCTTGTCCATAAACAGCTAGGACGCCTGACCGATATTGGGACCCGTCGCGCTCGCCCCGGCGGGACCCGCCGCGCGGACCGCCTATCCGGGCGCCATGTCGACGAAGCGGCTGTAGTGGCCCTGGAAGGCCACGGTCACGTCGGCCGTGGGGCCGTTGCGGTGCTTGGCCACGATGATGTCGGCCTCACCGGCGCGCGGCGACTCCTTGTCGTGCACGTCCTCGCGGTAGAGCAGGATGACCATGTCGGCGTCCTGTTCGATGCTGCCCGATTCGCGAAGATCAGATACTTGTGGGCGTTTGTCGGTGCGCTGCTCGGGACCGCGGTTGAGCTGGGAGAGCGCCACCACGGGGACCTCCAGCTCCTTGGCCAGGAGCTTGAGGGAACGGGACATCTCCGAGACCTCCTGCTGGCGGCTCTCCACCCTGCCGGGCGAGCTCATCAACTGGAGGTAGTCGACGATGACCAGCTTGAGGTCGTGCTGTTGCTTGAGCCGTCGGCACTTGGCCCGGATCTCCATCATCGACATGTTCGGGGAGTCGTCGATGAACAGGGGCGCGTTGGCCACCTCGCCCATGCGCCTGGCCAGGCGGGTCCAGTCCTCGTCGGTCATGAGGCCCGAGCGCATGGTGTGCAGGGGCACCCGTGCCTCCGCCGAGAGCAGGCGCATGACGATCTCGTTGCGCCCCATCTCCAGGCTGAAGAAGACCGAGGTCATGTCGTTCTTGATGGACGCCGCACGCGCGAAGTCCAGGGCCAGCGTCGAGTTGTGCGTGGGGATCATGGACCGGGTGGCCAGGAAGAGGTGGTCCGGGTGGTCCACCTGCACACAGCGGACCGGGACGCTCTCCACCGGCCGAACGTCGGTGACGAACCGGGAGCCGATCCGTGCGTAGCCGCGGCTCCCGCCCCGTTCCCGGTGCGCCCGCTGCTTGCGTTCGATCCGAAAGACCTCGCGGGCGGAACCGAAGGTGACCGTGTAGCAGGTGGAGGAGGCCTCCGTCCGACCGCTGACCCGCCTGGTCGACATCCCAGTGCGGTATCCCAGGCTGTGCGCCAGTTCCCGGAAGTCGTTCGCCAGACGCTCGTCGGTGACCGCGAACTGGACGGACCCGCCGGCGTCCACGGTTCCGTCCGTGTCCACGAGCCCCGCCAGGAGGGAGCGGCGCTGCGCGATCGACGCACGCAGGTACTCCTGGGGAATGTGCTTGTTCCCCAGAACGCCCGCGGTGCGCAGCAGCGCCTGAACACTGCCGTGGCGGCCGACGCAGTCGCGAGCGGTCGGCGCGGTGTCCTCCTCGGCCAGGAAGACGCCGTAGGTCATCTCCGTCGAGCCGACCGGCTTGGTGACCAGGCCCTCGGCCTCGATATTGAGCAGGACCTCGGGATCCTTGCTGGTGATCCGGGCCGCGGCGGAGGCTCCGTCACCGAGCCACGCGCCGAGGAAGTAGGGCGGCAGGGGAAGGTCGCGCTCGGGAAGCTCGATCGCCGCGGCGTTACCCACCGAGTGGTTCGGTCTCCGGTCGGCGGTCTCCAGGCGCAGGGTCCGGGCGATCTCCCGGGTGGTCCTCACCTCGGGCAACACCTTGGGAGCGACACCGCGTGCCTCGGCTTCCCGGGCCGCACGTCGCGAGGCGCGCGTGTGGGTGAACCACTGGTGCTCGGCGTCGGCGACCACGGTGGTGCCGTCGTCGAACTCGATCTCGAAGCACGGACGGTCCGTCATCACGTCCGTTGCCGCGACCACCCTGGTGGGGGTGCCGTCTGCGGCGATCAGCTCCGTGCCGACCTCCACCTCCCCCATGGTGGTCCATCCGCCGGTGGTCGGAAGCGGGGTGTCCAGGGCCAGTGCCTTACCCACGGCGGGGCGGGCGGCGATGATCACCATCTGGCCGGGGTGGAGGCCGTTGGTGAGGGCGTCGAAGTCGGCGAAGCCGGTGGGCACGCCGGTCAGGCTGCCGTCGTGGGCGCCGATCGCCTCGATCTCGTCCAGGGCCCCCGGCATGATGTCGGCCAGGGCGAGGTAGTCCTCGCCGGTGCGGTTCTCCGCGACCTTGTAGATCTCGGCCTGGGCGTGGTCGACCAGGTCGTCCACCTCGCCGTCTCCGGCGTAGCCGATCTGCGCGATGCGGGTGCCCACCTCGACCAGGCGGCGCAGGACCGCGCGGTCGGAGACGATCTTGGCGTAGTAGCCCGCGTTGGCGGCGGTCGGGATGGCCTCGGTGAGGGTGTGCAGGTAGAGGGCGCCGCCCGCCCGGGCCGCCTCGCCGCGCTTGGTCAGTTCGGCGTTGACCGAGATGGCGTCCACGGGCTCGCCGCGGGAGAAGAGGTTGATGATGCTGTCGTAGATGATCTGGTGCGCGGGACGGTAGAAGTCCACCGAGCGGATGATCTCCACGACCTGGGTGATGGCGTCCTTGGACAGGAGCATGCCGCCGAGCACGCTCTGCTCGGCCTGGATGTCGTGGGGTGGGGTGCGATCGTATCCGCCGTATCCGCCTTCTTCAGGTGGCTGCTCAGCGACACTCACGAACGCTCTCCCCAGGACGGTGCTCGGACGGCTCCAGGACGGACCGCCCCCTCCAGGATGCCCCATCCCGGGTGCCGGAGGCGCCCTCCTCCGAGGTTGTGGACACGTCTCTTACCACCACGTCCGGTGCCTCACAGGGCATTGCGCACATAGGTTGTGCACATCACCTGTGGATAACTTTGCCACGACCCTCACATAAGCCCATTGACCTGCGAAAACACGGTAGGTAGGCGAGGTGTGCAAGATGCCTCACAGGACGTGTTTCCACAAGTTATCCACAGGCTTCGGCGGGGGTGTGGAAAACTCCACATCCGCGTAGAACGCCTGTCCGATACTGTGGCCGTGCCATGCCACAGATCCTTTCCGCCGTCCCCTTCCGGCACCGCCACGACCGCGAGATCTTCGCCCTGGCGATCCCCACGTTCTTCGCACTCATCAGCGAACCGCTCTTCCTGCTCACCGACTCCGCGATCGTCGGCACCCTGGGCACCCAGGCGCTGGGCGGCCTCGGCGTGGCCGGGCAGGTCCTCCTCACGCTGGTGGCCGTCTGCATCTTCCTCGCCTACGGCACCACCGCGGCGGTCGCCCGCAGGTTCGGGGCGGGCGACGTCCCCGGCGGGGTCCGCGACGGTGTGGACGGCATGTGGCTCGCGGTCCTGCTGGGCGCCGTCGCCGTCGCGGTCGGCTGGCCGCTGGGCCCCGTACTGGTGGACGCGCTGGGCGCCTCGGCGGACGTGGCCCCGTACGCCCTGACCTATCTGCGGATCAGCCTGCTCAGCACGCCGTTCCTCCTCGTCGTCATGGCGGGTACCGGAGTGCTGCGCGGACTCCAGGACGCGCGTACGCCGCTGCTGGTGGCCGTCGCCTCCTACGTCGGCAACGCGGCACTGTGCGCGGTGTTCGTACTGGTCCTGGACTGGGGCATCGCGGGTTCGGCCTGGTCTACGGTGATCGCCCAGGGTTCGGCCGCCTTCTGGTACGCGGCGATGGTCGTCCGCGCCGCCCGCCGCGAGGGCGTGTCCCTCGCGCCCACGGCGGCGGGGCTGCGCTCCTCGGCCTCGGCGGGGTTCGCGCTGTTCCTGCGCAGCGTGTCGATGCGCGTGGTGGCGCTGGTGACCACGGCGGTGGCGGCCCGCCTGGGCGACGCGTCGATCGCCGCGCACCAGGTGAGCTACAACATCTGGGCCCTGCTGGTGTTCGCCATGGACGCGATCGCCATCGCCGGGCAGTCGATCGTGGGCCGCTACCTGGGTGCGGGGGACGTCAGGGGCACCCGTGACGCCACGCGCCGCATGGTGGAGTGGGGCGTGATGCTGGGACTGGTGTTCACGGCATTGGTGTTCCTGGTGATGCCGTGGGCGTGGATCCCGTTCACCTCGGACCCCGAGGTGCGCACCCTCATCACGGCCTCGCTGGTGGTGGTCGCCCTCATGCAGCCGCTGAGCGGGGTGACCATGGTGCTGGACGGCGTCCTGATGGGAGCCGGGGACCAGCGCTACCTGGCGTGGGCGTCCCTGTGGACGATGCTGGCCTTCCTGCCCTTCGCCCTGGTCCTGCCGTGGTCGGCGAACGGTTCCGTGTGGGGCCTGGTGGGCCTGTGGACCGCCTTCGCGGTGTGGATCCTCGCCCGCACGCTCACCCTGGGCGCCCGGGCCCGGGGCACGGCGTGGCTGGTCACCGGCGCGAGCCGGCCCTGAGGCCGGGGCCCGCCACGGCACGGCCGTGACGGGCCCGCCGGCCGCGTACGTCCGCGGCCGGCCGCGGTTCCGGTCACGGGGACGTGTCCCGGTCTCCGACCGTGGGGCCGTGGTAGAAGAGCGCCGCCTCCTCGTCCCGTGGAACCTCGGGGCGGGTGGGCATCTGCTCCGGGTCCAGCGGGGTGTCCGCCGCCGCGCTCATGTGTCCGAGCCGCCTCCGCATCCTGCTCCTCACACTCTTGCGCAGTCGCGGGAGCATCGCGTAGAGCCTGTCGCCGGGGCAGCCCGTCGTGTTGAAGTCGCGGTGGCCGACGATCGCCTCGTCCGGGTCCAGCCGGTACGCCAGGCACAGCCAGGCACAGGTGTCCACCAGCGAGTCCACGAGGTTCCCCGGCGGGCTCGCCGAACTGTAGGTGCCCTCGTTCTCGATCCCGATCGTGTGCCCGTTGTGGTTGGCGGTGTGCGCGCCGACCACGTGGTGTCCGGCGCCGATGGCCCACAGGCTCCGGTGGCGGCCCTCCATGATGTGCCCGCCCCGGCTGATGGTGAGCTGCTGTCCGATGTCGCTCCACCCGTTGGTGTTCATGTGGTGGCGCTGGATGGCGCGTGAGAGCGCCGCCGCGTGCGAGGTCGAGACGTCGGACACGTTCGCCGTGGCGGTGTGGTGCACGACGATGTGCGTGGGCCCCCGGCCCAGGACCTCGATCTTGTTCTTCGGGTTGCGGGCGCCCCAGTCGGAGCGCGTGTACACCTTGGGCCCGGCCGCGGCGAGGGCCCCGTCCGGCGTGGAGATTCCCATCATCCCGCCGAGGACCACTCCTCCGGCGGTGAGGGCGGTCGCGCGCAGGACGGTCCTGCGGTCCACCTGTGCGTGTCGGCCCGACTCGTCTCTTCTTTCCTCGGTCATCGGTCTGCCGTCCTCTCCGTGCGGGGTGGCGCAACATACGACACCAACACAGAGAACACGATAGATTACAAAGAGTGACCAAAGGGTTGCCTGGGAGGCCAGGCGTGTCAGGAGGTATCCCCCCATTACGGAAGGAGGTCCGGAACGGCACGGCTCGAAGGCGACGGGGGCCGGGGACGGGAGCCGGTGGACGGCGGCCCCGGAAACAGCGAGGTCCCGCCTCCTCCGGAGAGGAGACGGGACCCGACGTGCCGGATGCCCTGGTCAGGCGCCGACGACGTCCAGCTTGATCGTCGCGGAGACCTCGGGGTGCAGGCGGACCTGGACCTTGTGGCTTCCGACCGACTTGATCGGGTTCTTGATCTCGATCCGACGCTTGTCCAGCTCGGGACCGCCGGTGGCCTTGACGGCCTCGGCGACGTCCGCGGGCGTGACCGAGCCGAACAGGCGGCCACCCTCGCCGGCGCGCTGCTTGAGGCGCACGGTGAGCGCGTTGACCCTGCCCGCGACCTGCTGGGCCTCGTCCAGGGTGCGGATGTCACGCGCGGAACGCGCGCGCTGGATCAGGTCGATCTGCTTCTGACCGCCGCGCGTCCACCGGATGGCGAACCCGCGGGGAAGCAGGTAGTTGCGGCCGTAGCCGTTCTTCACCTCGACGACATCGCCGGGGGCTCCGAGACCGTTGACCTCGTGGGTCAAAATCAGCTTCACGACAAAAACCTCCCTCGATATCGCCGTTAGCGAGCGCTGCTGGTGTAGGGCAGCAGGGCCACCTCGCGCGCGTTCTTGATCGCGGTCGCGACGTCGCGCTGGTGCTGGGTGCAGTTACCCGTGACGCGTCGGGCACGGATCTTGCCGCGCTCGGAGATGAACTTGCGGAGAAGCGTGGTGTCCTTGTAGTCGATGTAGGACTGCTTCTCCTGGCAGAAAAGGCAAACCTTCTTCTTGGGCTTGCGCGCCGGAGGCTTCGCCATCGTGGTGCTCCTTCGCAAGAGCCCCGGGGTTCTCCCGGGGATGGGCTGGGACATGTGGACAACGGCCTGGCGTATCGGGGCGCCGGGCCGGTACTGCTACTGGCCGACTAGAACGGAGGCTCGTCGGAGAAGCCTCCGCCGCCGCCACCGCCGAAACCGCCCCCACCGCTACCGTTGGTCGCCCACGGGTCGTCGGCCGGAGGACCGCTGCGGCTTCCGCCGCCCTGCGGACCGCCGAAGCCGCCGCCCTGGTTCCCGTAGCCGCCGCCCTGGGGCTGGCCGCCACCGAAACCGCCACCGCCGCCGCCCTGGCGCGGCGTCTTGGTCACCTTGGCGGTGGCGCTGCGCAGGGCCGGGCCGACCTCTTCGACGTCGATCTCGTAGACGGTCCGCTTCTCACCCTCGCGAGTCTCGTACGAGCGCTGCTTCAGGCGTCCCTGCACGATGACGCGCATACCGCGCTGGAGGCTCTCGGCCACGTTCTCCGCGTACTGCCGCCACACCGTGCAGGTGAGGAACATGGACTCGCCGTCCTTCCACTCCCCCGACGCGCGGTCGAAGGTGCGGGGCGTCGAGGCCACACGGAAGTTGGCGACCGCGGCTCCACTGGGCGTGAAGCGCAGTTCAGGGTCGTCGACCAGGTTGCCGACGAGCGTGATCTGGGTTTCGCCTGCCATGGCTGGACTCCGGTTCGAGGTAGTCGGATCAGACGGTTTCGCCTGCTCCCCCGATCATCCGTGCCACCAGTGACATAACGAACGGTCGGGGTCGGGGGGTGCGCGACGGTGCCGCCTAGTGGACCTCGGGGCGGAGCACCTTGGTGCGGAGCACGGCCTCGGCGATGCCGAACTGACGGTCCAGCTCCTTGACCGTGGCGGGCTCGGCGCTCAGGTCGACCACCGCGTAGATGCCCTCGGAGTTCTTGTCGATGTCGTAGGCCAGGCGGCGCTTGCCCCAGATGTCGACCTTCTCGACCGAGCCGCCGTCGTTGCGGACGACGGACAGGAAGTTCTCCAGCGACGGGGCGACGGTGCGCTCGTCGAGGTTGGGGTCGAGGATGACCATGATTTCGTAACGACGCATAGGCGTACGTTCCTCCTCTGGACTGTCGCGGCCATGGAATCTCCATGGCAGGAGGGCAGGAGCCCGCGGTGGATGCCGCGCCTTGGGCGGGCGCCGACGGGCTCAGAGCCATACGAGAGTCAAGATTACCAGCAGGCGCGTACCACCCGGTGCCGCCTGTGGACGGCCCCGACACGGGCGGGGGCCGGTGCGCTCCTCCGCGCACCGGCCCCCGCCGCCTCCGTCGTGGACCGCGTCAGTCCTCGCGGGTCAGAACGGCCCTCCTGCCGGTCTCACCACCACTGGCGCCGGTCCGGCCGAAGAGACCGCCCTGGTCTCCTCCGTTCTCCTCGCCCTCCACCGTGGGCTGGTCGGACGGCTGGGTGGTCTCACACTCGTCGGGCGGGTTCCGGCCGTCGCACCCCTGCGGGGGCTCGGGCTCCCCCTCGCCCTGGCACTCGAAGTCCAACGGGGGGCACTCCTCGTTGGTCGGCTCGTCCGACGGGCACGGCTGCCCCTGGCCCGGGTGGTCCGGGTCGCACTCGGTCTCGCTCTCCTGGTCGGAGGGCTCGTCCGAGGGCTCGTCCGAGGGCTCGTCCGAGGGCTCCTCGGGGCTCGGGCTCGGCGTGGGCAGGTAGTTCTCCTCCGCACCGACGTACTGCGGCGGCGGGAACTGCTTCGGCTCGACGCCCTCCATGGCGACCATCATGAACTCGCGCCACACCTTGGCCGAGGTGGTGCCACCGTAGATCTGGTCCGCGGTCTGGCCGTCGAACTGCAGTGTGTCGGTGGCCTTCTCCCGGCTCAGGCCGACCGCCGCGACCAACTGCGGCGTGTAGCCCACGAACCACGCGGAGACCGCGTCGCTGGAGGTACCGGTCTTGCCCGCGACAGGACGCCCGTCGGGCAGTGCGGCGTTGCTGCCACCGCCGCCGTCGACCACCTGGGTCATGGCGTAGGTGACGTCGGCTGCGACGCCCTCGTCGACCACCCTGGTGCCGCTCTCCAGCTTCTCGGCGTCGTCGGGCTGGATGACCGTGCCTTCGGACGTACGCAGCTCGGTGACCATGTGCGCCGGGCGGTGCGTTCCCCCGGCCGCGAAGGTCGAGTAGCCGGTGGCCTGGTCCAGCGTGCTCACCTGGTGGGTGCCCAGCGCGACCAGGGGCCCCTGGGTGGAGGTCGTGGTCTGCTCCTCGGCCACCCCGGCCTTGACCGCGAGGGCGTCCACGGTCTGCGCGCCCAGCACCGACGCCAGCTTCACGAACGGGGTGTTGATCGAGTCGGCGGTGGCCTTGACCAGGTTCACCGGCCCGTAGCTGGTGTTGCCCGCGTTGATGACCTCGCTCTGGAGGCCGGGGAACTCCTGGGGCGAGTCGCCGTCGAACTTGCTCTTGAGGCTGATGCCGTTGCTGAGCGCGGTGGCGAGCACGTAGGGCTTGTACGACGATCCCGCCTGTGTCCGGTGGATCAGCGAGTTGTTGACGTCCTCGACCGAGTTGTCGCCTCCGTGGAAGGCGACGATCTCACCCGTGGCGGGGTCGACCGCGGTCAGGCCCATCATCGTGTCCTCGGGGGTGGCCGGCAGGATGTCGAAGGCACCGCGCGCGGCGTCCATGAGCTCGGGGTCCAGCGAGGTCTGCACGACGAGGCCCTCGGTGGCGATGTCCTCGGCGGTGATGCCCGCCTGGGAGTAGCGCTCGATGATCTCGTCGGTGACAGCCTGGCGCACGTAGCCGAACTTGGGGTCGGTCTCCGCCTCCTCGCCCTCCTCGACTCCGTACGGGATCCGTTCGGGGATCTCCAGGGCCTCTGCCTTCTCCCTGGGCAGGCCGAGGCTCGGGTCCTCCTCGTGCATGAGCGCCAGCTGGTTCTGGACGTAGGGCCAGCGCTCCTCGTTCAGGTACTTCTCGGTCCAGGGGCCCAGTTCGTTGTCGTCGAAGTTGCTGGGCATCTGGATGATGATGCCGAGGAAGGCGCCCTCCGCGTCGGTCAGCTCGCTCAGGTCCTTGCCGAAGTAGGCCTGGGACGCCATCGCGATGCCCGAGGCGTTGCGGCCGAGGTAGATGGTGTTGAGGTAGGTCGTGAGGATCTCCTCCTTCTCCATCTGCTGGTTGAGCTTGATGGAGATGAAGATCTCCTTGACCTTGCGGACGTACCTGTTGCTCGAGTCCAGGTTGCTGTAGTAGCCCCGGGCCATCTGCTGGGTGATGGTGGAGCCACCGCCGGCCTCACCGCCGGAGAGGACGGCGCGCCCGATACCGGTGATGCTGATACCGGGGTCGGTGAAGAAGGTGCGCTGCTCGGCGGCGAGCACCCCGTTGATGACCGTCGGCGGGATGTCCTCGTACTGGACCTCGACGCGCCTGACCTCGCCCGTGGTGACCGCGACCTCGGGCTTCTCGTCGCCCTTGGAGGCCCACATGATCTGGGTGGCGGACATCTCGGTCTCCGCCTTGGTCTTCAGCTCACCGACGTCGGGGGCCGTGGCGTACAGGATCGCGAAGGCGGCCACACCGCCGATGATCATCAGGCCGAGGGTGACCAGGGCGGGCTTCCACGCCTTGGACATGAAGCGCTTGAACCAGGGGCGGTCGTCCGGCTCCTCGTCACCGCGTCCGCGGCGGCGGCTGCCGCCCCGGCCTCCGCCGCCGCCGGCGGCGCGTGTGCCGCGCCCCGGGGCGCGGCGGCCCTCGGAGCGTGCGGCGTTCTCACGGTCACGGCCGCGGTCACGGGGATCACGCGGTCCGCCCGCCGCCGCCCTGCGGCGGCCGCGGGGGTCCTCGTCCGGACGGCGCCGCTGTCCCTCCGGGCGGCGCGCACGCCCGCCCTCGGGACGGCGGCGGGGGCGCTCACCGTCCTGGGGAGGCCTGGGGCGCTCGCCCTCGGGGCGACGGCGGGGCGCCTCCCCGTCCTGGGGGCGCCTGGGGCGCTCGCCCTCGGAGCGGCGGCGCGGAAGCTCGCCGTCGGGGCGGCGCCGGGGGGCGCGGCCCTCGGAACGCGCCTCCTGCTCCGGGGGGCGGCCGCGTCGCGGGCGCTCGGGTCCTGCGCCGTCTCCCCAGAACCCGCCTTCGGCGTCCGCGCGTCGGCGTCCTCCGGCACGTTCGTCCCGCGCAGGACCGCCGGCCCTGCGCCGTCCGCCGCTGCCGCGTGAACCGTCGACCGGGCCCTCGGCCCGGCGACGGTCGCCCTCGGCATTCCGTCGTCGTTCGGTACTCACGTGGTCCTCGATTGCCTCTCACGGCCGGTCGGCCTGACGATTCCTTGGTGGAAACGGGGGGACGGTCCCCCTGGGGGATCGGTGGTCCGCGACCTGTTCTTTCTCGCGGTGACCGGCGTGGAGCGGCCCGGGTGGCCGCGTCCACTTGTTCTGCCTGTCGTTCAAGGCTTGATAAAAGGACGCCCAGGGGCGGGCGGGGGTTTTCAACAGGTCGCGCAGACGTTAGCCGCTTGTTCCTCCTGTCAGTGGCCTGCGGGAGCACGGCTCCGTCGGTGCCCCGCGCCGACGGAACACCGCCGAGGCAGGGACTGGGTCCGGGGGCTCTACCGGCTACGCACGCAAATCACAGGTCACGTTAGAGCGATCGAACGGTATAGCACAACCCACGCGCGAGGTTATCGCGCGACATGGGACATCTGACCATGACCGGCCGGGAATCGCCCGTAGCGCCAGTTCAGCACGGAGGGGTCGGACGATGGTAGGCAGACCCGGACACACATGCACGAGGTCGTCTCCCCCGTCGGCGCAGGTGGAGGCGGCCACGTGAGATTTTCCCCGCAGTACCCCGGGGGTTCACCGCCGGTGACGGGCGGGCAGGGCCCCGTTCGCGTTCGCGTGTCGGTGGTCTGACATGCGGAGCCGTGAGTGGGCAGGGATAGAGTCAGAGCTGAACAAAACAGCCAGACATGCACGTTCCCCCCTTGCGTTCCCCGGGCAGGTGGAGGGAACCGCCGTCGAAGGCGTCCGTTGAGGGCGGTGGAGGGCGACGGTAGAAGAGAACCGCGCCGAAGGCGTCCGTTGAGGGCGGTGGAGGGCGACGGGTGGGAACAGAAACGCCGTGTGCGCTGCTGACCACATACGGGAAGCGAGCGCGGGACGACGAGACCCCCGTACCGCCGTCGGGCGCGGGAACCCGTCGTCACGCGCCGCGGGATCCATGTTCGCGAAGAAGAAGGAGCAAGGACCAATGGGTTCGGTACGTGTAGCCGTCGTGGGCGTCGGCAACTGTGCGGCGTCGCTCGTCCAAGGCGTGCACTACTACAAGGACGCCAACCCCGAGTCCCGGGTACCCGGCCTCATGCATGTGCAGTTCGGCCCGTACCACGTGAGCGACATCGAGTTCGTCACCGCCTTCGACGTGGACGCCAAGAAGGTCGGCCACGACCTGGCCGACGCCATCACGGCCAGCGAGAACAACACCATCAAGATCTGCGACGTGCCGCCGACCGGCGTCACCGTCATGCGGGGCCCGACCTACGACGGTCTGGGCAAGTACTACCGCGAGATCATCCAGGAGTCCCCCGAGGACGCGGTGGACGTGGTCGCCGCCCTCAAGGCCAGCAAGGCCGACGTCCTCGTCTCCTACCTCCCGGTGGGTTCGGAGGAGGCCGGCAAGTTCTACGCCCAGTGCGCGATCGACGCGGGTGTGGCCTTCGTCAACGCCCTGCCGGTGTTCATCGCCTCCGACCCCGAGTGGGCCGACAAGTTCGCCCGTGCCGGCGTGCCGATCGTCGGCGACGACATCAAGTCGCAGATCGGCGCGACCATCACCCACCGTGTGCTGTCCAAGCTGTTCGAGGACCGCGGCGTGATCGTGGACCGCACGTACCAGCTCAACTTCGGCGGCAACATGGACTTCAAGAACATGTTGGAGCGCGAGCGCCTGGAGTCCAAGAAGATCTCCAAGACGCAGTCGGTCACCTCCCAGATCCCGCACGAGCTGAAGGCGGGATCGGTGCACATCGGCCCCTCCGACCACGTGCCGTGGCTGGACGACCGCAAGTGGGCCTACATCCGCCTGGAGGGCCGCGCGTTCGGCGACGTGCCGCTGAACCTGGAGTACAAGCTGGAGGTCTGGGACTCCCCCAACTCCGCGGGCATCATCATCGACGCGGTCCGCGCGGCGAAGATCGCCAAGGACCGCGGGATCGGCGGCCCGCTCCTGGAGCCGTCCTCCTACTTCATGAAGTCCCCGCCCGTCCAGTACAGCGACTCCGAGGCGCACGCCAAGGTCGAGAGCTTCATCGCGGGCGAGTAGCGCGTCCGAGGGGCGCGGCGGTCCCCGTCGGGAGGGCCGTGGACCGCCGCCGCCGGGGCCCGCACGGCCCGGGCGCGTCCTACCCTGGTGGTGTGTCCTTCTTCGGCGATCTGCGCACGGTCCTCCAGGGGTCCCGGTTCCGCCGGCTGTTCGGTACCCGGCTGGCCTCGCAGTTCTCCGACGGGGTCTACCAGGCCGGGCTGGCCGGCTTCGTCTTCTTCAACCCCGAGCAGCACACCAGCGCCGGGGCCGTCGCGGCGGCCTTCGCGGTGCTGCTCCTGCCGTTCTCGGTGGTGGCGCCGTTCGCCGGGGTGCTGATCGACCGGTGGCCCCGCCGCCAGGTCCTGCTGCTCTCCTCCCTGTCCAAGGCGGCGCTCGCGGTGGTGAGCGCGCTCCTGGTGTCGGGCGGTGACGGACCGGCCTTCCTCGTCGCCGCGCTCCTGGTCCTGAGCGTCAACCGCTTCTTCCTGTCCGGGCTGTCCGCCGGGCTGCCGTACGTGGTGCCCCGGGAGAAGCTGATGATGGCCAACGCGGTGACGCCGACCAGCGGCACCGCGGCGAGCTTCCTCGGCGCCGGGACCGGTGCCGCGCTCGGGCTCCTGGGCGGCGACGGCGCCCTGGGGGCCGGATTCGTCCTGTTCGTGGCCGCGCTCGGCTTCGCCGGTGCCGCGCTGGTCTCCCTGACCCTCGGGTACCGGGAGCTGGGCCCGCACCTGGAACGGGAACCCGAGGAGGTCCGCACGGCCGTCGACGACGTGGTGCGGGGCATGGTGTCGGGGGTGCGGCACGTCTGGGCGCGCCCGGCGCCCCGGGACGCGCTGGCCACGATCGGCGGCCACCGGGTGCTGTTCGGGATCTCCACCCTGGTGACGCTGCTGCTGTACAACAACACGTTCACCGACGGCGGCGTGGCCGGGCTGGCCGGCTTCTCGGTGGCGATGGGCCTGTCCGGGGCGGGGTTCCTCCTCGGTGCGGTGGCCACGCCGTGGGCGACCGCCCGGATGGCGCCGGGGACGTGGATCGCCCTACAGCTCGCGGCGGCGTCGGCGGTCCTGCTGGTGTTCGCGCTGCCCTTCGAGGCCGCGCTGTTCCCGGTGGCCGCGTTCGCGCTGGGCTTCGTCTCGCAGGGGGTGAAGGTCACGGTCGACACGTTGGTTCAGCGACATGTCGACGACGCGTTCCGGGGCCGGGTGTTCTCGGTGTACGACGTGCTGTTCAACGCCACGTTCGTGCTGGGCGCGGCGCTGTCGACCGTGCTGGTGCCGCCGTCGGGGGTCGGTCCCGCCGTGGTCGCCCTGATGGCCGCCGCCTACCTGGCGATGGGTGCCGCCTGGGCCGTCCGGGGGCACCGGGCCCCCGAGCCCGAGGCGGAACGGGAGTCGGCCTAGGCGGTGCTTCCCTGAGGCTCCGCCGCGCTTCGCCTCGTGCTCGGACGCCGCGGGTACGGGAACCTTCGGCCCCTACGGTGCACCCGCTCGTACCTCACAGGCGCACCCGCGGAACCTCCGGCAGCCCCGTCGGCGCCCTCGCTGTGTCGTCCTTGAGGCTCCGCCGCGCTCCTCCTCGTACTCGGGCGCCGCAGGCACGGGAACCTTCGGCCCCTACGGTGCACCCGCTCGTACCTCACGGACGCACCTGCGGGACCTCCAGAACCCCGTCGGCGCCCTCGCTGTGCGGTGGCACAGGACCGGGTCCACCGAGCAGGGCCTGGGGATCCGGCGGTATGACCGTATGTCGACCTGGCGACCTGGCGACCTGGCGGTATGTCGACAGGTCGATCCGTCCTCTCGCGGTGGAGCCGGAGGCCGTACGCGCCGCCGGGGCGTGTCCGCCGGACGCGCCCCGGCTCCCCGGGCCGGCCGCCGGGCCTCACATGTGCTCGGCGGCCCAGGCGCGCAGCTCCTCGGTCGCGGCCTCCTTGCCCATCGGCCCGTTCTCCAGGCGCAGCTCCAGCAGGAAGCGGTACGCGCGGCCGACCACGGGCCCCGGCTCGACCCCGAGGACCTGCTGGATCTCGTTGCCGTCCAGGTCCGGGCGGATGCGGTCCAGCTCCTCCTGTTCGGCGAGCTTCTCGATGCGCCGCTCGATGTCGTCGTAGGAGCGCGCCAGCGCCGCCGCCTTGCGCCGGTTGCGGGTGGTGCAGTCGGCCCGGGTGAGGATGTGCAGCCGCTCCAGCTGGGATCCGGCGTCGCGGGCGTAGCGGCGCACGGCGGAGTCGGTCCACTCCCCCTTGCCGTACCCGTGGAACCTCAGGTGCAGGCCGACCAGGGTGCTGACGTCGGACACCACGTCCTTGGAGAAGCGCAGCGCGGTGAGCCTCTTGCGGCTCATCGAGGCGCCCACCACCTCGTGGTGGTGGAAGGTCACCCGGCCGCCGGACTCGAAGGCCCGCGTCTTGGGCTTGCCGACGTCGTGCAGCAGCGCCGCCAGGCGCAGCACCAGGTCGGGCTCGTGGCCCCGCTTCCCCTCCAGCTCGACGGCCTGGTCCAGGACGGTGAGCGAGTGCTCGTACACGTCCTTGTGCCGGTGGTGCTCGTCGATCTCCAGCCGCAGTCTGGGGATCTCCGGAAGCACGTACTCGGCGATGCCCAGCTCCACCATCAGCTCGACACCGCGGCGCGCGTTCGGGCTGAGCATCAGCTTGGTCAGCTCGTCGCGCACGCGCTCGGCGGAGACGATGGAGAGCCGGTCGGCCATATCCCGTGCGGCCTCGACCACCTCGGGTGCCAGGGCGAAGCCGAGCTGGGCGGCGAAGCGGACCGCGCGCATGATGCGCAGCGGGTCGTCGCTGAAGGAGTCCTCCGGCCGGCCGGGGGTGCGCAGCACCTTCGCCCGCAGGTCGGCCAGGCCGCCGAACGGGTCGACGAACTCCAGGCTCGGCAGGCGCACCGCCATGGCGTTGACGGTGAAGTCGCGCCGCAGCAGGTCGTCGTGGATGTCGGTGCCGTAGGACACCTCGGGCTTGCGCGACTTGGGCGAGTAGGACTCGCTGCGGTAGGTGGTGATCTCCAGTTGGAGGCCCTTCTTGCGCAGCCCCACCGTGCCGAAGTCGATGCCGACGGTCCACACGGCGTCGGCCCAGCCGTCCACGAGTTCCAGGATGCGCTGGGGCACCGCGTCGGTGGTCAGGTCGACGTCGTTGGAGGGCCTGCCGAGAAGCGCGTCGCGCACCGGACCGCCGACGAGGGCGAGCTGCTGGTCCTGCGCGGCGAAGCGGTCGCCGAGTTCCTCCGAGACGATCGGGAAGGAGTCGGCCAACGCCGTGATCGCCGCCCGCTGCGCACCGGTCAGCTCTCCCGCCTCCCGGGATGCCTCGGCGCTCTGCTGCTGGGCGGTGTCGCTCTCATGCGAAAACTCTGTGTTCGGCACACCACGAGGGTAGGCGGCGCCCGAAGCAAACCGCGAATCGTTTCCCCCGGGTGGAACCGCGCCGCACACGTGAGGACACGGCCCTGGTGGATCCCACCGTCCGGTGAGAGGGTGGGCTTCCGCCACGCGCCACGCGCCGACCCGACCCGCGGTACGGGGAAGACGGTATCTTCGGGTGGAGTGGTAGGACGCCGCGGTTGTCCCGCGTCCACCCGACCCGCGTACGCAGTGTGTGCCGTGCGGGCACTTTTCGTCCGTCCCCTCCACCGCAGCCCGGTGGGACGGCTCCCTGGACCCGAATCAGGAAACCGGTCAAGCGTTGCGTCGATTTGCCTTCGCGACGGTGGTCACGGCCATGACCACCGCGCTGTTCCCGATACCGGCCACGCCCGCGCACGCGGAGCCCGAGAACGACGGGGCCGCGGAGCCGCTCGTCGTCGAGCGTGTCACGCCGGACGCCGCCGACGAGGACAGCACCCTGCGGGTCACGGGCGAGGTGACCAACACCACCTCCGAGAGCCTCCACGACGTCACCGTGCGGATCCGCTACTCGCGGCACCCCTTCAGCGACCGCGAGGAGCTGGACGGGTTCGCCTCGGGCCAGGGCTGGCAGCCCGACGCCCGGGGGCCGGACGAGGACGTCACCGGGGAGCTGTCGCCCGGGGCCGGCGAGGGGTACTCCCTGAGCGTGCCGGTCGAGGAGCTCGAACTGGCCTCCTACGGCGTGTACCCCCTCGTCGTCGAGGCGGTGGACGGCGACGGGAGCGTCGTCGGCGCCCAGCACACCTTCCTCCCCTACACGGGCGGGAAGGACGAGGACGTGCCCTCCGTCGACATCGCCTGGGTGTGGCCGCTGATGGCACCGCCCCAGCGCGCGGACGAGGACACCTTCCTCAGCGACGACCTGCACCGGGCCGTCACCGCCGACGGCCGCCTGGGCCGCCTGCTGGCCGCGGGCGCGCAGACGCCGCTGTCCTTCGAGGCCGGTGACGGGGACCTGGCCGAGGAGCTCGGCCTGAACGAGACCCCCGGGGATCCGCCCACGGACGGCGGCGCCACCGCGGAGGAGACCGCCGAGGCCCTGCCCACCGAGGAGGCCACCGAGGGCGGGGAGGCGGACACCGAGGACGGCGGCGGCGCCCAGGAGGAGCCGGAGGACGCCGACGGCGCCGAGGGCGTCCCCGTCACCTGGGCGGTCGACCCCGGCACGCTCGACGACATCCTCCGTATGGCCAGCGCCGACCACGAGGTCCTGGAGGACGCCCTCACCGTGCCCGCCGAGGGCGAGCCGGTCCGGCACGGCACCCCGGTGAGCGAGGCCGCCCAGGTGTGGCTGCGCGAGGCGCGCGGCGTGCTGGCCCAGGAGACCGTGGTGGCCACCCCCTACGCCAACAGCGACCTGGCCTCCCTGCTGCGCAACGACATGGACGCCGACGCCGAGGCCTCCCTCCGGGTCGCCCAGGAGGCGGTCCTGCGGACGCTGGGGCTGGAGGCGGACGAGACCTTCGCCCTGCCCCCGAACGGCCTGATGGACCAGAGCGTCTACGAACTGCTCGCCACGCACGGCGCCACCCGCTTCCTGCTGGACGAGAGGGCCGTGCCCACGGCCTCCTGGGCGTCCACGACTCCCGGCGCGCAGGCCCCGCTGCCCGAGGCGGAGACCGAATCCGACGAGGAGCCCTTCGCGCTGGTCTCCGACTCCGGGATCGCCGACGTGCTGTCCATGCCGACGCGGGGACCCGGCCAGTCCGAGCTCGCCCTCCAGCGCTTCGCCGCCGAGACCGCGATGATCGCGGGCGAGGACTCCGCGGGCGACCGGGTGGTCGTCGCCTCACCGGACTCCGGGTGGAACCCCGGCCAGGAGTTCGCACAGGGTGTACTGGCCGCCTCCGACGACCTGCCGTGGCTGTCCCCGAAGCCGCTGGACTCGATCGAAATGCCCGTCCCCGAGGAGCGCGAGGATGTCCGTGGGCCCCTCGACTACCCCGACAGCGCGGCCGAGGGGGAGCTCAGCTCCACCTACCTGGACCAGGTCCAGGACGTGAGCCGGGACGTGCGGCTGTTCAACAGCATCCTGGTCGACGACAGCGACCCGTTCCGTCCGGCGCTGCTGCGCCTGGAGTCGGTGTACTGGCGGGAGAAGGAGGCCCTGGCGGGCCTCACCCGCTCCCTGGTCGCGGAGACGGTGCGGGACCGCACGAACGACGTGCGGGTCATCCCCGGTGAGCCGGTCACCCTGGCCAGCCGGACCGGTACCACCGGCATCCTGGTCGCCAACGACCTGGAGGACGAGGCCGTGTTCGTGCACCTGTCGGTCTTCTCGGAGAACTCCGAGCGGCTGAGCGTCGGCGAGTACAACCACTCCTTCGAGATCGCGCCCGGCGCCAAGACCACGGTGTACGTGCCGCTGTCGGCGCGGATCAACGGCCGCACGGTCCTGAACGTGAGCCTGCAGAACGCCGAGGGCGAGCCGATCAGCCAGGCCACCGAGATCCCGGTGAACGCCACCGGTCTGGGCACCCAGGCGCTGATCATCAGCGGTATCGGCATGCTGATCCTGATCGCCGCGCTGGCCCCGCGCGCGCTGCGCAAGTGGGTGCGCGGGAGGTCGCGGCCCGGTGCCCCCGCCGAGGAGGCCTCCGCCGGGGAGGACCAGGACGGCGGGGCTCCCGGCGACGGGACTCCCGGCGGCGGTACCCCCGGCGGCGGTACCCCCGGCGACGGAGCCCCCGGCGACGGAGCCCCCGACAGCGGTACCCCCGGCGACGGGGCTCCGGGCGAGGAGGACCGGGGCGAACGCGCCTCGGACGATGACGTCCCCGGCGGCTCCCCGGAGGAGACCCGGGAGGCCGGCCGGGACGGCGGCGGGCAGGACCCCGAGGACCGGGACCCGGACTCGCCGCACCCGGAGGGCCAGGACTCCGCCGCGGTGCCCGAGAGGGACCACGCGGAGCGGAACACGGGCGGCAGGGGAAAGTGACCCCGCGCCCCGGCTGACCGGTGGGTGACACGGCCCCTTACCGACAGGACGCCATGTCGACACACCCATACGTCTCCATGCCGGTACACGCCGCACGTGTACCCGAGCCGCGGAAGCCGAACGACGGCGCCGCGGCCGGACATTCCCCAGTCGGACGAAAGGAACCCTGATCCACGGTGGTCACCGACTCTTCGAGCGACGGCGGGCAGCACCGCCGTTCCCCCCAGTCCGAGGACCCGCTCCCGGGCGAGACCGCGACCCGCCCCGGCGGCGGCCCCGTGCCGTCCTTCGAGGACGGCAAGCTGCCGAGAACAGCCACGGCGCCCGAGTCCGACCCCTCCTCCGACACCGCGGCCGGTGACGACGACGGCTCCGGCCGGGGGCCGGGCACCGGCTTCGACGCGGACTCCGACAGCGGCCCGGACTCCGGCGGCGGCATGATGCGCTCCAGCGTCATCATGGCCGTGGGCACCCTGGCCTCCCGGATCACCGGGTTCGCCCGCACCATCGTGCTCGCCGCGGCCATCGGCACCCACCTGCTCGGTGACGCCTACCACACCGCGCACACGATCCCGTTCATCCTCAACGACCTGCTCATCGGCGGGCTGATGGCCAGCGTCATCATCCCGTTCCTGGTCAAGCGGCGCAAGAACGACGCGGACGGCGGCAGGGCCACCGAGAACCGCCTGTTCACCACCACGGTGCTGGCGCTGTTCGTCCTCACCACGGCCGCGATCCTGGCCGCCGAGCTCCTCATCTGGCTGTACGGATCCCAGTTCACCGAGGCCCAGTTCGACACGTCGGTCTACCTGGCGAGGTTCCTGCTCGCGCAGATCTTCTTCGTGGGCCTGAGCGGCCTGTTGAGCGCCATGCTCAACACCCGGGGGAGGTTCGGCGCGGCCGTGTGGGCCCCGGTGCTCAACAACATCGTCATCATGTCCGTGGCCGGGATGTTCCTGCTGGTCGCCGGCCCCGGACGCACCCCGGAGACCGTCACCGAGGGCCAGCTCGTCCTGCTGGGCGCGGGTACCGCGGGCGGCATGGTGCTCCAGGCGCTCGTGCTGTTCGTCGCCCTCACCCGAACCGGCTACCGCTGGCGCCCCCGCCTGGACCTGCGCGGCTCCGGGCTCGGCGAGGCCGTGCGCACCGCCGGGTGGATGATGCTCTACACCCTCCTCACCCAGGCGGGGCTGTGGATCACCACCAACATCGCCAACGCCGCGAACGTGGCGAGCATCAGGCAGGGCCTCGACGTCGGTGCGGGCATCAGCGCCTACAACCTGGCGTACCAGCTCTTCCAACTGCCGTACGCGATCATCGCGGTCTCCCTCATCACCGTGCTCCTGCCCAGGATGAGCGCCCACGCCGACGACCACGACTGGGACTCGGTGCGCTCGGACTTCTCCCGCACACTGCGCACCTCCGCGTTCGTCCTGGTGCCGACCGCGTTCGCGGTGGCGATGTTCGCCGAGCCGCTGGCCGTCCTGGCGTTCGCCCGCGGCTCCACCTCGGTGGCCGACGCGGTCAACATCGGGCAGATCCTCGCGGTCATGTCGCTGGGCCTGGTGCCGTTCACCGTGTTCCAACTGATGCTGCGCGTGTTCTTCGCCATGGGCGACACCCGTACCCCCGCGATGATCGCCATCGCCAACCTGGCCGTCCACAGCGGTCTGGCCCTGGCCTCCTACCTGCTGCTTCCCCCGGCCAACGTGGTCGTGGGCGTGGCCGCGGGCTTCATGGTCTCGTTCCTGTCCGGCCTGACCATCGCCGGCATGGTGCTGAGCCGGCGCATCGGGGGTCTTGACGGAAGGCACATCCTTGGCACAATGTTGCGCCTGCACCTGGCCGTCCTTCCGAGCATCGCGGCCGGACTGGGTGTGCTCTGGGCCTTCGACTCCTATGTCGGCCCCGGCCTGGCCACCTACGTCGGTGCCCCGGTCGCCGGGTGCGCCCTCGGCGCACTGCTCTTCCTCGGCTCCGCGCGGCTGCTGCGCGTTCCGGAGCTGAGCGCGGCGGTGGAACTGGTCCGCGGCCGCCTGCGTCGTTGATGCCGTAACCGTCCTCCCCGGCCCTGACCCGCCGAGGCCCCAAGCCGCCAGCCCGAGAGTAAGGACAGCCCGACGGTGTCCAGCGACCAGTCACAACACGTGCCTCCGGCGGAGGCCGACCCGCCGGGGGGCCGCGACCTCCGTCGGCGGCACATGGTCATGCCGGAGGACGTGCTCGACACCTACGAGCACGACGAGCCGGACACCGAGCCCGAGACGGGGCTGAGGACGCTTCGGGACCCGAGCGACATCGGTGACGTGGGCACCGCGGACAGGGCCGGCCTGGAGGACGGCGACGAGATCGGCGGCAGCGCCCACACCGCGCCGGGCAACATCGCCAAGTCCAGCGCGGTCATGGCGCTGGGCACCGTCGTCTCCCGGGTGACGGGGTTCGTCCGCACCATCATCCTGGCGGCGGCGATCGGCACCCAACTGCTGGGCGACGCCTACCAGACGGCGGGCATGGTCCCGTACATGGTCTACGACCTGCTCATCGGCGGGTTGCTGGCGAGCGTGTTCGTGCCGTTCCTGGTCAAGCGGCGCAAGCTGGACGCCGACGGCGGGAACGGGATCGAGCAGCGCCTGGTCACGCTGATGCTGCTGGCGCTGTTCGCGCTCACCCTGGTGTCGGTGCTGATCGCGGAGTGGTTCATCCGGATCTACGCGGGCGGGTTCTCCGGGGACCAGTACGAGGTCTCGGTCGTCCTGGCCCGCTACCTGGTCACGCAGATCTTCTTCATCGGCGCGAGCGGCCTGGCCAGCGCGATGCTCAACGCGCGCAACAGGTTCGGCGCACCCATGTGGGCGCCGGTGCTGAACAACCTGGTCATCATCGGCGTCGGCCTGTGGTTCCTGGAGCTGGCGGGGCCGGGCCGGGACCCGTCGAGCGTGACCTCCGGCGAGCTGATGCTGCTGGGACTGGGCACGGCCGCCGGCCAGGTCGTCCAGGCCGCCGTCCTGGTGTGGGCGCTGGCCGCTGCGGGCTTCCGCTGGCGGCCCCGCCTGGACCTGCGGGGCTCGGGACTGGGCGAGGCGGCCGGCGCCGCCTCGTGGATGATGCTCTACATCGTCGTGGCGCAACTGGGCGCGCTCGTGTCCACCAACGTGGCGACGCGGGCCGGTGCCCGCGCCGCCGAGGCGGGCTTCGACTCCGGCGCGGGTATCGCGGCGTACAAGTTCGCGTCGATGCTGTTCCAGCTTCCGTACGCGGTCATCGCGGTCTCGGTGATCACCGCTCTGCTGCCGCGTATGAGCGAGCACGTCGCGGCGGGCCGCAAGGACCAGGTGCGCAGCGACTTCTCGCGCGGCTTCCGGCTGTCGTCGGTACTGATCGTGCCGATCTCGGTCGCGATGATCGTCTTCGCGATCCCGTTCTGCGTGCTGATCTACGCGCAGGGCAGCACGAGCGCGCAGGACGCTGCGGCGATCGGGCGGATCCTCATGGTCTTCTGCCTGATGCTGATCCCGTTCACGCTGTTCCAGCTCCAGATGCGCGTGTTCTACGCGCTGGGCGACACCCGGACCCCGGCCCTGGTGTCGATCCCCGCCGAGACCGCCCACGCCGTCACCGCGGTCGGCCTGCTGTTCCTCGTGGAGCCGCAGTACGTCGTGGTGTGGCTGCCGGTGCCCTACGGCCTGTACTACGTCGTGGGCTCCGTCACCATGTGGTTCCTGCTGCACCGGCGGCTGAACGGCCTGGACGGCCGCCGGACCGCGGCCACACTGTTCAGGCTGTACCTGGCGACCGTCCCGGCAGCGGTCTTCGGGGCGGTGATGATCCACCTCTTCCGGGACCTGCCGGGCGACGTCTGGCCCGCTCTGACGTCGATGGCGGCGGGCGGTGCCGTCGGTGCAGTACTGTTCGTGCTCACCGCCAGATTTCTCAATGTGACCGAAGTCACGTCATTCCTCGATTTGCTCAAAACACGACTGCTACGCCGCTGATCACCAGGAACAGACGATGTTGGGTGGTCATGTGCCGTTACGCCCCAGAAGGTGGATGAGTACCCGATGCCCTCCGAAGATGCTGTTCAGGCGTCCTAGCATGGACAGGCATCGCTTTACCGCTACAGCAATGTTCATCCGAGCTGCCCGAAGGGAGGCTGGGGACAGCAGTCAGGGCCGACCCCCACGCACGTACCCCGTACCGCTCCGGTCCACAGGTGACCGCGGAGCCCGGGAACGCGCGCAACAACGGCACTGGCACCCGTCACTCCCATCATGAGCACCTTCCTCATCGAACCCGGGGCGAAGCTGGCCAACCGCTACCGCCTCGACCAGGTGGTGAGCGAGACCGGCGGAGCCACCCGCTGGAAGGCCACCGACGAGACCCTCGCGCGACCCGTCGCGGTGTGGACCTTCACCGAGGGCTTCCCGCGCACGTCCGAGGTCGTGCGCGCCGCCCGGGCCACGAGCCGCATCCCCGACGCCCGCGTCACACAGGTCTTCGACGCGGACGACTCCGCCCCCGTCCCCTACGTCGTCGAGGAGTGGGTCATCGGCTCCTCCCTCGCCGACCTCCTCGCGCAGGGCCCCATGGAGTCCGAGCGCGCCGCCGGCCTGGTCGCCGAGGCGGCCGAGGCCATCGCCGCCGCGCACGCGGGGGGCCTGCACCACCTGTGCCTGACCCCGAGCAAGCTCATGTGGAGCAGCGGGGGCGCGGTCAAGGTGACCGGCATCGGCGTGGACGCCGCACTGCTGGGCAACGGTGTCGCCGACCCCGCGGCGGCCGACGCCCAGGGCCTGGGCAACCTGCTCTACGCGGCGCTCACCGGGCACTGGCCCGGCGGCCCGCAGAGCGGCCTGCCCGCCGCGCCGCAGGGTTCGGCGGGCCCCTACCCGCCGCACCAGATCCGGCGGGGCATCACCGAGCCCCTGGGAACCATCACCACGCGCGCGGCCCTGCCGCACCTCGCGGGGCAGGTGGTGCCCGGACCGCCGATCACCTCCCCCGCCGAGTTCTGCGCGGCCATGGCCGAGGTGCCCCGGCTCATCCCCCTCCCCGTCTCCCCCGCCGAGTCGACCCCGCCGCCCGAGCCGGGGACCTCCCGCCGCACCGGCGAGTTCGACAGCACAGGCTCCGGTCCCCGCCGCAGCGCCCGCAACGGCGCGGCGGCGCAGCGGGGCGGAGGCGCCCAGCGGGGCGGGAGCACGCACAGGAGCGAGGACGTACAGCGCGCGGAGCGCCCGGCCCCCTCCCGGATGGACCGGCGGGACGCCCGCGCACAGCCCTCCGCCAGGAAGCTCCTGATCGGCGCGCTCGCGGTGGTGCTGTTCGCCGCCGTGGTCGCGGGCGCCTGGACGGTCGGGGTGATGATGCGCTCCAGCGGAGACGACACCTCTTCCGGTGGCGGCGCCGCGGAGGAGACACAGGACGACGGTCCCGAGTTGAGCGGCCTGGAGATCGCCGGCGCCGAGGGCTTCGACCCGCTGCCGGGCGGCGACGGCGAGGAGCACTCGGAGAACGCCCCGAAGGCCTACGACGGCGACCCCTCCACCGGTTGGAGCACCCAGGGCTACTGGGACCCCTTGGAGATGCAGAAGGGGGGCGTCGGCCTGCTGCTGGACCTGGGCTCCAGCCAGGAGGTCCACGAGGTCGTCCTGGAGATGCCCGAACTGGAGTACCCGGTGGAGATCCGGGTCGGCGACGACAAGTCGGTCGGCGACCAGAGCAGTCTGGACGCCAACCTCCCCGCCGTCACGCAGGAGACGGTGGGCGGCTCCACGACCGTCTCCCTCGACGAGGGCGCGTCCGGGCAGTACGTGCTGATCTGGTTCACGAAGCTGCCCAACGACGACGGCAAATGGCGTGGGACCATCAATGAGGTCGAGGTACGCGGCCTCTGACGGACGCCGATGTGTGGGGATATGTGATCAGCGCTGATGGACGCCGTCCAGGAGCTTCCTGACCGGGAGCTGTTGACGAGGCACGCTCAGGGTGACGACCAGGCCTTCGCGGTCCTGGTGCGTCGTCACCGTGAGCGCCTCTGGGCTGTCGCCGTGCGGATGATGGGCGACCCCGAGGAGGCCTCCGACGCGCTCCAGGACGCGTTCCTGTCCGCGTTCCGCGCCGCCGACCGATTCCGTGGCGAGTCGCAGGTGAGCACGTGGATGCACCGGATCGTGGTGAACGCCTGCCACGACCGGCTGCGCCGCCGCAAGGTGCGCCCGGCCACCCCCACCGAGGACTCGACCCTGGACGTGATGTCCAACGAGCGGCTCGGCCGCATGGGCGGCGCCCCGGACCACGCCTCGCAGACGGAGGCGCGCATGGACGTGCACGCCGCCCTGGAGCTGCTCCCGCTGGACCAGCGCATGGCACTGACCCTCGTGGACATGCTCGGCTACCGCGTGGAGGAGGCCGCCGAGATCCTGGACGTCGCGTCGGGGACGGTCAAGAGCAGGTGTGCGCGAGGTCGCGCCAAACTTCTGCCCTCACTGGCCCATCTGAGGAACCCTCAGCACCCCGGAGACGTCACAACTGGGAGAGGAGGTGCCAACCCATCGTGACGTCCCACCCAGATGTGGAGGCACTCGCATTCTTCGCCGAGGAGCTTCTGGAGCCCGACGAGGAACGCACCGTCGCATCCCACATAGACACCTGCGCGACCTGCGCGTCGACCCTGGACGAACTGACCGGGGTCGGCGAGGCGCTGGCCGCCGCACCGGCTCCCGCCATGCCCCGGGACGTCGCCGACCTCCTCGACCGGCGCATCGCCGAGGCGGTGCGCGAACGCGCCGCCGAGAGCCCCGCGAGAGACGACGCGGCTCCCGCCGCCGGGGCCCCGGCCTCCGGCGCCACGGTGGTCCCCCTCTCCCGCAGGCGCAGGCGCGGGCACGGTCCGGGCTTCATGCCGAAGCTGATGATGGTGGCCGCCGCCGCGGTCGTCATCGGTGGCGGCGGCGCGGCCGTGTTCAACGGCATGCTCTCCCCGGCCGCGGACCAGTCCAGTGGCGTCGCCGCCCCGCTCCAGGAGGAGGGGGGCGGGGAGGCCGCTCCGGAGGCCGCTCAGTCCTACACGCCGCAGGTGGTGCGGAGCGAGACCGTCTACACCGACGCGTCCCTGCCCGAGCAGGCCGCCCTGACGCTCGACCGGTCCCCCGTGGGGGGCGCGCCCTCCTCCGAGGGCGTCGAGCCCATGGCTCCGGTGGAGCCCGTGCCCGCCGGGGTGGAGGAGTGCGCCCTGCTTCTCGGCGAGGAGTTCGGGACGCGCTTCACCCTGGTGGACGACGCCTCCTACGGCGACGGGGGCTCCCGGGCATGGGTGCTGTTCGCTCCCCGGGGCGAGCGGTACGAGGTGTACGTGGTCGACCCGCGCTGCGCCCAGGGCGGCGACACGGCGAAGAGCGTCCTCGACCAGGGGACCGTCCAGGCCCCCTGAGACCCCGGAGAGCCGCCGGGGTGACGTGTCGACGTACGGACGTGTCGACGTGTCGACGTGTCGACGTGTCGACGTGTGGGCGTGTCCCCACGGCGACCTGTCGACGCGTTCCGACCCTCCCCTCACCCGCCGGGGCGGACCAGACCCGTCTCGTAGGCGATCACCACCAGGCCCACCCGGTCGCGGGCCCCGAGCTTGGCCAGCACACGGCCCACGTGGGTGCGGGCGGTCGCCGGGCTCAGGTGTAGCTCGGCGCCGATCTCCTGGTTCGACATGCCCCGGCCCACCAGTGCGAGCACGTCCCGCTCCCGGCCGGTCAACACGTTCAGGCGGGCCGCCGCCTCCGGATCGACCGAGGTGTCGGCGAGCCGCTCGATCACCCGGCGGGTGACCCCCGGGGAGAGCAGTGCCTCCCCCGCCGCGACCGTGCGCACCGCCTCCCTGAGCTCCCCGGGGCCGGCGTCCTTGAGCAGGAAGCCGGAGGCGCCCAGCCGGAGCGCGGCGAACACGTTGTCGTCCTCGCCGAACGTGGTGAGGACCACCACACGGGTGCGCCGGTCCGTCGACGTGTCGACATGTCCCCCTGGCGACCTGTCGGCCCGGCGCCCCAGTTCACGGAGCACGGCGAGCCCGTCCATCGCGGGCATCTGGAGGTCGAGCAGGACCACGTCCGGCCGGTACCGGTCGATGTCCACGAGCGCCTCGCGGCCGTTCCCGGACTCGGCGACCACCCCGATCCCCCCGTCCCGTTCCAGCAGGGCGCGCACACCGGTGCGCACCAGGGGCTGGTCGTCCACGAGCAGGACCCGGATCACCGGTCACCCCCGAGGGGCAGCCGTGCGTGCACACCGAACCCGCCCCCGGGCCTGGGACCCGCCTCCACCGATCCGCCGACCAGGCGCACCCGCTCGCGCATCCCCGCCAGTCCGCTGCCGGCCGGGGAGCCGGCCGGTGCGGCCGGCCCGTCGTCGGTCACCGTCACGTCGAGCACTCCGTCCTCCCTCGTGAAGCCCACCCGCGCCCGGCGGGCGCGGGCGTGGCGCAGCGTGTTGGTGAGCGCCTCCTGGACGATCCGGTAGGCGGTCGCGTCCACCATGCCCGGCACCTCCCCCGGCTCCGGGGCGCCGGACACCGCCACGTCCACCCCGGCCGCGCGGACCGTCTCCACCAGTTCGCCCAGGTGCGCCAGGGACGAGACCCGGTCCTCGCCCGGGTCGGCGTCGCGCAGCGCGCGCACGGTGGCGCGCAGTTCGCGCAGTCCGGCCCGGGCCGCCTGCGCGACGTGCTCCAGCTCGGACCGGGCGCCGGGCACGTCCGCGGGGTCGTCGCCGAGGGCCTCGGCGGCCACCGCCGTGTGCAGGGACACCACGGACAGGTGGTGTCCCACGGCGTCGTGCAGGTCCCGGGCGATGCGGGTGCGTTCGAGCGCCAGGCGCTCGGCCGACTCCGACTCGCGCGCCTGCCGGTCCAGAGCGGTGATCCGCGCACGCTGGAGGTCGGACCGGCGGCGCTGCCACTGCACGTGGCCCAGGGCGACGGCGGCGCCCATGACGGCCACGGTGGAGGCCAGTTCGTACCCCAGGAGGTAGGCGGGGTCCTGCCCCTCCCCCAGGCGCGCCGCGGTGGAGATCCCCACCAGGGCGGCCGCGGCGGAGGCGGCCCAGGAGGCCCGGCCCGCCTCCGCCGCCGAGTACAGCGCGGCGGCCACCGGGACCGCCAGGCCGATGGTCGGCAGGTCGAGCACGTAGTTGGCGATGACCAGGACCGAGGTGGCCGCCAGGACCGCGACCGGCCGGTGGCGGCGGACCAGCATGAGCGCGCCGAGCACGGCGGCCATCGCGTAGCCCAGGGGCAGGTTCCCCCTGTCGCTGACGTCGGACCCAACGGCGATCGCCACCACGGCGAAGACGGCGAACCCGAGGAGCGCGTCGACGACGAGGCCTTGGCGGTCACTGGACATGCGCCGATTCTACGGAGCGGGTCCCCGCCCGGCCCGGGACCACGGGCCCGCGCCGCTACGCGTCCGGACGTAGGGCGTGGGGGCCGGGGCGCGTAGGGGCCGGGGTCCCCCGGCGAACGCGCGGGCGGGGCCGCGTCCCTAGCGTCGGAGGCGTCCCCGTTCCGTGCGCCGGCCAAGGACCGCACCAGTCGCACACCACGTCGGCCACGAACCGCACCAGTCACAGACACGAGTCCGCGAGGTAGCCGTGAGCCAGCAGCCGACACCGTCCGAACCGCGCTCCGCCGGTCCGTTCTCCGACGTCCCGTGGGCGCTGGTACTGGGACTGGGGGCCCTCGCCCTGCTGCGCCCCCTGCTCAGCATCACCGGCGTCACCGAGAGGCTGGGCTGGAGCCCCTTCCTCCAGTGGGGGACGACCGCCCTCGTCACCCTCGTCTGGGTGGCCGCGGTGGTGGTCGCCCGCGTCCCGCGCCCGCTGATCACCCTGGTGTACACGGGGCTGGCCTACGCGGTGTTCGCGACCGTGCTGAGCGCGGTCCTGTCCCCGATCATGCTCGGAGAACTCCGGGGGCCGGCCACCAACCCGTTCGCCCTCGTCGCCGTGCTGGCCGTGAACGCCCTGTGGGGGCTCGTCGCGGGCGCGGTCGCCCTGGCGGCACGGTCGGCCCTGGGGAGCCGCCGGAGCGGCACCTGAGGGGCTTCTGGGCGGGCCCGGCCGGGCGCGGGGCCGACGCCCGGCCCGAGAGCGGCCCGAGTACGGCCGCCCATACCCCTCCCCCGTAATCCGGCGGGGTCCTTTCGGGAATGCCCTGCGCCTACCATCGGTTGTGCTAACCATCTTCCCCTGGGGTCACACCGCGTGGCCAGGGCTGTGACTGTGTGAAGGGCCTAAGCGTGAGTGACGTCCGCAATGTCATCATCATCGGTTCCGGACCGGCGGGTTACACCGCCGCCGTGTACGCCGCCCGTGCCGAGCTGCGCCCCCTCGTGTTCGAGGGCTCCATCACCGCCGGCGGGGCGCTCATGAACACCACCGACGTCGAGAACTTCCCCGGCTTCCCCGACGGCATCATGGGCCCCGACCTGATGGACCACATGCGCAAGCAGGCCGAGCGGTTCGGCGCCGAACTGGTCCCGGAGGACGTCACCTCCGTGGACCTGACCAAGCCGGTCAAGGAGGTCGTCGCGGGCGGTGAGACCTTCCTCGCCCACACGGTCATCCTCTCCACTGGCTCCGGCTACCGCGAGCTGGGCGTGCCCGGTGAGAAGGAGCTCTCCGGACGCGGCACGTCCTGGTGCGCCACCTGCGACGGCTTCTTCTTCCGCGACCAGGACATCGCGGTGGTCGGCGGCGGCGACACGGCCATGGAGGAGGCGCTCTTCCTCACCCGCTTCGCCAGGTCCGTGACCGTGGTCCACCGCCGCGAGGAGCTGCGCGCGAGCCGCATCATGGCCGAGCGCGCGCACGCCAACGACAAGATCAGCTTCCTGTGGAACTCGGAGGTCACCGAGGTCCTGGGCAAGGAGCGCGTCACCGGCCTGAGCATCCTCGACAACAAGACCGGCGAGTCCAGCACGCTGGACGTGACCGGCCTGTTCGTCGCGATCGGCCACGACCCGCGCGTCGAGCTGTTCGACAAGCAGGTCGAGCTCGACGACGAGGGCTACGTGAAGGTGGACTTCCCGTCCACCCGCACCAACCTCGAAGGCGTCTTCGCCGCGGGCGACGTGGTCGACCACCAGTACCGGCAGGCGGTCACCGCCGCGGGAACCGGCTGCGCCGCCTCCCTCGACGCCGAGCGCTACCTCGCCGAGCACGGCAGCTGACCACGGCGGGCCCTCCCGGAGGACCCGCCCCCAGGCCCCCGTCACCACGGTTTCGTCGAACCAAGGAGAACCATGTCCACTGTCAAGCACGTCACCGACTCCACCTTCAAGGAGGAGGTCCTCGCCAGCGACAAGCCGGTCCTGGTGGACTTCTGGGCCGACTGGTGCGGCCCGTGCAAGCAGATGGCCCCGGTCCTGGACAAGCTGGCCGACGAGTACGGCGACAAGATCGCGATCGTCAAGCTGAACACCGACCAGAACCCCGAGACGCCGCGTGCGTACAACGTCATGTCCCTGCCGACGATGAACGTCTACAAGGACGGCGAGGTCGTCAAGCAGCTCATCGGCGCCAAGCCCAAGCGCGTCCTGGAGAAGGAGCTGGCCGACTTCCTGTAACCGTCGGCCGACGTACGAGAGGCCCCCGGAGCGTTCCGGGGGCCTCTCGTGTGTCGGCGGGAGTCACCGGCGTGCCCCGCGACCGGAGGGCTCGGTGTTTCACGTGAAACACCGAGCCCTCCGGTCCCTCCACCGCTCCACCGCTCCACCGCTCCACCGCTCCACCGCTCCACCGCTCCACCGGACGGTAGGACCGCCGGACAGCGGAACGGCCGTGTTTCACGTGAAACACGGCCGCCGGAGGTCAGGAGGAGTCAGGAGTCCAACTGCTTGATGATGCGCTCCAGGTCATCCAACGTCGCGAACTCCACGACGATCTTGCCCTTCCGCTTACCGACGTCCACCTTCACCGAGGTGTCCAACCGGTCTCCCAGACGCGTCGCCCACTCCTCCACCTGGGGCGGAGGGGCCGACTTCGCGGCAAGGCGGCGCGTACGCTCCTCCTTCTCGACCGCGTGCCCCTTGTCGTGCAGGTCGACGATCTCCTCCAGGGAGCGGACCGAGATCCCCTCCCCGACCACGCGTGTGGCCATGCGCTCCTGGAGGTCGGGGTCCTCCAGGCGCAGCAGCGCCCTCGCGTGCCCGGCGCTGAGCACACCGGCGGACACGCGTGTCTGCACCTTCGGCGTCAGGTTCAGCAGGCGCAGGGTGTTGGTGATGTGCGAACGGGAGCGGCCGATCCGCTGGGCCAGTTCCCCGTGGGTGGAGCCGAAGTCGTCCAGAAGCTGCTGGTACGCCGCCGCCTCCTCCAGGGGGTTGAGCTCCTGCCTGTGCAGGTTCTCCAGGAGGGCGTCCCGGAGCAGGTCGTCGTCATCGGTGCTCCGGACGATCGCGGGGATCCGATCGAGGTCGGCCTCCTTGCTCGCCCGCCACCGGCGCTCACCCATGACGAGTTCGTAGCCGACCTCCTCACCCGGCGGCAGCTTCCGCACGACCACCGGCTGGAGCAGGCCGACCTCGGCGATCGAGTCCCGCAGCTCCTCCAGCGCCTCCTCCGAGAAGTGGACCCGGGGCTGACGCGGATTGGGCCGGATATCGGCGAGTTCGACCTCCTCCAGGTACGTCCCGTCCGGCAGGGTCTCGGGGCCCTCCGGCTCGGGCGCGGGAGTCTCCGTCGCCTCCCGCTCGCTTTCCGACGGCGCCGGGGCCGTCGGTCCCTGCGGGATGAGCGCACCCAGTCCCTTGCCCAGTCCGCGCCGTTGCTGGCTCACCGGCAACTCCACACTCCTCACACATGCTCCACCCGGCGCCGACCGCCGGGGCGTACCGACCTCAGCGGCTGATGCTCTGCGCCCGGTGGGCGATCTCCCGGGCGGCTTCCAGGTAGGCCACCGCACCGGTGGACCCGGGGTCGTAGGTCATCACCGACTGGCCGTAGCTGGGCGCCTCCGACACACGGACGCTACGGGGGATCAGCGTCTCCAGGACGGTGTCCCCGAAGTGCGAGCGCACCTCGTCGGCCACCTGCTGCGCGAGCCGGGTGCGGCCGTCGTACATCGTCAGAAGGATGGTGCTGATCGCCAGCCCCGGGTTCAGGTGGGACTGGACGAGCTCCACGTTGCGGAGAAGCTGCCCCAGGCCCTCCAGGGCGTAGTACTCGCACTGGATCGGAATCATGACCTCGTCGCACGCCACCATCGCGTTGACCGTGAGCAGGCCGAGCGACGGAGGGCAGTCGATGAGGATGTAGTCCAGGTCCGAGGTGTCGTAGGCGTCGAAGGCCCGCTTGAGCCGGGCCTCACGCGCGACGAGCGAGACCAGTTCGATCTCCGCGCCCGCCAGGTCGATGGTGGCCGGGGCACACCACAGGTTGGGGATGTCCGGCACCGGCTGGGCGAGCTTGCGGATCTCCTCGTCCTCCACCAGGCAGTGGTAGATGGACCGGGTCTGGTTGTCCCGTTCCATGCTGAGCGCCGTGGACGCGTTGCCCTGCGGATCGAGGTCGACCACGAGGACACGCTGTCCGTGCATCGCCAGGGCGGCCGCGATGTTGACCGTCGTGGTGGTCTTGCCGACGCCGCCCTTCTGGTTGGCGACGCTGATCACCCGGCAGGACTTGGGCCTGGGCCAGACGTCGTCGTGCCCGCGAACCGCCATGGCCGCCTGGGCGGCACGAGCGAGCGGGGTGTCGGGGACGCCGTAGGAGCCTTGGGGTGACGTTTCACGTGAAACATCGAGCAGGTCTCCAGAGGCCCCCGGGGATGTTTCACGTGAAACATCGGGGTTGTCGGCTGGGTTCTGGGACACGAATGAGTTCACCTCTTCCGTCCGCGCTTCTTCTTGCCGCTCCGCGCCTTCTTCTGTGACCCGGGCACGGGCGGACCACCGTCGGATGTCACCGTGACGCGAACGACCGTGGTAGCTGGATCGACTTTACCCCGCCCCACCCGAATCACATCGCTGACGCTCGGCCGCAGTTTCGAAACGTCTTGCTCGGCGGCCGCCAACTCGGCCTCCGCCTGTTCCCCCTTGAGCGCCAGCAGACTCCCGCCCTTGCGCAGGAGCGGCAGGGCCCATCCCGCGAGCCGCGGCAGGGGGGCGACGGCCCGGGCGGTCACGAAGTCGGTGTACAGCTCGCCGTGGGCCTCCTCGGCCCGGCCGCGCCGCACCTCCACGTTGGGCAGGTCCAGGAGACCGACCGCCTCGTCGAGGAAGACCGTCCTGCGCAGGAGCGGCTCCAGCAGGATCATCCGGATGTCGGGGCGCAGCAGGCCCAGCACCAGGCCGGGCAGTCCGGCGCCAGATCCGATGTCCACCACCTCGGCCCCCTCGGGGAGCAGCTCCTCCACGGCGGCGCAGTTGATGAGGTGGCGCTCCCACAGGCGGGGGACCTCGCGTGGGCCGATCAGCCCCCGCCGCACCCCGTCGTCGGCGAGCAGTTCGGCGTAGCGCCGCGCCTTCGGCAGGGAGTCGCCGAAGACAGCCTCCGCCTGCGCGGGCGGAGCGGGGGGCACGGCGCCGGGCTCCTCAACGCCCGAGGTCATCGGTCACCACCTGTGCACTCGTCCATCATCACTTCCCTACTTGGTTCGCTGCGGCTTCCTCTACACGACGGCGTGCCGATCGGCGAGGGGGAGAGGGTGCGCGGCGGACAGCGTTTCCGCGCGCGAAGGGAAAAGACCCTCCATGATCCTACGCTCGGGGAACACCAGGGTTTCACGTGAAACATCGCCGGCCTGGCGGCGGGGCGACCTTCCCGCACCCGTTCTCTGCGTTCCCCGCCTCAGAACACCCGACACCGGCGGGGAATCCCCGTGGAGGCCGGTGTCGGTGTTTCACGTGAAACACCGGCGCGCCGCCCTCTCCGGCGCCCTCCCACGGACACCCCCCCGGAGCGGCGGCGTGCGTCGTGCGGTGAACTCCATGGCGAGAAGTCGACACAGCCACATGTCGGCGCGACCCGCCGGACCGCCCCATCCGCGGGAGGCCGCCCCGCTCCCGGGGAGGGACACGCGAGGGGAGGGGAACCATCCGCCCACCGCCACGGCGGGACCCTCCGCGCACAGAAGGAGGGGGTGGCGGTGTTTCACGTGAAACACCGCCACCCCCTCCGGGATGGTCGGCCCTACGAGGCGGGATGCACCACCACGTAGCGGTTGGGCTCCTCGCCCTCCGACTCGCTACGCAGGCCGGCGGCGGCCACCGCGTCGTGCACGACCTTGCGCTCGAACGGGGTCATCGGCTCCAGCGGGTGGATCTCGCCGGTCTCCTTGACCTTGTTGGCGGCCTCGGTCCCGATCTGGAAGAGCACCTTGCGGCGTCCCTCGCGGTAGCCGCCGATGTCCAGCATCAGGCGGCTGCGCTCACCGGTCGCCCGGTGCACGGCCAGGCGGGTCAGCTCCTGGAGCGCCTCCAGGACCTCGCCCTGTTCGCCGATCAGCTCGTCGAGGGTGGCGCCGACGACGGAGACCAGCGCACGGTCGCCCTCGACGTCCATGTCGATGTCACCGTCGAAGTCCGCGATGTCGAGGAGTCCCTCGATGTAGTCCGCGGCGATGTCGCCCTCGTTCTCCAGGGCCTCGATGTCGACTCCGGCCTCAGGCGCCTCAGCCACCGCTACTCCACCGCTTTCTTCCTCGCTACTTGCCACAGCGATCCCGTCTCCTCATCCTTCACGCCCTGGCCGTTCGTACGCCTCAGGGGCATTGTCGCCTGCGCACTCGAACATCTCCGCAGCCGGGGTCAAGCGGGGGGCGGGGCCTACTGGGAACCGCCACCGGTGCGCTTGGAACGCGGCTGCTTCTTCGGCTGCTTGCGTTCGATCTTAGGCTGTTCCTTCGGCTCGGGCGTGGATTCCGCCGCCTTCTTTCGGCTGAGCATGCCCTTGGCGGAACCGTTGGAGGAGCCGTTGCCCGCGGCCTTGTCGCCCTCCTGGCCGGGGGCCGGCTGCCTCCGGTAGAGGAAGTGCTGCTGCCCCATGGTCCAGACGTTGGAGGTGACCCAGTAGAGCAGCACACCGACCGGCATCATGAGACCGAAGAGCCCGAAGAGGGGCGCCATGTACATCATGATCTTCTGGGTCTGCATCATGGGGTTGTCGGGCATCTGCGAGACGCTGCGCTTCATGCTCTGGCGCATGGTGAGGAACGTCGTCGTACCCATGACCACACAGGCGAAGGCGATGATGACCTTGGCCATGATCGGGTCGTTGGAACCGAGCGCGGCGAGCTCCTCGGGGGAGCTGTTGAACTGGGCCGCGATGGGCGCCGCGAAGATCAGCGCCGCACGCGCGCTCTCCACCAGTTCCTCGGTGAAGCCGTAGCGCGCGTTGCCCTCGGCCACGCTGCGCAGCACGCTGAAGAGCGCGAAGAAGACCGGCATCTGCAGGAGGAGCGGAAGACAACCCATGATCGGGTTGGTGCCGCTCTCCTGGTAGAGCTTCATGGACTCCCGCTGCAAGCGCTCCTTGTCGTGCTTGTAGCGCTCCCGGAGCTTCGCGATCTTGGGCTGGATGTCCTGCATCTTGCGCTGCGTGTTCATCTGTTTGACGAACAGCGGCACCAGCAGGAGCCGCATCAGCACGGTGAGCAGGACGATCGACAGGCCCCAGGCCCAGCCGCTGTCGGTGTCAAGGCCGATGAAGGTCAGACCCGCGTGGATCTGGACCAAGATCCAGCCGACGATGTTGTAAAGCCAGTCCAGCACCGGCCAACTCCTATTTGCTTCGGTTCAGCTACTGGTCCCCGGGAGTGGTTCCGGTGTGCCCGGCTCCGCCCGCAGACTCCTCGGACTCCTCGTTCCGGTTCCCCCTGCGCGGCGGAACCGGATCAAGCCCTCCAGGATTGAAGGGATGGCAACGGGCGATGCGGCGGATACCCAGCCACAGCCCGTACAGGGCCCCGTGCACGCGTAGCGCCTCCACGGCGTACGCACTGCACGAGGGATAGAAACGGCAGACCGGGGGGAAGAGCGGGCTGATGAGGCGTTGGTAGCCGCGGATCGGCAGGATCAACACGCGCGCGAGAACCGTCGGTCTGTGCTCGGTCATCGGCCCCACCGTTCTCCGCCCTCGTCCGGGCGGCGGTTCCCTGCTGCTTCGCTCCTCGCCGGGTCCGCCGGAGGCCGTGGTCGACCACGGCCGGGCCGACGGCGCGACGATGTCCCACGGGGTCGCATCGCTGCGGCGATCGCGCTGTCGAGTTGAGCCGCCAGCTCCTCGTACCGCGCGTCGGCGGCGGAGGGTCTGGCGCGCACTACCAGCAGGCTACCGTTTGGCAGAACGGCCAACCGGGGCCGCATCAGGTGGCGCAGCCTGCGCTGCACGCGCTTGCGCACCACCGCTCCCCCGACCGCCTTGCTCACCACGAAACCGACCCGGGGCGGGTCGGCGTCCACGGCGGTGGAGCGCGGCGCGAGGTAGACGACGCCCAGGGCGTCCCGGGACGAACGCCGCCCCGAGCGCATGACGGAGCCGAACTCGGCGCTGTGGCGCATCCGGTTTCTCGGCGACAGCATCGGCTCTTCCTCCGGACGTCGGTGCTTCTTCCCACGAAAAAGGGACCGGCCGGCGATAGGCCGGACCGGTCCGAAGAACTTGGGCTGAGCGTGACCTAGTGGTTCACGGTCAGCACCGCGCGCCCCTTGCGGCGCCGCGAGGCGATGATGGCGCGACCGGCGCGCGTACGCATGCGCAGCCGGAAGCCGTGGACCTTCGCGCGACGCCGGTTGTTCGGCTGGTACGTACGCTTGCTCACTACTGGCTCCAGGGGCGTGTCAGGAAAGTACTACGACAGACCCCCAGGATATGCGGGGCCTCAAGGTGCATGAGCCGTGGCCGCGTCACCGTGGCATACGGACGCAGGCAGATCATTCGGCATAAGCATAAAGAAGATACGGGCTGGCCTGGTCGGGGTCAAATCGGGCCTGTGTACGGCTGTGTCCGACCCGGTCCGTGCCCGGTTCCCCGCCGAAGGCGCACCGCCTCCCGGCCGAGGCCGGACGCGCTCCCGACCCCTGGCCCGCTCCTGGCCCCGCTCCTGTCCGGACCGGGGCGGGCGGCCCCGGTCCGGACCGCGGCGGGCCACCCGAAGCATCCGCCCGGTGGTGGAGTCCTGTGGACAACGCGCTGTCCACAGGTGTGCGAGATTTCCCCATCCCCCGGTGTCTGTGGATAACCTCAGCCTGTGGATAACTTGTCCCTCGCGCCTCCCACCACACCCACGATTCCGTAGGCAGACTCCGTACACACCTTCTGAACTGCACATTGTGGATAACTCTGCGCTGTGCCCGGAGATCTGCCATCCTGTGGACAACCCTGTGGAAAACCTGTGGACAACCTCCGGAAGCTGTGGATACCGGGAGGTAGTCAAAGGCTTGGCGTCTTCCATCGCAGTGAAGTTATCCACAGGTCCACAGCACCCGGCAACGCCTGCTCCGCCCCGGTTCACCGCCTCGGCACCACCGTGGGGGGAGGACAATGGGAAGTCGCCCTCCGCGGTCCCCGCGAGCGCGCGAACGACCACACGCCCCGGGCTCCGCCGCAGCCCCACACCGCCCGCCCACTCCGCACTCCGCAGATCCGCACCGAAGGGACAGCACCCATGGCAGGTCACCTTGGCTGATGCACAGGTCAACCTCGCAATGGTCTGGTCCAGCGTGCTGGACGGGATCGACAACGACTCCCTCCCCGCACACCAGCGCGCGTGGCTGCCGCAGACCCGTCCGCTGGGCCTGATCGAGGACACCGCGCTGATCGCGGCGCCCAACGAGTTCACCAAGAAGGTGCTGGAGACACGCCTGTACCCGGCGATCAGCAAGGCGCTGTCCGCGCACCTGGGCCGGGACATCCGGGTCGCGGTGACGGTCGACCCCACCGCCGTGCCGACCCCGCCGCCCACCCCCGCGCCCCCCTCCGCCTACGGGCACCAGGCCCCGCGCGGAGTGGAGGACCACGCGTCGTCCGCCTTCTCCCCCGCCACACCGGGCACCACCCCCCCGCCCGCGAGGTCCTCCGGGACGCCTCGGGGACGGTCCGGGGCCCGGGGCCAGCACGCGCGCCCGGCCGACCAGCCCGTGGCGGAGGACAGCGCCCCGGAGGGCCAGGCCGACCTGCTCGGCCCCCACCCCCCGGAGGCCCCCTCCGGCACCGAGGAGGAGCCGCACACGGTCCGCGACGCGCCCGCCCCGTGGGTCCAGCAGACCTTCGCCTCTCCCCAGGAGACCCCCACCTCACCGCCGCTGTGGGAGCAGCCCGGGGAACCGGCCTCCTGGCAGCAGCGGGCCCGGACCGCCCCGGAGTGGGACCGGCCCAACCGCTGGGAGACCCCTCGGGAGACGGCGTCCGAGCCGGCCGCCGGACCGGACGAGCCGTCGGAGGAGGCCGCGCCCGCGGAGTCCTCCGAGCCCGACGAGCCGCGCGGGAGGAGCCAGACCGCCTCGGACTCCCCCTCCGTGCCACCCGGGCGCTCGCGGGAGGCCCCTCCCGGTGAGCACGCGCGCCTGAACCCGAAGTACACCTTCGACACCTTCGTCATAGGCTCCAGCAACCGGTTCGCGCACGCGGCGTCGGTGGCGGCGGCCGAGGCCCCGGCCAAGGCCTACAACCCGCTGTTCATCCACGGCGGCTCCGGGCTGGGGAAGACCCACCTGCTGCACGCCATCGGGCACTACACGCACCGCCTCTACGAGGGGTCGCGGGTGCGGTACGTCAGCTCCGAGGAGTTCACCAACGAGTTCATCAACTCGATCCGGGACGGCAAGGCGGACGGGTTCCGCCGCCGCTACCGGGACGTCGACGTGCTCCTGGTGGACGACATCCAGTTCCTGGAGAACAAGGAGCAGACGCAGGAGGAGTTCTTCCACACCTTCAACACGCTGCACAACTCCGACAAGCAGATCGTCATCTCCAGCGACCGGCCTCCCCGGCAGCTGACCACGCTGGAGGACAGGATGCGCAGCCGGTTCGAGTGGGGCCTGCTCACCGACGTGCAGCCGCCCGAGCTGGAGACCCGGATCGCCATCCTGCGCAAGAAGGCGGCGCAGGAGGGCCTGGCGGCCCCGCCGGAGGTCCTGGAGTTCATAGCGAGCAGGATCTCCACCAACATCCGGGAGCTGGAGGGCGCGCTGATCCGCGTGACCGCGTTCGCCAGCCTGAACCGGCAGTCGGTGGACCTGGACCTGGCCAACCAGGTGCTGCGGGACCTGGTGCCCAGCGCCGAGGTACCCGAGGTCACGGCGGGGTCGATCATGTCCCAGACCGCCGCCTACTTCGGCCTGACGGTCGAGGACCTGTGCGGGACCTCCCGCTCCCGGGTGCTGGTGACCGCCCGTCAGATCGCCATGTACCTGTGCCGCGAGCTGACCGAGCTGTCCCTGCCCAAGATCGGGCAGCAGTTCGGCCGCGACCACACCACGGTGATGCACGCCGACCGCAAGGTCCGCGCGCTGATGGCCGAGCGCCGGTCCATCTACAACCAGGTCCACGAGCTCACCAGCCGGATCAAGGACCAGCCGATGGCCTGATCCTCAGGTCGCGCACGGGCCGGGGCGGCCTCCCACCACGGGGAGGCCGCCCCTTCCTTCCCTTCCCTCCGGCCGCCGCCGGGTCCCCGCCGGCGGCCGGGCCCGCGTGTCTCCGTGGCGACGTGTGGACGTGTCGACAGGCGGACACGTCCACAGGACGACACGCCCGTTGTCCACAGGAGATCCCGGCCCCGAACCGGGTTATCCACAGGCTTGTGTGCATGAACGTCCGCACCCGGAGGGGTTCGCCGCCCTTGTGGCCGTCCGGGGCCGTTCGTGCCCGGCACGCCCCGAATCCCCTGGTTTCCCAGGGTTCCGGAGCCGTGTTGCCCTTCCCACATCCTCTGCCCTGACCAGGCCCGCGAGACCGTGTCAACGATCGGTGCACAGAACTCGGGAGGTGCCTGTGGACAAACCTGTGCACAGTTCTTTTGCCCGGGTTCGGGCGGTCTGGGGAGGCACCCCGAAAAAAATTTGGCGTCTTCTCGCCAAAGTTATCCACAGGAGAGGGGTCAAATCTGTGGACGACTCTGTGGACAACCTGTGGATAAGTGCCTCAAGGCTGTGGGTAACTTACCCCGGGCCTGTGGACGGGACACCCCGTCATCCGATGACCAAACCACGGTCTGCTGTGGACAACCTGGGGAAAACCTGTGGATGAAGCTGTGGACGGCGTGTGGACAACCTGAGGGCGCCTTCGTCCGTCCACAGACAGGCCAAGTTACGCACAGGGTTACGCACAGGGCCTGTGGACAAAAATTCGCGGTCTGACCTGCGGGAACGGTAGTTATCCACATTATCCACAGGCCCTACTACTACGGCGCACCTTCATTAACCAAGATGTGGCTTCACAACAGCTCCGCGGAAAACCTGTGGATAAAGCTCCGAGTCCGGTGCGACGACAGCCCGGTGCTGAGCTGTCAGCGGCAGCGGGGGAATCCGGGTAACGTGTGGTCTCGCCCCTGTTCTCCGCCGTCCGGATCCGGACGGCGACCCCTGCGGGATCCGAGACGGCTCCTGTGGCACCGTCGGTGCCGGAGCGACGATGCTTCGTCCACAGCCCTGTTGAGGGAGCCCTCGGCAGGCCCACAGATCCACGAGCTGCAACGTTGAGGCTTCGACCGGCATCCCGGTCGTGCGGAAAGTGAGTCGGAAAGTGAAGTTCCGGGTCGAACGCGACGTACTGGCCGAGGCGGTCGCCTGGACCGCTCGCACACTCCCGACACGCCCCTCGGTTCCGGTGCTCGTCGGCATCCTGCTGGAGGCCGGGGAGTTCGACGGCCGGCAGCAGCTGCGCCTGTCCGGCTTCGACTACGAGGTCTCCGCCCAGGCCGCGGTGGACGTCGACGTCGAGGAGCCGGGCAAGGTCCTGGTCACCGGCAAGCTCCTGGCCGAGATCACCCGCAACCTCCCCGCACAGCCTGTGGAGATCTCCACCGAGGGCCCCAAGGTCGTCGTCACCGGCGGCAGCGCGAAGTTCACCCTGACCACCATGCCGGTGGAGGACTACCCCACGCTCCCGGAGATGCCCGGTGTGAGCGGGACCGTCGGCAGCGACGCCTTCGCCGCCGCGGTCAGCCAGGTGGCCGTGGCCGCCGGCCGCGACGACACCCTGCCGATGCTCACCGGCGTGCGCGTCGAGATCGAGGGTGAGACGATCACGCTCGCCTCCACCGACCGCTACCGCCTGGCCGTGCGCGAGCTCACCTGGAAGCCGGAGAACCCCGACCTGTCCGCGGTCGCGCTGGTCCCGGCCAAGACCCTCCACGACACCGCCAAGTCGCTCACCTCGGGCGCCGAGGTCTCGATCGCCCTCTCCACCGGCGACACCGGTGAGGGCATGATCGGCTTCGAGGGCGGAGGCCGCCGCACCACCACCCGCCTGCTGGACGGCGAGTTCCCCAAGTACCGGACGCTGCTTCCGGACACCTTCAACTCCGTCGCCGAGGTCAGCCGCAGCGAGTTCGTCGAGGCCGTCAAGCGCGTCTCGCTGGTCGCCGAGCGCAACACCCCGCTGCGCCTGTCCTTCGGCCAGGGCCAGCTGGTCCTGGAGGCCGGTACCGGCGAGGAGGCCCAGGCGGTCGAGGCCCTGGAGGCCGACCTGGACGGCGACGACATCCAGATCGCCTTCAACTCCGGTTTCCTGCTGGACGGGCTCGGAGCCATCGGCACCGACGTGGCCCGGATGAACTTCACCAGCTCGACCAGGCCGTCGATCCTCACCGGCAAGCCCGCGGAGGAGGGCTCCTCCCCCGAGTACCGCTACCTGATCATGCCGGTGCGTCAGCCGGGCTGATCGGCCTCCGGTTCGATTGACTGGCACCTGCCGGTTCCGGTCCGCGACCCGGGCCGACCGGCGTCCATCCACAGGCGGCGAAGGGGAGCATCATGCAGCTCGGAATGATCGGACTCGGCAAGATGGGCGGCAACATGGCCGCCCGCCTGAGGGACAAGGGCCACGAGGTCGTCGGCTACGACGCCTTCTCCGAGGAGCGCGACGTCGACACCCTGGCCGCACTGGTCGACCGCCTGGCCGCGCCCAGGGTGGTCTGGGTCATGGTCCCCGCGGGTGACCCCACGGCCTCGACCATCGCGGAGCTGGGCGACCTGCTGGCGGAGGGCGACCTCGTCATCGAGGGCGGCAACTCCCACTACGCGGACGACCGCGCCCGCGCCGAGGAGCTGTCGGCCAAGGGGATCGGCTACGTCGACGCCGGTGTCAGCGGCGGCGTCTGGGGCCGCTCGAACGGCTACGGCATCATGGTCGGGGGCTCGGCCGAGGACGTCGAGCGCGCCCGTCCCGTCTTCGACTCCCTGGTCCCCGACGAGGGCGGCGGCTTCGTCCACGCCGGCCGGGTCGGTGCGGGGCACTTCGTCAAGATGGTCCACAACGGCATCGAGTACGGCATGATGCAGGCCTTCGGCGAGGGCTACGAGCTCATGGTCGCCTCCGGCCTGGTGGACAACGTCCCCGGCACGTTCGAGAGCTGGCGCGAGGGCACCGTGGTGCGCTCCTGGCTGCTCGACCTGCTCTCGCGGGCCCTGGAGGAGGACCCGGAGCTGTCCCGGCTGCGCGGCTACGCCGAGGACTCCGGCGAGGGCCGCTGGACCGTCCAGGCCGCCGTGGACCACGCGGTCCCGGCGCCGGCGATCACCGCCTCGCTCTACGCCCGGTTCGCCTCCCGCCAGGACGACAGCCCGGCCATGAAGGTCGTGGCGGCCCTGCGCAACCAGTTCGGCGGACACGCCGTGACCAAGGCCGAGGACTCCGGCGACGCCTGAGGCGCGTCCTCCGCACCCGACCCCCTCGGGGACGAGACTGGACGGTCCGTCCCCGGGACCCCCTTCCCCCGCCCGTTTCCGCGCCACCGCCCAGGAGGAAGGCCGGATGTACGTATCCCACCTGCAACTGGCCGACTTCCGGTCCTACGGCGAGGTCCTGCTGGAGCTGGCCCCCGGAGTGAGCGTGTTCGTCGGCGCCAACGGCCAGGGCAAGACCAACCTGGTCGAGGCGATCGGCTACGTGGCCACCCTCGGCAGCCACCGGGTCTCCTCCGACACCCCGCTGGTCCGGCAGGGCGCGCCGCGCGCGATCGTCCGTGCCAAGGTGGTGCGCGACGAGCGGTCCATGGTGGTGGACCTGGAGCTCAACCCCGGCCGCGCCAACCGCGCCCGGATCAACCAGGCGCCCGCCGGGCGTCCGCGCGAGGTCCTGGGGATCCTGCGCACCGTGCTGTTCGCACCGGAGGACCTCTCCCTGGTCAAGGGCGACCCCGGTGAGCGGCGCCGCTTCCTGGACGACCTGCTGGTGGCGCGCGCCCCCCGGATGGCGGGCGTGCGGTCGGACTACGACCGGGTGCTCAAGCAGCGCAACGCCCTGCTCAAGTCGGCCTCCGCCCAGATGTTCAAACAGCGTTCGGCGCCCGACCTGAGCACGCTGGAGGTGTGGGGCGACCACCTGGCCGAGACGGGCGCCGAGCTGCTGGCCGCGCGGCTGGAGCTGGTGGAGGCGCTGCGCCCGAGGATCGCCGAGGCCTACGCGGGACTGACCGACTCCGGCGGCCCGGCCGTCCCCCACTACCGGAGCGGGGCGGTACCGGAGGGGGAGCGGCTGCCGGCCGGCCGGCCACAGCTCGTGGAGACCCTGCGCACCGCCATGGCCGAGGCGCGGGACCGCGAGCTCCAGCGCGGGATCAGCCTGGTGGGGCCGCACCGCGACGACCTGCACCTGCAGTTGGGCGACCTGCCCGCCAGGGGCTACGCGAGCCAGGGCGAGTCCTGGTCGTACGCGCTCTCGCTCAAGCTGGCCGCCTTCGACCTGCTGCGGTCCGACGGCGACGACCCGGTGCTGATCCTGGACGACGTGTTCGCCGAACTCGACAGCGAGCGCCGCCGGAGGCTGGCCGAACGGGTGCGCGACGCCGAGCAGGTCCTGGTGACCGCCGCCGTCCCCGAGGACATCCCCAAGGAGCTCGCCGGTGCGCGGTTCGACGTGCACGAGGGGGGCGTCGAGGGTGAGTGAGCGCCATCCACACCCTGTGGACCGCGGCCTGGCTCCCGGCTCCGCGAGCCCCGGCGGATTTCCTCCACAGCCTGTGGACGGAGGGCGCCGCTCCCCCGCCCCCGAACCCCCGGCCCCGTCCGTCCCCCCGGCTCCCTCTCCACCGGCCGGGGCGGACCTCGCCCGCCAGGCGCTGGCGCGCGCCCGGGCCGAGGCCAAGGACCGGGGCGCGGTGCCGCGCGGCGCGCCCCGGGCACGGCGGCGCGGCCGGCTGCGGTCGCGCAACGAGCCCCAGATGTTCGGCGACGCCGTGCGTACGTGGCTGATCGAGCACGGCTGGCAGGAGCAGGTGGCCGTCGGCGGCGTGTTCGGCCGCTGGGCCGACATCGTGGGCGAGTTCAACGCCGAGCACCTCCGTCCGGAGAGTTACTCGGAGGGCGAACTGGTCGTGGTGGCCGACTCACCGACGATGGCGGCCCACGCGCGAGCGATGATGCGGGACCTGATACGCCGTCTGAACGAGGAGCTGGGCGACGGAACGGTGGTCGCCATCAAGGTCCGCGGGCCCGGTTTCCGGCGCCGCTGAGGCCCTCCCGGCCGGATGAGGGCGCCGGGCCGCCCCGTGCCCTCCCTCCACAGCCTGTGGATATCCCCAGGTGAGCCCCCGTTCCCCCCGGCGGGAGGCGCTTCGCGGTGCGGATGCCGGCCGCCGCGGGAGCGCGTTCGACCCGCTGGTCGCCACAACGCCACTCAACCGGCCCGGGACTTGCGCGGAGGGCGTCCCGCGTGTAGGGATTCGTCTCCCGCCCTGAACGTTCGTTGTGATGCGGCACAGGGCCGCCAATGCCACTTTGTCGTATGGCGCGGGGTATCATGGAGGCGGTTCTTCAGACGCCTGTAGCCGGTGCCACGCCCCCAGAAGAGGGTGGGCGGACGGCCCCTGCGGCGAAGGTGATCCCCCAGGTGTCGTGGTACGACGACCAGCCTGGTCACCGGGCCGTGGACCGACCGTCGTTCGTTCGGCCGCGGACGGCAGGCGTCCCCAGCAGGAGGGTGTACCCACTTGGCCTACGACGCTCGATCAATCACGGTTCTGGAGGGGCTTGAAGCAGTCCGCAAGCGCCCAGGAATGTATATCGGTTCCACCGGGGAGCGCGGCCTGCACCACCTGGTCTACGAGGTGGTCGACAACTCGGTCGACGAGGCGCTCGCGGGTCACGCGAGCGCCATCGAGGTGACGCTGTTGGCCGACGGCGGTGTGCGCGTGGCCGACAACGGCCGTGGCATCCCCATCGACATGCACCCCGTCGAGAAACGCCCCGCCGTCGAGGTCGTCCTCACCACGCTGCACGCGGGCGGCAAGTTCGACGGCAAGTCCTACGCGGTCTCGGGCGGTCTGCACGGCGTCGGCGTCTCCGTCGTCAACGCGCTGTCCAAGTCCCTGGACGTGGAGATCCGCCTCAACGGCTACGTGTGGCGCCAGCACTACGAGATGACCCGGCCCACCGGCGACCTGGTCAGGGGTGAGGAGACCGACGAGACCGGTACCCAGCTCACCTTCTGGCCGGACGGGGACATCTTCGAGACGACGACGTTCACGTTCGAGACGCTCGCCCGCCGCATGCAGGAGATGGCCTTCCTCAACAAGGGGCTGTCCATCACCATCCGCGACGAACGGCCCGACCACACCGACGGCGGGCCGACGGTCAACACCTTCCACTACGAGGACGGGCTGTCCGACTTCGTCAAGCACATCAACGCCAAGAAGGAGCCGGCGCACGCGTCGATCATCTCCTTCGAGGAGGACGGCGAAGGCATCTCGCTCGAGGTCGCGATGCAGTGGAACCAGTCCTACACCTCGTCCGTGCACACCTTCGCCAACACCATCAACACGGCTGAGGGCGGCACCCACGAGGAGGGCTTCCGCTCCGCGCTGACCACCCTGGTCAACCGGTACGCGCGCGACCAGAGGCTGTTGCGGGAGAAGGAGGACAACCTCACCGGCGACGACATCCGTGAGGGCCTGACCGCGATCATCTCGGTCAAGCTGGCCGACCCCCAGTTCGAGGGCCAGACCAAGGCCAAGCTGGGCAACACCGAGGCCAAGTCCTTCGTCCAGAAGATCACCAACGAGCACCTGCGCGACTGGTTCGAGCGCAACCCCGGCGAGGCCAAGGACATCGTGTCCAAGGCCAGCCAGGCGGCGCGTGCCCGCATGGCGGCCCGCCAGGCGCGCGACCTCACCCGGCGCAAGACCCTGCTGGAGTCCACCTCACTCCCCGGCAAGCTGTCCGACTGCCAGTCGACCAACCCGGAGGAGAGCGAGGTCTACATCGTCGAGGGCGACTCGGCGGGTGGCTCGGCCAAGGGTGGTCGCAATCCGCACAACCAGGCCATCCTGCCCATCCGGGGCAAGATCCTGAACGTCGAGAAGTCCCGGATCGACCGCATCCTCAAGAACGCGGAGGTCCAGGCGATCATCACCGCCCTGGGCACCGGGATCCACGAGGACTTCGACATCGACAAGCTGCGGTACCACAAGATCATCCTGATGGCCGACGCCGACGTCGACGGCCAGCACATCTGCACCCTGCTGCTCACCCTGCTGTTCCGCTTCATGAAGCCGCTGGTCGAGGCGGGCAACGTGTACCTGGCCCAGCCGCCGCTGTACAAGATCAAGTGGGACCAGCGCGGCGGCGACGCGGACTACGCCTTCTCCGACCCCGAGCGCGACCGCATCATCGAGGCCGGGGTCGCCGCGGGCAAGAGGGACCCGCGCCCGCGCGACATGGTGCAGCGGTTCAAGGGTCTGGGTGAGATGAACGCCAACGAACTGTGGGACACCACGATGGACCCCGACCGGCGGGTGCTCCTCCAGGTCAGCCTGGAGGACGCGGCCCAGGCCGACGAGATGTTCAGCGTGCTCATGGGCGAGGACGTCGAGTCCCGGCGCTCCTTCATCCAGCGCAACGCCAAGGACGTCCGCTTCCTGGACATCTAGCGGGACCCCGCGTCCGGGGAGGGATCCCCGGACGGTGAACCACGTTCAAACAAGCTTCGTAGAAGGGATCGACATCCGTGACGGATGCGAACAACCCGGACGTCCCTGAGGGACCTGAAGGACCTGAGGGAACGGACTCCGCCGTGGAGGCCCCCGTGCGGACGACCGACCGGGTCGAGCGGGTCGACATCCAGGTCGAGATGCAGCGCAGCTATCTCGACTACGCGATGTCGGTCATCGTCGGACGTGCCCTGCCCGACGTGCGCGACGGCCTCAAGCCGGTCCACCAGCGTGTGCTGTACGCGATGTACGACGGCGGGTACCGGCCCGACCGCGGACACTTCAAGTGCGCCCGCGTCGTCGGCGACGTGATGGGCAACTACCACCCGCACGGCGACAGCGCCATCTACGACACCCTGGTGCGCCTCGCCCAGTGGTGGTCCATGCGGATGCCCCTGGTCGACCCCAACGGCAACTTCGGCTCCCCGGGCAACGACCCGGCCGCCGCCATGCGGTACACCGAGTGCAAGCTCGCGCCGCTGGCCATGGAGATGCTCCGGGACATCGACAAGGAGACCGTCGACTTCCGGCCCAACTACGACGGCCGCTCCTCCGAGCCCGTCGTGCTGCCCGCCCGCTTCCCGAACCTGCTGGTCAACGGCTCCTCGGGCATCGCGGTCGGCATGGCCACGAACATCCCGCCGCACAACCTGCGCGAGGTCGCCGACGGGGTCAACTGGTTCCTGGACCACCCCGAGACCGAGGACGACGAGCTGCTGGACCAGCTCATCGCCCGGGTCAAGGGCCCGGACTTCCCGACCCGCGGGCTCATCGTCGGCAAGACGGGCATCGAGGAGGCGTACCGGACCGGGCGCGGCTCCATCACCATGCGCGCCGTGGTCGAGGTCGAGGAGGACAGCCGGGGCCGCCAGATCCTGGTCATCACCGAGCTGCCCTACCAGGTCAACCCGGACAACCTCGCGCTCAAGATCGCCGACCTGGTCAAGGACGGCAAGATCACCGGCATCGCCGACGTGCGCGACGAGAGCAGCGGCCGTACCGGCCAGCGGCTGGTCATCGTGCTCAAGCGCGACGCCGTCGCCAAGGTCGTGCTGAACAACCTCTACAAGCACACCCAGCTCCAGGAGACCTTCGGCGCGAACATGCTCGCGCTGGTCGACGGTGTGCCGCGCACCCTGCGCCTGGACCAGATGATCCGGTACTGGGTCAAGCACCAGATCGAGGTCATCGTCCGCCGGACGCGCTACCTGCTGCGCAAGGCCGAGGAGCGGGCGCACATCCTGAGCGCCCTGCTCCGCGCGATGGACCGCATCGACGAGGTCATCAGCCTCATCCGGTCCAGCGCCTCGGCCGACGCGGCGCGCACCGGCCTGATGGGCCTGCTGGAGATCGACGACATCCAGGCCCGCGCCATCCTCGACATGCAGCTGCGCAAGCTCGCCGCGCTGGAGCGCAACGCCCTGACCGGCGAGTACGACGAGCTCATGGCCCAGATCGAGGACTACAACGACATCCTCGCCTCGGAGGTCCGCCAGCGGGACATCATCCGCCACGAGCTCGGCGAGATCGTGGAGAAGTACGGCGACGAGCGGCGCACGCACATCATCCCCTTCGAGGGCGACATGCGCATGGAGGACTTCATCGCCGAGGAGGACGTGGTCGTCACGATCTCCCGCGGTGGATACGCCAAGCGCACGCGCATCGACAACTACCGCGCCCAGAAGCGCGGGGGCAAGGGCGTGCGCGGTGCCCAGCTCAAGCAGGACGACATCATCCAGCACTTCTTCGTGACCACCACCCACAACTGGATCCTGTGCTTCACCAACCAGGGCCGGGTGTACCGCACGAAGGCGTACGAGCTGCCGGAGGCCGCCCGCGACGCACGCGGACAGCACGTGGCGAACCTGCTCCCGTTCCAGCCGGGCGAGGAGATCGCGCAGATCATGGCGCTGCGCGACTACGAGGCCGCCCCGTACCTGGTGCTCGCCACCCGTGAGGGCCTGGTCAAGAAGTCCCGCCTGGAGGACTTCGACTCCGCGCGGGCGGCGGGCATCATCGCGATCAACCTGCGCGAGGACGACGAACTGATCGCCGCCCGGCTGGTCTTCCCCGACGACGACCTGCTGCTGATCTCCAGCGACGCCCAGGCGATCCGGTTCCCCGCCTCCGACGAGTCGCTGCGTCCCATGGGCCGTGCCACCAGCGGTGTGATCGGCATGCGGTTCCTGGAGGGCGACTACCTCCTGAGCATGGACGTCATCCGGCCCGGAGACGGGTCCACGGACGTCCTGGTCGCCACGGAGAACGGCTACGCCAAGCGCACCCCCTCCGAGCAGTACCCGGTGCAGAACCGGGGCGGCAAGGGCGTGCTGACGGCCAAGGTGGTGGAGGCCCGGGGCAAGCTGGTCGGTGCCATGATGGTCGACCCCGAGGTGGACGAGATCTTCGCGATCACCTCCGCGGGCGGGGTCATCCGCACCGGCGCCTCCGAGGTCAAGCAGTCCGGCCGCACCACCATGGGCGTGCGACTGATGAACCTGGACAAGGGCAACAAGATCGTCGCCGTGGCGCGCAACGCCGAGGCCGCCGAGGAGGAGGCCGTCGAGACGGCCGACGTCCCGGTCGCCGGGGAAGGCAACCCGCAGGCCTAGACTTCGCGTTAGGCCCCATAAGGTCCGCGGGGTTCGCTACTGGTGAACCCCGCGGACCCGGTAGTGCCAATCACCCGTTCTCAACGAAAGCCCAGCGGTAACGTTTCTATGTCTGACAACCAGCGGAACACCACCACGAACGAATCCGACCCGGACACGGCGGGGGCCGTCGGGAGCGGGGACGTGGAGACGGCCGAGAAGGACACGGTAGAGGCGGGGGCCACCGTGACCACCGAGGTCGACGATGCGTCCGACCAGAAGGGCACCACCGAGGCCGAGAAGGCCTCCACCGAGTCCGAGAAGGACTCCGGTGGGGCCGGGCAGGCCTCCGGCGAGGAGAGCACCACCGAGTCCGCGAAGGCTTCCACGGAGTCCGGCAGGGCCGCTACCGGGTCTGAGAAGGACCTCGGCGGGGTCGAGAAGGACTCCACCGGATCCGGGAAGGACTCCGACGAGGCCGGGAAGGCCGCTACCGGGTCTGAGAAGGGCTCCGGTAAGGCCGCGAAGGCCTCCAGCGGGTCCGGGAAGGGCTTCGGCAAGGTCGTGAAGGCCTTCGGCGGGTCCGGGAAGGACTCCGGTGGGGAGAGCGTCGCCGGCGAGGCGGACAAGAAGTCCTCGGTGCCCGTCGGATCGGCCGTGGCGGAGGACCGCGCCGAAGCGGGGGGAACGCCAGTGTCCGAATCGAAGTCCGCGGTGCCTGAGAGCTCGAGCGGCCCGAGCGCTGTGAAAGCGAGTCTGTCCAGCCGGAAGGCGCACCTGACGGTCTCCCGGGTGGAGCCCTGGTCGGTGATGAAGTTCAGCTTCGTCGTCTCCCTGGTGTGCTTCATCATCCTGTTCGTGGCGGTCGCGGTGATCTACGCGACGCTGTCGATGCTGGGCGTGTTCGACCAGCTGACCAGCATGATGAACGCGCTCCTGGAGGGCGACGGCTCCGAGGACGAACTGGGCCTCAACCCGGCCGCCTGGTTCTCTCCGGGGCGCGTGCTGGGCTACACCGGTGTGGTCGGCGCGCTGAACATCGTGCTGATCACCGCGCTGTCCACGGTGGGGGCGATGCTGTACAACCTGGTCGCCGACCTGGTCGGCGGTGTCGACGTGACGCTGTCCGAGGCCGAGTAGGACCCGTCGTGGGGCCCGGTCCGGAGACACCCTCCGGGCCGGGCCCCACGTGTTGGCGATCCCGTCCCGAGCACTGCCGCACAGAGGTAAAATGGGAGGTGAAGAGGGACGCGTCGACCGCGTCCCGCCTCGTGTCCGCATCCGGATGACCGGTTCGCCCCGGTCCTGCGAATGCGGTAGAGTTCCACTCGGAACGAGGGCGTATAGCTCAGTCGGTTAGAGCGCATCCCTGATAAGGATGAGGCCCCAGGTTCAAGTCCTGGTACGCCCACACAGTTTGTGCAGTCCAGAGCCTTGTTCTCCACCGGAGAGCAGGGTTTTTTCTGTGCCCGCGCCCCGGCCGCGTCGATCTGGCGCCGAGTCGACAACAGGCCGAGTCGACAACAGATCGAATCGCTATGTCGACTCGACTCCAGCCGATGCTCCCCAGCCGGAAGAGGCACACCCAGAAGTTCCAGGAGCTCCGCGGTGACCACCCGGTAGGTCCCGCCATACGGAGCAGCCGACAGGGGGGACTCACCGCGCCCGGCAAGCTCGTACTAGCACTTACGCTTTCGAAGAAGCAGGCCGTTTGCTGTGGCGACACCGGCGACCACGACCGCTGCCCCCACCGACTGCAGGACCGTGGGATGCTCACCCAGGATCAGCGCGGACAGGCCGAGCGCGAGGATCGGCTGGATCAACAGCAACCCGCCGGTCGTCGTCAACGGCAACAGGACGCTGCCGTGGTGGATGAACAGCCAGGCGGCCACCTGGCCTAGTACTGCCAGGAGCGCGAGCAGTGTCCACGACTGGGCTGAGATCCCAGCCGGCTGGATGCCGCCAGAGATCGGCGAGACCATGGCGGCGGCGACCGTGGCGGAGGCCGACGCCCATGTCAGTGGTTGAACGAACAGACCCGGGTCGCGTCGTGCCGATCCGCGGGTGATGAACAGGTACACGCCGTAGCCGCAGCCCGCGATGACACCGAGCAGCACACCGGTACCCGTGTCCGGACCCCGAAGCGAAGCGTTCCACAGCCCGCCGACCAGGCTGATTCCCAAGAGCATCAGCGGGAGAGTGATGACGAAGCGCGTCGTGACCCTCTCCCGATCGATGAGGAAGGCCAGTGCGGGCAGAACCAGGACTTGTATGTTGATCAGGACGGTGCTGATCCCCGCGCCGACGTAGTAGATCGAGGCGGTCCAGGCGGCGTAGTCGATGCCCAGCGCAGCTCCAGCGGCAAGAGACCACAGCACACCGCCACGTGACAGGGCCCCGACCCGCGACCGTTCCCGAAACGCCAGAGGGACCAGCACGACCACGGCGATCGCGCATCTTGCCACCGCGGTCGTAGCGGCATCGACGCCGGCCAGCTTCACCAGGATCGCCGAAACCGAGAGGCAGAGCGCTCCAGCCAGGACCAGGGACGACGCTACGACGGGGCCGCCTCTTCCCACCGTCCGGTCAGGGCGGGACGCACTGTATGACGAGCGTGGAGCGACAGGAGGCATGAATCGACAGTAGGTTCACACCTGGAGCTAGCACTACTTCATAGTTCTGCTCATTCATGTTAAGCATCCCTTATGACTATGGGGTGGGACCGTCTCCGTGTACTGGATGCCGTAGCCCGGACGGGGTCGGTTACCCGAGCCGCGACGGCACTGCACATGACCGGCCCCGCTGTGTCACAGCAGTTGCGCCGCATCGAGGCCGAGGCGAGGACGAAGATCGTGGCGCCGAAGGGACGCGGTCTTCGCCTTACCGCGAAGGGTGAGGTGCTTGCCGGATACGCCCGGCAAGTGGCCGAGGCCATGCAGCAGGCGGAGAACGATCTCCATCGCGATGAGACCTACGTCGGCCATCTGCGTGTCGCGGCGGTAGCCTCCGTCATTCGAAGCGTGCTCGGTGCCAAGTTGACCGCGTTCCACCGTGAGTATCCCCGCGTACGGGTGTCCGCCGAGGACGGGGAGACCGCCGATCACCTCGACCGCCTCGCGGCCGGTGCCATCGATCTCGTGCTAGCCGAATCCTGGAGCCCCACCCCTCTGCGGTTGCCGGCGGGTGTCCTCGCGCAACGGATCACACGAGAGGCGTTGTTCATGGCGGTTCCGGGCGACCACCCTCTGCGGTCCCACGGTTCTCTTAGCATTCGCGACCTGGCCGGAGAGCGCTGGGCGACCTGTGCCCGGGGTTCGGACGCACATAACGCACTCGAACAGGTCGCGCGCCGACATGGCGTCGAGCTCGACGTGTCGTTCTGTGTCGCAGACCATCTGACCCAGCTCGCGTTGGTTCGAGAGGGTCTGGCCGTCGCGTGCGTGCCGGTCCCGGCTGGCGACAGCGATTCGAGAGTCGCCTACCTGCCACTCGATACCGAACTGCACCGCGACATCCTGCTTCTGGAGAGAGCTCAGACCGCCTCGTTGGCCCTCCAGGCCCTCAAAACGTACTTGGTGAACTGATCCGGTAGGGACAGGTGAGGGGCTTCCATCGAGTAACAGACGTTCTCGGTCAGGCGGTTCGCCCACACGGTTCGTGCAGTCCAGAGCCCTGTTCTCCACCGGAGAGCAGGGCTTTTTCTGTGCCCGCGCCCCTACCGCGTCGATCTGGCGCCGAGTCGACAACGAGCCGAGTCGACAACAGGCCGAGTCGACAACAGGCCGAGTCGCCATGTCGACCCGGCTCCGTCCGGTACTCCCCCGGCCGGCAGAGGCGCGCCCAGCGGTTCCGGGGCCCCGGTACAGGGCCCGCCATGGCGGAGCGCCGGCAGGGGAACCCGCCGCGACTGGCGAGCCTGGCACGAAGGACCGGGGCCAGGCCAGCGAGTACCACCGGCCCCGCCGGGCGCGGAGGTCGGGGGACCGTGTCCGAGTGGGGGGCGCAGGCCGATGGCGGCCTCGGCGTCGAGCGGTCCCACGTTCGCGAGCACGGCGGGGACCGTGTCCGAGTCAGGGCAGGCACGGTTGTCCTTCGGGGCCGCGCGGCCAGACGCCGCAATGGCCGCGAAGCCCGTACCTGCTCGCGTACCCGGCCGGGGTCTTCCCGGATCGGACCGTCCACGCCAAGACGGAACCTGCAAGAGCCCCGTTCGGCGGGGCGCATAGCACGCCTGGGGCGTTTCGCCGCCTGAATGGATGCCATCGGTGTGGCCGGTTCCGGCCATCTGGGATCCGGTTCCGTTGTGTACGCAGTAGGTGCCGAATCGCCTTCTGATCGGAGCCCGGATATCGCCGGTGACCGAACCGGCCCCGAGACCAGCACGAACGGTCCGGGTGCTCTCCGCCCACCGGCTTGGGGGACCGGGTCCCAGCGGCATGGTTCCACCTCTTCCGCCCAAACGGGTGCTTTGGTGGAAATAATGGACATAGCTGGCATATGACGCATGCTTAAACCATGTCGCATCGCCGATTATGGACCTTCGGCGGTGGGCGTGGTCGGCTTTGACCAGCAGTTCTATCCGGTCCTCAGGACTTATTTCCTGCAACACGCGTAACAACAGTGCGCAATGAAACGCATTGCTACTGGCCAGATACACTAAGTGTTTCTTTTGGTGGGGGTGTAAATCCCGTGCGCGCAAAGATACACTTTCCTCGCCCGGGGCGACCATCAGTGTGAAGGGAGAGAAGGCGACCTATCGAGCTCGGTAAGGCCAACACCAGAGCTGATGCCTCCATGACGTTATGGAATAACCTGCAAGACTCCTGCTGTTCACCGAAGAAGTCGAACCGGGTCCGGTGCGCAAAATGGATGACGCCTGAGCCCGCTTTCTGTCATCGATTTATCCAGGCGGTATTACTGAGCATGCTGATCCTGTCCTACCTGGATTTTGTGAGGCGCTGCCGTAGGAACAGACACGGTCGTTCGACGCCTCGACAACCACTTTCCGGGTGGGGGCGACAGGCCTTTCGGCCATGTCCCGAGGGTCCTGCGATGCCAGGGAGAAGAAGGCTCTGACGTGCTCGAAGAGTACTGATGTGCCTGCCGGCCACCTCTCCGGCCGTGCTGGAACAGCGGCGTCGCCCAAGTCTTCCGGCTTACCCCATATTTCGATCGTGAGTGAATGCAATAGAATTTAATGGAGTTCTTCAATGACCAGGCCGATCTCTCTGTCCGGGCGCCGGTGTGGAGGGGTGCTCATAGCGCTCCATATCGGCAATGAAGTGATTCGCCAAGGCTTCGTTGCGATGTTGAGCTCAGCTCCGACTCGATACGAAATCGCGCCGTGCGAATCGCTCGACGGCTGGCCTTCGCGATGTCCGGAAAACCTGCCGAGGGTCGTCATACTGGCCTGCGACGGCGATCGGACGAATGATATCGAGGATATAGCTAAGCGGTTCGGTGGTTTTGGTTCGAAGGTGCTCCTTCTGCTCACGCGAAGTGACGGGAGTTTATTCGACAGTGCGGCCAGGGTGCCCACGGACGGATTCCTGGTCCTGGATCAGTTGACCACGGAAGTGCTCGACGAATCCCTGCAGAAGGTGATCAGCGGTGACGTGGTCATTCCGCCGTCGATCGCCGGACACCTGCTGGCCCAGATGCGGGACGGGCAGGGTCAGCCACGCATGATGCTGCCCGAACTCACGCCGAGGGAGGAACAGGCTCTACAGCTCTTGGTCGGCGGACTGAGCAACAAGCAGATCGCCACACGGCTCCGGATCTCCCAGCACGGCGCGAAACGCCTGGTCGCCAATCTGCTGGCCAAGCTCAACTGCAAAAACAGGACCATGGCCGTAGCCACGGCGCTGCAGTACAAGCTTGTGGAACAGGACGCCACGAAAGATGCCTGAGTTCCATCGAGCGGGAAACCCGGGAAAGCTCCTCCGGGGCCTTCGGGCATGCGCGCCACCCTCGCGGGGGGAGGCGGTGGCCTCCGACCGGAGAACGGTCCGGCCGCTTCCGCCGCCAGGCGGGCCCCCGGTGTCCGGTGACAGAGCACCGCACCCTCCCCGACCGGCGATCCCACCCGTGACAGGGCGACCGTTCACCGGTGCCCCCACCTGCGGACTCGTGGATGTGCTTCGACGAGGGCGCTGTCCGCACCGCCACGTACCGAGGCACGGTCGGCGCCGCCGGGTGTCCCGGCCGGCCTATGCGCGTGTTCCCCCGGGCACCCGGTGACGCGCCCCGGACCGCGCCGCCCGCTGACGCGGCGACCGGCCGGGGATCCCGGATCGGTCCACGGGAGTCCGGGGCCTCGACCACTCCGGCGGTCCGGGGCGTCCGCGGGCCGCCGCCGGTGAGCGGATGAATCTCCGCGTTCCTCGGAAACGACACGGGAGTCAATGGAAACAACACCGATCCAGTACATAAGCCTGGGCCATATATCCGGCTGAACGGGAAGATATTTTGCTTTATATCAAAGACATAGTGAAGACCTACAAGCGCGGGGTCCGAGCCAATGACGGCGTCACCATACAGGTGGGGGCCGGTGAAGTAGTCGGTCTCCTGGGGCACAACGGTGCCGGAAAGACGACGCTTATCAACCAGGTGGCCGGACTCACCGTACCGACGTCCGGCACCATCCGCGTCGACGGATGCGACCCTGTGGCGGAACCGTCGAAGGTCCGCCGAATGATCGCGGTGATGCCTCAGTCACACGCACCGCTGACCGGCGTGACGCCACGGCAGGTCATCAAATCAATGGCCCGGATCCGTGGAATGAGCAAAAGCGCCGCCAACACCCGTACCGAAGAACTGATCGAGGCCTTGGATCTCGGCGAGTGGGCCGACACCACGGGAGAGCGGCTCTCCGGGGGCGTCCGAAGGCTGACGGCGTTCGGTATGGCCGCGGCGTCGCCTGGACAGGTCGTGATGCTCGACGAACCGACCAACGACGTGGACCCCGCTCGCAGGAGGCTCTTGTGGGAGCAGATCCGGGGTCTGGCGAACCGGGGGTGTGCCGTACTCCTGGTCACACACAACGTGGTCGAGGCCGAGCGGAGCGTGGACCGCATCGTCGTGCTGGACTCCGGAAAGGTGATGGCGGAGGGGACGGCGGCACAGCTTCGCTCCCGTGCGGCCGGCGACCTCCGACTGGAGTTGACGGCCGCGGACATCGACGGCCTCCCCTCCCTTCCCGAGCACATCGCGACCGCGGGCCCTCCGCTGCGCGCCTCCCGGCGGCTGACGATCGCCCTTGAATCCAGCGCGGCCGCCGATGCGCTCACGTGGGCGCAGCGGCTACGAGCCTCACAGGACATCGACGAGTTCTCTCTCGTACCGGTCGGCCTGGAGGACGTGTATCTGGACCTCGTGGGCGGGGAGTCCACGTCCAACGGGGAAGAAGAGGGATAACGCGATGCGCTACTGGATGTCTAGCTATGGCCTGCTGCTCGGCTGGGCCGGGCTGCGGGGGCGCGCGACCCTGGCGTTGAACCTGGTGATCCAGACCTGCCTCGCGGTGGGGATCGTCGTCGGATTCGCGTTCCTCGTGCCCAACCTGGACGATGCCACGGCACTGTACCTCTCGACGGGGGCGCCGGTGCTCGGGCTCATCACCGTCGGGATGGTGATCGGGCCGCAGGAGGTCGCTTCCGCGAAACAGGAGGGCATCTTCGAGTTCAACCGGTCGCTACCCGTGCCCCGGAGCGCGCTCATCGCGTCCGACGCCACGATCGCCCTGGTGACCGCCCTTCCGGGGATGCTGGCCGCGCTCGTGGTCGCATGGCTGCGATTCGACCTGGACCTGCAGATCAGCCCTCTGGTCGTTCCCGCGATCCTCCTGACCGCGGCCGCCGCGATCGGTATCGGCTATGGCATCGGATACGGACTGGCCCCGCCGATCGCCCGGATGGTGTCCCAGCTCGTGGTGTTCGTCGCGCTGATGTTCTCCCCGATCGTCTTCCCGATCTCCCGGCTGCCCGACTGGTTCGCCTCCGTCCACCTGGTGCTGCCGTTCCAGTACATGGCCGAGAGCGTGCGCGATACGCTCAGCGTTCCGCCCGACGGCGTCCGGCTCCTGCCCTTCGCCGTCCTCGCGGCCTGGTCCCTCGCCGGATTCCTGGTCGCCTACCGGATGATGGCCCGAAGGACGTGAGGCAGAACGGCGTCCGAGGCCCGGCCACGGCGGCCGGGACGCCGAAGGCAGGCGCTCCGGGCCGATGAGGTGGGAGCCTTCGGCGGGCGCGGGTTCCCTCCCGTGCCCGCCGGAGGCTCCTCTCCTGCCGCCGCGGCCGTGGCTACAGCGGCTCCACCACCGCGCGCTCCCCCGGGACGGCCAGATCCCTGACGTGGTTCCGCGCCAACCCGGAGGGCCACTCACGGAAGCGGCGGAACCGCATGGGTACGCCCCTGGCGGCGGACAGGTCCGCGCTGTCCATGGCCTGCATGTGCACGTGCGGCTGGGTCGAGTTCCCCGAGTTTCCGCAGTCCGCGATGTGCTGGCCCTCCACGATCCTCTCGCCGACGGACACCCGGACGCTGCCGGCCCGGAAATGCACCAGAGCGATGAAGACACCGCTCTCCGCGAGGGACATCACCACGTGGTTTCCGGCGATGGCTCCCACACCCCGGCGCACCCGTGCGCCCTGGCTCAGCGCGTACGGAACCAGCGCGGCCTGCGACCGGCGCGCCTCGTGGTCGGGCTCGGCGTCATGCACCGCCACAACGGTCCCGTCGCCGGGCGCCAGGACGGGTCGGCCGAAGGCGAAGAAGAGCTCGGGCGGTTCGGTGGCGAGGAAGGTCCGCCAGCTACGGCTGCCGGCCGTCCTGTGCCTGTCGTCCACACCGACGAAGTCGATGGCGTAGCGGCCGCCGAACATATCGGTCCCATGGCTCGGAACACGCCGGGCCGGGCTGTTCTCAACGCGCCACAGCCCCCTGAAGGGAAATGAGACATCGATTCCGTGGTCCCCGGAACTCTGCGGGGGTGAATCTCCAACCATGGAGCCAACATACGACACCCCTCCGGCGATGGCGGTCGCGCTGACTCCTATGGTCCGGGCGATGAAAACGCGTCGGGGGGTTTCAGATTTCCCGTTCTCGTTCCCAGCGGATGATTCGCCATCCGTTTTCCCGCTGTCGGCGCGGTCTTCGTCCGCTGTACCGCGTGCCGGGCCGCTGCCTGGTGAGGCCTCCGGCGCGGTGGCGCCGCCGGCGGGACGGGCGGTGCCCCGCAGCAGCAGAGGGCGGGCCGCCTCTCCCAGGAGCAGGAGGACGAGGAGGTACGGCAACAGGGCCAGCCAGAGGAGGCCCGGCCACCCGAGAGCGCGTACGACCAGGAAGGGCGCGTCGGCGGGACCGGCGACCATCGCGCCGACGGTGACGGCCCCAAGCAGCCACACCAGCACTGTTCCGGTACGCCGCCACGCGCTGCCCGGCCGGGACACGTCCTTGACCAGCCGCCTGTGCAAGTACAGGTGAGCGGCGGCCACGACGGCCAGGATCAGGGCCGTGTTCATCAGTAGAAGGGCCATGTCAGCGCACTCCTGTCATGCGGGTGCCGGTAGGAGGGGCGCTCTCGTCGGCCGGTGGACCCGAAGGCGCGCCGTCCGCCGTCACGACGGCGCCGACCCGTGCCGGAAGCGCGGCCGCGCCAGCCGACCGCGTGCGACCCGTCCCGGAGTCTGGCACCCATCGCGCCGTGGCGCCACCCGTGCGGGCCGGGCCGGCGGCGGCGCCGATCGACCCCGCGGGAGTACCCGCCCCGGCCGCCTCCCCGGTGGACGTCCCCGGGCCGCCGAGCCCGGCGGGGCCGCGGCGGCGGTCCACAGGGGGCCGGTGAGCTGCTGCGGGGAGGGTGGCGCCCCAAAGACCGCCTGGAAGGGGTAGCCGCCTGGTTAGGGCGATAGCACGCCAATCGGGTATTTCGGTGCGATCCCACGCGAATTAGTCTTCAAGGCACACGCCTGGCGGAGCGGCATGGCGCGGACGGATAAAGGCTTGCTGTGGCGCGCGAATGGTTCTGATATCGACGAGGCAGCCGATGGTGCAAATCATCGTCCATGATTCAAGAGGACTGCATCCTTGAACTCTCTTCACGGCCCAGCGGAAAACCCCCTTCCCCCTTCAGGAAGCGGTCGGGTCGAGAACTCGTACCCGATGGCGCCCACCCAGCGAGGAATCCTGTTCCAATCCCTGCACGGGGAGAAGTCCGGGCTCTACCATGCGCAGATCCTGCTTGAGATCGTCCAGGACCTGGACGTCGAGGCGTTCCGCGGGAGCTGGGCACAGGTGGCGAAGCACCACGCGGCACTGCGGACGGGCTTTCGCGAGGTGTCGAGTGACGAACCGGTGCAGGTGGTCCGGGAGAGCGTCGACGTCCCCCTCGAGTACGAGGACTGGCGGACCCTGGGCGGTGAGCAGCGGTCTTCCCAGCGTGAGGACCGTCTGAGGCAGGACCACGAGTACGGATTCCCCGTAACCGAGGCGCCCCTGTGGCGGCTCCGCCTCATCAGGCTGGAGGAAGCGCGGTACGAGCTCCTCTGGAGCCTCCACTACGCCCTGATGGACGGGCGCAGCCAGGCGAGGGTTCTCCGCGAGGTCGAGCGGTTCTATGAGTGCCTCGTCACGCGGCGAACGGTCGATGAGCCGCCAGAGACGCCGTTCCAGCACTACATCGACTGGTGGAACCGCCAGGACACCGGCCGGGCCGAGGAGTTCTGGCGTGATGAGCTGCGGTCCGTTTCGTCCGCGAGCCCCCTCCCCGTCGAACTGAGGCCCTCCGCGGCCGAGGCGGTCGCGGAGGACGCTCCCCGCGTCGTGTACGACCAGGCCCGCCTGGTCCTGGACGAGCGGGAGACCGAGGACCTGCGAGCCGTCGGTGAGGAGCACGGCCTGGAGCTCCCGACTCTGGTACGGGGGGCCTGGGCCTTCCTGCTGAGCAGGTACCAAGGCTCGGAGGAGGTGGTCGCGGGGGTCACCGCCCCCGGCCGGTCCGCCGACCTGTCCGGCATCGAGGACATGGTGGGGACCTTCATCAACACGCTGCCGCTGCGTGTCGGCGTACCCGCGTCGATGGCCTGGCCGGCGTGGATGCGGGACCTGCAGCACCGGTACACCCGGGTCTGCGAGTACGAGTACAGCCCGCTGCTGATGATCCAGCGGTGGAGCGGGATCGAGTCGGGCGAGTCGCTCTTCGAGACAGTGGTGACGGTCGAGGAGCAGGAGGAGGACCCCGGGCCCCGCGCCCTCCGGATGGACCGGGTCTGGGAGGAGAGCCATGCCGGCTATCCCCTGAGCATCGTGGCGACCCCCGGGGAAAGCCTGACGCTCACGATCCACTACGACACCGCGCGTTTCTCGGTGCGAACGGTCGAACGCCTGGTCGGGCACCTCCGCCAGGTCCTCACGGAGTTCGTGCGCAAACCGCGGGCCTGCCTGGGGGAGCTGACCCTCCTGACCCCCGGCGAGTTCTCCCAGCTCGTCCACGAGTGGAACGACACGGACACGCCGTACTCGCAGGAGCTCTGCATCCACGACCTGGTGGAGAGGCAGGCCGAGGAGACCCCCGATGCCCTGGCCCTGCTCTTCGAGGACGAGCGCTGGACCTATCGCGAGGTCGACGAGCGAGCCAACCAGATCGCGCACCTTCTGAAGCACATCGGGCTCAGGCGCGGAGACCAGGTCGCGATCCTCACGGAGCGCTCCGCGGAGATGGTCCCCGCGCTGCTGGGGATCCTGAAGGCCGGGGCGACATACGTCCCCCTGGACGCCAACGCGCCCGTCAAGCGGTGGCACTGGATCATCGACTCGCTCAAGATCACGTGTGTCCTGACGGAGACCGCCCTGGTGCCGCACCTGTCGGCCGCCGACCCCCTCCCGGACCTCGCCCACATCGTGTGCCTGGACCCGGGGACCGGTGACGGGGACTCCGAGTCCGAGCACCCGTACACCGTCCATCCGTCGAACGAGATCGCGGGCATGCCCCGGAGCGGCCTCCCGGCGCAGGGCGGTCCGCAGGACATCGCCTACATCATCTTCACATCCGGCTCCACGGGAACTCCCAAGGGTGTGACGGTCGCGCACTTCCCCGCGGTGAACCTGATCGAATGGGTCAACAACACGTTCTCGGTGAACTCTGAGGACCGCATCCTGTTCGTCACGTCGCTCACCTTCGACCTGTCGGTGTACGACGTCTTCGGGATCCTCGCCGCCGGAGGATCGATCCGGATCGCCTCCGGCCGGGACATCCAGGAGCCGGCGAACCTGCTGGCCTACATCTCGAACGAGCCCATCACGTTCTGGGACTCGGCGCCGGCCGCCCTGATGCAGCTCGTTCCCTTCCTGCCCACGGACGACGACGGCGAGGTCGAGACCGTCTCCCACTCCGTCCGCCTGGTCTTCATGAGCGGCGACTGGATCCCGCTCCAGTCGCCGGGCCTCATGAGGGCGGCTTTCCCGAACGTCGAGGTCATCGGCCTCGGCGGTGCCACAGAGGCGACGGTGTGGTCGAACTACTTCCCCGTCGGGGAGGTGGACCCCTCCTGGCCGAGTATCCCGTACGGGAAGCCCATCCAGAATTCGTACTACTACGTTCTCGACGAGAGCCTGCGACCCTGCCCCATCGGCGTACCCGGTGACCTCTACATCAGCGGTGTGTGCCTGAGCTCGTGCTACGCCAACGAACCGGAGCTGACGGCGAGCAAGTACGTTCCCTCGCCCTTCAGCACCGTCCCCGGGGACCGCCTCTACAAGACGGGCGACATGGCGCGGTGGCGTCCCGACGGGAACCTGGAGTTCCTCGGGCGCACCGACTCCCAGGTCAAGATCCGTGGGTACCGCATCGAGCTCGGCGAGATCGACAGCGTCCTGAGCGAGCATCCCGCAGTCCGGGACTCGGCGACGATCGTCCGGGAGGACAGGCCGGGCGACCGGACCCTGGCGTCGTACGTCGTCCCACACCCTCAGCTCGCCCAGGAGATCGTCCAGGAGCACGGGGGCGCGCTGGCGGACAAGCGCGTCGACCAGTGGCGCGAGGTCTACGACGCCTTCGACCCGAGTGTGGCGGAGCGTTCCGAGGACGGCCACGACTTCTCGGGCTGGAACAGCAGCTACACCGGTCGGCCCATCCCCCCGGAGGAGATGCGGGCGTGGCAGGAAGAGACCGTGGCCCTGGTCCGCGACCACGACCCGGATACGGTCCTGGAGATCGGCTGCGGTACCGGCCTGCTGCTGTTCCCACTGGCTCCCGACTGCCGCCGGTACTACGGGACGGACCTGTCCTCCTCGGTCCTGGAGTCCATCAGCCGCCGCCTCGACTCCCGCCCCGAACTGCGGGAGACCGTCGTCCTGAGCCAGGGAGAGGCCGTCGACGCCGGCGATCTGCGACTGGAGCCGGTCGACACCGTCATCATCAACTCGGTGGTCCAGTACTTCCCCGGTGTGGACTACCTCGTACGTGTCCTCGAGGGGGCGCTGGCCCGGGTCGCCGACGGCGGCCGGATCATCGTCGGCGATGTCCGCAGCCTCCCGCTCCTTGAGGCCTTCCACGCCAGTGTCGAGGCGCACCGCGTGCCTGACTCCATGACACGTGAACAGCTCTGGCAGCGTGTCCGGCACCGCGTACGGCAGGAGGAGGAACTGGCCCTCGACCCCGAGTTCTTCCGGGACTGGGCCGTCAGCACCGGCGTCGTCTCCCGGGTCGAGGTCCGTCCCAAGGACGGCCGCCACCTCAACGAGATGTCGATGTTCCGCTACCAGGTGGTGCTCCACGTCGGGGACGCTCCCCAGGACGGTGCCGACCGTCCGGGACCGGGAGTTCGGGAGCTCGACTGGACCGCGGAGGGGCTGACCCTCTCCAAGCTGAGCGAGACGCTGCACGCGGACCGGCCGGGCCGGCTCCGGCTGCGCGGTGTCGCCAACGCACGCGTGGAGGAGGCGGTCCGGACCCTTCGCTGGCTGAAGGGGGAATCCGGCCTGGAGACGGTCGGGGCCTGGCGCGCACAGGACCAGCCCTCGGATGGCGTGGACCCCGAGGAGGTCAGGGAGTGCGCCGAGCGGGCCGGCTACCAGGCCGCATTCGACTGGAGCCGTCACGGCCCGGACGGCGGATACACCGTTCTGCTGACGCGGGACGGGGCCGAGCCGGGTGCCGACGAAGAGCAGCTCCTCGCCCCGGCCGCGTTCGACGGACAGGCGGTCCAGGAATGGTCGGACTACGCCAACCAGCCGCTCAAATCCGAGGTCCAGGACCTCCTGCTGCCCCGGCTCCACACATACCTGGCTGAACGGCTGCCCGGCTACATGGTGCCGTCCGACATCGTGGCACTCGACGCTCTGCCCGTCACCTCCAGCGGCAAGCTCGACCGCCGTGCGCTGCTGCTCCCCCAGGATCCCGCGTCGGTGGGGGACACCGTCCGCGTTCCCCCGCGCAACACCACTGAGGCGCTGCTCGTCTCGGTGTGGGAGCAGATCCTGGGCCGCTCTCCCATCGGCGTCCTCCACGACTTCTTCGAGCTCGGCGGGCACTCGCTGCTCGCCGCCCAGTTGGCGACCCGGATCCGGCAGGTGTTCTCGCTGGAGGTGCCTGTCCGCCTCTTCTTCGAACTGCCCACGATCGCCGAGGTCGCGCGCGAGCTACAGCGGCGGCAGGAGGAGTCGCAGCCGCTGGAGCTGCGTCCGGTGGTTCCGGTCCCCCGCGACGAGGCGCCGCCCGCCAGCTTCGACCAGCAGCGGCTCTACTTCATCGACCGGCTGAGCCCCGGTACCACGTCCTACACCGTCAACTGGCTCATCCCGCTTCCGGCATCCGTCGATACGGAGGTGGTCCGGGACGGGCTGGACGAGATGGTTCGGCGCCACGAATCGCTGCGCACGACCTTCCATGAGGAGGACGGCCGGGTCTGGCAGGTCATCGCGGACGACCGGCCGGTCGCGCTGCCGACGACCGACCTGTCCATGCTCTCGGAGGAGCAGTGCGAGCAGCAGGCGCAGGAGGAGATCCGCCGGTGGTGGGACCAGCCCTTCGACGTGGGCGCGGGCCCCTTGCTGCGGGCCCTCCTCGTCAAGCTGTCGGGCACTGAGCAGGTCCTGGCGCTCAGCGCCCACCATACGGTGTTCGACGGCTACTCGATCGGCCTCTTCTGCCAGGAGTTCCTACAGATCTGCAGGGCCCTGGCCGACGGCTCGCCCTCCCCGCTGCCGGAACCGGAGGTGCAGTACGCCGACTACGCGGTATGGCAGCAGACCTGGCTGGAGCGGGACAGGCTCGCGTTCCACCTGGACTACTGGAAGGAGCAGCTCGCCGACGCACCGGAGCTGCTTGCGCTTCCCACCGACACTCCCCGCCCGGACGCGCTGAGCTTCAAGGGCGACTTCCTGAGGCGCCGTCTGCCCGCCGAAACGACCCGGCGGGTCGCGCATCTGAGCCGTGAGTACCAGGTGACGGACTACATCACCATGCTCAGCGGCTTCGCGGTCCTCCTCTCCCGCTACAGCGGGCAGGACGTCGTCGTCATCGGTGTGCCGATCGCGAACCGGAACCGCGCCGGCCTCGAATCCATGATCGGGTTCTTGGTCAACACGGTCGCCCTTCGCGTGGACCTGCGGGACAACCCCCGCTTCGAGGACGTGCTGTTGCAGGTCCGCAAACAGCTGTTCGACGCTCAGAGCCACCAGGAAGTCCCCTTCGAACGGCTCGTCGAGGCACTGCGGCCCACGCGCAGCCTCGGGCACAACCCGGTCTTCCAGGTGATGTTCGCCGACGAGAGCCTTCCCTTCCTGGAGCACGAGTCAGCCCTGATCCAGCCCAAGCCGTGGATGCACAGCCTGGTCGAGCAGGGGATGAGCGTCGGCGTGTCCCGCTTCGACCTCACCTGCATGATCCAGGCCTCACCCGAGGGGATGCGCTTCGGGTTCGAGTACAGCACCGACCTGTTCGGGGAACAGACGGTCGCGCGCATGGCCGACCATTTCCGAGTACTCCTGGAATCCGCGCTGGCGGACCCCGGACAGCGGGTCCAGCATCTGCCGATGGTCGAGGAAGCCGAGTGCGGGAGGGCCGCCGAGACGGGACTCGGGGCCTTCAACGCGGTGGCCGCCGATCCGGTGTCTTTGCCGGAGCTGTTCGGGGAGCAGGTGCGCCGTTGTCCTGACCGGGTGGCTGTCGTGTCGGGTGAGCACCAGTTGAGCTATGCGGCTCTGGATCGTTGGTCCAATCGTCTTGCCCGTCTTCTGCGGGATCGGGGTGTGGGTCGGGGGAGCCTGGTCGGCCTGTGTGTGCCGCGTTCTGTGGAGATGGTCGTCGGGCTGTTGGGCATCCTCAAGGCGGGCGGGGCCTATGTTCCGCTCGATCCGTCCTATCCGCGTGAGCGGTTGGCGTTCATGGTCTCCGATGCGGGGCTGGGTGCTGTGGTGGCTCGGCGTTCGGCTTTGGAGGCGTTGCCGGAGGCGGATGCGCCGGTGATGGTGGTGGAGGATCTCTGGTCGGAGCTGGAGGGCTGGCCCGACACTCCGCCCGAGACGGGTGTGGGCGGTCAGGATCTCGCCTATGTCATGTACACCTCCGGCTCCACCGGCCAGCCGAAGGGCGTGGCCGTGACCCACGCCGATGTGGCGTCGCTGGCACTGGACGGCCGGTTCGCTCAGGGGCATGAGCGCGTGCTGCTGCATTCGCCGCAGGCGTTCGACGCGTCGACCTATGAGCTGTGGGTTCCGCTGCTGTCCGGCGGCCTGACCGTGGCGGCTCCACCGGAGACGGTGACGCCGGCTCTGCTGCGCGACTCCGTGGCAACGCACGGGATCTCGGCTATGTGGTTGACCGCGGCGCTGTTCCACCTGTTCGCCCAGGAGGACCCGGGATGCCTCGCCGGCCTCGGCGAGGTGTGGACCGGTGGAGACGCCGTGCAGGCGGACGCGGTGGCGCGGGTGCGCGCGGCCTGCCCCGAGCTCGTGGTGGTGGACGGCTACGGACCGACGGAGACGACGACGTTCGCCACCGCGTACCGGATGGAGCCGCGGGCGGAGGTCCCCGCGGCGGTGCCGATCGGTCGGCCGCTGGACAACACGCAGGTGCTCGTGCTGGACGGTTCCCTGCGGCCTGTGCCCGCCGGTGTCGTGGGTGAGCTCTATATCGGTGGTGCGGGGCTCGCTCGTGGTTATCTGCACCGGCCGGACCTGACCGCTGAGAGCTTCATCGCCAACCCCTTCGGTAGGGGTGCTGGTGACCGTCTGTACAGGACGGGTGATCTGGCCCGGTTCCTTCCCGACGGCAACATCGAGCTGCTGGGCCGGGTCGACGACCAGGTCAAGATCCGTGGCTTCCGGGTCGAGCTGGGCGAGATCGAGGCCGTGCTGGCCCAGCACCCGGACATCCGGAACACGGCGGTGCTCGTGCACACCGACGGTGCGGCCAAGCGCCTGGTGGCCTTCATCACCAGCAGGGAGCCGGTGGACTCCGAGGAACTGCGGTCCTTCCTGGGGCAGCGGTTGCCGGACTACATGGTTCCGGGTGTCGTCGTTCCTCTGGAGGAGTTGCCGCTCACCGCCAACGGCAAGGTGGACCGCAAGGCGTTGGCGGCGCTGCCCTGGCAGGAGCACGCCGTGGGCGGGCAGGAGCACGTGGCTCCGCGTACGCCGGTGGAGGAGAAGCTGGCGCGGATCTGGCAGGACGTCCTGGCGCTGAGCCGGCCGGTGGGTGTGCACGACAGCTTCTTCTCGCTGGGCGGGGACTCGATCCTGAGCCTGCAGGTGATCTTCCGCGCCAAGCAGCACGGTCTGTACTTCACCGTCAAACAGCTCTTCCAGCACCAGACGATCGCTGAGCTGGCTCCGGTCACCGAGCAGCGCGAGGGTTCGCAGGTGTTGGCCGAGCAGGGCACGGTCACCGGTCCGGTCGAACTCACCCCGATCCAGCGCTGGTTCCTCGCCCAGGACCTCGCTCGCCCCGACCACGTCAACCAGTCCCTGCTGATGGAGGTCGGGGCGGACCTGACTGGTGGTCAGTGGCAGCAGGTGGTGCGGGCCCTGCTCGAACAGCACGACGGGCTGCGCACCCGCTTTTGGAGCAGTGACGGGCAGTGGCGGGCCGAGGTGGCGGACATACCCGACGCCCTGCCCTGGCAGGAGCACGACCTGTCCTCGTACCCGGCCGGTGAGCGTGAGGACCGGATGCTGGAGATCGCCGGCCAGGTCCAGTCCAGCATGGACGTCTCCGCTGCTCCCCTGTTCAGGTCGGTCCTGTTCACCGGGGTATCGGATTCCAACGAGACAGCCGGCCACAAGAATCGACTGCTGCTGGTGGCTCACCACCTCGTGGTCGATGTGGTGTCCTGGCGCGTCCTCCTCGAAGATCTGGACACCGTCACCAGGCAGCTGCGCCAGGGCCAGGAACCCGCCCTCCCCACGAAGACGAGCTCCTGGCAGCAGTGGGCCCACCGGCTGCACGAGGAGAGCCGAAGTACCGCTACCGCCCAGGAACTGCCCTACTGGAGCGAGCAGTCAGCACCGGCCGGTGCCCTTCCCACGGACGGGCCCACCGAGCACAACACCATCGGTCGCAGCCGTGTCCACGAGGCCGTGCTCAGCGCCGACCAGGCGCGTGCGCTCCTGCAGGACGTGCCCGCGGCTTTCAACACCCAGGTCAACGACGCGCTGTTGACCGCGGTGGCCAGCGCGATCGGCGCCTGGACCCGTGACGACCACGTCCGTATCGACCTGGAGGGGCACGGCCGCGAGGACCTCTTCGACGACATCGACGTGTCCCGGACCGTGGGCTGGTTCACCACCATCTCACCGGTGCGCCTGCCGGTTCCCGACGCGGACCAGCTCGGGGAAGGGCTCAAGCGGACCAAGGAACTCCTGCGCGGGCGGCCCCGCCAGGGCATCGGATACGGCCTGCTCGCCCACGGTCCGGACCGTGGTGGTGCCGAGCTGGGTCCTGTGGCCCAGGTCAGTTTCAACTACCTCGGTCAGTTCGACGCCACCGCGTCCGGCGGCTTCGCCGCCCACTCCGGCAAGGCCGGCCCGGACTGGGATCCGGCCAACCAGCGCCCCTACCTGATCGACATCGTCAGCCACGTCCAGGACGGCCGGCTGCACATGCGGTGGACCTACAACTCCACTGCCTTCCACCAGGACACAGTCAGGGGAGTCGCGGAACACACCCTGGAGGTGTTGACCCGGCTCACCCGCGAAGCCCGCGATCCCGACGCGGTGGTCTACAGCCCCTCGGACTTCCCGGCCGCCGGGTTGGACCAGGAACAGGTCAACGACCTGGTCGCACAGGTGCGGACGCTGCCCGAGTGGCGGTCCGCGGCGGGTCCCCGCCCGTTGGAGGACTGCTACCCGCAGACCCCCATCCAGCAGGGCCTGTGGTTCCAGAGCCAGCTCTCCCAGGGCGAGGGGGTCTACCACGTCCAGATGATCCTGCGCATCGACCAGGAACTGGACACCGACGCCTTCCGCCAAGCCTGGGCACAGGTCATGCGCCGCCACCCCATCATGCGCACCGGGTTCCGTACGGCCGCGGACGACCGGGCCCTGCAGTTGGTCTGGGCCGATGTGCCGGTGCCGTTGCGGACGCAGGACTGGCGTTCGCAGACCTGCCAGGAGCAGCAGGAGGGCCTGGACGCCTATCTGGAGCGGGACCGGGCCGAGGGCTTCGACCCCCAGGACGTGCCGCAGTGGCGCATGCTGCTGGCCCGCACCGGCGACGCCGGTTACCAACTGGTGTGGAGCGCCCACCACGCGATTCTGGACGGGTGGAGCATCAGCCTCATCCTCAACGAGGCCGTGCAGTGGTACGGGGCCTTCGTGCGGGGCCGCCACCTGGAGAAGGCGCCCTCGCGTTCCTACCGTGACTATGTTTCCTGGCTTGGCCGGCAGGACATCGAGCAGGCCGAGCGGTACTGGCGCGGGGCCCTCAAGGGTGTGGAGCAGGCCACGCCCCTCAGTACCGGGGCGCGTCCTGAGGCCGGTGCGGGTGGTCCTGTTCCGCCCGCGTCGGTCACCGCCCATCTCAGCGAGGACGAGACGGCGCGGGTGCAGGATTTCGCGCAGCGTCACCGTTTGACGCTCAACACCGTTCTACAGGGGTGCTGGGCTTTGCTGCTTTCGCGTTATTCGGGTACTGACGATGTGGTTTTCGGGACGGTGGTCTCGGGGCGGCCTTCCGAGATGGAGGGTGTCGAGGGCACGGTCGGTCTGTTCATCAACACGCTTCCTTTGCGGGTGGGTGTTCCCGAGCGGGACGTCGTACTGGAGTGGCTGCGCGGTCTGCAGGAGCGGGGTATGCAGATGCGTCAGTACGAGTACTCTCCGCTGAGTGAGGTCCAGCGGTGGAGCGGGCTTCCCGCTGATGCCTCGTTGTTCGAGACCCTCTTCGTCTTCGAGAACTACCCGGAGGACGAGAGCGATGAGGGCTCGCTGCGCTTCGCGGACGTGAGCTCGCGGGAGCAGACGCATTATCCGCTCAACGCCGTGATCACCCTCGAAGAGCGTCTCGGCATCAACCTCTTCTACGACAGCCGGCGCTTCGACGTTCGGACGGTCGACGCGATGCTCGCCCACATGCGGCAGATCTGCAACGAGCTCGTGGCCTCACCGCACAAACCCCTCGCCCAGGTGTCCATGCTCACCGAGGGCGAGCGCACCCAGGCCCTGGAAGAGTGGAGTGCCGACACCGTTTCCGAGGACGGGGCCACCTATCTGCACGAACTCGTCGAGGAGCGGGTACGGGACACCCCGGACGCGGTCGCGGTGGTTCACGAGGACGGACACCTGTCCTACAGCGAGCTCAACCGCCGTGCCAACCAACTGGCGCACTGGCTGCAACGCAACGGAGTCGGCCCCGAGGTCCTGGTCGGGCTGTGCCTGGACCGCTCGCTGGAGTCCGTCGTCGGGCTGCTGGGCATCCTCAAGGCGGGCGGGGCCTACGTGCCCCTGGACCCGCGTATCCCCGCCGACCGGATGGCGTTCGTCCTCGACGATGCGCAGGTGCGCCTGTTCCTCACGCAGTCACACCTGCTGCCGGGGTTGCCCACCGGGGATCTGAAGACCCTCTGCCTGGATTCGGAGTGGTCCACCGTGGCCTCCGAGTCCGCGGAGAAGCCGTCGACGGCCCTCACGCAGGAGAACCTCGCCTACATCATCTACACGTCGGGGTCGACCGGCCGGCCGAAGGGGGTGATGGTCGCCCACCGGTGCATCCGGCACGTCGTGCCGTGGATCAGCCGGTACCCGTGCTTCGACAGGCCGCAGAACGTCCTACAGGTCGCCTCGCTGAGCTTCGACTTCTCGGTCTGGGAGATTCTCCTGCCGCTCGTGACGGGCGGAGTACTGCACATTCCGCACAGTGACACGCGCATGATCGGCACCGACCTCCACGATGTGCTGGACGAGCGGGCCATCGAGATCCTGAGCTTCACCCCGGGCGCTCTGGCCACCCTGCCCACAGCACCCCTGCCGAACCTGAGGACGCTGGTCGTCGGTGGTGAGGCGTACTCGGCGGACCTCATCCGGACGTGGGCGCCCGGCCGTGACTTCTTCAACGTCTACGGACCGACCGAGACGACGGTCTTCGCCACCGGAACGCACACCGACGAGCACCTGGACACCATCCACATCGGACGTCCGATCACCAACGTGCGGACCTATGTCCTCGACTCCCGTATGCAGCCCGTACCGGTCGGCGTGCCCGGCGAGCTCTACATCGGAGGTGTCGGCGTGACCCGGGGCTACATGAACCGCCCCGACCTCACCGCCGAGTCCTTCGTCGCCGATCCGTTCGGCGGCGAGCCGGGAAGCCGCCTCTACAAGAGCGGGGACATCGTCAGGCACCTTCCCGACGGCAACATCGAGTTCGTCGGACGCGTCGACGGCCAGGTGAAGATCCGGGGCTTCAGGATGGAGCTCGGGGAGATCCAGACGGTGCTCGACCAGCATCCTCTGGTCCAGAGCTGCGCCGTGCTCGCACAACCGGACGGATCGGGCAAGCGGCTGGTCGCCTATGTGGTGCTTGAGGGAGAGTCGGCCGACACCACCGAAGGGCTCCGGTCCCACCTGAGGGAACAACTGCCGGCGTACATGGTCCCCTCGGCCTTCGTCTACCTCGACGAGCTCCCCCTCACGGGCAACGGCAAGCTGAACCGGCGGATGCTCCCCCTGCCCGAGGAGGACTCGGGGCCCGCGCTCTCCGAGGGCGCGCTGCCGCGGACCAAGACCGAGGCGCTGTTGGCCACGGTCTGGGAGGAGGTCCTGGAGCGCGGTCCCATCGGTGTCTCCGACGACTTCTTCGGCCTGGGCGGACACTCGTTGGTCGCGGTGAAGGTCGCGGCCCGAGTCCAGCAGGCGTTCGGGATCGATCTGCCGGTCCGTGTCCTGTTCGAGCGGCCGACCGTCGCCGGAGTCGCCGCAGAACTGGACCGCCTGATGCGGGAGCGGGACCCGCATGAGACCGTGCCCCTGGTGCGGGTGGCGCGCGATGAACCCGTTCCTGCGACGTTCGACCAGCAGCGGGTCTGGTACATGGAACGCCTGCATCCGAACAGTGCCCTGTACACGGTGGGCTGGCTGCTCCACCGGGCCTCCGCCGTCGATTCCGCGCGACTCAGGATGGCGCTGGAGGTGCTGATCGCGCGGCACGAGACACTGCGGACCACCTTCCGGGAGGACGGCGGACGGGTGTGGCAGGACATCGCCGACACCGGGCCCGTCATCCTGTCCGAGGCGGACCTGTCGGCGGAGCCCGCGGAGCGGCATCCGGAGTCGGTGAAGGCGCTCACCCGCGAACTGTGGACCCGGCCCTTCGATCTCGCTGAGGGCCCGTTGCTCCGCACGTTGCTCATCCGTCTGTCCGACACCGAGGCGCTCCTGGCGTTCAGCGGTCACCACGCGATCGTCGACGGTTTCTCGGTCCGGGTCCTCAACGAGGAGCTGCTGCGGGTCTACGACGCGCTCGGGAGCGACGATCCGGTCCTGCCCGCTCCGCTGGCCGTGCAGTACGCCGACTACGCGGTGTGGCAACAGCAGTGGCTCCGGGAGGAGCACCTGCGGACGCACCTGCGGTTCTGGAAGGAGCACCTGGCGGAGGCGCCCGCCCTGCTGTCACTGCCCACCGACCACCCCCGGCCCGCGGTACAGGACTACCGGGGAGCCAACCACACGTGCTCGCTGCCGTCGGATCTCAACGACCGGCTCAAGCAGGTCAGCAGTGAGAACCGGACGACGCACTTCATCACGGTGCTGAGCGCCTTCGCGGTCCTCCTCTCACGCCACAGCGGGCAGGACAAGGTGACGATCGGCATCCCGGTCGCCAACCGCACCCGGGTCGAGACCGAGCCGCTGATCGGATTCCTGGTGAACACGGTGGCCCTGTGCGTGGACCTGCAGGGCGACCCGACCTTCTCGGAGGTGCTCCAGCAGGTCCGGTGGAACCTCCTGGAGGCGCAGAGCCATCAGGAGGTGCCGTTCGAGCGGATCGTCGAGGAGCTGAGGCCCGAGCGCAGCCTGAGCTACAACCCGGTGTTCCAGGTGATGTTCACCGGACTGGACAAGCTCTTCGAGGAGGCTCCCGAGGAGTCGGAGCAGCCGGAGTGGATCCATGACGTCACGGACACGGGTATCGGCGTCTCGAAGTTCGACCTCGGCCTCAGCATCCAGCAGAGGGACGGGGAGCTGCAGTTCAACTTCGAGTACAGCACCGGCCTCTTCGAGCGGGACACCATCGCCCGCATGGGCGGGCACCTGCGGAACCTCATCGCGGAGGCACTGGCCGAGCCCGGGACACCCATCACGCGGCTCGGCATCCTCTCGGCGGCGGAGCGGGCGGAGATCGTGGAGGAGCGCAACGCCACGCATGATCAGGACGCCCTGCGGCCCGTGTGCCTCCACCACCTCTTCGAGGAGCAGGTTCGCGAGTCCCCCGACCGCATCGCGCTGTCCTTCGAGGACCAGCAGCTGAGCTACGCGGAACTGGACGGCCGCGCCAACCGGCTGGCGCGCACACTGCGGGATCACGGTGTGGGACCGGAGACACACGTCGGTGTCTGCATGTACCGCTCACTCGACCTCGTGATCAGCCTCCTCGCGGTGCTCAAGGCAGGCGGCGCCTATGTGCCCCTGGACCCCGACCACCCGTCGGAGCGACTCGCGTTCATCGCTGAGGACGCCCGGATCCAGGTCGCCCTGGTACACCCGGACACGGTGGATCGCGCCGGTGCCCTGGCCGAACGGGGTGCCCGGCTCATCGAGCTCGGCGGCGGCGACACCTCGTGGCTGGACGCGAGTCCCGAACCCTTGGACGCGGACGTACACCCGGACAACCTTGCCTACGTGATCTACACGTCCGGTTCCACGGGCCGGCCCAAGGGCGCGATGCTGTCCCACCGCGGCATCTGCAACCGCCTGATCTGGATGCAGGAGACCTACGGCCTACAGGACCACGACCGCGTGCTACAGAAGACCCCCTACGGCTTCGATGTGTCGGTCTGGGAGTTCTTCTGGCCCGTCATCGCCGGCGCGCGGCTTCACGTCGCACGGCCCGAGGGGCACCGGGATCCCGCCTATCTGGCCGAGCTGATCGACCGGCAGGCCATCAGCGTCCTCCACTTCGTTCCCTCGATGCTGCAGGCCTTCCTCCAGCACCCGGGTGCGACCGGGCTCTGCAAGGACGTCCGGGACGTGATCTGCAGTGGTGAGGCCCTTCCCCCCGACGTCCAGGAGCGGTTCCAGCGGTCGCTGCCGAACACACGGTTGCACAACCTCTACGGGCCCACGGAGGCCTCGGTCGACGTCAGCTTCTGGGAGTGCAGGAACATCCCCGGAGCGAGTACCGTGCCCATCGGCCGCCCGGTGGCCAATACGAGGCTGTACATCCTGGACGAGGCGATGGAGCCGGTCCCCGACGGTGTCATCGGTGAGCTGTACATCGGCGGCGTCCAACTGGCCCGCGGCTACATGGGGCGCCCGGATCTGACCGCCGACCGGTTCGTGGCCGACCCCTTCGGCCTAGGCCGCCTCTACGCCACGGGCGACCTGGCCAGATACCGGACCGATGGCAGCATCGAGTACGCGGGGCGCAAGGACCACCAGATCAAGATCCGCGGATACCGGATCGAGATCGAGGAGATCGAGGCCGTACTGGCCGAGCACCAGGCCGTCCGGTCGTGCTTGGTCGTCGTGCACGAGGCCGGCTCCACCGACAAGCGGCTGATCGCGTTCCACACGGCGAAGGCGGGCCACGAGGCGACCCAGGACGAGCTGAGGGCCCATCTCCTCGATCGGCTTCCCGAGTACATGGTGCCCGCGCACTTCGTTCCACTGGAAGAGTTCCCGCTGAGTCCGAACGGCAAAGTGGACCGCAAGGCCCTGCCCTCCTTGTCGGACATCGTGCAGCAGGTGCGGGACGGCGCGGCCCACGTCGCTCCCCGAACCGAGACCGAAAAATCTCTTTCGGAGATCTGGTCGGCCCTCCTCGAACTGGACCAGGTGGGGGTCCACGACGACTTCTTCGCCCTTGGCGGGCACTCGCTCCTCGTGGCCTCGATGTCGACCGAAGTCCAGAACCGGTGGGGCATAGCACTCATGCTTCCGACGGTGTTCCAGAACAGGACGATCGAAGCGCTCGCGAATGTCATCGACCACAGTGCCGACGACGGCGAAGGCGAAGAGGCGGACGCTGCGGAGCTTTTCGACCTGTTCTGACCGACACGCACTGTGCCGGCCGTGCACCCATCGTATCCACCAGGTAGTAGGAGGAATGTCAATGCTCGATCAGGAGACTTCTGTCGCGAGTCCACGGATCTCCCGGGTGGCGACCGACATCGAGAACGGTGTAGAGGGTGCCGTAGACGGTCTATGGAAAGAGGTCGCCGAATCGGGCGCACCGCTGATGGAGCAGGTCGGCGACGACGATTCACATACCCTGGTCACGTTTCTCTGGCGGGATCCGGGAGATACTGAGAACGTGCTCGTGTTCTTTTTCAGCGCACCGAGCAACGACGACTTCAGTGAATACCGGATGGCCAACCTGCCGGGTACGGACATCTGGTACAAGTCCTATCTCCTGCCCTCGGACCTGCGGACGACATATCTTTTCTCGGTCAACGACCCGCTCGTTCCGTTCAATTCCTACGCCGAGGTCCTGGAGAGCCTCTCCCGGTACCGGACGGATCCGCTGAACCCACGTGACTACACGCTTCAGGGAAACCCGAGCGAGTTCAAGGTCTCAGTGCTCGAACTGCCCGGTGCCCCGAAGCAGCCGTGGAACATCTCACGGCGCGGGGTGCCGAAGGGCAGGATCCACATGCACTCCATGCACAGCTCGATCCTGCGGACGCAGCACCACATCGCTGTCCACACTCCGCCCGGATACGACCCCGAGGGGGACGACTATGACGTGTTCCTTCTTTTCGACGGGTGGTCCTACTACAATTTCGCCTCCATCACGACCGTGCTGGACAACTTGCTGTACACCGGCCGGATCCCCCCCTACGTCCTCGTCATGCACACCAACGAGGACCAGGACGTCCGTGCTCGTGAACTCCCCTGCCACAGCCCGTTCGTCGATTTCCTGAACGAAGAGCTCATGCCGTGGGTACACGAGAACTACCACGTCACGCCGGATCCCTCGCGCACGGTCGTGGGCGGCTCCTGCTTCGGCGGCCTGGCAGCGGCGTACGCCGCATTCGAATCTCCTGACCGTTTCGGAAAGGTCATATCCCAGTCGGGTTCGTTCTGGTGGCCGGGAAAAGGGATTCCAGATGTCGAGGACGAGTGGATGACCCAGCAGTTCAGGGCGGCCCCCAGGCTGCCGATCCGTTTCTCGATGACCATCGGGAGTATGGAGAAGGCCATCATGGAGTACGACCCGATGACAACGCACCGGAATGCGCGAGACGTTCTCCGGGAAAAGGGATACGAAGTCGACTATTCCGAGTACACGGGTGGTCACGACATGGTCTGCTGGCGCGGCTCCATCGTCGATCAACTGCTCTCCTTCCACCCCGGACCGAAGGACTCCGGGACGAAGCAGCGCGCCTAGGGCATGTGCGGCGAGTACCCACCCTGCTGCGCGTCGCCCCGGCGGCACCCCCGCTGCGTTCTCCTCGGTCGGCAGCCGGACCAGGACGCCTTCTTCCTCGGCCCCGCGAGGCCACCGCTGGATACACCAGCCCGTCTGTCTCCCACCAACCCCCAACGGCCGCGCTTCGCGCGCTGCGCTCGCCAGACGGCGGGCGGTACCCACCACACACGCCCCGGCACCGCTTCTGAGCGGTGTACCCGCGGACCCAGGCCGGTCGGCGGTGAAGACGTCCACGACGAGTGCGCCCGTCCACGAACGAAAGGCTCCAACCCGATGAGCGATGCCACGATCACAGTGCTGCAGGGAGACGGTGTCGGGCCCGAAGTGACCGAGCAGGCCCTCCGGGCGCTGCGGGCCGTGGAGGACGTGTACGGCCACTCCTTCGCGGTCCACCAGGGCCTCGTGGGGCTGGACGCCATCGCGGCCGAGGGGGCCGCCATCTCGGACGCCACGTTCGAGATGTGCGCGAGGAGCGACGCCGTCCTCTTCGGCGCGGTCGGTGGCCTGCCCGCCGGAGGAGGCCCGGACGGCGGCCCCCGGCCGGAACAGGCGCTCTTCCGTCTCCGCAAGGAGTTCGACTTCTTCGCGAACCTTCGTCCGGTCCGGTCCAGCGAACCGATGTACGGCGCCTCGCCGGTGAAACCGGAGTACCTCAAGGGCACGGACATGATCTTCGTTCGGGAGCTGTCGGCCGGCCTCTACTACGGGCGCCTGGAGTCCGTCCCGGGCAAACCCAGCGAGATCCGCCGTACGGGGCGGGGCACAGAGGCCGTCGACACCCTCCTCTACACCGAGCAGGAGATCGAGCGCGTCGTACGTGCGGCGTTCGAGATCGCGGAGCGGCGCGACCGCAAGGTGACCTCGGTGGACAAGGCCAACGTGCTCAGCTCCTCGGTCCTGTGGCGGGAGGTCGTGGAGCAGGTGTCCCACGACCATCCCGCGGTGGACCACGAGCACATGCTCGTCGATACCTGTGCCATGGAGCTGATCAGGGATCCCGCGCGTTTCGACGTCGTGGTCACCGAGAACCTGTTCGGCGACATCCTCACCGACGAGGCGTCGATGCTCACGGGCTCGATCGGCATGCTCCCGTCCGCGAGCCTGGGCACGCGGCGTGTCGAGGGGGGCCTGTTCGGACTGTACGAGCCCGTACACGGCTCCGCTCCCGACATCGCCGGCCAGGACAGGGCCAATCCCGTCGGTGCGGTCCTGTCCGCCGCCCTGCTGCTGCGCCATTCCCTGGGCCTCGAACGGGAGGCCGCCGCCGTCGAGGCCGCCGTCGAGGAGGTCGTCCGCCTGGGATACCGGACGGCGGACGTCCACGAGAGCGGGTGCACGGTGGTCGGAACCCGTGAGATGGGCGGACTGATCCGCGAAACGCTGGTTCGGGGCTGAACCGGCGCCACCCCATACGCGCTTTTGGACGAACTGCCTGCCGGAGGTTTCCCACCGATGATGCCGCACGACTCTTCCTCAACGGCCGAAGCCGGGATCGAGGAGCAGCACCTGCTCGTCGAACGGGCCCGGAAGGAGATACTGCAGCGCCACAGAACGGGTCCGCGGACCGACGCGGAGCCGCCCATCCGGGTCATGGCACGCATCGTCCAGGACCTGGAGCGGGAATGCGTCGAACGCGGCCTCGATCCCGCGGCCGTTCGGCGGGGGGTCGTCAACCGGACGATCGGCGACATCGACGTGCGCCGCATCACCGAGTGGGAGGGAGAACCGGGCGGACCCACGGATTTCCGGTCACTGGCGGAGGAACTCGGAATCGCGCTGCCCGGAGAGGACCTGAACGGGTACATCGCACCGGGTGATGGGTACCGGTGGCTCCGCGAGCAGATGATGCACGCGGAGCGACGGCTCCTCGCCACCGGATACGACCCGCGCGTGTACGACATCCACAGTGTCGGGAATCCCGTGCTGCGCGGCCTGCTGGCCGAGGACATGCGGCAGTGGGGAATGTCGGTCTCGGGACGGCACGTCGCGCTCGGGCTGGGGGCGGCGGACTGCATCGACAAGGTCCTGCGCGGTATCGCCCACCTTGCCCGGCTCGATGCGCGGGCTCCTGGTGCGGTCCTCTTCTCCGCCCCCGGATTCAACGTCCCCGAGTTGCAGGCGGCGTCCTACGGCTATCGGCTGCATTCGGCCCGGACCAGGCCCGAGGACGACTTCAAGATGACGGCACCGCTGCTTTCTCAGAGCCTCGAAGAGAACCCGGACATCTCCGTCGTCTACCTCATAGTGACGAACAACCCGACGACGTTCGCTTACTCGCCCGATGAGCTCTCGTCCTTGCAGGAGGTTCTGCGTCGCTTTGCCGGGGAAGGACGCAGGATCCACCTTGTCGCCGATCTCGCCTATGTCGGGACGGGGCCGCCGGAAGAGGACCGGGCACGCATGCGGAGTCTGACGTCGGCGACCGATCTCGCCGACCGGACGGTCTATGTGGGCAGCTGGTCGAAAACGCACACGCTGACCGGGGACAGGTTCGGCTGGGTTGTTTTCGGTGACGCCGGGTTCGCCGCGGACATGGGCGTGAGCTGGACGAACAGTGTGGGATCACTCCCCGGGGAGTGGCAGTTGCGTTTCATGGCCTACCACACCCTGTTCCGGGACCGCCCCGAGTTGATCGACAAGATCCGCGGCCTCTACCGGTTGCGCCGGTCCCGGCTGCGCCGGCAGTTGGAGACGTTCGACAAAGAGCACGGTCTTTTCGACCACCTCTACCTCGACAACGATACGACCATCTACAACTGGAGCAGGCTCAGGCCGGGGGTGGACTGCTTCTCCGTATTCGAGAAGACCGGGATCGCTGGAATACCCGGTTCGACATTCGGTTATTCAGACGACTATATCCGATTTTCGATCGGGATCCTGCCCGTCGTTAATGGTTAGCGGCGGGCCGTGATGCCGAGTGGTTTCTCTTCCACAAGGAGATGTTATGCAGAAGGGTACGACCAGCCCCGAGGGATCCTTGGCGGCGAAGGACGGGTCCATCGATGTTCCGATGAACTTCAACTGGAACAACGAGGAGGACCCCCTCGCCCCACTCGTGACGGACATTCCCGGTGAACCGCCCGCCTTGCGGGCCGCCGGCACGGAGATCGTCTCGGAGTGCCTCAGGGACGGCCTCCAGGGAATATCCGGATATCCGTCGGTCGACGAGATGATCCAGTACCTGTCCCTGCTCGTCGCGTTCGGGGGCAAGTACGCCTGCGTCGGGATCTACCCCGGCAAGGGAGGCCTCCTCGACACGAGGATGAAGGAGCTGCTCGCGCGGATGAGGGAGGAAGTCCCCTCCGTCGTGCCCTCGGTGCTCTCCATGTGCTCGGAGGAGTCACTCAAGTGGACCCTGGAGTGCAAGGAGATCCACCCGGACCTCGAAGCGGTCGTGTTCATGGGCAGCGCACCGTCCCGAAGGCTCGCGCAGGGCTGGGACATGGGCTTCATCCTGAACAGGCTGGACACGTTCGTCAGGAAGACCGTGGACATGGGCGTCCCCGTCATCGCGGGGACCGAGCACACCACGCAGACCTCCCCCGAGGATGTCAGAGCCATCGTTCGGGCACAGGTCGAGGGCGGCGCGTACTGCATCGCCCTGGCCGACACGGTCGGGACCATCCGTCCGCTCGGCACCTACCGCCTCGTGCGCTTCGTCCGTGAGGAGCTCCGGGCCCTGGGCGCGTCCGACGTGAAGCTGGACTGGCACGGTCACCGCGACACCGGCAACGCGCTGGGCAACGCGATGATGGCGACGGCGGCCGGCATCGACCGCGTCCACGTCGTTTCGCGCGGCGTCGGCGAGCGCTCCGGGAACGCATCGCTGGAGGAGGTCGTGCTGAACCTCTCCGCCATCGAGGCGGAGGCCGGCCTCTCACCCCGGTGGGAGATGTCGCGGCTGATCGAACTGATCTCGTTCTACGAGGACATGGTCGGGGTCGCGGCCCCCGAGCACGGGGTACTCGGAAAGCGCTACAGCCACACGTCCTCGGGCATTCACACCGACGCGATCCTCAAGGCCCACGGAATGGCCGACAGAGCTCGCGACGAGGGGAACCCCGTGTTGGAGGGCAAGCTGCGGGAGATGGCCTGCACCGTGTACTCGGCCGTCAACCCGGCCTCCGTCGGCGGTACCCCGTCCGTGAGCGTCAGCCCGTGGAGCGGTCAGAGCACCGTGCGCCTCGCCCACATGAACCACGGAGGCGATCCCCGGCAGCTCACCCCGGAGGCCGTCGAGAGGACCCTCGCCCTCGCGAACCGCCTGGGCCGTGAGCTGACCCGGGAGGAGTTGGAAGAGAGCTGTGCGGGGGCGGCGGCCCCCCACGGAGCCTGAAAGGTCACTGGACGTTGGGACAGGCTTATTTGGAGGACTCTACGATGCCCCGAACGATGTTCGAGAAGATCTGGGACACGCACGTCGTGCGTGACGAGCCCGGAGAAGTGCCGATGCTCTACATCGACCGGCACCTCACCCACGAGGCGACTTCGCCGCAGGCCTTCGCAGGGCTGAGGACGCGCGGCCTCCAGGTCCACCGGCCCGAGACGGTCGTGGCCGTGATCGACCACAACGTCCCCACGATGCCGGGACGCAGACTCGTCGACGTCGTGGACGACCAGAGTGCCGTATGCATTCAGACGATGGAGGAGAACGCGCGGGACTTCGGGGTCGCGCTCCTCGACATGGACAGCGAGGACCAGGGGATCGTGCACGTGGTGGGTCCCGAACTGGGCCTGTCGCTGCCCGGCATGACGGTCGTGTGCGGCGACTCCCACACCTCCACCCACGGTGCCCTCGGGATCTTCGCGGTCGGTATCGGCACCAGCGAAGTGGAGCACGTCCTGGCCACGCAGTGCCTGCTCCAGCAGAAGCCCAAGACGATGAACATTCGGATCGACGGGACGCCGGTGTCCGGCGTGAGCGCGAAGGACATCGCCCTGTTCGTGATCCGCACGCTCGGAACCGACGTCGGCACCCACCACGTCATCGAGTTCAGCGGGTCGGCCGTCGCCTCCTTGACGATCGAGGGGCGTATGACGCTGTGCAACATGGCGATCGAGGCCGGGGCGAGGGCGGGCATGGTCGCACCGGACGACGTCACGATCGACTACGTGCGCGGGCGGCGCTTCGCACCCGCCGGCGACCTCTTCGAACGCGCGGTGGAGCAGTGGAAGTCCCTTGCCACCGATCCGGGTGCCCGCTTCGACTCGGAGTACCGGCTGGACGTTGACGGCCTGGTGCCGCAGGTCACCTGGGGAACCACCCCCGGGATGGCGGGCGACATCACCGGGACGGTGCCGGACCCGGCCGCCGAGAGCGACCCGGTGGCCCGCGCCGGTATCGAGCAGGCCCTGGAGTACATGGGCCTGGAACCGGGACAGCGCTTCCAGGACGTCGGGGTCGACACCGTCTTCATCGGCTCCTGCACCAATTCGCGCGTGGAGGACCTCCGCATAGCGGCGGATCACGTCGTCGGCAGGCGGGTCGCCGCCGGTGTGCGCGCCATCGTCGTCCCCGGATCGATGAGTGTTCGCCGGCAGGCCGAGGAGGAGGGACTGGCGGATATCTTCCGCCGGGCGGGCTTCGAGTGGCGCGAGCCCGGGTGCAGCATGTGCATCGCCATGAACGGTGACCACCTCTCGGCGGGCGAGCGGTGTGCCTCGACCAGCAACCGTAATTTCGAGGGACGGCAGGGGCGCGGGGGCAGGACCCACCTGGTCAGTCCGGCCACTGCTGCCGCGACCGCCGTGACAGGCCGCCTCGCCGACGTCCGCCGCATCTAGGGAAAGGGCACCCGTGCAGAAGTTCATCACCCATGTCGGTACCGCTGTGCCACTTGAGCGGTCCGACGTGAACACAGACGACATCATTCCTGCGCGTTTTCTCAAATCGATCCGCCGCACCGGGTTCGGTGAGCACCTCTTCGCCAACTGGCGGTACACCGGAGGTGGGCGCGAACTCAATCCCGAGTTCGTGCTGAACAAGCCAGAATACAAGGACGCGAGCATTCTCGTGTCGAACGATAACTTCGGGTGCGGCTCTTCCCGGGAGCACGCGCCGTGGGCGCTGAGGGAATACGGATTTGTCTGTATCATCGCTTCGAGCTTTGCGGACATCTTCTACAACAACTGCTTCAACAGCAATATCCTCCCGATCGTGCTGGCGTCGTCCGAGGTGGGAGAGCTCCTGGGCTCCATCGCTCCGGGCCCCGTCAAGCTCAGTGTCGACCTGCCGGCCCAGACGGTGACGACCTCGGACGGGCGCGAATACCGGTTCGAGATCGACGCGTTCCACAAGTACGTGGCCATGGAGGGCCTGGACAACGTCAGTTGGTCCCTCTCGCATATGGAGGACATCCTCGCCTACGAGGACTCCCGCAGGCAGGAAGCGCCCTGGCTCTTTCCCTGAAGGCCGAGAACCGGTCACCCCGCCTTCCGTCCGGGCCCTTCGGTGCCGTGGACGTGAGAAGGATGGATTCTCCCGAAACCAGAGACTGGAGAACGGAAATGGCAGAAAACGAGATGAAGGTCCTCGTCAACGAGGAGGAGCAGTACTCCCTGTGGCCGTCCTACCTGGATATTCCGGCGGGATGGGAGGACACGGGGGTCGGTGGTTCACGGGAGGACTGCCTCGCCTACGTGAAGGAGGTCTGGACCGACATGCGGCCCCGGAGCCTGCGCGAGCAGATGGCCGGAGCGGCGGGTCAGGCCTCCGGCAAGTAGCCGGTCCACCGGGTGACACCGCACGCGGTCACCGCAGAGATGTCTGTAGAAGTCATGAGGAGACAGTCATGGAAGAACTCGTCGAACGCCTCTCCGTGGAAGGGCGGAAAGTCGTCGTCGGCGGCCCCTCCCCCTCTGTGGAGGAGCTTCAGCGGCGCATCACCGAACTGGGTTACGTCTTCATCAAGTTCTCCGACTCGCGCGGGGGAACCGACCTGGGCGTGCGCGTCGACGAGAGCGCCACGGACACCGGTGGGGCGGACTTCGCGGCCGGCACCGGGACGGTGCACATCGAAGGGACGCTGACGCTGGACTACGTCGAGGTCCGCTGCGTGGCCGACATCGATCTGGCCTCGCTCGATGGGACCGGCCACCTGGTGGCACGCGCCGAGGCGCTCGTCGAGTAGCCGCGTGCGCCTCGGGCCGCTCAGCGGTGACCGCGGAACCCCTCCCGGACTCCGACGGTGATCTCACGGCCCGGGCCCGACCGAGGACAGGACTTACGGCGATCCGCGACGGGGACGACGGGCCCCGTCGCGGTACCGCCGCCGTGCCGTGGAGAGTCCGGCCCCGCTCCGCGGCGGGCACCACCGGGTCGCACCGCGAGGAGGAAGAATGAGAGCAGTTTCGTCGGCCGTTCGACGTACGAAGGTTGTCACGGCCCTTGCCATGGGCACCGCGCTCGGCGTCGGCGCACTGGCCGCCCCGGGACACGCCCAGGAGACCGCGGCCATCGCCAACGCGGAGAGCGCAGACGCGGTGGGCGGCAGTTACATAGTGGAGTTCGAGGAGGGGAGCGAGCCCGACGTCGCCAGCGCGTACGGGGCGCGAGTGGTCAAGGAGTACGACAGCGCCCTGAACGGTGTGCTGGTCGAGGCCACGGAGGAGCAGGCGCGGCGGATCGCGGCAGACCCGTCCGTGCGGTTGGTGGAGCAGAACACCGTCGTGCGCATGAACTCGCGCAGGGTGACGCAGTCGGGACCGCCCTCCTGCGGGCTGGACAGGATCGATCAGCCGTCGCTTCCACTCGACGGCTCCTACGGCTATCCCGCCCACGCCGGCGCCGGCGTGGACGTCTACATGGTCGACACGGGCATCGACTACGACCATCCCGACCTCCGGCCGCGCGTCGTCCCCGGCTTCGACGCCTTCGGCGGGGACGGCAGTGACGGCCACGGCCACGGCACCCACATGGCCGGAGTCGTGGGCGGTACCGAACACGGGGTGGCCAAGAGGGCCAACCTGATCTCGGTGAAGGTGGTCGACGCCGAGGGCGGCGGCACCGTCGACGGACTACTGGAGGGGATCGACTGGATCACCGAGCGCGCCTCCGGGCCGTCGGTGGTCAATTTCGTCATCGGCCTTCCGCCCAGTGACGTGGTCGACGACGCGGTACGCAGGTCCATCGCCTCAGGGGTCGTCTACTCGGTGGAGGGGGGCGCCGTCTCGAACGACGTGGCCGACGCCTCCCCGGCGCGGGTGGCCGAGGCCATCACCGTCGGTGCGTCCGACTGCGGGGACCAGGTCGCGTCGTTCAGCAGCTATGGGCGGGGACTGGACCTGTACGCCCCCGGTGTGGACATCACGTCCACGTGGCCGGGCGGAGGTACGCACACGATGTCCGGAACCTCGGTCGCGGCGGCGCACGTCTCCGGTGTGGCGGCGCTCTACCTCGGCCAGCACCGGCGGGCCAGCCCCGAGCGGGTGGGCAGGGCGCTGGACCGCTCGGCCGTGGTCGGCGCACTCACCGGTGTACCGACCGCCGCCACACCCAACAAGCTGCTTCAGCAGGCGCACTGGAGGCGCCGATGACGGCGTAGTCCCTCCCCGGGGTTCCAGCAGGCGGACGACCGCTGACGAGGCCCCGGAGCCAGGTCCTGGTAGGTCCACCCGGTTCGTGTGGACGAGAGCCCTGCCCTCCGCCGGAGGGCAGGGCCTCTTCCGTGCCGGCGCCTCCGGTCGTGTCGATCTGGCGCCAAGGCGCCGAGTCGACAACGGGCCGAGTCGCCATGTCGACGTCGCCGCCACCCGCCGGCCGGTCCCGGCCGGCGGGTGGTCAGGGACCCGTCACCCCGACGGCTCGATCCTGTACCTGGGCACAGCCACCTCGGGGTTGGCGCAGGCGGTGTCCCCGCCTCCGGTGGGGACGTGGACCGGGGCCTCGGCGACGTAGAGGGACACCTCGACGCCCGTCACGGGCGTGGGCTCGCACACCTGCGGGTCGTAGTTGCCCGGGTTGGGCTGGGCCACGGTCAGGAGCACGGCCCCCTCCGGCTCCACGGTGAACGATCCCCCCTCGCCCTCGCGCTCGGCCCAGGCGCCGACGCGCTCGCCTCCTGCGTCCACCCAGTTCAGGCCGACGTACCGGTAGAGGGTGCACGACTCCTGCGCGGGCGTCTCCCCCTCTCCGGTCCGCGTCATGGTGAACTCGATGTGGGCGGTGCCCGCGGCGGCTCCCCGCCCGCTCTCGACGATCGCGAAGTCAGACACGGCGCAGTCGCGTACGGACCCCTGGGCGGCGGCGGGCGGGGCTGCGGCGACGACGGCGGGCACGGCGATCATCGCGGCGGCGATGGCCGCGCCCCCGGCGCGGGCGCGGCGGGCGGTCTGCTCCTCGAAGGTGCGGGCATCGTTGCCGTGCCACGTCATGTTCATCGGATCCCCCTCTTCCACGGCGACCGTCTACTCAGTGCGGTCGATCGGTGACTGGGAGCGGGCCGGTTGGAAGATAGGACGCCTGCCTCGGGGAAGGCGTTGGCCGGGAGACGCCGCGGGTCCGGTCCGGGGGCGGGAGTGCGGGGGAGCGGCCGGACCAGGACGGGTGTCCTCCGACACATCCCGGTGATCTGCCCCCCGTGGGGAGAATCCTGTGATAAGTTCGATCGAGTTGCAGTTGTGGTTCCCGCTTGACTTTTGTGTCGGTCGACTTCGTGGTCGGACCTTCTCCATCGTTATCACCACTCGGGAAATCATCGCAGTGGCGTTGGGGAATCCGCACAGGGCGGACTTCTCCATACAGATGTGAGGAAAGTCATTATGACTACTGGCACCGTCAAGTGGTTCAACAGCGAAAAGGGCTTCGGCTTCATCGAGCAGGACGGCGGCGGCGCCGACGTCTTCGCCCACTACTCCAACATCGAGTCCTCCGGTTACCGTGAGCTCTCCGAGGGTCAGGCCGTGCAGTTCCAGGCCACCCAGGGACCCAAGGGTCTCCAGGCCGAGAACATCTCGGTGATCTAGGGAGCTCCGGCTCCGTCGGACGGGGGACCGCTCTTCGTGAGCCGGACCCCCGTCCGGTTCTTTGCTTTTCTTCTTTGCTTTCTGGCTTGGTCTCTGGCCGTCGTCCGTCTCGACTGGCACCAGCCTTCCGCGACCCGCCGCGTTTGCGCATGCGGGCCGTGGACCACCGTCTTCTTGGTGCGTCACACGCGTCCTCAGAGCCCGTACAGGGCTCGCCACGCGTCGGGCGTTGCCCGCGAAAGGTCTTACATGCGTGCACCCAGCGGTTCCCGAAAAGGGCATAGCCGTGAAACGCACTCCGGTCGCCCAGGCGCCGGTCGCCCCGGCAACCGCCGTGGCCCCTCCTCCCGGCCCTCCAGGCCGGCCTCCTCCCACCAGGAGTTCGCTCCCCCGGTGTCCACCACCCCGGGCCTGCCCCCGGTCAGCAGCTTCTCCGAGCTGGACCTGCCCGAGCGGCTGCTCGAGGTACTACAGCGCCAGGGACTGACCTCCCCCTCGGCCATCCAGGCCGAGACCCTTCCGAACTCGCTCGCGGGACGCGACGTCCTGGGACGCAGCCAGACCGGTTCGGGAAAGACACTGGCCTTCGGCCTGCCCCTGCTCACACGCCTGGAGGGGCGGACCGCCCAGCCGGGGAGCCCGCTTGCGCTGGTGCTCGCACCGACGCGTGAGCTCGCCCAGCAGGTCACCGAGGCCCTCACCCCCTACGCGCGTTCGGTCAGGGCCCGCGTGACGACCGTGGTCGGCGGCATGTCCCTGTCCCGCCAGGCCCAGTCCCTGCGACGGGGCACCGAGCTGGTCGTGGCCACCCCGGGACGCCTGCGCGACCTGGTGGAGCGCGGCGACTGCCGTCTGGACCAGGTGGGCACCACCGTGCTGGACGAGGCCGACCAGATGACCGACATGGGGTTCATGCCCCAGGTCACCGCGATCCTCCAGCAGATCCCCTCGGACGGGCAGCGCATGCTCTTCTCCGCGACGCTGGACCGCAACGTCGACACCCTGGTCCGGCGCTTCCTCCACGACCCGGTCGTCCACTCCGTGGACCCCTCGGAGGGTGCGGTCTCCACCATGGAGCACCACATCTTCCACGTGACCCCCGCTGAGAAGCGCGACACCGTGACGCACATCGCGGCTCGGGACGGCCAGGTGCTCATGTTCCTGGACACCAAGCGTGCCGTGGACTCCATGGCCAAGCACCTGCTGGCCAACGGCGTGAGGGCCGCCATCCTGCACGGCGGACGGTCGCAGCCGCAGCGCACGCGCACCCTCCAGCAGTTCAAGGACGGGACGGTCACCGCGCTGATCGCGACCAACGTGGCCGCTCGCGGCATCCACGTGGACGGTCTCGACCTGGTGGTCAACATCGACCCGCCCGCGGACCACAAGGACTACCTGCACCGGGGCGGGCGCACGGCCCGTGCCGGCGCCTCGGGCAACGTGGTCACGCTCGTCCTGCCCCACGAGCGTCGGGGGATGGTGCGGATGATGGACCACGCCCGCATCGACGCGCACACCGTGCGTGTCAGCGCCGAGGACCCCGAGCTCGCACGGGTGACGGGCGCGCGTACGCCCACGGGCATCCCGGCCACGCTCCCCGCCGAGCCCAGGGAGCGCACCCGCTCCTTCGGCGCTCCCACACGGGGCAGGCGCCGCCCGCGCCGCTAGAGGTACTCGGCCGTGAGGCCGCGTGAGAGAACGCGGCCCGTCGGCACCCGGGGGCCGGGACACGACACGTCGTGTCCCGGCCCCCTTCTCCGTTCCCGGTGGAACCGGAACGCGGGCGTCGGCGCGCGGCTCCGGCGGCCCCGCGGGCGGTGCCCGTACGCGAGCCGGCCCGGCGGCATGTCTCCCCGTGGCCCTGTCGCCTCGTGGTCCCGTCGATTCATGGCCCTGTCGACTCCGCGCCTCCCCGGACCCGGCGCGGTCAGCCGCACGTGCTGACCCTCCCGGCGAGGGCGGCGTTGAGCTCGCACACCATGTCCTCGGGGTGCGGGTCGGTCGAGCCCGGACGGATCTGCGTGTCCACGTGGTCCCGCAGCACCTCGCTCACGTACGGGTAGTAGGGGGTGCGCGGCCGCAGCAGCCCCTCGCCGACGGCGTCGCGCAACTCCTCCCAGTACCGGACGTCCCTCTCGTCGGCGCCGTGCAGCCGGTAGCCGCTGCCGCGCGCGGGGAGCAGCCCGGCCTTCCGGAACTCCGACTGGGCGTCCGGCCCGGTCATGCCCGCGACCAGGCTCCAGGCCTCGTCCTCGTACGGTGACTCCTCGGTGACCGCCAGGCTGTTGCCGCCGAGCACGGCCGCGGGCAGCCGGAGCACCCCGAAGGCCGGGTCGCCGTCCTCGGCCTCCCCTCCCCAACCGACCCAGCGCAGTCCCTCCCGGAGCGTCTCGGCGCTCTCGGAGTCGGCCTGGAGCTGGGGGACGACGCGGGGCCAGTGGCGCATGAACACCACCCCGCCGCCGCGGAACCGGTTCAGGCTCTCCGTCTCGGTCTCCTCCAACGCCGCGCGCGGGATGACGCCCCCGGCGTCCGGGTCCAGTCCCGTCTCCAGCACCTCCAGGCCCTGGAACTCCCCGCACGCCCCAATGGACGTGGCACAGCCGCCCCCGCCCTCCCCGGCCGCCGCCTCGTCCGCCCCGTGGAAGGTCCCCCGGCTGTCCGCCTCCAGGCCGGGATGCCCGCCGAGGACGAACTCCAGGGCGTTGACGGTCAGGCCCTCGTAGTCGGCGAACTGGCCCGTGTACCCGTGGTCCAGGCCGTGCTCGTCGCGCACCTCGCCCGCGAGTTCGAGCAGGCCGCGCCAGCCGTCCTCCTCGATCCGGGCGGTGACCTCCTCGGGGCCGACCAGGTCGGCGCGGTAGTAGAGCAGGCCCACGTCCATGTGGAACGGCACCGCCCGAGCCCCGCCCTCGTAGCACACCGCGTCCTGGGCGCGGCCCAGGAACCCGTCCCACGCCAGCGGGCCGTCGCTCCCGGTGGCCGCCTCCGCCAGCCACCTCCGTTCGGCGAACTCCGGCACCCACTGGTTGTCGAGGAGGAGGACGTCGTAGGCCGCCGGGTCGGACTGCATCGCCACGACCATCTGCGAGCGCTGGTCGTCGGCCCGGGGCGAGAGCCACCGGACGTCGACCTCCCACCCCTCGTTCTCCTCCTCCCAGCGCTCGATGAGCCGCGTGTACACCCCGCCCTCGCCGGACTCCCCAGTGGCGGTGACGTCCACGGGGAGGGCGACGCGCAGGACCCGCTCATCCCGCTCACCCCGTGCGTCGCAGGCGACGGACCCCAGCAGCAGGCACGACAGGACCGCGCAGGCGAGGGACCGCGTGCGGGCCCTCACGGGGTCGCCGCCCTGGTCCCGGCCACGATGCCGTAGACGACCTGTTCGAGTTCGTCGGCACGGGGGTGGTGGCACTCGGCCCCCGCGCTCGCCAGCCGGCTGAGCAGCCCGTCTCCACCGCACCCCTCGTCGCCCACGGACACCATGTGCACCCGTACGCGCTCGTCGAGGTCCTCCAGCACGGCGGCCACGTCGTCCGCCCGTGCTCCGCCGCCCGGCTCGGGAAGGGCGACGCCGTCGGTGAGGACGACGAGCGCGCAGGCGCCGGGCTCCCCCGGCCGGTCGGCGCAGGACTCCAGCTCCTCGGCTCCGTCCAGGACCGCGTCGGCCAGCGGGGTGGCCGGGAACTCGGCGGTCAGCGCGTCGATCTCCTCGCGCGCCGACTCCTCCCGGCGCGCGTCCATGCCCGGCTCCGGTGGCAGGACGCGCTCCTGGCCGGTGACGTCGTTGCCCGGGCCGCCCTCGGGAAAGGCCCAGACTCCCACGGTGTCCTGCTCCCCCAGGAGGTCGACGGCGGTCCGTGCCAGCTTCTGCGCGGTCTCCAGCCGGGTGCCCCCCGTGCCGGGTCCGTTCATGGAGTCGGAGCGGTCGACGGCGATCAGGACCTCGACCGGGGTACGGGAGCGCTCCTGCTGTCGGAGGCTGGACTCCAGCCGCTCCCGCCACTCCTCCTCGTCCCTGTCCGAGGTGAGGTGTGTGACCTCCATCGCGGACCGTGCCCCCTCTCCGCCGATCATGTCGCCCTCCACCGTCCGGTAGCCGTGGAAGGCCTCCGTGCTCCCGGGCCGTCCCATCCAGTTCCCGAACGCCTCCACCTCCTCCCCCACCCCGTCGTCGCCGCCCCAGTCCAGCCGTACGAACGGGTGGTCCAGGCCGGGTACCTCGGAGAAGTAGACCGGGACCAGGCGCTCGTCCGGTTCCCGGCCCGTCGGCCCGCACCCGGGGCCGAGTGCCCTGCCCCCGTTGTAGGCGCTGATCGCGTACTCGGTGCTGAACACCCCCACGGTGGCGGGATCCGCGTCCCCGCCGCGCAGGGCGCAGAGCAGGCCGAGGTTGCCCTCGGCGTCGAGTCCGGCCGAGGTCGCACGGGCCTCCGCGACCTGGATCTCCTCGGAGCCCCCGTCCCCGTAGGCGGAGTACAGGGCCCCGGTCTGGATCAGCGCCGAGGTCGAGGCCTCCGGTGAGGGACGGGCCAGGAGGAGCCCGGCCTCCGTGGCCGCGGCCGTGCAGACGACGAGGTCCGAACGCGCTCCGCCCGGGTCGGTCCCGGAGCAGGCCGGGATACCGCTCGCGGACTCGGGCAGTCCCAGCACCAGGGGCGTGAGCCTGGTGGCGCCCTCCTCCTCGGTCTCCAGCCCGGGCGCGTCCCCCGGGTCCCCGCGCAGCAGGGCGACGTCCGCGCCGGAGTCCGGCAGCCAGACGTGCGGACGCGGTCCCGCGCGCAGGTCGTTCCACCCGTCGCGCAGCAGTTCGCGTGTCACCGCGGCCCCGCCCGCCGCGGTGACGCTGACGCGCACGGGCACACAGCCGTCCTCGTCCCGCGCGCCCTGGCGGGCGGCGAAGTCCTCGGCGGCCCGCTGCACGGCGGCGTGCTGGTCCGGGGTGGTGAGCACGGTGAGCTCGGTGGGCGGCGCGCAGCCGGAGGACAGTCCCGGGAAGCCGTTCGCCTCCCACCAGTACAGGCCGCCCGGGACGAGGACGAGCAGCGCGGCGGCGGTGGCGGCCAGGATCCGGGCCGGCCGCCCGGTGCCCCGTCCGCCCTCTCCGGGCGCCGCCGCGGGGCCGCCCTCCACGGCGGGGGCGGCACCCGCCCTCCCCCGCTCGTGTGCGCCCCTCCCGCCGAGGCCTCCCGCCAGTCTCCGGACGGCCCCTCCCAAGGTGTGCGCGCACCCGGACAGGGAGGCGCGCAGCGCGTAGTGGAAACGCAGGACCGCGGTGTGCGCCCTCTCGCGGTACGAGGGGTCGTCCGCCGTCTCGACCAGCAGCGGCGCCCCGGTGTCCTCCTCCACCAGGCGCACGAACTCCGGTTGTTCGGCGCACCACGAGGAGCGGCGGGCGTGCAGGTAGCCGGTGGTCCGGTTGTGGACGAGGACCACGCCCACCAACAGGTCACCGGTGAACACGGCGGTGCCGGAGAACCCCTCCCAGGGGACGTCCCTGACGTACTCCCGCTGGATGTTGAGCCTGAGCTCCCCGTTGCGGAGGCCCTCCGCCGGCTTCAGGCTTCCCTGGAGGTGTTTCAGCTCCGGGTCGTCGCCGCTCAGCGCGAGATCGGGGTATCCGAGCGCCTCGTACCGCTGCGGGCCGGTCCCGGCGAACGCGCCCCAGCGCACCCTGAGCCTGGGCGGTGGCTGCTCCTTCTCCAGCCGCAGCAGTGCGACGTCCCTCTCGCGGTCCTCCCAGCAGACCTCGCACGCCAGGAAGCGCCCGTCCCGGTCGACGCCCAGGCGCACCCTGACACGGTCGTGGCCGTCGAGCACATGGGCGGAGGTGAGGACGAGCGTGGGGCCGACGAGATAGCCGGTCCCGCCCCCGCTCCTCCCCCCGCGCGTCGTGACGCGGACGTCCGCGACGAACCTCGTGTCCACCTAGTCGTCCGGGGTCCCGTCGTCCTCCGGGACGGGCCTGTTCCGGGAGGCGATCGACAGGTTCCTCCCGTCCGGCCTGGTGACGGCGAGTTTCAGCGTGATCCTGTGCGTGTCCTTGCTGCCGACCTTGCCGTCGGCGCCCACGGAGACCACGCCGAAGTTCACACCGCTCTTCCCGGAACCCTCCTTGTGCACCTCCAGCAGGAGTTCGACCTCGGCCTCGACGATCTCGATGCCGATCTCGTGTCCCTCTCCCTCCCTCCTCGCGTCGTCGAGTTCCTCACGCAGTCGTTCGATGGCCTGGGCTAGTCCGATGCTGGGGGACACCTGATGACTCCTGGAGTCTCGTGGGGCGGAGTCGGCGAGAGCAGGGCCTTGTGGTTTCGGTCACACGGTCATGGACAGTTTCCCATGCCGACCTGTCTTTAACGGATGTTTTCCGCTGTATCCATTTGATCTCGGACGCACGGGGAGGCCCCGGCGCTCCCGCGGGCGGTGCCCGTTCGCGGGCCGGCTCGGCGGCATGTCGACTCATGGCCCTGTCGACGCGTCGCCCCGTCGACGCGTGGACATGTCGCCCGATCCGGTTCCGGCCACGGCTGGTCAGGGATCACGGGGCGCCGCCGACACCTCGAATCCGACCGACCGTTCGGTCAGGACACGGCTTCCGAGCTGCGAAAAACGCGACCCGGTCTAGAAAGTGCACTGGGTCACATGGCATGGTGTCCTGAGGCTCGGGCCGATGTCCCGTATTCCCCTCTTGTGGTGTGCAAGGGGACGAGAGTGGCCACGCCGTCGTGGTCACCACGGTCATGAGCCTGCGAGCGGATCCCGACCCCCGTCGGCAGAGAACATACGGAGCACCAATGGCAACTTCCGACCCAACGGCCTCAGGGCCGGTCGGCGCTATCGAGACCCGGGAGCGGCGCCGCGTCCTCGCGGGCACCATGGTCGGCACCACCATCGAGTGGTACGACTTCTTCATCTACGCCCAGGCCGCGGGCCTGGTACTCGCACCCCTGTACCTGGCACCCCTGTCCGACACCAGTCCGGCGATGGCCCAGATCCTGTCCTTCGCGACCATCGGCATCTCCTTCCTCTTCCGCCCCCTCGGCGCGATCGTCGCCGGTGCCCTCGGTGACAGGTTCGGCCGCAAGCGGGTGCTCGTCGCCACCCTCGTCCTGATGGGCCTCGCCACCTGCCTGATCGGTGTGCTGCCCACCTACGCCCAGATCGGCGTGGCCGCCCCCGTCCTCCTGATCCTCCTGCGCATCCTCCAGGGCTTCTCCGCGGGCGGTGAGTGGGGCGGCGCCGCACTGATGTCGGTGGAGCACGCGCCGGTCGGCAAGCGCGGCTTCTTCGGCGCCTACCCGCAGATCGGCGTCCCCTGCGGCATGATCATCGCGACCTTCGTCGTCTGGGTGATCACCGCCGTCATCGGTCCGGAGGCGTTCAGGGAGTGGGGATGGCGCATCCCCTTCCTCCTGTCCTTCCTGCTGATCATCATCGGCCACCTCATCCGCAAGTCCGTGGAGGAGTCCCCGGTCTTCAGGAAGATGCAGGAGCGCAAGGCCCAGGCCTCCGCGCCCCTGGGGCAGCTCTTCAGGAGGAACAGCCGGGAGGTCATCCTCTCCGCGCTGATCTTCATCGCCAACAACGCGGCCGGATACCTCGTCATCGCCTACCTGGCGACCTACGCCTCCCGGCCGGTCGAGGCGTTCGGCCTCGGCATGGACCGCGGTCCCGTACTCCTGGCGACCACCCTCGCCTCGTTCGGCTGGCTCGTCTCCACGCTGTACGGCGGCATCCTGAGTGACAGGATCGGCCGGGTGAGGACCTTCCAGCTCGGCTACGTGCTGCTGGCCGCCTGGTCCGTGCCGATGTGGTTCATGGTCGACACCGGCAACATCTACATGTACTTCACGGGCCTCTTCGTCTTCACGCTGACCCTCGGCCTGAGCTACGGCCCCCAGTCGGCCCTGTACGCGGAGATGTTCCCGGCCGAGGTCCGCTACTCCGGCGTGTCCATCGGCTACGCCATCGGCGCGATCCTCGGCGGCGCCTTCGCGCCCATGATCGCCGAACTCCTGCTCACCGAGACCGGGAACTCGTGGTCGATCGGCGTCTACATCATCGTGGCCGCCGCGGTCTCCTTCCTCGGAGTCTCGCTGGTCAAGGAGCCCAAGGGCGTGGACCTGAACGTGGAGGACGTCGAACCGACCCCCTCCAAGTAGGGCGAACGGACGAGGGGGCGACAGGTCGGTTTCCCGACCTGTCGCCCCCTCGCCTTGTCACCTCGTCGCCCTGTCGACTCGTCGACTCCGGGCGGAGGTCACCCGCCCCGGGAGTTCGCCCGGCGCTGTGCCGGGCCGTTGCGGCCCCGCTCCAGCTCGAAGGCGCTGTTGACCAGGGCGATGTGGGACAGCGCCTGCGGGAAGTTCCCGACCAGCCTCCCCGCGTCCGTGTCGTACTCCTCGGCCAGCAGCCCCAGGTCGTTGCGCAGGCTCAGCAGGTGCTCGAAGATGCCCCTGCCCTCGTCGACACGACCCTGCATGACGAGGTTGTCGACGAGCCAGAACGTGCAGGGCAGGAACACGCCCTCGCCGGGGGGAAGTCCGTCCACCTGCTCGGTCGCCTCGGTCATGGAGTAGCGCTCGACCAGGCCGCCGCGGCACAGTTCCCGCTGGACGGCGTCCACGGTTCCCCGCATGCGCTCGTCGGTGGCCGGGAGGAAACCGACGCTGCTGGCCATCAGGAGCGAGGCGTCCAGGGCCGAGGAGCCGTAGTACTGGGTGAAGGCCCGGCGCTCGGGGTCGTATCCGTTCGAGCACACGTCCTCGAAGATGTCGTCGCGCAGGCGCCGCCACTTCTCCGCCGGTCCCTCCAGGCCGAACCTCTCGACCCCGCTGATGGCGCGGTCCACGGCGGTCCAGGCCATGATCTTGGAGTGGGTGAAGTGCCGCCTGGGCCCGCGCATCTCCCAGATCCCGTTGTCGGGTTCGCGCCAGTGCGACTCCAGGAAGTCCATCAGGTGGCGCTGGAGCTCCCAGGCCTGTTCCTGCGGCGGAATCCCGTGGTCCCGGGCCTGGTGGAAGACGTCCATCACCTCGCCGTAGACGTCGAGCTGCCACTGCTGGGCGGCCTCGTTGCCGGTCCGGACGGGGCGGGAGCCCTCGTAGCCGGACAGCCAGTCCAGCTCCAGCTCGGGCAGCCTGCGCTCCCCCTCGATCCCGTACATGATCCGCATCTGCGCGGGCTCCCCCGCGACCGCGCGCAGCAGCCACTCGCGCCATTCGACGGCCGCCTGCGTGTAGCCGGACTCCAGCAGCGTGAGCAGAGTCAGCGTCGCGTCGCGCAGCCAGCAGTAGCGGTAGTCCCAGTTGCGCACGCCGCCGAGCTGCTCCGGCAGCGAGGTGGTGGCCGCGGCGACGATGCCTCCGCCTGGCGAGTGCGTCAGGGCCTTGAGGGTGATCAGCGACCGGACGACCGCGTCGCGGTACTCACCCTCATAGGTGCACTCGGAGGCCCACTTCCGCCAGAACCCGTCCGTGCGCTCGATGAGCGCGTCGGCGTCGACCGGCTCCGGGGCCGCGGCCCGGGCCGGGGTCCAGATGAGGACGAAGTCCGTGCTCTCACCCGCGGCGACCGTGAACTCCGCGACCGGGCTGTCCGTGGCCCCGACGTCGAACTCCACGTCGGAGTCCAGGTAGCAGCTGTCCGGGCCGGCGACGAGGTGCAGCCGCCGCCCCTCCTTGCGCACCCACGGGACGATCGATCCGTAGTCGAAGCGCATCAGGGCCTCGGAGCGCATGCGCACACGCCCCTCCACCCCCTCGACCCGGCGGATCAGGCAGGTCCGGTGCGCGTCGACGGGCATGCAGTCCACGACCCGGACCACACCGTCCTCGGACCGGAACTCGGTCTCCAGCACCAGGCTGTCGGGGCGGTACCGCCGAGCCGACATCCGGTGTTCCCCCGCCGGGGCCATGGACCAGCGGCCGTTGCCCGCGTCGCCGAGCAGGGCGGCGAAGCAGGCGCCGGAGTCGAACCGGGGCAGGCACAGCCAGTCCACGTCTCCGTTGCTGCCGATCAGGGCCGACGTCTTCATGTCGCCCAAAAACGCGTAGTCCTCGATGGGAAGGGTCAACTCTCCGCCTTCCGTTCACAGATGGGGTGTATACGGTTCCCGCCCCTCCCCGCCGTCTCCTGGTGGTGCGGGAACGGGTGGACCGGCGCCGTACCGGACCCGCACCGCCCATGGCTGCTGTCACCGTCCGCCGGGAAGGAAGTCCTGTGCCTTGGACTTGACCCCCTGCTTGACCACTTCCCACGCCTCCGGGTCGCCCTTGGCCAGGGCCTTGGCCACGCTCTCCATCTGTTCCAGCGTCGCGTGCGGCGGGATCGGCGGGATGGCCGGATCCGTGACGAACTCGATCACGCAGGGGCGGTCCGCGGCCAGCGCCCGTTCCCACGCCCCCTTGATGTCCTTGGGGTCGTCGACCTTGATTCCCAGCATCCCGATGCTCTCGGCGAACCCGGCGTAGGGGAAGTCGGGTATGCGCTGTGAGGGGATGAACTGGGGCGCGTCGCCCATGGCTCGCAGTTCCCAGGTCACCTGGTTGAGGTCGCCGTTGTTGAGCACGGCGATGATGACCTGGGGGTTGTCCCACTCCTTCGCGTAGTGGCCGATGGTGATCAGCTCGTTGAGGCCGCTCATCTGCATGGCCCCGTCGCCGACGAACGCGATCACCGGCTTGTCGGGGTGGGCGAACTTGGCCCCCGTCGCGTAGGGCGCGCCGGGGCACATCGTGGCCAGGGTCCCCGACAGGGATCCGCGCATGCCCTTGCGGAACTTCAGGTGCCGCGCGTACCAGTTGGCCACCGAGCCGGAGTCCGCCGTCACGATCACGTCGTCGGGCAGCATCGGAGAGAGCTCGTGGAAGACGCGCTCGGGGTTGACCGGATCGGCGTCCACGTACGCGCGCCGCTCCATGACCTCGTCCCAGCGCCGGATGTTGTCCTCGATCTTCTCCCGCCAGGAGCGGTCGGTCTTGCGCTCGACGAGTGGCAACAGCATTCGCAGCGTCTCCGCGGCGTCGCCGACCAGGTTGCACTCGAACGGATACCGCATGCCGACCATGGTCGGGTCGATGTCGATCTGGACGGCGCGTGCCTGGCCGAACTCGGGCATGAACTGGGTGTAGGGAAAGCTGGAGCCGACGACGAGCAGGGTGTCGCAGTCCTGCATCAGCTCGTAGGAGGGACGGGTGCCCAGCAGCCCGATCGCACCGGTCACGAAGGGCAGGTCGTCGGGCAGCGCATCCTTGCCCAGCAGGGCCTTGGCCACCCCGGCGCCGAGCTTGTCGGCCATCTCGACGACCTCGTCCGCAGCTCCCCTGGCACCCTGGCCGATCAGCATCGCGACGCGCTCACCCGAGTTGAGGACCTCGGCTGCCTTGTCCAAGCCCTCGGCGGACGGGGTCGACTGCGGGGCGGGCATACCGAGGCTGGAGGGCACCATCTTGAACTCGTGTTCGGGCGGCGAGTACTCCAGCTCCTGGACGTCGGCCGGGACGATGATCGCCGTGACCGTGCGCCTGCTCGCAGCGGTCCGGATCGCCCGGTCCAGCACGTTGGGCAACTGCTCTGGGACGGTGACCATCTGGAGGTAGTCGCTGGCCACGTCCTTGTAGAGGGACATCAGGTCGACTTCCTGCTGGTAGGAGCCGCCCATCGCGCTGCGCGCGGTCTGCCCGATGATCGCCACGACCGGTACGTGGTCGAGCTTGGCGTCGTAGAGGCCGTTCAGCAGGTGGATGGCGCCGGGCCCCGATGTGGCCGCGCACACGCCCACACGTCCGGAGAACTTCGCGTACCCCGTCGCCTCGAAGGCTGCCAGCTCCTCGTGCCGGGACTGGATGAAGCGCGGATTGTTGTCGGCCCGGTCCCACGCCGCGAGCAGACCGTTGATGCCGTCGCCCGCGTAGGAGAAGACGCGGTCGACCCCCCACTCCCTCAGACGCTTCAGCATGTAGTCGGACACCAGTTCCGCCATGACCGTTCCCCTCTCGGCATCGACACCGTGTTCGGCACCGCGCTCGCGGTGCCCCGCCCGCCCTCTTTCGCGCGGGCCTTTCGCGCGGGCGCACCCCGCACCGTGTCCTCCGACCGTGGGAGTGCTCCGTTGGCGCGACTACCCCGACTACCGCTCCCCCATTCACCTGATTCACCTGGTGTGACGTCGGGCCTCCGATCCGTCACCACGTGTGGGAGCGGCGGCGTTTGTACGGGTGCGGGGCCGGTTAGTGGCGTGTGTGCGGTCCACCGTCCTCCCGGCCGGGGGCCGCGACTCTCGCGCTCGCACGTGCGACGGACCCGTATCACGTCGACGGAACGGACGACTGACATGGCCGTGGACCTGCCCGCACCCTCTCCCCGACGGGGCATCACACCGACCTCCGTCGACACCGACGCGCTGTTGCGTGACCTCACCGAGCGGGTGGACGGGGAGATCCGCTTCGACCGGGGCTCGCTCGCCACCTACTCGACCGCCGCCTCCAACTACCGGCAGGTCCCCATCGGGGTCGTCGTGCCGAGGACGGTCGACGCCGGGGCCGAGGCGGTGGCGGTGTGCCGAGAGCACGGCGCGCCCGTGCTCTCCAGGGGCGGCGGCACGAGCCTGGCCGGGCAGTGCAGCAACGTCGCGGTCGTGATCGACTGGTCCAAGTACTGCACGCGGGTCCTCAGCGTCGACCCCGAGGCGAGGACCGCCGTCGTGGAGCCGGGCATCGTGCTGGACGCCCTGAACGCGCACACGAACCAGGTGCGGGACAAGCTGCTCTTCGGACCGGAGCCCTCCACCCACAGCCGCTGCACGATCGGCGGGATGATCGGCAACGACTCCTGCGGCTCCAGCGCGCAGGCCTACGGCAGGACCGTGGACAACGTGGTCCGCCTGGAGGTGCTGACCTACGACGGGTGCCGGATGTGGGTGGGCCCCACGTCGGACGAGGAGTACGAGCGCATCGTCGCCGAGGGCGGGCGCCGTGCCGAGATCTACCGGGGCCTGCGCCAGGTGCGGGACCGCCACGCCACGGCCGTCCGGCGCCGGTTCCCCGACATCCCCCGCCGCGTCTCGGGCTACAACCTCGACTCCCTGCTGCCCGAGAACGGGTTCGACCTGGCCGCGGCGCTCGTCGGGTCCGAGGGCACCCTGGTGACGGTCCTGCGGGCCGAGGTGCGCCTGGTCGACGCGCCCGAGGCCATGGCGATGGCGGTGTGCGGCTACTCCGACGTCTTCGCCGCCGCGGACGCCGTTCCCACGGTCCTGGAACACGATCCCCACATCCTGGAGGGGCTGGACGACAAACTGATCGCCTACGAGAGGCGCAAGAACCTGCACCCCACGGCGGTGAGCCAGATGCCCGAGGGCGCGGGGTGGCTGATGGTGCAGTTCGGCGGCGCCGACCGGGAGGAGGCGAGCCGCCGGGCCCAGGACTTCGCCGACGCCATGCAGGCATCCGGCGACGTGCTGGACGCCAGGGTCTTCGACGACCCCGACCGCCTGGCGGAGATGTGGAAGGTGCGCGAGGCCGGGCTGGGCGCCACGGCCCGGGTCCCGGCCGAGCCCGACACCTGGGAGGGCTGGGAGGACTCCGCGGTGCCGCCGGCGCGCTTCGGCGACTACCTGCGCGACCTGCACGCTCTGATGGAGGAGTTCGGCTACGCGGACCGCTCCTCGATGTACGGGCACTTCGGGCACGGCTGCCTGCACACGCGCATCCCCTTCGACCTGGTCACCCCCACCGGGATAGCCGACTTCCGCCGGTTCGTCGAGCGCGCCGCCGACCTGGTGGTCTCCTACGGCGGCTCGCTCTCGGGCGAGCACGGCGACGGCCAGTCGCGCGCCGAGCTGTGGCCGAAGATGTTCGGCCCCGAGCTGATGCCCGCCTTCGCCGAGTTCAAGAGGATCTTCGACCCGGACGACCGGATGAACCCCGGCAAGCTCATATCACCGGACGGCCGCGGCCCCGACCGGCTCGACGAGAACCTGCGGCTCGGCGCCGACTACCAACCCGAGCAGACCGACACCTACTTCGGCTACCCGCACGACGACGCCGACTTCTCCAGGGCCGTACTGCGCTGCGTGGGGGTGGGCGAGTGCCGCAGCGACAGCGGCGGTGTCATGTGCCCCAGCTACCGGGTGACGCGGGAGGAGGAGCACTCCACCCGAGGGCGCTCCCGGCTCCTCTTCGAGATGCTCGAAGGGGACGTGGTCGAGGAGGGCTGGCGCTCGGAGGAGGTCGACGAGGCCCTGGACCTGTGCCTTGCCTGCAAGGGGTGCAAGACCGACTGCCCCGTCAACGTCGACATGGCCACCTACAAGGCCGAGTTCCTGGCCCACCACCACGCGGGGAGGATCCGTCCCGCCGCGCACTACAGCCTGGGATGGCTCCCCCTCTGGGCCCGGGCCGCCTCCCTCGCACCCGGGCTGGTGAACGCGCTGAGCTCCGTCCGGTTCCTCACCCGCCCGGGCAAGCGGCTCGGCGGGGTGGCCCAGGAGCGCCCGGTGCCCCCGTTCGCCCCGGTCCGCTTCAGCGACTCCATGCGCAGGCGCGGCTCGAAGGAGGGCGAGCGCGGCGAGGTGATCCTGTGGCCGGACACCTTCACCGACAACTTCCACCCGGCGGTCGGCGCGGCGGCGGTCCGGGTCCTGGAGGACGCGGGCTTCCACGTCAGGGTGCCGTCACAGACCCTGTGCTGCGGGCTCACCTGGATCTCCACCGGCCAACTGGGCGTGGCGCGCCGGGTGCTGGAGCGCACCGTCGCGGCGCTGCGCGACGACATCCGCGCGGGCACCCCCGTCGTCGGCCTGGAGCCCTCGTGCGCCGCCGTCTTCCGCGCGGACGCGCCCGAGCTCTTCCCGCACGACAAGGACGTCGCGAGGCTGCGTTCCCAGTTCTTCACGCTCTCGGAGTTCCTCAACCGGTACGCGCCTGACTGGGAGCCTCCCCGGCTGGGCCGTACCGCCGTCACCCAGCGGCACTGCCACCAGCACGCGGTCCTGGGCTTCGACGAGGACAGGAAGCTGCTGGGGCGCACGGGCGCCGACGTGGACCTCCTCGACGTCGGCTGCTGCGGCCTGGCGGGCAACTTCGGCTTCGAGGAGGGCCACTACGAGGTGTCCATGGCCGTAGCCGAGTCGGGGCTGCTGCCCGCCGTGCGCGGGGCCGACCCCGGCGCCCTCCTGCTGGCCGACGGGTTCAGCTGCCGAACCCAGATCGAGCAGGCCGACACCGGCCGCGGGGCCGTCCACCTCGCCGAGGCCCTGGACCTCGCCATGCGGGACGCCCTGCCGTCCCACCACCCGGAGCGGGCCGCGACCCGCTTCGCCGCCCCGCGCAAGGTGCCCCCCTATGACGTGAACGAGATCCAGGAGGGGGCGGAGCGCGCGGGACGGCGCTCCAGCGGCGGCTCCTCCGCGGGGAGGGGGCGCTCATGAACGGGGTGGGGGAGGTGTCCGACCCGGTCGTCACGAGTGTGGACGCGGCCGTCTACACCGTTCCCACCGACCGGCCCGCGGCGGACGGCACGATCACCTGGGACTCCACCACGATGGTGCTCGTCCGGGTGGGCGGAGGCGGCCGCGAGGGACTGGGGTGGACCTACGGCCCCGCCGCCTGCGCCGCCGTCGTCCGGGACCTGCTCGCCGAGCAGGTCGGGGGCCGACCCGTGCTGGACGTGCCGGCCGCGCTGGAGGCCATGGTCCGCGCCGTGCGCAACGCGGGCAGGCCGGGCGCGGTCGGCTACGCCGTCTCGGCGGTCGAGACCGCGCTGTGGGACCTCAAGGCACGCCTGCTCGGCCTGCCCCTGTACCGGCTGCTCGGCGCCGCGCACCAGAGCGCGCCGCTGTACGGCAGCGGCGGCCTGACCAGCTACCCCGACGACGTGATGCGCGAGCAGTTGGCGCACTGGGTGCACGAGCAGGGCTTCGGGCGGGTCAAGGTCAAGGTCGGGGAGTCGTGGGGCACGCGGGAGGAGCGCGACGTGGAGCGGCTCCGCCTGGCCCGCGAGGCGATCGGCCCCGAGGCCGAGCTCTTCACCGACGCCAACGGCGGTTACACGGCCAAGCAGGCGATCCGGCTGGCCGGACCGATGAGCGAGCTGGACGTGCGCTGGCTGGAGGAGCCGGTCTCCTCCGACGACCTCGACGGTCTCCGGCGGATCCGGGACGCGGTCCCGGCGGACGTGACGGCCGGGGAGTACGGCTTCGACCTGCCCTACTTCCAGCGGATGTGCGCGGCCGGGGCGGTGGACTGCCTCCAGATCGACATCACCCGCTGCGGCGGCGTCCTGGAGTTGCAGCGCGCGGCGACCGTGGCGGCCGCGCACGGCCTGGAGGTGTCGTCGCACTGCGCGCCCTACCTGCACCGCCACGCGGCACTGGCCCTGCCCAACCTGCGCCACCTGGAGTGGTTCCACGACCACGTACGCGTGGAGACCCTCTTCTTCGACGGCGCCGACCCGCCCCGGGAGGGGTCCCTGTGGCCGGATCCCGACCGTCCGGGCCACGGACTCACCCTCCGGGAGGCCGACGCCGAGCGCTACCGCACCGGCTGACCCCGTTATCGGAGCAGCGATAGGTGTGTCGCACATCACTACGGGTAGGGGTTTGTCACGCTCTTGTTGTTACAGGGGCGGAAGAGTTGGACGTGACCACGGTGGAGGTAACCATGTCCAAGGGAATGCCGACCCAGGGTGAGACCAGGGTGCCCGGGAAGCCGATCCGCGTCGCCGCGCTCGTCTACGGCGTCGTCTTCCTGCTGGTGGGCCTGCTGGGGTTCATCCCCGGAGTGACCACGAACTACGGCCAGATGCAGTTCGCCGGGCACGAGTCCGAGGCCTTCCTGCTCGGGATCTTCCAGGTGTCGATCCTGCACAACCTGCTCCACCTGGTCCTCGGCGCGGCGGGGGTGGCGATGGCGCGCACCGCCTCGGCGGCGAAGGCCTTCCTCGTCGGCGGCGGGTTCCTCTACCTGCTGCTGTGGTTCTACGGCCTGCTGGTCGACAACGAGGACCCGACGAACATCGTGCCGCTCAACGACGCCGACAACTGGCTGCACCTGGTCCTCGCGCTGACCATGGTCGGGCTCGGGTTCATCCTCGCGCCCTCCCGCGAAGCGAGGCGCTAGGGGTAGTAGGCCGCGACGTCGGCCGCGACGCGGGGGTTGGGCGGGGTCCACGGATCCGGCTTGACCCTCACGTCGCGTGAGGCCGGAGGGTGGGGTGCATGAGCGACTACTACGACGCCTTCGAGACGAGTCCCGTACCCCCTCCCGGCCCGGACGCGGTTCCGCCGGAGCCGTTCCGCGGCATCTACGGGATGCCCGCGTTCGCGACCATCCCCACGAATGACATGGCGGCGTCGGTGGACTTCTGGACTCGTGGGCTCGGGTTCTTCGAGCTGTTCGGCATCCCCGGCAGGCTCGTGCACCTGCGCCGGTGGGCGTTCCAGGACGTACTCCTCGTCTCGGCGGCGGACGCTTCGGAGCGGGCACCGGCGATGGGCCTCAGCTTCGCGTGCGTGCTCAGCCAGGTCGACTCCCTCGTCGAGTCCTGCCGCGCGCTGCGCCCGAAATCGGTCGACGGTCCGCGGGACACTCCCTGGAACACCCGCGACGTGGAGGTGACCACCCCCGAGAACGCACGGATCGTCCTCACCGCGGCGAAGCCCCTCGACCCGGCCAGCCAGGAGGCGCGCAACCTCGAGGCCATCGGGATCACCCCGCCGGACGCCGGCCGCGGCGACAATGGGGAACATGCCTGATGCCGCGGACACCGACGGCCTGACCGTCGGCCAGGTCTCGAAGCGCCTGGGCGTGACGGTCCGCGCGCTGCACCACTGGGACGAGGTCGGCCTGGCGCGACCGTCGCTGCGCACGGCCGCCGGATACCGGCTCTACACCGCCGGTGACCTGGAACGCCTACACCGCGTCGTCGTCTACCGTGAGCTCGGTCTCGGACTGGACAGGATCCGGGACGTCCTGGAGGACCCGGCCGCGGACGTGCCCGGCGCGCTGCGCGCGCAGCGCGCCCAGGTCGACGAACGGATCGACCGCCTCCAGAGGCTCGGGGCCGGACTGGACCGGATGATCGACGCCCAGGAGCACGGCCTGCTGCTGACCACCGAGCAGCAGGCCGCGGTCTTCGGCCCCCAGTGGAACCCGGACTGGCCCGCCCGGGCACGTCAGCTCTACGGGGGCACGACGCAGTGGACGCAGTACGCCGAACGCTCGGCCTCACGCGGCCCGGAGGAGTGGCGGGCCGTCGCCGAGGCCGTCGCCTGCCTCGAACGCGCCCTCGGGGACGCGATGGACGCCGGCGTCGAACCCGGTAGCCCGGAAGCGAACCGGCTCGTCGAGCGGCACCGCGAGGTCTTCGCCTCGTACTTTCCCCTCACCAGACGGATGCAGGTCTGTCTCGGCCGCATGTACGAGGCCGATCCGGGGTTCGCCGCCCACTACGACGGCATCCGCGCCGGCCTCGCCGCGTGGTTCCGCCGCATCGTCGACGCCGACGCGCGTGCCCACGGCATCGACCCCGACACCGCGTCCTGGCGGTAGAGCGCGGATCCGGAGGGCGGGGACACACGGAACGGGCCCCGGAGGACCGGGACCCGTTCCGCGTTCCCGCCAGGGGGACCTAGCGCTCGACCCTGTGGCGATGGTTGGGCACGCAGTGGGTCATCGTCAGCCCCGACACGTCGCGCGGGCCGTTCCTGCCCAGGTTGGCCAGGCGCTGGCGGTCCTCGTCGGTCAGGGTCTGGCTCTGGAGCGGATCCAGGTGCGCCACGTCCTCCGGACCGATGCCGAGCCTCTTGCCGACGCGCAGCCCCAGGTCGTCCTCGACCAGGAGGAGGTGCCAGACCATCCGCTCCTGGACCGGCCGGTCGCACTGGGCGAACAGCGTCGCGAAGTTGTGCACGAGGTCGTCGCGCTCCCACTGCTCCATCAGGAGGTAGCGCTGACCCGCCTGCTTGTAGTCGTTGGTGCGCACGATGCGCTTGCGGGTGAGCCTCCCCCGGATCTCCGGGCCCTGCTCGTCGTGCGTGGGGTACTGCCCCTCGCGCAGGCCGCCGTGGATGGACGGCTCGTAGTTGACGTGCGGGTTCTCCCCGCCGGTGTCCTGGTAGTAGGTCATCAGGCCGTCGCGCTGGTTGGTGCGCACGTTCGTGTTCTTGGCCTGGTTCACCGGCAGCTGCAGGTAGTTGGGCCCCACCCGGTAGCGCTGGGTGTCGCTGTAGGAGAAGGTGCGCCCGACCAGCATCTTGTCGTCGGAGAAGTCCAGGCCGTCCACGAGCACGCCGGTGCCGAAGGAGATCTGCTCGTTCTCGGCGAAGTTGTCCGACACGTTGCGGTCGAGCACGATCCGCCCCACGGGCTTGGGCGGGAAGTCCTGCTCCGGCCAGGTCTTGGTGTCGTCCAGCGGGTCGAAGTCGAGTTCGAGGTGCTCGTCGTCGCTCATCATCTGCACGAGCAGCTCCCACTCGGGGTAGTCACCCCGGTTGATGGCCTCGTGCAGGTCCTTGGTCGCGTGCCCGGTCTCGTCCGCCTGGACGTTGGCGGCGTCGGCCTCGGTCATGCTCCGCACGCCCTGCTTGGGCATCCACGTGTACTTGACCAGGACCGTCTCGCCCACGTCGTTGACCCACTTGTAGGTGTTGACGCCGAAGCCCTGCTGGTGCCGGTAGTCCGACGGGATGCCGCGCGGGCTGAACAGGTTGACCAGCATGTGCATGGACTCGGGGGTCTGCGACATGAAGTCGAAGATGCGGTTCGGCTCCTGGTGGAAGGTCACCGGGTCCGGCTTGAGGGCGTGGATCACGTCCGGGAACTTGATGGCGTCGCGGATGAAGAACACCGCGAGGTTGTTGCCCACCAGGTCCCAGTTGCCCTCCTCGGTGTAGAACTTGATGGCGAACCCGCGCGGGTCGCGGTTGGCCTCGGAGGAGTCGCGGCCGCCGATGACCGTGGAGAAGCGCAGCGCGATGTCGGTGCGCCTGCCCCGCTCCTGGAAGAGCTTGGCCCGCGTGTAGCGGCTGATCGGCTCGTCGCCCCACTTGCCGTAGGCCTCGAAGTAGCCGAACGCGGTCGCGCCGCGAGCGTGCACCACCCGCTCGGGGATGCGCTCCCGGTCGAAGTGGCTGATCTTCTCCAGGAACTGGTAGTTCTCCAGCGTGGCGGGCCCCCGCTCGCCGACCGTGCGCTGGTTCTGGTTGTCGTAGACCTGGTGTCCCTGCCGGTTCGTGAGTACTTCGCGGTCGTCTCCGGACGCGGATCCCTGGCTGGATACGTCGGTCATGTGACTGGTCCCCCACCGAGTCGTCATGTTCTTCCTCGGGTTCCCCTGCCCATCGCCGAGGCCGGGAACGCACGGAGGGGGAAGTTCTTACCAAGTGAAGGGAGTACGGGGACCGTCGTCCCGTACGAGATGTCCGAAGAGGCGCGTTCGCCCCTCCCGACCTCGTCGGATCCGGTGTTTCACGTGAAACCTCACCGCCCCGGCACGGTGGCACGGAACGCCCATGGATCCACCACGAGCGGCGTGTCCCCACGCGCGCGGGCACCCTTCCGGCGGATGGTGGACACCTGCTGTCCACGCCCTCGCGTGGACGTGGAACGACGTCGACGGCCCAGGGGCCGGTTCGGGGGCGAGCATGGGTGTACGCACGTGGATCGAGTCGTGGCCGGTGTACCGGCAGCTCACCGGCGAGGACCGGATGGGTCTCGGAGCCGCCGCGAAGTCCGAGCGGTCGGAGAGCCTGCGGGCCCGCACCGAGGACGCCGACAGGGTCGTGCGGTCGGTCTGCCCCTACTGCGCGGTGGGCTGCTCCCAGAACGTCTACGTCAAGGACGAGAAGGTCGTCCAGATCGAGGGCGACCCCGACTCCCCGATCAGCCGCGGCCGCCTGTGCCCCAAGGGGGCGGCCAGCCTCCAGCTCACCACCGGGTCCGGCCGTGAGGAGAAGGTCCTCTACCGCCGCCCGTACGGCGCCGACTGGGAGGAACTCGACCTCGACACCGCCATGGGCATGGTCGCCGAACGGGTGGTCCGCACCCGCGACGAGACGTGGGAGCAGGAGTACGGGGGGCGCAGGGTGGCCCGCACGCTGGGGATCGCCAGCCTGGGCGGAGCCACGCTGGACAACGAGGAGAACTACCTCATCAAGAAGCTCCTGACCTCGCTCGGCGTCGTCCAGGTGGAGAACCAGGCCCGGGTGTGCCACAGCTCCACCGTCGCCGGGCTGGGGACGAGCTTCGGCCGGGGCGGGGCGACCATGTTCCTCCAGGACCTGCAGAACTCCGACTGCATCGTCATCGAGGGTTCCAACTTCGCCGAGGCCCACCCGGTCGGCTTCCAGTGGGTCATGGAGGCCAAGGCGCGCGGCGCGGTGGTCATCCACGTCGATCCCCGGTTCAGCCGCACCAGCGCCCTCGCCGACCTGCACGTGCCCATCCGCGCGGGCACCGACATCGCCTTCCTCGGCGCGATCATCAACCACGTCCTCACCGAGGAGAAGTACTTCCGCGACTACGTGCTCGCCTTCACCAACGCCGCGACGATCGTCGGTGAGGACTTCCAGGACACCGAGGACCTGGACGGCCTGTTCTCCGGCTTCTCGGAGAGGGACAAGAGCTACGACGCCGGCACCTGGGGCTACGAGGGCGCTGAGGTGGCCGCCGCGTCCGGCAACCGCGACCAGCTGCACAGGGAGCGGCTGGAGGAGACCCTCGACACCAGCCGCGCCGGTCGGCCCGAACAGCAGGGCTCGGGCGGCGCGGTGATCCGGAACAAGCCGCGGGAGGACCCGACGCTCACCGACCCGCGCTGCGTGTTCCAGATCCTCGGGCGCCACTACTCGCGCTATACGCCCGAGATGGTCGAGGAGGTCTGCGGCATCCCGCGGGAGACCTTCCTCCAGGTGTGCGACCACCTCACCGGCAACTCGGGCCGGGACCGCACCAGCGCCTTCTGCTACGCCGTGGGCTGGACCCAGCACACCGTCGGCTCGCAGTACATCCGGGCCGCCTCCATCCTCCAGCTCCTGCTGGGCAACATCGGCCGTCCGGGCGGAGGCATCCAGGCACTGCGCGGACACGCCAGCATCCAGGGCTCCAGCGACGTGCCGACGCTGTTCGACCTGCTCCCGGGCTACCTGCCGATGCCCCACGCCCACGAGGAGACGTCCCTGGAGAACTACGTCCTGGCCGTCGGCAACCCGCGCAAGGGCTTCTGGGACGGGATGCGGGCCTACACCGTCAGCCTGCTCAAGGCATGGTGGGGCGAGAGCGCGACGGCCGAGAACGACTACTGCTTCGACCGGATCCCGAAGCTCACGGGGTCCCACAGTCACTACGACACCGTGATGGCCCAGATCGCCGGGGACTGCAAGGGCTACTTCCTCATGGGGGAGAACCCCGCCGTGGGCTCGGCCAACAGCCGGGCCCAGCGCATGGGCATGGCCGAACTGGACTGGCTGGTCGTGCGCGACTTCTCGCTGATCGAGAGCGCCACCTGGTGGAAGGACGGGCCGGAGATCGAGTCCGGGGAGAAGCGGACCGAGGACATCGGCACCGAGGTGTTCTTCTTCCCCGCCGCGGCGCACACCGAGAAGTCGGGCACCTTCACCAACACCAACCGGCTGCTCCAGTGGCACGACCGGGCCGTGCTTCCCAGCGGTGACCGACGCAGCGATCTCTGGTTCATGTACCACCTGGGCCGGATCATCCGCGAGAGGCTCGCCGGCTCCGACGACCCCAAGGACCGCGCGGTCCTGGACTTGACGTGGGACTACCCGCTGGAGGAGGACGGCGAGCCCGACGCGGCCGCGGTCCTGCGGGAGATCAACGGCCACGACGCCGAGGGTCGTCCGCTCACCGCCTACACGGAGCTGCGCGACGACGGGTCCACGTCCTGCGGATGCTGGATCTACTGCGGCGTCTTCAAGGACGGGGTGAACCAGGCGGCGCGCAAGAAGCCCCACACGGAACAGGACTGGATCGCCGCCGAGTGGGCGTGGTCCTGGCCGGACAACCGGCGCATCCTCTACAACCGCGCGTCCGCGGACGAGAACGGCGAGCCGTGGAGTCCGGGCAAGAGCCTCGTCTGGTGGGACGCCGAGCAGGGCAGCTGGGTCGGGCACGACACACCCGACTTCGAGAACCACAAGGCGCCCGACCACCAGCCCCCGGAGGACGCCGAGGGGGTGGCGGCGCTGAGCGGGCGGGACGCCTTCATCATGCAGGCCGACGGCAGGGGGTGGCTGTACGCGCCCGCCGGGCTGAACGACGGGCCGATGCCCACCCACTACGAGCCGCAGGACACCCCGTTCGCGAACCCGCTCTACGGGCACCAGCGCAACCCGACGCGTCTGACGTATCCGCACGAGTACAACCGGTACCACCCCGCACCCGGCACCCCGGGGGCGGACGTCTTCCCGTACGTGGTGACCACCTACCGGCTCACCGAGCACTTCACCGCGGGCGGGATGAGCCGGTGGACGCCCTACCTCTCCGAACTACAGCCGGAGTTCTTCTGCGAGGTGGGACCGGAGCTGGCGGCCGAGCGCGGGCTGGAGCACGGCGGCTGGGCCACCATCGTCACGGCACGCAACGCCATCGAGGCCCGGGTCATGGTCACGGACCGCATGAGGCCCCTGAGGGTGCAGGGAAGGGTGGTCCACCAGATCGGGGTGCCCTACCACTGGGGGCCGAACGGGTACTCGACGGGGGACGCGGCCAACGAGCTGATGTCCATCTCCCTGGACCCCAACGTGCACATCCAGGAGGTCAAGGCGCTCACCGCCGACATCGTCGCGGGACGGCGCCCGCGCGGCGCCGAGCGCAGGGAGTTCGTGCGCGCCTACCAGGAGCGCGCCGGGATCACCGAGCAGACCGGAACGGAGGTGTGAGCGTGGACGGGGAGAACCGGGAGAGGACCGGGGGCGGCGGGCCGGAGCGCGTCGGCTTCTTCACCGACACCAGCGTGTGCATCGGGTGCAAGGCCTGCGAGGTCGCCTGCAAGGAATGGAACATGGTTCCCGAGGACGGCCTGAACTTCACGGCGATGTCGTTCGACAACAGTGGGGGACTGGGCGCCGACACGTGGCGCCATGTGGCCTTCGTCGAACAGCGTGAGCCCCTCGGCTTCCAGGAGCCCGGTGTCGGGCGGCCCGGAGCCGTCGACCTGGGGATGCCGTCCTTCGAGCTGCCCGGCGCCGCCTCCGGCGCCGACGAACGGGGCGAGTTCCGCTGGCTGATGTCCTCGGACGTGTGCAAGCACTGCACCAGCGCCGCCTGCCTGGACGTGTGCCCGACCGGCGCGCTGTTTCGCACCGAGTTCGACACGGTGGTGGTGCAGGAGGACATCTGCAACGGCTGCGGGTACTGCGTTCCCGCCTGCCCCTACGGGGTCATCGACCGGCGTGGGGACGACGGCCGGGCCTGGAAGTGCACCCTGTGCTACGACCGGCTCGGCGACGGGCTGGAACCCGCCTGCGCCAAGGCGTGCCCCACGGACTCGATCCAGTTCGGCGACCTCGACGAGCTCCGCGAGCGCGCCGAGAAGCGCGTGGAGGACCTCCACGAGGCCGGGGTGTCCTCCGCCCGCCTGTACGGCGAGGATCCGTCGGACGGGGTGGACGGCGCGGGCGCGTTCTTCCTGCTGCTGGACGAGCCCGAGGTCTACGGGCTGCCGCCGGACCCGGTGGTGACCACCCGGGACCTGCCGTCGATGTGGAGGCACGCCGGTGTCGCGGCCGCCGCGCTGCTGGTCGGAGTGGCCGCGACCTTCGCGGGGAGGCGCTGATGAACACGTCGGACGTGACCAAGGAGGGCATCCGCGGAGAGCGCCCCGGACGGGAGGCGATCACGGGGGCCGCCGACGTCGTCGGTGAGGAGCAGCGGCGCCGGCGCGGCGGCCGCGGGAGGCGCGGGGAGGCCACACGGGTGCCCGACGCCGAGTTCCGCTCCTACTACGGCAAGCCGATCATCAACCAGATCGTGTGGGAGGCCCCCGACGTCGGCGGGTACCTGTTCCTGGGCGGGCTGGCCGGTGCCTCGTCGGTGCTCGCCGCCGGTGCCGAGCTGACCGGACGCCCGGACCTGGCCCGGCCGCTGAAGTACGCCGCCCTGGGCGCGATCTCCGGTTCCACGGCCGCGCTCATCCACGACCTGGGACGGCCCGAGCGCTTCCTCAACATGCTGCGGGTGTTCAAGCCGACCTCGCCGATGAGCGTCGGATCGTGGACCCTGATGGCCTACGGCCCCCTCGCCGGGGTCGCCGCGGTGACCTCCGCCACCGGGTGGTTCCCCCGGATCGGCCGCGCGGCCACTCTCGGCGCCGCGGCGGTGGGGCCGCTGGTCGCCACCTACACGGCACCGCTGGTCTGCGACACCGCCGTGCCCTCCTGGCACGACGGCTACCGGTACATGCCGTTCGTGTTCGCCGCCTCCGCCGTCTCCGCGGCGGGCGGGATGGGCCTGGCCACCGCTCCCCTGGCGCAGAGCGGGCCCGCGCGCCGCGCGGCCGTGGGCGGCGCCCTGGTGGAGACGGCGGTCTCCAGCGCCATGGAGTACCGGATGGGCCTGTCCGGCGAGCCCTACCGCCGGGGCCGTGCGGGGGCGTTCGTCCGCACCGCCAAGGCGCTCACCCTGGCCGGGGCCGCCGGCGCGGTGCTCGGCCGCCGGAGCCGCACGGCCTCCGCGCTGAGCGGCGCGGCCCTGCTCGCCGGGTCGGCCTGCACCCGCCTGGGGGTCTTCCACGCCGGGAAGCAGTCCGCCGCCGATCCCAAGTACACGGTGGTACCGCAGCGCCGCCGGCTGGCCGAACGGGAGGCGGAGGGGGAGGCCGCCTCCGCTCCCCCGGCGCGGGGGCCGGGGGACTGAGGGGTCAGGCGTCGCGGACCTGGTCCGGGCGGGAGACCACGGGCGGCTCCACCGACCAGGGGAAGTTGATCCACCGGTCGGTGTGCTTCCAGACGTACTCGCACCTGACCAGTGACCGCGGCTTCTCGTAGATCACGGCGCTGCGTACCTCGGCGACGTGCTCGGCGCAGAAGTCGTGGACGAGCTTGAGGGTTTTCCCTGTGTCGGCGACGTCGTCGGCGACGAGGACCTTCTTGCTGCTGAGGTCGACCAGGTTGGGGACCGGGGGCAGCATGACGGGCATGTCGAGCGTGGTGCCGACCCCGGTGTAGAACTCCACGTTCATGACGTGCAGGTTCTTGACGTCCAGCGCGTACCCCAGGCCACCGGCGACGAAGAGGCCGCCGCGCGCGATGGACAGGATCATGTCGGGTTCGAACCCGTCGTCGGCGATGGTGCGGGCCAGGTCGCGGATCGCGGTGCCGAAGAGCTCGTAGCTCAGGTTCTCGCGCTCGTCGCTCACGGGTTTCCCCTCTTTCCCGGTGGTGTGGTGCGCACCGCGGGGAGGCTCCGCCGGAGGCGGCGCGGTACCGATCCACCTTAGCGACGGCCGCCGTGGCCTGCGTCGTCCTCCGGGCCCGGCTCCGCACGCGGACCGGGGAGGGACGCTCGGCCACTTGTCCACGCGGGCGGGTGTTCTGGGTCACACACGTAGACGGATGGCCAGAAAAGAGCCGCAAAAACTCGACGTTTTCTTGAATTTTGCGCTGTTGTGGCGAACAGATGGCAATAAATACCACCATGTGTCTGAACACATCTCTCTGACACAGGAGGTTGGAAGCCATGGCTGACGACCGGGACCTTCTCCCCTCCGAGCAACCGGTGCGGCTGCTCGACGAGACCGGGAGCCCGGTGGCCGGGGCCTCCCTGCCGTTCCCGGACCGGGACCGGCTGCTCGCCGCGTACACCTCCCTGGTGATCGGCCGCCGGGTCAACGACCAGGCCGGCGCCCTCGTACGCCAGGGCCGCCTGGCCGTCTACCCCTCCTCACACGGGCAGGAGGCCTGCCAGACGGGCGCGGCCCTGGCCCTGGCGGAGGGGGACTGGCTGTTTCCGACCTACCGCGACACCGCCGCCGTGATCGCGCGCGGCGTGGACCCGGTGGAGGTCCTCACCCTGCTCAAGGGCGACTGGCACGCGGGCTACGACCCCTACGCGCACAGGGTGGCGCCGCAGGCGACGCCGCTGGCCACCCAACTGCTGCACGCGGTGGGCGTCGCGCACGCCGCCCGCCTGCGGGGCGAGGACACGGTGGTCATGGCGCTGTGCGGCGACGGGGCCACCAGCGAGGGCGACTTCCACGAGGCGCTGAACTTCGCGGCCGTGTTCCGGGCCCCGGTGGTGTTCTTCGTGCAGAACAACGAGTACGCCATCTCCGTGCCACTGGCCCGGCAGAGCGCCGCCCCGTCGCTGGCGCACAAGGGCGTCGGCTACGGGATGAACGCCGAGCGGGTGGACGGCAACGACACCCCCGCCGTGCTCGCCGTGCTGGACCGCGCGGTGGCCGCCGCCCGGACCGGTGAGGGCCCCCAGCTGGTGGAGGCGCACACCTACCGGATGCAGGCGCACACCAACGCCGACGACGCGAGCCGGTACCGCAGCAAGGAGGAGGTCGACCCCTGGGAGGCACGTGACCCGCTGCTGCGCATGGAGGCCTACCTCAAGCGCAAGCGCCTGCTCACCAAGGCCCGGAAGGCCGAGATCACCGAGAGGGCGGAGGCCGTGGCCACCGCCATGCGCGAGGGCGTCTCGAAGGACGTCGACCCCGACCCCGCGGAGCTGTTCGCGCACGTGTTCGCCACCCCCACGCCGCAGTTGGACGAACAGGCCGCCTTCCTGGCCGACGAACTGAGCAGAGAGGGCAACTGACATGGCGACCGACCCCACCAAGCTCTCCATGGCGCAGGCCCTCAACCGCGCCCTGCGCGACGCCATGGCCGAGGACGAGGCGGTGTACGTGTTCGGTGAGGACGTCGGGCCCCTCGGCGGCGTCTTCCGCGTCACCGACGGCCTCACCGCCGAGTTCGGCGAGGACCGCTGCTTCGACACCCCGCTCGCGGAGTCCGGCATCGTCGGCATGGCCGTCGGCATGGCGATGAACGGCATGCGCCCCGTCGTGGAGATGCAGTTCGACGCGTTCGCCTACCCGGCCTTCGAGCAGATCGTCAGCCACGTGGCCAAGACCCGCAACCGCACCCGCGGCCGGGTCGGGCTGCCCATGGTCATCCGCGTCCCCTACGCGGGCGGGATCGGCGGTGTCGAGCACCACTGCGACTCCTCCGAGGCCTACTACGCGCACACGCCGGGCCTGACCGTGGTCGCCCCGTCCACGCCCGCCGACGCCTACTTCCTGCTGCGCGACGCGATCGCCTCCGACGACCCGGTCGTCTTCATGGAGCCCAAGAAGCTGTACTGGGGCAAGGACGAGGTCGACCTGTCGACCCCCGAGCCGCCCATCGGCAGGGCCGTGGTGCGCCGTCCCGGCACCGACGCCACCCTCATCGCCTACGGGCCGTCGGTGCCCACCGCGCTGGAGGCCGCCGAGGCCGCCGCGCAGGAGGGCCGCAGCCTCCAGGTGGTGGACGCGCGCTCCCTCGTCCCCTTCGACGACGCCACCGTGTGCGAGGCGGTGCGCTCCACCGGACGCGCGGTCGTGGTCGCCGAGGCCAGCGGGTACGCCAGCGTCGCCTCGGAGATCGTCGCGCGGGTGACCGAGCGCTGCTTCCACTCCCTGGCCGCGCCGGTGCGCCGCGTCACCGGCTTCGACATTCCCTTCCCGCCGCCGAAGCTGGAGCGCTTCCAGCTGCCGGGCGTGGACCGGATCCTGGACGCCGTCGACGACCTTCAGTGGGAGGACCAGTGACGACGCGGACCTTCGACCTCCCCGACCTGGGGGAGGGACTCACCGAGGCCGAGGTGGTGCGGTGGCTCGTCGCCGTCGGCGACACCGTGGCCGTGGACCAGCCGGTCGTGGAGGTGGAGACCGCCAAGTCGATCGTGGAGGTCCCCTCCCCGTTCGCCGGCACGGTCAGCACACTGCACGGCGAGGAGGGCCAGGTCCTGGAGGTGGGCGGCCCCCTGATCAGCGTGGCCGACGGCTCCGCCGACGAGCCCGCCGCCGTGGCGGGGAGCGACGCCGGGTCTGAGGCCCCGGCCGGATCCGGCCCCGCCGCACCGGTGTCGGCGGAGGAGCGCTACCGCGAGGAGGAGCGCGCCGGGTCAGGGTCGGGGAACGTGCTGATCGGCTACGGCACACCCGAGGCGCAGGCCTCGGGACGCCGCCGCCGTCCGCGCAACCGCCCGCCCGCGCGCCCGGCCCAGCCGGCTCAGCCCGTCCAGTCCGACGGGCCCGGGACTACGCCCGCTTCGGCTTCGGCGCCCGTGTCCGGGAACGGCGCACCGGCCCCCGCCGCCACGCGTCCCCCTCTGGTCACCTCGCCGCTGGTCCGGCAGATGGCGCGCGAGGCCGGACTGCGGATCTCCGAGGTCCCCGGAAGCGGTCCGGGCGGGCTCATCACCCGGCGCGACGTGCGCGCCGCCATCGATGCCGCGCGGTCTTCGGCCACGCGGTCCCCGGCCGCGCCCGCCGACGAACCCTCCGTGGAGCACACGCCGGCCGCGCCGGCTCCCGTTCCGGCGGGTGCCGTGGACGCGCGCACGGGGCTGGCCGAGTCCCGGCGCGAGCCCATGAACGGATTCCGCAGGAGCGTCGCCGCTTCGCTGTCCCGCAGCCGCAGGGAGATCCCCGAGGCGACCGTCTGGGTTGACGTGGACGCGACCGAACTGGTCCGCCTGCGCCGGTCCCAGCCGTCCGGGCCCGGACTGCTGTCCTACGTGGCCCGGTTCGTGCTCGCCGGCCTGCGCGCCCATCCCGAGCTCAACGGGCTGGTGGACACCGAGCGCGGCGAGCTGGTGCAGTACGACGGCGTGAACCTGGGCCTGGCCGTGCAGAGCGACCGGGGCCTGGTCGCCCCGGCCGTCATGGGCGCGCACCGGCTCACCACGCTGGAACTCGACGCGGAGATCAGGCGGGTCACCGCCGCGGCCCGGGAGGGCAGGATGTCCCCGGCCGAGATGACCGGCGGCACCTTCACCCTCAACAACTACGGGTCGCTGCGGGTGGACGGCAGCGCCGCCATCATCAACCACCCGCAGGTGGCGATCCTCGGCCTGGGCCGGATCATGGACCGCCCCTGGGTGGTGGACGGCGAGCTGACCGTCCGCAAGATCACGCAACTGTCGTTCGCCTTCGACCACCGCGTGTGCGACGGCGGTGCCGCCGCGGGCTTCATGCGCGTGGTCGCCGACGCGATGGAGGACCCGGCCGCGGCCATCGCCCGCATGTAGGCGCGGCCGTGAACGAGCGCCCCGGGGAGTCGGCACCCCGGGGCGCTCTCTCGCCCGGGTCCACCGGCCTCGGCCAGGCTCGGGCGCCATGACCGTGGGAACCATGGACCAATGGGTCGTCAACGCCGCCGAGCCCTACCTCCTCGCCCGATTCTGGGCCTTCGTGCTGGGCGGTGAGCCGGTGGCGAGGCCCGATGGGTGGGCCCACGTGGAGGGCGCCGAGGGGAGGCCCCGGCTGTCCTTCCAGCCCGACCCCGAGCCGAAGGGCGGGCGCAACCGCATCCACCTGGACGTGCGCGTGGACGACATCGCCGCGGCCGCCGACGCGGCCGTCGCCGGGGGAGCCCGTCGGAGAGGCGGTCCGGTCACCGACGAGCAGGGGACCTTCCAGGTGCTGTCCGACCCCGAGGGCAACGAGTTCTGCCTGGTGGCGCCGGCCGCCCGCTGACGGCGGGCGGCCCGCCTACTCCTCGCCCTCCCGGGCCTCGGCGTCGGAGATCCAGCCGCGCAGCATGAGGTCCAGCACCTCCATGAACCGGTCGGTCCGCCGTCGGCCGAGCACGAAGGGGTTGTCCCCACCGGGATCGTCGCGGACCTGTTCGGCGCGCGCGAGCCCGTCGTCGACGGGGTGGTTGACCAGTTCCACGTCCACCCCGGCCCTGCGCATCCGGGTGCGGAACGAGCGGACGGACGCCAGGTAGGTGTGCAGTTCCGCGAGCGTCCCGGCCGGTCGGGTGCCTCCCCACAGCATGGCCGTATGGCTCTCGGAGCCCGTCCGTACGGGGAGGATGGGCGAGACGGTGCCCGCGGTGTGGCCGGGGGTGGCGTACAGGCGGAGGGTCGTGTCGCCGAGGGTGAGGCGTTGGCCGTCCGTGATCTCCAGATCCCGGGTGGGGGCGTGCTCCGGCCGGGTGCGTTCGACGAGGTCCCAGTCGGCCGGCGACATCAGTACGCGTGCCCCGTAGCGGTCGGCGAGGTACTGCGCCCCGCCGAAGTGGTCGTAGTGGCCGTGTGTGACGACGACGTACTTGATCGCCTCCGGATCGGCTCCCAGTTCGCGCAGCCCCGGGACGATCACGTTCTCGGCGTCCTCGGGGGACCTGAGCGCGTCGATCAGCACGATCCCGTCGTCGGTGAGGACCGCCATGGCGTGCACGAATCCCACGCTCAGCATGGCCAGGTCGTCGAACAGCCTCACCGGGGCCGGGGCGGCCAGTTCGGGAGGAGCGGTGCCGGGGGTCAGCGCCCGGACGAGGTTCCGAAGGACCGGGTCCTCCCCTGCCAGCCTGCCCGCACGGTCGTAGTAGCACTGGCCGTCCGTCGCGGCGGCCGCGGGCGGCGGGGTGAGGCCGACCGCCCCGGCGCCGGCCGCGAGCCCGACGACGGCGAGCCGGGCGAAGCGGCGCCGGGAGAGGTCGTCGCTGCTGTCCTCACGGGGGGACGGTGGTTTCACGGTGGTCCTCCTGCTGGTCACCGGGGAAGGAATGGTGGCGGGGGGAGCCGGAACGGTCTCTCGCTCCCACCGCCGTACGATGCCGCCCGCCCGTCTCCGGTTCGGTCCCGCAGGGTTGGTCCGCCCGCCCGGCCGCCGCCGGGCCGGGGCACCCGGAAACGACGCGGCGCCCTGTCGCCACGGTGGTGTGGCGACAGGACGCCTTGTCGACAGACCGACTCGTCTACCTGTCTACTCCCCGCCCTTGGCGACCAGGGTGAGCACGTCGTAGGTGGCCACGGCCTCGCCGTCCTGGTCGGTGACCAGGGCGTCCCAGCGCACCTCGCCGTAGTCGGCGTTCGTGCGCGGCGTGATCTGCTTGGCGGTCAGCGTCACCCGGATGGTGGCGTCCTCCTTCACGGGGGTGAGGAAGCGCAGGTTGTCCACGCCGAAGTTGGCCAGCACCGGGCCCGGCGCCGGGTCCACGAACAGGCCCGCCGCCAGCGACACCACCAGGTAGCCGTGCGCCACGATCCCGCCGAACAGGGGGTTGGCGGCGGCGGCCTCCTCGTCGGTGTGCGCGTAGAAGGTGTCACCGGTGAACTCGGCGAAGTGGTCGATGTCGGCGCGGGTGACGGTGCGCTCCGCCGACCGGATCGTGTCGCCGATCCGCAGTTGCGACAGGTCCTTGCGGAACGGGTGAACGTCGTCCACGGTGCGCTTCGACCCCGTGGTCCAGTGGCCGGTGATCGCGGTGGCCATGTCCGGTGACGCCTGCACGGCGGTGCGCTGCATGTGGTGCTTGACGCCGCGCACGCCGCCCATCTCCTCGCCGCCGCCGGCGCGGCCGGGACCGCCGTGCACCAGGACGGGCAGCGGTGAGCCGTGGCCGGTGGACTCCTTGGCGTCGTCCCGGTTGAGCACCAGGACGCGCCCGTGCCAGGGCGCGACGCCCAGGACGACCTCGCGGGCCACGTCCGGGTCGTTGGTGACCACCGAGCCCACCAGGCTGCCGCTGCCGCGCGCGGCCAGTTCCACGGCCTCGGCGACGCCGTCGTAGGTGATCACGGTGCTGACCGGTCCGAAGGCCTCCACCTCGTGCGGCTCCCGGGCGCCGGGCTCGGCGCGCAGCAGGATCGGGGACATGAACGCGCCGGCCTCGGCGTCGGCGCCGACGACCTCCACGTCCTCGGGGTCGCCGTGGACGATCTCGCTGGAGGCGCGCAGCGCCTTGACCGCCTTGCGGACCTCCTCGCGCTGGCCGAGCGAGACCAGGGCGCCCATGCGCGCGTCCGGGTGGTCCGCCGCGCCCACGACCACCTTGGACAACCGGTCGGTCAGGGCCCCGACGACGGCGTCGGCCATCGACTCGGGCACGATCACCCGGCGGATGGCGGTGCACTTCTGTCCGGCCTTGACGGTCATCTCGGTGACGACCTGCTTGACGAACAGGTCGAACTCGGGGTCCTGCTCGGACACGTCGGGACCGAGGATCGAGCAGTTGAGGGAGTCGGCCTCGACGTTGAGCTGCACGCCGCCGCTGACCACGTTCGGGTGGTTGCGCAGGATGGCGCCGGTGGCGGCGGAGCCGGTGAAGCCCACGACGTCCTGCGGGCCCAGGTTGTCGAGCAGTCCCCTGTGGCTGCCGACGAGGAGCTGGAGGGAGCCCTCCGGCAACAGCCCGGACTCGACCATCCGCCGCACGACCGCGGCGGTGAGGTAGGCGGTCTGCCCGGCGGGCTTGACGATGCTCGGCATCCCGGCGAGGAAGGCGGGGGCGAGCTTCTCCAGCATGCCCCACACCGGGAAGTTGAACGCGTTGATCTGCACGGCCACGCCCGGACGGGACGTGTACACGTGCTGGCCGACGAACGTGCCCTGCCTGCCGAGCTGCTCCAGGGGCCCGTCGAGGATGACGGTGGAGTTGGGCAGCTCGCGGCGGCCCTTGCTGGAGAAGCTGAAGAGCGTGCCGAACCCGCCGTCCACGTCCACGGCGGTGTCGCGCCTGGTCGCACCGGTCCGGTGGGAGAGCGCGTAGAACTCCTCCTTGTACTCCATCAGGTGCTTGGCGACCTCCTTGAGGAGGTTCGCGCGCTGGTGGAAGGTGAGCGCGCGCAGCGCGGGACCGCCGACGCGGCGCGCGTGGTCCACCATCCCGGCGACGTCGGGGCCGTTGGCCGAGATGCGGGCGACGGTCTCGCCGGTGTTCGCGTCGGCCAGGGGCGAGCCCTCGTCCGCGGGGGTGAACCACGCCCCCCGCGCGTAGCTCTGCAGTGTTTCGGACACCTGACGGTCCTCTCCTCGGGCTGTGCTCTCTTGCTCGAACAGTATTACAGACCGATCGGTCAGTAAATAGTGCGGGAAGGAGCGCACCGCGTCCCAACTGGTGTTTCCCCGTCCCCGGCGCGAAGCCGGGAGGGTCCGCGGCCCGGTACCGGCACGGGTACCGCCCCGCGGACCCCCTCCGTGTGACCTGCGAGAAAAACGGACCGATGCTGTAACAAGCAGGACCCGCCGGACAGAAGGAGGGTGAGACCGCACGGAAGGAAGCCGATGAACAGTGACACGGACCCGGGATCGACGGACACGGATCCGGAGGGATCGTTGAAGGGGGAGTTCACCAGGTTCTTCGAGCGGCACTACGACGACGTCTACCGCTACGCCGTGCGCCGTATGGGCGCGGACTGCGCGGACGACGTCGCCGCCGAGACCTTCGGCGTCGCCTGGCGCAGGTACGACCGCCTGCCCAAGGACCAGCCCCTCCCCTGGCTCTACGGGGTGGCGCGCAACGTCGTCCGCGCCCGGCGGCGCCATGACAGGCGGCACGGCGAGGTGCTGGTCCACGAGGGCGGAGACCGGGGCCCGAAGGCTCCGGACACCGTCCACCAGGTGGAGGAGCGCGACACCGCTCTGCGCGCCCTGGACCGGCTCAGCGCCACGGACCGCGAGCTGGTGATGCTCCTGGCCTGGGAGGGGCTGGAGCTGCGCGACGCGGCCCGGGTCCTGGGCTGCACCACGGCCACCGCGCGCGTGCGCCTGCACCGGGCGCGCCGCCGGATCGAGCGCTTCCTGGACTCCTCTCCCCCGGAGCCCCCGCTTCCGGCCGGCGCCCGCCCGGCGGAGGCCCGCAGGAGTCCCGCACACGTCCGAGTCACCGTGGAGAAGAAGTGAACCGTACCCGCACCGGCCCCGGCGACGACATCGGCGCCATGCGCGAACTGCTCGCCGCACACGACCCCGCCGCCTCCGTCCACGCGAGCCCCGCGGCCAGGGAGCTCTCCCGCGTCGAGGTGATCGCCTCGGGCCACCACCGGCGCGGAGTCCGCGGCCTGCTCCCGGGGCGGCCCCTGCTCCGACCCGTCCTGAGCGCCGCCGCCGCGCTCGCCGCCGTGGCCGTGGTCGTCCCCCTCGGCTGGAACGCCGCCCAGCCCGCGTACGCCGGACCGCCCCCCACGCCCCTGGAGGCCCCCATGACCGAGTTGTCCGAGGGGCGCGAGCACCTCCTCGCCCTGGCGGAGACCGCCGGGGAACAGCCCCCGCCGCCGAGGAACGGGGACGTCGCCTACGTGCGCACCGTGCGGTGGACCCTCACCTACTCCCAGGACGCCGACACCGGCGAGGAGGGCTGGGGGATCGTCCCGACGAACGAGCAGGTGTGGCGCACCCCCCACGAGTCCGGGCGCAGCGTCTCGACCCCGAGCATGCCCGAGCACCTGGGCGGCGACCGCGACCCGGTCCGGTGGCTCTTCGACCAGGGGACCGAGGAGTTCGAGTGGGGCGGCGGCGAGGGGGGGAACGGCATGTTCTTCACCTGGAGGCCCGGTGACCTGTCCGCCGACCCCGGACGGCTGGCGGACCAGCTCGTCGGGGGCGGCGGCCACACCGCCGCCGTGTCGGCGGACCCCTCCACCGCGGTCGCACTCGTGTACGCCCTCCAGCAGTTGTACGAGGAGGCCCCGGTCGACCCCGGTGTGCAGGCCGCCGCGCTGCGGGCCCTGGCCGGACACGACGACGTGCTGTACGCGGGCACGGCCAGGGACCGCGAGGGCCGTGAGGGCGAGCTGTTCCTGGTCGAGGAGGACGCCGGGGACGGCTACGTCCTGGAGCGGCGGATCATGTTCGACCCCGACACGGGCATGCCGCTCTACCACGAGACGGTCGCCGTGGAGTCGGACTCCGTGCCGGACGTGGACCTGCCGCAGGTGAACCAGTACACGGTCCTGGTCGAGTCCGCGTGGGTGCCGGAGGTCGGGGACACCCCCTCACAGGACTGACGGGGACGACTCGTCGCCATGCCGGCGTCCGCACCGGCGTGGCGACGGGTCCGCTGATCGACGTGTCGACACTTGTCGGGGGGCGTGCCCCGGCCTCCCGGCGCACCGGCGCCACTACCTGGTCAGTGCCAGGACCTCGGCGCCCGGGAGGTCGGCGAGCAGCTTGCCGGGCACCAGGAGCTTGGAGCGGCGCACCCCGCTGCCCACGACCACATCGCCCCCGGCGGCGACGGCCTCGTCCACCAGGACCGGCCATCCCTCCGGCAGGCCGAACGGCGTGATGCCGCCGTACTCCATGCCGGTCAGCCCGGTGGCCTCGTCCATGGGGGCGAACGAGGCCTTGCGGGCGCCCAGGTGGCGGCGGACGGTCCCGTTGACGTCGGCGCGCCGGGTGGCCGGCACCATGCACGCCGCGTAGGACACCTCGCCGCCGCGCTTGGCGGCGACCACCACGCAGTTCGCGCTGGTCTCCATGGGCATCCCGTACCGCTCGCAGAACTCCGCCGTGTCCGCGAGCTCCGGGTCGATCTCCGCCACCCGCACGTCGTCGCGTCCCCGCACCGCGGCCAGGACCGTGTCGGCCAGCAGCTCCGGGTGCTGGTCCGCCCGTACCCAGTTCAGTTCACCGGACATGGCATACCTCGATGTCGTCGAGAAGGTCGGTCGGAAGTCGTCGAAAGCCCTCCCCGCGCAAGGCTCCGAGGAGGGGACAGGGCCAGGCTAGCGCTTCCCCGCCCGTCGCCCCGCGACACCGAGCGCCAGCTCGGAGAGCCCGTCGGCCCGGTATCCGGGCCAGCCGTGCACCGCGTCCAGGTACTCCCGGGGGATCGCGCTCGCACCCCACCGCGCGCCCAGCAGCGCCCCGGCGATGGCCGCCACGGTGTCGGTGTCGTCGCCCGCCCGCACGGCGGCCCGCAGCGCGGTCGTGAAGTCGCCGCGCACGACGGCCGACCACGCCGCCTGCAAGGCCCTCACCACGAACCCGTTCGGGCTGAAGGCGTGCGGCGGCCGCTCCTCGGCCTCGTCCAGCCACGCCGCCCACACTCCGCGCCGGTCCCGCGGCAGCAGGTCTAGGCCCGCGCGTACTCCGGACAGGTCGGCGTGCGCGACCGCGTACCGGATCCCCTCGCACCACAGCACGCACGCCTCGGAGGCCAGCGGGTCGCCGTGGGTGAGACGGCTGTAGCGGTCGGCGGCCACGGCCAGGCCCCGGGGGTCGTCCGGGTAGGCCAGCGCCAGCGGGCCCGTGCGCATGAGCGACCCGTTCCCCGCGCTCGGCACCCCGTCGGCGAAGCGGTCCGCCGCCGCACGCTCCATCACCTTGGCGACCTCGGGCCGCCCGAGGGCGTGCCCGGAGCGGCGCATCACCCACGCGGTCTGGTTGCCGATGTCGGAGGCGCCGTCGTTCGCCCAGCGCAGGAAGGCGTCGGCGGTCCGGCGCAGGGCCTCCGCCGACACGGGGTCGCCGTGGTCTCGCAGGGCCCGGGCGATGCACACCGCCATCTGGGTGTCGTCGGAGTACTCCCCCGGCTCGTAGGGGCCGAGCCCGCCCCCGGCCATCTCCGGCACCCGGTCCTCGGCCAGCCTCGGCCCGAACTCGTAGGGCACGCCGAGGGCGTCGCCGCACGCGGAGCCGAGCAGGACTCCGACCACGCGGTCGTCCGTCGTTCCGGGAAGGGGAAGGTTCACAGGGGCCTCGCAACGTTTCGGTACCGGGGGTGCTGCGAGTTGACCTTATCGGGCATTCCCTGTCCGCATTCGGCCTGATAGCGGGCGATATGTCAGGACTTGGGGACATAGAATTCCTCGCATGGAGACCCCCGCTCCCGACCCCCTCTTCGGTATCACGCTGCACGAGCGCTACATCCTCGGCAAACGTCTCCGCAGCGGTGCCTCGGGAACCGTCCACGTCGCGCACGACCTCAGCGCCGACCAGACCGTCACGGTCACCGTCATGTACCCGTGGCTGGTGCACGACCACGGCGCCGTGCACGCGTTCCTGGAACGCGCCCAGACCCTGGAGGAGCTCTCCCACCCGGGGCTCGCGCGGACCCTCGGCCGAGGGCGCGACGGCGACCACGTGTACGCGGTCACCGAGTACCTGCAGGGGGAGACCCTCGCCCACGCGCTGGGCGAGGGAGGCCTCCGCTACCCGCCGCACGTGGCCCTGACCATCGTGGCCGGGATGCTCACCGCCCTCGACGTCGCCCACGGGGCGGGGACCGTGCACGGTGAACTGGACCTGGACAAGGTCGTGGTGGACGGCGAGGGCGGGGTGCGGGTCACCGGCTTCCCCCTGCTCTTCGACGCCGCGGAGGACGCCGGTCCGGAGACCCACACCGACGTGCACGCCGTCGGGCGGCTCCTGTACACACTGATCACCGGTGTGTCCGTCGCACCGGACGTCCACTCTCTGCGGCTCTCGTCCGTCGTCCCAGAGTCGCCGTCGGACCTGGACATGCTGGTCGCCAACGCCACCGACCCCAACCCGCGCTACCGCCCACGCGACGCGGGCCAGTACCTCACCGTCGTCGAACAGGTGCTGCGGTCGCTCTCCGGCTCCCCGGCCGACCTCGCCGCCGACGACACCAGGCCGATCCCGATCATCACCGACGTACCGGAGGAGCACCGGGCGGACCGGGGCGCACCCGTCCCACTGTGGCGGCGCGTCCCCGTGCTCGTCGGCGCGGGCCTGCTGGTCCTGGTGCTGTTCGCGGCCGGCTGGGCGCTGGTCCCGGACGACAGCGTCGAACTGCCCGACGTCGTGGGCACCTCCACCGAGGAGGCCGAGGAGCGACTGGCCGCGCTCGACCTGGAGCTGGCCGTGCGGTTCGACGAGGCCTACAGCGACACCGTCGACCCCGGGTCGGTCGCCGAGAGCACGCCCTCCGCGGGGAGCACGGTGGAGCGGGGCGCCGAGGTCCTGCTGTGGGTCTCCGCGGGTCCGCAGTTCGCCGAGATCCCCGACGTGGTCGGCGGAACCGAGGGCGAGGCGCGCGACGCGCTGCGCCGGACCGGCTTCACCGACATCGAGATCGTCCAGGAGCACTCCGCCGAGGAGGCGCCGGGCACCGTGCTGTCCACGGAGCCAGGGGTGGGCGAGGAGGGGGACCGCGAGGAACCCGTCGTCCTCCACGTGAGCGAGGGCGTCATCGTCCCCACCCTGGTCGGCATGGCACAGGAGGACGCCGTCGCCGCGCTGGCCGGGCTCGGCCTGGCCGTGGAGGTCGCCGAGGAGCACCACGACACCGCGCCCGTGGGCGAGGTGAGCGGACAGACCCCCGAACCCGGCACGATCCTGCCGGAGGAGGGCACCGTCGCCGTCACCGTGTCCACCGGCCCCGCACCGGAGGAGCCCGAGGAGGAAGAGGAGGAGTCCGAGGAGGCCTCCCCCTCCGAGGACGACGGCGGACGGGGAGACCGGGGCGACCACGGCAACGGCGGCGGCCGCGGTGACCGGGAGAACTCCGGCGACGCCTGCGACGCACCGGAGTGGAACCAGGACACCGTCTACGAGGAGGGCGACCAGGTCCGGTACCAGGGCCGCGCGTACGAGGCGCGATGGTGGATCCAGGGCTTCCCGCCGGGCGGCAGCGAGGAGTGGAACCCGTGGAAGGACAAGGGCTCCTGCTGATCCCGGCCCTCGACGGACGTCGGGGCCGGGGGGAGCCGGGGGACCTCCCGGAGCCTTCGTGAGCGGCCGGACGGCCGCGGCGCCCGCGTCCGGTCCGGCCACGCCACCAGGGCCGGGAGGACGGCGACGGCGTCGTCGACCAGGCCGGTCGTCCGTGAGAGCCCCATGGGATCACCCCGCGAACGCGGGGACCGCCTCACCGGGTCGTGCGCGCCTCCCGGTCCTCCTGGTACAGGCGGCCCGCGTAGGCTGCCCACACCACCAGGACGACACCGGCCACGGCGTAGCCGGCGAGGCCGGACCACGCGAAGGGAAGATACGCGCCGAGCAGGACGGACCCGCTGGTCAGGAGGGCGAGAACGATATGGGCGAGCCTCTTCTTGTCCACTGCCCCATCACCTGTCCGAATCCCTGTGGGGGTCTGCCGACGCGGAAAGCCGGCCGCACCGGCGGCCGTACCCGTTCCGAGCCCTTCGACGCGCCCGGCACCGCCGGGACTCCGCCGGCCGCCACCGGCGACGCGGCGGACCGGTGCTCCCACCACGGCACCGGATGCGCCGGGGAGCGGAAGCCGGTGGCGAGTGACGTCCGTGGGACCGCCTGATGGACCTCTGGGTCGGCGTCCTCGCGGGCGCCGTGGGCGGGCTGGTGCTGCTGTGGCTGCTCGCGCTGGCCGCCGTCGCCCTCGCCCGGCCCCGGGGCAACCTGCTCGCCGAGGCCGTGCGGCTCCTTCCCGACCTGCTGCGGCTCGTGTCCCGGCTGGCCCGCGACCGGGCACTGCCGCGCGGGGTCCGCGTGCGGCTGTGGCTGCTTCTGGCCTACCTCGCCCTGCCTGTCGACCTGGTGCCCGACTTCGTCCCCGTCCTCGGCTACGCCGACGACGCGATCATCGTCGCCCTCGTCCTGCGCTCGGTCGTGCGCAACGCCGGGGAACAGGCGCTGGAGCGCCACTGGCCCGGCACCCCGGACGGTCTGGCGGCCGTGCGCCGCCTCGCCGGACGCTCCGCGGACTGACGTGGCCGGAGCCGGACGGAGCACTTCCAGCCCCGTCCTGACAGCGCATGTGGGTCCCCCGTACACCGATTCGGGACCGAATGTATGTGCTCGCTACATGTGAAACGGGTCACCCCGGTTCTACCTTCGGGTTGGCACCCCATCCCCCAGCTCGGGCGGTTGTGTCGGACAGACGGGTGCCGACTGGAGGAGAGAAATGCGCAAGACCCCCCTGACCGCCGCCTTCTGCGCGGTCGTCCTCGCCGTGTCCGCCTGCGGAAGCCCCGGTGAGGCCGCCGGGGGAGGCGAGGACGCGCCCATCAAGGTCGGCATCGTCTACTCCGCCACCGGTCCCCTCGCCAGCTACGGCGAGCAGTACAAGCAGGGATTCGAGGCCGGGCTCGACCACGCCACCGACGGCACCATGGAGATCGACGGCCGCCCCGTCGAGGTCGAGTTCATGGACGACGCCGGAGACCCGACCAAGGCCGTCTCCGCCACCCGCGAGCTCATCGGCACCGGCCACGACATCATCGCCGGGTCCACCGCCTCCGGCATCGCCGTCCAGGTCGCCCCGCTCGCCGAGCAGAACGACGTCCTCTTCGTCTCCGGGCCCGCGGCCACCGACGCCATCAGCGGGATCAACGACCACACCTTCCGCTCCGGCCGCCAGACCTACCAGGACATCCTCACTGCGAGCACCTTCATGGAGGACCCCGAGGGGGCGGAGGTCCTGGTGTTCGCCCAGCAGAACGCCTTCGGACAGGACAACGTCTCCGCCGTCACCGAGGTCCTCGAAGCGGAGGGCGCCAGCGTCGACAGCGTCCTGGCCCCGCCGGACACCACCGACCTCACCCCCTTCGCCGAGCAGGTCAGCCAGGCCGAGCCCGACCTGGTCTTTGTCGCGTGGGCGGGTGAGACCGCCTCCGCCATGTGGCGGTCCCTGGACCAGCAGGGCATCCTCGACTCCACCGAGGTCGTCACCGGCCTGGACATCAAGCCGTCCTACCCGATCTTCGGAGAGGCGGGCGGAAGCATCTCCTTCCTCTCCCACTACTTCGACGGCGCCTCCGACACCGAGCTCGCCCAGGTCATGAAGGAGTCCGTCGAGGCCGGGGGCGGCACCGTCGACCTCTTCACCCCCGACGGCTTCACCGCGGCCCAGATGATCGTGCACGCCGCCGGCGCCGGAGACGACGTCCAGGACCGCATCGGCGCTCTGGAGGGCTGGACCTTCGACGGGGTCAAGGGCGAGCTCACCATCAGGGCCGAGGACCACGCCCTCGTCCAGCCCATGTACCAGGTCGAGCTGGTCGGCGAGGGCGAGGACGCCCACCCCGAGCTGGTCGCGGAGATCCCCGCCGCGGACGTCGAGCCCGCGGTCGCGGAGTAGGCATGGCACCCGAACCCACGGACACCACCGGGACCGCGGAGGCGGCCACCGCCGTCCCCGGCCCGTCCGGCACGGGCGCCCCCGGCGCCGTCCCGGGCCTGGCCCTGGAGCACCTGAGCTGGTCGGTCGGCGGCGCCGTCATCGTCGACGACGTCACCATGCGCGTGGACGAGGGCGAGTTCGTCGCCCTCATCGGCCCCAACGGCGCGGGCAAGACCTCCCTGTTCAACCTGGTCTCCGGACTGACCAGGCCCACGGGCGGCAGCGTCCGCCTCGCCGGTACCGACGTCACCCGGTACGCGCCCCACCGCCGCGCGCGGCTCGGCATGGGACGCACCTTCCAGACCTCCAGCGTCTTCGGCGACCTCACCGTGGGCGCCAACGTCGGCCTGGCCGTCCAGGCCCGCACGGGCGAGTCCCGCCGCTTCTGGCGCAGGGCCACCCCCGACGGCGGCGCGGAGGCCACCGCCGTCCTGGACCTGGTCCGTGTCTCCCACCGGACGGACGCCCTCGCCGGCGACCTGTCCCACGGCGACAAGCGCAAGCTCGAACTCGCCCTCCTCCTGGCCCGCCGCCCCCGCCTGATCCTCCTGGACGAGCCCATGGCCGGGGTCAGCGCCGGGGAGATCGGCGAGCTCACCACCGTCATCCGGGACGTGCACCGCGAACAGGGCTGCACCGTCCTCATGGTCGAACACCACATGGAGGTGCTCCTCGACATGGCCGACCGCCTGGCCGTGATGCACCACGGCGCCCTGCTGGCCTTCACCGACCCGGACTCGGCCATGGCCGACCCCGACGTGCAGGCCGCCTACCTCGGGGACGGGGCGTGAGCGCCGGAGGGCCGCTGCTGGACGCGGCCGACCTCCAGGTGTGGATCGAGGGCTCGCACATCCTCCAGGGGGTGTCCTTCTCCATGCCGGGCCGAGGCGTCACCGCGCTCCTGGGCCGCAACGGCGTCGGCAAGACCACCACCGTCAAGGCCCTGCTCGGACTGGTGCCGCGCACCGGCCGGGTGGACTTCGACGGCGCGGACATCACCGCCCACCCCACCCACGCCATCGTCGCCCGGGGCATCGGCTACGTGCCCGAGGACCGCGGGGTCTTCTCCGCCCTCACCGTCGCCGAGAACCTGCGCATCGCCGAACGCCGTCCCGGCAGGCACCGCTACGACCTCGTCCACGAGCTGTTCCCCGAGATCGGGAAGCGGGCCGACCAGCCCGCGGGCACCCTCTCCGGAGGCCAGCAGCAGATGCTCGCCATCGGCCGGGCCCTGCTCAACGACAACAAGCTCCTCATCGTGGACGAGCCCACCAAGGGCCTCGCGCCCCGCGTCGTCCGCGAGGTCGCCGACGCCGTCGCCCGCGCCGCGAAGCAGGTGCCGGTCCTGCTCGTGGAGCAGAACCTGTCCCTGGTCCGCCGGGTCGCCGACCGGACCGTGGTGCTCGACGCGGGCCGCGTGGTCCACACCGGGCCCGCCCTGGAACTGCTCGACGACGCCGACCGCGTCCGCGAACTCCTCGGCGTGGCCCGCACGGCCGCCGGGCCCGGGGGCACGGACAGCGCCCCCTCCACCTCCACCGCCGAGACCGCCGAAGGGAGGCGGCCCGCGTGAGCACCGTCATCCTCCTCGCCATCACCGGGCTCGGCCTGGGCGCCCTCTACTTCCTCATCGCCTCCGGGCTCTCGCTGATCTTCGGCCTGATGGACGTGCTCAACTTCGCGCACGGCGCCTTCCTGGCCATCGGCGCCTACGGAACCTGGTGGGCCGCCGAGTACCTGCCCGGAGCCGGGCCCGCCGGGTTCGGCTTCCTGCTCGCCGTCGCCTTCGGCGTGGCCGCGGGCACCCTGGCCGCCACCCTGGTCGAACTCTGCGTCATCCGCCCTCTCTACGGCAGGCACCGCGAACAGATCCTCGCCACGGTCGGCCTGAGCCTGGCCGTCCCCGCGCTCATCCAGGCGGTCTGGGGCGCCGACCCGCTCACCTTCCCCAAGCCCGAACTGGTGAGCGGCGCCGCCTCCGTCCTCGGCGTGCACATCCCCAGGGACCGCTTCCTGCTCATCCTGGCCGCCGTCGCCGTGTTCGCGGCCCTGTGGCTGTTCAACTCGCGTACCCGCTACGGGCTCATCGTCCGCGCGGGCGTGCAGGACCGGGCCATGGTCACCGCCCTCGGCATCGACGTGCGCAGGGCCTTCACGCTGGTGTTCGCCATCGGCGGTGCCGCCGCGGCCCTGGCCGGTGCGCTGAGCGGCCTGTACTTCGGCGTGGTCACCCCCACCCAGGGGCTGTCCCTGCTGATCTTCGCGTTCATCGTCGTGGTGATCGGCGGGACCACCTCGCTCACCGGCTGCGCGATCGCCTCCGTCACGGTCGGCCTCATCCAGCAGTTCGCCAACTACTACACCGTCGCCGGGCTCGGCGACATCGCCGTGGTCATCGTCCTGGCCCTCGTGCTACTCACCAGGCAGGGCGGTCTGACCGCGAAGAAGTCCGCGGAGAGGGTGGCATGATGACCGACACCGACGTGGCCGCCCAGGCCCCCGGCGCCAGTACTCCCGGCGGTGGCACCGCGCCGCCGGCCGCGGGCGGCGCCCGCCGGCGCCGACGCCCGCCCGCGTGGGCGGGCCCGGTCGCCGTCCTGGCGGTGGCGCTGTCCCTGCCCTTCTCCACCCTGTACGTCCCCGGACTGTTCGAGGGCGCCCTCAACAGCCCGTCCACCCTGCACCTGATCGCCTTCTGCCTGGTCCTCGGCGGACTGGCCACCAGCTACGACCTGCTCTACGGCCGGGTGGGACTGCTCTCCTTCGGGCACTCCCTCTACTTCGCCTGCGGCGCCTACACCGCCGCGCTGCTCATGCGGGTGGTCGAACTCCCGCTCCTGTGGTCGGCGCTGATCGCCGTCGCCGGCGGAACCCTGCTGTCCCTGGTCCTCGGCGCCGTCTCACTGCGCGTCAACGGCATAGCCCTGGCCATGGTCACCCTCGCCTTCGCCCAGGCCGGGTCCATCCTCATCTCCCGCGACCCCGGCCGCCTGACCGGTGGCGAGGAGGGCCTGTCCCTCAACACCGCCATGGTCCCGGACGCGTTCGTGGGCGTGGTCAACACCGTCAACCTGTACTGGGTGGCCGTCGCCTACGCCGCGGTCTCCGTCTGCGTCGTCTGGTGGCTGACCACCTCCCCGGTCGGCCGCGTCTGGCAGGGCATCCGCGCCAACGAGCAGCGCGTCGCCGTCCTCGGCGTCAACCCCTACCCCTACAAGCTCACGGCCTTCACCGTCGGAGGCGGCCTGGCCTCCCTGGGCGGCGTCGTCTACCTGCTGGTCGTCGGCGGTGTCACCCCCACCATCACCACCGCCGAGTTCACCCTCACCCTGCTGGTCATGGTGGCCCTGGGCGGCGCCGGCACCCGCTGGGGACCGCTGCTGGGCGCCGCCCTGTACACCTACGCCGACCACCGCCTCCTCCAATTGGGCGGCTCCGAGGCCTTCACCGCGCTGCCCGCGTGGATCGCCGCACCGCTGTCCCAGCCCCTGTTCATCCTCGGCACGCTGTTCGTGCTGATGGTGTTCTTCTTCCCGGGCGGACTCGTCGCCCTCCCCGGGCGCGTCCGCGCGGCCCTGCGTGACAGGAAGGACGCACGGAAATGACCGACACCACCTGGACCGACGGGGACGAGTACACCGTCCCCGTCCCCGGGGCCGACCCGGCCGCCCACGGAGGCGGCCTGGCCGTCACCCGCTGGGGCGGGGGCCCCGGCACACCGGTCCTGGCCGTCCACGGCATCACCGCCAACGGCCACTCCTTCGCCCGCCTCGCCGCCGAGCTGTCCGGGCTCGGCGGTCCGCCGCTGATCGCGCCGGACCTGCGCGGACGCGGACGCAGCGCACACCTGGCCGGACCGCGCGGCCTGGCCGCCCACGCCGACGACATGGCCGCCGTGCTCGACGCCCACGGGATCGGTGACACCGTCCTGGTCGGCCACTCCATGGGCGCGTTCGTCGCCTGCCTGGCCGCCGTCCGCCACCCCGACCGGGTGTCCGGGGTGCTGCTGGTCGACGGCGGGCACGGACTGCCCGCCCCTCCCGGGACCGACATCGACGCCGTGCTCGGCCCCGCCATGGCCCGCCTGCGCATGACCTTCGAGGGGCCCGACCACTACCGGGACTTCTGGCGGCGCCACCCCGCCTTCGAGGGGCGATGGAACACCTGGGTGGACCACTACGTCCTGCGCGACCTCACGGGGGAGCCGCCCGCCATGCGCTCCGCCTGCGACGAGGAGGCCGTGCGCGCGGACGGGGAGCAGGTCCTCGCCGACCCCGACGCGCTCGGCGCCGTGCACCGGCTGCCCTGCCCCGCCCGCCTGCTGTGGACGGCGCGCGGCCTCATGGACGAGAGCCCGGGACTGTACACGCGCGAACGCCTGGCCGGACTCCCCGAGGACCTGGTCACCGTCGAACTCCCCGACGACAACCACTACAGCCCGCTGTTCTCCTCAACCGCCGTCCTGGTCGCCCAGCAGGTCCACGCCCTTGTCCAGCAGTCCGTGCAGGTGCAGGGCGAGCTGTAGCTCCAGCGCCCGGCCGGGGCGCTGCCAGTCCGCACCGATAAGCTGACCGATCCGCTCCAGGCGCTGCGCCACCGTGTTCACGTGGATGTGCAGCTCCTCCTTGGCGCGCGACAGGTTGCCCCCCGCCGCGAAGTAGGCCCGCAACGTCTCCACCAGGAGCGTGCCCCGCCTGGCGTCGTACTCCAGCAGCGGGCCCAGGGTCGCCGAAACGAACCCCGGCACGTCCCGGTCCTGGCTCAGCAGCAGCCCCGAGAACCCCAGGTCCTCGGTGGCGGCCACGCCGCCCTCCCGGCCCAGGGCCCGCAGCGTCTGCAGGCACCGGGACGCCTCGGCGAACGCGTCCCGAAACGACGCCGGGCCGTCCGTCGGGCCGGCCAGCCCCGCCGTCACCGGGCCGTTCGCCGCTGCCGACAGCTCGTCGGCCACCCGGCGCCCCACCGCCGACGGGTCGGTTCCGGGCAGCGCCAGCACCAGGCGGCCCGACCGGCTGCCGGCCAGTCCCCCGGTGGTCTCCGCGACATGGGTCGCCGCCGAGCGCAGCCGCCCCGGGTCCGCGCCCGGGGCCTCCGCGACCACCAGCACGTGCGGGCCGTCCAGGTCCGCGCGCAGCAGCGACGCCCGCTGCCGTAGCGACACCGGGTCGCGCGCGGGTACCTCCAGCAGTTCGTCCAGGAGGTCACCGCGCACCCGGAGCTCGGTCTCGCTCACCGAACGCCGGATGAGCAGCAGCAGAGCCGTCACCATCGCGGCCCGCTCCAGCACCCGCTGGTCGGTCGAGTCCAGCTCCACCCCGCGCAGCACCAGCGTGCCCAGGGGCTCGGTTCCGGCCGCCGCCGACGCCACCCACGCCCGGCCCGCCCGCACGGCGCGGCCGCTGGCCAGCGACGAGCGCACCGCCTCGGACAGGCCGCCGTCCCCGGAGTCCCACGGCGCGCCTCCCCGGGAGGCCCCCTCCACCACGCCCTCCGGGCCGGCGGTCACCGACTCGTCCGAGGTCACGTCGTGGATCAGCACCGTGCCGCCCAGCACCTCGGCCACCGCGGCCGCCACCTCGCGCACCCCGCCGCCGCGCAGCACCAGGTCGGTCAGCCGGTCGTGCGCCGCCGCCGAGCGCTCCACCGACGCCGTGTGCCGCTGCAACCGCTCGTTGACGGTGTGCAGCTCGTCCAGGGCGCGCCGCGTGTCGTCGATGAGGTTCGCGCTGTCGATCGCGATGGCCGCGTGCGCCGCCAGCGACGACAGGAGGGCGACCTCCGAGTGCGCGAAGGGGCGCTCGCGCCGGTTCGCCGCGAACAGCACGCCCACGTCGCGCCCGTTCATCTTCAGCGGCACGCCCAGGATCGCCACCAGGCCCTCCTCGCGCACCGCGTGGTCGATGTTCTCCGAGTGCACGAACCTCGGGTCGGCGAAGTAGTTGGCCGTCACGTAAGGCAGCGCCGTGGTGGCCACCAGCCCGCCCAAGCCCCGGCCCGGCGCCAGCCGCAGCCGCTGGAAGGACGCCGACACCGACCCGGACGTCACCCGCATGTAGGTGCCGCCCGCCTCCGGGTCGCTCAGCGTCAGGTACGCGATGTCGGTGCCCAGGAGGTTGCGGGCCCGCTCCACGATCGCCTGTAGCACCTGGTCCAGGCTGCGCATCCCCGCCAGGTCGTTGGCCGTCTCGAACAGTGCGCCCAGCTCCGACTCGCGGCGCCGCCGGTCGCGCATCACCGACCGCACCCGCAGCGCCGTCAGCTTCGCGGCCTCCAGGGCGGCGACCACCTCCGGATCCTCCCCGCGCGCCCGTGCGCGCAGCACCGGCCGCTCGTACTCCACGGCCGGGGCGTCGCGCAGCAGCAGGTCCAGGAAGAACGCCTGGCCGTCGGAGCCGGTGGGACCCTCCCCGCCCCCACCGCCGGGGCCGGTGACGGTGGGACCGGGTTCGGCGGGACCCGGGGCGTCGGGGTCGGGGGTGCCGGAAGTGGTGGTGTTCAGCTCGCGCTCCATGCTCCGTCCACGGGCAGGGAGGCGCCGTTGACGAACGACGCGTCCCCACCGCACAGGTAGGCGACCAGCTCGGCGACCTCGGAGGGTTCGATCAGTCGCTTGAGCGGACTCCTGGCCAACAGGACCTCCGAGACCACGCGGTCCTCCGGGATGCCGTGCGCCAACGCCTGGGCGGCGATCTGCTTCTCCACCAGCGGGGTGCGCACGTATCCGGGGTTCACACAGTTGGAGGTCACCCCGTGTGCGGCGCCCTCCAGGGCGACCACCTTCGAGAAGCCCTCCAGGCCGTGCTTGGCGGTCACGTAGGCCGACTTGTAGGCCGAGGCGCGCAACCCGTGCACCGAGGAGATGTTGACGACGCGGCCCCACCCCTGTTCGTACATGTGGGGCAGGGCGCCGCGCACCACGCGGAACGGCGACTCGACCATGAGACGAAGGATGAGGGAGAAACGCTCGGGAGGGAAGTCCTGGACGGGGGCGACCGTCTGGACACCCGCGTTGTTGACCACGATGTCCGCGCCCCGGGCGGCCTCCTCGGCCGCGTCCAGGTCGGTCAGGTCCAGCCGCACCGCCTCGCCGACGCCCCGGTCGGCCAGCTCGTCCAGGGCCTCCCCGTCGAGGTCGACCAGCCGGACGTCGGCACCGGCGTCCGCCAGGCGCAGGGCACAGGCCCTGCCGATGCCGCTGGCCGCCCCGGTCACCAGGGCGGTCCTCCCCGTGAGGTCGACCCGGGTGGTGTGGGTGGCCGCCGCGGCTTCGCGGCCGGGGGACTGGGTGGCCTGCCGCGCCGTGCCCGACAGGAACTCGTGCGTCGTCATGGCAGCAAACTAGGTGCGCCTTCCCCGCCGGGGGATAGGGGTGGTGAACACACCCCGTGCCGGAGACATGTGGTCGGCGCCCATGGGTTCCGGTCGGGTTGTGGACTTCCCACTGGTTGCGGGCCTGTGACCGTGGTCTCCCGTACATGTCGCGCCCGTCACGGCGTGGCTAGGCTCCCAGCCACGGTGCACCGAACCCCGCCCACCGTTCGGAGATCCCCTCGGAGGTAGCCCCCATGGATTCCGCAGTGCCCTCCACCCACCGTCCTCCACCGCTCCCGTCCCCCGGGCGGGGACGGGCCGCCCTCTCCCTCACCGCCGCCCTGGCCACCGTCGCCGTCGCGGTCGCCGCCCTGCTCATCGCCCCGGCCCCGCGCGCCTCGGCCGCCACACTCACCCAGGTCTCCTCGTTCGGCACCAACCCCGGCAACCTGTCGATGTACGCCTACGTGCCCGACGGGCTGCCCGCCGACGCGCCCCTGGTCGTGCTGCTGCACGGCTGCGCACAGGACGCCGCCGCCTACCACGGCCACTCCGGCTGGGCGGAGCACGCCGACGAGCACGGCTTCGCCCTCGTCTACCCCGAGCAGAAGTCCGCCAACAACTCCACGAGCTGCTTCAACTGGTTCGAGCGCGGCGACACAGCACGCGACTCCGGTGAGGCACGCTCGGTCCGCTCCATGGTCGAGCACGCCGTGTCCTCCCACGGACTGGACGCCGACCGGGTGTACGTCTCCGGGCTCTCCGCCGGAGGCGCCATGGCCGGGGAACTCCTCGCCGCCTACCCCGACCTGTTCGCCGGGGGCGGCATCGTCGCGGGGATCCCCGTGGGCTGTGCGAGCAGCATGATCGACGCCTTCAGCTGTATGAACCCGGGTAAGACGAGGACCGCGCAGCAGTGGGGCGACGCCGTGCGCGCCAAGAACCCCGGCTGGAGCGGCCCCTGGCCGCGCGTCGCCGTCTGGCACGGCACCTCCGACACCACGGTGGCCCCCGCCAACGGCGAGGCCGGTGTGAGCCAGTGGACCAACGTGCACGGGCTGTCCGGCGGCCCCGACGCCACCGAGCAGTTGACCGGGTCCACCAGCGCCGCCTACTACGGCGGTGACGCCGACAGCGCGTCCGTCGCCCACTACACCGTCTCCGGCATGGGCCACGGCACCCCCGTCGACCCGTCCGAGGGGTGCGGCACGGCGGGCGCCTACTTCCTCGACACCGTCTGCTCGACCGGGTACACGGTCGACTTCTGGGGCCTCGGGGACGGGGGCGGCGATCCCGGTACGGACCCGACGGACCCGCCGACCGAGGAGCCCACGGATCCGCCGACGGAGGAGCCCACGGATCCGCCGACGGAGGAGCCCGAGCCCGGCGTGTGCGTGACCGACGACAACTACGGCCACGTGTCGGCGGGCCGGGCGGTCCACCGCCTCGGGCGGACCTACGCCGTCGGCTCCGACGACCCGCTCGGCCTGTGGAACGTCTTCGTCACCACGTCGGTGACCGAGACCTCGCCGGGCTACTGGGAGCACACACCCGGAGGCTGCTAGGGCGGTTTCCCCGAGGCTCCGCTTCGCCTCGTGCCCGGACGCCGGGGGTACGGGAACCCCCGGCGTCCACGGTGCGCCCGTGAGGTAGGGGCGGGCGCGCCCGCGGGATCCTCCGGGACCCCGTCGGCGCCCTCGCCACCCCGGCGGCGCAGGACCGAGTCCACCGGACGGAACCTAGGCCCCGCCCGTCCGGAGGCCGTCACCGCCGCGCGCCAGGCGCCCGAAGTGGCCCACGGCCGCACCGAGCGCGAAGTGCGCGGCCTGGTGCTCCGTCATCGGGACCACGCCGGCCGGGACGGTCACCCGGAAGGGGAACTCCTCGTCCGGCCGGATCCGGAAGTCGTCTATCACTCCCTGGGACAGGAGCATGGTCAGGGCCTCGCGGACTCGGCCACTGCGGTTGTCTGACGCCCAGATCGACATGTCCCCAACCCTAGCTCCGCCCGGCCCGGCTCTCGGGGAAACGGGGACAGGGGCGGCGGACACCGGCGGTTCCGGGGCCTCGACGGCCGGGGGCGGGCCGCGACCGCGGCCCGCCCACCCTCCGGAGACGGGCACGACCCCCGTGGCGCCCGTCTCCACCGCCGACCGCCGCCGGCGTCCCCCGACGGACGGCGGTGGCGGAGCCCGTCCTGCCTCAGCCGTCCTCGTGCAGCCGGGCCTCGCCCGCGAGCACGTTCGCGGTCAGGCGGCGCAGCGCCAGCCTCGTGGCCTCGAACTCCTCCTCGGGAAGATCGATGACCCTGCCGATCGCCTCCGGAATGCCCTCGGCCCTCTCCCTCAGCCGCCTGCCCTCGTCGGTGAGGACGACGCGGACGGAGCGCTCGTCCCGCGGGTCACGGCCCCGGTGCAGCAGCCCTCGGACCTCCAGCCGTTTGAGCAGCGGAGTGAGGGTGCCGTAGTCCAGTTGGAGCACGGACCCGAAGTCCTTGACCCAGCACTCACCGCGCTCCCACAGGAGCATCATCACCAGGTACTGGGGATAGGTCAGCCCCAGGGGCTCGAGCAGGGGCCGGTAGAGGTTGACGACCGCACGCGACGCGGCGTAGAGCGCGAAGCACATCTGCTCGTCGACGGCGGGAAGAGGGAAGTCGCCCGCGGGGGCGGGGGATCGGTCGGGCATCGTCACCATGGTAGTTACCTCATGCCCGATATTCAAAGCTCGCAATTACTTTGCGCGCAACGAATATTGGTACGGAGTCCCGATGAAGGTCCCGGCGGGCGTCCGTGCAGGTCGGAAAAGGCGTCGGCGCCGAGACCGCCTCCTTCCCCAACGCCTATGCATCGGGAGGAAAGGGAAGGAGGGGTTCGTGTCCAGCTCAGCCGTACGGATTCTGGTCCGCCGGAACCCTCTCGGATCTACTGGCGCGGCTCCTGGTACGGCAGCAGGCGCTTGACCACCTTGCCCGTGGCGTTGCGCGGCAGCTCGCCCAGCACCACCACGTCGCGCGGCACCGAGAACCGGCCGAGCACGTCGCGCACGTGAGCCCGCACCCCGTCCGGATCCACGCTCCCGCCCTCGTGGGGCACCACGAAGGCCGCGAACCGCTGCCCGAACTCCTCGTCGGGCACACCCGCCACCACGACCTCCCGCACCTCGGGAAGCGTCACGATCGCCTCCTCCACCGGCCGGGGGAACACGTTCTCTCCACCCGAGACGATCATGTCGTCGTCCCGGCCCGCCACGTGCAGCAGCCCGTCCGCGTCCATGTGGCCCCGGTCTCCGGTCTCCATCAGCCCGTCCGCGAACCTCTTGCTCCGCCCGTTCGTGTAGCCGTCGAAGAGCATGTCGTTGCCGACGTGGATCGACCCCTCGGTTCCCGGCGGGACCTCCGCGCCCTCCCCGTCCAGGACCGCGATCCGCGTTCCCAGCGGCGGCCGGCCGGCCGTGGTGGGAGACGTGCGCATGTCCTCGGGCGTGGCGATCGTCGCCCACGACACCTCGGTCGACCCGTACAGGTTGTAGAGCACGTCCCCGAACCCGTCCATGAAGTCCGTGATCAGCTTCGGGCTCATCGCCGAGCCGCTGCACGCCACGACCCGCAGCGACGAGGTGTCGTACCGCTCGCGCGTCTCCCGGGGCAGGTCCATGATCCGCCGCAGCATCACCGGCACCGCGAACAGCGCCGTGCACCGCTCCTCCTGCACCGTCCGCAGCACGTCCTCGGGATCGAACACCCGGCGCGTCACCAGGGTCGCCCGCATCGACATGCCCAACTGCACGCCCGCCAGTCCCCACGTGTGGAAGATCGGCGCCGAGACCAGGATGCGGTCCGAGGAGCGCAGCGGGATGCGGGACAGCACCGAAGCCGCGTCCTGCGGCCCCTTCGGGGTCGGCCGCCGCGCGCCCTTGGGCGCGCCCGTCGTCCCCGACGTCAGCACGATCAACCGGCCCGGGCTCTCCGGCGGCGGCGGATCGTCCTCCGCGCCCTCCTCCGCCCGCCACGGCACCCGCGGCCCCTCCGCCGGCGGCTCGCCCCAGGCGGTCACCCGGACCACCTCCGGCGGCAGTTCCGAGCACAGCTCGCCGAACTCGGCGTCCGCGATGACCAGCGACACCCCGTTGTCCGCCGCCGCCGCGGCCAACTGGTGCGCCGACAGCCCGGTGTTCAGCAGCACGGTGTCCGCGCCGAGGCGGCCGCAGGCCACCATCGCCTGCACGAAACCGCTGTGGTTGCGGCACAGCACGCCCACCCGCGCGTCCGGCCCCACCCCCAGGCGGTGCAGGTCCCGGGCCAGCGCGCGGCCACGCAGGTTCATCTCGTGGAAGGTCACGGGCCCCCGCTCGTCGATGACCGACACGGCGTCGGGCACGCGCTCGTCCGCGGCGGCGTAACCGCCGGCGATCGTGGCGCCCCACGTGCGCAGGGCACGGAGCTGGCGAACGATCCTGTCGGGGCGCCCGGGGCCGAGCACGCCGGCGCGGACCAGGACCCGCACCGTCCTGAGGGCCTGGAACAGTCGTGGGGTTGCGGACGGTCCTTCGGCGTTGGTCGCCATGGTGTCTCCGGGAGCGGACGGGACGGGCGAAGCCTTCCGCGCCTGCCGGGGAGCCTTCGCCTCGTGACTCCCCGGAAGTACTGCGACCGTAAGCGAGGAACCCGCGCCGTTTCTCCGTCCCCGGGTGAGTCCCCACCCGCGCGTAGTTGTCACTCCGGTACGAAGCCACGGGCCGTGCCAGGACCGGCCCACGACGGACCGGTGTGCGCCGGGCCCGGACCACGTGGCCGGACGGCCCATGCCTGCCCGGCCACGTGGCCGGGCAGGGCCTTACCAGGGCGTATCGGCCGCGCCGGGTCACATGTCGATCGACATCGCCTCCCCGCTCGGCTCCGAGGCGCCCTCCTCCGGCTCCAGCGACACACGCAGCTCCTCGGGGCTCCCCATGTCCTTGGCCATCCCCGAGTACCGGCCGCCCGCCGAGGGTTCGAGCATCCCCGCCGGACGCACGTCGCCCTCGTCGGCCCACCACATCTGGTAGGCCATCCCCCGCGGCGCGGACGGCAGACCCTCCACCACCAGCATCGCCGCGTCCATCTCGTAGGAGGCGAAGACCGTCGCCCGCGCGTCTCCGAGCGGGGCCTCCACCATGTTCGTGTCGGAGGCGGCGAGCAGCTCCTCCATCTCCGCCGCGTGCCGGGACTCGGAGTCCATCCGCTGGCTCACCGACACCAGGGATCCCGCGAGTACCACCGCGACCAGCGCGCACGCCGCGGCCACCATCCACGGCAGCCACCGGGACCGGAGCGGCAGGCGTCGCACCACCCCGGTACGCGGGCGGCCGCCCCGCTCCGACGCGTCGGCCGGCGGCAGTTGACGGGTCCGCAGGGCGGCCCCGCGGACCGCCTCCCACACCTCGGGCCGCGGTTCCCGCGTCTCGGCCCCGGCCAGGCGCACCGCCGTCTCCCGGAAGTCCGCCAGGTCGCGCCGGCAGTCCTCGCACTCCGCCAGGTGCTGCTCGGCGGCCTCCGCCTCCGCCGGGTCCAGGGCGTTGACCGCGTACCCGGCGGTCAGCCCGTGCACACCCGCCTCGCTCATACGCCCACCCCCAGGCAGTCGCGCAACCTGATCAGACCGTCGCGCAGTCTTCCCTTGACCGTGGTCAGAGGGACCTTCAGCAGGTCGGCCGCCTGCCGCTGCGTGTATCCCGTGTAGTACGTGAGCCGGACCGCCTCGCGCTGGGTCTCGGTGAGCCCGCGCAGGCACCGGCGTACCTTCTCCCGCTCCAGACGGTGCTCGACCTGGTCGGGAACGGAGTCCCGCGGAGTCGCCTCGGACTCCAGGCGCCCCGCGGCGGCGAGCCTGGTCGACGCCGCCTGCTCCGAGCGCACCCGGTCCACCGCACGCCGGTGCGCGATGGTCAGGACCCACGCCGACACGCTTCCCCGTGACCGGTCGTAGCGGGCGCAGGTCCGCCAGACCTCCAGGAACACCTCCTGGCAGACCTCCTCGGCCTGCGCCTCGTTCAGCATGACCCGGCGGGCGATGCCGAACACCGGACCGGACAGCCGCCGGTAGACCCCCTCGAACGCGGCCAGGTCACCGACGGCGGCCTGTTGGAGGAGCCGCGCCAGGGGTTCGTCCCGCGCGCCTCCGCCGCCGGGAGGTTCGGCCTCCCCGTGCTCCCACTCGGCCGTCCGCTTCATCGGCCACCACCTCTTCCGTGCCTGCACAGGCATTCGGCGCCGTCGCCGGTCCGGTGACTCCAGCTTGGCGGACTTTACACACTCGTTACCATTCTGGCTGTCGCCCCACCCGGCTCCGCACCGAACCGGGGGCATGTCCGACACCAGTCGCAGCACCCGCCGGGGACCGGCCGCCGTCGCCGGGCTCGTAGCCGCCGCGTCCGCGCTGGCCGTGGCCGAGGCCGCCGCCGTGGCGCTGTCGCGCCCCACCAGTACACCCCTGCTGGCCGTCGGGGACACGGTCGTCGACCTCACGCCGCTGCCCGTGAAGCAGTTCGCCGTCGACACCTTCGGGACGGCGGACAAGCCCGCCCTGCTCATCGGGACCGCGGTGCTCCTGGCCCTGGCGGCGGCCCTGGTCGGAGCGGCCGCAGGACGCAGGAGGACCGTCGGCCTGGTCGGGATCGCCGCCTTCGCGGCCGTGGGACTGGCCTCCGTGCTCACCCGGCCCGGGAGCGGGCCGCTCGACGCGCTGCCCACCCTCGCGGGCGCCGCCGCCTGTGCCGGGGTCCTCCTCTGGCTGCTCGGCGCCGCGTCCGAACGCGGCGGGAGTCCACGTGCCGCGGACGGCGCCGCCCCCTCCCCCACCCCGTCCACCGGCGACCGGGAGGACGCGCCCGCCGGGTTCGACCGGCGCCGGTTCGCCCTGCTGGCCGGCGCCGCGGCCGCGGCCTCCGCCGGCACGGGGATCGGTGCCCGGCTCCTGACCGCCTCGGCGCCCGCCGCGGGCCTCACCCCCGGCAACGCGGTACTCCCGCGACCGGGCGACCGGGCCGCACCGCTCCCCGACGGCGCCGACCTGGAGCTGGACGGGCTCGCACCCTTCTTCACACCCAACGCCGACTTCTACCGGATCGACACCGCCCTGTCGGTGCCGCGCGTCGACGCCTCCACGTGGTCCCTGCGCGTCCACGGCCTGGGGGTCGGCCGGGAACGGGTCATCACCTACGCCGAACTGCTGGACCGTCCCGACCTCCGGGAACGCGACATCACCCTGGCCTGCGTGTCCAACCCGGTCGGCGGCTCCTACATCGGCAACGCGCGCTGGATCGGCGTGCCGCTGGCCTCCCTCCTCGCCGAGAGCGGCGTCCGCTCCCCCGCCGACGGCGGACCGGCCGACCAGCTCGTCTCGCGGTCCCAGGACGGGATGGCGATCGGCACGCCCGTTGCCGACGTCATGGACGGGCGGGAGGCCATGCTCGCGGTCGGCATGAACGGGCGCCCGCTGCCCTACGAGCACGGGTTCCCCGTCCGCATGGTCGTCCCGGGCCTGTACGGATACGTGTCCGCCTGCAAGTGGATCACCGAGATCGAGCTGACCACGTTCGACGCCTTCGACGCCTACTGGGTGCCCCGGGGCTGGTCCGCGCGCGGGCCGGTCAAGACCCAGTCGCGCGTGGACACCCCCCGCGACGGAGCGGACCTCGGCCGGGGACGGACCACCGTCGCCGGAGTGGCCTGGGCCCAGCACACCGGTGTCGACCGGGTGGAGGTGAGCGTCGACGGCGGGCCGTGGACCGAGGCGAGGCTCGCGGAGGAGGACACCGTCGACACCTGGCGGCAGTGGGTCCTCGACTGGGACGCCGGGCCCGGAGAGCACCGGATCGCCGTCCGCGCGACCGACCGTGACGGACACACCCAGACCTCCGACCAGGCCCCGCCCGCCCCTGACGGGGCGACCGGCCACCACACCGTCACCGTGACCGTGGCCTGACCTGGCCGCACCACAGACCCCCGGGCCCGAACGGACCCGGACGACCCATCGCGACAGCGATGACAAGGAGAAGAGAGCACATGCGCACGATTCCCTCGAACCAGCTCAGCCGACTCCTCGCGGGCGGGGCCGTCAGCCTCGTCGCGGTCTTCGGCCTGGCCGCGTGCAACGACGGCGCCTCCGAGGGCGACACCGTGGAGAGCGAGGAGATGTCCGAGGAGCCGATGGACGAGGAGATGTCCGGCGGTTCCACGGACGAGGAGATGTCGGAGGAGTCCATGGACGACGGGATGTCCGAGGAGCCGATGGACGAGGAGCCCATGGACGAGGAGATGTCCGAGGAGATGTCCGAGGAGTCCATGGAGGGTGAGGACATGTCGGAGGAGCCCATGGAGGACGGGAACTGACGCCTGGTCCGCGAGGGGACCGCCGGTGTGCGGCGGCCCCCTCTGACATGACGACCGTGTCCGGGCCGCGGGGACGATCACGCACGCGGCCCCGCGGCCCGGAGGAACGGAACTGCTCCCCGGCCGGGCCCTATCCGGTCACGGTGATCGGCGAGGACGGGTCGTCGGCGTTGGTCACCTCGTAGGTCGCCTGGAAGGGCGCCTCGGTCGCGTCGGTCGGGCAGCCGAAACCGCCCGTCACCTCGACCGGGGCCGCGGTGTCGAAGGCCAGCGTCGAGGCCGGGTCGCCGTTGGTCCACGTGCCGCCGATACCGACCGGACCGTTGGGACTGACCGTCGCGGTGCACGAGGACAGGCCGCTGGTGGTCACCACGATGCCCCCGGCGGGGATCACCATGGTGCCGACCGACGGAGAACCGTGCTGCATGGTCATCTCCCACACCGGGTCGTTCACGGCGACCGTCGCGTACACGAACGGCACGTTGGTCGAGCAGTCCGTGAAGTCCGGGGCGTTGATCGTGGAGGAGACCGCGCCGGCGGAGTTGTGGTTGTCGGGAGCCGCGGGCACGAGGTTGTTGCCGTTGCCCGGGGAGGTGGACGAGGCCTGGCAGGTCACCACGACGCTGCCTGCGGTGAAGGTGGCACTGCCGCTCAGCGCGGCCTCGAAGGCCGCGCCGGCGGGCGCCACGGTGGTCGGACCCTGCTGGGCGGCGGCACTGCCGCCCCAGGTCAGCGCCAGGACGCCGGCCGCGGCGGCGGCGAGGAGGACGCGAGCGGGGGCTATCGGTCGCGGAACCGACATGAGTACTCCTTGTGTGTAACGGCCGGTGGGCACACGAGTGCGCCGACCGGGCGGGATACAGAGGTACGCGCCGACTCGGTAGACGTGGTTTTCCTGGTGGACGACCGGGAACACGCGGGTCCGGGTTCGCTCCCGCGTGCCCCCGGAAGATCGGTGGGGCACGGTTCGGACGGTCTGCGCTCCGCGGGGACTCACCCCTCGGGGCGGGGAACGGCCGGGGACGGGAGGACCGGTGCGTCCGGCCCCTCGCCGCCCTCCGCGTCCGTTTCCCCGGGCGCTTCCCTCCGTGCCTGGTCGTGTGGGCGCCGCCTCCCACGCCGCCGCCTCCCACGCGGCGGCCGGGACACGGGACGCCAGGAGAAGGCCAGGCCGCCGCCGACCAGTGCCAGCAGCGTGCCGATCACCAGGCCGCCCAGGTTGGAGAGGATGAGCGCGCCCAGGCCGAGGAACCCGGCCAGCGAACCGGTGATGACGTGCTGGTTCGGGGTGAACCAGGTGACCAGGCCGAGGACGACGAGCATGCCGCCGAACATCAGCGAGGACACTCCGCCGATCCCGGTCTGGATCATCAGTTCCACCGGCATCGCGACGAACGACACCATGACGGCACCGGAGAGGATCATCAGGAGCCCTCCTGCGAAGGGGCGGCGCTTGCACCATCGGCGCCACGCCGTCCCCAGGCTCCGCGACGACCTCAGAAGCACTCGCTCTCCCCGAGGCTGATTCCCAGGCTCAGCCCGGAGAGGCGGAAGGTTCCTGCGCTGGCCGCCCTGGCGGTCTGCTCCAGGTCCTCCACGACGATGGTGTCGGACTGCATGCCGAACAGGTCGTTGAACCCCTTGGCCCCCTCGGGTCCCTGGTCGAGCGTGCCCGCGTCGCGGCCGATCTCCATGTTCTTGAACTCGGCGTTGCCGTCCATCTGGGACATGTCGATGACCAGGTTCTCCGCGATGACGGGGGTGCCCTGGTCGCCGGCGGTCAGTTCGAGCGAGATCTTGCCGATGATGGGGAACTCGGTGAGGACCGACTGGCACAGGCCCTCGATCTCCGCGTGCCTGATCCCGGCGACGGCCACGGGAACGGCCTCCTCACGGACGGTCTGGTCCAGCCAGCCGTACTGGACGAAGCCCTCACCGTCCAGTTTGTCGGCGGAGATCTTGAAGTCCTGTCCGGAGACGGTGAAGGAGGCCGCGAGCGCGCCCTGGGCCATGGCGATCAGAATGCCGCCCACGGCGACACTCGCCGGGATGGAGAAGAGCGCGAAGCGTTTCCAGCTGGTGTGGCTCCCAGGAACCTCGGTGGCCTCGACCGGGTCGTCGGCCACGCCGGGGGATGTGGTGTCCATGCAGGTCCTTCCGTGGGTGCATGGCCGCGCTGCGCCTGCCTTCCCCCGAAGGCACGCGGCCTGGTCGTGGTCGTCCCCGTCCAGCGGGGTGCCACCGGACCAGAATCCGTTCCAGTAACGCTGCACATCATGTATCGGCCCCGGAGGAATTTCAAGGGTGTTTCATCAACTTTCTCCGCCTTTCCACATATGTGCTGGTAAACGCACTCCTGATTGGTGAAAAACGCTCTGGCCTGCGACAACACCGCAATAGGCGGGGGTGGGGTGAAGGCGGAGGAAGAAGATCTCCCCATTCACATCCCGGTCCGTGTCCCGAATCGGTCACGGCTTGAACCAGAAGGTCATCCGGGGCGATCCGTTCTTTGTCATTTCGGTGAGTGCCCGTCCGGGGCACCCTCCTCAACGAGGTGAGCCCTTCTCCGGCACGTGGGGAGGAGGTGGCCGCTGATGCTCGTGTGAAGCGGTGCGCGGCGAGCTCCCTACGCGCGGGACGGGGGACGGCGGGACGGCGGGACGGAAGGAGGAAGGGGAGAGGAGGAGGGGCGCCGGCGCGCCCGGTGCGAGCCGTACCCGCGCGGACGCGGGCCCGGGGGTCCCTTGGCGGGCGGGGAACGTGCGCCGTACCCGCACGGGGGCGGGGAGCGTAAGGAGCGAGAGCGCCTGGAGGAGCCTCGGACGGATCGGGAGAGGGAGAGATCGGGAAAGGGAGAGGAGAGACGAGGGGCCTGGAGCCTTCGGCGGGGGGCCTCCGGAGAGTGGGGTTGTGGGGCGGTCCGTCCCGTCGGCGGAAGTGCGCGCGAAGGTGTGAGTGGCGACACAGCGTTTCGGTTTGCTCGGTGTTCCGGGCAGGGGTAGTGTTCACCGAGTCGCCACGGGACGGCGGGGATCCTTCGGGGTCACCCGGAACCGGACCGGTCAGGCGACAGCGTCTTTCTCTCCAAGCCGAACTGGTTCGAGCACTGCTTTCGGGCCGGTAAGCTCGGAGGGCGCCTCCACGGAAACGCGGAAGCGAAACGGGCTTTACCCCGATCAGGAACACACAAACCGCCGGTTTGGCGGAATGCGGAACACCTGATAAAGTGAAGACACAACAAAGCGGAAACGCACAACAGCGCCTTCCACGGAAAAGCGACAGACTCGCAAGGGTCGGGCTTGTACGGGATGAGCGGTTGTTTCTTGAGAACTCAACAGCGCGTGTTTGATTTTCTTTAAGCCATGTTTGTTTTGGCCCCACCACACTTCGGTGTGGAGGGTTCCTTTGATGAACCGGGGCAACCCGGTTGGTCAGGATTACTTCTAGGTTTACCCGCCCAGGCCTCGCGCCGGGCAGGGTTGAGTGACCTTTATGGAGAGTTTGATCCTGGCTCAGGACGAACGCTGGCGGCGTGCTTAACACATGCAAGTCGAGCGGTAAGGCCCTTCGGGGTACACGAGCGGCGAACGGGTGAGTAACACGTGAGCAACCTGCCCCTGACTCCGGGATAAGCGGTGGAAACGCCGTCTAATACCGGATACGACCCATGGTCTCCTGACCGTGGGTGGAAAGTTTTTCGGTCGGGGATGGGCTCGCGGCCTATCAGCTTGTTGGTGGGGTAACAGCCTACCAAGGCGATTACGGGTAGCCGGCCTGAGAGGGCGACCGGCCACACTGGGACTGAGACACGGCCCAGACTCCTACGGGAGGCAGCAGTGGGGAATATTGCGCAATGGGCGAAAGCCTGACGCAGCGACGCCGCGTGGGGGATGACGGCCTTCGGGTTGTAAACCTCTTTTACCACCAACGCAGGCTCCCGGTTCTCTGGGGGTTGACGGTAGGTGGGGAATAAGGACCGGCTAACTACGTGCCAGCAGCCGCGGTAATACGTAGGGTCCGAGCGTTGTCCGGAATTATTGGGCGTAAAGAGCTCGTAGGCGGCGTGTCGCGTCTGCTGTGAAAGACCGGGGCTTAACCCCGGTTCTGCAGTGGATACGGGCATGCTAGAGGTAGGTAGGGGAGACTGGAATTCCTGGTGTAGCGGTGAAATGCGCAGATATCAGGAGGAACACCGGTGGCGAAGGCGGGTCTCTGGGCCTTACCTGACGCTGAGGAGCGAAAGCATGGGGAGCGAACAGGATTAGATACCCTGGTAGTCCATGCCGTAAACGTTGGGCGCTAGGTGTGGGGACTTTCCACGGTTTCCGCGCCGTAGCTAACGCATTAAGCGCCCCGCCTGGGGAGTACGGCCGCAAGGCTAAAACTCAAAGGAATTGACGGGGGCCCGCACAAGCGGCGGAGCATGTTGCTTAATTCGACGCAACGCGAAGAACCTTACCAAGGTTTGACATCACCCGTGGACCTGCAGAGATGTGGGGTCATTTAGTTGGCGGGTGACAGGTGGTGCATGGCTGTCGTCAGCTCGTGTCGTGAGATGTTGGGTTAAGTCCCGCAACGAGCGCAACCCTTATTCCATGTTGCCAGCACGTAATGGTGGGGACTCATGGGAGACTGCCGGGGTCAACTCGGAGGAAGGTGGGGATGACGTCAAGTCATCATGCCCCTTATGTCTTGGGCTGCAAACATGCTACAATGGCCGGTACAATGGGCGTGCGATGCCGCAAGGTGGAGCGAATCCCTAAAAGCCGGTCTCAGTTCGGATTGGGGTCTGCAACTCGACCCCATGAAGGTGGAGTCGCTAGTAATCGCGGATCAGCAACGCCGCGGTGAATACGTTCCCGGGCCTTGTACACACCGCCCGTCACGTCATGAAAGTCGGCAACACCCGAAACTTGCGGCCTAACCCTTCGGGGAGGGAGTGAGTGAAGGTGGGGCTGGCGATTGGGACGAAGTCGTAACAAGGTAGCCGTACCGGAAGGTGCGGCTGGATCACCTCCTTTCTAAGGAGTCTTTTGCAGGCCGACTGTTTCCTATGGTCGGCCGGACTCAAAAGTGGACCCGTCACCCTCTGGGGTGCTCGGGAGTGGCT
>NZ_MCOK01000001.1:4931488-5031684 GCF_001998325.1 Nocardiopsis sinuspersici | reverse complement strand
GGGGGCGCGCTGTTGGGTGTCTGAGGAAGCAACCTCTGGCCGCTTGCTCTCCCATGGTGGGGGGTGGGTGGCCGGTGTTGGTTCCCGCGGACCGCCTCGGAGAACTCTCAGAGGTCGTCAGGACGAGGATCCTGGTGGCGTGAGTGGTGTCGGAGTATGCGGTTGGTGTTTTGATTTGTGAATAGTGTGCGCGAGCATCTTATTATCTGTAGTGGCCAAGTGATAGTGGCACACGGTGGATGCCTTGGCACCAGGCGCCGATGAAGGACGTGGGAGGCCGCGATAGGCCACGGGGAGCTGTCAACCGAGCTGTGATCCGTGGGTGTCCGAATGGGGAAACCTAGCCCGAGTTGTGTCGGGTTGCCGCTGCCTGAATGTATAGGGCAGTTGGTGGTGACGCGGGGAAGTGAAACATCTCAGTACCCGTAGGAAGAGTAAACAACAGTGATTCCCCTAGTAGTGGTGAGCGAACGGGGATGAGGCTAAACCGCATGCGTGTGATAGACGGCAGTCGTTGCGTGTGCGGGGTTGTGGGGTGCACCTGTCCAGGTCTGTCGGCCTGGAGCACTGAGTGGTTCTTCTAGCTGAATCCGTTGGGAAGCGGAACCGGAGCGGGTGAGAGTCCTGTAGGTGAAGGAAGAGCCTAGGTGTTGGTGTGTCCCCGAGTAGCGCGGAGCCCGTGAAAGTCCGTGTGAATCTGGCAGGACCACCTGCTAAGCCAAAATACGTCCTGGTGACCGATAGTGCACTAGTACCGTGAGGGAAAGGTGAAAAGTGCCCCGGTGAGGGGTCGTGAAATAGTACCTGAAACCGTGTGCTGTCAAGCCGTCAGAGCTGGAGCTTGTCTTTGGTGATGGCGTGCCTTTTGAAGAATGAGCCTGCGAGTCATGGTGTGTGGCGAGGTTAACCCGGGTGGGGTAGCCGTAGGGAAACCGAGTCTGAATAGGGCGGTTGAGTCGCATGCTGTGGACCCGAAGCGGAGTGATCTACCCATGTCCAGGGTGAAGCGGGGGTAAGACCTCGTGGAGGCCCGAACCCACCAGGGTTGAAAACCTGGGGGATGAGGTGTGGGTAGGGGTGAAAGGCCAATCAAACTCCGTGATAGCTGGTTCTCCCCGAAATGCATTTAGGTGCAGCGTCGTGTGTTTCTTGCCGGAGGTAGAGCGACTGTTTGGCTGATGGGCCCTACCAGGTTACTGACGTCAGACAAACTCCGAATGCCGGTGAAGTGAAGCGCGGCAGTGAGACTGCGGGGGATAAGCTTCGTAGTCGAGAGGGAAACAGCCCAGATCATCAGCTAAGGCCCCTAAGCGTGTGCTAAGTGGGAAAGGTTGTGGAGTTGCTGAGACAACCAGGAGGTTGGCTTAGAAGCAGCCATCCTTTAAAGAGTGCGTAATAGCTCACTGGTCAAGTGGTTCTGCGCCGATAATGTAGCGGGGCTTAAGCACACCGCCGAAGCTGTGAAGCTTACGTTCTTTGAGCGTGGGTTGGTAGGGGAGCGTCGTGCATCCGGAGAAGCTGCCGAGTGATCGTGTGGTGGAGGGTGTGCGAGTGAGAATGCAGGCATGAGTAGCGAAAGCAACGTGAGAAACGTTGCCGCCGATTGACTAAGGGTTCCTGGGGCAGGTTAATCCGCCCAGGGTGAGTCTGGACCTAAGGCGAGGCCGACAGGCGTAGTCGATGGATAACGGGTTGATATTCCCGTACCCGTGCACGAGCGTCCATGCTGAATCGGGTGATGCTAACCACGCTGGTTCTTGGTGGTTCCTTCGGGAACTGCCTCTGGACTGGTCTGGGATCCGATCCCGTAGTAGGCAAGTGATGGGGTGACGCAGGAGGGTAGCTCTACCCGGCGGTGGTTGTCCGGGGGTAAGCGTGTAGGCCGAGGGGTTGGCAAATCCGCCTCTCGTGTGGCTGAGACGTGATGCCGAGCCGTTTTAGGCGAAGTGAGTGATCCCATGCTGTCGAGAAAAGCCTCTAGCGAGTTCGTGTGTGGCCAGTACCCTAAACCGACGCAGGTGGTCAGGTAGAGAATACCGAGGCGTTCGGGTGAACCATGGTTAAGGAACTCGGCAAATTGTCCCCGTAACTTTGGGAGAAGGGGAGCCCTGTCTGGTGAAGACCTTCGCGGTCGGAGCTGGGTGGGGTCGCAGATAGCGGGGGGAAGCGACTGTTTATTAAAAACACAGGTCCGTGCGAAGTCGTAAGACGCTGTATACGGACTGACGCCTGCCCGGTGCTGGAACGTTAAGAGGACTGGTTAGTGGGGTTCGCCCCGCGAAGCTGGGAATCTAAGCGCCAGTAAACGGCGGTGGTAACTATAACCATCCTAAGGTAGCGAAATTCCTTGTCGGGTAAGTTCCGACCTGCACGAATGGCGTAACGACTTCCCCACTGTCTCAACCATGGGCCCGGTGAAATTGCACTACGAGTAAAGATGCTCGTTTCGCGCAGCAGGACGGAAAGACCCCGGGACCTTCACTATAGCTTGACATTGGTGTTTGGGATGGTTTGTGTAGGATAGGTGGGAGCCGGTGAAGCTGTCACGCTAGTGGCGGTGGAGGCGTTGGTGAAATACCACTCTGACTGTTTCGGGCATCTAACTTTGGACCGTGATCCGGTTCGGGGACAGTGTCTGGTGGGTAGTTTAACTGGGGCGGTTGCCTCCCAAAGAGTAACGGAGGCGCCCAAAGGTTCCCTCAGCCTGGTTGGTAATCAGGTGTTGAGTGTAAGTGCACAAGGGAGCTTGACTGTGAGACGGACGTGTCGAGCAGGAGCGAAAGCTGGGACTAGTGATCCGGCACCGGCGTGTGGAAGCGGTGTCGCTCAACGGCTAAAAGGTACCCCGGGGATAACAGGCTGATCTTCCCCAAGAGTCCATATCGACGGGATGGTTTGGCACCTCGATGTCGGCTCGTCGCATCCTGGGGCTGGAGTTGGTCCCAAGGGTTGGGCTGTTCGCCCATTAAAGCGGCACGCGAGCTGGGTTTAGAACGTCGTGAGACAGTTCGGTCCCTATCCGCTGTGCGCGTTGGAGACTTGAGAAGGGCTGTCCCTAGTACGAGAGGACCGGGACGGACGAACCTCTGGTGTGCCAGTTGTCCTGCCAAGGGCATGGCTGGTTGGCTACGTTCGGGAGGGATAACCGCTGAAAGCATCTAAGCGGGAAGTCTGCTTCGAGATGAGGTCTCCTGCCTCCTTTGAGAGGGTAAGGCTCCCTGTAGACGACGGGGTTGATAGGCCGGGTGTGGAAGCCCTGTGAGGGGTGGAGCTGACCGGTACTAATAGGCCGAGGGCTTGTCCGCTGCAGATAATTGGATGTTCGCGCACACTTGTTCACGAAGCTTGCTCGTGGCTGCTCCCCTTTTGGTGGGTTGAGTGGTTGTGGGTGTTGGTTTCCGTGGTGGTTATTGCTGGAGGGTCACACCCGGTCTCTTTCCGAACCCGGTCGTTAAGTCTCTTTGCGCTGATGGTACTGCCCTGTGGTGGGGTGGGAGAGTAGGTTGCTGCCACGGTTTTTCTTGGGGAGGGGGTCGCCTGTGGGCGGCCCCCTTTTTTTGTGTGTGGGCTTGTGCGTGTGTGAATCTGTGGAGTGAGGGGATGTCCCGGGGGATCTGGCGCACGCCGACCGCCGCGGCCACGATGCCACCGCGGTCACGTCGTCACCATGCGCTTGGGGTGAAGGGGTTTCGGGCCCGGGGCGGGGGACCCGTGCCGGTTGGTGCCGCGTCCGTCTAGTCCTCGTCGACCTCGGGGCTGTCGATGAGCTGCCGCAGCAGCGCAACGAAGTCCTCTTCGCTCATCGCCGACCAGTCCACGTGCTCGTTCATGTTCAGCGGTTTTCCCCAACCGGGGGCCGATAAGCCTGTGTGAGCCGCATTGGTTCGAGAAGTCTCGGTTAACGAGGCGTTAGCGCAGGTGGTCGACTCGACCGGGTGAGATTCGGGAGGGCTCAGGAGCCCCTTGACGCGGATGCGGGACCGGAGCCGCGCGGGGCCCGGGCGTTCTGTGGCCCCGGCGGGGACAGGCCGGCCCCACACCCGCCCGGGACGGTCAGGGCCCGGGGGGCCGCCGCGGCTCGGGACGACCAGGGCGCTCAGACGCGCTGCTGGAGGGCGCTGCGGCACTCCGGGCACCGGCAGCGCTTGTTGTACCCCGTGACGGTGCCGTGGGGCAGGGACGGGTCCCGCTGCTCGGTGAGGGTGGAGTCGAGCTGGTCGCCGAAGGCCGTGAGAATACGCGCGGTGGAGAAGACCTGCGTGGAGTTGATGCCGAGTTCGCCGGCCGCGTCGTCGATGTGCTTCCCCATCCGGAGTTTCGCGATGAGGCGGGACCGGGTGCTCGGCGGCATCTCCGCTTCCGCGTTCGCGATCAGCTGCTCTGCGTCGTTAATGGGGTAGCTCAATGGGTTTCCTCTATGTGTACGGTTACGCTCGCCGGGGCGGGCACCTCAAGCATCGTACGCTGTTTCCTCACACTGGCATCAGGGTGAGACACACGAGACAGGAGACAACGGACACCCGCGGACCTCCTCGCACTCGCTCCCTTCGGAGTCCTCCCCTCCACGTCCTGGACCCCGTGTCCTTCGCGCCCTCTCCGTGCCCTTCCGTTCCCTTCTCCGGCCTCCCCGGCCCTTCCCGGGACCCCGGGGTCGGCTCCCTCCTCGGCGCCCCTCTCCTCCTTTCCTGTCGGCGCCTGGGTCGTGGGATGGAAGCAGAGGTGTGGAAACCACCTCCTGATGCTGGTGAGGCTTGGGGGATGCCTTTCCGGATGGTGCCCCATGGTGCTTCTGAGACCGCGGCTCTTCCGGTTCCGGACGCCCTCGTGTCAAAAGGTGGGTTTGTCGTCCGGTCCGTCGGGTTTCTGGCCGCCGTAATGCATCGAATCGGTGGCTGTTTCCTAGAAACGCATTGCTAGATGCTAGACGCCGTGTTTCGCTGGTGGTACGACTTCGCCACTCTGCGTCATGGGATCAGCGTTATGACCAGCCCCACGGTTCGTCGCCGACGACTGTCCGCCGAGCTTCGCCGCCGCCGCGTGCAGGCGGGTATGACCCTCAGCGATGTCGCCGAGGAGCTGGAGTGGTCACCGGCCAAACTGGGCCATATCGAGACCGGTATCCGCAAGTGGCCCTCCGTCATGGAGATCTCGGCCCTGCTGCGCTTGTACGGGGTGACCGGCGGGCAGCGCGAGGCCATCCTGACCCTCGTCCGGGAGTCCCGGCTGCGTCCGTGGTGGACCGAGTACGAGGACGTGCTCTCCTCCGCGTACGTCGGCAACGAGGCGGGAGCCGTCTACGTGCAGTCCTACTCGGGCATCCTCGTCCCCGACCTCCTCCAGGTCCCCGACTACACCGCGACCGTGGCACGGGCGCTGGGGCACGGGGAACACGCCGTCGAGCGGATGGTCGCCGCCTACCTCAAGCGCCAGGAGATCCTCGACCAGGGCGGCCTGGCCCGGTATCACGCCGTCGTCGAGGAGGACGCGCTCCAGCGGGTGTCCGGAGACCTCGAACTGCTGCGTGCGCAGACCACCCGCATCGTGGAGCTGGCCACCGAGTCGGACCGGGTGACCGTGCAGCTGCTGCCCACCTCGGCCGGCCCGCACCCCGGGGTCGCCGGCCCCTTCTCCGTGCTGGAGTTCGACGAGGACGAGGCCGCCCTGGCCTACGTCGAGGCCACCCAGGGCGGTTCGATCGTGGAGGCCGAGGAGTCGGTCGAGGCCTGCAAGCGGGTGTGGTCCGGGCTCACCCGGATCGCGGCGTCTCCACAGGCCACGGTGGCCATCCTGCGGCGGATGGCGCTGCTGACCTGAGGCACCGAAGGCACCGCTTCGCGGTTCATCCCGAGAAGTTGGTGGAAAACGGTCCACTGTGGCAGGGACCGCTACCGACGGCTTGCTAGTCTGCGTGGTGACAACCTCATAAAGTTCTCTGCGGAGCCCCCGTCCCGTGCGGGAGCCCGTGTACACATCGAATCACCGAAAGGGTCCGGACAGTGAAGAAGATCATCGTTCTGGTGCTGGTGGCCCTCGGGGCTTTCGCCGTCTACCGCAAGATCCAGGCGGACCGCGCCGAGCTCGACCTGTGGACCGAGGCCACGGCGGCCAGCGAGGGCTGACCAAGCGCCGCATCGGCGGCCGTGAGGTATCCACCGGGCGACCGAGGACCGGTGTCGCGTGCGCCGTCCCGGCCAGCTCCTGAGTGACACGAAGACGTGGGTGGGCCAACAATCCCGAGGTGCGACCCACGGCTTTGTGCTGCTTCCGGTTCCGGAGTCGTGGCCCCGACCGGACGGCCCCGCTCGGTGAGCGGGACCGCCTCGATGACGGTATGCTCTGTATGGTGGCCAGGGCTCACGCCCGGCTCCGAGGGGCCATAGCTCAGCTGGCAGAGCGCCGGTTTTGCATACCGGAGGTCAGGGGTTCGACTCCCCTTGGCTCCACTCGTCTCAAGGCGACCCCGCCCGCAAGCTCCGCTTGCCCGCGGGGTCGCCTTCGTCGTGTCCCCGGAGTCGTGTCCCCGGAGGGGCGGCCGCACCGGACTCCACCGATCCCCCGCCGGAGCCCCACAGGGCCTCCAGGCCGCCGTCGCCGCCGCCGGGGCGGACTCGCTCGGCGGTCGCGGTCCGGGCCGGCGACGGCGTCCCGGGCTGAGCACGCACCCCCCGTCCCGGACGGTGCGCGGATCCGCCGCGTCCACGGGCGGAACGCCCTTCCACGCCCCTCCCCTCCCTCGCCCCGTGCCCCTCCCCTGCGCCCGCCTGTTCTCCGGTGCTTCCGGGCTGGGGGTCGGATCTGGCCGGGATCGCCCCGGAGTGCACCGTGTAAAACGTCCGCGAAGAAATTCTCGTTTTGGAACTCTTGTCCGGGTCTAATAGGGATATCCCGGTCGGGGACTGACGATCTCCACGGTTGCCAAGCAGTAGTTCCAGTCCTCGGTGTTACTAAGCAGTAGTGCCGATGACCCTGGTTACCAATGGGTAGTTCCGATTCGTCCGTACGGGTGGGAAATGGGTGGCGCGCGGGTCCGTGCGGCGGGTACGTCCCGGGGGTCCGTATAGCCCGTTCGGGTGAGGTGGATGACCCAGAGTCCCCTTCGCCCGGACACTCCCCGACGGGAGTCCTGTCGGGGAGGAGCAACGAAATCGCAGGTCACGAGGCTTGTCGGAGAAACGCCGGGAAGCAACTCCTCCTTCAGGGCGCATGAGTCCGCTTCTACCACATGCGGTCACTCTGCGTGTGTGTATGATGACACTTCCTCTAAGTGCAATGGTCCTACTGGGCCATATGAGAAATAGGCCTCTTGGGGTCTGTTGGTGAACTAGGACGAACCGTAGTTTCGACACCAGTGACAACGAGGAAGACAGCGCGCCGAAACGATCAACCCCCGAAGACGGACGTGCGGCCCCCCGCACGGCCACGTGACACCGTCCTCGGATCGGCCCGCTTCTCCTCGCCCGTCGACGGTCGCGCCAGTCGACGGATTTTCCGATCACCACACATGCTGATCTTGGGAGTGGGGCAACATGTGGAATGAGAAGATGGCGACCCGTGCCAAATGCCGGGAGATCGACCCTGACGCGTTGTTCGTGCAGGGGGCGGCCCAGAACCGCGCCAAACTGATCTGCCGGGGCTGCCCGGTCCGTACACAGTGCCTGGCCGAGGCACTCGACGGCCGTATCGAGTTCGGTGTCTGGGGAGGCATGACCGAACGCGAGCGCCGTGCTCTGCTGCGCCGCCGCAAGGACGTCACCAGCTGGCACGAGCTGCTCACCAGTGCCGAGCGCCGTTACGAGCGCGAGCGGTCCGGACAGGAGGTCGTGGTCGCCGCGCGGAGTTAGCCGGGCCGACCGGTAGCCGGGTGGGGGAGTCCCGGCACCGCCCCGTGGAGGACTGCGGACGGGCACGGACGAAAGTCGGGGGCGTTCTCCACCTCAAGGGGGAGGGGCGGCTCAGGGGAGGATCAGGGACGGCCCCCATACCCAAAACCGTCCCGACGGCGCATCATGGTGGGAGTACGGCCGATCGGTGCCGTACTCCCGTCGCCGTTGGGAGTGGGAGTGGGAGTAGCCGTGGATCCTCAGTACCCGGCGAGGCGCGCCTGGGAACCGCGAGCCAGGCCGCAGATCCGTCTCACCGACGCCGAGCGCGACGACGTCATCGGCGTCCTCCAGGAGGCGTTCAGCCGCGGCCAGCTCGACGAGGCGGAGTTCGACGAGCGCACCGAGAAGGCCATGCGGGCCAAGTTCGGGGTAGACCTCGTCCCCCTCACGGAGGACCTGGGCCTCACCCCCGCGGGAGCGCCCCGGTCCGGGCACGCGGGCCCGTTCGGGGTCTTCGGCGCTCAGGGAGGCCAGAAGGGGACCGATCCCGACGTGCCCCTGACGAGCACACCGGCCGAACGGGTCGTGGCCGCCGCCGGCCACTGGGGGAACTACTTCGTCCCCGTCGTCGCGCCCCTGGTGGTGCTCCTCCTCAGCGACAGGATCTCGCCCTACGTGCGCCGCCAGGCCATGGAGTCGCTGAACTTCCAGATCTTCTGCATCGTCACCGGGATCGTGAGCGTGCTCCTGTCCTGGCTCATCGCGCCCCTGCTGGTGACGCTCGCCGTCGTCGTGGGCTGGACGGTGGTTCCGGCCGTCGCCGGCGTCGCCGCTCTCATGGGCCGGAACTGGCGCTATCCGATGTTCCGCGTCCTCAAGGGCGGCTGAGCAGGACTCACCGGAGTAGGGCCCACCGTTACGGAGTTCACCGGTACGGGACCCGTCGGACCGGGGAACGCCGGAGCGGGGACCCCGGGGAGCGGGGACCCCGGCCGGTGCGCCGGAGTACGCCGCCGGCCCCGGACACGACGAAGCCGGGACGGAGGGGACCGCCCCGGCGGAGGGAGCGGAACCGGTCCGCGGGCGGGGCTCCCGTCGCCCCGCCCGGCACGGCGGTCCGTCTCCCGTCGTTCCTAGCGCTCGGGCTGGCCGTTCTCCTTGGCGCGGGTGTTGCCCGTGGCCGTACGAACGGTCTCCTTGCCCTTGCTCTTGGCCGTCTTGGCGGTCTCCTCGGTGCCCTCAGCGGCCTTCTCCGCCGTCTTGGACGCCCTCTCCTCCAGGTCCTCCCTGGTTTCGCGGACCTGGTCGCGAGCCTGGTCCAGGTGCTCCTGCCACTCGGCGTCCTGGGACGCCTGGCGCAGGCGGATGAGCGAGTACACGACCACTCCGCCGATCACGGCGGCGCCTCCGATCAGGACTCCGCGGGAGACACCGCGGTTGCCCCGAAGCATCAGTCGCGACCCGCGACGGCGCTTCTGGAGCGGACTGACACGGTGGGCGGCGGCGGTGAGCGCCCCGGCCACACGCGGCGCCACGGTGTCCTCCACACGCTGTGCGGCGTTCTCCAGCCGTGGTGCGGTCCACCCGCGGGCCTGGAGGAGCTTCAGAGTGGCCTGGTCGCGCGCCTGGTCGGCATACGGGCCGATCCTGTCGGCCTGTTCCTTGGCCAGGTCCTGTAGGCGGGCGAGGGCGAGGGTGAGCTCCGCCTCCTTGCGTGCCTTGTGTCGCTTGGAAGTGATAGGCACGTCGTCAGCTCCTTCGATCGTTCACCGGTTCTACGGTCCTCACCCGGGTGGTCGGCGATCAACGCCACACGGGCGGCTTCCTCGTCGTCCTTCCCCGTTATCCGGGTGTTATCTCAACATACGTCCTCTCCGTGTGTGATCTACGTTTCGACACCGCCCGGAGGGTTTTCTCCTCACACTTCCTCCGGAGCCGGACGTGAAACCCCGTCGAGCGGAATCGGACGCCGCTGTCGCCGCCGCCGTCGTCGTCGCTGCGGCGACGACCGGCGCAGGCCGGGCCCGGGACGCGGACGGGTAACGTGAGCACGTAAACGAAGTCGACCGAAAGGCATGCAGGTGTCGGACTCCACGGGTCAGCCCACTGCGCGGCTGAACACCTCCAAGGGAACTATCGTCGTCAAGCTGTTCGAGGAGGAGGCGCCGGAGACGGTCGCCAACTTCGTCGGCCTGGCAGAAGGGTCGAAGCAGTGGATGGACCCCACCACGGGCAAGCCGTCCAACAGCAGCCTGTACGAGGGCACGATCTTCCACCGTGTCATCGACGGTTTCATGCTCCAGGGCGGTGACCCGCTCGGTACCGGCCGCGGCGGCCCCGGCTACACCTTCAAGGACGAGATCCACCCGAACCTGCGCTTCGACCGCCCGTTCCTGCTGGCCATGGCCAACGCGGGCCCGGGCACCAACGGCTCGCAGTTCTTCATCACCGTTGACAAGCCGTACTGGCTCGACGGCCGCCACACCATCTTCGGCGAGGTCGTAGAGGGCACCGACGTGGTCACCGCGATCTCCAAGGTCGCCACCGACTCCCAGGACCGCCCGCGCGAGGACGTGGTGATCAACAGCATCGAGATCAGCCGGTAGCGGCGACGGTGCCCAGAACCCGAGGAGGAAGAACCCGCCCATGAGCGCACCCCCGCCGCCGTCCGGATCCGCGCCGGAACCGGAACCCCGGGCCTCGCGCACCTGCTACCGGCACTCCGACCGGGAGACCGGAGTCAGTTGCAGCAGGTGCGAGCGGCCCATCTGCCCGGACTGCATGGTCGAGGCGTCCGTGGGCTTCCAGTGCCCCCGCTGCGTCTCGGAGGGGAACCGTGGGACACGCCGGGCACGGACCACGTTCGGGGGCAGGGCCGTGTCCAGGCCCTACGTGACATGGACGATCCTCGGCATGATGGTGGCGGGGTTCGTCGCCCAGATGGGCACCTCCGACACGTTCGGCCAGGCGGGTGCCTCACCGCTGGTCCGGGAGTTCGCCATGCTCGGCCTCGGCCGGGTGGAGGACGGGACCCTTCTCGGGGTGCTCGCCGGTGAGTGGTACCGGCTGATCACGGCCGCGTTCCTGCACGGCAGCATCTTCCACCTGCTGTTCAACGGGTACGCCATGTACATCCTGGGCGTGCAGTTGGAGCGCTGGCTGGGACACGGCCGCTTCCTCGCCCTGTGGGTGCTCGGCGCCCTCGCGGGGTCGGTGCTCAGCCTCCTGATGGTGCCCAACCAGTTCTCCGTCGGGGCGTCCGGCGCGATCTTCGCCCTCTTCGGAGCGGTGTTCGTGATCGGCAGGCGGCTCCGCCTGGACCTGAGGATGGTCGGGGTCCTGCTGGCGGTCAACCTCGTGCTGACCTTCGTGGTCCCCAACATCTCCTGGACCGCGCACATCGGCGGACTGGTCGCCGGGCTCCTCCTCGGCGCCGTGTTCGCCTACCTGCCCGGGAGGACGGCGGGGAACACGGTCCGCACGGTCACGCACGTCCTGCTGGTGTCGGCGTTCGCCGCGCTGCTCGCGGCCCTGGTGTCCGCGGCGCCGCTGATCGTCCTCGGCTGAGGCGCACCGAGCCGAACGGGCCCCGGCGAGCCGAACGGGCCCCGGGGGGAGAGTCCTCCGGGGCCCGTCCCGTGCGCGGGAGGGCGGCCCCGGAGCCGCGGCCGCCCTCCCGCGCCCGCCGGACCAGCCCGCCGGAACCGGCCCGCTGGAACCCGTCCGCCGAAGCCACCGACCCACCGCGTCCGGGCACAGCGAGAAGAGCTACCCACAGCCTGTGGATAACTCTGTGGAAAACGTGTGTCGGTGCTGTTCAGCGCGGGTGCGCGTGTCTACGTGAGGGGCACCCGCGCCGATCCTTGGGGGGCGTACCCTTCCACGGCCGCGGGGTCAGTGCCAGCGGGTGGACAGGATGACGGCCACGATGATTCCGCTGAATCCGATCAGCAGGTTCCAGTTGTGCCAGTCCTGCATGTACGGGACCTGGGCACCCGCGATGTAGTAGACCGCGATCCAGAGAATGCCCAAGGCGAAGAAGCCCAGCATCGTCGGGACCAGCCAGCGCGGACTGACCTTGGGCTTCTCCTTCGAAGGAGGCGGCGTGTAGACGGCCTTCTTCTTGCGATCGCTGCGGGACTTGGGCACGGTCGCTGCTCCAGTACGTGGGGCGGGTTCGTCAACGAGAGCACAGTCTACGCCCCGGGGGAGGCCCCCGTCACCGGTGGGCCGTCCCCACCACGCGGGGTGCGCCCCGGTACGCCGACGGGCCATGCCGCACCATCGTGCGACATGGCCCGGTGCCTGGTCGGCGGCCGTCTCAGTCCCTGCGGATGTAGGGGAACTCGAAGCCGCCCTCGCCGTCCTCCCCGCCGTTGCCCGGAGGCGACTGCTCACCGCCCTCGGGCGGGGACTCCTCGCCGTTGCCCGGAGGCGACTGCTCACCGCCCCCGGGCGGCTCCTCCGCCTCCGGCTCGGTCGCGAGCACGACGTTCACCGTGGTTCCGGGCTCCACCGACTGTCCGGACTGCGGATCCTGCCTGATGACCGTGCCCGTCGGACCCTCCGTGCTCGGCTCCTCCGTGAAGGAGGCGCTCAGCCCCCTCTGCTCCAGAGCGGACTGGGCGCCCGACTGGGTCATACCGACCAGGTCGGGGACCGCCACCTGGTCGGGTCCGGAGGAGACCAGCAACGTGATCTCGGTGTCCGGGGCGACCGCCTCCCCGGCGGCCGGGTCGGTGCCGATCACGTCGCCCTCGGGAACGCTGTCGTCGGCCCTCTGCTCGGTGGTGACGCTCGAGAAGCCCGCCTCGTTCAGCGCGCTCGTCGCCTCGGACTCGCTCTGGCCCTCCACCGGCGGGATCTCGACGGCGTCCGGCCCGCTGGAGACGTACAGGACGATCTCCTCGGTCAGCTCCGCCGTCTCGCCCGCGGCAGGGTCGGTCTCGATGACCTGGCCCTCCTCGACGTCCTTGCTCGCCTGCTGCTCGACCGCGGTCTCGTCGAAGCCCGCCTCGCCGAGTTCGGTCTGTGCCTCCGCCGTCGTGGACCCGGCCACGTCCGGCACCTCGGCGGTCTGCGTGTCCGGGCTGCTCCCCTCGCTGATCAGCCAGAACACCAGCGCCAGGGAGGCGATCACGCCGACGCCGAGCAGCACCCACAGCGCGGTCTTCCCCGCGTTGCCCTGCCGGCGGTCGTCGTAGTCGTCGTAGTCGTCCCGGTAGTCGCCGTAGTCGTCGTAGCGGTCGCCGGGCGCGGGAGGCATCGCCGTCGTGGCCCCGGCCGCCGCCATGGCCATGGTGCCCGCCTGGGTGGGCATCCCGGCCAGGCCGCGCTGGATGTCCGCGCGCATCTCGGCCGCGTTCTGGTACCGCTCCTCGCGGTTCTTGGTCATCGCCCGGAGGGTGATGTCCTCCAGCCACTCGGGGACCTGCGGGTCCACCTCGCTCGGTGGGACCGGGTCCTCGCGCACGTGCTGGTAGGCGATCGAGACGGGGGAGTCACCGGTGAACGGCGGATGGCCGGTGAGCAGCTCGTAGAGCACACAGCCCGTGGAGTAGATGTCGCTGCGCGGGTCCACCCGCTCGCCGCGCGCCTGCTCCGGGGACAGGTACTGGGCGGTGCCGATGACCTGGGAGGTCTGCGTCATCGTCACCTGGTCGTCCGACATCGACCGGGCGATGCCGAAGTCCATCACCTTGACCTCGGCGTTGCGGGTCAGCATCACGTTGGCGGGCTTGATGTCGCGGTGGACGATCCCGTTGTCGTGGCTGTACTCCAGGGCCTTGAGGATGCCGTCGACCAGCTCCGCCGAGCGCTCCGGCAGGAGGCGGCGGTCGTCGTCCAGCAGCTCCTTGAGGGTCCGCCCGTCCACGTACTCCATGACGATGTACGGGATGGACACCCCGTCGATCATGTCCTCGCCGGTGTCGTACACCGCGATGATGGCGGGATGGTTCAGGGAGGCCGCCGACTGGGCCTCCCGGCGGAACCTCGCCTGGAAGACGTGGTCGCGGGCCATGTCGTGTTTGAGGGTTTTGATGGCGACGAGCCGGTCGAGGCGCAGATCGCGTGCGCGGTAGACCTCGGCCATACCGCCACGCCCGACAATGGTGTCGAGCTCGTAGCGTCCGCCAAGGAGCCGGGGCTGGGACATGTCGTGTACTGATCCTCGTGTCTTCCGGAGGCCGCCCGCGGGCCGCCGCCTACCCTGAACGTCTCTCGCTCACGGTGTCGGTGTTGTGGGTTCGTCTCCGCTTCCGCCACCACCGCCGCTTCCGCCACCGCCACTGCCGGTGCCGTCGCCGGTGCCGTCGCCGGTGCCGTCGCCGTCCGGAGGAGTCGTTCCCTCCGTCGGTTCCGACGTCCCGGGATCGTTCGGGCCGGGGCTCTCCGGACCGGAGCCGTCGTCCTGGTCCCCGTCCTGGCTCCCGTCGCCCTCGGAAGGACTGGGTTCCGGGTCTCCCTCCTCGGGGTCGGGGTCACCGCCCTCGACGGGTTCCCGCGGGTTCGTGGGCCAGTCGTTCCCCTCCCCGGAGTTCGCGGGGGGCACGTCCGAGGTGGCGCCGCCCTCGGGGTCCTCCGTGTTCTCCGGAGACGGAGAGGAGGTCGCGGGCGGAGGCTCGACGGCGTCGCGTACGTTGTCGCCACCGGGGCGCCAGTCGGTCAGGAACCCGGCCGCCATCGCGACCGCGATCATGACCGTGGCGGCGATCGCCGCCATGACCACGGGAGCACCGATCCGCCTCTCCGGTGCTCCGGACAGACTAGCGGAGCCCCCTCCCTGGTCAGGGGGGACGGTCGCCTGGACGCCGCTCTGGCGCGGCACCGCGCCCGAGCCGGGGTCGGTGACCGCGCCCACCACCGCGGTCTGGGCCATGCCCTCGAACCCCGTGGTGGGCGTCGGCGGCCCGGTGCCGGAGTTGGAGCGGATCACCGCGGCCATGTGCGCCACCTCGCTGGCCGTGGCGGGCCGGTCCTCGGGATCCTTCATCAGCAGCGAGGACACCAGGTGTTCGACGTCCGCCGGGACGTCGTCGGGCAGTTCCGGCGGGTCCTCGCGGGTGTGCGCCAGCGCCAGCGCCACCGGGGTGTCGCCGGTGAACGGCGGGGTGCCGGCCAGGCACTCGTAGGCCACCACCCCGAGCGCGTACAGGTCGGAGGAGGAGGTCGCGGGCCTGCCCGACGCCTGCTCGGGCGAGATGTACTGGGCGGTGCCCATGACCATGCCGGTCTGGGTGAGGGTGACCGACATGTCGCCCCTGGCGATGCCGAAGTCGGTGAGCTTGAGCTGGCCGTCCTCGGTGACCAGCAGGTTCCCCGGCTTGATGTCGCGGTGCACCACACCGCGCGCGTGTGCCGCGGCCAGGGCCTGGGCCGCCTGGCAGACGAAGTCCAGGGTCTGGTCCGGGCTGAGGTGCCCCTCCTCCCGGAGTACCTGGGAGAGCGGTTCGCCGACCACGAGCTCCATGATCAGGAACGCGCGGCCGTCCTCCTCGCCGTAGTCGTAGACCTGGGCGATCCCGGGATGGGAGAGGCCGGCGGTGATCCGGCCCTCGGTGCGGAACCGCTCCCTCGCCGTGGGCTCGGCCATCTGCGCGAGATGCAGCAGCTTCACCGCGACGGGGCGGTTGAGCAGGGTGTCGGTGGCTTTCCAGACCGTACCCATGCCGCCGGAGCCCACCTGCTCTTCCAGGCGGTAACGGTCACTCAGAACGGTCCCGGCGAGTCCACCGGAACCGCTCTGTGAAGATGGCTCGTAGGCGCTCACTACAGAACCACTGCCTCCATCATCTGACGGGCGATCGGTGCCGCCAGTTCGTTACCGCTGCCGCCGCCGAACTCGACCACGACCGCGACCGCGATCTGGGGGTCGTCGGCCGGGGCGAAGCCGATGAACAGGTTGTGGGTGGGACTGTCCGGACCGGTCTCGGCGGTACCGGTCTTGCCCGCGACCTCCACACCGGGGATGGCGGCGTTGGTACCCGAGCCGCCTTGTGAGGTGACGCCGACCATCATCTCGGTGAGGTCCTCGGCCGTGCTGGCACTGACCGCCTGGGAGTAGCTCTCCGGCGTGGTCTGGGTGACCACCGACAGGTCCGAGTCGCGCACGGTGTCCACCACGTAGGGTCGCATGACCTCACCCGAGTTGGCCACACCCGAGGCGACCATCGCCATCTGCAGCGGGGTCGCCTGCACGTTGGACTGGCCGATACCGGCGCGCCCGAGGATGTTGGGGTCGGTCTCGACCGGGGCGAGGCTCGGGGTCACCTCCATCGGGACCTCGAGCGGATCCTCGCGGTTGAACCCGTAGGCGGTGGCCTGCTCCGACAGGTTCTCGCCGCCGATGTCGATCGCCCAGTTGGCCATCGAGGTGTTGCAGGAGATCTTGATCGAGTGCGCCAGCGTGTCCGGCTGGCCGCCGTTGCAGGTGCCGCCTCCGGTGGCGTTGGGCAGCGGCGCGCCCAGGTCCAGCACGTCGGGCGCTTCCTTGGTGCTGTCCGGCCCCGCGTCCAGGTACTCCATGGCCGCCGAGGCGGTCACCACCTTGAACGTCGAACCCGGGGGGTAGAGCTCGTTGAAGGCCCGGTTCAGCAGCGGCTTGCGCGGGTCGTTCTCCAGCTCCGTGTAGTTCTGCACGGCCGCTTCGAGGTCGGTGATGCTGGAGACCTTGTTGGCGTCGTAGGACGGGTAGGAGACCGCGCCCAGGATCGCCCCCGTCTCGGGGTCGAGCGCCACGGCCGCGCCGTTCTTGCCGCCCAGGGCCTCGAAGCCCTGGTAGGCCGCCTTCTGCACCGCCGGGTCCAGCGTCAACTGGACCTGGGCGCCCTCGGGCTCGCGGCCGGTGATGATGTCGCGGAAGTTGCGCACCGCCAGCCGGTCGTCGGTGCCGTCGAGCAGTGAGTTCGCGGCGCTCTCGACGCCCGAGGCGCCGTAGGTGCGGAAGGAGCCGACGATCGGCGTGTACAGGGGGGTGCCCTCGTACAGGCGCTGGTACCGCGGCTGCTTGCCCTCCTCGGCGATGTTCTCCGAGTAGGCCACGTTCTCGCCGGCGACCTGGATGGGTCCGCGCTGCTCGCTCAGGCGCTCGCTGAACTTGCGTGTGTTCAGCGGGTCGTCGCGGATCGCCTCCGCCTGGAAACCCTGGATCCAGGTGACGTTGAGCATCAGGACCAGAAGCAGGAACAGGGAGAAGATGCTGAGTCTGCGGATCGGTGTGTTCATCGTTGGATCACCTGGGTCGCGCCCTCGTCCTGGATGGCCTGCGGGGCGGGTCGGCGGGCGTTGTCGCTGATGCGGAGCAGGATGCCCATCATGATCCAGCTCGCCATCAGGGCGGAGCCGCCGGCCGCCATGAACGGTGTGGTGGAACCGGTCAGCGGGATGACCCGGGTCAGCCCGCCCAGGACGATGAAGACCTGGTAGGCGAGGAGGAAGGCGACGCCGCTGGCCAGCAGTTTGTTGAACGCTCCGGTGGCGGCCAGGGCGATGCGCATGCCGCGCTCCACCAGCAGGCCGAGGACCAGCAGGATGGCGAGCAGTCCGGTCACGCCCAGCTCCTCGCCGATGGTGGCGAGGATGAGGTCGCTGTCGGCGGCGAAGGTGTTGTACAGCTCCCCCGCGCCGAGGCCGGTGCCGAAGAGGCCGCCGTAGGCCATGGCCACCAGCCCCTGCACCAGCTGCGCGCTGCCGCCGACCGCGTCGTAGACCTCCCGGTCGAAGGCGTGGAACCAGATGTTGACGCGGGCCTGGACGTGCCAGAAGAGCAGGTAGGCGGTGAACGCGCCGACCGCGAACATGGCCAGGCCGATGGTCACCCACGAGGAGCGCTGGGTGGCCACGTACAGCATGGCCAGGAAGGTGCCGAAGAGCAGCAGCGAGGTGCCCAGGTCGCGCAGGAGCACCAGCATGCCGATGGCCAGCACCCAGCCGACGAGGATCGGCGCCAGGTCGCGGGCCCGGGGCAGCTCGATGAGGGTGAAGCGGCCGACCTTGATCGGCTTGCCGACGATCTGGAGGACCTGGCGCTTGCTCATCAGGTAGGACGCCAGGAAGATCACCAGCGCAATCTTGGCGAACTCCGACGGCTGCATGGTGGCCGGGCCGATGCCGATCCACAGGCGGGCGCCGTAGACCTCCCGGCCCAGGCCGGGGATGGCCGGGAGCGCGAGCAGGATGATCGCGACCAGGCCGCTGATGTAGGTGTAGCGCTGCAGGACGCGCGGGTCCTTGAGGAAGATGATGATGAGGAAGCAGAAGGCCAGGCCGACCGCCGTCCAGACCAGCTGCATACCGACGCCGGCGCGCTCGACGTCCTCGACCTCGACCGCGTTGATCCGCCAGATCATCGCCACGCCGATCCCGTTGAGGAACAGCGTGCAGGGCAGGATGAGCGGGTCGGCGTAGGGCGCCACGAAGCGCATCGCCACGTGCGCGGCGGCCGACATCGCGGCGAAGGTCAGGCCCACCGTCCACATCGCGGCGGGGATCTGGCCGTTGAGGTTGATGCCCGCCAGCGCGATGCCCGCCATGGTGATGCCGATGGCGAAGAGGATGAGGACCAGTTCGGCGTTGCGCCGCTTGACGGGCGGCAGCGCGGTCGGCGCCTCGGGAGCGGAGGTGTTACTCAAGCCGGCTCACCCGGACCCTTCCTCGGTCGCCGTGTCCGCGCCGAGCATGTCGACGCGCTCGCGGGCGTCGTCCAGGTCCTCCGCGGGGACGGTGTTCTCCACGGCACCGCGGTCGGCCTCCGAGAGCGAGTCCAGGGAGATCCGGGTGTCCTCCACCTCCTCGGACAGGCTGAAGCCCGCGATGTCGGTGTTGATGCCCTGGTAGATGCTGACGGTCTCCCCGGAGGGGGAGGGCCCCAGGTAGTACTGGCTGTCCACGTACTGGCGGCCGAAGTAGTAGGTGGCGCCCGCGACGACGGCGACCACGATCACGAACACCAGCACCATCGGCCACCAGCGCCTGGTGGGGTACTCGCCCTCCGGCTCCCGGCGTCCCCGCCGGGCCGCCGGCGGGGCCTCGTAGTCCTCGTAGGCGTCGTCGTAGTCCTCGTGGTGGCCCGGGGCCGCGGCGTAGGGGGCCTCGGCCGGCTCCTCGTCACGCACGGGGTCCATCTCGGCGGTGTCGCCACCGGTGCCGCGCAGCTCCTGGGCCCGTCTGGCCGGGCTGTCGTTGCTCTGGCCGTCGCTCCCGCGGCGCTGGTCGGCGGCGCCGACGATCTGGGCGGAGACCGTGGGGCCCTCGCGGTCGGTCTCGGTCTCGATGACGTCGGCGACGACCGCGGTGATGTTGTCGGGGCCTCCCCCGCGGATGGCCAGCTCGATGAGCCTCTTGGCCGCGCTGCGCGGGTCGGCCTCGGTGGCGAGGGTCTCGTGGATGGTCTTCTTGCTCACCACGCCGGAGAGCCCGTCGGAGCAGAGCATGTAGCGGTCGCCGACCTTGGCCTCGCTGATGGAGATGTCGGGGTCGACCGGGCTCTTGCCGTCCAGGGCGCGCAGGATGAGGGAGCGCTGAGGATGGGTGGCGACCTCCTCCTCGGTGATCTTGCCCTCGTCCACCAGGGTCTGCACCAGGGTGTGGTCGTGGGTGATCTGCTCGAAGCGGGATCCGCGCAGCAGGTAGGCGCGCGAGTCGCCGATGTGGATGAGCGCCACCCGGGGGCCGGCCCAGAGCATGGCCGTCAGGGTGGTGCCCATGTTCTCCAGCTGCGGCTCCTCCATGATCCTGCGCGAGAGGGAGGCGTTGGCCTGCTCGACGGCGTGCTGGAGCACCTCGGCCATCTCGTCGGACTGCGGGGCCTCGGAGTCGAGGCGGCGGATCGAGGAGATCGCGATGGAGCTGGCCACCTCACCGCCCGCGTAACCGCCCATGCCGTCGGCGACCGCGAGGAGGTGCTGGCCGGCGTAGCCGGAGTCTTCGTTGCCTTCGCGGAGGCATCCTACGTCGGAGTACGCCGCGTATCGGAGAGCGATTGTCATTTGCGCAGTTCCAGGACGGTTTTGCCGATACGGATGGGCTGACCCACCGTGATGGGCTGGGGGCGGTTCAGCTTCTGCTGGCCGAGGTAGGTGCCGTTCGTCGAGTTGAGGTCCTCCACGAACCAGCGGCCGTTGTCGGAGTAGACGCGCGCGTGGCGCCCGGACGCGTAGTCGTCGGTGATGACGAGCGTGGAGTCCGGAGCGCGTCCGATGAGGATGGGCTGCGAGCTCAGGTCGACGGTGGTCCCCTTGAGGGAGCCCTGGGTCACGACCAGGGCCGTGGGCTCGTTACGGCGCGGGCGCGACGGCCGGGACGAGTACGACGGCTGGGGCGCCTCCCGGCGCGCGGCGGGGCGCGGCGCGGGGCGGGACTTCTTCCGCGGCTTCTTCTTGGACGAGCCGAAGAGGTCCGTGCGGATCACACCGATCGCAGTGAGGACGAACAGCCAAAGCACCGCGAGATACGCGATCTTGATCAATATGAGGGTCAAGTTGGACATTGAACTGCTCTTCAGCCCCTGTCGTGCTTCGGCCGGGGTGGCGGTCATCTGCGCCGCCACCGTTTCTTCCCCACCTTCGTTTCGGTGAGTGTCGAGGTCGCAGGCCGCGGCTTTCGGCCACGGCCATTGTGCCCGATCGGTCAGGTCTTCGCGGAGACTACCTTCCCGGACGGATATCCGACAGCGGGTCCGCATTGGGCCTGCCTCGGGCTTTCGACCTGTCAGACGCCGACGGAACGCTGTTGGTTGCGGTCCTGTCGGGTCTGATCAGTCGGTTCGGCCGGGGCCGTCAGCCGCGGCGGAACGTCATCGTGGTACGGCCCAGGCTGATCCTGCTGCCGTCCACCAGACGGGCCTGCCTGACCTGTTGTCCGTTGACGAAGGTCCCGTTCGTCGAGCCCTTGTCCACCAGGATCGCCTCGTCGCCGTCCATGCGGATCTCCACGTGGTGGCGGGAGACGCCGTTGTCGACCAGGCGGAGGTCGCAGTCGGTGCCGCGGCCGAGGAGGGTCACCGGGGTGGTCAGCTCGAAGGACTGCTGCATGCCGTGGCTGGAGATGCTGCCCTCGGTGGCGGCGCCACCGGGGGAGATCAGCAGGCGCGGACGGCCCGCCTGCTGCTGGCCCGCGGGCGGGCCGGGGTCGCCGACGGGCTGGCGGACCTCGCCGTCCTTGCCGACCATGGTGCCGCGGACGACGCCGGAACGGATTCGGAAGCGACCCGTCTTGAGGCCCTCGTCGGACCTGAAGTGAACGCGTACCGGACCCACGAAGGAATAGCCCTGCTCCGTCGCGTAGTCGCGTGCCAGCTTGGACAGCTCCTGTCCCAGGCTGTCGGCGTAGACTTCCAGGCGCTCCTTGTCGCTGGCGGCCAGTTCGACGATGAAGTCGTTCGGGACCAGGGTACGGCCCTGGGCGACGATCGCCGCGCGCTCGTCCATCTCACGCTGGACGGCGCTCGCCACCTCGACCGGTTGGAGCTCGGACTTGAAGGCCATCGCGAAGGTGCCTTCGATCATGCCCTCAAGCCTGCGCTCGAAGCGTTGGAGCACTCCCACGAGGTACCTCCCTTTTGTACTCCACTCCGTATGTGTAGACGATCGTAACCGGGTCAAGGGGCCCCTGGTTTCAGGCGCACCCCCGGGAGGGCCCTGCGGGGGCCCCACCGCCGGCGGACCGGAATGCGTGTGCGACCCACCTCCAGGCCGTGCTAGCCTTATCCATGTCGCCAGGGGGAACCGGACGAAAAGCCCGGATCACCTGGCAACACAACTGCATACGAGTCACTCGGGCGGGTGGCGGAACGGTAGACGCGCACGGTTCAGGTCCGTGTGTCCGAAAGGATGTGAGGGTTCAAATCCCTCCTCGCCCACACAGTGCGGGCTGCTGCTCGCTGGTCGAAGACCAGCTTGCCGGCGGCCCGCAGTTTTTTTGTCGGGGGACGACCCCCGTACCCCCGAATGTCGCGGGCTGCTGCTCGCTGGTCGAAGACCGGCTTGCCGGCGGCCCGCGGTTCTTTTGTCGGGGGACGACCCCCGTACCCCCGAGTATCGCGGGCTGCTGCTCGCTGGTCGAAGACCGGCTTGCCGGCGGCCCGCGGTTCTTTTGTCGGAGAACGATCCCGTCGGACGGGGGACGATCTCCTGGGACCAGGATACCCGGTGGGGCCGCGGGGCGGCTTCCACCGGGTTCTCGCGTTCCAGGGACCGAAAGCGCTCCCGGGCACGCGACAGCGCCGCGGGGCGGCCTCCACGAGGCACCCCGCGGCACCGGCGGGGCCGGCGGCGCCCTCGTGGCGGACGCCCCCGGCCCCGGCCACGCGGACCCTCGTCCCGGTCCGCTCGGCCGGTCAGCCGTTCGGTGTCATCCGGCCGGTGTCACCCGGTCGGTCAGTCGGCCCTCCTGGCACCGTCGAGGTCCCACACCCTCAGGTGCCCGCACATACCGCTGCGGAGCGGGCCCGAAGGGCTGTCGGCGGTGTAGACGGCGGACTCCGCGAGGTGTTTCCCGTCACCCTCGGCCAGCGCCTCCAGGTGCCGCACGGTGGTCCGCGCCTGGTGGACCGGCCCCTGGTCGACGTGGTGGCGCCAGCCGGCGGCCTTCTCGCCGACCAGCTCCGTCGCGGCCCCGTACAGCCCCTCCAGAGCCCCGGGACCCTCTTGCCTCACCCGTGCGCGCAGTTCCAGGTAGCCCTCCACGGCGAGGTCACGGCGCTTCCGGGCCGCCTGCTCGGCCGAGGTGACGGCCTGGGGCAGCACGGTGGCCCGGCGGTAGGCGTCCGGGTCGGCCAGGACCTCCTCGGGGTAGGTGAGCACGGCGTCACCCGACTCCGGCAGGCCCGCGTTCTGCATGACGACCAGGATCTCCAGGTCCCCGCTGTCGTTGACCAGCCGGTGCACGGTCCCCGGCGTGAACCACAGCAGGCTGCCGGGGCGCAGCGGGGTCCGCTGGAACCCCGCTCCGCTGAGGGTCTCCAGGGAGCCCTCGCCCCGCAGCACCACGTACCCCTCCGCCGAGGCGGTGTGCAGGTGCGGCGAGCCGCCCGCGAGCCCGTCGGCCGCGGGCCAGTCGTAGACCCGCAGGTGGGATACGGCGGTGCCGCCGGGGAACCCGGGGACGCGTGGGCTCCTCACCCCGCCTCCCGGGACCGCGTGTTTCCTGCGGGGCCCGCGGCGGCGCTCTCGGCCGCCTCCTGCTCCAGTTCCCCCAGGCCCGTGTCGGCGAGGACCTTGGCGCCCTCCCCGCCCTGGTCGCCGTCGGCGACGACGACCGCGTACCGGTAGGCGAGGGTGGCCCCCGCGTCGACGGTCACCACCTCGTCGAAGAACGGCGCAGGGCACACGCAGGCGAAGATCCCGCTGCGCACGAACCACTTCACGGGGTGGCCGGGGTTGTCCGGGGCGTCCACGAACACCAGCGTGGACGCCCTGTCCGTACCGTCGTGGCGGCCGACGAAGCCCAGCCAGGGCGAGCGCGTCCCCATGAGGTCGTCGTCGCCCTCCCGCTCGTCGGAGTGGACCCGTCCCCCGCTGAAGGAGCGGGGTCCGCGCCAGAACAGGCCTCCGTACCCGGCGTTGGGCCTCCCCTCCGTGGTGGGGCTGCCGAAGGGGACCGCCTCGCCGGTCAGGTTGGTGAACGAGGTCGTGAACACCAGCGTCCACGCCCCCCGGTCGGGGGCCGCGGTCACCCGCAGCCCCCGCCGCTCGGAGAACCAGGCCTCGCCCTGCTCGGTCACCCACTCCAGTCGTTCGCCGATCGAGACCCGTTCCGGTGAGGTCTCGATCCGGTCGAAGGAGCGGTGCTCCGTCGAGCCGTCGTTGGCGAGCTGCCGGTACCCCTGGTCCCGGAGGTAGGTGGGGCCGCCCCAGAAGTTGGCCGGTCCCACGTTGGGCAGGGACCAGGCGATCCCCTTGTGCCACACGTGGTCGTGCGGCCGGTACAGGCTGACGGCGTCCCCGCCCAGGGTGCGGATCGGGTGGAGGTAGGGGCGCGGCGCCTCCAGCTGGACGTCCCAGGGCCGGTACACGTAGCGGAAGAGCTCGTCGCCGTCGTGGGTCAGGCGCAGTGAGCGCCCCTGCTCGTGGACCAGTCCCAGGCCGCTCGCGGCGGGTTCGCCGCCGTCGGCCGTGGTCGCCGTGGTGTTCGCGGACATTCCTTACCCTTCTGTCGCCGTGTGGGAGGGGAGGGCGCCGGCCGTCACTCCTCGATGAAGTACTGCTCGGGGTTGGTCGGCCCGGGGTCGTTGTAGTTGCCGGAGGAGTACATCGAGTCGGGAACGTTGTGGAAGTGGTTCGCGACGATCCCGTAGCCGGGAGGGCTCAGGCTGATGCCCATGGCGTAGAACTGCTCCTGGGTGACCGACAGGAACTCGCGCATCAGCTCGTTGCGGGCCTCGGTGTCGGGCTCGGCCTGGACGGCGTCGTACATCTCCAGGTGTTCCCTCACCTCGTCCGGCGGCTCCTGGGCGCGCGAGTCCTTGCCGTCGGAGACGTACCACTGGGCCCACGGGATGCCGAAGTTGGACTCACCGCTCTGGGTGGGCGCGTACCAGCGCGGGTCGTACATCGCGTCCATCATGCCGTTGTCGCCCGACCACACGTTGGCGTCGTGCTCGTTGTTCTCCCGGCGGCTCTGCCACAGCGAGCGGTCCTCGGTGTTTAGCTCCACGTCGATGTCGAGCTCCTCCCAGAAGCCCACGACCATCTCCATCGAGTCCACGATGTCCGGTCGGAAGCCCGTGGGCACCGACAGGGTGAAGCGCACGGTCTCGCCGCGCGGGCTCGTCCGGAAGCCGTCGGAGTCGCGCTCGTCGTATCCGGCGTCGTCGAGGACCTCGTTGGCCAGGTCGACGTCGTACTCGGTGTACTGCTTGGCCAGCTCCTCGTTGTAGAAGAGGCTGTTCTCACGGGGCGCGCCCTGCCAGGGCTCGCCCTGGCCCCGGTATACGACGTCGATGATGTCCTGCCGGTTGATGGCGTGGGACAGCGCGACCCGGAAGTCGCGGTCGTTGAAGGTCTGCCGCAGCTCCTCGTCCTCGTGGGTGAGGTTGAGGGAGACCATCGCCGTGTTCATCTCGGCGGGCTGGAGCTCGAAGAACTCGTAGCCGCCCGACTCGCGCGCCTCGGCCAGGGTGGGCCGGTTCTCCAGGGTGTTGAAGTGCCGCGAGTGCATGTCGAACTCGCCGTTGAGGGCCCTGACCATCATGACCTCCTCGTCGGGGAGGATGTCGAAGACGACCCGGTCGATGTAGGGCAGCTGGTTGCCCTCGGTGTCGACCTTCCAGTAGTAGGGGTTGCGCTCCAGCACCATGCGCCCGGAGTCGGCCAGCGGCTCCACGACCTGCCACGGGTACATGGTGGGGATGTCGGGGTTCTGCCAGTAGCGGGCGCTGTCGATCACCCCCGCCTTGTCCTCGAACATCTCGACCCAGTCGGTGTAGCCCTCCTCCTCGGCCAGCTCGTCGGCGTCGGGGTTGTAGTCGATGTGGAACTGCTCCAGGTAGTGCTTGGGCTTCGTCACCACCTGGTACTGGAGGAGGTCGGACCCGGCCCACAGGGCGTCGGGCTCGCTGAAGGTGATGGTGAAGGTCTGCTCGTCGATCTTCTCGGCCGTGCCGGGGTTGGACGCCGCGACCGGGGTGAGCTCCTCGTTGTTGAAGATGTCGTTGAAGGCGAACACGACGTCGTCGGAGGTGAACGGCTCGCCGTCGGACCAGCGCAGGCCCTTGCGCAGGGTGAAGGTCAGCTCGGTGGCGTCCTCGTTGTACTCCCAGGACTCGGCGAGGTTGGGGATCGCCTCCTCCCACTCCGGGTCCCAGCGGGTCAGGTTCTCGTAGCCCACGGTCCGGCCGAGCCAGGGCCAGTCGCCCACGCCGAGGATGGCGGTGTTCCACTCGCCGCCGTACACGCCGACGCGCTCGTGGGGCTCCACCACCAGCGGCTCGCCGGGCAGCCGCTCCTCCAGCGGCGGCAGGTCGCCCGACTCCACGAGCTCGGCGAGCATCGGCGCCTCGCCGGTGCCGCCCACCGCTCCCTCGCCCTCGACGTCGGGGTCGAAGGAGAAGAAGGAGCACCCGGCGGTCATCACGACCGCCGCCGCACCCGCGGTGGCGCCCGTCCACCGCCTCGTACCGCCTGCCGTCCGTCGTCTCATGGGTTCTTCTCCTGTTTCGTGGGGGGTTCCCGCGTCGCGCGGGCCGGGGGGTTGGTGTTCGTGGCGCCGGGACCGGTGATCCCGAGCAGGTCGAGCTCCTCGGCGTGGTGGCAGGCGACCGTGCGGCCCGGAGCGGTCTCGCGCGTCGCGGGCTCCTCGGTGGCGCACAGGTCGGTGGCGTACCGGCACCGGGGGTGGAAGGGGCAGCCGGGCGGCGGCTGTGAGGGGTCGGGCACCTCGCCGACGAGCCGCACGCGCTCGCGGCTGCCGCGCAGTCGCGGGTCGGGGATGGGCACCGCGGAGATCAGCGACTCGGTGTAGGGGTGCAGCGGCCTGTCGAACAGGTCGTCGGTGGGGGCGACCTCCACGATCCGTCCCAGGTACATGACCGCGACCCGGTCGCACACGTGCTCGACCACCGACAGGTCGTGCGAGACGAACAGGTAGGTCAGGCCCAGCTCGTCCTGGAGGTCCTGGAGGAGGTTGAGGATCTGCGAGCGCACGGAGGTGTCCAGGGCGCTGACCGCCTCGTCGGCCACGACCAGGCGCGGGCCGGGGACCAGGGCTCGGGCGATGGCCGCGCGCTGGCGCTGGCCGCCGGAGAACGCGTGCGGATAGCGGCGCATGTGGTCGGGGTGCATCCCGACCCGTTCCATGACCTCGCGGACGCGCGCCTCCAGCTCCTCTCCCCGCAGCCCCAGCAGCATGCGCAGGGGCTCCCCGACGATGTCGCGCAGGGTCATCCGGGGGTTGAGGGAGGAGTGCGGGTCCTGGAAGACCATCCGCACCTCCCGCTGGTAGGCGGCGCTGTCGCCGCCCGACAGGTTCAGGGCCTCCAGGACGCGGCCGTCGGACGCGCGGTAGCGGATGCTCCCGGAGGCCTCCGGGCGGGCCCGCATGATGCTCGATCCCAGGGTGGTCTTGCCGCACCCGGACTCCCCGACCAGGCCGAGGGTCTCGCCCTCGTACACGTCCAGGTCCACCCCGGCGACGGCCCGCACGTGGCGGGGGCCGCGCCGGGAGCGCCCTCGCACGGGGTAGTTCACCTCCAGGCCGCGGACGCTCAGGACGGGTTCGGTGCGCGCTCCGGCCGGGGTCTCGGGCGCGGGGGCGCCCGACGGTCCGGTCGGGGCCGGGGCCTGCGGGCCGGCCGGTGTCTCAGTCGGCATCGACGGTCTCCTTGCCGGTCGGGACGGCGTCTCCTCCGTCGGGGGCGCCCCCGGGCGCGGATCCCTCGTCCAGGAGGCAGCGCACCCGGCGGCCGGGCCCCGGGGCGGTGACCGGGGGGACGGTGGTGTCGCACAGCCCCTCCACGGCCTCGGGGCAGCGGGTGCGGAACACGCAGCCGGTGGGCTGGTTGCCCGGGTCGGGGATGGTGCCCCTGATGGTGGGCAGACGGCGGGCGCGGGACGCGCCGATCCGGGGTACGGCCTCCAGCAGGGCGCGGGTGTAGGGGTGCCGGGGGTCGTGGAAGATCTCGTCCACCGGGCCCTGCTCGACCACCGTGCCCAGGTACATGACGGCGACCTCGTCGGCGATCTCGGCGACCACGCCCATGTCGTGGGTGATGAACAGCAGTCCCATGCCGGTGTCGCGGCGCAGGCCGGCGAACAGGTCGAGGATCTGGGCCTGGGTGGTCACGTCCAGGGCGGTGGTGGGCTCGTCGGCGATGAGCACGCGCGGGCCGCACGCCAGCGCCATCGCGATCATGACCCGCTGGCACATCCCGCCGGAGAGCTGGAAGGGGTAGGAGTCCACGACGCGTTCGGCGCCGGGGACCCGCACGCGTTCGAGGAGTTCGACGGCGCGCGTACGGGCCTCCTTGCGGGACAGGCCGTGGTGCAGGCGCAGGGGCTCGCCGATCTGGTCGCCGACGGTGTGCACCAGGGACAGCGAGGCCATGGGCTCCTGGAAGACCATGGCGACCTCGCGGCCGCGTACCGAGCGGATCTCCTTCCCCGTGGGGTGGAGCGCGGCCAGGTCCACGGGTTCGCCGCCGCCCCCGGCCGGGTGCAGGAGGACCCTGCCGTCCACCACCCGGCCGGGCCGTTCCACCAGTTGCAGCACGGAACGGGCCATGGCGCTCTTGCCGCAGCCGCTCTCGCCGACCACGCACAGCGTGCTGCCCCGGCGGACCGCGAGGTCCACCCCGTCCACGGCGCGCACCACGGTGTCGTCGGTGGTGAAGTACGTTCGCAGGCCCTGGACGTCCAGGACGACGTCCTGGCGTTCACGTGTCTCGGCCGTCATGGTGGCCTCCTCCCTACCTGTAGGGGTCGGCGGCGTCGCGGACGCCGTCGCCGACGAAGTTGAGCACCAGCACCGCCACGGTCACCGCGGCCCCGGGCAGCAGGAGCCAGGGGGCGCCCGCGATCGAGTGGATGTTCTGCGCCTCCTGTAGGAGCACGCCCCAGCTCACGACCGGCGGCTGGAGTCCCAGTCCCAGGAAGGACAGCGAGGTCTCGGCCAGGATCATGAACGGCACGGCCAGGGTCAGCGAGGCGATGATGTGGCTGGTGAAGGACGGCAGCATGTGGCGGCCGATGATCCGGCCGGTGCCGCAGCCGTCCAGGCGTGCGGCCGTCACGAAGTCCTCCTGTCTCAGCGACAGGAACCGGCCGCGCACCACGCGCGCCAGGTCGGTCCAGCCGATGAGTGAGAGGAGCACGGTGATGGCGACGTAGGTCTGCACCGATCCCCAGTCGCGGGGCACGGCGGCGGACAGGCCCATCCACAGCGGGATGGTGGGGATGGACATCAGGAACTCGATGACGCGCTGGATGCCGTTGTCGACGCGCCCGCCGAGGTAGCCGGAGAGCCCGCCGAGCACGAGGCCGAGGACGAAGGACAGCGCCACCCCGGCCAGGCCGATGGACATCGACACCCGTGTGCCGTAGACGATCCGGGAGGCCATGTCGCGGCCGTTGCGGTCGGCGCCCAGCAGGTACACGTCCTGCCCGGGGTCGGCGGCGCCGATCAGGTGGACGTCCGAGGGGACCAGGTTCCACATCTCGTAGGGCTCGCCGCGTACGAACAGTCCGACGGGGATCTTCTCGGACTCGTCGACCGTGTAGGTGTTGGCGAGCGTCTCCGGGTCGCGTTCCACCTGGTAGTCGTACACGTACATGCCCAGGTCGAAGCCGTCGTCGGTGTCCACGAAGTGGAGCCGCTGCGGCGGGGCGTAGGTGCGTTCGGCGTTGTAGGCCTCGGGTGTGCTGGGCGCGATGAACTCGGAGAACACCGACACCAGGAGGAGTGCGCACAGCACGAGCGCACCGGTGACGGCCAGCTTGCTGCGGCGGAAGCGCCGCCAGATGAGCACTCGCTGGGGTACGTCCCCCGGCAGGGGGCCGCCGGCCCAGGGCTCCTCCTCCGGGGACGCGGGGCCTCCCGCGGGGTGGCGGGGTGTCTCCGGTGACGGGGACCGGTCGGGCAGGGTCGCCATGGGTCACGCCCTCTCGACGTGGTGGTGGCGGATACGGGGGTCCCACCAGGCCAGGAGCAGGTCGGACAGCAGGGTGCCGACGACCGTCAGCACGCCGAGGATGAGGATGAAGCTCCCCGCCAGGTACATGTCCTGGTTGCGCAGGGACTCGACCAGCAGCGGGCCGGTCGTCTCCAGGCTCAGCACGATGGAGACCATCACCTCGCCGCCCACGAGCGTGGGCAGGATCCAGCCGATGGTGCTGATGAAGGGGCTGAGCGACATGCGCACGGGGTACTTGAGGATGACCCGCCACTCGGGCAGGCCCTTGGCGCGGGCCGTGGTGACGTAGGGCTTGCGCAGCTCGTCCAGGAGGTTGGCGCGCAGCACCCGGATGAGCGCCGCGGTGCCCGCGGTGCCGATGATCAGCACCGGGATCCACAGGTTGGACATCACGTCCAGGACCTTGCCCATGTTCCAGGCGGCGTCGGCGTACTCGCGTGAGACGAAGCCGCCCACGCTCTCGCCGAAGTAGCGGTAGGACACCCAGGCGAAGATCAGCGCGAGCATGAAGTTCGGGGTGGCCAGGCCGACGAAGCCGACGAACGTCACCGCGTAGTCGCCCAGCGAGTACTGGCGGACCGCCGAGTACACCCCGACGGGGAAGGCGATCGCCCAGCTCAGCAGCAGCGTGACCAGGGCCAGGGCCAGGGTGAGACCGATCCGGTCCCACATCAGGTCGGACACCTCGCGGTTGTACTGGAAGGACTGGCCGAAGTCGCCGTCCAGGACGATTCCGGATACCCAGTTCCAGTACTGGACGAGGAAGGGGTCGTTGAGCCCGTACCTCTCCTCCAGCGCGCGGATCTGGGCGTTGTCCACCCCGTGGCCCTGCGCGGAGAGCTCGGCGATGTAGGCGGTCAGGTAGTCGCCCGGGGGTAACTGGATGACCAGGAACGCGACCAGCGAGATCGCGAACAGGGTCGGGACCATGTACAGCAGGCGGCGGATCACGTAATAGCGCACGGCGTCCCCCTCGGGGCGGGTGCCGGGCGGCGGCCCGACGGGTGACGACGCGCCCGCGGGCACGTCACCATCGGACGCCCCCGCCGTCCATGCGGGTGTGGAACGGCGACTCCGGCCCCAGGTCGGCGGGGGTGACGGGCCGCCCCTGGAAGGCGGAGGCGTAGACCCCCGCGACCAGGCGCATCGTGCGCAGCGACTCGGCGGAGGTCACCGGGGGCGCGGTGCCCCCGCGCAGCGCGGCCAGCACCTGGGAGACCTGGGCGCGGTGACCGCTGTCGGTCCCCCACTCCCCGCCCTCCCAGGCGGCCGTGACCTCATCCTCGTACCCGGGCGCCGGGGTGATCCGCCAGTTGTCGTCGCCGTAGCCGTACAGGTGGACCAGTTCGACGGTGGCCCGCTCGAAGTCGATCCGGATCCGGCTCTCCTCCTGCGGGGAGACCAGGCTGTTGACCACGCTGGCCACCGCCCCGCCGGCGAAGTCCACCCGGGCCAGCGACACGTCCTCGGTCTCGATGTCGCGCGCCTGGCGGCGGGCGACCGCCGAGACCTCCGTCCACTCGCCCAGCAGGGAGAGCAGCAGGTCCATCTGGTGGATGCCGTGCCCCATGGTCGGGCCGCCGCCCTCGGTCTCCCACCTGCCCCGCCACGGCACGTCGAAGTACTCCTGGGGCCGGAACCACGTGGTGTGGCAGGCCGCCACCAGCGGACGCCCCAGCACACCGGCCTCGGCCAGTGCCCGCACCCGCCGGGCGCCCGAGCCGAAGCGGTGCTGGAACACCGTGGCCATCCACGGCCCCCGCTCCCCTCCCTCCGCGGCCGCCATCTTCTCCGCCTCGGCCAGGCTCAGCGCGGGGGGCTTCTCCACCAGCACGGACGCGCCCGCTCCCAGGCAGGCCTCCACCTGGGAGCGGTGCAGTCCGGGCGGCGTGCACACGTGCACCAGCTCCGGCCGTTCCCGGTCCAGCATCTCGGTCAGGTCGGTGTATCCGGCCGGCACGGCGAAACGGGACCGGAACGCGGACAGTGCCTCGGTGTCGACGTCGACGGCGGCGACGATCTCCGCCTGTTCCGGCAGGGAGCGCAGCGCCTCGGCGTGGAAGCGGGCGATGTTCCCGGTTCCGACGAGCGCGACGCGGACCGGGCCCGTGGGCGGACCGGCCGCCGGGGAGGGGGTGCTCATGTGTGGTTGTCTCCTCTGACAGCGGGGGGTACGGGGGGTGGATCCGAGGAGTGCTCAGTCGCGGGGGCTCACCCGCGCGCCACCACCTCCCGTTCCGCGTCGACGGGGGCGAGCTGGACGCCGCACGCCAGGCGGCGGGTGTGGTCTACCAGGCGCGTCGGGCCCTGGAGCAGGACCGGGACGGTGTGCCGGACGTCCTGGCTGGACGCGGACAGCAGCAGTTCCAGGCGGCCGGGCTCGACCATGCGCCGCCCGTCCGGACCGGTGTAGGAGGACAGGTCCGCGTGGACGGTGAAGTCCACCGCCCGCGCCTCGCCCGCCTCCAGGTGCACCCGCGCGTAGCCGACCAGCCGCCTGCGGGGCCGGGCCACCAGGGCGACGGGGTCGTGCATGTAGAGCTGGACGACCTCGGTGCCGGCGGTGCCGCCGACGTTGCGGACGGTGCAGCCGACGGTGACCTCCCCGTCGGTGCCGGCCACGGGGACCTCGCCCGGGAGGGCGGGACCGCCGTTCACACGCGGGTCCTCCCAGGAGAACCGGGTGTAGGACAGGCCGTGCCCGAAGGGGTGGAGCGGTGTGGGGTCCACCGAGCTGACCTCGCTGAGGTGGGCCAGGTCCGGGCCGAGGTAGGTGGTGGGCTGGGCGCCGGACGAGCGCGGCACGGACACCGGCAGGCGCCCGCTGGGGTTGACCCGTCCCGAGAGCACACCGGCCACGGCGGGCATGCCCTCCTCCCCGGGCAGGAAGGCCTGGACGACGGCGGCGAGCCTGTCGGCGACCGGTCCCAGAGCGTAGGGGCGACCGGACACCACCACGGCGACGACGGGGGTGCCGGTGTCGGCCAGGGCCTCCAGGAACTCCTGCTGCACCCCGGGCAGGCGCAGCTCCTCCGCGTCGCAGCCCTCGCCGGAGGTCCCCCGGCCGAACAGGTCGGAGCGGTCGCCGACCACGGCCACGCACACACGGGCGCGTGCGGCGGCCCGCACGGCCTCGTCGAACCCGTCGGTGGAGTCGCCGTCCACCGGGCACCCGGCCCGGTGCTCGACGCTCGTGCCGGGCAGTTCGGCGCGCAGGGACTCCAACAGGGTGGGGATCTCCACGCCGACGGAGGTGTCGGGGTGGCGCCTGCCGACGTGGGCGGGGAAGGAGTAGCACCCGAGCACGGCGTCGGCGGTGTCGGCGAGCGGACCGACCAGGGCCAGGTCCCCGGTGTCGGCCAGCGGGAGCACGTCGCCGGGGTTGGACAGCAGTACCACGGAGTGCTCGGCGAGTTCGCGGGCCAGGGCGCGGTGCTCGGCGGGGTCCAGGTCCACGGGGGCGCCGGGGTCCTCGGGCTCGGGGGTCCACCCCTCGTCGAGCAGGCCCAGCTCGCACTTCTGGAGCAGCACGCGCCGGGCGGCCCTCTCGACCAGGTCCTCGGGCACCTCGCCCGAGCGGACCAGGGCCGCGAGCTGGTCGCCGTAGCAGTGCACGGTGGGCAGTTCGACGTCCACGCCCGCGGCCAGGGCCAGGGCACCGGCCCGCGCGGTGGACTCCGCGACGCGGTGCAGGGTCTGGAGGAAGGCGATGCCGAAGTAGTCGGCGACCACGGTGCCCTCGAACCCCCACTGGTCCCGCAGCAGGCCGGTGAGCAGGCCCGTGTCCGCGGCGGCGGGCAGACCGTCGTTGTCGTTGTAGGCGGACATCACCGATTTGGCGCCGCCGTCGCGCACGGCCATCTCGAAGGGCGGGAGCAGCACGTCGGCGAACTCGCGCGGACCGATCGAGACCGGCGCCAGGTTGCGGCCGCCGCGGGAGGCCGAGTACCCGGTGAAGTGCTTGAGGGTGGCCACGACGCCGCTGGACTGGAGGCCGCGTACGTAGGCGGTGCCCACGGTCGCCACGAGGTGGGGGTCCTCGCCGATGGTCTCCTCGGTGCGGCCCCAGCGGGGGTCGCGGGACACGTCCAGTACGGGGGCCAGGCCCTGGTGGATGCCCACCCGGCGCATGCTCTCCCCGATTTGGGCGGCCATCCGCTCGACCAGGTCGGGGTCGAAGCTGGCGCCCCAGGCCAGGGGGACCGGGTAGATGGTCGCGGTCCAGGCGGCGAACCCGGCCAGGCACTCCTCGTGGGCCACGGCGGGGATGCCGAAGCGGTTGGCGCGCATGACCTCGTGCTGGCTGCGGGCCAGCGACGTGCGTCCGGCGACGGGGTCCACCGGGACGGTGCCGAAGGGGCGGGTGAGCTGTCCGAGGCCGTCGGCGATCACCTGCTCCCACGCCGGCGGTTCCTGGGTGAGGTCGTGCTGGTGTGGTGCGACAGCCTCACCGGAGGCGCCCGCGCGCACCCACACACCGTGCAACTGGGCGACCTTCTCCTCCAGGGTCATCGACCCCAGCAGTCGCTCGACGCGCGTCGCGGCCGGGAGGGAGGGGTCCCGCCAACTCTCGGCGGTGCCCTCCCGTTCGGCGACGTGGTCAGAGGGTCCGGTCATGTAGGTGTGCCTTTCTGTGCTCAGTGAGGGTGCGGGGAGGGGGGTTCCGCCGACTGGTGGATCTCGGGCGCTGGACATCCGAAACTTTCGAAACTAGTATCGAAACTTACTGACGGAGAATGTACGTATTCGCGGTGACCTGGTCAACCCCTCCGAGAGATATAAGTCACAAGCACCCTGTGAGCTGGCATGCGAGAAGGGTTTTCGCTGGTGGGGAAATGAAGGGTTTCATCGAGCCCATCCGCGGGAAGCGCTTGCCTGTCGAAACTTTCGGCAAAGCTGCTGATCAGCCCGATCGGCCGGGACGCCGGGTCGGTCGGGCCGGATGGAGACCGGACCACATCGGGGACTCGGGCCGCGTTGAGGTCTATCTCCGGCGGATGGGACACTCCGGACGTGGGAATCACAGAGCGACTCCATGAGATCGGGCGGCCGCTGGTCGCCGAACAGCTGGCACACCCGACGGTCGCCGGGATCGCCCGGGGCGACCTCGACGACCGGGCCTTCCGGTACTGGCTGGAACAGGACCACCTCTACCTGCTCGACTACGCGCGGGCCTTCTCCCGGCTGGCCTGGCAGGCGCCCGACGAGCACCTCGCCGACCTGGTGGGCATCGCGCACAGCACCCTCAACGAGGAGCTGGAGCTGCACCGCTCCCTGTCCGGGGAGTTCGGCGCGGACCTGACCACCCGTGACAAGGGCCCGGCCTGCTCGGCCTACACCGCGTGGCTGCTCGACGCCGCCGCGGACTACCGCGACGGGCTCGCCGCCGTCTACCCCTGCATGTGGGGCTACAACCAGCTCGGGATCGCCCTGGCGGAGAGGCGCCCCGAGGAGCCGCGCTACCGCCGGTGGGTCGACACCTACGCCGACCCGGAGTTCACCACCCTCACCGAGCACTACGGGAGGATGCTGGAGGAGGCGGCCCCGGACCCCGACCGCGCGGAGCGCATCTTCCTGGAGGGCATGCGCCACGAGGTCGCCTTCTGGGACACGCCCCACACCACGCGTACCACCTGACCCGGCCCGCACGCGAAGGGGGAGCCGGGCCGTCGCGGCCGGGCTCCCCCTCCCCACCGGCCGGGGGCCGGTGCGCCCCGGTCAGGGGTTGAGCACCTTCTCCACGGTCTCGAAGCGCTCGATCTCGCAACCGTTGCGCTTGTTGAACTCGGTGTCGATGGTGGTTTCGCCGATGTGGCCGGTCACGTGGGCGACCTCGGGGCCGCCCACCTGCATGGTGCACGTCATGTCGGAGGTGTCGAGGACGAACGGGTCCACGCCGACCTCCTCGATCTGGGCGCACGCCTCCTCGGGGGCGGGGTGGTCACCGCCCACGGGGGCGCAGGTCAGGGTCCACACCCCCTCCTCGTAGCCTTCGGCGGGGGTCAGGGCCTCGTCGCCGCTCAGGGAGCGTTCGATCGTCAACCGGACTTCGGCGTCGCCGGCCTCCCCGCTGGAGGGGGCCTCGGAGGGTTCCCCGGAGGAGGTCTCGGCCGGATCGGAGGGACTGGTGGTCTCGTCGGACTGGGGTGCCGGCGCGTTCACTTCGGCGGGCTCGTTGCCGCAGGCCGTGATAAGCAGGCCAAGGGCTGCGAGAGCGGCGAGGCGGGTCGGCAGGGCCGTCGCGAAGGTGTGCTGAGCCATACCGTTCGGACGCGGGGAATACCCGCCGGGTTCCCCGGACTCTTACATTTCACGAAGTACGCAGACACAGGGGGTCACATGTTCGGCAACAACGAGGTCCCGGAGGCCAACGCCACCGAGGTGCCCGAGGACGCCTACCTGCTCGACGTCCGCGAGGACGACGAGTGGAACGCGGGCCACGCGCCCGACGCCACGCACATCCCGCTCGGCGAGCTGGGCCAGCGCGCGGCCGAGGTGCCGCAGGACCGGAGGGTCTACGTCGTCTGCCGCGCGGGCGGCCGTTCCGCGCAGGCCGTCGCCGCGCTCAACCAGGCCGGATGGGACTCGGTCAACGTCTCCGGCGGCATGCAGGCGTGGCAGCACGCCGGCCGTGACCTGGCGTCGGAGGCCGGCGCGGAGCCCCGCGTCATCTGAGCCCCCGATCCTCGCCCGGTGAGCTGGCCGGAAACGTTGGTGGTGTGACTGGTGGGGCGCGCCGTTCGGTTGTTCCCGCCCCCGTCGTGACCTCCGGTGCCCGACGGGGTGGCCAGGGGCGGGGGCGTGCTCCACGCACCCGTTCCGGTGGACCATTCCGGTCACGCCACCGGAGGCCCGGCCCCGTCGATTTGGCGCCGATTGCGCAAAGCACTGCCCCCCGGACGCCTCCGGGTGGCACTATGACGTCGTGAGTTCCGAGCGCGCGCCCCTCAGCGCCGAAGCCGTGCTGGCCGCGTCAGCGGACGCGGTGGTCTGTGTCGACAGCGAACTCCGAGTCACCCTCTGGAACCCGGCGGCCGAGCGCCTGTTCGGCTGGCGCGAGGAGGAGGTGCTCGGGGAGGAGCTGCCGATCGTCCCCGCGGAGCTGAAGGCCGAGCACGGCGCGGTGCTCGAACACGTGCGCGCGGGGACGCCGCTGTCCATCCACACGCGCCGGGTGCGCAAGGACGGCGTGGCCGTCGACGTACGGATCAACACCAGCCGCGTGCCCGGCGCCGACGGCGGGGTCGCCGGGTGGGTGCTCAGCCTCTACCCCTCCGACAGCGACGTGCAGGCCCGCTCCTCGGCGATGGAGCGGGCCCGGCTGGTGCGGCGCCTCACCGACGTGGTCGTCGACATCAACGCCGACCTCAGCCGCAGGACCGTGCTCGACCGCATCTCCCGCGGAATCACCGAGCTCACCGGCGCGGACGCGGGCGGCTTCGTCCTGCTCAACGAGGACCGTGTGGAGCTGGTGAGCATCTCCGAGCTGTCGGAGGAGCTGCGGGGGTTCAGCTCGGCGCTGGACGAGAGCCTGTTCGGCGAGCTGCTGCGCAGCGGCAAGTCCGTGCTGCTGGCCAACGAGGACACCCGCGGGTTGCAGGACCTGGTCTGGGCCGACCTGCCCGGGCTGCACACCATCGCGCTGGGCGTGTCCAACGTGCACGGCCGGCCCTACGGGGCCCTGTACGCGCTCTACAGCCAGCGCAAGGTCGGGCACGTGGAGCTGGAGCTGCTCGAACTGCTCGCGGCGCACGCCGGGGTGGCGATCGGCAACGCGCTGGCCTACGAGGAGCTCAACCGCCAGCGCGTCCACGAGCAGGCGGTGGCCGACTCCAGCGCCGACGGGATCGCCGTGCTCGACTTCGGCGGCCGGGTGCTCAAGTGGAACCGCTCGGCGGTGGAGCTCACCGGCTACGGGGCCGAGGTGGTGGAGGGGCGCCACCCGCCCTTCCCGCTGCCCGCCTGCCACGGGCAGCCGGTCAAGCACCGGCTCGGGGACGGGCGCTGGCTGGAGATCCTCATGGCGCAGATCCCGCGGACCAGCGAGTGGGTGGTGGACTTTCGCGACATCACCGCGCAGAAGGCCATGGAGGACGAGCGCGAGGCCTTCCTGGCCACGAGCGGGCACGAGCTGCGCACCCCCATCACCGTCATCCACGGCTACGCCACCACACTGCTGCGCAAGTGGTCCCGGCTCAGCCCGGACTCGCAGTACCAGGCGGTCGGCACCATCGCCGAGCGCTCCTCCGCCCTGGCCACGCTGGTGGACCGGCTCCAACTGGGCTCGGACGTCTCGCGCGGCGAGATGCGGGTGGGCCGCGACCGGTTCGACCTGCCCGAGGTGCTCCGGCAGGCGGTCAGCGCCTTCCGGCCCCTGTCCGACCGGCACGACGTCACCCTGGACGCGCTGCCCCCGCTCCCGCCCACGGCCGGGGACCCGCTGGCCACGAGCATGATCATGGACCAGTTGCTGGACAACGCCCTGAAGTTCTCGCCCGAGGGAGGGCACATCCACGTCAGCGCCCGCGAGGAGGGCGACGCCGTCGCGGTCGTGGTCGACGACGAGGGCGTGGGGCTGCGGCCGGGCGACGAGGAGCGGGTCTTCGACCGCTTCGTCCAGTCCGGGGTGCGAGGCGACGACGCCGACTCCGGTTTCGGCGGACTCGGACTCGGCCTGTACATCGTGCGCCAACTGGCGCGGGACCAGGGCGGCGACGTCACCGCCCAGCGGCTGGAGCGCGGTACGCGCATGCGGTTCACGGTGCCACTGCACCGCGAGGGCGAACCGGAGCCGGCCGAACGGACCACTACACGGTCCGAGCTGCCCCACAGGCAACCTGAGTCCCAGAAAACACCAAAAACATCATCAAGCCCAGAACCCCTGCCACGGCAGCGATCCCCGCGCCTACGCGCGAGCCGTACCCGGTGATTCATCTCGCGGTGGGTTTCCTGGCTGGGTGATCGGGGCATTTCCACCCCTGGTGGAATTCGCTGGCACACATCGGGCGGGTTCCGGACCGCCCGAGACAGCACGAACGCGCAGGGATTCAACGTGTCAGGAGACCACACCCCACTCGACGCCGGGGACCGCCCGCACCAGGTCGAGCGGAACGTCACGCTCCCCTACACCCCCGCCAGCGTGACCGGCGCCAGGCAGGAGCTGTGCCGCGACCTGCGAGCCATGGAGATCGACGAGGACCGCGTGGACGACGCGGCCCTGGTCCTCAGCGAACTCGTCAGCAACGCCCTGCGCCACGCCAGGCCCCTGCCCGACCCGGACAGCCCCGAGGACAGCGTCGGTGTGTCCTGGCGCGCTGAGGTGGACCGCGGGTCGCAGTCGTGCGGCTGGGTGGAGATCGCGGTACGCGACGGCGGATCCAGCACCATGCCCCGCGTGGCGCGCCCCTCCGTCTCCGGCCTGGGCGGCCGGGGCCTGGGCATCGTCCAGACCCTGTCGGGCCGGTGGGGCACCGAGATGGACGCGACCACCACCACGGTGTGGGCGGTCCTGGAGATCTCCGCCGAGGGGAACGCCGACGGGGCGGAGGGCACGGCCGAGGGCCTGCCCGAGGGCCTGGGGGAGCACTCCTCACTGAGCCCGGCCGACGTCGTCGGGCTGCGGCTGCGCGACCAGGACGACGCGAGGGCCTGGAGCGCTCTGATCTGAGCGGGTCCGCGGACGGTTCCGCCCCGGGAGGGAGTTCGGGGAGCACGCCACGGGAACGTCGCCGATGTCGCGAAACACCGCCGCTGAGGTGGCCCGCGGGTGACGGGGCCGCTACAGTCGCGACTGTGGAGTTGAAGATATCGAGCCGGTCTCAGGCAGACGTCGCGGTGGTCACCGTGGGCGGTGAGGTCGACCTGTACACGGCACCCCAGTTGCGCAGCGAACTCGTCGGAGCCCTGGACGAGGGGGCACGACGGCTGCTCGTCGACATGTCGCGGGTGGAGTTCTGCGACTCGACGGGCATCAGCGTGCTGCTCTCCGCCATGAAGCGCTCCCGCGACAAGGGCGGCGACCTGGAGATCGTGGCGCCCAGGCCCGCGGTCACGAAGGTCCTGGAGGTGACCGGACTGGACGAGGTGTTCGTCATCCATCCCGATCTCGACGCGTTGCCGGTGGCCGCGGGGACCGGCACGGCCCCCTAGGCGGGCACGCGTGTTCCGGGGGGAGGACGGCGGTCCGGAGAGTGCCGGGGTCGCCGTGGTGATCGCGGCCAAGGACGAGGCCCAGCGGGTCGGCAGTACCGTCGTGGCCGCACGAGCCCTGCCCGGAGTGGACCTGGTCGTCGTGGTCGACGACGGGTCCGCCGACCGCACGGCCGACGTCGCCCTCGACGCCGGGGCCCGCGTGTTCAGGCACGGCCGCAACCGGGGCAAGGGCGCGGCGATGGAGACGGGCGCGGAGGGCGTCCGGCTCATCGAGGCGTACGGGAGCGGGGCGCACGGAAACGGGGCGACCCGTCATCCCAGGCACCTGCTGTTCCTGGACGCCGACCTGGAGGCCACCGCCGCGGAGGCCGCCCCGCTCATCGATCCGGTCACCGGCGGCAAGGCCGACATGACCATCGCACTCTTCCCCGCCACGCGCACACGCCTGGGCGGGCACGGGTTCGTGGTGCGGCTCGCGCGCGGCGGGGTCCGCAAGGCCACCGGGTGGGAGCCCGAACAGCCCCTCAACGGCCAGCGCTGCGTCACACGCGCCGCCTTCGAGGCGGCCAGGCCGCTGGCCACGGGCTTCGGCGTGGAGACCGGCCTGACCATCGACGTGCTGCGCGCGGGCTTTCGGGTGCTGGAGGTGGAGGTGCCGCTGGAGCACCGGGCCACCGGTACCGACCTGCGCGCGCAGTTGCACCGCGCCCACCAGTTCGCGGACGTGGCCCGGGCGCTGGCGGTACGCGAGTTCCGGCCCACGGCGCGGCGCCGGTGGGACCAGGCCCGGGAGCGCGCGTGGACGGCCCGACGGCAACTGGCGGGCAAAGTCGGGCACATGAGTTGGCGAAATCGCTCCAAGTAACCCCACGGATGCTGTGCGTAGCTATACGCTCGCCCTGTGTTCACTACGATCCTGGCTTTGACCGGAATGCTCTCGGGTCTGGGCGCGCTCGTCCTCGGCGGGTACGCGTTGTCCAGGACCCGGGTGGCCGACAGCGACTCCCGGGCGATCGCCCACCGGGCGGCGGAGGTCGGCGCCTCGGGCGTGGACCCGCTCGCCGTCCGCGACGTGGCGGTGCTCCACTACGACGCCCTGGAGGAGATGTCGGGCGCCCGCTCCTTCTCCCTCGCGCTGCTCAACAGCGCGGGCGACGGCGTGGTCGTCACCTCCATCAACGGGCGCACCGAGACGCGCACCTACGCCAAGCCGGTGATGGGCGGCGACTCCGACATCCTGCTCAGCCCCGAGGAGTACCGGGTCGTCCGCTCGGCCCGCCTGGGCGAGGGGATCGGTACGAGCATGACGGCCGGGAGCACCTCGGCCCGCCCCGCGCCGCAGACCGCGGGGAGCGGCGGGACCGGCGGGGAGCGGGCCGCGCACCCGGGCGCCGCGCCCTCCGGAGCCGCTCCGGGCACCGGTGCCGCGCCGGAGGACGGGGACCCGGAGTCCCTGGTCACCGCCTTCCGCTCCACGGGCCGCCACGGAGAGCCGCGCCCGGGCCGCGGGGCCGTATAGCCTGGCCGCATGCCCAACCGCTACGCCTACCTCGGCCCCGAGGGCACCTTCACCGAAGCCGCGCTGCGCGAGCTGCGCCCGGACGCGCCCGACGGGGCCCGCGTCCCCTGTGAGGGGATCCCGGCGGTCTTCGACGCGGTCCGTTCCGGCGCGGTGGACGGAGGGGTCGTCCCGCTGGAGAACTCGGTCGAGGGCGGCGTCACCGCCACCATCGCCGAACTGGTCAACGGTGAGCCGCTGCTCATCACCGGGGAGAGGGCCGTGCCCGTCGAGTTCGCGCTGTTCGCGCGCGGCGGCGCGGCCCTGGAGGACGTCAAGCGGGTGGCCACCCACCCCCACGCCCTCGCCCAGTGCCGGGGCTGGCTCGCCCGGTACCTGCCCGACGCCGACACGCACACCGTCTCCTCCACGGCCGCCGCGGCGCGCAGCGTGTCCGAGCCCGGCGCGCCCTACGACGCCGCGATCTGCGCGGTGATCGCCGGTGAGCGCTACGGCCTGCGCGCCCTGGCCTCGGGGATCGGCGACCGGTCCGACGCCGCCACCCGGTTCATCTACCTGTCCCGGCCCGGCGCGCTGCCCGGCCCCACCGGCGCCGACCTGACGTCCCTGGTCGCCTTCATCGCCGACGACCACCCCGGCGCCCTGATCGAGGTGCTCAACCAGTTCGCCGTGCGCGGGGTCAACCTCACCAGGCTGGAGTCGCGCCCCACCGGTGACGGGCTCGGCAGCTACTGCTTCTGCATCGACGCCGAGGGGCACGTGTCCGAGGCCAGGGTCGGCGAGGCGCTCATGGGCATCCGGCGGGTGTGCCGGGACGTGCGCTTCCTGGGCAGCTACCCGCGCGACGGCCGGGCCGCCGTGACCACCCCGCCGCTGCGGCCCCGCCCGGCCACCGACGCCGACTTCGTCGAGGCCGAGCGGTGGCTGGCACGCGTGCGGGCCGGCCGGGTCGACTAGAACCCTCACCGGATGATCTTGCTCCCAGTGGCACTCCCGACCGCCGACAGTGCCGCTGGGAGCAAGATCATCGCCGTCGAAGCGTGTCGGGGTGTCCCCCGGGCGCGCGGCCTCCGATGCCCCCGGTGCGCCGGCGGGCTCCTCGGCGGCCGTCCCGCCCACCGGATTCACCGCCGTCCCCCCGCCAGGTCCTGTCACGGGGAGGACGCCGTTTCCCCACACCCGTGACGCGGTTGTGGAAAAGATGTCGGGGAGATCGGACCCGGGCGGTAACCTGCAAGGCGTGATCGACCTTCGCGCTCTTCGAGAAGACCCCGAACGACTCCGTGCCTCGCAGCGGGCCCGCGGGGAGGACCCCGCCGTCGCCGACCGGCTGCTCGAACTGGACGCCGGACGCCGCTCCGCGCTGTCCCGCTTCGAGACCCTGCGCGCCGAGCAGAAGAGCGTGGGCAAGTCCGTCTCCAAGGCCTCCCCCGAGGAGCGCGAGGAGCTCCTGGTCCGGGCCAAGGCGCTGGCCGCCGAGGTCAAGGAGGCCGACGCCGAGGCCGGCCGCCTCGCCGACGAGCTGAACGCCGCCCTGGCCAGGGTGCCCAACCTCGTGGAGGAGGGCGCGCCCGAGGGCGGTGTGGACGACTTCGAGGTCCTGGAGACCGTCGGCACCCCGCGCTCGTTCGACTTCACCCCGCGCGACCACCTGGAGCTGGGCGAGATGCTCGGCGCCATCGACATGGAGCGCGGCGCCAAGGTCTCCGGCTCCCGGTTCTACTTCCTCACCGGCGTGGGCGCACGGCTGGAGCTGGCGCTGCTCAACATGGCGATGAACCAGGCCGTCCAGTCGGGCTTCACGCCGATGATCCCGCCGGTGCTGGTCAAGCCCGAGACCATGGAGGGCACCGGGTTCCTCGGCGAGCACTCCGACGAGGTCTACCACCTGCCCTCCGACGACCTCTACCTGGTGGGCACCTCCGAGGTGCCGCTGGCCGGATACCACGCCGGGGAGATCCTGCCCGCCGACGCACTGCCCCACCGCTACATCGGCTGGTCGCCGTGCTTCCGCCGCGAGGCGGGCTCCTACGGCAAGGACACCCGCGGCATCATCCGGGTGCACCAGTTCAACAAGGTGGAGATGTTCGTCTACACCCACCCGGACCAGGCGCACGAGGAGCACAAGCGGCTGCTCGCCTGGGAGCGGGAGATGCTGGACAAGCTGGAGCTGCCCTACCGCGTGGTGGACATCGCCGCCGGCGACCTGGGCACCAGCGCCGCCCGCAAGTACGACTGCGAGGCGTGGGTCCCCACCCAGGAGACCTACCGGGAGCTGACCTCCACCTCCAACTGCACCGAGTTCCAGGCCCGCCGCCTCAACACGAGGTTCCGGGACGAGGACGGCAAGTCCCGCTTCGCCGCCACCCTCAACGGCACGCTGGCCACCACCCGGTGGATCGTCGCCATCCTGGAGAACCACCAGCGCGAGGACGGCTCCGTGACGGTCCCCGAGGCACTGCGCCCCTTCCTGGGCCTGGACGTCCTGGAGCCGCTCAGCGGGAGGAAGTAGGCCCCCGCGAAGCAGGCCCGTACGCGACGGAGCCCGCCCCCGACCGGTCGGGGACGGGCTCCGTCGCGTGAGGACTACAGGTACGGGCCGGAGCCGTGGGGCTCCTCACCCGGACCGCCGGGGCCGCCGGGACCCTGGGCCTGGAGACCGGCGGCGACGCCGGGCGGCAGGGCCTTGCGCATGTTCTCCAGTTGGGCGCGGGCCGCCATCTGCTGGGCGAACAGGGTCGTCTGGATGCCGTGGAACAGGCCCTCCAGCCAGCCCACCAGCTGCGCCTGCGCGATACGCAGCTCGGCGTCGCTGGGCGCGGAGCCCTCCGCGAACGGAAGGGTCAGCCGCTCCAGCTCCTCGATGAGCTCGGGGGCCAGGCCGTCCTCCAGCTCCTTGATGGAGGAGGTGTGGATCTCCTTGAGGCGGGCACGGCTCGCCTCGTCCAGCGGGGCGGCCTTCACCTCGTCCAGGAGCTGGCGGATCATGCTGCCGATCCGCATCACCTTGGCGGGCTGCTCCACCATGTCGGCGAGGGTACGGGGCTCCTCCGCACCGTCCTCCTCGGGGCCCTCCTGCTGGTCGCCCATGACCAGTACCTGGGGCCGCTCGTTCGGGTTGTCTGCGCTGCTCATCAGTCCCCTTACGTGGATATCACCGGCACGCCGTCAACGGGTGAGAAGGATCTTTCCGGTGTGCGCGCTCGTTTCCATGACGCGGTGCGCCTCCGCCGCGTTCCGCATCGGGACCGAGCGGTCGACGACGGGGCGGACGACTCCTTGTTCTACCAACGGCCACACCTGCTCGAGTACTCCCGAGACGATGGCCGCCTTCTCGTCCCGGGGACGGGAACGAAGGGTCGTCGCCTGCACGGAAAGCCTTTTCACGAGCATACGCCCCAGGTCGGCCTCGGCACGGCGGCCGCCCATCAGCGCGATGATCACCAGGCGGCCGTTCGTGGCCAGGGAGCGCAGGTTGGCGTCCAGGTAGGAGCCGCCCATGATGTCGAGGACGACGTCGGCGCCGCCCGCCTCGCGCATGCGCTCGGTGAAGTCCTCGTCCTTGTAGTTGATCAGGATCTCGGCGCCCAGTTCGCGGCAGCGCTCCAGCTTCTCCGGGCTGCCCGCCGTGACGGCCACCCGGGCGCCCAGGGCGCGGGCGAACTGGACGGCGAAGGTGCCGATGCCGCTGCCGCCGCCGTGGACCAGGACGGTCTCCCCGGCGCGCAGGCCCGCGACCATCACCAGGTTGGACCACACGGTGCAGGCCACCTCGGGCAGCGCGGCGGCCTCCACCAGGTCCACGCCCCGGGGGATCGGCAGCAGTTGGCCCACCGGTACGGCGACCCTCTCGGCGTAGCCGCCCCCGGTCAGCAGGGCGCAGACGGGGTCGCCGACGGACCAGCCCGACTCCTCGGTGCCGGGGCCGAGCTCCGCGACGGTGCCCGAGCACTCCAGGCCCGGGTACTCGGAGGCGCCTGGGGGAGGCGAGTAGTTGCCCTGGCGCTGGGCCACGTCGGCCCGGTTGGCCGCGCTGGCGGCCACGTCCACAAGGACCTCCCCTTCGCCGGGGACGGGGTCGGAAACCTCGGACCAGGTCAGGACTTCGGGGCCGCCCGGTTCGGTGATACGGATCGCGTGCATGAGCCAGACAGTACCCGGGGAGGTTCCCCGCCAGTCAACGGATCACTCTGTTCATCCGTCCCGGAGGTACGCCGGTGGGGCCGGAAGGGTAGGAGTGGTCCCAGGGAGTGGGCCGGCCCCTTCCCCGCTGCGGCACCCCTCCCTCCACAGCACACCCCCTTGAAGCAGGAGAACTCCGGTGGCACACCAGGAACAGAACGGGTCGGATCGGGACGCCGAGGCGGGCTCCGTACCGGAGGCCGAGGAGCTGGTCGGGCCGGACCGCCCGGTCGAGGACCCGGCTGAGGGCCCGGAGGAGTTCGCGGAGGCGGGCACCGAGGCCCCGTCCGGTACGGCGGCGCCCGCGCCCTCGCCCCGGGAGCAGTGGTTCGGCGGGTTCGAGGGGGCCGCTCCGCCCCCGCCGCCCTACGCGCGGATGCCCGAGGACACGCCGTTCCCGGCGCCGGGGGCGGGACAGCCGGATCCGGGACACCCGGGGTCGGCGCCCGTGGACGGCGGCGGGGACGGGGGATCCGACGGGAACGTCGGTGGGAACACCGGTGGGAACACCGGTGGGGACGTCGGTGGAGACGCTGGCGGGACGTGGCGGTCGGAGCCGCGGCCGGGACCGAAGCCGGGGCCGGGGCCGTTCCGGTCGTCCGCGGTACCCGGGCCCTCGGACCCGTCCGGGGCGGTCGGGACGTCTGAGGCACACGAGGCATACGAGGCGCGTGAGCCACACAGGCTCTCCGAGGTGTCCGAGCTGCCTGAGGTGCCGGACGTGCTTGAGGTGCCGGAGACCTCGGAGGCTTCTGACGTCGGCGAGGAGCCTGATGGCTCCGGCGACGCCGGGGACGAGGTGCGGGGCAGCACGGTCCGGCTGCTGCCGGGCGCCTCGCGCGGGCGCCCGCAGCGTCCCGAGCGCCCGCAGCGGCAGCGGCTCCAGCGCCCCACGAGGCCGGGCGGTGAGCCGGACCCGCTGGCGCACCGCGGGCCGCGCCGCGACTCCGACGTACCCGAACCCGAGCAGCTGCCCCCGCTGGAGACCGACCACGGTGACCCTCCCGGCCGGGAGGACCAGGGCGGGTCCGGTCCCGGCGCGATCACTCCGGGGCCGGGGCTCGGAGCGGCCTCCGGCGCCGGGACCGTCCCCGGGACGCGGCCGGGCGGCGGACTCCCCGAGCACGACGGTTCCTTCCCTCCCGAGCCCGACACCCCCTTCCCACCCGCGCCGACGGGCGCCCCGCAGGGGCGTCCAGAACCGCCGCCCACGCTCACCGGGCCACGTGCCGACCTCGCGCCACCGGCGAGGCCGACGGCGCCGCCGGGCGCGGACGCACCGGTGGCTCCGCCGGCGGGCCCGCCGGACCGGCGGCGCGACGGGCGGGACCGGGAGACCTCCGACTCCCTCAACGCCGCCACCCTCGTGCGCAACCGGCGCCAGGGCCCCAGCGGCGGCTGGAGGCGGGCCGTGCACAGCGCCACCCTGGGCCTGGTCAACCCGGGGGAGTCCGCCAAGGTGCTGCGCCGGCGCGAGCTGGTGGCCCGTGCCTGCACGCCCGTGGCGACCGGACATCACCGGGTGGCCGTGCTCAGCCTCAAGGGCGGTGTCGGCAAGACCACCACCACGGTCGCCCTCGGCGCCACCCTGGCGTCCCTGCGCGGCGACCGGGTGCTGGCCGTGGACGCCAACCCCGACCGGGGCACGCTCTCGGACAAGGTGCGGCTGGAGACCGCCGCGACGATCCGCGACCTGCTCAACGAGCGCCACCTGGTGTCGCGCTACGCCGACATCCGGGGGTTCACCTCCCAGGCGCCCAGCCGTCTGGAGATCCTGGCCTCCGACCGCGACCCGGCGGTCTCCGAGGCGTTCAGCGACTCCGACTACCGGGAAGTGGCCCGCATCGTCGAGCACTTCTACTCCATCTGCATCACCGACTGCGGCACCGGCCTGCTGCACGCGGCGATGCGGGGGGTGCTGGGCCTGGCCGACCAGGTGGTCCTGGTCAGCTCGGCGTCCGTGGACGGGGCGCGCAGCGCCAGCGCCACCCTGGACTGGCTGGAGGCGCACGGCCACGATGCCCTCGTCCGCGGCGCGGTGGTGGTGCTGTCGATGGTGCGGTCCGACAGCAAGAGCAGCGTGGACCTGAACCGGTTGCAGGAGCACTTCGCGGGGCGGTGCCGCGACGTGGTGCGGGTGCCGTGGGACGGGCACCTGGAGGAGGGCGCCGAGGTGGACCTCGAACAGCTCGCGCCCGCCACGCGGGACTCCTACCTCCAACTGGCCGCGTCCGTGGGGGAGGCGTTCGCCTGGCAGAGGTGAGGGCCCGGACACGGTGGGCGCGGACCCCTTCCTGGTTTCCGGGATCCGGTTTCGGACAGGGGAGGAGGAAGGGAAGGGGTCAGGATGAACGCACAGGGACATCCGCCCGCGATCGTGGTGGGCGTGGACGGGACACCCGCCTCCCACGCCGCCTTGATCTGGGCGACCGAGGAGGCGGCCAGGCGCGGAGCACGGCTGCGGATCGTGCACGGCCTGGGCATGCCGGTGGTGATCGGCGCCTACGGCGGCGCGGGGGGCTTCGCCGTCGAGGACCTGCGTCAGGCGGGGCACGACCTGCTCGCCGCGGGCGCCGCGTACGTGCACCGGGCCCGGCCCGAGGTGGACGTGGAGACCTCCCTGGCGCCGGAGGACGCGCCCGCCGTCCTGCTCAAGGAGGCCGGACCCGAGGACGTCATCGTGATGGGGACGCGCGGCCTGGGCGGGATCCGGGCGATCATGCTGGGCTCGGTCAGCGTGCGGACCTCCTCGCACGCGCCCTGCCCCGTGGTGGTCGTCCCCAACCTGGAGAAGCCGCCGCCGCGCCGGGGCCGCGTCGTGGTGGGAGTGGACGGGTCCGACTCCTCCCGCCGAGCACTGCGCTTCGCCCTGCACGAGGCCCTGGTGAGCGGATCGGAGGTCGTGGTGGTCAACAGCTGGCAGGTTCCGCTGCCCGCGGACGCCGAGTCGCTGGCCGCCGACGCCCGCGCCCTGCACGAGGAGACGTTCGACCGCCAGTCCGAGGAGGTGGTCGCGGGGCTGCTCGCCGAGGTGGTCGACGACCGGACCGAGCACCTGGAGATCAGCGCGGTCCGGACCCAGGCCAACCCGGTGGACGCCCTGGTGGAGGCGTCCCAGGACGCGGACCTGCTCGTCGTGGGCTCGCGTGGCCAGGGAGGAGTCCGGGGGCTGGTGATGGGCTCGGTCAGCCAGGGGGTGCTCCAGCACTCCGAGGTGCCCGTCGCCGTCCTGCCGCCGTACTCCGAGGACGAGTGACCCGTGCCGCTGCCGCCCGCGGCGGGGTATGTGTCCTGCTGAGAACGCTTTGAGGGGGAACCATGGCAGTCAACGAGGAGCGCTCGCCCAGGGTGGTCGTGGGGATCGACGGTTCCGACCACTCCTGGGCGGCACTGGACTGGGCGGCCGCCGAGGCCGCGCGCAGGGGTACGCCGATCCTGGCCGTGTACGCGCTGGGGATGCCGGTGATCGTGTCGGCCGACGCCTGGGCCGGCCGCTTCGAGCCCACCGACGAGATCTCGGACCAGGCCATGGGGGTGATGAACCGGGTGACCGAGCGCGTCCGCGAACTCCAGCCGTCTGTGGAGGTGGAGACGGACACCGCCCTGGACGAGGCGCCGCTGGCACTGTTGCGGCACTGCCGTCCCCACGACCTGCTCGTGGTCGGTACACGGGGACTGGGCAGGGTCGCGTCGATGTTCGTGGGCTCGGTCAGCGTCCGGGTGGCGGCCCAGGCGCACTGCCCCGTCACGGTGGTGCCCTCGAGTGAGGGCAGGCCCGCGACGACCTCCCTGAACCGGGTCGTGGTCGGCGTGGACGGCTCCACACACTCGCGCAGGGCCCTGGACCTGGCCGTGGACCTGGCGAGCGAGGGCGAAGGCGAGCTCGTCGTGGTCAACAGCTGGGAGGTGCCCTATCCCTACGACCCGGTCGCGATGACCGCCATGGGCTACGAGCCCCAGGAGAAGATATTCGACCGCAAGTCCGAGGAGCTCGTGGCCGGGATGCTGGCCGACGCCGCCGACGAGCGCCGCGAGGGCCTCGACGTGGAGGTCAGCGTGGTGCGTACCCAGGACACTCCGGTCAACGCGCTGCTCCGGGCGGCCGAGGGCGCCGACGCCATCGTCGTGGGCTCCCACGGGCGGGGGGCCGTGCGCGGCCTGATCATGGGCTCGGTCAGCCAGGGCGTGCTGCACCGCTCCGAGATCCCCGTGGTGGTCCTCCCCCGCCGCGCCGAGGAGGAAGAGGGCTAGGTTCCGTCTGGTGGACTCGGCCTTGTGCCTGTGCCTGTGCCTGCGGGGGTGGCGAGGGCGCCGACGGGGCTGCCGGAGGTCTCGCGGGCGCGCCCGTGAGGTACGGACGGGCGCACCCGCGAGTTCTTTGTGCCTGCGGCGTCCGAGCACGGGGCGAGGCGCGGCGGAGCCTCAAGGAGACACGGCCTAGCCGGGCGGCTCGGGCGTGGCGGGGTACTCCAGGCAGAAGGGGTGCCCGGCGGGATCGGCGTAGACACGGAACAGGTCGTCGGGGTCGTCCTCGACGACCGCCAGGCGCCTGGCTCCGAGCTCCAGCACCCTCTCCTCGGCGGCGTCGATGTCCTCCACCCGGATGTCGAGGTGCATCTGCTGCGGCCGCGCGGGATCGGGCCACTCGGGCGGCTGGTGGTCCGGTGCGTACTGGAACGCCAGCCGGGGCGGTTCGTGTCCCACCACCACCCAGTGCGCGTCCCTGCGGGTCACGGGCAGCCCGAGCAGCTCGGCGTAGAAGTCCGCGAGCGCGCTGGGGTCGGGGCAGTCGATGGCCATGGCGCTGACTCGTCCGATCATGTCCAGCACCCTTCCCCGATGCGCCGAAACGATGCGCGGCATGTCGACACGTCCCCAGAGCGACAGGTATCCCCCGCACCGAGATTCTCCGTGCAACTCCGGCCGGTGGTGCTGCCTACCGTTCCCGAACGGTGGAACCGATCCCGGGCTCCGTGCGCGTCAGCCCCCGGTCGCGCAGTCCCGCGAGCGCCTTCTGCGCCGTCGCGGAGGCCACCTGGAACTCGTCCATGAGCTTGAGTACCGAGGGAACGCGGGCTCCCGGCGGGTACTCACCCGCCCGGATGCGCCTCTCCAGTTCGTCCGCTATCTGCACCCACCTGGGCAAACCCTCGCGCCACTCCATGCCGGCAGCTGCACCTCGCTGGTTCGTGAAGCTACTTCCGGAACGTGCCGCGCTGGGGCACGGTGAACACCAGCCCCTCCTCCACGAGCACGGCGATGGCACGTCGCACCGTGGAGCGGGCGAGGCCGTACTGCTGGGTCAGGTCCGTCTCGCTGGCGATACGGCGACCGGCCTCCCAGTCTCCTCGCGCTAGGCGCGCCCGGAGGATGCCTGCCAACTGCTTGTACTCCGTGAGCGGCGCTTCCGGATCGATCTCGGCGTCAGGGTCGAACTCCATGGACATGAAGCTATTCGTGTCGACTCAACCTCCCTCCAAGGGATACGTATCTCTACGTATAGATACAAGGGAATACAAGGGAGTACTATGGAGCCCCCGCGCACAGCGGGACCCCGCGACGCGCGCTAACGCGTCCGGGGCCGTGGTCAACGCTTTCGGGAGCGCCGACATGCACCACCTTATGGCTCTGTTGTCCCTATTCCTGCGAGTGATCCGCCCAACACGGGGGCTCCACGCCGCGCCGCTCGTCCTCACCCGCGAACTGCGTGCGGAAGCCCGCAGGCGCCGCGTCTCCCGGGTGCGCCGCTTTGTGGCCGACCTCGGGACCGTCGCGAGCGTGCCGGTTCCCCCGGCCCCCGCTCCGCGCCCGGCTCCGGGCGACACCCCACGGGAGTCCCTGCCCGTGGTCGACCCTCCGGAGGCCTTCGTGCGCGGGTACTACATGGACTATGAGATCCGCCAGCGCCGTTCCCCGGGTGGGGACCTCCCGCTGCACCTGGGGGCGGTCGCATGAGCACGCCGCTCCCCTGGGGCGCTCCCGAACCGGACCTCCCCACCGGGCTGTACGACTCCCTGTCCGAGGCGCTCCGGTCCCGTCCGCGCCATGCCGGTGAGGCCCATACGGCGCTGCGCGAGGCCGACCGGCTGCTGTCGCTGCTGGACACCCACCTGCGCGCGGGTGGGCTGCCTCCGGAACCCTGGCGGTTCGCCGGTCACGACCGCGGAGAGCAGCGGCTGAGGGTGTCCGGCTCAGAGCGCACATAGCACCGTGTTCCGGACCTGTGTCACGGGACCGACGGAGCCATGTGCAACCATGTTCGCCGGGTCGCGCCTCGGCGCTTTCCTCGGCGGCCGAGGCAGCCTGTCGTGACGAGCGCAGGCGGACCCCTCAGAGACCCCCGTGTGCCCTGACGTCTCTTCGAGACCACGGCGGCCAGGGCACGCGGGCCTTTCCCCGGCTCCTCGACACCGCCATGGCCGATGCCTACGGAGCGGGTTTCTCTTCCGTGGGAGGGGAAGCCTGGTGTGCGAGGAAGTCACGGCGTTCACGGTTGTACGCTCTGATCCCCACAGCCAGGTGGAAGATCCACATGCAGGTCCAGAACGCCGCCATGATGTTGACCTGACCTTCGGTCACCCATGTCAGTACCGCACATACTCCTCCAAGCAGCACGGCGAGGGCGGGAACGGTGACCGGCCAGCGGGCTGGAGGTGTGGTGGTACTCATCGGGTGGGGGCTCCCGCTCTCTGCCGTTGGGGCGCTCTGATACCGACTCCTACCGGTAAGACGACCCGGGCCGGGCGGATCGCGCAACCCCTGGTTCCCGGACGCACCGAGGGCCGGTGTTCCCGGTCCGTTGACGCCTGACGCGCCACGGCCCGGGCCCACCGGCCCCCGGTCTCTGCGGAGGGTGTGGGATTTGAACCCACGAAGCCCCGTCAAGGACTTGGTGCTTTTCAAGAGCACTGCACTCGGCCGCTATGCGAACCCTCCAGGCGGAGAGGAGATCTCCGCCAGTCATGGTAGCCCACAGCCCCGCGTGCGCGAGGAGGCCATCGCCGGGCTGGCCGCGGGCGAGCGTCCGGGCTCCCCGTCGAGGCCGATCCGCGCACCGGAGACGGCACCGTCACCGGCGGCACGAGCCTCGTCTGGACGCTGCGCCCCGACCGGAAGCAGCACCTCACGGGCCCCATGTCACCGCCTCCGGCCGGACCGCGTTTCCGTCGGTCCTGCCAGGGGCGATTGTCGGTACGGCTGGGTACGTTGTCGGCAACAACAGCTACGAGGAGGCCTCACCGTGAAACTTCGAGTGGACCGCGACGCGTTCGCCGAGGCGGTCGCCTGGACGGCCCGGGCCCTGCCCACCCGGCCCGCCGTCCCGGTACTCGCGGGGATCCGCCTGGAGCTCTCCTCCGACGGTTCCACCCTGCACCTGTCCGGGTTCGACTACGAGATCTCCACCCGCGCCTCGGTGGAGGTCCTCTCCGAGGACCCCGGCTCCGCCCTCGTACCCGGTCGCCTCCTGGCCGAGATCGTGCGCAACCTGCCGTCCGGGTCGGTGCACATCGACACCGACGGCTCCAGACTGCTGATCTCCGGGGGTGCGGCGCGCTTCACCCTCATCACCATGCCGCTGGAGGACTACCCCACCCTGCCCGGCATGCCAGGTCGCATCGGCTCGGTCTCCGCCGACGCCTTCGCCGCCGCCGTGCGCCAGGTGGCCCCGGCCGCCAGCCGCGACGACACCCTGCCCATGCTCACCGGCGCCTACCTCGACTTCACCGGCGACACCCTGAGGGTGGTCGCCACCGACCGCTACCGCATCGCCGTGCGCGAGCTGTGGTGGAGCCCCGAGGACCAGGGCATCGACGTCTCCGCCCTGGTGCCCGCGCGCACGCTCAGCGACACCGTGCGCGGCCTCCTCACCCGGTCCAACGTGGACATCGCCCTGTCCACGAGCAGTGTGGGCGAGGGCGTCAGCCTGTCCCCGGGCGAGGGCATGATCGGCTTCGAGAACGGCGAGCGCCGCACCACCACCCGGCTGATCGACAGCGAGTTCGTCAAGTACGCCGCCTGGTTCCCCAAGGAGTTCTCCGCCCGCGCCGAGGTGGCCGTGGCGCCGCTGATGGAGGCGGTCAAGCGCGTGGCGCTGGTCGCCGACCGCAACACCCCGCTGCGCCTGGCCTTCTCCGGAAGCGAGGTCGTGCTGGAGGCGGGCTCGGGCGAGGACGCCCAGGCGATGGAGGCGATCGGGGTCGGCTACGAGGGCGACCCGATACGGCTGGCCTTTCGCCCCGACTACCTCATGGACGGGCTGTCGGGGATGGAGGGCGACACCGCGCACCTCAACTTCACCGAGCCGACCAAACCCGCGGTGTTCACCGACGCGCCGGCCAAGGAGGGCGAGGAGCCGTCCTTCCGTTATCTGGTTCAGCCTTTGCGGGTGTCCTGAACTGGGGTTTTGGTCCCTTTCTCTGCCGGACCGCCACGTTATCCACAGAGTTATCCACAGGAAGTCGATCTTCCTGTGGATAACCCGGGGTAACACCCTCGCGAAACACCCGAACCGCCCCCGTTGAACCCTCGCATTTCGGCTCTGACATGCGAAAACAGCCACGGGAGCGGTTCTGTGCACAGCCTGTGGAAAACTTTTCGCCGCAGTCGAAAAGGACTACTCGTTCTCGGTCAGCGTGGAGGACCCACCACGGGTCACGGGGGTCTCCAGACCGAGTTCGGCCTGACGTCCCCGCCGGTAGCCCGCCCGATATCCCGCGGGACTGTGCGTGCGCTCGGGGCGGTGCTTGCGCAGTTGCGGGAACTGCTTCTGGAACTCCTCGGTCACCCGGTGCACGTCGTCCTTCAGCACCAGCTCCGCGCCGCGCACGGAGTCCACGCCCTCCACCGGCCCTCCGGCCTCGTCGGCCGTGGCCATCTCCTGCAACCGAGTCCGGAACTCGCGGATGCGCTCGGCCACCGCCTGCCCGTAGGCACGCACGAACGACCGGTAGTAGCGCTTGCGCTCGGTCTCCAGCTCCGAGCGCGTGTAGTTGCGCAGTTCCCGGATGTCGGTCACGTGTGAGGAGCTCATGAACTTCGCCGAGGCCTCCATCTGCATGGAGATCGAGGGCAGCAGAATCCGCAGTGCCTCCAGCGCGTTCACCGTGCCCACCAGGATGATGACGCGTTCGGTGTTCTCCGAGGTGTTGCCCCGTACCGCGGACTGACAGCCGTAGGCGGCGGCGATGTCGGCCAGCGCCCGCACCCGCGCCTTACCGTGGCCCCCCAGCCCCGGCACGGTGTAGTCCATGCGGCTGATCGTGTCCGGCTCCTCGCCCCTCTCAGCGCGGGCTTCGGCCTCGGCGATCGCGTGGCGGGTCATCAGCTCGGCGGCCTTGGCGGTGAACGCCTGGCTCTCGGCATCAGTAACCGCGGGGTCCTCCGCCATGCGGAGGAGCCCGCGGACCCGCTCGACCATCTTCTGACGAGCAGATTCAGTCATCGGCGCCCGGTTGCTCCCGTAGGTGAGTGTCTGGCTCCCGCCTTGGGCGGAAAACACCGAGCCTAGGCGTTCTTGTCCCCAACCACCATCGCGATGAGTCCCACGGTGATCCAGATCGCCGCCGCGACGAACAGTCCGCCGAAGACACCGCCGATGATCGAACCCGTGAAGATGCTGACGAGGGCGTAGCCCGCACCGCCGATTCCGGCGGGCACGGCCGCGTACCGGAACGGGTAGGAGGCCGCGTAGCGCCTGCCCCGGCGGTCGGACTTCCTGCCCATCACGCCGCCCACGCCGCCGATCAGGGAGAAGAAGATCACTGCGGCGGTCAGCCCGGAGGCGATGGCACCGAGGCCGGAGCCCAGGTTGAGGAGGAAGAAGAGGGCCCCGCCGGCCGCGCCGCCCAGCACGGAGGTGGTCCAGGGCCAGATCATCGTCGCCGAGGCGACGGGAGTGAAGGCGTTACCGCGCTCCAGCGTCATGTCCACTGCTCCAGTCGAATAGCGTGACGACCGCTCTTCGCCGGGCGGTCCTCTCCAGCATGCAAGGCCGGGGCCTCGAGCACATCAGGGCTCGTCCCTGACATTCCCCCTACCTGCGTGCAGTATCCCGACAACGTCCGGGACGGGCCGCCTGGTTCCCCTCAGGACCCTGGTTCTGGTTTCGGGTCGTGTGTATATCCGGCTTTCACGTGTCCGATACTCCATGCCCGACCCGTACGCGTCCGTCGTGGAGGGCCCGAAGCGTACGCGGGCCGCTTCACCGCCGGCCGGTCCCGCCCGGTCGGGGACCGGGCCCGGCCCGTACGCGGGACCGCTCCGCACGGGACCGGAGAAGCCCGGGGTCAGTCGGCGGCGGAGGCGCCCGGGTCGCCCGTCCTCCCCGCGGTCGCGGCGGCCAGGTCCGCGCACAGGTACGGCCAGGCGGTGCGGAACGCGGGCAGCAGGGGAAGCGACTCGGCCGAGCGCACCGGCACCCAGCGCACCTCCCGGCTCTCGGAGTTGCCGGGCCGGAACGGCGTCAGCTCCGGCAGCCGCGCCAGGAACGTGTCGTAGCGCCACACGTTCAGGTCCTGCTCGTGCACGCCCAGCAGGGTGTACTCGGCCAGTTCACCGTCGACCTCCTCCCGGAACTCGCGCACGGCGGCCTCCAGGGGCGTCTCGTCCCGGTTCCGGGCGCCCCCGGGGATGCCCCAGGTACCGCCCATGTGGGTCCACCCGGCCCGGTGCTGGAGCAGTACGTGGCCGTTCCCGGCCATGTCGGTGGCGTACAGCAGCAGACCGGCCGCGCCGTAGATTCCCCACCTGCGGGATCCGTCCGGCAGGCTCACCCAGCCGTTTCCGTCGCCGTCCAGCATCACGTCCTCCAACTTCGCGCCCTCCAGAACCGCCGGCGTCCGTCCACCCGGCCACTCCCTAGAACCTACGGCCCGTACCCGGATCTTCCACAGCCCTCGTGCCGGTCGGTGTACGTGCTCGACCCCACACGGCGCCGCCGACCCCTGTCGGCCCCCGCCGGTGGCCCACTGGCCGCACACCCGCCCCCTGCGCGAGCCGACGTCCCTCGCCGGGCCCGGTGCCGGGTCCCGCCCTCCGGCGGCGTCTGCGGCGATCTGGACGCCGCGCGGCCCGCACGCGCACTTCCACGGCACCCTGTTCGGAAGAGCTTCCCGAAGAAGCCGATAATGCCACTTGTGGAACGCGGTTCCTGGAATTCCGCCACGGGAGGGCAGGGGAATGGACGCGGTTTTTCCGTCCGTTTCGCGCAAGCAGGGAGAAGTGCGCGCGAAGTGCGCGCGCTTTCGCCGTGGCCGCGGTGTTCCTCCCCGGTCAGGTCCTCGTGGAGGAGGGCCCCTGCCGCCTGCCCGGGCGGCGTCACGGCAGGTGCGGACCGGCCCTGACTGTCCGCAACCGGCCAGCCACTGGCCATCGCGGCCCCCGGGGATCAATGATGGCGCGACCCCACAACCGCTGCGGTTACGCCGGTTCCGGCGCTGAAAGAAGACTGAAAGCGGAGTGGAAGAGTATCTCTCTAGTGTGGAACACGTTCGACGCGATCGGGTCCGCGAGAGGACGGCTTGCGGACCCGGCCAGTGCGACGTTCGTTGGACACATGCCACCCGTGGTGTGCTTCGAGGCGGAACCCGCCACGGGTGGCCAGTCCGCCGGAGGGCGGATTCGATGATGCTTCGTAGGAGGCGTAGGGCGACGTTACGGCTCTACGCGAGTGCTGTGAGACGAGGAGTGCGAGTGCCGAAGATGCTGACCTGGGACGAGGAGTTCGAGGCGATCGTCGCGGACGTGGCCCCTGATGCGAAGATCAGCCCCTTCCAGGAGCCCGACCCGACGAAGAGCGCTCCCGCCGAGGAGCAGCCCGCGGAGAGCGCTCCCGCTGAGGAGAAGCCCGCCGAGGAGAAGTAACTTCTTTTCGGGGTAGTCCAACGGTCACTCCGAGTACCTGAGTGGAGGGGGGTACTCGGAGCCGTTGGCATGTCCGTATTCCCTTTTCTTGCCAATGGCCCTTGCTAGGGTTGCTGTTTGTGGAATTCGGCGTGCTTGGCCCCATCACCGTCTGGTCCGACGGTCGACCCGTTCCGGTCGGCGGTCCGCGCCAGTGCTGCGTGCTGGGGGCTCTGCTGGTGCACCTGGGCCGCGAGGTCACCATCGAGCAACTCATCGGTTACCTGTGGAACGACGACCCGCCCCGCACCGCGCGGTCCGTCATCCAGGTCCAGATCTCCCACCTGCGCCGCACCCTTCCGGACACCATCGCCACGACCTCCGGCGGCTACATCCTCGACGTCGATCCCGAATCCGTCGACCTGCACCGCTTCCGCAGGCTCAAGGACGCAGCCGCAGCGGCCGAGTCCAAGGCGGCGGTCGAACTCCTGGAACGGGCTCTGGAGTGCTGGCGCGGAGTGCCCTTCTCCGGTGTCGGGTCGGAGTACCTGGACTACTCCGTCGTCGCCCCCCTGAAGGAGGAGTACTGGTCCTCGGTCATCGCCTGGGCCACCTGCGCCCTGGAGCTGGGAAGGTACTCCGACGTGGTCTCCCGGCTGACCCCCATGGTCAGCGAGGAGTTGTTCCGGGAACGCCTGCACCACCTGCTCATCACGGCCCTGTGGCGTGACAACGAGCGTGCCAAGGCGCTCTCCGTCTACGAGGAGCTGCGGACCAGGTTCGCGGAGGAGCTGGGCGTCGATCCGGGACCGGAGCTGGTCGCCCTGCACACCCGGATCCTCCAGGAGGACCCTCCAGAGAAGGGGGAGGGCTCGTCCACGGAGGAGCCGGGCACGCACTTCGTGGTGCGCAACGACCTGCCCAGGGACCTGCCCGACTTCACCGGGCGCCAGGACTCCCTGCGGCGGTTGGACGAGGCGGCCCGTGCCGGGGAGGACCGCGCCCAGGTCTGCGTCATCACGGGCAGCGGCGGTGAGGGCAAGACGACCACCGCGGTCCGGTTCGGCTACGAGGCGGCCAAGCGCTACCCCGACGGGCAGTTGTTCATCGACCTGTACGGCTACACCACGGACAGGGAGCCGCTCGACGCCGCGTCGGCGCTCGGAGCCCTCTTGCGCGCGGTCGGCGTCGAACCCGAGGCCGTGCCCGAGTCCCTCGACGAGCGGTCGGCACTGTGGCGGGCGACCCTCATGGGGCGCCGGGTGCTGCTCGTCCTGGACAACGCGGCCAGCTACGCCCAGGTCAGCCCGCTCCTGCTGTCCTCCCCGGGGTCGATGACCCTGATCACCACGCGCAACGAACTCTCCGGACTCAGCGGTGCCCGCTTCCTCTCCCTCGGCGTGTTCGACGAGCGGTCCTCCCTGGAACTGTTCGGGCGGGTCCTGGGGGACGAGCGTGTACAGCGCGAACCCGAGCAGGCGCGGGAGATCATCCGGATCTGCGGCGGTCTCCCCCTGGCCCTGCGCGTGGTCGCGGGACGCATGCTCAGCCGTCCCAGGTGGTCGTTCGCGCACGTCGCCCGGCGGCTCGGCGAGCAGAACCGCAAGTTCCGCGAACTCCAGGTCGAGGGGCAGAGCGTCGAGTCCGCCATCGACCTGTCCTTCCAGAGCCTCAACCGGGACCAGAGCCGGGCCTTCCTCCTCCTGGGCCTGATGATCGGCAGCACCATCGACCTCGGCGGAGCGGCCGCCCTCCTGGACATGTCGGTGGAGGACGCCGACGACATCCTGCAGGAGCTGGTCGGGGTATGCCTGCTGGAGGAGCCGCAGGGGGACGTGTACCGCCTGCACGACCTCATCGGCGCCTTCTCCCGGGACCGTGCGGACATGGTCCTGTCCGCGGAGGAGGCGGACGCGGCCAGACTGCGCCTGGCGGAGCAGTACATGGCGACCGCCCAGCACGCCGCCGACCTCCTGGGTCCACGGGGACACGAGGACGTCGAGGTACGTCCCGGCTACCGTACGGAGCTGTCCGGACGGGAGGACGCGGAGAACTGGTTCAGCCTGCACCAGGAGAACCTGGCGGAGACGATCGAGTACTTCGCCTCGCACGACAACGGTGAATACGCCTGGCGCATGGCCGACGCGGTGTGGCGCTTCTACGCCCTCCACGGCCAGATGGGTCTGCTGATCAGCTCACATCAGCGGGCGTTGCAGATCAGCGACAAGCAGGGCAACCGGCGCGGGCGTGCGGTGACCCTCATCGGGCTGGGCATCGCCCACTGCCTCTCGGGACGCTTCGACGAATCCCTCGACTTCCTTACGGAGGCTCGTGACCTGCTGAACTCGACGGGTGACAGCAGAGGACTGGTCCGTGTACTGGCCAATCTGGGCATGGTCTATGAACGTGTCGGCCGTCTCGCGGACGCTGCTGAGGCCATCCAGGGCGTGCTCGACTACGCGGTCCAACTGGGGGACACCCGCCTGGAGGCGTTTCAGTGGGGCGGCCTCGCCGTGGTGAAACAGGCACTCGGGGAACACACCGAGGCACTGCACTGCGCGGAGCAGGCCATGGCGAAGACCACGGGAGAGGACCAGGACGAGGCGAGGGCTCAGGCCAAACGCGTCATGGGCGAGGCCCGTGCTGGACTGGGTGAGCTGGACCTCGCCTTCCAGGACCTGAACGAGGCGTTGGAACTGTCCCTGCGCCTTCGTCTGGTGGGCAACCAGGTCTACGTGCACAACACCCTGGGCATCGCCTATCGGGCCGCGGAGGCCTGGGAGGAGGCCGTCGAGTCCCACACCGAAGCACTGACAGTGGCGGAGAGGTCGGGACACCGCAGCGGCGACGCCGAGATCCGCAGCGACCTGGGGATCACCTACGCCGCCGCGGGTCGTTATGAGGAGGCCGCGGCAGAGCTGGAGAAGGCCCACGCCATGGCGACCGAGCGCAGTGAGCGCTACATGGTCGCCCGTGCCGCGCTCGCCCTCGGCCGGCTGCCCGCACCGACCATGGCGGCGGACCGGGCACGGGAGCTCCTGAAGGAGGCGGAGGAGGTCTTCACCGAGCTGGGACTGGCCGAGGCGGAGGAGGCCAGGAAGGCCCTGGAGGACCCGCCCGCCTCCCTCGGCTGACGGCCTCAGCCGGCCTGGCCGAGAGTCCCCTTCGCCCCGCGCGGCCCCGACCGGCGCCGCGGCGGACCCAGCCAGCGCGGTCCCAGCAGCCCGCGACGCATGGTCCACAGGCACAGGGTGGTGGGCAGGAAGCGCACGGGCCGGGGGATGCGCGGGTACACCGCCCGGGTCACCCGCACGACCCGGTCGAAGCGGCGCTGGCGGGCGTCCGACCAGGGGATGGCGAACTGCTCGCGCAGGCGGGGCGGGAGCAGCCCGCCGGTCAGGAGCGACTGCACCCTCATGAGCGGCCGCAGGGGCAGGGACTCCGGGTGGAACAGCTGCTCGGTGATCCTGCGCGCCTCCTCTCCCACGTGCAGTCCGGCCACGGACCTGTCCCAGTAGGCGTCGAACTCCGCCAGGCTCGTGGGCCACTTCTCCTCGGGCAGGCCCAGGGCGGTGCCGAGCACCGACGCCTCGCGCAGGTGCCGGGCGCGCTCCTCCTCACCGGGCTCCCCGAACACCATCGCGTACAGGCGGGAGGTGGAGTCGTACAGGGTGGCGGCCACCCACAGCAGCAGGTCGTCGTCGAGCGCGCGGTATCCCGGGCCGTTCACCTTGCGGTGCATCGCGCGGACGATGGCGTGCAGGCGCTCCCGTTCCTCCTCGGTGCCGTAGATCGTCCCGTACACGAAGTAGAGGGTGCCGAGCAGGCGGTTGAACGGCCGGGTGGAGAAGTCGCTGTGGTCGTGCACCCCCTGGGCGACGCTGGGATGGGCGATCTGGAGCAGGACGGCGTACCCGGCGCCGCCGAGGGCGCAGGCCTCCCCGCTGATCCGGCGCAGGGGTGGTTCATCGGACGATCGGCCCATGCCTGGGATCGTACGACACCCCGTATACCGGGGCGGAGAGGGCACGCTGTCGGGAATCGGTGCCGAGCACACTGTCGGGAAACGGGAGCCGCGCACATCCGACCCGGAGCCGGGGCCGGACGCTCCTGCCGGTGATCGACGCCGGGCACATCTGCCGGGGCCGAGGCCGGGGACGCTCCCCGGGCGCGTCGGGGACTCCTGCCTCTCCCGGGCCCCGCCGCCGGTCCGACGCACGTCCCGAGAGGGTGCCTCACGGCTCCAGGGAACGGAAGACCTCCGGCCGGGTCAGGGCGTCGGTGCTGTCGACGAACTGGTCGACCGCGCCGACCGGGGGACGTCCCACGAGTGCGGGGTCCCCGATCCGCTCCAGCAGGGCGCGGGTGAACCGGGCCGAGTCCAGCACCGGCCAGGGGCGGTCGTGGAACGGCCGGAGGCCGGTGTCCAGGGACTCGGCGAGACCGGTCCGGTTCTGCCACGCGGCGAGCAGGGAGCACGCCTCGGCGAGGGCGCCGGCGTCCGCGTCCAGGCCGCGGGACAGCGGCGGGGTGAGCGCCTCCGCCTCGGGAAGGCGGGAGAAGGCGCTGCCCAGCCACTTGGAGTAGGGCGGGTAGCGGCGGGACAGCAGCAGGGCCAGGCGCATGAGGTCGCGCACCAGCCGGGCGGCCACCACCCGGGCGCCCAGGGGGTCGCCGACCTCCGCGCAGCGGCCGGGGAAGGCCTCCTCCTGGGACACGCGCTGCCACTGGCAGGCCAGCACGTACCGCCACACGTCGCCCGGGTACCAGGCCAGGCGCTTCCGGACCCCGGTGAGTTCGCCGGTGTCGTCGTGGAAGACGGCGCCGCCGACCGTCTCGGCGAGCCGCTGGGCGGGTGTGGCGAGCCAGTCGGCGGTGGTCACGCCGCCGCGCGGGTCGAAGCCCACCTGCCCGCGGAACCAGTCGCCGAGGTCGAGGACCTCCACCCGGTGGCGGCCGTCGGGCGCGTCGGCGTCGGGCAGCCAGGTACCGGGAGGGCCGTCTCCGGGGGCGAACCGGGTCGGCCAGCCGCGCACCCGGTCGGGCAGGCCGTCGGCGAGCATGTCCAGCACCCGCCCGCGCTCGCCGGAGTCGGCCACGAAGAGCTGTAGGCGCGGTCCCCATCCGTGGTCCGTGGAGCGATCGGTGTCGAACCCGAGGACCTCGGAGCCCGGACCGAGCAGCGCGGCGGCGTGCGGAACCGGACGGCGTCCGGCGGCGAGCAGCGGAGCGACCGCGTCCGTGTAGAGGGCCCGGGACAGATCCAGTCCCGGGAGGAAGCCAGGGGACATGCCCGCGAGCCTAGGGTCGGGGGCCGTCGGAGGCCACTGCTTTCCGTCGCGGGGCCCTGCGGAGGCCGGGGTAAGAAAAATATATCTCCGGGGGCAGGTACGGTCCGCCCGGCCCCCGTCGGCGGCATTGGTCTACACGGTCCCCGGATAGACCACGGCCCATAACTGTAAGGTGTCTTTCCAGTTGGTGGCCCGAAGGAGCCGGGCCTGTCGGCAGTACCAGTGCCGGAGGGTGAGCGAGTGGGCACCTCACCCGGTACGGGTGGCACCCGGTTCCCCTCCGTAACAGGAGTCTTGACGTGTAGTGACGGTCTCTTTACGGTCTTCGCAACAGGTGGAAGGAAATGCCGGGGACGCCCGGAATTTCCGGGACAGTGCCGTCCGCCGTCCGCACGGGGGATATCCGGACCCCGATGGACGGCCTCCGCCCGCCTGGACCGGCAACGGTCCGGGTCACCCCGCTACGACCCCCGACCCGGGATCGTGACCCGAAAGAAGGGCCCCCGCTCATGAAGATCCGCAGCAGAATCCGCTCCCTCGCGGCCGTCGCCGCCGCCACCGCGCTGACCTTCACCCTGATGCCCGCGGGCGTCGCCAGCGCACACGGCTACGTCTCCGCACCCATGAGCCGCCAGGCGCAGTGCGCCGCGATCATGGTCCAGTGCGGCGGCATCAAGTGGGAACCGCAGAGTGTCGAGGGCCCCAAGGGCCTGATGAGCTGCTCCGGCGGCAACTCCCGGTTCGCCGAGCTCGACGACGACAACCACGGCTGGCACGTCACCGACGTGGGCAACTCCCTGACCTTCACGTGGACCCTCACCGCCATGCACTCCACCGCCAACTGGGAGTACTTCATCGGCGGCCAGCGCGTCGCCAACTTCAACGACCACGGCGCCCGCCCGCCGTCGACCGTCCGGCACACCGTGGACCTGTCCGGCTACAACGGCCGACACACGATCCTGGCCCGGTGGAACGTCGCCGACACCAGCAACGCCTTCTACTCCTGCGTGGACGTCAACATCCGCTAGGAGCACCACGGAGGACATCCGCTGGAAGCCCACGGTTCCCCGGCCCGGTCACGCACCGGGCCGGGGAACCGGCGTTCGACGGGGCCGTCGGTCCCGCCTCGGGGACGGCGCCCCAGGACTCCGTGCGCGCGCCGGTCGGCTCCTCCCGGGCGCGGTGCGCGATGATCCCGTACACGGTCGTCTCCGCCAGAGTGGTGTGCCCCAGTCAGGGCGGTGACCGCCAAGAGCCCTCCGGCCGGTCGCGGGATCCGCGCGTCGGCAGCACCGGCGCTGTGGGCGCCCGTGGTGTCCGGTTCCACGACTTCCCCGACGGACTCCTCGGCACGGAGCTGCTCGCTCGTGGGCCTGGACCATGGCCGAGTCGCCCCGCCTGCCCCACAACGACAAGAGGCCGGTCCCGAAGGACCGGCCTCTTGCTCTGGTCGGGGTGGCGGGATTTGAACCCACGACCTCTTCGTCCCGAACGAAGCGCGCTACCAAGCTGCGCTACACCCCGAAGCAACGTCCCCAAGTCTAGCGGACGTCAGGAGTGCTCGCGCACGCTTTCTCGGCCGCGCGGACCAGTCCTCAGGAGGCCGCCACGATGTCCAGCAGCGAGGCCTCCGGGCGGCAGCAGAACCGCACCGGCGCGTACGGCGAGGTGCCCAGGCCGCCGGACACGTGCAGCCACGCGTCCCCGTACCCGTGCAGTCCCCAGGCGCGCCTGCGGTCGATCCCGCAGTTGGTGACCAGCGTCCCGTAGAACGGCAGGCAGAGCTGGCCCCCGTGCGTGTGCCCGGCCAGGAGCAACTGGTAGCCGTCGGCCGTGAACCGGTCCAGGTTGGACGGCTCCGGGGAGTGCAGCACGCCCAGGCGCAGGGCCGCCGACGGGTCCGCCGGTCCGGCGACCTCCTCGTACCGGTCCAGCTTGATGTGCGAGTCGTGCACACCGGCCAGGGCGACGTCCAGGCCGCCGGCCCTCAGCTCCCCCCTGCGGTTGTTCAGGTCCAGCCACCCGGAAGCGGACATGGCCGCGCCCAGTTCGCGCCAGGGCAGGTCCGGCACCCGGCGCTTGCCGTAGTCGTCCTTGCTCGTCCGCCACAGGTAGCGGGCCGGGTTCTTGAGCTGCGGTGAGAACAGGTCGTTGGATCCGTACACGAAGGCGCCCGGCCGCTCCAGCAGCGGCCCCAGAGCCTCGGTGAAGGGACCCACCGCGTCCGGGTGCGCCAGCGAGTCGCCCGTGTTGACCACCAGGTCCGGCTCGTAGGCGTCCAGCCCCCGGATCCAGTCGATGAGCATCCTCCGGCCCGGCGTCAGGTGCGCGTCGGACAGGTGCAGGATCCGCAGCCGCGGGCTTCCGGGCGGCAGGAGGGGCAGCTCGTAGCGGCGCAGCCGGAACCAGTTGCGCTCGATGACCGAGGCGTAGGCCAGTCCCGCCGCGCCGACGGCGCCCGTGACCGCGGCCGCGCGCCCCACCCGGCGCAGGAGTCCTCTGTTGTCGGCGCCCATCTTCCTCCTTCGTTGTTGTGGAGATCGTCGCAGATGCCGTGGTGCACCCGCGCGCAAACCGTTGGTGGGCCGGTCGCCCGCCGCCGTAGGATCAGTCCATGTCCGAACTCAAAGAGCGCCTCAAGAACGACCTGACCACCGCCATCAAGGCGCGTGACAAGGTGCGTACCGGGACCCTGCGTATGGTCCTGGCCGCCATCTCCACCGAGGAGGCGGCCGGTGCCGCCCAGCGCTCCCTCGACGACGAGGGGGTCACCCGGCTGCTGACCCGCGAGGCCAAGAAGCGCCGCGAGGCGGCCGAGGCGTTCGAGAAGGGCGGCCGGCCCGAGCAGGCCGAGGCCGAGCGGGCCGAGAGCGAGGTCATCTCCGACTACCTGCCCAAGCAGCTCACGGACGAGGAGCTCTCCGCCCTGGTGGCCGAGGCCGTCACGGAGACCGGCGCCGAGGGCCCCAGGGCGATGGGCCAGGTCATGAAGGTCGTCAAGCCCCGGGTCGCCGACCGGGCCGCGGGAGACCGCGTGGCCGCCGAGGTCAAGCGCCAGCTCGCCGGCTGACACGGTTCCCCTGAGCTCCACCTCTCCCCGGCGCTCCGCCCGTAGTCCCCGCTGCCCCGTGGACCCGCCGTCCTGATCCGGACGGCCGGCACGGCCCCCGCGGCACGGGCCCCGCGCCCGACGCGCTCCGCCCGGCATGCGAGGGGGCGGCGGTGTCCGCACCGCCGCCCCCTCTCGCTGGCCGCCTCGCCTACTCCTCTTCCCTGACCGTGGGAGTGGAGGCGGGCTGGGCCGGGAACCAGTCCTCGTCGTTCCCCCGGCCGTCGGCCGTTCCGCCGCCGCGGCTCAGGAACACGTTCACCGTGGCCCCGTCCGGCAGCCGGGTGCCCGGGTCCGGGTTGACCGCGGCCACCGTTCCCTCCGGCTCGGCGGAGCGGATCCGGGTCCCGGACACGTTCACCGTGTAGCCGGCGGCCTCCAGGGCGCTCACGGCGGCCCCCTCCGACAGGCCGACCACGTTCGGCACACCGCCCTCGTCACTGGCCGGGTCGGCGTCGCTCTCCGGCTTCGGGGGCCGGGGGGCCGACGTCGAGCCGAACTGCGCCGGCGGCGACGGGAGCTGCTTGACCTCCAGCCCCTCGTGGGCGCCCTTCATGGTCTCTCCCCAGATCGGGCCGGGGATCGTCGCCCCGTAGACCACGCCGTAGTAGTCGTCCCCGATGGTGACGCCGCGCAGCGGGTACTGCTGGGGGCCGCGCGGGTCGCCGACGAAGACCGCGGCCGCCATCTGCGGGGTGAACCCGGCGAACCAGGCCGCCGCCGAACCGTCGGTGGTGCCGGTCTTGCCCGCCGCCGGACGCCCGATGTGGATGTTGGCCGCGGTGCCGCCGTTGAAGGGCTGGGTCAGCAGGTAGCTGACCCCCTTGGCGACCTCCTCGTCGAGCACCCGCGAGCACTCCGGCTCGATGTCGATCGTGGTGCCCGACTGCTGGTCCTTGATCTTGGTGATGGCCTGCGGCTCGCAGTAGATCCCGCCCGAGGCGAAGGTCGCGTACGCGTTGGCCACCCGCAGCGGGGAGACCTCCTCGCTGCCCAGGGTGAAGCTGCTGTTGGCCAGCGTGTTCGGGTTCTCGGTGAACAGCGTGCCGTCCGCGCGCTTGAGCCCCAGTTTCTCGGCCATCTTCATCACGTCGCAGATGCCCACCCGCTCCTGGAGCTGTGCGAAGTAGGTGTTGGACGACGCCTTGGTCCCGGACACCATGTTGTGCGTGGTGCTGGAGTTCGTGTCACCGGCGTTGCTGGGAGACCAGGTGCTCAGGGTGCCGCCGTTGCAGCTGCGCTGCCCGGAGATGGACACGCTGGACGGGGAGTTGAACGAGGTGCTGTACGGCAGCCCCTCGTTCAGGGCGGCGGCCAGGGTGAAGGCCTTGAACGTCGACCCGGCCTGGAAGCCGTTGCTGCCGCCGCGGTCGGCGTCGGTGGTGAAGTTGATGGAGGTCTCGCCGAGCTTGCTCTCGTCGGGCCCGTAGTTGCGGCTCTGGGCCATGCCGAGGATGTGGCCGGTGCCCGGTTGGATGACGAGCTCGGCGCCCACCTTGCGGGACTCGTTCTTGCGGGGCACCCACTTGTCCACGGCCGCCTGCGCGGACTCCTGGGTCTGCGGGTCGAGCGTGGTGTGGATCTGCAGGCCCGCGGTACGCAGCCAGCGCGCCCGCTCGGTCTCGCTGGGACCGAAGCGCTCGTCCTTCTCGATCTCCTGGACCACGTAGTCGCAGAAGAACGGCTGGTCGCTGGGCACGCAGCCGTTGGGCGGCGTGGACAGGTCCAGCTCCATCGGCTCCTTCTTGGCCTCCGCGGCCTCGGCCTCGGTGATGGCGCCGGTGGCCACCATGCGGTCGAGCACCACGTTGCGCCGGTCGATGGTCTGCTCGGGGTTGAACCGTGGGTTGTACAGGTAGGGGTAGCGGACCAGCCCCGCGATGGTGGCGGCCTGGTGCAGCTCCAGGTCGCTGGCGGGCACCTGGAAGAAGTGCTGCGCGGCGGACTCGACGCCGTAGGCCCCGTCGCTGAAGTAGGCGATGTTGAGGTAGCCCTCGAGGATCTTGTCCTTGCTCATCCGCTGTTCCAGGGCCACGGCGTAGCGCAGCTCCCGGATCTTGCGGGCGATGGTCTCCTCACGGGCCTCGTCCAGCTCCTCCTGGGAGGTGGCGGCCTCGATCTGCACGTTCTTGACGTACTGCTGCGTGATGGAGGAGGCGCCCTGGGTGTTGCCGTTCATGGTGCGGATGGCGGCGCGGAACGTGCCCGCCACGTCGATGCCGCCGTGCTCGTAGAAGTGGGCGTCCTCGATGGCGAGGATCGCGTCGATCATGACCGGCGAGACGTCCTCGATATCGACCAGTTCCCGGTTCTGGTCGAAGATCTCGGCGATGACACCGCCCTCGCTGTCATAGATCGTCGATCTTTGCGGTGGAGGAGGAGTCTCCAGGTTGCCGGGCATGTTCAGGAAGTTGCTGGCGACGTTACGGGCCGTGATCCCCAGGCCCCCGACCGCGGGAAGGGCGAGCGCGGCGACGAGGAGACCCGCGATGGCGCCGATGACGACCAGTTGGCTGATTCTTTGAAGCAATGTCCCCTGACCCACCCCATCAGACTAAGTGACCACGAACGCGCGAAGTGGTGCGATGTGGAACGGACAGTGCGCGAACGCGCAGAAAGACCCGCGTTGTCCCGCGGGCTGTGCCCCCATGCCATCTTTTCATGCTTATCGCAGACCAATCGCTACACGGTTCGGTGCTGCGGGGGTCCGTGCGTCCGGCGCGGAGGGCCGTACGGCCCCACGCAATGGCCCGAGCGGGCCATATTCGGTTGGACGAAAAGTGGGTCGAGTGGGTTCTGTCGGCGCGGCGCACAGATCCGTAACTTTCTAGGCAACGGGGGTGGACCTCGACGCACCCCACGCGGCAGCGGGAGCCTACCCGTCCTCCCCGGCCCCTCGGGACAGCGGGAGCCCCGTGTCCCGGGAACCCCGCCGGCGCACACGGGCGGGTGCGCACACAGGGAGTAGGGCATGTGGACCGACCAGTGGACGACCAGGGCGCTGTGCCGGCGCGGAGACCCTGACGCGCTGTTCGTGCAGGGCGCGGCGCAGCACCGCGCCAAACTCATCTGCCAGAGGTGTCCGGTACGTACCGAGTGCCTGGCCGACGCCCTCGACAACCGGGTCGAGTTCGGCGTCTGGGGCGGCATGACCGAGCGCGAGCGGCGCGCGCTGCTGCGCAAGCACCCCGGCGTCGCCAGTTGGGAGCCGCTTCTACAGGAGGCCGACCGCGAGGGCGGGGGCGACCTCGCGAGCTACGCGGCCGCGTACGCCGACCGCACGTCCGCGGCCTGACCCGCGAAGGACCCGATCCGTGAAGGAGCCCGACCCGCGAAGGATCCGATCCGCGGCGGCCGGCCCCGGTGACCCGGAGCCGGCGGGCCGGCCGGATACGTCGCCGGCGTGACCGGGGCCCCATCCCCGGATGGTCCTGTACTCACAGCGGGGCGGGGCCGGAGCGCCGCGGTGCGCTCCGAGTGCGGGACCACGGCCCACGGGGCGGGCCGACGCGCCTTCGCGGACACGGTCTAGCGGTCCGGGGGCGCGGAGGCCAGCGCCTCACCGATCCCGCGCAGCCCCGCCAGGTCGTGCACGTCCTCGGGCAGGGCGGCCACCTCGACCATGCGCACGCCGCCGTGCGAGGACAGCAGCGCGTCCCGCAACCGGTTCTCGCGCTCACGTGTGCGGACCCTCTCCGCGTGCAGCCGCAGCGCGGCCGACGCCAGCGGGTGCGAGCCCGAGCGCTCCAGCGGCTCCGCGGCCGCCACCGCCTCCCGCGAGCCCACGTCGGCCGCCGGGCCCCCGGGCAGCGGGTGGGTCCGGTTGACCACCAGTCCGGCCAGCGGCATGGCGTCGGTGGCCAGCCGCTCCACGAAGTAGGACGCCTCGCGCATCGCGTCCGTGTCCGGGACGGCCACCACCACGAACGCCGTCCCCGGTGTCCGCAGCAGCCGGTAGGTGCGCTCGGCGCGTTCCTGGAACCCGCCGAACACCGTGTCGAACGCCGACACGAAGGAGCGCAGGTCGTCGAGGAGCTGGGCGCCCACGATCCTGCCGATCGTCGAGGTCACCAGGTTGAACCCGGCGCCGAGCAGGCGGAACGCCCCCGTGCTGGCCGGTGCGCTCAGGAAGCGGATCAGGCGCCCGTCCAGGAACCGGCCCAGCCTCTTGGGAGCGTCCAGGAAGTCCAGGGCGGACCGGCTGGGCGGGGTGTCCACCACGATCAGGTCCCAGTCCCCCGACTGGCGCAGCTGGCCCAGCTTCTCCATGGCCATGTACTCCTGCGTGCCCGAGAAGCTCGTGGAGAGGGTCTGGTAGAAGGGGTTGGCCAGGATCTGCCGGGCCCGCTCGGGGGCCGCGTGCTGCTCCACGACCTCGTCGAAGGTCCGCTTCATGTCGAGCATCATCGCGTGCATGCTGCCCGCGGCCCCCTCGGGCAGCGGCACCGGACGCGGGGTGTTGTCCAGCGACTCCAGCCCCAGCGACTGGGCCAGCCTCCGCGCCGGGTCCACGGTGATCACCACGGCCTGGCGCCCGCGCTCGGCGGCGCGCAGCCCCAGCGCGGCGGCGGTGGTGGTCTTGCCGACCCCGCCCGCGCCGCAGCACACGATGATCCGCGTCCCGGGGTCGTCCACGAGCGCGTCCACGTCCAGCCGCTCGTGTGCCGCGGGGGTCACAGGCGCACTCCCTGCTCGGCCAGCCGCCGTGCCAGGACCTCCAGGGCGGCGCGGTCCACACCGCCCTCCAGCAGGGGCAGCTCCAACAGCGGACGGCCCAGCTCCTCCAGGTCGGAGCGCACCCGGCGCTCCAGCCGGACCCGCAGTGCGTGCGCCCGCACCTCCCCGGCCAGCGCCGCCGCAAGTTCCCCGGGGGCCTCGAAGCGCGCCTCCTTCAGCCCGGCGGCGAGCGCGTCCAGGTCGGGGCCCCCGTCCGCGGCGGCGGCCAGGTCGGCCTCGTCCAGCAGCGGCGGCCGCACCATGTTCACCAGCACCATTCCCAACCTGAGCCCCAGTCCGTGGATCTCGGCGATACCGTCCCGTGTCTCCTGGGCGGGCATCTCCTCCAGCAGGGACACGAAGTGCACGCGGGTCTGCTCGGAGCGGATGACCTCCATGACCCGGTCCGCGTGGTTGCGGATCGGTCCCACCCGTGCCAGTCCCGCCACCTCGGAGTTCACGTTGAGGAACCGGGCGATCCGGCCGGTGGGCGGCGCGTCCATCACCACCGCGTCGTAGTGGAAGGGGGCGTCGGACGGAGCGTCGGAGGGCCTGCGGCGCCGGCCCCGGCGCCGCCGCACCGCCTCGGTGGCCTTGCCGGTGAGCAGGACGTCGCGCAGCCCGGGCGCGATGGTGGTGGCGAAGTCCACGGCGCCCAGTCTGTTGAGCGCCTGGCCGGCCCGGCGCATCCCGTAGAACATCTCCAGGTACTCCAGCAGCGCGGCCTCGGCGTCGGCCGCCAGCACGCACACCGTGCCGCCGCCGGGCACGGAGAGCATCTCCCGCTCCTCGTAGGGCAGCGGCGGGCTGCCGAGGAGGGTGGCGACGCCCTGGCGGCCCTCCACCTCGACCAGCAGCACCCTCCCGCCGTCGGAGGCCAGCGCCCGCGCCAGCGCCGCGGCCACCGTGGTCTTTCCGGTCCCGCCCTTTCCGGTGACGATGTGCAGTCGTGCTTTCGCGCGCGCCCCACCCGGAGGCTGCGGTCCGTGCTCGCCCTCGCTCACTCCAGGCAGTCTATGCGGGCGCCCGGGAGGGGGCCCGGGGACCGGTCGGGGTGCGCGGGGGAGGACCGCGGGTGAGTAGGGTTGGCGGCGTTGACGTGCGGCGCCCGGCCCGTCGGGGGCGGGGCGCCGGTGACCGAACAGGGGTAGGACGCATGAGCAAGTGGGAGTACCAGACCGTGGCGCTGCTGTCGCACGCCACGAAGCAGATCCTGGACAACTGGGGCGCCGACGGCTGGGAGCTCGTCTCGGTCGTGCCCGCCCCGCTGCCGGAGGGCACCGACCCCCGCAACCAGCAGTACGTGGCGTACATGAAGCGGGAGCTGTGATGCCCACTCCCGAGGAGCGCCTCGCCGAGCTGGGGCTGATCCTGCCCGAGGTGGCGGCGCCGGTGGCCTCCTACACGCCGACGGTGCGCAGCGGCGACCACGTGTACGTGTCCGGCCAGCTTCCGTTCGTGGACGGCGAGCTGCCCGCCACCGGCAAGGTGGGGGCCGAGGTCGGTCCGGAGGCCGCGCGGGACCTGGCGGCGCTGTGCGCGCTGAACGCGATCGCGGCGGTGCGCGCCGAGGTCGGCGAGCTGTCCAACGTGGTCCGGGTGGTGAAGGTCGGCGGCTTCGTGGCCAGCGCCCCCGACTTCACGGGCCACCCCGGCGTGGTCAACGGCGCCAGCGACCTGCTCGCCCAGGTCTTCGGGGACGCGGGTGTGCACGCCCGCGCCGCCGTGGGAGTGGCCGCCCTGCCGTTGGACGCCCCGGTCGAGGTTGAGATGATCGTCGAGGTCCGCTGAGCGGTTCGCCCCCTTCTGAGTGAATCGCCCCGGGCCGCGGCGCGGCTTCCCGATTCCGAGACCCAGGAGAGTACGTCGATGCACCACGGCTCAGAGCCCAGTGACGGCGAACGGGGCGGCCCGGGGCGCGGCGGGCGGGACGGAGCCGCGGACGACGGCGCCGTCCCGACCCGCCCGGCCGCCACGGTCATGCTCCTGCGGCCCGCGGAGGGTGCGCGGGGCGCGGCGGCCGGCGCGGACCGGAGCGGAGCGGGAACGGACGCGTCCATGGAGGTCCTGCTCATGCGCAGGGTGCGCTCCATGGGCTTCGCGCCGGGCGCCTTCGTCTTCCCCGGAGGAGGGGTGGACGAACGCGACGCCGACGGCGGCGTGCCCTGGACCGGGCCCTCCCCCGAGGAGTGGGCGCGCACGCTCGGCACCGACGTGCCGATGGCGCGCGCCCTGGTGTGCGCGGCGGTCCGGGAGACCTTCGAGGAGACCGGCGTGCTCCTGGCCGGCGAGCCCGGAAGCACGGACGAGGAGGCCATCACCCTCGACACGGACACCGAGGAGTGGGAGCGGGACAGGCTGGGCCTGATCGACCGCTCCCGCGCCTTCACCGAGGTCCTGTCCCGGCGCGGCCTCGTCCTGCGCTCGGAGTGGCTGCGGGCGTGGTCGCGCTGGATCACCCCGAGGACCGAGCCGCGCCGCTACGACACCTGGTTCTTCGCCGCCGAACTCCCGCCGGGGCAGGTCTCCCGCGACGTGGGCGGCGAGGCCGACCTGACCCGCTGGACCGACCCGGCCGCGGTCGCCTCCGAGTGGGAGGCGGGCCGGATGCCGATGCTGCCGCCCACGGCGGTGTCCTGCGCCGAACTCGCGGACTGCCGGACCCTGCGGGGCGTCCGGGAGGCGCGACGGGATATCGTCCCCATTGAACCGGTCATCCGCGAGGTCGACGGCCGACTCCGCGTCGTCGCGCCGAACGGGGTCGACTACCCTCTGCCGAAACCCGGCGCGGCCCCCTGAGGCGCTCCGTGCCACGGCGCGGACCGTTCGTGCGGGTTCCCGACCCCGGCCGTCCGGTCCGGCGAGCGAAGCGAGGTGCGATGAGGATCGACGGTTCCGGGACACTGCGCGCCAGTTGCGTGCTGTGCCCCAATCCCGGCCCGATGACGCTGGAGGGCACCAACACCTGGATCCTGCGGGAGCCGGGCGCGCGCGGGGTCGTGGTCGTCGATCCCGGCCCCCACGACGAGCGCCACCTGGAACGGGTGGCGCGCACCGTGCAGGAGCAGGGGGCCCAGGTCCTGATGACCGTGGTGACCCACCGCCACCCCGACCACGGCGAGGGCGCCCGGTACTTCTCGGAGCTGACCGGCGCACCGGTGCACGCGGTCGACCCGGCGGTCCGGATCAGTGGCCGCGGCCTGTCCGACGGCGAGGTCCTGGAGGCCGACGGCCTGGAGGTGCGGGTGATCGCCACCCCGGGGCACACCGAGGACTCCGTGTGCCTGATGGTGGAGGCGGACAACACCCTGCTGACCGGTGACACGGTCCTGGGGCGCGGCACGACGGTGATCGACGGCGACGACGGGCTGGGCCCCTACATGGACTCGCTGTACCGGCTGCGCGACATCGTGCGCGAGCACGACGTGCGCACCCTGCTGCCCGGGCACGGGCCGATCCTCACGTCCCCGGCGGCGGTGCTGGACTCCTACGTCGACCACCGCGAGTCGCGCCTGCGCCAGGTCCTGGACGCGGTGGGCGCGGGAGCGACCGGGGTCGAGGAGATCGCCGACCGGGTCTACCCCGACGTCGCCGAGCAGATCCGGTTCGCGGCGGTCTCGTCGGTGCGCGCCCAACTGCGCTACCTGTCCTCGCGCGGCGAGCTCCCCGAGGGCGTCGAGGTCTGACGGCTCGAAGCCGGCCGGCGCGACCGTGGGGCCCCGCGGTCGCGTCCGTGGGGCCTTGGGCGCCCGTGCGCACGGGACCGCCCCGGCCCGGGCGCGTCGGCCGCCTGTCGTGCCGGTGGGAGCCGGCCGCCCCGGATCCCGCCCGGGGGCACGGGACCCCGGACAGCGCTGTGGCCGCCCACCCCCGAGGGGAGGGGCGGCCACACAGCGTTCAGGCCGGGGACGTCCTGGCGTGGGTGCCCTGGCGTGCGCGCTCCCTAGCGGGCGCGGCGCCGCATCCGCTCGACGTCGAGCAGGACGACGGCCTTGGCCTCGATCCGCAGCCAGCCGCGCAGCGCGAACTCGGCGAGGGCCTTGTTGACCGTCTCCCGGGAGGCGCCGACCAGCTGGGCGAGCTCCTCCTGGGTGAGGTCGTGGTGGACGTGCAGGCCGTCCTCGCCCTCCTTGCCGAACTTGTCGGCCAGCTCCAGCAGGGCCTTGGCGACACGGCCCGGGACGTCGGTGAAGACCAGGTCGGCCATCACGTCGTTGGTCCGGCGCAGACGCGCGGCCAGTGCCTTGAGCAGTTGCAGCGACACCTGCGGACGGCTGGACAGGAACGGGCGCAGGTCGTCGTGGCCCAGTCCGGCGAGCACGGAGTCGGTGACCGCCACGGCGCTCGCGGTGCGCGGGCGCGGGTCGAACAGGGACAGTTCCCCGAACATCTCACTGGGGCCGAGCACCCCGAGCAGGTTCTCGCGGCCGTCCACGGCCGTGCGGGTCAGCTTCACCTTCCCGCTGAGGATGACGTACAGGCGGTCGCCCTCGTCACCCTCGTTGAACAGGGTCTGGCCGCGACCGAGACGCACCTCGTTCACCGAGGTACGGAGCGCGGCCGTGTCCTCCTCGTCCAGAGCCTCGAACAGAGGGGCCTTCCGCAGCACCTCGTTGATCTCGTCCACCACACGTCCTCCTAAAACCTGACCGCCAACAGTGTGACGTATATCGCACCCCGGCGTGAAACCAGGGTGTTACCTCGGCTTGTCCGCCGAGAGACAACGTGCCCACAACAGCCGACGCCAGCCCCTGAGATCCTAGTCGTCTTCAGTTCTGTACCAGGGCCGACCGCGCCGCGCCATCGGACACTGGTGACACGGTTCCGGCCGTCGGTGCCGTCACCAGCACGAACACCGAGGGGGAGCCGGAACATCCGGGCACCGGGTCGGTGACCGCGCCCGCTCCACCACCGGGGCGCCTACCCTGTGACGATGCCCCGTGACACACCAGACGCGACGGCGGAGGCGGCCACTCCCACAGGCGAGAGCCGACTCGCGCTGGTCCGCCGTGCCCGCAAGATGTACCGGCAGCTCGTCGAGCTGTATCCGGACGCCCACTGCGAACTGAACTTCACGACCCCCCTGGAGCTGCTGGTCGCGACGATCCTGTCCGCGCAGTGCACGGACAAGAGGGTCAACCAGGTCACCCCCGCCCTCTTCGCCCGCTACCCCGACGCCGAGGCCTACGCCTCGGCCCGGCGGGAGGAGATGGAGGAGATGATCCGCTCGACCGGCTTCTTCCGGGCCAAGACCAACAGCCTCATCGGCCTCGGTCAGGCGCTGTGCGACCGGCACGGTGGGGAGGTTCCGGGAAACCTCTCCGACCTGGTCAAACTACCCGGTGTAGGACGAAAGACTGCAAACGTACTGCTCGGCAACGCCTTCGATGTGCCCGGTATCACCGTCGACACCCATTTCGGGCGGCTCGTCCGCCGGTTCGGGTGGACGGACGAGGAGGATCCGGTGAGGGTCGAGCACGCCGTCGGCGAACTCTTCCCGCCCCGGGACTGGACGATGCTCTCCCACCGCGTGATCTGGCACGGCCGCCGGGTCTGCCACTCCCGCAAGCCCGCGTGCGGCGCCTGCGGCCTGGCCCGCCTGTGCCCCTCCTTCGGCGAGGGCCCCACGGACACCGTGACCGCCACCAAGCTGCTGCGGATGCGCTCCTTCTCCTGAGGACCCGGCGGACCGCGCCTCCCGGGGAGCCGTGCCCCCGGGAGGGGGCCCGGCTCCCCGGGGAACGGGAGCCGGGGCCCAGATGTCTATCCAGCGGCTCTCTGAGATGTCCCGTCCCCTGGGAACGGGAGCCGGCCCCGGGGGCGGCCGGGTCCCGGCGCGTACACACGGAGTGCCCGCGGCGTCCGCGACCCCCGCCCCTCGGCAAGCACCCGCCGTACTTTGTACTCTGATCAGGTGAGTGTGCGATGGACTCCGCCGCGGGCTCCGCGGCCCGCGGTACCCGGCGCGGCGGCGGTGTCCCCCTCCGCCGGTGCCGGGGAAGGTCCGACGATATGACGACTTCCTCCGGGCGCGCTCCCTCACACGGCGGTGCCCGCGCGGACGCGGACCCCGCGCCCGCGCGAGGCGTTCCGCGCACGCGGCCCCGACCACCCATCCGACGGCGCGACAACCTCCGGAACAGGTCCCACGTATGAACCCGCCTCCCCAGTGGCTGGCCGCGCTCGCGGACGCCGCCACGACGATGACCGTGCCGCCGCCCATGCGGCCGCCGAGGAACGGCGGGCGCGAGTCCGCCGTCCTCGTCCTCTTCGGCGAGGGGGCACGGGGGCCGGACCTGCTCCTCATCCAGCGCGGCGACGGCCTGCGCAGGCACTCCGGGCAGCCCGCGTTCCCCGGCGGCCGGATCGAGCCGTCCGACGCCTCCCCCGAGGCCGCCGCGCTCCGTGAGGCCGAGGAGGAGACCGGGCTCGTCCCCGCCGGGGTCGACGTCGTCGGCCGCCTGCCGGAGCTGTACCTGAGCTTCAGCGACTTCCGGGTGGCGCCCGTCCTGGGCTGGTGGCGAGAGCCGAGCGAGGTGCGCCCCACCGACCTGGACGAGGTCGCCGCCGTCTCCCGCGTGCCGATCGCCGACCTCGCCGACCCGGCCAACCGCATCATGGTGCGCTACGGCGGCGGACCCCACTGGGGTCCCGGCTTCCGGGTGGAGGGCATGCTCGTGTGGGGCTTCACCGGCGCGGTCATCGACAGCCTGCTCGGTCTGGGCGGCTGGGAACTTCCGTGGCGCGACGAGGGTCTCACCGACGTGTTCGAAGCCACCCCGCACGGCCTCCGGCCCGTCGGGTAACGCTCACTCTTGGAGGGCAATGTGCTCGACGTGATCCTGGTCGTCCTGTTGCTGCTGTTCGCGGTGACCGGTTACCGGCAGGGTTTCATCGTCGGTGTCTTCAGCTTCGCGGGCTTCATCGGCGGAGGCGTCCTCGCCGCGCTGATCGCCCCGGAACTCATCCAGGAATGGGTGGTCGACCCCGGCAGGCGGGCGCTCCTGGCCATCGCCGTGGTGTTCCTGGCCGCCGCGTTCGGCCAGTTCCTGTGCTCCTACGTGGGCACCCTCGTGCGCAACAGGGTCACGTGGGACTCGGCCCGTGTCCTGGACGCCATAGGCGGCGCCGTGGTCAGCGGGCTCTCGGTGCTGCTGGTGGCCTGGTTCATCGGCAGCACGGTCGCGAACTCGGCGCTGCCGTTCGTGGCCGGGCAGGTGAGGGATTCGCGCATCCTGCACTCGGTGGACACGCTGATGCCCGAGGCCGCGCACAACGGGTTCTCCACGTTCCGCCGGGTCGTGGACCAGAGCGCCTTCCCACAGGTGTTCAGCGGCCTGGGCACCGGCGAGCTGGCCGAGGTGGAGCCGCCGGACCCGGACGTGCTCACCACGCCGGAGCTGATCGAGTCGAGCCGCAGCGTGGTCAAGGTGCTGGGCACCGCTCCGGCCTGCCAGCGCCGTGTGGAGGGAAGCGGCTTCATCTACGCCGACGACCGGATCGTGACCAACGCGCACGTGGTCGCCGGGGTCACCGACGACCTGCGGGTGGTCACCCGGGAGGGGCACCAGTTGGACGCCACCCTGGTGCTGTTCGACGCCCAGCAGGACCTGGCCGTGCTGCACGTGCCCGGCTTGGACATGGAGCCGCTGGAGTTCACCTACGAGGCTCCCAGGGGCAGCGACGCGGTGGTGGCGGGCTTCCCGCGCAACAGCGGCTTCACGGCCGTCCCAGCGCGCGTGCGGGCCCGCCAGACGGCGCAGGGGCCGGACTTCTACCACTCGCAGCAGGTGAGCCGGGAGATCTACCAGGTGCGCGCGGTGGTGCGCCCGGGCAACTCCGGAGGTCCGCTGCTGGCACCGGACGGCACCGTGTACGGGGTGGTGTTCGCCGCCGCCACGAACGAGCCGGAGACGGGGTACGTGCTCACGGCGGACGAGATCTCGGAGAACACCAGCGAGGCGCTGGACGCCACCGAGGAGGTCTCCTCGCAGACCTGCGACTGATCCCGGCCGCCGGCTCCGCGGACCGTCGGCCGCCGGACACGCGAGGAGGGCGCCCTCCCGGAGGAGGGCGCCCTCACGTGTGTCGGTCGCGCCGGAGCTAGTTCGAGCGCGGGTCGGAGGGGTGCTCCGCCGCCAGCGGCCAGCTCATCCGCACGACGGTGCCCCGGTCGCTGGGATCGATCTCCACCTCGTCGGCCAGGCCCGTGATGACCGCAAGGCCCAGGCCCGGGGAGAAGCCGGAGATCCCGCCGGGGGGCGTGTCGTCACCGTCGAGAAAGAGCCCGTCGAGCATGGACGTGCCGGCCCTCTCCTCCGTGTCCTTGGCGGGGGCACGGTCGGAGACGACGACCTCGAAACGCTGCGCCGTGTTCCCGTTGACGGGCAGGAGCCGGCTCGCGGCGTCGGTACGGGACTCCGACGCCTCGGATTCCTTGCCGTCGATCAGCTGGAGCAGGATCGGCTGTGTCGGGCAGTGCAGCTTGTGCGCCGCCACCGCCCGGGAACACGCCTCGCCGACGGCCAGCCTGATCTCGTCGATCGCGGAGGCGGCGATACCCGCCCGACGCGCCACGGTCGCGGCCATGAGCCGCGCCGTGCGCACGTGGGCCGGAAGCGCGCTGATCGTGAGCGTGATGGTTGCCATCGCTCGCTCTGGGCTACTTCGCCGAACGCTTGTCGATGGCTTCCTGCACCGAGCTGTGGATACCGAAGACCTTGGTCAGACCGGTGATCCGGAAGATCTTCAGGATGCGCTCCTGGGTACAGACGAGGTCGAGCGTCCCGTCGTGGGCCCGGACGCGCTTGAGCCCGCCCACAAGCACACCGAGGCCCGTCGAGTCCAGGAACTCCACCTTCTCCATGTTGACCACGAGATGGAAGTTGCCCTTGTTGACCAGGTCGATCAGCAGCTCGCGGAGCCGGGGCGCGGTATAGACATCGATCTCACCCTCAACGACGACGATCTCGGTGTCGCCCTCGGTGTAATGATCAAGCTTCAAGTCCACTAGTCCTCCAGCGCCGAACCGCGAAAAATCGCGAATGATCTCTGCCGGGCGTTACCCCACCAGCACGCATTCAACCACGCGTGTCGAGTGCGTCTTCCTGTGATGCACAGAAAAACCGTGACACCGCGCCACTGTTCCCCCGGATGTCACACTGAAACCGATGTCCCGGTGCCTCACCCTTCGTCGTCAGGTGCCCGCGGACCTCGAAGGCGTCCAGTGAGGAGGGGTCTCGGATGAGGCGACCGGAGCCCGTGCTCCCCGGTGTGTGGCGTGACGATACCCGGTACCCGCAGGTGACCCACATCGAACACGTAGCCCGTAACGGCGGGGTGGGCGGGGAGTGGCCGGAATGGACCGCGCCCCACCTGGTCGAGAGACTCGCCGACCGGGGGATCACCAGGCCGTGGTCCCACCAGGTCGAAGCCGCCGACCTCGCACGCTCGGGCCGTGATGTGATCATAGCCACGGGTACCGCCTCGGGAAAGTCGCTCGCCTTTCTTATGCCCGCGGTGGAAGCGGTTGACGCGGGCGGAACCGTGCTCTACCTGTCGCCCACCAAGGCACTCGCCCAGGACCAGTTGCGGTGGATATCGGACCTGGCCCTGCCGGGCGTGCGGGCGGCCGTCTACGACGGTGACACCTCCTTCGAGGAGCGCTCCTGGGTGCGCGGGCACGGCAACTACGTGCTGACCAATCCGGACATGCTGCACCACGGCGTCCTGCCCCGCCACGGGGCGTGGTCGCGCTTCCTGCGGCGGCTGCGCTACGTGGTGATCGACGAGGCCCACCGGTACCGGGGCGTCTTCGGCTCGCACGTCGCGCAGATCCTGCGGCGGCTGCGGCGGATCTGCGCCCGCTACCGCTCGGAGCCGGTGTTCGTGCTGGCCTCGGCCACCTCGGGCGGTCCGGCCGAGAGCGCCACCCGGCTGACCGGGGTGCCCGTCACGGCGGTCAGCGAGGACGGCTCACCGCGTCCGGGGATGTCCGTGGCGCTGGTGGAGCCGGAGCTGACCGACCTGACCGGTGAGCACGGCGCCCCGATCCGCCGGACGGCCCCCTCCCAGGCCGCCGAGATGCTCGCCGACCTGGTACGGGACGGTGTGCGCACACTGGTGTTCGTGCGCTCCCGTCAGGGCGCGGAGGTGGTCGCGCTGACCACCCAGCGGCTGCTGTCCGAGCGCGGCGACCACGCCCTGGCCGGGCGGGTGGCCGCCTACCGGGGCGGATACCTGCCCTCGGAGCGCCGGGAGCTGGAGGAGGCGCTGCGCTCGGGGGAGCTCCTGGGCCTGGCCAGCACCAACGCCCTGGAACTGGGGGTGGACATCAGCGGTCTGGACGCGGTGCTCATCGTCGGATGGCCGGGGACGCTGGCGTCGCTGTGGCAGCAGGCGGGCCGCGCCGGGCGGCGCGGGGAGGACTCGCTGGCGGTGTTCATCGCCCGGGACGACCCGTTGGACACCTACCTGGCGCACCACCCGGAAGCCATTTTCGGCCGGTCCGTAGAGGCCACCGTCCTTGACCCGGAAAACCCGCACATCCTGGGTCCGCACCTGTGCGCGGCCGCCCAGGAACTGCCGGTCACCAAGGACGACTTCGCGCTCTTCGGTGAGACGACCGAGGAGCGGCTCGACGAACTCGTCGAGCGACGACTGCTGCGCAAGCGCCCACGTGGTTGGTTCTGGACCAGCAACGAACGAGCTAGTGACCTGGCCGATATCCGGGGAGCGGGTGGTCCGCCGGTACAGATCGTCGACACCGAGAGCGGACAGCTTCTCGGAGAGGTCGACGAGCCCGCCGCCCACGGCACCGTGCACCCCGGCGCGGTGTACCTGCACCAGGGCTCCACGTACCTGGTCGACTCCCTCGACCTCGACGAGGGGGTCGCCCTGGTCCACGCCGCCGAGCCGCCCTACGGCACCTGGGCGCGCGACACCACCGACATCACCGTCCGGTCGGTGCTGAGGGAGGAGCGGTGGCCGAGCGGGGCCACCGTGTACTTCGGCGAGGTGCAGGTGGTCCGCCAGGTGGTGGGCTTCCTCAAACGGGACGTGCGCACCGGCTCGGTGCTGGGGGAGCAGCCGCTGGACCTGCCCGAGCGCACCCTCGACACCCGCGCGGTGTGGTGGACTCTGCCCGCCGAGGGCGAGGCGCGGCTGCGCGGGGAGGACGTGGGGCTGCTGGGCGCCGCCCACGCGGCCGAGCACGCCGCGATCGGCCTGCTGCCGCTGCTGGCGACCTGCGACCGCTGGGACATCGGCGGGGTGTCCACCTCCGTGCACGGTGACACGGGCAGGCTGACGGTGTTCGTCTACGACGGGTACGAGGGCGGCGCGGGCTTCGCCGAACGGGGGTACTCGGCGGCCCGGAGGTGGCTGTCCGCGACCCGCGCGGCCATCGCCGACTGCGAGTGCGACCAGGGCTGCCCCTCCTGCATCCAGTCGCCCAAGTGCGGTACGGGCAACGAGCCGCTGAGCAAGTCCGGGGCGCTGCGGCTGCTGGACGAGGTGCTCGCCGGCGGGGGCGACGCGGACTGACCCCGTCCACGGGCCGTGGACGTCCCCCGCCCGCCGCACGGACGCCTCCGGGGCCGTGTGGACACCGGTCATCCCGCCCGCCCCGGCCACCGCGCGGCCCGCCCGCGCCCTGCTTGGGAGCTTGCGCTCGGTGTGGTGGTGCGCGGAGTTTTCCACAGGTTGGGGGCGGGGCTTTCGTATCGGCTCCGGCCACCCGAACCTGGAGGAAGAGGGCCGGCACCCCGTCGGCCCCCGGCCAGGAGACCACCATGTTCGCTCCCACCCGCCCTCTCCCGCGCCCCGTCGGGGACGACGCCGGGATGACCACGTCCGAGTACGCCTTCTGCGCCGATCGAGAAGCGACGTGATTGTTTTCGCTGGTCATAGTGCGCCGTCGCCCGGATTTGTGCGGGTGTGGGTGAGGCTGGCGGCGGCCTACATCGGCCGGTGGAACCCTCTGCGTTAGGTACGTGGAGAAGCTTCGAGGAGGGATGCTCGGGGGCCTCTCCTGTGGCACTTCGTCGGGTGGGTGCCCTCGGCGCTCAGCGATCCGCCCCCGGAGCCGTACCTTTCCTGACGCCGGGCACACGAAGGAGCACCCCATCCCTTCCGAAGGAGGAGCGGGGCGCCGGCGGTTCGGGTGCTACATCAGTCCGGCTCGGCGGGCCAGAAGGTGGACGACACCCACCCCCGTGGCCAGGCCGGCCCAGATGACCCAGACCCACCAGGCGGTGCCCTGGTTGAGGGTGCCGGTGATGACGGAGATCAGGGCCAGGGCCATGGTGCCCCAGGCGATGAGAACGGCGGTCTTCGTGGTCATGGAACTTCTTCCTGCACGGCTGTGTGGGATCCTTGGGAGGTGGGGCGGACCCCGGATGATTTCGGCATCCGGGGCCCGCCTTTACCGCTTGCGGCAGCGGTGGCGTCCGTTGGAAGAGTGTCACCCTTTCACCTCCCGTCCACAGGCCTTGGGCGCCCGGCTCCCTGCCTGGGAGCTTGCGCTCGGTGCGGTGGTGCGCGGAGTTTTCCACAGGTTGGGGGCGGGGCTTTCGTATCGGCTCCGGCCACCCGAACCTGGAGGAAGAGGGTCGGCACCCCGTCGGCCCCCGGCCAGGAGACCACCATGTTCGCTCCCACCCGCCCTCTTCCGCGCCCCGTCGGGGACGACGCCGGGATGACCACGTCCGAGTACGCCTTCTGCACGATCACCGCCGTCGCGTTCGCCGGCGTCCTCTACGCCGTCCTCACCAGCGGAGCGGTCAGTGAGGCCCTCACCAACCTCGTCGTCGATGCGCTCAGCTCGGGCTTTTGACCGCGGCTCGGTCACCGCGGAGGCGGCGATGACGCTGCCCTCCCTGCTGCTGGTCCTGGGCGTGGCCCTCGGAGCGGTCGGGGCGGCGTCGGCCGAGCTCTCCTGCGCCGACGCCGCGCGTGTGGGGGCGCGGGCCCTGGCCCGGGGCGAACACCACGACCGGGTCCGCGCCCTGGCCCTGTCCGCCGCACCCGAGGGCGCGGACGTCCACCTGTCCGAGGACGGGGGCATGGCCCGCGTCACCGTACGGGCCCGGCCCCGCATCGGCCCCCTGTCCGCCCTTCCGCTGGAGGTGGACGGCAGCGCCGCCGTCCCCCTCGAACCCGGGAGCTGACCCCGTGCGCTCCGACTCCGGCTCCGCCACCGTCTGGTGGACCGCCCTGGGCGCACTGCTCTGGTTCGCCACCCTCGCCGTCCTCGCGACGGCCACGGCACGGCTCGACAGGGACCGCGCCACCGCCGCCGCCGATCTCGCCGCCCTCGCGGCCGCCGCCCGGGCCGTCCACGGAACGGAACAAGCCTGTGCGCGGGCCCGGGACACCGCCGAGGCCAACGGGGCCTCCCTCCGGTCCTGCGTCCTCACCGGCTCCACCGCCGAGGTGGTGGTCTCGGTCCCCTCCTCCCTCATCGACCGGTCCGTCACGGCGCGCGCCCGCGCGGGACCGGCCGCACTCTCCCACGAGGAAGTGGAATGAGCCCCGCACCCGTCTCCACGCTGATGTGCGCCCTCCTGCTGTGCGGCCCCGCCCAACCCGGGGGCGGGCCGTCCCCCTGCGCCGCCGCGGCCGCCTCACCCACCGCCGACCCCGGGGATCCGAAGCCGTGCGCCACCCCGTCCGCGCGCTCCCGCGACTCCCGGCCGTCCGAGCCACCGGGTGGGGCCGCCCGCCACACGGCGGCCGCACCGCCACCCGTCGACGGGCCGGTGGCCCACCGCACGGCGGCGGCTCCGGGCCCGGTCGACACCGCGTTCCGGATCGTCGGCAACGTCTCCACCGGCATCCTGCTGGTGCTGTGCGTCGCCGTACTGGCCATGCGCCTGTCCGTCGGGTGGCCGCGCTTCCCCACCCCGTACGAGGGGCGGCGGCGCCGGGCCTCCTCCCCGGGGCGTCCTCCTCCTTCGCCGAGCCCGAGTCCGAGTCCGAATCCGAGGCTGATCCCGAGCCCGAGCCCAGGCCCAGCGGGGATACGAGGGGCGGCGGCGCCGGGTCCCGGGTAGCCGGGTCTCCTGGCCGGGGAGGCGCTTCTCCCGCGTCGGACCCGCGCCCGGTGCTCTGGTCCGGACCGGCCGGCCAGAGCACGGGCTCAGCCGCCCAGGGCCCGGGACAGGAGTTCGGCGGCCATCGGGACGATCCCGATCAGCACGAACGCGGGCAGGAAGCACAGTCCCAGAGGCGCCACCACCAGCACGCCCAGCCGCTCCACCCGGGCCGTCCCCCGGGCACGCAGGGCCCGGCGCAGGTCGGCCACGTGCCGGTCCAGCAGGTCCGCGACCGGCGCCCCCGTGTCCGCGGCCCGCGCCAGGTCGCGTCCCACCGCGACCAGGGGCTCGGGGAGCGCCGGACTCCGCCACGCCCCGACGGGGTCCGCACCCAGGCGCAACTGCTCGGCCACCGCCGACAGCTCCTCCCCCAGCCTTCCCCGCGCCGCGCGGGAGACCGCCGTGAGGCAGACGGGCACCGTCGCCCCCGAGCGGATGCCCGCGGCGAGCAGACCGATCACCACGGGCAGGTCGGCGGTCACCGGAAGCCGCTCGGTTCGGGCACCGGCCCCGCGGGCACGCACCCACAGGGCCGCGCACACCCCGGCCGCGAGGAGGCCTCCGAGCATCCCGAACAGGGCCGTCGCCACGGCGAGGGAGAAAGCGCCCGCCAGGGCCGGTCCCAACCGCCGGACCGGCGGACCCCCGCGCCGAGGCCCGGGGAGGGGCCGCCGCAGTCCGCGTGCCGGTCCCCCTCCCAGCAGCACCCACACACCGGCGGCTCCGAGCACCGCCGCGGCCGTCAGGAACATCCGTTCTTCCTTCCGTGGGGAAGCGGCTCAGGGGACGGCGGTCGCCGAGCGCACCATGCGCAGGGTCCACCAGGCGCCGAGGGCGTCCAGGGCCGCCCCGGACACCAGGCACGCCAGGCCCAGCGGCGTGGTGAACAGGAAAACCAGCGGCGAACCGCCCAGGCCGGAGGACATCAGCACGCCGGCGAGGGGCAGGCCGGTCAGCACGATCGCGGTGGTACGCGGGCCGCTGGTACGCGCGGCGGCCTCGGTGCGCTGCTCCTCCTGCGCGGTGAGGTTCTCCGCCAGCGCGTCCACCACCTCGGCCAGGCCCGCCCCGGTGTCGGCGGCCACCTCCCAGCACACCGCCAGGTAGGCCAGCGCCCACAGGTCGGGGTCGCGGTCGGCCTCGCGGCGCAACGACTCCGCGTCGGCCACCGCGCCCACCGGGGGACCCGCCTCGGTGACGGAGATCCGCAGGGCCTCCTCCGGCGGCTGACCGGCGCGCAGCTCGGCGGCCAGGACCCGGCACAGCACCACCACCGCGCGGCGGCGCCCGGCGCCCTCACCGGAGCGGGCCGACAGTGCTCTCCACCCCACCCGCCGCCGCACCCGGAACCGGGGACGGGGCCGGACCAGTACGGTCTCCAACCGGTTCCGCGACGTTCCGGGGACCAAGCACAGCAGCACCAGTGCCGCGACGCAGACCGTCAGCGCGGTCACCACCGGCGCCACCCGCCGCCCAGCCGGGCCACCACCTCCTCGGCGCCCGGGTGGTCCCGGCGGACGCCGTCGGGGCCGAAGGACACCGCGGGCACCGCGCACACCAGCCCGACCGGATCACGGCGCAGCACCCGCAGTTCGGCCAGGCGCCGGCTCCCGGCGTCCCGCACCAGGTGCACGACCAGGGCCCGTGTGGCGGCCAGTTGGCTGTGCACCGCCGCCCGGTCCAGTCCGGCACCGCATCCCAGCGCCTCCACCCGCGCGGGCACGTCACCGGCGCCGTTGGCGTGCAGGGTGCCGGCGCCTCCCTCGTGGCCCGTGTTCATGGCCCCCAGGAGGGACACGATCTCCGGCCCGCGCGCCTCGCCCACCACCAACCGGTCCGGGCGCATCCGCAGCGCCTGCCGGACCAGGACCTCCAGGGAGACCTCGCCGCTGCCCTCGATGTTGGCCGGGCGGGTCTGGAGCCGGACCACGTGCGGGTGGTCGGGCCGCAGTTCGGGGGAGTCCTCGGCCAGCACGATCCGCTCACCCGGGTCCACCAGGGACAGCAGGCTGGACAGGAGGGTCGTCTTGCCCGTGCCCGTTCCCCCGCTCACCAGGAACGGAACCCGGGCCGCCACCAGGGCCCGGAGCAGGGCCGCCCCGCCCGGGGTCACCGTCCCCCGCCCGGCGAGGTCCTCCAGGGTGAACACCCGTCGGGGCGGCAGCCGCAGGGACACACAGGTACCGGCGGTCGCCACCGGCGGCAGCACCGCGTGCAGCCGGGCACCGTTCGGCAACCGGGCGTCCACGTACGGCACGGCCGCGTCCAGCCGCCGCCCCGCCTGCGCCGCCAGTCTCTGGGCCAGCCGGCGCACCTCGTCCGCCGACTCGAACCGCACCCCCGCCCGGCGCAGGCCGCCGCCGTCGTCGACCCACACCTCGTCGGGGCCGTTGACGAGGATGTCGGTGACCCCGGAGGCCATGAGCTCCTCCAGCGGCCCCGTCCCGGCCAGGTCGGCGGCCAGGCTGCGGGTCATGGACAGCACCTCGGTGTCGCCCAGCAGACCTCCCTCCGCGCGCAGGGCCGCCGCCACGCTCGACGGGCTCACCGGTACACCGGAGGCCACCAGGCGGTTGCGCACGGCCTCCACCAGCGCGCTCACCGGACCTTCTCCGACGAGGGGAGGCCCGACACGACCCGGTCGGCGAACCGGGCCAGGGGCGAGCGGGGGTGTCGGGCGGGCACGTCCCCCGCGGCCAGCGACCTCGCCAGCCCAGGCTCGGGCGGCAGGTCGGCGCCCAGGTCCACCCGCAGCGTGTGCGCCACCACGTCGGCGCTCAACTCGCCCCGGGCGCCCCTCACCACCAGCCGCACGGCCCGCGCCTCGTCCCGCAGCCGGGAGAGCACCCTGGTCGCCGCCACCACCGACGGCACGTCCGCCGGGACCACCAGCAGCACCAGGTCGGAGCGGTTCAGGAACACGGTCGTGGCGGGGTCGAAGGAACGGGGCAGGTCGGCCACCACCAGGTCGGTGCCCTCCCTCGCCGAGGACAGGACCGCGCGTGCCGCGCCGACCGGCAGCGGCCCCGTCGGCTCCCGCTCGTGCGTCCAGGTGAGCACCGACACCCGGGGAGTGCCCGGAAGCCCGGCGCTCAGGTCGCGCCAGCGGACCCGGCCGCTCCGGTTCAACAGGTCCTCCCAGCCGGTCCGCCGCCTGCCGGGGGAGGGGTCGTGGTCGCAGCCGAGGTAGAGGTCGGGACCGCACCCGAGCGGGTCGGCGTCCAGCAGGGCGGTGGAGCGCCCGGTCCGCCCGCCGGCCAGGGCGAGGGCGACCGCCACCATGCTGGCTCCGGCGCCTCCCCGGCCCCCGACCACGGACACCGTGGGCGCCGGTGCCCTGGCGGGCGTCGCCGCCCTCGCGATCAGGTCCACCAGCACGGACTCGTCCCGGGGCAGCAGGAGGAGGCGGGACCCCTCGGCGGCCGTGGCACGCGGATCGCGGGACACGACCACGTGGCGGCCCGCCGGGGGGTCCGCGTCGCGCAGGGCCGCGTGCAGGTCGGCGCCGACCACGGCGAGCGGGGCGCGCGGCCACAGGCTCAGCGCCCGGTCGGGGGTGCGGGCGACGGTGACCTCGGTGGAGGCCGCGGTGGCCAGCCTGAGGAGGTCGTCGAGGAGGAGGGGGTCGGCGGTCGCGAGCAGGGGCCGGTGCTGGACGTCCATGGGACCTTCCGGATCGGGGGCCTTCCTCGACCTTCGCCGATCCGGGGGAACAGGAGAAGCCCCGTTCCGAAGCTGTGGACAACTCCGGCGGGGCTCGGATCCGCGGGGTCCGGGGGGACCTGGACGCGGTGGTTCGGGTGCGGGTCCACCTGGCGGGCGGGGCGCGTACACGGGGGCGGGTACGCGCCCCGGCCCGACAGGCGGTAGGAGCGGACGCGGGGCTCAGCCTGCGCGGGGGACGAAGGCGAGCACGCGGTTTCCGGTCCCGGGGGGTCGGACCGGGTCCGCTCTCCGGTGAGGGCCTGCGGGGAGAGGCTCCCCGAGACCGCCGAAAGACCAGACTCGCGCCGTTCTCCGAAGTGGAGGCCTCCGCCGGATGCGCGAAATGGGAGCACGTGCGGCGGGCCGCGAAGCGGCGCCGGCGAACCCTTCCGGGGAACGACGGCACAGACGGTACCACGTGATGTTACGTATGGGTTCGGGAATCCGGGGGGAAAGCTTCGGTCAACCGTCTTTTCGGAACCGGAGGCACCGGCGTAGAAAGAAAGCAGTTGGTGGCTTCGGAACCACCACGACGCGCCGACCGGGAACCCACGCGCCACTTGGCCATGTAAGGCCCGTCCAGGCCGGACGACCCGACGGGTCGCCTGGTCGGACTAGGAACGCGGACGCCTGCTAACCCGGTGGAACGCGTCGGAGACGGCGCCCCGCGAGACAGAACGGGGCGTCGTCCCGTTTGTGTGCGCGGACCTGTCGCAATGCGGGCCCGTCGCAATGCCGCGCCATTCGCACACCGGAAAGCGTAACCGAAACGATACCTTTTGCCGTCGCGGTTCGCTGTACGGGAAGTGAATGGCTTCCCGCCTTTTCGGAAGGCACGCGGTCGCCCCCGGCAAAGGCGGTACTCCGGCGAACGCGGTGCCCGCCGCCGCGTTCCGCGCACACCCGCACGCGTCCGCACACCCGCACGCGTCCGCACACCCGCACGCGTCCGCACATCCGTACGCGTCCGCTCAGCCGCGCTTGAGGGCCTCGCAGGTGGCCAGCGAGTCCTGCGCACCGGCGCGGACCGCGCGGCAGCAGTACACGACCCACTCGGCCACGCCCTCCGGTGTGCCGCCCATGTACCCGCGCAGCGCCGGGCCGTACTCGTCCCGCAGCATCTGGTGCCCCAGCTCGGACGGCACCAGCGACTTCGGGTCCAGGCCCCGCTCCACCAGGGTCAGCCGCTCCGCCGCGCGCGCCACCAGGCCGTCGCCCCAGCCGAACGGCCGGACGGACATCAGCTCGCCGTGCACCAGGGCCGACATCACCAGCGCGGGGACCGACGTCCGGACGCCCAGCAGCGAGTACAGGCCCTCCAGCCGGGCCAGCGCCGTCTCCGGGGCCGGGGCCGGGCCGAGCTCCAGCGGGTCCTCGACCCGCTCACCGGCGATCCGCGGGCGGCCCAGCGCGTCATCGGACACCGCGTCCGCCGCGGCGAGGGTGTGCAGCCGGGCCAGCGCCTGGCGCGGCGCCTTCGGCCAGGTGCCCACCAGGCTCCCCAGCTCTCCGGACACCCGCAGCGCGCCCTTGATGCGCGTGTCGTACACGTGCCCCTCGCGGATCTCGTCGATCGAGACCTCGGCGCCCTCCAGCGCGGCCGACGCGCACGCGCCGCGCAGGGCGGACTCCATGGACACGTCGCTGCTGCGGCGGCGCAGGATGCGGTGCCCCAGCAGGCGGTCGACCAGGGTCCGTGTGTCGGCGACCGCATCCGCCACACCGGGCAGTTCGGCGATCCGGGCCAGCGGGTCGGACGCGGAGGCAGAAGTCGATTGGCTCACGGGAGACAACACTACGTGCCGGTAACACCGGCCGCCTCCACCGGCGCCGCGGGACCGCTCGTCGCCGGCGGGCGACCGCTCACCGTCCGTTCGTCGCGCGTCCGAAGGTCCCCGCCGCTGTACGTCGGCCCGGTTGTTCACGCGGTCTCGCACCACATGATTAATTGGGTGTGAACAGCCTACGTAAGGAGAATCACAGTGGCCGACAGCACTCCCCCGAGCCAGGAGACACTGTCCAACCTTCTCCACGAGACGCGCAGCTTCCCTCCGCCGGAGGACCTCGCCGCGAACGCCAACGTGAAGGCCGACGCCTACGCCAGGGCGGATGAGGACCGTCTCGCCTTCTGGGAGGAGCAGGCTCGCAGGCTGCAGTGGGACCAGCCCTGGGACACGGCCCTGGAGTGGAACCCGCCCTACGCCAAGTGGTTCGTCGGCGGCAAGCTCAACGCCGCCGTCAACTGCGTGGACCGCCACGTGGCCAACGGCCTGGGTGAGCGGGTCGCCTACTACTGGGAGGGCGAGCCCGGCGACACACGCACCATCACCTACGCCGAGCTCAAGGACATGGTGTCCCAGGCCGCCAACGCCATGACCGAGCTCGGCGTCGGCAAGGGCGACCGCGTCGCCATCTACATGCCGATGATCCCCGAGACCGTCGTGGCCATGCTCGCCTGCGCCCGCATCGGCGCCGTCCACATGGTCGTGTTCGGCGGCTTCTCCGTGGACGCGCTCGGCCAGCGCCTGGACGACAGCCAGGCCAAGCTCGTCGTCACCGCCGACGGCGGCTACCGCCGCGGCAAGCCGAGCGCCCTCAAGCCCGCCGTGGACGGCGCGGTCGCCGACCGCCCCGCGGTCGAGAAGGTCCTCGTCGTCCGGCGCACCGGCCAGGACGTCGAGTGGACCGACCGCGACGTGTGGTGGCACGACGTCGTGGAGTCCCAGAGCACCGAGCACACCCCGGAGGCGCACGACGCCGAGGACCCGCTGTACATCATGTACACCAGCGGCACCACGGCCAAGCCCAAGGGCATCCTGCACACCACCGGCGGCTACCTCACCCAGACCTCCTACACGCACTGGGCGGTCTTCGACCTCAAGCCCGAGACCGACGTCTACTGGTGCGCCGCCGACATCGGCTGGGTGACCGGCCACTCCTACATCGTGTACGGCCCGCTCTCCAACGCGGCCACCACGGTCCTGTACGAGGGCACCCCGGACACCCCGCACAAGGGCCGCTTCTGGGAGATCATCGAGAAGTACAAGGTCTCGATCGCCTACATGGCGCCCACGGCGATCCGCACCTTCATGAAGTGGGGCGACGACATCCCCGCCGGGTTCGACCTGTCCAGCCTGCGCGTCATCGGGTCGGTGGGCGAGCCCATCAACCCCGAGGCCTACATGTGGTACCGCAAGAACATCGGCGGTGACCGCGCGCCGGTCGTGGACACCTGGTGGCAGACCGAGACCGGCGCCATCATGGTCAGCCCCCTGCCGGGCGTGACCTCCGGCAAGCCGGGCGCCGCCATGCGGGCCATTCCCGGCATCGTCGCCGACGTCGTGGACGAGGAGGGCAACTCCGTCCCCGACGGCGGGGGCGGCTTCATCGTCATCCGCGAGCCGTGGCCGTCCATGCTCCGCGGCATCTGGGGCGACCCCGAGCGTTACGAGAACACCTACTGGTCGCGCTTCGAGGGCCTGTACTTCCCCGGCGACGGTGCGAAGAAGGACGAGGACGGCGACATGTGGCTGCTGGGCCGCGTGGACGACGTCATGCTCGTCTCCGGCCACAACCTCTCCACCACCGAGGTCGAGTCCGCGCTGGTCTCGCACCCGCGCGTGGCCGAGGCCGCGGTCGTCGGCGCCGCCGACAAGCTCACCGGGCAGGCCATCGTCGGCTTCGTGATCCTGCGCGGCGGCGGGGACGAGGTCCCCGAGGACCTGGTCCAGGAACTGCGCAACCACGTCGGCACCTCGCTCGGACCGATCGCCAAGCCCGCGCGGCTCCTGGCGGTACCCGAGCTGCCCAAGACCCGCTCCGGCAAGATCATGCGGCGCCTGCTGCGCGACATCGCCGAGAACCGGGCCATCGGCGACACCTCCACGCTGACCGACTCCTCGATCATGGAGGTCATCGCCAAGCAGCTGCCCTCCGCCAAGCACGGGGACTGACCGGGCGGCCGGTCGGACCACCCACCGCACGGGACGCGCTCCCGACCGACGGCGCCCCGGCCACGAGCCGGGGCGCCGTTCCCCGTCCACCCACCCGCCCCGTACTCACCCGTGTGACCAAACCCGGCGCCGTCGTTGTGCGTGCCGTGAGAGGCACGCGAGACGGGGTATGTGCGAGGATGCGGAGGATCATGCGCGCGTTCGGACCGAGAGAAGGGAACCCCCACGATGGCGGACAAGCCGGGTACCGGTGAACCTGGCGCTACCAGGGACACCGACCGCTCCATCAGCGAACTGGTCTCAGACGCCACGGGCAACATCTCCCGGATCGTGAACCTGGAGATCCGGCTGGCCAAGATGGAGGCCAAGGCCGACGCGGTCCGGATCGGCAAGGGCATCGCCGGCTTCGCGATCGTCGCGGTCCTCGCCCACATCTTCGTCATCCTTCTCTCGGTGACCGTCGCCTTCGCCCTGCACGAGGTGTTCGAGCTGCCCGCGTGGGCCTGCCTCGGCATCGTCACGCTCGCCTACCTGCTGCTCATCGTGGCCTTCGGGCTGTTCGCCCTCGTCAACTTCCGCAAGCGGCAGGGCCTGCGGCGCACCACGCTGACCGCCTCCCGCCTCACCGGCATCCTGCGCGGCGACATCCGCCCGCCCGGGGACACCGTCTCCACCGACGGCTCCACCAGGGTGTCCGCCCCCGTGACGCGGTAGCTCCGTACGTGTTGGACGACTCGGCCGCCTACGTCGACGGCCCCTGGACCCACAGAACCGTCGGCGCCGCGGGCGCGCGCTTCCACGTCGCCGAGGCCGGTGAGGGGCCGCTCGTGCTCCTCCTGCACGGCTTCCCCCAGTTCTGGTGGGCCTGGCGCTCCCAGCTGACCGCGCTCGCCGCCGCCGGATACCGCGTGGTCGCCGTCGACATGCGCGGCTACGGGGCCAGCGACAAGACCCCCCGCGGCTACGACCTCGTCACCCTCGCCCAGGACGCCGCCGGCCTGGTCCGGGCGCTCGGCTCGCGGGACGCGGCCGTGGTGGGGCACGGTGTGGGCGGCCTCGTCGGATGGACCATGGCCGTCTACCACCCGGGTGTCGTGCGCGCCCTGGCCGCGGTGTCGTCTCCGCACCCGCGCGGCGCCGCGCGGGTGCTGGCCTCCGGGGGGCCGGGCGTCCGCCACATGCTCAAGGCCCAGTTGCCCGTCCTTCCCGAGCACCGGCTCCTGACCGACGGGTGCGTGCGCCTGGGCGACCTGCTGCGGGAGTGGTCCGGCCCCGGCTGGCCGGACCCCGAGGCCGAGGAGCGCTACCGCCGCGCCTTCTCCATCCCGAAGGTCTCCCACTGCTCCCTGGAGTTCCACCGCTGGATCTTCCGGTCGCGGTGGCGCGCGGACGGCCTCCGCTACAACGCCAGGATGCGCGCGCCCGTGCGCGTGCCCGTCCTCCAGGTCCACGGGGCCCTCGACCCGGTCTGCCCGCCCGAGGCGGCACGCGCCTCGCGGCGCGCGGTCGCGGGGGCCTACCGTTGGAGTCGGATTCCGGGTGCGGGACACTTTCCGCACGAGGAACGTCCCGAGGAGGTCTCCCGCGCGCTCGTGGAGTGGCTGGCGGAGATCTCCCCGGAGAGGCGGACGGAGCCCTCGGGGGAGAGGGAGAACGGCGGTGAGGCACTGATGGCGACGGAGCCCGCGAGCGGGAGCACCGGGCAGGTTTCCGACGACCGGGGACGGACCGGCGGCCGGGACCGCAACGTCACCGGGCAGGCGCAGAACCAGCGTCCCCGGGACCGCTACGGGCGGCCGCTGCCGCACGGGAGCGAGGGCGAGGTCGAGCGGGTTCCCGACGACGCCGTGTTCTCCGCCGCCGAGGGCCTGGAGGAGGCCCAGCGCCTGCTCGACGGAGGGTACGCCTTCACCGCCCACGAGGTCCTCGAAGCCGTGTGGAAGTCCTCGCCCGACCCCGAGCGGGAGCTGTGGCGCGGCCTCGCCCAGACGGCCGTGGGCATCACCCACGCCCAGCGCGGCAACATGGTCGGCGCCGCACGCCTGCTGAGGCGGGGCGCGGACCGCGTGGAGCCGTTCGGACCGGACGCCCCGCACGGGGTGGACGTGGCCGGTGTCGCGGCGTTCGCCCGTGCGCTGGCCGACGACCTGGACGCCGGACGCGCCCGGCCGGGTGAGGGCATCGACCCCTCGGGGATGCGCCTGCTCGGGTGACCGGGGGCGTGTTCACCGAACACGCTCCGAGGGCGGCCGCCCCGCCGCCGGCTCCTCGCCGCCGGGCCCCTCCCGCCTGCTGCGACCGCGGTGCTCCCTGTGGCCAGTGGAGCGTATGTGGCCAACGGTGCTCATTCCTGATTTATGGCGTTATGTAACATTTAGCGTTAACATCGTGTTATTGCATTATGCGATGTTATGTAAGTCAGATACTACTGATAAAGGCATTTATCCTCTTCTTGAGATCACCGGAAGATCACATCTTCGGACTGTCTCGAAGAAATCCCGGACCGGCTCTCATCTTTTTTCGGTGCCGTGCGTAGAATCCCCGGATCACCGCCTGTGAGTACATGGCACGGGCGGTACGCACCACAACCAAAGGTGGCACCGCTTCGACCCCGCCAAGCGTGCCGTCGGGCCAGCTCAGGCTCCTTCCGGACGGCGGTACGTCCGCAGCCGCGCAACGGAACCGGCGCCCACGTGGCGAACCGTTCCACGCGTTTTCTGGTGGACGGGGCCGAAAAGGTCGTGCCCGTCTCAAGGAGGACGGATTGTCTGGGCTCAACCTCGCCGCTGAAAGCGGCATGGCCCTATCACTGGCAGGCACCGACTTCACCCTCGTCATCATCGTCATGGTGGTGGCGCTTCTGGCGCTCGCCGTGGCGGGAGTGCTGGTACGTGAGGTCCTCGCCGCAGAGCAGGGCACAGAGCGAATGCAGAACATCGCGGTCGCGGTGCAGGAAGGAGCGGCGGCCTACCTCAAACGACAGTTCCGGACCCTCGCGGTCTTCGTCGTCCTCATCCCGTTCCTGCTGCTCATGCTCCCCGCCGACTCCTGGGCCATCGCCATCGGCCGGTCGGTCTTCTTCGCCCTCGGCGCCCTGCTGTCGTCGGCGACCGGCTTCATCGGCATGTGGCTCGCCGTGCGCGGCAACGTCCGGGTAGCGGCGGCCGCCCGGGGAGGTGACGACGCCGCCAACCGCACCGCCATGCGCATCGCCTTCCGCACCGGTGGTGTGGCGGGCATGATCACCGTCGGCCTCGGCCTGTTCGGCGCGGCCGCCGTCGTCCTCCTCTACCGGGGCGACGCACCCATCGTCCTGGAGGGCTTCGGCTTCGGCGCGGCCCTCCTCGCCATGTTCATGCGTGTGGGCGGCGGCATCTTCACCAAGGCCGCCGACGTCGGCGCCGACCTCGTCGGCAAGGTCGAGCAGGGCATCCCCGAGGACGACCCCCGCAACGCGGCCACCATCGCCGACAACGTCGGCGACAACGTGGGCGACTGCGCCGGCATGGCCGCGGACCTCTTCGAGTCCTACGCGGTCGTGCTCGTGGCCTCGCTGATCCTGGGCCGGGTCGCCTTCGGCACCGAGGGCCTGGTCTTCCCGCTCCTGGTCCCCATGATCGGCGTGCTCACCGCCATGATCGGCATCTTCCTGGTCGCTCCCCGCAACCGGGACAAGACGGCGATGACGGCGATCAACCGCGGCTTCTTCATCTCCGCGGGGATCTCCGCACTGCTCGTCGTCGGTACCTCCTTCTGGTACCTGCCCGCCGGCTTCGACGGGCTGTCCGGCGTCAGCCCGGATGTCCTGGCCGAGATCGAGGCGGCCGGAACCGACCCGAACCCGAGGTTCATCGCCATCGCCGCGGTCCTCATCGGCCTGGTGCTCGCCGCCGCCATCCAACTGCTCACCGGCTACTTCACCGAGACCGACCGGCGCCCCGTCCGCGACATCGGCGCGAGCTCCGAGACCGGTGCCGCGACCGTCATCCTCTCCGGCATCTCCGTCGGCCTGGAGTCGGCCGTCTACTCCGCACTGCTCATCGCGGGCGCCGTCTACGCCGCGTTCCTGCTCGGGGGCGGCTCCATCACCCTGAGCCTGTTCGCCGTGGCCCTCGCCGGAACCGGTCTGCTCACCACCGTCGGCATCATCGTGGCGATGGACACCTTCGGCCCGGTCGCCGACAACGCCCAGGGCATCGCGGAGATGTCCGGCGACGTGGAGGGCGGGGGCGCGGACATCCTCACCGGGCTCGACGCCGTCGGCAACACCACCAAGGCGATCACCAAGGGCATCGCCATCGCCACCGCGGTCCTGGCCGCGACCGCCCTGTTCGGCGCCTTCCGCACCTCGGTGCAGGCACAGCTCGGGGACACCGACGTGTTCTCGCTCTCGCTGGACCGGCCCGACGTGCTCGTCGGCGTCATCATCGGCGCCAGCGCGGTGTTCTTCTTCTCCGGCCTGGCCATCACGGCGGTCGGCCGCGCGGCCGGTCGCGTGGTGCTGGAGGTGCGCGACCAGTTCCGCACCCGTCCGGGGATCATGGACGGCACGGAGAAGCCCGAGTACGCGCGGGTGGTCGACATCTGCACGAAGGACTCCCTGCGGGAGCTGGTCACCCCGGGCCTGCTGGCGGTCCTCGCGCCGATCGCGGTCGGCTTCGCCCTGGGCTACGCGCCGCTGGGCGCGTTCCTCGGCGGCGCCATCGCCGCCGGTGTGCTCATGGCGGTCTTCCTCGCCAACTCCGGCGGTGCCTGGGACAACGCCAAGAAGCTCGTCGAGGACGGCCACCACGGCGGCAAGGGCTCGGACGCACACGAGGCCACGATCATCGGTGACACGGTCGGCGACCCCTTCAAGGACACCGCCGGCCCCGCGATCAACCCGCTGCTCAAGGTCATGAACCTCGTCGCGCTGATCGTGGCGCCCAGCGTGGTGATCTACGCGGACAACGTCGCTCTCCGGGCGGGAGTGACCGCGGTGGCCGTGGGCGTGCTCGTCGGCGCGGTCCTGTGGTCCAAGAGCCGCGGCTCGGGCACCGAGACCGACCTCGCCGAGACCGGTGGCGCGTCCGCTCCCAAGGGCGCCCCCGAGTCCGGCGGCGGTGCCACCCCGCAGGGGGAGGTCTCCCAGAAGGGGGACACCGGTGCGAAGGAGGGCACCGCCACCGACGCGGACGACCGCCGGGAGGAGGCCCGCGCCGGAGACGGCAAGTAGGGGAGGCCACGAGGCCGGGAAGCGGCCGTCCGGGAACCCCGGGCGGCCGCTTCCGTGCGTGCGAGCGCGTCTAACCTGGGGGCCACGGGGACGAGCCAGCACACGCGCTGGGTCGTGTCGGCAACCGAAGGAGTGGTGCCCGGTGTCCGGGATGAAGGGACTGTTCGTCATCGTGGCGATCATGGTGGGATTCATCGGCGCGCTCGCCGTCGTCGCGACGAGCCTGGCCTCGTGAGCGGGATGAACGGCACGCGCACACTGCTGCTCATGCGGCACGCCAAGGCCGAGAACGGGCACGGGATCCAGGACTTCGACCGCTCCCTCACGGACCGGGGCCGGAGCCAGGCGGAGGCGGTCGGGCGCCTGCTCGCCGAGCGGGGGTACGCGCCGGACCACGTGGTCTGCTCCGCGGCCAGGCGCGCCAGGCAGACCCTGGACGGGGTACTGGGTGCGATGGACCCGGCGCCGCGACCGGAGGTGGACTACTCCGAGGCCGCCTACCCGGCGGACGTGGACACGCTCCTGGAACTGGTGAACCAGGTCGACGCCGACGCGGAGACCGTCCTGGTCGTGGGACACAACCCGACGGTGGCACAGTTGGCGGCGTCCTTCGTGGGCGGTGAGGCCCTGGCGGCCTACGCGCCGGCCACGGTCGCGGCCGTCGAGCTGGAGGTGGAGTGGCTGTACGCCGCACCGGGCACCGGCACGGGAAGACTGCTGAACTAAGGCGGCCAACTGGTGTGACACACGTCACACGGGATCGAGTTGCCAGACCGGTGGGTGCGGAGTAGTGTTCTCCGAGTCGCCTCCGACCGGCCCAAGGCCGCGAGGGGTCGCGGCACCTCCTCCGAGCGAAGCGAACGCGGTCACCGCGGGCGTGCCGGATGTCCCCCGGGATATGGCGGAACCTCTTTTGAGGATCCGGGTTCCGGGAACCTCCTCCGAAACACACCGGTTCGAGCACTGCTTTCGGGCCGGTAAGCTCGGAGGGCGCCTCCACGGAAACGCGGAAGCGAAACGGGCTTTACCCCGATCAGGAACACACAAACCGCCGGTTTGGCGGAATGCGGAACACCTGATAAAGTGAAGACACAACAAAGCGGAAACGCACAACAGCGCCTTCCACGGAAAAGCGACAGGTTCCCTGAGGAACCGGGCTTGTACGGGATGAGCGGTTGTTTCTTGAGAACTCAACAGCGCGTGTTTGATTTTCTTTAAGCCATGTTTGTTTTGGCCCCACCACACTTCGGTGTGGAGGGTTCCTTTGATGAACCGGGGCAACCCGGTTGGTCAGGATTACTTCTAGGTTTACCCGCCCAGGCCTCGCGCCGGGCAGGGTTGAGTGACCTTTATGGAGAGTTTGATCCTGGCTCAGGACGAACGCTGGCGGCGTGCTTAACACATGCAAGTCGAGCGGTAAGGCCCTTCGGGGTACACGAGCGGCGAACGGGTGAGTAACACGTGAGCAACCTGCCCCTGACTCCGGGATAAGCGGTGGAAACGCCGTCTAATACCGGATACGACCCATGGTCTCCTGACCGTGGGTGGAAAGTTTTTCGGTCGGGGATGGGCTCGCGGCCTATCAGCTTGTTGGTGGGGTAACAGCCTACCAAGGCGATTACGGGTAGCCGGCCTGAGAGGGCGACCGGCCACACTGGGACTGAGACACGGCCCAGACTCCTACGGGAGGCAGCAGTGGGGAATATTGCGCAATGGGCGAAAGCCTGACGCAGCGACGCCGCGTGGGGGATGACGGCCTTCGGGTTGTAAACCTCTTTTACCACCAACGCAGGCTCCCGGTTCTCTGGGGGTTGACGGTAGGTGGGGAATAAGGACCGGCTAACTACGTGCCAGCAGCCGCGGTAATACGTAGGGTCCGAGCGTTGTCCGGAATTATTGGGCGTAAAGAGCTCGTAGGCGGCGTGTCGCGTCTGCTGTGAAAGACCGGGGCTTAACCCCGGTTCTGCAGTGGATACGGGCATGCTAGAGGTAGGTAGGGGAGACTGGAATTCCTGGTGTAGCGGTGAAATGCGCAGATATCAGGAGGAACACCGGTGGCGAAGGCGGGTCTCTGGGCCTTACCTGACGCTGAGGAGCGAAAGCATGGGGAGCGAACAGGATTAGATACCCTGGTAGTCCATGCCGTAAACGTTGGGCGCTAGGTGTGGGGACTTTCCACGGTTTCCGCGCCGTAGCTAACGCATTAAGCGCCCCGCCTGGGGAGTACGGCCGCAAGGCTAAAACTCAAAGGAATTGACGGGGGCCCGCACAAGCGGCGGAGCATGTTGCTTAATTCGACGCAACGCGAAGAACCTTACCAAGGTTTGACATCACCCGTGGACCTGCAGAGATGTGGGGTCATTTAGTTGGCGGGTGACAGGTGGTGCATGGCTGTCGTCAGCTCGTGTCGTGAGATGTTGGGTTAAGTCCCGCAACGAGCGCAACCCTTATTCCATGTTGCCAGCACGTAATGGTGGGGACTCATGGGAGACTGCCGGGGTCAACTCGGAGGAAGGTGGGGATGACGTCAAGTCATCATGCCCCTTATGTCTTGGGCTGCAAACATGCTACAATGGCCGGTACAATGGGCGTGCGATGCCGCAAGGTGGAGCGAATCCCTAAAAGCCGGTCTCAGTTCGGATTGGGGTCTGCAACTCGACCCCATGAAGGTGGAGTCGCTAGTAATCGCGGATCAGCAACGCCGCGGTGAATACGTTCCCGGGCCTTGTACACACCGCCCGTCACGTCATGAAAGTCGGCAACACCCGAAACTTGCGGCCTAACCCTTCGGGGAGGGAGTGAGTGAAGGTGGGGCTGGCGATTGGGACGAAGTCGTAACAAGGTAGCCGTACCGGAAGGTGCGGCTGGATCACCTCCTTTCTAAGGAGTCTTTTGCAGGCCGACTGTTTCCTATGGTCGGCCGGACTCAAAAGTGGACCCGTCACCCTCTGGGGTGCTCGGGAGTGGCT
>NZ_MCOK01000001.1:3091902-4931446 GCF_001998325.1 Nocardiopsis sinuspersici | reverse complement strand
GGGGGCGCGCTGTTGGGTGTCTGAGGAAGCAACCTCTGGCCGCTTGCTCTCCCATGGTGGGGGGTGGGTGGCCGGTGTTGGTTCCCGCGGACCGCCTCGGAGAACTCTCAGAGGTCGTCAGGACGAGGATCCTGGTGGCGTGAGTGGTGTCGGAGTATGCGGTTGGTGTTTTGATTTGTGAATAGTGTGCGCGAGCATCTTATTATCTGTAGTGGCCAAGTGATAGTGGCACACGGTGGATGCCTTGGCACCAGGCGCCGATGAAGGACGTGGGAGGCCGCGATAGGCCACGGGGAGCTGTCAACCGAGCTGTGATCCGTGGGTGTCCGAATGGGGAAACCTAGCCCGAGTTGTGTCGGGTTGCCGCTGCCTGAATGTATAGGGCAGTTGGTGGTGACGCGGGGAAGTGAAACATCTCAGTACCCGTAGGAAGAGTAAACAACAGTGATTCCCCTAGTAGTGGTGAGCGAACGGGGATGAGGCTAAACCGCATGCGTGTGATAGACGGCAGTCGTTGCGTGTGCGGGGTTGTGGGGTGCACCTGTCCAGGTCTGTCGGCCTGGAGCACTGAGTGGTTCTTCTAGCTGAATCCGTTGGGAAGCGGAACCGGAGCGGGTGAGAGTCCTGTAGGTGAAGGAAGAGCCTAGGTGTTGGTGTGTCCCCGAGTAGCGCGGAGCCCGTGAAAGTCCGTGTGAATCTGGCAGGACCACCTGCTAAGCCAAAATACGTCCTGGTGACCGATAGTGCACTAGTACCGTGAGGGAAAGGTGAAAAGTGCCCCGGTGAGGGGTCGTGAAATAGTACCTGAAACCGTGTGCTGTCAAGCCGTCAGAGCTGGAGCTTGTCTTTGGTGATGGCGTGCCTTTTGAAGAATGAGCCTGCGAGTCATGGTGTGTGGCGAGGTTAACCCGGGTGGGGTAGCCGTAGGGAAACCGAGTCTGAATAGGGCGGTTGAGTCGCATGCTGTGGACCCGAAGCGGAGTGATCTACCCATGTCCAGGGTGAAGCGGGGGTAAGACCTCGTGGAGGCCCGAACCCACCAGGGTTGAAAACCTGGGGGATGAGGTGTGGGTAGGGGTGAAAGGCCAATCAAACTCCGTGATAGCTGGTTCTCCCCGAAATGCATTTAGGTGCAGCGTCGTGTGTTTCTTGCCGGAGGTAGAGCGACTGTTTGGCTGATGGGCCCTACCAGGTTACTGACGTCAGACAAACTCCGAATGCCGGTGAAGTGAAGCGCGGCAGTGAGACTGCGGGGGATAAGCTTCGTAGTCGAGAGGGAAACAGCCCAGATCATCAGCTAAGGCCCCTAAGCGTGTGCTAAGTGGGAAAGGTTGTGGAGTTGCTGAGACAACCAGGAGGTTGGCTTAGAAGCAGCCATCCTTTAAAGAGTGCGTAATAGCTCACTGGTCAAGTGGTTCTGCGCCGATAATGTAGCGGGGCTTAAGCACACCGCCGAAGCTGTGAAGCTTACGTTCTTTGAGCGTGGGTTGGTAGGGGAGCGTCGTGCATCCGGAGAAGCTGCCGAGTGATCGTGTGGTGGAGGGTGTGCGAGTGAGAATGCAGGCATGAGTAGCGAAAGCAACGTGAGAAACGTTGCCGCCGATTGACTAAGGGTTCCTGGGGCAGGTTAATCCGCCCAGGGTGAGTCTGGACCTAAGGCGAGGCCGACAGGCGTAGTCGATGGATAACGGGTTGATATTCCCGTACCCGTGCACGAGCGTCCATGCTGAATCGGGTGATGCTAACCACGCTGGTTCTTGGTGGTTCCTTCGGGAACTGCCTCTGGACTGGTCTGGGATCCGATCCCGTAGTAGGCAAGTGATGGGGTGACGCAGGAGGGTAGCTCTACCCGGCGGTGGTTGTCCGGGGGTAAGCGTGTAGGCCGAGGGGTTGGCAAATCCGCCTCTCGTGTGGCTGAGACGTGATGCCGAGCCGTTTTAGGCGAAGTGAGTGATCCCATGCTGTCGAGAAAAGCCTCTAGCGAGTTCGTGTGTGGCCAGTACCCTAAACCGACGCAGGTGGTCAGGTAGAGAATACCGAGGCGTTCGGGTGAACCATGGTTAAGGAACTCGGCAAATTGTCCCCGTAACTTTGGGAGAAGGGGAGCCCTGTCTGGTGAAGACCTTCGCGGTCGGAGCTGGGTGGGGTCGCAGATAGCGGGGGGAAGCGACTGTTTATTAAAAACACAGGTCCGTGCGAAGTCGTAAGACGCTGTATACGGACTGACGCCTGCCCGGTGCTGGAACGTTAAGAGGACTGGTTAGTGGGGTTCGCCCCGCGAAGCTGGGAATCTAAGCGCCAGTAAACGGCGGTGGTAACTATAACCATCCTAAGGTAGCGAAATTCCTTGTCGGGTAAGTTCCGACCTGCACGAATGGCGTAACGACTTCCCCACTGTCTCAACCATGGGCCCGGTGAAATTGCACTACGAGTAAAGATGCTCGTTTCGCGCAGCAGGACGGAAAGACCCCGGGACCTTCACTATAGCTTGACATTGGTGTTTGGGATGGTTTGTGTAGGATAGGTGGGAGCCGGTGAAGCTGTCACGCTAGTGGCGGTGGAGGCGTTGGTGAAATACCACTCTGACTGTTTCGGGCATCTAACTTTGGACCGTGATCCGGTTCGGGGACAGTGTCTGGTGGGTAGTTTAACTGGGGCGGTTGCCTCCCAAAGAGTAACGGAGGCGCCCAAAGGTTCCCTCAGCCTGGTTGGTAATCAGGTGTTGAGTGTAAGTGCACAAGGGAGCTTGACTGTGAGACGGACGTGTCGAGCAGGAGCGAAAGCTGGGACTAGTGATCCGGCACCGGCGTGTGGAAGCGGTGTCGCTCAACGGCTAAAAGGTACCCCGGGGATAACAGGCTGATCTTCCCCAAGAGTCCATATCGACGGGATGGTTTGGCACCTCGATGTCGGCTCGTCGCATCCTGGGGCTGGAGTTGGTCCCAAGGGTTGGGCTGTTCGCCCATTAAAGCGGCACGCGAGCTGGGTTTAGAACGTCGTGAGACAGTTCGGTCCCTATCCGCTGTGCGCGTTGGAGACTTGAGAAGGGCTGTCCCTAGTACGAGAGGACCGGGACGGACGAACCTCTGGTGTGCCAGTTGTCCTGCCAAGGGCATGGCTGGTTGGCTACGTTCGGGAGGGATAACCGCTGAAAGCATCTAAGCGGGAAGTCTGCTTCGAGATGAGGTCTCCTGCCTCCTTTGAGAGGGTAAGGCTCCCTGTAGACGACGGGGTTGATAGGCCGGGTGTGGAAGCCCTGTGAGGGGTGGAGCTGACCGGTACTAATAGGCCGAGGGCTTGTCCGCTGCAGATAATTGGATGTTCGCGCACACTTGTTCACGAAGCTTGCTCGTGGCTGCTCCCCTTTTGGTGGGTTGAGTGGTTGTGGGTGTTGGTTTCCGTGGTGGTTATTGCTGGAGGGTCACACCCGGTCTCTTTCCGAACCCGGTCGTTAAGTCTCTTTGCGCTGATGGTACTGCCCTGTGGTGGGGTGGGAGAGTAGGTTGCTGCCACGGTTTTTCTTGAGGGAGGGGGTCGCCTGTGGGCGGCCCCCTCCTTTTTGTGTGTGGGCTTGTGCGTGTGTGAATGCGGGGTGGGGGTTGTTGTTCCCCGCTCCCCGGGGAAGCCGGCAGGGGTGGGGCGCCCAGCGGACCTTGACCGTGGCGGGCCCCGACCGCGCGACCGTGGGACGAACAGCGGCGGGCAGCGGCTCGGAGGGAGCTCAGAGAGAGGGAAGCTCTGCCTGGACGTGGAGGTCAGCGGCTTCGATCTCCTCGCGGGTGATCCCGAGGATGAACGCGATCGTGTCCAGGTAGGGCACGTTCACCGAGGTGTCGGCCTGCTGGCGCACGACCGGCTTGGCGTTGAAGGCCACGCCCAACCCCGCGACCTGGAGCATGTCCAGGTCGTTGGCGCCGTCACCGACGGCCACGGTCTGCTCCAGGGGCACACCGGCGTCCGCGGCGAACCGCTCCAGGGTGGTCGCCTTGCCCTTGCGGTCGATGATGGGGCCGACCAGTTCACCCGTCAGCTTGCCGTCGACGACTTCCAGGGTGTTCGCGGCGGCGTAGTCCAGGCCCAGGCGCTCCACGAGCACGTCGGTGATCTGGGTGAAGCCGCCGCTGACGATCCCGAACTCGTAGCCCAGGCGCTTCAGGGTGCGTACGAGGGTCCGCGCACCCGGGGTCAACTGGATCTCCTCGCACACCTTGCCGATGGCGGAGGCGTCCAGGCCCTTCAGCAGCGAGACACGGCGGCGCAGCGACTCCTCGAAGTCCAGCTCTCCGCGCATGGCCTCCTCGGTGACCCGGGCGACCTCGTCGGCGCAGCCCGCGTGGGCCGCCAGGAGCTCGATCACCTCGCCCTGGATCAGGGTGGAGTCCACGTCCATGACGATGAGGTGCTTGCCGCGCCGGTGCAGACCGCTGCGCTGCACCGCGACGTCCACCCCCTGGGTGGAGGCCTCCATGGCCAGTTCGGCGCGAAGCTGGTCGGCGTCTCCGCCGGAGATCTCCATCTCCACGGAGGTCACCGGATAGCTGGACAGGCGCTCGATCCGGTCGATGTTGGCACCCGCGCGCGCCACGCACGACGTGATGGCGCCCAGGGCTCCGGGTCGCAGCGGGTCGGCCAGGACGGTCACGTGCAGGTGGCCGGGCCCGAAGGCGTTCACACGGCCGTTGCCCTCGCCGTAGCCGACCTCCATGTCGAGGTCGATCGCGGTCTTGTCGAGCGCGCCGCGGACCTCCTCGAAGACCCGTCGGCGGCTCACGCCGGGGGCCACCCGCTCGTCCACCCCGAGGACCGCGCCCAGGACCAGGCGTCCCGCGAGGACCACCTGTTCGAGGTCGACGATGGTCACCGGGAAGACGGAGAGAGTGCTCAGGAGACGGGCGCTGATGCCCGGACGGTCGTGGCCGGTCACCGTCACCAACAGCGTGGATTTCTCATTCATGGCGCCACCCACGGTACTCGGCCCCGGTGAGGGGTGAGCGCGCAGGGCAGGCCCTTTTTCCAGCTGGTTCACTATGTGGACGGCCGGAGGGTCACCTTTTCTTCTTCTTGCGCTTGGGACCCTTGGCCTTGATGTCCACCCCGCCCAGCATGCAGGTGCCCGTCAGCCGCACGACCGGGGCGTTCGGGTCGGTGACCTGGTCCGTCTTGTGCATGTCCGTACCGCCCAGGATCGCAGACGTGTTGTTGATCACCCTGACCCCGTGCGGCACGGTGATGTCCACCCCGCCCAGGATCACCGCGACCTGGATGGTCACCTCGTGCTGGCTGAGTACGGCCTCGCGCAGGTCCAGTTCGACCCCGCCGCAGAGCACGGACACGTTCGTCCGGGGCTCGACCAGCCAGCGTCCCTTGCGCTCGCAGCCGCCGAACACCGCGACCAGGTTCTCCGATCCCTTGCTCTGCCCGGCCAGGTCGCGGGCCTCGCTGCCCAGGATCTCCATGCCGCTGGGATCCGACGAGTGCCTCTCCATGGACGCGTAGTCGTAGCCGGGGCTCGGCAGGTCCTCCACGATGGGGGCGAGCTCGCCGACGGTCTTGGCCCTGTACAGGGTGTCCAGCCGCTCCTCGTGCTCCACGGGGCTGAGGCGTCCCTCAGCCAGGGCCTCACGCAGCCGTTCGGCGACCTTGTCACGGTCCGCGTCGGAGGCTCGGATGTGCTCGGGCTGCATGATGACGGGTCTCCTCGTTTCCATCCGTGGGGCCGGCCGGGTTCCCGGCCCGCCACACATCCAGTATCGGCGCTTCCCCGCTCTCCCGGATCAGGTATCTCCCCTGGCGTTACCCGGAGAACGCGGCCCCGCACCCCAGGGTGCCGGTCACGGCCAACAGCGGGGCGGGAGGGGGAGGCGCCTCGCCGCCGGCCGCCCGGATCGTGGAACTGATCGACTCCGGTGGCGCGTCCGAGCCGCCGTCGAACGCGGGGCCGCTGGCCGTGGACGCCGTCCTGCTCACCCTGGCCGCCGCTGGCGTGCCGGCGGCCTGGCGCGGTGTACGGCGCGCGGCCGACTGGGCCCGCGCGCGCGGGGACCGGCCCTGGCGGACCGGGTCGGTGCGCCTCCTGCCCTACGCCGTGCCTCCGCTGCTGTTGGCCACCCTGCACGAGGTGATCGGGTGGCTGTTCGGGGGCAGGGACGTGGCGTGGTTCCAGGTGCCCTACCTCTTCACGTCGTTCTGGGCGGCGCTTGTCGCGGTCACCCTGGCCTGCGCGGTGGTCGTCTCGGCACGTGTGGTCCGCCTTCTCACCTCGTCGCCCGCCTCGTACCGGCAAGCCGCGGAACCGCCTCCCGAGTCCGACGCACACCCCTGACTCAGGGCCGAGGCGAACCGAGCCCGGGCAGGGCGATCGACGCGTGCGCGGCCACCAGGGCCCTGCGTACGGCGGAGTCCAGCCTCCGCAGCGCCTCGCTCCGGGCCGACACCTGCTGGGCGGTCATCCCGCGCCCCGACGACGGCTCGGCCAGCTCCACCACCTTCGCCAGCCGCTCGGCCTGCGCCACCACCCGGTGGGCGCGCGCCGGGTACCCGCGCGCCAGGGACGGCGCCTCCCGGCCGTCCGGACCGTCCAGCCGGCGGTGTACGCCCGGCGCGAACGAGGCGATGTCGTCCACGCCCTCCATCAGTCCGGCGACCTCGATGACGGTGAGCTTCAGGGCCTGTTCCGCCTCGGCCAGGCCCGGTACCTGGGGAGGGGCGCTGTTCGCCGGATACGGCGTCCAGGCGACGCCCACATAGGATGAACCACGCCGGTCGGCGGCGGGCACCAGGCCCACCTGCCGGTCGGCGAGCTGCACCAGCACCCCCTCCTGCGCTTCGACGGCGGCCTGGTTGAGTTCCTTGGGGCCCACCAGCCCGAGGGGATCCCCCCAGGCGGGCAGCGCCAGCCGGAACGCGGACAACCCCAGGCCACGGAGCCGTGCCAGTGCCACTCGCAGCGGTACGCCGCTGTCGAAGGGCAGGTCCGCTGCGGGTACTGTCCCGATCAGGCTGGGGCCGCCACGCCGTTCGACGGCGTCCACGGCGTCGTCGAGTCCGACGTGTCCGGACAGCCAGGCGTTGCCCCAGGCGACGAGTGGTGCGGACGTGAGATGCATTGCTTCAGGGTAGGTCGGCCCGTGCACCGGCGTGGGACGTATGGGACGTGATGTGAGGGAGGATGATGGACGGGCGGGTTCTGGGCCTGAACGGGGTCACGGTTCGACGAGGTGACGCCGACCTGCTGGACGGCGTGGACTGGACGGTGCTGGAGGGCGAGCGCTGGGTGGTCCTGGGCCCCAACGGTGCGGGCAAGACCACACTGCTGAACGTGGTGTACAGCCAGACGCATCCCACCGCGGGAGAGGTGGAGATCCTCGGCGAGAGACTGGGCCGGGTGGACGTGTTCGAGCTACGTCCGCTCATCGGCTACGCGGGCGCCTCGGTGGCGTCGCGGATCGAGGAGGGCACCGAGGTCCTCGACATCGTGTTGAGCGCGGCCTACGGCTACGTGGGGCGCTTCCGCGAGGAGTACGGGACTCCCGACTACGGCCGCGCACGCGCACTGCTGGGCCACTGGGGGGTCGGTGACCTGGCCGACCGCCGGTTCCACACCCTGTCCGAGGGCGAGCGCAAACGCGTGCTGATCGCCCGTGCGCTGATGGCCGACCCCGAGCTGCTGCTCCTGGACGAGCCGGCCGCGGGGCTGGACCTGGGCGGCCGCGAGGACCTGCTGCGCAGGCTCGGCAACCTCGCCCGCAACGAGGCCGCGCCCTCGCTGGTCGTGGTCTCCCACCACGTGGAGGAGATCCCCGCGGGGACCACGCACGCGCTGCTGCTGCGCGGGGGGTCGGTCGTGCAGGCCGGTCCGATCGACGGGGTCCTGACCGCCGAGCACCTGTCGGAGGCCTTCGGCCTGCCGCTGAAGGTGGAGCGCGACGGTGAGCGCTGGACCGCGCGGGCCGTCTGATCCCCGTTTCCTTCTCCTCTCCGGCCTTCTCATCTCCATATTGGATTGCGATAAAGACAGAAATATATTGTCCTTAAACAGTGTTTCTGTCCGAATGTGGCCGCCCCCGACACATATGGGGTAGCGTCAGCGACCGGTGAGCGGATCGCTCCATTTCGGCGCGCTTTATGATCTTCGGGTGGGCGGGGCCGCCGGTACGCGGTCCGTGCCCGCGCCGCCCTGTCACCCCCGTCAGGAGATCCGGAGCCGCCCAGATGCCGATGCTGAACGCCGCCCCCCGTCCGGAGACCGGGGTGGGCCCATGACCATGATCATCATCGTGGCGCTTTTCGTCGCCGTCCTGCTGCTCATCTTCTGGCGGAGCGTGCGTATCGTTCCGCATTCGATGGAGGACGTCGTCGAGCGCTTCGGCAAGTTCCACCGGACGCTGAGTTCGGGTTTCAACGTCGTCATCCCAGGAGTGGACCAGGTACGCGAGCGGATCGACCGCCGCGTCCAGGTGGTGAGCTTCCCACCGCAGTCGGCCATCACCGAGGACAACCTCGCGGTCGAGGTCGACTCGGCGGTCTACATCCGGGTCATCGACGCCTACCGGGCCACCTACGAGGTCGCCAACTTCATCCAGGCCGTCGAACAGCTGACCCTGGCCACGCTGCGCAACGTCATCGGCGGCATGAACCTGGAGGGAACGCTCACCTCCCGCGACGAGATCAACCGCGAGCTCAAGACGGTGCTGGACGAGGCCACCCGCGACTGGGGCATCGAGATCAGCCGTATCGAGCTCAAGGGCATCGAGCCGCCCTCCTCCGTGCAGGAGGCGATGGAGATGCAGATGCGCGCCGACCGGGAGAAGCGCGCCCAACTGCTCAGCGCCGAGGGTGAGAAGCAGTCCGCGGTGCTGCGCGCCGAGGGTGAGCGCTCGGCGGCGGTGCTGCGGGCCAGGGGCGCCGCCGAGGCGCAGGCGATCACCGCCAAGGCCGACGCCGACGCCCAGACGGTACGGGCCCGCAGCGAGGCGGACAGCATCCACATGGTGTTCAAGGCCCTGCACACCAGCCGGGTCGACCCGGACGTGCTGGCCTACCACTACATCCAGAAGCTTCCGGAGATCGCCCGGGGCGACTCCAACAAGGTGTGGATCGTCCCGTCCGAGATGGGACAGGCCCTCCAGGGGGTCGGTACCGCCTTCGACCGGCTGCGTGAGGAGGTGGTCCGGGTCCCCTGACCCGGGCGCCGCGTGATCATCGAGGACGGGGCCCCGCCACACGCGGGACCTCGTCCTTCGCGCTGGGCGCATCCCGGGGTGAGGGCCGCCGAACCCGTCCTCGTAGTCTGTTGTGGCCCTCGACCTCCGGGGAGCACGGACCAGGAAGGCCGGGTGGATGGAACTCTGGGAAGCGGCGCTCATCCTCCTCGCCGGTGTGGCCGCGGGCGGGATCAACGCCATCGCGGGGTCGGGGACCCTGTTCACCTTCCCCGTGCTCCTGGCCCTGGGCTACCCGCCCATCACCGCGACCATCTCCAACAGCATCGGCCTGGCCCCCGGGACGCTCAGCGGCACGATCGCCTACCGCCGGGAGCTGGCCGACCAGCGCGCCCGGGTCCTGCGGCTCGGCAGCATGTCCTTCCTCGGCGCGGTGACCGGCGCCCTGCTGCTGATCTACCTGCCGCCGGGCGTGTTCGAGGTCGTGGTGCCGTTCATGATCGGCTTCGCCTGCGTGCTGATCCTCGTCCAGCCCCGGATCACCAGGTGGATGCGCGCCCGCGGGCCCGCCCGCAGGAACGGCGGTCCGCTGCTGCCGCTGGGCATCTACGCGACCGGGACCTACGGCGGCTACTTCGCCGCCGCGCAGGGGATCATCCTGATGAGCCTCCTCGGCACCGCGCTGGACGACGACATCCAGCGGCTCAACGCGCTGAAGAACGTGCTCACCACCATCGTCAACAGCACCGCCGCGGTGTTCTACATCGTGCTGGCCTCGCCCGCCTGGCCGGTGGTCGGCCTCATCGCGACCGGGACCATCGTCGGCGGCTACCTCGGTGCGAGGTTCGGGCGCAGGCTCAGCTCGACGGCGCTGCGCACGTGCCTGGTGCTCGTGGGCATGTCCGCGGTGGTCCAGCTCGTCATGGGCCGGCTCTGACCCCGCGGACCGGCTCGGGCCCCTCCGGCCCCGGCCCTTCGTTTCGCCCGGGTCAGGCGCGGAAGTAGCCCCGGCGGTCGGCGTCGTCCACCAGCGCGGTCGCGTAGGCCCCGAGCGCCTCCGACCCCTCCTGGATCAGCTTGACCTTCTCCATCACCTGCGCCCGGGTGAACCCGAAGCGCACCCAGGCGCCGCCCTCGTTGTGCCAGTTGGCGAGCATGGGCGACAGCCGGTCGACCGCGCGGGCGAAACGGGCCTCGGGCGTGGTGCGCGCCTCGAACTCCTCCCAGAGCTCGCGGGCCCGCTCCGCCTGGTCCTCGGGCAGCAGGGGGAAGATGCGGTCGGCCGCGGCGCGCTCGCGCGCGGCCCGGGTCTCGGCGTCGGCCCCGTCGAAGAGGAACGTGTCACCGGCGTCGATCTCGACGATGTCGTGCAGCACCAGCATCTCGACGGCCCGGTCGATGTCGGTGCCCTCGGGCGCGTACTCGGCGAAGGTGCGGGCGGACAGCGCCATGTGCCAGGAGTGCTCGGCCGAGTTCTCGCGGCGGGAGCCGTCCACGAGGAGGTTCTGTCGCAGGACGCGCTTGAGTTTGTCGACTTCCAGAAGGAAGCGCAGTTGCGCGTTCAACCGCTCGTTGTCGACCCCGCTGGCAAAGACCGGTGCCGGTTCCGTCACGTGGTTCGCCCTCCTGAAGGATGAGTCGAAACGGTCAGGTGGACCGCTCGGAGCGGTCGCCACTGGATGATCCCATGGAACGCGAGCCGACTGTCGCGGTGGCGTCCGCCAGGAGGACGCGGGAGGAGGCGGCGGAGTGTACGCGGTGAACGGCCGGTGCTCCCGCCCCTGCGGGGTGCGGGCACGGACCGCCCGGCCCGGGTCCCCGGGCAGGCCCTAGGCCTCCTCGGCCCCCCGGACCTGCGACGAGGACGTCAGGTGCAGGTGGAGCCACTCGGTCAGCGCGCGGTCGGTGAGGACTCCCGCCGGGGTGAGCGGACCGGGGCGGAGGCCGGGTTCCGGTCCGATGGAGTGGGCCAGGTCGGGCACCACGATGTGACGGAGCGCATGTTCGGGGACGTGGGCGGCCAGGGCGTCGTGCAGCGACCGCCCGTGCTCGGGGGGTACGACCTCGTCCTGTCCCCCGCTGACGACGAGCAGGGGGACGCCGTTCCTGGAGATCTCCTCGGCCCGGCTGCCGAAGTCCAGCCAGCCGCGCGCGAGCCAGGCCTGCTCGGTCCACTCGTAGTGGGCTCCGGTGTGCCGCTCGCGGGCGGCGATGACCAGGGCCGGGTCCACGACCGGGTTGATGACCGCGGCGGCGCTGACGGGCAGGTGCCCCTCCGCGAGGCTGAGCAGGACGGCGGAGGCCCCGGCGCCCACGCCGACCAGCCCGACGGGGTCGTCGGTGACGGGGAAGGTGGCGCGCAGCTCGGCGGCGACACGGTGCAGTTCGGCGGCCGCCTCCTCCACCACCGGGCCGAACAGCTCGACGAGGTAGTCGCGCTCGCCGCGCCGGTTGATCTCGGCGACGCCGCCCTCGGGGAGCCGGGCTCCGAACAGGGGGAGGCCGAGGTAGACCCGCCAGGCAGGGAGCGAGGCCATGGGCGCGGTTCCGGCGAGGGCGGCCTCGGCGCGGGGCGGCTCGAAGGCGTGCAGGCCGAGGACGAGCGGGGCCGGGACCTCACCGTTGGCGGGTGGCAGGGCCAGGAAGGGCACGCCGGCGGCGGTTCCGGTGACGGGCTGGGAGAGGGTGCTGGCGTCGGCTACCACGGATGGTCGCCTCCGTTGTGTCGGGAGAAGTGGGACAGGTAACTGCTGACCAGGCGTTTGGCCTCGTGGACGAGCTCGGGGTCGCCCTCGGGGTCGTCCCGGAAGGCGAGCTTGAGCACGGCGTCGGCGGATTCGACGGCGACGTGGATGGCCCGGTCCAGTCCATCATCGTCGGGGACGCCTGTGACAGAAACGATGATCTCGCGCAGGCGGACGGAGATGACGCGGTTGTTGTCGGCGCCCCCGCTGAGGAGCCGGGGGTCGACGATGTCGCCGAAGTGCAGGCTGCGAAAGCCGGGTACGTGGCGGTGCATGTCGACGTACTCGTCGACGATGGTGTCGACGGCGTGGGTCCAGTGGCTGAAGGAGGCCTCGGCCAGGCGTTCGGTGACGCGTGAGCCGAACTGGTCGAGGAAGCGCAGCCCGAGTGCCTGGGTGATGGCCTTCTTGTCCGGGAAGAACTGGTAGACGGAGCCGATCGCGACCCCGGCGCGCTCGGCGATCCGCGTGGTGGAGAGGTTGTCGTAGCCGACCTCGTCGAGGAGTTCGGCGCAGCAGTCGAGCATGCGCTGGACCCTGAGCATGCTGCGCTGCTGGGCGGGCAGTCTTCGCAGGGGGGCCTGGGCGAAGGCGAGTTCGTCGTGGGCGGTACCGCTCCGTCCACGGGCCTCGTGTGACGCGTGGTTGTTCCCCGTGCTGCCTGGGGACCGTCGCGACCGCGGGGGCGTTGAGCTTCGGGAATTTGTCGTCACGGCTCCTATGATGCCTTTCTGGAATCACCTGGTTCCGGGGAAATTCCAGTTTCGTGCCAAGGTCCCGTGGAAGAGGGGGCTTGTGCCCCTTGCGGGACCGGGGGATCGACTGTGTGCGTGGACAGTACCCGACTCCTTTGGATAGCGCTTTCCAGATGCGGCCCGGCATGGTTGGATCGGGTCGACGCAGCGTACACACCCTCCTGGAGGCTGAGCCATGAACACCGCCCCGGAAACCACACCGGAGGAACTCGACTCCGTCCTGGAACGCGCCGCAGCGGCGGCCCCGCTCCTGGCCGCCCTCGCCCCGGCCGAGCGCGCCCGGCTGCTGCGTACCGTCGCCGACGCCCTGGACTCAGCGGCCGACGCCCTCGTGCCGATCGCGATGGAGGAGGCGCACTACCCCGAGGCGCGCTGCCGCGGCGAGCTGGGCCGCACCACCTTCCAGTTGCGCCTGTTCGCCGAGACCCTGGAGGACGGCTCCTACCTGGAGGCGGCCGTGGACCCCGCCGACCCCGGCTGGGGCACCCCGCGCCCGGACGTGCGCCGCCTGCTGGTCCCGCTCGGACCGGTGGTGGTGTTCGGGGCGAGCAACTTCCCGTTCGCCTTCGCCACGGCCGGAGGGGACACCGCCTCCGCCCTGGCCGCCGGATGCCCGGTGGTCGTCAAGGCCCACCCCGGACACCCCCGGCTGGCCCGGCGCACCACCGAGACCGTGGTCGCCGCGCTCGCCGACGCCGGGGCGCCCGAGGGCGCCTTCGCCCTGGTCGAGGGGTTGGAGGCCGGCAAGCGCGCGGTCACACACCCGCTCACCCGGGCCGTGGGCTTCACCGGTTCCATCCCCGGCGGACGTGCCCTGTTCGACCTCGCGGCCTCCCGGCCCGACCCCATCCCCTTCTACGGGGAGCTGGGCAGCGTGAACCCGGTGTTCGTCACCCGCGGGGCCGTCGCGGCGCGCGGCGACGAGATCCTCGGCGGCTACGCGGAGTCGGCCGCCATGGGCTCGGGCCAGTTCTGCACCAAGCCCGGGGTGGTGTTCCTGCCCGAGGAGGCCAAGCTCGACGCCCTCGTCGAGGACTTCTCCGGACGGGCGGCCACGCCCCTGCTCAACGAGCGGGTCGCCGAGGGCTTCGTCCGGAACCTGGACACCCTGAGCGCCCACCCGGCCACCGAGGTCCTGGTCCAGGGGAAGCGGACCGGTGACGACTGGACGCCGTCCCTGCTGCGCACCGACCTGGACTCCCTGCTGGAGAACGCCGACACCCTCCTGGAGGAGTGCTTCGGCCCGGCGACCCTCGTGGTGACCTACGCCGACGAGCGGCGCCTGCTGGAGGCGGCCGGGGTGTTCGGGGGCCAGCTCACCGTCACGGTGCAGGGCGAGGAGGACGACGAGATCGCGCCCGCCCTGCTGGCCCTGGGCGCGTCCCTGGCCGGACGGGTGCTCTGGAACGGGTGGCCGACCGGGGTGGCGGTCACCTACGCGATGACCCACGGTGGCCCCTACCCCGCGACCACCGCGCCGCTGCACACCTCGGTGGGCACCACCGCGATCCGGCGCTTCCTGCGCCCGGTCACCTACCAGTCGGTCCCGCAGTCGCTGCTGCCCCCGGAGCTGCGCGACGACAACCCGCTCGGCGTGCCGCGCAGGGTGAACGGCGGGGCGCCCTCCGCCTGACCATCATGGGGCCGGGCGCGCCGGTGCGCGTGCCCGGCCCTCCCGCCGTGGGGCCCGTGGGCCGTCCGGAACCGTTGAGTGTGCGGTGCCGGAGGTTCGGTCCGCGGTGCTCCCGTGCTCATCGCGGAACTCCGTCGGACGGCCGCCGGCGCCCGTCGCGACGATCCTGTTCCCCAGGGGCGGCGTAGGTCCGGTGGAAGCCGTGCCGAGGTCCGGTGGCGTAGTGGTCGTAGGCCGCACGCAGCGCCTCGGCGCAGCGCCTGTCGCGCGCCGCCACGGGCGGGTGCAGGAGCGCGGCCAGCGCGTTGCCGAGGAGGGTGAAGAAGAGGAACACGGAGTCCACCGAGACACCCTCCGTCACCAGCCACCACGTGAGCAGGACGGCCTGCACGCACGCGACCGAGGCCAGGAAGGCCGATGTGCGGCCGGGGAACCGGATCCCGTACTCCCTCAGCTTCTGGCCGGCCAGGATCCGCGCCAGCCGGTTGGTCTCGGGATCCCAGCCGAGCACTCCCTTCTTCACCGACTCCTCGGCCGTCAAGAGCCGGACCGGGTCGGTGCCGGGAGGCAGGGGATCACCGCCGACGACGGTGCGTGTGCTCCGGGCGGTGGTCTCGGCTGCGAGCACCGTCAGGCCGACGGCCGCGAGCAGGCCGAGACCGGCGTAGACGAGGGTTTCCCCGTGGGATTCGGTGAGCGCGACGGCCGCGACCAGGAAGAGCAGCCACCCGATGAGCACAAGGAGGCCGAAGACCAGGTAGGCGGAGGCGCGCGGGCCGTTCTGCGCGCGGATCACGTTCCGTGCGCGGAACACGGCGAAACCCGACGGGGGGTACGGGTAGTACGGGGAGTCCTGCGGAGGCTGGGGGACCATACTCATCACCGTATGCACGCCCGCTTCTGACGGACAGGCGTGAGCTTGTCCGGGAGGGGCTTTGGGGCGGTGCGCGTGCGCGCGTAGCCTCACGCCATGGACATCCACGCCATCCCCGCCGACGTCGAGGCCCTCGTCAGGGATCTGCCCAAGGTCGAACTGCACGTCCACCTCGAAGGCTCGATGCCCGCCGAAACCCTGTTCGAGCTGGCCCGCAGGCACGGGGTGCGGGACGTCCCCGGCAGCCTGGAGGAGCTCCGGGACTGGTACGCCTTCACCGACTTCCCGCACTTCGTCGAGGTCTACCTGGCCTCGGTGCGGACCCTGTGCGAGGAGGGGGACTTCGCCCTCCTGGTGTCGGCGGTCGCCGAGCGCCTGGCCGCGCAGAACGTGCGCTACGCCGAGGTACACGTCAGCCTCTACACCCACCTGATGCGCGGGGTGCCCGCCCGCGTGGTCTTCGACGGCATCGAGGAGGCGCGCCGCGCGGCCGAGGGCGAGCACGGCATCCAGTTGCGGTGGATCCCCGACTTCCCCGCCGACTTCGGGCTGGAGAGCGCCGAGGCGACCGTGGACGCGGTCCTGCGCGAGGCGCCGCCCAGCGTGGTCGGCTTCGGTGTCGGCGGGGTGGAGACCCCGCTGGAGCAGTACGCCGGGGTGTTCGGCCGGGCCCGCGCCGCCGGGCTGGCCAGCCTGCCGCACGCCGGTGAGCACGGCGGTCCGGAGCGGGTGCGCGAGGCCCTGGACGCCCTCGGCGCCGAACGCATCGGCCACGGCATCGACTCCATGCGGGACCGGGCACTGGTCGAACGCCTCGCGGAAGGGCGGATCCCCGTGGACGTCAGCCCCACCTCCAACCTGCGCACGCGCGCGGTGCGGCGGCTGGAGGAGCACCCGCTGCCCCGCATGCTGGAGGCCGGGCTGCTGGTCACCCTCAACAGCGACGACCCCACCATGTTCGGCACCGACCTGACCAACGAGTACCGCGCCGCCCACCGGCTGGGCCTGGACGCCGCCGACCTGGTCCGGCTCGCCGCGAACGGCGTGCACGCCTCCTACCTGGGCGCGGCCCGCCGCCACAGGCTGCTGGCCGAGATCGGGGAGGTCGCCGCGCGCCACGGGGTCGCCGCGGCGGGGATCCCCTCGCCGCTGTAGGGGCCGAATGTCCGCGGGCTCCTCCCCTTCCGGTGGAGGAGCCCGGCGAAGCCGTGTGTCCGGAAGGACCGCCTACGCGGGCGAGTCGGTCAGCGGGAGCCCGCACTCGGCGCGCATGTCCAGCCAGGTCTGCTCGGCCTTCTCGGCCGCGGCGCCCTCGTAGGGAACGGGGACACCGCCCTGGATCTGCGCGGGGGCCCAGTCGGCCTGGGTCACGCCGCCCTGGTCGAAGGTGAGGGTGAGCACGCCCGTCTCGGCGGTGGGGCCGTCGAAGTTGTAGAAGACGAAGTTGCCCAGCCCGTAGTGCACGTAGGAGTCGTCCATGAATCCGCCCGGGGACAGCACGTGCGCGTGGCCGCCGACGACGGCGGACGCGCCCGCCGCGACCAGCTCCTCGGCGAGGGTGGGCGCGTGCGGGAGCGGGCAGTGCGCGCCCTCCAGGCCCCAGTGCAGGAAGACCACCACGTTGTCGTACTCGGCGGCGGCCTCGGAGACCGCGGTGATCATCCGCTGCTTCATCTCGCCCTTGGTGGAGGCCATGCCGGGCTTGCCCTCGCCCGCCGTCCAGGCGTCGATGAGGTGGTCGTCCAGGACGTCGGCGGCACCGAACATGGCGACGCTCTGGCCGTTGACCTCGGCGACGTGGGGCTTGTACGCCTCCTCGATGTCGAGCCCGGCGCCGACCAGTTGGACGGGGGAGGCCTCGCCGTTCTCCAGGGTGTCCTTCAGGCCCTCCACGCCGTAGTCCATGCCGTGGTTGTTGGCGACGGTGGCCACGTCCACGCCGGCGGCCTCCAGGGCCTCCAGGGAGCTCGCGGGCGCGCGGAACGTGTACGCCTTGCCGGGGGCGGGGGTGCCGCCCTCGGTCACGGCCGTCTCCAGGTTGACCATGGCCAGGTCGGCGGCCGAGAGCTGCTCGGCGACCGGGCCGAGCGCGGTCTGGGGGTCGGCCAGGCGCGGTTCGAGCACGCCCTCGAACATCACGTCGCCGCCGAAGGCGACGGTGAAGGGCTCACCGGCCGGCTCGGGCTCGGTGCTGGGCGAGGGCGAGGCCGGGGTGGTGGCCTCGTCGCTGGGAGCGGCCGCACCCTCGTTCTGGGACGGGGCCTCCTCGCCCGCGGAACACGCGGCGAGGAGAAGGATCAGGGTCGCGGCGCCGACGGAGAGTGTCGTGCGCGTGCGGGGGCGCGGGGATACGGGGTGCATGCATGCTCCAGTAGGGCGGGGGAAACGGGGGGCATGTCCTGGTGTTAGGACGCAAGCCATACGTTTCCGGTTGGCCGTCGTGACTGGATGGATGCCGGTTGGCATCCTGAGCCGTCACCGGAAAGGGACACGGGCGTTCGACGCGGTGCCGGGAGTCCTGGTACCGGGGCACCGGGCCTCGGCCCCGGCCTCGGGCCTCGACACCGCCGGAACGCCGGCTGGGACGGCCCACCGGTTCGGCTGGGGACGGCCCACCGGCTCCAGGGTACGCGCACATGACCAGCGCTTTTGCTGCTTTTGGCGTGAGCGGTGATGTGCGTGGCGTGAGCAAGCGCCTGTGGCCGAGGGGATCCGTGTACACCCGGAGGGGGTACACGGGCGCCGGGACCCGGTGGAAGAGGTGCCCGTCGGACCGATGCCGCGGCGGGGCCATGCGGCATCCCCCCGTCATCTCCGTTCATCACGCGGAAGGTACGAGGAGTGAGCGCTTCCTACAGCACGGACGACGCCGGCATCCCGATGCCGCACGACGGTCTCTCCCGGTCGGTGGGCCCCAACGGTCCGCTGCTCCTCCAGGACCACTTCCTGCTCCAGAAGATGGCGCACTCCAACCGCGAGCGCGTGCCCGAGCGTGTGGTGCACGCCAAGGGCGGCGGTGTCGCACGCGGCCTGGGCGTCCGGTCCCGGAGGCGCCCGCCTCCCACGTGTGCCCGCCACGGAGACGGGGCACGGCCCGGTGACCCCCCGGCCGGATTCCCTCGGAGCCGGCCGGGGTCTTCTCTTATCGGCCTTTGACCGCATTCCTGGCATAAAGGACGTTCTCCGCATGTGGGGAAAGTCCGGCATGAAGGTCAAAGTGTCCGCGCAAGGCCGTGAAGTGAATATACGAACCTGCTTAGTTGGCTCGTTTGGCTGGTTTACCCGGAAATTTTTCTTTTCGTATTTCCACCTCCTGTGTTCAAGTGGTCGCCCTGTGTTGCGAGTGTCACTTCTGTGAACTGTGATCATTACGGTATGTGTCTGTATGCTCTCCAAGAGTATTTGCACGGGAGAAGAGCATTTTCCGAAAACGCCTGCGGGCCCACGGTGGCTTGCTAACGTTCGGTTCGTCGGCGGTTCCACGGAACGCACTCCGAACGGGACCGCGACTTCACACACGCGGGTCACCCCGCCGTCGCACCGTTTTCTCCGGTGCCGGACCCGCCCCGCCCGTGGTCCACGGGACCGCGTCCACGTGACGTGGGCACCGGTCCCGCCATGGCACAGCGTCACAACCGACGCGATCCCCAGGCCGTATCCGCGAAAGGTCACATCCGCACATGCGCAACACACTCCGTTACTCCTTCGCCACCGTCATGACGGCGGGGCTGGTCATCGCCCCCGTCACGGCGGCCTTCGCCGACACCTCCACCGGCGGCTCCGGCGGCATCGGCAGCGGAAACCAGGTCGTGGTGCCCGTGGACGTCGAGGCCGACCTGTGCGGCAACTCGATCGCCGTCCTCGGCATCTCCAAGGCCACGTGCACGCAGGTCTCGGAGGTCCTCTACGAGGCCAGCGGCAAGGGCGGCGACACCACCACCGACGGTTCGGGCGGTGTGGCCAGCGGGAACCAGATCATCGTTCCCGTGGACGCCGCCATCGACGCCTGCGGCAACGCGGCCTCCGTCGGCGGTGTCTCCAAGTCCGAGTGCGTCGAGGTGGTCGAGGCCCTGGAGGAGGAGAGCGCCGACGCGCCCAGGACCACCACCGACGGTTCGGGCGGTGTGGCCAGCGGGAACCAGATCATCGTTCCCGTGGACGCCGCCATCAACGTCTGCGGCAACTCGGTGGCGATCCTGGGCGCCGCCAGCTCCAAGTGCACCACCATCATCAACATCATCCAGTCCTCCCCCGAGAACGAGGGCGGCGGCGACACCTCCACCGACGGCTCCGGCGGCATCGGCAGCGGGAACCAGGTCGTGGTCCCGGTCGACGCGGCCGTCGACATCTGCGGCAACGCCGTGTCCGTGCTCGGCCTGTCCGAGGCCTCCTGCCTGGAGGTCATCTCCGAGGAGAAGCCGGACGAGCCGGAGGGTGAGAACCCCGACGAGCCCAAGGAGCCCGAGGAGCCCAAGAACCCCGAGGAGTCCGAGGAGCCCGAGGACGAGAACCCCGAGGAGCCCAAGAAGCCGGAGGAGGAGAAGCCCGAGGAGGACGACTCCAGCACCGGTGACGACAAGCCCGCTCCCGACCAGCAGGCCGACGAGCAGCTCGCCGTGACCGGTGGCGCACTGACCGGCCTGGTCGCCGCGGGCATCGCCGCGGTCGGCGCCGGCGGCGCGGGCCTGTACTTCGCCCGCAAGCGCAAGGCCGCCGCCACGGTGGGCGACGAGGAGTAACGGCAGGGGTTTCACCCGGATCCACGCGGGGCCGCCGGACCGGCGGCCCCGCACGCGTGTGCGGGAGTGGTGGAGAGCCACGAGGGACGTGCGGGAGCCGGGAGTGATGTCGGCCGGGATGGGGGCGGGGCGGTGCGAGGTGGCCGAAAGCGTCTCCTAACCTCGAAGACGTGCTCAAAGTCCTGCTCTCGCAACGCATGCTGGCCTTCCACGCGCTGGTGCTGGTGATCGTGCCCGGCTTCGTCTGGCTGGGCTTTTGGCAACTGGACCGGTGGGAACAGCGCAGCGCCTCGGTCGAGCTCCAACAGGGCAACCTCGCCGCCGACCCCGTGCCGGTCGCCGAACTGGCGGACGTCGGCGAGGACGTCGATCCCACTGACCGGTGGCGCACCGTCGAGGCCACCGGCACCTGGGACGCCGAACACGAACTCCTGCTGCGCAACCGCGACGGGTCCGGGGGCGTGGGCTTCCACGTGCTGACCCCGCTGGTCACCGAGGAGGGGCCCGCCGTCCTGGTCAACCGCGGGTGGGTCGAGCGGGGTGCGACCGCCCTCGACCAGCCCGAGGTGCCGCCCGCGCCCGGGGGCACCGTGGAGGTGACCGGGCGCATCCACTACTCCGAGACCGAGGAGAACACCGGGCTGAGCAACCGCGACGGCCTGCCCGAGGGGCAGATCATGATGGTCGACGTGGGCATGATCGCCGAGGGGCTGCCGTACCCGGTCTACGGCGGGTACGTCGATCTCACCGGCCAGGAGCCGGCGCCGGACGCGGCGCCCGAGCCGGTCGACGTGCATGAGCTGGACTCCGGCATGAGCCTGTCCTACGCCGTGCAGTGGTGGGTGTTCACGCTCGTGGCCGTCGGCGGGTGGATCTTCCTCGTCCGCCGCGAGATCAGTGACGCCCGCGAGGCCGAAGCCGGAGCGCGGTCGGCCGGGGACACCGGCGGGCCCGGGAGCACGGGGATGTCCGGGGGCGCCGGCAACCCGGAGGACACTGGTACCCCGGAGAACACCGGGAAAACGGTCTAGGTTCTGTTCGGCGGATCCGGTCCTGTGCCGCTGCGGGGGGTGGCGAGGGCGCCGACGGGGTCGCCGCAGGGACCGAGGCCGCCGTACCTCCGGCGTCCGAGCACGAGGCGAGGCGCGGCGGAGCCTCAAGGAAAACGGTCTGGGGGCGGGCGATGCACGACGAGAACGGCTATCCGGATCCCGGGTACGTCGAGCGCCGCGCGGTGGACGCCCGGGAGAGCGCCCGCGCCGGACGTATGTGGTGGGACGGTGCCGCCGACGCCTACCAGGAGGAGCACGGCGCCTTCCTCGGCGACGCCGAGTTCGTGTGGTGTCCGGAGGGGCTGACCGAGGCCGGGGCGCGGCTGCTCGGGGACCCGGAGGAGCTCCGGCGGGCCCGGGTCCTGGAGGTCGGCTGCGGCGCGGGCCAGTGCGGCCGGTGGCTGCGCGCCCAGGGTGTGCGGGAGGTGGTCGGGTTCGACCTGTCGCACCGCCAGCTCCAGCACTCGCGCCGGATCGACGAGCGGACCGGGCACGCGCTGGCCGTCGTGCAGGCCGACGCCCAGAGGCTGCCGTTCGCCGACGCCTCCTTCGACGTGGTGTTCTCGTCGTTCGGGGCCTTCCCCTTCGTTCCCTCCGCCGAGGACGCCCTGGCCGAGGCCGCGCGGGTGCTGCGGCCGGGAGGGCGGCTGGCGTTCTCGGTGACGCATCCGATCCGGTGGAGCTTCCCGGACGACCCGAGCGAGTACGGGCTCACCGTGGACCAGTCCTACTTCGACCGCCGCGCCTACGTGGAGGAGGACGAGGACGGCAACGCGGTCTACGTGGAGCACCACCACACGGTGGGTGACTGGGTGCGCGGGATCGCCCGCGCGGGCCTGGTGCTGCGGGACCTGGTCGAGCCGGAGTGGCCCGAGGGGCTGGACCGGGTGTGGGGCGGCTGGGGGCCGGTGCGCGGCCGGATGCTCCCCGGTACCGCGGTCTTCTCGGCGGACAGGCCCTGAGCGCCCCGGCCGGGTGGGGCGCCTGGTCACGGGCCGCCCGGTGGGGAGGTGCTGTTCGGGGCGGTCCCGGTAGCCCGGTAGTCCCGGCGGCACGGCCCGCGCGCACGCTACCGGCTGCCGCCGCGGCCTTCGGTCCCGCGGTGCCCGACGGGCTCGCCCAGGTACTCCGGGGGCACGGCGGCCACCAGCCACACGCCGTTGCCGGTCATCCGGAAGACGTGGCCGTCGTCGTGCATGCGTCCGGCCGCGACGGTGAGGACCACCGGTGTACCGCGCCGGGCGCCCACCGCGCGGGCGGTCTCCACGTCCGGGGACAGGTGCACGTCGTGCCGCTTCATCGGCCGCAGCCCTTCGGTGGCGATGGCGGGCAGGAAGCGGCCCACGGTGCCGTGGTGGAGCAGGGCCGGGGGCGTTCGGGGCTCCAGCCCCAGGTCGACGTCGACGGAGTGCCCCTGTCGGGCACGGACGCGGTCGCCGTCCGCGCTGAGGACGAAGCGCTTCTTGTCGTTGGTGTCGACGATTTCCTGAAGGGCCGCGCGGTCGAGGCGCGTCCCGCTCCGCCGACAGCCGGCGAGGAGTTCGTCCACCCCGACCCAGCCCTGCGGATCGAGGCGTATCCCGGCCCTGCCGGGGTCGTGGCGGAGCACGCGCGACAGGAACCGGGAGGCGCGTACGAGTTCTCTCTGGTTCATGGCTTCGATGGTCCCGCGCGGGAGCACCGGCGGGCCAGGGGTTTTCGGTCGGAGGCCGGTTCCCGGCACCGGACGGGAAAACACCTCGGCACGTCAGGTGCGGTCGTCGGCCCGCGTTCCCGGCGGGCCCGCTGCGTCTGCGGGGATTCGGCGGTGTCCGACCGGGTATCGCGCATCAGGCGCCGCACCGGTGCCCCCAGACCGAAGGAGTACCAGCGTGGCCGACGTCCGTGTCCGAACCGCCTTCCCCTCCGACCACCCGCGCGTCGTGGCGGTCTGCGACGACTGGTGGGGGCGTCCCGTGGCGCACATCCTCCCCCGGCTCTTCCTGGATCACTTCCACACCACCAGCCTCATCGCCGAGGTGGAGGGGGAACTGGCGGGCTTCCTCGTCGGCTTTCCCTCGCCGTCCGTGCCCGGGGAGGCCTACGTGCACTTCGCGGGAGTGGCTCCGGAGCACCGCGGAGCGGGGTTGGCGAGCAGGCTGTACGACCGTTTCACCGGGGGAGCGCGGGCCGAGGGGCGCACGGTGGTCCGGGCGGTCACGTCACCGGCCAACGAGTGCTCGATCGCCTTCCACCGCTCCTACGGATTCGAGGTCACCGGCCCGCACACCGACTACGACGGCCCGGGGACGGACCGGATGGTCTTCACGCTGCGCCTCGGGGAGTGAGCCCCGGGCCCCGCGTATGATCCGGGCTATCGGACGCGGAGGAGGCACGGTGCGGCTCAAACTCGACCTGCACGACATCTTCAACAAGGGCCGCGACATCGACCGGGCCCTCAACGACATCATGGACGAGGCCGAGCGCACCAAGGCCAAGACCATCGAGGTCATCCCCGGCAAGGGGTCCGGACAGCTCAAGAAGCGGGTCCTGCGCTTCCTCGACCGCAAGGACGTCAAGGCCCGCTACCACCGGGTCGAGAAGGACTCCAAGAACTTCGGCCGCCTGTTCATCCACTTCCGGCACTGATCCGGCGGGTCGGTCAGTCCCGCCACCCGGCCAGGGTCGCTTCGGCCCAGGAGCGGACACGCCCGGGGTGGCCGTCGGCGGGGAAGCCGCCGTCCACGGCGACCCCGGCGACGGTGACCGCGAACCCGGTGGGGACTCCGGTGCGCAGGGCGGGGGCCGTGCGTTTCGGTCGGCGGACCCTGTGGGAGTTGGCGCGGCGGGCGTGTTCGGTCATCTTGCGTGCCGCTTCGGCCCCGCCCTCGACGTAGGTCTGGAGCAGTTCCAGCAGAAGGACGTGCGAGCCCTCGGTGAGGGACGCCGGGTGCTGGAGGCGGTAGCACGCGACGGCGACGCCGTGGAGCGGCCCCCACGGCTCCTGGCGGGAGTGGTCCAGTGACAGCAGCCGCTGGAACAGCTCACCACACGCCGGGCCGCTCGCCGCTCCGCACTCCGAGCACGTGTCCATGCCGTGATACTCCCACCCGCGGGAGCGGAGGACCACACCTTTTCGTGCAGGCGGAACACGCTCCCGCGAGTGGACGTGCGCGCATGCTCCGACCGCCGGTTCGCCCGCTTCCGGCACCGAGTCCTCCCGAACCCCTCCCCGTCCTCCCGAGCCCCTCCTCGCCCTGCCTCCCCGGTGCCGGCGGGCACGGGTTCCGGCCCCGCCGCATCCACAGGGGGAAGGCCCCGACCCGTTCGAGGGCCGGGGCCCGGCACCGCCCGTGGCGTGGGCCTACCACCAGGGATAGTCCGTCCGCAGCGCGGCCCCGCGGGAGTCGCGGGCGTCCTCGGACAGGAGGTAGCCGTCGTGCCGCGCCCGGTTCACGGCCCGGTTCACCTGCGAGACGTACCCGCCGCGCCGCGGGTACAGCTCCTCAAGGGTCTCCTCGCCGAAGGGGACGTGGGTGCCCTGGAGGAAGCAGAACGGGTCGCCGGTGTTGTCTCCGTGGTTGAGCGCCGTGGCGACCTCGTGCTCGGCCAGGCGGATCCCGCCGAGCTGGTTGCCGTGCTCGTCGCGGCTCGCCGTCGTGGCGTCGTCCCACTCCAGCCGCGGCGCCTCGGGGGGCGCGTCACCGTCCTCGACCCAGTCCACCATGTGGTCGTAGGCCGCGTTCAGTACGTGGTGGAACGGGATCCGGCTGAGCGGGGGCCGGTCGCACCGCTGCGGCTCGGTGCCCGGGTTCTCGCGGGCGATGAGCGGGGCGAAGGCGAGGTACTCGGTGAGGCCGACGTGCGCGGTTCCGGCCACCTCCCAGCGGCGGAAGTACTCCGAGTCCGGTTCCTCGCTCTGGGACCGCAGGCGGACGTCGGTCTCCGCCATGAGCCGCATGACGGGCGTGGTGCCCTCGTCCAGCGCGGTGGGGGCGCCGTGGATCATGAAGGCGTCGACGACCCCGTGGTCGGGGTGGACGGAGTTGTGGTAGGCGGAGAGGTACCTGGCCGACTGGGAGTGGCCGGTGGCGATGACCGTGTCGACGTCGAAGCCGGGCAGCGGGTCGACGCCCTCGGGTGAGCGCAGCGTCCGCGCGGTCTGGGAGTAGATGTCGAACGCCGGGGCGTCGGCCAGCGCGGGACCGCCGACGGTCAGGTCGCCGTACCGCCCGGGGTCCCAGTCGCGCAGCGCGTCGACCCCGACCCGCTGGGCGGAGAGCCCGACCCAGACGTGGCCCTCGCGCATGAGGTAGTCGTGGGACAGGAACCAGTCGATCTCGATGTCCTGGCCGAAGCTGACGTTGTTCCACTCAAGGAAGGCCGTGCCGCTGAAGTCGCGGGTACGGGCCGGCCGCCGGACCACCATCCGGGTGGTGTAGGGGGAGGCGCCGGTCACCTCGCCGGTGCCGAGGTCGCGGTGCTCGGCGGTGCCCTGGAGGAGGAACTCCTCCTCCACGTAGCCGTGTTCGCCGAGGTCGGCCTCGATGGGCTCGCCCGCCTCGATCGGGGGCACGTCGGGGCCGTCGGCGGACATGAAGGGGTAGGAGTCGCCGGTGACGGGGACCGGCCCGGAAACGGTGGCGGCGGGCCCGTCGGTGGGCTCCGCCTGGGAGGGTGCCGCGCCGATCAGACCGGAGAGAACGGCCAGCCCGGTGGCGGCCACGCCGCAGCGCAGGGGGGTTCGAGAGCGCATCCGCACCTATGACCTCTGAGTAGCCCAGTGTTGCGGGAATGCTAGGGCGGGCGAACCGGTGCGACAAGGAGTCCTGGCCCCTGTTCGCCGCCGCGGACGGAGAACACGTGAATCCACCGATGGGTGCGGTGCGGTGAGGGGCCGCGTGGCGGGACGTGTGCGCGGTGGCTCCGGCGGACGCCCTTTGCCATGCTCTGCGACATGAGCCAACGGCAGAAGCGGATCAGGACCGGGCGCCTGGCCCTGCACCCCCTCGAACCCGGGCACGCCGACGCGGTCGCCGACCTGTTCGCCGCACCGGAGATGAGCGCCCACTTCGGAGTGGACCTCTCGGACCGGTCCCTGGCCGAGGCCATGGTCGGGAACCGGCTGGCGTACGCGGGGCCGCCCGAACTCGGCCACTGGGTCCTCCTCCTCGGCGGACGGGTCGTCGGACTGGCCCACCTGCGGCCCTCGCACGAGCTTCCGGGCGGCCTCGCGGAGATCGGCTGGTACCTGGACCCCCGGCGCTGGGGCGCCGGTCTGGCGACCGAGGGCGCGCGGGCCCTGCTGCGCCACGGGCTGGACGAGCTGCGGCTCGACTCCGTCTGGGCCCTGGTCCACGTCGACAACACCCCCAGCCTCCGGGTGGCCGAGCGCCTGGGGTTCCTCGACGTGGGGGAGGGCCGCCACTACGGCGGCCCGCACCGGGTCCACGTGGCCCTTCCGGGGCGCGCCTGAAGGCGGGGCGGACACAGAGCGTGCACGGCCCGTGCGCGTGGCAGGCGCGGTGCGGAGGCGGGGTGGCCGTATCCCGCCGCCCTGGCCGTGCGCTCCGAACTTCGTTTTCCGAGGTCATGGCAATGGTGAGTTGTGTGAGACTTTGCCGCGCCGATCCCCGAAGGGCCCTCAGGAGGGGAAGGACTCCGTAACGGTGTGTGCACCTACGGAGGAGGACAGTGATGATCACCACCGACTTCTTGCCCGGATCGCCCTGCTGGATCGAGGTGTCCTCACCCGACATCGAGGCCTCGGCGGCCTTCTACCGCCGGCTGTTCGGATGGGAGGCGGTCTCCCCGGGCCCCGACAGCGGCGGATACATGATCCTGCGCCTGGACGGCTCGGCGGCCGGAGGGCTGGGGCCGGTCCTGGGCGAGAGCGAGCGCCCCGGGTGGACGGTCCACTTCGCCACCACCGACGTGGAGGACGTCGTCCTCACCGTCGAACGACTCGGCGGAACCCTTCTGGTGGAGCCGTTCGACGTGTGGGACTTCGGACGCACCGCACAGTTCTTCGATCCCCAGGGCGGCCACTTCGGCGTCTGGCAGGCCATCAACATCCGGGGCCTGGAGGTCACGGACCGCCCGGGCAGCCTGTGCTGGGTCGAGATGTGGACCCCCGACGGGGACGGGTCGCGCGAGTTCTACACCAACCTCTTCAAGTGGGGCCTCACCGCCTTCGACCTGCCGGACGGGTCCGGGACGTACACGATCCTCACGCCGGCCGGGGAGAGCCAGGAGCGCGCGCACGGCGGGCTCATGGCGGTCGATCCCGCGCGCCTGACCGACACCGACGGGTCGGCGGAGTGGCATCCGGTGTTCGCGGTCGCCGACTGCGACACCTCCGTGGAGACGGTGAGGGAGGAGGGCGGCCAGGTGTACATGGGACCGGAGGACGCTCTGGGCGTGGGACGGCTCGCCGTGTGCTCCGATCCCTTCGGGGCCGGTTTCGTCCTGCTCCGGCCGTCCCCGGAGTGATCCGGCGGGCATGCGCGGTCCGGACAGGTCGGGGAGGGGCCTTCGCGGACTGAGCACCGCGGGGGACGGGGCCTTCGCGACCCGGCCGCCGGGGGAAGGGGCCTCCGCCCCTGGGGAAGAGGGGCGGAGGCCGATGTCACCGCCGGAACACGGCTGGGACCGACGCTACTGCCGTGACACGGCGGACGCGCCGCCGCGCAGCACGAACTTCTGGATCTTTCCGGTGGCCGTCTTCGGCAGTTGGTCCACGAACTCCACCTGGGTGGGCGCCTTGAAGTGCGCCAGGTTCTCCCGGGCGAAGGCGATGAGCTCCTCCTCCGTGGTCTCCGCCCCCTCGCGCAGGACCACGGACGCCTTCGGGGTCTCGCCCCAGCGCTCGTGCGGAACGCCCACGATGGCCGCCTCCAGGACGGCCGGGTGCCGCAGCAGCACCCCCTCCACCTCGACGGAGGAGATGTTCTCGCCGCCGGAGATGATGACGTCCTTGATCCGGTCCTGGATCTCGACGTACCCGTCCGGGTGGGTGACCGCCGCGTCGCCGGTGTGGAACCAGCCGTCGCCCATGGCCCTCTCCGTGGCCTCGGAGTCGTTGTAGTAGCCCTTCATCACCACGTTGCCGCGCACGGTGATCTCCCCGACGGTCCTTCCGTCCCAGGGCACCTCGGCGCCGTCGGCGTCCACCACGCGCAGCTCGCCGGAGGTGATCAGCTCGACCCCCTGGCGGGCCTTGACGGCGGCGCGCTCACGCGGGGGCAGGCCGTCGTGCTCGGCGCGCGGTTCGCACACGGTGATGAACGGCGTGGTCTCGGTCAGCCCGTAGACGTGGGTTACGGTCCAGCCGAAACCATCCTCCAGGCGTTCGATCGTGTCGGCGGCGGGCGAGGCCCCCGCAGTGACCACGTGCACGCCGGACGGAACCTCGCCACGCACCTCCTCGGGGGCGTTGGACAGCATGATCAGCACGGTGGGCGCCGCGCACAGCCAGGTGACGTCCTCGGTGCGGATCAGCTCGTACACGGTGGACGGGTCCATCGCGGGCAGGCACACGTGGGTGGCGGCCGCGGCGGTCACCGTCCACGTGTAGGTCCAGCCGTTGGCGTGGAACATCGGCAGCGTCCACAGGTACCGCTCGCCGATGCCGATCCTCAGGTGGAGCAGGGTGCCCACCGAGTTCATGTAGGCGTTGCGGTGGGTGATCATCACACCTTTGGGGCGCGCGGTGGTGCCGCTGGTGTAGTTGATGGTCAGCAGGTCGCCCTCCGCGATCTCGGGCCGGGTGAAGTCCGGGCCGGCCTCCGCGAGGAGCGCCTCGTAGTCCTCCCATCCCGGGCGCGCGCCCTCCAGGGCGACGAACCGCTCCACGTCCGGCATCCGGTCGCGGACCCCGTCCACGGTGTCGAGCTGGTCGGCGTGCACGCACAGCACCTTCGCCCCGGAGTGGTTGACGATGTAGACGAAGTCGTCCGCCGAGAGCCGGAAGTTGACCGGTACCAGCACCGCGCCCAGTTGCGGCACCGCGTAGAAGGACTCCAGTTGGGCGTGGGTGTTGGGGGCGATGTAGGCGACGCGGTCGCCCTTGGCCACCCCCATGCTCTGTAGGACCGACGACCAGCGGTCGCAGCGGTCGAAGAACTCCTCGTAGGTCAGCCGCAGGTCCCGGTCGACCACCGCCTCGCGCTGCGGGTGCAGCCTGCGTGTGCGGCGGGCGAACTCCAGTGGGGTCAGGGCGAGGTCCATGGTGCCGTGGTGCCTTTCTGCGTCGGCGGAGTCGGGGCGGTGTCAGAGGCCGAACAGCCGGGCGGCGTTGCCGTACAGGACGGCGCGCAGCCAGTCCGCGCCCAAGTCCAGGCCGGCCAGGGCCTGGAGCTGTTCGAGGTAGGGGTAGGGGATGTTCGGGAAGTCCGTGCCGAGCAGGACGCGTTCGGCGACGTCCTTGAGCCGGGGCAGTTCCTCGTCGGGGAAGGGCGCCCAGAGTTCGGTGAAGGCGGTGAACACCATCGTGGTGTCCAGGTGGACGCGTTCGTGGCGCTCGGCCAGGTCCAGGAACGCGCCGTACTCGGGCGCCCCGGCGTGCGCGATGACGGCGGTGAGGCGGGGGTGCTCGCGCATGACCTCGGTGAAGGGCCCCGGGCCCGTGAAGGGGCCCGCCTCGGGGCCCGAACCGCAGTGGACGACCACGGGGGTGCCCGCGTCGGCGAGGGTGCCCCACACGTCGGAGAGCAGGGGGTCGCGCGGATCGTAGCGGCCGACCTGGAGGTGGGCCTTGAACACGCGGGTTCCCGCGTCGACCGCGGCGGCCACGTAGTCGCGGGCCCCGGGCTCGGGGTAGAAGGTGGCGCTGCGCAGGCAGTCGGGGTTGCGGTCGGCGAAACCGCACGCCCACTCGTTGAGCCAGGCGGCCATGCCGGGACGGTGGGGGTAGGAGAGGGCGGTGAAGTGCCGGACCCCGAACCCGCGCAGGAGGGCCAGGCGCTCGTCCCCGTCCCCCCGGTAGGTGATCGGCCACAGGCCGCCGAGGGCGTCGAAGTGGTCCCACACCTTGTTCAGCACGTTGTCGGGCATGAAGTGCGTGTGCACGTCGATGAGCCCCGGGAGCCCGAGGTCCCGCCAGACCGCGCGGACGGCGGCGGACTCGGAATCGGCGTCGGTTGAGACTCGTGTCACATCGGACACGATACGGGCAGGTCCGGCCGCGGGCCACGGGCGGCCCCGGGTGTGTGCCGTGCGGGCTCAGGCCCGGCGGCGGGTGCGTCCGTTGGCCGGGGCGATGCGGTGGTTGTGCAGGTGCTCGTAGACGATCGACGCGCGCACGTCGGCGACCTCGGGGCGCTCGGTCAGCTTGTCGATGACGAACGCGTACAGGCTGTTGTTGTCGGGCAGGGCCACGTGGACGAGGAAGTCCTCGCTGCCCGAGGTCACGAACACCGACAGGGTGTCGGGCAGCGAGCGCACCCAGTCGCGGAAGGCCTCGATGTTGTGGCGTGAGGGCTTCACCACGCTCACGGTGATGAGCGCCTGGACCGGACGGCCGATCTTCTCCAGGTCCACGTCCAGGAGTGAGCCCCGAATCACACCCCTTTCCCGCAGCGCACGGGTCCGATCCAGGGTCGTCGTGGGCGAGGCGCCGACCGCGGCGGCCACATCGCGGTTGGTTTTCCGTGCGTCTGACTGGAGTTCGGCCAGGATCGCCGTATCAAGTTCGTCAAGATCAGGCATGCGGCCATTGTACCCGTATTAAGTACGGAATGTTGTTTATTCGTCCGCTATATGCATAGGATTTGAGAGAAAAGGTCGTATTTGGCTCGCCTGGAAGCGATCCTTCCGAGGCAGGCAGTGTCGCCCCGCCGTTCGGCCCCGCTCAGGTGCGATGACGCACCACCGCAGAACACAAGGGACGTCCTGATCATGAGACCTTCCCCTGTCGCGGCCGCCACCGACCGACCGTCGGTCCGCCCGCGCCTCAGAGGCCGCACCCTGGCCTTGGCCGCCGTCGTCTGCGCGGCCCTGAACCTGCGCCTGGTGGTCACCTCCCTGTCGCCCCTGCTGACCACGATCGGAGGGGAGTTCGGGTTCACCGCCACCGTCGTCGGCGTCCTCGGCACCCTGCCCCTGGTCGCCTTCGCCGTCTTCGGCCTGGTCACTCCCGCGATCATGCGCCGCCTGGGGGCCGAGTCCACCGCCGTGCTCAGCATGCTGCTGGCCGGCGTCGGCCAGGCCCTGCGCGCCTTCGCACCGGACACCGGCACCCTGCTGGTGCTCACCGGCGTCGCCCTCACCGGCGCGGCGCTCGGCAACGTGGTGATCCCGCCGCTGATCAAGCAGTACTTCCCCGACCGCCTGGCCTCCCTGAGCACCGTCCAGATGGTGGCCATCCACGTGGGCGCCCTGTTCCCGCCGCTGGTCGCGGTGCCCCTCGCCCAGGTGGCGGGGTGGCGCTTCGCCCTGGGCTGCTGGTCGGTGATCGCACTGGCCGCCTCCCTGCTGTGGGCGCTCCAGCGCGGCCGTCCGCACCCGGCGGCCGCCGCCCTCCCGAACGGCGGCCCCGCCCTGGCCCGCCCGATCTGGCGGGTCGGCATGGCCTGGCGGACGGCCCTGCTCTTCGGCATGGTCACCTGGAACGTCTTCACCCTGTTCACCTGGCTGCCCACCCTGATCACCGACGCCGGACACAGCCCCGCCATGGCCGGGAGCATGGTCTCCCTGATGGTCGGCACCAGCCTGCTGTTCGGCCTGGTCGCGCCCACGCTCACGCTGCGGTCCTCGAACACCTTCCCGATCATGGCGACCGGCCTGACCGGGTACGCGGTCGGCTACGCGGGCATCGCCCTGGCTCCCCAGTTGACGCCGCTGTGGGTGGTCTTCCTGGGGCTGGGCACCAGCCTGTTCGTGGTGACCATGACGATGATCAACGCGCGCAGCACCACCTCGCGGGGCGCCGCGGACCTGTCCGGGTTCGTGCAGGGCGTGGGCAGCGGTTTCGCCCTCGGCGGCCCACTGCTGTTCGGCCTGCTCAGCGAGCTGACAGGGACCTGGACCGCCTCCTACCTCCTGGTGGCCGGCGGTTCGCTGGCGGTCGCGTTCGTCGTGGCCTACATCGAGCGCGTTCCGTGGAGCATCGAGGCCGCCGCCGCTGGCCGCCGTCCCGCCTAGCGCGGCGACCGCCGGGACCGGCCGGGTCGGGCTCCAGGCAGCGGTCGCCGGGGTCCCTCCCGGCACCGGAGGAGGCGGGGAGCCCTCCGGCGGGCCTCGTGGCCGGACCCGGCCATCCCCGCCAGGTGTGCGGAGCCGGCCTCCCGGACCTCCTCCGCCGTCGTTCCTGGCAGTCGCCTTCCCTTCTCGCGGGCACCATCGCTCCCACCGGTCTCGGCAGGACCGTGGCGTCCGGCCTTCCACATGCGGCCAGCACAGGCTCTTTCGCACCGTCGTGCCTGCTCAGAGTGCCTGTGAATTCCCGTGGGCGGCGACGGCCCGCCCGTTCCCACCCCTGGGAAGAGCAGCCGTCTACACCACGTCCGGAGCGGATTTTCCAGTCGATCTCCGCCGTGCGGAGCACAGAACCATCAAAGCCTCGCCAATACGGGCAAGAAGCGCATAATGACGACATGACCCCTCGACAGGCCACCCGTCCGGGTATTCGGACGGGTCAGCCGGTCGTGACGACGGCACAGACGGCACAGCAGTCCAGCCCATCACGGCCCTCCCAGGAGCCCCCGGTCGACAGTGCGGAGCAGTTCGTTCCCCTCATCCGCAACCGCGACTTCCAACTCCTCTGGACCAGCCGGTTCCTCGCAGGGCTCGGCAAGGAGAGCGGTGAGGTCGCCTACCCCCTCCTCGCCCTCCTCCTCGCGGGGTCGGCCACGCAGGCGGGGATCATCGGCGCGTCCCAGGTCACCGTCGCCATGGTCACCGCCGTCATCGGCGGATCGCTCGCCGACCGGGTCGACCGCAGAACCGTCCTGCTGTGCTGCGACCTCGGACGCCTCACGCTGCTGTCCCTCTTCGTCGCCCTCCTGGTCACCGAGAACGTCACGTTCCCCCTCATCGTGGCCGTCGCGGTCGGCTCCGCGGCGATGATGGGCGTCTCCAACCCCGTCGCGATGGCCTCCATCAAACAACTGGTCCCCGCCCCGCAGGTGGCCGAGGCCTCCGCGCAGAACCAGATCCGCTTCTTCACCACCACGGCCCTCGGCGCGCCCGTCACCGGGACCCTCTTCAGCCTGGGCCGGGCCTTCCCCTTCGCGGCCGAGGCCTTCAGCTACCTGGCGTCCGCGGTGCTGGTGCTGTTCATCCGCCGCCCCATGCAGAGCCGCGAGTGCGAGCCGCCGGACCGGTGGACCCTGCGCGACATGGTCAGCGGGTTCACCGTGCTGGCCAGGAACCCGATCCTGCGCCCGATGATCCTGTGGATCGTCGGATTCAATCTCACCTTTACTCAGACGGGCGCCTCACTGGCCCTCATCGCGACCGCCGAGAGCCAGGGCGCCAGCAACTTCCAGATCGGGCTGACCGTCTCCCTGGCCGGGACCGGCGGCCTGGTCGGAGCCCTGTTCGCCGGGGTGGTCGTCAGGTGGGTACGCCCGTCGGCCACCTTCCTCGCCGCCGCGTGGTCCGCCCCCGTGTGCGCGCTGGCGCTGCTGGCCGCGCCCAACGTGATGACACTCGGTGTGCTGATGGGCTGCGTGTTCGCCATCGTGCCGTGCGTGAACGCCGTGTTCCACGGCTACGTCGCCGCGTCGGTCACTGACGGCTACCAGGGACGCGTGCTGGGCGCGGTCACGTTCATGGCGCTGGTCTCGCAGCCGATCGGCATCCTCGGGATCGGGGTGATCTTCGACCTGGCCGGACCCACCTGGGTCTTCCTGACGATGGCCCTGGTGTCGGCGCTCGCCGCCCTGTTCAGCCTCTCGCCGGTCATGCGGGACCTTCCCCGGCCGGAGGACGTGTCCGTGTCCTGACCGGGGATCCTCCCGGGCCCGGCGTCCGCGACGCGGGTCGGCCGCCGCGGACGCCGGAGCGGTCAGCTCTCGAAGGGCACCGCCACGAGCGGATCGGAGGTGGGCTGTTCGGAACCGCCCTCGGGCTCGACGGTGACGGCCACGCCCTCGGTCGCCTCGTCCTCGGGATCGGCCAGCACCGGGAGTACGAGACCGGACTCGTCCACGGCGAGCACCCCGGCCGAGTACACGCTGCCGTCGTCGCGGGTCAGCCAGAGCTGGTAGTCCTCGCCCTCCAGTTGCTCCAGGCCGTGTGCGCTGAACACCAGTCGTCCGGCGCGCTCGGAGTGCACGACGGTCACGGACACGCCCTCCACGGGCTCGGCCGAGACGTGGTCGGCGTCGGGCGCGGAGAGCACGGCCGCGATCTGCCGTTCGTTCTCCCGCAGCTCTCGCACCTGGCGGACCTGGTCCAGGACGACCACGCCCAGGGCGACCACGACGGCCAGGCAGGCGGCCAGCACCAGGCCCAGGCCCCGGGTCCAGAGGCTTTCGCGCGCAGCGGGCAGGCGTTCGGGCGCGGGGGCGAGCTGCCGGGTCCGCGCCACCTCCTCCAGCACACGCCCGCGCAGGTCCGACGGGGGCGTGGTCGCCGCGGCGGAGCCCAGCAGGGCGGCGGTCTCGTTGAAGCCGCGGATCTCCTGTACGCAGGAGTCGCAGTCGGCCAGGTGGTCCTCGAAGCGCACGCTCTCGCCCGGTGGCAGGGCGCCGAGGGCGTAGGCCCCCGAGAGGATGTGCGGGTCCTGGTTCAGTCTCCTCCTCACCACTCCACCCCCAGGCAGTCGCGCAGACGGATCAGACCGTCGCGCATCCGCGTCTTCACGGTGCCCAACGGCGTGGAAAGCAGGCGGGCCACCTCACGATAGGTGTATCCGCCGTAGTAGGCCAGGCGTACGGACTGGCACTGGAGTTCCGTCAGGGTGTCGAGGCAGCGGCGCACCCGTTGCGCCTCCAGCCGGTCGGTGGCCTCCTCGGCCACCTCGTCGTAGGGACGCCGGGTGTCCGAGGCCGCCGCTCGCGCCTCACGGTCGGTGGCCGCCTGTTCGGAGCGCACCCGGTCCACCGCCCTGCGGTGCGCGAGCGTCATCACCCACGCCTGGGGGCTGCCCCGCCTCTCGTCGTAGCGGCAGGCGGTGCGCCACACCTCCACCATCACCTCCTGCGCGACCTCCTCGGACTGGGCGGGGTCGCGCAGCACGCGCCGGACCAGCCCGTACACCGACGGACTGGTCAGGTCGTAGACCTCCGCGAACGCGTTCTCGTCCCCGCGCGCCACCAGGCGGAGCAGGCCGGTGAGCCGCTGGGCGGGCGGCGTCGGCGGTTGCGCCCCGACCCCGCGGGGACCACGGGGTATCGCGGCTTGCTCGTCCATCCCGCTCCTCTTCCTGGTGTTCCCGCACTGCCTTGTGCGTCCCGTGAGGTCCCGCGCGCACGGACGGCGGGACGGTGGTCCCGGACGGCCCGGCGTCAGCGCTCGGGCCGCCCGGGGGTCGAACCGCCCTCGGGCGCTCCTAGGAGGGCATCAGCACACCGTCGATGATGTAGACGGTGGCGTTGGCCGTCTGCACGTTGCCGCAGATGACGCCCGCCTCGCCGTTGACCGTGAACTCCTCGCCGGAGCCCTCGGTGGTGACCTCCCCGCCCTGGAGCGAGGTGAACGTGCCGTTCTCCAGGTCGGACGGGGTCTGGCGCCCCTCCACCACGTGGTAGGTCAGCACCTCGGTCAGTTGCTCCTGGTCGGCCAGGAGGGCGTTGAGGTCCTCTTCGGGGATCTCCGCGAAGGCGGGGTCGGCCGGCGCGAAGACGGTGACGTCCTCGGCCGAGTTGAGGGTATCGACCAGGTCGGCCTCCTGTACGGCCGTCACGAGGGTGGACAGCACCGGGTTGTTGGACGCCGCGGTGGCGACCGGGTCGTCCGCCATGCCCTGGAAGCTGCCCTCGCCGTCGGCGGGCACCTCGGCGCAGCCGGAGCCGAAGTTCTCGCCCGCGGTCTCGGTCGTGGCCTCGCCGCCGTCCGTGTTCGCGCCGCTCTCGCTCTCACCGGTGGTGGGCGTCTCCTCCGTGTTCTCGGCGCTGTCTCCCGCACCGCCGCCACAGGCGGTGAGTCCGAAGGCGAGCGCGGCCGCGGCGGCTGTGGCGGTGAGGGTGGTCTTGCGGATCATGTCTTTCTCCTTCAACTTGAATAACTTCGTTTAACTTGTGTCACCGCGCTTTCGCGGGTGAGGGCTTTACCGGGGGCCTCGTCCCTACTCGGCGATGAACTGGACCTTGTGCCGGCCGGTCGCGCCGTCGGGGATCGGTTCGACCCGCTCCGAGGGCTGGGCGAATCCGGTGGCGTCGGTGGCCCGGACCTCGACCGAGTGCCGGCCCGGTTCGACGGCGGTCTCGGCCACCCACTGCACCCAGGTGTCGATCCCGGGCACCGCGGCCAGCTCGGCGAGCCGCCACTCGCCCTCGTCCACGCGCACCTCGACGGCGTCGATCCCCCGGCGTTGCGCCCAGGCCACCCCCGCCAGGACGACGTCGCCGGAGCCGACCCTGCCGAGGGGAGCGGGTACGTCCACGCGGGACATGGTCTTGACGGGAGCGCGCACCGCCCAGCCGCGCTGTGCCCAGTAGGGCTGCTCGTCCTCGAAACGGGTGAGCTTGATGTCGGTGACCCACTTGGTGGCACTGACGAACCCGTAGAGGCCGGGGACGACCATGCGCGCCGGGTAACCGTGTGCGTGGGGGAGGGGCTCGCCGCCCATGCCGACGGCCAGGAGCGCGTCGCGCCCGTCCATGACGACCTCGGTCGGTGTCCCGCAGGTCCAGCCGTCGTCGGAGGTGCTGAGGACCTGGTCGGCACCGGACCGCACACCCGCGCGCCGCAGCAGTGCGGCCAGCGGAAAGCCCAGCCAGCGGGTGTTGCCCACCAGATCACCGCCCACCTGGTTGGACACGCAGGTCATGGTGATGTCGGCCTCCACCAACTCCATGGCGAGCAGCTCGTCCATGTCGATCTCGAACGGGCGGTCCACCATCCCGTGCACCCTCAACGTCCACCTGGTGGAGTCCAGCCGTGGAACGGTGAGGGCGGTGTCGATCCGGTAGAACTCCCGGTTGGGCGTGGTGAAGGGGGGCAGTCCGGGAATCCCGAGGTCGGTCGCCGCGGGCAGCGGGGGCAGGGGGTCGGCCGCTGGAGGCAGCGCGAGGGAGGACCGGGAGCCCGCGCCGCCCAGTGACGGCAGCACGCGCCCGAGGGCACCGGCGGATCCGGACACGGCCAGGACTCCTGCGGCGGTGAGCACGAAGCCGCGCCTGCCCGGGCCCCGGTCCGGTCCGGTCGCGAGAGGGGCGTCCTTCTCAGCGTCCGCCGGTGTCCGCGGGTCCCCCATCCTCCCCGGCTGGAAGGTCCTACGGGCACTCCACAGCAGGAGCGCCAGAGCCAGGGCCCCCGCCACCGCTCCGACGACCACGGGCACCGGGGTTCCCGGGTCGTCGGAGCGGTGCGGAAGCACGGCGGCCAGCCCGACCGCCGCGAACACCGCCAGCCCCGCGTACCCGGCGATCGGACGTCGCAGCGCCGCCACGCCGAGTACGGTCCCCGCACCCAGGAGGACGGCGACGATTCCGGAGACGAGCACGACCTTGTCGGCTCTGCCCAGCAGATCGATCGCCGCCTCCACGAGGGCCGGCGGTGAGGCGTCGACGACCGTGTCGCCGACGGCGACCACCGGTGAAGCGGTGCGGAGGAGTCCTGCGGCCAGCTCCGCGGCGCCCAGTGAGGCGGCCACGGTGAGCAGCCCCACGACTGATCCGACGACGACCCGTCGCCTGTCGCGTGGCGGGGTGTTCCCGCGTGTCTCGGTGGTCACGTCGGTTATTCGGGACCGGTGCGGGAGCGGATGGGTCTCTTGGAGGAATTCTTTTCCGTGCGGCCACGAGAGGGGCGCGAACCGTGTGGAGGCGGTGGGTCGGCCGGACCTTCGGGTGCGGATCCTCCTCCCATGCCGGGACACGGCCTCCCGAAGGGTGCCGTATCCAGCCAACAGGGGACGGGGCGGTCGGTTCGACCCCGTGAGTGCAGGAGGATGTTGCCCGTACGTCTTCTCAACGATCGGAGTTCCCCCACATGGCGCGGAAGACGCCCCTCACCGTGGTCGCGCTGATGGTTTCGGGCAGCCTCCTACTCAGCGGCTGCACGGTCACCGCGGACGTGTCCGACTGGTGGTCGGAGACGTTCGGAGACGCCTCGGGACCGCCCGAGGTCAAGGAGGAGTTCCCCTACGTACGCGAGGGCCGCATCTTCCAGGACACCGGCCAGGACACCGAGATGCGCTTCGCCGTCACCGGCCTGGAGCGCACCGACGAGTACACCGTCATGTACTACGAGATCACCTATCCCGGCGAGTTCTCCGGACCCAACCGGAACCTGAGCATGGCCCACACCCTCGTGGACCCGCTCACCGGCCGGGTCTACCGGCAGTTCCTGGACGAGGAGGGCCTCAAGTACGGCTCGGAGAGCCCCAACCAGGACGGCCTGTACCCGGTCCACGACGGGGTCACCAACGAGTACGTGCGCTACTTCCCGCGCCTTCCCGACGAGGTCGCGCAGGTCACCTTCGTCGGCAGCGGCCTCGGCGCCATGACGGGCATCCCCGTCCAAGACGTGGAGGAGGAGCGTCCGGCTCCGGATGACCCCAACGGCGCCGACCACCTCACCCCGGACGACCCCCCGCCGAGCGGCGAGAACCTCACCTTCGCCAATCGCCGCCCCGACGAGGAGGCCGTGGCCGACGAGGGCTGGGTGCAGAGCTTCGTCGACTCCGAGATCGCCTCCACCACCCGTGACGGCGACCGCGAGATCATCTCCCTGCACTCCGACGTCATGTTCGAGTTCGACCGCTCGGACCTGACCGCCGAGGCCGAGGACGTGGTACGCCGCGCGGCCACCACCCTGGCCGACAACGTCGACCCCGACGAGCCCGTCATCACCGTCATCGGCCACACCGACGGCGTCGGCGAGGAGGCCTACAACGACAACCTGTCGGTGAAGCGCGCCGAGACCGTGCGCGACCTGCTCGCCGAGGAGCTCGGCACCGACTACACCCTGGAGGTGGAGGGCCGCGGCGAGGACGAGCCGATCGCCCGCGAGGGCGGCCCCGACGACGACGCGGCCCGGGCCCGCAACCGGCGTGTGGAGTTCTCCTACGTCTTCGACACCACCACGGAGGCCACCGAGGAGGAGGAGTACGACGACGACGGCCTGGGCGCCGCCCAGCGCAGCGCCACCTGGCCCGCGCCCTACAGCGACGACCCGGGGTCCGTGGTGGCCGAGGGCGAGCTGGAGGGGGTGCGCCTGGAGGTCTACCCGCTGCGCCGCGACGGCGCGTACGTCATCGGGACCGTGTCGCTGACCAACACCACCGACGAGCCGACCATCCCCGGACTGGGCGGCCAGGAGGCCGTCCAGGCCGGTGCCCCGGAGCAGTTCAGCAAGGGCACGCTCGGCGGCTTCCAGCTCCTGGAGCCGGAGAGCGGCCTCGTGCGGTACGTGGCGCGGATGGACTTCGGCGAGGGACGCCAGAGCAGCTTCGCCGACGAGGTGCACATGCTCCAGCCCGGCAACACCTACAACCTGGTCGCGGTGTTCCCCGCGCCGCCGGTGGACGTCGAGGCGCTGACGCTGAGGGCCGGTCCGTTCGGCGAGTTCGAGGAGATCCCGGTGGAGTACTAGGCAGCGCTTGCTCTGGGGCTCCGCTCCGCACGCCCGTCACCCTCAACGGACGCCTGCGGCGCGGAGCCCTCCTTGTCCAGGCGCCCTGTGGGCGGGAACCCTCGGATCCTCCGGTGTGAGGGTTCGGCCCGCGCCGGCGCCCGCCACCGCCCTCGAACGACGGCCTCCGGCCGCAGTACCTGTCGTCCCGCTCACGCATCCTCCAGAACCCCGCCGGCGCCCGAACGACACCCCCAGGGGTTGACCAAGCACTCATCCGGCAAGTGAGGGGGCCACCGCCCGGTGGCCCCCTCCGCCGTCCGTGGAGGACCCGCCGTCCGCGGGAGGCTCCTCAGCCGCGGATCTGCTCGGCGGCCAGCATGACCACCCGCTCCAGGTCCTCGCGCGGCACCTCTTCGGACTGGGCGATCGCCGTGACGTACAGCTCTCCGGGCAGCGACAGGTACAGGTGGCGGCTGGAGCCGTCCACCGTGCCCACGTACTCCAGTTCGCCGCCCAGGGAGTCGGCCTTGTCGGTGTGGTAGTTGTCCACGTCCACGTCGATGTCCACCTCCCAGCCCATCTCCTTCTGCTCGCCGGGCACCCGCACCACGTCCGGGTTGACGCTCGGGTCGGCGTTCAGGGTGAACACGAGGGTGAACGAGGGGGTGTCGGGCCCGGTGCCTCCGTCGCTGAACGAGCACACCACCTGCTCGGCGCCGTCGATCCCCTCCACCTCGCCGACCTCCTCGGTGAGGACGGTTCCCGGCGCCAGGTCGCCGACGACCTCGGCGGCACCGGCGTCCGCGCACGACTCGGGCAGGCCGTAGCCCGCCGCGGTCTGCTCCTCCTCCGCCTCCTCCTCGGGGCTCGCACCGGCGGAGGGCTCCTCGCCCGGGGACTCCTCGCCGCCTCCCCAGGAGAAGCCGTCTCCCCAGGAGAAGCCGTCTCCCCAGGAGAGGCTGAGGTCCATGTCGGACTCGTCGATGTCGACCACGTCGAAGCCGACGAGGACGACTCCGCCGACGACGATGACGGCGGCGGCCGTGCCCAGGCACGACAGGGGGGTGGACGGGATCAGTCGCATGGGTGGCTTTCGGGTCGGGGGAGTGCCGGGCGACGGGAGGGACCCCGGCGGGGGACACAGGAAACCTAGCAAGTTCCCGGTGTCCCCATCGCGCGGGCGGCGCTTCCCGGGATCCCGGCCCTCACATGTTGATCATGTGACCGGCGAGGCCGTGCACGGCCTCCTTGACCGCCTCGCTGAGCGTCGGGTGGGCGTGGATGTTGCGCGCGACCTCGTGCACGGTCAGGTCCCACTGCTGGGCCAGGGTCAGCTCGGGCAGCAGCTCGGTGACGTCCGGGCCGATCAGGTGGGCGCCCAGGAACTCCCCGTACTTGCCGTCGGAGAGGATCTTGACGAAACCGCGCGTGTCCCCGAGGCCGTGCGCCTTGCCGTTGGCCATGAACGGGAACTTGGCGACCTGGACGTCGAAACCGGCCTCCCGCGCCTCCTTCTCGGTGTAGCCGAAACTGGCGATCTGCGGCTGGCAGTAGGTGGCGCGCGGGATGAACCTGTAGTCGATCTCCTGCGTCTCCGCGTCCGCGATGGTCTCGGAGGCGACGATGCCCATGGCCTCGGCGGTGTGGGCCAGCATGAGCTTGGCGGTGACGTCGCCGATCGCGAAGATGTGCGGGACGTTGGTGCGGCCCCGGGAGTCGATGGCGATGGCGCCCCGCTCGGTCAGCTCCACGCCGGTCTTCTCCAGGCCGTAGCCCTCCACGTTGGGAGCGAAGCCGATGGCCTGGAGGAGCTTGTCGGCCTCCAGGGTCTGCTCCTTGCCGTCGCTGCTGACGGTGACCCGGACGCCCTGGCCGGTGTCCTCGACCGACTCCACGCGGGTGGAGGTCATGAGCTTGACGCCGAGCTTCTTGTAGGCCCGGGCCAGCTCCTTGGAGACCTCCTCGTCCTCCGTGGGCACGATGCGGTCGAGGAACTCGACGATGGTGACGTCCACGCCGTAGTTGGCCAGGACGTAGGCGAACTCCACGCCGATGGCGCCCGCGCCGGCGACGACGATGCTTTCGGGAAGGGTGTCGGTGAGGATCTGCTCCTCGTAGGTGACGACCCGCTCGGACAGCTCGGTGCCGGGCAGCAGCTTGGTGGAGGAACCCGCCGCGATCACCGCGTGGTCGAAGGTGACGGTCTCGGCGCCGTCCTTGCCGTCGACCTGGATCGTGTGGTCGTCGGTGAAGGTGCCGCGCCCGTCGATCTCGGTGATCTTGTTCTTCTTCATGAGGTAGTGGACGCCCTTGACGCGTCCGTCGGCCACCTCACGGCTGCGGCTGTGGGCCTTGCCGAAGTCGAACTCGACCTTGCCGTCGACCCTGATGCCGAAGAGGTCGGCGTCGTTGTGGAACAGGTGGGCGAGTTCGGCGTTGCGCAGCAGGGCCTTGGAGGGGATGCAGCCCACGTTGAGGCAGACCCCGCCCCAGTACTTCTCCTCGATGACGGCGGTCTCCAGGCCGAGCTGTGCCGCGCGGACGGCGGCGACGTAGCCACCGGGCCCCGCGCCGAGAACCACCAGATCGAAGTGTCGCTGTCCCATGACGGGATCTCCTTGAGTGTGTTTGTGACGCACCCAGCGCAGTCGGCTTGCCCGGGTTGTCGGATTGCCGAACGCCAGCCTAGTCGTGTGCCCGCCGCACGTGGGTGACCAGGCGCTTTCCCGCACTCACTTTCCGCGATGCCGCCCGGTCGCCGCAGGTCACACCCGGTCGGGCGGGCGGCGCGGTCGGGGGGCGTCCCCGTTCCCGGCCCCGGTTTCCCATGGTGCCGGTCCAGCGCGGTCAGCCCCGCGCCGCTGCCTTGGCGGCCCGGTTCTTCTTGATCGCGGGGACGAAGGCCATGAGCAGGATGATGCCGATGGAGACCCAGAGGGCGTACTTGTCGACCATGAGGACGATGTCGACCCCGGTCTGCCCCGCCGCGTAGCCGACGGACGCCACGGTCGCGGTGAGGAGCAGGGCGCCGACGACGTCCAGGGCCATGAAGGCCGCCAGGCGCATCCCGGTCCAGCCCGCGATGACGTGGACGAGGGCGGAGGGGACGCCCGGCACGTAGTTGAGGAGGAGGGCGACCCTGATGATCCAGGGGTTCATGCTCTGCGCCCCGTCGGCGAAGCGCTGGGCCTTCTCGCCCGGGGCGAGGAGGTTCACGATGCCGCGGCCCCAGCGCCGGCCCACCCACCAGAACAGCCAGTCGAGCTTCACCTTGCCGAAGACGCCCGCCACCACGACGAGCCACATCGGTAGGTCACCGACCCGGGAGAAGGCCGCGGCCGCACCGATCGCCGAGGTGCTGCCGGTGACGAACTCCAGCAGAACCGGGTGGTGGGCGATCAGGAAGGGCTTGAACGGCGTCATGGCCATGAAGAAGAGGGGGAGCCCGAAGAAGGCGGCCATCAGGGCCTTGTCCTGCCGTGTGGCCTTCCCCTGCCAGGGCTTCAGGGCACGGAGGGCGGCCTGGGCCTCCTCCTTCTTCCTCTGCTCCCTCTCCCTCTCCCGCTCCTCCTTCGTCGGGAGGTCCCCGGCCTCCCGTGGGGACTCCGGTCCTGTCTGCCGGACCGCCGGGTCCTCGTCCGTGCGGTCGCCGTTCTCTGTCGTCGCCATATGACCGAGTCTCATGGATCGTGCGCTCTGCGCGTAGTCGTGGGAATCAGCGGATCGGTGTGAGAGTCAGCAGCTCGGCGGCATGACACATGTCATGTGGAGGGCGGGGTTTCGGTCAGTGCTCGGAGTCGGGCTGTGCGGGCCGTTTCCAGCCGGGCGCCCACGACCAACTGTCCGAGACGCCCGGGGGCATGGGCGGCAGCAGGTGCGCGCCGGGACGCCGGTCGTCGACGTCCTCCGGCGGTTTCGCGGAGTGCCGTGCCCGGTGCCCCGGCTCCGCGTCCCCCACCGGTCTCGTGGAGTGCCTCGCCTCGTGCCTCGCCTCCGGGGCCTCCACGGGCTCGGGGGGAGGGGCCGACGGCTCGGCCCACGGATGTGGTTCGGGTGCCTCCGGGGACCTCCACGGGCTCAGCCCGGGCTCCTCCGCCGCGGCGAAGTCGTCCCGGTAGCCCAGCGGTGTTCCCGTTCCCCACTGCTCGGGTGCCTCGTGCGTCGCCACAGGCTCGTCCCGGTGCTCCGGCGAGGGCGGATGGACCGGCGGCATGCCCCACGGGCTCGGGCCGGGCTCCTCCTCCAGGGCGGCGGACTGGTCCTGGTGACCCAGCGGTGTTCCCCACGGGCTCGGTCCAGGCCCTTCCTCCGCCGTGGCGGGGTCGTCCCGGTAGCCCAGCGGTGTTCCCGTTCCCCACTGCTCGGGTGCCTCGTGCGTCGCCACAGGCTCGTCCCGGTGCTCCGGCGAGGGCGGATGGACCGGCGGCCACTCCGGAGCGGCGCCGGCCTCGGCCAGGGGGTCCTCCTCGGATTCCGCGTCCAGGGCCTTGAACGCCGCCGACATCGGCCCCGAGTCCACCTCGGCGAAGTGTGCGGCCACCCCGAAGTGGCGGGGCGCCCGGTGGGTTCCGGTCTCGTCGTGCTCGATCGGCGGCGCCATCGGGTGCCGCACCGCACCGGCCGGGTGGATCCGCGACCACCAGGCGGCCACCTCCCCGTGGCTCAGCTCCTCCACGACCTCCAGCGACCCCGTGATGTGCGGGTGCCTGCGGCCGGCGCGCCAGGAGTGGGTCAGCGACTGCGGCTCCAGCACCAGCACGCGCTCGCCGTCCACCACCGGGATGTCCCCGGGGTAGGCCTCGTTGCCCACCCACGTGCCGTCGCCGCCGACCAGGTCCCACTCGCCGCGCACCACGTCGGCCAGCGGGTCGGCGGGGGCGTCCAGGCACGCGGCGGTCCACCGGGGGTCGGGCCGGGTGCCCGGCACCATCCGGCCCTCCTTGCCGATCAGCGCGTCCGCGAGCAGCGTGTGCAACTGGAAGTTGTCGCCGATCCCGTCGAAGCGCACACGGAACCCCCGCCACGAGGCCCGTTCCATCACCAGGAGGGTGTCCGCCTCCGCCATCCGCAGCAGTTCGTTCAGCTCGACGAACTCGCTGAGCTGCGTGGAGAGGGCGTGCACGATCTGGGTGAGCCCCTCCAGCGCGCTGGAGTCGGCGCGCACGGCGGCGCGCATTCCGGGGTCGCCCAGCATGGCCTTGGCGGCCAGCCCGTAGCGCAGCGACGTCCACCAGCCCGCTGTGGCCAGGGGAGCGTTGTCCCCGAGGACCTCCTCGACCCGCTGCTCGTCGGCTTCGGACACGTCGTTGGGCGAGGGCGGCGGTCCGCCGCCCGTCTTGTCCCACGCGTGCATGAACGCCGCCGCGGCCTGGCCGTAGCTGCCGAGCTGGCGCAGCACCTCCAGCCCCACCTGCCCTGCGGGCGCCCCGGACTCCACCAGGGCGCCGGCGAGGACGGCGAGATCGGCCGCGATTCCCGCGAGGGGTTCGGTGTCGCTCAGAACCGGCGCCAGCGCCTCCAGGGCGGTGGCGAGTTCTTCCACGGGCACCTGGGAGGACAGCCGGAACACGTCGTGCACGGCCGCCGGAAAGTCGGGTGCCTGGTTGGCTGCGGTGTCGAGCACACGTTGGAACGCGGCGCGGAACTCTTCGGTCACTCGTGAATCCTTCCATACCCACACGTAGTGTCCGAGGTCTGGCTACATGCCTCCATGGTGGACACCGGAAAAAAGGGTATAAACCGGGCTTGTTTCAGTGGGTGGGCGCGACCCGGGCCGGTCCGTGAAAGCCCGACGGGGACGGCCGGGGGCATTCCGGGGCGCGGCCTGAGACGTCCCGGGACGATCCGGGTGAGAGGGCCCGGGTGAGAACGGCCCGGGACGCCGGCCGAGGGGCACGAGGCGCTTCGAGAGCGGCGGGCGGGGGCGGTCCGGGGCGGCTCCCGTGAAGGTGGACCCGGGAGTGCGCGAGCCGACCCGTGAGCCGGCCCGTGAGTCGGTCCGAGCCGATCTGAGACGGGCCTCGGACGACCGGGGGAAGCGGCGCGGCCCCAGGGGTCAGGCGGGCCGGGCGAACCGGACCTCGTGCCCCTCGTGGTCGGGCACCAGGAACCCCAGCAGCCCCAGGCCCTCCGACTCCGCCTCCTCGCGGCCGGCGCTCCCGAACGGCGCGAAGGGGGTCACCTCCAGCGCGGCCCTCCCCCTCTCCCGGACCACCTTCCACGCGCCGCGCACCTCGCCGTCGACGAGCACCGTGGCGGGCGGCATCCCGTTGCGCGAGGTGAGCCGCCTCAGGTTCTCGGCGGAGACGACCCGGCTACGGTCGGCGTGGCCGCGCAGCAGGTTGTCGAAGTCGTAGAGGAAGCGCACGGGCGCACGAACGTCCGGCCCCGGGCGCGGGGCGCCGGGGAGGTCGAACAGTTCGGCGCCGTCCTCACCGCGCAGGACCACGAGCCTCTCGCGCAGGCGGTCCACCACCCCGCGCAGCCGGGTCAGCCCCGACCACGCCTGCACGTCCCTCACGGTGGCGGGGCCGAACGCGGCCAGGTAGCGGAGCACGAGCGTGTCCGGGTCCGGCTCGGCGTCCATGGGCAGCCCGGTCCAGACGTCGGCGGGCGCGAGCGCGGGCGCCCCGGAGGCGCCCCACACCCCGCGCGGGGGCACCTGGACGGCCGGGAGCAGGCAGCGGACCACGTACGCGAGGTCGTTCGCGGGCGTGTCCGTCCACCGCTCGGCCAGGCGGGCGCCCAGCTCGGAGGGGGTGAGCGGCGCCTTCTCCAGGAGGGCGCGGCCGGCGTCCACGACGGCGTCCAGGTCGACTCCCGCGGTGGCCTTCCCGTGGCTGCTGCGCGCGAGGTCCCCGGCGATGGCGTCCTGGACCGTGGAGCGCAGACGGCGGCAGTCCTGCGGCGTGACCAGGTGGAGGGTGGAGCGCATCAGCGGGAGACGGACGAGCTCGCCGTCGGTGAGCAGGCCCCCGACCGTGTGGGGGTCGAGGTCCTCGATCCGGCTCTGGAGGCCGACGTACCAGGTGTGCGTGGTCTGCGCCTGGAGGCCGACCAGGTGGTCGACGACCTCGGTGACCGGCCGGTCCACCCGCCGGAGGAGGAACTGGCGTGCGAGGGTGGCGCGGTTCAGCGCACGCCGTGAGAGGACGGTGTCGGTGGCGGCCATCGCTCGGTTCCTCCAGGGCTACCGGTCAGTGGGGGAACACTACCGACCGGGTCCGACAGGACGGACCGCGGCGCCCGACCGGGACGGGACGCCCCCGCGAGCTCCGCTCCGGTGCGCTTCTCCGACCGGCTTCGACCGGCTTCGACCGGCTCCGACCGGCTCCGACCGGCGGCGGGCCGGGACAGGCCGGACTGGTCGGATCATGTGAGGTGCCCCACCTGCCTACCGGTTCGTTGCTCGACACTACAATCCACAACGGACATAACGACGTATACCGGAGGAGTGCCCATGTCGTGGTCCGAGCAGTCGCGAGTCCAGTTGGAGACCGAGCACGTGATGCTCACCCCACTGGTGGAGACGGACCGCGAGGGGTGGCGGGAACAGGCCATGGACCCCGACATCTGGACGCACTTCGTCACCCGTGTGGAGGACGAGGCGAGCTTCGTCCGGTTCTTCTACTCCTACCTGGCCGCCAGTGACGGCGGGAAACGCACGACGTTCACCATCACGGACAAGGCGAGTGGGCGCGTCGCGGGCAGCACGAGCTACAGCAACATGGCCGAGGAGGACCTGCGCCTGGAGATCGGCAGCTCCTGGCTGGGACGCGAGTTCCGCGGGCGCGGGATCAACCACTGGTCGAAGTACCTGCTGATGCGGCACGCCTTCGAGGAGATGGGCGTCGAACGGGTCGAGTTCAAGACCGACGTGCTCAACGAGCGCGCCCGCCGGGGCCTGCGCGCCATCGGCGCCACGGAGGAGGGCGTGCTGCGCGGCTACAACCCCATGCCCGACGGGCACCGCCGGGACGCGGTGTACTACTCGGTGCTCAAGGCCGAGTGGCCCGACGTGCGGGAGATCCTGGAGGAGGGTCCGAGCTTCCGCTGAGGTTCGGCGCCGGGCCCTCGGGCGGGCTCCACACGCGGCCTGGTGCCGCTCGTGGCCGTCCGCGGGTCACGGCCGCCCAGGCACCGGGAACCCGGATGCGCGCTCATCCGCCGGGACGCCCGTGAGGAGTCCGGGGAGGCGGGCGCGGTCCACGGGGGCTCGGAGCCGGTGTCCCGCCGTGCGCTCCGCGCCGTCCGCGGGACTGGTGCGGTCCGCGCTGCCGTGCGCGGCGCCGCTTCGCGGGGAGGCGGGCCGTACACGTGGATGGCGGGGGTAAAAATACTCCCCGCCACTCTTAACTTATAGCGCACCCCGGGGCTTGCGGCAAGACCCGGGTCGTGCCGCAGAATCGTCGATCACAGCCAGGAACCACTGACGTGTGAACCGCGGACCGCGGGTGCCGCCGTCGACGTGCGGTGCGCACGGGGACGGCGGACCATCCGTGGGACTCGTGGTGCGGCCGCGGGCGTTCGGCGCGAAGGCGCGGGCGGGTGCGCGCGGCCGGCCGCGGGGAGCGGCTGGCCCGAACTCAGCCTTTGTGAACGGGGAATCCCATGATCGACGTGATCATCGCCGGCGGCGGGCCGACCGGCCTGATGCTGGCCTGCGAGCTGCGGCTGCACGACGTGCGCGTGGTCGTGCTGGAGAGGCTGGCCGAGCCGACCGAGCAGTCCCGCGGGCAGGGACTGCACGCGCGCAGCGTCGAGGTGATGGACCAGCGCGGCCTGCTGGACCGGTTCCTCGCGGTCAGTGAGAAGTTCCAGGTCGGCGGCTTCTTCGGCGGCATCGTCAAGCCGTGGCCGGAGCGGTTGGACACGGCCCACCCGTACGGCGTCGCCACCCCGCAGCCGGTCACCGAGAAGCTGCTCAACGAGCGCGCCCTCGAACTCGGCACCGAGATCCGGCGCGGCCGCGAGGTGGTCGGGCTGAGCCAGGACGGGGACGGGGTGACCGTCGAGCTGGCGGACGGCACGCGGTTGCGCTCGCGCTACCTCGTCGGGTGCGACGGCGGACGCAGCGTGGTGCGCAAGCGGCTCGGGGTCGGTTTCCCCGGCGAGCCCTCCACGGTCGAGACGCTGCTGGGCGAGATGGAGGTGACCGAGGACCCGGAGACGATCGCCGCCGTCGTCGAGGAGGTCCGCAAGACCCAGTTGCGGTTCGGTCTCGCCCCCTCCGGGGACGAGGGGCTGTACCGCGTCGTCGTGCCCGCCGAGGGGGTGGCCGAGGACCGCACGGCCGAGCCGGCCCTCGACGAGTTCAAGCAGCGGTTGCGGGCCTTCGCGGGCACCGACTTCGGCGTGCACTCGCCGCGCTGGCTGTCCCGGTTCGGCGACGCCACCCGGCAGGCCGAGCACTACCGGGTCGGCCGGGTGCTGCTGGCGGGCGACGCGGCGCACACCCACCCGCCGACCGGCGGGCAGGGGCTCAACCTCGGCGTGCAGGACGCGTTCAACCTCGGGTGGAAGCTGGCCGCGGCGGTCGACGGCTGGGCGCCGGAGGGGCTGCTGGACAGCTACCACACGGAACGGCACCCGGTGGGCGCCCGCGTGCTGGACAACACCCGCGCGCAGATCACGCTGCTGGGGTCCGAGCCGGGTCCGACCGCGCTGCGGGAGCTGTTCTCGAAGCTGATGGACTTCGAGGAGGTGAACCGGTACGTGACCGGGCTCATCACCGCGGTCGACGTCCGCTACGACTTCGGCGAGGGGCACGAGCTGCTCGGCGGGCGGATGCGCGACGTCGGCCTGAAGCGGGGCGGCCGCCTCTACGAACTGACGCACGGCGGCCGCGGGCTGCTGCTCGACCAGACCGGCCGGCTCTCGGTGGAGGGCTGGGCGGACCGGGTCGACCACGTCGTCGACGTCAGCGGGGAACTGGACGCGCCCGCCGTGCTGCTGCGGCCGGACGGCCACGTGGCGTGGGCCGGTGAGGAGCAGGGGGACCTGCTCGATCACCTGCCCAGGTGGTTCGGCGCCGCCGTCAACTGAGCGAGCGGCCGTGGCCGCCGACGGACTCGGCCGGGTCGCGCGCGGGAGGCACCCGGACCGGGCACGGATGGGGCATGGGGTTGATCGAGGACCACAGGCATCCCGGGTTCGGACAGCTCCAGAAGCCCTCGGGAGCACGGGTGGCGGAAGCCGCGGCCAGTTCCCGCTCCACCTGTTCCAGCCGCTCCGACAGGCCCTCGGAGGTGGGTGCGCTCTGCCACGGCACCGCCTCCGGGCCCAGGTAGAAACCGACGTAGGCGCGCAGCGCCGGAGCCCACATCACCATCCAGAGCCGTCCGCGGCGGCTGCTGAGCCTGCGTGCGGCCTGATACCGCTCGTGGTCGTCCGCGTAGTCCCAGCCCATCGCCGCCTCACCCACCGACGGCGGAGCCGGGAAGGGAGCCGCGACCGCGGGCGGGCCGCCGGTCCAGCTCGAACCACACCGTCGTTCGGCCGTCCTCGTGCAGTGTCCCCCACCTGCTGGCCTGCGCCGCCACCAGCCGCAGCCCCCTGCCGCCCTCGGAAGAGGCGTCCAGGGGCCGCAGGTGCGGCGTGGCCGCCCCGGGAGTGTGCGGCCCCTGGTCGGTGACCCTCACCTGTACCCGCCCCCGTAGACGGTGCAGCGTGACGGCCACTTCGCCATCCTTGCACCCGCTGCGCGAGTGTGTGACCGCATTGTTGAAAAGTTCGCTGACGAGTTCCTGGACCAGCTCGGCCGACCGGGGCGGGAGCGAGGCGGCCGAGGCGATCCGGCGCCGGAGCACGGCGGCCTGCCCGGGAACCCCGGCGAGGGTCAGGGAGTGGCCCGGGTCTGCGGGGGCCGGTTCCACCAGGATCGCCGCGCGGTCGCGGGGGTCGGTCGTGCGGCGGGGCAACCTGGTGGCCTGGTTCTCCTCCGGCGAACTCCCCTCCGGGATATCTTTGCGCTGCTGCATACGGATCACTGATCCCACCCGAACCCCTCTTTCCCGGATCGCCCGTCCTCGCGGGAGGAGAGCGCCTCGCTGGCCTCGGACGCGCTCTGAGCAGCACGGACGCCTCCGAGAGCGGTTGCCGTCCGGTCGTCGCGTGTCCATGGACAACACCATGGACGCTCCGGGGGTCGAACTCCAGGAAAGCAACCAGGTTGGTGAGCAACTGGTGAATTGGTTGTTGCCGGTTGTTTGCCTGTAGGAGAGTGGGCGAACTGGTTTTCCTCCGGTTGAGCGGGTGGACGAGTGGAACGACGCGGCAAGCCGAAATGGCGCAGGTTGGGAACCGAGTTGAGGGTGCTCCGCCGGAGGGCCCAGATGACGCAGGCGGGGCTGGCGCCGTACGCCAGAGTCGTTCCCGCCCAGATATCGGCCTGGGAGAACGGCAAGCGCGGGATGACCCATGCCCAGGCCCGCCGACTCGACCAGGCACTCAACGCCAACGGGTGGTTCGAACGCGCTTATGAAAAGGCCAATACGCCTGATTCGCTGCCAATCTGGTACGAACAGGTCCCCGAAATTGAACAGCGGGTTTCCGAGCTGCGGGAGTACCAGTGCCAGCTCGTTCCCGGCCTGATCCAGACCGCCGAGTACGCCAAGGCCACCATTCGGGACGCCCTGCCGTGGGCCTCGGACGACGAGGTGGACCAGATGGTCGACGCCCGGATGGCGCGTCAGGACATCCTGGAGAAGGGACACTCGCCGCTGGTGTCTATGGTGGTGGAGGAGTTCGTCCTGAGCCGCGTCATCGGTGACGAACGCACCCAGGCGGCGCAGTTGGACTGCGTACTCGACCTCGTGCAGCGGGGCAAGATCCGGTTTCAGGTCGTGCCCTCGGACGTTCGACACCATCACGGGACGGCGGGCCCATTCCGGATCTACACTTTCCCCGACAATCCGCCGCTGGCATCCGCTGAATACGCGGCCGGTGAGGTGCTGATGGAGGATCAGGAAGTGGTGCAGAGGTGCATGACCACCTTCGGCTTCCTCCAGGCCGAGGCGCTGTCGATGGAGGCCAGCGTGGAACTGCTCAGGAAGGTCAGGAAGAGCATTGATGGATAGACACGGTCACGACGGACCCCTGTGGCACAAGAGCAGCTACAGCTCGGGGCAGGGAAGCTGTGTCGAGGTGGCGGAGGGGGAGAGCACGCTGGTGCGTGACACCCAGAACCGCGGTCTCGGCCATGTGGCGTACTCCGCCGGCGCCTGGGCGTCCTTCCTCCGGGGCGTGAAGCTCCAGCATCTCTAGACCCAGTCCTCCTGAAGCAGGTGTAGGACCGCGCCCGACCGCTGGGAACCCGCTGCGGCCGGGCCTCCCCACTCAGTCCCCGCAACGGATCAATCGTTGCGGGGGCTTCTTCGCTCGGAGTCAGCGGACCCGCGCGACCGCACGTGTTCCGGGATCGATCTCGTGGTCACACGTCGAACGGTCTCGCTCGTTCGTCAGCGTCCATCCCCACGAGATCCGTCAGACCCATGTGGGAAGGCAAAAAAGTAAGCCAACCACGCCAGGTTGGCGCGCTGTTGGGGCATGATAGAGGGCATGAGCACCGAGTACGCCGAAGCAGCCGAACCCCATGAGCTGTCCGTGACCGAGGCCCGCGACCACTTCTCCGAGCGCATCAACCGCGCCCACTACGGCGGTGAGGTCACTTTCGTCACCCGTGGCCGCCGTCATCAGCGAGCTGCCGCAATCGTTCCGGCCGACATGGTCGACCACTACGAAGAACTGCTGGACGAGCGCGATGCCCGCATCGCCGCCGAGCGCTTGGCCGACATCAAAGCTGGCCGTTCCACGACGGTGCCCTTCGACGAGGCGATGCGCCAGATCGGTCTGGACGAAGAAGAGCTGGGCCGGTGAGCGACCTCTATACCGTGTCCTTCGCCGACCAGGCGCTCAAGCAACTCGGCGAACTCGACAAGCCCATCCGGCTCCGCATCGCCCGCAAGGTCCAGGAACTGGCGGCCGACCCACGCCCGCCCGGGAGCATCCCACTCAAAGGCGACACTGGCGCCTGGCGGGTGAAGGCGGGCGACTACCGGATCATCTACACGATCCACGACGGTCAGCTCGTGGTGCTCGTACTGAGTGTGGCCCACCGGCGAGAGGTCTACCGAGACCTGTGACTCCGGAGCGACGAAAACAGCTTCGACCGACCGAGTGCTGGTGCGTGACACCCAGAACCGCGGTCTCGGCCATGTGGCGTACTCCGCCGGCGCCTGGGCGTCCTTCCTCCGGGGCGTGGAGCTCCAGCGTTCCTAGGACCCACTGACACGCAGCGGCTGGCCGTTTTTCCGGCCAGCCGTTTTCTGTTGCCCGAAAAGAATCGGCAACCCTATCAATTCGGGCAAACGCAGAACAATAACCCCGGGTGTGCGGGTTAGGTGTCATCGCTCTGGCCAGCGACGACGATCTTTTTTGAAATATCCGGCATTACTTACCGGTACCGTCTCCACCACCCACCCCCGCCCCCTAACATGTTTTCCGAACACACAACTGAACCCACAAAATGACCCCGCAGCGGTCGTAAACCGCTCGGGGCCGTGGCCAGCAAACTCACCACTTCAAGCCAGAAGGATTGCCAGCATGCGCCAGTTTAGCGCTGCCCTCCTCAGCCGTGCCCTCGGCCCGCTGATGGACTTCCTCTCCTCCCCCCGCGGACGCCACTCCGCGGTGGCCGGTCGCCGCCGCCGCTCCACCCGCGTCCGCCGCTACGTTCCCGCGCCCCTCCCCGCGCCCGAGGCCGCGTCCGCCTCCGCGCCCCGCCCGGCGCCTCCGGGCCAGACCGTCCCGGCCGAGGACGTGGCCCTGATCCGGCCCTACGCTTCGCCGGGGCACGAACGTGAGCGGGAGCGTGGCCGAAAGCCCCAGGCCAAGGTCCCCCGGCCGCGTGGCCACCAGCCTTCGCGGGTGCCGGCACCGGCACCGGCACCGGCACCGGTGTCGGCCGAGGCCGAGGTGGCACGCGAGTTCGCCCGGGTCCAGGCCCGCGCCAGGGCGCTGGCCCGGGAGTGGGCGGCCACGCCCGTCCCGGCCGGTGACCTGCTCTCCGGCCCCTCCGAGTGGGACGAACTCGCCGGACTCACCCGCACCTGGCTCGACCGGCAGCGCCAGGCGGTGCCCGCATGAGCCTCCTGTACTGGGAGCCCCGCTCCTACGGGCGCGGCCTGGCCGACCTGTCAGCCGCCCGCCGTGACCTGGCCGGGGACCTGTCCGGCTTCGCCCCCGATCTGGTGGACACCGCCCGGCTGTGCCTGCACGAGCTGCACGCCAACGCCTGCAAGTACGGCCGCCCCGGCGGCGAGGTCACCCGCCACCTGGTCCTGAACGAGGGCCACGTCCTGAGGCTGACCGTGCACAACGACCACGGAACCGGCTCGGTCCCGCGCGTCCCGGTCGAGCGCACCGGCGACGAGTGGGACCGGGCCGAGGGCCAGCGCGGGCTGTTGCTGGTGGACGGCCTCGCCGACGGGTGGGGCCACTACGCCTGGCCGGTCCGGTCGGGCCTGGGCGTCCTGGTGTGGGCCTCCTTCGCCCTGGACCCGGCCGCCGTCCCCCGGGAGGAGGTCGGCTTCGGGATCCCCGTCCGCTGAGCTCCTCCGGGCCGTGGGACCGGTTCCCACGGCCCCTCCCTCCACCATCGGCAAGGACCCGTATGCCCAGCCAGAAGCACCAGGTCCCACTACGGATCATCCAGAATCAGCCCGCCCTGGCTCCGTTCCTGCTCAAGAAGGTCCTGGGCTATGAGCTGCCCGCGCATACCGAGACGACCTTCACCTCGTCCCACCTGGGCAACTGCACGCCCAAGGAGTGGACCAGCGACGAGGCTGTGGTGCTGCGCGATGGCACCCAGGCGGTCCTGGCCATCGCGGTGGAGCGCCAGGACGGCCGGGACAAGGACAAACGCCTGAGCTGGCCCGCCTATTTGTCGGTTCTGCACGGGCGTCTGGAATGCCCGGCGGTGCTGATCGTGCTGTGTCCGGACCGAGCGCTGGCGAGTTGGTGCGCCCAGCCCATGAGAAGCACCGTCCGTTCTACTATGACTATGTACTGGCCGGTCTCAACGAGGCCGCCCGGAAGGAGTTGGAGGGCTTGATGTCCGTGGACACCTACAACTGGCAGAGCGACTTCGCCCGCAAGTACGTTGGCCTCGGCCGCGAAGAGGGCCGCGAAGAGGGAGTGGCCCATAGCGTGGTCGCGGTCCTCACCGCACGCGGCCTCACCGTCTCCGACCAGGTCCGCCGACGCATCGAGTCCTGCACCGACCTGGAGACCCTGGAGGCGTGGGTTCCCAAGGCCGTCACCGTCGACCGCCCCGAGGACCTCTTCGACTGACCTCTTCCGGCGGTCCCGCTGCCCGGTGGGGTGGCCGTGGGCACGCCCCCACGGTCACCGGAGACCCTCTGGAACGAGGCGGCCGTGGTTACCATGGCGCATGGCCAGCGAATCCCCCGCGGCGGCGCGGAACCGCCGCGAGCAGCTCCGCGACTTCCTGCGCACCCGCCGGGCACGGCTCACACCCCGTGACGTCGGCATGGCCGAGGGAGGCGGCAGGCGCCGGACACCGGGCCTGCGGCGCGAGGAGGTCGCCGTGCTGGCCGGGGTGGGCGTCTCCTGGTACACCTGGCTCGAACAGGGACGCGACATCAACGTCTCGGGCGAGGTGCTCGACGCGATCAGCCGGGCGCTGCGCCTGACCGGACCCGAGCGCGCGCACCTGTACGCGCTGGCCGGTCTCAACCCGCCACGGGCCGGCGGGGCACGGGAGACCTCGGTCACCCCGGAGCTGCGGAACCTGATCGACGCGTGGACGCCGCGGCCCGCGATGCTGCGGGACCGGCACTGGAACCTGCTCGCGGTCAACGACGCGGCGCGGACGGTGTTCGGCTACGGCGACACCGACCACAACTGCCTCGTCACGTTCTTCACCAACGCCCGGTACCGCGACATGCACGTCCACTGGGCGTCGGTCGCGCCGGACGTCGTCGCCTCCTTCCGCGCCGACGCGGCGCACTTCCCCGACGACCCGGAGTTCGCCCGGCTGGTCGACGACCTCAGCGCCGTGAGCCCCGAGTTCACCGACCTGTGGTCCCGCCACGACGTGGGCGACCACGTCCAGGCGGTGAAGGCAGTCCTCCACCCCGAAGCCGGTGACCTGGTCTTCGACAAGACGACCCTGACGGTGGCCGACCGCCCGGACTGGCACCTGGAGCTGTACAACCCGCGTCCCGGCACCGGGACCGGGGACCGGCTCGAACGGCTGACGCGGGTCAGGACCGGCGCCCCGGCCTGACCGGCCGCCGAACCTGGTGGTGTCACTCCCCGGACGAACGAGCCCTGTCGGTGCCGCGCTCCGGCTGGAACGTTGAGTCCCATGACACACGACACTTCCCGATTCGACGACAGGACCGCGCTCATCACCGGCGGTACGAGCGGCATGGGGCTGGCCACCGCGCGAAGGCTGCTCTCCGAGGGCGCGCGGGTGGTCATCACCGGGCGCGACAAGAACCGGCTGGACGCCGCGGTCGAGGACCTGGACGGCGGGGACCGCGTCCTCGCGGTCCGCGGTGACGCGGCGAGCCTCGACGACCTCGACGCACTGGCGGACCGGATCCGGGGCCGGTACGGGCGGCTGGACGTGGTCTTCGCCAACGCGGGCGTCGCCTCGTTCCAGCCCAACGGCGACGTCACGGAGGCCGAGTTCGACCGCCTCGTGGACGTCAACTTCAAGGGGGTGTTCTTCACCGTCCAGAAGGCCGTCCCGCTGCTGTCCGACCACGCGGCGATCGTGATCAACGCTTCGTGGACGCTGCACCGCGGCATGCCCGGCGCCACCCTCTACGCGGCGACCAAGGCCGCCGTGCACAACCTGGCGCACACCCTCGCGGCGGAACTGGGGCCGAGGGGGATCCGGGTCAACTCCGTGAGCCCCGGCTACATCGAGACCGCGATGTTCCACGCCGCCGTCCCCGCCGGGCAGAAGGACACCGTCGTCGCCGGGGTGGTGTCGGGCCGCCTCGGTACCGCCGACGACGTCGCGGGCGCGGTCGCCTTCCTCGCCTCAGATGACGCGGCCTACGTCAACGGACAGGACCTGGTCATCGACGGCGGCCTGGTCGCCGCCATCCCCGGGGCGGCGGTGTAGCCGTGGCCGCCGGGCCGGCGCCGAGCTGACGAACTGACAGGGACGTCCCCGGTCCCCGGCGGGCCTGGTCCTCGGCGGGCCCGGTCCCCGGCGGGCCCCGGTCCGCTCCTTCGCGGGCCGGGGCCCTCGCACGGGGCCGGGACGGCGGCCCCGTGCGGTGGTGCCCGCTCGGCCCCCGAGACGGCGTGCGGGCGGCGCGGAGCAGCGGAGTCCGGCGCGCGTCAGACGGTGCGCTCGTCGACGCCGATGGCGCCGACACCGCTGCTGAACCAGGCGCACTCGCCCTGGGACTGGCCGGACCTCCCCGGCCTCAGCGTGACCCAGTGGCCGTTCACGTCCGGAGCCCGGCCGCAGACGACGACGGCCCGGAACTTCATGGCGCGGTCGGTGCGGTTGACGCAGAAGGCGATTCCCACGTCGGGGTCGTTGTTGTGCCTGAAGGTGTCGCAGTCCAGCACCAGGGCGGACGCCGGGACGGGAGTGAGGACCGTGCCGAGGACGACGGCCGCGGCACCGGTCGCGAGAACGCGCTTCAGGCCAGAGAAACCGGACATGCGTTTCCTTTCGGGAGGAATGAAACACAGGGTGCCTCCATCGCTACGGATGGTGGCCAACTCTGGTGTTTCCTCGCCGCGACCCCCGGAATCCTTTCGCACGATCTTTTCCCGTACCTGGCCGGCCAGGTTCTTCCGCTCCGGCCCGTCCGGGGCGGTGGCGCGTCCAAAGGGAGCGCCCGGTTCGGGAGTCCCTCGGGCCGAGCACCCCGGAAGCATGGCGTAACACAGCGTTGAACACTAGTTGCCGTTGGTGCGGGCGGGGTAGTCGCCACAGGAACGTCCGGGGAACGGACACCGGAGAGGAGAGAGGGATGCGGATGTCGATCGACCGGTTGAAGCTCTGGTTGGGCGCGGTTCCGGCCGCGGTGGTCGCTTCCTCGGTGCTGGCTCTCAGCGCCTGCGGGGACGGGGGCACCGCCGGGGGCGAGGAGGGCCCCGACGTCGAGGACGTGCAGGAGGACGGCGAGGGCGACGAGGAGGGGGACGGGGACGACGAGAACGTCGAGCTGGGCAGCACGGTGACGGTCTCCTCCGAGGTCACGGAGGTGCTGTCCAACCAGTCGTTCCGGCTGGAGGGAACCGACGACTGGGAGAACGACCCGCTGCTCGTGGTCTCGGCGCGGCAGGCGGACGTCGCCGCGGGCGATGTCGTCGAGGTGACCGGCACGGTCGAGGAGTTCGAGTACACCACCTACAGCGAGGACTACTCGCTCGCGGAGGAGGGCGACTACGAGCACTTCGAGGAGCAGCGGTTCATCGTGGCCGACCAGGTGAGCCAGGTCGCCTCGCCTTCGCCCGGCACCGAGTAGCGGTGGGGCGTGTCGGCAGGGCCCGCTCGGCGCCGCTGGTGCCGACACCGCCGCTGTGGGCCGCGCACCGGCCCCGGGGCCGGCCGGAGGCCTTGGCGAGGGAGGGGCCGTCCGGTCCGGGAATCCCTCAGACCAGGCGCTCCGGAACCACGATGTAACACATTGTTAAATCCTCGTTGCCGCTGGTTCGTAAGGGGTAGTCGCCGTCAGGAATGTCTGAAGGACAGGCGTCAGAGAGGAGAGAGGGATACAGATGTCGATCGACCAGTTGAAGTTCTGGATGCGCGCGCTCTCGGCCGCGGCGGTCGCTTCCTCGGTGCTGGCTCTCAGCGCCTGCGGGGAGGACACCGCCGGGGGCGAGCAGGGAACCGACGTCGAGGACGTGCAGGAGGACGGCGGCGAAGGCGCTGACGTGGGCAGCACGGTGACGGTCTCCTCCGAGGTCACGGAGGTGCTGTCCAGCCAGTCGTTCCGGCTGGAGGGAGCCGACGACTGGGAGAACGACCCGCTGCTCGTGGTCTCCGCGGAGCAGGCGAACGTCAGTGAGGGCGACGTCGTCGAGGTGACCGGCACGGTCGAGGACTTCGACTACACCACCTACAGCGAGGACTACGAGCTCGGGGACGAGGGCGTCTACGAGGACTTCGACGACCAGAGGTTCATCGTGGCCGACCAGGTGAGCCCGGTCGCCTCGCCCTCGCCCGACGAGTAGCGGCTGGCGCATCGGCGGAAGGCGGCGGTCGGCGTAGTCCGCTCGGCTGCGCGACCGGGTCCGTGGGGCGGGAGCGGCCGGAATCGGCCGGGCTCGCCGCCCCCGGGCCCGGTCGGCCACGGTCGCGCTGGTTCATCCGCCAGCAGGCCCGAAAAGTGGGGGTTTCGTATGCCGCCGAACCCGGGGAGCGCGGTTTTGTGCGCTGCGGTGTTCTGATGCGTGAGATTCGTGTGCGCTCAGAGGGTTTGGAGAGAAGATCACGGGCAGGTAACAACTACGGCGTTCTCCTGGCGTCGAAGCGGTTCCCGCGAGGAACCGCGGCTCCCACCCGGTCCCGGGCTCTCCTCCCGGGACCATCCCTTCCATCGGAAGGGTCGTTGCGGAGTAACTGTGTGCCGGACGAGGTTCCCGGGTTTCCCGGTCCAGGGGGGCGATCGGGAAACCCGGGAACCTCGACGGAGTCAGCCGGAGCGGATCCTAGAAGCGGTCGAGCAACTGGGCGCAGCGGATCAGGCCCAGGTGCGAGTACGCCTGCGGGTGGTTGCCCAGGGCCCGCTCGGTCACCGGATCGAACTCCTCCGGGATGAGCCCGGTCGGCCCGGCGCAGTCCACCAGGTGCTTGAACAGCTCCTCGGCCTCCGCGCGGCGCCCGGTCAGCAGGTAGGCCTCGATCAGCCACGTGGTGCACAGGTGGAAACCACCCTCACCACCGGGCAGGCCGTCGTCGCGGTGGTACCGGTAGACCGTCGGGCCGTTGCGCAGCTCCGCCTCCACGGCCGTCACGGTGGCCTGGAAGCGCTCGTCGGTCGGGTCGATCAGCCCGGACAGGCCGATGTGCAGCGACGCCGCGTCCAGGTCGGTGCCGTCGTAGGCGGTCGTGAAGGCCTGCGCCTCCTCGTTCCAGCCCTTCTCCAGCACCTCGGCGGCGATGTCGTCGCGCAGCCCCGGCCAGGACGGGTCCACCTCGCGGCCGTACCGCCCGGCCAGGTCGACGGCGCGGTCCAGGGTCACCCAGCACATCACCTTGGAGTAGACGCGCTGACGGGGCTCGTCGCGCTCCTCCCAGATGCCGTGGTCGGGCTCGTGCCAGCGCCGGGCGACGGCCTCGGCCATCGACCGCACCAGGTGCCAGTCGCGGTCGGCGAGCGTGCCGCGCACCGACGACAGCTTCGCGATCAGCTCCACGACGGGGCCGAACACGTCCATCTGCACCTGGTGGTCGGCCAGGTTGCCGATCCGGACCGGCCGCGACCCCGCGTACCCCGACAGCGACTCCACGACCTCCTCCGGACCCAGGTTGGTGCCCCGCAGCGAGTACAGCGGGCGCAGCAGCTCCGGTCCGGGCAGCGACTCCACGACCCGGTGCACCCAGTCCAGGAACTCCTCGGCCTCGGCCGTGGAACCCAGGGAGACCAGCGACTGCACGGTCAGGGCGCCGTCGCGCAGCCAGCAGTACCGGTAGTCCCAGTTGCGGACGCCGCCGATCTCCTCGGGCAGCGACGTGGTCGCGGCGGCCATCACGCCGCCGGTCGAGGTACACAGCCCGCGCAGGGTGAGTGCGCTGCGCGCCGCGAGCTGCTGGGCGGTGTCGGGCAGGGTGAGGCCGTCGAGCCAGGTCGACCAGTGCTCGTCGGCCATCCGCTGGCGCTCGGACTCGGGCAGCGTCGCGCGCACGAGGGAGTCGGTGCCGCAGCGCAGCTCCAGCACCACCGGGTGGTCCGAGGACGGGTGGACGACCGCGCGGGCGACGTCGGCGACGCCGTCGTGCTCGACCTCCCAGTCCACACCGGGCGAGTACAGCGCCATCGGGAAGTCGGCGCCCTCCACGAGCAGGCCGTTCTCCTGGCGGGTGATGCGCACGGGCGCGCGGCCGAAGTCGGGGCGGGGCGCGAACTCGACGGTCGCCGGGGTGACGCCGCTGATCACCCGGACGAGGTCGCTGCGGCCCTGCGGGTTGCCGTGGGCGAGGTAGTCGGTGACGTCCATGCGCGACCAGCGGGTGCGCACGGTCATGGTGCCGGGCAGGTAGCGCTGGCCCAGCGGCCGGCCGCCGTGGGCGGGGGCGATGGCGAACACGCCTGCCTGCCGGCCGCCCAGGACCTCGGCGAACAGGGCGCCCGAGTCGGGCTCGGGGTGGCAGAACCAGAGCAGGCGCGCGTCCGGGCCGACGAGGGCGACCGAGTTCTGGTTGGAGAGCATCGACATGCGCTCGATGGGGGTCGGGCGCTCGCCGAACACCCAGGAGCGGCGCTCGGTGGCCAGCACGGACAGCAGGGACGCGGCGCTCGGGGTGTCGGGCACGCGGTGGGGGGCCACGGTGGGCTCCTCACCGACCCGCACACCGGCGTCGGCGCCGTTCAGCCGCATGAAGACGGGCTCCTCGCCGTCGCCGCCGCCGATGTAGAGGGTGGCGTTGGCCCCGACCTGCTCGCGGAGCAGCTCCAGTGCGGCGGCCTTGTCGGCGGGCGAGGTGTCGGGACCGGCCGCGGCGCCGGGACCGATGGTCAGGTCGGTGTCGAACTCGGTTCCGTGCGCGCCGACAAGGCGCACCTCGGCGGGCAGGCGCGAGAGCGCGGCCAGGTCCCGCAGAGGACGGGAGGAGATGACCGCGCACACGGTGCCGGGCAGGTCGGCCAGGTCGCGCAGCGCTCGCAGGGCCTCGGGCAGCGGTCGCCCGTGTGCCGGGTCGACCGGGGCGAGGGCGCCGTCGTAGTCACAGGCGACGAGTAGTCGCGAGGTTCTGGCCAGAGCGGAGACACGCTGCCGGACGTCCACGGGCATGCCCGTGGAGACGGTGCTCTCCGGGAATCCCGGAACCGCCTCGACCGCTTGGGTGAGCGTCACGTTGCCTCCTCCATCGGTCCATATGACCTGGGGAAATGGGTGATCTGTAGGACTCCGCGCGCATGATGCCGGTTCACGCTGATACGGGTGTGGGAAAAGGTGAGCCCAGGGCTTGTGGCGCGGGACGGGACTTCAGGGGATAGTTGGGGAGAGTCCCTCAGGAGCTTTTTTACGTATATGCGGGCAAAGTGGGTCGTGCCAGACGCAAAGAGCCGGTCCACAAGAAGTCAACGCGAGACTACCCCCGCCTCACCCGTACCTGCGACATCAGATTCCGGTGATGCAGGTCACGAATCGGCCGCAAAAGGGCAGGAAAGCCGTGTCTCCCGGCTCGCGCGAGCCCGCGATCACCCGCTGTCATGGAGGATCGGCCGCGCCCGGCCCCGGAGACGGCCGCGGACCGCCGACCGGCCTCGGGGACGTGCCGTGAAGCACACCGGCGGCGCCGGCCGGGCACGTCCCGGTGAGCCGGCCGGGAAACGGGACCCGGGACCACCGCGGGTGCGAGGTGAGGGGCCTCCTCGCTGATGATCTTGCTCCTGGTGGCACTGTCGGCGTTCCGCAGTGTCACCAGGAGCAAGATCACCGTGGGCGGGCGGGCCCTGACGAACGGAGGGCCCGCCACGTGGAGTGGCGGGCCCCGTGGCTGTGGGATCCGTCGGCCGGACGGCCGGAGGGCTCAGGCGGTCGGACGCCCGGGCGCCCGAACGGTCGGGCGGTCGGGCGTCCGCACGCTCAGGAGGTCTTCCCGGGCTTGCGGAGGTGGTGCACCCACGCGGGCGGGATGTTGGCGAACACCTTCTCGGAGCCGATGCCGTACCGGTCGATCCACTCCTGCACCAGCCAGCTCGTACGCGCCTGGCGCAGGTAGTCCTCGCGGCGGGCGATGACCGCCTTGACCTCCTTGGTGTAGAGGTAGCCGTAGAAGGACATCGTCCCGCCCGGTTCGAGCACCTCGAAGTAGTAGTCGAGGATCTCCCGGACGGTGTCGACGTCGAAGTTCGCGAACGGCAGGCCCGACACGATCACGTCGTAGGAGCGGTCGGTGCCCATGTCGTTGACGAGCTTGGCGTGCACCTCGACGCTGTCGGAGACCTTGGACATGACCGGGTCGGTCTCCAGCAGGTCCTCGACGTGGGCGGCGAACTCGGGGTTGGACTCCACGAGGTCGGCGGTGTCCCCGGGGCGCATCGCCGCGGCGATCCCGCGGCTGATCGCGCCGGTCCCCGCGCCCGCCTCCAGGATGCGCAGCGGCCGGTCGGGTTCGGGTCGTTGTCGGACGTACTCGGCCATCGCGTGGGCCAGGGCGGTGCTGCTGGGAACGATGGAACCGGTGGCGTGGAAGGTTCGTAGCGCCTGGCTGAAGAACAGCCGGGTGTCACGCAGGCGCTCGTCCAACCTCAGGGAGGAGAAGGGTCCGGTAGGACTGTGGGTCTCGGACATACCCGAACGCTAACGCCTCGGCCCCGTCCGAGGGGAGGCGGCACGACCGGTGAACCGGGAAAAGACGCTCCGGGACGGCCGCGGCCAGGCCTCCGCCCGTGTCGGACCAGGGTTCGTTCCGGCACCGGGCCGGGTTCCCCCGGCGCCGGTCCAGACCTCTTCCGGCACCGGGCCGGGTTCCCCAGCACTGGTCCAGACCTCTTCCGGCACCGGGCCGGGTTCCCCCGACCCCGGTCCAGACCTCTTCCGGCACCGGGCCGGGTTCCCCAGCACTGGTCCAGACCTCTTCCGGCACCGGGCCGGGTTCCCCCGACCCCGGGCCGGCCCCCTTCCGGCACCGGGACCTCCGGGGACCCGCCCCGCGACGTCCTATTCTGGGGATATGAGCGAAGCGGCCGGCACCTCCGAGACTCCCGACCACACCCGGACCGCGATGGTCACCGGAGCCTCCAGCGGGATCGGCGAGGAGTTCGCACGCAGGCTCGCCGAGCGCGGTTACTCCCTGATCCTCGTGGCCCGCCGGGTCGAGGAGCTCGAAGCCCTCGCCGCGGAGCTCCGCGTCCGCTACGGGTCCGCCGCCCAGCCCCTGCCCGCCGACCTCGGCACCGAGGAGGGCCTCTCCCAGGTCGCCAAGCGGCTGTCGGCCGACGGAAGCGGCGCCGACGCACCCGTCGACCTGCTCGTCAACAACGCCGGACGCGGCGACGGCGGTCCCTTCGCCGAGCAGGACCCCGCCGAGATCGACTCCATGCTCGACCTCAACGTGCGCGCGGTCGTCCAGTTGGCCCGCGCCGTCCTGCCGGTGCAGATCGCCCGCAAGAGGGAGGGGCGGACCCGGGGCGGGGTCGGCGTCATCAACGTCTCCTCCGTCGCGGGCGAGGTCACCGCCAACCCCGGCGGCTCGGTGTACGGGGCGGGCAAGAAGTTCGTCAGCCTGTGGAGCGAGAGCGTCGCCGCCGAGGTCTCCGAGCACGGCGTGAGCGTCACCGCGGTCCTGCCCGGCTTCGTACGCACCGACATGACCCGCAGGGTCCAGGAGAGCGGGCTGCCCGCGTTCGCGTTCGTCCCCAAGGAGCGGGTCGTCCGCGATTCCCTCACCGCCTGGGCCGCCGGACGCCCCAGGATCGTCCCCGGGGCCCAGTACAAGGCCGCCACGGGCATCCTGCGCCTCCTGCCCAAGCCGCTCGTGCGCGCCGTCGCGCGCAGGGTCCAGTGAGGCGGGGTTCCACCGGGCCCCGGTGCGGGCGCGGGCGGGATGTGGCCTATTCCGCGACCACATGCTGAGACACCCTCGATCCGGTGCGGCATCGGGACGCCGGACCGCCTACGCTGGTAGCGCATCTGCCGGTCGAGGAAAGACGCCATGAAGACCTTCGAAGAGCTGTTCGCCGAGCTGTCCGAGAAGGCGCGCTCCCGCCCCGAGGGGTCAGGGACCGTCGCCCAGCTCGACGCCGGTGTCCATGCCATCGGCAAGAAGGTCGTCGAGGAGGCCGCCGAGGTCTGGATGGCCGCCGAGTACGAGTCGGACGAACAGGCGGCCGAAGAGATCTCCCAGCTCCTCTACCACCTCCAGGTCCTGATGCTGGCGCGCGGGCTGCGCCTTGAGGACGTCTACAAGCATCTGTAGGTCGGCGCGCACCCTTCGCGCGTACCGGCCCCTGACGGACGTCCCCGTAACCGCAGCCACAGAAAGCCGTGAACATGCCCGACATGCTGAGAATCGCCGTGCCCAACAAGGGCCAGCTCTCCGAACCCGCCGTGGAGATGCTGCGCGAGGCCGGCTACCGCCAGCGCAAGAGCAGCCGCGACCTGGTCATGGTCGACCCCGACAACGACACCGAGTTCTTCTTCCTGCGCCCCAAGGACATCGCCGTCTACGTCGGTGAGGGCATCCTCCAGGCCGGGATCACCGGACGCGACATGCTGCTCGACTCCGGCGCTCCCGTGGACGAGGTCCTCCCGCTGGGCTTCGGCGGGTCCACCTTCCGCTTCGCCGCCCCCGGCGGCGCGGACATGAAGGTGTCCGACCTCAACGGCAAGCGGATCGCCACGTCCTTCGACGGGCTCCTGCGCTCCTACCTGGACAAGCAGGGCGTCGACGCCCGCGTCATCCACCTGGACGGCGCGGTCGAGAGCTCCGTCAAGCTCGGCGTCGCCGACGCCGTCGCCGACGTGGTCTCCACCGGGACCACCCTGCGCCAGGCGGGCATGGAGACCTTCGGCGACCCGATCCTGGTCTCCGAGGCGGTCGTCATCCGGCCCACCGGTGCGGGGGAGGACCCCCAGATCGAGACGATGCTGCGCCGTCTGCGCGGCGTCCTGGTCGCCCGCGACTACGTGATGATGGACTACGACGTGCACGCCGAGCGCCTGGAGGCGGCGGTCGCGCTCACTCCGGGCATGGAGGGGCCGACGGTCTCCCCGCTGCACCGCGAGGGCTGGGTCGCGGTCCGGTCGATGGTGCGGCGCAAGGACGCCCAGCGCATCATGGACGACCTGTGGCAGCTCGGCGCCCGCGCCATCCTGGTCACCGACATCTACGCCTGCCGCCTGTGACGTACCGGCCGCAGGTGCTGCCCGTGTGAGGGGTGGGCCCCGCCTCCCGTCGGTCCTTTGCCCACGGCGCGGTTCGACCGCCGAGAGTCCGTGAGTACGGGACCACGGCGGGCGGGGCCCCTCCGTGTCCTCGCCGGCCCGCGCCGCCTCCGGCCGGTGCGCCGGCGCACCGGCGCGCCGGTTCCCGCGGTCAGCCGTCCAGGACGGACCGGTCCGTCTCCAGGGGGCGCAGCCCGACGGCGAACTCCACACCACTGTCGTAGTCGACCTGCCGCAGTGTTCCCACGTCGGCGAACATCCCGTCGACCCGGTGGCCGAACAGGTGGGACAGCGCGAGGGTGAGGCCGCCGAGGGTCTCGGGGCCCGGCACCAGCAGGTAGGACTCGGTTCCCTCCCCGTACTCCACGAGCCCGACACCCCCGGGAAGCGGCGGCGACGGTGCGCCCGCCGCCGCGACCGGTACGCACACCCGCACGCACATCCGGGACGCCCCGCTCCCCGCCACCGGCTCCGGGGACCTCCACCACCGGCCGTCGACGTCCCAGCCGCGCTCGTGGGCCACACCGCCGAGCACGTCCGCCAGCGCCGAGGTGTCGGCGCGCATGCGGTCCGTGTCGTAGTCCTCGCCGTACTCGGCGGTCACCGCCGTGACCGCGGTGCGCGCCCGCCTGGCGCGGACCCCGACCTCCGGCTCCCACGCCAGGGCGGCGGACGCCTCCGCCAGCGCACGGTCCTGCTCGCTCCGCTCCCGCCGGAGGTCCTCGGCGTGCCGGCGCAGGACCTCCGGCGCGAGGCCGGGGTCGTCGACCAGCCGGCGGATCCGGGGCAGGTCCAGGCCGGCGCGGCGCAGGGCGAGGATCCGTCCGGCGCGCCCGATCTGGTCGACGGTGTACCAGCGGAACTGCGTGTCCGCGTCCACCCGGGCCGGCACCAGCAGGCCCTGGGAGTGGTAGTGGCGCAGCGCCTTGGCCGAGAGGCCGGTGAGTTGGCTGAACGTGCCGATGGGAAGCATGGTTCCACTCTGGGCCTTCCCCCGAGGGGAAGGTCAAGCCGGTGTTCGCACCACCGCGGAGCGTGGCACGGGCACAATGTGAGGATGAACCAGCGAACCCCAGACGTTGCCCGAACCGACCTCCACGAGCACGGGGAAGACCTCCACGAGCCCGAGGGGGAGACGGTCACGCTGGCCAGGGTGACCGGGGAGACCGGTGGCGACCTCGTGCTGCGCCGGGCGGGCGCGCACTACGAGATCTACTCCAACGGCCTGTTCCTCATGGACACCCGCGACGGGACCTCCGAGCGGGAGATGGTGCGCGCCGGCCTCGCCGCGCTCCCCGCGGGCCGCTCCCGTTCCCGCGTGCTCATCGGCGGGCTGGGTGTGGGCTTCTCCGCCCGCGAGGCGCTGGACCACTCCAAGGTGTCGAGGGTGGACGTGGTGGAGCTCGAACCCCAGGTGATCGCCTGGCACGACGGCGAGCTGGGAGAGGCCGCCGAGTACGTGCACCAGGACCCGCGATGCAGGGTCGTCAACGCCGACATCGTCGCGTGGCTGGAGGAGGCCGCCTCCGCCGACAAGCCCGTCCGCTACGACGTGATCTGCCTGGACACCGACAACGGGCCCGACTGGACGGTGGTGGAGAACAACAACCGCCTCTACGAGGCCTCGGGGCTGGAGCGGCTCACCCGACTGCTCACCCCCGGCGGGGCGCTGGTCTTCTGGAGCGCCAACGCGGTGCCCTCCTTCGAGGAGCTGCTGCGCGGGCGGTTCGCGTCGGTGGAGGTCATCGAGGTCCCGGTCGCCCGGGGCGTGCCCGACAACCTCTACCTGGCACGCGAACCGCTGACGTGACCGGGGACGCGCGGCGCCACCGTCAGTGCGGGGCCTGCCGGGGCGCCCGGGCCTCCCGGGGCGCCCGCGCACGCGCCCAGGAGCCCCGGACACGTGCGAGCGGGACGGCGGCGTAGGGCGAGTCCACCGGAGGCTCAGCTCCGGGTGTCGGACATGTAGGCCGTGAACTCGTCCAGGGTGATCAGCCCGTCGCCGTCCTCGTCCATGGCCTTGATCGCCCCCAGGGCCTGGTCCTCGGTGCAGCTGTCCCCCAGGCGGTGCATCAGGTCGGCGTACTCCTGGGCGGAGATGCGCCCGTCGCTGTCGGCGTCGACGAACGCGAAGGTCGTCGCGTACTCGTTGGTGTCGGGCATCTTCGTCTCCAGGGGCTCGCGGGGCGGGATCCGGCGAAAGGCTACCGGTAGGCGCCGCCCGTGTGGAGTGCGCCACGGCGTCCGGCACCCAGCGGACCACTCGACATGGACCAAGGGTCACCGGGCCGGTGCTTTCGGTGGCGCCACGCGGCCGACACAGTGAATCGAGTCGTCGCCTTCATCTTTCGTTCACCTTTTCTCTCTTCGCTGCTCAGACGAGGGCTCTTGCATGGGAGTGTGCCCGGCGAACGCGCCGGGACTTCCCGAAACGGGTCGGCGGTCCCCCTGCCGGCTGAGGTTCAAGAGTCAAGGATTTCTACGTGATCTCTAAGAAGTGGCTTCAGGTCGCCGGTGTCGCCGGAGCTTTTCCTTTCATCCTCACCGCCTGCGGTGGCGGCGATGACGCCGATGCCTCCGGTGGAGGCAGCGAGCTGTCCGGACAGATCCAGATCGACGGCTCCAGCACCGTGGGCCCGCTCTCCGAGGTCGCCGCCGAACTGTTCATGCAGAAGAACTCCGGAGTCCAGGTCTCGGTCGCCATGTCGGGCACCGGCGGCGGCTTCGAGCGGTTCTGCAACGGCGAGACCGACATGAACGACGCCTCCCGCGAGATCTCGGAGGAGGAGGTCGCACTCTGCGAGGAGAACGGCATCGCCTACGAGGACGTCCAGGTCGCCAACGACGCCCTGGCCCTCGTCGTCAACCCCGAGAACCCGGTCGACTGCCTGACCGTCGACCAGGCCAAGCAGATCTGGGACGAGGGCTCCTCCGTCACCACCTGGGGTGACGTCGAAGGCCTGGAGAGCGGTGACATCGCGGACTCGGAGATCACCCTCTACGGCCCCGGTACGGACTCCGGCACCTTCGACTACTTCACCGAGGCGATCAACGGTGAGGAGGGCCGCATCCGCACCGACTACACCGACATCGGCGAGGACGACCAGGCCGCCGTGGTCGGCGTCGAGGGCGACGTCAACGCCATGGCCTACATCCCCTACTCCTACTTCACCGAGGCCGGCGACTCGATCAAGCCGCTCCAGATCGACAGCGGCGAGGGCTGCGTCGAGCCGACCCTGGAGAACGTCCAGTCGGGCGCCTACACCCCGCTGGGCCGCGGCCTCTTCGTCTACGCCAGCGACGTCGCCCTGGAGCGCGAGGAGTCGGTGGCCTTCATGAACTTCTACATCGAGAACTCCACCGAGATCACCGAGACCGCCGGCTTCATCCCGCTGACCGAGGAGCAGATGACCGCCAGCAACGAGCAGATCGCCTCGCTCACCGGTAACTGACGAACCCCGACCTGAGAGCCAATCAGCCATGGCACACAGCAGCATGGCGGCTTCCACGGCCGGCGCGAGCCCGCGCCGGCCGTTGGCGGGCGCCGGAACATCCCGCTGGGGGGAGAAGGTCATCAAGACCTTCCTCGCCCTGTGCGCGGCCTTCTCCATCCTGGTCACGACGGGGATCGTCATCTCCCTCGTCGTCCCGACGGTGAACTTCTTCGGCCAGATCCCGCTGGTGGAGTTCCTGACCGGCACGACCTGGGCCCCGGCGTTCGCCAACCCCTCCTTCGGCGTCCTGCCGATCGTCGTGGGCACCCTGATCGTCGTCGTCACCGCGCTGGCGGTCGCGATCCCGGTCGGCCTCGCCTCGGCCATCTACCTGTCGGAGTACGCCTCCTCCCGGGTGCGCAAGGTGGTCAAGCCCGCGCTGGAGGTCCTGGAGGGCATCCCGACCGTCGCGATCGGCCTCTTCGCGTTCTTCTTCATGCGTCCGCTGGCCGAGCGGTACCTCCCGTTCCTCCCCTGGGACACCCCGTTCTCCATCGGTATCGCCGGTGTGGCCGTGGGCCTGCTGATCGTCCCGCTGGTCGCCTCCGTCTCCGAGGACGCGATGCGCTCGGTCCCCGCCGGACTGCGTGAGGGCGCCTACGCCCTGGGCGCCAGCAAGATGCGGGTGTCGATGCGTGTGATCTTCCCGGCCGCGATCTCCGGCATCATCGCCGCGGTCGTCCTGGGCACGTCGCGCGCCATCGGCGAGACGATGGTCGTCCTCATCGCCGCGGGCGCCGGAAACCCGAACCTGACGTTCAACTGGTTCGGCTCGGCCCAGACCATGACCGCCTACATCGGCGGCACCGCCACGGGTGACATCTCGCAGGGCACGGTCGTCTACGACACGATCTTCGCGGTCGGCGCCCTGCTGTTCACGATGACCCTGACCATGAACATCATCGCGACCCGCCTGGTCCGCCGCTTCCGTGAGGTGTACGAGTAATGGTCATCCAGAAGGGCAAGCAGCCCCAGAGGGCGCGCCTGGCCGTGGCGGGGGCACGCAACGCCACCGAGAGCGTGTTCGGCGCGAGTTCGCGCGCGGACCGCATCGGCAACGTGCTCTTCCGCTCCCTGCTGCTGCTCGGCATGGGATTCGCCCTCCTCGGCATGGTGTCCATCATCGTCTGGTCGTTCGTCGACGGCGCACCCCGGCTGGACATGAACCTGATCACCGCGGGCCCCTCCTCCATCACGCCGGAGACCGCCGGATACCGCACCGCGATCCTCGGGTCGCTGTACGTGATCGGCGGCGTCATCCTGTTCATCGTCCCCGTGGGCGTGGGCGCGGCGGTCTACCTGGAGGAGTACGCCGACCAGACCCGGTGGTGGAACCGCCTCATCGAGGTCAACATCCAAAACCTCGCCGCGGTGCCCTCCATCGTCTTCGGCATCCTGGGCCTGGCGTTCATCGTGCGCGGCCCGCTCGACCTCGGCTTCGTCGCCGCGGCGGGGTCGCTCACACTGTCGCTGCTGGTCCTGCCCACCGTCATCCTCGCCTCCCGCGAGGCGATCCGGGCCGTGCCGCCGTCCACCCGCCTGGGCTCCCTCGGGCTGGGGGCCACCCAGTGGCAGACCATCTGGCACCACGTCCTGCCCGGAGCGCTGCCCGGCATCATCACCGGCGTCATCCTGTCCGTGTCCCGCGCCATCGGTGAGGCGGCACCGCTGCTGCTGGTCGGCGCGGTCACCTTCGTGATGTTCGACCCGTCGTTCTTCGAGGGCCAGTTCTCCGTGCTCCCCGTCCAGATCTTCAACTACGCGGGCCGCCCCCAGGAGGAGTTCCGCGTGCTGGCGTCCGCGGGCGTCATCCTCATGCTGGCCGTGCTCCTGGTGATGAACTCCTTCGCCATCTGGCTGCGCAACCACTACGAGAACAAGAACGCGAGGTGAGCACGGTGCCGGACAACAGTGGGCACGAGACCACCGGGACCGCTCCCGGGACCACCGGGACGGCTCCCGGGACCGCTCCCGGAGGCGTCGGCACCGCCTCCCCGGACGAGGTCCCCGTGTTCGAGCTCGGTGACGTGTCGGTCTCCTACAACGGGAACCCCGCCCTGGCGGGCGTGACCATGGACATCGGCGCCAAGGAGATCACCGCGTTCATCGGTCCCTCCGGCTGCGGCAAGTCGACCCTGCTGCGCTCCCTGAACCGGATGAACGACCTCATCCCGGGAGCGCGGGTGCGGGGGGAGCTGCTGTACAAGGGCACCGACCTGTACGGCGCCTCCGTGGACGCGGTCCAGGTCCGCAAGCGCATCGGCATGGTCTTCCAGAAGCCCAACCCCTTCCCCAAGTCGATCTACGACAACGTCGCCTTCGGCCCCCGCACCGTGGGGATGAAGGGCAGCATGGACGAGATCGTGGAGAAGGCGCTGCGGGGGGCCGCGCTGTGGGAGGAGGTCAGCGACCGGCTCCGGGAGAGCGCGTACAGCCTCTCCGGCGGACAGCAGCAGCGGCTGTGCATCGCCCGCGCGATCGCGGTGGAGCCCGACGTCATCCTGATGGACGAGCCCTGCTCGGCGCTCGACCCCATCTCGACGGTCCGGGTCGAGGACCTCATGGCGGAGCTGAAGAACCACTACTCGATCGTCATCGTCACCCACAACATGCACCAGGCCGCGCGTGTGGCCGACCGCACGGCCTTCTTCTCGGTCCAGGTCGACGACACGGGACGCCGGATCGGCCAGTTGATCGAGGCCGACGAGACGGGGACGATCTTCACCAAGCCGACGGACAAGAGGACTGAGGACTACATCAGCGGCAGAGTCGGATGAGCCGGGTGTCTCAGAGTGTCGCCACACAGAACAGGACCACGGAGCACGGACGGGGCCCGGCCCCTGCTGCTCGCCGCGGAAGGGGACCGGGAGGTGGCCGCCGAGCTCGGTGAGGTGCTCTCGGCCGAACCGGTCAACGTCCTGTACTGCGCCGACACCCGGGACGCGCTGGCGCTCCTGGAACGCAGCGCCCCCGACGCCGTGCTCGTGGGCCCCTTCCCGGGGCCCTTCAGCACGCCGGACTTCCTGAGGTCGGTGCGACTCTCGGACCGCGCCCTGCCCATCGCCGTGGGGGCGCCGGCGGGGGACGCGGGATACGCGGACCGGGCGCGTGCCCTGGGCGCGACCCTCGTGGTGCAGAGGCCGTACCGGAGGGAGGGCCTGGTCACCGCGCTGAGATCGCTGCTCGGCGGACACGCCGGGCACACGGGGCCCTCCGCGGTCCTGGGGCCCATAGAGCTCGGGAGACTGCGCATCGAGGGCACCGCGCCGGAGTTCCTGCTCGACGGCCGGCCGGTGCCCGTTCCCCCCACCGAGTTCCTGCTGCTGCGGTACCTGGCGGAGCGGGTGGGCGCCGTCGTTCCCCGGCACGAGCTGGTCCGTGCCGCCTGGGGGGACGCCGCGGTACGCGGCAACACCCTCAACGTCCACATCATGCGTCTGCGCAAGAGGCTGGAGGACGGCGGGCCCCGGGCGCGGTGGATCACCACGGTCCACGGGATCGGTTACCGCTTCACGGTTCCCGGAGCCGACGGGGAGTGAACGGCCGGGGACGGGGGGCGCGCGGACCTTCGGCGTCAGGAGGCCGCGTCCGCGTCGAGCCGGTAACCGATGCCCCGCACCGTGTGGATGAACCTGGGCCGGGCCTCGGAGTCGCCCAGCTTGTGCCGCAGGCGGCGGATGTGCACGGCGATCGTGTTGTTGACCGGGGGCAGCGGCTTGTGCCAGACCTCGGTCCACAGCTCCTCGCGGCTGACCACCCTGCCGTTGTTCCTGAGCAGGAAGTCCATGATCCCGAACTCCCGCAGCGCCAGGTTGACCGGCTCGCCGTCCACGAACAGCCGGTGTCCCAGCGCGTCCAGCTCCAGCGCGCCCGAGCGCAGCGCGGTGGGGGAGACGGAGCGGTCGGAGCCGCCTCCGTCCGGCCCCGGCAGCGATCCGCGCAGCAGGGCCGCCAGCTCCGGGATCCGGTAGGGGCGGCTGACGCAGGCGGTGGCCCCCACGGCCAGCGCGCGCATCGCCCGCTGGGAGTCGCCGGGGCCCACTCCGATGAGGATGGGGATCTCCGTCGCCCGCCGGGTCACCCGTACCAGCGTCTCCAGGTCCACCTCCGGCGGGTCCGCGCTGGTCACCAGGGTGTCCGGGCGCATCATCCCCACCCGCAGCAGCGCCTCGGCGCCGTCCACGCACACCGTGATGTCCACGTCGTGTCCGCTCAGCGACAGCACCAGTTGGTGGGACTGCTCCGACTCCGGCTCCACCAGGAGCACGCGAATGGGCCCCTCGGGCCGCCCCGCGCGCTCCATCACGCCGTCCTCGGCCGGTGCGGCCGGGAACGGAACGGTGGCGGAGGATGTGAGCGCGGTCATGGGAGGTCCACTTCGTCTAAGAGGGGACTGCGGCAGACTGGCCGGCCCGGCCCGGTGGAGCCCCTGCCTGCGGCCACATCTGTCCGGAGGGGGCTGCGATGGGCGGTCCAGTCCGGTTCAGCGCGGCTCAGCCGAAGCGGCCCCCTGTCGGCGGCCACATCTGTTCGGAAGAGCTGCGTCGGGCGGTCAGCGCGGCTCAGCCGAGGCGGCCCCCTGTCGGCGGCCACATCTGTTCGGAAGAGCTGCGTCGGGCGGTCAGCGCGGCTCAGCCGAGGCGGCCCCCTGTCAGCGGCCACATCTGTTCGGAAGAGCTGCGTCGGGCGGTCCAGGTCGGCTCAGCCGAAGCGGCCCCCTGTCGGCGGCCACATCTGTTCGGAAGAGCTGCGTCGGGCGGTCAGCGCGGCTCAGCCGAAGCGGCCGCTGATATAGTCCTCGGTCCTCTGGTCGGAGGGCTTGCTGAAGATCGTCGCGGTCTCGTCGAATTCCACGAGGCTGCCGTAGCGGTCGCCCCCGTCGTCCACGCCGGCGGTGAAGAACGCCGTACGGTCGGACACGCGCGCCGCCTGCTGCATGTTGTGCGTGACGATCACGATGGTGTACTCGCTGGCCAGCTCGTACATCAGGTCCTCGATCTTGAGGGTCGCGATGGGGTCGAGCGCCGAGCAGGGCTCGTCCATCAGGATCACCTCGGGGTTGACCGCGATCGCGCGGGCGATGCACAGCCGCTGCTGCTGTCCGCCGGAGAGGGCGAAGGCACTGGCCTTCAGCTTGTCCTTGACCTCGTCCCACAGCGCGGCCTTCGTGAGCGACTCCTCGACGATCTCGTCCAGGCCGTTCCGGACACCCATGATGCGCGGGCCGAAGGCCACGTTGTCGTAGATCGACTTGGGGAACGGGTTGGGCTTCTGGAAGACCATGCCGATGCGGCGGCGCACCTCGATGGGGTCCACCTCGGGGCCGTACAGGTCCTCACCGTGGTAGGTGACCTCTCCCTCGACGCGTGCGCCGGGGATGAGGTCGTTCATGCGGTTGAGGGTGCGCAGGACGGTGCTCTTGCCGCAGCCGGACGGGCCGATCATGGCGGTGATCTGGCGGGGGCCCACCTTCAGGTCCACGTCGCGCACGGCCTTGTTGTCCCCGTAGTAGACCGAGAGGCCGGAAACGTCGAAGACGGGGTCGCCCAGGCCGGGAACCTCGCGGTTGTACCGGATGGTGTCGGGGACGACGCGACCGGTCTCGGTTCCCGAGAGGGATGCGGTGTTGCTGACAGACATGGGGCCACTTCCGTGTCGGACGGTGCTCGCGCGTTCATGGAGGGCGGAACCGGCGGAGCGCGGTCGTATCCCATGGAAATATGCCTGTGTGAAGTGTGGGTGAACGAACCCCGTGACCGAGGTGAACGTGGGCGGTGGACTCGGCGGACCCGTGAACGCCGGGCGTGGTCCGCCCGTCACCGAAGGAGTTCGCCAGGGGACTCTCCGCCTCGCGGCCGCGCCGACCAGCCCGCCCGCGGGACCTCCTCGCCCCCTCCCACCACGGCGGAGAGCGAGCACGGGCAGATGACCGGGTACGAACCCGTTGGTGACCTCCCGTCCTGTCTGGACGGATTTCTCCGCTTCCCCGGGCGGCCCGAGGGCTCGCGACGGGAAGCGGATCGGAGTCCGTGCGTCCGGCCCCGGACACACGAGTGCCCCGGACACCCCACCGTGGCGGGGTGTCCGGGGCACTCGGGATGTGGGTCTACTCCTGGGCGTCCTGGGACTCGGCGCCCTGCTCGTCGATCTTCTGGCGGACCTCGTCCATGTCCAGCTCCCGGGCCTGGGTGACCAGGCTCTCCAGAGCCTCGGCGGGCAGTGCGCCGGGCTCGTTGTAGATGACGGTGCGCTCGCGCACGATCATCAGGGTCGGGATGGACTGGATCTTGAACTCGAAGGCGAGTTCGCGCTGCGCCTCGGTGTCCACCTTGGCGTGCACGATGTCGGTGTGCTTCTCCGAGGAGGTCTCGAACACCGGGGCGAACTGCCGGCAGGGACCGCACCAGTCCGCCCAGAAGTCGATGAGGACGAAGTCGTTGTCCTTCAGCGTTTCCGCGAAGTTGTCCTTGGTGAGCTCGACCGTGGGCACGTGGTCTCCTGTATCTGTTCGTTGGTTGGTGTCGACCGTCGGCCAACCGCCATCTCTCGTGACTACAGCGGTCGTGCCCACTCGTTTGTTCCGCATGCGTCCCGAAGACTACGGGCCGTGCCGGTCGACCGGTTGTTTTCCGCCTAAACAAGCTCTACATACCTGTTTGGGCGGAAAGATGAGTGATGGTTAGTGTCAGAGGGGTACGTGCCCGGCATGGCGGCCCTCGTGGACCTCACGGAGGCCGGACACACGAGTTCCCTGGTGAAAGGGGTGAGCGATTGGGTTCCGAGACGCGCCCGGAGGACTCACGGGGGGCGAAGCGGTTGGTCGACTACCGTTTCACCCTCGCCAACGAGCGGACCTTCCTCGCATGGATCCGCACCGCGCTGGCCATCCTCGCCGGTGCCGTCGCCGTCCTGCACCTGCTCCCACTCGACTGGGCCCAGGTGCCGCGCACCGCGGTCGGCCTGGTGCTGGCGGGGCTGGCCGGGGTCATCACCGTCTACGCCCCCCTGCGCTGGTACCGCGTGCAGAAGCTCATGAGCCGTGGCGAGGCCCTGAAGATGAGCGTGCTGCCGGTGATCACCACCTTCGCGGTGGGACTGGTGTGCGCCCTGGTGCTGTTGGGCAACCTGCTGTGACTTCTTCCGCCGAGCCCCCCAACGAACCCTTCGCCGAGTCTCCCGACGAACCCCCTGCCGAACCCCCCACCGAACACAACGGCTCCGGCCTGCAACCCGAGCGCACGCTGCTGGCCTGGCAGCGCACGATCGCCCTGTTGGTCGTGGTGGGGCTGCTGTTCCTGCGCGGCTCGCTGGTGCCCGGCGGTGACAACGTTCCGGAGGCGCCCCTCGTGGTGCGCGTGGCGACGATGGCCGTGCTGCTGGTCATCGGGCTGGTGCTGGGGTTGCACCTGTGGTTTCGGTGGCGCGCCTGCGAGCACGGTACGCGTGTTCCGGAGACGGGAAGGCCGCCGCTGTACCTGGCGCGTCCGTGGGCGATGGCGGTCCTGTGCGCGGGTGTCCTCGCCCTGGTCGGTGTTCTGGTGCTGACGGTGCTTCTGGGCCTCTGAGGGAGGATGGGGCGGTTCGGAACGCGTCCGCGTCGATCCGGTCCTCCCCGTGCTCCCGGTGCCTTCCGGTACCGCCGTGTCCCTCGTGCCGCCGTGCTCCCTCGGGAGCCGGGGCGGACTCGTCGCAGGGGGAGTCGCTCCGCCGGACGGGTGGTGCGTCCGGCGGGTCCTATGCCCTTGTCGGGCCCGCGGCCGGGTACCCGGTGCGGCTGCCCTCGGCGGGCGTGGAGCGCACCGTGTCCGGGGTGGGTGGCCGCCCCTTCCGCGGAAGGGGGCGCGACTGCCCCGGTACCCGTCCGTTCACGGGTCGTGTGGACCAGCCGGGGCGGAGAGGGCGCCCGGGCCGGCGGCGGCTCGGCTCACACCGGCTCGGGGACCGGTCCCTCCGTGCGGCGGTGCTCCACGATCGACCGGATGATGTCGTTGAGGTCGCGCTCGGGCCGGTACCCGATCAGCCGCGCGGCCAGCGACGTGTCCGGGTAGCGGCGCTGCATGTCCTCGTAGCCCTCGCCGTAGGCCTCCTCGTAGCCGACGAAGGTGATCGGGCTCCTGGACCCGGTCAGTTCCACGACCCGGTCGGCGAGCCCCTTGATGGAGACCTCCTCGTGTCCGCCGAGGTTGACCGCCTGGTTGTAGGCCTCCGGTGCGTCCATCAGCAGCGGGAGCGCGGGCACCACGTCGAACACCGAACCGAAGCAGCGGCGCTGCGTGCCCGTGCCGTACACGGTGATGGGCTCGTCCGACATCGCCTGGTCGACGAAGCGGGGCACCACCATCCCGTAGCGGCCCGTCTGGCGGGGGCCGACCACGTTGAAGAAGCGGGTGATGACGCACGGCACGCCGGACTCGACGCCGTGCACGTAGGCCACCAGTTCGTCCAGGCTCTTCGCCGCGGCGTAGGACCAGCGGCTCTTGGTGGCCGGGCCGTAGACGCGGTCGTCGCCCTCCTTGAGCCCGTCGGCGTCGTTCTTGCCGTAGACCTCGCTGGTCGAGGCGACCATGTAGGGCACCCGGTGCGCCACGGCCGACTCCACCACGTTCTCAGTCCCGTGCAGGTTGACCCGCAGGGAGCGCAGCGGGTTGTCGACGATGTTGTACACGCCCACGGCCGCGGCCAGGTGAAACACGGTGTCCGCCTCCGAGACCAGGGAGTCGACCAGGTCGCGGTCCAGAACGTCGCCTTCCACGAAACGGAATCCGGGTGAACCCTGTGCCTGCACCAGGTTTCCCAGGGACCCGGTCGACAGGTCGTCCAGGACGGTGACCCGATGGCCCCGGGCGATCAGGTGATCGCACAGGTGCGAGCCGATGAAACCGGCTCCACCAGTGACTACAGCTCTCATGGTTTCCCCTCCACTACGGTGTGCCTCTGTCTTCTTCACTGGGACGGTTCGTATGCGGCCGGCCGGGCCGCATGTGGGACGGGAACGATGCGCCGGGACACACGTGAGGCGCGGGACGCGGTCCCGGAGCGGTCAGGCCAGGCAGCGCAGTACGTGGAAGCCCTCTCCGAGCGCGACCCCGGCCTGCATGCCCCGCAGGACGGCGAGGCTGCGCAGGGTGGCCTCGGAGCGCGTGTGCGGGTGCTGGTGGTGCTGCGACCCGTACAGCTCCATGCCGTGGAGCTTGTCGGCCATCTGAACCTCGTCCAGTTCCACGACGAGGTTGGGCGGGCACAGCGGCTCCGAGCGCCAGTGGTCGGCGGCCTCCTCGTAGGCCAGCACCAGCCGCGGGTGGTGGCGCAGCGCGGCGTTGGACGGGCGCAGGGCGGTGTGCACGGCCTCGGCCGTGGCCTGGTGGTCCTGGTTGTAGCTGGCGCGGTGCGGAGTGAGCACCACGGTGGGACGGATCCGCTCGACCGCCAGCGGGCTCTCGCGCTCGATCAACTGGGTGAGGTCCACCCGGGCGACGGAGTCGAGTCGCAGGTGGTACTGGTCGCCGGGGAAGGCCATGTGCCAGTCGTCCCAGCGGAAGTGGTCGGCGACCTTCTTGATCTCCGCGTAGCGCTCCTCTGCGGTGGAGAAGCCCTTGGGAGACAGGTCGGCGGTGTCCCCGACGGTGAGGAACTGTACGAAGACCTCCGCGCCCGCGGCCTTGGCCTTGCTGATGAGGCCGCCGCAGCCGAGCATCTCGTCGTCGGGATGGGGTGCGTACACCAGTATGCGTTCCTGTGACCAGTCCGTCGTCATGCGGTTTCCGTTCCTTGCCCAGAGGGCGATCGATGGTTGCCAGGACCTTGCGAGCGGGGCCGCGCGCGGTGGCGCGGAAGTGTCGTGGACCCGTCCGGGTCAGTTCTGGGCTCTCGCCCGCCGGAGTACGTCCAGTGCCTCCGGTCCGGTGTTGAGAAGGAGGTCGATCGCCGACAGGCGGGGCACGAAGTCGTCCGGGCCGCGCGCGTGCTGCGGGTACACCGGGTGCCGGAAGTCCTGCCACTGGACGTCGATCCCGTAGCGTCGCAGGACCTCGGGCTCCAGGTAGTCCCTCGCCCCGTCGCCGGAGAGCATGGTGGTGGCCCCCGCCTTGGCGCAGATCTGGGCGAGGAGCTCGCTCTTGTGCCCGGGGAAGTCCCCCATCTCGCTGGCGAGCAGCAGCGGCGTGTCGATGCCGAGTCCCCGCATCAGCATGCGTGTCGTCGCGATGGCCAGGTCGGCGAGGCCGTTCCACTCCTGTTCGTACAAATGGGTGATCTCGTCACGGTAATCCCGCCAGTACGGTGACTTGCGGTAACAGTGTTCCGCGAGTGCCTTGTAGTGTCTGGTCTTCCATTTCTGGCCGTTGTCAACGATCTTGTCCCGTATGCGGTCGTTCCGGCGGCCCTGGACGACCGGGACGGTGAGCAGGACGGGCTCTCCGCTTCCTGCCACATAGTTTCGGTTCTGCCACCCGCGCCGTTCGAACTGAACATTATCCAGCATTACGAAACGGTCGGAACGGTCAATCTTGTCCAAAAGTCCGAGCCATGGCAGGTAGTGCGGTTGATGGAGCGCCACAGTGGCGCCAGCGGTCCTCCCGCCGGTCGCGGCGTCACGGCTCCCCGGCACGGAGTCCCGGGAGCCGCCGGCACGGTCAGGCGACGGGGATGACGGTACGCCGATCACGCCAGGCATTCTCCTTCTCTCCGTAGGTCACTTTGCGCGGATTTTCCCGGGACCTGTACGTTCCGGGGTAAACCTGTGTCGCTCCGCGTTCCCGGCTCACAAATATCTTCTTATGGGTACCACCTAACGCAAGCTCGTGCATACGATTTGCGTGGCCTACATAGGACGTGAAACCGGGTGAACCTCTCGGTGTCGTAAGGCGTCAATCTAACACCGGCTTTGTGGGTTAATGCCGGTCCGAAATCGAGAACTTCGGAAGGTCCTAGCGCTGTGCGTACCGCACGTTTCATCGGTGGCCTGCTGACAGGGCTGGTCGCCCTGGCCCTGGCCGTTGCAATCTTCGTCTACTGGTTCGGCTTCGCGACGGACATGGCCGCGGCCTCGGGCCTGGGCGCCCTCGGCTACGCGTTCCTGTGGCTGTCCTTCGGCGCCAACCTGCTGCTGTGGACCGTCATCGGGCTCATGCGCCTGGGTGAGGACTCGGTGCGCGCCGCGGTCCGGCCGCTGGGGTCCGGGCGCCGCCGTGCCGTCGGGGGGAAGGCGGACGACCGCGTCCTGGTCGGCGCGGGCACCGCCCGGGCCGAGCGGGGCGGGGACGCCGCCGAGGGGGAGTTCGCGCGCGCCCCCGCGGAGCGGCCCGAGGTCACCGGCCCCGCCGGAGCCGCCTCACTGGCCGTCGTCATCCCGGCGCACGACGAGGAACCCGTCATCGGCGGGGCCATCGCCTCGGCGATGGGACTGTTCGACCGCTGGGACATCTACGTGGTCTCGGACTCCTCCGGGGACTCCACCGCCGCGATCGCGGCCGGGACCGGCGTGAACGTCCTCGAACTCCTCACCAACCGCGGCAAGGCCGGGGCCATCGAGGCGGTCCTGGAGGAGTTCGCGCTGACCGACAACTACGACGGCGTCCTCATCCTGGACGCCGACACCGAGCTCGACCCCGGGTACGTCGAGGGAGCCAGACGGCAGTTGGCCGATCCGTCGGTGGCGGCCGTCGCGGGCTTCGTGGTCTCGGAGTGGAAGCCGCGCCAGCGGACCTTCGTGGGCCGGATGATCTCCGCCTACCGGGACCGCCTGTACTTCATGCTCCAGTACCTCATGCGCTTCGGGCAGACCTGGAGCCGCACCAACACGGCCTTCATCGTGCCGGGCTTCGCCAGCGTCTACCGCAGCGAGGCACTGAGGGAGATCGACGTCAACCCCAGGGGGCTGGTGATCGAGGACTTCAACATGACCTTCGAGGTGCACCACAAGCGCCTCGGGCGTGTCTCGATGAACCCCGACACCAAGGCCTACAGCCAGGACCCCTTCACCTTCCGGGACTACTACAGGCAGGTCAGCCGGTGGACGCTGGGGTTCTGGCAGACCGTCCGGCGGCACCGGGTGTGGCCGAGCCTGTTCTGGGTGTGCCTGTCGCTGTACATCCTGGAGGTCGTGCTGGTCTCCGTGGTGCTGCTGGCCACCGCGGTGGTCGGACTGTTCGTCCTCGCCGGGACGGTCGGCGGCGAGCCGTTCCTGAGCCTGCCGTTCTTCGGTGAGACCTTCACCGCGGTGACGGCCTTCCTGCCGCTGCTCGCGATCGCCATCGGCCTGTTCGTCCCGGACTACATGCTCACCTGTCTGATGGCGGCGATCCGGCGGCGGCCGTCCTACCTGCTCTACGGGCTGCTCTTCCTGCCGATCCGGCTGGTGGACGCCTACCTCACGCTGCGGATGATCCCCAGGGCGTGGACCACCGAGTCCGACGGCCGTTGGAGCAGCCCCGACCGCGTCTCGGGCGGGTGATCCCGCCTGGTGGGGGGCACGTCCGACGCGTGGTCCCGGCTGACGGCGACTCCGTTCGGCGGGCGGTCCCACCTGCGCGGATGTGAGATGGTCCGGCCCCGCCCACCCCGGGCGCCCGCGGGGCCGGACAGCGTTTAGGCTGAGTCTCGCCCGCTCACGGACCGCTTCGCGCGAGGACGCCGGGGCGGGACACAGTCGTCGGATGGGGGTGTGGATCAGCCGTGGACAAGAGGCGTGTGTCGTTCGCGTCGTACCGGGTGCTCGCGTACGTGACCGGAATCTTCCTGCTGGGCCTGACCTTCGTGGCCATGCCCGCCAAGTACCTGGTCGGGGAGACCGCCCGGTTCTCCCTGGTGGGCGCGCCCCAGGGCATGGAGCACTGGTTCGGCCCCGAGTCGCCGCTCATGCTGTTCATCGCGATGCCGCACGGCTACATCTACATGGCGTACGTGTTCGTGGTGCTGTGGGTCGCCCTGGACCGCCGCTGGGGCGCCGGGCGCACGCTGGGCGTGGCGCTCGCGGGCACGATCCCCGTGCTCGGGTTCGTGGTCGAGCACCGGATCGTCAGGTCGGAGCAGGCCAGGGACCGCGAGGCCGGCCGGGTTCAGGAGTCCGCGGCCGCGGGCTGATCCTCCCCGCCCCGTGCGGTCCCCCCGTCCTTTGAGGCCCGCTCCCCCCGGGAGCGGGCCTCCTTGACCTCCCGGCGCATCAGGAGGATCCAGAAGGCCACGCCGGAGACGCCGAACATCATCCACTGCACCGTGTAGCTGAGGCTGCGCCAGTTGACCTTGGTCTCGGTGGGCGGCTCGGGCGGCGGCACCGGGGTGAGAGAGTCGGTGGCCGGGTCCTGCGCGGGCAGGATGACGTAGCCCTCGTAGAGGCGGTAGTCCCACTCGTTGACCAGCACGGACGTGGCGATGCGCCCGACCTGGCCCTCCGAGACGTCCACGGGCACGGCTCCCTCGGCCCTCACGGGAGGCAGGAGCCATCCGGTGGCCGTGACCTCGCCCTCGGGGACGGGCGGGATGTCCTGGCCCTCCTCGGCCCAGCCCCGGTTCACGGTGACGGCGGTGCCCTCGCCGGTGACGAGGGGGACGACGACGTCGTATCCGCCCACACCGCCGGAGACCCGGGGCACCAGCAGTTGGGCCTCGGCGTCGTAGTGGCCCGTGGCCCTGACCGCGTTGTTGGCGAAGAAGTCCGGGTGCATGTACTCGCCCGGCTCCAGCAGGTCGGAGAGGGGCACGGCCCCGTCGAGGTCCTCGACCGGGTTGGTGATGACCTCCCGGTCGGGCTCGAAGGCCCGGACGAACTGCCACGAGGTCCCGGCGACGCAGACGGCGGCGAGCAGGACCACCAGCAGGTGGATGCCGAGCCAACGCGGGCTGAGGAGTGGTGATCTCACCGGACCAGGCTATGCGCGCTCTCCGGGCTCCCCGTCATGACCCCTGATTGACGCTGACCACATGGACTTGGTCTCGCACCTGCCAAGGAATGGTGATCACTTTAAGTAGTTTCCTGTGACTCAGGGTTGTTCTTCGGAGGTGGGGTGGGTAGTGTCTCTATCAACGCGGAACGACAGGGTCGATTCCGCGGCAGGCCTTCGAGGCCGCGACTCCAGGGGGGAGGAGCCGCTGGCCGTTTCCCAGCGCGAGGGTCGTTTCCGTACTTTGAGGGGGGATGCGGAGGCGACCCTCGCCACCTCGTAGACGGGGGCGTTTCCACCGGTCGGTGGAGGCGCCCCCGTCGGCGTTGCCGGGGTCCGGGCCCGGCGTCTCGGCCCTCAGGGGACGTCCTGGATCCGGTGCTCGCGTAGATCGGTGAGATGGCGCGCGGCGGTCACGAAGTCGTTGTCGTCGTGCAGGACGACGAGCCCGTGATGGGCGGCCGTCGCGGCGATGAGCAGGTCCACCGAGGACAGGGCCCGGTGCGCGCCCGAGCGCAGGAGCCTGTACTGGGCGGACTCCACCCACTGCCAGGAGCTCTTCGGTACGGGAACGCTCGGGTACAGGGACTCGAACATGTCGTTGAACTGCTCGTACTCATCCAGATTGCGCGCGGAGCGCCGGAACTCGACGCGCTGTACCGCGCATGAGCCCACCGCGCCCTCGGCGATGACCCCTTCCCACGCCCGCCTGTACTTCGGATCCCTCAGTACGCGCCACAGGGCGGACGAGTCCACCAGGTACCGGATCACGTGTACGGCTCCTTCTCGGCCGCACGCCGTTCCTTCCAGCCCTCGTAGTCCCAGTCCTTGGCCAGGTCGGCGAAGTGCTCCAGGGCCGCGATCCGTCGGTGCCTCTCCGTGTACTCCCGAAGAGCCAGGTTCACGGTCTCCTTCTTGGTGCGCGCGCCGGACAGTCGCATGGCCTCCTGCAGGGCCTCGTCATCGATGTCGACCTGGGTCAGGCTCATGCTCCACCTCGAATCATGGTGATGTACAGGATCATCATATCCCTTGTACATCACCATGACTCGGCTGATCGGGAGCGTGAGCGTGGTGCGCCGGCGTGTCAGCCCATGGTCTTCTGGCCGTCCAGCGACTGTGGGCAGGCACAGCGCGCTGTATCGGCGTCACCGCGGATAGCGGCGTTCCCTGAGCCCGGGCCGGGCTCTCACCCCTGGTCGAAGGCGAAGACGCGCACCGGGTCCAGACGCAGTTCGTACGGACCCAGGCAGTCGGCGACCAGGGTCGCGACACGGTTCCCGCAGGAGCAGGCACGGTTGGCGCCCCGGTCACCGCTCGGCCCACAGCAGCCGAGTCCGCTTCGGCCGTCTGGCGGCGACCGGAGCTCCGGGGCGTCCTCCGGGTGTATGACGATGCTGCTCCGCGGGTCGCCGGGGGCCGCGAAAGCCCGTTCCCGGAACATCCGTCCGGGCTCGGCCGCGTAGTGCCCTCGCGGCACGGTGGAGGGTGCGAGGAGCGTCCTCGGATCCCGGTCCTCCTCGGCGGGCGGGTTCGGGACGGCGGGCAGCTCCACTAGGTCCGGAGTGATCCGTACGCCGCACCTGGGACACAGGAAGACGGTCATGCCCGCTATTGTGCGCGTTCGCCGACCCTATGGTGCGCGCGGGTACCGGAGTCCGCGCACACCGCCATGGGGGCTCGGGAAGGTGCGCCGGCGTGTCAGCCCATGGTCTTCTGGCCGTCCAGCGACTCGCGCAGGATGTCGGCGTGTCCGCAGTGCTGCGCGGTCTCGCGGATCATGTGCAGCAGCACGTCGCGCGCGGACCACGAGGTGTTCTCGGGGAACCACGGCGCCTTCGGCAGCTCATGGCCGACCTCCAGGTCGGGCAGTTGCGCGACGAACCGATCGGTCTCCTCGGCGGCCCGCTCGTAGTCCTCCAGGGCGCCGGCCAGGGTCTCGTCCCCGAGCAGCCGGAAGCTCTTCACCTGCTCCTCGAACGCGGACGGGTCCTCGTAGTCCACCTCGGCGTCGTGCATCGCCCCCTCGCGGATGAAGCGGATCCAGTTGCGCTCGACCAGCGTCACGTGCTTGACCAGACCGCCGAGGGTCAGCTCGCTCGCCGTGGTGCGCTTCGCGGCCTGTGCGTCGTCCAGGTCCCTGAGGGTGAAGCGCAGGAAGTCGCGCTGCTCTCCCAGGACCCGCAGGAGGGACGTGCGCTCGGCGTCCAGGACCGTGTTCTCCGTCGTTGCCGCCATGATGGCCACCGCCTTCTTCGTGTCCGACTCGGTAGTGGGACTCTAGGCAGCGAGGCGGTCAGGTTCTGTCCTCCACTCGACGGGAACCATGGAAAGCCTTGAAACTTTGGATAAGGGCTGGCAGATAGCCTGGCGTTCTGGCGACTCGGAGGTTCGATGACCTTGATTCCGCTCCAGCACCGGTTCGACGGACCCAGCCACGCACCCGTCGTGCTGCTCGTGCCGCCCTTCGGCACCAAGATGTCGGTCTGGGAGCCGCAGATGCCCGAACTCACCCGCAACCGGCGGGTCCTGCGGGTCAACCACCGCGGCCACGGCTCCTCCCCGGCACCTCAGGGCCCCTACACCGTCGAGGAACTCGCCCTGGACCTGCTCGGCCTGCTGGAGTCGCAGGGCCTCACCAGGGTCTCCGCCGTCGGTGCGGGATTCGGCGGATCACTGCTGCTGTGGATCGCGGCCAACTCGCCGCGCACGCTGGACCGCGTCGCCCTGCTCGGGGCGGCGTCCCGCACGCCCCGGATGCACGGCTGGGGCCGCGTCGCCTCGCGGGTGCGCGAGGAGGGCCTCGGCTCGGTGACCGCCGACGTGGTGCGGCCCTGGTTCACCCCGGACATGGGCGACGAGCGCCCGGAGGTCGTGGCCAGGTTCACCGAGGACTTCGGCGGACTCGACCCGGACGGCTTCGCCTCGGTGTGCGACGCGCTCGCCGGAATGGACCAGCGCCACCTGGTCTCCGCGGTGCGGGTGCCGACCCTGGTGGCGTCGGCCGCCCACGACCCGCTGCTGCCGCCCGGGTACGGACGCAGGCTGGCGGACGGGATCGACGGCTCCCGGTTCGAGGTCGTCTCGGGCGCCGCACATCTTCTCGGTGTGGAGAGGGCTGACAGGGTGAACGAGCTCCTGGTGGAGCACGTGGCCCGGTGACGGGGCGGTGGGGCCGGGGAACCTGAGGCCGGGGGTCAGACCGCGGCCACGGGGAGCAGGGGACAGTTGATCTCCAGCAGGTAGCCGTCGGGGTCGCGGAAGTGGGCCGCGCGGATGCCCCAGGCCGTCCAGTCCCGCGGCTCCATCACCTGGCGGGCGCCGTCCGCGACCAGCTTGGCGGCCGTGGTGTCCACGTCGTCCACCTCGAAGATCACCGCGAGCCGGTCCTGGTGGGGGAGCTTGGGGTCGGCCGCGTCGGTCTCCAGGGCCTCGGCCATCACCTCGCGCTGGTTGATGGCCAGCCGTGTTCCCGAGTCCACGTCGAACTCGGCGTAGCGGCTGTTCTCGTCGCCCCGGAGCAGGGGGAGCTTGAGGATCTCCGAGTAGAAGTGGAAACAGGCCTCGTAGTCGTTGACGAGCAGCCTGATGTTGGTGCAGCGCATGCGGCCTCCTGCCGGTCGGTGTCGCCGTCAGCACCATTGTCCCGCCTCGGGACCCGCGGACGGCTAGGGTCTGCTCCCTTGATCTGTCCTCTGTCCGCGGTGCCGTGTCCGAAACCCGCGCCTTCGGCACGGGGAACCGGGGCGGATCCCCACCGTGTGGCCGGAACCGGCCCTCCTCCCTCTTGCGAGTCCTGTTCTGTGCCTTTTCTGGCATTTCGTCGTTCTACGGCATGTCGTAGCGTGTCTTCGCTCTTATGTATCCTCTGTTCTCCAGGATGTAGTACATGTACTATCAATGGCAGTAGGACCGAGACGACATGGAGGGCTGATGTGATGGATTCAGTGGTCCGAGCGACGTCCAGGGCGAGCGCCCAGGCGTCGGGGACACCGGAGGAGACCGTGATCCAGGTCCGCGACCTGCGGATGAACTACGGCACCGCCGAGGTGCTGAGGGGAGTGGACCTCACCGCCCGGCGCGGTGAGGTGGTCGCCCTCCTCGGCCCCAACGGGGCGGGCAAGACCACCACCGTCGAGATCCTGGAGGGGTTCCGCAGGCGCTCCGCGGGCGGGGTGGAGGTGCTGGGGAGCGACCCCGAGCGCGGCGGTGAGGCGTGGCGCTCCCGGATCGGCGTGGTCCTGCAGTCCTGGCGCGACCACGGCGCCTGGAGGGTCCGGGAGCTGGTCCACCACTTCGGCCGCTTCCACGCGCCCTTCTCCGAGCCCGGGCGCACACGCCCCCACGACACCGACGGACTCCTGGAGACCGTCGGCCTCACCGAGCACGCGCACAAGAGGGTCCGCGAGCTCTCCGGGGGCCAGCGCCGCCGCGTGGACGTGGCCCTGGGCGTGGTCGGCCGCCCCGAGCTGCTCTTCCTCGACGAGCCCACGGCCGGGTTCGACCCGGTGGCCCGCCACGACTTCCACGAACTGGTGCACCGGCTCGCCGACGAGGACGACACCACCGTCCTGCTGACCACCCACGACCTGGACGAGGCCGAGAAGCTGGCCGACCGCATCCTCATCCTCGCGGGCGGGGTGATCGTGGCCGACGGCACCGCCGACCACCTCGCCTCCCTGCTGGTCCAGGAGAGCGAGGTCGTCTGGACCGCCGAGGGGCGGCGGCACGTCCACAGCACCGACAACCCCGCCCGCCACGTCGCCGAGCTGTACGCGGAGCACGGCGACGGCGTCACCGACCTGAAGGTCACCCGGCCCTCGCTGGAGGACGTGTACATGGCCATGGTCCAGCGCTACGAGTCCGGGGACGCCGAGAACGCCGCCGCCGAGTTCACGAGGGAGATCCGATGAACGCCAGGGCCAACGCCGTCAGAGCCGGGTTCTCCCGGGGATGGACCGAGTTCCGGGGGTCCTTCACCAACTTCCAGGAGCTCGCCGGCGGCTACCTGATGATGCCGGCCATCTTCGTCGTCCTCGCCGTCTTCCTCGGCCGGGAGCCGGTGGAGGGGGCCGATGTCTCCACGGGCACGGTGATGATGGCCGCCGGAGTCACCATGCAGCTGGTCATGCTGGGCGTGGTCACGGTCGCCCAGGTGCTCGGCACCGAGCGCGAGGACGGGACGCTGCTGCGGGCCAGGGCCACGCCGCACGGCATGCTCGGCTACGGGGTCGGCAAGGTCTGGCACATCCTGACCATGTCGACGGTGGCCCTGCTGCTGATGGTGGTGCCGGGGCTGCTGCTGGTCGACGGGTTCTCCCTGCGGGGCGTGGGAGGGACGCTCACCCTGCTGTGGGTGTTCGTGCTCGCGATGCTGGCCCTGGCCCCCGTCGGCGCGATCCTCGGCGCGACCCTGACCAACCCGCGCACCGGCGTGGGTCTGATCATGGTGCCCGTGCTGGGCCTGGTGATGACCTCGGGCGTCATGATGCCCGTCACGGTCATGGCCGACTGGATCCAGACCGCCGTCCGGTTCTTCCCCGTCTACTGGATCGGCCTGGGCGTGCGCGCGGCGCTGATGCCCGCCGACTACGCCGCCCTCGAACTGACCGGGACCTGGCAGCTGCCGCAGGTGGCCGGGGTTCTGGCACTGTGGGCTCTCGTCGGGTTCGCCGTCGCCCAGTGGGTGCTGCGGCGGATGGCCCGGCGCGAGTCGGGTTCGAGGGTCCAGGCGGCCCGGGAGAAGGCGATGAAGCGTGGCTACTGAGAACGGCAGGAGCGCGGCCGGGCGCCGCCCGAGGGCGGCGGCCGGAAGCGGCGAGACCATCTACAACCGGATCGCGATGCTGCGGGCCGAGCGGAACGTGTCCCGGCGCCAGTTGGCCGAGGCCCTGGGCGTGCACTACCAGACGGTCGGCTACCTGGAGCGGGGCGAGTACAGCCCCAGCCTCCACCTGGCGCTGCGTATCGCGCGCTACTTCGAGGTGCCGGTGGAGGTCGTCTTCTCCACCGAGCCCTTCCCCCGCATCGGCCAGTGACCCGACCCAGAAGAGGAAGTCCCCATGTCCTTCTCCAACGACGCCCCGACATCCCGCATCGCCCGGCTCCGGGCCTCCCGTGGCAGGCGGCGCGTCTACGCGGTCCTGGTCGTGCTGGCCATGCTGGCCGCCACGGTGCTCCTGGGCGTCATCAACTTCCGCTCCGGCACGACGCTGGCGCTGGCCGTCCTGCTGCCGGCCTTCCTCGTACTGGTGGTCGTGGGGATGGTGATCAGCACGCAACTGGGCCGGGCCACGGGGGCGAACCACCGCTACCGGAACCTGGACGAGCGCCAGCGCTTCGAGCTGGACCGGGCCACGCGGATCGGCCACCACGTGACGGCGGGCCTCATGCTGGCGGTGTTCCTCGTACTCGCCGTCCTGGAGGGCCCCTCGCCCGAGTCCGTGTCCTTCCCCGAGGAGCTGTTCATGCCCGTGCTGTGGGTGATCCTCATGGCGCACACCTCGGTCCCCGCCCTCTACCTGGCCTGGACCCAGCCGGACGAGGTTTCCGACGACGAGGACGAGCAGGTGTGAGGGGACGGAATCCGCAGCTCGTGGCCCTCTCCGCCTGCGTCGGGCCTCAGAGGATGTCCGGGCCCGCCCAGCCGTAGGTGTCGCGCTCGCGGATCCGGGCCAGCTCGTCCTCGGACAGCACGCGGGGCTCGCCGATCTGGCGGGCCCGCAGGTACGCGGCGCTGAGCCAGTCCAGCAGCCGCAGGTTCTCCAGCGCGTGGCCCAGGCTCCGGCCCAGGGCGAGGCCGCCGTGGTCGGCGAGCAGCGCGGCGTCGCGCCCCTTGAGCGCCTTGGCCGCGTGGTCGGCGATCTCCCCCGTGCCGTAGGTGGTGTACGGGGTGACGGTGACCGCCCCGCCCAGGGCGGCGGCGCGGTGGTGGATCGGGGGCAGCTCGGCCAGGACCGAGGACACCGCGACCGTGTCGGCGGTGAAGGCGTTCACCACGGCGGTGACGTCGCGATCGTGCTCGAAGGCCAGGCGGTGCACGGCGAGGTGCAGGGTGGCCTCGGCCGCGGGGTCGCGCCGCCCCTCGAGCACCCGGTCGTCGAGCGACATCACCGGGCAGTCGGCGGGCTGGAGTTGGTCGAGGGCGGCGCCGTGCGGCGTGACGACCACCAGGTCGCCGTTGCGGACGCTGACGGTTCCCGACTCGCCCGGGGCGGCACCGGCGCCCGCGGCGAGGGCGCGGGCGGTCAGACAGACGTCCCGACGTTCTTGTTCGAGCAGCATGCTTCCTCAGAGGGGAGCGCGGAGGTTGCGGACGAACCTACTTAGGTATGCCTCAACTACTTAGGCATACCTCAATGTACGTCAAATTCTCTTCCTCGTCTTCCCCAGACGGGGATGTCCTGGGCCGGTCCGAGCGCTACCCGGAGTAGTCATGTCCCAGGTGTGACGCGGGGAGCGCCACGGAGAGCCCTGTCGCGGCCGAGCGTTTCCCCAGACCAGGGCGTGGCATGGGGAAACTGTGACTTACGCGTCTTATGAGACGAGGCTGTTTGTGACTACCAATCTTGGGCAAACCGGCTCCGTGAACGAGCCCAACACAACTCTGCCGACCGTGCCGTACCTGTCGGAACCGGGATCGGCCACCGCCACCAGCCTGTACATCGACGGGGAGTGGAAGGCCGCCCGCAACGGCCGTGTCCGGGAGATCCTGGACCCCGCGGACGCCTCCGTCCTGACCATCGTCAGCGAGGGCGGCCGCGCCGACACCGAGGACGCCATCGCCGCGGCCCGGCGCGCCTTCGACGACGGGGAGTGGCGCGGCGTCTCCGACGACGAGCGCGGCAAGCTCGTCGGACGCGTCGCCGACCTCCTCCAGCGCGACCGCGAGGAGATCGCGGTCATGGAGTCCCTCGACACCGGCAAGACCATCGAGGAGGGCGGGATCGACGTCGACGACGTCACCAACGTCTTCCGCTACTACGCGGGCCTGGCCGGAAAGGACGCGGGACGCCTCGTGTCCGCCCCCGAGGGCGTGCACAGCAAGGTGGTCTACGAGCCCGTCGGTGTCTGCGGCATGATCACGCCCTGGAACTACCCGCTGCTCCAGCTCGCCTGGAAGATGGCCCCGGCCCTGGCGGCGGGCAACACCATGGTGGTCAAGCCCAGCGAGATCACCCCCGTCACCACCGCCAAGCTCGTCGAGCTCACCGCCGAGGCGGGCATCCCGCCGGGCGTGGTCAACCTGGTCCTGGGCAGCGGCCCCGACGCGGGCGCCCCGCTGTCCGAGCACCCCGACGTGGACCTGGTCTCCTTCACCGGCGGACTGGCCACCGGCAGGCGGATCATGTCGGCGGCCTCCGAGACGGTCAAGAAGACCGCCCTGGAGCTCGGCGGCAAGAACCCCAACATCATCTTCCCGGACGTGGACCTGGACACCGCGGTGGACTACGCGCTCATCGCCGCGTTCTTCCACTCCGGCCAGGTGTGCTCGGCCGGTGCGCGGCTCATCGTGCACAACGACATCCACGACGCCTTCACCACCGAGCTCGCCCGCCGCGCCGAGGCCATCCGCATCGGCCGCGGCCAGGAGGAGGGCGTGCGCTGCGGTCCGCTGGTCTCGGCCGAGCACCGCGCCAAGGTGGAGGCCGCCGTCGCGCGCGGTGTCGAGGAGGGCGCCCGGATCATCGCCGGGGGCAAGCGGCCCGACGACCCGGCCCTGTCCCAGGGCTACTTCTACCGGCCCACCGTGTTCGTCGACTGCGAGCACTCCATGGACATCGTCCAGACCGAGGTCTTCGGCCCGGTCGTGACCGTGGAGCGGTTCGAGACCGAGGCCCAGGCGATCCGGCTGGGCAACGACACCGACTACGGGCTCTCCGGCGGCGTGTGGACGGGCGACACCGCCCGGGGCGAGCGGGTCGCGGCCGCCCTGCGGCACGGAACCGTCTGGATCAACGACTTCGGCCCCTACATCCCCGGCGCCGAGTGGGGCGGCTACGGCCGGAGCGGCATCGGCCGCGAGCTGGGGTTGCAGGGCCTGGACGAGTACCGCGAGGCCAAGCACGTCTACCGCAACCTGGCGCCCGAGCCGCAGCGCTGGTTCGACTGACACAAGACCCGTCCCGGGCCGCCCCAGGCGGCTCGGGGTACCGAACGCCCGGTGGCGCGGACCCGTGTCCTCCGCCACCGGGCGTCCCGTGGCGACGTCCACGGCCCACACGAGAAGAGAAGCGGACACAGGTCGGTTTCCCCCCGGCATCCCCCTGGATCCCCTGGGCACAGACAACGAGAGGAATCGGACCGTGGCTCCAACCGAGAGCACCTACGACTACGTGATCGTCGGCGGCGGTACCGCCGGCTCGGTGATCGCCAACCGGCTCACCGAGGACCCCGGCACCACCGTGTGCCTGATCGAGGGCGGCCCCGACGACCGCGACCTGGAGCACGTGCTGCGCCTGCGCGACTGGCTGAGCGTCCTGGACAGCGAGCTCGACTACGGCTACACCACCGTCGAGCAGCCGCGCGGCAACTCCAACATCCTGCACTCCCGGGCCCGCGTGCTCGGCGGATGCTCCTCGCACAACACGCTGATCAGCTTCCGGCCCTTCGCCGAGGACCTGGACGACTGGGTCGCGGCGGGCGCCGAGGGCTGGGACAACGCCACCGTGCAGTCCTACGCCGACCGGATCAAGTGCAACATCGTTCCGATCGTGGAGAAGGACCGCAACGCGATGGTCAAGGACTGGGTGTCCTCGGCCGCGGAGGCGGCGGGCGTCCCGGTGGTGGAGGACTTCAACGCCCTGACCTCCCACGGCGGCGGCTTCTCGGGCGGAGCGGGCTTCCTGTCCATCGCCTACGACCCCTACACCGGCTACCGCTCCTCGGCCTCGGTGGCCTACCTGCACCCGATCATGGACGTGCGCGACAACCTCACCGTCATGCTGGAGACCTGGGTCGACCGGGTGGTCCTCGACGGAGACCGCGCCACCGGCGTCAGCGCCACGGCCAAGGACGGCACACGCGTCACGGTCAGCGCGCGCCGCGAGGTGATCCTGTCCGCCGGCGCCGTGGACTCCCCCCGGCTGCTCATGCTCTCGGGGATCGGCGACGCCGGGGAGCTGCGGGAGGTGGGCATCGAGCCCCGCCACGACCTGCCCGGCGTGGGCGAGAACCTGCTCGACCACCCCGAGTCGATCATCATGTGGGAGACCAGCGAGCCGGTCCCGGAGAACACGGTGATGGACTCCGACGCGGCCCTGTTCGTGCGGCGCGACCACAGCGATCCGCGCCCGGACCTGATGTTCCACATCTACCAGATCCCCTTCGACGACAACACGAAGCGGCTGGGCTACGACTCCCCGCCCGACGGATACGCGGTGTGCATGACGCCGAACATCCCCCGTTCCCGCTCGGTCGGCAAGCTCTACCTCACCAGCGCGGACCCGCAGGCCAAGCCCGCACTGGACTTCCGGTACTTCACCGACCCCGGCGGCCACGACGAGAGGACGATCGTGGACGGGCTGAAGATCGCCCGGGAGGTCGCCGCCACCGAGCCGTTCAGGTCCTGGATCAAGCGCGAGGTCGCCCCCGGCCCCGGCGTCCAGAGCGACGAGGAACTGTCGGAGTACGGCCGCCGCGCCGCCCACACCGTCTACCACCCGGCCGGCACCTGCAAGATGGGCGCCGCCGATGACGACACCGCCGTCGTCGACCCCCGGCTGCGCGTGCGCGGCCTGCGCGGTCTGCGCGTCGCCGACGCGTCGGTGTTCCCGACCCTTCCCACCCCCAACCCCATGGTCACGGTCCTGGCCCTCGGCGAACGCGCCGCGGACCTCGTCCGACAGGACGCCCTGGCCCCGGAGGACGCTTGATGAGTACACCGGTAGCCCCGGTAACCGAAACAGCCGCCGCGCGCGGTGACGCCGACGAGGTCACCTTCTCGGTCCGCAACCTGTGGAAGGTCTTCGGCGGAAACGCCGACAAGGTCGTCGGCACCGAACTGGAGAAGGCCGACCGGGACCGCGTCAAGGAGGAGACGGGGTGCACCGTCGCGGTGCGCGACGTGTCCTTCGACGTGCGCCCGGGCGAGGTCTTCGTGGTCATGGGCCTGTCCGGCTCCGGCAAGTCCACGCTGATCCGGTGCCTGACCCGGCTGATCGAGCCGACCGCCGGGCAGGTGCTGCTCGACGGCGAGGACATCGGCACGGCCACCCCCCAGCGGCTGCGCGAACTGCGCCGCCACAAGATGGCCATGGTCTTCCAGCACTTCGGCCTGCTGCCCAACCGCAGGATCATCGACAACGTGGCCTACGGGCTGGAGGTGCGCGGGACACCGCGCGCCGAACGCTACGAGCGGGCCCGCGAGATGATCGGGATGGTGGGCCTCGGCGGGTACGAGAACGCCCGTCCCGGCGAGTTGTCCGGCGGCATGCAGCAGCGGGTCGGCCTGGCCCGCGCGCTCGCCGTGGACCCGGAGGTGCTGCTGTTCGACGAGCCGTTCAGCGCCCTGGACCCCCTGATCCGCCGCGACATGCAGAACGAGGTCAGCCGCCTGCAGCGCGAGCTGAGGAAGACGTCGGTGTTCATCACCCACGACCTGCAGGAGGCCCTCAGGCTGGGCGACCGCATCGCGATCATGCGCGACGGGGAGATCGTGCAGGTGGGCACCCCGGAGGAGGTGGTGGGCCGACCGGCCAACGCCTACGTCGCCGACTTCACCTCCGACGTGGCCCGCACCACCGTGCTCACCGCCCGGTGGCTGGTGCGCGAGCCGTACCCGGACGAGCGCACGGACGGCCCGGTCACCGCGCCCGGCACCGTGCTGGCTGAGGTGCTGCCGATGCTCGCGGCGAGCACCGCGCCGGTGCGGGTCGTGGAGGGCGACACCCTCCTGGGCTACGTGGGCCGCGACGACGTGCTGCGCGCCATCGCCGAGGACCAGTTGGACGGCGCCGCCGCGGTCGCCGCCATCGAGGAGGCGTCGGACGACCCGTCCGAGGAGAGGGCGGTCCACTCCTCCGGGGACACCGTCGGCACCCGCGGTCCGGCCCCGGCCGGGAGTGGTGCGTGACATGACCACGATGACCCGACCCGTCACCGCCCCCTCGGGCACCGGTGGACGGGGCGACGAACGTGGCTCGGGAAACCCCCTGCGCCACACCTGGGTGCAGGCACTGCTCGTGGTCGCGCTGCTCGTGGCCGGCTACTGGGTGAGCCGCCTCCTGGGCCACCCGTCCTGGGCGGGCGGTTTCCCGACCCTCGCCGGCGACCGGTTCATGGCCTGGCTCGACACCGTCTACGCGTGGATCGTCGCCAACCGCAACGACAGTCCCCTGTTCCTGTACTTCTTCAACTACGTCTCCGTGGGACTGGGATCGGCCGTCGTGCTGGTCGACCGGTTCCTCGACCTCCTCACCTGGCCCGGCGTGACCCTCCTCGGCGTGTTCGCCGCCTGGCGGGTCGCCGGCTGGCGCGTGGCGCTCCTGGTGCTCGCCACCTTCGCCGTGTTCGCGCTGAGCGGGCTGTGGAACGCGTCGATGACGACGCTGGCGCTGATCATCACGTCGGTCCTCATCGCCCTGCTGACCGGCATTCCCCTGGGCATCCTCGCCGGACGCAGCGAGGGGTTCCACCGGGCCGTCCGCCCGGTGCTGGACTTCATGCAGATCATGCCCGCGTTCGCCTACCTGCTGCCGTTCGTGCTGCTGTTCGGCATCGGCAACCCGGCGGCGGCCGTGGTGACGGCCGTGTACGCCGTCCCGCCCGCCGTGCGGATCACCGCCCTGGCCGTCCGCGGGGTGCCCTCGGGGGCGGTCGAGGCGGCGGTGTCGACGGGATCCACGCCGTGGCAGGTCCTCACCAAGGTGCAGTTGCCGATGGCCAGGCGCACCATCCTGCTGGGCGTCAACCAGACGATCATGCTCGCGGTGTCCATGGTCGTGATCGCGTCGGTCATCGGCGCGGGCGGCCTGGGCGACGCGATCTACCAGGCGCTCTCCAAGGTCAACGTCGGCCAGGCGTTCCAGGCGGGCCTGGCGATCGTCATGCTCGCCGTCGCGATGGACCGGGTGACCGGCGCGGTGGGCCACGGGACGCGCACACCGGACATCCCCGGGCGCTACCGCCTCCCGGTCCTGGCCGGCGGGTTCGCCCTGGTGGCCGCGGTGGTCGCGGCGGCGCGCCTGACGGGCGTGCGCGGCTGGCCGCGTGAGGTCTCGGTCGACCTCAGCGACCCGGTGAACGCCGTGTACGGCGCGATCCAGGAGACGATCGGCTCCACCACGGAGGCGGTGGCCACGTGGCTGCTGGGGGCCGTGCTCACCCCGCTCGCCGACCTGCTGACGCACTCCCCGTGGTGGCTGGTGGTGCTCGCCGCCGCGGCCCTGGGATGGATCTTCGCCGGGGCGCGCGCGGCCGCCGTGTCCGGTGCGGCACTGGTCGCCGTGGGCCTTCTGGGCGTGTGGAACAACGCCATGGACACGCTGTCGCAGGTGCTCGTGGCCTCCCTGGTCACCATCGTGCTGGGCGTGCTGGTCGGCGTGGCGATGTCGCGGAGCGACCTGCTCGCGGCGGTCCTCAAGCCGGTCCTGGACGCCATGCAGACCCTGCCGCCGTTCGTGTACCTGATCCCGGCGGTGGCGCTGTTCACCATCGGCCGGGTTCCCGCCCTGGTGGCGGCGGTGGTCTTCGCCCTGCCGCCGGTGATCCGGCTGGTCGACGACGGGATCCGGGGCGTGCCCGAGCCGGCCCTGGAGGCGGCGCGGTCGCAGGGCTCCACCGGTTGGCAGCTGCTCACCAAGGTGGAGCTGCCGATGGCGCGCGGCTCACTCCTGCTGGCCGTCAACCAGGGGATCATCCTGGTGCTGTCCATGGTGGTCATCGGGGCCCTGGTCGGCGCCGGGGCACTGGGCAACGACGTCGTGGTCGGCCTGGCGCAGAGCCAGCTCGGCCTGGGACTGGCCTCGGGCCTGGCGATCGTGTGCCTGGGCCTGTTCCTGGACCGTGTGACGCAGGGAAGGAGGGCACAGCGTGCCTGAGTGGAGAGGTTCCCTGTTCAGGGTGCTGGCCGTGGGTCTGGCCGTGGCCATGGTGAGTTCGTGCGCGGTGCGCACCGACCAGGTCGTGCGCGACCCGGACACGGTGCGGATGGCCCTCAACGGCTGGGTGGGCTACGAGGCCAGCGCCGAGGTGCTGGCGTACGTCCTCCGTGAGGAGATGGGCTACGAGGTCCAGTTGCTCCGCACCGCCGAACAGGCGTCGTGGCAGGCGCTGGACCAGGGCGCGCTCGACGTGATCGTGGAGAACTGGGGTCACGAGGACCTCATGGAGACCTACGGTCCCGAGGGCAACGGCACCGTGGTCGACGGCGGACCGACCGGCAACGAGGGCGTGATCGGCTGGTACGTGCCCGCCTACGTGGCCGAGGAGTACCCGGAGATCACGACCCTGGAGGGCCTGCGCGAGCACACGGACATCTTCCGTACCGCCGAGACCGGCGACAAGGGGGAGTTCCTGGGCGGCGCGCCCGGGTTCGTCACCCAGGACCAGGGGATGATCAACGCGTTCGACCTGGACCTGGAGATCGTCTACGCCGGTTCGGAGGTCTCGCAGATCACCGAGGTCCGGCGGCGGTACGCCGACGAGGAGCCGGTGCTCTTCTACTTCTACGACCCGCAGTGGCTCCAGGAGGAGCTGGACCTGGTCAAGATCGACCTCCCTGCCCACGAGCCGGGGTGCGCCGACGATCCGGACCACGTGCCCTGCGACTACCCGGTCTACGACCTGAACAAGATCTTCAGGGCCGGGTTCGTGGAGGAGGACGGCCCCGCGTACCGGTTCCTGGACAACTGGACGTGGACCAACGAGGACCAGAACCAGGTGGCCAGGATGATCGCCGACGAGGGGCTCGACCCGAGCGAGGCCGCCGAGCGCTGGGTGGAGAACAACCCGGACGTGTGGCGGGACTGGCTCCCCGAGGGCGCCGCGAAGCGCTGACGTCCGCGGCGGCCGTCCGTGTCCGCCCGTCCGTGTCCGCCGGGCCGGGAGGTGTGTCCTCCCGGCCCGGCGGCGTGTCGGGGACCGGGCCTTTCCTCCGGCGACGCCTCCACCCCTTGCCACGGCGGGCGCGAGACATGAGAATCCTTCGTGTTCGTCGAGGGAGCGGAGGGCCATGCGCCGGGACCGGCTCGCCGCCGCCGTGGGAACCGTCCTGTTCCTGGACGCGCTCCGGGTGTTCCTGCCGTCGCTGATCACCCTGTTCGGCCAGGCCGGGTCGACCGATCCCGCGCTGATGGGCGCCTTCGCCCTCGCGTGGTTCCTGGCCCCCCTCCCCCTTGTCCCGCTCGCCCGCCGGATCGCGCCCACGGCGCTGGCCGCGGCCGCCGCCGTGGCGATGGCGGCGGGGCGCCTGGCGCTCCAGGCCACTGACGGCGGCGGCCCCCAGTTGTACGTCTCCGCCGCCACGGTCGGTGCGGGGGCCGTGTGGCTGGTGTGCACCGCGATGGCGTCCACCTCCGACGGCCGCCTGCGGGGCCGTGAGGTGGTGGTCGGGGTGGTGGCCGGAATCGCGGCCGGCACGGTCGTCCACACGCTCGTCGGTACCGTCGACCTCGTGTGGTGGCCGACCCCTGTGGCGTGGGGGCCGGTCGCCGCCGGGGCCGGCCTCTTCCTCCTTCTCCTGTACGGCGTCCGGAACACGGATCCGGGACCGGCTCGGCCCGTGCCGCCCCGGGCCTGGCTGCTCCTGGGCCCGCTGTTCCTCCTCTCCGGCCTGTACACCGCCAACCCGGCGGTGGGGCAGACCCTCGCGGAGTCGCCGCTGGGAGCCGCGGCCGTCGCCACGGGCGCCGTGCTGTCGGTGGCCTTCGCCTCGCGCCCGCACCTCCTGGGCGGGAGCCGGTGGGCGGCACCGGCCGTGCTCCTGGCCGCGCTGGTGTGGCTGGCGCTCCCCGGCACGCCTCCGGACGCGGCGGGCGCCCCGTCCGTGGCCGCGCTGGTCGCCGGGCAGCTCGCCCTGGCCGCCTGCGCGGGCCGGGCCGTGCTCCCCGGGCCCGGGCGGGCGTCGGCGGTGCGCACCGGGCTGGCCGCCGCGTCGGGGCTGCTGCTGTTCGTGGTGCTGGTGTTCGCGTTCTACTCCGCCTACGACCTGTACGTCCCCAACGCGTACGTGCCCTTCGCCGCCCTGGCGCTGCTCCTGCCCGCCGTGGCCTCCCGGGAGCCGCAGGCCCGCGAGGCCTCCGGCCGGCGCGGACTCGCGGTGGCCGCAGGGGCGGGCGCGCTCACCCTGGCCGCCACCTCCCTCCACCCGCTGCTCCAGGACCGGGGAGGCCCCGCGGCCGCCGACGGGAGGGGAGGGGGACTGCGCGTGGCCGCCTACAACGTCCGGATGGGCTTTGGCATGGACGGCCGTTTCTCCGCTTCGGAGCAGGCCGGAGCGCTGCGGGACCTGGACCCCGACGTCGTCGTCCTCAGCGAGGTGGACCGCGGCTGGCTGCTCAACGGCGGACACGACGGGCTGTCGGGTCTGGCGCGCGAACTCGGCATGACCCCCTACTGGGGACCCGCCGACGGGCCGCTGTGGGGAGACGCCGTGCTCACCGCCCTGCCGGTCACCCGCGAGCTGCGGCACCCGCTCACCCCGAGCGGCCCCACGGGGGCCCAGGCGCTGGAGGTGACCGTGGACTGGAACGGTACCGAGGTCACCGTGGTGTCCACCCACGTGCAGCCCGCGGACCACGGCTTCGCGGAGGCGTCCTCCAGACGGCAGCTGCGCGACGTCGCGGAGATCGCCCGACGGGCCCGGGAGCGCGGTGGCCCCGTCGTCGTGGCCGGGGACCTCAACATCGAACCGGACGATCCCGCGTGGGGCGTCCTCACCGGGCACGGGATGCTCGACGCGTTCGACGAGGCACGGCCCTTCCCCACCCTGCCCGGGGAGACGGGCTCCGACCAGCAGATCGACCACGTCCTGCACTCGGGGGACCTGGTGCCGAGCGACCCCGCGAACCCGGACGTGCCCCACTCCGACCACCGGCCGGTGGCCGTCACACTGACACCCGCGGACTGACCGTCGGGCGGGCCCGTCAGGCGGACCGGCCCTCGTACCTGCGGCGCCGCCCCACCCAGTACACGTTCACGCAGGCGGCGACGAAGCCCGCGCCGAACAGGACGACCAGCCACGTCTGGTCGGTCAGCAGGTAGGCGCAGACCGCGGCGGCCAGCAGTACCAGGGCGCCGAACACGGCCAGCACCATGCGAAACCCCAGGGCGCTCGCCGGGCGCTCGTGGCTGCCCAGGGGGCCCTTCAACCTGCCCCGTCGCATGACCCCAGCTCCTTTCACGCCTGCGTCTCGTCGTTGTCCTCCTCGACCCCTACCCATCGGAGGAGGGTGAACCGGGAGTGAGGACGACGGAATCCGCGCGAGCCGGCCCCTCTCCCCGAGCGGGGGGCGCAGGACCGGCTGGGACGAGCGGCGGGGGCGCCCCGGAGAGGGGCGTCCCCGCCGTACGCGTGTGGGGCTACACGCCGTCCATCAGGGCGGGCAGGGCGGACTCGTAGGCGGTGCGCAGCTCGGCCAGCGGGATCTCCACGGCGCCGCCAGGGTGGGTGACCGACAGGGCGTCGCCGCCGACCGCGCCGATCTCCGCCACCGGAACTCCGTGCGTGGAGGCGAGGGCGAGGAAGGCTTCCTCCTCGCCCGGTCGGACCGCCACGACGGCGCGGGCCGCGGACTCGCTGAACAGCGCGGTGAAGGCGTCGCCGTCGACGGTCACCCGCACGCCCTTGCCGCCGCGCAGCGCCGACTCGGCCAGGGCGACCGCGAGGCCGCCGTCGGACAGGTCGTGCGCGGCAGAAGCCAGGCCGCGGTCGGCCGCGGTGGCCAGCACCTCGCCCAGTGCGGCCTCGGCGGCCAGGTCCACGCGCGGCGGCATTCCGCCGAGGTGGCCGTGCACGACGTCCGCCCAGGCGGAGCCGCCGAACTCCGGCCGGGTCTCGCCCAGCAGGAAGATCCGCGCGCCGTCGGTGTCGAAGGCCGTGCGCAGCCGGGTGCGCACGTCGTCGATCACGCCGAGCACGCCGATCACCGGGGTGGGGTTGATCGCCACGTCGCCGGTCTGGTTGTAGAAGCTGACGTTTCCGCCGGTCACCGGGGTTCCCAGCTGCCGGCAGGCGTCCGCCAGACCGCGCGTGGACTCCGCGAACTGCCACATCACCCCGGTGTCCTCGGGCGAACCGAAGTTGAGGCAGTTGGTGACCGCCAGCGGGCGGGCGCCCGTGGCGGCGACGTTGCGGTAGGCCTCCGCGTACGCGAGCTGCGTCCCCGTGTACGGGTCCAGGCGGGTGTACCGGCCGTTGCCGTCGGTGGCCAGGGCCACGCCCTTGTGGGAGTCGTCGGAGACGCGGATCATCCCGGCGTCGTGCGGCGTGGAGACCACCGTGTCGCCGCGCACGTAGCTGTCGTACTGCTCGGTGACCCAGGACGGGTCGCCGATTCCCGGGGCGCCCAGCACGCGGAGCACCTGTCCGCGCAGCTCGGTGTCGTCGGCCGGCCGGGCGAGCGCGGCGGCGTCGTCCGCCTGGAGCGCGTCCTGCGACGCGGGCCGCGCGTACGGGCGCTGGTAGACGGGTCCCTCGTCGGAGGCGGTCCGCGGGGGCATGTCCACCACGGTCTCGCCGTGCCAGGTCATCACCAGGCGACCGCCGCGCTCGGCCTCCTCGGGGGTCACGTCGGTGACCTCGCCGATCTCGGCGGCCAGGATCTGCCACTTGTCGCAGACGGCCAGGAACTCGTCCATCCTCGCGGGTTCGACGATCGCCATCATGCGCTCCTGCGACTCGCTCATGAGGATCTCCTCGGGAGTGAGCCGGGGGTCGCGCAGCGGGACCCGGTCCAGTTGGACGCGCATGCCTCCGGTGCCGCCGGCGGCCAGTTCGGTGGTGGCGCAGGACACGCCCGCCGCCCCCAGGTCCTGGATGCCGACGACCAGGTCCTTGTCGAACAGCTCCAGGCTGCACTCGATGAGCAGCTTCTCCATGAACGGGTCGCCGACCTGCACGCTGGGCCGCTTGGCGTGCGACTCGTCGTCGAAGGTCGCGCTGGCCAGCACCGAGGCGCCGCCGATCCCGTCGGGGCCGGTGGTGGAGCCGAACAGCACCACCTTGTTGCCCGGGCCGGGCGCCTGCGCCAGCTTGATGTCCTCGTGGCGCATGACGCCCACGCACAGGGCGTTGACCAGCGGGTTGCCGACGTACCCGGCGCCGAAGCCGATCTCGCCGCCGATGTTGGGCAGGCCCAGGCAGTTGCCGTAGAAGGAGATGCCCGACACCACGCCGGGCAGGACCCGCTTGGTGTCGTCGGCGTCGGCGGGGCCAAAGCGCAGCGCGTCCATCACCGCGACGGGACGGGCGCCCATGGTGAGGATGTCGCGGACGATGCCGCCCACGCCGGTGGCCGCGCCCTGGTGCGGCTCCACGTAGGAGGGGTGGTTGTGCGACTCGATCTTGAACGTCACCGCACGGCCGTCGCCGACGTCCACCACGCCCGCGTTCTCACCCATGCCGACGAGCAGCGCGTCGTTCTCGGGCGCCTTCTCCCCGAACTGGCGCAGGTGCACCTTGGAGGACTTGTACGAGCAGTGCTCGCTCCACATGACCGAGTAGATGGCCAGTTCGGCTGAGGTGGGGCGGCGGCCCAGGATCTCGTGGACCCGCTCGTACTCGTCCTTGGCCATGCCCAGTTCGGCGTACGGCTGAGGTGTGTCCGGGCTGTCGTGCGCCACGTCGACGGTGTCGAGACCAGGTACTTCAGACATGCGTGGTTCCGTTCGGGATGTGCGGGTGTGGGCCGGGCCGTGGCATCCGCCCAACGGCGCGGAGCCATGGTCAGGGAGTGGAGGGCGGGGCGTCGCCCGCGTCACCGAGCATCAGCACCGCCGGCGACTCCGGGTCGTCGTGGGAGGAGGTGTCGGCCAGCATGTGCTCGCCGTCGCTGAGGAAGACCTGGTCCTCGCGCGCGCCCTCGGGCCGCTGCTTCTCCCAGCCCCGCTCGGTGAGGTGGGAGACCACGGTCTCGACGGTCTCGCGGGAGTCCTCGGGCAGTTCCCCGTCCTCCGTCATGACCATCACCAGCCGGACGCACGAGTCCTGCTCGCAGTACACGTCGGCCTCCGGGTCGGAGACGTAGGCCAGCCCGGACGGGGCCTGGCCGAGCACGTCCACGTCCGGAGCCGTACCCGGGGCCTGTCCGCCGTCCTGCGGGGCCTGTCCGCCGTCCTGCTGGCCCTGGCCCTGCGGCGGCGCGGCGGCGGGCGCGGTCCCGATGGCGTTGAACAGGCCCACGGCGGCGGACACCACCAGGCCCACGACGACCAGTCCGGAGAGGACGAACATCGTCTTTCTGGAGCGCAGCAGCGCCATCAACGGCCAAACCCCCTAGTGGGTGTACGGGTCAGGCGTTCACCGGCGAACCGGTGGCCAGGTGGGTGAGGATCGAGGTGAAGAATCCGAGGCCCTCGGTGGAGGGGCCGGTGAGCGCCTCCACGGCGTGTTCGGGGTGCGGCATGAGGCCGACGACGTTTCCGTGCTCGTTGGTGATCCCGGCGATGCCGCGGCGGGAGCCGTTCGGGTTGTCGCCGGCGTAGCGGACCACGACCCGGCCGGCGGCCTCCAACTCGTCCAGGGTGTGCTCGTCGGCGACGAAGCTGCCCTCGCCGCTCTTGAGCACCACCAGGATCTCCTGGCCCTCGGTGTAGGAGCTGGTCCACGCGGTGCCGGTGTTCTCCACACGCAGCACCTGGTCGCGGTTGACGAACCGCAGCGAGGAGTTGCGGGTCAGCGCGCCGGGGAGCAGGTGGCTCTCGCACAGGATCTGGAAGCCGTTGCAGATGCCGAGGACCGGCAGCGCGCCCGACCGGGCGGCCGGGACCAGCTCCGACATCAGCGGGGCGAACCGGGCGATGGCCCCGCAGCGCAGGTAGTCGCCGTAGGAGAAGCCGCCGGGCAGGACCACGGCGTCCACGCCCCTGAGGTCGGCGTCCGCGTGCCAGAGGGAGACGGGTTCGGCGCCCGCCAGCGCGACCGCGCGCGCGGCGTCCCTGTCATCGAGGGAGCCGGGGAAGGTGACGACGCCCACACGGGCTGTCATGAGCACACTCCGAGAGGTTGGATCGGACCCGCTCCCGCGGGAGCGGGGAGCGTTCGGCGAGGAGATGCCGGTGCCTGGCCCCGTCGTTGGAGACGGTGCGGCCGCACTTCGCAGCGTACCCGCTCACCTGTGCTCCGGTACGACGGCGGACCCTCCTGGAGGCCGCGTCTTGGGAGGATCCTCCAAGGAGGGGGCCCGTCACACGCCCGTGTCCGTGTGCGATCCGACGGGAACGGCGGGGCCGCACCGCCTGGTTCCGCGGATACGCGGTGCGTACGGCGGAGGGGACGCCGAGGGGTCGGCCGGGGGATGTGGTCTCCGTCACGGGGCGCTCCGGCGGGCCGGAGTGCGCCGCCCGGAGCGGAGGTGCTGTGGTGGACCGGAGGCGCCGCGTGGACCACCGCACTCCGCGTGGACGGTTCGCGGAGGCGGTCGTTTCACAGAAGGGCGTAGCGCTGGGCCGGTATTGGCCCGGCCTCCTCCTCCGACGGCGGTCCGTCGCACACGGTGAGCCTCTTTCGCAGGAGGACCGTCGTACGCGGCTCCTCCTCGAAGTCGACCTCGTCCATGAGATAGCGCATCAGCAAAATGCCCCTGCCCGATTCTGAGTCCAACGACGGGAGGGGCGTGTGATCGGTGGTGAGCCTCTCGGTCAGCGCCTCGGGATCGGGCGCCCTTCCGGTGTGGGATATCCGTAGTTCACACCACCGCCCGCCCATCTCGGCCTCGACCATGTAGTCGCGTGCGGGACCGCCGTGGTCCACCGCGTTGCTACAGGCTTCGGAAACGGCCAGGAGGATGTCGTCGACGCAGTTCCGGCACACTCCCGCTCGGACGAGCAGAGTGCCGAGGACGTCGCGTGCGACGGAGACCGTGTATGCCTGTCTGGGAAGGGAGATCGAGAAAACGGCGTCCATTCGTCCACCTCTCGTGCTCCGTTGTCGTGCTTTCGACCCGGCCTTGTCAGAGAACCTTCCCCGGAGACACGTGAAGTAAAACGAACAGCCGTGCCCGCAGGGGGACACGGCTGGATTTTTCCGGCACTTCCGGCACGTCGGACAGCATGCGAACGAATTCACGCTTTTCCCGTGCGGCGCGGGGAGATGCGGCCGTCACGGCGGAACCAGGACAGGAGTGTGGCCTATGTCATACGCGGTGCGAGGTGGATACTGAAGACAATCCCCGATTTCCGGAAAGATTCCGTCTTCCGTGAATCCCGCGGTGGTAAAGAAGCCACGTGAGACCGGACCGGGTTCCGTTCGGAAGCGTGTTCCCGGGAACGCGTCCTCCAAGGCGTGTCCGCCGGAGGGGGCCGCTCCGCCTACTCCTCCACGCGGACCTCGAAGTCCTCGATGACGGTGTTGGCGAGCATGGTCTCGGCCAGGCGGCGGACGTCGGCCAGCCTGGCCTCGTCCACCACGCCCTCGACCTCGACCTCGAAGCGCTTGCCCTGGCGGATCTCCTTGATCCCCTCGAAGCCCAGACGGGAGCAGGCCCCGGCGATGGCCTGGCCCTGGGGGTCCAGGATCTCGGGCTTGAGCATGACGTCAACAACGACGCGGGCCACAGGGTCCTCCACGGGGAAACTGGTGTGTGCCGCACGTGCCTGCGGCGGGCGGGCCACCCCCCGTCGGACCGGAGGGGGCGACGCAAGCGTACGGTACGTGGGAGTGGGTAGGCGTGCTGACCAGGAGGCGCGCCGCGTCTTTACCGCACACTGACCAGTACCGGCGACTGTAACGGGGCTCCCGTGACCCGTATCACGTGGATTGATGTCATCATTGGAAGTGCGCGGTGGCGTCTAACAGGGTGGAAGTGATCGTCCGGTCGTCCTGAGGGGGAATCTTGACGACTATCGAAATGGACCAGGCCTCCACGACTGGTGCCCACCGCGGTGAAGAGCAGGAGTTGGACTTCGCCACCGCGGTGACACCGTTCGCCGACCAGCTCTATCCCACGGCTCTGCGGATGACCCGCAACCCCGCCGACGCCGAGGATCTCGTACAGGAGACCTTCGCCAAGGCCTTCGCGAACTTTCACCAGTTCCGTGCGGGTACCAACCTTCGGGCCTGGCTTTACCGAATTTTGACCAACACCTTCATCAACACCTACCGCAAGAAGCAGCGCGAACCGCGGCAGGAGACCACCGACGAGATCAAGGACTGGCAGCTCGCCGCCGCCGAGGCGCACACGTCGTCCGGCATGAGGTCGGCGGAGAACGAGGTCCTGGACCACCTGCCCGACTCCGACATCAAGCAGGCGCTCGCCCGGCTGCCCGAGGAGTTCCAGGAGGTCATCTACCTCGTCGACATCGAGGGCTACGCCTACAAGGAGGTGGCCGAGCGCATGGGGACCCCGCTGGGGACGGTGATGTCCCGCCTGCACCGCGCCCGCCGCCAGCTCCGCGAGATGCTCGCCGACTACGCGCGCGACCGCGGGGTGCGTGTCCCCGCCGCCCACTAGGCCCGCCAGGGAGTGCTCGGCGGACACGTCCCCGGCGCTCTCCAGCCGGCCGGGGCGAGCCCGCGGCCCCGTCCCGCGCCCCGATCCCCCGTGCCCGCGGCGCTCCTCGCCGCGTCCCCGTCTCCCCGCACCCGCCCGGCCGGGAAGCCGCCCGCCGAGGCCCGGTCCCTCCGTTTCCTCACGACCACACAACACTTCCGACGCACTGGACGGCCCCTCGCCCGCGCGAGGGGCCGTCCGCGTGCCGTGCGCCCGTCGCGGGGCAAGTGCCCACAACGTTGCCGGAAAGCCCTCGCCGATGCTAGGAAGCCCTGCTAAACGCTCTGCCGGGCGACCGAGGATCATGGGGTCCGCAGCGGAAAAGGTGATGCTGAGGGCTTGCGCTCTCCATGGTGAGGTCTGTCACGATATGGGGAGGGCTGTCCACCCTCACCCACCACCCCGGGTGAGGGCGGGCCGTGATTCGGCCGATCAGCGTTCACCCACGCGAAGTCGGCCCCGACAACCCGAGGAGCAACGTGTCGGATACCACCGCGCACGAGAAAACGGAGCTCATCCAGCTCCTTACACCGGAAGGGGAACTGACGGGGCATCCCGACTATCCCCTGGACATCAGCGCGGAGGAGATCCGCGCGCTCTACCGTGACCTGGTCCTGGTACGCCGAGTCGACAGCGAGGCCGTATCCCTCCAGCGCCAGGGCGAGCTGGGCCTGTGGGCCTCACTGCTCGGCCAGGAGGCCGCCCAGATCGGCTCCGGCCGCGCACTGCGCGAGAACGACATGGCGTTCCCCTCCTACCGCGAGCACGGCGTCGCCTGGTGCCGCGGCATCGAGCCCAAGGAACTGCTCGGCATGTTCCGCGGCGTCACCAACGGCGGCTGGGACCCCCACGAACTGGGCTTCCACCTGTACACGATCGTGATCGGCAGCCAGGCGCTGCACGCCACCGGCTACGCCATGGGCGTCCAGCGCGACGGCGCCGTCGGCGAGGACGGCACGGCCGTCATCTCCTACTTCGGCGACGGGGCCACCAGCCAGGGCGACACCAACGAGGCGTTCAACTTCGCCTCGGTCAACAACGCCCCCGTGGTCTTCTTCTGCCAGAACAACCAGTGGGCCATCTCCGAGCCGCCGGAGCGCCAGGCCCGCGTGCCCATCCACCGCCGCGCCGCCGGGTTCGGCTTCCCCGGCCTGTTCGTGGACGGCAACGACGTCCTGGCCTGCCTCGCCGTCACCCGGGCCGCCCTGGACAACGCACGTGAGGGCAACGGCCCCACGCTCATCGAGGCGTTCACCTACCGGATGGGCGCCCACACCACCAACGACGACCCCACCCGCTACCGCGCGTCGGGGGAGTTGGACGAGTGGAAGGCCAAGGACCCGATCCTGCGGGTCCGCCGCCACCTGGAGCGCGGAGGCCTGGCGGACGAGGAGTTCTTCGCCTCCGTCGACGCCGAGGCCGACAAGCTGGGCGAGCAGGTGCGCACCGAGTGCCGGGCCCTGCCCGACCCCGAGCCCCTCGACATCTTCCACGAGGTGTACGCCGAGCCCAACGTCCAGATCGACCACCAGCGGTCCGAGTTCGCCGAGTACCTGGCCTCCTTCGAGGGTGCCGGCACTGAAGGGGGCCGTTAGGCCATGGGAACCAACCTCACCATCGGCAAGGCCATCAACGCGGGCCTGCGCGCCGCCATGGAGGACGACTCCAAGACCCTGATCATGGGCGAGGACGTCGGCCGGCTCGGCGGAGTCTTCCGGGTCACCGACGGCCTGTACAAGGACTTCGGCGCCGACCGGGTCATCGACACCCCGCTCGCCGAGTCCGGCATCGTCGGCACCGCGATCGGTATGGCCATGCGCGGCTACCGCCCCGTGGTCGAGATCCAGTTCGACGGCTTCTTCTTCCCGGCCACGAACCAGACCTTCACCCAGTTGGCCAAGATGCGCCGCCGCTCGGCGGGCAAGCTCAGCGTGCCCGTGGTCATGCGCATCCCCTACGGCGGCGGCATCGGCGCCGTGGAGCACCACAGCGAGTCCCCCGAGGCGTACTTCACGCACACGGCGGGCCTGCGCGTGGTGACGGTCGCCAACCCCGAGGACGCCTACTGGATGATCCAGCAGGCGGTGCACTGCGACGACCCGGTCATCTTCCTGGAGCCCAAGCGGCGCTACTACGAGAAGGCCGAGGTCGACACCGGGGCCTCCCTCGCCGAGGCGGTCCCCATGGGCGCCGCCCGCGTGGCCCGCCCCGGCACGGACGTGACCCTGCTGGCGTACGGGCCCATGGTCAAGACCGCCCTCCAGGCGGCCGAGGCCGACACCGACCACTCCGTCGAGGTGATCGACCTGCGCTCGCTGTCCCCGGTGGACTACCCGACCCTGTTCGCGTCGGTGCGCAAGACCGGGCGCCTGGTCGTGGCCCACGAGGCCCCGCTGTCGGGCGGACTCGGCGGTGAGATCGCGGCCCGGGTCACCGAGGAGTGCTTCTACCACCTGGAATCGCCGGTGATCCGTGTTGCCGCCTTCGACACGCCGTATCCGCAGTCGCGTCTTGAGGAGCACTACCTTCCGGACCTTGACCGCGTTCTGGACGGTGTTGACCGGGCGTTCGCGTACTAGGGGATCGGGGAAACCGAAGGACATGGCGATTCAGAAGAGTGAGCCCTCCGTCGGCGGCGTGCAGTCGTTCAGGCTGCCCGACGTCGGCGAGGGCCTGGTCGAGGCCGAGCTCCTCACCTGGTACGTCAAACCGGGTGACGAGATCGAGGTCAACCAGATGATCTGCGAGATCGAGACCGCCAAGGCGGTCGTCGAGCTGCCGAGCCCGTTCGCGGGCACGGTGCGGGAACTGTTGGCCGAGGAGGGCCAGACGGTTGAGGTCGGCGCGGTGATCATCACCGTGGACGACGGTACCGGAGGCGGCTCCCCGGCCGAGGGGGCTCCAAGCGAGAAGGCCCCGGCCGAGGAGGAGCGGGAGAAGCCGCTGGTCGGCTACGGCGAGAGGGCGGCCTCCACCCAGCGCCGCCCGCGCCGCCGTCCGGCTCCCTCCGGCCCGGCGTCCGCTCCGGCGCCCGAGCCCGAGCCCAAGGCCGCCGAGCCCGTGCGGCCGAGCACACCCGCCGAGGAGACCGGGCCCGGCCCGGTACCGGCGCCGGAGCGCCCGCTGGCCAAGCCGCCGGTGCGCAAGCTGGCCAGGGACCTCGGCGTGGACCTGGCGTCGGTCACCCCCACGGGGGAGGGCGGCGTCGTCACCCGGGAGGACGTCCGGTCCGCGGCCGAGGCCGCCCAGGCCCCGGCGGCCCAGGCGGCTCCGGAGCCGGAGGCGGCGCCCCGGACCGACCGTGCCGCGCGTGAGCGGCGCATACCCGTCAAGGGCGTGCGCAAGCACACGGCCGCGGCGATGGTCAACAGCGCGTTCACCGCGCCGCACGTCACCGAGTTCCTACAGGTGGACGTCACCAGGACGATGAAGGCCGTCGCGCGCCTGCGGGAGCGGCCCGACTTCGCCGACGTGCGGGTGTCCCCGCTGCTGCTGGTCGCCAAGGCCCTGCTCATGGCGGTCCGGCGGCACCCGGAGATCAACGCCTCCTGGGACGGGGACAACCAGGAGATCGTGGTCAAGGACTACGTGAACCTGGGGATCGCGGCGGCCACCGAGCGCGGCCTGGTGGTGCCCAACATCAAGGACGCCGACGCCATGGCCCTGCCGGAGCTCTCGGCCGCGCTGAAGCGGCTGACGGAGACCGCGCGGGAGGGCAAGACCAGCCCGGCGGACATGTCCGGCGGCACCATCACGGTCACCAACGTCGGCGTGTTCGGCGTGGACGCGGGCACCCCGATCATCAACCCGGGCGAGGCCGCGATCCTCGCCTTCGGGCAGATCCGGGACATGCCCTGGGTGCACAAGGGAGAGCTGAAGATCCGCAAGGTGACGACCCTGTCGCTGTCCTTCGACCACCGGCTGGTCGACGGGGAACTGGGCTCCAAGGTGCTGCGCGACGTCGGCGCCGCGCTGGAGGACCCGGAGCTGACCGCCCTGGCCTGGGGCTGAGGCGGGGGCCGAGGCAGGTAGGAGACAACGGGGGCCGGTGCGAGTTCGTCGCACCGGCCCCCGCCCGCGAGGGGGGCCGTCCCCAAAGGGGAGGAGGACGGCCCCCACACCCTCAGTGTTCCCCGTGGGTTTTTACCGACACATGGCACTCCGTCGGCCGGGCCGGAACCAGGGCGGGGCAGGGCCGGGTGCCGCTATCCGAGCAGGAAGGTGACGGAGAACAGCACGGGGATGGTGAGGAGGGTGGTCAGCAGCACCACGTCGCGGACCATCGCCTCGCTGGTGCGGTACCGGGTGGCGAAGTTGAACACGTTCTGGGCCGTGGGCAGGGCCGCCAGCACCACCACGGAGAACAGGGCGGAGTCGTCCAGGCCGAAGACCAGGGAGCCCAGGGCCCACGCCGCCAGCGGATGGACCACGGACTTGAGCGCCACGGCCACCAGGACCGGTACGCGTTCGGGGCCGCGGCCGGGGAACGCGCTGCCGTGCAGGGAGATCCCGAAGGCCAGCAGCATCGCCGGGACCGCCATGCCGCCGATCAGGTGGAAGGGCTCCATCAGCGGTTCCGGGGGCACCCATCCGGAGGCGGAGACGGCCACGCCCGCCAGGGAGGCGATCACCACGGGGTTGCGGACCGGTGTGCCGAGTGCCCGGCGCAGGACGGGGCCCGCCCCGCGCACGCCGCCGCCGCCCAGGTCCAGGACGGTGAGCCCGACGGGGGCCATGAACAGGAGCTGTGTCAGCAGGACGGGCGCGACCACGGACGCGTCGCCGAGGACGTAGACGGCGATGGGGATGCCGAGGTTGCCCGCGTTGACGTACGACGACGCGAGCGCGCCGACGGTGGTCCGGCCCACGCCCCAGCGCCGTACCAGCCCGAGGACGACGAAGACGAGGGCCACGGCGGCCACGCTGAGCACGCTGACCAGGACCGGTGCGGACACCAGCACGGAGAGGTCGACGTCGGCCAGGATCGTGAACAGCAGGGCGGGACTGGCCACGTAGAAGGCGAGCCTGGTGAGCACCTCCTTGGCGCCCGGCCCCAGGAGGGGGAGCCTGCCGAGCATGTAGCCGATGACGACGACGCTGGTGATGACACCGAAACCGACCAAGACCCCGGACAAGGGGCGCCCCCACTGCGAACGCGCGACACGACCGTGAAGACGCTATCCGAGACCGCTCCGTGGCGAAACGGCGCAGATCACACCGCTTCGGGCGGAGGGTCCGGGCGCCGCCGCGGCGTCAGGTCCCGTCGGACGGGCTGGGGTCGGGGGAGGGACCGGGGGAGGGATCGGCCTCCTCCTCCGCCTCCTCCTCGGCTTCCTCGGCGGCCTGTTCCTCGGCCAGGCGCTCGGCCTCGGCCCGGTCGGCGGCGCGGGTCGTGCACACCTCCTCGGCCGGGGCGGAGGAGCCCTCCACGGCGACCACCGTGAAGCAGTACTCCATGACGGTGTCGTCCGTGACGACCTGCGCGGACACCGCGCCGGGGCCGGTCCGGGCCAGGGTGAGCGGGTCGTGGCCCCGGGGGCCGCCCAGGACGAAGAACGAGGCGGTGCCGCCGCTGTTGTCGGTCCAGGTCAGCTCGACGGCGCCGAGGTTGTCCGTCAGCGTGATCCCCGACGGCGCGGCGACCTCGGGCGGGGACTCGGGATCGACCACCCCGCCCCGGTCCGGGCCGGTCCCGGTCTCCTCGTCGGCGGGGGCGCCCGACTCCTCGGCGGGCTCCTCCACCTCGGAGGCGGCCGACACCGGTGTGCCGGAACCGGCCGCCGCGAACGTTCCGGACACCGCGGTGAGCACGAGGATGCCGCCCACGGCCACGGCGATGTGCATGTGCTTGCGCCAGCGCGCCTCGCCCCGCACGGGCTCGTCGGGGACGGACCACTCGGGGACGTCCTCCTGCCCGGTGTCCGGTTCGTCGTGGGGCAGGCGGGAGGTCTCGGCGGTGCCGCTCCATCCCTCGACACGGGACCAGGCGATCCGCGGCGAGATCTCCTCGCCGCGCAGCTTGGCCATCATGATCTCGGCGGTGCTGCCCGCGTCCGAGGCGGGCAGTCGGCTGCCCGCCTGCCCGTCCTCCGGAGGTGCCGGCGGCTCGCCGCGCAGGCTCCGGGCGCTGTCCAGCCGTGCGGAGGGAACGGGTGGCGGCTGGGGGCCGCTCAGCGGGCCCCGGGGTCCCGTGCCCGGATGCGCGCCGGGCGGTGCCGGTGGCCGGGGCGTTTCGTGCACCGCGTAGGGCGGTGGGGGTACGGAGCCCTGGCCGCCCGTGGGGCCCGGGTGGTTGCCGGAGGCGGTGCGGGGTTCGGCTGGCGGCGTCTGCGGTCCCGTGCCGGGGTGTGGAGTCTGTGGGCCGGTACCGGGGGACGGGATCTGTGGTCCCGTGCCGGGATGGGGAGCCTGTGGTCCCGTGCCGGGGTGCGGAGCCTGTGGACCGGTACCGGGGTGCGGGGGGTTCTGTGGCCCCGTGCCGGGATGGGGGGCTTGTGGACCGGTACCGGGGGGCGGGACCTGCGGACCCGTGCCGGAGGCCGACGGAGTGGTCTGCGGCGCACGTGCCTGTTCGAACGCGGCGGCGAACGCGGCGGCGCTGTCGTAGCGCTCCTCCGGCGCCTTCGACAGGGCGCGCGTCAGCACGCCCCGCAGCTTGCGGGACACGTCCTGCCGGGTGACCGGCGGAACGTCCTCGGTGAACACCCGGTGGGCGTGGTCGCGGGGGTGGAGCGCCGCACCGTCCTCGGGGGCGAAGGGCGGTCGGCCGACGAGCATCGTCCAGATGGTCGACGCGAGCCGGTACACGTCCGAGGCGGGTGAGCGCGGCTCCCCGCGCAGTGCCTCGGGCGGCGAGTGCGGGAACGCGTCGGTCCCGGGGCTCGGCGGGGGCATGGCCGTCCCGATCGGGTGCACGGAGCCGAAGCCGGTCAGAACCGGGGTGCGGCCCGCCCTCAGGATGTTCCCCGGGCTGACGGCGTCGTGGACCAGGCCCCGACCGTGTATCGCGCTGAGTGCGGCGGCCACGCTCCGGGCGATCGCCGCCGTCTCCTGTAGGGGAGCGGGGCCCCTGCGCACGAGCATGTCGGAGAAGGAGCCGTCCGCGTAGAACGGCAGCACCACGAAGAGGTCGCCCTCGGCCGTGGTGCCCGCGTCCACCAGGGGCACGACCCCCGGCACCCCGCCGAGATCGCGCAGGTGGTCGAGTTCGGCCCGGCCCGCGGCACGGGGCAGGACCTTGAGCACGACGTCCGCGCCGCTGGTGGTGCGCCGACCACGGACGAGGCGGGCGCGCGGTCCTTCGCGCAGCACGGTGAGCGACTCGTATCCGGGTGCCCATGAGGCGTGCTCGGAGCCGGACATGCGCGAGCGACCCCCGTTCGTGGTGGCGGCCCCCGGCCGTCAGGCACGGGGGATGGTGGTGCGGCGGGTCACAGCCGGCCGGGCAGAGGCTCCTCGGACGCGGGCTCGTGGATCAGTTGCTGACCGTAGTTCCCGAACCCGCGTTCCTCGTTGACCTCCTGCTGTCGGCCGAACGCCCCGATGAGGGCGATGACCCCGCAGATCAGTGCGGTGAGGATGAGACCGCCGATCACCGCCGGCCACACCTGCTGACGGCGCCGCCAGTAGCGGCTGGAACCGTAGAGCAGCGCCGACCGCAGTTGCCGGTGCCGCAGGGCGTCCGCCTGGAGGACGTACTTCTCCTCGTCGGGCGTGTAGTGGAACGCCTCGGGGAGCTGCGGTTCCGGATCCGCGGAGGGCGAAGGGGATGGCGCGGGGGTGGACATCGGCGATCAGCTTACTAGAACAGTCCGTCCAGGTACCGGGTGAGACGGCCGTATTTGTCCGCGGTGTCGCTGGTGGCCGTGATCATCTTCGAGAAGGCGGCGTTGACCTCGGAGAACTGCGCGTCGAATTCCTGGGCCTTGGCCTGGAACTGGGTGCTCCCGGAGCCCTCCCACTGGCTGACGGTGCTCTCGGACTGCTCGTTGATCTGGCTCATGATCGCGGTGAAGCGCGAGAGGTGGGCCTGCTGGTCGGAGGCGAGCCCTTCCAGGCCTCCGACATCGCCGTAGACGTCGAACTGAGCGGACATGGTGCACGCCTTTCTGTGGACGCGTGAAGGGGGTGGGGATCAGGCGTTGACGGGGCGGGACAGCCCGCCGAGGTCGTTCCCGGCCTGCGAGAGGTCGGCGGCGGAGTCGGTGTCGGTGATGTTGAACTGCTGCTGGCCCTCGTTCAGCTTGATGCCGTTCTGGCTGCACCAGTTCATGAGCTCGTCGAAGCGCTCGGTGAGCTGTTCGCGGGCCTGGCGGAAGTCGTTCAGCGCCTGGCCCTGGAGGGAGTCGCCGTCGTTGGACATGTCCTGGATGAGCTGGTTCATCTGGGTACGGAGGCCGTCGGACTCCATCCCGAGGTTCTCACCACCGGTCGAGAGCGCGTTGACGTTTTCGAGACCAGCGTGCTGGGACATCTGAACCCTTTCGGGGGTGGGTGTGTCACTGGACCCGTCCTCCGTGGGGCAGGGTGTCCGTCGCGGAACACGGGAGGAGGGGAGGATACGGACGATAGTAAGCGGATCGACGGCGGGTCAATGCTCGCGCACCTTCCGCCACACGGTTCACAGAGTGTTGATCACCTCTTCCGTCTGAGAGAACGCGAATGGACGGAGAAGCGTCTCAGTGGGATCGGTGAAGCCACCGGTCCCCGGGTTTCGCCGGTTCCGGATCCGGTCATGGGCGGCCGTCTCCGCAGTCGACGTAGTCGGTGATGCTGGCCGTGTACTCCTCGTGGGTGTCGAGGGTGTCCCAGAACTCGTCCATGTAGGCGTCGACGAGTTCGTCTCCGCCGACGGGTTCGCCGCACCAGGTGACTTCTTCGAAGTTGGTGGCGTCGTACAGGGACTTGTCGACCATTGTGGTGCCGCCTACCTCATCGGTTGTCCATTCATCCTTGTCGAATTCGACGAAGTACTCTCCTTCGTCCTCTTTGAGGATGTGGGCTTCGAAGAGGGCGTTCGGGCTTCCGGTGATGTCCTCGACGTCTTCTGCTGGTTCGTTCTCGGTGAGCATGCGGTCGAGGATGTGCAACATGACTTCCCGTTCGACCCATGAGCGGGAGACGTGTCCGGGGGGCAGACCTCCCATGTCCGGCTCCTCGGGCTCGGGCTCGGATGTGGAGCATGAGGTCAGCGCCGTACACATGGTCAGGGTGGCCACCAGGAAGACGGATGCGCGGCACGCCCGAAGAGTTCCTGGGGCCGGGGCTCCGGTCATGGGCGGCCGTCTCCGCAGTCGACGTAGTCGGTGATGCTGGCCACGTATTCCTCGTTGGTGTCGAGGGTGTCCCAGAACTCGTCCATGTAGGCGTCGACGAACTCCTCGCCGCTGACGGTCTCGCCGCACCAGGTGACCTCGTTGAAGTACATGGCGTCCGCGAGAGCGCCGTCTATCTGCCCGGAGTTGTGGACCGCCTCGGTTCGCCACTCATCGTGGTCCAGTTCGACGGTGTATCCGTCCTCGGTCTGTTGGAGGATTCGGGTGTCGAGCAGCCTGTCCCTCTTGCCGCCGATGTTCTCGGCGACTTGGTCCGGGTCGCCCTCGGTGAGCATGCGGTCGAGTGTGCGCACCATGACCTCCCGTTCGACCCAGAAGCGGGAGACGTAGTCCGCTGGAAGGCCTCCTCCGGGTTCGGACTCGGGTTCGGACGTGGAGCACGCGGACAGGGCCAGGCTCACGGCCAGGGTGACCGCCAGGAAAACGGGCGCACAGCCCTCGCGCGGGGGCAACGGGTCCTCCAGATCGTTTCGGTGACGATATTGTGTCCGACCGTGCGTCAGTTCTTCTCTTCCTCGCCCTCGCCGCTGTCCGGGAAGACACTTTTCGTGTCGTTGTAGGAGTTGTTGTACTGGATGACGAAGTCGGACACACGCTTGTCACCCGACTGGGTGCGGCCGTCGCTGGTGGTGATGTCCACGTCGTCCATGATGTTGCTGATTGCGCTATCCATGCGGTTGAGGTCCTGGTCCTCGTTGTCCGACCACTCGTTCGGGTTCTTCTCGACGTTGACCTTGACGGAGTCGTCGAAGACGAAGCCGTCTCCGATGTCCTCCGGGGAAAGCTGCACACCATCCCGCGTGATGGTGATGGCACCGCCGTCGATCAGGGTGTGGAACTCATCCGGGCGGATGACGCTGTTGAGCGTTTTGGGGTCTTTCTGCGACAGGTAGTCGAGAGCCTCGATCCGGAAGTTGCGCTCGATGTACTCGGCACCGGAGAAAGTCGGATGCCGCGGGAAGACCTCGTACTCGCCGTCGACGATCGCGTTCACGATGCTCTCCTCCCCGAGTTCCAGCCCCTTTGCGACAGCCGCACCGATGACCGGGATCTTCTCGGACAGGCCTCCGGCCTCGCCCACCACGAACTCGGCGATCTGTGTCTCGCGCTCGATGGTCTCGTCCAGGTCGGCGGTCCGGTCGGCGGACTCCCTCCGCAGGGCCTCCTCCAAAAGGGCCTGGAGTTGGCCCCCGCCGCGTGCCGTCTCCTCGTCCTGTCCGTTCCCGAGGAACGCGGCGGCCTCGATCTGCTGGTAGACGTCGACGGAGTTGACCACACGCCCGGCCGTCTCGTCGTTCCCCATCAGGAGCTGCATGTACATGGCGCGCTCCTCCGGGCCCATGGAGACGAAACTCCTGTCCGGGTCGAAGTCCTCGATGCCCGTCACCGGCTCGTTGTCGCGGAGCACGTCGCTGTCGGCGAAGCTGTAGATATGGGCGTCGAAGACGTCGGCGAGGCTGTCGGCCAGCTCCCCGTTGAACTGTGTGAACGAGGCGTTGGAGTACTCGTTGTCCCCCTCGGTGACGTCCACACCGGTGTTGACGAGGGCCTCGTGCATGTCCGCGTCGGTGATGGTCTCCATGAATCCGGCGAAGGCGTCCCCGGCGCGCTCACGCACGTCGGGGTCGTCGCTGTGGAGGTCCTCGGCGAGCCAGTCGGTGAGCTGGCGCGCGGTGTGGCCGTCGTCGTGCCACTCGTAGGTGAGCGTGCCCTCCAGCGCCCGCGTGCGCAGCTCCTCGTCGCCGTGGTCGACGCCCTCCTCCCCGCCGAGGTGCTCACCGGTGAGCATGTAGTAGTTGGCGTCCGTGTTGCGGCTGGCCGCGTCGATGATGTGGGAGACCTGCTCGGAGTCCGGCATCACCCCTTCGGGGTCGGGCATGTCGCCCCAGGCGTCGAGGAACGCGCCGGTGGTCAGGTGGAGGTTGGTCGACAGTCCGTAGCCGCCCTCCAGGTCCCCGTCCGTGTGTTCGAGGAAGGCGGAGAGCGCCTTCATGTCCATCCCCGTGCTCACCGGGGTGCCGGGAAGCTTGTTCTCCGCGTCGGGGTTGATCCACGTCCCCTCCACGGCGTACCGGAAGCTCTCGGGCAGCTTGTCGTACCCCCCGCCGAGCGACGGGTCCGAGAGCGCGAGCAGCCCGTCGCCGAGCGTGCCGAGGGCGTCCTCCCTCTCCTCGTCGCTCATGTCGGACCCGGCCATGAGGTCGGGGTAGACCATGATGCCCGCGCCGGTCCCGTTGGCTCGGTAGGGCTCCTCCAGGTGGGCGTAGAACTCCTCCAGGAAGGCGATCTCCTCCGAGCTGAGCTCCGTGCCGTTCTGCTGGTTCTGCCGGGCGCCGGTCCCCACCATCGAGAGCACGAGCATGATCTCGTGGTAGCGGTCGTCCAGCGGCTTCTCCCCGGACCAGTAGGCGGCGAGCTCCTCGGCGTACTCCTCGGCGTTCTCGGAGGTGAGGTCGCCGTCCTCGATGAGCGAGGAGTAGCGGGAGGGGTCGAGGTTGAGGAACGCCCAGTTGGCGTTGCCCGCGTCGATGAGCTTGCGGACGTTCTCGGGGGTCGGCCCCTGTTCGAGCAGCGTCCGCACCTCCTCGGCGCCGTCCTGGAGGCCCTGCCAGTTGGTCTGCTCGCGGGTGGTGAGCCCCTCCTGCACGGCGACGAGCTCGTCGTAGAGGGTCCGGCACCGCTGCTCGTCCCCGGCGCCCAGGTCCGTCCAGAGGAAGCCGTCGGCCTGGGGATGGGAGGAGGTGATGTGGTCGTCCTGGTACTTGGCGGGGACGGCGTTCTCCTTCTCCGTCCTGCTGCTCTCCCAGGTGGTGATCTGGGCGTCGCGCTCCTCGTGGAACGCCTTGACGACGTCCGCCCACATCTGGGCGACCGAGGCGGCGTAGGTGACGGAGACGGCGGCGTCCCGCCAGCTCTGCACGTCCTCCTCGGAGAGGCTCCGGATGTTCCAGGCGATGACGTCGGTGAACTCGCCGGCGGCCGAGTCGAAGCTCCCGCCGAGGTCGTCGGCTCGGCCGAGAAGGCGCGCGTTGAGGATCTCCAGGTCCGCCGCGCAGTCGTACATGGGCTTGGACCCGTAGTAGAAGTCGCGGGGGACGAAGATGACGGAGAAGGTTGCCACGGTCTTCCTTGGGACGGCGGGCGGGGGAGGGGAAGCGGCGCGGGGCAGGGCGGCGTGCGGTGCGGTCAGTCCTCGAAGTTGATGTCCCGGTGGGACTCCCAGGGGTGGTCGAAGCCCTCCGAGCTGTCCAGGTCGTTGCGCGCGATCTCCGCCGCGCCCGACTGGACGTTGTCGGCCAGGGCCAGGCCGAGCGCCTGGACGTCGATGAGGGCCTGGGCGGTGTCCTCCTTGAAGGTACCGAACCCGGCTCTGACGTCGTCGTGGCCGGCTGCGCCCCTGGCGTCCTCCATGAGGAGGTCGAACGCGTCCGCGAGTCCGGCCATGGCCGCCGCGAGCGTTTCGGCGTACTCACCGCCCTGCATTCCCTCGATCGGGTTGCCGCCCGCCTCGGTGCTCATGTGGGGGTCTCCTCTCCTCGAACACGGAACTCTCCGGGAGGGGGCGCGACGCCCTCCACGCACGGAAGAACCCGTTCACGGTCGTCGGCCCGGGCGGACCGGATCCGGATGACGGGTGTGACGCGCGGGTGGGGGCAGGAGTTCCGCGGTTTCCGTGAACGGGGGGAATAGTACCGAGAGAGGCGTCGCGTGTGTACTGTTCGCCCCGGATGTTCCCTTCTGTTCATGAGGGACCGCGCCCCGGGGGATCCGACCCCGTGGGGATCCGGGCCTCCTCCCACCGTCCGCCCCGGCGGCTCAGCCGGAGGGGCTCGCGCCGGGATCGGCCTCCGGCGCCTCCTGGGACCAGCGCACCACCAGCGGATAGCCGTCCATGGACGCGTCGTGGAACCGGGGGAAGAGCTCCTCCGTTCCGGCGACCCCGCCCTCCTCCAGGTCGACGCGGTACCACGCCTGCCCGGTCTGGAGGAGCAGGGCGTCGCGCCCGGGCGAGGGCGTGTACTGCACCACCGGGCCACCGCTGTCCTCCAGCAGCCGGGCGGACGTGTGGCTCTGCCCGTCGACGGTCACCAGGTAGGCGCCCGCCGCCGGCTGGGCGCTGTCGGGATCGGGGCCCAGCACGGCGGTCCCCCCGCCCCAGACCGGCGCGTCGTTGAAGGTCAGCCAGAGCCCCTCGCCGGTGTTCATGGAGGCGTTGACGACACTGCCGCCGGTCTCGCGCACCACCAGGACCGGACCGCCCGCCCCGGGCACCCGCCGGGTCGGCACGCTGTCGCGTACGTGCAGGGCTCCGTCCGGTGTGAGCGCCCAGTCGCTCGGACGACGCTGCTCTCCCAGGACGAGCGTGCCCTCCTGCTCCGGGGCGCCGCCGGGGGCGTCCAGCGGAACCGACATCACCTGCGGGGGCCGGGCGGCCTGTTCGTCGGTGGAGACGTACCAGAGCCGGTCGCCGTGGACGACCGGGTGGGACAGCACCTCGCCCGCGGCGGCGCCGACCGACTCCACCGGCTCGTAGGCGGGCGCCGCATCCCCGCCCTCCTCGGCGGCGGCGCCGTCCTCCCCGGGGCCGGTCAGCGCCGCGACGGTGATCGCGGACGGTTCGTCGGTGGCGTAGGCGAAGAACCGCCAGTCCTCGGAGAACTGCGCGTGCACCGGCAGGTCCGGTGCCATGGGGTCCACGGCCCCGTCGGGCAGGTCCAGCTCGTGGAGGGGCTGACCGGTCTCGGGGTCGTGGAACACCAGGACCTGGTCCTTCTCCGGATCGCCGCCCTCGTAGCCGCGGTGCAGCAGGGCGATCCCGACCAGGCCCCGCTCGGCGACCTCCTCCGCCGTCTCCGGAGGGTCCTCCGAACCCGAGGGCGAGCCTTCGCAGGCGGTGACGGCCATCAGGCACACGGCCGAGGCCGTGGCGAGCGAGCGCCGCATGGGTCTGCCTTTCGGAGAGGGGACGGGGACACGCAACCTGTGTGGGGCCGGACCTACGCCGGGGGTTCGCTCCAGCCGACCTGGACCAGGTCCGGGCGCCTGCCGCGCAGCGCCAGTTGCGCACGGCCCTGCGGCAGCGCCTTGGAGGCCGCGCCGTTGGCCAGGCGCCCCTCCATCCGGTCGCCGGAGAACAGCATGCCGGGTGTGGCCATGTCGCTGAGCGACTGGAGGACGGGCTCGAACATGGCCCGGGCCGTGCCGCCCGTGCGCCGTGCCGCGATGACGTGCAGGCCGAGGTCCGCGCCCTGCGGGATGTAGGGCGCCAGCGGTGCGAGCGGGTTGCTGCGCGAGGCGATCATGTCCATGTCGTCCACCACGATGTACAGGTCCAGGCCCTTCCACCAACTGCGTTCGCGCAGTTGCCTGGGGGTCACGTCCGGCCCCGGCAGGCGCTGCTTCAGCGACCCCGCCAGGTTGTCCGCGACCGCCTTGGTCTGCTCCGCGGTGGTGCAGTAGGCCAGCAGGTGGTCCTCGGGGACCAGTTCCAGGTGCGTGCGCCGGAAGTCGACCATCACCACGCCCAGCTCCGTCGACGGCCGTCGGACGATCTGCTCGACCAGGCCGCGCAGCAGCGTCGACTTGCCGGTCTGCGGGTCGCCGAACACCACCAGGTGCGGGTCCCGGTCCAGGTCGGTCGTGGCCGGGGCGAGCGAGCTCTCGGCCATGCCCAGCACGAGCTCCTTGCGCCTGCTCCTGCGGCCCCTGAGGAGCTCGTCCAGCCCGATCCGGGAGGGCAGGGTCCGCACGCCCTGCACCGCCTTCTGCGGCCAGCGCTCGCGGACCCGCCTGACCAGGTCGCGGATCCCGTCCGTGACGTCCTCGTCGTCGGCCACCCCGTCCACGCGCGGCAGCGCCACGTGCGTGTGGTGCTCCTCCGACGTCAGGCCGCGGCCCGGCGTGTCCTTCGGGAGCTCGTCGGCGGCCTTGCGGCCGATCCCCGAGTCCATCGGGTCGCTGAGCCGCAGCTCGAACCGTCCGCCGAACAGCGCCTGGAGGCGGGATCGGACCTGCGACGACGCCGCTCCGGTCAGGATGGTGTGCACGCCCAGGGACGGTCCCCGCGTGGCGATGTCCATCAGGAAGTCGTCCGCCGTGTCGAAGGCGTCGCGGACCGCGGACCACCCGTCGATCATCAGGAACAGGTCGCCCACCACGCTGTCGGGCAGCTTCCCCTCGGCCCGCGCCTGGCGCAGCGCCGCGGGGGAGTCCAGCTTGTGCTTCCTGAACGCCCTCTGCCGGCGGTCCAGGTGCCCCGACACGTCGGTGAGGATCCGCTGCACCCGTTCGGGGTCGGCGCGGCCGGCCACGCCCGCGACGTGCGGGAGCTCGTCCATCGCCTGGAGCGCGCCGCCGCCGAAGTCGATCGCGTACACCGCGACGCGGCCGGGCGGGTACCGCCACGCCAGGCTCGCGATGGCCGTGCGCAGCAGCGTCGACTTGCCGGACTGCGGGCCGCCCAGGACGACGATGTTGCCCTCGCCTCCGGTGAAGTCCAGCTCCGCCGGGATCACACGCTGCTCGCGGGGGATGTCGGTCAGACCGATGACCGCCTTGCACTCGGCCGGGTCGGGCTCGGTGCCCTGCCCGCGCAGGTCGTCGGCCTCGCCGAGGTCGGCCAAGACGGAGTCGAAGGGGAGCATCTCCGGCAGCGGCGGCAGCCAGACCGGCCGCACGGGGTCCGCGCCCGACTCGGCGAGCCGGTCCACGGTGACCTGGAGGGTGGTGCGCTTCTTCCGCTGGGGTCTGTTCTCCTCCTCCTTGGCCCTGATGGAGTCCACGAGCGAGTCCACCAGCGAGTTCGCGCCCGTCACCTTCGACAGGCCGTTGTAGGACAGCAGGGGCAGGACCGGGTCGGCCTCGTCCTTCTCCTCCTCCTGCCGGGGCGGCTCGTAGGGCTGGGAGACCATGGCGGCCTTGAACCGCTCGAAGACGGAGGTGTCCACCTTCAGGTACCCCGAACCCGGTTCGGGCGGCAGGTGGTAGGCGTCGCCCACGCCGATCGCCTCCCGGCTCTCGGCCTCGGAGAAGGTGCGCAGCCCCACCCGGTAGGACAGGTGCGACTCCAGGCCCTTGATCTTGCCCGACTCCAGCCGCTGGGTGGCCAGGAGCAGGTGCACGCCGATGGAGCGGCCGATGCGCCCGATCGCCACGAACAGCTCCGCGAAGTCCGGGTGCGCGGTCAGCAGCTCGGAGAACTCGTCGATGATGATGAGCAGGTGCGGCAGCGGCTCCAGCTCCGGGTCGTCCTCCCTGGCCGCCTCGTAGGCGTGCAGGTTGGGCAGGTTGCCCGCGTTCTTCAGGAGCTGCTGGCGGCGCACCAGCTCGCCGAAGGTCGCCTCGCGGAACCGCGTCACCAGGCCGTCGTCGTCGGCCAGGTTGGTGATCAGGCCGGCGCTGTGCGGCAGCCGGTCGGTGTCGGCGAAGGTCGCGCCGCCCTTGAAGTCCACCAGCAGCAGCGCCAGGTTCTCGGGCGAGTGGTTGATGACCAGCGAGGCCACCATGGTGCGCAGCATCTCCGACTTGCCGGAACCGGTCGCGCCCACCACCAGGCCGTGCGGTCCCATACCGCCGAACGCCGACTCCTTCAGGTCCAGCAGCACCGTGTTCCCGTTCGGGCCGATGCCGATGGGCACCCGCAGGTAGTCGCCGGTGCTGCGCTTGCGCCAGGTCCGCCGGGTGTCCAACTGGGCGACGTCGGGCACCCCAAGGATCTCCGGCAGCCCGACGGTCCCGTGCATGGCGTCGTCGCTGTCGGTGACCGCGATGCCGTACGGGGCCAGCACACGGGCCAGGGAGGTCAGGTGGGCGACGCTGGACCGGTCCGCCCGGCCCTCGATCGGCGGGTACGGGGAGTCCTCGTCCGCGCCCGGGCTCCCCGTGTCCTCGGTGAGCGTGCCGTCGGCCCCGATGTTCAGCCGCAGGTCCACCGCCTCCGGCTCCTCGCGCTTGTCCGAGACCAGGGCGATCACGTGGACGCCCAGGTCGGCCAGGGAGTTCACGGGGGGTTCGGCGTGCAGACCGGACAGGGTGGACTGGTACTCGCCGTCCAGGACGACGACCAGGCGCTGGGTGCCCGGACCGGGCGGCGCGCCCCGGCGCCGCTGCAGGTCGACGGTGCGCCGCTCGATCTCGTCGGAGAGCAGCTCGGCGGCCTGGACGGTGTTCACCGACACGAACCGGGCGGGCAGCGGACCGTCCTCGGCCTCGTCGAAGGTGTTGTGCGGCAGCCACTTCAGCCACTCCCACCTGGGGCGCAGCCTGTTGTCCCGCACCACGCCGATCCGCAGGTCGTGCGGGGAGTGGAAGGTGGCCATCTGCGCGATGAGCGCGCGGGCCAGCCCCCGCCCGGCCTCGCGGTCGCCCACGATCGAGACCACGCCGTGCTCGCGCAGCGGGACGACCAGCGGCATCTCCGGCACGTTCGCGTACAGCTCGATGAGCTGGTCGGCCGAGCCCTGGCAGACGGGGTCGTAGACGATCAGCGGCGACGAGGTGTCGACCTTGAGCTTGAGCCGCCGTGCCAGGGGGCGCGTCCCGGTGCCCGCGCGCAGGTCCAGGAAGTCCGGGTCGGAGGCCCGCCGCTCCCAGCGGCGCGCCCGTGACCGGGCCGGGTCGGTGAGCAGCTCCGGAGCGGGATGGCGGAACGCGTTGTCGGCGCGCTGGGTGGAGGCCACGTCCCGGACGATCCCGCGCAACTGGTCGAGGTAGTCGACGTAGCGCTCGCGCTGCTCGCGGATGCGCTTGCGCGGGCCGTTGTGCTGGGAGACGAACATGATGATGCCGACGACCACGCTGGCCATCATGATCATCACGCCCGCGACGGCCATCAGCGGACGGTGCCCCATGGTGATGGACATCAGGAGGGAGCCCGAACCGGTGATGATCGGCATGATGATCATCGCGCCGGAGCTCGACGCGGGCGGGTTCTCCGGCATCTGCGGTGGGGTCGCGATGACGAGCGGTGTGTTCCCGGGGGCAGCCGGGACGCTTCGAGCCGGGCGGGGGACAGGTCTCGTCGCCACAGGGATCTCTTTCGGTCCGCCTACGGGGGCTGGTCTCTGGGTGACTACGCTAGGAATGATCCCGCGATCCTCGCGAATCTCCTAATTCGTATCCGTCCCTCCCCCCGAGGGCGACGGTCCCTCCCCGAGGGCGACGAGCGCCCGTGACGACGAAGGAACCATTGGTGTGAGTGGATACTGCCGGGTCACGGTCACCGGGCCGGAGCGCTGGGCTGATCTGGCACTTCCCGGAACGGTCCCCGTGGCCACGCTGATGCCGCGCATCATCGAGGTCTGCGCCTCCGAGGAGGAGGGCACCGAGCCCGCGGGGTGGGTGCTGAGCACCGTGGACGGCGTGCCGGTGCACCCGGAGGAGCCGCTGGAGAGCGCGGACGTCCACGACGGCGACGTGCTGGTGCTGGACCGCCGCACCGCGCCGAGCAGGCCCGCGCACGTGGACGACGTCCGCGGCGCGGTCGAGGACCGCGTCGACGAGACGGCGCGCATCTGGAACCCGACGACGACGCTGTCCTTCGGACTCCTCGTGGCCGGAACCGGCCCCCTCGCCCTTCTCCTCCTGATGATGTGGCTCAGCCCCTCCACCGGCCACCTGGCCGTGGCGAGCGTGGGGACGCTCTTCACCATCGCCGTCATGCTGCTCGCCGCCCGGCGGCCGCTGCCCGTCGTCGCCCACGTGCTGTTCGCGGCCTCCTGCGGATGGGGGGCACTGACCGTGGTGCTCGCGGCGGGACTGGTGACCAACACCGGGCCCCTCGTCCAGGCCGCGTTCGGGCTGGCCGGGGCGCTGCTCGTGGCCGTGATCGGCTGGGCCCTGCACGAGACGGGGCTGGCCCACATCGCCGCGCTCGGCGTCGTCACCCTGACCGCGGGGGTGCTGGTGGCCGTCGGCGCCTTCACCGAGCCCGTGCAGGGTGTCCGGGCCATGGGGCTGGCCCTCACCCTGTGCGTCGGGGCGCTGCCGCGCGTGGCGATGGTGATGGGCGGCCTGTCCGGGCTCGACTACGAGGTGGGCCGCACGGGCCAGGTCGCCACGGAGCGGTTCGAGGACACCTTCACCACCAGCGACCGCCTGCTGCTGGGCGTCGTGCTGGGCGCGGCGGTCAGCGGCGGCGCGGTCACCGTGCTGCTGGCCTACCTGGCCGCGGGCCTGCCCGACCTGCTGCTGTGCGGGCTGCTGGCGGTGCTGCTGGTGCTGCGCTCGCGGCTGTTCGACCGGATCCGGCACGTGCTGCCGCTACGCCTGGCCGGTGTGCTCGGGCTGGGCGCCACGGGCGTGGCGGTCGTCGGCGAGTACGCGTTCCTGGCCCCGTGGCTGCCGCTGGCCGCGCTCGTGGCGGGGGTGGTGCTGGGGGTGCTGAGCCGGGTGCGGCTGACCGACGTGCCCCGGGCCTCGCTGCGCCGCCTCCTGAACTGGACCGAGGTCCTGGTGATCATCGCGATGTGCGCGGTGTTCGCGTGGGGGATGGGCCTGTTCGCCTTCGTGCAGCAGATGTCCTCCTAGCGCCGTGCTCTCCTGAGGCTGCGCCGCGCCTCGCCTCGTGCCCGGACGCCGCGGGTACGGGAACCTTCGGCCCCTGTGCGGTGCGCCCGCTCGTACCTCGCGTGCGCATATGCGGGACCTCCGGCGGCCCCGTCGGGGCCCTCGCTGTGTCGTCTTTGAGGCTGCGCTTCGCCTCGTGCTCGGGCGCCGCAGGCACGGGAACCTTCGGCCCCTGCGGTGCGCCCGCTCGTGCCTCACGGGCACACCTGCGCGGCCTCCAGAACCCCGTCGGCGCCCTCGCTGTGCGGTGGCACAGGACCGAGTCCACCGAACAGAACCCAGCGCCGTGGCGCGGAAGCCTGGGGTGCGCGGACACGGGAACCGGTGGGCGCCCGGCGCCTCAGCCGGAGCGCTCCTCCCCGCGGGCCCCCTCCCGCGCGGCCCGGTCGCGACGGCGGCGGCGCGCCTCGCGCACCGAGACACCCACGATGCGGGTGGCCGCGGCGGCCGCGACCACGGCCAGCGGGATGGCGAGCATCGTGGCCGGCTGCCGGATGGCCTGGAACCGGGTTCCGTCGCCGTCGAGCACCAGGAAGCCCGCGGGCCGGATCCGGACGAAGCCCGTGCCCCCGGCGCCGTCCCCGACCGCGGTGAGGAGACGGCTGGAACCCCCGCCCATCGCGGTCAGCGCGGTGACCCGGGCCACCGGGACGACCGTGACGCCCTCCGAGACCACGGGGTCGCCGAACACCGACGTGGAGCGCGCCGACGCGCCGGTGTTGTCGATCAGCCGGGCCAGGGCGGACAGGGCGGGGCTTCCGCGGCGGGCGAGGGCCCCGCGCGTGCGGCGGGCGACGGTGGTGCCTGGCATGGTGGATCCCTCCGGGGACGGACACGGAACTCCACGCTATAGCGCGGACGCCGTGCCACGGGGGCATGCGGGGCTCCCGGTGCGTTCGGGGACCTGTGTCCCGCCAGGTGCGGCGGTCACGGAACGCTGGGTGACGGCCTGTGAGTGCCGGGCGATACGGTGTTCCCCTCACCCCCGAGGAAGGAAACCCCCGTGTCCCCTGCACCCCGCACGCCCAAGAGCGCGGCCGCCCTGGCCGCGGGCCTGCTCCTCCTGCTGACCGCCTGCGGCGGAGGGGAGCCCGAGCAGGCCGCGGAGGCCCCGGACGCCGCGGCGGCCGACACGGAGGAAGCGCCCGCGCAGGCCCCGCGGGAGACCGCCGAACTGCGCGACCCGGTGGAGATGGCCCCCGACAACCTGTGCACCGTGCTCTCCGGGCGGACGCTGGACGGGCTCCTCGGCGCGGAGGACCTGCGCAGTGACCCCCAGGCCACCACGGGGACGCCCGATCCGCAGGACCTGGAGGAGTTCGACCGGCTGAGGATGTCCTGCCTGCTGGTATCGGCGGGCGGGGCCATGCTCCAGTTCGACATGGAGGTCCACGAGGGGCCCTACGTCGGGAGCACCCTTCCCGTCGTCACCGAGGAGGAGGCCGACCCCGGGGTCGACCTCGGCGACTTCGCGGTCACCGGGACCGGTGGAGACGGGGCGGAGGTCACCGTGGTGGAGGGCCAGGTCCTCGTGTACGTCGACTACTCGCGGATGGGGGGAGGCGACGAGGACGAGATGCTCGACGGCGCCCTCCTGGCGGCCGAGGAACTGCTCGCCTCGGTCGGCTAGCTCCGAGGCGGCCCGGGCGGGGACGCCTAGAACAGCGGTGGTCCGAGGGGCTCCAGGGTCTGCGCGTCCACCAGGGCGACACGGTCCTCCGGGGTGACCGCCGCCAGCACCTCGCCCCCGGGATGGACGGACACGCTCCTGAAGGGGACGGCGTCCCCGTTCCCGGCGAAGAGGTCCTCGCCGGTCTCCACGTCCCACACGTGGCTGCTGTGGCGGGTCTCGCCGTCGGCGAAGCCCCCCTCGACGTGGAACCAGCTCGCGTAGACCCTGGACCCGTCGGGCGAGAGCTCGGCCCCCAGGTAGTACGGGTCCTCCACGTCGGCGAACCCCGGGAGCCGGAAGGACGCCACCTCGGCGCGCTCGGCGTAGTCCCACCACACGATCCGGTCGCCGTCGAGGTGGAGCACCTCGTCGCTGCCGGGCACGACCGTGAAGCTGTGGTGGGATACCCCGCGCACGGTGTGCAGCTCCTCGCCGGTCTCCGTGTCCCAGACGGTGACCGTGCCGCCGTCGTTGGTGGCCACGCGCCCGGAACCCGCGAACTCCGCCTCGAAGGCGAGCGCGGGGGCGACGGCGCCGGTCCGCTCGCCGGTCCGCGTGTCCACCAGGCCCACGTTCCCCGCGTCCACGTCCCCGCCCGGCTCCAGGGCCACGCCCAGCAGCGACCCGTCGGGGCTGAAGGACACGCTCCCGGCGTCGCGCGGCCGGGCGGGCCAGGCGCCGTCCACCGGGCCCCGCTGCGGGCCCAGGTGCGGGGCGGCGGTCCCCGACGGCAGGTCGAAGGTGGTCGCCACCGACACCGGGTACTCCTGGTCCCCGTACTCGGTGGGCACGATCGCGGCGACCACGCACCCCACGGGCGCGAACACCGGGCCCGTTCCGGGGAGCACCGAGTCCGAGGGCCGGGCGACCTCCTCGCGCTCACGCCAGTCCCACACCATGAGCCCGGTGTCGGACGCGGTGACGGCCAGCAGGTCCCCGTCGGGGCTGAACGCCGTGTCCCACGCGGTCACCTGCTCCCCGTCCGCCCCGGCCCCGGGAGCCGGGTACCCGACACCGTCCCGGCACGCGGCGTCGGTGACCACGCCGGCCCCCTCCCCGGAGCCCTCCTCCGCCGCGGAGCCCTCACCCTCCCCGGAGGCCGGCTCGCGGTACTCCCACACGGCGACCCCGGCGACCACGGCCAGGGCGAGGCCGGCGGCGGACAGCGCCAGGACACGTGCGACCCGGCTCTCCTCCCCGGTTCCATGGCCCGCACCACCGCCGTCACCAACGGTCCCGTCGGTCCCCTCGGTCCCGTGAGTTCCTTCAGTCTCCTCCGTGCTGTCCGTTCCACCGTCCCTGCCCGCTCCACCGGTCTCCCCGGCGCCCAGGGCCTCGCGCTGGCGCCCGGCCGCCTCACGGATGGAGGCGAGCACCTCCGGCGGCCACGGCCCCGGGTCGAGGGCCCCGTCGCCGCCGAGCATGCGCACCAGGTCGGAGGAGCTGGGCCGCAGTGCCGGGCCCCGGCGCAGACAGGCGTCCACCAGCCCTCGCAGTTGGAGCGGGATCCGGGGGAGCCCGGGCGCGCCCTCCACCCCGCTCGCCGCGAACGACACCGTGGCCGCCCATGTGAAAACGTCCGTGGCCGGGGCGGTCCCGCCCTCGGGCGCGACGAAGGACGGGTGCGGCGCGCGCCGCCCGGGGTCGGCCAGAGCCCACTCCAGGCCGGGATCGGCGAGCAGCGCCGACCCCCGGGAGAGCACGACGCCCTCCGGCCACAGCGATCCGTGGGCGCGGCCCGCCGCGTGCAGGTCGGCGAGTCCCCGTGCCAGGGCGAGCGCCAGGCCGTACAGCGCTTCCGCGGGCAGCGGACCGTGTTCGCGCACCAGGTCGGCCAGGGCGGGGCCGGGCGGCCGGTCCACCGCGGCCCACGGGACCGCGCCGCCGGTGTCGGCGGCGCGCAACCGGCACACGTACGGGCTCTCCCACCCGGACGCGTCCGCGACCATCCGGGCGAACGCCTCGCGGAAGCGGGCGTCGGCGGTGTGCTCAGCGCGCACGACACGCACGGCGACGGGGTCCCCGCCGGCCGCCGCCGCCAGGTAGGCGCGTACGTACGCGTCCTCGCCCAGGCGGGCGTGGAGGCGGTAGGGGCCGACGGCGGGCGGGTCGTGGGGGTGGAGGGGGAGCATGGGGCCTCACAGTGTCATGGCGGTGGGCGGACCGGTCGGGACCGCCGGGTCGGCCGGGACCACCGGACCGGTCCGAACCGGCGGACGGCCGCGGTCGACAGGACGGTCGCGTCGGCGGGGCGGCACGGGAGTCAGCCGACGGTGTCGACCAGGCTCAGGTCCGCGGGGTCCAGGATCCGCAGGGGCGCCTGCTCCGGGGGCAGGCCCGTGACCACCTCGCCCTCGGGGTGCACGGTGATCCAGCCGACGTACTCCTCGTCCTCCCGCGCGGTCAGCTCCCTCCCGCTGGAGAACTCCCACACCTTCGTCCCGTAGAGTTCACGGCTCTCCCGCGAGACGATCAGGTCCCCGGAGGTGTAGCTGGCGTACAGCCGGTCGGCCGCCGGGTTCAGGGCGATCTCGCTCAGCCCGTTCTCCGGCGCGACGGCGGGTGCGAGAACCCGCGGCTCCCCGCCGTCGAGGAAGTTCTCGTGGACGACGCCGCCCCCGGCCATGTACAGGAGGTCGCCGTCGTCGCCCGGCAGCTCCAGGTTGTTGCCGAACCCCGGATCGGCGCCCTCGGCCGTCAGGAGCCGCTCCCCGCTCCGGGCGTCCCACACCCCCACGGCGCCCGCGTGGTTGACCGCGGCCACGTACGCGCCGTCCGGGGAGACCGTGACGCTGTGGGGGCCCTCGACCCCGTCGTAGACCCCGGTGACCTCGTCGGTCTCCAGGTCGACCCGGAGCAGGGCGGAGCCGAACGCGCCGTCGTCGGACAGCAGCAGCTCCTCACCGTCCCCGGAGAAGGCCATCGCGCCGACGTTCGTGCCCTCCTGGTACACCCTGTACCCGCCCGTCTCGATGGTGTACACGTGCGCGCCGTCCTCGGCGGCGTAGCCGATCCGGCACCCGTCGGGGCTGAGGACGGGTGTGCCGTCCAGGGGCGCGATCTCCGCCTCGATCCGGGCGATCTCGACGCCCTCCCGCCAGTCCCACAGCACCAGCCCCTCGGTGCCGCCCGCCGCGAGGACCCCTCCGTCGGCGGAGAACGCGGTACTGACCATCGAGGTCGACGGCAGGCTCGGCGGGTCCTGGGCGGCCCGGGCGAACTCGGGGGCGATGTGCTCGGTGATGTCGCAGCTCTCCCGCCGGCCGGGCTCCTCCGGGGAGGGCGCCTCCTCCCCGCCGCCGGAACCGGCCGTCGCCCATGTGCCCACACCGGCGGTGAGCAGCAGCGCGGCCGCCGCCGCTCCGGCCGCCAGGAGGCGCCGCCTCCGGCGCCGGAGGCCGTCCTCCGGAGGGGGACCGGCTCCCACGGCCGTCCCGGGACCGGCGGGGACTCCCGCCCCGTCCCCTCCGACAAGGCCTCCCGCCCCGTCCGCTCCGGCGGGGCCCTCCGCCACCTCCGTCCCGGCGGAGCCCACCGTCTCCTCCGCTCCCGCGGACCCGACGGCGTCCCGGTACTCCCGGCCGACCTCCTCCATGACCCCGACGGCCGGCGGAGGCAGCCAGGATCCGGCGTCGTCCGCGGGTGCGACGGGCCCGCCCAGGGACTCCAGTACCTGTGCGGCGTCGGGGCGCCGGCCGGGGGCCTTGTCCAGGCACGCGGCGACGAGTTCGCGCAGCGACTCGGGCACCCCCGTGAGCACCGGGTCCCGGTTGGCGATGCGGTACATCACCGCCGAGGGGTGGCCCTCGCCGAACGGGCCGGTACCGGTCAGCGCGTACACGACCAGCCCGCCGAGCGCGAACACGTCCGAGGGCGGGCCGCCCGGCTCCCTCCGGACGTCCTCCGGCGCCATGTAGCCGGGCGTGCCGATGATCCGGCCGCCCTCCTCCCCCACGAGGCGGGCGATACCGAAGTCGATCACCTGCGGACCGGCCGCGGAGACCATCACGTTTCCGGGCTTGAGGTCGCGGTGGACCATCCCGCCCGCGTGCACGCGCTCCAGGGCCTGGGCGACGCCGCGTGCGGCGAACCGCACCGCCCGCTCGGGCAACGGGCCGGTGAGCTGCACGAGGTCGTGCAGGGAGGGGCCCATCACGTACTCGGTGGCCATCCAGGGCGTCCGCCCGGCGGGGTCGGCGGCCAGCACCCGCGGCGTGTGGGCGCCGTGCACCTGGCGGACGAGGGCGAGTTCGCGCGCGAAGCGCTCTCGAAAGTCCGGGTCGTAGGCGTACTCGGCGCGCACCACCTTGACGGCGGCGGCCCCGCCCCGCGGGTCCAGCCCCAGGTAGACGCGGCCCATGCCGCCGACGCCCAGCAGGGCGACGGTCCGGTACGGACCGACCCGGCGCGGGTCGCCGGGGACGAGGTGTCGCATGGGTCCTTCCCGGTCAGGTCAGCTCGTTGACGATGGCGTAGTCGGAGCCGAGGACCAGCACGCGCCCGCCGCCGTCGGCGACCGTGGCCAGGTACTCGTCCTCGGGATGGGAGCCCATGGGGGCGTACACCGACACGTCGGCGTCGCGGAGGAGTTCACCGCTCCGGGCGTCCCACACGCTGCCCCGGTCCTCGACCCAGCCGTAGGCCCCCGCGTACACCCGGGAGCCGTCGGCGGAGTAGCCGACGCCGGTGATGGTCTCCTGCCTCCCGGAGGGCTCGGCGAGGGGGAGGACGACCTCTCCGGTGGCCAGGTCGACGATGTCGATCCGGCGCTCCCCGCTCTGGAGCGCCATGGTGCGGCTGTCGGGGGACAGCGCGAAGGAGTAGGAGTCCCCGCCCCCGAACAGGTGGAGGCGCTCGCCGGTCGCGGGATCCCACACGGCGACGCCGACGTGCTCCTCGTAGCCGGGTTCCATGACGGTCCCGACCAGCAGGGAGTCGTCCGGGGTGTAGCTCAGGCGGGTGAGGACGCCGTCGACGGGGAACTCCACCTCGGGGGTGCCCGACGCCACGTCCCAGACCTGGATGAGGCGGTCCCCGTCCGGGACGCCGCCCTCGGCGGCGAGCACGGCCACCCGGGACCCGTCGGAGGTCAGGGCGGGCATGTCGTAGAAGCCGAGGCCCCGGTTGTCCTCGCCGAAGCTGTTGACCTCGTTGTCGCTGGTGCCGTCCCAGACGCGGATCATGTCGCTGTAGGCGGCGGCCACGTGGTCGTCCGCACCGATCTGGGCGCCGCCGGGGACGGGTTCGAACACGTCGACGGGTTCGCCCGTCCGCCAGTCCCACGCGGACAGGGACATCCCGAACACGTAGAGGGTCTCGCCGTCGGCGGAGAAGTCGACCTCGTAGATCCACCCCTCGAGGTCGGCCTCGGGCGCGCCGTCCCCCGACGGCCCGCCGGAGGGCCGGGGCTCCTCTGAGGGCCCGGCGGAGGGGGCGCCGGGGGCGGAGGCACCCCAGGGGTCGGCCACGGCCAGCGTGGCGGCGGTGGCGCAGACGGCCAGGGCGGCCGCGGCGGCGGAGACGGCGGTGGCGCGGCGCCGCCACCACGGGCGGTCGGGCCGCTCCCCGGCCGGGGAGCCCCCTGAGGCGTCCTCCGGGGCGTCCGCCGAAGCGCCCTCCGGGATACCCGCCGAAGTGTCCTCTGAGGCGTTCTCCGGGGTGCTCTCCGGGGCGTCGCCGGAGCCGGGGTATGCCCCAGTGGTGTCCGTGGACGGCCGCTGCCCGGAACCGGCCATCGGTACGGTGGTGCGCTCGGCCTCGTCGGCCCGCCGGGACTCGTCCTCCCGCGCCTCGATCTGCTGGGTGACCGGGGAGGGGAGCCAGCCGTGCTCGGCCGGGGGCAGCGGCAGTTCGGACAGTCCTCGCACGACCTCCTCGACGCCGGGGCGCCACCCGGGGTCCTTGGCGAAGCAGCGGGCGAGCAGGTCGCGTACCGGCCCCTCGGGGACCGCGTCCAGGCGGGGATGCCCGGACATGACCCGGCGCAGTACCGCGGCGGCCGGTCCGGAGCCGAACGGGGGTTCGCCACTGGCGGCGAAGACCACCGAGCCCGCCAGGGAGAACACGTCGCTGAGGGGGGTGACGCCCTGGCCGACGACCTGCTCGGGGGAGGTGTAGGCCGGCGTGCCGAAGGTCTGGCCGGTACGGGTGAGGACGGTGCCCTCGACGGCGCGGGCGATACCGAAGTCGATCACCTGCGGGCCGCGCGGGGAGAGCAGCACGTTGCCGGGCTTGAGGTCGCGGTGCATGAGCCCGGCCGCGTGGATGGTCTCCAGGGCGCGGGCCAGGCCCAGCGCCAGGACCAGCAGCGACGGTTCCGGGAAGGGGCCGCCCGCCAGCACCGCCTCCTTGAGGGTGGGGCCGGGGACGTACTCGGTGGCCATCCACGGCACGTCCGCGTCGGGGTCGGCGTCCACGACGGCGGGGGTGAAGGGGCCGCGGACGCTCCGGGCGACGCGGATCTCCCGGGCGAACCTCGCACGGAACAGGGTGTCGTGGGCGAGTTCCTCCCTGACCGCCTTGAGGGCGCCCAAGTGGCCGTCGGGGGTGCGCGCCAGGTACACCCTGCCCATGCCGCCGGAGCCGAGACGGGCCAGGACCCGGTACGGGCCGATGCGGTGGGGGTCGTCGGAGGCGAGGGGCTGCACGGCGGTACGTGTTCCTCACTGCGTCGAGAGGACGGTGCCTGATCCCACCGTTTCGGAAGGGGTGGTGGGGATGTCCCAATGTAGCGGTCCGGGGAGTCGCGTCCCAGGGCCGGCCCGGATCCGGCCCCGGGCCCGGCGGCGGGGGAGGAGGGCGCCCGCCGCGCCCCGCGGGCGCCCTCCGGTTCAGTCGGTGAGCACGTTGAGCAGGGACAGGTCCGTGTCGTAGACCGCGATGTCGCCCGTCCCCGTCCGCAGGCCCGCCACCCGCGAACCGTCCTTGGACAGGGCCATGGGGAACACGCGTGGCAGGTCCGGGCCCAGGGCGACCTCGGTCGCCGCACCGTACTCCCACGCCACCATGTCGCCGGTGTCGTTGACGGGGTCCAGGCGGGCCGCGAACACCCGGCCGCTCGCGGCGCTGTAGGCGACGTCCACCAGGACTCCCCCGCTGGTGTCGGGGACGTACTCGCGCTTGACCTCGTCGGTCGCCGGGTCCACCAGGAGCACTCTGCCGGAACGGATGAGCAGCACGCCCGAGCCGTCCGGGAGGAGGTCGAACGCGCCCGCGCCCACACCCGCGCGGTCCAGGACCAGGCCCGTCGGCGAGGGGACGCCGGTGCTCCACACGGTGACCCCGCCGCCGTCCTCGCCGCCCGCCACCACGCTGCCGTCGAGCGAGTACCTGATCGAACCCAGCGTGGCGGAACCGGACAGCCGGTCCTCCAGATCCCAGGTCACGGTGTCGTACAGGTGCAGGAGCCGGCCGTCGGGATCGCTCCGCACGCCCAGCGCGAGCGAGGAGCCGTCCGGGCTGAAGGTGACGGACCGCACTGCCCCGCCCTCACCGACGGTCCTCCTCCCGCCGGTCGCCAGGTCGACGACGACGGCGCCGTGCGGGGTGCCGTAGGCGAGCAGGCAGCCGTCGGAGCTGAACGTCGCGGGGGTCGGAGGTACGGAGGAGGACTCGTGGTCGATCCGGGCGAGGACCCGTGACTCCCGCCAGTCCCACAGGGTCACCGTGTCGATCTGGGAGACGGCCAGGACGGAGCCGTCCGGGGAGAAGGACAGCTTGAGGGGGATCTCGTCGGAGAAGGCGACCTGGGGATCCTCCGGCGGCGCGAGGCTGTCGGAGACGGTCCAGGCGGACGCGGAGCAGGCCTCGGCGCCGGCGGCCGCCGTTCCCTCGGGGGGCCGGGGCGGGGCGGTGAAGGCGTACAGGCCCGCGCCCGCGAGGAGGACCGCCACACCGGTGAGGGCGGCCGCGCGCAGCAGGACGCGGCGTCCCCGCCGGAGCCGTGGTCCGGTGGCGGGCACGTCGGAGCCGCCTGGTACGCCGCCGGGACCGGGACGGGCGTAGGAACGGAAACCCCCGAGGCCGAGGGGCTCGTCGGGGTTGAGGGGGCGCATGGGTCCTCTGAGGTGGTTCAGGGGGTGATCGAGGACGGCCCGCCGGGGTTCGGGCCGGTGCGTGTGCCCGGAAATGTGTCAGCAGTCACCGTAACCCGTGGGCGATCCACGTGGGGCACAACTTCGGATGGTTCAGAGGGGTTGTATGCCCATATGTGGGGGTTTGATGCCGTAGGTCGGAAGATCTGTTCTGCCGGGTGACCGCCTCCCCGTCGGAGCCCCCGCCGGGCGGCCCTCACATCGGGCGGTCCTCACGCCGGACGGTCTTCACGCCGGGCGGCCCTCACATCGGGCGGTCCTCACGCCGGACGGTCTTCACGCCGGGCGGCCCCCACACCGGGTGGGACTCACATCGGGCGGTCCTCACGCCGGGCGGTCCTCACACTGGGTGGAATCCGCGTCGGCGGAGCCCGTGGCACGGGCGGGGACGCGGGGAGTCCAAGACGCGGGGCACCCCTGGCGCGGGCCGCTCTCGAAGCGGCGCGAGGGGCGGGGAGGAGCGGGCCGGTGTTCGGGTCCCGCCGGCCGGAGCGGGACCCTCCCGCCCGTGACGGGGCGCCTGGCGTGGGAGCGCCCGTGTCCGGGTTCCGGGCACGGGACGCCCGATGCGCGGGTGTTCGGTGCGCCTGGTGCGGAAGCAGGCCTCTCCCGTCGCCGGTCGGATCACCGGGGGAGGGCCGGGGGCGCGGGTGGAGCCGTGCCGGTGCCTGGAGCCGCAGTGCCCTGGAGTCGGCTCAGGAGCACCGGGAGGGTCTCAGGCGGCGACCGTGTGGCTGATGACGGAGCCGTGTCCGTACACGGGCTCCGGTCCCCGTGCGAAGGGGTTGAGGAGCTCGGCGGCGCCGGCGGGGTCGCTCGCGGGGTGGGAGATGGGCCCGCCGTGGAACAGGTCGTTCCAGAAGAAGCGGCCGTCGCGGCACCAGACGTTGACGTCGCGCTGGACCGAGACGACGGCCAGTTCGGAGGTGCCCGACCAGTAGAACTGGCGAGGAGTCAGGGAGGCGAGTTCGTTCAGCAGTGCCGTGATCGCGCGCTCGGCGCAGAAGGAGTGGCGAGGCTTGTGCTTGATTCGCCTGGCGAGGGCCGACTTCACCCTGGAGGCCCGGGGATTGTTCAGGCGCCAGTGACTCAAGGTCGTCTCCATTGGTCTAGGTTGCCGCGGTGGTGACTGTGCCGCATGTGCGGCCACGTCGCCGCGGTTCGAGGTGCGCCGCCAGCCGGCGGGTTCCCTCCACAAAGTTGGTGAGGCCCGAACGATGTCGTTACCTCGTAGTTATTCTTTGCGCTCCGGATGCTAGCAGCAACTGACCCCCGGTAGTCGAGGCTTCTTGGAGTGACCAATATCACATTTAACGAAACCATATCAACTGCGCGTCATCAAGAACCACCAGGTCAGCGCGGGTATTTCGTTCGTGCGTCCGACTCCTGGATGCGGGGGAAAAGATGTCCGCTTGCACGCGGGATGTCGTGAGTCTCACCCGTTTTGGCAACTCTTGGCTTGTTCTGTGTCGCTCTCAGTGACTCTGTGCAGGTTACGCGCCCTTGACCCGATCAAACATGGGCTTTGCCGGCCCCGTGCCCTGGTATGCCACGGGTGTTACGTCCGGTTTCGCCCGCCCCTCGCCCCGGTGTATGAGGCGGTCCGCCGCTTGGAGGACACTGGGAAGGTCGTACGAAACGGAGAGAAGTCGCCCAGTGGCACAGACCGATACATCCGATGAGCGGACTACAGCATCCGGGGGCGCCGTCCCCACGGGGCCCGTGGGCGGTGCCCGCGCCTGGCTCGTGTGGGCCGTCGCCGTGGGCGGGTACTTCCTGGCGATGCTGCACCGCAACGGCCTCGGCGTGGCCGCCCTGGAGGCGCAGGCGCGCTTCGACGCGGGCCCCGCGCTCCTGTCCCTGCTGCCGATGCTGCAACTCCTGGTGTACGTGCTCCTCCAGGTGCCCGCCGGTCTGCTCGCCGACCGGCTCGGCCCGCGCTACACGCTCGTGATGGGCATGGTGGCGATGATGGTCGGGTCGTGCCTGTTCGCGCTGGCCCCCGGCATCGGGACGGCGGTGGCCGGGCGGTTCCTCGTCGGGGTCGGCGACGCCCTGGTGTTCCTCAACGTCATCCGGTTGGCCGCCCTGTGGTTCCCGCGCTCGCGCTACGCCCTCATCAGCGGGCTCACCGGCGTGGTCGGCGGAACCGGCCAGGTGGCCAGTGCCGCGCCGCTGGCGTGGGCCCTGGACGGGATCGGCTGGGTGGCCGCGTTCCTGAGCACCGCGGCCCTGACCGCGCTGATGGCCCTCCTGATGCTGCTGGTCGTGCGCGACCGGCCGGCCGGGGCGGCGGGGCGGTCCACGGTCGCCGACCCGATCCCGGTGTGGGCCGCGCTCAAGGAGGCGCTGCGCACACGCGGCCCGCTGATCGGCATGGCCCACCACGCGGCCGTCATGGCGCCGTTCACGATGATGATGGTGCTGTGGGGCTACCCGTTCCTCGTGGGCGGCCTGGGACTGCCCGAGGGCACGGCCGCCCTCACCCTCACGGCCCTGGCCGCGGGCGGGCTGTGGCTGGCCCCGTTCGCCGGTGTCGTGATCGGCCGCAGGCCCGGTGTGCGCGGGGCGCTGGCCCTCACGCTGGGAACGGTGCTGAGCCTGGGCTGGCTGCTGCTGGTGGTGTGGCCCGGAGGGCCTCCCGTGGCCCTGGGGCTGACGGTGATGGCGGCCAGCGCGGTGGGGCAGACCCTGGCGCCGACGGTCTCCTTCGACTTCGCGCGCGACGGCATCCCCGCGAGCCGGACCGGGGTCGCCTCGGGCCTGGTGAACATGAGCGGCTTCACCACCGCCGTGGTGTGCACCGTGGCGGCCGGCGCGGTCCTACAGGCACTGCCGGACGAGCCGGAGTCGTACCAGGTGGCGTTCGTGCCGATGTGCGTGACCACGGCGTGCGCGACCGCGGTGCTGTACTTCTTCATCCTGCGCCGCTCCCGCGCCTAGCGCGGGGCCCGGCTCCGGATCCCGCTCCCGGACTCCCGGCCGGTGCGGCCCCCTTGTGCCCTCCCCGTCCGCGTGGCACGTTCTCCGTATGAGGTGGAGCCGGGAGCAGACGAGGGAGAGGTTCGCGAAGAGCCGCGTCGCCAGGCTGGCCACGGTGGACGACGGCGGGCAGCCCCACCTGGTGCCCGTGGTGTTCGCGGCCTACGGCGACACGGTCGCGATCCCCGTGGACCACAAGCCGAAGACCACGTACAGGCTCAAGCGGGTGCGCAACATCGAGGGCGATCCCCGGGTGTCGCTGCTCGCAGACGAGTACAGCGACGACTGGGACCGGCTGTGGTGGGCTCGGGCGGACGGCGAGGCGCTGGTCCAGCACTCGGGCCCGGCCTGGGAGGAGGCCCGGGAGCGGCTCGCCGAACGGTACTCCCAGTACCGCGCCGAGCCGCCCGCGGAGGCGGTCATCCTGGTCGAGGTCCACCGCTGGTCGGGGTGGTCCTCCCAGGAGGAGGCCGACTGGCCGAAGCGCTGACCCGGGACGCGAGGCCGGCGGCCGGCGCAGGCGGCCCGGACGGTCAGCCCGCGCGCCAGGTGGCGTCCTGGAGCGCGCCTCCGGCCTGCGGGCCCATCAGCGACAGGCCGCCGTCCACGAACAGCGAGGCCCCGGTGACGTAGGACGCCTCCGGCCTGGAGAGGAAGGCCACGGCCCCGGCCACCTCGTAGGCGTGCCCCGGCCGGGACAGCGGGTACCCGGCACGCGAGTCCAGCACGGGCTCCTGCTCGTGCTGGCCGGTCATGGGGGTGGCGATCTCTCCCGGCGCCACCGCGTTCACGGTGATGCCGTACAGCCCCAGTTCCAGGGCCAGGACACGGGTGAGGAGCTTGGCCCCGCCCTTGGCGACGCAGTAGGCGCCGGCGTTCACCCTCGGGTAGTCCTCGTGAACGCTGGTGATGTTGACGATGCGGCCGCCGCGCCCGGCGTCGCGCATGTGCGTCGCCGCGGCCTTCGCGCAGAGGAAGGCCCCGTCCAGGTCCACGGACAGGACCTGGCGCCAGCGCTCGTAGTCCGTCTCCAGCAGGGGCTCCCCGGAGCCGGTACCCGCGTTGTTGACCAGGACGCCCACGCCCCCGAGGTCCTCGATCAGCTCGGTGATGGCCTGGGATCCCCGCACGGGGTCGGTGAGGTCGTGCTGGCGGATCGACACCCGGCGGCCGATCTCGCGGATCTCGGCCTCGGTCCGGCTGACGCCCTCCTCGTCCCGCTCGAAGGTCACGCCGATGTCGAAGCCCTCCTGGGCGAGGCGGATCGCGGTCGCCCGGCCGATCCCGCTGTCCGCACCGGTCACCAGTGCCACACGGTCGTAGTCGTCGAACGCGTGCACGCCCTCGACGCGGTCGTCGTTGGGTTGTGCCATGCCTGTGCCCCCTTCCGTGCGCCTCCCGGCGGCGCATGTGTTCGGGTGTGCGGCTACCCAGGGCGACTTTCCGTACACGTGGGCCCGGAAGGCGCGCCCAGGGGGTGGGGATCCCTCCGGACGCTCCGGAAAACCGGTTGACCCGGGCCGTGCGGTCCGTAGGGTCTCTCCGTGACGAAGAGCGACGGCCTGCTCGCGGCCCATGGCGAGCAGACGCGGGGCGCGCCCCCGAACCTCCCGGCCGGTGTCCGGGCCGAGCGCGACGGGCCGGTGACGCGCCTGGTCGGCCGGCACCGGGGACTCGTCACCGCGCCGCCCGACACGGGGATGCGCGGAGAGGAGCTGGATCGGCTGATCGCCCGGCAGCGCGACCACTTCGCCGCGCGCGGGGAGCCGGTGGAGTGGAAGACGTACGGGCACGACCGGCCCGGGGACCTGACCGGGCGGCTCCGCGCGGCGGGGTTCGTGCCGGAGGAGCGCGAGACCGTGATGGTCGGACGGACCGGCTCGGTCGCCGCCTCGGAGCCGCCCGCCGGTGTCGTCCTCCGCGGGGTGGGGGAGGACGCGGACCTGCGCCGGATCGCCGACATGCAGTCACGGGTGTGGGGACAGGACTGGGGGTGGCTGGCCGGCGAACTCGCCGACCGCATCGCCGCGGACCCGGACGGGCTCTTCGTCATGGTCGCCGAGACCGACGGCGAGGTGGTCTCCGCAGCGTGGCTGGAGCTGCGGGAGGGCACGGAGTTCGCGGGACTGTGGGGCGGCTCGACGCTGCCGGGGTGGCGGGGGAGGGGGATCTACCGCGCGCTGGTGGCCGCGCGTGCCCGCGTCGCCGCCGCGCGCGGCGTCCGCTACCTCCAGGTGGACGCCTCCGAGGACAGCGCGCCCGTCCTGCGCCGCCTGGGATTCGAGGCGGTGACCACCACGACCCCCTACGTCTGGACTCCGCCGGGAGGCCGGGCGCGGGGGGAGGCCGACGCCGACGGGGCGGGGGGAGGTACGGTCACGGCCGGTCCGGCCACATCGTGAACCCGCCGGCACCGTCGGAGACGACCGTGTGGACCTCGTCGAAGCCGTCGGCCGGGGTGGGACGGCGCAGGAGCTTCCTGGTGGCGTGGACCCCCACGTCGGGAACCCGGCGCCGGCCCCGCCTCTGCGCGTTGCGCTCCAGGGTGAGCGGCAGGTCCGGGGGGAACCAGTAGCCGACCACCCGCGCACCGTGCTCCCGGGCGGCCTCGACGAGCGGCCGCCACTCCTCGGGAGAGGGGTTGGTGTTGTCGACGGCCACGCTGAGCCCCGCGCCCAGCGCCTCGTGCACCATGCGCATCTGGCGCCGCTGGGGCCTCCGGGCGTTGGGGAAGTCGTCCTTGCTGACGTGCAGGTGGGTGGCCGCGAGGCGGGCACGGTAGAAGGTGGTCTTGCCCGACGCCTGCAGCCCCACGAAGAGCGCCATCTCCGGACGGTCCATCCCCCCATTGTCGGACCCCGGCGCGCCGGGGTCCGCACGGTGGCGGTCGGACACGCGTGACGGGCGGGGCGGCCCGGAGGCCGCCCCGCCCGCCACGGGGTCCCGTACGCCGGGGAGGGTGCCCTAGAAGGCGGACTCGGGGACGTCCATCAGGTCCAGGGCCACGCCCTCGGCGACGCGGAGCTCGGCGGCGATGCGCGGCAGGAACTGCTCGGTGAAGAAGCGCGCGGCGGCGATCTTGCCGGTGTAGAAGTCCTTGTCCTCGTCGCCGGCGCCGTCGATCTTGTTCAGGGCCACCTCGGCCTGGCGCAGCAGCAGCCAGGACAGGACGACGTCACCGAAGGCCATGAGCAGGCGGGTGGAGTTCAGGCCCACCTTGTACAGCTCGCGCTTGTCCTCGGCGGAGCTCATCGCGTGGCCGACCATGAGCTCGACCATCTTCTCGACGTTCTCGGTCCCCTCAAGGAGCAGCGCGCGCTCCTCCTTGAGCTGGCCGTTGCCCGCGTCGCTCTGCGCGAAGGCCTTGATCTCACCGGCCAGCCTGCCCATCGCCTGGCCGCCGTTCTTCACGATCTTGCGGAAGAAGAAGTCCTGGGCCTGGATGGCGGTGGTGCCCTCGTAGAGGGTGTCGATCTTGGCGTCGCGGATGTACTGCTCGATCGGGTACTCCTGGAGGAACCCGGAGCCGCCCAGGGTCTGGAGGGACTCGGCGAGCAGCGCGTAGGAGCGCTCGGAGCCCACACCCTTGACGATCGGCAGGAGGAGGTCGTTCATCGCCTCCAGCTCCGTGACGTCCTGGCCCTCCTGGTGCGCGATCTGGATCGCGTCCTGCTGGGTGGCGGTGTACAGGACCAGGGCGCGCATGGCCTCCACGTAGGACTTCTGCGTCATGAGGCTGCGGCGCACGTCCGGGTGGTGGGTGATGGTCACCTTGGGGGAGTCCTTGTCCCCGGCCAGGTCGTTGCCCTGCACGCGCTCCTTGGCGTACTCCAGCGCGTTGAGGTAACCCGTGGACAGGGTGGCGATCGCCTTCGTCCCGACCATCATGCGCGCGTACTCGATGATGAGGAACATCTGGCGGATGCCGTCGTGCTTGTCGCCCACGAGGTAGCCGATGGCGGGGTGCTTGTCGCCGAAGGTCAGCTCGCAGGTGGTGGAGGCCTTGAGGCCCATCTTGTGCTCGACGTTGGTCACGTAGGCGCCGTTGCGCTCACCGAGGGAGCCGTCCTCGTTGACCAGGAACTTGGGCACCAGGTAGAGCGAGAGGCCCTTGGTGCCGGCGCGCGCGCCCTCGGGGCGGGCGAGCACCAGGTGGAAGATGTTCTCGGACATGTCGTGCTCGGCCGAGGTGATGAAGCGCTTCACGCCCTCGATGTGCCAGGTGCCGTCGCCCTGGTCGACGGCCTTGGTGCGGCCCGCGCCGACGTCCGAGCCCGCGTCCGGCTCGGTCAGGACCATGGTGGCGCCCCAGCCGCGCTCGATGGCGAGCTTGGCGAACTCCTTCTGCTTCTCGTTGCCCTCGGAGTAGAGGATGCTCGCGAAGCCGGGACCGGCCGAGTACATGTGGACGGCGGGGTTGGAGCCGAGGACCAGCTCGGCGGCGGACCAGACCAGGGAGCGGGGGGCGCCGAGGCCGCCGAGCTCCTGGGGGAGGTCGAGGTTGTACCAGCCGGCGTCCATGTAGGCCTGGTAGGACTTCTTCAGGCTCTCGGGGATGGCGACGGTGTTCGTCTTCGGGTCGAAGACCGGGGGGTTGCGGTCCGCGTCCTCGAAGGACTCGGCGACGACACCGGTGGCGAGGCGGTTGACCTCGTCCAGGATCGTGCGGGCGGTCTCCTCGTCGAGTTCCTCGAAGGGGGCCTTGCCCAGTACGTCCTGGCGCCTGAAGACCTCGAAGAGGTTGAACTCGATGTCGCGCAGGTTGCTCTTGTAATGCGTCATGGACAGCTCCGCTGTGTGTCCCGGCCGCGGTGTCTGTACACGCGGATCTACCGACTAGTAACAAGCCAATGTTACTACCGAGTAGCCACAGGCGCCAGTGGGGGGCAGGGACTTGTGTCCCAAGGGATACGGAAGGGTGCCGAAGGTCCCGTCGGCGGAGAAGGGGGCATATACGGGACATCCTATGGAAGCGCTCCCATGGGCGTGGCGCGGGTCGGGGAGGCGAAGGCCCACCGCCTCCCCGCCCTGTCCTCGTTCAACCGGCCGCGCCGGTGAAGACGTGGGGCGCGGGTCGGGCGGGGCCGCGCCCGCCTCCACGTCGAAGACGGCCCAGACGTGGGTGCCCAGATCCGCCCAGGGCGCGAGCCGGAAGTGGCCCCACCGCCTGGACAGGTTCTCGACCAGGAGCAGACCGCGCCGGCCCTCGGCCCAGCTCCACTCGTCCTCTGTCCGTTCCTCCGGGACGGCCGGGACGCCGCCCCCTCCACCGCAGTCGCTCACCGAGAACCGCAGGGTCCGCGCGTCCGGCATCGACAGCGCGCGCAGGACCTCGCCGTCCCGTCCGCCCGAGTCGGTGTACTTGACGGAGTTCGCGAAGAGTTCGCTCGCGCACAGCCGCACGGTCTCGACGAGGTCCTCGTCGAAACCGGCCAGGTCCGTCGCGAGTTCCGCGCGGACCCGCGCGAGCTGGTCCAGCGTCCCCGGGTAGACGCGGTGCTCCCAGAACACGAGGGGCCTGGGCACCTTGGGCATGGACAGGAAGGTCATGCCGGGACCGCCTGCCGGTGGTGCCGCTGCCCGGACCGCTGCGTGGGCTGCTGCGTCCGCCGTCGCTGTTGGTCGAGCCAGACACGGGTGAGGCGGGTGAGCGTACGCCAGTCCTCGGGGTCCTCGCATGCGGGCGACGGGGCGCGCGGGGCGGGTACGGGAAGGGGTTCGGGGCTCGGAGCCGGGAAGGGTCCGGCCGCGAGGAGGTCGCCGCGGGGCGGGACGTCCTCACCGGTCCAGCGGTGCGGGCGGGTGGTCGCCGTGGCCCGAACGCGCGCGAGTTCGCGCTCCCGGGCCTCGTAGTAGGGGCGGACCAGGGCGATCTCGTCGGCGGGGAACCGCTCGCTCGGCGGAGCCAGGCGGGGCGCGGGGACGGGAGCGGGGAGCCTGGGGCGCTCGGGGGCCCGGTCGGTTCGCATGGGAGGCGCGGGAGGTGCGGTGTCCTCGACCGGGGCGGGAACCGGGACGTAGCGGCGGACCCGGGTGGAGCGGCGGCGACGGCCGCAGACGGAGGAGTGGCGTCCGCACGGGGAGGCGAAGAGGGCCTTGGCCGTGCCGATGGCACGGATCAGGGCCGCAGCGCTAAACTTGCGCATGCTGGCAATCCTTGTCGTTAAAGGGTGGAAGTTGCTGGCCACGGCCCCGGACGGTGCTAACCGTCGCGGGGTCATTGTGTGGATTGAGTTGTGGGAACGCTGCCAGATTAGAGCAGGACTGGAGCGGATGCGAACCTTTCTGCGAGTTACCCCTGGGTAATCTCTGGTGTTCGCCATGTTCGCAGTTCAGGGCGGACAGAAAAGGAATTTTGCTCCTCTGTCATTCTTTCCAAACAGTCCTCAATGTCAGAATTGATGACATTTGCTCAAGGCGCCCATCGCCATGTGAGGACACGAAAGAGGGTGGCCTCCCGTGGGGGAGTACCGCCTTGGGGCCCGGTGGCCAGTCGTGGTCCCTGAGGGTATCCACGGGCACGGCCCACTCGGCGGCCGCGAACGCTGGGTGTCCCTGCTCCCGGTTCTGCGTGTCCCGCACAGCGGTAGGGGCTCCACCGGCGACCTCGACGCAGTTGGTGTCACCAGCGCTGTCTGGGTGGGTGGACCTTCCCCAGACGAATGCCTTCGTGCCTCCCATATGGAGTAACGGGGCGCCTTCCTCACTTCCAGTGTCAGGCTGTGGTCCTGGTTTCCATCCCGAGAGCTTCAAGGTCGAGACGTTCCGCTCGGCGTGCGAGTAGGTACAGGTGCCCGGCACTTCGGTTCTGTTCCTTGACCAGGCTGTACCCCTGGGTCTCGTAGTACTTGACCAACTCAGGGAAGAAGCATCCCCGCCTGACCCAGGTACGTCCCTGTCGTGCGGCCCGGTCGACGGCCCACAGCGCGATCAGGGTTCCAGGTTTGTGTTCCTGGTACGCGGGATCGGTCACGGTCGTGAACAAGTACAGGGCTGGTTCGTCCGCCTCCTCAGGTGTCCAGTCCTTGGGCGGTGCCTGGGTCATGACCGTGGTGCATCCGACGATGCTGCCCTCGAATTCGAGTACCCACATGAAGCCGCTCCCGGACTGCCCGGCGAGGTCGTCGATGTTCTCACGCCACGACTCCAACCCCTGCTGCTCCATCCAGCCACAGCGCGCTGTGATCATCGACGTGACCGCAGGGGTGTCGGCCTCGGTGGCGAGACGCATGGTGAACATGGCTTGTCCTCAATTCGTGCGTAAACGGTTCCAGGTAGCCCTGCTGAAGGACTGACTGGACTGGTTAGGGAAGGATCGGTTTCGCGACGGCTCCGTGGTGCGAGCCGACCGCATGGCGACCTCCACGTCTTGATCCCGAGCCCGTGAGCTCTGTCCAAGACCGGGCCCTGCGGTCGGAGGCGTGTCCCTCGTGCGGCACAAGGACCTCACCCAGGTGACCGGGCAAGGCCCCATCGCGTGTGACCACTGCGGGGCGGTCACCGCGGATGTGGCAGTGGCCAGCGCTGGTCGCTCTCCGGAGAGCCGAACCACACGTGCTGTTCTTCAGGTATGACGGTGGCTCCGAAGGCGCTCCAGTCCGGCTGACCGTTGGCGAGCCACCAGTGGTGCGCGTTCTCTACCTGGTTCCACAGACGGCGCGGACCACCCTGAACCACCGGGTGGCGGCCATTGACTGTGTCCGTGTCGATCTCGGCCCAGGCCCCGTCGGCGCCTTCCATGAAGAGGAAGTCAGCGCCGTCATCGGCTGTCCTGAGAACGGTGTCGGCGTCCGTCGTGGCCAGTTGCGCCAGGAATGCCATGGCCGGTTCCTCGCGCACGACCGCGGGGTTCAGCGCGGTCGTGCTCTGCTCACCCGCGTCGTCCACGGTGACGCGCTGCCGGGGGGTCTCGCTCCGTGCGGGCATGAACCCCGCCCACTGCGGGATGAAGCGTCCCTGCGCGGTGTGGTCGTCGCGCACCTGGAGTTTGAGCATGGCTCCTCCGGTCCCACCCGCGATGTTGACGAGGATGTCTCCCTCGGGAGCCGTCTGCCGGATCCACTCCGGTGGAACGTGGGTGAAGGCCGTGGTGCTGATGATCCGATCGTACGGAGCACGGTCGGGAAAACCCTTGTGGCCGTCATACTCGGCCACGACCGGTGTGTACCCCAGAGCGGAGAGGCGTTGGGTGGCGTCGAAGGCCAGACGCGGTGAGATGTCGATGCTCGTGACACGGTCCGAGCCCAGGACTTCGCACAGGATCGCGGCGTTGTATCCCGAGCCGACCCCGACTTCCAGGACGCGAGGGTCGCCATCCAGGTCGAGCTGGTGGAGCATCCGCACCATGAGGCTGGGCATCGTGGAGGAGCTGGTCCACCGGCCTGTGCCCGTGCCCCCGGGCAGGGCGTCGATGACCGGTTCTCCGGCGATCTCGATGATCAGCGTCTCATCGGCGTAGACATGACGAGCCCACGCCTCGTGCTGCTCGGGGACCTCACCCCGCACGAGCCTGTAGCGCACGCCCTGCGAGGTGTGCTCGTGCAGGGCGAAGGCCGGAACGAACACCCCCCGGTCCACACGCCGGAACGCCTCGGTAAGGCGGTCTCCTGGCACCAGTACGCCCTCCTCGATCATGTGAGCGGTGAGCCCGGACGAGAGTTCGTGAACAGCTCTGGTCACATCTGTCCCTTCTCCAGTAGTGCGGCGATGCTCTGTCCGACAGGCAGGCCGCAATGGTCCGCCAGCCACCCCCATTCGCCGTTGGGGTTGACCTCCAGCAAGGTCCACCTCCCATCGGGTGAGACCACGAAGTCAGCGGCGCCGTAGACGAGCCCGAACGCGTGCATGTAGCGCTCCAGGCCGAAGCGGACAGCGTCGGGAACGTCGACGACCTCGTACCGGTGGGCGCCATAGTCGCTGCGCCAGTCGATGTGCGCGGCCTGGGATCGGGCGTGGATCGCCACGGCGGACATCGCCTTGCCCACGATCGTCAGGCGGACCTCGAACGCTTTGTCCACCCATTCCTGGAAGCAGTGGGCGGTCAGGCCCACGGCGGGGTCGCGGAGTTCTTCGACGGCGGCGACCGCGTTGGCGTAGACGATCCAGGTGCGCCCCTGCTCGACGTGCAGGGCGCCACCGATCGGTTTGTACACGACGGGGCCGGAGATACCAGCGGCCCAGTCTGCAGCGTGGCCGGGCACGTTCGTGATGATCGTGCGCGGAACCCTCAGCCCGGCCCTGGCCGCTGTCGCGAGCTGAACGGGTTTGTACTCGGCCGCGCTCATGCGCGACGGCTGGTTGATCCACAGGCAGTCCAGTGCCAGTAGGACACCGCCGAATCCCATGCGGGCTTCACGATAGGCCCAGCGCTGGTCGGGGCCGGACATGCCTTCGGCCAACGTGAACTGGGAGGGACGCCGGTAGTAGACACTGCGCACCGAGCCCAGGTCCACTCCGCGGAAGGCGTCGTGGACCGCTCCCTCCCAGTGCTCGCCATCGAAGGCGGCTTCGACGGTCATCGAGGCCGGGAAGTCACCAGGGTCCATACGCACGACGGGCACGCCGCGTTCCGACAGGTGGTGGATCACGGGGTCGGCGGTGCCGTCCTCGGTGTTGGTGAGGACGAGCACCGCCTTCCGTGCAGCCGAGGAGACCATCAGTCGGAGGTGGTCTCCTCGGCTGTCGGGCGGCTTCCGTCGGGGTCGCCGGTGGTCTCCTTCGTGCCGCTGGAGCGCTTGCCGACCGCCGGTGCTCCGGTGATGCGGTCGGTGCCCTGCTGGGTCACGGGGTCGTAGACGAAGCGGTCCACCGCTTCGGCCACCTCGGGGCGCAGCTTCGGGGTGACCGCGCGCCGCAGACCCCACGGGCGGACCTGGGTCGGGGCCTCGTCGCTGGCCTCGAAGATGGCCGTGGACGGGTCGAGGGGAAAAGCGTCGCCGAGTCGGGCGATCTCCGCGCGAGACTCGCCGTCGGGCGACTCCAGCAGAGTCGAGAGGTTCTTGGGGGACATGTGGAATTCCTTCCTTCTCGGGTACCTCACGCCGTGTCGGTGTGAGGCTTCTCCCAGGTTCGCTCGGATGGTGTCTGCGGAACCGGGAGGCTTCGTTCGCTTTGCCACGGAGGTCATTTCCCCAGCGGGGGTTTCGAGCAGGTCGGAGGGGGTCATGTTCGGGCTTTCAACTCGTGGGCGGTCGTGATGTGCTGTTCGCGGTCGGTGAGGGCGAACCATGCGGTAGCTCCGCCAGGGGCGCTGGTCACGCCCCAGGGGATGTCTTGGTTGACGATCAGGCGCGGACCGTCCGTGTCGATGACGAAGGCGACATCGCTGTGACGGTTGGTTCCTGTGGTGGAGGGGTCGGGTGGGTCCATCACCTGCACGTAGATGGGGACGGGGCTGGTGATGACCACACACGGCACGCCTGGAGTCATTTGAGGCTTGGCCGGGGGCAGAGGCTCGCTGTCGTCGGGCAGTCGCCACCGTTTCCCGTCCGCGGCCCCGGGTGCTCCAAGGCCCGCCAGGGCGTCGACGGCGCGGTTGATGCTGGCGACGTTCACGCCGTTCTCCAGGCGCGAGACCATCGCCTGCGACAGGCCGGACATGGTGGCCAGAGCTACTTGGGACAGGTGTCGTGTGTCGGGGTGTTGGCGCATGCATCGGATGACCTCGGACAGGTTCAGGGTGCGTACGGCCTGGGCAAGATCGGGTTCTTCCCACACGTGGGCGGGGATGCAGGTGCAGCGGTAGGTCGGCGCTCCGCCCTCGCGTGGGTTGCCGCAGTGCCCGCACAGGAGAACCATCCGCTCGCTTTCTCGTTCATCGTCGGTGCCGTTGGATCTTGTCCACGAGGCCCCGTGCCGTGGGGGCGCTCAGTATCAGGGGGTGGGGGCCTCCGCGCAGGAAGCCCCAGAAGCTTCGCGACGCGGGTCCCCAGAACACGAGCCATCGAGGGCCGACGTGGTGCTGGAGTTCTCGGGCGGCGTCGTAGGCAGGTTGGTCGTCTGCGTGTGTCCAGCCCATGGCGGCCTCACGAGCTGAGGGTGAGAGGGACGCGGTCGAGCTCGAACCACACCGTGGTCCGGCCGTTCTCGTGGATCGTGCCCCAGCGGCTGGCTTCGTTCGCGACCAGGCGCAGACCGAACCCGCCCTCGCTGAGCGGATCCGAGGCGCGGAGGTAGGGAAAGGAGATACCTTCCTCGCTCTCTCGCGGTCCCTGGTCTGTGACACGTACCTGATAGCGACCGGGGAGCTTGAACACTGACACGGTCACCTCTCCCCGGGGCCACCACTGTGGGAATGACGCAGAGAGTTGGTGAACAACTCGCTCGCCAGGAGCACCACGGCGTCAGTCTCGGGGCTGTGTCCGTTGGTGCGCGAGCGGATACGGCGCCGCATGACGGCGACCTGGTCCGGCTCTCCAGGGAGGACCATCGCGGCACCCAAGTGAGGGCGGCCCTCATCGAAGGCCAGGGGCGCATTCGAGCGCGAGTCACCGAGGCGACGGGGGAGCCGGTCAGGGGCTTGTTCCCTAGGGCCGCCCGACCGCTTCTCATCCATGTCGATCACCATCGCCATCGTCGCCCTTTCTTCTTAGGTCGTCACCCTGAGTAGTTGAATGCATGGTTGGGCATCCAGGAAGAGAGCCAAGTCTTCAACGCCTCAGGCTCGACCCGTAAGGTCTGATTACACCTTTTGTCGCAACCGTTCCCGTTGCGATTTCGGTGCCCAGTGCTCTCCTTGTTGGCGCAACCAGCTAGATTCCGTTTGAGTGCTTCACTGGAAACGATGATCTGCGAGCGGTCTCGGTGTCCAGAGTCTTCAACCTTCGCCCAAGTTAGTTGAAGGACTTAGGTTCCTGGTGAAGTACGGGTGAAGCAACGTCGATGCCGATCCTGCTGGACAGGGTGATCAGCTCATGCGAAGGAGGCTTGATGGGCTTAAAAAAGATCAGCCCGATATGGGGGAAGTATGGCTCTGACGTGCGTAAATGGAGGAAGGCAGCCAAGCTTACGCTGAAGGATCTAGCTCCTCTGGTCGGCCTTTCAGAAGCCTCACTGTCGTACGTCGAGAACGGGAAGATGTCCCCAAAGGATGACCATGCTGCGAAGATCGACGCAGCTTTGGGTGCCAAAGGGAAGCTTCTCCAGTCATGGGAGAGATGCTCCAACCACGGACTCGTGCCAGTAGGGTTCCGCAAGGTTGTGGACATCGAGAAGGAAGCCCTCGAACTGCGCTTCTACCAGCCCGTTCTCGTTCCTGGGCTCGTCCAGGCACCCGAATACGCGAAAGCTCTCTTCGCGGCTGACCGCCCCCAGGCCGACGAAGAGACGATCGAACGCCTAGTGCAAGGTCGCTTGCAGAGACAGAAAATATTCAACCGACTTGAGCGGCCGATAGTATGCGTAGTCGTTGAGGAGTCCGTGCTTCGGCGCCTCGTGGGAGGCGTGCCCGCCATGCGGGCGCAGCTCGCTCACCTCGTGGACGTGATCGGGAAGCGCTGGGTTCGCTTCCAGGTTCTGCCCCGGACGCCCCGGGAGCATCCAGGCTTTCCAGGAGGGTTCCGGATCATGGTCCTAGAAGATCAAACAGTGGTGTCCGCCGAGCACGCCTTCGATGAAGTACTCATCGAGGACCCGGACCAGATACGCAAAGCCGTCAGCGTATACGGAAGACTTCAAGGTGAAGCGCTGTCACCGCATGACAGCCTAGAGCTGGTTCGGCAGCTAGAACAGGGAGAGCTATGAGCCATCACCGTCCGTGGCACAAGAGTTCCTACAGCGGTGGGAGCGGCGCCGAGTGCGTTGAGGTCGCCGAAGGCGACACGGTCTTCGTGCGTGACACCCAGAACCGCGAGCTGGGCCACATCGAGTATTCGCCCGCAGAGTGGACCTCCTTCCTTCATGATCTCAAGGCAGGCCCCCTCCAGTAAGCCTCCTCTTCGCCGCGCCCCCGGATTAGCCATGTCCGGGGCGCTGCTGTTCCTGCCGTCCGCCTGTCCTGTGGGCACGATGTCACGGTGTGCGAGGAGGAGACATGGCGGAGACGCCGATCCAGCCAGCACTTCAGAGCCGACCCGAACCTCGGGTCGCTAACCTGCCGGTCATGTATCCAGTCGAACTCTCCAGTGACAGGCTCACCCTGCGTGAGCTACGTCCGACCGATGTCGATGACCTGGTCAAGGTCTACGGTGACCGGAAGGCCGTCGAGCACCTGTCGTTCACACCACGCACCAAGGAACAGTGCGCTGCGCTCATCGAGGCCGCGGTCTCCGACGCCGGGCGGGGAGACCGCAGCGTCTACATGCTCGCCGCAGTGCAGAAGGACCATCTCGTTGGCACCGCGCGCTTGGCCGTGGACGAACGCCCCCACAGCGCTCAGATCGGGTTCGCCCTCCGCACGGATCTGTGGGGGCAAGGCTTCGGCAGTGAACTCGTCGGACTCCTTCTCCGACTCGGCTTCGACCGCCTGGGGCTCAAACGGATATGGGGTGCTCGGTCTCCGGAGAACCGGGCTTCTGAGCGCGTCATGCTCAGAGCCGGAATGGTCGAGGAAGGGCGCATCCGTCGACATCTGTGGACCCGGGACGCATGGCGCGATTCCGTCGTTCACTCGATCCTGGACGACGAATGGGTTCCGACTCCAAAGACGCGTGAACCGTAGATCCCGTGGTTCAGCTTGCGGGCACGGTGCCACGGTGTGCGAGGAGGAGACGGGGCCGGAGACGCCGATCCAGCACTTCCGAACGCCACAGTGGGGGCGCGGCCCCGGACCCACCGTGCTCCGCGGTACCTAGGCAGGGGAGGGCTTTGAGCCCACCGGCAACAGCGTCAGCGCGATCCGGTCCACGCCGTCCAGGTGCAGCCGGGCGTTCACCGCGTCGTCGGCGAACCCCGACACCACCAGGCTCCGCAGCCCCAGCGCCGTCGCGCACAGGGACAGGTTCTGCGCCACGTGCCCGGCCTCCTGTAGGAGCAGGCGCAGGGCGCGCTGGCCGTACCCCTCCCGCAGCCTCCCCAGGTCCCCCACCAGCACCAGCAGTGCTCCCACCGTGTCCGCCACGGCCCCCGGGCGGCCGTCGGCCGACCCCCGCAGGAACGGGGACAGCTCCGCCAGCCGGTCGGCGGCCGCGGCGCCGTCCGCCCGGACCAGGGCGTGTTCCTCGGCACGGTAGCGGTAGGTGCCCCGGTCCAGCCCCTCCACGTGCCGGGCGACCACCCACACCTGCGTGGCGTAGGCCGCACCCGGGCTCGGGTGGTTGCGCGGCGGCCGGCGGCGGCCGGGCTCGCCGGAGCGGGCGCGGCTGACCCCGGCGGCGTGCCCCAGGAGGGACGACAGGTCCGCCAGGGACATGCGGGAGCCGTAGTCGCCGTGCGTGCTGTACCGCTGGTCCAGCACGTCGCCGACCGGGGCGGTCAGCGGGCCGGGAGCGGGCAGGCCCACCACCGGAAGGCCCGCGTGGGAGGGGGCGGAGGCCGGGGAGAGCCCCTCCTCGTGCGGTACCGGCCGGGGCAGGTGCTCGCCGCCGATGGTCGCCGTCCGGTACTTGCTCGCCTCCGCGTACGCCCGGTCGGGCGAGGCCACCCCGGGCGCGAAGAAGTCCCCGGCGGGCTCCCACCGCGGATAGGACAGTGACAGGAGCCAGGCGATGCGTCGCTCGTCGTCGATGTCCAGGCCGATGCGGTTGTGGTGCATGTGCAGCAGGGACCACACGATGCGGGTGAGGGCGTTGGTGAGCGGCTGCTCCGCGTGCAGACGGCGCAGCTTCGCCACGGTCTCGCCGAGCGCACGGTGCCACAGGTGGTGGGTGGAGGAGCCGTCGGCGGAGACCAGGCGCTCCAGTTGCGTGCGGCGCTGGAGCCAGCGTGAGGGCGAGGAGTGGAACAGGTGCTCGGCCTCCTCGCGGGCACGGCCGTCTCCCCGGGCGACCTCGGCGGAGTAGTCCCAGGCGGCGTGGTAGCCGCGGGCCTGGCGGACCGCCTCCACGTCCGAGAACCCGAGCACGGAGAAGGCCAGCGACGCCAGGTCGGCGGCCACCGCCTGGCGCTGGTGCGGCTGTGGCGCGGAGCGCAGGACGGCGAGTGCGATGGCGGAGCTGACGCAGAAGAAGTCCTCGCACACCTCCAGCGCCTCCGGGCCGCCGTAGCGCCCGGTCTCGGGCTCGTAGACGGCCCCGACCACGTCGCCGTCACCGTGCCAGCGGCCGGGGTCGGCCTGCGGCAGGTTCGCGTAGTAGGCCGCGCTGTCCAGGGCGACCGCGTCGTCGGCGGTCTCCGCCGCGGCGGCGCGCATGTGCTCGGAGAACGCGTCGACGGCGTCGGCGTCCGCGTCGAGGAAGCGCACCCGCAGGTGGGGGCCGCCGTCCCAGTACCGCAGGAAGAACCACGCCTTGGCGCGGCCCCGCGCCACCAGTTCCTCCGCGCGCGGGGCCAGGTGGTCCAGCAGGAAGGCGTCGAGGTGCTCGCGCTCGCGGTGGAGGTGGACGTACACGGCCGACCAGGTACGGGTCACGGTGGCTGCTCTTCCTTGGCTTCGGGGGTCTCCCGCCCGGACACGGGGGCCGGGCGGACGGGGTCAGGGGGAGGCGTCGACTGGAAGGTCCATGTAGGAGCCGCGTTCGGCGCGCACCCACAACTGGTAGGCGGGGGTCTGGTCGGGGCCGAGCCCGAGCACGGCCGCCCAGTCGGCCTCCTGGTAGTTGCGCATGGGCCGGGCGCACAGCCCGGTGGCGGCGGCGCCGAGGCAGCCCCACTGCGCGGTCCAGCCGAGGAGGGTGTGCAGGACGGTCTGGGCGTGGTCGCCGTGGGCACGCGCCCACGGGCGGAAGTCCACGGCGAGCGTGTAGCCGAGGGAGGAGGAGAAGTTGGTCTCCCCGGTGCGCGCCACGGGCCGGGAGGGGAGTTCGGTGCCGTCGGGCACGAGTTCGCAAGCGGCGCGGTCGTCCACCCGGTCCGCCACGAGGACCTTCCGGTACAGGCGGAGCGCGCCGGGTACGGGGAGGGCCTCCCCGGCGGCGCCGAGGGCGGCCGCGAGGGCGGTGCTGACGCCCTCGCCCCCGCCGGGGCCGACGTGGGAGCTGGTGACCAGGTTGGCGGTGGACACCCCGCTGGTGCGGTCGTCGAGCCAGCGGCGCAGCGCGGTGCCCGTCGGCGCGGAGGCGGCTGCCACCCGGGACAGCGCCTCGGCCGACACCGTCGGCGCGGTGTCCGTAGGGGTCCCGTCAGCCTCGGGGAACCCGTCCGGCTCCGTGGCCCCTTCCGTTTCCGGAGCGCCGCTCACCTTGGGAGTGCCGCCTGCCTTAGTGGTCCCTTCCGTTTCCGGAGTGCCGCCTGCTTCTGTGGTCCCTTCTGTTTCCGGAGCGCTGCCCGCCTCGGGAGCCTCGCCTGCCCCGTCCGCGTCGGAGGTCCCGTCCGGCTCCAGGGTGATGGCGCCGCAGGGCGAGAAACCGCTGGGCACCGGGGTGTCGGTGGGACCGAAGTGCGTGCGGGGACGCAGACCGGCGCGTTCCAGGGCCAGACCGAGCGTCGCCAGCAGGTGTCCGCCCTCCAGCAGGGCGAGCGAGGGGCGCAGCCGCCCGTACTCGGGCGGGTAGCGGCGGTGGTCCACCGCCACGACCAGGCGTGCGTCGGCGAGGTCCTCCGGCTCCCTCGGCGCGGGCAGGCCGTCCAGGGGCTGGAGCGCGTGCGACTGCGGGTCCACGCGCAGGCACCGGGGTACGGGACCGCCGGAGACCACGAACAGGTCGGCGCCGAAGAGCCCGCGCGGGGACGGGTAGGCGCGGTGCACCGGGTAGCGGTCGGCCGCCGAGATCCGGCGCACCCGCACCGCCTCCACGCACGCGGCGAGCAGCCGCTGCGCGCGGGACCAGGGGCCGCCGAGCGGGGGCCCGGAGGCGTTCGTGTCCCGCAGCGGGCCCAGGGCGGGCAGACTCGGGCGGGCCTGCCCGGGTACGGGCCGGGCCAGGCCGTTGGACAGGTCCGGCCCGAAGAACAGGGTCTCCACCGGGGAGACGTCCTTGTCGTGCGACTGGCCGTGGAACCCGGCCAGGACCCGGGCCCGGGAGTCGGTCGCGGGAGGGCGGGGACCGGTCACGGGAAGGGGTGCGGTACCGGGTGGACCTGGCCGTGTCGTTCCCATGGGACTCCTCCCTCGAACAGCGTGGAAGCGCGGGTCAGCCGCTCCAGGGAGCGGGTACGGCGGTGGGTGTGGCCGAAGGTCATCGGCAGGGCTCCGGGGACGATCACCTTCACCGAGCGGACCCCGGCGGCGTCCGTGTACGGGGCGCTGCTCTGGTCCACCACGACCACGTCCAGCCCGAGCGCGTGCACGGCGTCGAGGCGTTCGCGGAGCAGGGCGGTGAGGTCGGCCCCGGCGAAGGAGGAGGGGCGGCCCGCGGCGAACCCCTCCATCGGGACGGTGGCGGTCGGGGCCCCCAGGAACTCCCAGTGCCGGCGCGACTCCCACAGCCCGTGCATTCCGGTGTGGTCCTCCAGTGTCCTGACCAGGGTGAAGTCCTCCAGCATGGGGCGGCAGCGCTCCACGTCGACCGACGCGCGCATCCGCACCCACTTGGGGTACATGAGCGCGTTGGTGGCGGTCTCCTCCACCGCCGCCATGACCGCGCGCCGGGGGTCGAGGTGGGTGCCGGTGGCCAGGCTCAGCGCCGGTGCCAGCCCCGAGCGCACCGCCTCCTCCGGGGCGGTGACCACCGCCAGCGCCGTGGGGATCCCCAGGTCGGAGGTGAGGTCGAGCAGCCGCAGGTGCAGGCCGCGCTCGTCCAGCAGGTCGGTCAGGTGGGCGAGGCCGGGGTCCGCCTCGATCTCGCGCAGCCGTGTGCGCGAGTACCAGGCGAGCAGGAACGCGTCGCGCTCCACCACCTCGAACAGTCCGTAGAGGACGGCCTCCTCCAGGGTCCCGCCGACCGCGCAGCCGTTGGAGGACTCGTACAGGAAGCGGGTGCCCTCGGTACCCGCGTGCCAGTACGCGACATGCTCGGGCACCAGGATCCGGCGGCGCTCCAGGGTGGACCAGCCCCAGACCCAGGAGGTGGGGACGTCGGGGGAGTAGGGGACCAGGTCGAAGACCGGGTGCCCGTACCACTCGGGTTCGTGCAGGCCGAGCCGTTCGGGGTCGAGGGCGTCGTCGGCGAGTTCGGCGTAGCTGCCGAAGACCGTGGCCGCGCCGGTGTGCCGGTGGCCGCCGGTGACGCGTTCGACGCCTTCGAGGAAGGCGGGGACCTCGCTGTCGGAGAACCGGGTGGAGCGCCCGTAGCCGCCCTCGCGCCTGGTGTGGCCGGGGGCGACGGTCTCGCAGGTCATGAGGGACAGCGGTGACTCCTCGTCCCGGTAGACGTGGGCGGCGGGTCCGAAGCGAAAGTCCAGGAGCCGCGCCCGCAGGCCGGCGCGGTCCATGGAGCGTGTGCGCAGGGCGTCGCCGGCGACCGGCCTCGGGGTCCGCAGGTCCAGGCCGCCGGGGACGGCGAGTCCGGCGCCCCCGGGAAAGCAGTGCGAACAGCCCGGGTGCGGGACGAGACGGTGCCGGGTGACCTCGCCGGTGCGGCAGTCCAGGGCGACCAGCGCCAGCCGCAGGTCCTCGGGGCCGTGTGCGGCGGTTTCGGCCAGGCCGGCGAAGGCGTCCGCCCACAGGGGGAAGAGCTCGGGGACGGGCCGGTCGGGGGCGGTGTCGCCCTCCACGTCCCGGCGCCAGAGCCCGGCGCACCGCGCACAGCCCGTGGACGCGTCGGGGGTCCACGGTCCGACGACCGCGAGCGCGCCGCTCATCGCCACGTGCAGCAGGCCCCCGCCCGTACGGAGGGTGCGGGGCTCGGCCAGCGTCGCCCCCACGGGGGACGGGACCCGGGCACGGACGCGCCCGTCCCGCTGGCCTCGCTTTTCACGTGCGGACCTCTGGTCCCGTTGGTCCCGCTCCTCATGCGCGGTCCGCTGGTCCCGGTGGTCCTGCTGACCCTGCCGGTCCTGCGGGTCTCGCTGGTCTCGCCCCTCAGGTGAGACCCGTTGGTTCCCCTGGTTCCGTGTGGTCAGGTCCATGAGGCCACCGCCGTGTACACACCGCGCTCCGCCCAGGCATCGGCCCCGCCGGGCGCGTACACCCGAACCAGGCCGGTCTCGCGCGCCCACCGCGCCAGGGACGCGGTCACCGCCTCGGTCCTCGTCGCCGTCACGGCCACGGTCTCCTCCGCGGATCCGGCGGACGCGGTGTCCCCGGAAGCACCGCCGGCCGCCCCGTCCCGCGCGGCCTGGACGCGGGCGACGGCGCGGAGCAGGGCCTCCCGTGTCGCGGCGTCGACGTCGGGAGCGGCGCTGACGCCCATGGGCTCCTCGCCGGGGCCGAGAACGGTGACCCGGCACAGGGCGGTGCCGTCCAGCTCCTGGCAGAGCAGCCGCGCCCCGACCCCGAAACGCAGTGTCAGCGCGGCCCACAGCCTGCGGGCGGACGCCGACATCGGTTCCGGCCGGTCCACGTCCTTCCAGCGGTCGCGGACGCGCACCACCAGGTCTCCGACGGCCTCGCCCACCGCCGCCGACGGGGTCAGCCCCAGCCCGAACCCGGGATCACCGGCCCGGGCACGACCACCGTCTCCCGTTCCGCGGCCGGATCCCTCCGGCCGGGCGACGGCGTGCAGCGCGGTGGTCAGCGCGTCCAGTCGGGCCGACGCGGTGGTGGTACCCGCGCCGAGGAGGGAAGAGCGCTCCACCCGGGCCAGTCCCACGGGCAACTGCTCCAGGTCGTCCGGCCGGGGTTCGCCGACCGGGCCGAACACCCGGTCCCACAGGTGCGCCACCGCGTCCAGTCGTTCGGGCACCTCCTCCGCGGGCACGGCTCCCGTGGGAAGGGGTGCCTCGACGCGCGGGTCCAGGGCGGGCAGGGCGACGAACGGATGCGGCTCGCTGACCAGCTCGTCCGTGGTCACCATGAACTCCGGATCGCCCGGGGGCTCCGCCGCGTCCACGCTCCGGGCCACCTGCGCGACCAGGGCCAGCGCCAGTTGGGCGGCCACCAGGGAACGTGTGATCGCCAGCCCGGGGCTCTCCTCGTTCCCGGACGCCCCAGGGACCCCGGAAACCCCAGAGCCCCCAGAGCCCTCGGAGGTCTCGGCGGCACCACTCGCCTCGGGGGCCCCGAGAGCGCCGTGCCCCCCGAACCAGGCCCGCACACGGTCCACCAGCTCGGGGCCGCCGGACGTGTTGCGCGGGCCCGAGACCCACACCCCGCGTTCGGTGTCGACCAGGTGCAGCGCCTCCTCCCGCCCGGGCACGGAGAGCCTGGTGGTCAGCAGCGCGCCGGTGCCGGGCCCGGTGTCGGCGTGTACCTCGCGGAAACCGGCGCGCCCCAGGGCACGGCGCACCTCCGCTTCGAGCAGCGGACAGGACGACCGGATCCGGACGGTGCTCTCCGCGAGCGCGCGCAGCGCCGCGTACGGCCGCGCGGTCAGCGACTCCACGTGCGGGTAGGCGGCCAGCTCGGACTCCGACAGCCCGTGCTCCTCCTCCGCCTCCCGCAGGAACCCGTGCTCCTCCAGTTGGTCCAGGACGCCCTCCAGGAACGGCCTGCCCCCGGCCGGGAACCGCTCGGTCAGGGCCCGCCGGGTGAACCCGGCGCGCAGCGCGGGCTCCAGGGCGCGCCACACGGTGTCGGCCCGGGCGCCCCGCACCACGACGGCGGTCGCCCCCATGCTCAGGGCGACCCCCTCCTCGGCGAGGGAGCGGGCGCGCACGGCGCTCTTCAGCCGGCGCGTGACGGTGTGCTCAGGCGTGGCGGTGTGTTCAGGCATCGCCCACCCACGGCAGGGTCGGCTTCAGCTCCGGGTCGCTGCTCTGGTGGTCGACCACCCGGCGCACGGTCTCCTCCCAGGTCTCGCCCACCACCTCCTGGGCGGCCTCGGTGAACAGGTACGCGATCGAGTACCGCTGGATCGGCGACACCCCCATCAGGGGCAGCAGGTCGAAGAAGCAGTTGATGACGAACCGGAACGCCGCGAACCCGTACCCGTCGCCCAGCCGGGTGAAGTCCAGCTTGCGGAACTCCCGGTGGAAGTCGCTGTAGGAGCGCTCGTCCGAGCCGCTCCACCGGATCCGCGTGTCCTCGCCGAAGCGGGTCGCCGTGTCCAGACGGTCCGGGTGCGGGAACGGCAGGATGTGCTCCCCGCGCGCCAGGGCCACCGCCTCGGGCAGCCACCGCCGCGTCCACTCCAGCCAGGACAGCGCGGACGGGTCGTCCGTGGTGCCCTCGTGGACCGCGCGCAGCGTTTCCACCAGATCCTCCCGCTGTGCCAGGTAGGACTCGGCGAGCCGCGCCTGCGCCCTCCCGTCGGGGTCCGACCAGTGGAAGTACTCCTTCCAGTGCGACAGGAACGCCTGGTAGCCGGAGCGCAGTCCCCACTCGGGGTACTGGGAGGCGATCGCGCCCATCCCCGCGAACACGTGGGAGGCCGCCGCCCCTCCGTCGGCCCGGCCGCCGACCAGGCCGGCCACCCGGGAGAGCCCGTCGGTCAGCACCCGGCCCTTGAGCTCGGCCGCCTCGCGCCCGCGCAGGAACGTGTCCACCGGGTCCCCCTCCAGCCGCCGGACCGAGTTGTCCGGTTCCAGCGGTGCGTAGGGCGGCTCCACCAGCTCCATGCGGCCCATCCTCGCGGAGAAGTCCGCGTACTGGCCGGGGTCGATCGCGTACGTGGAAGGCTCGCGTTCCAGGAACCCCCGTACGCGGACGTCCGCGTCGCGCAGCGCGGCGTCCACGGCTTCGGCGTCGCCGTCCGCGTAGAGCACGCAGTGCGGACCCAGCCGCCAGTGCAGGTGGAGCCAGGCGGCGGTGATCCCCTCCCTTCGGGAGGTCTCCAGGGCGGCCGGTACCAGGCACTCGCCCAGCAGCGCGCCCTTGTCGCTGTCGTAGTAGGTCACTCGGAGTCCGACGGTCAAGGGACCAGCCTCACTTCGCCTGGGGGAACGGGCATCGGAGGGACGGGGGAGGGCACGGTGGACAGTTCGAGGAACACCTCCGTGGCGTGCCGCCCGCGCGGCCCGCTCAGGCCGCCCTCCGACGGGCACGGCAGGAGTTCCTCCGCGAACAGGGTCGGACCCAGGTGGGCCAGCCGTTTCGCGGCGGTCGCCGTGTGCAGTCTGCTCAGGAAGTCCACGTGCTGGGGTTTGGGCGCCATCGCCCGCTCCATCGGACCCATCCGCGAGCCCTGGAGCGGTCGGACGAACACCTGGTCGGGCATGCCCCGCAGGGTCCGCTCGACGTTGATCCGCCGGTGCAGCGACTCCGGGTCCTCCCCGGGACGGGCGGCCAGCAGGTCGGCGTCCAGGGCCCAGCGTCGGCGGAACAGCAGCACGTCGCCGAAGGAGATCCGCGGGGTGCCGCCCGGCGCCCGGCGGTCGGAGCGGCTCCTCTCCCAGCGTTCGTGCAGGTCGATGACGGTGTCGCTGAACGAGAAGAACGGCGAGTCGGCGAGCATCGCCACGAGCATCTCGTCGTAGGGCAGCGCGTGCGGCACCAGGAAGCCGGTGTAGACCGGGTCGACCTCACGGGAGCCGCGCACCAGCCTCAGCCCGCGCGGGGTGTGCACGAGGTGGAGGTCGGCGGTGGAGGGCCCGTCCGCCAGGACCGGCTCGTCGCGCAGCGCCAACTCCTCGGGGGCGAGCAGCGGCGACAGGTTGGCGTTGAACCCCAGCGCGGACCGCATGTGAACGGTGTCCGCGTCCGGCGGACCCAGGCGGCGCACGTGTGCCGCGACCCGGTCGCGCACGCCGTCCGGCAGCGCGGCCAGGAACCGGCTGAAGTAGCGCGCCCGTCCGCCGTACAGGTGGTTGAGGACGAGCCCGCCCCGGTGGTCGGGGTGCCCGAACACGGCGAAGGAGCGCCGTGCGGTGAACTCCCGCTCGGGCAGGAGCGAGGCGACCTCCTCCACCACGGCCGGGTCCACCTCGACCGCCTCGGCGTCCTGCCCCGACAGGTCATTGAGGTGCTCGACCGCACGCCGCCGGGCGGCCAGCAGCCGGGACAGGTCCTCGTCCGCTTCGCCGGTCTCACCCGCCATCAGGCGCTGGGTCATGGGGAAGGCCGCGCGTGCGTGCCCGGCGAACTCGTCCAGGTCGGTGCACCGGCCGCCCCGGCCGTAGCGGTCCACGAACACGCTCTCCAGCGCGCCCGCCAGCACCCGCTGGTCGTCCAGGGCGAACAGCAGCGGCATGAGTCCGCGCAGGTCGGCGGACCACGCGCGGGTCCACTCGCGTGGGACCGGTGCGCCGCGTGAGACGTGGCAGTCCTCCACCAGGGGTGAGGAGGCCGTGTCATCGGAAGGCCGCCGTGCCGTCCGGGACCCGGACTCCTGGATCTCCCCGGGCTCCTGGGACTCCCGGTCCCCGGAGGCCCTTCCGCTCCCGCGGTCGTCCCGGTCCGCGGAGGCCGCCGGGCTCACCGCCGCCGACCACAGGCGTTGCAGGTGCAGCACGGAACGCGCCCGTTCCGTGCCCGTGGCCTCCCCGAAGTCATCGAGCACGTCCCGGGTGGCCTCGAAGGCCGCCGCCACCCGTGCGGCGGTCGCCCCCGGAAGCCGCCGGGCCAGCCCGTACCAGCGCCGGACGAAGTCGGGGGACTGCTCGGCGGCCGGCGCCCACGGCACCAGCACACCCGTTCCGACCAGCTTGTCCAGCACGCGCATCACCGCGTCGGACCCGTGCCCCAGATCCGCCGCGAGGCCGTCGCGCAGCTCGGACAACCGCACCGGCCGCGCCGCGCGCCGTTCGAGCGCGGCCACCAGGGGGCCCCACGCCCCCGAGAGCGGGATGCGCACCTCCTCCTCGCCGAACGCCTCCGCGCGCAGCCCGGGTGCGGGCGGCACCCACCGGCGGCGGCGCACCAGCAGGCGGTCGCCCTCGCGGCGGGCCCCGCCGGTGAGCACCCACTCCATCCCCAGGCGGGCCTCCGGGTCGGCGGCCAGCACGCGTCCCGCCTGCCGGACCAGCAGGCGGCGCAGGTCGGCGTCGGTGGTGAACCTCAGCGGCTCGCCGTCGCGCGTGACCGACGACGGCTGTTCCATGTCGTCGAAGTACACGCCCGTGTAGAGCGAGTACGGGCTGACCTTCACCGTGGAGCGCGAGTGGTAGCGCACCAGGGACGGCTCGGCCTTGCGCATCCGCTTGTCGGGCGGTCCGTCGGTGGCCCCGCGCGCTGCCACCGCCCGGTGCAGGTCCGGGCTGGACATCGCCGTGCTGCGGTCGGTGAGCGGGTCGCGCGCCCACGCCGCGAGCACGGCGCGCTCGGCGGCCAGGGCGGCTCCGTGCGCGGCGTCGAGTTCCCCGGCGGCGGCGCGTGTGCGCTCCCAGCTCCGCACCCACGCGCCGAGCGCGTCGATCCGCCGCGTGACCGGATGGCCGGCCAGCGACGTCCGGGGCGGGCGCCGGTTGTACACGTCGCGCTTGGCGGCCAGCGCCGTCCTCCGGTGCTCCTCGTCCTCGATGCCGGGGGCGGACGAGTGCAGGGTGTCGAGCAGCCGCTCGCGGATCCGCTCCCGGTACTCCTCCTCGTCGGCGAGGGTGCGCACCAGCTCGCGGTCCGTTTCCACGGCCGCGCCGCGCAGGGGCAGGTAGGGGTACATGTTCACGCGGGAGACCAGGTAGGGGCCCTCCACGCAGTCGAACGGAGAAAGGATCAACCCTCGACCCCCGACCCCTTGCGCTTGGCCGATCCGAACCCGCGCGGTTCGCGCTCGGAGGCCCACCGGAACCAGCGCAGCGCCGCCACCGTGCCCAGCAGGGACCAGGCGAGCAGCAGCCCCACCGCCGACCAGTCCCAGGCGGGGCCGGACTCGGCCAGGGAACCCTGGATGAGGACGGTCAGAGGGCGGCCGGGCAGCAGGTCCACGACCGCTCCGACGGTGTCGCCCAGCGGCAGGATGACGAACCCGCCCGCCAGGAAGGCCGCGGGGAAGAAGATGCCGTTGACCATCGGCACGGCGGCGTCGGCGTTGGGCGGCAGCAGCGACGCGGCCGCGCCCAGCGGGGCCATGCACACGAAGCCGAGCAGCAGCGCGACGAGCAGTTGCGGTACACGCGCCGGGTCGACGGTCACGCCCATGCCGAGCAGGCCGATCGCGGTGACGACCACCAGTACGATCACCGCCGTGAGCAGGGTGTTCACCAGGTAGGCGCCCATCACCGTCGCCGGGCTGACCGGGGTGGTGCGGAAGCGCTTGAACAGGCCGTGGTGGCGGCGGATGGCCAGGCCGATGGCCACGTTGGCGAAGGCCACCGACATCAGCGCGAAGCCGAGGATGCCGCCGTAGCTCAGGTTGGCCTGGGTGATCTCGTGGTCCCCGACCACACGGACCACGTCGGCCTCGGAGCGGAACGCGAGCCCGAAGCCGACGTAGAACATCACCGGCATCAGGACGATGAACGCCAGGGTGATGGGGGAGCGCCAGAACTCCTTCAGCTCCCCGTCCACGTGCAGGAGGAAGCTGCTGGGTCGGCGCCTGGTGCGCGCGGTCTCGGTGGTGCTCATTCGGTCCTTCCCGTCTCCAGCATCGCGATGTAGGCGTCGTCGAGGCTGGGCGGAACGATCGTCAACCCGCTGATCTCGGTCTCCTCCCGCGTGGCCCACTCCTGGACCTCGCGCACGACGGTGTCCTGGTCGTCGGTCCGGATGCGCACCCGCCCGTTGACGAGCGCGGCGCCCTCCGGCAGGCGTTCGGCGGCGACGCCGGGGTCGGCGAACTCCACCACCGTGAAGGCCGAGGAACCGCGGACCAGGTCGTCGGGGCTGCCCGACGCGATGAACTCGCCGTCGCGGATGACGTCCACCCGGTCGGCGAGCTCCTGGACCTCGGTGAGGTCGTGCGAGGTCAGGACCACGGTGGTGCCGCTGTCGCGCAGCCCGGAGACGAGGCCGCGGATGCGGCGGCGCGACACCGGGTCCAGGCCGGTGGTGGGCTCGTCCAGGAAGAGCAGCTCGGGGCGCCCGGTGAGGGCCAGGGCCAGGTCCAGGCGGCGGCGCATGCCGTCGGAGAGGGACTTGACCAGGGCGGAGCGCTTCTCCACGAGGTCGACCTGGTCGAGGACCTCGTCGGTGTCGAGCGGATCGGGGTAGTAGGAGGCGTGGCGGCGCAGGATGTCGCGCACCGACAGGCCGGGTTCCAGCATGGTCTGCTGGAGGACGACGCTCATGCGCCTGCGGAGCCGGGCGAAGTCGCGGCGGCTGCCCGGGTCGAGCCCCAGCACGGACAGCCGGCCCGAGGTGCGTCCCCGGTGTCCCTCCAGGATCTCGATCAGCGTCGTCTTGCCCGCCCCGTTGGGGCCGAGCAGCGCGGCGATCTGCCCGGTGGGCACCTGGTAGGAGACGCCGTGGAGGACCTCCCCCTTCCCGTAGTCCTTGGTGATGTCGGTGGCTTGGATGGCGTACACGTGCGGCCCTCGTGGTTCGTCGGGGTGGGGCGTGAGGGGGCGGCCCCCGGACCGGAGAGGGGGCCGCCCTGGGCGGTGCCGCTGGATCCGGGGCGGGAGCCCCGAGGGAGCACCGCTAGCCGCACGACCCCGAGGAGCAGCAGCTGCTGGAGCCGCAGCACGAGGTGGAGGTGCAGCTGCTGGAGCCGCTGGTGGCGCCCGTTTCGGGGACCGCGACGGCCTCGCGGACGCTCATGACCTCCATGCTGTCGAAGTCGAGGTCGGGCAGGTCGATCACGGGGGAGTCCTGCATTGCCATCAAGCACCTTCTTCTGAGGCTGGGTTCAGGGGATGTGCGTGCCTTCGAGCAGGCACGTCGAATTGGTTCACGCTTTGATCTGCTGATATGGCGTGAATTATCGAATCGGGGGTTTGGGGGACGTTGGTATCGGGAATGTAGCCGAATCGGCTCAGCCGCAGGAGCCGCCCGAGCAGCAGCTGCTGGAGCCGCAGCACGAGGTGGAGGTGCAGCTGCTGGAGCCGCTCGTGGCACCCGTTTCAGGGACCGCGACGGCCTCGCGGACGCTCATGACCTCCATGCTGTCGAAGTCCAGCTCCGGCAGGTCGATGTCGGGTGCTGTCGAATGGGGCATAGGTGCCTCTTCGCTAGTTCGTTTCTGCCTGACCCCCCGGGCCAAAAGAAAATAGCATGCGGCGAACGAGGTAGATAGAGGATGTATTGATCATTTCCTGAAGTGTGGTCGTCAGTTACACCCCCCGTAACAGGGAAGCCTTCGCCGGTTTTCGGGCCCCCGTACCGGCCGGAATGAGAACCCGGGTTTATCCCCGGGTGAAGTGGAGAATTCGAGTGGTTATTCGAATACCCTCCGTGCCCTCACTCGCCGGATACCCGGCCCTTTCCCCGGGACCCTCGGTCCCCGGCCGGGCCGCCACCGGGCCGGACGCCCCCGGCGCGCTCATATCCTCGGAAGGCGAACGACCACCGACGAAGGCCATCGGCCTGGAGAGCGACGACGCGATGCTGGAGATGCTGCCCGGACTCGTCCGGATCTACGAGGAGTGGGCGGAGCGGTATCCCGACGTGCAGCCGCTGACGGTCCAGTTCGCGGCGGACGGGAAGCGGGACGGGGGCCTCGACGGGGTGCTCGCCTATCCCCTCGACGGCCACTGGCTGCTGGTGACCTTCGGGCTGACCGAGCTCGGCGAGAAGACCAGCGAGGAACCCCGGGTCTCCGGCGCGGGCTTCGAGTTCACCTGCCGGATCCCGCGCGAGGACGGGGACGAGACCGTCCCCGGCTGGATCCTGCGCGTCCTCCACGCCCTGGCCGACCACTTCCTCTCCGGCAGCGAACTGGACGTCGGCCACTGGATCACCACCCCGTCCCCGCTCGGCGGCGAGCCCGCCAACGGCGACATGACCTCCCTGGTCATCGTTCCCGACGTCGAGATCCGCGTCATGGACACCCCCAACGGGATCGTCCTCTTCCACCAGATCGTCGGCCTGACGTCCGGGGAGGGCGCCGACGTCCAGGAGGCGCAGACCGCCGCCCCGCTCGTCGCGCTCCTGAGGGACCGTGACCCGAAGCTGCTCACCGACCCGGGCAGGGAGCCCGTCCGCCTGGACCAGTAGCAGCGGATCCCGAGCCCCGTGGACCCGCGTCCCGCGTTCGGTCCCGGGACGCGTGCCTCCCCGCCGGTGCCCGGGCGCGCACGTCGCTTCGCTCCGGCCCGGCCCCCTGTCCCCCGTGCGAGCTACGCGCAGGTGTCCACCGCGGGGTGACGACTCCGAACCGCCGGATCCGTAGTGTTCGACGCAGTCGCGGCGCTTCGGCCGCGGATCCGGCAAAGGAGTTCTCGTGAGACTGGTGTGGCAGTTCTTGGCCGTTGCGGTGGTCGCTCTCATAGGAGGCCAGAGCCTCGTCGCGGTGCAGGGAAACCTGTGGCTCACACTCGCCGTCGGTGTTCTGACGGCCGTGCTCTCGGTGCTCGTCTACGGGTGGGTGGTACGCCGGACCGAGCGCCGCGAGGTCACGGAGATCGCCCGGGAAGGCGCCGTGTCCGCGATCGGCCTGGGGACGCTGATCGGCGTCGCGCTGTTCGGGCTCGTCATCGCGAACATCGCCGCCCTCGGGTTCTACGAGGTCAACGGCCTGGGCTCGGTGGCGGGCGCGGTGGGGCTGCTCGGCTTCATGGCCGCGGTCGCGGTGGGTGAGGAAGTCATGTGGCGCGGCGTCCTGTTCCGGATCGTCGAGGGGTGGACCGGGACGTGGATCGCGCTGGTGCTGACCGGTGTGCTGTTCGGCCTGGTGCACCTGGTCAACCCGCACGCCAGCCTGTGGGGCGCCATCGCCATCGCGATCGAGGCCGGCGGCATGCTCACCGCCGCCTACGTCGCCACCCGCAAACTGTGGCTGCCGATCGGCCTGCACTTCGGCTGGAACCTCGCAGGGTCCGCCATCTTCAGCACCGAGGTCTCGGGCAGCGACACTCCCCAGGGACTGCTGGACACCGCGTTGTCGGGCCCGATGCTGATCACCGGCGGCGACTTCGGGCCGGAGGGAAGCCTGTACTCGATCCTGTTCTGCACGCTGGCGACGATCGTGCTCCTGTGGATGGCCCACCGGCGCGGCCGTCTGGTGCCCCTACGCCGGCGTGCGGAGGGGACCGGCGCCACCGCTAAGCTTCCCGGATGATCGATCGTCGGCGGTTCCTGGAGCTGTGGCACCGGCTCGACGTCACGGTCCGGGACCTTCCACTCGGGCTGCTGCTCCTGGCGCTCTCCTTCGTGCCGGCGCTGCACAGCCAGGGGACGGACCTCGGCGGCGTGGCGCCCCGCCCCTTCGACGCACTGGCCGTCCCGGCGATCGCCCTCCAGTGCCTCCCGCTCGCCGCGCGCCGACGGTGGCCGGTCGTCTGCCTCACCCTGGTGGCGCTCGGCTTCGCCGTCGACCAGCTCCACGGCTACCACTCGCTCGCGGGCATCGCGCTGCCCATCGCGCTGTTGAGCGCGGGCGCCCATCTGGAACGGCACCGGCACGCCACCGCGCTCGTGTTCTCCGCGGCGTACGTGCCGCTGGCGGTCACGCTCTCCCGGTTCGGTTCGGGCGAGACACCGAGCGGGTTCGTGACGTTCTACCTGGTGCTGGTCCTCGTGTGGGGCATCGGGGCGTGGCTGCGCTCCACCCGGGCCGCGGAGGCCGAGCACCGCCTCCGTGTCGCGGAGGACACCCGCGCCGCCGAACGCACCCGCATCGCCCGCGACCTCCACGACGTGGTGACCCACCATGTGACGGCGATGGTCGTGCAGGCCGAGGCGGCGCGCTACCTGACAGCCGCACCCGACCGCCTCGACCAGGCCCTGACCGCCGTCACCGACACCGGGCGAAGGGCCATCACCGACCTGCGGCACCTGCTCGACCTGCTCAACCCCGACCACGGCACCGGGCCGGGAACGGTGCCCGCCGGCGGACTCCTCACGCTCGTGGAGCAGACGCGCCGTGCCGGGCAGCCTGTGGAGTTCACCGAGGAGGGCACACCCGCGGAGGAGGCCGGCAGCGCCGACCTCGTGGCCCACCGGGTCGTGCAGGAGGCGCTGACGAACGCCCTCAAGCACGCCCACGGCAGTCGCACCTCGGTCCGGGTGCACCACGGCGAAAGGGAGATCACGGTGGAGGTCGGCACGGACGGCTCCGGCTCGCGGGCCGGGTCCCCCGACGGAGGCGGGTGGGGCCTCGCCGGCCTCCGCGAACGGGTCGACGTCCTGGGCGGCGACTTCAGCGCTGGTCGGCGGACGGACGGCGGCTTCGTCGTGCGGGCGCGCATACCCGCGGGGAGCCCGTCGTGACCGCGCCGGTCCGGGTCCTGGTCTGCGACGACCAGGTGCTGATCCGCACGGGGCTGACGACGATCATCGACGCCCAGCCCGACCTGGAGGTGGTGGGCGAGTGCGGGGACGGGCGGGCCGCCGTCGACCTCGCCGGCCGTCTGCGCCCGGACGTCGTGGTGATGGACGTGCGCATGCCGGTGCTCGACGGCATCGAGGCCACCCGCCTGCTGGCCGGTGCCGGGGTGCCGCGTCCCGTCAAGGTGCTCGTGGTGACGACGTTCAACCTGGACGAGTACGTCTACGAGGCCCTGCGCGCCGGGGCGAGCGGGTTCCTGCTCAAGGACGCTCCGGCTCCCCGGCTGCTGCACGGGATCCGTACCGTGGCCACGGGCGCGGCACTGCTGGACCCCGAGGTGACCCGCCAGCTCGTGGGGAGGTACGCCGCCCGGATCCGGCCCGCGGAGGGCGGCCCGAAGGACATCCCGCTGACCCCCCGCGAACTGGAGGTCCTCCGCCTCATCGCGGACGGCCTCTCCAACAGCGAGATCGCCGCGGCCCTCGTGATCAGCCCGGAGACCGTCAAGACCTTCGTGTCGCGCATCCTCGGCAAACTCGCGCTCCGCGACCGCGTCCAGGCGGTCGTCTACGCCTACCGCCACGGCCTGGTGACCTGACGCGCCGTTCGGGCGGCGGCGGAGCGCCGGGGCCATGGCCGGGAGCGCGCGCCGCCGGAAGACCCTCCGCCCACCGGACACACGGGCGGGCCGCCGCCTCCGGGTGGTTCCCGGGGCGGCGGCCCGTGCGTCCCTCGGCCGGTCCGCCCGGCTACCGCTCGGAGCCCCGGCCGATCGCGGCGCCGATCTCGCCCACCCGGTCGGCGAGCAGGCCCACCGCGCCGATGGCCCTGGTCATCGGGTCGTCGTCGGCACCGCCCAGGGCCCGGCCCCGGCGGAAGGCCTCCTTGACCTCCGTCCAGCGGGCCTCCTGCTCGGGCGTCATCACCCCGCGCAGCTCAGCGAGCTTGAGCAGGTTCGCCTCCGCGCCCGACGTCAGGGTCTGCGCCTCGCCCATGTAGTGGTCGTCGATCGCGGCCTCCACCTCGGCGCCGTTCATGACCGGCACGATCCTCTCCGCCAGCCGGTTCATGTTCCGGTACGAGCCCTGGAGCCGGAACGGCGGCTCGGTGCGCGCGTCCTCCGACTGCGCGGCCGAGGCGATGTAGGCCTGGTTGTTGGCCAGCACCACCTCCTGCACCCGCAGCAGCTTGCGCATCACCGACACGATCCGGTCCACCTCGGCCGCCGAGTACGGGTGGCCGAGCTGGTCCGCGCCCACCGAGTCGTCGCCCCGCGCCATCCGCACGAACCGGTACACGTCCTCCCGGTCCCGGGTGGACAGCGGCGCCAGGACCGGGTTCGAGGTGAGCGCGTTCTCGACGTAGCTCAGCGCGAACAGCTCCTCCCTGCCCGACAGCACGTCGCCCAGGTTGTACACGTCGGCGCGGTTGGCCAGCATGTCCGGGATCCGGAACCGCTTGCCCTGTTCGGTGTAGGGGTTGCCGGCCATGCACACCGCGAACCGCTTGCCCCGCAGGTCGTAGGTCCGGGTCCGCCCGTTCCACACGCCCTCCATGCGGCGCTGGCCGTCGCACAGCGAGATGAACTTCTGCAGTAGCTCGGGGTTCGTGTGCTGGATGTCGTCCAGGTACAGCATCGTGTTGCTGCCCGCCTCCAGCGCGAAGGAGATCTTCTCGACCTCCTGGCGGGAGGTGGCGTCCGGAGCCTCGTCCGGGTCCAGCGAGGTCACCGCGTGCCCCAGCGCGGGCCCGTTGACCTTCACGAACACCAGTCCCAGGCGGCTGGCCACGTACTCCATGAGCGTGGTCTTGCCGTACCCGGGCGGGGAGATGAGCAGCAGCAGGCCGCTCTGGTCGGTGCGCTTGTCGTCCCCGGCCGCCCCCAACTGCTTGGCCAGGTTGTCGCCGATCAGGGGCAGGTAGGACTCGTCCAGCAGCTTGTTGCGGACGAACCCGCTCATCACCTTCGGCCGGTACTCCTCCAGCCGCAGGCGCTCGCGCTCGGCCGCCACCAGCTCGTTGCGGCGCCGCTGGAAGTCCCGGTAGGCGGGCACCTCCTCCAGCCGGAACCGGCGGGTGCGCGGCAGGAACTCGTCCAGGCGCACCTCCAGGGAGCGCTCGCGCACGCGCGGGTGCGAGCCCAGCAGCCCGCCCACGCTCTCGTGCACGGCCGCCGACGACTCGTACCGGTCCACGGCGGCCAGCTCGATCGCGGCGGCCTCGGGCAGGTCGCCTGGGTCCACATCCTCCTGGGTGGCGGCGAACGCCTCCAGCCACGCCGTCACCAACTGGTGCCGCGCCGCCAGGTCGCCGTCGAGCTCGCGCAGGTCCTCCTCGAAGGCCTTGCGCGTGGTCTCCCGCGCGCTGCCCAGGGCCCGGTGGAAGCGGTCCAGCAGCAGACGGGCGCCCGCGCCGGACACGAAACCCCGCTCACCGGGAGTCTCCGAGGCGATCTCCTCGAACAGGTACTCGCCCACCAGGTCCAGGTCGGCGTCCTGGTGCAGCCCCGTCCCGGTCAGGAAGCCGTCCACACCGGCCGCCAGCTCCGCGCGCAGCCCGTCGACCGCCGCGGACCGGCGCACCCCGAACACCTCGCGGGCCCGGGCCAGCGAGGCCGCCCGGGTCCGCCACGCCGACCGCTGCTCCCCGGTGGCGCCGAACGCCCAGAACAACTGCGCCGCCGCACGCGCCGCGCCCGGGTACCGCAGCAGTCCGGCGCCGGTGCGCAGCCGCAGCAGCGCCGACAGGATCCGCGCGGCGTCGTGGTCGTGCACGCCCCGCTCGTACCCCTCGTCGTACCGGGCCGCGGCGACGTCGCGCACGAGCGCCGTCAGCGACGAGCCGTTCTCGGCGTGCACCTCGGCCTCGCGAAGCCGCTCCAGCGACAGCCCGTCCGCGCCCTCCTCGGCCGCGGCCAGGATCGACGCGGCCAGGTACTCGGCGCGGTACACCTCCGGGCTCTCCGACACCAGCATCCGGTCCCACAGGTGCCGGGTCCGCCCGAACCCCTCGTCGGTGACCGGAGCCCGGAAGTCGGTGCCGGTGATCGCCACCGACATCTCTCCGCCGTGCGGGGTGAGCGTCAGGTCGATCGGCTGGGTGTTCACCGCGAACCGGTACCTGCCCAGGCGGATCGTCTCGCCGCCCGCGCCGCCCTCGAACAGGTCGGCGCGGTCCCGCAGGGCCCGCCCCGCCTCCTGCCGGGCGGCCATGACCTGGCCGTCCAGCTCCTCCGCGCGCACGGTGTCGCCGAGTTCGCGCATCTCCTCCGCGGTGCGGCGCAGCCGCGCCACCATCGCGTCCGACGCGAAGTAGGTGTTGACGTCCTCCAGCGTGTCCAGTTTCGCGACCCGCCGGTGCACGCCCTCCAGAACGCGGGCGGCCGACGATGCCAGGCGGTCGGTCCGCCGCGCCCGCTCGTCCACCAGCGACTGCTTGCGCGTGGAGAACGCCTCGTACACGTCCTCGCGCTTGTCCGCCAACTCCCCGAGGAAGTCGTCGAACTCGGCGAACCGCGACTCCAGGTTCTCCAGTTGGAGCATGACGCGTCCGAGCTGCTCGTCGCACCGGTCCGGGGTGTCGGCGGCGGCCAGGGCGCCCGTGACCGCCTGTCCCAGCAGCGCGAACTCGGCCGCGAACTCCGCCCGGCCCTCCAGGGCCAGCAGCTCCCCGCGCCGCGCCTCCAGCGTGGCGCGCGCCCGGTTGATCCCGGCCAGCACCTCGCTGACCCGCTCCAGGATGCGCGTGCGGACCTGGGCGTCGCCGATGTCCAGGGACCCGACGACCTCGGTGACCACCTGCAGGCCCTCGGTCTGCTCGGCGACGCGCTCGCCGACGGCCGTCGCGGCGCTGACCGCCTCGATGCCCTCGGCGTCCGCGACGAGCCGGTCCACCTCGTCGTGGTACCCGCTGAAGGCCTCGCCTCGTTCCAGGAAGGCCACAGTGCGGCGGCCGGTCGCGGCGATCTCCTCCGAGAGCCTGCCGTCCAGGTCGTCCAGGCGCTCGGTGTCCACGTAGCGCGTCTCGCGCAGCGTGGCCGCCTGCCCCTGGGCGCGGCGCAGCTCGGTCAGCCGCCGCACCCAGCCCTCCGCCGACCGCGGCGTCTCCCCGCGGGCCGTCCGGATGAGCGCGACCACCCTCTTCTCGGTCTCCGCGAGGGTGTCGGCGGCCTGCCGGGTCAGGGTCTGGACGGTCTCGAACTCCTCCAGGACCCGGGTGGCGGTGGCCCGCGCCTCCGACAGGGGCGCCGCCAGGTCGCCCATCTCCTCCTCGCCCAGCCAGTGGAACCGGTCGCAGACCCGGCGGCAGGCGGAGATGATCGCCTCGAACACCTCGGTGGACGGCCGCATGTCCTCGGCCATCCGCGCCACCGACAGGCACTCGGAGACGCCCCGCACCAGCTCGGCGTTGCCGATCCGCTCCAGGGGGCCGGTCCCCACCGGCTGCGCCGCCGCGTACACGTCCGACACGTACGGGGTCCGCCACACTTGCATCGGGTGCACCCGGGTCGGCTCGCCCGCGTTGTCCCGGAACACCGTCATGGTGCCGTCGTCGAACAGCGAGTACCCGTGGCAGACGATCGGGGCGGCGACCTCCTTGCGGATGGTGTTGTACGGCAGCAGCAGGCTGCGGCCGTCCGCGCGGGAGTGGAAGACGTACAGCACGTCCTCGCCGTTGGGCGAGCGCACCACGCGCTCGAACTCCAGGTCGGTGACGTCGGTGTCGAACGTCCGCGCCGACCCGGTGGCCAGGTAGTAGCCGCCGGGGAAGATCAGCCCCTGGTCGTCGGGCAGGCGCTGGCAGGACTGGCCGACGCCGTCGAGGCGCTCGACCTCCTTGGTGCGCGTGTTGAAGACCAGGTGCCGCCACGCGGTCTCGTTGTAGGGCCGTACGCGCAGCAGGATGAGCGCGCCCACCCGCGCGTAGTGCACCGACGCGTCGGCCAGGCTCTGTAGCGGCTCGTCCACGGGCTCGCTGTAGACGCCCTCGCCGACCTCGGTGTTGTTCTCGACCTTGATGGTGAGGTCGCCGCCCAGCGTCTCCACGAACAGTTCGTCGAGGATCGAGATGTGCGGGTGGCGGCCCGCCACGTGGTCCTCGCGGGTGGTCTCCACCCACGTGAAGTCGTGCGACGGCGGGAACACGTGGTCGCGTTCGCCGCGGGCGTCGAGGTAGGCGATCTCGCCGGAGGGCGAGACCGACCACCGCAGCACCCGCACGTCCTCGGTGTTCGGCCCGGTCTGGAACACGGCCAGCAGCCGGTCCTCGACCCGGCGCAACTGGAGCAGGTGCGCGTCGCGGTAGTAGCGGTAGAGCTGGCCGAAGTCCTGCTGGAACCGCTCGTCGGAGAGCAGTCCGGGGACGGTCCCCTCGGGGGCGTCGGTGAAGGAGAACCCCTCACCGTCGCGTTCGTACCGGTGCAGCGAGAACACGTCGGGGACGTGGGTCTCGCGCTGCATTCCGATGAAGACGTTGTAGCCGAACAGGATCATCGCGCCGTCGGCGCCGGATCCGACGGAACGTCCCACGCTCACGATGTCCCGGGGCACACAGTTGTGCTCCGTGCGGATGCGCTCGGTGCCGAGCAGGGACAGCTCGGTGCCGCCGAACACCTCCAGACGGCGCGTGTTCAGTTCCTCGGTCCGCCGGGCCAGTTCGCCGGTCTGCTCGCGCAGCCGGGCGCGGAGCACCTCGTAGGTGCCCGCGTCCAGCGACCGCGCGTCGTCGGCGCCCGGCCCGGTGCCTTGGGTCTCCTGGGACTGGGCCTCGGTCACGAAGGACTACCTCACTGCTTCGCGTGGGCGAGAGCGGTCGCGGGCAGCTGGTCCACGCCCAGGGAACGGGCGGTGCCGAGCAGGCCGTCCAGCTTGTCGGCCTGCGGGCCGCCCGCGCCGATGAGCTTGAGCAGCAGCGCGGAGACGGTGAGGTTCTTGACGTCGTCGGTGTCCACCGACGCCAGTACCCGGCGCATGTCCTCGGCGAAGCCGCCCCCACCGTTGAGCCAGTCGCCGCCCAGCGCCTGCACGGTCTGGGAGTTGCCGACGAAGCCGTCCACGGCCTTGCCCAGGCCGATGGAGTTGACCATGCGGTCGAAGAAGGCGCCGTCGCCGCCGACGATGCTGATGTCGGCGCTCTCCAGCCCCGTGGCCAGCACGGTGGCCTGGGCCTCGGCGACCTGGCGGTGCACGTCGATCCCGGCCAGGCGGACCTCCTTGTCGGCCTCCAGCCGCAGGCGGTACTCCTCGTGCTCGCGGCTGACCTGGTCCAGGGCGGACATGGCCTCGGCCTTGTCGGTGAGGCCGGCGGCCTCGGCGCGCAGCTTCTGCTCGATGGCCTCGGCCTCGACCCGGGCCTTCTCACTAGCCACGGCGGCCTCGGCGCGGCCGACCTTCTCGATGGCGTCGGCGTCCTGCTCGCGGACCTGGACCTCGGCCAGGCCGGCGGCCGCGGCCTCGGCCTGGGCGCCCTCGGCCAGGCGGATCTTGGCGCGGGTGTCCAGCTCGGCGGCCTGCTGGCGGGCCTCGGCCAGGGTGAGCTCCTCGGCGGCCCGGTGCTTGGCGGAGGCCTCCGCGGCCTCGGCCGCCTTGATGTCCTTGACCAGGTTCTCCTGGGCCTCGGCCTCGGCGTGGATGATGACGGCCTGGCGCTGGCGCTCGGCCTCCTCGACCGCGCGCAGCCTCTTGATGGCCTCCTCCTGCTCGGCCACCGTGCGGTCGACGGCGATCCGCTCGCGGACGACGTCGGCGACCTCGCGCTTCTCGGCCTCGACCTCCTTGTCCTTGGCGATGCGGCTCAGCTCGGTCTCGCGCTCGCGCCCGATGACCTCCAGGAGGCGGTCCTTCTCGATGCGCTCGCTCTCGATGGCGATGACGCGCTCGCGGTTCTTCTCGGCGACCGCGACCTCGCGCTGCTGGTTCTGGTGCTGGACGCCCAGCGCCTCGGAGGTGCGGATGTTGGCGGTCTCGGCCTTGAGGCGCTCCTCCGCCTGCACGCGGGCGGTCTCGGCCTCCTCGCGGGCACGGATGATCTCGATCTCGCGCTTGGCCTTGGCGGCGGCCTCCTCGCGGCGCTTCTCCAGCTCGGCGAGGGTCTCGGCGGTCTCGGTGTTCTGCCGGTCGAGTTCCTTCTTGCGGTCGTTCTCGAACTCGTTGGTGCGCTTGTGCTCCTTGGCGGTGCGCTCCGTGATCTTCGAGATGCCCTGCGCGTCGAGGATGTTGTTGGCGTCGTGCTGGTGCAGCGGGGTCTGCTCCAGCTCGTCGATGGCCACGTCCTCCAGGATGTAGCCGTTGAGGTCGGTGCCGATCAGGGAGATGATCGCCTGGCGGAACTCCTCGCGCTGGGTGAACAGCTCCTCGAAGTCGAACTGCTTGCCGACGGTCTTGAGCGCCTCGGAGAACTTGGAGTTGAACAGCTCCTGGAGGGTGTCCTGGTCGCTGGCCCGCTCCGTGCCGATCGCCTTGGCGACCTTCTTGACGTCCTCGGCGGTCTCGTTGACCCGGACGTAGAAGTACACCTTGATGTCCGCGCGGATGTTGTCCTTGCAGGTCAGACCGTCACGGCCGCCGCGTTCGAGCGTCAGGCTCTTGAGCGAGATGTCCATGATCTCGGCCTTGTGCAGGACCGGGAGGACGATCGAGCCGGTGAAGGTGACGTGGACGTCGCGGACCTTGGAGATGATCAGCGCCTTGCCCTGTTCGACCTTGCGGAAGAGCCGGGTGATCATCAGGAGGAGGGCGATGAGGACGACGACGCCGACGGCGATGGCGACGCCCACGGTCAGGAAGGCCGCGTTCGCCGCCTCCTGGCCGTTCGTGGTAGCGCTCAGCAACACGTGGGGGTCTACTTTCTGCGAGTGACGTGCGTAAGAGGGGGAGAGCGTCGCCGGAGGGGCGCTCGGAGGGTGTGACGCGACGCGCGGGGAAACGGTTCCGCGCCGCCGGCGCCGTGCGGGGGACCAGGGCGGGACGCGTTCCGGGGGCGCCGGGCGGCGGTCCGTACGTCCGGTGCGGGCGCCGCGCACGTCACGCGGCGGGGCCTCGTGCGGCGGGCGGGTTCCCGGAAGGCCGGGATCGCCGAGGGGCGCGGCTCAGCCCTGGCCGGGGTCCAGCGCCGCGTCGAAGTGGGTGACGAGGAAGAGGTCGTCCTCGGTGCTGTGCTCGAAGATCAGGGCGGTGCTGCCGACGGGCAGGACCTCGCCGCCGGTGGTGCGCACCGGGATGGAGATCGCCGCGCCGCCCGCGGTGGTGATCTCGGCCTGGCCGAAGCCCTCGCTGGCCTCGCCGATGCGGATTGTGCAGGTGCGCCCGACCAGTTCGTGCTTGGAGTCGCCGCGCCGCTCGGGCAGGAACCGCTGCACCGACATGACCACGCCGCTGGTGACCGCCCACGCGGCCACGACCGCGATCAGCAGGACCACCGCGCCCAGGGCGATCAGCAGGGGAGTGGAGACGGTACCCAGAAAGCTGGTCACGATGCTCCCCATCATGCTCACGAACCAGGCGACGCAGACCAGCATGCTCAGCGCCACCGTGACCGGGACCCTGCCGAGTCCCACCCGTCGCCCGCCATCGCCCGCGGGGCGCTGCGCGTGGGACGGGCCACCACCCTCAACGGAGGCCTTCGGCCCGGTCAGCCCTACTCGCCCCATCAGAGCGCTCAGCCCCACGGCGTCGCCGGAGTCGTCCACGCTGTCGAGCACCTCGGAGTCGGTGGCGCCGAACACGACGAACAGCCAGTAGAGGGCGACGACGATCAGCAGCGGGGTGAACAGCACCGTCGGGAACCCGAAGGCGGTATCCAGGAAAAGCCCCACCCGTCACCCCTCGCCCTCGAACACGTCGGCAGTGTCGGCCGTGCCGACTGTGCTGGAACTTTACCGAACCCCGGCGCGCGGGACGCGGACGGGGGCTCGGTGGCCGCATGTGGCCACCGGGCCCCCGGACCCCGCCCCCTCCGCGTCCCTGCGGGCGGTGCCCGCCGGTCGGCACACCTTCGCGGGACGGGTCGGCGGCCGGGAGGAGGAGTCCGGAAAAAAGTTCGGGGGAGGTGTCGATCCGGCACGGGGCCGTTCGACGTGTGGATGAGAGCGGGGCAGAGAAGCCCCCCACCGCACGAGAGGAGCACGCCATGCGCTACCTGATGTCGATCATGTCCAGCCCGGAGACCGAGGCGGCCGACTACGAGCCCGCATCCGAGGTCTACGAGGCCATGGCCGCCTACAACGAGGAGATGGTCAAGGCGGGCATCCTGCTGGCCGGGGAGGGGCTCGCCCCCACCTCCGAGGGCGCCTACGTCACCTTCCGGAACGGCGAGGCCGCCGTCACCGACGGGCCCTTCGTCGAGGCCAAGGAGTTCATCGCCGGGTACTGGATCATCCAGGTCTCCTCCCGTGAGGAGGCCCTGGAATGGGCCAAGCGCTGCCCGCACCCGCCCGCCGGTGACGACACCGCCATGCGGCTCCAGCTGCGCCGGATCGCCGACATGGACGACCACGAGGACATGCCCGAGCACCTGAAGGAGCGCGAGCGCGAGCTGCGCGCCGAGGGATACGCGCACGGGAGCTGACCGCGCCCGCGCCGGCGCGGCCCGCGGTGCTCCGACGAGCCCGTGGGCCGCGCCGGCGCCGCACACGGGGTGAGGCGGCCGGCGCGTCGAGCCCGCCGCCCGCCGTCCCTTTCCGCGCCTCCTCGGGCTCAGGCCTCCGCGGCGGGCACGGCCTGTGCCTCGTCCCGGTAGAAGATGTCGATGTCGACCTCCTCGCCGCCCACGGCCAGCGTGTCCCACGGGCCGCCGGCCACCAGGGAGCGCAGGGTCTCGTCGTCCAGGAGGCACAGGTGGTTCCTCAGGGACACGTCGTCGGGCATGCCCGGAACGCGCGGGGACAGCCGCTCGCGGATCGCGCCCAGCCGCTCCATCATCGTCTCCAGGTCGGCCTCGCGGCCGGGGCCCTCCTCGTCCATGCTGCGGGCGATCCTGTCCTTGAACGTGCACACCGCCCCGTCCTCGTCGGTGGTCACCATCGCCTTCCACGCACGGCTCTTGTGCCGGTACTGCAACATCGACATCGCCGCCTCGTGGCGGATGAAGTCGGCGTCGCGGAAGGGCCTGCCGCTCCACGCGCTGCTGAGCGAGCGCGCCAGCGAGATGGCCGAGGCCAGTCCGCTGTTGAGCCCGCGGCCGGGCCAGAAGTGGATCGCGTTGGCGGCGTCACCGAGCAGGAACCCGTAGGTGCCCGGACTGGTCGGCGTCGTGGAACGGAGTTGGGCGGTGAACCGGGGCCGCTGGACCATGTTCAGCCGGAAGGCGGTCACGGCGCTGAGGTTGTCCTCGGCCACGCCGAAGAGCGCCAGCCCCTGCCGCACGCGCTTCCACAGGGCCGAGCCCCCGACCATGGCGGGGAGGAACAGCGTGCTGTGGGTCGGGCAGGCGAAGTCGCCGTGGCCGTCGCGCCCCATCACGCACGGGCGCGAGGCGACGCACTCCTGGAACACCTGCCGGACGGGGTCGATCCCGACGACCTCCCCGGCCTCGGCGTCGGTCAGGCGCATGTTGAGGAAGCCCTCGCCGCGCAGCGAGTTCAGCAGGAAGCGGTTCTGGGCCACGGTCAGCAGGACGGTGGTGGGGTCCGTCAGGTCGGACCTGACGCGCAGGCCCAGCACGACGTCCTGGACGTGCTCGCCGCCCAGGGAGTAGATCGTCCTGTCGGCCTGGCCGAACTTGTCGGTGAAGTACGCGCGTGTGCGTGAGCCCGCCCCCTCGCACACGGCGAGCACGTGGCTGTCGGCCACGACCTGGTGGTGCCCGGCCGCGTCGAACTCCTCGGGCACGAGCCGGATACGGCGGGGCCTCTCGTTGGCCATCTCCAGCAGGACGTCCTCGACGCGGGAGATGCGGATGTTGCGCGGGCCGTACCCGCGGATCGAGTCGGGGCCCGCGGGCCACATCTCGGTGTAGGAGCCGGCGTCGAACAGCCGGTCCCGCATCTCCTCGGAGAGGTTGAGGTACTGGCGGCTCTGGACCGTCACGACCTGCTGGCGCCGGACGTTGCCCTGCCTCTCGTCCTTCCACACGACGCGTGACCCGTCCCGGGTCCAGCGCCCGTCGTAGACGGTGACGACCACCTGGGGGCCGATGAGGTGTTCGAGCAACAGGGCGAGGGCCAGTCCGACGGGGCCGCCGCCCGAGACCGCGACGTGCAGGACCGGGCCCGAGACCACGGCGGACCGTACGAACATCTGGGTCACCGGGGGGCCGTCGGCCTCCGCCGGCGTCTCGGAGAACTCCCAGCGGAACGTCTCGTCGCCGATCGTGACGAGGTCGCCGGGCCGGAGGACGTGCGACGTCGTCTCCTCCCCGTTGACCGTCGTCCCGTTGCTGCTCTCCCGGTCGTACAGGACGTGTTCGTCCCCCTCGCGGACGATCTCCGCGTGGAAGCGCGAGGCCACCTTGCTGACGACCACCACGCTGTTGCCGGCGTGGCGGCCGAAGGTGACCGGTACGTCGCCGACGGGGAACCGCTGCTGGGAGAAGGGGCCTTCACACCCGACGATGAAGAACGACACGGCCTGCTTCCTTCTGTGAGTGGGGGAACTCTGCTCGGCTGCCCGGTACGGGCCGCTCATATTCGGGACGCGGATTCGGGGCGTTCGGATCTGGGATCTACGGAATTCATCGACTCAGTGCGCGACCGGATGTTCCGGACGATATCACCGCGCCGACGCGGCCGAGGGGGGCGAGGCTCGGCATCACGCGCGGAGAATCACCACCCGTCCCACCTGCCACTCCACGCCCCGATCGGTCACCGAACCCCTCCCTTTCCGGCCGGCTTCGGCGGCGTCCCACCTGTTCACGACATCCCGGGATCGGATGTTTATCCCGGGGAAGCGTATTCCAGGGTTAATGAATGCGGGCGTGCCCGTAGGACGCCATTGTCCGTTCTCCCCTAAACCCCTCCCCGGTGGATTCCGCGCACGGGGAACGCGGATCCGTGAACGGATTGTGGATCCGGGTTCCGGTCGTGACTCGACGCGTTTTCCGTGGTGTTCCAAAAAGGAGGGAGGTGTGTACGTGAGGGCGGGGAGCCGGCCCCGACCAGGCTTGCGGTGAGGCGGCCGGTGGTGCTGAGATGACCCCGTGAGCCACACCGACGCCACGCGCGCGGTCGAGGCGGTCTGGCGTATCGAGTCGGCCCGCCTCGTCGGCGCGCTCACCCGTATGGTCGGCGATGTCGGCCTCGCCGAGGAGTTCGCCCAGGACGCCCTGGTCAGCGCCCTGGAGAAGTGGCCCGCCGAAGGGGTGCCCGACAACCCCGGCGCCTGGCTGACCACCGTCGCCAAGCGCCGCGTGCTCGACCGCTGGCGCCGCGACGAGCGCTTCCAGCGGCGCATGGCCGACCTCGGCCGCGAGATCGTCGAGCGCGACGGGCAGGCCGGGTTCGACGCGGTCCTGGAGGAGGACTACGGCGACGACCTCCTCAAGCTGATGTTCGTGTGCTGTCACCCGGTGCTGTCCACCGAGGCCCGCGTCGCGTTGACCCTGCGCCTGCTCGGCGGGCTCACCACCGACGAGATCGCGCGCGCCTTCCTCGTGCCCGAGCCCACCGTCGCCCAGCGCATCGTGCGCGCCAAACGCACCCTCACCAGGAGGAGGGTGGCCTTCGAGGTGCCCGCGGGAGAGGACCGCGACGCCCGGCTGTCCTCCGTCCTGGAGGTCGTCTACCTGGTGTTCAACGAGGGATACACGGCCACGTCGGGCACGGACTGGATACGTCCGGAGCTGTGCGAGGAGGCCATGCGCCTGGGCAGGGTGCTCGCCGGGCTGCTGCCCAAGGAGCGCGAGGTACACGGGCTGGTGGCGCTGATGGAGCTGCACGCCTCCCGGTTCCGGGCCCGCGTCGGCCCCGACGGGGAGCCCGTCCCCCTCGCCGAGCAGGACCGCTCGCGCTGGGACCGACTGCTCGTCAACCGGGGGCTGAAGGCCCTGGCCAGAGCGCTTTCCTCCGGCTCGGGCGAACCCTGGGGCCCCTACACGCTACAGGCGGCCATCGCGGCCAAGCACGCCCAGGCGGTCACCCCCGGGGACACCGACTGGGCGGTGATCGCCGGGCTGTACCTGTCGCTGGCGAGGCTCACGGGGTCGCCGGTGGTGGAGGTGAACCGGGCCGTGGCGGTGTCGATGGCCTTCGGCCCCGGCCCGGCGCTGGAGATCGTGGACGCGCTGCGGGACCGGCCGGGGATGGCCGGCTACCACCTGCTGCCCGCCGTGCGCGGCGACCTGCTCCTGCGGCTGGACCGCCGCGACGAGGCCCGCGCGGAGTTCCACCGGGCGGCCGCCCTGACCCGCAACGAGCGCGAGCGCTCCCTGCTCGACGGACGTGCACGCGGCTGCGGCGCCGACACGTGACCTGGCCGCATGCGGCCATTTTCCGAGGGGCCGTCGGCTTTCTCCGGGACGCTCATCGGGGGCCTTCGCCGCTTTTCCTCCGGGGCGGCACATCGAAAGACGTGTGCCGGTGTGCCGAAGGATATGCCGTTCACGGTACGGGCCTTTCCCGGCCCGGCGGCGCCACCGCCCGGCGCGCCGCCGTGTCCCCGGCTCCTGGGACGTATCCGCTGGACCCGGCGGTTCACCACCCACGAAAGTCATGTGCGGCGGCGGTCGGGTCCGGGCCCTCCGGCCGCCGGAGAACGCCCGCGCATTCTTGTTAGCCTCCTTGCGGGCGCCGGAGAACGAGGGAACGGGACGGGGACACGGATATCACCGTCCGACGGTTCGCCCTGCCATTCCCCTAGGAAAGCGTAGGAAATGTCAGCGATCGAGATAAGGGAAGTATCCAAGGCCTTCCGCGGCCACCAGGCGGTCGACCGGGTCTCCTTCACGGTGGAGGCGGGCACGGTCACCGGTTTCCTGGGACCCAACGGCGCGGGCAAGACCACCACCCTGCGGTGCCTGCTGGGCCTGGTCCGGCCGGACGGCGGCGAGGGGCTGGTCAACGGTCGTTCCTACGCGAGCCTGCCCAACCCGCTGACCGAGGTCGGCGCGGTGCTGGAGGCCACCAACCTGCACCCGGGCCGCTCCGGCCGCAACCACCTGCGCGTCATGTGCGACGCCGCGGGCCTGCCGGGCTCACGGGCCGACGAGGTGCTCGCCGAGGTCGGGATCGCCGAGGCCGGGGACAAGCGGGTCGGCGGCTACTCGATGGGCATGCGCCAGCGCCTGTCCCTGGCCGGGGCGCTCCTGGGCGATCCCGGGGTGCTGATCCTGGACGAGCCCGCCAACGGGCTGGACCCGGAGGGCATCGAGTGGCTGCGCAGGTTCCTGCGCCACCAGGCGCACGAGAAGGGGGTGGCGGTCCTCGTGTCCAGCCACGTCCTGGCCGAGGTCGAACAGACCGTCGACGACGTCGTCATCATCGCCAGGGGCCGGCTGGTCCACCAGGGAACCCTCGGCGAGGTCACCGGCGACGGTGAGAGCCTGCACGACGCCTTCCTCCGCCTCACCTCCGCGGGGACGGCCGCCCACCCGGTTGGAGACTCCAAGTGACCGCGCTCGTCAAGTCCGAACTCCGCAAGGTCTTCACCACCCGGATCTGGTGGATCCTGCTCCTGGCCTCACTGGCCTGGGTGGCCCTGTCACTGGGCATCTCGATCCTCGCCTCGGGGATGGAGGACGGCCTCAGCCGCGACAGCACCGAGTACGCCGGGTCCGTCTGGCCGGTGGGGGCCTCCGGGACCCTGTTCACCATGGTCGTCGGCATCATGATGGTGACGTCGGAGTACCAGCACCGCACCATCAACGTCACCTTCCTGACCAGTCCCCGGCGCCTGCCCGTGGTCCTGTCCAAGGTCGTGGCCGCGGTCCTGGTCAGCCTCCTGTTCGGCGTGGTCGTCGTCGGGATCTCCGCGCTCGCCGCGGGCGCCTCCATCCTGAGCGGGGGAGGAGAGCTGAACCTGGTCGACAACCAGGTGCCGCGCATCCTCGTCGGCTCCGTGGCCGCCTACGCCGTCTACGCCATGATCGGCGTGGGTATCGGCGCGCTGATCCGCAACCAGGTCGCCGCGCTGGTGGTCAGCGTCCTGTGGGTGTTCATGCTGGAGCCGATCCTCGTCGTCGTCCCCCAGCTCCAGGACGTCGGCAAGTGGATGCCCGGCGGCGCGGTCTCCGCGCTCTACGACACGGGGGTCGACTACGGCTTCGGCGCCGCGGACCTGCTCCCGGTGTGGGGCGCCGCCCTGGTCCTGGTGGGCTACGCCGCCGTGGCCATCGCGCTGGCCTCGGTCACCACGCTCCGCCGCGACGTGGTCTGAGGGCACGCGCGGCCCCGCGGGGCGCCTCCTCCGAGCGGATCGGAGGGCGCGCCCCGCCGGCCGTGCCCCCCGCGCGGTTCTGCCCTGGGCAGGAAACCCTGGCGCGGCGGACCGCGAGCCGACAGACTGCCCGCCATGAGACTCCTGGTTCTGGGTGGCACCGAGTTCGTGGGACGAGCCGTCGTGGAGGACGCGCTCGCCAGGGACTGGGACGTCACCGTCTTCCACCGCGGCGGGCACGCCGCGCCCTCGGGCACCACCGTCCTCCACGGGGACCGCACCGAGGAGGGCGGGCTCGACGCCCTGGCGCCGGGCCGGTGGGACGCCGTCGTCGACACCTGGGCGGGCGCCCCGTCGGCGGTGGCCGACGCCGCGCGGCTGCTCGCCGGCCGGGCCGGGCACTACGCCTACGTCTCCAGCCGGTCCGTCTACACCTCTCCCGCCCGGGCGGGGCTGGACGAGGACGGGCCGGTCGTGGACGCCTCCCCCGAGGACGACGGCACCGACTACGCACGGGCCAAACGGGGCGGTGAGCTGGCAGCCGAGTCCGCCTTCGGCGACCGCGCGCTGTCCGTACGGGCCGGGCTCATCCTCGGTCCGCACGAGAACATCGGCCGCCTTCCCTGGTGGCTGGGGCGCATCGCCCGGGGCGGTCCGGTCCTGGCGCCCGGACCGCGCGACCTGCCGTTGCAGTACGTGGACGCGCGCGACCTGGCCGCCTGGACCCTCGACGCGGTCGAGAAGGGTCTGGGCGGCCCCTTCAACCTGGTGAGCCCGCCCGGACACACCACCACCGGGGAGCTGCTGGAGGCCTGCGCGGCGGTCACCGGCTCCGACGCCGAACTGCGCTGGACCGACCCCGGGGCCATCCTCGACGCGGGGATCCAGCCGTGGACCGAGCTGCCGATCTGGCTGCCGCCCGGCGAGACGCACGGGGCTTTGCACCGGGGCGACGTGTCCAAGGCGCTCGCCACCGGGCTGCGCTGCCGCCCCGTGGCCGAGACCGTCGCCGACACCTGGGCCTGGATGCGCTCTCTGGACGGTCCGGTCCCGCAACGCCCCGACCGCCCCCGGGTCGGCCTGGCCCCAGAGAAGGAGGCCCGCCTGCTCGGCGCCTGACGCGCGGATCCGGACCGCGGGGACCGCGCGGTGTGCAGGGAGGAACGCGCCCAGGATGTGCTCCGACAGTGCCGGGAGAAGATGTGTAGCACACCGGGACACGGAGAGCCGCAATCAGACTATGAAGACCATCATCCAGCGCGAGTTCCGCAACAACGCGGCCTCCATCATGGACCAGGTGGAAGCGGGCGAGAGCTTCCATGTGACCCGCAACAGGGTCGAGGTGGCCCAGGTAAGCCCTGTCACACGCCGTCGGCTCCCCAGCGCGGAAGAGCTCATGGAGCGTCACCGCAGGCTTCCCCGGGTGGACTACGTGCGGATACGGGAGGACGCCGACGAGTTCTTCGGCGGCGAGGACCGGATCGGGGACGACGAACGTGGCTGAGCGGTGCAGACCGTCCACGCCCACCGTCATGACCTTCAGGTATCGATTTTGTCGTCGTAATATTGGAACATGTGTTCTATGTAGTTTGCTTTGTGTTCCGAAGGAGGGGAGGAAGACAGTGTCTGGGGCCGATGAACAGGACAGGCGTTCTAGCCTTGGAGACATGAAGCAGAGTGAGGAACGGGTTTCCCTGCTCGCCCTCCTCCTGAGCGGTCGAGTCAGTTGGCGCAGAGCTGTCACGGACGTCCTTGAGACGACCAGCGCCCACCAAGCCCTGATGAACGCTCTGGGGCAGGGGGAGACACTGTTCGAGCTGGAGAAGGACCCCGTTCGGTCGGCTCTCACAAAGGCCCGGGAGCTGGTCGGCTGGTGTGTCTCCCACGATGTCGGGATCCACGCCTTCTGGGAGGACGGCTATCCGCTTCAGCTCAGGGATGTACACGAAATGCCACCAGTGGTCTTCACCCGGGGCACGGTTGTCCCGGACGAGCGTCGGGCGATAGCCGTGGTCGGATCGCGCAAGGCGTCCGACCGGGGACTGGAGGTCACGGGGAGCATCGCCAGGGAACTGGCCCGGGAGGGCATCACCGTGGTGAGCGGCCTGGCTTCCGGGATCGACACCATGGCTCACAGGACCGCCCTGAGCTACGGAGGCCGTACGGTCGCCGTGATCGGTACCGGTATCGATCGCTACTACCCTCCCGAGAACAGGGCCCTCCAGGACGAGATCGCGGTCAGAGGGCTTCTGCTCAGTCAGTTCCTGCCTGACGCACCGCCGACCAGGCAGAGCTTTCCCATGAGAAACGCGGTGATGAGTGGTTACGCCGCCGCCACGGTCGTCGTCGAGGCCGGGGAACACAGCGGTGCACGGATCCAGGCGCGCATGGCCCTTCAACACGGCAGGCCGGTGATTCTTCCGCGAGAGCTGCTGACGAATACCTGGGCCCGCGAATACGCTCGCAGACCGGGCGTCCACGTGGTGGGAGGGATCAGCGAGTTGATGGACACGGTGCACTCGGTCCTTGCTAACGCGGAGGTGGCTCCGGAAGATCTCGTCGAGGACACCGAACTTGTCTGGTGAGTACCGGCGATACTCGGTTCGTGCGCACGTCGAAGTCCAACTCGCCTACCTGCACGCCACGCCGGTCCAGGCTCCCGGTGTGTGTCGGACCTGCTTCGGAGCCTGTGAACTCAAGTACGCGAACTGTATCCCTTGCCGTGACATCGAGTACGCGGCTGGAGTGCACCGCGCGGATCTGGTGGTGCCCATCACCTACCGCAAGGGGTCGGAAGGACAGCACAGCCAGAACCTGCGGATGTACAAGCAGGTTCCCGCCAACAAGGCGGCGGCGACGAACCTGACCGCACTCTTCGCCCATTTCTGCCAGAACCACATCACTTGTGTGAAGGCCGCCGCCGACGTGGAACACTTCACCCACGTGTGCTTTGTGCCGAGTACGAAGAACAGGTCTCAGGCCAGACATCCTCTGGAGGAGGCACTCGCCTCGAAGGTTCGATCGCTTCGGCGGATCTCGGTAGGCGTGAACCCTGATGTTCAGCCGGATTCACGGTCGTTCAACAGTGACTGGTTCGTAGTCCAGAGCATCCCCGACCCTCAGCCTCAGACGGATGTTCTGCTTATCGACGACACATGGGTCACCGGTTCACGAGCGCAGTCCGTCGCGTATCAGTTGAAGCGGTCTGGGGCTCGACGCGTGGTGATCATGGTTCTGGCCCGGCAGATACAGCCCGGATACGGACCTGCGCGACCTCTGGTCGAACGTATCTCCTCTGTGCCGTATGACATGGACATCTGTGCTTTCCACGGCCACGGACGCGTGGGAGCCTCCCCGGAAGGCGACGGGTAGCGGGCCGCCCCCTCGGGGACGGCCCCTCCTGCTCGCCTCGGGCCCGGGCGTGCGGTCAGAGCGCCGGTGCGCCCGCCTCCCGCCTGCCCACCCGGAGCCTGTCCGCGGCGTCGTCCACGTCCACCACCACGGTGTCGCCCTCGGAGAGCTCGCCCGACAGCAGCTCGCGGGCCAGCGGGTCGCCGATCGCGGACTGCACCAGGCGGCGCAGCGGGCGCGCGCCGTAGTTCGGGTCGTAGCCCGTCAGCGCCAGCCACTCGCGGGCGCCCAGCGACACCTCCAGACCCAGCTGCCGGTCCGCCAGGCGCCTGGACAGCTTGTCGATCTGCAGGTCCACGATCCGCGTCAGGTCCTCGGTGGACAGCGCGTCGAACATGATCACGTCGTCCAGCCGGTTGAGGAACTCCGGCTTGAACGTCGCTCGCACCACGTCCATCACGCGGTCCCGGCGCGCCGACTCCTCCAGGGACGGGTCCACCAGGAACGACGATCCCAGGTTGGAGGTGAGGATGAGGATGGTGTTGCGAAAGTCCACCTGGCGGCCCTGGCCGTCGGTCAGCCGACCGTCGTCCAGCACCTGTAGCAGGGTGTCGAACACCTCCAGGTGCGCCTTCTCCACCTCGTCCAGCAGCACCACCGTGTACGGGCGCCGGCGCACCGCCTCGGTCAGCTGGCCGCCCTCCTCGTACCCCACGTAGCCGGGGGGCGCGCCGACCAGGCGCGACACCGAGTGCTTCTCGGAGTACTCGCTCATGTCGACGCGCACGATCGCGCGCTCGTCGTCGAAGAGGAACTCCGCCAGCGCCTTGGCCAGCTCGGTCTTGCCCACGCCCGTGGGGCCCAGGAAGAGGAACGACCCCGTGGGCCGGTCCGGGTCGGAGATGCCCGCGCGGGCCCGCCGCACCGCGTCCGACACCGCCGCCACGGCGTCCTTCTGGCCGATGAGCCGCCTGCCCAGCTCGTCCTCCATGCGCAGCAGCTTGGAGGTCTCGCCCTCCATCAGCCGCCCCACCGGGATGCCGGTCCACGACGAGACCACGTCCGCGATCTCGTCGGCGCCCACCTCGTCCTTGACCATGGTGTCGCCGCCCTGGCTGGCGGCGTTCTCCTCGGCCTTGGACGCCTCCTCGATCTGCTTCTCCAACTGCGGGATGTCCCCGTACATCAGCCGGGACGCCTCGCCGAAGTCGCCCTCGCGCTGGGCCAGCTCCGCCCGCGTGCGCAGGTCGTCCAACTGCCCCTTGAGCTCACCGACCCGGTTGAGCCCGGCCTTCTCCTGCTCCCACCGGGCCACGAGTCCGTTGAGCTGTTCCTGGCGGTCGGCCAGGTCCGCGCGCAGCCGCTCCAGCCGCTGGCGGCTGGCCGGGTCCGACTCCTTGTCGAGCGCCATCTCCTCCATCTTCAGGCGGTCGACGATGCGTTGCAGCTCGTCGATCTCCACCGGGCTGGAGTCGATCTCCATGCGCAGCCGGGAGGCCGCCTCGTCGATGAGGTCGATCGCCTTGTCGGGCAGGAACCGAGCGGTGATGTACCGGTCGGACAGGGTCGCGGCGGCCACCAGCGCCGAGTCGGCGATCTGCACCTTGTGGTGCGCCTCGTAGCGGCCCTTGAGTCCGCGCAGGATCGCGACCGTGTCCGCGGCGGACGGCTCGCCCACCATGACCTGCTGGAACCGGCGCTCCAGGGCGGCGTCCTTCTCGATCCGCTCCCGGTACTCGTCCAGCGTGGTCGCGCCCACCATGCGCAGCTCGCCGCGCGCCAGCATGGGCTTGAGCATGTTGCCCGCGTCCATGGCGCCCTCGGCGGCGCCGGCGCCCACCATGGTGTGCAGCTCGTCGATGAACGTGATGACCTGGCCCTCGGACTCCTTGATCTCCGAGAGCACCGCCTTGAGCCGCTCCTCGAACTCGCCCCGGTACTTGGCCCCCGCCACCATCGCGGACAGGTCCAGGCTCACCAGGCGCTTGCCCAGCAGCGACTGCGGCACGTCGCCGGCCACGATCCGCTGGGCCAGGCCCTCCACGACCGCGGTCTTGCCCACGCCCGGCTCGCCGATGAGCACGGGGTTGTTCTTGGTGCGGCGGCTGAGCACCTGGATGACCCGCCGGATCTCGCCGTCGCGGCCGATCACGGGGTCCACCTTGCCCTCGCGGGCCCGCTCGGTGAGGTCCACCCCGTACTTCTCCAGGGCCTGGTAGGTGTCCTCGGGGTTCTCGGAGGTGACCCGGCCCGAGCCGCGCACCCGCTCGAACCCCTCCAGGAGCGCCTCCGGGGTCGCACCGGCCCCGGTGAGCAGCCGGGCCGCCTCACCGCCGTCGGCGGCCAGCCCCACGAGCAGGTGCTCGGTGGAGACGTACTCGTCCTCCATCTGCTGGGCGCGCTGCGCGGCCGTGTTGATGGAGACGATCAGCTGGCGCGAGGAGCTCGGCGAGCTGACCGTGGAGCCCGCCACCTTGGGCAGCGCCCCGATGGCCGCCTCGACCTTGTCCCTGAGCGCGTCCGGGTCGGCGCCGACCTCCTTGAGCAGGGGCCGGGTGATGCCCCCCGCCTGCTCCAGCAGCGCCGACAGCAGGTGCACGGGCTCCGTCTGCGGGCTTCCGTCGGTGGTGGCCCGCCGGATCGCCACCGACAGGGCTTCCTGGCTCTTCTGGGTGAGCTTGTAGTTCATGCCCGTGACCCCTTTCGCAAGTGTTGTCACGTGGAGTGATGGACCATGGCCGACCACGCCCCGTGCCGCCGCGGCGGAACTCCGTCAGTCCTGCTCGTCCTCGGTACGGCCGGGCCCGCCCTGGCCGAAGCCGCCGTCTCCGGGACCGCCCTGCCCGGGCACGTCCGGCCCGTAGCCGCCCCGCCCGGAGCCCTCCGCCCTGGGCCGCCCGTCGCGGGGCTCGTCGGGGTTCCCCGGCTCGGCGGTGTTGAAGATGGTCAGCCGGGTTCGGCGCACCAGCTCGCCCCGCACCCCGGCACCGCCCTCGGGCCCCGCCGGACGGCCCCGCCGGGTCACGGCCCGCCGCGCCGCCTCGAGTTCGTTGGCCAGGTGGAACACCTGCTCGCGCAACTGCTCCACCTCGTGCTCCAGTTCCAGGATCCGCTTGATCCCGGCGAGGTTGACGCCCTCGTCCTGGGACAGACGCTGCACCTGGCGCAGCGTCTGCACGTCGCGCATGGAGTAGCGGCGCCCGCGGCCGGACGCGCGGCCGGGCGAGACGATCCCCAGTCGGTCGTACTGCCGCAGGGTCTGGGGGTGCATCCCCGCCAGCTCGGCGGCCACCGAGATCACGTAGACCGGAGCGTCAGCGCCGAAGGAGTCGTTCACGTCGTTCACACACCCTTCGCCCGCGCCTCAAGGCCGTCGCGCGGGTCGTAGTCGGAGGTCGCGGCGCGAAACTTCTCCAGAGCCTCGCGCGCGTCACCGTTGAGTGTCCTCGGCACCGCAACCTCGACCGTGACGAGCATGTCGCCGGCGGTGCCGTCCCTGCGGGTCGCGCCCTTGCCGCGTACCCGGAGCTTGTGCCCGTTCTGCGTGCCCGGCGGGATCTTCACCGTCACCGGGAAGCCCTGGAGGGTCGGGATGCGCACCTCGGCGCCCAGCGCGGCCTCGGGGAAGCTCACGGGAACGGTGATCGTCACGTTGTCGCCGCTCCTGCCGAACACGGGGTGCTCCTTCACGTGGACGACGACGTAGAGGTCGCCCGCCGGTCCGCCGTTCTCCCCGGGCGCGCCCTTGCCCTTGATGCGGATCCGCTGCCCGTCGGACACGCCGCCGGGGATGCGGGTCTGGATGGTGCGGGTGCTCTTGCCGCGCCCGCTGCCGTTGCAGGTGGGGCAGGGGTCGTCCACGACCAGGCCGCGGCCCCTGCACTCGCTGCACGGCTCGGACAGCGAGAAGCCGCCCAGGTTGGTGTTCTCGTGCCCGGTGCCGGAGCACTTGGGGCACATCCGCGGGGCGGTGCCCGTCCTGGCCCCGGTGCCCTTACAGGTGGGGCACGCCGACTCGCTGGCCAGCTTGAAGGAGCGCGTGGCCCCCTCGACCGCCTCGCGGAAGGTCAGTGTCGTCTCGGTCTCGACGTCGGCGCCGCGCCTGCTGCGGGCTCCGCCGCCGCCGCGCCCGCGGCCGCCGAACAGTCCGCCGAAGAGGTCGCTCAGGCGCTCACCGCCGGGGGCCCCGCCCGTGCCGGGACCCTGGCCGAACAGGTCGCCCATGTCGAACCCGCCGGGGCCGGTACCGCCTCCGCCGGGCCGGTAGGAGCCGCCGAACAGCGAACGCGCCTCGTCGTACTCCTTGCGGCGCTTGTCGTCCGACAGGACGTTGTAGGCTTCGGAGATCTCCTTGAAGCGGTCCGCCGCCTTCGGATCCTCGGTGTTCGCGTCGGGGTGGTTCTCCCGGGCCAGCTTGCGGTAGGACTGCTTGATCTCGTCCTTCGAGGCGGTCTTTGAGACTCCGAGGACCTTGTAGTAGTCCTTCTCCAGGTAGTCCTTGGTGCTCATCGACTGGTGCCTTCTCCCGCTGGTGCCGGTTGCGTCCGATGCTTCCACGTGGCCCCGGACCGCGTCGGTCCGGGGCCCGTCTCCGTCTCCGGCCGCGGCCCCGCGTGAGCGGCGGCCGCGGCCGGAGGGTCACGGGCGGACCCGTTACTTGTCGTCTTCGCCGTCGGCGTCGGTGCCGGCCGCGCCGGACGGCTCGGAGGTGTCCCCGCCGCTTCCGGCGGTGGACCCGGACGACTCGGCCGAGGCCTCGGCGTCCTCCTCCGCGGGCTCCCCGACGACCACGCGGGCCGGACGGAGGATCCTCTCACCCATGCGGTACCCGGGCTGGAACACCTCGATCACGGTCTGGGTGGAGATACCCGGAACCGGGACCAGGGTGAGCGCCTCGTGGAGGTTGGGGTCGAACTCGTCGCCCTTCTCCGCGTACCGCTCCAGGCCCAGCTTGGCGACCGTGGCCTCCAGGGCCTCGCCCACCGCCTTGAACCCGCCGTTGAGCTCGTCGTGCTCGCGGGCGCGCCCGACGTCGTCCAGGATCGGCAGGAGTTCGCCGACGACCTGTGCGGTGGCCATCTCGCGGACGGTCACGCGGTCGCGGTCGACGCGCTTGCGGTAGTTGGCGTACTCCGCCTGCACCCGCTTGAGGTCGTTGGTGAGCTCGACGACCCGCTCGTCGGCGTTGATCGCCTCGCTCACCACCGACTCCGGCGTGTCCGGGACCTCGGGGGCGTCGTCCTCCAGGTCGGCCTCGACGACCTCCTCCTCGGCGACCTCGGGGATCTCCTCGGTGTCGTCGCCCTCGGCCTCGGGATTCCTGACCTCACCCGTCTCGGGGTCGATCCGGCGGTTGTCGCGGATCACCGGTCCCTGGCGCTCCTCGCCCTCACCGGCGCCGTTCGTGTTCTCCGACGGAGTCATCTGCGACGTGTCTCCTTCCTCGGCTCGACCTCGGATCAGGACTGGCTGCCCTTGTCGTTGCCCTTGTCGTTGTCCTCGTCGACGATCTCGGCGTCCACGACGTCGCTGTCGTCGGAGGCGTCCGAGGTGCCCTGACCCGCGTCGCCCTCGGCGCCGCCCTGCTCGCCCTGGCTGTAGATCGCGGAACCGATCTTCTGGCTGGCCAGTGCGACCTTCTCGCTGGCGGTGCGGATGGCCTCCACGTCGGAGCCCTCCAGGGCGGTCTTCAGCTCGGCGACCGCCGCCTCGGTCTCGGAGCGCACGTCCGCCGGGATCTTGTCCTCGTTGTCCTTGATGACCTTCTCGGTCTGGTAGACGAGGGACTCGGCGTTGTTGCGGACCTCGGCCTCCTCGCGGCGCTTGCGGTCCTCCTCCGCGTACTGTTCGGCGTCGCGGACCATCTTGTCGATGTCCTCCTTGGACATCGCCGAACCGCCGGAGATGGTGACGGACTGCTCCTTGCCGGTGCCCAGGTCCTTCGCGGTGACGCTGACGATGCCGTTGGCGTCGATGTCGAAGGTGACCTCGATCTGCGGGACGCCGCGCGGCGCCGGGGGCAGACCGCTCAGGTCGAAGACACCCAGCTTCTTGTTGTACTGGGCGATGTCGCGCTCACCCTGGTACACCTGGATCTGCACGGACGGCTGGTTGTCGTCGGCCGTCGTGAAGATCTCCGAGCGCTTGGTCGGGATGGTCGTGTTGCGCTCGATGAGCTTGGTGAACACGCCGCCCTTGGTCTCGATGCCCAGCGACAGCGGGGTGACGTCCAGCAGCAGGACGTCCTTGACCTCGCCCTTGAGCACACCGGCCTGCAGCGAGGCGCCGATGGCCACGACCTCGTCCGGGTTGACGCCCTTGTTGGGCTCCTTGCCGCCGGTCATCTCCTTGACCAGGTCGACGATGGCGGGCATACGGGTCGAGCCGCCGACGAGGACCACGTGGTCGATCTCGCTGAGCTGGATCCCGGCGTCCTTGATGACCTGCTGGAACGGGGCCTTGGTCCGCTCGACCAGGTCGGAGGTCAGGCGCTGGAACTCGGCGCGGGTGAGCTTCTCGTCCAGGTGCAGCGGGCCCTCGGCCGAGGCCGTGATGTAGGGCAGGTTGATCGCCGACTCGCTGGAGCTGGAGAGCTCGATCTTGGTCTTCTCCGCGGCCTCGCGCAGGCGCTGGAGGGCCATCTTGTCCTTGGACAGGTCCACGCCGTTGGAGTTCTTGAAGCGCTCGACCAGCCAGTCGACGATGGCCTGGTCCCAGTCGTCGCCGCCCAGGTGGTTGTCGCCGTTGGTCGCCTTGACCTCCACGACGCCGTCGCCGACCTCCAGGAGGGAGACGTCGAAGGTGCCGCCACCGAGGTCGTAGACGAGGATCGTCGCCTCGCCCTCCTTCTCCAGGTGGTAGGCCAGCGCGGCCGAGGTCGGCTCGTTGATGATGCGCAGGACGTTGAGGCCCGCGATGGTGCCGGCCTCCTTGGTGGCCTGGCGCTGGGAGTCGCTGAAGTAGGCCGGGACGGTGATGACCGCGTCGGTCACGTCCTCGCCCAGGTAGGCCTCGGCGTCGCGCTTGAGCTTCTGGAGCACGAAGGCGCTGATCTGCTGGGGGTTGAAGGTCTTGTCGTCGATCTTCACCGACCAGTCAGTGCCGATGTGGCGCTTGACCGAGCGGATGGTGCGGTCGACGTTGGTGACGGCCTGTCGCTTGGCCACCTCACCGACGAGCACCTCGCCGTTCTTGGCGAAGGCGACGACGGAAGGGGTGGTGCGCGAACCCTCGGCGTTGGTGATGACCGTCGGCTCGCCGCCCTCCAGGACAGCGACGCAGGAGTTCGTCGTACCGAGGTCGATTCCGACCGCACGTGCCATGGTTGCTTCCTCCGTCAAAGTTGAGTCGTTCAGACGTAAGTTTGCTTCGTCGAGTGGCGGCTGTCAAATCAGTTGAGTCGCCCCGACTCAAGTTGGGTCCTACGCCCTGACAACGGCTGGCCCGGCCCGGATGTTCCCGGCCTGGGCACTCTTCGACGGAGATGTGGGGGAACCCCGGGACAACTCGGGGAGATCCTTGACCTGGAAACCAGGGATCCTCAGGGGTGTCCGGGGGGAGTGCCCGGGGTGGTGGCCGTTCCACTCCCGCGCGTGCCGCAGTCTGGTAACGGGAGGAGCGGTCGGGAGGAACGGTGAAGTCACCGATACCCCCGCCGCGTCGTCCGGTGCCGGCCGTCCGCTACACATAGGACGTGCGGTGTGCCAGAACTCCGTTCGGCCGCACCCGCGCGGTCCGCCGCGGGCGTCGGCCGACGCGGGCGCACGCGCGCCGGCCGGGCCCTCGCGGCCCGGTGGCACGCGGCGACGGCGGCGCTCCCGGAGGGGCTTCTCGGGGGCGGTCGGACCCCTCCGGTGGTGGCCGCGCTATTACTCGTAAGTAACATAGACTTGGACCGCCGGTGTGTGGCGCACCGGACGACGAAGTCAGGATGGGAGGCCACGGACGATGCTGTACCTGACACTGGGCATCATCACCTCGGTCTTCGCCGTGGTCGCGTTCACCATGTTCGCTCTGGGAATCCGCCAGATCGTGCGAACCGTGGGTGTGGGCCGTACGGCGGAGCCGGATCGCAAGGGACCGCTCGGTCAGCGTCTCACCATGACGCTCATCGAGATCCTCGGACACGGGCGGATGCTCAAGCGGCCCTGGGTCGGCGTCGCCCACTGGTTCGTGATGGTTTCCTTCCCGCTGCTGGTCTTCACGGTCGTGGAGGCCCAGGGCGAGGTCTTCGACCCGCACTTCCACCTGCCGGTCATCCACGACTGGGCCCTCTACGGCCTGGTCATCGAGGTCATCGCCGCGGCCAGCCTCGCGGGCATCGTCGGCCTGACGATCTACCGGCTGCTCAACGGCCCCAAGCGCCTCGGCCGCCAGTCCCGGTTCACCAACTCCCGGCACTGGACCGCGTACTACGTCGAGGCCTACCTGTGGGCCCTGCTGATCTCGATCTTCGTGATCCGCGGCTTCAAGTCCGCGATGGGCGACTTCCCCTTCCCGGCCTGGGCCACGCCGATCTCCACCGCCCTCGGCACGGTCCTGCCCGGCGATCCCGCGATCGCCGAGCCCGCCATCGCCCTGGTCGCCGCGTTCAAGCTGGTCATCAGCTACCTGTTCTTCATCGTCATCGCCCGCGTGCTCACGATGGGCATCGGCTGGCACCGCTTCCTCGCGCCGTTCAACATCTTCTTCAAGCGCAACGCCGACGGATCCCCGTCCCTGGGCGCCGCCAAGCCGATGATGGACAAGTCGGGCACCAAGCCCCTCGACTTCGAGGAGGCCGACCCCGACGAGGACCCGTTCGGCGCGGGCAAGCTGGAGGACTTCACCTGGAAGGGCCTGCTGGACTTCAGCACCTGCACCGAGTGCGGACGCTGCCAGTCCCAGTGCCCGGCCTGGAACACCGGCAAGCCGCTCTCGCCCAAGAAGGTCATCCTCGACCTGCAGGCGCACGCCTACGAGAAGGCCCCGTACCTGCTCCAGGGCATCACCGAGGAGACCCTCGCCGAGAAGCCCGACGAGAGCCACCAGGGCGTGGACGTGCTCGCCCTCCTCAACCGGCCGCTGGTCGGCACCGAGGAGGAGGGTGGCGTCATCCACCCCGACGAGCTGTGGGCCTGCACCAACTGCGGCGCCTGCGTCGAGCAGTGCCCGGTCGACATCGAGCACATCGACCACATCCTCGACATGCGCCGCTACCAGGTCATGGTCGAGTCCAACTTCCCGTCCGAGGCCAACACGCTCCTGAAGAACCTGGAGAACAAGGCCAACCCGTGGGGCATGGCCGAGGACCGGCGCATGGACTGGATCCAGGAGCTCGCCGAGAAGGAGAACCCGGTCGAGGTCGAGGTCGTCGACGACAAGCTCTCGCCCGACACCGAGTACCTGTTCTGGGTCGGCTGCGCCGGTGCCCTGGAGGACCGCGCCAAGAAGACCACCAAGGCCATCGCCGAGCTGCTGGACATGGCGGGCGTCAAGTTCGCCGTCCTGGGCGGCATGGAGGCATGCACCGGTGACCCGGCGCGCCGCCTGGGCATGGAGTACGTCTTCCAGATGCTCGCCCAGCAGAACGTGGAGACGCTGAACGAGGCCGGTGTCACGAAGATCGTGGCCAGCTGCCCGCACTGCTTCAACACCCTCGCCAACGAGTACCCGCAGCTCGGCGGCACCTACGAGGTCGTCCACCACAGCCAGCTGCTGGCCAAGCTCGTGGAGGAGGGCAGGCTCACGCCGGTCAACTCCGTGGACGAGAACATCACCTATCACGACCCCTGCTTCCTGGGCCGCCACAACAAGGTGTACACGCCGCCGCGCGACATCATGGCGCAGGTCCCCGGGGTCAAGACGCAGGAGATGCACCGCCACAAGGAGCGGGGCTTCTGCTGCGGCGCCGGTGGCGCGCGCATGTGGATGGAGGAGCGGATCGGCAAGCGCATCAACACCGAGCGTGTGGACGAGGCGCTGACCACCAACCCCGACACCGTCTCCACCGCCTGCCCGTTCTGCCAGGTGATGCTCGGTGACGCGATCAACGAGAAGAAGTCGCAGGGCGAGGCGAAGGAGTCGCTGGAGGTCGTGGACGTCTCCCAGCTGCTGCTGCGCTCGGTCCGGGAGGCTCCCAAGGAGAAGCCCGAGCCCGCCGACGCACAGAGCTGACGCCTGAGGGCCCGGAGCCTTCCGAGGGGGCCGGCGCCGACCACGGGTCGGTGCCGGCCCCCTCGCGCGCCTCGGGCCGGCGCGGGCGGCCCTCACGCGGAGAGGTGCTCGGTGAGGAAGTCCTCCAGCACGGGCCGGGTGACCTGGCTGGCGAGCCCTCCCCAGTTCAGGTCGAACATGTGCTCGGCCCAGGGGATCTCCAGGAGCCGGTGCTCCACCCCGGCGGCGCCGAGCCGGGCGGCGAGGCGGCGGTTGTCCTCCACGTCCAGGAACAGGTCGTGGCCGGACATGACCAGCAGGGTGGGAGGGGTGTCGGAGGAGACGTGGGTGATCGGCGAGATCATCGCGTACTCCCCGGGCACCTCGTCCGGGGTGCCGCCCATCATCCGCACGGTGTCCTCGTCCAGCTCCTCCCGGATCGGGGAGTGCCGCAGGCGCCACGGCACCCCGGGGGCGTCGGCGGTCCCGTCGGCCACCGAGTACCAGGCCACGACCGCGTCGACGCCGATGCCGCGCACGTCGCAGCTCGGCGGGATCTCCTCCGCCGACGTGTACCCGGCCAGGAGGGCGATCAGGCCGCCCGCCGACTGGCCGGTGACGGCGACCCGTTCGGGGGCCGCCCCGTACTCCTCGGCGTGCTCGCGGGCCCAGCCGATCGCGCACTTGACGTCGGAGACCGGTACCGACCAGCCGCCGTCGGGGAAGTAGCGGTAGTCGACGTCGAACACCACGTGCCCGCTGTCGGCGAGCCACGTGTCCCACCGGGGGAGAAGGCTCTGCGGCAGGTCGTCCGCGCCCCCGTGGACGTTCACCACGATCGGCGGCGGGGCGCCGCCGTCCCGGTCCCTCGGCTCCCACACGTCCACCTCCAGCTCCTCGGGGGCGGAGGCGCCGACGCCGGACCCGCCGGTCCGCAGGTAGACGCGGGTCTCGGGCTCGCGGTCGGTGCCGGTGGCGAGCCCGGCGGTGTACGCGCCGGGGCCGAGCGGGACGCCCTCGGCGCGGGCGGTGGACCAGATCGCCGCGGGCGGGACGAGCGCCGCGACCAGTACGGCACCGTTGGCCGCCGCGGCCGCCGCCGCGAGGCGCCGCCTCCACACCGCTCCGGCGCCACCGGTGGACGGACGCCCTCCGGCGCGCGCCTTCGCGCGTCGCCGGACGCGTCCCGACGCGACGAGGGACGACAGCAGGCCGAGGGCGGCCAGGGCGGCGAACACCAGGCTGAACTCCAGTGCCAGCAGACCGAGCTGCCACGCCGTCCAGGAAGGCGGCGGCAGCAGGACGAGCGCAGCGGCGCCCGTGCCGGGAAGGGCCGCCGTGGCCGCCAGGACGGTCGCCGTCCAGCGTCCGGCGGTGGCCGCGCGGCCTCGCCCGATGCTTCGGGGTGTCATGCTTCCTCCTTTTGATACGAGTGTATCGATACGAGCGTATCAAAGCGGGGAGTGTGTCAGACTACGGCCGTGCCCAGGTACGTAGACAAGGAAGAGCGCCGCCGCCACGTGGCCGCCGCGCTCCACCGGATCGCCGCGAGGGAGGGCCTGGAGAGCGTCAGCATCCGTACCGTCGCGGCCGAGGCGGGACTCTCCGTCGGAGCCGTCCAGCGCGACTTCGGCACCAAGGACGAACTGCTCCGCTTCGCCCTGCGCGAGATGCTCGCCAACGTGGAGCGGCGGTTCTCCGAGATCCGCGTCGGCCCGGGGGGGCTGTCCTTCGCGGAGGGGCTGCGCCGTGTCCTCACCGACCTGCTGCCCACCGACGACGAGCGCCTGGCCGAGGCCCGCGTCTGGTCCGCGTTCTACGCGAGGGCCGCCGTGGACGCCGGCTTCGCCGACACCCTCGCCGAACTCGACGCCCGGGCACGCGCGGCCCTGCGCTCCGCCGTCGGCTGGGCCGGCGAACAGGGGGAGCTGGCACCGGGGCAGGACCCGGACGCCCTGGTGGAACTGCTGCTGGTCCTCGTGGACGGGATCTGGCTCAGCGCCGTCCGCCAGCCGCCGGGCGCCTCGCTGGACGCCCAGCGCGCGGCCGTGGCGGCGGCCGTCGCCGCCGTCACCGTCGAGGGAGGACGGGAGGCGCGCCGCGGATGACATTTGTCAGTGCGTCCGCCGGGAGGTTCCGCACCGGCAGCCTGTGACAACGGCGTCTGTCCGGCGGACCCCGGTCCACGGGAGCCTGGACGCATGACGACGACAGCGAACACCGCGACGGCCGGCCCCGGCCACCGGGACACCACCGGCCCGGCGGTGGTCGTCCGCGACCTTCGCCAGCACTACGGCGACTTCGAGGCGGTCAAGGGGGTCTCCTTCGAGATCCACCCCGGCGAGCTCTTCGCCCTCCTCGGCACCAACGGCGCGGGCAAGACCACCACCATCGAGACGCTGGAGGGCTTCCGCCGCCCCAGCTCCGGCAGCGTCCGGGTCTTCGGCCTCGACCCCCACGGCCACCCCCGCGGAGTCCGTGAGCGCACCAACGCCGTCCTCCAGGGCAGCGGCCTGCTGGAGGACCTGAGCGTCGACGAGACCATGGGCCTCGCCCACGACCTCGCCGCCGGCCCCCGCGACACCGCGGAGGTCCTGGACATGGTGAACCTGACCGACAAGGGCGGGGTCGCGGTCCGCCAGCTCTCCGGGGGGCAAAAGCGCCGCCTGGACCTGGCCCTGGCCCTGGTGACCAGGCCCGAGGTGCTGTACCTGGACGAGCCGACGACCGGCATGGACCCCGAGGCGCGGCTGGAGACGTGGCGGGTCGTCTCCGAGCTGAAGAGGGACGGGGTGGCGATCCTGCTCACCACCCACTACCTGGAGGAGGCCGAGCGGCTCGCCGACCGGCTGGCGATCATGCACCGCGGCGAGGTGAGGGTCGAGGGCACCCTGGCCGGCGTGCTGGCGGGCTGGGGGGACCGGGTGGGCTTCCGGCTCCCCGAGAACGTACGCACCAGCGACCTGCCCGACCTGCCCGGCGCCGACCTGGCCGTGGAGACCCGCGACCACGCCCTGTGGGCCACCTACACGGCCATGGACGAGGACGTGGCCGACCGGGCGCACCACACGGTCGCGGCACTCGTGGCCTGGGCCGCCGAACACGGCACCACGCTCAAGCACCTCCAGGTGCGTGGCGCCTCCCTGGAGGACGTCTTCCTCCAGGTCGCGGACGGCGCCTCGGACCTCGTCTCGGGCTGAGCGGCCTCCCCGCCCGCACCGGGGCTCCGTCCCCCGCCGTCCCCCACAGACTCCAGGAGCACAGATGAGTACGACCACCGCCGCCCCGCCGCGTTCCCGCCCCTCCATCGGCTGGGCGAGGCAGACCCTGCGCCTGACCAGGACCGAGTTCACCCTGTTCGTGCGGTACAAGACCGCCTGGATGTTCCTGGCCCTGCCGCTCTTCCTGCTGTTCGTCGCGATGGGCCTGCCCTCCGAGGACGTCTTCCCCGGGGTCAGCAGCAGCACGCTGTCGATGGCCGCGACGCTGGGCAGCATCGGTGTGATCGTGGGCGTCGGGCACGCCTCGAACGTGTTCACCGCGCGGCGGGAGTCGCTGGTGCTCAAGCGGTTGAGGGTGAGCGGTGTGCCCCAACTGGCGATCTTCGGCGCCCTCACCGGAGTCGTGGTGCTGTTCTCGGTACTGGTCGCCGTGCTGATGGCCGCCCTGATCTTCGCGACCTCCGGCGTGCTGCCCCGGGACCCGCTGATGCTGCTGGTGGCCGTGGTGCTGAGCGCGCTGTCGATGACGCTGGTCGGGCTGCTGATCACGCCGACCGTGCGCAACGCCGAGGCCGCGCAGATGGCGGCGATGGTGCCGATGATGATCCTGCTGTTCGCGAGCGGGGTGTTCCTGCCGATGGACCTCCTGCCGGACACCGCGCGCCAGGTGGTGCAGCTGTTCCCGGCCACACCGAGCAGCGACATGGCGCAGGCCGCCTACAGCGGATACGACGTGTTCGGCGGCTACGCCGACGCCGAGGAGCCCGGCTACCTCGGCCTGTGGGCGGCGGCGCTGCCCTCCGTCGGCGTCATGTTCGCCTGGATCGCGGTGCTGGGGCTGCTGGTGCGCCGGTACTTCAGGTGGGACCCCCGCCAGCCCTGAGGGGCGGCGGTACGGGAGTGCCGGGGAGGCCGGGGACGGCGGTCTCCCCGGCGCGGCACACTGGAGCCGTCCACAGGTGTGGACACGGAGGCCGGGGAGGGGATCCGGCCCTCGGACCGGTCGCCGCACCGGTCCGGTCGGGAACCGCCCAGCCCAGGAGGAGGCACCGCGTTGACAGAGCACGGGACACCGCCGGCCGGGGACGTCCGGAACGGCCGCAAGCTCCGCGTCGCCAGGCTCATCATCCTGGCGTCGATATCGTTCCTGCTCGTCGCGCTGCTCGTCTTCCCGCTGATGGAGGTGACCATGGCCGGGGAGGGCTTCTCCCCGTGGCGCTCCCTCGCCGCCGCCGGCATCTCGGTCCCGCTCGGCGTCACGCTCGTGCTGCTGCTGCGGAGCAGGCTCGACGGAAGGCGTGACCCCGACCCCCGGCTCTACTGGGGTTCGGTCGCGCTGACCGTCGTCGGCGCGGCGGCCCTCCAGCACCCCTTCCTCTCCATGTCCTTCCTGGCCGCCTGGTGGGGGGTCGGAGTGTTCGTGGCGCCCCGCAGGCGGGGAGCCGTGGTCACCCTGGGGCTGCTGGCGGTGCCCTGGCTGCTCATCCCGCTCAGTCCCCTGGACATCCACTTCCTCGCCTACCTGGCGGTGTGGCTCTTCGCGATCGCCTGGGCGCTGGTCCTGGCCGCGGGGTCCCTCGCCTCGCTCTGGCTGTGGGACGTCACCAACGACGCGGTCCGGGGCCAGGCCGCACGCGCCCAGCTCGCGGTCACCGAGGAGCGCCTGCGCTTCGCCCGGGACATGCACGACCTGCTCGGCCACAGCCTGTCGGCCCTGGCGGTCAAGGCCGAGCTGGCGGGCAGGCTGGCCGAACGCGCGCCGGAGCGGGCCGCCGCGGAGATGACCGAGGTGCACGAGCTCGCCCGCAAGGCGCTCCAGCAGGTGCGCACGGCGGTGAGCGGCTACCGCGAGGTCGACCTCGCGGGCGAGGTGGACGCGGTGGGCTCCGTCCTGGCCGCCAACGGCACCCGGGTGTCCGTCACCGGGCTGGACGGCCTGGCGCTGTCCCCGGAGCGTGCGTCGCTGGCGGCGTGGGTGGTCCGGGAGGGCGTGACCAACGTGCTGCGGCACAGCGACGCCACCGAGTGCCAGATCGTCTTCACCCCGACCAGGGACACCGCGGTGGGCCGGGTCCTGGTGGTGGAGGTGTCCAACGACCGGGCACGCGGGGACGGAGCCATGGAGGGGTCCTCCGGCAACGGGCTGGCGGGGCTGTCCGAGCGCGTCTCGATGAGCGGCGGAACCCTGTCCGCGGCGCACACCGGGAACGGCGGTTTCCTGCTGCGGGCCGTGATCCCCCTCTGAGGCCTCCGGTCAGGGCGGCCAGGGGGTGAGGGGGAGGTCGGGCGGGGACCACGCGGTGAGGGGACCGTCGAACGGTACCGGGAGCACGTCGGCGAACGGCGGTGCCTCGGGCAGGACGCGCGTCGCCGGGAACAGCGGCCCGGTGGCGGGGAGCACGCGGGCCTGGGGTGCCTCCCCGCACGGCGCGGGCGGCCGTGTTGCCGGGCTCCGGTCCGGGGTGCGCGGAGGGGGCCCGGTCGGCCTCGCCTGGCGGGCCGGCCGCTCGGTCCGGACCGGTGGCGCGTACCGTCCGTCCGCAGTGTCCGCCCGGGGAACCGGCGCCTCGTCGGCGGCTCCGGCCGCGTCCTCCGAGGACGAGACCCCGAGTACGCGGTCGATCTCGTCGGGGGTGAGCCGGTGGTCGGCGTCGGCCACGGCGATGAGCACCTCGGCGTACAGCTCGATCTCGTCCAGCGCGACGTGGTCGTGGAGGATGGCGTGGTCGCGCGGACGCGGTTCCGTGTCGTGTTCCACGTGCGCTCACCTCCCGGCGACAACGGTGTCGCGGAAGGGGTGCCGGCCCCCGACGGGGCTGACGTGGTCCCGGGCGCGACGAAACCGGGTCCACGCGGCATGGGTTCTCAGGCTACGCGGGCACGCGGGCCCGCGCATGACCCGTGAGGACCAGAGAAGGAGTCACCCGTGTTAGCCAGAAGCGGCCGGCGCGGGTGCTTCCGGACCGCCCGCTCCCACTCCCCGGCGACGTCCTATTCCCAGGTGACGTCCTGGTGCTGGGCGGCGAGCGCCGCGTAGTGGGACGGCGTGTGCTGTAGCACGAGCCGGTCGTCGTCGTTCAGTTCGCGGATCACCTTGCCGGGCACGCCCGCCCACAGGGTGTCCGGCGGGACGGTCTTGCCGGGCGGGACGAGGGAGCCCGCCGCGACCAGCGCGCCCCGGCCCACGCGTGCACCGCCCAGGACGATCGCGCCGATGCCGATGAGCGCGCCCTCCTCCACGACCGCGCCGTGCACCATCGCCTTGTGGCCCAGGCTCACGTCGTCGTGCAGGACGGCGGGCTCCCCCGGATCGGAGTGCATGCCGCACTGGTCCTGGATGTTGACCCTCTCCCCGACGACGACGTCCTCGGTGTCGGCGCGCAGTACCGACCCGTACCAGACGCTGCTCCCGGCGCCCAGGCGCACGCGGCCCACCACGACCGCGCCGGGCGCGATCCACGCGGTGGGGTGGACCTCTGGCCGTCCGAACCCGGCGCCGCCCACACGCGGCCCCGCGGTCCCGTGCCCCGTCTCCCTCTCCGTCGTGCCCATCGCGTGGTCCTCCCTGAGTCTCTGCCGCCGTGTCCGCTCCCCCGTCGGGAGCCGGATCAGCGGGAAGTTGACCGCTCTGCCCCCGTACGGGGATGATCGCGCATACCTTAGTAAGAACGTGACCAGGGGCCGCACGGCGATGTATCCGGTCGGGAATCTTGACGCGGTCGCGTCGCGCGTGTCTACCTTGGTCGTTTGGACGGTGTCCACGACGTTACGCTCCGCCCTCGACCGAAGCCCCATACGGCCGAGCCGGCGCGGAAAAGGACACTATCGGGCGGATGTCGCTAACAGGACCCGATGGGTGTCCTTGTGACAATGGGTACGGGTCAACTCTCACCTTCTGCGACGTGCAGTCGAAACGGTGTTAAGGACATGAAAGGCACATGAGCGATATGTTGCCGGGCGGCGGACTGCAGCAAGACAGGTTCCCGACAGTGCGCAAGGGCGGCTACGACAAGGCGCACGTCGACGACTACTACGTACGGATGGACAACCAGGTCAAGAGCCTCCGCGAGCGCCTGCAGCGGTTGGACGACGAGCTGGAGCAGTACAAGCGCGACCTCGCCATCGCCCGCGAGAAGGCCCAGGTCAAGCCTGAGCACGAACAGATCAGCGAACGCATGGCCGAGATCCTGCGGATCGCCGAGGAGGAGGCCAAGGAGCGTCGCTCCAGGGTCGAGTCCGAGGTGAGGGAGATCGAGAAGAAGGCCCAGGAGGAGATCGCCAAGCACCGAAGGGACGCCGAGCAGCACGCGGAGCGGGTCGTCTCCTCCGCGCGCTCGGAGGCCAACGAGATGGTCGACAGCGCCAAGAAGGAGGCCGACCAGCTCCGCGACCAGGCCAAGCAGGAGGGCGAGCGCCGTCTGAGCGAGGCCGAGGCGCGCGCGAAGAAGATCCACGACACGGCGGACCGCAGGCTCGCCACGCTCACCGCCACGCACTCCGAGGCGCTGCGCCGCCTCAAGGACATGCACTCGACCCTGGCCGACCTGGTCGCGGCCGAGGACCGGGCGGGCGCGCTGGAGGCGGGCCTCTCCCGGGAGCGGGAGGAGGCCTCCGCGCCGGCTCAGAAGGGTGGCCAGGGCGGTCAGGCCAAGCCCGGCCAGGCGGCTCAGAACAAGCCCGCACAGGCGGCCCGGCCCGACCAGAAGCCCGCGCAGGCGGCCCAGCCCGCCTCCGGCAAGCCGGAGGAGGCCGGGGCGAAGGCCCAGGAGCGCGGTGCCGAGGGCTCACGTCCCGAGCCCGCCCAGGCTGCCGGGCCCGAGCCGGAGCGCGAGGAGGAGTCGACCGAGGCGACCACCAAGCTGCCTCCGCTCCAGCAGGAGTCCGACGAGGCGACCGTGCGCATCAAGCCGGTGGCCAAGCCGGAGCAGGGCGGACAGGACTCCCCGAAGGCCGGACAGGCCCCGTCCGGGGAGGAGCGGCAGGGTGACCAGGCCGCGCCCCGTCCTCCGCAGGGCGCCCGCTTCAACGCCCCCGCGCCGGGGAGCGCCCAGGGCCGGCAGCAGGCGCGGTCCGGTCCGCAGCAGGGCGACTCGGGCCCGCAGGCCCCCGCGGGCGACCCGGGCATCACCGGTGTCTACCGGCATCCGGAGTCCGGCCAGGGCCAGCAGCCCGCCTCGGGCCAGGGCCGGCAGCCCGGACCGGACCAGCAGTCCGGACCGAACCAGCCTCCCAAGGGCGACGAGGGCGTGCGGATCATCCGCAAGCCGTAGAGACGCCCCGACCCGACCCGCGCCGCCCGTGTGCCGTGCGCCGCGACGGCGGGGAACCGGTACTCCGGCCCCCGCACGGAACGGTTCTCCGGGGGTGGGGACGTCGTCCCCGCCCCCTGGTGTTTTGTGGCCGGTTGTAGGGTGACGTCCGCCTTGTCGCAGGCTGTCGGTTACGATGCCGTCAGCCATGATTATCCGCGCGGCCATCAGGTCCGACCTCGGTGCGATTCTGCGTCTGCTCAGGGAACTCGGCGACGCCACCCACGCGCAGAGCGCTCATGTTCGCATGTCCTCCGCGGCCGTGCGCGCCTGGACGAGGATGGAGAACGACCCCGGCCGCACGGTCCTCGTCGCCGAGCAGCGCGGGCAGATCATCGGCACCCTGGGCCTTCTGGTGGTGGCCAACCTGACCCATGACGCCCAGCCCTGGGCGGTGGTGGACAACCTCGTGGTCGACCCCCTCACCCGCGGCAGGGGCATCGGCCGGGCCCTGATGGAGGACGCGCTGGACCGCGCGACGCAGGCCGGGTGCTACAAGGTCGAGCTGCTGTCCCACGAGAGCAGGCACGGCGCCCACCGTTTCTACGCCTCGCTGGGCTTCGACCACTCCGCCGAGGGCTTCCGCCGCTACCTCTGACCGGATCCCCGGTCCCTGCGGTCCCCGCCACCACCGCGCTGAACGCGGCCGCGCCCGCTCCGGACTCATGTAAACACTGCTTACCTGTCAAAACGATATCTCTCCCCACGTTTCGGTATGCGCGGAGTCTTCGAAGGTGCCAACCTGGAGGACCGCAAGCCAGATCACAGCCGTCAAGGGGTGTGTAGATGGACCGTCCGGAGGAAACCGGAGGTGGTTCCGGGCCGACGCGAGGCCGGGAGGCCACGAGGGCCCGCATCCTCGCCAGCGCCAAGGAGCTGTTCACCAACGAGGGGTACGGCTCGGTGTCGTCGAGGATGATCGCCTCGCACGCGGGGGTCAACGTCGCGCTGATCAACCGCTACTTCGGGGCCAAACGCGGACTGCTCACCGAGATCCTCCGCGAGGACGGCGTCTTCCCCGGGCTGATCGAGGGCGACCCCGCCACCCTCACGCGGCGCCTGGCCGAGCACGCGGTGAGCCGCCTGCACGGCGAGGGCACCGCGCTCCAGCGCGCCCTGGACGACTCCGCGGGCGATCCCGACCTGCAGGCGGTCTACCAGGGACGGATCACCAGCGCGATGATCGATCCCCTGGAGGCCTACCTGGGCACGGACGGCGCACGGGCGCACGCGTCCCTGATGGCCGCGGTGATGCTGGGACTGACCCGTGTGCGGCTGGTCGAGGGGGCGACGGCGCTGCGCGCCCTGGACCGCGAGCTGCTCACGGACCGGCTCCGGGTCCTGCTGGACCTGTGCCTGGAGGACTTCGGCGAACCGGGGGCTCCGGAGGAGCCGGAGGGGCCGCGGGGTACGGAAGGGGTCGGGGAGGGCTGAGGGTCGGCGGGTTTTTCCGGGGAGCACGCGAACACGGTGTCCGCAGGGCGGGGCTGGGGCCTCGGCGACACGTTCTTGCCGCTTCGGCAAAGGACCTCGCGCATCGCCGGACCCGCGTGGAGAGTGGGGCTCGGAGGTGGTGGACATGACCCGGGAACACCCGGAGAACCCCTCGCTCGAGGACATGGGCGAGGACTTCTGGAACGAGCGCTACCGCTCGGAGAAGCGGATCTGGAGCGCGAACCCCAACCGCCACCTGGTGGCCGAGGCCGCGGACCTGGCGCCGGGCCGGGCACTGGACGTGGGCAGCGGAGAGGGCGCCGACGCGCTCTGGCTGGCCGAGCGCGGCTGGAGGGTGACCGCGGTCGACATCTCGGCCGTGGCGCTGGAGAAGGGCGGTGCCCACGCCCGCGAACGCGGCGGGGACGTGGCCGGGCGGATCACGTGGACGCGTGCGGACGTGACCGCGTGGACTCCGCCCGAGGACGCGTTCGACCTGGTGACGTCGCAGTTCATGCACCTGGGGCCGGGAGACCGCGCGCGGCTCTTCCCGGCGCTGGCCTCGGCGGTCGCGCCCGGGGGAGAGCTCCTGGTCGTCGCACACCATCCCCGGGACCTGGAGGAGGGTGTGCCGCGTCCGCCGATCCCCGAGATGTTCTACACGGGCGACGAGGTGGTGGCGGCCCTGCCGGAGGGGGAGTGGACCGTGCTGGTCGACGAGGCGCGCCCGGGGACGTCCACCATGGACGGGGTGGCCCACACCGTGCACGACCTGGTCGTCCGCGCCCGCCGACACGCCTGACCGCGTCCGCGGGGACGGCCGGCCCCCGGGCCGTCCCCGCGGACGGATCCGTCAGTCGCGGAGCAGGGCCACCACGTCGATCTCCACCAGGATGTTCGCCAGATCAGATCCCACGGTGGTGCGCACGGGGTAGGGAGCCGTGAAGTGCTTCTCGTACACGGCGTTGAACTCGGCGAAGTCCGACTTGAGGTTCTCCAGGTGGACGGTCGCCTTCACGACGTCGTCGAGGGTCAGGCCGTGCTCGGCGAGGACGGCGGAGACGTTGGCCAGCACCTGGGCGGTCTGCTCGCCCACGGTCGGCGCCACCCGGCCGGTCCCGGGCTCCTGCGGTCCGAAGCCCGCGGTGTACAGGAACCCGCCCGCGACGACTCCCTGGCTGTACGCGCCGGCCGGGGCGGGGGCGCTGTCGGTGCGGATCGCCTTCTTGGACATCCGTGGACTCCTTCGATGGGGGTGTGGCTCACCGGGTGTCGCGTGCGTGTTCACGCGCCGGCGCCCGCGCCGACCTCTGGCGGTTACGGGCCCATTTAGTGGAAACAAAGTTATCAATTGTCTTTCCGACAGCGTATCTTGGGCCGCACCGACACACTGGTGACGGCGCGCCGCCATCGGCGATCGGCACTTCGATCGGAGGAACAGTGCAGTCCGAGACCGTACTCACCGGGGGACGGGTGGTCGACGGCACCGGCGGGCCCTCCCGCCGCGCCGACCTCGTCCTCCGCCAGGGCCGCATCAGCGGCGTCCTCCCGCCCGGCAACGCGCGCACCGCCGGCGCCGTCGTCGACGTGGACGGGCTCGTGGTCGCCCCCGGCTTCATCGACATGCACTCCCACTCGGACCTGGCCGTCCTCGCCGACCCCGCGCACGAGGCCAAGACCCTCCAGGGCGTCACCCTGGAGGTCCTCGGCCAGGACGGACTCGGCTACGCCCCCGTCACCGACGACACCGTCGAGGAACTCCGCGCCCAGCTCGCCGGATGGAACGGCAGGCCCCGCCTGGACCACTCCTGGCGCACCGTCGGCGAGTACCTGGACCGGATCGACGCGGGCTCCCCGGTCAACGCCGCCTGCCTCGTCCCCCAGGGAAACGTCCGCATGATGGTCGTCGGCGGCGAGGACCGCCCGCCCACCCCCGGCGAACTCGACCGCATGCGCCGGATCGTCGCCCAGGGCATGGACGACGGGGCGCACGGCCTCTCCACCGGCCTGACCTACACCCCCGGCATGTACGCCACCGACGACGAGATCACCGCCCTGCTCGCACCCGTCCACGCCGCGGGCGGCTACTACTGCCCCCACCACCGCAACTACGGCTCCCGGGTCGTGGAGTCCTACCAGGAGTGCCTGGAGGTCGCCCGCCGCGCCCACGTGGCCCTGCACCTCGCGCACTGCCACGTCAACTTCCCCCGGAACCGCGGCCGCGCACCCGAGGTCCTCGACGCCATCGACGAGGCCACCGTCCGCTACGGGCTCGACGTCACCCTGGACAGCTATCCCTACCGGGCCAGCGCCACCCACCTCGGCGCACCGCTGCCCGGCTGGGCACAGGCCGGCGGCACCGCCGCCACCCTGGAGCGCCTGCGCGACGCGCCCACCAGGGCACGCATCCTGCACGAGATCGAGGTCGAGGGCACCGACGGCAACCACGGCGTCCCCATGGACTGGTCGGCCATCGTCGTCACCGGCGTCGGAGACCCCGCCCTGTCCTGGGCCGTCGGCTCATCCGTCGCCGACCTCGCCGAGAAGCGCGGCGAGGAGCCCGCCGGCCTCTACGCGGACCTGCTCGTGGCCGACGAGCTGCGCGGCGGCTGCCTGCTCCAGGTCGGCAACGAGGAGAACATCCGCACCATCATGCGGCACAGCTCCCACACCGCCGGCAGCGACGGCATCCTCGCCGGCGCCAAGCCGCATCCGCGCGGCTGGGGCACCTTCCCCCGCTATCTCGGCCACTACGTGCGCGAACTCGGTGTGCTCACCCTGGAGGAGTGCGTCCGCCACCTCACCTCGCGGCCCGCCCGCAGACTCGGCCTCACCGACCGGGGCGTCGTCCAGACGGGGGCGGTCGCCGACCTGGTGGTCTTCGATCCCGACACCGTGGCCGCGCGCGCCACCTACGAGGAGCCCCGCCTCGCGCCCCAGGGCATCCACCACGTCCTCGTGTCCGGGGAGTTCACCGTCCGGGACGGGCACCGCACCGACCGCCTCCCCGGCCGATCCGTTCGGAGGAACCGCTGATGACCGACCGCCGAAACGACACCGGGGGCGGGCCGACGGGCGGGACCGACGTCGTCTGCGTCGGGGAGACCATGGCCGTGCTCGCCTCCTCCGATGCGCTCAACGCCGGAACGAAGCTCGTCGTGGGCACCGGCGGCGCCGAGTCCAACGTGGCGGTCGCCCTGGCCCGCCTGGGGCACACCGCCGCCTGGGTCAGCCGGGTCGGCGACGACCCCTTCGGCAGGATCGTCACCGAGTCCGTCGCCGAGTGGGGCGTGGACGTGCGCGGTGTGGAGGTGGACCCCGGGCGTCCCACCGGCCTGTACGTCAAGGACACCGCCCCGGGCGGCGCGGGGGTGCTGTACTACCGCGCCGGGTCGGCCGCGTCCGCGCTGTCGGCCGCCGACGCCGACAGGGTGCGGTCGCTGGGCGCACGCGCCGTCCACCTGTCGGGCATCACCCCGGCGCTGTCCGCGAGGGCCGCCGCGCTCGTGGAGCACCTGCTGGACCACGGGGCCGGGGACGGCGTGCTGCGCTCCTTCGACGTCAACCACCGGCCCGCCCTGTGGCCGCCGGAGGCCGCCGCGCCGGTGCTGCTCGACCTCGCACGCCGCGCGGACGTGGTGTTCGTGGGCCGGGACGAGGCCGAGCGGCTGTGGGGCACCCCGACCGCCGAGGACGTGCGGGCGGTGCTGCCCGGGGTCCCGGTGCTGGTGGTCAAGGACGCCGAGCACGGCGCGACCTGCTTCGACGCGGACGGCGCGGTGTTCGTGCCGTCCCCTCCGGTGAACGTGGTCGAGGCGGTCGGCGCGGGCGACGCGTTCGCCGCGGGGTTCCTGTCCGGGCTGCTCGACGGCCTGCCCGTGGAGCGGCGGCTGGCCCTCGGCCACGCGGTCGCCGGCGCGGTGCTGTGCTCACCCGGGGACACCCTGGAGGCCCTGCCCGAGGGCGTCGCCGGGATCCGCGGGAACGCGGGGCGGTGACGCGCCGGTCCGGCGGTGGTCAGCCGATGACGATGGCTCCCGCGAGGACCGGGTCGCCGAAGCTCACCGAGCCGTGCCCGGAGGCCAGGGCGCGGCTGCCCTGGCAGCTCGTTCCGGCGAAGAGGGCGAACTTGACCTTGCTCTCCGTGGCGATCCCGGTGACGCCGCCCTGTCCGGTCTTGAGGGTGCGGCATCCCCCGTTCTCCAGGGTCTGCTCGTAGCCGGACTCGAACGTGACCCGGACCGGGGGAGCCTGGTCCTCTTCTCTGCTCGACAGTCCGGCGATCGCTCCGGCGATGGTGGCGGACATGGTGGCGAGGTTCGCAGGGCGGATCGGCACGTGATTCCCCTTCTCTGCCGGGCTCGCACGGGCACGACGGCTCCTGGCGAGTACTGAGTTGGTTACTCTGTGTCATTTAGCTACAGGATCACGCGAACCGAGCGGAGCCCGGGCGGAGTGTCGTCGGATTTCTCGGGGCCGTACCGGTCCGGGGGGTGCCGGCCCGGCCCCGGAGGACGTGCCGCCGGCCCCGGACAACGCGCCGGTCCGGGCCCGGACGCGCGTTGTCGGCCACGGAAGGGGCGGATAGGATGCGGTCCTGCCGCGAGCGAGGAGGGAGGGTGCCATGAGTCTCGTGCTCACGTTCTTCGAGTTCCTCATGCTGGGCGTCGTCCCGGCCGAGCTCCTCCCGTCCCCCGCCACCCTGGCCCTGCTGCTGGCCACCGTCGGCACGGCCGTCGCCCTGTGCGTCCTGTGCGGCGCCGCTCCGCGGCCCGCGGGCGACACGGCCACGCGCACGGCGCACGCGATGCGCCGCAGGTCGGCGCGTATGCCCGTGCTCGCCCTCCGCGACCCCGACGCGCCCGGACGGCCCCGTCCGAGAGCACCCGGCGCGGCCCTTCCGGCCGCTCGCTGACCGCTTCCGCGCCTTCCCGAGCGGCCTGACGTCTGTTCCTCCCGTACCGGACGAAGGGCCATCCGACCTTGTACAGCTTCGGGCCGATCGCGGCCGCCATGACCCTGCTCTCGACAACCCTCGCCACCCTCACCTCGCTGCTCACGCCCCTCACCGCGGGCCTGGCGGCGGGACTCGCCGTCGTGGCCCTGACCGTGGCCGTGCGCCTGCTGCTCGTCCCCCTCGGCGTGATGCAGGTCCGCGCGGAGAAGGCCCGCGCGCGCCTGGCCCCACGACTGGCCGAGATCAACGCCGAGCACGGCAAGAACCCCGAGAAGCTCGTCGCCGAGCAGCGCAGGGTCTACACCGAGGCGGGGACCTCACCGCTGGCGGGATGCCTGCCCTCCCTGGCGCAGATGCCCGTCGTGGTCGCGCTCTACGGTGTCTTCATCGGGGCCGGGGGCGTCGACGAGCCGATGCTCGACCACACCTTCGGCGGTGTCGAGCTGGGGGCGACCATGCTGGCCGGCGCCGACGGCCTGTCCGTGGCGCCGGTGTTCGCCGTCGTCATCGCCCTGATCGCCCTGATCGCCCTCGTGGCCTGGGCGAGCCGCCGCTACCTCATGCTGCCCGTCATGCGGGCGAACGCGGCCGCCAACCCGAACCAGCCGCAACCGGGCTTCCTGAGCTACATGCAGTTCACGACCGTGGTGGTGGCCGCCCTCGTGCCGCTGGCCGCTGGCCTGTACCTGCTGACCTCCGGCGCCTGGGCGCTGGGCGAGCGGCTCCTCCTGCGCCGGGTCATCCCCGACTGAGCGGGGACACGGCGGCTCCGTCCCTCCCCGGGCGCGTCCGGATCCCGCGCCCGGGGAGGGGCCGGCGTCAGAAGTCGACGCTGACGCAGGCCAGGCGGTCCCCCGCGGTGCCCGCCTCGCCGGGCCCGGTGCTGGTGTGGTGCTCGTGCAGCACCAGGGACCGGGCCTCGCCCTCACGGAACTCCCAGTCCACCGTGGCGGTGGCGTAGGCGTTGCCGCTCTCGTCGGTGGTGAAGTCCAGCCAGACCTCGTTCTCGGGGTTGGCGTAGGCGGGATCGGAGGACGGCTCGCCCCCGGTCGCGGCCGGATCGGCCTCGTTCTGGTAGTGGGGGCCCGCGTCCCCGGGCTTCTCGCCGCAGGGCCGGGTGTGCACGTGGGCGCCGAACTCGCGGTCGGGCGCCAGGCCGGTGCCGGTGAACTGCACGTAGGTCTCGCCCTCCTGCTCGCGTACCTGCACGTCGGAGGTGGCGCCCGGGGGCACGGCCGTCTCGTCGTAGGTGATGGCGCCCGTGCCCTCGCCGGGCGGCAGGAAGGTGGAGGCGGTCACCATGGGGGAGGCGGTGGGACGGGTCCCCGAGGTGGCCTCGGGGGTGGCGGAGCCGTCGTCGGCGGCGGGCTCGGGCCGCGCGCATCCGGAGGCGAGGATCGCTGTCAGGGCCAGGCCGACAGCGAGTGGTGTCATGCGCATGACGGAACTCCCGGTGTGTTCTCGGTGTCGCCCGCAAGACTACTCAAAGTATCCGGAGGGTGACTAGACGTGCGGAGCGCGATCTGCCGGGGGCGGGAAGGACGTCCTGAGGGTGAAGGCCTCCGGAGTGGGACCGTGCTCGCGCAACAGGTCCAGGCGCCTTCCGGCCTCCTCGACTGTGGGGATCGTACCGCTGGGAACCCACCACAGGGCCAGGTACGCCTCCTCGATGCGCTCGAACCACTCCCGGCGGCCGCGCAGCAGTTCCAGGTGCTCGCTCCGGTACGTGAAGTTCCACAGCGACTCCACGTCCTCCCAGACGGAGTAGTTGATCAGGAGCGCGTCACCGAAGGGGCGCAGGCCGGTGGCGTCCCCCGCACCCTCCTCCACCAGCCGCCACACGAATCCGGGCGCCTCGTCGGCCAGGGCGTTGACGGGGTCGATCCGTTCGGCGAACCCCGCCATGGAGGGGTCGTCGAGGGGTGCCTTCAGGACGCCGACGTTGATCTGGGCCAGGTGGTGGCCGGAGGAGGGGGTCTCGTTCATGTGGCACAGCACACCATGGCCCGGGCTTCTATGTCAACGTTCATTGTTTTTGGAGATCACCACGCAGCAGCGGTCCGGCCGGGCGTCCATCCGGGCGCGTTCGCCGTCCTCGCCGCGCCCCTCCAGCATCCCGCGCAACAGCTCCAGGTTCAGGCCGCAGGCCAGCGGCGGGAAGGCGCGCGCCAGGGTGTGGAAGGGGCAGTTGCGCAGCCGCACGGCACCGTCTCCGGCGCCGTCCTCCACCCCCTCCCCGGGCTCGTAGCCCCGTGCGCGCAGCAGTTCGTCGAGCGGCTCGCCCCGGTGCCCGGCCCCGATCCGGCGGCCCTCCTCGCGCGCGGCCGCGTGCAGGGACTCCTCGGCGCCGTGGCGCTCCACCGCCTCCGCCAGCACGTGCGCGGCCAGCTCGTAGTCCCTCGGGGGCAGGTGCAGGGACAGCTCCCCGGCGGAGCGCCGGTACAGCTTGGCCGGACGTCCCGAGCCCGGCCCCTCACGGCCGCTCACCTTGCGCAGGGACACCTCCAGCAGCCCGGCGTCCGCCAGCCGGTCCAGGTGGTGCGCGGCCAGGGTGCGCTGGATGCCGAGCGCTTCGGCGGCCTGGGCGCGGCCGACCTCGCCGCTCTGCGCCACGTACTCGTACAGCCTGCGGCGCACGGGGTCGGCCAGGGTCCGCGCCGCGTCGATCGAGGAGTCGTCCATGCCCCCATTGTCCGCGCGCGGACCCGCCGGGTGGTCTGCGCCGGGTGATCCGGTGCCGTCACCGGGATGGGACACTGGTGGACGACCACGACCCCTGCCGAACAGGCGACATGCGAACGATCAGACGCGGCGGCGAGCACGAGCTGGAGATCAGGAAGTCACGCTTCATCTGCGCGCTGGCCAGGGTGGACGGTGAGGAAGCCGCACGCGCCTTCATCGCCGAGCGCCGCAAGGAGCACTGGAGCGCCAACCACAACTGCACCGCCTACGTGCTCGGCGACGAGGGCGGCGTGCAGCGCTCCAGCGACGACGGCGAGCCCGCCGGGACCGCCGGGGTGCCCATGCTCGAGGTGCTGCGGCACCGGCGGCTCACCGACACCGTCGCCGTGGTCACCCGCTACTTCGGCGGGGTCAAGCTCGGCGCGGGCGGGCTGATCCGGGCCTACGGCAGCGCGGTGTCCGCCGCCGTGGACGAGTTCGGGGTCCTGGAACGCCGCCGGCTCCTCGTCGTGGACGTGTTCGCCGACTACGTGCTCGGCGGACGCCTGGAGAGCGACCTGCGCGACTCCTCCCTGGACGTGCGCGACGTCGCCTACGCCGACCGGGTCCGCATCGAGGTGGCCCTGCCCGAGGACGGGCTTCCCCGCTTCGAGCTGCGCCTGGCCGAGCTGACCGGCGGCAGGGCGGAGTTCGAGGTGAGGGGCACCACGGTCGTGGAGGTGGAACCCTGATCCCCGCGGTACGGCGACGTTCCACCCCCGTAACGAGTGAGGGTCGGCGGTGTCGGCATATCCTGGCTCAGCTTAGGATTTTGCCGTAAACATCATCTTTCGTGGGGAGAAACCTTCCATGCGCAGCTCACGGGTGCCCCAGGCCCTGACCTGTGGCCTCGCGGTGCTGCTGGTCGCCGCGTGCACAGGCGATCCGGAACTCCCCGAACCCGGACCGGAGGAGGAGCCGAGCCCGGTTCCCACCGTCTTCGACGGGGAGGCCCCGCCCGGGATCGAGGGCGAGGTGCTGCGGTACCTGCACGGTGACACCGCGGACGTCCACGAGATCCTCGCCGACCCCCTCGGAGTGCGGATCAGCCCCGTCGGAGACGCCCTCCTCATCAGCTCCGGCAGCGAGGACCGCCACCTCCTGCACGACGCCGCCACCGGCGAGACCCTGTGGGAGGGCGAGGCCCGCTTCGGCGGGTTCGACACCGACCGCGACGGCGAACGGGTCCTGCTCATGGCGGAGGCCGACGGGGCCCCGTTCGTCCTGGACGCCCGCGGCGAGCGGCTGTGGGAGCCCGCCGAGAAGGGCGACGCCTACCTGGACGGCCTCGCCGTGCGCCGCCCCGGCGGATGGAGCTCGCAGGAGCCCCACGGCGCCTTCTCGCTGCTGGACCCCGGGGGCGACGAGCTGTGGTCCTACGAGTTCGAGGCCCCGCCCGGCCCCGAGGCCGAGGAGGGCTCCGAGGAGGCGGAGGACACGGAGCCCGCCGGGGACGCCTCGGAGGAGTCCGGAGAAGGGGTCGGGGAGGAGCCCGACCTGGGCGTACCCGTGGCCGCCCGGGACGGCCTGGTGCTGCTCGCCTCCGGCGGCCCCACCCTGCACGCGTACTCCGTCGACCCCGACGCCGGGGCGGACTCCGACACCGACACCGACGGCGCCGCCGCGGGCGATGAGCTCTGGACGGTCGACGGCGGGGACGCGGACCTGGGCCTGCCCACCTCCGCGCCCGTTCCCGCGCCGCAGGTGATCGGCTTCTATCCGCTGCCCGGTTCCGAGGGCGGGTCGGCGCCGGAGGAGGACCCCGGCGAGGGCGGGGAGGACACCGGAGGCGACGGGGAGACCGCGGCCGGAGAGGACGGGGAGGTCCTGCTGCTGCGCTGGGCCCAGTCCGAGACGCCCTCCATGCTCTCCGCGCACGATCCCGAGACCGGCGACCTGCTGTGGACCCTGGAGGAGCCGGGCGCGAACCCGGTCGTCGGACCGTTCGAACCGGCCGGGGTCGCGGGCAGCCTGTACGACGACACCACCGGCACCCTCCTGCTGCCCCAGGCCGGCGGCGAGGCCCCCGTGGTCGCGATCGACCTGGCCGCCGGAGAGGTCCTGTGGGGCCTGGAGGAGGACGCGGGAGCCATCTCCCCGGCCTTCGCCTTCGACGGGCTCGTCTACGGGGACTCCCGTGCCAGCACGGGCGGGGACCGGCAACTCGTGCTCGACGCGGTCACCATGGACGTGGTCGAGGACGAGATGCCCGCGTACGTGGAGGCGGTCACCGAGAGCGGGCACGCCGTTCTCGTCCAGGGCCGGCAGCGCTTCGTCTACGGTCCGCCCCCGGAGGACGGGGAGGAGTCCGGGGAACCCTCGGACGGGGCCACCGGCTCTCCCGGCGCGGCCGACTGACGGCCGCACCCGGCATCCCCGGGCGCCCCGGCGGCCACCGCCCCGGGGCCTGTTTCCTTGAGGCCGCGCCGTACCCCGCCCCGTGCTCGGACACCGGAGGTAGGGGAACCCCCGGCCCCTGCGGTGTAGCCGCGCCTGCCTCACGGACGCACACGCGGAACCCGGCGGCGATGGCCGGGGCGGCGAGGGCCCTCGTCGGCAACTGGGACTCCCTGCCCATGGCCGCCTGGTTCGGGGAAGATCCCGTGGAGGAGGGCGCTCCGGCGCAGGAGCCCGGTGAGGAACAGCGCCGCCCGGGCCCGGTGGGCAAGGAGCCGCAGGAGAGCGCGTCGCCCTCCGACGACCCCTCCGAGGAGGCGTCCGAGAGCCCCGGGGAGGACGACGGGGAAGAGGAGGACGGGGACGGCTCCGGGACCGCCGGCGACGGCACCATCACCATCACCCGCCTGGTGGAGCTGCACCGCACCAGCGGCGTGGGCACCCCTCCCTGGTAGCCGAAGGGACCGAACGTGAACGGAAGAGACACGTCGAAGACCCTCGTCCGCGGGGCCGCCGCGGCACTGGGCCTGGCCCTGGCCGCGACGGCGGCCGGCTCCGCGCCCGCCGTCGCCGCCTCCTACGGCGGCCAGTGCGGCGGCGGGTACCAGGTGGTCAACAAGGCCGCCATCAGCGGAGGCACCGTCTTCCTGGCCTACAGCGGCTCCACCGGCAAGAACTGCGCCGTGGTGGTGCGGTCCAGCCCGGGAGGCGCCGTGGACATGGACGCGGCGCTCAAGCGCAGCGACTCCACCTCGTGGCAGACCGATCCGGGCGACTGGACGGAGTACGCCGGACCGGTCTACGTCGAGGCCGCGGGCCAGTGCGTGGACTGGGGCGGGGCGATCGGCGACGAGTGGGTCGTGCGCAACGGCACCAACTGCGGCTGACCCCTCGCGCCACCGCCCCGCCGTCCGGAACGGGGGCGCAGGCGTGCGGTGCGGGAGCCCGTTCGGCCAGCGCGTACAGGGGGAGCCCGAAGCGCGCACACGTACACGCCGGCACGGCGCCGCCGAGCAGCACGTCCGACCACAGGCCCGAGGTTCCGTGGATGGTCGCCGCGGCCTGGGTCAGGGGCAGGTAGATCAGGTAGATACGGCAGGCCGGGCGCGACCGAGCCGGCGGCCGGGGCCGGCAGCGGCAGGCGGGTACGCGCCAGGGGAAGGACCGCCGCGACGTGGCTCGGGGCGAAGGGCACGTCGCCGTCCGCTCCCTCCGGTTCGCCCGGCCCCTATCCCCCGTTCAGGTACGGGTAGGTGGCCAGGGTGCCCCCGATGAGGACGTAGACCTCGTAGGGGGTGATCGCGGGGCCCTCCGCCGACGCGCCGCCACCGCCCGCGGCGTAGCAGAGGTAGGGGGCCCTGTCCTCGCCCGGTGTGACGGCCACGACGTCGTCCATGTCGCAGTACACCGCCTCGACGCCGTGGTCGAAGCGGATGGTGTCCTCGACGACCGCGCGCACGGTGGGCAGCTCCGGGTACTCGAACCGGAAGGTGACGCCTCCGTCGCCGTCCTCGGCCAGGGCCGGGAACCGCATGTCCAGGCCGCCGTAGGTGAGGGTGCAGGTGTAGCTCCGCCCGGCGGCCTCCTCCATCCGCTCAGGGCACACGGCGGCGCTGCCCGGGGCGGCGTGGGAGGCCTTGCGGGACACCTCCGCCAGCAGGAGCCAGGCCACCCGTTCGGGCAGGGGCGCGGAGTCCCCGGGCTCGGGCGGTAGGGCGGACTCGTCCATCCGGGGCCTGGAGGAGGGGACGGGCTTCTCGACGAGGAGCCCCGCGAGCTCCTCCTGGGACAACTGGTCCGCGGGTCCGTCCTCCGCGGCGGTGTCCTCGGCGGACTCCTCCGAGGGGGCCGAGGCCTGGGCGGGTTCCTCCCCGCCGCCGCAGGCGGACAGGGAGAGCGCGAGCGCGAGGGAGGCCACCGGAGTGAGGGGGAGGCGGCTGTCACGGGGGAAGAAGGGCATTTCTGTCCTTTTCATCCTTGGTGGGGGGCGAGGGAGCGGAAGGTGCCGCAGGTCGCGAAGCGCGTGGGTGGCCCGTGTGTCCAAGTCTCGTCACTCTGCGTCGGTTCGCCGGATACCCGGAGTACGTCCCACCTCACTGAAAGAAAGTACATGGTGTCGTTTTCGTCAAAACCGGCCCCGGAAGGGGCCGACGGCCTCCCGTGTGCGCCCGGCTCCGTGGTGAACAGGCACGGAGCGCGCACGCCGCGGCCGCGCCGGTTCCACACCATGCCACCGATGTGTCCCATGTCACCCGGCGCTCCCGAAGCGGTACGGCCGCGCCGTCCCGTGCGTCACGCACCACACCCCGGGGCCCCGGGAACGAACGTGATTCTCTACCATCCGATATATGGACGTCCCTGAGAGCGGGGCCGCCGGATCCGGCGCCCCCAACCTGGCCGAGGGGTTCCCGGCCGCCACATACGAGCGGTGGCGTGAACTCGTCGCGGGGGTGCTGCGCAAGAGCGGCGTTCCCGAGGAGCGGCTCGCCGACGTACCCGAGTCGGTACTCGCCACGCACACCTACGACGGGTTCGACATCGAACCCCTCCACACCTTCGACCCCCCGGCCGCCGACCCCGGCTTCCCCGGGCTGCCCCCCTTCACCCGGGGCTACCGGCCCGGCGGGGGAGTCGCCCAGGGCTGGGACATCCGCGCCCGCCACACCGACGCCGACCCGGCCGTCCTGCGGCGCCGCGCGCACGACGACCTCATGAACGGCGCCGGCTCCCTGTGGATCGCCGTCGGCGGCACCGGGCTGCCCGCGTCCGCGCTCGGCGAGGCCCTCGCCGACGTCCACCTCGACCTCGCACCCGTGGTCCTGGACCCCGGCGCCGACCACGAGGACGCCGCCGACGCGCTGCTCGAAGCCCACGCCGACGCCGGTGTACCCGACGGCCGGATCACCTCCCACCTGGGCGTGGACCCCCTCACCACCGCCGCCCGGTCCGGTGGGCGCCCCGACGTCATGGACCCCGTCCGCTTCGCCGCGGACCGGTCCCGGGGGCGTCCCGGCCTGGGGCTGGTCGTGGCCGACGGCACCCTCGTGCACAACGCGGGCGGCTCCGAGGGCCAGGAGATCGGCTTCGCGATCGCCGCGGGCACCGCCTACCTGCGCGCCCTGCACGCGGCCGGGCTGGACCTGCCCGACGCCGCCCGGCGCGTCGAGTTCCGACTGTCCGCGAGCGCCGACCAGTTCTCGGTGATCGCCAAGCTGCGCGCGGTCCGCGCCATGTGGAACCAGGTGCTGGCCGCCAGCGGCGTGCCCGCCGACCAGCGCTCCATGCGCCTGCACGCCGCCACCTCCGAGGCGATGATGACCCGCCGCGACCCGCACGTGAACATGCTGCGCACCACCGTGGCCTGCTTCGCCGCCGGAGTGGGCGGCGCCGACTCGGTCACGGTCGCGCCCTTCGACTCCGCCGTGGGCCTGCCCGACGACTTCGCCCGGCGCGTCGCCCGCAACACCCAGTCCCTCCTCATCGAGGAGGCCCACCTGGCGCGGGTCGTCGACCCCGCCGGGGGCTCCTTCTACGTCGAGTCGCTCACCCGCGACCTGTACCGGGCGGGCTGGGCCCTCTTCCAGGAGGTGGAGGCCGCGGGCGGTGCCGCCGAGGCCGTCGAGCACGGCCTGCTGCGCGAGCGCGTGGACGCTGTGTGGGAGCGCCGCCGCCTCGACCTGGCCCACCGCCGCGCCCCGCTCACCGGCGTCAGCGAGTTCCCCAACGCGGACGAGACCCCGCTGGTCCGGCCCGTCGACCCCGCGCGGTTCGACGCACCGGCTCCCGGCGGCTTCCCGGTGCGCCGCTACGCCGACGACTACGAGGCCCTGCGCGACCGCAGCGATACCCGGGCGGGCGACACCGGCCACCGGCCCACCGCCTTCCTGGCCACGCTGGGCCCGGTCGCCGCGCACACCGCACGCGCCTCCTTCGCGGTCAACCTGCTCGCGGCGGGCGGCATCGCGGCCGAGGACCCCGGACCGCTCGACGGCGCCGCCGCCGTCAGGGACGCCTTCGCCGCCTCGGGCCGCCGCGTCGCGGTCATCTGCTCCTCCGACGCGGTGTACGCCGAGCACGCCGAGGCCGTCGCGCGGGCGCTCAAGGACGCGGGAGCCCGCCGGGTCCTGCTCGCGGGCGCGCCGGACGACGCCTACCGCGAGGCCGGGGTGGACGCCTTCGCCCACCGGGGGTGCGACGCCGTCGCCCTCCTCACCGACCTGGTCGACGTCCTGCTCACCGATCCACCGGAACCGTCCGCCACAGCCCAGGGGGCGCGCACATGATCCCCGACTTCTCCACCGTGGCCCCGGAACTCCCCGGGTTCTCCGAGGGCACCGCACCGGACAACGGCGCGGCCGCCTGGCAGAGCGCCCTGGAGGCCGACACCGGCAAGGCCGCCGACGCCCTGGAGTGGGAGACCCCCGAGGGCATCGGCGTCAAACCGCTGTACACGTCCGCCGACCGCGCCGGCCTGGACTTCGTTGACGGGCTGCCGGGCATCCCGCCCTACCTGCGCGGCCCCTACCCGACCATGTACGTCAACCAGCCCTGGACGATCCGCCAGTACGCCGGGTTCTCCACCGCCCAGGAGTCCAACGCCTTCTACCGGCGCAACCTGGCCGCCGGGCAGAAGGGGCTGTCGGTCGCCTTCGACCTGGCCACCCACCGCGGCTACGACTCCGACCACCCCCGTGTGGCGGGCGACGTCGGCATGGCGGGCGTGGCCATCGACTCCATCTACGACATGCGCCAGCTGTTCGACGGCATCCCGCTGGACAGGATGAGCGTGTCCATGACCATGAACGGCGCGGTGCTGCCGGTCCTGGCGCTGTACATCGTGGCCGCCGAGGAGCAGGGTGTGCCCCCGGAGAAGCTGTCCGGGACCATCCAGAACGACATCCTCAAGGAGTTCATGGTCCGCAACACCTACATCTACCCGCCGCGGCCGTCGATGCGGATCATCTCCGACATCTTCGCCTACACGTCGCAGCGGATGCCGCGCTTCAACTCCATCTCCATCTCCGGCTACCACATGCAGGAGGCCGGGGCCACGGCCGACCTGGAGCTGGCCTACACCCTGGCCGACGGCGTGGAGTACATCCGCGCCGGCCAGCGCTCCGGCCTGGACGTGGACGCGTTCGCGCCGCGCCTGTCGTTCTTCTGGGCGATCGGCATGAACTTCTTCATGGAGGTCGCCAAGCTCCGCGCCGCCCGCCTGCTGTGGGCGCGCCTGGTCAAGGACCTGGGCGCGGCCAGGGACAAGTCGCTGAGCCTGCGCACCCACTCCCAGACCTCGGGGTGGTCGCTCACCGCCCAGGACGTGTTCAACAACGTGGCCCGTACCTGCGTGGAGGCGATGGCCGCCACCCAGGGCCACACCCAGTCGCTGCACACCAACGCCCTGGACGAGGCGCTGGCCCTGCCCACCGACTTCTCCGCGCGCATCGCCCGCAACACCCAGCTACTGCTCCAGCAGGAGTCCGGCACCACCCGCGTGGTGGACCCCTGGGGCGGCAGCTACTACGTGGAGCGGCTCACCCAGGAGCTGGCGGCCAAGGCGTGGGCGCACATCCAGGAGGTCGAGAAGGCCGGGGGCATGGCCGCCGCCATCGACGCGGGGCTGCCCAAGATGCGCATCGAGGAGGCCGCCGCCCGCACCCAGGCCCGCATCGACTCCGGCCGCCAGCCGGTGATCGGCGTCAACAAGTACCGCCCCGACACCGAGGACGAGATCGAGGTCCTCAAGGTCGACAACTCCCGGGTGCGCGCCGAGCAGCTGGAGAAGCTGCGCCGCCTGCGCGAGGAGCGGGACGAGACCCGGGTGCGCGCCGCGCTCGACGCGCTCACCGAGGCCGCCGGGCGCGAGTCGAGGGCGGACGAGGGCCTGAGCAACAACCTCCTGGCCGCGGCGGTCGACGCGGCCCGGGCCAAGGCCACCGTCGGCGAGATCTCCGACGCCATGGAGAAGGTCTTCGCCCGCCACTCAGGCCAGATCCGTACGATCCAGGGTGTGTACAGGGAAGAGGCGGCGGGAAGCGCCGACACGGCCGGGCTCATGGAGCGCGTGGCCCGGCGGGTGGACGAGTTCACCGAGGCGGAGGGCCGCCGCCCCCGCATCCTGGTCGCGAAGATGGGCCAGGACGGGCACGACCGCGGACAGAAGGTGATCGCGACCGCCTTCGCCGACCTGGGCTTCGACGTGGACGTCGGCCCGCTGTTCCAGACCCCGGCCGAGGTCGCCGCCCAGGCGGTGGAGTCCGACGTGCACGTGGTCGGGGTGTCCTCGCTCGCGGCCGGGCACCTCACACTGGTGCCCGCCCTGCGCGAGGAGCTGGCCGCGCTCGGCCGTGAGGACATCATGATCGTGGTCGGCGGGGTCATCCCCCCGGCGGACTTCGCGCCGCTGAGGGAGGCGGGCGCGTCGGCGATCTTCCCGCCCGGGACGGTCATCGCCGAGGCCGCCGTCGACCTGCTCGACCAGTTGGAGGAGCGGTTGGGCTAGGTTCTGCTCGGTGGACTCGGTCCCGTGCCGCCGGGGAGCGGTGAGGGCGCCGACGGCGCCACCGGAAGCAGGGTCATCGTCGTCAGGCGCGTCGCAGAGGGTGCCGGCCGTGGTGGTCACCGCACCGGGAAGTGACGTAGGCGGCCCGAGGGCCGGAGGGGGAGAGTGTGGACGACCGGGATGGTGCGCGGGGGACGCGCGGTGCGGGGCGGAGGCGCCCCGTGGACGTGGACGCCCTCGCCGAGGGGGTCCTGAACGGGCACCGGCCCACGCTGGCGCGCGCGATCACGCTCGTGGAGTCCCGCCGCCCCGACCACGTCCGGGCCGCCCAGGAGCTGCTCGTCCGGCTCCTGCCGCACACCGGCGGGGCCCACCGGGTCGGGATCACCGGTGTCCCGGGTGTCGGCAAGTCCACGTTCATCGACGCGCTGGGCACCAGGCTGACCGGGGCCGGTCACCGGGTGGCGGTGCTCGCCGTGGACCCCTCCTCCACGCGCACCGGCGGCAGCATCCTGGGCGACAAGACCCGGATGGCGCGCCTGGCCGGGGACCCGGCCGCGTTCATCCGTCCCTCGCCCACGGCGGGGACCCTGGGCGGGGTCGCCCGGGCCACCCGGGAGACCATGCTGCTCATGGAGGCGGCCGGGTTCGACGTGGTGCTCGTGGAGACCGTGGGCGTCGGCCAGTCCGAGGTCACGGTGGCCGCGATGGTGGACTGCTTCCTCTTCCTCACGCTGGCCCGCACGGGCGACCAGCTCCAGGGCATCAAGAAGGGCGTGCTGGAGCTGGTGGACGTGGTCGCGGTCAACAAGGCCGACGGCCCGCACGCCGACGACGCCCGCAAGGCGGCCCGCGAGCTGTCGCGTGCGCTGCGGCTGCTCCAGCCGGTCCACCCGGACTGGCGTCCGCCGGTGCTGACCTGTAGCGGGATGACCGGTGACGGGCTGGACGAGGTGTGGGACACCGTGGTGGAGCACCGCGCGGTGCTGGAGCGCGACGGCGCTCTCGACGAGCGCCGCAGCCGCCAGGGGGTCAGTTGGATGTGGGACCAGGTCCGGGACCGGCTGATGGACACCTTTCTGCGCGATCCGGAGGTGGCGGAGCTTCTTCCGCGCATGGAGGCCGAGGTGCGTTCGGGAAGGACCACGGCCACTCTGGCCGCACGCACACTGCTGGAATCCTTCACCCGGAGTGACCGTCCTCCGGCTGAATGAACGCGTAGTAACCATGTTACTGCTGATAGAGTCAATGGCCGATGAACATGTGTCCCGGGTGCGTTCCATGTCGTGAAATAACCCACGGTAAACGTGTCATACCGAGTACTCCTGGTGAGGTTCGTGCCCAGGAGGCGAAAATTTCTTCCGGTATGCCATTCCCGAACGGGCGGTTCGCTTATACCGTGTGTGTCCAAAGACTTACCAGGTTCGCGGGCGTGTGAGCGTTCTCCCCCGGTGGTCCGGTTCTGTGGGAGTGGTGCCGGACGGGGCGGGCGCGGTCCGCCAGCCTGCGTATGGTTAAACGAAGGGACCCCTCACCATCTCAACGTGGGGCCGGGAGGAGTGAACGTGCACAGGCTTGGGCTGAGCACGCGGGTAGAGAGCCGCAGCGTCATCGTCGCGATCGAGGGAGAACTCGACATCGCGACCGCCGCCGACCTCCAGGAGCACATCCAGTCCGCGATCAACGACCACGGTCCTTGGCTGATCCTGGACCTGTCGGGTCTGGAGTTCATGGACTCGAGCGGTCTGAACGTCATCATCAACGCCTACAGGACCGTCCGCGAGCTGGGCGGGTCGCTGGCACTGGCCGCGCTGAACGAGCGCGTCACCAAGGTCGTCCGCCTGGTCGGCCTGCACCGGCAGGTGCCGGTCCACCAGACCGTGGCCACCGCGGTGACCGCGATGGAGGCTCTGGAGGCCAAGCGCCAGGCCGGATAGCCTCCGGCGCATGAGCCGACTCCTCCCCCCGGGTTCCCTCGACATCTCGTGGGACCACAACAGCCACTACCACGGCCACCTTCTCCGACACGTGCCCCCGCACTGCACCCGAGCGCTCGACGTCGGGTGCGGCGGTGGCCGGTTCGCCCGGGTCCTGGCCTCGCGCGGCATCGCCGTCGACGCCATCGATCCGTCGCCGCGGATCATCTCCACGGCCCGTGAGTGGACACCGTCGCGTCTGCCGGTCGAGTACCGCGCGGCCTCCCTGGAGGAGGCGGACCCGGCCCCGGAGGGGTACGGGTTCGTGAGCGCGGTCTCCAGCATCCACCACATGCCGTTCGGGCCCTCGCTCGGACGGATGGCCGCCGCCCTCGCCCCCGGCGGCACCCTGGCCGTCCTCGGCCTGTACAGGGAGGAGAGCGCGGCCGACGTCGCGACCAGCCTGGCGGCCCTGGGACCGCAGTGGGCCATCGGGGCCGGCATGGGCCTCGGGCGCCTGCTCACCGGTGTGCCCGACCTCCACAGCGTGGGCCCCACGGCCGAGATGCCCGTGTGCGACCCGCGGATGAGCCTGCGAGAGATCGCGGTGGAGGCCGCCGAACGCCTGCCCGGCGCCAGGCTGAGGCGGCTGCTGTTCTGGCGCTACTCACTGCTTTACACACGTCCGGCCTGACCCCGCGCGGGGCCAGGCCTTCGGGCTTCTCACGGTCTTCGCGGCTCGGTCAGCCGGCGCCGCCACCACCGCCGTCGCCTCCGCCGCCTCCTCCTCCGCCGGAGTCCCCGCCGCCGAAGAGACCGCTGCCGAAGAAACCGCCGCCGGAACCTCCGCTGCCGGACCCCCCGCCGTCCCCGGGGTTCCAGTCGGCGCAGTCTCCGGCGTCACCGCCGTAGGAGCCGGCTCTTCCCGGATACGCGCTCCCGGCGCGCGGACCGGGGTGTCCCCGGTAACCGTGGCCGGGCGGTACCTGGCGGGCCTGTCCGAACACGTACGGCTGGCCGGGGGCGGGAGCGTGGCCGGGACGCGGACCGGCGGCGGCAGGGTTGCCGGGGCGGGCCGCGGCGGACCGGGACCGCATCAGCGCGATGACGAGCGCGGTCAGCGCGCCGGTCATCAACAGCCCGTACAGGACCTCCACGAGGATCACCGACAGGTCGTTGACCAGGAGGACCGTGTCGGGAGGCGGCGAGAGGTTCTCGATGACGGGGTGGACGGCCAGACCCGACCCCTGCACGATCCCGACGGCGATCATGAGGATCCCGGCGGTACGGACGGCTCCCGGGGCGGGGGACCCGTCCGCGCGGACGAGGGCGACGACCCCCACCGCGACGAGGAGGACGATGCCGAGGACGTAGAAGGTGTTGCTCACGGAAGGGCTCCTCGTGTCAGCGGCCGGGGGAGGGCTGGGGGCCGGGGTGCGGCGGAGGCGGCGGCGCGGCGACGGCCCGTCCGGCGGAGCGCCTGGTCGCGGCCAGCACCAGGACGAGGAGGCCTCCGACGAACACGAACGTGAACACGTTGTGGAGGACGAACGGCAGTTCGGGCGGCAGGTGGGGGACCGTGCCCATGCGCAGGGCGACGAAGGCCCAGGCCTGGGCCACCACGTCGCCGAGGGCGCCGATGCCGAGCACCACGCCGCCCATGGCGACGAGTCCCTTCCGGTCGGCCGCCACCATGGCGGTGAGGGCGAGCACGACGACCCCGATCACCACGTAGAGGCTCTCGAACAGCAGGGCCAGGACGGAGGAGAGGGAGTGGAGACCGAACATCCGGGGCCTTTCGTGGGGGGTGCGCGGGCCAGGCTCCGACGACGGGCGGTTCTTCCGTGTCGACGCGGTGACCCGCCGTCCGCCTGTGCGCCTTAGGACGGCGGATCCGGCACAGGAGTTTTCCACAGCGCGCCCTTTCTCGTGGAAAACCGTCGCTCCGGCGGGGAGTATGGGGGGACGGCAGGACACTCGGAGGTGACGCCGTGCTCGTGGTGGAACTGGACCGGATCACTGAGGGCATGATCGACCTGGTCGGCGGCAAGGCCGTCGGGCTGGGCGGGGTGATCGCCGCCGGGGAACGCGTCCCACCGGGTTTTTGCGTGACCACCGAGGCCCACCGCTCCGGGACCCTGCCGACCGACGAGGTGACCGCCGCCTACGAGGCCCTCGGCGGGGGCCGGGTGGCCGTGCGGTCCAGCGCCACCGCCGAGGACCTGCCGGACGCCTCCTTCGCGGGCCAGCAGGACACCTACCTCGACGTCGAGGGCGTCGACGACCTCCTCACGGCCGTCCGGCGGTGCTGGGACTCCCTGTGGACCGACCGGGCCGTCGCCTACCGGCGCGACCGGGGCATCGACGACGACGCGGCGCACATGGCCGTCGTCGTGCAGCGCATGGTCGAGCCCCGGGCCGCGGGCGTGCTGTTCACCGCCAACCCGGTCACCGGCACCCGGGGGGAGACCGTCGTGGACGCCGTGCCCGGCCTCGGCGCCGCCGTGGTCGACGGCACGGTCCGGCCCGACCACTACGTCGTGGCCGCGGACGGGGCGGTCGAGGGCCCGGACGAGGGGTGCCTGTCCCCGGGGGAGGTGGAGGCGCTGCACGCGGCGGGGGACCGGCTCGGGACGTACTTCGGATCGCCGCAGGACGTCGAGTGGGCCCTCGACCGCGACGGAACCCCGTGGATCCTCCAGTCCCGCGCGATCACCACCCTCTTCCCCCTGCCTCCCCGGCACGACGACGGGCCCCGCGCCTACTTCGAGGGCGGGCACATGCAGGGCATGCTCCGCCCCTTCACCCCGATGGGCATGTCCGCGCTCAAGGCCGTCGCCGCCGCGTGGTTCGACTCCGTGGGCGCCGACGTCGACCCCGACGGAGAGGGCGGCATGGCGGTCGCCGTGGGAGGCAGGTTCTACCTCGACCTGACCCCCTTCCTGCGCAACCGCTGGATCCGGGACTCCCTGCCGGACGCCATGACCCTCTACGGTCCCCGGGCCTCGGCGGCCGTCCGCCACCTCCTGGAGGACCCCCGCTTCGCCCCGCGTTCCGGCGGGCGGATCGACCCGCGCCGGGTGGCCGGGGTCGCCGTGCGGGTCCTGCCGCTCACCAGGGGCCTCGTCGCCCAGGGCATGGCCGCGCTCGCCGATCCCGACGACGCCAGGCGCCGCATGCTGCGTGCGGGCGAGTCGATGCGTCAGCAGGCCTCCCGCGCCCCTGAGCGCGTGGTCACGGCCCGGGACCGGCTGGAGTACGCGACGGCCGTCCAGAGCCACGCGCTGACGGAGGGCCTGACCCGGATGATGGGCCCCCTGTACGTCGGCCTCCTCTCCGCCAGGGCACCCGAACTGCTGCTCCGGGGGATCGCGGAACCGGGCGAGGTCGCCGCCGTCCTCGGCGGGATGCCGCACAACGTCACCACGGAGATGGACCTCGCGCTGTGGCGGCTGGCGGTCGGGGCGCGCGAGCACCGGGAAGTGCTCCAGGGCACCCCGCCGGAGGAGCTGGCGGACCGCTACCGCGCGGGGACGCTCCCCGACATCGGCCTCGGCGGCTTCCTGGAGAGGTACGGGCACCGCGGCGCCGCCGAGATCGACGCCGGCGTGCCCCGCTGGTCGGAGGACCCCGCGCCCCTGTTCGCGGTGATCGCCAACTACCTGCGGGTGACCGATCCCGACCAGGCGCCCGACCGGAGGTTCGCCCGGGCCGCCGCCGAGGCCGAGCGCGTGAGAGGCGTACTGGTCCGGAGGGCGCTCGCCACCCGGCCGGTCCGCGCGCGCCTGGCGGACTTCTTCTTCGGGCGGGCACGAGCCCTGGCGGGGCTGCGGGAGTACCCCAAGTTCGCCTGGCTGTACTCGATCGCCGAGACGCGACGCCAGCTCCTCCTGGTCGGGGAGCAGATGGCCGGGGAGGGGCGCATCGGCCTCCCCGACGACATCATGTTCCTCACGCTCGCGGAGGCACGCGCACTGGTGGGCGGAACCGACCAGCGCGCGCTGGTCGCCGAGCGCAGAGCCGAGTACCTGCGCGAGCGGCGCCGCCGCCGGGTGCCCCCGCTCCTGCTGTCCGACGGCACCGACGTGGAGACCGCGCTGCCTGCCCTCCCGGCGGGGACGGACGGGGAGCTCGTCGGCGTGCCCGCCTCGTCGGGGACCGCGACCGGCAGGGCCAGGGTGGTCCACGATCCGGCTGGGGCCTCGCTGGAGCCGGGGGAGATCCTGGTCGCGCAGACCACGGACCCGGGGTGGACGCCCCTGTTCATGACCGCCGGAGGGCTGGTGGTGGAGACGGGATCGACCATGGCGCACGGGCCCACGGTCGCCCGGGAGTACGGCATCCCCGCCGTGATCTGCGTGCCCGGCGTGACCGAGCTGCTGCGCGACGGCCAGATGATCACCATCGACGGCGGCGCGGGAACGATCCGCCTGGAGGCGGAGGAGGACCCGCGGGACCCCGAGGAGACGCGGGCGCCGTAGGGCCACGGCTGGTGCGAGGGCTACCTGGAGCGGTCCGCGATCCTCACCAGGGCGGGATCGGTGGAGCTCGTCTCCAGAAGGACCGTGTCGCCGGCGGTGTGGCTCCTCTGGTCGGAGCAGCCGATGTCGAGCGTGCGTTCGTAGGGAAGGTCCTCCACCTGGTAGGAGACCCTTACAGAGAACCAGCAACCCCTTCTGCTGCTCTTGTCGACCGCTTCCACGGTTCCCCGAACCGTCGGGCCGGACGACAGGGCCGCATCGTTCCGTAGACGCTTCGCGAGCAGGTGCCCGGGCACCGCAAGGATCAACAGGCACACCAGGACCACGGCCGCCTTCACCCCTACCTTCCTTGCCGGAGAGTGCGGACGGGAGGGGAGGGCCGCACGGTTGAGGGCCGCGTGGCGTGCGGTCGCTCGCCAGGCCAGCGGCACGGCGACCAGGAGCACGGCCGTTCCCATGGTGAACCAGGTGAACGAGGGATCGAGGCGCACCATCTCCGCGGGGGTGGCGTCCAGGTACGGCCATGCGCAGAGAAGAGTGCCGACGCAGAGGCACAGCACGGCCGGGACCGACCACCGAGCGGTCGGCAGGGCCGGGGCCCGCCTGCGCAGGCGGGCCCTGACGGCGGGCGGGGTTCCACCCCCGTACCAGGTGTGGGCCAACAGCCAGGACATCAGTGCGGCCAGTGTGAGCACGGAGAGCAGCGCCGGTCCCCACGAGGCGCTGTGGTCCGCCAGAACCGCCTCATGGGGGGACTCCGGCAGATACCGGATCTCCACCTCACGGGGATCGTGGTGGGGATCGTAGGCTCCGGCGGCGACGGTCTCCACCTGTTCGCCGTCGACGGTGAAAGCGACCTGGGCCTCGCCCTCCACCACACCGGTGACCTCGGCTTCGGCGACTCGGCCGCCCTGGGCGAAGGCCGCGTCCGTGACCAGCGGGTGGACCAGGGCGTTGAGGGCCACCCCGCCGATCACCCCGAGCAGCGCCAGTGCCATGGCTGAAGAGGCCCCCATCCAGGCCAGGATCCGGATGAGCTCGAAGTCCCAGCTCCGGGGACGGCGTTTGCCTCGCTTGGCCGGTCTGGTCCCCCAGGCGTCTGGACGGTGCCGCAGATGGTGCTTCTTGCGTTTGCGTGTCACTGTTCTCTGAAGACTCCCCCGTGATTCCGGCGAAGGGGTATGGAGAGTCCGTGCCGGCCGTATGTGCGGTCGCCCATCCCGGAATGCGCGGACCACGCTAACGCAATCGGTGGATACGGATCGGTGCCGCCCCCACGCGGACCCATGGACGAGACGGTGGTCCGGGCCGTGGAGTACCTGGTGACAGGCTCGCTGGCCCTGCCTCCGTGTTGGTCGGCGGTCGTGCCGGTGTTCCGGCCGACCCGCCGCAACAGGGCTAGCCGTCGATACGGGGCCCTTGGCCTCTCGGTGGTCCGGACCCGGGCGGAGATGCGGGCGGGCGTCCGGGAGCGGGGGCCTGCGGCCGGAAGCCGTCGTGGGGCCGGCCCGGTCGCGATGGGTGGCCGGGACCCGTCGGCTGCTGGTGGCCGGGGTCGGCGGCGGGAGCGGCCCGCTGGTGCCGTCGGGCGCTGAGCACCCCGAACAGCAGGAGGGCGAGCGCGGCCGTCAGCAGGAGGGCGCGACCGGCGCCGTAGGCCATGGTCGTGGACGGGAGGAGCGGCGGGGGCATCGCCATCCGCCACGAGAAGGAGCTGTGCGGACCCGAGAACCGGGACCACGTCCACACCTCCCAGCCTCCCGTGACGAGGGCGGCGAGAACCAGCAGGCCGCCCCCGGCGAAGACCAGGCCCCGGCCGCTGGGGGAGCCCGCCGCCCGCAGTAGCGCCACCACGCCGCAGACGAGGAGGGGCAGGGAGTAGAACAGCAGGTTCAGGACGAGAGAGACCATGGTTGGCTCCGGGTGTGGGGGATCAGCGCTGTACGGGACCGTGCGGGCGGGGCGCGGCCGGACCGGGCGGGTACGGCCCCGCCGGGACGTGCGCGGGCCGGGGAGCGCGTACGCGCGGAGGACGGCGGGTGGCGCCGAGGACGAGTAGGAGCAGCCCGGTGGCGAACAGCGAGTGGGCGAAGTAGTCCAGGCCGTCGACGGCCATGCCCGCGGTCCTGCCGCCGAAGAGGCCGGAGAGCAGGGACTCGGTCGGCTGGTACAGGAGCACGAGGACCAGCCGGACCGCCGAGGCGAACAGGACGAGCCCGCCCCCGACGCCGGTGAGAGCACGGCGTCCCCTCGGAGCGGCGAAGCAGCAGGCCAGTCCGGCGGCTCCCAGGAGCGCGGACAGGACCGGCCCGATCATGTGGGGCAGGGTGTGGGGGAGCACGGGAGTCCTCTTCGTCGGGGGCCGTCGGCGGGGGGGCCACCGCACGATGGTCGAACGCTTCGCAGGTCAGACCCTGGCGAGCGGAGGGCTCCTCGTGGCGGCCGCGTCCGTTTGTGGCCGGCGGACCACGGCCGGCGGACGTCACCGCCGCGCCCCCTCACGGCGCCGCCGCGGGGCACCACACCACGCGGTCCCGTATCCCCTGGCGGCGCCCGCGGCGTTGCGCCAGTGTGGTGTGGTGCGTAACATCTCTTCGAATCGGTTCGACGACGGACGGGACGGCACGGTGCGGATCTCCGATGTGGCCCGGCACGCCGGTGTGTCGCCGAGCACGGTCTCCTACGTCCTCAGCGGCAAGCGGTCCATCTCCGAGTCCACCAGGCGCCGGGTGCGCGAGAGCATCGAGGCCCTCGGCTACCAGCCGCACGCGGGCGCGCGCTCCCTGGCCAGCCGCCGCACCAACGTGATCGCCCTGGTCATCCCGCTGCGCGAGGACGTGCACGTCCCCGTCGCCATGCGCTTCGCCGTCTCCGTCGTCACCGCCGCCCGCGCGCACGACCACGACGTCCTCCTGCTCACCCAGGGCGAGGGGCCCGACGGCCTGCGCAGGGTCGCCGGAGGCGCCATGGTGGACGGTGTCATCGTCATGGACGTGGAGGCCGACGACGCGCGCGTGCCCGTCCTGCGCGAGCTGGACCTGCCCTCGGTCCTCATCGGCGTTCCCGAGGACACCGAGGGCCTGACCTGTGTGGACCTGGACTTCGCCGCCGCGGGCGCGGCCTGCGTGCACCACCTCGCCGACCTCGGCCACACCGAAATCGCCTTCGTCGGCCAGCCGCCCTCGGTCTACGAGCGGCGCACCGGGTTCGCCGAGCGCACCGTCACCGGATTCGAACTCGCCGCCGCCGAGCGCGGCGTCCGCGCCACCCTGCGCCCCTGTTCACCCGACACCGCGCAAGGCGTGGCGGAGGAGCTGCTGCGCGAGCGGCCCGGCCTCACCGGCCTCATCGTGCACAACGAGCCCTCGGTCGGCCCGCTGCTCGACGCCTTCACCGAGTACGGCCGTACTCCCCCCGGGCTGTCCGTGGTCGCCATCGGCCCCGTCCCCTCCGGGGGGCCGCCGCTGACCTCGGTGGACCTGCCCGCCGAGGAGGTCGGGGCCAGGGCGGTCGGCCTGCTCATGGACAAGATCGACGGCCCCGCGCACCCGGGGGTCACCCTGCTGGAACCGAGGCTGACCTCCCGGGAGAGCACCGCCTCCCCGGTCTGACGCCGGTTCCCGGACCGGTCCCCGTCCGCCTGGGCGGGCGCTCCGGCGACCTCGGCGGGAGAACACGGAAACGATTCCGCCGTCGCGGAATACCGGCCCCGCCCCTCCCGTTGTACGGGGTGCTGGACGGTGCGGTAGCAAGTGTCCCCCGGGCTCCACACATAGCCTTCACGGAATACCGCGCCCGCAAGGGTGGCAGGAGCCGTGTTGTGCACCGCGCCGTGAGGCGACCGCCGCATCGGTCCAGCACACGTGACGGCCCCGCCGGGCAGCAGCCCGGCGGGGCCGTTCCACGTCCGGCACCCGAAGACCCCCGATGGCGGGCGCGGAGGCCGACCAGGGCCCGTGCCCGGACCCGGCCGCACCCCCCGTTTCCAACGACGGAAGAGAACCCGCTGTGGGCACACCCACCAGAAACCGAGGACTCACGGGGCGCCTGGCCGGGGCCGGACTCATCACCGGGGTGCTCGCGCTCTCGGCGTGTTCGGCCGCCGGCGGGAGCACCGCCGAGGAGGAGAGGGTCGCCGGAGACGTTCCCCAGGAGATCCTGCGGCGCTCCGGTTTCGACACCGCGGCGTCCGATCTGGCCGACGACCTGCGCGGAGCCGGTGACCCGGGCGCCGCCCGCGCCGCCGTCGAGCGGCACGGCGCGGGCCTGTGGCGCGCCGCGGTGGACCGGGCCCAGGGCGAGGGGCGCGTCTCCGGTGACCTGGGCGCCGGGGACGACCGCCCTCTGTACTGGGCGCGGCTCGGCATGGTCTCGGCGCTGCGCGAGTGGGAGCCGTCGTTCCCGCTGGAGGACGCCGAGCGGGCCGCACTCGTGTCCGATCTGGAGGGGCTCTCACGCGGGCACGGCGAGATGGACTTCCCCGAGGACCCCGACGCCCTGCGGGTGGTGGTCACGGGGTTCGACCCGTTCGGCGGGGACCGGGACGGCAACCCGTCCGGCGCCGCCGCGCTCGCGCTCGACGGCACCACGGTCCGGACCGAGTCGGGCCCCGTCGCCATCGAGGCGGCGGTGTTCCCCGTGCGCTGGAGCGATTTCACCGACGGCATGGTCGAGAGGGTGCTGCTGCCCCACTACACGGGTGGGCGGCCGGCCGACGCGGTCGTCACCGTCAGCCAGGGCGGCGGCGGTTTCGACCTGGAGGCCTACAACGGGGCCTGGCGGGGCGGCTCCCCCGACAACGTGGGGGACAGGGCCGAGGGGATGATCCCGGTTCCGGAGGGTGTGCCCACGGTGGACCCGCAGCCGCAGTGGAGCGAGTCCACCCTGGACCGGGGCGCGATCGCCGCCGCCGAGACCGGCCGCTTCCCCGTGCGCGACAGCACCGGGGTCGTCGAGGTGCCCGAGGGGGAGAGCGAGAGGGTGGACCGGGAGGACGGTCCGACCGCCGGCTCGACGGCCGTGTCCGGCAGCGGCGGTGACTACCTGTCCAACGAGATCGCCTACCGCAACACCCTGCTGCGCGACGCCACCGGCCGCGACATCCCCGCGGGGCACGTGCACACGCCGGTCCCGCGGTTCGGTACGGCCGACGAGGAGGTCGTCACCGACGAGGCCTTCGAACGCGACCGCGCGGACATCGTCGACCAGGTCCGGGCCATCGTCCTGGAGGCCGTCGCCGCCCGTCCGTGACCCGTGCCCTCCCGTGTCCCAGCGTCCCCGGGGACGCGGGAGCGCGCGGGCGGGAGCCGGTCGCGCACCGTGCCGTGAGGCGACCGCCGCACCGGCCCGGCACACGCGACGGCCCCGCCGGGCAGCGGCCCGGCGGGGCCGTTCCACGTCCGGCGCCCGGAGGGAGTCAGTGCTGCCGGGCCTTCTGCACGGCCTCGGCGAGCTCGTCCTTGTCCATCTTGGAGCGGTTCTTGATGTCGAGCCGCTCGGCCTCCTCGTAGAGCTCCCGCTGCTTGGGGATCTGACCCGGCTCGGGCCTGTTGAAGCTCCGCAGCTCCTGCTCGCGCCGTTCGGAGAAGGCCCTGCCCAGCTCCTGTACGCGCTGCTCGCTCACGGCGCGCCTGAGGGCGGGCAGGACCTCGCTCTCCTCCTCGTCGACGTGGTGCTTGACCGCGTCGACGAACTCCCGGCACCGGTCGTCGAACTCCTCGCTGTTCGGGTCGCAGTCCTTCAGGCGCCGCAGCAGCTCCTCGGCCTCGTGGTGCTCCTCCGTGCTGTGCTGCACCTGCGACTTCTCACCGGAGGCCTCGGCCGTGGCCGGGTAGACCTCGTCCTCCTCGGCGCGGCTGTGCGCGGTGAGCATGGCGTCGATCTCGTCCAGCAGCCGCGGCCGCTGGTCGGGCTCGGACTGGAGCCGGTCGAACAGCTCCTCCATCCTGCGGTGGTCCTGGGTGATCAGAGTGATGGCGTCGTCGGCCATGTTCGCCTCCGCGTCGGTAGTGGCACTGGCGATCACCGCCACTACCCACGGGCCCGGTGTTCAGACGTCGCACCCGCCCCATACCCCGCCTCCTTGACCCGGACTTGGCCTGGCCCGTGTCCCCCGGCCCCGCGAGGCCGGGGGACACGGCGGGGCCGCCCGTCGGCCGGCCCCGCCCGGGGTGGTGGATCCCGGTGTCAGCGCACGCCGAAGAGGTGCTCCATGGCGAGCTGGTCCAGGCGCTCGAAGTGGTAGCCGCGCTCGCCCACCTCGGCCAGGTCGATCTCCTCGGACAGCAGGGCGGACAGGGACTCGCCCCGGCCCAGCGTGGACTCGGACAGCTCGGGCACGCGCGACGCGGCGAGCGCCTCCGCCACCTCGGGGTCGGCGCGGAAGGCCCTGGCCTTCTCCTTCAGGATGAGGTAGTTGCGCATGCAGGCCGCGGCCGACTCCCACACACCGCTCATGTCCTCGGACCGCGGGGTCTTGAAGTCGAAGTGGCGGGGGCCGTCGTAGCCCGCGCTCTCCAGCAGGTCGACCAGGAAGAACGCCTCCTTGACGTCACCCGCGCCGAAGCGCAGGTCCTGGTCGTACTTGATCCCGCGCTGCCCGTTGAGGTCGATGTGGTAGAGCTTGCCCGCCCACAGCGCCTGGGCGACGCCGTGCGCGAAGTTCAGCCCGGCCATCTGCTCGTGGCCGACCTCCGGGTTGACCCCGACCATCTCGGGGTGCTCCAGCTCGTTGATGAAGGCCAGGGCGTGCCCGACCGTGGGCAGCAGGATGTCGCCGCGCGGCTCGTTGGGCTTGGGCTCGATGGCGAACCGCAGGTCGTAGCCCTGCTCGCGCACGTAGTTGCACAGGATGTCGAAGGCCTCGCGCAGCCGGTCCAGGGCGGCGGCGTCGTTCTTGCCCGCCTCCGTCTCGGCGCCGTCCATGCCGCCCCAGCACACGTACGTCTTCGCGCCCAGCGACACCGCCAGGTCGATGTTGCGGATGACCTTGCGGATGGCGTAGCGGCGCACGTCGCGGCTGTTGGAGGTGAACCCGCCGTCGCGGAACACCGGGTGCGAGAACAGGTTGGTGGTCGCCATCGGCACCGTGAGGCCGGTCTCCTCCAGGGCCGCGCGGAACCGCTTGAGGATGGCCTCGCGGTCGGTGTCGGAGCTGCCGGGCGGGATGAGGTCGTCGTCGTGGAAGGTGACGCCGGACGCGCCGAGCCCGGCCAGGCGGCGCACCGCGTCGGCCCCGTCGAGCGGGGGCCGCACGGGCTCGCCGAACGTGTTCACCCCGCGCCATCCCACGGTCCACAGGCCGAAGGTGAACCTGTCCGCGGGTACGGGCTGGTAGTCGTTCATGATCGTGTCTCCTGAGGTAGGCGCGGGACTCCGCATTAGTTTGTCTAGTTCCCCAACTAATTGTCAACGGGGTGGCCGCGCAGAACCGCGACCCCGCCTCCGGGCAGGGCCATCCCCTCCGCGGAGGCACCCGACACCAGGTCACGTGCCCCCGAGTCCAGTCCGAACCGGGCCGGATCGATGCGCCGCGGCCGGTTGTCGTGGTTCGTGACGAACACCCACGCCCCGTCCCGGTCCACGCGCCGCACCACGTCCAGCCCCGGCTCGGGGAAGGGGCCCGTCCCCGCCGCCTCCGCCAGCAGCCGGGCCAGTCCGCGGTCCGTCAGCCGCGCCGACAGGTACCAGGCCTCGCCCGCGCCGTGGCGCCGCCGGGTCGCCGCCGGGAGTCCGTCCAGCGGTCCGCCCGCGTAGTGCGCCACCGCCTCGGCCCCCGCCAGGTGGACGTGCTCGCTCCACAGGGTCACCTCCTCCCGCACCGACCCCAGGTCCATGCCCACCGACTCGCCGGACGGCAGCGGGTACACCTCCTCCACCCGCACCCCCAGCAGGTCGCGCAGCGCGCCCGGGTAGCCGCCGGTGCGCACGGTCCCGTCCGGGTCGGCGACCCCGCTCAGGAAGGTCACCACCAGGGTCCCGCCGTCCTCGGTGTAGCGGGCCAGCCGCTCGGCCGCCCCGTCCGACAGCAGGTACAGCGCGGGTACCACCAGCAGCGGCACCCGGGGCAGGTCCCGGTCGGGGCGCACCATGTCCACCGTGCGTCCCGACCGCCACAGGACCCGGTGCGCCTGGCGCACCGACTCCAGGTAGTCCACGCCCCGCGAGGGCAGCGACGGGCTGCCCAGCGCCCACCAGCACTCCGGGTCCCAGGTGAGGGCCGCGTCGGCGACCACGTCGGCGTCGCGCACCTCCGCCACCCGGGGCAGCAGGCTCCCCAGTTCGCACACCTCGCGGAAGATCCGCGAGTCCGGCCCGGCGTGCGGCACCATCCCCGAGTGCCACTGCTCGGCGCCGCCCCGCGAGGCCCGCCACTGGAAGAACATCGCCCCCCGCGAACCCCGGGCCACGTGCGCCAGGCTGTGCCGCACGGTCTCGCCGGGGGCCTTGGGACGGGTGACCTCGCCGGTGTAGGTCACCCCGGCCGCCTGCTCCATCAGCACCCACGGCCGCCCCGGGCCGGGCACCCGCTCCGCCCACGAGCGCGCCAGGTCGGCCGAGAAGGCGGTCTGCTCGGCCCCGCCCGCACCCGTGCGGTCCGGGTAGTCGTCCACGGCGACCAGGTCCACGTGCTCGGCCCACCGCCACGGGTCCACCGGGACCCAGTCGCCGAACGCGAGGTTGGTCGTGACCGGCGTGTCCGGGCGCACGGCGCGCAGCACGTCGCGCTGGGACAAGAAGTGGTCGAGCATCGCGTCGGACAGGAACCGGCGAAAGTCCAGCACGTGCGCCGGGTTAGGCAGGTACTGGGTGGCGCGCGGCGGCTGGACCTGTTCCCACTCCGAGTAGTGCTGGCTCCAGAACGCCGTCGTCCACGCCGCGTTGAGCCGGTCCAGGTCGCCGTGGCGCCCGCGCAGCCAGTCGCGGAAGGCCCGGGCGGTGTGCTCGGAGTGGGACCACGTCCCGTACTCGTTGTGCACGTGCCACATCCGCAGCGCCGGGTGGGAGGCGTACCGCTCGGCCAGGGCCCGGGCGACACGCACGGAGGCCTCCCTGTAGGCCGGGGCGCACACGTCGTAGGTGTCGCGGCTGCCGTGGGTGAGCCGGGTGCCGTCGGCGGTCACCGGCATCGCGTCGGGGTGGGCGAGGCCGAACCACGGCGGGGGAGAGGCGGTCGGGGTGGCCAGCGCGACCCCGACCCCGTTCTCGTCCAGGCGGTCCATCACCCGGTCCAGCCAGCCGAACCGGTACTCGCCCTCCCCCGGTTCGAGGAGGGACCAGGAGAAGACGCCGACCGTCACGAGGTTGACCCCGGCGCGGCGCATCAGCTCCACGTCCTCCGCCTGGACATCCTCCGGCCACTGCTCGGGGTTGTAGTCGCCGCCGAACCAGAGCGGAGAGGGCATGGAGACTCCTTCTAGTTTGATGTGTGCGCCAACAAAGTAGGGCGAAAACCCTTTCGGCGACACCCCCCACGCGAGGAGTACACATGCCCGAAGCACGACAGGTCCGCACCCGCCACCCCGTCGGGGACTGGGAGGACGCGCTGGTCACCGGCAACGGGCGCCAGGGAGCGCTCGCGCACTCGACGGCCGGCGGGATCCGCCTCACCCTCGGCCACGAGAGGCTCTTCCTCCCCGTCGCCGAGTCGCTGCCCGCCCCCGCGACCGCGCGCCTCCTGCCCGAACTGAGGGAACTCCTGCGCCGGGGCCGATCCCGGGCCGTGGCCGAGCGGATCGTGGCGGCGGCCGCGGAGGAGCACCCGGGCTACGCCGGCACGCGGTGGATCGACCCGCTCGTGGGGGCCGCCGTGCTCTCCTACACGCCGTTCGACCCGCGAGGAGGGCCGGTCACGCGCACCTGCGACCTGGACTCGGGGCTGGTCACCGAGGAACTGCCGGACGGGACCGCGCACCGGGTCTTCGCCTCACGGGCCGACGACGCGGTGGTCGCCGAGATCGCCTCTCCGGCCGGCCTGGACGGGCGGCTGCGGCTCACCCCGCTGGAGGAGCGTCCGCCGGTCCCGCTCGCGGTGGACTCCGGGGCCGCCCCCGGCCTGCTCACCCTGCGGGTCGGCTTCCCCGAACGGCCATCCGGCACCCTGCCCGGATACACGGTGACCTGCGCCGTCAGCGCGGAGGGAGGGTCGGTCCGGGCCGACGGCGCCGGACTGGAGCTCCGGGGGGTCGGGAGGCTCCGGCTCGTGGCCCGCGTACGGGTGGAGGCCCCGGAGCCGGGGGCGCCCTCCACCGGCCCCGGCCCCGGCCCCGGCCCCGGCACCGGCCCCGGTCCCGGTGCCCCGGTGTCCGCGGGCGGCCAGGCCCCGGAGGCGCCCTGCGGAGGGACCCCCGGCACCGCCTTCGACGGGATGCTCGACCGCCACCGGGCGGTGCACGGCGCACTCATGTCCCGGTTCCGGCTGGAGCTGGACGGCGGCCCCGGGCAGCCCGCCCACGACGCCCCGGGCGAGGACCTCCTGGCGGCCGGACCCACCCCCGGCCTGGTCACCCGGCTGGTCGACGCCGGACGGTACGCGATCGTCTCCAGTTGCGGCGACCTGCCGCCCACCCTCCAGGGGGTGTGGAGCGGCACCTACGATCCCCCGTGGCGGTCGGGGTACACCTTCGACGGCAACCTGCCCTCCGCCGTCGCGGCGCTGCACGCCACCGGCACGCCCGAGCTGATGGCCGGCCTGTTCGACCTGCTCGACGGCATGGCCGGGGACCTCGCCGAGAACGCCCGGCGGCTCTACGGCTGCCGGGGCGCCCTGCTGCCCCCGCACGCCTCCACCTCCGGGCGGCACAACCACTTCGGCCCCGAGTGGTGCCTGACCTGCTGGACCGCCGGCGCGGCGTGGATGTCCCGCCTCTACTGGGACCACTACTCGTACACCCGCGACCGCGCGTTCCTGCGCGAGCGAGCCCTGCCCTTCCTCACCGCCGCCGCCGAGTTCCACGAGGACTTCCTCACCGACGAGGGCTTCTCCCCCTCCTACTCGCCCGAGAACACCCCGGGCGACGGCGACGGGCAGGCCGCCGTCAACGCCACCATGGACGTGGCCGTCGTGCGCGACCTGGTCCGCAACCTGGTGCGGGCGCACCACGTCCTGGGCGAGCCCGGCGCCCGTCGCTGGACCCGGCTGGGGGCGCGGCTGCCCGGCTACCGGATCGCCGGGAACGGCGAACTCGCCGAGTGGGCGGGTCCGGCCGGACCGGTCGGGCAGACCGAGCGGCACGGCCACCGGCACGCCTCCCACCTCTGGCCGCTCTGGTACGAGTCCGACCCCGCGTTCGCCTCGCCCCGGCTGCGCGCCGCGGCCGTCGCCGCCGTGCGCGCCCGCCTGGACTGGTGGCGCGGCCAGGAGTCCGACGAGATGGCCTTCGGCCTGGTCCAGCTGGGCCTGGCGGCGGCCCGCCTCGGCCTGGCCGCCGAGGCGCACGAGACCCTGGCGCTGCTGGCCACCCGCTACTGGCGGCCCACCCTGGTGCCCACCCACAACCGGGGCAGCCTGTTCAACGTGGACATCGGCGGCGGGTTCCCGGCGGTCGTGGCGGCGATGCTGGCCGGATCCGGCGAGGGGCGCCTGGACCTGCTGCCCGCCCTGCCCCGGGAGTGGCCCTCCGGGCGGGTGGAGGGACTGCGGGCGCGCGGCGGGGTCGTCGTGGAACACCTGGAGTGGTCCGAGGGCCGGGCGTCGGCGCGGCTGAGGTCGGTGGAGCCCCGCCGGACGCTGGTCGGCCTCCCCGACGGGACCCGGCGACGGGTGTCCCTGGTGCCGGACCGAACGGTTTCCCTGCGGTTCCGACTGGTTACCGTTCAGTAGTCGAAGCGCTTCGAAATTTCTCGCACAACACCCCTTGCCGCGTTGTCGCCCGGCTACTCAGAATAATGGTGAATTCGTGTCCGCCCCGGGAACCGGATTTCCCGGGGCGGGCATACCCCCCCGATTCCCCAAGGAACCCGCACATGTCCTCCGAACGAGAACGGCCCCCCGGGCGAAGGCGCGGACTGCCCGCGCTCGCCCTCGCCGCGGCCACCGCACTGGCCGCGTCCACCGTCGCCCTCACCACCGCGGCCGGAGCCGCCCCCGCCGAGCCGTCGACCGCGCAGAGCGCCTACGAGTGGGACAACGTCCGGATCAACGGCGGCGGCTTCGTCCCCGGCATCGTCTTCAGCGAGACCGAGCCCGGCCTCGCCTACGCCCGCACCGACATCGGCGGCGCCTACCGCTGGGATCCCGGCGCCCAACGCTGGATCCCTCTGCTGGACTGGGTCGGCTGGGACGACTGGGGCTACACGGGCGTCGTCAGCATCGCCACCGACCCCGTCGACCCCGACCGCGTGTACGCGGCCGTGGGCACCTACACCAACGACTGGGACCCCTCCAACGGAGCCATCCTGCGCTCCGACGACCGGGGCGAGACCTGGGAGGCCACCGAGCTGCCCTTCAAGCTCGGCGGCAACATGCCCGGCCGCGGCCTCGGCGAGCGCCTGGCCGTCGACCCCAATGACAACAGCGTCGTCTACTTCGGCGCGCGCGGCGGCCACGGCCTGTGGCGCAGCACCGACCACGGCGCCACCTGGGCCGAGGTGGAGGCCTTCCCCAACCCCGGCGACTACGTCCAGGACTCGAGTGACGAGACGGGCATGATGTCCGACATCACCGGTGTGACCTGGGTGGACTTCGACCCCCGCAGCGGCGGGGACGGCTCGGTCACGCAGGACGTCTACGTGGGCGTCGCCGACCTGGAGAACCCGGTCTACCGCAGCCAGGACGGCGGTCGGAGCTGGGAGCCCGTGCCGGGCGCGCCCACCGGCCACCTGCCCGCGCACTCGGTCGTGGACCACGAGGGCGGCCAGCTCTACATGGCCACCACCAGCACCCCCGGCCCCTACGACGGCGACTCCGGCGACGTGTGGCGCATGGACCTGGCGACGGGGGAGTGGACCAACGTCAGTCCCGTCCCCTCCGGTTCCGAGGACAACTACTTCGGCTACGGCGGCCTGACCATCGACCGGCAGGACCCGGACACCCTGATGGTCGCCACCCAGATCTCGTGGTGGCCCGACATCCAGATCTACCGCAGCACCGACCGCGGCGAGACCTGGACCCAGGCGTGGGAGTACAGCTCCTACCCCGAGCGCGCCAAGCGCTACGAGATGGACATCTCCGCCGCGCCCTGGCTGGACTTCGGCGGCGGCGGAACACCTCCGGAGACCCAGCCCAAGCTCGGCTGGATGACCCAGGCGATGGCGATCGACCCGTTCGACTCCGACCGCTTCATGTACGGCACGGGCGCCACCATCTACGGCAGCGACAACCTCACCAACTGGGATTCCGACACCACCTTCGACATCGAGGTCAAGGTGCAGGGGCTGGAGGAGACGGCCGTCAACGACCTGATCAGCCCGCCCGAGGGCGCTCCCCTGCACTCGGCTCTGCTCGACGTCGGGGGCTTCACCCACCAGGACCTGGACACCGCCCCCGACCGGATGTACCAGCAGCCCTACTGGGGCAACGGGACCAGCCTGGACTTCGCCGAGCTCAAGCCGGCGACCATCGCGAGGGTCGGCGGCAGCGACGAGGAGGCCGCCATCGGCCTGTCCACCGACGGCGGTGACAGCTGGTGGGCCGGACAGGAGCCCGCCGGGGTGACCGGCGGCGGAACGGTCGCGGTGAACGCCGACGGCTCGGCCGTCGTGTGGAGCCCCGACGGCACCGGCGTCCACGTCTCCACCACCGCGGGCTCCTCCTGGACCGCCTCCACCGGCGTGCCGGCGGGTGCGCGCGTACAGGCCGACCGGGTGGACCCGGACGTGTTCTACGCCGTCTCCGGCGGCACGTTCTACACCAGCACCGACGGCGGGGCCACCTTCACGGCGCGCTTCGACGGGCTTCCGGCCGAGGGCGACATCCGCTTCGGCGCGGTGCCCGGCCACACCGGTGACGTGTGGGTCGCCGGAGGCGCCGGCGACCACTACGGCATGTGGCGGTCCACGGACGCAGGGACCACCTTCGAGCAGATCGGGGCCGTGGACGAGGGCGACGCGGTCGGCTTCGGCGCGCCCGCGCCGGGCGCCGACTACCCGGCGGTCTACACCAGTTCGAGGATCGACGGCGTTCGCGGGATCTTCCGCTCCGACGACGCGGGCCGGAGCTGGGTGCGGATCAACGACGACCAGCACCAGTGGGGCTGGACGGGAGCGGTCGTCACCGGCGACCCGAACGTCTACGGCCGTGTCTACGTCGGCACCAACGGGCGCGGCATCATCTACGGCGACCTGGCGGACGGCGGCGGTGAGGTCGACCCCGATCCGTCACCGGACCCGACGGAGGACCCGGGCGGGGAACCCGACCCCTCGCCCTCCCCGGACCCCGAGCCCGGCGGGTGCGGAGTCGAGTACGGCGTCGGCAACACGTGGACCGGAGGGTTCCAGGCCGGGGTGACGGTCACCAACACCGGCACGGAGGACCTGGACGGCTGGGAGGTCGGCTGGGAGTTCACGGCCGGTGAGGAGATCACCAGCCTCTGGAACGGCTCCCACACGCAGGACGGCGCGTCCGTGCGGGTCACCGACTCCGGGTGGAACGCCCGGATCGCCCCCGGCGACTCGGTGCGGATCGGCTTCAACGGCACCGTCGACGGCGAGCCCGCGGACCCGACCGGGATCACCCTGAACGGTCAGGCCTGCGACTGACGCCCTGACGCGGGAGAGGGCCGGGAACCACGCGGTTCCCGGCCCTCAGCCACGTCCGCGTGCGCCCTCGGACGGCCGCGCCGCCAGGAGGAACGCGCCGATCGCGAGGGCGCCCGCGGCCAGCATGACCACGGCCATCGGGGCGGCGGTGTGCTCTCCGCCCAGACCCACCAGCGGGGTGACGGCGGCGGCCAGGCCGAACTGGAGGGCGCCCATCAGCGCCGACGCACTGCCGCCCGCGCGGGGGACGGCCGCCATGGCCAGCGCCGTGGCGTTGCCCATGACCAGGCCGATGCTCGCCACCGACACGAGCATGGACAGCGCCAGCCACCCGACGGGTGCTCCGGTGGCGACGAGCAGTCCGGTGCCGACACAGCCGGCCATGGACAGCACCAGTCCGGCGCCCAGTAGGCCGCGCACCGAGCGGGTGGCCGCCAGGCGGGCCGACAGGGCGCTCACGGCCGACAGAGCCAGGGCGTTGGCCCCGAACGCCGCGCCGTACGTCGCCGCGTCCAATCCCATCATGGCCTGGTACACGAACGGTGAGGCCGAGATGTAGGACATCATCACCGCGAACGCGAAGCCGAAGGTGAGCGCGTACGCCAGGAAGGCGCGGGAACCCAGCCCGGAGGGCGCCGAGTGCCGCGTCGCCGACCGGCCGGGCTCCGCCGACCGCTCCCGTGCCTTCGACCGCGCCGCCGCCGGGCGGGATTCGGGTACGGCCAGGAGCACCGCGGCCAGCATCGCCACGGAGAGGGCGAGCACGATGCCCAGCAGCCCCCGCCAACCCAGCGGCCCCAGCAGGAGCCCGCCGAGCACGGGCCCCACGACCGGGGCCACGCCGAGCACGATCATCATGAGGCTGAAGGCGCGTGCGGCGGCCTTCCCCCGCGCGAGGTCGGAGACGATCGCACGGCCGATCACCATCCCGGCGGCGCCGCCCAGTCCCTGGACCAGCCGGGCCGCGACCAGCACTCCGGCGGTCGGGGCGAGGGCCGCCACCGCGCCCGCCACCACGCACAGCACCGCGCCCGCGATGAGCGGCCACCGCCGCCCGAAGCGGTCCGACAGCGGGCCGAAGACCAGGTGCCCGGCGGTCAGTCCGACGAGGAAGGCGGTCAGGGTCGCCTGGATCGCGGTGGAACTCGCGGACAGGTCCTCCGTCATGGCGGGGAAGGCGGGCAGGTACAGGTCCATGGCCAGCGGGGCCACGGCCGAGAGCAGGCCCAGGACCAGGAGCAGGCCGGTGCCGATCCGGCCGGTGCCGCCGGTGTCGGGTGGCGCCTCGCGGGGGTGGCGCCGTGCGGTGTCGTGCATGGTGGGTGGTCGCCCCGTCCTAATGGTTATTTAAAGATAACTATTATCGCATCATAGTTACACTGGACGGGTGACACCACATGACGACGATCACGACGAGCTGCTGGCCGACCTCGCCCACGCCGTCCAGGACCTGGCGCGGGAGCTCAGACGCGGCGACGACTCCGGCATCGCCCCGCTCACCGGCACGCAGGTGACGGTGCTGCGCTACCTGGACGGCCACCCCGGGGCTCGGCCCGCGGCCGTCGCCGAGGCACTCGGCCTCCAGCGCAGCAATCTGAGCGCGGCGCTGCGCGTACTCCAGAACGAGGGCCTGGTCCGCCGCGAGGCCGACCCCGAGGACGCCCGCGTGGGCCGGCTCCACCTCACGGACCGGGCGGACGAGAACATCCGCCGCCTGGGCGTGATGTGGTCGCGGCGGCTGGCGGCCGTGGCCGGGGGAAGGCGGCGGGACCGGATCGCGGACGCCGCGGACCTGATCGACGACCTCGCGCGCGCACTGCGCTCGAACGGTGCCGATCCCCGGCCGGACCCGTTCTGAACGGTCGGGCCCGCGGCCCGGGCGGTCACCGTCGGAGACCGCGGGGACCTCTGCGGACAGGATCCGCGGCCGGTCCGCTCCCCGGGCGCCCTGGGGCCACGCGCAGGGAACCGCCCTCCCGGCCCGCGTTCGGGAGGGCGGTTCCGTGCCCTCGGAGCGGGCGGTCAGCCCTTCACGGCACCGATGATGACGCCCTTGGTGAAGTGCTTCTGCACCAGCGGGTAGATGAACGTGACCGGCACCAGCGCCACCACCACGATGGCCATCTGGATGGCCAGGTTGGGCGCCGACGCGGTTCCTCCCTGCACCGCGTCGCCGATCACCGAGCTCGAACTGAGCTGCTGGCCCTGCTGCACGTACTGGCGCAGCACCAGTTGCAGCGGCCACTTGGAGTTGTCGTTGATGTAGAGGATGGCGTTGAAGAAGGCGTTCCAGTAGCCCACCGCGTAGAACAGGCCGACCACCGCGGTGACGCCCTTGGACATGGGCAGGACCAGCCGGGTCAGGATGGTCCACTCGCTCGCCCCGTCCACGCGGGCGCTGTCGCCGATCTCCTGGGGCAGGTTCATGAAGAACGCCCGCATCACCACCAGGTTGAACGCGTTCACCGCCGTCGGCAGGATCAGCGACCAGTAGCTGTCGATCATCCCGAGGTCGCTGACCAGCAGGTACAGCGGGATCATCCCGGGGGCGAACAGGAAGGTCAGCAGCACCGCGAACAGCAGCGGCCGGTGCCACAGCGATCCCGGTTGGGACAGCCCGTACGCGGCCAGGACGGTCGCGACCAGGCTGACCAGGGTTCCCACCGCGGTGACCCCCAGGCTGACCAGGACGGCCCGGGTCACCACGCCTCCGCTGAACAGGTCGGCGTAGGCCTGGAAGGAGATCCCCTGCGGGACCAGCACCAGGCCGCCCGCGCTGTTCACCGCCGCCGCGGGGGACAGGCTGGTCAGGATCACGACGTAGAGGGGGAAGACGATGACGACCGCGATGGCGGCCAGTGTGGTGCTCTTCGCCGCACTCGCGGGAAGGCTCGGGCGCTCCGCCCAGACGGGGCGGTCCTTGAACAGTGTGCTCATGCTCGTCGGTAGATTCCGTGTTCGCCCATCTTGTGGGCCAGCTTGTTGGCCAGCAGGATGAGGACCAGTCCGACCACGCCCTTGACCAGGCCCGCGACCGCTCCCGCGCTGAAGTTCCCCGTCACCAGGGTCTGGTGGTAGATGAAGGTGTCCAGGACCTCCGACACGTTCGAGCCGAACGCGTCCCGCTGTAGGTAGAACTGCTCGAAGCCGACGTTGAGGATGTCACCGAGCTTGAGGATGAGCAGCAGGATGATCACCGGCCGCAGACCCGGCAGGGTGATGTGCCACATGCGCCGCCACCGCCCGGCGCCGTCCACGGCGGCGGACTCGTAGAGGTTCTGGTTCACGGCCGCCAGCGCCGCGAGGAAGATGATCGTCCCCCACCCGGCGTCCTTCCAGATCATCTGGGAGGTGACCACGAACAGGAACGCGTCCGGGTCGGTCATGATCTCCAGCGGCGCGTACCCGTTCTGCCGGAGCATCTGCGAGAACAGCCCGGCACCGCCCAGGATCTGCTGGAACAGGGTGACGACCAGGACCCAGGAGAAGAAGTGCGGCATGTACACGACGCTCTGGAGCACCAGCCGCAGCCTCGGGGAGAGGACGCTGTCCAGCAGGATGGCCAGGGCGATGGGGATGGGGAAGAAGAACACCAGTTGGACGGCGGCGATCATCAGGGTGTTGCCGACCGCGCTCCAGAAGCGGGGGTCGGTGAACAGCCGCTCGAACTGGGTCAGTCCCACCCACGGGCTGCCCAGCACGCCGTCCCAGGGGTTGTACTCCTGGAAGGCGATGACGTTGCCGAGGGTCGGCGTGTAGTGGAACACCGCCAGCAGCCCGATCGCCGGGAGCGTCATCAGCAGCAGTTGCCAGTCGCGGCGCAGCCTGGCCGACAACGAGGGCCTGGCGCGCACCGAGGCGTGCCCGCCCCGGTGGTCGGGGACGGCCGGGGGCCGCCCCCGGCCGCCGCGCCGGCGGGGCGCGGAGGACGGGGGCGGTGCCTCGCTCGTGGTCACGGTCCGCTCAGTCACGTCCGTGCTCCTGGAGGACCTTCATGTAGAACTCCCGGCCCTCGTCGCCGCCGTCGCGGCGCCAGTTCGCGACGGCCTCGTCCAGTGCCCCGAGGCCCTCGCGGCCCCGGATGATGTCCTCCACCCTGTCGGTCATGGGGGTCTCGGCCGCGGAGAAGCGCTCGGGGCGCTGGATGCGGATGCCCGCGAACGGGTCCTCCTCGGTGAACTGCGCCGCGTGGTTGTACCAGTCGCACTTCCACTGGACGAAGTCCGGGTACTGGCTCTCGGTGACCGCCGGGGGACGCCCGCTCAGGAAGTAGTAGCCGTCGTTGACCTCCGCGTTGCCCGTGTCGGTGAGCTGCGGGGCGCCGTCGTCGTTGAGCTCGTGGTGGACGCCCTCCTCGCCGTAGCGGTAGTCCATGTACTCCCGCGTCCCGAACGGCGCGGCGCAGAAGTCGAGGATGCCGAGGATCTCCTCGACCTGCTCCGGCTCCATGCCCTTGCGCACGAACACGGACTGGCCGGAGGGGTCGCTGCGGTGCATGACGGGGTCGCCGCCGCCGTTGCCGAAGACCGGCATCAGGTCCAGGCGGAAGTCGGGGTTGTCGCCGAGCATCTGCATGTAGGCCTCGTGCCAGGCGCCGATGCCGTCCTGGTTGAAGACGATCTGCCCGGAGTTGAGCAGTTCCTTGGCGTTGTCGCCCTGGGCGACGATGTCTGGGTGGACCAGCCCGGCGTCGAACACCTTGCGCATGTACTCGACGCTGGCCCTCCACTCGTCGGTCTCGAACATGTGGACGAGCTCGCCGCCCTCGTAGCGCCACTGCTTGGGCGCGCCGAAGACCTGGCGCATGCTGAGGTTGAAGTCGCCGAACGCCCAGCGGTTGTTGTCGGGGTCGTTGACCTCCTCGCCGATCGCGAAGAGGTCGTCGGGGCTGGAGGGCGGCTCGATGCCGTACTCCTCCATGAGGTCGCGCCGGTACAGGACCCAGTTGCCGAAGGGCTCGGAGGGCCAGGGCACGCCGTGGAGCCGCTGGTTGAAGACGTTCCACCGCCAGGCGTCGCTGTCCAGGTTGGCGAGCAGGGGGTAGGCCCGAGCCGCGTCACCGGCCAGGTGGGGGGTCAGGTCCTCGAAGAGCTCGCCGACGGCCCGGTTGAACTGCGGGATCAGGTTGATGGTCCAGTCGGGGATCATCGTGATGTCGGCGACGTCGCGTCCGGCGATCACCGCGTTCATCTTGTCGATGACCGTGTTGCCGTCCTGGAAGTTGAACTCGACCGTGGCGCCGAGGCGCCCGTTGACGTAGTCGAAGAAGGAGTTGGCGCCCAGGCCGGGCGGGATCGGACCCCACAGGGGGGTCATCGCCGTGTAGTGCCCGCCCCTGCCGGGGGCCTCGGGCATGGCCCGGACGAAATTCTCGGGGTAGGCGGTGAACCCGTCCGGAGCGCCGTGCCGCCCCTTGATGTCGGGGGTGACCCCCTCGAACGGGATGTGGGTGGGGATCAGGTCGTCCAGCGAGCCGGCGTCGGAGGCGGACCCGCCACCGCCGCCGCCCGACCCCGACCCGCAGCCGGAGAGGGCGCCCGCGGTGAGCGCGGCGGTGGTGGAGGCACCCACCAGGCCGAGGAAGCGGCGCCGGCGTATCGCCGGGCGCAGGGGGTGGGAAGGCATAGCGTCGTTCCTTCGGTAGGCCAGGCCGCAGCCCAGGGGGGTAGGAAACGAAGGGCCATTTTGCTATGAATTAGTTGGCCGTTTAGGCAAACAAATTACTCCACTGTGAAGTAGCACACAAGGCCCTCCGGTATCGAAGTCGAAGCGGTTCGATTTCCGAGAGCAATACTCCCTGTGCGCGAGAGGCGGACACCCCCCATGACCAGTCAGACACCGGTACCGCCCTACCGGAACCCCGACCTGCCGGACGAACACCGTCTGGACGACCTGCTCGGACGCCTCACCACCGAGGAGAAGATCGGCCTGCTCCACCAGCACCAGGCCCCCGTCGAACGCCTCGGCATCGGCTCCTTCCGCACCGGGACCGAGGCCCTGCACGGCCTGGCCTGGCTCGGACCGGCCACCGTCTACCCGCAGGCCGTCGGCCTGGCCAGCACCTGGGACCCGGACCTGGTCCGCCGCGTCGGCCGGGCCACCGCCGACGAGGTGCTCGCCCGGCTGGACGCGGGCGCCGGGCGCAACGTCTGGGCGCCCGTGGTCAACCCGCTGCGCGACCCCCGGTGGGGCCGCAACGAGGAGGGCTACTCCGAGGACGCCTGGCTGACCGGCCTCCTGGCCGCCGCCCACGCCCGCGGACTGGCGGGGGAGGGACCGCGCCTGCGCACCGCGCCCACCCTCAAGCACTTCCTCGCCTACAACAACGAGGAGGACCGCTGCACCACCTCCAGCGACCTGCCGCCGCGCGTCCTGCGCGAGTACGAGCTGGAGGCCTTCCTGCCCGCCCTGGCCGACGGGGCGGCCGTGGCCGTCATGCCCTCCTACAACCTGGTCAACGGACGTCCCGCGCACCTGAGCCCGCTGATCGAGGACGTGCTGCGCCGGGCCGCCCCCGACCACATCCTGGTGGTCAGCGACGCCTACGCCCCCGCCAACCTCACGGAGGCGCAGCGCTTCCACCCCGACCTGCCCACCGCCTACGCGCACGCCGTCCGGGCCGGCCTCGACAGCTTCACCCAGGACGACGACCGCACCGAGGCCACACTCGGGCACGTGCGCGAGGCGCTGCGGCGGGGACTTCTCGCCGAGGCCGACATCGACCGCGCCGCTCGGCACGTGCTGTCGGTCCGCCTCCGGCTGGGCGAGTTCGATCCCGGGTTCGGGGCCGGAGGCGGGGACCTGCTGGCCGGTGACGGATCGGCCGGGGTCGCCGTGGACGGGGGAGCCCTCGACACCCCCGAGCACCGGGCGCTGGCCCGTGAGGCGGCCACCCGCTCGCTCGTGCTGCTGCGCGAGGACGGGGTGCTGCCGCTGCGCGGCGTGCGCCGGGTCGCCGTCGTCGGCCAGCTCGGCGACACCGTGCTGGAGGACTGGTACAGCGGCACACTGCCCTACTCCGTCACCGCGCGGGCCGGGATCGCCGAACGCGTCGAGACGGTGTTCTGCGAGGGGGTCGACCGCGTACACCTGAGCTCGTCCGGCCGGAGCGTGGTCGTCGAACCGGGAGAGGGGGAACCGCTGCGGCTGGAGGGCACGGTCCACGACGCCGGGGGAAGCGCGTTCGACCTCCTGGACTGGGGAGGCGGGGCCCTGGCGCTGCGTTCGGCGGCGACGGGCGCGTACCTGGACGAGGGCCCGGACGGCACCCTGGTCTGCACCGCCCCCGGCCCCGGCACCTGGGAGGTGCGCCAGACCTTCCGCCTGGAGGAGGCGGAGCCGGAGCGGTTCGCGCTGGTACAGATCCACACAGGACGCCACGTCCGAGTCGGCGGCGACGGCACCACCCTCGTGCTGGCCGAGGGAGCGGAGCACGCCGTGCCCTTCCGGATCCGGGGCCTGGGCAGCGGCGCCGACGAGGCCGCGCGGGTGGCCGCCACCGCCGACGCGGCGGTGGTCGTCCTGGGCGACCACCCCATGGTCAACGGGCGCGAGACCGAGGACCGGGCCGACCTGGACCTGCCCGCCGCCCAGGAGCGTGTGCTGCGCGCCGTGCGCGGGGCCAACCCGGCCACCGTCCTGGTACTCAGCAGCGGATACCCGTTCGGGACCACGTGGGCCGACGAACACGTTCCGGCGATCCTGTGGTCGGCGCACGGCGGCCAGGAGTACGGGCACGCGCTCGCCGACGTGCTGTTCGGCGACGCCGAGCCCGCCGGACGGCTCACCCAGACCTGGTACCGGTCCGCCGACGACCTGCCCGGGATGCTCGACTACGACATCATCGGCGCGCGCGGCACCTACCTGTACTTCGAGGGGGAGCCGCTCTACCCGTTCGGGCACGGACTCGGCTACACGCGGGTCGAGTACGCGGAGCCGGTGGTCGGGGTGGAGGACGGACGGGTCACCGTCACGGTCACGGTCGCCAACACCGGGACGCGGCCCGCCGAGGAGGTGGTGCAGGTGTACACCCGCCAGCTCGCCTCACGGGTGCGGACCCCGCTGCGGGCGCTGCGCGGATTCGCCCGGGTGCGCGTGGAACCGGGGAGCGGCGCCGTGGCCACGGTGTCCTTCGACGTGGACCGGCTCGCCCTGTGGGACACCACCCGGGACCGCTTCGTGGTGGAGGAGGCGCCGCGCGAGGTGCTCGTCGGGCGCTCGGCGACCGACATCCGCGCCACCGCCGCCCTGGACGTGCCCGGCGAGGACATCCCGCCCCGCGACGCGCTCACCCCGTGGTCGGCGGCGGGCTACGACGACGCCCGGGACACCTCGCTGTGCCCGCTCACCCCGGAGCGGGGCGACGCCGTGCGCTCACGCGGGAAGGGCGCGTGGGCGGCCTTCCACGGAGTCGACCTCGGCGACGGGGCCACCGGGTGCCGCCTGCGGGTGAACGCCGAGCACGCCTGCGTGCTCCGGCTGCGCCTGGACGACCCCGAGGAGGGGCCGACCGTCGCCGAGGTCGACGTCCCGGCGGGCTCCGACGGCTACGACTTCACCGAGGTCGGCGCGGCCGTCGCCGGCGCCCGGGGGATCCGCGACCTCTACCTGGTCTTCGACCGTCCGGGCGCGGCCGTCGCGACCCTGGGGTTCGTCCGCGGCTGACGGGAGGCTCAGGCGGGGTCCGGGGCGGTGGGGACGGCCGGTGCCCGGGGCTCGGGCAGGGGCAGCAGCCCCGCGTCGAGCGAGTGGATCATCGCGGTGGCCCCGCCCCGGGCCGCCGCGCTCAGCCCCAGGGACGACAGCTCCACCCGGCAGCCGCCCGCCCCCGGAGCGAACGAGCTCGCCACCGACTCCGCCCGGCAGTTCGGCAGCAGCCACGGCCCCATGGGCACGAAGTAGCCGCCCAGCACCACCAGGCCCGGGTTGGTGACGTTGATGAGCATGGCCAGGCCCCGGCCCAGCCACGTGCCCGCCCGCTCCAGCGCGCCCACGGCCGTCGCGTCGCCGCCGCGGGCGCGCTCCACCGCCGCCTCCACCAGCCGGGCGACGTCGTCGCCCGAGAGCGGGCGGTCCGGGACCAGGTCGGGTACGGCCCCGCGCAGGATCGTCCCGATCCCGGCCAGCGCCTCCAGGCATCCCCGCCGCCCGCACGCGCACTCCGGCCCGTCCGGGACCAGCGACAGGTGGCCCACCTCGCCCGCGAACCCGCTGGAACCGCGCAGCGGCTCCCCGCCGACCAGCAGTCCGGCGCCGATCCCCACCTCGCCGGTCAGGTACACCAGGTCGGCCGTGCCCGCGAACGAGCCCACCCGGTACTCGGCCACCGCGCCCAGGTTCGCGTCGTTGTCCACACGCACCGGGACGCCCTCCATCCCGGCCTCGCGCAGCAGGTCCGACAACAGCCCGCGCAGCGGCACGTCGCGCCAGCCGAGGTTGGGCGCGTGCGTCACCGTCCCGTCGTCGATCAGCGCGGGGACCGCCACGCTCACCCCCACCACGGTGCGCCCGCTCAGCCCAGGGTCCGCGGCCATCGCGCTCAGGGTGTGCGCGATGTGCCGTGCGCACTCCCGCGCCCCGGCCGACCGGGCGTCGAAGGGGACGTGGCGGCTGACCAGTTCACGCTGGAGCAGGTCCACGGCGACCACCGACAGGTAGTCCACGTTGACCTCCAGGCCGACCGCGGCGATCGAGGAGTCGTCCAGGGCCAGCAGCACCCCGGGGCGGCCCACCCGCTGCCGGGAGTTGCGCCCCGTCTCCCGGACCAGCCCGCGCGCCATGAGGTCGGCGACCAGGCTGGACACCGTGGTCTTGTTCAGCCCGGTGGCCGAGGCGACCGCCGCCCGCGAGCAGGGGGACAGTTCGCGGACCGTGCGCAGCACGACCCCCAGGTTCGTCTCCCGAACCCTCTGGAAACTCACCGTTCCCGAACCGACCGTCACCTGGTCCCCCTCGCCTCGCCCGACGCGGCACACTGTGCCCGGATCGTACAGGGGCGTCCGGGCGCGCCCCGAAAACCGGTTGTGCCCTCCCGGAGTCTCTGGTGGGATCCGGAGCATGGTGCCCCACGACGTCTTCCGCGACCAGCCCGTCCTCACCGGGACGAGGGTCCGACTCGAACCGCTCGACGCCGTGACCGGCGCCCACTTCGTCGAACCCGTCCTGAACATGGACCCGGAGGTGCGCCGCCTCACCGGTACCCACCGCAGGTTCACCGAGGAGGAGCTGCTCCGCTGGGCCGCGACCCGCCCCGACCACCACGACCGCGCCGACTGGGTCGTCTTCGGCCGGGAGGACGGCGCCTCCCTGGGCGAGTGCGCCCTGATCGACCTGGACCCGGACAACGCCAGCGCGGGCTACCGGATCGCGCTCAACAGCATGTCCGTCACCGGCAGGGGCTACGGGACCGAGGCCACCGACCTGGTCCTGGAGTACGCCTTCACCGTGGCCGGGCTGCACCGGGTCTCCCTGGAGGTCTTCGCGTTCAACACCCGTGCCCAGAAGTCCTACGCCCGGTCCGGGTTCGTGAGGGAGGGCGTATGGCGCGGGTGCCTGCGCTGGGACGGTGAGTGGCACGACGCGGTGCTGATGTCGATCCTGGCCGAGGAGTACGCCGAGCTGCGCGCCGCCCGGAACCGGTAGCGGTTCTCCCGGCCCGCCGGCCCCAGCGGTTAGTCTCGGGCCCATGCCCGTTCCCGAGTTCCTCCTCGCACTGCGCCGACACGTCGGACACGGCCTCCTGCCCCTCGTGGGCGTGACGGCGGTGGTGATCGGGGAGGAGGGCGAGGTCCTGCTGCACCGGCGCGCCGACGACGGCCGCTGGTCCACGCCCGGCGGCATCCTGGAGCCCGAGGAGGAGCCCGCCCGGGCCGTGGTCCGCGAGGTCCGCGAGGAGACCGGCGTGGAGGTCGAGGTGGAGCGGCTCGCCAGCGTGGCCGCCCAGGAGCCCTTCACCTACCCCAACGGCGACCGGGTGCAGTTCCTGGACCTGGCCTTTCGCTGCCGTCCCGTGGGCGGCGCCCCCGACACCAGCGGCGACGAGACGCTGGAGGTGCGCTGGTTCGGTCCGGACGCCCTGCCGGACATGCCCCGGCGCATCCTCGACCGGATCGGGTACGCCCGCGAGGACCGCACGGACCCCTTCTACGTCACCTGAACCGCTTCCGGCCGACACGCCGACCGGGGGTCCACCACCCGCCGCACCGCCTGCCCCTAGGGTGTTCCGCGACCGCCGGGCACATACGGGCCCGGCCTTCCGAGATCCTTGACTTTCTCGAACGCGAGTTCGATAGGCTGCCCGCGTGAGTCTCCTGAACGAACAGATCGACGTCCGCTCCACCGAGGGCGGGAGCCCCGTGCGGTTCACCTGGCGCGGCCGCACCTTCCGGGTGCGCAGGATCATCGGTGACTGGCCCGTGCGCCCCGAGGCGCCCGGCACTCCCGCCACCGGGGTCCACATGCTCCGCGTCTCGGCCGAGTCCGACGCCGGCGAGCCCAGCATCGTCGACATCTCCCGCGACGCCGGGTCCGACCGCTGGACCATGCGCCGCCAGTGGAACTAGGGCGTGTGTGGTGGGTGCCGCCCGTCGTTTGGAGGGCGCTGCGCGCGGATCCCTCCTTGTCCGGGCGCCCTGTAGGCGGGAGCCTTCGGATCCGCCGGTATGGCGGCTCGGCCCGCGCCGCCGCCCGCCACCGCCCTCGAACGACGGCCTCCGGTCGCAGTACCTGTCGTCCCGCCTACGGATCCTCCAGAACCCCGTCGGCGCCCGAACGACACCCCCGGGGGCTGAGCGAGTACGCACAACACAGGTGGGACCCCGGGGTGTTAGAGGAAGACCCTGCCGCGCCGGGTGCGGTCGCGCAGGGCGGCCATCCGGCGGGTGTTCCCCGGCCGCCGGACCAGCAGGTGGTACAGCAGCAGCGAGAAGCCCCGGTCGGTGCGCGCCCGGTCCGCCATCTCACCCATGTTGATCCGCGTGTACAGGCGTCCGCCCCCGGCGGTGATCCGCGCGGCGTAGGCCCCCTCGGGGACGTGCGCGTAGGCGTGGTTGTCGGCCGTGTACTCCATGGCCCGCGACAGCGCCGCTCCCAGTCCGGGGACCAGGTCCGCGCCCAGGGTCGCGGTCCTTCGCCAGAAGCCGGCGTGTCCGGCGGCCACGTGCCCCAGCTGGTGCGCGACCAGGAAGGCCAGCGCCCGCGGATCACGGACCCTGCCGTCAGGACCGAACAGCTCGTCCGACAGCACCAGGTACCGGCGCAGCCCGTGCCCGGCGGCGTCCGTCTCCCGGTGGCGCCCTCCCACCCGCACGTACACCTCCGGGGTCCGGGACAGCCCCATCCCGGCGGCCAGCGACACCACCGTCCGGTACACCTCGGGGAACTGGGTGGGCGAGATCTTCACCGACTCCGCCCTGCGCCGCGCGTACAGCAGCCCCCGCACCTTCCAGTACACGGCGGCCACCGCGGCCGGGACGGCGGCCGCCCACACCCACGACCCCGTCGCGGACCACACCGCGTGGACCAGCCCGGCGGCCATCAGCAGGGTCACGCCCACGCACACGGCCAGCAGCGGCGCCTCCCACGGGTGCGCGGGCGCCGGGACGACCTCCTCGTCGGCGTCGAGCGCGTACGGTTCCCCGGGGTAGCCGGGAAGGGCGGGCCGCTGGTCCGCTCCCGGGCCGGACACCGCGGAACCGTCGGGCACACCGTGGACCGAACAGGCGGTGGCACGCCCCTCCGGCGGCGTCACATGGGACATCCTGCCTCCCCTCGGGTCGCGGCGGTCTGCGGGACGGCGGGGGATGACTACTTCCTGTGTCCGAATATTACTTTCCGCTGCCCTGGGGGTGGGGTTGGCGCGCGACGGCGTGTCCGGGACCCTGCCCGTCCAGCGGGCAGGAGCCGGTGCGCCGCCGCCTTCGGAGTACCCCCGTCACCGGGAGCCCCCCGATCCCGAAACGTCACCCGGGGTGACCGCGGTGGTCGGGGAGGCGGTCAGCCCGGCCGCTCGTACTGGCGCATCTCCTCGGCGAGCACGTCCAGGAAGCGGTCCACCTGCGCGGGGTCGTACCCCGGCCGCGCGCGTGTGGTGGCGAACTGGACCCGCTCCACCTCGGCGGCGGTGAGGGTCGCCCGTTCGGGCTGTCCCCGCTGGAGCACGCCCAGCGTGAACTCGGCACGGTCCAGGAAGTCGTCGACCTCCTGCTCGTTGTAGCCCGTGGTCAGCCGGGTCGTGGCGAACTGCTGCTCCCGGATGTCCTCGGGGGTCATCCCGAAGCCCCGTGGCGGCCGGGGCGGCCGGTCGGACGGCCCTGTTCCATGACGCTGCCGCGGTTCGTCCGGCGGATGGCCCTGGGTCCGCGAGGGAGTGCCCGGGACACCGGGGCCGCCAGGACGGCCCCGGCCTCCCACGGGTCCGGGGGGCGGGGGCGGCTGCTGCTGACCGTTGGAGCGCCCGAGCCCGCGTCCGGCCAGGTCGGCGACCACGGTGTCGAGGAAGTCGTCGACCTCGTCCTCGTGGTACCCCGGGCTCAGCCTCGTGGTGCGAAACCGCGCGTTGCGCACCTCGTCGGCCGTGATGAGGGGGCCGGTGCGCGGCCCGCCCTCCAGGGCGATGAGCGTCGCCTCGATCCGGTCCAGGAGTTCGTCGACGTCCTCCTCGTTGTAACCCGGGCGCAGACGCACCGTGTGGAACTTCTTTTCGCGGATGTCCGCCGGTGTCAGAGGCATGGTCCCCATTGTGCAGTTCCGAGGTTCTCCGGGCGGTTATCCCCGGGCTGTGCGCGACTCGGCGTCGTCGAGCCGTTCCGCGAGGTCGGACAGGACGTACGAGACCTGGCTGCGGTCGTATCCGCGCAGGACCAGGTCCAGGGTGGCCGCCCGCAGCTCCTGGGCGGTGATGGGGTCCGGGTTCTGCTCCGGAGGCAGGCCGGCGATCGGTATCGCCGCGTCGGTGAAGACCGGAGCGCCGGTGAGCGTGGCCAGAGTGAAGTTGACGCGGTCGATGAGACCGTCCACCTGGTGGCGGTGGAAGCCCCGCAGGACCACGTCGAAGGCGGGCAGCGGCTGGGGCGCAGGGGACGTCATGGACGCATTATGCCTGTCGGGGGTGGCCTCCGCCACACACCGCGGCCGTTTGCGGCCGGGTGCCTGCGTCCCGGTCCGCCTCACTGACGCGTGAGGTAGGTGGACAGGCCGAGGGCGATGGCGTCGGCGGCCCGCTTCCGCCACGCGGGGTCCTTCATGAGCGCGGCGTCCTCGGGGTTGCGCATGTTGCCCGTCTCCAGGAACACCTTGGGCACGTCGGACATGTTCAGCCCGCCCAGGTCGGTGCGCACGTCCAGGCCCTCGTCGGCGAGGTAGTCGGCGGTGGGGACGCCGCTGCCCTCCAGGTACGCGTGGTGGAGGTCCTCGGCGAGCAGCCGGGAGGGCTCCACGATGTCATCGGTGAAACCGTCGACGTCGCCGGGCGTGATCACGTGGAAGCCGCGCCCCGACTCGGGGCCGCCGTCGGCGTGGATGGACACGGCCGCGTCCGCCCCGGCCTCGTTGCCGATGCCCGCGCGCTCGTCGATGCACGGCCCGACGCCCTCGTTGTCCTCGCGGGTGAGGACGACCGTGGCGCCTTCGGCCTCCAGCCTCTCCTCGACCAGGACGGACAGCTCCCAGTTGAACTCGTGTTCGGCATAACCGCTCGTGGTCTCGGTGCCGACGGTGTCGCAGGCCTTCTCGTTCGGCCCGGCGGGGACCATCGCGCTGATCTCGTCGGAGGCGGAGGCGTTGCCGCCGTTGTGGCCGGGGTCGATGACGACGACCCGGCTGTCGAGGGGGCCGTCGTCGGCGGGTTCGCCGTCGGACCCGCCCGAGGCGCCGCCGTCGGACGGGTCGGCACCGTCCTCGGGGCCGGGAAGCGGCGGGGCCGCGGTGGGGTCGGCGCCGGACGGCGTTCCGGTCGACGCGGAGCAGGCGGCGGTGAGGAACAGGACCGAGGAGGCGAGGGACAGGGCGCGGACGGCGCGGCTCCGGGGCCCCGGCGGTACGGAGACGGGCATGCCCACAACCTAGCCGTTCGCGGTGTCCCGAACGTACCTCCGTGAGGGGCGCGGGGCACCGGGAACGCGACCGGTGCGGGAGTGCGGGATCCGGCCGGACGAGCGGCGGGCCGCCGGGCACATGGTCCCTCGCGCCGGAGGACACCGGATTGCCGGAAGCCATTCCAGAGACATTCCGGTGCGACACACTTATTAGTAAGACGCTTGATTCGTCGGTTGGTTTACAGGGACAGCAAAGATTTTTCCCAATCGAATGAGGCTGTCGCTCAGGGTAACATCGACATCTGGCGTGATGCCTTTGTTATGCCATTCATTGGCCTTTTACGGTCGCTCGATGTAAGCTCCTGGTCAGGAAACGGGACGTGGTTCCGACCCGGCCCCGCAAGGCTCCTCCGCCTTGTCGTTGCGGCCGTGTCCACCTGTTTCCGCTGGCAGTGGGCTTCTGTACGCCTTCGCCGTCCCCCATCCGACCCTGGTTCGTGATTCCCGCGCCCCGAGCTTCTCCACAGCCTGCGGTGGTACGCGTGTCCAGGCCAGCCCGACGAGTTCGGGCTGTGGCGATCCGAAGAGGATTGACTTGAAGAACAACCGCGTTACCGCGCGCCGCATTCTGCAGGGTGGTGCCGCTTTTGCCGCCCTGGGTGCGCTCAGCATTTCCACGGCTCTTCCCGCCGCCGCCGACACCCAGACCGTTGGCTGGGCCCACGCCAACGTCGCTGACGGGCTCGGTGTCGCCGCGACCCACATCACCCCGAAGGGCCAGGAGGACAGCGCCTCCAACGGTGGCACCTTCGCGCTCGACGACTACCTCAGCATCGACGCCTCCACCTCGGCCACGGTGAACGCCGGCGGGGCGACCTCGACGACCACGGTGAACAGCGCGCACCTCCAGCTCACCGCCTCCGACGTCGACGCGATCCTCGACGAGATCGAGAACCCCGAGGACAAGCCGTCCGAGGAGCCCTCCTCCCCCGAGAGCCCGTCCGACGAGCCCTCTCCTCCCGCTGAGACCCCGTCCGACGAGCCCTCCACCGACGACGGGACCGACGGCGGGACCGATGGCGGAACCGACGGCGAAGGCGACGGCACCGGTGGTGACGGCGCGGCCGACGGCGGCGCGGACGACGGTGAGGACGGGTCCGGTGGCGGTGAGGCCGGCGACGGCGCCGGTGGGACCGGCGGCGAGACCGGTGGAGCCGGCGACGGCGCCACCGCGCCGGAGGAGTCCGGCGACGAGTCCGGTGAGACCGGTGGCGAGAGCGGCGAAGGCGCCGGTGAGGCCGGCGATGGCACCGACGCCTCTTCCGCCCCGGCCGCCGCGGCCTCGGCCGAGGAGACCGTCACCCTGGAGGCGGACGACACCGCGCCGGCCGCCAACGGTGACGAGATCGTCCTCGACGCCACGATCAGCGGTGCGAGCGTCACCACCACGCAGAGCTGGAACGGCGACGTCTCCCACTCCTTCGAGGGCGGCGACGTCTCCATCGGGGTGAACGAGCTCGACGCCGAGGTCGGTCCCCTGTACGTCGACGAGGGCACCTACCCCTCCGAGGACGCCGGCTTCGAGTGGAACGACGCCTACACCGCCCTGCTGGTGGACGTCACCGTTCCCGGTCACTTCGAGGGCGGCTACGCGCTGGGTGTGACCTACGCCAGCATCGGCGCCGCTCCGGAGGAGGACCCCGGCAACGGTGGCGGCACCGGCGGCGGTGACGGTGACGAGGACAAGGGCGGTGACAAGGGCGACGACAAGGGCGACGACAAGAACCCGCCGGCCCGTGACCCCGAGACGCTGCCCAAGCCGGAGCCGAAGGCGACCGAGTCCCTGGCCCAGACCGGTAGCCCGGTGGTCGGCCTGATCGCGGCCGGTGCCGCGATCGCCACCGGCGGTGGCGCGGCCGCCTACCTCGCCCGCCGCAAGAAGAACGCCGCTGACTCCGCCACGGAGACCAGCGAGGACTAGGCCTTCGGCTTGGTGGTCGGCTGAGCCGACCGGGCCCCGGGGACGTGCTCCCCGGGGCCTTCCCGTGTTCCCGGCCCCTCACCGCCCCCGGCCCGACCGGTCCGCCCTGACCCCCGGCCTCCCGGACCCCGTCCTCCGGACCCGGCCCCGACCCCGGCCCCGACCCCGGGCTCCGGGCACCTGGAACTTCTGCCGGACCTCTGCCGGAAACCTCGGAACTTCTTGCCAAATGCCTCCGTTGTCTGGTGGTTGGTGCACATATGTCTGCCGATCGCCGTACGAGAGATGGTTTCCGTTTTGTGATCCAGGGGTTAGGCTCGCTGTAGCGGCCCCTCCACGCGCCGTACACCGGAGCCCTCTCCCGGGGCGGGAGGACTCCGGTGCGAATCCGCCCCGCACACCGCGGCCGGCCCTCCCAGACCGGCCCGGCAACCCTGTCCGCCGCTCGCGGCGGGCACGGGCCGACCCCCGGGTCGGACATCCCCCAGATACAACAGGAGTGTTGTGGTGTCTCCCGCCAAGTCGACCGCACGCCGCCTCGCCGGTGCCGGCGCCCTGTTCACCGCACTCGGCGTGATCGGCGCCGTGTCCGCGCTCCCGGCCTCCGCCGACCAGCTCGTCTGGGGAAACGCCCAGGCCTGGGTGTCCGACGGCGACGCCGTCGCCGGCTACTCGACCGCCACCGGTTTCGGCGGCACGACCGAGGGCAGCGCCGCGGCCGAGGACGTCTTCGGTCCGATGGCGCACTACCTGGAGATCGACGGCGAGAGCCACACCGTGGTCGACGAGGCGGGCGCGCGCGCCGCCTCCACCGTGCGGACCGCGACCTTCCGGATGGACGTCACCGACCTCGCCGCCCACGGGATGATCGACGTACCGCCGGACGCCGCGCTCCCCGACGCCTCGCCGTCCCCCTTCTCCCCGACCCCCGTCCCCTCCTCGGGGGCCGAGCCCACGGAGGAGGCCGCCCCGCTCCGGGACGCACCCGTCCCGAGCGACAAGGAGCCCCTGACCGGCGGGGAGGCGTCCGGGGCCGACGGAGGTGCCGGCACCGCCCCCGGCGACGAGGAGGGGGCCCGGGGGGACGGGGCGCCGTCCGACGCGCCCCTTCGCGAACCGCTGGGGGACGCCTCGTCCCCGAGCGCCTCCCCCAGTGCCTCCCCCAGTGCCTCCCCGGGCGAGGACGACGTGTTCGTCCTCGACGAGACCGGCTACGAGACGGTCTCCGCCGACGGCAACGCGGTGGAGTTCACCCTCTCCGACGTGACCACCACGGCCACCGCCGCCTACGGGGGCGAGACGGAGGCGACGTTCGCGCACGGCGACCTGACCGCGTTCGGCACCTCCGTGGGACCGCTGGAGGCGGGCGGGGACCGGCTCGTGGCGCGCGACCTCCTGGAGGTGGTCGACGAGGACGGCGACGTGGTCCTACAGGTGCCCGTCAGCGTCCGCTTCGCGGCCGCCGAGACGGCTTTCGGGGACGAGGACCCCGACTGGGAGGGCCGGGGAAGCCGCAGTTGGATGACCGTGTGGGTGCAGGTGGGCGAGCCCCGGGAGGAGAAGGGCTTCGCGGTGGACTTCGCCGACTCGTGGGCCCTCGGCTCCACCCGCGCCGCGGACACGTCACCGGTTCCCGGCGACAAGGACGGCGGGAGCGGGGAGACCGGGGAGGCGGCCGGGGACGACGGCCGCCTGGCGACCACGGGCGGCTCGCTCGTCGGGCTGGTCACCGCCGCGGTGGTGGCGGTCGGCGGCGGTACGGCCGCGACCCTCCTGGCCCGCAAGCGCACCACCGCCATGGACGACCGGATCGGCTAGGTCCTGTCCGGTGGACCCGGTCCTGTGCCGCTGGGGGTGGCGAGGGCGCCGACGGGCTGCCGTACCCGCGGCGTCGGGCACGAGGCGGAGCGCGGCGGAGCTCCGAGGAAACACGGTCCAGCCGGCTCCCCGGCCCCGGAGCTCGGGACACACGGAAGGCGGGTCTCCTTCTCGAAGACCCGCCCTCGACCATTGTCAGCCTTGCTCGGCTTTGTCAGCAGCCGGAGCCTGCCCGACCGTTCCCCCCGGAACCGGCACAGACCGGGAGATCACTCCGTACGCTGGCTGGGGATTCCGGCCAGCAGGGCGCGGACCTCAGTCTCGCGGTAGCGGCGATGTCCGCCCAAGGTGCGGATCGAGGTCAGCTTGCCCGCCTTGGCCCAGCGTGTCACGGTCTTGGGATCCACGCGGAACATGGTGGCAACCTCGGCGGGGGTCAACAGGGGCTCCGCCTCGGGCGTGCGAGTTGACATGTGTACGGCCTCTCCTCCTGGATCTGTGTGCCGATCCTTGAGCCTTAATCCTGGCACTTGGCCCGGATGTCCAATATTCCCTCTAGGTCTATATTGGCATCACCCGAGGTGATTGTACGACCACTCCAAGCAACTTTGCGCGTGGGAGGCCAGAAAGCCGCCCGTGGCCGCGTCACGCTAAGTGATTCTAGCGACACGTTTAGTGGCATGTGGCGTATTCGGTCAAAACTTCGTTCTCCGGCCTCGTTTTTCTCGATCCGGAGTTCCCGAAGTGCTACGGAGGCCTGACCGAAACCCGGTGTCATGTTCCGGGGGAGGAGGGCGTGGCCCTGGTCGGTCGCCGTGGGGGAGGGCGTGGGGTGGACCGGTGGAGGCGAGGCCGTGTGTGCTTCGGCTGTCGGGTCGGGAAGTGCGGATCGCCCGCGTGGCAAGGGTTCCGTGGTTACTCAGAGTGCGCTCAGTGATCGGCTGGTTACAGTCTACGTCGATCCCTATCGGGCGTTATGCCCAGTTTCACGACGCTTGATGTCGTGCGCGGACGACGTCCGGGCTCGCACCGTTGTCACGTGCGAAAAGATCTCCGGAGGAGGCCGAGAAACCTGGTGTACCAGGTTGGACACCGGCGTGGCGCGTGCGTACCCAGGCCATGCGGAGACGACAGAAGGCATACCCGTGTCCACGAAAAAGTGGGGATACCGTAACTCTCAGTTGGCGTGCTCCAGGGCACGTACCGACCTCCAGCGCCGCGTGAGCCTCTCCCGCAACTCCAGCACGCGCTCGACCTCCCCTGTCACCAGGGCTTCCACCGCCCCCGACACCTCGGCCACCGAGTGGTCCTCACTCAGGTGGTCGTCGTCGAGCAGGTGCGGCAGGCCCCCGTAGTCCAGCTCCAGCAGCGAGTCGGGGTGGGCCGTCAGGGACAGCCAGTCCGCCAGGTTCTCGGTCGAGGCCGACACCCCCCGCTGCCCGATGTGCTCCCGCAGCACCGCCAGCGTGTGTTCGAGCCGGCGTGTGGCCAGTGAGGTCCGGGTGAGGTACAGCAGCGTCCGGGTGGAGTTCGACGACAGCACCAGGCACCGCTCCTGGGGCTGGAACGGCACGAACCAGGGGACCGGGATGGTCCAGTTGCTCGACAGGATGCCCGGACGTGTCAGCGAGCCCGAGTCCCGCCACTCCCGGTAGTGCTCCTCGGTGCGCTCGGCCTCCGGATCCGGTACGAACGCCCCGCTCACCGCCACCGGCATCGTGTCGGTGAACTCGGTGAAGGCCCGCCAAGAGCGCAGCCGCGTCTGCCACGGGCAGACGTACAGGCGCTCGTTCACCCGCCGGAGGTAGGCGTTGCGGCTCTCCTCCGCCGGCGCCACCACCGGAGGCGTCGTGACCAGCCGCCGCAGGCTCTCGGCGTGCTCCGCCGCCAGCGCGTTGATCCGCCGCGGCCGGTCGGGTGAGGCCGCGTACTCCTCCCAGTAGCTGCGGTCGCACGGGGAGAACGAGTGGATCGGCTGGTAGACGCGGAGGTAGGCGGTGTAGGGCAGCACGAACGCATCGTGGCACATATCGTTGCGCGTGGCACTCACCGTGGCGATCCCCTGTCAGGGCGCCGATCCGTGTGCGCACCACATCCGTCACACCCGGGTGGCGTAGGCACGACGGGGGCCGACCAGGTACGGTTGTGTGTGTACGTAAGCTGGCGCCTGTCGTCAGTCGCGTTTGACGGCCGTCAGCCCGATAGTGCGGGTTAGTAAGTGATCTGGGGTTCGTCGGAACCCAATCGTTGAGGGGGTCGAGCCAATGGGGCGCGGCCGAGCCAAGGCCAAGCAGCAGAAGGTCGCCCGGAAGCTCAAGTACAGCTCCGGCGGGACCGACCTTGAGCGGCTGCGGTCGGAGCTGGGTGTCGCTGAGGACGAGGGGTCTACCTCCGGGCCGTTGGGTCCGGACGGTGCCTACGAGGATCCTCAGGACGACCTGGTCGACCGTTACGCGGATCTTGCCGACAAGTACTCGGACTCCGACAAGTAGTAGCCGGTCGGGCGAGGTTCTCAGGTCGCTCGGACAACAACCGCTGACCTGTGGCGGTTACGGTTCTCCGTTCGGAAGCCGTGGCGGACAGGTGGATATAGCCGGTGCGAACCACCCTGGTGGTTCGCACCGGCTATGTTCGCGTCCGTTTCTCACGCGTACTCGCCGGTCAGGACCGCCTGGCCGGAGCCGGCCGTCACCGTGCCCAGCCGCCAGGCCGGGACACCGCGGTCGGCCAGTACCTCCAGCGCGCGTCCGGCGTCCTCCGCCGCGACGACCGCCACCATGCCCACACCCATGTTGAACGTGGCCTCCATGTCCTCCCGGCTCACACCGCCCCTGTCGGCGAGGTGGCCGAACACGGGAGCGGGCGACCAGGTGGCGCGGTCCAGCTCCGCGTCCAGGTGGTCGGGCAGGGACCGGGAGAGGTTGGCCGCCAGGCCGCCGCCGGTGACGTGCGCGTAGGCGTGCACCCCCACCGCGCCGGTCAGCGCGACGCAGTCCTTGGCGTACACCCGGGTCGGGGTGAGCAGGACCTCGCCCAGTACCCCGCCCAGCTCGGGGACGTGCGCGAACAGGTCCAGGTCGGCCCGTTCCACGATGTGCCGGATGAGCGAGTAGCCGTTGGAGTGCGGCCCCGAGGAGCCCATGGCGATCACCGCGTCGCCCTCGCGGACCCGGTCCGGGCCGAGGATCGCGTCGCCCTCCACCACGCCGGTGCCCGCGCCGGCGAGGTCGTACTCGTCGGGCTCCATGGCGCCCGGGTGCTCGGCGGTCTCCCCGCCGATCAGCGCGCAGCCCGCCTGGTGGCAGCCCTCCGCGATGCCGCCGACGATCTCGGCGATGCGCTCGGGGACCACCGCGCCGCAGGCGACGTAGTCGGTCATGAACAGGGGCTCGGCGCCACTGACCACGAGGTCGTCGACGACCATCGCCACCAGGTCGACGCCGATCGTGTCGTGCTTGTCCATCTGCTGGGCGAGCAGCACCTTGGTGCCCACGCCGTCGGTGGATGTGGCCAGGACCGGGTCCTTGTACCTGCCCGTGTCGAGCCGGAACAGACCCGCGAAGCCGCTGGCGTCGGTCACCTGCTCGGGTCGGCGGGTGCGCGCCACGTGACGCTTCATCAGGTCGACGGCGCGCTCACCGGCGGCGATGTCGACGCCCGCGGCCGCGTACGCGCCCGTCGTCCCTGTGCTGTCGGCTGCCACGCGAGTCTCTCCTCGTGCTGTGTTGCGTTGGTGGTGCGGTCCCCGCGGCCCGTCCCCGGGCACGGCGGAGCCGCCGCGCCGGGTCCGGTCCGGGGGTGGTTACTTGTCGCTGGTGGCCAGGGTCGAGCCCTCGGGCGTGCCGCAGGCCTTCTCCAACAGGTACTTGCCCTGGGAGTCGACGTCCACGTCGATCGGGTACACGCCGTCGAAGCAGGCCCGGCACAGGTCGTCCTTGGGCACCTCCGACGCGGCGATGAGCTCGTCGAGGTCCACATAGGCCAGGGAGTCGGCGTTCACCGACTCGGCGATCTCGTCCACGGTCAGGTTCGCGGCGATGAGCTCGGCGCGGGTGGCGAAGTCGATGCCGTAGTAGCAGGGCCACAGCACGGGCGGGCTGGAGATGCGCACGTGGACCTCCGCGGCGCCGGCGTCGCGCAGCATCCGGACCAGGGCCCGCTGGGTGTTGCCGCGCACGATCGAGTCGTCCACGACCACCAGGCGGCGGCCCTCGATGACCTCGCGCAGCGGGTTGAGCTTGAGCCGGATGCCCAGTTGGCGCAGGGTCTGGCTGGGCTGGATGAAGGTGCGTCCCACGTAGGAGTTCTTCACCAGGCCCTGGGCGAAGGGGATGCCGCTGGCCTCGGCGTAGCCGACCGCGGCGGGCGTGCCGGACTCGGGTACCGGGATGACCAGGTCGGCCTCCACCGGGTGCTCCCTGGCCAGGCGGCGGCCCGTCTCCACACGGGTGGAGTTGACGTTGCGGCCCGCGATGGTGGTGTCGGGGCGGGCGAGGTAGACGTACTCGAACAGGCAGCCCTTGCGGCGGGCGGGCGCGAAGCGGCGGGACCGGACTCCGCGCTCGTCGATGGTGATGAGCTCGCCGGGCTCGATCTCGCGGACCATGGTGGCGCCCACGATGTCCAGGGCGGCGGTCTCGCTGGCGACCACCCAGCCGCCGGCGCCGGAGGTCTCGCCCATGCGGCCCAGCACGAACGGGCGGATGCCCTGCGGGTCGCGCGCCGCGTACAGCGTGTTCTCGTCCATGAACACCAGGGAGAAGGCGCCCCTGACCTTCGGAAGGAGTTCGGCCGCCGCGTCCTCCACCGAACTGCCGTTCCTGGCCCGGTCGGCCAGCAGGTTCGTGAGGACCTCGGTGTCCGTGGTGGCGCCCCGACGGGTGTCGGGCAGCATCGCCGCCAGTTCCGGGGTGTTGATCAGGTTGCCGTTGTGGCCGAGGGCCAGACCCCCCTCACGCGCCGTGTAGAAGGTCGGCTGGGCGTTCTCCCACACCGGCGAGCCGGTGGTGGAGTAGCGGCAGTGGCCGATCGCGAGGTGGCCGCGCAGGGAGTCCAGGGTCGCCTCGTTGAAGACCTGGGACACGAGTCCCATGTCCTTGTAGACGAGGATCCGGTCCCCGTCGCTCAGTGCGATGCCCGCGGACTCCTGCCCGCGGTGCTGCAGGGCGTAGAGGCCGAAGTAGGTGAGCTTGCTGACTTCTTCGCCGGGTGCCCAGACCCCGAAGACGCCGCAGGCGTCCTGCGGGCCGCGTTCGAGCGGATCGAGGTCCATGGAGAGCCGGCCGTCGGAGTACGACACACCCACAGCCTAGTACCTGGCGGTCCGCCCGGCACCACCCGGGGGAGGTACCGGCCACAGGGGCAGCCGTCCGGACAGGTCGGAGCGGGCTCCGCTCGCCCGCACCAGGTGCCCGGAGACGGCCTGTTCCCAGGAGAGGCGCCCGGTGGCCACACGCAGCCAGGTGAGGGGATCGGTCTCCACGACCCCCGGCGGGGTGCCCCGGGTGTGACGCGGCCCCTCGACCGCCTGGACGGCGCCGTACGGTGGCACGCGCACCTCCAGGCTGTGTCCGGGGGCGCGGTCCGCGAGTACGGCCAGACTGCCCCGTACGGCGGCCTTGACGGCCGCGCGCAGCGGCTCGTCGGCGCGCAGGACCGCCTCCGCGCAGGCGGCGACGGCGGCCTCGTCACCGCCCTCGAAGGGGGCCTCTCCCAGCGCGGAGAGCTGTTCGTCCAGGGACCCGCGCAGGCGCCGCAGGGCGCTCGCGCTCAGAGCGGAAGGCATGGACCAAAGCCTACGGGCGGGACCGGCGGGGGCGGAGCCATCGTGTGGGTGAACAGGAGGGGTGCTTGTCATTGCGACCAAATGGCCCGAAGGTGGACATCGAAGAACACCGGCGGAACTGTCCGCCGGTCTCCGCTCGATTGGGTGATTCCTGTCTCAGCGCACCGCTGGTCAGCGGGAGCGGGACACGGTAGCGTCCCGAACCGTCCCGGTGTTGTCGAGATTGAGAGGATTGCGATGGACCCCCTACCCCCAGGGTGTTCCATACGGCGGCACCGCCAGAGATGAACAAGGGGTGACCAGGTCCGTGTCCGCCCGTCTCCACGGCGCCGGGCCCGTGCCGCCCTGCCCGCCGCGCAGGACCAGACGGCCCGCGCGTCTACCATCCACCAAGGAACACCACCGCACCATCGGGAGAACGACGTGCGCCTGCGCTTGCGCCCGCGTGATGACAGTTACTACGAGATGTTCACCGACTCGGCGAACAACCTGGTCATCGCGGCCCGCCTGCTGGTGGAGCTGATGAGTGACGGGGCTGACCGCGAGGCCATCACCGAGAAGATGCGCGCCTGTGAGCACGCGGGTGATGACGCCACCCACGCGATCATGCGTCGCCTCAACAAGAGTTCGGCCACACCCATTCACCGCGAGGACATCTACCGGCTGGCCTCGAACCTGGACGACGTCATGGACTCCATGGAGGCCGCCGTCGACCTGATCGGCCTCTACGGTCTGGAGCGGCTCCCCAAGGGGATCATCGACCAGATCGAGGTGCTGGAGCGCGCCGCCGAGCTGACCGCCGAGGCGATGCCCCGGCTCCGCGCACTGGAGGACCTGAACCGGTACTGGATCGAGATCAACCAGCTGGAGAACCAGGCCGACCGCATCTACCGCAAGCTCCTCGCCCGCCTGTTCAGCGGGGAGTACGACGCCCTGACCGTCCTCAAGCTCAAGGACGTCATCGAGGAGCTGGAGACCGCCGCGGACGCGTTCGAGCACGTCGCGAACACGGTGGAGACCATCGTCGTCAAGAACGGCTGAGGACACCGAACACCCCCGGACCCGAGTCCCCCGACCGAACCTCCCCCGTCCCCCGCCCCGTGAGGACCGGTGGCGGGCGACAGGCGTGCCCTCCTGCCCTCCGAGGGGCTCCGGGGCCCGCCGGAGTACCCGGCGGGCCCCGGAGCGCCGTCCGGGGTACCGCCGGCCGTCCCCCCGCGCGGGGAGCGGGCCGGGAGCTACAGGCCGGTGATCTCGCGGGCGGGGACCGTCCGGCGGGACAGCACCTCCACGAGGTGGTCGAAGAACCCGTCGGCGTCGACCTCCTCGACCACCGTCGCGTTCGCCTCCAGCCCGTGGACGCCCCAGGACATGGCCGCGTACCCGCGGGTCAGCTCCCCGGCGGTCTCCACGTCCACGTGGTACCGCCCGGAGCGGCGCACCAGCTCCGGGTGCAGCAGCACCGCGGCGGTCAGCGAGTCCGGGTGCGTGGTGCCGTCGATGCCCACCCTGCGGTCGAACTCCAGCGTCGCCGAGCACACGCGGCCGAAGAAGTCCCCGAGAGGGGTGCCCAGGGCGGCGATGGCGTCCAGCCGCTCCTGGTCGAACACCGCGTGGCGCAGGGTCAGCGGGTCCCACGGGACCACGGTGACATCGAAGCCCGCCGCGAACACGGCCTTCGCGGCCTCCGGGTCGACGTAGAAGTTGAACTCCGCGGCGGCGGTGATGTTGCCGCGGCCGTTGTTGGACCCGCCCATGACGTACAGGGCGCCGACGTTGCGGACGAAGTCCGGGTCCTTGGCCACGGCCATCGCGATGTTGGTCAAAGGCCCGATCGCCACGATCGACAGCTCACCGGGGCTCTCGGCGGCCAGCCGGACCAGGGCGTCCACCGCGTGCTCCGGCTCGGGCTCCAGCTCCGAGCAGTCCATGGCCAGCCCGCCGGATCCGTCACCGTGCACGTTCTCCGCGCTCACCCACGGCCGGACGAGCGGGCGGCGGGAACCCAGGTACACGGGCACCTCGCCGAGGCGACCGGCCACGCTGAGGGTGGTGAAGGCGTTGCGCACCTGCTGTTCGAAGCCCACGTTCCCGGCCACCATGGTGATGGCGCGCAGGTCGGCCCCCGGGTCCAGCAGCCCCACGAGGAGTGCCACGCAGTCGTCCTGCGCGGTGTCGGTGTCGATCACCAGCGGAGTGGTCACTTCTCTCCTCTTGGCCGCCGTGGCCGTCTCGTCGGTCGTCCCGGTGGGAGACGAGTATGCAACGGAACAGCCGGGGCGGCCACCCCGCCAACGGCCTCTCCATCGCCGGTCGTGCCTTCGGGGAAGGCACAGGTGAGGGGTTGGCCGAAGCGGCCTCTCCATCACCGGTCGCGCCTGGTGGGAGGGGGGTTAGCCGAAGCGGCCACCCCATCACCGGCCACCCTGTCGGGGGAGCCGTAGACGAAGGGTTGGCCGAAGCGGCCTCTCCATCACCGGTCGCGCCTGGTGGGAGGGGGGTTAGCCGAAGCGGCCACCCCATCACCGGCCACCCCTTCGGGGGAGCCGCGGACGAAGGGTTAGCCGAAGCGGCCTCTCCATCGCCGGCCACCCTTTCGGGGGAGCCGTAGACGAAGGGTTAGCCGAAGCGGCCGGTGATATAGTTCTCGGTCTCCTTCTTCTCCGGCCTCGTGAAGATCTGGTTCGTCTCGCCCATCTCGATGAGCTGGCCGGGCTTGCCCGGAGCCGACAGGTTGAAGAACGCCGTCCGGTCGGACACACGAGCCGCCTGCTGCATGTTGTGCGTGACGATGACGATCGTGTAGTCCTCCTTCAGCTCGTGGATGAGGTCCTCGATCGCCAGGGTCGAGATCGGGTCCAGCGCCGAGCAGGGCTCGTCCATGAGCAGCACGGAGGGCTTCACCGCCGTGGCGCGGGCGATGCACAGCCGCTGCTGCTGACCGCCCGAGAGGCCCGCACCGGGCTTGTTCAGCCGGTCCTTGACCTCCTCCCACAGGTTCGCGCCGCGCAGCGACCCCTCCACCAGGTCGTCCGCCTCGGACTTGCTCATCCGCCTGTTGTTGAGCCGCGCACCGGCGATGACGTTGTCGTAGATGGACATCGTCGGGAACGGGTTGGCCTTCTGGAAGACCATGCCGACCTCGGTGCGCACCATGACCGGGTCCACGCCGGGCGCGTAGATGTCCAGGTCGTCCAGGAGCACCTTGCCCTCGGCGCGGGCGCCGGGCGTCACCTCGTGCATCCTGTTGAGGGCCCGCAGGAAGGTGGACTTGCCGCAGCCGGACGACCCGATGAACGCTGTCACCGACCGCGGCTCGATGGTCATCGACACGTCCGCCACGGCCAGGAAGTCGCCGTAGTAGACGTGGAGTCCGGAGACGTCGATACGTTTCGCCACTGGAAGTTCCTCGTGAATCTGCTCCGCGCGCGGGGCGTGGGCGGTTGGTCTGGGGTCAACGGGCCTTCGGTGCGAACAGGCCGCCGATCATGCGGGCCAGGAAGAACAGCAGCATCACCACCAGGATCAGCGTCAGCGCCGCGGCCCAGGCCCGCTCGTAGTTGATGGCGCCGCCCATGCGGACCTGCGAGTAGATGAACACCGGGAGGTTCATCATCTGTCCGTCGAACAGGTTCCAGTTGATCGACACCGCCGACGTTCCCGCCGTGAGGATCAGCGGAGCCGTCTCTCCGATAACACGTGCGATGGCGAGCATGATTCCTGTGGTCAGCCCGGCGGCGGAGGTCGGCAGCACCACCTTGGTGATGGTCCGCCACCGGGGCACGCCCAGGGCGTAGGCCGCCTCGCGCAGGTCCTGCGGCACCAGCCGCAGCATCTCCTCGCTGGAGCGCACCACGACCGGGATCATCAGCACCGCCAGTGCGATCGCGCCCGCCGCGCCGTTGGTGTGGCCCGGGCCGAACAGCACCATCCACAGCGCCACCACGAACAGGCCGGCGACGATCGACGGGATGCCCGTCATGACGTCGACGAAGAACATGAGGAGCTGCTTCATGCGGCCCTGGGCGTACTCCACCAGGTAGACGGCGGTCATCACACCGATCGGTACCGAGATGAGCGTGGCCATCCCGGTGATCGCCAGGGTGCCGACGATCGCGTGGTAGGCACCGCCCGCGTCCATGCTGGGCAGGACGCCGTTCATCGACACCGACAGGAAGTAGATGTCGAGCCGGTTCATGCCGTTGGTGAACACGGTCCACAGCACCGACGCCAGCGGCAGCATCGCCAGCAGGAAGCACATGTAGACGATCGAGGTGACCAGCCGGTCCTTGGCCTTGCGCCCGCCCTCTACGCGGGCCGAGGCTGTCACGGCGATCACCACGTACGCGACGGCGGTGAGCACCCCCCACAGGAGGAACCCGAAGGAGGAGAAGGCCAGCAGGACCCCGGCCACCACGGCGGCGCAGGAGGCCAGCAGGGCGGCGGGGAAGCGGCGCGGCAGCGTCCCACTGCGCAGGTTGATCCGGGGCGAGCCCATGCCCGGTCCGGGAGCGGGGGGCTGGGTGGTCGTCGTGCTCATCGTGACTCCTTGTTCCCCCGCGCCACCACGTAGCGCGCGCCCATGTTGACCACGAGGGTGATCGCGAACAGGACCAGGCCGGCGGCGATCAGCGCGGACACGCCGTACCCGGTGGCCTCGGGGTACTGGAGCGCGATGTGCGCGGCGATGGTCTGGTTTCCGCTCTGCAACAGGTCCCAGGAGACGACCAGGGCGGGGGACAGGATCATGGCGACGGCCATGGTCTCGCCCAGGGCGCGGCCCAGGCCGAGCATCGCGCCGCCGATCACTCCGGACTTGCCGAACGGCAGTACGGCCAGCTGGATCATCTCCCAGCGGGTGGCGCCCATGGCCAGGGCGGCCTCCCGGTGTCCCTGCGGGGTCTGGCGGAACACGTCGCGCGACATCGCGGTGATGATCGGCAGGACCATGACGGCCAGCACCACGCTCGCGGTCAGGATGGTGCGCGCGGAGGTGGACGCGGGGCCGGAGAACAGCGGGATCCAGCCCAGGTAGCGGGCCATGGCCTGGTACACGGGGACCAGTTGCGGCGCGAGGAAGCCGATGCCCCACAGGCCGTAGACGACGCTGGGGATGGCGGCCAGCAGGTCCACCATGTAGCCGAGCAACGAGGCCAGTCTGCGCGGTGCGTAGAAGACGATGAACAGGGCGATCCCGATCGCCACCGGTGTGGCCAGCAGCAGCGCGATGGCCGCGGCGAGCACGGTGCCGAACGCCAGCGCGGCGACACCGAACGCGGGATCCTCGCGGACGTTGGGCTCCCACGCCATCGTCGTCAGGAAGTTGGCGGTGTTGGCGGCCAGGGAGGGCCAGGCCTGAACGATCAGGAAGGCCGCGACGCCGGCGAGGATCAGCAGGATCAGGATGCCCGAGCCCCGGGCGAGCCCGGCGAAGGCGACGTCGCCGATCCGGCGCTTGCCCGAGGACGGCGGTGCCGTCTCGGGCGCGTCCGTGGTCGTCATGGATTGACTCCGGTTCGGAAGGTCTCAGGGCGGTTCGCCCGTGTGGTGCGGTGAGGGCCGTGCACCCTCGTGCGTGCCTGGTCTCGTTGTTCCCGACGGGGCGACGTCCTCCCCGGAACGGGGAGCCGCCCTCCCGACGGAGGCCCGTCCGAGCTCCGTGTGCGGCCGGTCACCGGCCACCCCGCCACGGTCGTGACGTGCGATGGCCGTATCGCGCCGAATGTGAAGGTAGGCGGGGAAGGTGACGAGTTGTACCAGGGAAGATGAACGGAGAATGAACGGGGCGTCGCACTACCGTGGCGGTAGGGAGATTGCTCGGTTAATGTGACGATCCGCACGTCAGGAGGGGCTCTGCCGGTCCCCGTCGACGGGCGGCGCGTACATCACGTCGGTGTCCCACATGGCGAACCCGAGCGACTCGTACAGCCGCACGGCTGCCCCGTTGTCACCGTCCACGTACAGGTGCACCCACGGCAGCCCGGCGTCGCGCAGATGGCGCAGGCCGGCCAGGGTCAGCGTGCGGCCGAGCCCGGTGCCCTGCCAGTCGGGGTCCACACCCACCACGTAGACCTCGCCGACCGGCTCGCCGTCGGTGAGCCCGGCGCCGTCGGCGTGGACCTTGGTCCAGTGGAAGGCGACGACCCGTCCGTCGTTGGCGGTGGCCACGAAGAAGCCGTCCGGGTCGAACCAGTCCTCCACCTCGCGCTGGAGCAGGTCGTCCAGGGTGATCTGTCCCTGTTCGGGGTGGTCGGCGAAGGCGCGCGCGTTCGCCTCCAGCCAGGCCTGTTCGTCCTGGCCCACGACGAACGTCCGCAACCGCACCCGGTCGGCCACCTCGGGCCGCAGCTCCGGCTCGGGCAGCTCGGGAGCCGCCCAGGGGCCGCCCGCCTCGTCGTCGGCGATGTCGCGCAGCGGCATCCGCATCTTGTGGAGTTCGCGTACGGCGGTCCAGCCGCCCTCCTGCGCGACCGAGACCGCCTGCGGGACGCGTCCGTGCGCCCACACGCGGACCCCCTCGGGGCCGGCGTCCCGGTGGACCGAGTCCAGCAGGGCGGTGCCGTGTCCGCGCCCCCTGTGGGCGGGGTCGACGACGACCTCTCCGGAGCCGGGCTCGTCCGCGACGCGTTCGACGAACGCGAAGCCGACCACGCGTTCGTCCTCGATGACCAGGTGGAAGCGGCTGCTCCCGGAGGGGGCGCCGTGTCTGACGCGGAGCAGTGTGTGCTCCGACAGCGGGGCGACGCCGTCGGCCGCGCGGGCGGCCTCGGCGAGTGTCAGCACCTGGTCGGCGAGGGCCGCGTCCAGGTCGTCGGTGACTAGCGGGGTACTCATGAAGCGCAAGCCTACGACGAAGCGGCCACGGGAATTCGGACAGGCACGGCCGCGGAGGGGTTTGTCCTGGTGAGTCGCCCGGCCCCGCGGGGCGGCGGGGCCGGGCGACTCCCGTCTCGGCCCTACTGCCTGCGGCGCTTGCCCTGGTAGCCGCCGCCGACACGGACGCGCCGAGCCGGCGCCAGCGGGGTCGCGAGCAGCAGCGCGAGGAGGAACGCCGCGAGCAGCACCGCCGGGGCCATGTTCGGGCCCAGGTCGCCGTGGCCGGCGGCCACCTCGGTCTCGTCGCCGTCCAGTTCGTCGCCGCCGGATCCCGGGGTCACCGTCGGCAGCGCGGCGAGGTCCTCGGAGCCGGGGGCGACCTCGGGCAGGGCGGCGTCGTCGCTCGGCAGGTCCGGGAAGGCGGGGTCGCTGGTGGGCACGTCACTGGTGGGGACGTCGCCCACTCCGCCGCCGGTCGAGGGGTTCGAGGGCGTGGAGGGGTTGCCGGAACGGCCGGAGTCGTTCCTGTCACCGGAGCCCCCGGAGCCGTTGCCGTCACCGGAACCTCCGGAGACGCTCGGATCCTTGGTCGGGTCCTCGGTCTCCTCTGGGGTCCCGGACGGATCCGGGTCCGGCGGAGGAGAGGTCTCGCTCTCGGTGGGATCCGGCGAAGGGGTGGGTGACGGCGTCGGAGGGGGCGTGTGGCTCGGCCCGGTCACCGAGACCGTCCACGCCCCGGTGGCGACGGTGTGCACGGTCGTCGGTTCGAGGGCCGTGCAGTCGACGCCCTCCTGTGCGAGCGCGTAGGTGAGGATCGCGACGACGTCGGTCGGCTTGCTGGGCCTGCCGGTGACCTCGCCCGCGGACACGGAGTCGCCCGGAGCGACCTCCTGTGGCTCGAAACCCTGTGCACTGAACTCAAGGGCCTTCACGTCCAGCCCTGTCAGGCAGATGCTGGCGTCGCCGGTGTTGCTCACGGTGAGGGGGTTGGCCGGGGCGGACTCGCCCAGTTTCACCTCGCTGGTGCCGTTCTCGAAGTCGATGACCGCCGACGCGGTGGGCGGTTCGGTGGGCGGGTCGGAAGGGGGCGGCGAGGGCGACGGGGATGCTGAGGGAGGAGGAGAGGTCGAAGCAGAGGCCGGGGGAGAGGCGGATGCGGAGGGTGAGACGGAGGGTGAGGGGGTCCCGGACGGGCTCGGTTCGGCGTGGGCCGGAGGCATCACGGCGATCAGGCTGGAACCGACGAATACGGCGCCCAGAGCGGCACCCGCGCGGCGGAGGCCGGGGGTGAGCGGGGAACTCGCGGCGGACGTGGACATCGGGGCGTTCTCCTCCTTGCGGATGGCGCGCCAAGACGGTTTCGGCACACCCTGCCGCGAGGAGTTCGCCGCGCCTGACGTCCCGGCGTTCGGGTGCCCCCCGATCCTAGGACCTGGAGCCGTCGAACACGAGAGCCCACGCGCCCTCTTCCGCACCGTTGGTCATCTCGCGGTGGCGGAGAGCACGGAGGACCCCGGGGCGCCCGCGCGGTGCGCGGCGCCCCGGAGCGGTCCGTGGATCCGTGCGGACACGGTTCGCGGGCCCGCCCACCTGCTGTTATCTGCTGTCGGCCTCGGCGACCCGGGCGGCGGGCAGCGGGTCGACGCTCTCCACCGGGGCCACGGGAGCCTTGGCCACCGGGTCGGGCACGAAGCGGTAGCCCACGTTGCGCACGGTGCCGATCAGGGACTCGTACTCCGCGCCGAGCTTGGCGCGCAGGCGCCGCACGTGGACGTCGATGGTGCGGGTGCCGCCGAAGTAGTCGTAGCCCCACACCTCCTGGAGCAGCTGCGCCCGGGTGAACACCCGGCCGGGGTGCTGTGCCAGGAACTTGAGCAGCTCGAACTCCTTGAAGGTGAGGTCCAGGATGCGGCCGCGCAGGCGCGCGATGTAGGTGGCCTCGTCGATGACGAGGTCGCCCCTGCGGATCTCGTCGGGGTCGTCCGTTCCGGCCTCGGCCGATCCGACGGCCAGCCGCAGGCGCGCCTCCACCTCCGCGGGGCCGGCGGTGGCCAGGACGAAGTCGTCCGCCTGCCAGTCGGGGGTCAGGGCCGCCACGCCGCCCTCGGTGAGGATGACGATCAGCGGGCAGTCGAGACCGGTGGTGTCGAGCAGGCGGCAGAAGTTGCGGGCGGCGGCGAGGTCGGTCCGGGCATCGACCAGAATGGCGTCGACCGGTGAGCCGGATCCGCCGGCCGCGCCCGAGGCCAGCAGGGCTCCGGCCTCGGCCGGTGCCACCCGCACGGAGTGCAGGAGGAGGCCGAGGGCGGGAAGTACGTGGTCCGACGGTTCGTTCGAGTTCGTCAACAGAAGCAGATGGCTCATGCGTCTCTTCTCGTCATCCCGCGATGCGGGCGATCGAAGGCGCCATTGCCCCCGGGTGAAGATGTCTTGTACGTCGCCTCCGAGCAACACAAGGATAATCAACAGATGGCGAAGTGCACTATCAGGTACTGGGCAGCGGCCAAGGAAGCGGCCGGAACGGCCGAGGAGACGGTTACCGCCGTCACGCTCGGAGAAGCCCTCGCGGCGGCGTGTCTGCTGCATCCGGACGACCGCTTCCAGCGCGTACTCGGATCTTCGTCGCTCCTGGTCGACGAACGCCCGGTCGGGCGCAGGCCGCATGGTGAGGTCGGGGTCGCGGACGGGACTGTGATCGAGGTCCTACCGCCCTTCGCGGGCGGATGAGGCGGCCGGAACGGCCACGGAAGCAGGGAGGGAACATGACGCGAAGCCCCGAGTGGGCGGGCCGTGCGCGCGTGGTGATGCTCGGCAAACCGGAGTGCCACCTGTGCGAGGACGCCTGGGGGACCATCGAGCGGGTCACCGGCGAACTGGGCGAGAGCCGGGCCCGGGAGTGGCTGGACGATGTGGGCGAGGCCGACCGCGAGGAGTACTGGGACAAGGTCCCGGTCACGTTCGTGGACGGTCGCCGCCACGACTTCTGGAGGGTCGGCGAGGACCGGCTGCGCGCCGCCCTCGGCGGCTGATCGGAACACGCCGGGCGGCGGGGAAAGTTTGTTGTGTACACAAATGCTCACATCTGAGCTATTTCGGTTGTCCCCTTTGCCATAACGCGAACTCGTGGTTTCCGGAAGGCGTGCCACGGCCCTTCCGGGTGGGAACTCATGAGCCCGTCGTCACACCGGCCCCCACTTTGTGCGCACTTTCACAAGCACGTAATCTAGGGGTTCCAGACCTGTCGGGGGAGCGGGGCGACACCCCGCCCGCTCCTGGCGCCGGACCGCGCGGCCCGCCTCCCGCGCGGTCCGTCCCCGCACCAGCCCGCACCGACCGCCGCTCAGGAGCGCCCGCCTGTGATCAGTCGTCCACCACGGCCCCGGGACAGGGGCATCCCGGAGGCCACCGTGGCCCGGCTCCCCGTCTACCTGCGCGCCCTCCAGGCGCTCCAGGACCGCGGAACCCTCACCATCTCCTCCGAGGCCCTCGCCTCCGCCGCCGGTGTGAACTCGGCCAAACTGCGCAAGGACCTCTCCCACCTCGGGTCCTACGGGACGCGCGGAGTGGGGTACGAGGTCGAGTACCTCGTCTACCAGATCTCGCGTGAGCTTGGTCTCACCCAGGACTGGGCCGTGGCCATCGTCGGCATCGGCAACCTGGGCCGCGCACTGGCCAACTACGGGGGCTTCGGAACCCGCGGTTTCCGTATCGCGGCCCTGCTCGACGCCGACCCCGCGATGGTCGGACAGAACGTGGCGTCCCTGGACGTGAGGCATATTGACAGCCTGGAGGAGGTTGTGCGTACCAAGGGCGTTTCCATCGGCGTCATCACGACACCGGCGGCCGCGGCCCAGGGCGTGGCGACGCGCTTCGTCGAGGCCGGCGTGGCCAGCATCCTCAACTTCGCCCCGGTCGTCCTCAATGTGCCGGACGGAGTCGATGTGCGTAAGGTCGACTTGTCCATCGAACTCCAGATCCTCGCCTTCCACGCGCAGCGCAGGGCCGATGGCGACGGCCGGGGCGCGGAACGCGCTGGACTGGAACTGATGTGAGACATGTCGACGATTCGGGGCCGCTGGGCCCGTGTGAGCGGTGGGCGATGAGCGAGCGTGCGCCGCGTACCGGGAGGTCCGTCCGCCTCCGGGAACATACGAAGACGCTGTGTAGTGCCTGCATAGGAGAATGCGGATGAGTGTCCTGGCCGTGGGGTTGAGCCACCGGAGTTCGCCGGTGGCGCTACTCGAACGTGTCGCGCTGAACGGGGAGACGCGGACCAAGGCGGTCGGGGAGATGGTCGGCTCCGAGTCCGTCAACGAGGTCATGATCGTCTCCACCTGCAACCGCACCGAGGTCTACGCCGACGTCTCGGCCTTCCACGGCGGTGTCGCGGCCGTCACCGAACTCCTCTCCTGGCACACGGGCGTCCCTCTCGGCGAGCTGTCCGAACACATGTACGTGCACTACGAGGACCGCGCCGTCCAGCACCTGTTCTCCGTCACCTGCGGGCTGGACTCCATGGTCGTCGGCGAGGGACAGATCCTCGGCCAGGTGCGCGACGCCCTCAAGGAGGGCCAGGAGAGCGGCTCCGTCGGCCGCGTCCTCAACGACCTCGGACAGCGCGCCCTGCGCGTGGGCAAGCGCGCCCACACCGAGACCCACCTGGACCACGCGGGCGCCGACATGGTCAGCTTCGGCCTCACCGTGGCCTCCGGCGGCCTGGGCCTCGGCCCGACCGGCGCCCCCCGCACCACCGCCGGCCAGACCCTCCCGGCCGTGGACGCGGTGCCCCCCGCGGGCTGCCCCATGTCCGCCGATCCCCGCGACACCGTCGAGGCGCCCGGCCTCGCCCAGCCCACGCACGGGCCCCTCACGGGCGTGCGCGTCCTCGTCCTCGGCGCCGGGTCCATGAGCGCCCTGTCCGCCAACACCGTCTCCCGCCAGGGCGCGGCGGCGGTCGTGGTGGCCAACCGCACCATGGAGCGCGCCGCACGCCTCGCCGAGTGCCTCACCGAGGCCTACGAGACCGTCGACGCCCGCGCCGTCCCCTTCGAGGACGCCGCCGACACCCTCGCCGAGGTCGACCTGGTCATCTCCTGCACCGGAGCCCAGGGCCTCGTCCTCGCCGCGGACGCCGTGGCCGCCGCCACCGCCGCGCGCACGCGCCCCCTGGTCTTCCTCGACCTCGCGCTGCCCCGCGACATCGACCCCGCCGTGCGCGGACTGGCCGGTGTGGAGCTGGTCGACATCGAGGACCTGCGCCAGGCCGCCGCCACGGCCCCCGGCACCGACACGGGCCGCGACAGCGCCCTCACCCTCGCCCGCGGCATCGTCGACGAGGAGGTCGCCGAGTTCCGCGCGGTCCGCCGCGCCCACCAGGTGACCCCCACCGTCGTCGCCCTGCGGGCCCAGGCCAGGGACGTCGTGGAGTCCGAGCTGTCGCGTCTGCACGGACGCCTCCCCGACGACCTCGACGACCGCGCGCGCGAGGAGATCACGCGCGCCATGCGCCGCGTCGCCGACAAGCTCCTGCACAGACCGACCGTGCGCGTCAAGGAACTGGCCGCCGCACCGGACGGGGAGTCCTACGAGGCGGCCCTTCGGGAACTCTTCGCACTCGATCCGGGGACCCCGGAGGCGCTGGCCGCCACCGAGGGACCCGCCACCGCGGCACCGACCGCACAGGAGAAGCCATGACAGGTACGCCCGCCAACGGCAGCCCCGTCGACAGCGCCCCCGCCAAGCTCGGTACCCGCCGCAGCACCATGGCCACCAGCCAGTCGCGGATGGTCGCCGACGCCATCACCGAGCGCACCGGCCGGGCGATCGAACTGGAGCTGATCACCAGCTTCGGCGATGTCACCAAGGCCCACCTGACCCAGCTCGGCGGCACCGGCGTGTTCGTCAACGCCCTGCGCGACCGGCTCCTCGAAGGCACCATCGACTTCGCCGTCCACTCGCTCAAGGACCTGCCCACCACCCCGGCCGACGGGCTCGTGCTGGCCGCCGTCCCCGAGCGCGACGACCCGCGCGACGCCCTGTGCGCCCGCGACGGCCTCAAGTTCGCCGACCTGCCCCCCGGCGCCGTCATCGGCACCGGATCCCCGCGCCGCGTCGCCCAGCTCGCCCTGCTGCGCCCGGACCTGACCTACGTGCCGATCCGCGGCAACGCCGAGACACGCCTGGGCAAGGTCACCTCCGGCGAGCTCGACGCCGTCGTCCTCGCCTACGCCGGACTCGGCCGCGTCGGCCGCGCCGAGGACGCCACCGACGTCTTCGAGCCCGAGCAGATGCTGCCCGCTCCCGGCCAGGGCGCCCTCGCCGTCGAGTGCCCCGCCGAGCGCCTCGAGGGCGACCTCGCCTACCTGGCCTCGGTCGACCACGCCGCCACCCGCGTCGCGGTCGTGGCCGAGCGCACCGTGCTCGCGGAGCTCGAAGCCGGATGCGCCGCCCCGGTGGGCGCCTACGCCCAGTACGACGCCGAGACGTCCCGCCTGCACCTGCGCGCCGCCGTGGTCGCCACCAACGGGTCCAGCGCCGTGCGCCGCGAGCGCGGCGTCGAACTCGAATCGGTCGCGGACCTGGCCGCCGCCACAGCGCTCGGCCGGGACCTGGCCCGCCAGATGATCGACGAGGGAGCCGACCGCATCGTGGCGGAGGCCTTCGCGGAGAGGGACACACCCTAACCAGGAGCCGGCGGCGGGCGTCCTCGGCCGGAACCCGCCGCATCCGCAACCGCCCCGGATACCGCGTACCGGGGCGCGGGCGACCCACACAGAGGAGCCAGTACGTGAACGCCAACGCCAACCCCCAGCAGGAGGAGCCGCGCCGCCCCGCGCACGGGTCCGGGCACGTAGCCCTGGTCGGTTCCGGGCCGGGCGACGCCGACCTGCTGACCCTGCGCGGCGCCGAGCTGCTGCGCCGAGCCGACGTGGTCATCACGCTGCGCGAGCCGGCGGCCGAGGAGCTCTCCGCCTTTCGCGGCGAACTCCTCGCCCACTGCTCCGAGGACGTCTCCGTGGTGGAGGCCGGCGAGTGCGGCGGCGACGTCAACGCCCTCGCGCTGACCCGGGCCCGCGAGGGGCGGCGGGTGGTCCGCCTGTACTCCGGCGATCCGTTCTTCGGCTGCCGCGGAGCCGAACTGGTCGCCGCCTGCCACGAGGCCGGGATCGAGGTCGAGGTCGCCCCGGGCGTCTCCGCGATCACCTCCGTGCCGACCTTCGCGGGCGTGCCGCTGATGGACGCGGAGAGCCCCGAGGTACGCGTGCTCAACGCCCGGGTCGAGGGCGGGGTCGACTGGAACGAGGCGGCCGCCAGCGACGCCACCCTGGTCGTCATGGGCGCCGACGCGCCCGCCGGAGAGGCCCCCGGACACCAGGGTCCCGGCTTCGACGTGCTGTGCAAGGCCCTCGTCTCGGGCGGCCGCCCCGCCACCACCCCCGTCTCGGTCGTGCGCGCCGGGGGCACCACCCGTCAGACCACGGTCACCTCCACGCTGGCCCGGCTGGTCGCCGACCTCAAGGCCAAGGACGCCAAGGGCCACCACGCCACCGCTCCCGCGCTGATGATCGTCGGCCCCGCCGCGGCACGCCAGCCCGACCTGTCCTGGTACGAGACCCGGCCGCTGTTCGGCTGGCGCGTCCTGGTGCCCCGCACCAAGGAGCAGGCCGCGGCCCTGTCCGACCAGCTGCGCGGCTACGGAGCGGTGCCCGAGGAGGTGCCCACCATCTCCGTGGAGCCGCCGCGCACCCCGCAGCAGATGGAGCGCGCCGTCCGCGGACTGGTCACCGGCCGCTACCAGTGGGTGGCCTTCACCTCCGCCAACGCGGTCAGGGCGATCCGCGAGCGCCTGGAGTCCTACGGCCTGGACGCGCGCGCCTTCGCCGGGGTCAAGGTCGCCGTCGTCGGCGAGGCCACCGCCAGGGCCGTGCGCGACTTCGGCATCCAGCCCGACCTGGCGCCGCCCGACGAACAGCAGTCCAGCGCGGGCCTGGTGGAGGTGTGGCCGCCCTACGACGCCGAGATCGACCCGATCGAGCGCGTGCTGCTGCCGCGCGCCGACATCGCCACCGAGACCCTGGCCGCGGGCCTGGACAAGCTCGGCTGGGACGTCGACGACGTCACCGCCTACCGCACCGTGCGCGCCGCGCCCCCGCCCGCCCCTGTCCGAGAGGCGATCAAGGGCGGCGGTTTCGACGCGGTGCTGTTCACGTCCTCCTCCACGGTGCGAAACCTGGTGGGGATCGCGGGCAAGCCGCACAACACCACCGCCATCGCCGTGATCGGCCCGGAGACCGAGAAGACCGCGATCGAGTTCGGACTGCGCGTGGACGTCGTGGCCCCGAAGGCGTCCGTTTCCGCCCTCGCGCAGGCCCTTTCGGAGTACGGTGCCGCCAAGAGGCGTGAAGCCGTCGAGGCGGGCAAGCCCGTCCTCAAGCCCAGCCAGAAGCGGCGCGGGCGCCGGCGCAAGCTCTGAGGGCTCCGGGGCCCTCGGAGCCCCGGAGCCCCGCCCCGCCGTCCGACCGCCGCACGAACCCACATCGGGAGTCCCGCGATGACCGCCTCCAGCAACGACGCCGCCTTCCCCGTCGCCCGGCCGCGCCGCCTGCGCCGTGGCCCGGCGCTGCGCCGCCTGGTCGCCGAGACCCGGGTGCTTCCGGAGAACCTCGTCCTGCCGGTGTTCGTCAAGGAGGGGATCTCCGAGCCGGTGGCGATCTCCTCGATGCCCGGCCAGGTGCAGCACACCCGTGACAGCCTGCGCAAGGCCGCCCACGAGGCGGCCGCGGCCGGGGTCGGCGGGCTGATGCTGTTCGGCATCCCCGGGCACAAGGACGAGCGCGGCTCGGCGGCCGACGACCCGGAGGGCGTCGTCCAGGTGGCCCTGCGCGACCTGGCCGCCGAGGTCGGCGACGACATCGTGGTGATGGCCGACCTGTGCCTGTGCGAGTACACCGACCACGGCCACTGCGGTCCGCTGCTGACCGACGGACACGTCGACAACGACCTCACCCTGGAGCGGTACGCGTCCATCGCCGCCGCCCAGGCCGAGGCGGGCGCCGCCGTGGTGGCCCCCAGCGGCATGATGGACGGCCAGGTCGCGGCCATCCGCGCCGGGCTGGACCGCGCCGGGCACGAGCGGGTGCCGATCCTGGCCTACGCCGCCAAGTACGCGTCGGCCTTCTACGGGCCCTTCCGCGAGGCGGCCGAGGGCGCGCCGCGGTTCGGCGACCGCTCCGGCTACCAGCAGGACCCCGCCAACGCGCGCGAGGCGCTGCGCGAGGTCGCCCTGGACGTGGCCGAGGGGGCCGACATGGTGATGGTCAAGCCGGGCCTGGCCTACCTCGACATCGTGGCCAGGGTGGCCGAGGCCTCCCCGGTACCCGTGTCGGCCTACCAGGTCAGCGGCGAGTACGCGATGATCGAGGCGGCGGCGGAGCGCGGCTGGATCGACCGCGAACGGGCCGTTCTGGAGACCCTCACCTCGTACCGGCGGGCGGGGGCCGAACAGATCCTCACCTACTGGGCTACCGAGGCCGCCCGCCTGCTGCGGTAGCGGGGCCAGGCCCCGCCCCGGCCGCGGTCTCCGGGCGCAGGGCCTTTCCGACGGCGAGGCCGCGCCTGGATCACGAGGACCACCGGGGAGGCTTCATGGCCGAGGTTCTGTACCGACGTAAACGGCGCCACGCCGCGGACAGCATGCTCGACGCCGCGCTGGGATACGCCGCGCTGGGCTGGCCGGTGGCGCGCGGCACCTCGCCCGGCCAGGACCGCGCGTGCAGTTGCGACCGCATGGGCTGTCCGGATCCGGCGGCGCATCCGGTGACGATGGCCTGGGGGGTGGAGGCCAGCACCGACGCCGACGTCATCCGCCGGTGGTGGACGGCCACCCCGGAGGCGAACATCATCCTGCCCACGGGCCGGGTCTTCGACGTGTTCGACGTACCCCGCGAGGCGGGCGTGATGGCGCTGGCCAGGATGGGCCGCTCGGGAGTGCCCTCGGGGCCGGTGGCGACGGCGGAGACCTCCCGCTACCTGTTCTTCGTGGCCACCCGCTCACCGGTCGACGAGGACGAGTGGTGGTCCTGCCGCCTGGACTGCGTGCCCGAGGCCGTGGAGGACATGCCGGGCCTGCGCTGGCACTGCCGGGACAGCTTCGTGCTCGGCGCACCGTCCCAACTGCCCTCCGGCGGCAGGTTCTCCTGGATCCGGGCCCCGCACGGCACGGACGGCACGGACGGCGCGGTGGTGCTGCCCGACCCGATCGCGGTGCTCGGCATCCTCGCCGACGCCAGCGAGGAGTTCGCCGGCTAGTCCGCGCGGGACGGATGCGGCGGAGGGGCCTCGCGCGGCCCTCTCCGCCCTCCGCGCGCGGCCGGGTGTCAGAGCACGATCTCCTCGGCGTTCACGACCACGCCGTCCTCGTCGCCGTAGAGCCACTCGCCGGGGACGAACGTGACGTCGCCGAAGGAGACCGGCACGTCCAGGCGCCCGGCGCCGTCCTTGAGGGACTTGCGGGGGTTGGAGCCCAGGGCCTTCACACCCAGGTCCAGGCCGCCCAGGGCACGGGTGTCGCGGACCGCGCCGAAGATCACGGCGCCGGCCCAGCCGTTGGCCACGGCCGCCTCGGCGATCATGTCGCCCATCAGGGCGGACCGCAGCGATCCGCCGCCGTCCACCACCAGGACCGCGCCGTCGCCGGGGGTGTTGAGGACCTGCTTGACCAGGCCGTTGTCCTCGTGGCACTTGACCGTGCGGATCCGGCCGGAGAACACCTCGCGCCCTCCGAACCGGCGGAACTGCGTGGAGCAGCTGCGCAGGGTGTCGCCGTGGTCGTCGATGAGGTCCGCCGTGGAGAAGTTCGAGGTCATGGCAGCTCCGGTCTCGGGGAGGCGAATGGACACCACCAAAGTTACTCGCTGGTACCTCCGACGCTTTGGTCGGTGCCGCCCGTCTCTTTCGTCGATACGGCACTTTCGGGTGATTCCGGAAGGCCGGGTTGATGACAGGATGAGCTTCTTCCCGTCACCGAACCGTGGGAGTCCCGTCATATTCGGACGGGACGTCGCCCAGTTCCTCCCCCCTGCGCGCGACCCTCCCCGTACGACCCACTGGAGAGAGATGGCCTCCGAGATCTTCGCCGTCAGCGCAGCCTGGTCCCGAGCCGTGATCGAGTTCGCGGTGGAACTCCCCCCGTGGGCGCAGAACACGGCCCACACGGGCACCGACCTCTTCCTCGGCGTGTTCGCCGTCCTCTTCCTCGCCGCGTGGTGGCGCGCCCGGTCCTTCGGCACGCGCCTGGTCGGCCTGGCCCTGTTCGCCCCCGTGGCGACCGTCGTCGCCTACGCGGTCAGCAACACGGTGAAGTCGTTCTTCGAGCAGATGCGCCCCTGCCAGGCGATGACCGACCTCGCCACGATCGCCACCTGCGACCCCGTCGGCGACTGGTCCTTCCCGAGCAACCACGCCGCGATCGCGGGAGCCGCCGCGGCGGCACTCGTCCTCGCCTGGCGCCGCATCGCCGTCGTCGCCGTCCTGGTCGCCCTCCTGGAGGCCTTCTCCCGGGTCCTCGTCGGCGTCCACTACCCGCACGACGTCACCGCCGGCCTCCTCATCGGAGCCACCGTGGCCGTCCTGGCCTCCCTCGCCATGGCCCGCCCGATGACCGCGCTCACCGAGCTCCTGGCCCGGAGCGACCGCCTGCGCCCCCTCGTGCGCGCCGACCGGCCCGCGTCCCCGGGCGCGACCGCGCGGCCCGCTCCGGCCGGCTCCGAGGCCAGGGCCGAAGCCTTCGCGAGCGGCCGCTCCACCCGGGCCTGAGGACCCTCCCCGTGTGCCCCGTCCCGCCCCGGGACGGGGCACACGTGTGCGCGGACCTGGGCCGGGGCACGGCCTGCGCGGGGCGGGTCACGGTCTCGGAACAGGACACAACTGACACACTGGTGGGGTGGGTAACCAACAGACTTCAGCAGAGCTCTTCCAGCGCGCCTCCGCCGTCGTGCCCGGCGGCGTGAACTCGCCTGTGCGCGCCTTCGGCGCCGTCGGCGGCACCCCGCCCTTCTTCGTCAAGGGCGAGGGTCCCTACCTCACCGACGCCGACGGCCACCGGTACGTCGACCTCGTGTGCTCATGGGGGCCGCTCGTCCTCGGCCACGCGGCCCCCGCCGTCGTGGAGGCCCTCCACAGCGCGGTCGGAGCCGGGACCTCCTACGGTGCGCCGACCCCCGGCGAGGTCGAGCTCGCCGAGCTGATCGTCGGACGCGCCCCCGTGGAGAAGGTCCGCCTCGTCAACTCCGGCACCGAGGCCACCATGTCCGCGATCCGCCTCGCGCGCGGCTTCACCGGGCGCAGCAAGGTCGTCAAGTTCGCGGGCAACTACCACGGCCACGTCGACGCGCTCCTGGCCGCGGCCGGCTCCGGGCTGGCCACCTTCGCCCTGCCCGACTCCCCGGGCGTGACCGGCGCCAGCGCCGCAGACACCCTCGTGCTGCCCTACAACGACACCGAGGCCGTCGAGCGCGCCTTCGCCGAGCACGGCGACGACATCGCCTGCGTCATCGCCGAGGCCTGCCCCGCCAACATGGGAGTCGTGCCGCCCGGGGAGGGGTTCAACGCGCGCCTCAAGGAGATCGCGCACGCCAACGGGGCCCTGCTCGTCCTCGACGAGGTCCTCACGGGCTTCCGCGTCAGCGCCTCGGGCTGGTACGGCCTGGAGGGGGTCGCACCCGACCTCATGACCTTCGGCAAGGTCATGGGAGGCGGCCTGCCCGCCGCCGCGTTCGGCGGACGGGCCGAGATCATGGACCGCCTCGCCCCGAACGGCCCCGTCTACCAGGCGGGCACCCTGTCCGGGAACCCGCTGGCCACCGCCGCCGGGCTCGCCACCCTGCGGGGCGCCACCCCCGAGGTCTACGACCGCATCGACCAGGTCTCCGAGCAGGTCCGGACCGAGGTCTCCAAGGAGCTCGGCGCGGCCGGGGTCGCCCACCGCGTCCAGAGCGGCGGCAGCCTCTTCACGGTGTTCTTCACCGACCGGGAGGTCGTCGACTTCGACACCGCCCGCACCACCGACACCGCGGTCTTCTCCGCGTTCTTCCACGCCATGCTCGACCAGGGCGTGTACCTGCCGCCCGCCGCCTTCGAGGCGTGGTTCTTCTCCGCGGCGCACGACGACACCGCCGTCGACAGGGTGGTCTCGGCACTGCCCAGGGCGGCCCGGGCCGCTGCGGAGGCCCAGGGCCGGCCCCGCTCCTGACGCCCACGACCACGAAGGAAAGACACACACGATGACGACGACCACCGTCGTGCACCTGCTGAGGCACGGAGAGGTGTACAACCCCGGCAAGGTGCTCTACGGAAGGCTTCCCGGCTTCCACCTCAGCGACCGGGGCCAGCAGATGGCCGAGATGACCGCAGAGTGGTTGGACGGCCACGACATCGCGGCGCTGTTCTCCTCGCCGCTGGACCGCACCCAGGAGACCGCCGTCCCCCTCCAGAAGGCGACGGGCCTGCCCGTCACCCTGGACGACCGGCTCATCGAGGCGGCCAACAAGTTCGAGGGCATGGCGCTGTCACGTCGCTCGGTGCGCGACCCCCGCGTGTTCAGCCGGGTCTACAACCCGTTCCTGCCGTCCTGGGGCGAGCCCTACTCCGAGATCGTCGCCCGCATGGTGGAGGCCGTCAAGGTCGCGCGCCGCGCCGCGTGGGGGCGCGAGGCCGTGTGCTTCAGCCACCAGCTGCCGATCTGGATGGCGCGCCGCGCGGCCGAGGGCAAACGCCTGTGGCACCGGCCGGACCTGCGCGAGTGCAACCTGGCGAGCGTGACGTCGCTGACCTTCACCGAACAGCACCTGACCAGCGTCAGCTACGCCGAACCGGCCGCCGTCCTGTACAAGGACGAGCCCGCGTTCCCCGGGGCGTGACCCAGAGCGCTTACCCGTGGCGGTAAGCTGGTGCTTCGGGTGCGGTGGGTGCGCTCTCCAGCGCTGGCCTCCCCGGGGCCGTCCCGGTCGCACCGGCCACCCCGCGTCCTGCGCGGGTCGGTGCCCAGTGGGCCCAGCGACCGCATCCGAGCTCCTTGCCGGTTTCCACCGTCCAGCGGTGCGGCATGTCCGTAACTCTCGTCAGCGAGAAGGTGATCCCATGGGTTCCGTCATCAAGAAGCGCCGCAAGCGGATGGCGAAGAAGAAGCACCGCAAGCTGCTCAAGCGCACGCGTGTCGCGCGTCGCAACAAGAAGTAGGAGCAGTTGCGGCGAACGTCGTCTCTCCGCGGGCGCGGGCGCGCCACAGGCACGCCCCGGACGCGGAGACGCCTTCGTCCTTGCGCGGCCTTTGCCGCAGCAATGGAATTTTCTGGGTGAGGCACTGTTGTGCCTCACGGGTCGCGGTCGCCGGTTCACCCTCGGGGTGAACGGTCCGCGGGCCTGCCGGAACAGTTCCCGTCTCCTCCCAAGGAACGTGTCGCCATGGCTCGTGTCGTACTCGTCACCGGGGTCTCCAGCCCCTTGGCCACCAGGGTCGCCCAGGCCCTGAGCGAGGAGCCCGGTGTCCGCCGGGTGATCGGCGCGGACTCCTCCTCGCCGTCCGAGGACGCGCCGGGGGTCGAGTACGCCCATGTCGACCTGCACGACGGGAGCCTGGACAGGATCGTCACCGACTCCGGTGCCGATCTCGTCCTGCATCTGGGCCTGGACACCGTGAACGTCCCCAACCGTGAGGACAACGTCCTGGGCACCATGCGGGTGCTCGGCGCGGCCCAGCGCTCCACGACCGTCCGGCGCCTGGTGGTGCGCTCCAGCGCCACCCTGGACGCCGACGACGCGGCCGAGGTCGAGCGGCACACCCGCGGACTGCAACGCCGCCGCCCCGACCTTTCGGTGGCCGTGCTGAGGTTCGCCAACCTCATCGGCCCCTCCGTGCGCACCCCCCTCACCCGTTACCTGGACTCGCGCGTCGTGCCCACGGTGCTGGGCAGCGATCCCCACGTGCAGTTCCTGCACGAGGACGACGGCGCCGAGGCGCTGGTGCGCATGGCGCTCAGCGACGGCACGGGATCCTTCGACGTGGCGGGCGCGGACTCGGTCCCGCTCTCCCACTGCCTGCGCCGTGTCGGCGGCCAGCGGCTCCCCGTTCCCGAACGCGGTCTCAGGGTGCTGCGCGGTCTGGCCAGGCACGGCCGGATCGCCTACGCCAGTTCCAGTGCCTCCCGCGCCGTGCGGACGGAGCTGGACACCTCCGGGATGGACCCCGAACCCCTGGAGCGGGTGCTGGACTGGTCGCCCTCCTACAGTTCGGTGGAGGCCTTCGACGCCTACGCCGACAGCCGCCGCACGTCCTCGCGCGCGGACCGCCTGCGGCCCGTCCACGTGCTCGCGCTCGCCAGGGCCACGCTGGGCCGCTGAGAACCCGCCGCCCGGCCCTGAGGTGCGGCGCGGGAGTGAAAACGTCCGGAAAGGGCATCTGGCGGCTTTTCGGGCAGCCCGAAACGCTCTGACCCCGGGACCACTCGCATCTATCGCAGCAGTCGGCGCCCGGCGGCGCCACGCCCCCTCCACAGCCTGTGGACAAGCGGGCGCCGGCACACGGCCCCTGACCGGTCCTGACGACCCCCGACAGCCCCCGACGGCCCCAGACCCCCCGGCAGGATCCGGCGGCCCCGAGCACCCTTCGCCGGACGTCTCCGCCGGCCGCTCCGGCCATCCGTCGTCGGACGTCCCGGTGCCTTCGGCCGCCCGTGTCCTCGGCGCCCGCCGCGCGGGAGTCCCCTCCTCAGCCCGTCCTGTGGTGTCTCACCGCGCGCAGCGCCACCGCACCGGCGACCGCGCCCGCCATGGCGGCCGGGACGGCCACCCGCATCGCCGTCCGGTGCCGCCGGAAGTCGTGCACCGGCCACCCGTGCGTACGCGCGTACCGGCGCAGGTCGGCGTCCGGGTTGACCGCGTGAGGGCGCCCCACCAGGGACAGCAGCGGCAGGTCGTTGGAGGAGTCGCTGTAGGCCGAACAGGACGCCAGGTCCCATCCCTGCCTCCGCGCCAGCGCGCGCACCGCCACGGCCTTGGCCGGACCGTGCAGCAGGTCCCCGTTCAACCGCCCCGTGTACACCCCGTCCACGTTCTCGGCCTCGGTGCCCAGCGCACCGGTCAGCCCCAGCCGGCGCCGGATGATCTGCGCCAGCTCCACGGGGGTCGCCGTCACCAGCCACACCGGCCGGCCCGCGTCCAGGTGCCCCTGGACCAGCGCCCGGGTGCCCTCCCAGATCCGGTCGGCCATGGTGTCGTCGTAGATCTCCTCGCACAGGGCGACCAGGTCGTTCACGTCGTGCCCCGCCACGAAGGCCAGCGCGGCCTCGCGCGCGGCGTTGATGTGCTCGGGCTGCTCGCTCCCGGTCACCCGGAACACCGTCTGCCCCCACGCGAACCGCACCAGGTCGCGGGTGGTGAACAGGTCGCGGGAGGCCAGGCCGCGGGCGAAGTGGTAGATCGACGCACCCCGCATCAGGGTGTTGTCCACGTCGAAGAAGGCGGCCCCGGGACCGTTCGGAGGCGGGGGCGCGGCGTCGTGTGACACGGTTATCTCCTGGCTCGGGCGGGGGAGACGGCCCTCCGGTGCGGTCGGGCCCTCCGGTGCAGGGGCGGCGTTCCCCGCGTACTGGCGAGCCTACGGCCACTCGCGGGGCGGGTGTGGCCGCTGTGCGGCGGCGACAAACCGGGTGATGAAGGTCACAGTGTGAATCACCGCCGTGGCCTCCACTCTGCGGGATCTTCCCCGAAGGGAACCCCTCATATGTGCACCGAGGGCACATCCACCCATCAACGTGCATCATCATTGTCGGGATGGTGACGGTAGGACTGGCATTCATAAGCGCGTTGGTGGGCTGGAGCGCCACCGCCGCGCTCGCCGCTTATGCCCAGCGCCGTCCCGGTGTGGCCTCCGTCGGTTGGCTCGTCGCCGCACTGGGTACGACGGTCGGGCTCAGCGCGGGCGTCGTCGGGGCGATGTTCGACTTCGGCGGAGCCACCTTCCGAATACTGCACATCGGCATCAGCCTCCTGGGGCCGCTCTACATGGCCTGGGGGGCCTTCGAGTACGGCGTCCGGTCGCCCCGCGGCCGGTTCACCTCGCGCCTGTTCCTCAGCGCGTTCACCATCGTTCCCCTGGTGGTGCTGTCCATCGACCGGGTGGGCACCAGCTTCGGCGACTCCTACCCCGCCTTGGGCGAGCACTACGACCTCATCCCGCGCTCGCTCGTCAACGTCGCGCAGGTACTCGTCGCCGTCCTCCTCGTCACCGCGCTCGTCGCGGTCGCCAGACGCGACTCCGTCAACCGGGGCACCGACCTCTCGGTGCTGGGGCTGGTCGCCCTGTCCGTGCTGCTGTCCGTCCTGGTCGGCCGCCTCGGCCTGGGCGCCTGGGGTGCGCTGCTGATGCTCGGAGCCGTCTCCGCCCTGTGGGGAGCGGCGGCCATGGCCGCGCGCCCCCGCCGCGACCCCTACGACGACGACGGCTACGACGACTACGAGGACTACGGCGACGCGGACGAGGACCTCGACGACGACCTTCTGGAGGAGCCCGTGCGCCGTAAGCGCCGCGAAGCCGACCCCTACGACGACTACTACGACGGCCCGCCGGTCCGGCAGGCCCCGCCCGCCAAGCTGCGCGGCGTCATCACCATCTACACGCTCGCCGACGGGCGCGGGACGGGCTTCGACCGCCTCGCCGACGCCGTCGTCGCGCAGGTCTCCCACCGGGAGCCCGACACCCTGCTGTTCGCCTGCCACACGGTGCCCAGCGCCCCGCTACAGCGCATCGTCTACGCGATCTACCGCGACGAGCTGGCGCAGGAGGAGCACGAGCAGCAGCCGCACGTGCTGGAGTTCTCCCGCCTCAGCACCCAGCACGTGGTCGCCACCAACGTGATCGAGCTCTCCCTCTCGGGCGCGGCGGCCAGTGACGGTCTCACCGCCATGCTGATGCCCCACTGAGGACACGGGCCGCGGTCCCGGGAAGCCCCGCGACCGCCTCGCTCCACCCCGTTTTGAGCTGGATGAATGTCTCGAATCGGTGTACTTGTCCAGGCATGATGAACCACCGGAAGACCCCCGGCGTCCCATCCCGGGTGAAGTACTCTTCCCTACAGGTTTTTCATGACCGGTGCCCGTCGGGTACCGATGGCGTGTGACCAGAACCGGCGGGACGACCCAGCCGAGAGCGCGCCGGAACGAAAGAAAGTGTGCTGGGATCTCCGATGCGTAAGTTCCTCGTCGTCCTCCTCGTCCTCTGCGCGGCCCTCGTGGTGGTGGCCGACATAGGCCTCCGCAGCTTCGCGCAGGACATGGTCGCCCGACAGGTGGCCCAGCAGCTCCAGATGTCCGAGGAGCCGGAGGTCTCGATCGAGGGCTGGGCCTTCCTGCCGCAGGCGCTCGGCGGGACCTACTCCGAGATCAACATCTCCGCGGCCTCCGCCACCATGGACAGCATCACCGTCGAGCAGATCGACGTCACCGCCACCGAGGTCGAGGTGCCCCCCGCCGACCTGCTCGACCAGCCCAGCGTGGTGGCCGGGCGACTGGACGGCTCCTTCACCGTCCCCTACTCCTACTTCAACGCGTACCTGCCCGAGGGGATCACCATCACCACCGAGGGCGGCGACCCCCGCATCAGCGGCGAGCTGGCCCTGCCCGGATCCGGTATCAGCACCCCCGTCGAGGCCGGCGGCGAGTTCGCCGTGGACGGCGACACCGTGACCGTCACCCCGGTCGACATCCGGATCGGCGAGGTCCCGACCGGCGTCGACGACATGGTCTCGGGCATGCTCACCTCCAGCTTCCAGGTCCCCCACCTGCCCTTCGGCCTGACCATCACCGAGGCGGAGACCACCTCCAGCGGCCTGCGGGTCACCGGTACCGCCGAGGACGTCCCGATCATGGGCTCCGAGGCGGCCTGATGGACCTGCCCGGCGTCATCGCGCTCGCGGTGACCCTGTCCCTGGCCACCGTCGCCGGACTGGTGTGGCGGCGTGGCCTGGGACGCTTCCGCGCACCGCCGGGTACGCGCGGGCGCGTCGTTCCCGCGGGAGGGCGAGGGGCGGTACACCGGGAGGAGAGCATCCAGGGAGAGGGAGACGACATGGCGGAATCCGTCGGCGACGCCGCGGGCGGCGCCCTCAGCGGTGAGGACATCGGCGCCGAACTGGGGGAGCGTGCCACGCTCGTGCAGTTCTCCACCGCCTTCTGCCAGCCCTGCCGGGCCACCCGGCGGATCCTGGACGAGGTCGCGGACATGGTCGGGGGCGTGGCGCACGTGGAGGTGGACGCCGAGTCCAGGCTCGACCTCGTCCGGCGCCTGGACATCATGCGCACCCCCACCGTCCTGGTCCTGGACGCCTCGGGCCGGGTGGTGCGCCGGGCCAGCGGGCAGCCCCGCAAACCGGACGTGATCGCCGCCGTCGGCGCTGCCGTCTCCTGACCGCCCCGCGGACACCCTCCCGGTGCCCGAGCCTCCTCCGGGCGTCCGAACACGCTCGCGCACCCTCCGAGCGCCCGGCCACCCTCCCGGCGCATGGAACGCCCCGCGGGCGAACGCCCCACCGGGGTGGACACCCCATCTGTGATCCACCACACCCGTGACAAACGCGTAACGGGGGCTGTAGCGTCTGGGGTGTGACTTCCTTGACGAGCGCGTATCTGACGAAGCGACGGGCGGTGGACTTCTGCCGCGTCGCCGCCGCGCTCTGTCTGTGTTCCTAGGGCGGACGGCCTGAAGGGCCCACGCCTCCTCCGTGCGACCGGTTCCTCGTTCTCCTCGTACGCAGCTGGGGACATCACGCCATGCAGGTCGACCCTCGCGGGCAGCGCTTCGCGGCTGCCCTGACCACCCTCGTACTGGCCACGGCCCTCGCCACCGGCAACCTCTGGGTTCTCGGCTTCCAGGCGCTGGTCTTCGCCGCCGCGGTGGTCATGGGGGTCCGCCGATCGCCCTACGGCCTGTTGTTCGCCGTCGCCGTACGTCCCAGGATCGGCCCCGCCTCCTCGTCGGAGGACGCGCGGCCGCCCCGGTTCGCACAGGGAGTGGGACTCCTCTTCGCCGTACTCGGACTCGTCGGATACCTGGCGGGCCCGGAGTGGCTCGGTATCTCCGCGACCGCCCTCGCCCTCTTCGCCGCCTTCCTCAACGCCGTGTTCGGCTACTGCGCCGGATGCGAGACCTACCTTCTCGGCCGACGCCTGCTGGCGTCGGCGAGGACGGCCTGACCCCCCTCACTCCGGGGCGACCGACCCCGCGAGCACCGACGTACACGCGACACCGCACAAGAAACACAGGAGGTTCCCTATGAGCCGCTCCGACGTCCTCGTGGACGCCGACTGGGTGGAGGCTCACCTGGATGACGACAACGTGGTCCTCGTCGAAGTCGACGAGGACACGTCCGCCTACGACAAGGGACACATCCGCGGCGCCGTCAGGATCGACTGGAAGACGGAGCTCCAGGACCCGGTCCGCCGTGACTTCGTGGACCGCACCGGCTTCGGGAAGCTGCTGTCCGCCAAGGGCATCGGCAACGACGACCAGGTCATCCTGTACGGCGGCAACAACAACTGGTTCGCCGCCTACGCGTACTGGTACTTCAAGCTCTACGGCCACGAGAACGTCCGCCTGCTGGACGGCGGCCGCAAGAAGTGGGAGCTGGAGTCCCGCGAGCTGGTCGAGGAGGTCCCGGACCGGGCCCCCACCCAGTACACCGCCAAGGAGCAGGACTCCTCGATCCGCGCCTTCCGCGACGAGGTCGTCCAGGCCATCGGCGACAAGGACCTGGTGGACGTGCGCTCGCCCGACGAGTTCACCGGCAAGCTGCTGGCCCCCGCGCACCTGCCGCAGGAGACCTCGCAGCGTCCCGGCCACATCCCGACCGCGCGCAACATCCCGTGGGCCAAGACCGCCAACGAGGACGGCACCTTCAAGAGCGCCGACGAGCTGCGCGAGCTCTACACCGAGGCCGGGGTGGACCTGGACAAGGACATCATCGCCTACTGCCGGATCGGCGAGCGCTCCTCGCACACCTGGTTCGCCCTGCACGAGATCCTCGGGCTGGAGAACGTCAAGAACTACGACGGTTCGTGGACCGAGTACGGCTCCCTCGTGGGCGTCCCGGTCGAGCTGGGAGAGGCTGAGGCCAAGTGAGCGAGAGCTGCGGAGCACCGGTCGGCGGCGTCGCCCTCGCCGACGTCGACGCGGGCAACCAGGCGGTCATCCAGGGCACGGTGACCCGTGGCGGAGAGCCGCTGCGCGGAGCCTACGCCCGCCTGCTCAACTCCTCCGACGACTTCGTCGGCGAGGTGGCCACCGGCGACGAGGGCACGTTCCGCTTCTTCGCCGCCGACGGGTCCTGGAAGGTCCGCGTGCTGGCCTCCCAGGGCTTCACCGCCGAGTACACGGTGCAGGCCGAGGTGGGCAGGGTCATCGACCTGCAGGTCCAGGCCTAGGTCCTGTGCCGCTGCGGCGTCCGGGCACGGGGCGAAGCGCGGCGGAGCCTCAGGGAAGCACGTCCTGGCAGCGGACGGCGGGCGTACGGGGCGCCGGTGCCGACGGGAGACCGTCCGGCACCGGCGCCCCGCCTTCTTGTGCCCGGGGCCGTGACAAACACGCGGGGCGGGTGACAGCATTCTGCCCACACTCCGGCCCCGGCCGGAGCCTCGCACGAAACGAGTCCCCGGCCACCCCGCGACGGCCGGTCAGGAGGTGTTCGGACGGTGCCCAGCTCCCGGTCGGGCGGCGCGCCCCGAAGCGAGGCCGGACGTACCTACGTCGGCTGGCGGCACGCCGTGCTCCTGCCGCCACCGGGGCCGGCGCCGCGCCGCCCGACACCGGCCGACACCGAGGCCGTCAGCGAGGAGTGGATCGCAGCCCAGCGCGACAACGAGGCCCGGACCAACAGGCCGCTCTACTTCGCCCTGGCCGGGCTCGCCCTGTTCTCCCTGCTGTTCCCGCTGCTGTGGACGCTGCGCATCCTCCCGGGCAGCTTCGCCCTCGGCGGAGTGTTCGCCTGCGCCGCCATCGCCGCGCCCATCTCCGTCGCCCTGGTCCAGAGCCGCCGGGTCGTCGCCGAACGGCTGGAGCGGGCCCGCGAGCGCCTGGCAGCCGAACGCGACGAACGCGACCGCGCCCTGCACGAACGGCAGCGCGAGCACGCCCGCAGGTACACCGAGTGGCAGGCGGCCGCACGCGCCTACGAGGCCCAGCCGCTCTGGTACGGGGTGACCGCCGACGTCGGCACCGTCGTCGTGGTCGGCGGCGACGAGGCCGGATGGTCCGCGCTGCTCGCCACCCTCGGCGTCTCGCGACTGCGCGAGGGCGGCGACCTCACCGTCGTGGACCTCACCGGCCGCTCCGTGGTCCGCGAACTCGTCCGGCTGGCCCGCCGCTGCGCCGTCGCCCCGCGCCGCTGGGTGCTTCCCGCGGACCTGCCCCGGATGACCCTGGGCACCAACCTGGACGCGGGCCAGCGCGCCCGCATCCTCTCCGCCGTCGCGGCCGCCTCCGGCGACGCCGGAGGCGGCACCGACGGCGCCGACGCGGACGAGACCCTCCTGCTGCGCCTGCTGGAGGTACTGGGGCCGCGCGCCGGGATCGCCGAGCTCATCGGCGGCCTGCGCGCGCTCCTCACCCCCGAGGACGACGCGGCCGCGGACGACCCCGCGCTCGCGCTGCTCACCCCGGAGCAGCGCGTCCGGGTACGCGAGCGCTGCGCCGACGGCCCCGACCTCCGCAGGCGCGCCTGGGAGCTCGAACGCCGCCTCAGCCCCTTCGAGGCCGTCGGCACCCGCGCGGACGGCTCCGAGTACGCCCAGGTCAAGATCATCTCCACGGACCGGGCCTCCGGCAGGGCCGCCGCACGCGTCTACGGCACCTACGCCGTGTCCGCGCTCAGCGAGCTGCTGGAGGTGCCCGAGCAGCCCAGGACCGTGGACGGCAGGCGTAGCCGGGCGCGTCCGGAGCGCACCCGCACCGTGGTGGTCTGCGGCGCCGAGACCCTTCCGCCCGGGGAGGTCGACCAGGTCCTCACCGCCGCCGCCGACAGCGGGGTGGAGGTGGTCCTGATGTTCCGCACGGCCGCTCCCACCGCCCTCGCCCGCTTCTCCGACCCCGGCTGCCTGCCCGTGGTGATGCGCCAGGGCGGCGGCTCGGCCGCGGACGCCGCCCGTGCCGTGGCCGCCGCGCCCGGTGTCGCCGGGCACGACCCCGGCGGGCTGCGGCTGCACCGGCTCACCGAGGTGATCGGCGAGGCCGTGGGCGACTCGGTCACCGGGGCGGGGGAGGACCCCGACGCCGAGGTGGAGGCCGACGACCGGTTCTTCCCCTCGCCCCACACCGAGTCCGGCGCGGTGATCCGCAACGCGGCCGCCGCGCTCACCCCCCTCGACCTCGTCCGCCATGTGAGATCCGCCACCGCCTGGGGGCGGGCCACCGCGCAGGCCGCGGAGGCCGACGCGCCCGCCACCGCGGGGGACGGCGGCGCCCAGCCCGTCCGCACCTGCGGCCTGGACGCCGAGTCGCTGCGTGGACTGCCCTCCACCGCGGCCCTGGTGCTGACCGCCGACGGCCCCGTGCTGGCCGACACCAATCCGGGTATCCTCACCCTGTCCACAGCCACCCTCGCCACGGTGGAGGACTCCCGGAACACCGCCGCCCGACCGGACGTTGGGGACGGTGGCACCGCGGCCGAGAGCCGGGCCGGGAGGAGGCGGCGCACCGTGGACGGCCGCCCCCGCATCGCGGCCCCGGGCCCCGCCACCCCCGACACGCCGGACGGGGCCGCCCCCGGAAGCGGTTCTCCCACTCCGGTGGGAGCCGACGGCCAGGTGCCGCCCAACCTCGGCCCACCGCCCGAGCGGTTGGACTGGCGGGGCTGACCCAAGGTGGACAATAGGCTTGGCCGACACATCGCCCGCCGCCTCCCAGGAGCGAACGGCGCGGGTGATCCAGCAATTCTGGAGAATGAGATGAGCGAGCTTCCCTTGCGCGCCCAACTGGCATCCGTGCTGGGAAGGAGCGCAGCCGGCCTGTCCCGTGCCACGGGACGGGGAGACGGCTCCGTGATCGGTGGACGGGTGGCGCTCAAGGTCGAACCCGACCTGCTCGCCAAGCTCGCCCGGGGCCGCAGGCTCGCCCTGGTCAGCGCCACCAACGGCAAGACCACCACCACCAGGCTCATCGCGCAGGCCCTGCGCGAGTTCGGCGACGTGGCCACCAACGAGTTCGGCGCGAACATGCCCACCGGGCACATCACGGCGCTGTCCGACAACCAGTCCGCCGTCAACGGCGTGCTGGAGGTCGACGAGAAGTACCTCCCGCAGGTGCTCATCGCCACCCAGCCCGCGTTCGTGGTGCTGATGAACCTGAGCCGCGACCAGATGGACCGCGCCTCGGAGATCAACCTGCTCGCCAAGAAGTGGCGCGTCGCCCTGGGCAAGAGCAACGCCCACGTCATCGCCAACGCGGACGACCCCCTCGTGGCCTGGGCGGGCCTGGGCGCGCCCAACGCCACCTGGGTCTCCGCGGGCCAGCGCTGGAAGGAGGACTCCTGGTGCTGCCCCGAGTGCGGCGGCCACCTCAAGCGCGACGTGGACCCGTACTGGGAGTGCCCCGAGTGCGGGCTGGCCAGGCCCGAGACCACCTGGGCGGTGGACAACGACTCCGACGTCCTCCTCACCCCGGAGGGACAGCGCCTCAAGCTGCGGATGAACCTGCCCGGTGACGCCAACCGCGCCAACGCCGCGATCGCGGCCGCGACCGCCGCCGGGTACGGCATCCACCCCGAGCGCACCCTGGAGCGGCTGCGCGAGGTCACCTCGGTCGCGGGCCGCTACACCTCCGTGGTGACCATGGGCGTCGAGGTGCGCCTGCTGCTCTCCAAGAACCCCGCCGGGTGGCTGGAGTCCTTCGCGGTCCTGGACCCGCCCCGCACACCGGTGATCCTCGCGGTCAACGCGCAGGTCCCCGACGGCAAGGACACCTCCTGGCTGTGGGACGTCGACTACACCGTGCTGCGCGACCGCCGCGTGTTCGTCATGGGCGAGCGCCGCACCGACCTCGCGCTGCGCCTGGAGACCGACGGCGTCCAGTTCGAGGTCGCCGAACGGGTGGACGAGGTCCTGGGCCGCCTCAAGGCGGACCAGCCCGACATCACCAAGGTCGACCTCATCGCCAACTACACCGCCTTCCAGCAGATCCGTACGGCCTACGGCCGCGTTCAGTAGGGAGATACCCATGACGAACACCAGCGCCCTGCGGATCGTGTGGATCTACCCCGACCTGCTGAGCACCTACGGCGACCAGGGCAACGCCCTGATCCTCAAGCGCCGGGCCGAGCTGCGCGGTATCCCCACCGAGACCGTGCACGTCTACTCCAGCGACCCCGTGCCCGAGCAGGGAGACATCTACCTGCTCGGCGGCGGCGAGGACCGTCCGCAGATCCTGGCGGCCGAGCGCCTGCGCGCCGACGGCGGCCTGGCCCGCGCCGCCGCGCGCGGCGCCTGCGTCTTCGCGGTGTGCGCCGGATACCAGATCATCGGCGAGTCCTACGGCGACGACGAGTCCAACCCGCTCCCGGGCGTGGGCATCCTCGACATCCGCAGCGGCCGCGGCCAGAGCCGCGCGGTCGGCGAGATCGTCGCGGACGTGGACCCGGCCCTGGGCGTGGGCCGGATCACCGGCTTCGAGAACCACCAGGGCCGCACGGCCATCGGCCCGTCGGCCAAGCCGCTGTCCACCACGGTGCGCGGTATCGGCAACGACGACCGCACCGAGGGCGCCTACCAGGGACAGGTGCTGGGCACCTACCTGCACGGGCCGGCCCTGCCCCGCAACCCGGAGCTGGCAGACCTGCTGCTGCGCTGGCGGGTGGGCCCGCTGGCGCCGCTCGCCCCGTCCTGGGGGGAGCGCCTGCACGACGAGCGCCTCGCCGCCGGTATGCGCTGACCCTTCCTCCGCGGCCGGCCCGGGGCCCGGCGGGTACGTCCCGCCGGGCCCCGGGTGTCCTCCGGCACGCCACGGCGTGTCGTGGAATGAACCGCCTGGGCCAACCGCTGTCGGATACATGAAGGCAATCGCACTACAGCAGTACGGATCCGCCGACGACCTGTCCCTGACGGAGCTCCCCGACCCCAAGGTCGCGCCGAGCGAGGTCCTGGTCCGGGTGAGGGCGGCCGGGGTCAACCCCGTCGACTGGAAGCTCGCCTCCGGAGGACTCGACGCCCTCATGGAGGCGGAGTTCCCGTTCATCCCCGGATGGGACGTCGCCGGCGTCGTCGAGGCGGTCGGGCCCGACGCGCACGAGTACCAGGTCGGCGACGAGGTCTACGGATACCTCCGCAAGGACTGGGCCAAGAACGGCACCTACGCCGAGCTCGTGTCGGCCAACGTGCGCATGCTCGCGCCCAGGCCGAGGTCGCTGAGCTGGCAGCAGGCCGCCGGGGTCCCGCTCGCGGGCCTCACCGCCTACCAGTCCGCGGAGCGGGTGGGGGTCGGCTCCGGTGACACGGTGCTCATCCACGCCGCGGCGGGCGGCGTCGGGTCCTTCGGCGTCCAGATCGCCGTCGACCGCGGGGCCCGCGTCATCGGTACCGCCAGCGAGCGCAACCACGACTTCCTGCGCTCCCTGGGCGCCGAACCGGTGGTCTACGGCGACGGCCTCAACGACCGGGTCCGCGCCCTGGCCCCGGACGGGGTCGACGCGGTGCTCGACTTCGTCGGCGGCGGGGTCGCCGGGGAGTCGCTGCCCCTGGTGGGCGACGCCGGCCGGGTCGTGTCCGTCGCCGACCCCGAGATCCAGGAGCAGGGCGGCCACTGGCTGTGGGTGCGCCCGGACTCCGCCGACCTCGCCGAACTGGCCCGCCTGGCCGACGGCGGCAGGCTCACCGTGCACGTGGACCGCGAGTTCCCGCTCTCCGAGGCGGCCGACGCGTGGCGTCTGAGCCAGGCCGGCCGCACGCGGGGAAAGATCGTTCTCACCGTCTGACGGATCCGGTCGGCCCCGACCGAGGGGATCCGGCCGACGGGGCCCGGCGGGAGCGCACCGGCCGGGCCCCGTCGGCGTGCCCCCGACCAGGGCCTGTGGCGGTGGGCGCAATTCGGAAAAATCGTGCGAAACCGGAATGAACTACCTATGATGCGCGTCACACCAGCATGGGCATCAGAGGCACGCATTCACCACCGCCGAGGGAGACCGGCTCCCTCGCGCGCGTCCTCGCCATCCCCGTCGCCGTGCTCCTGGCCGGGCTCGGCTGCGTCGCCATGCTCCTCGCGCTGGCGAGCGTTCCGCTCCCGCACGCCCGGGTGGTCGCCGTGGAGGAGCAGGCGGAGCCCGGTGCGGCGCGGGAGCCGGAGCCCGGCACCGGGCACGGGCCGGACCGGGAACCGCCGGGTACGGAACCGGGACGGGGGGACCCTCCCGCGGGGGAGGACGGGACCGGGGAGGGCGGGACGGGAACCGCACAGCAGCCGGTACCGCCGGAGTCCTACAACGGGGCCTCCGCCGAGTTCGACACCTTCCTCGTGGAGGTCGAGAAGGCCTACACCGACACCACCGTCACCGACGGGATGGGGTCCTCCGACACCGCGCCCTCGGGGATGGAGTTCCACGTCTACCGGCTCCACGTGACCAACCAGGGCACCGGTCCGGCGGTCTTCGACACCTACGGGACCACCGGCCTGACCACCGACGGCCTGGAGTACGCCAACGACATCGACGCCGAGATCACCGTGGCGTGGGACTACTTCTGGGACGACATCAACCCGGGGGAGACCGTCACCACCCACATCCTGTTCCTGGCCCCGGTCGGGACCGAGTTCGCCGAGGTCAGGATCGCCGGGCGCACCCCCCTCGAACCGAACTGAGGCCGCCCGGCCACGGACACGCGCGGGAACCGGTCTCAGCGGGGGCGGCGGCGCAGGTTGATCTGGGCGTTGGCGCCCGTCTCCGGATCCACCACGACCTCCTGCCCGGCGGCGATACCGTCCACCACCAGGTCGGCCCCGGTCGGCACCGCGCGCTTGACCACACCCAGGGCGATCGGCCCCAGTTCGTGGTGGCGGGCCGACGTGCCCACCCGGCCCACGGCCCGTCCGTCCAGCTCCAGCGCCGCACCCACCTCCGGCAGGCGCTCGGCGGTGCCGTCCAGGTGCAGCATCACCAGGCGGCGCGGCGGACGGCCCAGGTTGTGCACCCGCGCCACCGTCTCCTGGCCCGGGTAGCAGCCCTTCTCCAGGTGCACCGCCCGGCCCACCCAGTCCACCTCGTGCGGGATCGTGCGGTCGTCCGTGTCCAGCCACGGGCGCACCCGGTGCTCCGCGATCCGGTGCGCCTCGTAGGCCCACATGCCCGCCGGACGCGCCCCGGCCGCCGTGAGCGCCTCGGCCGCACCGGTGAGCCGCTCGGTTGGCAGGAACAGGTCGGTCTCCCCCTCGGTCGTGCGCGCGGGCACGTCGTCGAGCGAGGCGGCTCCGACCACCTTGGCGCGGTCGGGACCGAGCACGGTCAGCACAGCGCGGGAGTCGCCCAGGTCCTCCACCTCCACACGCAGCATGAACCGCATGGAGTCCAGGAACTTCGCCAGCTCCGGGCCGTCCCCCGGCTCGGTGTGGATCCAGGTGGCCTCGCCGTCGTCCATCAGGGAGAGGTGGTGCCGCAGGTGTCCCCGGGTGTCCAGGACCAGCGACTCGGTGCCCTTCCCCGGGGCCAGGCCCGTGGTCAGCTGGCTGGTGAGGTCGTTGAGCCAGCCCAGGCGGTCGGGCCCGACGACCCGGACCACGCCCCGGTTGCTCCGGTCGACCCAAGCGCTCGAACGTTCGATGGCACGTCCCTCGTGGGAGGGGTCGCCGTAGTGGGCGGCGACCCCGGAGTCGGGGGACTCGGCGCTCACGGCGCCCGGTGTGCTCAGCAGAGGCGAAGTCATACGCCGAGCCTAGGACATGTCCCACGGGTGCCGCCTGTGGCGAACGGCGTACGCGTTCGCGGAGCGCGGCCTCAGGCCGCCCCGCCAAGGGGTCCGTGAACGCGTCCCCCACCTGCGGTTTTGCTCACAGAAAAAACATTTGCCCCACGGCTCGCGCGGGACGTACTGTCGGTGGCACGCAGGAAAGGAGGTGGTCCGAGTAATGGTTGATCTTAGGACTGGCGAGGTGGCCGTCCGCTAGGACGACGCCGCGTTCGCGCGACGCCGTTCGCAGCGAATCCCAGACGGACACCCGGACCCCGGGCTGCCGGCCTCGTCCGACCGGCCCCGCCCCAAGGCGGGACAGAGCCCGGGGTCTGCCCCTGTCCGGGGACGGGCCCCGACCGCTTCCCCGGCCGTCTCCCCGCCCCTCCGGTGCCCCGGTCGCCTTCTCCCGGTTACTTCGGGCCGACCCGCTTGAGCTGCGCGGACATGTACGAGCGCAGGCTGTGGCCGCTCGCGGCTAGGTCCCAGGCGTACCCCAGCGTCTCCCGGTTGTCGCCGAACAGGCCGTACAGCCGGTGCGAGGCGGTCGCGTCGATCCCGGTCTCGGTGTGCACCACCGCGTCGGTGGACATCTCCACCCGGTTCGCGAACACGTTGCCCAGGTAGACCTCGGTGAAGCCCTCGGGGTGCGCGATCAGCGCCTCCAGGTGCACGACGGGCTCGTTCGCCCCGCGCTCCTCGGCGTCGGACTCCGGGCGCACGCGCCAGTAGCCCGACTCCTCGGCGACCAGCTCACCCGGCTCACCCCCCGGGGTCATCCGCCAGGCCCTGCTCGCGAAGGCCAGGTACGGCAGGTCCGCCCTCTGTGAGAACTCGATTTCCTGGCCGAACTGGAACTCCTCCACGTCGGCGTAGCCGGCGACGCCCACGCCCTCCCAGCGGCCGAGCAGGAAGGACAGTTTCGCCAGATCGGGGTGTACCTCAACGTCCATAACCATCGAGCGTAGCGGCGGTGAGGGGTGGCGGTGACCACCGGCGGCACACGTGGCGACCGCCACTCGCGCGCCCCGGTCCGGACATGCCCAATTGGCCCCGCTTTCCCGGAGAACTGGTAAAGATTGTCAGCAGCGCGGTGTGGCCACGGGGTGTTCTGTCCGCCGCCGTCGTATGACCTCACGCACTTTCCAAAGGGGCGGCCTGTGTTACTGGTGATCGGTTCGGCGCTGCTCGTGGTCGCGGCGGTCCTGCTCCCCCTGACCGTGTTCGCCCTGCGGCGCTGGCTGCGGCAGCGCGGCCTGGCCCGGCTGCGCCCGGGAGCGCTGGCGGCCAGTGAGGGCAGGCGCGTCACGCTCACCGGCGTGACCGCCCCCGGCCCCGACGGCCCCGTCTCCTCCGGTCTGGCCGGCGCGGAGTGCGTGTGGCACGGCCACGAGGTGCTGCGCCACTACTGGCCGCTCAACCGCGACCTGGAGGAGGGAGCGGTCCGGGAGCGGGCCTGCGACTCCATCGCCGACTACGCCTCCGAGGACCTGTTCGGGATCGTGGCCGAGGGCAGCCCCGGTGACGCCGACCGAGTCTTCGTCGATCCGCGCGGCACCGACCCCCAGGGCGTCGAACTGTGCCTGAAGCGCCTGGTGGGGCGCCCCCAGCCGGGGGTGGCCTCCCCGGCCGACGACCTGCTGCCGCGCGTGCGCGGCCGGATCTCCGGCGTCTTTCGCGGCGAGACCATCGAGTTCGAGTACCGCGAGTGGGTGATCCGCCCCGGCGCCCGTGTGCGCGTCACCGGCCAGGTCCAGGTGCGCGGCGGACGCGTGGTCCTGGCCGCACCCGAGGGCGGGACCCTCGGCATCGAGCACGGCGTGGACGGCCAGCCGGTGCGGGTCTCGCCCCGCCGGACCGAGGCGCTGGTGCTCACCGCGGTCCTCGCGGTCTGCTCGGTGGCGGGCGCCGTGCTGACCACCGTCGCGCTCTGAGTAGGCTGACGGCCATGTCTCGTTCCTTGGTGATCAAGGTCACCGCCGGTGAGGACGACCCCGAGCGGTGCAACCAGGCCTTCACGGTGGCCGCGGCGGCTCTGGCCAGCGGTGTCGACGTCTCTCTGTGGTTGACGGGGGAGTCGGCGTGGTTCGCGGTCCCCGGCCGGGCCGAGCGCTTCTCCCTGCCGCACGCGGCGCCCCTCAAGGACCTCCTCGACGCGGTGCTCTCGGCGGGCGGGGTGACGGTGTGCACCCAGTGCGCGGCCCGCCGCGACCTGACCCGGGACGACCTCGTCGACGGGGTGCGCATCGCCGGGGCCCCGACCTTCGTGGAGGAGGCCGTCCGGGAGGGAGCCCAGGCCCTCGTCTACTGAGGCGGTCGGCCCCGGACACGGCCGTGCCCGCACCACCGGCGGCGGCGCGGGCACGGAGGGATGACGGGACCGGGGAGGCTACTTCCTACCCTGGTTGGCGACGGCCTCGATGGCGTCCTTGGCGGCCTCCGGGTCGAGGTAGGTGCCACCGGGGTTGGTCGGCTCGAACCGCTCGTCCAGGTCGTACCGCAGCGGGATGCCCGTCGGGATGTTCAGCCCGGCGATGTCGGTGTCGCTGACGCCGTCCAGGTGCTTGACCAGCGCGCGCAGCGAGTTGCCGTGGGCGGCGACCAGAACGGTCTTGTCCGCGGCCAGGTCCGGGACGATCGAGTCGTACCAGTACGGCAGGGCGCGCTCCAGCACGTCCTTGAGGCACTCGGTGCGCGGCAGCAGCTCCGGCGGCAGCTCGCCGTAGCGGGCGTCACCGGCCTGCGAGTAGGTGTCGCCGTCCGCGATGGGCGGCGGCGGGGTGTCGTAGGAGCGGCGCCAGATCATGAACTGCTCCTCGCCGTACTCCTCGCGCGTCTGCGCCTTGTCCTTGCCCTGGAGCGCGCCGTAGTGGCGCTCGTTCAGACGCCAGGTGCGCTCGACCGGCAGCCAGCTCAGGTCGGCGGTGTCCAGCGCCAGGTTCGTGGTGCGGATGGCGCGCTTGAGGAGGGAGGTGTGGACCACGTCCGGCCGCACACCGGCCTCCTTGAGCAGTTCACCGCCCCGCCGGGCCTCCTCCTCGCCCTTGGCGGAGAGGTCGACGTCCACCCAACCGGTGAACAGGCCCTTCGCGTTCCAGACACTCTCACCGTGTCGCAGCAGTACCAGAGTTCCCATGGGGCCAGCCTAGCCACCCGGCTCCCGGGCCCGGGAGCCCGGGAGGCCGCTCGCCGATCCCACACGTCTCCCCGTCCGCCGCTCCTACCGGTCCTCTCCCTGTCCGACCAGGTGGGCGAAGGACCTCAGGTTGCGCATGTCGTGGCCGCGTTCGGCCCGCCACCGCCACTCCTTGCGGATCGCCGACGCGAACCCCCGCTCCAGCGCCCCGTTGAAGTTCTCGTCCGAGTAGGTGAGCACGCATCCCAGCAGCCGGTCGACCTCGTCGGGGGTGACCCCCTCCAACGGCAGGCGGCCGCGGATGTACACGTCGCCGACCTCGTCCGCGACGAACGCCATCCCGTACATGTCCGCGTTCCGGCGCATCAGCCACAGGTAGAAGTCGGCGTGGTTCTCGTCCGGCTGGCGGCAGAAGAACGACGTCAGGGTGAGGCTGTGCGGCCCCACCTCCAGCCACACGAGGGTCTTGAGCTTGGCCCTGCCCGGCAGGGTGACCAGGAACGACCCCTCGCGGGGGCGCTCCACCTCCAGACCGGACTCCGCCACGGCGGCGGTGATCGCCTCGACCGCGGCACTGCGCGCCGTTTCCCTACCCACTCGTACATCCCTCCTCGGTCACCTGCACGCGGCCAGCGGCAGCGCGCGGGGGGCCGTGCTCGCCCGGTACACGTCAAGCAGCTCGTCCACAGTCCGCGACCAGCCCAGGGTGGCGGCGTGTCCGGGTGCCGCCGCCGCCAGCTTGGCACGCCACATCGGTTCGGAGATCATCCGGTACAGCTCGGCCGCGTAGTCGGCCGGGTCGTGCCCCCTCACCAGGACCCCGGACACCCCGTCAGCCACCGCCGTGGCCAGCCCGCCCACGCGCGCGGCCAGCACCGGGGTGCCGCAGGCCTGCGACTCCACCGCGACCAGGCCGAACGACTCCGAGTAGGACGGCACCACGGTCACCGCGGCCGCGCGGTAGTAGTCGGCCAGCCGCTCGCGGCTCTGCGGCGGTTCGATCCGCACCACGTCCGCCACGCCCAGCGAGCGGGCCAGGTCGGTGAGCAGCCCGGGCTCGCGCATCCCGCCGCCGGACAGGCCGCCGACCACGCCCACCACCAGGCGCGTGCGCAGCGAGGGGTCGCGCTCCAGGAGGTCGGCCGCGGCGCGGATGAGCACGTCGGGGGCCTTCAGCCGCTGCACGCGTCCCACGAACAGCAGCAGCTCGGTGTCGGCGGGCAGCCCGATCCGTGCCAGGGCCTCCTGGCGCGAGCCGGGGCTGAACACCTCCAGGTCCACGCCGGGCGGGATGACGCTGATCTGGTTGTCGCGGGCACCGTAGTGGTTCCTCAGTTGGCGGGCCTCGTCGTCGGTGTTGGCGATCAGCTGGTCGGCCTGGCGGACGAGCTGGTCCTCCCCGAGCACCCGGGTCTCGGGCTCGGGCTCGTCCCCCTCGGCCAGGGAGGCGTTCTTCACACGCGCCATGGTGTGCATGGACTGCACCAGGGGCACGCCCCAGCGCCGGGCGGCCATCACACCGGCCTGGCCCGACAGCCAGTAGTGGCCGTGCACGAGGTCGTAGTGCCCGGGCGCGCTCTGGGCCTCGGCCCGCAGCATCCCGAAGACGAACGGGCACAGGTGCTCGGCGAGGGTGTTCTTGTCCAGGCGGCCGTAGGGGCCGGCGGGCACGTGCCGCACGTTCACACCCGGGGCGAGCTCCACCACCGGGGGCAGGTCGGGGCTGGTCGCGCGGGTGAACACGTCCACGGCCACGCCGCGTTCGGCCATGCGCCGGGCCACCTCGACCACGTACACGTTCATGCCGCCCGCGTCGCCGGTACCGGGCTGGTCGAGCGGGGAGGTGTGCAGACTGACGGTCGCGACCCTGGACGGGACCGACGCCTGTCCTCCCGCGGGAACGATTCCAGACACCGGGCGGGTCCCTTCAGGTCGTGTGTACAGCCGCTGTCGTCAACAGCGACGAAGGTACACACTGTTCCCCACCGGTTCGTTCGAGGGGCCGGGTGTTGACTCCGGGAGGCCCGCGGTGTGGTCGGCCGGCCGGATACCGGGAGGTCGGCGGTACCGGGGAAGGAGCGCCTCCGCGCCGCGGGGCCGTGTTCCCCGGGCGAGCGAAGCGTGGCGACCGCCACATGAGGAACCGTCGGCGCCGTGTTGGCACGGGCCGACCGGAGCCCGGGAACGCCGTTCGCCGCGGCCGGTCGAGCCGTGGGCGTGTCCGTGCCGCGGCCCTTCGGGGATCAGACCGCGACGGAGTGCCGCAGCCGCAGTTCGTCGGGATAGGGGCGGAGGTAGGTCTGGTCGCGCGCCCACCCGACGTCCTCCGCCGTGCAGTGGTGGCGCAGCAGGGCCACCGGGACGCTCAGCGGTACCTGTTCACGCCGGTAGTCCTCGATCGCCGCCAACAGGTCGTGCCTGCGGGCGTCGTCCAGCAGCGGACTCAGCATCCCGAAGGCGTGCTGTAGGGCGTTGACGTGCTTGCCCCGGCTCGGCCGCACCGCCATCGCCCGGTGGAACGCCTCGGTGTAGGCGACCTCGACCTCCTCGGGGGCAAAGGCGCCCGCGCGCGCCGCGATCCGGCCCGTCTCCCGGTAGCCGTCGGGCGAGTGCGACATCAACTGGAGCTTGTGCCGCGTGTGCAGCGCGACCAGGTCACGCGGGCGCCAGGGCGACTCCCACAGCTCCCGCAGCCTGGCGTGCGCGAACACCCGCTGCACGAACACCTCGCGCAGCACGGGGTCCGTCAGGCGGCCCTGCTCCTCCACGGGCAGCGCGGGAAGGAGTTCGGTGAGGCGCCGTGCGAAGGCGCCCCTCCCCCTGCCGCCCACCCGGCCGCCGTCGTCGTCGAACACCGGCAGGGCGAAGAGGCCGCAACTCGGCGACTTGTTCTTGAGCACGTACCCGTCCAGGTGGCGCAACCGGGCCAGGTGGCGGTCGGCGGTCCGCGCCAACTCGTCCGAGTGGTCGGCCCCGTCGGCGCTGGAGACCACCCGGTCCTCCCCCTCGCGGCGTTGCAGGCGCAGGGTCGGGCGCGGGACGCCCAGGCCGATCTCCGCCTCGGGGCAGACCGGGAGCCAGTCCACGTACCGGTCGAGCTCGTCGGTGAGGAAGCGTGAGCGCGAGTGCCCGCCGTTGTAGCGCACCGGAGCGCCGAGCAGGCAGCTGGACACTCCGATCCGGGGACGAACCGTGCGGGTCCTCGCAGGTGAGAGGCTCTTCTCCATGAAGGGTTCCTACCCAGGCCTCGGCCCCGGCACCGGGCCTCCACGGGGATGGCCATGGTTCTTCGCCTGGCCGCGTCGAGAGGGAGCGTCCCCCGGACCCGGCCACCGCCGTCCTGGTCACCTGGGACCTTCGCGTCCACGGCCGCCCGGCCCCGGCCCGCGAACGCCCGGGGCCATGGCCGCGGCGGGGACCGGCCGACCACCCCGGCCGGCCGTCCCCGCCGCGGTCGGCACGGCGTCCCGGCCGGTGGGACCGGGCGCGGCGGGCCCTCCCGCGCACATGGGGACCCGGCCGGGTCAGCGGGGGCCGAAGGCCGCCTTGAAGGCCCGAAGCGCGGTGTCGTCGAACAGGACCATGCGGATCTCCGGCACGCGGAGCTGCGCCGAGTGGACCGCCCAGGCCGCGATGCGCGCCGCGTCCTCGATCGGCCACCCGTAGGTGCCCGCGGAGATCGCGGGGAAGGCGATCGACTCCGCGCCCAGCTCGTGGGCGACCCGCAGGGACTCGCCGTAGCAGGAGGCGAGCAGCGCGCTCCGGTCCTCGGTGGCGCTGTGGACCGGGCCGACGGTGTGGACCACCCACCGGGCGGGCAGCCGGCCGGCCGTGGTCGCCACCGCGTTCCCGACGGGCAGCCCCTTCCCGTAGTGCCCGGCGCGCAGCCGGCGGCACTCCTCCAGGATGGACTTGCCGCCCTTGCGGTGGATGGCGCCGTCCACACCGCCGCCGCCCAGGAGGGAGGTGTTGGCGGCGTTGACGATCGCGTCGACGCTCTGCTCGGTGATGTCGCCCCGGACGACGGAGATCCGGGAGTGGTTCGGGGAGGCCATGGTGGTGCTTCCTTCCGGTGCTCGGTGGGGCAGTATCGGCCCCGAGGGCGAGGGGAGTCCAGTCCCCGTACCGGGACGGGGGCCGCGGCCGGTTCCACGGGCGTCGTCACCCGCGAGGGAGGGGGCGGGATCACACCTGTCCGAAAGGGCGTTATCCCTTGTCCCGTAGGTGATGAGGAATTAACCTGGGGGTACGACAACCGGTAGTACGACCCCAAGTAGACTCCTACTCATGAATCGGCTTGGCGAACTCGAACGCGCGGTGATGGATGTACTGTGGGCACGGAACGAACCAATGACGGTCCGTGAGGTCGGCAAGGCTCTCGCCGAACGCGACCTGGCGCACACGACCGTCATGACCGTGCTCGACAGGCTCGCCAAGAAGAAGGTCGTCACCCGGGCACGTGAGGGTCGTGCGTGGCGTTACCGTCCGGCAGCCAGCCGCGAGGCATACGTCTCCGAGTTGATGTTCGACGCGCTCGGACAGACGGGAGACCGCGACGCCGCCCTGGCCGCCTTCGTCCAGTCCATGGACGGCGAGCAGGCTGAAGCGCTTCGGCGCGCACTCGCGGAAACCGAGCAGCCAAGGAACTAGTCCGTATGGTCAGTGCCGCCCTTCTCACCCTCGTCGCGGTCTGCTGCCTCATCGCCATGGAAGCCCTCCACCGGGCCAAGTGGCCCTCACGGGGCCCCTACACCGCCGTGATCACCTGGCAGGCCCTGGGCCTGGCCTGGGGCGTGTCCACCATCGGCGCGCTGCTGGCCTTCGGACTGTCCTCCTACCGGCTCGGCGCGGCCGGAGGCCTCATGGCCCTGGCCACCGACATCGTCACCGGCGAACTGCTCCTCGCCGAACTCTCCCAGGGCTTCGAGGGCATCACCCACATCGCCGCGGTGGCCCTGGCGTTCGTGCTGACCCTCGTGCTCTTCTGCGGCCTGGTCGCCTCCTTCGTCCACGTGATCCGCGTCCGCCGACGCCACTACGACCTCCTCGAACTCGTCGCCAGCGACCACCCCGACGTTCCCGGCGCCCGCGTGGTCGACCACCCGGCGGCCGCCGCGTACTGCCTTCCGGGCGTGCTCCGCTCGCAGGTGGTCATCAGCGCGGGAGCCCTCGCGGTCCTCGACAACCGGGAGCTGGCCGCCGTCCTGGCCCACGAGCGCGCGCACCTGCGCCAGCGCCACGACCTCGTGCTGCTGCCGTTCTCCTCCCTCAAGCGCGCCTTCCCGAGGGTTCGCCTGGTGCGCACCTACTACGAGAGCGTCGCGCTGCTCATCGAGATGTGCGCCGACGACCAGGCCCGCCGCAGGAGCTCCTCGCGCGAGCTGGCCATGGCGCTGCTGCGCTTCGGCGCCGCGGGCCCGGCCCCGGTGCCCGCCGGGGCGATGGCCGCCGTCCCCGAGGCCGAGCCCGGGGTGATGCGGCGCGTCAACCGCCTCCTGCACCCCGGCGACGAACTCCCGTACCACACGGGCGCCTTCATCATGGGCGCCTCCGCGTTCCTCCTGGCGACGGTCACCTGCCTCTGGCACATCCCCCTCTGACCGGGGACGGCCGTCGGCCTCCCACTCCGGGACCGGCCCGCCGCCGCACCCGTCCGGCCCGGCCGCCGCCCCGGTGCAAGTGTGTGATGTGGGACTCCACGGGCACGATCGGCGCCGCCGGTCCGTTTACGGTGGAGAGCGGGCGGACCCCCCGCTCGGAACGTCCCCGGGAGTGTGCGTTTTGTTCTACCTGATCTGGCAGGCCATCTACCTGGTCACCTTCGTGGCCAGTCTGTACGCCCTGATCGAGGCGATCCGTACACCGGCCGCGGCGTTCGAGCTGATGGACAAGCAGACCAAGAAGCTGTGGGTCATCCTCACCGGCGTGGCCACCGCCCTGTCCCTGCTGGCGGTGTTCTCCGGTACGGGGATGTTCGTCATCCTCGGCCTGGTCGCCACCCTCGTCTTCCTGCTCGACGTGCGCCCGGCGGTCAAGGGCGCGGGAGGCAACAGCAACAACGGCCCCTACGGTCCCTGGTAGCACCTCCGCAACGGGTCTCCCGGCCCCAGGACAGGGCTCCCTCACTCCTTCGCGGGCGGGATGCCCGCCTCACGCACCGGATGACGGCGGGCACCCTCCGACGGCGCCCCCGCGGGGCGCCTCCGCCTCCTCCATGGCCCTCAGCACCCGCCGGAGCGTACCGGCGTAGGCGGGATCGCCCGTGTAGTAGGAGTGGCCCAGGATCTCCGGCCGTCTGGCCTCGCCCGGCGGGGCGTCGTACGAGCGCGGGTCCGGCAGCGGCTCGGCCCGCTCCACGGTGACCGGGGGTCCCGGTTCGCCGGAGGGGGCCCGCGTCCGCACCGGTCCGGCGATCGCGTCGGTGACCCGCCACAGGTTGTGCCACGCCGACACCCGCTCCCGCAGGTCGGCGAACGGACCCGGGCCGAAGTAGGCCGGGAAGTAGCGGGCGTACAGGCGGTCCAGCGGTGAGCCGTGTGTGAGCAGCGCGATGCGCCCCAGGCAGTCGGTGGGCAGCTGCCACACCGTGGCGGCCGCCAGCACCGATCCCTGTGAGTGCCCCGACAGCACCACGTCCGTGCCCTCCCGGCACATCAGGGCCACCCGTGCGGACAACTGCGGCACCGCCCGCTCCGCGTAGGACGGTGGCGCGAGCGGGTGGGCCACCCTGGGCCAGAACGTGCCCACGTCCCACAGCGCGCCGACCGCCTGCCGTGTGGGCCGGTCGCGGTAGGCACTGCGCCCGATCCACACCAGCGCCACCAGCGCCGCGCCTCCCAGCAGCGATCCGACGCCGATCAGCCCCGACACCGCTCCCCGGGCGACCTCCCGCACCTCACCGGACGCGCTGGACACGGCCGTCGCCGCGGCCGCGGGATCGGCCGCCAGGTCCCTCGACAGCACCGAGTACAGCGCGAGCGCGCCCAGCGCCACCACCGGGAGCAGGAGCGCCCCCAGCACGGACGGCAGGACCTCGGTCATCCGGCCCACCGCCCGCGCGTGGGCGATGGTCCAGGTACGGCGGTCGCGCACACTGCGCGCGTAGTCCTCGGTGACCCCCGACAGGTGCGCCCGGGTGTCGCGGCGCAGCTTCAGGGCGAGCACCGCCACCACGGCCAGCACGATGGCGGCCTCCAGGGCGAAGGCCAGTTGGAGCCAGGAGTAGGCGGTCGGCACCGACAGCGGCAGGCAGTCCACCTCCGGCGTGGCCATGGAGCCGCAGCCGCTCAGCAGCAGCGAGCTCTGGTAGACGAGGGCGGCCGAGAAGCCGCCGCCCAGCAGGGCGCCCAGGGCGGCCGTGGCCGGCCCCGCCAGGCCGAGCATCGCCGTGCCGTCGTGGGCCCGGTCGGAGGCGAACAGCACCAGCGCCGCCACCAGCGTCACCAGCACCAGGGCCACCTGGACCGCGAACAGGGTGTTGAGTACCGCCCCGTCACCGGGCAGCCGTCCGGAGGCCGTCCACCCCGGGCGGGGCCACAGCGCGTAGGCGACCACCGCCAGTCCGAGGACCAGGGTGGTGTCGCGCAGCAGGCGGCAGATCCGGTCGGCCCGCGCGTTCCAGCGGGGGTCCGCGCCCGGGACCAGGACGCTCAGCGTGCTCGCCGCCGTCACCGCCGCCAGCAGCGCCGACAGCACGGTGCCGGCGATCCAGGGGCCGGGTCCTCCGGGGACGCCGTCCACCGCCGGCGCCAGGTCGTGCCGGAGCGCGGGGAGGAGCAGCGACGCGGCGATCGTGCCGAGGGCCACCGAGATGTGCGCCGACCGCAGCCGTGCCATGGTCTCGCTGTTGCGCCAGAACTCGGCGTGGCTCAGCGGGGCGGCCGCGGTGGGCCGGGGCGGTACCGAACCGGACACGACCTCGTAGTCGGCGGCGGTGCGGCGGGAGAGCCGCCACAGCACCACGACCACGGCCACCGGCAGCACCGCGCCCACCACGAGGGCCGGTCCCGGCGCGGACAGCGGTGAGGAGGGCGAGCCCAGGAACGCCAGCCACGGGCGTGCCCGCACGCACGCCTCACCCAGGCCGGAGGCGCACTGCCAGGCCACCAGGTCCATGCCGACCCCGGCCGCGGCCAGGGCGATGAGCACCGTCAGGGACAGCGCCAGCAGCCGTACACCCGCGCCGTAGGAGTTGTTGGCCAGCCGCCGCACCCCCGCCGGTGCGCGGTCCATCCGGCCCGGACGCATCCAGTACGCCACGTTGACCAGCATGAACGGCAGCAGCAGCAGCCAGAACGCCCGGGAGGAGCTTCCGGAGGTGAGGTTGCCCCAGGCGAAGATCTCCCGGCGTACGCCCGGGACGGTCTCGGTGTCGGGTTCGCGGCGCCACCGGAAGAACCCCGCCAGCCGGTCGCCGCCCACACGCATGGCCGGCTCCACGTCCAGCAGTTCCTCGGCCTGTCCGCCGCTGACACCGTGCACCCGCAGCTCCACGCGCCCGCGCGTGGGGCCCGCGCGCCCGGGCGGTGCGACGGAGGTCTCGGGGGAGCGGGGGACGGGGGCGGTCGCGTCAGGCTCGTGCGGATCGAGGGAGGCGGCGAGGTCCGACATACCAAGCATCCTGCCACGCTGTGTGTCCGAGCGGCAGCACTCCACCAAACCTGTGGACGGCGGCGAAGGCCCGTATACGTACCTCCCCGGTCACGGGGGAGGTGTGCCGGGAACGTGCGCGCGCCGGGTGGTCAGGGCGCGGGGTCCCGGTCCGCGTCCGCGTCCGGCGCGCGGTCGAGGGCGCGGACGCGGCGGACGGCGCGCACGAACGCGGGCAGCCCGACGAGGAACGCGTCGCGTTCCTCGGGGGCCATGGCCGCGACCCACCGGACGTAGTGGTCGTGGTACTCGGCGGCCATGGCCGCGTGGGCGGCCCGCCCCCGACCGGTGATCCTGAGCCGGTAGGACCGCCTGTCGCCGGAGGGCCGCTCCCGGACGAGAAGGGCCTTGCGCTCCATGTCGGCCACCATCCGGCTGACGGTGCTCTTCTCCAGCCCGAGCCGCTCGGCCAGCTCCCGCTGGGACAGCGGCGGGTCGGTGTCGAGCTCGTGCAGCGCGAAGCCCTGGGACAGGGACACCGTGAGGTCGGAGACCGCGTGCTCGGGCTGGAGCAGGCCGACGGTGCGGACCAGGTCCATGACCATGGTGTGGATCTGTTCGGGTACCGCGTCGGTCACGCGCCGCCCCCTTCCCCCGGACAGGCCCCGGAAATGGTTGTGCTCTGCAACTGTCTGGCGTACCGTCGAAACAGTTGTCCCATACAACTCTAAGGGAGTGCGCAATGCGGTCGACGAAGCAGGTTCACCACGGCGACATGCCCGGGCTCTTCGAGGGGCGGGCCGGCCGGGTCTACGACCTCGTGGCGCGGCGGCTGCTGCGCGGCGTCTACGCGCGTTTCGCGGAGGACCTCGCCGACGCCGCGCCGCACGGCGGCTCCGTGCTCGACGTGGGCACCGGACCAGGCGTGCTCCTCGCCGAGGTCGCACGCCGCCGCCCCGACCTGAGGCTGACCGGCGTCGACCTGTCCGCCGACATGGCCGCCCTGGCCGAGCGCAACCTCCGCCCGTACGGGGAGCGGGCCCGGGCCGGGCAGGGCGACGTCACCGCCCTGCCGTTCCCCGACGACGCCTTCGACCTGGTCGTCTCCTCGTTCAGCATGCACCACTGGGACGACGTCGAGGCGGCCGTCCCCGAGATCGCCCGGGTGCTGCGGCCCGGAGGACGGCTCTACGTCTACGACTTCCGGTCCGCCCCGTTCGACACGGTCGTCGCCGCGGCCCGCGCCCGCTCCCTCCTGGAGGGTGCTCCGGCGCGCCGGCTCCTGATCCGCACGGGTGTGCCGCTCCTGCCCCGGTACGCCAGGCACGTCATGACCGCGTCGTCCTGAAAAGGCCCTGGGCCTGCTCGGTGGACTCGGTCCTGCGCCGCTGGGGGTGGCGGGGGCGCCGACGGGGCCGCCGTACCCGCGGCGTCCGGGCACGAGGCGAAGCGCGGCGCGGCTTCGAGGAGACGCGCCCTAGTCCACCAGCGACTCGTCCGATACGTCCCAGGTGTTGCACGCCCCCGGGGACTGCTCCTCCCAGCCCTTCCGGGTCCACCTGACGCTGTTCTCCACCGAGCCGTGCGTGCGCTCCTCCTCCGGGCCGTCCTCACGGTCGGCGGTGGCCGCGGCGTCCGTCAACAGGGTCTCCAGATCGCCGTCGTCCAGCGGATAGCTCACCCGGACCGACCCCAGGAACGCCCCGGCCAGGCAGTTCGCCTGCAACTCACTGCGGCGCGTCCACACGTTGCGCTCCAGGGGGTCCTCCCTCATCTCGCGCTGCTCGTGGTAGTACTCCAGCAGCCCCGACTCCCCCTGCACGTGGTGGCCGTACTCGTGGGCCAGCAGGGAGGCGTACACCACGCCGCGCGTGGCGCCGTTCCACTTCTCCACCACGTCCGAGGTGCCGATGTAGATGCTCGTGCTCGCCCGGCAGTAGAACGCTCCGGCCCGCGACGGGTACTCACGGCACGGGCTCACCCCGGGCTCCTCCCAGAACACCCGATCCGGCGGTGTGAAGGGGATGCCCGCACGGGCGAACTGGTTCTGCCAGGCGCTGTCCAGGCAGTCCGCGACCGAGTCCAGGAACACCTCCATCGACTCCGCGTCGTCGACGTCCGGCTCGGCCACCGGGCACGGACGCGGACTCAGCCGCCCCGTCTCGTACAGCGGGTTGTCGACCAGCGCCGCGTGCCCCGAGGGGCGCTCCCGCTGCCCGAGCCGCTCCGACAGCCCCGTCCGCCCCCCGCCGCCTCCGCCGACCAGCCCCGACGGGTCCTGGGCGGGCTTGTCGTCGGAGTCGGGGGCCGCACCGGAACCGGTGCCGTCGGCGGACGCGCCGGACCGGGGGTCCTCCTCGCCGGCCGTGGTCCACGACAGCAGCGCGAACGCCAGCAGCACCGCCACGAGAGCGGTCGCCAGACCGAACGCCCGCCGGTCGGCGCGTCGCGCCGGGGACGTCGGTGACTCACCGAACCCTGCGTACACCCCTGTCCGCCCGCCCTGTCGTCACCTTCACCGGACCGTACGGACCGGTTCCTGGCCGTGCCCCCGCCGGCGCGTCACCACACCAGCTCCTCGGGGGCGTTCCACGTGTTGCACGCCGCCGGGTTCACACGGTCCATGCCGTGCGCCGTCCACAGGCGGCTGTTCCCCGCCGAACCGTGGGTGTGCTCGCCTCCCCGGTCCGCGCGGAGCTCGACGTCGTCGAGGATATTCTTCCGCTCGGACCGGCCGAACCCCAGCGACTCGTCCGAGGCGCCCAGGAAAACCCCTCCCAGACAGTTGGCCTGGAGCTCGTTCCGCCTGGTCAGCTCGTCGACCTCCTCCTGCTCCGCGCCCGCGCGCTCACTGTGGAACTCGGCGAGGACGCGCGACTGCCCCTGCACGTGGTGCCCGTACTCGTGGCTGAGCAGGAACGTGTACGCCTCGGGTTTGTCGCTGCCCGCCGAGGCCGCCACGATGTCCTTCACCCCCAGGTACAGGCCCTGGTTGGCCTGGCAGTAGAAGGCCGCGGTGTCCTCGGTGGGGAACGCCCCGCACGGGCTGTGCCCGGCGGCGTACCAGTACACCCGGTTGGGGGCGGTGAACTCCATCCCCGCGGCCGAGAAGTAGGAGCCCCACGCCTGGTCCAGGCAGTCGGCGATCGCGTGGACGAAGGCCTCCACCGACTCGGGGTCGTCCTCGTCCAGTCCGGGCGCCTCACAGGTCACCTCGCCGAGTTCGCCGACCCGGTACAGCGGGTTGTCGCCGAGCAGGTCCGCCTGGTCGGTCCCGGCCACCGGCCGCTCCGCCGAGGCCCCCTCCGTCGTCGAGGCCGTCCCCCCGCCCGCCCCGGAGACCGGGAGCGACGCCGGGTGCGACCACGCGTTCGACGACGGCAGCAGCGCGGAGATCGCGAGGAAACCGGTGAACGCCGCCGCGGCCAGCCCCGTGCCCAGCGTGAGCGACACCCCGAGGCCCGTCCGCTGGAGGAGACCGGGCCGTTCGGACCAAAAGTCCGGGCCCGACACGGGGCCGCGCCTCAGCACGGCGCCTCCTCGCGGTGTCGGAGCACGGCGTCGGACGCCGTGCCCTGGAGGGAAGGTACACCGGGGGACCGGATAGGCTCTCGCGTCATGTGGTGGGTCGGCTCCTGGCGCCCGGCCGTCGTGGTGGCGACGGCCGTCTTCGTGTTGTCCTCACTGGTCACCGGGGCCGCGGTCGCGTGGCCGGAGGGGGAGGCCCGCGCCGCGACGGTGGCGGCAGCGGCCCCCACAGTACCGGGGAGCCCCACGGCCGCCTCCGGCACCCGTTCGGACCCGGTGATCACCAACGACATCCGGCTCGAACTCGACCGCTCGGGCACCCTCCGCGGCGAGGAGACCATCTCCTTCTCCGGCGGCGCCCCGGCGGTCTTCACCCGGGCCTTCACCGAGACGATGCTGTACGACACCGACCACGACCGGGAGTTCGAGGTCGTCGGTGTGCGCGCCACCGACCTGGACGGGGACACCCTCGACGCGGACGTGCGCGAGGAGGACGGGGTCCTCTTCGTGGACGTCCCCACCGCCGGGACCGAGGGAGCGGTGCTCACCTACCGGGTGATCGGAACCGTCAGCGAGGTCGCCCAGGGGGTCCAGATGGAGTGGCGGGCGGTCGGCGCCTACAGCCACACCGTCCAGTCCACCGACGTCACCGTCACCGCGCCGCTGCCCCCCGAGGCGCTCTCCTGCCTGGCGGGAGAGCCCCGCAGCGCCATGTACTGCACGGCGTCGGACATGGGGACCGATGCCGGGGTGGCGCACTTCCTCCAGGCCGACATGGGTCCCGAGGACCGGCTCGACATCGTCGTCAACTACCCCTCCGGGACCGCCGAGGGGGAGCCCATCCTCACCCGCCGCTGGTCTCTGGCGTCCGCGTTCGCGGTCACCCCGGCCACCGCCAGCGTGTTCGGCCTCCTGCTGGTGGTCCTGGTGGGCGGCCTGGCGGTGCTGATCCGCGTCCGGGGCCGCGACGAGCGCGCGCTGCGCAAGGAGGCCGCGGCCGGCGAACAGGCGCCGGTGTCCGAGGGCGAGCAGGGGCGGCTCAGGTTCGCCCCGCCGGACGGCGTGCACGCCGGCCAGATCGGCACACTCGTCAACGAGACCGTGGACATCACCGACCTCACCGGTGCCGTGGTCGACCTGGCGGTCCGCGGCTACGTCCGCCTGGAGGAACTGCCGCACGAGAACTTCACGTCCGTGGACTGGCGCCTGGTCCGCCTGGACGGCCCGCCCGACGACACCCTCCTGTCCTACGAGTGGATGCTGCTGGACGCGGTGTTCGGGGGGCGCCGGACGATCCGCCTGTCCCAGGTCGGGTCCCCCCGCATGTCGCCCGACTTCCCGGCGCGCATCGACCGGGTGCGCGAGGAGCTGTACCGGGACATGGTGCGGATGAAGTGGTTCGCCCGCTCGCCCAACCAGGTGCGCGGCCGCTGGAGCACGATCGGCATGGTGGTGACGGCCGCCGGCGTGGTCCTGACCGCCGCCCTCGCGATGTTCACGGGCGCCGCCTTCACCGGCCTGGCCGTCGTCATCGCGGGCGCGGCCGTCACGGCGGGGGCGCAGTACATGCCCGCCAAGACCGCCCTGGGCAGCTCGGTGTACGCGCACACCGCGGGTTTTCGCGACTACCTGCTGGGCCCGCGCTCGGCGAGCGCGCCCCCGGGCCAGCGCGTGGAGCTGTACTCGCGCTACCTGCCGTACGCGGTGATCTTCGGCGACGTCGACCGCTGGGCGAACATCCTGGCCTCGGCCGCGCTCACCGACCTGACCCCCGACGAGCTGACCGGCGACGGCCTGGCCTGGTACACGGGTCCCCGGGAGTGGCGGATCGAGGACTTCGCCGACTCCATCAGCACGTTCGCGGTGACGTTGACCGGGATCATCACCAACGCCCGGCGGCTGCGGCTGCTCAACCAGCTCCAACAGCGGTAGGACCGCCGGAGAAGGCAACACGAGGGAGGAACCATGCGCGCGGTCGTGCAGCGGGTGTCGCACGCGTCGGTGACGGTGGACGGCGAGGTGGTCGGAGAGGTCGACGGGCCCGGCCTGATGGCGCTCGTGGGGGTGACCCACACCGACACCGCCGCCGAGGCGGCCAGGATCGCCAGGAAGCTGTGGACGCTGCGGATCCTGGAGGACGAGCGCTCGTGCTCCGACATCGGCGCGCCGCTGCTCGTGGTCAGCCAGTTCACGCTCTACGGCGACGCGCGCAAGGGCCGCCGCCCCACCTGGCAGGCCGCCGCCCCCGGACCCGTCGCCGAGCCCCTCGTGGACGCGGTCGTCAAGGAGTTGCGGGAGTTGGGCGCCGAGGTCGCCACCGGGGTGTTCGGCGCGAAGATGTCGGTCGCCCTCACCAACGAGGGGCCCTTCACCGTCGTCCTGGAGGCCTGAACCGGGTCGGCCGGGGCCTGACCCGGACCGCTGGGAGCCGCCGTCCCGGGCCGGTGGGGCCCGCCACGTGTCGCCCGGAGGCCGCTCCGGCCGCCTGGGGACCTTCCCGGGCCGCTCGGGGACGCTCCGTCCTGCCACGGGCCGCCTGGGGGCGCCTGGGGGCGCCCGGACCGGACCGCCGCGGCGGGGACCGTGTCCGGCCCCGGACGCCGACGGCCCGCAGGGGACCCGACGGCGCGCGAGGGGCCCGACGGCGCGCATCCCGGGCTGTGGCCGGCGCCACGGCCCGGGACACGGGAACCACCGGTGGAGAGGGGGAGTCCCGGAGGGGGCGTCCCGTGTCCCTCAGACGTCGACGGTCACCGGCTCGAACTTGTAGCCCAGACCGCGCACGGTCACGATGTACCTCGGGCTGCCGGGGTCCTCCTCGATCTTCGCGCGCAGCCGCTTGACGTGCACGTCGAGGGTCTTGGTGTCACCGACGTAGTCGGCGCCCCACACGCGGTCGATGAGCTGCATCCGGGTGAGCACCCGCCCGGCGTTGCGCAGGAGCACCTCCAGCAGCTCGAACTCCTTCAGGGGAAGCTGCACGTTCTCGCCGCGCACCGTCACCACGTGCCGCTCCACGTCCATGCGGACGGGACCGGCCTCCAGCGCGGCGGGCAGCACGACCTCCTCCTCGCCCCGGCGGCGCAGCACCGCGCGGATCCGCGCCACCAGCTCGCGGGAGGAGAAGGGCTTGGTCACGTAGTCGTCGGCGCCCAGTTCCAGACCGACGACCTTGTCGATCTCGGAGTCCTTGGCGGTCAGCATGATCACGGGGACGTTGGACTTCTGCCGCAGGGTCCGGCACACCTCGGTCCCCGACAGCCCTGGCAGCATCAGGTCCAGCAGCACCAGGTCGGCCCCGGTACGGTCGAAGGTCTCCAACGCCACGGTCCCGGTGGGCGCCACGGCGACCTCGAAGCCCTCCTTGCGCAGCATGTACGACAGGGCGTCGCTGTAGGATTCCTCGTCCTCGACAACGAGTACACGCGTCACTGTGCCGCCTCCTGACGGTCGGTGTTCCGGGCGGCCTCGGGCCCCCGGCTCTCGGGTCTGGGCAGACGCAGAGTGAACGTCGAACCCGACCCCTCCTTGCTCCACACGGTCACTTCTCCACGGTGGTGGGTCATGATGTGCTTGACGATCGCCAGGCCCAGACCGGTACCTCCGGTGGCCCGGCTCCGAGCGGCGTCCACACGGTAGAACCGCTCGAAGATCCTTTCCAGGTCCTGCTGCGGGATCCCGATGCCCTGGTCGGCGACGCTGATGTCCACGCTCGACCTGGTCACCCCGACCGACACGGCGACCCGGGTGTTCTTGGGGCTGTAGGCCACGGCGTTGGCGACCAGGTTGCGCAGGGCCGTGCCCAGCAGCCCCTCGTCGCCCAGGACGGTGACGCCCTCGGCGCCGCTGCCGACCAGTTCGATCCCCTTGGCGTCCGCGGGCATCCGCACCGAGTCCAGGGCCTCCTCCACGACGGGTCCGAGTTCGACCCGGGTGGGTTCGGCCATCGGTTCGGCGCCCTGGATGCGGGAGAGCGTGATGAGGTCCTGGATGACCGCCGTCAGCCGGGAGGCCTCCGTCTGCATGCGCTCGGTGAAGCGGCGCACGGCTTCCGGGTCGTCGCTGGCGTCCTGTACGGTTTCCGCCAGCAAGGACAAAGCGCCCACCGGAGTCTTCAGCTCATGCGAGATGTTGGCGACGAAGTCGCGGCGTACCGCCTCCAGGCGTCGGTGTTCGGTCTGGTCCTCGGCCAGGACCAGCACCAGCCCGGTGCCCCCCAGGGGTGCCACCCGCACGGCGAAGGACGTGGCGTCGGGGCCGAACTTGCGTACGGCCACCTCGATGTCGGTCTCCCGGATGACGCCGTCCCGCCGTACCTGCCGGGCCAGGGCCAGGAGCTCGCTTATCACCAGCTCCTCGCCCCGGACGATGCCGAAGGCACGCGCGGCGGAGGACGCCCGCAGGACCCTGTCGGCGGAGTCCAGGACCACCGCGGAGGAGGGAAGGGCGGAGAGCACCTCGGCGATACCGGGTGGAAGCGTACTGCCGGCCCGGCGCTCCGGCGTCGGAGTCTGTCGCGAGGTGGCGCCCGTACGGAAGAGGGCTCCGGCGAGGACGCCGATGACGACGCCCGCGACGAGTCCGATGATGCCGGTCACGGCGGTGAGAAGTTCCCCTTGCACGTTTCGATCGTAAACGTGCGGACGGGATCTTTACCCGGTCGGGGCGTGTGACACAACCGAGCTTCTTCCATCGTTCACCAATTCTTGGCCGATCCTTCAAACAACCACTGGGAGCATTGACGCCATGCGCGATACCTACCACGACGACCTCGACAGCCTGAGCGAACGCCTCGTCGAGATGACACGGCTCGCCCGGCACGCCGTCGCTCGTGCGACCACGGCTCTGCTGGACAGTGACCTGGAGGCGGCCCAGGAGGTCATCTCCGGTGACGAGGCGATCAACAGCCTCGACCAGGAGATCGAGGACACCGCCTTCAGCCTGATGGCGCGGCAGCAGCCGGTCGCCTCGGACCTGCGGACCATCATCACCTCGCTCTACATGCGCGGCGACCTGGAGCGGATGGGCGACCACGCCGTCCACCTGGCCAAGATCGCGAGGCGCCGGCACCCGGACTCCGCGATCCCCAAGCCGGTCAGGTCGATCGTTCTGGAGATGGGCCACCAGGCGGAACTGCTGGTGACGAAGGCCGGCGAGGTCATCACGGGGCGCGACCCGGACACCGCGCTGGAGCTGGACAAGGACGACGACACGATGGACCGGCTGCGCCGCAAGCTGTTGCAGCGCATCCTCTCCCCCGGCTGGGAGTACGGGGTGGAGGCCACCATGGACGTCACCCTCGTCGGCCGGTTCTACGAACGCTTCGGTGACCACGCGGTGCACGTCGCCGACAACCTCGTCTACATGGTGACGGGAGAGAAGCGGGAGGACTACGACCCGGAGGGGTGACCGCGCTCGCGCGGCCCTCTCCCGCGCCGCTCGGGCCGGGGGCCGCGGCCGTCTCCGGGGCCCTGTGTCGGGGGTGACCCGGTGTCGTGACATCCATCGCTTCCGCGCCGCCGCACACCGCCGCGAAACCCCGCCCGAAGGGTCGGCCACGGCTGCGCCCGGGTGCCCGGAAGCCCTTGCGTACATGGCCTGACCAGGCACGCCGCGAACTTCGGGTACACTTTGTCAAGCCCTAAAAAGTGTGGCCTGACCTGCGTGTTCGCAAACCTAATAGGTACGTTAAGTCACGGATTCGTGGTATCCTTGTGGTAGCGGAAGGGGTACCTGTCACATGGCTTTCAAGGTCGGCGACACTGTTGTCTACCCCCATCATGGGGCTGCTCGTATTGAAGCGATCGAGACTCGCACCATTAAGGGCGAGGACAGAACCTACCTCGTTCTGAGGGTCGACAAGGGCGATCTGACGGTGCGTGTGCCGGCCGCGAACGCCGAGGACGTCGGCGTTCGCGACGTGGTGGGGCAGGAGGGCCTGGACAAGGTCTTCGAGGTGCTGCGCGCACCGCACACCGAAGAGCCCACCAACTGGTCCAGGCGCTACAAGGCCAACTTGGAGAAGTTGGCGTCGGGCGACGTCAACAAGGTCGCCGAGGTGGTCCGTGACCTGTGGAGGCGGGACAAGGAGCGCGGTCTGTCCGCCGGCGAGAAGCGGATGCTCGCCAAGGCGCGGCAGATCCTCGTCAGCGAACTCGCCCTCGCCGAAAAGACCAACGAGGACAAGGCCGAGGCCCTCCTCGACGAGGTTCTCACGAACTGAATCCCGGTCTCGGAATCACGTAATTCATGACGAAAATGCCTCGGGTGGGCGTCGGAACCGACGTCCACCCGTTCTCGCCTGAACGCACCCTTTTCCTCGCCGGTTTGGAATGGCCGGGAGAAGAGGGCGTCAGCGGCCATTCCGACGGCGACGTCGCCGCCCACGCCGCGTGCGACGCGCTGCTGTCCGCGTGCGGCCTGGGGGACCTCGGGTCCAACTTCGGCACCGCCGAGCCGCGGTGGAAGGGCGCCTCGGGCGCCGCCCTGCTGGCCGAGACCGCCGCACGCGTACGCGCGGCCGGTTTCGAGATCGGCAACGTGGCCGTGCAGATCATCAGCAACCGCCCCAAGTTCGCCCCCAGGCGCGCCGAGGCCGAGAAGACGCTCTCGGAGGTCGTGGGCGCGCCCGTGAGCGTGTCGGCGACCACCACCGACGGCCTGGGCCTCACCGGCCGGGGAGAGGGCATCGCGGCCGTCGCGACGGCCCTGTGCGCCCCCCTGGACTGAGCCCGTCCCCCTCACCGTGCGGCGGGGACCTCGCCGTGCCGGCGGACCGCGGACGGCCACGCCGGGGCGTATCCGCGGTCGGCGCGGGCCTCAGAGGACGTTCCGTGCGAAGTGGGCCAGGGCCCCGGCGGCCAGAGCCAGGTACAGCAGCGGGAAGCCGATGTTGTGGAGGACTCCGGCGCGCACGTGCGCCACGACCGCTCCGGTGAAGAAGAGGACCAGGCCCACGGCCGCGGCCAGCCCGAGCCACGCCACTCCGGCGAGTCCGACCGCCAGACCGACCGCACCGGCGCCCTTGAGCGCCGCCAGACGGGGAATCGCGGCCGGGCTCAGTCCCACCTCAGCGGCGTTCGCCAGGACGAACCGGGCCCGTGACAGGTCGGCGACGACGATGAGGGCGTTGGCGAGGGCGCACGTCGCCGTGACGACGGCCAGGGCCGTCGGGACTCCGCCGTTCATCCGTCGTACCGCCGGAACCGGACGGTCTGTACGCTCATGGTCGTCTCCCTCGTGCACGAGTACGTCGTTGTCTGGTCACCCGATCGTCCTGACGCCCCGCGAGCGCGAAAGGTGACCGACGAACGTGGATCTGATCGACGAGTTCCAGGCCGCCCGGCCCCGACTGCTCTCCCTCGCCCATCGGATCGTGGGCTCGGTCCACGACGCCGAGGACGCCGTGCAGGCGGCATGGCTCCGCACGCAGACCGCCCGGCCACAAGAGATCGACAACCCGGACGGGTGGTTCACCACCGTGACCGCGAGGCTGTGCCTGGACCAGTTGCGCGCACGGGAGCGACGCGGCGAGGTCCCGCTGCTCGCCGAGGCGGTCCCGGGTGAACAACTCGCCGCCGACGAGGAGGTCCTCCGCCGCGAGGACGTCTCACGCGCGCTGATGGTCCTGCTCGGCCGGCTCACGCCCGCCCAGCGGGTGGCCTACGTCCTGCACGACCTGTTCGCCGTGCCCTTCGACCAGGTCGCGTCCGTGCTGGACACCGCGCCGGTGAACGTCAGGAAGCTGGCCAGCCGGGCCCGGATCCGCCTACGGGCCCCCGGTTCCGGTGTCGGCGCGGGGTCCGCCGACCAGGCCGCGCACACGGGGATCGTCGATGCCTTCCTGGCCGCCGCCAGGGGAGGGGACGTCAATCGGCTCATGGCCCTGATGGTGCCGGACGTCGTACGCACGGTCGACCCGGACGTCCTCCCCGAGGGCGCCGCCGCCGAGGTCCGCGGCGCCCGGAACGTGGCCGAGGAGACCGGTCACTTCACCGACCGGGTGCACGCGAGCGTCCCGATGCTCGTCGACGGCCGCCCCGGGGCCGTCATCGCACCGGGGGGCCGCCCGTTGGCGGTCATCCGCTTCGACATCCGCCAGGGCGGGATCGCCGGAATCGCGATCACCCGCCCCGGGCGGACCGACCACGTCTCGCCGCCGTACGACGCACGCTGACCCGCGCGGTCACTCGTCGGGGCGGAGCGGTTCGCTGCGCACGCGCCGCGACGGCGGGCCCGACACGAAGTCCGTCACCGGCGGCCTGCGCGGCTTGAGCACCATGGGGCGCTTCTCCAGCGGCGACCGCTGCCCGCGCCATGCCCGCTGGGAGCCTTCCCCCGGGCCGGGCCCGGGGCCGCGCCCATCCCCGTCAGTACCGGCGGAGGGGGGCTCCTCCGCCTCGGTCAGGGGCTCGGAGCCGGGTACCGGCCCGTGTTCCTCCTCCGCCTGTGCCGCCCGTGCCGTCTCCCGGGGCTCCGGAGCGGGTCCGGCGGGCTCGTCCGCGGGGCTCGCGGCGCCCGGGGGCACGTCGCCGATCCGGAACGCCGCACGCACGTCGGGACCCGTGTCGTGGTCCAGCACGGGTGTGGCCTCCGGCTCCCGGTACTCCTCCGCGGGCGGTGAGGGATCCTCCGGCGGTGTCCACACCGGCGGCACGTAGTCCGCCAGGGCGCGGGCAGCGGTGCCGGAGTCGTCCTCGGGCGGTTCCCAGAGCGCGGTGCCCGGCTCCTCGGCCTCCCCGCTCCCGTCGGCCCCGGTCTCCTCGGCCCCCTCCGGGGCCTCCGGCGGGAGGCCGTGGTCGGCCTCGGGCTCGTCCGGGGTCCGCGCGGACGGGACGGGCTCGGGCTCCGCCGGGTCCTCCTGTGCCTGCGGCTCCCCGGCCTCCGCCGCCGACACGTGTTCGGGGACCGGTCCCGGCCGAGGTTCCGGCTCCGGCTCGGGCTCCCCTCCGGCGTCCGGTCCGGGCGTCCGGCCGGGAGCCGGCGCGGGCTCCGGCCCGGACCGAGGATCCGAGGTGTCGGCGACCAGTGGAGCCTCAGCCGGTGAGGCGTCGGCGTCGGCGTCGGCGTCGGCGTCGGCCTCGGCCTCGTCCGAGACCGGGTCGCCGGGCGGCGGCTCGTGTTCGAAACCCTCGTCGGCGAGGTGGTCCGGCACCACCACGACCGGCTCCGGCTCCGGCTCGGCATCGGTGGGCGCGGCCGCGCCGGGCACCACCGGGACCTGCTCGGCGGCCCGCCTGATCGGGTTGTGCCCGGCCTGGCCGCGCCGGGGCAGGGGAGCGACCGGCACGGAGGACTCCGTGCCGTCCTCACCGTTCTCTCCGGCCCAGTCGTCCTCGGGTTCCCCGTCCCAGCCGGCCTCCGGCCCGGGCACCGTTTCCGGTACCGCCTCCGGGGCCGCTCCGGCTCCGGAGACCTCCTCCTCGGCCTCGGAGGTGTCCTCGGGTCCGGATCCGGGCTCGGGGACGTCCTCACGGGGCAGCCGGGGCAGCGGTTCGGTGGTGGCGGTCCCGTCGTCCCACCGGTCCCTCTCCCAGTCCCAGCCCCGCTCGGCCGCGTCGTCCCCCTCCCGGCGGGGAGCGGCCGGTGCGGGGGCCTCCGCCGGAGGGGCCGCGGCACGGGCGTGCAGCACCGTGGTGGGGTCGTCCGCCGGGCGCGGCCGTGCGACCGGCCCGCGGCGGCGCCGCCTGCGCGTGTGCGCGCGCAGGACCATCCACAGCAGGAACGCCACCAGCAGGCCCGCGAACGGCATCACCGCCACGACCACGTTGGCGACCCCCTGGTGCACCCGCTCGATGAGCTGGAGGTTGTGCAGCAGCATCGCCACGGTCGCGAACAGGACCAGGAGCGGGATCAGCACCAGGTCGACCCAGAACCGCTCACGCGGGTGCGCGTCGCGCAGGAGGTAGCTCACCCAGCACGCCATGACCAGCAGCAGCGTGTAGGCCACCGGGAACGCGTGGGCGAGGAGGGCGTCCTCGTGTCCGCCGTACTCGGCGAGCGGGAAGATGCCGTTGTAGGAGATGACGAGGGCGCACAGGCCGATGAGGCCGACGAACAGGGCGCCACCGACGGGAGCACCGGCTCCCGAACCGCGACCTGCCGTGGGCCGACCGTCCCGTGTCCCTGCCTCGGGGGCGTTGTTGTAAGGGGCCATCGCCTCCGCAGCGTAGTCGAGGCGGTGCCGCGAACACGAGATTCCGGATGATTATGACCGCTTCCAGACGAGCCGTCCTGAAGGCGTTCTGTGCCGTTCTGTCGGGATATGCAGTGGATAGTGGCTCGGCGATGGAAGGAGACGGGCTTTGTGGTGGAGCTGTCTCACGCCACGGCTGCCGGAATACGGCTAATCACATATACGCACTTGGGGATGTCCGTGAAGACTTCCACGGGGGCCGTGCTTCCTGATCTGTGACGTCCGCGGGAGGGGAAAGCGGCTACGCTTGACAACGTGAGTCTGCGCTTCTATGACACCAGTGCCCGACAGGTCCGCGAGTTCGTCCCCCTGCGTGAGGGATCCGCCTCCCTGTACCTGTGTGGTGCCACGGTGCAGGCGCCCCCGCACATCGGACACATCCGGTCCGGGGTGAACTTCGACATCCTGCGCCGCTGGCTGACGCACCTGGGGTACGACGTCACCTTCTGCCGCAACGTCACCGACATCGACGACAAGATCATCCGGGTGTCGGCGGACGAGGGCGTGCCCTGGTGGCAGGTCAGCGAGCGCAACCAGCGCGCCTTCACCCACGCCTACGAGATCCTGGGCTGCCTGCCGCCCACCGTCGAGCCGCGGGCCACCGGACACGTGCCCGAGATGATCGACCTCATACGCCGCCTCATCGACGCGGGCCACGCCTACGCCGCGGGTGACGGCTCCGGCGACGTCTACTTCGACGTGAGCTCCTACCCGCCCTACGGGGAGCTGTCCAACCAGCGCCCCGACCAGGTCGTGGAGTCGGCCGACGCCGACCCGGGCCGGGCCAAGCGCGACCCCCGCGACTTCGCCCTCTGGAAGGGCGCCAAGCCGGGGGAGCCCAGCTGGGAAACCCCGTGGGGACGCGGCCGCCCCGGCTGGCACCTGGAGTGCTCGGCCATGTCCACCAAGTACCTGGGCCCCAGCTTCGACATCCACGGCGGCGGCCTGGACCTGGTCTTCCCGCACCACGAGAACGAGCTCGCCCAGTCCCGCGCCGCCGGTGACGGCTTCGCCCAGTACTGGCTGCACAACGGGATGCTCGTCGTGGGCGGCGAGAAGATGAGCAAGTCGCTGGGCAACTCCCTGCTCATCCCGCAGATGGTGCGCAAGGTCCGTCCCGTCGAGCTGCGCTACTACCTCGGCCACGTGCACTACCGCTCCGCCATCGACTACTCCGACGCGTCGCTCCAGGAGGCGGCCACCGCCTACCAGCGCGTCGAGGGCTTCCTGATCCGGGCCGTCGAGGTGCTGGGCGAGATCGCCCCCGCCGCCGACGTGCCCGCCGAGTTCGCGTCCGCGCTCAACGACGACCTCGGGGTCTCCCAGGCTCTCGCCGTCGTGCACGGGCACGTCCGCGAGGGCAACACGGCGCTGACCTCGGGGGGCAAGGAGCAGGTCGCCGAGATCGCCGGTGAGCTGCGCACCATGCTCGACGTCCTCGGCCTGGACCCGCTCAGCGAGCAGTGGGCCGAGGGCGACCAGGGGCTGCGCGAGGTCGTCGACGCCCTGGTGGCGGTCGCCCTGGAGCAGCGCCAGGCGGCCCGCGGGCGCAAGGACTACGCGGCGGCCGACGCGATCCGCGACCAGCTCACCGAGGCGGGCATCGTGGTCGAGGACACCCCGCAGGGCCCGCGCTGGGACCTGCGCCGAAGCTGAGGCGACGCGTGCGGTGACACGGCGGCACTAGGCTGGGAGTTTGCCGCCGTGTTCGCACCGGTCGGCGATATTCCACCAGCCGGATGCCCCGCGCCTCCGGCATGTTCGCAACACGTACGGGGAGGCGGCGACCATGCCGGCGAAGAAGAACAAGAAGGGCCCGACCAAGGGCAGCGGCGGCAAGAACCGCCGTTCCCTGGAGGCCAAGAGCGGCACCCTGCCCGCCGAGCAGCGGCACTGGTACGAGGGCAAGAAGCGGTCCAAGGCCGCCAAGCGCTCCCAGCCCGCCGACGGTCAGTCGCGGGGCGGCCCGGGTGCCGACCGCCGCCGTCCGGACAACTCCGACCTGCTGGTCGGACGCAACCCGGTGGTGGAGGCGCTGCGTGCGGGGATGCCCGCCACGCGCCTGTTCCTGGCCAACAGCCTGGACCCCGACGAGCGGGTCAACGAGGCCGCCCGGATGGCGGGTGAGCAGGGCGTGGACGTGGTCGAGGTGACCCGTACCGAGCTCGACCGCCGCTGCGAGAGCAACGGGCAGCCCGGCGCCGCCCACCAGGGGATCGTGCTCCAGGTGCGGCCCTACCAGTACCGGTCCCCCGAGGGCCTGCTGGACAACGCGCTGGAGTCCGACACCCCGCCGCTGATCGTCGTCCTGGACGGGGTCACCGACCCGCACAACCTGGGCGCCATCGCGCGTTCGTCCGCCGCGTTCGGCGCGCACGGCCTCCTCATCCCCGAGCGCCGCTCGGCGGGGGTCAACATGACCACCTGGAAGACCTCCGCGGGCACCCTGGCCCGGCTGCCCGTGGCCCAGGCCACCAACCTGACCCGGGCCCTGGAGACCTTCAAGAAGGCGGGCCTGTTCGTCGTCGGCCTCGACTCCGAGGGCGAGACCCCGATCACGGGCCTGGAGCTGGCCACCGGCCCGCTGGTGGTCGTGGTGGGCTCGGAGGGCAAGGGCCTGTCCCGCCTGGTGCGCGAGACCTGTGACGTGGTCGCGAGCATCCCGATCGGCAACGCGGAGTCGCTGAACGCCTCCGTGGCCGCCGGGGTGTCCCTCTACGAGGTGGCCCGCCGCCGAGCCGAGAACGACGGCTGACGGCCTGGCCGAAGGCGCCGCCGCTGTGACCGGGGGGCCTCGGGCCCCGCTGGTCGGCGCACCGTGCGGTGCGCCGCCCCTGTTTTTCCTCCCGGCGTACGGGTAGCTGTGCGGCTACGTCCGTACCGCCCGAAGAGGAAACACAGGTGAGCGACATGGCGGCGACACCTCCCGTCCCCGGATACGACGACCTGTCGGTCGAGGAGTTGCGGGAACGCCTTCTCTCCCTGTCGGCGGAACAGGTACGCGAACTGATCGGGTACGAGGAGAGCCACGCCAACCGCATGGACGCGCTGGAGCTCCTCGAGGACCGCCTGAACGGGCTCACGGCGGGGGACGAGATCCCCGAGGGAGCCGGGCCCGAGGGCGGCCCGGACCCCGAGGACGAGGCCCACGCGGAGGCGGTGCCCCAGAGCGCGGAGCGCCCGCCGCCCGACCGTCGGACGGAGCGGTCCTGACCGGCGTCCGTCTCAGGAGGTCCCATGGATGTCCATGACGGGGACGCGGTATGACGCTACGGCGCAGTGACCCGTCCGAGCCCGGGATCACCCGGGTCCGGCGCGGCCGCGGTTTCCGCTACCACGGCCCCCGGGGAGAGCCGGTCACCGATCCCGACGTGATCCGGCGCATCAAGGAACTCGTGGTGCCGCCCGGCTGGCACGACGTGTGGATCTGCCCCTTTCCGGAGGGGCACATCCAGGCGTGCGGAACCGACGACGCGGGCCGGCGCCAGTACGTCTACCACCGGGAGTGGCGGCGCAGGAGCGAGGAGGCCAAGTACGACAGGATGCTCGACTTCGCCGAGGTGCTCCCGGGGATCAGGGACACGGTGGCCGGGCACCTGCGCCGTCGCGGACTGGTGCGCGAGCGCGTTCTGGCGGCGGCCGTCCGGCTGGTCGACCTGGGCTTCCTGAGGGCGGGCGGAGACGCCTACGCCGCCCGGAACGACTCCTACGGGGTGGCGAGCCTGCTGCGCGAGCACGTCCACCGCACCGGCGGCACGGTCGTGTTCGAGTTCCCGGGCAAGTCGGGCAGGGAGCAGCGCGTCGAGTGCGCCGAACCCGAGATCTGCCGGGTGGTCTCCGGGCTCCAGCGCGTCCGCTCCCGGGGGCAGGACCTGTTCGCCTACCGCGTCGGGGACGACTGGCACGACGTGACCAGCGACGACCTCAACTCCTACCTGCGGGACATCACCGGGGAGGACCACACGCTCAAGGAGTTCCGGACCTGGCACGCGACGGTGCTGGCCGCGGTGGGACTCGCGGTGGCCGTGCCCCCCGACGACGACAAGGCCCTCGCGCGCCTGAGGACCCACGTGGTCCGCGAGGTGGCCGACTACCTGGGCAACACCGAGGCCGTGGCCCGGAGCTCCTACATCGACCCGCGGGTCTTCCGGCTGCACGAACGCGGGGTGACGATCGCCCCGTCGCTACCGGAGCTGGGCAGGGAGGTGCCCGCGGGCGAGCTCGCCACCCAGGGCGAGGTGGAGAGGACGGTGCTGCGCATGCTGCGCGAGCACGGCGACGCCTGACCCGCACCGGCCCCGGGCGCCGGTTCCGGACCCGGGAGCCGGTCCCGTCCACGGCGCCGCGGCGTGCCGCGGTACCGGTCGGGACCGACGGGGACCGGTGGGACCGGCCGGGCCGGCACTGGCCGAGGGCGGCCGAAGGCGCCGCCTCACCCCGCCCCGCTCCGCTTCCGGAGCCTTCGTCCCCGTTCGCCGGGAAGGGCCAGGAGGCCCTTGGTGACCAGGTGGAACCGCTCCAGGCCGGGGCACTGGACCTGCACGACCGTCGTTCCGTGCTCCAGGGTTCGGAGCGGATGGGCCGCGACGCGGTGACCGGCCCCGGAGAGCCGTTCCACGACCGCGGCCCGCTGGAGGGCCACGCCGGTGCCCGGCGGAACGGTCTCGGGAGGAAGCGCGGCCGGGGCGGCCTCGCCGAGGCGGTCGGCGAAGTCCAGCATGGCGCAGGCCAGGAGCCGGGGATGCCCGGCGAACCGGGACCCGACCCCGGTGGCGACGTCGTGGTCCGCGACGAGCTGGGCGAAGGGCCCGGTGCGTTCCGTCGAGGCCGACTGCTCGGCCACGACCCGGGCGAGCAGCTCGCCCTGGACGAACTCGGTGACGGCGCGCTCCACGGCGAGTTCGCCCGAGAGGGAGGCGCCGAGCCCGTAGCGGTGGTCCGGGCTCCTCCCCGACCGCTCGGGGGCGTAGGCCATGACCACGGGGACACCGAGGTCGGTGGTCAGGTCGAGCAGGACCACGGGGCCGCCGACGAGGTCGCGGGCGCGGTCCAGGTGGGCGCGCGGGAGGTCGGGCAGGGCCTCGCGGGGCACGCGCGCGGGCATGGGACCGCCGTCGTAGACGCAGCCCAGGAGGAACAGCGAGAACGCGTCGCGCTCCACCCACTCGTTGAGGGCGTGCAGGAGCGCCTCGTCCCGGGTGGCGCCGATGGCGCAGCCGGAGTTGACGCTGTAGGACATCGCCGTTCCGTAGTCGGCGGTGTCGCCGACGGCACGGCGCACCTCCGCCGCCTCCCCGGCGGGCAGCGGGTACCAGGGCGCCCACAGGAACACGGGGACGTCGACGGGTGGTCCGCCGTCGAGCGCGGCGTGGCGCACGCAGGCCACCCGGGCGCCGTCCTGGGCGGCCACGTCGCGGACCGCGCGGTCGGCGGCGAAGGGGCCCCGGGCCAGGTCGGCGGCGTCGACCAGCCGCAGCGGAAGGGACTCCAGGACGGTGGGACCGGTGAACGCGTGCTCAAGGGCCTCGAACTGCGCGCCGACGCGCGCGGGGGCGCCCGGGCCCTTGCCCGCGCCGAGCCCGTAGGGGACCTCCGCGCCGTCCGCGTCCCACAGGCCGCACTGGACGGCGGTCGGCTCCCGGTCGTCGAGCACCTTGTACAGCGAACTCCAGCCGAGGGCGCGCACCTCGGCGCGGACCCGCCGCTCCGCCTCCTCCAGGGGAAGCTCGCGCTCGCGCGTACCGGACCACTTCCGGTCGCCCGGTCCGGGGAGCGCGGCCGAGCCGTCCCGCTCCCCGGACACGGGGACCCACGAGGATCGAGGCACCGCTACTCCGCGGTCTCCTCGTCCAGCTCATCGACGGCGGGGGCGATGTCGTCCGCGTTCTCCAGCGGAACGGTCCACTCGTAACCAGCGCAGGCCATGTCGTGACTCCTCAGCGGTAGACACATGGAACGCGACGTTGTGTACGCGCTCCCGTACTCTTTACCCCAACATGGTGACGCCTGTCACTGAAAAAGCGCGGAAAACTGACGTTCTGCCTTATGTGGGACCGGGTCTCAAAACCTGGGAGTGCGTCGGGGCGCGGAGGGTGGCACACTCACGCCATGGCCAACGCCGGACCCGACCCCGACCCCGACTCCGATCCCGCGACAGCCGGACCCGGCCCCGCGGCCCGTGTCGACGCGTGGCTCAACGGCGCCTGGACGCTGGCGGCGCTCGCCGCCGCCGCGGAGGGCCGACCGCTGTCGCGGGAGCACGGCAGGCTGCTCGCCGCCGCGGGGTGCGCCGAACCCGACGGTGACGGGTGGCGGCTCCTCCCGGCCTACCGCGCCCTCCTGGCCGGTCCCTCCGGCAGGCCGGCCTTCCCCCGCAGGGTCGCGCGGCAGCTGGGCCAGGCCGCCGACGCCGCCGTGGGCCGGGACGGCCGTGAAGAGGAGGACGACGCGGCCCTCCTCCAGGAGGGCGCCGCCTCCGGCGAGCGGATGGGGGCCTTCCTCGACCTGCTGCGGGAGCACGTCGCGGGATTCGGAGACCTCCTGGAGAAGGACGGCCTGCGCTTCCTCGACGTGGGGACCGGGGTCGGCGCCGTCGCGGCCGCCGTGCTCGACCGGGTTCCCGGCTCCAGCGCGGTCGGCCTGGACGTCGAACCCCGGGCTCTGCGCCTGGCCGAGCACCACCTGGCCGAGCGCGGGCTGGGCGACCGGGTCGAACTGCGCCTGCTGGACGTGGCCGACCTCTCCGAGCGGGGTGCCTACGACCTGGCCTGGTTCCCCCTGGCGGCCCTCGCACCCGACACCGTCGGGCGGGCGCTGCCCCGCGTGCGCGAGGCCCTGCGGCCGGGCGCGCGCCTGCTCACCGCGACCGTGCTGCGCGACGACCCGGCCGACGACGTGCTGCGCGAGGCGGTCGTGCGCTGGCGCATGTCCCTCGGCCGGATCACCCCGTGGGGACCGCGGGAGGCGGCGCGTGAACTGGCGGCGGCGGGCTACCGGGACGTGCGGTGCGTGCGGACGCCCGAGCGGGTCCTCACCCTCGTCACCGCCCGCGCCCCGTGACCCCCGCCGCGCGGCCTCCCCGGCCGGTTCCCCTCCCGCGGGTCTCAGCCCGTGCCGAGGTAGCCGTTCGGGTCGAGCACGTACTTGCTGGCCGCGCCCTCGTCGAAGGACCGGTAGCCCTCCGGGGCCTCCTCCAGCGGGATCGCCACGGCGTTGACGGCCTTGGCGATCTGCACACGGTCGGTCATGATCGCCGCCATCAGTTCCCGGTGGTACTTCATGACCGGGCACTGGCCGGTGAAGAAGGCGTGCGACTTGGACCAGCCCAGCCCGAGCCGGATCGACAGGGAGCCCTCGCGGGCGGCCTCGTCGGAGGCGCCGGGGTCACCGGTCACGTACAGGCCGGGGATGCCGATCGAGCCTCCCGCCCTGGTCAGGGCCATCGCGGTGTTCAGCACGCTCGCGGGCGCCTCCTTCTCTGCGTCCTTCCCGGTCCCGTGCGCCTCGAAGCCCACGGCGTCCACCGCGCAGTCCACCACGGGGCTGCCCAGGATCCGCTCGATCTGCTCCCCGGGGTCGCCCTCCGCCACGTTGACCGCCTCGCACCCGAAGCTGCGGGCCTGGGCCAGGCGCTCCTCCTTCATGTCACCGACGATCACCACCGCCGCGCCCAGCAGTTGGGCCGACGCGGCCGCGGCAAGCCCGACGGGCCCGGCGCCCGCGACGTAGACGCTCGACCCCACGCCCACGCCCGCGGTGACGCAGCCGTGGTAGCCGGTCGGGAAGATGTCGGAGAGCATCGTCAGGTCGAGGATCTTCTCCATCGCCCGGTCGCGGTCGGGGAACCTCAACAGGTTCCAGTCGGCGTAGGGCACCAGCGCGTACTCGGCCTGCCCCCCGACCCAGCCGCCCATGTCGACGTAGCCGTAGGCCGAGCCCGGGCGGTCGGGGTTGACGTTGAGGCAGATCTCCGTCCGCCGCTCCTTGCAGTTCCGACAACGCCCGCAGGAGATGTTGAACGGTACCGAGACCAGGTCGCCGACCTCGACGAACTCGACGTCGGACCCCTTCTCGACCACCTCCCCGGTGATCTCGTGGCCCAGGACCAGCCCCTCCGGCGCGGTGGTGCGCCCCCGCACCATGTGCTGGTCGCTTCCGCAGATGTTGGTGGCGACGACCTTGAGGATCACCCCGTGCGGCACCTTGCGCCCCACGTTCGCCGGGTTGACCCCCGGGCCGTCCTTGAGTTCGAACTCCGGATAGGCGATGTCCTGGACCTCGACCCTGCCCGCGCCCTGGTACACCACGCCCCTGTTGCCCGCCATGGCCCTTCCACCTCTCCGCCCCCGGGAGGGAGCATGTCCCCCTGTCGTTTCCGGACGGGACGGCGGCTAACCGGGCTCCGCACGCCGCCAGGTGCTTCTTTGCCGGATCGGGGAGGGACGCGGCCGAGGGCCGACGGACGGGATGGCGTCCGCGCGGCTCGGAGGCATCCGAGTAGGCCTGGTGGCCTCTGACCCGGTACCATTTCCCCGGGACGCAACCGGGGCCACGGTCTCGGCAGCCCGCCAGCGTAGCTCAATTGGCAGAGCAATCGCCTTGTAAGCGATAGGTTAGGGGTTCAAGTCCCCTCGCTGGCTCTCACATGGTCTGACCTGGGCGAACTCGTGAAGCAGGACAGCCTCCATAGGCTGGAGAGCTTGACGAGGTATCGCTTATGGCTACCGGTCGTATCCGTCGAGGCCCGCGCAACCTGGCCGCGGGGCCCCTGAGGACCCACGTCGACTCCTTCGTGCTCCACCTGCGCTCCGAGGGCAAACGCGACAACACCGTCACGATGTACGCCGACGCCGTGCGCTGGTTCGCTGCCGAGCACCTGCTGACCGGCGGTCAGCCCACCGACCGACACCCGCTTCGACACCGACGCTGACACCAGCGCTGACATGCTGCGCTTCGAGCCCGTGCGCGACTGGGAGCTGGTCTCCCGTGTGCACCTGCGCTCCTGGCTGGTGCGGCTGCGCCACCGTCAGCACAAGGACGCCTACGTCAACAACCAGTACCGGTGCCTGCAGCAGTTCTTCAAGTGGTTGACGGACGAGGAGGAGATCGCCAACCCCATGCGCAAGATGAAGCCACCCAAGGTGACACCGGAGCCGGTCCCGGTCTTCGAGCAGGACGAGATCATCAGGATCCTCAGCACGGCCGAGGGTAGGGATTTTCTCGCGCGCCGCGACCTAGCTGTACTGCCCTGAGAGGTTGGTGACGCGGGAGGCGGGAGGGCCACCGAGCGCGGTGTGGAACCGGTGGTGATTGTAGTGATGCAACCACCCCGGGAACGCCTCCCGCCGTTGGGACTCTGACGCATAGGGGCGGGCGTAGGCCCACTCCTGGACCAGGATCCGGTTGAAGCGCTCCACCTTGCCGTTGGTCTGGGGCCGGTAGGGACGGGTGCGCTTGTGCTTGACGCCCTGGTCACGGACCAGGTCACGCCACAGACGCGAGCGGTAGCAGGACCCGTTGTCGGTCAGTACCCGCTCCACCGTGATCCCCACCGACGCGAAGTAGGCGTGCGCACGCTCCCAGAACGCGACGGCGGTCTCCTTCTTCTCATCGGTCAGGATCTCGGAGTAGGCCAACCGGGAGTGGTCGTCCACGGCGTTGTGCAGGTAGGCATACCCCGCGTTGGAGCGGTGCCTGCGCCCCCGGGGGCGTCCCAGCGCCTTGTGGCCGCCGCCGTGGGGGATGTTGCCGAGCTTCTTGATGTCCACGTGCACCAGCTCCCCGGGGCGTTCGCGCTCGTAGCGGCGCACCGCCCGTCCGGTGGCCCGGTCGGTGTGGGCCAGGCGGGCACACCCGTAGCGGGTCAGGATCCGGTGCACCGTCGAGGCGTGCATGCCCAGGTGGCCGCCGATACGGGCCGGGCCCCACCGGCGCAGGTGGCGCAGCTTGATCACGCGGCGCTCGCGTCGGGGCCGGGTGCGCCGTGGTGAGCGGGCCGGGCGGCTGGAGGCATCGACCATGCCCGCTTCACCCGTGGCCCGGTAGCGGTCGGCCCAGCGTTTGGCGGTGGTGGTGCTGGTCTGGAAGCGTTCGGCGGCACGCCGCAGCGGCCACCCCTGGTCGATGACGCAGCGGGCCAACGCGAGGCGTCCTGCGGGAGTCAGACGAGCGTTGGCGTGGGTAGTGTGGGGCATCGAGGGCCTTCTGGTGAGTCGGGTAGATCTCGCAATCCACACCGATACCGAAGGCCCTCTTCGTGTGTGTCAGCCGGGGTGGGTGTTACCAACCTCCATGGTCAGTACAGCGTGACCACCCACATCGCCTCCGCGCCGGGATTGCTGAGAGGCCTGGCGGCGGGAACCGGGGAGGCTACCCGTTACTTCGAGCACGCGGGCGAGACGGTTGCGGCCGGGAGAGCAACGACAGCCTGCGCTGGGTCTTCTCCGATCACCATGGCACGGGGTAGATGGGTGTGAACGCGGTCCGTGGTGACGTGGTCCAGCGGCGGACGACCGTGTTCGGCCAGAACCGCGGTGCCACGGGGACGTGGCCGAGTGGGCACGGGGTCCGGACGCGATCAGTACCGCCCTGTCGTCGGAGCGTGGAAGTACTGGTAGAGGTTCCCCATCCGGGCATCCTGCCACCGCGCGCCGACGTCCGGCCTTCCCTTCCCCGGGCCCGGCGACGGGTCGACGCCTTCCCCGGGGCCGGTCCTCCCCCTCCGGTCTTCGGGAGGTTTCGCGGGCCGTGTCCTGGGAAGCGGCACACCGTCATACCTGGGTTACCGCTCCATCACCGAGCGGTCATAGAGGATGAGGACGTGGACTGTTCGGAAGTCGCGTCTCCCGCCGGTCGTGGAGGGACACGACGGCCCCTGGTGACGGTGCTCCCGGGGCCGGCGGCTCCGTCCTTGGTAACACTCCGTTGCCGTCAGACGCAGTGAACCACTACCGGCACCGTACGGACGAGAGGGGATATTGGTGTCCACCAACGGAGGGCAGGACAGCGGAGCGGAACCGGGGACCCCGAAGACCGCGGTCGACGCCCAGAGCAGCAAGAGCAGCCAGCTCAAGCCGGTGGTCTTCATCGGTTCGTCCGTGCTGGTCCTCGCGATCTCGATCTGGGCGATCATCACGCCGACGGGCGCGTCGACCACCATCGGTACGGCCGTGTCGTGGATCTCCCAGACGTTCGGCTGGTACTACTTCCTCGTCGCCACCCTGTACCTGGGGTTCGTGGTGTTCATCGCCGTGTCCCGGTACGGCCAGGTCAAGCTCGGGCCCCAGCACTCCAAACCGGACTACGGGGTGTTCGCGTGGGCGGCCATGCTGTTCGCCGCGGGCATCGGCATCGACCTGATGTTCTTCTCCGTCTCCGGTCCGGTCACCCACTACCTCGCACCGCCCGAGGGCGATCCGCAGACCATCGAGGCGGCCCGGCAGGCCGTGGTGTGGACGCTGTTCCACTACGGCATCACCGGATGGGCGATGTACGCGCTGATGGGCATGGCGCTGGGCTACTTCGCGTTCCGGTACCACCTTCCGCTGGCCATCCGGTCGGCCCTGTACCCGCTCATCGGCAAGCGCATCCACGGCCGGATCGGTGACGCGGTCGACCTCGCGGCCATCATCGGCACGGTCTTCGGCATCTCCGTGTCGCTCGGTATCGGCGTCGTGCAGCTCAACTACGGGCTGAACTTCCTCTTCGGCATCCCCGAGGGAATCGCGGCGCAGACGGGACTGATCCTCGTCGCCGTGCTCATGGCCACGGTGTCCGCCGTGGCGGGTGTCGACCGTGGCATCAGGCGGCTGTCCGAGCTCAACGTCCTGCTCGCCGTCGTCCTGATGCTGTACGTACTGATCGCCGAGGGCCCCGCCAACCTGCTCAACGCCCTGGTCCTCAACATCGGCGACTACATCAGCCGCTTCCCCTCGATGACGCTGAACACCTTCGCCTACGACCAGCCGACCGAGTGGCTCAACGCCTGGACGCTGTTCTTCTGGGCCTGGTGGATCGCCTGGGCGCCGTTCGTCGGGCTGTTCCTCGCCAGGATCTCGCGCGGCCGCACCATCCGGCAGTTCGTCGCGGCGACGCTGGTGGTCCCGCTGCTGTACACGCTGACCTTCCTGTCGATCTTCGGCAACAGCGCGCTGGCCATCGTGATGCGGGGCAACATCGAGTTCGGCGAGACCGCCATGAACGTGCCCGAACAGGGCTTCTACACACTGCTCATGCAGTACCCGGGGGTCATGTTCACCGCCGGGCTGGCGACCTTCGTCGGGCTGCTGCTCTACGTCACCTCCGCGGACTCCGGCGCGCTGGTGATGGGCAACCTCAGCTCCCACCTGCCGACGCCGGTCACCGACGCCTCCCCGTGGCTGCGGATCTTCTGGGCCGCGGCGACCGGCCTGCTCACGCTCGCCATGCTCATCGTCGGCGGCGTGGACGCGCTGACCAACGCGACCATCATCATGGGCCTGCCGTTCTCGGTCGTGATGCTGCTGATCATCTGGGGCCTGTACAAGGCGCTCCGGATCGAACGGTTCCGGCAGGACGCGTTCCGCACCACCCTGACGTCGTCGCTGTCGGACCGGACCACGTCCGAGCGCCGGGGCCCGGAGAGGAACTGGCGGCAGCGGGTCGCGAGGGCGGTGAACTTCCCCGGCAAGCGCGCGGCCGTCAGGTTCGTCCACGAGGTGTGCCGTCCCGCGTTCCAGGAGGTCGCGGAGGAACTGCGCAACCAGGGGGTCGAGGCGACGGTCACCGAGGGGACCGACGAGGAGGCCCAGATCCCGCACCTGGACCTGAAGGTGCCGATGGGCGCCGAGGAGGACTTCAGCTACCGGGTGTGGCCGATCGTGATGCCCACCCCGGCGTTCGCCACGCGGACGCTCACCGAGCACGACACCTACGTGCGCTTCGAGGTCTACCTCACCGAGGGCAGCCAGGGCTACGACGTGATGGGCTTCACCAAGGAACAGCTCATCGGCAACATCCTCGACGAGTACGAGCGCCACCTGGAGTTCCTGCGGCTGCACCGGGAGGCGTCCGCCCGTTCGGCGATGCCCGACCACGGCCCCGGAACCGCCGAGATCTACCAGCCGGACGACGAGGAGCGCTGACGGCCTCCTCCGGTGGGAGAAAGCGTGGCCGGATCCCCGGAAACGGGGTCCGGCCACGCGCCTCTTCGGCCGCACCGCCGCGCGGGCCTTCCCCCGGCTGCCTCGCCGCGCGGGCCTTCCTTTGGCTGCCTCGCCGCTCACCCGTAGAGGGCGAGGACGGCGACCAGGGCGGAGATGTTCCACAGCGAGTGCGCGACGACGGTCGCGGTCAGGCGGCGGGTCGCGAGGAACAGGGCCGTGTAGACCAGCCCGGCGAGCACGATGGCGACCACGTCGGGGCCCGAGGACGGAAGGTGCAGTCCCGCGAAGAGGAGCACCGAGACCAGGGCCGCGCCGTACAGCGCGGCCCTGCGGTGGACGAAGAGCCTGGGCAGGGCTCCCAGGAGGAAGCCGCGGAAGTAGAGTTCCTCGGCCAGGCCCCCTCCCACCACGCCGAGCACCGCCGTCGCGACCAGCGCCACCGCTCCCGCCGAGGCGTTGGTGAGCACCTCCTGGACTCCGGGGTTGTCGGCGCCGCCGGCCGCGGGGATCAGCACGGCGAACTCCAGCAGCAGGCGCGGCGGGACGGTCGCGGCTCCCAGCAGGGCGTCGCGCCCCCAGGACCGCGACGTCAGCCCGAGCGCGCTGAACGGCAGCCCCCGTCGGCGGAGCCACCAGAACACGAGTGCCGCCGCGGACACCAGCTCGGCCAGGGCGAGCGCGAGGAGCGCGCCGGGCGGGGGTGGCGCGGGCGCCAGGACTCCCACCGCCAGGGGTGGGACGACGAAGCACAGGACGGTTCCGGCCAGGAAGAGGGCGGAGGTGCGGACGGGGGCGGTCTCGTTCACGGGGGCGGTGTCGTTCACGTGGAGGGCCTCAGACGTGTGGAGGTATGGGGGGAAGGATGCTTCGCCATATCGATTACCGATACATTAGACGCAGACCTTATCGATTGTCGATAAGTGAGACGTGAGATGTGGTGGATACCTGTGAACGCTGTACGTCAACGCGCCTCGGAGTGGACGGCCCTCGTGGCGACCGCCGTGGGAGTGCTCCTGGCCTGTTTCTCCGCTGTCGGGACACTGGTCGCGGACAACGTCCTCATCCCCGTCACGACCTCGGCGGCCGGTCTCCCGTCCGTCGGGGACGGTGACGGGTTCGCGCTCACGGGTCCCGTCACCGCCGTGCTGGAGGTCTCCGAGCCGACCGCCGGCGGTCGGCTGTGGGCGTTCGCGCCCTCGCTCGTGCTCGCCGTGCAGGTGATGGTCGTCGGGCTGCTGCTGTTCCGTGTGGTGAGGTCGCTGCGGACCGGGGACCCCTTCGCACCGGTCAACGTGCGCCGTATCCGGGTGTGTGCCGTCGTCGTCCTGGCCGGAGCGCTGCTGGCGGCCGCTTCGCGGGTGTTCGGGTACCAGGCCGCCGTGGACGAGGCGGGCCGTGCGCTTCCGGGATCCCCCGCCCTCGAGGTCGTCGTCGACGTACCGGTGACCGCCGTGGTCCTCGGGCTCGGCCTCGCGGCCGCCGCGGAGTTCATGCGGCGCGGCACGGCGCTGCGCGACGACGTGGACGGCCTGGTGTGAGGGCTCACCCGCCCGCTCCGGCGCGTGCGCGCGGACCTGGGAGGGCGGGTCGGTTCGGCGGTTCGGCGGTTCGGACCAGGCGGTACGACTTCCTGCCGCTGCCGCTGCCGCTGCCGCTGCCGCCGCTGCCGCTGCTGCCGCTGTCGCTGCCCTCGACCTCTTCCCGTCCCCGCCCGGTACCGCGGCCCTGTGGAACCCGGGGCCGGAGACCCCGGGACCGGAGCCTCCGCCGAGGGGGCGCTGACCCGGCCGCGCCGAACCCCGAGGGGGTTTGGCACGGCACCCGGGGGTTAGTGGCTGGGTGGGCCGGTGCCGTCGGTTCCGGCCTGGGACTTCAGACGTGTTCCAGACGTTTTCGACCGAAGGGGGAGCCCAGCCATGAGCGTGGCAGGCCAGATGTTGGAGACCTATCCCAAGGACCTGGGCGGAGTCGATCGGGAGAAGCTGCTCGCATGCATCGAGGCGTGCTTCGAGTGCGCCCAGTCGTGTACCGCGTGCGCGGACGCCTGCCTGAGCGAGGACACGGTCGCCGAACTCACCAAGTGCGTGCGTACCAACCTGGACTGCGCGGACCAGTGCGACACCACCGGACGTGTGCTCTCACGCCACACGGGCTATGACGCCAACCTGACCCGGGCGATCCTGGAGGCCTGCGAGCAGGCCTGCAAGACCTGCGCCGACGAGTGCGAGGCGCACGCCTCCATGCACGAGCACTGCCGCGTGTGCGGGGAGATGTGCCGACGCTGCCAGCGCGCCTGCCGCGAGCTGATCGACTCGCTGTGACCTGAGGGCCCCGGTCCCGAAGCGCCCCCGGATTCGGGGCCGCGGTGTCCGCGGGCGTGCCCGGGCCACCGGGACCACGCCCTCCTCCGTGTCGTACCGGGAACGGGCGCGGCCCCCGCCGGCGGCCACACCGTTCCCGGACGACCCGGCGCCGGCCCGGGGGCGCGGCCCCGGGCGTGCTCGACGGGCGTGTACCGACGGCGTCGGCCGCTCCTCAGGCGTCGGCGATCTCGGGCAGGACGGAGGCGAGCAGCTCGACCGCCCTGCGGGGGTCGGAGAACCCCTGGCCGAACACGTAGGCGACCGTGAACCCGACCCGCCTCATCTCCAGGAGCTGACGGACCAGTTCGCCCCGCGTGCTGTCGGGGGTGAAGGAGAAGGTCGTGGTCTTCTCGATGCGGTCGTAGTCGCGCCCCAGAGCCTCACAGTGGCTCCTGAGCACGTCGAGCTTGCGCTCCGAGCCGGGACCGCCGAAGACGTTGCACGCGTCCGCGTACTGGGCGACCATCCGCAGGGTCTTCCTCTCACCGCTGCCGCCGACCATCAGGTACGGGTGCGGATCGGACAGGTTCCGCGGGGAGTCGAGGGTGCGGTCCAGCTTGTAGTGCCTGCCCTGGTAGGAGCCCTCGTCGTCGCTCCACATCTGCAGGCAGATCTGGATCGCCTCCTCCAGCCGTTCGAACCGCTCGGCGGTGGGCGGGAACGGGATGCCCAGGCCGTGCGCCTCGTCCGCGTACCAGGCGGCCCCCACGCCCAGTCCGGCGCGGCCGCCGGACAGCGTGTCGAGCGTGCTGACCTGCTTGGCCAGCACCCCCGGCTCGCGGTACACGGCTCCCGTGACCAGGGCGTGCAGGAGGACCCGCTCGGTGTGCGCGGCCAGGAATCCCAGGGTGGTGTAGGCCTCCAGCATGGCGTTCTCCCGGGCGCCGGAGTCGCCGCCCATCTGCCAGAAGTGGTCCATCACCGTGAGCCGCGAGATGCCCGCCGCCTCGGCCTGGCGCGCGGTGTCGGCGAGGGTCGGGCCGATGGCGGGCGTCCCGCCGTCCCAGGTGAAGTCGGCGACGTGCAGGCCAAGTTCCATGTGTTCTCCTCGACGTGGGTTCGGGGGCCTCCCGGACGGGGTCCAGTCTGCTCCCCGTCCCTTGCGCGGGCCGGGGTGTGACACGGTCCGGAACACGGGGCGCTCCGTCCCCGGACACGGTCACCCGGCCGGAGGCGCGGGAGAAACCGCAGTACACCGGGGGTATGGGCTTTGAGGTGGTCTGGACCTAGACTCCTTGTGTGGGAGCGAAGAGGCCGCGCGCGCCGAGAGTGGATCGCGAGCAGCGCGGGGAGGGGATCCCGCGGACCGCGATGGAGGCCTTCGCGACCCGCGGCTACGGCGGGGCGTTTCCCGCGCGGGCCTTCGACCGCGCCGCGGCCCGGCCCGAGACCCACACCCGGCTGGGGTGCTCGTGACATGATCCGCTTCCCCCGCATCCCGCACATCCTCCGTCTCCCCTGCTTCCCCTGTTTCCTCGGCCCCTCTCCTCTCCCGGACCCGCTCGGCACCCGCGTCACGGAGAGGCTGGTCCTGAAGCCCATCGGCCCCGCACACGCCGACGACCTGTGGCACCTGCACCGGGACCCCGGCGTCGCACGGTGGTACGGCGGAACGTGGAGCCGCGGAGAGGCCTGGGAGAGCGCCCTGTACATGGAACGCGCCTGGGCGTCCGAGGGCGTGCACAAGTGGATCGCCCACGACCGGGAGTCCGGCACCCTGGTGGGGCGCGGCGGCCTGTCCTACGCGGAGGTGGACGGCGCCCGGCGCCTGGAGATCGGATGGGCGGTCCTCGAACGGTTCTGGGGGCTCGGCTACGCCAGCGAGATCGGGCGCGCGGGGCTCGATCTGGCCTTCGGCGACCTCCGCGCGGAGGAGGTGGCCTCCTTCACCGAGACACGCAACCTCCGCTCCCGGGCGGTCATGGAACGGCTCGGCTTCCACTACGCGCGTGAGATCCGCCATGGGGGAGAGCCCTTCGTGCTGTACCTGATCCAGCGCCCCTGAGCCAGAGAGCCCGGAGGGCCGGCTCCTGTAGGGGCGGACGGCGGGCCCCGGGGGAGAGCGGTCCGTGTGTCCTTTTCGCTGGTAAATCCGTTGCCTGGGACGACCTGCCCGGTTTAGCGTTCGTCCAATGAGAGCTGTGACTGAGCGGGACATCCGGAAGTCGTTCGTGAACTGCTCGCAGGGGGAGGCCAAGCGGCTCTCCCTGCCGCGCGACCTGGACCGGATGCCGTGGGAGGACCTGGACTTCCTCGGCTGGCGTGACCACACCGCGCACGAACGCGCCTACATGGTCGTCGAGCGCGACGACCGGCTCGTGGGCGTGGCGCTTCGGCTGCCGACCGTGCGCACCGGGCTGCGCAAGAGCGTGTGCTCGGTGTGCCTGACCACCCACCGCGGACAGGGCGTGACCCTGATGGCGGCGCCCAAGGCGGGAAGGGCCGGGCGGGAGGGCAACACCGTGGGGCTGCTCATGTGCGCCGACCTCGCGTGCTCGCTGTACATCCGGGGGAAGAGGAGTTCCGGGCCCGGCGGGCGGTTCGAGGAGGACCTCACCGTGGAGGAGCAGATCGAACGCGCGTCGGCCAACCTCGCCGGTTTCCTGGACCGGTTGTCCGTCTGACACGCGAACGGCGGCGGGCACGTCCCACCGCCGCTGCCACCGCCGCTATCGCTGTCGCCGTCACGGCCACGCCCCGGCGCGGGCACCGACCGCTCCGCGCACCGTCCCGCTCCGGGACCCCCGGTGACGAACACCCGGGTGCCCAACGCCCCGGGGCCTTCTCCGGCTCCGTCAGTCCACCGGGTCCCGGGGCTCCACCACCGTGCCCGGTCCCGGGTAGATGACCCGCTCCTCGCCGTCGGGGAACCGCACCACGTACGGCGGACCGTCGTTGGCGCCGCGTACCTCCACGATCTCCCCGGTGTTCCTGCCATCGGTGCTGGCGACCCCGTGAGTGTGCACGTAGTCGCCGACGGACGCATGCATGGTTCTCCCCCGTTTCGGCCGTCGGGTCGTACTGGCCACAACGGCGACCTACCCGGGGCGCCGGTCCGGTGAAACGGGGCCGGCCGGCTGCGCCGGGGCCTGCTCAGGTCGGCTGAGCCGGCCGGTCGGGGACGGTCCGGACACCGTCGACCGCCGACCCCCGCGAACCCGGCAGGTCCCGCGGCCAGTAGGCACAAGTGCGTAGTCGGGTCCCGACGAACCACAGATGTGGGGACGGGCCTCCGGTTCCTAGCGTGGTGCACCTAGGAGCGGGAGAAAGGGGAAACCGTGCTCACGGTGCGCGAACTGACCAAACGCTACGGAGACAAGGCGGCGGTGGAGGGGCTCACCTTCACCGTCGAGCCCGGGAGGGTGACCGGCTTCCTGGGGCCCAACGGCGCCGGGAAGTCCACGACCATGCGGCTGATGCTGGGTCTGGCCCGGCCCACGTCGGGCGAGGCGCTGGTCAACGGCGGCGAGTACGCACGGCTGGCCTGGCCGACCAGGCAGGTCGGAGCCCTGCTGTCGCCGGACGCCGCCCACCCGGGGCGCAGCGCCCGGGCCCACCTGACCGCGAAGGCCGTGGGCGGGGGTATCCCGAGGAGCCGGGTCGAGGAGGTGCTGGAGGAGGTCGGTCTGACCGACGTCGCACGTCAGCGGGTCGGCGGGTACTCGCTGGGCATGCGCCAGCGGCTGGGCGTCGCGGACGCTCTGCTGGGGGACCCCGGTGTGCTGCTGTTCGACGAGCCGGTGAACGGGCTCGACCTCGACGGTGTGCGGTGGATGCGGGACCTGACCCGGCGGCTGGCCGACGAGGGCCGCACCGTCTTCGTCTCCAGCCATCTGATGAGCGAGATGGAGATGGTCGCCGACCACCTGGTGGTGGTGGGCAGGGGGCGGCTGATCACGGACGCTCCGATCGGTGACGTGATCGCGGCGTGGTCGCGTACGCACGTGCTGGTGAGCAGCCCGGACTCCGGAAGGCTTCGGGAGCGGCTGGAGGGACTGGGGCCGCGGGTGCGGGTCGAGGACGTGGAGGACGGCGGGGACGGACGGGACACCGCCGGCGGGGAGGGAGTCCGGGGCGGCGGCACCGACCGCGGCCCCGGCCTGAGGGTGTTCGGACTGGACGTGACGGAGGTCGGCGACCACGCGCACGCGGTGGGCGCCCGGGTCCACGGGTTGCGGCTGGAGGAGGCCTCGCTGGAGCAGGCCTACCTGGAACTCACCGGGGAGGCCGTCGAGTTCGGCTCGCGTCCGGCGAAGGGCGAAGCGGCGGGCGCGCCGGAGGCGCCCGGGAGAACGGCGGACGCCGCGGGGGGAGCGGCGGGCGCGAACGGACCGGTGCGCTGATGCGGACACCGGAGAACCAGCGGACGGGTCGAGGGCCGGAGAACGGCGGAAAGCGCGGGCAGGACGTATGAGCGGGACGAACACGCCGGGTACGCCGGGCACTCCGGAGACGGCTGAGGCGACGGAGACACAGGAGATGCGGGAGAGGCGGGATACCGGGCGGCAGGCGGAGAGGCGGCCCGGACGAGAGGCGGGCGTGCGACCAGGACGGCGGGCGGACGGGCAGCACGGACTCGGATCGGCGAAAGCGGTCGGGGCGACCGGCCGTCGGCGGTCGGACCTGCTCCGGGAGGTCGCCGCCGAGTGGGTGCGGCAGTCGTCGCTGCGGTCCACCTGGTGGGCCGTCGCCGCCGCGCTGGCGGGCATGGCCCTGTTCGCCGTGCTCATGGGCTACACGGAGTGGACCCGGATCCTGGAGAACCCCGACGAGGCGGACGGCCGCGCTTTCATGCGGCTCACCTCGCAGGGGCACTTCTACCTCGTGCAGTTCGCGGTGCTGATCCTGGCCGCGCTCGCCTCGACCGGGGAGTTCACCAACCGCAGCGTCACCAGCACGCTGCTGTGGCGGCCGAACCGGGGAACGGTGCTGGCGGCGCGCACGCTGGTGACCGCCGGGCTGGCCTTCGTGGTGGGCGCGCTCGCCACGGTGGTCGGGGTGGCGGTGCTGGCCGGGTTCGTCGGCTGGTACACCGACGTCGACGTCGCGGGTGCCCTGGCGACGGCGCTGAGGGCGGGCGTGTGCATGGCTCTGTTCGCCGTGCTGTTCGTCGGCCTCGGCACGGCTCTGCGCAGCATGTCGGGCACGTTCACCGTGGGATTCCTGCTTCTCCTGGGGTTGCCGCTGGTCATGCAGCTCTCCGGGGTGCAGATGATCAACGACCTCGCGGCGCTGATGCCGGGGATGGCGGGGATCGAGTTCTACGCGGGCGGCGACGTCGGGTTCTACACGGCACCGCACGACGGGCCCGTGAACATCGCCGCGGTGGCGGGCTGGGCCCTGGCCGCGCAGATCGTGGCCCACACCGAGCTGCGCGTCCGGGACGTGTAGGGCGCGGGCGGGGCCGGTGGCGCGGTGGTTCCCGCCCCGCCCCGCCCCGAACCGGCGCGTGTCACACGCGCACGGCGCTGACCAGCCAACCCGAGTCGCCGACCCGGACGCCGTCAGCGGTGTGGAAGGCGGTCAGCCCCTCCACCAGCTCCTCGCGCACCCTGTGCCGGGTGGCGTCGTCGAGTCCCTCCAGACATGACCGCACCATGCCCTGCCCGCACACGAAGTCCGCGGCGTCCACCGGGTCCGCGCCCAGGACGGCGACGGACTCGACGCGCTCGATGTCCGTGTCCCGGAATCCCGACGCGCTCAGGAGCCCGTGGACGACGTCGCGGCTGCCCAGGGACATCATGCGGCGGGTGGTGGGGGAGGGCTTCGCCATGTGCGGGCGCAGCGCGGCGGTCGCCCGCGCGTACTCGCCGTCGGGCTCGGCGGCGCCGGGGACGAGGAAGGCCAGGCGTCCGCCCCGGCGCAGACCCCGGCCGAAGTTGGCGAACGCGCACACGTGGTCGTCGAAGAACATCACCCCGCCCCTGCTGACCACGGCGTCGTAGCCCTCCCGAGGGAAGGGGTGGACCTGGGCGTCCGCCTCCTCGAAGGAGACGTTGGCCAGGCCCCGGGCCCGCTCTTCTGCGGCGGCGACCATCCGCGCCGAGATGTCCACACCGGTGGCCGAGCCGTCCACCGCCCTCGCGGCGGCCTCCCGGGTGAGCTGGCCGGTGCCGCATCCCACGTCGAGTACGTGCGAGGAGGCACCGACACCGGCGGCGTCCAGGATCAGCGCGTTGTACCCCTCCACGAGGCCGTCGTAGCGGTCCGGGTGCTCCACCCAGTGCTCGCCGAGCCATCCGTTCCAGACCTGCTGCTGCTCGGTGTTGGTCACCTCGGACATGGTGTCCTCCCAGCCAATTCCACTAGTGTCGCTCACTAGTGACTTACTCTAGTTATAAGCTGCTGGCATGAACCAGGTCAAGACCGGGGGAAAGCGTGCCGAGAAGGCGCGGATGACCCGCATGCGCATGCTGGAGGCCGCCAAGGAGCTGTTCGTGGCGAACGGTTTCGGGGCCACGCCCATGCAGGACGTCGCCGACCGGGCCGGGGTCGCGGTGCAGACGCTCTTCTACACGTTCGGCACCAAGAAGGCCCTGCTCAAACAGGTGGTCGACACGGCGATCGCCGGTGATGACGAACCCGTGCCGACCCTGGAGCGCGCCTGGTTCCGCGACGCGGCGGGCAGACCGGACGCCCGGTCCGCGCTCGAAGCGCACGTGGACGGCACGGGCCGGGTGCTGGCCCGCGTCGCCGGGGTGTCCGAGATGCTGAGGGTCGCCGCCGCCACCGACCCCGCCGTGGGCGGTCTGTGGGGCGAGGACGCCCCGGCCGATCCCCGCTACACGGTCCAGACCGCCTTCGCCCGGGCCCTCGTGGACAAGCCCGGGGCGGCGCCCGGTCTGGACGCCGCCAGTGCGGCCGACGAGTTGTACGCGGTGCTGGGCCCCGAGCTGTACCTGGCGCTCGTCCGGGACCGGGGCTGGCCGCACGAGCGGTGGGAGGACTGGGCACGTGAGGTGCTGACCGCCCGGCTGTGCGCCTCCTGAGTACCGCGGGTCCCGGGCGCGCGGTTCCCGGGCACGCGGGTCCTGGACACCACGGCTCCGGTGGCCCGCTCCGCACGGCTCTGCGCCGGTCCGCTTCGGTCCGGTCCGCTTCGCTCCGGCCTGTTCTGCGCCGGTCCGGTGGGTGACGGGTCCCGGGAGAGCTCTCCCGGGACCCGTGTCATCAGTCGTGGCCGACGAACTCCATCTCGGGGAAGTCGGGGGAGGGACCGTCCAGGACCGGGGTGTCCTGTCCTCGAAGGTGGGTGTCGAAGAAGGCCGTGACGTGGGCGCGCTGGGTGCGGACGGATCCCTCGGGGTCGACGGTGCCGATCGCCCCGGACACCAGGTTCCTCCAGGCGTCACCGCCGGGGTGGTGGTACTCCTCGATGGCGGGCAGGATCCACTGCTGGTCGGTGTAGCTCATGTGCTCGCCGTCGGCCATGTACAGCTCCAGGACGTGCGCGGACGAGGCCTCGACGAACATCCGGTAGCCCGGGCTGTACCCGCTGTGGTGCGGTTTCCGGGCGCTGCCGGACAGCCCCGCCGTCAGGAGCGCGAACGGACGGTCGGTCCCCCGGAGGTTGGACTCCGCCCACACCTCGTCGCCCACGTGGTAGCCGATGCTGCCCTCCATGTTGATACCGGCGTCGACGCGGTCGTCCACCAGCATGACCTCGGCGGCGGTGAACCCTCCGGCGGAGTGGCCGAACATGCCCACCGCGTCCATGTCCAGCGCCTCGCCCAGTCCGGCGGGCGGCTCCTGGCCGCTCGCGTCGGGGCTGCCGCCCCCGGCCAGCTCGGTCAGGCCGTCCAGGACGAGGCCGACGTCCTCGCTCCGGACCGCGATGACCTCCCGGGCGACATCGGCGCTGTAGGAGGGCGCGTTCGTGCGCAGGACCCGGCCGTCGGGCATGTCCACGGCCAGCGTCTCGTACGGGTGGTCCATGGCCGCCACCACGTAGCCGTGGGAGACGAGCTCCTCGATGTTGGAGGTGTTGAGGAACCGGGACTCCCGGAACCCGGGTGAGTAGAGGACCACGGGGAAGGGGCCCGCGTCGGAGACGGCCGCGTCCTGGAGGGCGTTGGCGCGGGAGGCGGCGAGGTCGACGGCGTCGCGGTGGAGCCCGCCCTGTTCCAGCTGGCTCTTCAGCGCACCGGCGACGGAGGGCGTGACGTAGGGCGCGGGTTCGGCTCCGCCGTCCTCGCCGGCCGGATACCAGACGCTGACCATGACGTCCCGCGTGGTGGCCTCCTCCACCCACGGGTGGCCCCGGTCGGGGTCCACGAGGTGCAGTTCGGTCCGGCCGACGGCGTACGGGCCGGTGGGTTCGGGCGGTGTGAGGACCAGGCTTCCGGAGTCGGTGACGGCGGTGACGACGGTGGGGATCGAGAACGTCGCGGCGAGGACGAGCGCGGCCGACCCGTAGGCGAGTATGCGCTTCCTTCGGACGGAGCTGGCGGTGATCATGTCCGTATCCTCCGTCGCCGGGCCTCACCCGCGCATCGCCTGGTCGGCAACGGCCGGATAGGCACAAAGGGGTAGACGCGCGAGGGGACGAAGGGACGAAGGGACGAAGGGACGAAGGGGCGAGGGAGCGAGGCGCGGGGGAGCGGACGGGCGGGGGAGTGGACGGGGCGGGGGAGTGGACGGGGCGGGACCCGCGGGCACGCGTGTGTGGAAGGGCCCCGGGGACCCCCCGCTTTCCATGAGACCGCAGCGGCCCCCACACCGCCAGACCCGGTTCGCGCCTGTGGACAACCGGGCCCGCACCGCGGTTCCGCGTCGCGGCCCGCACCGCGATGTGGAGCCGAGGTCAGGGAACCCCGTAGCCCATCGCGCCTGTGAGGTCCCTCCAGTTCGAGACCAGGGAGCTCCACGCCTGGCCGCACTCCGTGTCCGACTCGTGTTCCTCGGAGGTGAACCAGTCCTCGCAGGGCTTGAGTGCCTTGACCGTCTCGTCCATTCCGTCGATCGCGGTGGAGACGTCGGCGTACTCCTCGGGGGCCGGGCTTCCCTCGATCTCCTCGCGCATGGGCTCGACCACGTCGTCGGTGATCCCGGAGCGGATGTGGTCGAGGCCGCAGCTCTTCTCCGCGTTGGCCGACATTCCCGGAGCGCAGTAGGACAGCGTGGCGTTGAGGTCGCCTATCTGTGAGTCGAACCGGTTGAAACGCGATGTGTCGGGGGAGTCGTCCGAGCTGGGCGCGGGGGCGGCCGACTCGGGGGATACGGAGACCAGGCTGTCGGGATCGTCCTGGGAGTTGCCGCACCCCGCGAGCAGCAGGGCCAGAGCGGGGACGAGGCCCGCCCGGACGGCGCGTCGCGCCGGGCGTGTGGATCGGGAACGGGGCGTGTGCTTGATCGGGACCACTGGCGAAGCCCTCTCCGAACAGGGGGTTTGGGGGATAGGGCACACGTTAACGGGGCTTCGGGCGAAGCGACAGGAGTACGGCGGATCGGATCGGACGAGTTCCGGGCGCCACCGGCGGGCCGGCGACGGGCCACCGACGGGCCGACTGCGGCGCCCGGGGCGCGGTGCCCGGGGACCGCGGCGTTCGGACAGGTCGGCGCGCGTCCGCCGAGAACGCCCCTAGGGCATGTATGGCGGATACTCACCCTGCTGCGCGACGCCCCAGCGGCACCCTCACTGCGTTCTCATCAGTCAACAGCCAAACCAGGATGCTTCCTTCTTCGGCCTTGCGAGGCCACCACCGGATACGCCCGCCCGTCTCCCTCCCACCGCCCTCAACGGTCGCGCTTCGCGCGCAGCGCTCTCCAAACGACGGGCGGCATCCACCACACACGCCCTAGACCAGTCCGGCCTCGTAGGCGAGGATGGCGGCCTGGACCCGGTTGCGCACGTCGAGCCGGGTGAGGATCGACCCCACGTGCACCTTGACCGTGCCCGACGCGATGGCCAGACGGCGGGCGATCTCGTCGTTGGGGCACCCCTCGCCGACCAGCGCCAGCACCTCGCGTTCGCGCTCCGTGAGCTGCCCGACCCGCTCCCGGGCCTCCGACGCCCGGGACAGCCGCCCCCCGGAGGCGTCCAGCTCGTCGATCACCCGGCGCGCCACCTCCGGCGACAGGTACGCTCCGCCGTCCGCGACCGCGCGTAGCCCGTCCACCAGTTGGCGGGGGTCGCCGCTCTTGAGCACGAACCCGCCGGCACCGCCGGAGAGGGCCCTCGCGATGTAGGCGTCCTCGGAGAAGGTGGTGAGGATGACGACCGCCGTCCCCGGGTACCTCGCGGTGATGGCCTCCGTCGCGGCCAGGCCGTCCGTGCCGGGCATCTGCACGTCCAGCAGGGCGATGTCGGGCCGGTGCTCGGCCACCAGGGCCACGGCGGCGGCACCGTCCTCGGCCTCGCCCACCACCTCGATGCCGGGCACCGCGGACAGGATCGCGCGGATACCCGCGCGCATCATCGCCTCGTCGTCGGCGAGGACGACTCTCAGCACCCCGTCACCGTCTGTCGCGTTCACGCCGACACCCTACTCGGCGCCCGGTCGGGGGAGCGTGCGGAGGCCGTACGCCCCACCGCGCGACGGCCACCGGCCCCGACGCGCGGCACCCGCACCACCTGCGGCGGCCACCGCGCGCACCGTGTGGAGGACACCCGCCCCACCGCGCGACGCACGGCACCCGCCGGACCCGCCCTACTCGACGCGCTGGATCTCGTCCTTGTCCACCAGGACCCCGTCCGCGAAGCACAGCCGGTACACCGGCGGCAGTCCGTTCTCGTTCCGCACCAGGTAGAAGGAGCACCGGGCGCCGGGCGGCTCCGGCGGCCGGTTCGGCACGGACTGCTCGGGATAGGCGAACCGGGGCAGCATCCGCTCCACCCGCTCCTGGTCGTCTCCCACGGACAGCCGCTCGTAGCGCTCGGGCGGCAGGACGGTGCTGGTGCTGATCCACGCCAACAGCCCGAAACCGACCAGTACCGTCCCCAGTCCCAGGGCGACCGGGACGGTCACGGCGGTGACCAGTCGGCGCCGGGCACGGTCACGGGCCTCGCCGTGGGCGCGCCGGGTCTCCAACGCCTCGGTCCCCTCCTCCGCGCCACCGTCGGCGCGGCCGCCACCGGAGTCCGGGACGGTCGCCCGCACGGTGAACCCCGCACCGTCCTCCGGACCGGCGTCGAGGCTGCCGCCGAACTCTCCCACCAGGGAGCGCAGCCCGGCCAGGCCGGACCCCTCCTGCCTGCGTGCGGGCAGGATCGCGTCCGCGCCGGAGCCGGTGTCACCGACCGACACCCTGGTCCGGTCCGCCTCGCGGACCACCCGCACGGTCACCTCGGCCCCCGGCGCGTACTTGGCCGCGTTGGTCAGGGCCTCCCGGACCACCCGGTGCACGACCGCGCCGCCCGGGGCCGCCGGGTCCGGGTCGGGACCCTCCCGCAGCAGCCGGACCGGCATCCCGGCGTCCGAGGCGCGCTGGACCAGGGCGGCCACCGGTTCGGGGGCCTCGTCGTCATCGGCGTCCTCGCCCCCCTCGCCTCCCTCACGCAGCACCCCGATGACCTCCCGCAGCCGCAGGTTGGCCTCGTGCGCGGCCGTGCGCAGCTCACCGGCCGCCCTCCGCTGCTCGGGGTCGTCTTGGGCGGTTATCTCCAGGGCGGCGGCGCGGATCGCGATCAGTGCGAGGTCGTGCCCGAGGGAGTCGTGCATCCGCCCCGCGATGCGGGCGCGCTCCCGGAGGCGGGCCCGGTCGGCCTCGGCGGCACGGGTCCGCTCCATGCGCTCGGCGATCTCCCAGCCGCCCCGTGTCGCGTTGTGGTACAGCCGCTGGTACCGGCCGAACAGCCACGGGGCGAACGTGGTCAGGGCGATGGCGAGGGCACCGCCCAGCCAGTCCACGAAGTCGGACAGGAACGCACGGACGTCGGAGCCGAACATGATCCCCGACAGCAGGTACAGGACGAAGGTGAAGGCACACGCCACGGCCACCGTCGCGACCATGGGCCGCACCCGGTCGGAGCGCAGTCCCGCGAGGAGGGACAGGGCCATCACGGCCAGCCACGGGGAGAGCGCGAAGTTCGGCACCAACTGGAGGGCGTTGGCCGATATCTGCAGGGTCGCACCGGCGAGCATGACGCCCACGGCGGTGAGCGGGAGGGAGCGGCGCAGGACGGCCGCGATGCCCAGGGCGAGGAGGAGTACGTACGTTTCGAGGAGCGGTGGCCGGTCGCGGGCACCGAACAGTTCGACCACGATGAACAGGCCCAACAGCGCCCACAGGGCGGCCTCGGTGGCCGGGCGGCTCCACCGGCGCAGTCTTTCCCGCATCACCACAGATTAGGCCGTGCTCCCTCTCCGCCTCCCCGGCGACGGCCTCCCGCGCCCCGCCCCGGACCCTCCCGGACGCCCATGCGCCGCTTTCGGCCCTCCCGCCTCCCGCGCACCGCCTTCAACCCTTTCCGAACGCCCACGTGCCCCACCGGTTCATCCCCTTCCCTCCGGCCGGAAGACGGGCGCCATCGCGGCGTCGGGTTCTCGCGTCGCGGTGTACTCGCGATCGCGCGGTCGGCTTCGTCACCGCTGGTCCCGGTCGCGGGGGGATCCGCCGGGAAGCGCCCGTCAGCGCGGGGCCAGGCCCTCGAAGAGCACGTGGACCACGTCGGCGAGGCCCGCGTCGACCTCCTCGGGGGAGACCGTGGCGCTGAACACGGTGATGCCGTGCAGGGTCGCGGACACGACGGACGCGAGGACCACCGGATCGCCGCCCGCGATCTCACCGGCGGCCTGGCCGTCGACGATGGGCCGCACCAGCATGTCCTTCAGCCGCGACACGGCGTCGGCCAACTGCTCGGAGACGTCGGGATCGTGCTTGTGCGCGTACATCAGGTCGAGCAGCGCCTTGTGCTCCATCGCGAACCCCACGTAGGCCCTGGCCATGGCGAGGACCTGGGCACGCGCGCTCCCTCCGGAGGCGGACGCCTCCGCCAGCCGACCGATCAGCCGCTCGAAGCCGGTCAGCGCCAACGCGTCCAGCAGCGCCTGCTTGTCCCTGAAGTGGCGGCCCGGTGCGGCGTGGCTGACCCCCGCCTCGCGGGCGAGCTCGCGCAGGGACAGCGCCGCCGGACCGTGCTCGGCCAGGGCGCGCTCCGCGTTGGCGAGCAGGGCGGCGCGCAGGTCTCCGTGGTGGTAGGGGCGGTCGGCCATGGGATCCAGGATAAGCGGATGTTCGCGCTGCCATCATTGGTCCCATGGACAACCCCTGAGGGCTCGCCTACCGTGGCGAGATGGACACCTCAGCGGTCAGAATCCCCGATCTCAGCGGCCGGACCGCGGTCGTCACCGGAGCCAACAGCGGTCTGGGCATCGAGACCACGCGTGTGCTGGCCAGGGCCGGAGCCCGTGTCGTGCTGGCCGTGCGCGACGAGGTGGGAGGCCGTGCCGCGGCCGACAGCGTGGACGGCGACACCGAGGTGCGCCGCCTGGACCTGGCGGACCTGTCCTCCGTACGCTCCTTCGCCGAGCGGTGGCGGGGCGACATCCACCTGCTCATCAACAACGCGGGGATCATGGCGGTGCCCCGGGGCAGGACCAAGGACGGCTTCGAGCTACAGTTCGGCACCAACCACCTCGGCCACTTCGCCCTGACCAACCTCCTCCTGGAGCACGTCACCGGCCGGGTGGTCACCGTCTCCTCCAGCATGCACCGGATGGCCCGGGGCATCGACTTCGACGACGTCGACCTGGAGCGGGGCTACACCCCCTACAAGGCCTACGCGCAGTCCAAACTCGCCAACCTGCTGTTCACACTGGAGCTCCAGCGCCGCCTGGACGCCGTGGGATCCCCGGTGCTCTCCACCGCCGCCCACCCCGGTTACGCGGCGACCAATCTACAGAGCCACGGCGCCAACCCGCTCTCCCGCGGGATCGCGATGCTGGGCAACAAGATCTTCGCCCAGAGCGCCGCGAACGGCGCCCTGCCCACGGTCTTCGCCGCCACCCAGGACGTTCCCGGCGGGGCCTACGCCGGTCCCAAGGCCATGGGCGGCACGCGCGGCGCACCCGCCCTCTCCAGCCGGAGCGAGGAGGCCTGGGACGGCCGCGCCGCCAAGCGCCTGTGGACGCTGTCGGAGGAGCTCACCGGGGTCTCCTTCCCGCTCCGGTCCGCCGAGCGGAACTGACGACCTCCCCTCCCCACGCCTCCCACCGCTCCGGGCCCGCCCACCCGGGCCCGCCCACTTGCGATGATCTTGCTCCCAGCGGCACTGTCGGTGCCTCACAGTGCCACCAAGAGCAAGATCACCGGCGGAGGAACCTCACGCTCGCGGCCGGCGCACCGGGGCCTCAGCGCATCAGGGCCTCAGGACCAGCTCGTCCGCGGCGGCCTCGCGGACCGCCTCCTCGCTGACCACGAACGGCAGGGTCTCGCCCCGGCTCCACAGCTCCAACTGGTCGTCGTAGTCGCCGTGGAACGCGTGGCCCGAGTTGCCGGTCAGGTGCACCCACGTGGAGGCGTCCCGGTCGGACAGGTCCACCACCATCCGCATCGACGGCACCGCGGTGATGGCGTACCCCTCGGTCGGGTCCCACCCGGTGGCGTTGACGATGCTGGACCCGCCGGAGCTCTCCACAGGACCCCGGTTGAACAGCCACTCGACCGGGCCGATGCCCGAGGTGCCGAACGACTCGTGGGTCGCGGTCAGGGTGTGCAGGTCGCCCCAGCGCCAGTCGGCGGGGTCCTCGCCCAGGCGCTCGGTCAGCTCGTCGGCCGCCGCGTCCATCGCCGCGGCGAGCACCTCCTCGCGCCCGTCGGCCTCCTCGCCCCGCCACCAGTGCGACTCCGGGTCCTCCAGCAGCCGTCCCACCACGTACATCCCGCGCGAACTGCCGCTCATCGTGTACGGCTCCAGCTCGTCGAACAGCAGCGGCAGCAGGTGGCGCCAGGTGGCCTGGTAGAACGCGGCCCCGGCGGAGTCCGCGTCGGTGAACAGGTCCCAGTCCCTCAGCAGCTCCTGCGCCTGGGCGGTGGTCCCCTCCACGTCCGCCTCCAACAGGTGGGGGACGACGTCGACGGCGCCGCCGTGGAACGAGTCCATGTGGATGCGCGACATGTCCTCACCGGTCACCGGGCCCTCGGCGATCGCCTCGTCGAGCAGGTCGTTGATCCGCTGCGACCGGTAGCCGTAGTCCCAGTCGCCGGTGAGCATGTGCTCGTAGTCCGCGTCCACGACCGACTGGTTCGCGGTGACGATGACGCCCGACTCGGGGTTGTACACGCTCGGCAGCTCGTCGAAGGGGATGTACTCCTTCCAGTCGTAGTCGGAGTCCCAGCCGGGGGCGGGGTAGCGGCCGTCGCCCTCGCCGCGGACCGGCACCGTGCCGGGGGTCTGGTAGCCGATGTTGCCCTCGTTGTCGGCGTAGACGAGGTTCTGCGCCGGGACGTCGAACTGGCTGGCGGCCTCGCGGAAGTCGTCCCAGTCGCGGGCGCGGTTCATGGCGAAGATGGAGTCCGCCGTGGTCCCGGGGGTCAGCGCGGTCCACTGGAGGGCGACGGCGTACTCGCCCTCCTCGGCGCCCTCCAGGTCGGGGTCCTCGGCGATCCCGGCTAGGTCGGCGCCCGCGGAGGTGTCGGACAGCAGCGGCCCGTGACGGGTGGAGCGCACGGTGATGTCGACGTCCTCGCCGCCCGCGACCTTGACGGTCTCCTCGCGGGTCTCCAGCGGCCGGGTCTCGCCGTCGACCACGTAGCCGTCGCCCTCGATCCGCTCCACGTACAGGTCCATGACGTCGGGGTTGACGTTGGTGAAGCCCCACGCGATCGACTCGTTCTGGCCGATGATCACGCCGGGCAGGCCGGAGAAGCTGAACCCGCTGGTGTCGAAGGGGCAGGCCTCGGACAGCTCGGTGCAGTGCAGCCCGATCTGGTACCAGGTGGAGGGCATCGCCGCGCCCAGGTGGGGGTCGTTGGCCAGCAGGGGCTCGCCGCTCTCGGTGTGCTCCCCGCCGACCACCCACGAGTTGGAGCCCAGGTCGGGGCTGCTGCTCGGGCCGAGCATCCGGGGGAGCGACGCGGCGGTCTCGGCCACGCCGGTGAGGGCGGAGACCGCGTCGGCGGGCAGTTCGGGGGAACGGCGCTCGTCGGCTTCCCGCAGGTCGCTCTCGCTCCCGTTCCCGTTCCCGTTCCCGGTCTCGGATCCGGAATCGGGCCCGGCTGCCTCGTGCTCGTCGGTGTCCGTGATGGGCTGGTGCTCCTCGAAGGGGTAGGCCGGGTAGAGCTCCTCGACCTGCTCCTTCGTCAGCCCGGCGTCGACCAGTTGGGCGCGCTGGGTCTCCTCCTGCATGTTGCCGCCCAGGTCCCAGGCCATGGCCTTGAGCCAGGCGAGGCTGTCGACCGGGGTCCACTCCTCGATCTCGTGGCCGCCGTTGAGCACGGAGAGCAGCCCGTACTCCAGGCTGGCCTCCGTGCCGTCGTTCTCGGCCAGCCAGGCGTTGACCCCGGCCGCGTAGGCGTCCAGGTAGTCCTGCGTCTCGGGGGCGAGGAGGTCGTACTCCTGCTCGGCGACGTGCCGCCAGCCCATGGTGCGCAGGTAGACGTCGGTCTCCACCTGGTCCGGGCCGAACAGCTCGGCCGTGCGCCCCGCCGTGACGTGGCGGCGGAAGTCCATCTCCCAGAAGCGGTCCTGGGCGTGCGTGAACCCCTGCGCCATGAAGAGGTCGTGGGTGTTGTCCGCGTAGACGTGGGCGACGCCGTGCTCGTCGCGCAGCACGTTGACGGAGGACTCCAGGCCGGGGACGGTGAGCTCTCCGGAGGTCTCCGGGAAGGACCTTCGGACCGTCCAGACCCCCAGGAGCGCGCCGACCAGGGCCAGCACCACCACGGTGGAGAGAAGGCCCAGAAGCACACGAACGAGGACACGCTTACGCATTACACCCATGCCGGAACCCTAGAGTGCGCCCGGTCACAGTCTCCAGAGGCGGGCGACACGTGGTCCCAATTGTTACCAACTGGTAGATCCCGGTGGACGCCCGCCGGTGGCGACGGTGAACGGGCGGTGTCCGTGGTGGACGCCGCCCGTTGGAGTGTTTCCCCGCGGTCGGCTCGTCCAACCCGGTCGAGGTAGAGGCGGATCACCGCGGCGAGGTCGCCCATGTCGTCGGCCACGCCTTCGGCGGGTGACGCGGGCCTGGCGGGGCCAGTGGGGGCGGTGGGGGCGGCGAAGGGGGTCGAATCGACGGGTCCGTCCAGCAGGTCGCCGGCCGGGACCCGGGGCCCGGGAATCAGAGGTGTGCGCCTCGGTGAGGGCGGAGGGGGAGGGGGAGAAGAGGAGAGGGGCGCCGCGGCCAGGTAGGGGCGGACCAGGGCGCCCGCGGCCTCGGCGGGGTCGGTCCCGCGCCTCTCGCTCACGTGCTCGCCGCCCTGGTGGTCGCCCCTCCATCGCGGGGAGGTGCGGCTCGCACTCGTTCGCCGGACGTCGTCGGCCGGGAAGTCCGGCGGGTCCTGCTCGGGGCGCTGACGCTGGTGCTGCCGCTGACGCTGGTCCTGCCGCGCGGATGCGGGCGGCGGTTCCCGGTGGCGGGGCGGCGGCGTGATCGCCGTCCTCTCGGGGCGGGGACGCCGGGGGTGCTCGGGGACGAACACGTAGGCCAGGGCGATGGCCAGCATCGCGGCGGTCAGCGCCCACACGCGTCCGGCCAAGCTCTGGCGGGGCCTGCGGTGTCGCCCGTTAGGGTGGTGCTCCACGGTCTTCCTCCTGCTTGCTCAGGTGGTTGATCGCGCCCCGGTCCGGTGGGTCCAAGCACCGGTCGGGGCACCTTCTCTTCTTCTGTGTCCGGTTCTGTGTCCGGGCGGGTGTCATTGGCCCCGGTGGGGCTGCGCTTCCCACTCGGTGGTGCGGATCCGCTCGTCGAGCTGCTGCGGAGTGGCCGCGCTCAGCGGCGCGACGTGGTGCGGGCCGAGGTAGAAGGCGAAGAAGAGGCGTGATCCCGGTCCCCACAGCACCCACCAGTGGCTGTGCAGTTGGTCCAAGAGACGGGCGGCCTCGTACTTGTCGGTGTCCTGATCGCGGTCCCACGCCACTCCGTGCTCCTCAGGCCTCGACGCTCTCGTGGGCGGGCGCGTAGGGGTCGATGTGCGCCCAGACCGTCAGGGGCCTGCCGGGTTCGCCGTCCCAGCCCCATTCCACGGACAGCCGGTCCACGAGGCGCAGACCCCGACCGCACGTGGCCAAGGCGTCGGCCTCGGGGGTCAGCCGCGGTAGGCAGACGGTCTGTCCGGGGCGCGGCCCGTCGTCGGTGACCGCCACGAGGAGGACACGCTCCAGCAGGTGCCGCATCTGGATCCTCACCCGCCCGCATTCGGCGCCGGAAGCGCTGTGCAGCCAGGCGTTGGCCACCAGTTCGCTGACCACCACCAGCACGGGAAAGGCCCGGTGTGCGGGCAGGCGGACGCCGCGCTGGCACCAACTGCGGATCTGAGCCGACTGCGAGGGCTGGGATCCGAAGAACGCCGTGCGCGTCCCCGTCCCCCCGCTGGGGAACCGGTGCGGCAGTCCGCTCCCGGGCACCCGCCACTCCTCCTTCACCGCCCGCCTCGGCCGAGGCACACCAAACCCGCCCATCGCAAACTCCCTCAGATCAACAGTCACCTGGTGTGTCTGTCTCTAAGCAATGAGTATGTAGACACACAGAGCGATGCGCAATAGATTCCAGGGAAATTTGCGCGGAGACTGATTGCCACAAGTTGGCTCTCTGGGTAGGGATGCGCCAAACTGGACACACCCCGGCTCCTGGAGGTCATCGGTGGGTCAGAGCCCAGCAGGCGTCACCCGGCGCACCATCGCCCGCGTCATGAAGCGCGCTCGTATCCGGGCGGGCATCAAGAGTGGAACTGCGGCTCGTCACGCCGACATCAGTCCAGGCACGCTGACCAAGTACGAGAAGGCGGAGAACCCCTGGCCCGTACCGATCGTGTACGTGCTCAGCGAGTTCTACGGGCTGTCTCAGGAGGACAGAGACAAGCTCGTTGACCTGGCCAGGCAGAAGGAACTCGGCTGGTGGCACAGGCACCGGGACATTCCCGAGTGGTTCGAGTCCTACGTCGGCCTGGAATCCGAAGCGCACACCGTGCTGAACTACGAGGACGGCACGATCCCCGGGCTGCTCCAGACTGCCGACTACGCCCGTGCCGTGCTCTCGGCCGACGTCGATGCCGACTCGGACGAACAGATCGAAGCTCACGTCACCGTGCGCCTGCAACGGCAGAAGCGCCTGACCGAAGACTCTCCCCTCCAGTTCAATGCGGTGGTGAACGAGAGTGCCCTCTACCGCACCGTCGGTGGCGCGAAGATCATGCGCGAACAGCTCTCGATCCTGTTGGAACGTGCTGAGCTGCCCAACGTGGACCTCCGCGTCCTGCCTTTTGAGTCCGGCGCCCACCCCGCCAGCGAGGGAAGCTTCGTCCTCATGCAGTTCCCCGACTTGCTTGCTGATGTCAGCTTCGGGGACGTCGTTCTCGTTGAATACCGGGCAGGTGCCCTCTACCTGGAGAAGGATCCCGATATCGACCTCTTCTCGCGCATCTTTCAGCAGATCCAGGGCCAGGCTCTAAACCCTGAGGAATCCGTCAAACGCATCCAGCGCGTCCGCAGCGAACGATACGAAGGATGAGGCACAAGGTGGTTTTCAACGAGGCCGAGCGCGTGGCCTGGCACAAGTCCAGTTACTCCGGTGGTGGCGGTGGGAACTGTGTTGAGGTGGCGGAAGGGCGGAGCGTTCTGGTGCGCGACACCCAGCACCGTGAGCTCGGTGCCCTCGCCTTCACCGGCCCTGAGTGGAGCGGCTTGCTCGCCACCCTCAAGGCGCGTCAGCCGTAGCCGCACCGGGTACCTCGGAACCGTCCGGAGTCCCCGGACCAAGATGGGCCAACGGCCCACTTCCCGGCTGTCTCTCCGCCAGGTCCACGGCTTCGGCCGACCGTCCGATGTAGGCGGCCTGGTGTCCCAGCGCCGCGGGAACCTCCGCACGATCCCTCGTCCCCGGATGTCCGGGCCATGCGCGGGGCCCGAACCAAGGACCCGGCCGCGATGGGCAGGCTGTTGACCGACGCGCTGGCCGCTCGCGACCTGCCCTGGTCGCCGGGGGCGGCTGGGGGCAACATGTGGATCCCGCAGACCGGTGTCCCAAAGTCGGCCGTGGTCGAAGCCTTCGCCGCCCGGTTGCCGGCCACCCTCACCTCGATCAACCAGGAGAGACGATGTTCACCGGCCTGAGCGCCTTCCCCTTGACCCCGCTCAACGATGACCGCTTCGACGAGCAGGCCTACACCGGGCTCGTCACCCGCCTGGTCGAGGCGGGTGTCGACTCGGTCGGCGCGCTGGGATCGACCGGCTCCTACGCCTACCTGGACCGTGAGGAGCGTGGTCGGGTGGCCCGGGCCGCCGTGCGCTCGGCGGGCGAGGTGCCGGTGATCGTCGGTATCGGCGCGCTGCGCACCTCCCTGGTGCGCGCCTTGGCCGAGGACGCCCAGGAAGCCGGGGCGGCCGCCGTGATGCTGGCCCCGGTGAGCTACCAGCAGCTCACCGACGAGGAGGTGTTCGGGCTCTACGAGGAGGTCACAGCGGACCTGTCGGTGCCGCTGGTGGTCTACGACAACCCGGGCACGACGCACTTCACCTTCTCGAACGGGTTGTACGCGCGCATCGCCGAGCTGCCCAACGTGGCCGCGATCAAGATCCCCCCGGTCCCGCTGGACCCGTCCGCCGCCCGCGAGCGCGTCGGCGCGATCCGCGAAGCCGTTCCCGACCATGTGAGCATCGGGATCTCCGGCGACAGCGCCGCCGCCACCGGGCTGAACTCCGGCTGCCAAGCCTGGTACTCCGTGGTGGGAGGCACCGTGCCCGACACCGTGCTGCCCCTGGCCCGTGCCGCCCTCAACGGTGATTCCGCGGCCGCCGTGGCCGAGTCGGAGCGGCTGAAGCCGTTGTGGGAGATGTTCGCCGCCCACGGCAGCCTGCGTGTGACCGCCGCGATCGCCGAGCACCTGGGACTGGTCGCCCCGCACTGCCTCCCCCGCCCGGTCCTGGGCCTTTCCAACGCCGATCGGGAGCGGGTGGCCCGCCTGGCCGAGGAACTGCACCTGGCGTGAACCACACCAGCGCACGCACCAGGTGGGGGTTGACCCCGCTACGTCGTGGCCGTCGCGCCCACGCTCTCGGCGGCGCTGGTATCCCGGCGTGAGCGCTTCACCACCCGAAGCTCGTCTGCCGGGGGAAGCGTCGGATCGCACCCTGCTCCCGTGCCCTGCCTGCGGAACCCGTAGGCGTCTTCCTCAGGTCCGCGTCGACGTCCACCGCTTCGAGCTGTGGCCGTGGGCATCGCCGGAAGTCGGTCCGGGCTCCCACGAAAGGAGGGGGTCGGGCGGCCTGGAGCTCCTCCCGGAAACCGAGCCGGGTCCTTGCTTTCGCCAGAGGTGCCGGAGGACTCTCCGGACCTAGGCTCCCCGTGGCCCAGAAGGACACGGACAGGGGGAGAACGGGATGACGCGGAAGCCGAACACGGGTGCCGGGACGGTGGCCTGAGATGCTGCGCACCACCCTGGCGGGCCTGCGCCTGCACCGGGGCCGCCTGTTCACCACGGCCCTGGCCATCGTGCTGGGCGTCATGTTCGTTACCGGAACGCTGGTCTTCACCGACACCATGAGCGAGAGCTACAGTCGGCAGGCTCTGAGCGGTGTGGACGACTTCGACGCGCTCGCCGTCGCCGACCGGAGTGAGGAAGCCGCACCGACCGGGCTCGACGGGGAACTCCTGCGGGAGGTCCGCGCGCTTTCGGAGGTCGACGCGGCCGCGGGCCTGGTCTACGGCAGCGCCGCCCTGCTGGACGAACGCGGCCGAGCTGCGGGCCAGGTGGCGACCCTGGCGGTGTCGCTGCCGGAGGAGGAGGCCCTGCACCGCTACCCCGTCGTCGAGGGGCGTGCACCACAGGTCGCCGACGAGGTCGCGCTCGCCACCGCCACGCACCGCCAGACCGGCCACGGGATCGGCGACCGGGTGCAGGTGCACGGCGTCGACGGCCGGACGCACGAGTTCACCGTCGTCGGCTTGGTCAACGCCGGGGTCGACTCCCTGATGAACTTCCGGGGCACCCTGTTCTACACCCCTGATGCCACCGCCGCGCTGACCGGCCGTGACGACTTCGTGGAGATCGACGTCGTGGGCGCCGACGGACTGTCGCAGGAGGAGGTCGCCGAGGCCGTGGCGGCGGTCGTCGAAGCGGCCGGGGCCGAGGGCGTCGACGTCAGCACCGGTCAGGAGTACGCGGCTCTCCTGTCCGACGCCGCCAGCCTCCAGGCCGAGGTCTACGCCATGGCGCTGCTGCTGTTCGCCGCGGTCGCGGTGTTCGTCGGCGGGCTGGTCATCTACAACACCTTCGCCATCCTCATCGCCCAGCGCCAGACCGAGATGGCCCTGCTGCGCTGTGTCGGCGCCACGCGCTCCCAGGTCTTTCGCTCCGTGCTGCTGGAGGCCCTCATCGTGGGCCTGCTCTCCTCCGCCGTCGGAGCGGCCGCCGGCGCGGGGCTGGGCGCGGGCGGGTTCGCGGTGCTCAGCGCGGCCAACCCGGACATGGCCACCGCACCGGTCATCACGCCGACGGCGGTCGCGGTGGGCCTGGCCGTCGGCACCGTCGTGACACTGGTGTCCGCCCTGGTCCCGGCCCTGCGCGCGACCGGTGTCCCGCCGCTGGCCGCACTGCGCACCGGTGCCACCGCGCACGCCCCCGGAGGGCGCCGGGCCGGTGTGCTGCGGGCCGCCGCCGCGCTACCGTTCCTCGCCGCCTCCGCCGCGGTCTGCGCGTTCGCCCTGCGGGCCGAGCCGGGGCAGGCCGCCATGGGCATGGTCGCCGCCTCGGGGGTGGTCGCGTTCGTCGGCGTCCTGATCCTGGGCCCCCTCCTGGTGAGCGCGCTGACGGCCCTGGTGGCCCGGCCGTTGCGGCGCACGGGGGTGGCGGGCATGCTCGCCGTCGACAACTCCCGGCGCAGCCCCAGACGGGCCGCGACCGCGATGGTCGCCCTCACCGTGGGGGTCACGCTCGTCACCGGCTTCTCGGTGGTCAGCAGCACCATGGAACGGACGATCGACCACAAGCTCGACGCGCAGTTCCCCATCGACTACATGCTCTCCAAGTACTACGACGAGCAGGACACGGGCATCCCCGGGCGCATCGCGCAGCGGCTCCAGGACGACGGCGACTTCGACGAGGTCTACACGGTGCGGAGCGTGGACGCCGAGGTCGCCGGACGTATGTCGCGGGTGGATGCGGTCACCGGGATCTCACTCCAGGAGGCCGCCGGGGAGGCGCTTCTGGAGGGCGGTCTGGACGGAGCCCCGGGTACCGCCGTGCTCCGGGCGGACGCGGCGGCGGAGCTGGGCACGGGCGTCGGCGACACGGTCCCCGTCACGACCGAGGAGGGCCGGCGCGATGTCGAGGTCACGGCGGTCGTCGACCGGGAGACCATCCTCCCCGAGGTCACGCTCCCGCTGGAGGACTTCGGCGCCGGCTTCGACCGCGAGAACGACGACATCGTGTACGTGGTCCTGGCCGACGGGGTGTCCCAGGAACGGGCGCGCGCCGAACTGGAGTCGGTGGTGGCGGACGAGCCGACCGTCGCCCTGGACAACGCCGCCGCGATCAAGGAGCAGTACACGGGCATGATGGACCAGTTGTTCCTGGCCGTGCTCGGGCTGTTGGCGCTGACGATCGTCATCGCGGTGTTCGGCATCGCCAACACCATGGCCCTGTCGGTCCTGGAGCGCACCCGCGAGTCCGCGCTCCTGCGCGCCCTGGGGCTGTCGCGGGGACAGATGCGGCTCATGCTCGCGACCGAGGCCGTGATCGTCTCGGGGATCGGCGCGGTCGTCGGTGTCGCCCTGGGCGTGGTCTTCGGCGCCCTGGCGGGGCGGACGATGATGGAGGGAACACTGTTCGCCCTTCCCGCGGGCGAGATCGCGGCCTTCCTCGTGGGCGCCGGGCTGGTCGGCCTGCTCGCCGGGGTACTGCCCGCCCGAAGGGCCGCCCGCGCCTCGATCACCGAGTCCCTGACCGACCAGTGACCGGGCAGGTTCTGGTGAATCCGAAGTCCGCACCACAGACGGCAAGGGGATTTAGATATCTCCTATGGGCCACCCGACGAAGGCGCCACCGTCTTGGTAGACGAGGTTGATATTGACGGACTCCAGGAGATCCTGCAGGTCAGGGTTTGGCTTTTTTGGGAGCAAGACAGCAAGGGTGGGGTTCGGGTTAATATGTCTCCGGTAATCCATGAGTTGACCGATGGCCATGCGAACAGATTCGCGTGAGCTTGTCCCTTTAGCTTCGTAGAGTACATGAGACTTGGTGTCATACAGATCAGTGAGGAGACTGGAAGAGAGGCCCGAAGTTCTGATCTGGAATCTTCGCACCTGATGCTCGTGTTCTTCGAGCATATCCCTGAATGCTTCACAAAGCTCTGCTTCTCGGCGCTCGACCTTGGTGCTGCGGGTCGCTGACCTGGAGATAGGTTTGCCACTGTAAGTCTCGGGATCCACGATGATGCTCGTGGCGGTATCAACCGGGACCTGCTGGATCTCAGTCTCCGTCAAGGGCGCGATGGTGTCTTCGGGAAGCGGCGTGAGTTCATCGACTGGGCGCAGACGAAATACGATGACGCGCCGAAGCTCGCCTGCCTGGTTGGGTGCCTGGCGGAGGACGTAGGGCTCTTCCTCGTCCAGCTTGAACTTGCCAACGTAGCGTTGGAGTTTAGTTCCTTCCCCAGGCACTCTTCCAGCCGCCTTAAAGACGCGTAGTGCACGCCCCTCTTCCGCATGCATTAGGATGGCACGGTTTCTTGGGCCATAGCGCCCATGAAATACCTGGTCGCCCTCACCGTCGCCGGTGTACTCAAAGAGAGGGGTGCTGGAATCATCGGTGGGGAGCCAGCCGTCGTAGTACCCAGACTTCTCGCCTGATGCAGGATCGGTATAGAGCAGCACATTGGGAGAGGTTGAGCATGGCTGGATTCCTTGACCTTGTCCCCCACCAAAAACCGCTTTCATCTCCTTGCGGGTGGTAAGTTCACCGGGTTTGATCCATTTGTCAGCCATGGGCTCAATGTACAGCTTTGGTGGGTACTGGTCTCGTCGCTCAGTGGAGTGAAAAGAGCAGGGGCCTGCGGCGAGACTGCCGGTGCCTGTGAAAGCCCAGGTAGGGCTGCCGAATACGCCCGAGTGAGCACTCGTGGGGAGCAGGTAGATACTCCTGGTTCATCGGGGACACTCGGGATCGTGTGAGGCGACCTCCTCCAGGTCGACCTCTGGCCCGGCCAGTGGATCCACGCCATGTCCATCGGCGATTCTGGACTACTGGATGAAGGGCCCCTCTGTCACCGGTTAGGCCGTCGGGCGAAGTGCCCGCGCCCGCTCCTGGCCCGCGTCCGAAACCGGGCCCGAAACGGTGCCTACGCCAAACCCTCGTCAAGACTTCATCGGGTTCTCCGTGAACCCGAGAGTTTCTCCGCAGGTGGGAGCCCTACGCCTGGCAGCCTCAGAGGCATCGTCGACGCCTTTGGAGGACCGCTCTATGGACATGCCCGTGGTGAACTCGTGCCAGGTGGACGCCTGCGCCTACAACACCGAACACACCTGCCACGCGCTGGCCATCACCGTGGGGGACTCCACCCACGCCCAGTGCGACACCTTCTTCGGGACGCAGACCAGTGGCGGCGACCCCGCCAGCACCGGCCACGTCGGAGCCTGCAAGATGGCCGACTGCCAGCACAACGTCCGGTTGGAGTGCCAGGCACCGGGTATCTCCGTCGGCTTCGCGCAGGACCAGGCGGACTGCCTCACCTACGCGCCGGCGTGAACACCCGTCGGCGTGAACCCGCCCCGCCGCACCGCGGGGCGGGTTCGGAGCCGAACCGGGTCAGACCCGGACGCCCGCCTCGCCGGCCTCGTGGCGCAGCCGCTCCATGATCTCGGCGGCGGGGGCGTCCATGGCCTTGCGGAAACCCGTGCCCGCCCACAGAGCCATCCCGTCGGGGTCCCCCGCCTGGGCGGCGGCCGCGCGCAGCGGCTTGGTCATGTGGTGGATCTCGGGGTAGGCGCGGGGTGCCTCCGGGTGCTCGGAGACGAACCGGTTGACCAGTCCACGCGCGAGACGTCCGGTGAAGGCCCGGGTCAGCGTGGTCTCGGTGTAGGAGGGGTCGGCCAGCGCCGCCTTGTGTTCGGGGTGGGCGCCGCTCTCGTGGCACCGCAGGAACGCCGTGCCGAGCTGCGCGGCGGCGGCGCCCCGCTGTAGGACCCCGGCCACGTCCGCACCGGTCATGAGCCCTCCGGCGGCGATCACCGGGACGTCCACCGCATCGACCACGTCCGGCAGCAGTTCCCACAGCGACCGGTCCGCGCTCCTGTTCCCGTGCTCGTCCCCGGTCGCGGCGAACGAGCCCCGGTGTCCGCCGGCCTCCACGCCCTGGGCGCACACGCCGTCGGCGCCGCGCTCCACCGCCAGGCGCGCCTCCTCGACCGTGGTCACGGTGACCACCGTGGCGCTGCCGACCCTGCGCAGCCGCTCCAGGACACCGGCCTCCGGGCAGCCGAAGGTGAAGCTGACGACGGGGACGGCGGCCTCGGCGAGCAGGTCGATCTTGGCGTCCCACGCGTCGTCGTCGTGCACGGGCTCACCCACCGACACCTCGTAGCGCTTCGCCTCGGTCTCCAGGAGCGGCATGTAGGGGGCGGGGGCGTCCGGGGCGCAGATCGGGCCGGGGACGAACACGTTCACGCCGAACGCGGCGACCCCGGAGTCCCGCACCGCCCGGATCCGGGTGGCGAGGGTGTCGGGCCCCAGGTAGCCGGCGGCCAGGAATCCCGTCCCGCCCGCCTCGGTCACGGCGGCCACCAGCTCGGGCGTGGCGGCTCCGCCCGCCATGGGCGCCTGCACGATGGGGCGCTCCCGTAGTAGATCAGTCAGTCCCATGCTTCCTCCGTGTGTCGTCAGTGGCCCGGTGGGGTCGGGCCACGGCTCCCCCAATCTCGATGACTCCGGAGCGGGGTGCTTCCTTCCTCTCGGACTGGTGCGAATACTACATATCCGTTTTGTCGTCCGAAGGGCGATCTGCGTACCAAGAGTCAGTCAAGCCACTGCCCCAGAATTTATGTGGAACACATCACGGATTCCTCGCCGCCGGAACAGGGAAAAATACTGTGCCGGTTCTGTCACGGTCGCGACGCTACACGGCCTTTTCGTCGGTTTCCGACGCGTTCGAGGGATGGTCGGCGAACCTGGTCGACTCCGGGAGGAGCCGGGACGACACGGCGGCCACGACCGCCGCGACCACGCTGAACGCGACCACCGCCGTCACCGCCCACTCCATCCCGAGCAGCCCCCACAGCCACCCGAACGACAGCACGGTCAGCATCCTGACGGCGTTGCCGACCATCCCCAGCATCGAGAACATCGTGTTGCGGTTGGCGTCGGAGAACATCAACTGCTGCCACACCTGTGACAGCACCACCGTCAGCCCGATCAGGAACTCGGACGCCGTCAGGCCCGCGACCAGCGGGACGAGTCCGTGCGCCGCCAACAGCAGGGGCAGGCCCGAGGACGCCGCGAGCAGGGGCGCCCACATGTGGGGACGGCTCCGGCCCGCGAACCGCGAACTCGCCGAACCCGCCGTCATGGCGGCCATCATCACCAGCAGCACCAGCCCGTTGAGGCGCACGTCCTCGCCGTGGGCGGCCGTCAGCATCGGCTGCCAGGAGACCACCAGCGCGGCCAGACCGGAGACCGACGCCACCGACAGCGCCATCAGCGGCACGAAGCGCCTGCTCGCGACCAGCACGGCCGACTCCCGGACGATCCGGGTGACCGGGCGTCCCGGCTGGCCCGGCGAGCGGGGGAAGCACACGGGCGTCAGAGCCCCCAACACGACCAGCACCGCGCCGCCCGCCGCCATCATGGCGTCGGCGGGCAGCCAGGTCCCCGCCACCATGACCGAGGCCGCGCCCAGCACCGCGCCGCCGCGCCCCGACACCTGGCCGATCCGCACCGTGCGCGCGATCCGCGCCGAACGGTCGCGGCTCCCGATCCGGTTGACCACGAGCGCGACCAGCGTCCCCGAGTGCAGGTGGAAGCCGGTCGCCCACAGGTACATGCCCGCGAGTGTCGGCGCGAGCCCGTCCGCCTGCCCCATCAGCAGGAAGCCCGCGCCCCACACGGCCAGGCCTACCGCCAGGAGCCTGCGGTGCCCGTACCGGTCGCCGAGCGCTCCGCTGGGGGCCTCGACCAGCAGGGCCACCAGGTTCGCGGAGCCGAGCATCAGGCCCAGCATCCACGGCTCGGCCCCGCGATCCATGAACACCGTGACGAAGACCGCACCGAAAAGGAAGTCGGCCGTCGCGCCGAGCAGGGTGAAAAAGGTGTACCGGACGAGTAGCGACGATTCTCCGGGGCTGTCCGCTGTCATGGGCGTGTTTTTCCTGTCGGGGAACTCCGCGGCTCCGAACGGAAATTCCGCCCACGCTAGCACCGGCCGATTCCGCGGCCCACAGGTTTTTCCGCGTACGGGAAACCGGCCGCCCCGTGCGCCGCGGCGCCTCCGTGCCGAGCCGGCCACACCCGTTGATCTTGTACTTATAGCGAGTTTCGGCGCCGAAACTCGCTATAAGTACAAGATCAACGTTGGGGGCGCCTAGGCCAGGGCATCGGTGAGGGCGGCGGCCAGGACCGGCACCCCCGGGTTCTGGTCCCCGCGCGGCCACACCAGGCCGAGCGCCGACTCCGGCAGGCCGCTGACCGGAACCAGGACGACGTCGTCCCGGTCGTCGTGGGCCGTGGTGTCCCCGCACAGCAGCATGGCGCCCCGGCCCGCGGCGACCTGGGACATCCCCTCCCGCAGGGTGTCCACGCCCTGCTCGTGGTGGATGGTCCTGCCCAGCGGGGTGACGGTGGGGGAGTGGACGCGCAGCCAGTAGTCGGGCGCCCGCCGGACCGGGATGAGCGGGACCCGCGCCATGTCCTCCACCCCGACGCCGGAGCGCGAGGCGAGCGGGTGGTCGGCGGGCAGCGCGAGACGCTGGGGCTGCCGCGAGAAGACCGCTCCCACGACCAGGTCGCGCTCACGGACCGGCAGCAGGACCACGGCGGCGTCCACCTCGCCCTCGCGCAGCGGGCTGAACACGTCCGTGAGCTTGATCTCCATGATCTCCACCCGCGCGCCGGGCTCGCGCTCCTCGAACGCGCGGACCGCCTCGGCCACGGGCCCGTGCACCGTGCCCTGGAAGCCGAGGCGCACCCGCAGCGGACCGCCCCGGGCCCGCTCACGGGCTCCGTCCACCACCGCGGCCAGGTTCTGGTAGGCGGGCCGCAGGGCGTCGAGGAACTCCTCGCCGAAGCGGGTGAGGCCGAAGCGGCGGCTGGCGGGATCCATCAGCGGGGCGCCGACCCGGGCCTCCAGCGAGCGCACCAACCGGTCCACCGTGTCCGCGGACACGCCCAGCCGCTCGCCCGCGTGCCCGGGGTGCAGCTCCTCGGACAGGACGAGGAAGCACTCCAGCTCCCGGATCTCGATCCCCCGCAAACGGCCGCCCTCCTCTCGTGTCCGTCACCGCGTCGCCTGCCGCCCCCCTGGGGCGCGGTGGAGCGGCGAGCAACCCTCATAGAAGCACGGTGACCCCCGATCCGCTTCGCCCGCCTCCCGGCCCGGGCGAGTCCCGTACCTGACCGGAGGGGTGGAGGGGCCACCGGATACGCTCTGCGCGACAGCGATTCCCGGGAGGAGCCACCATGACAGCGACCGCGGTCGTCACCGGAGCCAGCAGCGGGATCGGGGCCGCCACCGCGCGCGGGCTCGCGGCGCGGGGCTACGACGTGGTCCTCGTCGCCCGCCGCGCCGACCGGATCGAGGCGCTGGCGGAGGAGCTGGCCAAGGAGGGCCACGGCGCCCGCGCGCACGTCCTCGACGTCACCGACCGCGCGGCCGTCGACGCCTTCGCCGAGTCCCTGCCCGCCTGCGACGTGCTGGTCAACAACGCGGGCGGCGCCATCGGCACGGAGAGCGTCGCCGCCGGCGACCCCGCCGACTGGCGCGCCATGTACGAGGTCAACGTCATCGGCGTGCTCAACATGACCCAGGCCCTGCTGCCCAAGCTGACCGCCGGCGGCGACGGCACCGTGCTGGTCGTCTCCTCCGTGGCCGGGCACGTGGTCTACGAGGGCGGTGGCGGCTACGTGGCCGCCAAGCACGGCGCGCACACCCTCGCCGCCACGCTGCGCCTGGAGCTGTGCGGTGAGCCCGTGCGCGTACTGGAGGTCGCGCCCGGCATGGTCAGGACCGAGGAGTTCTCCCTCAACCGGCTGCGCGGCGACGCCGGCGCCGCCGAGGCCGTCTACGCCGGTGTCCCCGACCCGCTGACCGCCGAGGACGTCGCCGACACCATCGTGTGGGCGGTCACCCGTCCCCCGCACGTGAACATCGACCTCCTGGTGGTGCGCCCGCGCGCGCAGGCCGCCCAGCACAAGGTCCACCGCGTCACGCCGGAGGAGGAGTAGGCCGGCGGAGGCGGACCGGGCGGGCGCCGGGAGGTGCGGGAGGAGGGGACGGACTCAGTCCTCGGACCCGGGGGAGGCGCACTCGGCGCAGTCGCAGTAGTTCGTCGTGGACATGGACCGGCACCTGGTGCAGATCTTGCGCTTCACCCCGGGAGGATCGTGCTTCCAGTCGTGCTGCCCCCGCCGACAGATCCCCGAGGGGCCGATGACGGTGTCGTCACGTGAGGTGTCCATGGGAGCACGGTAGTCGCGGCGCGCGGGTATGGCCAGAGTCCGCGGCCGTAGCCGCGCGGGCCGCCGCGCGCACGGCGGCCCGCGTCCCGGCTCAGGTGTCCAGCTCCTTGGACAGCATCTCCACCAGCCCGTCCAGGACCTTGTCGGCGTCCTCGGAGTCCTCGCAGGTCACGGTTACCGTCTCTCCGTGTTTGGCGCCCATCGACATCACCGAGAGCACGCTGCGCGCGTCCACCGGCTTGTGTCCCTCGCGGGAGACCATGACGGGCAGGCCGGAGTCGTTGACGGCCTGGACGAACAGGGCGGCGGGGCGGGCGTGCAGGCCGAGCTGGGAGGCGATGGCCACGGTGCGCTGGGGCATGTCAGTCCTCGGGGGTCGTCGGGCGGGCCGTTGCGGGCCCGGTCAGAGTGTGTCGACCGACCACTGCGGGTCGGGGTCGGCCACCACCGTGATGGCGTCGGTGGCCACGTCGTCGGGAGAGGGGACGGTGGTTCCGGGCAGGGACACCGCGGCCGTTCCCCATGCCACGGCACGGCGCAGCCGTTCGGCGGGGGAGCCGTCCGTGCCCAGGAAACCGGCGAGGGCGCAGTCGCCCGCGCCCACCGTGCTGCGCGTGCGGACCTGGGGTCCGCGCGCCCACCAGGTGTGCCCGGAGGCCACGAGTATCGCACCGTGTCCACCGAGTGTCACGAGCGCGGAACCGTTCCCCCGGTCCAGGACCTCGCGGGCGGCGCCGGTGACCGCGCCCACCGTGGGCAGGTCCCGCCCGACCAGCTCGGCCAGTTCCTCGTGGTTGGGCTTGAGCAGGGACACCGACCCCGCGCGCGCCGCCGCCTCCAGGGGTTTGCCGGAGGTGTCCAGTGCGAGGGGCACCCCGTGGGAGGCGGCCAGTTCGGCGACGCGCACGTACAGGTCGTCGGGGGCGCCGGCGGGAAGGCTGCCGCTGGCCACCACCCAGTCGGGGCCGCGGCCGAGCTCCTCCGCCAGGGCGCGGAGCAGGGCGTCGGTCTCCTCGGGGGACAGGACGGGACCGGGGGCGTTGAGCTTGGTGGTGGTTCCGTCGGCCTCGGTGACGGCGATGTTGGCGCGTGTCTCCCCCTCGATGGGGACGGTGACGCAGGGGAGGTCCCCGAGCAGGGCGGTGAGTTCGGCGCCCCCGCCCCCGCCCACGGGCAGGACCGCCCGTGTGGCGGCGCCCGCGCGGCGCAGGGCCCGGGCGACGTTGACGCCCTTGCCGCCCGCCTGCGCGCGGGTGGAGCCCACCCGCAGGACCTCGCCGCGTACCAGGCGGTCCACCTCCAGGGTGTGGTCCACGCTCGGGTTGGGGGTGAGGGTCAGGATCATGGGTGCTCTTTTCGGGAGTGTCTGCGCCCGGCCCGGTCTGGATGTTGGACTGTATTTGATTATGTGTGTTTGCCTGTGTATGTCAACACTAGTGGGTCCCCGTTCCCGGTTCCGCGGGGCGGTCGGCGGGGGCGTTTCGCGGCCGTTCCTCCCCTGTCACCGGCATCGTACGCGTGGCGCGTCGTCGGATGATCCTCCCTGATTCCCCTGGTCGGCCGGGTGGTGCGGGCGTGGTGGTCTCGTGTGGGATTGCTGGGATATTGGGTGGAGGAACCCCTTGTGTGTTCCAAGCAACACCATTAAACTCACCGAAAACCACACCGAAACACAGGTGATCCAACATGTACGCGGAAGAGCGCCAGAAGGTGATCCTCGAACGCGCCCGACGGGACGGCCGGGTCGACGTCACGGGGCTCGCCACGGAGTTCGACGTGACCTACGAGACCGTCCGGCGCGACCTCACGGCACTCGAACGCCACGGGGTGCTGCGCAGGGTCCACGGTGGCGCGATCCCCGTCGAGCGGCTGGGCTTCGAGCCCGCCCTCAACGTGCGCGACTCCGTCCTGACCGAGGAGAAGGAGCGCATCGCCAAGGCCGCCCTGGCCGAACTCCCCGAGGAGGGCGCCGTCCTGTTCGACGCGGGGTCCACCACCGGGCGCCTCGCCGAGCAACTGCCCTCCGACCGCGAACTCACCGTCGTCACCAACTCCCTCTCCATCGCCCTCACCCTCGCCCCGCGTACCAACGTCAACCTCATGCTGCTCGGTGGCCGCCTGCGCACCCGCACCCAGGCCACCGTCGACGCCTGGGCGCTGCGCTCACTCGCCGAGTCCTACGTGGACGTGGCCTTCATGGCCGCCAACGGCGTCTCCGTCGAGCGCGGGCTCACCACGCCCGACCCCGCGGAGGCCGAGGTCAAGAGGGCCATGATCGCCTCGGCGCGCCGCTGCGTCCTCCTCGCCGACCACACCAAGGTGGGCAACGACCACTTCGCCCGCTTCGCCGTGGTCGAGGACCTGGACACGATCATCACCGACACCGGGCTCGCCACGGGGCTCGCCGAGGAACTGGAGGCCGCCGGACCCCGCGTCCAGGTGGTCTGACCGGCCGGGTGCTCCGGAGCGCCGTCCTGTGGTCCTCCCGGCCGGGGGCCGCACCGCCCCGGAGCACCCCTCACCACCCCGCTCCCGCACCGTCCACCCCTCACCCAGTACCGCCCTCCGTTTCGCACCGTCCACCCCCGCACCACCCGATCCCCCGACACCCACCCCTCTGCTCAGTACCACCCACCCCCACCCCGGCGCGGTAGAAGCCCGCCGCACCTCCCAGGAGGTCCCCATGACCACACAGCAAAGCGGCAGCAGGCTCGCCTCGGTGCGCTCCGGAGTCCAGCGCTTCGGCGGGTTCCTGTCCAGCATGGTGATGCCCAACATCGGCGCGTTCATCGCCTGGGGGCTGATCACCGCCCTGTTCATCCCCGACGGCTGGTGGCCCAACGAGTACCTGGCCGAACTCGTCGGGCCCATGATCACCTACCTGCTCCCGCTGCTGATCGCCTACACCGGCGGAACCCTGGTGCACGGGCAGCGCGGCGGTGTGGTCGGCGCGGCGGCGACCATGGGCGTGATCGTCTCGGCGGACATGCCGATGTTCCTGGGCGCGATGCTCATGGGACCGCTGTCGGCCTATCTCATGAAGCACTTCGACCGGGTGGTCCAGCCGCGGATCAAGACCGGCTTCGAGATGCTGGTCAACAACTTCAGCGCCGGCATCCTCGCGGCGCTCCTGGCGGTCCTGGGCGCCTACGTGGTCGGACCGCTCGTGGGCGCCATCGCCCGGGCACTGGGCACGGCGGTGCAGTTCCTCATCGACATGAGCCTGCTGCCCGTGGTCTCGGTCCTCGTCGAGCCCGCCAAGGTGCTCTTCCTCAACAACGCCATCAACCACGGCGTCTTCACGCCGCTGGGCACGGCCCGCGCGGTCACCGAGGGCAGCGCCATCGAGTTCCTCATCGAGACCAACCCCGGTCCCGGCCTGGGCATCCTCCTGGCCTGCATGCTCTTCGGGTCCAAGGTCAGCCGTGCCACCGCCCCCGGAGCGATCGTCATCCACTTCTTCGGCGGCATCCACGAGATCTACTTCCCGTACATCCTCGCCCAGCCCAAGCTGATCCTGGCCGCGATCGGCGGCGGGATGTCCGGCGTCGCGACCTTCATGCTCCTCGACGCCGGGCTCATCTCCGCCGCCTCCCCCGGCAGCATCATCGCGCTCATGGCGGTCACCCCGCCCGGGGGCCACGTACAGGTCCTGGCCGGAGTCGCCGCCGCCACCATCGTCTCCTTCGTCATCGCCTCGCTCCTGCTCGGCTTCGGCCGGTCCGAGCGCAGGGCCGAACGCGAGGAGAAGACCCAGCAGGAAGCCGCAGAGAAGCAGGAGAACAACCGATGAGCAGCATCGAGGGTTCCGCCATCAAGAAGGTCGTCGTGGCGTGCGACGCGGGCATGGGCAGCAGCGTCCTGCTCACCTCGCAGTTGAGCAAGTCCCTGTCCCCGCACGGGGTGGCCGTCGAACACGCCCCCGTCGACCGGATCCCCGAGGGCGCCGACGTGGTCCTGTGCCACACCGGCCTGGTCGACCGGGCCCGCAAGCGGGCCCCCGACACCGTCGTCATCGCCTTCCAGATGTTCATGGGAGACCCGGCCTTCGCCCGCCTGGAGCAGGCCGTCAGGGACGGGAGCACCCTTGCCGAGTGAGCTGGTGCTGACCGCCGACGCGGTCCGGCTGAACCGCACCGCTACGGGCCGGACCGACGCCATCGACCAGTGCGGCGCCCTCCTGGTCGAGCTCGGCGCGGTCGAGCCCGGCTACGTGAGCGCCATGCACGAACGCGAGGCCTCCGTCCCCACCTTCGTGGGCGAGGGCGTGGCCATCCCGCACGGCACCGACGCCTCGCGGTCGCTGGTGAGGAGGACCGCGCTGGCCGTGGTCCAGTTCCCCGACGGGGTCGACTGGGGCGGGCCCACCGTCCACGTGGCCATCGGCATCGCCGCCTCCGGGGAGGAGCACCTGGGCGTGCTGTCCTCGCTGGCGGGGATCCTCACCGACCCCGACAGGGCCGCCCGGCTGCGCGCCGCGGCCACCCCGTCCGACGTCGTCGAACTGCTCGGCCCCGTCCGGAACGGCTGAGCACACCCACCACCCGCCGGGCCGGGACCGGTCCGGCGGGCACCACCAGAAAGGCCCGAACATGCTCGTCGCCCGCTTCTACGCACCCGGTGACATCCGACTGGAGCAGGCTCCCGAGCCGACCGCCGGACCCGGACAGATCAAGATCGCCGTCGTCAACTGCTCCACCTGCGGCACGGACGTGAAGATCTCCCGGCACGGCCACCACCACATCCGCCCGCCCCGCGTGATCGGGCACGAGATCGCCGGACGGATCGTGGAGGTGGGCGAGGGGGTCACCGGCTGGGCCGAGGGCGACCGCGTCCAGGTCATCGCCGCCATCCCGTGCGGGACCTGCGCGGAGTGCTCCGACGGCCGGTTCACCGTGTGCTCCCGCCAGGAGTCCATGGGCTACCACTACGACGGCGGCTTCGCCGAGTACATGGTCATCCCCGAGGCGGTCCTGGCCGTGGACGGGGTCAACCGGGTCCCCGAGGACGTCGACTTCGCCGAGGCCTCCGTCGCCGAGCCGCTGGCGTGCGTGCTCAACGGCCAGGAGATCGCCGGGGTCGGCGAGGGCGACACGGTGGTGGTCATGGGGGCCGGTCCCATCGGCTGCCTGCACGTCCGGCTGGCCCGGGCCCGCGGCGCTTCGAGGGTCTACCTGGTGGACCTCAACCGGGGCCGCCTGGACATGTCCGCCGCCGTCGTCGGCCCCGACGCCGCGATCTGCGGGGAGGAGACCGACGCGGTGGAGGAGGTACTCCGCCTGACCGACGGCCGGGGCGCCGACGTGGTCATCACCGCCGCCGCCTCCGGACGCGCCCAGGAGGACGCGCTGCGCATGGTCGCCCGCAGCGGCCGGATCAGCCTCTTCGGCGGCCTGCCCAAGGACGCGCCGGTCATCCAGTTGGACGCCAACGCGGTGCACTACCGGGAGCTCAGGATCTTCGGCGCCAACGGCTCCAGCCCCGAGCACAACCGCCGTGCCCTGGAGCTGATCTCCTCCGGCGCCGTGCCGGTGGCCGACCTGATCACCGAGCGGATGTCCCTGTCCGACGTCCACAAGGCCATCGAGACGGTGGCCTCGGGCACCGCGATCAAGGTGACCATCCAGCCCTAGGTCATGTTCTCTTGAGGCTGCGCTTCGCCTCGTGCTCGGGCGCCGCGGGTACGGGGACCCTCGGGACCTCCGGCGGCCCCGTCGGCGCCCTCGCTGTGTCGTCTTTGAGGCTGCGCTGCGCCTCGTGCTCGGGCGCCGCGGGTACGGGAACCTTCGGTCCCTGCGGCGCCCTCGCCACCACCCCTGGTGGCACAGGACCCAGTCCACCGAACAGAACCCAGCCGCTCCGGCCGCCGGAGCGGACCCCGGACCCCGGACCCCCGGACCCCGGCACCCGAGAACCAGAGAAGCCGCCGGGGTGGACCCGGGGCGTTCCGGGGAAGGACATCCCCCGAAAACGGCACCCCCGGCATTCCCAGCCATTCCCGACGTACGGAGCGAACATGGCGCAGACCGACCCCCTCCCCTCAGCGACCGGTATCCACCGGTGCTCGGGCATCCCCGCCAGTCCCGGCGCCGCCGTCGGACCGGTGGCGCGGATGGCGCCCCCGCCGTCCCTGCCCGAGCAGCGGCCGACCACGGGCAAGCCCGGCGACGAGGCGGACCGGGCCCGGCGGGCCCTGGAACAGGTGGCCGAGCTGCTCGACCGGCGGGCCGCCGGCCTGGAGGGCGACGCGGCGGCGGTGCTCGGCGCCCAGGCGCTCATGGCGCGCGACCCCGACCTGGCGCGCCGCGTCGGGGAGCGCACCGAGGAGGGGGACCCGGCGGCGTGGGCGGTCCACTCCGCGTGCGGCGCCTACCAGGAGCTGCTCCAGGCGGCCGGGGGCTACCTGGCCGAGCGCGCCGCCGACCTCGCCGACATCCGGGACCGCGCGGTGGCCCTTCTCATGGGCCTGCCCATGCCCGGGGTGCCCGATCCCGGCGTTGCGCACGTGCTGGTAGCCGACGACCTCGCGCCCGCCGACACCGTCCAGCTCGACACCGAGCGGGTGCTCGGCATCGTCACCCGCTACGGCGGCCCCACCAGCCACACGGTCATCCTGGCCCGGGCGCTCGGTATCCCCGCCGTCGTGGGTTGCGAGGGCGTCGAGGGCCTCGCGGACGGGGTCACGGTGGCGGTGGACGGCGACGCGGGGACGGTCGAGGTCGATCCCGACGAGGAGCTCGCCGACCGGATGCGCCGGCGCGCCGAGCGCAGACGCGCGCTGCTCGCCGAGTCCACCGGGCCCGGCAGGACCGCCGACGGCACGCCGGTCGCGCTGCTGCTCAACGTCGGTGAGGGGGACCCCCGCAAGGCGGGCGCGCACGACAGCGAGGGCGTGGGGCTGCTGCGCACCGAGTTCCTGTTCCTGGGCCAGGCGGAGCCGCCGACGGTCGCGGAGCAGACCGCCGCCTACACCTCCCTGTTCGAGGCGTTCGCCGGACGCGTCGTCACGGTGCGCACCCTGGACGCGGGCTCGGACAAGCCGCTGTCCTTCGTGGAGACCGGGCAGGAGGACAACCCCGCGCTCGGCATGCGGGGCTTTCGGACCTCGCGCGTGCACCCCGGACTGCTCACCGAGCAGCTCTCGGCGATCGCCGCCGCCTCCTTGGAGACCTCGGCACGGGTGCGGGTGATGGCGCCGATGGTGTCCACGCCCGACGAGGCCGCCGAGTTCGCCGCCCTGGCGCGCCGGGCCGGGCTCACCGAGGTCGGGGTGATGATCGAGGTGCCCGGGGCGGCCCTGCTCGCCGACCGGCTGCTGCCCCGTGTGGACTTCGTGTCGATCGGCACCAACGACCTGGCGCAGTACACGATGGCCGCCGACCGGACCCTGGGCGCGCTGCCCGACCTGCTCGACCCCTGGCAGCCCGCGCTGCTGCGGCTGGTGGAGACCGTGGGTGCGGTGGGGGAGCGGTCGGGCCGTTCCGTGGGGGTGTGCGGCGAGGCCGCCGCGGATCCGCTGCTGGCCCTGGTGCTGGTGGGGCTGGGCTCGACCAGCCTGTCGATGTCCGCGCCCGCGCTGTCCGCCGTGCGCCACGCGCTCGCCCTGCACACCCGCGACGAGTGCCGCAGGCTGGCGGAGCTGGCGGTGGCGGCCTCCAGCGCCGAACAGGCGAGGGAGGCGGTGCGGGCCGCCGCCCATCCGGAGACCTCCAGCCGGTGACGGCGTCCGCCGTGGGCGTGGCCGGCGGCCACGACGGGCGTGGCCGCCGCCGGAGCGGTGGCGCCGGATCGGTCGGTCCGCGATGCCGCGGTGCGTCCGGAGCCCACGGGAAGCGGCCTCCCCGCCGTTCGGAGCGGGTCCGGGGACGGACGTGGGACGTGCCGCCGCGGGATGGAACGAGGTCCTCCGAACGCGGTGTGGCCGACCAGCGGGTGCTGGTCGGCCACGGCCGTCACGGCGAACGCGTCCCCGCGAGGTCCAGGGGAGCGTGGGCGACATCGCCCGGAGGCCGGGCCAGGCGAGCGCGTCCCCGCTCGGATCAGGGCTTGCGGGCCATGCCGCCGTACTGGTCCACGTGCACGGTGTGTCCGACCTCGGCCGGTGACGGGCGCCAGAAGGGCACCGACACCACGCCGGGCTCCAGCAGGTCCAGTCCCTCGAAGAAGCGCTCGATCTGCTCCGGGGCGCGCAGGTGGATGTGGGAGGAGGCGTTGGCGTTCCAGTGGTCGGCCGCCTGGACGATCTCCGGGCTGGTGTTCGTGCTGTCGTTGGTGACGAAGAAGCTGCCCGGGCAGAGCGCGTCCACGTAGGCACGGACCAGGGACACCGCCTCGGCGTCGTCGGGGACGTGGGCGAGCGTGCCCATGATCAGCAGGGCGATCGGCTGGTCGAAGTCCAGGTACTCGCGGGCCTGCTCCAGGAGGGGGCCCGGTTCGCCCAGGTCCGCGTCGATGTAGTGCGTGGCGCCCCTCGGATCGCTGGTGAGCAGGGCCCGGGCGTGCGCGAGCACGAGCGGGTCGTTGTCGACGTAGACGATCGTGGACTCGGGGGCGGCGGCCTGGGCGACCTCGTGGGTGTTGTTGGCCGTGGGCAGGCCGGTGCCGATGTCGAGGAACTGGCGGATGCCCTCCTCTTCGGCCAGGTAGGTGACCGCGCGGTACAGGAAGGCGCGGTCGGCGCGGGCGGCGGCGACGATCCCGGGGAAGGTGGCCTGGATGTGCTCACCGACCTCCCGGTCGGCCGGATAGTTGTCCTTGCCGCCCAGCCAGTAGTTCCACACCCGTGCGGAATGGGCCACGCTGGTGTCGATGGGGAGGTCTGCCATATAAGGGCTCAATCTGTTTCACGGGTGGACAGGGAAGTCCAAAGTAGCGCTGTCACGCAGCAATGTGTATGTTTCCGACACGCTCGTTTCCGGCCCGTGGTACCGGTTTCCGATGCCGTTCGGTCCCCGTCCTTCCTGGAGCCCCGTCCTTTCCGGAACGGGGACGCGCCTTCCGCAGCGTCCTCCCCGTGCGGTGGGACCCGCGTGTTCGCCGGCCCGCCCCGGCTCCGGCGGACGTGCCATCGCCCGGGGCACCGCGAACACCGCCGGATACCGCCGGCCCCAGCCGGCCTCACCGGCCTCAGCCGGGCACCCCGATGAGCCGCCGCATGGCGCTCGGCGGGCCGTGGGCGCCGGTGGCGGGGTCGAACGACGTCGTCGCGGCGGCAGTAGTACAGGCGCTGCCAGACACGCCACGGCGGACACCTTGGCGACCTGGTCCCCGCTCGAACACACCGGGCAGTTCGCCATCGGCCGCTTCCCTCCCGCGCCGCCCCGCTCTCCGTGAAGCCCGCCCGAGCCTAGTGACGGCCGGAGGGTTTGTTGAGGGGGCGGTGACGGATTTCCGTCGCCGGGAGGGGTTCGACGCGCCGCTCCCCGAGGGTTCCCGGGAGGGGCCCGGCGTTCAGCCGGGGGAGGGGACCGGAGGACTCCAGGGGCCCTCGACCACCTCGGGGACCAGGTCGAGCCGGTCGAGGAAGGCCCCGAGCAGCCGTTCCTTGTCGTGGGAGCCGGACGCGCACCAGGCCTGGTGGCCCGTGGCCAGAGCGGAGAGGAACACCGCGGCCAGGACGCCCGGGCGCGGGTCGGTGGCCGGGTCCACGCCGGTGCGCTCGCCGACGGCCCGGGCCAGCCGGTGCTGCCTGCGGTGGCAGTAGCGCATGTTGACCTCGATCAACTCGGGGCTGTCGGCGACCATCCCCATCGCGCTGCCCTTGAGGTGGAGCGGCCCGCGCCTCAGGTACTCCCAGTGGTCGACCATCGCGTTGCGCAGCGCCGTGAACGGGGGCTCGTCGGCGGGGCGGTCGGCCAGGGACGCGAACAGGTGCTCGTCGACGTCCTCGACCGCCTCCAGGACGACGTCCTCCTTGGAGCCGAAGTAGCGGAAGAACGTGCGCTGGGAGACCCCGGCGCAGGCGGCGATCTCCTCGGTCGTGGTCCGCTGGTAACCGTTCTCGTGGAACAGGCGCAGAGCCGACTCCATGAGGGACTCGCGCATCCGGGCCTTCTTGCGCTCACGGAGCCCGACCTGTTCCTCCGGTTCGGCGCTCGTCGCGCTCATGGACGTGCCTCCCAGGTGTTGGCTCTGTCCACAGGGTACCGCGTGAAGAATATTACGTCAGCGGCTGACAAAACACAGTTGATGCAAGGAGTCAGCCGCTGACATGATTACCGGAGAAGACACCGGCGCGCAGGGGGAAGCATGACCGCACAGACCGTTCCACAGACCACACGGGCGGAGCGGGGAGGGCTTCGGGGCAACCCCTGGGCGGTCCTGGTGGCGATCGCGTTCGGCGTGATGATGGTGGCCCTGGACGGCACCATCGTGGCCGTCGCCAACCCCGCCATCGGCGAGAGCCTGGGCGCCTCGCTGGCCGGGCTCCAGTGGGTCACCCACGGCTACCTGCTCGGACTGGCGGTCTTCCTGATCACCGCGGGCAAGCTCGGCGACCGCTTCGGCTACCGCAACACCTACCTCGTGGGCGTGGTGGGCTTCGTGCTCTCCTCCGTGGCGATCGCGCTGTCCGCGGGTGTGGCCATGCTCATCGCCTTCCGGGTGCTACAGGGGATCTTCGGCGCGCTGCTGATGCCCGCCGCCCTGGGCCTGCTGCGGTCCGGCTTCCCGCCGCACAAGCTCGGCCGTGCCTTCGGCGTCTTCGGCAGCATCCTCGGCGCGGCCACCGCGGGCGGCCCCATCGTCGGCGGCGTCCTGGTGGGCACGTTCGGCTGGGAGGCCGTGTTCTTCGTCAACGTCCCCGTCGGAGCCGCCGCCCTCGCCCTGGGCCTGTGGCTGCTCGCCCCGAACCGGGCGACCGACTCCGGATCGCGCATGGACGTGCCCGGCATCGTCCTGGTCAGCATCGCGATCCTCGCCCTGGTGTGGGCCCTGGTCGAGGCGCCCACCGCGGGCTGGACGGACCCGGTCACCCTGGCCTCCCTCGCCGCCGCCCTGGTCTTCGGCGCCGCCTTCGTGCTGTGGGAGCGCCGCCCGCAGGAACCGCTGATCCCGCTGGGGCTCTTCGCGAACCCCTCCATCTCCATCGGCGTCGTGCTCATGGTGCTGATGGCGGTGAGCCTGATGGGGTCGCTGTTCTTCGTCGCCTTCTACCTGCAGGGCGTGCTGGGGATGAGCCCGGCGCAGACCGGCATGCAACTGCTGCCGATGACCGCGCTGATGGCGCTCACCTCGCCGGTCGCGGGCCGTGTCCTGGACCGCGTGGGCGCCCGGACGCCCACCACGGCGGGCCTGCTGCTGGCGGGCGCGGGCATGTTCCTGCTGTCCCGGCTGGACACCGACACCGGCACCGTCTACCTGTCGGCGGCCTTCGTCCTGCTCGGCACCGGTCTGAGCCTGGTGATGACGGGCTCCACCGCGGCCATCGTCGGCAACGCCCCGGTGCGCTTCGCGGGCGTGGCCTCCGCCGTCCAGCAGGCCGCCATGCAGTTGGGCGGATCGCTGGGAACGGCCGTGCTGGGCGCGGTCATGTCGGCGACCATCATCTCCACCCTGCCCGGCCACTTCGCCGCGGCGGGCCTGGCCGAGCCCGCCTCCGGGGAACTGGCGGACATGCAGAGCACCATCGCCCAGGGCGGCGCCGTGGTACCCGGGGGCGCCACGGCCGAGGTGGCGCGCGCGGTCACCGAGGCCAGCAACCTGGCCTTCATCGACGGGTTGCAGTGGGCCTTCGGGATCGCGGCGGTGCTGATGCTGCTGGCGGCGGGGCTGTCGCTGTTCATGCGCGGGGGCAGGCCCGACGGCGGTGAGCCCGTCGTGCACGTCTAGGCCGTTTCCCTTGGGGCTCCGCCGCGCCTCGCCTCGTGCCCGGACGCCGCAGGTACGGGAACCCCCGGTCCCCGCGGTGCGCACGCGCCTATCTCACGGGCGCACCCGCGGGACCTCCGGCGGCACAGGATCCGAGTCCACCGAACAGAACCCGGCCCGCCCTGCATGTGTGGACGCACCGGTCCGGGAGGCCGGGAGCGACTCTGGGGGCAGGACCGTCCCGGGCGGGCACGCCGATGCCGACGCGGGCTCCGGGCCCCCTGTATCCAGCAAACCGCGAAAGAGGAGGCGGCACCAGCCCCTGTGGACGGGGACCGGTGCCGCCTCCGGCGTGAGTGGCCGGGCCAGGCGGTCGGACTGAGCCGGCCGGCCGATCAGCCGACCAGGCCGGCCGACCGGGCCGTCTCCGGCTCAGGTCGTGTAGTCGGCGTTGATCCGGATGTAGCCCTCGGTCAGGTCGCAGCCGTAGACCGTGAAGGCGCCGTCGGCGATGCCCAGGTCGACGCCGATGACCACCTCGTCGCCCTTCATGTGCTGGGCGGCGCGCTCCAGCACCTCGTCCGTGGACTCGGCCGGGTAGGTCTCCACGTCGCCGAAGGAGATCCGCACCCTCTCGGGCAGGATGTCGGTCTCCTCCTCGCACTTGCCGACCGCCATCGTCACCCGGCCCCAGTTCGGGTCCGCGCCGTGCACGGCCGTCTTCACCAGCGGGGAGTTCACCACGGCCTTGGCCACCCGCTTGGCCTGCGCGTCGTCGCGCGCGCCCGAGACGCGTACCTCGATCAGCTTGCTGGCGCCCTCGCCGTCGGAGGCGATCATCCGCACCAGCTTCAGCGCCACCTCGTGCAGCGCCGCCTCGAACGCGGCCACGTCCACCGGACCGGCCAGCCCGTTGGCGAACACCGCCGCCGAGTCGCTGGTGGAGGTGTCGGTGTCGATGCTCAACGCGTTGAAGGTGCGGTCCACCACCCGGCGGAAGACCTCGTCCAGTTCCGACCGCTCCAGGTCGGCGTCGGTGAAGAACCAGGCCAGCATGGTCGCCATGTTCGGCTCGATCATGCCGACGCCCTTGGCGATGCCCGTCACCGTCGCCCCGCCCACCTTCGCGGAGGCGGTCTTGGGCCGGGTGTCGGTCGTCATCATCGCCGCCGCCGCGCGGTCCAGGTCGGCCGGGGGGAACTCGGCGGGCAGCGAGTCCAGGTGGGCGCGCACCTTGTCCATCGGATAGGGCCGCCCGATCACCCCCGTGGAGGCGACCAGTATCTCCTCGGGTGCGACGCCCGCCGCCCGGGCCACGCGCTCCTGCACCTCGCGCGCGTAGTCGTCGCCGATCCGGCCGGTGGCCACGTTGGCGTTGCGGGCGATCACCGTGACCCCCCGCGCGCGGCCGTCCGCCGCGGCCCGGCGGCTGAGCAGCACACTGGGTCCGGCGAACCGGGACCGCGTGAACACGGCGGACACGCTGGCGGGGACCTCGGACACCACCGCGAAGAAGTCGTCCTGCGGGTCCTTGATCCCGATGTTTCCGGCCACACCGCGGAAACCGGCGGGTACGGGGGTCTGACTGCTCATCGTCCTCCCTCAGGGGTTCTCGGGCGCCAGACTACTCCGCCGGGCGCTCGGCCCCTCATTACGGCTATGACCTGCGAGGGTTTCGTCCTGGGCACATGGGGAGCCCGTGTGACAACGGCCCGATAACGGGGTATCCGCCGGGTGACGAGACCAGCCGGGGGGAGGCGTGTTGTGCGTGATGGTGACTGGCTGACGGAGACAGGGGCGCAGATCCGTGGCGTCCTGAAGGTGATGGTGGACGCCGGATGGCTGCCGGGCGGCACGGCCGTCGTGGGTACCGGCGGCATGTGGGAGTTCGTCGCGGTCGGCCGGGTCGACGCGGAGCACGACACGGCTCCGGACGTTTCCTACGACGTGGCGAGCCTGACGAAGGTGATGGCGACCTGGCCGCTGGTCGGCCAGGCGGTCGCCGAGGGGATCATGGACCTGGACGCTCCGATGTCCGAATACCTGGACGTGGACCATCTCCCCGGAGCCGAGGTGACCACCCGGCAGATCCTCACCCACACCAGCAGACTCAACCCGGTGACCTGGCTGGAGAGGTACGCGGGCACCGAGCAGGACCTGGCCGAGGCGATCCTCGCCGACCCGCTGGAGGAACCCGGCTACCGCTACATCGACCGGGGGTTCATCCTGCTCGGCCTGCTCCTGGAACGCCTCTACGGCACCGGCCTGGACCGGCTCGCCCACGACCTGTGGGAGGAGCTGGGCATGCGGTCCACGGCCTTCGGCCCGCTGGCGCGCTCACCCGGGGTCGCGCCCACCGAGCGCCGCCTCCCCGGGGCCGCACCCGCGTGGGGCGTGGTGCACGACGAGGCGGCCGCGCTGATGGGCGGTGTGGCCGGGCACGCCGGGGCGTTCACCACCGCCATCGACCTCGGCGCGTTCGCCCGGGAGGTCCTGCGGCTGCACGACGGCGGCCGGGGACCGGTGCCCTCCTCCTACGTGCGCATGAGCTGGCAGCCGCACGTGGACGCGGGCGCCCGGCTCTGGCGGGGCCTGGGCTGGCTGGTCACCCCGGAGGGGGTGGTCTACCACAACGGCTTCACGGGGACGAGCCTGTTCATGCACCCCGAGAGCGGCAGGTACGTGGGGGTGCTCACCAACGCCGTGCACTACGGGCGCGACCGGACCGGGCTGGTGGACCTGCGTTCGGCGGCGCGGTCGGCGCTCACGCCCCAGGCACACGAGTCCTCGTCCTGAACGGGGAGGGCTCACACACCGGAGGCGCCGCGGACCGCGTCCGTGAGGCCGCGCAGCAGGTCCGCCAGCCCGGCGGGGCCGGGAACGACCAGATCGGCGGCCTCGGCCACGGCGGCGACCTCGTCGGAGGACGAGCACACGGTCAGACCCGCGACGCCCTGGTCGCGCAGTGCGGCCACGGCGGCGAAGGCGGGCAGGTCGCCCAGGTCGTCACCGGCGTAGAGCACGGTGCGGGGCCCGCTCTCGGCGACGAGCGCGGTGAGCGCGGCACCCTTGTCCACACCCTGTGGACGGAGTTCGACCACCATCCGGCCCGGCTCCACCTGCAGTTCCGCGCGCCTGGCCAGTTCGCTCAAGGCGGGGGTGAGCAGGGTGAGGGCGCCGTCGGGGTCGGCGGTGCGCCGCGTGTGCACGGCCAGGGAACGGCCCTTGTCCTCGATCCAGGTGCCCTCCGGCGCGTTCAGCCCGTCGAGCAGGCCGGGCAGCTCCTCCCGCACCAGCTCCACCCCGGGCGGCGCGGGGGCGGCGACCACACGGCCGCCGACCCAGCGCTCGGCGCCGTAGTGGCCCAGCACGGTGATGCCCGGGACCCGGTCCAGCTCGCCCAGCCGCACCGCCGTTCCGGCGGGCCTACCGGTGACCACCGCCACCGAACCGATCAGTCCGGCCAGGTCGGCGAGCCCCTCCACGATCCCCGGATAGGGGGCGGACGTGCGCGGATCGTCCACGATGGGTGCGAGCGTGCCGTCGAAGTCGAAGGCGGCCAGCGCGCTCGCGGGTGCGTTCAGGAGGGCGTCGAGCGCGGTGCGCCCGGCGTCCGTGCCGGGTCGGGGCAAAGACATGGAGGACCTTTCCGGTGAGGCCGCGGATGCGGACCGGGCGGGGCCGCCAGACTATCGACGCGCCCCCGCCCGGAGGGGACCCCTACCCATACGTGCGGCCGTGTTTCACCGGACGGTCCCGTGGTGTTCGGCGTGCGCTCGCCCGCGTCGGCGGGCGGCTCCGGACGCCCCCGGACGGACCGGTCTCCCCGTCGTCGGCTCGGCCGCCCCGATACGGGCGGTCCCTCCAGCCGGTTCCCGGTGTCGCTCAGCGGGGGTGGCCCGGGCGACACACCCGTGGAAGCGGACCACGCGCGGATGGTGCCGTCGGCGTGTGGTGGGTACGAATGACCGCGAAGGCGCGACGAGGGGATATCAGAGCTGGATACCCAGCTGGCGTGCGTTGCGTTGGCGGCGGCGGTCGGCGCGCAGACGGCGCAGCCGCTTGACGGTCATCGGGTCGAAGGCGAGCGCCTCGGGGCGCTCCACCAGCCCGTTCAGCAGTTGGTAGTAGCGGGTGGCGGAGAACCCGAACTCGTCGCGGATGGCCTGTTCCTTGGAACCCTCGAACTTCCACCACTGGCGCTCGAAGGCGAGGATGCGCTGTTCGCGTTCGGCGAGAGCCGACTGACCGTCCTCGGTCGGACCGATATTCGGCATGGGACACCCCCTGGACGGGAAATTGGTTTGTCCGGATCGGCCCGACTCATGCTAGCGACTCGACATGCCGGATGCGGAGCCGAGAGCTCAGGACTGGCACCAGGGATACAGTTACGTTCCCTACCCCTCAGGTCACTTGTCCACGCCTGAATCCTGTGCTCATGACAGAATTGCGGGGGTCCGTGGGGCCGCGTGGAACGCCGATCATATCGTTCGAGGGAGCCTGACGTGCTCGGGGGCAACAGCCGTAGCAGGACACACACACGCCGCACCCGTGGCGGGACCGCCTCGGCCTGTGCGGCCGCCGTCACCGCCACCGCCGTGCTCCTCGGCCCGGCGGCTCCGGCCTCGGCCGACCTGGTCCCCGACTACCGGCCCGAGCAGTGGGGCCTACAGACCATCGCCGCCCAGGAACTGTGGGAGGACACCCAGGGCCAGGGCGTCACCGTCGCGCTTCCCGGAACCTCCGTCAACGAGGAGCACCCGGACCTGGTCGACAACGTCCGGGTGGACACACGGTTCGGTACGGGCGGCGACGCCGGGGCGGGCAGCGCCATGGCCTCCCTGGCCGCGGCCCACGGACACGGCTTCGACGCCGACGGCGGCATGCTCGGCGTGGCGCCCGAGTCCACCGTGCTCGTGCTGCCCACCGGGGACCGGCTGGCCGAGGCCGTACGCTTCGCCGCGCAGGAGGACGTCCAGGTCATCCTGCTGCCCGAGACCGACGGGGCCGCCGACCTGGCCGGCGCCACCCAGGCCGCGGTCGACAACGGCGTGCTGGTCGTCGGACCGGCCGGGGGCCCGGAGGACCCCAACGTGCTCACCGTCGCCGGAACGGACGCGGACGGCGCACTCGTCCCGAACTCCCCCGACACCGGATCGGTCGCGCTGACCGCCCCGGGCGCCGACCTGATGGCCGCCGACACGGAGGTGGGCTACACCGAGGTGACCGGTGCCCAGTACGCCGCCGCCATGGCCGCCGGGGCCGCGGCCCTGCTGCGCTCCGACCACCCGCACCTGCTCCCCGGCCAGGTCCGCGACGCACTCGTCGAGGGTTCCCGGTCCGGCCCCGAGGGGCTGCCCGCCCTGCACCTGCCCTCCGCGCAGGAACAGGCCACCGCCATCGCCCAGGACAACCCGGCGTTCGAGGAGGACGTCCTCAGCGGGGACGGTCAGGGATGGGCCGTGCCGGTGTGGGTGTGGTTCGCCACCGTCGGCGCCGTCGTGGTCCTCGGCGTCCTCCTGGTGGTCCTGTGGATACGCCGTTCCACCGCCGACCCCTACGGCGTGGAGGCCGAGCGCCAGGAGGAGGACGAGAGGATCGCCGCCGAGCGCGCGGCCGAGGCCCCGCCCGCCAGCCGGCGCAAGAGGGGCGGCCGCCGCCGCAGGACCCGCGGCAAGTAGCCCGGCGCCGGGTGCCCCGGCGGCTGGCCCGGCCGCGCACCGGGCGCGGCCGTGAGCACGGCGCACGGCTTCCGCACGGACGGCGCCGTCGCGGCCCGCCCCGCTCCGGCGGCTCCGCGGCCGAGGCCGGACACGGTCCGTGGTCGCCGCACGTCATGGGCGCCCCACGAACAGTGACGTCATGGCCGCACGTGCATATGTAAGGAACGGTGAACGGTCTTGACGCAGGCACGTGAGGGGGACAAGGCTTTGAGAATGTCACCCCTCGAAGCGTCTCCCCTGCCCTCCCGAGGCGGTTCGCGGACCGGGATCGCACCCGAGTTCCGCAACCTCGTCGACGGACGCGTCCGCCTCGTCGAGTACGACACCAAGTGGCCCTACCTCTTCGAGCGCGAGTCCCGAAGGGTCGCTGCCGCGCTCGGTGACCGGATCCTGCTCTTCGAGCACGTCGGCTCCACCGCGGTGCCCGGCCTCGCCGCCAAACCCTGCGTCGACCTGCTGCTGGTCGTCGCGGACTCCTCGGACGAGCCCGCCTACATGCCCGACCTCGAAGCCGTCGGCTACTCCCTGGTGATCAGGGAGCCCGACTGGTACCAGCACCGCGTGTTCAAGGGCACCGAGGTCAACCTCAACCTGCACGTGTTCAGCGAGGGCTGTGAGGAGGCGGAGCGGATGCGCCGCTTCCGGGACCTCCTCATCGACGACGCCGACGCGCGTGAGCGCTACGCCGCGGTCAAACGCGAGCTGGCCGAGCGCACCTGGGACCGCATCCAGGACTACGCCGACGCCAAGTCCGACATCGTGGTGCGGCTCCTGGCCGAGGCGGACGGGAAGGACGCCGCCCGGGGCTGACCCCCGGGGCGGCCGGCCGGGGCGCGTGCCGGCTGCGGGAGGGCCTCAGCCCAGCGAGCGCAGCTGGTCCTGGAACCACCGCCGCGGCGGCAGCGCCACCGCCGCCTCCGCCAGGCGCCGCCTGTGCTCGCGCCGCTGCTCCTCCGGCATCGACAGCGCCCTGTGCAGCGCCTCCGCCGTCTCCACGGTGTCGTAGGGGTTGACCAGCAGCGCGTGCTCGCCCAGCTCGTCCGCGGCGCCGGCCTCACGCGAGAGCACCAGCACCGAGTCCCGCTCGGACAGCACCGGGCCCTCCTTGGCCACCAGGTTCATGCCGTCCCGGACCGGGTTCACCAGCAGCACGTCGGCCATCTGGAAGGACGCCAGCGAACGCGGGTAGTCGTCGTTGACCTCCAGGATCAGCGGGGTCCACTCGGCGGTCGCGAACTCCGCGTTGATCTCCTTGGCGGTCCGCAGGACGGCGTCGGTGTACTCGCGGTACTCCGGCACGTCCCCCCGGCTCGGGTAGGCGAACGCCAGGTGCGTCACCCTGCCCCGCCACTCCGGATGGGCGATCAGCAGCTCGCGGTAGGCCTCCAGGCCGCGCACGATGTTCTTGGACAGCTCCGTGCGGTCCACCCGGACGATGAGCCTGGTGTCGCCGACGGCCTCCTCCAGGGTGCTCCGGCGCGCGGCCACGGCCGGTTCGGCGGCGCTCTCGCGCAGCGTCTCCTCGTCCGCGCCCAGGGCGTGCACGTTGACACCGACGATCCGGCCGCCGTACTCCACGGTGCGGTGCCGGAAGTCCACGTCCGCGCGCAGGACGTCCGCGCAGCAGCGCAGGAACGCGTCCGCCCACCGCGGGCTCTGGAAGCCCAGCTGGTCCGCGCCCAGCATGCCCTCCAACAGGTCGCGCGCGACCTGGTCGGGCAGCATCCGGAAGTACTCCGGAGGCGCCCACGGGGTGTGCGAGAAGTGCGAGATCCGCAGGTCGGGGCGGCGGGCGCGCAGGATGCGCGGCACCAGGGCCAGGTGGTAGTCCTGCACGGCCACGCGGGCGCCGTCGGCGGCACCGGTCACCAGCGCCTCGGCGAACGCGTTGTTGTAGGCGGTGTAGTCCTCCCACATCCGCCGGAAGTGCGAGCCGAAGGACGGCTTGTTGGGGATGTCGTACAGCATGTGCTGCACGAACCACAGGGTCGAGTTGGCCACCCCGGTGTAGGCGCCCTCGAAGGTGCGCCGCGGGATGTCGAGCATGTGGACCCGCATGCCGTCCAGGTCGTGGGCTTGGTCCAGCCGTGCCTGCGGCGCCTCCGCCGCTGCCCGGCGGTCGGCGTCCGACAGGGCGGCGCACACCCAGATGCTGTCGATCTCGTTGGCCACCGAGATCATTCCCGAGACCAGGCCGCCTCCGCCGCGCCGGTGCTCCAGGGAGCCGTCGTCGGCGGTCGAGAAGGACACGGGTCCCCTGTTGGAGGCGATGAGGATCTGTGCCTTGTCCACGTGGTCGTCCTCTCGGATGATACGGCTGGAACCGGGTGCGCGCACCGCACGGGGCGCACCCTAGGTCTCGCCTGTGGACAGCGGCCCCAAACCCGTCCCAGGCCAAGCGGGGCGCACGTCACAGGCGCGCGGTGCCGCACGTGCGTGCGCGGGGTCCCGACCGGTGTCGTCTCACCATGTGAGCACGTTCGTGTTGCGCGGGTCACCAGGCGTGGAAAACCGGTCAGCGAGTCCGTTACAGTGACGGTGCGGATCCGACAGGACCCGCGACAACTTCATATTGCTCATCCAGAGGGGTGGAGGGACCGGCCCTGCGAAGCCCCGGCAACCATCCCAGCATGCGATACTCGCGAACCCGCGAGGCGGCTGGGGCAGGTGCCAACTCCGGCCTGGGGACAAGGTGTCCGCCAGGAAAGATGAGGGGAGACGCCTCGCCATGGCGATTACCGTCACCGAACCCACCTCCAAGCAAGCCTTCGGACCCGGTACCGCGCTCTCGTGCCGCGAGTGCGGTGAGCGCTACGACCTCACCCCCCGGTTCGCCTGTGAGGCCTGTTTCGGACCCCTGGAGATCGCCTACGACTTCGGGACCGTGACCCGCGCGGACATCGAGAGCGGCCCCAAGAGCATCTGGCGCTACCGCTCCCTGCTCCCCGTCCCGGCCGACGTCGCCGAGCTGCCCAACATGGCCCCCGGCCTGACCCCGCTGGTGAGGGCCGACCGCCTCGCCGCCGAGCTGGGCCTGGACTCCCTCCACGTCAAGGACGACTCCGGCAACCCCACGCACTCCTTCAAGGACCGCGTGGTCGCCATCGCCGTCGAGGCCGCCCGCACCTTCGGGTTCACCACCCTCTCCTGCTCCTCCACCGGCAACCTGGCCGGCGCGGTCGGCGCCGCCGCCGCGCGCGCCGGATTCGAGTCCTGCGTGTTCATCCCCGCCGGGCTGGAGGAGGCCAAGGTGGTCATGGCCGCCGTCTACGGCGGCAAGGTCGTGGCCATCGACGGCAACTACGACGACGTCAACCGCTTCTGCTCCGAGCTCATCGGAGACCCGGCCGGTGAGGGCTGGGGCTTCGTCAACATGAACCTGCGCCCCTACTACGGCGAGGGCTCCAAGACGCTGGCCTACGAGATCGCCGAGCAGCTCGGCTGGCGCCTGCCCGAGCAGATCGTCATCCCGATCGCGTCCGGCTCCCAGCTCACCAAGATCGACAAGGGCTTCCGTGAGCTCGTCGAGCTCGGCCTGGTGGAGGACCGCCCGTACCGGATCTTCGGCGCCCAGGCCACGGGCTGCTCCCCGGTCGCGCAGGCCTGGGAGAAGGGCATCGACGTCATCCAGCCGGTCAAGCCCGACACCATCGCCAAGTCGCTGGCCATCGGCAACCCGGCCGACGGCCCGTACGTGCTGGACATCGCCCAGCGCACGGGCGGTTCGGTGGAGCACGTGAGCGACGAGGAGATCGTCGACTCCATCAAGCTCCTGGCCCGCACCGAGGGCGTCTTCGCCGAGACCGCGGGCGGTGTCACCACCGGTGTCCTGCGCAAGCTGGTCCGCGAGGGCAGGCTCGACCCCAAGGCCGAGACGGTCGTGCTCAACACCGGTGACGGGCTCAAGACCCTGAACGCCGTCGACTCCGGCGTGACCGCCACCATCAAGCCGTCCCTGAGCGCCTTCACCGGCGCCGGTCTCGCCTAGACGGTGTTCTTCGGGGCCTCCGCTCCGCTTCGGCCCGTGTTCGGGCGCCCAAGAGGCCAGGGATTCTTCCTCGGCGGCGCCTGCCGCTCGTTCCTCGCTCGCGGCTTGCCTCGTCGTGCAGAACCCTGGCGGCGCCCGAACCAACACCCTCCGGGGTGGATGCGCCGGAGAACGAGCCCCGGCCCCCGTGGCCCCGGTGCGTCCGCCGGGGCCCGCACCAGCCCGCAGTCTCCCACCAGAAGGAAGTCCGCCATGAGCGCCAGCGTCCGCGTGCCCACCATCCTGCGCACCTACACCGACGACGCCTCCGAGGTGACGGCCAAGGGCAACACCCTCGCCGAGGTCCTCGACGACCTGGAGGCCAACCACCCCGGTATCCGCGCCCGCATCCTCGACGACAGCGGCAAGGTGCGCCGCTTCGTCAACGTCTACGTCGGTGACGAGGACGTGCGCTTCGAGAAGGGCCTGCAGACCGAGATCGCCGACGGAGCCCAGATCTCCATCATCCCGGCGGTCGCCGGGGGCTGCTGACCCGTCGACGAGTCCCGAAGAGGGGCGGTCCCGGCTCCGGAGGGGGAGCCGGGACCGCCCCTCTCCGCTTCGCCGACCGCGGCGCCGCGGACTGTGGCGCCGCACACCCGGGCGGAGGCACCGGTGCGCCGTACCGGCCCTCGTAGGCTGGGGGAGATCTGCGGTTGAACGAGGGTGGAGATGTCGGCGACGCGGCTGTTGGTCCTGGGTGTGGTGCGCATGGAGGGGCAGGCCCACGGGTACCGGGTGGGTCGCGCGCTCCTGTCCTGGGGGGCCGAGGAATGGGCCAACATCAAGTGGGGGTCCATCTACCACGCCCTGCGCAAGCTCTCCCAGGAGGGCAAGTTGCGCGAGTTCGTCGCCGAGGGGGACGAGGTGGTCGACCGCACCTCCTACTCGATCACCGAGGACGGCGTCGCGGAGATCCACCGGCTCCTGCGCCGCGGGCTGACGCGCAGGGACGACCCCGCGATGCTGTTCGCGGCGGTCACCCTGATGACCTCGCTGCCGCGCGGCGAGGTCGTCGACCTGCTGCGCCGGCGGCTGGAGCTGCTGGAGAAGACCAGCGGTGAGCTGCTCCCCTCCGAGAGCCGGGGCGAGCCGGGGCACGTGCGCGAGCTGTTCAACCTCTGGAGGGGCACGATCGACGCCGACATCCAGTGGACGCGGAACCTCATCGCCTCCCTGAGAGCCGGGGAGTACACCATGGCCGACGACGCCCCCGACGCCTTCGGGCTGCCGCCGGCGGAGTCCTAAGCCGTGTCTCCTGGAGGCTCCGCTGCGCTGTGCCTCGTGCTCGTGCGCCGCAGGTATCGGCGCCCCTGCTGTGTCGTCTTTGAGGCTTCGCTGCGCTTTGCCTCGTGCTCGTGCGCCGTAGGTACGGGAACCTTCGGCCCCTGCGGTGCGCCCGCTCGTACCTCACGGACGCACCTGCGCGGCCTCCAGAACCCCGTCGGCGCCCTCGCTGTTTTGTTTTTGAGGCTCCGCTGCGCTTCGCCTCGTGTTCGGGCGCCGTAGGTACGGGAACCTTCGGATCCTCCGGTATGGCGGCTCGTTCCTCGCAGCCCCACCTGCGAATCCTCCAGAACCCCGTCGGCGCCCTCGCTGTGTTGTTTTTGAGGCTGCGCTGCGCTTTGCCTCGTGTTCGGGCGCCGTAGGTACGGGAACCTTCGGATCCTCCGGTATGGCGGCTCGTTCCTCGCAGCCCCACCTACGAATCCTCCAGAACCCCGTCGGCGCCCTCGCCCCCGGCGGAACAGGACCGAGTCCACCGAACGGAACCTGGACGTACTGACCACGTTCGCCGGGCACTCCCCGAAGCACTGACCGGAGGGGGACGCGTCCGCGCGCGGGCGGGCGGAGACCGCTCTTACTAAAATTTGAATATCCCGTTCGGGTGGTGCACACTCGTCCCGAGTTCAAGTTTTAATAGGAAGGGGGCCGGATGATCCGTACACGTGGCCTGACCCGGAACTTCCGGGTCGGCAAGGAGGTCGTCGAGGCCGTCCGCGGCGTCGACATCGACGTGGCCGAGGGCGAGCTCGTCGCCCTGCTCGGACCCAACGGGGCGGGGAAGTCCACCACGCTGCGCATGCTCACGACACTGCTGGAGCCCACGTCGGGAACGGCCGTGGTCGCCGGACACGACGTCTGCGCCGAGCCCGCGAGGGTGCGCCGGGGGATCGGCTTCGTCGGCCAGGGCCACGGCGCCGGGGACGACCAGCGGGCCGGGGAGGAACTGTACACACAGGGGCTGCTGTACGGGCTCGACCGGCGCACCGCGCGCCGCCGTTCGGGCGAACTGCTCGACATGCTGGAACTGGGCTCCGCCGCCGACCGCGTGGTCACCAAGCTCTCCGGCGGCCAGCGCCGGCGGCTCGACATCGCGATGGGGCTCATCCACGAGCCCGGGCTGCTGTTCCTGGACGAGCCCTCCACCGGGCTCGACCCGCACAGCCGCGCCAACCTGTGGGAGCACATCACCGGTCTGCGCGAGCGGCTGGGCACCACGGTCGTGCTCACCACCCACTACCTCGACGAGGCCGACGACATGGCCGAGCGGGTCCTGGTCATCGACCACGGCAGCGTCATCGCCGACGGCACCGCCGACGAGCTCAAGGGCAAGGTCTCCGGGGACCTGGTCGCCTTCTCCGTGCCGGACGAGGAGCACGCGCGCGCCGGTGCCGGGGTCGCCGAGCGGACGCTCTCCTCCGGGGCGGCCGAGGTCGTCACGGCGCCGGGTCGCGAACCCGAGGTGCGCCTGCGGGTGGAGCGCGGGGACACCGTGCTGCCCGAGCTGCTGCGCGCGCTGGACTCCGCCGGGGTCCCCCTGCTCACGGTCCGGGTGCAGCGGCCCACCCTGGACGACGTGTTCCTGACCCTGACCGGCCGCAGCCTGAGGGAGGAGAAGGCATGAGCGCCCACGAGGGGACCGGAGGGTCCGTGGAGACGACGGAGCGGGCGTGGCGGCCGAGCCTCCTGCGTGACACCGCGACCGTCTTCTCCCGCCAGATGAGGCCGGTCCTGCACCGGCCGGTGATGCTGGCCTTCGGCATGTTGCAGCCGGTGCTGTACCTGGTGCTGTTCGCACCCCTGCTGACGGGGCTGGCCGGAGCCGAGGGCGAGAACCCGTGGCAGTGGTTCGTCCCCGGCCTGCTGGTCATGCTGGCCCTGTTCACGGCCGGGTTCTCCGGCTTCGGGCTGCTGCCGGAGATGGCCTCCGGAGCGCACGAGCGGCTGCTGGCCGCCCCGGTGAGCCGGGTGTCGCTGCTGCTCGGCCGGGTGCTGCGCGACGTGGCGACCATGCTGGTCCAGATGGTGCTCGTCATCGTGCTGGTGGTCCCGTTCGGGCTCCGCGTCTCGGTGGCGGGCGCGGTCGTGGGGCTGCTCCTGCTCGCGGTCCTGGGGACCGGCCTGGCCACGCTGTCGTACCTGACGGCCATGGCGGTGAAGCAGACGTACGTGTTCGCTCCGGTCCTGCAGACGGTGATCATGCCGCTGATGCTGCTGTCCGGTGTGCTGTTGCCGATGGAGTTGGCGCCGTCGTGGCTGTACGCGCTCTCGCGCGCCAACCCGGTGGCGTACGTGGTGGACGCCGAGCGGGCGCTGTTCGCCGGTGAGTGGGGCGCCTCGGTCGGGATCGGCTGGGCGGTGGCGGTCGTGCTGACCGTCGCGGCGCTGGCCGTGGGCTCGCGGGCGATGCGCCGCCTCAGCTCCTGACCCGGTGCCCCGGCCCCGGCCCGGGGCGCCGGCTCCGGTCCGGGCTTCCCTCCGCTGTCCGCTGAGCGCGGAAAACCTGGGTGTTATGTGGTGTTTGTGCAGGTAGATACTGGGATGGGCCGGAGTGAAATCGTGACCACATCGTTTGCACTCTCGGGGGCCGAGTGCTAAAAATGGATCTGGTTAGCACTCGCCTTCACTGAGTGCTAACCGGAGCGAGGCTGCGAGACCGCGGCACCCGGCAGCAGGGTTGCCGGAAGTTCCGTGGTCGTCCGTCGCGGGCGCACGTCTCGTCCCATCGCGTATCAGCCCGGTCACGGGAGGACAAGAACTCATATGGCAGCCAAACTGATCGCGTTCGACGAGGAGGCCCGTCGCGGCCTCGAGCGCGGCATGAACCAGCTCGCTGACGCCGTCAAGGTCACGCTCGGCCCGAAGGGCCGCAACGTCGTTCTGGAGAAGAAGTGGGGCGCCCCCACGATCACCAACGACGGTGTCTCCATCGCCAAGGAGATCGAGCTCGAGGACCCCTGGGAGAAGATCGGGGCCGAGCTGGTCAAGGAGGTCGCCAAGAAGACCGACGACGTAGCGGGTGACGGCACCACCACCGCCACCGTGCTCGCCCAGGCGCTCGTCCGCGAGGGTCTGCGCAACGTCGCCGCCGGTGCCAACCCGGTCGGTCTCAAGCGCGGCATCGAGCTCGCCGTCGCTCGCATCAACGAGGAGCTCGGCAACATCTCCAAGGACATCGAGACGAAGGAGCAGATCGCCTCCACCGCCTCGATCTCCGCCGGCGACCCCCAGATCGGCGAGACCATCGCCGAGGCCATGGACAAGGTCGGCAAGGAAGGCGTCATCACCGTCGAGGAGGGCCAGACCTTCGGGCTGGAGCTCGAGCTCGCCGAGGGCATGCGCTTCGACAAGGGCTACATCTCGCCCTACTTCGCCACCGACCTGGAGCGCATGGAGACGGTCCTTGAGGACCCCTACATCCTCATCGTCAACTCCAAGATCTCGAACAACAACGAGTTCCTGCCGATCGTCGAGAAGGTCCTGCAGGCCGGCCGTCCGCTGATGGTCATCGCCGAGGACCTGGAGGGCGGCGCCCTCCAGACGCTGGTCGTCAACAAGATCCGCGGCACCTTCAAGTCCGTCGCCGTCAAGGCCCCGGGCTTCGGTGACCGCCGCAAGGCCCAGCTCGGCGACATCGCCGTGCTGACCGGCGGCCAGGTCATCACCGAGGAGGTCGGCCTCAAGCTGGAGAGCACCGAGCTGGACATGCTCGGCCGCGCCCGCAAGGTCGTCGTCACCAAGGACGAGACCACCATCGTGGACGGCGCCGGTGACGCCACCTCGATCGCCGGTCGCGTGAACGAGATCCGCAACGAGATCGAGCGCACCGACTCCGACTACGACCGCGAGAAGCTCCAGGAGCGCCTGGCGCGCCTGGCCGGCGGCGTGGCCGTCATCAAGGCCGGTGCCGCCACCGAGGTGGAGCTCAAGGAGCGCAAGCACCGCATCGAGGACGCCGTCCGCAACGCCAAGGCCGCGGTCGAGGAGGGCATCCTGCCCGGCGGTGGCGTCGCGCTGCTGCAGGCCAGCGTCCCGGCGTTCGAGAAGCTGGAGCTGGTGGGCGACGAGTCCATCGGCGCCGACATCGTCCGTCGCGCCATCGCCGAGCCGCTCAAGCAGATCGCCGTCAACGCCGGTCTCGAGGGTGGCGTCGTGGCGGAGAAGGTCCGGAACCTGGAGCCCGGTTTCGGTCTGAACGCCGCCACCGGCGAGTACACCGACCTGTTCAAGGACGGCGTCATCGACCCGACCAAGGTCACCCGCTCCGCTCTGCAGAACGCGGCTTCCATCGCTGGTCTGTTCCTGACCACCGAGGCCGTCATCGCGGAGAAGCCGGAGAAGGCCGGCGCTCCCGCCGGTGACCCGACCGGTGGCATGGGCGGCATGGACTTCTAGCAGGTCCCGATACCTCGGGTCCTCGGACCCGCAGGCGTCTGAGGTCCGGATACGCGACCTCGCCCGCGACGACCGGGCGGCCCCTCGGGGCCGCCCGGTTTCGCTGTTTCCAGGCGAAGCGGGCAAGGACGGCGCTGTCCTTCGCGGAAGGCCGAGGCTGTTCCGCGGAGTGTCGCGCGGACGGGTGCACGGAGCGTCGGCGTCCTGTCCGAAGGTGCGGGGATCCGGCTGCCGGAGCCCTTCGGCGTCGAGCCCGACACGTCCGGCTCTTCCGGCCCCGGCCGGTGGCCGGCCTGAGGCCGTCGACGGGGACCCGGCCGCGTCAGCCCTGACCGTGCCAGGCGTGCCACAGGGCGGCGTAGGAGCCTCCGCGTGCGATCAGCTCGTCGTGGCCGCCCAGCTCGCTGATCCTGCCGTCCTCCACCACCGCGATCCGGTCGGCGTCGTGCGCGGTGTGCAGCCGGTGCGCGATGGCCACCACCGTGCGGCCCGACAGCACCCCCGCGAGCGAGCGCTCCAGGTGGCGGGCCGAGCGCGGGTCCATCAGCGACGTGGCCTCGTCCAGCACCAGCACGTCGGGATCGGCCAGCACCACGCGGGCCAGGGCGAGCTGCTGCACGCGGGCCGGGTCCAGCGCGGCGTTGCCCGAACCCACCCGGGTGTCCAGCCCGTCGGGCAGCGAGCGCACCCAGTCGTCTGCGTCCACGGCGGCCAGCGCCTCCCACAGGTGCTCCCGGTCCACCTCCGCGGCTCCCTCGGGCAGGTCCAGCGCCAGCGCCAGGTTCTCGACGACCGTCCCCCGGAACATGTGGCTCTCCTGGCTCAGCATGATCGCCCGTCCGCGCCGCGCCTCGGGAGCCAGCCCCGACATGGACACCCCGCTCACGCGCACGCTCCCCGAGGTCGGCGGGTGCACACCGGCGACCAGCTTGCCCAGGGTCGACTTGCCCGCGCCGCTCGGTCCCACCACGGCCAGGCGCTCCCCGGGCCGCAGGAAGAGGTCGACCCCGTGCAGCACCTCCACGTCGGTGTAGGCGAACCGCACGTCCTCCAACCGGACCTCGCCCGGCCTCCCGCTGGAGGGCGCGTCCGACTCGGAGGGCTCCTCGGCGAGCTCCACGCCCAGCAGCCTGCGCAGACTCGTGAACCCCATCATCAGGCTGTCCACCTGGTCCAGCAGCTGGTCCACCGGGCGCCCCATCTGCCTGCTGAGGAAGACCGCCGTGGCGACCTCCCCCAGGCTCAGCGATCCGTCCACGTACAGCAGGCCCGCCACCAGGAAGGTCAGGGCGATCGGGAACATGTACCCGACCTCCAACGGCGGGTACCAGACGCACCGCAGCCACAGCGTGTACCGCTCCGCCGCGTAGGCGCGTCCCACCCGCCGCTCGTTGAGCGCGATCTGGCGGGCCTGCCGGCCCAGCGCCTCGATCGTGTGCGCGCCCTCCACGGTGTCGGTCACGCCCTGGGTCAGCTCCGAGTAGGTGGCCAGCTCGCGCACGTACCCGTTCGGCGCCCTGCGGGCGTACCAGCGAGTGGACACCCACAGCACCACCAGGGACGGCGCCCATGCCAGGAGCAGGGCCGGATGCAGGACGGCTATCGCCGCGACGACGATCACCAGGGTCACCGCGCTGACCGCCATCACCGGCACCGAGAAGCGCACGGTGTGGCTCAGGTGGCCGATGTCGCGGCCGGTGCGCGCCACCAGGTCACCCGTGCCCGCGCGCTCCACCACCCCCAGCGGCAGCCGGAGCACCGCGCGTACGAACTCCTCGCGCAGCTCCGCCAGCACGGTCTCGCCGAAGCGGATCGAGGCCGCCACGGACGCCAGGGTGAACCCGGCGTGCAGCACCAGCGACACGACGATCAGCGCGGCGAGCACGTCGATGCGCGAGGAGGCCCCTTCCGCCCGCACGGTGTCGATGATCATGCCGAGGACCCAGGGAGAGGCCAGCGCCATGAGCGCGGCCAGGCCGTACAGGGCCACGACGACGGAGAACTGGGTACCGTGCTCCCGCCCGGCGCGGCGCAGCCGGGCCCACGCGGTGGGCACGGACGCGACCGGCAGCCCGGTCGTGTGGTACTCCCGCGGTGCTCCGGCCGTACCGGCGGGCTCGGCGCGGTCGGCGGTCTGGGTCATGTCTTCCCCTCCGTGGGGACGGCGCGCAGGACGGTGGCGGCGTAGCGGGGGGACGCGGCGAGGAGTTCCCGGTGGGCCCCCTCGGCCACGAGGCGGCCCTCCTCGACGAACTGCACGCGGTCGGTGTGGTCGAGCAGCAGGGGACTGGTGGTGACCAGGCCGGTCGCGCGGCCCGCGCGTTCCACGGGCAGCTGTGCGGCGATGGCGGCCTCGGAGTGGGCGTCCACGGCCGAGGCGGGCTCCACGAGCAGCAGGACCTCCGGGTCCAGCGCCAGGGCGCGGGCCAGGCGGAGCCGCTGCTGCTGGCCGCCGGAGTACTCGCGTCCGCGCTCGGTGAGCAGCGCGTCCAGCCCGGCGGCGGACTGGCGCACCACGTCGTCGGCGTGGGCGGCGCGCACGACCTCGGCGAGGCGTTCGTCGGAGACGCCCGGGCCTGGTGACAGTTCGTCGCGCAGCGTGCCGGAGAACAGGTGCGCGTCGTTGGAGGCGAGGAGGACGCGGCGGCGCACCCGTGCACGGGGCAGGTCGCGCAGGCGCACGGCACGGCCCGTGGAGGTGTCCACGAGTACCGCGTCCGCGCCCTCCTCGTCCCGGTAGCGCCCCAGGCGCTCGGCGATGGCGGTGGCGTCGGCCGGGTCGGCGCAGACCACACCGGTGGTGCCGTGCGCGCCGATGGTCACGCCGCTGCCGGGGTCGTGCAGGTCGCAGGGGGCGGCGGGCTCCCGCGCCGGGTGCTCGGGGTCGGGGTGGTCGTGCTCCAGGCCCAGCACGCGCACCACGCGCCCCGCGGCCACACGTGCGGAGACGAGCAGGGACAGGGCGTGTATCAGGTGGCGCACCGCCGCGGACAGCGTGCCGGTGTAGCCGTAGAAGGCGACGAGCTGGCCGACGGTGATCTCCCCGGCCAGGGCCAGGCGCGCGCCGTACCAGACGATCCCGACCAGCAGCAGGCCCGGGAGGAGCTCGCGCACGGCGTTCAGCGCGGCGTCCGCCCAGCCCACGCGCATGGCGGCGGCACGGACCCTTTGCGAGGCGGTCCGGTAGCGGTGGTCCACGGTGCGCTCGCCGCCCACGCCCCGCAGCACGCGCAGGCCCGCCACCAGGTCGGTGGCCAGGGTGGTGAGCTCGGCCTGGCGGTCGCGCTGGTGCTCCTGCCGGCGGGAGAACAGGCGTAGCAGGGGGACCATCCCCGTCATGATGAGCGGCACCGCCACCAGGACGACCAGGCCGAACGTGGCGTGCGAGGTGAGCATCAGCGCGCTGACCGCGGCCACCGCCACGAGGGAGGACAGGATCTGTCCCGCCGCCTCGTAGAAGTCGCCGATCCGGTCGATGTCCTCGGTGCCCACCGCCACCACCTCGCCCGAGGGCAGCCTCCGGGTGAGCGTGGGCCCCATGCGCACGGAGTGCTCCGTGACCGCCTGGATGGTCCGGTAGGCGGAGGCGTACCAGTTGAAGCAGTCGGCGCGGTGGGAGACGGGGACCAGCGCGACGGCGGCCACGACGAGCGCGCTGAGGACGCCGGACCAGGTGAGGAGGGCGCCCATGTCCCCTCGTACGAGCCCGGAGTCGAGTGCGGCGCCGAGCGCGGCGGAGATGAGTACTCCGCAGACCATGAAGGCGCCCGTGGCCGCTCCCGACCACAGCAGGGAGCGCCGCTCACTCAGGGCGAGCCACCACAGGAACCGGTCGGCCGAGCGGCGTTCGGGAACGCCGATGGGCTGGGGAAGTGTGCGCACAGTATCCGGACTGTAACCAGGGCGACGCGGAGGGGCCACTCATTTTCCGCCGGCCGCCCGTGGACCGTCCGTGGGCCGGAAGCGCCCGTGGGCCGGAAGCGCCCGTGGGACGTTCCGGGGGCGCCGGTGGGCCGGAAGCGCCCGTGGACCGCTCCGAAACCGTCCGTGGACGGAACCGCCGGTGGGCCGGAGTGGTGTCCACAGGCGGGAAGCGCCACTGGCGCGGTGCGGGGCGGGTGGCCCAGACTCGGATTCGGGGGCGTCTTCGCCGCTCACGGGCGTCTCACGCACCCCCGGCTCCAGTGTGACCGGCCCAGCGCCCCTCCGCCAGGCCCCGCCTCCGCCCCTGTGGACAACCTCCGCCGCGGTCTCCGGGCAGAGGACTTCGCGCAAGGCCGCGAAGGCGGCGAGGCATTGAGGGCGGCGAGGGCGGCGGACCGCGGTCCTCGGACACCCCGGCGTGGGGAGGCCCGCGCGGACACCCCCGCGCGCAGAGGCCCGCGTGGAGAGGCCCGTGCGGACGCCCCGGCGTGGGGAGGCTCGTGCGCAGAGGCCCGCGCGGAGGAGCCCGCGTGGAGAGGCCGACGTGGAGAGGCCCGCGCGAAGCGGAGCCCCGGCACCGGCCGGTGGACCGGCCGAGAACGCCGTGGGTTTGGAACAGGAGGTTCCCTCCGCCCTGATCTTGCTCCCAGCGTCACCGTGGAGTGCCGACAGTGCCACTGGGAGCAAGATCATCGCGGTTGGGCACACCCGGTCAGCCCACTAGTGGACGGTGCCCTCGGCGTGCAGCAGTTCGACGAGGCGGCGCACGGCCGGGGCGCAGCGCTCCCGGTCGGCGAAGCCGATCCACGCCAGTTCGGCGATCTCGTTGTCCACCGCGATCTCGCCGTCGTGCTCGGCCGTGTGGCACGACAACCGCACCCGCGCGCCGGGGGCCTGAGCGTGGGCGACCTCGTCGATCACCGCGATCCTTCGGAACGTGCCCGGACGCAGGATCACGCTGACCTCCTCACGAGCCTCCCTGGCCACAGCGGCCTCGTCACTCTCTCCCGGTTCGCGCTTGCCGCCGGGAAGGTAGAACAGGTCCACCCCCTCGGTGCGGACGCACAACAGCCGCCCCTCGTGTACGTGGACCCAGGCCAGGGCGTCGATGACGGCGGGAGGGGAGGACGGGGTGAGAGACATGTGATCACCCTATGTCATGTGGCGGATGCAGATTTCGGGAAAAGCAGCGGTTACCCCCCTGTGGCCGGAGGAGTCCACGGGGTAGCCTGACGACGCCTGGGAGCGCTCCCATAGCCAGGGAGGCTCCAGACCCCCCCGGGGGATACGGGGACACGGAAGACCAGAACGGGGACCGACTCAACGAAGGAAAGGCCCAATGTCCCGCACACGCACAGCCGTCGGAGCCGCCCTGAGCTCCGTCGCGGCGCTGGCCACGGGAGCGGCGCTGCTCAGCATGTCGCCCGCCTCGGCCAGTGAGACCGAGTTCTACGTCAACCCCAACACATCGGCGGCCGTCTGGGTCCGGGAGAATCCCGACGACCACCGGGCCGACGTCATCCGCGAACGCATCGCCTCGGTCGCGCAGGCCACCTGGTTCACCCAGTACAACCCCGGCGAGATCCGCGCCGACGTGGACGAGGTGGTCAGCGCCGCCGACGCCCAGGGCCAGAGCCCCATTCTCGTGGTCTACAACATCCCCGGACGCGACTGCGGCAACCACAGCAGCGGCGGGGCGCCCAGCCACGACGCCTACCGCTCCTGGGTGGACGAACTGGCGTCCGGTCTGGAGGGCCGCTCCGCCACCATCGTCCTGGAGCCCGACGCCCTCCCGCTGGTGAGCAGTTGCAGTGACCCGTCCCAGCTCCTGGACTCGATGGCCTACGCGGGCAAGGCGCTCATGGCGGGCTCCTCCGAGGCCCGGGTGTACTTCGACATCGGGCACTCGGCCTGGCTGGACCCCCAGGAGGCCGCCGACCTGCTCAACGGCGCGGACATCGCCAACAGCGCCCACGGCGTGGCCACCAACACCTCCAACTACAACTGGACCGACGACGAGGTCGCCTTCGCCGAGGCCGTCATCAACGCGACCGGCGTGTCCGGGCTCGGCGCCGTGATCGACACCAGCCGCAACGGCAACGGCCCCGCCCCCGACGGTGAGTGGTGCGACCCGCCGGGACGGATGATCGGCCGCCCCAGCACCACCAACACAGGTAATCCGCTGATCGACGCCTTCGTCTGGACCAAGCTGCCGGGGGAGGCCGACGGCTGCATCGCGTCCGCCGGGCAGTTCGTGCCGCAGGCCGCCTACGACATGGCGGTCGACGCCCCCGAGCCCCCGGACGAGCCCACCGACCCCGGCGAGGAGCCGACCGACCCGGGCGAGGAGCCGACGGACCCCTCCGGCGACGGCTGCACGGCCGAGTACAGGATCGACAACGACTGGGGAAGCGGCTTCCAGGCGACGGTGACGGTCACCGCCGAATCCGCCCTCACCGGCTGGACCGTGACGTGGACCTACACCGACGGCCAGCGGGTCACCCAGGGCTGGAACGCCGACGTCTCCAGCAGCGGTTCGCAGGTCACCGCGACCGACCTGGGCTGGAACGGCAGCCTCGGCACCGGCGGCAGCGCCGACTTCGGGCTCACCGGAACCCACAACGGCACCAACGGCGTGCCGGACGTGACGTGTTCGGCGGCCTGACGCGCTCCGTGGTCTGACGGCCCCCGACGCCTGACGGGGTGGGACGCTTCGCGTCCCACCCCGCTTCCGTCCCGCCCCTCCCGGCCCGCTCCTCCTGTCCGCCTCCGGCCACCGGCGCCGAACCTCCCACCTCCGGCGGATCGGCGTACTAGCATCCCCGGTGTCAGTGGCGGCGACCGACCGGCTCCGGTCCTCCTCGGCTCCGGCCTCCCGGTTCCGGTCCTTCGCGGCTCCGGTCCTCCCCGGCCCGGGACCGCGGCCGCCTCCGAAGCCTGGAAGGCGGACAGCATGGCGGTTCCACACACGGAGGCGCAGTCCCTCCGGCCGCTCCTGGCGGACGGCTCCGGCGGTGGCGTCCCGTCGCAGAGCAGGGCCCGGCGGGAGGCGCGCGAACAGGCCCACAACCTGTACAGCGCGGCCGTCGGCGCGTGCCTGGGACGCGCCGGCACCCGGCCCGGACTCGGGGAACGCGCCGCCGAGCTCCTCGGGGAGGAGGCCCGGCTGCCCTTCCTCACGTCCGACGAGGTCGACCGGGTCAACCGCGTCCTGCCCGAGGTCCTCGCCGACCTGCGGGCGGACCCGGTACGCGTCCGCGACGGAGCCACTCCCGAGGACCCGCGCAGGACCCTGACGGAGGCGGAACTGGCCGCCCTGTTCGACCTCGCGCTCCGCGACCGGCTCACCGGCGCGGCCCGCGAACGCCCCCGGATCCTGCTGCTCGGCGGTCAGCCCGGCTCGGGCAAGTCCACCCTGCAGCGCCTCCTCCTGCCCGTCCTGCCCGAGGGCACCGTCAGCTACGACGGCGACGACCTGCTGCGCCTGTCGCCCGACTACGAGTGGGCCATGACCGCCGACGACCGCGTCGCGTCCTCCTCCCTGGCCCGGCAGGTCCGCGGGCTGCACGGCCTCGCCATGGAGTACCTGCGCGCGGGCCGCGTGGACGTGGTGTGCAGCCACCCCCTCGGACGCGCCGACTGGGCGGCGTCCTGGGTCGAGGGGTTCCGCGACGCCGGATACCGGGTCGAGGTCGCCTTCGTGGCCACCCACTCCTCCAACAGCCGGTTCTCCCTCGCCGACCGCCACGCGCGGTCCCGTGCCCACCAGGGTTTCGGCAGGTGGACGTCCGAACTTCAGCACGACCGTTTCTACCTGGGGGTGCCCAACACGGTGGAGTTCCTGGAGACCCACCGGCTGGTGGACTCGCTCTACGTGCTCTCCCGCGACGGCGAGGTGCTCTACGCCAACCACCGGGAGGACGGCGACTGGAGGACCGGGCCGTTCGGCCGGACCGCCCTGGAGGCCGAGCGCGGATGCCGCGACCTGTGGCACGGGGAGGGGCCCGCGCCCCGCGGCGCCCTCTGAGGGATCCCGGGGGCGCGGACCGGTCAGGCCCCGGCGGCCGCCCTGCGCATGGCCTCCCGGTCCTCCTCGCCGAAGCGCTCCTCCAGTTCCTCGGGGGCGGCGTCCAGGTCGATCCGGGACACGGGCACCCCGCGCGCGGACTCGATCGCGCCCAGGCGCCGCAGAGCCCGGTCGCCCGCGTACTGGATCAGCTCCCCGGGCGGCAGTTCGTAGCCCTGCGTCTCGGGGACCCTCGACGACTCCTCGCCCCGCTCGACCGTGGACATCACGTGCGGCAGCAGTTCGTCCAGGCGCTCGCGCACCACGTCCCAGTTGGCGTCGTCGGCCGCGACGTGGCGCCGGCACGTGAAGGTGCCCCACGCCATGTGGCGCCGCTCGTCGTCGCCGATCCGCCGCACGATCTGCCGCATGCCCGGGAAGATGTCCCGCACCGTGCACACGTGGTTCCACGCGTAGTACCCGGTCAGCGCCAGCGACCCCTCGATGATGTGGTTGTAGGTCACCGAGGCGCGCACCTGGTTGCGGGGGCCCGGGTCCTCCGACAGCCTCTCCAGCGACAGGGGCAGTTCCTCGTAGAACAGCTTGCGGTAGCCCGGGTTGGCGTCGACGTACTCGTGCAGGTCCTCGTGGACCCCGATCGCGTCCAGCCACAGCCGGAACGCCTGGACGTGCTTGGCCTCCTCGAACGCGAACTGGGTCAGGTACATCTCGTCGCCCAGCCGCCCCTCCGCGGCCATGGCCCGGATGAAGGGCTGGATGTCCTCGGTGACCGCCTCCTCGCCCGCCACGAAGAACGCGCACAGCCGCAGGATGCTCGCGCGGGCCCCCTCGCCCAGCCTGCTCCAGTCCTCGGCGTCCTGGCTCAGGTCGATGTCCGCGGGGTTCCAGAACCTGGCGTTGCCCTTGCCGAAGAGCTTGAGCGGCAGGGACTCCCAGTTCAGACCGCCCTTCCGCAGGGCGTGGAAGCCGGTGCGCCGCTCGGCGGAGGCCGGTTCGGGGAGATCGGCGGCCGGGGGGCCTGCACTGTCGGCGACGGGGGAGCCGGGAGCGGGGGAGTCGGGCATGGGAGGACCTCCTGGGGGCGCTGTCGTGTCCTCATGATTGGACACGGGAGGGCTCCGTGTAAAGGGTGGAGGCGGTGTCCGTCACCGGGGAACCGCGTTCGGTTCCTTCGGGGGAGGGCGGCGGAGCGCGGGGAACCCGGTCGGGGCGGCCCGGACGGGGAGGAACGGCCGCCCGGAACCGTGGGGAAGCCGGGATTCGGTCGATGTCGCTGGCGATCCGCGTCTTCCGAAACGGTACGGTCAGGGAGTACCGCCCGCACCGAACGATCGATCAGGGGACGACGTGTTCTGTGGTGATCCCGGCACTTCCGGCTACACCGAGTGCGCCGCCCAGACCCAGCTCTTCGCACTGGCCTCCGCCATTCCCGCGCTGCTCGGTCTGATGCTCCTCGTGGCCGCCTTCGCCGCGCCCTCCGTCCGGGGAGACCGGCTCCTGCGCACCCGCACCCTCAGCTACTCCCTGGTGGCCTGGGGAATCGCCGCGGGCACCTACGTCATGGGCATCCTGCCCTCCGTCTGACGGAAGGGGTGCGACGGCGCACCGCCGCGGACCCGCCGCCGCGCCCCACAGGAGGCGGGGCGCGGGAGGCCGCGGCGGGAGGGCGGCCGCCGGCCGTCCCCACATCGCCCGGAGTCCGGGGCCCGGACCCGGGCTCCGGTCAGATCTCCTCGCCCGACAGCAGGTCGGAGGCGTCGGTGATCCGGTAGGCGTACCCCTGCTCGGCCAGGAACCGCTGCCGGTGCGCGGCGTAGTCCTGGTCGAGGGTGTCCCGGGCCACCACGGCGTAGAAGCGGGCGGCGCGCCCGTCGGACTTGGGGCGCAGCACCCGGCCCAGCCGCTGGGCCTCCTCCTGGCGGGAGCCGAAGGAGCCCGACACCTGCACCGCGACACCGGCCTCGGGCAGGTCGATGGAGAAGTTCGCGACCTTGGAGACCACCAGCGTCTGTAGTTCTCCGGACCGGAAGGCGTCGAAGAGCCGCTCGCGCTCCTTGTTGCGGGTCTCGCCCTTGATCACCGGCGCGCCGAGCGACTCGCCCAGCTCGTCCAACTGGTCGATGTAGGAGCCGATCACCAGCACCTGCTCATCGGGATGGCGCTCCACGATCTCCCGGACCACGGAGGTCTTGGTCTCGGAGGAGGCGCAGAACCGGTAGCGGTCCTCCGGCTCGGCGGTCGCGTACGCCAGCCGCTCGGCCTGCGACAGGTCCACCCGGACCTCCACGCAGTCCGCCGGGGCGATCCACCCCTGGTTCTCCATGTCCTTCCACGGGGCGTCGTAGCGCTTGGGGCCGATCAGCGAGAACACGTCGCCCTCGCGGCCGTCCTCGCGCACCAGGGTCGCGGTCAGACCCAGGCGGCGGCGCGCCTGGAGGTCGGCGGTCATCCGGAAGATCGGCGCGGGCAGCAGGTGCACCTCGTCGTAGACCACGAGTCCCCAGTCGCGGGCGTCGAACAGCTCCAGGTGCGTGTACGCGCCCTTACGCTTGGCCGCCATCACCTGGTAGGTGGCGATCGTGACCGGGCGGATCTCTTTGCGGGTACCCGAGTACTCGCCGATCTCGTCCTCCGTCAGCGAGGTGCGCCGCAGCAGCTCCGTCCTCCACTGGTGCACCGACACGGTGTTGGTCACCAGGATGAGCGTGGTCGCGCCGGTCATGGCCATCGCGGCCGCGCCGACGATGGTCTTGCCCGCGCCGCAGGGCAGCACCACCACGCCGGACCCGCCCGCGTGGAAACTCTCCGCGGCCTCCTTCTGGTAGCCGCGCAGCTCCCAGCCGTCCTGGTCCAGGTCGATCTGGTGCGCCTCGCCGTCCACGTACCCGGCCAGGTCCTCGGCGGGCCAGCCGATCTTCAGCAGCGCCTGCTTGAGGTTGCCGCGCTCGCTGGGGTGCACGGCGACCGAGTCCTCGTCCAGCCGGTCGCCCAGCATCCCCCTGAGCTTCCTGGCGCGTACGACCTCCTCCAGCACGGCCCGGTCCGAGGACTCCAGGACCAGTCCGTGCACCGGGTCGCCGACGATCCGGAGCCGCCCGTAGCGGTCCATCGTCTCGGTGATGTCCACCAGCAGCGAGTGGGGTACCGGGAACTTGGAGAACCGGAGCAGCGCGTCCACGACCTGTTCCGCGTCGTGCCCGGCGGCCCGGGAGTTCCACAGCGCGAGCGGCGTGATCCGGTAGGTGTGCACGTGTTCGGGGGCGCGCTCCAACTCGGCGAAGGGCGCGATGGTCCGGCGGCACTCGGCGGCGAGCTCGTGGTCGACCTCGAGCAGGAGCGTCTTGTCGGACTGGACGATCAGGCAGGACACACGGACCTTCAATCTCACGGGGAGGGGCAGCCTCAGGTGCAACACATCGGGGCTCCTGATCATGCCCGCGAAACCGTGGTCTCAGACGGAGAGGCGGCCGTCACCGGCCGCGGCCCGGTCCGCGGCCGGCGACCGGCTCAGGCCGTGGTGGCCCCGCCGGTCACGACGAACCGGTCACGACGAACACGACGAAGACGAGCATCAGGCCCAGGACGACGCCGTTGGCGATCCAGGCGTTGCGGGTGTAGCGGCGAAACCTCTCCGGGTCCGTCCTCTCCGAGAGCGCCAGCGAGGAGAAGACGGTCCCGACGACTCCCAGGGCGCCGCAGCACGTCACCATCAGGAGGATGGACAGCGACAGGGCCAGGATCGGGCCGGCCAGGTTCTGCGGCTCCGCCTGTCGGGGGAAGCCCGGCCGGGGAACCGGAGGATGGGAGCAGGGAGGCGGACAACCCGGACAGGGGTGGTACGGACCCGTACCGTGGCCGTGCGGGGGCACGGGGGCGCTGTCGGGCGGTGGGAGCCAGCGGGCCGGAGCGCCGTTGCCGCAGGCCGGTCCCTTGCGGACGCCGTGGTCGCCGTACCGGTTTCCGTGCCGGCCGTAGCCGTCGTATCGGCCGTAACCGTCGTACCGGCCGTCGTGGGGGACGCCGTCGGGAGGGAGCCCGAAACGCTGGTTCTCGCTCAATGTCGTGTTTTCTCGTGCTCTGGGTGCCGGGACACCGAAGGAGGGTGGCAGCCGGGTCGGGGGCCGAGGGGCCCGGCCGGGATGCCGGGAGTCCGGGTCACGAGGTCAGGAGGAGCATCATCATGAACAGGACCACGACCGGGATCGTGAACAGTACGAACAGGATGACGTAGGCGAAGGTGCACGCCCAGGTGTACCGGATGTAGCGCTCCACCCCGACCGGGTCGGGGAGCTTCCTCAGCGCCGCGATCCCGAAGCCGATCCCGGGAACGTTCACCACCAGCAGGAAGAACCAGAAGTCCAGGTAGATCATCAGGGCCGGACCCGCCAGGGTCAGGACCGCCACCACCAGTGCCGCCACGGCGCCGCCCACCCGTGCGGGCGGAGCGGTCGGCGGAGGCGTCCCCGGAGGATACGCCGGATCGGTCGGAGGAGGCGCGGACAGCCCGGGCCGCCCCGAGGGGCCGGAGGGCGTCGGCGCTCCCGCGGGTCCGGGCGGCGTCGTCGGCGCCCCGCCCCCGGACGGCGCCGGACCGGGAGAGGCGCCCTTCCTCTCCCAGAAGCTCCTCGGATCGCTTCCGCCGCTCATCACCGCTCGTGCCGCCTCCCCGCCGCCGCGCACCGGCGCACGGCGTTCCCGTTCCCGTTCCCGTTCCCGTTCCCGTTCCCGTTCCCGGGTCCGCTCAGACGCGCTGCCCGCCGGACCGGTCCGCCAAACCCCGGTCAGTAGTTGGTGACCGGGACGATCCCCTCGATCCACGACCCCGCCTGGGTGAACAGGACGAACGTCAGCACCAGCATCACGAAGAGCATCACCCCGGCCGCGCCCAGGCAGTACCAGGAGTACCGGGTGAGGGTCTCGGCCTGGTCCGGGCGCCCCCGGTCGCGCGCGTGCGCGGCGCGCACCGCGAACACGATCCCCGCGATGCCGAACAGCCAGTTCGCACAGCACACGAAGGTCAGGGCGTGCAGGATCAGGGCCATCGTCGAGCTGCTGGACCCGGCCGGTACCTGGCGCTCCCCGCGGTCGGTCCCGCGGTCGGCCCCGTGGCCGCCCGCGCGGTCCCCGTCGCGTCCGCGCCCGGGGTCCGGGGCCCGTCCGCGTTCGCGGTCGTCGTCGCGTCCGTGATCACGGGGGGACGATGCCCCGGGGGGCAGCGATGCGTTGCTCATGGGGGTTCTCTCGCTGTCGGTGGGCGACCAACTCGCCTCCACCCTAGTGTGCTGGCCGCGAACGCCGCCGGTGCGACGGGGCGGATCACGGCACCGTCCTTCGGAGCCCGCGCGTTCGCCTCCGCGCCGCGGCGGCCGGCGGTACCAGGTCCGGAGGGGAGGTCCCTACCTCCCCTCGGGCTCCTGCTCCAGCTCGGCCACGGCCGTCACCCGGTGCACCGCGAACCGGTGCACCGCCGCACGCGTGGCGTCGTAGGCGGTCATGAAGCCGCCGTCCACGCCCGAGGGCTCCACGATCCGGCTCACCTGGCGCCCGTCGGTGTCGGTGTAGCCGATCCACACCCTGTGCCCCTCCCGGGCCGCACGCGCGAGCACCTCCAGCACCGCCGTCGACCGCGAACCCGCCGGGCCGTCCTCGGGCAGCGGGACCGGCCTGCGCACCGCGGTGGCCGCCTCGTCCCCGGCCCGCAGAGCGCGTACCGCCGCCTCCGCCAGCTCTTGGGGGGAGCCCCCCTCGCCCGGCGCGGGCGAAGCGTCCACCGAGTCGGCCCGCCGCACCTCGGGGCGGCCCAGGCGCATCGACCCGTCCCCGCCCTCGGGCACCGGGTGGTACCCGAGCTGCCGCAGCCGCTCCACCAGCGCCGACCGGGTCGACCGGCTCGCCACCACGGTCGGGGCGAGCCGCAGCAGCCCCAGGTCCTCGGCCCGGCGGTCGCTGACCAGCTCCTCCAGCAGTGCGGGCTCGTCGCACCGCAGGTAGCTCGACGCCGTGCCCGCGCGCAGCCGCCCGTGCCGCCGTCCCACGTCCGACACCAGGTACCGCAGCGCCTGGGGGAGCGGGGTGCGCGAGTGGCGTTCGAGCATGGCGGTGACGTCCTCGACGCCGCGTCCGGCGTCCAGGGCCCGGCGCACCGACTCCTCGGTGAACCGGTACACGGTGGCTCCGCCGGTGGACTCCACGTCGGCGACCAGGGCCAGCTCCCGTGCCAGGCCGGGCACCAGCGGGCCCGGCGCGACCGCGGTCAGGTCGCCCTGGACCAGCACGTAGTCCAGCGGTTCGGGCATCTCCTCGGCGAGGATCCGCGCGGCGGCGTCCTCGTCGCCCTCCAGCAGAGGACGGACGTGTTCGGCCAGCGCCCCGCGACCGGTCAGCCCGAGCGAGGCGGCCTCGGACCCGGCGGCCCGCACCAGCTCGGCGTGGACCGGCGACTGGCGGCGCGGGCGGCGCCAGGCCAGGCGTTCGGACAGCGACTCCGGCAGCGGCGCGAACCCGGGCTCCGCGGTGCCCAGCTCCCCGAGCAGGTCGCGGCGGGCCTGGGGAGCTGCGGGCCGCACCAGGCCCGGACCGAGCAGGTTGCGCACCCGGCCCCCCGAGTCGCGTGAGCCGGTCAGCGTGGCCACCCGGTCCGACTCCAGCCACGCCGACGCCAGGAGCAGCCACCGGCGCTCGGGCGGGCGCTCCCGCCACAGGTCGTACTCGCGGGTGGGCAGCCACTCGCCCTCGACCCGGTCGTCCGTCGCGAGCAGCCCGGCGGCGTGCGCGACCTCCACGAACAGGGCGGCGGTGGTCTCGTCGGTGTCCATCACCCGGGCGGCGCGGCGCAGGTCGCGCACGCCCAGACCGCCGTTGCGCAGTACCGCGGCCGGTTCCTGGGACCACTGTTCCAGCAGTTCCTCCACCGCGCGCAGCACCGTGAACGCCTGTCCGGCGGCCTCCCGGGTGACGGCGCCGGCGGGGTTCTCCGTGCCCGCGAACGGCGGCGGAGCGGTGGTGACCTCGCGAAACAGCAGTCCCGAGCGCAGGAGCAGCCCCACCTCGCGCGGCAGTGTGAGGGTGTCCTCCCCGCTCGGCAGCAGCAGCGCGCGGGCGATGAGCGCGTCGACCGGTGAGGAGGCGGTGGCCAGGGTGACCTCGCGGCGGGCGCCGGAGACGGTCCCGTTGGGCGGCCCCCAGGCCATGCTGTCCAGCAGCCTGCGGGCCTGCGGGCCGTCGCTCACCTGGCCGACCAGCGCCGCCACCCGGTCGGGGTCGGACAAGAGCGTGGCGACCGTCTCCACGGGGGTGCTCGCGGTGCTGTCGGGGGCGAGGTCGTCGGCCAGCCTCTTGGCGGCGCCGGGCGGCAGCGCGGCCAGCAGCACGCGCGCGGGCGGACCGAGCTGTGCGGGGTGGGGGAGCAGGTCGCGCAGCACCTGCACGGGGCGCAGCCGTCCACGGTCGGGCCAGATCAGCGCCAGTCCCCTCAGGGTGTCCAGGGCACGGGTGAGCGGATCCTCCGCCGGGTCGGGCGCGGGCGCCAGGCCGAGGGCCCCGGCCACGTCGGCGGTGGGCACCCCGACCGGCTCGGACAGCCGGTCGTCGCCGAGCGCGACCACCGACTCCAGCACCTGGAGGGTGAACCGGTCCAGGCGCTCCAGGATCCTCAGAACGGCGTTGCGGGAGGTCGCCCGGGAGGCGAGCGCGGCGAGGTCGGCCGGGACCGGCCGGGCCAGGTCGGGGCGGGCGCGCAGCAGGTGGGCGAGCTCGGCGTCCGACCGGCCGCGCAGCCAGGACGTGAACGTGGGAGGACGGCCCGGCGCGGGGGGTCCGCTGTGCCCCGTGCCTGGTTCGTGCTCGTCGGACTGTGCGTTGTCGGTCATCACGTCAACGCTAAGCGATTCCCGCCCCGGGGCTCGCGCGAGCCCGCTCCGTCCTTCCCGGGCGCCACGCACCACACGGCCGCAGACCGTATCCGAAGGCAATTCCGTGACCGGAATTCTCAAGAGGGGCTTAAAAGCCAGGTCATCATAGGCCAATATGGGTGCATGACCCAGCGCTCGGAACAATTGGTACTCGATTATCTGTCCGAGGTCGGCCTGGTTCTCTACGGTCGCATGACCGCGAAGGAACGTACCGCCTACCTCACGAGTGTGCGCTCGCGTATCAACGCGCGCCGCGCCGCCGCGGGAAGGGACGACGAGGACATCGTCCGGGGGATCCTCCGGGGGCTCGGGTCCCCCCACGACCTGGTGGAGCGGGAGATCGCCGGCCGCGACCTCGACATCGAGGACGACGAGCTGATCCCGCCCAGGCCGCGCCACGCCGACCGGACGCCGCCGCCGTGGCGGGGCGGGCCCAGCCGCGGCCTGCTGTCCCTGCTGGAGGGCCCCGGCCAGACGGACATGCGCGTGGGGGGCCGCCGCGCGGACCGGGCCGGCCGCGGCGACCGGGGGCCGGGGCCCCTGCACGGCCTGGCGGCGGTGGCGCGCCACACCCCGGGCGAGGCCGCCGCCCTGCTCATGCTGCTCGCGACGGTGCCCTGGTGGTGGAACCTGTCGTTCCTGTGGGTCCTCGGCGCGGCCCTGATCCTGCTCAGCCAGGTGTGGACGGCCGTGGACAAGTGGATCGGCGTGGGCCTGCCCCTGGTGTCCTGCGCGGTCGGCATGGCCCTGTGGACCGGAGACGCCAGGTTCGTCGACCAGTACGTCCAGGACTCCCTGTCCGCCACCGGCGTCGTCGGACTCGGACTGGCCTCCCTGGCGTGCGCGGTCTACCTCTACCCGAGGGCCCTGCGCTCGGCACGGGCCGCGGAGGGGCCCGGGGAGGGCTGACCACGGCCGGGAGCACGGGTCACTGCTTGGCAAACGCTGGGGAATACCTTTTCCGGTCGGCCCGTTACGGTGCGTCCGAACACATGGATTCGGGTAATCATGTCGGTACACCGCCTCATTCAGCTGATGGCGGTCGCGTCAGTACCGGTGGCCCGGCCTCCAGTCCGGTCACCACTTCCGTCGAGGCGGCCCAAGCCTCCGCCGAGTCCCGTCCCACACTCCGCGCCCAGCGGTGGGGGGCCGCCGCCGACGCCGCGAGGCCCGGGTGATCCGTATCCGGGCCTCGCCGCCGTGTCCGGACCCCGCGGGAGGTCCGGTGCGGAACCGACACGGAGAGGCGGATATGCCCTCGCGCCCGTGAGCCCCCGGGCATTACCTTGGAGGCACCCATGGAAACCAGGGGCGCTCCGGGAACGGGCGGACGGCGCGGATCCCGTGCCCTCCCGCTCCGGGCGCACGTCACTGAAAGCATGAGGTCATCAGGTGCCCACCGGCAAGGTCAAGTGGTACGACGGCGAAAAGGGCTTCGGCTTCCTCACCCGGGACGACGGCGGTGAGGTGTTCGTGCACTCCTCCTCCCTCCCCGAAGGCACCGTGTCGCTGCGCCCCGGCCAGAGGGTCGAGTTCGGCGTGGCCGAGGGGCGCAAGGGCGCGCAGGCGCTTCAGGTCAAGGTCGTGGACACCCAGCACTCGGTCGTCAGGGCCCGGCGAAAGAAACCCGACGAGATGGTGGTCATCACGGAGGACCTCATCAAACTGTTGGAGGGCCTGTCCAACGGCTACCGCAGGGGCCGACACCCCGAGCGCAGGGAGGCCGCCAAGATCGCCTCCGTACTGCGGGTGGTCGCCGACGACCTGGAAGCCTGAGCGGCCACCGGTCCCCGTGACCGGTGGCCCCGGTCACGCGGTGACCGGCGCGCGACCGTATCAAGAGGGTGTATCGGTCGAACCTTGACCCGCGTTATGGTCAAATCGGTGCCCGCGATCAGTGAGAATGGGAAACGTGAGCCCTTCTCGACGTTCTCCTGTACCGGACAAGGCATGTATCGAGGCGGTGGATCTGGCCCGCTCTGTGGCCGCCGAGGCCGGACGGCCCGAATGGGTGGGTGAGCACCTCACCCCCCACATCGAGGACACACGCCTGATCACCCACTACTTCACCTGCCTGGACCCCGCCTACCCGGGGTGGAACTACGCCGTTACCGTGGTCCGCGCCTCGCGCGCCAAGAGGGTCACGGTCAACGAGGTCGTTCTGCTGCCCGGCGAGGGCGCCATCGTCGCGCCCGAATGGGTTCCATGGAAGGAGCGGCTGCGCCCCGGCGACGTCGGCGTGGGCGACCTGCTGCCCACCGACGAGGACGACGACCGCCTCGTCCCCGGCTACGCCCAGGTGCCCGACAACGACCTGGACGAAGAGGGCATGGACCGGCAGATGGTGTGGGAGCTGGGCCTGGGCCGACGCCAGGTGCTCTCCGAGACCGGCCGCGAGCAGGCCGCCGAGCGCTGGTACAACGGCGAGGCCGGACCGCGCAGCCCGATCGCCGCGGCCGCGCCCGCCCGCTGCCTGACCTGTGGCTTCATGACCCCCCTCGCCGGTGAGCTGCGCCAGATGTTCGGCGTGTGCACCAACGAGTACGCTCCCGACGACGGCAAGGTGGTCTCCATGGACCACGGCTGCGGTGCCCACTCCGAGGTGCGTCGGCCGGAGGTGCGCGGTGAGCCGGTCCGGCCGGTCGTCGACGAGATGGGCTACGACCACATCGTCTTCGACGACACCGCCGAACTGGAGCTGGTCTCCTCCGACTCCTGAGTGCGGCGCGCCGGTGCGCCGCCGCGCCGAGCAACCAGGCCCCGGCCCTCCACCACGGTGGGCTAGGGTCGGTTTACCGCATCCGCTCCCGCCCCGGGTGCACCGTGCCGGGCCGTGCCCGCAGCGCAGGAGGAAACCGTTATGGCCGAGCCGTTGACCGCTTCGGTGGCCGATCCCTACAACACCGCGGAGCTGCGCCGACGCGTACTCGCGGCGTGGGCCGACGCGCCCGCGCGGTTCCGTGAGGACGCCAACGCGGAGGAGGACTTCGCGCTCGGCGGCTACCGCGACCGGGTCGTGGTCGAGTTGGCCCAGAACGCCGCCGACGCCGCCCGCCGCGCGGGTGTGTCCGGACGCATGCGCCTGGCGCTGACCGGCCACCGGCTGACCGCCGCGAACACCGGTGTCCCGCTGACCCCGGAGGGGGTGGAGTCGCTGGCCACGCTGCGGGCCTCCACCAAGCGCGACGAGCACGGCTCCACCGGGCGCTTCGGCGTGGGCTTCTCCGCGGTCGCGGCGCTCAGCGACGACGTCACCGTCGACTCCGGCGGAGCGGCCGTCCGCTTCAGCGCCGAGGCCGCCCGCGAGGCCGTCGCCGACCTGCTCGCCGAGGAGGGCACCCACGGTGACCTCGCCGGGGAGGTGGAGCGCCGCTCGGGCCACGTCCCCATGCTGCGGCTGCCCTTCCCCGCCCGGAGCACCGTCGGCGGCACCTCCGCCGGGAGCACCGCGACCGGTGGCTACGACACCGTCGTCACCCTGCTGCTGCGCGACGACTCCGCCCGGGACCGGGTGCGCGAGCTCCTGGACCGCACCGGGGAGGCGCTCCTGCTGGCCCTGCCCGGCCTCTCCGAGGTCCGCGTGGACGTGGAGGGCGCCGAGCGCGTCCTCACCCGGGAGGAGACCACCGGGACGGCCGACCTCATCACCAGCCACCGGGACGCCGAGGGCACCCGCACCACACTGTGGCGCGTCCTGAGCCGGTCCGGCTCCTTCGACCCCGCCCTGCTGGCCGACCGCCCCACCGAGGAGCGCGGCCGCACCTCCTGGTCACTGACCTGGGCGGTCCCGGTGGACGAGGAGGGCGCGGTCGCCACCCTGCCCGCCGACGTGGACCCGGTGGTCCACGCGCCCACACCCACCGACACCGGGCTCGACCTGCCCGCCGTCCTCATCGGCACCTTCCCGCTGGGCAGCGACCGGCGCGCGGTCCAGTCCGGGGCCGCCACCGACCTGCTGCTCGGTGAGGCCGCCGACGCCTACTGCGCCATGCTGCGCCGCTTCGGCGCCCGCGCCGCACTGGACCTGGTGCCCGGCACCCGCGTGGGCGGCGGCTCCGTCGACGCCGCCTTCCGCGCCCGCGTCGCCGAGCCCCTGCGGGACACCCCGTTCCTGGTCACCGCCGCCGGTGCGCCGATCGCCGCGCGCGAGGCCGCGCTGCTCGACACCGGTGGAACCGACGGGGCCGCCGACCTCGCCGCGACCCTGTCCGAGCTCGTCCCCCAGCTTCTGCCCGGCACCTGGAACCCCCGCCATCCGGCGCTGGCCGCCCTGCGCGTCCACCGCGTCGGGCTGGCCGACGTCGCCGACCTGCTCGCCGACACCGACCGGCCGCCGCACTGGTGGGCCGGCCTCTACTCGGCCCTCGCCAGTGCCGGGAGCGGCGGCGCCGACCTGGAGGAGCTCGGCGCCCTGCCGGTTCCGCTCGCGGACGGGCGGCTCGTACGCGGCCCCCGCTCCCTGCTCGTGCCGGGCGAGGACTGGGCCGAGGTCAGCGACGCCCACGGCAACCGGGTCTCCTCCGACGCCCTGGCCACCCTGGGCGTGCGCGTGGTCCACCCCGACGCCGTCCACCCGCTCCTGAACCGCCTGGGCGCGGTGGAGGCCGGCGCCGGCACCGTCCTGTCCGACCCGCGCACCGAGGCCGCCGTCCGCGACTCCCTGGACGCCGTCGACCCCGACCCCGTGGCCGAGGCCGTCCTGGACCTCGTCGCCGCCTCGGGGACCACCGTCGCCGACGCGCCCTGGCTGTCCGAGCTGGCCCTGCGCGATGACGAGGACGGCTACTCGATCGCCGCCGAACTCCTCGTTCCCGGCGCGCCCCTGGCCGACCTGCTCGTGGAGGACGCCCCCTTCGGCACCGTGCACGCCGACCTCGTGGAGCGGCACGGGGTCGACGCGCTGCGCGCGGTCGGAGCCCTGTGGGAGCTGTCCGCGGTCCGCGCGGAGGAGGCCGCGCTGGGGGAGGACCTGGTCTCGGTCTTCGACGGCGCCGCGGGGGAGGACGGACCGGACGGTCTGGAGGACTGGGCCGACGAGGTCCTCGAACGCGTCGGAGACCCCGAGCTGCCGCCGGTCGTGCCCGAGCTGGTGTGCGTGACCGACCTCGACTGCATCGCCGACGACCAGTGGCCCCGGGCCCTGGCCATGCTCGCCGAGGGACCGCTGCGCGAGGCGGTCACCGCCCCCGCCCGGGTGCTGCTGCCCGACGGCCGTGTGGTGGACGTGCCGTCCTACACCGCCTGGTGGCTGCGCACCCGCGCCCTGCTGGACGGCAGCGCGCCGGTCGAGCTGCGCACCGCCGACGCCGAGTCAGCGCTGACCGGCCTGTACGACGAGGTGACCGCCGACGTCGACCCGGAGTTCGCCCGGGCCCTGGGCGTGCGCACCACCCTGGCCGAACTGCTGACCGACCCCGACGGACCCGACGACCTGCTCGCCCGCCTGGCCGACCCGGCCCGGCACGTGGACCGCACGGCGCTGCGCCGGGTGTGGGCCGCCCTCGCCGGGGTGGACGCCGACCTGGTCACCCCGCCGACCATGGTGCGTGCGGTGCGGGGCGGCGCGATCGTGGTGGCCGACGTCGAGTACGCCGTCGTGGTGGACTCGCCGGACCTGCTGCCGCTGCTGGAGGACCGCGCCCTGGTACTGGCGCCGGCGGAGGCCGCCGAGGCCCTGGCGGACGTGCTCGACCTGGACCTGGCGAGCGAGGTCGTGACCGGCAAGATCGGCTCGTCCGGGCAGATCCGCCCGGTACCGGACGAGGTCGACCTCTTCCTCGACCCCGACGGGGAGCCCGACCGCACCTACCTGCACCACCAGACGCTCACCGTGGACGGCGTCGAGCTGGAGTGGTACGTCGGCGACGGCTCGGTACACGCCTCCACCACCGACGGGCTGGCCCGGGCCCTGTGCTGGCGCGCCGGCCAGTGGTCGCGGCGGCACCTGCTCGCGGACGTGCTGCGCGACCCCTCCGCGGCGGCCCGCCTCCTGGCCGAGGCCGACCTGGGCGACTGAGGGGCCGCTCCGGCGGCGTCACACCAGGGCGGCGTCACGCCAGGACGGCGGGTCGTGCCCGGGCCGTGTTCACGCCAGGGCGGCGGCCAGTCGACCGCCCAGCCCCTCCTCGGGCTCGTCCCAGGCGGTGACCTCGGGTTCGTCGCCGACCGACAGCGTTCCCGGGCGGGTGACGGCGAACTTGGCGCCGAAGGACACCCCGCCCGTGTCGGCGCGGCGGTAGCCCGCCAGCGTGCGCAGGGGTTCGGGCCCGCTCCTGACCCCCCGGTCCTGGTCCACCGTGGTGACCGCGCAGCGGACGCACACCTTGGCGTAGCCCAGTTCCGCGGTGCCCAGGCGCACGGCGCGGACACGGTCCTCGGTGTGCGGCTCGGGCCAGCCCGACACCACGATGTTGGGCCGGAAGCGGTCGAGCGGCACGGGGTCGGCGCCGCGCGCGAGGATGCGTTCGTTGAGCAGGTCCAGCGAGGACAGGGACGCCATCAGTACGGCCGTGCTGTCGGCGAACGCGCTGGTGCCCGGGGTCAGTCCGCCCACCCGGCGGTCGTGGTCCGCGGGTACCCGTACCAGGCGGCTCGGCGCGCCGAGCGCCTCCGAGAGCCACCCGGCGGCCTCGGCGCCCTGGTCCACGCCCGTGAACCGCTGCCCGTGCACCGTCACCTCCAGGCGCGGCCCCTCCGGATCGGCCGCGACGTCGACGGGGCCGAGCCCGTCGAGGTCCAGGCGCAGGTGCGCGCCGCCGGCACTGACACCGGCGCGGACGAGCGCCATGCGGGGCTCCCCGCGCTGGCTGCGGAAGTTCCCGTCGGCGTCGACCACCATGAACGTGCGGTCGTGCGCGATACCGGCGGGTGTCATCTCGGCGGTGCGCACGGACGTGCCAGCGCACCCCTTGACCGGATAGTGGACGAGTTCGGCGATTCGGACCATGGACAGACGCTATCGCCACCGGCGGGAGCCTCCGTGTGCGGCGGGTACCCTCGACATCCCCGAAGCCGACAGGGATCCCCCATGCGCACGACCCCTCCCGTCCCCCTCGCCCTGGCCGCCCTCCTCGCCGCCACCGGCTGCCACGGCGGTGGCGGCGCCGACACCCCCTCCGTGGAGACCGCCTCCACGGAGGAGCCCGTCACCGAGCACACCTACGAGCCGGGACGGCAGATCACCGTGGACCTGACCATGCCGGCCGGGAACGACGGCGGCCGCACGACCCCGTTCTTCTCCGGGTACCGGACCACCGTCCGGTTCGAGCACCGCGACCAGACGGCGGAGTGCACCGCCCTGCTGCCCGTGGACCTGCGCGAGTTCCGGCCCGGTGAGAGCCACCTCATCGGCCTGGAGTGCGATACCGGGGTCACCGTGTCCGTGGACGCCCCCGGACTCACGCTGCTGGACGGCGACGACGAGACCGGGTCCGGAGAGGTGGTCTTCACGGGCGGGGAGGTGTGAACGCCGACGACCCGCAGACGAGGGCCGGCGGCCACCGCGCTAGCGGGCCACCCGGAAGAACCCCTCCGAGATGAGGGTGCGCAGCGCCTCGGGCGCGCGCTCGCGCACCGCCACCGGATCCTCGCCGATGAGCTCGGCGATCACGTCCAGCAGCGGGCCCACGGGCATGGTGCCGTCGCACACCCCCGCCAGGGCGGCCTCCACCGTGCCCACCCGGGCGACCCGGCGCAGGCCGCCGCGCTGGCGCAGCACGATCTTCTCCGGATCCGGCGCGCCCGGGCGGCCCGTCCGCTCCTCCACCACGTCCGGCGCGAGCGCCACGTGCGCGGACAGCAGGGCGGCGTCGGTCAGGCGCAGCGCGGTCATCGCCCCGTCCACCACGTCGGGCAGGTACGGGCCCACGGGCTGCTCGATCTCGTGCCGCAGCTCCTCCACGCGCACGGTCGCGTCCTGGGCGACGTCGTTGCGCAGGCTGATCCACCCGAACCCGATGCCCTTGATGCCCTCGCGCTCGAAGTAGTCCAGCCAGGCGTCGTAGCGGCGCGTGTACTCGGGGGTGCCGTGCTCGCAGGAGTCGCGCAGCCACAGCTCCACGTACTCGGCGGGGTCCTGCACGTCGCGCTGGACCACCCAGCCCGAGCAGCCGGTCCCCGTCACCCAGCCGCCGACCCGGTCCTCCCAGTCGTCTCCGTCACGGTGCACCCAGTTCGCCAGGATCTGGCACCAGCCGCCCTCGGTGAGGTGCGCCGGGGCCTGCCGCACCAGCTCGGCGCACACGGTGTCGCCGGGCAGGTCCGACTCCCGGTAGGTGTACCGGGAGGAGTCGGGGGTGATCACGAACGGCGGGTTGGACACGATCAGGTCGAACCGCTCGCCCCCGACCGGCTCGTACAGCGAGCCCTGCTCCAGGCGCGCGCCGTCGACACCGGACAGCGCCAGGCTGATCCCGGCCAGGCGCACCGCGCGCGGGTTGAGGTCGGTGGCCACCACCTCGCGTGCCCGCGAGGCCAGGTGCAGGGCCTGCACGCCGCAGCCGGTGCCCACGTCCAGGGCGCGGTCGACCGGGCCGTCCACGATCAGCTGGGAGAGGGTGGAGGAGGCGCCGCCCGTGCCCACCACGTGGTCGGGCCGGGGAACGCCGCCGCTGCCGGGGCGCACCTTGGGGTCGGAGACCACGAACCCGGGTCTGCCGTCCTCCAGCTCCCAGGGGCCCAGGTGCACCAGGGAGTACACGACGGGTCCGCCGGGGCCCTCCTCCACGGTGACCAGGCCGGCCTCGGCCAGTTCGTCCACGGGCAGGATGGAGCGCGCGGCCCTGGCGGGGATGGGCGACCGGAGCCACCACAGGCGCAGCAGCAGTCCGAGCCGTTCCTCGCCGCCGGTGGCGCGTAGTGCGGGCACCAGCTCCTCGCGGGCCAGCGCCCGCGCGGCGGCGTCGCCGAGTCGGTCACGGACGCCGGACACCGTGTAGTCGGCGTCGATGAGGATGCCGCGGAGTCGCTCGGCCAGACCGCGCGGGAATTTCGTCTCAGACACCCGCCCATTATCAGGCAGAAGCACGGTGCCCCCGTTGGTCGGTGACGGCCGCGGCTCAGGGAGGGCCGGACGCGCGGTCGTCCGTGTGCTCGGTGGATCCGGCGCGCCTGCGGAGCAGGCGGGGAATGTAGAGGAAGCCGAAGACGCCCAGTGCGATCCCGGTCACGCAGACCCCGATCCACCAGCGCTCGGACGCGGGCAGGTCCTCGCCCATGGCGAGGAGGACGACGAGCGCCACCGCCCACGCCAGGGTGCCGATCGCGGCGGGCACGCGGTAGTCGCTCTCGTGGACGTCCGGGTCGGGCTGGCGAGGTGTACGCACGGTCCCCAGGCTATCCGTTCGCCGGCGGGGAAGGCCGTACCCGGGGAGCCCCGCCCGCCAGGGACGCGTTCGTCACATCGGGAGAAGTGATCATCCGACCATATGGTGTTTTCTCCGAAACTCCTGCGAAAGTTGTGGCCGAGGTTGTACGAAGATGCAACTAACCTGGCGCAGAATCCTTGTTGTCCGGTAACACGACCAGGTCAGGCTGTCGACGTGAAATCTCCAAGTACATCCCCCAGCAGTACCGGCAAGCGCCCGACGGGCCCCCTTGACCGCTACTTCCACATCAGCGAGCGCGGCTCCACCCTCGGCACCGAGGTCCGCGGCGGCCTGGCGACCTTCTTCGCCATGGCCTACATCGTCGTCCTCAACCCGCTGATCATCGGCACGGCCGAGGACGTCAACGGAGAGACCCTGGGCATCCCCCAGGTGGCCGCCGTCACCGCCCTGGTCGCCGCGATCTCCTGCCTGCTCATGGGCGTGGTCAGCCGCTACCCGTTCGCCATCGCCGCGGGCATGGGGCTCAACGCCGTCGTCGCCTACGGCATCGCGCCGGTCATGCCCTGGGCCGACGTCTTCCTGCTGATCGTGGTCGAGGGCGTGGTCCTGCTGATCCTGGTGGTCACCGGGTTCCGCACCGCGGTCTTCGCCGCGATCCCGCCGGGCATCAAGGTCGCCATCGCCGTGGGCGTGGGCCTGTTCCTGGCCCTGGTCGGCCTGGTCAACGCCGGCTTCGTGCAGGCGGGCGAGGGCACGCCGGTGCAGCTCGGCAACGGCGGCCTCCAGGGCTGGCCCATCCTGATCTTCGTCATCGGCCTGCTGATCACCGTCGCCCTGTACGTGCGCAAGGTGCCGGGCGCGATGCTGCTGGGCATCATCGTCTCCACCGTCATCGCCCTCGTCGTCGAGGCCCTCCTCGGCGGCGGTGACAACCGCCTCGGCTGGAGCCTGACCGTTCCGACCCTGCCCACCGGCGGGGGAAGCCTGGTCGCGGTCCCCGACTTCTCGCTCATCGGCCTGTTCACCGAGGGCGGCTTCAACGTGGTCGCGCGCTGGTCCGACATCGGCTTCGCCACCGTGATCATGCTCATCTTCACGCTGCTGCTGGCCGACTTCTTCGACACCATGGGCACCATGGTCGGCGTCGCCCACCAGGGCGACCTGGCCGACGAGAACGGCAACATCCCCGGCAGCCGCGAGGTCCTGGCCGCCGACTCCTTCGGCACGATCCTCGGCGGTCTGGGCTCGGCCTCGGTGGCCACCATCTACGCCGAGTCCGCCGCGGGCGTCGGTGAGGGCGCCCGGACCGGTATCGCGCCGATCGTCACCGGTGCGCTGATGATGCTGGCGACCCTGCTCACCCCGCTGGTGAACATGGTGCCCTTCGAGGCCGCCACGCCGGTGCTGGTGATCGTGGGCTTCATGATGATGACCCAGATCGTCAACATCGACTTCAGGGACCCGGCGCTGGGCCTGGGCTCCTTCATGGCGATCATCATGATGCCCTTCACCTACTCGATCGCCAACGGCATCGGGTTCGGCCTGCTGACGTACGCCTTCGTCAGCCTCGTCATGGGCAGGGGCCGCCAGGTCCACCCGCTGCTGTGGCTGATCTCGGTGGTGTTCCTGGTCCACTTCGCCGAGGCGCCGATCAACGCCCTGATCGGCTGATCCCCGGCTGTGCCGCCGGGCGGGAATTCCGGCGGCGGTGAGCGGCGTTGACTCTCATGATGAGTCAACGCCGTTTACTTCTTTGTTCGCTTTGTCTGTCATGTCAGAGTCGGTCAGTGGCCGCATCAGTCCCTCCCCACCGGTCCGCGGGGAGGGACTGATGCGGCGTATCGCCATGTTCCGTTCACTGTCCAACCGCAACTACCGGCTGTACGCCCTCGGCCAACTGCTGTCCAACCCCGGTACGTGGATGCAGCGCATCGCGCAGGACTGGCTGGTCCTACAGCTCAGCGGCGGCAGCGGCATCGCGCTCGGTATGACCACCGCCCTGCAGTTCCTGCCCATGCTCTTCCTCGGGCTGTGGGGCGGCGCCCTGGTCGACCGGCTGGACAAGCGCAAACTCCTGATCTGCACCCAGAGCGCCATGGGCGTGCTCGCCATCGGCCTCGGCGTCATGGCCACGGCCGGGACCGCGCAGGTCTGGCACGTGTACCTGTTCGCCCTCGGACTCGGCATGATCACCGTGCTCGACAACCCGGGACGACAGACCTTCGTCCCGGAGATGGTGGGCCGCGACGACCTGTCCAACGCCATCGCGCTCAACAGCGCCAGCTTCCAACTGGGCCGGGTCACCGGGCCTGCCATCGCCGGACTGCTCATCGCGGTCATCGGCAGCGGGCCGGTCTTCCTCATCAACGGCGCCTCGTTCGGGTTCACCATCATCGCCCTGGCGATGATCCGCACCTTCGAACTCAGTCCCACCGAACGGGTCCCCCGGGGCAGGGGGCAGATCCGTGAGGGACTGCGCTACATCGGCGGCAGACGCGACCTCGTCCTCCTCCTGGCCATGGCCGCCTCGACCCAGTTCTTCGGGGCCAACACCCAGAACCAGATCGCGCTGGTGATCAACAACGTGTTCGAGTCCGGGGCCGACGCGTTCGGCGCGGCCGCGGCGTTCCTGGCCGTCGGCGCGCTGGCGGGCGCCCTGATGGCCGCCCGCCGCGAACGGCCCCGGCTGCGGCTGGTGCTCATCGGTTCGATGGCCTTCGGCGCGCTCCAGGTGGTCGCGGGGCTCATGCCCGGCTACGTGCCGTTCGTCGTGGTGCTGGTGCCCATGGGCATGGCCTTCATGACGTACGTGACCACCCTCAACGCCACCTTCCAGCTCAGTGTGGACCCGCGGATGCGCGGCCGGGTCATGAGCATGTTCCTGCTGGTGTTCATGGGCGTGGCACCCATCGGCGCGCCCGTGGTGGGCCTGCTCGCCGACACGTTCGGCCCGCAGGCCAGCTTCATGATCGGCGGCTCGGTGACGCTCGTGGTGGTCTCGGTCCTGTCCGCCCTGCTCTTCCGGGTCAAGGGCGTGCGGGTGCGCGACCTGCTTCCCGGGAACCGCCCGGCCGAGGGCACGGACCAGGAGGCCGGACCCGGGCGGGAACGCGAAGCGGCGACGGAATCCGACACCGGGCCGGAGCCGGAGGACGCGCCCGCCGAGGAGCACGAACGTGTCCGCGTGGAGCACCGCGCGGACGGCTCGGCCCGGGTCGGACTCACCCGGGACGGCGACGGGCCGCGTCCCCCCGAGGACGCGGCCAGCCGCACATGAGACCCCGGTCGTGCCCCGCCGTCCTCGGGGCACGACCGGTGGCGGTCGGCGGCGCCGCGGCCCCGCGGGCAAACGCGGATGGTCCACCGCGGCCCGCGCGGGGCACGATGGGGGCATGAGACTGTTCGCCGCGCTGGATCCGCCGCCCGACGTGCTGGACACGCTGCGCGGGGCCGTCGACCGGGGCCGCCGCCACGAACCCGGCCTGCGGTGGAGCAGGCCCCGGGACTGGCACCTCACCCTGGTCTTCCTCGGAGAGGTGGGCGAGGACCGGCTTCCCGCGCTCACCGACGCCCTCGGCGACGAGGCCCGCGCCCACCAGCCCCTCAGCCTCTCCGTGCGCGGCTGGGGCACCTTCCCGCCCGGCGGCGGCCGCTCCTCCGTGCTCTGGGCGGGGCTCGGCGGCGACACCGAGGCCCTGGGAGCCCTCGCCGACGGACTGCGCGCCGCCGCGGCCGGAGCCGGCCTCCCCGTGGAACACCGCCCCTACGTGCCGCACGTCACGGTCGCCCGCAGCCGCCCCGCGCGCGACCTGGCCGACATCGTCCGCGCCCTCGGGCCCCTGCGCAGCCGCGGGTGGCGGGCGCACGAGGTGCACCTGGTGGAGAGCCGCGTCGGCAAGGAGGACCGCTACCGAACCGTACGGACCTGGGCATTAGGCTGGGAAGCGGATCCCGCCCCATCTCCTGAGCGGAGCACGTCATGAGCATGCTCACCAACAACCGCAAGCAGCGCTGGCTGCTGCCCGTGGTGTTGGGCTCCATCATGCTCATCGTGCTCCTCGGCGCCCTGCTCGGCTGAGCCCGGACCCCGCGGCCCGACGCTCAGGCGGCGGCGGAGGCCAGGTTCACCGCCTGTGCGACCAGCGCCGCGTTGTCGTGCGCCTCCTCGCCGTCGGGCAGCCGCATGGTGTCCTCCAGCCCCATCCTGATGTCGTAGCCCTCGGAGACCGCCGCCTCCAGGACCGGCCAGGCCGTCGCGTCGGCCCCGTGCAGCATCCGCGGCCGATCCACCCCCGCCCGGTCCAGCAGGGACAGGATCGCGTCCGCGTTGCGCCGGGCGTCCTCCACCGCGACCTGTGTGGGCTCCACCAGTACCGCGGCGGCCTCCAACCCGGTGGCGACGAGGATGCGCGCGGCCTCCACCGTCCACACCCCGGCCTCCACCCCGATCCGGCGGTCCTCCAGCAGGCGTATCAGGTCCACCGACCCGGCCTCGTGCAGGTTCACCGTCACCGAGTCCGGCAGGGCCGAGGCCGCCCACCGCTGCACCAGGTCGTAGCGCCGCCAGGGATCGGCCTCGGCCGACAGCGACGTGGTCAGCGACACCGGCACCCCAGGCCCCTCGGCCTGTAGCCGTTCCATCAGCGGGGCGACCACCTGCGGCTCCAGCGACTCGGCGCCACTGGAGTTGCGCGGGTGCACGTGGATCTCGGTCGCGCCCGCCGCCACCACCGCGTGGGCGTCCGCCACCACCTGGTCCACGGACACGGGCAGGGCGGGGTGCGCTCCGGGGCGGCGGTCCCCGTTCAGACAGGCGACGATCCTCATGAGGGCCCTCCTTACGGTGCTCCGTAAGCCCAATGTGCCCGTTACCACCCGGGTACAAGCCATCCGAACGGTTCCCTGGCAGGATGTCGGTCATGAGAACTCCGCTCGTTCTTGCCGCAGCCGTACTCTGCGCGGCCCTTCCGGCGGCTCCGGCCGCGGCCTCTCCCGAAGAACCGAGCGGGTCCGCCACGGACGGTGTCGACTACCCCCGCGGAGACGAGGGCCCCGAGGGCTCGGAGGTCGCGTTCGAGTTCCAGGACCCCCGGATCTCCGAGTCCAGCGGGATCGCGCCGTCCCTGCGCCACGAGGGCGTGTGGTGGACGCACAACGACAGCGGGGACCATCCCAGCGAGGTGTACGCGGTCGACGGGGAGGGGCGCACGCTCGCCACCGTCACCCTCGGCCTGGAGCGGCGCGACTGGGAGGCGGTCTCCGTCACGGAGGGCCCGGACGGGACGCCGTCGGTCCTCGTGGGCGACGTCGGCGACAACTTCGGCGGCGGCTGGCCCAACGTGCGGGTGTACCGGTTCGACGAGCCCGAGGCGCTCACCGACGCGCTGGTCGAACCCGAGGTGTTCACCCTCACCTACGAGGACGGCGGGCGCGACGCGGAGTCGATGATGGTCGACCCCCGTGACGGACGGCTGTACGTGGTCTCCAAGGAGTTCTCCGGCGGCCTGTACGCGGCGCCCGAGACCCTGGAACCGGGGGGCGAGCACGTGCTGGAGCGGATCGACTCGGCGCCGCTGTTCGCCACCGACGCCGCCTTCGGCCCGGACGGCACCCGCTACGCGATCCGCACCTACTGGGGTGCCACGGTCTACGACTCCACCGAGGGCGTGCCCGGTTCCGCGCTCGGCTCCTTCGACCTGCCCGAGTCCGACCAGGGCGAGTCCATCGCCTTCACCCCCGACGGGACCGCGCTCATGGCCGGGACCGAGGGGCTGAACGCGTCGGTCTGGCGGATTCCGCTGGAGGAGCGGTACCTGGCCGGGGAGACGGTGGAGGAGGCCGCGGAGGAGGAGTCGCCCGCGGAGGAGGAGGGCGGCGGCACGGCCGGGTCGGAGGCCGGGAGCGCGCTGCCGTTCATCGTGGGCGGGGCGGCGGTGGCCGCGCTGGTCATCACCTGCATCGTCCTGCTGGCCCGCCGGGGCTAGGACGTGTTTCCTTGAGGCTGCGCTGCGCTTCGCCTCGTGCTCGTGCGCCGCGGGTACGGGAACCTTCGGATCCTCCGGTATGGCGGCTCGTTCCTCGCAGCCCCACCTGCGGAACCTCCAGAACCCCGTCGGCGCCCTCGCTTCTCCTTGAGGCTGCGCTGCGCTTCGCCTCGTGCTCGTGCGCCGCGGGTACGGGAACCTTCGGATCCTCCGGTATGGCGGCTCGTTCCTCGCAGCCCCACCTGCGGAACCTCCAGAACCCCGTCGGCGCCCTCGCTTCTCCTTGAGGCTGCGCTGCGCTTCGCCTCGTGCTCGTGCGCCGCGGGTACGGGAACCTTCGGATCCTCCGGTATGGCGGCTCGTTCCTCGCAGCCCCACCTGCGGAACCTCCAGAACCCCGTCGGCGCCCTCGCTGTGTCGTCTTTGAGGCTGCGCTGCGCTTCGCCTCGTGCTCGTGCGCCGCGGGTACGGGAACCTGCGGTCCCTGCGGTGCGCCTGCTCGTGCCTCGCGTGCGCATATGCGGGGTCTCCGGCAGCCCCGTCGGCGCCCTCGCTGTGTCGTCTTTGAGGCTGCGCTGCGCTTCGCCTCGTGCTCGGGCGCCGCGGGTACGGGAACCTTCGGATCCTCCGGTATGGCGGCTCGTTCCTCGCAGCCCCACCTGCGGAACCTCCAGAACCCCGTCGGCGCCCTCGCTGTGTCGTCTTTGAGGCTGCGCTGCGCTTCGCCTCGTGCCCGGGCGCCGCGGGTACGGGAACCTTCGGTCCCTGCGGTCACGCCGGGTCCTCCGCCTCCCTGCGGGCGCGCAGCGCCCGGACCTTCTGGCGGTTGCCGCAGCGGTCCATGGAGCACCAGCGGCGCCGGCCGGGGCGCGAGGTGTCCACGAAGACGAGCCGGCAGTCCTCCGAGCCGCACTCGCGGATCCGGTCGGCCAGGGGGCCGGTGAGCAGTTCGACCGCGTCGCGGGCGATGGTGGACAGCACCGCGGTGGCGTCCGCGGGCACCACCCAGGCGCACTCCCGGTCCGTGCCCATCCTCGGCGCCAGCGGCGCCCGGGCGGCGGCCCGGTTGACCTCCGCGACGTCCTCCGGGGGCAGGGGGCGGCCGTCCAGGTGGGCCAGGACCGTGCGCCAGAGCGCGTCGCGCAGGGTCCTGGCGGCGGCGAGCTCCGCCCCGGACACGGTGACCAGCTCCGGATCCAGGCGCAGGCGGAACCGCGTGCACCAGTCGGCGAGGTCGCGGGGCTCATGGAGGCTCTCGTGGACCGCGTACGCGCCGGGTCCGCCCGTGACCAGGAACTCCAGGCACAGCGTCCCCGGGTCGAAGACGTAGGGGGATCCGTGCCGAGGACTCATCGGCAGGCCGGTTGTGTTCCGCGTCATGTAACCAGTATAACTGGAATCACAACGCGGTGCCGTGTCGGCGGATCCGCTTGGACAGTGAGGAGGCCAGCGATGGCCGTGGAGTGGCAGCTCGTCGTGGACTGTGCCGAACCGATCCCCCTCGCCCGCTTCTGGGCCGCGGCGCTGGAGTACGAGCCCGAGGACAACACCGCGATCGTCGAGTACGCGGTCGCCGCCGGAATGGCGGGGGAGGACGACTACACCGAGGTGGACGGGCGCAAGGCGTGGATCCAGGCCGCCGCCATCCGGCATCCCGACGACCCCGTGGACGAGGCCACCGGTGCCGGCCTGGGGCGGCGCGTGCTCTTCAAGGCGGTGCCCGAGCCCAAGAGCGTGAAGAACCGCCTGCACGTCGACCTGCGCGTGGGCCCCGGCCGCCGTGACGGGGTCGTGGAACGGCTGGAGGGGCTGGGCGCCTCGGTCGTGCGGATCGTGGAGGAGCACGGGTCCTCACACGTCACCATGCGCGACCCCGAGGGCAACGAGTTCGACGTGCAGTGACCCTTCCGGACCGGACCTGTTCGGTGAGATGCCTGGAGGCGCTTCGTGACCCCGCACCCCGACACGGACGTGATCGTCTTCGACGTTCTCGGGACCATGGTCGATGAGCCCGGCGGGATCGGCCGCGGCCTTCGAACACTGCTCCCCGGCATCGGAGACGAGAGGACCGACGAGCTCGTCGGGCTCTGGCACGGGTATGTCGACGAGCAGCAGCGGGAGGTCCTCGCGGGCCGCCGCCCCTACGCCGACAGCACCGTGATCGACTCCGAGGCGGCGGCCCGCGTCGCGGCCGAGGCCGGCGTCGACGACGCGGACGCGGTGCGCTCGCTGGCGGCCTCCGGGCAGCGGCTGGAGCCGTGGCCGGACTCCGTCCCGGCACTGGACCGGATCGCCTCGCGCTTCCCGGTGGTCGGCTTGTCGAACGCCAGCCACTCGGCGCTCACCCGCATCAGCGCGCACGCCGGGTTGCGCTGGCACCAGGTGCTCTCGGCCGAGGACGCGCACGGCTACAAGCCCCATCCCGACGTCTACCGACTCGCGATCGCCAACGCGGGATGCCCGCCGGACCGCCTGCTCATGGTCGCCGCCCATGCCTGGGACCTCCGGGGCGCGCGGGCCGTGGGCATGAGGACCGCCTATGTCGAACGCCCCGTCGGGGACCCTCCCGCCGCGACGGACTCGTTCGACCTGAGCGCGAAGAGCCTCGACGGCCTGGCCACGAGCCTCGGCGCCTAGCGCGGTGGCCGCCGGCGCGCCGCCGCCCAGCGTGGTCCTGTACCTGTGGCGCGGCTCGGCGGCCCGGCCCCGCTGAAGGACGGGACCAACGGGTGCGAAACCTCGTGCGTCACACCCGCGGTGCTCACGGCCGGTCCCCTAGTCCACGGGCTGCGGGTCCAGGAAGTACTCGCGCGCCAGGAACGCGTGCCGGGAGAAGTCGGTGAACACGCCGTCCACGCCGGCCTCGAAGAAGGCCTCGTACTCGGCGGCGAAGCCCCCGTAGTCCTTGGGGTCGCGGTCCGAGCGCAGTTCGGCGGGCAGGAAGTGGTTCTCGCTGCGGAACGTGTACGGGTGCACCAGGAGCCCGGCCTCGTGCGCGTTCTCCACCAGGTCGGTCGGCTCGCCCAGCGAACCGTCCTCGCCGGTGGGGACGACCAGGCTCTTGTGCGGGCCGATCGCGTGCGCGAACGACGCCACCTCCGCCAGACCCTCCGGGGTGGTGTGGCGCAGCCAGTGCTCCTCGGTGCCCATCAGGTACACCAGCGGCAGCTCCGTCTCGGCGAGCTTGCGCAGGCTCTCCGCCTCGAAGGACTGGAGGAACACCGGCACCTTCGGCTCCGGCCCGGTCAGCCCGGCCTCGCGCAGGGTCTCGATCAGGGCCGGCTCCAGCTCCAGCCCCTGCTCCACGTGGTAGGCGGGGTGCTTGGTCTCCGGGTAGATCCCGACCGGGCGGCCCAGCTCCTTGGTGAGCGAGAGCGCCAGCTCGACGACCTCTTCCAGGGTCGGGATCCCGTAGGTCCCGTCCATCGACGCGTTGTCGGGCCGGATCTGCGGGAGGCGCTCGACCGCGCGCAGCGTGCGGATCTCCTCCAGGGTGAAGTCCTGGGCGAAGAACCCGGTCACCTCGCGCCCGTCGACGGTCCGCGTGGTGCGCCGGTCGGCGAACCCGGGGTGCTCGGCCACGTCCGTGGTCCCGCCGATCTCCTGCTCGTGGCGGCAGACCAGCCTCCCGTCCCTGGTCGCGACCAGGTCCATCTCGATGAAGTCGCCGCCGTGCCTGGCCCCCAGCTCGTAGGAGGCCAGGGTGTGCTCGGGGCGGTGCCCCGACGCGCCGCGGTGCGAGATGATCTTGATGGGTGATGATTCCTTCTTGTTCCTGCGCACAGCCGAACCGTCCTGGTAAGCGAGAAGCCGGAAAAGCGGTAATCCGGGAAAGGCGGGAGTCGGGAGACCGGAGCCGGGTGGGCGGGAGTCCCGGGAAAAGGGAGAGGCCGACCCGGACCCGGGTCGGCCACCATTGTGCAACGCGGTGCGAAGGGCTCAGGACAGCTTGGTGAGCACGTGGTCCACGCACTCGGTGAGCGCCCTCACGTCGTCCGGCTCGACCGCCGGGAACATGGCCACGCGCAGCTGGTTGCGGCCCAGCTTGCGGTAGGGCTCGGTGTCGACCACGCCGTTGGCGCGCAGAACCTTCGCGACCGCCGCGGCGTCGACCTCGTCGCTGAAGTCGATGGTGCCCACCACCTGGGAGCGCTTGGCGGGGTCGGTGACGAACGGCGTCGCGACCGGGGACTTCTCCGCCCAGTCGTAGAGGACCGAGGAGGACTCGGCGGTGCGCGCCACCGTCCACTCCAGGCCGCCCTGGCCGTTCATCCACTCCAACTGCTCGGCGAGCAGCAGCAGCGTGGCCACGGCCGGGGTGTTGTAGGTCTGGTCCTTGCGGGAGTTGGCGATCGCCGTGGTCAGCGAGAGGAACTCCGGGACGTACCGGCCGCCGGCGGCGATCTCCTCCACGCGGGCCAGGGCCCGGGGCGACATGACGGCCAGCCACAGCCCGCCGTCGGAGGCGAAGCTCTTCTGCGGCGCGAAGTAGTAGACGTCGGTCTCGGTGATGTCGACGGGCAGACCGCCCGCGCCGCTGGTGGCGTCCACGAGGACGAGCGCGTCGTCGTCGGCGCCCGCCACCCGCCTGACGGGCGCGGCCACGCCGGTGGACGTCTCGTTGTGGGTGAGGGCGTACACGTCCACACCGGCCTCGGCGACGGCCTCGCCGTGGCTGCCGGGGTCGGTGCTGATGACGGTGGGCTCCTCCAGCCACGGGGCGCCCTGGGCGACCTTCGCGAACTTGCCGGAGAACTCCCCGAAGGACAGGTGCTGGGACTTGCTGCGCAGCAGGCCGTGCGCGGCGATGTCCCAGAAGGCGGTGGTCCCGCCGTTGCCGAGGACCACCTCGTACCCGTCGGGCAGGGAGAACAGGTCGCTCACGCCGGCGCGCACCCGGGAGACCAGGGACTTGACCGGCTTCTGCCGGTGCGAGGTCCCCATGTAGCGGGAACCGGAGGAGGCCAGGGCGTCGAGCTGCGCGGGGCGGACTTTGGACGGGCCGCTGCCGAAACGGCCGTCGGAGGGCAGCAGGTTCGCGGGGATCTGAATGTCGTCGGTCACGGTCCCAGGGTAGTGGTGACGGCGGCGACACCGCCGGTCAGGGCCGCGATTATCAGAGGTGAAACCACGTGAATCCGGATCGAACGGTCACATTCGCTGTGTTCGCGTTCGGTGGGGATCATCCCGGTTCCCGGCGTTCCCGGCACACGGGACGGACCGGGTGGCGCGGGGGACGCCCGGCACGAGAGGATGCCCCGTGTGGACCACCGAGACCCCGCCGAGCTGCGCAAACCGTACACGGGTGAACCCCTGATGCGCTCCTTCCTCGCCGACCACCCCATGACGCAGTTCCACCTGTGGTTCGAGGAGGCCTACGGCTCCGGGCTCGCCGAACCCAACGCCATGGTGCTGGCCTCCGTCGAGCCCTCGGGCATGCCCCGCGCCCGTACCGTGCTGATGAAGGGCTACGACAGCACCGGACTGCGCTTCTTCACCAACTACACCTCGCGCAAGGGCCGGGCCCTGGAGGCCGACCCCCGGGCCAGCGTCGTCTTCCCCTGGCACGCGATCCGGCGGCAGGTCCTGGTGGCCGGGAGGGCGGAACGGCTCAGCGACGAGGAGAACGACCGGTACTTCGCCTCGCGCCCGCGCGGATCGCAACTGGGCGCCTGGGCCAGCGAGCGCCAGTCGCAGCCGGTGGCCGACCGCGCCGAGCTCGACCGGCTCTACCGGGGGTTCGACACGGTGTGGTCCGCCGACGAGGAGATCCCCCGGCCCGCCTACTGGGGCGGGTTCCGGCTGGTGCCCGGCGAGGTGGAGTTCTGGCAGGGCGGCGCCGACCGCATGCACGACCGGTTCCGCTACCTCCGGAGAGACGACGGCACCTGGGAGATCGACCGCCTCGCGCCCTGAGCCGGGCCCATCGGGGTGATCTTCGACGCCTCGCACGCGAGTTCGGGGAGGTTCTCCCGGGGAAGGGGCGTCCACGGGCGTGCGGAGTACCCGCATGCGCTGGGACGATCGCGGTCCGGGTCGGGGTTTTCGCACGAGGGGAAGAACGTGCCCACATTGTGAGACAGTACGGAAATGCGGGTTCTCCGTGTCGCGATATGCTTGTCGTATCGGTGGTCGCTCCCGCGGTCCTGCGGACGCCCCGGTCCCCACTCGGCCCCTGGGAATGACGTCGCCCCGGCCTGTGTTGAGAGAGACCCGCCGTGCCCGCCGCGACCGCGCGCCGGGCACAGAGCCTTGGGAGGGGAGACTTGACCGCACACGGGCTGATCGACACCACGGAGATGTACCTCCGTACGGTTTTCGAGCTCGAAGAGGAGGGGATCGTCCCGCTTCGGGCCCGTATCGCCGAGCGTCTGCACCAGAGCGGCCCCACGGTGAGCCAGACCGTGGCCCGCATGGAGCGCGACGGCCTGCTGCGGGTCGAGAACGACAGGCACCTCGTCATGACCGCCGAGGGACGGCGCCTGGCCACCCACGTCATGCGCAAGCACCGGCTCGCCGAGCGCCTGCTCGTCGACGTCATCGGGCTTCCCTGGGAGGACGTGCACATCGAGGCCTGCCGCTGGGAGCACGTGATCTCCGAGGCGGTGGAGGAGCGGTTGGTGACGCTGCTCAACGCCCCCTCGGTGTGCCCGCACGGCAACCCGATCCCGGGTCTGGACGAGCTGGGCCTTGAGGACTACTCCCCGGAACCCTTCACCGACGACTCCATCGTCCCGATGATCGACGTCGCGGGGAACAGCGAGATCACCGCCACCGTGCGCCGCATCAGCGAGCAGATCCAGTCGGACGCCGACATCATGCTCACCTTGCGCGAATGCGGGGTACAACCGGGGCAGGAAGTGGTGTTGCGCGCCTCTGACGACGGGGTTCGCGTGATCGACGGGGAATCCGGGGGAACCGAACTCTCGGCTCTCGTCGCCGGACACATCTTCGTCGCCAAGCCGTGAACCGTACGGACACGTTGATTGGTTGCTCATCAGGATTGTCACATTGCGCTGCGGGAACGTTGACGGTGTTGCTACGCTCGCCCCAAGGTGCGGTCGTTCGGGGTACCCGGAGCGGGCATGTGTGCAGCTCATGACGGCGAGGTGGCGGCTAGATGACACGGTGGGGTGAGCCCTTCCGGGAGAGCGGCGCGCTCGCCACGGCCGCCGTGGTGGACCAGGCGCAGATCGCCATCGTCGTCATCGACCGCTTCAGCCTGCTGCGCTACTGGAACCCCTTCGCGCGCGAGCTCTTCGGTTTCGTGGACGGCCGCGACTACGCCGGCCTCTCCCTGCTCGACATCGGCATTCACGAGTCGGACCGCGAGCACGCCTCCCAACTGGCCCGCCGGGTCCTGCGCGGCGAGCCCTGGGAGGGCACCTTCGCCGTGCTCAGGGGCGACTCCACGTGGATCCACGTGCGCGCCCAGGCGGTGCCCATGCGCAACGAGTCCGGCGAGGTCGACGGCATCACCCTCATCGCCCGCGAGGCGCTGCGCAGCGGCCGGGTGGAGGAGCAGTACGGACTGCTGGAGCGCATCGGCAGCCGCCTGTCCAGCTCGCTGGAGTTCGACTCCACCGTCAGGGGCGTGGCGGGCATCCTCGTCCCCCAGTTCGCCGACCACTGCTTCATCGACCTCTACGACCACGACCGCCTGGTCCGGCAGGTGTCGATGCACGCCGAGGGGTGGACGCCCCCGCCGCGGACCTGGTTCGACGTCGGGGAGGAGGTCCGCTACCCCGAGCGCCACTTCGTCACCCAGGCGCTGCGCAGACTGGAGACGGTGGTCAGCAGCGAGTACCTGTTCGAGACCTCGCCCAGCTCCCGGTCCGACCAGGTCTCCCGCCAGGTCGGCGTCACCTCCGCCATCGCCGCCCCGCTGCGGGCCCGCGGCGAGCTGCTCGGGGTGCTCACCCTGGCCCTCTCGGGGCTCTCACCGCGGCAGAAGAGCACCTACGGCGGCTTCGACCGCGACCTCGTCGGCGCCATCGCCTCCCGGGTGGCCCTGGCCATCGACAACGCCCGCCTGTTCGAGGAGGAGCGCAGTACCGCGCTCGCCTTCCAGCGCAGCCTGCTGCCCAGCAAGCTGCCCTCCCTGGACGGGCTGGTCATCGCCCACCGCTACCTGCCCGCCGGGCCGCTCCAGGCGCACGGGCACGGCGTCCAGACCCAGGTGGGCGGCGACTTCTACGACGCCATCCCGCTCTCGGCCGGACGCGTCGGCCTGGTCATCGGCGACGTCGAGGGCCGGGGCCCGCACGCCGCCGCCGTCATGGGACAGCTTCGCGCCGCGCTGCGCGCCTTCGCCCTGGCCGACCGCGAACCCGCCGACATCCTGCGCGAACTCGACGAGTGGGTCCGCCAGCTCGGCCAGGAGGACGAGGACGGCGGCACCTGGATCCCCAGCGTCAGCTGCCTGTACATGGTCTACGACGCGTGGTCGCGCGAGCTGTCCTACGCCAACGCCGGACACGCCCCGCCGCTGCTGGTCACCTCCGACTCGGTGGAGAAGCTCGACCTGGAGGTCACCGACCGCATGCTCGGCGTGCGCGCCAAGGGCGGCGCGGGCGAGGACGTGGTCTACCACCAGGCCGACCTGAGCCTGCCCACGGGCGCCACCCTGGTGCTGTACACCGACGGCCTCGTGGACCGGCGGCCGGTGGGCGGCACCCCCGACCCCGACCGGGCGCTGGGACGGCTGGCCGAGCGGGTCTCCGAGGTCGCCGACAAGGACGTGGACGAGATCGCCGAGGCGGCCGTGCACAGCGTTCCCGGCGAGCTGGACGACGACACCGCGCTGATGGTCGTGCGCACCCACTACGAGGCGCTCGCGCTGCGCGAGGGCTGGTTCCGCTCGGAGGCCTCCACCGTGGGCGAGGCCCGCCACCTCGCGGCCAACACCTTCAAGGAGTGGGGGATGGACCGCGACCAGGCCGAGCTGGCCTGCCTGCTGGTCTCGGAGATCGTCACCAACGTCGTCATCCACGCCACCCCGCACCCGGTGCACCGCGAGTTCACCGGCGCCGGAGTGCTGGACTCGGAGACCCCGTCCGGCTTCGGGGGGGCGGCCGACGAGTTCGACGAGGACTGGACGGACCTGCTGGAGGCGGTGGCGGCGGAGGAGGCCGACGAGCCCGCCGAGAGCGAGGACAAGGAGTTCCTGCTCCGGCTGCGGCGCGGGGCGTCCGCGGTGTGGGTGGAGGTCTTCGACAACGACCTGCGGCTGCCCCGGATCCGCAGCGCCGCCGCCGACGACGAGGGCGGCCGGGGCCTGTACCTGGTCGAGCAGCTGGCCAGCCGGTGGGGATCGCGTCCGACCCCGGACGGCAAGGCGGTCTGGTTCGAGATGCCCATGCACGACGACGGGGTCGAGGAAGCCGAGAAGGACGACGAGGAGTGACCCGGGCTCCCGGCCCCGGCGGCCGGGACGGGTCCCCCTCCGGCCCCGGATGCCCTTGTACCCACAGCGGGGCCGGGCGTTCGGACCTCGCTGCGGGTACGGGGTCGCGGCGCGCGGGCCGGTGCCGCGCTAGCGCCAGGACCAGGCCCACAGCAGCAGGCACACGAAGACGAAGAAGACCACGATCCCGCTGGTCGCCCACGGGATGTGGACTCTGGGCCGGAGCTTGCGCACGCCGATCACGAGCAGCACGACCAGCAGGCCCATGACGATGAGGCCGTCCCACGCACCGCTCATGACAGCTCCGACCCTTCCAGAACGGGGGTTCCAGCGGTCACAGTCCCAGGCCGCGCCCTACGATCTCCTTCATGATCTCCGTGGTGCCGCCGAAGATCGTCTGGATGCGGGAGTCCTGCCAGGCCCGTGCCACGGGGTATTCCATCATGTACCCGTACCCGCCGTGAAGCTGTAGGCAACGGTCCATCACCTTGTTGCACAGCTCGGTGGTCCACCACTTGGCCATGGCGGCGTCCTCGACGGTGAGCTCACCCCGGTTGAGCAGGTCGATGCCGCGGTCCACGTAGGTGCGGGCGATGTCCACCTCGGTGGCCAACTCGGCCAGGACGAAACGGGTGTTCTGGAAGCGCCCAATCGGACGGCCGAAGGCGGTGCGCTCACGGCAGTACCCGATGGTGTGCTGGAGCATGGCGTCGGCGGAGGCCACCGCGCAGGTGGCGATGGACAGCCGCTCCTGCGGCAGGTTCTGCATCAGGTGGACGAAGCCGCCGCCCTCCCGGCCGATGAGGTTGGCCGCCGGGACGCGCACGTCGTCGAAGAACAGCTCGGCGGTGTCCTGGGCCTTCATCCCGACCTTGTCGAGGTTGCGGCCCCGCTCGAAGCCGGGGGTGCCGCGTTCGACCGCGATCAGGGAGAAGCCCTGCGCGCCCGCGTCGGGGTCGGTCCGGGCGACCACGATCACCAGGTCGGCGTTGATGCCGTTGGTGATGAAGGTCTTGGACCCGTTGAGGACGTACTCGTCGCCCTCGCGCACCGCCGAGGTGGTGATGCCCTGGAGGTCGCTGCCCGCTCCGGGCTCGGTCATGGCGATGGCCGTGATCAGCTCGCCGCCGGCGAACCCCGGGAGCCAGCGCCTCTTCTGCTCGTCGTCGGTCAGGCCGACCATGTACGGGGCCATGACGTCGTTCTGGAGGGTGATGCCGAGGCCGCTGGCGTGGGCGCGGCAGATCTCCTCGTTGACGATGGTGTTGTAGCGGTAGTCGTCCGTCCCGGTGCCGCCGTACTCCTCGGGCACGCCGTGGCCGAGCAGGCCCACCCCGCCCGCCTTGGTCCACACCTCGCGGGGGACGATCCCCTCCTTCTCCCACTGGTCGTGGAAGGGCACGACCTCGCGCTTGAGGAACTCGGCCACCGATTCGCGGAAGAGGTCGTGGTCGGCGTCGAAGAGTTCCCGCTTCATGCTCTGCTCCGGGGTGTCGGTGATCACTGGGTGCCGCCACAGTAACCGAATCGGATTCGGTTTTGAAGGGGGCGGTCCAAGCCCGGGCAAAGTTCCCGTGCCCGTGGACACCCGTCCGGCGGTTCCGGGCGGGTGCGGCCACCGGACCTTCCTAGGGTGGCGACGGGGCCGGAATCGGGTAGCACGGGCGGAGGAGTCGTAGGACGGTCCGCTCGGGAGGGAGGGCGATGGCCCAGCACGGGTCCGAGCGTCGGAGCCGACGGGAGCACCGGGGCAGCAGGATCGCGGTCATCATGGCCGCGCTGATGCTCACCGTGCTGCTGGCGGCCCTGGACCAGACGATCGTGTCCACCGCGCTGCCGACGATCGTGTCCGACCTCGGCGGGCTCAACCACCTGTCGTGGGTGATCACCGCCTACCTGCTCGCGGTCACCGCCGTCACACCCCTGTGGGGCAAGCTCGGCGACCAGTTCGGCCGCAAGCAGCTCTTCCTCACCTGCATCGCCGTCTTCCTGTTCGGCTCGGCCCTGTGCGGGACCGCCCAGGACATGCTCCAGCTCATCCTCTTCCGCGGGGTCCAGGGCATCGGCGGCGGAGGGCTCATGGTGCTCGCCTCCGCCATCATCGGCGACGTGGTCTCTCCCCGGGAGCGCGGCAAGTACCAGGGGCTGTTCGGCGCGGTGTTCGGGATCTCCAGTGTGGCCGGGCCGCTGCTCGGGGGGCTGTTCGTCGACCACCTGTCCTGGCGGTGGGTGTTCTACGTCAACCTGCCGCTGGGGGTCGCGGCCTTCGTGACGGTGCTCGCGGTGCTGCCGCCCCGCCGGCCCACCGGCCGGCAGAGCATCGACTACGCCGGGATCGTGCTGCTGGCCGCCACCGCGGTCTGCCTGACCCTGGTCGCCTCGTGGGGCGGCAGCGTCTACCCGTGGGCTTCACCGCAGATCATCGGTCTGATGGTCGGTTCCGTGGTGCTCGGCACGGGCTGGTGGCTGTCCGCGCGGCGGGCCCCGGAGCCGGTCATGCCGCTGAGCCTGTTCCGGAACCCGACCATCGTGGTGGCCATGGCGATCGGGCTCTGCGTGGGCTTCGCGATGATGGGGTCGATGGCGTTCCTGCCCCTGTTCCTACAGGTCGTGCACGGTATGTCGCCCACGGCCTCGGGGTTGCACCTGCTGCCGATGGTGCTGGGCCTGTTCCTGACCTCGATCACCAGCGGGCGCCTGGTCACCCGCACCGGCCACTACAAGGTCTATCCGGTGGTGGGAATGGCGGTGACCGCCCTCGGCCTGTTCCTGCTCTCCCGTATGGGGCCGCAGAGTTCGCAGGCGGAGATGGGGCTGTACTTCTTCGTCCTCGGCGTGGGGCTGGGCCTGGTGATGCAGGTGGTGGTCGTGGTGGTGCAGAACGCCGCCAGCTACGCCAACCTGGGGGTGGCCACCTCGTCGGCGACGTTCTTCCGGTCCATCGGCGGGTCGTTCGGCACGGCGGTGTTCGGCGCGATCTTCTCCGGGCGGCTCTCCGCCAACCTGGCCGCCCGGGCCGAGCAGATCCAACTGCCGCCCGGGGTGGAGCCGTCCGACCTGGAGAGCGACACGCGCAGCCTGGACCAGTTGCCCCCGGCGGCGCAGGCGTCGTTCCTCCAGGCCTACGCGGACGCCGTGGACACCGTGTTCCTGTGGGCGGTGCCGGTCGCCCTGGCCGGGTTCGTGCTGGCGCTGTTCCTGCGGCAGGTCCCGCTGCGCACCACCATCGACTCACCGGACCTGGACGAGTCCATCTCGCCCGTGGCCGCCGGGAGCCGCAGCGCCATCGCGCACGTGGAGAAGGAGGTGTTCCGGGCCTGCGGCCAGGAGGGCGCCGACGAGATGTACGGGCGCCTGCGCGAGGCGGCGGGCCTGGAGGTCTCGCCCCGCGCGTGCTGGGTGCTCAGCCACCTGGGCGTGACCGGGCCGCTGACGTGCGCGGAGCTGGTGGAGATGTCCGGGCTGCCCGAGGAGTACTGGGAACCGGTGCACCAGGAGCTCCTGGAGGCGGACTACCTGACCGGGGCGGGGGAGCCCTGGATGCTGAGCCGGCGCGGCGCGGAGGCCGCTCAGTCGGTCTTCGAGGCCCAGCGCACCGCGCTGCGCTCGCTGCTGGCCGACTACGGGCCCGAGGAGCACCCCGAGGTGGTGGCCGCCCTGGAGCGGATCACCACCGACATCCTGGGCGACGAGGGCGACTCCGCGCACCTGGGCGGAGGATCCCACCGGGTGTGAGGGCACCCCGAGGGGAGGGGGATGCGAAGCCCCCTTCTCGACTTTTTCACTCAGGTTCGCACTCCGGGCGGCCCACCGCCACGGGGGCCGCGAACCTGTGGACGACCAGCACGGATCCGTGTTCCCGGGGGCCGGGGTCTTGCCGGATCCAGAAAACCGAATACAGTTCGGTTCGTAACCGTCACCCAGCCCTTGGAGGATCCCGTGGCCGAGGCATACATCGTCGGCGCAGTACGCACCCCCGTCGGTACCAAGAAGGGCGCCCTGGCCGCCGTGCACCCGGCGGACCTCGGAGCCCACGTGCTCAAGGAACTCGTCGGCCGCACCGATGTCGACCCGGCCGCGGTCGAGGACGTCATCATGGGCTGCGTCAGCCAGGTCGGGCCGCAGGCGCTCGACCTCGCCCGCACCGCCTGGCTCTCCGCGGGCTTCCCCGAGTCCGTCCCCGGCGTCACCATCGACCGCCAGTGCGGATCCTCCCAGCAGGCCGTGCACTTCGCCGCCCAGGGCGTCATGTCCGGCACCCAGGACCTGGTCGTGGCCTCCGGCGTGGAGAACATGGGCATGGTCCCCATGGGCGCCAACGTCCAGTACGCCATCGACAACGGCCTCGGCCTGTACGGCGACGGCTGGGTCGAGCGCTACGGCTTCCAGGAGATCTCCCAGTTCCGCGGCGCCCAGCTCATGTGCGAGAAGTGGGGCTTCAAGCGCGAGCAGTTGGAGGAGTTCGCGCTGGAGAGCCACCGGCGCGCGGCCAGGGCCCTGGAGGAGGGTTACTTCGACGACCAGGTCGCTCCCCTGGCCGGGGTCGAGCGCGACGAGGGCGTGCGCCCCGACACCACCATGGAGAAGATGGCGGGCCTGAAGCCGCTGCGCGAGGACTGGGAGCTCACCGCGGCCGTGGCCAGCCAGATCTCGATCGGCGCGAGCGCGGTGCTCATCGCCTCCGAGCGCGCCGTCAAGCAGCACGGCCTGACCCCGCTGGCCCGGATCGTCCAGCTCTCGCTGGTCGGCGACGACCCGGTGTACATGCTCACCGCCCCCATCCCCGCGACGAGGATCGCGCTGGAGAAGGCCGGTCTGGGCATCGACGACATCGACGTCACCGAGATCAACGAGGCGTTCGCCCCGGTGCCGATGTCCTGGATCCAGGAGCTGGGCGCCGACCCCGCCAAGGTCAACCCCAACGGCGGCGCCATCGCCCTCGGCCACCCGCTGGGCGCCACCGGCGCCGTGCTCATGACCAAGCTGGTCAACGAGCTGCACCGCACCGGCGGCCGCTACGGCCTCCAGACCATGTGCGAGGGCGGCGGCCAGGCCAACACCACCATCATCGAACGCGTCTGAGGCACGCCCGCCGTGCGCGTTCGCGCACGGCGGGCACCGCCTTCACCCCCTCCGGGGAGGCGGGGCCGCGGGCATCGCCCGCGCCGGACGGATGTTGTGGTTGCGGTGGAAGGCGTTGTCCGGGTCGAACCCGGTCTTGACCGCGCTCAGCCGCGCGTGGTTGCGCTCGCCGAACCCGGCCAGGACGCGGTCCTCGCCCTCGTCGGCGGTGAAGTTCAGGTACACGTCCCCCGTCGCCCAGGGGCGCATGTCCGAGCGGACGTCCCTCACCCACCGGATGGCGCGGGCGTCGTCCTCGGGGTCCTCCCACATCGCCAGGGGGTGGACGCCCCACCGCGCGTGGCGCCACGGCACCGGGTAGTCGGTCTTGGGCCGGTCCATGGCGCCGCCGAACGGGAAGAGGATGTGACCCGTCGGCGAGGGGACGACGATCTCGTCCGCCCGGCGGCAGAAGGCGTCGACGGCCTCGTCCGGCAGGGAGCCCAGGTGTTCCACCGACCAGTAGTTGCGGTAGCCGGGCGGTTCGTCCAGGACCTTCTGCGCCTCGGGGTAGGGCATGTCGGTGACCAGTCCGACCTCGGGACGCATACCGGTGACCGGTGCGGCCAGGTCGCGCAGCATCGACTCCCCGCCCGCGCAGGTCAGCACGACGGCGCACACGAGCGTGCCGACGAGCTCCTCGGGCATGAACGGTTCGGGCCGGGCGACCAGGTAGAAGAAGCCGCCGCCGGCCTCGTCGGGTGCCGAGGCCATGAGGTCGCGCCAGACGCGGGCGACGTCGGGTCCCGCCTCGGGCCGAAAGACCAGCAGCCCCAGGGAGAACTCCGGCAGCGGGTGCAGCCGCAGGTCCAGCCGGGTGACCACGCCGAAGTTGCCGCCGCCGCCGTGCAGCGCCCAGAACAGCTCCGGGTTCTCGTCGGCGGACGCGCGCACCAGGTCGCCCCCGGCGGTCACCATGTCGGCGGCGAGCAGGTTGTCGCAGGCCAGGCCGAACTTGCGCTCCAGCCATCCGGAGCCGCCGCCGAGCGTGAAACCGCCGACCCCGGTGGTCGAGACCCGGCCGCCGGTGGTGGCCAGGCCGAACGGGGCGGTCGCCGCGTCCAGGTCGCGCATGAGGGCGCCGCCGCCGACCCGGGCCAGCATCTCCCGCCGGTCGACGTCCACCGTGTTCATCCGGCGCAGGTCGACCACCATGCCGCCGTGGGTGAGCGCCATACCGGCGACGCTGTGCCCGCCGCCGCGCACGGCGATCTCCAGGTCCTCCTCGCGCGCGAACGCGAGGGCGCGGCGCACGTCGTCCACGGTCGCGCACTGCGCGATCACACCGGGCCGCATGTCGGCCATCGCGTTGAAGACGGTGCGCGCGTCCTCGAAGCCGCCGTCCGTGGGAATGAGCACCCGGCCGGAGAACTCCGACCTCAGGCGGTTCAGCGCAGTGCCGGACACGGGACCTGCCTTGAGCTGGGCCATGGCTTCCCCCAACGCCGTGGGGCGTGCTCCGGGGCCGGTCGGTCTCGGACGCTGTGGCGGCCGCCGAAGGCGCGACGTGCCGTGAACGCCCCTGTGGGCAGCGTAGGACGGTGCCCCCCGCGCGGATAACCCTCCTTTGAGGGAACGTTGCCGGAAACTGTTCCGGATCTGTACGCGCGGCGCGTGTTCCCCGGAAGGAGGGCGGATACCGCCCGATCCGGACCTGGCCGGTCCCTTACCGCCGGATGGGAGAGGCGGGACCCGGAGCAGGGCGCTCCGGACCCGCCTGGGCTCAGGGGGCGGGGGAGGCCAGAGCCGGGCCGCCGACGCCGTTCGCCAGGCCCAGCCAGGCGGCCATCTCGGTCAGCTCCTCGACCAGTTCGGGCACGGTCTCGGCGGGAGCGCCCTCCTCCAGGGTGATCCGCTGCGCCAGCAGGGTCCCCGACTTCCGGTCCGCCTTGAGGTCCACCCGCGCCACCAGGTCCTCGCCCAGCAGGAACGGCAGCACGTAGTAGCCGTGCACCCGCTTGGCGGCGGGCACGTAGATCTCCAGCCGGTAGCGGAACCCGAACAGCTCCTCCGTACGGCCGCGCGTCCACACCAGCGAGTCGAACGGGCTCAGCAGCGCACGCGCGCGCATCCTGCGTGGAACCCTGGCGTCCCGGTGCAGGTAGGCGGTGCGCTCCCAGCCCCGTACCCGCACCGGCACCAGCTCACCGGCGTCCACCAGGTCGGCGACGGCCGCACGGGACTCGGCGGGCCTCAGGCGGAAGTAGTCGCGCAGGCACGCCTCGGTGGCCACCCCGTGGACGCGGGCGGCGATCGACACCAGTTCCCGGTGCGCCTCCCGCGGCGTGGCCACCGGTGCGGCGTGCACCTCTGGAGGCAGGACACGCTCGGGCAGGTCGTAGAGCCTCTCGAACCGGGTGTTGCGGCCGTTGGAGGTCAGGTCACCGATCCAGAACAGGTACTCCAGGCACTTCTTGGCCTCGGACCAGTTCCAGCCCCAGTGGTTCTTGGCGCGCGGCGCGTCGTGCGCCAGCGCCGACTCCACCTCGCGGGCACTGGCCGGGCCGATCCGGACCACCTCCTCGAACACCGCCTTGACCAGCTCGGGCCGCTCCTCGCGGATGCCGTTCATCCATCCCACGCGCGTCTGCTCGCGGTTGTGCTCCATCCGGTAGCGCATCAGCTGGCGGGTGGAGGGCGGCACCAGGCTGGCCTCGTGCGCCCAGCACTCCACCAGCCGGGCGGCGCCGGAACCGGCCGCGGTGGTGGCGGCCCGGTCCAGGAGGGCGGTGTCGTAGGCGCCCATGCGTGCGAAGACCGGCAGGTACTGGCTGCGGGCCAGCACGTTCACGCTGTCGATCTGGAGGACGCCCACCCGGCGCACCACCCGTGCCAGGTGGGCGAGCGTCGGCTTCCCCGAGGGTCTGGGATCGCCGAAGCCCTGGGCGGCGAGCGCGATCCTGCGCGCCTGGGGGAGGGAGAGGTCAGCGTCGCGGCGGGGGTGCGGTTCGGCCATGCCGACACCGTAGCCCCCGCCCACGACAGTCCGGGGCCGCCGGGGTCAGCCCATGCGCCGGTGCTGGTTCTCCTCCTTCGACGGTCCGGGAACGGACGGGGAGATCAGCGGCCCGGGCAGGGAGGGGTCGACGACGCCCTCCTCCAGCCACGTGTAGGCGTCGTCCATCAGGCGCCGGGACAGCTTGCCGTCCACGGTGTCGGTGTTGGACCACAGTCCCTCGAAGAGGGTGTCGATCCGCAGCCGCGACTGGCGGCAGAACACGTCGGCCAGCTCGAAGGGGCCGCTGCCGCGCTCGGGGCGGGTCTCGACGTCGTCGCGGGCGCGCACGATCACCGCGCTCATCGCGAACAGCTCCGCGCCGATGTCCACGATCCGGGCGAGGAAGCCCTGTTTGACCTCCATCCTCCCCTGCCAGCGCGACATCCCGTAGAACGTGGACCTGGCGAGCCTGCGGCAGGTGCGCTCCACGTACCGCAGGTGGGCGGCGAGCGGTCCGAACCCGGTGAACGCCGACGGCACCTGCCCCTGCCCGACGGCCAGGGTGGGCAGCCACCTCGCGTAGAACCCGCTGGCCCTGGCGAGGGCCCGGGCCTTGTCGGCGCGGTCGGCCTCGGGGTCGATGATGTCCCCGGCCACCGACAGGTGCGCGTCCACCGCCTCGCGGGCGATGAGCAGGTGCATGATCTCGGTGCTGCCCTCGAAGATCCGGTTGATGCGCAGGTCGCGCAGCAGCTGCTCGGCGGGGACGCCGCGCTCGCCGCGCGCGGCCAGGGAGTCGGCGGTCTCGAAGCCGCGGCCGCCGCGGATCTGCACGAGCTCGTCGGCGATGGTGTACGCGTGCTCGGACGCCCACAGCTTGGCGATGGCCGCCTCGATGCGGATGTCGTTGCGCTTGTCGTCGGCCATCTGGCTGGCCAGGTCCAGCATGGCCTCCATCGCGTAGGTGGTGGCGGCGATGTAGGAGATCTTCTTGGCGACCTCCTCGTGCCTGCCCACGGGGCGGCCCCACTGGACGCGCTCGCGCGACCACTCGCGGGCCACCTTGGTCGCCCACTTGCCCGCGCCCACGCACATGGCGGGCAGGGAGAGCCGCCCGGTGTTGAGGGTGGACAGCGCGATACGCAGTCCGTGCCCCTCCTTGCCGATCCGGTTCTCCGCCGGGACCCGCACCCGGTGCAGTCTGGTGAGGCCGTTCTCCAGGCCGCGCAGGCCCATGAACCGGTTGCGCCGCTCCACGGTGATGCCGGGGGCGTCGCCCTCGACGACGAACGCGGTGACGCCGCCCCGGTGGCCGGGGCCCTCGGGCACCCTGGCCATGACCACGAGCAGGTCCGCCACCACCCCGTTGGTGGTCCACAGCTTCACGCCGTCCAGCACGTACCCGTCCCCGTCCTCGTCGGGCGTGGCGGTGGCGTGCAGGCGCGCCGGGTCACTGCCCACGTCGGGTTCGGTGAGCAGGAACGCGCTGATGTCCCCGCGCGCGCAGCGGGGCAGGAACCTGCGCTTTTGCTCCTCGGTGCCGAACATGGAGACGGGCTGTGGGACGCCGATGGACTGGTGGGCGGAGAGCAGCGCGCCGATCGCCGGGGAGGCCGAGCCGACCAGTGTCAGGGCGCGGTTGTAGTAGACCTGGCCGAGCCCGAGCCCGCCGTACTCGACGGGGATCTTCATGCCCATGGCGCCCAGCTCGCGCAGGCCGTTGACGACCTCGTCGGGGATGCGCTCCTCCCGCTCGATGCGCTGGGAGTCGATGCCCTCGCAGAAGGTGCGCAGGGATCCCAGGAAGTCCTCGCCCCGGCGCCGCGCGTCCTCCTCCGGCCTGGTCAGGGGGTGGATCAGATCCAGGCGGAGCCGCCCCAGGTACAGTTCCTTGGCGAAGCTGGGCCGTTGCCACTCGCTCTCCCGGGCCTGTTCCGCCACGGCGCGTGCCCGCCGCTCGTCGACCTCGGGAGTGGTGTTGGTGTCGGGTTCGACCGTTGACATACTCGCGCTCACCTCATTGAGGGGGAGTCGTGTGGTCTGCATCACAGAGCTACCCGTTGGTACGGCCCTTACGCGTGGGTGGTCCACCCCCCGCGCGCCGACGGGCCGCCCCCGTGTGCGGAGGGCGGGCAAAAACCTTTGGCCCAATGCGAACCTCCGGAGGGGTGTAGCCGTCCAACAGGGCGCGACGGAAACGACCGAGCATGTGCCGGGAGTCGCGACGCCCCGGTGCGGAGGACGGCCGCACCGGGGCTCATTCGCGCCACCGCCGCGGGCCTCCTTCCCGAGCGGGCCGGCGACGGCCTCCCCCGCACCTGGTCCTCCCCTCCCGGAGCCGCCTTCCCCGGTCGTCCACAGGACCGCTTCGCCCGCCCGCGCCGGCACCGTACTGTCACCGCCATGGCCTAGCCTTTTGCTGTGCGTATCGCGACATGGAATGTGAACAGTGCCCGGGCCAGGGCCGAGCGGATCGGCGCCTGGCTGGACCGGAGCGACGTCGACGTCCTCGCCATCCAGGAGACCAAGGCCCGGGACCACCAGTTCCCCGAGTCGGTCTTCACCGACCGCGGCTACGAGGTGGCCCACCACGGCCTGTCCCAGTGGAACGGGGTCGCGATCGCCTCCCGCGTCGGCCTGGAGGACGTCCGGACCGGCTTCCCGGGCCAGCCCGGCTACGGAGACCCCGAGGAGGCCGAGGCCCGCGCGATCGGCGCCGTCTGCGCGGGTGTGCGGGTGTGGAGCCTGTACGTCCCCAACGGGCGCGAGGTCGGCCACCCCCACTACCACTACAAACTGCGCTGGCTGGAGGCGCTGCGCGAGGCGGGCACCGCCAGCCTGGCCGTCGACCCCGACGCGCAGATCGCCTACGTCGGCGACTTCAACATCGCCCCCAAGGACGAGGACGTGTGGGACATGGCCGAGTTCGAGGGCAGCACCCACGTCACCGAGCCCGAGCGCGCGGCCTTCGACAAACTGGTCGGCGCGGGGTTCGACGACGTCGTGCGCGCCCACACCCCGGGCCCCGGCGTGTACACCTACTGGGACTACAAGGGCCTGGCCTTCCCCAAGCGCAAGGGCATGCGCATCGACTTCGTGCTCGCCTCCCCGGCGCTCAGGGACCGCGTGAGCGGCGCGAGCGTCGACCGCGAGGAGCGCAAGGGCAAGGGCGCCTCCGACCACGCCCCGGTCATCGTGGGGCTGGACGGCGACGACGGCGGGTCCAAGCCGAAGCAGGCGGCCTCGTGAGCGCGGCGCCGCGCGTCGCGGTCTTCGGCAGCGTGAACATGGACCTGGTCGCCTACGTCGACCAGGTGCCCGCCAGCGGTGAGACGGTCACCGGGACGGCCTTTCGCCAGGTCCCCGGCGGCAAGGGCGCCAACCAGGCCGTCGCCGCCGCCCGGGTGGGGGCCGACGTGGCCTTCCTCGGCGCGGTGGGTGAGGACGCCTTCGGCGAGGAGCTGCGCGCCAACCTCGTGGACTGCGGTATCGACGTGTCCGGGCTGCGCACGGTGCCCGGGGTGTCGGGTGTGGCGCACATCGTCGTGGACGGCAAGGGCGGCAACTCGATCATCGTCGTCCCGGGTGCCAACGGCGGGGTCGCCGGCGTGGTCGGGGGCGACGCCTCGGTCATCGAGGGCAGCGCGGCCCTGCTGCTCCAGCTCGAACTGCCCATGGAGGCGGTGGTCTCCGCCGCGCGCACCGGGCGCGAGCTGGGCGTGCCGGTCTACCTGACCCCGGCCCCCGCGCGTGAGCTGCCCGCCGAACTCCTGGAGTCGGTGGACGTCCTGGTGCCCAACCAGCACGAGGCGGCCGCGATCACCGGCCGCGCCGACCCGCGTGAGGCGCTGGCGGCACTGCTGGAGCGGGTTCCGGAGGTACTGCTGACCCTGGGCGGGGACGGTTCGCTCCACGGCCGTCGTGGCACCGAGGCGGTGCACGTTCCCGCACGCCGGGTGGAGGCGGTGGACACCACGGCCGCGGGCGACACCTTCTGCGGCTCGTTCGCGGTCGCCCGGGCGCAGGGCCGCGGCCCCGAGGAGTCGATGCGGTTCGCCGCGGCGGCGGCCGCGCTCTCGGTCCAGCGGCACGGGGCCAGTTCCTCGATGCCCACCCGGGACGAGGTCGAGGCGCTGCTCGGCGGCTGAGCCCCGCCGTTTCGCGTTCCCGCTTCGTCCGGAGCCCGCGGGCCCTTCCGGGGCCGCGTGCGGTACCGGCTCGTCCGGGGCCGTCCGGGTACACGTTCCTCAGGACATGTGCCCGATCTGCCTCAGGAAGGGTGTGGGGTCCTGGTCCTGGAGGCGGACCTCCAGCACGATGTCGACCGTGTCGCCGACCATCCGGCCTCCCCAGGGCAGGGCCCCGCCGTCGCCCACGCCGAAGTCCGCGAGGCTGACGCGCGTGGTGGCGGAGAAGAAGTGGCCGTAGGTGTCCTCCGGGGACACGTAGTCGGGTGCCTCGCCCACCCACTGGGCGTCGAGGACGGTGGGCACGGTCGTTCCGTGGATGGCCAGGTCGCCGTGCAGGCGGAAGGCGTTGCGGGCGCGTCCGCCCGGTTCCACGCCGGTGGACACGAAGCGGATCTCGGGGTGGTGGTCCACGTCCAGGAAGTCGGCGGAGCGCAGGTGGGCGTCGCGCGCCTCCACACCGGTGTTGACGCTCGCCGCGTCGAGGACCACCTCCACCCTGGACTCCGCCGGGTCCTCGGCGACGAGGACCCGGCCCCGGCCCCGGCCGAACGTGCCCTCGACCCGGCCGAAGCGCAGGTAGCGGGCGACGAAGATCAGGCTGGAGTGCAGCGGGTCCAGGTACCAGGTACCGGGCCCGGGACCGCCCTCCGTGGGGGTGGATGTCATAGCCGCGTTCTCCCTTTTGTCTCTTTTAGGGCTTTTGTCCACACCTTAGGTCTGACGTTCCTCCGGAAACCGAGGTTCTGGCACGACCGGGGACGAGATCTTCGACTCGGTCGGGGGGGGAGGGCACCCGAACCCCCTCTGACAAGGGGAGAACGCCTCGTGTGAGATCTCCCCGACGGCCGCCGGCGGCCGGAACCGGCCACGCCGGGGCTCAGTACGAGCGCTCCGCGGAAGGTCCCGGACACGCGAGGAGGCCGGGGCGGCATGGCCCCGGCCTCCGGTGAACGTGCGTGCGTACCGCACCCCGCTCTGCGGCTACATGTGCTCGGGAGCCTCCACACCCAGCAGGTCCAGACCCTGGACGAGGACCCGGAACGCCACCGAGATCAGCGCCAGGCGCGAATCGCGCTCGGCCCGCGTCCCGGCGGTCAGCACCGGGCAGTGCTCGTAGAACGCCGTCAGGGACTGCGCCAGCTCGAACAGGTACGTGGACAGCCGGTGCGGCTGGAGCAGGTCGCCGACCTGCGCCACCACGGGGCCGAACTCCAGCAGCTTGAGCGCCAGGGCGCGCTCGGCGTCCTCGGAGACGCTGATCTCACCCCTGGCCTCGGACATGTCCAGGCCGCCCTTGCGGAAGATGGAGCGGATCCGGGCCTGCGCGTACTGCAGGTAGGGGCCGGTGTTGCCGGTCAGGGCCAGCATCCGGTCGAAGTCGAAGGTGTACTCGGTGTCGTGCGCCACCGACAGGTCGGCGTACTTCACCGCGCCGATGCCCACCTGGCGGGCGATCGCCGCCTGGCTCTCGGCGTCCAGGTCGGGGCGGTTCTGCGCGACGACCGCCGCGGCCCGCTCGATCGCCTCGTCCAGCAGCGCCATCAGGCGTACCGGAGCGCCGCTGCGGGTGCGCAGGATCTTGCCGTCGTTGCCGAGCACGTTGCCGATCTGCACGTGCGTGGTCTCCACGCCCTCCGGCAGCCATCCGGCCTCGCGGGCGGTGGCCCACACCATCTTGAAGTGCAGGGCCTGCGGAGCGCCGACCACGTACAGGATGCGGTCGGCCTTGAGTTCCTCCACGCGGTAGCGGACGGTGGCCAGGTCCGTGGTGGCGTAGCCGTAGCCGCCGTCGCTCTTGCGCACGATCAGCGGGATCGGCTTGCCCTCACGGCCGGTGAACCCTTCGGGGAAGACGCACAGGGCGCCGTCGCTGACCTCGGCGATGCCCTTGGACTCCAGCTCTTCGCACACGTCGGCGAGCATCGCGTTGTAGGTGCTCTCCCCGGCGAGGTCGTCGTCGGTGAGGGTCACGCCGAGCTCGGTGTAGACCTTGTTGAAGTAGACCTTCGACAGGCCGACGAGCTCGCGCCACAGGCGCAGCGTCTCCTCGTCGCCGCCCTGGAGGGAGACCACGCGGCGCCGGGCGCGCGCGGCGAACTCGTCCTGGCCGGGACCGGAGGCGTCGAACTTGGTGCGCGCCGCCTGGTAGAAGGCGTTGGGGTCGGTGGTGAGCAGGTCCGTCTCGGGGGAGTCCTCGCCCACCTCCAGCAGGTGCTCGATGAGCATGCCGAAGGGGGTGCCCCAGTCGCCGATGTGGTTCTGCCGGATGACGTTGTGCCCCAGGAAGCCCAGGGTGCGCGCGAGCGCGTCGCCGACCACGGTGGTGCGCAGGTGCCCGACGTGCATCTCCTTGGCCACGTTGGGCGCGGAGTAGTCCAGCGGGATGTTCCGGACCTCCTGGGCCGGGGTGCCCAGGCGGGGGTCGTCGAGGAGCCGGCGGGCCTGGTCGGCGATCCAGTCCTCGCGCAGGGTGAGGTTGATGAAGCCCGGCCCGCTGACCTCGACGTCGCGGCAGACGTCGGCCACGTCCAGGTGCTCCATGATCGCCGCGGACACCTCGCGCGGCTTTCGGCCCAGTCGCTTGGCGAGTGCGAGCGCGGCGTTCGCCTGGTAGTCGGCGAACTGGGACGGGCGGATGACGGGGTCGGTGTCGGCGAACTCGGGGCCGAAGGCGGCACCGAGAGCGGACTGGACCCGTCGCGAGAGTACTTCCTGCGGGTCGGCCATGTACTCCAGCGTACCGACCGGAGCCCCCTCCCGGCCCCATACGGGCCGTGGAGCGGTCGTCCACAGGCCGAGGGAGGATCCGGTGGCGGGGAGCCGGCCGAGCCCGGCCCGGACACGAGGGGGTCCCCGGGCGCCGTCCGCCTCGCGCCGCCCGCGTACCGGCGCCCCGGTCACCCGTGCCCCGGCCGTTCCCGACGTCCTGGCCGGCTTCCGACGCCCCGGCCACCGCTCCTCGCCGTCAGTGCTCCTCGCCTTGGTCACCGCTCCTCTGCGCGGGCGCCTCGGACTGGGCCAGGCGGTGCAGCCAGTTGGGCGGGCGGGTGTGCACCCGGCGCCTGATCTGGTCGCCGATACGGCCGCCCGCCAGGTCGTGCGCGAGCTGGCAGGCGCGGGCGATGCCCCTGGCCCGGCTGTCGCCGTGCGCGATCACCACGGTCCCGTTCAGGCCCAGCAGGGCGGCGCCGCCGTAGGTCTCGCTGTCCAGCCGCTCGCGCAGGCCCCGCAGGGCCTTGCGCTGCAACATGGCGCCCGCCTTGGCGGCGGTGGAGGAGGTGAGCGCCGAGTGGAGGGCCTCCATCGCGAACGTCGCCGTGCCCTCCACCGACTTCAGCGCCACGTTCCCCGTGTGGCCGTCGGTCACCACCACGTCCACCTTGCGCGCCAGCAGGTCGTGGCCCTCGATGTTGCCCCGGAAGTCCATCCCCGGGGACCCCTCGGCGGTGGCCGCCAGCAGCTCCGTCGCCCTGCGCACGAGCTTGTTGCCCTTGCCCGGCTCCGAACCGATGGTCAGCACCCCCACCCTCGGGTGCCGCACCCCGAACGCCGTCTGCGCGTAGGCACAGCCCAGGTGCGCGAACTGCACCAGCATCTCCGGCTTGGCGTCGGCGTTGGCGCCGGCGTCCACCATGATCGTCGGCGTCTCACCGGTCGGCAGGGTCACCGCCAGCGCCGGGCGCAGGATCCCGGGCTGCGTGCGCAGCCGCACCGTGGAGGTGGCCACGATCCCGCCGGTGGAGCCGGCCGAGACCAGGGCGTCGGCGTCGCCCCGGCGGATCAGGCGGCAGGAGACGGCCGCGCTGGACCGGGGCCGCCGCCAGCTCGCCAGGGCGCCCTCGTGCATGGCGAGGTTGTCCTCGGCGTGCACCACGGGGATGTCGCGCAGCGCGCCCTCCTCGGCGAGCAGCGCGGCGATCTCGGCACGCCGGCCCACGAGCAGTACGCGCAGGCCGAGTTCACGGACGGCGAGCACGGCGCCGCGCACGATCTCGGAGGGAGCGTTGTCCCCGCCCATCGCGTCCACGGCGATGACCGGCGGGGACGGTCGGTGCGCGGCGGGTGCCTCCACCTCGGGTGTACCAGTCAACTGTTCCCTCACGGGTGTTGTGGGCGGATGCGTGCGCGCGTTCCGCGACTCCGTACGCACGGGCGCCGCCGCGCCGCGACGGGGCACGGCCGGGCCGGGCCGTACGGGAGGTGTGGTGACACGGTACCGGCTCGTACGGAGACGGTGCCCGTCAGGCATGTTTGTGAGCTCATGCGAGGATACTTCCCGTATGTCCAGGTCAGTCCTGGATTTCCCGCATGATGGGTAAAAGCCCTCAAACGGGGTATACCCGCTCGCTGGCCTGGGGTCTCATCACGCTCCGGGTGCATGCGACAACCACATCGAACCCCTTCCGACGGTCCACCCGTGCACCCGTACACCGGAACCGTCGGATCAGGGCTGCCCTGTTCGACCTCCTCGGGCGGCCCTGCCCACATGCAGAGAGGAGAGGCGTGAGCGTTACGCCAGACGCGACACAGTCTCCGTCCACCGGACGTCGGTTCCGTGCCTACACGACGAAACACCTTGACGATCTCACCACACGAGCCGGTCTCGCGGCCGACGAGCGGCTCGCGGTGCAGGCGGTGGCAACGGTGCTGCCGTTCCGGGTCAACAGCTACGTCGTCGACGAGTTGATCGACTGGGACGCCGCTCCTGACGATCCGATCTACCGCCTGGTCTTTCCTCAGGCCGACATGCTGCCCCAGGACGACGTCTCCAGGATCTCCGACCTGTTGCGCTCCGGCGCCTCACGCAAGGAGCTGAACGAGGCCGCCAACCAGGTGCGGGCCCGCCTGAACCCGCACCCGGCGGGGCAGATGGACCTCAACGTGCCCAAGACGGGCAACGAGGAGCCCATCCCCGGTGTCCAGCACAAGTACAAGGAGACCGTGCTCTTCTTCCCCAAGCAGGGGCAGACCTGTCACGCGTACTGCACGTACTGCTTCCGCTGGGCCCAGTTCGTGGGTGACGCGGACCTGAAGTTCGCCTCCAGCGAGATCGACCAGCTCGTCGAGTACGTTCGCTCGCACCCCGAGGTCACCAGTGTCCTGTTCACCGGTGGCGACCCGATGATCATGGGCGAGGGGGTGATCTCCAAGTACATCGAGCCGCTGCTGGAGATCGAGCACCTGGAGGCCATCCGCATCGGTACGAAGGCGCTGGCCTACTGGCCGCAGCGGTTCGTCACCGATCCGGACGCCGACGACACCCTCCGCCTGTTCGAGAAGGTCGTCGCCTCCGGCAAGAACCTCGCGTTCATGGCCCACTTCTCCCACCCGAACGAGATGCGGCCCGAACTCGTGCAGGAGGCGGTGCGCCGCGTCCGCTCGACCGGCGCCGTCATCCGCACGCAGGCGCCGCTGATCCGCACGATCAACGACGACCCGGCCGTGTGGGAGAGCATGTGGCGCACCCACGTGCGGCACGGCATGGTCCCGTACTACATGTTCGTCGAGCGCGACACCGGCCCGCAGGACTACTTCGCGGTGCCGCTCGCCGAGGCCTACGAGATCTTCCGCGGTGCCTACCAGAAGGTCTCCGGCCTGGCCCGCACGGTGCGCGGCCCGTCGATGTCGGCGACGCCGGGCAAGGTGTGCGTCGACGGCGTCACGGAGGTGGCGGGCGAGAAGGTGTTCGTCCTGCACTTCATCCAGGCGCGCGACCCCGAGCTGGTCGGCAGGCCCTTCTTCGCCGAGTACGACGAGAAGGCCGCGTGGCTGTTCGACCTCAAGCCCGCGCTGGGCGCCACCCACCTTCCGTGGGAGGTGCCGCCGACCGGCGGCACCGACGGGCTGGTGGATCCCACGCGCCTGTAGCGCGTCCCCCGGCCCGCCGGCCCGCGTTCCACCGTCCCAGGGGAATTGGAGCGTCCCTGGGGCGGGAGTGACGGGGAGGCGGGGCCGGAGCCGCCGACGGCGGAGTCCGGGCCTCCCGCGCGCGTGTGCCGCGTCGGGGCCCGGGCGCTTTCGCGGCCCGGACACCACGGAGCCCGGCACCGAGACGGTGCCGGGCTCCGCTCGCGTCCGCGTCGTGGACGGAAAGGCCGCCGGGCGGAAGCGGGGCGGCCATCGACGGGACGGCTTCGGGGGTGGTCTGGGGTGGGGGTGCCAGGTCCGGGGGCAGGTGCCTGGGGTGGATCTCCCGCTGCTTCGCCTGGTTCCGGCTACCTGAGGAGCGCGTCGAAGTCGCCCGTCTTGGCGCCGCGCACGAAGGCGTCGATCTCGGCGGGGGTGTAGACGAGTGCCGGCCCCTGCGGGTCCCGTGAGTTTCGCACGGCGATGTCCCCGTCCGGAAGGGTGGCGACCTCGACACAGTTCCCGTCCGGGTTGCTCCAGCTGCTCTTGGTCCAGACGACCTTCGGCAGACGGCTCGCGGGAACACCGTTGTAGATCGGATACATCTCAACCTCCTGGAACTTCGGGGGACTCGTGAGCGGGGTGTCCACACGCGGCCGTCCAGACCGCCGCGCCCGTCATGGCGGATGACCGGGTCCATCGGCGGAAGCCGGCCCAGGGCATGAGCGGCCTGTCCCCCGGTGGGTTGTTTCGTCCCCGGTGCGAGCCAAAGCGTAGCCCATGCACGTGCATTCGTACTTACCGAGGTAAGTACCTATGCAAGAACTCGGGAGTGGTGACAGCCCGGAACCGCATGTCAGACCTAACGCGGTGGGGGTCCGGGCGGTTCGGAACACGGGGACCGTTCCCCGGTCGTGGCCGGAGGCGGCCACACGGGAACCCGGGAGGTCCACGCAAAGCGAACGCCCGGGCGCTGAGGGCGACCAGGCGTGGAGAGGGGGGATCGGCGGGGGAGGGGCCGGTGCGTCCCGAAGCGGGGACCCCTGTCAGGGGCTCGGGAGCCGGCGGTCGGAGTGGTGCCGCGCCGTGGGCGTCGGCCGCGGGGGTGGGGGGCGAGGGGTCAGGAGTAGCGCTTCAGGAAGTCCTGGAGGATGTCCTCCGTGGCGCTGGGCGGCGGCGCCTGGGTGGCGAGGTGGTCCATCGTCTGCGCGTAGCGGTGGGTGTCGTCGTACTTGTCGAAGTACAGGGCGCTGTTCAGCTGCTCCAGGTAGACCACGTCGGGCAGCTCCGGAGTGGGAAAGCGCAGGATGCTGAACGGGCCGCCCGCCGCGGGGTGGCCGCCCATCGCGAAGGTGGCGATCTGGATGGTGATGTTGGGACGGCGGGCCATGTCGAGCAGGTGCTCGATCTGTCCGCGCATCACCTCGGCGTCGCCGTAGGGCCGGTGCAGCACGGCCTCGTCGATGACCGCCCACAGGCGGGGCGAGCCCGGCTCGACGAACCTGCGCCGGCGGTGCATGCGCATCTGCACACGGCTGTCGATGTCCTCCTCGGAGGTGGCGGTCCGGGACAGGCGGATGACCGAGCGCGCGTAGTCCTCGCTCTGGAGCAGCCCGGGGACGAACTGGACCTCGAAGGTACGGATGACCGACGCGGCCTCCTCCAGGCCCACGTACACGCCGAACCAGTGCGGCAGCACGTCGCCGTACTTGTGCCACCAGCCCTGGGCGTTGGCGCTGGAGATCAGGCCGAGGAGGGCCTCGCGCTGCTCCGCGTCGTGCACGCCGTAGAGCTTGAGCAGGTCCTCCACGTCACGGCGCTTGAAGCTGACCTGGCCCAGTTCCATGCGGCTGATCTTGGCGTGGGAGGCGCGGATGGCGTACCCGGCGTCGTGCCGGGAGATGTTCCTCTCCTGACGCAGTCGTCGGAGCTGTGTTCCCAGGAGAATCCGCAGGACGGTGGGGCCGCCGCTGGAATTGGCCAGAAAATCCTGGGTGACCTGGAGATTCGGGGCGTGATCGGCGACCACATCGCCTCCTGCGTGTAGCGGCTTTGGCGCGAGCGACCGCTCAGTATACCCAGCGGCCCTTGTTACGGACAGAGGTGTTGGGGATTCGGACCATGTCCTATGGGGGTCTCCGTGTCCGGTGTAAACGCGGGTGCCCGTCTGTGAATTCTTGGCAAGAGATCTACCAAGAGAGGTGCATCGTCCTATAGTCTAGGCCGACGTTGATCTGCACGTGCATCTGTGTCTTACAGATGTAAGCCACGATGGCCCCGTGGACAGGGTCACCCGACATCACACTCGTGAGGACCGTGATGAACGCAGAGCTCGTGTCTTCGGAGCTGGACTCCGAGGCATCCTGGAGCCGCCCCTCCCTCGCCGAGGCGTCCAACGCCCTCCTGGGCGGCTGGTGGGACGACCCGCTCGGCCGTGTGGCCGTCGGGGAGGGCGCGCGCACCCGGGACGCCGCGGCGAGGGCGTTCGGTTCGGTCCCCGGGTCGGTCCGCCGAGCGCGTGAGTTCGCCGCCCGGACCCTGGAGGAGTGGGGGCTCGAGGATGTGGTGGAGGACGTCCGCCTGATCATCTCCGAGCTCGTGGGCAACGCCTGCCGCCACGCCCGGCCCGGGAGCGGCCGGCCCGAGGACGGCCGTGTCGTGGTCCAGCTGCGCCACCTGGCCGATCAGGGGGGTGTGGTGTGCATGGTGGCCGATTCCAGCAGGAAAGCGCCGGTCAGAGTGGACGCCCACCATTTCGCCGAGTCGGGTCGCGGCCTCGGACTCGTCTCCGCGTTCAGCCGGGAATGGGGTTGGGAACCGGTCGAGGGCCGCGGCAAGATTGTCTGGGCGATATGCGACAGTGAAGGCTGATCCGCGCCCTTTACGTGTTCGACGACGAACACCTCGAAGCTGTGAATGACATCGATACGTCTTCCGGGACGAGTAGGCTGTCAACGCATGTCGGCATTTGACCGATCGCGTCTGAGCAGAGTTTCCTACACCCGATCCCGGGAGCGAGGCGTGGCCGTGCTGGACACGGAACAGGACCAGTTCGTCTGTGGCGGGATCACCGTCGTCGAACTGGGCGGCGAGATCGACATCGCCACCGCCGAGGAGGCGTTCACCCGGATCACGACCGCGGCAGCGGGCAGCTGCGTGGTCGTCGACCTGTCCGCGGTGGGCTTCATCGACGCCTCCGGCGTCAACGCCCTCGTCCGCGCACTGCGTGCCGCCACGAAGGCCCGACACCATCTCCTTCTGGCCTGCCCGCCCCGTCAGCTCTCCCGGATCCTCGACGTCCTGGGGCTGACCGAGGTCCTGCCGACCCACGCCGACACCGCCGCGGCCGTCGCCGTCCACGAGGAGGCCGGGCACGGGGCCGCGCACTGACGCGGGCCCGCCCGTCCCGGTACGCACGAGGGGGCGCGCCCGGCGCCGTCCGCCGGACACGCCCCCCTCACGCGGCTACTCGACCGTGACGCTCTTGGCCAGGTTGCGCGGCTGGTCCACGTCGTTGCCCTTGGCCAGGGCCAGCTCGCACGCGAACACCTGCATCGGGATCGTGGACACGATCGGCTGAAGCAGGGTCGGCACCGCCGGGATCTCGATGAGGACGTCCGAGTACGGGCGCACCGACTCGTCGCCCTCCTCGGCGATCACGATGGTGCGTGCACCGCGGGCGCGCACCTCCTGGATGTTGGACACGATCTTGTCGTGCAGCACGCTGCGCCCCTTGGGAGAGGGCACCACGACGACGACCGGCAACTGGTCCTCGATCAGCGCGATCGGGCCGTGCTTGAGCTCGCCGGCGGCGAACGCCTCGGCGTGCATGTACGCCAGCTCCTTGAGCTTGAGCGCGCCCTCCATCGCCACCGGGTAGCCCACGTGGCGGCCCAGGAAGAGCACCGTGTCGGCGTCGGCCAGCGACCGGGCCAGCTCGCGGACCGGCTCCACCGTGCCCAGGACCCGCTCCACCTGCTCGGGCATGGTGGCCAACTGGGCGATCACGGCGTTGATCTCGTCGCCGAACTTCAGCCCGCGCACCTGGGCCAGGTACAGGCCGACCAGGTAGCAGGCGGCCAACTGGGTGAGGAAGGTCTTGGTGGCGGCCACGCCGACCTCCGGGCCCGCGTGCGTGTACAGCACGCCGTCGGACTCGCGCGGGATGGTCGACCCGTTGACGTTGCAGATGGCCAGCACCTTCGCGCGCTGCTCACGGGCGTAGCGGACCGCCATGAGGGTGTCCATGCTCTCGCCGGACTGGGAGATGGCGATGACCATGGTCTGCTGGTTCAGGATCGGGTCCCGGTAGCGGAACTCGCTGGCCACCTCGACCTCGCACGGGATGCGGCACCAGTGCTCGATCGCGTACTTGGCGATCAGGCCCGCGTGGTAGGAGGTGCCGCAGGCGATGATGACGATCTTCTCGACGGAGCGCAGGTCCTCGGGGGACAGGCGCATCTCGTCCAGGGTGAGCTGGCCGTCGGCCGACACACGGCCCAGGAGGGTGTCGGCCACCGCGCGCGGCTGCTCGATGATCTCCTTGAGCATGAAGTACTCGTAGCCGCCCTTCTCGGCGGCGGAGGCGTCCCAGTCCACGTGGTACTCGTTCACCTCGACGGGGTTGCCGTCGTAGTCGGTGACGGACACGGAGTCGGCGCGCAGCTCCACGACCTGGTCCTGGCCCAGCTCGACCGCCTCGCGGGTGTGCGCGATGAACGCGGCCACGTCGCTGGCCAGGAAGTTCTCCCCCTGGCCGCGGCCGACGACCAGCGGCGAGTTGCGGCGGGCGGCCACGACCAGCCCGGGGTCGTCCACGGAGGTCGCCACGAGGGTGAACGCGCCCTCCAGGCGTTTGCACACCGCGCGCATGGCGGCGACGAGATCGCCGTGCTCGGCCACCTCGATGCCGAGCAGGTGCGCGGTCACCTCGGTGTCGGTCTCGGAGAGGAACTTGCAGCCCTGGTCCTCCAGTTCCAGGCGCAGGGCGGCGAAGTTCTCGATGATGCCGTTGTGGACGACGGCGACACGGCGGTTGCCGTCCACATGGGGGTGGGCGTTGACGTCGTTCGGGGCGCCGTGGGTGGCCCAGCGCGTGTGGCCGATGCCGGCGCCGTCCCCGCTGATCGGCCGCTCCTCCAGCGCCTGGCGCAGGTTCGCGAGCTTGCCCGCGCTCTTCTCGGTGCGCAGGACCCCCTCGTCCAGCATCGCCACACCCGCGGAGTCGTATCCGCGGTACTCCAACCTTGCGAGGCCGTCCATGACGACCTGAAGCGCCGGTTGCGGCCCGACGTAGCCAACGATTCCACACATGGCCGCCAGCGTAGGCGAAGGAGATTGCCGGATCGACCAACCAGTGCCCCATACCACTGGTCGTTTTCGCAGGTAACGGTATAGACCATTTGGTGTATGGAGAGTAGACCGCGCAGGTGGGGGGCATGGGGAGGCGCAGAGTGGAACTGATTCCGCCCGCCTGGAACCGGAGGTAAAAATTCTGGCCGGGCATGTCGTGGACGTGTGGTCCCGGGCACGTCCGGCGGCCGGGCCCGAGGCTCCGGGGGACCGGGCGCCCGGTACGGTCGACACTCTCCTCTAGGGTGGTCATTCGTGTCTCACGCGACGAAGAACGGCTTCTCCACGCCGTATGTGGAAATGGACCGGGAGGCCTGGGCAGGACTCCGGGCCTCCACCCCCCTTTCCCTGACCGAGGCGGACCTCGCCGAGCTCCGCGGCACCACCGATCCCACCTCCCTGGAGGACGTACGGGACATCTACCTGCCGCTGTCGCGCCTGCTCAACCTGTACGTGGGCGCCACCCAGCAGCGGCACGCCGCGGTACGCGCCTTCCTGGGCGAGTCCGGCCGCCCGTCGCCGTTCATCATCGGCGTGGCGGGCAGCGTCGCGGTGGGCAAGTCCACGACCGCGCGCCTGCTGCGCTCCCTGCTCGCCCAGTGGCCCAACCACCCCGACGTGGAACTGGTGAGCACCGACAACTTCCTCCACCCCAACGCGGTCCTGGAGTCGCGGGGGCTGATGCGCAGGAAGGGCTTCCCGGAGAGCTACGACCGCCGGGCCCTGGTGCGCTTCGTGTCGGAGATGAAGGCCGGCGCCGAACGCATCGACATCCCCGTCTACTCCCACCTGAGCTACGACATCGTGCCGGACGAGCGGCAGACCGTGCGCCGCCCCGACATCCTCATCGTGGAGGGCATCAACGTCCTCCAGCCCGCCACCGCCGGGCGCCTGGCGGTGGCCGACTTCTTCGACTTCTCCATCTACGTGGACGCCAAGGTCGAGAACATCCGCAACTGGTACCTCGACCGCTTCCGCGAGCTGCGCCGCACCGCCTTCTCCGACCCGCGCTCCTACTTCCACCACATGGCCACCAGCATCGGCGAGGGGGAGGCCCTGGAGTTCGCCGCCAACACCTGGCGCACCATCAACGAGGTCAACCTCGTGGAGAACATCCGTCCCACCCGGGGCCGCGCCACGCTGGTCATGTACAAGGGCGACGACCACCGCGTGCGCCGGGTCCGGCTGCGCAAGACCTGACCGGCCGGACGGGTGCGCACCCCCTCGGGCCCGGGGCGCGCGCCCGGCGCGGCCGTCCCGCCGCGCTCATCCCATCGTCACGACCACGCCGATGAGCACGGCCACCGCGATGGCCAGGAGCAGGACGACGCAGAACGCGGCTGCGAACAGGAAGGGATGCTGCTCGACCCACGACACGAGGCCCGGCCGGTACTCCTCCAGTTGCTTGCCGGTGACGCGGCCCTCCGGGCCGCTGCACGGCAGCCCGAGCGCGTACACCAGCCGGTCCATGTCCTCGGTCGCGTAGTTGGCGCCGTACACCCTGACGAGCACGCCGCCGTGCGCGTCGAGGACGAACAGGGTGTCGCAGGGAGGCACGCGCGGCTGGACGACGGTCGCGCGGATCGTCCACACGGCGCGCGCCCGTGACCGGCGCCGCTGGAAGAGCGCACCCTTGAGGATGATCTCGTGCGCGGTCAGGATGATCCTGGCGCGGTAGAGGTGCGCGGCCACCACCACGACCAGCACGATCCACACGGCGCCCACGACCATGGCCGCCCCCGGGCCGATGCGGAACGCGAAACCGGCGGTCATGACCACACCGGTCACCACTCCGACGGCCAGCCTGGCCCACCCCGCTCGGAGGCCGGGACGCAGTACGAGGTCATCCTGAACCTGGTGCACGTGAACACCGTCCTTTCCGGGGTCTTGGACGGTCCCGCGCCGGCGCCGGTTCCCCCGCCGGGGCGTTTCGCGCGGCCCCGCGCCGACGGCGGCACGGCCGGCGGAGCGTGCGGACGACTCCGCCCGGCCACCGGCCGGTTTGGTGGAGGTCACACCGCGGGATAAGGTGATCCCTCCTTTCGGCCGCACCCCTTCCGCGGGTGCTGTGCGCTCCAAGGATCGGAACGAACCGGGCCCTCGCGGCGACCGGGGCGGGACCCGCGCACGCGTGCCACCGTCCCGCCGAGCCCCCTCCGAGGTCGCCCTGTGTCCACGACCGTTCCCTCCGCCGACTCCGCCGTGCCCGTGAGCCCCGGACTCCAGGCCGAACGCGACCACCTCGCCGCCGCCCGAGACGCCCTGCGCAGGATGCGCGAGGACGTCGAGGACAGCGAACTCGTCCTGGGCGACGTCGTCAACGACAAGGTCACCAACGCGGCCCTGCGCCGCGGCCGCGCACGCCGCCTCGCCGCCCTGGCCGACGTCCCCGGCGCCCCGCTGTTCTTCGGCCGCCTCGACTTCGAGCCCGGGACCGTCTTCCTGGACGACGGTCCCGACGCCCCGGCTCCCGCGTCCGCTCCCAACGGTCCCGGCGCCCCCGCGCCCGCACCGGCTCCCGGCGACGAGCCGGACCGGGTGCACATCGGCCGCCGCCACGTCCACGACCCCGACGGCCGCCCCATGGTCCTGGACTGGCGCGCACCCGTCTGCGTCGCCTACTACCGGGCATCGCCCAGCGACCGGATGGGCGTGCGCACGCGTCGCCGCTACGGCTTCACCACCCTGGACCGCGGCCCGCACGCCGAACCCGAGGCGGTGCTCACCGCCTTCGAGGACGAACCGCTCACGGTCACCCCGGCCGAGGCCGACCAGCGCGCCGGCGAACTCCTCAGCGCCGAGATCGAGCGCCCCCGCACCGGGCCCATGCGCGACATCGTCGCCACCATCCAGCCCGAACAGGACGACCTCGTCCGCGCCCCGCTCAGCACCACCCTGTGCGTGCAGGGCGCTCCGGGCACCGGCAAGACCGCCGTCGGCCTGCACCGCGTCGCCTACCTCCTCTACACCGAACGCGCACGCCTCTCCCGCTCCGGCGTGGCGATCGTGGGCCCCAACCGCTCCTTCCTCTCCTACATCCGCGACGTCCTGCCCGCCCTCGGCGAGGTCGACGTCCGGCAGACCACCGTCACCGGGATGCTCACCGCCGGGCTGCCCGAACGCGCACGTCCCGCCGCCGGATGGGTGCGCCGCACGGAGGAGCCCGCCGCCGCGCGGATCAAGGGCCGGGCCCGCATGGCCGAGGTGCTGCGCCGCGACCTGTGGTCGCGCCTGCGCACTCCCGAGGAGCCGGTCGTGGTCCGCCGGGGGTCGCGCCGCTGGCGCCTCTACCCCGAGGACCTGCGCCCCCTCCTCGACGAGCTGGCCGGACGCGGCGTCGCCTACGGCTCCGGGCGCGAACTCCTCTCCCACCGCATCGCCCACGCCGTCCTGTCCCTCATGGAGAGCCAGGGGGAGGCGTGCGACGACCGCACCCACGAACAGGTGCGCCGCGACCCGGCCGTGCGGTCGGCGGTCACCGCCATGTGGCCCAAGGCCGACCCGCTCAAGCTCGTCCTCGGCCTGCTCACCGACCCCGACCGCCTCGCACGCGCCGCCGAGGGGCTGCTGTCACCTGAGGAGCAGGCCGCCGTCCTGCTGCCCGGCAGGCCCCGCGGTCCGAAGTCGGCCCGCTGGTCGGAGGAGGACCTCGCGCTCGTCGACGAGGCCGCCGCGCTGATCGAGCGCCCCGCGGGGCTCGGCCACATCGTGGTGGACGAGGCCCAGGACCTGAGCCCCATGCAGTGCCGGGCCGTCGGCCGCCGCTGCGTGTCCGGCTCGCTCACCGTGCTCGGTGACATCGCCCAGGGCACCAGCCCGTCGGCCACCACCGACTGGTCCACGCTCCTGGAACACCTCGGCAAGCCCACCGGCCACCTGAGCGTCCTGAACCGCGGGTACCGGGTCCCCGCCCAGATCATCGACTTCGCCGCGCGCCTCCTGCCCTCCATCGCCCCCGTCGCCCGCCGCTCCCGGACGGGGGACGCCGGCTCCGGCCATCCCTTCGCGCCGGTCTCCGTGCGCCGTGCGGCCGGGTCCCTCCGCGTCACCCCCGCCGTCGACGGCCTCGCCGCGTCCGTGGTCGACGCCTGCCGCGCCGCGCTCGGGGGAGAGGGCTCCGTGGGGCTCGTCGCCGCCGACACCGACCTGCCGGCCCTGCGCGAGGCCCTCGAAGCCGGGGGCCTGCCCACGCCGCTGCTCGGCGAGGCGGACACCGGGCCGGACGCGGGCCGCCTGGTCGCGGTGCCCGCAAGCCTCGCCAAGGGCCTGGAGTTCGACGCGGTCGTGGTCGCGGAGCCGGCCGCCATCGTCGAGGCCGAGGAGCGCGGCGCGAACCGGCTCTACGTGGTGCTCACCCGCGCCGTCAGCACCCTGCACGTGGTCCACGTGCGTCCCCTGCCGGAGGCCCTCCGCGACGCCTGAGCACGCGGGGGCGTCCGGGCATCCCCGGCCCTCAGCGGGCGGTCCGGACGGGACGGGGCTTCCGTGGCCGCTGCCACGGCCCGGGCAGCAGGCCCGCGGCGAGCAGCCACAGGGCCACCGTCGTCAGGTGCGCGCGTTGCAGGGAGTTGAGCTCGACCCCGGCCTCCCCGTCGCCCGAGGCCGCGTAGACCAGCCCGGCCATGACCAGGACGGCGATGGTCGAGGCCAGTTGGAGCACGGCCACGACGGCCACCAGCCACCACGCGCGCTCCTTCATCCGGTAGCGGTCGACCGCCAGGACGACCACGCTCACCAGGGCGGCCAGGATCGCGATCAGCGCGATCACCGTCTGTGCGAGGGTGGCCCCCGGCAGGGCCTCCACCATGGACTCCGCCGTGCAGGTGAGGTCCGTGGACACCGCGCACGGCCCGGGGAACACCGTGGCGACCAGGGAGGTCAGGCCGAACACGCCCATGGACCACCACGACACCGACAGCAGGTGGCTGTGCTGCTCCCGCGCGCCCAGCCCGAGCCCCAGCCCGGCGGCGATCATCACCAGGACCGCCGCGATGCGGTGCGCGCTGTCCAGGAACCTGGCGAAGTCCGCGCCCGGGTCGGAGAGGGCCCCTTGGACCGTGTCGCCGCCGGGCAGCAGGACCTCCACGACCCACAGGCTGTACACGATCGCGGCCGTCACCGCCGCGACCTTCCCGTCCCGGTAGTCCCAATGCAACTGTGCGGAGTGCGGCATCGTGCCCCCTCTTCCGCGGATGTCCCCATGGCCGGGACGGTCCGGCGGTGGCGCTGTCGAATTCACCGTTGTCTCGGGACCCTACGCCTTCCTCGCCCGGACGTCACCCAACTCGCGGCGGCACTGTTATCCACGGGTGTGTGTTCACGCGGCATGATCGGGGGACACCGGCGAACACGCGGGTACGGGTAGGGAACGACCGACGAGAAGGGCGCACGCATGGACGGCGCATCCACGACGCGATGGGTGATCGTGGGGGTCGACGGAACCGATTCCAGCCGCCACGCGCTGGAGTGGTCGGCGCACCAGGCGGTGCTGCGCGGGCTCGGGGTGCGGATCGTCGCGGCCGCCGGGCCGCTGGCCTCCGTCGGCGTTTTCGCGGGGAACACCCACCTCGACGGGGCCGTGCCCCCGGACGAGGCCGACACCCGGGGTGCCGAACGCCTGCTGGAGTACGCGCGCGACTGGGTGTCCCGGCTCTTCCCCGAACTGCGGGTGCAGACCCGCATGTCCTACGCCCGGCCGGTGGAGGCACTGCTCGCCGAGGCCGCCGCGGAGGGTGCCGTCGCCGTGGTGGTCGGCTCGCGCGGGCTGAGCGGGATCGCGGCCGCCTTCGTCGGCTCCGTCGGCATCGAACTGGCCGCGCGCTCACCCGTTCCGGTGGTCGTACTGCCCCGCGAGCACGCGTCGGCGCACGGGGTCCGGGGCCGCGTCATCGTGGGCATCGACGGGTCCGAGCCCAGCAGGCGGGCCGTGGACTTCGCCTTCACGCAGGCCGACTTCGCCGAGACCGAGCTGGTCGCCGTGAGCGCCTGGCAGCCCCTGGTGGCCTTCGCCGCCGCGACGGGTCCCATCCCCCCGGAGCTGTTCGACGACGAGACCGCCGCCGAGGCCGCCCGGCAGGCGATGGAGGACGAGCTGGCCGAGCCGCACATGCGCCACCCCGGGGTCACCGTGCACACCCGGGTGGTGCGCGCCCATCCGGTGGTCGCCCTGCTGGAGGAGGCCACACCCGCCGACCTCGTCGTCGTCGGCTCGCGCGGCCGCGGGGGGTTCCGGGGGCTGCTGCTCGGCTCGGTGAGCCACTCCGTCCTGCACGGCGCCAAGGGCCCCGTCGCGATACTGCGCTGACCGCAGGCGTGCGCCGACCCGGGACACGTGCCGGCCGGAGGTGACGCGCCGGAGGTGACGCGCCGGAGGTGACGCGTCGGCCGGAACCGGCCACCTCGGACTCCGCCGGGCGGCCCCGGACCGAGTCCCGGACCCGCCCGCGCTGGTCGGATCCGCCCGCGACGCCCCGGGTCCGGAGCATAGGTATAGCGGTTCTCCCGAGGCCGGAGACCGCCGTGTGACGAACAGCACGGTGTGTCGGACGCCGTCGGCGGTCCGCCCCCGTGACCGGGGAAAGCGGCTCCGAACAGTGCCGGAGCACTCCCCGGAGGTGCACTCGCCTACCCGGCGGTAGACCATTCGGATCCCCTGCTGTGCGGCGGAATCGGCTCTCTCCGTGTCACACCTGTAGACCATTGGCCTATACCAATTGGTCACTATGGGGGGTTGTCGTTCATGATGCGAGAGATCTCGACCTTGTAAAGGAGCCGCTGTGACTGCCGTGGGTATCGAAGTGGGCGCCGTACCGACCGAGCACGAAGGACTGGTCTCCTGGGTGCGCGAGGTCGCGGAGCTCACCCAACCGGACGGGATCGTGTGGTGTGACGGCTCGGAGGAGGAGTGGACCCGACTGACCGACCAACTGGTCGAGCAGGGGACCTTCGTCCGTCTGAACTCGGACAAACGCCCCAACAGCTTCTACTGCAAGTCCGACCCGAGCGACGTCGCCCGTGTCGAGGACCGCACCTTCATCTGCTCCGAGCGGGAGGAGGACGCGGGTCCGACCAACAACTGGATCGCGCCGGACGAGATGCGCGCCACCTTCGGCGAGGTCTTCCGGGGAGCCATGCGCGGCCGCACCATGTACGTGGTGCCCTTCTGCATGGGCCCGCTGGGCGGTGACATCTCCCAGCTCGGCGTCGAGATCACCGACTCCCCGTACGTCGTCGTGTCCATGCGCATCATGGCCCGCATGGGTACCGCAGCCCTGCGCCTGATCGAGGAGCGCGGCGACTTCGTCAAGGCCGTCCACTCCGTGGGCGCCCCGCTGGAGCCCGGTCAGCAGGACGTCGCCTGGCCGTGCAACTCCACCAAGTACATCTCGCACTTCCCCGAGACCCGTGAGATCTGGTCCTACGGCTCCGGCTACGGCGGCAACGCCCTGCTCGGCAAGAAGTGCTACGCGCTGCGCATCGCCTCGGTGATGGCCCGCGACGAGGGCTGGCTGGCCGAGCACATGCTCATCCTCAAGGTCACCCCGCCCAAGGGGCGGCCGCACTACGTCGCCGCCGCCTTCCCGAGCGCCTGCGGCAAGACCAACCTCGCCATGCTCCAGCCGACCGTCCCCGGATGGAAGGTCGAGACCGTCGGCGACGACATCGCCTGGATGCGCTTCGACGACGAGGGGCGACTGCGCGCCATCAACCCCGAGGCCGGGTTCTTCGGCGTCGCACCCGGCACCGGCGAGAAGACCAACGCCAACGCCGTGAAGACCCTGTGGGGCAACAGCATCTTCACCAACGTCGCCCTGACCGACGACGGCGACGTGTGGTGGGAGGGCCTGACCGAGGAGCCGCCCGCGGGCCTCACCGACTGGAAGGGCCGTCCCTGGACCCCGGAGTCCGGTGAGCCCGCGGCCCACCCGAACTCCCGCTTCACCACCCCGGCGGGCCAGGCGCCGACCATCGCCGACGAGTGGGAGGACCCGGCGGGCGTGCCGATCTCGGCCATCCTGTTCGGCGGCCGTCGCGCCTCGGCCGTGCCGCTGGTCACCGAGTCCTTCGACTGGCAGCACGGCGTCTACATGGGCGCCAACGTCTCCTCGGAGAAGACCGCCGCCGCCGAGGGCTCCGTCGGCGAGCTGCGCCGCGACCCCTTCGCCATGCTGCCGTTCTGCGGCTACAACATGGGCGACTACTTCGCGCACTGGGTGAAGCTGGGCCAGGGGGCCGACGAGTCCAAGCTGCCCCGGATCTTCTACGTCAACTGGTTCAAGAAGGACGCCGACGGTCGCATCGTGTGGCCCGGGTTCGGCGAGAACAGCCGCGTCATCAAGTGGATCGTCGAGCGCCTGGAGGGGGAGGCCCCCGCGGTCGAGACCCCGATCGGCCACGTGCCGACCGCCGACGCCATCGACACCGAGGGCCTGGACGTCTCCCGTGAGGACATGGAGTTCGTCCTGGACGTGGACACCGACGTCTGGAAGCAGGAGGCCGCCCTGGTCCCCGAGTTCTTCAAGACCTTCGGCGACCACATGCCCGGTGAGCTGTGGGACGAGTACCACGCGCTCCTGGACCGCCTGGACCGGTAGCGGTCCCTTCCGGCCGGTCCCTTCCGCGCGGGGGCCGGCGCCAGGGGGCGCGGGCACGACGGTGCCCGCGCCCCCTGGCATATGCGGTGGCCGCCAGCCGCCGCCGTGTGGACGTGTTGACGCAATCTTGCAGAAAAACAATGGAAACTCTTGCAGAAGTGACCGCGGTCTCATTAGCGTGCCGATCAACATTCCTGTGACCCCCGAGAGGACCGGCACCCCCTATGAGGCCCCCGCACACCCGGTCTGAGCGTCCCCCGCCCGGGACCGGACCCGGCGCCGTCCGAGCCGTCGCCGCCGGACTGGTCGCCACGGCCCTCGCGCTTCCCCTGCTCGGCGCGAGCGCCGCCGCACTCCCGGCACCCGCCGAGCCCGCCGGGCAGGCGGTGGGAGCGGACCTCACCGAGCAGCGCGCCCACTGGATCGACCGGACCACCGTGCTCTGGCCCGGCGACCTCGACCCCGAGCACACCTACGCCCTCGTGGCCTCCGGCGACGCCGGCCTCGACGTCTCCGGCGGCGAGCTCGGCGGCACCTACGAGACCCTGGACCTGACCGCCGACCCCGACGGCCCGACCGAGGACCAGCGCGCCGCCTGGCCCCACCTGGCCGACCTGTCCGCCCTGGACGTGGGACGGGTCAACGGGCCGCGCCTGCGCACGGCGCTCACCGGCCGGCTCGCCGTCGTCGAGCGGGACGGCGACGGCGCGGTCGTCGCCGCGACGGGCGTCCAGATCCCCGGTGTCCTCGACGACGTGTACGCCGACGCGGCCGACGCCGACCTGGGCGCGGTCTGGGACGCCAGGGGCCGCCCCACGATCTCCCTGTGGGCGCCGACCGCCCGGTCCGTGAGCCTGGAGCTGTACGACGACTCCGCCTCCGACACCCCGCGCACCGTGAGGATGCGGCAGGACCACAGGACCGGCGTCTGGTCGGTGCGGGGCCGGGACGACTGGGCCGGGCGCTTCTACACCTTCGACGTACGGGTGTTCTCCCCCTACGCCGACGGAGGACGGGGCGCCGTCGTGGACAACCGGGTCACCGACCCCTACAGCGTCTCGCTGTCCACCGACTCCGCCCGCTCCCACCTGGTGGACCCGGGCGACCCGGACCTGGCCCCCGAGGGCTGGTCCGACCTGGCCAAGCCCGCCGCCGTCCCCCCGGAGGCCGCCTCGGTCTACGAGCTGCATGTACGCGACCACTCGATCTCCGACGACACCGTCCCCGCCGGGCTGCGCGGCACCTTCGCGGCCTTCGCGCAGCCCGGGTCCGACGGGATGCGCGAACTCGCGGCCCTGGCCGAGGACGGCATGGACTACGTCCACCTGCTGCCCGCCTTCGACGTCGGCTCGGTGCCCGAGGACCCCGCCGACCGGTCCGAGCCCGCCTGCGACCTGGACTCCTTCGAGTCCGACTCCGAGGAGCAGCAGGCCTGTATCGCGAGGACCCGCGGCGAGGACGCCTTCAACTGGGGCTACGACCCGTACCACTACACGGTGCCCGAGGGCTCCTACTCCACCGACCCGGACGGCGCGACGCGCGTCAGCGAGTTCCGCCAGATGGTCGGCGGCCTCAACGGGGCCGGACTGCGCGTGGTCATGGACGTGGTCTACAACCACACCCACCAGGCCGGACAGGACGAGCACTCGGTGCTCGACCGCATCGTCCCCGGCTACTACCACCGGCTGGGGGCCGACGGCGGCGTGGCCACGTCCACCTGCTGCCCGAACACGGCGCCCGAGCACCTCATGATGGGCAAGCTCGTCGTGGACTCGGTGACCACCTGGGCCCGCGAGTACAAGGTCGACGGCTTCCGCTTCGACCTGATGGGACACCACCCCAAGCAGAACATGCTCGACGTCCGGGCCGCCCTGGACGAGCTCACGCTGGAGGAGGACGGGGTCGACGGCTCGTCGGTCCTGCTCTACGGCGAGGGCTGGGACTTCGGCGAGGTCGCCGACGACGCGCGGTTCGAGCAGGCCACCCAGGCCAACATGGCCGGAACGGGCATCGGCACGTTCAACGACCGGCTCCGCGACGCCGTGCGCGGCGGCGGGCCCTTCGACGCGGACCCCCGGGTGCAGGGCTTCGGCTCGGGGCTGTACACCGACCCGAACGGCTCGCCCGCCAACGGCACGGGTGAGGAGCAGCTGGCGCGGCTGCTCGGCTACCAGGACCTGGTCAAGGTGGGCCTGACGGGCAACCTGCGCGACTACCGGTTCACGGCCTCCTCCGGTGAGGAGGCGACCGGGTGGGAGGTGGACTACAACGGGGCCCCGGCCGGGTACAACCTCGACCCGGGCGAGGCGGTCACCTACGTGGACGCGCACGACAACGAGACCCTGTACGACGCGCTCGCCTACAAGCTGCCGCCGGACACACCGATGGAGGACCGTGTGCGGATGCAGGCGCTGTCCCTGGGCACGGCGGCGTTCGGGCAGGGCACGCTGTTCGTGCACGCGGGCAGCGAGCGGCTGCGCTCGAAGTCGCTGGACCGCAACTCCTACGACTCGGGGGACTGGTTCAACCGGCTCGAATGGGACTGCGCCGACGGCAACAACTTCGGCGTGGGCCTGCCTCCGGCCTGGGACAACGAGGACAAGTGGGACTACGCCCGGCCCCTCCTGGCCGATCCCGCGCTCGTCGCGGACTGCGCGGCCGTGGAGGACGCCCGGGAGCGCTTCGGCGAGATGCTGCGCATCCGCGAGTCCACCCCGGCGTTCTCGCTGGGTACCGCCGAGGAGGTCCAGGACCGGCTGTCCTTCCCGACCAGCGGCGCCGACGAGTTGCCCGGAGTCATCACGATGCGTGTGGACACCACCGGCCTGGAGGGCGGGTGGTCGTCGGTGACGGTGGTGTTCAACGCGACCCCGGAGACCGTCGGGCAGGAGGTGGACGCGCTGGCGGGAGGTGACGTGGACCTGCACCCGGTGCAGGCGGAGTCTGCCGACGAGGTCGTGCGCGAGTCCTCCTTCGACCCGGACACGGGCGCCCTGGAGGTGCCGCCGCGTACCGTCGCGGTGTTCGTGGAGGACTGAGGCGTGTCCGGGCCGGGGCGTGCGGACCCCGGCCCGGACCGGTGCCCGTCCGCGCGGGTCGTCGCTGGTCACGGCCCCGAGGGGATATTTGCGGGCGTTCCGTCTTTCGGCCGGAGAGGCGGCCGGGACCGTGCTACGGATGGACCCGTTCCCCTTGGCACTCTCCTCCTGGAATCCACATGCTGACGTTGTTCCTCGTCCTCATCGTCCTGATCGCCATGGTCGGCGGCGCCCTGCTGGCAGTGGGCAGGTTCCGCGTCGACGACGAGTCATCGGGGGGAGCCGTCAGCGTCGTCGTCGCGCCCTGCGTGCTCGCCCTCTACCTCGCGTCGGCGGCGATGGGGGTGGTCATCGGCTGGGAGCACTTCACGGGGGCCGGGGACGGGCTGACCGCCGAGGCGGGTGCGGCCGAGTCCCTGTACTGGAGCACCACCGCCTTCCCCGACGAGGAGGCGCAGGTGGTGCGCGAGCGGCTTCGCGCCTACATGAGCACGGTCGTGGAGGAGGACTGGCCGCGGATGGAGAGCGGGGGTGAGCTGAGTTCCGCGGGCGACGAGGCCTTCGCCGACCTGGCCGCCTCCGTGCGGGCGCTGTCGGTGTCCGACACCGGCGACGGCCTGGACCGCCTGACCGCCCGCCAGGAGCTCGCGGAGCTCAGCGACGCGCGCATCGAGCGCGCCGACGCCGCCGGGGACGGGGTGCCGTCCGTCCTGAACGCCATCGCGGCCCTGTCCGCCGTCGCCGTGGCGGTGCTGCCGTTCGCCATGATCCGGCGGGGCTCGTCCGTGGCCTACTTCTGGGCCGCGGCCAACCTGGTGTTCGTCTTCGCCACCATCCTGCTGCTGTTCTACCTGGGCAACCCCTTCAACGGGGCCCTGGCCCACGACGCGGGCGCGATCCAGGAGGCGCTGGCCGAGTTCGACCGGACCGACGCCTCGCTCGACCCCCGGTAGGGGCCACGGCGGGTTCCGGGCGTGCGCTCCGCGGCACGCCCGGAACCCGTTGCTGCGCCCGTGCGCGGCTGTTCCCGCGGCCGGTCAGCCGGAGACGCGAGCGGCTGCGCGGCCCGCGCCCGAGGCGGCCACGGCGATGACGACCACGAGCACCACCATGGTGCGCATCGGGGTGAAGGCGCCGGCGGCCTGCGGCGCCGAGGACGACGACATATCCGCCAGCACCTGCTCTCCGGCCGCCTCCTCCACCGTGATCGGGGCGGACGGGGACGGGGAGGGCTCCACGGGGTCGGTCGCGCGCTCCTGCCCGGGGGCCGCCGGGACGGCCGGGGACCCCCGGTCCGGGCCCGCCTCCCCGGGCGGCACCTCCCCGGGCTCGTCCCGGGCCTCGGACGCGGGCGCCTCGGGAGCGGTCTCCCCGGGAGCGGGCTCTCCGGGCACCGAGGGAGCGGACCGCTCCGGTGCCCCGGGCCGCGGCTCACACGGTGGCGCCTGGCCCGTGTGGACCACCACCCGCACTCCGTTCGCGCACACCAGGACGTAGGGCTCCGGGGCGACCTCCACCAGCACGTCGGAGGTCTCCACCCGGACCCCGGTGGGGTCCACCTCCACACGGGAGGTTCCGTCGTCCACGCTCACACCCGGGCCCGCGCCGTCCACGCTCACACCCGGGCCCGCGCCGTCCACGCTCACACCCGGGCCCGCGCCGTCCACGTGCACACTCGGACCCGCGCCGTCCACGTGCACACTCGGACCCGCGCCGTCCACGTGCACACCCGGGCTCGTGCCGTCCACGCTCACGTCCGGATCCGTGCCGTCCACGGTCACGTCCGGGGCCGTGTCCTGCGCACGCACGTCCGGGCCCGCGCCGTCCACGCTCACGTCCGGTGGGGCGGTCGGCGGATCGCCCTCCAAGGCGAGCGCGGACGGGGCGCCGGAGGTGAGCAGGAGCGCGCTCAGGGCCAGCAGGACGGGCGGGATACGACGCGAGGGGAGCATGTGACCCATCGTATCCAGGCCGGGGCGAGGAGTGATATCCCGTGTTCGCGAGGTCGCGTACGGGGCGACGGGCGGGCCCGCCGCACGGGGACCGCGCGCTCAGGGCGAGTGGAGCCGCAGGACCGCGTGCTCGGCCCAGTCCGGCGGACGTGTGAGCCGGGAGACCACCGTCATCGTCGTGAAGGCCAGCGGGATGGTCCACGCCGCGGGCTGGGCCAGCAGCACCGACACCCATCCGTCCGGCGTGGGGAGCAGTATCGACCACCCCACCGCGCCGGTCGCGGTCACCGTGCCCACGACCAGCCCCGAGGCCGCTCCGGGCAGCGTCAGCCTCCGCCACCAGATCCCCAGCACCAGCAACGGACAGAACGTGGAGGCCGCCACCGTGAACGCCCACACCACCAGCACGTTGATGTCGATCATCTGCGCGGGCAGCGCCAGCAGCACGGCCACGCCCGCCCCCACGACCACCGCCAGGCGCAGCCGTGGCACGCTCCCCTGGAACAGGTCGTGCGACAGCCCGCCCGCCAGGGCCAGCAGCAGCCCGGAGGAGGTGGACAGGAACGCGCCGAACGCGCCCGCCGCCACCAGCGCCGCCAGCACCGTGCCCACCGACCCCGGTACCGCCTGCTCCGGCAGCACCACCGCCACCGTGTCGGTGCCCTGCAACAGGACCAGGTGCGGCGTGAGCACCCGGCCCAGCAGCCCGTACACCGCCGGGAACAGGTAGAACAGCCCCAGCAGGGCGATCACCCCCACCGCCACCCTGCGCGCGGTCCGCGCCGTGGGACTCGTGTGGAAGCGCATGATGACGTGCGGCAGGCCCATACAGCCGAGCGTGATCGCCAGCAGGGCGGACCACGTCTCGAACAGCGGGTAGCCGCCCACGTCCAGCAGCGGCATGCTCCACCGCTCACCGCCCAGGTCCGGCAGCCCCTCCGGGCGCGGAATGGTCGCGCCCTCGGGGAAGACGTACTCGGTGCCCTCGGCCGCGGTGTGCTCACCGGCGGAGAGCCGCACCTCCTCGCCGCCCGGAGCGGTCACCGTCACCGGCTCGTCCAGGCTGAACCGGGTCCCCACGGTGAACTCCACCGGGGTCGTCTCGGGAAAATGCGTGCCCCACTCCGGGGTCAGCGCCTCCGTGCGGGTCCGCGGACTGGAGTGCACCACCAGGTAGATCGCGGGGATGGCGAGGAAGGCCAGTTTGACGACGTAGTGGAAGGCCTGCACGTAGGTCGCCGACCGCATGCCGCCGGCGGCGATCGACCCGCTCACCACCAGCCCGGCGAGCAGCACCCCCACCCAGTACGGCGTGCCGCTGACCAGGGCCATCACCACCCCGGCGCCCTTGAACTGGGGCACCAGGTACAGCAGCATGATCACCAGCACCACGCACCCGCACAGCTTGCGCAGACGCGGCGCGCCCAGCCGGTACTCGGCGAAGTCGGGCACGGTGAACGCGCCCGACCGGCGCATCGGCCCGGCCACCAGCGCCACCACCGCCACGTAGCCCGCGGCGAACCCCACCGCGTACCACATGGTGCCCAGGCCGTTCTTGAGCACCAGCCCGGCCAGCCCCAGCACGGAGGCGGCCGACAGGTACTCTCCCGCGATCGCCATCGCGTTCCAGGTGGGGGACACCCGGCGCGAGGCCACCAGGAAGTCCGACGTCGAGCGTGCCGCGCGTACCCCGTAGATGCCGATGACCAGGCTGGTGACCAGGACCAGCCCGATCGCCAGGGCCGAGATCACCGCTCCCGCTCCCCGTGCCCGGGCTTCGGGTGCTCCCGCTCCGCCCGTTCCTCGATGCGTTCGGCCGAGCGCACGTGCCACAGCGCCAGCACGAACAGCAGGGGGTAGACCGCCACCATCAGGAGCAGCCACGACAGGGGGACTCCGCCCGGACGGATCTCCCCGAGCACGGGGAAGGCCGCGAAAGCGCCGCTCATTCCGAACAGCAGGACCGACAGCAGCGCCACCGTGCGCGCCGCCGCCCGCCGCTGGGCGTGGAAGAGCCTGCGCGCAGCCTCGGTGTCCACCGGCCCGGGTATCGGCAGCAGGTGCTGCACGGGCCGGTTGCCGCGGGCCAGCGCGATCCGGGTCTGCGGGCTCGTCAGCTTCTCCCTGCGCGGGCTCATGGCGCCTGCCGGGGGGACTGCTCGTGCTCACCGTCCCGGGACCGGACGGGGGGAGGGCCCTGCGCGTTCGCGGACCGGCCGAGCTGGTCGCGGCGGGCCGCCTCCAGCAGTTGCGTGCGCAGGTGGCGGCCGTGGCGGCGGCTCACCGGCACGTCCCCGGCCGGGGTGCCCGCCACCAGGCCGGACGAGGAGGTCACCCGCAGGTCGCGCACCCACGGGATCGCGATGAGGAAGCCCCGGTGGACCCGGACGAACCCCGCCGAGGCCCACACCTCCTCCAGGTACGACAGCGACAGGCGGATCAGGTGGCCGCCGTCGGCGGTGTGCAGGCGCACGTAGTCGCCCTGGGCCTCCACGAACTGCACGTCGTCGCGCTTGACGAACACCGTGCGCCTGCCCGTGTCGATCTGCACCACGTGCAGGTCCTCGGCGGGCGGGGCGTCACCGCTGGGACGGCGCAGTTGGGCGATGCGGCCCACCGCCTCGGCCAGGCGCTCGGGGCGGATCGGCTTGAGCAGGTAGTCCACGGCGCCGATGCCGAACGCCTCCACGGCGTGGGTCTCGGACGCGGTCACGAACACGATGGACGGCGGCTCCGACAGCACGCTCAGCACCCGGGCCACGTCCATGCCGTCCAGGCCGGGCATGAGGATGTCCAGGAACGCCGCGTCGATCGTGGTGGTCCCCAGCAGCCGCACGGCCGTGGCGCCGTTGTCGGCCACGAGGACCTCCGCCACCTCGGGCATGTCGCCCAGCAGTGACGCCATCTCCTGGCGGGTGGAGGCCTCGTCCTCGACCACCAGTACCCGTAGCTCGGGCTTCACTGCGCCACCACCCCCCTGGTGAATCTGGGTACGCGCACGGTCACCTTCGTTCCCTCGCCGAGCGCGGTCTCGATCACCAGACCGTACTCGGGTCCGTAGACCGCGCGCAGCCTCTGGTCCACGTTGGCCAGGCCGACGCTGCGCGACTCCGGTCCCGTGCCCGCCAGCAGGGAGCGGGCCAGGTCGGGGTGCATGCCGACCCCGTCGTCCTCGATCTCGATCACGCACAGCGGTCCCTCGCCGAAACCCGAGACGCTGATGTGGCCGCGGCCCTCCTTGCGTTCCAGGCCGTGCCGGAGCGCGTTCTCCACGATCGGCTGCACCACCAGGAAGGGGATGGCCACCGGCAGCACCTCCGGCGCTATGCGCACGGTGATGTCCAGGCGGTCGTGGAAGCGGGCCCTCTGTAGTTCGAGGTAGGTCTGCGTGGCCTCCAGCTCCTCCGAGAGCGTCGCGTAGTCGCCCTTCTCCGAGAAGCCGTAGCGCAGGTAGTCGGCGAAGTCCGACAGCAGGTGGCGGGCGCGGTCCGGGTCGGTGCGCACCAGCGCGGCGATGACCGCGAGGGCGTTGTGCATGAAGTGCGGGGAGATCTGTGCCCGGAGCGTGCGCAGGTCGGCGGCGGCGATGCGCGTGCGTGCCCGGCGCAGCGCCGCGTGGTCCAGGCAGTCCGACACCAGCGCGGCGGCCGCCTCCACGTCGGTCTCCACGGGGTTGCCCGACGCCACCAGCGCCCCGGACAGCTCGTCGTCCACGGTCAGGGGGACCGCGCACACCGAGGTTCCGTCGGCCAGGCGGCCGCGCGCGTTGCTTCCGTACTCGAAGACCTGGGCGAGCAATCCCTCGACCTCCTGCGGCTCGGGCTGTCGGCCGTACGCGGCGACAGGACCGTCCAGGTCGGCGAGCACGACGCCTTCCACGGCCAGGAGCTCGCGCAGCCGCCGGGCGGCCGAGGGCACCTTCCTGCCGTGTAGTCCGTCCTGGAGGTCGATGCCCAGGGAGTGGACCTGGCGCATCAACTCGACGCTCGCCCGCTGCGCTGACGACGCTGGGCGCCGCCGGGAGGGGGACATCCGCGACAGCCACCGATATGACACGGAACGACCCTATCCCAGCAGCCTGTGTCGACACTCACGTGGTGGGAATCACCTTTCGAATCGTGATGTGGGAGGCGTGTCCGTTCCCGTGCCGGCGCAAGGGTCCGGGCCCGTCACCCGGGAGGGGATGACGGGCCCGGGAAGGGGCTCGGGGACGGTGGCCGCACCGGGAGCAGGGTGTCTCCCGGCGGGGAGTGGGCCACCGGTGACCACCCCGAGCTCGTGGTTCCTGGGGCCTGCTCCTCGGGTCCCGGCCCGTGAGGGGTGTTCGTGCGCCCGAACACGGACCGGGGCGAGGCGGAGGTCCCGAAGGGCACCGCCTAGTGCTGGCCCGCCTTCTCGGCGCCGGCACCGGTCAGGGCGCGGACCTGGAGCATCGCGAACTTGTCGAAGTCGCGCTCCTTGGACATCAGCGTGCCGACGACCGCGCACAGGAGGCTGATCGGCACCGACACCAGGGCCGGGTTGGGCAGCGGGAACCAGGCGAAGTCCGCGGTCGGGATGAGCGCCTTCTCGCTGCCGGAGACCACCGGCGAGAAGAGCACCAGGCCCACGGCGCTGATCAGGCCGCCGTAGATGCCGGCGAGGGCGCCGGCGGTGTTGAACCTCTTCCAGAACAGGCTCAGCAGCAGGGTCGGCAGGTTGGCCGAGGCCGCGATCGCGAACGCCAGCGCGACCAGGAAGGCCACGTTGAGGTTCTGGGCGAACACGGCCAGGACGACCGCGACCGTGCCGACGCCCAGTGCGGCGAGCCGGGCGACCTTGACCTCCTCGGCGCCCGTGGCCTTGCCCCTGCGCAGGACCGAGTTGTAGAAGTCGTGCGCGATGGAGGACGAGGAGGCGATGACCAGGCCCGCCACGGTGGACAGGATGGCCGCGAAGGCCGCGGAGGAGATGAGCGCGAGCAGGACCGAGCCCGCCATGTCCCCGCCGATGGTCTCACCGACGGCCTGGGCCAGCTGCGGAGCGGCCGTGTTGCCCGCCGCGTTCTGGGCCGTGATGGCCTCGTGGCCGACGATGGCCGCCGCGCCGAAGCCCAACACCAGGGTCATCAGGTAGAAGGTGCCGATGAGGCCGATGCCCCAGTTGACCGACTTACGGGCGCTCTGGGAGTCGGGGACGGTGTAGAAGCGGATGAGGATGTGGGGCAGGCCGGCCGTACCCAGCACCAGGGCCATGCCCAGGCTGATGAGGTCCAGCTTGTTCCACATGGTCTGCACCGGGTCGCCCGCGACCTCCACGCCGTAGCGCAGGCCGGGCTCCAGGAAGCCCTCCTGGCCGCTGGCGTTGGCGGCGTCGCTCATCAGGGCGCCGAGGTTGAACCCGTACAGCGACAGGGTCAGCACGGTGAGCAGGGCGGCGCCGGACATGAGGATGACGGCCTTGATGATCTGCACCCAGGTGGTGCCCTTCATGCCGCCGAAGGTCACGTAGACCGTCATCAGGAGGCCGACGACCACGATGCCGACGATCTTGGCGGTGGCGGCGTCCATGCCGAGGAAGGTCTGACCGGGCTGGATGCCCAGCAGCAGGGCGATGAGCGCGCCCGCGCCGACCATCTGCGCCAGCAGGTAGAAGATCGACACCACGATCGTGGAGACCGAGGCCGCGGTCCGGACCGGGCGCTGCTGCATCCGGTAGGACAGCACGTCGCCCATGGTGTAACGGCCGGAGTTGCGCAGCAGCTCCGCGACGAGCAGGAGGGCGACCAGCCAGGCGACGAGGAACCCGATGGAGTACAGGAAGCCGTCGTAGCCGAACAGGGCGATCATGCCGGCGATGCCCAGGAAGGACGCGGCCGACATGTAGTCGCTGCCGATGGCCAGGCCGTTCTGGAGCGGGGAGAAGCCGCGGCCGCCCGAGTGGAAGTCGGTCGCGGAGCGGGTGTTGCGACTGGCCCAGACGGTGACGCCGAGCGTGGCCGCGATCATGAGGACGAAGAGGACGATGGTGACGATACGACTGCTGTCGTCGACCGTGGCGACCGCTTCCTGTGCGAACATCATCGGCCGCTCTCCTTGTCCATCGCGTCGTGCTGGAGCTCGTCACGCAGCTCGACCGCCTGTGCGTCGAGCTTGCGGCGGGCGTAGCTCGTGTACAGGATGGCGATCCCGAAGGTGGAGAGGAACTGCAGGAGGCCGAAGAGCAGCGCGACGTTCACGTTGCCGAAGAGCACGGTGCCCATGACCTCGCGGCCGTAGGCGGACATGAGCACGTAGAGCAGGTACCACGCCATGAAGGCGATGCTCATCGGGAAGATGAAGGCGTAGAGGCGCTTCTTGAGCCCGACGAAGCGCGGGTCGCCGTGCATCCTGACGTAGGCCTCGCGCGAGATGGGCTCCGCGTCGCCTCCGTTGCCACCTGGGGGTGGTGTCGGGTCCTTCGTGGGCCTGTCTGGTGACATTGAAACCTCCGGGGGGATCGGCGGACAGCCGGTGAAGACGATGTTTCGCCGGTGTGACGTGCGTTACCCGGCACTGTAAGGAGGGGCACTCCGCCACAGGAGGGGGTGCGCGTCCACGCGCGCCGAACGCGGGGGAGGAGCGTCAAGCGGTCGCCCAGCGCTCGGTGAGTGGTCGGGCCGTGCGGTGAGCGGTCGACGAGTGGTTCCCCCGCTGGTGCGCGTGTCAGCCCCCGACGTGCGGGTCCATACCGCCGACGGCCGGTGAAGGGGGTCTCCGGCGTCCCCGGAAGGCCCGGCCGGCGCGGGCCGTTGTACCTTGCGTGGCATCACCGCCCGTGCGGACAGAGGTCGTACGGGTGCGTTCCGTGAGACCCCGGACGAGGTGCGCCGTACCCGGTGACGACAAGACGGCGCGTTCGCACACGCACGTCACGGAAGGTACGGATCATGGCCTGGATCGTTCTGGTGGTCTCGGGGTTCCTGGAGACCGCGTGGGCGACCGCGCTCAGCGCGTCCCAGGGCTTCACCCGCCTGTGGCCGTCGGTGGCCTTCGCGGTCACTCTGACGCTGAGCATGGCCGGCCTGGCCTACGCGCTGCGCACCATCCCCGTCGGGACCGGTTACGCGGTCTGGGTCTCGATCGGCGCCGTCGGCACCGCCCTGGTCGGCATGCTCTTCCTCGGGGAGGGCTTCAGCGTCCCCAAGGCGCTGTGCCTGCTGCTCATCGTCGCGGGCGTCGTCGGACTCAAGCTCCTGCACTGAGCCCGTGTCCGGGCCGGGGCGGCACGGACGGGGACGGACCGGGGACGGGCTGCCCCGGGCGAACGCGGGCGGCCCCGGCGGAGGTGCTCCGCCGGGGCCGCTCTGTGGTCACCCGTGTCCCGCCGCGGTGGTGCGCCGCGGGGGCGTGAGGTCATTTGCGGGTCCGTGTTCCCACCTCGTCGTCGTCATCGGTCCGTGCCCGCGAGGCGGTGTCGGTGTCCCCGGCCCCTTCGGAGGACCGGGCCGCGACCCCGGCGGCCTCCGCCGCCTCGGCGGCGGCGGTCTTGCGGCTGCTGAGCAGGCTGGTCACCGTCGTGACGGCGAGCGTGGCGATGATGACGAACAGAGAGGTCAGGGTGCCGATCTCCGGCACGTGCCAGTCGGTGGTCTCGTGCAGGGCGTGCAGGATCAGCTTCAGGCCGATGAAGCCCAGGATCACGGCCAGGCCCTTGTTGAGGTGGACGAGCTTCGTCAGCAGGCCGCCGATGAGGAAGTAGAGCTGGCGCAGGCCCATCAGGGCGAAGGCGTTGGCGGTGAAGACCAGGTAGGGCTCCTGCGTGATGCCGAAGATGGCCGGGATCGAGTCGAGGGCGAACAGGATGTCGGTGAGGCCGACGGCGATCATCACCAGCAGCATCGGCGTGACCACGCGCTTGCCGTCCAGCCGCACGGTCAGCTTCGCCTCGTGGAACTTGTCGGTGGTCGGCAGGAGGCGCCGCACCATCCGCACCGCGGCGTTCTCCTTGTACTCCTCGTCCTCGCCGCCCGCGTCGGCGATCAGCTTCCACGCCGTGAACAGCAGGAACGCGCCGAAGATGAAGAAGACGCCGGCGAAGGCGTTCACCACCGCCGCGCCCAGGGCGATGAAGAGGCCGCGGAACAGCAGGGCGAGCGCGATCCCCACCAGGAGGACCCTCTGGCGGTGCTTGGCCGGGACCGCGAACGACCCCAGGATCAGGATGAAGACGAACAGGTTGTCGACACTCATCGAGTACTCGACGATCCAGCCGGTGAAGAAGTCCAGGCTCTGTGAGGGGGTGCTGAAGATCCCGATCCCGATACCGAAGACGATGGCGAGGGAGACGTAGACGCCGATCCAGATCGCGGCCTCACGCATCGATGGCTCATGGGGTCTGCGCGCGATGATGATGAAGTCGACCGCGATGACGGCCAGCAGGGTCGTGATGGTGACGGCCCATACCCACGGGTGAATGTCCACGTTCTCTTATCTCCATGTGCTCGTACGGGCACGGTGCTGCCCGCGGAGCGGCGGTACGGCCGCTCCGCAGGCATCACCGTGGTTGTCAGGGGGAGGTGTTGGAGGACTTGCGGCGGGGACGCTGGGGTCCGCGCCGCCGGTTGAGGTGATCCGCGTGTTCCATGTAGCGCTCGACGAGTGCCGCGGCCACGGGGTTGTGACCACGGATGCGCAGCAGCCAACGCGGGGCGATCCGCTCGTGCAGCCACAGGAACCCGATGGTGAACCCGAAGCTCAGCATGGCTTGCAGCGCAAGGAAGGACAGTAGCGGCTCACCCAGCACGGTGTCGCTTCCGACCACCTGTGCCACGGCGTAGGAGTCGAACAGGCGGACGAGGGGGAACCCCACGAGCCAGTACAGGGCCAGAGGCGCCACGGACCCGATGGTGAAGACGCCACGTGCCAGCAGCACACAGTATCCGGCGCCGAGAAGTGCGATGGGACCCCCCATCGCGAGCGCGAGGGTGAGGGTGACCTCCACGGGGAGTCCCGCCAGGACTCCGACGCCCGCGGCGAACAGTCCTACCACCGGGCCGATCGCCGCGCCTGGTACAGCGACCTCCACGTGGTCGAAGAGGGGCCTTCCCTCCGGAGGGGTGTCTGGGGGCTTCATCAGTCGATCACGACCCCGAAGGCGAACAGGGAGTAGAACAGGGCACCGAGGTAGAACACCGCCGCGAAGGCGATGATGGCGTTGGAGAAGATGCCCGGCCGGATCGGCTTGGGCAGCGTGATGTTGTTGACCAGCAGCAACACCACGCAGTAGGCGCCCATCGCGAACGCCGACAGGAAGGCCAGCACGTCCAGGATCGCCGCCGGCCCGTCGGCCGGACCGAAGAGCAGGATGCAGATGCCGAAGGCGATCAGGCCCCAGAGGAAGATGGCGTACAGCTTCGACATGCCGATCTTCTTGGCGCCCGGCACGAAGTTGAAGGTCATGTCGGCCTGGCCGCGCGAGAAGGAGTCGAACAGCCCCAGCGTGGCGTTGAGCCCGATGAGCGCGATGAAGCAGAAGAACACCGTGCCCAGGACCGGGCTGCCGGCCGCCGAGAAGGAGGCCGCCATGGCGTCCAGGGCGGCGTTGCGGTCGCCGCCCCTGAGCAGCTCGGTCACGTTCGGGTCGAAGCGGGCCGCGGACTGGGCCAGCACGGTGAAGGAGATCGTCACCAGCATCGTGATGCCCCAGAACAGGACCAGGGCGTCGAAGGAGACCCAGCGCCGCCAGCCCTTCCACTTCTCCATCTCCTCGGGGTCGGAGGTGTCGAACATGAAGCCGCGCGAGGGCATGGTCTCCTGCTCGCCCGCGTGCCTCAGACCACGGATCTGGGGGATGTGCGCTCCCATGCCCGCGCCCTTGTCGCGCAGGTGCAGGGTGTACCACATCTGCTGCATGCCCGAGGGGCCGGCGAAGGCGATGGACCCGACGATCACGGGGAACCAGAGCGCCGTGGACGCCTCCGCGGGGAAGTAGCCGAACGCGAACATCCCGGTGAGGGTGGACGTCAGGTCGGACAGGTTGCCCACGATCGCCGCGATCACCGCGCTGCCGACCACCAGCAGGCCGATACAGATCGACAGCAGGTTCTCGAGCAGGTTGTAGATGACCTTCGCGAAGGTGAAGACCACGCCGACGAGGAGCATCCCCGTCACCGCCGTCAACTGCCAGGGGATCCCGGTCACCCTCTCGAAGGCCGACGCGCCCGCCGACAGGTGGCCCGGCCAGATGTAGACCAGGATCGCCGTGGCGAAGAAGAACCACATGAGTGGCTTGAAGACGCGTGCGGCTCCGTAGAAGATGCTCTCGCCCGTGGCCATCGCGTAGCGGGACATCTCCAGCATGACCACGGCCTGCAGGGTCACACCGACCAGGAAGAGCCAGCGGATCTCGGGGCCGAAGACCAGGACCAGCCGCGGCCACATGTAGGACTCGCCCATGCCCACGCCGAGGGCGACGAGGAACACGGTGGGGCCGAGGATGTGGATCGAGGGGGGTGCCTTGGGCAGGCGCCGGATGGGCATCTGCTCCAGCCGGCCCGCCTTCCAGAAGCGCTCCTCCTCCTCGGGGGCGCTCCCGGCGGTGCCGGCCGTGTCGGTCGGGGTGCTCGGGGGGTTCGTGCCCGCCTCGGTGGAGGGCGCCGGTCGTTGTGCGGGGATGTGCGGACGTTCGGTGCCGGAGCCGGTCGAGGCCGCGGTGTCACCGCTTTCGGGGTGCGAGGAATCCATGGGTGGAACTCCCTGTGTGGGATGTGCGGATGCGAGTCGGTGGTTCGCATGGCGCCCCCGGATGGTTCTGGTCCTCCCTTCCTTCGGACGTGTACAAGGGGTCACTGCGGCGCGGCGCGTGGCTGCCGTCGCGGTGGCTGCTCCCGACGGTCTGTGGCGGCGGCTCCAGGCCGTCGGGTTCATGGGGGTTGCGGAGGGAACGGCCCGGTCAGAGCTCACGCCCTGACCGGGCGTCGGGTCAGAGTACTCCGGCGGAGCGGGCCCAGCGGTACTTGGCGCCCAGAACCTTCACGGGCATCTCCGTGGTGTAGGGATAGGCGACGATCCCGTGCTCGAAGAGCTTCTGGCTGGCGGCCTCGACCTCGGTGTCGCCCGAGAGCGAGGCGACGACCGGCTTGTCGATCCCGGCGGCCCTGGCCTTGCTCACCACGTCGATCACCACGTCGGCGAAGACCAGCGGCGGGGTGACGATCGTGTGCCAGTAGCCCAGGACCAGGGAGTGCACCCGGGGGTCCTCCAGCCCCAGCCGGATGGTCTTCTCGTAGGTGGAGGGCGGCTCGCCCCCGGTGATGTCCACCGGGTTCCCGGCGGCGCCGAAGGGCGGGATGAAGGCGCGGAAGGCCTTGTCGAGGTCCGGCGGGATCTCGTACAGCGACATGCCGTTGTCCACCACGGCGTCCGACAGCAGCACGCCGGAGCCGCCGGCGCCGGTGATGATGACGATGTTCTCGCCGGTCGGCGCGGGCAGGACCGGCAGCGCGCGGCCGTACTCCAGCAGCTCGGTCAGGCCGGGCGCGCGGACCACGCCCGCCTGGCGCAGGATGTCGTCGTAGACCTTGTCGTCGCCCGCGAGCGCGCCGGTGTGCGATCCGGCCGCACGGGCCCCGGCGGAGGTCCGCCCGGCCTTGAGCACCACCACGGGCTTCTTGGGCACGACCTCGCGGGCGGCGGCGACGAACGCGCGGCCGTCCTTGAGGTCCTCCAGGTGCATCGCGATCGCGTTGGTGTTCTCGTCCTGCCCGAAGAAGGTGAGCAGGTCGTCCTCGTCGATGTCGGCCTTGTTGCCCACACCCACGATCGCCGACACGCCCGTGCGGGTGCTGCGGCTGTAGCCCAGGATCGCCATGCCGATACCGCCGGACTGGGACGTTAGAGCGGTCCCGCCCGCCACGTCGTAGGGCGTGCAGAAGGTCGCCGACAGCTTCTGCGGCGTGTAGTAGTAGCCGTAGATGTTGGGGCCGAGCAGGCGGACGCCGTGCCGTCGGGCCACGGCGAGCACCTCGTCCTGCAACTCCTGTTCGCCGGTCTCGGCGAAGCCGGAGGGGATGAGGATCGCGCCCGCCACGCCCTTGCGCCCGGCCTCCTCCAGCGCGCTCGCCACGAACTTGGCGGGGATGGCGAAGACCGCGACGTCCACGTCGCCGGGCACGTCGGTGATCGAGGCGTAGGAGGCGCGCCCGTAGACCTCCTTGGCCTTGGGGTTGACCGGGTGGACCCCGCCCTCGTAACCGCCGTCCACGATGTTCTTGATGACGGAGTTGCCGATTTTGCCCGCCTCGTTGGAGGCGCCGATGATCGCGATGGAGCGCGGCTTGAAGATGCGCTCCATGGAGGCCAGGATCTCCTCACGGCTGAACTTGTCGGGTCCCTTCGCGGGCTCGAAGTCGAGGACGAAGCGCAGGTCGGCGGCGATCGCCCCGGAGGCGGAGGCGAACACGGGGTTCAGGTCCGCCTCGGAGATCTCGGGGAAGTCCGAGACCAGGTCGGACAGGCGGACCAGGAGGTCGGCCAGGGCGCCCTTGTCCACGGCCTCGCTCCCGCGGACCCCGGACAGCACCTCGGCCGCCCGGATGGAGTCGAGCTGGCCGAGCGCCTCCTCCCGGGTGAGCGGCGCGAGCCGGAAGGCGACGTCCTTGAGGACCTCCACGAGGACCCCGCCGAGACCGAACACCACCACCTTGCCGAACGTGGGGTCGGTCGTGGCACCGACGAGCACCTCCACTCCGCCGCCGACCATCTGCTGGATCTGGACTCCGTCGATCCGGGCGTCGGGGTCGTGGGCGCGGGCGTTGGCGGTGATGCGCTCGAAGGCCGCGGCGACCTCCTCGGCGCTGTTCAGGCCGATCTCGACGCCTCCGGCGTCGGTCTTGTGGAGGATGTCGGGGGAGACGATCTTGGCCGCCACGGGCAGGCCCAGCTCCGCGGCGAGGGCGGCGGCCTCCTCCGCGGTGCCGGCCAGCGCCTCACCGGGTACGGGGATGCCGTAGGCCTCGGCGAGGACGCGGCCCTCGGGGGCGGTCAGCGCGCTCCGGCCCTCGGCCCTGGCGCGGTCGAGTACCTCGCGGACCGAGGCACGGTCGCGGTCGGAACGCTCGGGGGTGTAGACGGCCATACCTTCAGATCACTCCGTTCGATGAGAGATCGGCCAGTTCCTCGGGGGAGAGGCCCAGCTCGGATCCGTAGACGTCGGTGTTGTGCTCGCCGAGCAGGGGGGACCGCACGACGTCCACCGCCGATTCCGAGAGCCGGATGGGCGAGGCGACGGTGTGGTAGGTGCCGCGCTCGGGATGCTCGACCGCGGTGACGACCCCGTTCTCGCGCAGGGTGGCGTCCTCGATGATCTCCCGGGTGGACATGATCGGCCCGCAGGGGATGTTGTGCTCGTTCAGAGCGGCCAGGACGTCCCACTTGGGCAGTTCCTGGGACCACTCCTCGATCAGGGAGAACGCCTTGTCGAGCTTGTCCAGCCGGGCCTCGGGGGTCGACCACTCGGGGTCCTCGGCCAGTTCGGGGTGGCCGATCAGCCGGGCGATGGGGGCCCAGCCGGTGGGCTGGATGATGACGTAGACGTAGTCGTTCGGGCCGCCGGGGGCCGTGCGCACGGCCCAGCCGGGCTGCCCGCCGCCGGAGGCGTTGCCGGATCGGGGGACCTCGTCGCCGAACTCGTCGTTCGGGTACTCGGAGAGGGGCCCGTGCGCCAGCCGCTGCTGGTCGCGCAGCTTGACGCGGCACAGGTTGAGCACCGAGTCCTGCATGGCGACCTGGACGCGCTGGCCGCGGTCGGTACTGACGCGCTGGTACAGGGCGGCGAGGATGCCGGCCACCGTGTGTATCCCGGTGCCCGAGTCGCCGATCTGCGCTCCCGTGGCCATCGGGGGTCCGTCCTCGAACCCGGTGGTGCTCATCGAACCGCCCATGGCCTGGGCGATCACCTCGTATGCCTTGAAGTCGGCGTAGGTGCCCGGCCCGAAGCCCTTGATCGAGGCGTAGACCAGGCGGGGGTTGACCTCGGACAGCACCTCCCAGGTGAAGCCCATCCGGTCCAGCGCCCCGGGCGCGAAGTTCTCCACCAGCACGTCGCTGCGGCGCACCAGGTCCAGGAAGATCCGCTTGCCCTCGGGGCTCTTGGTGTTCAGGGTGATGCTGCGCTTGTTGGAGTTGAGCATCGTGAAGTACAGGCTGTCCACGTCCGGCTTGTCCCGGAGCTGGCGCCGGGTGATGTCCCCGGAGGGAGCCTCCACCTTGACGACGTCCGCGCCCATCCACGCGAGGATCTGTGTCGCGGACGGACCGGACTGGACGTGGGTCATGTCCAGGACGCGGATTCCGTCGAGTGCCTTGCCCATGACTCTCCTTCCGGGCTACTTGTACATCGTCTGGTTCATGGTCCCCGGGGCGTACACCTCGGGGTCGATCCAGACGTTGATCAGTGAGGGCTTGCCGGACTCGCGGGCGCGGCGCAGGGCCGGGGCGATCTCGGCCGGGTCCCGGACCTCCTCCCCGTAGCCGCCGAGCATCTTGGCGAACTCCGAGTAGCGCACGTCCCCGAGGGTGTTGCCGATCTCCCCGCGGTCGGCGCCGTACTTGGCGATCTGGCCGTAGCGGATCTGGTTCATCGAGGAGTTGTTGCCGATGATCCCGACGAAGGGCAGGTCGAAGCGGACCAGCGTCTCGAAGTCCCAGCCGGTCAGGCTGAACGCGCCGTCGCCGAACAGGGCGACGACCTCCTTGTCGGGCCGGGCGTGCTTGGCGGCCATCACGAACGGGATGCCGACGCCGAGCGTGCCGAGCGGGCCCGGGTCCATCCAGTGGCCCGGCGACTTGGGCTGGACCACCTGGCCGGAGAAGGTGACGACGTCGCCGCCGTCGCCGACGTAGATGGAGTCCTCGGTGAGGAACTGGTTGATCTCGCTGACCAGCCGGTAGGGGTGGATCGGCGTGGAGTCGGAGGTGAGCAGGTGGGCGCGCTTGTCGAGCGCGGCCTGCTCCTGGTTGCGCAGGTCCTCCATCCAGGCCTTGCGGCCCTGCGCCCCGGTGTCGCCGTAGCCCGAGACGGCCTGGAGGACCGAGGACAGGACCACGTCGGCGTCGCCGACGATCCCCAGGTCGACGTCCCGGTTCTTGCCGACGGTGGCGTAGTTGAGGTCGATCTGCACCACGGTGGCCGTGGACGGGAGGCGCTTGCCGTAGCCCATCCGGAAGTCGAAGGGGGTGCCGACGATGATGATCAGGTCGGAGTTGGTGAAGGCGTAGCGCCGGGAGAGCTGGAAGTGGTGGGGGTCGCCCGGGGGCAGGGTGCCGCGGCCCGCGCCGTTCATGTAGGCGGGGATGTTGAGGGAGCGGACCAGGTCGGTGGCCGAGTCGGTGGCCCGGGTCGTCCACACCTGGTTGCCGAGCAGGATGCTGGGCCGCTCCGAGCGCACGATCAGCTCGGCCAGCCGCTCGATGTCGGCGGGGTCGCCTCCCTGGCGGGTACTGGCGCGGTAGCGGCCCGCGACGGGGATGCGCGCCCTCTCCAGCGGTACCGAGGCGTCCAGTACGTCGCGCGGGATCTCCAGGAAGGACGGGCCGGGCGCGCCGCTGTTGGCCTCGCGGAAGGCCATGGAGACCAGGTCGGCCACGCGCTCGGTGTGCGGCACGGTGGCCGCGAACTTGGAGATCGGGTTGATCATGTCGACGTGCGGTAGGTCCTGGAGGGACCCCATCTTGTGCTGGCTGAGGGCGCCCTGGCCCCCGATGACCAGCATCGGGCTCTCCGCGCGGTAGGCGTTGGCGATGCCGGTGACCGCGTCGGTGGTCCCGGGACCCGCGGTCACCACGGCGCATCCGGGCTTGCCGGTGATCCGGGCGTATCCGTCCGCGGCGTGCGCTGCGACCTGCTCGTGGCGGACGTCGATCACGTCGATGCCCTCGTCCGCGCAACCGTCGTAGATGTCGATGATGTGTCCGCCGCAGAGCGTGAAGATGGTGTCGACACCTTCGGCCTTGAGCGCCTTGGCCACCAGGTGGCCGCCGGAGATCGTGGTCGTGTCGCTGCTGGGTTCGGTGCTTGCCTTGTCGGCCATCGGTGCGACGACCCCTTTCGTGCGGGTACCGGGATGCGGTGTACCTTTGTTGATCGGATACTGTATACCGTGTACGTCACATTGGAGCACGACGCGCTGCCGCTGTCCAGACCCTGGTTTGCCTGGGGATGGTACGAATCGGCAGAGGACGGCGCAGACGGGCCGCGAGAAGGGCCGCCACCGCGGGCAGGACGCCCGCCGCGGCGAGGAAGCCGGCATGGGTGCCGGCGGGAGCCAGGGACAGGACCGCCATGGCTCCACCCACCCCCAGCAGCCCTCCGACCGCCTTGGACCCGTGGACGAGGCTCTGGAGGCCGGGAGCGCGCTGCGATCCGAAGTGCCCCTCGGTGATCGCCCGGGTGAGCGGATAGCAGGACCCGGTGCCCGCGCCGACCACCAGCGCCAGGAGGACGAGCAGCTGGACCGGCCCGGCGGGGGCCGCGGCGGCCAGCGCGACCAGCGCGAGGGCGGTCGCGGCCATCAGCAGGGCGAGGGTCCGACGCCTTCCCGTCCGCTCGGCGGCGGTGCTCGCGGCCAGCCTCCCCAGGCCGCTGGCCAGGGCGAGGGCCGTGATCACGGCGGCGACGTCCGAGGGAGGCCGGCCGAGGCCGAGCAGGAGCGTCGGCAGGGCGGCGAGCGCGAACAGGGCGCTCGTGCCGGACAGCGCCACCACCGCGTGCAGGGCGGGCAGCGAGCGCCCGCTCGCCCAGGCCTGTCCCATGCTGAAGTCCCCCGCCGCGGGAGGGTCGGCGCGCCTGCGCAGCGCGGTCGCGCACGGGTCGTTGCCCGGCGGCCACCACCGCTCCGGGGCCTCGCGCTGGCCCGCGCCGCCCGCCAGGCCCAGGGCGACCACCACCGCGGCGAGCGCGGTGGAGGCCGGCGGCAGCGCGTCGGGGGAGAGTCCCAGCACGACGGCGGGCAGCAGGGGGACCGCGCCCAGGGCGAAGGCGCCGCCCACGACGCCCAGGCGCACGGTGTGCCGGTCCGGGAACCAGCCGCCGACCAGGTCCGCGCAGGAGTGGTAGACCAGCCCGGCCCCCGCGCCGCCGAGGACGCCGTAGCCCAGTACCGCGGCGACCGGGCTCGCGGAGTGGCCGAGTGTGAACAGGGCGGCGCCGCACAGCAGTGCTCCCGCGCAGACCACGGGGCCCGGCCCCAGCAGCCCTCTGGTCCGCAGCCAGTGCGGCGCGGGAGCGAGGGAGCCCTGGACCAGGGCCCAGACGAGGAACGGCGCGAGTGCCTGGGCGGGCGACCAGCCGTGCGCCTCGACCAGGACGGGCACGGCGGCCCCGTAGCCGAACTGGAGCACGCCGACCGCCGCGACGGCGACGAGCGCGCGGACGAGGAGGGCGGATCGGGGCAGCCCGGTCAGTTCCCGGGCGGTGGGGCCGACGGTGTACCGCCGCCCCCGCCAGTCTCGGACATCTGTCGTGGTGTGGTGTCGGGTTGGCTCCTGAGGCATGTCGACACCTCCTTGTATGCAGTATGCAAAGCACGTCGCGCCTTGTGAAGGGGTACGCGGGCACAACTCGTCGAAGGAGCGGGTATTGCATACTGCATACAGTATGGCGTATCACTGAGAGGGGGCGAGCGAAGCAGGATGAGGAGGAGTGGTGGATCTCTACGAGTTCGAGGCCAAACAGATCTTCGGTGAGTACGGTGTCCCCCTCGTGGAGGGCGAGATCGCCAACACCCCGGAGCAGGTCCGGCTGGCGGCGGGCCGGATCGGCCAGAAGGTCGTCGTCAAGGCGCAGGTCAAGACCGGTGGCCGCGGTAAGGCCGGCGGTGTGAAGGTCGCCGACGGACCCGAGGACGCCCAGGCCAAGGCCGAGCAGATTCTGGGCATGGACATCAAGGGCCACACGGTGCACCGCGTCCTGGTCGAGGAGGCCTCCGACATCGCGGAGGAGTACTACTTCTCCCTCCTCCTGGACCGCGCGAACCGCACCTTCCTGGCGATCTGCTCCGCCGAGGGCGGTGTGGAGATCGAGGAGGTCGCCGCCACCGACCCCGACGCGGTCGTGCGAGTTCCGGTGGGCCCCGAGGGCCTGGACCGCGAGGCGGCGCTGGAGATCTGCCGCGCCGCACGCCTGCCGGAGGGGATCCGGGACCGCGCGGCGAAGGTCGTCACGGCCCTGTGGCGGGTCGCCGCCGGCGAGGACGCCACCCTGGTCGAGGTCAACCCGCTGGTGCGCACCCGGGACGACCGCGTGATCGCCCTGGACGGCAAGGTCACCCTGGACGACAACGCGGCCTTCCGGCACCACGAGCGCGCCCCCTTCGCGGACGGCGCGAACACCGACGAACGCGAGCTGCGGGCGCGGGAGAAGGGCCTGAACTACGTCAAGCTCGACGGCCAGGTCGGGATCATCGGCAACGGCGCGGGCCTGGTCATGTCCACCCTGGACGTGGTCGCCTACGCCGGCGAGGGCCACGGCGGCGTCAAGCCCGCCAACTTCCTGGACATCGGCGGCGGCGCCTCGGCCGAGGTGATGGCCGACGGTCTGGAGATCATTCTGGGCGACCCGGCGGTCAAGAGCGTGTTCGTCAACGTCTTCGGCGGCATCACCGCCTGCGACGCCGTGGCCAACGGCATCGTCCAGGCACTGGAACTGCTGGGCGACGTGAGCAAACCGATCGTGGTCCGTCTGGACGGCAACAACGCCGAACTGGGCCGAAAAATCCTCACCGAGCGCGCCCACCCGGCCGTGCGACAGGTCGACACGATGGACGGCGCCGCCGCACAGGCCGCCGAACTCGCGTCCGCGAACTGACCTGGGTGGGACATCCCGACGGGAGTATGAGAGACACATGGCTATCTTCCTGAACAAGGACAGCAAGGTGCTCGTCCAGGGCATGACGGGCTCTGAGGGCACCAAGCACACCCGCCGGATGCTCGCTTCGGGCACCCAGATCGTGGGCGGGGTCAACCCGCGCAAGGCGGGCCAGAGCGTGGACTTCGACGGTACCCAGGTGCCGGTCTTCGGATCGGTGGCCGAGGGCATGGAGGCCACCGGCGCCGACGTCACGGTGATCTTCGTGCCGCCCAAGTTCTGCAAGGGCGCGGTGTTCGAGGCCGTGGACGCCGGGATCGGCCTGGCGGTGGTGATCACCGAGGGCATCCCGGTGCACGACACGGCCGCGTTCTGGGCCCACGCCCAGGCCACGGGTAACAAGACGCGCATCATCGGCCCCAACTGTCCCGGGCTCATCACCCCGGGTCAGGCCAACGCGGGCATCATTCCCTCCGACATCACCAAGCCGGGCCGGATCGGGCTGGTGTCCAAGTCGGGCACGCTGACGTACCAGATGATGTACGAGCTGCGTGACATCGGGTTCTCCTCGGCGGTGGGCATCGGTGGGGATCCGATCATCGGGACCACGCACATCGACGCGCTCAAGGCCTTCGAGGCCGATCCCGACACCGATGTGATCGTGATGATCGGTGAGATCGGCGGTGACGCCGAGGAGCGGGCCGCGGACTTCATCCGGGAGCACGTGACCAAGCCGGTGGTGGGGTACGTGGCGGGCTTCACCGCTCCGGAGGGCAAGACGATGGGCCACGCGGGCGCGATCGTGTCGGGGTCCTCGGGCACGGCCGCCGCGAAGAAGGAAGCGCTGGAGGCCGTCGGCGTCAAGGTCGGCAAGACCCCCAGCGAAACCGCCCAGATCATTCGTACCGCTCTGACCGGAGCGACCCAGGGAGAGGAGGCGGGCGTCCCCTCGCAGTCGATGGCGCCCACAGCCCCATGACGGAGATGACGCTCAAGCCCGGCACCGAGTGGGCGACCCTGTACGCCCGCTGCCGCGAGATCGCCCCGGAGGCCTTCGCCGCCGACCGGGTCAACAACCACTGGGGCGGCCAGTGGCGTGCCGACGGTGAACCGCGCACGTCCTACTCGCCCGTGGACGGTTCCGAGATCGCCGGACCGCCCATGCTCGACGAGGCCACCGCGGACCTCGCGGTGGCCGGGGCCGCCGCCGACCACCGCGCGTGGAGCGGTGTCCCCCTCGACGAGCGCCGGGACCGGGTCCGCGCGGCCGTCCGGGCCTGGGGCGAGCACCGCGACACCCTGGCCCTGGCCCTGGTCTGGGAGATCGGCAAGCCCTGGCGGCTGGCCCGCCAGGACGTCGACCGGGCGATCTCGGGGGTGGAGTGGTACCTGGAGGAGGTCGACCGGATGCTGGACGGGCGCGTCGCCCTCGACGGCCCCGTCAGCAACATCGCCAGCTGGAACTACCCCATGAGCGTGCTGGCCCACGCGATGTGCGTGCAGGCCCTGGCGGGCAACGGCGTGATCGCCAAGACGCCCACCGACGGCGGGCTCGTGTGCCTCACCCTGGCGGTGGCCCTGGCGGTCCGGGAGGGCCTGCCGTTCACCCTGGTCAGCGGTGGAGGGCGCGACCTGTCCCCGGCGCTGGTCCGCGGCTCCGAGATCGGCTGCGTCTCCTTCGTCGGAGGGCGCGACACCGGGGGCCGGGTCGCGGCCGACCTCGCCGACCTGGGCAGACCGCACATCCTGGAGCAGGAGGGCCTGAACTGCTGGGGCGTGTGGGAGTTCGACGACTGGGACACCCTCACGGGGCAGATCCGCAAGACCTTCGACTACGCCAAGCAGCGCTGCACGGCCTACCCCCGGTTCGTGGTGCAGCGCTCCCGCTTCGACGCCTTCCTCCAGGCCTATCTGTCCGCCGTGTCCACGGTCCGCTTCGGGCACCCGCTCGCCGTCGCCGATCCCGGGGACGACCTGCCCCAGCTCGACTTCGGGCCGCTGGTCAACGCGGCCAAGGCCAAGGAGCTCACCGACCGGGTCGAGGAGGCCGTCGCGGGCGGCGCGGTGCCGCTCCACCGGGGCTCCGTCGCCGACGCCCTGCTGCTCCCGGGGCAGAACACCGACGCCTACGTGGCCCCCGTGGCCCTGCTGGAGCCGCCGCGCTCCTCCCCGCTGTTCCACGCCGAGCCCTTCGGGCCGGTCGACACGATCGTGCTGGTGGACACCGAGGCCGAGCTGCTGGCGGCCATGAACGCCAGCAACGGGGCGCTGGTCGCCACCATCTCCTGCGACGACACCGACACGGCCGACCGCCTGGCGGCCGGGGTGCGGGCCTTCAAGGTCGGCGTCAACCGGCCGCGCTCACGCGGGGACCGCGACGAGCTGTTCGGCGGCTGGGGCGACTCCTGGCGGGGCGCCTTCGTCGGCGGTGAGCTCCTGGTCCACGCGGTCACCCGCGGTCCCGCCTCCGAGCGGCTGCCCGGCAACTTCCCGCACTACACGCTGCACCCGGAAGGACGCGTCTGACCGGCGCACGACAGCGGTGATCTTGCTCTTGGCGGCACCGTCGAGCACCGACAGTGGCACTGGGAGCAAGATCACCGCGTATCGGTGCGTCTTTCCGGGGCGGGGGAAGCCCGGCAGGCGTGGTATCGGGCCTGGCCGGCGCGGGGGGCTGGTACGCGCCGACCGGGCCCGCGCCTACCGACCCGGAGGGCGTGGTACTTCTGGGGCCGCCGAAGGCGCGGTGAGCGCCTTCTCCAGGAGTACGCGGTGCCTTCCGGCGTAGACGTTCATGGAGGTGCCGCGCAGGAATCCGACGAGCGTGATGCCCGCCTCCTCGGCCAGGTCGACCGCGAGGGAGGAGGGCGCGGAGACGGCGGCCATCATGGGGATGCCCGCCATCCACGCCTTCTGCACCAGCTCGAAGGAAGCGCGTCCCGACACCATCAGTACCGTGTCACGCAGCGGCAGACGGTCGGAGCGCAGCGCCCAGCCGACCAGTTTGTCCACCGCGTTGTGCCTGCCCACGTCCTCGCGCAGGACGAGCAGCTCGCCCTGCGGGGTGAACAGCCCGGCGGCGTGCAGGCCGCCGGTGCGGTCGAACACCCGCTGTGCCTCGCGCAGCCGGTCCGGCAGCGCCGTCAGCGTGTCCAGGCCGATCCGCAGCCCGTCCCCGGCCACCGGCCAGCGGGCCTGGGTGCGCACGGCGTCCAGGCTCGCCTTGCCGCACAGCCCGCAGGAGGAGGAGGTGTAGAAGTTGCGCTCCAGGGAGGTGTCCGGGCGGGGGACGTCCGGGGCCAGCGACACGTCGAGCACGTTGTAGGTGTTCGATCCGTCCTCGGTGGCCCCGGCGCAGTAGCGGATCGCGGTGACGTCCCGTTCCCGGGCCGCCACCCCCTCGCTGACCAGGAACCCCGCGGCGAGGTCGAAGTCGCTTCCGGGGGTGCGCATGGTGATGCTCAGCGGGGTCCCGTCCAGCCTGATCTCCAGCGGCTCCTCCACCACGAGGGTGTCCACGCGCTCACTCGCGACCCCCTCCCTGATCCGGAGGACCTTCTCCCGGGTCGTGACCCGTCCCATCCGTCCACCGCCTTCCGCTGCGTCTGGTCTACTCCTTCACCCGCCCCGCGTCGAGGGGGGCGGACCCACGGATTCAGTCTCCGCCGCGCCGCTGCACGTGCTGGAAGCCGAACCGGCCCTTGATGCACAGGTTTCCATGGGTCACCGGATTGTCGTGCGGGGACGTGACCTTGACGATCTTGTTCTCCTGCACGTGCAGGGTGAGGTTGCAGCCGACCCCGCAGTAGGTGCAGATCGTGGTCGTCTCGGACTGCTTCTCCTCGTCCCAGGTACCCTCCTGGCGCATGTCGAACTCCGTGGAGAACGACAGGGCGCCGGTCGGGCAGACCTCGATGCAGTTCCCGCAGTACACGCAGGCCGAGTCGGGCAGGGACACGTCGTGCTCGGTGGAGATGCGCGCGTCGAACCCCCGGCCCGCCACTCCGATGGCGAAGGTGTTCTGCCACTGGTCGCCGCAGGCGTCCACGCACTTGTAGCACATGATGCACTTGGAGTAGTCGCGCACGTAGAGGTCGTTGTCCACCTTGGCGGGCTGCTCGACCGTCGCCGCGACGGAGCCGTCGCCGGGCTCGTGCTCGCCCGCCCGGCGGGCGTCGCGCACGCCCAGGGCGGCGGGCTCGGCCCGCCGGCCGAACCTCTCGGGCTCCGCCTCGTAGCGCTCCATCCACTCCGCCACCTGCGGCGTGGTGGACAGGTCCACCGAGGAGCCCAGCAGCTCCAGGACCAGCTTGCGGCTGTGCCGGACCCGCTCGGAGTCGGTGGCCACGCTCATCCCGGCCTCCAGCTTGCGCGAGCAGGCGGGGGCGAGCGTGCGCGCGCCCTCCACCTCCACCACGCACACGCGGCAGGCGTTGCGCGGGGTGAGCGTGTCGCCGTAGCACAGGGTGGGGATCTCGGTCCCGGACGCGGAGCAGGCGTCCAGGATCGTGGTGTCCTCCGGGACGCGGACCTGCTCTCCGTCGATGGTCGCGTCGATCAGCCGCTTGGGCGGGGACAGGAGTACGGGGGCGGTCATCGGGCCTCCTCGGTCGCCGGCCGGTCGCCCGGCGCGGCGGTCTGGTGGGTGTCTTCGGAGAACAGTCCGAGCCGGTCGATGGCCGACTCCACGGCGTTCCAGGCGGTCTGGCCGAGTCCGCAGATCGAGGCGTCCCGCATGGCCTGGCCGACCTCGCGCAGCAGGGGCAGCTCCTGGGCGGGGGAGGCGCCGGCCCGCAGGCGCAGCAGGGACTCCTCCTGGCGCACGGTGCCCACACGGCACGGGACGCACTGGCCGCACGACTCGTCCCGGAAGAAGGCGGCGACGCGTACCAGCGTCGAGGCCAGGTCCGCGGTGTCGTCCAGGACGAGGACGACGCCCGAGCCCAGCGAGGTCCCCGCCTCCCTCGCCCCCTCGAAGGTGAGGGGGATGTCCAGCTCGTCGCCGCGCACGAACGTCCCGGCGGCACCGCCGAGGAGGATCGCGCGGATCGAGCGGCCCTCCGGCATCCCGCCCGCCGCCTCGACCAGGTCGCGCAGGGTGGCTCCGAAGGGCATCTCGTACAGGCCGGGACGGCGTACGCCGCCGGAGAGGCAGAACAGCTTGGGACCGGTCGACTTCTCGGTGCCCACGGCCGCGTACGCGGGGCCGCCCATCAGCAGGACCGGGAGCACGTTGACCAGTGTCTCCACGTTGTTGACGGCGGTCGGCTTGCCGAACAGCCCCTTCTCCACGGGGAAGGGCGGCTTGGAGCGGGGCTCGCCCCGCTGGCCCTCGATGGAGCCGAAGATCGCGGTCTCCTCGCCGCAGATGTAGGCGCCCGCGCCGCGCCGGATCTCGATGTCGAAGGAGAAGCCCGAGCCCATGATGTCGGTGCCGAGCAGGTCGCGCTCGCGGGCCAGGGCGAGGGCGTTCTCCAGGTGCCGCAGGGCCCTCGGGTACTCGCCCCGGATGTACAGGTAGCCGGTCTGGGCGCCGATCGCGTATCCGGCGATCGTCATGGCCTCGACGAGGGAGAAGGGGTCGCCCTCCATCAGCACCCGGTCCTTGAAGGTGCCGGGCTCGCTCTCGTCGGCGTTGCACACCAGGTAGTGCGGCGCGTCGGGCTGCTGGGCGGTGGCGCTCCACTTGCGGCCGGTGGGGAAGGCCGCGCCGCCGCGGCCGACCAGGCCGGAGTCGTTCACCTCCCGGAGGACCCCGGCGGGTCCGAGCCGCAGGGCCTCGCGCAGCGCCGCGTAGCCGCCCTCCGCGCGGTAGTCGTCCAGGCTGAGCGGGTCGACGCGGCCGATCCGGCGCAGCAGGACGTGGTCGGGGGAGCCCGCGTCGGGGACCGCGGAGGCGGCGTCCGCCTCGGGCGCGGTGCCCGGGAGCGGGTCGGCGCCGTAGGTGGTGCGGACCGCCGGGCGGTGGCCGTTCCCCTCGCTCGGAGCCACCGGTCCGTCCGCGGACGCGCTCTCGGCGAGGGCGTCCAGGTCGTCGGGGCCGGCGGGCGCGGCGACGGCGTACCGGGCCGGGTCCCCGGCCTGGAGCGCGAGCGCGGCGGGTGCGCGTTCGCACATGCCCAGGCAGGGGCTCTCGTGCCAGGTGGTGCCGCCCTCGGTGGATCCGGGCGGACCCAGCCGTTCGACCATGCGGTCGCGCAGCCCCGAGGAGCCCGCGGCGGCGCAGGCGATGTCCGTGCACAGGTGCACGACCCGCCGGGGCCGCTCGTGCATGGCGAACATCGCGTAGAAGGAGGCGACGGCGTAGGCCTCCGCCGGGGGAACGGTCAGTCTGCGGCAGATGTGGTCGAGTGCGCCGCGGCTGATCCAGCCCACGCGGTCGTTGACGGCGTGTAGGGCGGGTAGGAGCATGTCGCGCTGGTCACGGGCGGTGTGGCCGCCCCTGGCGTAGCGCAGGTCGGTGTCCTGACGGGTGCCGCCGTCCCATCCGGACTCAGGCGGTCCCAGGACCGAGTCGACAGCCTCGCGCTCGGCGGTGGTGGGAGCCTCGTCCAGGAATTTCAGGTCCACGCCCGTGTCACCTCATATCACGTGTAAGCCAGATCACAGGATTCTGTATACAGAGAACAGTATGATGGGTGAGTCGGATTGACAACCCCGTGGTCCGACGCGGTCCCGGTGGGATGTCATCCTTCCCGGGGCGTGCTCGAACCGCACACGGCAGGTGCGCTCGGGCACCCGCGCGGGCCGTCTCCGCAGGGGGCTGGGGAGACGGCCCACACGCTTCTCGTGTGCTCGGCGCATCCGGGGCGCGCCCGGATCAGCTCGCGGCGGCGCTCACCCGCGCCTCCTCCTCCACCCGTTCGATCCGGACCGCGGCCGCCTTGTACTCGGCCGTGCCGGCGATCGGGTCCGTGGCGTCGATGGTCAGCATCTGGGTGTCCACCTGGTCGGGGAAGTGGAAGGTCATGAACACCAGCCCCGGCCGCATGGCCTCGGTGACCGAGACGGGGGTCAGGACCGAGCCCCGGCGCGAGGTCACGCGCACCGTCTCCCCGTCCTTGACGCCGAGCTTGGCGGCGTCCTCGGGGGACAGGTCCAGCAGCTCGCCCCGGCGCAGGGGGGAGGAGAAGCCGCTGGTCTGCACACCGGTGTTGTAGTCGTCCAGCCGGCGCCCGGTGGTCAGGCGGAACGGGAAGTCCTCGTCCAGCAGGTCCACCGGCGGCGAGTGGCCGACGATGCCGAAGGGCGCGGGTTCGCCGCGCTCCTCCGGGTCCTCGGACCACAGCCGTGAGTGCAGGTAGCTCGGCTCCAGCTCGTCCTCGGAGTAGCAGGGCCACTGGATACCGCTCAGCTCGGCCAGGCGCGCGTAGCTCATGCCCCGGTGCATGGGGGACAGCGAGCGCACCTCGTTCCAGATGTCCTCGGCCGACGGGCGCTCCCACTCCTGCCCCATGCGGTTCGCCAGCTCGCACATGATCTCGATGTCGTCCCGGGCGCCCTCCGGCGGGTCCAGGGCCTTGCGGACCAGTTGGACCCGCCGCTCGCTGTTGGTGAAGGTGCCGTCCGACTCGCACCAGGAGGCGCTGGCCGGGAGCACCACGTCGGCGAGTTCGGCGGTACGGGTCAGGAAGATGTCCTGCACCACGAGGTGGTCCAGCGAACGCAGCCGACCCGTGGTCTTGTGCGTCTCGGGCTCGGACTGGACCGGGTTCTCCCCGATCACGTAGAGCGTCCTGAGCTCCTGGGACTCCATCGACTCGAACATCTGGGTGAGGGTCTTGCCCTTGGTGCCCTGGATCGGCCGCCCCCACAACCGCTCGAACGGGGCGCGCACCTCCGGGTCCAGGATGTCCTGGAACCCGACCAGCCGGTCGGGGATGGCGCCCATGTCGCCACCGCCCTGCACGTTGTTCTGTCCGCGCAGCGGGTTGAGCCCGGCGCCGTGCCGGCCCACGTGGCCGGTCAGCAGCGACAGGTTGATCAGCGCGCGCACGTTGTCGGTCGCGTTGTGGTGCTCGGTGATGCCGAGGGTCCAGCAGAGCTGGGCGCGCTCGGCGCGGGCGTAGGCGTGCGCCATCTCGCGGATGGCCTCCGCGGGCACGCCCGTCTCGGCCTCGGCCGCGGCGAGCGTCCACGGCTCGACCAGTTCGCGGTACTCGTCCAGGCCGGTGGTGGCGCGTTCGACGAAGGTCTCGTTGGCCAGGCCCGCGTGCAGGATCTCCCGGCCGACGGCGTGTGCCAGCGGGATGTCGGTGCCGACGTTGAGCCCGAGCCAGCGGTCGGCCCACTCGGCGGTCGACGTGCGGCGGGGGTCCACGACGAAGAGCTTGGCGCCCCGGTGGACTCCCTTGAGTACGTGCTGGAAGAAGATCGGGTGCGCGAAGCGCGGGTTGCCGCCCCAGATGATGATGAGGTCGGTGTCCTCGATCTCCGTGTAGGAGGAGGTGCCGCCCCCGGACCCGAAGGCGGCGGCCAGCCCGGCGACGCTGGGGGCGTGGCAGGTGCGGTTGCACGAGTCGACGTTGTTGGTGCCGACCACGACGCGGGCGAACTTCTGCGCCATGAAGTTCATCTCGTTGGTGGCCCGGGCGCAGGAGAGCATGCCGAAGGAGTTCGGCCCGTGGCGCTCCACGCCCTGCCGGAATCCGGCGGCGGCGCGGTCGAGGGCCTCGTCCCAGGTGGCCGGGCGCAGTTCGCCGTGCTCGCGCACGAGTGGTCGGGTGAGGCGGTCGAGGGGGGCGGAGAGGTCGTCGGATCGCATGTGGCCTCGCTTGGTGTTCGTGGCCTTCTTCGTGAAGGGCTCGTGGGCGTGGGCGGTTACCACGAACCGTATGGTAAGGATACTGTATACAGTATTTGTGCTAAGGGAGTAGAGGTCAAGAGCCTGCGACCAGGGAGGGAGCGGGGGTGGAGGGCTCGGACACCCTCTGGTTCAGCAGTCCCGCCGTGGCGTCGATCGCGCGGAGCGTCGGCACCGGGACCCCGGTCATGTCGGCCAGCTCCACCACGGCGGACAGGATGACGTCCAGTTCCATGGGGCGCCCCCGCTCCAGGTCGTGCAGGGTGGAGGTGCGGTGGTCGCCGGCCCGCTCGGCGCCCGCCAGCCGCCGCTCGACGGAGATGCTCGTCCGCACGCCCAGCTCGGCCGCCACCTGCAGGGTCTCGTTCATCATGGTGCGGGCCAGCTCCCTGGTCGAGCGGTCGCGGCAGATCTGCACCATGGTCGACCGGGTCAGCGCGCTCAGCGGGTTGAAGACGATGTTGCCCATCAGCTTCACCCAGATGTCCTCGCGCAGGTCGCGTTCGACCGGGCACTTGAGCCCGCCCGCCTCCATCGCCGCGGCCAGGTCGCGACAGCGCGCGGAGTCCGAGCCGTCCGGCTCGCCGATGGAGAAGCGGGTTCCCTCGATGTGCTGGATCACCCCCGGCGCGGCGATCTCGGTGGCCGCGTAGACCACGCACCCGATGGCGCGCTCGACCGGGATCGTCCGGCTCACCGCGCCTCCGGGGTCCACGCTCTCGATCCTCCTGCCCGCGAAGGGGCCCCCGACCCCGTGGAAGTACCACCACGGGATGCCGTTCTGCGCGGCCACGACGGAGGTGGCGGGCCCGAGGAGGGGGCGCAGCAGCGGACCGCATCCGGCGTACTGCTGGGCCTTGAGGCCGAGGATGACGGTGTCGACGGGTCCGATCTCGGTGGGGTCGTCCGTGACATGGGGGCGTGCGGTGAAGTCGCCACGCGGACTCAGCACCCGGACCCCGTTCTCACGTATGGCCCGCAGGTTCTCGTTACGGGCGACGAGGTGGACGTCGGCACCACCGCGGTGCAGCGCGGCGCCCGCGTAGGCACCGATCGCTCCCGCTCCAAGGACGGCGATTCGCATAGGAACTCCTTTCATTTTCCATACTGTATACAGTATGCTTGCGAAGCCGCTCCTTCACACCACGGCAGGGAGAGAAGGAATGTCCGACCTGGGTGCTTCGGAAACTTCTCCGCTTCTTCACGTGAAATCTCGCCCGCGGTCTTCCGTCTCCTGGAAAAGGGCACGGAAGCTGGCGCGGGCGACCGGCGCCGAGGGTGGATCGCCCATGGCCGAGGAGTCGCTCGCCGACGCACTCGGTTCCACCCTCGGCGCCGACCTCGTCTCGGCGGTCGACGTCCCCGTCCTGGACAGTGCTGCGATGGACGGGTACGCGGTGTCCGGAGAGGGCCCCTGGGCCGTCCTGGGCCGGTCGTTCGCCGGGCACCGGGGGCCCGTCGCCCGCCTGCGCCGTGGAGAGGCGGTGGAGATCGCCACGGGTGCCGTCGTACCGGACGGCACCACCGCCGTCCTCCCCCACGAGCGGGCGACGGTGTCCTCGGGAACCGTGTACGGCGGCGCCGAACCCGGGCGGCACGTCCGGCGCCGGGGCGAGACCACCGCGGCCGGATCACTGGTCGCCCACCGGGGGAGCCCCGTCACGCCCGCCCTCCTGGGGCTGGCCGCGAGCCTGGGCCTGGACACCTTGTCCGTACTCCGCCCCCTGGTGCGCGTCCTGGTCACGGGGGACGAGGTCGTGCGCCGGGGGACGCCGCGCCCGGGCGCGGTGCGCGACGCGATCGGACCCGTCCTGCCCGGTCTGGCGGCCTGGGCGGGGGGACGGTGCGCTCCCGCGGTCCCGGTCGCCGACCGGGGACGGGACCTGGCGCGGGAACTGGACGCGGCCGCGGGGTCCGACGTCGTCGCCGTCTGCGGCTCCTCCTCGGCCGGACCCGCCGACCACCTGCGCACGGTGCTGGCCGAGCTCGGCGCGGAGCTCGTCGTCGACGGCGTGTCCTGCCGGCCGGGGCACCCGCAGATGCTGGCGGTGCTGCGCTCGGGCGCCGTGGTCGTGGGGCTGCCGGGCAACCCCGGCGCCGCCCTGGCCGCCGCACTCACCCTGCTCGTCCCGGTACTCAGCGGACGCGCGGGCCGACGTGATCCCGCACACACCGGAGGGCGCGCCCGGTTCGCCGGCACGACCCCGCCGCACGCGTCCGACACCCGTCTGGTGCCGGTGCGCGTCAGCCGGAATCTGGCGGTGGAGCTGCCCGGATCCGGTCCCGCGGACCTGAGCGCCGCCGCCGCGGCGGACGCCCTCGCGGTCCTCCAGCCGGGCCGTGCCCCGGGCCGCGTCGAACTCGTGGAGCTGCCGAGGTGACCCACATCCCCGCTGTGCTTTGTACACTGTCTACAAAGACCGCCCACCTGGATTCTGGAGACTTCCTATGTCCTCGCAGGGGTTGAGTACCGTCGCAGGGCGTATCCAGCGTCCGGTACCACTGCGTGAAGCCGTGTACGAGGCCATCCTCGACCTGATCACCACACGTTCCCTCTCACCCGGCCAGCACCTGGTCGAGACGGAGCTGGCCCAGAACCTGGGCGTCTCCCGCCAACCCGTCCGGGAGGCGATGCAGCGACTCAGCAACGAGGGGTGGGTGGACCTGAGGCCCGGCTACGGCGCGTTCGTGCACACGCCCACCGAGAGCGAGGCCGACCAGCTCCTGGCCGTCCGCGCCCTGCTGGAGACCGAGTCGGCCCGGCTGGCGGCCGAGAACGCCTCGGCCGAGCAGGTCGGGTTGCTGCGCGAGCTGATCTCCGCCGGACGCGCGGCGACCGAGCGCGCCGACACCGACGCGGTCGTCCAGACCAACGCCGACTTCCACCGCACCGTCACCGAGGCCTCGGGCAACCGGGTGCTCGCCGAGCTGGCCGCGCAGGTCGACCGCCGGGTCCGCTGGTACTACGCTCCGGTCGCCCGCGTCCGCGGCGCCGCCTCCTGGGACGAGCACGCCCAGCTCGTCGACGTCATCGAGGAGGGGAACGCGGCCGAGGCGCTGAGGCTGATGAGCGAGCACACCGAGCGCACCCGGCGTACCTACCACGAGCAGGTGGACGACCTCCACACGTCCTGACCCCGGCGGAGCGGCCGGGTGTCAGGCGCCTGGGACCCGGTACACGCTCCCCTCGTCGTTACGGGTCAGGTACCCCTCGTCCACGAGGTGGCGGTGCATCGACGACGGGTCGTCGCAGCAGGACAGCAGCGCGGCGTTGACCTGTTTCTCGGTGTACTTCACGCCGGGGGCGAAGAACCGGCCGGTGACGCGCTCGAACACCCCGCGCCGCAGTTCGCGTCTGGCGGGAAGAGCGGTCAGTCGGCCGCCGTGGAACAGGGAGTCCACCGGGTCCCGGTCGATGGGCCGGTGCTCCTCCAGGGCGGTGGCGAACACCGCCGGATCGGCCACCACGCGGTCGCCGTCCTCGCGTACCAGGCCGGCGTCCGCCAGCCGGGCCAGGCGCTTGCGCTCCCTGGACCCGCCCGCGCGGGCCTCCTCGGCGGGCACGCCGTCGGAGCCCGCGTGGACCACGCGGGCGTAGAGCGCCAGGCGGGCGGGATCGGCCAGGGCCGAGACGATCTGGGTGGGATGCGGCACGGTGCTCCTTGTCTTTTCTGGGGCTCCGCTTCGCCCGCCCGTCACCCTCCCACCACCCTCAACGGACGCCCGCGGCGCGGAGCCCTCCTTGTTCGGGCGCCCTGTAGGCGGGAACCCTCGGATCCTCCAGAACCCCGTCGGCGCCCGAACGGCACCCCTCATGGGCTGAGGAGGCTTCTCCTCGTATGGACCCTAGAGGGAGCACCGGCCGCGCGGCCACGGGTTTTCAGCCTTCGGCGAGCAGCCGTTCGACCACCCTGGCCACGCCGTCCTCGTTGCTGGCGGGGGCCGTCAGCAGCCCCAGCGCCGGGTCGAGCAGATCCGGGTGCCCGCTGGCCATGGCGTACCCCGCACCGGCCCAGGACAGGGCGGACAGGTCGTTGGGCATGTCGCCGAAGGCCACCACCTCCTCGGCGGAGACACCCCACCGCTCGCAGACCATCGCGAGCGTGCTGCCCTTGCTCACCCCCGGGGCGCTCAGCTCCAGCAGGCCGAAACCGCCCGAGTAGGTGACCTCCGCCAGCGGGCCGACCACCTCCAGGGCTGCCTCGTGCAGCACGTGCACCGGGATGTCGCGGGAGCGCACGAGCAGCTTGGTGACCGGTGAGGCCCGGCTGAGCAGGGCGTCGGGGGTCTCCAGCACCTCGCGTACCCAGTCGCGGGGCACCCACGGCTCCAGGTGGTATCCGGCGTCGTGGAAGAAGTCGGTGCCGGTCTCGACGCCGAAGCCGATCCCCTCCAGCGCGCCGCGCAGCTTCTCGACCACCGTGCTGGCGGTCTCCAGGTCGATCGCGCGCACCAGGGGGTCGGAGTCGGGCACGTGGGCGAGGGCGCCGTTGCCGCAGAGCACGGCGGCGCAGGTGAGCTGTTCGGCGATGTGCTGGGTGGTGCGGGGCGGACGCGCGGTGGAGACGACCACCCTGACGCCCGCCTCCGCGGCGGCGGCCAGGGCCCGCCGGTTGCGTTCGGAGACGAGCCCCTCCCTTCCCAGGAGGGTGCCGTCGAGGTCGGTCGCGATAACCCGGGGAAAGACCATGGTGCGCATTATGTCGGTTGCCTGAGACCTTCTGAAGGGGTTTTCGCCCGCCGTCACACGAGCGGGAGCGTGGTCACCGGTCCCGCGGGGATCCGTTCCACCACCCCTCCCCGGAACACGTCGTACAGGTCCAGCGATTCCAGGTGGACGTAGCCGATGTGGCAGTCGCAGCTGGTCAGCGGGCACGCGCGCGGACCGAGCCGGGGGGCGAACGAACCGTCGTAGAGGTTGCCCAGCGGCGTGTCCACGAAGTGGCAGCGGCGCACGTTCCCGTCCCCGTCCACGGACAGCACACTGTCACCGGTACGACAGGGCAGTCCCCGGCTGGGATGGGGCCGGCGGCTGTAGTGGAAGTGCGGGTCCAGGGCCTGCCACTCGGCGGCCTCCGCGTCGGTGTAGGTCCGCCCCTCCGAGGCGTTCACCCACAGGTACACCTCCCCGGGCAGGTCGGCGCGCATCCGCCGGGCCGCCTCCAGGTGCTCGGGCTCGCCGACCACGCCGACGCTGAACCGCACCCCCATCCCGGCCAGCTCGCGCGCCTTGGCGAGGAAGCGCTCGTGGGACACCTGCCCGGGGTGGTAGGTGGTCCACAGCGCGGCGGTGGACAGGTCGCAGTCGGCCAGCCAGCCCGCGCGTCCGCTCAGGTTGGTCTGGATGGCCACGCGGTCCACGTGGGGCAGGTGGCTGAGCCGGGTGATCGCCCTCCGGTACCAGGACCGCACCAGCCCCTCGCCCCACGGGGTGAACAGCACCGAGAACCGCGTGCCCGGGTGCTCGGCCTCCTGCCCCGCCACCCAGTCGGTGAACCGCTCCAGCGCGGCCCGGTCGGCGCGCAGCGTCTCGGGGCCGTCGCGCCGCTTGGCGAAGGGGCAGTACGGGCAGTCGTAGTCGCAGCTGGCCAGCGGTCCCCGGTAGAGCAGGGTCAGGTGCGGTGGGAGCGTCGTGCCGGAGGGCGCCGGTGCCACCGCGCTCACCGGGCCTCGTAGTCGGCCATCAGCGCCCTCACCCCGGCGGAGAAGAACATCGGCCCGATCGCGTCGGAGTGCGCGAGCCCCTCCGGGGCCAGCCGGACCAGGTCCGGTGCGCCCCCGCGCTCCAGCCATCCGCGCTCGTCGAGGGCCGCGAAGATCCCGGGGAAGTCCTGGCGGGGGTGGGAGCCGAACCGCTCGGCGTAGGCCGCCGTGTCCATCCCCTCCGCCCGCAGCAGCGACTGGAGCAGGTGGCGGCGCCGCCGCTCGTCCTCGTCCAGGTGGAAGCCCACCTCCGCGCGGGTGAAGTCGGCCCGGTCGCGGTCCACGTAGTCGGCGATGATCGACCGCACCCCGCCCACTCCCACGGCGTAGTCGAACGAGTAGTGCGCACCGGCCGTGTACGACCGGGCGCCGCAGCCCAGCCCCACCATGCCGTCGGTCTGGCAGCAGTGGTCGGGGTCCGCCGCGGCCGGGGCGTCCGCGCGCCGGAACATGCGCATGGACACCTGCTCGTAGCCGCGTTCGAGCAGGTGGTCGCGGCCCTGCCGGTACAGGCTGAGACGGTGGTCGTCCCACTCGCGGGCGCGGCGGCCCAGCCCCGTGAGCGGGCGCACGTACAGCGGGTACAGGTACACCTCCTCCGGCGCCCACTCCAGCGCGGTGTCCAGCGAGTGGGCCCAGGTGCGGGCGTCCTGCCGCTCGATGCCGTAGATGAGGTCGACGTTGAGGTCGGCGGAGGCGTGCTCGCGGATCGCGGCCAGCGCCCGGTCCACCTCGGCGCGCTTCTGCGGGCGCCCGGCCGCGTGGGCCTCGGAGTCGAGGAAGCTCTGTACGCCCATGCTGATCCGCGTGGCGCCGCGCGCGTCGAGCACCCGCAGCCGGTCGGGGGTGGCCGTGGCCGGTGAGGTCTCCACCGACACCGGGATCCGCGACAGGTCCACCCCGAACGCTCGCTCGGTGAGGTCGTAGACCCGTGTGAGCTCCTCGGCGGTCAGGTACGTGGGAGTGCCCCCGCCCAGGGCGGCCCGCGCGAACCGCGCGCCCTCCGGCAGGACCTCGGCCACCGCCTCCGCCTGCCGCTCCAGGGCGCCCAGGTAGGCGGTGACCTGCTCGGCCGGGGGAGTGGAGCGGGTGAACAGGTTGCAGAACCCGCAGCGCATCTCACAGAAGGGGATGTGCGTGTACAGGGACAGTGCGTCGACGTCCTCGCCGCGCCACAGGTCGGCGAGCGGGGGACGGTTCTCGAAGGGCCGGTAGGCGCTCTTGTGCGGGTAGGCGTAGACGTAGGACTGGTACGGGGAGTCGGCGCGTACCGGTTCTGCGCGCGGGGTGAGTGCGGTGGTCACGCGATCGCCTCCTGGGCGTCGACGGGTGCGGTGCGCTCCAGGGGCAGGAACGCGTGGGCGTAGGGGACCGTCCACACGGTCTCGTGGCCGATGCGGTGGCCGGTGTGGCCGTCCTCGCCGTAGGCGGTGCCGTGGTCGGAGCACACGATGGCGAAGCAGGGGCGGCGGGCCGACATCGCCGCCAGCAGCGGCGGCAGGTGCCGGTCCACGTACTCCAGCGCGGCCGCGTGGCTCTCCCGGCTGTCCCCGTCCTCCCTGGTGGCCCCGGGCAGGTGGAACCAGTTGGGCTGGTGCAGCGCCGACACGTTGAGCAGCAGGAACAGCGGCTGGTCCGCGGGCCGCTCCCCCGCGATCCGGGCCGCGCACGCCACCTGGTTCTCGAAGGAGTGCGGGTCGGCCACGCCGAACGACTCCTCCCAGTGGCTCTCGGCGAACATGTCGGGGAGGACCGAGCCCACCGCCGAACGCCGGTTGAAGAAGCCCGTGCCCCCGACGCACGCCGTGTGGTACCCGGCCCGGGCCAGTCCCGAGGCCAGGTCGGGGGTGTCGAAGGTCCAGGTGTGCGGCGCGGTGGACACGCTGCCCGGGAAGGCGGCGGCGAACAGGCGCGGGTGCGGACCGGGTGCGGCGGGCGTGGGCAGGAAGCCGGCCAGCATCGCCAGGTGGGAGGCGTAGGTGAAGCTCGCGGGGGCGTGCCTGCGCTCCCACCGCCCTCCCGGCAGCAGCCGGGCGAGGTTGGGCGTGCGGCCCGACTCGGCCAGCTCGGCGGCCACGTCGTACCGGAGGGTGTCCAGGGTGAGCAGCAGGATGTCGTGCGTGCCCACCACGGCGTTCATGTCGGGTTCGGTGCTGTTCATACTCTCTCGGGTCCGGGAACGGGGAACCGGCCGGTGGCCAGGGCGTGCAACTGCTCGGCGTAGGTGTCGCGGCCCTCGTGCAGCACTCCGGGGATGAGGTCGCCGAAGGCGTTGACCTCGCACACGGCGAACTCCCGCCACCCGGGAAGGGCCAGCAGGTCCACCCCGGCGTGCAGGGTGCGGGGGAAGCACGCGGCGGCGGACTCGGCGGTGGCCAGCGCCTCCGCCCACGCGTGCGGGCCGACCGACTCCCGCAGGGCCTCCAGGTCGCCCCGGGCGTTGCCCAGGTGCAGGTTGGTCATGGGCGAGGTGGACGAGCGCACCACGACGTGCGTGGCGCGGCCCGCGACCACCACCACGCGCAGGTCCACGGCCCTGCCGTCGAACCCCGCCTTGGGCACCCACCGCTCCACGTGCAGGCCGTCCGGGGCGAGCGCGTCCACCACCGTCGCGACCTCCTCCTCCCGGGTGTAGGTGCGCAGCCGCAGGCTGTTGTACAGCTCCACGGACCCGTCGGCGCCCCGGACCAGGTCGGCGGAGGTCACCGCCCTGACCCGTCCGCCGGACGCGGTGGCCAGCGCCACCACCCCCGAGGCGGAGGAGCCGTGCGCGGGCTTGACGAACACCCTGGACCAGCGGTGCGCGTCCATCGCCGCGCGCAGCGACGCGTAGTCCGTGACCGGCCCGGGCAGGGCGGGCGCCACCGGGATCCCGGCCGCCGTCAGGCGCGCGTGGCAGCGCCTCTTGTCGCACATGTCCACCAGGTCGGCGGTCTCCTGGAGCAGGTGCGCGCCGGGGGTGGCGGCCACCGCCGTCGCGAGCCGGTCCAGCGCCGCGCGGAACCCGGCGTGCTGGTCGGCGGTGCCCTCGGCCCGGTAGAGGTCGGGGGCGTGCCTCCAGCCGCGCAGCAGGCGCTCGGTCTCCACGTCGCCGCCGGGGGAGTCCACCCGGACCAGGGCGTCCCCGGGCAGTGTCACCGGCCCGGTGGCCAGGTCGTGCCACGGCACGATCACGGGTTCGGGCAGGCCGGCGGCCCGGACCGCCTCGCCGAACAGGTCCAGGCGCCGGTTTCCGGGGACCCCCACCACGGCCAGCGGGCGCTCCGGGGTCATTCCGCGACCGCCGTGTAGTAGTGGACCTCGCCGCCGTAGGTGTTCGGTTCCCGCGGGCCGGACAGGTCGACCTCCACGCCGGGCAGGGCGGCGCGGACGCGTTCGCGCATGTCCTCGGACAGGAAGTGGTGGTGCAGGTCCAGGCGGCGCAGTCCCCGGAAGGCCGGGGCGGCCTCGATCAGGGCCTGTGCGCCCTCGTCGGTGAGGTCGCCCAGGGACAGGTCGAGGACCTCCAGTGAGGGCAGGACGGGTGCCTGCGCCAACACGGGGATCCAGTCGTCGATGCCCTCGGTGTTGCGCACACCCAGTGAGCACAGTTCGGGGAAGGCCTTCCCGGACAGGACGGGTCCGAGGTCCTCCGGAGTGGTCTCGCCGCCGTACTCCTCCGCCCCCAGCCACAGCTCCAGGTGTTCCAGCACGGGCAGGCCGGAGGCGCACACGTCCCTGACCACCTCGGGGCGCAGCGCCCCGCTCTGGACGGTGAGGCTGCGCAGCGACCGGTGCTCGCGGATGTGCAGGCTCAGGTCACCGCTGCCGCCGCGCACGACGAGCTCCTCCAGGTTCGGCAGCGCGGTCACCAGGGGTGCCAGGTCGCACAGGTTGATCCAGGAGATCTCGTTCTCCTCCTGCACGACCTCGCCGAAGAACAGCGATCGCAACCCGGTGAGCCGCGGTGCCAGTCCGAGTAGCGCTTCGGCGGCCTTTTCGACCTCCGTCCCGTGGTCCTCGTCCGGCATGTTGCCGACCGTCAGCGCCGTTACCGCGGACAGGTCCACCTCCTCGGCGAACCGGGCTGTGTAGCTGGCGGTGCCCTCCAAGGGCTGGTCCTGAAAGAACCTGCCAGGCCGGTACGGCGGTACATCACGAGGTTCGTCCCTCCGCAGTCGCCAGGCGACCGACCCGGGATCTGCCAATGCGGCTTCCAGGGCCGCGTGCGGCGGATAGGGGTCGGGGATGGGGATGCCCCTACGGACCATGTTCTGGTAGACGTCGTCCACGGTGTCGTAGCCGGGGAACTCGACCACGGGCAGGCCCGCGAACTCGGTGACGTGGTGGGTGTTCGGCAACGGGGGCTCCTACCTGGGGGCTTTGGGGCGGACACATGTCTAACAGCCCGAGACGACATGTCCGCCGCCGGAGGAGGGGCTACTCCGAGACCGCCGTGTAGTAGTGGACCTCGTCGTGGTGGGTGTCCGGTTCCAGGCGCTCGGACAGGTCGACCTCCACCCCGGCGTCGGTGAGCACCCGGCGGACCTCGCCCGCGGCCTCCTCGGACAGGTAGTGGTGGTGCAGGTCCAGGCGCCGGAGGCCGCGGAACACCGGTGCTTCGAGCAGGGGCGCGACGTCCTCGTCGCGCAGGACGCCCAGGGACAGGTCCAGGGTGTGCAGCCGTGCGGTGACCGGGGCCTTCGCGAGTGCCCGCACCCACGCGCCGGTGTGCTCGGCGTTGCGCAGCCCCAGGGACCGCAGTCCGGGGAAGGCCCTTCCGGACAGGACGGGTCCGAGGTCCTCGGGGGCGGTGTCGCCCCCGTAGTCCTCCACCCCCAGCCACAGCTCCAGGTGCTCCAGTTCCGGCAGGCGGGACGAGGCGACCTGACGCGCGAGCCTCCCGGGCAGACCTCCGCCCTGGAGGGTGAGGCCGCGCAGCCCCGGGTGCTCCAGCGACTCCAGGCTCAGGCGGCCGGTGCCGCGCGCCGCGAACCCGGTCAACCGCGGGTAGGCGGCCACCAGGGGGGAGAGGTCTCCGTGCCTGATCCACGACGCCTCGCACTCCTCCGCGAACAGGTCCGCGTAGAAGAGGAAGCGCAGGCCGGACAGGCGCGGGGCGATCTCCACGAAGGCGTCGCGGACCTCGTCGGAGGACTCCACCCTGAAGGCGTCCACCAGGCTGCCGACCACGACGGCGCTGACCGCGGCCGGGTCGGACACGAACCCGGTGAAACCGGTGAGGTAGTCCAGGGACGACCACTGGTCGCCCTCGTCATAGCCGTACCCGTACCGGGTCAGCCGCCAGGCCACCGAACCGGGGTCGGCGAGGCCGTCCAGTTCCGGGGGCCGGTGACGGGACGCCGGGTCGTCCCCCGACCGTGTCAGGCGGCGGGCCTCCATGTAGTCGGCGACGGGCAGACCGGCGAAGTCGGTCAGGTGGTCGTAGAAGGCCAAGGTGACTCCCAGAGGCTCGGGGAACGCGTGCGCCCATGCGTAGCAGCGCACTCCGACATCGCCGTCTCCTCCAGCATCGCCCTCATGGTCGGGCACTTCAGGAAGTCCCCGGACTCGCAGGCCACGACGTGCGCCACCATCTCGCGTGCGGACCGCAGCCGCTCCAGGCGCTCGTCCAGTCCGGCCAGGTGCTCGGTCAGGAGGGCGCGTCGCGCCGCACCGTCCGACGCTCCGACCACCTCGCGGATCTGCGCCAGGCTGAACCCGGCCTCCTGCGCGCGCAGCACCAGAGCCACCTGGAGCTGGTGCTCCGGCGTGTAGCGGCGCTGCCCTCCGGAGCGCCGGGCCGGCTCCAGCACACCGGCCGCCTCCCAGTGCCGCAGGACGTGGGTGGCCAACCCGAACGGCTCGGCCAGCTCGCCGATGGACAGTTCCCGCTCTCTTGACTTCATGTGGACATTAACTTCCAGACTGGAGTTCCGGTCAAGGAGCGAAGCGGGGAGGGCGTCATGGACGAGCGGACCGAGCGGGTGCGCGGCCAGTGGGACCAGATGGCGAGGGGGTACGACCGGGGGGAGCGGATACAGCGGCTCGTGCTCGGCGGTACCCGCGCCCGGCTGTGCGGAAGGGCCCGCGGCAGGGTCCTGGACGTGGCCGTGGGTACCGGGCACAACCTGCCGTACTACCCGGAGGACGTGGAGGTCACCGGAGTGGACCTGAGCCCCGGCATGCTGGCGAAGGCCAGGTCGCGGGCCGCCGGGCTGGCCGCGGAGGTCGACCTCCGGGAGGGCGACGCCCAGGACCTGCCCTTCGGCGACGGGGAGTTCGACACCGTGGTGTGCGCGCTCGCCCTGTGCACCATCCCCGACCAGTACCGCGCCCTGTCCGAGATGCGCCGGGTCCTGCGGCCGGGCGGGCTCCTGCTGCTGGTCGACCACGTCGAGTACACCCGCTGGCCCCTCCGGCGGAGGGAGGCGCGCAAGGACCGTCCCCGGCGTCTGCCGAGGCACGTCGCCGTCGACGCGGGCTTCACGGTCGACCACCACGACCGGATGGCGCTGGGATTCATCGAGCGCGTGGTCGCCCACCGGGACGCCTGAGGCCGGGTGCCGGGGCCGGACACACGGGAGCGGTGGCCTCTCGGAATCCGGCCCTGCTTTCCCCGGCCACCAGGCTGTCCGAAAATCGCTCAACAGGGCTGTGCCGGGCCTTCTCCGGCGCTGCTACGGGACTTCGCGCGGGCGCGGTGTGACAGTGTTCCCATGGCTACGCACAGCGAACTGCGAGACTTCTGGGAGCGCCGCCTCGAAGGCGACTGGACCGAGAGCGGCGTCGGCTACCGGGCCCTGGGCCGCTCCTTCAACACGTGGATGTACCGGGTACGCGAGGAGGTGTTCCTGCGCGAGGTCTCCCGGATGGACCCGGGCGGGGCCAGCGTCCTCGACGTGGGCAGCGGCACCGGCTTCTACACGCGCCTGTGGGAGCGGCTGGGAGTCGGCGACATCACCGGGTGCGACATGACCGACGCGGCCGTGGAGCGCCTGCGCGGCAGATTCCCCGACCACCGGTTCGTCCGCCAGGACGCCGCGGACCTCGACGCCTTCGACGTCGACTCCTTCGACGCGGTCTCCTGCATGGACGTGCTCTTCCACATCACCGACGACGGGCGCTACACCAGCGCGTTCGGCGAGTTCGCCCGGGTGCTGCGCCCCGGCGGCCTCCTCGTGATCTCCGAGAACTGCCTCCAGCGCCCCGAACAGCGCGGCGAGCACCAGGTCAACCGCACCCTGGAGTGGATCGCGGGCACCGCCGACAAGGCCGGATTCGACATGGTGCGCCGCGTGCCCATGCTCATGCTGATGAACGCCCAGGTGGACGCTCCGGCGGCGTGGCGCAAGGTGTGGGGCGGGGCCCTGCGCGCGGTCACCCTGACCGAGCCGACCGGCTGGCTGGCGGGCGCCGCCCTGTACCCGCTGGAGCGGCGCCTGGTCAGAGGCCGCCGGGAGGGCCCAACCACGGAACTGGTGGCGTTCCGCCTCCGTGGACAGGGGTAGGGGACCGCGTAGAGGTGACACAGGAGGACTGTGCCGACCCCTGGTGCGTGTCCCCGGTTACGGTTGACGTCCACTCCGCATCGGAGAGGAAGGCCTCAGGACCGGGGACTTCGGCACCGCGGACGTCCTGATCGGGAGGCGACTGTGCGACGCTCCACCATCACGTCGGTGGTCAAATGGGGACTCGTGGGGCTGGTGACCACCCAGATCGCCGTGGTGGCCACCCTCATGGGGGTCCACCACTGGCGCAGGAAGGTACGGCCGCGCCGGGCGCGCTTCCCCCGTACCGCCCCGGTCGAGCTGCCGGTCGGCGACAACGGGAACACCGCCACCGTGTACACCTACGGCGAGGACCTGTTCCAGGACATGATCGCGGCGATCCGGGGTGCCCGGCGCCGGGTCCTCTTCGAGTCCTACATCATCAAGGACGACCGGGTGGGCCGCGAGTTCAAGAGGGAGCTCATCGACGCCGCCGAGCGGGGCGTCGAGGTGTACGTGGTCTACGACGGCTTCGCGAACCTGGTGGTGCCCCGGTCCTTCTTCCGCTTCCCGCCCAGCGTCCACGTGGTCCGGTACCCGGCGTTCCGGCCGGGCGTGCTGCTGTTGAACATCCGCAAGTCCGGCCGGGACCACCGCAAGATCCTGACCGTCGACGGCGAGGTGGGGTTCGTCGGCGGGTACAACGTCGGGTCGCTGTACGCCACCGAGTGGCGCGACACCCACCTTCGGGTGTCCGGTTCGGCGGTGTGGGCGCTGGAGAACGCCTTCAGCGACTTCTGGAACATGAACCGCCTGCCCCACCAGCCCGAGCTGGAGGGGCTGGGAGAGTCCGACTGGGACGCGCACTTCCGTGTGCACCGCAACGTGCCCGAGCTGCTCATCTACCCGATCCGGGCGATGTTCCTGGAGGCGATCGACCGGGCCAAGGACAGGGTGCTGTTCACCCAGGCCTACTTCATGCCCGACCGGGAGTTCCAGCGCGTTCTGGTCGATGCCGCCGAACGGGGGGTGGAGGTCGACATCCTCCTCCCGGAGGAGTCCAACCACGTCGTCGCCGACTGGATATCCCGCAGCCAGTACGCGGTGCTGCTGCGTGGCGGAGTGCGTCTGTGGCTCTACCAGAACGCCATGGTGCACGCCAAGACGGCGACGGTGGACGGCAAGTGGTCCACGATCGGTACCGCGAACGTGGACCGGCTGAGCCTGACGGGCAACTACGAGATCAACGTGGAGATCTTCGACGAGACCGTGGCGAAGCACATGGAGGAGATCTTCGCCAACGACCTCACCAACTGCCGGGAGCTGACCAGGGAGGAGTGGCAGCACCGTCCGCTCGCCGCGAAGCTCGGCGAGTGCCTGCTGGCGCCCTGGCGCCCGTTCCTGTGAGCTCAGGTTCCGCGGCTCTCGGGCGGCGGGCCCAGGCGTTTGGGGAAGAACGGGTCCGGCTCCGTCTTGCGGGGCCGGGGCCCGCCCCAGTGCTGGGGGCCCGGGTGCGGTGTGCGGTGGAGCGCCCCGGCGATCGCGGACGGTGATCCGCCCCGCTGCCTGTTGAGCGGCCTGTCCGGTCCCCCGTGCTGTTCGTCCTGGGCGTGCTCCGCGTGCGTCATCCGAGTGGCCTCCCCCGACCGGTCCGTACTCCGGTTCCATGATCGGCCGACTTCTCTCCGCTGTCATGGCGACACGGTGGGAAGGCGGCCACGGAAGGGACGGCTCGCAGGCTCAGGGCCGGTCATGACGCCGCCGCCCTCCCCGTGTCCGCCGGATCCGTGTCCGTCCGCCTCACCGGTCCGACCACGGCGGGGTGTTCCGTTCCGGGGCCCGCGGTGCGCTCAGGGGGCGCGGTGTGCTCAAGGCGTGCAGGCGGCGACTGCTGCTTCGCACGGCGCAAGGGCGTCCGGGACGACGCCGGCCTCGAAGGGTGCGTCTCCTCGGCCACTCGCGGACGTCGCGGACCGCCCGCCACGTCCGCGCAGGCGGCGAACTCACACCAGGAGCGGCGGACCGGGTGGGGGAAAGCACGGTGGGAATGACCCGGCAACCGCGGCCACAACCGCGGGCGGATCAGCGACCCGGGGTCTCTCGTTCGAGAGAAACCCCGGGTCACAGGGGCGGCCCCAGCAGGATTCGAACCTGCGACACCCGCTTTAGGAGAGCGGGCGAGCATGGTTCACGAACGTTCATCGCGGTTCTGACCTGTGGTCGCGTACTTCCTCGTACCCCTGCGACCGAAGGTGAACTGAGACCAGAACTGAGACCGGGGAAGGGTCACGCCTGGTCTGTCGGGCTCATCGCAAGCGTCTCGGAAACTCTGCAGCCGTTGTCCTTCCTGGAGGGCGGTGGTCGGGGATGAGGGCCTCTCGTTGGTCCCGCTGGACCACCATCGCCGCCGTACTGATGCTGGCCGTGATCGCCGCGGTGGTGTCCTACTCGCACATGTACGAACTCGCGCTGCGCCACGGCGAGCCAGAGTGGCGGGCTGCTTTGTTCCCGTTGTCGGTGGACGGGATGATCGTCGGCGCCTCGATGACGCTGTTGAGCGATGCCCGCAACGGCCGCAAGGGCGGCTTGCTGCCCTGGACGCTGTTGATCATCGGTTCCGGAGCCTCCCTGGCGGCCAACGTCGCGGTGGCCGACCCCACGATGTGGTCGCGGATCATCCATGCCTGGCCGAGCTTCGCATTGATCGGTGCGTACGAGCTGCTCATGCGTGAGTTCCGCACGACGGCGAGGAGCGTACGCAGTGCTGACGCGGTGCGCACGCATCCTGAAGGCGGGAAGGACACCTTGGCCAAGGTGTCCGAGTCCTTCTCGGCGGAGCAGCAGGAGCGGAGGCATCTGCATGTCGTCAAGGCGGAGGAAACGGCCCCGAACACATCGAGCGAGGCGGAAGGCGAACGGCCTCCTCCCAAGGTGCAGCGGGATGCCTGGAAGTGGGCGCTGGAGAACCGGCGGCCGGATGGTTCGCTGCCGACCGGCGAGCAGATCGCGGAGCACTTCGGCCGCAAGCCCCGCTGGGGACGGCTGATCAAACAGCAAGGACAGCAAACACGCTCTTAGACCAGCCGTCTGCGGCGACATCTACCGTGCCAAGCTAGATGTACTTGGCTGCCCTGGATGAGGTGGACTTCATCTCCTCCATCGCCAGCATCGGCGTGGACAGCTTCATGCATGGGCTCTCGACGGCACAGCTATCTAGCGGCCTCAGATTTCATGCAGCTCCTCTGGCTGACTGCGCTGGTCGATAGCCAGTTCGCCGCACTGCCCTGTGTAGACCAGCTTGAAATGACTGGAGGCATGGGATGGATTGCGCATTTTGAGGACATCTGTCAATGGAAATTGATGTAAATTTCTTGGTGCCGTACCCCCACTATCGGGTTGGCGGGGGTACGGAAACCTGTATCGTCAAGATGTTGGACCTGTTGGGGTCCAATATTGTCCAACTTGGTTGGATTTTGGATCGAATTGGATCGTTGGGTAGTAAATTTGGACAGGGTTGGAGCAAGTCATCCTGCGGCAGAGAATGACTGGATGAGTGGTGAGGCACGTAGCGGCCTTCCCAGACTCTAGACGGGCCTCACCACCTGGCCCCGGTTCCTGAGGCTAGGGCCGGGCTAGCTTTGCAGCCAGTCGCTCAACACGCGAACCAGCAGCTCGAAGCACCTCCAAAAATCTGGACGGTGCCACCAGCCGTCATATTTCCTCGAACTCATAGCGTTCCCTTCGTGCCGGGATGACAAGGATGCCAACGGCTCCCGGCGACCATCGGCAGCTGCGCGTGGTCGCCAATCAATCGGGGCTCTGCGTTCGAGGACGAAATCAGGTTACCTTCATGTCGGCCTTGCGTGAGGTCTCCGATTGGCTTTGAGGCGTGCCAGGGTCAACCTCTGAGAACTGTAGAAATTCAGAATTGTGCAGGGTTGCAGCACAATTTAGCCAAATATGGCGGACATATTGGCGTAAAGTGGGCATGCACTTGAAGCTTTCTGGAATCCACGAAGTGACTTAGATCACAAGAATTGCAAGGTGGGGTTCGGCTGGCAGAGCTTGTCGCCCGTGTGCTAGGCGCACGCTCGGTTGCCTCAGCCCTTCGGGCACATGGGCGGTCTTCCTGCCCTCGACTGGTCAATCGTCGCGGTCGGCACGCCGGTGCCGCCCCGGCGCCAGGAGCGTGCCCGTGCCCGCTGCCTGGAGCGCCTGGTCCCCGAACTGCACAGCTACGGCGTCGGCATTCTGTACATGGAGGCCCGCACCCCGGAGTCTGGACCAACGCGACATCCGGTCCGTCATCGGCGCCCGTCGTGCGCTGCCCAAGGGGACGGTATTCACCGTCGAGCACCTGGCCGGTGAGGCACAGCCGCTGCTGTGGGTGGCCGACGTTTTGGCCGGAGCGGTCCGGGCCAGTCGCCACGGCGATCCGAGCTACCGGGACATCCTCGCCGAGCGGATCTACGACTTCGACGTGGCCACCGGCTGCTGAAGGACCTCAGACATGCGCCGAGCCAGGCTCCCGGTCTGCCCCAGGTCACCTGGCTCCACTTCCGAGCCCCCACGGGGCCTGACGACTATCTCCGAGCATAGGCGTTGACTGATAGGCCCGCAAAGCACCCCGACCGGGGGACCACGGAGGCCGACGCACCGCATTCCAAGAACCTGCGTGAACCCCCACGCCCTGCTCGCCTACTTATCGCCATCGCCCGTGTCCTGGAGACCACTGCCGAGCTCCGCCGGTACCGCCACATCGCCTGGAACGCCCCCGCGCAGGGCGCGCTCACGGCTTACGTGTCCTTTTGCTGGCCTTCGGGAGAACACTCACGAAACAGTCGATGACGGGAGGCTGACTGCGGACGAGTACCCGTTGGCCGGATCCGGCCACACCTCCTTTACGTGCATTAACAGAGCTTTTATGCGGTTTCCGAGGTGTACACCATTTGTTTCTCTCTGGTGTCTTGTGCCAGGGTCTGTCCTGGCCCGGCCGGGTGCCCTAAGTAGTAGTTCAGTCACAGAGGAAAGGGTTATTGTGAACGCTCGGAAGCTCATCGCTGGATCGGCGCTCGCGGCTTTGGCCGCGCTGCCGCTGCTCAGCAGCAGTGCAATGGCCATTTCGGCCTACCAGGGCGATGACAGGGCCTACACCAACTCCAGTGGTTCCAGGATCTCCGTCTACGACGGCGAGGACGACGGCCGGGTTGTCTACGGGCAGTACTACCGCCAGGCATCGGCGGGAACTGAGCGGGGCCTGTACAACAAGAGTGGCCCCAGAACGACTGTGACCAGCGGAAGCGGTTCTGACGTCATCAAGCTCCGCGTCTGCGAAAGCATCAGCGCGTGGCCTGATGCCTGCAGCGACTGGAAGGCCTGACCAATCCGCTCAGCGGCTTCGCGTGCGGCGCTTGCTCAATAGCTTGGCCGCGCGCGAAGCCGCCCTGCGCGCCATCCCAGCGTTCCGTCCGCGTTTCGTGAGAAGACCCCGCTCGGAGAAGAACACATGCCGCACGGCACCGACGTCCCGCCCCCGCACCACACCTCCGACGAGGCGCTACCGCTACAGCTCAGCGGGGTCAGCTACACGGTCGCGGGCCGCCTCCTGCTGGACGAGGTGGATCTGAGCGCCCGCCGCGGCACCTCGACCGTGGTCACCGGTCCCAGCGGCAGCGGCAAAAGCACCCTGCTGGCCTGCGTCATGGGCCTGTCGGCCCCCACCTCCGGCAGCGTCCGCGTCGCCGGGCGCGAGATCACCCGGATGCGCCGCGGGGAACTGGCCGCGGTGCGCAGCCGTGACATCGGCATGGTGTTCCAGGGCGGCGAGCTGCTGCCCGAGCTCACCCCGGTGGACAACGTCGCCCTGGCCGGACTGCTCGCCGGGCTCGGCGCCCAGGAGGCCGCCGAGCGAGCCCGTGCCCTGCTCGCCGAGTTGGACGTCACCACCGCCGCCGAGACCACCGGCGAGCTCTCGGGGGGCGAGCACCAGCGCACCGCCGTGGCCCGGGCCCTGATCACCGATCCCTCGCTGCTGCTGGCCGACGAGCCGACCGGTGCGTTGGACCCCGACAACCGCGACAAGGTCGCCGACCTTTTGTTCGACCTGCCCGCCCGGCGCGGGTGCGCTCTGGTGGTGGTCACCCACGACCGGGACCTGTCCGAGCGCAGCGATCACGTGTTCCACCTGCGGGAGGGGCGCCTGAGCGAGGTGGGGCGATGAGCCGCGACAGCGCACCGAGCCTGACCGGTCAGCTGCTGGCACTGGGGCGGACCCGCACCGGTGGCGTGTCCCAGCGCACCCGCCAGATCGTGCTCGCCATCGCCACGGCCGCCCTCACGGCCGTGCTGCTGGGCCTGGCCGTGATCGCGGCGACCTTCGACGGACGCGATCTGCGCGACGCCATGCGCCAGCCCATCATCGTTGCTTCGCCGGAGCAGGCCGCGGCCTGGTGGGGGGAGAGTCCCGACAGCGCGGGGCGGTGGCAGCACTCGGTGGTCTACCTCGACCCCGTCGACCCCGCCGCGTCTCCGCCGCCGGGGCTGGACTCCTGGCCCGGCCCGGGGCAGGTGTACCTGTCCCCCGCGCTGGCGGACCCCGAGCTTGGTGTCCGGGACCGCTACGGCGAGTACGCCGGGACCATCGGACCCCGGGGGCTGCTCTCCCCGACCGAGCGCCTGGCTTATGTGGGGATGCCTGAGGACGCCGCGGTCCCCGAGGACTGGATGTATCCGATTGCCGGGTTCGGCCCGCCGGGCGTCTTCCCCTTCGGGGAGAAGATGACCCTCACCCCCGCGGCCCAGGATCTCATGGTCGCGGTCTACCTGGTGTTCGTGGTCCTGCCCGCGGGTGGGTTGTTCGTCGTGGCCGCACGGTTCGCCGCGGCCGGGCGCGATCGGCGCGCCGCCCTGCTGAACGCGCTGGGCGCGCGCACCCGCCACCAGTTCCTGGTGGGCCTGTCCTCCTGCCTGCCGGCGATCCTGGCCGGTACCGCCCTTGGCTCCGCGGTGGCCGTGCCCGTGCTGCTCACCGACGTGGTGGTGCCCGGCATCGACTACATCGTGCGCGCGGCTGACGTCCGGCGGATGTGGTGGTTCCTGGTGGTCGCGGTGGTCGTCTCGGCTGCTGCGGCCGCGTTGGGCTATGCCGCCCTGCACGCCCGGCGGGCCCGACGCGGCACCACCCGGCCGCGCCCGGCCGCCGATCGCGTCGCGACCTGGAAGATCGCCCTGTTCGCGTTGTTCACCGTCGTTGCCTCGGCGGCCGCCCTCATCCCTCCGGGCAGCCCTTGGACGATACCCGTCTACGCGGTCGGGCTCCTGGGGGCGCTGGCCTTCGCGCCCTCGGCGCTGGCGGCCCTGCTGGCTTGGGTCGGGGCCGCGGTGGCCCACCGGGGCCTGCGCACCGGGCGTCCCACCTGGATCGTGGCCGGCCGCTGGTGCCAGCACCGCCCGGGGGTGTTGGCCCGTCTGGTCGCCCCCGTGGTCATCGGTGTGGTCACTTTGGTCAACATGCACTACTTCCTCGCCTCGGAGACCCTGACCTCGGTGCAGGCCCGCCAGGCCAACGAGCGCCTGGCGGACAGCGCGTTGCAGGTGTCGGCACACGATTTGACCGCCCAGCGCGTCATGGAGGCGGACCGGGCCCTGCCCGAGCGGGCGCGCCTCATGGCCGTCGACACCGCCGACGAGGGAGAGGGTCCTACCGTGCTGCGGGCCTCCTGCTCCACCCTGCGTTCCCTGCGGCTGGACTGCCCCGCACAGCCCACTCCGGTGGAGCCGGGAACCGGTGATCTCCGCTTCACCACACTCGTCGACTGGCAGATCGGCAGCGATGTGCGGATCCAGGCGTCCCCGGCCCCGCCCGTCGAGGGAAGCGTGGAACAACTGGCCGTGCTCTCACCACGTGAGGACCCCCTCACCCTCACCGAGGTCCGCAATACCCTCCACCCCGTGCTGGGGCCCACCACCCAGATCGACCGGCTGGCCTCACTGGAGATGACCCCGGCCAACGCGCGCCTGTCGCAGTGGGGTGTGCTCCTGGGTAGTTACGGCCTGGCTCTGCTGGCCACCGCCGGGCTGATCAGTGCGGGCGGACACATCGCCGAAGCGGCACGCTCCACAGCCCCGTTGAGCGTGCTCACCGGCCGCCGCCGCTGGCACCTGGGCATCGCGTTGGGCTTCCTCACCGCTCCCATGGCACTCGCGGCGGTCCTGTCCGCGATGCTGAGCCTGCCGCTGGGCACGGTCATCCAGCAGAACCGCCAGGTCCCGGTGGCCCCGCCCGACACTCTGGGCGCCATCGTCCTGGGCGCCATTGCCCTGGCACTCGCGGCCGGGCTGGCGGCGGGGACGGCCTCGGCACGGACGGCCGCAACATGGCGCCCCGGCAGGCAGTGAAGGGGGTCGAGGAGCATCACTACAGGATTTAACGGTAGACCCTCACCGGCTCCCCGGTCGATGGTGAGCGCCTCCAACGCGCGGGTCTTGTCGGCCGCGGTGGGCAGGGCATAGCGGCGGGTGGTGTTGAGGTCGGCATGGCCCATCAGCTCGGTCACGAGGACCACGCCCACCGGCTCGGGCGCCAGCTCGCCGCGCCCGCGCACGAGATCGGTACCGAAGATGTGGCGAAGCACGTGCGGCCCGAACGCCTCGCCGCCATCCGAGGGGCCGATCCCGGCCGCCGCGCCGACTTCGTTCACGATGGTGTTCGCTGCCTGGGTGAACGGGGTGCCGTAGTCGCGGTTGCGCACCAGCGGTTCGGCTGAGGGGCGGCCGAGTTCATCGAGCAGTGCCTCGATCGAGGTGCGAGCCTGGGCATGCAGGGGCACGGTGCAGTCCTTGCCACCCAACTGGCCCTTGCCCCGCACGCGCATGCTGTCCTTGTGTGCCGACAGCCGCACGTCGGCCACGTCCAGGGCGACGATTTCGGCGATGCGCAGGCTGGCGTAGTAGGCCAGGTGGCAGATCCACCCGGTCGCGGGCACCTGCGTTGTGGGCCACGGTGCGCAGGAGGCGCAGCAGCGCCCGCTGCTCCAGGGACTGGGGCGCGCTGGGTCGGGTCAGGTGTTTGCGGACCACCTGGCCAGGCAGGTGCGGCAGTGGCACCGCACCCACAGGGGCGGGCCCGGCCTGCAGTTCATTGCATGCCCGGCAGGCGTCGGCGTCCTTCCCCCGACGGAGGAGGACGTTGTAGCCAAACGGCACACCCAGCTGCTGGCATGTCTCTCATCCTTCCCAGGGTTGAGAGCCTCCATCACATCCGGTACGAAACACTACTTCGCACGGCGCAAGGGCGTTCGGGACGACACCGGCCTCGAAGAGTTCGTCCTGCCGATCCCCCGGCCGCTGATCAAGGAGCTGCGGAACCACTGGAAGCAGCAGCAGAAGGAGAAAGCGGTCGCTGGCCCGGCGTGGGACGACTCGTGGGATCTGGTGTTCTGCCGCCCCGACGGCCGTCCGATGGGCAAGCGTGCCGACTGGGCTGACTGGAAGAGCGTGTTGTGTGTTTCCGGCGTACGCGACGCCCGGGTCCACGATGGTCGCCACACCGCCGGGACGCTGTTGGCGGCACTGGGAATCGATCCCAGGACGATTCAGCAGATCCTCGGCCACTCGCGGACGTCGCGGACCGCCCGCCACGTCCGCGCAGGCGGCGAACTCACACCAGGAGCGGCGGACCGGGTGGGGGAAAGCACGGTGGGAATGACCCGGCAACCACGGCCACAACCGCGGCCGGATCAGCGACCCGGGGTCTCTCGTTCGAGAGAAACCCCGGGTCACAGGGGCGGCCCCAGCAGGATTCGAACCTGCGACACCCGCTTTAGGAGAGCGGTGCTCTATCCCCTGAGCTATGGAGCCATGGGTCTGACGGAGGTATCTCCTACCCCGTCACCGGACCAAGCCTAACCCAGGATGGCGGTGGATGGGGTGTCGGTCCCCGCATCGCGGGTGTGACTGGGGGAGTCTGCGTGCATGGCGGAGTACGCTGACCTACGATTGGTTGCCCTGGAGCGGTGTGATGTTGTTCATGGCACTTATTGTGTTATGTCCACATAAGCGTCTCTGGTTGCTGTGAGAACCGGGGTGTGACTTCGACCCGCGCAGTGATGACCAGGTGTTTCGCCGAAGGCGGGAACAGGGGGCGGTGAGGTGGGTGGGAGTCCGCGCACGGCTCGCTTCGCCCGGTGCAACGGTCTCGTGTGGCCGCATGTGGACATGTAGTACGTTGCCTTGCGGCCACGGGTAGGTGTTCGAGGAAAGCAGCCGGAGGATCATTCGTGCCGTTCACTTCTGATGCGGCGCGGCGCAGGTCTCGCGTGCCAGGTGGCAGCGGGGTACTGACCGCCTTCGCGATGTCCTACCGCGTCCGTTTCGCCCAAGCGGTGACGCTCGTGGTCGTCACCGCGCTGCTCGTCGCGCCGATCCCCGCCTCGGCACTGGACCCGGCCGAGGCCAGCCTGGAGGAGTTCCGGGAACGGGCCGAGGCCGCCTCGGAGGAGCTGGAGGAGGCCACCGACGAGCAGGTCGAGCGCCAGGAGGCGCTGGAGGAGGCCCAGGGGGAGCTCATCGACACCCTCTACGAACTCCAGCAGACCGAGCTCGAACTCAGCGAGATGCGCGAGCCGCTGGCCCAACTGGCCAGCACCCTGTACAAGCTGCCCGACGGCGGAATGCTCGCCGTGCTGGCCTCGGGATCGCTCAACGACGACCTGCAGACGCAGTCCTACGCGGCGAAGATCTCCGAGGACAACCAGGCGCTCATCCAGGAGGCCACCGACCTGCGCGAGAAGCAGGAGGAGCTGGCGAGCGAGGCGCAGGAGCTACAGACCACCACCCAGTTGGAGCAGGTCGAGCTGGCGGCGGACATCGAGCAGTTGCGTGAGCGCTCCGAGGAGACCACGAACGACCTCGTCACGGAGCTGGAGGAGCGCGGCATCGACCCGGAGGCCTACATGGCCGCGGCCGACTGCGACCCCGCCGCGGCGGCGAACGCCGAGGGTGCCGCCAACGGCCTGCTCCCGGGAAGCGCCCTCTGCGACCTCTACGACGACAAGAGGCTGCGGGCCGACGCGGCCGTGGACTTCCTCAAGCTCAACGCGAGGTACGTGGACGAGTACGGCGAGAACATGTGCATCACCAGCGCCTACCGCGACCTGCCCAACCAGCACCGCGTCTACGCGCAGGTGGCGCCCGGCTTCGCGGCGGTGCCCGGTACGAGCAACCACGGGCTGGGGAAGGCGCTCGACCTGGGATGCGGCATCCAGAACTACAGGTCCGACCGCTGGCTCTGGATGGAGGAGAACGGCGCCGACTTCGGTTGGATCCATCCGGCCTGGGCCAAGTCGAGCCCCTTCGAGCCCTGGCACTGGGAGTACACCCGCTGACGCCCCGCCGACGCGCCCCGGGGGCGGCCCCGTGCGGGGCCGCCCCCGGTGTTCTCGGACCCCCGCTCAGGCGGGTTCCGGGACGACCTCGCTGGTGCAGCTGGCGCACCGGGCGGCCCTCTTGTCGATCTGGCTGAAGCAGTGGGGGCAGTCGCGGGTGGTGCTCTCCTCGGCCCTGGCGAACCGCTCCAGGGCCTTGGCGGTGGGCAGTACCACCAGGAAGTACAGGATCGCGGCGGTGATCAGGAACGAGATCAGCGCGTCGATGAACGCGCCGTACGGGAAGCGGCTCCCGTTGATCTCGAAGTAGAGATCGCTGAAGTCCGGGACACCGCCGAAGATCCCGAGCAGCGGGGTGATGAACCCCTCGGTGAACGCGGTGATGAGCTCGGCGAAGACCGCGCCGATCACGACCGCGACCGCCAACTGCACCAGGTTTCCCCGGAGCAGGAAGTTCTTGAAGCCTTGCATGGAGGACAGCCCTATCGAACGTGTGGGCCCGGTTCCACGGGTGGTGGGGGCCGATGGCTGGGAGTGTGGTCTTGACCGCTGTGTCCGCGCGGGGCGCGGACGTACACGGACGGACGCCGTGGGGGCGCCGCGTGTCCATGGTGCCCGTACCGGCGCGGTGGTGCGGTTCTTTCGGTGAAAGGTCCGCGGGGTCAGGCCGGCTCCCGTCGCCGGGGGTGTGGTCTCAGCCCCGGATGGTGACGGACAGCCGTGAGGTGGCGGCGTGGCCCGCCAGGCTCCTGGCCTCGGCGGGTGTGGCGGCGATGAGGATCAGCGCGCCTCCCTCACCGCCCGGGCCCGCCCCCTCCGGCAGGGCGAGGACGGGACGGTCGCCGACCACCTCCACGGCGGGACCCGCCCTGGTGGGCGCGAGGTCGTCGTGTCCACCGGCGGCGAGGACGTCCACCCGGCTGCCGGGCGAGAGCAGGTCCACGACACCGGGGTCGGCGACCCGCACCGGCACGGCGACCAGGTCGCGGCCGTAGGGCCGTGCGGGAGGGTCGGACAGGCGGGCGTCGGTGATCACCTCGCCGTGGCGCACCGGGGCGTTGAGGAGGAGTCCGGCCGCCCGGTCCCCGACCGCCAGCGCGCCGCTCGGCACGGCGTCGGCGGGAAGGGAGCGTTCGGCGAGGTCGTGCTCGGCGAGGGGACCCGAGGCGTCGAGGTCACGGGAGGCGACGAGTACCTGGACGGTGGGCGCGGGGAGGGGCCGCACGGCCAGGACGGCGCTGACGAGCGCCGCGGCGGTCAGGAGGGTGGCGAGGAGGCGCCGGTACCGGTCCAGGAGGCGGACGGCCATCCGGCGGTGCCGGTAGGGGAGTGGGGCTTCGGCCATGGTTCGACGCTAGGCCGTGAGGGGCCCGTTCGGGCGTTGTCCACAGGCCCCGTCGGGATCCTCTCCGAGGACCCGCGGAACGCGTGTCCCGCCCCGTGGGCCGGACATGCCGCGCGCCGCCGAGGACTCGGCGGCGCGGTGGCGTCAACGGCCCTGCGACTCAGCTGGCCGCGGCGGTGCTGCTGCTGGTGCTGGTGTTACTGCTGCTACCGGTGCTGCTACTGGTGGTGCTGCTGGCCGTGCTCGCGGTGCTGGTCTCGGAACCGGAGGAGCTCTTGGTGTCCGAGGACGAGTCGGAGGAGCCGGACGAGTCGGAGGCCGCGGAGTCGCCGCCGTCCTTGCCCTCGCCGGAACCGGTGAGCACGGAGCTGTTGGAGCTCTTGCCGCTGTCGGTGCGGTAGAAGCCGGAGCCCTTGAACACGATGCCCACGGCGGAGTACACCTTGCGCAGGCGTCCCTCACACTCGGGGCAGACGGTCAGCGCGTCGTCGCTGAAGCTCTGCACGACCTCCATCTGGGCGCCGCACTCGGTGCACGCGTACTGGTACGTAGGCACTGTTCGGGTCCTCCTTGCTGGCACTCTCGCCCGTTGACTGCTAAATAGTACGCGCTCGCCGACCGGAGGCGTGACAGGGCCTGGCACCGAACACGGACCTCGGGGGCGCGATGCCGGATCGTCGCTGCGCGACCGCCGGTGACAACGCTTCCGCGGGTGGGTTTCATCCCGCCTCGTCCGGTTCAGGTCCGTTCGACCGGCCACACGCCGGCGCCGAACACCCGCAGGCCGCCCCCGGGGGTGACCACGGCGTCCACCGGGCGGTCGTGCGGCTCCGCGGGCAGCGACTCCACGAACTCCTCGTCGTGGACCAGGGCGATCGCCGGGGTGTGCGGGCCCTTGCGGGCGAGGGCCCGGTCGTAGCAGCCGGCGCCCCGCCCCAGCCGCGTTCCCCGCCGGTCCACGGCCAGCGCCGGACAGACCACCGCGTCCGCCCGGGCCAGCGCCTCGGGCCCGTACCGGTGGCCCACGGGCTCCAGCAGCCCGTGGCCGGCCGGGGCCAGGGTGTCCGGCCCGTCGAAGGCCGCCCAGTCCAGGTCGCCGCCGGGCAGGAACACGGGCAGCAGCACGTACGTGCCGCGCTTCCACAGCGCCGTCACCAGCTTGCGGGTGTCGGGCTCGCCGCCCACGGAGTAGTAGCAGGCGACCGTCCCGCCCATGGCCAGCCACGAGAGGTCCATGAGGGTGTCGCGGACCGCCGAGCCCGCCCGGGAGCGCTCCTCGGGGCCGCGGTTGCGCCTTCGCTCCAGGAATCCCCTGCGCAGGCGGCCCTTGGCCGCGCGCCGCTCGCTCTCGTCCATGGCCCAAGTGTGGCACCGAGGCGGCCCGGGCGGGCCGCCCGGCCGGCTGCCCCGCGCGGTGAACGCCGGATGGCGGTTCGCCGCCCTCCTCCCGAAACCGTCGGAACTTCTTGGGGCCCGGCAGTGTGTGGGGTCGCCGAGACGGCGGAGGACTGCCCTAAAGTGCCGACATGAACGACTCCACCGACCAGAAGCGATCCTTCGACCCGGGAACCGTCACGAAGGCGGTCGTGCCCGCGGCCGGTCTCGGCACGCGGTTCCTGCCCGCGACCAAGGCCACGCCCAAGGAGATGCTGCCGATCGTGGACAAGCCCGCGATCCAGTACGTCGTGGAGGAGGCGGTCGCCGCCGATCTCCAGGACGTCCTGATGATCACGGGCCGCAGCAAGCGCTCCATCGAGGACCACTTCGACCGGGCCTACGAACTGGAGGAGGCCCTGGAGGCCAAGGGCGACGACGAGCGCCTGCGGTCGGTGCGCGAGTCCAACGACCTCGCCCAGATGCACTACGTCCGCCAGGGCGAGCCGCGCGGCCTGGGCCACGCGGTGCTGTGCGCGAAGGCGCACGTGGGCGACAACCCGTTCGCCGTCCTCCTGGGGGACGACCTCATCGAGTCCGCCGACCTGCTGCGCCGCATGATCGAGGTCCGCGAGAAGCACGGCGGCAGCGTCGTCGCGCTCATGGAGGTGGAGCCCGAACAGGTGTCCCTGTACGGATGCGCGGCCATCGAGCCCACCGAGGAGGACGACGTCGTCACCGTCACCGACCTGGTCGAGAAGCCCGCGCCCGAGCAGGCGCCGAGCCGCTGGGCCATCATCGGCCGCTACGTCTGCGACCCGGCGATCTTCCCCATCCTCCAGGAGACCCCGCCCGGCCGCGGCGGCGAGATCCAGCTCACCGACGCCCTGCTCGAACTGACCCGGCGCAAGCCCGAGGACGGGGGTACGGTGCACGGCGTCCTGTTCCGCGGCAGCCGCTACGACACCGGCAACAAGGCCGACTACATCCGTACCGTGGTGGACTTCGCCTGCCGCCGCCCCGACCTCGCCGAGGAACTGCTGCCCTGGCTGCGCGACTTCGTCGACCGCCGGGAGGCCGGGCGCCCCTGACGGGCTCCCCGTCCCGACCGCTCCGGCCGGGAAACGACGGCGGCCCGGCGGACCGGGTCCGCCACGCGATGGGCCGGACGCGGTGAGAATGGGCCGTGAGACGCCTCCCGAGAAGCGGAGGACGCCTCACCACAGGAACCGCGAACCGGAAGGAACCCCGTGAAGAGCGTCGAGCAGCACGTCGCCGATGTCCTGGCCCTGATCAACGATCCCGAGCCGACCGAACTGGACCTGCTCCAGGCGCACGGCACCGTGCTGGCCGAGGCCGTGGTCTCGCCCGTGTCCCTGCCGGGCTTCGACAACTCGTCCATGGACGGGTACGCCGTGCACGCCGCCGACCTGTCGTCGGCCGCCCCCGACACCCCGGTACGGCTTCCGGTGGTCGCCGACATCCCGGCGGGGGACCCCTCCCCGACCGCGGTCCTGCCCGGCATGTGCGCGCGCATCATGACCGGCGCGCCCATGCCCTCCGGGGCGGACGCGGTGGTCCCGGTCGAGTGGACCGACGGCGGTACCGCCAGGGTGACCGTCGACCGACCGGTCAAGGTGGGCAACGCCGTGCGCCGCGCCGGTGACGACGTCACCGAGGGGACCACCGTGCTGCGGCCCGGCGCGCGGATCGGTCCGGGGGAGATGGGCGTCCTGGCGGCCGTCGGACGCCGCTCCGTGCCCGTGTACCCGCGCCCCCGCGTGATGGTGCTCTCCACCGGTGAGGAGCTGGTCGAGCCCGGGCGCCCGCTCGGTCCCGGCCAGATCTGGGAGTCCAACAGCTTCATGATCGCGGCCGCCGCCCGCGACGTCGGGTGCGAGGTCCACCGCCACGGTTTCGTCGGCGACGACCCCGAGACGGTGCTCGACACCCTGGAGGGCCTGCTGGTGCGCGCCGACATCGTCGTCACCACCGGCGGGGTGAGCATGGGCGCCTACGACGTGGTCAAGGAGGTGCTCACCCGCCAGGGCACCGTGGAGTTCACCCAGGTGGCGATGCAGCCCGGCAAGCCCCAGGGTTTCGGGACGGTCGGACCGGACCGGACCCCGATCGTCACGCTGCCCGGAAACCCGGTGAGCGCCTTCGTGTCCTTCCAGATCTTCGTGCGCCCCGCACTGCGCAGGCTGCGCGGGCTCGCCCCCGACCCGCTGCCGAGCACGCGGGCCGTCCTGACCGCGCCGGTCACCTCCCCCGAGGGGCGTCGCTCCTTCCTGCGCGGGGTGCTGGAGGAGTCCCCGCACGGCCCGAGCGCCGGCGCCACGGTGGCCCCGGCACTCCACCAGGGCTCGCACCAGCTGTCCGCGCTGGCCGGCGCCAACGCGTTCGTGGTGGTGCCCGAGGAGGTCACCGAGCTGGCCGCGGGCGCCTCCGTGCAGGTGCTGCGCCTGCCCGAGCCCGCCTAGGGCACGCTCGGCGGACACCCCTTGCCTGTGACCGGAACGGTGTGCGGCCCGTCCCACGCGTCACACCGGCAACATTTCCGGCTAGCCCGCTCACCGGTGTGTTCGTGGACCCTTCCCGCCCACCACCCGTCGGCCGAAGGCCTCCGGCCGCGGCCTCGCCCCGCCGGCGTCCGTCACCGCCCACAACGGCGGCCTCCGTCCGCGGCGTTCCCTCCGCGCCGCCGCCACCGCCCCGTCGCCGGGCGGAGCGCCCCCGGCGTGTCGTACGGTCGTGATGGCGCGGCCGGCCCGGCCGCGCCCTGTGTTCGAGCGGAGAGTTGGCAGGCCGATGACCGACACCCCACGTCCGGAGGGGGCCGACCACCCCTCCGGGTTCACCCACCTGGACCGATCCGGCGCCGCGCGCATGGTCGACGTCTCGGAGAAGCGGGTGAGCGCGCGCACCGCCACCGCCACCGGCCGGGTGCTGCTCAGCCCGGAGGCCGTCACCGCGCTGCGCGGGGGAGAGGTGCCCAAGGGCGACGCCCTGGCCGTCGCCCGGATCGCGGGAATCCAGGGAGCCAAGCGCACACCCGACCTCGTGCCGCTGTGCCACCCCATCGCCGTGCACGGCGTCGACGTGGACCTCGCCGTCGTGGACGAGGGCGTGCGGATCAGCGCCACGGTGCGCACCGCCGACCGCACCGGGGTGGAGATGGAGGCGCTCACCTGCGTCATGACCGCCGCCCTCGGCCTGGTCGACATGGTCAAGGCGATCGACCCCGAGGCCGAGGTCACGCGGGTGCGGGTCGAGGAGAAGACCGGCGGCAAGAAGGGCGACTGGAGGCGCGGTGAGTGAGTCCGGGGGCCGTGTGCCCCGCGTCGCGGTCGTGACGGCGTCCAACCGGGCGGCGGCGGGCGTCTACCCGGACCGCTCGGGTCCGGTGGTCGCCGAGCGCCTGCGTGAGCTCGGCTGCGTGGTCGTGGGCCCCTGGGTGGTGCCCGACGGCGCGCCGGTGGCGGAGGCGCTCGTCCGCGCCCTGGACGAGCGGCTCGACGCCGTCGTCACCACCGGCGGGACCGGCCTGACCCCGCACGACCACACGCCCGAGGCGACGCGTCCGCTGCTGTCCTACGAGATCCCCGGGATCGCCGAGGCGCTGCGGGCCGCGGGGCGGGACAAGGGCGTGCCCACGGCGATCCTGTCGCGGGGCCTGGCCGGGGTCGCCGAGCGCGGCGGCCACCGGATGCTCGTGGTGAACCTGCCCGGCTCCAGGGGCGGTGCCGCCGACGGGATGGACGTGCTGGCCCCGGTGTTCGCACACGCGGTGGACCAACTGCGTGGCGGTGATCATGCCCACTCCGAATGACACCGAACAATGACCGTAATCACATCTCGGGCATTCCGTCCGTTGACAATTCTTTGGTCTGCAGTGGGTTTTCGGTACGCAAGTACTAGAGTTAGGAATCATCCGATTCCTGCTCCGTCGGAGTGATGAGCGACACGCCACACCCGGGGAGTGGAATACTGGAGACCGTCACCGGGGACGGGGAACCGGCGCCTCCGCATCCGGTGTCGTACCGGTGGGCTACGGTGCCGAGGGCGTCGAAGGGACGGTCGTGAATCGCAGACAAGGGTGGCCCGTCACCCTCCAGGAGGGGCCGGTCGCGCTTCGACCCCTGCGGCTGCGCGACGCCGCCGCGCTGCGGGAGATCCGCGCGCGCAACGAGGAGTGGCTGCGTCCGTGGGAGCCGACCTATCCCGAGATGCCGCTGCGCACCACCGGGCTCACCCCCTACGTCTCGATGCTCCAGGCCGTCCGCAGGGAGGCCAGGCAGGGCCTGTCCATGCCCTGGGCGGTCACCTACGGCGACCGGTTCGTCGGACAGCTCACGGTGGGCGCCATCGTGTGGGGATCGGCGAGGTCGGCGCAGGTGGGGTACTGGATCGACAGCGCCTACGCCGGGCACGGCATCACCCCGACGGCGGTCGCGCTGGCCGTCGACCACTCCTTCTTCCGTGTCGGACTCCACCGGATCGAGGCCAACATCCGGCCCGAGAACCGGGCGAGCAGGCGGGTGGTCACCAAACTGGGCTTTCGGGACGAGGGGGTGCGCAGGCGCCAACTGCACATCGACGGGGCCTGGCGCGACCACATCTGCTACGCGGTCACCGCTGAGGAGGTCCCCCAGGGGCTGCTGTACCGGTGGCGCCACGGAGACCCCTCCGGGCCGTCCGCCGAGCCCGGTTCCGGCCCTGGTTCCGCTTTGGGGCCACAAGGCCCGAACGGTGGCCGGGATCCACGTGACCCGGCGAGTCCGCACCCGGGGTCGAACTGAACGTGACACCATCACGGATGCATCCGGAACCTAAACCTCACTTTAGCGACATTGATTCATTACTTTGCGTTGAATTGGTGCTGCGCTCCGCAGTCGATGTTTGACCTGCGATTTCGTATCCAAGGGCGGGGCGACCGAAACTGAAGGTCCACAATCTTGCGACACTCCGGTCGGAATGTGGCGCATTTATGGACACGGGGTCGTACCGTGCGGAACACAGACGCATTGACGATGCGGGCAACGCGTGGATATGGCACTCGGGAATCGCCCCGGAACCGGGGAGGATCAGGAACGATGTCCCGGAGGGGGCGACGTCTCCCCCGGGAGTCGCACGCGGCGCGGTGTCGACGAAGTGTCGATCAACGTCCAGTGGCCGTCATCGTGAGGAGGGGTGATGAGCAGCTCTCCTCTGTACCTGGCCATTGTGGTGGTGTGGCTCATAGTCCTCGTGCCGATGCTGTTGCGCAAGGACTCCGTGGACGTCGTCCCCGAGGACCAGCGCCGTGAGGACGAGGATTTCGAGGACGGCCCCGAGGAGCGTGTGGACGGCGGGGACGACCCGGACGCCACCGAGACCCGGGTCCTCCGCCGCGGCGAGCACGGCACCGACCCCGTGGACGGGCCCGAGGCCCGCGAGGAAGCGCCGCGCCCGGTGCGGCACCGGGTCGCGGCCGGGTCGCGCGCCCGCGTCATCGCGCGCCGCCGCCGCCGTACCAGCGGGCTGGTCCTGGTGAACGTCGCCACGGCCGTGGCCGTCGCCTTCGGCCTGGGGCCCTGGTGGGTGACCCTCCCGCCGGTGCTGCTGCTCGCCGGCCACATGGTCCTGCTCCGTGAGGCGGCCAAGGCCGACGCCGAGCGCAGGCAGGCGCTCCTGCGGGCCCGCCGCCGCGAGCTCCTGCGCGCCCGCCGGGCCGAGGAGGAGCGCAGGCGCGACGCCGAGCGGGAGGCCAAGGTGATCGCCCTCAGGGAACGGCGCAGCCAGGTGTACGACCAGTACGCGGACGCACGGCTCAGGGCGGCCGGGGACTGACCTTTCGCCCGGGGTGGGAACCGTGTTCGGACCACCCCGGGTTTCCTGCTAGTCTGGTTCACGTCTTCAGGGGCTATGGCGCAGTCCGGTAGCGCACCTCGTTCGCATCGAGGGGGTCTGGGGTTCAAATCCCCATAGCTCCACCGAAGGTCAGACGGTCCCTCGGGGCCGTCGACACAGGGTGAGACCCTGCGCAGGGGAGACGATCGGGAGATCTTCACAGAGGATCTCGTGATCGTCTCCCCTTCGTCTTTCCCCGGCTCCGTGGTCCCTCCCGGGCCCACCGCGCCGCGGACGGGCGAAGGGGCTCCGGCCGGGGGTGCTGCTGTTCCCTGCGGCGGGCGGTCGTTTCCGGACCGGAGCCCCGAGTGTCACCGGCGAAGCGGCTATCCCCTGTCGCGGGGCGGCCGGTACTCCTCCAGCGTACTCTCCGGGCCTCCTCCGGTCCCGGGACGAAGGCCCTCTCCGCTCCCGTGACGGCGCCGCGCCTCCCGACCTCCGCGACGGCGGCTTCGCGCCGTATGGTTCGGGGCATGGCAGACGGATACCACCATGGAAACCTCAGGGCCGCCGTTCTGGAGAAGGCGGCGGAGGTCATCGGCAGGGAGGGGCCCCACTCCTTCAGCCTGCGCTCTCTGGCGGTCGAGCTCGGGGTCAGCCACACCGCTCCCCGGCACCACTTCGGCAGCCGGGAGGGCGTGCTCAACGCCCTGGCCACCGAGGGCTTCCGCGAGCTGGCCGACCGGCTGCGGGCCAACCGCGAGGCGGGCGGCGACTTCCTGGACGCGGGCGTGGAGTACGTGCGCTTCGCCACCGACCGTCCGGCGCACTTCGACGTGATGTTCACCCCCAGCCTGCTGGGCACGGACGACGAGGAGCTGAACGCCGCGAGGAAGGCCGCCTTCGACGAGCTCCGCACCGGGGTGGACTCCCTGACCGACCGGGGCGAGGTCGAGGACGCGGCCGCCGCACTGGTCGCCGGGTGGTCGGTCGTGCACGGCGTCGCCACGCTCGCCCTCACGGGGAACCTCGACGGATCCGGCCTGCGGAGCCTGTTCCAGGACACCGACCTGCTCGCCATCACCCGCCGCAGCGCCGGGCTGCTCTTCGGCCCGAGGACGCCGGGCTCCCCCCGCGGGGACTGACGCGCTCCGCCCGGCGCGTTCCTCCCGCGCCCTCCCGGACACCGGGTCAGTGGCCGGAGACGTACTCGGCCCGGACGGCGTAGATGGCGGCCTCGGTGCGCGAGTGCACCTGGAGCTTCTCCAGGATCTTGCGCACGTGGTTCTTGACGGTGTTCTCGGTGATGAAGAGCCGCTCGCCGATCTCGCGGTTGTTCAGGGACCGGGCCAGCAGCTTGAGCACCTCGGTCTCGCGCCGGGTCAGCTGGGGGATGCTCGGACGGCTGGGCGGGGTGCTCTCCTGCTTGGCCAGCTCGGCGAACTCCCCGATGAGCTTGGTCGCCATCGCCGGATTGATGAAGGACTGGCCGTCGGCGATGGCACGCACCGCGCGGGGAAGCTCGGTCACCGAGATCTCCTTGAGCAGGTAGCCCGTGGCGCCCGCCTTGAGGGCGTCGAAGAGGTCGGACTCCTCGTCGCTCATGGTCAGCATGACGAACCTGGTGTGGGGGACCGCCTCGCGGATGCGCGGGCAGGCGTCGATGCCGTTGGAGTGCGGCATCCACACGTCCATGAGCACCACGTCGGGCCGCAGTTCGGCGGCGAGCCGGACCGCCTCCTCGCCGTCGCCCGCCTCGCTGACCACGCTGATGTCCTCCTCCTCGTCCAGGACGGACACCAGGCCGCGCCGGAAGAAGGCGTGGTCGTCCACGACCATGACGCGGATGGGGCGGGCGCGGGAGTCGTCTCCGTGCGGATGGTCCTCCACGTCCGGGGTGAGGGCCAGGGGGCTCGGGGGGTGCGGACTCACGAGGGTGCCTTCCATGCGTATGACGGCCAGAGGGGACCGGGGCTCCACGTCCCCGTTTCCGGGACAGGCGGAGACATCGTCCGCGCGCGCCGCCTTGGGGTGGCTCTTTCCACTTTAGGCGGGCTTCCTGCCGACTGCGGCGGTAACGAACGAACTTACCTCCTGGTACCCCGGGCATCTCGGTGGAAAACGGTGCGAACGCTGCGACGGGAACGCAGTGGGAAGGGTGCTCTCGGAGAGAAGCGGCGAGGTAGAGGAAAGGTATATATCCGTTTTTGGACGTGACCGAAACAGGATGTCCGGACCCGTGGGCATGGACGTCCAGAGTGCGCGGCCCGCCCTTGAACTACGGAGGGTAACTGACCATCAGGTGAAGTATGGTGTCACAAAGATGGGCATACCGCAGGTTTCAGACATCTCTCCCACGGATCCTGCCTGGTGTCGGGCCACGACGTGTCGGGGAGCCGTTCTCGGGACGCCGGGCGCATATCCCGATTTCCACTTCCGGGACAATAGGCGTTCCATCGCTCTCGGTTATGGTGCCGTTGGCGATTGTGTCGCCAAGGAGCCCCTTTTCGGCAGGCCAAGGGGAGGCCATGTTCTATGAACGGTAAACAGAGTGCCTCTGACCTGCGGAAACATCCTGGAATCCAGGTAATCTACCCGTGCCGTCCCGAGTTTGGCGTCGGCCACGCGATAAAACGATGAACATTTGGCTCCTGGGCTTGCGGGGAGAGAGTGTTCTAGGCCATCGTTGTCGTGGGATGGGCTGGAAGCCACACGAAAGGTAGATGCCATGACCACGCACGCGATTACCGCCCGTGACAGCGGGTGGGCCTGGCTGTAGCCAGCCTGCCGCAGGGCTCCGACGAGCCCTCGGTACCGGGCCTGACCAGTCCACACCGATCTGGTCGGGCCCTTTCCCCTTCGACGCCTCCCCGGCCCCCTCGTCCCCGACCGGCCGCGGAACCCGGCGCGGGGGGATTTGACCGCGGACGACAGCGGGTAGGGACATGGACACCAACCCCCGGTCCTGCCAGGGCCGGCCGCGCGACCGTGAAGGGGCGGATCCAGCCGTGTCCGACTCCCCCCGGCACCCCGGTGGATACCAGCCCTCCGAGGAGCCCGCCCATCCCTCCCCGGCGGAGCCCGACCCGGCCGGAGGATACGAGCCACCGCCGCCCGAACCCCCCGCCCGGCCGCTCTCGGAGACCACGGTCGAGCCGGTGGAGGAGGACGAACCGCCGGTCGCGGCCGAGCGCTTCCGCCGCACCACGCCGGCCCGGCGCAAGGTCATCCCGCCGCACCGGGGACGCGGGCACTGGAGACTGCTCACGGGGACGCTGACCTACGTGATGGTGGTCGGCGGGATGGCCGACTACGTCGAGCCGGAGACCCGTGCGCTCGCCCACCTGGCGTTCTGGCTGGTCACCGGGATCGCGTTCCTGGTCACCCTCGGACGGGAGCGGCGCCACGGCTGGGAGCCGGGACCGCGCTGGCCCTGGCTGGTGGGGGCCTTCGGCGGTGCGCTGGCCGTGGAGGGGCTGGTGCTGACGGTCGGCTCCCCGACGATCATCGTGGGCTCGGTGATCCTGTTGGGATTCGGCCTCTTCGTGCTCATGCTCATGGGCTGAGCGGCGTGGCCGGAGGGCGCCGGGGAGTCAGGGCGTTCCCGCGGGAACGCGCGGCCCGGAGGCGGACGCGTGCGCGGAAGCCGTGGACGGAGGGGCTCAGGTGGCCTCGTCGTCGAAGGGCGGACGCTTGCCGTTGAGCCTGGCCACGGGCTTCTTCTCCGACTCCTCGTCCTCCCAGAAGTGCTTCTGCACGAAGCGCTTGGGGTTGAGGTCCTGCACGTCGAAGTCCTTGAACTCCGGGCCCAGCCCCTCCTTGATGTCGTTGGAGGCGGAGTTGGCCATGGTCCGCAGTTGGCGCAGCACCCGGCCGACCTGCTGGGCGGCCTTGGGAAGCTGTTCGGGGCCGAAGACCAGCAGCGCGAGCAGGAGGAGGAGGACGAACTCCCCTCCGCTGATGTTGAACATGCGCGACCTCGTCCCTCGGTGTACCGACCGGCTTCAAGCAGGTTAGCCGGTATCGGAGAGGTTGGGTAACCCTGCCCCTGTTGACCCGGTACAGAACGCGGACCGGCCCCTCGCTCGGGGAGCGAAGGGCCGGGAGAACGGCGTCCCCGCCGGGACGCCTGGCCGGTATCCGGTTCGTGGGGCCGCCGGGCGGTGCCCCGGGCCGGAACCCGGCCGTGGTTCATCGAACCCGATCCCGGCTGCTCGGGCGTACTGACAAGGAAGAGATCGCGGTCGCGGGTGGTGATGCCGGGCGGCGTCCGGCGCCCGCGGACCACGGAGAAAACGTGTCCGGAACGCTCAGACGGCTCTGACGTCGGCCGCCTGCGGGCCCTTGGGGCCCTGAATGATGTCGAACTCGACCTTCTGGTCCTCTTCCAGGTTCCGGAAGCCGGTACCCGCGATCGCCGAGTAGTGGACGAACACGTCGGGCTGGCCGCCCTCGACGGCGATGAACCCGAAACCCTTTTCAGAGTTGAACCACTTCACGGTGCCCTGAGCCATGTGCTCTCCCTTAGGGACTACTGCGGGGCCGCACCCTGCTGGCCCCGGGTCGCCGGGCGCCGGACCGGCGGGTAATCCCCGTATCGACGAGCGCCCACGTGAAGTTCCGCGAGGCGCCTGGGGCATCCATGGAAACTACAACAGCAACCAGTTGATGACAGTACCAGGGAGGGTGGCGCCTTGCCGAGAGTTCCCACGCGGGAATCGCCTTCTTGCCGTGTCCTCTTTCGGCTACTCCGAACTGTTGATTTCCGTCCGCCGGACCACTAATGGAGTTCGGCGGAATGCGGGTTCACCGGCGAACTGTTCACGAACCGCCACTGCCATAGACCCATACGTCGAACCACATGCGCTCGCGCCACATCCCCTCGTCGACCGGATACGCCGACAGCACCGGGTAGAAGTACGCGAAGCAGGCCACGATCAGCAGCAGGACCACGCCGTAGACGACGCCGCCCAGCGCCCTCGTGTACGGGGCGAAGCGCGGACTCCCCTCGCCGGCCCCCAGCACCAGGCCCAGCGCGAGCACGATCGCCAGGACCAGGAACGGCAGCAGCGGGAGCGCGTAGAACAGGAACATGGGGCGGTCCGGGTAGGCGAACCACGGCAGCCACCCCGCCGCCACGGCCAGCAGTACGGCGCCCGCGCGCCAGTCGCGGAAGGTCACCCACCAGCCGAACACCACGATCAGGGCGAGCAGGCTGCCCCACCAGATGACCGGTGTGCCGATGGAGACCACCGAGGTGACGCAGTCGTCGGTGCCGCACCCGACGGCCTGGCCGTTGTAGTGGAACATCACCGGTGTGCGCATGACCAGCCACTCCCACGGTGCGGAGATGTAGGCGTGGTCGCTGGTCAGGTCGGTGTGGAAGGTCATCATCCGGCGGTGGTAGTCCACCAGGCTCCACAGCGCCTCAATGGGCGCACCCAGGAATCCGGGCAGCCAGTCGGGCGCCATGCCGTCCGCGTAGTCGCGGTTGTAGCCGCCGCGGGTGAACAGCCACCCCGACCACGAGACCAGGTAGACGGCCCCCGCGACCACCACGGTCTGCGCGAACGCCGGAACGGCGTCGATCCCCAACCACCGCCAGAACGGGCGACGCTGGCCCACACTGCTGCGGGCGCCGTAGTCCCACGCCACCGTGAGCAGGCCGAAGGCCGCGACGAAGAACAGGGCCGACCACTTGGTGCCGACCGCGAGGCCGAAGCACAGTCCGGCCGCGAGGCGCCACCAGCGCATCCCCAACCAGCCCACCGAGACCAGGTCCGTGCCCGCCTCCGACAGGCGGGCCAGCCGTTCCCTGGTCCTGTCCCGGTCGATCACCAGGCACGTGAAGCCCGCCAGGATCCAGAGGGTGAGGAAGATGTCCACCATGGCGATGCGGCTCAGCGTGAAGTGCAGGCCGTCCAGCGCCAGGATCAGTCCCGCCGTGCAGCCCAGCAGCACCGAACGGGTCATCCGGGTGGCCAGCCGCACCAGGATGAGGACCGAGACCACGCCGGCCAGGACCGAGGCGAACCGCCAGGCCTCCGGTGTCATGGACGTGCCGAAGGGCAGGAGCGACCACAGCCAGTCGCCCAGGGCGATCATCCACTTGCCGACCGGCGGGTGCACGACGAAGTCGCCCGCCCCGGTGAAGATGTCCTGGTGGCCCTGGGCGAGCAGGTCGTCGGCCTCGACCGGCTCCTCCAGGGTCTCGTGCTCGTAGCCGAACTTCTGGAGCCCGTAGGCGTCCTTGGCGTAGTAGGTCTCGTCGAAGTAGATCCGGTCGGGCTGGCCGATGTTGACGAACCTCAGGGCCCCGGCGAACAGGGCGACGAGGACGGCGCCCAGCCAGCCCAGCCAGCGCGGCGCCGGGTCGGTGGGCAGGAGGCGGGCGCGGATCGGTGCCGGCCGCGGCGGGGGCGAGGGCTCGGCCTCGGAGAAGTGTGCGGTGGTGGTCATCTGGTGTATGGGGTGGATACTCCCGCCTTCAGACGGGGGAGGAAACCCGTGCCTCCTTCTGTGTGGTGTAGCCGTAACCGTCCGCCCGTTGGAGCAGGCGCAGGTTTTTCCACGAGGTCTTGACAGGGCCGTGCGGGGTCTGCAGGGTGTGGCTGCCGCTGCTGCGTACCGCCACTCGGCCGGTATGGCTTCCGGCATGCTTGCCGGAGGGGATGCTCGCTTGGGCCAGGTCCCCGGTCCGGAAGCCGAAGAAGGCCTTGCGGCGAGGCAGATACGACCGGGGGAAGCCGTACCTGTCCGTGCGGGTGCGGGTGTAGGTGCCGCGGCCGCTGCATCCGATGACCAGGACCGTGGAGACGGCCGCGGTGATGGCGTCGACCTTGCCGACGGCCAAGGCGTCGAGAGTGTGGGACTTGGGCAACTTGTTGCGGGTGCGGTTCCACTTGGTGCGCCCGCCCGAGGCCGCATGGGCCCGCAGGCGTTTGTTGAGAGCGTGCCACAGCGCCCATCGGGTGGCGTTGACCGCGGCGGTGTCGCGCAGTGGGATCTTGGCTTGGCCCTTGATCCCGGCGAGGATTCGCGGGGTGGTCACGAACTCCTCGACAGGTTGGTCGCCTTTGGCCCGGTTGCATGGAACGCAGGCCGGCACAAGGTTCGATATTCGGTCGGAGCCGCCCTGAGAGCGGGGGTGGATGTGGTCGATGTTGAGCGGGGTGTCGATGGCGCCGCAATAAGCACAAGAGCGGCCCCACTTTGTGAGGAGGTACTCGCGCACCTCGTAGCCGTGCAGGGTGCCGTGCTGGTACTCCACACCTTCCAGCGAACGCCCCGCGCTGAGGGCGTGGGTGTCGAAGGCGACCCGCTCGGCGTGTACCGCACGGACCGGCGCCCAACGGGCCAGACGATCCACCCAGGCCAGGGTGGTGTCCACCCGGTGCCGGAGTGAGGGTGGCAGCCACCCGTCGGGGCGGGTGCGGTTGTCGAACCGGGGAGAGCGGTAGCGCAGGTTGCGAGAGCGGCGTCCCTTTCTGTAGGCGGCGCGTTGGCGCATCCTCCTCGTGATCTGGTCGCCCCGGTGGTGGAGCCGCAGGGCGTAGCGGCCCCGGCGCTGCCCTGCCTGTGCGGTGAACACCGCCAGCCCGGTGTGCCTGGACCCCGGGTCGACGCCGACCTCGACCCCGCCGACCTCGGACTCCGCCGTGGTGCGGTCCTTGATTCGTATGACGAAGGGGGTGTGCCGGGCCACGACGGCTCGCCCCTTGGCCAGGAGTTTCCTGGCTCGGGCGGGGTGGGTGGGTTGGAGCGGGGTGCCGTGGGCGTCCAGGACGAACACGCACCTGTGCCCCTGGCGGGGCGATGTCCCCTCGCGGGGTGGGTGGCCCTCACGGGCCTGCTCCCGGACCGGGTGGCCCGGGGTGACGCCACCGGCGGCAGGTGAACCATCGGTGGTCTCCCCTCGCACATGTTCCACACCGGGTGCCACGCGAGCGCGGCCTCCGCGTCCCGTTTCGTCCCTGTTCCCAGGGTGGTCTGCTGACGTGGATTCCAGAGCAGGCCGCTGAGGAAGCACGGCCTGGTGGGTCTTCTCACCTGTGTGAAACGTAGCCAACGAGTCACCTCCCTGGTGTTGGCTGGTGCTGGTAACGGCAGGCCTCCAACCACGAGGGCTGAAAGCCCCTCCCTCAGGAGGGGAACCCGTTACCTCGGCTCGTAGGTTGGGGTCGGAGATGGCCGTCCTTTGCGGACGGACCACGAAACCAGGTTTCGGGCGGCGTGACAGAGCCAACCGTAGCGCGCGACAGGACGGGGATCACAGTGGTCGAGGGTGGAGCAGGCGCGAGGGAGACGGGGACCCTGACACTCGCCGGTGTGCCCATCGGGAACGTGGAGGACGCGCCGCCCAGGCTGCTGCGCGCGCTGGAGGGCGCACGCGTCATCGCGGCCGAGGACACCCGCAGGCTACGCCAGTTCGCCTCCCGCGCGAACGTGCGCCTGGGCGGGGCCGAGGGCGCCCGCGTGGTGTCCTACTACGACGCCAACGAGAGCCGCCGTACCGACGAGCTGCTCACCGACCTGCGCGGCGGACACGACGTCCTGGTCGTCACCGACGCCGGGATGCCCGGGGTGTCCGACCCGGGCTACAGACTGGCCGCCGCGTGCGGCGACGAGGGCATCCCGGTGACCGCGATCCCGGGCCCGTCCGCCGTGACCACCGCGCTCGTGGTCTCGGGCCTGCCGACCGACCGCTTCTGCTTCGAGGGCTTCCCGCCCCGCAAGGGCCTGTCCGGCTACCTGGCCGACCTGGCGGCCGAGCGCCGCACGATGGTGTTCTTCGAGAGCCCGCACCGTGTCGCGGCCACCCTGGAGGCGATGGCCGGGGCCTTCGGCGCCGACCGGCGCGCCGCCGTGTGCCGCGAGCTGACCAAGACCTATGAGGAGGTGCGCCGGGGCGGCCTCGGAGAGCTGGCGGAATGGGCCTCCGGGGGCGTACGGGGCGAGATCTCCGTCGTCGTGGAGGGCGCCCGCCAGCGCCCGGGCGAGACCGGCGACACCGCCCTGCTGGACGCGGTCTCCGAACTGGAGGAGGAGGGCGTGCGCCGCAAGGAGGCGATCGTCCGCGTGGCCAAGGAGACCGGTGTCCCCAAGCGCCGGATCTACGACCTGGTGCACGGCGTCGTGCCCGCCGAGCGGGCCGACTGAGGGCCGCGGCCGGGTACGCCGGGAAGCACGCGGACCACCGCGCGGGAGGGTGGGGAGCCGGAGACCGGAGGGCCCGAAACGGAACCTTTTCCGGCGTGGCGCGTCTGACCGGGTGAAAAGACCGACGTCGGTGAGGATCGTTCCATGAGAAGTCAGCTCTTCCAGCAGGCCCAGGAGACCAACGAGCCGGGGATGCACCTGCAGAACCACAAGATGCTCCGGGTGGGCCTCAACGGCGAGTTCTTCGCCCGGCAGGGCGCCATGGTCGCCTACCAGGGGGAGGTCGACTTCTCCTACGAGGGGTCCGGCAGCGTCGGCAAGTTCTTCAAGAAGGCCTTCACCGGCGAGGGACTGCCGCTGATGAAGGTGTCCGGGCGCGGCGACGTGTTCCTGGCCCGCGACGCCTGGGACATCCACCTGGTCGACCTGGAGGACGAGCAGCTCACGGTCAACGGCGCCAACGTGCTCGCCTTCGAGTCCGGGCTGAGCTGGGACATCCGCCGGGTCGAGGGCGCGGGGATGGTGACCGGCGGCCTCTTCAACACGGTCTTCGGCGGGCGCGGCAGGGTGGCCATCGCCTGCCACGGTTCCCCCGTGCTGCTCAACGTCGACCAGCCGACCTTCGTGGACACCGACGCCGCGGTCGCCTGGTCCACCTCGCTGCGCGCGGGCGTGCGCCGCACGTTGAAGGCCGGAGCGTTCATCGGCAGGGGCAGCGGCGAGGCGTTCCAGCTCGCCTTCGAGGGGCAGGGCTTCGTCCTGGTGCAGGCCTCCGAGGGCGCCCCGGCTCCCGCCCAGGCGGGCTGATCCGCCCGCTCCCACAGCTCTGCCCGCCCCGCACACGGGGGACGGACCGCCCTCGCACACGGGGGCCGACCGACCCCGGACGCGGGCGGGGCCCCGGGCGCGTACGTCCCGGGGCCCCGTACCGGAGCGGGTGCGGTCGCTACACGACCGCGCCGTCGTCGGCCTCGCGAGCGGCCTTGGCGGCCACCCTCTGCTTGGCCTTGCGCTCCTTGACCACGTGCGGCGGGTCGGTCCTGTCCCACCTCTGCAGCCAGATGGCCAGCGGGACGGCGACGAACACCGTGGAGAGCACACCCGTGCTCAGACCGACCAGCATGGCGATGGAGAAGTCCTGGAGCGAGGACCCACCGAGGAAGGTGAGGAAGCCCAGGATGATCAGCGCACCGACCGAGGTGTTGATCGTACGCGGCAGGGTGTTGAGCACCGCGCGGTTGGCGATCTCCGGGAACTTCGACTTCTCGTCCCTGGCCCACTCGTCGCGCACCCGGTCGAAGACCACCACCGTGTCGTTGACCGTGAAGCCGATGACGCTCAGCAGCGCGGCGAGGAACACGCCGTCGATCGGCTTGCCCCACCAGATGAACAGACCGATCACCAGGGCCAGGTTGAACGCCAGCGACAGCATGGTGGAGACGCCGAACGACCAGCGGAAGCGCCAGGCCAGGTAGACCAGCTGCAACGCGAGGGCCGCGCCCAGGGCGATCAGTGCGCGGTTGCGCAGCTCGTCGCCCATGCTCGGACCGATCAGCTCGTCGCTGACCCGTTCCACACCGCCGGTCTCCTCGGTCAGGGCGTCGGTGATCTTGGCGGCCTCGGTGTCGGAGATGTCGCCGGTGCGCACCGCGAGGTCGCTGTCGCCGGACTCCTGCACCACGGCGGAGTCCGAACCCGGGAAGTCGAGTCCGGAGATGACGTCGCGGGCCTCGACCACCGAGATGTCCTCGTCACCGGTGATCTCGTACTCCATCACGCGGCCGCCGGTGAACTCCACGCCCAGGTTGGTGTCGCGGATCAGGGGTGCGGCGACCGCGGCCGCCACGATCAGACCCGCCACGGCCAGGCCCCTGCCGCGGTGCTTCATCAGGTTCGGGTTCTTCTCGACCAGCCAGGTGCGGACCCGGCCGATCCTGTTCAGACCGCTGATCCCCGGGTGGTTGCGAACGACCGCCCGGCGCACCGCCCACTCGACGAACACGCGCGCGATGATCAGCGCGGAGAACATCGAGACGAGGGTGCCGATGCTCAGGGTCACACCGAAGCCCTGGACCGTGCCCGAGGCGAAGATGAACAGCAGTGCCGCGGCGATGAGCGTGGTGATGTTGGTGTCGATGACCGCGCTCCACGCCTTGCGGGAGCCCTCGACGAACGCCTTCTCCAGGCTCGGCGGGATGGCCCGGCGGCGGCGCCGCGCGAGTGCTCCCGATCCGGCCTTGGCGGCCTCGTCCTCGGTGGCGTCCCGCATACCCGCGGACTTGTTCGCCTCGTAGGTCTTCGTCTGGCGCTGGTACTCCTCGCGTGCGCGCTCGAAGATCAGCACGTTGGCGTCGATGGCCATACCGATCGCCAGCACGAAACCCGCCAGGCCCGGCAGGGTCAGCGTGGCGCTGATGGCTACCAGGGCCCCGTAGGCGATCAGCGTGTAGAACGCCAGCGCGACCGAGGCCAGGAAGCCGACCAGGCGGTAGACCAGCGTGATGTACAGCGCGGTGAACGCCAGGCCCAGGAGGGCGGCGATGGCGCTGGCCTCGATCGCGGCGGCACCGAGGGTCGGGCCGACCGTCTGGCGCTGGACCTCGGTGACCGGCAGCGGCAGCGAGCCGCCCTCGATCAGCACGGCCAGCTCGTTCGCGGACTCGCTGGTGAAGCTGGGGCTGGTGATGGTGGTGGACCCACCCGGCATGCCCACGTCACAGGCGAACTCCGGGTTCACCTCCGGAGCGGAGATGATCTGCTCGTCCAGCACGATCGCCACCCGGCGGCGCGGGTCGCCCTGCGGGTAGCAGGCGGCGTCGGCGGTCAGCTGGGTCCACTGGTCGCGGCCCTCGCCCTCGAAGTTGACGTTGACCGTCCACTGGGCGCGGTTGACGTTGTCCAGCGTCGCGTCGGCGCTGTCCACCTGGTCGCCCTGGATGACGGACTCGCCGAGCTGCAGGTTGGTTCCGTCCGAGTCCGGAAGGGTCATCACGACGTCTTCGGGATTCTCCGCGGTGGGACCCGCCGGAGGCTGCTGCTGGCCGCCCATGCCGCTCATGAGCTCTTCCATCTGCTCGGGCGACATCTCCTGTCCGCCGCCCTCACCGCCTCCCGGCGGGGCCTCGCCCTCGGGCGGGGCCCCGCCGCCCTCGGTGTCGGCCGGGGCCCGGGCCTCGTCGGCGGGGGCGTCCGGGGCGTTGGCGGAGTCCCCGGTCGGCGGCGCCTGCACGCCCTGACCGCCCTGCTGGCCGACGCCCAGCACCGGGTGGAAGGACAGCTGGGCGGTCTGGCCGACGATCTTCGCGGCCTCCGCCGGGTCCTGCACGCCGGGCAGTTCGACGATGATCCGGTTCTCGCCCGAGCGCGACATGGTCGCCTCGGCCACACCGAGGCTGTCGATGCGCTGGCGCAGCACCTCGATGACCTTGTCGGTGTTCTCGGAGTCGGCTGGTGTGCCGTCGGGACCGTCCTGGGTCTCCAGGACGATCTGCGTTCCGCCGCTGAGGTCGAGCCCCAGGCGCGGCGGCATGAACCACGCCGCGCCGAACGCGACGAGGATGACGAGAAGGGAGATGAGCGCGCGTGTCCAGCGCCCTCCGGCTCCCGTTTGACTGGACAAGGGGTTGGTACCTCTCACTGCGAATACGGGAAATCCGGACGCGTGCCAGATGGGGGGTGCGTCCGGGATGGTCAGACGGTGGTGTTCGCGGTGAGAGGGGGAGCCCGTGCCGGTGGCAGTGCCCCGTGGGCGACCTCTTCCGGAAGGGGATCGGAGGCCAGGGGCGGCAGCGGCCACCAGGGCTGGTCCCACACCGCCAGACGCAGCGCGCAACTGGGCACCGCGTCCGGGAGGTCGCGCAGCACCGAACGTTGGTCGCAGGTGGAGGCGGGCGGCCCGACGGTCACCATCGGGTTCTCGGACAGTTCCGCGCGTTCGCGCGGGGTCGCCCGGTCCCGTTCGGCCGCCTGGTCCGGTGTGTGCTCGGGAGCACTGAGCAGACCGTGCGGCGGCAGGGACGACGGTGAGGCCGGCCGCCCGACGCCGGAGGCGACGGGGAAGGACAGTATGACGAGCAGCAACACGCTGGTGAGCAGCGCGGTGACGTGTCGGGCAGGGCGGGGTAGGGCACCGGCAACCATGGTGACCACCGCCTCAGGTAGGAACCGGGGAGAGGACGCTGTCCGTCGCCGCGCGCCCCGGTGGCACACGGCCCGTTCAGCAGAGCATAAGGGCAGCGGCAAGTTCGGGGGAATGTCCTTTTACTCCGGTTGCGGAACTTGTTTCGGACACGGAACCGCGTCGGCTCCGGCGCGGCACGGCAGCGGGTCCGCCGTGCGGTACCACGCGGGAAAGGCGTGCGCGGCAGGCCTCCGCCCCCTTTAGGCTTGGGTCATGTCGTCGAATCGCCACATCCTGACCGCGGTCGCCTGGCCCTACGCCAACGGACCGCGCCACATCGGCCACGTGTCCGGCTTCGGAGTGCCCTCCGACGTCTTCTCCCGCTTCCAGCGAATGTCGGGCAACCACGTGCTGATGGTCAGCGGCACCGACGAGCACGGCACACCGGTCCAGGTGCTGGCCGACCAGGAGGGCGTGAGCCCCCGGGAGCTGGCCGACCGCTACAACCGGATCATCGCCGAGGACCTCGTCGGCCTCGGCCTGTCCTACGACCTGTTCACCCGCACCACCACCGGCAACCACTACGCCGTTGCCCAGCAGCTGTTCACCGCGCTGTACGAGAACGGGTACGTCTTCGCCCACACGACCAAGGGCGCGGTCTCCCCGTCCACCGGCCGCACGCTCCCGGACCGCTACATCGAGGGCGTCTGCCCGATCTGCGGCTACGACGGCGCGCGCGGCGACCAGTGCGACAACTGCGGCAACCAGCTCGACCCCATCGACCTCGTCTCGCCCCGCTCGCGGATCAACGGCGAGACGCCCGAGTTCGTGGACACCGAGCACTTCATGCTCGACCTGCCCGCCTTCGCCGAGGCCCTCACGACCTGGCTCAAGGGCAAGGAGGGCGAGTGGCGGCCCAACGTCCTCAAGTTCTCCCTGAACCTGGTGGAGGACCTCCAGCCGCGCGCGGTCACCCGCGACCTCAACTGGGGCGTGCCCGTACCGCTGGAGGGCTGGAGCGACAACGGCAACAAGCGCCTGTACGTGTGGTTCGACGCGGTCATCGGCTACCTGTCCGCGTCGGTGGAGTGGGCCAAGCGCGTCGGTGAGCCCGAGGCCTGGCGCCGCTGGTGGCAGAGCGACGAGGCCCGGTCCTACTACTTCATGGGCAAGGACAACATCGTCTTCCACTCGGTGGTCTGGCCCGCGATCCTGCTGGGCCACAACGGCGAGGGCGACCGGGACGGAGAGCCCGGCCCGCTGGGCAGGCTCGACGTGCCCACCGAGGTGGTCTCCAGCGAGTTCCTCACCATGGAGGGGCGCAAGTTCTCCTCCTCGCGCCGCGTGGTGATCTACGTGCGCGACTTCCTGGAGCGCTACTCGGCCGACGCGCTGCGCTACTACATCATGGCCGCCGGCCCCGAGACCCAGGACACCGACTTCACCTGGGCCGAGTTCGTGCGCCGCAACAACGACGAGCTGGTGGCGGCCTGGGGCAACCTGGTCAACCGCTCCATCTCGATGGCGGCCAAGAACCTGGGCGAGATCCCGGCCGCCGGTGAGCTGACCGACGAGGACCGCCGGGTGCTGGAGGACTCCCGGGCCGCGTTCGGCCGGGTCGGCGAGCGGCTGGAGCGGTCCCAGTTCAAGGCGGGCCTGCAGGAGGCCATGCGCACCGTGGCCGAGGCCAACAAGTACATCTCCGACCAGGCTCCGTGGGCGCTGAAGAAGACCGACCCCGAGCGGATGGCCACCGTGCTCCACGTGGCCCTCCAACTGGTCCAGGACGCCAACACGCTGCTCACCCCGTACCTGCCCGAGTCGGCGAACAAGGTGTACGCGATGCTCGGCGGCACCGGTACCTGGACGGGCATGCCCCGCATCGACACCGGCCGTGACACCATCGGCGGCTCGGGTGAGGAGACGGAGTACCCGGTCATCACGGGGGACTACGCCGGCAACGAGGCGCGCTGGGAGTCCAGGCCGATCGTGCCCGGCACCCCGCTCAGCCGCCCGGAGCCGCTGTTCACCAAGCTCGACCAGTCGGTGGTGGACGAGGAGCTGGCCCGCCTGGAGGGCGACACCGAGTAGGGTCCCGGGCCCTTCGGGAGCCCCGCCGAAGAGGGGCTCTCCGAGCTGGCCCCTCCCGGTGGGCCCCGAGGCCGCCGCAGGAGACCTGGAACGACAGCGCCGACGGGCACCGCCCGTCGGCGCGCCTTCGTGGAGGAACGTGAACATGGGCAAGCGCAGCGGGAAAGCGGTCAGGGAGCGCAACGAGCAGACGCCCCCGCCGGTACCCGAGCCCCTGCGGGTCCCGGTGGCCGACAGCCACACCCACATGGACATGCAGACCCCGGAGGTCGAGGAGGTCATCGCCACCGCCGAGGGCGTCGGGGTGACCCCGCTGGTCCAGGTGGGCGTGGACCTGCCGTCCTCGCGCTGGGCGGCCGAGGTCGCCGCCGCGCACCCCGGCCGGGTGTGGGCCGCCGTGGCCCTGCACCCCAACGAGGCGCCGCGCATCGTGCACGGGGACGGCGCGCAGGGCGTGGAGGTGGACGACACCGACTGGGCGGGCAAGCTCCGCGAGCCCGGGGGCATGGCGGAGCTGGAGGCGCAGCTGGCCGGGATCGACGAGCTGGCCGCCCTGCCCCAGGTCGTCGCGGTCGGCGAGACCGGCATGGACACCTTCCGCACCGGCCCCGAGGGCAAGCGCGCGCAGGAGGAGTCCTTCCGCCGCCACATCGGGATCGCCGGGCGCCACGGCAAGGCCGTGATGATCCACGACCGGGAGGCCCACGAGGACGTGCTGCGGATCCTGGCCGACGAGGGCGCCCCGGACAAGGTGGTCTTCCACTGCTTCTCCGGTGACGCGGCCATGGCCAAGGTGTGCGCCGAGCACGGCTACTTCATGAGCTTCGCGGGCAACGTCACCTTCGCCAGCGCCGAGTCGCTGAGGGAGGCGGCCGCGGTGGCGCCGCCGGAGCTGATGCTGGTGGAGACCGACGCGCCCTTCCTCACGCCCAAGCCCTACCGGGGCCGTCCCAACGCCCCCTACCTGATCCCGCACACGCTGCGGGTGCTGGCCGAGACCAAGGGCATGGACGAGGACGAGCTGGCCGGGATCATCGCGGACAACGCGCGGCGGGCCTTCGGCTTCTGACCGCCTTCCTCCCGCGGTACACGCGAGGGCGCGGCCCGAGGCCGTGCCGCCCCGCCGCTCCCACGGGAACGGCGGCGGGCGCCGTCCCGAAGGGGGAGGCCGAAAGCGCGGACCGTGTCCGGTGTATAACGCTTGCGTATACCACCTGGTCCGGTTTCGGGGGCGGTGTGGAAGTGAGGGTCTGTTCCGGGGACCAGGCTGAACACGTAGTTGTGTGCGGGTTTTGATAGCGAATGTCCCGGTGTCTAGGGCATTGAACACCTTTTGCCGTTATAGTCCCGTTTTGTTCGTTCCTTAGCTTCTTCGTCAGCCCAGGCCCTGACCCGCTAGGAATCCCCCGCACATGACATCCCCCGTCACCGCGGTGCGCGTATGCGCCGTAACGGCCGCCACGGCCGTGGTCCTGACCTCCTTCGGCGCTTTTCCAGCCGCGGCCGACACCTGCGAGGGCGGTGTCGCGTCCGACTTCGACGGCGACGGCGTCCGCGACCTGGTCATCGGTGACCCCGACGCCTCGGTCGACGGCAACGAACGTGCCGGACGGATCACCGTGGCCTACGGCGGAGAGCGGGCACCCGTTCTCCTGAAGAGGGGAGCCGGCGTCATCCCCGGTGAGCCGGGGCAGGGTGACCGCCTCGGTGAGGTCATGGACACCTTCGACCACGACGGCGACGGCTGTACCGACCTGCTCGTGGGCCTGCCCCGTGAACAGGTCGACGACCTGGAGGAAGCCGGCGCGGTCCTGGTCGTCCACGGATCCCCGCAGGGGCTGGGGGCGGGCACCGCCACCCAGGTCTGGGACCAGGACACCCCCGGTTTCGGCGGTGGCCCCGAGACGGGGGACTGGTTCGGGCACGCGATCGCCGCGGGAAACACCCTCGACGGGGACGCCTACGCCGTCATCGGGATCCCCGGGGAGGCCGTCGGAGGCTTCGAGGACGCCGGCTACGTCCAGTACGTCCGAGGTGACCACACCGCCTCCTTCCACCAGGACACCGAAGGCGTGACCGGCACCGTCGAGGCCAGCGACCGCTACGGCTTCGACGTCGCGGCCAGTAACACCCTCATCGCGGTCGGCGCTCCGGGAGAGGCCATCGGTTCCGAGGAGTTCGCCGGGGGCGTCCACCTGTTCAACCACGAGCAGGCCGGTAACCGCCCTGCCTACGTGGGCGGCCTCCACCAGGACTCGGACCTGCCCGGCGGGGTGGACGGGGGCTCGGAGGCCGGTGACCGTACCGGCACCTCCGTCGACGTGGTCGACTACCGCACCGGAACCGGCGCCGCCAAGACCATGGTCGCCGTCGGATCCCCCGGCGAGGACCTCGGCGACGGCGGGACCGACACCGGTGGTGTCCACGTCATCAGTGCCGAGGCGGACGGGACACGGCACCAGATCTTCGCCGCCTTCCGAGACACGGGCGGCATGGACCTCGCCCAGAGCTCCGACTTCCTCGGGCAGCACGTGCGCCTCGTGGACACCGCTCCCGGGCAGAACGCCACCGACACCTCGGTCAAGCTCGTCGCGGGGACCCCCGGGCACACGGTCGGCGAGGAGCGGGCCGCAGGCCTGGTCCAGGTCTTCCACCCGCTCACCGGTTCCGTGGACGACCGCCTGGACCTGGACCGCACCGGCCATTCCGCCCTGGGCGCTCCCGTCGCCGGAGGCTACTTCGGCATGTCCTTCCACGCGACCGCCGAAGACCTCTACCTGCCGACCCCCTTCGACCCCGGTGATCCCGGGGCCGTCCACGCCGTCTCGTGGCGGGAGCTGCTGGAACAGGACACGCCCGCCTGGCGGACCTGGACTCCCGGGCAGAACGGGCTGCCCGAGGGCGGGCGCGCGTTCGGTGCCGCGTTGCGCTGACCCCGTCCCGAACCCCTGCCTCTCCGTACATCCCCCTTCCGGAAGGATTCCCCGTGCCCACCCACGGCACCCCGGCCTCACCGCGTCGGCGCAGCAGATCCGCCTTCGTTCGCCGATCCCTCGCAGTCCTGACCACCGTCGTCGTTCTCGCTGCTCTGGGAGTCGTGGCGCCGGTCACCGGACCCCTCCCCGGCGGCGGCACCGCATACGCCGAAGGAGACCCCACCGCGTCGACGGAGGCTGAGGCCACCGAACTGGCGGCCGAACTCGGCGAGCGGGTCGAGGTCACCGGGCTGCGGCGGGAACGGCGCACCGTCTACGCGGAACCGGACGGCAGCTTCACCGCCCTGGAGCACACCAACCCCGTGAGGGTCATGCGCGACGGTGCGTGGGTCGAGCCCGACGCGACGCTGGTCCGGGGCGACGACGGCGGCATCACCCCCACCGCGTCCACGATCGGCCTCCGGTTGTCCTCCGGTGGGGACGAACCACTCGCCGTGCTCGACCGCGCCGGCAAGGAGATGGTCCTGGAGTGGCCCACTCCTCTGCCCGAGCCGGAGCTCGACGGCGATGAGGCCCGCTACGCCTCCGTGGTGGAGGGCGTCGACCTGGTCGTGCGCGCCCACGCGGACGGCTTCTCCCACGTGCTCGTGGTCCACACGCCCGAGGCGGCCGCGAGTGAGGAGCTGGCCGAACTGCGCCTGGGCACTCATGTGGACGGCGTGGAACTCGTCGAGGAGGGCACCGGCCTGGAAGCGGTCGACTCCGGTGCGGGCGGTGCCGTCTTCGAAGCCGCAGAGCCCCTCATGTGGGACTCGGGCGACAACGGTGGAGAGGGAGCGGCCGAGCCCCGGGCCCTGTCCTCGGAGGAGGCTCCGGAAGCGGCCGCGGTAGAGGCAGAAGGCGACCTGCCGGAGGAGGGGCCTCTGGAGTCCTCCCGTATCGCCTCCGTGGACGTCTCCGTCGAAAGCGGTGACCTGGTCCTGCGCCCCGACCAGGAGATGATCGCCGACGAGGAGACCGCCTACCCGATCTACATCGACCCCGTGTGGAAGACCTCCACGAACTCGGCCTGGACGATGGTCTCCTCCGGGTACTCCGGAACGTCCTTCTGGAAGTTCTCCGGAGAGGACCACGAAGGTGTCGGACGCTGCCCGCAGCTGGCCGGCGACCCGTACTACTGCAACGGAACGGGCGTCAAACGGCTCTTCTACCGCATCCCCACCGGCGCGTACGCCGACAAGCAGATCCTGTCCGCCGAACTCGCGGTGACGTTGCGCCACACCTACAACTCCACCGGATACCCGGTCCGTGCCTACCGCACCGGTGGTTTCGACAGCTCCACCACCTGGAACAACCAGCCCTCCTGGTCCACGCATCAGGACACCAAGAGTCCCTCCAACCCCACCAGCTCCTGCACCTCCACCAATCAGAACGTGCGCTTCGACGTCTCCGAAGCGGTCGGCAGGGCCGCCGACAACGGCTACTCCTCCACGTCCTTCGGCCTGCGTGCCGGGGACGAGTCCACCTACACCCAGTGGAAGCGTTTCTGCGACAACGCCCACCTGGAGGTGCGCTACAACACCGTTCCGGACATTGCGGACCAGGCCTGGCTGGGCCTGTCCCCGGGGGGCGCCTGTGTCTACGGCACGGACCGACCCTTCGTGGACGAGCCGCCGCGGCTCTCGGCCTACCTGTCCGACGGTGACGAGTTCAGTACCGCCGCCGAGAAGCTCAAGGCCCAGTTCCGGGTCTTCTGGACCGACGAGAACGGTGCGGAGCAAGAACACACCTACACCACATCCGAGAAGGCGTCGGGATCCTTCTTCCACTACCAGGTTCCCGACGACATCCCGGAGAACACCGTCATCGGCTGGATCGTACGGGCTTCCGACGGACACGCCTGGGGCCCGTGGAGCTGGAGCGGCGCACAGACCCGGTGCCAGTTCGTCCACGACTCCACCGCTCCGGCGGAACCGGAGATCACCTCGGCCGACTTCCCCGCGGACGACGCCTGGCACGACGGCGTGGGCGTCTACGGCGAGTTCACCGTCTCGTCGCCCTCCGACGACGTGGTCGAGTACCGCTACGGCGTCAACGAGGACCCCTCCGCAGCCAACACGCTGACCCCCGACGGTGACGGCACGGCGACCCTCACCTTCAGCCCGTGGTACGAGGGGCCGCACAGTCTCTACGTCGAGGCGGTCGACCAGGCGGGCAAGGTCAGCAGCCGTGCCAACCACCTGTTCCTCGTCGACGGAGGCAGGCCCGCGGTCGGCCAGTGGAGTATGGGCGACGACGCGGGCGCCGAAGGAGCCGCCGACGCCTCCGACACGGGTCACACCGCTGTGGCCGGTGTCGGGGCCGCCTTCGGGGAGGAGGGGCCCGGCGGCGAAGGAAGCCGCGCCGCCGTCCTGGACGGCACGGAGGGGGCCTACCTCGCCCCCGGCGCGCACCTGGTCGACACCACCGGCCTCTTCTCGGTCGCGGCCTGGGTCCGGCTGGACGACCTGAGCCGCGACCAGGTGGTCGTCTCCCAGGACGGCACCGGAGAGCCGGGGTTCACGCTCGGCTACGACGCCTCCGACCAGGCTTGGCGCGTCGCCTTCCCCGACGCCGACATGTACGCCCTCGGAGAGTGGGGGGTTTCCGCGGAGGCGACGGTCACCGAGGGGGAGTGGGCGCACGTGGCGTTCGCCCACGACGGCCACACCAACACCGTCCGCCTCTATGTCAACGGCTCCCCGGAGGGAACCGTCGAGCGCGAGACCGTCTGGTACGCGCCCGGAGAGCTCCAGATCGGCCGTGCGGCCACCCGTAGCGGCTACGACCGGCACCTGGACGGTGCCGTGGCCGACGTGCGCGTCTTCGACCGGATCGTGAACGGATACGAGTTCGACCGGCTCCGGATGCTTCCGGTGGACCGGAAGGGCTACTGGCCGTTCAACGAGGCCGCGGACGGCAGCAGTCCCGAAGCCGACGGCCTGGAGCCGATGTACCTGAACGGGGACGCGGCCATCCAGGCCTCCGATCCCTGGTCGGGCGACAGCGCCCTGATGGGACAGGGCCACCTGCGGCTCGACGGTGACGGCGACTCGGCGGGCGCCTTCGTGGACGCGCCTCTGGAGGGCAGTTTCACGCTCAGCGTCCGAACCCGTCTGGCGGCGGCCTCCCCCGAGGAGTCGATGACGATCCTCTCCCAGAACGCCTACAGCACTCTCATCGACCTCCGCTACAACGCCGAGAGCGGGCGCTGGGAGGCCGTCCTGTCCAACACGGACGAGGTCGACGCCGACTCCACCGTGCTGGAGGCGTCCGGATTCGCCCCGAGCCACGAGAACCGGGGCGACCACCTCGTGCTGGTCTTCGACTCCTTCGCCCAGGAAGTCCGCTTCTACGTGAACGGCACGCACGCCCAGACACGTGTCTTCCACCCGCTGTGGCCCACACCGGAGGTCCTGGCGGAGGACCCGAACCCACCGTGGGTGATGCTCAACGTCGGACGTAGCAAGTTCGACGGCTACTCGTGGCACCAGCACTTCTCCGGCGCGGTAGACGATGTCCGCCTCTACGCCGGAGCCGCTGACGAGACCCTCATCTCCGCGCTCAACCGGACCACCGAGAACCCGGAGCTGTGACCGGTATGACCACCCCCACCCCCGACACACGCGAACCGAACGACGAGCAGCCCCGTGAGGGGAGGATCCGTCGCCTGCGCACCATCCTCTTCGCCGTGGGCGCGGCGGCCATGGCCGTGGTCGTCACCGTCACACTCGTGCAGGTCGTGCCGGGCCTGCCCGACTGGATGGGCGACGACGCCCCCGAGATCCAGGAGCTGGCCGACCCGGTCACCGGCAGCACCGGGACGGTCGAGCCCCGGGAGCCGGGCGAGGAGCTGGCCGAGGCCGCCGACAGCGCGCCCGAAGCCTCCTGGCCCTCCGTGGCCAGCGCCGAGATCCCCGTCCGCACCGCCGCCGACCCCGACGGCATGGAGGCCGTCGGGGACCTGCCGGTCCAGGCCGTCTCCGAACGGGCCGAAGGCACCGTCGAGGTGGAGGTCCTCGACCCGTCGGCCGCCCGCGACTCCGGTGTCGACGGACTCCTGCTCCGGGTCACCGGAGAGCAGGGCGTGGAACTGCACGTCGACTACTCCGGCTTCGCAGACGCCTACGGCGGCTCCTACGGCGACCGGCTGGCCCTGTGGCCCATGCCGGCCTGCTTCCTGACCACCCCCGGCGAGCCCGAGTGCCGCACGCCGCTGGACGGTGAGCCGGTGACCGCCAGCACGGACCAGACGGTGGCCGCCGCCCTCCCCGCCGACGGGGGCAGCGGGCCGGTCGCCGACGAGGCCCGAGCCCCCTCCGCCTCCGGCGCGGCCGTGCCCGCGGAGCCGGGCGGTGCCTCCACCGCGGTCTTCGCCCTGGCCGCCGGCAACTCCTCCTCCGGAGGCAGCTACTCGGCCACCCCTCTCGAACCCTCCTCCGAGTGGAGCGTGTCCGCCTCCTCCGGCGTGTTCTCCTGGTCCTACCCGCTGGACCCGGTCCCGGTGCCCTCCAGCCTCATGCCGCACATGGCGCTGGACTACTCCTCGCAGACCGTGGACGGGCGCACCAGCGCCACCAACAACCAGGGCTCCTGGATCGGTGAGGGCTTCTCCTACGAGCCCGGCTACATCGAGCGCTCCTACAAGGCCTGCGCCGACGACGGGCACGAGTACAAGGGCGACCAGTGCTGGGGCACCGAGAACGCCACCCTCATGCTCAACGGCACCTCCGGACAGCTCGTCAAGGACGACGACTCCGGCGAGTGGCGCCTGAAGGGCGACGACGGCTCGAAGATCGAACGCCTCACCGGAGCCTCGAACGGGGACGACAACGGCGAGTACTGGCGGGTCACCACCACCGAGGGCACCAGCTACTACTTCGGCCGCAACCGCCTGCCCGGGTGGACCAGCGGAGACGAGACCACCGACTCGGCCTGGACCGTACCCGTCTTCGGAGACGACGACGGCGAGCCCTGCCACGGCGACTCCTTCTCCGACTCCTGGTGCCAGCAGGGGTGGCGATGGAACCTCGACTACGTCGAGGACGTCCGCGGCAACGTGATGACCTACTTCTACGAGAAGGAGGCCAACCACTACGCCCTCGACGCCGACACCGACACCGAGGGCACCCCCTACACCCGCGGCGGCTACCTCAAGCGCGTCGACTACGGCCAGCGCAAGGGCGGGGTCTACGACGGGGACGCCCCCGCCCGGGTCGTCTTCGACACCACCGAGCGCTGCCTGCCCGACGACGGCTTCGACTGCGCCGCCGGCGCGCTCGACAAGGACACCGCCGAGCACTGGCCCGACGTGCCCTACGACCGTTTCTGCGAGGAGGGCACCGAGTGCACCTTCTCCCAGACCGCCCCCTCGTTCTGGACCCGCAAGCGGCTGGAGGAGGTCCGCACCCAGTACGACACCGGCGACGGCTACCAGACGGTGGACTCCTGGAAGCTGGACCACCTGTTCACCGACAACGGTGACGGCTCCCGCACCCTGTGGCTGTCGGAGATCACCCGCACCGGCCACGACGGGGCCGAGACCGAGAGCCTGCCGCCGGTGCAGCTGGACGGCATCCAGCTGCCCAACCGGGTGGACGTGCCCGACGACAACATCCAGCCGCTGGTGCGCTTCCGCCTCTCGACCGTCTACACCGAGACCGGCGGACAGATCGACGTCAACTACTCCGGCGGCGACTGCGATCCCGGGAACCTGCCGACGGAGGGCGAGCAGGCCGGCCGCTGCTACCCCGTCAAGTGGAACCCGCCCGGTGAGGAGGAGCCCGTCACCGACTGGTTCCACAAGTACGTGGTCCAGGAGGTCATCGAGACCGACCGCACCGGCGGATCGCCCGACCAGGTCACCCGGTACGAGTACGTCGGCGACGCGGGCTGGCGCCACGACGAGCCCAACGGCATCACCGAGGAGAAGTACCAGACCTGGGGCCAGTGGCGCGGCTACGAGACCGTCCGGGTACGCACCGGTGACGGCCAGACCATGCCCACCCGGACCGACTACACCTTCCTGCGCGGTCTGCACGGCGGCGAGGAGCCCGGCGGCGGGACCGCCTCGGTGAAGGTCGCCGACTCCACCGGCACCGAGTACACCGACCACGACGAACTCGCCGGCCACCAGCTGGAGGAGGTCGTCTACGACGGCGACGAGGTCGTCACCAAGACGATCAGCGAGCCCTGGCGGCACGTCACCGCCACCCGCACCGAGGACTGGGGCACCACCAGGGCGGCCTTCACCAACACCGACGTGGAACGCACGCTGACCGCCCTGGCCGACGGCGCGTGGCGCAAGACGCGGACCGCCACCACGTTCGACACCGGCACCGGCCGCGCCGAGCGCGTCGACGACCGCGGCGACCTCTCCACCGCCGACGACGACGTCTGCACGCGCACCTCCTACGCCGACGACGCCGACGCGCACGTGTTCACCCACGTCTCCCGGGTGGAGAGCGTCGCGGTGCGCTGCTCGGAGGAGGCCGGGCCCGACGACGTGGTCTCCGACGTGCGCCGCCACTACGACGGCGGCGCGTACGGCGACGCGCCCACCAAGGGCGACGTCACCCTCACCGAGGAGTTCGACGGCCGCGACGACCAGGGCGTCCCGGTCTACACGACGGTCTGGGAGGCCTCCTACGACGAGTACGGCCAGCAGGTCGAGGTCACCGACGCCGAGGGCACGGTGAACGAGACCGTGGAGTACTCCTACGCCAACGGCCTGGTCACCGGGTTCACCGTCACCAACGCGCTGGGCCACACGCTCGAGAACCACGTCGACCCCGCGCGCGGGATCGTCCACGCCGAGACCGACGCCAACGCGCGCCGCACCGACACCACCTTCGACCCCCTGGGCAGGCTGACCGCCGTCTGGCTGCCGGACCGGCCCAAGGACCGGGACATGACCCCGAACGTCAAGTTCGGGTACAGCATCACCGCGGACGGGCCCGCGGCCGTCTCCACCAGCGCCATCCGCAACGACGGCTCCTACGACACCTCGTACGAGATCTACGACGGCTTCCTGCGGCCGCGCCAGACCCAGACGCCCGGGCCCGACGGCGGACGCCTGGTCTCCGACACCTTCCACAACGGCATCGGGGCGGTCGCCAAGACCAACGACACCTACTACGCGCTGGGAGAGCCCAGCGGCGACCTGCTCGTGGTCCGCAACGGGGACGTCCAGGGCCAGACGCTCTACGAGTACGACGGCGCCGAGCGGATGACCGCCACGGTCCGGCGGGTCTCCGGTGACGAGCTGTGGCGCACCACCGCCGCCCACGAGGGGGACCGGGTCCACGTGACCCCGCCCGAGGGCGGCGTGCCGACCACGGTGATCAAGGATGCCCGCGGCCAGAAGGTGGAGCAGCGCCAGTACACCGGCGGCATCCCCGAGGGCGAGCACGTCTCCACCGCCTACACCTACACGCCCAGCGGCCAGATCGCCTCGATGACCACCCCCTCGGGGGAGGAGTGGAGCTACGAGTACGACCACCAGGGGCGCCAGGTGGCCGTGCACGACCCCGACACCGGGACCACCACCAGCGTCTACGACGACCTCGACCAGCTGGTCTCCACCACCGACGCCAACGGCACGACGGTCTCCTACGTCTACGACGACCTCGGCCGACGGGTGCAGACGTGGGAGGGCGCGCCCGGGGAGGGCACCAAGCTCACCAGCCACCAGTACGACACCCGCCTCAAGGGCCAGCTGTTCCTCCAGACCCGGCACACCCCCGAGGGGGATTTCCGGATCGGGATCGTGGGCCAGGACCGGCTCGACCGGCCCACCAACATCCTCTACGGGGTCCCCGCCTCCCAGGGGGCGCTGGCGGGCAACTACGAGTTCTCGATCAGCTACAACATCGACGGCACCGTCCAGGGCATGGGCATGCCCGCCGTGGGCGGACTGCCCGCCGAGTCGACCGTGATCGAGTACGACGAGATCGGCCGCCCCACCACCCTGACCGGCAACGACTCCTACGTCACCCGCACCGAGTACAACCAGCTCGGCCAGGTGCTCCAGATGGAGCTCGCCGCGGGATCCGGCCCCAAGGCGTGGACCACCAACGAGTTCGAGAAGGGCACCCAGCGCCTGCTCGGCACCCGGGTGGACCGCCAGGGCGGCTCCGTGCCGCTCCTGGACACCGGGTACACCTACGACGACGCGGGCAACGTGCTGTCCGTCACCGACTCCCCCGAGGGCGGAGCCGCCGAGACGCAGTGCTTCACCTACGACCCGCTGCTGCAGCTCACCGAGGCCTGGACCCTGCCGCACGAGGACCCGGGGGGCTGTGACGCCGCGCCCACCGCGTCCTCGGTGGGCGGCCCCGCGGCCTACTGGCACTCCTACGAGTACGACGACGCGGGCAACCGGGTCGGCGAGACCCTGCACGACGTCACCGGGTCCGGCAACGACGCCGTGCGCGACTACACCTATCCCGAGCGGGGGCAGAACCAGCCCAACACCGTCCGCGAGGTGGTCGAGCGGACGCCGCAGGGCGACACCCTGTCCGCCTTCGACTACGACGCGGCGGGCAACACGGTGGTGCGCGAACTGGCGGGTGAGCGCCAGGAGCTGAGCTGGACGCCCGAGGGCAGGCTCGACACCGTCTCCACCGAGGCGGGGAAGACCTCCTTCACCTACACCGCCGGCGGCGCCCGCCTGATGCACTCGACGCCGGAGGCCGACACCCTGTACCTGCCGGGCATGGAGCTGCGGGCGGACAGGTTCACCGGCGAGGTGGAGGCCACCCGCTACTACGAGCACGGCGGTCAGACGGTGGCCGTGCGCACCCCCGACCGGCTCGACCTGCTGGCCTCCGACCACCAGGGCACCGGCCAGGTGGCCATGGACGCCGACTCCGAGCAGTCGGTGCGCCGCTACCTGACGCCCTTCGGCGAGGGGCGCGGCTCCTCGGGCGGTGCCTGGCCGGACGACAAGGGATTCCTCGGCAAGACCGTGGACGCCTCCACCGGCCTGACCCTGGTCGGCGCACGCGAGTACGACGCGGCCCTGGGGCGGTTCATCTCGGCGGACCCGGTCGTGGACCCGGCGGACCCGCTGCAGATGAACGGCTACGCCTACGCCAACAACAGCCCGCTGACCTTCTCCGACCCGACCGGCCTGTGGCTCAGCAGCGCCTGGAACAAGGTCAAGTCGGGGGCCAGCAAGGTCGGCAACGCCGTCAAGTCCGGCTACAACTCCACCAAGAAGTGGGTCAAGAAGAACAAGAGCACCATCGTCTCGGTCGGTGTGGGCATCGCGGTCGGCGTGGGCTGCACCGCGCTGACCGGCGGCGCGGGTGCGATCGGCTGCGCGGCTCTGGGCGGCGCGGTCAGCGGCCTGGTCCAGTACGGGATGGACACCCCGCGCAACAACTGGTCGTGGGGCGGTGCGGCCACCGCGACCGTGATCGGCGGTGCGCTGGGCGCCGCCGGCGGTGCGATCGGCGGACGCGTCGCCGGTGCGATCGGCAGCCGGTTCTCCTCCTGGGCGAGCAGTGCGGGTTCGCGTTCGGGTGCGTCCTCGTGGGCGCGCTGGGGTGTCAAGCCGCGGACGCCAAAGCCGCCGCCTCCTCCGAAGCCGCCGCGGCCGACGCCGACCTCGACCACGCCCAGGCCCGCGCCCGTGTCGTCGGCGCCCACGTCCGCAGGGCGGAGCGGGTGCAACAGCTTCGTGCCTGGTACGGGTGTGCTGATGGCCGACGGCTCGGTCAGGGCGATCGAGGACGTCGGGGTCGGCGACGAGGTCATGGCGACCGACCCGGAGACCGGTGAACAGGGTGCGCGTACCGTCGCGGCGACGATCATCGGTTCGGGTGAGAAGACCCTGGTCGAGATCACGGTGGATCCGACCACCGAGCGGGATGCTCCGCCTGAGGGTGAGTCGGCGGGTTCGGAGAGCGCGTCGGAGATTCCGGGCCCGGTGGCGGTCGGGGACGTGGTCGTGGCCACGGACGGGCACCCGTTCTGGGTTCCAGAATTGGACGCCTGGGTCGATGCGGTCGACCTCGCGCCGGGGATGTGGTTGCAGACCTCATCCGGTACGTGGGTGCAGGTCTCGGCGGTCGAGGTCGACACCCAGTCCGCGACGGTTCGCAACCTCACCGTCGCCGACCTGCACACCTACCATGTGGCGGCAGGGGAGCTGGACCTCCTCAACCACAACTGCAATACGTCCATCTACCGTACGCAGACAGAACATCCCAACAGTCAGCGCCTTCTGGTGGACGGCAGTGGAAATGTGAGTCACCAGGGTAGCGGGAGGCTGTACCTCAACATGAGCGGTGACATCAGTCACTCGCAGTCCTTCCGGGGTGGAGCAGGGCAGATCGTTGCTTTTGATCTGCCAACCTCCCTGGTGAACCAGATTCGCGGTTCTGCGCTGCCCCAGCGCATGCCAAGGAGCTTTGCGGGTTCGAAGAGGGAGTGGAACATGCTGCGTAGAAGTTCTCCTGAAATCGCTGACCCAAAGGTGTCTCCAGGTTTGATCGGAGTCCCGGGGCAGATGATCGACGAAATCATGGGGAGTATTGTCCCCGGATCTGGTCGCATCCTCTGATGGGGAATTGCTATGAGCGTTTCGCGGGGGAGGCAGGACGTATCCTCAGCAGGCCGCGCTCCGTCCCGCCTCGGGTTCTCACCTGTATGGAAATACTTCCCATAAGTGACCAGAGCACCTACTGCAGAAGACTGCGCCGTGTCATCCACGCTGCGGTCTCGCTGTCCTGCGTGCAGGACTTCGAAAGGGAAGTCCTCGAAGATGTGGGAATCCCGACGTGGTTCGCGTGTCTCACCGACGACGCATCTGCCGGCGGAGCGTTCCCCGAGGAGGCGCGGGAGGGAGTTAGAGGCTACTTCGAGGACAGAGGAGGGGAGGAGTGGGACCTGCAAGAATGGCTGTTCATGTTCGATCCGGATCTAAGGTCTTGGTCGTGGTGGGATGTGGCTGGGCACGGGGACGGAAGAATTTTTCTCTACATTGATACGAAAGGTGAGATGCCCGTCCCCTGCGAAGAGCTCTGGTGGGCCGTATTCGCCTCCGGGGCACAGGCCGTGGACGGTCCTTTTCTGGTTCCCTCGGAGCAGTGGGAAGAGAAACCCAGTATTGGAACTGTCCCCGCAGAGTGACATTGGTTCGTGGCAGTGCCCCTCCTCTGCCTCCGTAGCCGTGTGAAGACTTTGTGGATTTCCGCATGAACTACTGATCTTTGATCATTCGGTTGACTGGAATGGGGAGGGTTGCAAACCGACCGAGTCGATGAACCCCCGTAGCAGGTCCGGACGTTGACACACCAAGCGAAGATGCGCGTTGACCACCTGTTTCAGCTCTTCCAGGTTCCGGAACAGACGGCTTCTGAGCACGCTCTTGAGATGGGACCACAACGACTCCACCGGATTCAGTTCGGGCGCGTACCGGGGCAGGCACACCACGTTCAGCCAGCCCCGCGCCGCGACTTGGACGGCCATCGGCTTACACGTGTGCAAGGAGTGGTTGTCCCAGACCAGTACCACCGGACCCCGCAGTGCCCGGTGCAGCCGGTCCAGCGCCACACGCAGATCGGTGTGGGTGATGGAGGCCTCCTGCACGCAGTGGAACAGACACACCCGCCCGCTGGCCGGGTGCGCGCACAGCCACCCGGCGGCGTTGACCCTGCCCCAGGCCTTTGGCGGCGGCGGACCTGGATCTCCTCAACCACAACTGCAATCAGCGAACCAACTACATGGAGCCGGGGGACCCCTTCGCAGCCAACCATGCGAAGACGTCTCCCCTGGAGGGGTTTCACGACGTGGTGATCCACGGAACGCCCAACTCGGTTGCCGCCACTCCGACAGGTGCGCAGGTCGGTCACCGTGAACTCGCCAACAGGCTGCTTCGTGATTCCTCATGCCCTGGTGGCAATATCCGCCTTTGTTCCTGTTCCACGGGATTACCCAACGGATCCTTCGCGCAGAACCTCTCGAACAAGCTTGGAGTTGATGTGCTGGCTCCTGTGGACACTCTTTGGGCAGGGCGCCACGGCACTCTATTCGTCGGCCTCACCAGCGCACGGAAGAGCCTTTCTCCGGATCTGTGGAGAATATTTACCCCTGGAGGAGGATGTGATGCGCGTGAGCAGGATGGGTTTCTTCGAGGAGCTTCCGCACGGGGACGCAGACGGAGGAAGCCTAGGTGTCCTCGCCGGGCAGGGGGACGAGGCGTCGCGGGACTGGATCGCCGACTACCTCGACATCGCCGACTACCTCGACGCAGGCGCGGTCGTCGCCGCGTCGACCACCGTGCTGGTCGACGTGCTGGACGAGGAACGGCCTCCGGTCTGTTCTCTGGCCGTCCTCACCGACGGGGCCTGGTTGTGGCCGTCGGACCTGGCGCACTACGTGCGCGAGTACAACGTCCGGCTGCCCGCTCCGTTCGTGCGTCATGCCGAGGATTCGGGCCGGGTACCGGCCAGGCCCGACGAGGAGGTTCTGGACAGGATCGAGGAGGAGTTCCTCGGTTGACGGCGTCTCCGGTTCTGTCGGGCGGTCGCTTTGCCACCAGGGGCAGGGGATCCCTTCCCTGGCCGCGGACATGCCGTGGCCCCCGCGCCCGCTCGGGGGCACGGGGACCGCGCGGGGACTAACGGCCGCGCTTGCGCCAGGCGTTCTCCCTGGCCTGCCGCTCGGCGGCCTTCCACTGCTTCCTGCGCTCGGTGCGCAGGCGGGCGTCGCCCCGGGACCGGTTCCACTCGGCCTCGCGCCGGAGCCTGTTCCAGCGCTCCAGGCGCCGCACGTCCAACTCGCCCTCGTCCACGGCGGCGTTGACCGCGCAGCCGGGCTCCGCGTCGTGGCGGCAGTCGCGGAAGCGGCACTGCTCGGCGAGGCCGGCCACGTCGGCGAAGGCCCGGTCCACGCCCTCCTCTGCGCCGGGCACGTCGATGCGCCGCACGCCGGGGATGTCCAGGACCAGCGCGCCGCCGGGCAGTCGCAGGAGCTGGCGGTGGGTGGTGGTGTGCCGTCCCCGCCGGTCCTGGCGGATCTCGCCGGTGTCCATCAGCGAGCGCCCGGCCACCGCGTTGACCAGGCTGGACTTGCCCGCGCCGGAGGTGCCCAGCAGCACCCAGGTGGCGCCGGGCAGGAACCGGGCGGAGAGCTCCTCCAGCCCGAGGCCGGTGTGCGCGCTGACGGCGTACACGTCGGCGCCCATGGTCACCGACTCGACGAGTTCGAGCACCTCGGGGAGGCGGTCCCCGGCCATCTCGGCCTTGGTGACCGCCACGACCGGGGTCGCGCCGCTCGCCCAGGCCAGGCTGAGGAAGCGCTCCAGGCGGCCCACGTTGGGCCCCTGGTCGGCGGCCTCGCAGATGAGGACCGCGTCGATGTTGGCGGCCAGCACCTGGTCGTGCGAGTCCTTGGCCACGCCCTGGCGGACGAGGCTGCCCGAGCGTTCGAGGACGGCCTCGACGAGCCAGACGTCGCCGGAGCGGCGCACCGCGACCCAGTCGCCGCTGCACGGGGCGGTGGACGGGTCGGCCTGCGCCGCCTTGGTGACGGCGGGCGAGTAGTCGGCGGCCGCCTCCCGGGGGAGGCGGACCACCGCCCCGCCGCGGCGTGAGGAGGCCACGCGCGCGGGGAGCAGGGGATGTGCGCTGGCGGAGGCGACGGCGTCGAAGGCCCGCTCGACACGGTGGTTCCACCCCAGCGGGGTCAGCGGATGGACGACGGAGGTGTCTGTGCTGCTGTACGTACTCACGGCGGACTCTCTACGGGGCGAGCGTCCGAGGGGTCTTCGTCCTCAGGGCTCGCGAGCGATCGGGAAGGTCGGTGTGGAACCACTCGTGGGGACAGCCATGGCTCTACTTCCTCTCCGTCGTCGTGGGCCGCCGTGATGCGGCGCTCCGGCCCGGCGAGTCTAGGACCGGGGCCCCGGCCCGTGCCACCGGTTTTCCCGGCCGCGGGTCCGCTCAGCACGGGTCCGGTCCGGCACCGGGCCAGACCCGTGTCGCCTGGTTCAGCGCCGCCTGGTCCACACGTCTTCGGCGCCGCCCGGCACGGCCTGGGGGCCGGTGGAGTGCCGGGGCGCGTACCCGTCGGGAAGCGTGTCCGACCCGCCCCCGGGGCGCCCCGGGTCGGCGTGGACCGGGCGCCGGCCGTAGTCGGGGCGCTCCTCCTCGGCGCCCAGGAGGAGGAAGAGGCTGCAGATCAGCAGGAAGACGAACAGGCCCACGATCAGGGGCAGCACCAGGTCGGCCGCGGTGGCCCCGTCCGGGGACCCGAAGCGGGAGAACTGCGGCTGCGTGATGTGGACGCCCATCATGCCGGTGTAGTGCATGGTGCTCACCGCGACCGCCATCACGACGGAGGCGCCCGCGACGGCCACGTGCCCGCGCAGCCGGGAGGCGAACCACAGGGCGGTGGCGGCGGCCACCAGCGCGATGGCGCAGGCCAGGGCGACGTACAGGGGGTCGTGGTGGATGTCCCCGTGGACGTTCATCGCGTACATGCCGGTGTAGTGCATGGCGACGATGCCGGCCCCGGCGACGAGTCCGCCGAGCAGGAGCCACGGGGTCGTCCTCCCGACGGTGGCCACGGTGAGCGCGACGGCGATGACCACGATGGCGACGACACCGCTGACCACGGTGAGCACGGCGTCGTAGCGGACGGCGACCCCGGGCGGGGAGAAGCTCATCATGGCGATGAAGTGCATCGACCACACGGCCATACCGCCGAGCGAGATGGCGGCCAGGACCAGCCACTGCCAGCGCACGGGACCCGTCGCGCGGCGCGCGCGTATGGCGAAGGAGAGCCCGAGGAAGGAGCCGATCACCGAGACCGTGAAAGCGATGGCGGGGGTTGTCCAGTCCTGGGCGAGGTGGTCGAGCACAGCTCACTACTTTCCATGACCTTGGTCACAATTCGGCCGGGGTTATGGATAGTAAGGAAATTGCCGCTGTGGCGCCAGGGGTGTTCGCCAACGCGTTGGACCTGATGTGGCCAGCGACAACGCAGTGAATCAGGTACGTGACACTCGGGCACGGTGGCGCGGAATCGGGGTCGGAACCAAGCTCGTAAAAAGGCCGGAATCAGAAAAAAGGTCGGAATCAGGACCCGGGCCGAAACGGGGACCGGGGAGCGGTCACGCTCCGGTCGGGACGCGGACGGGCGGTCCGGGTGCGTGCCGGGACCACCGCACGGGTCCTACCTCCGGCGGGTCCACACGTCGTCGGAGCGGTGCCGCGCGGTGTAGGACTCGTCGTCCTCGGGGGACACACCGGACTCGTCCCCGTCCCCCGCGGAGGCCTCGCCGCCGCTCCGGGGGTCGCTCACGTCCAGCATCAGCAGCAGGCTGCACACCATCAGGAAGACGAACAGTCCGATGACCAGCGGCAGCAGCAGTTCGGAGGTGGTCGAGCCGGGAAGCGGAGCCGGGCTCGGGGACTCCTCCAGCGTGACGTGCACGCCGAACATGCCGGTGTAGTGCATGCAGGTGACCGCGACACCCATGACCAGGGACGCGGCGAGGGTCGCGAGCGAGCCCTGCAGCCGCAGCGCGAACCAGAGGGCGACCGTCGCCGCGACCAGGGCGATGACGACGGCCAGCACCACGAACAGCGGATCGTGCCCCATGTGGCCGCGCATGTTGATGGAGGCCATGCCCATGTAGTGCATGGCGACGATGCCCGATCCGGCGATGGCACCACCGGCCAGCAGCGATCCCCGTGTGCGCCGGGTGATGGCCAGGTACAGGGCCGCACCCGTGACCACGACGGCGAGCAGACCGCTGGCCACGGTGAGCACGATGTCGTAGCGAAGGGCCGTCCCGGCGACCTGGAAGCCCATCATGGCGATGAAGTGCATCGACCACACGGCGGTTCCGCCGATACACGCCGCGCTGAGCACCAGCCACGCCCAGCGGACGGCTCCGGCGGTTCGGCGGGCCCGGACCGCGAACACCAGTCCCACGAACGAGCCGATGACGGACACGGCGTAGGCGACCGCGGGTGTCAGCGGCCCCTGAGTGAAATGGTCGATCATGGCCGCCGCTCCCGGCTTGTCGGATATGAGGGCTTTCCGTAGCGGCACGATCCTAGGGAGCACGGGTCCTCGACGGGTCACACCGCGGTCACGTCCGGACGTCGGGGACGGGCGCGGTCGTGTACGGCCCTCGACCCGCGCCGGGAGCGCCCCGCGCCGGGAGTCACTCCGCCAGGTGCGTCCGGGAGACGCTCAGGCCCGCGAAGGCGATCCTGGCCAGGGTGTCGGCGATCTCCGAGGAGTCCAGCCCGCGGTCGGGCTTGTACCACTCCGCGATCGAGTTGACCATGCCGAACAGCAGGCGTGCCGCGACCGCCGGGTCCACGTCCGGGCGGATGTCGCCCTCGGCGGCGCCCTCGCGCACCAGGTCGGCGATCAGGTGGTCGAACTCGCGGCGGCGGTCCAGGGCGCGCTTTTCCACCTCGGTGTTGCCGCGTACCCGCAGCAGCAGGGTCACGTGGGGCAGCTCCTCCACCAGTACCCGCACGCTGCCGCGCAGTACGTGCTCCAGGCGGTCGACGGCCGGACCGGTGGTCGAGGCCTCCTCGCGGGTGACCGCGAACAGGGCGTCCATGGCCAGGTCCAGCGAGCGGCGCAGCAGCTCGGTCTTGCCGGTGACGTGGTGGTAGATGGCCGACTTGGTCACGCCCAGCGCGCGCGCCAGGTCCTCCATGCTCGTGCCGTCGTATCCGCGTTCGTTGAACACGCGTGCGGCCACGCGCAGGACGGAGTCGGCGTCGTGGCCGGGGCGGCCCGAGCGCCGCCGCCCCGCGGCCCCGCGGCGGGAGGAGACTGGTTCGGCAGGGGAAGATCTGGACACGGTTGTCGAATCTACCTGGTGGAGGCGGTCCGGTGTGCGGGGCGGCCGAAGGCGCCGCTCCCGTGTCCCGGTCCCTCCGCGAGGATTTGTTAACTTAACGAACGGTCGGTCAGTAAAGATTCTAGCGCGGACCGTCGCCGTCCGCGGCCCGGAAGGCCCGGCGGTCGCCGAAGCGCGGCCGCGCTTCGGGTCCGGGTCTCGGCGCGGGCGCAGGGAGCACGAAAAGGTTTCCCAAAACACAGGAAAGTGACTGCGCGAAACGTAGTGCGTGGTCACAGCGGCTTTCCTGGCGACGCGTTCCCGGGTTCCGGGGGAAGCGCGCTACGGGAACGTTAAAAGCACTTGATGGGTTTCTAGGCACAAGAGTATTTTGGTCCTCGTTTGACGGTATAAGTCCTGATTTGCCCACGTCAAGAATGAGGGCCTCAATGGCTATCACCCGTCGTGGCGCCCTGCGCGCCTCACTCGCCGGAGGGATCGGCGCCGCGGTCTCCGCGGTGGCTCCGGTCCCCGCCTGGTCCGCACCCGCGTCCCCGCCGCGCCCGGGGGACGCGGCGGCGTCGCTGCGCCTCCTCGAACAGGGGAACAGGCGCTGGCGCCGGCACGCCTCCCGCCACCCCAACGAGGGCCGTGGCCGCAGGAGGGAGCTGGTGCACGGACAGGCCCCCTTCGCCGTGGTCCTGGGATGCGCCGACTCCCGGGTGCCGCCCGAACTGGTCTTCGACCGCGGCCTCGGCGACCTGTTCACCATCCGATCCGCCGGGCAGGTCCTGGACGGGTCCGTGCTCGGCAGCATCGGCTACGCGGCCGAACACCTGGCGGTCCCACTCATCGTCGTCCTGGGGCACGCCTCGTGCGGCGCGGTCACCGCCGCGGTGGAGGCGCACCGGACCGGGGAGGTCCCCCGCGGCCACGTCGGCTACCTGGTCGAGGAGATCCTGCCGGTGGTCGACGCCACCCCCGACGACGGCGGCGACTTCGTGGACGCCTGCGTCCGGGCCAACGCCGTGCACATCGCGGACAGGCTCCGCGAGGACGAGGACCTGCGCGGGCTGGTCGAGTCGGGGAGCCTGGACGTCGTCCCGGCCCGCTACGACCTGGAGACCTCCGAGGCCGTCTGGCTCTGACGCCCGGGCCACTCCCGCCCCGCCGTCCACCGCACTCCCGTACCGCCGCACTTTCGCACCCGTCGCCCACCGCACTCCCGTACCGCCGCGCCGCCCACGCCCGGGACTCCTGCCCGGGCTCGGGCCACAGGGCCCGAAAACCCCACACGACGAGAGAGGTGATCGTCCGGAGCGCTCCGGACGATCACTTTTGTCTTCGGGGCGAACCGCGCATTCCACCCATGTTTCCTTTCTGGTGAAAGAAACTCCTTATCCCTGCCAAGCAGGCACAACGGGAAAAGTTAGTGAAAAGCCTGCGGTGCGGCTGCCCCTTCCTTATTCTCGTGATGTCCACAAAGGGCAGTTCGCCTGGTTCGCCAAGGGCCGTTGGAAGACCCGGCCCCGCTTCGCAAAGGATCGCCGTGCGCCTCGACCAGCAGATGCGGGAGATGCTCGAAACGCCCGGTGTGCACAGTGTCTGCCTCGTGGACTGGCGAGGCGGACACATCCTCATGCACGCCGGCGCCGACGACCGTGCCACGGACACGGCGGAGATCGTCCGGGCCATCCGCGGCGGTCCGCTGTGCGCCGCCCAGGCTCTGGAGGACGTGGTCGTCACCGACGCCGACCACCACCTGCTGTTCGCCGTCCTGGAGGACTCCGACCTGTGCGTGCAGGTGCGCATGAGCAGTACGGAGGGAAACCTCGGTTTCGCCCTGCGGGGGCTGCGCCGACTGGCGCGCACGGCACGGGTGCCCCCGCAGCCCCCACAGTCCCCGCAGCCCCGACGCGACTCCGACCACCCGCCCCGCCGCGGCCGGGACCGGCCCCGCCCCGCCGCCCGGGTCGCCGCGCCCGTGGACCGCAGGGTCCTGGAGCGCGTCGTCACCGCGCTCCGCTCGCTGTCCGTCGACGGTTCCCGGTCGGTGTCCGCGTGACCCCTGGCCCGTCCCGACGCGGTGTCGCGGTCCTGCGCCACTGGATGGCCGACAAGGCGTCGCGCCGACGTACCCGAAGGAGAGAGAAGGACATGACCAACATCGAGACCGGACTCAAGGAAATGATGGAGATCGACGGGGCGGTCGGTGCCGCCGTCGTCGACTACAGCAGCGGGATGGCGCTGGGAACCCTCGCCGCGACCAACTCGCTCGACCTCACCGTCGCCGCGGCCGGGAACACCGAGGTGGTCCGCGCCAAGATGCGCACCATGGACCAGCTCGGGCTCAACGACGCCATCGAGGACATCCTCATCACCCTGTCCGGCCAGTACCACGTCATCCGGCCCCTCACCAGCAAGAAGGGGCAGGGGCTCTTCCTCTACCTGGCCCTGGACCGCTCCCGGGGCAACCTCGCCCTGGCCCGGCACCGCCTCAAGGCCATCGAGGAGACCCTGGAGGTCTGACCGGGTGCTCCGCGGGGACCGGGGAGGAAGCCCCGGTCCCCGCGTCCGCGCCCTTCCCGCCGCCGTGCCCGCCTCGCCTCGGAACCCGTTTCCGGGTTCGTGGGCGATGGGGCAGAATGCCGGTGTCAGCCCCCGACGCCGCAGGGAGACCCGGTATGTTCCGGATCGTGATCAGCCGCCTCACCGACGACGGACTGCGCATCACCCCTGAGCGCAGAAGCACCGCCATGTCCGTCGACGAGGCGGTGGGCGCGGTCGAGGAGTACCTGCCCACCGTGGACACCGCGGCCTTCGGAAGCGGCGCCGTGCAGAGTTCCGTCAACCGGGTCAACGACTTCCGCCACGACGTCTCCACCGCGGACGGCGACCACTACCGGGTGGTCATCGCCCCCATGATGTGAGCCCTCGCGCGCCGCTCCCGGACCCGGCCGGCCGGGGCGGGCGAACCGTCGCGCCGGGCGGTCCGCCCGTCCGGGTCAGTCCGAGCCGAAGGCGGAGTCGAAGGAGGCCTCCGGCTGGTCGTAGGCCTTCGACCGGACGAAGTCCACCGCCTCGGCGGCCCCGACCAGCCGGTCCATGCCCGCGTCCTCCCACTCCACCGAGATCGGCCCCTCGTAGCCGATCGCGTTCATCGTGCGGAAGCAGTCCTCCCAGGGCACGTCGCCGTGCCCCGTCGACACGAAGTCCCAGCCCCGGCGGGGGTCGCCCCAGGGCAGGTGGGAGCCCAGCCGCCCGTTGCGGCCGTTGCCCACCCGCTTGCGGGTGTCCTTGCAGTCCACGTGGTAGATCCGGTCGCGAAAGTCCCACAGGAACCCGACCGGGTCGATGTCCTGCCACACCATGTGGCTGGGATCCCAGTTCAGGCCGAACGCGGGGCGGCGGCCCACCGCCTCCAGCGCCTTCTCGGTCGACCAGTAGTCGTAGGCGATCTCGGAGGGGTGCACCTCGTGCGCGAAGCGCACCCCCACCTCGTCGAACACGTCCAGGATCGGGTTCCACCGGTCGGCGAAGTCCCGGTACCCGGCCTCGATGACGTCCTCGCCCACCGGCGGGAACATCGCCACGTACTTCCAGATCGCCGAGCCCGTGAAACCCACCACCGTGGACACGCCGAGCCTCGCGGCGGCGCGCGCGGTGGTGGCCATCTCCTCGGCGGCCCGCCGGCGCACGCCCTCGGGCTCCCCGTCCCCCCACACCCGTGCGGGCAGGATGTCCCGGTGGCGCTGGTCGATGGGGTCGTCGCAGACGGCCTGGCCGAGCAGGTGGTTGGAGATCGCCCACACACCCAGCCCGTGGCGTTCGAGCACGTCCAACCGGTCGCGCACGTACGCGTCGTCGTCGGCGGCCCGGGTGACGTCGAGGTGGTCGCCCCAACAGGCGATCTCCAGGCCGTCGTAGCCCCAGGAGGAGGCCAGTGAGCACACCTCCTCGAAGGGCAGGTCGGCCCACTGTCCGGTGAAGAGGGTGACTGGTCGTGGCATGTCGGTGCCTTCCGTGCTCGGGTTCGGGTGCTCTGGGCTCAGTGGTCGTGGCCGCCTCCCGAGCCCGGGTCCCTCCCGCTCCCGGCCTCGGCGCCGTCGGGTCGGAGGGCCCCGCTGCCGGGTGCGGCGGGCAGGTACAGGTGGACGTGGCCGTGGCCGGTGTCCACGCTGGCCATGTCGAGGTGGGTAGCGGCCACCGACCACGAGTGGACCGCCTGGTCCCGCAGGTCCATGGCGATGTGGAGGACGTCCATGCGCAGGTCCTCGTCCTCGACCAGCGCGGCCCCGGCGTAGGTCTCCACCGACATGGACAGCAGTCGGACGGAGGAGGTCAGGCCCGCCTGGGTGGCCTCGTGGACGGTGCCGTCACCGGACGGCTCGCCGAAGTGCTCCGCGGCCTCCTGGACACTGGTGCGCCAGGAGTAGACCACCGAGGCCTCGGTCAGGTCCAGGGGCGGATGGGAGCCGTCGGTGGGCAGGAACTCCTCCATGGCCTCCACCACGGGAACCAGTTCCTCATGGGCGGTGCGGGTGTGGCCGACGAGTTCGCCGACGCGGTCGGCGTCGGGCCGGTGGGCGGCGGCCGCGCCGGGGGCGGACTCGGAACCGCCCCCCGCGGCGGCCTCACCGCTGAGGAGGACGATGACGGCGCCGGCCATCGTGAGTGAGGCCCCGGTCAGCCACCAGGTGGCCGGGGTGGTCGCCACCGGGTTCCGGTTCTCGGGGGTCCCCGGTGCGGGGTCGGAGGGGGACTGCTGTTGTGCGGACATCGTGACGTCTCCTGTTGGGGAGGGAGCCGCCCGACTTCAGTAGGCGCTTTCCGGTGGGCGCGGGACCGAGCGGGGGGTGCGGACGTTGCCATCCTGGCCTGTCGCCGGCGGTGGTGCGGACACCGCGGCGGGCGTGCCGCCCGGAGTCCGCACGGCTTCACGGAGGGGGCGCCGCCTGGCAAGGGGGTTCCTCCCGTCGGGTCAGGGAACGAAGGAAGGCCAGGCCGTCGACGGCGAGCGCGTCCTGGCTCGCCGCCAGCGGTCGCCAGACGGAGGCCGCCGTGGCGATGCTGGCATTGTCCGCCGTGAACGACTCGATCACCAGGGGGCCTTCGTACCCCGACGCGTCGAGCGCGTCGATGATCCCGGGCCAGTCCAGGTGGTCGGCGCCGGGGGCGCCCCGGTCGTTGGCGCACACCTGCACGTGCTTGACGTGTCCGGCGGCCCGCCTGATCGCCGCCGCGACGTCCCGCTCCTCGATGTTCATGTGGTACACGTCCAGGGCCAGCCCGCAGTGCTCGGCGGGCAGGTCGGCGAGCAGTTCCAGCCCCTGGTCCACCGTGTTGACCACGCTGGTCTCGTACCGGTTGAGCGGCTCCACGGCGAGGGAGACCCCCGCGGACGAGGCGTGCCCGACCACGGGGGCCAGCGCCTCGGTCAGCTCGGCGGCGATCCCCGCCCGCTCTCGCGGGGACATCCGCCAGGTGCGGCCGACCGAGGCGTAGGCCGGACCGGCGATGACGGAGGAGCCGACCGTCACCGCCGCGTCCACGACCCCTCGGAGATAGTCCTGTGTGGCCGACCGGGTGGCCGGGTCGGTGGCGACCAGCTCCCGGCCCGGTCCCATGACCAGTACGACACTGGCCGCCAGGCCCAGCCCGTCCAGCAGGGCCCGGGCGCGCCGGGGGTCCCAGTCACCGGCGTTCTCCACGGGGAGCTCGATCGTGTCGAACCCCCACTCCGCCACGCGGGGCGCGATCCGCTCCAGCGCGGCGTCGGTCAGCGGCGACGTCCACACCCACGTGTTGACCCCCAGCGCCCTCATCTACCTCTCCGTCCACGCCTCGGGGAAGCCCGGCAGGTCCTCGCCGCCGAACTTCGCGTAGTGCAGGGACGGCATGGCCTCGTTGCGCTCCAGGTACTCGTCCAGTTGGTCCTGGCGGACCGGCTCCTGCGGCAGGACCCACTCGGAGGGGACCTCCTCACCGCTGAGGATCATGTCGGCGGCCAGGATCGGGGTCCGCCACTGGAAGTTGGAGTAGACCGGCGCGATCGCGGTGAGGTCCTCCTCCTTCCACTTGCGCATGAAGCTCAGCTCGTCCTCGCCCGAGATCACCGGGTAGGGCTGACCGGCGTCCTCGAAGGCCTCCAGGGCGGCGACGGCGCCGTCCCCGGCGTCCATCCAGATGCCGTCGACCTCGCCGCGCTGGAGGTGCTGGGAGACCAGGTCCTTGATCTTGGCGCCGTCGCCCTCGGTGAACTCGTGGCCGAGCACCTCCAGCTCGCTGTCGGCGAAGATCTTCTGCGCCGCCGCCCAGCGGTGTTCGAGCACGTCCACGCCGGGCAGGATGCGCAGCGCCAGCACGGTCGATCCGGGCTCCAGCTCCTCGACCAGGAACTCGGCCGCGTCCGCGCCGAAGGCGTAGCCGCCGATCGGGTGGATGAAGGTGACCATGCAGTCGGTGTTCACGCCGCGGTCGAAGACCACGACCGGGACGCCGCTCTCGCAGGCGGTCTCCACGGCCGGGGTCAGGGTCGCGGTGGTGGAGGGCGAGATGATGATGACGTCGCAGTCCCCGGAGTCCACGAACGCCTGGATGTCGGAGATCTGCTGGTTGTCGTCGTCGGCGGCGTCGGACACCCGGAACTCACCGATGCGCCCCTCCTCTTTGAGGGCCTCCACCTGCTGCTCCATGGTGATGAAGCCGGTGACGCGCCAGGGGTTGGACACCGAGGCGTTGGAGAAGCACAGCGTCGCGTCCTCGGGCGCGTCGTGGACGAACTCGGAGGTGTCGATCCACTCGGGCTCGATCGCCTGCAGCCAGGGCTGGTCCTCGGGCCCCTCCGGGGTGATATCGCGCTGGGCGAGCTGGGCCTCGAACTCGGCCTCGTCGAACCACTCCTGGTCGGGGGTGAGCCCGGCGCCCTCCACGGAGTCGGTGGGGGTGTCCGTCGTACACGCCGTGAGCATCAGGGTCAGGCCGGCGGCGCCGGCGAGCAGCACGCGGGGGACGCGCATGGATTACCTCCTGGAAGTGCCGAGCGACCGCTCGGTCGGATGGTCCGGTCGCCGTCGCAGGCGCTCCGGCAGTCGAAGGTCGCCCCGGCGGGCGGCGTAGGCCACCGCGGCGATGATGATGAGCCCCTGTACCGAGGGCTGGATCGTCGAGGGCATGTAGAGCTGGTTGAACAGGGTGAACAGGGCCTCCAGCGTCAGGGCGCCCAGGACGGCGGCGACCACGGTGCCGCGCCCGCCGCCCAGTACCACCCCGCCGAGCACGACGGCGGTGATGGCGGTGAACTCCAGCCCGTCACCGACCTGCGCCGTGACACCGGCGTATCCGCCGATGAGGACGGCGGCGACGGTGGCCGTCAGGGAGGAGCCGACGAAGGCCATGGTGCGCACCCGCCACACCCGCACCCCCGAGAACGCGGCGGCGACGTCGTTGTCGCCCGTCGCGACGAGGGAGCGGCCGAAGGGCGAGCGCATGAGGAACACGGCGCCCACCGCCAGTACCAGGGCGATGACCAGCGCCCACGGGAGTTCGCCGAGGAGCGGCACGCCCTCGATCCCGTGGCGCCCGAGGACCCGGAAGGACTCCGAGAGCGCGCCGGTGGGCGCACCGCCCGTCCAGTAGCGGACCGCGCCGAACAGGATCAGCATCGTGCCGAGCGTGGTGATGATCGAGGGCACCCTGAGCAGCGTGGTCACCAGGCCGTTGACCAGGCCCACGGCCAGGCCGAAGAGCATCATGAGGCCGACCACCGGCAGGGTCATGGCCTCCTGGCCGTCGATGAGCCGCGCCGCGATCACCACCTGGGCGCCCACCAGGGATCCGACCGACAGGTCGAACTCCCCGGAGACGATCACCAGGTACTGGCCGATCGCCAGGATCACCAGCGGCGCGGCCTTCTTGGCGAAGGACATCAGCGGCGGACCCTCGAAGAACGACGGGTTCTGGGTGGCGATGACCACGAAGATCAGCGCCAGCAGCAGGGCGACGGTAGCCGTGCCGCCCCGGCCCAGCGCGGCGAGCGCGGCCGGTACGCGGCCGGGACCGCGCGAGCCGCCGGAGCCGCCCGGGCCGCGCACGTCCTGGGTGGGGGTCGGGGTCATCGTCGGCCTCCGAGGGGTTGCGGTGCGGAACCGGGGCCCCGGCCGTGGTCGGGTCCGCGGTCGGGATCGGGTCCGGGGCCCGCGCCGGACCCGGAGCCGGGATCGGACGTGGAACCCGGCTCCGTCCCCGTGCCGGGTCCGGGTGGCGCGGTGCCTCCGGAGGGGAAGCGCACCCTCCTGGCGGGGTGGCCGCGGCGGGCGTAGACCGCCACGGCGGCGATGACGATGACGCCGCGCAGCACGTCCTTGACGAACGGGTCGACCGCCAGCACGTTGAACACCGTGTCGAGCGTGGCGAGGATGAGCACCCCCGCGACCGTCCCGGCCACGCCGCCGCGCCCGCCGAGCAGGTAGGTGCCTCCCAGCACCACGGCCGCGATGGCCTCCAGCTCGTAGCCGCCGGAGTAGACCGTGGCGCTGCCGGTGCCGAACCGGGCGGCCAGCAGCAGGCCGGCCACACCGGCCGTGACCGAGCACAGCACGTGCGCGGTGACCGTGGGCACCCAGGAGCGGATCCCCGAGAGCCGGGCGACCTCGGCGTCGCCGCCCACCGCGTACATGTGGTAGCCCGTCCGGGTGCGCCGCAGGAACAGCACGGCCGCCACCGCCACGCCCAGCATCACCAGGGTGGAGACGGGCAGCACGCCGATCCGGGTGTAGCCGAAGGCCTGGAAGGCGGCGGGGACCGCTCCGGCCGGGCCCTGGAAGTTCGTGTCCAGGTAGCCCTTGATCACCAGCCCCATGCCCAGGGTGGCGATGAAGGGGTTGACCCGCAGCCCGGTCACCACCAGCCCGTTGACCAGGCCGATCAGCCCGGCCGCGCCGAGCGTCGCGCCCACGCCGAGCAGGACGCGGGAGGGGTCCCCCGCCATGGTGGTGGCCGCGATCACGGTGGACAGGGCGGCGACGTAGCCCACCGACAGGTCCAGGGAGCGGCACAGGATGACGAGCGTCTGGCCGATGGCCAGGAACCCCAGCAGGCTGCTGCGGGTGAGCAGGTCGACGGTGTTGGCGGTGGTGAACAGGTTGCCGCCCCGGGCGGCCACGAGGGCCGCGCTGAGCACGAGCAGCAGCACCAGGGCGAGGTAGACCAGGCCGGTGGTGCCCAGGCGCCACCGCGGGTTCCGGGGGAGGGGGGTCGGGGGGCGTGTCACGGGGCGGTCTCCTCCTGCCGTGCCGGGGAACCGCCGCCGCTTCCCCGGGGGGACGGCGCTTCGGGGGACGCGTCGCCGGCGGGCGCCGACGCCCGGGGACCGTGGGCGGCGGGGCCGTCCCCGCCCCCGTGGGGTGATCCGGTGGCCGCCGCCATGACGGCCTCCTCGCTGGACCCGCCGGGCAGCTCGCCCGCCACACGGCCGTCCCGCAGGACGACCAGCCGGTCGGACATGCCGATCAGCTCGGGCAGTTCGGAGGAGATGAGCACGATCGCCACACCCGCCGCCGCCAGCTCGCGCATCAGCCGGTAGACGGCCTGTTTGGCGCCCACGTCGATGCCGCGCGTGGGCTCGTCGAGCACCATCACGCCGGGTTCGGCGGCCAGCCACTTGGCCAGCACCACCTTCTGCTGGTTGCCGCCGGACAGGTAGCGGACCTCCTGGCCGTGGCCGCCGCGCGCGACCAGCTCCACCGAGGAGAGGATGCCCGGGAGCCGCCTGGCCCGCCGGGACGAGCCGAGGGGCCAGACCGCGTCCAGGACCAGGCGCCCGTTGGCCGCGACCGACTGGTTCAGCGCCAGTCCCTGCGTCTTGCGGTCCTCGGTGACCAGCACCAGCCCGGAGCGCACGGCCTGGCGCGGCGAGCGCGGGTCGACCCTTCGGCCGTCCACGGCGACCTCGCCGCGGGTGAAGCGCTCGACGCCGAAGAGGGCGTGGGCGACCTCCGTGCGCCCGCTGCCCTGGAGCCCGCCCAGGCCCAGGATCTCGCCGCCGCGCACCTCGAAGCCGATCCCGTCCAACTGGGTGTTGCCGCCGCCGGCCACCGACAGCCGCACCCTTCCCACGTGTTCGCCGTGCGGCTCCAGCCGCTCGGGGAAGACCGCCGAGACCGGGCGCCCCACCATCTTGCGGACCAGCTCGGAGGGGGTGATCCCGTCGGCGGGGACGGTGTCCACCCGGTACCCGTCCTTGAGGACGGTGACCGTGTCGGCCAGGTCGAAGATCTCCTTCATGCGGTGCGACACGTACAGCACCGCCACACCGCGCTCGCGCAGGCGGCCGATGATCCGGTAGAGCACCTCCACCTCGTGGTCGGCCAGCGCGGCGGTCGGCTCGTCCATGGAGATGATGCGCGCGTCGTGCGAGAGCGCCTTGACGATCTCCACGATCTGCTGCTCGGCCACCGACAGTGACCGCACCCTGGCCCGGGGTGCGATGCCCTCCAGGCCCAGGTCGGCGAGCAGCGCGGCGGTGGCCCGCTCCATGGCCCGGCCGTCCACCAGGCCGCGGCGGAGGATCTCCCGGCCCAGGAAGACGTTCTCGGCGACGGTGCGCTCGGGCAGGAGGTTGAACTCCTGGAAGACCGTGGTCACGCCCGCCCGCTGGGCCTGGACGGGGTGCTCGAAGGAGACCGGCCTGCCCTCCAGCTCGACGGTTCCCGCGTCCGCGCGGTGCACCCCGGCCAGCACCTTCATCAGCGTGGACTTGCCCGCGCCGTTCTCGCCGACCAGCGCGTGCAGCTCGCCGGGACGCAGCTCCAGGTCCACACCGTGCAGCACGCGCACGCCCAGGAAGGACTTGCTGACGCCGCTCATCCGGAGCAGGGGCTCGGTGGTCATCCCCCGTCCACCTCCGGGACGTCGGCCCAGCGGCGCTCGCGGGCCGAGGTCAGCACGGCCTCGGCCAGGACGGCGGCGCGCAGGCCGTCGGCGAACACGGGCAGGCCCTCGGGCGTGCTTCCCGCGATGGCGGCGCCGGTGTCGGCCACCAGCGCGTTGAAGCAGTCCTGGTAGCCCTGCGGGTGCCCCACGGGGGTGGTGGCCAGGCGCGCCGCGTCGGAGCTCAGCTCGGGGTCGTCGCGGGTGATGGTGCCGGTGCGGCCCCGGCTGCCCGCCCAGAGGGTCTCGGGCCGCTCCTGGTCGAAGACCAGGGACCCCTCGGTTCCGGAGACCTCCAGGACCAGGCGGTTCTTGCGGCCGGGGGAGACCTGGCTGATGACGGCTCCGCCGATCACGCCGCCCGCCGTGGCGAACTGGAAGGCCACCAGGTCCTCGGTGGCCACGGGGCGCCCGTCGCGGGTGTCGTTGACGCGGGAGGTCTGGGCGCTGACCGAGGTGATGCGGTCGCCGGTGACGAACTCCAGCATGTCGCACCAGTGGGAGCCGATGTCGCCGAAGGCGCGGGTGGGGCCGCCGAGTTCGGGGTCGACCCGCCAGTTGTCCTCCTCCGGGTACAGGAGCCAGTCCTGGAGGTAGCCGCCGTGGGCGAGGCTCACGCGGCCGATGGAACCGGCGGCGACCCGGGCCCGCGCCTCGCGGGCCATGGGGTGGAACCGGTAGGCGAAGGGGACGACGGCGACCAGTTCGGCCTCCTCCGCGGCGCGGACGAGGTGGCGCGCGGTGTCGGCGTCGGTGGCCAGGGGCTTCTCGCACACCACGTGCTTGCCGGCGGCCAGGGCGGCCAGGCTCAGCGGCGCGTGGAGGTGGTTGGGCGTGCACACGTGGACCACGTCCACGTCGTCGCTGTGGATGAGTTCGAGGGCGTCGGCGTGGGACCGGGCGACGTTGTTGGCGACCCGGAACCGCTCGGCCTTGTCGGGGGAGGAGCCCGTGACCCCGACGACCTCGCCGCCGGCGGCGCGGACGGCGTGGGAGTGGACCCGGCCCATGAAGCCGGTGCCGATCACCGCGGCGCGGTAGGCGTTCGGGGCGGTCGGCCCGGGGTCCGCCACCTCTCCCAGGCTTGTGACCTTCTTCACTGACATGCCGAGAACAGTACGCCGGACTTCTGACGATGGTCAAGCATAAGTTGAAGGGCTGACGCACAGTAGGCTGATGCCGACCGGTCAATAGATCCTGTGCTTCACTGTTCGTATGACGGAAGACGCGCTGACTCGCCCGGGGGGACAAGGCTTGACCGTCGCTCCGACCACCGCACCGGGTGCGGGAACCCTGCTCCAGCTCCTGCGCGACGGCAGGCCGCGCACCCGCTCGGAGCTGGCCTCGGTCACCGGTCTGGCCCGCTCGACCGTCACCCAGCGCGTGGACGCCCTGCTCTCCAGCGGACTCATCGGGCCGACGGGCGAGGCCGTCTCCACCGGGGGCAGGCCGCCCACGACCTTCTCCTTCCGGCCCGACGCCCGCGTGGTCCTGGCCGCCGACCTGGGCGCCACCCACGCCCGGCTCGCCCTCACCGACATGTCCGGGGCGGTGCTCGCCGAGGAGCGCGCCGACCTGGACATCGCTCTGGGCCCCGAGCCCGTCCTGGACTGGGTCGTGGAGAGGGGGCGCGGCCTGCTGGAGGGCGCGCGGCGCCGGGTGGACGAACTGCTCGGCCTGGGCATCGGCCTTCCGGGGCCGGTCCAGCACTCCACCGGGCGCGCGGTCAACCCGCCGATCATGCCCGGGTGGGACGACTTCGACGTCCCCGGCTACGTCCACGACCAGCTCAACGTGCCGGTCCTGGTGGACAACGACGTCAACATCATGGCGATCGGGGAGCACCACACCGCCTGGCCCGCGGCCAGCCACCTGCTCTTCGTCAAGGTCGCCACCGGTATCGGCTGCGGCATCGTCAGCGAGGGCCGCGTCTACCGGGGGGCGCAGGGGGCCGCCGGGGACATGGGGCACATCCACGTCCCGAGCGGAGCCGAGCGGCCCTGCCGCTGCGGCAACACCGGGTGCCTGGAGGCCGTGGCCAGCGGCGCCGCCCTGGCCGCCGCGCTCACCGGGGAGGGCGTGCCCGCGAGCGGGGCCCGCGACGTGGTGGAGCTGTCCCGCAACGGGTCGGTGCCCGCGCTGCGGGCGCTGCGCCAGGCGGGCCGCGACATAGGCGAGGTCCTGGCCGCGTCGGTGAACATGTTCAACCCGTCGGTCATCGTCATCGGCGGCGCGCTCGCCCTGGCCGGGGACCACCTGCTCGCCGGGGTCCGGGAGGTCATCTACCAGCGGTCGCTGCCCCTGGCCACCGAGCACCTGAACATCGTCTCGTCCGTGGCGGGGGAGAGCGCGGGCGTGGTCGGAGCCGCCGTCATGGTGATCGAGCACTGCCTGAGCCCCGAGCACGCGGACGCCCTCATCAGCGGGGCGCTCGTCAACGGGGCCTGAGGTGGTCCATCAGCTCCCGGAACCGGTCCCAGCCGTCCGCCTCCACCCCGTCCCCGATCCGGTACCAGACCAGCGGGGTCATGGGCGAGCCGAAGGCGGTGCCCGCCACCGGTGCGGCCAGCGCCCTCCTCCTGCCGGCCTCCAGCACTCCCTCGGAGCCCACGGCCAGGCCCACGGGGACGGACACACCCGCCCAGCGGGGCGCGTACGCCAGGTCGGCGCGCCCCAGCGCACGGTGCACGGTCATGCTGCGCAGGCCGTCCCGTGAGGCCAGCTCGCGCACGAGGGGTGTGAGGGCCTCCAGGTCCGGCTCCTCCCCGGACCGGTGCCCCACGGAGAACAGGATCCGCTCGCGCACCCCCGACGGCGTGCGCGACACCCTCAGGCTTCCGGCGAAGGGGCGCACCCCCTCCTCCCGGACACCGACGGCCTCCCGGGCGCTTCCGGGGCGTCCGGTGAAGGCCAGCAGGGTCTCGCGCGGGGAGCGGTGCCGCGCCATGGCCGTGACCTGGGCCGCGTCCCAGGCCCGGGACAGGGGTTCGCACACGCCCCACACCGCGGGAGGCGCCCCGGCCAGGTGCTCGGCGAGCAGTTCCACGGTGCCGCCCAGTTCGAGGTGCTCGTCGACCGGGTGGTCGACCCGCAGGTCCACGTGCAGGTGGGTGCCCAGGTCCTCGTCCGCCGACGCCCGGAAGGCCTCGTTCGGGCCCTCCCCGGCGTCCACCCCCGGGTCGGGCACGAACCCGGTAGCCGGGTCCCACACCAGCGGCAGGCCGTTGAAGCCGTCGTAGTGGCGCCCGTCCGGGGCCCGTACGGCCCACGTGGCTCCGGGGCGGCTGAGGAACCAGCGCAGCGCGTGCGTGACGAGGCTCGTGGACGGGGTGACCAGTTGCAGGCCGAGGCCTCGGCGGCCGTGCTCGGCCAGCGCGTCCACCAGCCAGCTGGACAGGGGGACCAGCGGCCGGTCCTGCACGAGTACGGCGTTCCTCGCGGTGAGGACGCTGACCGCCGGGTGGTCGGTGGCCCCGAGGAGGTGCGCGTCGTCCCGGGGCAGGCGGGACTCGGGTTCCCACACCACCCCGCCGTGCCGCTCGACCAGTGCGTGGGCGAACCGCCGTGCCGTCGCCGCCGTGTCGGTGCCGGGCGGTTCCGTCGCCCGGACCTCGACCCACAGGGGCTGGGCGGGAAGGCCGTCGCTGATCCCGTCGGTGAGGAGGCGGTCGGCCTCGGCGGACACCGCGAGCCGCTGCGCCGCCTGCACGGCCAGCACCAGGCGGCCGGATCCGTCACGCAGGTGGACCACGGTGCCCTCGGCGATGAGCCGGACCCGCAGGTCGGGGCCGGCGGCGGCCAGCGCGTCCATCAGGGAGCGGCGGCCGGGGCTCTCGGCGAGCAGGGCGACGACGTCGTGGCTCAAGGGGGTCCTTCAGGAACGAGGATTTTCGTGAGAGGCACGGGAAACGGGGGAAGGGGTGGTGCCCACGTTGTTGGGAGGGCCACCCGAGGAGTGGGAGGAGGACTTTGTCGCCCGGGATGTCTTCACAGGGCCCCCGTGTCCCTTCAGATGGGAAACTCTCCGTACCAGGAGCGTTCAAGGATGTGTTTGGGCAGGTAGCCGGATTCGACGTCGAAGTGGAAGGCGGGATCCTGCCCAGCAGTGTCGTAGGCCAGGCAGGCCAGAGCCAGAAGGGGGATGGAGGTTCCGCCTTCGATTGACTTGGCGCGTTCTTCGTTGGCGGTGCGGAAGGAGCGGAACAACTCCAGTCCTTCTGCCAGGGCTTCGTTGAACTTGTCGCTGTTGCGCCGCACCAGATGCATCAGGGTGTTCAACGGCGGGAAGGTCAGCTTGTTGAGGACCTCAGTGGTACCGATTTCCGCGTTCGCGGGGTCGGACAGTTCCATGGCCTTGAGGAGGTGTTCTCCCAGCCCGGGCCGGTTGAGGACGAAGGCCTGCAAGGCTTCGACCAGGTGGTAGATGTAGGGGTTGTACTGACTTCCCCGGCTCTCCCCGGCCTGGCGCAGGGTCTCGACGGGGATATGGCACAGGGAACGGTAGCGTTCCTGGTCACGGCAGGTCACCGCCAGGTAGAACGCGGTCAGCCAGTTGCCAGCGTTGGTGAAGTAGTCGGGTTCGACCGCGGTCAGGGTGCGTTCCTGGTGGTCGATCATTCGGGTGAGTCTGGTGCCCGGCTCGGTGGTGGAGACGGCGAGAGCGGCCTCGCTCATCTGCATATAGGTGACCCAGGCCTCCCAGGTCTCCAGCTTGTCCACATCGGTGTCCATGGATAGACACAACTCGGCCTGATCTTTAACTCCGCTCAGAGGGCCTCCCGCGTCAAAGGGCGAGTCGATCAGCCATTGCACATAGAATTTACGCCTTTCGGGAACCCTGGCGATGAACTGGGGGTAGTTGGGGTTGCTGATGTCGTGGCGCTCGATGCGGAACGTCAATTTATAGCTCTTCTTCTTGGGATTTCGAAAAGGCCAATGCTGTACCCGGAGTGCTTTTCTCCTTCTTCGGGTTCTTCGCCGAGGGTCTTCTGCTTTTGTTCTGGAGTGATGCCCTTTACTTCTGCATAGTAGAGCTTCCCTTGGGCTCGTGCTGTTTCGATCATTTCTGCTATGTCCAGTTCATTCGGCTCTCCAATCGGTTTCTCTCGGGCTCTCCTCTTCATGTCTTCCGTGGTCGCTTCAAGGTACTCGGGAGTCCCTTGGGAAACTCGCTTGGGCTGGTCGCCTACCGGAATGGTTCTCTCGCCAAGGGAGGTCGACTGGCTGCTCTTGGCCTCGACAATGAGGATACCACCATCCTTGAGGGGCCAAATTTGGTCGAACTGGTAGTTTCCGCTTTTTGGTGCCCCGGGGGTCTTGTAGGGTTCTGTGGCGTCGATTTCAGGAAGGTCAATATTCTTTCCGTCTTTTCCGGGGAGTGAGTGAAGGCCGTCGAACAGGTCCTTGACCGCTACCTTGGCGCCTTCTTCTCCGTACGTCTCGCTATCTTTGGTCATTCTGTTGTGGAGCGGACTGTGTTCTATGTCCGCCTGCAGTACTTCCGGATGGTCGCCAGGGTAGTCCTTGTGCTCCTCCCGCTTATCCTTAAGCTCCTTCTCTGCAACAAGATCCTCCTTGATGGCTTCTCTTCGCCGCTCGGCGTGCTCGTCCATCTCTGAGGTCGTGTTACTGCTGCTCTCGGCTGAGAAATAAACTCTGTCGTTAAGTGTGCGATAGTCGGGCGTGTCTGGCTCGGGCAACGTCTCCATGGCGAACCAGGGAGCAGAGCCGTTGATGCTGGTTAGCTGCGGAATTTTGAATCCGAAAATTTCACGCTGAATCCTGAATCTACTCCCATTGCTGTTGTAAAATTCGAGGAAGTACCTCTCTTCCCCGTTTGCAATTTTCTTGTTGAGGAAGTCTGTAAATCTCTTTGCGAACTCCTTGTGGGGCGTATCTGGCTTCAGTTCTATTTCTTGGGAAATTTCTCTATTGATATCCCTTCTGGATGTTCCGTCGAACTTCCTGGTCTGAAGATCGGCGTCCTTGTCTTCTTTGAACTCACTCTGGGGATATCCGTCTGAGTCCGAGCTGTGGTGCGGCGTTTCCGAGGGAGTGTCGCTGGAGCTGTTGTCGCCGTTGCGGGACACGGAATCAGAGGAGGACGAATCCGTGGTGCGGAGGTCGGTGGAGTCGTCGCGGGCGCTGTCCCGGTCCCCGGGAGTGTCTTCGTCCCGGGAGGGCGTGGTCTCCGTGCGGTTGGTGACGCCGGGCCTGTCGTCGCGCAGGTCGGTGCTGCGGTCATCGTGGTGATCGTCCGGGGTCTCGGGGAACCGTTCGCCGCCGACGCCGGTGAGGTCGAACCTGGCGTCCGGCGCGGAGCCCGGGAGGTCCCGGGAGGCGGCCAGGGTGTCCCCGTCCCCGTCACCGCCGACGCGCGCGAGGGCCCGGTCCGGCTCGTCGGGACCGTGCCCGGTGTTGGCGCGTTGTTCCGGGGTGAGCTCGCCGAGGTCGGGCATGTCCTCGGCGAACCACCCGCCCTCCCAGTCCGCGCCGGGGTCCTTCTTGGCGTCCGGGCTGACATCGGTGGTGTTCTCGGGGTCGTTCCTGACACCGGTCAGCCGGTCGAGCTCGTCCAGCAGTCCCTCGGTGTCGTTGATCTGCTGAACGGTGGGGTCCGTTTCGGCGCCCTCGCCCGACTCGCCCGACTCGCCGGAGGAGTCGCCCCCGACCCCGTTCGGGCGGGGCTTGCGCGCGGGCTGTTCGTCGGAGGTGTCGGAGACCGGTTGGCCCCTGGGGGCCTCGGGAGCCCCACCGGTGGACGGGGAGTCGTGGACGGTGCCGAGCAGCCGGTTGAGGGCGGAGTTCATGTCGGCGAACTGGGCGGACGTGGCGTTGCCGCTGGTGAACAGACCGGGATCCAGGTTGAACACGGGCGAGCCGCTGCCGCCGAAGCCGGGGATGTTCGCGGGCAGTCCCGTGTCCGCGCCGGACACGCCGTCGGATCCGCTCCCGGAGCCGCCGCGGCCGCCCATGCCGTCGAGGATGGCCATCCCGCGCCAGGCCATCAGCGGCACACCGACCACCGAGCCGATGCCCGTGGCCGACAGGGCCGCTCCGGCCGCCATGACGCCGATGTTGAGCACGGCGGTGCCGATCACGTAGCCGGGGCGGTCGCCCCATTCTTCCCAGGGCACGACCGAGTGGGCCAGGTCCTTCCACGCCGAGACGGCCACGTCGCCACCGGCCCAGCCGTAGCTGTCGGACTCGGCGTCGTACATGCCCGCCAGCGACGCCGCGGACTGCATGTTGTCCTCGTGGTACTCAAAGAAGGCATCGCCCCAGGACATCTCGAACCAGCCCTCGGAGCTGTGCGCGCCCACCATCGCGCCGGTGCCCTCGACCGCCCCGACACCGAAGTCCCACACCGCGTCGCCGACGTCCACCGCCCAACTGCTGTCGACCTCGGCCGGGGTGCCCCACTCCATGGGCACGCCGGACAGGTCGGCGTCGAGGCCGTAGACGAACTCGCCCGCGGCCGGGCCGTTCGCACCCACCTCGGAGCCCTCCACGAACTCGGTGCGTCCGTCGATGCCGATGTTGATCTTGTTGGCGCAGGTGCGTTCGGCCTCGTTGTACTCGGCGGTCAACCGGGCGGCCTCTTCGATGAGCGCCGTGTTCTTGTCGACGTTCTCGCTCTGGTCGCCGAAGAAGCCGTCGGCCTCGTCCCAGTCCTCGTCGTCCGCGATCTCGGCCAGGAAAGCCTCGGACCGGGTGGTCAGGCCGTTCCAGCGGATCTTGAGGCTGCGGACGCTCTCGGCGAAGTCCTCGATGGCCCCGGCCACACGGTCGGTGGCCATCTCGATGACGATGCCGCTGCTGGAGACCGGGGACAGGGCGCTGTAGAGGGTCTCTGCCTCGGGAGCGGTGTAGCACTCCGACAACCCGGCCCAGGAGGAGGTGATGTCCTCGCCGCTTCCGGCGACGTCGACTCCGGAGCCGCGCAGGCTGCGGGCCAGTTCCTCCAGTTCGGTGGGCACGGCCTCGGGAACGGCGAACGCCGAGGGATTGATCTTGCCGTCGCAGTCGATGGGAGGGCCGTCGAACACGGTGAGGGGCTCCTGGTGGGGGAGGGGAGGCGGGGGAAGGAGGTCAGCGGATCATGTTGGGGCCGCCGCCGGGCTGGGTCACGGGTTCTGGGACCACGCCCGCGTTGCTCTGGGCCTCCAGCGCCATCTCGTGGTTGCCGTTCACGTAGGCGGTGGTGGCGTCGCCGGCTCCAGTGAGGCCGCTGATGGTCTGGGAGACCATGTCGCCCATGACGCCGAAGTAGTGCCCGGCGAACTCGCCCAGGGCGATGCTGACCGGAACGCTCCTGACCCCGGTGCTGAGGTCGGTGAGGTGTCCCTCGATGTCCTTGATGTGGCCGGTCAGCCCCTCGGTGCCCTCCTCGTCACCGATGTGCGCGGCGGTGCTGGAGAGCACCGCGCCGACGTCTGCGGGCCGGATGTTCCAACCGGACACCTGGATCACTCCTTACGCGGACCGGGGGAGAGGGCTGCTCGCCGTGGGGGCACGGCGCCGTCCTCGCTCCGCGGGGACTCACCTTTGGTCCTGGAAGGTGTGCGGAGAGTAGGACCCGTCCTGATTCTGTCGTCACGTCGGACATTCCGCCCGTGGCGTTTCAGCGCTGGACACGGGGCTGGAGGGTGCTCCCGTGGCGATCGGGGGAGGTCAGGCAGGGTGCGAAGCGGCAGAGGGGCCGGTGTGGCCACATCCGGCCCCCTGGGGTGATCCGGGACACGGGGGTACGTCGCGGGCGCGCCGACTCCGTGACCAGGGGCAGGAGGGCAGGGAGGCCAGAGTGCCAGACTCCGTGACCAGGGAGCCCAGGGGCCAAGGGAGCCAAGGAGCCAGGGAGCTCAGGGGCCAAGGGGCCGAGGGTCAGGGACCAAGCTCCGTGGCCGGGGCCGGGGCACACCGCGGGGAACCGTCGACCGCGGCGCCGTGCCCTGTCCGTATCCCGGGGGCGTCCGTGCCCCGCCGTCCACGGGAACTCGGGGCGGTCCCGCCCGCAGAGGGCGGGGGCCGCGCCTTCACCGCTCCCCGGGGCCCGGACACGCGGAAGGGGGCGGAGCCGCTCGGCTCCGCCCCCCTCTGGCGCCACGGGTCAGGGGGACGCCACGGGTCGCCGGGGTCTCGGGCTACCCGGCGTGCTCGTCGCCCGGAGCCCTTCGGCTCTGCCTGGCCCGCTCCGCCTCCGCGTCCATCTCCTGGGCGCGGACCTGGTTCCTGCGGTACTCGTCCTGCCTGACGTCGGGAAGGATTCCCTCGTGTCGCAGAACGGGGTCCTCACCCTGCGGGGGCTCCTTCGGGTCCACGGGCTGCGTCTCGTCCCTGGGCATCGGCTCCGTCTCCCCGAGTGGCCTGACGTTGGCCTCCGACGCCCGCGCCGTGTGCGCGGGGTCGGTGGCCACCGACCTGCTGCTCAGGGTGGCCGAGCGCGCCACGCTCCGCAGGAGGGTGATGATCGCGATACCCGTGACCAGGTTGATCACGGCCGTGGCGATCTGGCTCGGCGTCCCGGCGGCCTCGCTGAACGGGGCGACGGCGGCGATCGCGGTCGCCAGGCCCAGGATCCAGCCGAAGAACTTCAGCGCCCTCGGTGCGCTGAGCAGCAGCAGGTGCATCAGACCCGTGGCCAGCAGGGCGGCGACGGCGGCCATGAGGGCGTACGCGACGGTGCTCGCGTCGCCCAGGTTCCCGGCGTCCTCGGGGGCGAGCACCGGGATTCCGAACACTCCGCGAAAGACCAGGGTGCCCGCGAAGATCACCAGTGCCGCGACGACGGCCGTGGCCAGCCCCCCCGACCACAGGCGTGTGGTGTTGACAGGTCGTTCATTTCCGATCTCGGTCATGCCAGTACCCCCAGATACTGTGCTTCGAGTTCCGGTACTACCCCGCATGTGTCCATGTACTACGGGTAACCGGGAAAACCCGCGTCGTGCCTGGTCAGCCCGCATGCCCTGGAACACCGGCGAAAGCGGTCACGGCTCCGCCCGCCGTCCCGCCGCCCCGCCCGACCACCTCTGCCGTCCGTCCACTCCCGGTGCTCAGCACGTGGAACACTGGAACCATGTCTCACTTCGCGCACGCCCGCGTCGACCTCGACGCGATCGCCCACAACGCGCGGCTGCTCCGCGAGTGCGCCGGCGGCACCCCGCTCATGGGAGTGGTCAAGGCCGACGGTTACGGGCACGGCATGCTCCCCGCGGCCCGCGCCCTGATCGCGGGCGGCGCGACCTGGTTGGGCACGGCCTTCATCGACGAGGCCCTCGAACTGCGCCGGGCCGGGCTCACCCTGCCCGTCCTGGCCTGGATCATCCCGCCGGGCGAGCCGGTCGCGGAGGCCGTCGAGGCCGACGTCGACCTCGGGGTGAGCGACCGCGCGGTCCTGGACACGGTGATCGCCGAGGCGGTGCGCCTGGGCCGCACCGCCCGCGTGCAGCTCAAGGCCGACACCGGCCTCAACCGCGGCGGGGTCAACCCGGCCGACTGGCGGAACCTGGTGGACGCCGCCGCCCGCGCCGAGGACGAGGGGCACCTGCGCGTCTGCGGCGTGTGGTCGCACTTCGCCTGCGCCGACGAACCCGGCCACCCCTCCATCGCGCTCCAGCTCTCCCGGTTCCACGAGGCGCTGGAGATCGCCGACAAGGCCGGCCTGGACCCCGAGGTCCGGCACATCGCCAACTCGGCGGCGCTGCTCACCCTCCCCGAGGCGCGGTTCGACCTCGTCCGCGGCGGGATCGCCGGTTACGGCCTGTGCCCGATCCCGGACTTCGGTGCGACCGGGCTGCGCCCCGCGATGACGCTGCGCTCGCGGATCGCCCTCACCAAGCGCGTCCCGGCGGGCAGCGGCGTCTCCTACGGCCACCGCTACGTCACCGACCGGGAGACCACCCTGGCCCTGGTGCCGCTCGGTTACGCGGACGGCGTCCCCCGCGCGGCCACCAACAAGGGCCCCGTCCTGCTCGGCGGCCGGTCCCGCGTCATCTCGGGAACAGTCTGCATGGACCAGTTCGTTGTGGATGTGGGCGACGACACGGTGGAGGCCGGGGAGTACGCGGTGCTGTTCGGCGATCCCGGAGAGGACCCGGGCGTCCCGACCGCCGAGGACTGGGCCCGGATCCTGGACACCATCCCGTACGAGATCGTCACCAGGGTGGGCGTCCGGGTCCCGCGTGAATACGTCGGCGCCCCGGCCTGAGCGGAGGCGGTACGCGGGGACACGCGCCGGGTCGGCGTGATCGGGCACGGCTCGGCCTCACCGGGCACGGCTTCGGCACGACCGCCCGACCGATCGCCGCGATCCGGTCACGGCTCCCCTCCGCCCCGCCTAATCTGGACAGGGAACGCGTTCCGACGCGCCCATCGGGACACGCCCGACCCGGCGCGTCCCGCAAGCCACGAACCGTCCACCACATCCGAACGAGCAGCGAGCCGATGACAGACGCGACAGCAACCACTCCAGGTGCGGACACCGTCGGTGAGGTCACCGCCGCCACCGACGAGGCCATGCGCACCCTCGGACGCGACCTCGCCGCACTCACCCGCCCCGGTGACCTGCTGATCCTGTCCGGGCCGCTCGGCGCGGGGAAGACCACACTCACCCAGGGCCTGGGCGAGGGCCTGGGCGTGCGCGGACGGGTCACCTCCCCGACCTTCGTCATCTCCCGGATCCACCCCTCCCTGACCGGAGGCCCCTCCCTGGTGCACGTGGACGCCTACCGGCTCGGCGGGGCCGACGAGATCGACGACATCGACCTGGACATGACCCTCCCCGACTCCGTCACCGTGGTCGAGTGGGGCGAGGGCGTGGCCGAGGGGCTCTCCGACGAGCGGCTGGAGATCCACATCGAACGGCACCCCGACGACACCCGCACCGTCCACCTGCGCGCCGTCGGCGCCCGCTGGACCGGTACCGACCTGCCCGGCACCGCCGCCGGGCGCGGATAGGCGGCCGCCCGTGCTTCTCCTGGCCTTCGACACCGCCACCCCGGCGGTCACCGCCGCCATCGGCGAGAGCGGACCCGACGGGGAGTTCACCCTGCGCGCCACCGCGAGCTCCGTGGACGCCCGCCGCCACGGTGAGCTGCTCAGCCCCACCATCGCGCGGATCGCCGAGGAGGCCGGGATCGCCCTGGCCGACCTCGACCACGTCGCCGTCGGCGTCGGCCCCGGCCCCTACACCGGCCTGCGGGTCGGGCTGGCCACCGCGCACGCCCTGGCCGAGGCCCTCGGCGTCCCCTGCCACGGGGTCGCCACCCTGGACGCCCTGGCCTTCGCCACCGGTCGCACCGAGCCCTTCGTCGCCATGACCGACGCCCGCCGCAAGGAGGTGTTCTGGGCGCGCTACGACGACCACCTCACCCGTGTGGGCGAGGTGCGCGTCGACCGGCCCGCCGAACTGGACACCGGCGGCCTGCCGCTGGTCGGCGGCGGTGCCCACATGTACGCCGACGTGCTCGGCGTCGGATCCGCCCCCGTGGACCCGCTCCACCCGGACGCCGCCGCCATGGCCGAGCTCGCCCTGCTGCGCCTGCGCCGGGGCGAGGAACTGCCCGAGCCCAACCCGCTCTACCTGCGCCGCCCGGACGCGGTGGAGCCCGGTGCCCCGAAGAAGGTACGCCAGTGGGTGAAGTGACCGAAACGACCGGTGTGACCGGTGTGCGCCTGCGTGAGATGACCGACGCCGACGTTCCGGCCGTCATGACCCTCGAACGCACCCTGTTCCCGCTCGACGCCTGGAGCGAGGGCATGCTCCGCGGCGAGCTGGCCGAACCCACCCGCCACTACGTGGTGGCCGCGTCCGGTGACGCGGTCGTGGGCTACGCCGGGCTGCGGTTCGTCCCGCCCGAGGGCGACGTGCAGACCATGGCCGTCTCCGAGCAGGTCTGGGGCAGGGGTGTGGGCGGCGCGCTGCTCACCGAGCTGCTCGACCAGGCCGCCCGGCGCGGCGTCACCCACATGTTCCTGGAGGTGCGCTCGGACAACCCGCGCGCACAGAGGCTCTACGAGCGGTTCGGCTTCGTGCAGATCGGTGTGCGGCGCGGGTACTACAACGGTGCGGACGCCCTCGTCATGCGGCGTGTCGCCGGGGAGGGAAGCCATGAGTGAGCGTGACCTGCCCCTGGTCATGGGGATCGAGACGTCCTGCGACGAGACCGGCGTGGCCCTGGTACGCGGCTGCGAGCTGCTCGGGGACTCCGTCGCCTCCAGCGTCGACCAGCACGTCCGCTTCGGCGGTGTGGTGCCCGAGGTGGCCAGCCGCGCGCACCTGGAGGCGATGACCCCGACCGTGCGGCGGGCCCTGGAACAGGCGGGGGCGAAGCTGTCGGACGTGGACGCGATCGCGGTGACCGCCGGGCCGGGCCTGGCGGGCGCCCTGCTCGTGGGCGTCTCCGCAGCGAAGGCCTACGCCATGGCCCTGGACAAGCCCCTCTACGGCGTGAACCACCTGGTGGGACACGTGGCCGTGGACCAACTGGAGCACGGGCCGCTGCCCAAGCCCGCGATCGCCCTGCTGGTCTCGGGCGGCCACACCTCGCTGCTGCTGGTCAACGACCTGGCCACCGAGGTGGTCTCCCTCGGCGACACCGTGGACGACGCCGCCGGCGAGGCCTACGACAAGGTGGCGCGCCTGCTGGAACTGCCCTACCCGGGCGGGCCGCCCATCGACAAGGCGGCCCAGAAGGGTGATTCCCGGGCCATCCGGTTTCCGCGCGGCAAGTGGGGCGACGGCACCTACGACTTCTCGTTCTCCGGGCTCAAGACCGCCGTGGCCCGCCACGTGGAGGACGCCGACCGCAGGGGTGAGCCCCTCGTGGTCGCCGACATCGCCGCCGCCTTCCAGGAGTCGGTGGTGGACGTTCTCACCCGCAAGGCCGTGGACGCCTGCGTGGAGCACGGGGTGAGCACACTGGTCATCAGCGGTGGCGTGGCGGCGAACTCGGCGCTGCGCGCGCTCGCCGAGCAGCGCTGCCGGGAGGCCGGCGTCGAACTGCGCGTCCCGCGCCCGCGCCTGTGCACGGACAACGGCGCGATGATCGCCGCCCTGGGCGCCGAGGTCGTGGCCGCGGGCCTGCCGCCGTCGGCCCTGGACCTGGCCACGGACACGTCCCTGCCGGTGGAGTCCCCGCTGGCGATATAGCGGATCGGCGTACACGTGCGGGGTGGGGAGCGGCTGCTTCCCACCCCGAGTGGTTCCGGTGCCCGGCGTCAGTCGAAGAGTTCCTCGGGGCTGTCGACCTTGGCCGACCTGTGGACCCGGGTCCTCAGAGTGTCGAGGTCGTCGCAGGATTCGATGCGCTGACGGGTCCTGTCGGAGACCTCGAAGCCTCGTGCGGTGAGGAAGAGGACCACGCCCTGGGCGAGTCCCTCTTCAAGGCCTTCCTCGCGGCCTTCCTCGCGGCCGATGCCGACGTACTTACGCGCGAAGTCGCTCTGCCAGTTGTAGGTTCCCACGGACATCAGGTCCTCTCCTTCTCCCGGACGTGCTGGTGCTCCACCACCACGGCCGGGACCTTCTCGGTGCCGTTGCGCAGTACCACGGCTCCGTCGCTGGTGTAGACGCGCGGTTTGCCGTCGGTGCACTCGGAGGAGGTCATGGAGGCCTCCGTGTGCTCGGGCAGTTCGAAGCCGGCGGCGTCGCGGAGCAGGGGGACGACCACCTCCGGGGCGTTCCGGATGAGTTGCAGGGGTATCTCGTGTTCTTCGCTGGGCACAGCACTCCTTGCTGTTGTTGTGAGGCCGAGGGGAATTCCGTGGCCCCAAAAGGTCAGTGGGTGAAGACGTAGGGGCGCAGACCCTGCGGGACGGTGGCCGGGTCAACGGCGAACTCGGCCCACACGTTGGTGCCCAGGTCGCCCCAGGGGACGAGCGGGTGGTGGCCCCAGGCGCGGGACAGGTTCTGGACCAGGAGCAGGCCGCGCTGTCCCTCCGCCCAGTCCCACTCGTCGCCGTCGCGCTCGACCGGGATGCGCGGGAGGCCGCCACCGCCGCCGGAGTCGCTGACCGAGAGGCGCAGGGCGGCGGGGCCGGGCAGGGACAGGGTGCGGACGACCTCGCCGTGCTCCGTGCCGGAGTCGGTGTACTTGACGGCGTTGGCGAACAGCTCCGACAGGCACAGTTGGAGGGCGGCGACCAGGTCGGGGTCGAACCCGGCGAGGTCGGCGGCCAGGTCGTTCCTGACCTGTGCGAGTTCGCGGAGGTTCCCGGAGTAGACGCGGTGCTCCCAGCGCACGGGGCCGCTCATGCCGGGATCTCCTCGCACCGCCGCCGCTGGTCGAGCCAGATGCGGGTCAGGTCGGCCAGTTCGGCGAACTCACCGGTCGTGTCGGGCCGTGGGGGCTCCGGGGGCCTGACCACCCCGAACCGGGGCGCGGGACCGGAGAGCAGGTCGCCGTCCGGGGCGGCCGACCACTGCTGGAGGATGGCGGCGGCGCGTTCCTGGACCTGGGCGAACCCGCGCGCCACCTCGTCGGTCTCGGGCCCGGGGCGGCGGGGCTGGGGAACGCGGGGCTCTGGGATGCGGGTCTGGGCCGTGCGGAGGCGCTCGTGGGCGGCGAAGTAGGGCCTGACCAGGGCGACGTCCTCGGCCGGAACGACCTCTCGCGGGGCTGCCAGACGCGGTGCGGGTGTGGGCGCGGGAAGCGGCGGGGGAGCGTAGCGGCGCACGCGGGTGGAGCGGCGGCGGCGACCGGCCACCGCGGAGTGGCGTCCGCACGGGGAGGAGAGAAAGGCGATCAGCGGGCCCAGGGCACGGCTGAGGAGGGCAGCGCTAAACTGGCGCATGCTGGCAATCCTTGTGTTTGAAGGGATGGAGTTGCTGGCCACGACCCCGGGCGGATTCCAACCGTCGCGGGGTCATTCGTGGTTTTGGAGAAAAGCGTAAGGCATTTCGAGTGTGGACGGCGCGGCTACCGCGAAGTAACGCGGAAAAGATTCTGGATTGGTGCGTTCTCCCAGGTGAGGTGGCTTGGGAGAATCTTTCTCGCTAAAAACACAAAAGCCTCTATCCGGGCATAGGGCACAGAAATGCCCCCGCTCCCACGACGGGGAACAGGGGCCGGATCGACGCGGTTAGCGGTCGCTCTTGACGGAGGAGAGGAAGCCGGACCAGGCGAGGCCCTCGAAGGCGAGGTGGCCGTGGTCGCGGTACTGCGTGTCGCGGACCAGGGTGTGCTCGGGGCCCTCGGCGACCTCCACACAGTTCTGGTGCGAGCCTCCGCTGTAGCTGCTCTTGTGCCACTGGACGTCACTCATGGCGCAAATCCCTCAATCGTCTCTTCGACCAGCCGCAGCGACTGGCCCGGTGGCATCGCCGCTGCCTGCAAGCGGTGGAACCTCAGCTTGAACTCTCCCACGGCGTCGGGATCGTGGATGAACTGGCCCTTGTGGGCCGATTCCGCGTACACGAGCTCCCGCTCGGGAGGAGGATCGAGCACCGTGAACGGTCCGACCAGTCCGGGATGTAGAGGTTCTTCCGTGATCTGCAAGGTTATCCGCTCACGTTTGGCGAGAGCATGGACGTACTCCAACTGCCCGCGCATGACGGGCCCGTGGTCGATCGGCTCGGTCAGGACCGCGCGGCCGATCACCACCATCATCACCGGGGTGTCCGCGCTCTGGAAGCGCTCTCCCCGGGCGATCCGCTCACGCACGCTCGCCTCGGTCCTCGCCTGCGGCTCCCACGGAGTGACGGCGCGCATGACCGCGGTGGCGTAGTCCGCCGTCTGGAGCAGCGAGGGAACCAGGAACGGGTGGAACTCCAGGATGGAGGCCGCCTTCTTCTCCAGCTCCTCCATCTGGCCCAGCCACGGGATCTTGCCCTCCTTGACGAGGTCCTCCCACAGTTGGGCCAGCTCGTCGCCGGTCCCGAGGGCCTTGTCCAGGGACGCCAGCACATCCCGCGCCGGGGTGGTCCGGCCGCGCTCCAGGTTGGACACCGCGGTGCCCTTCACCCCGAGGGCGCGGCCCAGCGTCTCCTGGGTCATCCCGCAGGCCTCGCGCCGCCGCTGGAGGACGCAGCCCCAGCGTTCCTTGATGTCGGTGCTCACCTTCGCCATGCCTGATATTCGCATACCAGAAATGGACAAAAAGGTACTACCGTTCTTTTCTTTCACGCGATGGATTTTCGCAGGAACTCCATCCGCGTGAATGGGATTTCGCGGAAACTCCATTGGAGGAGGCCGGGAGAGCGGCCTGCGGCCAAGCTGGTCTGCGACGGAGAAGCCCAGGTCGAGGGGAGCGGAAGCGATGCGGGACGGTGGCGGCGTGGGTGGGGAGAAGTGGAGTGCGGAACTCCCGAAGAGGATTCCATCCCGGGTTCCGGGCGTCCGAATGGTGAGTTGGGGATCGCTGCCGCAGCAGGTGGCCTCCGCCCGGCTGTGGTGCTGGCACGGCACCAAGCTCAGCTATGACCGGGCCTATCCCCTCATCGCGGTTCTGTCCGAGCTGCACACGAACGCCCTGCGCCACACCGCCTCCGGGGGTCCCTGCGGTCGCGTCCGCATGGAGATGGAGGGCTACCGGGGCATGTTCTGGCTCGCGGTGACCGACGACGGCGCCCTCCCGGGAGCGGTGCCCACCGTCCCCGACCTGGGGGCGGGCTTCGGCCTGCGCCTGGTCGACCGCCTGGCCGCCGGCTGGGGGTGGTTCGGCCTGCCGGGACACCCGATCACCGTGTGGGCCGTGGTGGACCCGCGCGGGGGTGGGTCCCCGGTGCCCGCAGGTGAGCCGGCGGACACCGCCCGGTTGGAGGTCCCGGTCCGGCTGGAGGTCCCGGCCCAGCGTGCCGCCGGGTGAGCCCTGTTTCCCGCCCTGCGGGTCTCGTGCCGTGGCCGCTTCCGGCCAGGTCCGAAACATCACCCCAGTTCACAGGGGCAGCCCGCCATACGTGTCTTCTTTCCTCGATATCGTCAGTTTCGGTAATCGGGTGAACACCGTGGATACTTCCGATTCTCCGGAACGTATCAGCAGCTCAGATGAGGGAAGCAGGTGAAGCCGTGTCGGATGGCACCGGTGTGAACGTTGACGATGCTCACGCGGGCGGAACGGCGTCGGCGGAGGCGGCGGCACGGCTCCGGGACCTGCCGACGGACTTCGACGAGGCGATCCAGGCTGCGAAGAACGCGGTCAGTGGTGCTCCAGGTATCACCGGGTGGATCGCTTTCGGAACGGACCACGAACAGCACATGATCGACGTCCGCAACCACGCGAGGACTCTGGCAGAGAACATCCAGGCAGGTTCCTACGAGGCCGCCGTGACGGACCTGGAGTCGTCGGAGGAGTACCACATCCCCATCAACGGCGCTCAGCTCTACTGATCACCCTTCCCCCACGTACCTTTCCCCAGGAGCCTCATCTTGTCCGCGCTCAGCTACATCGAATGCGAGATCGACCGCGGCACCGTCGCCTCCGCCAGGGATACCTTCGAGGAGCTCTTCTCCCTGATCAGCGGCCGTTCCGTTGAGTACAACACGATCACCACGTCCGTGGGTTTCGAGTTCTCCGACCTGATCGGTGAAAGCCTCAGAGGTGCCGCGAACGAGAACCAGTTCGCCTGGAGCAGCTCGATGCTGGCCTGTATCCACGCCTACGGCGTCCTCGAGAAGATCAGTACCGACGTCAAGTGGTACGAGGACAGGATCGAGGAGATCAAGGAGAACCTCTCCACGGCCCTCGCGAACTCCGCCGAGCCGGACAACCTCAACATCTCCCAGCGGATCATCGAGTCGCACAACTTCCAGGCCGAGGAGGCGTGGCGGGACCTGGAGACCAGGTGTGACGAGATCCAGGAGAGACTGAAGGAGGGCCCCACTCCTGAGAACATCCGGGCTCTCGCTGACGGGGGTTACTTCGGAGCGAACGAGAACATCGGGTTCTACACGACGGGAGACTTCGAGTACTACCACGTCGATGAGGGCCAGGCCGAGGTCATCGCGACCCATATCGGCGAAGCGGTCCTCAACGGCAACGAGGTCAGTATCGATGCGTTGGAGAACAACCCCGAGTACCTCGCGCTGATCTCCGCTGTGGTGACGCGTGGACTGACGGCCCAGCAGAACGGGGAGAAGCTACTGGGCGGAGAGGTCGAGTTCATGGAAACTCTATTTGGAGATCTCGATGCGGCTTCAGGTAATTCAAGTTTTCTGACATTTGCCAATCAGGTGAGTTCTAGCGAGCATATTAGTGATTCGCTTCGCGAAGAGCTAAACCGTGCCCTATCCAATACCATGCTAGTCCTCTCGGACGAGGATATCGGTGGTGGGATGGAGTATCTTCCCCAGGATGTCCAGGACACTGCCTTTGGAGACAAGGTAGATATGTTCGGGATGCAAGACGAAGGTGATATCGATGCACAGGTTTCAGAGCACGATAGCTGGCGCGATAGCTTCTCCGTACTAGGTGATTTCCTAAGCCACTCAGGGCCAGGGATGAAGGGTGGGACAGAGTTCTCCACTGCTCTCCTCGCATCCAGTGCTGCGGATCTTATTCATGGAGAGGCCTGGAGTAACCCGACTGACGGTGAATATCTCCAGAGCATCATTGAAATTGCCAGTCGGAACCCCGAAGCGAATAACATCATAATTACAGGTGAGGATTTTGAAGGGAGCGAGTATCAGTATCATCCGAATCATGAGCATCTAACGCATGAGCGGATTATCGAGACTCTTTATACGCATTCGTGGCCGGATGACGGAGCTGCGGTTAGCGGCATCACTGACTGGATGGGGGAGCAAGCTGATGGCGATGAAGTCGAGCAAGAACGTGCGGGAGAAGCTATGGTCGCATTGATGGAAATATTTAGTGACCCTTCATTTAGTGATGCCCTTTCGGGAACGGGGCACTCGGTCGAGGGTCAGGTAACAAATCCCGACGGCACTGTGGTTGACATGGAATGGGATAACGTATCAGCGGGGCACTTGAACCCAGAACTTGCCTGGGCATGGTCAGATCTCTTTAGCTCATACATCGATGATTTCGCTAGTGGATACGGCACAAATTCGGGTAGTTCCGGTGTTCCCGAGGGGCAGGACCAGACGAGGTGGGACCCGGACCACGGTCTTCTGCTGGTTCCTTCCGATAGGGCAGATTTTATTCAGCAAATAATGGGAGATGGAAATGCGGCCTCTAGGGTATATGCAGAAACCATGGCCTTTGGTCAAGACAAAATGTATGAATATATTGAAGGCCGGAGCTCTGTTGCAGACGAACTCTCTCTGGGGGGAGCCGAGGAGGCGGGGATTCTTCGAGGTCTTATTGACACTGCCCTGGAAGAAGAGGCTGCTACCCGGACGGTAAATGACGGCAAGGACGCAGATTATAAAAATAGGGTAACCGGATACGGGGCAGATATGTTTGGGGCTGCAATATCGGAAATGCCGTTTGCGGGAAGTAGTGTACTGTCTGAGGGAATCAAAATTGGCATTAAGGAGGGCTTCGATATTGAGTCGTACGAAGCGGAAGAGCGAGAGGAAAACAATCGCGGCGAGTGGGAGGCGGAAGATGATTTTATGTTGGCTGCTCTTCGGGGGATTGCGCATGATGATGAGTCTGTAATGGAAGGGCTTCGAGAAAATATATACAGTCCGGTGGTGGAGGACGAAAGAGGGAACTCATATATTCCTGCTGATACTGCTCAATGGAATGTGTCTCCTGGTGAGCAGGGTACTGCTATTGCGAACGGGTGGAGCGAAATAATTAATAATTCCTGGGGGTCAAGTGAATTTAGCACAGGGCAGGCAATGGAGCAGTACATTGATGAGTATAACAGGGGCCGTGGAGAAATGAATGAAGACAGCGTTAAGTCGGATTCGGATGAAGAAAACCCCGATGATTAGTTTTCGGGGAGTATTTTGGATCATGCGTTGGAAGTGTATGGCTAATTATGAATAGAAAAACCATATGGTCAATATCTGTCATGGCAGTCGTGCTTATTTTGGTGATGGTGGTCGGATTACTCCTGTTGCCTGATTATGACGGCGGGCAGGAGGAATCCCGACAGCTGGCTGATTACGAGATCGTTCATGAGGTAACCGGGGATCAACCTGAGAAGCTCCGGGTGCCGACCACGGTCTCTGAGGCAGCCTGGGTGTGGGAGGGAGCGGAGGACAGCGTGCTTCAGGAAGTCCTTCCCGTGCCCACGGGGGCGGTGTTGCACGTCAATGATGGCGCTGTTGGCCTTGACACCCGGAACGGAGAAGAGGTGTGGAGCTACCGGCTTCTTGAGTCCGAGGCTGAGGTCGCGGTATCTCCGGACGGGTCTTTGGTCGCGGTGAGCGCTGGAGGCTTCCTCGCGCTCCTGGACTCCGGAACAGGCGAGGAGCTACGCGTCATCGAGCACGGCGAAGCCGGAGAGGGCCATCTGTCGCTCCAGGAGGCCGGTCTGGTCGCTGATGAGGGACTCGTCATGGCTGGAAGCAGGGACCCGGAAGGAGTCATTGTCTCCTTCGATCCTTGGGAGGGGGAATCAGGGTGGCACAACGAGGACCTGGAGTGCATCGACGGTTCTGGAAATTCGCATGTCGAAGAAGGCTTTCTTACCCCCAGCGGTGTCGTCGTGGTGTATCGGTGCGGTGGAGCTGATCCGGTAATGGTCAGTCTTGATCTAGCCACAGGCGAGGAGCAGTGGCGCCTCGTGCAAGGTCAGGATTTCAACGGCGATTACGAACACTACGATGAGCCTCCGGACGTAAGGTTTGCTCCGGTCGGTGATGTGGCTGTTCTCCAAAACATGGGGCCGCTCCGCGGGACGGTCGTCATCGATACCGAGAGTGGAGAAGTTCTGTCCGATACATTGCCCAGTGAGACTGACAACCACTTGCTTCGTGTCCTCCCCGACGGCTATCTGGCGGTTCGCACTGAGAAGATTGGAGAAGAAGATTGGGAGGTGCGTTTCGAGGTGCGGAGCTTCTCGGGTGATGTGCGGAGTGAGGTTGTCACTGACGATGAAGACTTGGGTGGGACTCTCTCCAGCCAGCTTCCATTGAAGGATTCTCTGCTGAAGTTGAGGTGGTCTGAGGCAGAGGAGAACATGGAGATCGCCGTATTTGACTGGAGTGGTAAGGGGCATGGAGAGTCGATAACACTACCTGTGGAGATCGATCTCAGCGAGGTGCTTAGTGTTGTGCGCAGTGAGTATCTCGTGGGACCGGGAACCTTCCAGGAAGCTCCGGGGGCTGTGCTTCTGCGTGAGTACCCCAACTCGGGAGTGGCGGCTCGTGTGGTTGGCCTGAACTGAACGGGCGCAGAGGATGGGAAGAAGGCTTTCTTGGGAGCGGTCCGCTGTTGTCGCTTCTGCGGTAGCGCTGGTCGGTGCGGGATGTACAGGATCGAATCGGGAAGAACCTGTCGTTGAACATCAAACCTCCGAGGAGCTCGGTGCGCGTGACGCGGTGGAGGTTTCGGGTCTTCGGGGACTTGCTGGTATCACGCCGGACATCGAGCAGGATGTCCTACGACTGGCTTTGGCTCAGTAGTCCGCGGTCGCGGTGACCCCGGAGGGTGTGGTGGGTATTGACCCCCGTATCGGAGTCGAACGGTGGAGCTACCTGGTGTCCGGTGCGGAAGTCGCCGTGGGTTTTCCCTCAGGGGCTGAGTCCGTACTGGTCATGTATGGAGAGAAGGGCCTTTTCCGGGACCGGGTGAGCGAAGTCGTCCTGGATCCCGAGACCGGCGAGATCGAACACAGCTCCACCTTCACCGCTCCCGAAGCCCCGGGAGGAATCCAGGAGATGGCGGAGCTTGGATTCACCGACACACGCATCGTGGTCGAGGATCAAGTGGTCGGATACCAGCGCGGCGAAGAGGAGGAAGAGCTCTGGCACGTTGACCCGGGTGAGTACTGCGGTGGGGAAGAGCTTTCCCCGGAGGACTTCGACGTCGCTTCCGACTCCGAGCATGTCTACCTGTCTGTGCTGTGTGCCGAGGAATCGAAAGCCCATCTGGTGGCGCTGAGCCCGAGCCAGGGCGATGCCGCATGGCAACAGAGCTTTGGTGCTGGGGAACGGGAGTCACCGCCGCAGATCTCCGTGGTCGGTCACGGCCCCTCCTACGGGGCCGAGGTTCATCCGGTCGCGCGGGCGCTCAACGGAGACCTGGGATCCGACTACCTGTATGTGAACTCCGGGAACGGGAAGGTACACAATCCGGACCTGTTCGACCTGGAGTCCATGAACATGCGCTTTCCCGAACCTGCCGGTGACCAGGAACGAGCACCGGCCGCCATTCTGGTGGGAAGCCCCGACAGAGTCGAGATGATGGTGACGTATCTGGCCGCCGACATGCTTGAGGAGCAGGGCATTGTCTCGGTGGAGGAATTTCACGAGGACCTTCTCGTCCGGGAGGACGACGGCTCCGTGCGGCTGACCGATGATCCCGCCGTATTGTCGAGCCGGAATGTCCGCAACCTGTTGTTGGAAGCCTTGGCCCAGATAGGTTCGTAGGACCATCCCGCCTTTCCCCGTACAAGAGGAAGCGCGGACGTGGTCGGCGTTTCCCCAACCCCTCCGGGGAAGCCGGCCCCTTCCCCGAATCTGACGGCCCCTGCCCTCGTCGGCACGGGCCTCCGTGCTGGAAAACCATTTTCCGTGACGGGGACTCCATGTCCCTTCCCCACCCCCTGACCACGTATTCGGTCTTTGCCTATAACACGTCCGATGGCCGAATACAAGACTGTTGACGTGTCCGTATCGAGCACTTAACGTCCTCCCAAGAAAGCGCTTTCCAGCTTCGGAGCGATGTCCGGCGGTTCCGGTCCGTCCATGCCGCGGTACTCCCCGCGCGACCCTCCGGCCGCCCCCTCATCGACCCCCCGCAACCAATCTGGAGACGAACAATGCAACTGAGACCCGTCATCGCGTCCGCCACCCTGCTGGCCGGCACGCTCGTCGCGCTGTCCGGCAGTGCGGCGCAGGCCGAGTCCACCCGTTACGAGGCCGAGGAATCCCCCGCGGTCTGCACCGGCACCATCGACTCCGACTGGTCCGGCTACTCCGGCGGCGGATTCTGCAACGGCACCAACGAGGACGGCGCCTACGCGCAGTTCACCGTGAACGCCCCCGCCCCGGGCACGGCGACGCTGACGGTCCGCTTCGCCAACGGAACCGGCACGGCACGGCCCGCGGACGTCGAGGTGAACGGTTCGACGGCCACGTCGGCCTCGTTCGAGAGCACCGGCGAGTGGGACGCGTGGACGACGAAGACGCTCACGGTGCAGGTGGGTTCGGGCAGCAACACCATCCGGTTCGACCCCACCAGCGGCAACGGCCTGCCCAACATCGACCGCCTCGACGTCGAGGCGGGCGAGGGCGACGGCGACGGGGACGGCGGCGGTGACACGCCGCCGCCGGGTTCCGCGCTGTACGCGGCGCCGGGCGGCAGCGAGAGCGCGGACGGGACGGAGTCGGACCCGACGACGCTCACCTCGGCGATCGACCGCGTCACCCCCGGCGGAACGATCTACCTGCGCGGCGGGACCTACCGCCTCTCGGAGACGGTCACCATCCCGCAGGGCAACGACGGCACCTCGGGCGACCGCACGGAACTGTCCGCCTACCCGGGCGAGACCCCGGTGCTGGACTTCTCGGCCCAGAGTGAGAACTCGTCCAACCGCGGGCTCGCGGTGAACGGGTCCTACTGGCACGTCTACGGCGTCATCGTCGAGCACGCCGGCGACAACGGCATCTTCGTCGGCGGCAGCGACAACGTCATCGAACGCACGGTGACGCGCTTCAACGCCGACACGGGGCTTCAGATCTCGCGGCGCTCCTCCAGCACCCCCGAGAGCGAGTGGCCCTCGGACAACCTCGTCCTGAGCGCGGAGTCGCACGACAACGTCGACTCCGACGGCGAGGACGCCGACGGCTTCGCCGCGAAGCTCACCTCAGGTCCGGGGAACGTCTTCCGCTACGCCGTGGCCCACAACAACATCGACGACGGCTGGGACCTCTACACCAAGAGCGAGACCGGTCCCATCGGCGCCGTGACCATCGAGGACTCCCTCGCCTACGAGAACGGCACCCTCAGCGACGGATCCCAGGCCGGCAGCGGTGACCGCAACGGCTTCAAGCTCGGCGGCGAGGACATCGGGGTCGACCACGTCATCAGGGGCAACATCGCCTACGACAACGGCAAGCACGGGTTCACCTACAACAGGAACCTCGGCTCGATGACGATCGCGAACAACGTCGGCATCGGCAACGAGGAGCGCAACTTCAACTTCGACGGCGGCTCCTCGGTGTTCCGGAACAACACCTCGTGCGACAGCGGGTCCAACGACAGGATCATCGGCGACGCCGACGGCTCGAACCAGTTCTGGTCGGGCTCCAACGGGTCCCGGTGCTCCTCGTACGACGGCGGCCTGGACTGGTCCTTCACCCAGGACGGCCGGCTCGTCGTGACCTTCGGCGGCAGCCCCGTGACGCCGTAACCGGCCTCGGAGACCGACCTCCTCGACCACCGGTCCCCGCGCCCGGGCGCCGACCCGCACCCGGGCGCCGGGAACGGCGATGACCCTGGCCGGCCCATTCGGACGAACCGGATGGGTCGGCCAGACCACGTACCCCCCGTCCCCGTCCACACCTCTCACATCGCTCACCGGGGGTGTTCTCCGAGAGTGGGCGGGGTAGTCGGGCCGTATGGACGCGACCTCACGGCGCAACGGCGCGCGGACGCCCCTGCCGACCATCACCGGCCTGGCCGAACTGGCGGAGCTCGTCTCCGAGCACGACCGCCTCTACCTGCGCTACTCCGACGGTCCCGACCAGGACCGCCGCTCCGTGAGCAAGGACTACGAGAGCGGGCTCGAACTCCCCGGGCTCTCGGTCACCGTCCTGACACCGGAACCCTGGTGGACCCGCCCGCCGGAGGACTGGCTCGCCCGCCAGGTCCGCAAGTACGCCTCGCTCGTGGAGGAGGACCCGGAGCGGTGCGGGTGGGTGCTCCAGGGGCGCACCGTCGCCCACGGCCCGGACCACGAACCGCTCCTGGACGACGTCCGGCCGATCGCCTACCTCTCCGAGGACGTGATGGAGGAGGCACTGGACAGGTACCGGCGTGACTTCGAGGCGGGGCGCAGGCCGACGGACCCGTAGGCGACCGGACCACCGGACCACTCGGACCACTCGGACCGCCCGGCCGCCCGAACCGCTCGGTCACCCGAACCACCGGACCACCGAACCACTCGGACCGCCCGGACCATCCGGCCGCCCGGGCACGGCCCGGGGGTGGAACCGGGTTCGGTCGCCGTGGTTGGCTCTGGGTATGTTCGCTATCACCGCAGCACGCATCGCGCCCGAGGACCCCGTCTCCGGCCTGGAGGCGGGCGAGCGCCCCGACCCCGAGCCCCGCGAGGGGTGGACGGCGGTCGACGTCAGAGCCGCATCCCTCAACCACCACGACCTGTGGAGCCTGCGCGGAGTCGGGCTCAGCGAGAAGCGCCTGCCCATGGTCCTGGGCTGCGACGCAGCCGGAGTGGACGAGGACGGCAACGAGGTCATCGTGCACGGGGTCGTCGGGGACCCGTCCGCCGGGGGCGGCGACGAGACCCGCGATCCCCGCCGCTCCCTGCTCTCGGAGGTCCACGACGGCACCTTCGCGGAGAGGGTCCTGGTACCCCGCGGCAACCTGGTGCCCAAGCCCGAGGAACTGAGCTTCGAGGAGGCCGCCTGCCTGCCCACCGCGTGGCTCACCGCCTACAGCATGCTCTTCGGCAAGGCCGACCTGCGTCCCGGTTCCACGGTGCTGGTGCAGGGCGCCGGGGGAGGGGTGGCCGCGGCGCTCATCCGCCTGGCGGCCCAGGTCGGCCACCGGATCTACGCCACCAGCCGCAGCGAGGAGAAGCGGACCAGGGCCCTGTCCCTGGGCGCCCACGCGGCGCTGCCCACGGGTGAGCGCCTGCCGGAGAGGGTGGACGCGGTCTTCGACTCGGTCGGCCAGGCCACCTGGGCGCACTCCCTGCGCTCCCTGAAGCCGGGCGGCGCCGTGATCACCTGCGGCGCCACCAGCGGGGACGCGCCCCCTGCCGAGCTCAACCGGGTGTTCTTCCTCCAGTTGAGGGTCATCGGCTCCACCATGGGCACCAAGCAGGAGCTGGACTCCCTGGCCCGGATGTGCGCCCGCACGGGCGTGCGCCCCGAGATCGACCGGGTGCTGCCCCTGGCCAGGGCCGGGGAGGGCTTCCAGGCCATGGCCGACGGAGAGCAGTTCGGCAAGATCGTCTTCACGGTCTGACCTGCTCGGGTACCGCCGGGGCCGGCCGCGCCCCTCCCGGCCCGCCCGGGCACCCGGTGGCCCCGGTTCCCCGTCGGCGTCCACGGAAGACGGGGAACCGGCGGCACGGTGGCGTTCTGGCGCGTGAGCGCCGCTCACCCGTGCCGACGCCTCCGAACACGCGAAGGGGGCCGGGACACCCCGCGGTGCCCCGGCCCCCACCGGTCCGTGTCCGCCCGGCGGTCACCGGGCGGACGGCGTCCTACTCGTCGTCCTCGTCGTCGTCGAGGCGGCGCTTCTTCTTGCCCTCCCGGTTCGGGCGCAGCAGCGCCTCCGCCAGGGCCAGCACGGTCTCCTCCAGGGAGGTGAACCGCTTGGTGATGTCGTCGTGGGAGTTCTCGACCGCCTCGGTGACGGTCTCCTCCATCTCGTGCCGGTCCGGACGCTGCTTGAGCTCGCGCAGCACCGGCGTCACGGACGAGGTGACGTGCTCGTCGATCTCGTCCAGCTTGCTGCTGTGGTCCAGTTGGGGCCGGTCCACCAGCTCGGTCAGGCGGCGGTGCAGCTCGCTGACCTCCATGGTCTGCGGGAGCTGGTTGAGCCGCTGGTTGAGCGCCTCCAGCCGGTCGTCGAGGGCCTCCATACGGCCGTCGACGCCCTCGAAGTGCCCGCTGACGCCCTCGAACTGGCCCTCGACCCCGTTGACCCGGCCGTCCAGGCCGTCCAGGCGACCGTTGACACCGTCGATACGGCCGTCGATGCGGTCGATCTTGCCCTCGACGCTCTCGAAGCTCCCCTCGAAGTGGCCCTCGAAGGTGTCGAAGCGGTCGGTGAGGCGGCCCAGCTCGTGGTCCACCTTGCCGGTGATCTGCGACAGGTGGTTGTCGACCTTGCCGGTGATCGACTCGCGCTGGCGCTCCAGACGCTCGTCCAGGGCCGCCCGGTGCGCCTCCACCTGCTCGGTGAGCGTCTCGGTCAGCGCCTGCGAGCGCTCCTCGGACTCGGTGGAGAGCTTGTCGCCGCTCTCCCGGACGAACTCCCGCAGCTCGGCGAAGTCGGCGGTGACGCGCTCGGCGTCCTCGGCGATCCGGGAGCTCAGGGCGTCGGTGCGCTCGACCATCGCCTCGCGCAGGCGCTCGGAGGTGGCCTCGGCGTGCTCCCGGGTCTCGGTGCGGCCCAGCTCCATCTGCTCGTTGAGCTCGGTCAGGCGCTGGCGCAGGTGGGTGCGCAGCTCGGTGAGCGACGACTCGTGCTTCTCGCGCAGCTTGGCGAGCGAACCGGTGACGTCGGCGACGGCCGCGGTGGTCTCGGCGTTGTTCTCCTCGGCCTGGGTGCTGAGGTAGCCGACGCTCTCGGTGAGCTTGGCGGCGAGGGCCTCGTGGCGCTCGCCCGAGGCGGTAGCCAGGGCGCCCAGCTCCTCGGCCAGGGCCGTGGTGCGCTCGCCCAGCTCGCCGGTGTTCTCCTGCAGCCGGGACAGCAGGGTCTCGTGCTGCTCGGCGGTGCGCTCCTCGAAGGAGGTGCGCAGCCGGTCGGTGCGCTCCTCGACGAGCGTGCTCAGCTCGACGGAGGCCTCCTCCAGCCTGGCGGTGACGGTCTCACTCAGCCGGGTGTCGGCCTCGGTGAGGGCCTCGCGGCTCTCCTGGACGGCGGAGGTGAGGCTCTCGCGGCTGGCGGCGACGGCCTCGGCGAGCTCGGTGCGGCCCTCGGACAGGGCCTCGGAGATCTCCGCCCGCCCGCCGGCCAGGGCCTCGGTCAGCTCGGTGCGGCTCTCGGCCAGCCCGGTGGTGAGGGCCTCGTGGCGGCTCTCCGAGGCCTTCGACAGCGCCGACAGCGACGCCTCGACGGCCTCGGTCTTGGCGGTGAGGGAGGCGAGCGCGGTGTCGAGGGCGTCCAGGCGCTCACCGAAGGTGTCGCTCAGCCCGTTGAGGCGCTCCCCGAGCTCGGTGACCTGCTCGGCGGTGCGGTTCCCGGTCTCGGCCATCCGCTGCATGCGGGTGAGCGCGGTGTCCAGGTGCCCGGCGACGCGGTTGGTGTCCGCGCGCAGGGACGGCAGGTCGGACAGGGGTTTGACCTGCTGGCCGACGACCTCTATGTGCTCGGCCAGGGTCTCGGCCCATTCCGGCGGACGGGCCAGGAAGTCGTCGATACGGCTGTTGGCCGTGGCGACCGATTCTGAGAGGGAGGTGAGTTCACGCTCACGCAGTTCGCGGAGCAGCCATTCCATGCCTTCGAGGCGCTGGCGCATCTCTTCGCTGACCGCGCCCTGCGACTTCTGGTCGGAGACGTGCTCCTGTGCGGCTTGGGAGAGCAGGTCGCGCATCCGGTCGGAGATCCCGGCCTGGCCTCCCCCGTTGAGGAAGTTGTGATTGGTCTGTTCCACCGAGGTGCTCCTTATTTTGCTGGCGCTCCCGTGCCCGTCCGGGGGGAAGGGACGGTGGGTTCCGGGCGGGACGGGTTCTCGATGGTCCCCGGGCGGGCGGCGCTCCCGCACCAATACTGCCTCGTCGTAATTAGAGTGTGACGGTGTGTATACACAAGAGGCGAGGTCCATGTTCTGGTCGAGCCGCGTGGCGGTTCAAACAACCATGGCCTTCCGGGTGAATCCATGAGAAGGGAAAGAATTCAACGGTCGCCAGTTTAACGACACCGACTCCTCCCTCCCCAAGGAGCGGCCAAAGATGTGGGCTCGGAAGGTAACGATCTGGCCCCTGCCCGTGACCCGGTGAGGTGGAACACGGCTCCCGCGCCGCGAATGCTCCCCCCGCTTCCGCACCCAGCCCCGCGTACGGGCTCCTCCTCCCGCGCACCCGCTCAGTCCGCGGCGGGGCCCCCGGCCTCGCGGCACAGCAGGCAGAAGGGCCGGTCGCCGATCCGGGTGAGCACGACCGTCACCGACTCGGGGCCGGACGCCCGAAGGTCCCGGCGCAGTTTCTCGGTGTCCACCGCCGAGCCCCGCTTCTTGACCGTCACCGTCCCGGCGTTCAACTTCCGCACCGCTGAGCGCAGCCGCTTCAGGGAGAACGGCAGCACCTCCAGGACCTCCAGCACCCGCCACAACGGTGAGACGGTCCTCGTGTCCGCCGTGAAGTAGGCGATCCGCTCGTCCAGCAGGGCGCCGTCCACCCGGGCCGCCGCCTCTGCCACCAGGTGCGAGCGCACCACGGCCGGATCCGGGTCGTACAGGTAGCGCCGGGCCGCGGCCACCGGGGCCGGGCCCAGGCCGGGGTCGGCGTCCAGGTGCGCCACCGCGCCCTCGCGGGCCAGCAGCCCCTCCCGCTCGTGCAGCACCGTCGCCCGGCGCCGGGGTCCCCCGGCCAGCGCGCCGAACCACAGCGCCGTCTCCTTCAGCTCCCCGTCCACCGAGATCCACTCGGCCGCCGCGTCCTCGGGCAGCGCCTCGTGGGGGATGCCCGGCGCGGCCTTGAGGCAGGCCGCGCCCGAGGCGGCGGCCAGCCCGGCCGCCACGTCCCACGGCGGGGAGTAGGCCGCCGGGTCGAACACCCGGCCGCGCCCGCCCCGACGCGCGGGGTCGCAGAACAGCAGCGGGTACCGGCCGGGCGCGGCCTCGGCGGCGTCGCCCTCGCGGACCCGGGCCAGGCCGGACAGTCCGAGGGCCTCGATGTTGGCACGCGCCACGGCCACCGTCAGCGGGTCGGCGTCCACGCCCTCCACCGGGACGCCGCGCTCGGCCAGCGCCAGCAGGTCCGCGCCGACCCCGCAGCACAGGTCGCCCGCTGCGGCGCCGTCCAGGACGGAAGGGGCGGCCCGCGCCATCCGCTCCGCGCGGTGGTCGGCCACCACCCGCCGGGTGGACTGCTCCAGGCCGTCGGGGGTGAAGAACATCCGCTCCGCGCGGTCGCCGAACTTGGCACGGCCGCGTTCGCGCAGCAGCACCTGGGTCAGGACCGCGTTTACCAGCTCCGAGACGGGTAGACCGGGGTCGAGATCCGCCACGCGCGGATCGCCGCGCAACCTGGAGGCGGCGGCCAGCCGGTCACGGGCGGCGGCCTTCGGGTCGATCCCCGCCAGCACCTCCCGGCCCGCGTCGGTGAGGAGCGCCTCGAAGGCGGGCACGTGCATGGGTTCCCCCGAACGTGGAAGAGCGGTCGGCGAAGGAGTGTCCGCGGTCGGCGGGTCCGCCTGTTCCGGCTGCTCCGGTCCTCGCGAACGGGCCCGGCCGAAATCCCGACGGATCCGGGCGCCCGGCCGCCGGCACCCCGGGCGGGGCCGGGGTCTCCGACGGGGGGTCACGGTCACGTTTCCATTCTGGCACTCTCGGGGGTAGAGTGCTAATCGCGACGAGGCCGGTCTGGCACCCGCGACGACAGGCCGCCGTGGTCGCCCCTTTTTCGCAACCGGTCCGTGCGCCAGTGCGGGCCGAAGACTGGACACCAAACCTTGAAGGGGGAGGTCACACCATGTCGACCGCCACCAAGACCGTGCTGAAGCCGTTGGAGGACCGCGTCGTGGTCCAGACGCTGGAGGCCGAGCAGACCACTGCTTCCGGTCTGGTCATCCCGGACACCGCCAAGGAGAAGCCCCAGGAGGGCACCGTCCTGGCCGTGGGCCCCGGCCGTCTCGACGACAACGGCAAGCGCATCGCCCTTGACGTGAACGTCGGCGACGTCGTCCTCTACAGCAAGTACGGCGGCACCGAGGTCAAGTACGACGGCGAGGAGTACCTGGTTCTCTCCGCCCGCGACATTCTCGCGGTCGTCGAGAAGTAGGTCCCGACGGGGCCCGGCACTCCGGGCTCGGAGTCATCCGCATCCCGCACCGGTCGGCACATCGCCGGGCGGGCGGGATGCCCGTTTTTTGACCAGCCGAAGAGGAAGTATTCCTATGCCGAAGATCCTGGAGTTCGAGGACGACGCCCGCCGCGCCCTCGAGCGGGGCGTCGACCGCCTCGCCAACGCCGTCAAGGTGACGCTCGGCCCGCGCGGCCGCAACGTCGTCATCGACAAGAAGTTCGGTGCCCCCACCATCACGAACGACGGTGTGACCGTCGCCCGTGAGATCGAGCTGGACGACCCCTACGAGAACCTGGGCGCCCAGCTGGTCAAGGAGGTCGCCACCAAGACCAACGACGCCGCCGGTGACGGCACCACCACCGCGACCGTCCTCGCCCAGGCCCTCGTGCGCGAGGGGATCCGCAGCGTGGCCGCCGGCGCCTCCCCGATGTCCATGAAGAAGGGCATCGACGCCGCCGCCAACAGGGTGTCGGAGATCCTGCTGGAGCGCGCCCGCCCCGTCGAGGAGCGCGAGGACATCGCCTACGTCGCCACCAACTCGGCCCAGGACGCCCAGATCGGCGACATGATCGCCGAGGCGTTCGACAAGGTCGGCAAGGACGGCGTCATCACGGTGGAGGAGGCCCCGACCTTCGGTCTGGACCTGGACTTCACCGAGGGCATGCAGTTCGACAAGGGCTACATCTCGCCCTACTTCGTCACCGACGGCGACCGCCAGGAGGCGGTGCTCGAGGACGCGCTGATCCTGATCCACCAGGGCAAGATCAGCAACCTCAACGACCTGCTGCCCCTGCTGGAGAAGGTCCTCCAGAACAACAAGAAGCCGCTGCTCATCATCGCCGAGGACATCGAGGGCGACGCCCTGGGCGCCCTGGTGCTGAACAAGATCCGCGGCACGCTCGACGTCGCCGCGGTCAAGGCGCCCGGCTTCGGCGAGCGCCGCAAGGCCATGCTCCAGGACATCGCCGTCCTCACCGGCGGCCAGGTCATCGCCGAGGAGGTCGGCCTGTCCCTGGACAACGCCGACATCGACACGCTCGGCAGCGCCCGCCGCATCACCATCACCAAGGACACCACCACCATCGTGGACGGTGCCGGTGAGCAGTCCGAGGTCGAGGACCGCGTTCGCCAGATCCGCAAGGAGATCGAGGCGAGCGACTCCGACTGGGACCGCGAGAAGCTCCAGGAGCGCCTGGCCAAGCTCGCGGGCGGCGTGTCCGTCCTGCGTGTGGGCGCGGCCACCGAGGTGGAGCTCAAGGAGAAGAAGCACCGCCTCGAGGACGCCATCTCGGCGACCCGCGCGGCCATCGAGGAGGGCATCGTCGCCGGTGGCGGCTCCGCCCTGGTGCACGCCTCGACCGCCCTGGACGACCTCGGCCTGACCGGCGACGAGGCCACCGGTGTGGCGATCGTCCGCCGCGCCCTGGTCGAGCCCGCCCGCTGGATCGCCGAGAACGCGGGCGCCCAGGGCTACGTGGTCACCCACCGCGTGTCGGAGATGGAGGTCGGCCACGGCTACAACGCCGCGACCGGCACCTACGGCGACCTGACCGCCGAGGGCATCATCGACCCGGTCAAGGTCTCCCGCTCCGCCGTCCAGAACGCCGCCTCCATCGCGGGCATGCTGCTGACCACCGAGGTGCTGGTCGCGGACAAGCCCGAGGAGGACGAGGACGAGGGCCACGGCCACAGCCACTAGCGCCGGCCGGCGTCGGCGCTGGTAGCCGTCGGGCCGCCGGACGGGCGGGCCGGTCCCCGCACCGGTCTCCCCGTCCGCCGCCGTCGCGGCTGAGGGCCGCGGCGTCGGGCCCGGTGAGGTTCGGTTCGGGGGCGGGACACGATCGTGTCCCGCCCCCGCGCACTACCACGTGGGACCCACGTTTCTCCCGAACGCGCGTGGCGTTTGTGGGTGAATTGCCCAAAACGTGACCATTCTGTAGTTGTCGATCTGAGTGGTTGGGTCCTGTGGTGGGGGCATCATTCGTAGCGTGACGGATGCAGGCGCCCGGGGGGGCGTTACCGCGCAGCGGCCGGGAACGCACGGGGATGCGGACCCCGCCGCGCGCGAAACGGGGTTGAACCACCTGGGGTCTCTCGCGGTCCGAGGGGACGACGGGGCCATGGACTCGCTGTTGCGCGAGGTCCGCCCCATGGTGGTCAGGTACTGCCGTGCCCGCCTCGCCCGGGTCTCGGGACTGGCCCACCACTCCGACGACGTGGCCCAGGAGGTGTGTATCGCCCTGCTCTCGGCGATACCGCGCTACCAGGACCGCGGCCGTCCGTTCGCGGCCTTCGTGTTCGGGATCGCGGCCCACAAGGTGGCCGACACCCTGCGCGTGGCCGGACGGGTGGAGGTGGTCTCCACCGACTCCGTGCCCGAGCGGCCGGACGAGGCCCCGGGGCCGGAGGAGTCGGCGGTGCGGGTCATCGAGGCCCAGCGCGCCAGAGAGCTTCTCGACGAACTGCCCGAGCAGCAGCGCAAGCTGCTGGTCATGCGGGTGATCGCGGGACTTACAGCAGATGAGACGGGACATGTACTTGGAATGTCGGCAGGAGCGGTACGGGTTGCCCAGCACCGAGCTATTGCTCGGCTTCGGCAGGTGGCCGTGGCGAACCGCCTCCTCCCCTGAGCACGGCGGGCGTCCCCGGAGCGGTGGCCGTCCGTGTCCCCGCCGCCCGCGCGTGCGCGGCTACTGCCGTGCGCTGGGCCCGACGAGGCACCGCTCCTCCCAGCACTAGGCCGTGTCTCCTTGAGGCTGCGCTTCGCCTCGTGTTCGGGCGCCGCGGGTACGGGAACCTTCGGATCCTCCGGTATGGCGGCTCGTGCCTCGCGGGCGTACCTGCGGGGCCTCCGGCAGCCCCGTCGGCGCCCTCGCTGTGTCGTCTTTGAGGCTGCGCTGCGCTTCGCCTCGTGTTCGGGCGCCGCGGGTACGGGAACCTTCGGATCCTCCGGTATGGCGGCTCGTTCCTCGCGGGCGCACCTGCGGGACCTCCAGAACCCCGTCGGCGCCCTCGCTGTGTCGTCTTTGAGGCTGCGCTGCGCTTCGCCTCGTGCTCGGGCGCCGGAGGTACGGGAACCTTCGGATCCTCCGGTATGGCGGCTCGTTCCTCGCAGCCCCACCTACGAATCCTCCAGAACCCCGTCGGCGCCCTCGCCCCCGGCGGAACAGGACCGAGTCCACCGAACAGGACCCAGGACGCGTTCGCTGCGGACCCTCCCACCACACCGGCGACGTTTCCGGCCGGCCCACGAGCCGCCCAACGCCCCCTCGGAGGACCATGTGCTCCCATCGGGAAGAACCGGGGGCCGTGTGCCCGTTGGAGGAGGTGGGGCCCCTGCGGAGACCACGCCGAGGACGTGGGCCAAACCGTGAGTCTGGTCACTTTCAGGCCGTGGTGACGGGGCGAACAGTCCGTTTCACCGGGTACGCACGGGGCCACGGCCTAGGATGAGACGACACGCGGGGGCGAGACCGCGCAGGTGTGCCGGCGAAGCGGAGGTTGTGTCATGGGCCAGGAGTACAGCGAATACGGGGACAAAGTACTACCGCCGGGGTTGACCTACGACGACGTGCTCCTCGTACCGGCCTACTCCGACCTCCAGCCCGGCGAGGTGGACACCACCACCCGCCTGTCCCGCAACATCACCCTGAGCATCCCGCTGCTGTCCGCGGCGATGGACACCGTCACCGAGGCGCGCATGGCCGTGGCCATGGCCCGCCAGGGCGGCGCGGGCGTGCTGCACCGCAACCTCTCCGTCGAGGACCAGGCCAGCCAGATCGACCTGGTCAAGCGCTCCGAGGCGGGCATGGTCACCGACCCGGTCACCTGCCAGCCCGAGGACACCCTCGCCGACGTCGAGCGCCTGTGCGCCCACTACCGGATCTCCGGCGTCCCCGTCACCGACGGCTCGGGCGTCCTGGTCGGCATCGTCACCAACCGGGACATGCGCTTCGAGAGCGACCGCGACCGCCTGGTCCGCGACGTCATGACCACCGAGAGCCTGGTCACCGCCCCCGTCGGTGTCAGCCGCGGCCAGGCCTTCGAGCTCCTGCGCAGCCACAAGGTCGAGAAGCTGCCCCTGGTCGACGGCCAGAACCGCCTGCGCGGCCTGATCACCGTCAAGGACTTCATCAAGAGCGAGCAGTTCCCCAACGCCACCAAGGACGCCGACGGCCGCCTCGTCGTCGGCGGCGCCGTGGGGGTGGGCACCGAGGCCGAACAGCGCGCCAAGCGGCTCGTGGAGGCCGGCGTCGACTTCATCGTCGTGGACACCGCCCACGGCCACTCCGCCGGGCTCGCGGACATGATCGCCAAGCTCAAGGCCAACTCCCGCGCCGACATCGTCGCGGGCAACGTCGCCACCCGCGCCGGTGCCCAGTTGCTCATCGACGCCGGGGCCGACGCCGTCAAGGTCGGTGTGGGGCCGGGCTCCATCTGCACCACCCGTGTCGTGGCCGGCGTGGGCGCCCCGCAGCTCACCGCCATCCTGGAGGCCTCCAAGGCCTGCGGCCCGGCCGGCGTGCCGCTCATCGCCGACGGCGGGCTCCAGTACTCCGGGGAGATCGCCAAGGCCATCGCCGCCGGTGCCAGCACGGTGATGCTCGGCAGCCTCCTGGCCGGTGTGGAGGAGAGCCCGGGCGAGCTGATCTTCATCAACGGCAAGCAGTTCAAGGCCTACCGCGGCATGGGCTCGCTCGGCGCCATGCGCGGCCGGTCCTTCTCCAAGGACCGCTACGCGCAGGCCGAGGTGTCCTCCGAGGACAAGCTGGTCCCCGAGGGCATCGAGGGCCAGGTCCCCTTCCGCGGCCCGCTCCAGGCGGTCGCCCACCAGCTCGTCGGCGGGCTCCACCAGTCCATGTGGTACGCCGGTACCCGCACCGTGGACGACCTGCGCGAGCGCGGCCAGCTGATGCGCATCACCAGCGCCGGGCTGCGCGAGAGCCACCCGCACGACATCAAGATGACCGTCGAGGCGCCCAACTACAACGCGCGCTGACGGACACGGCACCGCAACGTCACCGCCACGGGCCGCCCGGGTTCTCCGGGCGGCCCGTGGCGGCGTTTCCCCCCTCCGTGAACCGTGCAGGGGCGGAGGGGCCGATGCTGGAAAGCGTTTACCATTCCAAGGGGGGCGACGACGAGACGCATCGCTCCCCGGTCCCCGCCCTCCACGAGGGGGAGCGCCCGCCGGGAGGGGCGGTACCCCCGCCCCGGGTCGATAGACTCTCGACGGCAGGGAACGCGCCGGTAGACCATCCGGTGAGGCACGTCAGAGGGGATCGAAACGTTGGCTCAGGTGGAGATCGGGCTGGGCAAGAACGGGCGCCGCGCCTATGAGCTCGACGAGATCGGGATCGTGCCCGCCCGTCGGACGCGGGACCCGGAGGAGGTGTCCATCGCCTGGCAGATCGACGCCTACCGGTTCGAGACGCCGCTGGTGGTCAGCCCCATGGACAGTGTGGCCTCCCCCAAGACGGTCGTGGCCGTGGGCGAGCAGGGCGGTCTCGGCGTGCTCGACCTCGAAGGGCTCTGGACCCGCTACGAGGACCCGGAGCCGCTGCTCCAGGAGATTCGCGAGCTCGACGACGTCGCCGCCACCAAGCGGCTCCAGGAGATCTACGCGGCACCCATCCAGGAGGAGCTGATCGGCCGCCGGATCGAGGAGATCCGGGACGCGGGCCTGGTCACCGCCGCGCGGCTGTCGCCGCAGCGCACGGCCCAGTACCACAAGGCGGTCGTCGACGCGGGCGTGGACATCTTCGTGATCCGCGGCACCACGGTCTCGGCCGAGCACGTGTCCGGCCGCGCCGAGCCGCTCAACCTCAAGCAGTTCATCTACGAGCTGGACGTGCCGGTCGTGGTCGGCGGCTGCGCCACCTACACCGCCGCCCTGCACCTGATGCGTACGGGCGCCGCCGGTGTGCTGGTCGGCTTCGGCGGCGGCTCGGGACACACCACCCGCTCCGTCCTGGGTGTGGCCGTGCCGATGGCAAGCGCCGTCGGCGACGTGTCCGCGGCCCGCCGCGACTACCTGGACGAGTCCGGCGGCCGCTACGTGCACGTCATCGCCGACGGCGGCATGACCAGCAGCGGCGACATGGCCAAGGCGCTGGCCTGCGGCGCCGACGCCGTCATGGTGGGCTCCCCGCTGGCGCGCGCCACCGAGGCGCCCGGCGGCGGCTACCACTGGGGCAGCGAGGCCCACCACGGCGAGCTGCCGCGCGGTGAGCGGGTCCACGTGGGCACGATCGGCGACCTCAAGTCGATCCTGCACGGCCCCGCCTCCAGCAGCGACGGCTCCATGAACCTCATGGGGGCCCTGCGCCGCACGATGGCCACCTCCGGCTACACCGACCTCAAGGAGTTCCAGCGGGTCGAGGTCGTGGTCAACCCGCACCACTAGGGGACGCCTCTGACCAGGGGGCCGTTCCGGCGGGCGCCGGTGCGGCCCCCCGCGTGTGTCCGGGACCCGGCGCACGTTCGGGGATCCGTGCCCGGGGGCCGCTGGAACGTACTGTCTCCGGTCGCGTACTTTGGTGGCGGCGTGATCCGGGAGTGACGTTTTCTTGACGAGGGGAGCCTATGGGTAAGCGGCGTGCGTCCGGTGCCGAAGGGCGCCGGAATCGTGGCCCGGTGGTCGCCGTCTGTGTGACGCTGGCGGTGTGCCTGCTGCTGACCGGGGGCGTGGTCCTCCTGGTCAACCGGGTGTCCGACGCGTTCAACGAGTGGTCCCCGCCCGGCGCCTCCGATGTCGAACCGCCCGTGGGCACGATCCAGACACCGCCCCCCGGCGAGCTCACCGGTCCGCCGGAGCTCTCGGAGGTGTCCCCGGTCGAAGAGGGGCCGGAGGCCGACCGGACGGGCGCCGACGAGCGCTCCACCCCCGCGGCCCCGCACCCCAGCGCCGCGTGGCTCGACCGGGTCGCGGAGTCGACCGGCATCCCGCGCCGCGCCCTGGAGGCGTACGCCAGCGCCCAGTTGGTGCTGGCACGGGAGCAGCCCGGCTGCCGGCTGTCCTGGCCGACCCTGGCCGGGATCGGGTACGTGGAGACGCACCACGGCACCTACGCCGGGGGCGAGATCGGCTCGGACGGGGTCACGACCGTCGACATCATCGGCATCCCGCTGGACGGCACGAACCAGACCCGGGCGATCCCCGACACCGACGGCGGCCGGTACGACGGCGACGCGCAGTGGGACCGGGCGATCGGTCCGATGCAGTTCATCCCCCACACGTGGGCGCAGTGGGGCGACTCGCTGTCCGGGGACGACCCCGACCCGCACGACATCGACGACGCCGCGCTCGCGGCGGGACGGTACCTGTGCGCGGAGGACCGCGACCTGACCGTCGCCGCCGACTGGGAGTCCGCGATCCTGACCTACAACCGCTCCAGTACCTACGTCGCGGACGTCCTGGCCTACGCGCACGCCTACGCCGACGCGGCCTGACGCGGGCGGACCGACGGGAGCCGGGCCGCCGGGAGGCGGCCCGGCTCCCGTCCCGCGTGGCCCGCGGGCCACGCGGGACCGGCCGACCGCGCGGTCGGCGTCAGCTCTCCAGCCAGTTCCAGGCGGTCTCCTCGTCCTCCGGGGCGAAGTGGCGCCCCTGGGCGCTGACGACCTTGTCGCTCGCCTTGACCAGGACTTCGAGCAGCTTCTGGTCGCCGACGACGGCGAAGCGCTCGATGTCGCCGAGGTGCTCCTTGGCGAACCGGAAGTCGTCGTCGAGCGCCGAGAACTCGGCGGTGGGGAAGCCGTGGGTCCGCATGAGCAGGCGCACGCTCCCGTGCTCGCCGATCCTCGCGCGCAGCTCCCCGGCGATCCGCTGGTACTCCTCCTCGGTGATCCTGTCCGTGAACTCGTATCCGACGATGTTGCCGTGGCTTCGCGCCAGCCGCTGGTACATGGTGTCTCCAGGCGTCGGTCCGTTCGGTCCACCTCCGCTACCCAGGCGGGTCGGGACGCAACCCGGGGACCCGCTCAGCCGCGCGGGGCGGACTCCCGGCGGGTGGGGGCGCCCTCCCCGGCCGGGGGAGCGGCCACCATGGCCGCCGCCCTGCTGGGCCCTGGCGCTCCGGCGTCCCCCGCCGGCCCCGTGACACGCCGGTGCGGAGGCGGGCGCCCGGTGTGCCCGCCGCCGCACCGTTAGCCTGGGCCCTCTCCGATGGACACGGGTCCCCGGCGGGTATGCGCCTGGGAGAGAACCCATCGAGACGGAGGAGACGAATGGCTACCACCTGGCTGGGACCCGAGGGGCGCACCGCGGCGCTCGCGTCGATGGCCGACAAGGAACTCGACGTCCTCGTGGTCGGGGGAGGCATCGTCGGGGCGGGAATCGCCCTGGACGCCGTCTCGCGCGGTCTGTCCACCGGACTGGTCGAGGCACGCGACTTCGCCTCCGGCACGTCCAGCCGCTCCAGCAAGCTCGTCCACGGCGGGCTGCGCTACCTGGAGCAGTTCGACTTCGAGCTGGTCCGCGAGGCACTCCACGAGCGCGGGCTGCTGCTGACCACCATCGCCCCGCACCTGGTCCGCCCGGTGCCCTTCCTGTTCCCGTTCGCCCACCACTGGGAGCGCGCCTACATCGGCGCGGGCGTCACCCTCTACGACGCCCTGGCCATGGCCTCGCGCAACAACCGCGGCCTGCCCTCGCACCGCCACCTGACCAGGTCCGGCGCTCTGCGCGTCTTCCCCGCGCTCAAGCGCAGCGCGCTGGCCGGGGCCGTCCAGTACTGGGACTGCCAGGTCGACGACGCCCGCTTCGTCACCACCGTGCTGCGCACCGCCGCCGGGCTGGGCGCCAGCATCGCCTCCCGCGTCCAGGCGGTCGGGTTCCTGCGCGAGGGCGAGCACGTCGTCGGCGCCGACGTCACCGACCTGGAGAGCGGCGAGGAACTGGGCATCCGCGCCCGCCAGGTGGTCAACGCGACCGGGGTGTGGACCGACGACATCCAGGAGATGGTCGGCGGCCGGGGCCAGATCCACGTCAGCGCCTCCAAGGGCGTCCACCTCGTCGTGCCGCGCGACCGCATCCAGGCGTCCTCCGGCATGATCCTGCGCACCGAGAAGAGCGTCCTGTTCGTCATCCCCTGGGGCCGCCACTGGATCATCGGCACCACCGACACCGCCTGGGACCTGGACAAGGAGAACCCGGCCGCCAGCCGCGCCGACATCGACTACGTCCTCGACCACATCAACCAGGTGCTGCGCACGCCCCTGGGCAGGGACGACGTGGAGGGCGTGTACGCGGGCCTGCGCCCGCTGCTGTCGGGGGAGTCGGAGGAGACCTCCAAGCTCTCCCGCGAGCACACGGTCGCCCACCCCGTGCCCGGCCTGGTCCTCATCGCCGGGGGCAAGTACACCACCTACCGCGTGATGGCCAAGGACGCGGTGGACGCGGTCGCGCACGGCCTGGGCGGGAGCCTCCCGGCCTCGGTCACCGACCGTCTGCCCCTGGTGGGCGCCGACGGCTACTGGGCCCTGTACAACCAGCGGCACCGGCTGGCCCGCGACTCGGGGCTGCACGTCTCCCGCGTCACCCACCTGCTGCGCCGCTACGGCTCCTCGGTCCGCGACCTGCTCGACCTGGTCCGGGAGCGCCCCGACCTCGGCCGCCCGCTCACGGGCGCCGACGACTACCTGCGCGCCGAGGTCGTCTACGCGGCGAAGGCCGAGGGCGCCCGGCACGTGGATGACGTGCTGTCCCGGCGCACCCGGATCTCCTTCGAGACCTGGGACCGGGGCATCGCCGCCGCGGACGAGGCGGCGCACCTGCTCGCGGGCTGCCTCGGCTGGGACGAGGAACAGGTCCGGCGCGAGGTCGAGTACTACCGCAAGGGCATCGAGGCCGAACGCGCCGCGCAGGAGCAGGACACCGACCAGGAGGCGGACGCCATCCAGCACGGCGCCCCGGAGATCGTCCCGGAGGCGCACATCACGCGTCCCTGAGCGCACCGCCGCCACACCCCGGGCCGGCGCCGCCACCCGGCGCCGGCCCTGGGTGTGGCCTGGAGCACAGCGCCTGGTTAGGGTGCGGCTAGGGTGCGGTACCCCCCGCACGCACACCCCGAAGGACGCGAACCCATGATCAAGGTGCTGCTCGTCGAGGACGACGTTCGGCTCGCCGACGCCCTCGCCGGTGCGCTGGAGGCCAACGGGTACACGGTCGACCAGGTGCGCACGGCCGAGAGCGCGCTCGCCGCGGCGCCCGCCGACATCGTCCTGCTGGACCTCGGCCTGCCCGACATGGACGGCATCGAGCTGTGCGCCCGCCTGCGCGAGCGCCACGACGTCGGCGACACGGCCGTCATCATGGTGACCGCCCGGGGCCGGCAGCGCGAGCGCGTCCGCGGGCTGCGCGCGGGCGCCGACGACTACGTCGTCAAACCCCTGGCCATCGAGGAGCTGTGCGCGCGGATGGAGGCCGTCCTGCGCCGCACCCGCAGGCGCGCCGACACGCCTCTGACCGCGGGACCCCTGCGGATCGACCCCGCCACCCGTGCCGTCACCCGCGGGGGACGGCCGGTCGAGCTGACCCGCAAGGAGTTCGACCTGCTCGTCGCCCTGGTCCGGGAGGCGGGGACGGTCGTCTCCCGTGAACACCTGCTGCTGCGGGTGTGGCAGACCGCCTGGCCGGGGACCCTGCGCACCCTGGAGGTGCACGTGGGCACCCTGCGCGCCAAGCTCGGCGTGCCCGGCCTCATCGAGACGGTGCGCGGCGTCGGCTACCGGCTCGCGGTGGACGAGGGCACGTCCGCCACGACGACCGGGCCCGCCGCCGCGGCCCGCCGGCCCTGACCCCCTCCCCCGGAACACCGCCATGCGCCAACGCGTGCTGACCGTGTACGTGACCCTCCTGGTCACTGCCTGCCTCGGACTGGCCCTGCCCCTGTGCGGGAGCATCGCCGCCCGGGGCACCTCGGACATGCTCCTGGACCGGATCAACGACACCGCCCGCTTCGCCGGACTCGCCGAGCCCAGCGTGCTCACCGGAGTGGAGGGCACCCTGTCCGGCGAGCTGACCGCCTACGACCGGCTGTACGGCATCACCGCCGTCGTCGTCGACCGGGACGGAGAGGTCGTGGCCGCCTCCCGCGAGGGCGTCACCCTCGCCGGCCTGGACCCCCGGCGCTCCGGCGGCGAACTCCCCAGGGCGGTCCGTTCGGCGCTCGCGGGCAACCGGATGGGCGCCGACACGGTCGTCTACCCCTGGCAGGGCGGTCCGCTGATCGTCGCCGAGCCCATCGGCCGCTCCGGCGAGGTCGTGGGCGCCGCCGTCACCGCCTCGCCCACGGGGGCGCTGCGCCGCGCCACCCTCGCCCAGTGGTGCGTGGCCTGGGCCGCCGTCGCCGCGCTGATGGTGGCGGGCACCGCCGCGGCCGGACCGCTCACCCGCTGGATCCTGCGCCCCATCGACGACCTCGACGAGGCCACCCGCGCGGTCAGCGGCGGCAGCCTGGACACCCGGGTGCGCACCGCCGCCGGCCCGGTCGAGCTGCGCCGCCTGGGGGAGTCCTTCAACCGGATGGCCGACACCATCACCTCGATGATGGAGAGCCAGCGCACCTTCGTCGCCTACGCGGGCCACCAGGTGCGCAACCCGCTCGCCGCCCTGCGGCTGCGCGTGGACGCCCTGTCCCGCCACCTGACGCCCGAGGGCGCGCAGGGGCACCGGCTGGCCCTGGACGAGGTGGACCGCCTCACCCGGATCTGCGACAGCCTGCTCACCCTGGCCCGCACCGAGGACGCCGAGCACTCCATGGTCTGGGAGGACGTCGCGGAGGTCGCCGAGGACCGCGTGGTGTCCTGGGCGCCGATCGCCGAACGCGCCGGCGCGGTCCTGGTGTGCGAGGGCGACGCGGGCGCGCGGGTCCGCTGTGTGGAGGGCACCCTGGACCAGGCGCTGGACGCGCTCATCGACAACGCCCTGAAGTTCGGCGGGACGGGCGTGCGGATCACGGTGCGCGTCCACCGGGTGGAGGAGGGGCCGGACGGGCCCGGGTACGTGGACGTGCACGTGGTGGACGACGGGCCCGGACTGCCCGGGAGCCGACTGGACCAGGCCACCCGGCCGTTCTGGCGGGACGGGCACGACGGGGTGGGCGGCTCCGGACTCGGGCTGTCCATCGTCGTCACCCTGCTGGAGCTCCAGGGGGCCCGGCTGTCGCTGCGGCCGGCGACACCGCACGGGATCGACGCCCGGATCCGCCTCCCGGTGTGAGGACCCGGCCTCAGCCGTCTCCCTCGTCGTTCGCGTACTTGACCTCGCGGTAGTAGGCGGCAGCCCCCGGGTGCAGCGGCACGGGCAGGGTGGCGATCGCCGAACGGGGGTGCAGGTGCAGCGCCACCGGGTGGAAGCGGACGAGCTCGGCGCGCGAGTCGAACAGCAGCCGGATCAGGTCCCGGGCCACGTCGTCGGGCATGGAGGCGTTGACCACCAGCAGACTCGGCACGCCGATGGTGCGCACGGCGGGCACACCGGAGTAGGTGCCCGCGGGCACGGGCAGCTCGGAGAAGTACTCGCCGTACCCGTCGATCAGCTCCGGAACGTGGTCGGCCAGGTCCACCAGCCGGACGGGGACGCGCTCGGCCAGGTCGGCGACGGCCTGTGTGGGCAGGCCCCCCGACCAGAAGAACGCGTCGATCCGCCCCTCCTCCAGGGCGCGGGCCGAGGCGCCGATGGGCATCCGCAGCCGCGTCACGTCCCGCTCGCCGGTCCGGGCGCCGGGCGCGGCCTCCCCCGCCCCGGCCAGGTCCAGGAGCCGCTCGGCCATCATCTCGGTGCCCGACCCGCGCGCTCCCACGGACACGGTGCTCCCGGCCAGGTCGGCGACGGTCTCGTAGGGGGAGTCCGCGCGCACCACCAGGTGGGTGTGGTTGTCGTACAGGCGGGCGATCGCCGAGACGGGCAGCGGCTCCCCGAAGGGGGGATCGCCCGCGACCGCGAGCGCGGCGACGTCGGCGAGGGTGAAGGCGGCGTCCACGTCCCCGGCCGCGACCAGGCGGTTGTTCTCCACGCTCGCGGCCGTGGTGAGCGCGACGATCTCGGTGCCCGGGTAGGCGGTGGCGGCCTGGGCCAGGCCCGCGCCGTAGACGTGGTACACCCCGCCGGTACCGCCGGTTCCGACGGACAGGCGGAGGGGCTCGGGGGACCGGGGCTGTGACCAGGTGAGCAGGGAGGCGGTGGCCAGGAGCGCGAGGAGGGCTCCGGAGACCGTCCCCGGCCATCGGGTGGGGGGCCGCACCATGGGCGAACAATAGCAAGGAGGGCGCAACCTCAGGAGAGGCTCAAATCCGGTGCGAAGGGCTACGGGTTCCGCGGGGGCGGTCACTACGTTGGACAGCGGAGTGGCGCAGGCCACACACCGCGGACCGGAGCGCTCCCCGCTTCCCGCTCCGGACCGGTCCCCCGAAACCCCCGAGAGGACGCCCGACCGTGCGACGCCCGACGCTGTCCCTGGCCGCCATCCCCCTCAGTACCCTGCTGCTCACCAGTTGCGCCCAGCCGGCGGAGACCGGCGGCGGCGAGGAGGCCGGGGTCGGCGGCGGCCCCGCCCAGAACCAGCTCAGCATCGTCACCGGCGGCACCGCGGGCGTGTACTACCCGATCGGCGGCGCCCTGAGCGGCATCATCGGCGACCACCTCGAAGGCCAGACCGCATCGGTCGAGTCCACCGGCGCCTCGGTGGAGAACATCCGACTGCTCGACTCCGGCAGCGGCCACCTGGGCATCGTCCAGGGCGACGCCGCCGACCAGGCGGCCACCGGCATGGCCGACTTCGAGGGCGCCCCCGTCCAGACCTACTCGCTGGCCGTGCTCTACCCCAACGTCTTCCACGCGGTGACCCTGGACTCCATCGCCCGGGATCAGGGCTTCGAGTGCTTCTCCGACGTGGTCGGCACCCGCTACTCCATCGGCGACGTCGGCAGCGGCAACGAGGCCACGACCAGGCAGGTCTTCGAGTCCCTGGGGATCGCCGAGACCGATGTCGAGGCGGACCAGCTCGGCTACGCGGAGACCGCCAGCGCGCTGAAGAACAACCAGTTGGACGCGGGCTCCTGGGTGGTCGGCGAGGGCCACGCCGGCATCACCGAGCTAGGCACCACCGACGACGTCCACCTCATCCCGATGTGCGACGAGGAGCGCTCCGCCGTCGTCGACGGCTACGGCGGCTACACCGAGCACGTCATCGAGGCCGGGACCTACCCGGGCGTGGACGAGGACGTGCCCACCATCGCGGTGTGGAACGCCCTGGTCGTGACCGGCGGGTTCAACGAGGACCAGGCCTACGACATCACCTCGGCCATGTTCGAGCACATCGACCAGGTCGTCGACGTGTACGACCCGGGCGAGGAGTACCTGGTCCCCGAGACCATCCTCAACAGCCCCGTCCCGGTGCACCCCGGCGCCCTCCGCTTCTACGAGGAGCAGGGCGTCGAGATCCCCGAGGACCTGCGTCCTTAGGGCATGTACGGCGAATACCCACCCTGCTGCGCGACGCCCCGGCGGCACCCACCACACACGCCCTAGGGGCTCCCCGATGGATACACCCTCCGCGGCGGACGGCCGGCGGCCGACGGGCGCGGGAGGGGGCACCCGGCGCCCGCGGGCCGCGGCGCCGGCCCTGTACGGCACGGCCCTGGCCCTGGCCGTGGCCCTCACCGCCCTGCTGCTACCGGTCCGGCCCGCCCTCAGGCTGAGCGACGAGGGGGACACGATCGGCCACCTGCCCCTGGCCGAGGGCGAACGGTTCACCATCGCCTACGTCCACTCCATCGACGGGCTGCCGATCGAGGAGGACATCGGGGTCCGCGACGGGCACCTGGTCGTCGAGGCCACCCGGCTCCGGCAGTTCGGCGCCGGTATGGGCCACATCCCCGGTGAGGGGACCGGCCACGCCGAGGGCGAGTGGTGGGTCATCGAGGGGATCGACCGCGACATCGGCACGGAGCTGGTCCTCAGGGTCGGCTCCCCGGCCGTGGACCACCGGATCCGCACACCCGGCGACGAGGTGCGGCTGTCCCCGTGCCTGGCCGCCCGCCCGGTGACCGTCGAACCGGTCCGGGTGCCCGTCCTCCACCTGCTGCTGGGCGGCGACCCCGAACCGGAGTGCTGACCCCGGGGCCCGTCCGGTCCCGCCGAGACCAACCGAGGAAGAAGCATGGCTGAGAACCCGTCCCGGGGGCGGAGCGAGACCTCCGGCCCGCAAGAGCACGACAGGCCCGCCGACGCGCTCCCCGACGTGGAGGCCGACGGGTCGGCGGAGCCCGTGTGGAGGCGGATCGCCGCCGAACGCTGGGGCGGGGGCCGCACGGCCTCAGCCGTCGGCGTCGTGATCCTGGTCCTCTCCGCCGCCCTGACCCTCTTCCAGCTCTACGTCGCGCTCCGCGCCGGGTTCGACGCCCAACAGCAGCGGCTCATCCACCTGATGTTCGTCATGGTGCTGGTGTTCCTGGCCAAACCGGCCCTGCCCGGCAGGGCCGGGCGCTCGGTCCCCGCGCTGGCGCTCGACCTGGTGCTGATCGCCGCCACCGTGGCGGTGAGCTTCTACCCGATGGTCCTCCAGGCCGAACTGGCCTCCCGGGCGGGCGCCTACACCGACACCGACTGGATCATGGGCCTGACCACGATCGTCCTCCTGCTGGAGGCGACCCGCCGGTCGGTCGGCATGGTCATGGTCGTGATGGTGTCCGGGTTCGTCTTCTACGCGTGGATCGGCCCTCTCATCCCCGGCCGGTTCGGGCACTCCGGCGCCACCATCCAGCGCATCGCCACGCACAGCTACCTGGGCGACGGCATCTACGGCCTCACCCTCGGCGTGGTCGTCACCTTCGTGTTCGTGTTCATCCTGTTCGGCGCGCTGCTGTCCAAGACCGGGGGCGGCAACTTCTTCGTCGGCCTGGCCTACGTGCTCACCGGGCGCATGGTCGGCGGCCCGGCCAAGGGCGCGGTGCTGGGCAGCGCCCTGATGGGCTCGGTGTCCGGCAGCGCCATCGCCAACGTGGTCAGCACCGGGCCGTTCACCATCCCCCTGATGCGCAGGGTCGGCTACAGGAGGCACGACGCGGCGGGCGTGGAGGCGGCGGCCTCCACCGGCGGCCAGATCCTGCCGCCCATCATGGGCGCGGGCGCGTTCATCATGGCCGAGCGCACCGGTATCCCCTACGTCGACATCGTCAAGGTCGCGATCATCCCGGCGCTGATGTACTTCGGCGTGATGTTCCTGTTCGTGGACATCCTGGCGCGCAAGCACGCCGTCGGACTGGCGAAGGACTCCGAGCTGCCCACCATGCGCGCGGTCATGGGCGCGGGCTGGCACTTCCTCGCCCCGCTGGTGCTGCTCATCGTCTTGCTGCTCAACTACGTGCCGCCCACCCAGGCGGGCCTGTACGCGTGCGGAGCCCTGCTGCTCGTGGCCATGCTGCGCGCCGGGAGCCGCCTGTCGCCCCGGGACTTCCTGGAGGTGTTCGTGCTGGCGGCGCGCAACACCATGCCGGTGTCGGTGGCCTGCGCGGTGGCGGGCGTCATCGTCGGCATGGTCGGCCTGACCGGACTGGGCCTGGTGCTCGCCGACGTCCTGGTCACCGCGTTCGCGGGCAACCTGCTGCTGACCCTGATCATGGTCGCGCTCACGTCGCTCATCATGGGCATGGGCCTGCCGGTCACCGCCGCCTACGTCGTCCTCGCGGTCCTGGCGGTCCCGGCCCTACAGGAGCTGGGGCTGGCCGTGATCGTCGCGCACATGATCGTGTACTGGTACAGCCAGGACTCCAACGTGACGCCGCCGGTGGCCTTCGCCGCGTTCGCCGCCGCCGGTATCGCCAACGCCAGGCCGATGCGCGCGGGCCTGTCCGCGTGGAAGTTCGCCAAGGGCCTGTACCTCATCCCCATGCTGATGGCCTACACGGCGCTGATGGCCGTCGGGGGACCGGTGACGGACCTGGTCGCGGCGGTGGTCGGCGGCTGTGTCGCGCTCGCGGCGTCGGCGATCGCGCTCGAGGGCCACTTCCTGCGCCGCACCGTGCTGGGGGAGAGGCTCGCGTTCGCCCTGGCCGCCGCGCTGGTCCTGGTCGCCCCCGAGTGGAGCGGCCTGCTCCGGTGGGCGCTGTCGGCCTCCGTCGACCCGGGCTGGTTCACCCTGGCCGGTTCGCTGCTGGGCGCCGGGCTCATCGCCCTCCAGGTGGTCGGCCACCGGCTCTCCCGGGGAAGGGGGAGGGCCGCGGAGCCGGCGGACCCCGCCCCCGGGGCCGGACGGCGGGACGAGGCGGCCGCGGGAAAGTAGACGGCCGGGCCGACTACGCTCTGCTGACATGTGGCGATTCGGACGCAGACCAGGCAGGGCGTCGCGCGGCGCCGACATCGGAGCGCTCCTGGTGCCGGAGGCCTTCGGCGCCGACCCCGTGCTGCGGACCGCGTGCGAGGCGGTGCGCGAGGGCGAGGTCGAGTCCGGCCTGCCGCTGCTGGCGGAGAGCCGGGAGGCCCCCGAGCTCCGCGTGCTGCGGGCCGTGGAGCTGGGCCGGGCCGCCGCGGACCGCCCCGGAGGCGTCGCCGCGCTCGTCGAGTCCGGCGCCGACCGGGCCGACGCCGTGCTGTGGCTGGGCTACGCGCTGCTGGCACGGATCCCGGCGGGGGCCGTCGGGGGCGCCGGAGCCTCCACGGCCGAGCGGAAGGCCGCCTCCGCCGCCCTGCACGAGGCCGGGGACGCCCTGGAGGCCGCCGCGGGTATGCGGCCCGACGACGCGGCGCCCTGGGAGGGGCTCCAGGCCGTCGCGACGGGCCTGGACGCGGACCGGGAGGACAAGGACCGGATCTGGCGCGAGATCATCGCTCGGGCACCCCACCTGTTCCCCGCCCACATGACCCGTGTCCGGGCCCTCCGCCCGCCCCCGGGCGAGTCCGCCGGGCCCGGCGCCGCCGAGGAGATGTTCGCCTTCGCGGGGTCCGTCGCCGACACCGCGCCCGAAGGCAGTCCGCTGCCCGCCGTGCTCGCGCTGGCGCACGCCGAACACCTGCGCCGTGAGCGCGACCGGCTGCGCGGGGAGGGCAACATGGACTTCATCGTGGACGGCGCCATGGGGCGCCTGTACGGCGAGGCCGCCCAGGAGCTGTTCGCCTTCGCCCGCGACTGGGTCGCCCGGGCGGTTCCCCACCTGCGGGACGCGCAGGCCCACCACCTGTTCGGATGGGCGTTCCACAAGGCGGAGATGACCGAGGCGGCACGCTGGCACCTGAGCGCCGTGGGCGGCCTGCGCTGCGACCTGCCGTGGTCGCTCTTCGGCCGCGCCTCCACCGAGGCGGGCCGGGCCATGGCCGAGCTGGGGGTGGATCCCGCCAGGGATCCCGGGGCCTGAGTACCGCTACTCAGGCGGAGGGGACGCGCGCCGGGCACTCTGTGAGCATGACCTACCGCCCCCAAGCCCCCGTTCCCCTGCCGCGCGCGATCCTGCTCGCCACGGCCGCCGCCTTCGCCGCGGTGGCCCTGTCCCACCTCGTCGGATGGGCGGTCAGCCAGTACCTGGAGGCGCTCCACACCACCCCCGACGCCAACATCGGCGCGGGGCTGGCCCTCCTCCTGCTGCCCGTCCCCCTCGCCCCCGTCCTGGTCTGGCCGCTGGTCCGGATGGTCCGGCTGCCCTATCCGGCGCTCACGGCACTGGCCGTCGCACTCCCGTACCTGCTTTCGGCCATGGGGGTGTGGCAACTGTGCATGTCCTTCACGGACCCTGCCCCTCCCCTGGTGTCCGTGGGGTTCCTGGCCGTGGCCGACGCGTTGGCGCTCACAGTGGTGCTGGCCGCCACGGCCGTGCTCACCACCCGCCACCACGCCCGCGCGCTCCGGGACCGCTGAACCGCGGGACGGCCGAAAAACCCTCGCCATGCGGGCGGCGCTCGGACACAATGCACGGGTGCTACTGACGATCACGACCACGGCGAACCCGGCGACGGACCTCGGTTTCCTGCTGCACAAACACCCCGACAGGGCGCAGAGCTTCGGGCAGTCCTTCGGGACCGCGCACGTCTTCTACCCCGAGGCCACCGAGGAGCGCTGCACCGCGGCGCTGCTGCTGGACGTCGACGCGCAGGCGCTGCTGCGTACGCGCACGTCGGTGCGCACCCCCGACTTCGCGCTCTCCCAGTACGTCAACGACCGCCCCTACGCGGCGTCGTCGCTGTTCGCGGTGGCACTGGGCAGGGTGCTGCGGTCCGCGCTCCGCGGCACCTGCGAGCAGCGGCCCGAACTGGCGCGCACGCCGATACCGCTGGAGCTGCGCATGCCCGCGGTGCCCTGCCGCGCCGGAGCCGACCGCGTCCGCGCCCTCTTCGAGCCCCTGGGCTGGACGGTGGAGGCCGAGCCGGTCCCGCTCGATCCCGGGCTGCCGGGGTGGGGCGACTCGCACTACCTGTCGCTCACCCTCACCGGCACCCTGCGCCTGTCCGAGGCGCTCAGCCACCTGTACGTGCTGCTGCCCGCCATGGACGGCGACAAGCACTACTGGGTGGACCGGAGTGAGGTCGACAAGCTCCTGCGCGCCGGCGGGCTCGCCGTGGACACGGCCGGGGACGACGGCTCCGCCGAGACCGCCGTACCCGCTGCGACCGACGGGGACGACGGGGAGGACGGCGGCGCCGGGACCGGCTGGCTCGCCGGGCACCCCGAGCGCACCTGGATCACCCGCCGCTACCTCAGCCGGCGCGACGGCTACGTGCGGACCGCGCTGGCACGCCTGGCCGAGGCCGACGACGTGGCCGAGGGCGAGGACGTGGACGACCCGGGGTTCGAGGAGGCCTCCGCGGCGCCGCCGCACGAGGAGCGCGGGCCCAGCCTGGCCGAACAGCGGGCCGGTGCGGTCCTGGCGGTGCTGCGCGCCGAGGACGCCACCAGCGTCATCGACCTGGGCTGCGGCTCGGGGCGGCTGCTGGAGCGGCTGGTCACCGAGCCCTCCCTGGGCCGGATCACCGGTGTGGACGTCAGCGTCGTCAGCCTGGAGCGCGCCCACCGCAGGGTGTGCCGGGGCTGCGAACCGGGCGGGCGCGGACGCCACCGCCCCCTGTTCGCCGACACCCGTGAGGGCCGCGGCCGCGGGGGAGGCGCCGCCGCGAGGCCGGACCTGCTCGTGGGCTCGGTGGTCTACCGCGACAGGAGGTTCGAGGGCTACGACGCCGCCGTCCTGATGGAGGTGGTCGAGCACCTCGACCCGTCGAGGCTGCCCGCGATGGAGGAGAGCGTGTTCGGTTCGGCCCGGCCCCGCGTCGTCGTGGTGACCACGCCCAACGTCGAGTACAACACCCACTACGAGGGACTGCCCGAGGGCTCCCTCCGGCACGGCGACCACCGCTTCGAGTGGACGCGCGCCGAGTTCGCCCTGTGGTCGGGCCGGGTCGCCGAGAGGTACGGCTACCGCGTCCGCCACCTGCCGGTCGGGTCCGAACACCCCGAGACCGGCGCTCCGACCCAGATGGGAGTCTTCGTCAGATGAGCACGAACGAGAAGGCCGGGACCGCCGCTGCGCGCGTGCTCGGCGTGCCCGAGATGGGGCTCGTCGTGCTCGTCGGTGTGTCCGGCGCGGGCAAGTCCACCTTCGCCGCCAAGCACTTCGCGTCCACGCAGGTGATCAGCTCCGACCACTGCCGCGGCCTGGTCAGCGACGACGAGAACGACCAGTCCGCCAGCGCCGACGCGTTCTCGCTCCTGCACACCGTCGTGGACATACGGCTGCGGCGGGGCCTGCTCGCGGTGGTCGACGCCACCAACGTGCAGGCCGGGGCGCGCCAGGACCTGCTGCGCGTGGCCAAGGCCAACGACGTGCTGTCCACCGCCATCGTGCTGGACGTGCCCGAGGCCCTGGCCCGGGAGCGCAACCGCGACCGGCCCGACCGCGACTTCGGCGACCACGTCATCCGGCGCCAGCGGCGCGACCTTCGGCAGAGCGTCAAGCGGCTGCGGCGCGAGGGCTTCCGCAAGGTGTACGTGCTCAGCGGCCCGGAGGAGATCGACGCCGCGACCGTCGAGCTGGAGCGCGCCTGGCCGGACCGCAAGGAGCTCACCGGCCCGTTCGACGTCGTCGGCGACGTGCACGGCTGCCGCGAGGAGCTGGAGGAGCTGCTCGGCGACCTCGGCTACGCGTTCTCCCGGGACGGACTGGGGCGCCCGGTCGGCGCCCGCCACCCCGAGGGCCGCACGGCGGTGTTCGTCGGCGACCTCGTGGACCGGGGACCCGACAGCCCCGGCGTGCTGCGCCTGGTCATGGGCATGGTCGCCGACGGCGACGCCCTCTGCGTGCCCGGCAACCACGAGAACAAGCTCATCCGCGTGCTCAGGGGAGGAAGGGCCCGGCTCACCCACGGCCTCGCCGAGACCATGGAGCAGTTGGGCCGGGAGAGCGAGGAGTTCCGCGAACGCGTGCTGGACTTCTGCGACGGACTGGTCAGCCACCTCATCCTGGACGGGGGCAGGCTGGTCGTCGCGCACGCCGGGCTCAAGGAGGCCTACCACGGGCGGGCCTCCGGCCGCGTGCGCTCCTTCGCCCTGTACGGCGATACCACCGGCGAGACCGACGAGTACGGGCTCCCGGTGCGGCTGCCGTGGGCGCGCGAGTACCGGGGCCGGGCCGCCGTGGTCTACGGGCACACGCCGATGGTCGGGGCCGAGTGGCTCAACAACACCCTCTGCCTGGACACCGGCTGCGTGTTCGGCGGCAGGCTCACCGCGCTGCGCTACCCCGAGCGCGAGCTGGTCGACGTGGCCGCCCACCGCACTTGGTACGAGCCCGCGCGACCGCTGGGCGGCGAACCGGAGAGGGCGGCGAAGGCCCGCCCGGACACCGTCGTGGACATCACCGACGTCGGTGCAGGCGACCTCGGCTCCGGCATGTTCGTGGAGACCGAGCACGGCCGGGTACGCGCCGGCGGCGGCAGCACCCTGGCCGCGCTGGAGGTCATGAGCCGGTTCTCCGTGGACCCGCGCTGGCTGCTGTACCTGCCGCCGACCATGGCCCCGGCGCCGACCTCGGCCGAACCCGGCCTGCTGGAGCACCCGAACGAGGCCTTCGCCTCCTTCCGCGGTTCGGGGATCGGGGAGGTCGTGTGCGAGGAGAAGCACATGGGGTCGCGGGCCGTGGCCGTGCTGTGCCGGGACGGGGACGCCGCCGAGCGCAGGTTCGTCCCCGGTGAGCTGGGCACCGTGTACACCCGGACCGGCCGGCCGTTCTTCAACGACCCGACGCTCCAGGCGGAGGTGGTGGACCGGTTGCGGAGGGCGGTCACCGACGCCGGGCTGTGGGACCGGCTGGGCACCGACTGGATCGCCCTGGACGGGGAGATGCTGCCGTGGTCGGCCAAGGCCCGGTCGCTGATCCGCGAGCGGTACGCGTCGGTGGGCGCCGCCGCCCGCGCGGCACTGCCCGCCGCCGGAGCCGCGCTCGCCGCCGCGGCCGGGCGCGGTGTGCCGGTGGGCGGCCTGGCGGACGGGGTGGCGCGCCGCACGGAGCAGATCGAGGAGTTCAGCCGGGTCTACCGGCGCTACTCCTGGGACACCGACGGCGTCGCCGGGCTCCGGTACGCGCCGTTCATGGTGCTGGCCTCCGAGGGGCGGGAGTACGGGGACGCCGACCACCTGTGGCACATGGCGGTCGCCGAGCGGCTCGCCGAGGCGAGCGGCCTGGTCCGCTCCACCCGCTACCGGGTGGTGGACACCACCGACCCGGCCGCGTGCGCCTCGGCCGCCGGCTGGTGGAGCGAACTGGTCTCCACCGGCGGTGAGGGCATGGTGGTCAAGCCGGTCCTGGGCGCCCGCGCCAGCGGCCGCAAGGGCCTGGCCCAGCCCGGGCTGAAGGTGCGCGGTCCCGAGTACCTGCGCATCGTCTACGGCCCCGACTACACCGATCCGGAGCGGCTGGAGGTCCTCAAGGACCGCGACGTGGGCCGCAAGAGCGGCCTGGCCATGCGCGAGCACAAGCTGGGCCTGGAGGCCCTGGCCCGGCACGCCCGGCGCGAACCGCTCTGGCGCGTGCACGAGCCGGTGTTCGCGGTGCTGGCGCTGGAGTCGGAGCCGGTCGACCCGCGGCTGTGACGCGCGCCGGACGATCTTGCTCCCAGCGGCACTGTGGGGCACCGACAGTGCCACTGGGAGCAAGATCAGCAGCGGGGAGGTCCCGCCCGTCACACCGTCAACGTTTCCGGCCAGCCCGCTGGCCGTCGGTATTTGGGGAATCGCACGAGGGCCGGGTTACCGATAGGTAGTCCGTTTGCACCAACTGTGTACCGCTTCGCCTCCTTTTCACGTCGTCTCTTTCGGTCGGACATCCACAGAGGTCATGATGTGCACGCCCCCGACCCCCAGTCACTTCCGGAGAACACGTGTCCCCCACCCGACCCGGACGCCTGATCGCGTCCACGTCAGCCGCGGCGGCGGTGCTCCTGGGCGTCAGCCTCGGAGCGGTACCGGCCGCCCTCGCCGACACCACCACCCCGGTGATCAGCGAGGTGTACGGCGGAGGCGGCAACAGCGGCGCCGAACTGCGCAACGACTTCGTCGAACTGGGCAACCCCACCGGCGGAGCGGTCTCCCTCGACGGCTGGAGCGTGCAGTACCTGCCCGCCAGCCCTTCACCGAACACCCGGGTCCAGGTCACGGAGCTGGGCGGCGAGGTCGGCGCCGGAGAGCACTACCTCGTGCGCCAGGCGGCCGGCTCCGGGGGCAGTGTGGAACTCCCCGCCCCCGACGCCACCGGCGGCGCCAACATGTCCGCCTCCGCCGGCGCCGTCCTGCTCGTGCGCGGCACCGACCCCGTCACCTGCCGCACCGCCGCCACGTGCGCCGAGGACGGAGACGTCGTCGACATCGTCGGCTACGGCGACGCCGTCGTCCACGAGAACGCGCCCGCGCCCAGGCTGAGCAACACCACCTCCGCCTCGCGCGACGCCGACCTCACCGACACCGGCGACAACGCGGCCGACCTCACCGCCGGAGCCCCCACCCCCGCCAACACGGCGGGCGAGACCCCGGGCGGCGGCGACGGGGGCGGGGACGGCCCCGAGGAGCCCGTCGAGCCCGGCGACCTGCGCGTCCACGACGTCCAGGGCACCACCCGCACCTCCCCGCACGTCGGACAGCAGGTCACGGGCCTGCCCGGCGTGGTCACCGCGGTCAACGCCTTCGGCGGGGCCCGGGGCTTCTGGTTCCAGGACACCGAGGGCGACGGCGACCCGCGCACCAGCGAGGCGCTGTTCGTCTTCACTGGCTCCACCACCCCCGACGTGGCCGTGGGCGACGAGGTCCTGGCCGCCGGACGGGTCAGCGAGTACCGGCCCTCCTCCGGAGCGCAGACCATCACCCAGTTGAGCCAGGCACGCTGGACCGTCCTGTCCTCGGGCAACGCGGTACCCGGCTCCGTCCTGCTGGACGGGGACGCGATCCCCGAGGCGTACGCGCCCGAGCCCGGCGGGGACGTCTCCGGCCTCACGCTGGAGCCGCAGGCCTACGCCCTGGACTTCTGGGCCGCGCACGAGCACATGCTCGTCCGCGTGGAGGACGCCCCCGTGGTCGGCGCCACCGACGACTACGAAGCCCTGTGGGTGACCACCAAGCCCGAGCAGAACCCCACCGTCAACGGCGGCACCCGCTACGGGTCCTACGACCAGCCCAACTCGGGCCGGGTCAAGATCGAGTCGCTGCTCGACCGCGCACGGCACCCGTTCCCCGACGCCAACGTGGGCGACACCCTCGCCGGGGTCACCGAGGGCCCCGTCTACTACAGCCAGTACGGCGGCTACCTCGTCCGCGCCACCACCCTGGGCGAGCACGTGTCCGGCGGCCTGGAGCGCACCGGCGTCCGCGACGCCGAGCGCTACGAGGTCAGCGTCGCCACCTACAACGTCGAGAACCTCGGCGGGCGGGCCGACCAGGCCAAGTACGACGAGCTGGCCTCGGGGATCGTCGAGTCCCTGAACTCGCCCGACATCATCGGCCTGGAGGAGATCCAGGACAACACCGGCCCGACCGACGACGGCGTCGTGGACGCCGACGTCACCCTGGACCGGCTGGTGGCCGCGGTCGAGGCCCGGGGCGGCCCCTCCTACGAGTGGCGGCAGATCAGTCCGCAGGACAAGCAGGACGGCGGACAGCCGGGCGGCAACATCCGCAACGCGTTCCTGTTCGACCCCGCGCGCGTGCGGTTCGTGGACCGCGAGGGCGGCGACGCCACCACCGCGGTGGAGGTCGTGGAGGGCAGGCGCGGCGCCGAGCTGTCGGTGTCCCCGGGCCGGATCGACCCGGAGAACGAGGCCTGGAAGTCCAGCCGCAAGCCGCTGGTCGGCCACTTCCGCGCCCTGAACCGGGACGTCTACGTGGTCACCAACCACTTCAACTCCAAGGGCGGCGACCAGTCCCTGCACGGCGTCAACCAGCCGCCGGAGCGCGGCAGCGAGACCCAGCGCCACGCCCAGGCCGAACTCGTGCGCGGGTTCGCGGAGGAGCTGCTGGCCGTGGACCCGCAGGCCAACCTGGTGGTCATGGGCGACCTGAACGACTTCCAGTTCTCCCGGACCCTGGAGATCCTCACCGTCGACGGGCCCCTGGACAACCCGATGGCGGACCTGCCCGAGGGGGAGCGCTACAACTACGTGTACGACGGCAACTCCCAGGCCCTGGACCACATCCTGGTCAGCCAGGCGATCGCGGGCCGGGTCGACTACGGGATCGCGCGGCTCAACTCCGAGTTCCACGACCAGGTCAGCGACCACGACCCGCAGGTGCTGTGGCTGGACGTCCGCCGCGGCACCCCGCCGGGACGCCCCTGACCCGGGCCCGGCCCCGCCGGGACGCCCCTGACCCGGGCCCGGCCCCGGCGGCACGCGCCGCCGGGGCCGGGCACCCGCGTGTACGGGCGCGGGGGCGCGCTCCGCGCGTTCCCGCGGTGACGGCCGGCCGGATCTCCTCCGGCCGGCCGTTCCCGTTCCGGGGCAGGCGCTCAGCGCACGTCCCTGCGGCTCAGCACCGCCGCGGCCAGGCCCCACAGGACGAGGGTGAGCGAGGCCGCGGAGAGCACGACGGCGGCCGCCGCCGGCAGGTCGACGGCCCCCGCGTCGGCGACGGCCGTGCTGCCCAGGCTGAGCGCCGTGGTGACCAGGGCCTGGGGCAGGAGGTGGGAGACCGCTCCGCCGCCCCCGGAGTAGAGGACGCCGACCCCGGCGACGCAGCCCAGGAGGCCGAGGGCGACGGGCGCGGCGAAGGAGCGGACCAGCATCGACAGCAGGGACTGCAACGCGATGACCGGCAGCGCGGCGACGACACCCAGCAGGGCCGCGGCGCCGCTGTGCCAGTGCGGCCAGCCGTCCAGGCCCAGGACGAACCTTCCGGTCAGGACCACCAGCACGAGCAGGACGAGCTGCATGACCGCGACCACCAGGGCGAGCGCGGCGAGTTTGGAGCCGATGACCGAGAGGGCCCGGGCGGGCGTGGCCATCAACAGGTTCCAGTTGTGGCCGCGGTGCTCCATCCGCCACGCTGCCGACGCCATCACAGCGATCCCCATCGACATGAACAACATGCCGTAGAAGATGACGACCTGCGACCAGTAGGACGCCCATCCGACCGAGAGGGTCTCCGTGTTGCCGCCGTAGTTCACGGATCCCGTGACGACCGCGAGCAGGGGCAGCACCACGGCCACGATCCACAGGGCCGACCGGCGCAGCTTGGTGAGTTCGGCGAGGACCATCCTCCTCACGCCTCCGTCCGGTCGAAGCGGTGGCCGGCCACGGCGAACAGGACCGCCACGACCGCCAGGAACACGGCCAGCCAGCCGTACCCGGGAGTGAGGGCGGCGAAGCCGTCGTCGCCCATCCTCAGCGGGGAGACGACCGCGTAGTAGCCCCAGGGCAGCACGCGCGCCAGAGCCGGCGGCATCAGCAGGGAGAACACCCCGCAGAACGCGCCGAGCAGCCCCACCCCCATCCCGACGAGCTGGTTCTCCACACGGGCGGCCAGCCACACGTGCAGGCACAGCAGTGCCAGGTCCACCAGGAGCAGACCGACCGCGTACTGGACCCACACTCCGGGGGACAACGGAACGGTGATCCCGGCGGCCAGGCCCGCCATGACGACCAGGGCGGTCTGTACGGGCACCGCGACCGCCAGCAGCGCTCCCAGCACCGTGGCCTTGGCGCGGCACAGCCGCCCCGGGCGCAGCCCGGCCACCTGCGACAGCATCCAGCCCTGCCCCTGGTGCTCGATGTCGACCTGCCTGCTGGCCAGCACCGCGACCAGGAGGGGGGAGGTCATGGCCGTGACCATGACGTAGCTCATGAGGAGGCTCTCCCACGGCTGGGCGCCGGGGTCGTCGAAACCGGCCCGCGCGGAGTCGGACATCAGGTTCGCGCACGTCAGGGCGACCACCGCGGCCACCATGACCGCGCAGACCAGCACGACCCGGAGCCTGCGCGTCTTGCGTAGTTCGAGGTTCACCGCCGTCAGCGTCACAGGAGCCCCTCACGGCCGGTGAGGTCCATGAAGACCTCCTCCAGGGACTGCTGGACACGCCGCACCCCGTGGACCGGTACGTCCGCGCCGACGAGGCGCCGCACGAGGGCGGCCGTGTCGTCGTCGCCGAGACCGGACAGGCGCAGGCCCCGCTCCGAGCGCACGGCGGGGACGCCCAGGGCCAGGGCCCGCCCGGGTTCGGGTGTGTCGACGAGCAGGTCCGGCGTGCTGCGGTCGAACAGCTCGGCCCGCGTGCCCTGGAAGACCAGCCTTCCCCGGCCGAGGATGCCCAGGACCGAGGCCATCCTGTCGATCTCGTCGAGCAGGTGGCTGGAGACCATGACCGTGACGCCGTCCTCCGCCAGCGACACCAGCAGCCCGCGGATCTCCTCGATGCCCGCGGGGTCCAGTCCGTTGGTGGGCTCGTCGAGGATGAGCAGGCGCGGCTCCCGGGCCAGGGCCATCGCGATGCCCAGGCGCTGCTTCATCCCCAGCGAGTACGCGCGGACGAGCTTGTCCATGTGCTCCTGCAGGCGCACGGTGGCGACCGCCCGGGAGACCTGCCGGTCGCTGAGTCCGAGCATCCGCTGGACGATCACCATGTTCTCCCGCCCGGTCAGGTGGGCGTATCCGGGAGGCGCCTCGACGAGGGAGCCGATCTCCCGCAGGAGGGCGGGGCGCGTCTCACGGTTCATCGGTCGGCCGAGGAGGGTGATCTCGCCCCGGCTGGGCCGGGCCAGCGACAGCAGCATCTTCATGGTGGTGGACTTGCCCGAGCCGTTGGGGCCCAGGAAGCCGTACACGCAGCCCTGCGGCACCCGCAGTTCGAGGTCGTCGACGACGGTGCGCGGACCGTAGGTCTTCGTCAGGTGGTGTGTGGTGATGACGTCGTTCATGGAACTCCTTCCACCGAGGAGGCTCCACCCCGGCACCCGAGGAGGGCATCGTGCCGCGGGACGAGGAACGCGCCCGCCGAAAGTAGGTGCCGCCGCAGGGCGCGGTGGGGCGTGCCGCTTCGGAGGGCGAGGGTGGAGCGCGCGGCCGAAGGGGCGCGGGGAGCGCGTGCCGTCGGAGGGTGCGGCCGAAGGGACACGGGGGGCGGCCGCAGGGGTGCGGGGGAGCGCGCCGCTCAGGCCTCCCGGAGCAGGTCCTCCCGGTCCACCAGCCCGGCGCGGAACGCGAACAGCACCGCCTGGACCCGGTCGCGTGAGCCGGTCTTGGCCAGGACGTGGCCGACGTGGGTCTTCACGGTGGGCATGGACAGCACGAGGCGCTCGCAGATCTCCGTGTTCGTGTGTCCGAGCGCCACGGCGACGAGGACCTCCTGCTCGCGCGGGGTCAGCGACGCGACGGCGCGGCGGGTGTCCCTGTCGAGCGGGGCCGACCGGGAGGGCGGGCCGCCGAGCAGGGGGCGCACGTGCCCGAGCAGCCTCCGCGTGGAGCGCGCGGAGATGACGGAGTCGCCGCGGTGCACGGTGCGCACGGCCTCCAGGAGCTCCTCGGGCGGGGTGCTCTTGAGCAGGAAGCCCGCGGCGCCGGCCTCGACGCCCTCGACCACGTACTCGTCGGTGTCGAAGGTGGTGAGGATGACGACGCGGCAGTCCGCCCCCGAGGAGACGAGGGCGCGCGTGGCGCTCAGCCCGTCCGTGCCGGGCATCTGGACGTCCATGAGCAGGACGTCGACGGGGTCGGACCGCTGACGGGTGACGGCCTCGGACCCGTCGGCCGCCTCCCAGGCGACGGTCAGGTCCGCCTGGGAGTCGATGACCATGGCCATCCCGGCCGTGAAGAGCCGCTGGTCGTCGGCCAGCCCCACACGGATCACGTCCGCTCCCAGGGGACCACCGCGCGCACCCGCCAGGTGCCGGTCGCGTCGTCGGCGCCGGCCTCCAGGGCGCCGCCGTGCAGGCCGACGCGCTCACACATGCCGACCAGGCCGTGGCCGGGGCCCCCTCCTCGTCCGGGACGTCCCCGGACGGCGGCGGTCGGGGCCGCGGCCACGGCCTCGCGCACGGGGTTGGCCACGGCGACCTCGACCCGTCCGGGAGACCACGTGAGCCCGATCCGGACGTCGACGGGCCCCGCGTGCTTCAACGCGTTGGCGAGGGACTCCTGCACGACGCGGTAGACCGTCAGGGACGCCGTCGCCGGCAGGGCCGGCGGCGCCTCCGGACCCGTCCGGCCGCCGCCCGGAGCGGGCGGGGTGCCGTGCTGGACCAGGCGGATCCGCAGACCGGCGCGTCGGTACTCCTCGACGAGGCCGGGCAGGTCGCCGACCCCGGGGGCCGGGGCCGCACTCCGGCCCTCGCCGTCGCGCAGGACGCCCAGGAGCTGGTGCAGCTCCGCCGCGGACTCGCGTCCCACCTGGGAGACGGTGGCCAGGGCGGTCACCGCGCGCCCGGGATCGGCCCTCGCGGCGTAGCGGCCCCCGTCGGCCTGGGCGATGATGACGTTCAGCGAGTGCGCGAGGATGTCGTGCATCTCCCGGGCGATGCGGGTCCGCTCGTCGAGCGCGGCCAGCCGCACCTCCTGGGCCCGCTGGGTCTCCAGCAGCCGTGCGTGCTCGACGACGCGGGCGAACTCCTCGCGGCTGCGCCTGCGGAACGTCCCGAGCAGGGAGAACAGCGCGATCGCCGTCCAGGCCGAGAGGACACTGTTGAGGCGCGGTTCCAGGTCCGCGGAGAGCTCCTCCGGCGGCATGGACAGAACGGCCCAGGCCGCTCCGGCCAGGAGCAGGCCGAAGCCCACGGCGCGCCACGCACGCGAGAGCTCGGACTGGGCCGTGTAGGCGGCGACCAGGGCACTGATCCCCGTGATCGCCGTGAGGTGGTCCAGCCACAGGATCTGGAGTGACAGCAGCACCGCCAGGGCGGCCAGGGCCGGGAGCGGACTGGTGCGGCGCAGCGCCAGCGCGGTGCAGCACGCGGCGGTCAGGGCGAGGTAGGTCCACGACTCGGCCGTACGGAACCCGGACACAGGATGGGACACCGCGGACAGGACGAACCAGAGAAGGGCCCAGCACGTGTCCACGGCGAGCACGTGGCCCCGGGCCCAGAGCGTCGCCCGGTCCAGGAGCGTGCGTGCGGACAGGTCGGCCATGCCTCCACGATAGGAGCGCGCGGGCCGGGGAACCTCATGCCCCGGTATGAGGCCGGTGCCGCGCAGGGGCGTGCCGGAGACGCTTCGGGGCGCGTCGGGGACGGGCGGCGGCTCCGGGACACGGTGGCGTCCGTCACCGTCCACGTGCCCGGCGGTCCCCTATTCTGGGGAGCGCCCGCGAGGCGGCGGGCGCACTCCACCCAGGGAAGCGAATGATGAACGTCCTGCTCACCGGCGGTGCCGGGTACATCGGCTCCCACACCGCGGTCGAACTGCTCGAAGCCGGGCACGGGGTCGTGGTCGTGGACTCCCTCGCCAACAGCCACGCCGAGGCCCTGAGCCGCGTCGAGCGCATCACCGGGCGCACCGTCGCCTTCCACGGGGAGGACTGCACCGACCCCGCCGCGCTGCGCCGCGTCTTCGCCGGGCACCGGATCGACGCCGTCATCCACCTGGCCGGGTTCAAGGCCGTGGGCGAGTCGGTGGAACAGCCGCTGCGCTACTACCGCAACAACCTGGACGCCCTGCTCTCCCTCGTCGAGGTGATGGACGAACACGGTGTGCGCGACCTGGTGTTCAGCTCCTCGGCCACGGTCTACGGCGACCCCGAGCAGGTGCCCGTCACCGAGGACGGCGGCCTGTCCGCCACCAACCCCTACGGCGCCACCAAGCTGTTCGCCGAACAGATCCTGCGGGACGTGGCCGCCTCCGACCCGCGCTGGCGGATCACCTCCCTGCGCTACTTCAACCCCGTCGGCGCCCACCCCAGCGGACTGATCGGGGAGGACCCCCAGGGCGTGCCCAACAACCTGTTCCCCTACGTCGCGCAGGTCGCCGCCGGGCGCCGCGAGCGCCTGAACGTGTTCGGCGACGACTACGACACCCCCGACGGCACCGGCGTGCGCGACTACCTGCACGTGGTGGACCTGGCCCAGGGCCACCTGGCCGCCGTGGACCACATCGCCGACGCCGCCGGGTACCGCGTGTACAACCTGGGCACCGGACAGGGCACCTCGGTCCTGGAGGGCCTGCGCGCCTTCGAGCGCGCCACCGGGTCGACCATCCCGTACACGGTGGTCGAGCGCCGCCCCGGCGACATCGCCGTGTGCTTCGCCGACCCCTCCGCCGCCGCCCGCGACCTGGGCTGGAAGGCCGTGCGCACCGTGGACGACGCCTGCCGCGACGCCTGGCGCTGGCAGTCCGCCAACCCCGGCGGCCTCGCGGGCTGAGCGAAGCCGCGTGTCCCGCGTATCGCGCGGGACACGCCGGTCCCGCGAAGGGCCCGGGGCGTGTCCGGCGGAGGCCGCCCGTCGCGCAGCGGGGGGCGAGTGCCCGTCACGCACGCCCTAGACTGGGCGGACATCCCTTTACTCCTGCGGAAGGTCCTCCGTCGTGTCCGTTGGTGCTGAGAGCACGTTCGACACCGTTCTCGTCGTCGACTTCGGCGCGCAGTACGCGCAGCTGATCGCCCGGCGCGTTCGTGAATGCCACGTGCACAGTGAGATCGTGCCCTCGACCATGCCCGTCGAGGAGATGCTCGCCAAGAAACCCAAGGCCGTCATCCTCTCCGGCGGACCGTCGTCGGTCTACGCCGAGGGCGCCCCGAACCTGGGCCCCGAGCTGTTCGAGACCGGGGTCCCCACCTTCGGCATCTGCTACGGCTTCCAGGCGATGACCCGGGCCCTGGGCGGCGTCGTGGAGAGGACCGACCTCAGTGAGTTCGGCCGCACCGAGCTGTCGGCGGTCCCCGACTCCCTGCTGTTCGCCGGAATGCCCGTCGAGCAGCAGGTGTGGATGTCGCACGGCGACTCGGTGGTCGGCGCCCCCGAGGGGTTCGCCACGACCGCCAGCACCGCGGGCGCGCCGGTCGCCGCCTTCGAGGACACCGACCGCCGCCTCTTCGGCGTCCAGTTCCACCCCGAGGTCATGCACACCGAGCACGGCCAGGAGGTGCTGCGCCGCTTCCTGTACGAGGGCGCGGGGTGCCGCCCCACCTGGACGATGGTCAACATCGTCGAGGAGCAGTTGGAGCGCATCCGCGAGCAGATCGGCGACAAGCGCGTCATCTGCGGGCTGAGCGGCGGCGTGGACTCCGCCGTGGCCGGCGCCCTGGTGCAGCGCGCCGTCGGCGACCAGCTGACCTGCGTCTTCGTGGACCACGGCCTGCTGCGCAAGGGCGAGGCCGAGCAGGTGGAGAAGGACTTCGTCGCCATCACCGGGGCCAGGCTCAAGGTCGTGGACGCCGAGGAGCGGTTCCTGTCCGCGCTGTCGGGCGTCACCGACCCCGAGGAGAAGCGCAAGATCATCGGTCGCGAGTTCATCCGCGTCTTCGAGCAGGCGGCCCGTGAGGTCGTCACCGAGAGCGGCGAGGCCGGGGCCGAGGTCGAGTTCCTGGTGCAGGGGACCCTGTACCCGGACGTGGTGGAGTCCGGCGGCGGCACCGGTACCGCGAACATCAAGTCGCACCACAACGTGGGCGGCCTGCCCGAGGACCTCCAGTTCACGCTGGTGGAACCGCTGCGCGAGCTGTTCAAGGACGAGGTGCGCAAGGTCGGCGAGGAGCTGGGCCTGCCCGCCGAGATGGTGTGGCGCCAGCCGTTCCCCGGCCCCGGGCTGGGCATCCGCATCATCGGCGAGGTGACGCACGAGCGCCTGGAGATCCTGCGCGAGGCCGACGCGATCGCCCGCGAGGAGCTGACCCGCGCGGGGCTGGACCGCTCCATCTGGCAGTGCCCGGTGGTGCTGCTCGCCGACGTGCGCTCGGTGGGCGTGCAGGGCGACGGCCGTACCTACGGCCACCCCGTGGTGCTGCGCCCGGTCAGCAGCGAGGACGCGATGACCGCCGACTGGTCGCGCGTGCCCTACGACGTGCTGGCACGGATCTCCAACCGGATCACCAACGAGGTGCGCGAGATCAACCGGGTGACGCTGGACGTGACCAGCAAGCCCCCGGGCACCATCGAGTGGGAGTAGTCCTCCCCGCGGCTTAGGACGGGCCCGGCACACGACGCCTCGGCGGGTGTGCCGGGCCCGTCCGCGTCCGGGCTCAGTCCACCATGGGCTCGATGTTGATCTGCGTGGGGTCCGCGTTGAGCTTGTGGCTCAGGAGGAGCGTCTTCGGGCTCTCGCCGTCGCGCAGGATGAACACCAGCTCCCCGCTCGCCGTGGCGCCGGGGCCGATACCGGCCTGGTCCCACAGCGGCTGCTCGACCTCGCGCCGGGACGGCTTCTCGGCTTCGCGGGTCTCCTCGAAGCTGGTCGACATGCGCTGCTCCTGGTAGTCGAACGCCAGCAGCTCGTCGCTGACGTTGGACATCTCCAGCTCCACCACGCAGTACTCCGCGTTCGTCTGGAGCTCGGAGCGGATGTTGTGCTTGCGCAGACCGCAGGTGACCTCGTTGACGTAGTACTGGACCATGCGGTCGGACGACGCCCCCGACACGTCGTCGGGCACCCCGGTGGACGCCGAGTCGCCGGGGTCGCCTGCCCCGGCCTCGCCGTCGGGCTCGGAGTCCTGGGCGTCCGGCTGCGTCTGCTCCGCGGTGTCCCCCTGGGAGCCCCCGTCGTTCCCGGAGAAGGGGGATCCGCTGAAATCCATCAGCACGCCCATCAGGACCACCAGCGCCACCAGCAGGGCCACGGCGCCCAGCACCATGGCGACGATCACGCCCCTGCGCCGGTTGGGCGCGGCGGGCCGGTGCGGAGGCGGCGGCACCGGAGGCACGTACGGCTGCGGGCCGGGCCTGTTCGCCTGCTGGTCGGACGGGGGGACCATCGGGATCGGCCCGGTCGAGGCCGGGTGCTGTCCCGGGGGAGGGATGGAGGCGGACCGGGGGTGCTGGATCTGGCCGCCCGGTGGCGGGCCGCCCTGCACCTGGCCGCCCTGCATGTGGCCACTCGGCGGCGGACCGCCCGGGTGGGCGCTCTGGTGGCCCGGCGGCGGCCCCTGCGGGCGCGGGAAGTTGCCCGTCTGGTGGGCGGGCGGAGGCATGGGCGCGGGCGGCGCGGCCTGGTACTGGCCGGGGCCCGGCCGACGCATGTCGTTCCTGACCTGGTGCGCGGGCGGTCCCTGCTGGGGATAGGGCATCCCGGGCGGCATGGGGGGCAGGTTCGGCCGCCACGACTGGTGCAGCGCGTTCGACACCATGTCGTTGGGGTTGGTGTTCTCCTCCCCGCCCGCCAGCTCCAGCAGCAGGTCCTGCGCGGTGGGGCGGCGGCCCGGCTCCTTGGCCAGCGCGCGCAGCACAAGGCGGTCCAGCGGACTGTCCAGGGCGCCGATCTGCGGTTCGGCGAACAGCACCCGCTTGCCCAGCGTCATGGCGTCGCCGTTGCCGAAGGGGTGCGTGCCGTTCCCGGCGAAGGCCACCAGGCAGCCCCAGGCGAAGATGTCCGCCGAGGTGGTGACCTGCTCCTCCAGCAGTTGCTCGGGCGCCATCCACCCGGGGCTCCCCATGACGATGCCGGTCTGGGTGTGGTTCGTGGCGGTGTTCATGGCACGGGCGATGCCGAAGTCGATCACCCGGGGTCCGGAGAGCGACAGCAGCACGTTGGCGGGCTTGAGGTCGCGGTGGACCAGCCCGGTGCGGTGGATGGCGGCCAGGGCTGCGGCCACGCCCAGCGCGAAGCCGTGCAGGGTCGAGGAGTCCAGCGGTCCGTGCTCGGCGATGTGCTCGGCCAGCGCGGTGCCCGCGATGTACTCGGTGACCATGTAGGGGCGGTTCTCGAACGTCCCGTGGTCGAGCACCTTGGCCGTGCAGAAGGAGGCGACCTTGCGGGCGTTCTCCATCTCGTCGCGAAAACGCGCCCGTGTCGCCTCGTCGAAGGCGAGCTCGGGGCGGATGACCTTGATGGCTACCTGGTTGTTCTTCTCCGGTGTACTGCCGAGGTAGACGGTGCCCATGCCGCCGCTCCCCAGCTTCCCGGACAGCACGTAGGGACCGATGGTCGCCGGATCTCCGGCGGCCAGCGGTTCCAGGTTCTTCGGGAGCCCATCCGACGGCAAGCGACCCTCCCCGACGGTGTCCAAACTCCGCCTTGCCCCAAGGTAGCGGTGTTTGTGCCCGGTTTCCCACTCACAGGCCTGGTTGGGCCGTTCTGGGGGCGGGCGGTGACTGACATGACAGTGGTAACGATCCCCGGATCGCGGTGGTGGTTCCCGATTCCCTCCGGCGACGGTGTCGGCGCTGGTAAGGAGTGGTGAACACACCGGCGCACCCGGTGGGGTACGTGTTCACGCAAGGTGGGGGTTCCTTTACGATTGGGGACTCGTGACCGTTAATACCACCGTAACCGTGCGGGTCCCCGCGAAGGTGAACCTCCAGTTGGCGGTGGGGCCCAGACGTGAGGACGGGTTCCACGACCTCGTCAACGTGTTCCACGCTGTCTCGTTGTTCGATGAGGTTACCGTCCGGGAGGCCCCGCCGCGTCAGCCGAACCCCTCCGGCGCCGGAGAATCCGCGTCATCGGGGGCGGACACGGGCGTGTCCGTGACGGCGGCCGACCCGCCGGAGGCGTCCGCCTGCGCCGGGCTGACCGCGGGCGGCGGCCTGGGGTCCCACCTGGCCCGTGTGCCCCTGGACGAATCCAACCTGGCCGCGCGCGCCGTGGCCCTGCTGGCGGAGCGGACCGGCCGGGGCTCCCCGGTCACGGTCCACCTGGACAAGCACATCCCGGTGGCGGGAGGCATGGCCGGGGGGAGCGCGGACGCCGCGGCCGCCCTGCTGGCCTGCGACCGCCTGTGGGGCTGCGACCTGCCGCCGCGGACCCTGGCCGGGTACGCGGCGGACCTGGGCAGCGACGTGCCCTTCGCGCTGATGGGAGCCACCGCGGTGGGCATGGGGCGCGGGGAGATCCTGCGTCCGCTGGCGGCTCCGGGGAGGCTGCGCTGGGTCTTCGCGCTGTCGCCGCACGGGCTGTCCACGGCCAGCGTGTTCGGTGAGTACGACCGCCTCCGTCCGGACGCCCCCGAACCCCGTCTGGACCCGGCGCTGGCCACCGCGCTCGCCGGCGGCGACCCCGCGGCCCTGGGGGCCGCGCTGACCAACGACCTCCAGGAGGCGGCGCTGTCGCTGCTGCCGGAGCTGGAGCGGACCCTGAAGACGGGCAGCGGCGCGGGCGCCCTGGGCGCGCTGGTGTCGGGGTCGGGGCCCACCTGCGCGTTCCTGGTCGGCGGCGTGGACGAGGCCGAGGCCGACGGGCGCGAGGCCGCCGTGGTGGCCGAACTGGAGGGCAGCGGCCTGTGCGAACAGGTCGTTTCGGCGTACGGGGACGTCCCCGGAGCCACCGTTCTGTGAGGTAAATCACCCCGGGTCCTCCCGTGGCGCGGGCGCTTCCGCCCATTGACCTCAATCTTTGTTGAGGTTGAACACTGAGGGGCATGACGACAGCAGCCGCCCTCTCGCGCTACGCCGACCTTCCCGCCCTCATCGGACTCATGGAGGGTGACGAGAAGCACACGGAGGCCGCCCACTCCACGCTCGACGTGGTGTGGGTGCTCTACGACCGTGTGCTGGCAGTCACCCCCGACACGGCCGAGGCCCCTGACCGCGACCGGTTCCTGCTCTCCAAGGGCCACGGGCCCGCCGCCTTCTACGCCGTGCTCGCGGCCAAGGGCTTCCTGGACGTGCCGACCCTGCGGAGCTGGGCCGCCTTCGACTCCCCGCTCGGCCACCACCCCGACCGGGTCCTGGTGCCCGGCGCGGAGATCGGCAGCGGGTCCCTCGGACACGGGCTGCCCCTGGGCCTGGGCACGGCGCTCGGCCTGCGCGCCCAGCGGATCCGCCGGCCCGACGGCGCCGAGCCCCGCGTGGTGGTGCTCGTGGGCGACCGCGAACTCCACGAGGGCAGCAACCACGAGGCCATCGCGGTCGCCGGCCGCATGGGCGCGGACAACCTCACCGTCGTCGCCGTGGACAACGCCTCCTCCGGCCACGGGTGGCCCGGCGGGATCGGCGCGCGCTTCGGAGTCGAGGGCTGGGAGGCCCGTGACGTGTCCGGACGCGACCACGACGCCCTGTACGAGGCACTCACCCGCCCCCACGCCGGACGGCCGCTGGCCGTCGTCGCCCGCGTCCGTCCCTAGGAGAGCTTCCGATGAACATGCGTGAGACCTTCGCCGCCACCGTCGACCGGGCCATGGACGAGGACCCGCGGGTCGCCGTCGTGCTGGCCGCCATCTCCACGGAGATGTTCCGTGCCCCCGCCTCCCGGCACCCGGGCCGGGTGATCGACGTGGGCATCCGGGAACAGGCCATGATCGGCGTGGCCGGAGGACTGGCCCTGACCGGGATGCGGCCGATCGTGCACAGCTACGCGCCGTTCCTGGTGGAGCGGCCCTTCGAGCAGGTCAAGCTGGACCTCGGCCACCAGGACGTCGGCGCCGTCCTGGTGAGCATCGGCGCCTCCTACGACGCCTCCGGGGCTGGACGCACGCACCAGGCCCCCGGTGACGTGGCCCTGTTCGACAGCCTGCCGGGGTGGACGGTGTACGCGCCCGGCCACCCGGACGAGGTGCGCGACGCCCTGGCCGCCGCGGTCCCGGGGGAGCACCGCGTGTACGTGCGGCTGTCGGAGGAGGCCAACCGGGCGCCGATGCCCGTCAGCGGGCGCCTCAGCGTGCTGCGGACGGGCTCGCCGCGCTCGGCCGGGGTGGTGGTGGCCGTCGGTCCGATGCTGGACCGGGTGCTGGAGGCGACCGCGGACCTGGACGTGACCGTCGCCTACACGGCCACCGTGCGCCCGTTCGACCGGGAGGGGCTGAGCGCGCTGGCCGGGGCGGCGGGCAACGCCGACGTGCTCGTGGTGGAGCCCTACCTGAGGGGAACCTCCGCGCACGAGGTGGCCGGGGCGCTGGCCGACCGCCGCCACCGCCAGTTGGGGCTGGGGGTGGCCCGGGAGCACGAGGTGCGCTCCTACGGGACCCCGGCCCGGCACGCGCGGGTCCACGGGCTGGACGCGGAGGGGATCGCCAAGGCCGCCAGGGACTTCTTCCTGGTCTAGGGGCTGCCCGGATCCGTTGCTGGTGTGGCTGGAGTGCTCCAACCCCGGATGATCTTGTACTTATAGCGAGGTTCGACGGTCGAACCTCGCTATAAGTACAAGATCACGGCGGGTGAGGGCGGGCCGGTGCACCCTTTCCGGTCACCGCACTGAGGGGAAGGTCCTGCCAGACCCGCCCGGGGCCTTGCGCGGTGCGGCCCCGGGCGTCCTCGTGTCCGGCCGCGCGTTACTTCACAGCGCCCATCGACAGGCCTCGCACCAACTGTCGTTGGGCCGTCCAGCCGACCACCACGATGGGCAGCGACGCCATGACGGCCGCCGCCGAAAGCTGTGCCACGAACAGGCCCTCACTGGTGATGAAGCCGGTCAGGAACACCGGGACCGTGGAGGCCTGGGCGGCGGTGAGGTTCACCGCGAAGAAGAACTCGTTCCAGGCGAAGATCATGCAGATCAGAGCGGTCGCCGCGATTCCCGGGGCCATGACCGGCATCATCACCGACCACAGGACACGCGGCAGGCCCGCGCCCTCCACCCTGGCGGCCTCCACGATCGCCTTGGGCACCTCCAGGAAGAACGAGCGCAGCATCCACACGGCGATGGGCAGGTTCATCGCCGTGTACAGCACGACCAGGGTCCACACGTTGTCCAGCACCGAGAGGTAGGCCGCCGCGACGTAGATCGGCAGCACGACCGCCACCACCGGCAGCATCTTCGTCGAGATGAAGAAGAACAGCACGTCCTGGGTGCGCTTGACCGGGGCGACCGACAGCGCGTAGGCGGCGGGCAGGCCGAGCGACAGCACCAGCAGCGTGGACGCCAGGGTGGCGATCAGCGAGTTGCCCAGGTACGGAAGGAAGTCGGCGCCCAGGACGGTGGAGAACCGGTCGAGCGTCGGCTGGAAGAAGAGCGTCGGCGGATCGGTCGCGGCCTGGTTCTCCTCCTTGAAGGCGGTCAGCACCATCCACAGCACCGGGGAGACGAACAGCAGGCCGATGGCCCAGGTGAGCACGGTGAGGACGGTGCCGCCGGCCCGGGGACGGCGCTTCCGGCGCGGCGTGTGCCCGGCGGGGGCGGCTCCCGCTTCCGCGGGGCGCCGGGGGGCTTGGGCGGTCACGATCGCGCCTCCTGTGCGTTCATGAACGTGCGGAAGATCAGCCGCAGGGCCAGCATCGCCAAGATGATGGTGCCGACCACCACCACGACGCCCATGGCCGCCGACTGGCCGATGTCGAACCCGAGGAAGGTCCGCTGGTAGATGTAGAAGGGCAGGTTGGAGCTGGCGGTGCCGGGACCGCCCTGGGTCATCATGTAGATCGTGTCGAAGGTGTTCACCACGTAGATCGATCCCAGCAGTACACCCAGCTCGATGTAGCGGCGCAGGTGCGGCAGGGTGATCCAGGCGAACATCTGCCACCGGGACGCGCCGTCGACCTGGCCCGCCTCCAGCACGTCGGCGCTCTGGCTCTGCAGACCCGCCAGGACCAGCAGCATCATGAACGGCGTCCACTGCCAGACCAGCGCGACCACCACCGACAGCAGCGGCGCCTGTGAGATCCAGTCGAACGTGTCGATCCCCAGCGGCGACAGCAGGAAGTTCACCAGGCCGAACACCGGGTTCAACATGATGTGCTTCCACAGCAGCGCCGTGGCCACGGGCAGCACCAGGAACGGGGTGACGACGAGCGTGCGCACCACGCCGCGCCCCCAGAACCTCCGGTCCAGCAGCAGCGCCAGCCCGGTGCCCAGCAGCATCGCCACCACGACGCAGGAGGCGGTGATCAGCACCGTGTTCCCCGCGGCCGCGAGGAACTGCCGGTCGGTGAACACCGACACGTAGTTGGCCAGGCCCACCCACGCCTGGGAGTCCGGCCGCAGCAGGTTCCACGACCGCAGTGAGTAGACGATCGTCGCCAGGAACGGCAGTTGGGTGACGACCAGCATGAACACCAGCGCGGGCAGGAGCGGCGCCCGGCGCGCCCATCCGGCCGCGCGTGCGCTCCGCCTCGGCCGCGGGCGCGGGGACGGTGCCGTGGGCGCCTCGCGCGCGGGCGCGGTCGCAGCACTCATCGGTTCTCCTCCTTGTAGGCCTCACCGACGGTCTCGGCGTACTCCTGGCTCTGTTCGAGGGCCTCCTCGACGGTGATCTGTCCGGCCACGGCCGCGCTGAGCTGTTGGCTGACCCGCGTGCCCAGGTCCTGGAACTCGGGGATGGCGAGGAAACCGATGCCCTCATAGGGGACCGGGCGCGTACCCGGATCCTCGGGGTCGGCCCGGCGGATGCCTTCGAGCATGGGCTCGGCGTAGGCCTCCGAGACCTCCTGGTACCCGGGAGCGTCGAACGTGGAGAGCCGGTTGCCGGGCGGTACCCGCTCCCAGCCGTACTCCTCGGCGACGGTGCGGACGTACTCCTTGTCGGTCATCCACTCCAGGAACTCCCATGCCTCCTCCTTGTGCTCGGAGGTGGAGGGGATCGCCAGGGACCAGGTGTAGAGCCAGCCGCCGTAGCCGGTCTCGGCCACCGGGGCCGGGGCGTAGCCGTTGAGCCCGGCCACGACACTCGCGCCCTCGTCCTCGATCGTGCTGACCATGGCGGTGGAGTCGTAGAACATGGCGGCCCGGCCCTGCGCGTAGTGGTTCAGGCAGTCACCGAACCCGCTGTTGGCGGCGCCCGGCTGGCCGTGCTCGCGTGCCAGGTCCACGTAGAACTCGGCCGCGCGGTGGAACTCGGGGGAGTCGAGCTCGGCGTTCCAGTCCTCGTCGTACCAGCGGCCGCCGAAGGTGTTCAGGAGGCTGTTGAACGGGCTGAGGACCTCGCCCCAGCCCGCGAGGCCGCGCAGGCAGATCCCCGAGACGCCGGGTTCCACACCGTCGAGCTCGGCGGCCAGCCCGGCCACCTCCTTCCAGGTGGGGTTCTCCGGCATCTCCACACCGGCCTTCGCGAACAGGTCCTTCCTGTAGGCGAGGAAGGAGGACTCGCCGTAGAAGGGCACCGAGTACATGTGGCCCTCGTAGGACAGGTCCTCCCGGATGGAGGGGATGAAGTCCTCGTGGTCGTAGCCCTCGGAGGAGTCGATGAGGGGCTGCAGGTCCGTCAGCCAGCCGTACTCGGCCCACTGGCGGGTCTCGTAGTTGCTGATCATGACGACGTCGAACGCGTCCGAGCCGGTCGCCACGGAGACGGTGATCTTGGCGCGGGCCTCGTTCTCCGGCAGGGACACGAAGTCGACCTCGATGCCGGGGTGCTGCTCGAGGAACTGCGACTGGAGGGAGATCGCGTCCTGCATCTGGGGATTGGACACGATCGCGACGGTCAGGTGGGCGGCGCCTCCCTCGGAGAGGGGGGCGCCGGCTCCGGCGCACCCCGTGAGCAGCAGTCCGGTGGCGGCCACGGCGGTCGTGCGGGTGATGGAGGTGGTGTGCACGATGCTGTCTCCCGGGGTTCAGGCGGTCGCGTCGGGGACGACCTGGATCTTCACCCCGGCACCCGAGCGCATCATGGACAGCGCCTCGGGGAACTTCTCCAGTGACAGGGCGTCCGTAAGCAGCGGAGCCGTCTCCACCGCTCCGGTGCTGATGAGGTCCACGGCCGCGCCGAAGCTGTTCAGTACGGCCATGGAGCCCACGATGGTGACCTCGTCGTTGTAGACGCGAAACGGCGAAAGCGACACCCGGGCCTCGGCGTCGGCGACCCCGAAGACCAGCAGGCGCCCTCCCCTCCTCAGGGAGGTGAAGGCCGCCTCGATGGCCTGGGGAGCGCCCGTGACGTCCACCGCGGCGTCGAAGCGCTCGTCGGCCAGGTCGGCCGTGTCGGTCGCGGTGGCGTGGGCGCCCAGGTCGGCCGCGATGGCCAGGCGGCGGGTGTTGCGGTCGACCACCGTGACGCGCGCGCCGGAGCGCTGGAGCAGTTGCTGGAGGAGCAGGCCCATGGTTCCGGCACCCACCACCAGGAAGCGCTCGCCGACCTCCACCCCGATGCGCCGCACTCCGTGGACCGCGCAGGACAGCGGCTCCGCGAGGGCGCCCTCGCGCATGCTCATCGAGTCGGGCATGCGGTGGCAGTTGGCGGCGGGGACGGCCACGTACTCGGCGAACGCGCCGTCGACGGTGTCGCCGATCGCACCCCAGTGGGCGCACAGGTTGCCGCGTCCGGCGCGGCAGTACCCGCAGTACCCGCAGAACAGGGAGGGGTCCACGGCTACCCGGTCGCCCGGTCGCAGGTCCCCCGGAGCGTGGTCGCCGACGGCGGTGACCGTTCCGGCGAACTCGTGTCCCGGTACCAGCGGGTAGGGGCTGGGCGGGAACTCCCCGTCGGCGATGTGCAGGTCGGTTCCGCAGATCCCGCAGGCGCCGACCCGGACCACCACGCCGTCGGAGGCGGGGCGGGGATCGGGGCGGTCGCCCACGGCGAGGGAACCCGGTTCGGTGATGATGGCGGCACGCACGTCTGGGACTCTCCTGGAGGGTTTGTTTGCTCGTTTGAGCGGTGATGATCACATATGTTCAGCTCATTGAAAGCCCAAGGGGAACACGGTGTCAATGGAAGGAGCACAATCGAGTACACTCCTGCACATATGAGCGAGCGGCGTGGTGACGTTCAGGAGACGGGCCCGAGCGGCCCCGCGGAGATGGTGCGGCTCGCCGCGATCGCCCGCAGGTTCTACCTGGACGGGCGGTCGAAGGTGGAGATCGCCGAGGAGTTCGGGCTGAGCAGGTTCAAGGTCGCCCGGGACCTGGAGGCCGCGCGCGCCAGCGGGATCGTGCGTATCGACATCCGGTTGCCCGCGCGGCTGGACGGGGACCTGTCCGAGCGCATGAGCGCGGCCTTCGGCCTGCGCCGGACGATCGTCGTGGAGGCCTCGGAGGACTTCCTGGAGACGCGCCGGGCACTGGGGTCGGTGGTGGCGCGGCTGCTGTCGGAGATCGTGCGGCCCGGCGAGGTGCTGGGGCTCGCCTGGAGCAGGGCGCTCCAGACGATGGGCGCCGACATGGTCGAGCTGCCGCGGTGCACGGTGGTGCAGTTGAACGGGGTGCTCTCCGAACACGCCGAGGGAGGCGGATCGGTCGAGACGGTGCGCCGGGCGGCGGCGCTGGCGGGCGGGCCGGCGTACCCGATCTACGCGCCGCTCATCCTGCCCGACGCCGCGACGGCGGCGACCCTGCGGGCCGACCCGGGCATCGCGTCGGCGTTCGCGCACTACGACCGGCTGACGACGGCCGTGGTGGCGATCGGCGGCTGGGACGAGCGGAACTCGACCGTCTTCCAGGCCCTGGACGCGGACTCGCGTGCCCGGTACACGGAGCTGGGCGTGTGCGCGGAGATGTCGGCTCAGCTCTTCGACGCCGAGGGACGGCAGGTGCACAGCGACCTGGACGAGCGCGTCATCAGCGTCCGCGCGGAGCAGTTGCGCGAGGTGCCGGAGGTGGTGGCGGTCGCGGGGGCCGGGGACGAGGCGAAGGCCAGGGCCGTCGGCGCGGCGCTCAGGAGCGGGCTGGTCTCGACGCTGGTGACGGACAGCGCGGTGGCCCGGCTGCTGCTCGACGAGGAGCCGCCGGGGTAGGAGCGGGCGAGGAGACCGTGAGCAGGGCGGTCCACGGGTTCTCATGGCCCCGCACGAGGTGGCCGGGGGCCGGCCGACCGCCGCCACCGCCGGCTGGGGCCGGGGCGGCCCGGGAACACGGGGTGCGCGCCCACGGACCCCGGCCCGGCACGCGCGGGTCCACGGGCTGGACGCGGAGGGGGTCGCGGGACCGCCAAGGCCGCCGGGGACTTCCTCCCGGTGCGGTCCCCGGTCCGGGGAAGCGGGGCGCCGCCCCCCCGCGAGGGGCTACGGTTTCCCCATGAATCATCGGCAGGACCTCGCGGCGCGTCACCCCGACGTCCGGTTCGTCCGTATGGCGCCCGGAGAGCACGGGCGGGGCGCGGTCTGGAAGATCACCCCGAAGGGCGCGGACAGCCCCGTCATGTACGCCCGCACCGACGAGCAGGCCGACCGGTACGCCGAGACCCTCACCCGGCTGCCGCAGCCCTGACCCCGGCGCTCCCGCCCGTCGGCGCCGACGCGTTCGGCGACCCCTGGACACGGGGACGGACACCGGGGCGGCCGGGACGCGCGGAGGCGTGCCCACGGGGTGGGGCGGCCCCGGCGCACGGTCCGCCGGGCACGGCGACGGTCCATGCACCACGGCACTGCCGCCACAATGGATACTGATGAATCTGGTCAATCTTCAGGACGTGTCCCTGGCCTACGGGCCGCTCGTGCTCCTCGACAAGGTGTCGCTCGGTGTGGAGGAGGGTGAACGCATCGGCGTGGTCGGCCGCAACGGCGGCGGCAAGTCCACGCTGATCTCCGTGCTCGCCGGCATCACCGCACCCGACTCCGGGCGGGTGGTGCACAACCGCGGACTGCGCGTCGGCTTCCTGCACCAGCGCGACACCTTCCCCGACACCACGGTCGGTGAGTTCGTCCTGGGCGACCGCGCCGAGCACGAGTGGGCGGGCGACGCCCGCATCCGCGACATCCTGCGCGGCCTCCTCAGCGGCTGGGAACTGGACACCCCCATGAGCGGCCTCTCCGGCGGAGAGCGCCGCCGCTCCGGCCTGGCCAGGCTCCTGGTCGACGACCACGACCTCATCATCCTGGACGAGCCCACCAACCACCTCGACATCGAGGGCATCGCCTGGCTCGCCGAGCACCTGCGCGGCCGGCCCGAGTCGCTCGTGGTCGTCACACACGACCGCTGGTTCCTGGACGCCGTCACCGTCCGCACCTGGGAGATCGTGCGCGGCACCGTCGAGCGCTACGAGGGCGGCTACGCCGCCTACGTCCTGGCCAAGGCCGAGCGCGAGCGCCAGGCGGCCGCCGCCGAGGAGCGCCGCCAGAACATCATGCGCAAGGAGCTGGCCTGGCTGCGCCGCGGCGCCCCGGCCCGCACCTCCAAGCCCAAGTTCCGCATCGAGGCGGCCAACCAGCTCATCGCCGACGAGCCGCCGGTCCGCGACACCGTCGAACTCGTCCGCTTCGCCAGCTCACGGCTGGGCAAGACCGTCATCGACCTCAAGAACGTGTCGGTGTCCGTCCCCGACCGTGTCCTGCTCGACCACCTCACCTGGCAGCTCGGGCCCGGCGACCGGGTCGGCCTGGTCGGGGTGAACGGCGCGGGCAAGTCCACCCTGCTCAAGATCCTCGCCCGGGAGCGCGAGCCCGACTCCGGCGGTGTCCGCACCGGCCGGACCGTCAAGCTCGCCCACCTGTCCCAGAACATCGTCGAACTCGACCCCACGCTCCGCCCCCTCCAGGCGGTCATGGAGGTCCGCGAGCACATCACCATCGGCAAGCGCGACTACACCGCCAGCCAGATGCTGGAGCGGTTCGGGTTCCGGGGCGAGCGCCAGTGGACCCCGATCGGCGACCTGTCCGGCGGCGAGCGCCGACGGCTCCAGTTGCTGAGGCTGCTCATGGACGAGCCCAACGTGCTGCTGCTGGACGAGCCCACCAACGACCTGGACATCGAGACCCTCACCGAGCTGGAGGACCTGCTCGACGGCTGGCCGGGCTCCCTGGTGCTGGTCAGCCACGACCGCTACTTCCTGGAGCGCATCACCGACCGGGTGATGGCCCTCATGGGCGACGGCAGCCTGGCGTTCCTGCCCGGCGGCGTGGACGAGTACCTGGAGCGACGCGCGCGGAGCGCGGGAGGGGACACCCTGCCGCAGGGCGCCTCCGAGGCGTCCGCGTCGGACACCGCGCCGGAGCGGCCCGCCGTGTCGGCGGCCGAGCGTCGCGCCGCGCAGAAGGAGTTGCAGCGCGTCGAGCGGCGCATGGACCGCATCGCCAAGCGCGAGGCGGAGCTGCACGAGCTGATGGCCGCCGCGGCCGACGACTACGCCAGGCTCGCCGAGCTCGACGCCGAGGCCAAGACCCTGGCCACCGAACGCGGTGAGCTGGAGGAGGTCTGGCTGGAGCAGGCCGAGGTCGTGGACGAGTAGACGGCCCTTCGCGCACGAACAAGACCTGTCGGTTCCGGCATGGGGGATCGTTCGGTCGGGGTCGGCGAAAACGGCCGGCCCCCTTTCGCGCGCCCCGAGGACCCTTCGACTGACACGGTCCGGCCTGTGGCGGCCCCGGCACGCGTCCTCGCCCGCCGGGGCCGTGGCACGTGTGATCGAATCCGCTCTTCCGGGGGAGAATCCCACCACGGACGCGTGTGCTTCCCGACACCCCGGCGGAAGCGCCGCGCGCCGAGTGGAGCATCCCCGAGAAGGCAGGAAGTGAACGCGATGATCCCCCCGAGCCTGGACGAGATCCCCGTGACGCTGATCGACGGGCGTCAGACGACGTTCGGCGAGTGGTCCGGCAAGGTGAGGCTGGTGGTCAACGTCGCCTCGCGCTGCGGCCTCACCCCGCAGTACGCGCGGTTGGAGGGGTTGCAGCACCGGTACGGCGGGAGGGGCTTCACCGTGCTCGGCTTCCCCAGCAACCAGTTCCTCCAGGAGTTCGGCAACGAGAGGAAGATCGCGGCGTACTGCGCGACCACGTGGGGCGTCACGTTCCCCATGATGGCCAAGGTGAAGGTCAACGGCAGGAACCGCCACCCCCTCTACGCCGCGCTCGCATCGGTCCCCGACGGCGAGGGCAGATCCGGGAGGGTGCGGTGGAACTTCGAGAAGTTCCTCGTCCTCCCCGACGGCACCGTCCACCGCTTCCACCCCGGCACGGTGCCGGACGATCCCGGGATCGTCGCGCTCATCGAGGAGTCGCTCCCCGGGGGGAGGGAGTAGCCGGTCGTCCGGGCGCGCCCCGGCGGCCCGGTCCGGTACGGGCCGCCGGGCCCGACACCGCCGGTCAGTCCACCTGGTCGGCGAAGACACCCGCGATCTTCCGGGCGCCCTCCTCGTTGGGGTGGATGTCCGGGCCGCGCTCGCCGTCGCACATCCACGTGTGGTCGCAGATGTTCTGGAGGTTCGCCGGCATCCCGGTGCCACTGCCCTCGGGCACCTCTCCGTTGGTCGACTCGAAGGCGGCGCCCACGTCCGCGACGTCGATCCCCTCGGCCTCGTAGGCCTCGGTGAGGATCTCGTTGACCTCGGTGAGGGTCTGCACCGACTCCTCCGCGAGCCCGCTCCGCGCCTCCTTCTCGGGGAAGACCTCCTTGGCCTCCTCGGCGGCGGCCGACGCCTGGTGCGCGGGGTCCTCGTCCAGCAGGAGGAAGGCCAGGAACGGGTTGTAGTAGGTCATCCCGACGATCTGCGTGTCGGGGCCGGCCGCCGTGCGCAGCCGCTCGGCGATCACGGGGGCCTCCTTCTCCAGCCGGTCCAGGCCCTCGTCCACGCACTCGGAGTCGATGTCGACGTCCTCGGAGTCCGGGGCCCTGCCGTCGGGGGAGTTCACGCCCCGCACGCAGTCGGTGAAGTTGTTCGCGCCGATGGTGAGGGTCACCAGGTCCACCTGGCCCTCGTGCCCGGCGAGGAAGGCCTCGGCCTCCTCAAGCTGTGAACCGTGCTCGTAGCGCTTGTCGCACTTGGGGATGCCGCCCTCGATGAAGGTGGTCGTGTCCTCGCCGCCGCAGCCCATCCGCTCGTGCCGCAGCCCGGGGTCCTCCTCGCGCAAGGTGCGGTACAGGAAGTCGGTGTACCCCTCCGAGGTCTGCCGGGGGTGGCCGTTCTCGTCGGGCTGCACGCCCACGGCCAGCGAGTCGCCCAGGGACAGGTAGTGGTCCTTCCCGCCGCCGTCCCCATCGCCCCCGCCGCCGCCACCGCCGGAGCCGCCGTCACCGCCGCCCGCGCCGCACCCCGCCGCCAACACGGCCGCGGCCGCCGCCGCCACCCACCGGACTCGCACGTGTTCCCCCCACGGATCGACTGCGCGTACCGGGGTTGGGACTACCCAGGGGCGCGGTCCCCACGCGAGGCGGCCGTGCGTCGTACGGCACACGGCGGCCCCGCCTCCCGCCGAACACGCGGGGACGGGGTGGGGGAACGGGTGGGAGGGGAGGTGCCCCCAGGCCGGGGACGGCGCCGGTCAGCGGACCTGTTCGGCGAAGACCTCCGCGATCTCCTTCGCGCCCGCCTTGTTGGTGTGGATGTCCGGCCCCCGGTCGGTGTCGCACATCCACGTGTGGTCGCAGATGTTCTGGAGGTTCACCGGCATCCCGGTGTCGCTGTCGGCGGGAACCTCCGCGTTGGTCGACTCGAAGGCGGCGCCCACGTCCGCGACGTCGATCCCGGCCGCGGAGTAGGACGCGGTGAGCGACTCGTTCAGCCGTGTGAGGGTGTCCACCGCCCGCTCCGCGAGCTCGTCGCCGCCGGTCGCCTCGGCGTCGGGCCCGGCCGTCGCCCCGGCGGACCCGGCGGGTTCCCCGTCCAGCAGCAGGAGCGCCAGGAACGGGTTGTAGTAGGTCATCCCGACGATCTGCGTGTCGGGGCCGGCCGCCGCGCGCAGCCGCTCGGCGATCACGGGGACCTCGGTCTCGACGCGCTCCAGCCCGTCGGCCACGCACTCCTCGTTGATCCCGACGTCCTCGGGGAGGTCGGCCCCGCCGCCGGGGTCCCGTACGCCCTCCACACAGCTGGTGAAGTTGTTCCCGCCGATGGTGAGGGTCACCAGGTCCACCTGGCCCTCGTGCCCGGCCAGGAACGCCTCGGCCTCCTCAAGCTGTGAACCTTGCTCGTAGCGCTTGTCGCAGTCGGGGAGCCCGCCCTCGACGAAGGTGGTCGTGTCCTCGCCGCCGCAGCCCATCCGCTCGTGCCGCAGCGTGGAGTCGGAGTCGTACAGGGTGCGGTAGAGGACGTCGGTGTACCCCTCCGAGGTCTGCCGGGGGTGGCCGTTCTCGTCGGGCTGCACGCCCACGGTCAGCGAGTCGCCCAGGGACAGGTAGTAGCCCGGGGCGGCCGCCGCCTCCTCGCCGTCGCCACCGCCGCACCCCGTGGCCAGCACGACCACGGCCGCCGCGGCCGTCCACCTTCTCATCAGTGATCTCCAAAGCCCGGAAGTGGTTCGCGCCCGGACGCGGGCCCGGTGAGGGACGGGTACCGCCCGACTACCCTTGCGGACCGCCGGGACCCCTGTCGAGGGGCACCAGAAGGCATCTCAGTAACGATGCCAGCCGCTCACGGTCCTCGTCGGGCATCGGGGCCAGGAGGCTCTCCTCGTAGCTCACCAGGGACGCCAGGGCCGCGTCGATGCGCTCGGCGCCCTGCCCGGTCAGCCGCACGAGCACCCCGCGCTTGTCCGCGGGGTCGGGGCGCCGCCGCACCAGCCCGGCCGCGGCCAGCCGGTCCACCCGGTTGGTCATGGTCCCAGACGTCACCAGCGTGGCGCGCAGCAGCCGACCGGGGCTCAGCTCGTACGGGGGCCCGGAACGGCGCAGCTCGGCCAGCACGTCGAACTCCCACGGTTCCAGGGAGTGCTCGGTGAAGACCGTGCGCCGGGCACGGTCCAGATGGCGCGCGAGCCGGGACACCCGGCTGAACACCTCCAGGGGTGTCACATCCACGTCCGGGCGTTCGGAGCGCCACGCCTCGATCAGCCCATCCACTTCATCGCGCATGGGGACAGCATATCTCTTGACATCAAGATAGTGGGGCGGGTATGCGCACATACCCGCCCCACCGTCGGCGGAAGCCGGAGGGTCAGCCCGACCTGCGCCTCCTGTTCTGCTTGTTCTGCAACCTGGGCTTGGGCTCCAGGCTCGACAGCCCGTTCCAGGCCAGGTTGACCAGGTGCGCCGCGACCACCTCGCGCTTGGGCTTGCGCACCTCCAGCCACCACTGGCCGGTCAGCGCCCACATGCCCACCAGGGCCTGGGCGTACATGGGCGCGAGTGCCGGGTCATAGCCCCGCTCGGCGAACTCGTCGACCATGATGTGCTCGACCTGGCTGGCGATGTCGTTGATCAGACTGGCGAAACTCCCCGTGCCGGAGGCCACGTGGGAGTCGCGGGTCAGCACCCGGAACCCCACCGTGTTCTCCTCCACGTAGCGCAGCAGGGCCAGGGCCGCGTTCTCGATCTTGTTCCGCGCGCTGTCGGCGGTGAGGGCCTCGCCCATCATCCCCAGGAGGACGCGCATCTCACGGTCGACCACGACCGCGTAGATGCCCTCCTTGCCGCCGAAGTGCTCGTACACCACGGGCTTGGACACACCGGCCCGTGCCGCGATCTCCTCGACGGAGGCCGCGTCGAACCCGCGTTCGGCGAACAGCTCCCGGCCGATCTCCACAAGCTGTTGCCGACGCTCCTTGCCCGTCATGCGCTTGCGGCGCACGCGGACCTTGTGATCGCTGTCGGCTACTCCCATGATGGCTACCGATCCTAGGGGCTGACCCGCTTGGCGGCGAGTCGCTCGTTGTTGGGCCAGCGGACCTTGGAGGCCCAACCGAACTTCTCGAAGAACCAGATGACGCGGGCGGAGATGTCGATCTGCCCCTTGAGCACGCCGTGGCGCGCGCAGGTGGGGTCGGCGTGGTGCAGGTTGTGCCAGGACTCGCCGAAGGACGGGATGGCCAGCCACCACACGTTGCGGGAGCGGTCGCGCACCTCGAAGTTCTCCTCGCCGATGGTGTGGCAGATGGAGTTGATCGACCAGGTGACGTGGTGCAGCAGGGCGACGCGGACCAGGCTCGCCCAGAAGAACGCGGTCAGCGCGCCCCACCAGGACATGGTGACCAGTCCGCCGACGAGGGCCGGAGCGCCCAGGGAGAAGAGCACGATCGGCAGGAACAGCTTGTCGACGAGGACGATGTCCTTGTCCTTGAGCAGGTCGGGGGTGAAGCGGCGCGGCGAGGTCTTCTTCTCGTCCAGGTACATCCACGCCATGTGCGCGTAGTACAGGCCCTTGGCCACCGACTTCCAGTCGTCGCCGAAGCGCCACGGCGAGTGCGGGTCGCCGTCGGCGTCGGCGTACTTGTGGTGGCGGCGGTGGTCCGCGACCCACTTGATGACGCTGCCCTCGATGGCCAGGGAACCGGCGACCGCGAGAGCGATGCGCAGCGGGCGCTTGGCCTTGAACGAGCCGTGGGTGAAGTGCCGGTGGAAGCCGACCGTGATGCCCAGTCCGCTGATCACGTAGAAGACCGCGGCGATGGCGATGTCGGTGAGGCTCAGTCCCCAACCCCAGAAGAAGGGCACCGAGGCCAGGAGCGCGATCAGCGGCACGAACACGAACGCGAAGACCGTGTAGCGCTCGGCCCTGCCCCGCGGTTCGGGCTCGTACTCGGGGATCGGTTCGCGCTTTCTCTCACTGTTCATGGTCGGCAACTCGGGAGCAGCGGTCATGGGTTCTTCCTCGCCATCAAGCCGTCAGGCAGCGTAGTCGCGGTCAGGACGGCGTCCGATGGGGTGCGTGGGCACCCGTCGCGACGACCCAACCTATTCCTACGTAACCGTAACCTACGACCCCGTAGGTTTGGCAAGCTCCACACGAGAGGCGCTATCTTGGTTGCTGGCGTACGGGTGAGGCACGTTCCCACCCAACGCGTTCCCGGATGATGTAATCGGCAGCATGTGGGGTTTTGGTCCCCATCGTCCAGGTTCGAGCCCTGGTCCGGGAGCCCTGACGGCTTCGCGTTCGCGCAGGTGAGCGGCCGCGACGCGTGCGAGGAGCGAAGACGAGGCCCCGCGCGGTCGGACCGCGCGCGTGGGCGGCGCTTCGCCCGCCCCCGCCGTACCGGCCCGGGGCCGGCGGCGGGCCCCTCGCCCCGGCGCGCGCACGGGCGGCGCGTCCCATCTCACACACTTCCCACCTGGCGGCCCGGAAAGCCGGAGCCACCGGCGGACGGGCCCCTCGGCCCCGGTCCGCCCCGGCGCGACGCGCCCGCTGAGCGCGGGTGACGCACATGTATCCTTCCCATGTCGGCCGCTGGTCATCCGACGGCCGCCCGTGCGGCATGCCGGGTCGCGCCGCCGAAGGGCGAGCCGACAGTTCAGTCACCAGATATTCACGAGGGGTCCCCTTCTGTGAGCGTGAACCGTCCGGCTGCCGTCATCGTCCTCGCGGCGGGCGAGGGCACCCGAATGAAGTCGAAGCTTCCCAAAGTTCTTCACGAGCTCAACGGCCGCAGCATGCTCGGCCACGTGCTCGCGGCGGCGCGAGAACTCGACCCCCAGAACTCGGTCGTGGTCGTAGGACACGCCCGCGACCAGGTCAGGGCACACCTGGAGGTGGTCGCCCCCGAGGCCACCACCACGGTCCAGGAGGAACAGAACGGCACCGGACACGCCGTGCGCATGGCGGTCGAGGACCTGGCCGCCAGAGGCACCGAGCTCAGCGGCACCGTGGTCCTGACCTGCGGTGACACCCCGCTCCTGCGCGGCTCCACGCTCTCCGAGCTCGTGGCCGCCCACGAGAAGGAGGGCAACGCCCTCACCGCGCTCTCCGCACGTGTGCCCGACCCCCACGGCTACGGCCGCATCGTCCGCGACGAGGACGGCGACTTCACCGAGATCGTCGAGCAGGCCGACGCCACCCCCCGGCAGCACGCGATCGACGAGATCAACTCGGGCATGTACGCCTTCGACGGCGCGCTGCTCTGCGAGGTCGTCCAGCGCCTGTCCACCGACAACGCCAAGGGCGAGGAGTACGTCACCGACGCCGTCGCCCTGCTGCGCGGTGACGGGCACCGGGTCGGGGCCTGGGTCGCCGAGGACTGGCACGAGGTCCAGGGAGTCAACAACCGCGTCCAGCTCTCCGAGGCCCGCCGCGTCCTCAACGACCGCCTGCTCGCCGAGCACATGCTCGCCGGGGTCACCGTCGTCGACCCCGCCACCACCTGGGTGGACGCCCAGGTCACCATCGGCCGCGACGCCGTGCTCGAACCCGGGACCCGGCTGCTGGGCGCCACCGCCGTCGGCGAGGACGCGGTGGTCGGCCCCCGCGCGGACCTGAGGGACACGGTCGTCGGCGCGGGCGCCACGGTGAGCGAGACCACCGCGGACCGGGCCGAGATCGGCCCCGGGGCCACGGTCGGCCCCTACACCTACCTACGGCCGGGCACCCGCCTGGCCGAGCGGACCAAGGCCGGTGCCTTCGTCGAGGTCAAGAACTCGAACATCGGCACCGGATCCAAGATCCCGCACCTGACCTACGTCGGGGACGCGGACATCGGCGAGAGCAGCAACATCGGCTGCTCCTCGGTGTTCGTCAACTACGACGGGGTCAACAAGTCCCGGAGCGTCATCGGCGACCACGTCAGGATCGGCAGCGACAACACCATCGTCGCCCCGGTCCGCGTGGGCGACGGCGCCTACTCCGGTGCGGGGACCGTGGTCCGCGACGACGTGCCGCCAGGCGCGCTGGCGATCTCCGAGGGACACCGCCAGCGCAACGTCGAGGGCTGGACCCGGCGCAAACGCCCCGGGACGGCCTCCGCCGAGGCGGCGGACAAGGCCGATCGGCACAGAGCCGACGAAGAGCAGTGACTGTGGGGGAGAAACACGTGACCGGGATGAAGGCCACCGGCCAGAAGAACCTGATGCTGTTCTCGGGGCGCACGCACCCGAGCCTGGTCGAGGAGGTCGCGAAGGAACTGGGGATCGACGTGGTCCCCACCCGGTTCGACACCTTCGCCAATAGCGAGATCTTCGTGCGCTACCTGGAGTCGGTGCGCGGCTGTGACGCCTTCGTCATCCAGCCCCACTTCGACCCGGTCAACGAGTCCATCATGGAGCACCTGATCATGGTGGACGCGCTCAAGCGCGCGTCGGCCAAGCGGATCACCGTGGTCACGCCGTTCCTCGGGTACGCACGCCAGGACAAGAAGCACCGCGGCCGCGAGCCGATCTCGGCCCGTCTGGTGACCGACCTGTTCCGGACCGCGGGCGCGGACCGGATGATGGCCGTCGACCTGCACACCGACCAGATCCAGGGCTTCTTCGACGGGCCGGTGGACCACCTGTTCGCGCTGCCGATCCTGGCCGACCACATCGCGGGCCGGGTCGACCCGTCCGGGATCACCGTGGTCTCCCCGGACGCGGGCCGTGTGCGCACCGCCGACCGCTGGGCCGACCGGCTCGGCTCGCCGCTGGCGATCATCCACAAGCGCCGTGACCCGGACGTCGCCAACCAGGTGAAGGTCCACGAGGTCGTCGGCGAGGTCGAGGGCCGCACCTGTGTGCTGGTCGACGACATGATCGACACCGGCGGCACCATCGTGAAGGCCTCCGAGGCGCTGTTCGAGCAGGGCGCGTCCAAGGTCCTGGTGGCCGCCACGCACGGCGTGCTGTCGGGGCCGGCGGCCGAGCGCCTCCAGAACTCGCGGATCTCCGAGGTGATCATCACCAACTCGCTGCCCGTCCCCGAGGAGCGCTCCTTCGAGAAGCTCACCCAGCTCTCGATCGCCCCGCTGGTGGCCCGCGCCATCAGCGAGGTCTTCACGGACGGCTCCGTGACGAGCCTGTTCGAGTAGGTCCGACGGGCGGGGCGGGCGCCCCGCCCCGGGCCGTACGGGCCGGGTTCCGCCGGTGCGTCCCGCCTGCGTGGACCCCCTCCGGCCTCGCCCCGCGGCGGGCCTCCCCGCCCTGTTGCTCCGTGGCTGCCCAGGCGTGCCTGTGCACCGTCTGCGTACGGGCGGAGGACCTGGCGCCGGGGTCCGTGCTGCTTCCGGCCGGGTGCGCCGAGTACGTGCACTGACCGCGGGCGGACGGGCCCGCTCGGCCGGGGCCCTCCGAGCGGGGGAGGGGGAGAGTACGCGGGGGGTGTTCGGAGTCGTCAGCGGAGCCATTAGACTTGGCCGAGTGTCCCCGTGCCCAGGCGGAGTCCGTGAGGCTGCGTGTGAAAGTACGGGCAGGGGTGCGCGACGAGCGTTCCCGGGCCGGGCGGGTCCGGTGGCGGCTCGCCGGGCACGCCTGGAACCAGGACGGTTGCGTCCCCCGAACCGCGGGGTGACCCCGCCGCATTCCCCGCCGAGGGCGGGAATCGTTCGTACTACTGGAGTCGTGTTCCCCGTGCTGCGGGGTTGAACCCGAGGAGTTTTGTCGTGTCCGAGGTACGTATCGCTGCCGAGCCCCGCACGGAATTCGGCAAGGGCGCCTCCCGGCGCGCCCGCCGCGCGGGTAAGGTGCCGGCCGTCCTCTACGGCCACGGCACCGAGCCCCGCCACCTGAACCTGCCGGGCCACGAGCTCATGCTCGCCCTGAAGACCCCCAACGTCCTCATCCGTCTCGACGGTGTGGACAAGGACAACCTGGCCCTGCCCAAGAGCGTCCAGCGCGACGCCATCAAGGGCTTCCTGGAGCACGTCGACCTGCTGGTCGTGTCCAAGGGCGAAAAGGTTGAGGTCGAGATCCCGGTCCACCTGACCGGTGAGGTCAAGGCGCCGGGTGTGCTCACCCAGGAGCTCGTCACCGTGGCCGTCGAGGCCGAGGCCACCCACATCCCCGAGGGTGTGGACGTCGACGTCGAGGGTCTGGAGGTCGGCACCACGAAGACCGCCGCCGACATCAAGCTGCCCTCCGGCACCGTTCTGGTCACCGACCCCGAGACCATCCTGCTGACCGTCTCCGCGCCGCGCGTCTCGGACGAGCCGGAGACCAGCGAGGAGGCCGCCGAGGGCGAGGCCACCGAGGAGGCCGCCGCCGAGTAGGGCGGTCGCGTCCCCAGATCGCACGAACGCGCGGTTCCCGTGGAGGGGCCGCGCGTTCGGCGTGTCGGTAGCCGTGTCGGTAGGGTCGTGTCCCATGGGGAACTGGTGGAGCAGGCTGTTCGGCGGCGGCGCGGGCGGAGGAGAGGCCGGCGGCGAGAACGCCGGTGGGAAGAACGAGGACATGGCTGAGACCGAGCGCTGGCTCGTCGTGGGACTGGGCAACCCCGGGCCCAAGTACGCCGGGAACAGGCACAACGCCGGCTTCCTGGTGGTGGACGCGCTCGCCGGGGGTGAGCGCTGGAAGGCGCACAAGGCGCACGCCGAGGTGGTGGAGACCCGCCTGGACGGTGTGCCGGTGGTGCTGGCCAAACCGCGGAGCTTCATGAACCTGTCGGGCGGCCCGGTGGCCGGGCTGGCCCGGTTCTACAAGGTGCCCGTCGAGCGGATCGTCGTGGTGCACGACGAGATGGACATCGACTACGGCGCGCTCAAGCTCAAGAAGGGCGGCGGCCCCGGCGGGCACAACGGCCTGAAGTCGATGACCGCGTCCCTGTCCAGCCCCGACTACGTCCGGGTGCGCTTCGGTGTGGGCCGCCCGCCGGGCCGGACGGACCCGGCCGCGTACGTGCTCAAGGACTTCTCCTCCGCCGAGCGCGCCGAACTGGACCTGAACGTCGAGCGTGCCGCCGACGCGGTCCGCACCGTCCTCACCGAGGGCCTGGGCCGGGCGCAGAACATCTACCACACCGTCGCCTGAGCCGTCCGGACCGGGAGGGACGGTACTCCCGGCCCGGACGGGGCCGTGCCCGCCGACGGCGGGCACGGCGGGCCGCTCTCAGCGCGGGGCCGCTCGGCTACCAGTCGCGACCGGCCCAGGGCGGGGGACCCCACCCGTGGTCGTCCCCGGCCTCCAGGAGGGTGGACTTCAGGGCGAAGTAGGAGGGCTTGGGCGTGAACTGCCCGTCCATGATCGTCGCGGAGCCCTCGCCCTCGAAGAACACCGGCACCCAGGAGTACTTGTCGGTGAAGCCCCAGATGGTGAAGGAGCCGCAGCCCTCCACGCCCAGGCACGCCGAGAGCGCCTGCTCGTAGTAGTCGGCCTGCTGCTCCAACTGCTCCGGGGTCGGCTCCCCGCTCTCCGGAAGCCGCATGCGCACGTCCACCTCGGTCAGGGCGGTGCCCAGGCCCAGGTCGTCGAAGCGCTGCAGGTTCTCCTCAAGACTCCCGGGGAAGCCGTACTGGGTGCTCAGGTGCACCTGGGCGGAGAACCCGTGCACCGGCACGTCGTCCGCGAGCAGTTCCCGGATGAGCTCGTAGTAGGCGTCGCTCTTGGCGTTGACGTCCTCGACGCCGTAGTCGTTGAAGTACAGCTCGGCCGACGGGTCGGCCTCGTGCGCCCAGCGGAAGGCGTCGGCGATGATCCCCGGGCCGAGCTCGCGGATCCAGATGTTCTCCTCGGTGCGCAGCTCGCCCGACGAGTCGAAGATCTCGTTGGCCACGTCCCACTGGTCGATCCGGCCCTCGTAGCGACCGACGACGGTGGTGATGTGGTCGTGCAGGATCTCGCGCAGCTCCTCGTCGGTGAAGTCGCCCTCCTCCAGCCACGCGGGGTTCTGGCTGTGCCAGAACAGCGTGTGCCCGCGCACGTCCTGGCCGTGGCGCTCGGCGAACTCCACGATGGCGTCGGCCATCCCGAAGTCGTACTCGCCCCGTGCGGGGTGGATGTACTCCCACTTCATCTGGTTCTCGGCGGAGACCGAGCTGAAGTGGCGTGCCAGGAGTTTGCGGTACTCCTTGTCCGAGGTGAAGGGGTCGGGGTAGTCCTGTTCGAGGTGGTGCCCGCCGCCCGCGACGGCGGTGCCGATGACGAGGTCGTCGGGCGCGGCCCAGCGCAGTGTGCCGGGCTTGGCGTGCCCGGGGTGGTTGTGGCCCCGGTGGTCGGGGGCCGGGTCGGCGGACGCCGGAGCGGCCAGGGGTATCGACAGCGCCGCCGCGGCGAGGGTGGCGGTGATGAGGCGGACCGGCTTCATGGGGGGCTCCAGTTCTCGCATCTACGGAAGTTCCGGAAGATTCCGTAACATGTGGGAAATGGACACTAGGCTGTTGACGTGCGAAGCGTCAAGGTCCGGCCGTATCGGTGTACCGGCCCGCCGCCCGTGCTCGTACCCTGAGTGAGTACAAGGGAGGACCAGTGGCCGACAGCCCGTCACGAGACGTCACCATCTCCGCCATCGCCGCCGAGGCAGGCGTGTCCGCGCCGACGGTGTCGCGCGTCCTCAACGGCCGGGGCGATGTGGCCCCCGCCACGCGAGAACGCATCGAGACCCTGATCAGGGTCCACGGCTACCGGCGCCGCGGCAGCCGCCCCCGGGAGCGGATCGGCCTGCTCGACCTGGTCTTCAACGACCTGGACAGCCCGTGGGCGGTCGAGATCATCCGCGGCGTGGAGGACGCCGCACACACAGTGGGCACGGGCATCGTCGTCTCGGCCATACACCGCAGGGCCAGTTCGACACGCCAGTGGCTGGAGAACGTGCGCTCGCGAGCCAGCGACGGCGCCATCCTCGTGACCACGGACTTGGACCCCGCCCTACAGGCGGAGCTGGGGGAGCTGCACGTGCCCGCCGTGGTCGTCGACCCGGTCGGCGTCCCGGACCTGGCCACGCCCACGATCGGCGCCACCAACTGGGCCGGGGGCCTGAGCGCCACCGAGCACCTGATCCACCTCGGGCACCGCCGCATCGCCCTCGTCGCGGGCCGCCCCGAGCTGTGGTGCAGCCGCGCCCGGCTCGACGGGTACCGGGCCGGGCTGGAGACCGCGGGACTGGCCGTCGACGACGAGCTGGTGATACCGGGGGAGTTCGGCTACGAGTCCGGTTTCCGGGCGGGGGAGCGACTGTTCGACCTCGCCGATCCGCCCACGGCCGTGTTCGCGGCCAGCGACCAGATGGCCCTCGGCGTCTACGAGGCGCTGCGGCGGCGGGGCCTGCGGGTCCCCGGCGACGTCAGCGTGGTGGGTTTCGACGACCTGCCGGAGGCGCGCTGGTCCTCGCCGTCGCTGACCACGGTGCGCCAGCCGCTGTCGGACATGGGCCGGCTCGCGGTGCGCACCGTGCACAGGCTCGTGCAGCACGAGACGATCGAGAGCCCGAGGGTCGAGCTGGCGACCGAGCTCGTCGTCCGGGACAGCACCGGACCGCCGCCGTGAACCGCCGCCCACGGCGGCGGTGAGAGGGCGACACGGTTCGCACGGGTTCGTTGACACCGCGCCGCGGTGCTCTTTAGGCTGCCTTTACCTTCCGGAAGCTTCCGGAACAACCCCCCCGCTCTCCGTGGCCAAGGAGACCTGTGTGACCATCCCTCGCGGACGTTCCCGAACACGGGGCCGCCTTCTGACGACCCTGATCACCCTCGGACTCGCCTTGTGCGTCGCGACTCCGGCAAACGCCCTCCCGTCACCCTCCACCACCCTCAACGGTCGCGCTCCGCGCGCGGAGTCCCCCTCTTCGTCGCCCTCCACCTCCAAGGGTCCCGCCACCCCCGACATCGTCGACTCGACGCGGCGGGGCGGCCGGGCCGTGGCGCTCACCTTCGACGACGGGCCCGACCCCCGCAACACGCCCCGGTTGCTCGACGTGCTGCGCGAGCACCGCGTCAAGGCCGTGTTCTGCCTGTGGGGAGACCACGTGCGCCAGCACCCCGACATCGTCCGGCGGATCGCGGCGGACGGGCACACGCTGTGCAACCACACGATGAGCCACGACGACATGAGCACCTGGTCGGCGGAGGACGTCCGCGCGGACCTGCTGGAGACCAACGCGGCGATCCGTGAAGCGGTGCCGCACGCCCGCGTCCCCTACTTCCGGGCGCCCTACGGAGCCTGGGGCCGGACCCCGGAGGTGGCCGCGGGACTGGGCATGCAGCCGCTCGGCTGGAGCCTCGCCGTCGAGGACTGGGTACCGCCCGGAACCGACGTACTCCTCCGGCGCCTGGAGGAGGGCGTGAGGCCCGGGTCGGTGGTGCTCCTGCACGACGGAGGAGGCGACCGCGGCCAGACGGTCGCCGCCGTGGCCCGACTCATCCCGGCCCTCGAATCCGACGGCTGGCACTTCACCCGCCCCGCGCGGCGCGGGTAGTCCCCGCGGACCGAGGAGATGACATGCCGTACACCCCCCTCTGGCGGCGCCGCGCCGCCGTCCTGGTGAGCGCGCTGGTCCTGCTCTCAGGCTGGACCGCGACCTCCGCCTCCGCCGATCCCGCGAAGCCCTCCGCCGGCGGCGGGCCCGACAACTGGGTCGGCACCTGGGCGTCCGTACCGACCGCCACACCGGCCACGGCGACCCCGGTCCTGCACGACCAGACCATCCGGCAGGTCGTCCACACCAGCATCGGCGGCGACCAGTTGCGCCTGCGGCTCACCAACGAGTTCGGTGAGACGCCGCTGCGCCTCGGAGAGGTGCACGTGGCGCTCCGGGCGGGCGCGTCGGGAACCGACATCGACCCGTCCACCGACCGCACCGTCACCTTCGGCGGACGCACGTCGGCGACCGTTCCGGCCGGTGCTCCGATGATCAGCGATCCGGTGCCGCTGGCGCTGCCCCCGCGCTCCGACCTGGTCGTGAGCATCCACGTTCCGGACAGGACCCCGGTGAGCACCCTGCACGCCTTCTCCTACCAGGAGAACGTCGTGGCCGAGGGCGACGTCACCGGCGACAGGACCGTCGAGGCGACCGAGACGCTCACCCAGTGGCACTTCCTCTCCGGGGTCGGCGTGCGTGCCCGCAGCAGGGTCGCCGACTCGGTGGTGGCCCTGGGCGACTCCATCACCGACGGCTCCGAGACCGAGGTGAACGCCAACCACCGGTGGCCCGACCTGCTCGCCGAGCGCCTGGGACACACCGGCGTGCTGAACCTGGGGATCGCCGGCAACCGGCTCCTGCACGATCCCAACCCGCCCGAGGGCAGCGACGCGGAGGACTACGCGGCCTTCTTCGGGCAGAGCGCCCTGCGCCGCTTCGACCGGGACGTGCTGTCACAGCCGGGAGTGGGCCACGTCATCGTCCTGCTCGGTGTGAACGACCTCGGCCACCCCGGCACGACGGCGCCGATCTCGGAGACCGTCACGGCCGAGGAGATCATCGGTGCGCACCGCCAGCTCGTCACCCGGGCGCATGCCGCCGGCCTGCGTGTCTACGGCGGCACCATCCTGCCGTTCAAGGGCGACTCGCTCGGCTTCCACACCGAGGAGAACGAGGCCAAGCGGCAGGCGGTCAACGAGTGGATCCGCACGAGCGGGGAGTACGACGCCGTCATCGACTTCGACGAGGCGCTGCGCGACCCGGAGGACCCGCTGCGCCTGCGGCCCGACTACGACAGCGGTGACGGCCTGCACCCCAACGACGCCGGTATGGCGGCCATGGCCGAGGTGATCCCCTCCCGGCTGTTCCGCCCCGGAGCCCACGGATAGGAAACGACGGACCGGCGGAAGCCGGCGGGGCGGCCACCCGGTCGTGGCCGCCCCGCCGGGCTCCGGAGGGAGTCGTGACGCTGTGTAGCGGGTTTCGGTCAATCTCTTTACTCAGGCTCATGTGTCCCTAACGGTCCACACCTTGCGGCTGGACCCGGTTCCGACACGGACACATTTTGGGTCGACCGGGTCTTCTTGACCAACAAGCCGCAACGCTACGCGACTTTCTCGACACTTTTGGTTACTGTTCGGGGCGTCGGTCCATGCCCGCGCTCGACGTGCGCCCCGTCCACACACGCAGACCTGGGTTCCCTGTGCCGGGGCGGTGACTCGAAGTGAGGCTTCCAGAGCCGTGGTCCTGGGGGGATATGTGGTCACAACCAGCCGGATGAAGACCGCCCGCGAACAGTCGGCGCGGACCACCGCCGGCCCCGTCCCCTCCGGCGCGACCGGCGGAGCCGGGCTCGGCGGCCCGGGCGCCCGTTCCGGCGCCTGGGTCCGCCCCTACGTGGTGAGCCTGGTCTGCCTCGACCTGGCCGCCGCGCTCGCGGCGACCCTCAGCGGCACGGCCGTGCGCTTCCACGCCGTCCTCGGCGCGGCCACCACCCTTCCCTACCTCCTGCTCTCCCTCCTGCTGCCCCCGCTGTGGGTCCTGTCCGTCTGCCTGGGCGGCGGCTACGCCCGCCGCTTCCTCGGTGTGGGCACCGAGGAGTACCGCCGCGTCGCCACCTCCGGGCTCATGCTGGGCGCGGCGGTCGCCGTCGGCGCCTACGCCGTCGGGTTCGACCTGGCGCGCGGCTACGCGCTCGTCGCGCTGCCGCTCATCCTCCTGATCAGCCTCGGCCTGCGGTACGCGCGCCGCAAGGCCCTCCACCGGAGCCGCCGCTCCGGCCGGTGCATGAGCGGCGTCGTGGTCGTGGGCTACCGGGTGGCCGCCCGCGACCTCATCCGCCGGTTCCGCGGGGAGGTCTACCACGGCATGCGCGTCGTGGGCGTGTGCCTGCCCGGGGACGAGGCCGCTCCCGGCGCCGATGAGGTGGAGGACTGCCCGGTCCTGGGCACCTTCACCGACGCCGCGGACGCCGCCGCCCTCGTCGGCGCCGACACGGTCGCGGTCCTGGCCTGCCCGGAGATGGACGGGGCGGAACTGCGCCGCCTGGCGTGGCGGCTGGAGAAGACCGACACCGACCTCATCGTCGCCTCCGCGCTCATGGACGTGGCGGGGCCGCGCACCTCCATCCGCCCGGTCGCCGGGCTGCCCCTGCTGCACGTGGAGCACCCGGAGCTGGTGGGGGCCCGCCGCGTCCTCAAGGGCGCCTTCGACCGCTGCGCCGCGGCCCTCGCGCTGGCCCTGCTGTCCCCGCTGTTCCTGGTGCTGTCCGTCCTCGTCCGCGCCGAGGGCGGCGGACCGGTCCTCTTCACCCAGACGCGCGTGGGCAGGGGTGGCCGCGAGTTCACCGTCTACAAGTTCCGTACGATGGTGGCTGGGGCCGAGGCGCTGAAGACGGTGCTCCGGCCCCGCAACGAGCACGACGGTGTGCTCTTCAAGATGCGTCGCGATCCCAGGGTGACGCCCGTGGGTGTATGGCTGCGCCGGTACTCGCTAGACGAGCTCCCCCAGCTCGTCAACGTGGTACGGGGGGAGATGTCGCTCGTCGGCCCCAGGCCGCCGCTGCCGGAGGAGGTCGCCCAGTACGGGGACGACGTCCGCCGCAGGCTGGTGGTCAAGCCGGGGATGACGGGCCTGTGGCAGGTCAGCGGCCGTTCCGATCTCTCTTGGGAGGAATCGGTCCGCCTCGATCTGCGGTACGTGGAAAACTGGTCGCTGACGTTGGACATCCAGATCCTGTGGAAGACGTGGTCAGCGGTGATCCGTGGGGCGGGAGCATACTAGCCGGTGAAGAGCATCCGAAACGATCATGAGGTGGCCCGCGACCTGGCGAGCGAGGCGGGGCAGCTACTGCTGCGCCTGCGCGCCCGGCACGGCTTCGACGAGCCCGACGTACTGCGTACCCTGGGCGACCGCACCTCCCACGAGTTCCTGTTCTCCGCGATCGGGCGGCTGCGGCCCAGCGACGCCGTGCTCTCGGAGGAGGGCGCCGACGACCCCGCGCGGCTGAGGGCGCGCCGGGTGTGGATCATCGATCCGCTCGACGGCACCCGCGAGTTCGCCGAGGCCGGGCGTACGGACTGGGCGGTGCACGTGGCCCTGTGGGAGAACGGCGACCTGGTCGCGGGCGCGGTGGCGCTGCCCGCGCAGGGCAGCACGGTCTCCACGGTCGATCCGCCGTGGCTGCCCGAGGAGCGGCCCTCGAACCAGCGGCTGCGCATCACCGCCAGCCGGACCCGGCCGCCCGCGTTCACGCAGCGGATGGCCACCCAGCTCGGCGCCGAGGTGATCCCCATGGGTTCGGCGGGCGCCAAGATCTGCGCGGTGCTGCTCGGGATCGCCGACATCTACGTGCACGCCGGCGGCCAGTACGAGTGGGACAGCGCCGCACCGGTGGCCGTCGCCCAGGCCGCGGGTCTGCACGCCTCCCGGATCGACGGCTCCCCGCTGCGCTACAACATGGCCGACCCGCTGCTGCCCGATGTCCTTGTATGTCGACCGGAATTGTCGGGTATGTTGTTGGCAAGCATCCGCGACGGCGCGGACCTGGACAGCGCGGGTCCGCACGCGGGGGGCTGAGCGAACCACCCCCCGCCGTCGGCCCTGTCGATACTTACGAAGGCGGGTTCATGGGTCAGGCGAGTCAGCAGGCACCCGGGCGCTACCAGCTCTCCCAGCTGGACGTTCTGGAGGCCGAAGCGATCTTCATCATGCGCGAGGTGGCCGCGGAGTTCGAGCGGCCGGTACTGCTCTTCTCGGGCGGCAAGGACTCCCTTGTCATGCTCCGCCTCGCGGAGAAGGCCTTCTGGCCCGGTGCCATCCCCTTCCCGGTCATGCACGTGGACACCGGCCACAACTTCCCCGAGGTCATCGAGTTCCGCGACCGCCGGGTCGCCGAGGCCGGAGTCCGCCTGGTCGTCGCCTCGGTGCAGGAGCAGATCGACGCGGGCAAGGTCACCGAGCCGACCGGCCGCTGGGCCAGCCGCAACCGCATCCAGACGGGCGCCCTGCTGGAGGCCATCGAGGAGCACGGGTTCGACGCGGCCTTCGGCGGTGCCCGCCGCGACGAGGAGAAGGCGCGCGCCAAGGAGCGGGTCTTCTCCTTCCGCGACGAGTTCGGCCAGTGGGACCCCAAGAACCAGCGCCCCGAGCTGTGGAGCGTGTTCAACACCCGCATCGACCGGGGCGAGCACATCCGGGTCTTCCCGATCTCCAACTGGACCGAGCTGGACGTGTGGGACTACATCCGGCGGGAGCGGCTGGAGCTGCCCTCCATCTACTTCGCCCACGAGCGCGAGGTCTTCGAGCGCGACGGCATCCTGCTCGCGAACTCGCCCCTCATCAACCGCGACGAGACCGAGGTCCCGTTCACCGAGACCGTCCGCTACCGCACGGTCGGCGACCTGACCTGCACCGGAGCGGTCAAGTCCACGGCGGCGGAGATCGACGACATCATGACCGAGATCGCCGCGACACGGGTGACCGAGCGCGGACAGACGCGGGCCGACGACCGCGCGAGCGAGGCCGCGATGGAGGACCGCAAGCGCGAGGGCTACTTCTAGCGCCGGTCTGTGCCCCGTCGGCCGCATCCGCCCCTCGCAGACCACCCACTCCACATTGGACCAGGCAAGCATGAAGAACGACATCCTGCGGTTCGCGACGGCGGGCTCCGTCGACGACGGCAAGAGCACCCTGATCGGCCGACTGCTGTTCGACTCCAAGTCCATCTTCGAGGACCAGCTCGACGCGGTGGAGCGCACCAGTGTCGCGCGCGGCGAGGAGCAGACCAACCTGGCGCTGCTCACCGACGGCCTGCGCGCCGAGCGCGAGCAGGGCATCACCATCGACGTGGCGTACCGCTACTTCGCCACCCCCAACCGCACCTTCATCATCGCGGACACCCCCGGGCACATCCAGTACACCCGGAACATGGTCACCGGCGCCTCCACCGCCGACCTCGCGATCATCCTGGTGGACGCGCGCAAGGGCCTCCAGGAGCAGAGCCGCCGCCACGCCTTCCTCGCCACCCTGCTCCAGGTGCCGCACCTGGTGCTGGCGGTCAACAAGATGGACCTGGTGGACTACTCCCAGGAGCGCTTCGACGAGATCAGGGCCGAGTTCACCGACTTCGCCTCCAAGCTGGACACGCGCGACCTGACGTTCGTGCCGATCTCGGCCCTGCACGGCGACAACGTGGTGAGCCGCTCGGAGAACACGCCCTGGTACACCGGGCCCTCCCTGCTCCACCACCTGGAGAACGTGCACATCGCCTCCGACCGCAACCTGATCGACGCGCGCTTCCCCGTGCAGTACGTGATCCGGCCGCACAAGTCGGCCGACCCCGAGCTGCACGACTACCGGGGCTACGCGGGCCAGCTCGCGGGCGGCGTGCTCAAGCCGGGCGACGAGGTCACCCACCTGCCCTCGGGGCTGAACACGCGGATCTCCAGGATCGTCACCGCGGACGGCGACGTGGCCGAGGCCTACTCGCCGATGTCGGTCACCCTCCTGCTGGAGGACGACATCGACATCTCGCGGGGCGACATGATCTGCCGTCCCAACAACGCCCCGGAGGTCACGCAGGACCTGGAGGCGATGGTGTGCTGGATGACGGACGCGCGCAAGCTCACGCCGCGCTCCAAGCTCCTCCTCAAGCACACGACCCGCAGTGCCAAGGTCGTGGTCAAGGACCTGAGGTACCGGCTGGACGTCAACACGCTGCACCGTGACGAGCAGGCCGAGCACCTGGCGCTGAACGAGATCGGCCGGGTGCGGCTGCGCTCCACCCAGCCCCTGTTCGTGGACGAGTACAACAAGAACCGCCAGACGGGCGGCTTCATCCTCATCGACGAGGCCACCAACGCCACGGTCGGCGCGGGGATGGTCGTCAGGACCGACTGATCCCGCCCGCCCGGCCGCGGCGGGACACGGGGCCTTGGGGGCCGCCCGCGGGCGGCCCCCTCGTGCTGTCCGCCGCGTGCCGGGGGAGGGCGGGCCGGGGCGCGGCGTTCCCGGCCGGGGAGTGCCTCGCCGGAGCGGGTCGAAACACCCGGTCGGCACCCTCCGTGCCCGCGTCGTCGCCACAGGTAATAGCCTGGCCGTGTGGACGACGGTTATCGACTGGTGTTCGTCGGTGGGATGGGCCGTTCCGGCTCGACCCTCATCGAGCGCCTCCTCGGCGAACTGCCCGGGTTCTCCTCGGTCGGCGAGACCGTGCACCTGTGGCGGCGCGGACTCGTGGAGGACGAGCGGTGCGGCTGCGGCCGGCCGTTCTCCGAGTGCGGGTTCTGGACCGACGTGGGCAAGGAGGCCTTCGGCGGCTGGAGCCGCCTGGACGCCGGGCGGGTGGCGCGGCTCAAGGGCGGCGTCGACCGCACCCGCTTCCTGCCGCTGCTGCTCAACGGCGCGTACGAGGGTCCGCTCGCCTCCCGCTGCGAGCGCTACACCGAGCTCTACCACCGGCTGTACTCGGCGGTGTCCCTGGTCAGCGGCGCCCGCGTGGTCGTCGACGCCAGCAAGCACGCCTCCCTGGCCGCCTGCCTGCGCCGGCGCTACGGCGCCCGGATGCGCCTGCTGCACGTGGTGCGCGACCCGAGGGCGGTGGCCCACGCCTGGGCCAAACGGGTGGCCCGTCCCGACGCCTCCCCGGGCAGCGGCGAGCCGGAGATGGCCCGCTACTCGGCGGGGCGGGCGGCGGCGCAGTGGATGGCCCAGAACGCGTGCCTCGACGCGCTGGCCCGGCGCGGCACCCCGACCCTGCGGGTGCGCTACGAGGACTTCGTCGCCGACCCGGGCGGGGAGTTCGCCCGGATCTCGGAGTTCGCGGGCTACACCGGCGACCCTCCGGACATGGCGGAGGGCCGGGTGGAGCTGTCGGAGGGGCACGCGGTGTCGGGCAACCCGATGCGGTTCACCACCGGTCGGATCGGGGTGCGCGCCGACCACGGCTGGCGCGAGGCGATGCCCTCCTGGCGGCGGCACCTGGTGGCCGCCGCGACGACGCCGCTCCGTGGGCGTTACGGATACTGACGCCGCTGGTGTCCGTTATGCCGGCTCGGAGCTGTTGCCCGCCCCAAATATGACCTATGGTGTCCATGTGAATACGTTGGGTGATATTCTGAAGAGCTAGGGGGAGTGCGCCGTGGGCAAGGGACCGGTACGGGCGGTGGCGACGACGGGGGCGATGGTCCTCGCCCTGACACTGGCGGGAGTGGGGGACGCCCCCGCGGCCCCCCTCTCCCCACGGCAGGACCCGCCGAACGGCTCCGACTCCGATGGATACGGCCCCGACTCCGGGCCCCTCCCGGACGGGTACGGCTCCGACTCCGGGCCCCTCCCGGACGGATACGGGCCCGCGGACGGACACGGATCCGACGAGGACTGCACGGTCTCGGAGATCCTCGAACCCTCCTGCGGGGTCTGGTGGGGCGCCAGCCCCTACCAGAGGCGGGTCGAGCCGCTGGAGGAGGCGGTCGACCGGCGCATGGACATCGTCTACACCTGGCACGGCATCGACCAGGCCCACATTCCCGGCGAGCGGGAGAAGAAGCTGATCGCCGAGGAGCGGTTCGTGCACACCAACATCGAGGCCCGCCGGTTCACGCGCTCCGGACACCCGCCCGTCTCCTACCGGTCCATCATCGACGGTGAGTTCGACCGGTCGCTGCGGTCGCAGGCCGGCACCATCGCGGAGCTGGGGGTGCCCTACTTCGTCACCTTCGACCACGAGGCCGACGCGAACAAGCGCTACAACAGGCGCGGCACGCCCGAGGAGTTCGTGCAGGCCTGGCGGCACATCGTGGACCTGTACCGCGAGGAGGGCGCCGACAACGCCATCTGGGTGTGGAACGTGACCGGGTGGAAGGGCAACTTCGAGCGCCTGCCGAAGCTGTGGCCGGGCAACGACTACGTCGACTGGCTGAGCTGGGAGGCGTACAACATGACCGGCTGCGACATCCACCCGCACTGGACCGAGGTGTACTCCTTCGAGGAGGCGCTGCGCCCGGCCTACGAGTGGATCCAGACCGAGGGGCCCGAGCACGGTATCGACCCGGACAAGCCGGTGATGATCGGCGAGATGGGCACCACCCACATCGGTGCGCGGGAGACGCGGGAGTGGTACTCCGAGATCCCCGACGTGCTGCGCCGCTACGAGCGGGTGCGCGCGGTCAAGGTGTGGGACAACCGGGTCTCCCCCGGCTGCGACTTCCGGATCGGGGCGAACCGGCACGCCCGGAAGGGCTTCGAGGAGGCCGGGCACGACCCGTACGTGAAGCTGCCCGAGTGGGTGCGCCGCCTGGTCGAGTACGCCGAGCGGCGGGGCTGACGGACGTTGCCCCCGCCGGCGGTCCTGCTCCCGGCCACCGGGAGCAGGACCGGTCCGGGGCGGGTCTCCTCACACGCCCCTGCCGCGCAGGTGGAGTACACGGATGATCCACCCGGCGGGTACCCCGCACACCACCATCAGGGCCAGGTAGGCGCGTCCCTCGGCGGGCCGGTTCCGGACGGTGGCGCCGATCCACCGCAGAGCCGTGCGGCGGCGCCCGGCCGAGGCCTCGGCGAAGGCGATCTGTCCGGCCACCCGGGCGTAGCCGCGCGGCACCAGCGCGAACTCGGGGTAGCGGTCCAGCAGCCAGCGCAGGGCGGTGGAGATGGTCCGCCAGCGGCCCGAGAAGTGCGAGCGGTGGTGCCACAGCACCCGCACACCCGGTTCGGGGACGTTGCGGATGGGGCCGCGCCGGGCCAGGCGCAGCAGCAGCTCGTAGTCCTCGGCGTAGCTGCCGGGGATCTCCTCGCTGACCGTTCCGCAGCCGCCGATCATGGCCCGGCGCCGGATGAGGAACGTGGACGGGTGCAGCTCGGTCAGCCTCGACCCCAGGAGGTCGCCGAAGGTGACGCTGGTGCGGTCCAGGGTGCGGACCGCCTCGGTCCTGTCGTAGACCACCCGGATGCCGCAGCACACCATCTCGGTACCGGGTTCGTCGAGCATGACCGCGACCTGGGCGATGAGCTTGCCGGGCAGCCAGGTGTCGTCGTCGTCGCAGAAGGCGACGAGGTCGGTGTCGGCGGCGAGCACCCCGGTGTTGCGTGCCCCGGCCAGGCCGGGGGTGAGGGTGTTGGTGACCACACGCACGGGCCGGTCGCCCCCGGCGCGGGCCAGCGATGGGTCGGGCTGGTCGTTGTCGAAGACCACGATCGTGGTGATGCGGCCCGGGTAGTCCTGCCCGGCGACCGCGCGCAGGGTGCGGCGCAGCAGCTCGGGCCGGTCCCGGGTGGGCACCACCACGGTCACCTCGGGCCAGGTGTCGACGGTGCGGTCCCCGGCGGTGGCGGTGGCGGTGGCCTCGTCCGGGGTGGCGACCTTGGTGGAGGCGGCGGTCTCGGTGGAGGCGGTCTCGGCGGCGCCCCCCGCACTCGTGAGCAGGTCGATGAGCTCCCCGGCGCGCAGCGCGGCCCGCTCGGCGCCGTCGTCCTCGGAGGGACGCACCCGGAAGCCGTCGGGTGAGGCGAGCGCCTTGTCGATGAGCTCGGACAGCTGCTGGGGGCTGACGCAGGAACGCACCCGGTCCGCCTCCTCCAGACGCCGGACGAACCGGAGCTGGTGGTCGTCGACGTGCTCGTCCAGTTCGGGATCGCGCGGGACGACGATGGGCAGGCGACCGGCCCCGCGGGCCTGGACGATGGTGCCCGGCCCGCCGTGGGTGATGACCACCCGGGCCCGGCGCATGTGCTCCCCGAGGTCCTCGCCGGTCAGGAACGGGGTGCCCTCGGCCACCGCGGGTGCGGCGCTGTGCCCGTGCTGGACCAGGAAGCGCAGGTCGCGGCGGCGGCGCGCGCAGTCGTCGACCCAGCGGACCAGCCGGTCGAAGGCGTGGTGGTCGGTGCCGAGGCTGACCACCACGTCGGGGTGGTCGCTGTCGTGGGAACGCGGGACGGGACGGGTGGTCTGTTCTGTCACAGAAGCGGTCCTACCGTGATGGCGGTCGGCATGAAGGCTCTCTGCTCCTCCCACTGGGCGAGGAACAGACGGGTGAAGGGACGGCACAGACGGGCGGTGAGGGTGGGGGTGTCGATGCGGTCGTAGACCTCGATGTAGACGGTCGGGATCCGCAGCAGCCAGGCCAGGACGAAGAACGGCAGGGCCACCCCCGCACCAGTGGTGACGACCGCGGAGGGGCGCCGTTCACGCAGGACACGGGCGGCCAGACGGGTGTTGCGCAGCAGGTTGCCGACGTGGCGGGTGGTGGGGTGGAAGGCCCATCGGACCTGTTCTCCGTCGAGGGCGGCTTCGGCGTCGGGGGTCCGGAAGGTCACCCACAGGCGTTCCCGGCCCCGCCACCAGGGGCGCAGGGAGCACAGCTGGGCGAGGTGTCCCCCGCTGGAGGCCACAAGAAGAACCGGTTGTGGAGGCATAAGGCCATCATTCCATAACACACGGTAATCAAAGGTGATCACGTGGGTCGCCGTATGCCGTGTTGCGCGGTGCCCCGGTCGTCCGCGGGGGCGAAAGGCGCCCACCGCCCCAGGAGGCGGGGCCTCCGGCGGGCCCCGGCCAGGCGCACCCGTAGACCCCGGCCGGGCGAGCGGCCACGCACCCGTGCGGGTTCGGCGGCGGACTCCCGGCAGTGGGCCTTCCTCAGCGGCGGACGCCCGGCGGCGGGCTTCCTCAGCGGCGCAGGCTCAGGCCCAGCGGGCCGCGCAGCGACCACACCGCCGCCAGGTGTCCCGCGGAGCCCGCCGCCACCGCCACCGCCAGGGTCGTGGGCCCGCCGCCCAGCACCGCCTCCGCCGACAGCGGCAGCGCGCCGAACCACACCAGCGCGTTGGCCGCCGCGACCGCCACCGGCCGGCTGAACGGGTGCAGCACCACCCGGGTCCGTAGCTGCCACAACGGCAGCAGTTTGCGCACCAGCATCGCGGCCACCAGTGCCACGGCCGCCCCCGTCGCTCCGGCCGCGGGCACCAACAGCACGCACACCAGTACGTTCGCCGCCAGCGACAGCACGTTGTTCAGCAGGTTCAGCCCGGTCCGCCCGGTCATCGACAGGATCAGGTCGCTCATCCCCAGCGCCGCGGCCAGCAGTTGCCCGGCGCACACCACGGCCAGTGCCGCCGCACCCGCCGCGTAGTCCGGTCCGAACAGCAGCATCACCTCGGGAGCGAACACCAGCGCCGACAGGTACAGCGGCCACGTCAGACACACCAGCCATGCCGCCCCCGCCTGGTACAGGCCCCGGACCCCTGCGTGGTCGTCCGTCGCCAACTGCTCGGCGAACCGGGGCTGGGCCGCGTACAGCACCGCCTGCGTGCCGAACTGGCCGACCACCATGATCCGCGTGGCCGCCGTGAACACCGCCGCGCCGGTCAGTCCGCCCAGCAGCGCCACGATCACCACGCCGCCGCGCTGCACCCCCAGTTGCGCGGCCCCGGCCACCGCGCGGGGCAGCGCGAACGACCAGAACGTCCACCGGTCGACACGCTCCTCGGACCCGGTGGCCGACGGCGTCCCACCGGCTCCGCCCGTGCCGCCGGCTTCGCCGGTTCCGTCGGTCCCGGCTCCGGCAGATCGCGCGGCCCCCTCCGCGGCTTTCCCCGAGGCTCCCACCGGTTCCGGAGCGGCCCCGCCCGCCGCCTCCCGGCCGTCCTCCCCGGAGGCGGCCCGGCGCAGGATCCCGCCCAGCCAGAACCACGCCAGCACCGCCGCGGGCAGGTACGGCCCCGCCCACGCCAGCGCCAGCAGCCCCGCCGACCCGGTGACCGCGATCGCCCCCACCAGCGCCAACTGCGCCAGGGGCCGACCCACCTTGTCCACCAGCACGGTCCCGGCCATGTCGTGGTGGGCCCGTGTCGCCGCCAGGGCCGTCTCGGTCAGCACCGCGAACGGCAGGAACACCGCGAGCAGCCGCAGGTAGACGTCCGCCTCCCCGCCGTCCAGCACCTCCCCGTCGCCCAGCGCCTCCGCCAGCGGATCGGCGAACACCAGCAACAGCACGGCCAGGGCGCACGCCACCGTCACCGCCGGGCCCGTGGCCAGCCGCAGCAGCCGGGGCACACCCCCCGGCCTTCCGAACACGCGCATCCGGGCGACGAAGTACACCAGCCCGTCCGACACGCCCAGGTTCGCCACCGCCGCCGCGATCAGGAACACCGACGTCGCGGAGAACAGCAGCCCCGCCGTCTCCTGGGAGAAGGCCCGGGTGATCGCCACGACCAGCGCGAGGTTCAGACCCGCGCCGACCACGGCCCCCGCCATGTTGACCACCCCGCCGCGCAGCACGCGGCGCAGCCCCGGGCCCTCCCCCTCCACCGCGACGGTCACGCACACCACGAGGGTGTACGCCCCCACCAGGCCGCCAGCCGCGCGTCGCTGTCGGCGAACCCGGCCGCCAGTTCCGCGCGCAGCCCCTCCGGCATCCCCGACCGGGCGCGCGCGTTGTGCCGCCCCGGAACGATCCCGGGCCCGGGCGGCAGGCCCAGGAACCGCTCGATCCCGGCCAGCGCCCGCGCCGTGCCGTCGAACAGGTCGGCGTGGTCCACCACGTGCACGCGGTCCCGTCCCAGGTGCTTCTCCAACCGGACCAACTGGTCCACGTAGTGGCCGCGTGCCAGGTATCCGTGGTGCTGGTGGGAGTAGGAGAGGTACTCGGGATCGGCCACCATCCGCTCCTCCTCACCGGCCAGCCGCCGCGGCTCCAGCTCCACGGCCCGCGCGAACGGCTCGGTCTCGAACCCCCGCGCGCTCTCGTGCGCGTGTGCCGAGTAGGCCCGCTCCACCGGGTCGCGCAGCACCACCACCACACGCACGTCCGGCAGGTCGCGGGCGATGCGCTCGGCGGCCAGCGGGTGGAACAGGTAGTACGGGCTGGACTCGACCACCCGCACCCGGGGGCGTCCCCGGCGCGCCCGCAGCGCCACACGCGTCGGGAAGTGCGCCCGGTACCAGTCCAGGCCGTGGCGGTACCCGGTGTCGAAGAAGTGCACCCCCTTGCGCAGCGTGGGGCCGGTGACGGCCGGGTGCAGGCACAGCGACCTGAACAGCGAGGTGGTGCCCGAGCGCTGGGCCCCGCACACGAGGAAGTCGGGCAGCGCCCGGGCGGCGCTGGTCATCCCGCCCAGGCGGTCGGCGAGGGGCAGCAGGGCCCGCCGTGCCGGGACGGCCATGCGGTGGAACAGGACGGGAAGGGTGCTCCGGGGCATCGCGTGGTCCTTCTCTCGGGATCGGTCGTCAGACCCTGTGGAGGGCCTCGTGTGCCGCTCTCTCCTGGAGTCCGTCCAGCGCCGGGAGCAGCCAGTCGTCCACGGCCGCCAGGTGGCCTCCGCTCTCGTCCTGCCGGTCGTGCAGGTACCGGGTGGCCAGGTCGATCAGGTACAGCGCCATCACCGTGGACACCGTGTGCGAGCGCACCCCGGTCTCGGACATCAGCGGGTCGCGCAGCAGCCGGGAACCGCTCTCCAGCCACCGGTGCACGCCCGGGTGGACCCCTGCCTGCACGCACTCGTTGAGGTCGTAGTGCAGGGCGTCGAAGCCCGCGGGCGCGTCCATGGCGAGCCGCTCCCAGTCCCACACGAACGCGCGCCGCGCGGTGCTGGCGATGTTCCACCTGGTCAGGTCGCCGTGCCAGGCGCCGAACGGGATGTGCACGTCCGGCAGGCGGCGCAGCGCCGCGCGCAGCGGCGACGCCTCGGGCCGCGCCCCCAGCCTCAGGATCCGCTCCTCCAGCGTCCGCCGGTAGGGGCTGTCGGACAGCCTGCGCCGCCGCACCCGGGCCAGTCCGACGATCTGGGTCACGCAGCGCAGCAGTTGGCGCCGGGTGGGCCGGTCGGTCTGGTCGCCGACCGGCAGGGCCTCCTGTACCAGCAGCGGGTGGCCGTTCCACTCGCCCTCGTACAGCAGCCGGGGGACGGTCACGTCCCGCAGGCGCGAGTCGGCCAGGTGGCGCAGGGCCCGCGTCTCGGAGCGCACCAGGCGCGAGGTCAGGTCGTTGACGGCCACCTTGGCGTAGCCGATCGTCCGGCCGCCGGGTGTGAGCAGCAGGAGCACAGGCTTGCGGTTGGCCCTGGGCGGGCCCACGTGTATGGCGATGGCCAGTTCGCGGTCCAGGGCCAGCGCGAGCGCGTGCTCTATGCCGGGGCCCGCTCCCACGTACAGCCGGTCGCGCAGCAGCAGCGGGGCCAGCCCGGTGGCGAACGCCCCCGTCAGCAGCAGCGTGCGCATCCTCTCCCGGAACGAGTGCCCCTGGGCGAAGGAGGCGATGCCCCGGGTGGCCGCCGCGCGGTCGTGTGCGGGCAGGATCACACGCGGGTTCCGCGCGTTGGGCACCGGCAGGTACTGGTTGCCCCGGTCGCGGCGGACCAGGTGCCGCATACCGCGGTCGCCGGGGCCGAGCAGCCCGCCGCACGGCCACAGCACCGCGGCGAGGTCGGTCAGGTAGGTCGTCTCGCTGTTCACCAGGGCCTCCCGCGGGTGCGCGCGGTGACCCGCCGCCGGAGCGCCGGCTCCTCACCCCGCCACAGCAGGGCGGTGGCGACCAGGGTGACGGCCAGCGGGGACATCAGCGCGACGTAGAAGAACATGTACCAGAACAGCAGCAGCACGGTCAGCAGGGCGCCCTGGCCCACCGGCGAGGACGCCGACCGGTAGCGCCACACGATCCGCGCGAAGAAGGCGAGCACGAGGGCGGTGCCCACCCATCCGCTGGAGACCAGGGTCATCCACAGCTGTCCGGCGTTGCCGATGACGTGCTGGCCGCAGTCGGGGCACTCGGCGGTGGGGCCGACCGCGATCGAGTCCGAACTGCCCAGGCTCTCCCTGGTGGTGCCCCACCCCACGACCGGTGACAGCCCGGCGGCCTCCACGGCCGCCGCGTTGCTGGCGGCCCGTCCGTCGTCGCTGTGCGGGTTGTTGATCCGTGCCCGCACGACGTCGGCCAGCGGCGACGCGGCCAGGGCCAGCAGAGCGACCAGGACCGCGGCCGTGAAGGTGCCCACCAGGAGCACCCGGCCCCGGCGCAGGGCCATCGCGGCGGTGTAGGCCAGGGACAGCGCCAGCCCCGCCCACATGGCCCGGTTGAGCGAGTACACGGCGGGCACCACGGCCAGCGCGGCGGCGGCCAGCGCGCCCCAGCGCACCCAGCCCGACCCCTGGACCACCCAGCCCACCACCAGCCACACCAGCAGCAGGGAGAGCATGTACCCCCAGATGTTGGTGTACTCCCACGGCGCCTTGGGACGGGCCGTCTCGTACCCGAAGACGTCCATGATCTGCGAGGACGCCGGGTGGACGAGGGCCTGCACGTAGGCGTCGGAGGCCAGGCGGGCGGGCAGCAGGTACTCCAGCGGCGCCGTGAACTCGAACCGGGGAGCGAGCATGCCCAGGTACCCGCCCGCGATCGTGGCCAGGCACAGCACGGCCAGCGCACGCACGACCGCGAGGTCGGGGAGCTCCCGCTCGGACAGGTTGCCGACATAGAGCAGCAGGACGGTCAGCACCAGGTAGCCGGTCATCCGGAGCAGGGCGCCGCCGTACCCGCCGCTGTCGGGCACCGTGCCCGGTACCTCCAGCGGAACCAGGAGGAGGCCCAGCACGGTCCACAGCAGGAACAGGGCCCACAGCCAGAACCCCGGGGGGACCCGGAGCCCGACGGTGCGGTGGCGGCGTACCAGCTCGGCCGCCATCGGCACCGCGAACAGCCAGTACGCGAACTGGCCCATGCCCAGGGCCCACCACAGCGGGTACCCGGCGAGCAGCCAGACCAGGGGCCGTCCGGTGACGGGGGAGCGGCCGACCGCGGGCTCCCCGACGGTCGCACCCTCGGCCGCCCAGGGGGCGGCGGCCCCGGCCGAGGCCGGCCGGGAACCGCGGGCGGACACGCCTCGGGCCATCAGTTCCGGACTCCGGAGACCGCGTCGGCGGACGCGGGCTCCTCCTGCCCGGCGGCTCCGCCGGTGTCCTCGGTCCCGTCGCCGCCCCTGACCGCGTCCTCGGTCGTGCCGGTGTCCTCGTCCGGCCCGGAGGCCCCTTCGGCCCCTGCGGTTCCGAATGTCTCCTCGGCCTTCGCGAGCTCGGGTGCCTCTTCCACCCTCACGGTCAGGGAAGCCCCCTCGACCCCCGCGGTGACGGAGGTGTCCTCCTCGTCCGCGAGCTCGGAGGCCTCTTCCTCTCCTGCGGTCACGGACACTCCTTCGGCCCCTGCGGACGCGGAGGTCTCACCGGCCCCGGAGGGCTCTTCGCTCCCAGCGCTCTTCTCGGCTCCGGCGGTCCCCGCGGCCTCTCCGGCCTCTCCGGCCTCCACGGCCTCGGCGTCCCTGCCCGTCCCCACGGAACCGGGGTCCGCGGAGGCGGACCGGTCCGCGCCGGAGGGCGCGGCGACCGGGGCGGGGCCGGCCAGGGGCTGGCGCGGAAGGACGGCCGTACCCGGTACGGGCACGCCGAACCGGTCGGCGAGGGTGAGCAGCCCGGCCAGCCCGACGCGGCGCGTACGGCCCAGTTCGACCACCGGCAGCAGCGCGTCGGCCGCTCCGGCCAGGGCGTGCACGTCGGCGCGCTCGCCCGCCGGGGCGGCGGTGACCACCACGTACTCGGCGTTCGCGCGCAGCAGCCGCACGAGTTCCGGCATGGCGGTGCCCTGCACCGGCGCGTCCAGTCCCGGCGCCCCGTACCGCAGGACCCGCAGGCGGGGCACCGAACCGGGGCGCACCTCCAGCTCGGCGGGGTCCTCGCCCTCCAGCAGCGCCTCGGCCAGTCCGGGCCCCTCGGGCAGCCCCAGCAGCTCGCCGACGGTGTCGGTGCGCGGGTCCGCGCACACCAGCAGCGTCTCCGACCCCGTGCGCGCCAGGGCCGCGGCCAGGTTCACGGCGGCCGCCGCGCCCGCGCGGCCCGGGGTGGTGGCGGCGACGAGCAGGACGCGGCCGGGAGCGGACTCCTCCTCGACGCCGCCCGGAGGGCCGGACGGCTCGTAGGTGTCCCCGGCCCCTCCGGGAGGTCCGGTGGTCCCCGGCGCCGCGGGAGCGGTACCGGCGCGGAGGCGGGCGCGCACCAGGTGCGCGAACTCGTTGACCCGCTGGCCCGGCACTGAGCCGTCGTCCAGCAGTCCGGGGGAGCGGTCGCCCCGCCCCGCGCGCGCGGACAGGTCGAGCAGCACCGGGAGCGCACTGGTCCGGGCGGTGCTCTCGGCGTCGTGCAGGCGCGGGTCCAGGCGGTCGCGGACCACGGCCGCGAGCAGCCCGGCCAGCAGGCCCAGCGCGGCGCCGCCGGCCAGCCACAGGGCGGGTACCGGACCGTCGGCGTTCTCCGGGAGCCCGGCCGGGGTGATGACCCGCCCGGCCCGGACGGTCTCCCGCAGCGCGCTGAGCGGGCTGATCTCGTTGCCCAGCTCGGTGACCTCCTGCCGCAGCGCCTCGACCCGGGCGCCCGCGCCGGGGGAGGAGCCCTCCTCGGCGGCGGCCTCGGCCAGGGCCTCGTGGCGGTCCTCCCGCTCGCCGCGCAGCGCCTCCAGGCGGCTGTCGATCAGGTCCTCGACCTGGTCCCGGCGCACGGCCAGGTAGGCGTCGGCGTAGGCCTGTGCCCCCGCGCGGGCGTCCTCCGGGCTTCCGGCGGAGTAGCCGACCTCCAGCACGTTGCTGTTGGGGGGCACGCTCACGTCCACGTGCTCGCGCAGGTCGTCGGTGTCGGGCGCGGGCCCCTCCCCGGACAGCTCCTCGGCCACGACGGACGACACCTGGTCCGAGACCAGGACCTGCGCCTCGGTGTCCAGGTTGACGCCCCCGGACAGGCGTCCGGAGCGCTCGCCGGTGAACTCGGCCATCCCGCTGGGCTGGACCTGGACCGCCGTGACGGAGGTGTAGGTGGGAGGCAGAACGAACACCGCGGCGGCGGAGAGGAGCAGACCACCGACCACACCGGCGCCGACCAGCCGCCGGCGGCGACGCAGCAGTGCCGTGTACTCCCTGAGCTCCGGTCCGGACGGACCGGGGGTGTCGGTGTCCATCGAGTCCTCTCCGCGCAGACGAAGGTCACACTTTTAGTAATTGATTGCATACTAAGTGTAGTCCCTTGGGGGACGTTCGACCCTGGGGGAAACGGCCGTTTCCCCGCCTGGGAGACGACCGTGGAACCCGTGCCCCGCCCGCTTCCGCCGCTCCCCGCCCGCGGACACGCCGAAGGGGCGGCGGGAGAACTCCCACCGCCCCTCGCGTGCCTTCGGAGGCCGGGCCCGGCCGGGCCCTCAGCCGGTCAGACGAGGACCACCGTGGGCGGAAGCCCGGTGGTGGACTCCCACTCCTCGTCGCACTCCTCCTGGCTGGACACCGTGTGCGCGCGGGCCGAGCAGTCCCGGTACTGCGCCATCTGGTCCTGGTACACCACGGCCACCGCGACCAGTACCAGCGACATCACGATCCCCAGCACGCCCACGGCCACGCTCAGCAGCGCGCCCGGCGCGTCGGTCCGGTTGGCCCGTGCGGCCCGTCGCGCGCGAAAGCCCTGTACGACGCCGAACACGGACAGCACGACCCCGTACGGAGGGAGCAGCAGGCCGGCCGCGCCGAAGAACAGGCCCCACAGGCCGCCCCGTTCGACTTTGGGCGGCTGGCCGTCGGGTCGCGGCTCCGGGCTGTTGTCGGTCAAGGTTCACTCCTTCGGGGCGCCCCGGCGGGGCGCCGTGGTCCGCTTCCGCCTGCGCGGAGGGTACCCGGTGTCCATCGTCCCGGGGCCGGTGGAGGACCACCGGGGCGCCCGCCGGCGGAGGCCGCCGAGACCCCCGTCACAGGCGGGACAAACCACCACTCCCCGTGGGTAGACGTTACCTGGCCCGATAGGGTGGGAACGCGGACGGGCCGAGCACCCCGTCCGTCACTCGCCCAAGCGACGCCTTTCGGCACGGCCCGGTACGAACCCGGGGCCCGGACCGGGCGTAGGCGAGATCCGGATGCTGCGCCGTCCCCCGGCGCCCCCGGACGCGGGAGAGGTCTCCCGCACCGTTCTCTACACAATGGGAGAAGCATTGTCCGCGCGAGTGGTGGTCCTCATATCGGGCACGGGCAGCAACATGGCCGCCCTTCTGGAGGCGTCCAGGGACCCCGGATACGGGGCGGGCGTCGTCGCCGTCGGCTCCGACCGCAAGGGGACCCGCGGCATCGAACTGGCCGAGGAGGCCGGGGTGCCCACGTTCGTCGTCCCCTTCCGGGACTACACCGACCGCTCCCTGTGGAACGCGGCCATGGCCGAGCGCATCAGCGAGCACCGCCCCGACCTGGTGGTCTCAGCGGGTTTCATGCGCATCCTCGGCCCCGCCGTCATCGGCAGTCACCCCGCGGTCAACATCCACCCGGCACTGCTGCCCTCCTTCCCCGGCGCGCACGCCGTCCGTGACGCGCTCGCCCACGGTGTCCGCATCACCGGCACCACCATCCACTTCCTCGACGAGGGCGTCGACTCCGGGCCGATCATCGACCAGGTGGCGGTCCCCGTCGAGGACGACGATGACGAGTCCAGCCTCCACGAGCGCATCAAGGGCGTGGAGCGGAGGATGCTGGTCGACACGGTCGGCAGGCTCGCCCGCGAGGGCTGGACCATCGACGGCAGGCAGGTGCGGTTCGGCCGCACCGAGCAGAGCGTCGCCGACGCGACCGACACGAAGGAGAACCGGTGACCCAGCAGGCCATCAGGCGTGCGTTGATCAGCGTCTACGACAAGACCGGCCTGGAGGAGCTGGGCATCGGCCTGGCCGAGGCCGGGGTGGAGATCGTCTCCACCGGCTCCACGGCCGCGCGGCTGCGCGCCGCCGACATCCCCGTCACCCCCGTGGAGGACGTCACCGGCTTCCCCGAGATCATGGAGGGCCGGGTCAAGACCCTGCACCCCTCCGTGCACGCCGGGCTCCTCGCCGACCAGGGCAACCCCGAGCACGTCGCCAGGATCAAGGAGCTGGGCATCGCCCCCTTCGACCTGGTCGTGGTCAACCTCTACCCCTTCCGGGACACCGTCGCCTCGGGCGCCTCCGAGGCCGACTGCATCGAGAAGATCGACATCGGCGGCCCCGCCATGGTGCGCGCCTCGGCCAAGAACCACGGCAGCGTCGCGGTCGTGGTCGACCCGGGCGGCTACGACGCCGTCCTGGAGGCCGTCCGCGAAGGCGGGTTCACCCTGGAGCAGCGCAAGCGCCTGGCCGGGCTCGCCTTCCGGCACACCGCCGCCTACGACGCGGCCGTCGCCGGCTGGTTCTCGGCCCTCTACGCCCCCGACGAGGAGGCCGCCGAGTCGGGCTGGCCCGGCTTCATCGGTGTCGCCTACAGCCGCAAGGACGTGCTGCGCTACGGCGAGAACCCGCACCAGAAGGCGGCGCTGTACACCCTGGCGGACGCCCCGGAGACCGGTCTGGCCGGAGCCGAGCAGTTGCACGGCAAGGCCATGTCCTACAACAACTACGTGGACGCCGACGCCGCCCTGCGCGCCGCCCACGACTTCGACGAGCCGTGCGTGGCCATCGTCAAGCACGCCAACCCGTGCGGGATCGCGGTCGGCGCCGACAACGCCGAGGCCCACCGCAGGGCGCACGCCTGCGACCCGGTGTCGGCCTTCGGCGGGGTGATCGCCACCAACCGCCCCGTCGGCGAGGAGCTGGCCGGGCAGATCGCGGAGATCTTCACCGAGGTCGTCGTCGCCCCCGCCTTCGAGCCCGCGGCCGTGGAGGTCCTCAGCCGCAAGAAGAACATCCGCCTGCTCGTGGCCGAGGGCCCCGGTTCCGACACGTGCATGGAGGACCACCAGATCAGCGGCGGCCTGCTGGTGCAGTCGCGCGACGCCATCGACGCCCCCGGCGACGACCCCTCCGCCTGGACCCTGGCCACCGGCGAGGCCGCAGACGAGGCCACCCTGGCCGACCTGGCCTTCGCCTGGAGGGCCGTGCGCGCGGTCAAGTCCAACGCCATCCTGCTGGCCTCCGGCGGCGCCACCGTGGGCGTGGGCATGGGCCAGGTCAACCGGGTCGACTCCGCGCGCCTGGCGGTCACGCGCGCGGGGGAGAGGGTCACCGGCTCCGTGGCGGCCAGCGACGCCTTCTTCCCCTTCCCGGACGGTCTACAGATCCTCACCGACGCGGGGGTGCGCGCCGTCGTCCAGCCCGGCGGCTCGGTCCGCGACGAGGAGGTCATCGCCGCGGCCAAGGCCGCCGGGGTGACCATGTACCTCACCGGCACCCGCCACTTCTTCCACTGAGCGAGGAGCAGAGAATGAGCGCGACCGTTCTGGACGGCAAGGCCGTCGCGAAGTCCATCCGCGAGGAGCTCACCGAGCGGGTGGCGAAACTGCACGACCAGGGGATCACCCCCGGGCTGGGCACGGTGCTGGTCGGCGACGACCCGGGCAGCCACACCTACGTGCGCGGAAAGCACCGCGACTGCGCGCAGGTGGGCATCGCGAGCATCCGCCGCGACCTGCCGGCCGACGCCACACAGGAGGACGTGGAGCTGGCCGTCCGCGAGCTGAACGAGGACCCGGCCTGCACCGGCTACATCGTGCAGCTGCCGCTGCCCAAGGCCCTGGACGAGAACCGGGTGCTGGGCCTGATCGACCCCGGCAAGGACGCCGACGGCCTCCAGCCCTCCAACCTGGGCAGGCTGGTGCTGATGCAGGAGGCGCCGCTGCCGTGCACCCCGCGCGGCATCGTGGAGCTGCTCACCCGCTACGACGTGCCGCTCAAGGGCGCCGAGGTGGTCGTGGTCGGGCGCGGTGTGACCGTGGGCCGCCCCCTCGGCCTGCTGCTGACCCGCCGGTCGGAGAACGCCACCGTCACCCTGTGCCACACGGGCACCCGCGACCTCGCCGAGCACACGCGCCGCGCCGACATCATCGTCGCCGGCGCCGGTGTGCCCGGGCTGGTCACCAAGGACATGGTCAAGCCGGGCGCGGCCGTCCTGGACGTCGGTGTCTCCCGCACCGAGTCCGGACTGGTCGGCGACGTCGTGCCCGACGTGGCCGAGGTGGCCGGTCACCTGTCCCCCAACCCCGGCGGCGTGGGCCCGATGACCCGGGCGATGCTGCTGGTGAACGTGGTGGAGGCCGCCGAGCGCCAGGCCGCCGCCCGCTAGCCCCCACCGGATGATCTTGCTCCTGGTGGCACTCTCGACCGCCGACAGTGCCACTGGAGGCAAGATCATCGCGAGGAGAACCCCCTGGTTCACAGCGGCAACACCCCGGGGCGGCGGACGGTACCGGGGTCGGCACGCTGGGGCATGGCGGCCGGCACGGGAGTCCCGGCGGGGCGTGTTCGCCCCCTTGGGCGGCGGGGCCGCTCGCCCCGCGCCTCGCCCGCTAGCCGGCCTTGCGCTCCGCCCGGGCCCGCCCGGCCCGCCCGCTAGCTGGCCTTGCGGGCCGAGCCGTCCAGCGGCATCGGCCGGACCAGGCCCAGGGCCACGACCTCGTTGGCCAGCCTGGTCCTGCGGTTCTGCCCCTCGGGGATGCGGAACTTCTGGTACAGCCGCAGCAGGTGCTGCTTGACCGCAGCCTCCGTGACCACCAGGGCCTCCGCGATGTCGCGTGCGGTGGCGGGGGCGACGAAGGCCTCCTCCGACAGCGCGGGCCTGCACAGCGCGGTGAGCACGTCCAGCTCCCTGCGGGTGAGCTCGGGCGCGGCGCCGCGGCGCAGCTCGATGTCGGGGCTGATCTGTTCCCGGGGGAGCCCGCCGACCCGGCAGCGCGCGGTGCCGAAGGTCACCACGTCGTCCTCCTCCAGGACCCGGCGGGCGATGGGGCGGCCGTTCACCCGGGTCCCGTTGCGGGACAGCCCCAGGTCGACCACGTAGACGTAGGGGCCGCGGCGGACCAGTTCGGCGTGCAGTTGGGAGACGCTCGGATCGCCGAGCCGGATGTCGGCGCCCTCTCCGCGGCCGATCGTGGTGACCTCACCGGCGAGCTGGCGGATGTCCCCGGTCTCTTCGATCCGGAGGTAGGGCCCGTCCACGGTGGTTCCTCCCGGGCTGGGGTGGCGCTGCCGGTGGGGGTGCGGGCGACGGTGGTGGAGGGACGGCTGTCGGGGGGTGACGGTTCGGTCTACGCGTTGAGTGGGCTTCATGGGGGTGGTCCTCGCTCACCGGTGCACTCATCTCCAGCTTGGTTACCCGGGTGGTACGCGTTCTACGCGCTTACTCCGGAGTTAGGGGGACAAGGCCCGGGAATACGGGTCTGTGACCGAATCGGAAGCGGGAAACGGTCACCAGAGGGAACGGCTGAGGGCAGGGCCGTTTCCGTGAGCCCTGAGGCTTCGGCGACACGGATCACTACAATGGGCGGGTCTCTCCCGGGCGGGAAACGCATGCCTCCCGTACGGCGCCACCGAAGCCCTCAGGACATGAGCCTCCGGAGCGGTGTTCGGTTTCGGACAGCCCGCCTTCGGCGGGTGGCCGGTCTGTGCCATTTCCGGGAGGGACCGTGAACGAGCCGCGAGGCGGCCAAACAATTCGTAACCGAACGGGTCGGGACGCGGTGGACAAGGCGGAGCAGGCTGATTTGGCGGACGCGGACGAGGGCGTGCCGGAGGAGAGGGAGCCCGAGGAGGCGGCCCGCGACGGGCACGGGTCCGGCGGGGGCCGCGACGAGGAGGACAAGGAGCCGGGCGAGGCCGTGGAGGACACGGACACCGGAGAGCACCCGGTGCGGCCGAAGGTGCCGTACTGGCTCTCCCAGGTGCCGTACCTCCTCGTCATGTCGGCGCTCGCGGCGGGGATCGTGGTCGTCGCCGCGGCCCACTTCAAGCGCGGTCCGGCGATCATCGCGGGCGCGCTGCTGCTGGCGGCGGTCTTTCGGGCCTTCCTGCCCGATGACTGGATCGGCATGCTCGCCGTGCGCCGCCGCTGGATCGATCTGCTCACCCTGGTCACCCTCGCGGTCCTGTTGATCGTGCTGGCATGGGTGGCGCCGCAACTCTCCGCCTAGGCGTCGAATAAGCTTGACGTCGAGATATCGCGACACTGACAAGCCACCGCCTCCCCGGGGAGCACGGACCCCGGGAAGGACCAGGTGACTGCCGCGCGTGCGGACCGGCTCCGGCCACGAACCGGCCGCCGGTCTCCATCGCACGAGGCGGCAGCGAAGACTGAAGGGACAGCCACACAGCCATGGCCAAGATCAAGGTCGAGAACCCCGTAGTCGAACTCGACGGTGACGAGATGACCCGGATCATCTGGTCCTTCATCAAGGACCGCCTGATCCTCCCCTACCTCGACATCGACCTGAAGTACTACGACCTGGGCATCGAGGAGCGCGACCGCACCGACGACCAGATCACCGTCGACGCCGCCAACGCCATCAAGGAGTACGGCGTCGGCGTCAAGTGCGCCACCATCACCCCCGACGAGGCCCGGGTCGAGGAGTTCGGCCTCAAGAAGATGTGGCGCTCGCCCAACGGCACCATCCGCAACATCCTCGGCGGTGTCGTCTTCCGCGAGCCCATCATCTGCGAGAACGTGCCCCGTCTGGTCCCCGGGTGGACCAAGCCGGTCATCATCGGCCGTCACGCCCACGGTGACCAGTACAAGGCCACCGACTTCAAGGTGCCCGGCCCGGGCACGGTCACCATGACCTACACCCCGGCCGACGGCAGCGAGCCGGTCGAGTTCGAGGTCGCGAACTTCCCCGAGGAGGGAGGCGTCGCGATGGGCATGTACAACTTCCGCAAGTCCATCGAGGACTTCGCGCGTGCGAGCCTGAACTACGGCCTGGACCGCAACTACCCGGTCTACATGTCCACCAAGAACACGATCCTCAAGTCCTACGACGGCATGTTCAAGGACGTGTTCCAGGAGATCTTCGACAACGAGTTCAAGGAGCGCTTCGACGCCGCCGGCCTGACCTACGAGCACCGCCTCATCGACGACATGGTCGCCGCGGCGCTCAAGTGGGAGGGCGGCTACGTCTGGGCCTGCAAGAACTACGACGGTGACGTGCAGTCCGACACGGTCGCGCAGGGCTACGGCTCCCTGGGCCTGATGACCTCCGTCCTGCGCACCGCCGACGGCAGCACGGTCGAGGCCGAGGCCGCCCACGGCACGGTGACCCGCCACTACCGCCAGCACCAGCAGGGCAAGCCCACCTCGACCAACCCGATCGCCTCCATCTACGCGTGGACCCGCGGTCTGGAGCACCGGGGCAAGCTGGACAACACCCCGAAGGTCGTCGAGTTCGCCAACACCCTGGAGGACGTCGTCGTCAAGACCGTCGAGGGCGGTCAGATGACCAAGGACCTCGCGCTGCTGATCGGCGGCGACCAGGAGTGGCTGACCACCGAGCAGTTCCTCGCCGCCCTGGACGAGAACCTCGCCAAGCGCCTGGCCTGAACGAGGGCCCGGCCCGAGTGAGTGCCGTGACCTGATCCGGGTGGCCCTGGTCACCCTGGGCCGACGGTCCGGTGAGACGTGAGCCACGTCCGGGTGCCTCCTCGCGGAGGTGCCCGGACGTCGTCGTCTCCGGGCCCGACGGAGGCGCGATAAGCCTGGAACGCCTTGTTCGTGGGGTTCTGGGGGGTCACGACACGCGAAGTTTTCCTGGGTGTTCACCGTGTTCGGCGTACATAGGTGGTTCGGTGGTGGGAGGATGGCAGGGCCGGATGACCGGTGCGGTGCGAAGGTGCGACATAGACCACGTGGACTGGATTCGCACCTTAAGAGAACTTTGACCTATTGTGGAGACGTGCCGGTGAGAACCGGCAGGCCAGAGCGGGTTTTCGGCCCCTCTGCCACAAGGACCGACGTGCCGGCCGTGCGCCCGCTGGGGGGTAGGCGCGCACAGTACGGAACGTCACGAAGAAGGGCCCGTCGCTTCGGCGACGGGCCCTTCGCCTTTGTCCGGCCGGGCCGCCTCCTCCCCCTACTCCTGGAAGGCGCTCTCGGGGATCGGCTCCCCGGCGCGCATGGCGGTGAACATCTCCTCGGAGCGGGCCTCGTCCCAGAGCACCACCGAGCCGGCGCCCTCAAGGGTCGGGGTGCTGCCCACGGGGATCGCGGTGGTCCGGGTGCCGCCGCGCATCGCCAGGAGCATGCCGGCCAGGTGCCGCAGGTTGTCGTCCTCGTCCACCATGAACGTGTCGGTGCCCGCGAGCACCAGCGGGACGGACTGGAAGGGGTTGAACAGCGTGGAGGGCGCGCTGGCCTTCTGGACCAGCGCGGAGAAGAACTCGCGCTGGCGGGCGATGCGGTCCAGGTCGGCGCGGGGAGTGGCGCGGGTGCGCACGTAGCCCAGCGCGGTGCTGCCCTCCATCATCTGGCAGCCCGCCTCGATGTCCAGGCCCGCCTTGGGGTCGACCATGGGCTCCTCGGGGCACATCTCGACGCCGCCGACCGCGTTCACGATGTCGACGAAGCCGCCCATGCCGATCTCCACGTAGTGGTCGATGTGCACGCCCGACGCGCGCTCGAAGGTCTCCACGAGGGGGGCGGGACCGCCGCAGACCTCCTCGCCCGCCTCGTTCGTGCCGCACACGGCACCGGCGAAGGAGGCGTTGATCTTGTTCTCACCGAAGCCGGGGACGGCGAGGGGCACGTAGGAGTCGCGGGGGACGCTGACGATGGTGGGGTCGCCCTCGTCGGGGACGTAGAGCACCATGATGGTGTCGGTCCGTCGGCCCTCGGCGTCGCCGGTGGCCATCTCCCGCATCTCCTCCTCGCTCAGGCCCTGGCGGCTGTCGGAGCCGACGACCATGTAGGTCGTGCCGGGCTGCCCGTCCGGGCGCCCCTCGTAGTCCAGCAGGGCGTCCACCCGCTGTAGGCGCGAGTCCGCGTACAGGTAGAACCCGAGGGGGAGCACCAGGAGCAGCACCAGCACGGTCACCACGGTCGTGGTGGCCCGCCTGCGGCGGCGCTCCTGCCTCCTGCGCCGGATACCGCGCCCGTCGTACTCGCGCCCGGCGCCGTGGGTGCGCCGCTGGGGCCCGCGCGGCCGGGACGGGGGCACGTCCCCCGCACTGGGAAGCCGACGTGTCTCACCGACCGTCCGCTGCTCCGACTCACGCGAGCGGTAGAGCTTCTCGAACTCGTCGGGTCTGCCCGGGGCGCCGCCGCGCCGGAACACGCCCTGTCTGTCGTGTTCACCGGTGCGGCCGGTCTTCCCCCGGTTCCGTCGGTCAGCCATCGCATCGCCCATCTGTTCAACGTCGTGGATCGCCTCATCGCTGCTTCCACCCGGTGTGATCGCGAAAAGGGTAGCGAGGTTCAAGGTATGTCCCGGTCTGGACCCCTGAGGCGGCCGGAGGGATGGTCGGAGGGGACGGCCGGCGGAGGCGGGCGGCTCAGCGCAGCCGGTGGGCGCCCGCGGAGGGCACGGCGGCGCGTACCCGCGGCGGTACCCAGCCCATGGCGCCGAACTCCGTGGCGAGGGCCTCACCGATGCCGTCCACCCGCTCCTCGGCGGCCAGCGCCAGCACCGTCCCCGCCCAGCCGGACACCCGCACACCGCGGGCCCCGGCCCGCGAGGCGGTCTCCGCGGCCAGCTCCGCCTCACGTGTGGGCAGCCCGAACCGGCGCAGGGACAGGTGGGACGCGGACAGGATGGGCCCGGTCTCCCCGGCCCGCCCGGCGCGCAGCAGCCCGACCGCCGCGTTGAGCCGGTGCACCTCGGTGACCGCGTACTCCACCCTGCGGCGCAGCACGGGGTCCGGCAGCCTCCGCAGCGACCCGGGCAGGTCCTGGACCGAGCGCAGCGGTCCCAGGACCTCCTGGGCGCGCTCCAGCTCGGCCGAGCGGACCGTGCGCAGGTCGCGCCGGGGCAGGGCGCCGGTGTCCACCACCACCAGCCGCAGCCCCTCCGCGGCGAGGTCGAACGGCAGCACGGTGGTGCGCATGCTCCTCAGGTTCACGCGGACCGCGCATCCGGGCCTGGCCGCCAGGGACACGCGCTGGTCCGCGGTGGCGCCCTCCGGCGGGGGTCCGCCGTCCAGGTCGGTGAGGGCCAGCGCCACCGCGGCCTCCACGGCGGCCGTGTAGCCGAGGGAGGCGTGTTCGGGCAGGTTCGCGTCCAGGGCGACGCGGATCCCCGTGTCGGCCCCCAGGGTGCCCGTCCGGCGCGCCTCGGCCACGGCCCTCGCGACGGCCCGCGCGGCCCCCTCCCGGGGGCGCAGCGGGCCGTCGGGCGCCGCCACGTGCACGCCGGGGTCCGGTGCGGGGCCGACGGCCGCCGTCACGCCCCACGGCAGGGCGACGTACAGTCCGGCGCCTCCACCGACCGCGGTGTGCTCGCCCATGAGCGCCAGCCGCCCGGGCGCGTGCCACACCCCCGCGGGCGGTGCGCCGAACCGCGTCCGGAAGGCCCGGAGCAGTGCGTCGGCGTCCGGTTCCCGCTCGGGCCACGTACCCCGCGGACCCGCCGAACGCACACCCAACACGGCACGTAGCCGCACCCCCGCGCCACCCACCGACGCCCCCTTCCCGGCTGACTCTGCCTCCCCAAGTGTGCCCAAGCCCGGGGCGTGCCCGGGATCACCCCCCGTGTAGGGCTTTGCCCCGGTCCGGGTGGATCCCCGGACGCGCCCGGCGTGGAGGTTTCGTAGTCGGATCGCGGCACCACTAGGGCGTGTGTGGTGGGTGCCGCCCGTCGCTTGGAGGGCGCTGCGCGCGAAGTGCGACCGTTGAGGGCGGTGGGAGGGAGACGGGCGGGCGTATCCGGTGGTGGCCTCGCAAGGCCGGGGAAGGAGTGCCCCTACTGTGCTGCTTCGCGAGCTCGGCGGTGTCGCACGGCGAGGCCCTCCTGGTTCGGCTGTCGACCGATGAGAACGCGGCGAGGGTGCCGCCGGGGCGTCGCGCAGCAGGGTGAGTATCCGCCGTACATGCCCTAGGGTTGCGGTCCACCGACGAGGTCCCGCGGCCACACCGGCGTCCCGCCGGGCGGAGCACATGACAGGCAGGACGGGGGGAGATGCCTTGGCCACCGTGTCGGACCGGGCCAGGGACACGGCCCGGCGCTACCAGAACACGGCCATGGACGTGTACTGGGAACTGCGGCGGCGCAGTCCCTTCGTCGACCACCTGGTGCGCGCCTACGAGCGCTACGCCGACCGCAACGGCACCCAGCTCGCCGGCGCGGTCACCTACTTCACCTTCCTGTCCTTCTTCCCGCTGCTGGCCCTGGCCTTCGCCGCGGTCGGCTACCTCGCGGCCGTGCAGGTCGAGGTCGGCGACTACCTCCAGCGGGCACTGGCCGACGTGCTGCCCGGGCTGGCCGACCAACTGCCCGTCGAGGAGATCTCCCAGGCGCGCGTGGGCGCGAGCGTCCTCGGCGTGCTCGGCCTGTTCTACGCGGGCCTGAACGCGGTGGCGTCTTTGCGCGAGGCCCTGCACTCCATCTGGATGAAGAGCCTTCGCGAGGGTCCCAACATCCTCCTGCGCAAGGCGGTGGACCTGCTGGTCATGCTGGGCCTGGGCACGGCCCTGGTCGTCACCGTCGCCCTCACCAGCGTCGCGCAGGCCGCCACGCAGTGGCTGCTGTCGCTGGTGGGCCTGGACGGCTCCCTCCTGGCCGACCTGTCCCTGCGCGCCCTGGCCCTGGCGATCGGCGTCGGCGTCAACATGGGGATCTTCATGCTGGCGTTCTCGCTGCTGTCGGGCAGCGACCGGCCCAGGCGGCTGATGTGGCGCGGCGCCCTGCTGGGCGCGGTCGGCTTCGAGATCCTCAAGGCCGTGGCGGCGGTACTGCTGTCGGGGACGCTCGCCAACCCCGTCTACGCCTCCTTCGCCGTCCTGGTCGGTCTGCTGGTGTGGATCAACCTGGTGATGCGCCTGGTCGTGTTCAGCGCGGCGTGGTCGGCCACGTGGCTGCCGGTGCCGCCGCCCTACACCGGCTCGATCCCGCTGCCGGAGGAGAACGGCATGGACTGGACCCGGCCTGCGGCGGCCCCGCGCGCCGCGGGGCGGGAGCGGGCCGGGCGCCCGTTGGCCGGGCGCGTACTCGCCGGGTCGTTGTCCCTGCTGGGAGCGGCGGGCGCGGCCGGTGCCGTGGCGTGGGTGCTGCGCCGCCGTACCGGCGACCGCGGATGACCGGTACGGCCGGCGGCGCGTAAACAGAAATTATTTCCAGGGAATTCGCCTTATGCGTGGCGATTGCCCCGTATGTGCGTGGTGCGTGGCGGGTAGTCCTTCCCTGTCCCGGTTGGCCGGTTCTCCGGGGCGCGACGGTGCGTTGGCCACAGCGGTCGGCAAACACCCCTCGGAGGGCAGATGGGAATCGCGTTCAACTCGTCCGAGCGTGCGACGATCGGCGTGGAGTGGGAACTCCAGCTCGTCGACCAGCGCAGTCGGCACCTGAGGCAGGAGGCGCAAAAACTCCTCTCCGAACTGCCCGAACTCAGCTCGGAGGGGTCGGCGCCCCCGCTGCGCCACGAACTCATGCAGTCCCAGGTGGAGGTCGTGACCGGGATCTGCGAGACCGTCGGGGAGGCCAGGAGCGACCTGGGCGGCAGCATCGACCGGATGAGGGACGTCCTGTCCCCGTGGGGGACCACGCTGACCTGTTCCGGGACCCACCCCATGGACGGCTGGCGGGACCAGGAGTTCAGCCCCGGCAAGCGCTACGGCGAGCTGGTCGAGCAGATGCAGTGGGTGGTCCGGCGCATCCTGACCTGCGGCGTCCACGTCCACGTGGGGATACGCGACAGGGACAAGGCCATTCCGATGGTCAACGCGTTGACGAGGTACCTTCCGCACTTTCTCGCCCTGAGCGCGTCCAGTCCCTTCTGGGGCGGACAGGACACCGGGCTGGCCTCCGCGCGGTCGGTCATCTTCGGCACCCTGCCCACCGCCGGGCCGCCGCCGCACCTGCCGCACTGGGCGGCTTTCGAGGAATACCTCGAAACGCTTCTCAGGGCGGGTACCATCGCCTCTATCAAGGAAGTGTGGTGGGACATCCGGCCGCATCCTGATTTCGGCACCATCGAGATCCGGATGTTCGACGGGATTCCCACCCTGCGCGAGGTGGGAATGGCCGCCGCGCTCTCTCAGAGCCTGGTGGAGTTGTTCGATCACCAACTCGACCGCGGGTACGGCTTGCCCAGCCCGCCGTCCTGGGTGGTGAAGGACAACAAGTGGCGTGCCACCCGCTACGGACTCGACGCTCGTGTCATCACGGACTCGCACGGAACCACCGTTCCGCTGCGTGACGACCTGTACGAGCTGGTCCGCGAGCTGGGGCCGGTCGCGGCCCGCCTGGGTTGTGCCGAGGACCTTGACCTGATCTCCGAGATCCTGGACAAGGGCGCCTCCTACGAACGTCAGCGCGCGGTCATCGCCGAGGGCGGTTCCCTCGACGACGTCGTGGACATGCTCGCCGCCGAGCTCCACGGCGGTCCCACCCGCGCACAGGTCGGCGCCGGCGACGGAGCCGGTGCACGGTAGACGTGGAGAAGAGGGGACCCTCGCATGCAGGGACATGACCTGCCGGAGCAGTTGACCGCTTTCCTGGCGCGCCACGGGCGGGATCTGAGCGGCTTCCGCCGGGACCTCCACATGCACCCCGAACTCGCCTTCGCCGAGCACCGCACCACCGGACGGATAGCCGAGCGCCTACGCGACGTCGGCCTCAAACCGCAGGAGCTGCCGCAGGGCACCGGCCTGGTCTGCGACATCGGTTCCGGCACCGGCCCCGTGGTCGCCCTGCGCGCCGACATCGACGCCCTGCCCCTGACCGACGAGAAGGACGTCCCCTACCGCTCCACCGTGCCCGGGGTCGCCCACGCCTGCGGGCACGACGTGCACACCACGGTCCTGCTGGCGACGGGGATCTTCCTCGCCCAACTGGACCGGGCGGGCGCCCTGCCCGGCCGGGTCCGGCTCGTCTTCCAGCCCGCCGAGGAGCTGCCGGGCGGCGCCGTGGAGGTGGTCAACGCGGGAGCCCTGGAGGGGGTGGACCGCATCTTCGCCCTGCACTGCGACCCCCGTCTGATGGTCGGCCGGGTCGGGCTGCGCACGGGCGGCATCACCGCCGCCTGCGACCAGCTCATGGTGCGCCTGTCGGGCCCGGGGGGACACACGGCCCGTCCGCACCTGACCTCCGACCTCGTCTACGCCCTGGGCAAGGTCGTCACCGAACTGCCCGCCGCGCTGTCCCGGCGGATCGACCCCCGGGCCGGGTTCAGCCTGGTGTGGGGGCGCATCAGCGCGGGGTCGGCGCCCAACGTCATCCCCGACGACGCCGTCGCCGAGGGCACCGTGCGCTGCCTGGACGACGAGGCCTGGCACGCGGCCCCCGACATCGTCAAGGGCCTGGTGGAGTCGGTGGCCTCCGCCTACGGGGCCGAGGCCGAGGTGACCTACCGCCGGGGCGTTCCGCCCACCATCAACGAGTCGTCCAGCGTCGACATCATGCGCGAGGCGGTCACCCTGGCCCTGGGCGCGGACGCCGCGGCCTCCACCCCGCAGAGCCTGGGCGGCGAGGACTTCGCCTGGTACCTGGAGCACGTCCCCGGAGCGCTGGCCCGCCTGGGCACGCACTCCCCCGAGTGGAGCGGTCCCATGCTGGACCTGCACCGGGGCACCTTCGACGTGGACGAGCGCGCCATCGGTACGGGCACCCGCTTCATGGCCACCACCGCCCTGACGGCGCTGTGGGAGGACATCCGCCGCGACGGCCGCAGGGACGGCGAGGAGGCCCTGGCCTGAAACGGCCGGGGCACCCACCCCCCCCGAGGCGGGGGAGGCCCACGCCGCCGGCCGTGCGCGCCCCGACCGGCACCTACCGGATTTTCGGCAACTTCGCCCCGGCGCGGCGGAGCTCCTCCCGGGCTGGTGGCATCCTGAATCCATGAACCAGCCACTCACAGCCGAGCAGATCCGGCGGGCGCCGAAGGTGCTCCTACACGACCACCTCGACGGCGGGCTGCGCCCTGCCACCGTCGTGGAACTGGCCAGGGAGACCGGGTACACCGGCCTTCCCACCTACGACCCGGAGGAGTTGGGCCGGTGGTTCCGCGAGGCCTCCGACTCCGGTTCGCTGGAGCGCTACCTGGAGACGTTCGCCCACACCACCGCGGTCATGCAGACCCGTGACGCCCTCGTGCGGGTCGCCGCCGAGGCCGCCGAGGACCTGGCCGCCGACGGCGTGGTCTACGCCGAACAGCGCTACGCCCCCGAGCAGCACCTGGAGGCCGGACTCACCCTGGAGGAGGTCGTCGAGGCCGTCCAGGAGGGCCTGGAGCTGGGTGGCAAGCGTGCGGCCGACCAGGGACACAGCATCCGCACCGGGCAACTGGTCACCGCCATGCGGCACGCCGCGCGCTCGTCGGAGATCGCCGAACTGGCGGTCCGCTACCGCGACGAGGGCGTGTCCGGGTTCGACATCGCGGGCGCCGAGGCGGGCAACCCGCCCACCCGCCACCTGGACGCGTTCGAGTACCTGCGCCGCGAGAACTTCCACTTCACCATCCACGCGGGCGAGGCGTTCGGACTCCCGTCCATCTGGGAGGCCCTCCAGTGGTGCGGGTGCGACCGCCTGGGCCACGGCGTGCGCATCATCGACGACATCACCGTGCGGGAGGACGGCACGCCCCGGCTGGGCCGCCTGGCCCAGTACGTGCGCGACAAGCGGGTGCCGCTGGAGATGTGCCCCAGCTCCAACGTGCAGACCGGTGCCGCCGAGTCGATCGCCGGGCACCCCATCGGGCTCCTGCACGACCTGCGCTTCCGGATCACCGTCAACACCGACAACCGCCTACAGAGCGGCACCAGCATGTCCGAGGAGTTCGCCCGGCTCTCCGAGGCCTTCGGGTACGGCTGGGACGACCTTCAGTGGTTCACGGTCAACGCCATGAAGTCGGCCTTCCTGCCCTTCGACGAGCGCCTGGCGCTGATCAACGGGATCATCAAGCCCGGCTTCGCGCAGTTGAAGTGGGCGACGGCCTGATGGAGGGGCCCAATCCCACGACCCACTACTCCACCACCACGCGGGTGGCGGCGATCGTGTGGATCGTCATCGCGGTCCTGCTCCTGCTGGACGTGGTCCTGCGCGGCGAGGGCCGTCAGGCCTGGATCGCCGGCGCGCTGCTGGCCACGACGGTCTCCGCCACCTACCTCGTGTGGCTGCGCCCGCGTGTGGTCTCCACCGAGCGCGGGCTGAGGGTGGTCAACCCGCTGCGCGAGACGTTCGTGCCGTGGGCCGCGGTGCTCTGGGTGGACGTCACCGACGTCCTGCGGGTGCACACCCCGAACCGCGTCGTGCGCTCCTGGCCGCTGCGCGAGACCAAGCGCCAGAGGGTCCGCGACAACATGCGGCGCGACTCGGGCTACCTCGACCCGGACGCCGGCGACGAGGACCCGGCCGGGATGCGGCCGGTGAACCTGGCCGCCCGGCAACTGCGCCAGGACGCCGAGCGGTACAAGACGCGTCCGCTCAGCGGGCCGATCAGGGACGTGGACGAGGCGGGGCCCGCCGCGCTGGGGGCGGAGGACGAGCCGCAGACCATGGTGCCCCTGGAGGTGATCGTGGTCATCGCCGCGACCGCGGTGCTCCTGGTGGCGGTGTTCCTGCTGGCCTGAGCGTTTCCGCCGGCCTGAGCGCCCCCATCCCGGATCCGACCCGGCCCACCCCTGGTGCGGCCGGGTCCGCTGTTTCCGGGGACGGGGGTTGACGCGCCCCCGGACTTCTGCTTAGGTAAGGCATGCCTAAGGGAAAGGTTCCGGGTGCGGCGGACTTCGCGCGGATGGCCCTCCACCCGGATCCTCTCCCGAGGGCGACGCGCGCGGTCCAACTGAATAACGGAAGAAGCAGGAAGGTGTCCGGGTCGCGAGTCCAACGGGATCTGCGGGGATCCCGCGCGACGTGGGACACCGGGGCAAGCACTGCCTCCGGCCGGACCGCCGTCGGTGCCGTCCACCCCATGGCCTCGGGGTGTACGCTCGCCACGCCGGTACCGGGTGGCCCGGCCGGAGGCGCCCCAACACCGGACACACGGCTCGGGCGACCCCGCCTTCGAGGCGCGGGACACGCGGGAGGCCCGCGCCCGGCGAGCCCCGGACACGGGTTCAGGCCTGTTCGAGCACCCTGTTGAGCAGCTCGCCCAGTCTGCGCGCCCGCTGGGTGACGACCTCCAGGGCGCGCTCGGCCTCGAAGGGCGCGAAGACCGCGCCCACGGCGTCGTTGCTGATGATCGCCAGCCCCAGCACCTCGGCGTCCATCTCCGCGGCCGCGATGGTCTCCAGGGCGATCGACCGCCCCACCAGGTCCGCGCCCGCCTGGCGCAGCATCTTCAGCTCCGAGGGGGTCTGCATCTGCGGACCGACCGTGGACACGTACACGCCCTCGGCCAGTGACACGTCCACCTCGTGGACGACCTGCCGCAGCCTGGAGCTGTAGGCCTCCGTCAGGTCCACGAACAAGGACCCGGTCAGCGGCGACCGGGCGGTCAGGTTGATGTGGTCGCGGATCACCACGGGCTGCCCCGGGGCGAAGTCGGTGCGCAGCGACCCGGCCGACCCCGTCAGCACGGCGGTCGTCGCGCCCGCGGCCACGCCCGTGCGCACCGCGTGGGTGACCTCCATGGGGCCGTAGCCCTCGTAGAGGTGGACGCGCCCCATGAACACGGCCACCCGCTTGTCCCCCACCCACATGCTGCGGACCTTGGGGGAGTGCCCCCTGGCGGCGGGCGCGTGGAAACCGGGCAGCTCGGTCGCGTCGAACTCGATGTCGTACGAGCCCAGCGTGTCCACCGCACCCGCCCAGCCGGAGCCGAGCACCACCAGCGCGTCGAAGCTGTCGGCCCCGGCACGGGACAGCAGCTCCTGCGCGGCGCTGGACGCCAGCTCCTTCGCGTCGTCGGTCGTTCTCGGCCGCTGTTCTCGTTCCATCACACGACGGATGCTACAGCTGGGGGGCCGGAATGCTCCGGAAGCACGGGTGCGTGTGTCCCGCTTCGCGGAACTCGCGTGCGAACTCCCGGATTCAGAGGTCGGAGGGCAGGCATTCCCGGGCGAGCAGGTCCGACACGTACCAGTCGGGCGCCCCGGCCTTCTCCGCGGCCGCCGCCAGCTGGCCGAGCTGTATGGCCGAGGGCATCCCGCCCTCGTAGCCGTCCAGCACGTAGGCCCACGCCGTGACCACGCCCCTGTCGGCCGTCCGGGCGCGCACGGTCATCCTCCTGTACGCCCGCCCGTCGCCCGCCACCGCCCTCAACGGACGCCTGCGGCGCGGCTCCTCTTCCCCGTCGCCCGCCACCGCCCTGCGGCGCGGTCCTTCCTCATCGCCCGCCACCGCCCTCGACCGGCGGTCCCTGCGCGGCTCCTCCCGGACCCCCTCCCAGGAGTCCAGGAGGGGTACGTCCCACTCCATGAGGTCGTACAGCGCCACGAAGACCCGTTGGCCGGAGTCCTCGGCCAGGGTGGTCAGCGCACCCCCGGGCACCGGAAGGCCCTCCCCGAAGGTCAGGCGCCACCCCTCCAGCCAGCCCGTGGTCAACAGGGGCGAACGCGGAGCCCGCCGGGCCATCTGACCGGGGTCGAGATTCGTTCCGTACGCGGCGTAGATGGACACGGGCAACATCGTAGACCGCGCGGCCCGGGGTGCCTGCTATTTCCCCCGGTCGGCATGGCCGACAATGGGAGGAAGCGAGAAAACCAGGTGGTGCCACGCCATGCCCGCATATCGCCGGACCGGCGACGCGCGTGGCGGACCACCCGCAGAGGGAGTTGAGGCAGCGTGACGAAGGTCGTGATCATCGGTGGCGGTCCCGGAGGCTACGAGGCGGCACTGGTCGCAGCGCAGCTCGGCGCGGACGTGACGGTGGTGGAGCGCGACGGCATCGGCGGCGCCTGCGTCCTCACCGACTGCGTCCCCTCCAAGAGCCTGATCGCCACCTCCACCCGCAGCACGTACGTACGCGAGTCACCCAGCCTCGGCGTCCGCATCAACGACACCGACGACAAGGCCGCGGTCGAGGTGGACACCGACCTGATGAACTCCCGGATCAAGCGCCTGGCCCAGGCGCAGTCCGAGGACACCCGCGCCCGCCTGGTCAAGGAGGGGGTGCAGGTGGTCAGCGGAGAGGCCCGCCTGGTCGACCCGCACATCGTCGCCGTCGGCGACCAGCGCCTGCGCGCCGACGTCATCCTCATCGCCACGGGTGCCCACCCCCGTGAGCTGCCCACCGCCAAGCCCGACGGCGAGCGCATCCTCACCTGGCGCCACCTCTACGACATGGAGGAACTGCCGGAGAAGCTGATCGTGGTCGGCTCCGGCGTCACCGGCGCCGAGTTCGCCAGCGCCTACCAGTCCCTCGGCTCCGAGGTCACCCTCGTCTCCTCCCGCGAGCGCGTCATGCCCACCCAGGACGCCGACGCCGCCGAGGTGCTGGAGCAGGTCTTCATGCGCCGCGGCATGACCGTCCTCAGCCAGACCCGCGCCGAGTCGGTGGTGCGCACCGAGAACGGCGTGCTCGTCACCCTCTCCGACGGCCGCACCGTGGAGGGCACCCACTGCCTGATGACGGTCGGCATGATCCCCAACACCGAGGGCCTGGGGCTGGAGGAGGCCGGCGTCCGGCTGGGCCGCGGCGGTTTCGTCGAGGTCGACCGTGTCTCGCGCACCACCGTCTCGGGCGTGTACGCCGCCGGTGACTGCACCGGGGTCAACATGCTCGCCTCCGTGGCCGCCATGCAGGGCCGCATCGCCATGTGGCACGCGCTCGGCGAGGCGGTGGCCCCGCTCAAGCTGTCCACCGTGGCCTCCACCGTGTTCACCCACCCCGAGCTGGCCTCCGTGGGCGCCAGTGAGGACGACGTGCGCAGCGGCCGGATCGACGGCCGGTCGGTCACCCTGCCGCTGAACACCAACCCGCGCGCCAAGATGGACGAGCTCAAGGACGGCTTCGTCAAGCTGATCTGCCGCCAGCACACCGGCATCGTGCTGGGCGGCGTCATCGTCGGTCCGCGCGCCAGCGAGCTCATCCTGGGCGTGTCCATCGCCGTCCAGCAGCGCCTGACCGTGGACGACATCGCGCACACCTTCTCGGTCTACCCGTCGCTGTCGGGCAGCGTCACCGAGGCCGCCCGCTCCCTGATGCTGGCCTCCCCCGAGTAGGGGCGTCCCCTCCCTCCGCCACGGGTTCGCCGCGCGTCCGCCACGGTCGCCGCGGCGGCCCGCGGCGGCCCGGGGCGACCTGCGGCTTTACCCGGCTTTGACCCCGACCGAGTACTGTCTTCATGTGATCTGTCCCAAGTGTCAAAGCACCATGCGTACATTCGACCGACAGGGCGTCCACATCGACCGGTGTGACGGCTGTCAGGGCATCTTCCTGGACCGCGGTGAGCTGGAGCGCGTCGTGGCCGCCGAGCAGCGGCACTACGGCGTCGCGCCGCCCCCGCCCCCGGACCCGCAGGTCCGGTCGCACCCCCATCCCCACCCCCAGGCCCCGCACCAGCCCGCCGCCTACCCCCGCGGCGGATACCCGGACTCCCCGGGCGGCTACCGGGACTCGCCGCGCGGATACAGCGGCTACCGGGACTCGCCCGGCCCCTACCGCGGCCGCCGCAAGAAGAGCTTCCTGGAGGGGCTCTTCGACTGACCCGAACGGTCGAGCGCCCTCCACGAACCGACCAAGGAAATCCGTGCACCCGCTGATCTGCAACCACTGCGGGGAGCTGGACGAGACCCCCGACACCGCTGCGGGGGTCTCCGTGCTGCGCTGTGCCTCCTGCCGGCGCACCCGGCCGTTCCTGCGCCTGCCCCTGTACTGCGTGTCGGGCCCCAGCGGTACCGGCAAGTCCACCATCGCCGGAATGCTGCTGGACGAGCTCCGGGACCGCTTCGTCGTCCTCGAACAGGACCTGCTGTGGGTCGGCGGGCTCCGCGACCCGTCCGACCACCACCGCCTGTTCCGCTCCACCTGGCTGCGCACCGCCGCCATGGTCCAGCAGAACGGGCGCCCGGTCGTGCTGTGCGGGACCGTGGTGCCGCCGGAGTTCGAGCCCCTGCCCGAGCGCGCCCTGTTCAGCGATGTCCACTACCTCGCACTGACCTGCGAGCCCGAGGCGCTGGCCGCACGCCTGCGGGCACGTCCCGCCTGGCGTGAGTGGGACGAGGAACGGATCCGGGAGAACCTGGAGTACGCCGACTGGGTGCGGACCGAGGCCGAGCGCATGCGCCCCCCGGTCACCCTGGTCGACACCACCCGCGCCGAGCCCGCGGACACGGCCGGGTCCGTGTGCCGGTGGATCGAGGACCTGCACGCGGGGGCGGCCGTCGCCTCCTGAGGCGGCGGACGGGCCCGTGCGGAGGCGCGGGCGCACCCCGGCGCCGTGTCCGCGGGCTCAGCCGTGTCCGTGGCGGCCGTGTCCACGACGAGGGGCCCCGAGCTGCTGCCCGGGGCCCCTCGTCGTGCGTGGCGGGGTCAGAAGTCGAAGCCGCCGAAGTCCCCGCCGCCGAAGTCGCCTCCGAAGTCGCCGCCTCCGCCGACGTCACCCCCGGCACCGACGTCCCCGGCGCCCATTCCCATGCCCATCATCGACCCCATCATGGAGCCCATCATCATGCCGGTGAACATGCCCGCCATCATGTTCATGCCGAAGTAGCCGCTGGCGTAGGGCGAGTAGGCCGGACCGGCGTCGTAGTACGGGCGCCGTTCGCCGCCCACCTCCACCAGGCGGACGTCGGGCTGCCCGCCGGTGCGTACCGCCTGGGCGCAGGCCGCGCAGGCGGTGACCTCGCGGGGCGCGCCGCCGGGCGGGGCCCAGGTGACGTCCTCCACGGACGGGCCGTGCTGCGGGTTGAAGAAGCAGGGGCCGCGCCGCTCGGGCACCGGGTCGCCGTTCATGCGGGCCCGGGTCGCGGTCATGTAGTAGCGGCCGTCCTCCAGGGCGCTGGTGACCAGCCGGACCTGCTCGGGCTCCCTGATGGTGTCCAGCAGGGACTTGGCCTGGTCGTAGGCGTCCATGGCCTGGGTGTAGTCCTCGCGGGTGGCCTCGTCGACCTTGGACACGTCGATCTCCAGGCGGGCGACGTCCTCGCCGAGCCGGACGACGTCCTCGGTGGCCATCTGCCTGATCTCCTCAAGCTGCCTGGCCTTCTCCGCCTCGCGCTTCTTGCGGCTGCTGTGGACGAACCAGGCGCCCGCGGCGACGATCACCAGCAGCAGGCCCAGCAGCACGATGGCGGAGACGGCTCCGGCCTCCTCGGCCTCCTGGACCTCGGTCGCGGCCTCGGGGACGGCGACCAGGGTGTCGACCTGGTTGTCGCCGCCCTGCTGGAGGGCCGCGTCGCGGATGGCCTCGGTGTCCTCCACGTTCGGGGACATGACCTGGAAGACCTGGTCGCCGACGACGACCCCGTAGAGCCCGTCGCCGACCTCCTCCATGACCGGGTTCATCAGGGCGTCCATCCCGGTCTGGGAGGCGACGCTGTCGGAGGGCAGGAGTACGTAGTAGACGGGTGTGTCCGCCTCGGCGGCGGACGACTCCAGGGCGTTCTCCTCGGCCTCGGGGATCACGTCGATGCTCGGGTCGATGAAGACGCCGTCGCCCTCGAGCTCCTCGACGATGGCCTGGGACTCCGGTGGCTGGGGCTGCGTGTCGGCCGCGGCGGGCGCCGCGACGGCGCCCACCAACGCAGTCGCGAGTCCGGCGGTCAGCACTGTGGGTGTTACCAAGCGGCGCAACATAATCGTTCCTCTCGCCTCCCTCACCCCAAGGACGAACGGACACCCCCTCGCGGTTCCCGGTGTGCGCGTTCTCACGAGGGCGGAAAGCGGCGCGGCCCGCCGGAGGGGTTCCGGCGGGCCGCGGTGGAGCCGGGGGACGGGGACGTGGGGCGCGGGCCTCAGGCCTGGCCGGAGGCTCCGGCGGGAACCTTCCGCGTGTCCGCGTCCTCCTCGGCCCGCACGTCCGGGTCCTCCTCGGCCGCCTCGGTCCCGGCGTCGGCGTGGGCCTCGTCCAGCGGCACGAAGCCGGAGGCGTCGCGCGGCGCGTTGTAGCGGGCCAGGTCCATGATGCCCTCGCGCTTGGCGACGATGGTGGGGACCAGCGCCTGGCCGGCGACGTTGACCGCCGTACGTCCCATGTCCAGGATCGGGTCGACGGCCAGCAGCAGGCCCACGCCCTCCAGGGGCAGGCCCAGGGTGGACAGGGTCAGGGTCAGCATGACGGTCGCGCCGGTGGTTCCGGCGGTCGCGGCCGAGCCGATCACCGACACGAACACGATCAGCAGGTAGTCGGTGAGGCCGAGGCTGACCCCCGGGAAGAACTGGGCGATGAAGATCGCCGAGATCGCCGGGTAGATGGCGGCGCAGCCGTCCATCTTGGTGGTGGCGCCGAACGGCACGGCGAACGCGGAGTAGTAGCGCGGGACGCCCAGGTTCTGCTCGGTGACCCGCTGGGTGACGGGCATGGTGCCCATCGAGGAGCGGGACACGAAGGCCAGCTGGACCGCGGGCCACACGCCGCTGAAGTACTTCACCGGGGACAGGCCGTTGAGGCGCACGAGCACCGGGTAGACGACGAACAGCACCAGGGCCAGGCCGACGTAGATGGTCAGCGCGAACTTGCCGAGGGCGCCGATGGTGGTCCAGCCGTAGCTGTACACGGCGTTGCCCAGCAGGCCCACGGTGCCGATCGGGGCCAGGCGGATGACCCACCACAGGGCCTTGAGCACGACCTGCAGCGCGGAGTCGGTGAAGGCGATGAACGGCTCGGCGGCCTTGCCGACCTTCACCGCGGCGATGCCCAGGACGATGGCGATGACGATCAGTTGCAGCACGTTGAAGCTCAGCCCGGCGCTGAGGCTCCCGTCGTCGGCGGCGGAGACGTCCGCGCCCAGGCCCAGGAAGTTGGCGGGGACGATGCTCTCGATGAACGCCAGCCAGGAGCCGGTGCCCGAGGGCTCCCCGGCGGTGGTGGCGTCCACGGAGCTGTTGACGCCGGGCCGCAGGACCAGGCCGAGCGTGATGCCGATGGCCACGGCGATCAGGGCGGTGGCGCCGAACCACAGCAGGGTCTTCCAGGCCAGCCGCGCGGCGTTGGTGACGTTGCGCAGGTTGGCGATGGAGGAGATGACGGCGAGGACGATCAGCGGCGGCACGATCGTCCGCAGCAGGGTGACGAAGGTCGAGCCGATGGTGTCGAGGGTGACGGCGAGCCAGTTCGGCTGGTCGTCACCGACCGGGCCGATCTGGAGGGCGGCGACGCCCAAGGCGATGCCCAGGACCAGGCCGGTGAGGACCTGGGCCGCGAACGGGAAGCGAAGCGTTCTGCGCTTGCTGGAAGTGCCTGTGCTCTGTGCGGACACGGGTGGGACTCCAGAGAATGGTGAAGGCAGCCGGAAGCGCACCCGGAGTCGCGGGTGGCGACGCGGGTTCCGACTCGGGGAATGATGGTGATCACCAAGGGGATGGTGACGGGGAAGGGTGTGCGGCGCGCTGCCCGGACGGGCGCGCGTGAACCTAGCTACACGCCTGAGAGCTGCGGCGGCACAGGTCGATGTGCCACCGTCGCGTCAGTCCCCAGATGTTCGTCACAAACAAGGACAATAACGCTCGTTCCTTACCTATTCCATACGCGAACGTGGACAACTTCCTGTCCCTGAGGCCACATCGTCCACTCCACGGGCGTTGCGGTGCGTCTTCCCGGGTGAGGGTGCGGCAAGGATCACCCCGCGGCGGGTGCCAAGACCTTCCGGAAAGCCCACGCACACCACCAGGAGGACGACTACTGTGCGTCGTGTGCCGACACGGTTCCGTCAGGGGGAAGGCGCAGGGTGGAGTATTCGGAGGACGTGACATGGCCGGTTCCGCCGCCCGGGGGATTCACGTCGGGCGACTTGGACCTCATACCGGGCCTGCCCATGCACGTGGAGCTCATCGACGGAGCCCTCGTCTTCCCCGCGCCGCAGAGCCTCTTCCACTCCCGCATGCTGTCGTTGTTGAGCCCTCCCCGGTTCGACGGCCGGGGGAACGAAGGCCTCTTCTCCGCTCAGCGGATGACGGTGTGGTTGACGGAGCGTCAGCGGCCCGAACCGGACATCATGCTCGTGCGCTTCGAGGCGCTCGAAAGCCCCGACCAGACCTGGTTCCCGGCAGAGATGGTCGAACTCGTGGTGGAGGTAGTCTCGCCCGACTCGGAGATCCGCGACCGTGAGCGCAAACCCCGGCTCTACGCGGAGGCGGGCATCCCCCACTTCTGGTTGGTCGAGCGGGAGGGCCAGAGGGGCGCGGCGGTGTACGTGTACGAGCTCGACCCCGTCAACAGGAGGTACACCAACGTCAGCGTCCACCGGGAGCGGCTCAGGGTCAGTGCGCCCTGTGACCTGGACATCGACCTGACCGGCGTCCTGCACCGCTGATCGCGTATGCGTGAGGGGGAGGCACCGGTCGCCGGTACCTCCCCCTCGCCTGCGCGGCGCGGGCGCTAGGCGTCCTTGATCTCGCAGACCACCGCGCCGTTGCCCACGGTCTCGCCCACGGCGACCTTCAGGCCGGTGACCGTGCCCGCCCGGTGCGCGCTCAGCGGCTGCTCCATCTTCATGGCCTCGATGACGACCACCGTGTCGCCCTCGGCGACCGTCGCGCCCTCCTCGGCCACCAGCTTGACCACGGTCCCCTGCATCGGTGAGACCAGGGCGTCACCACTGGCCGCGGCGGCCCCGCCGCCCTTGCGCGAGGCACGCTTCCTCCTGCCGCCGCCCGCCGCCGGTGCGGCGGCCGAGGCGCCCAGGCCCGCGGGCAGCACCACGTCCACGCGCTTGCCGCCCACCTCCACGGTCACCGTCTCCCGCTCGGCCTCCCCGGCCTGGCCGGGGGTGCCCGACCAGGGCTCGATCCGGTTGTCGAACTCGGTCTCGATCCACCGGGTGTGGACCCCGAACTCCTGGCCGGGGTCGGCGGGAGCGAACGCCGGGTCCGACACGACCGCCTGGTGGAAGGGGATGACCGTGGGCATCCCGCCCACCTCGAACTCGGCCAGCGCCCGCCGGGAGCGCTGCAGGGCCTCGGTGCGGGTGCGGCCCGACACGATCAGCTTGGCGACCATGGAGTCGAAGGCCTGGGGGACGGTGAACCCGGCCTCGCAGCCGGTGTCCACGCGCACGCCCGGACCGGTGGGCAGCCTCAGCTCGGTGATGGTGCCCGGGGCGGGCATGAAGCCCCGCCCGGCGTCCTCGGCGTTGATGCGGAACTCGAAGGAGTGCCCGCGCACCTCGGGGTCGGTGTAGCCCAGCTCCTCGCCGTCGGCCACGCGCAGCATCTCGCGCACCAGGTCGATGCCGGTGACCTCCTCGCTCACCGGGTGCTCGACCTGTAGGCGGGTGTTGACCTCCAGGAAGGAGATGGTGCCGTCCACCCCGACCAGGAACTCACACGTGCCCGCGCCCACGTACCCGGCCTCGGCCAGGATGGCCTTGGAGGAGCTGTACAGCCGCTCCATCTGGTCGTCGGACAGGAACGGGGCCGGGGCCTCCTCCACGAGCTTCTGGTGGCGCCTTTGCAACGAGCAGTCGCGGGTGGAGACCACCACGACGTTGCCGTGGGCATCGGCCAGGCACTGGGTCTCCACGTGCCGCGGCCGGTCCAGGTAGCGCTCCACGAAGCACTCCCCGCGCCCGAACGCGGTGACGGCCTCGCGCACCGCGGACTCGTAGGCGTCGGAGACCTCGGCCAGGGTGTGGGCGACCTTCAGCCCGCGTCCGCCGCCGCCGAAGGCGGCCTTGATCGCGATGGGCAGGCCGTGCTCCTCGGCGAAGGCCACGACCTCCTCGGCGCTCTCGACCGGGTCGGGGGTGCCCGCGACCAGCGGGGCGCCGACCCTCTGCGCGATGTGGCGGGCCTGGACCTTGTCGCCCAGGGCGGTGATCGCCGCGGGCGGGGGGCCGATCCAGGTGAGCCCGGCGTCGATGACGGCCTGGGCGAAGTCGGCGTTCTCGGCCAGGAACCCGTACCCGGGGTGGACGGCGTCGGCGCCCGTGCGGTGGGCCACGTCCAGGAGCTTGGCGATGTCCAGGTAGGAGTCGGCCGGGGTGGTCCCGCCCAGGGCGTGGGCCTCGTCGGCGATCTTGACGTGCAGGGCGTCCAGGTCGGGCTCGGCGTAGACGGCGACGCTGGAAAGGCCGGCGTCGCGGCAGGCGCGGGCGATGCGCACGGCGATCTCGCCGCGGTTGGCGATCAGTACTTTACGCACGGTGGTCAATCCTTCTGCTGTGGCGTGGGGCGGACAGCGCGCCGGCCGCGCCGTGAGGAGTCTGGGAACGGGGAGGGCACCGGGTCATCGCGTGCTCATCCGCCAGGCGCCGGGTCCGGGCCGCAGCGGGGCGCGCAGCCCCCGCGAGCGGTCCCGCCACCCGGACGGGCGCTCCGGCTCCGGTTCCTCGGCGGCCCGGCGGGCGGCGGCACGCGCGCTGAGCACCGCGGTGAGGACCGCGATCTCCTCGGCGGTCGGCTCGCCGCGCACCACGGCCAGGTGCGACGGGTTCTTCGGCGCGCTCACAGCGGAATGTTCCCGTGCTTCTTGGGCGGCAGCTGCTTGCGCTTGTTGCGCAGCGCCCTGAGTGCCTTGGCGACCTGGACGCGGGTCTCGGAGGGCATGATGACTCCGTCCACGTACCCCCGCTCGGCGGCGGAGTAGGGGTTGAGGAGGGTGTCCTCGTACTCGCCGACGAGCCGGGTGCGCTCGGCCTCGACGTCGTCGGCCGCGGCCAGGGTGCGCCGGTGCAGGATGTTCACCGCGCCCTGGGCGCCCATGACCGCGATCTGCGCGGTGGGCCAGGCCAGGTTGACGTCGGCGCCCAGGTGCTTGGAGCCCATGACGTCGTAGGCGCCGCCGAAGGCCTTGCGGGTGATCACGGTGATCAGGGGAACCGTGGCCTCGGCGTAGGCGTACAGCAGCTTGGCGCCGCGGCGGATGATGCCGTCCCACTCCTGGTCGGTGCCGGGCAGGAAACCGGGCACGTCCACGAAGGTCAGCACCGGGACGTTGAAGGCGTCGCAGGTGCGCACGAAGCGCGCGGCCTTCTCGGAGGCGGCGATGTCCAGGCAGCCCGCGAAGCTCATGGGCTGGTTGGCCACGACACCGACGGAGCGGCCGTCCACGCGGCCGTAGCCCACCACGATGTTGGTGGCGAACTGGGAGTGGACCTCCAGGAAGTCGCCGTCGTCCAGGACGGTCTCGATGACCGTCCTCATGTCGTAGGGCTGGTTGGCCGAGTCCGGGATGAAGGTGTCCAGGGCCAGGTCGGTCTCGGTGGCCTCGTCGCCCGGGTCGTCCTCGGGCGGCAGGACCGGCGCGTCCTCCAGGTTGTTGTCGGGCAGGTGGGAGAGCAGCGTCTTCACGTACTCGATCGCGTCCTGCTCGTCGGCGCCCATGTAGTGCGCCACACCCGACCTGGTGTTGTGGGTGCGGGCACCGCCCAGCTCCTCCATGGAGACGTCCTCGCCGGTGACGGTCTTGATGACGTCGGGGCCGGTGATGAACATCTGCGAGGTCTCGTCGACCATCACGACGAAGTCGGTGAGGGCGGGGGAGTAGACGTGGCCGCCCGCGGCGGCACCCATGATCAGGGAGATCTGCGGGATGACGCCCGAGGCGTGGGTGTTGCGCTTGAAGATCTCGGCGTACAGGCCCAGCGCGACCACACCCTCCTGGATGCGCGCTCCGCCGCCCTCGTTGATGCCCACGACGGGGCACCCGTTGGTGAGGGCGTGGTCGAGGACCTTGACGATCTTCTCGCCGTAGACCTCGCCCAGCGATCCGCCGAAGACGGTGACGTCCTGGCTGAACACGGCGACGGGGCGCCCGTCGACCGTTCCGTGGCCGGTGACGACGCCGTCGCCGTAGGGGCGGTTGCTCTCCAGCCCGAAGCTGGTGGAGCGGTGCCGGGCCAGGGCGTCGAACTCCACGAACGATCCGGGATCGAGCAGCGCGTCGATCCGCTCGCGGGCGGTCATCTTGCCTTTGGCGTGCTGCTTCTCGACGGCTCGGGCCGATCCGGCGTGCACGGCCTCGTAGCGCCGTCGTCGCAGGTCGGCGAGCTTGCCCGCGGTCGTGTGGATGTCGATCTCGTCCGGGGACAGTGGTTCAGGGGCTTCGGTGGCCATAACTACGCAGGTTAACCGCGTGCCGACCGCGACCGGGAACCGAGCCCTGTGTTACTCGCCAGTAGGTCGGCACGGGCGCGGCCGGCCCCGGGGCCGGCCGCGCCCACGGGTCGAGGGGGCGCGCCCCGGGAAAACGGCGTGAGCTAATGTGCATCCTTTTCTCCGGAGCAACAATTCTTAACGCCCGGGCAAAACATCCGAAAAGTGCCCCCGCGCACCTGGAGGCGGGTGCGATCTCTGTAGGGTCGGGGCCATGACAGCGGTAAGCGCAGAACGTGACAGTGCCCGGCAGGAAGTTCCCGAACAACTCAGGAATGACGTCAAACTGCTCGGCGAGATGCTCGGAACGGTCCTCGCCGAAAGCGGCGGCGAGGACCTGCTCGCCGATGTCGAGAAGCTCAGGCGCGCGGTGATCGGCGCCCGCGACGGCTCCGTCACGGGGGAGGAGATCACCGGGATCGTCGCCGCGTGGCCGTTGGAGAGGGCCAAGCAGGTGGCCCGCGCCTTCACCGTCTACTTCCACCTGGCCAACCTGGCCGAGGAACACCAGCGCATGCGGGCCCTGCGCGAGCGCGACGACGCCGCCAACCCGCCCCGGGAGTCCCTCGCGGCGGCCGTGCGCGCCATCCGCGAGTCCGACGGCGGTGAGGAGCGCCTCGACGAGCTGGTGGCGGGGATGGAGTTCCACCCCGTGCTCACCGCGCACCCCACGGAGGCCCGCCGCCGTGCCGTCTCCACCTCCATCCTGCGCATCAGCGCCCAACTGGACGCCTGGCACGCCTCCCACGAGGGCAGCAGCGCCGCCGCCGAGGCGCACCGACGCCTGCTGGAGGAGGTCGACCTGCTCTGGCGCACCTCCCAACTGCGCTACACCAAGCTCGACCCGCTCGACGAGGTGCGCACCGCGCTGGCCGCCTTCGACGAGACGATCTTCTCCGTCATCCCGCAGGTCTACCGGAGCCTGGACACGGCCATCGACCCCGAGGGCACCGGTGCGCGCCCGCCCCGCGCCAAGCCCTTCGTCCGCTACGGAAGCTGGATCGGCGGCGACCGCGACGGCAACCCCTACGTCACCCACGACGTGACCCGCGAGGCCATGATCATCCAGTCCGAGCACGTGCTGCGCGGCCTGGAGACGGCCTGCGACAAGGTGGCCCGCACCCTGACCGCCTACTCCAACCTCACCCCCGCCAGCCCCGCGCTGCTCGACGCGATCTCCGTGGCCAAGGCCGGCCATCCCGCGCTGACGGCGGAGGTCGAGAAGCGCTCGCCCAACGAGCCGCACCGCCAGATGCTGATGCTGGCCGCCGCGCGCCTGCGCGCCACGCGCGAGCGCGACGCCGACCTGGCCTACCCCGACGCCGACACCTTCCTGGCCGACCTGCGCACCGTGCAGGAGTCCCTGGTCGCCGCCGGCGCCCTCCGCCAGGCCTACGGCGAGTTGCAGCACCTGGTCTGGCAGGCGGAGAGCTTCGGCTTCCACCTCGCCGAACTGGAGATCCGCCAGCACAGCGAGGTGCACGCCGCGGCGCTCGCCGAGCTGCGCGAGGGCAGGGCCCCCTCCGAGCGCACCGAGGAGGTCCTCGCCACCATCCGGGTCATCGCCTGGATCCAGGAGCGCTTCGGTGTGGAGGCCTGCCGCCGCTACGTCGTCAGCTTCACCCGCTCGGCCGAGGACATCGCGGCCGTGTACGAGCTGGCCTCCCACGCGCTGCCGCCCGAGCGCGTGCCCGTCCTCGACGTCATCCCGCTGTTCGAGACCGGCGCCGACCTGGACGCCTCGCCCCACGTGCTCGACGGCATGCTGAAGCTGCCCCCCGTGCAGAAGCGGCTGGAGGAGACCGGGCGCCGCGTCGAGGTCATGCTCGGCTACAGCGACTCGGCCAAGGACGTCGGCCCGGTCAGCGCCACCCTGCGCCTGTACGACGCCCAGGCCCGCCTGGCCGCGTGGGCGCGCGACCACGACGTGCGCCTGACCCTGTTCCACGGCCGCGGCGGCTCGCTCGGCCGCGGCGGCGGACCGGCCAGCCGCGCCCTCCTGGCCCAGGCGCCCGGTTCGGTCGGCGGCCGGTTCAAGGTCACCGAGCAGGGCGAGGTCATCTTCGCCCGCTACGGGCAGCCCGCGATCGCCCGACGCCACATCGAGCAGGTCGGCCACGCGGTGCTGATGGCCTCCACCGACGCCGTCCAGGAGCGCGAGCGCTCCGCCGAGCGCAGGTACCGGAGCTACGCCGACACCATCGCCGCCGCCGCCCAGGAGGCCTACCTGGAGCTGATCAACACCGAGGACTTCGCGGTGTGGTTCTCCCGGGTCAGCCCGCTGGAGGAGCTGGGCGAGCTGCGCCTGGGCTCGCGCCCCGCGCGGCGCGGAGCGGCCCGGGGACTGGGCGACCTGCGCGCGATCCCGTGGGTGTTCGCCTGGACCCAGACCCGGGTCAACCTGCCCGGCTGGTACGGGCTCGGCACGGGCCTGGCCGCGGTGAAGGACGCGGGCGTGCTCCAGGACGCCTACCGCGAGTGGCCCATGTTCTCGTCCCTGCTGGACAACGCCGAGATGAGCCTGGCCAAGACCGACCGCACCATCGCCGAGCGCTACCTGGCCCTGGGCGGACGGCCGGAGCTGACCGAGCGGGTACTCGCCGAGTACGACCGCACCCAGGAGCTGGTGCTGAGGGTGACCGGGCACAGCCGTCTGCTGGAGAACCGCGCGGTGCTCTCCCGCGCGGTCGACCTGCGCAACCCGTACGTGGACGCGCTGTCCCACCTGCAACTGCGCGCCCTCGAAGCCCTGCGGGGCGAGGAGGCCGACGCGCTGTCCGAGCAGGACCAGCAGCACCTGGAGCGGCTGCTGCTGCTCTCGGTCAACGGTGTGGCCGCCGGTCTGCAGAACACCGGCTGACCCCGTCCGCGCGAGGCGCCCCGTACCCGGAAGGGTGCGGGGCGCCGTGCGTCCGGTGCCCCGCCGGTCAGGCCGGGAAGCCGGAGGTGTCGAGCGTGGGGTCGAACGGCCCGGGGAGGTGGACCTCCTTGCCGAACGGCGGTTTCGCCATCCGGGTGTACCTGCCGATCTCCGGACCGGAGTGGCCGGACCGGAGTAGGGGGTGGACTCGCCCTTCGCCGTGTCCGGGTCCCAGCGGTCCACCAGCAGGCAACGTACGATCACCGATGTGCTGGTTTGACCCCGGCCTGCGGGCTTCTCGCGCACACGGGTTTCCGAACGGGGTTTCGGCGCTGCTGTAATGGGAGGTATGGCCAGTACGACCGACCCCTTCCCGCGTCCTCCACTCGACACCGCGGCGCTCGACGCCGCCCTCGTCCGCCCGGGCGGCATGTGGCACCGGATCGAGGTGCTCCCCGAAGCCGGTTCCACCAACACCGAGCTGGCCGGACGTGCCCGCCGGGGCGCCCCCCACGGAAGCGTGCTGGTCACCGAGCACCAGACCTCCGGGCGGGGCCGCCTCGGGCGCGGCTTCTCCACCCCGCCGCGCGCCGCCCTCACCTTCTCCCTCCTGGTCCGGCCCGGGGTGCCCACGGCGAGGCTGGGATGGCTGTCCGCGCTCATGGGCGTGGCCGCCGTCGACGCGGTGCGCCGGGTACCGGGGGTCAAGGCGGCCCTCAAGTGGCCCAACGACGTCATCATCCCAGCGGAGCTGCGGGCCGATCCGGGGCCGGCCGACGGCAAGCTCGCCGGGATCCTGTCCGAGATCGACTTCTCCTCGGGCACGGCGGACGTGGTCGTGGGGATCGGGATCAACGTCTCCCAGGACCGGGCCGAGCTGCCCGTGGACACCGCCGTCTCCCTGCGCGGTGAGGGCTTCGCCGACCTGGACCGGGACGCCCTGCTCGCCGCCGTCCTGGGCGGGTTCGAGGAGCTGTACACGGTGTGGACCGCCGCCGGCGGAGACGCCGAGGCCAGCGGCCTGGCCGCCGTCTACCAGGACATGTGCGCCACCATCGGCCGCCGCGTGCGGGTGCACCTGCCCGGCGAACGGTTCCTGGAGGGCACCGCGACCGGTGTCGACTCCGAGGCCCGGCTCCTGGTGGAGGGGCCCGAGGGGAAACGGGCCCTGAGTGTGGGCGACGTCGTGCACGTGCGTCCCGGCTCCTGACCGGCCCGTACGGGGCGGGGAACCGTCCGGGCCACGGGCGCGGGCCGCCTTCCGACGGCTCCCGGCCCTCCGGGGAAGCGGACGCGGGCGTAAGCTGGAGGGGAACCCAGTGCCGTGCCGCCGGCCGGTGACGAAGTGACTGTTCCCCGTTCCGACGGGGATGGCCCGTGAAAGAGAACGTATGTCGTCGCGTCCCGACCCGAAAGCGATCGAGTCCGCCCTGCTCGGCGGTGAGGCGATCTACACGAGGGAAGAGGCGATCGAACTCGCCGGTGCAGACGCCGAGCTGGCCGGACGGATCTGGCGCGCCCTCGGCTTTCCCAGTCAGGGCGAGGAGACGGTCATCTTCGCCGAGAGCGACGTCGAGTCGCTGCGCATCGCCAACAGCCTGCTCCAGGAGGGCGTCCTGGACGAGGAGGGCGTGGTCCGCTTCGCCCGCGCGATGGGCCAGACCATGGCGCGCCTGGCCGACTGGCAGACCAGCATCCTGAGCACGCTCATCTTCCGGGAGGGCGAGGACTCCGTCAGTCCGCTGATGGGCCGGGTCAAGGAGCTGCTGCCGGACGTCGAGAGGCTCCTGCTGCACATCTGGCGCCGCCAGCTCTCCGCCTCCGCGGCCCGCACCCTCGCGGTGATGTCCAACGGCCAGGACAGCGTGCCCAACTACTACCCGCTGATCGTGGGGTTCGCCGACCTGGTCTCCTTCACCACGCTGAGCCGCGAGCTGGACGAGGTCGAACTGGCCGGGGTGGTCGAGGGCTTCGAGGCCACCGCCGCCGACATCGTCGCCTCCGGGGGCGGCCGCGTCGTCAAGACCCTGGGCGACGAGGTCCTCTACGTGGCCGACTCCCCGGCCGAGGCCGCGGACATCGCGCTGCGCCTGGCCTCGGGCGTCAAGACCCATGTGGAGGTGCCCGACGTCCGGGTGGGCCTGGCCTCCGGCCCGGTCCTGACCCTGCACGGCGACGTGTTCGGCACGACCGTCAACCGCTCCAGCCGCCTGACCTCCTTCGCCCGTCCCGGCACGGTCCTGATCGACGACACCCTCGCCGAGAGCCTCGCCGACGAGGAGGGCCTACAGGTCGTCAGGGTGCGCGCCCGTCACGCGCACGGACTCGGGCTGATCCAGCCCTACGCCCTGCGCCGCAACTTCGAGCCCGGGGGCTGAGCCGCGCCAGCCCCGCGTCCGGCGCACGTGTGCGGCGAGGCCCGGCGGGATAGGCTCGAAGACGTCGGACCAGCCCATGACAGGCCAGGTGGTGAGCCGTGAGCGTTCCTTCCCCCGTCCAGCGCCTGCGTACCTCGGGTGTCGTCAGCCTGGAGGGCGGCGAGTTCGGTGTCGAGAACAACGTGTGGATCGTCGGGGACGAGGACAGCGCGATCGTCGTCGACGCCGCGCACGACCACGAGGCGATCGCCCGCGCCCTGGGCGACCGCGAGCTGATGGCGATCGTGGCCACCCACGGGCACGGCGACCACGTCAACGCGGCCGTCGACCTGGCGGACCTCGCCGACTGCCCGATCCTGCTGCACCCCGACGACGCCGGACTGTGGCACCGCGTGCACCCGTACCAGGAACCCGACGCGCCGCTGCTGCACGGTGAGGCGCTGACGGTCGGCGACGTGGAGCTGGACATCCTGCACACACCGGGGCACACCCCCGGCGGGGTGTGCCTGTACGCGCCCGGGCTCGGGGTGGTCCTCACCGGCGACACCCTCTCCGCCGACGGCCCCGGCGCCACCGGCCGGCACCCCTCGGACCTCCCGACGCTCATCGCCTCGATCCGCGAACACCTCATGGGCCTGCCGGGCGACACGGTCGTCCTTCCCGGCCACGGTGAGCCCACCACCGTCGCCGAGGCCGCCGAGCACCTCGACGACTGGGCCGCGCGCGGGTTCTGACCAGAGCCGCGGACACACGGCGACGGCCCGCCGTCGCGGTTCCGGGGAGGCCGTCGGCGCGTGACCGTGACCGCCGCGGTGCCCGGCCCGGCCGGCCGGGCCCGCTTGGGAAGCTCCATCCGGAACCGTCGGCCACCCCGAAACCGAACACGTTCAGACCGGCGGTAGGTTCGTCACCAGGTGTAGAACACGTTCAGGCTCGCGGTCGATATCTCCAAGAGCCGAAATGGAGATTCACATGCGTTTGCGCCATCGGCTGCGGCGCTTCCGTCTGGTCGTCCTCATCGCGCTGGTCTCGGTCGTGCCCCTCGGTTGCGGAATTCCCTATGAGTTCTTCGCCACTCCGGAAGGGAGGATCCTCCGGGAGGACGTGATAGGCACGTGGGAGAACAGCCGGGGCCAGACCATCGAGTTTCGAGATGACCACACCTACACGGCCTTGGGCGATACCTTCGGGCCGGGTGAGGGCCAGGAGGTCACGGACGGTCGGCTCGACGGCACCTGGGATATCTGCGACGGCATCGAAGAACTGGAAGAGCAGGAGGCCGGCGACCCGACCGGATTCGGGGAGTGCACCGCCAACTCGGCGGGCTACTGGGTCACCATGGATTCCCCTGGGACCTGGCAGGGCTACATGGTCGTCTCCTTCGACGAGGGCATCCGGCTCTACATGTACACGCCCGAGGAAGGCCGTCACGACGACGACTTCTACACGAGGCCTGTCCCGATCGACTGGTGAGCCTTGGGCGGAAGGGCGGCGGCCGTCCGGAATCCGGGCACCGAGAACGGGCCTTCCACCCCGCAGTACCGGGGCCGCTCGGGTCACCCCTGACCGTTCTCCGCTCGTTCGGTGGTGCCCCGCACAAGGGGGAGACCGCAACGCGGGCCGTCCGACCGCACACGTCGTCCCCCGCGGGTCACTGTCGCGCCGAATCGCCCGGAGGCCGTCCCGTTCGCTCCGCCCCGGAGCAGGAGCAGCGTGCCGTGTCGGCGGCCTCGTCGTGGGCGGCGAACGCCTCGGCGCCTGGGCGGCCCGGGGACTCCGGCCCGGCGCCCGCCGGTCCGCGCGGGAAAACCGGTGGCACCCGGCGCGCCCGGCTCTCTAGCCTGGGTCCTCCGGCGACGAGAGGTGGGAGCGGATGACACTGGTACGCAAGGGAACCCGGCGGATCACGGTGGACGGGACCTCCTACCGCTGGCGGACCCGCCGGGGCCTCACCCGGGCCCAGCGGCAGCGGCCCGGCGGCGGACCGATGACCTTCGTCGTCGAAGGGGCCGAGATCCCCGGCAACCCGCTCGTGGTCACTCTGGGCCACGCCCGCCCGCAGGCTGACTGCTGCCCCTTCTGCGCCCCGACCGGTCCGGATCCCGAGCCGGTCACCCCGGCGCGGGTGGCCGCCGCCGTCCGCGACGCGCTGGCCCGGGGCTGGAGCCCCGGTGACGGCGGAGGGCCGTTCCGGCTGGACGGCTCCGCGCTCTGACCGCGCCCCCGCTCCCGGGACTCCTGGAGCGGGGCGCTTCGTCGTGTTCAGGACCCGTGGTCGCGCCGGCGGCGCCAGAAGTCCGAATCGGCCCCGAGGAACACCCTTGGGAGTCCGAAGCCTTCCGGGAGCCACAAAAACAATCAATCCGGACAAGAGGAATACTTTGGATGGGGTCAGTAAATACGGCTGACCCCTTTTGCATGCGCCCTGAGCTGCGAGGAAGTGTCGCCGGCGAACTTTTTTCGGCTGTTTCTGCGAAAGCCGCGCCTGGGCCGTTCGGCTGTGCTCTAATCTGGCTGCGAACACACAACTCAATCCACACGATGACCCCGCGACGGTAGCAACCGCCCGGGGTCGTGGCCAGCAACGTTCACCCTTGAGAGACAGGATTGCCAGCGTGCTCCAGTTTAGCGCTGCGCTTCTCAGCCGTGCCCTCGGCCCGCTGATCGCGCTCTTCTCCTCCCCGTGCGGGCGCCACTCGAACGTGGCCGGCCGCCGTCGCCGCCGCTCCACGCGCGTGCGCCGCCACGCACCCGTTCCGGCCCCGGCTCAGCTTCCGGCTCCCCGCCTGGCTCCGCCCAGCGAGACCGTCCCGGCCGAAGCCGTCGCCCTGGTCAGGCCCTACTACGCCGCCCACGAGCTTCTGCGCGCGTCCGCGAACCCGGCCTCCGCGAACCCCGTTCCCGCACCTTCGCATCACGCGACCCGAGTGCCCGCACCTCCGGTTCCCGCGCCCCGCAGCGCCGAACCCGGGCCCGACGAGGTCCAGCGCGCGTTCGACCGTGTCCAGGAACGCGCCGCCGCCCTGCTCCAGCAGTGGAGGGACGACCCCGGCGGTGACCTGCTCGGCGAACCCGCACCCCGCTTCGGAGCCGTGCGCCCCACCAGCCCCGCCCGGTACGCCGAGTGGGACGAACTGGCCTCCCTGACCCGCGCCTGGATCGAGCAGCGGCGCCTGGGGGTCCCGGCATGAGCAGCCTCCGCCTCCTGTACTGGGAACCCCGCCGCTACCGGGGCGGCCCGGCCGACCTGTCCACCGCCCGCAGGGACCTGGCCGAGGACATGACCGGCTTCGACCCGGACCTGGTCGCCACCGTCCAACTCTGCATGTACGAACTCCAGGCCAACGCCTGCAAGTACGGCCGCGAGAACGGAGGGGTCTCCCGCCAGTTGAACGTGAGCACCGACCACGTACTGACCCTGACCGTGAACAACCACCACGGCACCGGCCCCGACCGAGCCCCCGGCGCGGTCCCGCGCATCCCCACCGAACGCACCGAAGCGGAGTGGGACCGGGCCGAGGGCCGGCGCGGCCTCCTCCTGGTGGAGAACCTCGCCACCGGCTGGCACCACTACGCCTTCCCGCCGTGGTCGGGCCTGGGCACGCTCGTGTGGGCCTCCTTCGCCCTGGACCCCGGCGCGGTCCCCGCCGAGGCCGCGCGCGAGTGAGGGACGAGTGTTACCTGACGACGGTTTCGTTGGTGACCATCACGCCGACGTTCGAGAGATCGATGAACTTCGACTCATCGGGATTGACTTCGGTCCTGTAGTTCTCGGATGCGAAGAAGGAGTCGTGGTCGTCCCACGAGTCGAACCAGATCTCGGTCAATCCGTCGTAGGCCGGATCCGGATATCCATCGGCCGCGATCGGATGCGAGACGGCGTACTTACGCACGTACTCTTCCGCTTCGGGGATGGAAGTGAACAGGGGCGCATGCCTGTCGCGGTGGTAGCGCTGGAAGTCCTCGACCGTCATTTCGGGTAGTCGGTTGATGAGGAAGGCGAACTTGATCATAAGGGTCCTCAGAGGTGACAGGTATTCGAAACGAAGGCGCGGTGGGCGCACCGGTAGGCTAAACGGTGACACCGGTGTCATGGGCAAGAGGAGAGCCGATGCGGATTGGTGAGGTCGCGGAACGGGCGGGTGTCAGTCGGCGGTCGTTGCGGTACTACGAGCAACAGGGGCTCATCGAGGTTCGCCGGTCGCCGAGTGGCCAGCGCCTTTACGAGGAGGATCACGTCCGTCGCGTCCGCCTGATCCAGACCTTCTACGCGGCCAAGCTCACCAGTGCGACGATCGCCGAGTTGATTCCGTGTATGGAGCGCTCCCCTTCGCGCGCGGTGGCTCAGCGCGCACAGGCGGTGATGGAACGCGAGCGCGGCCGGTTGCGTGTCGCCGTGAAGGAGCTGTCGGCGGCCGTGACGGCGCTTGACGAACTCATCGACGCCACAGCCGCACATCGGCCAGGGCCCCGGAGTCCTCGCGATTCAGATCCATACGGGATGGTCACGGGTGGTTCCGTGGAGGGCGAGGACCCTGTCCGGGCTCGTGTGTGCTCTGTGACCTGAGGCAGGACACCGGTTCTCGGGTGGGTCCCACCGGTCCTTCCCGACATCCGACCGGCGGCGGCAGCCCCTGAGCGGGGCCTTGGACACGGACCGAAGGACTCGGGAGCCGTTCGGGGCACCGGCTGACTCCGGAAGCGAAACGGTGGGCGGACGGCCGTCCGCCCACCGGATCAGGTCCGGTCCGAGTGGCTCCCGACGTTGGGCACGGGAGGGGTGTCCTTCGGACGCACGCCGATCTTCGACCCGAGCCACACCAGCGGGTCGTACTTGCGGTCGGCCACCCGCTCCTTCAACGGGATCAGCGCGTTGTCGGTGATGTGGATGTTCTCCGGGCACACGTCCGTACAGCACTTGGTGATGTTGCAGTAGCCCAGCCCGAACTCGTCCTGGGCGATGAGCCTGCGGTCGGCGGTGTCCTCGGGGTGCATCTCCAGCTCCGCCACCCGCATGAGGTAGCGCGGGCCCGAGAAGTGCTCCTTGTTCTCCTCGTGGTCGCGGATCACGTGGCAGACGTTGTTGCACAGGAAGCACTCGATGCACTTGCGGAACTCCTGCTGGCGCTGCACGTCCTCCTGCCACATCCGGAAGTCGCCCGGCGACTTCTCCGGGTCGGGCGTGAAGGAGGGGATCTCCCGCGCCTTCTGGTAGTTGTACGACACGTCGCACACCAGGTCACGGATCACGGGGAAGGTGCGCATCGGCGTCACCGTCACCGTCTCGTCCTCGTCGAACACGCTCATCCGCGTCATGCACGACAGCTTCGGGCGGCCGTTGATCTCCACCGAGCACGAGCCGCACTTGCCCGCCTTGCAGTTCCACCGCACCGCCAGGTCGGGGGTCTGCGTGGCCTGGAGGCGGTGCAGCACGTCGAGCACCACCTCGCCCTCGTTGGCCTCCACCCGGTACTCGGCGAGCTCTCCCTCGCCGGAACCGCGCCACACTCTGAACACACGCTCGCTCATGACTGGTCCTCCTCTGCCGCGTCGTCCGCCGCCCCGGCGTCGGGCAGCTCCTCCTTGGTCAGGTACTTGGCCAGCTCCTCGCGCCCGAAGACGGTGATCAGCTCGGCGGGGATGTCGGCGACCGGGCGCCGGGCCAGCGCCACCCGGTCGGAGGCGTCCGCGCGCACCGCCAGGTTCACCCTGCGCCACTCCGGCGACATGTCGGGGAAGTCGTCCCTGGTGTGCCCGCCGCGCGACTCGGTCCGCTCCAGCGCGGCCGCGGTGACCGCGCGCGAGACCAGGATCATGTTGGGCACGGCCAGCGCCAGGTGCCAGCCCGGGTTGTACACCCGGTCGCCGGGCGCGCTGAGCGTGCGCGCGCGCTCTCCCAGCTCGTCCAGGCGCTCCAGGGCCCGCTCCATCTCCGGGCCGCGCCGGATGATGCCGACCAGGTCGTTCATCGTCTCCTGCAACTCGGTGTGCAGCGTGTACGGGTTCTCCCCGTCGCTCCGCCCCAGGGACTCCAGGGCGCGGGAGGCCTCCTCCCGCGCGACGCGGTCCACGGTCTGCCTCGGGACCGCCCTGTCGCCGGGCCCGTCCAGGTAGGCGGTGGCGCCCACACCGGCCCTGCGCCCGAACACCAGCAGGTCCGACAGCGAGTTGCCGCCCAGGCGGTTGGAGCCGTGCATGCCGCCCGCCACCTCCCCGGCGGCGAACAGCCCCGGCACGTCGGATGCGGCGGTGTCGGCGTCCACCCGCACCCCGCCCATCACGTAGTGGCAGGTCGGGCCCACCTCCATGGGCTCCGCGGTGATGTCCACGTCCGCCAGTTCCTTGAACTGGTGGTGCATGGACGGCAGCCGCCTGCGGATCTCCTCGGCGGGCAGGCGCGAGGACACGTCCAGGAAGACGCCGCCGTGCGGCGAGCCGCGCCCCTCCTTGACCTCGGTGTTGATCGCCCGCGCGACCTCGTCGCGCGGCAGCAGCTCGGGCGGCCTGCGGTGGTTCGCCGGATCGTCGTACCAGCCGTCGGCCTCCTCCTCGCTCTCGGCGTACTGGGAGCGGAAGACGTCCGGCACGTAGTCGAACATGAACCGCCTTCCCCCGGAGTCGCGCAGCACGCCACCGTCGCCGCGCACCGACTCGGTGACGAGGATGCCCTTCACCGACGGGGGCCAGACCATCCCCGTGGGGTGGAACTGGACGAACTCCATGTTGATCAGGGAGGCCCCGGCCCGCAGCGCCAGCGCGTGGCCGTCGCCGGTGTACTCCCAGGAGTTGGAGGTGGTCCGGAAGGCCTTGCCGATGCCTCCGGTGGCCAGGATGACCGCGGGCGCCTCGAAGGCCACGAACCCGCCGTCCACCCGGCGGTAGCCGAACGCGCCGACGATCCGCCCCGGGCCCTCCCCGTCCCCGTCCTCGGTGATCAGCCGGGTGACCGCGGTCTCGGCGAACACCCGGATACGGGCCTCGGGGTCGCCCAGCTCCGCGGCGTCGGCCTGCTGGAGCGCGACGACCCGCTGCTGGAGGGTGCGGATCATCTCCAGGCCGGTGCGGTCGCCCACGTGCGCCAGCCGCGGGTACTCGTGGCCGCCGAAGTTGCGCTGGCTGATCTTCCCCTCCGGCGTCCGGTCGAACAGCGCGCCCCAGTACTCCAGTTCCAGGATGCGCTCGGGCGCCTCCCGGGCGTGCAGCTCGACCATGCGCGGGTCGTTGAGGAACTTGCCGCCGCGCATGGTGTCGCGAAAGTGCACGCGCCACTCGTCTTCGGCGTTGGCGTTGCCCAGGGCGGCGGCCGCGCCGCCCTCGGCCATCACCGTGTGGGCCTTGCCGAACAGCGACTTGGAGATGACCGCGGTGCGCTTGCCCTGTTCACGGGCGGCGATCGCGGCGCGCAGCCCGGCTCCGCCCGCCCCGATCACCACGACGTCGTAGGTGTACCGGGTGATCTCGGGCTCTGCTGTGGGGGGCATGTGGTCGTGCCTTCCTTCCCCTGGGTCAGTTGAGGATGCGCAGGTCTTCGATGGTGCCGCTGGCGATCAGGGCGATGTAGGCGTCCGTGATCATCAGGGTCGCGAGGCTGAGCCAGGCGTAGAGCATGTGCCGGTTGTTCAGCGTGGAGATGCGGCTCCACATCCAGTAGCGGACCGGGTGGGTGCCGAAGCTGCGCAGACGCCCGCCGAAGACGTGGCGGCACGAGTGGCAGCTGAGCGTGTAGGTCCACAGCATGACCACGTTGACGAGCATGATGATGTTGCCGAGCCCGACGCCGAAGCCGCCGCCGGTCCCGTGGAAGAAGGCGATGAGCATGTCCCACGTGTTGACGAGGGAGATGAGGGCGGCGGCGTAGAAGAAGTAGCGGTGGCCGTTCTGGAGCCGCATCAGCGGCCGGGTCTCACCGGTGTAGGCCCGGTGGGGCTCGCGCACGGCGCACGCGGGGGGCGACAGCCAGATCGAGCGGTAGTAGGCCTTGCGGTAGTAGTAGCAGGTCAGCCGGAACAGCAGCAGGATCGGCAGGCTGACCAGGGCGTAGGGGACGAGCGGCGGGAACTCCACGGGCAGCCGCCCGAACAGGGCGGCCTCGGGCGCGCACTGCTGTGCGACGCACGGCGAGTAGAACGGCGTCAGGTAGTGGTACTCCGGGACCCAGTAGTGGTCCTGCTGGAACACCCGCAGGGTCGCGTAGACGACGAAGGTGGCCAGGCCCAGCGTGGTGAGGAGCGGGCCGACCCACCAGCGGTCGGTGCGCAGCGTCCGCCGGGGGATGTGCGCCCGGCCGCCCCCGGTCTGAGTGCTGTCGGTCGAAGCCACCGTGATCTCCCACCTCCTGGAGGGCCCGGCCGCGCGGATCGCTGCCGCATCCGTCAGCCGTGGCCGTGTCTGCGCCTACGGCTGCCCGGAGGAGCCGTGGCGAACCGGTCTGCAACGCAACGTTAGGCCGTTGTGATCACGGTCACGTGCCGGAGCGGGAGGTGAGGCTGAGAAGGGAGTGTGAATTACGCCACTTCTACTCGTTTGCTTGGGAGTTTTGTAGCCAAATAGGGGCTAAAGTCCCTTATGCCTCTTGTGGTCTGTATGAGGCGCGAGTGGCGTGTGGTATATATGTCCGCTCTTTGGGCGGCTCCGTGCGGCTCTGTTCGGCCCGGGGCGTCCGCCGGCCGATCGGTGGGGCCGCCGGCGTGCGCGATCCGCTCTCCCCGTACCGGGAACGGGACTATCCCGCGGCCTCGGAGATCAGTACCTCCAGGTCCGGCCCCAGGTCCTGCGGCGACATCTCCAGCAGGTACTCGTGGAGGTGGCGGCGAAACGCCTCGGCCGAGTGCGAGGGCTCCACGTCCTTGCGCCGGGCCAGCGCCACCGTCCGCAGCAGGCGCGGCCTGGCCAGCGGTGTCCCGCGCAGCCCCGGCCGGTTCTTGAGCACCATGCTCGGCACCACCGCCAGCCCCAGGCCCGCCTCCACGAACCGCAGCACGGCGTCCATCTCGCCGCCCTCCACGGCCAGCTCCGGCTCGAACCCCGACGCCCGGCACGCGCGCAGTGTCGCCTCGCGCACGTCGTAGCCGCGCCGGAACATCACCAGCGGGCGCCCTTCGAGCTCGGTGATGCGGATCGACGCCCTCCCGTTGGGCGAGGGCCCCGACATCGGGCTGGCCACCACCAGGTTCTCCCGCAGGATCGGGGTGGTGGAGAAGTCCGGGTCGCTGCTGTGCAGCGGCAGGATGATCAGGGCCAGGTCCAGCTCGCCCCGCCCCAGGTCGCGGATCAGGTCGCGCGAGCCGCTCTCCTCCACCTGGAGCTCGATCCCCGGGAAGCCGGTGTGGAAGTCGGAGAGCACGTCGGCCAGCAGGCCCGCGCACAGCGACGGGGTCGCGCCGAGGCGCACGCGGCCCCTGCGCACCCCGGCCAGCTCCGCCACCTCGCGGCGGGCCGTCTCCAGGTCGGTGAGCATGCGCTGGGCCAGCGGAAGCAGCGCCTCGCCCGCCGGTGTGAGTGTGATGTTTCCCCTGGCACGACTGAATAACGGCGCACCCAACTCCTGCTCAAGGCTGCGGATCTGTTTGCTCAAGCTCGGCTGGGCGACGCGGGAAAGCTCTGCTGCGCGGGTGAAATGGCGTGTGCGGGCGACTGCGACGAAGTAGGCCAACTGCTGGAACTGCATGGTCCATAGCCTATGGCTATCGACGCTAGCGTCGTGATGACTTGGACGTCGGACTTAACCCGAATTTAAAGTGACAGGCTGTGGCGAACAGTACCTTGACCAAGAAGCGGTCTACGGCCTACGGGTCCACGGTGGCGCTCAAGGCAGCGATGGCGATCACCGGGGCGATCCTTGTGCTGTATTTGATCGCGCACATGTACGGCAACCTCAAGATCTTCTCGGGTCAGGAGGCCTTCGACGGCTATGCCCACAGCCTCCGCGAGCTGGGGTACCCCATGCTGCCCGAGAGCGGATTCCTGTGGATCTTCCGATTCGTCCTGCTGGCGAGCGTCCTGATCCACATCTACGCGGCGGTGTCGCTGTGGGCCCGTGCCCGCAAGGCGCGTCCGGCCGCCCAGCGCTACCAGGTGAAGAAGAGGGTGGCCCGCAGCTACGCCTCCTACACCATGCGCTACGGCGGCGTGCTCATCGCGCTCTTCGTGGTCTTCCACATCCTGCACCTGACCACGAACGACATCGCACCCGGCGGTCGGTCCGACAGCCCCTACGAGCGGCTCGTGAACGGGTTCCAGCCCGAGTTCTGGTACGTGACCCTGTTCTACGTCCTGTCCGTGATCGCGGTGGGCCTGCACCTGCGGCACGGCATCTGGAGCGCCCTGGCGACGCTCGGCGTCAACACGGCACGGCGACAGGGCAAGCTCAACGCCATCGCGGTGGGCATCTCGCTGGTCGTGACCGTCGGCTTCCTGCTCCCGCCCCTGGCGGTCACCTTTGGACTGGTGAGTTAATTGTCTGAGAACGAGTTCTACATCGAGGGCGCCCCGATCCTGGACGAGAAGGCCCCGGAGGGGCCGATCAACGAGCGCTGGGACAAGCGCCGTTTCTCGGCCAAGCTGGTCAACCCGGCGAACCGGCGCAAGCTCTCGGTGATCATGGTCGGCACCGGCCTGGCCGGTGCGTCCGCGGCCGCGACCCTGGGCGAGGCGGGCTACAACGTCACCTCGTTCTGCTACCAGGACAGCCCGCGCCGCGCGCACTCCATCGCGGCGCAGGGCGGCATCAACGCGGCCAAGAACTACCGCAACGACGGCGACAGCATCTACCGGCTGTTCTACGACACCGTCAAGGGCGGTGACTTCCGCTCCCGCGAGTCGAACGTCTACCGCCTGGCCCAGACCAGTGTCGAGATCATCGACCAGTGCGTCGCCCAGGGCGTGCCCTTCGCCCGCGAGTACGGCGGCCTGCTCGACAACCGCTCCTTCGGCGGTGTGCAGGTCTCCCGTACCTTCTACGCGCGCGGCCAGACGGGCCAGCAGCTGCTGATCGGCGCCTACCAGGCCCTGGAGCGCCAGGTCGCGGCGGGCACGGTCAAGATGAACACCCGCCACGAGATGCTCGAAGTCATCGTCGTGGACGGCCGGGCGCGCGGCGTCATCGTCCGCGACATGGTCACCGGAGAGATCGAGACGCACTTCGCCGACGCCGTGGTGCTGGCCACCGGCGGCTACGGCAACGTGTTCTACCTGTCGACCAACGCGATGGGCTCGAACGTCACCGCGACCTGGCGCGCGCACCGCAAGGGGGCGCTCTTCGCCAACCCCTGCTACACGCAGATCCACCCGACCTGCATCCCGGTCAGCGGCGACTACCAGTCCAAGCTGACCCTGATGAGCGAGTCGCTGCGCAACGACGGCCGCATCTGGGTTCCGAAGAAGCACGGGGACACCCGCGACCCGCGCCAGATCCCCGAGGAGGAGCGCGACTACTACCTGGAGCGCATCTACCCGGCCTTCGGCAACCTGGTGCCGCGCGACATCGCCTCCCGCGCCGCCAAGAACGTCTGCGACGAGGGCCGCGGCGTCGGCCCCAGCGGCCTGGGCGTGTACCTGGACTTCGCCGACGCCATCGGGCGCATGGGACAGGAGGCCGTCGAGGCCAAGTACGGCAACCTGTTCGACATGTACCAGCGCATCACCGGCGAGAACCCCTACGAGGTTCCGATGCGTATCTACCCGGCCGTGCACTACACCATGGGCGGGCTGTGGGTCGACTACGACCTGCAGAGCTCCATCCCGGGCCTGTTCGTGACCGGTGAGGCCAACTTCTCCGACCACGGCGCCAACCGCCTGGGCGCCAGCGCGCTGATGCAGGGTCTGGCGGACGGCTACTTCGTCCTGCCGAACACCATCAACGACTACCTGGCCAGCGGCCCGTTCGACGCGGTGGACGAGTCGCACCCGGAGGCCGTCGCCGCCAAGGAGCAGGTCACCTCCCGCATCGACAAGCTGCTCTCCATCCAGGGCTCCCGCACCGTCGACTCCTTCCACAAGGAGCTCGGCCAGATCATGTGGGAGTACTGCGGCATGGAGCGCAGCGAGGAGGGCCTGAGCAAGGCCATCGAGCTCATCCGCGGCCTGCGCGCCGAGTTCTGGCGCGACGTCAAGGTGCTCGGTACCAACGAGGAGCTCAACCAGGCCCTGGAGAAGGCCAACCGCGTGGCCGACTTCCTGGAGCTGGGCGAGCTCATGTGCATCGACGCCCTGCACCGCCGCGAGTCCTGCGGCGGCCACTTCCGCGCTGAGAGCCAGACCGAGGACGGCGAGGCGCTGCGCCACGACGACGAGTTCGCCTACGTCGCGGCCTGGGAGTTCGGCGGCGAGGACAGCAAGCCCGTGCTCCGCAAGGAAGCCCTGGAGTACGAGTACGTCGAGATGAAGCAGCGGAGCTACAAGTGAACATCACCCTGCGCGTATGGCGTCAGAAGGGCCAGGACGACGAGGGCAGGCTGGCCACCTACAAGCTCACCGACGTCTCCCCGGACATGTCGTTCCTGGAGATGCTCGACGTCCTCAACGAGAAGCTCACACTGGAGAACGAGGAGCCGGTCGCGTTCGACCACGACTGCCGTGAGGGCATCTGCGGTGCCTGCGGTGTCGTGATCGACGGTGAGGCGCACGGTCCCGAGCGCACCACGACCTGCCAGCTGCACATGCGCAGCTTCAAGGACGGCGACACCATCACGGTGGAGCCGTGGCGGGCCAAGGCGTTCCCGGTCATCAAGGACCTGGTGGTGGACCGCGGCGCGTTCGACCGCATCATCCAGGCGGGCGGCTACATCAGCGCCCCGACGGGTACCGCGCCGGACGCCCACGCCAACCCGATCCCGAAGCCGGACGCGGAGCGCGCGTTCGACGCCGCGACCTGCATCAGCTGCGGCGCGTGCGTGGCGGCCTGCCCGAACGCCTCCAGCATGCTGTTCACCGCCGCGAAGGTCACCCACCTGGGCATGCTCCCGCAGGGACAGCCCGAGCGGGCCTCGCGCGTGGTGAAGATGATCAACCAGCAGGACGAGGAGGACTTCGGCGGCTGCACCAACATCGGTGAGTGCGCCGCGGTCTGCCCGAAGGGCATCCCGCTGGACACGATCTCCCAGCTCAACCGCGACCTGCTGGGCTCGCTCAGCAAGGGCGTCGGCTAGTCCGGGTTCCTTCGCGCCGCACGGGGCCGTACCCCCTCGGGGGTGCGGCCCCGTGCCGTTCTCCGGGCCCGGTCACTCCGCCGGCCGCCGGAACGGTTCCGACCCCCTAGGGCGTGTGTGGTGGGTGCCGCCCGTGGTTTGGAGGGTGCTGCGCGCGAAGTGCGACCGTTGAGGGCGGTGGGAGGGAGACGGGCGGGCGTATCCGGTGGTGGCCTCGCAAGGCCGAGGAAGGAGTGCCCCTACTGTGCCTGCCTCGCGAGCTCGGCGGTGTCGCACGGCGAGGCCCTCCTGGTTCGGCTGTCGACCGATGAGAACGCGGCGAGGGTGCCGCCGGGGCGTCGCGCAGCAGGGTGAGTATCCGCCATACATGCCCTAGTCCTCGTGGTCGTGCCAGCGGCGGGGCAGGGACTCGTGCTCGACGCCGATCACGACGGCCTCCCCGTCCAGGCGTTCGACGTCCCCCCAGTCCACGTAGCGCTCGTGGCGGCGCATCCATCCCAGCACCCTCTTCCACGGGGTGGGCGGCTCCAGCGGTCCTCCGTAGCCGAAGCGGCCCGCGAGCGCGGAGCGGCCCAGGACCAGGCCGAGAACGGTGTAGGCGTCCCCGTCGCGGCGCACGACCACGTCCTGGACGGTCCCGACCCTTCGCCCGGAACCGTCCACGACCGCACGCCCGAGCAGGTCGCTGGCCTGGAAGGTACTCACCGTCGCGCTCCCGGGATCCGGCCGACGACGTTGTCGCCCAGCCACTTCTCCGCGGCCCGGCTCCCCTCGGGGGCGGGCGTGGACAGGCGGGTCGTGGGGGAGAAGGCCTCGACGTCGCCGATCGGGATCCGGACGGGTTCGTCGTGGTCGAAGGGCCGCAGCCTGGCCAGCACCGCGCGCCACATCCTCCCCAGACGTCCCGTGATCCTCGGGCCCAGGGCGGCGGTGTCGGTGAGCAGCGCCGTCATGGCCGGAGCCTCCCCCTCGTTCCAGGAGAACTCGACGTCGTCGGTCTTGCCCACGTGCTCCCCGTCGTCGGCGACGATCTGGCGGTCCAGCACGGCGAAGCCGATCCGGAACACGGATCCGCGGGCCGGGTCCTTCGGCATCTCACTGCCCCGCTTTCGTGTAGAGCATGAGGGGGATGGCGACGATCGACACCATGAGCAGCAGGACCAGATAGAACGACCCCACGATGTTCGTGAAGCGCGAGTTCACCCGGTCGCCCATGTAGCCGCGGTCGTTGGCGACCACGAAGATCGGCAGGTAGGTGAGCGGCAGCGCCACGGCGGACAGCACGATGCTGTACTCGACCACCTTGATCGGGTCGATCCCGGTGAGGATGAAGAGGGTGCCCGCCATCAGGCTCAACAGGATGACCACATGGAAGTACGGCGCTCCGGCGGGCGACACCACGGTCTTGCCCCACGGCCAGCCGAAGTACTGGGCCACGCTGTAGCCCGCGGCCAGCGCCGACTCCAGGCCGGCGCCGAAGGTGGCCGCGAAGAAGCCCACGATGACCACGACCAGCCCGAGCTTGCCCAGCGCCGCGACCACCGGGAGCGCGACCTGGCCCAGGTCCTCCACCTCGATGTCGGCGGGCATGAGCCAGGTCGCCGCGCAGCCCATGATGGCCAGGGCGAGCAGGCCGCCCAGCGGGAACCCGACGAAGGCGTTGACCCGGGCCGTGACCAGGTCGCGGGGCGTCCACTTCTCCTCCACCCCGCTGGAGGAGAAGAACAGGACCGAGTAGGGCGTCATCGTCGCGCCGAACAGCGCGATCGCGTAGTAGGACCACACCGACCACTCCTCGTCCGGGGGAGGGGAGAAGCGCGTGGCGCTGGACATGAGCTCTCCCCAGTCGGGACCCAGCCGCCACAGGGCGACCCCGAACACGACCAGGGCCAGGCCGAGCAGTCCGTAGGTCTTCTCCATCCACCCGAACGGCATCCGCCATATGACCACCCAGACCAGGAACACGGCCACCGGGACCCACAGCAGGTAGTGGATGCTGCTGGCCAGTTCGAGGGCGAGCGCGATACCGCCGATCTGCGCCGACATGGTCAGCAGGGTGATGATGTAGGACGCCAGCAGGTTGGCCAGGCCCGCCCGGGCGCCGAGCCGTTCGCGGACCAGGTCGAAGACGGCCCGGCCGCTGATCGCCGTGACGCGCGCCGCCATCTCGCTGAACAGCACCATTCCGGTGACGCCGACGACGAGCACCCAGGCCAGCGACATCCCGAAGCGGGAGCCGATCACGGCGGCGGCGACCAGGTCGCCGATGTCCAGGAACCCGCCGATGGCGGTGAGGATGCCCAGGGTGACGGACAGGAGGATCCTCACCGGAGCTCCTTTCGGAGGTCGACCAGCGCGGAGGCGGTCTCGTGGAGCTTCTCGGAGGCCTCGACCACTCCGTCGGCGTTCCCCCGCCTCAGGGCGATGCGCAGGGCGGACAGGTCGTGGACGGTGGCGTCGGACAGGTCCGTCAGCTCGTCCCGCAGCCCGTCGAGTTCCGGCGTGGGCGGCTGGAGGGCGCCGAAGGTGTCGGTGAGGGACCGGGCGGACTCCTCCACGTCCTTGGCGCTGACTTCGAGGTAGGGCTGGAACGCCCGGTCGTCCTCCGCCAGCTCCGCGACCAGTATTCCCGTGCGGGCCGCCGACAGCAGGTCCACGGTGGTCTGCCGCGCGTCGTGGAGGTAGGCGTCCGCGTTCAGCGGCGGAGCGGTGCAGGCGGTGGCCGCCAGCACGAGGGCGGCCAAAATCCCGGCCAGGGCGGTGCGGGCACCCGCCAGGACCGTGCGCTCACCCCGTGCCGGTCGAGGGCCCCGTGCTCCCCGGGACCGTTCCGGCCGTGGTGGATCGCTGGCGTTCATGGCTCAGGATCCTAGCCACGGGAGGATCCGTGGCCCCGTCCATATGGGGCGTGTCCCCACTTCGGCGGCGGCCGGACGCCCTGAGCTCGCCCAGGCATCGGACCAGGTCGGGCAGCCGCTCCAGGCCCACGGGCCGGATCCGGTGCGGCGGCGAACGCAGGAGCGGATCGCCGTAGAGGGCGCGCCCGAGGACCCGCGCCACCCCGGGTACGTCGTCCATGGCCGCGGTGCGTACGGCCTGTGCCGCTACCGCCGTTCGGGTCGCGCGCGGTGCCCCTTCCCCGTCCGGGGACTCCGGATCACCGCTCACAGTAGATCCCGGAAACGTCACGAGTGGGACGTTCTCCGGAAAGGGGGAGGAACGGGTTCAGGACGGGTCGCGCAGCAGGAAGTAGTTGGTCCCCGCGTCCGGGCTCTCCACCTCGCGGAGCACCCGGAAGCCGAACCGCTCGTAGAAGCCGACGGTCTTGTCGTCGAGCGTGTGGGTGAACACCGGGAGCCGCTCGGAGTCGGCCCGGTCCAGCCCGGAGGAGAGCAGGCCGCCCCCGATCCCGGTGCGGGCGACCGCCGGGTCCACGCCCAGCGCGGCCAGGTACAGGTGGGGTTCCTGGGGTGCGGCCAGCTTCCACTCGGCGAACACGCGCACGAACGCGGCCATCCGGGAGCGGCCGATCAGGGACGCCCAGTGCGGCCAGGTGCGCAGCGACACCAACCGGCCCTCGGGATTGGTGTCGGGCGGTGCCCACATCGCAGCGCCGCGCACCACCGGCGCGTCCTCGGAGTCGTCCTGGGTCTCGGTGACCCTCGTCCCACCCGCGGGGACGTAGCCCAAACCCGCGGTCAGGGCGAAGAAGCGGCGGGTCCTGGCCACACGCAGCTCGTCGTCGGGGAACAGCCAGCGGAAGAAGGGGTCCTCGTGCGCCGATCTGCTCAGGACGCGTGCGATGCCGGCCACGTCGTCGATCGTGGCGGGGCGGGCGGCTGCCGTGACGGTCGGACTCATCCTTGGTTCTCTCTGGTCGGGGGCCTTTCGTTCATGGTAGATCACGGAAATGTCACGACGGTGCGGTGGTGGGCACCGGAGCGGCGGAGGTGGCGGAGGGGGCGCCCGGGACCGGTTGGGCGAACACGTGCGCGCGCATCCAGGCGTGCATGGCGATCGCCGCGGCGGCCCCGGCGTTGATCGACCGGGTCGAGCCGAACTGGGCGATCGACAGCACCGCCTGGCACACCTCCCGTACCTCCTCGGACAGGCCGGGCCCCTCCTGGCCGAACACCAGCACCGCGTTCCGGGGCAGGGGATAGGTCTCCAGCGGTACCGCGCCCGGCAGGTTGTCGATCCCGATCAGCGGCAGCCCGCGCTCGCCCGCCCAGGCCACCAGCGCGTCGGTGCCGGGGTGGTGGTGGACGTGCTGGTAGCGGTCGGTCACCATCGCGCCGCGCTTGTTCCAGCGGCGGCGGCCCACGATGTGCACGGCCGCGCACCCGAACGCGTTGGCGGTGCGCACGACCGAGCCGATGTTGAAGTCGTGCGACCAGTTCTCCACGGCGACGTGGAAGGGGTGGCGCATGGTGTCGAGGTCGGCCACGATTGCCTCGCGCCGCCAGTACCGGTAGCGGTCCACGACGTTGCGGCGGTCGCCCCCGGCCAGGAGTTCGGGGTCGTAGTGGTCGCCCTCGGGCCAGGGGCCGGGCCACGGGCCCACGCCCACCTCGCGCGCCTCGTCCTCGCCGTCCGCGGGCGCGCGGGAGACGGGCCCGCCGTCGTCCGTGACGGACGTGGCGTGGGTCGGGGCGGCGGACCGGGGTACGGGATGCTCGGTCATCTGATGTTCGGGTGTGGACACCCCATCCTTCAGGGCGGGAGGAAACACCCTCTCCTTTCCGTCTAAGGCTCACAGAATATTCGTTACGATGTGAGCTATGGCGAGGAGCACCGTGAAGCGGGCGTTCAAGTACCGCTTCTACCCCACGGACGCGCAGGCAGCGGAGCTGTCGCGCACGTTCGGGTGCGTGCGCCTGGTCTACAACAAGGCCTTGGACGAGCGCACCCGGGCCTGGTACGCCGAGCAGCGCCGCCTGTCCTACACCGACACCTCGGCGGCGCTGACCGCGTGGAAGAGGACCGAGGAGCTGGCCTTCCTCAACGAGGTTTCCAGCGTCCCCCTCCAGCAGGGGCTGCGCCACCTACAGACGGCCTTTCGGAACTTCTTCGACAAGCGCGCCAAGTATCCGCGGTTCAAGTCGCGTAAGAAGTCCCGTGCCAGCGCGGAGTACACCGCCAGCGCGTTCCGCTACCGCGAGGGCCAGTTGACTCTAGCCAAGATGGCCCGACCGCTTGACATCGTCTGGTCCCGTCCACTGCCCGAGGAAGCGGTGCCGTCCACGGTGACGGTGTCCCGGGACGCGACCGGGCGCTGGTTCGTGTCCCTGCTGTGCGAGGACGTGATCGATGCCTACCCGGCCACCGGCCAGGCGGTGGGCGTCGATGCCGGAATCACCTCCCTGGTGACGCTGTCCACGGGAGAAAAGATCACCAACCCCCGCCATGAGCGGCGCGACCGGGCGAAGCTGGCCAGGGCCCAGCGGGAGCTGTCGCGCAAGCAGAAGGGGTCGGCCAACCGTGAGAGGGCGCGTAGGAGGGTGGCGCGGGTGCACGCCCGCATCACCGACCGGCGCAGGGATTTTCTGCACAAGCTCACTACTCGACTCGTCCATGAGAACCAAGTGGTCGTGATCGAGGATTTGACCGTGCACACCATGGTCAAGAACCATTCCCTGGCCCGTTCGATCTCGGACGCGGCCTGGCGCGAGCTGCGCACGATGTTGGAGTACAAGTGCGCCTGGTACGGGCGTGAGCTGGTCGTGGTCGACCGGTTCTTTCCCTCCTCCAAGCTGTGTTCGCGGTGCCACACCCTTGCCGGCACGTTGCCGCTGAACGTGCGTGAGTGGACGTGTTCGGTGTGCGGCGTCACTCATGACCGGGATGTGAACTCGGCGAACAACCTCGAAGCCGCCGGGCTGGCGGTGCTGGCCTGTGGAGCTGGTGTGAGACCTCAACGGGAGTCCTCCCGGACGGGGCGGCCGGCCAAGAAGCAGGAAACCCAGCGGGCGACCGCTGGAATCCCCTCTCCCTGAGAGAGGAACAAGTCAACTGTTCCAGCTTACGAATTACGAACGTTCCGGGGTGGGATGGGCGACGGCCCAAACGGAACGGGCCCCTACCGGGCACACCGCTCAGAGGTGGTGCCCCCGTGGAGGTCACCGCCCCGGACGGCCCGCGCGTCACCGCCCACGTCCCCCCGGAGGCCGCCGCCCACGTTCCTCCGGCCGCCGCCCTCCCGGACGAACTCCCGGCGCGGCTCTCCCGTCAGGCCCGGTGCCGTCGCGTCCTGGCGTCCAGGAGGCGGGCCACCGCGCGCCAGCCGAGCATGGTCGCGGCCAGGAACAGGGAGGTGACCAGGACGAAGCTGAGCGGGGCTCCCTCGCCGGTGAGCAGGCGCAGCGCCATCCCCCCGGCCACGGTCACGGCCCACACGAACACACCGGTCGGCCAGATCCGGACGGGGGCGGTCCAGGCGAGGGTGACCACCCAGCCCAAGGCCGTCCCGGCGGCGAACGGCCACGCGGTCGCGGCGACCGACGCCAGGGCCGTGCCGGTCTCGTGGTCGGCCTTGCCGATCAGGACGAAGGCGAGCACGCAGGCCAGGTCGGCCAGCAGGGAGGCGAGGACGCGTGGCACCGTGGAGGAACGCATGGGACCAGGCTATGCCCGGGTCATCGGAGCGCTCCGGCGGACCGGCGGCTCCGGGGCCGGCGGCTCCCCCGACCCCAACGGACCCGTGGAGACCCGGGTCCCGGACGGGTCGGAGGCCGCCGCGTCCGAGGAGGAGGCGCACCCGCGGAACACGGCCGGCCGAGCGGTGTCCCGGGTCCCGGGGCCGTACGCGGCCCCGGGACCCGGTCGGGACTACCCCTCGCCCCGGAGGCTCTCCTTGAGGAACTCCACCTGGAGCAGCATCAGGTTCTCCGCGACCGTCGGGTCCGAGGGCGAGTGCGTCACCCCCGACAGCGGCAGCACCGTGTGCGGACGGCCCGCCGCCATGAGCGCCGACGACATCCGCTGCGTGTGCGCGAACGCCACGTTGTCGTCGGCCAGCCCGTGGATCATCATCAGCGGCCGCTCCAGCTTGGCCGCCTCCGCCAGCAGCGAGCTGCGCTCGTAGGCGCCGGGCTCCCCCTCGGGGGTGCCCAGGTAGCGCTCGGTGTAGTGGGTGTCGTACAGCGTCCAGTCGATGACGGGCGCGCCCGCCACCGCCGCGTGGAACACGTCCGGGCGGCGCAGCACGGCCAGCGCCGACAGGTACCCGCCGAACGACCAGCCGTGGATGCCCACCCGGGACAGGTCCAGGCAGTCGAACCGCTCCGCCGCGTCCTCCAGCGCCGCCACCTGGTCCTCCAGGACCGGCCCGGCCAGGTCGAGGTGGACGCTCTGCTCCCACTCCACGCCGAGGCCCGGTGTGCCGCGGCCGTCCGCGATGAGCACCGCGAACCCCTGCTCGGCGTACCACTGGGCGGTCAGGTACGCGCCGCGCGCGTTCAGCACCCGCTGCGCGTGCGGACCGCCGTAGGGCGCCACCAGCACCGGCAGCGGGTGCTGCTCCCCGCGGTACCAGGACGGCAGCACCAGTGCCGAGGGGATCCGCCGTTCACCGGCGCGCCAGAACTCCACGCGCGGCTCCGGCAGGTCCGGGGCCTCGGCGAGGCTCTCGATCTCGGAGTGGGACCGGCGCGTCTCGGTGCCGGCGCCGCGCAGCACCACCGTGCGCACGCCCGTGAACTCCATCGACCGGTGCTGTACCACCAGGGTGTCGCCGCGCAGCCGTCCCGAGCGCAGGCCGCCGTGCGCGTCCGCGTCGGACCCCGTGCGTCCGTGCCCGGGTACCTCCACCGGCGCGGACAGGCCCGTGTCCAGCTCGACCAGCCACAGCGACACGTCGCCGGGGCGCTCCGGGGGCGACCCCGAGTACAGGACCCGGTCGCCGTCCACGTCCACCACGCCGCGCACGTACACGTCGGCGGGGCTGACCGGGCGGTTGCCCACGTAGACCCGGCGCTCGCCGCCCGCCTCACGGCCGATCCACACCAGCTCGCCCGAGCGGGTGTGGGCGGGCACGCCCGGCATCAGCTCGACCCACACGTCGTCGGTCTCGGTGCGCGCCCCCGCGACCAGGCCCGTGGCGGGGTCGGCGCTGAACAGCTCCAGTGTGCGCTGGTCGCGGCTCTGCGCGGTGAACACCAGGGTCGGCGTGCCGTCGGGGCCGGTCGTCCAGCCGACCGTCGCCAGGTAGGGCAGGGCCTCGCGGTCCCACTCCACCCAGACGGGCTCGGGCCGCTCTCCCGGGCCCCGGCGGCCCGCCGGGCCGACCGGGAACACGGCCAGGCGCACGTCCGCGTTGGTCCCGCCGGCGGGCGGGTAGCGCAGGGAGGCCGGCTCCTGGCCGGGACGGCCGGGGTCGGACACGTACCAGGTGTTCACGTCGGACTCGTCCACACGCGCGGCGGCGAGGGAGGAGCCGTCCGGAGCCCACCAGAAGCCCCGGTAGCGGCCCATCTCCTCGGCGGCCACCAGCTCGGCCAGACCCCAGGTGACGTCGGGGCCGTCCGGCTCGGCGACCACCCGGTCGCCGTGGTCGGGCTCGGCCCCCGAGACGTCGATGACGCGCACGGCACCGCCGCTGACGTAGGCGACGCGGTCACCAGCCGGGCTGATCCTCGGGTCCACGACGGGTGTGGTGGCGGGCAGTTCGCGGGGGGCGGTGTCGTCACCGACGAGGTCCACGTAGAACAGCCGCCCGGACAGGGTGAACACGGCGCGGGTGAACGCCTCGTCCACCGTGTACGACACGATGCCGCCGCCGCTCTCGCGCAGCCTCTCGCGGCGGGCCCGCTCCTCGGGGGGAAGGTCCTCGTCGTCGGCGCCCAGGGTCCTGGGGTCGGCGATCACCGCGGCGGTCCCCGACCCCTCCGCCTCGTGGATCCACAGGCAGGTGGCCGTGTCCGCCCCGTCGCGTCCCCTGAGGAAGGCGACGCGGCGTCCGTCCGGCGAGACCTGGAACGCGCGCGGGACGCCGATCGTGAAGCGTTGGGTGCGGGCCTGTTGGCGAGGAAAACTCATAAGCAGATTGTGTCCCATACCGGGGGCGCCGGGGAGCGCCGCCCGCGCCGGGCGCGGGGGCCGCCGGAAAAAGCGGACAGAACACTCCTCCGTCCGGGCCGGGTACACGATGTGGGGGGTACCGCGCGCATGCGGCCGGTATCGTTCCCCACGTGACTGACAGGCGACTGATGATGGTGCACGCGCATCCGGACGACGAGAGCATCGTCACCGGTGCAACCCTGGCCAAGTACGCGGCGGAGGGAGCGGGCGTCACCCTGGTGACCTGCACGCTGGGGGAGGAGGGAGAGGTCATCCCGCCGGGCCTCGCACACCTGGCCTCCGACCGCGAGGACACCCTCGGCGAGTACCGGGTCGGCGAGCTCGACAAGGCCTGCCTCGCCCTGGGCGTACGCGACCACCGCTTCCTGGGCGGCCAGGGCCGCTACCGGGACTCGGGGATGATGGGCGCACCCTCCAACGACCACCCGAGGGCCTTCTGGGGCGCGGACGCGGAGGAGGCCGCCGCGCGGCTGGCGGAGACCATCCGCGAGGTCCGCCCGCACGTGCTGGTCAGCTACGACGAGCACGGCGGCTACGGGCACCCCGACCACATCCAGGCCCACCGGATCACCCGCCGGGCCTTCACCCGGGCCGCGGACCGCTCCGTGCCCGGCACGCCCTGGCGGGTACGCAAGCTCTACGCCGTGGCCCAGCCGGTCTCGCGCATCGAGGAGTCCATCGCGCGGCTCAACGAGGAGGCGGGCCCCTTCACCCCGCCCGCGCGGGTGTCCGACATCGCCCGGGGCACCCCCGACACCGCGGTGACCACCCGTGTGGACGCCACCGACCACTGGGCGGCCAAGACGCTGGCGATGCGCTCCCACGCCACCCAGATCACGGTGGAGGGCGAGCGCTTCGCCCTGTCCAACGGCATCGCGCAGGAGATCGACGCCGTCGAGTACTTCACCCTGCTGAAGGGGCCGACGCCGCGCGTCCGCCGCGGGGAGTACGAGACGGACCTGTTCGCCGGGCTGTGACCGCGTCCGGTGGGACGGACCGTCTACCCTCGTCTACCGTGACCACACCTGAGACCGCACCGCCCGCGGAGGGCAGGACCTCCCGGGGCATCCTGTCGCCGGTACTGACCGCGGCCACCCTCGTGGTCCTGCTGCCGCTCGGCGCCGCGGCGGGACTGTTCTCCACCACCGGCGCCGGCTGGCTGCTGCTCTACTGGGACGCGGGGCCGTGGCCCCGGACCCTGGCGGTCGCGGGGCTGCTGGCCTTCCTGGCGCTGCTGTACTGCGCCTGCCGCCTGTGCGCGTGGGGTGGACGCCGGCCCTCCGCGTCGGTGGCCTTCGCCGCGGGATTCCTGGCCTCGGTCATCGCCCTGGTCGGCTACATGCCGGGCGGGGACCTGGTGCTCACCAACCACATCACGCACAACGCGTACCTGTTCGGGGCGATGCTGGTGCTGATGCTCGCGATCATCCGCAGCGACGTCTTCGCCTTCCTGACCGGGCCCCGGGCCACAGCGCCCGCCGTGCCCAGGGGATACCAGAGCATGCGCTCCTCCGAGTAGGCGCTGGGCCCCACCCGTTCGGGCGTGCGCGCCCCGTCAGACCCAGAACTGCAGGAGCAGCTCGCCGTAGAAGGCGATCCCGGAGAACACCGGGTTGGGCAGGACCAGCTCGAACAGGGAGTAGACCAGGTTCACCAGGGCGTCGTTGAGGCCGGGGAACCACAGGACCGCGAACACGGCGACCGATCCGAACAGCGCGTTGACCCGTGCGGTCGTGACCCACGTGCCCCGCGTCCAGGCGGCCAGCACCTCGAAGCCGTCCAGGCCCGGGACCGGCAGCAGGTTGACCAGGGCGGCGGTCAGGTTGGAAAAGCACAGGAGCGCCATCGCCGAGATCGCCCAGTTGGTGGTGTCGTTGCCCGGGGGCACCAGGACCGACACGGCGACGGCGAGGGCGGCGGCCAGCAGGAGGCTGGCCAGCGGTCCGGCGAGCGCCACCAGCACGCGGCGGCCCCGGGACGGGATCCGGTCCCAGTCCACGTAGGTGGGGGGGCCGGTCAGGCCGAAGGCGCCGAGGCAGAGGTAGACCGAGGGCAGGACCAGGCCGGCGAAGGCCTGCCGGTACGCGAACGGGTTCAGCCGCAGGTAGGCGCTGCCGCGCAGGGACCGGTCGCCGGCCAGGTAGGCGGCCAGCGCGTGCGCGAACTCGTGGACGGCCAGGGAGGCGATCCAGCCGAGCAGGATGAGCAGCGGCGGGACCAGCGGGGTGACGCTCGTGCCGTCGGCGGCCCACTCCAGTTCGACGGCCTGCCACGACATCCATCCCGCGAAGCCGGTCAGGCCCAGCAGCAGGACGAACAGCGGGCTGGGCAGGAAGTCCGTCCAGCTCTCGGACGGGGCGCGGCCGGGATCCTCCCCGGAGGCCTCGTCCGCGTCGCCCGCGGGGGAGGCCCCGTCCGGCCGCGCCGCACCCCCCGTGTCCGCGCCGGTCCCGGGGGCGCCGTCGTCGGCGCCTTGCAGGTTCGGCCGGTTGAGGGCGTCCTCGGGCATCTGCTCCCACGGATCGGAGCCGACCGCCCCGACCCGCTCGGGCTCGGGCACGTCGGTCGTCTCCGCCTTCTGCGGCGGCTCGGGCGTGGGCATGGTACTCCTGCTGCTCGCGGGTGGTCCGCGTCCAGATTAGGCCCTGTGGAGCACCCCTTCGCAGCGGGTGCCGTACAGGGACTCCCGGGGCTCCACGGGCTGGTGCGGCGACCGCGTGCACGACCGGGGGAGCCTCCTGGTCCACACCCGCGACGTCTTCGGCCGGTCCGTCGGGGCCCGGCCACACCGCCCCGCTACACCACCGCCCGGGGAGCCACCGCCGACTGGTGCAGGCACGCGATCGCGAAGGCCCGTCCCGACACGGTCAGCTCCCGGCGCCCGGACCCGTCGTCGTCGGTGAGCAGGCCCAGGGCCTCCAGCAGCCAGCTGACCGACATCACCAGCGCGCGCACCTGGTCCGAGGCCGCCTCCGCGGTGCGCCGGTGCGCCGCCGCGTGCCTGCCCGCGGTCACCGGCGGCTCCACCGGGACCCACCCCGACTCGGTCAGCGCCCGTTCGGCCGCCTCCACGTCCGTCTCGCCGCGGCGCACGTGGGACCCCGTGCCCTGCGGTGTGCGCGCCAGCAGCATGCCCAGCAGCGTCTCCGCGGCGGCCTGCTCCAGTCCGCCGGTACGGCACAGCGCCTCGGTGGCCGCCTGCCACAGCGCCTCGGGGTCCTCCCGGAGCTGGCGGCCGCGCCGGGTCAGCACCAGGCGGCGGCTCGACCTGCGTACCGCCCGCATCCCCCGCAACGCCTGGTGCAGGGCGATCAGCTGGGTGGCGTCGGTCTCGCTGCGCGGCGGCTCGGGGGAGGTCCGCCATCCGAAGTCCATGCACATCTGCCGCACCACGCTCGGCGAGATGTAGCCGATCTGGGTGAGCGCGATGCCGTCCGCCGCCAGGTCCAGCAGCCGTTGCAGCGGCGCCATCGCCGCGTCCGCGGCGCGCGGCACGTCCGCGCCGGCGATGATCTGGCCCACCAGCGGCCACAGGCGCTGCCGGTGCGGGTGCGCTGACGAGCTCAGCCAGGACCGCACCCGCTCCTCGCGTATGCGGTCCAGGTGGCTCAGTCCCCGGTGGTCCGGCTGGGTGAGGAAGGAGCGGGCGAACCGCTCCTGCGCGGGCCGCCACCCGCGCTTGCCGGGGCGCACGTCACCCAGCGAGATCGCCAGTTCCAGGGCGGAGGCGGTCTCGTGGCGGGCCCGGATCTCGGCGTCGCCGACCGCGGTTCCCCAGGTCAGCTCGGGCAGGTCCGGAGGCTCCACCCCCGACTCCCACATGAGCCGCTCGTACATGGCCAGCCCGGCGGCGTGGTCGTCGGCGTAGACGGCGAGCAGGGTCGAGGTCGCCGGGGCCGAGCAGATCTGCGCGTACCGGTACAGCTGGAGGAGGGAGAAGAGGTTGCCGAGGGAGCGGGCCGCGAACAGCTGGTCCTCGGTGGAGTTCTGGAACCGGACCGGAAGCTCGAACCAACAGAACCGCTGAACGGTGTGCTGGTTGAGTTCTTCGATCCTCTGCTCCGGTGCCAGCGTGTCCAACGCCGACCGGGCCATGTCGGCCGCCCGCTCGTCCCGTCGGGCCAGCTCGGCGAGGGCGGACGCTACTGCTTCGCGCATGATGGGCGCTCACCACCTCCCCGCGTACCGGGCGCCCGCTGCCGCGTGGGTGTGCCGCTGGGGGGCGCGATGCTTCGTTGTCGATCCCGGCGGGCAGACTGGGCCCACCCCCGGGACTGTGCGTCTTCTACCCCGCATAGGAGGAAGAATGCCTCTGTTCAGGCGCGACATGCGCGCCGAGCACCGTCCGCCGGGCGGACGGCGCCTTCGTTTCCGTCACTGTCGTGGACCTGGGGCGACACGGGTCAGGGCGCCTGCGGAGGGCGTCCGCCGCGGCGGCGCGGGGGAACGGGGGGAACGACACGGCTCGCGGCGACGGCCGACTCCACGACCTCCGCCGCGGAGCCGTCGCGTCGGCGCACGGTGAGAACGCCGTCGTCCCAGGACTCCACCACACCGACGATATCGGTGAACCCGCCCTCGGGGAGGCGAATTCGCACGGAGACCCGCCGACCGACGTCCTCCGGGGTGATCCGGTGGACGAGACGTCCTCTCATGTGCATGAAAATGCCCCCCGAATGTGCGCTGGGTGTTCTCCGCCGTCATACTAGGAGTACGACATCTGTGCCAATCGCTTGCAGAGCCCGGGAGCAGGGGCAGGGCGCCCGCACGCCGTCCCCGTCCGGACACTCTGAAAGGTCCCCGCCTCCCCCGTGGGTAAGCGGGGGTGAGACAAGGAGTACGACGTGACCTACGTCATCGCGCAGCCCTGTGTTGATGTGCTGGACAAGGCGTGCATTGACGAGTGCCCTGTGGACTGCATCTACGAGGGCGACCGCATGCTCTATATCCACCCTGACGAGTGTGTCGACTGCGGGGCGTGCGAGCCGGTCTGCCCGGTCGAGGCCATCTACTACGAGGACGACCTGCCCGAGCAGTGGTCCGAGTACTACAAGGCCAACGTCGACTTCTTCGACGACCTGGGTTCCCCGGGCGGTGCGTCCAAGGTCGGCAAGATCGACCGCGACCACCCGCTCGTGGCCAAGCTGCCGCCGCAGGCCGAGTAGGCCGGGACCGCGAGCCGGGCGGGCCGACGGCCCGCCGGGCGGGTTCCGGCGGCCCCTTCGGGCGACGCGCACCCGATGGCGCAGTGGGTGCACGCGCGCGAGGCCCCGAGGCGACGTGCCGCGCCGACCCCGTGTGCCGGGGTCGGCGCGATTCTTGTGGAGACCCGAACTGGATGGAGTGTGTACCGATGGCCGAGCGGCGACCCGTGGCGGACCGGCTCCCGACCTTCCCGTGGGACCGGCTGGCGCCGTACAAGCAGAAGGCCTCCGGGCACCCCGGCGGCATCGCCGACCTGTCCGTCGGCACACCCGTCGACCCGGTGCCCGCCCTCCTCCGGAAGGCCCTCGCCGACGCCGCCGACGCGCCCGGGTACCCGCAGACCTGGGGCACCCCGAAGCTGCGCGCGTCCATCGAGGGGTGGCTGGAGCGCCGCCACGGCGTACGCGTGGCCGAGGGCGCCGTCCTGCCCCTCGTGGGCTCCAAGGAGCTCGTGGCCTGGCTGCCCACCCTCCTGGGGCTGGGCCCGGGCGACACGGTCGTCCACCCCGAACTGGCCTACCCCACCTACGACATCGGTGCGCGCGTCGCCGGGGCGACCCCCGTGGCCTCCGACGGCCTGGCCGCCCTCGGCCCCGCCCCGGTCCCACTGGTGTGGGTGAACTCCCCGAGCAACCCGACCGGGCGGGTGCTGGGTGTGGCGCACCTGCGCAAGGTCGTCCAGTGGGCCCGCGAGCGCGGAGCGATCGTCGCCTCCGACGAGTGCTACCTCGACCTGGGCTGGGACGGCACCGAGCCGGTTTCCATCCTGCACCCGGACGTGTGCGGTGACTCCCACGAGAACCTGCTGGCCGTGCACTCGCTGTCCAAGCGCTCCAACCTGGCCGGGTACCGCGCGGCCTTCGTCGCCGGCGACCCCGCGCTGGTCCGGGAACTGCTGGCGGTGCGCAAGCACGCCGGGATGATCGTCCCGGCGCCCGTCCAGGCCGCCATGGCGGCCGCGTTGGACGACGACGCGCACGCCGCCGAGCAGAAGGAGCGCTACCGGCTCCGCCGCGCCGGGCTCCGTGAGGCCTTCGAGGGCGCGGGCTGGCGCATCGAGCACTCCGAGGCCGGTCTGTACCTGTGGGCGAGCCACCCCGACCACGACGCCTGGGGCGCGGTCGCCCACCTCGCCGAGCGCGGTGTGCTGGTCGCCCCCGGCGACTTCTACGGCCCCGCGGGCGCCGGCCACGTGCGTGTGGCGTTCACCGCCACCGACGAGCGGGTGGCGGCCGCCGCCGAGCGCCTGGCCTGAGCCCGCGGGCCGCCCCGTCCGCCCGACCTACTCGACGACGACGCGGCCTCCGGTGTCGGTGCCCTTGTTCGTGCTCCAGTCCGCGGCGCCGTCCACCCCGTCCGACACGTGCCACTGCTGGTCGCCGTACGCCACCGAGGTCAGCCCGTACTCCTGGGCGTGGGCCACCGCCCACAGGGTCATCGCCCATCCCAGGTCGCCGGTCCGCGGCCCCTGGTCCCCGGCCGCCGGCAGGTCGGCCGGGCCGGTGCCGAACACCCGGGCCATCTCCTCCTCGGCACCGGCGACGTCCGCGTCGCCGGTCCGCAGCTCCTCCACGGTCTCGGCGTCGTACCAGCAGGTCATCGCCGGCCCCAGCTCGCCGGTGAACACCTCGGCCATCTGCTTGGACAGGGGCTCGTGCTGGTCGTAGGCGTAGCCGTCCGCGCTGTGCTGCACGGCCTGGGCCGCCTCGAACACCGGGATGCTCCTCCAGTCGTCGACCTCCACCAGCTTCTCGTAGAACGAACGGCTGGAGTACACCGGATCGAGGATCTCCTCCGGGTCGCCCCACTCCTGCGACGGGCGCTGCTGGAACAGGCCGAGGGAGTCCCGGTCCCCGTACTCCACGTTGTGGAACGCCGACTCCTGCCACACCGTCGCGTAGGCGACGGTCACCGCGTCCCGGGGCAGGTCCCGGCTGAAGGCCACCCCGCTCACGGTGGCCGCGCTCATGGCCTGCGCGCCCTCCATCGTGTACCGGCTGTCGGCCAGGTCCAGGCGGCACCCCGGCTCCGGGGGAGGAGTGGTGTCGATCGGCTCGAACGTGGTCAGCACGTAGTACGACCCGGCGACGAGGAGGCCGCACACGAGGGTCAGGGAGAACAGGATCTTGACGAAGGCGGAGAATCTACGGCGCTTACTGGGCACAGGCGAACCAAAGGTCGGGGACAAGGATGGACGCGCTGCCCGGGAGACGGAACCTCCGTCTCGTGCTTGCCGCGCGAGGGGGCGCACGCGGCGCCATCGCCGCATTGTAGTCGTCGTCGCGGAAAGCGACAGCGCGCCCGAGGCGGAGGCGATCGGCACATACGCGGCGGCGGTTCTCCGTAACCCCGGAGGAGCGGCTAACGTGGGTGCACATGACCAGCTCGTACTCCAGCCCGCTGCCCGACCAGATCGACGAACTCTGGGAGAGGCGCGCCGAACTCACGCCCGACCACACCGAGGCGCGTGAGACCATCACCGGCGCGATCGACCAGATCGACGAGGGCAAGGCCCGTGTGGCCTTCGTCGACCCCTCCACCGACGGGGTCGTGGTCGACGAACGCGCCAAGCGCTCCATCCTCCTCGGCTTCAAGGTCCTGGACATGAAGGAGTCGCAGGTCGGCGACTTCTACTACCACGACCGCATGCCGCTCAAGACCCGCTTCGACGGCGTCCGCGTCGTCGCGGGGGCCGTCGCCCGCTGGGGCTCCTACCTCGCCCCCGGCGTCGTCCTGATGCCGTCCTTCACCAACATCGGCGCCCACGTCGGCTCGGGCACCATGGTCGACACCTGGGCCACGGTCGGCTCCTGCGCCCAGGTCGGCGAGAACGTCCACCTGTCCGGCGGCGTCGGCGTCGGCGGCGTCCTGGAGCCCCCGCAGGCCTCTCCGGTGATCATCGAGGACAACGCGTTCCTCGGCTCCCGCAGCATGGTCGTCGAGGGCGCCCGCGTGCGCACCGGCGCCAAGCTCGGCGCGGGCACCATCCTGACCTCCTCCACACGCGTGTTCGACGCCGAGACCGGCGAGGAGCTCCCGCGCGGCGAGGCCCCGGCCTGGTCGGTGTGCGTCACCGCGAACCGCACCAAGAGCTTCCCCGGCGGCGACTTCGGCATGCCGGTGCTGCTCGTGCTCAAGCGCCTGCGGGAGGGCGAGGAGCACGACAAGCTCGCCCTGAACGACCTGCTCCGCGAGCACGGCGTCAACGCCTGACGGTACGTCGGCCCCGCGGTGCCCGGGGCGTCCTCCGCGCTCGGGGGGCGCCCCGGCCGTCTCGGCGCGGTTTCCGCTCGTACCCCCGGCTGCCCCAGACTGGGGTAGGCCATCGCGCGCCGGGGACACGGACTCCCCGGCGGCCTCCCAACCCACCGAAACGGGGCGACACATGCTGGATCTGACCTCGGACGCGGCGGCCCTGACCGCCTCCCTCGTGGACATCCGCTCCGAGAGCGGTGACGAGAAGGTCCTCGCCGACGCGATCGAGAGCGCCCTGTCGGACCTTCCCCACCTCACCGTCACCCGCGACGGCGACGCCGTCGTCGCCCGCACGGACCTCGGCCGTCCCCGCCGCGTCGTGGTCGCCGGGCACATCGACACCGTCCCCATCGTCGACAACGTCCCCTCCCACACCGCCGACGGCCGCCTCTACGGGTGCGGTACCTCCGACATGAAGGCCGGTGTCGCCGTCCAGCTCAGGATGGCCGGACTGGTCGCCGAGCCGGTGCACGACATCACCTACGTCTTCTACGACAACGAGGAGGTCGACGCCTCCCGCAACGGCCTGCTCCGCCTGGCCGGCAACCACCCCGAGTGGCTGGCCGGGGACTTCGCGATCCTCATGGAGCCCACCGACGGCGTCATCGAGGGCGGCTGCCAGGGCACCATGCGCGTGGAGGTCACGGCCAGGGGCAAGCGCGCCCACAGCGCCCGCTCCTGGATGGGCGAGAACGCGATCCACGGGGCCGGGGCCGTCCTGGACGTCCTGCGCGCCTACATCCCCCGCGAGCCGGAGGTGGAGGGGCTGCGCTTCCACGAGGGCCTCAACGCCGTGTTCATCGAGGGCGGCGTCGCGGGCAACGTCATTCCCGACGAGTGCGTGGTCAAGGTCAACTACCGGTTCGCCCCCGACCTGTCGGTCGCCGACGCCGAGGCGCACCTGCGGGAGGTCTTCGACGGGTTCGAGGTGAGGGTGGTGGACGCGGCCGCCCCCGCCCGCCCCGGGCTGGACGACCCGTCGGCCGCCGCGTTCGTCGCTGCGGTGGGGGAGGGCAACGCCCGCGCCAAGCTCGGCTGGACCGACGTGTCCCGCTTCTCCGAGCTGGGCGTACCCGCCGTCAACTACGGCCCCGGCGACCCGATGCTCGCCCACACCAGGGACGAGTACGCCGAGATCGCCAGGATCCACGAGGCCGAGGAGCGCATGGTCGCCTGGCTGACCGGTGCCCGCTGACCTCTTCGGCCCCGCCCCCGAACCCGGCGGCCCCGTGCTCCGGCCCCGACGGCTCCGCCCGGCGCGGCCGTGGCCGGCTCCGGTGCCGGAGGCCGTGGTGAAGCGGCCTTGTGTGGTCATCACCGCGTTACGCGTGGTTCAGGTGTGAGCCGGTCCCACACGGATAGCTTTACGGCATGACGGAACCAGGAGACATGGAACCAGAAGAGCAGGTGCGCAGGGCCGGTCCCCTCACCTACCGGGGAAGTTCCATCCCCAACACCACCACCGACCAGCGACTCCTCGACCAGCGGGGGCCCACGGACTGGGTGCACACCGACCCCTGGCGCGTGCTGCGCATCCAGTCGGAGTTCGTGGAGGGCTTCGGCCTGCTGTCGGAGCTGCCCTCGGCGGTGAGCGTGTTCGGGTCGGCCAGGATCAGGCCCGGCAACCGCTACTACGACCTCGGCGTCGAGATGGGCGCCAAGCTCGCCCAGGCCGGATACGCCACCATCACCGGCGGCGGGCCCGGGATCATGGAGGCCGCCAACAAGGGTGCCCAGAAGGCGGGAGGGCTGTCCGTCGGGCTCGGGATCGAGCTGCCCTTCGAGCAGACGCTCAACGACTACATCGACATGGGCATGACCTTCCGGTACTTCTTCGTCCGCAAGACGATGTTCGTGAAGTACTCCCAGGCCTTCGTGGTGCTGCCCGGGGGCTTCGGCACCCTGGACGAGCTGTTCGAGTCCTCCACCCTCGTACAGACCAACAAGGTCACCCGGTTCCCCATCGTGCTGGTCGGCACCGAGTTCTGGGGCGGGCTGAGGGACTGGATCCGGGACAGCCTGCTGGAGAACGGGCTCATCAAGCCGCACGACATGGAGCTGGTCCAGGTCGTCGACGACACCGACGAGGTCGTCGACATCATCCGCAAGTCCCACCTGGACATCGCCCGCCAGCACCAGGAGTCCGAGCAGCACCCCGGCCCCGAGCAGTAGGGGAGCGGTACGGCGGGTCGGCGAGCGGGAGCCGCCACGGCTCCGGGCCCGCCGTATCCCGCCGTCCGGACCTCCCGGCCGACCGGATATGGCACGATCGTGTCCGTGCCTGTTCTCATCATGGTCCTCGTTGCCGCCGCCGCACTGGCCGTGCTCGTCGGCGTCGTGTACGTCGTGCTCGGCAAGGGCGGCCAGCTCGCCAGATTCGAGGCCGACTACCCCCCGCTCGCCCTGCCCGACGACCGCCCCGTCCAGGCCTTCGACCTCGGCCGCCTGATGCTGCCCCTCGCCCTGTGGGGCTACCACGTGCGCGCCGTCGACGAGCTGCTGCTGCGCCTGACCGCCACCCTGCGCGAGCGCGAGGAGCGGATCGAGGACCTGGAGTGGCGCCTGTCCCGCCTCGACCCGTCCTACGTTCCCGAGGGGACCGGTCCCCGGCCCGGCTCGCGCCTGCCCGGCGACGCCCACGTCCCCGGGAGGGAGGACGCGGGAGCGGACGCGGAGCACGGCGCGGCGGGCCCGCGGCGGACCGCTGAGAAGCCGGAGGAGGCGCCCGGAGCCACCGGCGGCGGAGTACGTGGGGCCGACGGTGGCACGCGCAAGGCCGACGGCGGTATGCGCGAGGCTGGAGACGCCTCGGCCAGCGGCGGCGGCAACCGCTGACTCCCGCGGCGAACGCCGGCTTCCGTGACCCCCGCGACGCCCGTTTCCGGCCCCGGTCCCCCTTCCGGCGCGGTTCTCCTCCGAGGCGGTCCACCCTGACCTGGAACTTCGCGTTCCCTGTGCCGTGCGTCACACCAGCGGCGTCGTTCTTGTGCGAATCGGTGCGTTCGCGTGCTCTATTCTCAATCGCTGTACTTGTGTACCCCCGTTCCGCCGGAGCGGGCGCAGCATCGTTGAGGATGGCGAGGATGGACACAGCAGCCGAACTGGAGTCGGGAGCTGGGGACAGGCGCGAACAGCCCGCTTCCTCCGCGACGGCCGTTTCCCCCGTGCAGCAGCTGTCCCTGTGGCCGCCGCCCAGATCCAGCCGCCACAACGGCAGGCGCCGCCGCCAGGTCATCGCCTCGGTCGCGATCTCCCTGGCCGTCCTGCTGGCCGGCGGCGGTGCGACCGCCTGGGCCCTGCTCGGCGACGACGCCGGCGAGACTCCGGAGCAGGCCGCGGCGCCGGCCGAGGAGTTCGTCGGCTCCTGGGCCGGCGAGATGGTCCAGGTGGACACCGAGGGCGACCACGTCGCCGACTGGCACGCCGAGGTCCGGATCGAGGAGGGCGCCGAGCGCGGCAGTACCGCCTGGACGACCTTCTCCTGCTCCGGGACGCTCACGCTGTCGGCGGGCGACAACAACCGGCGCGTCTACGTCTACACCGAGACCGCCGATCCCGAGGAGCGCTGTGTGGACGAGGCCGAACTGACCGTGTGGCCCGTGGCGGACCGCGACGGGCTGAGGGCGGAGTGGTCGTCGATCACCAGGGAGGGCACCCGGATGATCTCGACGGGTGACCTGAGCTGAACGGACCGGATCGGATCCGTCGGCCCGGCCGGGTACGGCGCGGGCCGCCCGGGGGCGCTCTCCGCCGGAAAACCCCTCCAGGCCGCCTCCGGCCGAGTTCCCCGGTGTCTCGGCACAAGGAAAGCGCAGGTGGGAGTCGTTGTCGGGTGTCTTCGGGCGGCACGGTTCAACCCGTCGCCCCGGGGCATGAGTCCGTTCGGTCCCTCGCGCTCTGAGCGGGTTTCGGTCAGGACCGATATAACCTTACTGACCAACGATTCCTCGTTGGTGGGTGCTCGTGACGGCGGTTGGCGAGGGTCCGGCCACCGTCTGGCGCACACACGGGGGCGAACCTCCGAGATAATGGTCGAAGAGTGATTCACGTCCCTGAAGCCACACGGGCACGAGTCACACGGAACCGGCCTACGGTTCCGGAGCCGAGACGGACCACGCGGATCGGCGCCGGTGCTGTGGGTCGGCCCCGGTCACCCGCGAGGAACACCTAGAAAGGGGAATGGCATGGCGGCGATGAAGCCGAGGACCAGCGATGGGCCGATGGAGGTCACCAAGGAGGGTCGCGGCATCATCATGCGGGTCCCGCTGGAGGGCGGCGGACGCCTGGTCGTCGAACTGACGCCGGCCGAGGCGACCGAGCTCCGGGACGCGCTCAAGGGCGTCGTCGGCTAGACGCACCCACGTTCTTCCCCCACCGGGCCGAACACCCCGACGACCCCCCGAGGTCGTAGACCCCCACGACAGCGAACGATTGTGAGCGACCTGTGCCATTCGCCACGGAGATCCGTCCCCAGCCGGGGAGCCTCGCCGAATCCACCGCGGACCTGTTGGTCCTTCCCGTGCTGTCGGGAGACGGCGGACCGACAGAGGTGGAGGGGATCGCCGAGGACGGTCTGACACAGGCGCTTCCAGCTCCGCTCACCGACCTGTTCGCGCACTACTCTCTCGCCGGGAAGCCCGGCGAACTGGCTCAGTTCCCGGTGCCCCGGGACCAGGGCCTGGCCCGCCTGGCGCTTCTGGGAGTCGGTTCGGGATCCCCCGACGACCTCCGGAAGGCCGGCGCCGCCCTGTCCCGGGCCGCCCGGGGAAACGAGCGCGTGGCCTTCGCCTGGCCCGGAGCCGGCGGTGACGCCGCCACGGCCTTCGCCGAGGGCGCGCTCCTGGCCTCCTACACCTTCAGCCTCAAGAGCGCCGAGACCCCGGCCGGGAAGCGCCCCGCCCCGGTGATCGACGTGGTCGGCGCCGGGGACCTCGCCGACGCCCTGTCCCGCGGGTCCCGACTGGCCGGGGCCACCGCCCTGGCCCGCGACCTCATCAACACCCCGTCCATGACCAAGGACCCCGAGTGGATGGTCGCCCGCGCCCGCGAGGTCGCGGGGGAGTCCGGCCTGCGGGTGCGGGTCTGGGACGAGGGGGAGCTGGAGGCCGACGGCTTCGGCGCCATCCTCGGTGTCGGCCAGGGCTCCTCTCGCCCCCCGCGGCTGGTCCAGCTCTCCTACACCCCCGAGAACCCCGCCGCGCACGTCGTGCTGGTCGGCAAGGGCATCACGTTCGACACCGGCGGCCTCTCGCTCAAGCCCAACGACAACATGTCGCTGATGAAGACCGACATGAGCGGTTCGGCGATCGTGCTCGCGGTGCTCTCGGCGCTGTCCGCCGTGGGCGCCCCGGTACGGGTGACCGGCCTGCTGGCGCTGGCGGAGAACGCCTTCTCCGGCGACGCCACCCGCATCGGCGACGTGCTCACCACCTACTCCGGCACGACCGTCGAGGTGCTCAACTCCGACGCCGAGGGCCGCCTGGTCCTGGCCGACGCCATGGGCTACGCGGTCGCCGAGCTGGCACCGGACGTGCTGGTGGACGTCGCTACCCTGACCGGCGCGGCGAAGGTCGCGCTCGGTACCGGCGTGGGCGCGCTCTACAGCACCGACGACGCGCTCGCCGCCGAGCTGGAGAGCGCCGGCGAGGCCTCCGGCGAACCCCTGTGGCGGATGCCGCTGACCGAGGAGTACACCGAGACGACCAAGTCCCGGGTGGCGGACCTGGCCAACATCGGGACCCGCTCCGAGTTCGGCCCCGCCGGTGCCACCGACGCGGCCCTGTTCCTGCGCGAGTTCACCGGCGGCGTGTCCTGGGCCCACCTGGACATCGCCGGCCCCGGCCGGTCGATGAAGGAGGACGGCCTGCTCACCAAGGGCGGCACGGCCTTCGCCACGCGCACCCTGCTGCGCTGGCTCGCCGACCGCTAGGGCGTGTTCCCCGGGGCCGCGCCCCGCCTCGTGCCCGGACACCGGGGGTAGGGGAACCCCCCGGCCCCCACGGTGCGCCCGTTCGTATCCCGCGGGCGCACCCGTGGAACCTCCGGCGGCACCGTCGGCGCCCCCCGCCACCCCCGGTGGCGAAGGCGCCGGGCCCACCGAGCGGACCCCGGGACCGCGGTCACCGGATGGCGGCCAGCAGCCCCTCGCCGACGGGCATCAGCATGGGGATGAACTCCTCCTCCTCGCGCACCCGCTGGATCACCTCGCGCACGGCGGTCTCGCGCGGGTCGGGCACGCGCAGCGGCCCGTCCGGCTCCGCGGAGGTGACCATGGCGCCGTTGAACACCGCCATCCCGCCCGGGCGGAGCAGGCGCAGCGCCTCGTCCAGGTACAGGGGATAGGACACCGTGTCGGCGTCCACGAACACCAGGTCGTATCCGCCGTCGGTCAGCCTCGGCAGCACCTCCAGGGCGGTCCCCCGGATCAGCCGGGCGCGTCCCGGGCCAAAACCCGCGCGGGCGAACGCCGAGCGCGCGTAGTCCTGGTAGGCGGCGTTGGTGTCCACCGTGGTCAGGATCCCGTCCGGGGCCATTCCCCGCAGCAGCCAGATCCCCGACGCGCCGCACCCCGTGCCGATCTCCACCACGGACCGCGCGCCGATCGACGCGGCCAGGAAGCGCAGCGCGGTCCCCGTCGCCGCGTCCACGGGCGGCGCCGACGAGCGGCTCCCCGTCTCGTAGGCGTCGGCCAGCGGCTCGTCCTCCATGGCGTTTCGCTCGAACCGGGCCTGTTCGGCGCGGACCCAGGTGATCCGGGCCGCGGTCTCCTCCGGGCTGGCGATGACGGCCTCCACTGCGTGGTCATGTGTCTGGCGGGGTCTGACCAGGAGATGGTCACCCACCGTAGGATGGTGGTCGCGGCCAGGTCATGTCCCTGGCAAAAGACTAGCCTGCTCCGGACCGAACTCCGAGCGTGGCGGCGGGAACTTAATCCACGTCTCCCGGCGTTGAATCGGGATGAACGTACGTTGATCGCCACGAAGCAAACTCCCCCCGACCAGCCTCGCGGCGAATCGACGGGATGAAGGGAGCAGCGGTGCCAGAGTCCGGCCCTGCCGTGGAATTCGAGGCATGGGAACCCCCGAGCTGGGACGAGGTCGTCCGGACCCACTCTCCGCGCGTGTACCGGCTCGCCTACAGGCTGACCGGCAACAAGCACGACGCCGAGGACCTCACCCAGGAGGTCTTCATCCGGGTCTTTCGCTCCCTGGCCAACTACACCCCCGGAACCTTCGAGGGGTGGCTGCACCGCATCACCACCAACCTCTTCCTCGACATGGCCCGCCGCAGGGCCCGCATCCGTTTCGAGGGCCTGGCCGACAACGCCGACGACCGGTTGGAGGGCCGGGAGCCCTCTCCCGCCCAGCGTTACGACGACCGGCACTTCGACGCCGACATCCAGACCGCGCTGGACGCGCTGCCCGCCGAGTTCCGTGCCCCCGTCGTCCTCTGTGACATCGAGGGCCTCTCCTACGAGGAGATCGCGGCGACGCTCGACGTCAAGCTCGGAACCGTCCGCAGCCGCATCCACCGGGGCCGCGCCCAACTGCGCAGGGCCCTGGAGCACCGGCGGTCCCTGACCGCCGACGGCGATGCGCGCAGCGGTGGAAACGTGATCAACGGGGAGGCGGAGTGAGTATGGAACACCTGGGAGAGCGTCTCTCCGCGCTCGTCGACGGGGAACTGGGCCCGGCCGAGCACGAGCGCGCCCTCATCCACCTGGCCAAGTGCGAGCCGTGCCGTTTCGAGGCCGACATGATGCGCCGTCTCAAGCGCAGACTGAACGGCCTGTGCGAGCCCGAGCCCGACATGGACTTCATGGGACGGCTCACCAGCCTGTCCCGCGACCCCGGGCCCGTCGGCCGGGGCCCCTCCGACCCGCCCCCCGGCGGCGCGGGCTTCGGGGCCCGCCCGCCCCTGGGCTCCTCACGCCCCCTCGGCGGCCTTCCCGGAGGCAGCCACCCGGCCGTCGCCCCCGGGGTCCCCCCGACGCCCGGCGGTGCGTCCCAGGCCCCTCCGGGGCGCGTCGAGCGGTCGGACCGCCGGCGCTTCGGCGGCGACCGCCTCGCCCACCTGTTCCCGGGCTTCCCCGGGGGCCGCTACGCCGTCGCTGGCCTCGCCGTGGCCACGGCCCTGATCGGCAGCGCCTTCGCCGCCGGGGGCGACTCCGAGGAGGCTCCCGTGGTCGAGCCCCGCCTGTCCGACTACGCGGTCGAGCACGCGGTGACCAGCCGCCACATGCCGGTGGTCGACGCCTCTCCCACGGCCGCCGACGCCCCGTACGGCTCCTCCGAAACCACCCGGTGAGCGCGGAGGACCCCTCCTCCGCGCACTCCGCCCCGGTCGCACTCCTCGTCGTGGCGCTGCTGTGCGCACTCCTGCTCACCGCCGCCGTGTGCCCCGGGTCCGCCGCGGTTCCCGCCGAGGGGGCGGACGAGGGGATGCCGGTGCTGCGCCGCGCCGCCGAGGCGGAGGACGAGGTCGCCTACTCCGCCGTGCGCGAGATGACCGCGGCGGGGGGCGCGAAGGACCGGAAGGCCCGCGTGCGCGTGGTGAACAGACCCGGAGACGGCCTGGCCCTGGCCCCCGTCGGCGACGGGGACGAGGGGGCTGCCTTCGTGGTGCGCTCCTCCTCCGCGCTGGAGTCGCTGGACGAGCGCCTGCTGGGCATGCTCCAGGACACCTACGCCGTCTCCGACGCGGGCGCCGCCGACCTGGGCGGCAGGGACACCCGCGTGGTGGAGGCCGAGCGCGCCGACGGCACCGTCGCCGGGCGGTTCTGGGTGGACGCCGAAACCGGCCTCCTCCTGGGCCGGACGGTCTACGGGGCCGCCGGAGAGCCCGTGTTCAGCGTCCGCCTCACCGGCCTCGTCCTGGGCGGGGGCCACTGGCCCGACGGCGAGGCCGGCGACGTGCCCTGGGGAGACACCCTGACCGGGGCCGAACGCGCCGGTCTGCGCGAGCGGGGCTGGTCCCTTCCCGAACACCTGACCTGGAACCTGCGGCTGGTCGACGCCCGGTCCACCCGGCACGGCGGACACCGGGTCGTGCACGCGGTCTATTCGGACGGGCTGTCCCAGGTGTCGGTTTTCGCCCAACGTGGGAAGCTGGGTACCGAGCATTCCCCCGCATTTCGGAACGGATACGTCGGAACCGGAACGGGGGGTGGCGACGTCTCAACACAACACGACACGGTCTTCGGCGGCGACACGGGCCAGTACAGGAGCATGTGGCAGGCGGACGGCTTCGTCTACACGGTGCTCGCCGACGCCCCCGCGGGACTGGTCTCATCGGCCGTGACCGCGCTGCCGGACCCCGGGGATTCCGGCTTCTGGGCCAGGGTGCGGCGCGGCCTGTCCCGGCTGGGGTTCCTCTAGGCCCCTCGCCGAACCGCGTGTCGACCGACAGCCAAGCGACATACGGAGCAGGTCTTGAGCGAGGAAAGCGGCCGCCCGGAGCACCACGGGGAGTCCGGCCGGGCGACCCCGCCGGGCGGTGGGACACCCCCTGAGCGTGCCGCGCCGGACGAGGCGCGCGCGCCGGGTCAGGCGCCTGCGGAACACCCCCCGCGGCCCGGGCGGGCCGCCGCACCGCGGCCCGAGGGCTCAGACCCCCCGGCCCCCGGCCCCCCAGGTCCTCCGGGGCCGGTTCCGCCCCCCGGCGGTGGACCCCACGGCGTCCAGGCACCGCCTCCCGCCGGGCAGGTGCCGCCCCCCGGCCCCACGGGGCACACCGGGCAGACGGCCTCCGGCGGCCACGCGACGGCCTTCACGGGTCCTTTCGCCCCGGGGGCCTCCGGAACCCCGGCGTTCCAGCCCCAGCAGGCTCAGCAAGCCCCTCAGGGCCAGTATCCCCAGCAGGCCCAACAAGTCCCTCAGAGCCAACAGCCCCAACAACCCCAACAGGTTCAGTACGGCCGCCCACCGCGGCCCGCCAAGGCCCGGGGGCGCGGCATCCCGGTGTGGATGGCGCTGTCCGGCATGCTCGTCGTCGCGCTCATCGCCGGTGGCGCGGGAGGCGTCGCGGGCACCCTCCTCAGCGGCCTCGACACCGCCGAGGCGCGGCCGGAGGAGGGGCCGGTCATCAACGAGCCGCCGCCGGAGGCCCCCGAGCGCGACCCCGACAGCATCGCGGGCGTGGCCCAGCGGGTGAGCCCGAGCGTGGTGGCGGTCCAGAGCTCCGACCCCCGGGTCCAGGGAGGCGGGTCCGGGTTCGTCATCGACGGCGACCACGTGGTGACCAACGACCACGTCTCCTCCGAACTGGAGGAGGGCGGCATCGTCGTGGAGTACAGCGACGGCAGCCGCTCCGACGCCTCCGTGGTCGGCTCCGACCCCAGCTCCGACCTCGCGGTGCTGTCGCTGAAGGACCCGATCGAGGTCGAACCGCTGGACTTCGGCGACTCCGAGCAGGTCATCGTCGGTGACGAGGTGATCGCCATCGGCGCGCCCCTGGGCCTCAACACGACCGTCACGCAGGGCATCATCAGCGCCGTCAACCGCCCGGTCACCTCCGGGGAGGGCGAGGGCGCCAGCCGCTTCTACGCGTTGCAGACCGACGCCGCCATCAACCCGGGCAACTCCGGCGGTCCGCTGGTGGACCTGCGGGGGCAGGTCATCGGGGTCAACTCGATGATCGTGACCATGGGCTACATGGGTGAGCCCTCGGGCAACATCGGCCTGGGCTTCGCGATCCCGTCGAGCGAGGTCAAACGGGTCGTGGAACGGCTCATCGGGCACGGCGAGGCCGACTACGCCGACATCGGGGCCGACATCGACCTGGACAGCCCGATCGCGGGCGCGGTCATCGCCGAGGGCTCCGACGCGGTGGAGGAGGGCGGTCCGGCCGACGAGGCGGGCCTGCGGTCCGGCGACGTGATCGTCTCCCTGGACGGAGACCGGGTGGACTCGGGCCAGGAGCTGCTCGCGATGCTGCGCGGCCTCAGCCCGGGCGCCGAGGTCGAGGTCGGGTACGAGCGCGACGGAGCGGGGGAGACCGCCGTGGTGACGCTGGGCTCGTCCGGCGAGGACTGACCGGGCGCGCGGACCGACGCACACGCGAGGCCCCGAACCGACGCACGCGCGAGGCCCCCGAGCGGCGCTCGGGGGCCTCGCACACGTTGTCCGGCGCGGGCCGGAGGGAAACGGGTCAGCGGCCCGCCGGGGAGATGCCCAGCTGCATGCCGGCCAGCCCGCGCGGCTTCCCGACCAGCGTGTCGGCGATCGAGACGATCACCTTGCTGGCCTCGGCCTCGGGCTCGGTCAGCACCAGGGGCTTGCCCTCGTCACCGCCCTCGCGAAGGCGGGTGTCCAGCGGCACCTGGCCCAGCAGCGGGATGTTCGTGCCCAGGGTCTTGCCGAGGCCGTCGGCGACCCTGCGGCCACCGCCCTCGCCGAACAGGTGCACCGGCTCCCCGCCGCCCGGGGGCGTGTAGTACGACATGTTCTCGATCACGCCCGTGATCCGCTGGTGGGTCTGGGCGGTGATGGCGCCCGCGCGCTCGGCGACCTCGGCGGCGGCCTGCTGCGGGGTGGTCACCACGAGCAGTTCGGCGCTCGGGAGGAGCTGCGCGGTGGAGATGGCGATGTCACCGGTGCCCGGGGGCAGGTCCATCAGCAGGACGTCCAGGTCGCCCCAGAACACGTCCGACAGGAACTGCTGAAGCGCGCGGTGCAGCATCGGGCCGCGCCAGACCACGGGCTGGTTGCCCTGGGTGAACATGCCGACCGAGATGACCTTGACGCCGTGTGCGGTGGGCGGCAGGATCATGTCCTCGACCTTGGTCGGGAAGTCCGCCGCGCCGAGCATGCGCGGTACCGAGTGGCCGTAGATGTCGGCGTCGACGACACCGACCTTGTGGCCCTGGGCGGCCATGGCCGCGGCCAGGTTCACCGTGATGGACGACTTGCCGACGCCGCCCTTGCCGGAGGCGACGGCGAAGACCCTGGTGAGCGAGTTCGGCTTGGCGAAGGGGATCTCCTTCTCCGCCTGGCCGCCGCGCAGCTTGGTCTGGAGCTCCTTGCGCTGCTCGTCGCTCATCACGTCGAGTTCCACGCGCACGGCGGTGACCCCGGCGACCTTGGTCACCGCTTCGGTCACGTCCTTCTCGATACGGCCCTTCATCGGGCATCCAGCCACCGTGAGGTAGATGCCGACGCTCACGACACCGTCATCGGCGATGTCGACGCTCTTGACCATGCCTAGGTCGGTGATGGGACGGTGGATCTCCGGGTCTTGCACCGTGGTCAGGGCTTCGTGCACCTGCTCGGTGGATGGTGTGGAGGACATGTGCCCAATCGTAGGTCAGCGGGACGGGGTCAACGGCCTGCGGTGTCGCTCCGACGGGCCACTCCGTTCAACGGCGGCGGCACACTCCGCATTCCGGGGAACGGTACGGGCGCGGGTCACGTCCACCGGCTTGTTCGTACCGTGTCCGGGTGGTAACGGCGTGGCCTTAACGCTGGCGATACATGCCCGGATAGTAGTCTCGGCGCACGATGGGAAATGTGCCGCCACCGCCTGGTTCGTCCTGGCCCGCAAAGCCCGAGGGGCCGGCGGGGCGGGCCGCCGGGTCCTACACGCAGGAGCAGACCTGGGCGGGCCCGCCGGGCGGGGGAAGACTGACGCCGCCGGGGGGCCAGCCCGTGCCCGGCGCGGATCCGTCCGTGTGGGCCTGGCCGCCGCCGAGACCGGTGCGCACCAACCAGTTCGCCTGCGCGGAACTCCCCGAGGGTGAGTCCTACCACAGGCTCGGCCGCACCTCCCGCTTCCGCTGGTGGTCCACGCCGCTGACCCTGGCCGTCCTCGCGGTGCTGGTGTTCTTCCTGTGGATGGCGATCATCCTGTCCGTGACGATCGTGGCGATCATCGGCGGCAGCGGTCTGGCCCCGGACTCGGTCACCCTCAGCACGATCGCCGAGATGGCCTTCGGCCTGCTGACGTCGGCGCTGTTCATACCCATAGTCCTCTTCCTCGTGCGCGTGGTGCAGTGGCGCAGGGTCGGCTCCCTGCTGTCGGTGGAGGGCCGTCTGCGCTGGGGCTGGCTGGCCCGCTGCACGGTGGTGGCGATCGTCCCGGTCGCCCTGTGCGCCGCGGCGTTCCTGCCCCTGGCCAAGCTCCTCCAGCCGGGCCTGGTGCCCAGTGAGGCGTCCGGAGGGACCGAGGTGTTCGCCGCGGCGATGACGGTCATCGTGCTGTTGGTGCCGTTCCAGTCGGCGGCCGAGGAACTCACCATGCGCGGTCTGCTCATGCAGATGGTGGGCGCGGTCGGTGCCCGGTCCGGCGAGCGGGGCGGCGCGTCGGCGGTGTCGCGGGTGCTGCGCTCCCCGGGGCCGGCCATCCTGGCCAGCGGCACCCTGTTCGCGGCGCTGTACCTGGCCGCGCACCCGGACAAGGTGTGGACGACCGCGGCCCTCTCGGTCATGGGGCTGGGAGCGGCCTGGCTGACCTGGCGCACCGGCGGCCTGGAGGCCGCGATCGGCCTGCACGTGGTCAACAGCCTCGTGCAGTTCACGCTGTGCGTCTTCGAGGGGCGCATGGAGCAGATCGGCACGGGCCTGGTGGTCGGCTCCGGACTGCCGCTGGGAGCGGGTTCGCCGCTGGTCCTGCTCCTGACGCTGGCCCAGGTGGGGCTGTACACGCTGATGGTGGCGTGGCTGGCGGGCCGCCGCGGAGTGCGTCGCAGGAGCGCCGACGGAGCCTTCGGCCGCACGCCCTAGCGGGCCGGCCGAAGCCGTCGCCGTGTGACGGGGACCGGTTCTCCCCTCCGGCTGGTGGACGCCTCCCGGCGAGCGCCTCCGGCCGCGGCGCCGGGCGGTTACGGGACCGGCTCGCGCGGGGGGCTCTCGGGCTGCTCGGGGAAGACCCACGTCCGGTAGGAGAAGAACCGGAAGAGCGTGCCGAGGCCCACGCCCACCACGTTGCCCGCGATGTTGTGCGCCAGCGGGCCGTCCAGGTCCAGCACGTACACCGAGAAGCCCAGGCAGGCCAGTTGGATCAGCATCCCGACGCCGTTCATGGCCAGGAACAGCACCGTCTCACGGCCGTAGCCGGTACGGGCGCGGTCGCCGAAGGTCCAGAACCGGTTGCCGGCGAAGGCCACCCCGATGGAGCACAGCGTTCCGATCACCTGGCCGGTGAGGGGGCCGGCCCCCGCCGCGCTCCACAGCAGGTTGGTCGTTCCCAACTGCACCACGTAGGCCACGGCCCCCACGGAGCCGAACCTGCCCACCTCGCGCGCGAGCTTCGCGAGTCTGGGATGGCGGACGAGGAAGTCACGCACGGGCCTGTGCCTCCTGGCGGGGGTCGGGGCGGCTCTCGCGTCGGACGGGCCGCCGCCTGGCGGCGCCGACCGGGCGGTGGGGGTTGGGACCGCCACACGCGCACGCCCTAGACTCTAGCCGGGGACTGGAGCAAGGACCCCGGCCGCGGGTTCCGAGCCGAACCGGCCAGGTCCCGCCGTGCGCGGGGCCGTCCCGTCACCGCGGTTGACGAGCAGCATGTGAGTTGAGGAACTGTGAGCGAGCGTAACCGCACCGTCCCCCGCGTGGGAATGGTGGGAGGTGGCCAACTCTCCAGGATGACCCACCAGGCGGGCATCGGACTGGGTGTCGACTTCTCGGTGCTGGCGGCCGGTCCCGCCGAAAGCGCCGCGCTGGTCTGCGGTGACGTCGTCCTGGGCGACGACCGGGGCCTCGACGACGTCCTGGCCTTCGCCAAGGCCAACGACGTGGTCACCTTCGACCACGAGCACGTGCCGGAGCCCGTCCTGCGCGCGGTGGAGGAGGCGGGCGGGCTGCTGCGCCCGGGCCGCGGCGCCCTGCGCTTCGCCCAGGACAAGCTGCGCATGCGCACGCGCATGACCGAGCTGGGCGCCCCCTCGCCGCGCTGGCGGGCCGTCACCACCCTGGACCACGTGGCCGGCTTCGCCGAGGAGGGGGGCGGCTGGCCGGTCGTCCTCAAGGCCGCGCGGGGCGGCTACGACGGCAAGGGCGTGTGGATCGTGGACGGCGCGGAGCAGGCCCGCGAGGTCGTGGACCGCGCCGCCGCCGAGGAGGTGCCGCTCCTGGTGGAGGAGAGGGTCGACTTCTCACGGGAACTGGCCGTGCAGGTCGCCCGGTCCCCGCACGGGCAGGTCGCCGTGTACCCCGTGGTGGAGACCGTGCAGCGCGGGGGCATCTGCCACGAGGTGATCGCCCCCGCCCCGGGACTCTCCGAGACGAAGGCCGTCCGCGCCCAGCAGTTGGCCATCGAGGTCGCCCAGGCGCTGGACGTGACCGGGATGCTGGCGGTGGAGCTGTTCGAGACCGCCGACGACGTGGTCGTCAACGAACTGGCCATGCGCCCGCACAACTCCGGCCACTGGAGCATCGAGGGCGCGCGCACCTCCCAGTTCGAGCAGCACCTGCGGGCCGTGCTGAACCTGCCGCTGGGCTCGCCGCGCACCAACGCCCCCTACACCGTCATGGCCAACGTGCTGGGCGGCGAGGACCCCGAGGTCTACCGCCGCTACCTGCACGTGATGGCCGAGGACCCCGAGGTGAAGGTGCACTTCTACGGCAAGGACGTGCGTCCGGGCCGCAAGATCGGGCACGTCACCGTGATGGGCGAGGACCACCGGAACCTCCTGGAGCGCGCCCGGGACGCCGCCACCTACCTCTCCTCCACGAGAGTGCCACCGGCTTCAGTCGGTGGGTGAACCGCTCCACCTGCCCTCGGGCTGCGGCCCGGGACGCCCCTGGCTTTCGATGTACCGCTGCACGACGGCCAGGGGCGCCCCGCCACACGACCCGGCGAAGTAGGACCCCGACCAGAACCGGCCGTGCATGATGTTGCGGTCCACCTGGTAGGTGAACTCCTGCCTCAGGTAGCGGGAGCTGACCCCTTTGAGGCTGTTGACCAGCTTGGACAGCGCGACCTTGGGCGGGTAGTGCACGAGCAGGTGGACGTAATCGCGCTCCCCGTTGAATTCCTTGAGTTCGGCGTCGAAGTCGGCGCACACTTTGCGCATGATCTCTTCGCACCGCTCCAGCATGGGTTCGGTGAAAACCTCTCCCCGGTGCCTGGTGACGAACACCAAATTTGCATGAAGGTTATAGGCGACATGTGCACCCCTGCGAATGTTGGGATTTCCTTCCCAGCGTGGTGACATGGACCAAATGGTAGGGTAAAGCGCAAGCCAGCCGGGGAGGTGGCATGTGAAGCGTGAACGCGGCCACAAGGTGCGCCTGTACCCTGCCAAGGACCAGCTCCCCGGCCTTGAGGGCCAAGGGCACGCCGCCCGCGCCCTGTGGAACCTATTGCACGCCTGGTGGAGCATGGCCTCGGAGAACCGCAGGGTGTCCCTCACCGCCGCCGACGTGGCCATCCGCGTCGCACGCAAGGACCTTCCCTGGTTGGCGGCGCTACCCGCGCAGGCCGCCCAACAAGTGTTGAAGCAGTACCACCGGGCGTGGCTGAACTGCTGGGCGGGACGGGCAGGGCCGCCCGCCTTCAAGGCCCGGTGGCGCACCCGGATGTCCATCGATATCCCTCAGGGCCGTGACCTGGCCATCCAACGCATCACCCGCACGTGGGGGACCGTGAAGGTCCCCAAGGTTGGCGTGGTCCGTTTCCGGTGGACCAGGGACCTGCCCGTCGGTAAGCACGCCGATGCCGCGAACAGGGTCACCGGGGCGCGGCTGGTGAAGGAGGCCAACGGTTGGCACGTGGTGCTGCGTCTGCACACCGAGGTCAAGGAACCCGCACCTCACGCCGGTCCCGGGGTCGGCGTCGACCGGGGCATTGCCCAACCGCTCGCCCTCTCGGACGGAACCTTCCGCGAACACGGGCCGTGGCTGAAACCGGGTGAGGAAAAGCGTCTGCGTCGGCTGGAGAGGAAGGCCGCACGCCAACGAGGTGCGCACCATCGCGGAACACCGACCAGCAACCGGCTTCGCCGAACCTATGACCAGATTGCCGGGGTGCGCGCGAAAGCCAAGCGTCGTGCCCTGGACTGGCAGCACAAGGTGACGCACTGCCTGGCCGAGGAGTTCGGTGTGGTGGGGGTCGAGGACCTCAACATCACCGGGATGGTCCGCTCGGCTCGGGGGAGTGTGGACATCCCCGGGAAGAACGTCAAGCAAAAGTCCGGTTTGAACCGGGCCATCGCGGGCCAGGCGTGGGGGCGCACGGTCACTTTGTTGGAGTACAAGCTCGCCGACCGGGGTGGGCACCTGGTCCGTGTGCCCGCCCCCAACACCTCGCGGCGCTGCTCGCGGTGCCGTGTGATCGCGGAGGGCAGCCGTGAGTCCCAGGACCGGTTCGTGTGCAAGGCGCCCGGGTGCGGGTACATCGCGAACGCCGACACCAACGCCGCGCGCAACGTCGAGTATCTGACCAAGCAGGAAGCGCCCCAGGACATTGTGGGTGCCAGGACGTGGAGCCCTCGCCGTCGGGCGGGCTGAGAAGCGTCTACCACCAGCGGCGGACGGGTTCCGTTGGCTGGATTCTCCCGCCTTCAGGCGGGAGAGGATGTCAACTTCGAGGAGACGACTAGTGACCGACAACGCCAACGGGCGGGACCAGGAGCAGGGCAGAAGTCCCGCGGGGGACCCCGTGGTGGGCATCGTGATGGGTTCGGACTCCGACTGGCCGGTGATGCGGGAGGCGGCCGAGGTCCTGCGCGAGTTCGGGATCCCGTTCGAGGCCGACGTGGTGTCGGCCCACCGCATGCCGCACGAGATGATCGCCTACGGCACGGAGGCCGCCGGGCGCGGGCTGAAGGCGGTCATCGCCGGCGCCGGGGGCGCCGCCCACCTGCCCGGCATGCTGGCCTCGGTGACGACCCTGCCGGTGGTGGGCGTTCCGGTGCCGCTCAAGTACCTGGACGGCATGGACTCCCTGCTGTCCATCGTCCAGATGCCCGCCGGTGTGCCGGTGGCGACCGTGGCGGTGGGCGCCGCCCGCAACGCCGGCCTGCTGGTGGTGCGGATGCTGGCCGCGGGCGATCCCGGGCTGACCGAGCGCATGGCCCGCTTCCAGGAGGAGCTCGGGGAGCAGGCCCGGGCCAAGGGCGAGCGGCTGCGCCGCGAGGTCGCCGGCGGCGAGAGGCCCACCGGGTTCGGCTTCTAGGAGGTACGGCCCCACGCCCGCCGGGTCCCGGCGGGCCGCGCGACGTACGGCGAGGGGCGGGAGGGTACCGTCACCGGTCCCTCCCCGCCCCTCCCTCCGTTCCTCCGCCCCGACCCCTCACTCCTCCGCCGCGGGGACCAGGACGCGCAGGCCCTCGATCGCCTGGTCGACGCTCGGGAGCGCCTCGGGGTCGACGAGGTACTGCAGGACGTATCCGGTGACGAAGTTGTAGGCCATCGACCCCAGCCCGGCGACGGCGGCGGGGTCGACCTGCTCGGGCTCCACGTCCAGGAGGAGGGCGGCCAGTGCCCGGCGGCCGTCGCCGATGCCCCGGGCGAGGGTGTCGCGGACGCCGTCGTCGAACTGGGCCTGGGCGTAGGCCTGGACGCTGGCGATGAGGAGGTCGCGCTGCGCCGGCAGGCTCTGGAACAGCGAGTGGAGCAGGACGCGCAGCCTGTTCGGGGGGTCCTCGGCGCGGGAGGCGTCGACGGCCGACTCGAAGGCGTCGCCCCAGTCGCTGGTGGCCTCGATCACGGCGGTGTTCATGAGGTGGTCCTTGGACCCGAAGTGGTAGCCGATGGAGGCCAGGTGCGTCCCTGAGGCGGCGACGATGTCGCGCGCGGTCGTGCGGCTGTAGCCCTTCTCCACCAGGCACCTCCTGGCGCCCGCCAGGAGGTCGTCGCGTTGGCTCATGCCCGGGATCCTAGCATTTGGACGTACGTACATATTGACGCCTTATTTTGACGTACGTACGATCAAAGCATGCGAATCCCACCGAAGCCGCCGCCTCCGGCGGGGAGCGAACACGGCACCGTCCGTACCTGGGCGGGGCTGGTACTCCTCCTGATCCCGGCGCTACTGGTGTCCATGGACGTCTCGGTGCTCTTCGTCGCGGCGCCCGCCATCGCCGAGGCACTCGCGCCCACGGCCGCGCAGTGGCTGTGGATGATGGACGTCTACGGCTTCGTGCTGGCCGCGCTGCTCGTCACGATGGGCGGACTGGGCGACCGGGTCGGCCGCAGGCGGCTGCTGCTGACCGGGGCGGTGCTCTTCGGGGCCGCCTCCGCCCTGGTGGCGCTGGCGTCCACGGCGGAACTGTTCATCGCGGGGCGGGTCCTGCTCGGCGTGGCCGGAGCGACGCTGGCGCCCTCCACGCTCTCCCTGATCCGCGGCATGTTCACCGACCTCCGGCAGCGCGGCATGGCGGTCGGGGCGTGGACGGTCGCCTTCACCGGCGGCGCGGTCGCCGGACCCGTCATCGGCGGGCTGCTCCTGGAGTTCTTCTGGTGGGGCTCGGTCTTCCTCGTCAACCTGCCGTTCATGGCCGTGCTGGTGGTCGCCGCGCCCCTCCTGGTCCCGGAGTCGCGGAATCCGGACGCAGAGGGCTTCGACCTGCCGGGCGCGGGCCTCTCGCTGGCCGCGGTGCTCGTCCTGGTCCACGCGGCCAAGCGCGTGGCCGAGCACGGGATCGAGGTCCGGTCCGCCGCCGCCCTGGCGGCCGGGGCGTGCCTCTTGGTGCTGTTCGTGGTCCGGCAGCGCCGCGCCGCGCACCCCCTGGTGGACGTCGCGCTCCTCACCCGGCCCGCTTTCGCCGCCGCGGTCGGCGGCAACACCGTGGTGTCCTTCGCCGCCACAGGGCTGGGGTTGTTGACCTTCACCTTCCTCCAGGTGGTGCACGGACTGAGCCCGCTCCACGCGGCCCTGTGGGCGCTGCCCACGTTCGCCGGTACGGCCCTGGGCGCCACTCTGGCCGGCCGGGCCGCGCCCCGGTGCCGTCCCGGCGCGCTCATGGCGGCTGGCCTGGTACTCGGGGCGGCGGGTTTCACCGTCGTCGGGTTCGTCGGCGCGGACACGCGCCTGGCGGTGTTCGTCGGCGGCTACACCCTGCTGACCTGCGGTGTCGGCGTGGTCGCGACCCTGGCCAACACCCTGGTCCTGGCCACCGCTGCGCGCGAGCGGGCCGGTGCCGCCGCGGGGATCTCCGAGACCAGCACCGAGTTCGGCGCGGCCCTGGGCATCGCGGTCCTGGGCACGACCGCGGCCACCGTCTACCGCACCACCATGGAGCGTGAACTGCCCGGGGCGGGCGGGGCCGCGGCCGAGACCGTCACCGGCGCCCTGGCGGCCGCCCCGCGCTCGGAGGATCCGGACGTCCTGCTCGACACCGCCTTCGCCGCCTACACGGCGGGGGTCAACACCGCGGCCCTGACCGGCGCGTGCGTCTTGGCCGCGGTGGCGCTCCTGGTCGCCGCCGCCCTGCGCGGGCTGCCCGCCGGAACCGGCGAGCCCGTCCCGCGGACGCGGGAACCGGTGCGCGGGGCACCGGACCGGCCGTAGCCCTCCAGCAGCGCGCCGACCGGTCCGTCCTCGGGCAGTTCGGCGGGAAGGACCGAACGGCCGGCCCCCGTGGGGGACCGGCCGTTCGTGAGCGTGTGGGGCTACTGGCGGCCCAGCGCCCGGTAGGTCCACCCGGAGGCGCGCCAGTACGTGGGGTCGAGCGCGTTGCGGCCGTCCACGATGCGCTTGCCGGCCACGACCTCGGCCAGCTCGTCGGGGTTGGCCTCGCGGAACTCCGCCCACTCGGTGAGCAGCAGCATCACGTCGGCACCGCGCGCGGCCGCCAGCATGGAGTCCGCGTAGTTCAGCTCCGGGTGCGCCTCGCGGGCCCGCTCCAGCGCGGCCGGGTCGTACACGGTCACCTGAGCGCCCAGCGAGGCGATGGTGGAGGCCACGTCCAGCGCGGGCGAGTCGCGGATGTCGTCGGAGTTGGGTTTGAACGCCGCGCCCAGCGCGGTCACCGTGCGACCGGCGAAACTGCCGCCGATCAACTGGCGGGCGATGTCGATGGTGCGCGCGCGGCGGCGCTGGTTGATCGCGTCCACCTCGCGCAGGAACGACAGCGCGGGCTCCACGCCCAGCTCGTCGGCGCGCGCCATGAACGCGCGGATGTCCTTGGGCAGGCAGCCGCCGCCGAAGCCCAGGCCCGGCCCGAGGAACTTGCCGCCGATGCGGTCGTCGTAGGAGAGCGCCTCGGCCAGCTGGATGACGTCGGCACCGGCCACCTCCGACACCTCGGCCATGGCGTTGATGAAGGAGATCTTCGTGGCCAGGAAGGCGTTGGCCGCGACCTTGACCAGCTCCGCGGTCTGGAGGTCGGTCACCAGGAAGGGGGCGCCGTCGTCGATCTGCTGCTGCCACAGGGCCCGTACGGCCTTCTCCACCCGGGGGGAGTCGGTGCCGATCACGATCCGGTTCGGGTGCAGCGTGTCCTTCACGCCGAAGCCCTCGCGCAGGAACTCCGGGCTCCACCCCAGCTCGGCCTCCTCGCCGACGGGGGCCAGCGCGGCCAGCCGGGCGGCCAGGGTCGCGGCGGTGCCCACCGGGACGGTGGAGCGGCCCACGACCACGGAGGGCCGGGTCAGGTGCGGGGCCAACTGGTCCACCGCGGAGTTCACATAGCGCAGGTCGGCGGCGCCGGAGTCGTCGCGCTGCGGGGTGCCCACGCAGATCAGGTGCAGGTCGGCGAACTCGGCGGCCTCGGTGAAGGACGTCGTGAAGCGGAGGCGCCCGGTCGCGAGCTTGGCGGTGAGCAGCTCGTCGAGGCCGGGCTCGTAGAAGGGCACCCTGCCGGAGCGGAGCATGTCGATCTTGGCCTCGTCGACGTCGACGCCCAGGACCTCGAACCCCATCTCGGCCAGACAGGCCGCGGTGGTGGCACCCAGGTATCCGGTACCGATGACGGAGACGCGCATACGGTCCGCTTCGATCACTGGCGGTGTCCTTCCTCGCTTTCGTCCGCTCCCGTGTGGGGTTGTGCCCGCTGAAGGCGGTCAACACCCTGTTCCAGGGCAGAAAACGGACATGGTTCGGCCTACGGGTGGTATCCGGGGCGCGAAGCATCACCTTACGCGTCCGGGTGTGGCACATGACCGAACACCGAGTGAACAGTCAGGCGCTCAGGTTACCGGTGGGTCCGCGACCCCCCGGCACGGGGACGCGGCTCAGCGCCGACGGCCCCACGGGGTCCTGGCCTCCTTCTTCCGCCCGTCGTCCAGGGGAGTCCACGTGGCGCCGCTCCCACCGCGGCTGAAGGGCGTGGTGGTCTTGTCCGGGTCGCCCTCGGAGCCGCTGCCCGGGACCGGCGGCGGCACGGGGTCGGGAACCGCCTCCGGAAGGGTGTCGCCGCCCGCGCCGTCCCACGGGGGGTCGGCCGGACCGGCCCCGCGCGCCACAGGGCCGTACTCCTCCCCGCCGGCGCCGACCGCGCCCGGGCCGCCGGGGAGCGTGTCCGCGCCGTGGGCGGCCCGCCACCGGAGGGGTGCCACGGCGGACAGCAGCAGAAGGACCCCCAGCGGCAGGGCCACGGCCAGGCCGGTGCCCGACGGGTACAGGAAGCTGTCCTCCCTCAACCAGGACAGCGCCGCCTCCATGGACGCCGGGTGCACGGCCGGCCACAGGCACAGCGCCGCGAGCAGGGCCCCGGCGGCCCCGGCGACCAGCGGCGAGACCCGGGAGGCCACGAGGTAGGCGCACGCGGCCCCCACCAGGCACAGCACCACCACCGACGACACCGTCGCCACGGTCACGTCGCCCTCGGCGACGCGTGGGACCAGGTCGGCGGACCAGGCGGCGGCGATCCACAGCACGGGGGCCAAGGCAACGCCGACGAGCAGTCCGACCAGGTGGTGGAGCACGGTGAATCCTCCTTGCTCGGGATCATCCGCAGATGTTCTCCCGGGCGGTCGAGACGGCCGTGGAACCCCCGCCGGAGGAGGGCTCCCCCTTCGGCGCGGTGTCCTCGGACTTCGGGGCCTCGAACGCCGTGTAGTTGAATCCGATCACGATCTGCAGCTCACCGTTCAGGGTGCCGTCCTCCACCGTCTCCGCGCCCGGGATCATCTCGGCCAGGTACTCGGCCTCGGCCCGGTCGCCGGACCCGTGCCGCACCTGGGTCGTGGAGACGTTGCTGGAGCTCCAGTTCTGCGCCGGAGCGGTCACCTGGAACCCCGAGGAGGCCAGTGTGCCGTCCAGCCGCGCGCCCAGGCCCGGCGCGCCGCTCCCGTTGAACACCTGGACCCGGATGTCGCCGGGCCGCGGCTCGGACCCCTTCCCGGACTCCTGCGAGGGGTCGGCGATCGGCTTGTCGGCCTGGATCGCGGCGAACAGCTCGCGGGCGGCGGGCTCGTCCCACAGCAGGGCGACGTTCCCGTGCGGTGTCCAGTACTCCGTGTCGGAGAGGGGCACCTGGGTGAAGGTGACCGAGTCCATGCTCAGGTCGCGCATCTGGTAGGCGAGGTCGTTGATCGTGCGGGTGTCCAGCCCCTCGTCCACGGTCACCGATGACAGGGCGCTGTTCACGAAATCGGTCAGTTTGGCCGGGTTGGAGAGGGTCTCGGTGCTCATCGCCTTGTCGAGCATCGCGGACAGGACCTGCTGCTGGCGCTCGATCCGGTCCAGGTCGCCCCGCGAGGTGGCACGGGTACGGGAGAAGGCCAGGGCCTCGGCCCCGTCCACATGGTGCGTGCCCGCCGCCATGTCCAGTTGGGCCTTGGGGTCCCTGATCGGCTCGGGCAGGCACACCTCGATACCGCCCAGCGCGTCCACCACGTTCACGAAGCCCTGGAAGTCCACCTCGACGTAGTGGTCGATGCGGACGTCGGTCAGCGACTCCACGGTCCGCACGGCCAACTGCGGGCCGCCGAGGCCGTAGGCGGCGTTGACCTTGTCCGGGCCGTGGCCGGGGACGTCCACCCACAGGTCCCGGGGGATGCCCACGACGGTGACGCGGTCGCGGTCGTGGTTGAGCCGCACCAGCATCATGCTGTCGGAGCGCTGGCCCGGGGTGTGGCCCACGCTCAGGTCCTCCTGGGCCTCCTGGCTGATCGAGTCACGGCTGTCGGAGCCGATCACCAGGAAGGTCAGCCCGCCGGTCGGCTCGGGGCGGTCCTCCTCGGAGAGCCCGCCGAACACGTCGAACCGGTTCAGGGCCCCCGACATCCAGCCGGTGAGCGCCCACGAGGTTCCCGAGGCGAACAGGACCAGTACCGACAGCGCGCTCACCAGGAGCAGGCCGGTACGGCGGCGCCGGGCGGCGGGACTGGGCACGGTCACCCGCCCGGACCTGGGGGAGCGCTCGGGCGGAAGCGGCTGCGAGCGCTCGCGGTGGAACCCCTCCGTTGGTCCGTGCCGTCCCGCGCTGTCGTCGCTCATCGGCGTCCCCGTCCCACATCAACGGTGTCCTTATCCCTAGGTTGTCACCCGTTGCGCCCAAGAGCGCGAGATGTCAACTCCCGGCGTGTTGTCCTCCCCTTTGGGCGTGCACCCCGTACATGGGACGCGGCGAGCGGTGGAACAGTTCCGCGCGTGATCCGACCTTGAGGCGTATCTGATATTGCTCCGTGACCTAAATTATAGTTTAAACATGAAAGATAGTATGATTCTGTGCGCGCCGAGCGAGAGACCCTGATACCGGGGCCGCATCGGACACCCCGCCGCGTACCGGTATCACCATTCCCTGTTTGATTTCTATTTCCCCCGGAGTCCCAGTGACCTACCAGCAGTCCCACCCCGAGGCCGTCTCCAGCCGAAGCTGGCTCACCGCCCTCCTGCTGTGCTTCTTCCTCGGCGTGGTCGGGGCCCACCGCTTCTACACCGGCAAGACCGGTACGGCCATCCTCATGATCGTCACCTGCGGTGGCGCCGGCGTGTGGACGCTCATCGACCTGATCATGATCATCGTCGGTTCGTTCAAGGACTCGGAGGGCCTGCCCGTCAAGAACCAGGGCTGAGCACCGGCTCGATCCGGCCCGGCGGAACTCCGCCGGGCCGGCGGGCCGTGGTGGTGCAGTACCGTTGACGCGCGCACGGCGAGTCCCTGCGCAGTTCCGACACGTCTTGACCCTGGGAAGTGCCCGTGTCCTGGCCGCCTGTCTCCGTCGTCATGCCCGTACTCAACGAAGAGCGCCACCTCGCCGCCGCGGTGGAGCACGTCCTCGCCCAGGAGTACCCGGGCGAACTGGAGGTCGTGCTCGGGGTCGGCCCCTCCTCGGACCGCACCCGCGAGGTCGCCGACGGGATCGCCGCCGCGGACCCGCGGGTGAAGGTGGTCGACAACCCCACCGGCAGGACCCCCTCCGGGCTCAACGCCGCCATCGCGGCCTCCTCGCACGACATCGTCGCCCGTATCGACGGGCACGCCATGATGCCCTCGGACTACCTGCGGGTGGCCGTCGAGACGCTCCAGGAGACCGGCGCCGACAACGTCGGCGGCATCATGGCCGCCGAGGGCACGACCCCCTGGGAGAAGGCCGTCGCCGCCGCGATGACCTCCCGCGTGGGCGTGGGCAACGCGCGCTTCCACACCGGTGGCGAGGGCGGTCCCGTCGACACCGTCTACCTCGGCGTCTTCCGGCGCTCGGCGCTGGAGCGGGTCGGCGGCTACGACGAGGCGTTCCTGCGCGCCCAGGACTGGGAGATGAACCACCGCATCCGCACCACCGGCGGCACGGTGTGGTTCCAGCCCCGGATGCGGGTCTCCTACCGTCCCCGCCGCAACGTGCGCCTGCTCGCCAAGCAGTACTTCCACTACGGCCGCTGGCGCCGGGTGGTCGCCCGCCAGCACAAGGGGACGATCAACCTTCGCTACCTGGCCCCGCCCGTGGCCCTGGCCGGAGTGGTCGTCGGGCTGGTCGGCGGCTTCCTCCTCTGGCCGCTGTTCCTGGTTCCCGCCGCCTACCTGCTCCTGGTCACGGCCGCCTCGGTGCCGCTCGGCCGCGGCCTGCCCGCCGCCAGCCTGCCGATGATCCCGCTCGCGCTGGCCACCATGCACATGTCGTGGGGCGCCGGGTTCGTCACCAGTCCCCCCGGGCTCGGCTCGGACTCGCGCACCGCGCAGGCCACCCGCACCTGAGGGCCGCCGCAGCGGAACCGCCCCGCCGACCGGTTCCGGCCCCCGTCCGCTCTGGTGACGGGAGCGGTCCTTCTGCTAGGCAGAGGGCAGTGGGAGCGGAAGAGGCGGGAGCCATGGACGAGTTGCGCGGCGACCAGGCCGTCTGGGTGTTCGACGGCGAGTCGGTCGCCATCAGGTACGAGGGCACGGGCTGGTCCAAGGACCCCCTGCTCAGGAGGATCGGCCGACTCGAACTCCCCGTGGCCGCGATCGCCGGGGTCGACTTCCGGCCCGGAGCCGACCGCAGGAGGGGCTGGGTCCTCCGACTGCGCCTGCGCGACCGGATGGACCCCTACACGGCCGTCGGGGCGGCACTGAGGGAGGAGTCCCAGCCCTTCCGGCTCACCGGCCCCGCCAGGAGTGAGCTCGTCGCCGAGTACCTGGCCGACCAGACCCGGTTCGCCGCCGAGCGGCACACCGAACCCCCGGCCCCCGACACGGTTCTCCGCCTGGTGCCCAGGCTCCCCCTCCACATCCAGACCTCCGAGGGCACCGCGACCGTCGACGACTCCGGTGTGCGCCTGGTCTGGTCCGGCGCCCGGGCCGGAGGCCGCAAGCGCAGGGCCCAGCGCCGCGAGTACGACCTCGCCGAGATCACCGGTGTGGAGTGGACGCCCTCCGACGGCTGGGAGTGGGGCTACCTGCGGGTGGCCACCGCGAACAGCGCCAGGGAGGGCTCCACCAGGCTCAGACAGGACCTCAACGTCCTCCTCGCCGACGAGGGAGCGCAGACCTTCGACGCCCTGCTGATGGCCGCCACCATCACCGCGCACATGTGGGCCGGTGCGAGGCCGGGCTCCGGCGGCCGGGAGACCGGGAACCCGGTCGCCGGCCTCAGGGACCCGCGCTGGTGGCTGGACAAGGCCAGGGCCGTCGGCCAGATCGGCGGTGTGGGAGGCGCACGCGCCGAGCCCCCGGCCGCGGAGGGCCCGTCGGTGGACCGCCCGGCGCGGGAGGAGGGCGCCTCCGGCGGGGTACGCGGGGGCGCCGACACCGAGTGGGTCTTCCGGCAGATCGAGCGCCTGGGTGAGCTGCACGCGAGGGGACTGCTCACCGACGAGGAGTTCTCCGCCAAGAAGGCCGAGCTCCTCGGCCGGATCTGAGACGTCCGCGGGGCGTCCGGCGGTCAGGAACCCCCGGCGGCGGCGCGCTCCCGGAGTGCGGACACGGCCCCGGGCACGTCGTCAACCACGACGGCGTCCATCCCCGCCTCGGCGAACCGGGCGGTGTCCACCGGGTCCGGGCACCACGAGACCACCTCGACACCGGCCCGGTGCGCCAGGTCCACGGTGTACTCCACCGAGCGGCGGCCCGGACGGGGCGCGTCCCCGGTCAGTCCGAACGAACGCGCGTCGATCGCCACGACCGGGCACCCCAGGCCGGCGGCGCCCGCCACCGCCTGGTCCAGCGGATTGCGCACGAACGGCATCCACGCCGTCGGGATCCCGGGAGCCCCGTCCCGGACGGCCAGCAGGACACCGGGGTCGAAGGAGCAGACGAACACGCGGCGGCGCCGCGCCTCGCGGCGCAGGTACGGCAGGAGCAGGGACACGGTGCGCCGTGACGGAGCGTCGACCGCGTCCTCCATCACCGACTTGACGTCCACGTCCAGGCCCACCCCCTCCGGAATCGCCTCCAGACCCTCGTCCAGACCGACCAGCCCGGCTCCGGCGCACTCGCGCGCGGTCAGGTCGACGATCATCCGGCCGTCGTCCAGGGCGGCGTTGTGGTGGAGCACCAGCGCCCCGTCCACGGTGCGGCGCACGTCGATCTCGACCCAGTCCGCCCCGGCCAGCGCCGCGGCGGCGTAGGACTCCACCGTGTTCTCCCGGACGCCGTCGACCACGCCGCGGCCCGCGCCGCGGTGGCCGATCACCTCGGTCGCCTCGAACACCCGGCTCACGCGTCCACCTCCGTCGGGGCCGTGCGTGCGCGCGCCCGGCGCAGCAGCGTCTCGGCGATCTCGATGTCGCCCGGGTTCGTCACCTTGATGTTGGCCTCCTCGCCCGGCACGATCCGCACCTCCTCCTCCGGCAGGTAGCGCAGCACCACGCCGCAGTCGTCGGTGGCCACCAGGTCCGGGTCGGCCGCCGCCAGCTCGTAGGCGCGGCGGACCACACCGAGCCGGAAGCCCTGCGGGGTCTGCATCCTGCGCAGCTCGGCGCGCGGCGGCACCTGCGTGACCGCCTCGCCGCCGGACCGGCCCGGGGCCACCCGGACCACGGTGTCGGCACTGGGCACCGCCACCCCGACCGCGCCCGCCTCCCCGAGCGCCGACACGCACGCGCTGATCGTGGCCGGGCGCACGAGCGGACGCGCGGCGTCGTGCAGCAGGACCAGGTCGGTGTCGGCGGCGCGGCCCGCCGCGGCCAGGGCGGCGCGGGAGGTCTCGGTGCGGGTCGCGCCGCCAGGGAGCACCGCGCCGACCTTGGTGAACCCCGCCGCGGCGACGATGTCCCCGACCCGCCCCAGGTACTCCTCCACCATGAGCACGACGATCTCGTCCACGTCCGGGCACGCCTCGAACGCGGCGATCGTGTGCTCGATGACCGGCCGCCCCGCCAGGGTCATGAGCTGCTTGGGGGAGGAGGCGCCCATCCGGGCGCCGACCCCTCCGGCCAGAACCGCCGCGATCACGCGCGGACGCGTCGCCCTGTCTCTTCCGTCGTCCACGGCCCCGTACCCCTCTTCCGTCGCAACCTCGGCCGAGGCTAGCGGAACACCTGGGTCCGCCGTCCCGCGGGCCGTCCCGCGGGTCACCGGGGAGTCCGGCGGGGTCACACCAGGCGAGGGGGCAAAACCACACAATCGTGACGGGTGGGATGGCGCGACCCGTCGTTCGCGGCGGTAACCTATGGACGCCTGTATGGCGTAGCCCGGTACAGAGGCCTCCCAGAGGGAGGTCGTGGAGCCGGGCGCGGTCCGTGACATCCCCCGGTCGCCCGGACACGCTCCCCCGTATCGACACGCATACGGGGTGGACCGCGTATGTCGGCCGGTGCGCACAGGCGAGTACGAGCACGAGCACGCCTGTCCGGCACACCGTGGACCGGACGGGAATCAATCCTTGGAGGTGGCGGTGGCGTCAAGGGCGCTGGCCGTCTGGGAGCACCGGAAGGTCGTCGGCCTCCTGGTCCGGCGCGACCTGAAGGTCAAGTACCAGCAGTCCGTACTGGGGTACGCGTGGACGATGTTGGAGCCCCTGGCTCTGACGATGGTCTACTTCTTCGTCTTCGGCGTCATCCTCAACGCCACCCGGGGCATGCCGGAGGACGCGAAGGTCCAGGGCGGCTTCCTGCTGTTCCTCGTGGCCGGGATCCTGCCGTGGAACACCTTCGGGGCGATCATGTCCGAGGCGCCGCGCGCGATGATCACGCACTCCAAGCTGATCACCACGATGAAGGTGCCCCGGGAGATCTTCCCCACGGCCACCGTGGGCACGAAGCTGATCGAGTACCTGCTCACCTGGCCGGTGCTGATCCTCTTCGTGATCTTCCTCGGCGGCAGGCCCTCGTGGGAGGGCGTGCTCCTCTGGCTGCCGCTGGCCATCGTGCTCCAGTTCACGTTCGGGCTCGGCCTCACCCTGTTCCTGTCCGCGGTCAACGTGCTGCTGCGCGACGTGGAGCGCCTGGTGCGCATCATCTCGCGCCTGCTGTTCTACGGTTCGGCGATCCTCTTCCCGGCCGTGCTGGTGCTCGGCTCCGACGCCGTCCCGGACTGGGCCAAGACGTTGTACCAGATCAACCCGCTGCTGGGTATCTTCGAGATGCACCGTGCCGTGTGGTTCTCGGGCTTCGAGGAACTCACCCCGACCACTCTGGCGTTGACCTCATCGGTGGTCGGTTCGATCCTGATGCTGATCATCGGATACTGGACGTTCCGCCGCCTGGAGATGTCCGTCCTGAAGGAGTTGTGATGGCGCACACGACCTACGGCGCCGGGCTCACCACCGGGCCGGTCATCGAGGCCAAGGGGCTCGGCGTCAAGTTCGCCGTGAACCGCCGCCGCAAGCGCAGCCTGCGCGAGATGTTCATCCACGGCACCAAGCGCGACCCCAACGCCGAGGGCGACGAGTTCTGGCCGCTGCGGGACGTGACGTTCGAGATCGACCGGGGCGAGTGCGTCGGCATCGTCGGCAAGAACGGCACCGGCAAGTCGACCCTGCTCAAGCTGATCGCGGGGGTGCTCCTCCCCGACGAGGGCGAGGTGCACGTCCACGGCAAGGTCGCCCCCCTGCTGGAGCTGCGCGCCGGGTTCAACGACAACCTGACCGGCCGCGAGAACGTGTACCTGGTCGGTTCCCTGCACGGGATGACCGAGAAGCAGATCGACGAGCGCTTCGACGAGATCGTCGACTTCGCCGAGATCAAGGCGAAGTTCGTGGACACCCCGGTGCGCCACTACTCCAGCGGCATGAAGGTGCGGCTCGGCTTCGCGCTGATCTCGCAACTGGAGCACCCGATCATGCTGGTCGACGAGGTGCTCGCGGTCGGTGACAAGGCGTTCAAGCGCAAGTGCTACGAGGCCATCGACCGGATGCTGGCCAACAACCGCACGATGGTCCTGGTGTCGCACAACGAGAAGGACCTGCGCCGGTTCTGCAACCGCGGCCTGTACGTCAAGGACGGCGGTCTCGCCCTGGACACCGACATCGACGCCGCGCTCACCGCCTACAACAACGACACCAAGGCCGAGATCGACGAGCGCGAGAAGCGCGACGCGGAGAAGAAGAAGCGGGCGGCGGAGGCCAAGAAGCAGGCGGAACAGGACCGGAAGGGGACCGACGGCGGCGACGGCGGCCAGGCCGCCTGAACGGTCCCGTCCCGCTCGGACGAGTTCCCGGAGCGCGCACCACCGGAGGACGCGGTGGTGCGCGCTCTCCTGTCCGGCGCCCGTTCGGCAAGGGGCCGCGTCCCCTCCACGAGGGCTCGGCGACGGCGGGGCGTGTCAGTGGTTGAATGACCACACACCGTGAGAAACGGTGTCTCTCAGCAGAGCTGGGGGAGGGGCACGTCCATGGCCGAAGGCGGCACGGTGGCGCGGCTGGTCGCGCGGACGCTGGAACGCGGACACCTCACCCGGGCCGGGGTGACCCGGATCAGTGTCCTGACGGCGGTCGGAGCCGCGGTCTGGTTCTCCCGGGCCGACACGGTCGGCGGCCTGGCGGGATCGGCGTTCCTGGGCGCGGTCCTGTTCTGCGACGCGGTCCGCGACCGCATGCGCGCCCACCGCCGCGACGCGCTCACCCTCTGGCTCACGGCGATGCTCTCGCGGCTGCGCGAGTACACGGTCCACCTCGGGCTGGCGTTCGGCGCCGTGGCCGCCGGGATCGACGGTGCGTGGGGGTGGGCGGCGGGCGCCCTCGTCGCGCTGGCCCTGCGCGACTCGCTCCTGACGGCCGGATCCGCCCCGGCGGCCCCGTGGCCGGGCCAGGAGTCGAAACGGCCCGCCCCCTCCGCCCAGAGGCGAACTGGCGGCCTCCTGAGTGATCTCGCGCCACGGCCGCCCCAGGGATCACGTGTCAGCGACCCCGTGCTGACCTCACGCCTGTTCGGCACCACCGTGGTCACGGCCTCCGAGGAAGCGAGGACGCGGTCCGCCGGGAACGGGGGAAACAGACCCGGAGGGAGCCCCGGGCACCCCGCCGCGGCCACGCCCGCGCCGGTCCGCCGCCTCCTCTCCTTCCCCCAGCCCGCGCGCTTCCTGACCGTCGCGGTCACCGCCACGCTGTGGGACGCGCGCGTCACCTTCGTCACCCTCGTCGTCGGCTGCGCCGTCGCGGTCACCGCCCGGTTCGCCGATCCGGCCGACCACGGGGCGCGCCGGTGAACGCGGGAGGCGGGGGACACGGGGAGGCGCGGTACCGGGGGGAGGTCGACCCGGTCAGCCCCGACCTGCGGATCCTCCGTGACGACAGCCGCCTCTCCCGCCTGCTCGGCGGGATCGCCCCGGGGGCCGTGCCGCCCCTGCTCTCCGCGCTCACCGGGGCCCTGGTCGTCGGAACGCTCCTCGCGGCGGACCAAGGACGGCTGGCAGGCATTACCCTGTTCGCACCGGTCGCCGCCCTGCTACTGTCCGGACTGGCCTCGGGCCATCCCCACGACGGACGGTTCGACCGGCTCGTGCCACCCGTCCTGCGCCTCACCGAGTACGGGTACCTGTCGGTCCTGGGCCTGGCGTCCGGCGTACCGGGTCCCCTGGTGTTCGTACTCTTGGTGGTGGTCGTCTGCCATCACCGCGACGAAGCGGCACGTCCCGCGGCCGGAACGGTCCGGCCGGAGAGCGTGCGCGCCGCGGCTCTGGGCTGGGACGGCCGCATGCTCGTCACAGCGGTCGGGGGTGCGTTTCACACGCTCACCCCCGTTTACGGCATACTCGCCGGATACCTGGCAGTGCTGCTCGTCCGCGAGGCCGTGCGCACCTGGAGTGCGACACCCGTGGCCGACGTGCGCGCCGGCGCCGCCCCCGGTGACGGAGGTGCCGGCCGGTCGGGTTCCGAGACCACCAGGACAGGCCACGCAGACGGAGGCCAACCGGCCGCCGGAACGAACGGGGAGGCGTGAGAGCCTTCCCGACCTAAGGAGGAACACACCCTCATGCTCGGAATGGTTCTCGCCGCAGGCGCGGGGCGCCGTCTACGCCCCTACACCGACACCCTTCCCAAGGCCCTGGTGCCCGTCGACGGCGAGACGACCATCATGGACATCTCGCTGCGCAACCTGGCGGCGGCCGGGCTCACCGACGTCGTCGTCGTGGTCGGCTACCGCGCCGAGGCGGTCGAGGAGCGCAAGGAGGCCCTGGAGGAGCGCCACGGCGTCCGCCTCACCCTCAGCTACAACGACAAGGCGGAGGAGTGGAACAACGCCTACTCCCTGTGGACCGCGCGCGAGTTCTTCTCCGAGGGCGTCCTCCTCGTCAACGGTGACACCGTCCACCCCGTGAGCGTCGAGGAAACGCTACTCGCCGCACGGGGTCCGGAACTGCTCCTCGCGGTGGACAACGTGAAAAGCCTCGCCGAAGAGGAGATGAAGGTGACCCTGGACGAGGGGGGCCACCTGCGCAGCATCACCAAGCTCATGGACCCGGCCACCGCCGCGGGCGAGTACATCGGCGCCACCCTCATCGAGGGCTCCCTCGGCTCCCGTCTCGCCGACGCCCTCAAGGCCACCTGGGAGCGCGACCCGCAGCTGTACTACGAGGACGGCTACCAGGAGCTGGTCAACCGCGGGGAGAAGGTCTCCGTGGCGCCCATCGGCAAGGTGGACTGGGTCGAGGTCGACGACCACGACGACCTGGCCAAGGCGAGGGAGATCGCATGCCGCTACTAGCCCGTATGCTCCCCTCCCCGCTGGCGATCGACGTCCGGCGGGGAGCCGTCGCCTCCCTGGGCACGGTGCTGGCCGACCGGCGGATCGCCACCGAGGGCCGCATCGCCGTGGCCGTGGGCCCCGGTCAGGGCGCGCAGATCGCCGCGGAGCTGGACCTGCCCAACAGCGAGGTCTTCCAGGTCGAGGAGGGCACCGTCGACGCCGCCACCGAGCTGGGCAAGAAGCTCCGCTCCGGCGCCTACGAGGCGGTCGCCGGGATCGGCGGCGGCAAGACCATCGACGTCACCAAGTTCGCCGCGACCATGGCGGGCATCCCCATGGTGGCCGTGGCCACGAACCTGGCGCACGACGGCATCGCCTCCCCCGTCAGCTCGCTGGAGCACGAGGGCGGCAAGCCGTCCATCGGCGTGACCATGCCCATCGCCGTGGTCATCGACGTGGACTACGTCCGTGCGGCCCCACCCCACCTGGTCCGCTCCGGGGTCGGCGACGTGATCAGCAACATCTCCGCCATCGAGGACTGGGAGCTGGCGGGCCGTGTGAACGGCGAGCCGGTGGACGGCATGGCCGTCACCTTCGCCAGGGTCGCGGCCGAGGCCGTGCTGCACCGGCCCGACTCGGTGGACTCCGACGCCTTCCTCACGGTGCTCGCCGAGGGGCTGGTGCTCTCGGGCATGGCCATGTCGGTGGCCGGGTCCAGCCGCCCGGCCAGCGGCGCGTGCCACGAGATCCTGCACGCGGTCACCCAGCTCTACCCGGGTACCAGCAACCACGGCGAGCTCGCCGGGCTGGGCGCGCTGTACGCGTCCTTCCTGCGGGTGCGGCACATGGGCTGGTCGGAGGCGCGGATGCACGAGATCCGCGACTGCCTGGTCCGCCACGGCCTGCCCATCGTGCCCTCCGACGTCGGACTCGACGACGCGGCGTTCGCGCAGGCGGTGTTCCACGCGCCGGGCACCCGTCCGGGCCGGTTCACCATCCTGGAACACCTGGAGCTCTCCAGGGACGAGATCGGACGGAGCGTCAAGGACTATGTCGAAGCCGTCGGTCGCTGAGGTCCGCGCGGGCGGGCAGCCCGTCGGCATCAAGGAGAGAACGAACGAGGAGCACTGGGCGGGCCGCCTCTACATGCGCGACCTCTCCCCGTACCTGACCACGTTCTTCGTCCGGCTCGGTGTCCCGCCCAACCCGATCACCTACCTGATGATGGCGTTCGGGGTGCTGGCCGGGGTCGTGGTCGCCTTCGGCGGCCTGTGGTCGGCGATCGTGGCGGCGCTGTTCGTGCAGGTGTACCTGCTGCTGGACTGCTCCGACGGCGAGGTGGCCCGCTACACCGGCCGTACCAGCGTGGCCGGGATCTACCTGGACCGGATCGGCCACTACGTGTCCGAGATCGCGCTCCTGATCGGGCTGGGCGTGCGCGCCCAGGGCGAGTGGGAGGCGGGCGGCTGGGTCATCCTGGGCATGGCCGCCGCGATCGGTGTCGCGCTGATCAAGGCCGAGACCGACAACGTCGTGGTGGCACGCGCCAAGGCGGGCCTGCCGGAGAAGGTCTCGGACGAGGCGATGCGTCCGCGCTCGTCCGGTCTGAGCCTGGCCCGCCGCGCGGCCTCGGCGCTCATGGTGCACCGCCTCATCCAGGCGGTGGAGCTGTCCCTGATCATCGTGGTGGCGGCCGTCGTGGACGCCCTCCTCGGCGACCTGGCGGCCACCCGGTTCCTCGTGGCGGCGTGTGCCGCCGTGGGGGCGCTGATGAGCTTCGCGCACTTCGTGAGCGTGCTCGCCTCACGCCGCCTCGAATAGCTCCCGGTGACACGGATAACGCGCCAGTGACGGTGACGTCATGTACGGGGCCGGGCAGGTTACCCTGTTCACGGCCCCGTACACCTTCTGTTTATGCTTTCGTTAGTCTGTCCCTGCGAGCGTTGGCGTGTGTCAACCTTCCCGCAACATGTCGTCCACTGAACGGTCGCAAGCATGGCCACACCCGTGACTCCGTCCTCGTCGAGCTCCGGAAACCCCGGTGCCGAGGCCTCCTCCCGTGTGCCCGGGGACGAGCGCTCCCGAGCACCCCGAGCCGAACGGAGCCACCCCCAGGTGTCCGTGCCAACCCTGTCCTGCGTCCTGCTCACGATGGGCAACCGCCCCGCGGAACTGCGCCGGGCGATCACCAGTGTGTTCGAGCAGGAGGACGCGGACGTCGAGGTCGTCGTGGTCGGCAACGGCGCGGACCTGCCGGACCTGCCCGAGGGCGTCACCCGGGTGCGCCTGCCGGAGAACGTGGGTATTCCCGAGGGGCGCAACCACGGTGTGCGGGCGACCAGGGGCGACATCATCCTGTTCCTGGACGACGACGGCTGGTACCGCTCCACGGACCTGGCCCGCCACGTGCGCGAGCGCTTCGCCGCCGACCCGTCACTGGGCGCCCTGTCCTTCCGGATCGCCGACCCCGACGGCGGCCCCGACCAGCGCCGCCACGTGCCGCGCCTGCGTGTGGGGGATCCACGCAGGTCGAGCGCGGTGACCACGTTCCTGGGCGGGGCGTGCGCGATCCGCCGCACCGCCTTCGAGGCGGGGGGCGGCCTGCCCGGCGACTTCTTCTACGCCCACGAGGAGACCGACCTCGCCTGGCGGATCATGGACGCGGGCTACTGGATCGAGTACGACGCCGAAGCGGTGATGTACCACCCGGCGGTGGCGCCGACCCGGCACGAGAACTTCTACCGGCTCAACGCCCGCAACCGGGTGTGGCTGGCCCGGCGCAACCTGCCGTGGCTCCTCGCCCTGGTCTACCTGGCGACCTGGATGGGGCTGACAGTGCTGCGCGAGCGAAGCCGGCCCGCCCTGCGCTCCTGGTTCGCGGGCTTTCGCGAGGGCTGGCGTGAGAACGCAGGTCCGCGCACCCCGATCAGTTGGGCGACGGCCTGGCGGATGGCCCGCGCCGGGCGCCCCCCGATCATCTGACCGGGGCCGCCGCACCCGGTCCCAACGGCACGGAGGGGCCGGACACCCAGGAACGGTGTCCGGCCCCTCCCCGCGTGTGCGGGGTGGACGCAGGGCACCGTCCTGCTACGGGTAAACTGTTGTCGCTTGACAACAATTGCTCTTGTCGGCATTGTTTGCGCTAGGGAGGGCCGCCCCGGTGGCGGTCGCAGTCCCGGGCAGCGGGGGGCGGAGGCCTCATACGCGAGCGCGGTACCGGGTCGCCCGTCCGGCCCGCGTGCCGGCGAACTCAGGCCGTACGGAAGTTCGGCCGCTCGGAGCCGCCGGAGCGTGTGTCGGAGCGGCCCGCCGCCTCGCTGAAGGACACGAGTCCTTCCAGGAGCATCGCCCGCTTACGCGGGGGCATGCGGGCGATGACCTCGTGGAGCTCCGCCTCCCTGCGCGCCCTGAGGTCACGCAGGAAGGAGCGGCCGCTCTCGTTCAGCCAGAGCCTCAGCTCCCGCCGGCTGTTGGGACTCGCAGTCCGACTGACGAAGCCGACCGCCTGGAGGCGGTCGCACAACCTGCTCACGGATGGAGGGGTGGAACCCAGGCGCTCGGTCACGGTCCGCAGGTTCACGCCGTCCTCCTCCTCCAGGACGAAGAGGACCTTGAGTTGCGAGGGAGAGACCGGTGAGGAGGCCACCTCCCGACCACGCCCCCAGAGCACTTCCACCAGCTCGGTGAGGGCGGAAGCGGCGCGGGCGGCCTCGGCTGTCTGTTCCTGCGATTCAGGACTCACTTCCCACTCTCACACATCACGTCTGTGAGTCGCACCCCGTCCCGGGATCGGTAAGCGGGTATCTCTACGACCATAACGGAACACCCTGTCCCATGCCCGCCGACCGTACCCGTGCTGGCGTGCGGGCACTCCCATCCGGCACAGAAAACACAGGTCGACACAGTGAACAGATCCGAGACGGTAGCGAGGGCCCTGCGCGGGGCCGCGCCCCACGGACTCCTGACGGTTCTGCGCGAGGCGCTCGCGGAGGAGTACGGGGCGGCGTCCGCCGAACTCTTCCTCGCCGACTACGGGCTCAAGGCACTCTGCCACGTCTCCGAGCCAGGGGAGTGCACCGAGGACCTCTCCGTCTTCAACAGTGTCGTGGGAAGGGTCTTCGGCTCCCAGGTGAGCTTCGTCGAAAGCGACCCCGAGTCCGCCGTCACGGCCGTCCACCTCCCGGTGAGCGCGCGCGGTGACCGGCTGGGCGTCCTCACCGTCGAGCTGAAGGAGGGCGACCTCCCCAAGGAGCTGATCGACGACCTGGCACACGCCGCCAACGCCCTCGGGCACGAGATCCTCGTGGCCGAGCGCGACACCGACCTCTACCGGTCGGTCCGCCGCAGGGACCGCCTCACCCTGGCCGCCGAGATCCAGTGGGACCTGCTGCCCGGACGCGCCTACGAGTGCCCCGAGTACAGTCTCGGTGCCCAACTCGAACCCGCCTACGCGGTACGCGGCGACAACTTCGACTGGTCCGCCGAGCCGGACCGGCTCAACCTCAGCATCACCAACGGCATGGGCGAGGGCATCAACGCCTCGCTCCTCTCCAACCTCGCGGTCAACGCGCTGCGCAACGCGCGCCGCGGGGGCCTGTCGCTCGCCGATCAGGTCGCCCTCGCCGACAAGGCCGTCTACGCCCAGCACCAGGGCGAGTGCTACCTGGACGTCCTCTCCCTCGGCCTCGACCTCGACACGGGCGCCGTGGAGGCGGTCGACGCCGGCTCGCCCCGCCTCTACGTCCTGCGGGAGGACCAGGTGAGCCTGGTCCCCTTCGAGGCGCAGCTTCCCCTGGGCATGGCCGAGGACACGGTGTACACCGTGCAGAGCTTCGGGGTCGAACCCGGCGACCGGCTGGTCTTCGTCAGCGACGGGGTGTTCGACGCCCGGGGCAACTCGGGGGAGGCCTTCGGGGACAGGGCGCTGGCCCGGGCCGTCCTGGCCACCAGGCTGCTGTCCGCGGCCTCCGTCCCCCAGGAGGTCCTGCGCCACCTGTCCACGTACCAGGACGGGCGGGAGGCGACCGACGACGCGCTCGTGGTCTGCCTCGACTGGCGGGGGCGAAAGCACCGGGAGTAGGCGGCGGGGGCTCCGTCCCACCGGCCGTGCTCCAGCCGAGGCCGTTTTCCCCACCCGCTACGGCTGGTCACGGCCGCTCGTGCCCGTCTGGTAAATAGTTGTCAGGAAGCAAGCGACGTGTGCGACGTGCCCGTCCGGTGCCACCCAGGGATGACAGGAGACGTATGACTGACGGAGCCACCAGCCCCGCGGAGGCGGGCGCCGCGGCCGTGGCGGACCTTCTCAGGCGCCACGGCGAGCAGATCGCCCAGCGGTGGGCGGACCTTCCCTTCTTCCAGACCGTGTTCACGATCACACGGGACGAGGCCGTCGAGGCCTGCCACGCGGTCGTCGACTCCCTCGCGGCCGTCGCCGAGAGCGGACGCGTCGACGACCTGGAGGCCGTCGGCTTCCGGTCCATCCGGGAGCAGATCGTCGCGATGACCGCCTCGCGCGCGAGGTCGGGCCTGTCCACGGCCCAGGTGGACCGCGAGGTCGGCGCACTCCGAGAGGCCGCGTCGGAGCTGTTGGCCGCGGACGCCTCCGCACCCGGGGCCGAGGAAGCCGCCGAGACCCGCGTTCAGCTCCTCACGCTGTTCGCGACCCTGCGGGTCCTGGTCGTCGACACCATGCTCCAGGAGAACCAGGAGATCGTCCTCCGCCAGCGCCAGCAACTGCTGGAGATGGCGACCCCGGTCATCAAGCTCTGGGACCGCCTCGTCGCGGTGCCGCTCATCGGCATGCTCGACAGCGCGCGCAGCCAGGTGGTGATGGAGAACCTCCTGGAGGCCATCGTCGAGCACAAGGCCACCATCGCCATCCTCGACATCACCGGCGTGTCGACGGTGGACTCGCTCGTCGCGCACCACCTCATGAAGACCGTCGCCTCGGCACGGCTCATGGGGGCCGAGTGCGTGATCTCCGGCATCCGCCCCGCCATCGCCCAGACCATCGTCCAGCTCGGGCTCGACCTCGGACCGGTCACCACCCGCGCCAGCCTCGCCGACGCGCTGGAGTGGGCTCTGGAGCGCCGGGAGTACAAGGAGCTGCCCTCGCGAGGAAATCCCTGAGAGCTGATTGGACAAGCACGTGACCAGCCCCTCCACCATTCCCGTCCTCGACCTCGGCGGACTGCTGCTCGTCAGCATCCAGGGTGAGCTTCCCGACGAGTCGGCCATCGCCCTCCAGGAGGACGTCACGGCCGCAGTGGCGAACACCGGTTCGCGCGGGCTCATCATCGACATCAGCACGCTCGACGTGGTCGACTCCTTCCTCGCGCGCGTCCTCGCCGAGGTCGCGGCGTCCTCACGCCTCCTCGCGGCCAGGACCGTGCTGGTCGGCATGCGCCCGTCGGTGGCCATCACCCTGGTCGAGCTGGGCCTCACCCTGCCGGGCATGGACACGGCCCGCACGGTCACCGAGGCGGCGGCCAGCTTCGGGGTCACCATCGAGCAGGCGGACCGGACGGGACGGGGCACGCCGTGAGCCAGGCCGAGCGGGAGCCGATACGCGTGCCCATCCGCAAGGACACGGACCTGACGGCGGTCCGCCAGCACGTGCGCGCCCTGGCGCAGCGGACCGGGTTCGGCCTGGTCCAGCAGACCAAGCTGGTGACCGCCGCCAGCGAACTCGCCCGCAACACGCTCCTGCACGGGGGCGGGGGAGCCGCGGAGATCAGTGTCGTCCACGGCAGTACGGGTCCGGGGCTGTCGGTGAGCTTCGTCGACTCCGGTCCGGGCATCCCGGACGTGGAACTCGCGCTGAGCGACGGCTACTCCACCGCGGGCGGGCTGGGCATGGGGCTGAGCGGCTCCAAACGCCTGGTGCAGGAGTTCGCGATCGAGAGCGTCCCCGACGGCGGGACGAGGGTCACGGTCATCTCCTGGGCCGACCCGTACTCCGCGAGGCAAGGGCTCCGATGACCAGGGTCTGGGACGTGGAGGTCGGCGACGCCACGCGTGTGCCCGAGGCGGCCCGGGCCGCGGGAGAGGCCGCGCGCGGCCTCGGCCTCGACGGGGCCAGGACGGACGCCGCGGTCCTCACCGCGTCCGAGCTGGCGACCAACATGTGCAGGTACGCCGGGGGAGGCCGCTTCGTGGCCGAGGCGGCCCAGGAGCCCTGGGGGAGGGCCCGGGCGTTGCAGATACTCACACTGGACCACGGGCCGGGCATCCCCGACGTCCCCCGGGCCATGGAGGACGGCTTCTCCACCGCCGACTCCCTGGGCACCGGGCTGGGGGCCTGTGCGCGGGCCGCCGACTTCTTCGAGCTCCAGAGCAGCCCGGGGAGGGGCACGGTCGCCGTGGCCCGGTTCGCCCGGCCCGAGGACCGCTCCCACTTCGGCGCCCAGGCCTCGACCGGCGGGGTGCACGTGCCGCTGAGCGGACACAGGCGCTCCGGGGACGCCCTGGCCTTCCGCAGCGGCGCCGGCCGCCGCACGGTCATGCTGGCGGACGGACTCGGGCACGGGGACGCCGCCGCGGAGGCCTCCACCCTGGCAACACGTTTCGTCCTGCACGGAGGGGGAGGGACCCCCGAGGCGCTGCTGAGGGGACTGCACGAGGCCCTGCGCCGTACACGGGGCGCGGCCGTCGCGATCGCCGAGATCGACGAGCCCAGGCACCGCCTCACCTTCTGCGGTGTCGGCAACGTCGGCGCACGCCTGTACCGCGGGGGGCGCTGGGAGACGCTGCTCTCCCGGCCCGGGATCGTGGGGGCCTTCGGCCTGCGCACACCGCTTCCGACCCGGTACGAGTGGTTGCCGGGGGACATGCTCGTGTTGCACAGTGACGGACTGCCCAGCCGGTGGACGCCCGCGGGCATCGAACGCCTGCGCGACCGCGACGCGGCGGTCGTCGCCGGAGCGGTGTTCCGGGACTCCGGCAGCGCCGCCCGCCTGATGCGGGACGACACCAGTATCGCGGTGGCCACGCACACCGTACGCACCGACAGGGAGGGACGATGAGGGAACCGCTGTTGGACCTCTCCTGCCACGGCATGGTCGACGTGGCGCTGGCCCGGGCGGCCATGGCCCGTGTGCTCGACCCGGAGTGCGTCCCGGGCGAAGCCGAACTGGAGTTCCTCGACGGCGCCTCCTCGCGCGCGCTGCGGGAGGTCGGTGAGACGGGAGCGGCCTCGCTGGTGGTGGAGCTGGCCGAGGACGGGCTCGCCCTGCGGGCCACGGTCCGCGACGGCTCCGGCGTGAGCCGCTGGTCCTCCACCCTCGGCCTCTCCAAGCCCCTGCCGGAGGCGGTGGAGGGTCCCGAGGCGCCGCGTTCGGACCTCGAACTGCTCTCGGCGGAGCTCCTGCGCACCTCCCAGCGGGCCGGGGCGGTGGCCGCGGTGTCGGGCGAGCGCGCACGCGACCTGGAGTGGCACCAGCAGGAACTGGAGGAGACCAACCTGGGCGTGCTCGCGCTGCACGCCGAGCTCGCCGAGGCCAGTGACGAGCAGAGGAGGCTCCTGGCGGCCGAACGGGAGGCCCGGGACGAGGTGGAGGCCTCGCGCAACAGGCTGACGTTCCTCTCCACGGCCAGCGCCGGGCTGATGACCTCCCTGAGCCAGACGGAGATCTTCTCCCGGCTCCGGGACCTCCTCGTGCCCCGGTACGCCGACTCGGTCGAGGTGTGGCTCCTCGGGGAGAACGGGGAGCTGTGCTCCGCCGACGCGCCCGGGACCGGGCCGTCCGGGGCCGAGCCGCCTGAGGAGGTGCTCCTGTCCGCGGCCCGGCGGAGGCCGGCGGACGCCGTGGCGGAGCAGGGCCGACTGGCCCTGCCGCTGCTCACGGGTACCGACCTCCTCGGCGTGATGCTGCTGCGGCGCGGGAGCGCGGTGGACCCCGACGACGGGGTCGTGCTGGTCGAGTTCTCCCACAGGGTGGCGGTGTCGCTGGACAACGCGCGCCGCTTCGAGCGCGAGCGCGACACGGCCGCCGCGCTGCAACGGGCGATGCTCACCGAACTGCCCGGCACCCCGGGGATGGAGCTGACCGCCCGCTACCTCCCGGCCACACGGGGCATGAACGTGGGCGGCGACTGGTACGACGTCTTCCCCCTGGAAGACGGCGAGTTCATCGGCGTGGTGGGAGACGTCACCGGGCACGGCGTCCACGCCGCGGTGATGATGGGCCAGTTGCGGACGGCCCTGCGCGCGTACGCCATGGAGGAGCGGAGCCCGGCCGCGCTGATGGAACGCCTGCACCGGCTCCTGGGCCGCCTCGAACCCGACCTGTTCGCGACCGCCGTCATCGTGCGCTTCCGCCCCGGGGACCCGGAGATGGTGATGGCCGGCGCGGGCCACCCGCCGCCGCTGTGGCGGGACGGCGGGGGCGGGGCCCGGGCGGTGGAGCTTCCTTCCGGCGGGATGCTGGGCCTGCCGGTGGAACCGTCCTACACCGACCACACGGTCGAGCTGCCGCCGGGTTCGGCCCTGCTGCTGTACACCGACGGCCTCGTGGAGCGGCGCGGGGAGTCCATCGACGACGGGATCGCCCGGCTGCTGGAGGGTTTCGGCGGGCCGCCCTACTGGGAGAGCGGCCCGGAGAAGGCGGCGGACGACCTGCTGGACGCGATGGTCAAGCACCAGGACTGCGACGACGACGTGTGCCTGCTGGTCTTCCTCGCCGGAGAGGCGCCGGACACGGCCGTGTGAGGACCGGAGGGGTCCTCCCTCCCGGGCGGAGGGGTCCCGCGGAGGCCGGACGCACCGGGGTCGGACGCACAGGGGGCCGGGCACCCGATGGTGCCCGGCCCCCTGTGCCTCGGGTCCCCGGCGGGCCGGGTCCCCGGTGGATCAGATCTCGGTGAAGACCTCGTCGTGCTCCAGGCGCGGCAGGCGGTCGAACCACGCGTCCGGGCCCGGCCTGCCCACGTTCATGACCACGAGCGGCCGCAGCGCGGAGTCCTCGCCGAAGAACTCCCGGCGCACCCCCTCGGCGTCGAAGCCGCTCATCGGCCCGGCGGCCAGCCCGGCGGCGCGCACGCCCACGATCAGGTAGGCGATCTGCAGGAGCGCGTTCTGGTCGGCCATGCTCCGGCGGGCCTCGACGGGCATCCCGGCGAAGTTGTCCCGGGCGTCGGGCACGACGGGGAAGGTCTTCGGGAAGTTCTCGTGGAAGTCGGAGTCCGAGGACAGGATCAGCGTCAGCGGAGCCGTCAGGGTCTTAGGGGCGTTGTTGCCCGCCATGTGCGGCACGAGGCGCTCGCGGGCCTGGCGGGACCGCACCACGGTGACACGCAGGGGCTGGTTGTTCATGGCGGTGGGCCCGTACCTGACCAGGTCGTGGATGGCACGCACCTGTTCGTCGGTCACCGGCTCGTCGGTGAAGCTGTTGGCGCTGCGGGCGTCACGGAACAGGAGGTCCTGAGCCACCTTGTCCAGAACCAGGGCGTCAGTCATGTTCTTCCTCGGTCGTGCTCGTGGTGCGGCGGGGCCGGAGTCACCGGCACGGGCGTCAACACTTGTTGCTGAGGAAGATATTTCCTGGAACCTTAGATGTGGGTTCAATCACCCACGGGCGTGCCCTGGTGCTGGTGGCCCCTCTGGAGCGGTACGACGGGGACCGGGTCGGACGCCTCGTCCACCCACGCCTCCAGCCGCTTGACGAACAGCCGGGCCTGGACGGGCCAGTGGAAGGACGTCCGCGTGATCTGGTGCCCGGTGCGCGCCAGGCTCCGGCGCAGCTCATGGTCACGGCGCAGCCGCAGCACCGCCTCCGCCGCCGCCGACGCGTCGCCGAACGGCACCACCAGGCCCGCGGGGCCCTCCGGGCGGCCGGTCACCAGGGCCTGCGCCATCGGGTTGGGCGTGGTCACCACCGGGAGGCCGTGCGCCATGTACTCCACGACCTTGGTCGGCATCGAGTGCCGGTAGTTCGGGGTGTCGTGCAGCAGGCTCAGCCCCGCCACGGCACCCGCGCAGATCCGCAGCGCCCGGTCGTTGGGCACGAACCCGTACCAGTGCAGGACGTCCTCCTGCTGGGCCCGGCGCAGCAGCGGCCGCACGCCGACGTCGGCGCCGCCGATCACCTCCAGGCGCACCCCGTGCGGGCGCAGCATGCGGCCCAGCTCCACCAGTTCGCGCGCGCCGCGCGCCTCCGACACCTGGCCCAGGTACACCACCCGGTCGTCTCCCGGTTCGCGTGCCGGCGCCTCGGGCACGTCGGTGGTGTTGGGCACCACCGGGTGCTCGCAGCGGAAGCGGGAGCGGTAGCCCTCCTCGGCCAGCAGCAGCCGCATCCGGCGCTCCGCGCGCCGCTCGAAGGAGCGCACCACCGCGCCCAGCGGGCGCCGCAGGGCCACGGGCACCCACGCCTTGGTGAGCAGGGCCGCGGCCGTGTCCTCGTGCACGTCCCACACCGTCACCGGGCGCTTGGACGGCAGGGCCAGCAGGAGTTCGGGGTCGTGGAAGAGCAGCAGGTCGGCCCCGGGAGCCTGTTCGGCGAGCACCGCACGTGCGGCGCGCAGGGAGGACAGCCGCTCACGGCCGGAGGCGCGCGGCACGTCCACCGAGCGCAGTTCCTTCCACGGGGTTACCCCGCACTCACGGAACGGCGCCACGTAGGTCACCGTGTGTCCAGCGTCCAGCAGGGCCCGGATCTGGCGGTGCAGGATCCGGGCGTCCTCAGGATGGTGCACAACCGTGGCCACAAGCGCGTGCATCGCGTTCACCTACCTGGGTCACCGTATGGGCGGTTTGTGGCGATCTATGATGATCATCCACTTCAAGAAAGCCGTATGGGTCTTCCGACACGGTATGCAGCGGGGAAGACGCGCCGAGGAAAGCCCGGTGGCCGGTCGGAGTGCAACGCGTGAACCTTCGGCCAGGGGAACGTGAACACGAAGAGGCACGCCGGTGGACACCGTGGGTGTCCGGATCGGCGTGCCCTTTCGGGACCGGTGAACCCGGTCAGATCACAGGACCTGGAGCCCCTCGCGCGAGGTGTGGCGGCGGACCTGGACGGGGACCGCCGGGGCCGGGTCGGCCTCGGGGTCGGGGCGGCGCAGCACGCCCCGGGTGTCCAGGAGCAGCCGCGCGTACTCCTCCAGGCGCTTGGGCCGGTACTCGCTGTGGTCGGTGAGCAGGATGGTCAGGTCGGCGTCGGCCAGCGCCTGGTCCAGGTCGGTGGACCGGGGCACGTCCACCCCGTCGACCTGCCACGACTCCACGTGCGGGTCGTGGTAGGTGAGGGTGGCGCCCTTGGCGGCCAGCTTGCGCGCGACCGGCCGGGCCGGGGACTCGCGCTGGTCGGCGATGTCGGCCTTGTAGGTCACGCCCAGCAGCAGCACCTTGGACCGCGACAGCGCCAGGCCGGAGTCGTTGAGCAGCTCCTGCGCCCGCTGGATGACGTAGGACGGCATCCGGCCGTTGATCTCCTGGGCCAGCTCCACGAACCGGAACGGGTATCCCAGGGTCTTGACCTTGTACGACAGGTAGTTCGGGTCGATGGGGATGCAGTGCCCGCCCACGCCCGGCCCCGGGTAGAAGGCCTGGAAGCCGAACGGCTTGGTGGCGGCCGCCGCGATGGAGTCCCACAGGTCGATGCCCAGTTCCTGGCAGAAGATGGCCATCTCGTTCACCAGCGCGATGTTGACGTGCCGGTAGGTGTTCTCCAGCAGCTTGGCCATCTCGGCCTCGCGGGTGCCGCGCGCCCGCACCACCGTGTTCACGAAGGCGGTGTAGAAGACCGCCGCGGCCTCACCGCACTCGGGGGTGAGGCCCCCGACCACCTTGGGCGTGTTGGCCACGCCGAAGGTCGGGTTGCCGGGGTCGATGCGCTCGGGCGAGAACGCCAGGTGGAAGTCGGCGCCCGCGACGAGGCCGGACTTCTCCAGCAGCGGGCGGACCACCTCGTCGGTGGTGCCGGGGTAGGTGGTGGACTCCAGGATGACCAGGGTGCCCGGCTGTAGCTGCGCGGCGATCGACGTGGCCGCCGAGGTGACCGCGCCCAGGTCCGGGCCGCCCTCGGGCGACAGCGGCGTGGGAACGCAGATCACGATGGTTCGCGCGGTGGACAGGCATGTCGGGTCCGTGGTCGCTTTGAAACCGCGGTCCAGCATCTGGCGGACGTCCTCCGAGGAGAGGTCGTCCACATGCGACACCGCGTTGTTGAGCCCGTCGACGACGTGACCGCTCACGTCGAGGCCGGTGACCTTCAGTCCCGCGGACACGGCCTCGGCCGCCAGCGGCAGGCCGACGTAGCCGAGACCGAGGACGACGAGATCGCTGACCGCGCCGGCGGACTGCTCGGAAACAGGTGCTGGGTTGGAGGCTGCGGCATCCACTTCGTGGTCACACTCGCATTCATTTCGTGAACGGGCGTAAAAGCGGGGATTGCCATTGCTCAGTGCCTTGGACATCCGAGTGTAGGCAGGCGTTGTCCCCGGTCACGGGTTCTGGCCTGGTCCGGTCATTTTTCGAATCAGAACCCGATACGCCTGGTTGTAGCGGTATGCGGCCTCGGTCCATGTGCGGTCCGCGCCGACGAGGCTGCGACCTGCACGGCCGTAGGAAGCCCGCTTTTCATGACTGTAAGCGAGTTTTGTCAGGACATCTGCTAGGCATGCCGATTCGCCCGCAGGAATTAACTCTCCTGTCACTCCCGGTTCCACGATCTCTCGCAAAGCGGGAAGATCACTGGCCACCACCGGAAGTCCGCCCGCCATGGCCTCCACGGGTTTGAGCGGGGTGACCAGACGGCACACCCTCTCGTCCCTCCGCGGAACGGCGAACACGTCCAGTGCGGCGTGGTGGGCGCGCACCCGGTCGGCGGGGACCCGGCCGGGGAAGTGCGCGGCGCCCTCCAGTCCCAGGGAGGCGGCCCGGGCGCGCAGCACGGACAGCTCGGGGCCGTCCCCCACCACCAGGGCGCGGGCCGGCTCCCCGCGCTCGCGCATCAGGGCCACCGCCTCCAACAGCACGTCCAGGCCCTCGTAGCCGAAGCAGCTCGTGGTGGTGCCCACCACGAACTCCTCGGCGCCGATGCCCAGCTCGCGGCGCACCCCGCCGCCCGGCGGCAGCGGTTCGAGGAAGGAGGCGTCCACCGCGTTGGGGACCACCAGCAGCCGCTCGCGCGCCACCCCCCGCGCCTCGATGTCGGCACGCATCGCCTCGCCCAGCGTCACCACCAGGTCGGCGGCCAGCATGCACTCGGTCTCGCTCGCGCGCTCGGCCCGGTAGAAGGCGTCGTCCACACTGCGCGAGGGGTCGCGGGACAGCCACGACTCCTCCAGGAAGCCCCGTACCTCGTACACCACCGGCAGGCCGAACCTGCGGCCCAGCTCCAGCGCCAGACGGGCGTTGTGGTGGTTGCTCGCGGCGTGCAGCACGTGCGGGCGCACCGCCTCCACCAGCTCCGACGCCATCCGCACCCCCGCCTCCAGCTCACCCGCGGGGCCGCTCGGCGCCGTCCACGGGATCAGCCTGTGGTAGGCGACACCGTCCAGGCGCACCAGCGTGCGCGGGTCCGGTACACCCTTGGTGAGCGGGTACCCCGCCCGCGTGGCCACGTGCACGTCCATCCCGGCCTCGCGCTGGGCGACCGCGATCCGGTGGGTGCGCTGGGTGTATCCGGCGTTGGTGTGCGGCAGCGCGTTGGTCACCAGGTGCAGCACCCGCAGCCCCGATCCGGGTGACGACGGATCACCGGCCACACGCCAGCGTTCACCGTCGGGAGCCTCCGGTCGCCGAGCGTTCACCGTGTCGTCGGGCCGCGTTCGGGCATCGCGGGTTAACGTGATCCCGTGACGGTCGGGCGACGTGGACGGGGACGCGGGAACAGCGCGTCCCGTGGCCAGGGCCGTCCGGTACTCCGCGGCCTCCCGGAGGGCACCCTCCGGGAGCTGTTCGACCAGCTCACGGGCGGTCTCAGCGTCTCCCGCCGCCAGGCAGGCCGCCACCAGGCGGCCCACCCGGCGGGGAGGGGCGCCGCTCGCCGCGGCGAGCACCGCCTCACGGGCGTCGCCGCGCCGGCCCTGGTCCCACAGGGCGTAGGCGCGGGCCCTGCCACCCGCACGGGAGGCCAGGGCGCGGACCGCCCGCCGCGGCGGACCGGGCGTCAGCCGCAGGGCCAGAAGCGGCAGCCGGGCCGGATCGGACCGCAGGTGTTGCCAGGCCAACGACAGGATGAACGTCACCGCCCGCGGCCAGCGGGTACGGGGACGCGGGACCTGGGATTCGGAAGCTCGGGTGTCATGCACGGTCAGTCACACAACCACGCCGACGTGACCATGTGGTGACACCACGGCGACACGGACGGGACGGCTCGGGCAAAGAACGTCGTCGGACCACACCAGCCTCGCCGGTCACGGCGGGAACATCACCCCAACAGAAGGAAACGTGAGAGTCGTGGCAACGAGCGCCCCCCTGGGGAGCCAGGACACCGGGATCGTGCACGTCGTCGGCGCGCGCCCCAACTTCGTCAAGGCCGCGCCCGTCGTCTCCGCCCTGCGCGGGCGCGGCGCCCACCAGTCGGTCGTGCACACCGGCCAGCACTACGACGACCGCATGTCCGCCGTGTTCTTCCGCGACCTGAACCTGCCCACCCCCGACGTCGACCTCGGCGTGGGATCGGGCTCCCACGCGACCCAGACCGCCGCCCTCATGGTGGGCCTGGAGAAGGAGTTCACCGCGCGCCGGCCCGGCATGGTCGTCGTCTACGGCGACGTCAACTCCACCGTCGCCGCCGCCCTGGTGGCCGCCAAGCTGGGCATCCCCGTGGCCCACGTGGAGGCGGGCCTGCGCTCCTTCGACAACACCATGCCCGAGGAGATCAACCGCAGGGTCACCGACCAGCTCAGCGACCTGTGCTTCGCCACCAGCCCGGAGGCCGTCGGCCACCTGGCCGCCGAGGGCGTCGCCTCCGACCGCGTCCACCTGGTCGGCAACCCCATGATCGACACCCTGCTGGGCAACCTCGACCGCTTCGACGCCGAGGCCCTGCGGACCCGTCTCGGCCTGCCCGAGCGCTACGTCGCCGCCACCCTGCACCGGCCCGCGAACGTGGACGACCCCGACAACGTCGCCCGCCTCACCGCGCGCCTGCACGAGATCGCCGAGCTCGCCGACGTGGTCATGCCCGTGCACCCGCGCGGCAAAGCCGCCTTCGACCGGGCCGGACTCGGCGACCACCCGCGCGTGCGCCTCCTCGAACCCCTCGGCTACCTCGACTTCGTCGCCCTCACCCGCGGCGCCGCCGCCGTGGTCACCGACTCCGGCGGTGTACAGGAGGAGACCACCATCCTGGGGATCCCCTGCCTGACCCTGCGGCCCAACACCGAACGCCCCGTCACCATCACCCACGGCACCAACCAGCTCGTCACGGAGGCCGACCTCATCCAGGCCGTCACCAAGGTCCTGCACGGGCAGACCCCCGAGCGGATCGGCGACGACGTCCCGCCCCTGTGGGACGGGCGCTCCGGTGAGCGCATCGCCTCCGTCCTCACCCAGTGGTCAAGGTGAACCCGATGACACACGAGAACCGCAGCCCCGTCCCCGCGCCCAGGCGTGCCCTGGAGGGCACCCGGGAGCGCGCCACTCCCGCCCCGGCCCCGTCGGACGGCCGTGGCACCGTCCCGATCCCCCCACAGCGGTCCAGGTAGTCCACCATGGCAAACGTCCATCAGCCCCCTCCGCCACGATGCCCGGCCAGACCCGCGACACGCCTCGCCAAGGGCATCCGTACCCGTCCGGGCACGCGCCGGGGGTACCGCCCCGCGACGCCGGCCCCGCAGCCGACCGACGCAGTGGTTTCGCCGATCCGACCAGAACACAAGGTGGCAGACCGTGAAACGGCGTGAACAGAGCCAGACCGAACAGCTCCGCCAGGCGCTGGCCGAGCGCGAGGCCCAGCTCCAGGAGGCACGCGTGCGGCTGGCGGCCGTGGAGGGCTCCACCTCGCTCCAGGTGGGTCGCGCGCTCACGGCCGCCGCGAAGAAGCCCGGCCGGTCCCTGGTCAAACTCCCGCGTGACCTCTACCGCCTCTGGCGGCGCAGCGGAACCACCCGGCACACCGAACGCCGCCGCGGCGTCGAGCCGGTCCGCTCCTTCGACGCGGACCGCCAGGAGGCCCGCCTCCTCACCGGCGTGCCGGGCGGCGGCGAGGACCTGCTCGTGGCCGCCACCGTCGTCGGTCCCGCCATCGCCGAGGCGATCGACCCGTACTTGCACCCGGTGTCCCTGCGACCGCACGACGCCCAGATCGTCATGGACGGCGTGGACGTGGACCTGGTCCTGGTCTCCGCCTCGGCCGCCGCCCCGGGCTCGCCGTGGGCACACGTGGGCGACCCCGCGGTCGTGGACCGCACCCGCGCCCTGCACTGGGTCCTGGAGTCCGCCGCCGCACGGGGCATCCCCACCGTCCTGATCGACGACGAGCCCGCCCCGCCCGCCCTGCGCGCAATGGGCTTCGACCGGGTCCACAAGGGGGACGCCGGAGTCCCCCTGCACCTGTTCAACCCGGTGGCCGCCCACCTGACGCCCGGGCCCCAGGCGGTGTTCGTGCGCGGGCACCGCGACGAGCCCGTCCCGGACGTCCTCACCGAACTGGGCGCGGGCGTGGTGGACGCCGACTCCTCCGGCCTGGCCGAAGCCCTGCGCGCAGCCAACGTCGCCGTCGTCCCCGCGTTCCCGAGCGAGGACGTGCGCCTGCGCCGCCGCGCCTGGGCGTGCGGCACCCGCGTGGTCGCCCACGCGGCGGTCCCCGACCCGGCCGGCCCCGCCGCGGAGGGGCTGGCGGTCACGGTGCCGCGCCTGCGCGCCGAGGAGCCCACACCCTCCGAACAGCGGGGCATGCTCCGGCAGGTCTTCCTGCGGGAGGCCACGCCGGTCCGCCTCGCCGAGATCCTGGACGGCCTGGACTTCCCGCCCGGAACCCCGGGCGCGGAACTGCCGCTGAGGGGCCGCTCCGTGGCCGTCCTCGCCGACCCGGCGGGGGAGAGCGACGCCGAGCTGCTCGCCGACGACCTGCTGGCCGCCGCCCTGAGGCCCACGGAGGTGGTCGTGCCCAGCACGGCCTCGCGCCTGCCCGGGATCCGGCGGCTGCGGGCCGAGGGCGTCACCGTGCGCACCGCGCGCTTCAGCGCCCCGGACACTCCCGAGGAGCTGACCCGGGGCACACCCGACGTCCGGGTCGGCGGGCTCGGCCCGGAGCGGTGGGCGGTCCTGGCGGAGCGGGCCACCGCGCCCTGGGCGCACCTGTGGACCGCGCCGGTGGGACGCAGACGGCTCGCCGACCTGGTGTGCGCGGTCGAGTGCTCGGACGCCGACGCGGTCGGCACCGTGGACCTCGGCGCCGGGGAGGACGGCGGCGACCCGGACGGCCGCCCGCGGGAGGACGGGGCACGCGGGTTCTTCGACCGGCCGGGCACCAGCGGCCAGCAGTACGTCTTCGTCAGCTCGGTCGTCCCGGAGCTGGCCCGTACCGGACTGCTGCGGCGCGGCTGGGATCCCGCGGAGTGGAACCGCCGCGGCACCCGGCTCCTGGCGCTGGGGCCCGACCACGGTACGGGCACCGACTCCGACGCCGAGGACGCCGTGTACAACACCACGGACGCCCCGACCGGTGCGGTCGGTTGACCACCGACCGCGCCGACCGCCCCGCACGGGCAACGAGAAAGCATCCGAAGGGAAGAACGTGAGTACACCGCCTCCGCGCGCACTCCTGTACGGGGACGTGGACCTCAACATCATCGACGGTTCCGCGATCTGGGCGCAGTCGATGGCGCAGGCCCTGGCCGCGGCCGGATGCGAGGTCACCCTGCTGCTGAAGGCGCCCGTGCGCACCGACCGGCTCACCGAGCCGCTCACCAGGGTGCCCGGGGTCAGGCTCGTGCGGCCCCACGAGGACAAGGCGCTGCCGGACCTGGCCCCGCGGGGGCTCACCCCGGAGCAGGCCGTCACCCTGATGACCAGGTACCACGAGCGAAAGGCCTTCGACCTGGTCGTCGTGCGCGGCCGCCGCCTGGCCGGACTGGCCGCGCAGGAGGAGGCGCTGGCGGGACGCCTGTGGACCTACCTGACCGACTTCCCGCACAGCGTGGGGGAGCTGTCGGCCACCGCCACCGCCGAACTCACCGAGATCGCGCTGGCCTCCCGGTTCCTGCTCTGCCAGACCGAGGAGCTGCGCGCCTTCCTGGAGGCGTCGGTGCCCGCCGCCTGCGGACGGTCGGTCCTGTTCCCGCCCGTGGTGGTCGTCCCCGAGGACGTGCGCGCGGACGGGGAGGCCCACGCCCGGGCCCGCATGGCCTACACCGGCAAGTTCGCGCCGCGGTGGAACACCCTGGAGATGACCGAGCTGCCGGCCGAGCTGGCGCGCCGCGGGGTGGACGCCGAACTGGTGATGATCGGCGACAAGATCCACGCGGAGCCCGCCGACTGGGCCAAGCGCATGCGCAGGGCACTGGAGGACACCCCGGACGTGCACTGGCGCGGCGGGATGTCGCGTGCCGACGCGCTCCGCCAGGCCGCCGAGTGCGGCTTCGGGCTGTCCTGGCGCGACCCGTCCATGGACGCCAGCCTGGAGCTGTCCACCAAGGTGCTGGAGCTGGGCGCGCTCGGACTGCCGGTGGTGCTCAACCGCACCCCCATGCACGAGACGATGCTGGGCGCCGACTACCCGCTGTTCGCCGGCGCGGACGTCGCCTCGGTCGCCGAGGTGGTCGCCCGCGCCCACAGCGACCGCGCGGTCTACGCGGACGCGGCCGCGCGCTGCCGCGACGCCGCGGCCGACCACACCCTGGAGCGGGCCGCCGAACGGCTGCGCGGCTACCTCACCGAGGCCCTGCCCCCGGCGCCGGCGGGTGCCGACCCGGACCGCCCGCTCAAGGTGGTCGTGGCCGGGCACGACATGAAGTTCTTCACCCGCCTGGCCGAGTACCTGGACTCGCTGCCCGGGCTGGACGTGCGCATGGACCAGTGGGAGGGGCTGAGCACCCACGACCAGTACCGGTCCCGTGAGCTGGCGGGCTGGGCGGACGTGGTGATCTGCGAGTGGTGCGGGCCCAACGCCCTGTTCTACGCCAAGTGGAAGCGGCCCGACCAGCGCCTGATCGTGCGGCTGCACCGCTTCGAGCTGTACGCGGAGTGGCCGCGCAAGCTCGACATCGACAAGGTGGACGCCGTGGTGTGCGTGAGCCCCCACTACGCCGACCTGACCCGTGAGCTGACCGGGTGGCCCGCCGACAAGGTGATCGTGATGCCCAACTGGGTGGACGACGAGCAGTTGGACCGGCCCAAGCTCTCCGGTGTGGAGTACTCGATGGGCATGGTCGGGATCGCCCCGTCGCGCAAGCGCCTGGACCGGGGCCTGGACGTGCTGTCGGAGCTGCGGCGCATGGACCCGCGGTACACGCTGGCGGTGAAGACCAAGCAGCCGTGGGAGTACTGGTGGGTCTGGAACCGCCCGGAGGAGCGCGCCTACTTCGAGCGTGTGTACCGGCGGATCCAGCGTGACGACCTCCTCGCCTCCGGGGTGGTGTTCGACCCGTTCGGTCCGGACGTGGCCACCTGGCTGCGGCGGGTGGGGTTCATGCTCTCCACCAGTGACGACGAGTCGTTCCACCTGGCTCCGGCCGAGTGCGCCGCCTCGGGCGGGGTGCCCGCGCTGCTGCCGTGGCCGGGCGCGGACACCATCTACGACCCGCACTGGATCCACGACGACGCGGTGGCGATGGCCGAGTCCATCCACGCGACCGTGAGCGAGGGGCGCTTCGCCGCCGAGGCGGAACGGGCGCGCGGGGAGATCACCAAGGCCTACGGCCTGAGCCGGGTGCGTTCGCTGTGGAGCGACCTGGTGGTGCGGGGCAAGGTCCCCGACCAGGCGGAGCAGTCCACCGCCAGGGCGGGCGCCTGAGGGGCCGCTCGGAGCTCAGACCGGGCCGGTCATCTTCGACAGGCCTCCCGCCCCCGCGGGCAGGAACAGCGCGAAGGTGGTCGGCCTGGTCTGCACCAGCTCGATCCGTGCGCCCTCGGACTCGGCGATGTGCCGGGCCAGTGCCAGTCCCAGGCCGGTGCCGCCGCTACCGCTGACCTCGCGGTCGAAGATCCGGCCCGCCAGGTGGTCGGGGACCCCCTCGCCCTCGTCGCTCACCTCGATGCGCACCGACTGGTCGGTGTCGAGGCGGCGGATGGTCACCGTGCCCGCGCCGTGCTTGTAGGCGTTCTCCACCAGGGTCGCGATGATCTGCGCCAGGTCGGTGGGGACGGTCATGGCCGTCAGCCCCGACACCCCGGTGACCAGCAGCCTGCGCTGCTCGGCGTGGAAGACCGGCTGCCACTCGGCCTGGATGTGGTTGAGGACGGAGTCGACCTCCACCGCCTCCACCTCGGGGTTCTGGCTCTTGCGGGCCCGCCCCAGCAGGCTCTCCACGGTCTCCACCAGGCGCTCGGTCTGGGCCAGGGCGGCCTCGCCCTCCTCGCGGACCACCTCGGGGTTGCCGGCCTCGGCGAGGATCTCCTCCAGGCGCATCATCAGCGCGGTCAGCGGTGTGCGCAGCTGGTGCGAGGCGTCGGTGGCGAAGTGGCGCTCGGTGGCGATCAGCCCGGCGATGCGCTCGGCGCTGCGGTCCAGGACCTCCGCCACCCGGTCGGCCTCGGGGATCCCGTAGCGGTGGCCCCACGGCGTGGTCACCCCCGAGCCCAGCCGCTCGGCGGTGACCGCCAGGTCGATCAGGGGCAGGGTGAGCCTGCGTGCCTGGAACATCGACAGTCCCACGGCGACGCCGATGGCCAGCAGCGACAGGGAGGCGATCCCCAGCCAGGCGCGGACCACGCTCCGCTGCACGCCCTCGGCGCTCATCCACACCTCGACGAGCGTGCCCCGGCCGGTGGTCGCCGTGGCCTTCAGCATGCTCGGGGAGTCGGGGGCCTCGGGGTCGAGGGCGGGGTCGCCCGCGGTCACCGAGGCGGACGCGTCGGTCGGGGTGATCCTGATGAAGCGGTTCGGGTGGTCACGGTCGAACTCACCCAGGTTGAGCTCGCCGTGGGCCTCCAGCATGGTGTCGCTCTCGGCGCCGATCAACTCCGCCTCGCCCTGGAGCTGGCGGGTGCTCTCGTCGTACACCAGCTTGTACGTGAGCGCGCCCAGAGGCAGCCCGAGCAGCATGACGGCGATGACGGTCACCACCAGGGTGGAGAAAACCATCCGCCTGCGCATGTCACCTCATGTCCGTCCGACCCGGAGGCGGCCGACCGGCGCGGAGCGCCCCGGACCCGTGGCCGTGTCAGTCTCGCTCGAACCGGAAGCCCACACCCCGGACGGTCGTGATGTACGACGGCTGGTTGGCGTCGTCGCCCAGTTTGCGGCGCAGCCAGGAGATGTGCATGTCCAGGGTCTTGGTGGACCCCCACCAGTTGGTGTCCCAGACCTCGCGCATGATCTGTTCACGGGTGACCACCTTGCCCGCGTCGCGCACGAGCACGCGCAGCAGGTCGAACTCCTTGGTGGTGAGTTGCAGTTCGCGGTCGCCCAGCCAGGCGCGGCGTGAGTCGTTGTCGATGCGCACGCCGTGCACGACGGGCACCTCGGCACCGCCCCGGCGCAGCAGGGCGCGGACACGGGCCAGCAGTTCGGCCAGTCGGAAGGGCTTGGTGACGTAGTCGTCGGCACCCGCGTCGAGGCCGACGACGGTGTCGACCTCGTCGGCGCGCGCGGTCAGGATGAGGATCGGCGTTCCGTGACCCTCGGCCCGGAGCCGACGCGCCACCTCGAGTCCGTCCATTTCGGGCAGCCCGAGATCCAGGACCATGAGGTCTATGTCTCCCGCACGGGCACGGTCGAGTGTCTCCATGCCGTTGACGGTCACGTCCACCGTGTAGCCCTCGCGGCGGAGTGCGCGCGCGAGAGGCTCGGAGATCGAGACATCGTCTTCGGCCAGCAAAACGCAGGTCATGGTGCCGATCGTAGGTCCGGGGGCGTGCATTTCCCTATTATGCGCGCCGGATGTGCCAAGGTTGGCCGAAAATACGCTAATCACATATCGGGCAAATCGTCCAATTGGCCACCTTTGGCCCTTTCTTTGCCGTTACATGGTGAAACTGGGAAGCTCGCAGTGCGTGTGCCCAGGATGCCGCACGGATGGAGCCTGTGCCTCCCCCCGGATGGGAACCACGCAGGGGAAAGTGACAGGATTCGTGGCAAACGGGTAATAAAGCGGTATAGAACGGGCGCCGAAACGCGACGAGGTGTCCGCCGTCCGCCGCCCGACCTCCGCCGGCGCGCCGCCTGGGCCGGCACCCCGGACAGCGAGGAGACCGCGTGTGAACCCCCACGAGACACCCGGGTACGGCGACGGACACGGCTCGTCGCCCCGGCCGCGGCCTCCGCGGGTCCCCTTCGGCCGGCCGCCGTCCCGGCCGGGCCGCTACGGCACCGGCCTGGTGGCCGTCCTCGCCGTGGCCGCGGTCCTGGCGGGGGCCTCCTTCCTCGGCGGCGGCATCGCCCTCGGCGGGATGGTGGCCGAACGTGTCGCGGCGGCCGGGGGCCCCGAGCCGTCGGAGGAGCCCGCCGAGGCGCCGCACGCGTCGGAGCCGCCGAGCGGGCCCCCGGCCCCCACCGAGGACCCCCTCGCCTCCACCGACGAGCCCACGCGGGAGCCCACAGGCACGCCCACGACAGGTCCGACCGCCGAGGAGCTCATCTCCTCCGGGGAACTGGTCACAGGGCTGCGGAGCGGCTTCGGCATCGACTCGCGCCAGGACATCACCGACGAGGTCTGCGCCCCCGCCGACGAGGAGGAGCGCGGCGTCTTCCAGTGCACCTCCGCGATGGACACCGACCTGGTGCGGGTGGCCGCCTTCGAAAGCGACGGGGTCGCCATGCTCACCGCGATGGCCATGAGGGAGAGCGAGGACAACGCCGCGGAGGACGTCCAGGACGCCTGCCACTTCGTGCTGGTGTGGTTCGAGCACCACGGTCTGGACCAGGGCGAGCGCGACGACATGGCCGAGGCCGCGCGGGAGATCGCGGGCTGCCCCTGACCGGAGGCCGGTGCCGGCCCCCTCACGCCGACGGGCGCCGGACACGGCACGGGCCCGCCCCGGGTGTCGTACACCCCGGGCGGGCCCGTCCCGACTGCCTAGGAGTCCGTCTCCGCGGCCTCCCCTTCGGCGGCGCCTCCGCGCCTGCGGGCCAGGTAGAGCGCGGCACCGCCGGCGGCGACGGCCACCGCGGCCGCGGCGACCAGCCCGAACAGCGCGCCACCGGTCGTCGGCAGGGGGCCGCCGGCGTCCCCGCCGGGCTTGCCGGGATCCTTCCCCGGGTCGGTCGGAGCGGTCGGGCCCGCGGTCGGCGGAGCCGTCGGGTCGGCCGGGTCGGTCGGGTCGGCCGGATCCGTGGGGTCCCCGCTCGGCGGGTCGGTGGGCTTCCCGCCGCCGTCGCCGTCCGGCACGGTGGCCTGCTCGCCCACCACGATGCGGCCGGAACCGCCCTCGGGGTAGGCCTCCTCGGTGACCCTCCCCTCCAGCGTCCCGGTGAGCAGGTTCTCCAGGGCGCCCTGGTAGGTCGCGCCCACCACGGTGAAGTCCGCGCCGCGGAACGGGTACATGTCGCCGCCCCGCGCGGAGAAGTCGTTGGTCACGACCGTGATCGGCTCGCCCTCCACGACCTCGCCGTCCTCGACGAGCACCGTGCCGTCGTGCAGGACCACGTTGCGGACCCGCTCGCCGGGGGTGAGGACCACGCCCTCCTCGTCGACCACCTGCGCGGTGCGCTCCGGGTCGTAGGCGAAGTTGACCCCCGCGACCTGCATGAACGCTCCGCTGGCCGCGGGTGCGGCGGCCACGCCTTGTTCCAGCAGCTCCTTGACCTGCGAACGCGGGATCTCCGGGACCACCGCCACCTGGTTGGCGAACGGGGCGATCGAGTAGGTGTCCAACGAGGTCAGCGGCCCCGCGGGGATCACCGAGGAGTTGCGGATGCCGCCGCCGTTCTGGATGCCGATCCGCGGTGCGGGGACCCCGTACTCGTCGGCGTTGCGGACACCGGTGTCCAGCAGCGCGTCCGCCACCAGGTTGCCCAGGTTGGTCTCCCGGGTGCGCACGCCGGGGTCCCGGACGCCGTTCAGGTCGACCTCGCTCCGGGCCACCTCGGCCTCGGCCAGCCCGGCCACGTACTCGGAGACCGGCCCGGTCACCTGCTCGGCCACCTCGGGGTGGGGCTCGACCGCGTCCTCACCGGTGCCGGAGACCCGGACCGGGCCGGAGCGGTCGGAGACCGACACCACGTCGCCGCCGTCGAAGTTCACGACCAGGCGGCCCACGTACTTGTAGTTCGATCCGGCGGTGACGATCGGCACCCCGACGCCCTCGGGGTTGGTGGCCATCAGCGGGTAGGCCAGCGGCTCGCCGGTCTCCGGGTGCGCGGTGACCTCGTCGCCGGGCACCAGCGCGTCGTCCGGGCCGGCCATCACCTCGTGGCCGCCGCCCGCGACGATGGCGTCGACGCCGGTCAGCTCCTGGGCGACCCTCTCCTCGTAGGCGATGTTCTGCAGGTGCGAGATCAGGACGACCTTGTCCACGCCCGCCTCGGTCAGCCGGTCGACCTCGGCCTGGACCGGCTCGACGAGGTCCTCCACCACCACGCCGCGCGGGCTGGTGATGGTATCCAGCGGCGGGTACAGGGCGCCGACGACGCCGACCTCGTGTCCGGAGGCCTCCACCACGGTGCTGGGCGCGATCCGGCCCTCCTCCTCCAGCGCGGCCAGGCGGGACTCGGCGGACACGTCCACGTTGGCGGCGACCACCGTGGTGTCCCCGTCCAGCTGTTCGAGGAACTCCGCGTACACGTCCGGGCCGAAGTCGAACTCGTGGTTGCCCATGGAGATCGCGTCGTACTCCGCGTGGCCGGCGGCGACGGCGTCGTAGAAGGGCGCGCCCTCCTCGCGGGAGGCGGCGAACTCCGGGCCCGGAAGGTACATGTCGCCGGCGTTGACGGTCACGACACCGTGCTCGTCGGCCTCGCCCTCCTCCGCGCCGGTGCCGCTGTCCTCGGCCTCGCGCAGCCGGTGGAGCAGCGTGGTGAAGCGGTCGGCGCCGCCGAAGCCCGCCTGCTCGGGGGCGGGCAGCAGCTGGGACTCGGGGTCGTTGGCGTGCAGGATCGTCAGGGTGAAGTCGGCGCCGTCCTCGGGGTTCGCGGGGACGGACGCACTCGCTGTGGGTGCGAACGGGACCACCAGGGCGCTCGTCAGCACCAGTGCGGCCGAGGCGCGCACGAGTCTGGACATCTTTCCGGGACTCCTTCGGAGGATGAACGTCGTCGGGGGACGACCGGGGGTTCCGCCGGGGCGGACAGGGGGTCGGAGTGGTTCACCCTAGAGGCGCGCGGACGAGGGTTCACGTGCCACGGGGTTACGATTTGCAGAATCTGCGGTACCGATACAGGTTTTTGGTACGTCCGTATCGCGCTGCGTGACCCTGCTGCCCTCTCGGTCGCACTGGGTGACCCGCCCGGTGACCCGCCCGTACGGCCCGCCGCCCGCGGCGGTGGAGCGGTTTCCCGGCCGGTCCCGTGCCCTTCGCCTCCCGCCCTCTACGATGGGGGAGACAAGCCGGCTCGACATCCCTCGGAGGACGTCCGTGTTTTCCTCTGGCCAGGACCCGTACGACCCCGACGGGACGCAGCACGGAGGCGGCGTGCCGCCGCGGGGGATGCCCGACTTCGGTGCCCACCTCGACGCGCTGCGCCCCGACGCGCCCCTGCCCGGGAAGGTGGCGCTCGTCCGCGTCCTGATGTTCGTGGGCGGCGCCTGCGGGCTCGCGCTGTCGGCCCTCTTCCTCATGGGGCTGAGCGTGTCCTCCGAGGCCGTGGCCGAGGCCATGCGGCAGCAGGCCGACGCCGCCTCGGGGCAAAGCGCCGAACCCTTCTCCGACGTGGAGACGGTGCGCGCCATGATGGCCGCCATGGCGGCGGTCACCGGCGTGTACGGGCTGCTGTCCACGCTCCTGGCCGCCAGGATCCACCACCGCACGGTCGGCGTGTTCTGGGGCGTCGTGCTCTTCCAGGCCGCCGCGGGCGCGCTCCTGCTGTGGAGCCTCGCCGGGGACTACTTCGCGGTCATCCCGCTGGGCTTCGCCGTCATGATGGTGGTCCACATGTTCTCCCGCGAGGCCCGCGCCCACTACGGGCTGCTCTGACCGGCGGCCGCCCTCAGCCGCGCCCGGGGCCGAACGCGCGGCCGAACGGCCCGCGCCCCTTGCGCGGGGGCCGCGGCGGACGCACCGCCACCTCCGTCCACCGGCGCTCCAGCAGCCGCCGCACGGCCGCGGCGTCCGGCCCCGCCGCGGCCTGCCCGGGGCCCTCCGCCGCGTGCACTCCGCCCTCGGGGCCCTCCAGGGCCAGGGCCGCGCGCAGCAGCTCCACGGCGTCGGGCCGCCCACCCGGCTCCTTGGCCATCGCGGCCAGCACCAGCCGCTCCAGGCCGGGCGGCAGGTACTCCAGGTCCGGTTCCTCGAACATCACGCGCCGGGCCATCTCCTTGACCCCGGCCCGACCGAACGGGTCGTGCGCGGCGGCGGCGAAGGCCACCGTGGCCCCCCACAGGAACACGTCGGCCCTCTGCGTCGTGGGCTCGCGCCGGTACTGCTCGGGGCTGATCCACCCCGGCGTGCCCAGTCTGTCGACCTGCTCGGCGACCCGCTCGTCGGGCAGCGACTCCGGTGACGGCAGCCTGAGGTCCCGGTAGGCCCGGCGCATCCTGCGCAGCCGGATCCACTTGGTGGGATCGGGGTCCTCCACCGGGTGCGCGATCCCGAAGTCCAGCAGCTTGGGGCCCTTGCCGGAGAGCACCACGTTGCCGGGCTTGAGGTCGCGGTGGACCACGCCGGCGGCGTGGATGGCCCGCAGCGCCTCCGCGACGCCCACGGCCAGCCCCAGCAGCATCCCCCCGCGCAGGCGGCCGTGCCGCTCCACGTGGTGGCGCAGGGTGGGCCCCGGCACGTACTCGGTGATCATCCAGGGCGGGTCCGCCTCCACGTCGGCGCGCACGAACCGTGCCACCGCCGGGCTGTTCACCCGGGAGAGCAGGCGGGCCTCGTGCGCGAACCGCTCCCGGAAGCGCCGGTCGGCGGCCTGCTCGGCGTGGACGACCTTGACCGCCAGGTAGCCGTGCACGCCGGGGGAGTCGGCGGCGTAGACCGTGCCCATGCCGCCGGAGCCGATCCGCCCCCGCACCCGGTGCCCGCCGATCTCACGGGGGTCGTCCGGCTCCAGGGGGGCGAGTCTGCGTACGCCGCGCGCCTTCATGGTGACTCCCGCTTCGCCGGGGACGGGGGACGCTGTTGCGCCGGATCCTATCCGCCTCCGGCGCGGCGGCAGGAGGGCGCGCACGGCCGCGAACCCCCGCGCGGCGGGGGACTCCGCTATAAAGACGTCGTCAAGCGCAAGCCCGTCCGCGCGCGGAAGGAACACGATGGAGTTCACCCTCCCCGGCGGATACCCCGTCCGGCTCACCCCCGACATGGTCCGGGCCCTGCGCCGCGCCGAGCCCCTCCCCGCCAGGCAGGGCGTGTGGTGCCCCGACGTCCGGCGGGACGAGGACAGCACCGCACTCGTCGCCGCGGGCCTCGCCACGCGCGACGCCCGCGGCGTGCTCGTCCTCAGCGAGCGCGGGGACCAGGCGCGGTCCAGGCTGGTGCGTCTGTTCGGCCTGGTCGGCGAACCCGGACAGGAGGGCAGGGCCACGCTCGACCCCTCCCTTCCGCCGGAGCGCGCGGAGAGCCTGCGCGTCGCCCTGGACGAGGCCCGGGCCCGGAGGGTCCCGCGCGACACCGGCCGCCCGGACGGCTGGGGAAAGGCGCTCCTGCGGGTCTCCTACGGGCTCTTCTGGGTCCTGGCCGTGACCTGGCTGGTCCTCGACCTCCCGTTGCGCGCCGAGCTCGCCCTCGCGGCGGGCGCCGTCCTCGCCGTGGGGAGCGCGTCCCTGGTCCGCGCGCTCCGCCACCGGCGGGAGGGTGAACGCGACCCCGTGCGGATCGTCGAGTCCGCCGAGGAGGCGTTCGTGTCCCCCGGAACGCTCGACGACGGATCCCGTGCCCTCCTGGAGCGCGTGCAGAGGGCCGTCGACGCGGTCCTGGGCTCACCGCTCCACGAGCGCGGGCTCCTGCTGGACACCGTGCGCAACCGGGTGGTGCTGGCCGACGTGGAGTGGTTCGTCGCCCGGAGCCTGCTCCACCAGACCCGGGTCAGGGACCGGATCCGGCGGACGCCCACGCCCGGGGAGCGCAGCCGCGAGGCCGCCGCCCGCGCCGGAGCCGTCCTGGCCGCGGAGACGGCCGAGGTGAGGGCCCGTGTCGAGGTGCTGGAGGACTACGCGGGCCGTGTGCGCACCGCCGAACTGGACGAGCAGGACCGCGTGTCGGCCCGTGAGCTCGACGTGATCGCCGTGGAGGCGGCCGAAGCCGGTGCCGTGCACGGGCAGAGCGGCGAGATGCTCGACTCCCTCGTGCGGGCCCAGGAGCTCGCCCTGCGGGTCGCCGCCCTGGCGGACGACCCGGACCGACCGCCCCGCCGCCCGCGGGCGGGGCCGTCCACAGGACGGGGCGGGGCTCCCGAACGTCGGCGGTCTCTGGCACTGTCGGAGACGGAGGAAGGGAGGGGCCGCCCATGACCCCCGGACAGTTCATCGACGCCGCCCTGTGGTTCCCCGAAGCCGAGGAGGGCGAGCCCTTCGGCCCGGGCGCCCTGGTGTACAAGGTGGCCGGACAGAAGATGTTCGCCCTGCTCACGGGGGGAGGCGACGGGAGCGGACCGGCCACGGCCAACCTCAAGTGCGACCCCGACCTGGCCCTGGAGCTGCGGGACCGGTTCCCCGCCGTCACGCCCGGATACCACATGAACAAGAAGCACTGGAACTCCGTGCTCCTGGACGGCACGGTGCCCGAGGACGAGATCCTGGAGATGCTCAGACACTCCTACGTCCTGGTGGCCCGGAGCCTGCGCCGGGCCGACCGCGACCGCGTGCTCGCGGTCCTGGGCGAGGACGCGCCGCGCGTCGGCGGCGCGGCCGCGGAGGCACCGGAGCGTACGTGACCCGGAGAGGACGAACGCGTGTCCGACAAGACCGTCCAGCCAGCCGTCGTCCAGGGCGTCCTGGAACGGATCACCTACGCCAACGAGGACACCGGGTACACCGTCGCCCGCGTCGACACCGGCCGTGGCGGCGACCTGCTCACCGTGGTCGGCTCCCTCATGGGCGTCCAGCCCGGTGAGGCGTTGCGCATGCGCGGCCGCTGGGGCTCCCACCCCCAGTACGGCCGCCAGTTCCACGTGGACGACTACACGACCGTCCTGCCCGCCACGGTCCAGGGCATCCGCCGCTACCTCGGCTCCGGACTGATCAAGGGCATCGGCCCGAAGATGGCCGAGCGGATCGTCGACCACTTCGGCACCGACGCCCTGGACGTCATCGAGGAGCACCCCGAGCGGCTCATCGAGGTCCCGGGCCTCGGCCCCAAGCGCACCGGGCTCATCGCGAACGCGTGGGAGGAGCAGAAGTCCATCAAGGAGGTGATGGTCTTCCTCCAGGGGGTCGAGGTCACCACCTCCCTGGCCGTGCGCATCTACAAGAAGTACGGCGACGCCTCCATCGACATCGTGCAGAAGGAGCCCTACCGGCTGGCCACCGACGTGTGGGGGATCGGCTTCAAGACCGCCGACACCATCGCCCAGGCGGTCGGCATCCCGCACGACAGCCCGCAGCGGGTGATGGCCGGGATCCAGTTCACCCTCTCGGAGTCCACCGGGGACGGGCACTGCTACCTGCCCGAGGAGAAGCTCATCTCCGCCGCCGTGAAGATCCTCCAGGTGGAGGCCGGGCTGGTGATCGAGTGCGTCGCCGAGCTCGTGGCCACCGAGGGCGTGGTCCGGGAGACCGTCCCCGGACCCGAGGGAGAGCCCGTGCGCGCCGTCTACCTGGTGCCCATGCACCGGGCCGAGGTCGGTCTGACCTCCGGGCTGCGCACCCTGCTCTCCCACCCGGTGGACCGCATGCCCGCGTTCGCCGGGGTGGACTGGGACGTGGCCCTGGACTGGCTGCACTCCCGCACCCGCGCCGAGCTCGCCGAGGCCCAGCGCGAGGCCGTGCGCCTGGCGCTCTCGGAGAAGGTGTGCGTGCTCACCGGCGGGCCCGGCTGCGGCAAGTCCTTCACCGTCGCCTCCGTCGTCACCCTGGCCGCGGCCAAGCGCGCCAAGGTGATCATGGCCGCGCCCACGGGACGCGCCGCCAAGCGCCTCACCGAGATGACCGGGGTCGAGGCCTCCACCGTGCACCGGCTCCTCGAACTCCGCCCGGGCGGCGAGGCCACCTACGACCGCGACAACCCGCTCGACTGCGACCTGCTGGTGGTGGACGAGGCCTCCATGCTGGACGTGCTCCTGGCCAACAAGCTGGTCAAGGCGGTCCCGCCCGGAGCGCACCTGCTGTTCGTCGGCGACGTGGACCAGCTGCCCTCCGTCGGCGCGGGCCAGGTGCTGCGCGACCTGCTCGACGAGGGATCGCCCGTTCCGAGCGTGCGCCTGACCCACGTCTTCCGCCAGGCCCAGCACTCCGGGGTGATCACCAACGCCCACCGGATCAACAGCGGTGAACCGCCGCACTTCCAGGGCATGAACGACTTCTTCCTCTTCCCCTGCGAGGAGTCCGAGGACGCCGCCGAGATGACCGTGGACGTGGTCGCCCGCCGTATCCCTCGCCGGTTCGGCCTCGACCCGCGCCGGGACGTGCAGGTCCTCACCCCCATGAAGGGCGGCCCGGCCGGGGCCGTCAACCTCAACACGGCGCTCCAGGCCGCCGTGACCCCCTCGGGCGAGCACGTCCCCGAACGCCGCTTCGGCGGCCGTGTCTTCCGCGTCGGCGACAAGGTCACCCAGATCCGCAACAACTACGAGAAGGGCGAGACCGGGGTGTTCAACGGAACCCTCGGTGTGGTCACGGGCATCGACTCCGTCGCCCAGGAGGTCCTGGTGCGCACCGACGAGGACGAGGAGGTCGCCTACGACTTCGCCGAGCTCGACGAACTCGCCCACGCCTACGCCGTCACCGTGCACCGGTCCCAGGGCAGCGAGTACCCCGCCGTGGTCGTCCCCGTCACCACCAGCGCCTGGATGATGCTCCAGCGCAACCTGCTGTACACCGCCGTCACCCGGGCGAAGAAGCTGGTCGTCCTCGTCGGCTCCCGGCGCGCCCTGGCCCAGGCGGTCCGCAACGCCTCCTCCGGGCGCAGGCACACGGCGCTGGCGCACCGGCTGCGGTCCGTCCGGTGGACGCCGGGCGGGACCGCCGGGCCGGGCACCCCCTGACCGCTCCGCCGCCGGGCCCGCCATGTCGTGGGGCATCGCTACGCTGGGCACCGTGGAACAACAGACCCTGATCGTGGTGGGCGCCGTCGTCATCCGCGACGGCCGCGTCCTGGCCGCCCAGCGCGCCGGTCCCGAGGCCCTGCGCGGCCGGTGGGAGTTCCCCGGCGGCAAGGTCGACCCGGGGGAGACCCCGGCCCAGGCCGTGGTCCGCGAGTTCCGTGAGGAGCTCGGCGCCGACGTCCGCCCCCTGCACCAGCTCGGCGCGGACGCGCCCTTCCCCGCGCCCGGCCGGGACCACACGCGCCCCGCCGTGCTGCGGCTGTGGCGCGTGGAGCTGCTCTCCGGCGAGCCCGAGGCCCGGGAGCACCTCTCCCTGCGCTGGCTCAACGCCGCCGGCCTGCGCGCCCTGGACTGGCTTCCCGCCGACGTGCCCTTCCTCGACATCGTCGAGCCACTGCTCTCCCCGGGCGCCGTCACCAGGCCCTGAGGACGGTTCGGCCCGCACGTTTCCCCAAGGGGCCGCTTTGACCACATAAACTGGTAACGGGCCGTGGCAATCTGCGGTCTCTTCCCAGTACCAGGAGATCGAGACTTTCCCATGTCCAGCGCTACGCCCGTCGAGGGCTCCGCACGCCGCAGCGACCTCCGCAACGTCGCGATCGTGGCCCACGTGGACCACGGCAAGACGACCCTCGTTGACGCCATGCTCTGGCAGTCCGGAGTGTTCCGCGAGAACCAGGACGTCGACGACCGTGTGATGGACTCCAATGACCTGGAGCGCGAGAAGGGCATCACCATTCTCGCGAAGAACACGGCTGTCCACTACACCACGCCCGAGGGCGAGGACGTGGTCATCAACATCATCGACACCCCCGGCCACGCCGACTTCGGTGGCGAGGTCGAGCGGGGCCTGTCGATGGTCGACGGCGTCGTGCTGCTCGTGGACGCCAGCGAGGGCCCGCTCCCGCAGACCCGCTTCGTGCTGCGCAAGGCACTCCAGGCCAAGCTTCCCGTCATCCTCGTCATCAACAAGGTCGACCGGCCCGACAGCCGCATCGCCGAGGTCGTGGACGACACCTACGAGTTGTTCATGGACCTGGACGCCGACGAGTCGCAGATCGAGTTCCCGATCGTCTACGCCTGCGCGCGCGACGGCAAGGCCTCCCTGGAGCGCCCCGCCAACGGCACCGTGCCCGACAACGACAACCTCGTGCCGCTGTTCAGCACCATCCTGGACACCATTCCGGCTCCCGAGTACGTCCCCGGAGGCTCCCTCCAGGCCCACGTCACCAACCTGGACGCCTCCCCGTTCCTGGGCCGTCTGGCGCTGTGCCGCATCCAGCAGGGTGAGCTGCGCAAGGGCCAGCAGGTCGCGTGGATCCGCACCGACGGCAGCATCCAGCAGGTCAAGCTCACCGAGCTGCTCATGACCGAGGGCCTGCAGCGCAAGCCCGCCGAGAAGGCCGGGCCCGGCGACATCGTCGCCATCGCCGGTATCGAGGACATCATGATCGGCGAGACCCTCGCCGACCTGGAGAACCCGGTCCCGCTGCCGCTGATCCGGGTGGACGAGCCCGCGATCTCCATGACCGTCGGCACCAACACCTCGCCGCTGGTCGGCAGGGTCAAGGGCTCCAAGGTCACCGCCCGCCTGGTCAAGGACCGCCTGGAGAAGGAGCTCGTCGGCAACGTCTCCCTGCGCGTGCTGCCCACCGAGCGCCCCGACACCTGGGAGGTGCAGGGCCGCGGCGAGCTGGCGCTGGCCATCCTGGTCGAGCAGATGCGCCGTGAGGGCTACGAGCTGACCATCGGCAAGCCGCAGGTGGTCACCAAGGTCGTCGACGGCAAGGTCCACGAGCCCGTCGAGCGCCTCACCGTGGACGCCCCCGAGGAGTACATGGGTGCCATCACCCAGCTGCTCAGCGTCCGCAAGGGCCGGATGGAGAACATGGTCAACCACGGCACCGGCTGGGTGCGCATGGACTGGCTGGTGCCCTCCCGCGGCCTCATCGGCTTCCGTACCGAGTTCCTCACCGAGACCCGCGGTACCGGTATCGCCCACCACGTCTTCGAGAAGTTCGAGCCGTGGTTCGGCGAGCTGCGCACCCGGCCCAACGGGTCCCTGGTGGCCGACCGCGCCGGCGCCGCCGTCGCGTTCGCGATGTTCAACCTCCAGGAGCGCGGCACGCTCTTCGTCGAGCCGGGCACCGAGGTCTACGAGGGCATGATCGTGGGCGAGAACTCGCGCGCCGACGACATGGACGTCAACATCACCAAGGAGAAGAAGCTCACCAACATGCGCTCGGCCACCGGCGACGAGCTGGTGCGCCTGGTGCCGCCGCGCAAGCTCTCCCTGGAGCAGGCCCTGGAGTTCTGCCGCGAGGACGAGTGCGTGGAGGTCACCCCCGACCACGTGCGCATCCGCAAGGTCGTCCTGGACCAGAAGGAGCGCGGCCGGATGACGGCCAACAAGAAGCGCCAGCAGCGGTAGTACCACCGCTACGGGACGGGGGCGGGCCGCACGCGCGGTCCGCCCCCACCGCGTTTTCCGGCCGGACGGGTCGGGTAGACCCGTGAGCAGCATGAAGTCCGAGCCCACGTGTCCCCGCTGCGGGCGCGCGGTCCAGCCTCCGGGGCTGTGGACCAGCGCCTGGCAGTGCGACGTCCACGGACCGGTGGTGCCCCTGCAACCGGTGCGGGCACCCGGAACCGCGGCCCTGGAGGTACTCCTGCCCCAGGCCCACGTCCCCGTCTGGATTCCCTGGCCGCTGCCCACCAACTGGGTGGTCACCGGCTTCGCCGAGTGCGGAGACGAACGCAGCGGCGTCCTCGCCACCGCCGTGGCCCTGTCCGGTCCCGACCCGCTCGGCGGCGTCGGCGAGGCCGTCATCGTCGCGGAGGACCCCGGTGTGGGCCTCGGCGCCCGCCTCGCCGGGCTGGAGGGCCCCGACCCCGGCGACGGCTTCGACAGCTCAGCGGCCGACGCCAAGGTGCGCTTCGACGGCCACGAGATCGCGCTGTGGAACCTGGACGTGGGCCGCGACCGGGCCGTCTACACCGGCGAGGCGCTCGCCCACTGGGTGTGGCTGGTGTTCGCAGCCGCCGACACCGGCATGCTCATGTGCGAGATCAACGCTCTGCGCGACCTGCGTGACATCAGGGACGGGGGCGTCGCGCTGGAACCGCCCTTCGGCGCACCCAGCCCCTTCCTCGTCCGGAGCCTGGCGCCCCGGGACGAAACGGACTGAATCCGCCGCCCGGCTCCACCCGTGCGGGGCGCGGCGCCCGGGACTTACGTACAATCGCCCGGTGACACGTATCGACCTGCACTCACACAGCTCGGTCTCCGACGGAACCGACACCCCCGCCGATGTCGTCGAGTACGCGGTCGCCGCGGGTCTCGACGTCCTCGCCCTCACCGACCACGACACGGTCGGCGGTATCGAGGAGGCCGCCAAGTACCTGCCCCCCGGGTTCACCCTCGTTCCGGGGATGGAGCTGTCCTGCGCCTACGCCGGGTCCAGCGTGCACCTGGTGTCCTACCTGTTCGACCCCGAGAACCCCGGCCTGGCAGAGGAGCTGCGCCGTGTCCGCTCCGACCGGGCCGCCCGCGCCGAGGAGATGGTCCGCAAGCTCCGCGACCTGGGGGTGGACCTCACCTGGGAGCGGGTGCTGGAGATCGCCGGCGCGGGCCGCGACGAGTACGCCGACGCCAACACGATCGGCCGCCCGCACCTGGCCCGCGCGATCGTGGAGGCGGGTGCGGCCAGGGACGTGCAGGACGCCTTCGACCGGTGGATCGGCTCGGGCGGCCCGGCCTACGCCTCGCGGTACGCGATCGACCCGGTCCGCGCGGTGGAACTGGTGCGCGCGGCGGGCGGTGTGTGCTCGCTGGCCCACCCGGCCCGGGCGGAGGGCTCCCTCAACGGCGCGGTCCCCCTCGAACTGGTGGAGCGCATGGCCGCCGCGGGCCTGGGCGGGATCGAGGCCGACCACCCCTCGCACAACCGGAGGCAGGCCGTCCACTGGCGCGGGGTGGCCGGGGACCTGGGCGTGGTGGTCACCGGCTCCAGCGACGACCACGGGAGCCTGTCCGGCCGCAGGCTGGGGTGCAGGACCACCGATCCGGAGGCGTTCGAGCGGCTCGTCGCGCCCGCGACGGGGGTGCCGCTTCTGCGGGGGTGAACCGTGTGACGGTTCCCCGGAGTCCGGTACGGTACCGACCACTGTGTGGTAGCGCGACAATGGGTCGCAGCGCGACCCACTCGTACCCTGACGCAAGCGAAAGGTCTGACACCGTGTTCTGGAAGCGGAAGCCGAAGAAGCAGGACGGCCAGGAGGCCACCGACTCCGCTGCGGAGGCCGCGGTGGACCAGGAGGAGGCCAAGGAGGAGGACTCCGCCGAGGCCGGCACGGCCGACGCGAAGGCCGGGAAGGCGGACGCCGAGACCGGGTCCGGCGACACCGGGGCCCCGGAGGACTCCGAGGAGGAGGCCGGGAGGGAAGCCGACGCCGAGGACTCCGAGAAGGAGCCCGAGGAGGACGCGTCCGACGACGTCTTCGCCGACGAGGGCGAGGAGACCGGCGTGACCGGTCCCGACTCCGACAAGATCACCCGCGTGCGCACGGCCGGCGTCTTCGAGTTCGACGGCGAGAAGATCGACATCGTCAGCAACACCTGGATCGTCGAGGCCGACGACGAGGGCGTCATCGTCATCGATCCCGCCTACGACGCCGAGGCCATCATGGAGGCCGTCGGGGAGCGCGAGGTCTACCTCGTGGCCTGCACCAACGCCTACAGCCACCACATCGAGTCGGCCATCAAGATCGCGGAGGAGTCCGAGGCCCCCATCGCCCTGCACCCGCGTGAGATGCGCGCCTGGCGCCGCCACCACGGCGCCGAGCACCGCCCCGAGATCGAGGTGGAGGGCCAGGGCGCCCTCGACATCGGCGACCTGCACATCGACGTCCTGGCCCTGCCCGGCACCGCCACCGGCACCGTCGGCTACTACATCAGCCAGCTCGGGGTCGTCTTCAGCGGTGACACCCTGCGCAGGGGCGAGCCCGGCATGGTCGGCAGCACCTACATCGACTACACGACGCAGCTCGCCTCCATCGGGAAGGCGCTGCTGTCCCTGCCGCCCGACACCCGCGTCCTGCCCGACCGCGGCCCCGCCACCACCGCGGGCGCCGAGAGCAAGAACTTCGACTCCTGGGTCTAGCGCAGGAGCCCCCTCCGCGCTGATCTTGCTCTCGGCGTCACCGTGGAGCGCCGACAGTGCCACTGGGAGCAAGATCACCGTGGTCGGGCGCCGCACCAGGCGCGCCCCTCCGAGGACCCGCCGAGACCTGTTCACCGCCGCGCCGCCGTCCTCCGGCGGCGCGGCCGCGTGCCACGGTCAGCGGCGGCCCACCGACTCCGACTCGTTCCAGAACGCGGTCAGCGCGCTCGCCGTGGTCTCGGGGGCCTCCACGTTGGGGGAGTGACCCGCGCCGGGGACCACCAGGCGCTTGGCCTCCAGCCGCTCGGCCATCCGGTCCTGCTCCTCCAGCGGCCACGCCTCGTCGTTCTCGCCGTACAGGACCAGCTTGGGGGCATCCACACGGGCCAGCTCGTCCACGCGGTCGGGCGCGGCCAACAGCTCCTCGGCCATGTGCATCAGGCCCACGGGGCTGCTGGCCAGCAGCCGCTCGCGCAGGAAGTCGCGGATCTCGGACTGGGGGGTGCGTCCCTGCGCCACGGCGTCGAACTGCTCCTCCCACAGCTCCCGGAGCCGCTCGGAGGTGGGGTTCATGGACACGGCGGCGATGAGGCCGCGCGTGGTGTCCGCGCTCGGACCGCTCAGGGCGCCGGGGCCCGAGCACATCAGGGTGAGCGAGGCCAGCGGCGCCATGTCGACCAGCGCGGCCTCGCGTGAGACCAGCCCGCCGAAGGAGTGCCCCAGCAGGTGGACGGGGCCGCCGTCGCCGATCTGGTCCAGGACCTCGGCGACCACCGCCCCCAGGGAGGGCAGGCGGTAGTCCGGCCGCCGTACGCCGGGCGGGAGCACGAGGGACTCCAGGCCCGGCGACTGGTAGGTGCCGGGGAGGTCGATCGCGACCACCTCCCGGCCGGCCTGGGCCAGGCTCTGGAGGAGGGAGATGAAGTCCTCCTTGCTGCCGGTGAATCCGTGCACCAGGACAGCGGGGGCCAGCTCGGGGCCGCCGGAGGTGGGAAGCGCCCGCAGGGCGGCGACGGGACCGTACGACAGGGGCAGGTCCGCGCGCCGCACGCCCGGGGGCAGGTCGATGAACTGAGGTGTACTCACGTCGGGCCACCCTAGACGATCGGTGACCCGGGCCGGTCGAACCCGGGCCGCGGCCGTGACGGCCATCGGCACCGCGGGGAAGGCCCGTCGCCCGCCCCGCGTCGACCGCGGCGCCCGTTCGGGCGCCCGTGCGTCAGGTGTTCTCGGGATCCCGTCGGGCGGCGCTGGCGCCACCACGGGTACGACGGCGCCGCCGCACCTTGCGGGTGCCCTCGGCGGAGGACTTGCCGCCTTCGCGCGAGGCGTCCGGGGAAGCCGGGGCACTGCTGCCCGCCTTCTCCGCGGGAGCCCCGGACCCGGCCGACCCGCTACCGCCGCGGGTGCGGCGGCGCGAGCGGTTGCGGCTCTGGCCGCGTCCGCCCTCACCGCGGTCCCGGTCCCGGTCGCGGTCGCGGTCCCGTCGGCCGCCCCGGTCGCCGCGGGGCGCCCCGGTGTCGCCGATGTCCTCGACCTCCTCGGCCTCCAGGCCCGCGTGCTCGTCGCGCTTGTCCGCGGCCAGCTTGCCCTTGGTCCCGGCCGGGATCCGCAGCGCCTCGAAGAAGTGCGGCGAGGTGGAGTAGGTCTCCTCCGGCTCGAAGAACGGCAGGTCGAGAGCGCTGTTGATCAGCTTCCAGCGCGGCATCTCCTGCCAGTCCACGAAGGTGACGGCGGTGCCGCTGCGCCCGGCCCGGCCGGTGCGGCCGATGCGGTGCGTGTAGGTCTTCTCGTCCTCGGGCGTCTCGTAGTTGACCACGTGCGTGACGTCGTCCACGTCGAGTCCCCGGGCCGCCACGTCGGTGGCGACCAGGATGTTGATCTTGCCGTTGCGGAAGGCCCGGAGGGCGCGTTCGCGCTGGCTCTGGCCCAGGTCGCCGTGGACGGCCGCGACGGCGAAGCCGCGCGTCTTCAGGTCGCCCGCCACCCGGTCGCAGGCCCGCTTGGTCTGGCAGAACACCATGCTCTGGCCGTGGTCCTCCGCCTGGATCAGGCGGGCGAGCATCTCGATCTTGTCCATCTGGTGGGTGCGGAACGCGTGCTGCGTGATCTGCCCCGTGATGGCCGAGCCGTCGATCTCGTTGTCGTCACTCGCGCGCACGTGGGTGGGGCGGCTCAGGTACTTGCGCGACAGGGAGACGATCTCGCTCGGCATGGTGGCCGAGAAGAGCATGGTCTGGCGCTCGCTCGGGATCTTGGTGAGGATGCGCTCGATGTCGGGCAGGAAGCCCAGGTCGAGCATCTTGTCGGCCTCGTCCAGCACCACCGCGGACACCTCGTCCAGGCGCAGGTGCTTCTGGTTCTCCAGGTCCAGCAGGCGGCCCGGGGTGCCGACGACGACGTCGGTGCCCTCCTTGAGGCCGTTGACCTGCGGCTCGTAGGAACGGCCGCCGTAGACGGTCAGGATGCGGCCGCCGCTGCGCTTGCTGGCGGTGGTCAGGTCCGCGGCGACCTGGATGGCCAGCTCACGGGTGGGGACCACGACCAGGGCGCGGGGCCGCTTGGCCGTGCCGGGTGCGGCCTGTGCCCGCTGGAGCAGCGGGAGGCCGAAGGCCAGGGTCTTGCCGGTACCGGTCCGGGCCTGGCCGATGATGTCGTTGCCGTTCAGCGCGATCGGCAGGGCCAGTTCCTGGATGAGGAAGGGCTCGATGATCCCCTCCGCCTCCAGGGCGTCGGCGAACTCGGTGTTCACGCCGAGGTCGCGGAAGGTGATCTTCGGTTTGGTCGTCTCGTCTGTGCTGCTCAGGGCTCAAGCCTCCATCTTGGCGTGCCGCAACGTTGGCCGGCCGCGGCGGGATGCGGTCCATCGGTCCCTCGCCTCCGTGCGGGCGCGGCTCATCGCTCGCCTCTGTCACGAGGCGCCGCGGTGGCGCAGCCTGCCGGATCCGTGCGACGCGGGGGTTCCCCGCCGCGGATAGGGACCGTCCCCGTATTGGACGGGGAGCGCATCCGTGGTTCGTCGTTGTCCTCGCGCGGCCTGGGCCACCGTCGGTGGGGGTCCGCGCCTGTGCGGGCGCCGCCTCCGCGACGCCGCTGCGTGGGAGATCCCCGCGTGTGTGAGGAGAGTTCGGTCGGACGCACACGCCGGTCATCACGCAGAGTCTAGCTGGTGACGCGCCTGGTGGACATAGCAGTTCACCGGGCTGTGGACGGCGTGGACCGTACCCGCTCCCAGCGGGTGCAACCGTGCCGGCGGTTCGTTTAGTCCCCGGTTCGGTACCCGGGTGGCCGGGCGATACGCTGACCCGCATGATCCAAGGCCCCTCTGACAGTCCCGGCGTGATCGATCTGCTCGGGCTGCTCGCCTACGCCGAGCTCGGTTCCTTCTTCCGTCTCGCCGACGACGCGGGACTGGCCCCCTCCCTGCGGTCCAAGGGCCAGTTGGCCGCCCTCGCCGCCGCCGAGCAGGCGCACTACCAGACGCTGCGGGACCGGCTGGAGGGGCTGGGGGTCGACCCCGAGGAGGCCATGGCGCCCTTCGTGGAACCGCTGGACGCCTGGCACTCCCGGACCGAGCCGCAGAGCTGGCTGGAGAGCCTGGTCAAGACCTACGTCGGCGACGGTATCGCGGGGGACTTCTACCGCAAGGTCGCCGCGCTGGCCGACGAGGAGACGCGGGACCTGGTGGAGGGCGTGCTGGCCGAGACCGGCCGGGCCGAGTTCGTCTCCGAGACGGTGCGCGCCGCCGTGGACGAGGACCCCAAGCTGGCCGGGCGCCTGTCCCTGTGGGCCCGCCGCCTGGTCGGCGAGGCGCTCAGCCAGGCGCAGGCGGTGGCGGTGGCCCGCCCCGACCTCGCCGCGCTGCTGGCCAAGGACCCCAAGGCCTCCGGGGACGACGGCACCGGCCTGGGCGACCTCGCCGCGGTCAGCAGGATGTTCGCCTCGCTCACCGACCGCCACTCGGCCCGTCTGGAAGCCATGGGACTGTCCGGCTGATCCCTCTGGGCGCCGGTTTCAGGTATTACGCAAACTTGGTCTCATCTTGGGATGTCTTGGTCAAGCGCGGGTAATATCCAACACTTCTGTGACGATTCGTTGGCTGATGCCCGTAAAATCGGTGAAGCTTCCGTCTCCTGACCACCCGAGTAGGTACTTCCATGCCCAGTGGGACCTCCGTGCGCCATCCGCTGGCCGGACTGACCCGTGACTTCCACCGGATCGGCCCCCTCGACAGGCCGATCGAGCCCTGGATGTGCGCTGAACTGGACCAGCACGCCGCACAGGTGTGCGAAGGCATCACCGCCTCCGGTGGCGAGCTCAACGCCCGCACCCTCGGTACCTACCTCCACGGGTTCCTCGACGGCTGCCTCGAACGGGGCTGGGACTCCGAGGCGGTCGAGTACGACTGGGAGACCCTCCGAGTCCTCGCCATCTGCCGCCTGGCCAAGGATCGCGGTTTCGTCCGCTAGGTTGGTGACATCCGCAGGCCGGCGCGGGCCACGACCCGAGCTCCTCGTGGCCACCAGCCCTGCCAGTTCTCCGGTGGAAACCCCACGCTGGGCGTACGCTGAAACGTACCGGTGACTCCACAGCGGCCGATGTCGGCCCGGCGCACCGTGGTCGAACCAGGGCCCTGCGGAATGCAACGTGGGACTGGCGGCGTTATGGAAGTCCGGCAAATCGGACCGGCATGCGCCGTAACTGGCGGAGCGGCTCGTGGAGCCGCAAGAAAGGAAGGCGAATGAGGAGCGGTCGGCATGGGGCGGCCCGCCCACCGGTCGGCGTCCTGATTCAACAGGACCGCGTCGACTTCGCGCTTTTCGCACTGATCTTCGTCGTCGCACTGGCGTCGATGGTATTCACCGGACCGGGGAACGTGGCCTTCTGGCTGGCCTTCCTTCCGATCATCGCCTCCGTGGTACTGGCTTTCCGGCGGGTCGAACAACTCGCCCGCCTGGAACTGCGGGACTCCGAGTTCCTCTGAGTTCGCCCGCGGACTCCGGCGAAGCGCCCCGGGGCACCGGGTACGGACGCACGGCGCACACGACGAAGGGCGGGACCGGCCGGTCCCGCCCTCACCTGTGTCCGCGGCGCGCGGCCGGCTACGGAGTGGTCGGCTCGCCGCCCCCGCCGCGGCGCGCGGCCTGGGCCGTGGCCCCGTCGCGCCGCTCCGCGGGCTCGGCGGGACGGTTCATGGCCGCCTCGCGCCCGGCGTTGTAGCTGGCCTCCTCGCTGATCCGGCCGGTCTCGCGCTCGGCGACGTCCAGCCAGCGGGACCAGCGCGACCGCATCGGCTCGATCATGCCGCCGCCGACGCCGACGATGAGGATGCCGCCGATCGTGGCCAGGACCGTGATCAGGACCGGCAGGGTCACGGTCACGGCGACGCCGATCTCGTTCAGCGCGGCGATGACGCCGAGCGCCATGATGAACACGGCCGCCACGTTGGCCAGGACCGAGCCGTAGGACAGCCCGCCCAGAGCACCGGAGACGACGTTGCGGACCGCCTTGGCGATCATCGCGGCCACCACGACGATGATCAGCGCGACGATGGCGCTCGGGATCCAGGCGATGACCTGGCTGAGCAACTCGCTGATCGGGTTCGGTCCGAAGACGTTGAACGCGAGCGTGAACACGAACAGCAGTCCGACGTAGTAGATGATCTTTCCGCACAGCTCGCTGGCGCTCCAGCGGCTGCGCTCGAAGTACTCGCCCACACCCCCGCGGTGCAGCGCGCGGTCCAGTCCGACGCTGTGCAGCCCCTTGGAGACCGCCTTGCCCACGACCCAGGCGATAAGCCAGCCCAGGACCAGGATCACCAGGAAGCCGATCAGTTGCGGAACGAAACTGACCACCGCCTGCCAGGCCGTCGTCAGCCCCTGACCCACGTTCATAACGTCTTCACCCCCAAATCGCTTGCTCCGCCGGGGTCCGGACAAGGACCAGACGGATACGGCGAAGAGAAGCACGTTACTTCTCATTCCGGCGATACCCGGAGGGCGGCGATCGAATCGCATGTTCCGCATGCGCCGGGGTGATTCCCTTTTCTTTATGAATTCATTGCGAAATGATGGGTGGATGTTTTCCTCATTTCGCAGCGAGAGGACCCCCGGGCGCACTCGGCGCCCGGGGGTCCTCTCGTGGAAAGGGGCTGGGTTCTGTTCGGTGGACTCGGATCCTGTGCCGCCGGGGGGTTGGCGAGGGCGCCGACGGGGCCGCCGGAGGTCCCGCGGGCGCACCCGCGGGGACCGAAGGCTCCCGTACCTGCGGCGTCCGGGCACGAGGCAGGCGCGGCCGAGCCTCAAGGAAGCACGGGCTAGTCCTGTTCCCCGGCCGCCCGCTGCAGGTCCCAGCCGCTGATCCCGCGCCAGGCCAGGCGGGCCACCAACTGCTCCGCGGCGTCCTTGGGGACGGATCCGTGGTTGTTGAGCCAGTACCGGGCGCTGGTCTCGGCCATGCCCACCAGTCCGATGCTCAGCAGGTGCGCCTCCTCGTCGGAGATGCTGGTGTCCTGCCGGATCACCGCGCCGATCAGTTCGGCGCAGCGCTGGAAGGTCTCCTCGCTCTTCTCCCGCACGGCGGGCAGGTTGCGCAGGTCGGACTCGAACACCAGACGGAAGGCCTCGCCGTCGCCCGCGACGAAGTCGAAGTAGGCGCGAAAGCTCGCGATGACGCGCTGGCGGTTGTCGTCGGTGCTCTCCAGGGCCTCGCGCTGCTTCTCGACCAGCACCTCGGAGTGTTCCTCCAGCAGGGCCAGGTACAGCTCCAGCTTGCCTGGGAAGTGCTGGTAGAGCACGGGCTTGCTGACCCCGGCACGGTCGGCGATCTCGTCCATCGCCGCCGCGTGGTACCCACGCGCGACGAAGACCTCCTGTGCCGCGGCCAGGAGCTGACGGCGGCGCCTGACCCGGGGCAAGCGGGTGCCCCGGGCGCGGGCGTCTGAAGGAGCTGTCACACCCACACCCTCCGAACTCGGCATGGCAGATGCACGCCATCACCGGACATCTGCGTGGCTAGTGCCGTCGAACGCCGCCGGTGGCGCGTTCCACGGCTTTCCCCCTCATCTTACTCCGGCGTAGGTTCCCCCCGGGCAGGGTGGAGCGGGACCGTGGGTCGCGCGACCCGCCCGGAACACCCGGGAAACAGGCGGTCGGGGGCGTGGCCGGCGGTCGCGGGAGGTGTCCGGAGAAAAACGGAGAACGGACGCGGACGCGGTCACCGACGCTCGTCGTCGTCGTTTCCGACGTCGCGCGCCTGCTCCACCACGTCCGCCTCGGCGGCCTGGTCGAAGCTCTCCGGCGGCGGTTCGTTCCATCCGTTCGCGGTGTCGTCGTCCGCGGCCGGTGTGCGCTGCTCGGCCGCGTCGGCCTCGGGCACCTCGGGGGCGGGGGACGGTTCACCGGCGTCCGGGCGTCGTCTCGCGGAACGGTTCTCCTGTGCCACGGGGGCCTCCCCAAACGTCGTCGCCGACTGTACAGGCGACCACTACCCACCGCCGGGCACGGTACGCCGGCCCCCGCGGAATGAACTCCCGGCCGGTGTTGGTTGCCCTGAGGAGGACGTGCGCGGACGCGTGTGTGCTCCCACACCTCCCGGGGGTGGGAATGGAATACCCCACCCGTTAGGTTGGGTATGAGTGCAAGCACGCTTCGCGCCCTCCGCCCCCTCGCCCGGCGGTTTCCCGGTACGGGCGGTGTGAAGCAACCGAACAGACATGAGGAGTCACCGTGTCGCTGCCGCCGCTGGTGGAACCAGCTGACGAGCTGACCGTGGACGAGGTGCGCCGATACTCGCGCCACCTGATCATCCCCGACGTGGGTATGGACGGGCAGAAGCGCCTGAAGAACGCCAAGGTCCTGGTCGTCGGCGCGGGCGGCCTGGGCTCCCCGGCGCTGCTCTACCTGGCCGCCGCGGGGGTGGGCACGCTCGGCATCATCGACTTCGACGTCGTGGACGAGTCCAACCTCCAGCGCCAGATCATCCACGGACAGAGCGACGTCGGCCGCCCCAAGGCCGAGTCCGCCCGGGACAGCGTCAAGGAGGTGAACCCGGGCACCCGTGTGGTCCTGCACCAGGAGCGCCTGGAGTCGGACAACGCGCTGGAGGTCTTCGCCGACTACGACCTGGTCCTGGACGGAACCGACAACTTCGCGACCCGCTACCTGGTCAACGACGCCTGCGTCATCCTGGACAAGCCGTACGTGTGGGGCTCCATCTACCGCTTCGACGGCCAGGTCAGCGTCTTCTGGAACGAGTACGGGCCCCAGTACCGCGACCTGTACCCCGAGCCCCCGCCGCCCGGCATGGTGCCCTCCTGCGCCGAGGGCGGCGTCCTGGGCGTGCTGTGCGCCTCGATCGGCTCGGTCATGGTCAACGAGGCCATCAAGCTGATCACCGGCATCGGGGACCCCCTGGTGGGCCGCCTGCTCATCTTCGACGCCCTGGAGATGAGCTGGCGCGAGGTCAAGGTCCGCAAGGACCCCGACACCGAGCCGGTCACCGAGCTGATCGACTACGAGGCGTTCTGCGGAGCCGTGTCGGAGGAGGCCACCGAGGCCGCCGCCGGCGCCACGATCACCGCGGGCGAGCTCAAGGAACTGCTGGACAACAAGCCCGAGGACGTCTTCCTCGTGGACGTCCGGGAGAAGAACGAGTACGAGATCGTCAACATCCCGGGGGCCACGCTCATCCCCAAGGGCGATTTCCTCAACGGCAAGGCGCTGGAGCGGCTGCCCCAGGACAAGCGCGTCGTCCTGCACTGCAAGTCGGGCGTGCGCTCGGCCGAGGCGCTGGCGGCGGTGCACGCGGCCGGGTTCTCCGACGCCGTCCACGTGGGCGGCGGCGTCCTGGCCTGGATCAACCAGGTCGACCCGAGCCTGCCCGTCTACTAGGCGGTGCCCGGGGAACACGTCGTCCCCGGAGAACGCGCGGTATCCGTCCGCGGGGCGGCGCCGGAAGACCCCTTCCGGCGCCGCCCCGCGTGCTTTCGCGCCCTCCCGTGCCCGCCCCGGGCCGTGCCTGTCCCGGCCGGTAACTGGGTAGGAGTCGTCCAGAGGCCGTCGGCCGACCGCCGGCGGCAGTCCTGACGCAGGGAGGTGTTCCATGCGATGGAAGGGACGCTGGGCGGACTGGGTGGCGATCCTCGCCGGTCTGGCCCTGGGACTGAGCTGGATCTGGCACGGGATGTACGGCCTCGGCGGAGGCGCGATGCTCGTCCTCGGCCTGGGGGTCATCGTGGCCGGGGTCGTCTCCATCACCCGCCCGGGAGCGCTGTCGAGCGAGACGGGAGTCCTCGCGATCGGTGTCCTGACGTTCGTCCTGCCGTGGCTGCTGGGTTTCACGGACGTCACCGCAGCCGCCTGGACGGCGTGGATCCTCGGCGTGGGCATCGCCGCGCTGGGGGTGTTCGGCCTGATGAGGGCGCGCCAGGCGCGCAAGCGCGACCCCGAACTCGCCTGGGGCTCGCAGGCCTACCAGGTCCACAACTGATCCGACGGCCGTCTCCCTCCGGGGCCGCCTCCGCTCACGCGGGGCGGCCCCCCGCCGTCGGCGGCCCCGACGGCCGGTGGCCTTCCGTCGGTGGCCGCCGCTAGGTTGTGGGGGTGTTCACGGACGAGGAGGGCGGACCCGACGACTACGCCGAGGAGGTCCTGGCACTGGTCGAGCGGATCCCGCCCGGACGGGTGATGGCCTACGGCGACATCGCCGAGTACGTCGGCAGGGGAGGGCCCCGCCAGGTCGGCTCGGTCATGTCCTCCTGGGGAGGGGGAGTGCCCTGGTGGCGCGTGGTGCGCGCGGACGGCAGGCCGCCCTCCTGCAACGAGGTCCGCGCACTGTCCCACTACGCGGCGGAGGGCACCCCGATGCGCCCGGGGAGCGACCGTGTGGACATGCGCAGAGCCCGGTGGGACGGGGAGGGCGGAAGCTGAGAGGGTCCCTGTGGCGGAGATGACGTGCGGGATGGTCGCCGGTCTCTGGTGAACTGGTGGCGTGAACACATCTCCGTACCGTCTCGTGCGGCGCACCCACCAGGTGCAGCCGCCGCCGGTGCTGGACGAGAACCAGCGGCGCGTGGTCGAGCACGGGGGCGGCCCCCTCCTCGTGCTGGCCGGGCCCGGCACCGGCAAGACCACCACCATCGTCGAGGCCGTCGTCGACCGCATCGAGCACCGCGGCGTGGACCCCTCGCGCGTGCTGGTGCTCACCTTCAGCCGCAAGGCCGCCCAGGAACTGCGCGAGCGCATCACCGCACGGCTGCGCCGCACCACCCGCGAACCGCTGGCCCTGACCTTCCACAGCTACGCCTACGCCCTGATCCGCCGGGAGTTCCAGCGCATGGGCGACCTGCCCCCGCGCCTGCTCTCGGGCCCCGAACAGCTGATGGAGGTCCGCGAGCTCCTCACCGGAGAGGCCCTGGACGGCGCCGCGGACTGGCCCGAGCGCCTGCGCCCCGCCCTGGAGACCCGCGGGTTCGCCCAGGAACTGCGCGACTTCCTCATGCGCGCCCAGGAGCGCGGCATGGGCCCGGCCGACCTGGAGCGGCTGGGCCGCGAGCGCGGCCGCGACGACTGGGTCGCGGCCGCCGGGTTCCTGGACCGCTACACCGGCCGTTTCGACATCGCCCCCGTGCCCACGCTCAACTACGCCGAGCTGGTGCGGGTCGCCGCGAACCTGCTCTCCGACCCCGAGGTCCAGGACCGCGAGCGCGCCGCCCACGAGGCCGTGTTCGTCGACGAGTACCAGGACACCGATCCCGCCCAGGAGGAACTCCTGCGCGCCCTGGCCGGGGACGGCCGCGACCTGGTCGCGGTCGGCGACCCGGACCAGTCCGTCTACGCCTTCCGCGGCGCCGAGGTCCGGGGCATCCTGGACTTCCCGCGCCGCTTCCCGACCGCACGGCGCACCGAGGCCCCCGTGGTCGCGCTGCGCACCTGCCGCCGCAGCGGCCCGGCCCTGCTCTCGGCCTCGCGCGCCCTGACCCGGCGCCTGCCCGCGGTCGCCTCCGCGCGCGGCCACGTCAACGAGCACCGCGCCCTGACCCCGGCCGAGGGCCTCCCCGAGGGCGAGGTCCGCGTGCTGCTGGCCGACAGCGCCACCCAGGAGGCCGCGGTCATCGCCGACGTCCTGCGCCGTGCCCACCTGGTCGACGGCGTCCCGTGGTCGGACATGGCCGTGCTGGTGCGCTCCTCCAGCCGCCAGCTACCGGTACTGCGCCGCGCCCTGACCGCCGCCTCGGTCCCCGTCGCGGTCGGCGCCGACGACCTCCCCGTGGCCGCCGAGCCCATCGTCCGCCCCATGCTCGCGCTGATCCGCTACGGCCTGTCCCCGCACGAGCTGGACGAGGACGCGGCGCGCGAACTGCTCACCAGCCCCTTCGGAGAGGCCGACACGGTACGGCTGCGCAGGCTCGTGCGTGCGCTGCGCCGCCTGGACCTGGACCGCGCCCACGCCGCTCCCGAGGAGGAGGGGGACGGCTCCGGAAAGGAGGACGCGGGCGCCTACAGGCCCGCCTCCCGGCTGCTCGTGGACGCCCTGCTCGACCCGGCCGACCTCGCCCTCGTCGACCCCGAGGTCGCCGCGCCCGCCACCCGCGTCGCCGAGGCGCTGCGCACCGTCCGCGAGCTGTCCGCCAGGAGGGCCGACGCCGAGCAGGTCCTGTGGGAGCTGTGGCGCGGCAGCGGCCTCGCCGACCGGCTGCTGCGCCACAGCCTGGCCGGGGGCCGCCGGGGCGCCGCCGCGGACCGCGACCTGGACGCCGTGGTCGCCCTGTTCGAGAGCGCGGCCCGCTACTGCGACCGGCTGCCCCCCGGCAGCCCCGCCGGGTTCCTGGAGGACCTCGCCGCCCAGGAGATCCCCGGCGACAGCCTCGCCGAGCGCGCGCCCGAGGGCGAGGCGGTGCGCATCCTCACCGCCCACCGCTCCAAGGGCCTGGAGTGGGGCCTGGTCGTGGTCGCCGGGGTCCAGGAGGGCGACTGGCCCGACCTGCGGCTGCGCGGCTCCCTGCTCGGCGTGGAGGAGCTCGTCGACGCCGACGTGCACTCCGCCGACTCCTCCGGCACGGCCCTGGCCTCCAAACTCCTGGACGAGGAGCGCCGCCTGTTCTACGTGGCCCTGACCCGGGCCCGCCGCACCCTGGTGGTGACCGCCGTGGGCGGTGAGGACACCGACGAGCGCCCCTCGCGCTTCCTCACCGAACTGGGCGTCGGCGATCCCGAGCCCGTCAGCACGGGCCTGCGCTGGCTGTCCCTGCCCTCGCTCGTCGCCGACCTGCGCTCGGTGGTCACCGACCCCGGGGCCCCCGATCCGCTGCGCGACGCCGCCGCCCTGCACCTGGCCCGCCTGGCCGAGGAGGGCGTGCGCGGCGCCGACCCCTCGGAGTGGTACGCGCTCACCCCCTTCACCGACGACCGCCCCCTGGCGGACGAGGAGGACACCATCCGTGTCTCGCCCTCCCAGGTGGAGAGCTTCACCAACTGCGAGTTGCGCTGGCTCCTCGAACGCGCCGCCGGAGCCTCCTCCGGGGACTCCGCCTCGGCCCTGGGCACCGTCGTGCACGCCGTCGCCGTCCTGGTGGCCCAGGGCAGCACCCCCGAGGAGATCAGCGGGCGCATGGACGAGATCTGGGCCGACCTGGACTTCGGCGGCCCCTGGCAGTCCAGGGCCCAGCGCGACCGCGCCGACACGATGGTCCGCAAGCTCGTCGACTGGGAGGCGGCCAACGACCGCGAACTGGTCGTCACCGAGGAGGGCTTCCGGGTGGACGTGGGCGGCATCGAGATCACCGGCCGAGTGGACCGCCTCGAACGCGACGACCAGGGCCGCGCCGTGGTCGTGGACATCAAGACCGGCAGGAACAAGGCCGACGACCTGGCCCGCCACCCCCAGCTCGGCGTCTACCAGATGGCGGTCCTCCAGGGGGCCTTCGCCAGGATCGGCCTCACCGAGCCGGGCGGCGCCTCGCTCGTACAGGTCGGCGAGAAGATCAAGAAGGCGCGGGAACAGCCCCAGCCGCCCCTGGGCGAGGACCCCGACCCCGGATGGGCCGGGACCCTGGTGCGCGAGGTCGCCACCGGTATGGGCGGGTCCCGCTTCACCGCCACACGCAACAAGGGCTGCAGATCGTGCGCCGTCCGCGCCTGCTGCCCGGTCCAGGACGAGGGCAGACATGTCTGAAACCCACCCCCACCAACCCCGACCCCACCCCGAACCGGACCCCCGGCCCCACCTCCAACCCCATCCCCGCTTCTCCCCCTCGGAACTCGCCCGCCTCCTCGGCCAGCCCGAGCCCACCGCCGAGCAGTCCCAGGTCGTCTCCGCCCCCCTGGAACCCGGCGTGGTCATCGCGGGCGCGGGGTCGGGCAAGAGCGAGACCATGGCCTCCCGGGTGGTGTGGCTGGTGGCCAACGGCCAGGTGCGCCCCGACCAGGTCCTCGGCCTGACCTTCACCCGCAAGGCCACCGCCGAGCTGGCCGAGCGCGTGCGCAAGCGCCTGGAGCAGCTGCGCGCCACCGAGCAGCTGCCCGAGGAGCTGTTCGACGGCGAGCCCACCGTGTCCACCTACAACGCCTACGCCGGGCGCATCGTCTCCGACCACGCCCTGCGCGAGGCCGTCGAGCCCACCTCCCGCCTGCTCAGCGCGGGCCAGGCCTGGCAGCTGGCCTCCCGGATCGTCGGCGAGTACGACGGGCCCATGGACCTGATCACGGTCGGGGCCGACACCGTCACCCGCCGCGTCCTGGACCTGTCCGGGCAGATCGCCGACCACCTCACCACCGCCGAGCGGGTGCGCGGTATCGGCCGGTGGCTGCGGGCGGCCGTCGACGCCCTGCCGCGCAAGCCCACGGTGCCCACCCGCAACCTGCTCAACGCCCAGTTGCGCCGCGAGCAGCTCCTGCCGCTCGTGGAGCGCTACGAGCACGCCAAGCACGCCCGCGAGGCCCTGGACTTCGGCGACCAGGTGTCCCTGGCCGCCCGCATCGCCGAGAACCACCCGGAGGTCGGCCTCATCGAGCGGGGGCGGTTCCGCGTGGTCCTGCTGGACGAGTACCAGGACACCAGCCACGCCCAGCTCGTGCTGCTGCGCGCCCTGTTCGGCGAGGGCCACCCGGTCACCGCCGTCGGCGACCCCTGCCAGTCCATCTACGGCTGGAGGGGGGCCGTCGCCGCCAACCTCACCAACTTCCCCAACGACTTCCCGGCCGCCCCGGGCCGTGCCGCGCCCGTGCGCCGCCTGGCCACCAGCTTCCGCAACGGCGAGCACGTCCTGGAGGTCGCCAAGCACATCTCCGAGCCCCTGCGCGCCGAGAGCGCCGAGGTACCCGTCCTGCACCCCGGACCGGCCCGGCGCGGCCGCGGCACCGTCCGCACGGGCCTGTTCACCGGCCAGCAGGACGAGGCCGACTGGATCGCCGAGGAGGTCGAGAAGTACCTGCGCTCCGCCCCCGGCGAGCCGGGCAGCGCCGAGACCGCGCCGGACGGGCTGCCCTGGCCCCCGGGAGAGCACGGCGGCGCCGCGGACGGCGGGATCAGCCCCGGCGACATCGCCGTGCTGTGCCGCAAGCGCTCCCAGTTCCCGGCGCTGCGCGAGGCCCTGGAGGCGCGCGAAATCCCCGTGGAGGTCGTCGGCCTGGGCGGGCTCATGATGGTGCCCGAGGTCCGCGACATCATCGCCACCCTGCGCGTGGTCCACGACGCCTCGGCGGGCAACGAGCTCGCCCGGATCCTCACCGGCCCGCGCTGGCGGATCGGGCCGCGCGACCTCGCCGCGCTCGGCGCACGCGCCGCGGAACTGGCCCGCCACACCCGGCGCGACCTCACCTCGCCCGACCCCGGCGAGGAGCCCGAGGACGACGTCCTGCGCCGCACCGTCCTCGACCTGACCGCCGAGAGCGGCAGCCTGGTGGACGCCCTGGACGACCCGGGCCCGGCCGAGAACTACTCCGAGGCCGCCCGCGAACGGCTCGGCCGCCTCGCCGAGGAGCTGCGCACCCTGCGCAAGCTCGTCGGGCAGCCGCTGCCCGACCTGATCACCGAGACCGAGCGGATGCTCGGCCTGGACATCGAGGTGGGCGCCCGCGTCCACCGCGACCCCCTGTCCGCGCGCGCGGACCTGGACGCGTTCGTCGACCACGCGGTCCGCTTCACGGGCAGCAGCGAGGACCCCACGCTGGGCAGCTTCCTCAGCTACCTCAGGGCCGCGGCGGAGCGGGAGAGCGGTCTGGCCCCGGGCGAGCGCGTCAGCGGCAACGACACCGTCAAGCTCATGACCATGCACGCCTCCAAGGGGCTCCAGTGGCCCGTGGTGGTCGTGCCCGGGATCAGCGGCGGCAGGTACTCCCCGCTGTTCCCCACGACCCTGTCCGAGGGCGACATGTGGATCAAGGGCGAGCACCTGCTGCCCTACCGGCTGCGCGGAGACCGGCGGAACCTGCCCGAGCTCCTGTCGGTGGACAAGAAGGGCATCGACGAGTTCAAGGAGGCCGAGCAGGAACGCCACCTGCTGGAGGAGCGGCGCCTGGCCTACGTCGCCGTCACCCGTGCCTCCTTCGCCCTGCTGTGCACCGGCCACTGGTGGGGGCGCGACGCCGCGAGCGAGCGCGGGCCCTCGCAGTTCCTGGAGGAGGTCCGGCGGGCCTGCGGCGACAGCGGCCGTGGTCCCAGGAGGGTCGAGCGCTGGGACCCCCGGCCCGACCCCGACGACAACCCCTACGAGGAGGGAGAGGGCGACACGGCCGTGTGGCCGCCCGAGGAGGGCGCCGACCCCGCCGCGGACGGGTCCGCCGGCCGGCGCGCCGGGATCCTCGCCGGTGCCGACATGGTCGAGCGCGCCCGTGCCCGCCTGCTCGCGGGGGAGACCGACCCCGAGGAGGAGGGGGCCGCGCCGCCGCCCAGGCTGAGCCGCCGCCTCCAGGGCTGGGAGCGCGACACCGAGCTGCTGCTCGCCCACCGGCAGGCCGAGGAGGCCGGCCCCGGGGAGAGGACCGTCCAGGTCGAGCTGCCCGGCCACCTGTCGGTGTCGTCCATGGTGTGGCTGGCACGCGACCCCTCCGCCCTGGCCCGGCAGATCCGTCGTCCGCTGCCCCGCCCGCCCGCACCGCACACCCGGCGCGGCACCGCCTTCCACACCTGGCTGGAGCAGCGGTTCGGCCAGCGGGCCACCCTGCTGGACGAGCTGCCCGGAGCCGCGGACGAGACCGCGGGGGAGGACGAGGACCTCGCCGAGCTCCAGAGCCGCTTCGAGGAGAGCGAGTGGGGCCCACGCGTCCCGGTGGAGGTGGAGGTGCCCTTCGAGACGGTCATCGGCGACCGGCTGATCCGGGGCCGCATGGACGCGGTCTTCCACGACCCCGGGACGGGCCGCTACGACGTGGTGGACTGGAAGACCGGCCGTCCGCCCTCCGGCGACGCCGAGCGCCGCGCCGTGGGCGTGCAGCTGGCCGCCTACCGCCTGGCCTGGGCGGACCTGGCGGGGGTGGCGCTGGAGGAGGTGCGCGCCGCCTTCCACTACGTGCGCGACGGGCTGACCGTGCGTCCCACGGACCTGCTCGACGCCGAGGGCCTGGCCGCGCTCATCGAGGCCGTCCCCGAACCCGGGTGAGGCCGGGGCGCCGGTGCCAGGACGTGCGTGGCGCACACGCGCCCGCCGTCCGGCGCCCGCCCGGTGCCCGTCGTGTGAACGGGGTCGGCGCCGGGGCCGGTTCGGGCGCCCGAGGAGCCTCTCCGCCGTGGGCGCCCGAGGAGCATCCCTACTCGGCGAGCAGGGCGTCCATCTGCCCGACCGACTGCTCCAGGCCCTCCACCATGCCCATCCTCGCGAGCTGTTCCATCTGCTCCAGCGACGCGAAGACCGAGCGCAGCACCATCCGGGTCCCGTCGCCGTGCTCGGTGATCTCCACCCGCGCCGTGGTGCTGGGCATGTCGGCGGACGGGTTGCCGTCCTGGTCCGAGAAGCCGTCGACGAACTCCAGGGAGGTCGGCGGGTCGGCCGACACGACCCTCCACCAGCCGTGGTGCCTGTCGCCCTCGGGGCCGGTCATGAAGTAGGTGACGCCGCCGCCGGGGGAGAGGTCGTGCTCCTCCACGGTCGCCGGGTAGGAGGGCGGGCCCCACCACTGCTCCAGCCGCCGCGGGTCGGCCCACAGCCGCCACACCCCCTCGACCGGTGCGGAGAAGTCGGCGACCAGGGTCAGGGTCAGGTTCTCGAAGTCCTTGTCGATGCTGGTGACGCTCATCGGTCCTCCCCTTGTACCGGTTCGTCGGCCCCCGCCTCGGGAGCCCGGGCGAGCAGGTCGGCCATACGGTCCACCCGTCCCCGCCAGAGGGCCTCGATCTGGTCGAGGGCCCGCCGTGCCCGGTGCACGGCGTCCGGCTCGGTGCGCACGAGCTGCTCCCGTCCGTGCCGCTCCTTGGTGACCAGGCCGGCCCGCTCCAGCACCGCGACGTGCTTCTGCACGGCGGCGAAGCTCATCGGGTAGAGCTCGGCCAGCCGCGACACGGACAGCCTCCCCTCGACGGAACGCCGGAGGATGTCGCGGCGGGTGTTGTCGGCCAGGGCGTGGAACAGCCGGTCCACCGACTCGTCGGTCAGATCTCCTACAACCATTTGGTTGTATGTTAGCGCGGGCCGGTGACGATGTGAAGAGGGGCACGTCAGGGGCTCAGGTGGCGGGGAGGGGCGCTGGTGCCCCCACCAGCGCCCCTCCCCGCCTTCCGCGTCGACCGTGTCCGGTCAGGCCGATGTCCGGGGGACCGGGTCAGAGCACCCCGAAGACGAAGCCGCCCGGGGACCGGGTGTCGTCCCCGAACAGGTACTCCCGCGCCGAGAGCACGAACTCCTGGCGGCTGATGAACCCGTCCTGGTCGGTGTCCACCCCAGCGAACCGCTGCTCGGCGTCGGCGGCCTCCGCGCCGAGGGCGTTCGCGTACCGCAGGAACTCCTCGCGGCTGATCCGGTCGTCGCCGTCGGTGTCGAGCAGGTCGAACACCGCCTCGGCCACGCCCTCCGCGGCGTTGAACCGGCTCCGGTCCTCCGACGCCGCGTGCATGGCCCCGACGAACTCCTCCCGCTCCAGGCGCTCACCCTCCACGCCCGAGTGGCGCAGCAGTTCCTGCCAGAGCATCTGGTACGACGCCCCGATCGCCTGTGCCCGGCGCTCCTGCGGGTCCAGCCCGTACCCGTGGACGTAGCGATCCACGAGTCGCCGGTAGTCGGCCCAGGTCACGAAACCGTCGTGGTCGGAGTCGAGCGTGTCGAAGAGCCGTCCGAACCTCTCGGTGATCGGGGCGGCGGGAACGGTGTCCACGGGGAGTCCTCTCGTCGGCGGGCGGGCGGGTCCCGCCCCATGCCCTTCGAGTGTCCCGCGGCCGGAAGGGTTCCCCGCCCACGTCATCCGTCTGCGACGGACACGATGTCCTCGACGGTTCGTCCAGGTTCTAGGCTCAATTCCGACAAGGACGTCGAGGAAGGACGGGTCATATGGACGCACGCGCCTACATCGAGGCACACCGGGACGAGTTCGTCTCCTCCCTCAAGGAGTGGCTGGAGATCCCATCGATCTCCGCCGACCCCGCGCACCACGGCGACGTGCGCCGGTCCGCGCGGTGGCTCGCGGACCACCTCACCGCCACCGGCTTCCCCACCGTCGAGGTGTGGGAGACCCCCGGCCTGCCCGCCGTGTTCGCCGAGTGGCCCGCCGCCGACCCCGCCGCCCCCACCGTGCTCGTCTACGGCCACCACGACGTCCAGCCGGTCGACCCGGTCTCCGAGTGGGAGACCGACCCGTTCATGCCCACCGAGCGCGGCACCTCCCTGCACGCGCGCGGCGCCTCCGACGACAAGGGGCAGGTGCTCTTCCACGCCCTCGGCGTGAGCGCCGCCCTGGCCGCCTCCGGAGCCGACGCGCCGCCGGTCACGGTCAAGCTGCTCGTGGAGGGTGAGGAGGAGTCGGGGTCGGTGCACTTCGCCGAGCTGATGCGGGCCAACAGGGACCGCCTGGCCTGCGACGTCGCCGTCATCTCCGACACCACCATGTGGGCGGCCGACACCCCGTCCATGTGCGTGGGCATGCGCGGCGTCACCGACGCCGAGATCAGCCTGTACGGCCCCGAGCGCGACCTGCACAGCGGATCCTTCGGCGGCGCGGTCCCCAACCCGCTCAAGGCCATGAGCGACCTGCTGTCCGGCCTGCACGACGAGGACGACCGCGTCGCCGTCCCGGGGTTCTACGACGGGGTGGTCGAGGCCGATCAGGCCGAACGCGACCTCATCGCCCAACTGCCCTTCGACGAGCGCGAGTGGCTGGCCACCGCCGCCTCCACCGCCACCTGGGGTGAGAAGGGACACACCACGCTGGAGCGGATCTGGCTGCGCCCGACCGCCGAGATCAACGGCATGTGGGGCGGCCACACCGGCTCGGGCGGCAAGACGATCGTCCCCCGCTCCGCGCACGCCAAGGTCAGCTTCCGCCTGGTCCCCGGCCAGGAGCCGCTGCACGTGCAGGAGCGCGTCCGCGCCTACGTGGAGGCGGCCACCCCCGCCGGCCTGCGCGCCGAGACGGAGTTCAGCGGCCCCGGCGTGCGCGCCTGCGCCTCCGACCTGTCCTCCACCGCGCTGAAGGCGGCCCGTGCGTCCATGGAGCGCGCCTTCGGCACCCAGGTCCTGTTCACCCGCGAGGGCGGCAGCGGACCCGAGGCCGACATCGCCGACATCCTCGAAGCCCCGCTGGTGTTCGTCGCCGTCGGCCTGGACGAGGACCGCATCCACGCCCCCAACGAGAAGGTGGAGGTCCCCCTGTTGCTCAAGGGCGCCGAGAGCGCCGCCTACCTGTGGGAGGAACTCGGTACCGTCGGACTGGGGTGACACCGGACGCGTACGGCCGCGCCGGAGCCCGCCCGCCGAGGGCGGCGGGAAGGAGACCGACGCGGCCGCGCGCCCCCGCCGGAGGCGTGCGGCCGCCACCGGTGTCGGCCCTGTAGCGCGGGACCGTGCCCTGCGGCCCCGCAGACCCCGGAAGGACCCATGGACGCTGACGCGACTCCCTCCCTTTCCCGCTTCTCCGTCGACCCCGCCTCGCACCGGCGCCTGGACGACGCATGGCTGGCCGAGGCGTGGGCGGACCCCGCCGCGCGGGTCCTGGTCCTGGAGGGCGGTGATCCCGGCAGCCACGGCTGGCGGGCGCTCATGGCCAAGCAGTCCCGGGCACTGGTCACCACCGGTCCCACCTGCGAACTCGTGTTCACCACTCCCCGCGACGCACCCGAGGGCGAGCGCTACCTGCTCGGCACCGACGGCGAGCACGTCTACTTCGCGGTGCGCTCCACCCGGGAGCTGGCCGCCACGCCGCAGGCCGAGCCCGCGTCCCTGCGCGAGGTCGGAGCCCTGCTCGGCGACCGGGACACCGGCCTGCTGACCCGGGCCGTGGCCCTCGCCAACTGGAACGCCACCCACGGCTTCTGTCCCCGCTGCGGTTCTCCCACCACGGGGGCCGCCGCCGGGCACGTGCGCGTGTGCGAACGGGAGGGCAGCGAGCAGTACCCCCGGATGGACCCGGCGGTGATCATGCTCGTGCACCGCGAACGCGACGGACGCGAGGAGATGCTGCTCGGCAACAACCCCAAGTGGGACGCCCGCCGCTTCTCGGTGCTGGCCGGGTTCGTCGACGCGGGGGAGTCGCTGGAACAGGCCGTGGTCCGCGAGGTCGCCGAGGAGGTGGGCATCGTGGTCGAGCGGCCGTGCTACCTGTCGTCCCAGCCCTGGCCGTTCCCGCGCAGCCTCATGGTGGGCTACACCGCGCGCGCCGTGGGCGAGACCGAGCGCACCGACGACGAGATCGCCGTCGCCCGCTGGTTCACCCGCCCCGAGCTGGCCGAGGCCGTGCACTCCGAGGAGATCGTGCTGCCCGGCCGGGTCTCGATCGCCCGCACCCTCATCGAGCACTGGTACGGCGCCGAGCTCCCCGGCGGCTGGTGACGGGACCCGCGCGGCCGGGCCTCCCGGCCCGGCCCGGCCGCGTCCGCCTCAGCGGGGGCCGGGCGAGGCGTCCAGTTCGTCGGGCAGGGCGGTGAGGGGGCTCGTGCTGCTCTCCACCACGTCCAGCGCCAGGTCGGCCACCTTCCTGCCGCGCGAGCGCGCCGAGGAGCGCAGCCGCTCGAAGGCCTCGCGCGGCTCCATCGTGTGCCGCTCCGCCAGGACCCCGATCGCCTGCTCCACCACCACACGCGAGTGCAGGGCGTGCTCCAGCTGCGCGATGGTGTGCCGCAGCCGCTCGACCTCGGACGCCCCCTCGGGGGCGCGGCCGGGCGCCTGCGCGCGCGGGAGCCGGGCCCCCGACTCCCGGGACAGCAGGTCCGCCAGGACCATCGCGCTCACCAGGTCGGGCACCTCCTCGCCGCCGTCCACCCGCCACCCCGTCGGGGTGCGGCGGACCACGCCGAAGTCCACCGTGCCGGTGACCACCGTGTCATGAGGCCTCATGTCCTCCCCCAACTCCGCACTCCCCGTCGTCATCGTCCGAGCCTCCAAAGCCCGAGTGCCGTCGGAGGTGCACGCCGGAGGCGGGCCCCATGACGGGGGCGGCGGCCGCGTCCCCCGGAGGGGAGGCGACCGGCGGCCCGCGTGCGTCCTACGACAGCTCGGCCAGTTTCTGCTTCACCTGAGCGAGAGACGGGTTGGTCATCGCCGATCCGTCGCCGAAGACCAGCGTCGGAACCGTCTGGTTCCCTCCGTTGGCCTTCATCACGAGTTCAGCGGCTTCCGGGTGCTCCTCGATGTTCACCTCGTGGCCGGTGATCCCCTCGCGGGAGAGCTGGCTCTTGAGCCGTTTGCAGTACCCGCACCACGGGGTGGTGTACATCGTGAACTGTCCGGTGTCAGCGCTCGTCATCTCGCTCACGCCCTTCCTACGTCTACGGTCGGTGGTTGCGTCCGGTCATCTCAACACCGAGGGGGCCGGACCGCTTCCCGTGACCGCGCGACACAACGTGGGACGCCTCACAAGCCCAACTGGTTCTGGAATGTCCGGCGCGCCGCGTGACCAGCGGTCCTCCGGAGCACGGGGGCCGATCCGCTCCCCGGCACGGCTGATACTTGAGAGACTGGGACGCCAGACCCATCCGCCCCGACCCGATGCAGGAGCACCATGGACCCCGACCGCGTCCTGGAGGGACTGGACCCGGAGCAGACCCAGGCGGCGCGCGCCCTGCGCGGCCCCGTGTGCATCCTGGCCGGTGCCGGAACAGGGAAGACCCGTGCCATCACCCACCGCATCGCGTACGCGGTCGCCAGCGGGGTGGTGTCCGAACAACAGGTTCTCGCGGTCACCTTCACCGCACGCGCCGCCGGCGAGATGCGCGGCCGTCTGCGCGGTCTGGGCGCGCCCCGCGTGCAGGCCCGCACCTTCCACGCCGCCGCCCTGCGGCAGCTGTCCTTCTTCTGGCCGCAGGTCGTCGGCGGTGAGAAGCCCACCCTCGTCGAGAGCAAGATCCAGGCCGTCTCCCGCGCCGCCCACTCGGTCGGCCTGCAACCCGACCGCGCCGGCCTGCGCGACCTCGCCAGCGAGATCGAGTGGGCCAAGGTCACCCAGGTGCGTCCCACCGACTACGACAAGGCCGTGGTCAAGGCGAGCCGCCAGCCCCCGATGCCCGCGGGCGAGGTGGCCCGCGTCTTCGAGGCCTACGAGGACCTGCGCCGCGAGCACAACCTGCTCGACTTCGAGTCGATGCTCGAACTCACCGCGGGCATGATCAACGAGTATCCGGCCATCGCCCAGCGCGTGCGCGACCAGTACCGGTACTTCGTCGTCGACGAGTTCCAGGACGTCAACCCGCTCCAGCGGCTCCTGTTGGACGCCTGGCTGGGCGACCGCGACGACCTGTGCGTGGTGGGAGACCCCAGCCAGACCATCTACTCCTTCGCGGGCGCCACCCCCGGCTACCTGACCGGGTTCGCCGCCCGCTACCCGCACGCCACCATGGTCGAGCTGGTGCGCGACTACCGCTCCACCCCGCAGGTGGTGCGGGTGGCCAACCACGTCATCGCCCAGGCGCGCGGCACCACCTCCGCCCGGCACCTGACCCTCCAGGCGCAGCGCCCGGACGGACCCGACCCGATGTACCAGGAGTACGAGGACGAGCCCGCCGAGGCCACCGGGGTCGCCCGCAAGATCAGCGTCCTGATGGAGGGCGGCACCCCGGCCAGCGAGATCGCGGTGCTGGTGCGCACCAACGGCCAGTCGGCCGCCTACGAGCAGGCCCTGACCGACGAGGGCGTGCCGTTCACCATGCGCGGCACCACCCGCTTCTTCGAGCGCCCCGAGATCAAGCAGGCCGTGCACACCCTGCGCGGTGCCCGGCACGGCGCCGCGGGGGAGGAGGCCGACCCCCTGGTGCGCACGGTCCGCCAACTGCTCGGACAGCTCGGCCTGACCGAGAGCGCGCCCGAGGGCCGCCAGGCCCGCGAGCGCTGGGAGTCGCTGTCCGCGCTCGCCCAGCTGGCCGAGGACATGGCGGCCAAGCCGCGTCCCGACGGCGGCCCGGTGACCATGGCCGACTTCGTGGAGGAGCTGGACACGCGCATGGCCACCGAGCACGCGCCCGGCTTCGAGGGCGTCACCATCGCCTCCCTGCACTCGGCCAAGGGCCTGGAGTGGGACGCCGTCTTCCTGGTCGGCCTCACCGAGGGCATGATGCCGATCATCTACGCCGAGACCGACGAGCAGGTGGAGGAGGAGCGCCGCCTGTTCTACGTGGGTGTCACCCGGGCCCGCGAGCGCCTGATGATGTCGTGGTCCCTGGCCCGCTCACCCGGCGGCAGGAGGACCCGCAAGCCCTCCCGGTTCCTGGACGGGCTGCGGCCCGCCTCCCCGTCCACCTCCTCCCGGCGCGCCGAGCGCCGCAAGGGCGGCGTGGCCCGCTGCCGGGTGTGCGGCAACACCCTCGCCGACGCGGCCGAGCGCAAGCTGGGGCGCTGCCTGGACTGCCCGTCCAGCTACGACGAGGCCCTGCTGGAGCGGCTGCGCGACTGGCGCCGCGAGAGCGCACAGGAGCAGAAGGTGCCCGCCTACGTGATCTTCACCGACGCGACCCTCCAGGCCATCGCCGAGCAGGAGCCCACGAGCCTCACCCAGCTCTCGGCCGTGTCCGGTGTCGGCGCGGTGAAACTCGATCGCTACGGTGATGCGGTACTCGCGCTGGTGTCCGGCGCCGAACCGGCGGACGTCACGGGCGAACCGGTGGAGAAGAACGGGGAGGAAGCAGCGGATGAGTGATCGCGCGGCCGCGCAGTTGCGGGGACAGTCCCTCGCCGACCTGTTGACGGTGCTGGACCTGGAGCGGATCGAGGACAACATCTTCCGGGGCAGCAGCCCCAAGGAGGGTCCGCAGCGGGTCTTCGGCGGCCAGGTCGCCGGGCAGGCACTGGTCGCGGCGGGGCGCACCGTCCCGGTCGAGCGCTACGTGCACTCCCTGCACGCGTACTTCATCCGCCCGGGCGACCCGTCGGTGCCGATCGTCTACGAGGTGGACCGGGTCCGCGACGGGCGCTCGTTCACCACCCGCCGGGTGGTGGCCATCCAGCACGGCAAGCCGATCTTCACCCTGTCGGCCTCCTTCCACAAGGAGGAGCCGGGTCTGAACCATCAGGTCCCCATGCCCGACGTCCCTCCGCCCGAGGACCTGCCGAGCACGCGCGAACGCCTGCAGGACGAGTTCGGAAGGGTGCCCGGATTCGTGCGCTGGCACCCCATCGAGCTGCGCCCGGTGGGTCCGATGTCCTACGAGGCCGAGCGCGACCCGAGCCTGCGCACCGAGACCAACCCGGTGTGGCTGAAGGTGAACGGCAAGCTGCCCGACGATCGGCTCACCCAGGTGTGCCTGATGACCTACGCCTCGGACATGACCCTGCTGGACACCGTGCTGCTGCGGCACGGCCGGTCCTTCGCGGGCATCTCCATGGCCAGCCTCGACCACGCGATGTGGTTCCACCGGCCCTTCCGCGCCGACGAGTGGCTGCTGTACGCACAGGAGGCCCCGACCGCGCAGGGCGCGCGCGGGCTGGCGCGGGGCCTGGTGTACACGCGCGACGGGGACCTCGTGTGCTCGGTGATGCAGGAGGGGCTGATCCGCGTGGTGGACGCCGAGGGCTGGTCCGACGCCCTGCCCGGCTCGCTCTAGCGGGGTACGCCCCGGCGAGGCGTGCCCGGCACACGCGCTCCCGGCCGCACACGAGGCCCTGGTCACCGGTGGTGACCAGGGCCTCGTGTGCGCGGCGGGGCCGGACGGCCGGATGGAAACGCTCCCAGAGACCGCCCCATTCCCGTGGACACGTGGCCGGATGCGGACGTTTTCGCAGGTCGAAAATAGGTTGCTCTCTTCAGCGGGGCGGTCATAGTCTGTACACCGTCGCAATGACCGCTCCCGGCGAGGGTGAAAGATTCCCGTCGCCCGACCGTGAAGGAGGTGCCCGATCAAATGACCAGCATCACGGAAACCATCGGCTTCATCGCTGGCTCTGCCATGCCGTCGCGTCGACTGTCCCTGACGGCTGTTCCGGGCATCGCCCTGGGCGGTCGCGTGCGCGCCCTCGCCTCGTCCGGCGAGTGCACCGCCACCGGTACCGGCGTCGGCAACGGCACCACCGGTGGGTTCGGAGGCCTCGGCTTCCGTCTCCCGCTGCTGGGGTCCCGGCTCGAGCGGACCGGTCACGGCAGTGGTGTGCCCGCTGAGTCCGAGCTGGCCCTTGGCTGGGGCGAGCCCATGTCGAAGCACGCAGAAGCCACCCAGCGCCGCTATGGCGTACCGGGGGAGTGTCCACGGAGAATTCCGGCCTAGAGCAGGACAGGCCGAGAGTTTCGACCGTGGCCGCGGACCCCGACACAGGGGCCGCGGCCTTCTTTGTATCTCCGTCCGTTTCCTCGTCCCCCAGGGACGAGGGAAGGCCGGCGGCATCGCAAGTCCAGGTCCCTCACCGGATCGGTTCCGGTGACCCATCACCGACCGCGTTGTACGAAACGATCAAAGATCTTGGAGGGCACCGATGCTTGCGTCGGTCCTGGAAACGCCCTGGCTGTCCGACACCGAGGTTCCCTGCCGCCTGGAGCCCGACCTGTTCTTCGCGGAGGCTCCCGCCGACGTCGAGGCGGCCAAGGCCGTCTGCGGCGCGTGCCCCGTCCGGGAGCAGTGCCTGGCCGACGCGCTGGAGCGCCGGGAGCCGTGGGGCGTCTGGGGCGGGCAGTTGCTCGTCTCCGGACAGGTGGTGGCGCGCAAGCGCCCCAGGGGCCGCCCCCGGAAGAACCCCGCCCCGGTCGCGGCCTGACAGAGCCCGGACAGAAGACCTCCCGAACCACACAGACCTCAGAGGACCGAAGAAGATGACGATGTTGAACCTCATTCGCGTGGTCGAGCAGAGAGACGTCGAGACGCGGTACGTGCAGCAGAGGAAGCTCACCGCCCGACAGGTGCGCGCCCGCCAGCGCGAGGAGCGCAGGATGGAACTGGCGCTCATGGAAATCGCGTGGTCACGTCTGTGTTGACGTCGCGCCGCGCGGTGGAGTGACGGGACGCCCGTCGTCCCGAGCCGATCCGAGGCCGGACGGAACCTCCTGGGGGGTAACCGTTCGGCCTCTTTTGTGTATCTATATGATAAAAAGAAAGCTTCGAAAACCCTCGTGGTGTCCCGTCCCACAGCCGAAAAACGGTGCTGGTCAGAGCGGAATGTGCTACGGGGCCGGATTTTTCGGCCACGTTCCGCGAATCAGGAATCCGGTGAAACCCGGGACATAACCGGGCAAGGTACACCTGTGCGGGAGCGCCTCGCTCGGCTACCGTAAAGTTCGTGCCCTCGAACACCAAAGTCGAGGTACGACGCAGTCCTCGTCGTCGACGCACGGTGTCGGCCTACAGGGACGGGGACACCACGGTCGTCCTCGTGCCCGCGACGTTCTCCCGCGCTGAGGAAAAGCGCTGGGTGGGCCGCATGCTGCAACGGCTGGAGGCCCGCGAGGGGCGGCGCCACCCCGGCGACCGCGAACTCCACGAGCGCGCGCTGGAGCTGGCCCGGCGCTACCTCGGCGGCACCGAACTCCCCGACAGCGTGCGCTGGGTGGACAACCAGAACTCCCGCTGGGGCTCGTGCACCCCCGAGACCGGCACGATCCGCATCTCCCGCCGCGTCGCCGGGATGCCCTCCTGGGTGGTCGACTACGTCCTCATCCACGAACTCGCGCACCTGTTCATCCCGCACCACGGCCGGGAGTTCTGGAACCTGGTGCGCCGCTACCCCAAGGCCGAGCGCGCCCGCGGGTACCTGGAGGGCTTCAGCGCCGCCTCGCGCGGCGAGGCCTGCGACCCCTCCGCCGAGGAGGACGACGAGGAGCTCGACACGGCCGAGGTCGCCTTCGAGGAGTGAACGGTGGCCCGTCCCCAGGGCGGGGACACGGACGGCGGGAGGAGAGCTGGGGCCGCCGGCGCGGAGCCGCTCCACGGAACCGGAAGGGGAGCCGCACGCCGTTTCGGCCCCGCTCCGTGCACCGGGGAAACCGGGGGCCGGCCCGGCCGGACCCCTCGTCGGCACCCCGAGCTGCCGGATCGTCCGATCACCGGAAGGGTCGGGGGCGCCGTCGCCGATGCGGACAGGGACAAAAGGCTTTTTTCGCCTTTATCGCTCTCATTTTCCCGCGTGTTCTGGGGTACTTTTCTGCGGTCACAAGGGCCCCGGCCCCCACCCCACTGGAATGGACACCCCCATGAGGACACTCAGGAAGACCCTGGCGACCGCCGCCGCGACCGTGATGCTTCTGGCCGCCGGTGTGGTCGCGGCCTCCCCCGCCAGCGCGGCCGCCTACAACGGCGCCTGCGGCTCGGGCTACTCGGTGGTCAACTCCGCACCGGTCCGCTTCGACCTGGGCACCGTCTACCTGACCTACAACAGCTCCAACGGCTACAACTGCGTGGTCACCGTCCGCACCGACCCCGGCTTCGACATGCCGATGAGCGCGGGTCTGCGCCGTTCGGGAGACCCGGATTCCTACAAGTCGGACACCGGTGAGTACGGCTACTACGCCGGGCCGGTGTACGTGTACGCGAGCGGCTCCTGCGTCGACTGGCGCGGGCTGATCGGAAACCAGGCCACCGAGCGCTACGAGACCAACTGCGGCTGACCCGGAGCGGACGGCCCCGCCGGAGAGCCCCGGCGGGGCCGCCGCCCGCCATGGGGCCGCGGGATCCGGCCCGGGTGGGGGCGACGGGCCGGCTCCGCGCCCACGTAGGAGGACCCGGGCGGATCGTCGACCGGGGATTCGGGCGTGTGACCAGGCCACACGGGGCGTGCCGACGCCCCACCGGACATGAGGACAACTAACGCGCCCCACGCCGCCCTCCTCGCCGCCGCGGGCGCACTCGCCCTGCTGGCCTCTTCGAGGCGAAGGGGCACGGCAGCGCCGACCCCGTCGCCCCCGACGGGATCGACGGCGAGGACAACCCGGAGGGCCGGGAGCGCAACCGGAGGGTGGAGATCCGCGTCACCGAGTGAGCGGGCGCCCCTCGCCCCCGGTCGTCCGGTGCCGCGGACACCGCCGCTCCCCTCGTGGGGGATGGTTCAGTTCTCGGCGGCCCAGACGGCCCCACGGTGCGCGGAGGCCGCCTCGGCGGCGGCGCGGACCAGGGCACGGCACGCGTCGTCGGAGGGCTCGGGCAGGTCGTCGACCGGGAACCAGCCCAGGTCGGCCGACTCGTCGGGGTCGCGCACCAGTACGGCGTCCTCCGGGGCGACCGCCGCGTACTGCACGTCCAGGTGGAGGCTCCCGCCGCCGCAGGGCACGGGGTGGCTGTCCAGCCGGACCGGCCGGGGGAGCAGCGTGATCCCCCTGATCCCCGACTCCTCGGTGGCCTCGCGCAGGGCGGCCGCGGCCAGGGTGGCGTCCCCGGGCTCGCAGTGACCGCCGGTCTGCAACCACATCCGGTGGATCCGGTGCAGGGTGAGGACCGCCCGCGAGCCGTCGGAGGACACGATCACCGTGCTCGCCGTCACGTGGCCGGGCAGGCAGCCACGCCACATCCCGTCCTCGTGCGCCTCCAGGTGCTCAAGGTAGAAACGGCGCAGCTCCTCCTGCCGGGCGTCGGGCGCCGTCCACGCGCCCAGCACCGCCCGGGCGTCCGCGTGCAGCGACACCTACGCGTCCCCTCCCCGGCCGTCTCCGGGCCCGTCGTCCTCACCGTCGTCGCCGGAGCCCCGCTCCTCGGCGGAACCCTCGCTCCCGCTCTGCCCGGGAACGTCCCCGGTCAGCGCGGAGATGTCGAAGTCGGCGTCGCCGAACTCCCCGGATCCGTGGACGAACGCGTCCGGGTCGTCCAGGTCGTCGCCGGTGGGCATCAGGTCGGGGTGCTGCCACACCGCGTCCCTGCCCTCCACGCCGCGCGCCTCCTCCAGCGCGGCCCACAGGGCGGAGGCCTCGCGCAGACGGCGCGGGCGCAGCTCCAGGCCGACCAGCGCGGCGAACGTGTGCTCGGCGGGCCCGCCGGTCGCCCGGCGCCGCCGGGTCGCCTCGGCCAGGGCGTCCGCCTGCGGCAGCCGTCCGGCCACAGCGGACGAGACCACGGTGGCCACCCAGCCCTCGATCAGCGCCAGGGCCGTCTCCAGCCGGTTCAGCGCCGCCTTCTGCTGCGGGGTGTCCTCGGGCTGGAGCAGTCCCTCGCCCCCGGCCCCGCCCAGGACCTCCTGGAGCGCCTCGGGGTTGGTGAGATCGATCTCGCCGAGCCGGTCCTCCAGCCCGCTGACGTCGAACGACATCCCGTCCGCGTACTCGTTGACCAGGCGGGACACGTGCGAACGCAGCCACGGCACGTGCGAGTACAGCCGGTGCACGGCGGCCTCGCGCGCGGCCAGGTACAGGCGCACCTCGTCCTCGGGAACCCCCAGGCCCTCGGTGAACCGCTCCACACCGGAGGGCAGCAGCGCGGCGTTGCCCTCACCGGCCAGCGGCATCCCGATGTCAGCGGTGCCGACCACCTCGCGGGACAGCTCGCCGACTGCCTGGCCCGCCTGGCGGCCGACCATCATGCTGCCCATCTGCTGGATCATGCCCAGCAGCGGGCCCGCCACGGACTGCATCTCCTCGGGCAGGTTCTGCCCCATCGACTGGACGGTCTTGCTGGTCAGCGGGTCGCACAGCTGCGCCCACGAGTCCATCGTCCGCTCGATCCACTCCGACCGGCTCCACGCCTGGGCGGTGTGTACGCCGGAGGGCAGGTCGGTAGCCTGGTCGAGCCACAGGTCGGCGAGGCGCAGGGCCTCCTCGACCTTGGCGTAGTCGGACACCGGCACACTCGGGTCGCCCTCCTGGGCGACCGTCTGGCGCGCGACGTCCTTGGCCATCTCCCAGTTCACCCCGGACGACGACGTGTTCCCGCCGCCGGTTCCGGGACCGGGTTGGGCCGACATCATGTCGGCGAACTGGCGCAGCATGTTGGCCATCTGCTGCGGGTCGCCGAACGGGAAGCCGTCCGGCATTCCGGATCCTCCTCCGCCCGGGCCGCCGCTGCCGGCACCCGAGCCGGAGTCGCCAGAGTGGCGTCCGGACTCGTCATCGGGATCGTTCGGCATGCTGAAACCGAAAGGCAGGTCGCTCACAATCAGACCTCAGGCAGGATTAGGTTTGGTCTCCACTGTCACGTTAGCTGGGAGTCGCCCGGAGTGAATACCGAAAGCAGCCAGGTTCGCCCAGAGCACAGCCCTCCGGACGGCGCGGGCAGGGTGATCGCTGTCACCGGTGCCGCGTCAGGCGTGGGCCGGCTCCTCGTGCAACGCCTGGCCACGCCGGAAGGTTCCGCGACCCCTCGGGAGATCGTCGCGATCGACGACGAGCTCGCCGACCTGCGCGGGGTCACGTGGCGCATCGCCGACGTGTGCGACCCCGGGCTGGTCTCCCGCCTCGGCGGGGTCGACGTGCTCGTGCACACCGCCGACGACCGCTCCCTGGAGACCCGCCCCGACCGTCGCCGCGCGCACAACATCCGCGCGGCACAGACGGTCCTCACCGCCGCGGCGGCCTCGGGGGTCCCACGCGTCATCCTCGTCACCAGCACCATGGTCTACGGCGCGGCCCCGGACAACCCCGTGCCGCTGGCGGAGAACGCCCCGCGTGTGTCCGACAACAGCGAGGGGCTCATGGGCGACTTCGCCGAGATCGAGGCCCTCGCCGAGCGCGCCCGCCGCGCCCACCCCAGCCTCACCGTGACCGTCGTGCGCCCGGCGCCGCTCGTGGGACCCGGACGCGACACCCTGCTCAGCCGACACTTCTCCGCGCCCCGCCTGCTCACCGTCAAGGGCCACGAGCAGCACTGGCAGTTCTGCCACGAGGACGACCTGGCCGGCGCCCTGGCCTTCTGCGCCATGCACGGGGTGGACGGCCCCGACGGCGTGGTCGCCGTGGCCAGCGAGGGCTCCCTCCCCCAGGACGAGGTGGAAAGGGCCGCCGGGATGAAGCACTTCGAGGTCCCCGCCAACCTGGCCTTCGGCGCCATCCGCCGCCTGCACCAGGCCCGGATCACCCCGGCCGCGGAGGGGGAGCTGAAGTTCCTCGTCTACCCGTGCGTGGTGGACTGCTCGGTGCTGCGCGGCGCCGGGTGGAAGCCCGGCTACGACAACGGGGCCGCCCTGGAGGCCCTGCTGGAGTCCAGGAACGGCAGACCCGCCCTGGTGGGCCGCAGCCTGGGCCGCAAGGAGGTCACCATCACCGCGGCCGGCGCGGCCGGCGCCGCCGCCGCGGCCATCGGCACCGCCGCCGCCATCCGCCACCTGCGCAAACGCAAGGGCGTCTGACCCGCGGAGCGTGACCGCCGACCGCGGGGCGGCGTCGATTGGTACGGTCGTGTCGTGGAAGAGATCACTCTCGCGTCCGTACGCGACACCCCCCTCTCGGTGGACGAGGTCCTTGCCGCGGTCTCCGACCCGCGCGCGGGCGGCACCGCCGTGTTCGTCGGCACCGTCCGCGACCACGACCACGGCCGCGACGTCGCCCGGCTCGCCTACACGGCGCATCCGACGGTGGAGGAGCAGTTGCGGGCCGTCATGGAGAAGGTGCTCGACGACACCTCCGTCCCGGGCCGTCCGGTGGTGCGGATGGCCGCGGCGCACCGCGTCGGCCGGTTGGAGATCGGTGACATCGCCGTGGTCGTGGCCGCCGCCGCCGAGCACCGGCAGGAGGCCTTCGAGGCCTGCCGCCGCCTCATCGACGACCTCAAGGCCCAGGTGCCCATCTGGAAGCAGCAGGACTTCGGGGACGGCGGGAGCGAGTGGGTGGGCTCGCCCTGACCGGGCGGCGCGTGAGGGGCCGCCCGGGACGGGGCCGGGGACGGACGTCTCCAGGTCTTCGTCCGCAATAGGCTGTGCGCATGCTTCGTCGTGTCATGACCCTCGTTGTCGCCCTCGTCCTCCTCGTCGGGCTCGGCGTCGGCAGCCTCTTCCTCCCCGTTCCCTACCTGGTGGCCGCGCCCGGCCTCACCGTGGACACGCTCGGAGAGGTCAAGGAGGAGCCGGTCATCAAGATCGAGGACGCTCGGAGTTATGAGCACGACGGCTCCCTGTCCATGGTGACCGTGCAGTACGCGGGCGGGCCCCAGCACCGGCTCGACTTCCTCACCGTCGTCACCGCATGGCTCTCGCCCACCCAGGCGGTCCTGCCCGAGAAGCTCCTCTTCCCCTCCGGGCGCACGCCCGAGGAGGTCACCGAGCGGCAGACCGTGCAGATGAACGACTCACAGACCGACGCCACCGCCGCGGCGCTCAACGAGCTCGGCATGGCCTACGAGGCGGTCCCCCTGGTCAGCGGCACCGTCGAGGGCATGCCCGCGCACGGCGTGGTGGAGGAGGGCGACCTCATCCTGGCCGTGGACGGCGAGCCCGTGCCCACCGAGGGCGGCGGTGACCAGGGGAGCCCCGTGGGCAGCTCCGCGGTCGTGGAGATGGTCGGCGACCGCGAGCCCGGCGACCCGGTCGAGCTCACCCTGGACCGGGACGGCGAGACCGTCGACGTGGAGATCACCACCGAGGAGGGCGACTCGGGCGGTGCGGCGGTCGGCGTGCTCATCACCGACCGGATGGACTTCCCCGTGGACGTGGAGATCACCGTCGGCGACATCGGCGGACCCAGCGCGGGCATGATGTTCGCGCTCGGGATCATGGACCGGCTCAGCGAGGAGGGCCTCACCGGCGGGGCGGACGTCGCCGGAACCGGCACCATCACCGCCGACGGCCGGGTCGGCGGGGTCAGCGGCGTCCAGCAGAAGATGGTCAGCGCCCAGCGCGACGGGGCCGAGTACTTCCTCGTGGCCGCCGAGAGCTGCTCCCAGGTGTCCCAGTCGGCCGCATACGGGGAGCTGGAGGTGGCGCGGGTCGAGACCCTCGCCGACGCGGTGGACGCGCTCCAGACCATCCGCACCGGCGAGGGCGAGCTGCCCCGCTGCGAGTAGGCGGTGCTTGCTCTGGGACTTCCGCTTCGCTTCAGCCCGCCGTCGCCCGCCGGGGCGCTACGCGCCGATGCGGGCTACCACCCTCAACGGACGCTACGCGCAGTGCCTTCCGTGTTCGGGCGCCCTATGGGCGGGAACCCTCGGATCCTCCGGTGTGACGGCTCGGCCCACGCCGTCGCCCGCCACCGCCCTCGAACGACGGCCTCCGGCCGCAGTACCTGTCGTCCCGCCTGCGAATCCTCCAGAACCCCGCCGGCGCCCGAACGACACCCCCAGGGGTCGGCAGGCGTTCAGCGGAACCGGCGGGGACGGGGTCAGTCCTTCTCCTGCTCCGGGTCCTCCTCGATGTCCAGGGTCAGGGCCAGGGCCGAGGTCAGCGCGGGCACCAGGTCCGCGCCGCTGAGCACCTCCGACTCGCTGTCGTGGCTGCGCATGCGCATCGCGCAGTGCCGGGAGCCGTCGCGCAGCACCCCGGCGACCATGCGGATCTCCTCGGTCTCCTTGTCGGAGGAGTCCGGGTCCTCGCCCGGGGCCAGGGTCTCGTCCGAGCCCTTCACCACCAGGCGCTCCATCACCAGCGCGCACCCGGCCACGCCCTCGGGCCACATGATGCGTCCCAGCGCCTCCTCCAGCGGGACTTCGTCCGGCAGCTGCTCCTGCTCGACCGGGGTCAACTCGTCGGGGTCCACAGGGGAGCCGACCCCCAGCAGTTCGGCCAGCGCGGGTTCGGCCTTCAGCAGTTCGGCGGTGGGCACCAGGGCGTACAGCCCCAACGGTCGGTCCCAGCCCTGCCCCGCGGCGTGGCGTTCGAGGTCCATGACGGCTTCGCGAATATTCGACACGTTATCCATAGTGACCGATGTGGAAACCACTCCGCCTCGGTTTCCGGACAGTAGGGTCACCACGGGACCCCGTATGCCACTCCGATACACCAACGATGCAGCCTTGTCATGCGTTCGAGGGTGGTTTCGGGAACCCAGGAGCCACCGTTTAAGTTTTCAGTAATAGGGCGCCACACGCGCACCAACGCACCTACCAAGCCAACCGAGGGGGAGGCGTGAGCTTCCGATCGCCCGGCGCACCACCTGCGCGTATGCCTCGCCGATCAAGGTTGCTCGCGCCAGTCGCAGCGACCGTGGTCGTCATCATCGCGGTGCTGATGCTCGCCGCGAACTTCTGGACCGACTACAAGTGGTTCGGTTCCGTCGGGTACACCTCGGTCTTCGTGACCGAGCTGTGGACCCGTGTCCTTCTGTTCGCCGTGTCCGGCCTGGTCATGGCCGTCATCGTCGGCGCGAGCATCTTCTTCGCCTACCGCTCCCGGCCCGGTATCCGGCCGATGAGCCTGGAGCAGCAGGGCCTGGACCGCTACCGGCAGTCCATCGACCCGCACCGCAAGCTGTTCTTCTGGATCGCCGTGGGCGCCCTCGCCCTACTGGCCGGCGTCGCGGCCAGCGGTGACTGGCGCTCCTACCTCCAGTTCATGAACAGCACCGAGTTCGGTGTCGACGACCCCGAGTTCGGCATGGACGTCGCGTTCTTCGCCTTCGTCTACCCGTTCCTGCGCGTCCTGCTCGGCTACCTGTACGCGGCGGTCATCCTGGCGTTCATCGCCGCGGTGGTCGTCCACTACCTGTACGGCGGCGTCCGCCTCCAGAACGACTCGGGCCAGCGCGCCACCCCCGCCGCCCGCGTGCACCTGTCGGTGCTGCTGGGCGTGTTCGTGCTGCTGCGCGCCTGCTCCTACTGGCTGGACCGCTACGGACTGGTCTTCTCCGAGCGCGGCTACACCTTCGGCGCCTCCTACACCGACGTGAACGCGGTCAAGACCGCGCTGCTGATCCTCACGGTCATCTCGGTCATCTGCGCCGTGCTGTTCTTCGCCAACATCTACTTCAAGAACACCATGGTCCCCATGGCCAGCCTCGGACTGCTGGTGCTGTCCGCCGTGCTGGTCGGCGCCGCCTACCCCGCGATCGTGCAGAACTTCCAGGTCGACCCGAACGAGCAGCGCCTGGAGAGCCCCTACATCGAGCGCAACATCGAGTACACGCGCAACGCTTACGGCATCGCCGACGCCGAGGTCCAAGCCTACGACGCCACCACCGAGCTCAGCGCGCAGGACCTGGTGGAGGAGTCCCAGGGCACCACGGTGCGCCTGGTCGACCCCTCCGTGGTCTCGCAGACCTTCCAGCAGATGCAGCAGGTCCGCGGCTTCTACCAGTTCCCCGACGTGCTGGAGGTCGACCGCTACCCGGACACCAGCGGCAACCTGATCGACACGATCGTGGCCGTCCGCGAGCTGGACGGGCCGCCCGAGGACCAGAACAACTGGCTCAACCGGCACCTGATCTACACCCACGGCTACGGCATGGTCGCCGCCGCCGGCACCCAGATCGACGCCGAGGGCCGCCCGGTCTTCACCGAGTACAACATCCCGCCGCGCGGTGAGCTGAGCGACGCCGTCGGCGAGTACGAGCCGCGCGTCTACTACGGCCGCGAGGGCGCCGACTACGTCATCGTCCAGGCCGAGGAGGAGTACGACTACCCCCTCGACTCGGAGGAGGACACGGGCGACGTGCCCACCCCCGAGGACGCCGTGGAGACCGAGGTCAGCCCGAGCCCGGACGAGGCGCGGGCCCCGGCCGACGCCGACCAGCAGGGCGCGGAGCAGACCGAGGAGGCCCCCGCCGAGGGCGGTGAGGGCGCCGACGAGGCCGGCGGCTCCCAGGCCTACAACCGCTACGAGGGCAGCGGCGGCGTCCAGCTGAGCAGCTTCTTCGACCGTGTCCTGTACGCGATCAAGTACCAGGAACCGAACATCCTGCTCAACAGCGCCATCGCCAGCGACTCGCGCATCATCTACGAGCGCGACCCGGTGGAGCGCGTCGAGAAGGTCGCCCCGTTCCTGACCATGGACAGCCGCCCCTACCCGGCGGTCGTCGACGGCAGGATCGTGTGGATCGTGGACGGCTACACCACGTCCAACGGCTACCCGTACGCGAAGCCGATCGACTTCACCCAGGCGGTGACCGACACCTTCACGGACGGCACGGCCCAGCAGGTCGGCGCGCTGCCGGGCAACGAGGTCAACTACATCCGCAACTCGGTGAAGGCCACCGTCGACGCCTACGACGGCTCGGTCACCCTGTACGCCTGGGACGAGGAGGACCCGGTCCTGCGGACGTGGATGGACTCGTTCCCGGGCATCATCACCGAGAAGGACGAGATGAGCGAGGAGCTCGTCGACCACCTGCGCTACCCGGACGACCTGTTCAAGGTGCAGCGCGAGATCATGCGCGAGTACCACGTGACGAACGCGTCCGCCTTCTACGGAGGTCAGGACTTCTGGTCGGTCCCCAACGACCCGACCGGCGGTACCGAGGCTCCCGAGCCGCCCTACCGCCAGACCATCCACTACCCGGGCGAGGACGAGGCCACCTTCTCGCTGACCAGCACGTTCGTGCCGCGCGGCCGTGAGAACCTGGCGGCCTTCATGGCGGTGGACAGCGATCCCCGCTCGGACGACTACGGCCAGCTCAAGCTGCTGGAGCTGCCGCGGAGCACGGTGATCTTCGGTCCCGGACAGGTGCAGAACGCCTTCGACGCCGACGCGGACGTCCGCGAGGTGCTGCTGCCGCTGGAGCAGTCCAACGCGGAGGTGACGCGGGGCAACCTGCTCACGCTGCCGTTCGCGGGCGGCCTGCTCTACGTCGAGCCGCTGTACGTGCAGGCCGGTGGCGGCGGCGCCGCCTCCTTCCCGCTGCTGCAGCAGGTCATGGTCGGCTTCGGTGAGGAGGTCGCGATCGGCAGCAGCCTGCCGGACGCGCTCAGCAACCTCTTCGACGGGGAGGCCCAGGTGCCGGAGGAAGGCGCCGAGGAGCCGCCGCCGGAGGAAGAGGGCGGAGCCGGCGGAGGCGGTGAAGGCGGCGGTGACCAGGAGCTCACCGACGCCCTCAACGAGGCCGTCGAGGCCTGGGAAGAGGCCCAGGAATCGAGCGAGGAGGCCGACAAGCGCCTGAAGGAGGCACTGGAAGCCCTCGAGGAGCAGATGAACGAGGAGTAGTCCTTCGTTCTCCGCGCTGCGCGGGGCGGGGCCTTCGGGTCCCGCCCCGTTCGTCGTGTCCGGGGCGGGACGCGCCCGTCGGCCGGGTGGCCCACGTCTCGCTCCGCTGATTTGGGTTCTCGCCCGGAGCGCGCTAATGTGGAGACACAACAACGCGGGGTGGAGCAGTTCGGTAGCTCGCTGGGCTCATAACCCAGAGGTCGCAGGTTCAAATCCTGTCCCCGCTACGAGACCCGGACCCGGGAGAAATCCCGGGTCCGTTGGTTTTCCGATTTCCGCCTTTTCGGTGGTGTTCGGTAAGGAGATGCCCGAGAGGGCGTGTCCACACGGTCAGACCGGGGCTCAGGCCCTGGTAGACTGGTCTCAGGCCGGTGGGGAAACCGACTGGCCGAGGGGGAGTCTCCACGGTTTTCCAAGCGGAAAGCCGATTTGCTCCCGGAGGTGAAAGCCTCTAGAATAGGAGACACAACAACGCGGGGTGGAGCAGTTCGGTAGCTCGCTGGGCTCATAACCCAGAGGTCGCAGGTTCAAATCCTGTCCCCGCTACCAAGGAAACACCGGGTGCGATTACGCGCCCGGTGTTTTTGCGTTCCGGGACCCGTCCCTACCGGGCACGTGTGCGCCGTGGCGCGCCGCCCGGTTCCCCGGACGGCGCGTGCTCAGCGGGTACGGCCCTCCACCAGCTCCACCACGCGGTCGGCCCGCGCGGCCACCTTGGGGTCGTGGGTCACCACGACCACCGCCGCGTCGCGGATCCTGGCCTGCTCCAGCAGCTGCTCCATGATCATGGTGCTGCTGGCGGCGTCCAGGGCGCCCGTGGGCTCGTCGGCGAGGATCAGGGCGGGCTCCCGGCTCAGCGCCCGGGCCAGGGCCACACGTTGCTGCTCGCCGCCGGAGAGCTGGTGCGGCTGCGAGTGGAGCCGGTGTTCCAGGCCCACGGCCTCCAGCAGGGCGCGGGCCCGCGCCCTGCGGCGCAGCAGCGGCACGCCGCCGAGCACCATCGGCACGCCGACGTTGGCCAGGGCGGTCCGCCGCTCCAGCAGGTGGAACTGCTGGAACACGAAGCCGACGCCCTCGCCCCGCAGGCGGGACCGCGGCCCCTCGCCCAGACGTGTGGTGTCCACTCCGTCGAACGTGTAGGTGCCGCCGCTGGGCCGGTCGAGCAGGCCCAGCAGGTTCAACAGGGTGGACTTGCCCGACCCGGACTGGCCGACGATCGCCACGACCTCGCCGCGCTCCACCTGGAACGTGCAGTCGTGCAGCACGTCGATCCGGGTCCCCGACACCGTGAAGTGCCGGGTCACCTCCCGCACGTCCAGCAGGGGCGCGGAACCGGGGCGGGACGTGGCGGCCCCGGGGGCCGCTGTGTCGACGGACACCTAGTCCACCTCCTCCACTGCCATTCCCTCCTCGGTGAGGAGCTCCTCCTCGGGGCCTCCTCCGGGGACGTCGAAGCGGGGGTCGAGCGGCACCGGGTCCAGGACCGTGTCGCCGACGCTCAGCCCCTCGGTGACCTCGACGAGCGAGCCGTCGGACATCCCGAGCTTCACCTCGCGGGTCTCCTCGGTCCCGTCGTCGGCGACCACCACGACCTCGCCCGAGTCGACGTTGCCGCGCACGGCGGTCACCGGGACGACCAGGACGTTCTCCGCCTTGCCCGTGCTGACGGACAGCTTGCCCTGGACCCCGTCGAAGACCTTCAGTCCGTCGGGCACCCGGCAGGCCAGCTCCGCGCCGCCGCCACCGCCGCCACCGCCGCCGGTCTCGCCGCCGGCGGTACCGCCCTCCTCCGGGGCCGCGCCACCGCCGCCCCCGACCGAGCCCAGGGACAGGAACGCGCACTCGGAGGCGGGCGGCCCCTGGTCGATCTGGAGCAGGATCTCCTCGGGGTCCTCGTAGAACCGGTAGAGGTCGTTGGGCGGGATGGAGGCGACGGCGCGGAACTCCTCCGGGGCGACCGAGGCCACCACCGCGCCGGGCTCCAGAACGTCGCCGACCAGCACGTCCAGCCCCGACACCGTGCCGTCCGCCGGCGCGTACAGGGTGATCTCCCTGGTCGCGGGTGCGGCGCCCTCTCCCGTGGCGGGCGCCGACCCGTCGGGCACCTTCACGTTCACGATCGGCGCGCCGTTTCCGACCGCGGCGCCCTCGCCCACCCACACGTGGGTGACCGTTCCCCCGTTGCGGGCCTTCACCTCCTCGCCGGGCTCGGCCCGCACGACGGCGTCCAGCACCAGTTCGGAGCTGACCTCGCCCATCTCCACCTCGACCGGTGTGCCGCCCGTGTCCAGGGCGGACTCCCCCGAGGACGGGTCCACCCCGCCGCCCAGGCGCGGCACCAGCAGGTAGCCGGCTCCGGCCAGTCCGAGGACCACGACCAGGACCGCGCCGATGATGATCCACTTCTTCACGTGTGTGTCTCCTATTCCCGGAGTCCGGCGACGACGGACGCCCGCAGTGCCCGCGTCGCGGGGATGATTCCGGCCAGCAGCCCGACCAGCGCGGCGCTGCCCAGGCCGACGAGTACTCCGGAGGCGGGGATGTTCAGGGGAACGCCGTCGGGCAGCGGCACGAAGCGCTCCAGCACCATGCCGCCCGCGACCACCGCGGCCCAGCACCCGGCGAGGGCGATGACCCCGGCCACCAGCGACACCACCACCGCCTCCATGACCACGGCCACGAACAGGGTGGACCGGCTCGCGCCCAGGGCGCGGTAGGTGGCCAGTTCACGGCGGCGCTCGCGCACGGTGACCAGGCCGACGTTGAGCACGCCGAGCAGGCCGGTGGCGAGGGTGATGACGGCGATGCCCATCAGGCCCCAGGACATGTAGTCGATGATCCTGTCGACCTCCTCGGCGTAGTCCGCCCGGTAGGCCGAGATGCTCTCGGGGTCCTCGATACCCCAGCGCCACGACGCCGACGCCAGGCGCCCGGTGAAGACCTCTCCCCACGGGTCCTGTGCCGCCGGGTCCTGGGGGTCGATCCGCACCTGGTAGGTGGTCTGGGAGCCCGGCATCGCGAACGGGTCGCCCTCCTCCCCGCCGGTGTCGGAGGAGGATCCGAAGAGCAGGTCCTCGGAGGCGGGGGAGCGCAGGAGGTAGGCGCTGTACCAGCCGAGGTCCAGCGCCGAGCTCTCCAGGACGCCGACGACGCGCACGTCCAGCCACTGGTCGGTGCCGACCTGGACCTGTGTGAGGTCGCCGAGCGCGTCGGCGAGCGGCTGGTTGACGACCATGACCGGCGCCAGCGACCCGGTGTCGGCCTCGGTGAGCCAGCGGCCCTCGGCCATGTTCATCCGCCGGATGTCGCCCAGGGAGGGATCCACGCCGAGGAACTGCACGTCGGGGACCACCGAGCCGCCGGAGCGGATCTGCGGTGCCCCGGAGGGCGTGTGGTAGACCGAGACGTCCTGGCCGCCCGCGCGGACCAGGTCCTCCTCGAAGGCGGCGCGGTCGGTGATCTGGCCGAACACGCTGACCTGGAGGGTCGCCGGTCGGCCCGCGTTGGCCTCGCTGTAGGCGGTGGCGAACCGCTGGCCGAAGTCGCTGGCGGTGACCACCATGATCAGGGCGCCCACACCGACGACGATGCCCGCGCAGGACAGGATGGTCCGGGCGACGTTGGCCCGGGAACCGGCGAAGGCCAGCACGATCCCGGCTGTGAGGGAACGCAGCATTCGGCCCCTTCCCGTGGTGTCTGTGAGATCCGGTCACCGCGGGGGTGACACAGGGATACCCGCGGGGGTGGCGGGGTTTCAACAGACTTATCACCGGGAAGCGCGGATCCGGTTCACCCCGGCCGGAGGAATTTCGGGTCGCTGGTGTGGGCCCTGGTCCGGGGAGGGAACCGGAAGGACCGGGACGCGGTGCGGATCAGCTCCGGCGCAGGGGGGTGGGGCCGCCGTTGAGCCAGGTCAGCACCTGGTCGTGGACCATGCCGTTGGTGCACACGAGCGGTCCGCCGTCCTCGAAGCCCTCGCCGCGCAGGTCGGTGGCGCGCCCGCCCGCCTCCTCCAGGATGATCGGCAGCGGCGCGGCGTCCCACAGCGACAGCTCCGGCTCGGCGGAGACGTCCACGACGCCCTCGGCGACCATCACGTGCGACCAGAAGTCGCCGTAGGCGCGGGTGCGCCACACCGAGCGGGTCAGCCCGAGGAAGGACTCGAGGCGGCCCTGCTCCTCCCAACCGGTCAGCGAGGAGAAGCTCAGGGAGGCGTTCGACAGCTCCGACACCTTCGAGACGTAGCAGCGCGCGGCCTTCGACAGGCTGCGGCCCTGCCAGGTGCCGCCGCCCTTGGAGGCCCACCAGCGGCGGTGCAGGGCCGGGGCGGAGACCACGCCCACGACGGGGCGGTCGCCCTCCAGCAGGGCGATGAGGGTCGCCCACACCGGTACACCGCGCACGTAGTTCTTGGTGCCGTCGATGGGATCGATGACCCACACCCGGTTGCTGTTGCCGGTCCTGCCGTACTCCTCGCCCACCACGGCGTCACGGGGCCGGGCGCGGGAGAGCACGCCGCGCAGCGTCTCCTCGACCATGCGGTCGGCCTCGGTGACGGGGGTGAGGTCGGGTTTGGTCTCGACCACGAGGTCAAGCGCGCGGAAGCGCTTGAGCGCGAGGTCGTCGGCAGCGTCGGCGAGCACGTGGGCAAGCCGAAGATCATCGTCGAAGGACGCCATGACGGGTAACGCTACCGTCCCGGGCACGAACATGGCCAAAGGGGCACACGCGCGTGACCAGAGCGTTAGTTGCGCGGCGGGGGCGTGGACCCGGCGAGGGGTGCCGTACACGGGACCGGATGCGAGGATGGAGGACATGGACACCGGGAGCGGGCAGAGCCGTGCCGAGGGCGCCTCGGCGCGGGAGCGGTTGATGGACGCCGCCTACGCCGAGGTCGTCTCCGGCGGATGGGCCGGTCGGCGCATGGCGGACATCGCGGCGGTCGCCCAGGTGTCCCGCCAGACCCTGTACAACGTGTTCGGCAGCAAGGAGGGCCTGCTCCAGGCCGTGGTGGTGCGCGAGGTCAACGCGCTGCTCGACAGGGTGGTGCGCCTTCTGGAGGAGGGCGGGGACCCGCCGCACGCGGTGAGCCGGGCCACCCGCCTGGTGCTGCTCTCCGCCCGGGACAACCCGCTGCTGCGCGCGGTGGTCACCGGGGACCACGGACTCCTCCCGGTCCTCACCACCAGGTCGGAGCCCCTCCTGGAGGTCCTGGGCGAGCGCATCACCGCCCTGCTGGTCAAGCACGACCCCGGCCTGGCGGAGTCCGACGCCGAGGCCGCGGCCGACGTCTCCCTGCGCCTGACGGTGTCGTACTCGCTGCAGCCGATCGACCCGGACGAGGCCGCGAGCCGGGTCGAGACGGTCGTGCACGGGATGCTGCTGGTCGGCCGCTAGGAGGTGGCGGGCGTGCCGGAGGGGCCGCTGACGGAGCGCGAGCGCCAGGAGGTGCTGCGCACCCACATGCCGGACGGGCGGATCACCGCGATCCCGGTGCGCCGCTCCGCCCGGCTGGTCCTGCTCGACCAGGTCGCCCGCGCCTTCGAGCCCGGGGTCCGCTACAGCGAGGCCGAGGTCAACACGGTTCTGCGCGGATTCAGCGCGAACGTGTCGGTGCTCCGCCGCGGGCTTCTCGACGAGGGCTTCATGGAGTGCGCCCGCACCCGGTACTGGCGGTGCGGCGGGACCGTCGAGGTGTGAGGCGCGCCGGCCTCAGGGCACGGCGAGCAGGCCGATGATCCCCGTGCCGTCCTCGTCTCCGTGCCCTTGGACCACACGGCGCTCCATCAGCTCCGCGTACGGGGCCGGGAGCGCGGTGCTCACCCCCTGCTCCTCGGCGGTGCGCAGCAGCGTCCGGCCGCCCCGTGCCTGCATGGCGAGGTTGGAGACGACGCCCGTGGTGTGGTCGCCGCTCTCCAGCCGTTCGGCGCTGGTGTGGACGACGCCGACCATGGTGGTGAGCCGGTCGGAGAGCAGGGAGGCGAAGTCCCCCAGGGGCACGTCCTCGTCCCTGACCAGGGCGAAGGCGTTCGCGACCCCGGCGAACACGCCGTTCATCGCGCTGAGCAGGGCCACGTCGTACAGGTCGGCCAGCCCGGCGCCCTCGCCGACGAACACGGCCCCGGCCACGGCGGACAGGGCCTCCCCGTGCTCGGCGAAGGCCTCCCGGGAACCGCCGTAGAACACGTAGCCGCCCGAGGAGGACGGGATCGTGTACCGGGAGGACTTCGGCGAGGTGCCGCCCCGAGTCGAGTACTCGCTGACCGCGCTCGGCAGGTCCCTGAACGAGGCCCTGGAGCCGCTCGGCGCCTGGGGGCGGGCCCACGTCATCGGTACCGCCGACCCGGCCCCCGAGGCGTCTCCGGGCGGCTGAGGCCCGCGGGCCCGTGCCCCGCCGGGTCCCACGCCCGGCCGGTCTCACACCTCGTCGGTCTCGCCCTCGCGGCTGGCGAGCAGGCGGCGCAGCGACGCCACACGGTCCGGGTCCAGCTCTTCGCGGTCCAGGGCGGCCTGGACCGCGCAGTCGGGAGCGTCGGGCTGGTGGGAGCACTCGGGCGGGCAGTCCTCGGCGGCCCGGGCCAGGTCCGGGAAGCCCTCGACGATGTCCTCCGGGGCGATGTGGGCCAGGCCGAAGCTGCGCACGCCCGGGGTGTCGATCAGCCAGCCGTCCTCGAACGGCAGCGCGGCGGCCGACGTGGAGGTGTGGCGGCCGCGTCCGGTGACCGCGTTGACGTGGCCCACGGCCCGGTCGGTGCCCGGGACGAGCCGGTTGACCAGGGTGGACTTGCCCACGCCGGAGGAACCGACGAACACGGTGGTGCGGCCCTCCAGACGGGCGCGCAGGCCGGCGAGACCGCTCTCTGGGCCGAGCACCTCGTAGGGCACGCCCAGGGGCTCGTACACGCGCAGCAGTTCGTCCGGGTCAGCCAGGTCGGCCTTGGTCAGGCACAGGAGCGGGTCGAGCCCCGCGTCGTAGGCGGCGACCAGGCAGCGGTCCACGAAGCGGGGCTGCGGCGCGGGGTCGGCCAGGGCGCACACGATCGCCAACTGGTCGGCGTTGGCGACGATCACCCGCTCGACCGGGTCGGTGTCGTCGGCCGTGCGCCGCAGTACGGACTCGCGCTCCCTGACCCGCACGACCCGGGCCAGGGTGTCGGGCCTGCCGGACAGGTCGCCGACGATGTCGACGCGGTCGCCGACGACGATGGATCCCCGGCCGAGCTCACGGGCCTTCATCGCCACGACGGGGACGCCGCCCACCAGGCAGCGGTACCGGCCCCGGTCGACCGCGGTGACCATGCCCTCCACGGCGTCCTCGTGCTTGGGCCGGTTGCGGGTGCGGGGCCGGGAACCGCCCCGGGCACGCACGCGGATGTCGTCCTCGTCCAGGTGGCGCCCTCCGCCCTGTGTGCGGCTCATGCCAGTGCCTCCGCCCACAGGCCCGGGAAGTCGGGCAGGGTCTTGCGCGTGGTGGCGATGTCCTCCACCTCCACACCGGGCACCGCGAGCCCGATCACCGCGCCGGACGTGGCCATCCGGTGGTCGTCGTAGGAGTGGAACACCCCGCCGTGCAGCGGCCTCGGACGGATGACCAGGCCGTCGGGCAGCTCCTCGGCGTCGCCGCCCAGCCGGTTGATCTCGGCGGCCAGCGCGGCGATGCGGTCGGTCTCGTGGCGCCGCAGGTGGGCGATGCCGGTCAGCCGGGAGGGTGTCGAGGCCAGCGCGGCCACGGCGGCGACGGTGGGGGTCAGCTCGCCCACGTCGCGCAGGTCGGCTTCGATGCCCGCGATCCGGCCGGTGCCGCGCAGGGTGAGCCCGTCGGGGGACAGCGACACCTCGCCGCCCATGCGGGTGAACAGCGAACGCAGCGCGTCGCCGGGCTGGGTGGTGTGCTCCGGCCAGCCCTCGACGGTCACCTCGCCCCCGCTGACCAGGGCCGCGGCGAGGAAGGGCGCGGCGTTGGACAGGTCGGGCTCCACGGTGATGTCGGCCGCCTTGACCGGTCCGGGCCCGACCCTCCAGGAGTTCTCGGCGGTGGACACGGTCACCCCGGCCGAGCGCAGCATCTCCACGGTCATGTCCAGGTGCGGCTGGGAGGGCACGGGCGGTCCGGAGTGGCGCACGTGCACGCCCTCGGTGAAGCGGGCGCCGCTCAGGAGCAGGGCGGACACGAACTGGGAGGAGCCGGACGCGTCCAGGGTCACCTCGCCGCCGCGTACGGCGCCGGTGCCGTGGATGGTGACGGGCAGGGCTCCGCGGCCGCCGTCGTCGATGTCGGCGCCCAGCGCGCGCAGGGCGCCCAGGAGCTCGCCCACCGGCCGCTCGCGGGCACGCGGATCGCCGTCGAAGTCGACGGTCCCCGAGGCCAGGGCGGCCAGGGGCGGCACGAACCGCATCACCGTGCCCGCGTTGCCGACGTCGACCGAGGCCGGGCCGCGCAGCGGAGCCGGGGTGACCATCAGGTCCCCGCCGGAGTCCCCCGCCGGGGAGACCTCCACGCCCAGGGCGCGCAGGGCGCCGACCATCAGTTCGCTGTCCCGGCTGGCCAGGGGGCGGCGCACCAGGCAGGGGGTCTCCGACAGCGAGGCCAGGATCAGCGCGCGGTTGGTCATCGACTTGGACCCCGGCAGGGAGAGCCGGGCGCGCACCGGGTGCTCGGCCGTGGGCGCTGGCCAGTGGCCGCCGGAGGATCCGGCGGGGTCGGCGGGCTGGGCGGGCTGCGGGGACGCGGAGTCAGGCATGACACAAGGTTATCGGGACCGGGGCGGGTGGAGGAGGACGGCCGCGTGCCTGTGGACGGCCCGCCGCGGGCCGGGTCCCCGCGAACGGGGCGGGCGGGAGGCCGTCCGGGCTGCGTGCCGACAGCGGCAGCCGGGTTCCCGCGGGCGGGGACGGACGGGCGCCGTGGAGCCGGCCCCCGCGGCGCCGACGGCGCCTGTGGCGGAGCGGGGACGCGGGGCCGCGGGCGGACCGGGACGGACGTATCCTTGTGGGGCCATGGTGTATCTGGATCACGCTGCCACGACCGATGTTCGCCCCGAGGTGGTCGCCGACGTCGCGGCCGAGCTCGGGAGCCTCGGCAACCCCTCGTCCCTGCACGGCCACGGGCGCGCCGCCCGGCGTACGGTCGAGGAGGCGCGTGAACGCGTCGCCGGAGCGCTCGGCTGCACCCCGCACGAGGTGGTCTTCACCGGCGGCGGCACCGAGTCGAACAACATCGCCGTCAAGGGCCTGTACTGGGCGCGCAACGCCGGGGACGCCGGGCCCCGCAGGACGAGGATCCTCACCAGCGCCGTCGAGCACCACGCCGCCCTCGACCCCGCGCACTGGATGGCCGAGCACCAGGGCGCCACGCACGAGAGGCTGCCCGTGGACGCGCTGGGACGCGTGAGCCCGTCCTCGCTGCGGGAGGCGATCGAGGGCGGCCCCGGCCCCGACGCGGTCGCGCTCGTGTCGGTCATGTGGGCCAACAACGAGGTGGGCACGGTGCAGCCGGTGGCCGAGCTGGCCGCCGTCGCCGCCGAGTACGGCATCCCCTTCCACACCGACGCCGTGCAGGCCGTGGGCGTGGAACCGGTCGACTTCGCCGAGAGCGGGGTGAGCGCCCTGACGGTCACCGGACACAAGCTCGGCGGGCCGGTGGGCGCGGGGGCGCTGCTGGTCGAGCGCGGCCTCGCCCCGGTAGCGGTCCTGCACGGGGGCGGGCAGGAGCGCGACATCCGTTCGGGCACCCTGTCCGCGCCGCTGCTGCGCGGGCTGGCCACGGCCCTCCACCTGGCGGTCGCCGAGCGCGAGGAGCACGCCAAGCACCTGAGGGACCTTCGCGACGAACTGGAGGAGCGGGTCCGCGCCGCGGTCCCCGACACGGTCGTCAACGGCGACCCCGGGCACAGGCTGCCGGGGATCTCGCACCTGTCCTTCCCCGGCTGCGAGGGCGACGCGCTGCTGATGCTGCTCGACGCCAAGGGCATCTCGTGCTCGACCGGCTCGGCCTGCTCGGCCGGGGTGGCCCAGCCCAGCCACGTGCTGCTGGAGATGGGGGCCGACCCCGACACGGCGCTGAGCAGCCTGCGCCTGTCGCTGGGCCGCACCTCCACGAGGGAGGACGTCGCGGCGCTGGCCGAGGCGATCGGCCCGGTCGTGGAGCGGGCCCGGAACGCGCGCGCCAAGCGCCGCCGCTGACGGGCGCCGCGCGCGGCCGGCGGTGAGGGCCGCCCCCTACTCCGCGCGGTGGACGGTGACCGACTCCAGGACCACGTCCTGTACCGGACGGTCGCCCGCGTCGGTCTCCACGTCGGTGATGCCGTTCACCACCTCCATGGACTCCTCGTCCGCGACGTGCCCGAAGATCGTGTGCATGCCGTTCAGGTGCGGGGTCGGCTCGACGGTGACGAAGAACTGCGAGCCGTTGGTGTCCGGACCGCTGTTGGCCATGGCCAGCACACCCGGCTCGTCGAACTCCCGGCCGGACCCGAGCTCGTCCTCGAAGGTGTAGCCCGGGCCTCCGCGGCCGGTGCCTTGGGGGTCGCCGCCCTGGATCATGAAATCGTCGATCACCCGGTGGAACACGGTGCCGTCGTAGAACCCGGCCTCGCCCGTCACCGGGTTGGGCACGCCCTCGCCCTCGGCCAGGCCCACGAAGTTGGCCACCGTGACGGGGGCGTCCTCCGGGAACAGCTCCACCTCGATGTCGCCCTCACTGGTGTGCAGGGTGGCGCCCTCGACACCGCTGACGTCCACGTCGGCCGGGCCGCCGGCCTGTTCGGAGCCCTCGGCCCGGTCCGGGCCGGTCGCACCGTCCTCGGAGCCGCCTCGGGCGTCGGTGCCACCGCCGCAGGCGGAGGTGGCGAGCAGGGCGGTACCGGCCAGGAGGGCCGTCATGGAAAGGGGCAGATGCTTCATCGGTTCACTTCCGGGAGGGGACTCGCTGCGGGGCGGCACACAGCGTACTCGGCCGGTCCGGGTACCACCGCCCGCAGGGTCGCGTTCGGTCATGGCGTGAACACGGCACGTCCCGCTCGTCGGGTCCCCCGTGTCCGGACCCCTCCCGGGCTCCTCCGGACCTGCCGGATCCCTCGGGCGCGGAGTTCAGGCGGAGCCCTCGGCCGCCCCGTCGCCGTCCTGTTCCCCCCGCTCCCGCCGCTTCTGCTCCTGCGCCTCCCGGGCGCGCCGGCGCTGCTCCTCCGCGCGCTCGCGGCAGCGGCGGAGGAACTCCTCGTCCTCCTCGTGGGTGGTGGCGCGGGCCCGGCGCGGGTGGTCGTACTCGGGAAAGGCCGGGGGAGGGCCGGCGGGGGCGGACGGTGCCGGGTCGCGGTGCGGACGGCCCAGGGCGAACCACAGCAGGGCCCCGAGCTTGGGCAGGAGAAGGACGACCACGGTCCAGGCGGGTTTGGGCAGCAGCCGCACGGACCCGGGGGCCGAGCCGATCACGTCGAACAGGGCGTACACCCAGACGCAGAGCGACAGCACGGTGAGCAGGAGGAGGAAGTGGGCCATGGGGGACTGTCCAATCGGGATCGGGGCACCGTTCTCGGGCATCATGGAAGCCGGGCGCCGGGGGACCGGCCGGGACCGCGCCGGGCTCCGGACGGCGCCGTCGGCTCCTTCGGGGTGCGTCAATGAATTACCACGGATCGCCGTGCCCGTCCCGTCGCTTGACCGGCGGCCCGGCACGGTAGAGGGTCGTAGAACGGCGGCGGGGTCGGTGGCACTGGCCCGAAGGTGTGCCGGGGTCGGCCCCGTCGGGCGACGGAGGAGGTTATGGGAGTGAACACTGCACTGCCGTCCGCGATGTGGCTCCCCTTCGCCGCGCGAGTACTGCGTGCGCGCTCCGACAGGGGGCTCTCGCGCGCCGAACTCGCCAAGACGGTGGGGGTGACCGACGACAAGCTCCGCGAGGTGGAGAGTGCCCACTGCAGGCCGGCGCGGTCGCTGGTCGAGCGGGTGGACACGGCCCTGGGCACAGAACACCAGCTGGTCGACGCGTGGGCGATCACCCTCCAGGCCGAGGCCTTCCCCAACGAGTTCGGCGACCAGCGCGAACTGGGCGTCCACGCCACCCACCTGTGGGAGCACCAGCCCATGGCGCTCCCGGTGTTCCTGCGCACCCGCGAGTACTCGCGGGCGGTCCTGCGTCCGCGCCACCCCGACCTGTCCCCGGACATGGTCGAGGTGATGGTGGAGGAGGAGATGGCCCACCGCGCGGAGATGACCGGGCCGGACGGGCCCGTGCTCCGGGTGGTCCTCAACGAGTCGGCGTTGCAGCGCCCCCAGGGCGGAGCGGCCGTGCTCAACGCCCAGCGCGGCTTCCTCTCCGACCTGATCGAGGCGGGCATCGTCACCATGGGCGTGATCCCCGAGCAGACCCCGCACCACCCGGGACTGGGCGGCGCCTTCCGGATGATGGACTTCGCCGACCGGCCCAGCATGGTCTACGCGTTCGCGGCCGAGGGAGGCGACCTGACCGCCGAAGCCGAACAGGTGGGCCGCTGCACCATGGTGCGCGACGCCATCGAGAACGCCGCGGTGGAGCTCACGCCGCGGTCGGAGCTGCTGACCGCCCGCTGGCCCGCGGGCTAGGCCGCGGGCGGGCCCGCCCTTGGGAGGACACCCGATGATGGGCTAGGTTGCCCGCCATGGATATCGCGATCACATCCGGATACGTCGTACCCGTCGACGGCGACCCCATCGACGGCGGTACCGTCCTCGTCACCGACGGCAGGATCACCGCCGTCGGCGCGGACGCCGACGTCACGGTCCCCGAGGGCGCCACCGTCGTCGACGCCGCGGGCAAGTGGGTGCTCCCCGGTTTCGTGGAGGCCCACGGCCACATCGGCATCGACGAGGAGGGCATCGGCTGGGCCGGTGACGACACCAACGAGATGACCGACCCCAACGGCGCACGCATGCGCGCGCTGGACGCCATCAACCCCGCCGACCGCGGCTTCGCCGACGCCCTGTCCGGGGGAGTCACCAGCTCCGTCGTCAAGCCCGGCTCGGGCAACCCCGTCGGCGGCCAGACGGTGGCCATCAAGTGCTGGGGCCGCAGCATGGAGGACCGGCTGGTCAAGCACCCGGCCAGCGTCAAGAGCGCCCTGGGCGAGAACCCCAAGCGCGTGTACGGCAACAAGGACAAACTCCCCTCCACCCGCCAGGGCGTGGCCGCGGTCATCCGCGACGCCTTCACCAAGGCCCAGGACTACAAGGCCAAGCGCGAGCACGCGTCGGCCGAGGGCACCCCGTTCGACCGGGACAACACCCTGGAGGTGCTGGTCAGGGTCCTGGACGGCGAACTCCCCTGGTGCCAGCACACGCACCGCGCCGACGACATCCACACCGCGATGCGCCTGGCCGACGAGTTCGGCTACCGGCTGATCATCAACCACTGCACCGAGGGCCACCTGCTGGCCGACGAGATCGCCGAGCGCGGTATCCCCGTCATCACCGGCCCGCTCATGACCAGCCGGTCCAAGGTGGAGGTCAACAACAAGACCCTCGCCAACCCGGGCATCCTCGACCGGGCGGGCGTCAAGGTCGCCCTGACCACCGACCACCCGGTCGTCCCGATCGAGTTCCTGGTCCACCAGGCCACCCTGTGCGTCAAGGAGGGCATGGACCCCGCGGCCGCGATCCGCGCGCTCACGGTCAACCCCGCCGAGATCATGGGCATCTCCGACCGGGTCGGCTCCCTCAAGCCGGGCCTGGACGGCGACGTGGTCGTGTGGTCGGGCGACCCGCTGGACGTGATGAGCCGTGCCCTGCGCGTGTTCGTCGAGGGCCGCGAGGTCTACACCTACGACGAGGAGAGCCGCGGGGGCACCGTGCTCGACGCCTACTACCGGGAGGGATAGGAGGGGCGCCTCCGGAGCGCTCCGACCGTGCGGTCGGCGGGCCGCCGAGACCGGCGGACCGCCGACCGCGTCCCCAGGCGGTGTTCCCTTGAGGCTGCGCTGCGCTTCGCCTCGTGCTCGTGCGCCGCAGGCACGGGAACCTTCGGCCCCTGCGGTGCGCCCGCTCGTGCCTCGCGGGCGCACCTGCGCGGCCTCCAGAACCCCGTCGGCGCCCCCGCTGTGTCGTCTTTGAGGCTCCGCTGCGCTTCGCCTCGTGCTCGGGCGCCGAAGGTACGGGAACCTTCGGATCCTCCGGTATGGCGGCTCGTTCCTCGCAGCCCCACCTACGAATCCTCCAGAACCCCGTCGGCGCCCTCGCTGTGTCGTCTTTGAGGCTGCGCTGCGCTTCGCCTCGTGCTCGGGCGCCGAAGGTACGGGAACCTTCGGCCCCTACGGTGCGCCCGCTCGTACCTCACGGGCACACCTGCGGGGCCTCCAGAACCCCGTCGGCGCCCTCGCTGTGCGGTGGCACAGGGCCGAGTCCACCGAGCGGCCTAGGACGGTCCCACCGTCCGGAAGGGGACCTCGTCCGGGAGCGGCGGTCCGCCCGCCCCGCGGAGCGCCACGGTGACCTTCTCCATGCCGGCCCTCCTCAGCGCCTCCTCCGGGCCCGCGGACTCCAGGGGCGTCAGGACGACCGGGGACCCCGCCGCGACCGGGGCCAGCAGCAGTTCCGCGTCCTCGCCGAGCAGGGTCATCGGGGCGCCGGGCTCGGCGAACAGGCCCACGCGGTCCTCGGAGGTCAGCCGCCACCGGTCCGCCCGCTGCCGCGCTCCGGCGGCCAGGGCCGCCCCGGTCCGGACCCCGGGAGCGCGCAGCGCGGGCGCCTCCGGGTCGATCGGGTACGGCGAGAAGTGGTCCCCGTACCCGCGCACCTCCACCGAGTAGTCGAGCACCATGGGCGGCACCTCGGCCAACGGCAGGCCGAGCGGGTGCAGGGAGGTGCCCACGACCTCGTCCGCGCCGCTGTCCAGGGCGGCCTCCAGGCGGTCGGCGTCGGCCACCGCGACCTGAGCCCCCTCGGGCAGGTCCGCGCCCGGCCGGACGAACTCCGCCACGGCGCCCACCGACCAGCACGAGACCAGCCACACCAGCGACTGCCAGTGCACCGGCAGGGCGACCACGACCCGGTCGCCGGGTTGCGAGCCGAGTCCGTCCACCAACATGTTCGAGGTCTTGGACACCCAGTTGTCGAAGGTGGCGCGGGACAGCTCCACCCGGCCGCCCGAGGCGTCGTAGGAGGTCACGAACGGTCGGGACGGGTCGGCGGACACCAGGGCGCGCCACAGCTGCGCGGGAGTTTCGGACATGACCGCCACTCTAGGGCGTACCCGCCGGACATGCCCGGGGCGTGCGCGGAAGGCCACCGCGCCGACGCACCGGTGTCCCGGCGGTGACCCGACCGGGGCCGTAAGGCAACGCAACGGTGACGTCGCCCGGCCCCGCGAAAACCATCGGGCGCTGACCAGCGCACACACCCCGGAGCCGGCCCGGGCCGGCGGCGCGCGGACGCCTTCCGGGGGTGCCGCGTTGTGTGCGCCGTGTTCCGGAAACTGCCACAGTTGTCCCATGCGCTTGCCTCCCGGACGGTTCCTCGCCCGTGTCACCGCGCTCCCCGCGATCGCCCTCTCGGCCTGGCTCCTGGTGGCCTTCCCCCTCCTGGCCCTGGGGTCCCTCACCCCGCTGGTGGCCGCCGTCCTCGGCGTGCCCGCCGTGGTCGCGGCCTGCGCGCTGGTGCCCCGACTGGTCCCGGACCCGCCGGAGGAGGAGAACGTGCCCTGGTGGCCGGTCGTCCTCGTCCTGGTGGTCGTGGTCGCCTTCGCCGCCGTGCAGATCGCCTACCACGCCGAGGCCCTGGTCATCCGCCGTGACCCGGCCTCCTACGCCATGTACACCGCGTGGATCGCCGAGAACGGGTACCTGCCCATCCCGCAGCAGCGGGAGCTCATCGCGGGCGACGACCCCTCGCTCAGCTACCAGAGCCTGGCCCACTACGCGCGCGGCGACGTCATCTGGCCCCAGTTCATGGCCGGGGCCCCGCTGGTGACCGCCGTCGGCTACTGGTGGGGCGGGCTCGACGGAATGCTCGTGACCACCCCGGTCCTGGGCGCGCTGGGCGTGCTCACCTTCGCGGGGCTCACCGCCCGCCTGGTCGGGGCCCGCTGGGCGCCGCTGGGCGCCCTGGTCCTGGCCGCGTGCCTGCCCCAGCAGTGGGTCAGCCGCTTCACCTACAGCGAGCCCGTCACCCAGATCCTCCTGCTCGGCGGACTGGTCCTGGCCTACGACGCACTCGTGCGGCGCACGTGGATCACCGACCGCTGGTCGTCCGCCCACACACTGGCCGCCGCGGCCGGGCTGGCGTTCGGCCTGGGGCTGGTGGTGCGCATCGACGCGATCCGAGACCTGCTGCCCGTGGTCGGGTTCGTCGGACTGCTGCTGCTCGCCCGGCGCGGGCAGGCGCTGCCGCTGCTGGGCGGCGTGGCCGTCGGCACGGGCCTCGGCCTGTACGCCGGGTACGGGCTGTCCCTGCCCTACCTGGAGTACCTGTCCGACTCCCTCAACCCCCTGCTGCTGATCAGCGCCGTCGTCATCGTGGTCACGGTCGTGGCCACCGCCGCCCTGTGGCGCCACGGGATCCCGCACGTGGAACGCGTCCGCTGGCTCCCGGGCGTGGTGGCCGCGCTCGTGCTGCTCACCATGGTGCTGCTCGCCGTCCGCCCCCTGCTGTGGCCCGACTACGGGCACGGCAGCGACTTCACCGACGGCTGGGTCGCCTACGTCCAGCAGCGTGAGGGCCTGTCCGTCGAGGGCAGCCGCACCTACTACGACATGAGCCTGTACTGGGTGGGCTGGTACGTGGGCCTGGCCACCGTCCTGTTCGCCTCCCTCGGCGTCGCACTCGTACTGCGCCGCCTCTTCCAGCGGCGCGACCCCCAGTGGCTGCTGCCCGCCATGCTGCTGGTGTGGACGGTGACCACCACCCTGCTGCGCCCCGCCATCACCCCCGACCACCCCTGGGCCAGCAGACGGCTGGTCGCGCTGGTCATCCCGGCCTTCGTCCTGTTCGCCGTGTGGTTCCTGGCCTGGCTCACCCGCTACTGCGCCGTCGCCGCCCACTCCGACCGGCACACCCTCCCCGCCCGCGCGCTCCCGGCCGTGGTCGCCGCCGTCACCGCGGCCGCGCTGGTCGTGCCGACCGTCATCACCGCGACCGACACGGTCAGGGTGAGGTCGACCGGCCCTGTCCTGTGGAACCCGTTCACCACGGAGGTCTCCGTCGCCCCGGAGAACGGCACGCTCAGAGTGGAGGCAGCCGGCCTCGTTCGGGGGGACCCGTTCACCATGGTGGTCGAGGCCGACGGAGTGATGGGCTACAGACAGGACGTCGGCACGGTCGACGCCACGCACCGTCTCTGCGCGGCGCTGCCCGAGGACGCCTCGGTGGTCGTGGTCGACTCCGGTATGGCCGGGAACTACATGCCGCTGCTGCGCAACGTCTGCGGCGTGCCCACCGCGGCCATGAACGAACCGACCCCGCGGGACGTGGACCGCGTCGTCTCCGAGATCCACGAACGCGACCGCGACGCCGTGCTCGCCTCGTCGGACTGGGAGCAGCTCGAACGGCTGGCCGGCGGCGGGACGGAGGCCGAGCGGCCCTTCCACGTCGTCGCCCGGATGGATCCGAGTACCCTCATGGAACCGCCCACCGGTTCCTGGGCCTTCATCGGAAGCGTGTGGGTGTCCGTCCTCCCCGACGAGGGATGAGCCGGTCCCCCCGCCTTCCGCACCCGACCGCACCCCGTTGAGAAGAACCATGAGCGACACACGCGACGACGTCCCCCAGAAGCACGGCCAGGACCAGCCGGTCCGCGTCACCATCGTGCTGCCCTGCTACAACGAGGAGGCCCACGTCGTCGACGAGGTCAAACGGATCTGCTCCGCCATGGACGGGTCCGGGTACGGCTACGAGCTGCTCGCCGTGGACGACGCCTCCACCGACGAGACCCTCGCCCGGCTGAGGGACGTGGAGGGCCTCTACCCGCACATGCGCGTCATCGCCTTCGGGCACAACGGCGGGTCGGGCACCGTCCGCCGGATCGGCAGCCAGCGGGCGCGCGGCGAGTTCGTCGTGTGGACCGACGCGGACATGAGCTACCCCAACGAGCGCATCCCCGAACTGGTCGCCATGCTCGACGCCGACCCCGGGACCGACCAGGTCGTGGGTGCGCGGAGCCAGGAGATGGGCAGCCACAAGGCGCTGCGGGTGCCCGCCAAGTGGGTCATCCGCAAGATCGCCGAGAACCTCACCAACACGCGGATCCCCGACCTCAACTCCGGGCTGCGCGTGTTCCGGCGCGACGTCGCCCGCCCCTACCTGAAGCTGCTGCCGCCCGGGTTCTCCTGCGTCACCACCATCACCCTGGCCTTCCTGTCCAACCAGCACCCCGTCATGTACGTGCCCATCGAGTACGCCAAGCGGGCGGGCAGGTCCAAGTTCCACTTCGTCAGCGACGCCTACCGGTACATCCTCCAGGTGCTGCGCATGGTGATGTACTTCAACCCGCTCAAGGTGATGATGCCGCCCGCCCTGGCGCTGCTCGGCCTCGGCGCGGCCAAGTTCGTCTTCGACCAGGTGCGCCACCCGCTGTACGTCCCCAACAACACCGTCATGATCCTCATGACCGGCCTGATCATCGCGGCGATCGGGCTGCTGGCCGACCTGATCGTGCGCTCCCGGGAGGGCGCGTGAGCGCTGTGGCCCGGGTCGCGCTCGTGGGGCCCGCGCACCCGTACAAGGGCGGCGGCGCCAGGCACACCACCGAGCTGGCGCACCGGCTGCGGGCGCTCGGCCACCCGACGACCGTGGAGTCCTGGCGGGCGCAGTACCCGGCCGCCCTCTACCCGGGGCGGCAGACCATCGACGCTCCCGAGGGAGAGCCCTACCCCGGCACCCGCCACGAGCTGGCCTGGTACCGGCCGGACGGGTGGTGGCGCACCGGGCGGCGCCTGGCCCGCGACGCCGACCTGGTGGTGCTCACCCTCTTCTCGCCCGTCCAGGTGCCCGCCTACCTCGGCATCCTCGCGGGGGTGCGCTCGCGGCGGGGTGCGCGGACGCGCGTGGTGGTGCTGTGCCACAACGTGCTGCCCCACGAGCGGCGGGCCGTGGACGTGTCCCTCGTCCGGGCCCTGCTGCGCCGGGTGGACGCGGTGGTCACGCACTCGCCTGAGCAGGCACGCCTCGCCGAGGGGCTGCGGGGACCGGGCCGCCGGGGCGTGGCGGTCGCCGAGATGCCGCCGCACCTGCCCGAGACCGGCGGCGCCTCCGAGCCGCCGCCGGGGGAGCGGCGGCACCTGCTGTTCCTGGGCATCGTCCGCCCCTACAAGGGGGTCGACCTTCTGCTGGAGGCCCTGGCCCACGGCGCGCCCGACGACGTGGCGCTCACCGTGGCCGGGGAGTTCTGGGGCGGCACCGAGGAGCTGGAGGCGCTGGCCACACGGCTGGGGATCGCCGACCGGGTGCGGCTGCGGGACGGGTACGTGCCCGCCGGCGAGCTGCCGGAACTGTTCGCGTCGGCCGACGCCGTGGTGCTGCCGTACCGGACCGCCACCGCCACCCAGAACGTGTGGCTGGCGCACGAGCACGGCCTGCCGGTGGTGGCCACCCGGGCCGGGACCCTCGCCGACCACGTGCGCGGGGGCGTCGACGGGGTGCTGTGCGAGCCGGGCGACGCGGCCGACCTGGCCCGGGCGCTGGGGGAGTTCTACGCCCCCGGGGAACCCGAGCGGCTGCGCGCCGGGGTCCGCCCGGTGGACGCCGAGCCGTACTGGCGGGCCTACACCGGCATCCTGCTGGAGGCGTGAGGCCGCCGCTCCGCCCCGGTGGGCGGGTGCGGAGCGGCGGCCTCACACCGTGTCACTCCTCCGTCAGCGGGTGCTCGGCCACGTCGGGCCACTCGTCGGTCCACTCGGCGGCCTCGTAGAGGCGGTACTCGACCACGTCACCGGGTTCGCTCCAGTCGGCCTCCGACGCCGAGGGCTCGACCACCACCCGTTCGACGGACCGCACCGTCCCCGTCCCGGGGTCGAACAGGATCCGTTCCTCGTACCGGCCCCGCTCCGCGTCACCGAGGTCGAAGGCGACGCCCACGGCGGGCCGTCCGGACAGGTCCTCCGTCACCCCCTCGGCCGCACGGACACCGGGCATACCCGCCAGGACCTCGTACACACCCGCCCTGACCTCGGGAGGAAGGGGGAGGGTCAGCGTGCCCTTGAGAAGAGCGAACCGCTGCTCGGGTTCGCTGTGGTAACCCTCCTCGGCGAGCGCCTCCTCCCGGAACTCCCGCTCAAGTGCGTCCTGGGGCCGCCCGTCCCACAGGATCTCCTCCAACCGCTCGGGGTCGGGGGGAAGCTCCTGGAGCTCCTGGGGGGCCAACGAGCCATAGCCGAAGCCGTACCCCGTGGGGCCGGCGTCCGCGGGGCCGTCGCCCTCCTCGGCGGTGGGGATCTCCGGGCGCTCGGCTCCGGGGTCGCGGGGCCAGAACGTGGGGGAGCCGTCGCGCTCCCACGCCGGCCGGTCGTCCTCGTCGACCAGGGACCAGTCCGTCGAGGGGATGTCGTTGGTGGAGAGGCCCTTCTCCAGGTGCATCCACCGCTCCTCCTCGTAGACCCGGTACACCCCGTACCTGTCGTCCTCGGGACCCACACCCCAGGCACGGCCCCAGGTGTAGTGCTGGTACCAGACGGCCCCGTCGGGCCGTGGGGCCCCGGCGGCGGCCTCGGCGACGGGGGCCATGACCTCCATCGCACTGTCGGCGTCCCCGGGTCCGTTCGAGGAGCCGGGAGGAGGACCCGCCGCCACCGTGTCCGGTTCCATGAGGTCGGCCGGGCCCAGGACCAGGAAGGCGAACACGGCGGCGGCCGTCAGCACGGCCGCGCCGGACAGGGCCAGGGGCAGCAGTGACACCGGGCGGGTCCGGGACGCGGGGCGTTCGCCGCCCGGGCGCCAGCCCGTGCGCACGGCCAGTTCCTCGGGGCCGGACTCGGGAACGTCCGCCCTCATGCGGCGCAGGTGGTCGAGTTCGTTCACCGGTGGTCCTCCTCCTTCGTGGGCGTGGTGGCTGCGGTGGCGTCGGTCGTGGCGGCGAGCGCGGCGCGCACGCGCTTGCGGGCGCGGTGCAGCCGGGAGCGCACGGTGCCCACCGGGACACCGAGCACCAGGGCGGTCTCCTCGTAGGTCAGCTCTCCCCAGGCGACCAGCAGGAGGGTGTCCCGGTCACCCTTGGAGAGCCGGGCCAGGGCGGCGGCCAGGCTGCCGGACAGCGACGTGGCGTCCACGCGCTCGGCCGCGCGGTCGGCGAAGCCCTCCAGGACGGGGTCCACGCCGGTCCGGGCCAGGGCCCGGTAGTGGCGCGTCTCCGTGCGGTGGTGGCGGCGCACCAGGTTGGCGGCGATCCGCCACAGCCAGGGGCGGGCGTCGGGGCGACCCGGGTCGTAGCGGTGGCGCTTGCGGAAGGCGATGTGGAAGGTCTCGGCCACCACGTCGTCGGCGTCAGGACCGCCCAGCCGCCGGGCGGCGTAGCGGTGCAGCGCGGGCGCGTGGCGGCGGAAGATCTCGCCGAACCGCGTCGGCTCGTCCAGCGACCGCCGGATGACGGCCGCGTCGGGTTCCGGGCCGCCGGACGCGGCGGCCCGGAAGGCGGTGGAGGGCATGGGGGGTCCGATCACGTCGGGCTCGGGTCGGGGTGGTCTCACACCCCTACTAGCCCGATCCCCGCGAAGGGGTTCACGGGCTGTCCGACCTCGTGCGTGTGATGGCCGGCACACGCCGCGCGGGGCGGGTGCATGGGGGCGGCGGCCGTCGGGGGCCGAGGGCTGGAGTCCGCTCCCGTGCCGGGCGCGTTCCGCCGCCCCGGACGGCGGCGGATCAGGCGGGCGGAGCGTCCACGCTCTCCGGCGGGCGGGCGGTACGCCCCGACAGCAGTACCGACAGCCCGGCCCAGCCCACGTCCGCGGCCGTCATCACCAGCCGCGACAGCACCGCCACCACCAGCGCCGCACCCGCGTCCAGCACCGGGGACAGCGCCACCACCAGCACCGCCTCGCGCACCCCCAGGCCCGCCGGGGCGAACACCACCAGCAGCCCCAGCGTCCACGCCAGCGCGTAGCCGCCCGCCGCCGGGCCGAGCGACCGCAGCGCCTCGCCGCCCACCGCCCAGGTCAGCAGCCACACGTGCAGCCCCAGGGGCACCCACGCCACCAGGGTCCATCCCACGGAGGCGGCCACGGCCCGGCCCCGCACGTCCAGGGGCCCGGCCCCGGCGACCTCGCGGAACCGGGCGAACGGGCGGGCAGCCAGCCGGATCCCCCAGCCCAGCACACGCGGGTGCAGCGCGGCGAGCAGCAGCGGGGCCAGCGCCAGCGCCCACCACCAGCGCCGGGCCGCCCCCGCCGAGGACAGGGGCAGCGCCACCGCCGCGACCGCCAGGCTCACCGCGACCGTCACCGCCACCGCGAGCAGCGTCGCCGCCGCACCGCGCGACCTCGGCACCCTCCAGTCGCGGGCCAGTTCCACCTGCGCGACGAACGCCCACACCGAACCCGGCAGGTACTTGCCGAGCTGGCCCACGAACATGACGCGGGCCGCCACCCGGTACGGCAGCGGCGAACCCATGCCGGCCAGCAGCGCACGCCAGGCGAGCATCTGCGCCGTCAGCCCCGCCATGCCCGCCAGCACCGCGGCGGGCAGCACCCACAGCGGCAGCGACGCCACCGCGTCGCGGGCCTGCTCCCAGTTCGCGCGCAGGGCCAGCCCCGCGCACGCGCACACCACCAGGAACAGCGCCAACCGCACCCACGGGTTGCCGCGCAGCCGACTCAGCACGTTGTCTCCCTCCGTACGCGCCGACCCTACGCCGCGCGTACCACCTCCCCGTTCCCGCGTGGGGCCCGCATCCCCGGCGCCTCCGCCGTTTGCGCGCCGAGCGGTGATGCGTCCACAGGTACGAAAGTACCGGGGCGTAGGGTGCGCTCTATGAGTGGTGAGAACGACCCGGCCCCCGTCCCCTCCCCGACCCCGTCCGCCATGCGCAGGGCGTTGGCCCGCGCCCGGGACGGCAAGACCCTCGACGTCACCGAGGCCGAGGTGCTCCTGCACGCCAGGGGCGAAGATCTGGAGACCCTCCTCGAACACGCCGGAAGAGTGCGCGACGCCGGACTGGAGGCCGCAGGCCGCCCCGGTGTCATCACCTACAGCCGCAAGGTGTTCGTCCCCCTGACCCGCCTGTGCCGCGACCGCTGCCACTACTGCACGTTCGCCACGGTGCCCGGCCGCCTCGACGCGCCGTTCCTGTCGCCCGACGAGGTTTTGGAGATCGCCCGGCAGGGTGCCGCCATGGGCTGCAAGGAGGCCCTGTTCACCCTCGGCGACCGGCCGGAGGACCGCTGGAAGCAGGCCGCCGAGTGGCTCAACGCCCACGGCTACGACGACACCCTGTCCTACGTCCGGGCCATGGCCATCATGGTGCTGGAGGAGACCGGCCTCCTCCCGCACCTCAACCCCGGTGTGCTCACCTGGACCGACTTCCAGCGGCTCAAGCCCGTCTCCCCGTCCATGGGGATGATGCTGGAGACCACCTCCACCCGGCTGTTCACCGAGAAGGGCCAGGCCCACTACGGCAGCCCCGACAAGGACCCGGCGGTGCGGCTGCGCGTGCTGGAGGACGCCGGGCGGTCCAGCGTCCCCTTCACGACCGGGATCCTCCTCGGCATCGGCGAGAACACCGCCGAGCGGGCCGAGTCGATCTTCGCGATGCGCGGGGCCTCCCGCCGCTACGGCGGCATCCAGGAGGTCATCGTGCAGAACTTCCGGGCCAAGCCCGAGACGGCGATGATGCACCGCCCCGACACCGAACGCGAGGAGATGGCCGCCGCGATCGCCGTCACCCGCCTGGTCATGGGGCCCAGGGCGCACGTGCAGGCGCCGCCCAACCTGATCGGCGCCGAGCACGGCGGCGTGGACGAGTACGGGCTGATGATCCGCGCGGGCATCGACGACTGGGGCGGCGTCTCCCCGCTGACGCCCGACCACGTCAACCCCGAGCGCCCCTGGCCGCAGATCGACGACCTGGCCGAGCGCACCGCCTCCCACGGCTTCACGCTGCGCGAGCGGCTCACCGTCTACCCCGAGTACGTCAGGACCGGGGAGCCGTGGCTGGACCCGCGCGTGGCCGGGCACGTGGCCGCGCTCGCCGACCCCGAGACCGGACTGGCCCGCGAGGACGCGCCCGTGGTGGGCCGGCCCTGGCAGGAGCCCGAGGCGGTGCTGGTCTCCTCCGGCCGCACGGAGCTGCACACGGAGATCGACACCGAGGGCCGCACCGGCGACCGGCGCGGGGACTTCGACGCCGTCTACGGCGACTGGGACGAGCTGCGCCCGGGCGTGGACCGCCAGGGGGCCGTGCCGCACAGGTTCGACCCCGACATCGCCGCCGCGCTGCGCAGCGCCGAGGCCGACCCCGCGGGCCTGTCCGACGACGAGGCGCTCGCGCTGCTGCACGCCGACGGGGACGAACTGGAGGCGCTGACCTCCCTGGCCGACCGGGTGCGCCAGGACGTGGTGGGCGACGACGTCACCTACGTGGTGACCAGGAACATCAACTTCACCAACGTCTGCTACACCGGGTGCCGGTTCTGCGCGTTCGCCCAGCGCCGCACCGACGCCGACGCCTACACGCTCTCCCTGGACCAGGTGGCCGACCGCGCCGAGGAGGCGTGGAAGTCCGGGGCGACCGAAGTGTGCATGCAGGGCGGCATCCACCCGGACCTGCCCGGCACCGCCTACTTCGACATCGCCTCCGCCGTACGCGACCGCGTCCCGGACATGCACGTCCACGCGTTCAGCCCGATGGAGGTGGTCAACGGGGCCTCGCGCACCAACCTGCCGGTCCGCGAGTGGCTGACCCGCGCCCGCGACGCCGGGCTCGGCTCCATCCCGGGCACCGCTGCGGAGATCCTCGACGACGAGGTCCGCTGGATCCTCACCAAGGGCAAGCTGCCCTCCAGCGAGTGGATCGACGTGATCACCTCCGCCCACGACCTGGGCATCCCCACCACGTCCACGATGATGTACGGGCACGTGGACTCGCCGAGGCACTGGGTGGCGCACATCAAGCTGCTGCGCTCCCTGCAGGAGCGGTCGGTGGAGCGCAACGGCCGCCGCGGGTTCACCGAGTTCGTGCTGCTGCCGTTCGTGCACACCAACGCGCCCATCTACCTGGCCGGGCTGGCCCGCACCGGGCCGACCGTGCGGGAGAACCGGGCGGTGCACGCCCTGGCCCGCCTGCTGCTGCACGGGCACATCGACAACATCCAGTGCTCGTGGGTCAAGCTCGCCGAGGACACCTGCCGCCAGCTGCTCGCGGGCGGGGTGAACGACGTGGGCGGCACCCTGATGGAGGAGACCATCAGCCGGATGGCCGGGTCGGGGCAGGGGTCGTTCAAGACCATCAGCGACATCCGCGCCCTGGTCGAGCCGACGGGCCGCCCCGTCCGCCAGCGCACCACCACCTACGGTCCCGTGTCCGAGGAGCGCCGGCGCACCGCCGAGGCCAGCGACGGCGTGGCCTCCAGCGTCCTGCGGCCCACCCTGCCCGTGGTCTGACGCCCCGGGCCCGGGACGGGGAGCACGGGCGGAGCACGGCCGACGGGCGCGTCACCACCGGTGTTCCGGAGGGGCCGTGCCCGCGGTGGCGCGAAGCCGGGACGGAGCCGGGAACGCAAGGACGAAGGGGCGAAGCGCCGGAGGACGGCGCCTCGCCCCTTCTCGGGGGTGGCGGCCCGTCACCGAGGGGAGTGTGCGACGGGCCGCCGGGGAGCCGCGTGTAGCGGGAGAGGGACGGGGGATCCCTCCACGCGGCCTTGTGCTAGCAGGCGCCGACGAGCCTCCAGACACCCCACTCGCCGGTCGTCCCGGGCTCCTCGCCACGGGTCCACCACTCGGCGCGGTACTCCGAGCCCTCGTGGGAGACCACGTCGCCGCCGGTGTAGGTGCTGTCGGCGGACCACGCCGGGGAGGCGCAGTCACCGGGCTCGCCGGTCGGCTCGTCCGTGGGCTCGTCGGTCGGCTCGTCCGTGGAGCCGCCGTCGCCGGGGCCGCCGGCCAGGCGGGCCGAGAGGGTCTCGGCGAAGGCGTAGCCGCTGGTGGCGTCCCAGTTGATCGACCAGGTCATCACGCCGCCGATGGTGCCGTACGGGGTGTCCGGCGAGAAGGACCCGCAGTTGGTCCCCGCCTCGAGGCAGTCCAGGGCCCGGACGACCTGGCTGGGCGCCATGTAGCCGCCTCCGGCGGCCGACTGGACGGCGGGCAGGCCGAGGCCCACCTGGTCCGGGCTCAGGCCCATCTCCAGCTGGATGCAGGCCAGCGAGGCGACGAAGTCGACGGTGCCCTGGGAGTACACCTGGTTGTCGCACCCCAGCATCGAGCCGGAGTTGTAGTACTGCATGTTCACGATGGTGAGGATGTCGGAGATGTTCGACGCCAGCTTGTAGTACTCCCGGTCCGGGCTCTGGAAGTCGATGGTCTGCGGTGCCATCGTGATGATCAGGTCCGAACCGGCCTGACCGCTCAGGTCGTGCAGGGCGTCGGACATGTACTGGGCGTTGACGCCGTGCTCCAGGTCGATGTCGACCCCGTCGAAGCCGTACTCCTGCATCAGCTGGTACGTGGTGTCGGCGAAGTTGCGGGCCTGGGTCGCGTTGGCGACGTCCACGTGCCCGAGCTGGCCGCCCACGGAGATGATCACCTTGCGGCCCTCGGCCTGGATGGCGGCGATGTCGTCGCGGAACTGCTGGTCGGTGTAGCCGCCCAGCTCCTCGCTGGCGAGGTCGAAGGTGATCCCGCCGTCGAGGGTGGGGTGGTTCTCGGCGAAGGCGACGGCCACCAGGTTGTACTCGGAGGGGACCTCGGACAACGGCATCACGGTGGAGCCGTTGGAGAAGTTGTGCCAGTATCCGGTGAGCCACTGGCCGGTCTGCTGTGCCTGGACGGACTCGCCGTCGGCCACGGTCTCCACCTCGGTGGGGGCCGGGGAGAGCTGGCTGAAGCCGGCGAGGAGTCCGGCGGTCAGGAGGGCGAACGCACCGGTCAGCGCGGCCTTCGCGCCTCTGGAAGCGGTCCTGCGGCGGTGTTCGAGCATCAGGGGGTGCTCCTTTCGTCGAGCGGGGGGACGAAGGGGCTCTGGGAGCCAGTTAATTGTTAAGAAACCTAAAAGTTGTCCGGCGGTCGCGTCAACGGTAATCGTAAATAAAGTTTGTAGTTTTTTATTCGGTACCCGGTACCGTTCACGGATCCCATGGTCCCCACCGGCACCGGCACCGGCACCGGCACCGGCACCGGCACCGGCGCTGGCTCCGGGCCGCCCTCCGTGTCCGGCGCGGCCTCCGTGCCCCCGTGTCGGCCGCGCGTGAGGGCTCCGGCGGTCTCCGCTCCTACGAGCCGTACGGCCCCGTCCCGCTGTCGCGGATGTCCAGGTCCCGGCTCACCTCCTGGAACACCTCGTGGTCGATGCCGCCCTCCCGGTACATCGTCACCAGCGCGTCCCTGCGCGCCTGTGTGATCTGGGCGTGCACCGCCTTCCCACCGTTCACCCGCTCGCGCGCCCGTCCGTCCCCGGCGTCCAGCAGCCCGCGCACATGTGCGATCCGCCGCGTGTACACGGACCGCAGCGAGTCGGCGGTCCTCTCGTCCACCCGGCCCTCGCGCAGCAGTTCGTCGATCCTTCCCAGCGCCGCGTAGCTCATCTGCTCGTCGGCCCGCAGGAACTCCCGCCGCCGCGCGCCCTCCTGGGCCATGCCGAGCTTGCGCAGCAGCAGCGGAAGCGTCGTCCCCTGACCCACCAGTGTCCCGAGCACCACGGCGCCCGCGACGAAGATCAACGCGCCCCGGTCGGTGAACGGCTCACCGCCCACCATGGTGGGCAGGGACAGGGCGATCGCCAAAGACACCGCACCGCGCATCCCGCTCCACCCGATGACGATCCGCTCCCTGGGGTCGGCCGCCTTCAGCCCCGTGAACGGCGGGATCCGGTGCAGCGGGGCCACCAGCAGCATCAGCCCCATGCGCAGGACGACCGCCGCGGCCGTCGTCGCCAGCGCCACCCACACCAGGTCCACGAGGGCGAAGTGGCCCCGCGCCGCCGTGGCCACCGAGTCCAGCCGCAACCCCAGCACCACGAACAGCATCGACTCCAGCAACCCCACGAGGGTGCTCCAGATCGTCTGCCCGTTCACCCGCACGCGCGGTGGCAGCAGGCCCTCGCCGCGGGTGCCCAGGTAGATCCCGGAGACCACGGCCGCCAGCACGCCGGAGAACCCCAGCATCTCCGCCGGGATGTAGGCCACGAACGGCGTGATCAGCACGATCATCAACTGAAGGGACGGATCCCGCATCCGTGTCCGCGACCACGACACCGCCAGGGCCACCACGGCGCCGTAGAGCAGGCCGCCCGCCACGACCCTCACCAGCTCCACCAGGCCTTCCTGGGGCGTGAGCGGGTGCGCCATGGCGGTGACGGCCAGACCGAACAGGGTCAGTGCCACCCCGTCGTTGATCAGGGACTCGCCCTCCAGGAGGGTCAGTACCCGGCGCGGTGTGCCCACCCGCTTCAGGATCGCCGAGGCCGCCACGGCGTCGGTCGGCGCGATCGCCGCGCCCAGGGCGATCGCGGCGGGCCACCCCACCGACGGCATCAGCAGGTACACGACCCCCGCCAGCCCGAGGGCGGTCAGCAGTGTCACACCCACCGCCATCACCACGATGGGGCGTATCAGCTCGCGCATGTCCTTGGGGGAGGAGAAGAACGCGGCGTTGTAGATCAGCGGCGGCAGGAAGACCAGCAGGATGACCTGCGGGGAGACCACCAGTGACTGCATCCAGGGCGTGGCCCCCACGGCCAGGCCCAGCAGCACCAGCACGACCGCGCCGGGTACCCGCAGCCATCCGGCGAGCAGTTGGCCGAGGATCACCGCGACCACGATCACCAGCGTGGCGACCACGTACCCCTCGACGGACATCCCGTGCCTCCCCGTCGTCCCCCGGCCGAACCAGCATGGTGCAGCCCGGGCCCGCCGGTCGCCCTGACGCGCCGGTCCCGCCGACAGGACTCGCCGCACGGGTCCGCCGTACCCGCGTCCGGCCGGGGTGCGGGAGCCCGGTCCGGGGCCTCCCCGGGCCGAGCCCCACCCGGAACGGGCGCTCCCGCGGAACGCCTCTCCGAGAGCGGGCGCTCCCGCGAGAAAAGCGGCGGCCCTCCGGGGCAGACGCTCCCGGAGGGCCGCCGCACAGGGGCGGAGGACTCCCTACCGCACGGTGACGAAGTCCTCCGGATCGCGCGGCGGCCGCTCACCGGGCGCCTCGGCCGCGTGTCCCACGGCCACCGCGCCCATCGGCTGCCACTCCGCGGGCACCTCCAGCACCTCGCGCACCACGTCGGCGCAGAACATGGTCGAGGAGATCCAGGCCGACCCCAGCCCCTCCATGGCCAGCCCCACCAGCAGGCTCTGCACCCCCGCGCCCATCGCCACGAGGAACATCGACCGCTCGGCGTCGGCCCGGCGCTCGTCCGGGTACGGGTGCGCGCCGTCGGCCACGAGGAACGGCACCACCAGGTACGGCGCCCCGCGCAGCACGTCACCGCGCCTGGTGCGCCGGGCGATCTGCTCCTCGGTGAACCCGTCGCCGCGCAGGTCCGCCACCCACGCCTGGAGCATCGCGTCCAGCAGCCGCTTCCTCGTCCGGGCCGACTCCACCAGCACGAACCGCCACGGGGTGGTGTGGTGCGGTGCGGGAGCCGTCACCGCCGAGGCCACCGCGCGGCGCACGAGCGCCCCGTCCACCGGGTCGTCGGTGAACGACCGCACCGTCCGCCGGGCCGGGACCACGTCCCGCGACCCGTACCGGAACAGGTCGGCGTCGGCCGGGCGGACCAGTGCCGCGGCACCCGGCCCGTCCTCCTCGGTGACCAGCCCGCCCAGGCCGCTGACCACCGCGACCGGGACCCCGCTCGTCTTGCCCTTGACCAGTTCGCCCGCACCGGCGATCTCGTCGGCCACCGCGTTGACGGTGGCCTCCATCAGGTTTCCGTGGGCGTCGGTCGTGCCCCGCAGGTCCTGCACGGCGGGCAGCCCGGCCGCGCCGACGGCCACGTCCGTCTGCCCCACCCGCCACGGGCGCCCGAAGGTGTCGGAGACGACCACGCCCACGTTCACGCCCAGGCGAGCGCGCAGTCCGGAGCGCAGCGCGCGGGCGGAGGCGTCGGAGTCCTCCGGCAGCAGCAGGACCGTGCCGGGCTCGACGTTGGAGGCGTCCACTCCGGCGGCGGCCATGACCAGCCCCTGCCGGGTCTGGACGATCCTCGTCCTTCCCGCGCGGGCGACCACCCGCACGGTCTCGGCGTCGACCGCCTCCTCCCGGTCCATGCGGCGGGAGCGGCCCTCGGCCTTGCTGACGATCTTCGAGGTGACGACGAGCACGTCCCCGTCGGCCAGCGGGGTCCCGGAGGCCTCCGCGGCGTCGGAGACCAGGGCGGCCAGGTCGTCGCCCGGGCGCACCTCCGGGATGCCGACGAGTCCGCGTACACGCAGTTCGGGGCTCACCCGCGCTCCTCACCCTTCTCGGCCAGTTCCACGGCCAGGTCCAGGGCGGCCCGGGCGATCGCCTCGGTGGCGGCGGGGTCGCTCATGTACAGCGGGCGCGAGCGCACCTCGATGCCCTCCACGTCGGTGTCCGCGTCGGCCTCGTCCACCAGCCAGCCGTCCAGCAGGTCCGATCCCAGGTGCGCGGCGACCGCGCCCGCGCTGGTCTCCACACCGATCGCGCGCAGGCAGGCGTCGGCCATACCGCGCACGGGTGCCCCGCCGATGATGGGGGAGACGCCCACGACGGTCTTGGCGGCCATGGCCTCACGGATGCCGGGGACGCCCAGGACGGATCCCACGCTGACCACCGGGTTGGACGGGGGCAGGATCACCGCGTCGGCCTCGGCGATCGCGGCCAGCACGCCGGGGGCGGGCTTCGCGTCCTCGGCGCCGACGCCGACGATCTGCTCGGCGGGCAGCGCGGCACGGTGCTTGATCCACCACTCCTGGAAGTGGATGGCCCGACGTCCTCCGCCGTCGTCGACGACCACGTGCGTCTCGACCTGGTCGTCGGTCATCGGCAGCAGCCGGACCCCCGGACGCCAGCGGTCGCACAGTGCCTCGGTGACCGTGGACAGGGGGTATCCGGCCGCGAGCATCTGCGCCCGCACGATGTGGGTGGCGGTGTCGCGGTCGCCCAGGCCGAACCAGGTGGGCTTCATCCCGTAGGCGGCGAGCTCCTCCTTGACGGTGAAGGTCTCGTCGGCCCTGCCCCAGCCCTGCTCCTCGTTGATCCCTCCGCCCAGGGTGTACATCACAGTGTCCAGGTCCGGACAGATCCGCAGCCCGAACAGGGTGATGTCGTCACCGGTGTTGCCGATGACCGTGATGCTGCTGTCTGTGGTCTGTTCTTCGGCCGCCGCGTCGGTTCCGAGTACGGCCCTGAGACCTTGGAGGAACCGTGCGCCGCCGATACCGCCGGCCGGTACGACTATCCGCATGCGTCCAAGTCTGGCAGGCTGGGGGCGTGTATGGACCGTCGGCCCCGCCGGGGCACGGTCCATACGTGACCGTTCCGGTACCGGGGGTCCGTGAACCCCGCGGCGGCGGTCGCCATCCCACCCTTCGGCCCGACCGGTGTCCCCATTCTCCTGTCCCGGACGTGGCCGATCCACCTGACAGCCCGACGCCGCTTCCACCGACGTGACGGCGAAGTAGCAGCAGCAGAGGGGAACCTCTTTTGAAGAACGAAACACTGGAACGCCTGCGCTTGCCCGGGGCATGGACCCTGCTCGCGGCCGCGGGCGTGCTCATGCTCTCCGGGCTCATCCAGGTCATCGTCATGTCCAGCGCCGGCGACTGGGGTACGCGTACGCCCTTCGCCAGCGCCATGTACGGAGCGGGCGCCGGCCACTTCTTCGGCGTGGGCCTGGCGGCTCTCGTCGCCGCCGCGGCAGCCCTGGTCCTGACCAGTGACAGGGCCCGCCCCAGCGCGTCGCCGGTCGTGCTGACCGCGATGATCATCACAGGTGTGGGTCTGCTCTTCTGCCTGATCACGGTGATCTGCGGATTCATCGGCGCGGTCAACATCGGCCACGGTTTCGCCCGGATGCTGGAGACGGTCGCCCAGGGCGCCGTGTTCGGCCTCGTGGGCTTCGCGGTGCTGAAGGCCTACAACGACCCCGCCCTGGTCCCCAGGGCGATGCCGCAGCAGAGCGCCTACCCGCAGCAGTTCCCGCCCCCGACCGGTGCGCAGCAGTCCTTCGCCCAGCCCGGCTACCCGGTGCAGGACGCCGCCCAGCAGCAGGCCGCGGCCGCCCAGCAGCAGGCCTATGGCCAGCAGTACGGTGCGGACGCCGCGCAGCAGCAGTACGGGACCGGTGCCCAGCAGGCCTACGGCCAGTACGGCGCGGACGCCTCCGGCCAGCAGGCCGCCTACGGTCAGCAGTACGGCGCGGACGCCTCCGGGCAGCAGCAGGCCTACGGCCAGTACGGTGCGGACGCGGCCGCCCAGCAGCAGGCCGCCTACGGCCAGCAGTACGGCACCGACGCCTCCGCCCAGCAGGCCGCGGCCGCCCAGCAGCAGGCCTATGGCCAGCAGTACGGTGCGGACGCCGCGCAGCAGCAGTACGGGACCGGTGCCCAGCAGGCCTACGGCCAGTACGGCGCGGACGCCTCCGGCCAGCAGGCCGCCTACGGCCAGCAGTACGGCACCGACGCCTCCGGCCAGCAGGCCGCCTACGGTCAGCAGTACGGGACGGACGCCGCCGCCCAGCAGCAGGCCTACGGCCAGTACGGTGCCGCCGCCCCGCAGTACGGGACCGGTGCCCAGCAGGCCTACGGCCAGTACGGCGCGGACGCCTCCGGCCAGCAGGCCGCCTACGGCCAGCAGGGCGAGTACGCCTACGACCCCTCCCAGTACGCCCCGCAGGGCACCGACCAGCAGGCCCCCTCGGTCGAGCAGGCTGCCCAGGACGCGATCCAGTACGGCTGGTACCAGGGCGCCGACCAGGGACAGCAGGCGCAGGAGTCACCCCCCGAGGGCGGACTTGATCCTTTCTTTAACTCCGGTGAGAACAACGGTTCCGAGACGCCCGGACAGGGTGGGGGATCGTATGGAGGCCAGTACGGATCCGGGGCCGGATACGGCTCCGACCAGCAGGGACAGGGTGGGACCGGTGACCAGCAGGGCTGGTACGGCGGTGACGACAAGCGCTGATCCCGAGCCCCGTGCCCCATCGCCTTGGAAGGGCGTGAATTGCGTGGTAACCCTCATAACGGACATCCCGGGGCTGTTGTCGTCGGTTTGTTGCATGATATTCAGGGGACTACCACGTAAGGCGCTTGACTCACAGCAAGCGACCCGCGTGTAATTTCAAGGTGGGATTCCACCCGGCCCGGGGGATGAAAAGGGCCGGGGACATCTATGGGGGGCAACAGGAGGTGCGCATGAGCGAGGTCATCCCGCTGGCGCACGGCTCAGACGAAGAGCTGGGCTGGCAGGAACGTGCCCTGTGCGCGCAGACCGACCCGGAGGCGTTCTTCCCCGAGAAGGGCGGCTCCACACGGGAAGCCAAGAAGGTCTGCCAGTCGTGCGAGGTACGTGCGGAGTGCCTGGAATACGCACTGGAGCACGATGAGCGCTTCGGTATCTGGGGGGGACTCTCCGAACGCGAGCGCCGGAGGCTGAAGAAAGCCGCCGGGGGAGATTTCGATTTCCTGGCGGACATGCTCTAGGACCGCGTGCAAGGCGCGTGTCCGGGCCCGAGCCCGGACACGCGCCTTTCGTGTGGGCGGCCCTTCGCGGACTCCCCGCCGCCGAGCGGCGACCGCGCCGGAAACAGCGTGCCACCGCACCGGCCGCGAGCACGTCCGGTAATGCGCGGATATGGGCGACCGGGTCGGAGCGTGACGAATAGGCCTGTAATGGTGACGCGTGGCGTATCGTGATGTCCTGCGTCCGCGCCTGCGCCTGTGTCCGCGAGCCGCGTCCGACGCGCGCACGCGCCCGCCGACCCCCTCCCGGTCGGACCCACGGACCCGAACGGGGTCCCGCCCCTTCTCCCGGAGAGAACCCACCACAGCCGTGCTTGACCAGGATTTCGCCCGCCACGTCGTCACCGCGGTCATCGTGTCCCACGAGGGCGCCCGCTGGCTGCCCGAGACGCTGGAGGCGGTCCGCGCCCAGTCCCGGCCCGTGCAGCGCGTCGTCGCCGCCGACACCGGCAGCACCGACGGCAGTGCCGACATCCTGGCCGGGTTCCTGCCCTCCGGCGCCGTCATCGACCTGCCCGCGCGCACCGGGTACGGCGACGCCGTCCGGGCCGCCCTGGAACTGCCCCGTTCCACCAGGGCCGTGCACGGCTCCGCCGAGGACGCCACCGAGTGGATCTGGCTCGTCCACGACGACCTCACACCGGAGAGGGACACCCTCGGCCACCTGCTCGCCGCCGCCGACCAGGACCCGCGCGCCGCCGTCCTGGGCCCCAAGCTGCGCGACTGGTTCGACCGCCGCCTCCTGGTCGAGGCCGGCGTGACCATCGACGGCGCGGGCCGCCGCGAGACCGGCCTCGAACAGCGTGAGTTCGACCACGGCCAGCACGACGGCACACGCCAGGTCCTCGCGGTGTCCAGCGCGGGCATGCTCGTCCGCCGCGACGTGTGGGACCGGCTCGGCGGATTCGACCCCGCCCTGCCCCTGTTCCGCGACGACATCGACTTCTGCTGGAGGGTGGGCGGCGCCGGGCTGCGCGCCCTGCTCGTCACCGAGGCGGTCGCCTACCACGCGGAGGCCTCCGCCCGGCGCCGCCGCCCCATCACCGCCACCCGCAACCACCCGCGCCGGGTGGACCGCCGCCACGCCGTCTTCGTGCTGCTGGCCAACCTGCCCGTGGGCGGGATGCTGACCGCCCTGGTCCGCAACTCCGTGGCCTCGCTGCTGCGCGTGGTGACGTACCTGCTCATCAAGCAGCCCGCCAACGCCCTGGACGAGGCCGCGGCGATCACTCTGGTGTACCTGCGCCCCTTCCGGCTGGCGCGCGCCCGCTTCCGGCGCCGCCGCGACCGCCGCCGCACCTACAGCGCCATCCGGCCCTTCCTCGCCCGCGGAGTGGCCCTGCGCCAGTTCCACGACGTGGTCACCGGTGTCCTGTCCGGCGAACCCGTCCTCAACACCCCGGGCCGCCACCAGGCCGTCACCGTCCAGCCCGCCGACGAGGACGACGAGGTGCTCACCGACAGGGCGGGCTTCGTGCGCCGCGTGGTGTTCAGACCCGGGGTGCTGCTGGTCATCGGCCTGACCGTGGCCACGGTCGTCGCCGAGCGCTCCCTGCTCCTCGGAGACCTCCTCGCCGGCGGCGCCCTGCCCCCGGTCGCCGGCACCGCCCGCGACATGTGGGACCTGTACCTGTCCAGCAGTCCCGACAGCGGCCTCGGCTCCGCGGCACCGGTCCCGCCCTACGTCGGCCTGCTCGCCCTGCTGTCCACGCTCACCCTGGGCAAGCCCTGGCTGGCCGTCACCCTCCTCCTGCTGGGCTGCGTGCCCCTGGCCGGGCTGACCTCCTACCTGCTCGCCCGCGAGGTGCTGGGTTTTCGCCCCGCGCGCCTGTGGATGGCCGCGACCTACGCGCTGCTGCCGGTGGCCACCGGCGCGGTCGCCCAGGGCCGCCTGGGCACCGCGGCGGTCCACGTCCTGCTGCCGGTGCTGGGACTGCTCCTGGTACGGCTGGTGTCGATGCCGCCCAGGCCCTCCCGCCGGGCCGCCTGGGGACTGGGCCTGGTCCTGGCGGCGGCCACCGCGTTCGTGCCGATGGTGTGGCTGCTGTCCCTGGTCACCGGCCTGCTGGTGGCGGTGGCCTTCGGCCATCTGGGCCGCCGGATCTACGTCAGCGTCGCGCTGAGCCTGGCCGTGCCCCTCGTGGTGCTGCTGCCGTGGTCGCTCGAACTGTTCGCGCACCCCAGCCTGTGGCTGCTGGAGGCCGGACTGCACCGCTCCGGGCTCTCGGAGCCGGGCGTCACCCCGCAGGAGCTGCTCATGCTCTCCCCGGGCGGCCCCGGAACCCCTCCGTTCTGGGCCACCGCCGGGTTCGCCGCCGCGGCCCTGTGCTCCCTGCTGCTGCTCCGCAACCGCATGATGGCCGCCGCGGGATGGTCGCTGGCCCTGTTCGGGATCCTGGTGGCCGTCCTGACCAGCCGGCTCGTCATCGAGCCCTACTTCGGCGGCCCCCCGGCGCCGGTCTGGCCGAGTGCGGCCCTGTCCTTCGCCGCCACGGCGGTGCTGCTGTCGGCGGCGACCGCCGCGCGCTCCTTCGACACCATGTTCCGCGCCGGAGGGCTGCGGCGGGTCTTCGCGTCGGCCGTGGCCGTCCTCGCCCTGGCCACCCCGGTCTGCGCCTCCGCCCTGTGGATGTGGGAGGGCGTCGGGGGACCGCTCACCAGCCACGCCGCGCCCGTCATCCCCGGCGCGCTGATCAGCGTCAGCGAGGACGGGACCGAACCGCGCGCCCTCGTCCTCACCCCCGACGGGCGGGGCGGCGTGGGCTACGCGGTGGCGCGCGGACGCGAGCCGCGCCTGGGGGAGGAGCGCCTCGTCCCCCAGCGGGAGGTCCGCGAGGCCCTGGACCAGGTCGTGGCCGAACTCGCCGCGGGCCAGGGCGGCGACCAGGCGCACGCCCTGGCCGACTTCGGCATCCGGTACGTGCTCCACCCGAATCCGCGGATCAGCGGGTCCGGCGGCGTCACCATGGTCGACACCCTGGACGGCACACCCGGGTTCGAGCGGCAGTCGCTGTCACGGCACTACGCGCTCTGGCGGCTGGACGTGCCCACCGGCGCGCTGCGCGTGGTCACCGAGGACGGTTCCGGGTCAGAGGCCCTCACGGTGGAGGACTCGGTGGAGGACCCGGGAGAGGACATGGCCGCGCGGGTCGCCGACGGCGGCACCGGTCGGCGGCTCGCCCTGGCCGAGGCCGCCGACGACGGCTGGCGGGCCACCCTCGACGGCGCCGAACTGACCCCGGCGGCCACCGAGAACGGCACCCAGGCGTGGACGCTGCCGGCGCGGGGCGGCGAACTGCGCGTCTGGCACACCGACCACGTACACACGGTCTGGCTTCTCACACAGGGGCTCCTGTTCCTGGCGGTGGCCGTCCTCGCCGCACCGGGCGTGCGCACCGAGGAGGAGACGCGGCTGATCGACTCCACGCCCACACCCCGGCCGCGGCGCCCGGAGAGGCTGCGCGCGGCCTCGCGCCGGGGTACGCGGGCCGCCCGCGGCACCAGGCGTGCCGCGGGGCGGCGGCGCGCGGGCGGCAGGCCCAGGAGGAGCGGCCGAGGCGACGGGGACGCCGCGGCGTCCGGGACCGAGCGGGAGGAGTAGGGCGTGCGGCTGATCCTGGAGAAACGGTTCGCGCTGTTCGGACTGGTCGCGACGGCCCTGGCCGCGCTGTTCGGCATCGCGTTCGCCGTCGGTCCGGTGACCGCCGAGCTGGGCGTCACCGAGCCGGGCACCGTGCGCCCCGACCAGACGGTGCGGGTGTGTCCCGCGCCGCACGAGTCGGGGGAGAGCTCCATGGCCGCGTTCGCCCCGAGGGTGAGCCGCGACGACGAGGGCCGGCTGCGGGCCGGACCGGTTCCCGCCGCCCCGGAGGAGGGCGCGGGCCTCGGGGAGGAACTGACCGAGCCCGGCCGCATGTGGAGCGCCGACACGGGCGAGGCCGTCGCCCCCACGGCCGTCCGCGCCGAGGGCGCCCTGGCCTCCGGGCTCGACGCCGCCCAGACCACCCTGTCCGACGGCTCGGCCACCGAGGTGCGCTGCGTCGCGCCCTCCGTCGGGACCTGGTTCGCCCTGCCCGGCGGCGACGACGCCGAGGGGATGCGGATCGAGTCGCTCACCGCCCACCTGGCCAACCCCGAGGGCTCCCGGGCCACGGTCAGCGTGGACGTCTACACCGAGGGCGGTCCCTCCTACTCGTCCGAGAGCCGGGGCATCTCCCTGCTCGCCGGCGAGTCGACCGAACTGGACCTGACCGAGCTGGTCCAGAGCACCAGCGCCGTCGGCGTCCACGTGCGCACCAGCACCGGCAGGGTCGCCGCCTCCCTGCTCGCCGAGCACGCCTCCGGCCCCGCCGACTGGGTGCCGCCCACGGCCGGGCCCGCCCGTGAGCACGTGATCCCGGGTGTTCCCGGCGGCGGCGGACGGCGCCGCCTGCTCGTGGCCGCGCCCGGCGACGCATCCGCCGAGGTGCGCGTCCGCACCGTCACCTCCGCTCCGGAGGACGGGGAGGGCGCGGAGGGAGGCGGGGGCTCGGGGAAGGCCGAGGCCCCGACGGTGCTCAACGTGCCCCCGGCCGCCTCCGCCTGGCTCACCCTGGAGAGTGTTCTGGGCGGCGAGCCGGGCACGGTCGTGCTGGAGTCGGACGCCCCCGTGGTCGCCGGTGTGGCCGCCGAGGCGGTCGCGGGCGAGGACGCCGAGGTGGTCGAGACCGCCTACACGTCCGCAGTGCCGCCGCTCGGCTTCCCGCTGGACACCACCGCGGTCCTGCCCCACATCCCGGCGGAGGCCGAGACGGAGCTCCTCCTGGGCGCGGTCGGGGGCGACGCCATGCTGATGGCCACCCCGATCGGCGCGGACGGCACGCAGGGGGACGCCGTGCGCCTGGAGGCCGCGGCGGGGAGCACCGCGGTGGTCGGCGCCGGGGACGGCGGCTGGCGGGCGCCCCCGGGCACCGACCCGGAGGACGGGTACACGCTCCGCCTGGAGCTCCTGGAGGGCTCCGCCCCCGTCCACGCCGCCCGCGTGCTGCGCGACGGTGACGGACTGGGCGTGCTGCCGGTACGGCCCGCCCCCGTGCGGATCGAACTCCCGGTGGTGCGCGACGGCCTGGCGGGGATCCTTCCGTAGGAGGTGCCCCGCCGCGTACACGGGACCCCGGGCACGGGAACCCCGGGCGCGGGGACACCGCGTTCCGCCCGGCCTCGGGCGGAACCCGAGGGGAGCCGGTCAGCCCTCGGGATCGACCGACTCGGGCTCCACACCGAGCAGGTTGGCGACCTCCTCGACGACCGTCTCGTGGACGAGGAGGGCCATCTCCTCGGGATCCTTCGTCCGGATCTCCACCGGGCGCCGGTACACCACGATGCGGGCCCGGCCCGAGGGATCGCTCTCCAGGCGGGAGAAGGGGATCGCCTCGGTCAGCGGTCCGTGGGGCGGGACCGGCGGGACGTCCTCCACGAGGAAGTCGACGTTGGCCAGTTCACGCGCCCACAAGCGTTCCAGGCGTTCGACCGCGTCCAGGACAAGATCGTCGAACGCCTGCGCTCGGCTGCGGAAAACCGGCAGGTCGGACGGCACGAGAGGACCGCGGATGCCTCGGCCGCGGCGGTCCCGGCGCCGCACTCGGTCTGGTTGGCCACTGGAAAGGCGCACTCGTCGCACACTTCGAGACTAAGCCATCACACGCTCCGCGCGTAGCCCTATCGACCCCGAAAGCGGTTTCGGGGCCCACAGGGCGCTTTCCGGGGCCGGGCGGGCCGACGCGGCACAAGGTGTCGCGTCGGCGCCGAAGCGGTGCGCGAGGACCCGGAAGAGGGACACCGAGGCGTTGGGGAGGCGGAAACGGGCCAGCTCATGGAACGATGCTGGCGTGTCCCTCGGTAAAGGCATACAGTCGAACGCTGTGAGCCCTGTTCGACGCTGCTCCCGTACTGCCTGCAGGCAGCCTGCCGTCTTCACGCTCACGTACGTCTACGCAGACTCGACGGCCGTCCTCGGTCCTCTCGCCGCCTACGTGGAACCGCACTGCTACGACCTCTGCGCCGTGCACGCCGACCGGTTGACGGCTCCGCGCGGCTGGGAGGTCGTCCGGCTTCCGGTCGAGACGACGGGCGGTGGCCCCGGCAGCGACGACCTGGAGGCCCTCGCTGACGCCGTACGTGAGGCGGCCCGTCCGCCTGCCCGCAAGAACCCCTCCGGCGACGAGGTCGGCGAGGGCACCGAGACGCTGCGCCGCGGACACCTGCGCGTGGTCAAGTCCGACCCCGGACGCGGTGAGCAGCAGCCGCCCCGCCGCCCCGGCTGAGACGGCGCGGGGAGCCTCCCGGTGTCGGCGGGACCGGCGCGGTGCCGATGGGGGATCGCGGGATCGGCTTGCTAGTTTTGTACCGTGCGCGGTCCGCCCGCGCGGGACCGAACGTGGAGCAGAACCGAACTGGCCGGAGAAGACGTGGCTGATCTCTCGAGCATCTTCAAGGCATACGACGTGCGCGGTGTGATCCCAGACACCCTCAACGCGGACATCGCACGGGCGGTCGGGGCCGCCTTCGCCCGGGTGGTCGGCGGCAGCGCCGTCGTGGTCGCCCACGACATGCGTCCCTCATCGCCCGAACTGGCCACCGCCTTCAGCGAGGGCGTCACCAGCCAGGGCCTCGACGTGGTGTTCACCGGACTCGGCTCCACCGACCTGCTCTACTACGGGTCGGGCCACCTGGACATGCCCGGAGCCATGTTCACCGCCAGCCACAACCCGGCCGAGTACAACGGCATCAAGATGTGCCGGGCCGGGGCGGCGCCCATCAGCGGCGACACCGGCCTGGACGACGTCCGCCGCCTGGCCGAGGAGAGCCTCAACGGTGCGGGAGTGCCCGAGTACGACGGACCCGCCGGGACCGTCACCGAGCAGGACCTCCTTCCCGGCTACGCCGCCTACCTGCGCGACCTGGTCGACCTGTCCGGCATCCGGCGGCTCAAGGTGGTCGTGGACGCGGGCAACGGCATGGGCGGCCACACCGTCCCCGCCGTCCTGGAGAAGGGCCTGCCGCTGGAGATCGTCCCCCTCTACTTCGAACTGGACGGGACCTTCCCCAACCACCCGGCCAACCCGCTGGACCCCGACAACCTGGTCGACCTCCAGGCGAGGGTCCGCGAGACCGGCGCCGACATCGGCCTGGCCTTCGACGGCGACGCCGACCGCTGCTTCGTCGTGGACGAGAACGGCGACGCGGTGCCGCCCTCGGCCATCACGGCCATGGTCGCCGCCCAGGAGCTGGAGCGCGAGCCGGGCGCCACGGTCATCCACAACCTCATCACCTCCCGGGCCGTACCCGAGATCGTGCGGGAGAGGGGCGGCGTGCCCGTGCGCACCCGCGTCGGCCACTCCTTCATCAAGGCCACCATGGCCGAGACCGGCGCGATCTTCGGCGGGGAGCACTCCGCCCACTACTACTTCCGCGAGTTCTGGCGGGCCGACACCGGGATGCTCGCGGCGATGCACGTCCTGCGTGTACTGGGCAACGACGACCGCCCGCTCTCACAGGTCGCCGAGGAGTACTCGCGCTACAGCGGGTCCGGCGAGGTCAACTCCAGGGTCGAGGACGCCCCCGGGCGGATGGCCGCGGTACGCGAGGCCTTCGCCGGCCGGAACGGCGTCACCGTCGACGAGCTCGACGGGCTGACCGTCTCCCTGCCGGACGAGTCGTGGTTCAACCTGCGCGCCTCCAACACCGAGCCGCTGCTGCGGCTCAACGTCGAGGCCCCCGACGAGGCGGCCATGGCCGCCCTGCGCGACGAGGTGCTGGCCATCGTCCGCGCCTGACCGGGCATCATGGTGGGGAGGGAGCCGCACGGCGGATCCCTCCCCATCCACCATCACGAGGAACGAGAACATGAGCACGAAGATCGACGGCTGGCTGCTGGAGATCCTGGCCTGCCCGCAGAGCCAGGCCCCGCTGCGCCACGACCCCGAGACCGACGAGCTGGTCTGCGACGAGAGCGGCCTGGCCTACCCCATCCGGGACGGCATCCCGGTCCTGCTGATCGACGAGGCGCGGAAAATCGGCTGAGACGGAAGGGAACGCCGTGGGCGTTCCAACAGTCATAAAGGGTGCTGCAGGGTAGGAGGTCCCCCTTCGGGCACGGTGGGACGCATCCCCGCGTTCCCCGCAACCCGTACCCTGTTTCTGCGCTCCCCGCCCACGACGACCTCCCTGGAGGACACCGATGCCCGGTTCCGAATCGCTACAGCCGAGCGATCCCTCCACGTTCGGCGAGTACAGCGTGACAGGACGCCTGGGCAAGGGCGGTCAGGGCATCGTCTACCTCGCCGAGGACGCGGACGGGGAGCAGTACGCGGTCAAGGTCCTCAACGACCAGTGGTCGCAGGACAGCGACCTGCGCAGGCGGTTCGAGAAGGAGGTCCGGGCCGCGCAGAAGGTCGCCTCCTTCTGCACCGCCGCGGTCATCGACGCCCAGCTCGACAGCGACCCGCCCTACGTGGTCAGCGAGTTCGTACCGGGCAAGGACCTGCAGGAGACCATCGCCAAGGGCAGCACGCAGAAGGGGTCCACCCTGCAGCGGCTCGCGGTCTCCACCGCCACCGCCCTGGTCGCCATCCACAAGGCGGGCATCGTCCACCGCGACTTCAAGCCCGGCAACGTGCTGCTCGGCCCGGACGGGCCCCGCGTCATCGACTTCGGCATCGCCCGGGTCGACGACGGCACCGCCACCATGACCAACTCGATCGTCGGCACGCCCTCCTACATGGCGCCCGAGCAGATCGAGGGCCGCGGCATCACCGACAAGTGCGACATCTTCGCATGGGGCTGCGTCATGGCCTTCGCCTCCACCGGCCGCGCCCCGTTCGGCTCCGACACCGTCCCCGCGGTCGTGCACCGGGTGGTCAGCGCGCCGCCGGACCTGACCGACATGGACGAGGCGCTGCGGCCGATCGTGGAGTCCTGCCTGGACAAGAACCCCGACAACCGGCCCAACGCCCAGACGCTGCTCATGCGCCTGCTGGGCCACGAGGGGCCGATCGAGTCCGCGCCCTCCACCGACGACGTCGTCAAGCAGGGCGAGCAGATCGCCCAGACCGGCCTGGTCACCGGCGGCCAGATGCCCTACCGGCCCCAGCAGCCGCCCACCGGACCGCAGGCGGGCGCCGCCGCCTATCCGCCGGGGGTCTCCGCCCCGCGCCCCGGTATGCCGGGCCACCCGGTCGGCTCCGACCCCCGACCCGGTATGCCGGGCCACCCGGTCAGTTCCGACCCCCGCTCCGGGTTCGCGCACCCGGGCACCTCCAACCCCAGGCCGGGCGTGCCCGGCCACCCCGGCACGTCCAACCCGCGTCCGGGCGCACCCGCCTATCCGCCCCCGCCGCACGGCATGCCCCCCGTCGCCAACCCGATGGCCACGGGCATGAACCCGAACCAGACCTACGCCCGCCCCGGGGCGCAGCAGCCCATGCAGCGTCCTGCCCAGCAGGACTCGGTGCTCCAGCAGAGCTGGGTGATCCCCGCGGTGCTCATCACCATCGTGATCCTGCTGCTGGTGCTGCTCCTGATCGTCGTCAGCCGCTGACCGGACCCGGTCTCACACCCGGGTGAGCTCGTTCATGGCGCGCGAGACGGCCTCGTCCACGAGGTCGCGCACCTGCGGCCAGCGGTCGTCCACGCAGTCCGTGGGCATCACGGTCACACTGTCGGTGCCGGACATGCCCAGTGCGTCGCGTACCCCGTCCGGGGTGGTCAGACGCGCGTCGGCGGTGACCGCCAGGACCCCCGTCCGGGGCCGGCCCACCTCCTGCACCACCACGAACAGGCACAGCGACACCTCGTCCACCACCAGTTCCAGGGCCGTCCACCAGTGCGCGGCGCCCGGGGTGAGCAGTGTCCGGGCCACGGTGTCCGCCGCGCTCCCGGGCTCGGTGTCGTCCGAACCGCCCGAGTACACCGAGGTGCGCGCCCCGGGGTCCAGCGCCCGCAGGATCAGGGCGACCGAGTCCCGGCGCGAGCGCACGTAGTCCAGCACGCGGCGGCGGGTCACCGCCGCGAGCGGGGACACCGGCGAGCGCGGTTCGGGCACGGGTTCGGGGGTCCAGCTCAGCTCGTCGAGCAGTGTCCCGGTCACCAGCCGCGCGAAGTGGCGCACCACCCCGGCGAGGCGCTCGTCGGGCTCCCGGGCGGTCTGCGGCGGCGGGGAGACCGGGTCGGGCAGCAGCGGGGGGAAGTCCGCCCGCCGCAGCACCAGTGAGGCCAGTACCCACGGCAGCACCCACAGGTGCGCGTTCGCTCCCTCGTCCGGGTCCAGCTCGGTCAGCACCGCCACGCACTCGGTGTAGGTGTACGCGGCGCGCACCACCGGATGGGCGGGCACCGAGGCGGCCTCGGCCACCCGCAGCGCCCGTGCGGAGTCCAGGGGGCCTCCCGGCGAGCGCGAGGGGTCGTCCTCGGGCAGGTCGCGGGCCCGCCCGGCCAGTTCCGCGACGAACTCGGCGTTGACCGGCTGACCGGAGGTCCCGTCCACCGAGACGGACACCACCAGCTCCTCCATGGCCGGGCCGCCGCCCAGTTCCCGGACGCGGCGGCGCACCAGCTCACGCCGCGCGGCCGCGCGCGCGTCACGGGGCTGGCTCTGGCGGTGCTGGGCCCAGATCGCCCGCAGCCGGTCGACGTCCATGAGGTCTTCGCGTACCAGGCTCGGGATCCGGTCCAGGTCCGCACCGCAGCGTAGGGTATCCACGCTGTCTCCGTAGCCAGTGGGCAGTCGGCCAAAACCTGCCGGACGGCCCCGGCATGTGGCCGCTACCGGCCGCATGCGGAGGTAAACCCCGTGTGCCCCGGGCCGGGGCGGCCGGTGCCCGGAAGGGGCCCGGTGGAGGGAGCACCGGAAACGGGCGGCGCCCGGAGCCGGGGGTCAGGTCCGGCGGCCGTGCAGCAGCCGCATCGCCTTCTCCTGTTCGAAGTCCAGCGCGCGCGTGGGCGCCGCCGCGAGCCTGCCCAGCCGCTCCCCGTGCGCGCGCACCCGGGCCAGCACCTCGGGCTCGGCCAGGACGCGCAGCGCGAAGGCCAGCGCCGCGGGCGGGATGTCGAACTCGCGCTCCAGCTCCAGGCCCACCGCGATCGTGCGCAGGTCCTCCTCGGTGAACCGGCGGTGCCGGTGGCCGCGTCCCGTGGGCTGTTCCTGGGTACGGGGCAAAAGGCCCAGGCCCTCCCGGTAGCGCAGCATCCGCGCGGTGGTGCCCACCCGGTCGGCGGCCGCGGAGATCGGCACGGGCCCGGTCGGCCTGGAGGACCGGTCGGGCGGGGGCGGGGCGTCGTCGAGGGCGGCCATGGACGCGACCCTAACCGAACTCCACCACCGGTGAAAGCAATTCTGACATCGCAGCGTCAGTTTCTCTCCGTTGGCGGGGCGGCGGCCCTAGAATCGGAGAGGCTACGACCATCACGAGTGAGGAACGCATGGCTTTCGACTTCAAGGTCGCCGATCTTTCCCTGGCCCCCTTCGGCCGCGACGAGATCCGGCTCGCCGAGCACGAGATGCCCGGTCTCATGGCCACCCGCGCCGAGTTCGGGGACAGCAAGCCGCTCCGGGGCGCCCGCATCATGGGCTCGCTGCACATGACCATCCAGACCGCGGTCCTCATCGAGACCCTGGTCGCCCTGGGCGCCGAGGTGCGCTGGGTCAGCTGCAACATCTTCTCCACCCAGGACCACGCCGCCGCCGCGGTCGTCGTCGGCCCCGACGGCACCCCCGAGGACCCCAGGGGCGTGCCGGTCTTCGCCTGGAAGGGCGAGACCCTCGAAGAGTACTGGTGGTGCACGGAGCAGGCGCTGACCTGGCCGGGCGCCGAGGGCCCCAACATGATCCTGGACGACGGCGGCGACGCCACCATGCTCGTCCACAAGGGCGCCGAGTACGAGAAGGCGGGCGCGGTCCCCGACCCCGACGGCGTCGACAACGAGGAGATGGCGGTCGTCCTGCGCCTGCTGGGCGCCAGCCTGGAGCGCGACGCCACCAAGTGGACCGAGATCGCCAAGGGCATCCGGGGCGTCACCGAGGAGACCACCACCGGTGTGCTCCGCCTGTACGAGATGCGCCGCGAGGGCACCCTGGCCTTCCCGGCGATCAACGTCAACGACTCGGTCACCAAGAGCAAGTTCGACAACAAGTACGGCATCCGCCACTCGCTGCCCGACGGCATCATGCGCGCCACCGACGTGCTCATCGGCGGCAAGGTCGCCGTGGTCTGCGGCTACGGCGACGTGGGCAAGGGCGCGGCCGAGGCGCTGCGCGGCCAGGGCGCCCGCGTCATCATCACCGAGATCGACCCGATCAACGCCCTCCAGGCGGCCATGGACGGCTTCCAGGTCAGCACCCTGGACGACGTGCTGGAGACCGGTGACATCTTCATCACCACCACCGGCAACTTCAACGTGATCATGGCCGACCAGATCACCCGCATGAAGCACCAGGCGATCATCGGCAACGTCGGCCACTTCGACAACGAGATCGACATGGCGGGCCTGGCGAGGATCCCCGGCGTCACCAAGAAGGAGATCAAGCCGCAGGTCCACGAGTGGACCCTCCCCGGCGGGAAGTCCGTCCTGGTGCTCTCCGAGGGCCGCCTGCTCAACCTGGGCAACGCCACCGGCCACCCCAGCTTCGTGATGTCCAACAGCTTCACCAACCAGGTCATCGCGCAGATCGAGCTGTTCACCAAGCCCGACGAGTACCCGACCGACGTGTACACGCTGCCCAAGCTCCTGGACGAGAAGGTCGCCCGGCTGCACCTGGACGCGCTCGGCGTCAGGCTGACCACGCTCACCAAGGAGCAGGCCGCCTACATCGGTGTGGACGTGGCGGGCCCGTACAAGCCCGACCACTACCGCTACTAGGCAGCGTTTCTCCGGGGCTCCGCTCCGCTTCGCCCGCCCGTCGCCCGCCGTCGCCCGCCAGGGCGCTTCGCGCGGCGGCGGGCCACCACCCTCAACGGATGCTAAGCGCAGTACTTTCCGTGTTCGGGCGCCCAAGGTGGGGAACCCTCGGATTCTCCGGTGTGACGGCTCGTGCCCACGCCGTCGCCCGCCACCACCCCCAAACGACGGCCTACGGCCGCAGTACCTGTCGTCCCGCCTCCGAATCCTCCAGAGCCCCGTGGGCGCCCGAACGTACCCCCCGAGGGTTGAGCCGATCAGGAAACAGGAGCCAGGCAGCACATGACACTCCCCTCACACGAGGTGGCCGACCTCGGCCTCGCCCGGGCCGGGGTCCGCCGCGTGGACTGGGCCGAACGCTCCATGCCGGTGCTGCGCAGCGTGCGCGAGCGCTTCGCCGCCGAACGCCCCCTGGAGGGGCTGCGCGTGGCCGCCTGCCAGCACGTGACCGCCGAGACGGCCAACCTGCTGCGCGCGCTGCGGGCGGGCGGCGCCGAGGTGTGGCTGGCGGCGTCCAACCCGCTGTCCACCCAGGACGACACCGCCGCGGCGCTGGTCGCCGAGTACGGGGTCTCGGTCCACGCCTGGGCCGGAATGGACCCGGCTTCCTACGACCGGAACCTGGTCACCGTCCTGGAGTCGCGCCCGCACCTGCTGATCGACGACGGGTGCGACCTGGTCAACACGGCCCACCTGGTCCGCCCCGACCTGCTCGACGGGGTGCTGGGCGGCTGCGAGCAGACCACCACCGGGGTGATCCGGCTGCGCCGGATGAGCGCCGAGGGCGAGCTGCGGCTGCCGATGGTCGCGGTCAACGACACCGCCACCAAGCGCATGTTCGACAACCGGTACGGCACCGGCCAGTCCACCATCGACGGCATCCTGCGGGCCACCAACGCCATGCTCGCCGGACGCACCGTCGTGGTCGCCGGGTTCGGCTACTGCGGCCGCGGCCTGGCCGAGCGCGCCCGCGGCATGGGCGCCCGCGTGGTCGTCACCGAGGTCGATCCGGTCAAGGCCCTGGACGCGGTCATGCAGGGCTACACCGTCACCACGATGGAGGAGGCGGCCGCCGCCGGGGACGTGTTCGTCACCGTCACCGGCAACCGCGACGTCATCCGGGCCGAGCACCTGGGACGGATGAAGGACGGCGCGATCCTGGCCAACTCCGGGCACTTCGACCTGGAGATCGACCTGGCCGCGCTGGAGGACCGGGCCGTGGAGGTCAACCGGGGAGTGCGCGAGCACGCCGACGAGTACGTGTTCGCGGACGGGCGCCGCGTGCTGCTGCTGTCCGAGGGGCGCCTGGTCAACCTCGGCGCCGCCGAGGGGCACCCGGCCGCCGTCATGGACATGTCGTTCGCGGTGCAGGCCCTGACCACCGTGTGGCTGGCCCGCAACTCCGCCGACCTGGCACCGGGCGTGGTGGAGGTGCCCGCCGAGACCGACACCGAGGTGGCCCGGCTAGAACTGGCCGCCCTGGACGTGCGCATCGACGCGCTCACCCCCGGCCAGGAGGTCTACCTGAGCTCCTGGCGCCTCTGAGCCGCGAGCGCGCTCAGGAGTACGGGTTCCCCGGACCCCACTGGTGGGGCTGGGCGCCGTACCCGTTCCGGGGGTGCCCGGCCTGCTGCGCGGCGGCGGCCTCGTGGCGGCGGCGCCGCTCGGCGAGCACCGCGGCGAGGAAGTAGGGCGGGGTGACGCCGGGAGGCGGGGGCGGGCTGATCTGCGAGGCCACCGCGTTGGCCAGCCGGACGCCCATCTCGTGGCGGGTGTGCTCGGCCAGCTCCCCGTACCGGAGGACGTACTGCCGGGCCGCCGCGACGGTCTCCGGCGACAGCCGCGACAGTTCGACGCCCGTCGCCCACCCCGCCAGCTGCGGCGGCATCGGGACGTTCTCCTCGTGGCGCCTGCCCGCGCGCTCCTCCACGACCATCGTCCCGGCCACGAAGTCGCCCACGCGGCGCCCGTCCCGGTTGATCATCGAGGTGATCAGGGCGATCACGCCGGTCGTCATCCAGATCTCCACGAACGACGCCAGCGCGCGGCCCAGCGCCTGCCGGAACCGCTCGGGGGAACCGTCGGTGCCCACCACGCGCAGGCCCAGCGCCATCTTGCCCAGGGAGCGGCCGCGGGAGACGGTCTCGAAGACCGTCGGGTAGCCGACCAGGACCAGGACGGTGCCCGCCAGGGAGACGGCGGCGGTGATCGCGGGGTCCAGGTTGCGGCCGATCCACGAGACGAGGACACCCAGCGCGATCAGGGCGATGATCTGGAGGATGGCGTCGATGGCCAGGGCCGCGGCCCTGGTGGCGAAGCCGGCCGGCCGCAGGTCGAGGACCACCGCGTCCCCCGTGACCAGCGGAGTGACGCCGTACACGTCGTCGCGGGCGTCGCCGTTGCCGGGATAGGACACCAGCATTCGCTCCCTCAGGGCCGTCTGAAACCGTCCACCAGACATTACCCGCAGCGCGGAACGTGTGTTCGCGAAGGGTGCCGTGACCCGAACCGGTGTCCGCTCGAAACGGTAGGGTCCGTTGCGTGGATATCGACGTGTTCGCCGCGGCGCACGCCCGGGAGTGGGAACGGCTGAACGACCTGGTGCGCAGGCGCCGCTCGCTGAGGGGTGAGGAGATCGACGAACTCGTCGATCTCTACCAGCGCGTGTCCACCCACCTGTCGGTGGTGAGGTCCTCCGGGCAGGACCCCGCGCTGGTGGGCAGGCTGTCCGCGCTGGTGGCACGGGCCCGGTCGGCGGTGACCGGGGCGCACGCGTCCGCGTGGCGCGACGTCGGCGGGTTCTTCACCCGGGTCTTCCCTGCGGTGCTGTACCGGCTGCGGTGGTGGTGGATCGGCACCACGGCGGGCACGCTGGTGGTCGCGGGGGCCACCGCCGCCTGGATCGCGACCAACCCCGACGTGATGCACGCCGTGGGCACGCCGGAGTTCATCGCGCGGTACGTCGACTACGAGTTCGCGAACTACTACATGGAGAACCCCCGGGGCTCGTTCGCCGCCCAGGTGTGGACCAACAACGCGTGGGTGGCGGCGCAGGCGATCATCTTCGGGGTGGCCCTCGGCCTGCCGACCCTGGCGGTGCTGCTGATGAACGCCGTCAACGTGGGCGTCGGCGCCGGGATCATGATCGCCCACGGCCAGGGCGACGTGTTCCTCGGGCTGATCCTGCCGCACGGCATGCTGGAGCTGACCGCCGTCTTCGTCGCGGGCGGGGTGGGCCTCAAGCTCGGCTGGACGATCATCGCGCCGGGCGACCGCACCCGCATGCGCGCCCTGGGCGAGGAGGCGCGCGCCGCCATCGCGGTGGCCCTGGGACTGGTCGTGGTGCTGTTCGTCTCGGGCCTCATCGAGGGCCTGGTGACCGGCAACGCGGCGGCGGGGCACATCCCGGTCCCGGTCGCCCTGGGCATCGGCGGCCTGGCGGAGCTGCTGTTCCTGGTCTACGTGTTCACGGTGGGGAAGAAGGCCCACCAGGAGGGCGAGACGGGCGACATCGAGAACGCCCCGGCGGCCGTGCCGGTGGCCTGAGGTCCCGTATCCGACGGACTCGCCGTGCCATCATCCGGGCCATGGAGACCGACGCCCCCCGCTGGTTCAAGAGCAGCCACAGCGCCCCCGAAACCTGCTGCCTGGAGGCCGCCATCGGGGCCTCCGGTGTTCGTGTCCGGGACTCCACACGTCAGGACGCGGCCCCGATCGAGCTGGCGGCACCGGAGTGGACGGCTCTGCTGCGCGTGGTCTCCGGATCCAGAGGGTCACGGGTCACGGGACCGAGCCGCCCCGCTCGATGAACCTCTCGGCCTCGGCGATGCGCCGGTCGATCATCTCCACCTGCGGGTGCTCCTGCCCCAGTTGCGCGATCCAGACCCGCCGGACGTCGGCGAACCCCGTGAGCGCCCTCTCGGCGTCTCCCTGTTCCTGGGCGGCTCTCGCCACGTAGAAGGCGGCGTCAGCCGTCATGTGGTGGTCGGGGCCCAGCACACGCCGCCGTACTGCGTGGACCCGCCGGAATCCGGCCTCGGCCGTGCCGGGGTCTCCCCGCCGCATCGCGACGTAGGCCAGGTTCTGTTCGGCGAACAGGGCCAGCGGGTCCTCCTCGCCGGATGCACGGACACGCTCCTCCCTCACCGATCCGAGAATCCACGCCGCCTCCTCCCACCGCTCCTTCCTGACCGAGACCCGGCCGACCTGGTAGAGGGTCTCCAGGGTGTCGGCGTGGTCGGGCCCCAGCAGGCGTTCACGGTCCCGGTGGAGTACCCGGAACGCCTCATCCGCCTCGTCGACGCGGCCCTGCTCCAGGATCGCCTCGGCGAGGTGGTGCCTGGCTCGGAGCGAAAGCGGGTCGTCCGGACCGGGGAACCGAGCGGTGTGCCGCACCACGTGTGCCAGCACCCTCTCCGCCTTCCGGTACCCCCTGAGACGCAGGAGGCTTCGACCGACCATCACAAGTGCCCGCAAAGCCTCACGGTTCTGCTCGGTGCTCGTACGCAACAGGGCTTGGGCGGTCACCGTGGCGGTGGGTTCGTCATCGGGGCGAAGGCGCAGCCGTAGCAGCACAATGGTGTTGAGGGCCGTGAACTCGAACTGAAGGTCGCGGTCACGCTGCCACGCGAGCAGGCTCTCGGCCTGCTCGACCACCGCGAGGTCGGCCTCCGTGAAAGCGGCGCGCGCCGTCTCGGACACGAGCGGGTGCAGCCGCAGCGCCATCTCACCTCTCTCCGCCACCACGGAGACCAGTCCGTGGACCACCAGCGCGTTGACCGTCCTTGCCAGACCGGCCTCGTCCAGGGATCCGAGGACGCCGCCGCCCAGCTCCGACAGCGGCAGCCTGCGCAGCGGAACCTCGCTGGAGTCCGGCCCCAGCACGGACAGCAGCCTCAGCAGCGGCGCGGCCCCGGGCTCGCGCTCCTCCACCAGCCGCAGGGACAGCTCCCACACCCCCGACAACAGCCTGCGCTCGACGTCGGTACCGGTGACGAAGGGCGCGGCCAGCTCGTCCAGCGTGCCGATGTCCCCGCCGAGCCTGTCCAGCAGCGCGTGCGCGTCGGGGAACAGCACCCGGTGCGTGGCCAGGATGCGCCCGGCCAGGTGCAGGGCGAGCGGGACCCCGCCCAGGCGCTCGGCCAGCTCCTCCGCCCCCGCGAGCTCCGAGAGGCCGCCCGCCCCCGCGTGGTCGGCCAGGGCCTCGGCCGCCGCCGGACCCTCCAGCTCCCAGATCCGGTGCACCCGTGCGGGTGTCCACTGCGCGGAGTCGCCCACCCGGCTGGTCACCAGCACGAACCCGCCCGGGCTCGCCCGCATCCACCCGAGCTGGTCACCGGGACGGTTCTCCGGATCCAGCTCCTCGGGCCGGTCGGCGTTGTCGATCACCAGCAGCCACGGCCGGGGAGCGGCGTCCAGGTGCCGCCACACCCACCGGGCCGCCTGGTGCCGGGTCCCCCTGACCTGTTCGGCCTCCCGCCGGGGACCGCCCACCTCCACCGCGGCCTCGACCATGCTCGCCGCGACGTTCCCGGGCCGCACCCAGAACACCGTCCACCCCCCGCGCCGGGCCCGTTCGGCCAGCGCCGCCGCCACCGTGGTCTTGCCGAATCCGCCCGGCCCGGTCAGCACGTGCGGGACCGGTGCGCCGGCCTCCATGGCCTCGGCGAGCGCACCCAGGAGCTCCTCACGGCCGCGCACGGCGGTCGCGGGCCGGGGCGGGTCCAGGGACACGTCCGCGGGGGGTGGGGGCGCCGCCGGGGGCGCCTGGAGGGTCACACCGCCGTGGATGTCGCGTGCCTGGAGCAGCTGGCCGTGGACGGCGCCGGAGGAGGTGTTGTCATGAGCGTCGGGGGGAGGGGCCATGCTCCCCATACTGCCCGCACGAGCGCCGGTCCGTGAGGCCTCCTACAGCCTTCCGCGCGCCTTGAGGTTGATGTAGGCGTCGGCCAGCGCGGGAGCGACGTGCTCCGGGTCGGCGTCGACCACCTCCACACCCATCCGGCGCAGTTCGGCCGTCACCCGGCGCCGCTCGCCCAGCGTCCGCTCGGCCGCCGCCGCCCGGTACAGCGCGTCCGGGCCGCCCCGCTCCGCGGCCATCCGGTCCACCGCCGGATCCCTGACCGCCGCCACCAGCAGCAGGTGCCGGGAGGTCAGCGCGGACAGCCGCGGCAGCAGCCCCTCCTCGAGGGACGCGGCGTTCAGGTCGGTCAGTAGCACCACCAGCCGCCGGGTCCGCCCCTGCGTGCCCAGGACGGTGCCCACCAGCCCCGCCGGGTCGGACTCCACCAGCTCCGCCTCCAGCGGTGCCATGGCCTCCACGATCCGGCCCACCTGGCTGCCCTTGCCCGACGAGCGCACCTGTGCGCGCGTGCGCCGGTCGTAGGCCATGAAGTCCACCCGGTCGCCCGCCTTGCCCGCCAGCGCCGCCAGCAGCAGCGCGGCGTCCATGGCGTGGTCCAGACGCGGGGTGTCGCCCACCCGCCCGGCCGACGTGCGCCCGGTGTCCAGCACGATGAGGATGCGCCGGTCCCGCTCGGGCCGCCACGTGCGCACCACCACGCCGCTGCCCCGGGCCGTGGCACGCCAGTCGATCGACCGCACGTCGTCTCCGGGCACGTAGTCGCGCAGCGAGTCGAACTCGCTGCCCTGGCCGCGCACCATCGCCGTGTGCTGGCCCTCCAGCTCGCGCAGGCGCGACAGCTTGCCCGGCAGGTGGCGCCTGCTGTGGAACGGCGGCAGCGTGCGTACCGTCCACGGCGCCCGCAGCGTCCGCTGCCTGCCCGCCAGACCCAGCGGCCCCACACTGCGCAGGGTCACACCGGCGGCCCGTGCGTCGCCGCGCCGCGTCGGGGTCAGGGTGGTCCTCACCCGGCGCCGTTCCCCGGCCGCCACCCGCAGCGGCTGCCTGCGCGGCGCGGCGTGCGAACTCGGCGGCCAGGCGTCGCGCACCGATCCGCGCAGGCTCCGCCGCGTGGGGTTGGCGACGGTCACGGACACCGTCGCCGAGTCGCCCAGGCGCAGCGACGTGTCGCCGTCCCGGGACAGGCGCATGGCCTTGGGACTGGCCGCCAGCAGGACGTCCACCGCCAGCAGTGCCACCAGCACCCCCATGGCGACTGCGGTCGCCACGGCACCGATCAGACCGGACAGCGCCACCGCGACCGTCGCCGCCAGCGCCAGCAGTACCGCCCGGCCGGTGACCACCATCAGCGCGGCACCGGGACGGAGGCGAGCACACCGTCCAGGATTCCGTCGGTGGTGGCACCCTCCAGCTCGGCCTCCGGACGCAGCGCGATCCGGTGCCGCAGAGTTGCCTTGGCCAGGGCCTTCACGTCGTCGGGGGTGACGTAGTCGCGCCCCGACAGCCACGCCCACGCCCGGCTGGTGCGCAGCAGCGCGGTCGCACCGCGCGGGGACGCGCCCAGCTGTAGCGACGGCGACTGCCTGGTGGCCCGGCACAGGTCCACGATGTAACCCAGGACCTCGGGCGCCACACGCACCCTCTCCACGGCCAGCCGGCCGGCCCGCAGCTCGGCGGCGCCCGCCACGGCGGTCACCCCCGCCGCCTCCAGGTCGCCCGGGTCGAAGCCGGCCGCGTGGCGGCCCAGCATCTCCACCTCGGCCGCACGCGGGGGCAGGGGGATGGTCACCTTCAGCAGGAACCGGTCCAGCTGGGCCTCGGGCAGCGGGTAGGTGCCCTCGTACTCCACCGGATTCTGGGTGGCGGCCACCATGAACGGCTCCGGCAGCGGGGCGGGCTTCCCCTCCACGGTCACCTGCCGCTCCTCCATGGCCTCCAGCAGGGACGCCTGGGTCTTGGGCGGGGTCCGGTTGATCTCGTCCGCCAGGAGCAGGTTGGTGAAGACCGGCCCCTTGAGGAACTCGAACTTCGCGGTGTGCTGGTCGTAGACGAGGGAACCCGTCACGTCGCCCGGCATCAGGTCCGGGGTGAACTGCACCCGCTTGTGGTCCAGGGACAGCGCCGCCGACACGGTGCGCACCAGCAGCGTCTTGGCGACGCCTGGCACGCCCTCCATCAGCACGTGGCCGCGGCACAGCAGTGCCACGACCATCGCGGTCACCGTCTCGTCCTGGCCCACGACGGCCTTGGCCACCTCGCGGCGCAGGGCGACCAACGCCGCACGCGCCTCGTCGGCTGATGGCGTTGCCTCGGGTGTGAAGGCGCTCACGTGCCGTCTACCTCTCTCGATACCTCAGTGGTCGTTCTCCGGTCCGCGCGCGTCGGCGTCACAGCGGTCTCACCGCAGCTTCCGGGCGCACTCGTCGAGCTCGTCGGCGAGCCGGACCAGCGAGTCGTCGTCTCCCGCGTACGGGTCGGGCCGCCCGGGGTGGAGCAGCTCCCGCAGGTGCGCGGGATCGCCGCCGGCCCGTTCCGCGACGGCGGCCACGACCGCCTCGGGGGCGGCGTCCGTGTTCAGCCCGAGCTTGGGCACCGTCCGCTCCAGGAACCCGGCGCGCAGCGCCGCCGCGGCCCGGTCCCGGGCCTTGCGCGACTGGTACAGCCCCGCGCGGCCCTCGGTGGTCTCCGAGGCGCGCACCACCACGGGCAGTGACTCGGGTACCAGCCCGCCCATCCGGCGGCCCCGCCACAGCGCCAGCAGCGCCAGCGTCGCCACCAGCGGGACCAGGGACCAGCGCAGCCCCAGCGGAAGCAGGTTCCACAGGCTGGTACCGCCCTCCTGCCGGGGCGGGTCCGGGCGCAGCCACACCACGTCCTCCGCGGCCAGGAGGTTCAGCGCCAGCGCGGCGTTGCCCCCGGAGCCGAGCGCGGTGTTGGTCAGCGGCCTCCCGGTGCCCAGGACCGTGGTGGCCGTCCCGTCCCCGCGCACCTGGACCAGTGCGTGGCCGTCCTCTCCCGGGTAGCAGGCCACGGCGCCCTCCGGCGCCGTGTACAGCTCGCCGCCGACGTAGGCGGCGCCGGCCGCCTCGGCGGCCGGCAGGTCGCACTCGGGGGAGTAGGGGGTCTCCAGGAACCCGCGGGACTCCTCCCGCCCGGTCATCTCCACGCCGGGCGCGAACGCCTCCAGGGACCGTGTGGACGGCTGGACCAGGACGGTGTCCACGTCGAGGGCGGCCAGGGAGTCCAGTTCCTCGGGAAGCAGCCGGTGGTCCAGGAAGACCGCCAGCACGGTGTCGTCCCCGGCCGCCGCCACGGCCTCCTCGGCGGCGGCCGAGGAGCGCGTCACGTGCACGTCGCGGTCCTGCTCCAGTACGTTCACCAGCGCCCGCGTGCCGTCGGGGGAGACGGATTCCGGCTCCAGGCGCCCTGTGGGGAACTGTTCGGCGCCCAGGGACAGCAGCACCGACACCGTGACGAGCGCGGTGACCACGGCGGCCGGGACGCGCACCGAGCGCCACACGCGCAGGGCACGCGAGCCCCCGGGCGGCGGCGTGCGGCCGGACGGGGGCGCCTGGGTCGGCGCGGCGGGAGCGTCGGCCGTCATCCCCGCACCTCCTCGGCGGGACGGGCGGCCCGCAGCCGCGCGTCCAGTTCGCGCAGCACGCGCGCGGAGTCGGCGGTCGCCGGGCGGTCGCCGTAGGCCACGTCGTTGAAGAGCCGGGCGCCCTCGCGCAGGCCCCCGGCCTCGCCGGGCAGCACGTCGGAGGCCTCGGCGGCCAGCTCGGTGGCGGTGCGTCCCGCGCGCGGGGTGATGACCGCCCTGTCCTCCAGGTCCACGCTGATGGCCCTCAGCCTCTCGGTGACGGCGGCGGCGAACTCGCCCGCGGCCTCGTGCCGTTCGGCGGCGGCGCGGTGGTCGGTGGCCGTCATCGGCGTGCTCTCGTGCACGGGCACCCCGGCCGCGCGGTCGCGGGACGGGCGCAGCCAGACGATCAGCCAGATCACCAGGACCGCGACCAGCACCAGGACCGGCCCCAGGACCGTCCAGCCGCCGATGAAGTCCGGCGCGCCCTCCGCGAACCCCGCGAGCAGCTCTTCGAGCCAGGCGAGGAAGCGGTCGAGCAGCGACGGCTCCTGCTCCCCGTAGAGGGGGTCGCTCAGCTCCTCGATGGCGCGGCGCCGCCCCTCCTCGCGGGTCACCTCCTCGACGGCGGCGAGGTGTGTCCTCACGTCCGCGGCTCCGGCAGGTAGATCTCCGGGCCCGCCTCGTAGCCCGCACGGGCCGCCTCGTGCAGTTTCAGGTCGAGGCCCTCACGGCGCATCCGCAGGTCCACGTAGAGCAGCGTCGCCACGCCCACGGTGAAGGGGGTGGTGATCGAGGAGACCAGGACCTCGCTCACGTAGATGACGGCGCCCGAGACGACGGCGGCCCAGGTCTCGCCGGGCGCGACGAAGCTGGGGACGACCGCGACGATGCTGAGGGGTGTGCTCAGCAGGCTGCCGACGAGGCCGATGAGGAGGTAGGCCAGCAGCGTGATGCCGAAGACCCGCCACCAACTGCCCTGGGTCAGGCGCCAGGAGCGGGCGAGGGACGCGCCCACACCGAGGCGTTCGAGCACCACGACGGGCATGGCGAAGTAGATGCGGACGTAGATCCAGGCGGCCAGCGCGATACCGCCGAGGACTCCCAGGACCAGTGCGGCGACGATGACGGTCACACCGGCGGCCTCGTTGCCCGAGACGGCCAGGTAGATGCCCAGGAACAGGCCGGCGACCCCCACCACCGTGATGACGAGGGTGAGGCCGAAGACGATCAGCAGTTGCAGGAGCGCCAGGCCGATGACGGCCCCGATCCGGTCCTTCACCACGGCCCAGGCCTGCGACGGGGTGAGCTTGCGGCCCAGGACGGCCATGCCGATCACGGCGGTGAGCAGCCCGGTGACCAGGATGGTCCCGGCGTAGCTCAGGAGGCTGCCGCCGTACAGGGCGGCGATCGACCAGGCGCTGAACGGCAACGGGTCGTCGGGGCCGACCGAGGCGGGGTCGGTCATGACCTGGTCCATGAAGACCCCGTAGTCGGACATGTAGCCGCTGAAGCCGATCGAGCTGATGATGCTGGCGATCGCCATGACGACCAGCGAGAGCCCGACGGTGGTCTTCGGGTTGTTGCGGATGACGCTGAACGCGCCGTTGAGGATGTCCCCGAGGGTCATCGGACGCAGCGCGACGACGCCGGGCTTGGGCGCGCGCGGCCCGCCGTGGGGAGCGCCGTAGCCGTACTGCTGCCCGTACTGGGGCTGCTGGCCGTACTGCTGCTGTCCGTACCGGGGCTGCTGCCCGTGACCGGGGGGCGGACCGTAGCCCGGCGGTGTCGCGGCGTACGGCTGCTGCCGCCCGGAGCCGTACCGGCCGTACGGGTCCGGGTTCGGCGGCTGCCCGCCGTAGCCCTGCCCTCCGGACCCGTACCCGTACTGCTGGCCGTGGCCGGGAGCCTGTCCGTACCCCTGCTGCCCGGACGGCTGGGGGTGTCCGGGCGGCCCGTACCCGGAATGTCCGTACCCCTGTCGTTGTTCCGTTTCCGATGGCTGTCCGTGGGACGCCCCTCCCTGCTCGGGAGGCGCGAACCCCGGCCGGTCCTCCGGAGGCGTGGCGGGCGCGGACGGGCCCTGGCCGGGCGCCGTCCAGTCGCCGGGCTCCGGGCGGGGAGCGGACTCGGGAGTTCCACCGCCGCCCGGCTCGTCCGGGGAGTCCCCCGACGTGTCCCGGGGGTCGTCCTCCTGGGTCATCTGCCACGCCCTCCATAGGGTTCGGTCGCGCTGTGTGAGCGGATTGGCGCGATTCCTGCCGTCTGGGAATCCAACCTACCCGGCGGTTCCACCGCTGTCCGGCGGTGTTGGGGCGTATGCAGGCCCAACCCACTCACTTCATTCCTTTTGTATGCTTTCTGTTACCAACAGGCCAAGTCGCGAGAGTTCACGGGCCAGCTCATCAGGGCCGACGCGCCTGTGGCCGCGACCGGTCCGTACGGGCCGAAAAACATCGACCACTCTCCCAACACCGTCCGAAGGTGGCAAGGTTGGGAAGAAGAAGCAGTTCTTTGCGTCGAGGGCGCACCGAACGTTTGTGCCGCTGCGTGTTTCCAGAGAGAGGAGTAGGCGCCGCCTACCCGCCCATGGGCGGGTCTGACGCCCGGCGCCGGACACACCGATGAAGGGACGTGTACTGGTTGTCGACGATGACCTCGCCCTCGCCGAGATGCTCGGTATCGTTCTGCGCGGCGAGGGGTTCGAGCCCTCGTTCGTGCATGACGGAGACAAGGCCATGGAGGCCTTCCGCGAGACCAAGCCCGACCTGGTCCTCCTCGATCTGATGCTGCCCGGGGCCGACGGGATCGACGTGTGCCGTCAGATCCGCGCCGAGTCCAACGTGCCCATCGTGATGCTCACGGCCAAGAGCGACACCATCGACGTCGTCCTGGGCCTGGAGTCCGGTGCCGACGACTACATCGTCAAGCCCTTCAAGCCCAAGGAACTCGTGGCCCGCGTCCGCGTGCGGCTGCGCCGTACCGAGGAGCCCGCCCCCGAGGTCCTGCAGATCGGGGACATCACCATCGACGTCGCCGGGCACGCCGTGCGCCGCGACGGCGAGCAGATCAGCCTCACGCCGCTGGAGTTCGACCTCCTGGTCGCCCTGGCCCGCAAGCCGCGCCAGGTCTTCACCCGCGAGGTGCTGCTGGAGCAGGTCTGGGGTTACCGGCACGCCGCCGACACCCGCCTGGTCAACGTCCACGTGCAGCGCCTGAGGGCCAAGATCGAGAAGGACCCGGAGCATCCCGAGGTCGTCGTGACCGTCCGCGGTGTCGGCTACAAGGCCGGTACCGCCTGATTCCACCGAGTCTCACATGACCGCAGGTACACCCGCGGACGAGCGGACGACCGCCTCCGGGGGACAACGGCCCGGCACGTCCTCCGGACCGTCCGAGACCGGGGTGCGCTGGCGCGACAGCGGTACGGGGCTCACCCGTGCCTACCTGTTCGCCCAGCGTGCCGCCCGCGCCCTGGTGCGCGGCGTCCACACCAACTGGCGCCGTTCGCTGCACCTCAGGGTCATCTCCGCCACCCTGGTCCTGTCCCTGGTGGTGATGGCGGGCCTGGGGTACGTCCTCATCTCCCAGGTGCGCACCGGTCTGCTCGACGCCAAGATCGCCACGGCCGTCACCGACCACCGCGCGGGGCTCAGCTACGCGCTCACCGAGCTCCAGGAGAACGAGGCGGCGGACCGCAAGCGACTCCTGTACGACCTCGCCAACGAGCTCACCAGCCGCAGCGGCGACACCGGGCTGTACAGCGTGGTCATCCTGCCCTCGGTGGGCGACGAGATCGGGTGGGCCACCGGCGGGGGCAGCGTTCCGCAGCGCCTCATCGACCAGGTACGCCGGTCCGAGGTGGACGAGCAGCAGTACCACACGTACACGCGCATCACCACCGAGCAGGGCGGCACCGAGGAGCCCGCGCTGGTGGTCGGTTCGCAGCTCACACACGCCTACGAGCTCTACTACCTCTTCCCGCTCCAGCACGAGCAGGAGATCCTCGACCTGGTCCAGAACACGGTCGCCCTGGTGGGGACCCTGCTGGTCATCCTCCTCGGCCTGATCGCGTTCGTCATCACACGGCAGGTGGTCACCCCGGTACGCTCGGTGGCCCAGTCCGCCGAACGGCTCTCCTCGGGGGACCTGACCGAGCGCATGGCCGTGCGGGGGGAGGACGACCTCGCCAGGCTGGCGCTGTCGTTCAACGACATGGCGGGCAACCTCCAGGAGAAGATCCAGGAGCTGGAGGAGCTGTCCAAGCTCCAGCGCCAGTTCGTCTCCGACGTCTCCCACGAGCTGCGCACCCCGCTGACCACGATCAAGATGGCCGGGGACGTGCTCTTCGACGAGCGCGAGGAGCTCGACCCCACCATGCGCCGTTCGGTGGAGCTGTTGCAGGGCCAGGTGGAGCGCTTCGAGGAGCTGCTCGCGGACCTGCTGGAGATCAGCCGCCACGACGCCGGGGCCGTCACCCTGGGCATCGAGTCCCTGGACATCCGGGACGCGGTCATGAAGGCCGTCGGCGACGCCGAGCAGATCGCCGAGCGGCGCGGGATCAAGGTCGTCCTGCGCCTGCCCGCCGAACCCTGCACGGCCGAGTACGACGCACGCCGGATCAACCGCATCCTGCGCAACCTGGTGGTCAACGCCATCGAGCACAGCGAGGGCCGTGACGTGGTGGTCACCGCCGCGGGCGACCGCGACGCGGTGGCCGTGGCCGTGCGCGACTACGGCGTGGGCCTCAAGGAGGGGGAGGAGCACCTGTGCTTCGACCGCTTCTGGCGCGCGGACCCGGCCCGCGTGCGCACCACCGGCGGCACCGGTCTGGGACTGTCCATCGCGAAGGAGGACGCCATGCTGCACGGCGGCTGGCTCCAGGCGTGGGGCCTGCCCGGACAGGGTTCCCAGTTCCGGCTGTCGCTACCGCGCCGCTCCGGAAGCGAACTGCGCGGATCCCCCCTGCCCCTGGTGCCGCCGGAGATCGCCCTGGGCCGGGGCTTCGCCCCGTTCACGGGTGAGGGCGGCAACGGAGCGGCCCGCGCCGAGAGGGTTCCCGCCAGGGACGGCCAGGACGACGCGGACGGCGGTGACCGGGGAGCCGGTCGGCGCGAGGGCGAGGAGAACCTGTCATGAGGCCACCGAACCGCTTCGGCCGCGCCGTGCGCGCCTGCCTGGCCACGGCCGTGGCGGGCGTGTCCATGGCGGCCTGCGCGACCGTCCCGATGACCGGCCCCGTCGTGACCAGCGACGGCAACGGATCCGAGGGCGACCCCTACGGGGGCTACGTGCGCCTGCTGCCCGCGGGGCCCCAGGAGGGCGTGGACCCGGCCGGCCTGGTCAGCGGGTTCCTCCAGGACATGGGCAGCTTCGAGCAGGACTACGAGGCCGCCCGCAGCTACATGCTGCCCGAGACCGGCCAGGAGTGGTCTCCGGACGGCACGGTCAAGGTCTTCCCCGACCTCGACACGGTCGACCTGGACACCGAGATCGGCGGCGACGGGCTCACCGCCACCGTGCGGATGCGCAGTTCGATGGTGGCCACCATCGACGAGGGCGGCAAGTACCTCCCCGGCGATTCCGAGCGGCTGCTCGAAGAGCGGTTCGTCCTGGCCCGAGAGGGCGGCGACCCCGCCGGGGAGTGGCGTATCCAGAGCCTTCCCGACGAGCTCATCCTCAGCAAGCTCGACGTGGAGCGCACCCACCGGCCCTTCAACCTGTACTTCTTCAACCCCGAGGAGAACGCCCTGGTCCCGGATCCGGTCTACCTGCCGGTGAGCAACGACGAACTGGCGGAGCGCCTGCTGGACAGGCTCATCAGCGGGCCCAGCGACTGGCTGGACCCGTCGGTGCACTCCTCCTTCCCCGAGGGGGCCGACCCCGACCTGGAGGTGGAGGAGGACCGGGTCTCCGTCAGTGTGGCCAGCGGGGGCGAGGCCGACGAGTTCGGCATGGGAGCGCAGATCGCCTGGACCCTGCGCCAGCTGCCGGAGATCCAGGAGTTCACCCTCACCGTGAACGGCTCCGAGGTCGACTTCCCGGGATCGGAGGGACCGAGCGCCGACCGGCCGAGCCCGGGCAGCGTCTACTGGACCGAGGTGAGCCCGGGGGTGACCACCGACACCAGCGCCTACTACTCGCACGAGGGCCGGCTGTGGTCGGCCTCGGACTGGGACTCCGACACCTTCGGCGACGCGGAGCCGGTCCCCGGCCCCCTGGGGTCGGGGGAGATCCCGCTGGAGCGGTTCGCGGTGTCCCTGGACGAGCAGACCCTCGCCGGGATCACCACCGGCGGCGACAGGGTCCTCACGAGTCCGACGGCCTCGGGCGCCACGGCCCGGGAGGTCCTGTCCGACGGGATCTTCACCGAGCTGTCCTGGGACGTCAACGGCGACCTGTGGGTGGTCGAGGAGATCCCCGACGAGAGCGAGGACGAGGAGGAGCAGGACGAGTCCGCCGCCGACCCCCCCAACCTCAACGGCGCCCAGCCGGCGCCGGACGCCACCGCCCTGTGGCTGCTGCGCGACGGCGAGGAGGTCATGCGGGTGGACGTGTCCGACCTGGGCGAGGGCCCGATGGTGGACTTCCAGATCGCGCGGGACGGCACCCGTGCCGCCGTGGTGACCGAGGTGGACGGACAGCGCTCGCTCCAGGTGGGCCGCGTGGTGGAGGGCTCCGACGGGCAGGTCCGGCTGGAGTCGTTCATACCGCTGGCCGGCGAGCTGGACCAGATCACCGAGATCTTCTGGCGCTCGGCCGACCAGCTGGTCGTGCTGGGCAGCCGCGAGGGCGGCACGAGCCAGGCACTCCTGGTCTCGGTGGACGGCGGCACGTCGTCCGCCAGCGCCGGATCCCCCGTCGCGAGCATGGTGACGATCTCGGGCGCCCCGGGGCAGCCGCTGATCGCCGGCTCGGACGACGGCAACATCTGGATCTCCAACGACCCGCTCAACTGGCAGAGCGTGGTGGAGGGCGGCTCGCCCACCTTCCCCGGCTGACGCGCGTCCCGCGGGGCGGTCGGCCACCGACCGCCCCGCTCCCGGTACGCCCCTTCGCGGGCGCCGAGTCGTCCACAGGTCGCCGGAGGGGCTGGCGAAGGCCGGCCCGGGAAGCGATCCTGGACCGGTGAACGACGCGATCCGCCGTACCGGCGTACCGCGGCGGACGCTCGCCGCGCTGCTCGACCTGCTCCTCCCACACCCCTGCGCCGGATGCTCGGGCCCCTCGGGGCCGCTGTGCGGGGACTGCCTCGCCGTGCTGGAACGCCGGCCCCACCGGTGCTCGCCCCGGCCGGGCTGCCCTCCCGCCTGGTCGGCCGGCCCCTACGCCGGACACCACCGCCGCGTGCTGCTCGCCTACAAGGAGGGCGGCGCGGACGCCCTGGCCACGCCGCTGGGCGAGCGCCTGGCCGCCGCCTACACCGCGTCGGGACTGGCCGCTCCGGACACCCTGCTCGTCCCCGTCCCCGGCCGCGGCACGCCGCGCGACCCCCGTGCCCCGGTCACCCGGCTGGCGTTCGCCTGCCTGGCGGGCGCGGGCGGTGCGGACGCCGGAAGGGTGGCGCCGCTGCTGCGCCACCGGGGCAGGTCCCGGCGCCAGGCCGGCCTGGGCCGGTCCGAGCGCCTGGCCAACCGGACGGGCACCTTCGTCGCCGACCGGCCGGGGGCCGGCGCGGCCGCGTCCGGTACCGCGCGCGGGGGAGCGGCGGTCGTGGTGGACGACGTCCTCACCACGGGCGCGACGGTGGCCGAGGCGACCCGTGCCCTGCGGGCCCGCGGGATCAGGGTGGCGGGAGCGGTCGTCCTCGCCGAGCGACTTCCCGAGGGTGCGCCCGGTGGAACGGCGGGCCGGGCAAGAAGGTTTTACGAACCCACCTGAGCAGGCGAAAAGTCCACGTACACAAGGATTTGCGATGGTTACCGGTGAGTTGAGCGGGTGATCACCACCTGACATCCTCGTCAGGACAGGTTACGGTCACGGTATGGCACCCGTCCGGGTCCGTGGTTGCGTCGGAGCGTCTGAGCCCCCGGGAACACCGGGGCGCTACTCCGGCAAGCCGATGCCAGGCGCAGGCGAAACGGCCCACGTAAGGCGACTTTTCGTCGACCGATCACGGTGCGCCTTAGAGGTAAGCCCTGCCCCGCGGAGGGTCCAGATGTCCCTCATGACAGGGAGAAGAGCAGTAGTCGCGTACAAGAGCGGCGACACTCTCAGCAGGCGGATGTGGGGACGAAGACCAGGTCGGCCGGACGGGTGGCATCCCATCGCCCGGGAGTCCGCCAACGGCGGGCTCCCGGGGGCACTCTCCTCAGTCCCCCGGGACCACGCTGCCCGTATTGCGGCAGAAGTCCTTTTTCCCAGTTCGGAGGCCGTCGCCAATCGTGTCCACGGGGCACGTGATGACGGCGCCCATGGTGGGTATACGCACTTCCAACCAAGCCGTGCCCCCAACAGGACGGGGACACCAGCGGAAGGGGGCTAGTGCGGGACACCCCTTCCGCCCCCCAGGCGGCGGAAGGGATGCAGAGCAGCCTGGCCGCCGCCACGGTGGCGGCCACGCGATGAAGGGGGTCCTATGGACATCATCGTCAAGGGTCGACGCACCGATGTGAGTGAGAAGTTCCGGCAGCACGTCGACAACAAGCTCGAAAGGCTCTCCAAGTGGGAGAAGAAGGGCATGATCGTCGACGTTGAGGTGTCCGAAGAGCGCAACCCCAAGCTCGCCGACGTCCGCGAGCGGGTTGAGCTGACCATCCGGACCAACGGTCCGATCATTCGCAGCGAGGCCGCGGCCTCGGACCGGTACGGTGCCCTCGACCTGGCGATCGACAAGATCGAGGCCCGTCTCCGCAAGGCCGCGGACCGGCGCAAGGTCCACCGCGGCAACCACAGCCCCGTCTCCGTCGCGGCAGCCACCGCGGACCTCCCCGGAGACATGCCCTCAGCAGCCGCCACCGCCACCGCCACCCAGGCGCCCCCCGCCCAGCGCACCGAGGAGGAGCCCGACGGCACCGAGGCGGGCGGGAGGTTCTCCGACGAGTTCGTCGAACTGGAGACCCAGGGGGACGTTCCCCTCGTCGTCAGGGAGAAGTTCCACCGGGCCAAGCCCATGAGCATCGACCAGGCGCTGATGGAGATGGAACTCGTCGGCCACGACTTCTACCTCTTCCACGACGAGGTCAAGGACACCCCGAGCGTCGTCTACCGGCGCAAGGGCTTCAACTACGGCGTGCTCAGGCTGGTCGACTAGGTGATGTCCTGACGTCCCCGGGGCCCCGCCTCGCTCCGTGGGCTCCGTTCCCGTAACGGACCGGGGACCGTGCCCGACCGGAGGGCCCGTGTCCGCACGGCCACCCGCCTCCGCCCTCGGCGCGGTCCCCCGGCCCCGCCCGCCACCCGCGGGGAGCCGGGAGCCCCTCTTCCGACCCACGACAGTCCCCCGCAGACGACACCGCCGCGGCGGATCCTCACGGACCCGCCGCGGCGGTGTGCTGTGGCCCGGTTCCCGCTACTCGGAGTGCGGACCGGGGCTCTCGCGCTTGAGCCGGTGCAGCGGGGTGTCGTGCGGCTCCTCCGACTCCTTGCGGGGCGTGTCGAGGACGACGTCGCTCATCATGTCGAAGAACAGGGCCACGACGCCCGCCGCGAGCAGGAGGACTCCGGCGACCACCAGAAGGACCACGGACATCCCCATGGCGACGGCCAGGCCGCCCACGGTGAACCCGGCGCAGGCCAGCACCACCGCCACCCAGGAGCTGAGGCGCCCCCGGTGCGCGTTGCTCGGGGCCATGCTGCCGCCCTGGCGCTGGAAACCCTGGATGCGGCCGAAACGGCTGCTGCCGTCGGGATGCTCCGTCTCCCAGGCCAGTGCCGGGTCGTCCTCGACCGCGTCCTTCCGGAGGACGGGTGTCTCGCCGACCACTTCCTTGGCGACGTCGTCGGGAGAACGAGGGGAGGGTGTGAGCAGCTCCTTGGAGTCGGGGGCCTTCCGGTCCTCGGACCCGCCGCCCCTCCTGTTGCGCTTCGTTCGCATGGTGATCCCCCCGGGAACACGTTCGCGTTCGACGGGCCGCGGCCGTCCGGCCGCGGCCGACCTCCTGTGGGATGACTACCCACGAAAGCCGGGAGGCATCAGGGGCGGTGTGGAAACGGCGGGAAACTTCCGGGCGCCAGCCTTCGGAACGGTCGCCCCACCGGTACCCGGTGCCGCGACACACGGGCTCCCCCGTGAGTTCCACGGCCGGAAGGATTCGCTCACCGTCCGGATACGCAGGTGCGTGACGTGCGGGAACATAACGGCCGGTCCGCTTCGTTGCCCCAGGGGAAACGTGCGGTAGGGCCCCTCTCCCGAGAGGGTGGGGTGTATGGTTCGCGTCCTCTAGGATGTAGGCCCGAGGGCCCAGGAACCCCCCGCCGTCCTCCGCGGCCACGGGAAAGCGGTCAGCGGGCCCAGAGGGTCTCCACACGTGTGGAGCCAACCGCGATCTGCGAGGAGCGCATAGGAAGTGCCAGGGATACTCAACAAGCTCCTGCGCGCGGGTGAGGGAAAGATCCTGCGCCGGCTCAACAAGCTGAAGGACCAGGTCAACTCGCTTGAGGACGACTACGTCGACCTCACCGACGAGGAGTTGCGGGACCTCACCCAGGAGTACAAGGAACGCTACGAGGACGGCGAGTCTCTGGACGACCTGCTCCCAGAGGCCTTCGCGACCGTCCGCGAGGCGGCCAAGCGGACCCTGGGCCAGCGCCACTTCGACGTCCAGATCATGGGTGGCGCCGCGCTGCACCTCGGCAACATCGCCGAGATGAAGACCGGTGAGGGCAAGACCCTGACCGGTACCCTCGCGGTCTACCTCAACGCCCTCGCGGGCAAGGGCGTCCACGTCATCACGACCAACGACTACCTGGCCCGGCGTGACGCCCAGAACATGGGCCGCGTCTACCAGTTCCTCGGTCTCGACGTCGGCGTCGTCAGCCCCCAGATCACCGCGGCCGAGCGCCGCAAGGCCTACCAGGCCGACATCACCTACGGTACGAACAACGAGTTCGGCTTCGACTACCTGCGCGACAACATGGCGCTCTCGCTCAAGGACACCGTCCAGCGCGAGCACTTCTTCGCCCTGGTCGACGAGGTCGACTCCATCCTCATCGACGAGGCCCGTACCCCGCTGATCATCAGCGGCCCCTCCGAGCAGAACTCCCGTTGGTACTCCGAGTTCGCCAAGATCGCCCCGCGCCTGAAGCGCGAGACCGACTACGAGGTGGACGAGAAGAAGCGCACCGTCGGCATCACCGAGGCCGGTGTGGCCAAGGTCGAGGACTGGCTGGGCATCGACAACCTCTACGAGGCCGTCAACACCCCGCTCATCAGCTTCCTCAACAACTCGCTCAAGGCCAAGGAGCTCTACAAGCGCGACAAGGAGTACATCGTCAAGGACGGTGAGGTCCTCATCGTCGACGAGTTCACCGGCCGCGTCCTGGCGGGGCGGCGCTACAACGAGGGCATGCACCAGGCCATCGAGGCCAAGGAACGCGTCAAGATCAAGGACGAGAACCAGACGCTCGCCAAGGTCACCCTCCAGAACTACTTCCGCCTCTACGAGAAGCTCGCCGGTATGACCGGTACCGCCCAGACCGAGGCGGCGGAGTTCTCCCAGACCTACGAAGTCGGCGTGGTGCCCATCCCCACCAACAAGCCGATGATCCGCGAGGACGTCAAGGACGTCGTCTACAAGCACGAGGACGCCAAGTTCCAGGCGGTCGCCGAGGACATCGCCGAGCGGCACGAGGCCGGCCAGCCCGTCCTGGTCGGTACCACCAGCGTCGAGAAGTCCGAGCTGCTGTCCCGGATGCTCAAGCGCGAGGGCGTCCCGCACGAGGTCCTCAACGCCAAGAACCACGCCCGTGAGGCCGCGATCATCGCTCGCGCGGGCAAGCTCGGCGCGGTCACCGTCGCCACCAACATGGCCGGTCGCGGTACCGACATCATGCTGGGCGGCAACCCCGACTTCCTCGCCGACGAGGAGCTCCAGAGCCGCGGCCTGAGCCCGCTGGAGACCCCGGAGGAGTACGAGGCCGCCTGGCCCGAGGCGCTGGAGAAGGCCAAGGCCGACTACGAGGAGGAGCACGAGCAGGTCGTCGAGGCCGGCGGTCTGTACGTGCTCGGCACCGAGCGGCACGAGTCCCGGCGCATCGACAACCAGCTGCGCGGCCGCTCCGGCCGTCAGGGCGACCCGGGTATCTCCCGCTTCTACCTGTCCCTCCAGGACGATCTGCTGCGCCTGTTCAACAGCACCCGTCTCGAAGCGTTCATGACGCAGCTGAACATCCCGGACGACCAGCCCATCGAGTCCGGGATGGTCAGCAAGGCGATCGCCTCGGCGCAGGGACAGGTCGAGACGCAGAACTTCGAGATCCGCAAGAACGTCCTCAAGTACGACGAGGTCCTCAACCGGCAGCGCAAGGTCATCTACGCCGAGCGCCGCAAGGTCCTGGAGGGCCAGAACCTGCGCGACCAGGTCGTCAGCATGCTGGAGGAGATCCTGCGCGGCTACGTCGTGGAGGAGACCGCCGCCGGCGACCCCAGCGACTGGGACCTCGACAGGCTCTGGAGGGCGTTCAAGCAGGTCTACCCGATCAGCTTCACCGTCGACGAGTTCATCGAGGAGAACGGCGACCTCCACACGCTGACCACCCAGGTGATCGCCGACCGCGTGGTCGAGGACGCGAACGCCGCCTACGAGGCCCGTGAGGAGGAGCTGGGCGAGGAGGCCATGCGCGAGGTCGAGCGCCGGGTCATCCTTCAGGTCATGGACCGCAAGTGGCGTGAGCACCTCTACGAGATGGACTACCTCCAGGAGGGCATCGGGCTGCGCGCCATGGCGCAGCGCAACCCGCTGATCGAGTTCCAGCGCGAGGGCTTCGACATGTTCCAGCAGATGCTGGAGGCCATCAAGGAGGAGTCGGTCGGCTACCTCTTCAACGTCGAGGTCAAGGTCCGCAAGAAGGACGAGTCCGCGCTCACCACCGCGGCCGCGGCGCAGACCGCGACCACCGTCGGCGGTTCCGCCGGCGCGACGGCCGTCGCCACGGCGGTGGAGGAGGACGAGGAGGCCGAGGAGGCCGCCCCGCCCGCGGAGGAGGCCGAGCCCGACGAGGACGTGGTCGTCCCCGGCTTCGGCGAGGGCCGGCCCGACAGGCTCCAGTACTCCGCGCCGAGCGAGGACGGCACCGTCGAGAAGCACAGCGAGGCGGTCGACGAGTACGCCGGTACGGCGCGCAACGCGCCCTGCCCGTGCGGCTCCGGCAAGAAGTACAAGAAGTGCCACGGTGACCCGTCCGCCAAGTAGGCGCCGGCAGCCGTAACGCGCGTGGGCGCGGCCCCGTCGGGGGCCGCGCCCACGCGCGTCCTCGCAGGCCCGCCGAGCGCCGCGTGGCGCCCGCCGCGATGCCCGGACCGGTCGCCGCACGCCTCCTGGCCGGTGGTCCGCGCGTGCGGGCCGGGGCCGTCAGGCGAGGGGGCGCGGGCCCCCTCGCCGTTCCAGCGTCCAAGGGCGGCCCCGCCCCACCATGCCGGGTGTCGGCCCGTGGACGGCCCCGGGGTCAGCCCGAGGACCCCGACCGGTCGTCCGACGGCCTTCCGGAGTCCGGGGGATCCTCGCCGGTGTTGGTCTCGGTGTGCGCCCGCACGGTCTCACCCTCGACGGGATCGTCCGGATCCTGCTCACGGCCCGGCGTGGGCAGGTTGAAGCGGGTGATGAGCACGTAGAAGATCCCGAAGTAGAGCGCGAAGTAGATCACCCCGAGCAACAGGATCAGTCCCAGCCCGGTCGTGTTCTCCTTCGTCGCGTTCAACAGCATGTCGATGAGGCCCGCCGAGAACCCGAAGCCCAGATGGGCGTCCAGCGCGTTCAGGATCGCCATCGAGACACCGGTCAGCACCACGTGCACCACGAACAGCGCCGGGGCCACGAAGATGAACGCGAACTCCACCGGTTCGGTGATGCCCGTCACGAACGCGGTCAGCGCCGCCGGGATCATGATCGACCCGATCTGTGTCCGCCGTTCCTTGTGGGCCGCCAGCCACATCGCCAGGGCCGCGCCGGGCAGGCCGAACATCAGCACCGGGAAGAACCCGGACAGCAGGCCGCCCGCGTCCGGGTCGCCGGCGAAGTAGCGGGTGATCTCGCCGTGCGTCACTGTGCCGTCGGGGGCTGTGTAGGTGCCCGACACGAACCAGATGAACGAGTTCACCACGTGGTGCAGGCCCATCGGCAGCAGGAGGCGGTTGATCACGCCGTAGGCGCCGGCCCCCAGCGCGCCGGCGCCGATGATGCCCTCGCCCAGGTTCTGGATCCATCCGCCGACGACCGGCCAGACCAGGCCCAGCGCCACACCCATCAGCAGGCCGGCCAGCGCCGTCACGATCGGCACGAACCGGCGGCCGCCGAAGAAGCCCAGCCAGGTCGGCAGCTTGATCCGGTGGTAGCGCTGCCACAGCAGGGCCGCGACCAGGCCCACCGCGATACCGCCGAGCACGTCGGTCGGATTCTTCACCGCGTGGTTGATGACCGGCATGACCGCGTTCACGGCCTCCGGATCGGTCACCGGTTCCCGTGTCACCGGGTCGACCGGCAGGGGATAGGTGGTCAGCCGCGACCCCAGGTCGCCGGTGGGCCCGTCGAAGGTCACCATCGTCCACGTGGCGACCCGGTCGAACACCAGGTAGCCGACGACCGCCGCCAGCGCGGTCGATCCGTCGGCGCGCTTGGCGAAACCGATCGCCACACCGATCGCGAACAGCAGGGGAAGGGCCTCGAACACCGCGCTGCCCGCGGTGCCGACGGCACCCGCGACCGGTTCCATCCACCCCATCCCGGAGAACCCGGCCAGGCCGTCGACGCCGAGCAGGTCGGGCTGGCCGAGGCGGAGGAGGATCGCCGCGGCGGGCAGCACCGCGATCGGCATCATCAGGCTGCGGCCGAGCCGCTGGAGGACGGCGAGGGTGGATGAGGGGCGCTTCGCCCTCTTGGCGGTGCCGCCCGGTGGCTCCGGTGCGGCTGTTGCGGGGGTCTGGTCCGAACTCATGGTGGGGGGTCCTCCCTCGGACACGCGCCTCGTGGGCGCGGGGTGTCAGTCGCCGTGTCGCCGCGGGTCCAGCCGGGAATGCAGCTGGTAGCGGTCGGCGCGGTAGGTGGACAGTGCCAGTTCCACGCACTGTCCCTTGGTGAAGCTCCGGCGCTGCATCACCAGCACCGGGCTTCCAGCGGGCAGACCGAGGAGCCGGGAGTCCGCCGAGTCGCAGATCCCCGCCTCGATGGTCTGTTCCCCGGAATCCAACAGGATGTCGAACTCGTTTTCCAGGACTTCGTAGAGGGATCGTTCGGCGAGATCGAAGTCCTCCAGACCCGGGACCATGGCGGCGGGGATGTTGGAGCGCTCCACGGCCATGGGCTCGTCGTCGGCGGTACGCATGCGCTCGATGTGGTGCACCAGGGTGCCCGGTGCGATGTCGAGCATGCGGGCGGTGTGCCCGCTCGCCGGGATGACCTGGCGGATCAGCTCGCGCGCACCGGGCTCGAAGCCGCGGGAGCGCATGTCCTCGCTGAAGGAGGCCAGTACCAGGGACATCTCGATCTTGGGCCGGGCGATGAAGGTCCCCTTGCCGGGGACCCGGTACAGCCGCCCCTCGGCCACCATCAGGTCGATGGTCTGGCGGACGGTCATCCGCGAGAGCCCGTAGGTGGCGCTGAGCTCGCGCTCGGAGGGGATCATGTCGTCCACGCCCAGCCCGGCCTCGGTGATCCAGTCCAGGAGGAGGTCGCGTAGTTGGCTGTACTTGGGCAGCGGGTTGCCGGGGTCGATCGACATGGGGCGGACGGCCTTCTCGGTCGGCGGGTGGAGTTGGCGTCAGACCTTAGCGCGGGACGGTTCGTCCGCGCTCCCGATACCCGGGCCCGGGACCTCCCAGGTTTCCGGGGTCTTCTGGGGCAAGCCGGACATGACTGGTATAGTCCGGACTAGACCACAGCCGCGTTCGCGTGTCAATCCACCTGGCGGCAGGCGGTTCGCGCCGTCACCAGGACGGGTCGGGAGGGTGCGTCCTTCCCGGTCCGGAGGTGGTCCGCTCCGGTCCAGGGCGTCCGGCGCGGCCCCGGCGAGCGGCACGCGGCCCCGGGCGGCCTGGCGCCCACCGCCCGCCAACGCCTCACACAGGAAGGCCTTCATGACCACCACGACGAGTGTGATGCGCTCCGAGATCGCCGAGCAGCCGGAGGCGCTGCGCCGCACCTTCGCCGAACTGCTGCCGCTGCGTCCGGAGATCGAGGCCCTGGGCCGCTCCACCAGGCAGGTGCTGTTCATCGCGCGCGGCTCCTCCGACAACGCGGCGGTCTACGGCAGCTACCTCCTCCAGGCGCACGCCGGCCGCCTGGCCACCCTGGGCTCGCCGTCCATCGCCACCACCTACGGCGCCAGGATCGACCTGTCCGGCGTCCTGGCCGTGGCCATCTCCCAGTCGGGCAGGACCGAGGAGATCGTCGACACCATGCGCTGGGCCGCCGACTGCGGCGCCCGCACCGTCGCCGTCACCAACGGGGCCGGCTCCCCGCTGGCCGTGGAGGCCGACGTCGCCCTGGTCACCCGCGCCGGGAACGAGGTCGCGGTGCCCGCCACCAAGACCTACAGCACCCAGTTGGCCGCCCTCGCGGTCCTGGCCCTGGGCCTCGGAGCCGACCTGGACCCCGGAGACCTGGGACGGGTCTGTGAAGGCATCGAGGAGACCCTCGCGGCCCCCACCGGCGCCCTGGAGGAGATCGTCGAGCGGATGGTCGCCGTGCAGGGAGCGGTCATCTCCGGGCGCGGCATGGCCTTCTCCACCGCGTTGGAGGCCGCGCTGAAGCTCAAGGAGGCCTGCTACCTCCACGCCATGGGCCTGTCCTACGCGGACCTGCTGCACGGCCCGATCGCCGTCGTGGACCCGCGCACCCCCGCCCTGCTCGTGGCCGCCCCCACCGGCCCGACCCTGCGGGGCACGGTCGCCCTCGCCGAGCGCGCCCGCTCCGCCGGGGCCCCGGTGTTCGGCTTCGGGGGAGGCGAGTCCCTGGCGGCCGTCAGCGACCTGTCCGTCCCCGTCCCGGACGTGCCCGAGTGGGTGTCCCCGATGAACCTGATCGTCCCCGCCCAGCTGCTCACCGAGCGCCTGGCCCGCCGCCTGGGCTACGACCCCGACGTCCCGCGCGGCCTGAACAAGGTCACCCAGACCTCCTGAGGGCGCCCTCCCCAACACCCCGTCCGACCGCGGGCTCTGGTGCGTGGGGCGCGTCACCCATAAGCTCGCCCTCAGGCTTCGGGGGGACACCCCCGTTCCATGGCAGAACACGGAGGACACATGGCTGACAAGGCAACGGCGATCGTCGCCGGTCTGGGCGGTGCGGACAACATCGAGGACATCGAGGCCTGCATCACCCGCCTGCGCACCGAGGTGGCCGACCCCGCCCTGGTGGACGAGGACGCCCTCAGGGCGTCGGGTGCGCACGGGGTCCTGGTCTCGGGCAACGTCGTCCAGGTGGTGGTCGGCCCCGAGGCCGACGCGCTCACCGACGACATCCGGGACCTGCTCGAATAGGCGGTGCCCTCCATGGGGGTTCCCGCCGCCCGACCGTCGCGTGAACGGCACCCCCGCGTGTGGATCAAACCGCCCTGGAAGGGAAGGCATCCCCCATGTCAGACATGACCGGTGCGCTGCGCGTACTCTCCCCGGTACCCGGAACGGCGCTGTCCCTCGAAACGGTGCCCGACCCCGTGTTCTCCCAGTCCATGGTCGGACCCGGGGTCGCCGTCCACCCGGAACCCGGCCAGGAGGGCGGACAGGAGGGGTCCCAGGAGGCCGTGTCCCCCATCGGGGGGACCCTGGTGAAACTGCACCCCCACGCGTTCGTCGTGATGGCCCCCGACCACCGCCGGGGCGTGCTCGTCCACCTGGGCATCGACACCGTCCAGTTGGCGGGGGAGGGGTTCACCCTCCTCGCCGCCGAGGGCGACGACGTCGAGGCGGGCACCCCGGTGGTCCGCTGGTCCCCGGGCATGGTCGCGGCCCAGGGGCGTCCGTCGGTCGTCCCGGTGGTCGCGCTGGACGCCTCGCCCGACGCGCTCGGCGACGTCGCCGGCGGCGCGGTCCAGCACGGGGACCCCCTCTTCACCTGGGACTGAACGGCCGGTGCGCGGGCGGGCCGGTGCGCGGGCGGGCCGGCGCCCGCGCACCGGACCGGCCTCCCGGCCCCTCCCGCGGCGACAGGCGTCCTGGCCGCGGCGACGGGCGCCCGTGTCGTGGCGATCGGCGCTCCGTCCTTCGAAAACGGGTATTCTCCAGCGGCGAACCCACGATCCGCCGGAAGACGAGACCCGCCATGAGACTGTCCGTTCCGCACGCCCTGGCTCCGGCCTGCGTGGGGCTCGCCCTGATCGCCACCGCATGCACCAACGAGGAGGTGGGTTCCTCGCCGGAGGACCACGAACCCCAGCCGTCGGCCGGCGCGGAGCCCTTCGAGCCCGTGCTCGCGCCCCGGCTGCTCTCCGAGATGGACCTGGACGACAAGATCGGCCAGCTCCTCGTCCTGACCGCCCAGGGCACCTCGGCCGCCGACAACGCCGCGCAGATCGAGGCCCACCGGCCCGGCGGCCTCATCTACTTCGACGCCAACCTCGAAGGCGCCGAGCAGATCGCCGCCATGTCGGCGGGCGTGCAGGACCTCGCCGCCGAGCAGGGGCGGGGCGTACCCCTGTTCCTGGGCATCGACCAGGAACAGGGCCTCGTGGCCCGGCTCCCCGTGGGCACCGGCTTCCCCGACGCCATGGCCGTCGGCGCCACCCGCGACACCGAACTGGCCGAGCTGCGTGCCGCCACCACGGCCGAGGAGCTCACCGCGCTCGGCGTCAACCTCAACTACGCGCCGGTCGCCGACGTCAACACCGATCCGAACAACCCGGTCATCGGCGTCCGCTCCTTCGGGTCCGATCCCGACCTGGTCGCGCGGATGGCCGTCGCCGAGGCGGGCGCCTACTCCGCGAACGGCGTGGTGCCGGTGGCCAAGCACTTCCCCGGCCACGGCGACACCGACGTGGACAGCCACAGCGGCCTGCCCGTCATCGACATGCCGCGCGACCGCTGGGAGGCCGAGCACCTGCCGCCGTTCAAGGCGGCCATCGACGCGGGCGTGGACGCCATCATGACCGCGCACGTGCTCATGCCGCAGCTGGTCGGCGGCGAGGACCCCGAGCCCGCCACCCTCTCCCCGGAGATCATCGACGGCATCCTCCGCGAGGAGCTGGGCTACGACGGCGTGGTCACCACCGACGCCCTCAACATGGAGGGCGTGCGCCAGCGCCACTCCGACGGCGAGGTCGCCGTGCGCGCCCTGGAGGCGGGCGTGGACCAGCTCCTCATGCCGCCGGACCCGGCCGCGGCCGTGTCCGCGATCCGCGGGGCCGTCGAGGAGGGCCGCCTGACCGAGGAGCGTATCGACGAGTCCGTGCTGCGCGTCCTGGCGCTCAAGGAGAAGCGCGGGGTGCTGGAGGCCGAACCGGTGGACGTGGAGGGCGCCGCGGCCGTCCTGGAGGACCCCGCGCACGCCGAGGCCGCCCAGCGCGTGGCGGACGCCTCGGCGACCCTGGTGCGCAACGAGGGCGGCCTGCTGCCGCTCGCCGAGGGCGACGGCGTCCGGGTCCGGGGCGTGGGCGCGGAGGAGATCGCCGCCGCGCTCACCGAGGCGGGGATGAATGTGGTGGACGGGGCGGCCGGCGAGGCCGACGCCGTCGTCGTGGGCACCGAGGGGGGCAGCGGGGCCTCGGAGCAGAGCGCTCTGGTCGCCTCCGCGCGCGCCGAGGGGCTCCTGGTCGTCGTGGTGTCCCAGGGCACGCCCTACGACCTGGCGGCCTTCCCCGAGGCGGAGGCGTTCCTGGCCCTCTACTCGTCCGTGGACGTGTCCAGGGCGGCGGCCGCCCGGGTCGTCGCGGGCCTGGTGAAGCCCTCCGGGAAGCTGCCGGTGGACGTCCCCGCGGCCGACGTGGAGGCCGGAACCGGCCTGACGACCTGATCCCGGCCGCGGGGCGCGCGGCCCCGGAGGGGTCCGCGGTGGTTGAGACGGGCGGGGAACGGGAAGAACCGTTGCCCGCCCGGCCCCTCGGGCGACCGAGGAGCGGGCGGTGGTCCGAACGGACACGCACGACCACCGACGACCAAGGAGGGGATCGGATGGACGGCAACCGACGCGGGGTCATCTGCGACTGGGGCGGTGTGCTCACACCACCGCTGCGCGACGGCATCCGGGCCTGGCTGCACGCCGACCGCATCGACGTCGAGCACTACCACGAGGTCATGCGTCCCTACTTCGACGACAGCTGCGGCGGGGAGAACCCCGTGCACGCGCTGGAGCGGGGCGAGATCGACACCCGCGAGTTCGAGCGCGAGCTGGCGGCCCTGCTGCGCTGCACGCACGGCGGTCCGGTGGTGGCCGAAGGGCTGATCGACCGCATGTTCTGCGAGTTCGACCCGGTGCACGCCATGTACGAGGCACTGCGCGAGGCCAGGGACGGCGGAGCCGGCACCGCCCTGCTGTCGAACTCCTGGGGCAACTGCTATCCCCGTGAGCACTTCGACGCCACCTTCGACACGGTGGTCATCTCCGGTGAGGTGGGGATGCGCAAACCCGAGGAGCGCATCTACCTGCACACCTGTGAACGACTCGGCCTGCGTCCCGAGGACTGCGTGTTCATCGACGACCTGGAGCACAACGTCCGCATCGCCGAGGAGCTCGGTATGACCGGCATCCTGCACACCGACGTGGGCACCACGCGGTTGGAGCTGGAGCGGTTCCTGGCGCCGGACGGCGACGGCGCGCCCCCGGTCCCCGACGAGCGGGCGGCCTGACCCCGCCACGGCGTGCCCCTCCCCGGCCACGGGCAGGGGCGCCGGGGCGGCCCGGATTTGGCACACTTGACGTGATCAGCCCACGTCCCGGAGAGTCGCTCACATGTACGTCTTCCTGCCCAGCACCATCCCCGCCCTGGTCCGCCTGTTGGAGGAGGGGCGGCTGGAGGACGTACCGCTGACCGCGTTCACGGCCGACCCCGGTCCCGGCGAGGACGCCGAGGAGGTCGAGTACGAGGCCATGTACGCCGCGGCCGGTGAGTCCCTGGCGCTGCTGGCCGCCGACCCCGGAGCGCCCCGCCGCCGGGTGGTGCTGGTCGCGGACATGCCCGACCGCGTGGTCGAGCACGAGGGCCGCGCGGGGGAGGGCGTGGCCCGTGTGAAGGTCACCGGAGCGGTTCCCTACAAGAAGCTGGCCTCGGCGCACGTGGACGACGCCGACGCCGCCCGCGACATCGCGGTGGCGGTTCAGGACCCCGCCTCGGACGCCGCGGAGGGCCACGAGCTGATGTGGTTCGCCGTCCAGGAGCTGCGCTATCTCGTCCGGGAGGACGGGGCGTAGCCGTACGCCGTCCCGGGGCGGAGGCGGGCAGCCGTTCCCCGCCTCCCACCCGCCCGGCCGCGGCCGGGCCCGCTCAGTGGCGCGGCGTGGGCCGGGACACCGCGCGGTGGGCGCACACCGCGGTGGCCAGCAGCAGCACGACGACCAGTCCCGCGCCGGCGGAGAACCCGGTCCAGGTGTCCCCGGCGGACAGGAAGACACCGCCCAGGGCCGCCACTCCGACGACGTTGGCCAGCATGGTGCCAGTGGTGTTCAGCGCGGACACCGCGGAGGCGTGCCGCGGGCCCGCGAGCGCGCAGACGCGCGCGATCAGCGGGCTGTACCCGGCGGCGTGGCCGCATCCGGCGACGAACAGCACGGCGGACGCGGCCGCGGGCCAGCCGTCGCGGGCGAGCGGGACCAGGGCCGCGAGGCCCGCGGCGAAGGCCAGCGGCCCCAGCACCGGCAACGCCCTCCCGAGGCGCTCGGGCAGCCGGGTCCAGCCCAGGCTGACCGCGCCGAACCCCAGGGCGAAGGGCACGAAGGCGACCCCGGCGGCCAGCGGTGACATCCCCAGCCCCGACTGCAGGTGCAGGGTGAGAGTGAACAGGAACGCCGAGTAGCAGCCCATGACGGCGAAGCAGGCCGCCAGCCCCGGCCTCACTCCGCGCGGCCGCAGCACGCCGAGGTCGAGCAGGGGCTGGGCGGTGCGCCGCTCGTGGCGGACGAACACGGCCAGGGCCGCCGCTCCGGTCCCGAGGCCCAGCCAGGCCCAGCCGTGCTCGCGCCCGAAGACCAGCGCGGCGAGGAGCGTGCCCGTCCCCACGGCGAGGACCACCGCCCCCGGGAGGTCGAGGCGCTGACCGCGGACGCGCTCCCCGGCGGGCAGCAGGCGCGGGCCCAGCGCGAGGAGGACCAGACCCACCGGCACGTTGACCAGGAAGGCCGGACGCCATCCCAAACCGAACAGGTCGGCCCCGACGATCAGCCCTCCCGCGACCTGGCCCAGTGCCACGCCCAGGGCCAGCACCATGGAGTACAGGCCGAGCGCCCGGTCGCGCGACCGGCCCCCGTGGCCCAGTTGGATGAGGGACATCACCTGGGGGACCATGAGCGCCCCGCCGCAGGCCTGGAGGATCCGCCCGGCGACCAGCGCGGGCGCGTTCGGCGCCAGTCCGCACAGCAGCGAGGCGAGGGTGAAGCCCGCCAGCCCCGCCAGGAACGCCCGGCGGTGGCCGACCAGGTCGCCGATCCGTGTGCAGGTGACGACCAGGACGCCGGTGGTCAGGACGTACCCGGCGACGACGAGCTGGACGGCGGCGTCGCCCGCGTCGAGGTCGGCACGGATCGTGGGAACGGCCACGTTGACGATGGAGCCGTCCATCGTGGCCATGGTCTGTCCGACGAGCAGGACCACGAGTCCGCCGGTGAGCACGGCGGTGGGACGCAGGGTGCTGGAGGTCATGGCGGCCAGCATGGCCGTGCCGGCCGGCCCCGGTCTTGAAGATCCTTGTGCGTAGTCTTTCGTGTATGCGTTCGGTACGAGCCGTGCACACGGGCGAGCACGTGTCGGTGCACGCCGTCTCCTGCGTCGGCGGGCACACGGGCTGGTCCGGGCCGGAGAGCTCGGACACGGTGGGGGTCGTCCTGGTGCGCCGGGGCCGGTTCCGGCTGCGCGGCCAAGGCGGTGAGGTCGCCGTGGACCGGACGGTGGGCTACGTGGAGCTGCCCGGCCGGGAGCGCGGATTCCTCCACCTGGAGGGCGGTGACGAGTGCACCTCGGTCACCGTGGCGGAGGGGCTGTGGCGGGAGGCCTCCGACGACCGTACGGTGCCCCCCGCGTTCGGGGTCGACGGGCGGCTGGACACGGCGCACCGCCTGCTGCTGCGTGCCGACGACGACCTCGCGGCCACGGAGCGCCTGCTGTGGCTGTTGCGCCGGGCCTTCCACGGGGCCCTGCTGCCGGTGACGGCGGGTCCAGGGCGCCGTGCGCTGGCCGAGTCCGCCCGGGAGGCGGTCCTGGCCGACCACCCCGACTCCCGCGACCTCGTACGCCTGGCCCGCCTGCTCGGAGTCGGCCCCGCCCACCTGAGCCGCACGTTCCGGCACCACACCGGCGTGACGGTCAGCGGGTTCCGCACCCGCGTCCGCGTGGCCCGCGCGCTGGACCGGATCGAGGACGGTGCGGGCGGTCTGGCCGAGATCGCCGCCGACCTGGGTTTCGCCGACCAGGCCCACCTGACCCGTGCGGTGCGGGCCGAGACGGGGCGCACACCGTCGGCCCTGCGCGCGGCCCTGGCCTCCGGCCGGTGAGGACCTGTCCGGAACCCCCTGTCCGTGGCCGGACCCGGACGGAGGTTTCTGCCTTTCTCGGGCCATACGGCAAGATGGAGTCGTCCCCGACCGGTTCATCTCGCGAGGAGTCAGCCATCAGCCGCCTGGTGCTATGGAACATCGACCTCACCCTCCTCGACGTGGGGCGGGTGATGAGGGCCGCCTACGCCGAGGCCTTCGAGAAGGTCACCGGCGAGCCGCTGGTCTACCTGACCTCGGTGGCGGGCCGCACCGACTCGGAGATGTTCTTCGAGTTCTGCGCCCGCAACTACGTCGACGTCGAGCCGGACACCAGCATCCTGGGCGAGTTCCTGGACGCCCTGGAGGAGTCCTTCGGCAGGCGTGCCGAGGAGCTGCCGGCCAAGGGCTGGGCGATGCCCGGCGCGGCCGCCTCCCTGGCGGCCGTGGCCTCCATGCCCGACACCGTCCAGACCGTGGTCAGCGGCAGCACCCGCGCCAACGCCACGGCCAAGCTGGCCGCGTTCGGCCTGGACTCCTACCTCGACCTGTCCATCGGCGGATACGGCTCGGTCAACTACCCCAAGTCCAGCCTGATCCAGTCCATCCGCCTGCACGCGGCGGGCGAGGGCGGGCGGGCCTACACCGAGAAGGAGACGGTGTTCGTCACCGACTCCGCACCGGACGTGCGCGCCGCCCTGATCGGTGGCGCGGTCCCGGTCGCGGTGCTCAGCGGTTCGATGACGGAGGGTCAGCTGCGCGAGGCCGGAGCGATCGCCGTCCTGCCCGACCTGACCGATCCGCGCGCCGTCATGACCGCGGTCCACCAGGTGACGGCCTGACAGCGACATGTTCGCCGTCCCCGTGGGGTAGGTCGTGGCCCATGTACGCAGTCACCGATCACCGCAATACAGACCTAACAGTGCGTAACCATCATGTAACGGTGTCGGTCCTGTTTCCGGGGTCGACAACCAGTAGCCTGGACAGCGGGCGGGCTCGGGACAACGTGGTCCGGAGCTCCGCGCCCCGACCACCCGTGCGCGCGGGTCGATCCCCAACCGTCATACCGGCGGGTCCCTCGCGGCCCGGGGTGGTCACACGGAATCACACGACAGAACACGACTTCACAGATCACCTGACCGTTTGCTCTGCCAGTGCGCGTGCGACGTTGCTCACAAAGGAGTGAGAGATCCCTATGTCCGGGCAATCCGACGTCCATCTCCAGAAGCTGCTCAGTGACGCGGCCGCCAAGTGGTCTCCAGGGGCGCGTATCAGCCCCGAGGAGGCCGACGCGGTCCGGCGCTTCCTCCCCGTCTACTACCGCCACACGGACCCGGAGGAGATCAGCGGCCGTTCCCCGGAGCAGATCTGCGGTCCCGCCGAGGCCCACCTCGCCTTCGGCACCCACCGTGCGCCCGGAAGGGCCAAGGTCCGCGTCTACACCCCCGACGCCGAGCGCGACGGCTGGGACCAGCAGACCAGCGTTCTCGAGGTCGTCACCGACAACGCCCCCTTCCTCGTCTCCTCCGTCACCATGGCCCTCGGCGACCTCGGCGCCGGAGTCCGGCTGGTCGTCCACCCGCAGATGACCGTCGGCCGTGACCTGGACGGACGCCTGCGCCAGGTCGACCCGGAGATCGGCGGCGAGGACCTGCTGCCCATCGACGAGTCCTGGATGCACATCGAGATCGACCCGCAGTCCGATCCGGGGCGCGTCGAGGAGATCGCCGCACGCGTGGAGAACGTCCTGGCCGACGTGCGCTACGTGGACGAGGACGCCGCCAAGATGAGCGACCGGGCCATCCGGATCGCCGACGAGCTGGCCGCCTACCCCGACCGCCTCGTGGCCGGGGGAGTGGACCCGCGCGAGATCGGCGAGAGCGTCGACTTCCTGCGCTGGACCGCCGGACGCCACTTCACCTTCATGGGCTACCGCGAGTACAGCCTGGTCACCGACGACAACGGCGACGACTCCCTGCGCCCCGAGCCCGGCTCCGGCCTGGGCGTCCTGCGGATGGACCCGCCCGACTCCACCAGCTTCGCCGCGCTGCCCCCCGAGATCCGCGCCAAGGCACGCGAGCCCTACATCCTCGTCCTGACCAAGGCCAACTCGCGCGCCACCGTCTACCGCCCCAAGTACCTGGACTACGTGGGCGTCAAGAAGTTCGACGCCCAGGGCAACATCGTCGGAGAGCGCCGGTTCCTCGGCCTGTTCACCTCCCAGGCCAACACCACCAGCATCTCCCAGATCCCCATCATGCGCCGCAAGCAGGCCGAGGTGCTGTCCCTGGCCGGGTTCGAGGCCGACAGCTACGACGGCAGGGACCTCATCGAGCTCCTGGAGACCTTCCCCCGCGAGGAGCTCCTACAGATCCCCGTGGGCGAGCTGTACAACATCGTGCGGGGGGTCCTGCGCCTGCGCGACCGGCGCGGCACCAAGCTGTTCATGCGCCGCGACCCCTACGGCGGTCGGTACATGTCGTGCTTCGTGTACATGCCGCGCGACCAGTACAGCACCCGGGTGCGCCTGGACATCCAGAACGTCCTGGCCGACGCCTTCGAGGGCGCCACCATGGACCACAACGTGCTGATCGGATCCGCTCCGCTCGCCCGCCTGTACCTGGTGGCGCGGGCCCGGCACGGACAGACCCTCGCCGACATCGACCAGGTCGCCCTGGAGGAGAAGGTCCGCCAGGCCGCCCGCTCCTGGGACGCCGACCTCGACGACGCCCTCGCCGGGGCCTTCGGCCCCATGCGCGCCACCGAGCTCAAGGACCGCTACGCCGGCGGCCTGACCGAGGCCTACAAGGTCGACAACGGCCCCGCCGCCGCGGCCGACGACATCGCACAGCTGGAGAGGCTCCTCAACCGGACCGACCCCGAGCGGCGGCACGGCGAGTTCTCGGCCGTCCTGTACCAGCGCGAGGACGCCGATCCCGGCTGCCACCGGTTCCGCCTCTACCGGATCGGCGAGCCCATCTCGCTCTCGCGCGTCCTGCCCGTCCTGGAGAACCTGGGCGTGGAGGTCGTCGACGAGCGGCCCTACGACATCACCGTCCGGGACGTGGGCACGGTGTGGGTCTACGACTTCGGCCTCGGACCGATCCCCGAGTCCGACCTGGCGCCCGCACGTCTCAAGGCCCTGTTCGAGGAGGCCTTCGACGCCTCCTGGCGCGACCTCGGCGAGAGCGACCGGTTCAACGCCCTGGTGGTGCGCGCCGGGCTCGACTGGCGCCAGCTCACCGTGCTGCGCGCCTACGCCAAGTACCTGCGCCAGACCGGTTCCACGTTCACGCCCGAGTACCTGGCCGACATCCTGGTCGCCAACGTGGGCATCGCCAACCTGCTGGTCGAGCTGTTCGAGGCCCGGTTCGACCCCGACCAGCCCGACGAGGGCCGCGACGAGCGCACCGGCGTCCTCGTCCGCAAGATCGAGGGCGAGCTGGACGCCGTGGCCAGCCTGGACCACGACCGCGTCCTGCGCTCGTTCCTGGCGGTCATCCGCGCCACCCTGCGCACCAACCACTACCAGGGCCACCCGTACCTGGTGCTCAAGCTCAACCCGCAGCAGATCCCGGACCTGCCGAACCCGCGGCCCCGGTACGAGATGTACGTGTACTCCACGCGCATGGAGGGCGTGCACCTGCGCTTCGGCGCGGTCGCACGCGGCGGGCTGCGCTGGTCGGACCGCCTGGAGGACTTCCGCACCGAGGTCCTGGGCCTGGTCAAGGCCCAGATGGTGAAGAACGCCGTCATCGTCCCCAGCGGCGCCAAGGGCGGCTTCGTGTGCAAGCGACTGCCCCAGAACGGCACCCGCGAGGAGGTGAGGGCCGAGGTCGTGTCCTGCTACAAGCAGTTCGTCAGCGGCCTGCTGGACGTCACCGACAACCTCGTGGACGGCGAGACCGTCCACCCCGAGCGCACCGTCCTGCACGACGGCGACGACTCCTACCTGGTGGTCGCCGCGGACAAGGGCACCGCCACCTTCTCCGACACCGCCAACGCCATCTCCACCGAGCGCGGCTTCTGGCTCGGCGACGCCTTCGCCTCCGGCGGCTCGGTCGGCTACGACCACAAGGCCATGGGCATCACCGCGCGCGGCGCCTGGGAGTCGGTCCGGTACCACTTCCGCGAGATGGGCGTGAACGTGCAGGAGGAGCCCTTCACGGTCGTGGGCGTCGGCGACATGTCCGGTGACGTGTTCGGCAACGGGATGCTGCTGTCCAAGCAGATCCGGCTGATCGCCGCCTTCGACCACCGCCACGTCTTCCTCGACCCGGACCCGGACCCGCACACCTCGTGGGTGGAGCGCAAGCGGGTGTTCGACCTGCCCCGCAGCACGTGGGAGGACTACGACCCGAAGCTGATCTCCGAGGGCGGCGGCGTGCACCCGCGCACCGCCAAGTCCGTGCCGGTCACCCCGCAGGTGCGCGAGGCGCTCGGCATCGAGGAGGAGGTGGAGGCCCTCACCCCGGACGAGCTGATCCGGTACGTGCTCACCGCGCCCGTCGACCTGCTGTGGAACGGCGGCATCGGCACCTACGTCAAGGCCAGTACCGAGACGCACGCCGACGTGGGCGACAAGACCAACGACCAGTTGCGCGTGGACGCCGCCGACCTGCGGGTCAAGGTGATCGGCGAGGGCGGCAACCTGGGGCTGACGCAGGACGCGCGGATCGAGTTCGCCCGCGAGGGCGGCCGGGTCAACACCGACTTCATCGACAACTCCGCCGGTGTGGACACCTCCGACCACGAGGTCAACATCAAGATCATGCTGGACCGCGAGGTGCGGTCGGGGAAGCTGGACAAGGACGACCGCGACCAGCTGTTCATCGACATGACCGACGAGGTCGCCGAGCTGGTACTGGACAACAACTACGCACAGAACACCGCGCTGGCCGCCTCGCGCAAGCAGGACACCCAGATGCTGCACGTCCACGGCCGGTACATGCGGTACCTGGAGCGCTCCAAGGTCCTCAAGCGCAAGCAGGAGGACCTGCCCTCCGACAAGGCGATCGCGGAGCGGCGCGCGGCGGGCGCGGGGCTGACCGGCCCGGAGTTCGCCACCCTGCTGTCGTACACCAAGATCAGCCTCAAGGACCAGATCGGCCTGTCCGACCTGGCCGACGACCCCTACCTGGCCGACACGCTGACCGGGTACTTCCCGACGCCCCTGCGGTCGGAGCGCTTCGCCGAGGGCGTGGCCTCGCACCCGCTGCGCAGGGAGATCATCGTCAACCAGGTCGTGAACCACATGGTCAACCACTCCGGGGTGACCTTCGCGTTCCGGCTCAACGAGGAACTGGGCGCCAACCCCGCCGACATCGCCCGCGCCTACCTGGTGGTGCAGGAGGTGCTGGGGCTGCGCCGGTTCTGGGGCCGTGTGGAGGAGCTGGACCACAGGATCTCGGTGGACAACCAGCTCTCCCTGCTGCTGGAGACGCGCAAGCTCGCCGAGCGCTCCGCCCGGTGGCTGCTGCGCAACCGCACCTTCCCCTTCGACATCAGCAGTGAGATCGGCTACTTCGCCGAGGGTGTGGGCGAGGTGCTGCCGCGGCTGGACCAGCTGCTGCGGGGCCGTGACCGGGAGGCGTTCGTCGAGCGCCGCGACCGCTACACGTCGATGGGCGTGCCGACCGAGCTGGCCGAGCAGGTGGCCGTGATGGTGCCCGCCTACTCCACGCTGGACCTGGTGGAGATCTCCCACCGCACCGGGCGCCCCGTGGAGAAGGTCGCCGAGCTGTACTTCGAGCTGGCCGACCGGCTCAACATCAGCTGGTGGCGCGAGCGGATCATCGACCTGCCGCGGGACGACCGGTGGGCCACCACGGCCCGGGCCTCGCTGCGCGACGACCTGTACGCGGCGCACGCCGACCTGACGGCCCGGGTGCTGGAGAGCGGTCCGGCGGAGGAGCTCCCGGAGCTGATCGCCGAGTGGCTCGACCAGAACCGTGACCGGGTGGAGCGCGCCGGGATCACCCTGTCGGAGATCCAGGAGAACGAGCGGTTCGATCTGGCCACGCTGTCCGTGGCGCTGCGGTCCTTCCGCGGCCTGGTGGGCTAGGGAAGGCCATCCGGGTCCGGGGCCGAAGGAGATCGTCCACAGGCACCGGGCCCCGACGGCCGGCACATGGGCCCCGCGTGTTCTCGCGCGGGGCCCGTCCGGTCGGCGGCCCCACCCGCGGTGCGCCCGTGACGCACCCGCGGGCCGAGGGCTCCCGTGCCTTCGGCGTCCGGGCACGAGGCGCGGCGCGGCCTCAAGGAGGCACCGGCTAGAGGCCGGTCTCGCGCAGGAAGCCCCCCAGGACTTCGTCGAAGCGCTCGGGGCGGCACAGGTTCGACGGGTCGAACGAGTCCTCGATGACCGCCAGGCGCCCGTGGGGAAGCGCGTCGGCGATACGACGGGACATCGGGAGCAGCCACGGCGAGTCGGACGTGACCACCAGCGCCGGACCGTCGAACCGCGACAGCCGGGACGTGTAGGAGACACGGTTGAGCGCGTAGCGGATACGGACGGTCTCCGGTCCGCGCATCCTCTCCAGCCCGGCCTCCATGTACCGGCGCGCCAGCGGCCACCGGGCGTACTGGCGGCTGACGGCGGGGCGCATCAGGCGCGGGAACAGCCACAGCCAGCCGGTCAGCTCCAGGAGGACCCGGTTGACCGCCTCCCCGAACGAGCGGGGCCGCGTGTCGCTGAAGGAGTCGACCGTCACCAGGGCCGCCACCCGTTCCGGATGGTCCAGCGCGAACCTCTGCGCGAGCACGCCCCCGTAGCTCACGCCGCACACCACGGCCCGGTCGATCCCGAGCCGGTCCAGCACGGCGGCGACGTCGGCCGCCTGCGCGGCCAGGATCCCGCTCCAGACGTGCAGCCGCGACGACCCGCCCACCCCGCGCGGGTCGAGCGCGAGCACGCGGTGGTCCTCGGCCCAGCGCTCGATCTGGGGCTCCCAGAGGGAGTGGTCGTATCCGAGCCCCGGAAGAAGCACCAGCACGGGCCCCGACCCCCGGTCCACGTAGTGGATCGTGCCGTCCCCCAGCTCCTGCGTGGCCATCCCGCCCCCTGATCTGACGCGTTAGTCAATTTTGACGCCCAAGTCATAAATGTACTCTGTGGCGGAGTCGGCGCGAACGGCGAACGCCGGCTTCCCGAACCACCGGGCCTTCCACGCGTTGACACGGGGGTCGGGCACCGAGGCCGCGAGGAAAGGGCCGCATGGGCAGGGACGCGCAGGAGGCACGGGACCCGGCGGCGGTCCCCACACGACGCGACCGGCGCCGCGCCCGCAGCCGGTCGGCGCTGTTGGAGGCGGCCCGGGAGAGCTTCCGCCGCAGGGGTTTCACGGGAACCACGGTCAGTGACATCACCGAGCGCGCGGACGTGGCCCATGGGACCTTCTACAGCTACTTCCCGTCCAAGGACGAGGTCTTCACGGAGATCGTCGACGCGGTCCTGCACGACATGCTCGCCAGCCTCCACGAGGTCGGCGGGGCCGCGAGCATCAGGCAGCGCCTGGGTGCCGGGCTCGGTTCGCTGCTGCGCCTGTGCGAGCGGGAGCGGGAGATCATCCTGGCCCTGCACCAGGCCAGCCAGTTGCGCGGTGAGTACCGCCGCAAGTGGGACGGTTTCCGGGAACGGCTGCGCCAGACCGTCGAACAGGACCTCGGGTGGCTGCACCGCAACGGCAGTACCAGGCCCATCAGGGTCGACCTCGTGGCCACGGTCGTCGCCCGCATGGTCGAGGGCGTGGCCCTGGAGGTGATCACCTCTCCCGAGACGGACGTGGACGCGCTGGTGGCCACCACCGTCGACCTCTACTATGACGCGGTCTTTCGGCCCCTGACGGGGGAGGACGACATCGCCGTGTGAGCGTTCCGGGAAGGGGCGCCGCCCCGCGACGGGCCGGCCGCGCGGCACGGGACCGCCGCCCGGTCCGGCCGGGCGACCGCCACCTCCGTGGCCCCTACACTGGGGTCCGTGGCAGAACTGGACCCAGCAGAGAAGATCAAGGACCTCGCGGCGACCCTGGCGAGTGTCACCGCCGTGTTGGACCTGGAGGCCATGCACACCCAGATCGCCGAGCTGCGCGAGCAGTCGGCGGACCCCGAGCTGTGGTCGGACCAGAACAACGCGCAGAAGGTGACGCGCCAGCTCTCCATCCTGGAATCCATGGTCAACAAGGTCAACGGCATCAGCCAGCGGCTCGACGACCTCAGCGTGCTCTACGAGCTGGCCGAGGGCGAGGACGACGCGGACACGCGTGCCGAGGCCGACCGCGAGCTCGAACAGCTGCGCAAGGAGATCGGTGAGCTGGAGGTGCGCACCCTCCTCAACGGACCGTACGACGAGCGCGAGGCCATCGTCTCGATCAACTCCCAGGCGGGCGGCGTGGACGCCGCCGACTGGGCGCAGATGCTCCAGCGCATGTACCTGCGCTGGGCCGAGCGGCACGGCTACCCCACGGACGTCTACGAGACCTCCTACGCGGAGGAGGCGGGCATCAAGTCCACGTCCTTCGCGGTCAAGGCCCCGTTCGCCTACGGCACCCTGCGCGGCGAGCACGGCACGCACCGGCTGGTGCGCATCTCGCCGTTCGACAACCAGAACCGGCGCCAGACCTCGTTCGCGGGCGTGGACGTCGTTCCGGTGGTGGAGCAGAGCGACCACATCGAGATCGACGAGAGCGACCTGCGGGTGGACGTGTACCGCTCCAGCGGCCCCGGCGGCCAGGGCGTCAACACCACCGACTCGGCGGTGCGCATCACCCACCAGCCGACCGGCATCGTGGTGTCCTGCCAGAACGAGCGGTCGCAGTTGCAGAACAAGGCCACCGCGATGTCGATGCTCCAGGCCAAGCTGCTGGTGCGCAAGCGCGAGGAGGAGCAGGCGGAGCTGGACGAGATCCGCGGGGACTCGGTGAGCAGCTGGGGCACCCAGATGCGCAACTACGTGCTGCACCCCTACCAGAGCGTCAAGGACGTGCGCACCGGCGCCGAGACCGGCAACACCTCGGGCGTCCTGGACGGGGAGATCGACGCCTTCATCGACGCCGAGATCCGGTGGATGCGCAGCCACGAGCGCTCCGGGAACAGTTAGACGGCGTTTTCGGGAACCTTCGCTCCGCCCGCCGTCCCCGGCGGACGCCCGCGGCGCGGAGCCCTCCCGGGCCGGGCGCCCCGGCCGCGCTCCCACGTGCTGAGCCGGCACTCACCGCGCAGGTCCCGACGGTGTGAGCGCGGGACGGGTGACACGCCCGGTGCCCCATCGCGCACCAGGGGTGAGGAATGCGGGGCGCACGCGGAGGTTGTATCCCAATGGTGATGATCGCGACTCCGCAGTTTTACCGAAAATGCTATATGTGAACGTTATCATCGGTTGACACCTCCGATATGCTCGTGGCTGCTGTCCGAGAGGGCACTGATCCGCGGGGCGTGACGCGACTTGGACAATCCGGGCCGCTCCCCCCTCTAAACTGTCGGTTGGCCATGCGGCCGGTACGATCCCGCACGGAGAGCCCTCCACGGCGGGTGCCCATACCTTCGAGAACCTTGTGATGCGCCTGTGATCCACTTCGATAACGTCACCAAGGTCTACCCGACCCAGAAGCGCCCCGCGCTCGACGGCGTTTCCATTGACGTAGACAAGGGCGAGTTCGTCTTCCTGGTCGGCCCGTCCGGCTCGGGGAAGTCGACCTTCCTCCGCCTGGTGCTCAAGGAGGAGAAGCCTGACAAGGGGCGCGTCAACGTCGCCGGCAAGGACCTGGCGCGCCTGTCCAACTGGAAGGTGCCGCACCTGCGCCGCCGTATCGGCTGTGTCTTCCAGGACTTTCGACTGCTCCCCAACAAGAACGTCTTCGAGAACGTCGCCTTCGCCCTGGAGGTCATCGGCAAGCCCCGGCGCTTCATCAAGAGGGTCGTTCCCGAGGTCGTCGAACTCGTCGGCCTGGAGGGCAAGGCGGGGCGCATGCCCCACGAGCTCTCCGGTGGTGAGCAGCAGCGCGTGGCCATCGCCCGCGCCTTCGTCAACCGCCCGCAGATCCTGCTGGCCGACGAGCCGACCGGAAACATCGACCCCGCGACCTCCATCGGCATCATGAAGGTGCTGGACCGAATCAACCGCACGGGCACCACAGTCGTCATGGCGACCCACGATGCCGCCATCGTCGACTCGATGCGCAAGCGCGTGATCGAGCTTGAAGAGGGCCTGGTAGTGCGCGACCAGACGCGCGGCGTCTACGGCCAGGCGTACTGACCTCTTGCTGCGAGGACCGGCGCGGCAAAGCCCCAAAGGATGGACCTTTAACAGATCATGCGAGCACAATTCGTTCTCTCCGAGACGTGGATCGGCCTTCGCCGAAACCTGACGATGACCATCGCCGTCATCACGACTGTGGCCATCTCACTGACCCTGTTCGGCGCCGGTCTACTGGTCAACCAGCAGGTCTCCGAGATGCGCAGCTACTGGGACGAGCGGATCACGCTCACCGTCTACATGTGCACCGACATCTCGCCGACCCCGGTCTGCCAGGAGAACGGCGCGGCCACCGACGAGGACCGTGAGTCCCTCGAGGCCACGCTGAACGGCCTGAACGAGGTCGCGAGCTTCGACTACCTCACCGCGGCCGAGGCCTGGCAGGACTTCCAGGACCGGCTCGGCTCCTCCAACGAGGCGTTGGCCGACGCCGCGCAGGAGGGCGACATCCCGGACAACTACCGGGTCCAGCTCACCGATCCGTCCCACTACGACACCGTGCGCAACGCGGTCGAGGGCGCTCCGGGTGTGGACACGGTCTCCGACGACCAGCGTGTGCTCGAACAGTTCTTCGGGCTGTTGGACGGTCTGCGCGCGGCCGCACTGGTGCTCGCCGGTGTCCAGCTGGCCGCCGCCGCGCTGCTGATCGGCAACACCATCCGGCTGTCGGCCTACAGCCGCCGCCGTGAGACCGGCATCATGCGCCTGGTCGGTGCGTCGAACTTCTACATCCAGCTCCCCTTCCTGCTGGAGGGCGCGGTCGCCGGCCTCATCGGTGGTCTGATCGCCTCCGGATTCATCGTGGCGACCCGGTACACACTGCTCACGCAGATCGAGGACTGGTTCCAGTTCGACGTGGCCCTGGGCGCGGGATCGCTGCTGTACGTCATCGGCGTCTCGATGATCCTCGGCGTCCTGCTGTGCACCATCACCTCGTTCCTCACCCTGCGCCGCTACCTCAAGATCTGACGGGGCCGCCAGAGGCGGAAGGATTTCTCAGCCGGGGGGCCTAGTGCCCCCCGGACGTATGAAGGGACACACCTGTGGCACGGGAAACCGGGCGTAAGCTCATCGCGCAGAATCGGCGGGCCCGGCACGACTACCACCTCGACGAGACCTACGAGGCGGGCATCGTCCTCACCGGCACCGAGGTCAAGTCGCTCAGACAGGGCCGGGCCTCCCTCGTGGACGGGTTCGCCCACATCAGCGACGGCGAGGTGTGGCTGATGAACGTGCACATCCCCGAGTACTCACAGGGCACGTGGACCAACCACTCCGCACGACGATCGCGTAAACTACTCCTGCACCGCGAGCAGATCTCCCGGCTGATCGGCAAGACCCGAGAGCCCGGCCGCACGCTCGTCCCGCTGTCCCTCTACTTCAGCGAGGGACGAGCCAAGGTCGAGATCGCTCTGGCCCGCGGTAAGCGTGAGTACGACAAGCGCCACGACATCGCCGAACGCGAGGCGAAGCGGGACATTGAACGCGCGCTCCGCCGCCGTCGTTGAGGCGCCCGAAAGGAACACACACGGTGTCCCCCCGTCCCCTTGGCCGGATCACGGCCGCCGGCAGCGGCCTGCTCCTCGCTGCGGCCCTGGCCGCGTGCACACCGAACCCCAGCCCCGAGGTCGCGGTCAGGTCCTTCCTGCTCGCCTGGCAGGACGCAGACCACGCGGCGGCCGCCACCTACACCGACGGTGACCCCGAGCAGGTGGCGGCGGCGCTCACCGACATGCGTGAGCACCTCGACCTGGCCTCCCTGCGGTTCGACCTGGGGCCGATCTCCCGCGAGGGCGAGTCCGCCGAGGCCGAGTTCGGGGTGCACGCCGACCTCGGCATCGGCGACCCGACCTGGAACTACACCGGCCACATGCCCCTGGAGTGGGGCCCCGACGGCTGGAGGATCTCCTGGTCGACGAGCGTCCTGCACCCAGACCTGAGCGAGGACGAGCGCCTCGCGATCAGCTACGAGAGCCAGGAGCGCGGCCAGATCCTCGGCCGTGAGGGCGAACCCCTGGTCACCGCCGACAGCGTGACGGCCTTCGGCGTCATGCCCGGCGAGATGGAGGACAAGGAGGCCGGGGTCACCCAGCTCGCCGAACTCCTGGAGGAGGACCCCGACCCGCTGCTGAACCGGGTGCGCTCGGCGCCGCCCGAGCAGTTCCAGCCGCTCGTGCTCCTGCGCGGCTCCAGCGTGGACGAGGAACTGCTCACCGAGGCGGGGAAGATCGCCGGCGTGGACACGCGCGAGGTCGAGGTCAACATGACTCCGTCGGTGGCGCCGTTCCTGCTGGGCGAGGTCGCGGGCACCGCCGAGCACAGGGTGTCCTCCCGGGTCCCGGGCCCCTACCAGGCGGGCGACACCGTCGGTCTGAGCGGGTTGCAGAACATCTTCCAGCACGAGCTGGCCGGTTCGGGGACCACGCAGGTCGTCTCCCTGGACGGCTCCGGCGGGATCACCGACGTCCTGGAGTCCTGGGAGGGCGAGCGCAGCGGCGTCATCGGCACCACCCTGGACATGGACGTGCAGCAGGCCGCGGAGACCGCCCTGGACTCGCTGCCGGCGGACGGGTACCTGGTCGCGGTCGACACCGCCAGCGGCGAGATCCTGTCCGCGGCCAGCGCCTCGGGCAGCACCGCCGACGACAACGCGTTCACCGGTTCCTACGTGCCGGGAGGCGTCTTCACCCCGGTCTCCACCCTGGCCGCCCTGGAGTCGGGCGCGGCCGGCCCGGACACCGTGGTGCCCTGCGGCTACTCGACCGAGATCGGCGGACAGACCTTCCGCAATCCGGGTTCGGGATTCCTGTCCGGTCAGCCGGACCTGGCCCGCAACCTGGCCTTCAACTGCAACGTCGGGTTCGCCGACCTGTCCGCCGACGTGGGCCCGGACGCCATCGCGTCGTCCGCCGAGCGCCTGGGGATCGGCGCCGAGTGGCAGTTGCCGGTCCCGGCGTCCTCGGGCACGGTCTCCATCGGCGGTGACGACGTGGACGTGGCCTCGGCGATGATCGGCGAGCACGGTGTCCGGGTGAGCCCGCTGACGATGGCGCTGGCGACGGCGGCGATCGCGGACGGCACCTGGCACGCGCCGACCCTGGTGCCCGAGGCGGGACCCGCCCAGGACAGGGAGACGGCTCTGGACGAGGCCCACCTGGAGGTGGTCCGCCAGGGGCTGCGCGACGCGGTGGTCAACCGGATGCCCCAGCTCCTCACCAGCGGGGGAGAGGTGTACGGGCAGGCGGCCGCCACCGAGCAGAACGGCACCGTCCTGCACTGGTTCGTCGGCTACAAGGACGGCGTCGCCTTCGCCGTGCTGGCCGAGGTGGACCCGAACGTGTCCGAGCTGTCGCAGTACGCGGTGGACGCCGCGGGCACCTTCCTGGCCTCGATGGCCAACGGCGCGCCCGCGGAGGAGGACGTGCCCGCCGGGGGGAACGGTTCTCCGCAGGGGGAGCCGAGCGCCCCGTCCAACGGAGCCGGGGGAACGGGCACCGAGGGCACGGCCCAGGGGACCGGCTGACGGCGGTCCGGGCATTGGTGGAGGCCCCGCGCGGGCCCCTCTCCACCCGAACGAGGCGAAGGGCGGACCCCCGGGCAACCTTCCGGGGGTCCGCTCGCGTCTTCCCCTATGACTGGGCCGCGACAGGGGGTAGCGGACCAGCTGTGAGAGGCAGGACCTCATCTCGGGGGAGATCCTGTCGTTTCCCAAGGTCGGCCCGACCCTGCCGACCGCCCCCGCGGGCCGCGTCGACCACCTCTTGAGTCCGCGCCCGCGGGGGTTTCTCCCTGTCCGGGAGATCGGGAGCGATTTCTTCCCCCGCCGGGGAATCAGCTTGGCCCCCGTACTGTTCAATCAGGTAGAGTGACGAACGCGCAAGCGGTTCGCCGCTCGCATGCCGGCCGCTCCGTCCACCAGGCGGGGAGGCCGTGACAAGTGCACAGGGGGTGATCGGTTTCGACTTCGGTAGTCGTTCCAGGGGAAGCGGGTCGAGGGTTGCGTTTGTGACCTCGTTAATCCTGCATTCGCGTAAACACAAGTGCCAATTCTAAGCGCACTGAGTTCGCTCTCGCTGCTTAAGCGATAGCGTCTCTGTCGGTCTGGGCTCGTCATCGGCCCAGGTACCGGCATCAGCTAGATGACTTACCGCTCAGATCAGGCCACGGGGCCTGAGCGGGACATTTACGTGGCTGGGCCTGTCAGCGATGTGTCCGTGCAAGCGCTGAGGCCGAGTAGAACGACAGCGCGGACTGCACCCGGAGAAGCCCTGGCTCGGTGCTGAAGGACGCGGGTTCGATTCCCGCCACCTCCACGAAACGCGGACTGCTGCTCGGTGGACTTCGTCCACCTCGCGGCAGCCCGCGATTCTTTTTGGGGGGACGACCCCCCAGACCCCCCGGTGTGCCGCTCGGCCTTCGGCCGTCGTGCTTCGCGGCACGGTTGTGGTTGAGGTCTGTGTTCGGCTTTCTGGTGGTGACTCCCGGTGTGCCGCTCGGCCTTCGGCCGTCGTGCTTCGCGGCACGGTTGTGGCTGAGATCCGTGTTCGGCTTCCCGGTGTGCCACTGGGCTTTCTCATCTGCCTCTGACCTGCTCTCTCCTGAGCGGTCGGGGGCTTTTTTCGTGCCTGGGGCCACACTGCGATGGGGTCGGCATCGCCATCTAGGTTGTATTCCTAACTAGGTAGCTCTATGGCCTAGGTCGTACAGAGGACTAGTCGGAGGTGGCGGAGATGGCGTTCCCGGAGAGCATGGGGTTCTCGGCCACCGGCCTGTACCTGAGCGGCGGGAGCCTGTTGATGCCGGTCTTCCTGCACATCCTGGTGGACCTGCGCGCCCTCCTGTTCGCCCCGGGGCGGGAGCACCGCGAGTCCGCGCCGATCGGTGCCGGCAGCGCCCGGTGAAGGGGGAGACACGTATGGACCGTCGTGCGAGCTGGCTCAAGGGGGTGCTCGACCTCCTGGTCCTGGCCAGCCTGACCGGGGGAGAGAGTTACGGGTACGCGATCGCCAGGAGGCTGGACGAGTCCGGTTTCGGCAGGATCCGCGGCGGCACGCTCTACCCCGTGCTCAACCGGCTGGAGGAGGCGGGGCTGGTGACCGCCGAGTACCGCGCCGCCGACAAGGGGCCCGGACGCCGCTACTACGTACTGACCGACGAGGGGAGCGCCGTGCTGAGGGAGCAGGGCGCGGCCTGGATGGAGTTCGACGCGTCGGTGCGCTCGGTACTCGAGGACGGGGGAATCCGGTGAGCGACTACTTCTCCGCGCTGGCCGCCCGGCTGCGCGAACGCGGTGTGGACGGTGAGCGCTCCCGCGCCCTGCTGGACGACCTCGCCGCGCACACGGCCGAGAGCGGCGCCGACCCGGTGGAGGAGTTCGGCCCGGTGGAGGAGTTCGCCGAGGCGCTGGCCCCCTCCTCGGAGGAGGCCGCCGAGGCCCCGGAGGACGACGTGCTGGTCTGGTCCGCCGACGCCTTCGAGGGCCCCGCCCGCCTCAACGAGATGGGAGCCCAGGGCTGGGAGGTGGAGCGGGTGGACCGGCTCGGCCGCTTCGTCAGCCGCCGTGCCTCCGAGCGTCCCCAGACATGGGAGTACCGCCAGGAACCCAGCCACGGCCGGGGAGACGCGAGCGCCTCGCCGAACGCCTGGCCCCCGAGGGCTGGGAGCCGTGCGGGCACTGGTCCGTTCTGGCCTACTTCAAGCGGCCCGGCTCCGTCACGGCCGGTCCCGGGGCCGAGATCGACTCCCCGCCCGAGCCCGGCCGCCGCCGTTACTTCCTGGGCGCCAGGGGCGCGCTGGCCATCGGCGTCAGTCTGGTGGTGGCGGTGGCCGCGGGCCTCTGGTCGTTCCCGCGCCTGCTGGAGGGCTCGGGCGGCGCGGCCGGCTGGGCCGGGTCCGCGGTCGGGGCCGTGGCGGGCGCGCTCGTCGTGACGGGCGTGTTCCGGGGCGCCGCGCGGCTGGCGGCGGCCCGACGCGACCGGGCGCGGGACTGAGTCCCGGGCCGCTCCCGTGGTTACGATGAGCGAGGGCCGACGACCCCTGTCGCGGGCGCCTTCGAGGAACTAGCCTCGGGTCTTCGCCGGCCCCATGCACGGGTGTGCCGGGCCCCTGGACGGAGAGCCTTCCGATGACGAAGAAGACCGCAGCTTCTCTCAAAGCCAACCGATCGTCCCTGGTCCACAAGGCGCGCTACGCCCTGCGCAACCCGGGAAAGGTGGTGCCGTACGTGCGCCGCTCGGCCCGGGACCTGAAACTGCGCCTGACCCACCGCGACCACGTGGACTACTACCGGGCGGTGATGGCCTCCGACGCGGCCCGCGACCCCAAGGCGGCGGTGGGCAGCCAGAGCGAGGAGCGCTGGCTGGCGCTGGGACGGATGCAGTTCGACTACCTGGTCGAGCACGGGCTCGGTCCCGGCCACCGGGTGCTGGACATCGGCTGCGGGAACCTGCGTGCGGGATGGCGGCTGATCGACTACCTGGACCCGGGCGGCTACTACGGGATCGACATCTCCCCGGACATCCTCATCGCGGCCAAGGACGTGCTGGCCGAGCGCGGGTTGCAGGACAAGCTGCCGCACCTGACCCTCACGCACGACCTGACCTTCTCCTTCCTCCCGGAGGGGCACTTCGACGTGGTGCACGCGCACAGCGTCTTCTCGCACTCGCCCATCGAGGTGATCGACGAGTGCCTGGCCCACGTGGGGCGGATCCTGGCGCCGGACGGGTTCTTCGACTTCACCTACGACCGGACCGAGGGCACCGAGCACCACGTGCTGCGGGAGGACTTCTACTACCGGACCGAGACGCTGGTGGGCCTCGCGGAGCGGCACGGGCTGTCGGCCCGGTTCATGCGGGACTGGGAGGAGCGGCCGCACGGCCAGTCCAAGATCCGCGTCACCGCGCGCGGCTGACCCGGCGCCGTCACCCGGCCGCTGGCCAGAAAGATAATCTACGTCGTAAAGCTCCATGGGGCCTCGGCCCTCCCCGAGGGATCCCGGACACGGGACGGGGGCGGAGCCGGTCGACCCCGCCCCCGTCCCGCACGGGTGTCACTCCTTGGTGGCTCCCACGAGCCACGCGACCTTGTGGGCCGTGACGCCGAGGCTTCCGCTGCTGCCCAGGTAGACCCCGAACGAGGCGATGAACGCGTAGTCGTGTTCGCGACGCTCACAGATCACGTCCTCGACCGCGCAGGTGGATGACGGGTTGCGCACCCGCAGGCAGGGTGACTGGCCGTCGACCATGTCCGACCGCAGGTCGTAGCGGGACAGCTCGGCGGCGAGCTTGTCGAGGTGCTCGTGCTCCTCGGAGGACGTACGGGCCGACTGCCCGTCCTTCGCCTGTCTCGACTGGGCCATGGCGCAGATCCTTTCGTGTCGAGCGTGGTGGCTCTCCTCGGTGCCCCGCCGTCATTGTCGCCCAGTGTTATGTTACTAGTCCGTAACGCGGCGACGACACGCCGTTACGCTACCCACTCGCCCCGATACATCACGTCACGGACGGTGAGGTCTTCGTCGAGCACGACCAGATCGGCGCGGCCTCCGGCCTCGATCCGGCCCCTGCCCTCCAGGCCCAGGGCCGCCGCCGGGACCGACGACGCCGACCGCACGGCCTCGGGCACGCCCACGCCCAGCCCCTCCACCGCGTTGCGCACCGCCTGGGGCAGCACGATCGTGCTGGAGGCGATCGCGCCGTTCTCCACCAGGCGCGCCTCGCCGCCGCTCACCCGCACCCGCAGGTCGCCCAGCGTGTACTCGCCGTCTCCCAGGCCCGTCGCCGACATCGCGTCCGTCACCAGCGACACCCGGTCCGCGCCCGCGGCGCCGAACACCAGCCCGGCCGCGCCCGGATGGACGTGCACGTTGTCCAGGATCAGCTCGACCGTCACCCGCTCGTCGCCCAGCGCCGCCGCGATCGGCCCGGGGTCGCGGTGGTTGAGCGGACGCATCGCGTTGTACAGGTGGGTGGCCACCGACGCCCCCGCGTCGAAGGCCGCCAGGGTCTGCTCGTAGGACGCCTCGGTGTGCCCCACCGCCGCCACCACGCCGGAGGAGGCCGCGGCGCGGATCAGCTCCGACGCGCCCGGCAGCTCCGGCGCCACCGTGATCATGCGGACGTGTCCCCGTCCGGCCGCGAGCCAGCGGTCGAACTCGGCGGTGTCCGGTTCGCGCAGCAGGTCCGGATCGTGGGCCCCGCACTTGGAGCGCGCGATGAAGGGGCCCTCCAGGTAGATGCCCGCCAGCTCTCCGGCGTCGCACAGCTCGGCCAGCACCGACACCTGGCGGACGGTGTCCTCGGGCGTGGCCGCGACCAGGCCGCCCACCAGCGACGTCACCCCGCGGGCCCGGTTGAACGCGATGATCTCCCCGGCGCCCTCCGGGTCCGCGTCGGGGAAGGCGTGTCCGGCGCCGCCGTGGACGTGGGTGTCGACCATCCCCGGTACGACCCAGGCGCCTCCCACGTCACTGCTCTCTCCGCCCGGGGAGGGCTCTCCCGAGCCGAGCGCGGCCACGAGGCCGTCCTCGACCCGCAGCCATCCGTCGTGGACTCCGCCGGGGGTCACGACGCGCGCGTTGGTGAGCGTGACGGGTGTGTGGGCCATGTTCGGGCTCTCTCCTGTTGTCGTCGGAGCGGAAGGCGGACGGGCGCCGGGGGAAGGTGTGTCGCACATTACACAGACGCGCGCGGAGCGCCCGCACAGGGGGAGCGGCTCCCCGCCCGGGGTTCCGCTCGCCCTGTGGAGCTGGGGAAATCCCGTCTCCTGGGACGGCTGTCCGCGGGTTGGACCGTCCCGGGCGGGGCGCGGGCGCCCCGAGGAGTGGTGCGCGCACGCATTGACGATAGCGGCCGGGGAGCCGCATGATAGAGGCATGTCCGCCGGTGAGCTGCTTGTCCAGCGCCTGCATGTCGATCTGAGGCAGCAGGCGAGCGCGCTCTGTCGTAGCTAGCGCCTTGCGGGGCCCCGCGCCCCGCGCCACGGGTGTACCCCCGTGCTCCGTGCCCTGACGCAGACACCGGACGCTCATCTCTCCCACCTCTGGGTCCCGGGCCATTCCTGGCCCGAGAGCAACCCTGTCAGGCCCGACACACCGAGTCCCGGACGACGAGGTCCGCTCCCCGTGTCGGAGAAGAGGAACGACGTCCTCTCCGGTGTCAGCCCCGATCACCGCCCCCCGACGCTTCCTCCGGTCGAACCCGGCTCGCTCTGACCGAACCCAGGAGTTCTCGCATGACCCGCTTCACCGTGCTCGTCGCCGCACCCCAGCCCCGTTCCTCCGTGTACACCGCCGCGCTGCGCGCCGCCTCCGAGGTGGCCTCCCGCGCCGGCGTCGGATCCCGGCCCGACGTCGTCGACATCGCCGAACTGGGCGCCGAGCTGCTCTCGGAGTCCTCCGCCGCCGTCGGGGACGCCCTGGACAGGGTGAGCCGCAGCGACGTCCTGCTCGTCGCATCCCCGCAGGTGCACGGCACCTACACCGGCCTGCTCAAGGTCTTCCTCGACCGTCTTCCCGAGCTGGGGCTGGGCCACACCGTCGCGGTGCCGCTGGCCGTGGTGGAGGACCTGCGCAACAGCCGCGGCATCGAGGAGGACCTGCGCATCCTCCTGGCCGACCTGGGCGCCTGGGTGGCCGAGCCCGGCCTGATCCTGGCCGAGGAGGAGGCCGACGCGCCCGACAGCGTCGTGCGCGCCTGGGCCGACGTCGCCGCTCCCGGCCTGCGCGAGGCCGTGTCGGTGGCCGCCTGAGCGGGTGCCGGAGCAGGCGTCCGGCTGTGACGGGGCCCGCGCCCGGGGGGGTGCGGGCCCCCGTCCGTTCGGGACCCAGAGGGCCCGGAGCCTCAGAGGGACTGCGCGGGGCGGGCGCCTGCGGGGCCGGGGGCGGTGTCCTGTGCGCGCCTGCGGCTGGTGTCGGCCTCGACCCGGGCCACGTTGCCGCGGACCAGGACGACCACCACCAGGGTCAGGGCGAACCCGCCGATCCGCAGGCCCAGCATGACCGGGTCGTCGGGGAGCCGTTCGCCGAACAGGAGCGTGCCCATGACGACCATGAACACGTTGCCCGCGACGTTGGCCACGGGGGCGGTGATGGAGGCGCGGGAGCGCTGCATCGAGGTCTGGAAGAGGACGATGCCCACCGCCCAGCCGACCGCGTACAGGTAGGGGTGGGGGGACAGCAGCGCGGGGACGACGGCGTCCCACAGGCCGTGGTCGGCCAGCAGGCCGCCGAGCCCCTTGCCCTGGAGGCCCGCGCTGCCCTGGGCGAAACCGGCGGCGATGCCCATCGCGGCGGCCGACATGTACCGGCCCCGGCCGCCGGCCAGGCCCACGACGGCCAGGCAGGACGCCACGGTGGCGAGGCTGACGATGACCAGCAGCGGGGTGTGGGCGGTGGTCCCGGTCGCGGTGCCGTCGGCGGTGGACAGGCTGAGCAGGCCGAGGGCGACCGGCATGACGCCGAGCGCCACGTACTCGCCCCGCGTGAGGCGCTCGCCCAGCACGAGGGTGATGACGAGGATGCCGCAGGCCACTCCGGCGGCGAAGGCGGGCTGGGCCACCGACACCGGGGCCAGGCCGAGCGAGACGACCAGGCCGACGCTGCCCAGGGCGGCGAAGGCGCAGCCGGCCACCCAGCGGGGGTTGGTGAGCAGGACCCGTGCCAGGTGGAGGGGCCGGTTGACCGAGATCGACTCCGAGCCGTGCAGGGCGCGCTGTTCCACGGTCAGGCCGACGGTGTAGACCACGGCGGACAGCAGCGCGACCAGGAGTCCGATCACGGGGCGGGCCTGCTTTCTTGTGGGAGGTCGCGACCGGCTTCGCACCGGGCCGCCGAGACGCGGGGGGCAGACGCTAACGTCGGTGTCGGCGGCCCTGTTCGGCCGGGTCCGGCGGAAGGTTGACGGCCTCCATATAACCAGTTCTAGTCTGGCCTGACGAGCCCCTGTCCTTGCTTGGTCGGTGCCATGGTCAGCAGGGGTGCTGGAGTAGGGATAGAACCTGTTCCGGAAAACACGGTCCGACGGCGAGGGATGGGGCACGGTGCAGGACCCGCGTGAACCCGACGAGGAAGTCCCGGACCCCCCGGGCGAGGGGACGGGTGAGCCGCGCGCGGCCGAGCCCCCCGAACCCTCCGAGCCCCGCGGACCTTCCGAGCCCCCTGAATGCTCCGAGCCCCCCGGCGCCCTCGGACCTCCTGAGTCTCCCGAGTCCTCCGGGCCCGCGGAGCCGGAGGGGGAAGGCCCCCCGCCGCAGGCGGCCGGCCGGTCGCACCCGTCCCGCCGAAGCGGGTGGAGCCGACCCGACCTGCGGGCCCTGTCCTGGCGCTACCTCGCCCCGTGGCGCCACCGCTCCGCCCGTTTCGAGCCCGGGCCGCTCGGGCTGCTCGGCGTCATGCTCGCGGCGATGGCCGTGACCCTCCTGCTCATCCAGACCGGATCCGGGGGGACGGGTGGCGTGGGAGGCGACCGCGCCGACGGGCCCACCACCGTTCCCGGGCCGCCCGAGGGCGAGCTGCGCGTCATGGTCGTCGGCGACTCCCTGACCCAGGGCAGCAGCGGCGACTACACCTGGCGCCACCACCTGTGGTCCCATCTGCGTGATAGCGGGGTGGAGGCCGACTTCGTCGGCCCCTACGACGGCATGTACGGGCTGGCCGAGGGGGAGCCCGGCAACCAGGACTACGCCGAGCCCGGCTTCGACACCGACCACGCCGCCCGCTGGGGCGCCTCCGCCCAGGAGCTGGCCTCCGACGTGGCGCAGGTGGCGGCCGAGTACGACCCGCACTACCTGCTGCTCCTGGCCGGGACCGAGGACATCCTGGCGGGGGACGGCGCCGACCGGGCGCTGGCGGGGATCGGCGAGGCGGTGTCCACGGTGCGCGTCGTGCAGGGGAGGACCCGGTTCGTCCTCGGGGAGCTGCCGCCGGTGGAGGGCACCGGGGACGACGACCGGATCAACGCCGAGATCGACCGGTTCAACATGGGCGTGGTCGACCTCGCCGGGCAGCTCACCGCCGACGCCTCGCCCGTGGTGGTCGCCCGGGTCGCCGCCGGGTACGTCCCGGCCCATGACAACTGGGACGAGACGCATCCCAACACGCGCGGCGAGTTGAAGATCGCCGCGGCCTTCGCCGACGTGCTCGCCGATCCCCTGGGAGTGGGCCGGACCTACCCGCGGCCGCTGCCGAGCTTGTCGGTCGGGCCGCCGACCGCTCCCGAACCGGTCGCGGAGAAGTCCGACGGGGGCCTGGTGCTCACCTGGGAGGCCGTGCCGGGGGCGACCGGCTACCGGGTGGAGCAGCGCCGGGTGTCACCCGACCCGGACGAGCCCTCCGTACTGCCCGTGGGCGTGGAGAGCGACGGAGACAGCCGGTCCGTGCTGGTGGAGGAGCTGTTCAGCGGAGCCCGGTACGAGTTCGTGGTGCGCCCGTTCAAGGGCCGGGACGAGGGTGCGGGGTCCGAGCCCCTCCAACTGGTGTGGGACGACGACCCGCCTCCGGCGCCGTCCTGGGTGCGCGTCGGCGACGGCGGCGCCACCGTGGAGTGGGAGGAGGTGGCGGAGGCCTCCCACTACGAGGTGTGGGCGCGCGTCCTGGAGTGCTCGGTGGCCGACGAGAGGCTCCGCCCCTCGGAGCCGGTGGCCAGCGATCCCCCGACGGGTGAGCCGACCGAGGGGAACGGGACCGGCCCGCCCGCCGGTGACGGTGCCCCTCCCAGGGACGAACCCGAGCCCGAACCCACGCCCGGACCCGGGCCCGAACCCGAGCCGGAACCTCCGGCTCCCCCCGCGCCCGGCGCCCCGGAGCCGGGCGCGGGCTGCGAACCGCGTGACGGGCACGGCCCCGAGGACGGGCGGGGATGGCGCACGCTGGGCCCGGTGGGGGAGGAGCCGCGCTGGCCGGTGACGCTGTCGGGCCCCTACGAGGTCGTGGTCCGCTCCTACCGCGACTACGTGGGGGGCGGCTACTCCGACAGCGTCCTGCTCTCGGAGAACTGATGGCCATCGCGTGCGAGGGCGGTGCCCGAGGCGGCGCCGCGGCCCGGTGGGCGGTCCGGCTGCTGCCGTGGGCGGTGGGGCTGCTCGCCGGGGTGCTGGTGCTCGGCCCGGCGCTGGGGCCGGGGTACGTGCTCCGCTACGACATGGTGTTCGTGCCCGACCTGTCGCTCGGCACGGTGCTGAGGGGCGCGGACGGTTTTCCCCGGGCGATCCCCAGCGACGCCGTGGTGGCGGTGCTGTCCCTCGTCCTGCCCGGGGACGCCGTGCAGTCGCTCGTGCTGCTGGCGGTGTTCGCCGTGGGCGGGGCCGGTGCCGCGCGCCTGGTCTCTCGGGCGCCGTGGCGGGCCGTCCCCGCCGGCGGTCCGGTCGCCGGCCCGTTCGCGTGGGTGGTCGGAGGGCTGCTGGCGCCGGCCGCCGCCGGGTCGGCCTATGTGTGGAATCCGTTCGTCGCCGAGCGCCTGCTGCTGGGGCAGTGGGCGGTGCTGCTGGGATACGCGGGTCTGCCGTGGGTGGTGGGGGCCACCGCGCGGTTGGCCACGGCCCGCCCGGCGGCGGGGTTCGCGGGCCTGTTGCGCGCCCTCGTCCCGGCTGCCGTGGGCGGGTTCTCGTCGGTGGCGCTGACCGCCCTCACCGCCGGTCCCGTCGCGCTGAGGAGCGACGGAGCCGGGGGAGCCGGGGGAGCCCGGAGGGGCCGGAGGGGTCGTGCGGGTGCCGGGGAGGCCGTCCCCGGCGTGCGCTGGTGGGGGCGGGCGTGCCTGTTCGCCCTGGCCCTGGCGACGGTCTCCCTTCCGTGGCTGCTGCCGTCCCTGTCCAGCGGCGCGGACACCGACCCGGCGGGGGTGGCGGCGTTCGCGGCGCGCTCGGACACCCCGTTCGGTGTGGCCGGCTCCCTGCTGCTCCTGGGCGGGGTGTGGAACTCCGGTGCGGTCCCGGCGGGCTACGGCGAGCCGGTGACGGCCTCGGTGCGGCTCCTGCTGTGCCTGGTGGCACTGGCGGGCTGGGTGTGGTGGCTGTGCCGGGGACGCCCCCGGTTCGGCACCGGCCTCTCGGCGGCCGCCCTCCTCGGGTTCGCGCTCGCCCTGCTGGGCGCCACCGGGCCCGGGCGCGAGCTGCTGGCCTGGCTGATCGACCTCTGGCCCGGATTCGGGCCGCTGCGCGACGGCCAGTTGTACGTGGCGCCGTTGGCGCTGGTGCAGGCCCTGGGGCTGGGGGCCTTCGTCCGGTGGCTGACCGGGCACCGGGCCCCGCGGGGGGACGACGCGTCGGACGGGCCCGGCGGGAGGCACGGGACCGCTCCGCCCGGCACCGGTTCGCTGTGGCGGGTGGGGCTCGCGGTGTTCGCGGCACTCCTGCCGGTGGTGGTCCTGCCGGGGCTGCTGTGGGGCGCGGGTGGCCGGCTGGCCCCGGTGCACTATCCCGGGGAGTGGCGGGCGGCGCAGGCGGCGGTGGCCGCCGACGACCGGCCCGGCGCGGTGCTGGTACTGCCCTGGAGCGCCTACCGCGGCCCGGACTGGTCGGGGCGGCCCGTGGTCGTGCTGGACCCGGCGACCAAGCTCTTCGACCGGCGCACCCTGTGGAACGACGACCTGGTGGTCGGCACCCCGGGCGGTGGCTCCATCGTGGTGTCCGGTGAGGACGCCCGGGCACACCGGGTCGCACAGGCCTTGCGGCCGGATCCCCGGACCGGCCTGCCCGAGCGGCTGGACGCCGGGACGCTGGGTGCCTTGGGCGTGCGCCACGTGGTGGTCTCAGCGCCGGTCGATAACCAGTTCTGGTCAGGGGTGGAAGATCTTTCCGTGGTGGTGGAAGGGCCGGACATGGTCCTTCTGCGGGTGGACGAACAGCATGTAAGGCCCAACAAAGCTGTCATTCCGGGGTTGGAAGTTACCGGGGGGTTAGTTACAGTTGGGGCAATCATCTGGTCTATAGCTAGATCAGGTTCTAGTCTCGTTTTCCAGCGCTCCGGACCCAGCGCGGGATCGGGCGCGCGGAAGGAGATCCCCAAGTGATCAAGGTAATCGCCGCCTGCGTCATCGGTGCGGTCCTGGCGGGAGGTGCCACTTTCATGGCCACCAGCCTCGCCACGGACTCGACCGCCACCGCGGAACCGGTGAACGAAACCCTCTACAACTACGGCGACCGCTAGGTCTTCCGTACGGCGGAGGCCGCGGACGCCCCGCCCCCAGCGGGGCGTCCCACCCCGCGACCCCCGCGGCTCCGGGCACCCGTCCCCGAGCCGCACACCACCACTGACGTCCGGTCCACGGTCCTGTTCGGCGCGCGCTCCGCCCTTCCCCCGGAAGGTCGCCGTCCGTGTCCGCCACGAAACCGAGGGTGTCCGCATCCGCGTTCGGCCGGACACCGCGCGGAAGGAGAGCGTGTGGTCTTCCAGAAGGTCCACCGGGTCCCCCCGGACGCGGAGCCCGGCCTGTCCGCGGTCGCCGCCGTCTCGGCGGTCTCCTCCCCCGGAGCGGGGACCGACGCGGGCGCGCGTACCGGACCAGAGGCCCGCACCGACCTCGGACCGCGCCTGGACGGCGTCCGCCTGGTCATGATCAACTGGCGCGACCCCTGGCAGTCCGCGGCGGGGGGAGCCGAGGAGTACGCCTGGCGGATCAGCCGCCACCTGGCCGAACGCGGCGCCATCGTCACCTTCCTCACCAGCCGTGAGCCCCACCAGGCCCGGGTGGAGACCCGGGACGGCGTCGTGATCCGCCGTATGGGCGGCAGGTTCACCGTCTACCCGCGCGTCATGGCGTGGCTGGCCCTGTGGCGCCGCGAGTACCAGCTCGCCTTCGACTGCATGAACGGCGTCCCCTTCCTGTCCCGGCTCGTGCTGCGCCGCCGCACCAGGGTGGTCAGCGTCGTCCACCATGTCCACGACCTGCAGTTCAACGCCTACTTCTCGCCGCCGATGGCCTGGCTGGGCCGGTTCATCGAGTCCGCCGTCGCCTCGCGCGTCTACCGCGACTGCACCACCGTCACCGTCTCGGAGTCCTCCCGCCGGGCCATGCGCGACAAGCTCGGCTGGCGCGCGCCCATCGAGATCGTCCACAACGGCGGGCTCCCGGGGGTCCCCCGGCCCCTCGACGACGCCTCCGAGCCCTCGACGCACCCCTTCCCGGCGGTGGTGAGCCTGGGACGCCTGGTGGTCCAAAAGCGCGTCTCCCAGGTGGCCGACCTCGCCCTCCGGCTCCGCGGCGACCACCCCGGCCTGAGGGTGCACATCATCGGCCGCGGACCCGAGGGCGCCCCGCTGGCCGAGCGGATCGAGCGCGACGGCACCGGCGACCGCGTCGTCCTGCACGGCTTCCTGTCGGAGGAGGACAAGAACGGCGTCCTGGCCTCCTGCCACCTCCACGTCACCGCATCGGAGTTCGAGGGCTGGGGGCTGACCGTCATCGAGGCGGCCCGCCTCGGCGTGCCCACCGTGGCCTACGATGTGGACGGACTTCGCGATTCGGTCCGCGACGGTGAGACCGGGTGGCTGGTGCGCGACGGCGAGGACCTCGCCGACGTGGTGGCCAGAGCCCTCAAGGAGCTCTCCGACCCCCGGCGGGCCGCGGAGGTCCGGCGCGCCTGCCGCGCGTGGGCGTCCCGGTTCACCTGGGAGGCCAGCGGCGCGCGGATGACCCGACTCGTCGCCCGGGAGCTCGGCCTCCCCGGCGGCACGGTCCCCGACACCCCTGACGCCCCGAGCGCCCCGCAAGTCCCGGGCACCACAGGCGTCCCGGAAACGGCAGCAGGCAGGAAAGCGACAAGGTGACTTCGACGGAATCCACCGCCAGGCGCGAACCGGAGGATTCCAGCACACCGTCCTCCACGTCCCCGGCTCCCCCCGGAGGGCTGGACGAGCGGCTGCTCACGCGGCTGAAGCTCGTCACGGTGTGCCTGCTCCTGGGCGCGCTGACGGCCAGTATCGACCCCGGCGGGATCGTCGGCGACACCAAGCTCGACCTGACGGCCGACCCCCTGGGGTTCCTTGAGCGCGCCCTGCACATGTGGGACGCCTCCTACTTCGGCCAGATCCAGAACCAGGCCTTCGGGTACTTCTTCCCCAACGGCCCCTTCCACCTTCTGTTCGACCTGCTCGGCATGCCCGACTGGCTCATCCAGCGCCTGTGGATGGCCGTCCTGCTCATCGCCGCGTTCACCGGTGTGTACAAGGTCGCCGAGGCGCTGGGCATCGGCACCGTCAACACCCGCATCCTGGCCGGGACCGCCTACGCCCTCGCCCCGCGCGTGCTGACGCTGCTGTCGTACAACTCCGCCGAGCTCCAGCCCATGCTGCTCATGCCGTGGATCCTGCTGCCGCTCGTGCTCGGCGCCAGGCGCGGTCACCCCCCGGCCCGCATGGCCCTGCTCTCGGGGCTGGCCTTCCTGCTGTGCGGGGGCACCAACGCCGCCTCCGAGCTGGCGGTGCTGGTCGTCCCGGGCCTGTACCTGCTCACGAGGGAGAACGGTCCCCGCAAGTGGCGGCTCATCGCCTGGTGGGCGTGCGCCCTGGTCCTGGCCTCGTTCTGGTACATCGTGCCGCTGCTCGTCATGTCGCGGTACGTGTTCTCGTTCATGCCCTACACCGAGCACGCCGCCGTCACCACGGGCATCACCTCGCTGCTCAACACGCTGCGCGGCACCTCCAACTGGATGGGCTTCCTCCCCGACCAGGGCAACACCGCCCTGCCCTCGGGCGCGGAGCTGTCCCTCACGCCCTGGCTGATCGCGGTGACCGCGCTGGTCGCCGGGCTCGGCCTGGCCGGGCTCGTCAACCGGCGCACCCCCGAACGGCTCTTCCTCACCGTGAGCCTGCTCACCGGTACCGCGATCATCGTCGCGGGCTTCACCGGCGACCTCACCGGCCCCTTCGCGGAGACGGTGCGCACGTTGTTCGACGGCGCGCTGTCCCCGTTCCGCAACGTGCACAAGTTCGACGCCCTCGTGCGCCTGCCCCTGGTCCTGGGCCTGGCCCACCTGCCCGTGGTGGTGGCCCGGGACCGGGCCGACCGGCACGGCGTCCCGGTGCCCGGCAGGCTGCGCCGCGCCGTCGCGGGCGGTGTCTCCGCCGTCTTCCTGGTCACCCTCGTGCCCATCAGCACCGTCGGGATCGCTCCCGCGGGCTCGTTCGTGAAGATCCCCGACTACTGGTACGAGGCCACCGACTGGCTGGAGGAGCGCTCCGGGGAGCGCGGCATGACCATGGCGCTGCCCGGCTCGGCGCGCGGCGAGTACGTGTGGGGCCGCCCCATGGACGAGCCCATGCAGCCGCTGCTGGAAGGCGCCTGGACCAACCACCAGATCGTCCCGTGGGGGTCGGCGGGCGTCTCGCGGATCAACCACGCGATCGACCAGAGGGTCTCCTCCGGGCGCGGGTCGGCCGGACTCACCGCCACCTTCGCCCGCATGGGCGTCACCCACCTCCTCGTGCGCAACGACCTCCAGCGCGTCGGCAACGGCGGCGGCTGGCCCGCCCGCGTCCACCAAGCCCTGCGGAACTCCCCCGGGATCACCCCCGTGGCCGAGTTCGGCCCGGTCATCGGCTCCCTGGAGCACCAGTCCGCCTCGCAGTGGTTCGACCAGCCCTACCAGGCCCTGACGGTCTACGAGGTGGAGGGCGCCGCGCCCACCGTCGGCACCGTGCCCGCGGACGAGGTGCTGCGGGTCACCGGCGGCCCGGAGTCCGTGCTCCACCTGGCCGAGCAGGGGGTGGTCGGCGGCGACCGCCCGATCCTGCTCGGCGACGACCCCGGGGCCGAGCGGGTCGCCGCCGGGGACACGGTCGTCACCGACACCGCCCGCCGCCGCGAGGTCGTCTACCCCGACGTGCGCCGCAACGTGTCGGCCACCCTCACGGAGGACGAGGAGTTCGAACGCGACGTCCCCGCACCCGACATCCTCGACCCCGCGTGGCGGAACCACCTCGCCCACGCCGAGGACATCGGGATCGCCTCGGTCCGCGCCTCCTCCTCCGAGGGCGGTGCGGACGCGAGTCCCACCGACCGCGACCCCGGGCACGCCCCGCACGCCGCGTTCGACGACGACCTCACCACCTCCTGGCGGTCCAGCGCCTTCACCGGCGCCCTGGGCGAGTGGATCGAGGTCGAGTTCGACGAGCCGCAGGACCTGACCGGGCTCAGCATCGCCTTCGAGCAGATGGCCGGCGATCCGCCGCCCTCCCGGATCACCCTCGTCACCGACAACGGCGAGGTGCAGGTGCCCGTAGCCGAGACCGAGGAGCCCCAGGAGCTGGTGGCTCCGCCGGGGCCGACCACCGAGCTGCGTGTGCGTGTGGACGAGCTGGCCTGGGAGCCGGAGTACCGGTTCGGCACACGGGTGGGCATCGCCTCGATCTCCGTGCCCGGCCTGGACCCGGCCCGGACGCTGCGGGTGCCCGGCCCGGCCGACACCGGAACCCTGCTGTTCACCGGCTCCACCGGCACCGCGCCCGGCTGCATGGAGGGCTCCCACGTGTGGGTGTGCAATCCCGACCTCCAGGTGCAGGGCGAGGACGCGAGCCGCCTGGACCGCACGTTCGAGCTGTCCGCGGACTCGTCCGCCGCGCCGCACACGGTCTCGGGCCAGGTCGTGCTCACCGACCCGCGGGAGGCGGAGAACGCCGCCAACCGCGCCGGCCCACCTCCGTACGTGACCTCCTCCTCCACCGTCGTCCAGCACCCCGCCGCCATGGGCCGCGGTGCGCTGGACGACGACGAGAGCACCGTCTGGTACCCGGACCCGGAGGAGAAGAACCCCTGGCTCGACATCGAGCTGGGCGCGCCCGCCCCGATCGGCCACCTGGACGTCGACTTCCCCCGCGCGGACAGCGTGCTGCGGCCGATCCGGGTCACCGTCGAGGGCGGGGGCACCGTCCGCGAGGGATGGCTGGACGGCAGCGGCCGGATGGACTTCACCGAGTTCACCGCGCGGTCGCTGCGGGTGACCTTCGAGCGTCCCGAGGGCCAGTCCCTGGAGATCGGCACCATCACCCTGCCCGGGGTGGACCCGGTGGACCCGCTGCCGGAGGGCGAGGCCTCCACGCCCTGCGGACTCGGCCCCACCCTGCGGGTCAACGGCCAACGGGTGGAGACCCGCATCAGCGGGGGCAGCCTCGCCGACCAGCTCACCGGCCGCCCGCTGCGCTACGAGAGCTGCACCGGCCTGGAGCTGGCCGAGGGCGGGAACCGGATCGTGGTCGACCCCGGAAACCGCTACGCGGTGCGCTCGGCCCTGGTGGAGTCCACCGACCCGGTCGCGGACCGGCCCGAGGTCACCATGGCCGGGGTGGAGGCCCTGCACGAGTGGGGGCCTGGCGAGCGCAGCTTCGACGTGGACGTCGACGAGGACAGCCTGCTCGTGGTCAACGAGAACTTCAACGAGGGCTGGGAGGCCCGCCTGGAGGGGGCCGACGGGCCGCTGGAGCCGCTCCGGCTGGAGGGGTGGAAGCAGGCCTGGGTGCTCCCCGAGGGCAGCGCGGGCACCGTCACCCTCACCTACGCCCCCGACGCCGTCTACCACCGGGCCCTCGCCGTGGGCGCGGGGCTGGCCGTGCTGCTGGTGGTGCTGGCCCTGTGGCCGGGGCGCCTGCTGCCCGGGGGCGCGCCGTCCCGTACCCCGCCGCCGCGCGGCGCGCGCGCCCTGCCCGACGCCGGGCCCGGGTGGCTGGGCCGGCGGGCGCTGCTGCCGCTCGGCCTCGCCTACGGGGTGTGGGTGGCCGGTGCCGTCGGGGCGTCCCTGGTCGGACTGATCCTGCTGTGCATGTGGTGGCTGGGCCGGCGGGCTCCCCGGAGCCTGCGGCACGCCAGGCCGGGGCTGCCGTCCATGGGCGGGCGCCTGCTGCCCCACCTGGCGGGGCCGTGGCCGGTGGTGGCGTCGCTCGGCCTGGCCGGGCTGACCATGGCCGTGGGCACCTACCTGGCGCTGTACATGCCCTTCCACGACGTCACCGAGATGCTCGGTTCGGCGCTGCGCGGCTGGATCCCCCAGTTGCTGTGCCTGCCGGCGCTGGCCCGGCTCGTCCTGTCCCTGGGGCAGCGGGGCGACGGCGAACCCGCCGACGCCGACCCGCCCTCGGTCCGCGCCCGGGCCGGCGGTGCGCCCGCGGCACACGCGTCCGCCGGGGCCGACGGGGCCTCCGGTGGCGCCGCGCGGGCCCGGCCCGGGAGCGGGGGGCCGTCCCGGGGCGACGACCTGCGGGAGAGCGACCCCGAGGAGGTCCGGACATGAGCGCGATCGAGGTCGGCGGACCGGCCCGCCACCAGGTCGGGCCCGCCGCGGCGGGGCGGGGCGGTGCCGGGTCACCCGGCACCGTCCTGGTGGCCGTGGGCGCGTTCCTGCTCACCCTGGCCGCCCTGCTGCCCCTGTACGTGTACGACAGGGTGGCCCTGCTGCCCGCCGCGGCCGAGTTCGACGTCCGCATGGTCGACGAGGGCGCCTGGTACCTGAACACCTCCACGTGGTCGTGGACGGAGGCCTCCGCACTCACGCGGGTGACCCGGGTGGACGCATCGGCGCACGGCGGCGACTGGTCGGCGTGGGAGATGTCCGTGGACACCTCCGTGCCCGAGCGGATGATCGACCACTGGAGCCGGCGGGTGATCGTCGACCGGGAGACCGGTCGGGCGGTCAACTGCTGCGGCGAGCACGTCGACGGCGACCACGCGGTCCGGCAGGCGGGACTGGTGTTCTTCTGGCCGCCCGGGGCCGGGGAGGGCGACCGCTCGTTCTACGACGCCGAACTGCGCGCGGCGCCCGCGATGGAGTTCCAGGGGGAGGAGGAGGTGGCCGGTGTGCCGGTCCGCCGGTACACCCAGACGATCGAGACCACCCAGGTGCCCGACTCGGCCCGCCCGGTACCCGCCGGCCTGTTCCGTCCGGAGGCCTCGGGCACGGTCACCGCCACCCGCTGGATCGAGGTCGACCGCACGTTCTGGGTCGAGCCGGTCAGCGGGATCGTCGTCAACGTCCACGAGACACGCTCGGAGACCCTGCGCCCGCAGAACGACTCCGGTGAGGCGCCGCTGCTGCACACGGAGCTGGCCATGGTGGACCAGCAGGTTTCGGCCTACGCCGAGCAGGCCCGCGTCCGCTCGCTGCTGCTGCGCTCCCTGGACTCCTGGGCGCCGTGGACCCTGGCGCCCCTGGGAGCCCTGGCCGTGCTGGCCGGCCTGGTCCGGTCCCGGCGCGCCACGAGCGCGGCCGGGAGGGAGGAGAGCCGGGTGCCGGGGGACACGGGTGTTCCGGGGGAGCACGGCCGGGTCACGCCGTAGGATCACACGTATGTGCGGTCGTTATGCCCAGTCCCGGAACGTGCACCAGCTACAGCTCGCCTTCGGCCTGCCGGAGCAGGCCCTGCCCGAGGAGGTCGACCCCCGGGCGTGGCCCCCGCTGGAGGAGCTGGCGCCGGACTACAACATCTCGCCGGGCAGACCCGTGTACGCGGTGCTCGGCCCGCCGCCCCGGTCCGGGGACCAGGGGCCGCCCGGGCCGCGCTCCCTGCACACCATGCGCTGGGGCCTGATCCCCTCCTGGGCCAAGGACCGCAACATCGGCTACCGGATGATCAACGCGCGCAGCGAGACCGTCGCCGACAAGCCCGCCTTCCGCACGGCCTTCCGGCGCCGCCGCTGCCTGCTCCCCGCCGACGCCTACTACGAGTGGCAGCTGGTCGGCAGGGAGGACGGGGCGGTCCGGGCGAGCACCTCGCCCGTCACCGACCCCCACCACAAGAAGCGCAAGTCCAAGGCGGACAAGCGGCCCTTCTCCGTGCGCTACCGCGACGGCCGGCCGCTGGCCCTGGCGGGGATCTTCGAGCGCTGGCGCGACCCGGAGGTGGCCGAGGACGACCCCGCCGCGTGGGTGTGGAGCTGCGCCGTCATCACCACCGAGGCCGCTCCCGAGCTCGCCCACATCCACGAGCGCATGCCCGTCGTCGTACCCACCGAGGACTGGGCGGCCTGGCTGGACCCGGAGACCGGGGCCGACGAACTGGCGCACCTGCTGGAGGACACCCCGGCCGACCGGTTCGAGGTCGACGAGGTCTCCACCGAGGTCAACAGCATCAAGAACAACCGCCCCGACCTGCTCGAACCCGTCTCCTCGACCGGGGGTGGCGAACCGGAGACACTTTTCTGACCCCGGGGACGGTGGACAGGTCCGGGGTCGGCACGGATATGGTGTCCGAGGCCACAGGGGCCGGCGGACCGGCCCCCGGGCCCGCGGCACGTTCCACGTGTCCGCACATCTTCATACGCAACGCGGGAGCTCGCGCCATGGCGGGCTGAGAGGGCGACTCGACGGTGTCGCCGACCGCAGAACCTGTTCGGGTAATTCCGACGTAGGGAGGCATGCCATGACGGCTCTCGACGGCCGCGACGCCGGTTCCACCGAGAAGCACCGGGTGACCACCGGTCCCATCACGGGATCGACCAAGGTCCACCGGGAGATCGACACCCCCGAGGGACACACGCTCCGCGTCCCGCAGCGCCGGGTGGAACTCAGCAACGGCAGCCACTTCGACCTGTACGACACCTCCGGCCCGTACACCGACGCCACCGCGCACATCGACGTCCACCGGGGCCTTCCCCCGACCCGGCGGGAGTGGGCCGCCGAGCGCGTCCCGGCCGGCGGCGCGACCACCCAGCTGGCCCACGCCAAGGCCGGGACCATCACCCCGGAGATGCGCTTCGCGGCCGCCCGCGAGGGCATGGACCCCGAGTTCGTCCGCCGGGAGGTGGCCATCGGCCGGGCGGTCATCCCCGCCAACCGGTGCCACCCCGAGTCCGAGCCGATGATCATCGGCAAGAACTTCCTGGTCAAGATCAACGCCAACATCGGCAACTCCGCCGTCACCTCCTCCGTCCCCGAGGAGGTGGAGAAGATGGTGTGGGCCACCCGCTGGGGCGCCGACACCGTCATGGACCTGTCCACCGGCAAGCGCATCCACGAGACCCGCGAGCGGATCCTGCGCAACTCCCCCGTCCCGATCGGCACCGTGCCCATCTACCAGGCGCTGGAGAAGGTCGACGGCGACCCGGCCGCGCTGAGCTGGGAGGTCTACCGGGACACCGTCATCGAGCAGTGCGAGCAGGGCGTGGACTACATGACCGTGCACGCGGGCGTGCTGCTGCGCTACGTGCCGCTCACCGCCCGCAGGGTCACCGGCATCGTCTCGCGCGGGGGCTCCATCATGGCGGCCTGGTGCCTGGCCCACCACAGGGAGAGCTTCCTGTACACCCACTACGAGGAGCTGTGCGAGATCCTCCGGGAGTACGACGTCACCTTCTCCCTCGGCGACGGTCTGCGCCCGGGCTCGATCGCCGACGCCAACGACGAGGCCCAGTTCGCCGAACTGCGGACCCTGGGCGAACTCACCCACATCGCCCGCGCGCACGACGTGCAGGTGATGATCGAGGGGCCCGGGCACGTGCCGATGCACAAGGTCGCGGAGAACGTGCGCCTGGAGGAGGAGCTGTGCGGGGAGGCCCCGTTCTACACGCTCGGCCCCCTGGCCACCGACGTCGCGCCCGGCTACGACCACATCACCTCGGCGATCGGCGCCGCCCAGATCGGCTGGCACGGCACGGCGATGCTGTGCTACGTCACGCCCAAGGAGCACCTGGGGCTGCCCAACCGGGACGACGTCAAGACCGGTGTGATCACCTACAAGCTCGCCGCGCACGCCGCCGACCTGGCCAAGGGCCATCCCAGGGCGCAGGAGTGGGACGACGAGCTGTCCAAGGCGCGGTTCGAGTTCCGCTGGCAGGACCAGTTCCACCTGGCGCTGGACCCTGACACCGCGCAGGCCTTCCACGACGAGACCCTGCCCGCCGAACCGGCCAAGACCGCGCACTTCTGCTCCATGTGTGGGCCGAAGTTCTGCTCCATGAAGATCACCCAGGACGTGCGCAGGTACGCCGAGGAGAACGGGCTGGAGACGGTCGCCGCCATCGAGAAGGGCATGGCCGACAAGTCCGCGGAGTTCGCCGAGCACGGCAACCGCGTCTACCTCCCCCTCGCGGAGTAGCCGGCGGTGTGCCCGGGGGCCGCCGCGGCTCCCGGGCACACCCGCTCACGTCCCCGGGGCGCGGCCGACGCCTTCCACAAGCCCGCGCTGCCACAGGACCAGCACCGGCGGCGCCGCCGGTTCCAGGGCGAGCAGCCCGAGTATGAACGGCGCGGGCGTCCCGGCGGCCGCGACCGACACGGTCCGGGCCAGTCCGCCCAGGAGCACCGCGCCGCCGACCGCGCGCAGAACCGCGGTGTGCTCCAGGACGCGCGGGACGATCGCGAACAGGGCGATCCCCGGTCCCAGCCACACACCGGCGAAGAACCGGTAGTCGCCGTCCACGTTGGTCCCCACCCCGGTGTCACCGGGAAGGGGAGCGGTGCCGAGGGCGACGTCCATGGCACCGGTGTCGACCACCACGAGGGCGAGTACGGCGATCAGGGTCTGGAGGGCACGCAGGGAACGCACGGGGGTGACTCCTCTTTCTCGGGGGCCGCCACTGATTCCGGGCCCACGCGTTCCCCCGGCCGGGCCCGCCCCGCCGAACGGCGGTCCGTGCCGATGCGCAGCGCTGTCGTGCCCGCCCGCCGGCTTCCTCCCCCCGTGAGACCGGACGGACGTCCTCGTCCGCGACGCCGCCGTGACCGCCGCGACGGGGCGGGCCTGCTCACGGCCCTGTGACGGTCTGGCGGGGCTTTCGCGCGCTCGCCACCAGGTGCACCCCCACGTAGTCGTCGGACTCCGTGGCGCGCAGCTCCATCTCCACCAGGCGCCCCATCGACCTCGGATCGCGCGCCAGCATCATCTCCACGGTGGAGGCGGACAGCACCGTGCGCGGCTTGATCCACTCCAGTTCCAAGCCGGCGTCGGTGAGCGTGTCGGTGAGCTGGTCGGCCGTGAAGCACCGCGTGATGGAACCGTCGGGCCAGGGCACCAGGAGCACGTCCGCGGTGGGCGCGTGGCTCAGCTCGGGCCAGCAGTCCTGCTCGGCCAGCAGCGCCATCCCCAGCACCACCGAGTCCACGCACAGCAGCGTCCTGCCACCGGGCCGCAGCACACGGGCGACCTCGGTCAGGGCGGCCTCGGTGGCCAGGTGCCTGGACAGGACCCGGTTGTCGGCGATGACCCCGTCGAAGGCCTCGGAGGCGAAGTTGCGCAGGAAGGCGGAGTCGCCCACCACGTGGCGCAGCCGACCGCGCGGCGCGGGCGAGGGCACCATCGCGCGGCCGTTCACCAGGGTCAGCGGGCGGCGTACCGCCGTGTCCGCGGAGGGCAGCAGGGTGACCACGTCGTGTCCGGCGGCCACCGCGCGCGGGGTGCCCTGGTAGTCGGGGCTGGACACGTCGAGCAGGCGGGAGGGCGCGTCCGGGAGCCACCGGGCGATCTGGGCCTCGGCGACCGCCCAGTAGAAGCGCCAGTAGTCCGACAGCCGGTCGGGGGTGGCGAACTGGGCCGCCGGCGACCGGGGGCGGTCGGAGGCCGGGGTTGAGGACGGTCGCACGTGCACTCCTCTCCCATCCTTGAAGGGTCCTACCCGCACTCTGCCATGCCTCACCACCGATGACGGAGCCAAACGACAAAGTTCCGGACGGAGGGGGCTCCGTGCGCGCACGGCGTGGAATCAGCCCGCGTAGAGCGTTGTTGTTCTCGACATCGCGTCCTGCGGGTGTACGTCCGGGCGCGTGCCAAGCGAGTACTGGGGAGGGTCGTCGGACCATGTCGACTGCCGGGGCGTGCCTTGCGCACGAGGAAGCGGTGTCGGCGCCACGCGGCGCCGATGCGCGGGTCCGTGCCACGGGACCGTATCGTTGGGGTATGGATGCCCCAGCCGGGACCAGCGCAAGGAGGCCGACGGGTTTGGAACAGGGCCAGGAGCAGGAGACAGCCGAGGAACGGGACGAGCGCTTCGAGAGGGACGTGCTGCCCTACCTCGACCAGCTCTACTCCGCGGCGCTGCGGATGACCCGTAATCCCGCGGACGCGGAGGACCTCGTCCAGGAGACCTTCGCCAAGGCGTTCGGTTCGTTCCACCAGTTCAGACAGGGAACGAACCTCAAGGCGTGGCTCTACCGCATCCTCACCAACACCTTCATCAACTCCTATCGCAAGAAGCAGCGCGAGCCGAAGCAGTCCGGGAACGAGGACGTCGAGGACTGGCAGTTGGCGCAGGCCGCCTCGCACACCGCGGCGGGTCTGAAGTCGGCTGAGGCCGAGGCACTCGAACACCTCCCCGACACCGACGTCAAGAGGGCGCTCCAGGAGCTGCCCGAGGACTTCCGGATCGCGGTGTACCTCGCCGACGTCGAGGGCTTCGCGTACAAGGAGGTCGCCGAGATCATGGCGACCCCCATCGGCACGGTCATGTCCCGGCTGCACAGAGGGCGCCGCCAGCTCCGGTCCCTGCTGGAGGAGTACGCGGCGGAGCGGGGGTTCCTCCCGGCGAGGACGGCGTCGGAGGCCGCCGCCGTCGCCTCGGGAACGTCCGGACGTGTGCGGGGACAGGACGGCTCGGATCGAGGAGATCGGCAATGAGCGTTGGCCACGACGAACACAGCGGCACCCCGTGTAGCGAGGTGCTCGACAAGCTCTACACCTACATCGACGGTGAACTCGAAGAGCCCAACTGCGACCAGATCAGGCGGCACCTGGACGAGTGCGGCCCCTGCCTGGAGGAGCACGGGCTCGAAGAGGCGGTGAAGAAGCTCGTGGCCAAGCACTGCGGCTGCGATCCGGTGCCGATGGACCTGCGGGACAAGGTGCTCGGGCGCCTGTCACAGGCACGGGCGGAGCAGTTGGCCCGTGAGGCCCGGGCGGAGAGCCCCGGCACACGCGCCTGAGGGTACTCCCAGGAGGTCCCCGAAACCTGGAACGCACGGTGGCGGAAGCTGGAATTCCAGCTTCCGCCACTTTTTTGATGCCATTAGTGCCTTTCTACCGCGTTGGCGTCTTGTGTCGTGGTGTGCGAATTTTGTGTAGTTTTGTGGGGATGTCGTATCGGGGCCCCTACGTCTGTCGGGGTTTTGGTCAAGCGCCTTCCGAACGGCCTTCCGGGAGGGTTCGTCGACACGCCCGGCGCGCCCGGGGCCTTCTCGCCCGGGACCGACTCGGAACGATTTTTCCTGGGCGTTTCGGCTCGTGTTTCCTGTAGTTACTATGTGTAGTCATGCCTGGTGGTTCCGCCCGCTGAGGGCGTGTGCAACCGGCATCGCCGTGGAGTTCTGGCGGCTGGCGTCCGGTGTGGCATGGTTACGCATGGTAATCAAATGGCATCACTAATTGAATTCGTACTTCCATATTCCGGAACTTGGTGCCGGTCGGAGAGCCCGTGGCGGGGGTGGTTCGGGTCGGGGGTAATCGGGAGGCCGCCGTTGGCCGTTAAACTGGAAGCCATATCCAACGAATGGGGCCATTTGCGCGGCGTGCCCGGGGAAATGTCGGTGCGCCTGCGTTCGGAAGAGGGGAGAACGATGTTCGTCGGTATGCTCTACGTCGCGATGGTAACTGTTTGGGCGGCGGCAGCCTTCACCGGATGGTCCTGGTGGTAGAACAGAACCGGTGAAACCATGACAGTCCGGTTCTTGTCGGCGGGGGGTGAACGGGGGTGCGGGCTCTTCCTGGGGGCGCGCGTGTCTACGTCGGAATCATCGTTGTCAGTGCTGTCACCATCATGCTCATCGGTCCCTACGAGGGCATCGATCTGCGTACGCTGGCCCTGATCGCGATCCTCTTCGTGGTCGCGGAGTCGATCAGTACGGTCGTCCTCACGGGCGTCAAGGCGGGGATCTCCCCAAGTTCGGCGGTGTCCCTGGCCGCGGTCGTCCTGGTCGGGCCGGTGGGGGCGGCGGTGGTCGGTTTCGCCTCCTGCTTCTCCATCCGCAGGCAGAACCTCGTCAAGAGGGCCTTCAACGGGGCACAGTTCGCACTGGCGGCCTACGCGGCCGGACACGTCTACCTTCTACTCGGCGGAACGGTGGGGGAGCCGGGGCGGGAGGACTTCCCGGCTCTCGTCCTTCCCTACGTCGCCGCCGTCCTGACGCACTCCCTGGTCAACTCGGCGCTCATCGCCGCCCTGATGTGGACGCTGGGCGCCGTGCGGGCCGGCGGCCCCCGGGGCAGGTTCCACTGGCGCCCCCTGATGGCGGTGGAGCTGTCCTCCATGGGCTACCAGATGCTCGGGCTGGCCATCGCCGCGATCTGGGGCGGGCTCGGCCTCATCGCGCCGCTGCTGGTGCTGCTGCCGCTGTTCATCGCGCGCTGGACCTTTGCCCAGCAGTTGGGCGAGGCCCGCGCGCACGAGGCCACCCTGGCCACGCTCTGCCAGGCGGTGGAGACCAAGGACTACTACACCCGGGGCCACTGCATGCGCGTCGCGGAGGGCGCCGCCATGATCGCCCGGGAACTGGGTATGTCCGCCGAACGGGTGCAGAAGATCCGGTACGCCGGGATGCTGCACGACATCGGCAAGCTCGGAGTGCCCACCAAGGTGTTGCAGAAGAACGGAAGACTCACCGACGACGAGTACGCGGCCATCAAGCTGCACCCGACGCGGGGCTACGAGATCGTGCGGGAGATCAGCTTCCTGGACGAGGCCCTGGCCGGGATCCGGCACCACCACGAACGGTTGGACGGGCGCGGGTACCCCATGGGACTGGTCGGGATGGAGATCCCCGAGTCCGCGCGCATCATCAGCGTCGCCGACGTGTTCGACTGCCTGACCTCCACGAGGTCCTACCGCAAGGCGTGGTCGGCGGACGAGGCCATCACCGAACTGCGGGCCTGCGCCGGGACCCAGTTCGACCCCAGGATGGTCGAGGCGCTCGTACGCGCCGTGGAGCGCGAGGGCTGGGAGACGCCCGACATCGCCGAGCCCCCGGGCGGGTGCTACGGGGCGAAGGCCGCCGAGGAGTCCGACGCCCACGCCGCGGAGGCCGCCCAGGCGGCGGAGGAGGTCCCCGTCGTGGCGGAGGCGATCGCCGATTCCGAGGACCCCGCGGCCTCCGCCGAGGCAGTGACGGGCGGACGTGACCGATGATGACGCAGAGGCAGGAGGGACCCCGCTCGTCCGGTCCCGTGCTGAGCGGGCCCGAGGGCGGGGCGCTGAGCCACCAGCGCCCGCGCGGGCCGATCTGGCGGACCTCCCGCCCGGTGAGCGCCGTGCTGGTCGCCGCGGTGGGGGGCGGTGCCCTGGCCGCTCTGGTGTGGACCGCCGCGACCGGGTTCGTGGAACCGTACGTGGCGCTGTCGTTCTGCCTGGTCATCGCGATCGGTGAACTGGCCAGGATCACCCTCCCGGGCTACCGGGAGGCCGCGCCCATCGCCTCGGCCGGCGCGATCAGCTACGCGTTCCTGCTGACGCTGGGCGCCGGCCCCCTGCACCACTCCGCCTGGCAGGTGGTGGCGGTGGTCGCCTTGGGCGTGGCTCTGGGCGAGCTGCCCCACATCGCCGTGGGCCGCGGCCCACGGGTGGAGGACGTGGCCCGCCGGGTGTTCGTCGCGGTGCTGCTCGCGGTCGCCTTCCGGCCCCTGGCCGAACAGCTCGGCCTGTCGGGTCCGTCGGTGACGGCGACACTGCTGATGGCGGCGCTGGCCATGCTCGCCTGGCTGGCGGACGCCCTGGTGGCGGCGGTGCTGAGGGCCGAGCGCCTGCGCACCCGCCTGGGGGTGGCGGTCCGCGACGAGCTGCGGGCCCAGTTCGCCATGGGCGCGGCGATCGGCTCCAGCGGTGTGCTCATCGCCCTGGCCTGCACGGTGACCGGCCTGGCGGGCCTGCTGGTGTTCACCGCTCCGCTGCTGGTCTCGCAGATGGCCTTCCGCCGCCACGCCGAGGTGCGGCGGACCTACCTGGAGACGGTGCGGGCGCTCTCGCGCGTCACCGAGGTGGGCGGCTACGTGGAGAACGGGCACTCCCGCCGCGTCAGCCACCTGTCGCACGGCATCGCCTGCGAGCTGGGCCTGGCCGAGGCCGAGCTGCTGGAGCTGGAGTACGCGGCGCTGATGCACGACATCGGCCAGCTGTCCCTGCGCGAGCCCATCGCGGGCGGCGCCACCGTGCTCGCCTCGCCGAGGGAGCAGCGCCGGATCGCGGAGCTCGGCTCGGCGATCATCCGCGAGACCGGTGTGCTGGACAACGTGGCCGAGATGGTCCGCCGCCAGTGCGAGCCGCTCGCGGGCGACGGGGACGAGGGCGTGCCGCCGTTGGGCAGCCGGATCATCAAGGTGGCCAACGCCTTCGACGACCTGGTCGGCGAGAACGGCGACGAGGAGCGCCGCGCCGCCGTCCTGGAGCGCCTGCGGATGGACACCGACAGCGAGTACGACCCCCGTGTGGTGGACGCCCTGGCGTCGGTGCTCGCCCGCTTCTGAGGCCCGCGCCGTGCCGGGCGGGACCGGCCCGGCGCCGTCAGTCCATGGGGGGACGCAGGCGTGTGACGAACTTGTAGCGGTCCCCCCGGTACAGCGAGCGCACCCACTCCACCGGGTGCCCGTCCCCGTCGAAGCTGTGCTGGCAGTGCAGCACCAGCGGCAGGCCCACGTCCACGCCCAGCAGGCGCGCCTCGTTGGGCGTGGCCAGGACGGTCTCGATCGAGGCCTCCGCCTCGGCCAGGGAGACGTCGTAGGCGCTCGCCAGGGCCTCGTAGAGGGAGGCGTAGCGGTCCAGCTGCCGGCGCAGGCCCGGAAAGCGCCGTGCGGCCAGGTGGGCGGTCTCCACGGCCATCGGCTCGCCGTTGGCCAGCCGCAGCCGCTCGATGCGCAGCACGCGCCCGCCGGAGCGGATGGCCAGGAGCTCGGCGAGCTGGTCGTCGGCGTTGATGTAGCTCACGTCCAGGATCCGCGTGGCGGGGTGCAGGCCGTGCGCGCGCATCTCCTGGGTGTAGCTGGTGAGCTGGAGGATCTGGGCCACCTTCGGCTTGGCCACGAAGGTGCCCTTGCCCTGGATGCGCAGCAGACGGCCCTCGACCACCATCTCGGTGAGGGCCTGGCGCACCGTGGTCCGCGAGGTGCCGAACTGCGTCGCCAGGGCACGCTCCGGGGGGACCGGGTTGCCCGCGGCCATCGCCTCGATCAGCTCCAGGAGCTGCTTCTTCACCTGGTAGTACTTCGGCACCCGGGGGTTGCCGTCCAGTGTGCGCTGACCAGTCATCAGTCTCCTCCGCCGAGTTCCGCGCTTGCCGCACACCCCTCCGGTGTGGCCTGCACGGCGGTTTCTCGGCCGCCGATTGGTGTGGACCACTGGTCGAGTGCGTACCCTTGAGTATGCACGCCTCCATGGGATGATTTGTGAGTGCCTCACCTCAGCGATCTCATCAGACGTCACACATCCCTCAAGCAGGCCGACCTTGAGTGGATCCACTCGCTGGTCTCGGACTGGCAGCTCCTGGCCGACCTGTCCTTCGCGGACCTCGTGCTGTGGGTGCGTCTGCGCGAGGACGACGGCTGGGTGGCGGTCGCCCAGATGCGTCCCACCACCGGCCCGACCGCCTTCCAGGACGACCTGGTCGAGACGGTCCTGCGCGACGACATGACCGATATCACGTCCCGTTCCGCGCCTCGGGTGGTCGGACGCAGGGCCCTCATCGACCGCGCCTGGAAGGAGGGCCGTATCTGCCGTGACGGAGATCCGGACTGGTCGGGCGGGGTCCCGGTGCGGGAGGAGACCATCCCGGTGCGCCGCCAGGGCAGGCTCATCGGGGTCATCCAGCGCAGCACCAACCTCAGCTCGGCGCGCACGCCCAGCCGCCTGGAGCTCACCTACCTCCAGAGCGCGGGCGACCTGGCGCAGATGATCGCCGAGGGCGCGTTCCCGTTCAGTGACCAGGGGCCGCTGATGGTGCGCTCGCCCAGGGTCGGCGACGGGCTGCTGCGACTGGACCAGAACGGCGAGGTGGTCTACGCCAGCCCCAACGCGCTGTCCGCCTACCGCAGGCTCGGACTGACCGCCGACCTCGTGGGCGCCCGCCTGGACCGCACCACGCTGGAGCTGTCCGCCCCGGGAGAGGCGCGCGACGAGGCGCTGACCTACACGGCGAGCGGCCGTGCGCCGCAGGAGGCGGAGGTGGACGCGCGCGGGGTCACCGTGCAGCTGCGCGCCATTCCGCTGGTCATCGACGGGGTGCGGATCGGCGCCCTGGTGATGGTGCGCGACGTCACCGAGCTGCGCCGCCGCGAGCGCGAGCTGATGACCAAGGACGCCACCATCCGGGAGATCCACCACCGGGTGAAGAACAACCTGCAGACGGTGGCGGCGCTGCTGCGCCTGCAGTCGCGGCGCCTGGACGTGCCCGAGGCGCGGGCCGCGCTGGACGAGGCGGTGGGCCGGGTCGGCTCCATCGCGATCGTGCACGAGATGCTCTCGCACACCCCCGACGAGGTGGTGGACTTCGACGACATCGCCGACCGGGTGATCCAGATGGCGGCCGAGGTGTCCTCGACCGGCAGCGCGGTGGTGCCGCGCCGGACCGGCGGGTTCGGCCTGCTGAACGCGCTGGTGGCCACGCCGCTGTCGATGGTCCTGGCCGAGCTGGTGCAGAACGCCGTGGAGCACGGCCTGGGGCAGGGGCCCGGCCGGATCGAGGTGCGGGTGCGCAGGTTCGACGCCGTGCCGGGCACCTCGGGGCCGAGCAGTCTGGAACTGGCCGTCTCCGACGACGGCGGGGGACTGCCCGAGGACTTCGACCTGGAGGGGACCACGAGCCTGGGCCTGCAGATCGTGCGGACCCTCATCGTGGGTGAGCTGGGGGGAACCCTGGCGATCAAGCCCAAGGAGAGCGGGGGGACCGAGGTGGCGATCACCCTGCCGCTGGAGCACGAGGAGGGGGAGGTGCCCTGAGGGGGAGGGGACCCCGCCGGGCGTCGGCCCCGCCGGGAGCGGCTCGCCTCCGGGCCGCCCCGCCCGGGGCGTGCCCGCCGCGTGTCCGGCCGGGGGAGCGTGTCAGCTTCGGACCATGGTGCGGGACGTGCTGCCGCGGCGCTTCTTGAGCATGCGGCGCTCGTCCTCGCTGGTGCCGCCCCAGACGCCGCCGTCCTGGCCGCTCTCCAGTGCCCACTTCAGGCACGCGGAGCTGACCGGGCAGCGCTGACAGACCGCCTTCGCCTCCTCGATCTGGATCAGGGCAGGGCCGAAGTTTCCGATGGGGAAGAAGAGTTCGGGGTCTTCGTCACGGCAGGCTGCGTCATGGCGCCAGTCCATGCGGTCCACTCCTCACGGTGAGGCGATCGGGGGCTTGTGAAGCTTTTCACGATCGTGCGCGTGTCAGGATTGTGCGGAGGGCGCCCGATGGATGGGTCCCATCGGAGGGTGGTCCAGGCCGTGATGGTCCGGGTTTCATCCCACGGCCATGTGGGAAGCGCCCAATTAACTCGCCCGTAACTCGCGGCGATATCTTGAGCGTGACAGGATCGAACGACCCATGCAAGAGCTCACGGGGCCGAAGGTCCTGTTCGCCGTGTCGGGTGCGTCACAGTGCCCGTGAATGGTCTCTTCCGGTGCAATTAACAGATGATTCGTAATGCCTTCGGTACAGACTGGAAGTTGACCTGTTCACGGTCGCCCAGGTATTCACCGTCGATTTGGAACGCTCTGGGATGGGACGACGTGATCTGGAGAGAGTCCTGGTCATGCCAGGTCACGTAGCCGTCCCCGCGGGCCGGGAGGCCTTTGGGGAAGAACATTTGGGAAAGGATCCAACCGGTGATCGCGGGCGAGGTGTGGGTCAGGGCGAAAGCGTCCAGACCCAGCTCGAAACGCGAGGACGGGGTCGGCTGAAGTGGAAGCGCTCCCGCGTACGTCCAGGGAGTGGTGTTGGTGACGATCGCGAAATACGCCCCCACAAGGGATCTTCCGCGGCTGACCACGCTTAGTGACGGGTCCTGGATATCGCCCTGGAAGAACAGCTTTACCGCCACTTCCGCGTACAGGGCCGGGGTGGCCCTGCGGCCCTGCGCGCGCTCGTTCTCCACCTGTTGGACCACGTCGGCGTCCCAGCCGAAGCCGGCGCAGAAGGTGAAGTAGCGGTCGTCCTTGTCGCTGGTGATCCGTCCGAGGCTGATCTCGCGCTCGCGGCCCTCCCGGAGCGCCTCCAGGACCACGCCGGTGGCCTCCACCGGGTCGCCCGGCACGCCGAGGGAGCGGATGAAGACGTTGGCGCTGCCGCCGGGGATCACCGCGTAGCGCGGGCGTACGAGCCCGCTCGGAGTGGCCAGGAGTCCGTTGACCACCTCGTTGACGGTGCCGTCGCCGCCGAGGCTCAGCACCAGGTCGTAGCCGTTCCCGGCCGCTTGGCGGGCGAGTTCGCCCGCGTGGTCGCGGTACTCGGTCGCGGCGACGGTGACGTCCAGCTCCGACGCCAGGGCGCCCAGGATCACCTCACGCGTGCGCGAGGTGGTCGTGGTCGCCTGAGGGTTCACGATGAAAAGGGCGCGCACCGGGCCAGTCTAGGGCGTGTCCGCCGGACACGCCCGAGGTGTGCCGCCTCGCTTCGGGGGCGGGGGGAAGGCCGCCCGGAGCGCGTATAGGCTCTTCGGGTGTCATCTCGTCCCGTCACCGTCGTCGTCGCCGCCGCGCTGGAGGCCCTGGTCGGGCTGGCCTCGGTGGCCGGCGGCCTCTACAGCCTCGTCACCGCCGTCAGCGGCCGGGCCCTCGACCCCACCAGCGCGATTCCCCTGGCGGCCCTGGGCCTGGGCGTGGGCGCTCTGCTGGTGTTCGTCGCGCGCGGGCTCTGGCGGTCGGAGTCCTGGGCGCGGACACCGGTGTTCCTCACCCAGGTCTTCCTCGCCGTGGTCGCCTACTACATGTTCACCAGCCAGCAGTACGTGTACTGCGCCGTGCTCCTGGGCGTGGCGGTGTGCGCCGCGGCGGCGGTGCTCTCACCGCCGACGACCGCGGCGCTCTTCCCCGAGGAACGGGAGAAGTAGCCCCGCGGCCGTCCGTGGCGACCGTCGGCCGGTCAGTCGTCGGTGGTCAACGCCTGGCGCAACTGCGCCAGGGTGCGGGCCAGCAGACGGGACACGTGCATCTGTGATATCCCCAGCTCCTGGGCGATCTGTGACTGTGTCATGTTGCCGAAGAAGCGCAGCAGCAGGATGCGCTTCTCCCGGGGCGGGAGCTGCTCCAGGAGCGGTTTGAGCGACTCCCGGTACTCCACGCCCTCCAGGGACTCGTCCACGATGCCCAGGGAGTCGGCCACCGCGGGGGCGTCCTCGTCCCCGCTGTCGGGCGCGTCCAGCGACACCGTCGAGTAGGCGTTGGCGGACTCCAGGCCCTCCAGCACCTCCTCCTCGGACATCTGCAGGTGTGCGGCGAGCTCGGCGACGGTCGGGGAGCGCCCCTCCCGCTGGGACAGGTCGCTGACCGCCTTGGTGAGCGAGAGCTTGAGCTCCTGGAGGCGGCGGGGGACCCGTACCGCCCAGCCCTTGTCGCGGAAGTGCCTCTTGATCTCCCCGACGATCGTCGGGGTCGCGTAGGTGGAGAACTCCACCCCGCGGTCCAGGTCGAACCGGTCGATGGACTTGATGAGCCCGATCGTGGCCACCTGGGTGAGATCGTCCAGCCACTCACCGCGGTTGCGGAACCGGCGGGCCAGGTACTCCACCAAGGGCAGGTGGAGCTCCACCAGTTCGTCGCGGATCCGCCGACGCTCCTCGGAGTCCGCGTCGAGCTCGCCAAGGCGCTCGAACAACTCTCTGGCGCGGGCCCGGTCGGGCACCGCGTGCTCGGTCTTCGCTGTCAGAGCGGGCCCCCTTTCGCTCACGCCGACTCCAGGGTGCCGCGGCGCTTGTACAGGACGATGTGGACGCGGTCGTCCGGGCCGGCCCCCGCGTCGACCTCTCCCGCCAGGGCGGACAGAACGGTCCAGGCGAAGGTGTCGCGCGCGGGAAGGCGTCCGTCTGCGGTGAGCACCGAGACGGATATGCGCATTCCCTCGGGGGTGAGTTCGAACTCCGTGGTCAGTTCCGTACCGGGCAGTGCCTGGGAGAGGAGCATCGCACAGGCCTCGTCGACGCCGATCCTCAGATCCTCGATCTCGTCGAGGGTGAAGTCGAGCCGCGCGGCCAGACCCGCCGTCGCCGTCCGCAAGACGGACAGATAAGCGCTGTCCGCGGGCATGTTGACGGTGACAGCGTCCCGGACGCCGATGGCGTCGGCCGTGGGTACAGCGGTTTCTTCGGTCACGTCCCTCCTTCGGGGAGCGGGGTTGCCGCTTGAGAGCAATGTATCTGGTTTCACCCTGCCACTGCGGCAGGGAGAACGGATCGTGTCCACACGATCCGGGACGAAAGCAAGACGGATGGCATGTCTCAGTTCCGTCCGGCACCCAGTACGGCCAGTGCCTCGCCGTCCAGGCGACGGACCGTCCACCCGTCCATCGGCTGCGACCCCAGGGACTCGTAGAACCGGATCGAGGGCTCGTTCCAGTCGAGCACGGACCACTCCAGACGCGTGTAGCCGCGCTCCACGCAGATGCGTGCCAGGGTCCGCAGCAGTGCCAGCCCGTGCCCGCGGCCGCGCGACTCGGGGCGCACGTACAGGTCCTCCAGGTGGATTCCGTGCCTGCCGGTCCAGGTGGAGTAGCTGCGGAACCAGAGCGAGAACCCGACGACGGCGGTGCCTTCGTCACCGTCGTGCTCGGCGACGTGCGCGAACACCGCCGGTTCGGGGCCGAACAGGGCCGTGCGCAGGTCCTGTTCGGTGGCCACGACCGCGTCCGGTTCCTTCTCGTACTCGGCGAGCTCTCCGATCATCGCGTGGATGACGGGTACGTCGTCGGGTCGGGCAGGACGGATCATCGGACCACCTCGGAGTGGGAACAGCGTCCCTCCCAGGGTATGCGCTGGGCCGGAGGTGTCTCGCGGGCCGGCCGGGCCGCTCAGGGGCGGTGGGCGACCACCCGCTCGACCAGTCCGAGGAACAGGCGGTCGTGGTGGCCGACCTCGAAGCCGACCTCGGCGGCCACCTCCCTGGGCAGGCGGCGCGGGTGCTCGCGGTGCCGTTCCAGGAGCCGTCCGGGAAAGCCGGCGTACTCGACGTGGTCGACCATCAGGAGCCTGCCGCCCGGCACCAGCACCCGGTACATCTCCGACAGGGCGCGGTGCTGGTCGGGGACGGAGCACATGGCCAGCGTGCACAGGACCGTGTCGAAGCTCTGGTCGGGAAAGTCCAGCGACTGCGCGTCGCCCTCCACGAACCGGGCGGCCATCCCCAGCTCGTCGGCCCTCCTCCGGGCGCGGTCGAGCATCTCCGGGCTCAGGTCGACGGCGGTGAGGCGGACCTGGGGCGGGTAGTAGGGGAGGTTCCGGCCGGTGCCGACCGCCACCTCCAGGGTCCGGCCACGGGCCCCGGCGCACAGGATCTCGCGGGTGCGGCGCATGGCGGGACTCTGGAGGCGTTCGCCGTGGTCGCAGTAGGAGGCCCTGCGGTTCCAGCGCCTGCGTGTGTGCTCCGTGCGCGCGTCCATGTCCCTCCCCGGGCCGTTCCTACCCCCATGACTCTGGGTGTACGCCACCGCGCGGTCAAGACTTCCGGCGGCGTTTCCCGAGCAGGTCGGAGGGGGTCGAGAGGCACCGGCGCCCCGTACCCGCCGCGGGGTACGGGGCGCCGGCGGAGGGGTCGCCGTGCCTCAGAAGAGCACCTTGGACAGGAAGGCCTGGGTGCGCTCGTGCTGCGGGTCGGAGAGCACCTGTGAGGGCACCCCCGACTCCACCACCATGCCGTCGTCCATGAAGACCAGGGAGTCGCCGACCTCGCGGGCGAACCCCATCTCGTGGGTGACGATGACCATCGTCATCCCGCCCTCGGCCAGGTCGCGCATGACGTCCAGGACCTCGCCGACCAGCTCCGGGTCCAGGGCGCTGGTGGGCTCGTCGAACAGCATCAGCGACGGCTCCATGGCCAGCGCGCGGGCGATCGCCACGCGCTGCTGCTGGCCGCCGGAGAGCTGTTCGGGGTAGGCGTCGGCCTTGTCCGGCAGGCCCACCCGCTCCAGCAACTCCATGGCCTTGGCGGTGGCCTCGGCTCTGGGCATCCGCTTGACCTGCATGGGCGCCTCGGTGATGTTGCCGAGGGCGCTCAGGTGCGGGAACAGGTTGAACCGCTGGAAGACCATGCCGATGTCGCTGCGCTGGGCGGCGATCTCGCTGTCGCGCAGCTCGTACAGCCGCCCGCGCTTTTGCCGGTACCCCATCAGCTCGCCGTTGACCCACAGGCGGCCCGCGGTGAGCTTCTCCAGGTGGTTGATGCAGCGGAGGAACGTGGACTTGCCGGATCCGGACGGGCCGACGATGCACATGACCTCACCGCGCTCGACCTCCAGGTCGATGCCCTTGAGGACCTCCAGGCGGCCGAAGTTCTTGTGCACGTTCTCCGCCACGACCAGCGCGTCGGAGGGCGGCTCCGCGCCCTCGGGCGCCTTCACGGCGGTCACGTCCTGGCTCTGCTCGCTCATCTGTGCGCCCCTCCGACGATGCGGTTCCGGATGTTGCCCTGCTGTTCCGGGTTGAACCTGCGCTCGATGAAGTACTGGCCGACCATCAGCACGCTGGTGATGGCCAGGTACCACAGGCACGCCGCGACCAGCATCGGGAAGATCTGGTAGGTCCGTGCGCCGATGGCCTGCAGTTGGTAGAACAGCTCGATGGTCACCGGCACGTACGCCAGCAGCGCGGTGTCCTTGAGCATGGCGATGGTCTCGTTGCCCGTGGGCGGGATGACCACCCGCATCGCCTGCGGGAGGGTGATCCGGCGCAGGACCCTGCTCCGGCTCATGCCCAGTGCCTGCGCGGCCTCGGTCTGGCCCTTGTCCACCGACTGCAGGCCCGCGCGGATGATCTCGGCCATGTAGGCGCCCTCGGACAGCGACAGGGCGAGCAGGCCCGCGGTGTAGCCGCTGAGCACGGTGCGGGTGTCGATCTCGAGGAAGCGGGCGTCGCCCTCCATGCCCAGCCAGGCCATCCAGTAGTTGTCGAACGGCAGGCCGAGCTGGATGGTCTGGTACAGGATGGCGATGTTGCCGAAGAGCACCGCCAGCACCAGGCGGGGCACGCCCCGGAAGAACCAGGTGTACAGCCAGGAGACGGACACCAGGACGGGGTTGCCGGACAGCCGCATCACCGCGAGGACGATGCCCAGGACGACGCCGATGACCATCGACAGCACGGTGGCGCTGAGGGTGATCCACACACCGCGGACGACCGGTTCCGAGAACATGTGGTCGGCCATGAACGGCCAGTTGAACGCGTCGTTCGTGAACAGCATGTGCACGAACATGGCCGCGAGGACCAGGATGGCACCGGCGGCGATCCACCGTTCGGGGTAGCGCACGGGGACGGCGGTGACGGGTTCGGTCGCGCGGTTCGGGGTCGAGGTCTTCGACACCGGACCGCCCACCGGTTCGGTCGGTGAGGACACGGATCAGTCTTTCGCTCGGTGGGGGGCTCGGCACGGGACGGTGCGTCGGGGACGGCCGGCCTCCGGGGGAGCGTGGTCCGGGCGCCGGGGGATCCCGTCGGCGCCCGGGCACGTGAGGCCGGCGGGCACGGCCTACTCGGAGACGGCGGGGTTGACCTCGGCGGCCTCCATGCCGCCGGCGTCCACGCCCCACTGCCCCAGGACCTCGGCGTAGGTGCCGTCCTCCATCAGGGCGTTGAAGGCGGCGGCGACGGCCTCGGCCAGTTCGTCGTTGTCCTTGTGGGTGAGGATGCCGTAGGGAGCGGCGTTGTACTGCTCGCCGACGAACTCCAGAACGCCCTCGCCGGTCTGCTCCAGCGCGTACGCGGAGGTCGGCATGTCGGCGAGCGAGGCGTCGTTGACACCGGAGACGACCGTCTCCGTGGCCAGCGGCTGGCTCTCGAACTTCTGGATGGTGACGGGCTCCTCGCCGGCGTCGACGCAGGCCGCGCTGCGCTCCTCGATGTCGGTGTCGTGGGTGGTGTTGGACTGCACCGCGATCCGCATGCCGCAGGCGTCCTCGGGGTCCACGTCCTTGGGATTGCCCGCCTGGGCGAACCACTGGGTGCCCGAGGAGAAGTAGCTGATCATGTTGACCTGCTCCATGCGCTCCTCGGTGACGGTGAAGGAGGAGGAGCCGAGGTCGTAGGTGCCCGTGTCCACGCCGATGATGATGGAGTCGAAGGCGGTGGGCTCCCACTCGGCCTCCAGGCCGAGCTTGGCCAGTGCGGCGTTGAGGAGGTCCACGTTGAAGCCCTGGACGGTCTCGCCGTCCTCCTCCAGGAACTCACCCGGCGGGTAGGAGGCCTCGACCCCGATGCTGACGGTTCCGGCCTCGGCGATGTCGGCGGGGACGAGGGCGGCGAGCTCCTCGTCGGCCTCGACGGTGGGCGCCTCGGGCGCGGCGGTCTCCTCGGTGCTCCCGCCGCCGTCGCCGCCGCAGGCGGACAGCGCCAGGACACTGGCGAGGGAGACCGCTCCGAGGGCGAACGGCGCGGACAGGGGCTTGTGCAGGGCCATCGTGGTGTCTCCTTCAGGGGCGCGGAGCGCCTGGTCGGAGGCGGGTTCGTGACCTCACCGCCCGAGCCATAACGACATTCAGGACATTATGCTTCAAAAGCCGATAAGTCGGTGCTGTCTCATCGTGCCGACCCGCGATTTTCCTGTGGTCACCGTTGTGAGAGGATTGCGTAACGGGTCATCCCCGTGAGAGCGGCCGCGCAGTCACTCGCATAGGAGTCCAGCGAAGAACGGCTCCCTCCGGCGACACCACCGGTCATGGCCGACCGGCGCCGAGGAGGAGTCCCCCTAGCATCTTCACGTCTTCGCGCGCGGTTCGCCCCACTGCCGGTCCGTCCCGCCGTCATGGCCGATGGCAGGGTGGAACACGCAAGACCTGAGGGGTTTGAAGTAGTGACCACCGTTTCGCGTTCCCAGAACCTGGATGAGGATCCCGCCTTCGCGCTGCACCGCGGTGGCAAGCTCCACGTGACCTCGTCCGTCGACGTTCACGACCACGAGGGCCTGTCCCTCGCCTACACACCCGGTGTCGCCCGCGTCTGCGACGCCATCGCCGAGACCCCCGAGCTTGTCGAGACCTACACCTGGAAGAGCAACCTGGTCGCCGTCGTCACCGACGGCACCGCGGTCCTGGGCCTGGGCGACATCGGCCCCGAGGCCTCCCTGCCGGTCATGGAGGGCAAGTCGCTGCTGTTCAAGCAGTTCGGCGACGTCGACTCCGTGCCGATCGCGCTGGGCTGCACCGGGGTCGACGAGATCGTCGAGACCGTCGTGCGCATGGCCCCCTCCTTCGGCGGGATCAACCTGGAGGACATCTCCGCCCCCCGCTGCTTCGAGATCGAGCGCCGGCTGCGCGAGCGCCTGGACATCCCCGTCTTCCACGACGACCAGCACGGCACCGCGATCGTCACCGTCGCCGCCCTGCGCAACGCCGCCCGGCTGACCGGGCGCACCCTGGGCGACCTGCGCGTCGTGGTCTCCGGCGCGGGCGCCGCGGGCGTGGCCGTCACCAAGATGCTCCTCGACGGCGGTATCGGCGACATCGCCGTGGCCGACTCCAAGGGCATGATCCACGACGGCCGCGAGGGCCTGACGGCCGTCAAGCAGGAACTGGCCTCCATCAGCAACAAGGTGGGGCTGAGCGGGTCCATCGAGAGCGCGCTGGAGGGGGCCGACGTGTTCATCGGCCTGTCCGCCGGAGAGGTTCCCGAGTCCGTGGTCTCCACCATGGCCGAGAACGCGGTCATCTTCGCGATGGCCAACCCCAACCCGGAGGTGCACCCCGACGTCGCCCGCAAGTACGCGAGCGTCGTCGCCACCGGGCGCAGCGACTTCCCGAACCAGATCAACAACGTGCTGGCCTTCCCCGGCGTGTTCCGGGGCGCCCTCGACGCGGGTGCGACGGACATCACCGAGAACATGAAGCTGGCCGCCGCCACGGCGCTGGCGGACCTGGTCGGGGACGACCTGGCCGCCGACTACATCCTTCCCAGCTCCTTCGACGAGCGGGTGGTCCCGGCGGTGTCCGCCGCGGTCGCCGCCCAGGCCCGCGAGGACGGCGTCGCCCGCCGCTAGGGCGTGCTTCCCCGAGGCTCCGCTCCGTGCCCGGACGCCGGGGGCAGGGGGGGGCTCCGGTCCCGCGGGTGCGCCCGCTCCCACCTCACGGGCGCGCCCGCGGGACCTGGCGCGACCCCGTCGGCGCCTCGCCACACCCGGTGGCACAGGACCGGGTCCACCGAACGGACCCAGGGCGTCCGGACGAAGGAGGGGCCCGGCACCACGCGGTGCCGGGCCCCTCCCGTGTCCCGCCGGCGGGTACCCCGAGGGCGCGCCCCTGCGGCGTCCTCCGGGCACCTCCGCCGGACTACCTGTCGTCGCCGGTGTCGTCGACCGCCTGGCTCCACGGATCGCCGCCGGAGGGCGGCGCCGGCCGTGTTCCGGGCTCGTCGGCGGGCTTCCCGGCGGACTCCTCCGCGGGCTTCCCGGCGGAGGGCCGCGCCTCGGAGCCGGCTCCCTCCCCGGAGGTGCTCCCCCTCTCGGAGGTGCCCTCCTCCCCGGATGCGGCGGGCTCCCCGGTGTCCCCGGCGTCCTCCTTGCGGCGGTCGGCGGGCGGACCCCAGTGCCGCAGGTCCCTGCGGATCACCTCGACGGTGTCGTCCAGGATGCGCCGCAGGTCGCCCGCGGCGGCCTCTCCCACGTGGCCCGCCTCACGGAACGTGTCGCGCACCCGGTCGCCGAAGTCGCGCAGCGCCCGCTCGAACTCCGGGGCCTGCGACGCGCGCTCGGAGTCGCTCCGGCCCCAGGCGGCGCCGAAGGCGCCGAAGCCCTGGGAGAAGCGCCCCCACTCACGGGCCCACCGCGAGCCCTCGTCGCATCCCTGCTTCCCGCTCCGCTCGCGGCGCTCCCCGGACGCCTCGCCGGCCTCCTCGGAGGTCTGGGAGCCCCCGGAGCCCTCCGAGCCGCGCGGTGCCTCACCGGACTCGGGGCGGCGCGCCTCTCCGGAGGCGAACTTCAGCTCCTCGCGCAGCGAGCTGATCGTCGCGCGCACGTCCTGCTTGACCGCGCTGGCGATGTCGCGCACCGAGTCGGTGATCTCCCGCTCCAGGTCGGCCAGGTCGCCGCTGCGCTCGCGCAGCTCCTCACGGCCCTTGTCGGTGAGGCGGTAGACCTTGCGGCCGCCCTCCTCGGTGTGGGTGACCAGCCCCTCCTCCTCCAGCCGCGCGAGCCGGGGGTAGATGGTCCCGGGCGAGGGCGAGTACACCCCGAGGAAGCGGTCGCGGAGAAGGCTGATGATCTCGTAGCCGTGCCGCGGGTTCTCGTCCAGCAGCTTGAGCAGGTAGAGCCGGAGTCTTCCGTGGCCGAAGATGGTACTCATTCAGGCCCCCTCGGGAATCGCGGCCGGCGCCTCGGGCGCGCGCCGCAGCAGCGCGGTCCGGCCGGACGCGGAGTTGATGGTGATGGACGCCGGGTCGACGCCGCTGCCGATCTTCCCGTTCAGGACCGTCCTGCCCGGGGCGCTGCGGCGGTCCAACCCGAAGTCGGACTCCACCGGGGCCTTCGCGGTGCGCAGCTCCACGGCAGCCGAGGTCTCGGAGGGCACCCGCAGGGCGATCTCTCCGGAGATCGAGTTGAGCCGGACCCGCCCCGCCGGGGCGATGTCGGTGTCGGCCAGCAGCTGTCCGGAGACGGTCTTGGCCTTCAACGCGGAGAGCCGTCCGCCCGCCACCGCCAGCTGGCCGCTGACGCTGTTGAACTTGAGGGCGCCGTGGGGATTGCGCACGGCGGTGCTGCCCGAGACGGTGCCGATCTCGGTCTCACCCGCGGTGTCGTCGATGGTGATCTCCCCGGAGGCGGTCCGCAGGTGGCTGCGGGCGCTGAGCCCGGCGGCCACGATCGACGCGGTGGCCGTGCTGACCTCGACCGGGCAGTCCTTGGGCAGCCGCAGGTTCACGGTGGCCTTCCGGTGCTGCACGCGCTTGTAGCCGCTGAGCTGGACGGGCCGCAGCCGGTCCAGGAGCCCCTGGCTGGTGAGGTCCTCGTAGTGGATGGTGAGGATGCCCGCCTCCTGCGTGACCAGGAGGGGCTCGCCGACGATGTCGGTGACCTCGAAGGTGACCGGGTCGTCGGTGGGCAGGATGTTGACGTGGCCTCCGATGATCCGGACCCGCAACGCGACGATGCCGTCCAGTGTCTGGGTCATCGGCCTGTCGATGGTCCAACGTGCCATCGTGTGACCCCTTTCGCTCGCTCCGTGTTCTCACGATATGTCGCGTGTCGGGGGAACTCAAGATATGTCGTGGATCTGCGGGTCGGTTCAGGGAGACCCCCGGGTGAACCCCGAGGTGTCCACTTCATCACGATCGGGGTCGAATGGGGTGTTATCGCAGGTCCGTGTTTGAATGGCCGACCGACCCGGTCGGCCCGACCGGACCACCCGTACGACCTGGAGAAACCGAGCATGCAGCATCCCCCAGACTCCGCCCTCGTCTCGCGAGAGCCGATCCCCCTCGGAGCGCCACCGCCGGGCGACCCCCGCATGCCCCGCGCCCTCAGGTTCCTGCGGGTCCTGTTCAGCCTTTTCGCGACCCTCTTCGCCCTGGCCGGGGCCCTCTACGTGTTCCTGCTGCTGAGCCTGTACGTGTACACCCCGCCGAACTTCGACGAGTGGCTCGCCGCCTGGGGACTCGACGCGGCCCAACTCTGGGCCATGTCGCTCACGTCCGGAATCAGGACGGTCTTCTACGCCGTCGGCGCGATCCGGCTCGGCAGGGGAGGGCGCACCGGCCGCAGGTGGGCGCTCGTCGCCGTGTGCGTGGAGGCGGGCGTGGTCCTGTCCGGCGCGGTCCTGAGCGCGGTCGTGCTCGGAGTCGCCTCGGTGCCCGAGCTCTTCGCCTTGCTGTTCGTCACCGAGGTGTCGCTCGTCTTTCCCGGTGTCCTCCTGCTCCTGTTGCTGTTCGTGCGCTCCAGCAAGGAGTGGTTCCGCGCGACCGGCGCCTGACCCGGTCCCGCACACGCGAAGGGGCCCGGGTCGTGGTGACCCGGGCCCCTCACCGTTCGCGCCGCGAACGGTCCCTACTCGTCCTCGTCGTCCAGCCGCGCCAGCCAGGTGGCCAGCCGGTCGACCGGGGTCTCGAACTCGGGGTTGATGTCGGTGAACGCCCGCAACTGCTCGGCGAGCCAGGCGAAGCTGACCTCCTCCTCGCCGCGGCGGTTCTCCAACTCCTCGATTCCGCGATCGGTGTAGTACACGCTGCTCCTCTTACGTGCTCACGAGCTCGCGCCGGGGCCCGCTTCCCGCCGCCTAGTCGGCGGGCGGGAACACGGTGTCCACCAGGGCGCGCTGTTCGGCCTCGTGGCGCTTGGCCGAACCGGCCGCGGGCGCGGAGGAGGCCGGACGCGAGATCCGGGTGAACGGACGGTCGAGCTGCTCGGAGAAGACCAGCGCGACGAAGGGCCACGGGCCCATGTTCGCCGGCTCCTCCTGCACCCACAGGACCTCGCCCGCGTTCGGGTAGGCCCTGAGCTGCTCGCGGATCTCCTCGATCGGCAGCGGGTAGAGCCGCTCCGTCCGGATGATCGCGGTGTGCTTGTCACCGTTCTTGCGGCGCGCGGCGTCCAGCTCGTAGTAGACCTTGCCCGTGCACAGCACCACGCGGCGCACCTTGTCCGGCGCGATCGAGTCGTCCGTGATCAGCGGCTGGAAGTGGCCCGAGGTGAAGTCCTCGGTGGCCGAGGTGGCGGCCTTCAGACGCAGCAGCGACTTGGGCGTGAACACCACCAGCGGACGCTGGAACGGCGACTTGGCCTGCCAGCGCAGCAGGTGGAAGTAGCTCGCCGGGTTGCTCGGGTAGGCCACCGTCATGTTCTCCTGCGCGCACAGTTGCAGGAAGCGCTCGATGCGCGCGGAGGAGTGGTCCGGCCCCTGGCCCTCGTAGCCGTGCGGCAGCAGCAGGGTCACGCTGGAGCGCTGGCCCCACTTCTGCTCGCCCGCGCTCATGTACTCGTCGATGATGGTCTGGGCGCCGTTGACGAAGTCGCCGAACTGGGCCTCCCACATCACCAGCGCGTCGGGACGGGTGAGCGAGTAGCCGTACTCGAAGCCCAGCGCCGCGTACTCGCTCAGCAGCGAGTCGTGCACGTGGAACCGGGTGATGCCGTCGTCGAACGTCTTGAGCGGCGTGTGGGTCTCACCGGTCTCGCGGTCCATCAGCGTGGCGTGGCGCTGGCCGAAGGTGCCGCGGCGGGTGTCCTGGCCGATCAGGCGGACCGGGTGCCCGTCCATCAGCAGACCGCCGAAGGCCAGCAGCTCACCGGTCGCCCAGTCGATGGCGTCGGACTCGACCATCGACGCGCGGCGGGCCAGCTGGGGCGCCAGCCGCGGGTGCGGGGTGAAGCCCTCGGGCAGCGACACCTGGGTGTCCACGATCCGCTTGACCGCCTCGGTGCTGATCGCGGTCTCGACCGCGGTGTGGTCCAGGCGGCTCTCGGTGAACACCTCGGGCTTGACCACGGCACCCGGCTCGACCGGCTTCTTCTCGACCTCGCGGGTCTCGGTGAAGGCCCGTTCCAGCTCGGACTGGTAGTCGCGCAGCGCCGACTCCGCGTCCTCCACCGTGATGTCGCCGCGGCCGATGAGGGCCTCGGTGAACAGCTTGCGGGTGGAGCGCTTGGCGTCGATGACGTCGTACATCAGGGGCTGGGTGAACGCCGGGTTGTCGCCCTCGTTGTGACCGCGGCGGCGGTAGCAGACCAGGTCGATCACGACGTCCTTGTTGAACGTCTGCCGGTAGGCGAAGGCCAGGTGCGCGACCCGGACCACGGCCTCGGGGTCGTCCCCGTTGACGTGGAAGATCGGCGCCTGCACCATCCGCGCCACGTCCGTGGCGTAGACGCTGGAGCGGCTGTCGGCCGGCGAGGTGGTGAAGCCCACCTGGTTGTTCACGATGACGTGCACCGTGCCGCCGGTCCGGTAGCCGCGCAGCTGCGACAGGTTCAGCGTCTCGGCGACCACGCCCTGCCCGGCGAACGCGGCGTCGCCGTGGATCAGGATCGGCAGCACCGTGAAGCCCTGCGGGCCCTTGTTGAGCACGTCCTGCTTGGCGCGCACGATGCCCTCGGCGACCGGGTCGACCGTCTCCAGGTGGGAGGGGTTGGCCGACAGCGAGATGCGGATGCTGTCGCCGTCCTGGGTCTCGAAGGTGCCCTCGGTGCCCAGGTGGTACTTGACGTCGCCCGAGCCGTGCGCGCTGCGCGGGTCGAGGTTGCCCTCGAACTCACCGAAGATCTGCCCGTAGGACTTGCCGCAGATGTTGGCCAGCACGTTCAGGCGGCCGCGGTGGGCCATACCGATGACGGCCTCGTCCAGCTCGGCCCTGGCCGCCCTGGAGATCACGCCGTCCAGCAGCGGGATCAGCGACTCCCCGCCTTCGAGGGAGAAGCGCTTCTGACCCACGTACTTGGTCTGCAGGAAGGTCTCGAAGGCCTCGGCGCTGTTGAGCCGGTGCAGGATGTGCAGCTGCTCGTCGCGGTCGAACTTCTCGTGCTCGCGCTCGACGTGCGACTGGATCCACTCCCGCTCCTCCGGGCTCTGGATGTGCATGTACTCGATACCCACCGTGCGGCAGTAGGTGTCGCGGAGCACGCCCAGAACGTCGCGGAGCTTCATGACCTGCTTGCCGCCGAAGCCCCCGGTCGGGAACTCGCGGTCCAGGTCCCACAGGGTCAGGCCGTGTTCGAGCACGTCCAGGTCGGGGTGCTTGCGCTGCTCGTGGTCGAGCGGGTTGGTGTCGGCCATCAGGTGGCCGCGCACGCGGTAGGCGTGGATCAGCTCCTGGACCCGGGTGGCCTTGTCGAGCTGGGTGGCCTTGTTGACGTGGATGTCCTGCACCCAGCGCACCGGCTCGTAGGGGATGCGCAGCGAGTTGAAGATCTCGTCGTAGAAGCCGTCCTCGCCCAGCAGGAGCTGGTGGATACGGCGCAGGAACTCACCGGACTGCGCGCCCTGGATGATGCGGTGGTCGTAGGTGGAGGTCAGCGTCATGACCTTGCTGATGCCCAGCTCGGCCAGGGTGTCGGAGGAGGCCCCCTGGAACTCGGCCGGGTACTCCATCGCGCCCACGCCCAGGATGGTGCCCTGGCCCGGCATCAGGCGCGGGACCGAGTGCACGGTGCCGATGCCGCCGGGGTTGGTGAGGCTGATGGTGGTGCCCTGGAAGTCCGGCACGCCCAGCTTGTTGTTGCGGGCCTTGCGGACCAGGTCCTCGTAGCCGCCCCAGAACTCCTTGAAGTCCATCTCGTCGGACTTCTTGATGGAGGGGACGACGAGCTGGCGCGAGCCGTCGGGCTTTTGCAGGTCGATCGCCAGTCCGAAGTTCACGTGCTCGGGCTTGGCGACGCCGGGCTTGCCGTCGACCTCCACGTAGGAGTGGTTCATCTCCGGCAGGGACTCGAGGGCCTTGACCATCGCGTAGCCGATGATGTGGGTGAAGGAGACCTTCCCGCCACGGCCGCGCCGGAGGTGGTTGTTGATGACGATGCGGTTGTCGAAGAGCAGCTTGACCGGCACCGCGCGCACACTCGTGGCGGTGGGCAGTCCCAGGCTCGACTCCATGTTGGTCGCGGTCCGCGAGGAAGCCCCGCGCAGGCGCTCCTGCTTGACCTGGAGGGCCTCGTCCTTGCCGCCCTCCTTGTCGCTGTCGTCCTTCTTGCCGCTCTGCTTGGAGGCAGGGGCCTTGGGGGCACTCGGCTTCTTCTCGGGTGAGGAGGCCTTGGGGGCCTTCTCAGCCTGCGCCTTCGCGCCGCCCCCACCCTTCACACCAGCAGTCTCCGCGGGCTTGTAGTCCGCGAAGAAGTTCCACCAGGCCTTGTCAACGGAGTTCGGGTCGTTCAAGTACTTCTGATAAAGCTCCTCGACCAACCACTCGTTGGGACCGAAATCTGTCAGGGGTTGAGACGCCTCAGACGACACGGCGGAGATCGCCCACTTCCGCAGCTCGCTTGTGAATGTGTAGGAAGACGGGTGGCTGCTGGCAAGGCGGCTCAAAGGAACGTGGGAGCTGTCCCGCGCATGCGGGAAGCATCTGCCCTGGCCAGCACTCGTCGGTTACCAGGCTACTTGTAGCGGCCTGCCCACGGGGAACGCGCGCGTTGACGAAACTAGGAGATAGCTAACAATCTTTCACATCTGCGTTGCCTCTACGTGTGGGTAACCAATCCCAGCGTAGCAGGAGTGCCGGTTTTGTGATGGTTTGTGGCGATTTCCGGATGTGAAGGTACTGGCCGTCTTCGGCCAGGCGGAGTGTGGCGTGTAACACGAAGCGCCGGAGGGGAGTGGGCCGTGCCCTCCGCCTCGGGCGGCCCACCGCCTGTTTCTCTCGTGTCCCGCGGTGTTCGCTGGCGAAACGCCGGTGACCGGTGCCGAGGATGTACGGATCTGTGTGCTCTTCGGCGTTCTCCCACGCCGGGGACCGCACCGTGCCTACGATCTCGGGAATGAGCACAGTCGAGGGCGAACGCGTGCGGGGGACACCCATGAGGGGGCTGGGAGAACTGGAGGCGGCCATCATGGACGCGCTGTGGCGGTCCGACGAGCCGCTCTCGGTGCGCCAGGTCCGCGAGACCATGGTCTACGACCGGGAGGTCGCCTACACGACCGTCATGACGGTCGCCGACATCCTCTTCCACAAGGGACTGCTGGACCGGGAGAAGGCCGGCCGCGCCTGGACGTACTGGCCGTGCGAGTCACACGCCGAGTACACCGCCAGGATGATGGACGAGGTGCTCAACGCCGGCCCGGACCCCGGCGCCACCCTGCTGCGCTTCGTGGAGCGCTTCAGCGACGAGGACATGGCGCGCTTCCACCGCCTCCTGAGCCAGGCCCGGGGCCGCCGGGGCGTCCCGGGGTAGCCGTGTCCTCCTCACGGCCCGCCCGTCTCCCTCCCGCCACCCTCAACGGACGCCTGCGGCGCGGCCCTTTCCCGCCGTCTCCCTCCCGCCACCCTCAACGGACGCCTGCGGCGCGGTTCTTTCCTCCCGTCTCCCTCCCGTCACCCTCAACGGACGCCTGCGGCGCGGTTCTTTCCTCCCGTCTCCCTCCCGTCACCCTCAACGGACGCCTGCGGCGCGGCCCTTTCCCGCCGTCTCCCTCCCGCCACCCTCAGCGGACGCCCGCGACACGGAGTCCTCCTTGTCCGGGCGCCCCGGAGGCGGGAACCCCCGGCACCTCCAGAGCCCCAGGCGCCCGGACCACACCACCAGGGGCCGGGGGCGCTCACCGGCAGGGTTGACGGGGCCTCGCTCAGTGGCGGCGCAGGGTCCGCACACTGCGCGAGGAGACCGCCGCCAGCGTGGCCAGCAGGGTCAGCGACGAGACCAGGGCCAGGGCCGCTCCCGGGCCGAAGGACTCCGCGAACGGGCCGATCGCGATCTGTCCGACGGGCATCGCCACGAACGAGCCCAGGGCGTCGTAGGAGTACACCCGTGACAGCTTCTCCTGCGGGACGTTCTCCTGGACCGAGACCTCCCAGGCCACGGTGAACTGCTCCACGGCCACGCCCGCGACGAACATCGCGGCGAACAGGACCGGCAGCGGCGACGGCCCCGTCAGCGCGAGGAACGGCAGCGCGTGCGTCGCGACCAGGGACGTGCCGAAGACCAGTGCCCGGCGCGGCTGCCAGCGGGCCGCCAGCACCCCGCCGACCAGCAGGCCGACGCTGTTGGCGGCCATGAGCAGGCCCCACGCGGTCCGGCCGAAGGTCTCGTCCGCGATTGCCGGGCCCAGCACGGCCGTGGCCGCCGACCAGCCCGCGTTGACGACCGTGAACTGCAACACGATGATCCACACCCACGGCCGGGAGACGAACTCGCTCCACCCGTCCCGGATGTCGCTCAGTATGTCGGCGGCCCCGGCCTCCCCGACCCGGGCGGTCGGGGGGATCCGCACGGACAGCAGAGCCGCGCCGGCGCAGGCGAACAGCGCCGCGTCCATGGTGATCGCCCAGCCCGCGCCCCACAGGCCCACCACCGCGCCGCCCGCCGACATCCCCAGGAACGTGCCGCCCTGGACGCCCACGCCCGCCGCGGCGTTGGCCTGGCGCAGCAGGTCCCGGGGCACGGTCTGCGGGGTCAGCGCCGCGGAGGCGGGCAGGTTCACGGCCGCGGCGGCGCCGTTGACCAGGCTCAGCGCGACCATCAGCGGAAGCGAGGCGGCTCCCGCCAGCAGCGTCGCGCCCAGGATCCCCTGGGAGAGCGCGGCCAGGGCGCACCCGCCCTGGAGCACCAGTGTCCGCGGCAGCCGGTCCGCGATGACGCCGCCGAGCAGCAGCAGGGACACGTTGGCGACCGAGCGCGCGCCCACCACCAGCCCCACCTGGGTCAGGGAGCCCGTCACGTCCAGGACGGCGAAGGCCAGCGCCACCGACGCCATGCCGTTGCCGAAGGCCATCAGGGTCCGGCCCAGGGCCAGTCCGCGAAAGGCCGGATGCCTCAGCGGCGCGGTGAACCCCGACCCCGGACCCGCCCCGGTACGCACCATGGCCCCGCTCCCGCCCCGCTCGCCCCGATCGGCCCCGGAGCACGATCCCGACCGCGGGGCGGGCCGTCAACCGGTTTTCCCGCCGCGGCGGCCCCGGGGGGAGGGGCCGAAGGTTCCCGCAAGCCCTGGGTTCTGTTCGGTGGACTCGGTCCTGTACCGCCGGGGGGGTGGCGAGGGCGCCAACGGGGTTCTGGAGGCCCCGCAGGTGCGCACGCGAGGTACGAGCGGGCGCGCCGCAGGGGCCGAAGGTTCCCGTACCCGCGGCGCACGAGCACGAGGCGAAGCGCAGCGGAGCCTCAAAGACAACACACCGCAGGGGCCGAAGGTTCCCGTACCCGCGGCGTCCGAGCACGGGGCGAAGCGCGGCGCAGCCTCAAGGAAACACCGCTAGCCCAGGACCCAGCTGCGGCCCTCGGCGGCCAGCTTCTCCACCAGGGTGGCGCTGTCGTGCTCCTTGGCGAACAGGTGCTCGGGGCGGGTGATCGGCACGATCCACAGCCACCGCACGGGATCGCCCTGGAAGGAGAGCCCGGAGGTGTCCGGCGGCCGGTGGTCGGGGTGGGTCACCAGGAGGGAGGGGTCCTCCAGCAGCAGGACCGCGCCCGCGCCGCCGCGCATGGCCCGGTCCTCGGGGTTGTCCAGCCACTTGACGGTGTGCCCGGTACCGAACCAGGTCACCGCACGCCAGGGGAAGGCGCCGATCCACCGGAAGACGCGGGCGGCGTGGTGCGCGGGCATGGTCGTGGCCAGGGCCAGCTCCACCCGGGCGTACCGGGAGGTGTCGGCCATGTAGCGGTCCAGGGTGGGCATCCGCTGGCCGCACATGCCGACCGTGGACAGCACCGTGAAAGGGCGCTCCGCGGTGGGCGGGCGCTCCGAGACGCGCAGCAGCGGCGGGTGGCCGTCGGACACGTCCCAGTAGTGGCCGGGCTCGCCCACGTGCCGGTTCAGGTGGCTGAGCACGGTGCGCTGCACGCTGCGCCAGGCACCCGAGGCACGCCGCCAGTCCCAGTAGGCCTCGGCGTGGACCACGCGCGGCCAGAGCTGGTCGCGTACCGGGTCCAGCTCCCAGGCGTAGGCGCTGCGGCCGATCGCCTCGCGGGCGTACCCGGGCAGGCCGCTGTCGGCCTCGGCCCAGCCGGGGATGACGGCGAGCAGCCCCTCCCCGTCCACGAGGGCGACCCCGTCGCCCTCCTCGAACCACACGGCGCGCAGGCGGTCGGGGTCGAGGCGGGGGAGTCCCTGGGGGTGCTTGGTGTAGGCCTCGGGCATGAGCGGCGCCCGGCCCTCGTACAGGCCGCCGGACTCGCTGGTACGGGGCGCGATCTCGTGGTTGGCCAGCCACACCGGGACGCGGATGCGGCCGCGCGCGTCCAACAGGTAGGCGGCCGTGGTGTGGGAGTCGCACTCGACGACGACCCTGCGGCTCTGGTACGGGCTGATCTCGTCGAGCAGGACGTCGATCCCTGTCACCGGCCCTCCCACACGCCGATCCCGGTTGTCGTGATCCGGCGGACCCGTCCGGCCCGTCCACACAGTGCGTAGAATCGACGGTAGTGCCCTGACAGGCGGAGCTGCAGCGCGGCGGCGTATAGGTCGTATAACGACCCGGGCCGCCGCCGTACCGCGCCGGGCGCGAGACCACCGACTCCACTTCCTACGGACTGTCTATGCCCGCCGAGCTCAACTTCGTCGCACCCCGTCGCGCCAAGCCTCCCCGGCACCTGGCCGACCTCAGTCCCGAGGAGCGGACCGAGGTCGTCAACGAGCTGGGGGAGAAGCCCTTCCGCGCCAAACAGCTCGCCCAGCACTACTTCGGCGCCCTGGAGTCGGACACCGCGGCGATGACCGACCTGCCCGCCTCCTCCAGGGAGCGTCTGGGCGAGGCGCTGCTGCCCACCCTGCTCACCCCCGTACGCCACATCACCTGTGACAACGGGATGACCCGCAAGACCCTGTGGAAGGCCTTCGACGGGGTGATGTTCGAGTCGGTGCTCATGCGCTACCCCGACCGCGTCACCCTGTGCATCTCCTCACAGGCCGGGTGCGGCATGAACTGCCCGTTCTGCGCCACCGGCCAGGCGGGCCTGACCCGCAACCTGTCCACCGGCGAGATCGTCGAGCAGGTGGTCGCCAGCGCCCGCGACCTGGCGCGCGGCGAGGTCAGCGGGGGCCCGGGCCGGATCAGCAACATCGTGTTCATGGGCATGGGCGAGCCCATGGCCAACTACAAGCGCGTGCTGCAGACGGTGCGCCGCATCACCGATCCCGTCCCGAACGGGCTCGGCATCTCCCAGCGCGGCGTGACCGTGTCCACGGTCGGCCTGGTGCCCGCGATCAACAAGCTCATCGACGAGAACATGCAGGTCCGCCTCGCGATCTCCCTGCACGCCCCCGACGACGAGCTGCGCGACGAGCTGGTGCCGGTCAACAACCGCTGGAAGGTCGACGAGGTCCTGGACTCGGCCTGGCGCTACGCCGGGACCACCGGTCGCCGGGTCTCCATCGAGTACGCGCTGATCAAGGACATCAACGACCAGGCGTGGCGGGCGGACCTGCTCGGCGAGCTCCTCAAGGGGCACCTGGTGCACGTCAACCTCATCCCGCTCAACCCCACCCCCGGGTCCAAGTGGACGGCCTCGCGCCCCGAGGACGAGCGCGAGTTCGTCCGCCGGCTACAGGCGCACGGGGTGTCCGTCACCGTCCGCGACACCCGCGGCCAGGAGATCGACGGGGCGTGCGGACAGCTCGCGGCGGCCGAGAACTGACCGGCCGCCCGGTGCGGTCCAGGAGTGCGGCGTGATCGAGACCGCGCTGGCCTTCGTGGCCGCCATCGCCTTCGCGGTGGTCCCGGTCTTCAGCATCGAGGTCTACCTGGTGGGCGCCGTCATCACGGTGGACGACGGCGCCCTGGCCGCCATGGCGGTGGCGGCGGGGGCCGGGCAGACACTCGGCAAGCTGCCCTACTACTACGCCGGCCGCGGATCGCTCTCCGCCCCGTGGATCCGGCGCCGGGCGCGGACCCCGGGCAAGTGGGCCGAGCGCGCCGAGGGCTGGCGGCGCAGGGCCGAGGAGCAGCCGGTGTGGGGCGCGGGCCTGGTGGCGCTGAGCTCCCTCGTGAGCGTCCCGCCGTTCATGGTGGTGTGCGTACTGGTCGGAGTGACGCGGATGAACGTCGTGCTGTTCTGCGCGGTCACCTTCGCCAGCCGCACGGCGCGCTTCCTCGTGGTGGTGTTCGCCCCCGCCTGGGGCCTGTCCTTCCTTCCCGGGTGAGGGCCCCGGCACCTGGCCGGGGCCCGGACCCGGCGCCCACGGAAGGCGGGCGCGCCGCCGGAGCCCGAGGGACCGGCGGCGCGCCCGCGACAGGGACCCGTCCGGTCAGACGCTGGCCAGGTCCCGGCGGCGGAAGCCCGCCAGGGCGACCGCGCTGACCACGAGCACCGCCCCCAGCGCGACGGCCACCGGAACGGCGTCGAACTCCTCGCTCGGCAGCTTGGGCAGCAGTTCGAACGCGCTCAGGTTCATCAGCCACTCGTCCAGACCGAGTATGGCGCCGAGCATGGAGGCCAGGAGGCTGTAGCCCAGCCACACCCACACGAGCGGGATCAGGCGCGGCGCCGCCCCCATCAGCAGCGCGGCCAGCGCGGCGAACAGCAGCGCCACCGGCAACTGGGCCAGTGCGGCCCCGGTCATCGTCCACGTCCAGGAGGAGTCCCCCAGGGCGGCGGACGCGCTCAGGCCCATGCCGAGACCGCCCATCACCACGATCAGGGCCGAGGACAGCATGCTGACCAGCAGCGCGTTGCCGAACCAGCGGACCCTGCCGACGGCCGCGGACAGGGTGAGCTCGGCGCGTCCGGAGGTCTCCTCGGTCCGCGTCCGCAGCACCGAGATGGCGGCGTAGGCCGAGGCGGCCATCAGCACGTAGCCGCCCATGACGCCGAGGAAGCCCTTCGTCGCGTCCCCGGGCGCGTTGCCCAGCATGGCCACCAGGTCGGGGTTCTCCTCCAGCATCGCCTCCACCTCGGTGGCCAGCGATCCGAACGAGAGGGCGAAGAGGAAGGTGGCGGCCGTCCAGGCGACGACGGCCCCGCGCTGCTGGTGCAGGTGCAGTGCGAACGTGCTGCCGAGCAGCCTGCCCGCGCCGGCCGGGCCGGGACGGGAGGCGACCAGGCCCGCGCCGAGGTCGCGCCGCTTCGCCAGGGCGTAGGTCAGGGCGAAGAGCACCACGATGAGGACCGCGTACAGAGCCAGCGGCCACCAGCGCAGGTCGTCGAACATACGGGTCTGCTGGCCCCAGGCGAACGGCGACAGCCAGGACAGGGCGTTGCCGCCGTCCTCGGCCATGTCGCCGACGACCCGGGACATGAACAGCACGCCGACGGCCAGGAAGGCCAGTCCGGCGGCGCTGCGCCCGTGCTCCACGATCTGGGCGCACACGGCGGTGATGGCGCCGAAGGAGATGCCCGCCAGGGCCAGGCCCAGGCCGTAGGCCACCGAGTCGGCGGTCTCCAGGCCGTTGCCGACCAGGACCAGGGTGGTCAGGCCGCCGATGAGCAGGTTGACGAGCGAGACGGTGACCAGCGCGGCGGTCATCTGGGCGCTCGCCCCGAGCACGCTGGCGCGCAGCAGTTCGGCGCGTCCGCTCTCCTCCTCGGCGCGGGTGTGCCGGATCACGTGCAGGATGCTCATGACCGCCAGGGCGATGAGCATGCTCATGGTCAGCTCGTTGACGATCATCGGGCCGAGCTGGTAGTCGTCCAGCCCGTATCCGGGACCGCCGAAGACGATCCCGGTCGGGGTGTCCATGAGCGCGGCCCGGGCCTGGCGCTGGGCGTCGGTGGAGAACATGTCGTTGAGCGCCGGGATGGTCGCGACGACGGTGCCGACCAGGGCGAGGGTCCAGACCGTCAGCCGGATGCGGTCGCGGCGCAGGATGAACCGGACGAGGGTGCCGGTGCCGGTGAACGCGCTCATACCGCCGCACTCCCGTTTCCGTCGCCGTTGCCGTTGAGTGCGGCCAGCTCGTCGCCGTAGTGGCGCATGAACAGCTCCTCCAGGGAGGGCGGGTTGCTCACCAGGGAGCGGATCCCGAGGCCGGTGAGCGTGCGCATGGCGGCGTCCATGTGGGTGTTGTCGACGTCGAAGGTGACGGTTTCGCCGTCGATCCGCAGGTTGTGCACCCCGTCGGCGCCCTCCAGGGCCCGGGCGTCCCCGGAGACGGTGGCGCGCACGGCGGAGCGGGTCAGGTGGCGCAGGTCGTCCAGGGTCCCGGACTCGACCGAACGACCCTTGCGGATGATGGTGACGGTGTCACACAGCTTCTCGACCTCGGACAGGATGTGGCTGGAGAGCAGCACGGTGCGCCCCTGGGCCTTGGCCTCCAGGACGCACTCGGTGAACACGGCCTCCATGAGCGGGTCCAGGCCGGAGGTGGGCTCGTCCAGGATGAGCAGTTCGGCGTCGGAGGCCAGCGCGGCGACCAGGGCGACCTTTTGCCGGTTGCCCTTGGAGTAGGTGCGCGCCTTCTTGGTCGGGTCCAGCTCGAACCGGGACAGCAGGTCCTTTCTGCGCGCGGGGTCGAGTCCGCCGCGCAGCCGCCCGAGCAGGTCGATCGCCTGCCCTCCGGTCAGGTTGGGCCACAGGGTGACGTCGCCGGGCACGTAGGCCAGGCGGCGGTGCAGGGTGACGGCGTCCCTCCAGGGGTCGCCGCCGAGCAGGCCGACCGATCCGGCGTCGGCCCTGAGCAGGCCGAGCAGGACGCGGATGGTGGTGGACTTCCCGGAGCCGTTGGGTCCGAGGAAGCCCGCGACCTGGCCCGTGCGGACGGTCAGGTCCAGCTTGTCCAGGGCCTGGAAGCGGCCGAAGTACTTGTCGACGCCGCGGACTTCGATGGCGGTTGATGGCATGGGCGGGGTTCCTCTGTACGTGGTGGGGATCGTGTTCGGGGGTTCGACGCGGTCAGCCGGACTCCTCGGGAGGGTCGCTGACGTACAGGAGATAGGCGTCGAGCATCGTGCGCTCGGTCAGGAGGCCCTCGGTGTAGAGCTCCAGGGCCGGGAGGGCGTACTCCTCGGACCACTCGCGCAGGAGGCGGGCGAAGTCGGCCTTCTGCCCGGGCGGGTGCAGGGTGACCCGCAGGAGCATCGCCCCGACGGCGTTGGCCGCCAGGTAGCGGGCGCGCTTGGCCGGGTCGCGGCTCGGACGGACCGTGCCCTCGGCCTCGCCCGCGGCGAGGTAGCGCTCGATGTCGGTGACCATGCGCTCGTAGAAGGAGACCGCGAAACCGCCTCCGGTCTGCACCGACCGGAAGAGGTAGGCGACGTAGGGGGCGTACTCCTCCATGGACGCCAGCTGGTGCAGCAGGGTCTGGCTGTCGTGGCTGGTGATCGTCTCCTTCTTGAGGTCGTTGATGAGCCCGAGGACGTGGTCGTCGCATGCCCTGCGGAGTCCGTCCTTGGACCCGAAGTGGTGGATCACCAGTCCGGGGGAGACTCCCGCCTGCTCGGCGATGGCGCGCACGGTCACGTCGAACCCGTGCTGACCGAAGCACTCGATGGCCGCGTCGCGGATGCGGGCGCGCGCCGTCAGGTCCGACTCGCTGTCGGAGCGCTTGGCTGAACTCATGTTCAATAGCTTAAACGCGCGTTCAGTCACCTGGCAAGGGGAGGGGCGCGTCCCCTTGCCGGAGGCCGGAGAGGCCGCTCCGCGCCGGCTCCTCGGGAGCGGACGCGGGCCCGGGAGCTGGTCGTACACTCGGGGCACGGCGCACGCCGAAGCGCCCCACGCCGACGAGGAGAGGTCTGATGGTGCAGGTCGCGGTCGCCCAGTTCGCCCCCGGTCAGGACAAGGCCGACAACCAGCGCTCGGTGGCGCGGCTGACCGCCCGGGCGGCGGCCGAGGGCGCCGGTGTGGTCCTGCTGCCCGAGTACACGATGTTCACCGCCCCGCGCGTCGACCACCGCGGCGTGGATGCGGCCGAGCCCCTGGACGGCCCCTTCGTCGCCGCGGCGGCCGACACCGCCCGCCGGGAGGGCGTGTACGTGGTGCTGGGGGTCAACGAGGCCGAGGACGGCGACGCCGCCCGCTTCACCAACACGCTCGTGGCGCTGTCGCCGGAGGGGAAGAGGGTCGCGCACTACCGCAAGATCCACCTGTACGACGCGTTCGGGGCCAGGGAGTCGGACGTGCTGCGGCCCGGTCCGATCGAGGAGCCCGAGACCTTCACCGTGGACGGCGTGGTGTTCGGTCTGCAGACCTGCTACGACCTGCGCTTCCCGGAGGTGACGCGGCGCGTCGCCGACGCCGGTGCGCACGTGGTGCTGCTGGCCGCGCAGTGGGTGCCGGGCCCGCTGAAGGAGGAGCACTGGCGGACGCTGGTGCGGGCGCGCGCCGTCGAGAACACCGTGTACGTGGCGGCTTCCGGGCAGGCGGCGCCCGGGGGCGCGGGCAACAGCATGGTGGTCGACCCCATGGGAACGCCGCTCGCGGCGCTGGGGGAGCAGACCTTCGCCGTCGCCTCGGCCGAGGTTTCGGCCGCTCGGGTGGAAGAAGTGCGAAGCATTAATCCGGCTCTGTCGCTGCGCCGTTTTTCGGTCTCTGCGCGGGTAGAGGAGTGAGGGGCCGGGCCGCTATCGCTTGGTAGATACTCGGACAAAGAGGATGAAAATCTTCCCAGCGAGCAGGGTCTTCCCAGGGTTCGTCACCTACGGTTATGATTCATCTGCATGATGTGATGTAAATCGGTCCGGAACCTTCCAGGCGCCCAAAGCTTCTGATTCAATAAAGAGCCGGTAACTATCGGCCCGCCAGACTGTCCTAAACCACGGGGGGAGCAAGGACATTGCGCGGAATGAGCATGATGTGTGAACCAGACACGCGGCCCGCAACCGACACCTACGTCTACGACCCGAGCCTGCTGAGCTGGGCGCAGTGCATGGGGGATGCCTGCGTCGTCTGCCACGCCAAGTGGCCCCGGCCCCGTCGGCGCCTCGGTGAGCTGCCGGACGGGAGCCGTGTGTTCGGTTGTGAGGAGTGCGCGGGCATCATCGACGTGGAGCCCCGGGTTCCCGCTGGTGAACGGCTGTTCGCGGCCCACTAGGAGAAGACGGTCGCGCTCCGGGTCCAGGGGGAGAGGCGGACCCGGAGCGCTTCCGTTGACGCGCCCGCTTCCATCGGGGAGGAGGGGAAATGAGCGCGTCCTTCCCAGGATGGCTCGTGTGCCGTCGACAGCGTCGACCACGCCCCGTGAGGGGCGCCTGACGACAACGATACTCCCTGTCGTTCGTGGTCGACCGACAGTGAGGCAGATCCATCCGCTATTTCCGTGAAGTCCTGTTCAGCCGTTGGTGGGGAAGCCCAGATCGACGCCTCCCTCGGGCCTTCGGCTCGGGTCCGTCCAGCGTGCGGTGACCGCCTTCGTGCGGGTGTAGAAGTGGACGCCCTCGGTACCGTGCGCGTGCGAGTCGCCGAACAGCGACTGCTTCCAGCCGCCGAAGGAGTAGTAGGCCATCGGCACCGGGATGGGGACGTTGATCCCCACCATGCCGACCTCGATCTCGTGCTGGAAGCGCCGCGCGGCGCCGCCGTCGTTGGTGAAGACCGCCGTCCCGTTGCCGTAGGGGCTGTCGTTGACGAGTTTCACGGCCTCGTCGTAGTCGCCCACGCGCACCATGCTCAGCACCGGTCCGAAGATCTCGTCCCGGTAGCAGGACATCTCCGGTCCGACGTGGTCCAGCAGCGAGGGACCCAGCCAGAAACCGTCCGGGTCCCCGCCCAGCACCGGATGCATCCGCCCGTCGATCGCCAGGGTCGCGCCCTCGCGCACCCCCGACTCCAGGTAGGAGGCGACCTTGTCGCGGTGCTCGCGCGTGACCAGGGGGCCCATCTCGCTGCGGTCGTCGTCGCCGGGGCCCACGCGCAGGCGCGCCACCCGCTCGCGGATCCGCTCCAGCAGCTCGTCGGCGACCGAGTCCACCACGGCCACCGCCGAGATGGCCATGCACCGCTCGCCCGCCGAGCCGAACCCGGCCGAGACCGCCGCGTCCGCGGCCAGGTCCAGGTCGGCGTCGGGCAGCACCACCATGTGGTTCTTCGCCCCGCCCAGGGCCTGGACGCGCTTGCCGTGCTCGGCGGCGGTCCGGTAGACGTGCCGGGCGATCGGGGTCGAGCCCACGAAGCTGACCGCCGCCACGTCCGGGTGCTCCAGGAGGGCGTCGACCGCGGCCCTGTCACCGTGCACGACGTTGAACACCCCGTCGGGCAGCCCCGCCTCGGCCCACAGCTCGGCCATCACGACGGCCGCGGAGGGGTCCTTCTCACTGGGCTTGAGCACGAACGCGTTGCCGCAGGCGACGGCCACCGGGAACATCCACATCGGCACCATCGCGGGGAAGTTGAACGGCGTGATGCCGGTGACCACGCCGAGCGGCTGCATGATCGAGTAGGAGTCCACGCCGGTGGACACGTTCTCGGAGTAGCCGCCCTTGAGCAGGTGCGGGATGCCGCAGGCGAAGTCGACGACGTCCAGGCCGCGGGACACCTCGCCCAGGGCGTCGGAGAAGACCTTGCCGTGCTCGGCGCTGATCAGCTCCGCCAGCCGCTCCTTGTTCCCGTTGAGCAGCTCGCGGAAGCGGAACAGGACCTGGACCCGCTTGGAGAGCGAGGTGTCGCGCCATCCGGGGAAGGCCTCCCGTGCCGCGGTCACCGCCGCGTCGACCTCCTTGGGCCCCGCGAGGTCGACCGTGCCGGTGACCTGGCCGGACGCGGGATTGTAGATGTCCCCCCGGTGCTGGGACGGCCCCTCGTGGGCGGCCCCGCCGATCCAGTGGGTGACGTGCTTGCTCATGCTGTTCTCTTCCTTGTCCACAGGCGGGCGAGTGTCCGCTTGTACGGGTGGGGTCGGGGCATCCATCGAAGTGGGGGACTCCGGTTCACATCGGCCCCTGGGGCCGCAGGAGGCCCCAGGGGCCGTTCGGGCATCAGGCCCCGGCGTCCACCGAGCGCACCGCGTCCAACAGCGCGTCGCGGCCCTCCACGGCCTCCTCCTGGGACAGCGTCAGCGGCGGCGCCATCCGCAGCACGTTGCCGTGCACGCCGCCCTTGCCCACCAGCAGCCCGCGCTCTCGCGCGGCCTCCAGCACCCCGCCCGCGAGCGTCGGCGAGGGCGCGCCGGTGGCGGGGTCGGCCATCTCCACGGCGAACATCAGGCCCCTGCCGCGCACGTCCCGCACGCTCGGCAGCGCGGTCAGCGCCTTGAGGCCCTCCAGGATCAGGGACCCCTGCCGCCGCGCGTTGCCCTGGAGGTCGTGCTCCAGGACGTAGTCCAGGGTCGCCCCGGCCGCAGCCATCGACACCGGGTTGCCGCCGAAGGTGGCCACGCCCAGCGCGCCGAGCCGGTCCATCAGGTCGCCGCGCGCCACGACGCCGCCCACGGCGAAGCCGTTGCCCAGCCCCTTGGCGAAGGTCATGGCGTCCGGGGTCACGCCGTGGTCGCCGATGCCGAAGAAGCTCGTGCCGGTGCGGCCCCACGCGGTCTGCACCTCGTCGGACACGAACAGGATGCCGTGTTCGTCCAGCACCTCCTTGTAGGCGGCGTACAGCCCGTCCGGCGGCATCGCGAACCCGCCCACGCCCTGGATCGGCTCGGCGATCAGGCACGCCACGTTCGGCGCGGTGGTGTCCAGCACGTCGCGCAGGTCGGCGACGCACGCCTCGACGTACTCCTGGTCGGTCATCCCGCGAAAGGCCGGGGACGCGTGGTCGGTGCCGTGCAGGTAGTGCACGTTCAGCGGCGACAGCGAGGAGTTCTTCCACGCCCGGTTGCCGGTCACCGCCACGGTGCCGAACGAGCGCCCGTGGTAGCTGCCGCGCATCGCGAGCACCTCGTCGCTGCCGCGCGCGTACGTGGCCAGCAGCAGGGCGGTCTCGTTGGCCTCGGTACCGGAGTTGGTGAAGAAGACCTTGGCGTCCGGGATCCCCGACAGGCGGGCGATCTTCTCCGCCAGTTCCACCTGGCTGCGGATGAGGTACAGGGTGGAGGTGTGCACGACCCCCTTGGCGAGCTGGCGCTCCACGGCCTCGCGCACCTCGGCCACGTCGTAGCCGAGCATGTTGGTCACGATGCCGGTGAAGAAGTCCAGATAGGTGTTGCCGTCGGCGTCCGTGACACGGGCGCCCTTGCCGCTGGTGATCTCCAGCGGGGACTCGTAGTACAGGGGCAGCCAGGAGGGCATGACCGCGCGGTGGCGCGAGAGAAGTTCCGACATGCCCCCAGTCTCGCCCCGCCCTCCTTGCATGGCCAGGATCAGCATGTTGACAACATGGTGGACGGGATTACGACATGTAAGGATCTGCGGGTGGCTCCATGACCTGGGACCGGGGCACGCACCGGCGTACACACTGTAAGTGGACGAGTCAGGGATATGACACTGCGTTCGGCTTCGCGTCACTAGAATGGAAGCCGTGCTCCCCACCCTCGACGAGGTCCTCCAGCTGCCCGCCCTCCAACGTGCCCGCCCCCGGGTCGTGGCGGGCTCCGAACGCCTGGACGTGGCCGTGCGCTGGGTCCACATCGCCGAGGTCACCGACCTCGCCCACCTCCTCCGGGGCGGTGAGCTGGTGCTCAGCACCGGTATCGCCATGCCCGACGACCCCGACGCGCTGCGCCGCTACATCGACGACCTGGCCGCGGCCGGGGTCAGCGGTATCGCGGTCGAGCTCGGCCGCAAGTACCACGCGGAGCTCCCGCACGCCTTCCTCGACGCCGCCCGCGACGCGGGCGTGCCGGTCATCCTGCTCGACCGAGAGGCACGCTTCGTGGAGATCACCGAGGCCGTGCACATCCGCGTGGTCAACGAGCAGTTGGAGGAGCTGCGCGAGTCCGAGAAGCTGCACTCGGTGTTCACCCGGCTATCGGTGGAGGGCGCCGACGCCGGGCGCATCCTGCACGAGGTCGCCCAGCTCTCCGGCTGCCCGGTGGTCCTGGAGAACCTCACCCACCAGGTACTGGCCTGCGACCTCAACGGCGAGGACCCCGGCACCCTGCTCACCTCGTGGGAGAGCCGCTCGCGCGCGGCCCGCTCGGGCTCGCGCACCGTCCACACGCCCGCCACCGGATGGCTGGTCACCATGGTCGGGGCGCGCGGCCAGGACTGGGGACGGCTGATCCTCGTCGTCGGGGCCAACCCGACCCCCCGCCAGAGCATGCTCATCGAGCGCGCCGCCACCACCCTGGCCCTGGGCAGGCTGCTGGAGCGCCACCAGGAGAGCCTGGAGCGGCAGACGCACCGCACGATCATCGCGGGCATCGTCGACCGCGCCTACTCCGACCCGGAGGAGGCCCTGGTCCGGGCCCGCGCGGTGGGCGTGCCGCTCAAGGGCCGCGAACTCGTGGGGCTGGTGCTGCGCCTGCGTGAGGGCGGCACCGGCCTGGCCGCCCAGGCCCGCCTGTCCGACACGGCGGAGGGCGCCGCGCGCGCCTGCCGCGAGCTGCGCCTGCCCGCCCTGGTGGGCTCGCTCGACGACCTGCGGGTGGGCATCCTGCTGGCCCTGCCCGGGCGCCAGAGCCTGGACACGACCCTGCACATGCTCGCCGACCGTGTCCGGGGCACCGTGGGCGACGCCGCGGTCCTGGCCGTGGGCTCCTCCGTGGACGGCGTCCGCGAGGTGCGGCGCTCCTTCCTGGAGGCCCGCCAGGTCGGCGACGCGGCCATCCGGCAGAGCGACCGGCGCCCCTTCTACCGGCTGCCCGACCTGCACCTGCGCGGCCTGCTGCACCTGTTCCGCGACGACGAGCGGCTACAGACCTACGTCGAGAGGGAGCTGGGGCCGCTGCTGGACCACGACGCGCGGCACGGCGGCGACCTGACCGACATGCTCCGCCACTACCTGGGCGCGGGCCGCAACAAGGCGCTGGCGGCCGGACGCGCCCACCTCTCACGGCCGGCGTTCTACGACCGGCTGCGGCGGATCTCCCACGTGCTGGACGCGGACCTGGAGTCGGTGGAGACCTGCCTGTCCCTGCACGTGGCGCTGCTGTCGCTGGACTCGGTCCGCGAGGAGCGCTGAACCGGCGGACCCGGGCCGCCGGGGGCCGGCCGGACCGCCGCCGAGCAGGGCGGACCCCCGTTCCACATACGCCCCTCAACCCCGCCGCGCACATGCAGTACCTTGGAATCCGTTGTCCGATGCGCAAGAAACAATGAAATCCGCTGGTAGGCGCGTCGGTGGAAACTGGATTCCATGTACCGAAAGCGGAGGGACCCCGTGACCGAACAGCCGGACCCCAGCCCTGTGCGCAGGACCAACGGCGTGGTCCTCGACGACACCGCCAAGCGCATCATCGAGGTGTTGCAGGAGGACGGGCGACGGTCCTACGCGGCCATCGGCAAGGCCGTCGGCCTGTCGGAGGCGGCGGTGCGCCAGCGCGTGCAGCGGCTGCTGGAGGCCGAGGTGGTCCAGGTGGTGGGCGTCACCGACCCCATGATGCTGGGCTTCCACCGCCAGGCCATGATCGGCGTGCGCACCACCGGCGACCTCAACGCCGCCGCCGACGCCGTCTCGGACGTCGGGGGCGTGGAGTACGTGGTGATCACGGCGGGCTCGTTCGACCTGATGGTCGAGGTGGTCGCCGAGGACGACGCCAAGCTGCTGGACATCCTGGCGAACATCCGCGCCATCGACACCGTGTCCACCACCGAGACGTTCCTCTACCTCAAACTGCGCAAGCAGACCTACGCCTGGGGCACCCGCTAGGGCGGTGGCCACGAGGGTTCGCCGGCTCGCTCCCACCCCGGATGATCTTGCTCTTGGCGGCACTCCCGACCGCCGACAGTGTCACTGGGAGCAAGATCATCCGGGTGGGGCCCCGGCGCCGGTCCTCACAGCCGGGCGAAGGCCTCCTCCAGGAGGTCCAGCCCCTCGTGCAGCAGCTCGTCGCCGATCACCAGCGGCGGCAGCATGCGGATCACGTTGCCGTAGGTGCCCGCGCTCAGCAGTACCAGGCCCCGGGAGTGGCAGTAGGACAGCACCTTGGCCAGCGCCTCGGGGTCGGGCGTCCTCTCCCCGTCCCCGACCAGCTCGATCGCGACCATCGCGCCGCGTCCGCGCACGTCGCCGATGACCTCGTACTTGGCGGCCATCTCGCGCAGGCGCCCCAGCATCAGGTCGCCGATCTCGCGGGCCCGCTCCACCAGGCCGTCGGACTCGATGGCCTCCAGCGTGGCCAGCGCGGCGGCGCACGCCGCCGGGTTGCCGCCGTAGGTGCCGCCCAGGCCGCCGCCGTGCACGGCGTCCATCAGCTCGGCGCGACCGGTCACGGCGGCCAGCGGCAGGCCGCCCGCGATGCCCTTGGCGGTCGTGATCAGGTCCGGGACCACGCCCTCGTGCTCGGAGGCGAACATGTGGCCGGTACGGGCGAAGCCGGTCTGCACCTCGTCGGCGACGAACACGATGCCGTTGGCGCGGCAGAACTCCGCCACGGCGGGCAGGAAGCCCGGCGCGGGCTCGATGAAGCCGCCCTCGCCCTGGATCGGCTCGATCACCACGGCCGCCACGTTCCGGGCGCCGATCTGCTTGGTGATCTGGTCGGCGACCATGGCCGCGGCCTCGGGGCCGCAGTTCTCCGGGCCGGTCGGCCAGCGGTACGGGTAGGCCATCGGCATCCGGTGGATCTCACCGGCGAACGGCCCGAAGCCCTGCTTGTAGGGCATGTTCTTCGCGGTCAGACCCATGGTGAGGTTGGTGCGGCCGTGGTAGGCGTGGTCGAACACCACCACCGCCTGGCGGCCGGTCGCGCTGCGGGCGATCTTCACCGCGTTCTCGACCGCCTCGGCGCCCGAGTTGAGCAGGATCGACCGCTTCTCGTGGTCGCCCGGCGTGATGCGGTTCAGCGCCTCGCACACGTCCACGTACGCCTCGTACGGGTTCACCATGAAGCAGGTGTGCGTGAACCGGCCGAGCTGCTCGGCGGCGCGCTCCGCCACACGCGGGTCGGCGTTGCCGACGTTGGTCACGGCGATGCCGGAGCCGAAGTCGATCAGGGCGTTGCCGTCGACGTCCTCGACGATGCCGCCGCCCGCGCGCTCGACGTAGACGGGCAGGACGCTGCCGACGCCCTGGGCGACGGCCGAACGGCGGCGCTCCTGGATCGCGCGGGACTTGGGGCCGGGGATCTCGGTGACGATCCGGCGGGACTGGGCGACCTCGGTCGCTGCCATGCGGCTGCCTCCTTCTGCGGTGGACGGGGAACGGGAAGGCGGGGGTGGGCTCCCCGACCCGCATGACACTAGGGCGCTCCGCACCCCTCACCCATGGACACAGTGGATAATCGAAGCAGAACCTTGTGCCAACACGTCAGGGTTCGAAGGAGGAGGGAAGCGATGCCACCGACCCTGGGCGCCCTGGTGCGGGCACAGCGCCTGCGGCTGAACCCGCTCACGGGGCAGGAGGGCCTGGACCGGCAGGTGGAGTGGGTCGCGGTCAGCGAGCTGGAGGACCCCACCCCCTACCTGGCGGGCGGCGAACTCCTCCTCACCACCGGCGTGCGCTGGGCGACCGGCGTGCCCGACCTGCGCGACTACACCCGCCGCCTGGCCGAGCGCCGGATCGCCGGCCTGGGCTTCGCCGTCGGCGTGGTCCTGGACGAGACCCCCGCCGAGCTCCGCGGGGCCGCCGCCGAGTTCGGCCTCACCCTGCTGGAGGTCCCCCGGGAGACCCCCTTCATCGCGATCGGCAAGGAGGTCTCCCGGCTCCTGGCCAAGGAGGAGTACGAGGGCCTGAGCAGGGCCTTCGCCGCGCAGCGCGACCTCACCCGCGCCGCGCTCACCGGAGCCCCGGCGATCGTGGACCGGCTGGCCCGCGACCTCGGCGCCTGGGTGCTGCTGCTCTCCGCCGACGGCACGGCCCGGCACGCCTCTCCCGACGGAGCCGCCGCACGCGCCGCCGGGCTGGCCGACGAACTCGACCGGCTGCGCGAGGCGGGCACGCGTGCGAGCGTCTCCCTGACCTCCGGGGGCGAGCACGTCTCCGTGCAGCCCCTGTCCATCGGCCGGCGGGTCCGCGGGTTCCTCGCCGTGGGTACCGGAGGGCGGCTCGGCTCGGACGAGCGCACCCTGGTCAACGCCGCGGTCTCCCTGCTCTCCCTCGAACTGGAGCGCACCGCCCACGACGGCACGGCCCGGGTGCGGGAGGGGCTGCTCGCGGCGCTGCTCACCGGGGCCCTGGACCTCCTCCACCCGGGGGCGGAGCGGCTGCGGGAGGTCCTTCCCGCCGAACCCGTCGTGGTGGCGGCGGCGGAGGGGACCGGGCCCGCCCAGCCGCCGGAGGGCGTCCTGGTCACCGAGCACGGCGGGCGCGCGCTGCTGCTGGCCCCCGCGGGCACGGACGCGGGCGTGATCGGCGAGGTGCTGGAGGGGCCGGTCGGCGTGAGCGACCCCTCCCCCTACGCGGAGCTGTCCGCGGCGCTGTCCCAGGCCGGGCGCGCGCTGGAGGCCGCGCGCGATGCGGGGGAGGACCTGGTCCGGGTCGGCGACCTGCCCGGTGGGCTGCTCGGCCTGGCGGACACCCCCGCCGGGGCCCGCATGGCCGGGGACCTGCTCGCTCCGCTCATGCGGCAGCGGACCTCCGCCGAGCTGCTCGCCTCGCTGCACGCCTACCTCGCGGCCTCGGGCCGGTGGGACGCCGCGGCGGAGTCGCTAGGCGTCCACAGGCACACACTCCGCTACCGCATGCGGCGCATCCGCGACCTGCTCCCCGGGGACCTCGACGACCCCGACTACCGGGCCGAGCTCTGGATCGCCCTGCGCGTCCACGGGGCCACCACCTGAGGCCCCGGTGGCCTCCGGCGGGCCCCGGACACGCGTCCACGGGACCCGGTCCGTCACCCAGGGTGAAATCCGCGACGGTTTCCGGTGTTCCACGGATCCGGGGCGGGCCCATCCGCCACAATGAGCGTTGCTGGCGGGGAGTAACCGCCTGATCACGGCGTCAGGTCCGGGGGGACACGTGAGGTCACTACGCGACGACGAACACGACATCGGCTACGGCTGCGTCCCGGGGGCGGAGCAGGGGATTCCCGGTGCCCTCCCCGCCGCACCCGGGCAGGTCAGCCGGTCGGGGGTCGGTACCGCCTCACTGCGCTGGAAGCCGCCGATCGACCGCGACGAGGTCCGGTCCCTCCTGGCCTACCTGCGCGCCTGCCTGCACCGCGAGGCCGTGCACACCCACTCCGTCCGCGCCGACGAACTCGGTTCCGACGCCTGTGCCTGCCTGCCCGCAGGACCCGAGGTCCTGTTCAGCGGGGCCCGGGAGACCCTCGTGCTGTCCCCGGAGGCCGCCCGGGTCATGCGCCTGGCACGGAGCCGGGGCCAGGCGCCGCGCTACGGCTACCCGCTCGTGTTCCTGGGCGAGGGCGCCGACCGCCTCGCCCTGCCCCTGCTCGTCGTCGACGTGCGGGCGGTGGACGACGCCGGTGACCTTCGCGCCGCCCCCGAGGGCACACTGGTCCGCGCGGTCGGCCCGCCCGACGTCAACCCCGCCCTCCTGGCGCGGCTCGGCGTCACCGACCCCGAGGACCTGTTCGAGCTGCGCACGCGGTTGCGCTCCGGGGCGCCAGACCCCCTGCGCCGACCCGCCGCCGTCGCCGACCTCGCCGTCAGGGTCCGCGCCCTGCTCGCCCGGCTGGAGGTCGAGAGGGTGGACGACATCGCCCCCCTCGGCACCCGGAGCACCCCGCGCACCGACATCGACGGCGCCCACAACGTCGCCGTGTTCTTCCGCGCGGGCCCCGACGGTCGGCGCGGGGCCGACAGGTACGGCCCGGACGGCCGGCACGGGGCCGGCGAACACGGCACCGGCGACGCCGGGCCCGGCCCCGACGGGTACGAGTACGGCCCCGGCGACGTCGAGAGCGTCCTCGCCGACCTGGACCCCTCCGAGCGGGACGGCCTCAACCCCGACGACGTCGGCGGGACGGCGCTGGAGCCCCTTCTCGGGCGGACCACGGCGGCCCGGCGGGCCGAGACCGCCGCACCGCCCCACCCCGGACGGCTCTTCGCCGGCCGGGGGAGCTCCCGGCGCGCCGCCCGCGCCGTTCCCCCGTCCACCGGTACCGACGGCTCCACGGTCCCGATCCGCGCGACCCCCCTCGACCAGTCCCAGTACGCCGTCCTGAGCGCCGCCATGCGCGACCAGCTCACCGTGGCCGCAGCTCCTCCCGGCAGCGGCGCACACGACCTGGTCGACGCCATCGTCCGCACCGCCGTCGGCAACGGCCAGCGCGTCCTGGTCTGCGGGCGCACCGCCACCGACATCGCCGAGACCGGCGTCCGCGCCGACGCCTCACCCGCCTACCCCCTCGTACGTGTCGGCGGGAGCGAGCACCGCTCCGCCGAGGTCCTGCTGCTCACCCGGCTCCTCACCGAGCACGCCGGGAACATGTCCACCGCCTGCGCCGACTCCGGTGGGCGGGACTTCGGCGGGGAGGACCCCCTCACCCACTGGACGGACCTGGCCGAGGACTGGGCGCGGGTCCGTGAGGCGTGGCGGACGATGGACACCATGGCCTCCGGCGGGCACGCGCTCGCCCACCTGGCGAAGGAGCGCGCCCGCGTCATCGCCCAGGGCTGGGACCCCGACTCCCTCTTCACCCCCGAGCGGGGCGGCCCCGAGTACTGGCTGCAGAGGGCCGAGCGCGCCAGGGCGGGCGCTCTGACGGGGCTGCGCCACCGTGGCGCCGTCCGCCGTGAGCTGGGCGTGGGCACCGACCCCGACAGTCTCGCCCGGCTTTGCGCGGTCGCCCGCATGGAGAGCGAGTGGCGGTCGGCGGTGGACCGGCGCACCCGCTGTGCTCCGCTGGGAGAGCTGACCGCCGAGCTGGCCGACGCCCTGGACCGGCACCGCAGGTCCAGCGCCGCCTGCCTGCGCTCGGTCGCCGAACCCCGGCTGCGCCGGGGCCGCGCCGCGATCGAGAACCGGCTGGAGACCCTCAACTGGCACCACGGCAACGGCTGGCTCGGACTGGACGACCTGCTCGACGCCCTGCCCGCGTGGATGTGCCGCACCGACCAGGTCAGGGCTCTGCCGCCGCATGCGGGCCTGTTCGACCTGGTCGTCGTGGTCGGCGCGGAGCGCACCCGGGTGGCCGAGCTGCTGCCCGCGCTCTACCGGGCCAACCGCGCCGTGGTCTTCGGCGACCCGGCGCACCCGGGGCCGACGAGCGCGCTGGAACCGGACGAGGAGCGCCGTGTGCTGGCCACCGCGGGACTGTCCGCGGACCAGTTGGACGACCGGGGCCTGCGCCACGGCACGGGTTCGGCGATGCGCGCCCTGTACCGGGCCGCGCCGCCCCCGATATGGCTGGACGAGCACGACGGGGCGCCGCCCCGGCTCGCGGAGGCCGCCTCACGGCACTGCTACGGGGGCAGGCTCGCGGTGCGCACCACCCCCGACCCCGCCGGAGGGCCGGCGTTCGAGTGGCGCGACGCCGCCGGCGTCTGCGAGGCGGCTCCCGGCGCGTCCTACGTCAACCGGGACGAGGCCTACCGGGTGGCGGTGGTGGTGGACGAGATCGACGAGCACCTGCCGTACGGCAGGGTGGTCGCGGTCGTCGCGCCGACCCAGCCCCAGGTCGCCCTGATCCGCCGCCTGCTGCGCAAACGCGTCCTGCGGCACGAGGTGCGGGTCGGCGGTCCCGACCTCCTGGCGTGCGACCGCGACGCGGTCGACGTCACCGTGCTCTCGCCGATGCTCACCCTCGGCGCGCCCACCATCGCCGAGCGCCGGATCCGCCGGATGGGGCACCTGTGGTCGTCGGTGCTGACCCGCACCCGCCAGCGGCTGGTGGTGGTGGGCGACCGCGGGTACTGGTCGGGCGACGACGGGCCGTTGGGCGGCTTGGACGCGGTGGCCTCGGGCGCCTGCGCGGTACGGGCCGACCCGGCCGCCTCCGCGCTGGTGGCGGAGCTGCGCCGGGTGGGCACGGAGGTGACCCTCCAGCAGACGGTCGAGGGCTGGACCGCCGACATGGTGGTCCGGTTCGGCTCCCGCCGTCTGCTGCTCCTGCTCGACCACGAGCCCGACGGCCGGTCCCTGCGCCACCTGCTCGCCCGGGGCGAGTCGCTCAACCGCGTCACCGGGGACCCCGTGGTGCTGGTGCCCGCCTGGCGCTGCCTGGCCGATCCGCGCACCCTCGTGGAGGAGATCCTCACCGCCCACTGACGCACCGGCCGAAGGGCCCCGCGGGCCGGCCGGAGCGGTCCCACGCACCGGCCGGCCGGTACGCGCGGGAGCACTACCCTGGACCGGGACGTCCGGAACGCGGTGGTCCGTCCGCCGCCCCGGGCCGACGGGAGAGGGGAACACGGTGCCTGAGGGCCACACGCTGCACCGGCTGGCGGCGCACTTCGACAAGACCTTCGGCGGCGGCACGGTGCACGCGAGCAGCCCGCAGGGCCGCTTCGCCGACGGCGCCGCCCGCGTGGACGGCCGGGTCCTCGCCGAGAGCGAGGCACACGGCAAGCACCTCTTCCTCGGATTCGACTCGGGGGAGTGGCTGCGGGTCCACCTGGGCCTGTACGGTGCCTGGACCTTCGGCGACACCGACGGCGAACGCCACCTGGGAGCGCCGCGCGCCGGGGCCGGAACCCGCCTGGAACTGGTCCGCGACGAGGAGGGCTTCGTCCTGCCGCCGGCGCCGGTCGGCGCGGTACGCGCACGGCTGGTCAACTCCTCCGGCTGGGCCGACCTGCGCGGGCCCTCGGCCTGCGAGGTCCTCACCGAGGATGAGAAGCAGGCCGTCCAGGACCGGCTGGGCCCCGACCCCCTGCGCGACGACGCCGACCCCGAACGGGCCTGGCGCGTGGTCGGCCGCTCCCGGACCAGCGTCGCCGCACTGCTCATGCGCCAGGACGTCGTGGCGGGGATCGGCAACATCTACCGGGCCGAGTCGCTGTTCCGTGCGGGCCTGGACCCCCTTACCCCGGGCCGCGAGCTCACGCACGGCCAGTGGACCCGGCTGTGGGAGGACCTCGCCGGACTGCTCCGCGACGGCGTGCGCGACGGCCGTATCGTCACCACCCTGCCCGAACACCGCCCCGATCCGGACGTGTACCCCGTCCCCCGGTCGGACAGTTTCTACGTCTGCTACCGCACGGGCGACCCCTGTCGCGTGTGCTCCTCCCCGGTCGCCTCCTCCACTCTGGCCGGGCGCACCCTCTACTGGTGCCCGGGATGCCAGGGAGGCTCGCGGGGCTGACGGAATCTTTGTTCGCATGGGTTTCGAGTCCATGCAGTACAATCCCTAGCCGTCTGCTTAACCGGTTCAGTTTTCTGTGATCAGGGGGACGAATGGGGGGACTGATGCGGCGTCCGACCATCATGGACATCGCCAAGGCCGCCGGGGTGTCCAAAGGTGCCGTGTCGTATGCCCTCAACGGGCGCCCGGGGGTCTCGGAGCAGACCCGTGGGCGCATCCTGGCGATCGCCCATGACCTGGGCTGGGCGCCCAGCAGCCCGGCGCGGGCGCTCTCGCCCGGCGGCCGGGTCGGAGCGATCGGCCTGGTGGTGGACCGCCCCGCCCACTCGCTCGGCCTGGAGCCCTTCTTCATGCAGCTGGTCTCGGGTATCGAGACGGAGCTGGCCTCCTCGGGGGTGGACCTCCTGCTACAGGTCACCGAGGACATGGGCGCCGAGATCGCGGCCTACCGGCGCTGGTCGGCCGAGCGCCGCGTCGACGGCGTGGTCATGGTGGACCTGCGCGTGGACGATCCCCGTGTCCGCGTGGTGGAGGAGCTCCCCCTGCCGGCCGTGCTCCTGGGCGGCCCCGAGGGGGCGGATCCCCTGCCCTGCCTGTACACCGACGACGCCGGTGCCATGCGCGAGGTCGTCCACTACCTGGCCGCTCTCGGCCACCGGCGCATCGTCCACGTGGCGGGCCCGGAGGAGTTCGTGCACACCCGGGCGCGGGTGGGCGCCTTCCTGGACGCGGCGGAGCAGGCCGGCCTGGGTGAGGCCCGCTCGGTCTACGCCGACTACACGGGTGAGGCGGGCACGAAGACCACGCGCAGGCTGCTGGCCACCCAGGACCGGCCTACCGCGCTGGTCTACGACAACGACCTGATGGCCGTGGCCGGGTTGGGCGTGGCCCACGAGATGGGCGTCGACGTGCCCTCCCAGCTGTCCATCGTGGCCTGGGACGACTCGGTGCTGTGCCGGCTGGTCCGCCCGTCGCTGACCGCGATCGCCCGCGACGTCGTCTCCTACGGCCGCATGGCCGCGCTGATGCTGGGCGCGACGATCAAGGGCGGGCCGGTGGAGAAGCGGGAGGTCTCCCGGGGCGAGCTGTACCCGCGGGCGAGCACCGGACCCCTGGGCGCGTGACCTGAGGGGCCCGTCCCGCCCCCCGTGCTCCCCCTGGGCGTCCGAACGCCGACTGCCCGCCGTCCCCGCCAGGCGGGGGCGTGAGCGTGCGTGCGGAACCGGTTCAGCGGGGGCGAACTTACTGACATACCCGCATCTGTGCTGTTACAAGCGAGTAACAGCGAAGTGTCGGGCATTGACGGGCTTCCGTCGGACGTGTTGTTGTTAACGTCACTTACCCGGTTCAGCAACGACCCTGCGCGCCCCCTACTGGGAGCGCTCCCACCTCTCCGCGTCATGGAGGGGACTCCCCCCACGGGTCGGCCGGGTGGAAGGAGGAGTCGAGATGAAGTCTCTGCGGCTTCCGGCGGCACTCGCGGCACTGGCCATCGCGGCCACTGCATGCTCGGGTGGCGGCGGGGAAGAAGGCGGCGGTACGGGGCAGTACCCCCGGGCCGAGACCCTGTACACCACGGGTACGGCGTGGTCGGCGCCGACCAGTTGGAACCCCATGATGAGGGGAGGTTACGCGGTCGGCACGATCGGCCTGGTCTACGAGTCGCTCTTCCACTACGACCCGGTGACCGGCGAGTACGTGCACTGGCTCGCCGAGAGCGACGAGTGGGTCTCGGACACCGTGCACGAGATCACCCTGCGTGAGGGCATCACGTGGACCGACGGAGAGCCCCTGGTCGCCGACGACGTCGTGACCACGCTGGAGCTCGGCAAGATCGACGGAGTCTCCTACAGCAACGTCTGGAACTACGTCGAGAGCGTCGAGGCCACCGACGAGCGCACGGTCACCGTCACCTTCTCGGAGAGCCGTCCGCAGGAGTGGATGAACTGGGCCTACTCCAACCCCATCCTCCCCGCACACATCTGGGGCGACATGGAGGAGACCGCGGTCACCGACAGCGCCAACGAGAACCCGGTCGGCACCGGCCCCTACGTCTACGAGTCGCACGCGGACGACCGCATGATCTGGGAGCGCAACGACGACTGGTGGGGCGTCGAAGCCCTCGACATGGACATGGACGCGCGCTACATCGTCGACATCGTCAACGCCTCCAACGAGGTGACGATGGGCATGCTGAACCAGAACGAGGTCGACCTCTCGAACAACTTCCTTCCGGGAATCGACCAGGTCCTCAACAGCAACGAGAACGTCACCAGCTTCTACGACGGTCCCCCGTACATGAAGAGCGCCAACACGGCGTGGCTGGTGCCGAACACCACCCGCGCCCCGCTCGACGACGTGGAGTTCCGCCAGGCCCTGGCCCACGCCATCAACATCACCGAGATCGTCGAGGGCCCCTACGCCAACCTCGTCGAGCCGGCCAACCCCACCGGCCTGCTGCCCGAGTGGGACGCCTACATCGACCAGGAACTGGTCGCCGAGGAGGGCTTCAGGTACGACGCGGACGAGGCGGTGGGCCTCCTGGAGGAGGCCGGCTACCTCGACGAGGACGGCGACGGCTTCGTCGAGACGCCCGACGGCGAGCCCATCGAGCTGACCCTGGAGGTTCCCTCCGGCTGGACCGACTGGATGGAGGCGGCCCGCCTGATCGCGGAGCACGCACAGGAGGTCGGCATCAACATCACGGCCGAGTTCCCGGACGAGGCCCTGCTCAGGGACCACCGCAACTCGGGTGAGTTCGACCTGGTCATCAACAACGAGCGGCAGCTGAGCAACACGCCGTGGACCTACTACGACTACCTCTTCCAGATGCCCGTCCAGGAGCAGCAGACCACGGTGAACTTCCACCGCTACGAGAGCGAGGAGGCGTGGGACCTCACCGAGCAGCTCGCGGCGGTGCCCGTGGACGACGTCGAGGCCGCGGCCGAGATCACCTCGAAGCTGCAGGAGATCCAGCTGGCCGAGCTCCCGGCCATCCCGCTCTGGTACAACGGCCTCTGGGCGCAGTCCACCAACACGAACTGGACCAACTGGCCCAGTGAGCACGAGGACACGCCCAACAGCGCGCCCACCCTCTGGAACGGGTGGATGGAGCAGGGCGGCATCACCACTCTCGCGGAGATCGAACCGGTCGAGTAGGGGCGGGGGAGACACTCCCCCTCCATCCCGCTGACCACTCCCCACCCCCGGCCGGGGCACGGCGCGAGAGATGCCCTGCCGGGGGAGCCCCGGGCGACGGGCACGGTACGGGTCTTCCACAGGGCCCGCACCGTGCCCCCGCCGGGGCCGCTCGACTGTCCGCCGCCATCACCTGGAGGAACGTGTGTGGCGCTACATCGGTCGTAAGCTCTTCGTCTACCTGCTTACGTTCATCGTCGCGGTCACCATCAACTGGATGATTCCGCGCTTCATGCCGGGCGATCCCGTCCAGAGCATGCTTTCCCGCGCTCAGGTCAGTGACCCCGAAGCCCTGGAGGCCATGACCAGCTACTACGAGAACCTGTTCGGCCTCAACGCTCCCCTGTACGAGCAGTACCTGAACTTCTGGGCGGGTCTGCTCCGGGGCGACCTGGGCATCAGCGTGATGCGCTATCCCGAGCCGGTCACCGACATCATCCTGGGGGCGGTGCCCTACACCCTGGCCCTGCTGCTCCCCGCGATCCTGCTCAGCTGGGTCGTCGGCAACCGCTTCGGCGCCTTCGCCGCCCGGAGCAAGATCCTGGACAACACGGTCCTGCCGGTCGGGTACATCCTCACCGCCACGCCGTACATGTGGCTGGCCCTGCTGCTGGCCTGGAGCCTGGGCATCGTCGCCGGGATCTTCCCGGCCTCCGGCGGCTACAGCTTCTCCCTGCGCCCCGAGTTCAGCTGGCTGTTCATCTCCGACCTGATCTCCCACTGGTTCCTGCCGTTCCTGTCCATGTTCCTGGTGGCGCTCGGCGGCTGGGCGATCGGTATGCGCAACATGATCATCTACGAGCTGGAGGCGGACTACGCCAACTACCTCCAGGCCCTCGGCGCCCCGCGCAAGCTGATCCGCCGCTACGCGTTCCGCAACGCGATGCTGCCGCAGATCACCGGTCTGGCGGTCCAGCTGGGCACGATCATCGCGGGCTCCCTGCTCACCGAGATCGTGTTCAACTACCCCGGCCTCGGCAGCCTCATCCTGGACTCCCTGAACAACCGGGACTTCTTCCTGCTCCAGGGGGTCTTCCTGTTCGTGGTCGTCGGGGTGCTGATCGCCAACTTCATCATCGACATCGTCTACGTACTGATCGACCCGCGCACCCGGGTCCAGATGACGGGAGGCTCCTCATGACGAGCGTCGCTGGAGCACCGGGAACCGCGGACTCCGCCGGTTCCCCGGAACCGGTCGGTGAGCGCAGGTTCTCCGAGACCCTGCACTTCGCCCGGCGCAACCCCAAGCTGCTCATCGGCCTGGGCATCGTCCTCACGTTCCTGCTGCTCGGGATCATCGGCCCGCTCTTCATCGGCCACGACCCCAACGAGTACGTCGGCCCGCAGACCCAGCCGCCCAGCGGTGAGTACTGGTTCGGCACCACCACGTTCGGCCAGGACATCTGGGCCCAGTTCGTGTACGGGCTGCGCTCCACGTTCCTCATCGGCGTGTTCGGCGGCGGCGTCGCCTTCGTCATCGGCACGGCGGTCGGATTCGTCGCCGGGTACAAGGGCGGGATCATCGACGAGATCCTCAACATGATCACGAACGTGGTCCTGGTCCTTCCCGCCATGGTCGTCCTCATCGTCGCGATCGCCTACCTGGAGGCGCGCGGCCTGTTCGTGCAGGGACTGTTCATCGGTCTGACCTCCTGGCCGTGGGCGGCTCGCGCGGTCCGCTCCCAGGCGCTGTCGCTGGCCACCCGCGACTACGTGGACCTGGCCCGGCTCAGCGGTCGGCGCACGTGGAAGATCATCACCACCGAGATCGCTCCCAACATGAGCTCCTACCTGGTGATGTCCTTCATCCTGCTCTTCGGCGGAGCCATCCTGATCGCCGCCGGCCTGGACTTCATCGGCCTCGGCCCGGCGGGCGGCGTGTCCCTCGGACTGATGTTGCAGAGCGCCAGCCAGTGGAGCGCCCTGCAACTCAGCATGTGGTGGTGGTTCATCCCACCGGGGCTCGGCATCACGGCGATCGTGGGCTCGCTGTACATCCTCAACGTCGGGCTGGACGAAGTGTTCAACCCCAAGCTGCGGGAGCTGTAATGACCCTGCGCGTCAACGACCTGAAGGTCTACTACCAGACCCTGCGCGGGGACGTCCGCGCCCTCGACGGCGTCACGTTCGACCTCGCGGACGGGGAGATCATGGGCCTGGCCGGCGAGTCCGGCTGCGGCAAGACCACCCTGGGCAAGAGCATGATCCGCCTGGACTCGCGGATGCGCCACGTCGGCGGCACCATCGAGTTGAACGGCAAGGACGTGCCCATCGCGGACGACGACGCGATGGTCCCCCTCCGGTACCGCGAGATCTCGCTCATCCCGCAGTACGCGATGAGCGCGCTCAACCCCACCCGCAAGATCGGGCGGATGGTCAACGAGCTGCTGCGCGCACGCGGTGTCCGGCCCGCCGACATCGCCGACGAGCTCAACCGCCGGCTGGAACTGGTCGGCCTGGACACGGACGTGCTCAACCGGTTCCCGATCGAGCTGTCCGGCGGCATGAAGCAGCGCGTCGTCATGGTGATCTCCACCCTGCTCGACCCGTCGCTGCTGATCGCGGACGAGGTCACCTCGGCCCTGGACGTGTCCACGCAGCGGGCCGTCGCAGAGTCGATGGTGGAGTTCCGCGACCGCGGATACGTCAAGAGCATGATCTTCGTGACCCACGACATCTCGCTCGTGTACCAGATGGCGGACACGATCATGGTGATGTACGCGGGCCACATCGTGGAGAAGGCGCCCGCCGCGACCATCATCAACGAGCCCAAGCACCCCTACACCCAGATGCTCATCGGAGCTCTGCCCGAGGTCGGCTCCACCATGGTGCAGGGCCGCCTGGAGGGCATCCCCGGCACCCCGCCGGGCCTGCTCAATCCGCCCACCGGCTGCCGGTTCAAGGACCGCTGCCCGATGGCGTTCTCCAAGTGCTCCGAACAGCCGCCGCTGGTGGAGATCGAACCCGGCCACTGGGCCGCCTGCTGGAAGACGGGGTGAGATAGACCGTGCTGGAACTCAGCCAAGTGCACAAGGTGTACAAGGTGGGCGCGTTCGGCGGTGGCCGCCTGCGTGCCGTACGCGACGTCAACCTGACGGTGGAGCCGGGCGAGGTCGTCTCCCTGATCGGTGAGAGCGGCAGCGGCAAGAGCACCATCGGCAAGATGGTGCTGGGGCTGACCAGGCCCTCCTCCGGGCGGATCACCTTCGAGGGCACCGACATCACCACGATCCGGGGACACTCCGCGCGCAAGGAGTACTACCGCCGGGTGCAGGGGGTCTTCCAGGACCCGTTCAGCTGCTTCAACCCGATCTTCAAGGCCGACCGGGTCTTCGAGATGATCCACACCTCCTACTTCCCGCGGACGTCGGACGCGGACTGGAGGGACAAGGTGCTGGACGCGCTGGCCACGGTGCGCCTGGACCCGGGCAACGTCCTCGGCAAGTACCCGCACCAGCTCAGCGGCGGCCAGTTGCAGCGGCTGCTGATCGCGCGGGCGCTGCTGCTGGACATCAAGCTGCTGGTGGCCGACGAGATCATCAGCATGCTGGACGCCTCCACGCGTATCGACGTGCTGAACCTGCTCGCCGACCTCAAGGAGCGCGGGCTCGGCATCCTGTTCGTCACCCACGACCTGTCGCTGGGCAACTACGTGAGCGACAAGTCGGTGATCCTGCGCAAGGGCGCGATCGCGGAGATGGGGCCCACGGCCAGGGTGTTCGACAACCCGTTGCACCCCTACAGCCGCCACCTGCTCTCCTGCGTGCCGCAGCTGCACCGCACCTGGGCGGAGGTCGACGCCGAGCTGAAGGCCAATCCGCCCGAGGACGTCACACTGCCGACGGCTCCCGACGAGGAGTCGGCACCGCTCATCGAGGTCGAGGAGAACCACTTCGTGGGGATCGACCAGGGCTGAGGTTCCCGCCCCTTACCCGTCCGGCGCCCGTTCACCCCCCGCGGGCGCCTCGGCGTTTCCCGGCCTCTTCTCGCATAACCGTGGTATTCGGCCGCCGAAGGACGGAATTCGTGCCCGAACCCGGGCACGCGGTCCGGATTCGCGGATGGGTGCGCGGGCTCGCGTGCTGGTGCGGACCCCGCCAGGGGCGCTGACGGACCGGACACGGGGACATGGGGCCTGAGGTGCGCGAACGGTGCGTCGACATCCACGACGTGAACAGAACGTGACATCCGGGTCACCGTCACGCGTGCCACACGCGTGTACCCCGTTCGGTCGTGAGTATTCCCTGGAGGGGCCGTGCGTGTTGCCACACCGAGATCCTCCGCCGAGGCTGCGGGCTGTGGTAAGTTCGTAGAAGATTGTTAGTCGTTGAATTTCGCAGTTGGTGTCTTGCCCGCGGAGTTTGTGACCGGCGGGCGGTTTCTCTTGGAGTCGGCTCGCGGCAATTCTCGGACGTGAGTATGCGTCCGTGTACACCGAGCTGAAGGAGAAAACATGGCTCAGGGAACTGTGAAGTGGTTCAACGGCGAGAAGGGCTTCGGCTTCATCTCCCCCGACGACGGTGGCCCCGACGCCTTCGTTCACTACAGCGCGATCCAGGGTAGCGGCTTCCGCAACCTCGAGGAGAACCAGCGCGTGGAGTTCGACGTCGTCGCCGGCACCCGCGGCCCGCAGGCCGAGAACGTCGTCGGCATCTAAGACGTAGACGTCGCAGAACGCCCCGGAAGGCAGAGCCTCCCGGGGCGTTCGCGTGTCTGCCGGGCCCCGGCCCGGACCCGGCCGCCGCGCCACGCGCGCGGCCGTCCCGCGGCCGCCCTCCACGGGCGGCCCCGGGCCGCGGCGCCCCGCGAGGGGCTCATCCGCCCAGCAGCGCCTCGGTGCGTCGGCGCACCTCCGGGGTGTCCAGGCCGCGCACGGTCACGGTGGTGCGGCGGCGCAGCACGTCGTCCGCGGTCACCGCCCACTCGTGGTCCCGGGCGAAGACCACCTGCGCCCAGATGTCGGGGCCGTCGGGGTGGACGCGCTCGCCCAGCTCCGGCTCCTCGCGCACCAGCGCCGCGATGTCCATCGCCAGGCTCCCGTAGTGCGACGCCAGGTGCCGGGAGACCAGCGGGTCCATCCGGGCGCCGGGGGCGCGGTCGGTGATCAGCCGCTGGGTCACCGCGTCCGGGCTGGCCAGGCCGGGCAGCGGCACCATCCGCAGCGGGTCGGCCATGTCCTCGGCCAGCGGTACCGCGCTCACCCGGCGCAGCTCCTCCAGGACGGTCCGGCCGATGTGCCGGTAGGTCGTCCACTTGCCGCCCGCCACAGACAGCATCCCGCCCCGGCCCTGGCTGACCACGGTCTCCCGCTTGGCCGCGCTGGTGCCGCCGGGCCCGCCGGGCAGGACCCGCAGGCCCGCGAACGAGTAGTCGACGTGGGAGGCGTCCAGGTAGGGGGCGTCGATGCCCAGCTTCGCCTCGCCCAGGATCTGGTCGACGTCCGAGGGCAGCACCGACACCTCGGCGGGGTCGCCGGTGTACTCCTCGTCGGTGGTGCCCAGGAGCAGCCTGCCCTCCCACGGGATGGCGAACGACACCCGGTACTTGTCCACGGGGATGGTCAGCGCGGCGCGCCACGGCTCGGGGGTGCGCAGCACCAGGTGGGCGCCCTTGGACAGCCGGACGCTGGGTGGGGCGGACGGGTCCTCCATGCGGCGCAGCCGGTCTACCCACGGGCCGGTGGCGTTGAGGACCACCCGCGCGTCGATCCCGAACTCGCCGCCGTCGACGCGGTCGCGCAGGTCGGCGCCGCTGACCCTGCCCCGGGTGGTGCGCAGGCCCGCCACCTCGGCGTGGTTGAGCACCACGGCCCCGGCGTCCACGGCGGCGCGCACGGTCATGACGGCCATCCGGCTGTCGTTCATCTGGTGGTCGCTGTAGGCGGCCACCGACCGGAGGCCGTCGGTGCGCAGGCCGGGGGCGAGCCGCTGCGCCTGGGCGGGCGAGAGCAGGCGGCCCACGCCGTCGCCGAAGGCCGACAGGGCCGAGTACAGGAACACCCCGGCACCCATCTTCGCCGCGCTGTGCGGTCCGCCGGAGTAGACGGGGACCAGGAACGGCATGGGGCTGACCAGGTGCGGGGCCACGTCCGAGGCCAGGGAGCGGCGCTCGCGGTGGTTCTCCGCGACCAGGCGCACCTGGCCGCTCTGGAGGTAGCGCAGGCCGCCGTGCACCAGCTTGGAGGAGGCGCTGGAGGTGGCGCCGGCGAAGTCCCCGGCGTCGACCATGGCCACGCGCAGACCCGCCTGGGTGGCGGTCCAGGCGACGGAGGTGCCGAGGATGCCGCCGCCGATGACCAGGAGGTCGAAGGTTCCCCGGGTGAGCTCGTCCCGGGTGCGGGAGCGCGTGGAGGCGGTGCGGTGCGGGCTGGCGTTGATGGTCATGGCTGGTGCTCCGTCCGTTCGGAGGGATGGCGGGGGTCTCGCGTGAGACTGAACGGGCTCCGCGTTTCAGGCGAGTACCAGCCATATAATACGACAATGCCGAACGGTAGTGAAGAAGGAGGGGCGGTTCGGCGCCGTCAGGGGCCCGCTGTCGGGTTCCTGGTCGGGGAACCGGCACTCTGGAGTTGCGGAGGAGACGCATGTGAGCACATGTTGTACAAGTTGTGCGGCATTGTCGAACACCATGTGTTGAAGCCTGTCCGGTCCGGCAGCCCCGCGCCCCGGGGGCCCACCGGCAGAGTGAGGGCGCCCGGCGAACACGCCGGGCGCCCTGGGTGGGATGCGGGGACCTGGTCAGCCCCCGAAGCCGGTCAGCTGCCAGATCCACGCGCCGATCACGCCGCCCACCAGGGGCCCCACCACCGGGACCCAGGCGTATCCCCAGTCGGAGGGGCCCTTGCCGGGGATCGGCAGCACCGCGTGCGCGATACGCGGCCCCAGGTCGCGGGCCGGGTTGATGGCGTAACCCGTCGGACCGCCCAGGCTCAGGCCGATCGCCAGCACCAGCAGGCCGATCAGCAGCGGTGCGAGTCCGTTGGTGAACAGGCCGCTCAGGTCGACACCGCCCTCGACCGAGACGTACCCCGAGTTCGAGCCGATGCCCAGGACGCCCAGGAGCAGCATCGCGGTTCCGATGACCTCGGTGAGGACGTTGGTCACCAGGTTGCGCACGGCCGGGATCGTGCTGAAGACGCCCAGCTTCGTCTGCGGGTCGTCGGTCACCTTCCAGTGCGGGAGGTAGACCAGGTAGACCAGGACGGCGCCGGCGAACGCGCCGGCCAACTGCGCCAGGACGTAGCCGGGCACCAGCGCCCAGTCGAATTCGCCGATGCTGGCCAGACCGAGCGTGACCGCCGGGTTGATGTGGGCGCCGCTGGTGGCGCCGACGACGTAGACGGCCATCGCGACCGCCATGCCCCAGCCGAGCGTGACCACGATCCAGCCCCCGTTGAGGGCCTTGGACCGTGCGAGTGAGACACCGGCGACGACACCGCCGCCGAGGAGTGTCAGGATCGCCGTACCGATGAACTCCGCCAGATACACCATGGGGACCTCCGCCCCGTGAGGGGGAAACAGGGTCACGGGGGTCGCATCCTCCGGTGCGGACCGACAGGGCGGTACACAGGGGGATAATCAGACACACCCGTCACAGGGATGGGATGGAGCGGGCCGCCTCAGGCGTCCCGCGGGCCGCTCCCAGGGGCCGAAGGTGGCAGCCGGGGCCCCTGGGAGTCGGTCGTTCGGTGGGTGGGGCGTGCGCCCCGGACTACTCGCCGTCCTCGTGCTCGACCCAGTCCAGGGTGCGGCGCACGGCCTTGTTCCAGTTGTGGTACTCGCGCTCGCGGACGGCGGAGTCCATCTTCGGGGTCCACTCGGCCGCCTTGTGCCAGTTGGCGCGCAGGGTCTCCACGTCGGGCCAGTAGCCCACCGCGAGCCCGGCGGCGTAGGCGGCGCCCAGGCAGGTGGTCTCGGCGACCATCGGCCGGACGACCTCGGTGTCGAGCACGTCGGAGAGGATCTGCATGAGCAGGTTGTCGGCGGTCATGCCGCCGTCCACCTTCAGCGTGGTCGGCTCCGTCGGCGCGTCGGCGTTCATCGCGTCGACGACCTCGCGGGTCTGCCAGGCGGTCGCCTCCAGGACGGCGCGCGCGATGTGGCCCTTGTTGACGTAGCCGGTCAGGCCCGCCATGACACCGCGTGCGTCGCTGCGCCAGTGCGGGGCGAACAGGCCGGAGAAGGCGGGCACGATGTAGCAGCCGCCGTTGTCGTCCACGGTGCGTGCGAGCGTCTCGATCTCCGGCGCGGTGGAGATCAGGCCCAGGTTGTCGCGCAGCCACTGCACCAGGGAGCCGGTGACGGCGATGGAGCCCTCCAGGGCGTACACGGCCGGCTCGTCGCCGAGCTTGTAGCCCAGGGTGGTGAGCAGGCCGTTCTCGGAGGTCACCGGCTCGGTGCCGGTGTTCATCACCAGGAAGGTCCCGGTGCCGTAGGTGCCCTTGACGTCGCCGGGGTCGAAGCAGGTCTGGCCGAACAGGGCGGCGTGCTGGTCGCCGAGCGCGGACGCGACGGGGGTTCCGGCCAGGTGGCCGCGGGCCTCGCCGTAGACCTCCGAGGACGAGCGGATCTCGGGAAGGATGCCCGCGGGGATGCCCATGGCGTCCAGGATCTCGGGGTCCCACTGAAGCGTGGACAGGTTCATCAGCATGGTGCGGCTGGCGTTGGTCACGTCGGTGACGTGGCGGCCGGTCAGCTTCCAGATGATCCAGGTGTCCATGGTGCCGAACAGGACCTCGCCGCGCTCGGCGCGCTCGCTGAGGCCGTCGACGTTGTCGAGCAGCCAGCGCAGCTTGGGCCCGGAGAAGTAGGTGGCCAGCGGCAGCCCGCACTTGTCGCGGAAGCGGTCCTGACCGGCCTCGCCGCCGAGTTCGCGGGCCAGCTCGTCGGTGCGGGTGTCCTGCCAGACGATGGCGTTGTGGACGGGCTCACCGGTCTCGCGGTCCCAGACCAGGGTGGTCTCACGCTGGTTGGTGATGCCGATGGCGGCGATCTGGTCGGGAGTGATGTCGTTCTTGTCGAGGGACTCCCGGATGACCACCTCGACGTTGGCCCAGATCTCCTCGGCGTCGTGTTCGACCCATCCGGGCTTGGGGAAGATCTGCCTGTGCTCGCGTTGGTCGACCGAGACGATACGTCCGTCACGGTCGAAGAGGATGCAGCGGCTCGACGTGGTGCCCTGGTCGATCGCGGCGACGTACTGCTGACTCATCGGGTGCTCGCCTTCAGGGTGGGGAGGGCTCGGAAGCGGGGGCCGCACGCACGTGGATCCGGTTATACCCGCACGCTGTACGACATTGACGTATGGTTAGGCGTTAGTTTCATCCGTCTTTCCTTCCCATGTCAAGGCCGTGTGACTCAATCGTGTTGCGTGCGTCACGCCGCCCGCCGGGTCGGAGGCTGCAACGGTGTCAGGGAGGGGTGAGTGCGCGGAAGCCGACGCGCTGGAGCGGTCGGCGGACGGACTCGCGTGGGGCCTCAGTACGGCGTGGAGCCCAGGTCGCGGGAGACGGCCCGGGCGGCGTCGCGCACGTAGGAGACCTGCTCCATGTCGGGCTTGCCCCCGTCCCCGCGCATGCGCTCGACCGCGCCGCGCACCCCGATGGCGCCGACGGTGGTGCCGCGCCGGTCCCGGATGGGCGCGGCGATGGACACCTCGCCGTCCACGAGTTCCTCGGCCTCCCAGGCCCAGCCGTTGTCCCGTACCTCGTCCAGCTGCCGCTCCAGCGCGGCGGGGGAGGTGATGGTGTGCCGGGTGAAGGAGGTCAGGAACGCGTCCCCGCCGGCCTCGGCGGCGGCCGGGTCCTCCTCCGGGGCGGCCAGGGGGTCGAAGGCCATGAGGACCTTGCCGATGGCCGTGGCGTGCAGTGGCAGGAGGGTGCCCACGTCGAGCGTCTGCTGGGAGGCGTCCGGGCGGAACACGTGGTGCACCACGAGCACCTGGTGTTTGTGCAGGGTGCCGATGCGCACGCTCTCGCCGCTGCGCGAGGCCAGGCTGTCCGCCCAGTTCAGGGCGCGTGTGCGCAGCTCGTTGCCGTCCAGGTAGCGGGTGCCGAGGCTGAGCATGCCCCCGCCCAGGCGGTAGCGCCCCGACTCGGGGTCCTGTTCGACGAAGCCGACGTGCTGGAGGGTGCGCAGGATGCCGAGGACGGTGCCCTTGGGCAGCTCCAGGGACAGCGATATGTCCGCCAGGCTCAGCCCCCGGGCGCCGGTGGCCAGGATCCGCAGGATGGCCGCCGCGCGTTCGATCGACTGGATTCTTCCCGGCATTGCGGTGCTACCACTCTCTAGTACGACAATGTCATACGCACATGCTACTACGTGATGTGACGCGCGGCATGTCCCGGTCGGCGGCGCGGGTGATCGGCACGGTCCGGGGCGAGGCCGGCGGACACGTGCGGCGCCGGGTGACGGGCGGCACCCGCCGACACACCCTAGCCGCCCACCGCCGCACTGACCTGGGCGGCCGTGGGCGTCACAGCTCCACGGCGGCCTTGGCCACGCGCCGGGCGGCCTCCTCGACGTCGCGGTCGGTGATCTCCAGGTGCACCACCAGGCGGACCGCGTCGCCGATCCCCAGTCCCGCGACCCCGTGCCGCGCGAAGGCCTCGGCGTAGCGGGAGCCCTGCCCGGCCGGTGTCCGCACCAGCACCATGTTGGTCCGCGCCCGCGCGTCCAGCCCGGACAGCTCGGCGACCAGCCGGGCCAGCTCCGCGGCGCGCTCGTGGTCCCGCGCCATCCGCTCCCGGTGGTGGCGCAGCGCGTACAGGGCCCCGGCGGCGATGATGCCGGCCTGGCGCATCCCCGCGCCGAGCATCTTGCGCCCGCGCCGGGCCCGCAGCACCGTGTCGGCGTCCCCCGCCAGCGCCGAGCCCACCGGGGCGCCCAGGCCCTTGGAGAAGCACACCGACACGGTGTCGAACCCGTCGGCGACCTCGGCGGGGGCCGCCCCGAGGGCGGCGGCCGCGTTCCACAGCCGCGCCCCGTCCAGGTGGGCGCGCAGTCCGTGCCGGTGCGCGAAACCGGTCACGCGCCGCTGCTCGGCCAGCGGCACCACCCGGCCGGTGAACGTGTTCTCCAGCCACACCAGCGCGGGCTCGGCCCGGTGGACGTCGCCCCGGCCCGCGATCCACGACTCCAGCAGCTCGTCGGTCGGAGCGGTCCCGTCCGAGTACAGGCGCGGCAGCGCCCGTGCCAGCACCGCCGTGGCGCCCTGCTCGTCACCGATGAGGTGGTGGTGCTCGTGCGCCCACACCTCCTCACCGCTGCGGGTGGACACGTACAGGCCCAACTGGTTGGCCATGTGCCCCGAGGGCACGTACAGCGCGGCCTCCTTGCCCAGCAGCCCGGCGGTCTCCTCCTCCAGCTCCCGCACGGTCGGGTCCTCGCCCCACACGTCGTCGCCGACCTCGGCCTCGGCCATGGCCCTGCGCATGGCCTTGGTGGGGCGGGTGACGGTGTCGGAGCGCAGGTCGATCATGGCGGTTTCCTCCTCGTGGGACGCGTGACCGGCCGGCCTCGGGGACGGGACCGGGAGGCCGGGCACGTCACCGACGATACTGCCCGGGCCTCACCCGTTCCCGATCCGGTCCAGGGCCCGCGAGAGCAGGCGCAGCGACTCCAGCGCGTGCTCGGCGTCCTCCTCCCCGAGCTCGGTCACCAGGGCCTCGGCCACCCGGCTGTGGCCGGGGTCGATCCGGTGCAGGGCGGCCAGGCCCCGCTCGGTGGGCGCGAGCAGCTTGGCCCGGCTGTGCGCGGGGTTGGGGCGGTACTCGGCCAGCCCCTGCTCCACCAGCAGGTCGGCGATGCGCTGCACGCTCTGACGGGTGGTGCCGAAGCGGCGCGCGACCGCCGACACCGGCAGGGGCTCGTCGGTCACCGCGCCGAGCACCTGCCAGCGCGCGGCCGTCAGGCCGGCGGTGCGTGCCAGTTCCTCGGCCACCGACAGGAACTGGCCGTTGAGGCGGAAGACGGTGAGCGCGGCCCCGCTGAGCAGGTCGGAGTAGCTGTCCTCGGACTGCGTCATCCTCAGGCCCCCTCCAGCAGCACGTGGTAGGCGTCCGGGTCGTGCTCGGCGTGCAGCCGGTACCAGGCGTCGAGGACGCGGGGCGTGTAGAGGTCCAGGGCCGCGAAGATCTCCCGGGCGAACTCCAGGGGCGCGGTGGGCCCTGCGGTGATGAGCCCGTCGTCGGTGACCGCGAGGGCGGAGCGGTAGCGGCCGGTGCCGGCGTAGCCGGTGGACAGCAGGTACTCGGGCGCGGCGCTGGTGTGGTCGCGGTAGTCGAGCAGGCCCTCGCGGGCGAGCCCGGCGGTGGCGCCGCAGATGGCGGCGACCGGCACCCCGGCGTCGAGCCAGATGCCCGCGGCCGAGGCGAAGAGGGAGAAGGACTCGGGATCGAGGTCCCAGCCGTCGGCGCCGGGCAGGATCAGCATCGCGCTGGAGGAGGGCTGGAGCTGGGGGAGGGTGATGTCCGGCAGGATGGTCAGCCCCCCGGCGGTCGTGACGGGGGCACCGGTGAGTCCGACGGTCACCACGTCGTAGCGGCCGGGGTCGCGCTGCCAGTCGCCGTTGCGGATGGTGGCGGTGGCGTGCCCGACCTCCCAGTCGGCGAGCTGGTCGTAGACGGCGAGGTGAACGGTCTTCCTGGTGTCTGCGCTCATGACAACATGCTGTCAAATCGACAGTGTGCTGTCAATGTTGGGGTCTGGGCGGATTTCGTCCGCGTGCCGCTCGCGCCGGGGGCGGGCGCACTCCGTCCCGGCGGGGCCAGCTTCGCAGGACCGGGGTGGCCGCGGGGGCGTTTTCGCGTCATCTCCGCCTGTCGGGGGGTGTCCCCCCGCGCGATGCCGCCGCACGGCGCGGCGCGCGGGCCCCGTGCGGGCCGGGCGCTCGGGGGGAGTGGCCGGGGTCACGATCCGATCAAATGGGAGAAGTGTGGCGCGAGTGTTCACAGAACCTCACAAATGGTATTACCATTCTCGGAGCCTGCCCCCAGAGCAGGTCGGGTCCGTGCTCCGGCGCGACCCCGCACCCCGCACACCGACGGAAGGCTCCGGCGTGGAGAACTTCGAACCCGTCTACGGAACGGGCCCCCTCCTCGGGATCGCGGCGGGCGCCATCGCCCTCCTGCTGTTCCTGATCATCCGACTCAGACTGCACGCGTTCGTCGCGCTCATCCTGGTCAGCGTCCTGACCGCTCTGGCCACCGGCATCCCCGCCTCCGGGGTGGTGCCCACCCTCCTGTACGGCTTCGGCGACACACTCGCCAGCGTCGCCCTGCTCGTCGGACTCGGCGTGATGATCGGCCGCCTGCTGGAGATCACCGGTGGTGCGGCCGTCCTGGCCGGGGCCCTGATCAGGCTCTTCGGAGAGAGTCGCGCGCCGCTCGCACTCGGTGTCGCGTCGCTGCTCTTCGGCTTCCCGATCTTCTTCGACGTCGGCCTCGTCGTCATGCTGCCGATCGTCTTCAGCGTGGCCCGCCGCCTCAGCGGCCCCGTGCTCATGTACGCCCTGCCCACGGCGGGCGCCTTCGCGGTCATGCACGCCTTCGTGCCCCCGCACCCCGGGCCGGTCACCGCCGCCATCGAGATCGGCGCCGACATGGGCCTGGTGCTGCTGGTCGGCGCCGTCCTGGCCGTTCCCACCTGGTACCTGGCCAGCTACCTGTACGGCCTGTGGGCGGGGAAGCGGTGGGAGCTGCCCGTCCCCGACGACATCATGTCCGACGGCACCGTCAAGCACGACGACCCGCCGAAGCTGTTCACCGTGCTCAGCATCCTCCTGCTGCCGATGCTGCTGATCTTCGTCAACACCGGCCTGAGCACCCTGGCCGCCACCGGCACGGTGAACGGGGACGCCGGATGGGTGCAGGCCGCCCAGCTGCTCGGCGAGACCCCGATCGCACTGCTCATCGCCGTGCTCTTCGCCATGGTCGTGCTCAGCAGGGGCCGCTTCACCCGCCAGCGGGTGGAGGAGATCGTCGGCGGTGCCCTCGGCCCGGTGTGCGCCATCATCCTCATCACCGGCGCGGGCGGCATGTTCGGCGGTGTGCTGGAGGTCAGCGGAATCGGCGGCGCCCTCGCCGAGAGCCTGGAGTCCACCGGCCTGCCGGTGATCGTGGCGGCCTTCTTCATCGCGCTCGCGCTGCGTGTGGCCCAGGGGTCGGCGACCGTCGCCCTCACCACGGCGGCGGGCCTGATCGCCCCGGCGGTGGCGGCCTCCCCGGGGCTGTCCTCGATCGACCTGGCCCTGATCGTCATCGCGATCGCCTCCGGAGCCACCGCCCTGTCGCACGTCAACGACTCCGGGTTCTGGCTGGTCGGCAGTTTCCTGGGTATGGATGTCAAGACGACACTGAAGACCTGGACGGTCATGGAGACCCTGATCGGCTTCATCGGCTTCGGGCTCGCGTTCGGCCTCAGCCTGGTGCTGTGACACCGGGGCGGGCGGAACCCACCGCCCGCCCCTCAGGGCGCGGTCCGCGTGCTCCGATCGCCGTCCGGCTCCTCCAGGGCGACGGCCACCTCGGTGACGATGGAGCGCATCGCGGCTTCGGCGACGTCGGGGAGGCCGTCCCGGATGGCCTGGGCCACGGCCTTGTGCAGCCGCAGCGCCTCAGGGCGCGGGTTGCGCGGCATCAGGTGATAGGAGGTGCGTCCGACCAGGACCTCCGACACGACCTGGGCCAGGCCGACGAACATCTCGTTGTCGGACAACTCCAGGATGCGGCGGTGGAAGGTGATGTCCAGATCCAGGAAGGTCTCCAGATCGCCGGCACGGCCGGTGCGGACCATCTGGTCGGCGACCACCACCAGCTGGGCCCGCTCCTCGGCGTCGCCGCGCACCGCGGCGAGGGCGGCGGCGCCGGGTTCCACGGAGGCGCGCAGTTCGTTGAGCGAGCGAAGCTGCTCCATCCGCCGGGCCCCGGCCAGGCGCCAGCGGATCAACTGGGGGTCGAAGACGCTCCAGTCCCTGCGCGGGCGCACGCGGATGCCCGTACGGGGACGGCTGACCACCAGCCGCATGGACTCCAGGACACGTACGGCCTCGCGCGCGACGGTCCGGGAGACGCCGAAGTCCTGTTCGAGGCCCTGGAGGGTGAAGGTGTGGCCGGGCGCGTACTCGTCCGCGGCGATGGCGGGCCCGAGCACCGCCAACACCCGGTTGTGCAGTGTGCGGTGGTCAGTGCCCATCGTTCTCCTCGCGCTCCGGAACCCTCCGGCCGGCCACGTTCGGACGGGGGTCAGGCTGAAGCCTAGTCGGATCGATTGATATCACTATTAATGGTGGCGCTTGCGGCCGCGCAGGGGCACCACGACACGGAGAAACCATGCATTTCGTCTTCATGGGCGTCTCGGGCAGCGGTAAGACCACCGTCGCCGAAGGCGTGGCCGGGCAGCTCGGACTCTCCTTCGCCGAGGCCGACGACTTCCATCCACGGGCCAACATCGACAAGATGGCGGTGGGGACCCCCCTGACCGACCACGACCGCTGGCCGTGGCTGGACAAGCTGGCCGGGTGGATCGCCGAGCACGACGCCCGCGGCGAGTCCACGGTCATGGCGTGTTCCGCCCTCAAACACAGCTACCGCGACGTCCTGCGCCAGGGTGCTCCCGGGGTGTACTTCCTGCACATGCACGGCAGCTTCGAGGTGATCTGGGAGCGCATCGAGGCGCGCCGGGACCACTTCATGCCGCCCGCGCTGCTGGAGTCGCAGTTCGAGACCCTCGAACCGCTCGGTGCCGACGAACCGGGCCGGGAGTTCGACATCCGCAACGACATCGACACGCTCGTCGAGCAGGCCCTGGAGTACGTGGAGCAGCGGCTGCGGTCGGCGCGGGCCCCGGCCACCGGGGACTGAGGGCCCCGGCACGGCCGCGGGCACGTCACCGTCAGGTCACCATTCGCACGCGGGTTCGCAGGAACCTTGCACGGGCCGCGCTCGGCACGCAACCCTGTTCGTCATGCAAGATTCCGTTTCGTCCCCCGTGGCATCTCCCGAAACGCCGCCCGCGGCGTCTGTCGAAGAGGCCCCGGAGGCGCCTTCCGAGGCATCCTCCGGAGAGCGCTCGGAAGCTTCCGCGCAAGCGCCCTCCAAGGCGCCCTCCAAGGCGCCGTCCACGGCGCGGTCCACGGCGCGGTCCACGGCGTCGTCCACCGTGGCGACCGTCCTCCGCCTCCTCGGCGCGGCCAGGGTCGGCGCCCTGGGCCTCGTCGCGGTGCGCCGGCCGGGCGTGCGGCCCCCTCTGGACGTACGGCAGACCTGTGCCTCGATGCTCGCCGCGGTACCCGCCTACGGCCTGCTCTCCTACCTGGCCTGGGACCTGTCGGCCTCCGGCCTGCCCGAGGAGTTCGCGGACGGCCTGCGCTTCCTGATGGCCGCCTCCGCCCTGGCGGGCGTCGTCCTGGCGGCACTGGCCGTGCCGGTGCGCCGTGGCGGCCACGTCCTGTGGCGCGCCGCCCAGGCGGGTGCCGTGGTCGCGCTGGGCGTCTCCCTGTCCGCTCTGTACACGGCCGCGCGGCTGGCGGACACGCCGCTGCTGCTGGCCGGGACCCTCGCGGCGGTCGCCTCCATCGTCGTGAACATAGCGCTGTGGAGCACCGAGGTCCGCCGCTGGTGCGGTCTGTAGCACCGCGTCGGAGCCGTCCCCGGCCCCGGCCCGGCTACTCCTCGTCGTCGTCCTCGTCGTCGGCGAGTACGTGCAGCCTCGCCAGGCACTCGCCGCCGTCCTCCCCGTGGCGGCTGAGGTAGATCTCGCGCGCCTCGTCGGCGATGTCGGCCGAGTCGTCCTCGAACCCGTAGTCGGCGAGGTCGTCCAGCAGGTCCAGGAGCCGGTGCAGGGCGTCGTCTCCGGATCCCTCGGGGCTCTCCTGCGGCACGTGGTCCGCCACGCCGGCGAGGACGACGGCGCGCGCTCCGTCCACGGCGCTCTCGGATCCGGCCGCGGCGGTCAGCCGGATCCGGGTGATGGGGTCCTCGTCGGCGACCAGCATGAGCTGTTCGGCCAGCCAGGCGGACTCCTGGCGTTCGAGGAACGCGGTCAGCGCCGCGTCGTCAAGGGGTGTGGTCATCCGCAGATCATAAGCCGGGCGGGACCCTCCGGCGACATCGGGCCCCGAGGCCCGAAAACGGACACCGGGTCGGAAAGTTAATTCATCCCATGACCGGATAATGTGCGCGCCATTTCCGGGAACCCACGTGCGCGACAATGGGGGTGTCGCCCGAGGAGCTCCCGTGGTAAAGGGACGCCCGGTTCGACACGCCGCCATCGGAAATGCACCCATGGGTCACGGCACAGATGTGAAACGGTTGTATTAATACCCAGCCGTCTACCTTCACAGTCACTCGCGAAGCGGTCTAGGGTCCACTCAATCGTTCCGGGGCCCCCGACCCCCCATTGAGGTGGACCATGTTCGCGAAGTCTTCCCGAAAGCCGCTGGCCCTCCTGGCCGCCGCGGCGGCGCTCACGCTGGTGGCCACGGCGTGTGCCGAGAGCACCCGAGACGACGGCGGATCCGATGCGTCGGAACCGTTCGTCTTCGCCTCCGCAGGCGACATCAAGACCCTCGACCCCTTCCTCACCAGCGACGGTGAGACCTTCCGCTACAGCCGACAGGTCTTCGAGACCCTCCTGGAGCACGAGTCGGGCGGAAGCGAGATCGTCGGCGGACTGGCCGAGGAATGGGAGCAGTCCGAGGACGGCACCGAATGGACCTTCCACCTGCGTGAGGGCGTTCTCTTCCACGACGGGGACGAGCTCGACGCCGAGGCGGTCTGCGCCAACTTCGAGCGGTGGTACAACCTCTCGGGCGGATACCAGAGCTCGAACAACTCCTATTACTGGCAGTCGATCTTCGGCGGTTTCGCGGAGAACGAGAGCGAGGACATCCCCGAGCCCAAGTTCGTCTCCTGCGAGGCCCCGGAGGAACTGACCGCGGTCATCACGATCGACGAGTACTCCTCGGTCTTCCCGGGCGGTTTCAGCCTCGCCGCGTTCGGCATCATGAGCCCCAGCACCCTGGAGGCCGTCGCCGACGCGGAGATCAGCGGGGAGGAGGGCAACTACACCCTCCCCGAGTACACCCAGAAGGCCGGGACGGTCGCGGGCACCGGCCCGTTCACCGTCCAGGAGTGGGACCACGACCAGGCCGCGGTGACCCTCGAGCGCTTCGACGACTACTGGGGCGACCCCGCGGGCTTCGAGACGATGATCCTGCGCGCCATCCCGGACGAGACCGCACGGCGCCAGGCGCTGGAGGCCGGTGACATCCACGGCTACGACCTGGTCGCGCCCGCCGACGTGGACCCGCTGACCGAGGCCGACTTCCAGGTGCCCACCCGCGACGTGTTCAACATCCTGTACATGGCCTACCAGCAGGAGGCCAACGAGGCCCTCGCCGACCTGGAGGTGCGCCAGGCCCTCGCGCACGCCGTGGACCGCCAGCGCATCGTCGACACGATCCTCCCCGAGGGCGGTGAGGTCGCGACGCAGTTCCACCCCGACACCCTCGACGGCTGGTCCCCGGACGTGAAGACCTACGAGTACGACCCCGAGCTGGCCAAGGAGATGCTGGCCGACGCCGGGCAGGAGGACCTGACCCTGGAGTTCTGCTACCCGACCGACGTCACCCGCCCCTACATGCCCGCGCCGCGCGACATCTTCGACGTCATCGCCTCGGACCTGGAGGCGGTCGGCGTCACCGTGGAGCCGGTCACCTACGAGTGGACCGAGTACATCCCCAAGACCAACTCCGGTGAGTGCCCGCTGTACCTGCTCGGCTGGACCGGCGACTACAACGACGCCTACAACTTCATCGGCACCTGGTTCTCCGGGTACAACAGCGAGTTCGGCTTCCGCGACGAGGACCTGTTCGCGGCCATGGAGGAGGCGAGCGGCAACCCGAACGACGAGGAGCGCGTCGCCGCCTACCAGGACCTGAACGAGCAGATCATGGACATCCTGCCGGGGCTGCCCATCTCCAGCTCCCCGCCCTCCATCGCCTTCGCCCCGAACGTCAACCCGCCCAACGTCAGCCCGCTGACCCAGGAGAACTTCGCCGAGGCCTCCTGGAAGTAGCCTGACCCGCTCCCAGGAGAGGGAGGGCCCGGCCGGCCCCGAGCCGGTCGGGCCCGTGCATTGCCCGGGGCACCGCGCCGCGGCCGCGCCACACGCGCGGGGCACGCGTGCCCCCCTAGGGCCCACGTCCCCACAGCCCCCGAACTCCCCGCCACACCCCGGCGGGGGCGCTTCGCGTCCATCGTTCCCACCACTGGCGAAAGGCGGCGAAGGTGCTGCGATTCATCGTCAGGCGTCTCCTTCAGCTGATCCCGACACTGGGCGGCCTGTCGATCCTGCTGTTCGTCTGGCTGCAACGGCTGCCGGGCGGACCGGAGTACGCCCTCCTCCCCGACGACGCGACGGCCGAACAGCGCGCCGAACTGCGTCGGTCCCTGGGCCTGGACGAACCTGTCATGGTTCAGTACCTGGCCTTCCTGCGCCGTATCGCCCAAGGCGACCTCGGCACCTCGCTCACCACCGGAAGGGCGGTCACCGAGGAGTTCCTCACGCGCTTCCCGGCCACGGTGGAGCTGTCGGTGACCGCGATGCTGATCGCCGTCACCGCCGGGATCCCCCTCGGCTACCTCGCCGCGCGCAGACGCGGCTCCGTACTGGACGTCGCGGCCGTCGGCGGATCCCTCCTGGGCATCTGCACACCGGTGTTCTTCCTCGCCTTCATCCTGAAGGTGGTCTTCGCCGAGAAGCTGGGGATACTCCCCTCGGCCTTCCGGCTCTCGCCCGGGACGAACCGCACCGACCTCAGCGGCCTCGTCGTCCTCGACGGCCTCCGGACCGGGGAGTTCGACGTGGTGTGGAACGCCCTGCTCCACCTGGCGCTGCCCGGGGTCGCCCTGGCCTCGATCCCGCTCGCCGTGATCGTCCGGATGACCCGGGCCAGTGTCCTGGAGGTGGTCGGCGAGGACTACGTGCGCACCGCCAACGCCAAGGGCCTGCACCGCAACACCGTGCGAACCCGCCACGTGATGCGCAACGCCCTGCTCCCCGTGGTCACCTCGGTCGGCCTGCTCACCGGAGCCCTGTTCTCCGGTGCGGTGCTCACCGAGAGCGTCTTCGCCTTCCCCGGTATCGGCTCGTTCATCTACGAGGCCACGCAGACCCGCGACTACCCGGTCCTCACCGGGTTCATCCTGCTCATCGCGACCATGTACGTGTTCATCAACCTGCTGGTGGACATCTCCTACAGCCTCCTCGACCCGAGAGTGCGGGCCCAGTGATGCCGACGACACCGAGCTCCCAGAACCGGTCCGAATCCAGGGAGGGCACGAAGGCCCCGGAGCCCGCGGACTCCCGTGACGGGCACACGCCCCTGCTGGGGCGCAGGGCGGCCAAGGTCGACCGGCTCGCCGAACTCATGGGCCGCCGCGAGGAGGGCGGGCACGGCGCAGGGGTCTGGCGCACCGCGTTCGACCGCATGCGCCGCAGTCCCATGGCCATCACCGGCGCCGTCATCGTCGCGGTGTTCGTCGTCGTGGCCCTGTTCTCGCCGGTCATCGCCCCGTACGAGCCCGTGGCCCAGACATGGGGCGACGAGGTCTTTCCCAACCGCAGCGTGTTCGTCGGCCCGCGCGCCGAGAACTGGCTCGGCCTGGACAACCTCGGCCGCGACCAGTTCTCCCGGATGGTGATCGGCGCGCGCCAGACCCTCCTGGTCGGCGTGGTCGCCACCCTGGTCGGCTTCGGCGTCGGCGCGCTGCTCGGCGGCGCGGCCGGGGCCGCGGCGGTCCTGGGCGGCCGGTGGGGGCGCCAGGTCGACAACCTCGTCATGCGCGTCATCGACATGATGCTGGCGCTGCCCACCCTGCTGCTCGCGGTCACCGTCGCCGCCCTCGTCGGCCCCAGCCTCACCACGGTCATGATCGCGGTCGGCGTCGCCCAGGTCCCGATCTTCGCGCGCCTCCTGCGCGGCGCGATGCTCTCCCAGGGCAGCCGCGACTACGTGCTGGCCGCCCGCGCTCTGGGCGTGCGCAAGCACAGGATCGCGCTCGTGCACATCCTGCCCAACTCGCTCGGCCCGGTGATCGTGCAGTCCACGCTCACCCTGGCCACCGCCATCATCGACGCGGCGGCCCTGTCCTACCTGGGCCTGGGCAACCCGGACCCGGCCTTCCCCGAGTGGGGGACCATGCTCGCCGACGCACAGCGGTTCCTGTCCAGCGCGCCGCAGTTGGCCGTGTACCCGGCGCTGGCCATCATCGTCACCGCCCTGGGCTTCACCCTGCTGGGTGAGGCGATGCGGGAGGCACTCGACCCCAAGCTGAGGAAGTGACCATGAGTTCCAGCACGCCGCTGCTCGCGGTGGACGAGCTGTCCGTGGTGTTCGGCGGACACGGCTCCGACGAGGTGCGGGCCGTGGACGGGGTGTCCTTCACCCTGGAGGAGGGGCGGGTGACCGGCCTGGTCGGCGAGTCCGGCTGCGGCAAGAGCGTCACCTCGCTCGCCCTCATGGGCCTGCTCCCCGACCGGGGGGTACGCGTCGGCGGCAGCGCCGTCATGCAGGTGCCCGGGGGGACGGCCGACCTGCTGAAGCTGTCGCAGAGGCGCATGCGCGACCTGCGCGGCTCGCAGATGGCGATGATCTTCCAGGACCCGCTCAGCTCCCTCAACCCCGTGGTGCCCATCGGCCGCCAGGTCACCGAGATCCTCCGCAGGCACCGGGGCATGCGCGGGTCGGCCGCCGCCAAGGAGGCCGCCGAACTGCTGGACCGGGTGGGCATCCCCGACCCGGAGCGGCGGCTGCGCGAGTACCCGCACCAGTTGTCGGGCGGCATGCGCCAGCGCGCGCTCATCGCCATGGCGGTGGCCTGCCGGCCCCGCGTGATGATCGCCGACGAGCCCACCACCGCCCTGGACGTCACCATCCAGGCGCAGATCCTGGAGCTGCTCAAGAACCTGGTCACCGAGGAGGGCACCGCCCTGCTGATGATCACCCACGACCTGGGCGTGGTCGCCGGGCTGTGCGACGACATCAACGTCCTGTACGCGGGCCGGGCGGTGGAGAAGGCGCCGCGCGCGCCGCTGTTCGCCCAGCCCACCCACCCCTACACGGTCGGCCTGCTGGGCTCCATCCCCCGGTTGGACGCCCCACGGGGAGAGCCGCTCACCCCCATCCGGGGATCGATCAACGACAACATCGCATGGACGCGGGGCTGCGCGTTCGCGCCCCGCTGCGACCACTACACGATGGAGTGCCTGCAGGGGCCGCCGGACCTCGTGGCGGTGGGCGCCGCCGCCGGTGTGGAGGGCGGCGGCGGGAGCACCGGCGCCGCGGCGGAGCACGTGCACCGGTGCGTCAACCCCGTCCGCGGCGCGGACACGGCGGACCGGTCCGCGCCGGAGAGCCCGGCCGCGGTCGGCGAAGACGAGGAGGCGCAGGGATGAGCCTGCTGCGGATCAACGACCTCAAGGTGCACTTCCCCATCCGTCGGGGTGTGCTCTTCGACCGCACCGTCGGCCACGTGCGCGCGGTCGACGGAGTGAGCCTGCAGATCCGGAAGGGCCAGACCTACGGCCTGGTCGGCGAGTCCGGATGCGGCAAGACCACCCTGGGCCGGGCCGTGCTGCGGCTGGTGGACATCACCGAGGGCGAGGTGCTCTTCGACGGCCGGGACCTGGCCGGGCTGGACGGCGAGTCGATGCGCCGCGAGCGCAAGAACCTCCAGATGGTGTTCCAGGACCCCCTGGGCAGCCTCAACCCCCGGCAGAACATCGGCTCCATCCTCCTGGAGGGCCTACAGACCCACGGGATCGGCGGACCCGCCGAGGGGGAGGGGCCGCCGGAGGGCCGGAAGCGGCGCGCCCTGGTGCTGGAGGACCAGCGCAGGCGCGTGGTCGAGGCCCTGGAGAGGGTGGGCCTGTCGGCGAAGGCGCTCACCCGCTACCCGCACGAGTTCTCCGGAGGGCAGCGCCAGCGCATCGGCATCGCCCGCGCGCTGGTGCTGGAGCCCGACCTGATCATCTGCGACGAACCGGTGTCGGCGCTGGACGTGTCGATCCAGGCCCAGGTGCTCAACCTGCTGGAGAAGCTGCAGGGCGAGCTGGGACTGACCTACCTGGTGATCGCGCACGACCTGGCGGTGGTCCGCCACGTCAGCGACGTGGTCGGAGTGATGTACCTGGGCGGGCTGGTGGAGGAGGCCTCCGGCGACGACCTGTACGAGACGCCGATGCACCCGTACACGCGGTCGCTGATGTCGGCGGTGCCGGTCCCGGACCCGCGGGTGGAGGACACCCGCGAGCGCATCCTGCTCGCAGGGGACCTGCCCTCACCCGCCGACCCGCCGACGGGGTGCCGGTTCCACACCCGCTGCCCGTGGCGGCAGGAGGAGCGGTGCGATACCGAGCGGCCCGAACTGCGCCCGGTCGGGGACGCCGCCGGGGGCGGCACCCACCGGGTGGCCTGCCACTACGCCGAACAGATCCTCTCCGGTGAGATCCGGCCCAACGAGGAGATGGCCGAGCGCATCGTGCACGGCGCCGGCTGAACCCGCCGGCGGGGGCGGCCGTCCGAGCCAGGGCGGCCGCCCCCGCCGCACGGGAGAGGGCCACCGCGCGGCGGCCCGCCTTGGGCCGCCGGACCGCCGAGAGGCCGGGACGCCTCCCGACGAGGGGGCCGACCCCGGCCGGCGCCTGCCCGTACCGGTCGGCCCGATCAGCGCCAGGACCCGCCGCAGGCCCCCGGAGGTCTCCTCCGTCACCGCCGGAACCCGCCGCGCCCGTGCAGGTAGTCGGCCAGTTCCTGGATGTTGCGCTCGCTGTTGCCGGTGCGGCGGTCCAGGACGTCGGCGGGGGCGGTGCGCGAGGCGGTGGACCCGTAGTCGTCGGGGCGCGGGGGAGCCCGTCCGGCCGGCCGTCGGCGCAGCGTGCGGGCGATGGCCATGACACGTGTCATCCCGAAGCCGCCGAATCCTCACGGTCCACAGGTGACAGCGGCGACTTCCGCCGGGACGCCGCCCGCGACAGCCTGGGGACACGGCTTTCGGCCGTCCCCGACCCAGGCCACCGGCCCCCGGCCACGACCGGAACCCCGGTCCCGACCACCGCGTCCGATCCGGTGACGACTCTCCCGATGGTGGTGTCTCCGCTCATGCTGCTGATCTCCCTCCTACTGCGCCACCGCACCCGGATCGCCCGGCGCCTGCTGGAACGGCTGCGGTCCCTGGCCCTGTCCCTGTCCCTGGGATCCACGGCCTGGCCGGCCGCGGGGCGGCGCTGGGGCGACTGGGCGGCGGCTCCGACGGTCCTGTGGGCGCTGTGCGCGGGCCTGGCGGCCGCGGGGATCACCGTCGGCGTGTGGCACGTCCTCCGGGCCGGGGCCGGGGGACGGCGCCGGCCGCACGTGTCGGTGTTCGTCCTGTCGGTGGTGTTCTCCCTGACGCTCGGCTCCCTGATGGCGTGGAGCGTGGCCGTGGCGGTCTGACCCGGCGGGGAGGCGGGAGGGAAAGGCAGGTGGGAACCGATGTTTCTTTGACGATCTGTGATGCGTGTACCGGTGCGGGGAGGGGGGAAGGAAGATAAGTTTGACTCGCGCTTTAACGTGAGCCCGCCCAGCCCCCGCGGGCATCTCTACCAACAGGAGTCCCCTTGTCCCCCAACCCTGGTACGGGCGCGTTCGGTGCCCGTCTCCTGCTCGGTGCCGCACTGGTCGCGGGCACCGTTCTCGGCGGCGCCTCCACGGCGTTCGCCAGCCCCGGCCCCGGTACTCCCGGTGACAACGGAACCATCAAGGTCCACAACCCGGGAACCCCCGACGAGGACAACAGCAACATCCCCAAGGTCTGCGACTTCCAGCTCACCGCCTTCAACTTCGACAGTGCCCAGGAGGCCGCCTGGGAGATCGTGATCAAGCTTGAGGAGGGCGGCTGGTCGAAGGAGCCCGTGCTGGAGGGCGCCATCACCCTGAACGACGAGGGTGCGGGCACCACCGAGGTCCTCGACCTCCCCGACGGCCAGTACAAGCTCTACTGGGAGAACACCAAGAACGAGAAGCACAAGGTCTTCAAGGTCAGGTGCGAGGACCCGGAGGACCCGAAGGACCCGAAGCCGACCACCCCCGAGGAGACCCCCGGCGAGGAGCCCACCACGCCTCCGGGCGAGGAGGAGACCCCGGGCGAGTCCCCCGACCCGACGGACCCGGCCGGTCCGGTCGACCCGGAGGAGCCGACCGTTCCCGAGGAGGCCGACGGCGCGACCGAGCCGACGCCCGGCCCCGACGCTCCCGAGGCCGATGACGGGAAGGCCCCGGCCGACGAGGAGGCCGCTCCCAGCCTTCCCGTGACCGGTGCGGCCCTGACCGCCCTGGTGGCCGCCGGAGCCGTCGCCGTCGCCGGCGGTGGCGCGGCCGTCTACTTCACCCGCAAGCGCAAGGGCGCCGACGCGCAGGAGTAGGAACCGCCAGTCATGAGGGGGCGGCCACGATCGCGGCCGCCCCCTTCTGTGCGTCCGGTCCCGCGCGTTTCCACGCCCGCGCGGCTCCGGTACCCGCACGGCGACGGCTGTGCCGTTGCCCACGCCGGGCCACGGAACAGCAGGTGGAACCGGTGGGGGACCGGGACCGCTCCCGGTGGACCGGAGAAACACCGGGGAGGGCCGGGAGAAACCGTCCGGCGCCGGGCACGATGGTGGCATGAGGCCTTCACTGGACACCGTCCCGGGCACCGGGGCGTTCCTGTACGACCGGGACTGCGGTTTCTGCAGGCGTTCGGTCGTCCTCGCCCGCGACCGGCTGCGCGTGCGCAGCCGCTTCGTGGCCTGGCAGGACTTCGACCTCGACTCGGCGGGCCTGACCCCGGAGCAGACCGACGCCAGCGCCTGGTTCGTGTACGCGGACGGGCGCCGCTTCTCGGGCGGCGACGCCGTCGCCGAGCTCCTGCTCCACGGGCGGCCCCTCACCCGGCCGCTGGGCCGCCTGGCGCGCTTTCCGCTGCTGCGCGTGCTCAACCGGGCCGCCTACCGCTGGGTGTCCGCCAACCGCCACCGCCTCCCCCTGCCGTAGCCCCCGCGGCCTCGGCCCCGTCCGCCGGCGAACGGGAGGCACGGACGCACCCGCGCGCACGCGGTCCCCGTCGGACGCTCAGGCGGCGCGTAGGGCCCGGCACACGCCGAGCAGGCGCTCACGCAGCGCCGCGCCGCGCTCGGCGAAGTCCCGCTGCGCCTCCATGTACGCGGCCTTGCCCTCCGCGGTCTCGATCCGCACCGGCTCGTACCCCCACTCCGTCAGGTCGTAGGGGGAGGCGCGCATGTCCAGCGTCCGGATCTCCCGTGAGAACTCGAAGCAGTCCACCACCAGCTCCGAGGGGACCGCGGGGGTGAGCTTGTACGCCCACTTGTACAGGTCCATGTTGGCGTGCAGGCACCCCGGCTGGTCCAGTTCGGCCTGCCGCTCCCTGGTGGGCCGCAGGGTGTTGAGCGGGCGCGCGGGCCCGGTGAAGAACCGGAACGCGTCGAAGTGCGAGCACTGGATCCGGTGCGACTCCACCACCCGGTCGGTGCCCTCGTGGCCCAGCCGCAGCGGCACCTGCCCGTGCCGTACCTCCTCGGTCCGGTACACCATCGCCCACTCGTGCAGCCCGAAGCAGCCCAGGTGGGCGGGACGCGAGGCGACCGAAGACAGCAGCCGCTCCACGAAGTCCAGTACCGGCCGGGCCGCCAGGAACGCCCCGGTGTCCAGGCCCACCGCACCGCCGGGCAGTTCCGTGTAGAACCGCTCGTCCAGGCGGGCGCGGGCGCCACCGCCCAGCAGCACCGTCCCCACACCCGGGTGCCAGCGCCGCAACTGGGCGGGCTTGAGGTTGTAGTAGGTGAACAGGAAGTCCTCCACCGGGTGGCGCACGCCCTCCCGGCGGCGCCGCAGGTGGTCGGCGACCAGCGCGTCCACGCGGCGCCCGTGCCGGTCGGCGCGCTCGCGCCACAGCGCCTCGGCGAGGGCGGTCGGTGCCTGAGTACTCGTTCCCGTCACGGCGACCAGGGTACGCGGAGTCAGTTCGACTGCTGTACGGGCAGGTGGCGGCCCAGGTAGCCGATGTACACGCGGTTGGTGGTGTTCGGTCCCAGGTGCGGGTAGAAGTACAGCCTCGGACAGATCCCGTACTCGATGTCGAGCTTGATGTGCGCGTACATGGGCACCCGTCCGCTGGGCTCGACCTCCTCGGGGACCCGGAAGAGGCGCTTGTCGTTGAGCTTGCCCCGGTTGCGCACGTAGTCCGACTCCTGGGAGGCCAGCCGCTTGACGGGGATCACCTGGTACCCGTCGGGCGTCTCCCTCAGATAGGAGTGGAAGCCCAGCCCGCTGCCCGGGTTGTCGAACTGGTAGCGGGCGTAGTCGTTCAGGGCCAGCAGCGCCTCCCAGGCGCGGGTGACCCACAGGGACTCCTTGCGGCTGTCGGACAGCTCGTACACCGTCTGGTCCTCGATGGTGAAGTACAGGTGCGGCAGCACGGAGTCGTCGGTGATCCGCTCCAGGAGCTCGCTCACGCTCGCGGGCGGCCGCTGCTGAGGGTCGCGGGGCGCGGGCGCCGCGGCCAGCCGGAACAGCCCGGCCTCGCGCGCCTGCTCGCGCAGCCAGCGGGCCTCGTAGCGGGCGGCGCGCAACTGGTCCCGGGCGGTGTCGAGCTCCTCGCCCAGGTCGGCGGTCTCGGCCAGGAGTTCCTGGCGCTCCTCGGAGAGCTCGTTGATCCGCGTGCCGAGCCGGGTGACCTCATCGCGCAGCCGCTGGGTCTGCTGCTCCAGCGCCTCGCGCTCCTGGCGGGAGGAGGTGTCGGCCGGTCCCTGCGCCGAGCGGTGGGCGACGGCCGGACCCCTGGCCCCGGGCGGGACCGCCCGGGGCCAGGCGGCCGTGCCGCTGCCCCACGGGGTCTGCCGCACGTCGTCGGTCTCCTCGACCAGGAAGGCGTCCACCGCCTGGAGCGGATCGGGCAGGCACACCTCCAGCGCGTTGTCGCGGACCCGCCGCGACAGGGCGGAGCCCACCCAGTTGCGGATGCGCTCTCCGTCGCGGGCGGTGTCGAGCGTGGTGGGGCTCATCCGGGGGTGGCGCGCCGCGTCCTCCTCGTCGAGCAGGTCCACCCGGGGTAAGAACGTGCGCACCCCGCCGGACGGCACGTCCAGGCTCCGGGGCAGCAGGGCGCCGACGCGTTCCTGGGCGGCGGCGTCGAGCACGTACCCGGCGCACATGCCGGTGCACCGGGACAGCGCGCCGGCCATGGCGATCCGCCAGTCGGCGACGGTGACGTCCCGGGGGGAGCCGGTGGCCACCACCGCCATGCGCCTCCGGGGATCGCGGATCGTGGCCACGAGCGTGTCGACGAGGGAGTCGTCGCGCCCGCGCACGATCTTGGGCGTGGGCGGCAGGGGGTGGTCGCCGTCATGGCCGTTCACGGTGTCCAGGAGCATGCGGGCCGCCTCGGGCGGCATGACGTCCAACCGGGGCGACTCGGCGCCGAACCGGTCGGAGGCGGCCGGGTCCACGGTCATGTCGATCCACGCGTACTGCCACGGGGACAGCTCGGGGTCCACGACCACGGTGGCGATGGTCCGCCACGTGCCGTCCGGTTTGTCGGACTCCGTGGTCAGCCGCAGGAAGGACAGGCCCTCGTCGGGGTTGTCGTGCCGGACGACCAGCGCGCGGGAGCGGTTGCTCAGCTCGAAGCGGCCCGAAGCCGCGAAGTCCACCCGCGCACCCGAGTTCCCGCGCTTGCTCAGCCACCGGGACAGGACCGTGGAGGTGGCGGCGACCAGATCGCCGTCGTGTTCCGGGACTGCGACGAGTGTGCGATAGACAAGCGGCAATGAGCACTCCCGGGCTCCCGTCGGCGGCGGTGGACCCGAGGGTCCGGCCGAACACACTGGCAGAGCCCTCCTGACCACTCTGGACGAAGGAGCCCGCCGACGCCAGTCGGTCGACCAAAGATCCCGGCCGGGCCTTCGGGTCCGCGGCGGGAAAGCGCGGCCGCGGACCCGTTCCCTCCGGGTGCTCGCGCATCCGGTCCCGGGACTGGTGGTCCTCAAGGTACTACTTCGCGGGCCGCGCCGTACTCCGCCCGCGTGGCCGGGGAGAGGGGCCGCGCGCGGGAGGGACCGGTGCTCCGCCGGAGGACTTCCCACGGCGGCGGTTGCTCCACCGTGGCCAACCACCGAGCGGGGATTGGCATATCTGGACAAGACGTCCGGGGAGACGGCGCACTAGCGTCACGGTCATGTCTACGCGTCCGTTCTGGCTGGCCGGCACCGCCGCGACCGGCGACACCGAGATCACCGTCGTCAACCCCTACACCGGCGAGGACGCGGGTACGGTCTCCGTCCCCACCGTCGAGCAGATCGAGCAGGCCGTGGCCGCCGCGCACGCGGTCGCCGACGAGGCCGCCGCCCTGCCCGCCCACACGCGGGCCGACGCCCTCGGCCACGTCTCACGGCGTATCGGCGAGCGCGCCGAGGAGATCGCCCGCACCATCACCGCCGAGAGCGGCAAGCCGATCAAGTGGGCCCGGGCCGAGGCCGGACGCGCCGTGTCCGTGTTCCGCTGGGCGGCCGAGGAGGCCCGCCGTGACAGCGGGGAGCTCCAGCGCCTGGACACCGACCCCGGCGGTACCGGGCGCATGGCCGTGGTCCGGCGCGTCCCCAAGGGGCCGGTCCTGGGCATCTCCCCGTTCAACTTCCCCCTCAACCTGGTCGCCCACAAGGTCGCCCCGGCCCTTGCCGTCGGCGCCCCCGTCATCCTCAAGCCCGCGCCCACCACCCCGATGACCGCACTGATCCTGGGCGAGATCATCGCCGAGACGGACCTGCCCGGCGGCATGGTGTCGGTGCTGCCCATGCCCAACGACCGCGCCGCCTCGCTGATCACCGACGAGCGCCTGCCCGTCATCTCCTTCACCGGCGGCCCGTTCGGCTGGAAGCTGCCGGAGCTGGCCCCGCGCAAGCACGTCACCCTGGAGCTGGGCGGCAACGCCGCGGCCGTGGTGCTCTCCGACGCCGACCTGGACTGGGCGGCTCAGCGGGTGGCGCTGTTCGGCAACAACCAGGCGGGGCAGGTGTGCATCGGCGTGCAGCGCGTCATCGTCGAGGACTCTGTCTACGACGCGTTCGTGCCGCGCCTGGTGGAGCGGGTGGAGGCCCTCGGCACGGGTGACCCCGCCGACCCTGACACCGACGTGGGCCCGCTCGTGGAGGAGGCCGCGGCCGAGCGCGTGGCCGAGTGGATCGACGAGGCCGTCACCGCCGGGGCCGAACTCCTGACCGGCGGCACCCGCGACGGGGTCACTGTGGCGCCGACCGTGCTCGCCGACGTGCCGGCCGACGCCCGGGTGGTGCGCGAGGAGGTCTTCGGCCCGGTGCTGGTCCTCCAGCGGGCGGCCGACGTCGACGCGGCCTTCGCCGCGGTCAACGACAGCGACTTCGGCCTCCAGGCGGGCGTGTTCACCCGTGACCTGCCCACCGCGTTCCGCGCCCACCGCGAGCTGGAGGTCGGCGGCGTGGTGATCGGCGACGTGCCCAGCTTCCGTGCCGACCAGATGCCCTACGGCGGCGTCAAGGGGTCCGGTGTGGGCAAGGAGGGCGTGCGCGCCGCCATGACCGACCTGTCCTACGAGCGGGTCATGGTGCTCACCGGCATCGCCCTGTAGCGGGCCGGCCTGAAGCGTCACCGGTGTGACGGGAGGGCCCCGGACCTCGGTGGTCTTGTACTCGTAGCGTGCCCGGAGCGTCGAACCCCGCTACGAGTACAAGACCACGGTACGGAAGAGGCGGGCCGGCGGCACCTCTCCGGTCGCCGCCTACAGCCGGGACGCGCGGTCGTAGAGCTTGCGCGCCGCCTCGCCGAACCGGGGGCCGTACTGGGTGTGGCGGTCGTCGGCGTACTTGAAACTGACCACCGAGGAGATCGTCCCCCTGCCGGTCCGGGTGTCGAAGCCGGTGAACCAGGGGCCGCCGCTGGAGCCCTGGGTCATGTCGCAGTGCACTCCGTTGGCGGTGGTGCCGCCGGTGTCGGGGGTGGTACGGCCCGAGCAGTAGTGCAGGTGCTCGCCCCTGTACGGCGACGACGACGGGTACCCGAAGGCGTACACCTGCACTCCCTCGCGCACCTTCTCCTCCGTCCAGGAGCCGAACGCGATCCGCTGGGAGCCGACCCGGTCCTGCACGGACGTGCCGTCGTCGGTGTTGACCACCACCATGGCGAAGTCGTAGCTGTCGTCGGCCTGGCGCGACCACTGGGGCGCCACCAGCATGTCGCTGGCGGTGAACCTGCCGTACGGGCTGTCCCCGTCCGAGTAGGCGGGCACGAAGGTCCAGTTGCGCGCCCAGGACCCCCTGCCGTCCTTGGCGCAGTGCCCGGCGGTGACCAGCGTGCTCCTGTTCGCGGAGTCCACGACCGACGCCGTGCAGGTGAAGTCGCGCCCGTCCATGGTCAGGTAGACCTTGCCGGTGGTCCTGGTGACCAGGCCGTCCGCGGGCCAGCGCTCACCCGTGCTGTCGGAGCGCGGCGAGGCCTGGTGCTCGACTCCACCGCCGGAGGACGGGTCCTCTCCCGCCAGTGGGAGGGTCCCCTCCAGCATGCTGGTGATGGGTTTGGCGGCGGCCATGCGCTCTTCGGTCCAGTAGTCCAGGACGGCCTGGCTCGCGGCACCGGTCACCGCGGCCGCCTGGTGGGAGACCCCTTCCACGTGCGACAGCTCTTCGCGGTCCCGTGTGGTCGTCGACCCGGGGGAGTACGCCGTGTGCACTGCCTGGGTGACGGCGGAGGCGGGCGCGGGGAGCTTGTCGGCGAGGGCGAGGCCCCCCAGCGCGACCGCCGCGGCGGCCAGGGGGGCGAGGATCTTGTGTGTGGTGGACGAGGTCATGACCAGCATCCTCGCACACTCAGAGTAACTATACTGCTACTTCATGTTTGTGTCGCGGATCTGAGGGGCAGAAGGGGCCGCCTCCGGCGCGGGGGTCCCGCCGGAGACGGCCGGAGGTGCCCGGGACGGACGCCGCGGGAGTTGGCGCGCGCCCCGGACACCGCTCAGGCGAACGGCACCGTGACCAGGGCGGGCGCGTCCTCGGGGGAGGTCACGCGCACCCGGTCTCCGATGTCGCTCTCGTTTCGGTAGCGGGCGTCCCGGCTGTCCACCACCACGGCCAGGCGGTGTCCCGCGGGCACGTCCCACACCACCGGGGCCAGTTCGGCGTCCACCGTGACCGGCTCGCCGGGGACGGCGTCCCGCAGGGTGCGGGGAGCGTGTGAGAGCAGGGAGCCCGTCCCGTCGCCGTCGACCGCGTACAGGTACACGTACACCGACTGGTCCTTCGCGGTCGGCGTGAGCGTGAGGGTGACCTCCGGCGTACCCGCCACGCGCACCCCGTCGGGGTAGGCGGGACCGGTCCACACGGCCGCCCGGTAGCGGTCCACGGTCGGCAGCAGCACCCCGGTCGGGATGTCGAAGAACTGCTGGAGCGCTCCGGAGACCATCACCGTGCCGCTCTCGGCGGAGGTGCCGATCCCGGTCCGGAAGCCGTGGCTCCAGCCGGTGGAGGGCTCGGCCTCCATGGCGCCGCTGCTCCGCCAGCGGAACCAGTCGGTGCTCGGCTCGGCCAGGTAGTACCGCTCGGCGTCGCCGGTCACCGAGGGCCAGTCGGCGTGCGAGGTCCAGTCTCCGCGCCCGTTGTTGGGCTTCACGTGCACGGGACCCCCGGTGTCCGTCTCGTTGTCCTGGCCCCGGAGGTGGTGGTCGAACCAGTCGCCCAGGGCCTCCCAGACCTCGTTGGGCAGTCCGGCGGCGCCGAACAGCTCCTGGGTGGCGTGGTCGCCGGGGGAGAGCATCAGCCGCTTGGGGACCTCCAGCTCCTCGTAGAAGTCGGTGATGTGGCCGACGGGGAAGATGCCGTCGTTCCATGCGTGGGCCATCATCACGGCCGTGCCGTTGGCGTTGATGGCGTCGACCTTGGTGGCCGCGGACCGGTCGGGGGCGATGTCCAGGGCGGGCTGGATGTTGCCGCGCCGGTACTCGGTACCGACCTCGGTGAGCGCCTCACCGGGGTCGCCGGTGAGGTGTCCGGCGAGCAGGAGCAGCTCGGCCGACTGCGTGTCGACGGTCTCGCCGGGGTACAGCGAGGCGGCCAGGTCGGCCCAGCCGCTCAGCGATGCCACGGCCCGGACCCGGTCGTCCTCGGCGGCGGTCAGCAGGCTGATGCCGCCGCCGTAGGAGATCCCGGCCATGCCGATGCGGTCGGGGTCGGCGTCGGTGTTCTCCAGCGCCCAGTCGATGACGGCACTGGCGTCGGCGCGGTCCTCGGGGCCGGCGACCTCGATCTCGCCGCCGGAGTCCCAGAAGCCGCGCGAGGTGTAGGCGACGACCTGGTACCCGGACTCGTGCGCCAGCCTGGCGGCGGCGCCGACGTAGAGGAGGTGGGGCGTGCCCCAGGCCGAGGGCATGACCAGCAGCGGGTGCGGGCCCTCCACGCCGGTGGGGGTGATGACCTTGGCCCTCAGCTCGGTGCCGTCATGGCTGACGATGGTCTCGTAGCCGATGGTGGCGCCGACGGTGCCGGCGGCGACCGGAGCGGGAGTGAGCACCGCGGCGGCGACCACGGCCGTGAGGACGCAGGACAGCAGGCGGGGCAGGAGCCGCACGGAGGCGCGGAGTCCGGATCCGGGCCCGCCCACCGCGAAGACGGGGCCGGATCCTGGGGGAGCGGGGGCTTTCCTGGTATGACGCATGGCGGGAACCTCGGGGGCTGGGGGAGGGGACCGATGGGTCGTCGCGCCGTCTCGCCATCGGGATGGGCCGGCCGTGTCCGGTCGGACCGGCGGGATGCGGGGGCAGGGGGCTTGCTTAACCGTGGGGTAACTTACTCACCGGTCAAGTTAGGTCAGCGGACACCGGTTGTAAAGACCCGGTGACACCCGGGAGCGCGGCCCCTCATCCCCGAACCGGGGAAGTGCCTGGTGAGGCCGCTCCGGCGGCGCCGGACCCGGAAGACCTCCGGTCCGTCCGCCCGTGCCCCGCTCCGGGGAGGGACGCACTCCGTGTTCCCGGCGCGGCCTCCTCCGGGCTCCGGCGCGGTCCCCCCGGTGCGGAACAATGGAACCGTGCGAGATGAACAGCAGCGAACAGTAGTGATCCTCGGTTCCACCGGCTCGATCGGGACCCAGGCCGTCGACATCGTCCAGCGCAACCCCCGCCGCTTCCGCGTGACGGGTCTGGCGGCGGGCGGCGGGCGCGCGGACCTGCTCGCCAAGCAGGCCGCCGAACTCGACGTCGAACTGGTCGCCGTCGCCGACCCCGGCCGCGCCGCCGAACTCTCGCGCTCCCTGGACGAACACGGCAGCCGTGCCACCGTCCTGGCCGGGCCCGAGGGGGTCGCCGAACTCGCCGGGAGCGAGTGCGACGTCGTCCTCAACGGCATCACGGGCGCCCTGGGCCTGGAGTCCACCCTCGCCGCGCTGCGCGCCGGGAGCACCCTCGCCCTGGCCAACAAGGAGTCCCTCATCATCGGCGGGCCGCTCGTGCGCGGCCTGGCCCGGCCGGGCCAGATCGTCCCCGTCGACTCCGAGCACTTCGCCATCGCCCAGTGCTTCCCCCACCTGCCCGAGGACGAGCTCGCCAGCCCCGCACAGGGGCACGTGTACGCCCGCCGCGACGAGGTGCGGCGCCTCGTCGTCACCGCCAGCGGCGGCCCCTTCCGCGGCAGGGGGCGGGACGAGCTGGCCTCCGTCACCCCGGCCGAGGCCCTCGACCACCCCACCTGGACCATGGGGCCCGTCATCACCGTGAACTCCGCCACCCTGGTCAACAAGGGGCTGGAGGTCATCGAGGCCAACCTGCTGTTCGACGTGCCCTTCGACCGGATCGACGTGGTCGTCCACCCGCAGTCGATCGTCCACTCCATGGTCGAGTACGTGGACGGTTCCACCATCGCCAAGGCCAGCCCGCCCAGCATGATGATCCCCATCGCCTACGGGCTCGGTGCGCCCGACAGGGTGCCCGACGCGGCGCCGGGCATGGACTGGACCCGCGCCCAGACCTGGACCTTCGAGCCCCTGGACCACGAGGCGTTCCCCGCCGTCCGCCTGGCCTCCGAGGTCGGCGCGGCGGGTGGGACGGCGCCCGCGGTCTACAACGCGGCCAACGAGGAGGCGGTCGACGCCTTCCTCCGGGGAAACCTCGCGTTTCCGGCGATCATGGACACCGTCTCCCAGGTAGTCTCGGAGCACCAACGAACGGACCGTCCCGGGGGAGCGTCCCACCACAGCGGGGAACTGAGCCTGGACGACGTGTACGCCGCTGACACCTGGGCCCGCGCGCGTGCGGGAGAGCTGCTCGCACGCCGGGTCTGACACCGCCTTGAGGAGAGATGCATGGTCGCTCTGATGACCGTGATCGGGATCGTCCTGTTCGTTTTCGGCCTGCTGTTCTCGATCGCCTGGCACGAGCTCGGGCACATGTCCACGGCCAAGATGTTCGGGGTCAAGTGCACCGAGTTCATGGTGGGCTTCGGCAGGACCCTGTGGTCCGTTCGCAAGGGTGAGACCGAGTACGGCGTCAAGGCGATCCCGCTGGGCGGGTTCGTGCGCATGGTCGGGATGCTCCCGCCCGCCCGGCAGACCGCCGACGGCGGTTCCCGCAAGCTCTCCCGCTGGCGGGCCATGGCCGAGGACGCCCGCGAGGCCTCCCACGTCGAGCTCTCCCCCGAGGACCAGGACCGGCAGTTCTACCAGCGGGCGCCGTGGAAGCGGCTCATCGTGATGTTCGCCGGACCCGGTATGAACGTCATCCTGGCCGCGATCCTGCTCGGCGTGCTGTTCATGGGTATCGGCGTGCCCCAGAGCACCACCCAGATCGGCCAGGTCAGCGAGTGCGTGGTGCCCGCCGGCAGCTCCGCCACCAGTTGCGAGGACGCGCCGCCCACCCCGGCCGCCGAGGCGGGGATCCGGCCCGGCGACGTCATCGTCGCGATCGACGGCGAGCCCACCCCGGACTGGCACACCGCCAACCAGCAGATCCGCGAGTCCCTGGGCAGTACCGAGATCGTGGTCGAGCGCGACGGCGAGCGCGTTCCGCTGGACGTCGACATCGTCGAGAACAAGCTCCCGGCCCGCGACGCCGAGGGCGAGATCGTCTACAAGACCGACGCCGACGGCGACTACGTCTACGACGAGCAGGGCTACCGGGCCTACGAGACCGAGACCGTGGGCTTCCTCGGCATCGTCTTCGCCACCGAGCGCGCCCCGCTCACCCTCGGCGAGTCCGCCGCCGAGATGGGCGGCATGATGGTCGGTGTCTTCGACGCGCTCGTCTCCCTGCCCAGCAAGGTCCCCGACGTGTTCGCCGCCGCCTTCCTCGGCGAGGAGCGCACCCAGGACTCCCCGGTGGGCATCGTCGGCATCTCCCGCATCGGCGGCGAGATCATGGCCCAGGGCCTGCCCGTGGCGGACACCGCCGCGATCATGATCCAGCTCCTGGCCGGGGTGAACCTCTTCCTGTTCGCCTTCAACATGCTGCCGATCCTGCCGCTGGACGGGGGGCACATGGCCGGCGCCCTCTGGGAGTGGGTTAAGCGCGGCTGGGCCAGGCTGCTCCGCCGACCCGAGCCCGCGCCGGTGGACGTGGCGATGCTGACACCCGTGGCCTACGTCGTCGTGGCCTGCTTCCTGGTGTTCAGCGTGGTCCTGCTGGTGGCCGACCTGTTCAACCCGGTCCGGCTCTTCGGCTGACACCGGTCGTCCACGCTGTCTCCGGACACGCTCCCGTGGGGTGAGCCGCCCCCTCGGGGGCGGGTAACCTGGGAGTCGCGATCCGGGAACGACGGTGTCGCCGAGGCCACCGGGCACGGTGGCGCCCGGACGCGCATCCGTGCGCTGCGCCGGACACCCATTCCCGAAACGGACGAATCAAGTGCCGCCCTCCCTCCGGCGGTAGACGAGGTGAATCAAGCGTGACCGTCGATCTCGGTATTCCCGCCACACCGCCGCGCCCGCTGGCGACCCGGCGCAAGACGCGGCAGATCATGGTCGGAAACGTCCCCGTCGGTGGGGACGCCCCGGTGTCCGTGCAGTCGATGACGACCACCCGTACCTCCGACATCAACGCGACTCTCCAGCAGATCGCCGAGCTGACCGCCTCGGGCTGCCAGATCGTCCGCGTGGCCGTGCCCACCAACGACGACGCCGAAGCCCTGCCGATCATCGCCAAGAAGTCGCAGATCCCGGTGATCGCCGACATCCACTTCCAGCCCAAGTACGTGTTCGCGGCCATCGAGGCCGGCTGCGCGGCCGTGCGCGTCAACCCGGGCAACATCAAGAAGTTCGACGACAAGGTCGCCGAGATCGCCAAGGCGGCCGGTGAGGCCGGTACGCCGATCCGCATCGGCGTCAACGCCGGTTCGCTGGACAAGCGCCTGCTGGAGAAGTACGGCAGGGCCACCCCGGAGGCCCTGGTCGAGTCGGCGCTGTGGGAGTGCTCCCTGTTCGAGGAGCACGGCTTCCGCGACATCAAGATCTCGGTCAAGCACAACGACCCCGTGGTCATGGTCAACGCCTACCGGCTGCTGTCCGAGTCGTGCGACTACCCGCTGCACCTGGGCGTGACCGAGGCCGGTCCGGCCTTCCAGGGCACCATCAAGTCCTCGGTGGCCTTCGGCGCGCTGCTCTCGGAGGGCATCGGCGACACCATCCGCGTGTCCCTGTCCGCGCCCCCCGCCGAGGAGGTCAAGGTCGGCGCCCAGATCCTGGAGTCGCTGGGTCTGCGTGAGCGCGGCCTGGAGATCGTGTCCTGCCCGAGCTGCGGCCGGGCCCAGGTGGACGTGTACACGCTCGCCGAGGAGGTCACCGCGGGCCTGGAGGGCATGGAGGTGCCCCTGCGCGTGGCCGTCATGGGCTGCGTCGTGAACGGTCCGGGCGAGGCGCGCGACGCCGACCTGGGTGTGGCCTCCGGCAACGGCAAGGGCCAGATCTTCGTCAAGGGCGAGGTCATCAAGACCGTGCCCGAGTCCCAGATCGTGGAGACCCTCATCGAGGAGGCCATGCGCATCGCCGAGGAGATGGGCGAGGCCGGGGCCGAGTCGGGCGAGCCCACCGTCTCCGTGGCCGGCTGACCACTCCACCCGCTCCGAACGGCCGCGCCGACCCCTGTGGTCCGGCGCGGCCGTTCGCGTGCGCGGGGGTGGGACCGCACGCGGTGGAACGGTCGGCCTCCGCCGCGCCCGGCGTGTGGCTGCCCGCGTCAGGTCCCCCGACCGTGTACGCCGAGGGCGCTCGCCTTGTTTGCACACCTCTGAGCTGGGAAAAGACCTTCCTCGTCCGCCGGGTGGCAGGCGGCGCGAGCGCACGGGGGAAGGACACGCGGATGCAGGCGAGTGTGGGGGACCGAGTACTCGTCCACGGAGGCGACGTGGGCCGGTCCGACCGGAGGGGCGAGGTCATCGAGGTTCGCGGCCCGGACGGCGACCCGCCGTACCTGGTGCGCTTCTCCGACGGCCAGGAGTCCCTGGTCTGCCCGGGGCCGGACGCCGTGGTCGAACACCTCCCTCCGGATGAGCCGGGCGCGGCCCGGCCCGCCCTCTGACTCCCCCCGCACGTCTTTGACCACGGTGTTCGCTGTCCGAAGCGGCTTGCGTCACCCAGGGTGACTTTGTGTGGCATCACTCACAGGACCGTGCGTTATGTTGCGCGGGAACGCACGATCGTGCTGATTCCCTCCGACAGACGCAACGAATGTGGGTCATGTTACGTAGGTAACGCGGCTACCGTTGCTGAGGGCATTTTCAGGTCGCCACAGGTACGAGGCGACCTTTTCCGCCCCCCACCGTTCCTTCTCCCGGGGATCGGTGTGTCCATGTACAGGAACGAGGAGTAGTCACGTGGTGGACCAGAAGAGCCCTGCGGGTACCCGCGGGCCCGGCAGTCCGGGCGGTGTGCCCGCGCTGAGGGAGCGTCTCACCCGGCGCAAGCCGATCGAGAAGCTCATCGCCGAGACGGAGGGCGGTGAGGGCACCGGCCTCCAGCGGCACATGGGGTTCTGGCAGTTGTCCATGATCGGCATCGGCGCCACCCTCGGCACCGGGATCTTCGTCGTGCTGGGCGAGGCCGTGCCCGTCGCCGGACCCGCCGTGATCCTGTCGTTCGTGCTCGCCGGCGTCACCGCGCTGTTCTCCGCGCTGGCCTACGCCGAGATGGCCGGGATGATCCCCGCCTCCGGGTCGGCCTACTCCTACAGCTACGCCACCATCGGCGAGTTCATGGCCTGGGTGTGCGGCTGGTGCCTCATGCTCACCTACGGCGTGTCGGTCGCCGCCGTCGGCGTCGGCTGGGGCGAGTACATCAACGAACTCCTCCACCTCACCACCGGCATGTCCCTGCCGGGCGCCGTGCTCGCCGGCCCGATGGAGGGCGGCCTGGTCAACCTGCCCGCCGCCATCGTGGTCGTGCTGTCCATGTTCGCCCTGCTCGCCGGGGTCCGTGAGAGCAGCCGCGTCAACGCCGTCATGGTCGCGATCAAGGTCGTCATCCTGGTCATGTTCGTGGCCATCGCGATCACCGCCGTCCAGGACGGCAACTTCGCCCCGTTCATGCCGATGGGCATGGCCGGTGTCAGCGCCGCGGGCGCCACGCTGTTCTTCTCCTACATCGGCTTCGACTCGGTCTCCACGGCGAGCGAGGAGGCCAGGAACCCGCAGCGCGACCTGCCCCGCGCCATCATGTTCTCGATGATCCTGGTGACGGCGATCTACTGCCTGGTCGCCTTCGCGGCGATCGGCGCGCTCGACTGGACCGGCTTCGTCGACGGCGAGACCACGCTGGCGGGCATCCTGACCAAGGTCACCGGCACCACCGTGTGGGCGATCATCTTCGCCGCCGGCGCGGTCCTGGCCCTGGCCAGCGTCGTCCTGGTCGTCCTGTACAGCCAGACCCGCATCCTCTACGCGATGTCGCGCGACGGGCTCATCCCCAAGGCCTTCTCCACCCTGGACGCCAAGGGCACCCCGCGTACGAACACCCTCATCACCTCCCTGCTCATCGCGGTGCTCGCCGCCGTGGTCCCGCTCGGCCCGCTCGCCGACGCCACCGCCATCGGCACGCTCTTCGCGTTCGCACTGGTCAACGTGGCCGTCCTGGTGCTGCGCCGGACCCGCCCCGACCTGCCGCGCGCCTTCCGCGTGCCCGGCTCCCCGGTCACCCCGGTCCTGGGCGTGCTCGCCTGCGCCTACCTGATGTTCAGCATGTCGCTGAGCGTGTGGGCGGCCTTCCTGGTCTGGCTGGCCGTGGGCATGGCGATCTACTTCGGCTACAGCATGCGCCGCTCCGCGCTGGAGACGGCCCCGGCGGACCCGGTCGCCGAGCCGGTCGACGGGACCCGCTCCTGACGGGCACGTGAACGCGCGCGAGGGGCCGGGGAACCTCCCCCGGCCCCTCGCTTGTTCTCCACGGGCTCGTACGCACCGATGTACGCACGGATCTGTGGCGATGCGCAACGAAATCCCACGTTGCAGCGAAAATACGCGGGATTCCACAGGTTCGGCGCACTGTTCGGACGCCTTCGCCCACCTAGAGTGGACGCGGCCCGGCAGCGACGGAGGAAACAGGAGGTGAGGCGTGACACGCGGACCCCTGCGCGTGGCCCTGGACCAGGGCACCGGACACAGCGGCGACACCGCCGACGCCCTCGACCGGCTCTCAGGCCGTGCCAAGGCCGCCGCCGACGCCGGAGCCCGCCTGCTCGTCGGCCCCGAGATGTCGCTGACCGGCTACAACCTCGGCCCCGAGGCCCTGGCCGCACTCGCCGAGCCCGCTGACGGCCCCCTCAGCGGAGCCGTCGCCGCCATCGCCGCCGACACCGGCGTCGCCATCGTCCACGGCTTCCCCGAGCGGGCCGACGGCACCGTGTACAACTCCGTCCAGCTCGTGGACGCCGCCGGCACCCGCCTGGCGACCTACCGCAAGACCCACCTGTTCGGAGACCTGGACCGCGGCGCCTTCACCGCGGGAGCCGACCCGGTCGTCCAGGCCGACCTCGGCGGAGTCCGAGTGGGCCTGCTGACCTGCTACGACGTCGAGTTCCCCGAGACCGTGCGCGCCCACGCCCTGGCAGGCACCGAACTCCTCGTGGTCCCCACCGCGCTCATGCTCCCCTTCACCGAGGTCCCCGAGCGGATCGTGCCCGTGCGCGCCCTGGAGAACCAGCTCCACCTGGCCTACGTCAACCGCTGCGACACCGAGGGCGACCTGCGCTACGCGGGCCGGAGCGTCCTGCTCGCCCCCGACGGCTCCGAGACGCTGCGCGCCGGATCCGGTGAGCAGCTCCTGGTCGGCGACGTGGATCCGGACGCGGTCGCCCGCGTCCGCCGGGAGCAGTCCTACCTGGACGACCGCCGCCCGGACCTGTACCGGACGCTCACCGTGTGACCGCGCCCCGAGCAGCGCTTCGGGAAACCCCCGGACACACCACGAACACCACTCGCACCACGCACGCAACCGACCGGCACTCCGCCGGACGACACCCATGTGAAGGAGGGGCCTGATGACGTCTGCCGTGCCCACGGCCGCCGGTGCCGCAACCACGCGGGACACGCCGCTGAACATGTGCGGACCGGACTTCCCGTTCGCCTACGACGCCTACCTGGAGCACCCCGCCGGACTCGGGCAGGTCCCGGCCGAGCGCCACGGCACCGAGGTCGCCGTCATCGGCGGCGGGCTTTCGGGGATCGTCACCGCCTACGAGCTCATGAAGATGGGCCTCAAGCCGGTCGTCTACGAGGCCGACCGCATCGGCGGGCGGCTGCGCACGGAGAAGCTCGCGGGCTGCCCCGACGACGTGGTCGCCGAGATGGGCGCCATGCGCTTCCCGCCCTCCTCCACCGCCTTCTGGCACTACGCGGACCGGGTGGGCCTGGAGACCGAGCCCTTCCCCAACCCGCTCTCCCCGGCCACCCCCAGCACCGTGGTCGACCTCAAGGGGAAGTCCCACTACGCCACCACCCTCGACGACCTGCCCGAGGTCTACCGCGAGGTGGCGCGCGCCTGGGAGGAGACCCTGGAGCAGGCCCAGCACACCCGCATGCAGCAGGCCATCCGCGAGCGCGACGTGGACACCCAGAAGGAGATCTGGAACGAGCTGGTCGCCCGGCTCGACAACCAGACCTTCTACGGCTTCCTGTGCGAGTCCCCGGCCTTCGCCTCCTTCCGCCACCGCGAGATCTTCGGCCAGGTGGGCTTTGGCACCGGCGGCTGGGACACCGACTTCCCCAACTCCATCCTGGAGATCCTGCGCGTCACCTACACCGGCGCGGACGACGACCACATGGGCATCGTCGGCGGCGTGGAGCAACTGCCGCTGCGCCTGTGGGAGGACGCCCCGGACAAGCTCGTGCACTGGGCGCAGGGCACCACCCTGGCCTCCCTGCACGAGGGCGGTCCCCGGCCGGCCGTCACCGCGCTGCGCCGCACCGCGTCCAAGGGCTCCCAGGCCGGGAACATCACGGTCACCGACGCGTCGGGTTCCATCCGTACCTACGCGGCGGCCGTGTTCACCGCGCAGAGCTGGATGATGCTGTCCAAGATCGACTGCGACGAGGACCTGCTGCCCATCGACCACTGGACGGCGATCGAGCGCACCCACTACATGGAGTCCTCGAAGCTGTTCGTGCCGGTGGACCGCGCGTTCTGGCGGGACAAGGACCCCGAGACCGGCCGTGACGTCATGAGCATGACGCTCACCGACCGCATGACCCGGGGCACCTACCTGCTGGAGGGCTCCGACCCGGAGGGCCCGGCGGCGATCTGCATGTCCTACACCTGGTGCGACGACTCGCTCAAGTGGCTGCCGCTGTCGGCCAACGAGCGCCTGGAGGTCATGCTCTCGTCGCTGTCCAAGATCTACCCGGGCGTGGACGTGCGCTCGCACATCACCGGCGACCCGGTGACGGTGTCGTGGGAGGACGAGCCCTACTTCATGGGCGCGTTCAAGGCCAACCTGCCGGGCCACTACCGCTACCAGCGCCGCCTGTTCACGCACTTCCACCAGGACGAGCTGGAGGAGCGCCACCGCGGCCTGTTCCTGGCCGGTGACGACGTGTCCTGGACGGCGGGCTGGGCCGAGGGCGCCGTGCAGACCGCGCTGAACGCGGTGTGGGGCGTGGTCCACCACCTCGGCGGTGGGACCGACCCGGGCAACCCGGGCCCGGGCGACCTGTTCGACGAGCTCGCCCCGCTCGCCCTTCCGGAGGACTGAGCCCCTCGGGCACCCGGACGAGCGCCCCGGGGTGGTCCCGGGCGTACTGACGACGGCCCCGGCCGCACGACGACGTGCGGCCGGGGCCGTTCTCCGCGCCCGGGTTCCTTTGCGGCGCAGACCCCGTCCTTCAGGGCGGGGACAGCCGCTCCCATCGGAATGTCGTAGGCCACCGCTAGGTTCGGTGTCCGCTGGAAGGAGGTGGTGACACCGTGTTGACGGGGTTTCGGTACCGGCTCGCGCCCACCGGCGAGCAGGCCGGGTTGTGCCAGGTCTACGGCGATATCTGCCGGGCGGTGTGGAACACCGGCCTTCACCAGCGCCGTGAGGCCGTGCGCCGGTGGCAGCGCGGCCAGGACCTGCCGTTCTGCGGCTACCACCTCCAGGCCCGCCAGCTCGCTGAGGCCAAGACCGAGGAGGAGTGGTTGAAGGCCGCCCCCTCGCACATCCTGCAACAGACCCTCAGGGACCTGGACCGGGCGTGCCGGGACCATGGCACGTTCAATGTGCGCTGGCGCGCCAAGGGCCGGTGGAAGCCCTCCTTCCGCTTCCCCGCGGGAGCACGTGTCATCGTGCAACGCCTGGGCCGCAAGTGGGGGCGCCTGAAGCTGCCCAAGCTGGGGTGGGTGCGTCCGCTGGTCGCGCGCACCGAAGGGCACCGCCCGCTCGGTCACCGTCTCCCGCGACGGCGCTTACTGGTACGTGTCGATCCTGTGCGAGGACGGCCAGACCACCCCCCAGGCGCGTGAGCGCCCCGACAGCGCGGTGGGGATCGACCGGGGTGTGGCGGTGGCGGTGGCCACCTCCGACGGCGCCCTGTTCAACCGCACCTTTCAAACCCCCAAGGAGCACGAGCGCGAGCGCCGTCTGCGCCGACGCCTGTCCCGCCAACACAAAGGCTCGGCCAACCGGGCCAGGACCAAGCTGCCCTGTCGAAACTGACCGGGCGGGTGCGGGCTCGGCGCGCTGATTTCGCCGCCCGGACCGCGCACACGCTGTGTGCCAAGAACGCGGTCGTGGTGCTGGAGAAGCTCCACACCACGAACATGACCCGCTCGGCGAAGGGCACCGTCGACGCCCCGGGCACTCATGTGCGGCAGAAGGCGGGGTTGAACCGGGCGATCCTGGCCCAGGGGTGGCACGGGTTCAAGCTGGCCGTGGTCAATGCCGCTCGGCGGACCGGTACCCAGATTGTGGAGGTCAACCCCGCGTACACGTCCCAGACCTGTCGTCCGTGCGGGCATGTCGCGTCGGAGAACCGAGAGAGCCCATCGGTGTTCCGGTGCGTGGCGTGCGGGTACAGGGCGCATGCGGACGTGAACGCGGCCCGGAACACTCGTGTGCGCGGATGGACTAGCCCTTCGGGGTGAACCGTGCCAGCCTGCGGAGACCTCTGGGGTGCCATGTCGGTGAAGCAGGAACCAGCGCGCTGTGAGGCGCGTAGCGCCACCGGGCCGCCAGGCCTGGTCGGAGTCCTCTTCCTTCAGGAAGAGGAGGAAGTCAAGCATATGAGGACCGTGCCCCACTGGAACCGTGTCATCGCGCTGGCGTCGATGCGTTCCCTCAGGTGACCATCCATGCCGGGGTGCCCTCCGTGACGTCGGTGTGAACCACAACACATCGTCACGGTGGTCCGGAGGGGCCACAACGGCCCTTTTCACCCGCTGAAAGCCTTCCACGGCTTTCTCCGGCGGGGTCAGGGGAGGTCGGCGGTCCCGGCGAGGATCGGCTGGTCCACCAGGCGGGACAGGACCAGCGTGCTCTTGGTCCGCACCACGAACGGCTCGGCGCCCAGCCGCTCGATGACCTCCTCCAGGTGGTGGGTGTCGCGGGCCCGGACCTGCACGATGGCGTCCGCGTCCCCGGTGACCGTGTACGCGGAGGTGATCTCGGCGTACCCCGACAGCCCGGTCCGGATCTCTCCCGGCGAGGTGCGGGCGCGGCAGTACAGCTCGATGAACGCCTCGGTGGTCCACCCGACGGCCTGGGGTTCCACCACCACCGTGAACCCGCGTACGGCGCCGGAGTCCACCAGCCGGTCCACGCGGCGCTTGACCGCCGAGGGGCTCAGTCCGACCTGCCCGCCGATCTCGGCGAAGCTCATCCGCGCGTCCGCGCCGAGTATCGCGATGATCCGCTCATCGACACGATCCAGCCGCATGGTGTTCCTGTGTCCCGTCTGCTTTGTCCGCATCTGATGGAGGCAGGGCACATGCTACCGGGGCCCGCCCGCACGGGTCCGGCCGTGGTCCGTGTCGCCTCTGTTTGTAACTCTACGGATTGGTAACAATACATAGAGTAATAAAAGCACGAGGAGGTAGACGGGTGCGAGCACGAACCTGGACCGCGGTCTCGGCCGGAGCGGTCCTGACCTCCCTGGTCACCGCGGTCCCCGCCCAGGCCGAACCGGCGGGGCCGGCCGAGCAGGCCCGCGCGAGCGTCCGCGTCGACCAGGGAGCCCTCGCGTGGGGCCCCTGCGAGGACCTGCGGCCCGTCGCCGACGAGGACCTGGAGTGCGCCACCCTCACGGTCCCCCTCGCCCGCACCGCCGACGGCGGCCGGGCCGAAGGCGACGACGACACCGTCCGGCTCGCCCTGTCGCGGGTCCCCGCCACCGGAGAGGCCGAGCACACCCTCCTGGTCAACCCCGGCGGCCCCGGCAGCGCCGGACGCATGTGGGCCTCCTACACACATCAGCGCATGCCCGCGGAGCTGCGCGAGACCTACGACGTCGTCGCCTTCGACCCGCGCGGCGTCGGTGCCTCCACACCCTCCATCGCCTGCGACCCGAGCCTCTTCGAACCCGTGCGCCCCGACACCGTCCCGGCGGACGCCGCGGCCGAGGCCGCCCTGCGCGCCGACGCCAGGGACTACGCCCGGTCCTGCGCGGACAACACCGGCCCCCTCCTCCAGCACACCCGCACCGAGGACACCGCCCACGACATGGACGCCATCCGGGAGGCCCTGGGCCTGGAGCGGATCGACTACCTCGGCTACTCCTACGGCAGCTACCTGGGCACCGTCTACTCCGCGCTCCACCCCGACCGGGTCCGCGCCCTGGTCCTGGACAGCGTCGTCCACCCCGACAGGCCCTGGTACGAGAGCAACCTCGCGCAGAGCCGGGCCCTGGACCGCGCGGCCAGGAACTTCTTCGACTGGACGGCCCGCCACGACGACGTCTACGGGCTCGGCACGACCGGGGAGGAGGTCGCCGAGGCCTACTACGCCCTGCGCTCCGAACTGGCCGACGAACCCGTCGGGGGCACCGTCGGCCCCACCGAGCTGGAGGGCGCCGCCATCGTCGTCGCCTACAGCGGCGCCTCCTGGCCCTCGGTCGCCGGCGCGCTCTCGGCCAGGATCAACGACGGCGACGGCGCGCCGCTGCTCGCGCTCCACGAGGCCCACGGGGAGGACGCCGAATCCGACCGGGGCTACGGCGGCTACCTCGCGGTCCAGTGCACCGACTCCCACTGGCCCGAGGACTGGTCCACCTGGCGCGCCGACGCGGAGAGGGTCCACCGGGAGGCCCCCTTCATGACATGGAACAACGTCTGGTACAACGCTCCGTGCGCGACGTGGAAGGCCGGATCCGGGGACTGGCTCCAGGTCGGCGACGGTCCCGGCGAGCACCCCGCCTACGGGGGCGACGCACTCCTCGTGCACGCGACCGAGGACGGTGCCACCCCGGTGGAGGGCGCCTTCGCCCTCCGCGAGCGCCTGCCCGGCGCGGTCCTGGTGACCGAGGAGGGCGGCCACACCCACGGCGTCTCGCTCACCGGGAACACCTGCGTGGACGAGGCCGTCGCCGCCTACCTCCGCGACGGGGAACTGCCCGCGCGCGCCGAGGGCACCGGCCCCGACGTCACCTGTGAGGCCCGTCCCGAGCCCCGTCCCGTCGCCGGGCGCGACGGGTCCGGGAGCACGGCCGCACCCGTCGCCCCCGGGTCGCGGGGGGCGTCCGGGCAACCGGTCGAATAGGCTGGAAACAGCGCGAACAGGCTCGACCAGTCGTCCCCCGGGGCACCACGAGGCAACCGGGAAGAGGGGGAGATGCGATGCTGCGGACCTCGCCGATACGGATCCTGGGAGAACGCGACCGGGAGTCCGTCCGTGCGCTCCTGGACACCGACCCCGTCGGCAACGTGTTCGTCGCCTCCCGCCTGATGGCCACGGGTATCTCCAGCAGGGCCGGCGGTACCGAGGTGTGGGGACACGTGGAACGGGGCCGTCTGACCGCCCTGTGCTACTCCGGCGCCAACATGGTCCCCGTCAACGCCGGACCGGCCGCCATCCGCAGCTTCGCCGACCACGCCCGCTGGCGCGGACGCCGCTGCTCCTCGATCGTCGGCCCGGTCGACGCGGTCAGCGACTTCTGGGAGCAGGTCACCCCCGCGTGGGGGCCTGCGCGGACCATCCGGGCCAGCCAGCCGGTACTGGAGATCGACGACGAGCCCGACGTGCCCGCCGACCCCCTGGTGCGCAGGGTCCGCCTGTCCGAGCTCAACACCCTCGTGCCCGCGTGCGTGGCCATGTTCACGGAGGAGGTCGGCGTCCCGCCGGACTCCGGCGACGGCGGCATGCTCTACCGGGCACGCGTGGAGGAACTGGTGCGCACCGGCCGGGCCTTCGCGCGCATCGAGAACGGCCGTGTGGTGTTCAAGGCCGAGATCGGCGCGGTCACCCAGCACGCCTGCCAGGTCCAGGGCGTGTGGGTGCACCCGGACCTGCGCGGCCGGGGACACTCCACGGCGGGGATGGCGGCCGTGGTCAACTACGCGCTCGCGGAGATCGCGCCCCGCGTGACCCTCTACGTCAACGACTTCAACACCCCGGCCCGCGCCACCTACCGGAAGGTCGGCTTCCGGCAGGTGGGAGAGGTCATGTCGGTGCTCTTCTAGGGCGCCGGCCCGGTTCGCCCACCTCCCGGACCGGACGCTTTCTGACGGACTCGTGTCAGACCCGCCCCCACCGGACGGCGGAGGACGCCCGCCGTGGCTAGCCTGATGTCAGGTCCGCGGCGCGCAGCGCCCTCCATCCCCGTGAGAGAGCGCCGATGCAGCAGAACCCGACCGGCCGGGCACGCCTGGGCCTGGCACTCCTCCTCGGCATGCTCGCCGTCCTGGGTCCGCTCAACATCGACATGTACCTGCCGGCCTTCCCCGAGATCGCCGCCGACCTGGACGCCGGCGCCTCCCACGTACAGCTGAGCCTGACCACCTGCCTGGTGGGGCTCGCCGTCGGCCAGGTGGTGGTGGGCCCGATCAGCGACGCCCGGGGCAGGCGCGGTCCGCTGATCACCTCCCTGGTCCTGTTCGTGCTGTCGTCGCTGCTGTGCGCGCTGGCCCCCAGCGTCGCCGTCCTGGCGGCGGCCCGCTTCCTCCAGGGGTTCACCGCCTCCGCCGGGGTCGTGCTCTCCCGCGCGGTCGTACGCGACGTGTTCTCCGGCAACGACCTGACCAGGTTCTTCGCCCTGCTGATGGTGATCAACGCGGTCGCGCCCCTGGCGGCGCCGATCGCGGGCGGCGCCATCCTGTGGCCGTCCTCCACGGGATGGGAGGCGATCTTCCTGGCCCTGGCGCTGCTCGGCGCGGTGATCGCCCTGGTCACGGCACTGCGGCTGGGGGAGACCCTGCCGGTGGAGCGGCGCATCCCCGGCACGGTCGGCGGGACCCTGCGGACGATGGGCGCGCTGCTGCGGGACCGCTCCTTCCTCGGCTACGCCCTGGTGGTCGGCCTCCTGCACGGCGGCAGCTTCGCCTACGTCGCCGGGACGCCGTTCGTCTACCAGGACCTGTACGGGGTGTCCCCGCAGACCTTCGGGATCCTGTTCGGGGCCAACGGCGCCGCCATCATCGCCGGGAGCTGGGCCGTGGGACGGTTCAGCGCCCGGTTCGGCGAGCGCTCCCTGCTGCTGGGCGCCGTGGCCACGGCGGTGGCGGCGACCGGCGTGCTGCTCGTGGCGACACTGGCCGGCGGCCCGCTGGCCACCCTCGTGGTGCCCATCTTCGTGTACATGACCTGTATGGGGATGATCCTCACCAGCTCCTTCGCGCTGGCCATGCACGGCCAGGAGCGGCGGGCGGGCAGCGCCAGCGCGGTGCTGGGCGCGCTGTCCCCGCTGTTCGGCGCGGTGGTGGCACCGCTGGTGGGACTGGACGAGAGCACCGCGGTACCCATGGGCGCCGCCCTGTTCGCCACCTCCGTCCTCGGACTCGTGGTCCTGTCGGCCCTGACCCCGTCGCGTGTGCGCGTACCGCAGTCCGGCTAGCGGGCCCGCCGTGAGCGCCGCGGGTGCGGCGCGGGAGGTTCCACGCCGGACGGCACCGCACCGGGCACGGTGGACCGGCGGTGCCGCCCCGCCGCTGCGCGGCCCCGCTACTGCGCGGCCTCGGTGAGAGCCGTGGGGCCCATGAGGAAGTCGGGGTCCAACTGGGAGGCCAGGTCCGCGCCCTTGGCCTCGTTGGCCCACGCCCGCGCGTTGCGCAGGTGGAACTCCGCGGACTGCCGTGTGAACTTCTCCCAGTCCTTGGGCGCGGCGTCCACCATGTCCCGCATCCGGGCCAGGGTCTTGACGTTGTCCTCCTCCAGGTCCGACAGCTCCGGGTCGCGGCCCTTCTCCATCGAGCGCACGAACCCCGAGTGCGTCATCCACCCCGCCAGCGCCTCGCCCACGTGCTCGCGCAGGAACTCCACGTCCGCCTCGTCCTGCACCTTGTTGCCGATCACCCGGATGGCCACGTCGTGGTCGCGGGCGTACTCGGCGTACTGGCGGTACACGCCCACGCCGCGCACGGTGGGCTCGGCGACCAGGAAGGTCATGTCGAAGCGGGTGAACATACCCGACGCGAAGGAGTCGGCGCCCGCGGTCATGTCCACGACCACGTACTCGCCCGGGCCGTCCACCAGGTGGTTGAGGTACATCTCGGCCGCGCCCACCTTGGAGTGGTAGCAGGACACGCCCAGGTCCTTCTCGGCGAACGGGCCGGTGACCATGAGCGTGGCGCCCCGGGCCGCCGCGCCGAAGCGCGCGTGCAGCGGGTTGTCCCCCGTCAGGGTCAGCAGGCGCGATCCCCGGCCCGGCGGAGTGGTCTTGACCATCGCCTGTGCCGAGGCGATGCGCGGGTTGTCCCCGCGCAGCAGCTCCTTGATCTCCTCCAGGTGGGTGCCCAGGGGCGGGAGCTCGGCCAGGCGCTCCTCCGACATGCCCAGGGCGGCGCCCAGGTTCTGGTTGATGTCGGCGTCGATGGCCACCACGGGGACGTGCTGGGCGGCCAGGTGGCGGGTGAACAGCGCGGAGAGGGTGGTCTTGCCGCTGCCGCCCTTGCCGGCGAACGCGATCTTCATGTGGGCCCTTCGGTGTCGGCGCGTGGGCGGACGCGCCCACGGCGGATGGCGGGCCGGGGACGACCCGACTGTGGAAACGATTATCGTTCCTGTCTGCCATCCTGTCAGCGGAACCGCCGTTCCGGGGCGTGTATTGCCAACGTGTTACACCTCACATGGGTGACCCTGGAGTCCGGACTGTTTCCTTTGTCCACATCGGGGATGACACGTGACGGGGTTTTGTGGCCGATGACGGGCAGGGGGAACCCGGGTGTGCTGTTCTGGAGCCAGTACACCCTTGTCTAAGGTGAGTGCAGGCGGCGCAACCCGCGCGCCCGTCGCGGGTGATTGGAGTGACCGGATGGCTGAGGCGAGGCAACTCCGGGAATACGTGCCCGTGGAGGTACAGGAGAGCATGGCTCCGACCGCACCGACCATCGAGACGGGGGACCTCTCCGGAGGGGTCACCGACCACACGGTGTGGAGCTGTGCGGGGAACCTGACCGCGGTACGCTCCATCCGCGCGCGCGTGCGCGACTTCCTCGCCCGTACGGGTCACTCCGAGGGCTCGCTGGACGACGCCGAGCTGGCGGTCAGCGAGCTGGCGACCAACGCCCTGCTGCACTCGCGCTCCGGGCAGAGCGGCGGCGTCATGACGCTGTTCATCCGCTCCGACGCCGGGCGCCTGCGCGTGGCCGTCGCCGACCAGGGAACGTGCGACGGCGAGGGCCTCCACGCGCGTGAGGACGGCGGTGACTTCGGGCGGGGCAAGCTCATCGTCGACAGCTGTGCCACCCGCAGCGGCGAGTACTGGAGCGAGGCCACGCACGTGGCCTGGTTCGAGATCGACGACCAGTCGCCCGGCGCCGGTACCGACGGGGACGCCCAGGCGGCGGAGGTGGCGGTCGGGGACTGAACCGGCCCGTGGCCGCCCCCGGCCGCGGCGCCCTCTCCGGCCCCCGGAGGTCAGTACCCCCCGTCGGCCGGCGGGTCGGCGACCCGCTCCGGCTCGGGAGCGCAGCGCACCGTCACCTGGCGCCCCTCGGGCGGCGGGCAGCCCGCGCCCGCCACCACACACGCCCCCGTCCACAGGGCCAGTGCCACCAGCACCACCCGTGCTACCTCGTCCCCGCCCTCGTCCACCGCCACCACGTCGTCGGAGGTGAGTTCGAGACGGTCGCGCAGCTCCGCGAAGCGCGCCATCAGGTCGCTGTACGGGTACAGCGTGGTCAGCAGCCCGTTGGCGGTCCGCTCATAGCCCAGGATGCCGTTGTCGAACAGGCCGCGCGCGGGGCTGTAGCCGCTGCCGTCCGGGCTCGGCTGAAGCAGCTCCCGAAAGGGCGTCGTCCCCAGCGCCGTTCCGAACGAGATGACCTGCCGGACCCTCGAACGTTCCGCGAGCTCCAGCGCCCTCGGAGCCATGTCGGCGCTGACGAACAGCAGGCGGGTGTCGGTCTCGGTGAGCACGGCGCACTGGGTGTCCGTGTCGGAGGTGATCGACAGGGGCAGGGCGCGCCCGCCCACGGCCTTCACCGTGTACGTGGCCAGGAAACGCTGGGGGGAGACCGGCGCGAGGATCCCCACCACGTCGCCGAAGCAGATGCCGCGGCGGCTCAGTCCGGCGGCGGCCCGCTCCACCTCGGTCGCGAAGGTGAGCGCGTCCACGCGGTACCCGTGTCCGCGGACCGTTCCCACCCGACCGGAGCGCAGGCGCAGCCGCTCGCACAGGCCACCGGTCAGCGAGCCGATCGGATCGTCCCGACGCGGCAGGTGGCGTCCCGGTCGTCCGGTTCCTGAAGACAGCCCTACCCCCATACGTACCCCCAGCTCCCCATCTGTCGGTGGCACCGCCACCCGGGCTCGTCACGCCCCCTCCACGTGGCGAACCCGGCGGCGGCGCTCCGGTCGGCGGATACGGTGTTCCTCCCCAGGGCGCGCCTCGCGCCGACGCGGTCTCCCCGGCCCCGAAGACCTCTCCGGAACCGGTGGTCCGCGGCGCCTCCGGTTCCGGAGCCGGTCCCCGACGGCCGTTTCCGGGACCCGCACGACCGTGTCACCGTGGTGTCACGAACGTGATGTCCCATGGCTTGAAGCCTAGCGCTTTCACGGTCAGATGCACATGCACATTGCCATGCATATGCATATGTAGATTCGACGTGGGGGTGGGGTCGACCGCCCGTGGACCGGGTGGAAACGGGCAGATCGGACAGTCAGTCCGACTTCTGATGGCGCTGTACCCATGCCGCGATCTGCGTACGCGAGTTGAAGCCCATCTTGCGGTTGATGTTGGCCACGTGTCGTGCCGCCGTCGAGGAGGTGATGAACAGCGCCCGGGCTATTCCGGGGTTGCTCTCTCCCCGGCTCACCAGGAGCGCGACCTCCAGCTCGCGTCTGGTCAGCAGTTCCCGGGGGGTCACCGAGTCCGGAGAGGGAGGCGGTCCCTGCCGTGTTCCGCGCCCGCGCTCGGAACGTCTGGCCTGCGGAGGGCTGCCGCGGTGCGGCGAGGGGCGCCGCCCCTCCTCGGCCAGCCGCTCGCCCTCGGCGACCGCGCAGGACAGGCCAAGGCCCCGGCCCTGTTCCCACCAGTGCACCAGGCGGCGGCGCCGGCGGCGTGTCCTCTCCGCGTCCGCGAACGGCCACGGGGCCGTGTGCACGGGCAGGCCCAGCCGCTCGCGCACGCTCGTCGCCGCGCCCGCCAGGCGGCAGGCGGGCTCGCGCAGGTCGGAGGAGAAGGCCACCCGGGCGATCGCGACCAGGGCCCGGGCCGCGTCGGCGCGCTGTCCCGCCGCGTGGCTCAGCAGCAGTCCCTCGCTCAGGTAGTCGTAGGCCTGGCCCGTGGACCCCTGGGCACAGGCCACCCGGCCGATCCCGGCCAGGCAGCGCGCCTCCGCGGCCACCGCGCCGATCAGCCGCTGGGTGTCCAGCGCCTCCCGGTAGCAGCGGTCCGCCGTCACCAGGTCCCCGCCGGCCTCGGCCGCGGCCGCCTGACCGAGGAGGGTGACGCCCACCCCCCACCGGTGGTCGATACCGCGCAGGAGGGTCAGCGCGGCGTTGTAGTGGTGGTCGGCGGCGGGATGGTCGCCCTGCTGGGCGACCAGGGCGGCCCGGGTGCCCAGCGCGATCGCCTCGCCCCACAGGTCGCCCGACTCACGGCACAGCCGCAGCGCCTCCTCCACCCGCACGGCGGCCTGGTCCGGCACGCGGTTGCGCACCTCCACCAGGGCGAGCAGGTTCAGCGCGGCGCGGACGTACACGTCGTCCCCGGCCTCCCGGCACAGCCGCAGGCCCTCCTCGCCCAGCGACAGGGCCAGCGCGTGGTCGCGCCGCATCCGCGCGAGCTGGGCCCGCGCCACCAGGGCCCGCGCCCGCGAGGGCGCCTTCGCGGCGTCCTCCAGCTCCAGCATCCGGTCCATCCAGTGGGCGCCCTCGGCGTAGCACTGGTGACTCACCCAGTGCGCGACCAGGCTGACGCACAGCCGCAGCCCCGACTCGGCCGCGCCGTGGTCCAGCGACCAGCGCAACAGCGAGCGCAGGGTGTCGCACTCGGCGATCACCCGCCGCCGCGCGGAGTCGCGCTCGCTCCAGGGCATGGACCGGCTCGACTCCAGCTTGCGCCCCAGGTCCTCGACCAGGTGCAGCATCCGGTCCAGGAGCCGCTCCTGGAACAGCTCCGCCTCGCCCTCGGCGACCAGCCGGGCCAGCGCGAACCGCCGTACCGCCTCCGGCAGCCGGTAGCGCACACGGCCCTCGAACTCGCCGGTCACCGTGATCAGCGAGCGGTTCAGCAAGGACGCCGACAGGTCGAGGATGGCCGACTCCGGCAGCGCCTCGTCGGCGCACACCTGCTCGGCCAGCTCCAGGTCCCAGCCCCGGAACACCGACAGGCGCCGCAGCAGCACCCGCTCGGCCTCGGGCAGGCCGCCGTACACGAAGTCCAGCACCAGGGGCAGCATCTCGATGCGGGAGACGGCCTGGCCCGGCCCGGGCCGGGCCGCGGGGGAGTCCAGGTACGCGCGCAGCCTCGCGACGAGGGCCTCGGGGCCCGCCCCCGGCGCGCTCGCACCCAGCACCTCGATCCCCAGCGGGATCCCGCCCGCCAGGTCGCACAGCTCCGTCACGGTCTCCATCTCCCGGGCCGAGACCGAGAAGCGGGGATCGCACGTGCGCGCGCGGTCCAGGAACAGCCGTACCGCCTCCGAGCCGGAGGGGTCGGGCGGCGGCCCCTTGCGCGCGGGCAGCGGCAGGGCCATCGGGGTCACCCGCCACACCGTTCCGCCCGACAGCCGGAACGGGTCCTCGCTGGTGAGCAGGACCGACACGGCGGGGCAGGCGGCCAGCAGGGCCTCACCGACCTCCGTCACCTCGTCGACGAGGTGCTCGCAGGAGTCCAGCACCAGCAGCAGGCGGCGGTCGCGCAGCGCGTCGGTCACCGTGGCCGACAGCGGCTGTCCGGGTTCCTCGACCACGCCCACCGCGGCGCACACCCGCGCGTACACCTCCAGGGTCGTGCCCGCGTCCGCCAGGTCGGCCATCCACACTCCGTCGGGGAAGGAGACGGTGGACTGCTCGGCCAGGCGTATCGCCAGGCGGGTCTTCCCCATCCCGTCGGTTCCGCACAGCGTGACGGAGCGGCTGGAGCCGAGGAGTCGGAGCAGATCGCTCAGATCCCGTTCGCGGCCCACGAATCCGGTGCCCGGACGGGGGAGGTTGTGCCGCGCGGGCGCGGTCAAAGGTGCCATGGCCTTCACATGTAGGGGCGGTCGGGGAAGGTTCTCACCAGGGGTGGGGAAGAAGGTCGGCAGAGTGGAGGTGGTCGGGTGGGCGTTGGTACCCGGGGTTCCTGTCTTAGCGGCTGCACGCGCACTGTGCAAGTGCTTCCCGTTGTTCGCGGACCCCTTCAGACACCGTCCTCCGACACGGCCCAGCCGGTCAACTGCGCCCGAGAGGAAATAGAGAGTTTTCTGAAGATGTTCGCGATATGTCTGGCTACGGTCGCCTGACTGATCGTCAGACGTTCGGCGATCTCCCGGTTGGACAGGCCCCGTTCGGCGAGTTCGGCCACCTCCCTCTCCCGGGGAGTCAGGGAGTCCGGGCCGCCGGCCACCGGGGCCGGGGGCCGTGGGAAGGCCAGCGCCCGGTCGAGCACCTGCTCCAGGGGCAGGGAGCGCCACGCGTTCCACGCCTCGGCGGTCCGCGCCCCGCCCACCCGCCGCTCCACGGCCGACCGCAGCCGCAGCGTCTCCGCCGAGGGCTGGTCCAGCGACGTGCGAAGGTCGGCGGCCACCCCCACCAGGGCGGCGGCCCGCTCCGCCTCGCCCTCGGCCAGCGCCAGCTCCGCCAGCGCCTCCAGGGCGCGCGCCACGGCGATACGCTGCCCGGAGGTGAAGCTCACTCGCAGGCACGTCGACAGGGGCTCCCTGGCCCGCAGGGCCTCGCCCTCGGCCAGGTACAGGCGGCCCAGCTCCCGTGCGCAGTGCGCGGTCGCCGGGGCCGCCTCCAACTCGCCGAAGACCGACAGCGCCTCGGCGAACAGCGCCCGCGCCCGCGCGAAGTCCCGCCGTTCGGCCGCGATCGAGCCCAGCCCGTGCAGACAGCGGGCCACGCTCCACCGGTCGCCCAGGTTCTCGGCCACCGAGATGCTCTGCTCCAGGTAGCCGCTCGCCCGGGCGGACTCGCCGCGGCGGCGCGCCAACTGCGCCAGCACGTCCAGCGTGGCCACCTCGGTGGCGGGGTCGTCGACCTGGGAGGCCCAGTCCCTGGCCCGCTCGGCGTGCTGTCGCGCCTCGTCCAGCGCGCCGGTGCGCAGGGACAGCAGTGCCATGGTGGCCAGGGCCGAGGCGGCGGCTCCCGCCTCACGGCAGGCCCGGGCCGCCTCCAGGGCGCACATGGCCAGGGTGGACACGCGCGGCGCCGTGTCCAGGTCCAGGCGCAGTTCGGCGTGCAGCGCCAGGGCGCGTGCCCTCAGGTGCGGGGACTGCCCGTCGGGGTCGGTGCCGAGCGCCCGTTCGAGGACGCGGCTGCCCTCGGCGGCCAGGCCGCGCACCATCCAGTAGGAGCGCAGCGCCACGCACACCCGCAGGGCCTCGTCCACGCGTCCCCGCGACAGCGCCCAGTCCACCACCCGGACGTGGTTCTCCCGGTGGTGGTCGAGCATCCTCAGGCGTACCAGGCGCTCGCCCCATGCGAGCGGTGCGCAGTCGCCCTTGGCCCACTCCTCCAGGTGGGTGACGCAAAAGCGCAGGTAGCGTTCCCACCGGTCGTCCCCGCCGCCGCTCCGCGCCAGGTGCTCGGCGGCGTAGGCGCGCACCGTCTCGGTCAGCCGGTAGTGGGCGGTGCCGTCGATCTCGGCGTCCATCACCACCAGCGACTTGTCCAGCAGGGAGAAGTGCAGCGGCAGGATGTCGGAGGGGTCGACCCCCTCGCCCGAGCAGACGTCCTCGGCGGCCTCCAGGTACCAGGTGGAGAAGACCGACAGGCGGTGCAGCAGGAGCCGTTCCGCGTCGGTGAGCAGGTCGTGGCTCCACTCCAGGACCGCGCGCAGGGTGCGCTGGCGCGGAGGCAGGTCCTCGGAGCCGTCGCTGGTCAGGAGCTGGAAGCGGTCGTCCAGGCGGCGCAGGATCTGCTGCACGGACAGCAGCCGCACACGGGCGGCGGCCAGTTCGATCGCCAGCGGCATGCCGTCCAGCATCCGGCAGATCTCCGCGACGTAGCCGGAGTTCTCCCTGGTCATCTCGAACCCGGTACGGGCGGCGTGCGCGCGGGTGACGAACAGCCGTACCGACTCGTAGCGCTGTGTGTCGCGGCGGGGGATGGGGTCGGGGCCGGCGGCGTAGGGGTCGGTGGGGGTGGGCCGCGCGGGCAGGGACAGCGGAGGCACACGCCATATGGTCTCCTCGGGCACGTGCAGCGGCTGGCGGCTGGTCGCCAGGATGCGGACCCGGGGGCAGTCGCGCAGCACCGCCTGGCACAGCTCGGCCATCGGTCCCACGGCGTGCTCGCAGGTGTCCAGGAGCAGCAGCAGGTTGCGGGTGCGCAGCGAGGTGATGACGGCGTCCATCGCCGTGCGCGAGTCGTTCTCCACCGCCTGCAGGCCGACCGCCACCGCGCGCAGCGCCTGGTCGTGGGTGGAGGCCTCGCTGAGGTCGATGAAGCGCACACCGTCGGGGAACCGGCGCATGACGCGCTCGGCCAGGTGCAGGGCCAGGCGTGTCTTGCCGATGCCTCCGGTGCCGGTCAGCGTGACCAGCCTGGCGGTGCCGAGGAGGCGGCCCAGATCGACGATGTCGCGTTCACGTCCGACGAAGCTGACGAACTCGCCGGCGGACAGGGGCAGGTTGTGGCGGGGAGGAGACATGGCCTCGATTACTAGGACACCGAACCGGCCCGCGCACCGCGCCGACGCGGCGCGCGGGGAACGCCGTCCCCAGTGTCGCACCCGTGGGTCGGACCTGTCCCCACGGTGGCCGGTTCCGGCACGATGGGGCCGAAACCGCCCATCCCGGCCGGGAAGGTGGTAGGGCGTGCCCGGTGTGCGCCGGGCACGCCCCGGGACGGCTACCCCGCGGTGCCCGCGCCCGCCTCCGCGCCCGCCTCCGTGCCCGTGTCCGCGGTACCGGGCGTCCAGGTGCCGGGGTCGGCCGGGCCCTGCTCGCCGGAGCCCATGTCCTTGACCTCGTGGTCGCCGCCGTCGTCGAACGGCGGGAACCACACGAAGGGGATGCCCTTCTTGGCGGCGTACTGGATCTGCTTGCCGACCTTGGCGGTGGAGTGGAACACCTCGGTGTTGAACCCGCGGCCGCGCAGCAGCTCGCCGGTGCGCAGGGCCTCGCGGCGGCGCTCGGCGCCGGGCACCACGACCATCACGTCGGTGGGGCAGGACCTCCCCTCCCGGACGCGGCCCTCCGCGACGAGCTTGGCGAAGATGCGGGTGAGGCCGATGGAGATGCCCACGCCCGGCAGCCTCCTGCGGATGAACTGCCCGGCCAGGTCCTCGTACCGGCCGCCCGCGCAGATGCTCCCGTACCCGGGGTCGTCGTCGAAGGAGGCCTCGTAGACCGTGCCGGTGTAGTAGTCCAGGCCGCGGGCGATGGACAGGTCGGCGACGACGTCGTCCTGGGGCAGGTCGGCCAGGTCGCCCATGACGAAGGCGAGCTCCTCCAGGCCCTCGTCGAGAAGTTCGGATGACACGCCCAGGGCGCGGACCCGCTCGGCGACGTCGGACCCGGTGCCCCGGATCCGGGCCAGCTCCAGGCACGCGTTGGCCTGCTCGCCGGTCAGGCCGTCGGCCAGCAGGATCCGGCGCACGCCGTCGTCACCGATCTTGTGGAGCTTGTCCACGGCTCGGATGACCGCGACCGGGTCCTTGACGCCCAGGCCCTCGTAGAAGCCCTGGAGGACCTTGCGGTTGTTGACGTTGAGCGTCCAGGCGGGGATGTCCAGGCCGCTGAGCACCCGGTGCACGATGCGCGGCAGCTCGGCGTCGAAGTGCAGCGGCACGGAGTCGACGTTGATGACGTCGATGTCGCACTGGGTGAACTCGCGGAAGCGTCCCTCCTGGGGGCGCTCGCCCCGCCACACGCGCTGCATCTGGTAGCGCTTGAACGGGAAGGTCAGCTCGTTGAAGTGCTGGGCGACGTACCGGGCGAAGGGCACGGTCAGGTCGAAGTGCAGTCCGAGCCTGGCGTCGGAGTCGTCCTTGGCGTCGGCCTGGAGGCGGTGCAGGGTGTAGACCTCCTGGGAGGTCTCGCCCTTGGCCGTCAGCACGTCCAGGTTCTCCACGGACGGGGTCTCCACCGACGCGAAGCCAAAGGACTCGAACCCGGCGCGGATATGGTCCAGCCAGCGCTGCTCCACGGCCCGGACCTGGGGGGTCCACTCGGGGAAACCGCTGACGGGAGTGGGGCGGACGACGCGCTGATCGGACATGTGGGGTTCTCGGCTCACAGTTTCGTCTCGGACTTGCTTGCCCCGTCCGCGCCCTCGCTCACGCGCGCGCGGGCGAGGGTCCGGAACGGACGGGGAGGGCCAGCCCATACTACGGCCAACGTGGGCGGAGGGCCGCTGGTACGCCGTCCCGCTCCCGGGCGCGGCGCCGACGCATGGGAGGGGAGGGGCCGGGAAAGGCCGCCACCGGCCCACGTGGACGGTTGTGGGCCGGTGGGGCGCCGGAGCGCCGACCGTGGTGCCGACCAGCCGACGCCGAAGAGCGAGGCGTCGGCGGGTGGTCGTCCACCCGGGACGCCGCCGGGGCTCCCGCGGATGGTCGCGTCCTCGTGCCAGGAGTCTTTTCCGCGACCGCACTTGCCGGTGCGGGGGCCTGCCTCCACCGTAGACTCCGGGAACCGGGCCAGACAGGGATTGGCGCGGCCGAAAGCGGCCGAAAATGGCCGCTCACAATGTCGTAAAGTCGCCCCGTCGGGGTACAAATGTGTGCTTACCTGGCTACGGTCGGTTCCGGGCAGGGTACCCATCGCCACGGGAGGCCGCCGGTGCCCGTGGCTCCTCGGGTCGTTCGCGCCCCGTCGTCCCCTGTCCCACGAAAGCTGTGTTTCGTTGCACCAAAGAGCCGAAACGCCGTCTCTGACGGCCATCCGGTGTTAGGTTCCAGGAGCGGTGCCTCTCGTGGCGGTACCCAACCCGGCGAGTCCCGTACCCCTCAGGACCGGGTCGTGCGAGCTCCTCGGCTCCCACAGTCCCGGCACTCCCTCTAGGACTAACTGTGATCGATCCAGCAAACAGCACGAACCATGTCCAGGCGTCCAACGAGCTGTCCACCAAGATCATCGTCGCCGGGGGCTTCGGGGTCGGGAAGACCACGTTCGTCGGTGCCGTATCGGAGATCCCGCCCGTCCGCACCGAGGCCGCGGTCACCGCCGCCAGCGTCGGTGTCGACGACCTCTCCCACACGCCGGACAAGACGAGCACCACGGTCGCGATGGACTTCGGCCGCATCTCGCTGGACACCGACCTGACCCTCTTCCTGTTCGGCACCCCGGGCCAGCAGCGCTTCTGGTTCATGTGGGACGACCTCGTCCGCGGCGCGCTGGGCGCGGTGATCCTGGCCGACACCCGACGCCTGGAGGACACCTTCCAGGCACTGGACTACTTCGAGCGCCAGTACCGGCTGCCCTTCGTCGTGGCCGTCAACGAGTTCGACCCCGAGGCGCTCTACAGCCCCGACGAGCTGCGCGAGGCCCTGGACCTGCCCCCGGAGGTCCCCGTCGTCTACTGCGACGCCCGCGACCGCAACTCCGTCATCCGGGTCCTGGTGACGCTGGTCAAGTACGGCATGGCCCTGGAGGCCCGTCAGGGCCACCACCGCCAGCTCGCCTGAGCCGCGGGTGCCCCCATCGACGCCGAGGAGAGGCCGCGACCGAAGTATCCGGACATGTGGGCACCCGTGGTTCCACAAACGTGTGTGTCCGGCGTTACTCTGTGGTGGTGTTCGGACGAATGGCGGAAAGCGTCCGCCGCTTCCTGGGTAAGCCCGGCGCGGTGGATCTACGGCCCTATACCAAGCTCCTGTCGGCGATCGAGGCCGAGGAGGATGGTCTGCGTGAGCTCAGCGACACCGAGCTGACGGACAAGGCCATCGAACTCGGCAACGCCGAACTCCCCTACGGTCGTGAAGACCTCGTGCAGCTGTGCGCCGTCGGTCGCGAGGCCGCCCGGCGCACCCTCGACGAGCGACCATTCGACGTGCAGCTCCTCGGTGTCATGGCCCTGCTCGACGGCCACGTCGCCGAGATGGCCACGGGCGAGGGCAAGACCCTCTCGGGCGCCCTGGCGGCGGCCGGGTTCGCGCTGCGCGGCCAGCGCGTGCACCTGCTGAGCGTCAACGACTACCTGGCCAAGCGCGACGCCGAGTGGATGCGCCCCCTCTACGACATGCTCGGTGTCACCGTCGGCTGGATCAACGAGGACTCCACGCCCCAGGAGCGCCGCGCGGCCTACTCCTGCGACGTCACCTACGCGGCCGTCAGCGAGCTGGGCTTCGACGTCCTGCGCGACCGCATGGTCACCGACATCGCGGACCGGGTCGTGCCGCCGCCCAACGTGGCGATCGTCGACGAGGCCGACTCGGTGCTCGTCGACGAGGCCCGCGTCCCGCTGGTGCTGGCCGGTGCCGCCGAGAGCCTGGCCGCCGACGTGGAGATGGCCGACGTCGTCCGCGCGCTCAAGCCGCGTCTGCACTACGAGATCGACGCCGAGGGCCGCAACGTCCAGCTCACCGACGCCGGGATCGACGTCGTGGAGAAGGCGCTGGACGGGGTGGACCTGTACTCCGAGGACGACACCTCCGTCCTGCCGCAGGTCAACCTGGCCCTGCACGCCCACGTCCTGCTCCAGCGCGACGTCCACTACGTGGTGCGCGACGGCGAGGTCCGGATCATCAACGAGTCGCGCGGCCGCATCGCCCTGCTCCAGCGCTGGCCGGACGGCCTGCAGGCCGCGGTCGAGGCCAAGGAGAAGGTGGCGCTCAGCGAGACCGGCGAGGTGCTGGACTCCATCACCGTGCAGTCGCTCGTCCTGCGCTATCCCACGCGCGGCGGTATGACCGGTACCGCGATGGCCGTCGCCGAACAGCTCCGCGAGTTCTACGAGCTGGAGGTCGCGGTCATCCCCTCCAACAAGCCCAACGTCCGGGAGGACCACGGCACGCGCCTGTACGCCACGCGCGAGGAGAAGGAGGACGCCCTCGTCGCCAAGGTGGAGGAGGTCCACAAGACCGGGCGGCCGATCCTCATCGGCACCCAGGACGTGGCCGAGTCCGAGCTGCTGGCCGGGCGCCTGCGCGAGGCCGGGCTGGAGTGCGTGGTCCTCAACGCCAAGAACGACGCCGACGAGGCCTCCATCATCGCCGAGGCGGGCACCTACGGCGCCGTCACCGTCTCCACGCAGATGGCGGGCCGCGGTACCGACATCCGGCTGGGCGGCAGCGACATGGCCGACCGCGACCGGGTGGTGGAGACCGGCGGCCTGTACGTGATGGGCTTCGGCCGCTACCCCAGCAGCCGCCTGGACGGGCAGCTGCGCGGCCGCGCCGGGCGCCAGGGCGACCCGGGCGACTCCATCTTCTTCGTCAGCATGGACGACGACCTGGTGGTCAACCACGGCTCGGAGAGCACGGGGTACCAGACCACCGCCGAGGGCGAGATCACCGACGAGGGCTGGCTGAGCATGGTCGACCACGCGCAGCGGGTCGCCGAGGGGCAGCTCCTGGAGGTGCACCGCAACACCTGGCGGTACAACCAGCTGATCGACGTGCAGCGCGACGTGGTGCTGGAGCACCGCGAGATGGTCCTGACCGGGGACCAGGGCGACCGGCAGGTCAGGTCCGACCGCAAGGAGCGGCACGCGGAGCTGGTGGAGGAGGTGGGGGAGGAGAAGGTCGCCCAGGCGGCGCGCCTGATCACCCTGTACCACCTGGACCAGGGCTGGACCGACCACAACGCCTTCCTGGCGGAGCTGCGGGAGGGCATCCACCTGCGCTTCCTGGGCCGCCGCGACCCGTTGGACGAGTTCAACCGCGAGGCGGTGCCGGTCTTCAAGGGCTTCTTGGACGAGGCGCGCGCCCGCGCCGCCGAGAGCTTCGAGGAACTGGAGGCGCAGGACGGCGAACTCGACGTCGGCTCGGTGGGTGTCAAGCGTCCGTCGATGACGTGGACCTACATGGTGCACGACCACCCGTTCAGCTCGGCGTTCGAGACCCTGGTGGGCAAACTCAAGGGCGGTCGGAACTCCTCCTCGGGGGACTGATAATTCAGTTATTGACCGATGCGCGGGTCGGGACTTTGGTCCCAACCCGCGCATTACTTTTGTCAGTTACTCTGATCGAAACACCGGACAGGCCCGGAAACGGCATCCTCAATTGCCCTGCCCGGGTTAGCATGGCTGAGTTTTCAATGGAATCCGAGACGGTTGGGACTGAATCCACTGTGGTCCACGAGGTCGGCGCGCAGGAGAAGATCAGTTACGGGCGGAACGACCGCTTCGCGGGAGGCCCGGTTGGAGGGGGCAGCTTCTGGATCGGCGACGACGGGCAGCCGGTCGCCAAGATCGGTGGGCCGAGGGAGTGGCGCCCCACGCCCATGATCGACGTCCGTGTGGGCGACGTGTTCAGCGTCGGCGGCCAGGCGTGGAGGGTGACCGATATCGTTGACGCGGACAGCCCCTCCGCATATCTGCTGGCCACGCGGATAAGCTGACTCCGTGCCCGGGGCGAACACCCCGGGCCGTGCCTTTCTTGCATCGGCCGGGAATCGCAACCCCGTGCAACCTTCCCCCGGGTTGCCGCTTTCGGTTCCCGGTTTTGCTGTTGCCGCTTCCCTGGGACGGGTTCGTTCCAGTGTGGTTTCCGGGTCTTTTGTGGCCTCTGTGAGCACTGGGGTTCTGGGGGCGGACCGCGGACGGGGGAGCGTGTCCGCGCAGGTCGAGAACGAGTGTGAGGCGCCCACCAGGACGAATCGAGACGCTCCGGTTATCCGATGGGGGGTGTTCGCGTTACCGGTGCATCGTTAACGTCTGTCGGGTAGGGCGCGCCCCTGCGGGGAGGATCCCCCCTCCCGCGGAGTCCGGGCCGCTGCGCCCTGCCGCCCCCAAGGTCGGTCCCAGGGGCTGTCCCCCGCCCCTGGGCCTGACCGGTCCCGCGACGGCGGGGAGGAGTTCCCCCGGCTCCGACCGCGCCGTCGCCGGGCGGGGCCCGACGAGGAAGCGCCGCCGTGCGCGGCCCCCGCGCCGCCGGACGTGCCGCGCGCGTCCACCACCGCGTGAGCTGGTCCCCTGGCCGGCGATCCGTCCCGGCCGAGCCGAGTAGATCACGTTCCAATACCCTGGCTGGCCCTATTCTCCTTGGTTCACGCCGTACAAGGAGGGGCCTCCGGGTCTTGCGGTAGAACGCGTTCCAGTATTAACCTCTGGATATGCCTGGCCCGGTGAGGGCATCCGACGGTTCGGCCGTGGGGTGTCAGCGGACGGCAGGCGAGAACCGCCGCCCGCCGAAGTCGGATCGCGCCCCGACTTCGGCGGGCGGCGTCCGTTTCGGGAGGCCGGCGGTCGGAGCCGGTGGGCCCCGGTACCGCCTCGGCACCCGCCGTTCCCCGCCTCTCGGGCCGGTACGCCTAGGCCAGTAGGCGGCAGAGCCTGGCGAAGGTGGGGCAGGGCCAGGCCAGAAGGCATCCCCCGCAGTGGCACTCGCCGTGCTCCCCCGTCACGGGGGTGTGCAGGTACAGCAGGTCCACGCACACGCCGGCCAGGGCGGAGACCTCCTCGCGGGCGTTCGCGTAGAAGGCGACGTCGTTGATGCGGGCCAGGGCGCTGGAGGACCTCGGGGCCGGGACCCCGACCGTGTGCGGCTCCCAGGGAACCGCCCGCGTCGAACGCTCCCGGACGCACAGCACGTACTGGAGCAGCCTCGCGTGTTCGGAGAGGTGGCCCCTCCCCGACGCTGACCTGGTGAACGGCGGCATCGCTGATCTCCCCCAACGGGTGGATACGCAGCTTCACTTGGTAGCACAGCGTATACCTATAGTCGCTCGGTGTCGCGACGTGTCGGAGTGGGAGAGTACGGCCGGAGCGGGCCGGTGCGCGGAGGCGAAGACGGGAGCGGGCCGCCCCGGAAGGGCGGCCCGCGGGAAGGGGACGGGCTTCTCCGGCCGCCGGGGGCCGGGACCGGAGATCCTCTAACCGCAGCTTCCGCCGCAGTTGCAGGAGCCGCCGTTCTGGCAGCCACAGCCACAACTCGGGCCGCAGTTGCATCCGCTCAGGTCGGGGGTCGTGGTCAGGGGGTGGGTCACGGTTCCTCCTCGGAGGCTCGACAGCGCCCGCGCGCGATCACGCCGTAGCCTCCCCCGGTGGGAGGGGCGTCACGGGCGTGTTTCCCGGACGGGGACGTGCCCGCCCGCCCGCCTCCCCAACCCGGCACGGGCGCCCCGACGGGCGCCGCGGGACCGCCGTGGAACAGCCGTACCCGTGGCGACCTGGGAGTCCGCCTCCTCGGGTCAGGCGAAGAAGGTCGGTACGGCCGCCGGGCGGCGCGTCATTCGGTAGAGCCAAACCTGGCCGACGAACATGACCGGAACCACGGGGACCAGGACCGCCCACACGAGCACCGTGACCGTGGAGGGGATCGGAGCCGAGGGCAGGTGGGCCGCCAGCGCCACCAGCAGGCCCGGGACCGCGATCGCCGCCGCCGACGTGTGCCGGGACAGCATCGGGCCCGCCAGGCCGCTGGTGGCCGCCAGCGCGACCAGCAGCACCGTGGTCAGGACGACCGCGACGGGGACCGCGGCCAGCACCGGACCGCCGGGCAGCGCCGCCGACGCCCCGGCCGGTACCGCCGCGCACAGGGCGGCCCGGGCGAGCACGCGGGTGTCGCGCGCGACGACGTCCGCGCACTCGGGCTCCGCGCCACCGGAGTCGGCGGAGCCGACCAGCCGCTCGGAGCCGAAGGCCGCGCCGCGCAGCGCGAACAGCGCCATGACGGTGACCGCGCACAGCACGGTGAACGGGCTGGCGGTGAGCCCGTCCGTGAGCAGGCCCGCCACCGTCAGCCCCCACGCGGCGGCCAGGGTCCAACTGCCCGCGACGATCGCGCCGTCGCAGGCCAGCCGCCAGCGGTCGCCGTCCACGCGGGCGCGCAGCCACAGTCCGGCGTCGCGCACCAGCCATCCGGCCAGCAGGGCGGCGAGCACCGGCCACAGCTCGGTGACCGCGTGGTGCTCCAGGACGGGGAACATGCCCGCCAGGACGCCGACGGCGGCGACCAGCCACACCTCCGAGGCGAGGAAGTAGGGGGCGATCGCGGCGACCACGCGGCGGCGCTGCTCCGTGCCGCGCGCCACGTGCGGCATCAGCATGCCGAGGCCCACGTCGGCGCCCGCGAGGACGAGGTGGCCCACGACGAGCAGGGCGAGGAGTACGGAGGAGAGGGAGTCCATGGCTGCGGCCTTCCTGGCTCAGAACGTGTGGACGGGGGTGGCGGGCTCCCGGGGTCCCCCGGGTTCGCCGGGGTCGTCGGGACGCTCCGTTCGGTGCTCGGCCAGCGGGCCGCCCCCGGGGCCGCGCCGCGCGTAGCGCACCAGGAGCCAGTAGGTGACCGCGGCCAGGACCGCGAAGGCGGCGGTGAAGAACCCGAAGGAGGCCGCGGCCGTGCCCGGGGACATGGGGGTCACCGCCTCGGCCGTGGTCAGGTGGTGCACCACTACCCAGGGCTGGCGGTTGGTCTCACGGAACACCCAGCCGGCGATGCTCGCCGCGTAGGGGAGGACCGGGGCGGCCAGGAGCGGGGCGAGGAACCACCTCCACCGGTCGAGCCCGCCGAAGGGCCAGGCCAGCAGCATGGCCGGGCCGACGAGGAGCATCAGCGACCACGCCAGGACCATGACCACCTCGCCGGTCGTGTTGGCCGTGTTCAGGAGGGGGCCGCCCGGGTTCGCGGCCTCGACGGCCTCGATCTCGGCGGCGGTGCGGGTCAGGCCGCTCGTGGGCGGATCCTGCCCGAACAAGCCGAACTGCACCCCGCCGAAACCCGCCACGGGCATGGGCATGACGCACATGACCAGCGCCGCGTAGCGGATGCCGCGCCGGAAGACCCGGTGTTCGTCGTCGCGCCGGATGAGGTGGTAGGCGCTGGTCGCGGCGATGACCAGGGCGCCGACCAGCAGGGCTCCGGTGACGATGTGCCCGAACGCCGTCACGGCCGCCGGGTTGGTCATCAGCGCGGCCGGATCGGTCAGGTGCGCCGTACCGTCGACCATCTCGAAGCCCACGGGGTTGCGCAGGAAGCCGTTGGAGACCAGCACCCACCACGCCGACGCGTACGCCGTCGCGGTGACGACGGCGAAACAGGCCAGGTGCGCCCACCGGCCCATGCGGTCCCAGCCGAAGATCCACAGTCCCAGGAACGTGGACTCGACGAAGAACGCCGTCATCGTCTCCAGGGCCAGGGGAGCGGCGAAGGTGTAGCCGAACACCTCGTGCAGGCCGCTCCAGTTCAGCGCCAACTGGAGCTCCATCACCAGGCCGGACAGGACGCCCATGCCGTAGTTGACCAGGTACAGGCCGCCCCAGAACCGCACGGCGGTCGTCCGGGAGCGGTCGCCGCGCAGCGCGGCGACCAGTTGGGTGGTGAGGACGTAGGGGGCGAGACCGAGGGTCAGCGCCACGAACATGTAGTGCGTGGCAGCGGTCAGCGCGAACTGCAGCCGTGCCAGGAGGAGGGGGTCTTCGAACATCGTCGGGCCTCGCGTTCGGCGGTGGGAACGCGGTCCAGCATCCGACGGGGGCACGGGCCGCCGCATCGCCTCGGCGGGGACTCCTCGCGGCCGCCTCCCGGGGTAGGAGCGCGGGAGGCGGTACCCCGCCGGGCGTAGGGGTGATCCCCGAGGCGGCCCCGGGGTTCCCCGGGAGGCCCTACCGGCTCCACCCGGGAGTGACGAGGGCGGTCTCGTAGGCGATGACGACCAACTGGGCGCGGTCGCGCACGCCCAGCTTCACCATGGCCCGGCTGACGTGGGTCTTGGCCGTGGCCGGGCTGACCACCAGGTGCGCGGCGATCTCCTCGTTGGACAGGCCGCCGCCGACCAGGGCGACCACCTCGCGCTCGCGTTCGGTGAGCCCGTTCAGCCGTACCGAGGAGGCGGGGGCGCTCGGCGGGCGGCGCGCGTAGTCGGCGATCAGCCTCCGGGTGATCCCGGGCGAGAGCAGCGCCTCGCCGCCGTGCACCACCCGTACCGCGTGCAACAGGTCCCGGGGCTCGGTGTCCTTGACCAGGAAGCCGCTGACCCCCGAGCGCAGTGCCTCGAAGATGTACTCGTCCAGGTCGAAGGTGGTGAGGATGACGATCCGCGTCGACTCCAGCCCGGGATCGGCGAGGACGCGCCCGGCGGCGGCCAGGCCGTCCACGCCGGGCATGCGGATGTCCATCAGGACCACGTCCGGGCGCTCGGCGCACGCCAGTCGGACGGCCTCCTCGCCGTCGGCGGCCTCGGCGACCACCTCGATGTCGGCGGCGCTGTCCAGCAGCGCGCGAAACCCCGCGCGCACCAGGGCCTGGTCGTCTGCGAGCAGTACCCGGATCAACGGGTCCTCGCTTCCTCGTCGTGGGGGGCGGACTCCGGCCCGGCGCCGTTGAGGGGGAACCGGGCACGCACCCGGAATCCTCCTCCCCGGAGGGGCCCGGCGTCCACTGTTCCGCCCACGAGCGCGGCGCGCTCGCGCATCCCGGTGATGCCGTTGCCCGGTACCGGCGGCCCGACGGTCCCGTGGCCGTCGTCGGTGACCTCGACGACCAGGAGGGACGGGCGGTACTCGATCCGGACCTTCGCGGAGGAGGCCCCGGAGTGGCGGACCACGTTGGTGAGCGACTCCTGGACCGTGCGGTAGGCGGCGGATCCGGTGCCCGCGGGCAGGTGTCCGGGTGCGCCGGCGACCTCGACGGCCACGTCGGTCCCCGCGCCGCGGGTGCCCTCGGCCAGCTCCTCCACGCGGTCCAGCCCGGGGACGGGCGCCCTCGGCGCCGCCTCGTCCACCGCGCGCAGCACGCCGAGCATGCCGCGCAGCTCGGTGAGGGTGTCCTTGCTGGTCTGCTTGATGGTGGCCAGTGCCTCGGCGGCCCGCTCGGGCTCGGTCTCCATGAGGTAGAGGGCGGTCCCGGCCTGCACGTTGATGAGGGAGATGTTGTGCGCGACCGTGTCGTGCACGTCCCGGGCCAGCCGGACGCGCTCCTCGGAGGCCCGGCGCAGCAGCTCCTCCTCCCGGGTACGGGTGCTCTCGGCCTCGCGTTCGCGGTCGGCCCGCATGTACTCCTGCCGCCAGCGCACGACCTCGCCCGCGCACAGCAGGACGATGACCCAGGCGATGAGGCCGACCGCCTCGGGACGGAAGGCCGAGACCATGACGATCTCGTAGGCGTTGACGAGGAGGAACTGGCCGATGCCCAGCGCCCACCCGAACAACCGGTACCCCCGGCGGACCAGGGTGTAGAGCATGACGGCGGCACAGAACATGACCATGCCGTCGGGGAAGCCCAGGGGGTAGTACAGGGTCGAGGCCAGGACCGTGGCCAGCGCGGTGACGCACGGCCAGGCGGTCCGCCACAGGAGCGGCAGGCAGGCGGCCAAGATGAGCGCGTACCCCCACGGCCACGGGTCGCGGTTGACCGACGGGACCGGGTCGACCAGCTCGACCGCGAAGGTGCTGCCCAGGGATACGAACAACAGGACCAGAGTGATCCAGGCGTCGGCGCGTGTGGGACGCGGAGGTAGTGCTGCCACAGCCCCGAGAGTACGGGGAGCCCCTCGGGGGCGCGCGTCACCCGGCGGGAGGGTCTTCCGGCACCGGCGTACTCCCCGCGGAGTACGGGGAGCCGTCCGTGCTCCACGCGCGGGGAAGGGCCACCACCCCGGGTGCGGCCTTCGCCACGGCCTCCAGCAGCCCGAACGGCGGTGTTCCCGACGCCTCCTCCCCACCGCCCCTGGTGAACTCCACGCTCCCCGAGGTGAACTCCGCCACACGGAAGCTCGCACCGGCCTCCTCCAGGAACCGGCAGTCGTGGAACAGGACCTGGGATCCGCCGAACCGCGCCACGGCGAAGTCGACGTGCGTGCCCTGAAGCCGCAGGGCCTCGGGATCGTCCCCCGGGGACCCGGCCGGTACGCGGGCCCCGGCCGTGAACCGCACGTGGCGGAAGTTGACGGTCCCCCCGTTGAAGCGGGCATGTCGGAAGGACACGGTGGCGCCGTCGAAGCGGGAGTAGCGAAAGTCCACCTCCCCGCTGTTGAACCGCGCGCTGTTGAAGTTCATGTAGCCCGAGGAGAGGTGCATCCCGCGGAAGTGGCCGCCGTCGAAGACGGCCCCGGTGAAGTCGAAGCTGTGGCCCTGCCAGGGGCCGTCCTCCCGGAGACGGCTGCTGATGACGCGGAGGATGCTGTGCCGGACCTCCCGGAAGGAGGCGTACTCCAGTCTCCGGGCGTGCTCCTCCTCGGCCTGCCGCCCGTCGGCCGGTTCGGGGGAGAGGACGGGGGCGGATCCCTGCCCGAGCGCGGACGCGGGGACGGGCTCGGGTTCGTAGGGCATGCGGACGTAGGCGCACAGGACGTCGATGCAGGTCTGCCTGAGCTCCTGGTTGGGCGCGTCGTCGGCCAGGTGGGCCAGGGCGTGGACCGCTCCCAGCCGGACGGCCGCGTGCTCGCCGCCGAGTTCGGTGTAGGCGGCGGTGAAGCGGTCGTTGAAGAGTTTGACGTCCTCGCGTTCGGCCGCCTTCCGCGCGCGCAGGTTCGCCTGGTTGTTGTTGCGCTGCCGGTGGTAGGCGATCACCAGCAGGGCGATGCCGCTCAGCCCCGCGACGACGGCGAACGCGCGGGTGGCGACGGCGTCCAGGGCGGACGCCGGGATCCGCGCCGGGCGGTCGATCTCGGGAAAGCCCAGGAACCACAGGACACCGGCGCCGATCAGGGCCACTCCGCCGACCGTGGCCACCCACGCGCCCAGGATGTGCGGCCACAGCCGAGGCGGCGGTTCCTCCCCGGGGGCGGAGGGGCGCGGGCGCGCGGCGCGTGTGGAAGCCCTGGGGGAGACTCGCATGGGCCCTACGGTAGGGCTTTTCCGCTCTGTCCCGCTATGGGTTAGAAGACGCCGTCCGGCGGCGCGGGGGAGTCGACGGCGTCGGCGTCGTGGACGGGCGCGCGGCCCGAGACGAAGCGGTCCAGGTCCTCGCCCTCCAGCAGGCGGGCCATCTCCGGATCGCGGTGGGCCCGCCGGCCCAGCTCCTCCAGGGGGAGGGGCCGGTGGGACGCGGTCAGGACGAGGTTGCCGAACCGGCGCCCGCGCAGAACGCCCGGTTCGCCGGACAGGGCCGTGTGCGGCAGCGCCGTCCGCGCGGTCGCCACCTGGCTCCGGGTGTGGGCCAGGCTCCCGCCGTCGCCGATGTTGACCACCAGCGTCCCGGTGGGTCGCAGGACGCGCGCCAGCTCGGCGTAGAACTCCGCCGACGTCAGCCGGGCCGGGGTGCGCGCGCCGGAGAACACGTCGCTGATCACCAGGTCGGCGCTGTCGTCGTGCCGGGCGGCGATCCACTCCCGGGCGTCGCCGATGCCCACGCGCAGCTGCGCCCTGCGGTCCCAGGGCAGGCGTCGGCGCACCATGTCGACCAGGGGCGCGTCCACGTCCACCGCGCGCTGCCGGGATCCGGGCCTGGTGTGCGCCACGTAGCGGGCCAGGGTGAGCGCGCCCGCGCCCAGGTGCAGGGCCTCCACGGGCTCTCCCGGGGGAGCCGCGAGGTCGGCGGCGTGCGCGATCCGGCGCATGTAGGAGAAGTCCAGGTAGGAGGGGTCGGACAGGTCCACGTGGGACTGGGGCGTGCCCTCCACGACCAGGAACCACGAGTCCGGCCGGTCGGCGTCGGCGAGCAGCTCCGTGCCCGGCTCCCCACCGGGTTCCTCCTGCTCGTGCCCACGCTCCTGTTCCCGCGCGCGGCGTCTTCCCACTTCCGCCTCCGTTCCTCGGCGCCAGGATATGTGCCCGCCGGACACGGCCTGGCGCTAGCCTGGGGACCCCAACCTCTTCTGGGTCTTCCAGACGTGTTCGGGACTTCCAGTTTTTCCTGCGTATCCCACGAGGAGTGGCCGTGCTACTGCGGATGTCGACCCTGTTCCTGCGCACCCTGCGCGAGGACCCGGCGGACGCCGAGGTGCCGAGCCACAAGCTGCTCGTCCGCGCCGGGCTGGTGCGCCGGGCGGCCCCCGGCGTCTACTCCTGGCTGCCCCTGGGCAAGACCGTCCTGGACAACGTCTCACGGGTCGTGCGCGAGGAGATGGACGCCATCGGCGGCCAGGAGGTCCTCCTGCCCGCACTGCTGCCCAGGGAGTACTACGAGGCCACCGGGCGCTGGGAGGAGTACGGCGACACCCTGTTCCGCCTCAAGGACCGCAAGGGCGCCGACTACCTGCTCGGCCCCACCCACGAGGAGCTGTTCACGCTCCTGGTCAAGGGCGAGTACTCCTCCTACAAGGACTTCCCGGTCATCCTGTACCAGATCCAGGAGAAGTTCCGCGACGAGGCGCGCCCCCGGGCCGGCGTGCTGCGCGGCCGCGAGTTCCACATGAAGGACTCCTACTCCTTCGACATCGACGACGAGGGTCTGCAGGCCTCCTACGACAAGCACCGCGACGCCTACGTCCGGATCTTCGACCGGCTGGGCCTGGAGTACGTGGTCGTGTCGGCCACCTCGGGCGCGATGGGCGGCTCGGCCTCCGAGGAGTTCCTGGCCGTCGCACCGACCGGCGAGGACACCTTCGTGCGCAGCACGGAGTCCGACTACGCCGCCAACGTCGAGGCCGTGTCCGTCCCGGCCCCCGACGCGCGGCCCGTCGAGGGACTGCCCGAGGCCGTGGTGCACCACACCCCGGACACCGCCACCATCCAGACCCTGGTGGACTTCCTCAACGGGGCCGGCCTGGGCCGCGACTTCAGCGAGGCCGACACCCTCAAGAACGTCCTGGTCAAGACCCGCGCCCCCGGCTCCAAGGAGTGGGAGCTGCTGGCCATCGGCCTGCCCGGCGACCGCGAGGTGGACTTCAAGCGCCTGGAGGCCGCGCTGGAGCCCGCCGAGGTCGCGATCCTGGAGGAGGCCGACTTCGCCGCCAACCCGTTCCTGGTCAAGGGCTACATCGGCCCCCGCGCGCTGCTGGACAACAAGGTCCGCTACCTGGTCGACCCCAGGGTGGTCACCGGTACCGCCTGGGTGACCGGCGCTGACAAGGCCGACCACCACGTCGTCGACCTGGTCGCGGGCCGCGACTTCACCCCGGACGGCACCATCGACGTCGCCGAGGTGCGCGACGGCGACCCCTCCCCCGACGGCCGGGGCACGCTGTACACCGCGCGCGGCATCGAGATCGGCCACATCTTCCAGCTCGGGCGCAAGTACACCGACACCTTCCAGGTGGACGCGCTGGGATCGGACGGCAAGCCCAAGCGGGTCACCATGGGCTCCTACGGGATCGGCGTCTCGCGCGTCGTCGCCTCGATCGTCGAGCAGTCCCACGACGACAAGGGCATCGTCTGGCCGCGCGAGATCGCGCCCGCCGACGTGCACGTGGTCGGTACCGGCAAGGGCGAGCAGATCGAGGAGGCACTGCGCCTCGCCCGGGAGCTGGAGGCCCGTGGCCTGCGCGTGCTGGTGGACGACCGCAAGGGGGTCTCCCCCGGAGTGAAGTTCACCGACGCCGAGCTGCTGGGCGTCCCGACCGGCGTCATCGTCGGCCGCGGTCTCAAGGACGGCGTGGTGGAGCTGCGCGACCGCGCCACCGGCGACCGCGAGGAGGTCGCCCTGGCCGAGATCGTGGAGCGCACCGTCGCCGCCTGCCGCGGGTAGGGAACACGGGCGGGGCCGGGAGATCGCTCTCCCGGCCCCGCCACACGGCTATCCGGCCTCGTCGAAACCGGGCAGGGCGTCCAGCGTCCCGCCCCACTCCAGAGCGCGCACGGTCGCCTCCTGCATGGCCCTCGCCCCGGTCACCCTGAGGTCGGTGTCCCGCGAGGCCGTCAGCCACATGTAGGCGCGTACCGTCGTCTCCTCCAGGTTCACGGCGTAGGAGTCGACGGCCTCGTCGCCGTGCCCCTGCGAGAGCGGGTACGACGCCAGGGCGATCGGCGGGTCGACGCCCCGCTCCACGGCGGCCGCGTGCAGCGCGTCGCGCAACGCCTTGTGCTGGTAGGCGTTGTCCTTCGCGCGTTCGCGGCGGTCCTCGTCCTCGGCCGCCCCGCCGACGTACTCGTACCCGTACACGGCCGCGTGCTCGGCGCGCAGCGCCTCGGCCAGGGCCTCCGGGCCGACGTCCGGGTCCTGCTCGGGGGACGCGGAGCTCTCCCTCACCTGTCACCTGCCTTCCGTCTCGGGGGTACCCGCCGGTCCGTCACGCCCGCTCGTGCTAGGGCGTGTGTGGTGGGTGCCGCCCGTCGTTTGGAGAGTGCTGCGCGCGAAGCGCGACCGTTGAGGGTGGTGGGAGGGAGACGGGCGGGCGTATCCGGTGGTGGCCTCGCAAGGCCGAAGAAGGAGTCATCCTGGTTTGGCTGTTGACTGATGAGAACGCGGCGAGGGTGCCGCTGGGGCGTCGCGCAGCAGGGTGAGTATCCGCCATACATGCCCTAGACCTCGGCCAGCAGGTGCGCGTGTCCGGCCTCGCAGGCGCCGATAGCGCTGATCAACTGGGCCAGGCCCTGGTCGGTGACGGCGCCCGCCTGGTCCAGCCGGGCGCTCGTCGCGGCCGCCTCCAGCACGCCCAGCCCTCCGGCGCCCGGGACCGCGTCCAGCGCGGGGTCCTCCTCCGGGGCCGACGGGGACGCGCCCGCGCCCTCCACCGGGGGAGTGGGCGCGGAGCCCTCGGGCAGGGCCTCCAGCAGCGCGTCCAGGTGGGACAGGTGGTGTTCCAGGAACCGCCCCAGCAGCTCGGGGGGCCCCGATCCCTCGGCGACCGCTGCCTCGTAGCGCGCGACCATCCGCTTCTTCTCGCGGATCACGGAGCGCAGCACGTACTCGTTCGGGGTCACGTCCGAGGGGTACCACTCGGTCCCGCCGCACCCGGCCAGGACCCCGGCACCCACCGCGGCCGTCGCGCCCAGCACGGTGCGACGGCTGACGCAGCCGATCCCCACGCGCTCTCCCTCCGTAGCTCGCGGACCGCCCTCGGCGGTGGACGGTCCCCATCTTTCCACGGCCCGCGCGGGGCGCGGTCCGCCGCCGCACAGGCCCTTCCCGCGTATCGGAGGCCGCGCGGCGACGCGCCCCCGGCGCCGACGGCGACCTGGAAGGGGTCCGGGTGTGGATACCCTTGCAGCACAACCGCCGTCGCACGCGACGCGCGGACGGTCCGCGTCCCCGCCAGGGGAGGCGGACCGGTTTCAGCCGAAGACTACGTACAGAGCTGGACCGCCCCGTACACCGGCCCGACGGCCGAGCGGGCGGGATTTCGCCGTTGGAGGGTCGACACCACATGGGAGCGCAGTCGCGCGAGGAGCGCATCGCCGAGCTGCTGGAGCCGGTACTGGCCGAGGCCGGACTGGACCTGGAGTCCGTCGAGCTGACGCCGGCGGGCAAGCGGCGCGTCCTGCGTGTGGTCGTGGACTCCGACAACGGGGTCGACCTGGACACGGTCGGCGCGGTCAGCCAGGAGGTCAACACCGTCCTGGACTCCTCCGACGTCATGGGCCAGCAGCCCTACGTCCTGGAGGTCACCTCCCCGGGGGTGGACCGTCCGCTGACGCAGCCGAGGCACTGGCGCCGCTCACGCGGACGCCTGGTGCAGGCCTCCCTCCCCGACGGCGGGCAGGTCACCGGTCGCGTCACCGGCGCCGACGACGAGGGCGTCACCCTGGACGTCGAGGGCCAGCCCCGCACCTTCACCCACGCCGAACTCGGCAAGGGCAGGATCCAGGTGGAATTCCGTCGCGAAGCCGACACCGACGCGGCGGACTAGAGGGGGAGCCCCGTGGATATTGACATGAGCGTCCTGCGCAGCCTGGAGCGCGAGAAGGACATCTCGGTGGAGCTGGTGGCCAAGGCCATCGAGGACGCGCTGCTGATCGCCTACCACCGCGAGGAGGGCCCCGACAGGCGGGCACGCGTCGAGCTCAACCGCTCCAGCGGTCACGTGACCGTGTGGGTGACCGACACCAACGAGGACGGCGAGGCCGTCGGCGAGTTCGACGGCACCCCCACCGGATTCGGCCGCATCGCCACCTCCACCGCCAAGCAGGTCATCCTCCAGCGCCTGCGCGACGCCGAGGACGAGCTGACCCTGGGCGAGTTCGCCGGACGCGAGCACGACATCGTCTCCGGCATCATCCAGCAGGGCAGGGACCCCCGCAACGTGCTGGTGGACCTCGGCAGGGTCGAGGCCGTCCTGCCCCCGCAGGAGCAGGTGCCCACCGAGACCTACACCCACGGCGAGCGCCTGCGCGCCTACGTCGTACAGGTCCGCAAGGGCCACCGCGGTCCCTCGGTCACCCTCTCGCGCACGCACCCCAACCTGGTGCGCAAGCTCTTCGAGCTGGAGGTGCCCGAGATCGCCGACGGCACCGTCGAGATCGCGGCGATCGCCCGCGAGGCCGGGCACCGCACCAAGATGGCCGTGCACTCCAACCGGGGCGGCGTCAACGCCAAGGGCGCCTGCATCGGTCCGCTGGGCAGCCGCGTGCGCAACGTCATGGCCGAGCTCCACGGGGAGAAGATCGACATCGTCGACCACTCCGAGGACCCGGCCGAGTTCGTGGCCAACGCCCTGTCCCCCGCACGGGTCAACTCCGTGGAAATCCTTGACATGGCCGCCCGGGTCGCGCGCGTGGTCGTACCCGACTACCAGCAGTCCCTGGCGATCGGCAAGGAGGGCCAGAACGCCCGCCTGGCCGCACGTCTGACCGGCTGGCGCATCGACATCCGCTCCGACGCCGACCCCAGCGAGAGCATCCGGGACCAGGGTGTGAACGAGGGCGACGACGCCACCGCGACCGGTTGATCGGACCGCGGGGATGCGTCGACGCGATAGAGTGACCCAAGACGGTCCTGACCGTCCCGTGCGTACGTGCGTGGGGTGCCGGTCGCGGGCAGTCCAGTCCGACCTCGTGCGGCTGGTGGCTGTGGGCTCGGCCATCACGCCCGACACCCGGGGTCGACGTCCGGGGCGCGGCGCCTACCTGCACCGCGACCGGCGATGCCTTGAGCTCGCCGAGCGCCGCAGGGTGTGGTCCCGCGCGTACCGGAGGGGAGCGGGTGACGCCGGATGGGATACCTCGTCCGTGGCGTCCCTGCTCGACACCGCCCCGTGTGGCGGATCGAGTCAGCGCTCCCGATAGGGTTGGAATGTCTGGGCCGATCTACGGTGTTGTACTGACCGAGGTCGGCGTACCAGTGCTGTGTCGGCACCTAAGAAACCGGCCCATTGTTGTGTAGCGATGAGGAAGCAGGTCGAGATTGCGATGAGCGCCTGATGAGTACGCAGCGATGAGTAACTCAAGCTAACGACGGTCCGGCACGAGCCCATGTCCCGGACCGAAGCTGAAGGAGAGTAGTGGCGAAGGTCCGGGTGTACGAACTCGCCAAGGAGTTCGGTGTAGAGAGCAAGGCCGTCCTGGCCAAGCTCAACGAGATGGGCGAATTCGTTCGTTCGGCGTCCTCGACGATAGAGGCCCCCGTCGTACGACGCCTACAAGAAGCTTTCAACAACGGTTCCGACGGTGGACGCAAGGGTTCGGCTCCCAAGCCCGGCCCGCGCGGCGCCGCGGACAACGGCGCCTCCCCGAAGCCGGGTCCGGCGCCCAAGCCGGGTCCCAAGCCGGGACCCGCGCCCAAGCCGGCCGAGCAGGCTGAGAAGCCCGCCGAGCAGGTCGACAAGCCGGCCGAGCAGGCTGAGAAGCCCGTCGCGCAGGGCGAGTCCGCCCCGCGCCCCGGCGCGCCCAAGCCCGGCCCCAAGAGTCCCCGAGGCGACGCGGGTTCGCGCCCCGGCGGCGCGCCCAGGCCCGGCGCTCCCGCGGGCCGTCCCGAAGGTGGTCGTCCCGAGGGCGGCCGCTCCGAGGGTGGCCGTCCCGAGGGCGGCCGTCCCGAGCGCCCGCAGCGCGGCGACCGTCCCCAGCGCGGTGACCGCGCCGAGCGCGGCGGAGCCCGTCCGGGCCCGCGCCCGACCGGTCCGCGCCCGGGCAACAACCCGTTCGCCTCCAACGCCTCCGGCATGGGCTCCAAGCCCGCTCCGCGTCCGGGTGGCGGCGCCCCGCGTCCGGGACCGCGTCCCGGCCCGCAGGGCGGCGGCGACCAGCGCGCCCCGCGTCCCGGCGGCGGTGCTCCGCGTCCGGGTCCGCGTCCCGGCCCGCAGGGCGGCGGCGACCAGCGCGCCCCGCGTCCCGGCGGTGCGGGTGCTCCCCGCCCCGGCGGCGGTGCGGGCGGCCCGCGTCCGGGCGGCGGCGCTCCGCGTCCCGGCGGTCCGCGCCCCAGCCCGATGAACATGCCCTCGTCCCGTCCGACCCCGCCCGCCGGCGCCGGTCGCGGCGGCGGCGGCGGTCGTCCCGGCGCCGGTGGCGGCCGCGGTCGCGGGGGAGCCCCCGCGGGTGCCGGTCCGCGTCCCGGTGGCGGCGGTGGCCGTCCGGGCGGCTTCGGCGGTCGTCCTGGCGGCGGTCGCGGTCGCGGTGGCGGCACGGCCGGTGCGTTCGGTCGCCCCGGCGGCCGTCCCGGACGTGCCCGCAAGTCCAAGAAGCAGCGGCGTCAGGAGTTCCACGACCTCCAGGCCCCGTCCTTCGGCGGCGTCAAGATCCCGAGCGGCAACAACCAGACCATCCGCCTGTCCCGCGGCGCCTCGCTGTCGGACTTCGGCGACAAGATCGACGTCAACCCGGCGTCGCTGGTCCAGGTCATGATGCACCTGGGCGAGATGGTCACCGCGACCCAGTCCCTTCCGGACGAGACCCTTCAGCTTCTCGGCGAGGAGCTGAAGTACCGGATCGAGGTCGTCAGCCCGGAGGACGAGGACCGCGAGCTGCTGGAGTCGTTCTCCATCGAGTTCGGTGAGAACGAGGGCACCGACGAGGACCTGCGTCCGCGTCCGCCGGTGGTCACCGTCATGGGTCACGTCGACCACGGTAAGACCCGACTGCTGGACACCATCCGCAAGACCAACGTCGTAGGCGGCGAGGCCGGCGGTATCACCCAGCACATCGGTGCCTACCAGGTCGCCACCGAGGTGGACGGTGAAGAGCGCAGGATCACCTTCATCGACACCCCCGGTCACGAGGCGTTCACCGCCATGCGTGCCCGTGGTGCGAAGGTCACCGACGTCGCGGTGCTGGTCGTGGCGGCCGACGACGGCGTCAAGCCGCAGACGGCCGAGGCCATCGACCACGCCAAGGCGGCCGAGGTCCCGATCGTGGTCGCGGTCAACAAGATCGACGTCGAGGGCGCCGACCCGCAGCGGGTACGCGCCCAGATGACCGAGTACGGCCTGGTGGCCGAGGAGTTCGGCGGCGACGTCCAGTTCGTGGACATCTCCGCGCTCAGGGGCGACAACATCGACTCCCTGCTCGAGTCGGTCGTGCTGACCTCCGACGCGGCCCTGGACCTCCAGGCCAACCCGGAGATGTCGGCGCAGGGCCTGGCCATCGAGGCCTACCTGGACCGCGGTCGCGGTTCCATGGCCACGGTGCTGGTCCAGCGCGGCACGCTCCACGTCGGCGACTCGATCGTCTGCGGCGACGCCTTCGGCCGCGTTCGCGCCATGCTCGACGAGCACGGCCAGAACGTGCAGAGCGCCGAGCCGTCCCGTCCGGTGCAGGTGCTGGGTCTGACCAACGTTCCCAGCGCCGGTGACAACTTCCTGGTCGTCAAGGACGACCGGGTGGCGAGGCAGATCGCCCAGCAGCGTGAGGCGCGCGAGCGCTTCGCCCAGCAGGCGCGTTCGACCCGCCGGGTCACCCTCGACAACTGGCAGAACGCCATCAAGGAGGGCGAGCGCTCCGAGCTGCTCCTCCTCATCAAGGGCGACATGTCCGGTTCCGTCGAGGCGCTGGAGGAGTCCCTGCTCAAGATCGACGCGGGTGGCGACGAGGTCAGCATCCGGATCATCGGTCGCGGTGTCGGTGCGATCACGCAGAACGACATCAACCTGGCGGCGTCCGCGGAAGCGATCATCGTCGGCTTCAACGTTCGGCCCGAGGGCAAGAACAGCCAGCTGGCCGACCGCATGGGCGTGGACATCCGGTACTACTCGGTGATCTACCAGGCCATCGACGAGGTCGAGGCGGCCGTCAAGGGCCTCCTCAAGCCGATCTACGAAGAGGTCCAGCTCGGCAGCGCGGAGATCCGCGAGGTCTTCAAGGTGCCCAAGATCGGCAACATCGCCGGTTCGATCGTTCGCAGCGGCCTCATCCGCCGCAACGCCAAGGCGAGGATCATCCGCGAGGGCGTCGTCATCTCGGAGAACCTCAACGTGGACTCGCTGCGTCGGTTCAAGGACGACGCGACCGAGGTCCGCGAGGGCTTCGAGTGCGGTATCGGTGTCGGCTACAACGACCTGCGTGTCGGTGACGTCATCGAGACCTACGAGATGCAGGAGAAGCCCCGCGACTGATTCTCGCGGAGCCTGATCCGACGGGGCCCCGGCCGTGTGGCCGGGGCCCCGCGTTTGAAGCCGAGTACGGTTTCCACACGAATCCACACACCACAGGTGATCACTTGTACGTTGGGGCGCTGACCCTGGACGTCCTTCTCGGTGACGTCCACTCGCTCAAACAGAAGCGTTCGCTGGTGCGGCCGGTCACCGCCGAGCTGCGCCGCAAATTCTCGGTCTCGGTCTCCGAGGTGGGGGACCAGGACCTGTACCGGCGGGCCAAGATCGGCGTCGCCGTGGTCGCGCCGACGGCGGCGCACGTCCGGGACCTGATGGACACCTGCGAGCGCTTCGTCGCGGCCCGTCCCGAACTGGAGCTGCTCTCCGCCAGGCAGCGGCTCTTCAACGAAGAGGAAGACTGACGATGGTTGACGCCGCACGCGCGCGGAAGATCGCCGACCGCATCCAGCGCATCGTCGCCGAGATGCTGGACCGGCGGATCAAGGACCCGCGCCTGGGATTCGTCACCGTGACCGACGCGCGCATCACCGCGGACCTGCGGGACGCCACGGTGTACTACACGGTGTTCGGCACCGAGGACGAGAAGGCGGCCTCCGCCGCCGCCCTGGAGAGCGCCAAGGGCGTGATCCGCACCGAGGTGGGACGCCAGACCGGTATCCGCCACACGCCGAGCCTGACCTTCGTGGTCGACGAGGTGCAGGAGAACGCCCAGCACATCGAGGAGCTCCTGAACAAGGCGCGCCAGTCCGACGCGGAGCTGGCCGAGCGCGCCAGCGGTGCCAAGCCCGCGGGCGAGGCCGACCCCTACCGGGTCCCCCGCGAGTACGAGGACGAGGACGAGTAACACCCCCGGCGGCGGCACGGCCCGTGCCGCCGCCCCATCCCCTTCGAGGAGTCCCATGGCCGAGAGCGGCGTCGTGGTCGTCGACAAGCCCGCCGACTGGACCTCGCACGACGTGGTCGCCAAGACACGCGGGCTGGCGCGTACCCGCAGAGTGGGCCACGCGGGCACCCTGGACCCGATGGCCACCGGAGTCCTGGTGCTGGGGATCGAGAAGGGCACCAAGCTCCTCGGCCACCTGACCCTGACCGAGAAGGTCTACGAGACCACCATCCGGTTGGGCCTGACCACCAACACCGACGACGCCGAGGGCGAGCCCGGTGTCCGGGCGGACGCCTCCGGTGTCCGCGAGGAGGCCGTGCGGGCGGCCGCCGAGAAGCTCACGGGCCGGATCCAGCAGGTTCCGCCGCAGGTCAGCGCGATCAAGGTGGACGGCAAGCGCGCCTACAAGTCGGCGCGCGAGGGCAAGGAGGTCGTCCTCAAGGCCCGTACGGTCACCGTCTCGGAGTTCGCCGTCACCGGCGTGCGCCGCGTGTCCGACGCCGACGGGGAGTTCGTGGACGTGGACGCCGCCGTCACCTGCTCCAGCGGCACCTACATCCGCTCGCTGGCCCGCGACATGGGCGCCGACCTGGGCGTGGGAGGGCACCTGACCGCGCTGCGGCGCACCCGTGTGGGCCCCTACGACCTGTCCCGGGCGCGCACGCTGGACCAGTTGGCCGAGGAGTTCACACAGGTCCCGCTGGCCGAGGCCGTGGCCGCCGCCTTCCCCGCGCGTGCGCTCACCGAGCAGGAGGCGCGCCGTATCCAGCACGGCAACCGGATCGACCCCGACGGTTCGGGGAACGGGCCGGTCGGCCTGTTCGCCCCGGACGGCCGCGTGATCGCGCTGGGGGAGAACCGCCGGGACCACATGAAGCCCGTGGTGGTCTTCGAACCCGCCTGACCTTCCGCGGGCACCGCCCCGCTCAGAAGGCGGCCAGGAACTCCCCGAGCGCGGCGGTCAGCTCACCGGGGCGCTCGACGGACGGCAGGTGGCCGGTGTCGGGCATCTCCAGCAGCCGTGCGCCGGGCACGCCCTTGGCGTACAGGTCCGCGACCTCCCGCACCTGCGCGATCTCGGAGGCGCCCTTGACCACCAGTGTCGGCACGGCGATCTCGCCGAGGCGCTCCTTGGCGGGCCGCTCGGGCCAGAGGGTGGTGAGGACCGGGCCGGACCACTGGCGCGCGAACAGCTCCCGCAGCATCAGCAGTGTCAGGTCCCAGGCCTCGGTCGGCATGTCCTCGGGCAGGCGCCCGGGGCCCAGTACCATGAACCGGGCCTGGGCCTCGGCCATCGCCGCCACGTCGCCGGGGTCCGCTTCGGCGCGGCCCGCGCGGTACACCTCCAGCCGCTCGTGCGGAACGGCGCCCAGCACCATCTTCCGCGCCTCCCGGGTGAACGCCTCCGGCCACTCGTGCCCCGACATGCCCGGGCACACCAGGGCCAGCGCCTCCACCCGCTCGGGAGCGGCCAGCGCGGCGTCCGCGCAGTAGGCGCCCCCGAAGGAGGCCCCGACCAGGACCGCCCGTTCGATGCCCAGCGCGTCCATGAGGGCGAGCAGGTCCTCGTGGTGGGCGACGGGGCCCTCGTGGTCGGCCGAGCCGCCGTGGCCGCGCCAGTCGTAGCGGACCACGCGGTGGGTCCTCGCGAACGCGGTGAACTGGTGGTCCCACATGCGCCGGTCGGCCACGCCGGCGTGCACGAACACGATCGCGGGACCGGAGCCGGCCTCGTCGTAGGCCAGACGGGTCGCACCCGTGTCGATCATCGCCATCCGGGCACGTTAGCCGCCGTCCGCGCGTGTGCCAACCCGGCTCCGCCAGGGGCGGAGTGAACGCCCGGGGCCGCCCTGCGGTCCTCATCCGCCACGGAGGCCGGCATCCTCCAGTCCCTCCCGGACGACGCGGTGCATCACCTGGGACAGCAGGTCGAGGCGGCCGGGATCGGGAATCGGGCCCTGCTCCCACAAGGCCGGGTGTTCCTCGATCCAACGGCGCATGAGCGCGGTCGGCTTCACCCCCTGGGCCGCCGCGGCCTCGCGGACCCGGTCCATGGTGTGCTCGGGCAGTCAGGCCGAGGACACGGTCATGACCCTGTCCCGGGGGTCGGGATCGTGCCGTTCCAGTCCGGCCGCCTCGACGTCCTCACCGATGTCCTGTTCGCCGTAGTAGTCGGCCGGTTCGTCGGCTCTCTTGCCGTCCATGCTCGTCACGCCTTCCGTTGGGATGTCCACCGCTCCTCGGACGTCATGTCGCGGGCGGTCACCGCGTACCCGGAGCGGAATCCTGTCGAGATCCATGGGTCGGCACCTGGACTCGGGGAATGCGGGCGTGTGCCGGGCCACACCTTCCTTGTGGCGGTGGAGGACCCGTGGACGTGGCACCCTTGGTTCGGGCGGAACCCGGCCGTGCCGAGCACGGCGGGGTTCGCGCGGACCACGAGGAGCAACGAGCAGGGGAGCCGGACGTGCGGCGATGGGACGGGCTGGAGGGCGTGCCCTCCGGATGGGGGCGCTCCGTGGTGGCGGTCGGGGTGTTCGACGGAGTGCACCGGGGCCACCAGGCCATCCTGGAGACCGCGGTCGGGCACGGTCGCGAACTCGGGCTCCCGGTGGTCGTGGTCACCTTCGACCCCCATCCCGAGGCGGTGCTGCGCGGCACCGCCCCGCCGGTGCTCACCCCGATGGAGCGGCGCCTGGCGCTGCTCGGCGAACACGGCGCCGAGGCCGTGTGCGTCCTGTCCTTCAGCAAGGACCTGGCCTCCCTGACCCCCGAGGAGTTCGTCCGGCGGGTCCTGGTCGACCGCCTGCACGCCTCGGCCGTGGTCGTGGGCGAGGACTTCCGCTTCGGACACCGCGCGGCCGGCGACGTCGCCACGCTGACCGCGCTGGGCACCGAGTACGGCTTCACCGCCGACGGGGTCGCGCTGGTCGCGGACGGCGACGCCATCACCTCCACCCGTGTGCGCGGACTGCTCGCCGAGGGCTCCGTGGCCGGGGCCGCCGAGCTGCTCGGCCGCCCGCACCGGGTCGAGGGCGAGGTCGTGCACGGAGCCGCGCGCGGCCGCGAACTGCTGGGTTTTCCCACCGCCAACATGGACCTGCTCCCCGACACGGCCGTCCCCGGCGACGGCGTCTACGCGGGATGGCTGAACCGCACCGTCCCGGTCACCGGGGAGGAGGCGGGCTGGCCCGCGGCCATCTCCGTGGGCACCAACCCCACCTTCGACGGCGCCGAGCGCACCGTGGAGGCCTACGCCCTGGACCGCGACGACCTGGACCTGTACGGACTGAGCATGTCGGTGGACTTCACCGTGCGCATCCGCGGCCAGGAGCGCTTCGAGAGCATCGACGAGCTGATCGTGGCCATGCACCGCGACGTGGACCGCTGCCGTGAGGTCCTGAGCGCGGGGTAGGCGGGTGAACGGGCAGGCGGGAGGCCCCGTCCGTCCGTGGCGCGGCCCGTCACCCCGCGGTCTGCGGTAGGGTGGTCGATGTCCACGTGTGCCCCACGGCCGGTCGCCTCACCGCGACACGCCGGACGGGGAGCGCGGTGCACCCACGCCATCGGCGGCGGGCCGCGCGCACCACACGCGACGGCGACTGTTCGTACGCGCGGTCGTCGCGTCTGATCCCGGTCATGTGCCGGGTTCGCCCTGCGTACCGACTTTCTAGAGAAGGAGCGTTGTGTCGATCGACACCGCCACCAAAGAGAAGATCATCGCAGAGTACGGCACCGCGGAGGGTGACACCGGCTCCCCCGAGGTCCAGGTCGCTCTGCTCACGCACCGCATCATCGAGCTGACCGAGCACCTCAAGACCCACAAGCACGACCACCACAGCCGCCGTGGCCTGCTGCTGATGGTCGGTCGCCGCCGCCGTCTGCTCAAGTACGTCGCCAAGCAGGACATCACCCGTTACCGCTCGCTGATCGAGCGTCTGGGTCTGCGCCGCTAGGCTGACCGGCGGGAGTGGCTTCGGCCGCTCCCGCTTTGTTAGTAAGGTGTGACGCGACGGCGGTCACAGGCCGCCGTCGGTACCCGAATTTCACAGAGAACCACCCGCGCCTCTCCCTCGGCCGCAGAGTCGAGGCCGGTCCTCGGTAGTGGCCTCCGGACATCCCCGCCAGGGCATGCCGTGGGCTTCGATCGATGACCGGCCGTCATCAACTCCGGGGCACGGACGCGGGAAAGACGTCATGACGATCGCGCACAGGGCACCCCGTGCCCGGCGCGACGAACGCGAATCACGTGTAGTAGGAGGTCGCCCATGGAGGGCGTGTACTCGGCCGAAGCCGTCATCGACAACGGCTCTTTCGGCACCCGCAACATCCGCTTCGAGACCGGTCGCCTGGCTCGCCAGGCCGCCGGCGCGGCCACGGTGTACCTGGACGACGAGACCGTCGTGCTGTCCGCCACCACCGCCTCGAAGCGACCCAAGGAGAACCTCGACTTCTTCCCCCTGACGGTGGACGTCGAGGAGCGCATGTACGCCGCGGGCCGTATCCCCGGCTCCTTCTTCCGGCGTGAGGGCCGTCCCTCCGAGGACGCGGTCCTCACCTGCCGTCTGATCGACCGGCCGCTGCGCCCGTCGTTCAAGAAGGGCCTGCGCAACGAGATCCAGGTCGTCGAGACGATCCTGGCCCTGCACCCCGAGCACCTGTACGACGTCGTCGCCATCAACGCGGCCTCGCTGTCCACGCAGATCTCCGGGATCCCCTTCTCCGGTCCGATCGGCGGCGTGCGCGTCGCCCTCATCGACGGCCAGTGGGTGGGTTTCCCGACCCACACCGAGCTGGGGAAGGCCACCTTCGACATGGTGGTCGCCGGTCGCGTCCTGGAGGACGGCGACGTCGCCATCATGATGGTGGAGGCCGAGTCCACGCCCCACACCCTCAAGCTGGTCTCCGAGGGCGCCGTCGGCCCCAACGAGCAGACCATCTCCGAGGGCCTGGAGGCCGCCAAGCCCTTCATCAAGGTCCTGTGCAAGGCCCAGCAGGCCGTCGCCGACCAGGCCGGCCGTGAGCAGGCCGAGTTCCCGATCTTCCTCGACTACGAGGAGGACGTGTACGCCGCCGTCGAGGGCGCCGTCCGCGAGGACCTGTCCAAGGCGCTCACCATCGCCGACAAGCAGGACCGCGAGGCCGAGCTGGACCGCGTCAAGGCCACGGCGGTCGAGAGGCTCGCCGAGGACTTCGAGGGCCGCGAGAAGGAGGTCGGCGCCGCCTTCCGCTCCCTGAGCAAGCAGCTCATGCGCGAGCGCGTGCTGCGCGAGCAGGTCCGTATCGACGGCCGCGGCCCCAAGGACATCCGCCAGCTCAGCGCCGAGGTCGGCGTGCTGCCGCGGGTGCACGGCTCGGCCCTCTTCGAGCGCGGTGAGACCCAGATCCTGGGCGTCACCACGCTCAACATGCTGCGCATGGAGCAGATGGTTGACACGCTCAACCCTGACAAGACCAAGCGCTACATGCACAACTACAACTTCCCGCCCTACTCCACCGGTGAGACCGGTCGGGTGGGCTCGCCCAAGCGGCGCGAGATCGGGCACGGCGCCCTCGCCGAGCGCGCCCTGCTCCCGGTGCTGCCCGCCCGCGACGAGTTCCCCTACGCGATCCGGCAGGTCTCCGAGGCGCTGGGCTCCAACGGCTCCACATCGATGGGCTCGGTCTGCGCCTCCACCATGTCCCTGATGGCGGCCGGCGTGCCCCTGAAGGAGATGGTGTCGGGTATCGCCATGGGCCTGATCAGCGAGGGCGACAAGTTCGTCACGCTGACCGACATCCTCGGCGCCGAGGACGCGTTCGGCGACATGGACTTCAAGGTCGCCGGTACGCGCGACCTCATCACGGCCCTGCAGCTCGACACCAAGCTCGACGGCATCCCCGCCGAGCAGCTGGCGCTCGCGCTCCAGCAGGCCCGTGGCGCCCGTCTGGCCATCCTCGACGTCATGCGCGAGGCCATCGAGCGTCCGTCCGAGATGAGCCCGTACGCTCCGCGCATCCTGACGGTCAAGGTCCCGACCGAGAAGATCGGCGAGGTCATCGGCCCCAAGGGCAAGATGATCAACTCGATCCAGGACGACACCGGCGCCGAGATCTCGATCGAGGACGACGGCACCATCTACATCGGTGCCACCGACGGCCCCTCGGCCGAGGCCGCGCGGGACACGATCAACCAGATCGCGAACCCGACGATGCCCGAGGTCGGCGACCGGTACCTGGGCACCGTCGTCAAGACGACCGCGTTCGGCGCGTTCGTGTCGCTGCTGCCCGGCAAGGACGGCCTGCTGCACATCTCGCAGATCCGCAAGCTGCACGGCGGCAAGCGGATCGAGAACCTCGACGAGGTGATCGGCATCGGCGAGAAGATCCAGGTCGAGATCCGCGAGATCGACGACCGCGGCAAGCTGTCGCTGGTCCCGGTCGAGGTCGTGGAGGCCGAGTCCGCTCCCGCGCCGGCGGAGTCCGCCCCGGCCGAGGACGCCGAGGCCTCCGACGAGGACGGCGGGGAGAAGGCCGAACGCAGCGAGGACGCCCCGCGTCGTCGCCGCCGCCGCAGCTCGGCGCGCTCCGAGAACACCTGAGCCTGACCGAGGCCTGAAGGGGGCGGTCGCACCGTGGGTGCGGCCGCCCCCACCGCGTATCCTCGGCTGGGCCCGCCGGGTGTTCCCAGCCGCCGACGTCCGACGAAGAAGAAGGATCTATGAGCTCTGTCCCCATCGCCGCCGAGCAGGAGCCGGGTACGACCGTGACGCTGCTGGAGCCGGACGGCGGTTCCGGCCTGGTGCGCCGCACGGTGCTGCCCGGCGGTTTGCGCGTGGTCACCGAGGCCGTCCCGGGCGGCCGGTCCGCCGCGTTCGGGATCTCCGCGACCACGGGCTCCCGTGACGAGGACTCCGCGCACGCGGGGTCCTCGCACTTCCTGGAGCACCTGCTGTTCAAGGGGACCAAGGCTCGCTCGACGCTGGAGATCTCCGCGCTGCTGGACGGTGTGGGAGCGGACCACAACGCCTACACCACCAAGGAGCACACCTGCTACTACGCCAAGGTGCTCGACCGTGACCTGCCGCTGGCCGTCGACGTGGTGGGCGACATGGTGGCCAACTCGGTGCTCGACGAGGGCGAGGTGGAGACCGAGCGGGGCGTGATCCTGGAGGAGATCGCCATGTACGAGGACGAGCCCGCCGACCTGGTGGACGACGTCTTCGCGGCGCACTTCTTCGGCGACTCGCCCCTGGGGCGCCCCATCCTGGGCACCAACGAGACCATCCGGGCGCTGTCCCGGGACCGGATCGCCGAGCAGTACCGCGACGCGTACGTGCCCGGCGGGCTGATCGTGACCGCCGCAGGCAGCCTGGACCACGACCGGGTGGTGGAGCAGGTCCGGGAGCTCTTCGCCGAGCAGTTGGCCGCCGCCGGTGACGCCCGCCCGGTGCGCCCCCGCGCGGGAGGCTCCCCGGCGGCCACCCACGGGGGCACCGTGGTGGAGTCGCGCGAGACCGAGCAGGCGCACATCATCCTCGGCTCGGAGGGCCTGACCCGCAACGATCCGCGCTGGAACGCGCTGCGGCTGCTCAGCGCCGCCCTGGGCGGCGGGATGTCGTCCCGGCTGTTCCAGGAGGTGCGCGAGAAGCGCGGCCTGGCCTACGCCGTGCACGCCTACCACACCAGCTACGCCGACACCGGCATCTTCCAGATCTACGCGGGCTGCCTGCCGGAGAAGGCCGACGAGGTCATCGGGGTCTGCCGCGAGGAGCTGGCGCAGGTGGCCGCCTCAGGGCTCACCGACGAGGAGCTGAAGCGCGCCAAGGGCCAGATCCAGGGATCGCTGGTGCTGGGCACCGAGGGCACCAACGCCCGGATGGGGCGGCTGCTCTCGCACGAGCTGAACCGCCCTCGCCACTTCTCGATCGACGAGGACCTGGCGCTGGTCGAGGCCGTGACCGGCGAGGAGGTGGCCGCGGTGGCCGCCGACCTGCTGGCGAAGCCCCGCGCGCTGGCCGTGATCGGCCCCTACGAGGCCGACCGGGCCTTCTAGGGCGCGTCCCGTGGGGGATCTCGCCACGCGGAGCGAGTGTCCCGCCACCGGTCGAGGACCGGCATCGCGGCCATCGTGCCGTGGCCGCGCACCGGATCGCAGAACGCCTGACGCGCCGGTGCTCCGCTCCCGGCCGGCGGCTCGGCCCTACCCGCCCCGGCCGGGCCGCCGGCAGGTGGGACCGGCCCGTGCAGCTCAGCGGGTCCGGTAGTGCGCGTAGACCAGTCCGCTGTCGAAGGCACGCTCCTCGACCAGTTCGAGGTCGAGGCGCACGCCGTCGGGGAAGAACCGCTCGCCGCCGCCGACCACGCTCGTGGTGATGAACAGGTGGTACTCGTCCACCAGTCCGGCCGCGATCGCCTGGGCCGCGAGGTTCGGGCCGTCGACGGTGAGGTCGTGGTCGGCCTCGGCCTTGAACCTGCGCACCGCGTCCGGGTCGAAGGTCCGCTCGATCCTGGTCTTCGCGCTGGACACCGACTCAAGCGTCGTGGAGTACACGATCTTCTCCGCGGCCTGCCAGTCGCGGGCGTACTGGAGGATGTGCGGCGGCTGGTCGGGCTCGGTGTGCGCGGTCTCCCAGTAGACCATCGTCTCGTACATCCGTCGGCCGTAGAGGTATGTGCCGACGGGGCGGAAGAGGTCGTTGATGAAGGTATGCACCTCCTGGTCCCCGGCCCCGGTACCGAGGTCGCCCTCCGCCGCCTTGGCGTAGCCGTCGAGCGAGGTGATCATCGAGTAGATGAGCTTGGCCATGCGTCTCCTTCGGGTTCGACCGCGTCGGTCTGCCGGCGGCCCTACGGGTTTTGACCTCCGTGCGACCCGGAACTCATCGGCTGGACGGCCGGTTCCGCCAATCGCCGGATCCCGGACGAGGCGCACCTCGTCGGCGGGTCGCCCGCGCGGTTCCGCGCCCCGGCCGCCCGCCACGCGCGGCGAGTGGCCCGCCACCGGCCGGGGCGTGCCGTGACCGCGCACCGGCTCACAGGACACGCCCGGGGCCGCCGCCCTTCGGTGCGCCGCCCGTCCCCTCCGGCGCCCCGGGTCCCCGCCGCTCACCCGGCCGGGACCCGGGGCGCCGATGTCGCACGCCGCCTCCGCGCGGTACGCCCTTCTCAGCCGGTGAACCCGCGCAGCAGCTCACCGCGGGCGCGGGCGACCCGCGAGCGGATCGTGCCCACGGGGACGCCCTCCGACCGGGCGGCCTCGGCGTAGGTCAGACCCTCGACCCGGGTGAGGACGAACGCCCGCCTCCGCTCGGCCGAAAGCCCGTCCAGCAGGGCGCGCAGGGCGACGTACTCGTCGAACCGGGCCGACCGCTCGGGGAGCAGGTCCCAGTCGGTCGGGTGCACGCAGTCGGGCCGCGCCGCGTCGCTGCGGTAGCGGTCGACGACGGTGTTGCGGGCGATGGCCAGCAGCCAGGCCCGTGCCGGGGCGCGTTCGGCGAACCGCGGCAGGCCGCGCAGTGCCCGCAGGTAGGTCTCCTGGGTGAGTTCCTCGACCCGGTCGGAGTGGACTCTGCGGGCGATGTAGCGGGTGACGTCGGGGCGGGTGTGCCGGACGAACGCCTCCAGCGCGCTGTCCGAACCCCCGCGTGCGGCGAGCGCCAGCCGGTCGAGTTCGCGGCGGTGCTCCTCGGGGGAGCGCGACCCTCCCTCCGGGACCGGTGCGGCGGTCGGGGGCACGCCGGCGGGACGGTCGGTCCGCGGGCGGTGCGCGGGGCCCCGGGAGGGGTGGCGCGCCCGCAGGCGCTGTTCCTGGAACGTGGTGTCGGTGGGCATCGGTGCTCCGGGTTCCGGGCGCGCACGACCGTCCCGGCGGCCGACGGCCCCGGGCGGGGTGGTGCGCGCGGTGGCGGAAGACGTGCGCGGCCGGCCTCGCGGCGGAGGCCGGACGCGGGCACGCGGGAACCAGGCGTGCGCGGGGCCGTGTGCGGCACGGCGGGGCCGCGGCACGCCGAGGGCGCGGGTCCTCCCGGGGCGCGCGGACACGGGGCCGGAGGCGGCCCGGGGACAGTGTGCGCGAAGCGGTCCGGGAGAACACGCCCTAGAGCGCCGGCGGGCCCCTCAGGACCAGGCTGTGCCGCAGGTAGGGCGTGACGGGCGCGGGCGCGTCCCGCTCCGGGAACGGGGACGACGGCACCCGTTCGGGTGTCAGGCGCGGTACCGCGAGCACCAGGAGGGGCAACAGCGCGGAGGCGGTCAGGCGCAGGTAGGAGAAGAGCGCCGCCTCGCCCTGGCGCAGCCACCAGGCGCACACGGCGCCCGCCGCCATGTGGGCCGCGAGCATGTCGGCGCCGCCCGGGGCGGCCTCCACGGCGGCGGGGCCGGCCGCGTGGGCGCCGTGGGCGCCCGCCGACTGGGCCGTGGAGAACACCAGGTGCAGGGCCAGCTGGCCCCACGCCATCCACCCGGCGATCGCGCCGAGTCCGCGTTCGCGGCCGGTCGCGGCCCAGGCGAAGGCGTAGACCAGGGCGGCGCCCGCGAGCAGGCCGCCGAACGGAACGCCGTGGTCCGAGGTCAGGGTGTGGCCGCCCACGGACACGGCGGTGCACACCGAGGCGAACACCCCGGCGCGGGCCGCGCGCAGGGGTGGCCGCTCCGTCATGGGTTCATCGTCGCACCCGCTCGTCCCGCCCCGTGTCCGGGGTCCGCCGGGGCCGGCGGCTCCTCCTGGGGACGGTGCGCGTGCGGCGGGGCTCATCCCCCGAACAGGGCCTGGCCCACGTACCCTCCCTCCTCGCAGCCCGGTGGGACGGCGAACACCGCCGACCCCACGGCGGTCACCCACTCGTTGAGCAGGTCCAACTCGTCCAGGCGCCTCTGGAGGGGGACGAACTGGCGCAGCGGATCGGCCTGGTAGGAGGCGAACAGCAGCCCCGCGTCCTGGCCGCCGGAGTCCCGGTGGTCGTAGTTGTAGCCGCGGCGGAAGATCCGCTGGTCCGGGTCGTCGGTGCGGGCCCGGCGTATGTGGGCGAAGTCGGCGATGACGGCCAGGCCGGAGCCGTCCGTGGCCTCCAGGTCCGCCTCGTCGTGCTCCTCGGTCCCGGTCAGCGGCGCGCCGTTGTCCATGCGGCGGCCGATGACCGCCTCCCGCGCGGGCCGGTCCAGCTCGTCCCAGGCGTCCAGGTGGGTGGCGATCCGGCGCAGCACCAGGCTCGTGCCGCCCTCCATCCACCCAGGCCCGCCTCCGCCCCACACCAGCCGGTCGAAGTCCCCGGTTCCCGGCGCCGGGTTGACGGTGCCGTCCACCTGTCCCATCAGGTTGCGCATGGTGGTGCCCCCGGCCTGGGACCCGTGGGCACGGCGGAATCCGGTCTGCGTCCACCGCACCCGAGCGAAGGACCGCGTGTCCTTGAGCATCATCCGCACCGCGTGGGAGACGGTGACGGGATCGTCCGCGCATACCTGGAGCAGGAGGTCCGCCTCGCCCCAGGCCGGGTCGAGCCGGTCGTGGTCGAAGTCCGGCAGCGGCCTCAGCCAGTCCGGTACGGCGGCGGCGTCCACCCGTTCCACCAGACCCCTGCCGAAACCGAACGTGGTGGTGAGCCGGGCCGGGACCTCGGCGAGTTCGGGCTCGGTGTCGGCCAGGGCGGGTTCGCCCCGGGACATGCGCGCCGCGTCGTCGCTGAGCAGCCGCATGAGCCGGCGCACCCCGTCGGGGCCGGTCCGCGGTTCCAGGTCCAGGGCGACGAAGGTGCCGTGCGCCTGCGGCGGAGTCTCCACCCCCGCCTGGCGGGCGCCGTGGAACGGTACGGTCAGCGTGCCGTTGAGGGCGGGGACCCCGGGGGCCGGCGCCGGTTCCGCGGCCCACCGGTGGGCGAGCGCGCCCCCGGCGGCACCGGCGCCCGCGGCGGCGCCGCCGAGGAGCAGGCCCCGGCGGCTGAACCGTGTCCTGCCGTCACCCATCAGTGGCCCCCGTGCCCTTCGTGCTCCCCGCTCGGGGAGTCCTCCTGCTCTCCGTCCGGGGACTCCTCGTGCTCCTCGCCGTGGCCGCCCTCGTACTCCTCGTCGGCCCCGGCGTAGTCCTTGACGGCCGCGGTGAACTCCGCCGTGGAACCGTCGGAGAACTCCACGGTGACGGCCGCCTCGGCCCCCGGTTCGAGGTCCTCGGCCAGGTCCATGAGCATGATGTGGTCGGCGCCGGGCGCCAGCAGGCGGCTGCCTCCGGCGGGGATGGTGAAGCCGCCCTCCTTCTCGCGCATGGTGGAGTCGACCCCCTCGGTGGTGGACTCGTGCAGTTCGACCGCTCCCGCGGCGTCGTAGCTCGCGGAGACGAGGGTGATCTCCCCGCCGGATCCGTTGACCAGTTCCCCGAAGACGCCGGTCATCCCCTCCTCCGCGGTGACGGCCTTGACCCAGGGGGCGGTCACGGAGAAGGAGTCGGCGGCGGTCGCCGCCGTGTCGGCCTCCCGGTCCGCGGAGGCGGAGCTCTCCTCCCCGGGCGCGGTCTCCCCGCACGCGGTGAGGGTGAGGCCGAGACAGAGCAGGGAGGCGGTCCAGGCGGTACGGGTGGTGCGGACGCGATCCATGTTCTCTCCATGGGCTCGGGCCGCGTTCTCGCGGCCGTTCACCCCACGGGTCGGTCCGGGGCGCCGTCCGGTTCCCGGTGTCCTCCGTCACTCGCGCCGCACACGACGGGCCCCGCGGGAGTGCTCCCGCGGGGCCCGTCGTACGTCGTGGGCGGCCGGCCAGGCGGTGTTTCCTTGAGGCTCCGCCGCGCTTCGCCCCGCGCTCGGACGCCGCAGGTACGGAAGCCCCCGGTCCCCGCGGGTGCGCCCACCCGTACCTCACGGGCGCACCGCGGGACCTCCGGCGGCCCCGTCGGCGCCCTCACCACCCCTCAGCGGCACAGGGCCGGGTCGAAGCCTAGGGCTTCTGGTCCTTCGACCGCTTGCGGATGGTGATGCGCCGGGGCCCGCGGGCGTTGGCGGCGCCGTGCACCACCACCTCCAGCAGCCCGTCGCCGTGGACGGCCTCGATGTCCTGCTCGTCCACCGCCTCGGGGAGGCTGATCTCCCGGCGGAACTTGCCCATGAACCGTTCCGAGGAGTAGTAGACGACGTCCACCTCGTCCCGCTGGCGCTCACCGCTGATGGTGAGGATCCCGTTGTTGAGGCTCACGGCCACGTCCTGTTCCCGCACCCCCGGTACCTCGCAGCGGATGACCAGGTCGTCGCCCCGGGCGAGGATGTCGGTGGGCGGACTCCAGGCGTCGGCGTGCCCGCGCTCGCGCTCACCGGCGTTGCCGGTCTCCATCGAGGACATGCTGTCGGAGATGCGGTTCATCTCGGTGATCATGTCCACCACGCCGTGGAAGGGATTGCTGAATCGCTTCGGTGCCACGGTGGCCTCCTTCTTTCCTCGTGCTGTCGGGACCTACCCGTGCGTTTGGCTCACCGGGGACCGGCCGGGTGGACGTGGTCCTCGGCGCGCTGTTCCTTGGGACCCCCCGGCCTGGGTTCGCTCGACAGCGCCTTGCCCAGGCCCCAGACCATGAGCAGCAGGATGATCGCGAAGGGCAGGCCGGTGACCACGGAGGCCGCCTGTAGCGCCGCCAGCGCGTTCTCCCCGCCCAGTACCAGCAGGACCAGGGTGACCGCCCCCTCGCTGACGGCCCAGAAGGCGCGCTGGAGCTTGACCGGGTGGATGCTCCCGCCGCTGGCGAGCGTGTCCACCACCAGGGAGCCGGAGTCGGAGGAGGTGACGAAGAAGACCGCCACCACGATGATGAGCAGGACGGAGATGACTCCGCCGACGATCGGTCCCACGGGCAGCAGTTCGATCATGCGGAAGGCGCGCTGCTCCTCGCTCAGCGCGCTCAGGCCGCCGTCCCGGAACAGTTCGTAGAACAGGCCGGAACCGCCGAACACCCCGAACCACAGGATGGACACGGCGACCGGGGCGAACAGCGCGCCGAGGATGAACTCGCGGATGGTGCGGCCGTAGGAGACCCGTGCCAGGAAGATGCCGACGAACGGGGCCCAGGAGATCCACCAGCCCCAGTAGAAGATGGGCCACGCGGTGGTCCAGTCGGCGGCCTGCTGGTCGATGCGCGGGCTGGGGAAGGCCAGGCTCCACTGGACGATGCTGCTCAGGTAGTCGCCCGCGGCCGTGATCATGATGCTGACGTTCCAGAGCTTGGGCCCCAGGACGAAGACGGCCACCAACAGCAGGAACGCCAGCCACAGGTTGATCATCGACAGCCGTCGGATGCCCTTGTCGATACCCGCGAGCACGCTGAGGAGCGCGATCGAGGTGATCACGATGATGATGATCGACTGCACGAGGGAGTTGATCGGGACGCCGAAGACGTGGTTGAGCCCGCCGTTGATCTGAAGGGTGCCCAGACCCAGTGAGGTGGCCAGGCCGAAGATCGTGCCGAAGATCGCGAGGATGTCCACGATGTGCCCGGGCCAGCCGAAGACGCGGTCGCCCAGGAGCGGGTGGAGTGCGGAGGCGGGCCGCAGGGGGAGTCCCTTGCGGAAGGCGAAGTAGCCCAGGGCCAGCCCGAGCGCGATGTAGATGGCCCAGGGGTGGAAGCTCCAGTGGAAGTAGCTCAGTGACAGGGCCTCGGTCGCGGCCTCGGGCGGGGGCGGTTCCCCCTCCGGGGGGACGAACTCGGCCGAGCGCGGAGAGGTCAGGTGGTGGATGGGCTCCGACACACCCCAGAAGACCAGGCCGATCCCCATGCCGGTGGTGAAGAGCATGGCGAACCAGGCCAGCGTCCCGAACTCGGGTCGGGAGTCGGGCGGTCCCAGGCGGATCTTCCCGAACCGGCTGAGCATGAGGAAGAGCGCCACCAGGAGGAAGAAGGTGGTGGACAGGACGTAGAGCCAGCCCAGCTTCATCCCGATCCAGTCACGGGCGGTGGTGGCCGCGTTCAGCAGCGGCTCGGTGGCGACGATCCCCGCGACGACGAAGGCGAGGATCACGATTCCGGAGACCGCGAAGACCGTGGGGTTGGTGTGTTCTCGGATGTACTCGCGTAGGGGTGAGATGGTGACTCCTTCCCAGCCCCGGAGGGTCGAACATCCCCTGCGCGGGGGACGACGGGCCGTTGCGCTTTCGGCCCATGGACATGTCTCGTGGGATGGTAGGGGCTGGGCGCCATGTCATGAAGCAACCGCGCAACAGCGGAGTGTCGCCCTATGAGGGGCGAAGCATGCTTTTCGGGTCCATGGCCCCTATCGACCCGGTTCAGCGGCCAGCCGGTCGAGGGTGCCGCCGATCCTGTCCAGCCAGTCCGCGATCGTGGCCAGTTCCTCCACCGAGTAGCCGGCGTGCGCGGCGGTCATCGCCTCGCCCACCCCCAGCGCTCCGGCACCGCCCACGCGCTCGGCGTCCCCCGTCAGCCGGACGGCCACCTTGCGCCGGTCCTCGGGGTGGCGGGCGCGCTCGACCAGGCCGTGCGCCTCCAGCCGGTCGATCACCCCGGTCACCGAACCGGTGGACAGGCACAGGCTGTCGGCGATCTCCCCGGGTGTCAGGGAACCGTTCACGCGCAGCAGTGTGTAGCACTGGAAGTCGGTCGGGTTCATCCCCGTGTGCTCGGCCATCCGGTGCAGCAAACGGATGAGCCGTACGGCGAGTCGCTGCCCGTCGGACCGCAGGGCGTCGTAGAGTTCGGCGCGCGACCTGGCCTCGGGCTCCGCCGGACGGGGCCCCTCGGAACCGGATGGAGAGGGTGCGGTCGACGCGGTGTCCATGGTTCCCCTCTCGCACTCGCGCGACCGGTGCCTCCGGTCGTCCCTGGAAGTCTAAGCGTCGCGGCTCGCGGAGCCCCTTCCGAGACGGGGCACATCTTCGGCACGGGGGAGGGATTCGTCCCCAGCGAGGAGGGCAGTGGTGCGCCTACCAAGGTTCATGGAAATGGAATCCGAGCCTTCCGGGCGTGAAGTCCGGGACCGTCCCGGGGAGGACGCCGTCAATCCCATCCTGAACACCCACGAGCACACCGGCCACGAGTACGCCGGCCACGGGAGCGGTGCGGTCGGGGACGACCGCGCCGCCCTGGACGGTGCGCTGCGGCACTACCTCGAACGCAGGCTCGGTGACGCCGAGCGCGTCGACGGCGAGTTCGGCAGGGACCTGGCCGGAACGACCGTCCGCTTCACCCTGGGCGGGGGCAAGAGGATGCGGTCCCGACTGGCGTGGTGGGGATGGATCGCGGGCGGGGGCACGTCCCACGGGGACGCGGCGCGCTCCGCCCTCCAGGCCTGCGCCGCGTTGGAGCTCATCCAGACCTGCGCGCTCGTCCACGACGACGTGATGGACGGCTCCCCGACCCGCCGGGGCCGCCCCTCGGTGCACGCCGACCACGTCGGCGAGCACCTGCGTGAGGGGTTCGCCGGAGAGCCCCGCCGCTACGGCGAGGCGCTGGCCGTGCTCGTGGGGGACCTCGCCCTGGTGTGGGCCGACGACATGCTGGGCGAGGCGCTGCCGGGCGTCCCCGAGCCCGCGCGGGGCAGGGCCGTGTGGCGGGAGCTGCGCACGGAGATCATGGCCGGACAGTTCCTCGACGTGCGCGCCCAGGCGCGCCGGGAACGCTCGGAGGAGGCGGCCCTGCGCGTGGACCTGCTCAAGACGGCCTCCTACAGCGTCGAGCGGCCCCTGCACCTGGGCGCGGCGATGGCCGGGGCGGGCCCGGAGACCGTGGAGGCGCTGCGCGACTACGGCAGGGACGTCGGTACGGCCTTCCAGCTGCGCGACGACCTCCTCGGCGTCTACGGGGACAGCGACCGGACCGGAAAACCGGTGGGCGAGGACATCCGCGAGGGCAAGTGCACCCTGCTGCTCGTCGCCGGTATCCGCCTGGCGCGGGAGCGCGGGGACACCGCCGCTCTGCGGCTGCTCGACCTGGTCGGCGCCCCCGGCGCGGACGCGGACCCTGTCGAGGTGGCCGACGCCCTGGACCGCGTCGGAGCCCGCGACCTGGTCCGGCGCAGGCGCCGGGAGCTCGCCGCGCGGGGCGGGGCCCGGCTGGAGGGGCTCGACGCGCCCGGACCCGTGCTGGAGGGACTGCGCGCCCTGGCCGCCTCGACCGCACAGGACTCCCCATGACGGGTCGTACGTGACACGGAGTGGGAGAGGTGTCCGCCCGACCGGAGAGGAGTACCGCCGTGCCCGACCCCGCACCCGGCCCCGAGAGACCTGATCCCGGAAGGCCCGGCCCGGAGAAACCGGGCTCCGGGACGCCCGGGCCGCGAACGGCCCCGCCCGGGGCGCGGCCGGGGCCGCGCGGACGCGGTCCCGTGGTGGTCGTGGGCGCCGGACTGTCCGGACTGGCCTGCGCACTGCACCTGCTGGGCGCGGGGCGGGAGGTCACCGTGGTCGAGCGCGAGCCGTACCCGGGCGGGCGTGCGGGGCGGCTCGACCTGGACGGCTTCCAGATCGACACCGGCCCCACCGTGCTCACCATGCCCGAACTCCTCGACGAGGCCCTGGGCGCGGTCGGCGAGACCGTGGCCGACCGCCTCGACCTGGTGCCGCTGAGCCCCGCCTACCGGGCCTCCTTCGCCGACGGCTCCTCGATCGACGTGTACACCGAGCGCGAGGCGATGGCCGCCGAGGTCGCCCGTGTGGCCGGACGGCGCGAGGCCGACGGCTACCTGAAGCTGCGCGACTGGCTCACCCGGCTGTACCGGGTGGAGATGCGCTCCTTCATCGACGCCCAGTTCGACTCGCCGCTGGACCTGGTCCGCCCCGACCTCCTCCGGCTCGCCGCGATGGGGGGCTTCGGCAGGCTGGCCCCGGCGGTGGGCCGCCACGTGCGCGACGAGCGGCTGCGCCGTATCTTCTCCTTCCAGTCGCTGTACGCGGGGGTGGCCCCCGAGAGCGCCCTGGCCGCCTACGCCGTCATCGCCTACATGGACACCGTCGCCGGGGTCCACTTTCCCAAGGGCGGGATGCGCGCGCTGGGCGAGGCCCTGGCGGGCGCGGTCGTCAAGGCCGGGGGGACCGTGCGCTACGGGGACGCGGTCGCACGGCTCGAACGCGCCGGTACGCGGGTCACCGCCGTCGTCACCGGTGAGGGGGAGCGGCTGGCCTGCGACCAGGTGGTGCTCACCACCGACCTGTCCGCCGCCCACCGGCTGCTCGGCCACACGCCCCGGCGCCCGGTGGCCACGCGCTACTCGCCCTCGGCGGTCGTCCTGCACCTGGGCACCGACCGCACCTGGGAGCGGCTGGGCCACCACACCATCTCCTTCGGCGGAGCCTGGAAGCGCACCTTCGACGAGATCATCCGCCGGGGCCGCACCATGAGCGACCCCTCACTGCTGGTCACCCAGCCCAGCCACACCGACCCGGCACTCGCGCCCGAGGGCCGCCACCTGCTGTACGTGCTCGCCCCGGCGCCCAACCTGGCCGCTGGCGGCATCGACTGGGACCGGGAGGGGCCCCGCTACCGGGACCACCTGGTCGAGGTGCTGGAACAGCGGGGCCTGGACGGGCTGGACGCCTCCGTGCGCACCGAGCACCTGGTCACCCCGGCGGACTGGGCGCGGCAGGGGCTCACCCACGGCACGCCGTTCTCGCTGGCGCACACCTTCGCGCAGACCGGTCCCTTCCGCCCCCGCAACACCGTCCCCGGGACCTCCAACGCCGTCCTGGCCGGATGCGGGACCACGCCGGGGGTCGGCCTGCCGACCGTGCTGATCTCGGGCAAGCTCGCCGCCGCCAAGGTGGTCCAACGGACGGGAGGGCGCCGATGAGCGCGGGAACCGCGGAACTGGACGCCGCCGGGATCACCGGCCGGCCGCTGCGGGAGGCCTACCTCAGGTGCCGGACGCTGCACGCCCACCACGGGCGCACGTACTACACGGCCACGCGGGTGCTGCCGCCCGAGCACCGGCCCGGGGTGCACGCGCTGTACGGGTTCGCCCGCTGGGTGGACGACATCGTCGACGAGCCGCCGCCCGGCACCGCTGCTGACGAGCAGGCCGCGCGCCTGGACGGTATCGGCGCCGACCTCGCCCGGGTCCTGGGCGGGGAGCGCGCGCGGGACCCGGAGAACGCGCCCGTGCTCAGCGCCCTGGCGCACACGGTGGACCGGTACGGGCTGCCGCACGCCTACTTCACCGCGTTCATGGCCTCCATGCGCATGGACCTGGCCGTCACCGGCTACCGCGACCTGGAGCACCTGCGCGAGTACATGTACGGCTCCGCGGCGGTGATCGGCCTACAGGTCCTGCCGGTCCTGGGGACGGTGGTCCCGCGCGAGGAGGCGGCCCCGCACGCCGCCGCGCTGGGCGAGGCCTTCCAGCTCACCAACTTCCTGCGGGACGTGGCCGAGGACCTGCGGCGCGGCCGCGTCTACCTGCCCCGGGACGTGCTGGCGGCGCACGGCGTGGACCGGGAGCTGCTGGAGCGGTGCGCGCGGGCGCGGGAGTCCCATCCCCGCGTGCGCGGCGCCCTGGCCGACCTGGTGGAGGCCAACCAGGGCTTCTACCGGCGGGCCGAACCGGGCATCGCCATGCTCTCGCCGGTGGCGCGCCCGTGTGTCGCCACCGCCTTCCGGCTCTACCGCGCGATCCTGGACGAGGTGCGCGCGGCCGACTACGACGTGTGGAGTGTCCGGCACCGCGTCTCGGACACCCGCAAGGCGGCCGCGGCCGTGCCCGCCCTCGCACGCTCGCTGGTCGCCCGGTCGCTGCGGGGCCGGGTGCCGCGCCCGCGCACCGGCTGAGGAGGCGGCCCCGCGGCCCGGCCGGTCCGGGCGGACGAACCGGCCGCCGGGACCGGCCCCGCCCTGCTTCGTGCCGCTTCGGACGGATCCGGCCCCCGGCCCCGGCCCGACGTATCTGGAGGAGTCCTGTGACACTGCCCGATCCCCGGCCGCGACGGTTCCCCCTGCGCCGCATGCCCGCCACCACGTGGGGGGCCCAGGAGCCCACCTGGAGGGAGGGCTCGCCCGCCGTCATCGGGGCGGCGCTCAAACGCGCCCTCGCCCGGCCCTCCGGGAACTGGTTCGTGCTGGCCGCGAGCACCGAGGTGCGCGCGGACCGGCCGTTCGGACGCGTCGTGGCGGGGACCGAGCTGGTGGCCTGGCGCACCCCGGACGGAACCGTGCACGCGGGGCCGGGCGCCTGCCCCCACCTGGGCGCCCCGCTGTGCCGGGGAGGGGTGGACTCCGGACGCCTGGTGTGCCGGTGGCACGGGCTGTCGCTGGACGGGGACGGGTTCCCCGGGTGGGACCCCTACCCGGTCCACGACGACGGCGTGCTGGTGTGGGTGCGCCTGGACCACGCGGGCGGTGAGGACCCCCTGGAGGCTCCGGTGGTGCCCGAGCGTCCCGACCCCGGGGCGAGCCTGGCCGCGGTGGAGAGCATGGCCGGGCGGTGCGAGCCCGAGGACGTGGTGGCCAACCGGCTGGACCCCTGGCACGGCTCGTGGTTCCACCCCTACTCGTTCGTGGGGCTGAAGGTGGCCGAGGTGCCCCGGGGAGCCGATCCGGACCCGGACCGGATGGTGGTGGACGTGGGGTTCCGGGTGGCGGGCCGGTGGGGAGTGCCGGTACGCGCGGAGTTCCACTGCCCCGAACCGCGCACCGTGGTCATGCGCATCATCGAGGGCGAGGGGCTGGGCAGCGTGGTGGAGACGCACGCCACCCCGCTGGGCGTGGACGGGCGCGGGGTCGCGCGCACGGCGGTCATCGAGGCCACGGTGGCGAGCTCGGAGCGGACCGGGTTCGCGATCGCCAGGAAGGTGGCGGGGGCGGTGGTGCGCCCCGCCATGCGGATGACCGCCCGGCGCCTGTGGAAGGACGACCTGGCCTACGCCGAGCGCCGGTACCTGCTGCGGAGTACCGGCCGCTGGCCCGGCTGACGCGTCCTCCGCCTGTGCTCACCGGATGATCTTGCTCCCAGCGGCACTCCCGACCGCCGACAGTGCCACCGGGAGCAAGATCACCGCTGTGCGCCCCAACGCGTGCGCCGGGCCCGCCGGGCGAGCGCCCGCAGCGGGGCCGACCTGCCCCGCCGGGGCACGGTCCACAGGGTGTGCCCCGGCCTTCCCCAGCGCGACAGCAGCGCGTTGGCGGCGAGCAGGCCGCTGGTGGCCGCGCGTTCCATGAGCGCCACGGGCAGGTCCGTGCGCACGTGGTCGCCCGCCACCACCACGAACGGGTCGGGGGTGGTCGCCCCGCAGCGGTCGCGGTGGCTTCCGGGGGCGAACAGCGGGCAGTCCGCGCGCGTCTCGTGCCGGGAGTCCACCGCACGGGCCCGCGCGAGTTCCGGGTAGACGGCCCGCGCCTGCTCCCACAACCCGCGCCGCTCGAACCCGGGGTCGCACCCCTCCTCCAGCGCGTAGGCGTGCAGTTCCACCACGGAGCCGCCGGTGCGCCGCGCCCACGCGCGGGCCTCGTCCTCGTAGCGCTCCAGCACACTGATGTTGTCCAGCGTCGGATAGCCCGCCGTGCCCAGGAAGGCGGGCCGGTGCGGGCGCACGGGCCGGTCCAGCCAGTAGCGTGACACCAGGAACGGGGGAGCCGTCTCCACACGGGCCATCCGGTCGCGCCACTCCCGGACGCCGGGCCCCCGCCCGTCGGGGAGTGGCCCGCCCAGTCCCGGCGAGGCCGCCACCAGGTCGCGCGTCCCGGCCGGGGTGGCGGCGAGCACCACGGCGTCGGCCCCGGTGTCGAAGGGTCCGCCCTCGGGCGTCCGGCCGCGCACCGAGAACCGGTGCTCCCGGCCCGGGTGGACCGCCTCGACCGGGGAGGACGTGCGAAAGCGCACTCCGAGCTTGGCGAGGTGGCGTTCCAGGGGGTCCCACAGCGCCTGCGGGAACGGTGAGCGCGGCACGTCGAACACCAGCCCCTCCGACGAGCCGAGGAAGTAGACGTGGAACATCACCGCCAGCTCGGCCGCCGACAACCGCCCCGGGTCGGCGAAGAAGCTGCGCGTGAACACCTCGAACGCCAGGTGCCGGGCCGTGGGCGGGAAGCGCACCGCCTCCAGCAGGTCCCGGGCGCTCATGTGGTCCAGGCGCTCGTACACGCCGGGCACGTCCACGTCGAGCAGTTGCAGCGCCGCGGGCACGTTGACCCGGGCCAGGTCGCGCGGCGGGAAGCTCGGGCTGGTCGCCGCCAGGACGGCGGCGTTCCACGGCGGCGTCGGGGGCAGCCCCGAGAAGCGGTCGCGCGGGCCGTCCCGGTGCACCAGCGGGTAGTCGGAGAGCGGGACCAGGCAGTCCAGCCCCGGATCCGCGCGGCGCAGCAGGGCGCGCAGGTTGTAGTACTGGCGGAAGAACGCGTGGAAGCCCCGGGTCATGGTCGCGGGCGAGCCGTCGGAGAGCGTCGTGGCCCAGCCGCGCAGGCGGCCCCCGAGCGAGGGCTCGCGTTCGAACACCGTCACGTCCACGTCCCGCTCGGCCAGCGCGCAGGCCGCGGCCAGTCCGGCGACACCGCCGCCGACCACGGCCACGTGGGGCACGGCCGCCGTGCGCGGTCCGGTGGGCGGCGCGGGCGGGACGGCCTCGGCCAGGGGATCGCGCACGTCCGGGGGCCGGGCGGCGCCGTCAGCGGACATCGGCGGGGCCCCCGCGGGTGTCGAGCGGGCGCCGGCCGACGAAGGTGTGCGTGACCCCGTACTGCCAGCCCGGCAGCGGAGCGCCGGCCACCGACGCGAATCCCGCGCGGCGCATCCGCTCCAGCAGCGCGGTCCGGCCGTCGAACTCCAGGACGCTGCGCCACAGGTACCGGAACAGGTCGGCGCGGCCGGTCAGCACCCTTCCCGCGGGGATCACCACGCCCCAGCACACCGCCGACCACACCATCCGGGCCGACACGGAGTCGGCCACGGAGTACTCGTGCAGGACGATCCGCCCGCCGGGCCGCAGCAGGGCGCGCACGGCCGACAGCAGGGCGTCGGGATCGGGGCAGTTGCGGATCAGGTAGGCGCCGAACACCGCGTCCACGGGTCCGTCCAGGTGCTCGGCCGCCCACTCGGGGGTGAGTTCCTCCGCCCGGGCCCGGTGGAAGGAGACCGAGGCGGGCCAGGGCTTGGCGCGGGCGGCCTCCAGCATGCCGTCCGAGGCGTCCACGCCCGTGATCCGGGCCCGGGGAAACGCGTGCAGCAGGGCGGCGGTGGAGGCGCCGGTGCCGCATCCGAGGTCGAGCAGGCGCAGCCCCGATCCGTCACCGGGCAGCCCCAGCCGCCTCGCGGAGATCCGCAGGTGGGCGTGGTAACCGGGGTTGGCGGCCACGAGCCGGTCGTAGGCCCCGGCGGCGTGGTCGAACTCGTCGGTGACCGCGCCGTCCTTCATCGCGTGCGTCGTGGTGTTCACGGACTCTCCCGGGACGGGTGTTCACTGCGGGCACGAACGGCCTCCCGGTGCATGCTGGGAACATGGCCGACTACGACGTGGCGATCATCGGCGGGGGAGCCGCTGGGCTCAGCCTCACCCACCAGCTCCGCGGGGTCAACGACCGACGTGGCCGGCCGTTGCGCGTCGCCCTGGTGGAGCCGCCGCCGGGCCCGCACACGCCTCCGCCGCGCACGTGGTGCTTCTGGGAGCCCGACGGCGGGCCGTGGGACGGCCTGCTGGCCGCCCGCTGGGAGCACCTGTCGGTGGTGGCGGCCGACGGGGCCGAGCACTCCTCCCCGGCCTCGCCCTACGTGTACAAGATGCTGAGGTCGGCCGACGTGGACGCGTACGTGCGCGCCTCGGCGGGCGAGCACGTGGACCAGGTTCCGCTGCTGGTCACCGAGGTCCGTGACGGCGCGGACCACGCCGTGGTCCGGGGCCGGGAGTCCGGCGGCGCGGAGTCGGCCCTGACCGCCGCGTGGGTGTTCGACTCGCGGCCGCCCCGGCCCGCTCCGCGGGGGCGGACCCACCTGCTCCAGCACTTCCGGGGGTGGTTCGTGCGCACTCCTTCCGACGCCTTCGACCCCGACGCGGCCGTGCTGATGGACCTGCGCCCTCCCCAGCCGCCGAACGGAGTGGCCTTCGGCTACGTGCTGCCGCTGTCGCCGCGCGAGGCGCTGGTGGAGTACACCGAGTTCGGCCGCGAGGCGCTCACCACCGCCGAGTACGAGCGCGCGCTCAGGGACTACTGCGGACTGCTGGGGCTGGCGGACGTGGAGGTGACGGCCGCCGAGCAGGGGGTCATCCCGATGACCGACGCACGCTTCCGGCCCCGTGCGGGGCGGCGCGTGTTCCGGCTGGGCACGGCGGGAGGAGCCACCCGGCCCTCGACCGGGTACACGTTCAGCGGGGTGCGGCGCCAGACGGCGGCCGTGGCGCGGGCGCTGGCGGAGGGGCGCGTCCCGGTACCGCCGGTGCCGCACCGGCGCCGCCACCTGGCCATGGACGCGGTCATGCTGCGGGCCCTGGACACCGGCCGGGTCCGGGGCGCGGAGTTCTTCGCCGGGCTGTTCGCGGCCAACCGCTTCGGGGACGTGCTGGCCTTCCTGGACGGGGGGTCGCGCCTGCGCCGGGAACTGGCCATGGGGTTCACGACCCCGGTGGCGGCCATGTCGCTGACCAGCCTGGACCAGGCGTGGTACTCCCTGCGCACCAGGCGGGCTCCCCGGGAGCGGGTGAGCCGGACACGGACACGAGGCCGCTGACCAGGCGGTTCGGCTTGTGATGCGCGCCCCGGTGGCCGACCCTTTCCGAGAGGGCACCGAAGGGGGAGGCACCATGGACACGGACACGGACACGGACGCCAGGGGCGCGGACGTCGGGGGCGCGGACGGCCGCCGCCGTACCGGCGTGGCCGGGGCGGCGGGATGACGGCGGGGCCGTCCACCCTGGTCACCGGGGCCACCGGCTACATCGGCGGGCGCCTGGTCCCGGAACTGCTCGACGCCGGGTACCGGGTCCGCTGCCTGGCCCGCACCCCGGACAAGCTGCGCGACCAGCCCTGGCGTGACCGCGTGGAGGTGGTCCGGGGCGACGTCGTCAGCGGTGAGGGCCTCGACGAGGCGCTCCGGGACGTGGACACCGCCTACTACCTCGTGCACTCGATGTCCGGCGGGCGAGACTTCGGGCACACCGACGCCGAGGCGGCGCGCAACGTCGCGCGCGCGGCGGAGGCGGCCGGGACGTCCCGCCTGGTCTACCTGGGCGGACTCGCACCGGAGGGGGTCGGCCTGTCGCCGCACATGGCCTCGCGCGAGGAGGTCGGCCGGATCCTGCTGGAGTCGGGTGTGCCCACCGCCGTGCTGCGCGCCGCGGTGATCCTCGGTTCCGGGTCGGCCTCCTTCGAGATGCTGCGCCACCTCACCGAGCGCCTGCCGGTGATGACCACGCCCCGGTGGGTGCGCAGCCGCGTGCAGCCGATCGCCGTGCGCGACGTGCTGCGGCTGCTGGTCGGGGCGGCCGGGCTGCCCGAGGGAGTGAACCGGACCTTCGACATCGGCGGCCCGGAGGTGCTCACCTACGCGGAGATGGTCCGGCGCTTCGCGCGCGTGGCGGGGATCCCCAGGAGGACGATCATCCCCGTCCCGGTGCTCACACCGGGGCTGTCCAGCCTGTGGGTGGGACTGGTGACGCCGGTTCCGCCGGCGATCGCCCGACCCCTCGTGGAGTCGCTGCGCCACGACGCCGTGGTCGGTGAGGACGACCTGTCCGCGCTGCTGGGGGACCACGACAGGCTCGGCTTCGACCACGCGGTGGAGCTGGCCCTGCGCAGTACCGCCGAGTCCCGCGTGGCCACCTGGTGGTCCTCGGCGGCCTGGCCGAGCGCCCCGTCCGATCCGCTGCCGACCGACCCCGACTGGGCGGGCGGCAGCCTCTACACCGACGTCCGGGCCCGCTACGTGGACGCCGGCCCCGAGGCGGTGTGGAGGGTGGTCGAGGGGATCGGCGGTGAGAACGGCTGGTACTCGTGGCCCCTGGCCTGGGCGGCGCGCGGGTGGATCGACCTGGCCGTGGGCGGGGTCGGTCCGCGCCGCGGACGGCGCGATCCCTCGCGGCTGCGGGTGGGCGACTCCCTGGACTTCTGGAGGGTGGAGGAGGTCGTCCCGGGCGTGCTGCTGCGCCTGCGGGCGGAGATGCGGCTGCCGGGCCCGGCCTGGCTGGAGCTGGGCGTGAGCCGTGTGCGCGGGCGCACGGTCTACCACCAGCGCGCGCTCTTCCACCCGCGCGGCCTGGCGGGACACCTGTACTGGAAGGCCGTGACGCCCTTCCACGGGGCCGTGTTCGGTTCCATGGCCGACAACATCGTCGCGACGGCCGAGCGGGAGGACGCCGAGCGCCGCTGACACCCGGTCCCTCGGCCCCGTCCGGTGGGCGGACGGGGTAGGGTCGCGTCCAGCAAATGCTCGCAAAACGAGATACTCACTATCCGAGTCGGACTCGACGGGAGAGGGACCGAACGTGCGCGAGGACGACGGCCGACCGGACCGGCGGCGGCGCCGGTGGATCGGGGCGGCACTGCTGGTCGCCCTGGTGTGGCTGGTGGGAGCCGGGCCCCTGGGCATGTTCCTGGGCAGGCTCGGCGAGGTGCAGACCAACGACCCCGGCGCGTTCCTGCCCGTGGGCGCCGAGTCCACCGAGGTCGCCGGGATCGCCGAGGAGTTCGACCGTGAGGGCTCCGTGCCGGCGGTCGTCGTCTACTCCCGGGAGGACGGCGGCGGGGAGGTCTCCGAGGAGGAGCTGGCCGACATCGCGGCGGTCGCCGAGGACGTCGCCGGGGAGCCCTGGGTCTCCGGCGGCGTCGCCGGGCCCTTCCCCGGTACCGAGGACCCCTCCGTCGCCCAGTTCGTCGTCCCGGTCGACGCGGCCGCCGACACGGGCGACGCGGTCACCGAGCTGCGCGCGCTGCTGGACGAGGACCCCGTCCCCGGGCTCCGGGCCCAGGTCACCGGACCCGCCGGATACGCGGCCGACCTCGCCGCGGCCTTCGGCGGAATCGACTCCACCCTGTTGGCCGTCGCCGTCGTGGCGGTCCTGGTCATCCTCGTGGCCGTCTACCGCTCACCGCTGCTGCCGGTGCTGGTCGTCCTCGCCTGCCTGCTCGCCCTCGGCCTGTCCGGCGCGCTGGTCTACCTGGCCGCCGACACCGGGCTGGTCAGCCTCAACGGCCAGAGCCAGGGCATCCTGTTCATCCTGGTCGTGGGCGCCTGCACCGACTACGCCCTGCTGCTCGTGGCCCGCTACCGGGAGGAGCTGGCCGTCCGGGAACGGGTCCCCGAGGCCGTCCTGGCCGCCGTGCGGGGGGTGACCGGTCCGGTCCTGGCCTCCGGCGGCACCGTCGTCCTCGGCCTGCTCTGCCTGCTCGCCGCCGACCTGGCCTCCACCCGCAGCCTCGGGCCCGTCGTGGCCGTCGGCGTCGTCGCGGCACTGCTCTCGGCGATGACCTTCCTGCCCGCGGTGCTCATGCTGTGCGGATGCGCGGCGTTCTGGCCCGTGGCGCCGCACGGGGGGTCCGGAGGGGAGGGCAGCTTCGGGGAGGTCGTCGCCCGCCACCGGTTCTGGGGCCGCCTGGCCACGGCCGTCGCCCGCAGGCCCCGGACGTACTGGATCCTCACCACGGCGGTCCTGGCGGCCGCGGCGGTGTTCGCGCCCCAGTTCGACGCGGGAGGAACCGGCCAGGCCGAGGTCTTTCGCACCGAGGTGGAGGCGGTGGAGGCCCAGGAGGTGCTGGAACGGGGCTTCGGTTCCGACACCGGCGCCGCCCCCGCCCTCGTGGTCGCCGACGCCGACCGCGTGGACGAGGTCGTCCGGGCCGCGGAGCGGCTGCCGCGGGTGGAGCGGGCCGCGCCGGTCACCGAACCCGGCCCGCCCGGAGCCGACCCGCCGCCCCTGGAGGAGGACGGCCGCGTGCTGGTCGAGGCCGTCCTCACGGTCGGTCCCGAGTCGGCCGAGGCGGTGGACGCGGTGCGGGACCTGCGTGAGGGACTGCGTGCGGTGGAGGGCGCCGACGCCCTGGTCGGAGGGGTGAGCGCCACCGACCTGGACACCCTGGAGACGGCTCGGCGCGACTTCGCGGTCGTGGTTCCGCTCGTGCTCGCCGTGGTCTTCGTCGTGCTCGTTCCGCTGCTGCGCTCGCTGGTGGCGCCGCTGCTGCTGATGGCGGTCAACGTGCTGTCCTTCGCGGCCGTGCTGGGTGTGGGGACCCTGGTCTTCGACCACCTGCTCGGCCTGCCCGGCGCGGATCCGGTGGTGCCGCTGTTCGCGTTCGTGTTCCTGGTGGCGCTGGGGATCGACTACAGCATCTTCCTGGTGTCCCGGGCCCGGGAGGAGGTCCTGGAGCACGGCCACCGGGAGGGCGTGCTGCGCGCGCTGACCGTCACCGGAGGGGTGATCACCTCCGCCGGTGTGGTCCTGGCCGCGACCTTCGCGGCGCTGGCGGTGATCCCGCTGCTGTTCCTGCTCCAGTTGGCGTTCCTGGTGGCGTTCGGGGTGCTCGTGGACGCCCTGCTCGTGCGGACGGTGCTGGTGCCCGCGCTGTCGCTGGACGCCGGGCCGCGCGTGTGGTGGCCGGGCAGGGCGCGGACGGCGGGGGAGTCCGCGGGCTACAGCGGTTCGCCGGGGAGCGCGGAGTAGGCGGCGGCGAGCTTGCGGACCAGCGCCGACTGCGGCAGGTGGACGCCGTCGATGGCGGCCACCGGCCGTACCCCGGTGGTGGCGTTGGTGACGAAGGCGCCGGCCGTGCGGGTGCTCGCGGCCGCGGCGACCGGCCGGGTGCTCACCGGGACGCCCAGCTCCCCGGCCACCCGCTCGACGAGCTGTGTCGTCACTCCCGGGAGGCAGGGGGCCTGCGGCCAGACGATGCCGCCGCCGTCCAGGAAGCCGATGTTCCAGGTGGGGCCCTCCGAGACCCGGCCGTCCACACCCGTGAACAGGGCGTCGTCGTGGCCTTCCAGTTGGGCGGCGCGCCGCTGGTGGACCGCCCCGAACAGTCCGGTGCTCTTGACCCGCGGGGTGTCGCGGGCGAACCGCCGGGTGCCCAGGCGTACGGGCGGCGGCGCGGTGCCGGGGGCGGGACGGGTGGTGACCAGGATGTGCGGGAGCTGGCGGGCGGAGGGGCGGCCCAGGTCCATGTGGGGGTCGAACACGGTCACGCGCACCACCGAGGGGGAGGGGTGCGCGCGGGCGGAGCGGCGGGCGAGTTCACGGACCCGGGAGAGGTCCAGGTCGGTGCCGAAGAGGGCGCGGCAGTCGCGGCTCAGGCGTTCCATGTGGAGGTCGATCCCGCGTACGCGCAGGTCGTCGACGAGCATGGTGGTGAAGTGGCCGTAGCCGTACAGGGCGAGGCCCGCGAGTTCCCCGGTGCCGACGGGGTGTCCGTTCAGTTCCATCGTGTCCTCATGATGGCACTCCGGGACCCCGGCCACCGGGCTTTCCGCGCCCGGGTTCCGGGGGCGGAGGACCTCTCGGCGAAAGGCCGCGGGGGCGGCCCGCCCCGGGGACGGGCCGCTCCCGCCGGTGTGCGGGTGTCCTCTAGCCCCGGGCGGCCGACAGCACCACGTCGACCAGGCGCTCGGCGGCGTCGGGGCGTCCGTGCTCGCGGGCCCGCCCCGCGATCCGCGCGCGCCGCTGCGGGTCGTCCAGCAGGGGCTCCACCGCCTTGCGGAGCCCCTCCGCCGTGACCTCGTCCAACAGGGCCACCGCGGCACCCGACTCCTGGAGGTGGCGGGCGTTGTGCCGCTGCTCGTCGCCCGCGGAGGAGGCGAGCGGGACCAGCACGGCGGCCTTGCCCAGCGCGGTCAGCTCCGCGATCGTCCCGGCCCCGCTGCGGGAGACCACCACGTCGGCCAGCGCCAGCACGTCGGGCAGTTCCGGGCCGACGAAGTCCGTCAGGTGGTACCGCTCGGCGAGGTCGGGCGAAAGGTCGGCCGCACCGTGGCGCAGCCCCTCCAGGTTCGCCGCCCCGCACTGGTGGACGACGTTGGCGCGCTCGAGCAGCCACGGCAGGACGGCGCGGACCGTGTCGTTGATCTGTGCCGAGCCCTGCGCCCCGCCCGTGACGTAGACGGTGGGGAGCGCGGGGTCGTGCCCCTTGAAGCCGAGCTCCTCGGCCGCGCGGTCGGCCTGCCCGGACAGCACCTCCGGACGCACCGGGTTGCCGGTCACCGAGGCGCGGGCACGCGCGGACCCCGGGAGCAGCTCGATCGTGGACGGGGAGGACACGGCGACACGGGCCGACACGCGGGCGAGGACCTTGTTGGCCAGCCCCAGGCGGACCGTCTGCTCGTGCACCACGAGCGGACGGCGGCACAGCTTCGCGGCCAGGCCCACGGGAACCGCCACGTAGCCGCCGGTGGCCAGCACCGCGTCGGGCGCGAAGCCGGCGACCAGGCGCCGGGCCTGCGCGATCCCCAGCGGCACGTTGGCCATGTCCCTGATGTTGGCCGGTGAGACCAGCTTGAGCGGGTTCTTCGAACGGCGGATCTTGCCGGTCGCGACCGGCGCGAAGGCGATCCCCTCGGCCGCCGCGACCCGGGACTCCAGGCTGTCCGCCGTGCCCACCCACAGCACGTCGAGGCTGTGGCCGGCCGCCTCCAGCCGGTCCCGCAGCGCGCGGACGGAGGTGAGGGCGGGATAGGTGTGCCCGCCCGTTCCCCCTCCGGTCACGATCAGACGGATATCCCGCAGGGGGAGGTCGTCGCTGCTCACATGGTTCCCATCTGGTCGCCCCGAGGCGGGGCAGAGCGAGGATATGACAAGGAGAGGGGCACACACGGGCGGTGCGGTGCCCGGAACGTGCCCCAGAACACCGTAGCCCTCGGCGAACCCGTCGCAGAACAGGAGTTCCCGTGCCGCCGCGGTGGACGGGGACGGAGTACGCGGCCGCCCGTGGTCCGCCTGATGTCCGAGGCGTCCGAGGACGTGCGCGACACGCCGTCCTGACGCTCCCCGGCGTGCGTTCTCCGCTTCGGAGCGGAGAACGTGCGGGCCCGGCGGCGCCCGCCGCGGTCAGGCCCGCTCCTCCATGGCGGTGAACGCGGTGACCAGCTGGTCCTCGGAGGTGTCCAGGTAGGTCGCCAGCTCCTCCGCCGCGCCCCGCGGGTCGCCCGAGGCCAGCAGCGTGTGGATCCGGCGGTTCCAGTCCAGGTACGGGGCGTGGAACTCCCGGGGCGCGTCCATCACGTGGAAGACCAACCGTGTCTCGGCCAGCACCTGGCTCATGAACTCGTTCACCCGCGCGCTCTCCGAGAGCCCGGCGACGGCCTGGTGGAAGCGCATGTTGGCGGTACCCATCCGCCACCAGTCCTCCCGCTCCCGCGCGGCCTCGCCCTCGTCCACGGCCGCGCCCACCAGGCGCACCGCCTCCTCGGCGGGGGCCGTGGCATCGCGCAGCGCGGGGAGCTCCAGGGTCCTGCGGGCCTTGAACAGGTCGCGGACGTCATCGCTGGTCGGAAGGCCGACGAACACGCCCCGGTGCATCTGGTGCACCAGCAGCCGCTCGCGCACCAGCAGCCGGAACGCCTCGCGCAGGGTGTTGCGGGAGACCCCGAGCTCCTCGCACAGGCGCTCCTCCGACAACCGCCGCCCCGGCGGGTACACCCCGTCGATGAGGGACTCGCGCAGCAGCTCCGCGACCCGTTCGGCCTGGGTCGGCATCGGGGGGAGGAGGCGCGTACGGCCGGTGGACCGGTCGGCGCGGGTGTCCGTGGCCGTCACAGGTTCTCCTTCGGTGCTGGCGTCGGTCGTTCCATTGTCGCCGACGCGCCGCACTCCTGGGGGAGCGGGGCGCCGGAGAGGCCGGGTCATCGGACCATCGGGTCATCGTGGCAGAGCTCTCCGGAGGGGCCTCAGGGGCGGGTGAAACAGGTGGATCCCCTGCTACGCGGGTGACCTGGGATTTTTGCTGATCCACTCTTTACCCGGCTTGTTGGATTGAAGTATCGTTCAACAATCCAACGATGGCGCGGCCGTCAGTCATCGCGTCACCGCCCCCGTCCCGCACCCCCTGGAGAGCTCCATGGGCGACACGCCCCCCGCACCCCCGAAGGTGCGCCCCCGTCCCGGGCGGATCGTGCTGAGCAGCAGCCTGCTCGGCGCGATGTTCCTCATGGCGACCAGCGCCATCGGTCCCGGCTTCATCACCCAGACCACCACCTTCACCGCCCAGCTCGGCGCGACCTTCGCGTTCGCCATCCTGGTCTCGGTCCTGGTCGACATCGCCGTCCAGCTGAACATCTGGCGGATCATCGGGATCGCCGACATGCGCGCCCAGGACCTGGCCAACAAGGTCCTCCCCGGCGCGGGCTACCTGCTGGCCGTCCTGATCGTCTTCGGCGGCCTGGTCTTCAACGTCGGCAACCTCGCGGGCACGGGCCTCGGGCTGAACGCGATGCTCGGATTCGACCCCGAACTCGGCGCCGTCCTCTCCGCGCTCCTCGCCGTCGTCATCCTCGGCGTCAAGAAGCTGGGCGTGGCCCTCGACCGCGTCCTGATCGTGCTCGGCCTGGCCATGATCTGCCTGACCGTGTACGTCGCCTTCGTGTCCCAGCCCCCGGTCGGCGACGCCCTGCGCCAGGCCGTCCTGCCCGAGCGGATGGGCACGGACGTCTTCCTCGCCACGGTCACCATCATCGGCGGCACGGTCGGCGGCTACATCACCTACGCGGGCGTGCACCGCCTCGTCGAGTCGGGCCAGGGCGGCCGCGGCAACCTCCGGGCCATCACGCAGACCTCCGTCACCGGCATCGTCGTCACCGGGGTCATGCGCGTGGTCCTGTTCCTGGCCATCCTCGGCGTCGTCGCCGGCGGAGCCGACATCCTGGCGGCCCCCAACCCCTCCGCGGAGGCCTTCCACCAGGCCGCGGGCGAGGCCGGGATGCGCCTGTTCGGCATGATCATGTGGGCCGCGGCGGTCAGCTCCGTCATCGGCGCCTCCTACACCTCGGTCTCCTTCGTCACGAGCTTCCACCCGTGGCTGGAGAAGCGCCGCGGCGTCCTGGTCACCGTGTTCATCGGCGTCTCGCTGGGGATCCTGCTGCTGTCCGGACAGGCCCCGAACACGCTGCTGATCCTGGCCGGCGCACTGAACGGCGTGATCCTGCCGGTCGGCCTCGGCATCATGCTGTGGGTCGCGGCCCGCCGCTCCGGTGACCTGCTGGGCGGCTACCGCTACCCGCGCTGGCTCATCGCCGTCGGCGTCGCCGCCTGGGCGCTCACCGCCTACATGGCGGTCAGCTCCCTGAGCGGCATCGTCGCCCTCTGGCAGTAGGAACCGGTCCGCGGCCCGGGCGGGGTAGGAACCCCGTGAGGGACCAGAAGAAGAACGAGGAGCACCGACGTTGCGCATCGACCTCAACTCCGACCTCGGCGAGAGCTTCGGCCGCTGGGAGCTCGGCGACGACCAGGCCCTGCTGTCCATCGTCACCAGCGCCAACGTCGCCTGCGGATTCCACGCCGGTGACCCGTCCGTGCTGCGCCGCACCACGAGCGAGGCCGCGGCCAGGGGGGTGGCCGTCGGAGCGCACGTGAGCTACCGCGACCTCGCCGGGTTCGGCCGCCGCTTCGTCGACGTACCTCCCGCCGAGCTGACCGACGAGGTCCTCTACCAGATCGGCGCCCTGTCCGCGTTCACCCGCCTGGCCGGGGACCGCGTCCGCTACGTCAAGCCGCACGGCGCGCTCTACAACACGATCGTGCACCACGAGGAGCAGGCCGCCGCGGTCGTCGCGGCCGTGAGGGCCTTCGACCCCGGCCTGCCCGTGCTCGGGCTGCCCGGGTCCCGGTTCCTGCGCCTGGCGGAGGAGGCCGGACTGCCCACCCACCGCGAGGCGTTCGCCGACCGCGCCTACACCCCGGAGGGCGTACTGGTGTCGCGCCGCGAACCCGGCGCCGTGCTCCACGACCCGGAGGAGATCGCCCAACGCTGCCTGCGCATCGCCCACGGCGAGCCGGTCGAGGCGGTCGACGGCACCCGGATCCGCGTCGAGGCCGACTCCCTGTGCGTACACGGCGACAGCCCCGGGGCCGTGGACATCGCCCGGGCCGTGGCCGCGAGGCTGCGCGCCGAGGGCGTCACCGTCGCACCGTTCACGGGGCGGAACGCGTGAACCCCGCCGGGAAGGAGGAGTCCTCGTGCGTTTCCTGAGGTGCGCCGACACCGGCGTGCTCGTGGAGGTCGCCGACCTGGCCGAGGTGATCGCGCTGCGTGCCGCCCTGGAGGCGGATCCCGTCCCCGGCGTCACCGACGTCGTCCCGGCCGCCCGCACGCTGCTGCTGCGCGTCGGGCCCGGTACCGACCCGGACGCGGTCGCCGAGGCCGTCTCCGGGCTGCGGCCGGATCCCGGGGCCGGACGGGGCGCCGGCGAGACGGTCACCATCCCGGTGTCCTACGACGGGGAGGACCTGGACGACATCGCCGAGCTGACCGGCCTGACCAGGCGCGGTGTGGTCGAGGCGCACACCGGCGCCCTCTGGACCGTCGCGTTCTGCGGCTTCGCGCCCGGGTTCGGCTACATGGTCGGCGACGACCCGCGCCTGCACGTGCCCCGGCGCGGTGAGGCGCGCACCCGCGTTCCCGCCGGGTCGGTGGCGCTGGCCGGGGAGTTCACGGGCGTGTACCCGCGCAGCTCGCCCGGGGGCTGGCAGCTGCTCGGCCGTACCGACGCCGGGATCTGGGACCTGGACCGCGATCCGCCCGGCCTGCTCAGGCCCGGTGTCCGCGTGCGCTTCACCGAGGCGGGGACCTCGTGAGCGGCGGCGCCCGGCGCAGCGCCCTGGAGGTCCTGGCCGCGGGGCCCATGACCACGGTCCAGGACACGGGACGGTTCGGCCACGCCGACCTGGGCGTGGGCCGCTCCGGCGCCGCCGACGCCGGCTCCCACGCCCTGGCCAACCGGCTGCTCGCCAACCCCCCGGACGCCGCCGCCCTGGAGACCACCCTGGGCGGGCTGAGCGTGCGCGCCCGCGGCCCGGTGACCGTCGCCGTCACCGGTGCCGAGGCGCCCCTGAGGGTGGACGGGCGCGGTGCGGCCGCCAACACGGTGCTGCACCTGCCCGACGGCGCGGAGCTGACCATGGGCGTGCCCGGCCGAGGGCTGCGCTCCTACCTGGGTGTACGCGGCGGGGTGGACGTCCCGCCGGTCCTGGGCTCGCGCAGCACCGACGTCCTGGCCGGGCTGGGACCCGGCCTCCCCGTGCCCGGGACGCTGCTCCCGGTCGGACCCGTGCCCGCGGCGCTGCCGAACGTGGACCACGCCCCAACCGCGCCCGTCGGCGGACCCGAGGTGGTCCTGCGGGTCGTCCTGGGGCCGCGCGACGACTGGTTCACCGAGGAGGCCGTCGGCACGCTGCTGTCGTGCGGGTACGAGGTGACCCCGCGCAGCGACAGGGTCGGCGCCCGCCTGTCCGGTCCCGGCCTGGAACGCGCCCGCACGGGCGAGCTGCCCAGCGAGGGCATGGTCGCGGGATCGATCCAGGTCCCGCCGGGCGGCGAACCGGTGCTGTTCCTGGCCGACCACCCCGTGACCGGCGGCTACCCGGTGGTGGCCGTCGTGTGCTCTGCGGACATGCCCGGGGCGGCCCAGGCGCGTCCGGGCACCCGTGTCCGCTTCACCCTCTGAGGACCCGGACGGATCCGCCGGAGGCGGTGGAGCCGCCCGGGAGTCCCCCCGCACGGGACTCCCGGACCGTTCACGACCGGACACCGGCCGCTACCCGGCCGACCCCGACCAGGTCCCACCCGGGACGAAGGGCAGGAAACGATGACATCACCGGCCGACCTCTCCCCGGCCCGCGCCCGCGCGCTGTTCCGCGACGGGCTCCGGGTCCCCACCTCCGGCTACAGCGCGGGATACGCGCAGGCCAACCTCATCGCCCTGCCCCGCGAGGCGGCCTTCGACCTCCTGCTGTTCGCCCAGCGCAACCCCAAGCCCTGCCCGGTCCTGGACGTCACCGAGCCGGGTGGGACCAGCGCCTCGGTCTTCGACGGCGACCTGCGCACGGACCTGCCCGCCTACCGGGTCTACCGCGACGGCGCGCTGGTGGAGGAGCGCACCGACGTCACCGACCTGTGGCGGGACGACCTGGTGGCCTTCCTCATCGGATGCAGCTTCACGTTCGAGGCGCCGCTGCTGGAGGCCGGCGTGCCGGTCCGCCACATCGAGACGGGCGGCAACGTCGCCATGTACACCACCAACCGGCGGTGCCGCCCGGCGGGCCGGTTCCGCGGTCCGCTGGTGGTGTCCATGCGGCCGATCCCCGCCGACCGGGTGGCCGACGCGGTGCGCGTCACCTCGCGCTACCCGGCGGTCCACGGCGCCCCGGTACACGTGGGCGACCCCGCCGCGCTGGGCATCGAGGACCTGGACCGGCCCGACTACGGCGATCCGGTGGAGGTGCGTCCCGGCGAGATCCCGGTCTTCTGGGCGTGCGGGGTGACTCCGCAGGCCGCCGTGGCCGCCTCCGCGCCCGAGTTCGCCATCGGCCACGCCCCCGGCCACATGGCCGTCACCGACGTGCGCGACTCCTCCTACCAGGTGCCCTGACGGGTTTGCGGCCGGACCGCCGGGGTAGTCGCGGGGCCGAGGACACGTCAGCCCACAACCGTAGGGGGCGCAAGTGGACGCACGTGAACAGTTGGTTTCCTGGCTCAACGACGCCTACTCGATGGAGAAGTCGCTGGAAGAGACCCTGGAGCGCCACGCCAAGGACGCCGAGGGAGAGCCCGAGGTCCATGCGCGCATCACCCGTCACATCGACGAGACGCGCAGCCAGGCGGAGACGGTCAAGGGATGCGTCGAGTCCCTGGGCGGCAAGGTCTCCAAGGCCAAGAGCGCGCTGTCCGAGATGATGGGCGCCGCACAGGGCATGGCGAACAAGCCCGCGAGCGACACGATGGTCAAGAACGCCATCTCCGACTACGCGGCCGAGCACTTCGAGATCGCCTCGTACCGCGCGCTGATCGAGGCCGCCCGCGCGCTGGGCGAGGAGCAGATCGCGCTCAAGCTGACCTCCATCCTGCACCAGGAGGAGGACATGGCCCGCTTCCTGGAGGAGAAGCTCCCGGAGGCGGTGCGCGGAACGCTCTCCGCGTCCCAGAGGTAGCGGTAAGGCGGAGAGGAAGACCTCCCCGCCGTGCCGACGCCCCGGGAGGCCGCGCCTCCCGGGGCGTTCGCGTGCCGTGGCCGCGAGGACGGCGTTCCGGTTCAGGACTCCCACAGGGGAGGGTTCCCCTCGTCGGGGGTGGGGCGGCCCCTGTCGGTCTGCTCGCCCCGGATCACACCCCTCCGGCCCCTCCGGCCCCGGCCACCCCGGTCCCCGTCCTGGTCATCGCCCCGGGCGTCGCCTCGGCCGGTGCGCCGTTCCCCGGTCCGCGGGGCCTCGGGCTCCCGTCGGCGGCCGCTCTTGCGCGAGTAGACCGACTGGCTGGCGTACAGCGTCTTGGAGGTACGCGCGGCGTCGTCGTCCCGTGCCATCCGCGTCATCCGTTCCAGTTCGGCGACCTGCTCGGCCACCTCCGGGGGCGGGGGCGCCGACGCGGGGGCCGAAGACCCCAGCAGGTCCCGGCGGGCCTGTTCCAACCTGTCGGCGGCGGTACCGCGGTCGCCCCTGCGCAGGGCCTCGCCGGCCTCGCGTTTGGCGGTCTGCGCCCGTTGCAGGGCCTCCTCGGTGCGCACCTCCGGACGGGGCACCCTTCCGGCGGCCTCGTCGCCCGGGACCACGTTGACCGAGACGGGCAGGGCCGCGGTGTAGGTGGTCAGCGTCGCCGGGTCCACGTAGGTGGCCTCGAGGGTGGTGACGGTGGCGGTGCCCAGGGAGGACAGGCCGGGCACCTCCAGGCGCAGCAGGAGGCGGCGCCCCTCCCCGGAGTGGAAGTCGCCCAGCTCCACCACCACCGACCGGTCGGCCAGTTGGTGGGAGGGCATCTCGCCCACCACGCTGACCGCGCGCAGGTGCGGGCCGACCGGGACCCGCAGCGACACGGCCTGGGCGGTCTTGGCCAGCAGGTACTCGGCCTCCTGGGCGATGAGGCCGCCCGCGGTGTCGGGGTCCTCGGCGAACAGCGCGCTGCCCGCTCCGCCGTCGGCCACCGCGCCGAGCAGCTCCTCGTCGTAGCCCAGGCCGTATCCCAGGGTCGTGGTGGTGACCCCGTGCGCGTAGGCGTCTCCCGCCACCTGCCTGAGCAGGCCGTGGTCGGTGACGCCCTGGTTGGCGTGCCCGTCGGAGACCACCAGCAGGGTGGCGCCCCTGTCGGCACTGGCGCGTCGGGCCTCCTGCACGCCGCGCAGCAGCCCGCTGGACAGGTCGGTGCCCCCCGACGCGCGCAGGGCCGAGATCCGGCGGCGCACCTCCGCCTTGTCGGTCAGCGGCCCGCTCGGCACCTCGACGCGGGCCTGCTGGTTGAAGGACACGAGCCCGAAGTTGTCCGAGGGCGCCAGCCGGTCCACCAGCGAGAGCAGGGCCCGGACCGCGCCGTGCAGGCGGCCGCCGCCCATGGAGCCGCTGCGGTCCAGCACGACCTGGAGGGTCGCGGGCGGACGTTCGGCGTCCTCCTCGCGTGCGGGCGCGGTGATGTCGAGCAGGACGGACACGGCGTCGTCGGTGTCCAGGGGGACGGCGTCGAAGTCCAACAGTGCGGACAGGTGCATGCTGTCTCCGTGGGTTGTGGGGGGCCTCCCGGAGGGCGGCGTGGTCCCCAGCTTAGGAAGCGGTGCCCACATGCGGGCGGGGAACACCTGGCCGGATGGGGACACTCCCGCCCGAACCGCGTACGGGGCGTGACCGGGGGGCCGCGGAGCGGTTCCGCGGCGGCCTCAGAACCCGCGCAGGCCCAGGCGGCGCAGCTCCAGGGAGGCCAGTGCGCGCACGGCCTTCCGGTCATCGGCGTGCCAGGCGCCCGCCGGGTCCTCGTGCACACCGGCGAGCCTGGACGGGGACACCGACGCCAGCGCGCGCAGGGCCAGCAGCCGGGACCGCGCCTCGGGGGTGAGCCCGCGCAGCCGCCGGACGGAGCCCGCCTGGCGTATCCACCGCGCACGGGCGGGCAGCCACGTCGCGGCGAGCAGCAGCAGCGGGAGCGCGGCGGTGAGCAGCGGCAGGGTCAGCCCGAGCGAGGCCACCGACTCCTGGAAGGACGCGCCCGCCGCGGAGAGGGACTCGCCGGTCCCGCTCATGCTGGTGAACGGGGTGGCCAGGGCGTCCCCGGCCAGGGGCACCTTCAGGGCCTGCTCGGCCGCGTTGTCCATGTGCTCGCTGAAGCCCTCGCCGGTGCTCACCATCAGCTCGCCGGGGCGGTTCAGGCCCATGATGATCTCGCGCAGCGACAGCGCGGCACGGATCCACAGGTACACCCAGGCCAGGGCGAGCAGGTCGGCGGCGATCTGGAGGAACATCCGCACGGGGGCGTCCGCGTACGGCTTCATGGCGGCTCCGGGAGGTGAGGAGGGAACGGGTGCGCGGACCCTCGTGGCCCGCGGTTGTCCGTTACCCGTTCCGCGGTCCCCGCACGCCGTGGACCGCGTTCCCCGGGGCCGTCGGGCCCCGGGCCGGCGGTGCTCAGGCCGCGTGCGACGTGCCCCGGAAGGTGCGCCGGTAGGCGCTGGGCGACACCCCGAGTTCGGCCTGCATGTGCTGGCGCAGTGACGCCGCCGTACCGAACCCCGACCGCTCGGCGACCCGGTCCACCGGCAGGCCGGACTCCTCCAGCAGCTGCCGGGCCCGGTCCAGGCGCTGCTCGGCCAGCCACCGGCCGGGGGACAGGCCCACCTCGTCGCGGAAGCGCCGGGTGAACGTGCGCACGCTCATCGCCTCCCTCGCGGCCAGGTCCTCCAGGCGCAGCCGGAGGTGCAGGTGGTCCAGGGCCCACGCGCGGGCGCGGCCGGTGGAGGAGTGTTCCGGGGCGGGTACGGGGCGGCGGACGTACTGCGCCTGGCCGCCGTCGCGGTGCGGGGGCACCACCGTGCCGCGCGCCACCTCGTTGGCGACTGCGGCGCCGTGGTCGGTGCGGATCATGTGCAGGGACAGGTCGATGCCCGACGCCACCCCCGCGGCCGTGAGGACCCGGCCGTTGTCGGTGTACAGCACGTCCGGGTCCAGGTCGATGCCGGGGTACATGGCGCGGAAGAAGCCCGCCGACTTCCAGTGGGTGGTCACACGGCACCCGGCCAGCAGCCCGGCGGCGGCGAGCACGAACGCGCCGGTGCAGATGGAGGCCACGCGCGTGTCCGGGCCGATACGGGTGACGGCCGCCGCCAGGTCCGGGGCGAGCGGGTCGTGCGGGCGTTCGACGTAGTCCTCGTCGGCGGCGGGCAGGATCACGGTGTCGGCGGTGTCGAGCGCCTCGGGCCCGTGGGCGACGTTCAGGGTGAAGTCGGTGTCGGTCCGGACCTCGCCGGGGCGCAGTGCGCAGGTGACCACCTCGTAGAGGCGGCGGCCGTCGGCGTCGCGGGCCTGTGCGAAGAGCCGGTGGACGATCCCCGCCTCGATGGGCAGCACGCCGTGCCGGACGAGGACGGCGACGCGGTGGGGCGGGGAGCCGGCGGGTTCGGGTACGCGGGGAAGGTCCATGGCCCGATTCTTGCGCATGTTGGCTTTCAGGTCACTGTCGGGGACACGGATCCGCGAAGGACGCTGGGGTCATGGCCGAGGACACCGCTTCCGCACGGAAGCCCGCACACATCCCGTTCCACCGCGCGTGGCTGGTCGCCCTGGTCGCGTGCCTGACCATCGTGGCCGCGGCGGCCTTCGCCGCGATGCCCGGTCTGCTGACCGAACCCCTGCACACCGAGTACGCGTGGTCCCGCGGGTCGATCGGCGCGGCGGCCTCGGTCAACATGGTCGTCTACGGACTGATCGCCCCGTTCGCCGCCGCGCTGATGGACCGGTTCGGTATCCGCCGCGTCGCCCTGGTGGCACTGGCGACCATCGTCGCGGGCGCGGGGCTGACCACCGTCATGACCGCCGCCTGGCAGCTGACCCTGTACTGGGGGCTGCTCATCGGCGCGGGCACCGGGTCGCTGGCGATGACGTTCGCCGCCACCGTCACCGACAACTGGTTCGTCGAACGGCGCGGGCTGGTCATCGGGACCCTGACCGGGGCCAGCGCCTTCGGGCAGCTGGTGTTCCTGCCCGCGCTGGCGTGGATCGTCGACCACCAGGGATGGCGGCCGGCCATCGCGACCCTGGCGCTGACCGCGGGCGTGATGACCGTCCTCACCGCCCTCGTGCTGCGGGACCACCCGGCCGACCTGGGCCGGCGGCCCTACGGGGCGACGGCCTTCGTGGAGAAGCCCGAGGCGGACCAGGGCGCGGCGCGCCGGACCCTGAGGGTCCTGTACTCATCGGTCACCAGCCGCGGGTTCTGGCTCCTGGGCGGGACGTTCGCGGTGTGCGGGGCGACCACCAACGGCATCCTGTGGACCCACTTCGTGCCCGCCGCACAGGACCAGGGGATGGCCGTCACCGTCGCCGCCGCGCTGGTGTCGACGGTCGGTGTGTTCTCCCTCGTGGGAACGGTCCTGTCGGGATGGCTCACCGACCGGGTGGACCCGCGTGCGCTCCTGGTCGTCTACTACGCGGGCCGGGGCGTCCTCCTGGCCCTGCTGCCCGCGCTGCTGGGCCCCGAGGCGGGGGCGGCGATGACGGCCTTCGTCGTGGTGTTCGGCCTGCTCGACGTCGCGACGGTGCCGCCGACCATCATGCTGTGCCACCGGGCCTTCGGCGCGGACGGCGCCATCGTCTTCGGGTGGGTCAACGCCGTCCACCAGGTCGGCGCGGGGACCATGGCGGTCTTCGGCGGCCTCACCCGTGACTTGACCGGCGGCTACGGGCCGGTGTGGCTGCTGGCGGCCGCCCTGTGCGGTGTGGCCGCGTTGCTCGCCCTCCGGATCGGCCGCGGCGGTGGGAACGGCGCGGAGGAGTCCGAGGAGGACCGTGAGGACGAGGGGGCGCGGGTATGAGCACCAGGAGGACGGGCGGCACCGGCACCACCGGTACCGACTCTGATACCGGTATCGACGCCGGCCGCGCCGACGGACACGGCACGCGGGGACGCCGCCGGCGTCCGTCCCCGCAGTTCTCCGTCGTCATCGTGGTCCTCGCCGCACTGGTGGCCTACGTGGGTCTCGCCGGGCTGGAGCAGGGGCTGCGTGCGGCGCGCGGCGAGGGCGTTCCGGGAGTGTTCACCGTGGGAGGCATCACGTGCGTCCAGCACCCGGGGCACGAGTCGTGCACCTGCAACGGGTCCTTCGCCGATGCCGGGGGAGGGGAGCCGCGAGCGGTGTACCTGCACGCGGCCGGGCGTGACACCTGCCAGGAGGGCGCGCGGATCCCGGCCGTGGACGCCGGGGCGTCCAACCGCGTCTACGGGCCGGACGGCTCCCGGGAGTGGATCCTGTCGTCGTTCGTCCTCGCGGCGTGCCTGGCCGTCGTCGGCGGCGTCGCGGTGAACTGGGTGCGCTACCTGCGGAGAACGTGAGGGGCCCGGCCTGCGCTGATCTTGTACTTGTAGCGGAGTTGGTCGCCCGACCCCGCTACAAGTACGAGATCGCGGCGAACGGGGACGCCGCCACCGCACGGAGGGTCCTGACCCGAACCGGGCACCTCCTGGCGGGCGCTCCAAATGTGCGAGGGTCCCTTTCCCTTGATCGGGAACACGGGTGTTCCGGCAACGGCCGTCGGCGGTGCCGTGGCGGCGTTCACGGGGATGGTGAACGGAGCCGAAAGGTCCTGGCGCCGGCCCTGTGGCCGAGCCGTCCCACCGGAGCGTGCCGCCCCACCCCGACGACGGGGTCGCGGAGCCCGCGGCCGAGTCGGAGACCATGGTGGGACCGGGTGCGATGAGCCGTCCACCGCACGCGGAACGCGGGTCAGGGCGGGGAGGAGTCCTTCGGGCGCACCCGCACCAGTTGGCTGAGCAGTGCCAGCACCGGGAGCTCCAGCAGTGGACCGGCCACCAGGGCCACCGCGATGAGCGGCCGGCCCGGAAAGGCCGCCACGGCGATCGCCAGGGCGATCGGCGAGTTGCGCGCCACCGTCGTCATCGTCAGGGTGGCCCGCTGGTCGGCGGGCAGCCGAAGCAGCCCGGCGACGAGCAGCGCCACCAGCGGCGCGACCGTGAAGAACACCGCCAGGGGCGGCAGCAGCGCCACCAGGTCGCCCAGGTGGGCGAGTACCGTGCGCGCCTGCCAGGCGAACATGGCCAGCACCGCCGCGTACAGCAGCGGCAGCACCGCGGCGGAGGCCAGCGGGACCAGGACCGCGTCGCGCCAGGCATCGCCCCTCCACCGGCGGGCCGCCTCACGGAGGAACACCGCCAGCACCAGTGGCACTACCAGGACCAGCAGCACCGCCTCCACCAGGGTTCCGGTGCCCACCATCGCCGCCTCGCCGCCGAGCAGCAGCACGTACACCGGCAACAGCAGCAACTGGAGCACCAGGTTCACCGGCAGTACCGCGGCCGCCACACCCATGTGTCCCCGCGCCAGGCCGGTGAACACCAGGTACCAGTCCGTACACGGTGTGACCAGCAGCAACAGCAGGCCGATCCGCAGGTCGGGGGAGCCGCCCAGGAGCCCGGCGCCCAGGGCCCAGGCCAGCAGCGGGGTGAACACGAAGTTGAGCACGAGGCTTGCGGCGACCACCGTGCGAGCGGACCGGGCCCGGCGCACCTGGCCCGCGTCGACCTGCGCGAACACCGCCGTCAGCATCAGCACCAGGGCGGGGAGCACGAGGCGGCCCGCCGCCTCGCCGACCGGCCACAGCAGGCCGAGGCCCAGTCCGGCGAGGGCGGCCAGCGCCACGAACACGCTCTGGAACTTCTCCGACGTGGACACGGGCGGCTTCCTGGATCACGGCGTGGTGGGACGGTACGGCACCTCCACGCTAGCGCGGTGGCCGCCGGGTCCGGTCGACCCTCCCGACAGCCATGATCTTGCTCCCAGTGGCACTGTCGGCGGTCGAGAGTGCCACCAAGAGCAAGATCATCGGGAGAAGGCCTCCGGGCAGGCCTCCAACAGCGATGGACCCGCTCCCGGTGGCGGCTGCCACGGGCAGCACGGTGCGGTCGAGGGGTGGGGTCCCCCCGCTTTTCCAGTCAACCGCGAAGCGGGGAGGGGCGCCAGAGCCGGTTCGTCCCTGTGGACGGTCCCCTCCGGCGCCCGGACGCGGTCACTCCGGGAGACGGCCGCTTCGCGCGAGGTCCCCGTACCAGCGAGCGCTCGGCTTCACCGTGCGCGCGAAGGTCCCACGGTCCACCGCCGCCAGTCCGAACGTGGGAGCCCACGATCCCCACTCGTAGTTGTCCAGCAGCGACCAGTGCAGGTACCCGCGCACGTCCGCCCCGTCGGCGACGGCGCGTCCGAGTCCGGCCAGGGCCTCCCTGGTGTAGGCGATCCGTTCGCCGTCATCGGCGGTCGCGATGCCGTTCTCCGTCACCAGCACCGGAACGCCGCCCGTCCGCTCGGACGTGTGCCTGACCGCCCCCTCCAGCGCCTCCGGGTAGAACTCCCATCCGGTGATGGTGCGGCGCGCGTCCGGAGCGGGGGCCACCGGCCCGTCCGGGCCGATCACCACACGCGTGTAGGCCTGTACCCCCACGAAGTCGTCGTCCTTCGCGATGTCCAGGAACTGGTCCTCACGTGTGTACGCCCACTCCTGGGCCAGCGCTTCGGCGCCCTCCACCGCCTGGAAGTTCTGGTTCGCGACGGTCCACCCGCTCCGTGTTCCCGTCAGGCCGGACAGCTCCTCGCGGGCGGCCCGGTGTGCGGCCGTGAGTGCCTCGGCGACCTCCTGGTCCGGGGGCGGCATCGCACCGGCCACATTCTCCTTGCGCTCACCCCCGCGGCGCATGCCCGTGATCATCGCGAGCATGTTGGGCTCATTGATCGTGCACACCCAGGGCACGCCGTCCAAGATCGTCCGTACCTGCCGCACGTACCGGCGGAACGGGTCGATCCCGTCCGGTCCGGTCCACCCGCCCCCGGCGCTGAACCACCTCGGGCACGTGAAGTGGTGCAGGGTGACCACGGGCGTCAACCCGCGTTCGGCGCATCCCTCGATCATCCGCCGGTAGTGCGCCAGCTCCGCCAGGGAGAACCGTCCCTGCTCCGGTTCGATCCGCGCCCACTCCACGCTGAACCGGTACGCGTTCAGCCCCAGTTCGCGGACGACGTCCATGTCCTCGCGCCAGCGGTGGTAGCTGTCGCAGGCGTCACCGCTGCGCTCGGGCAGGATCGACCCGGGCGCGTTCTCCAGCGCCCAGACGTCACTGCCGGTGTTGTTGCCCTCGACCTGGTGCGCGGCGGTGGCCGCACCCCACAGGAAACCCTCGGCCAGCATCGAAAACCCTCCTCAACCCGTGATCTCACCGCGGGCGATCGCGGCCTGCCGCCGGGCCTCCACGTCCTCGACCAAGAGGTCGACCATCTCGGCTGTCACGCCCAGACCGAACGTGCGCAGGGTGGCCAGCGGCATGGAGTCGGCCATGCGCAGCAGGTCCTCGGGTACCTCGGAGAGTCCCGGCATGCCCGTCCGCAGCTCGGCCATGACCGGCCCGCCGACCGGGTGCGTGCGCCACTCGCCCACGGTGGAATCCGCGGTCAGCGGCGGGACGAACCGGTCGCCTGGGGCGCTCACCTCCGCGGTGAGCCGGATGTCGCGGGAGGAGGCGCCCACGGCCACGGTGTAGGTCCCCCCGGCCAGCGACCACCGCTGGTGTTCGGGGTCCCACGTGGACAGGTCGCGCCCGGTCAGCGCGAGTTCGACCCGCTCGGAGCGCCCCGGCTCCAGGAACACCTTCGCGAAACCGCGCAGCTCGCGGCGCGGCCGGGTCGGGTACTCCTGTTCCACGCCCGCGTACAGCTGGACGACCTCGGCGGCGGCCCGCTCCCCGGTGTTGGCGACGGTGAGGGCCACACGCCAGGAGTCCTCCCCGTCGGCGGTCACCTCCAGGTCCGAGTAGGCGAACTCCGTGTAGGTGAGCCCGTGCCCGAACGGGTAGGCGACCGGCCGCTCCAGGGTGTCGAAGTACCGGTAGCCGACGAACACGCCCTCGCCGTACACCGATCTTCCGTGCTCACCGGGGAAGGCCAGGTAGGAGGCGTGGTCGCTCAGCCGCAGCGGGACGGTCTCGGTGAGCCTGCCGGACGGGGACACGGCTCCGGTGAGGACGTCGGCGACGGCGGCGCCGCCGGCCTGCCCGAGCAGCCACCCCTCCAGGACGGCGTCGGCGTGGTGCTCCCAGTCGGACACCGACACCACGCCCCCGTTGGACAGCACGACCACCACGCGCTCGCTGACCTCGCGGATCCGGGCCAGCAGGGCGGTCTGGTCGGCGGGCAGGTCCAGGGTGGTGCGGTCGTAGCCCTCGGACTCGGCGGCCTCGGGCAGGCCCAGGAAGACCACGGCGGTGTCGGCGGCGGACGCCGTGGACACCGCCTCCTCCACCAGTGCCGGATCGGCCGTGCCGTCGAGCCGGAAACCGGGCGCGAAAGCCACCCCGCCGGGAACGGCCCCGGTGAGCGACTCCAACGCGCTGTGCACCCGGGTCGGTACCACGTGGGAGGAACCGCCGCCCTGGTAGCGGGGGGTACGGGCGAACTCGCCGATGACCGCGACCGGCCGGGCCGGGTCCAGGGGAAGCGCGCCGCCGTCGTTCCTCAACAGGACGAGCGCCTCGCGGGCGGCCTCCCGGGCCAGCGCGTCGTGCGCGTCGTGCTCCGGGGACCGGGAGGTGTCGGCGGACACCCTCTCCTGGAGCCGCCCCAGCCGTTCCATGACCGTGTCCAGCACGGACTCCTCCAACTCGCCCCGCTCGACGGCGTCGACGACCTCCTGGTCGGTGCCGCTGGGCGGCATCTCCAGGTCCAGCCCGGCGCGTACCGCGGCGACGCGGTCCACCACGGCGCCCCAGTCGGAGACCACGACCCCGTCGAACCCCCACTCGCCGCGCAGCAGCTCGGTGAGCAGCCACGGGTCCTGGCTGGTGTGCACGCCGTTGACCCGGTTGTAGGAGCACATCACCATCGACGGCCTCGTGGTGGTGATGACCTCCTCGAACGCCCTGAGGTAGATCTCGCGCAGGGTGCGGTCGTCCACGTCGGCGCTGACCCGCATCCGGTCGGTCTCCTGGTTGTTGGCGGCGAAGTGCTTGACGCACGCGCCGACCCCCCGGGACTGGATTCCCTCCACCAGCGCGGCGGCGATCCGCGCGGTGACGTGCGGGTCCTCGGAGACGTACTCGAAGTTGCGCCCGCACAGCGGTGACCGCTTGATGTTCATGCCCGGGCCCAGGAGCACGTCCACGCCCATGGCGCCGGCCTCGGTGCCCAGCGCCTCGCCGACCCGGCGTACGAGGGCGGGGTTCCAGGTGGCGCCCAGGCCGACGGCGGGCGGGAAGCAGGTGGCGGGCAGGCTGTCGCCGATGCCCAGGTGGTCGCCCTCCTCGGGCTGTTTGCGCAGGCCGTGGGGGCCGTCGGCCAGGTGTAGCGAGCGCAGTCCGGAGCCGACGGCGGTGGTGTGCCAGGTGTCGGATCCGGAGGTGGCGGAGGCTTTGGCGGCCAGGTCGGGGGTGCTCATGTGCGGCCTTTCAGGATTGGTCGGTCGGTCCGGGGCACTCCGGTCCGGTCAGTCCGAGGATGCGGGTGAAGGACACGACCGCCGCGCGCATGTCGACGGAGTCGGGGTCCAGGAGCCACTGGGTCTGCAGTCCGTCCATCAGCGCCAGGAGCTGCTGGGCGGCCACGGCGGGGGAGGGGCCGGGGCGGTCGGCGAGCAGTACGGCGAACGCCTCGGTGAGCCGTTCGCGCAGGATGCGGTAACGGCCCTGGAAATACGCGTGGGCGGGGTGCTCGGGGTCGGTGGCCTCGACGGAGAGCTTGGCGTAGAGCGCGACCAGGCCGGGGGTGCCGGTGTTGCGTTCGGTGATCGTGACGAGGTTGTCGACCAGTTTCCGGGGGTCCACGTCCGGGCCCAGCACCAGCGGGGCGTTGACCTCGTCCCGCCTGCTCAGGACGCGTAGGAGCATCGCCTCCTTGTTCGGGAAGTGGTGGAGCACCCCGGCGTGGGTGAGACCCGCGTGGGCCGCGATGTCACGCAGGGAGACAGCGAGGTAGCCGGACTTGGCGAAGAGTTCGCTCGCGGAGTCGATGATGCGCCTCCGGGTGCGTTCTCCCTTGGTCATGCGCGGCTGGGCGCGCCCTGGCTCGGTCACGGGGGTGGTCTCCTTGCGGGGGTTGTGCGTCGCGCACGGGCTTGTCGTCCTGAGGCCGTCGGACGATACGAGCGTAGGGCTCCGGTGGTCCTCCACTCGGTCTTCCGGCTCCTGACCTGTTGGTGTACGGTGACCGACACAAAACCTACCACGTGGTTAGATTGTGATCCCCGACTCATCCAACATCCCGGAGCGGTCTCCGCCCGGGCCTCCCCCACGGAGTGAGCCATGCAGCGGAAAAGCCGTGTCAACGCAGGATTCGCCGCCGCCGGAGCGGTCGCGCTCATGCTGACCGGATGCGCCGGATCCGGGGACGACCCCGACTCCTCGACCCTGGCCATCGCGACCATGACCCTGCCCCAGAGCCTGGATCCGGCCGAGGCGATGGGCTCGGCCCTGCCCCATTTCCAGGCGGTCTACGACACGCTCGTCAAGCGTGAGCCCGACGGCACCTACGCGCCGATGCTCGCCACCGAATGGTCCTACGACGACACCCTCACCGAGCTCGGCCTCACCCTGCGCGACGACGTCTCCTTCGACGACGGCACCCCCTTCGACGGGGAGGCGGTCAAGGCCAACCTGGAGCGCTTCCGCGACGCGGGCGGCGGTCAGGCCCAGACCATGGCGGGCCTGGAGAAGGTCGAGGTCGTGGACGACACCCACGTCGTCCTGTACCTGGACCAGCCCAACCCGGCGATGCTCTACTACCTCAGTGACGCGGCCGGGCTCATGGCCAACCCCGCGTCCTTCGGCGGCGACGGCCTCTCCACCGACCCCGACGGCACGGGCCCCTACGAACTCGACACCGACCGCACCGCCGTCGGCACCACCTGGGTCTACACCCGGACCGACGACTACTGGGGCGAGGAGTTGCCCTACGACGAGGTCAGCATCAGTGTCTTCGACAACGAGACCGCCATCGTCAACGGCCTGCGCACCGGCCAGGTCAACGCCGCGCTGATCCAGACCGTCGACCAGCAGAAGGTGGTCGAGTCCGAGCCGGGTGTGGTCACCACACCGCAGTACATCGACTACCAGGGCATCATCCTGTTCGACCGCGACGGAGCCATGGTGCCCGCACTCGGTGAGACCAAGGTGCGCCAGGCGATCAACCACGCCATCGACCGCCAGACCATGCTCGAACAGCTCCGGGGCGGCCAGGGAGAGGTCACCGACCAGATCTTCGGCACCGAGTCGGCGGCCTACGACCCCGAACTGGACTCCCACTACGAGTACGACCCCGACCGCGCCCGCGAACTCCTCGCCGACGCCGGCTACCCCGATGGCTTCGAGATGACCCTGCCCCGCATGCAGGCGATCTCCTCCGACGCCATGGCGACCAGCATCAGGAGCGACCTGGAGGCCGTCGGTATCGACCTGACCTGGGACACCCTCGACCAGGCCAACGCGCTGTCCAGCGTCTTCACCGACCGCGCCTACCCCGGCATGGTCATGAACAACGCCCAGCCCGCCGAGACGTGGGTGACCGTCGTCGAACTCGTCCTGCCGGGGACGTTCAACCTCCTCGGCAGCACCGACGACACCGTCGAGGAGACCGTGGCCAAGATCCGCACCGCACCCGCGGGCGAGAACGCAGAGGCCGCACAGAGGCTCAACCGGCACCTGGTCGAGGAGGCCTGGTTCGTGCCCTTCTACCGCATGAGGTACCTGCACGTCTCCGACGGCACCGTGGACGTCCAGCCCCAGTCGGGCATGGCCGTCCCCTCCCTGTACAACTACGCCCCCGCCGAGTGACCCGCCGCTCCGGCGGACACGGGTCCGCCGGGGCGGCGGGGCGCCATGGAGCCGCCATGACCTCCTTCATCCTCAGACGGGCAGCCTCGGGGCTGCTGCTCCTCCTCGTCATCTCCGCCCTGTCCTACGTCCTGCTGTCGGTTCCCAACGCCGACGTGGGACGCCAGTTGCTCGGTCCCCACGCCTCCCAGGAACTGGTGGACGCGCGCAACAGCGACCTCGGCCTGGACCAGCCGGTGGCCGTGCGCTATCTCGACTGGCTGTCCTCCGCGCTGCGGGGCGACCTCGGCACGTCCTGGTTCACCAACGCGGACGTCGCACAGGCGATCGCCAACCGGCTACCGGTCACGCTCAGCCTGATGGTCGGTGTCACGGTCGTCACCGCCGCAGCCTCCTTCGTCCTGGGGGTGTGGGCCGGTGTGCGGCGCGGTGCCGCCGACCGCGCCGTGCAGGTCCTGGGCGTGGTCGGCTACGCCCTGCCCGGCTTCCTGGTCACACTGGTGATCGTGCTGGTCTTCGCGGTCCAGTTGCGCTGGTTCCCGGCCATCGGCTACGTACCGCTGTCCGAGTCGTTCGGCGGTTGGCTGTCCACGGTCACCCTGCCGATCCTGTCCCTGTCGGTCGCCGCGGTCGCCGGGGTGTCCCAGCAGGTGCGCAGCTCGGTCATCGAGGTGATGGGACGCGACTACGTGCGCACCCTGCGGGCCAGGGGCCTGTCCACGTCGCGTGTGGTGTTTCGGCACGTGCTGCGCAACGCCGCCACCCCCGCGCTCACCGTGCTCGGCATGCAGTTCGTCGGCCTGCTCGGCGGAGCCGTCCTGGTGGAGCAGATCTTCGGCCTGCCCGGCATCGGGGCGATGACCGTCCAGTACACGACCCGAGGCGACGTCCCGGTGATCATGGGCCTGGTGATGATGACGGTGGTCGTGGTCATCGTGATCAACCTGCTCGTGGACATCCTCGTCGGCTGGCTCAACCCGAGAGCGAGGACCTCATGAGCGCATCCGTCACCGCGGCGACCGCTCCGCGAAGGCCGGGCACGGCGCGCCGCTTCCTCACCAACCCGCAGGCCGTGCTGTCCCTCCTGGTGCTGCTGGTGATCACGGGACTCGTAGTGTTCGCACCCCTGGCCACCCAGCACAGTTCCACCGCCTCGGAGCTGAGCGACGCCTTCGGTCCGCCCGGGGGCGGCCACCTGCTCGGCTTCGACTCCGCCGGCCGCGACGTGTGGGCACGGCTGCTGTACGGGGGGCGCAACACCCTGGGCGGGGCGGTGCTCGCGGTCGCCGTCGCCCTGGTGGTCGGCGTTCCCGCCGGCCTGGCCGCCGGATACCACGGCGGCTGGTTCGACTCCCTGGCCAGTTGGTGGGTCAATCTGGTCATGGCGCTGCCCGCCATGGTCGTCCTGCTGGCCTCCCGTGCGGTCCTGGGCCCCAGCGTGTGGGTGCTGATGGTGGTGCTGGGAGTGCTCGTGGCGCCGAGTTTCTTCCGTCTGGTCAGGGGAGCCGTCGCCGGAATGCGCGGCGAACCGTACGTGGACGCCGCACGCGTCTTCGGACTGCGCGACTCGCGGATCATCGCCCGCCACGTCCTGGTGGTGGTGCGCGCCCCGGTCATCATCCAGGTCGCCCTGGTCGCGGGTATGGCCATCGGTTTGCAAGCCGGGCTGGAGTTCCTCGGCATCGGCAGCGGCTCCCTGCCCACGTGGGGCGCCATGCTCAACGAGGCGTTCACCAACGTCCACCGCGCGCCCCTGCTCATGCTGTGGCCGGGGCTGGCGCTGGGAGCGACCAGCGCCGCGCTGGTCCTGCTGGCCAGTGCGCTGCGCGACGTGCTGGAGGACCGCGGGACCGGACCCGTGGCCGGTCGGCGCGCCCGCCGCTCGGCGGCCGAGTCGACCGCCGCGCGGGAAGACGTGGGAGAGCGCGCCGGCCTCCTGTCGGTCCGCGACCTGACGGTCGCCTACACACTGGCCGACGGCACGTCCAGGGAGGTCGTGAGCGGTGTGGACCTGGACGTGCACCGGGGCGAGGTCCTGGGGCTGGTCGGGCAGTCCGGTTCCGGCAAGACCCAGACCGCGTTCTCCGTGCTCGGACTGCTTCCCCCGGGGGGCCGGGTCTCGCGCGGCAGCGTGCTCCTGAACGGAACCGAGGCCGTCGGAGCGTCGGAGCGGCACATGCGGGGACTACGCGGCGACACGGTCGCCTACGTCCCGCAGGAGCCCATGAGCAATCTGGACCCCGCCTTCACCGTCGGCGACCACCTGACCGAACCCCTGCGGACCAAGCTCGGGCTGTCCCGCGCCCAGGCCCGAGAACGGGCCCTGGAACTGCTCCGGCAGGTGGAGATCCCCGACCCCGCACGCGTCATGGCGAGCCACCCACACCAGATTTCCGGGGGGATGGCCCAGCGGGTGCTCATCGCGGGCGCGGTCTCCTGCGATCCCGACCTGCTCATCGCCGACGAGCCCACCACAGCGCTGGACGTCACCGTGCAGGCCGAGGTCCTGGCGCTGCTGCGCAGGCTCCAGGCCCAGCGGGGCATGGGTGTGCTGCTCGTGACCCACAACCTGGGTGTGGTCGCCGACCTGTGCGACCGGGTGGCGGTCATGCGGGAGGGCGTGATCGTGGAGGTCGGCGCCACCGCCGACCTCCTCACGGATCCCCGCGATCCCTACACGCGCGAGCTCCTCGACGCGGTACTCGACGACGCCCCGGCCCGTGCGCCGTGGCGGCCCCGGGAGGTGGGCGCACTATGACCGGTACGAGCCACGGTGGACGGCTCCGTGCGGCGCTTCCGCCGGACGGGACCGGGACGACGGAGGCACACGTGACGGAACGGGACGCGCTTCTCGACGTCAGGGACCTGCGGGTGTCCTTCCCCGGGCGGGGTTGGAGGGCGCCCCGCGTGGAGGTCCTCGACGGGGTCTCGCTGCGGATCAGGCCGGGTGAGACCCTGGGGTTGGTGGGCGAGTCCGGCTCGGGCAAGTCCACCATCGGCCGCGCGGTCCTCGGGCTCGTTCCGGTGGCCGGGGGCACGATCACCTTCGACGGCGAACGCGTGGACGGCGCGTCCAGGCGCAGGAGGCGCGCGCTGAGCAGGGACGTCCAGGTGGTGTTCCAGGACCCCTACACCTCGCTCAACCCGTCCCTGCTCATCGGCGACACCCTCGCCGAGCCGCTCCTGGCCCAGGGAGTGCCCGCCCGTGAGGCCCGGGGAACGGTCGCCGACCTGCTCGACCGGGTGGCGCTGCCCCGCGACGCCGTGCACCGGCTGCCCCGCGAGTTCTCCGGCGGGCAGCGCCAGCGCGTGGCGATCGCCCGGGCGCTGGCGATCTCGCCCCGGCTGATCGTGTGCGACGAGCCCGTCTCGGCCTTGGACCTGACCACCCAGCGCACCGTCATGGACCTGCTGCTGGACATTCAGGAGAGAACCGGAGTGGCCTACCTGTTCGTGTCACACGACCTGTCGGTGGTGCGTGTGATGAGCCACCGGGTGGCGGTGATCCGTCACGGCACGATCGTGGAGACCGGTGACGCCGACACGGTCACCCGCGAGCCCGAACACCCCTACACCCGGCGGTTGCTGCTGTCGGCCCCGGTCGCGGACCCGGACCGACAGCGCGAGCGCCGAACCGAGTACGAGAGGCGGTTCCATGCCGACGCGTCCTGAAACCCCGTCCACCGACGAAGGCACCGGGGGCGGGTCCGCCCCGGTGGACGGGCTCGTCCCGACTCCGGTGGTCCATCCCGGCGGACCGCCGGTGCGGGTGGGCCGAGAAGGACGGCTGACCCTGGCCGGGGCCGAACCGGCGGCGCACGACTGGTTCGCCTGGGCGGCGTGGACCCTGCACGGCCTGAGGGTGGAGCCGGGCCGAGCCGGAGCCGATGTCAGCGTCCGTGTGGACGGCGATCGGTGGAGAACGGGCGGAGACGGCTCCTCGGAGAAGACGGGAGTGGATCCTGTGACGGGAGTGGATCCCCGTCCCGTCCCGGGAACGGACGAACGCCACCGGATCGGGATCGAGGAGGGACGTGTCGCGGTCAGCGGTGCGAGTGGCGAGGGGGCCTTTCGCGCGCTGACCAGCCTGGTCCAGCTCCTGAGCATGGACGCGCAAGGTGACGTGTGGGCCCCCTCCGGGACCCTGGAGGACGGCCCGCGGTACGCCTGGCGCGGCCTGTCCCTGGACGTGGTCCGCCACTTCCTCACCGCGGCCGAGGTCACCAGGGTCATCGACCTCCTGGCCCTGCACAAGTTCAACGTCCTACACCTGCACCTCACCGACGGTGAGGGATGGCGGCTGGAGTCGCGGCGCTGGCCGCGGCTCACCCGCCCGACCCCGGACGGCGAGCGGGAGTACTACACCCAGGAGGAGTTCGTCGACCTGGTGGAGTACGCGGCCCTGCGACACGTCACCGTCGTCCCCGAGGTCGACCTGCCCGGCCACACCGGCGCCGCCTTCGACGCCTACCCCGAACTCCACGGACACGTGCGGCCCCCGCACCCCCGGGTGCGGTTCCTACATCCTGAGGTGGAGGTGGCGCGCACCTTCGCGCGGGACGTCATCGATGAGTTCGCCGAACTCACCCCGGGACCGTTCCTGCACCTGGGTGGTGACGAGCCCTTCGGGATGGGCCACGGCGACTACGTCGAGTTCGTCCGCCACGCCCACCGGTACGTGCGGGAGGCGGGCAAGCGGGTGGTCGGCTGGCAGGAGACCGCCCGCGCCGGGGTGCTGACCGGCGAGGACGTCCTCCAGTACTGGATCGGTGCCCCCGACGAGTTCGACCCCGAGGCCGTCAAGGCGACGGTGCCGGAGGAGTTCCACACCCTGGTGGACCAGGCCGCGGAGACCTTCCGGATCTCACCCGGCGACGTCCCCGGGGCGGCGGAGTCGGGGGTGCCGGTACTGCTCTCCCCGAACTCGCTGGTCTACCTGGACCGCCCCTACGCCGACGCCGCCGATCCAGGCCAGGAGGCCGACCGCGTGAGGCTCGGGCTGCCCTCCTACGAGCCGGTGACGGTCGCCGGGGCCTTCGACTGGGAGCCCGGGCAGACCGCTCGGTCACTGGCCCCGGGCGTCACCGTCGCCGGGGTGGAGGCGGCGGTGTGGGGCGAGACCCTGACCGGGTTCGACGACCTCGCGTTCCTGCTGCTGCCACGCCTGGCGGGGGTGGCCGAGAAGGCGTGGACCCAGGCTTCCACCACATGGGAGGAGCATTCCGCGCGCTTGGCCGGATACGGTCGGTTCTGGTCCGCACTGGGGTTCGGGGCGCGCTTTCGCCCGGCGGAAGCGGGGTAGGCACGGAGGGGCCGATGCCGCACGGCAGGGGCACGGGACGGTTGGTGGGCAGCACGGTGCGGTCGAGGGCGGGGCCCACTTTCCAGTCAAGCGCGCAACGGAGCGGGGCGCCAGAGCGGATCCGTTCCTGTGGACGACTCCGCTCCGGCGCTCCCGCCCGAGGACTTCCCCGGCTAGGGCCGGGTGGTCACCGGTCCCAGGCCCCGGCGGCTCCGGCCCGGCGGGCGTACTCGTCGAAGCCCGTGGCCGGACGGCCCAGAGCCCGCTCCACGCCGTCGGCGGGCTCGGCGTTGCGGCCGTCCAGGATCTCCCCGAGCAGGTCGGCCAGCCCCCGGGCCTCCTCCTCCGCGACCCCGGCCGCGACCGCCCCGGCGACGAAGTCCTCCGCCGGCACCTCCTGGTACACGACCGTGCGCCCGGACGCCTCGCCGATCAGGCGCGCGGCCTCGGCGAACGCGACCGCCTTCGGGCCGGTCAGCTCGTACAGCTCCCCGGCGTGCCCGTCCTCCGTCAGCGCACGGGCCGCGACCTCGGCGACGTCGTCCAGGTCGACGAAGGGCTCGGGCACGTCCGGGGCGGGCAGGGCCACGGTGCCCTCCAGGACCGGCCCGCGCAGGAAGCTCTCGGAGAAGTCCTGCGCGAACACCGCGCAGCGCAGCACGGCCAGGTCCGGGAACTCCGCGCGCACGGCCCGCTCCGCGCGCTCGGATCCGGACTCACCGCGCCCGGACAGCAGCGCCATGCGCCGGACGCCGTGCCGGGCGGCGCGGGCGGCGAACGCGGCGACGGTCGCGCCGGCCCCGGGGAAGCCCAGGTCGGGGTGGTAGCACAGGTAGACGGAGGTGATCCCCTCCAGGGCGGGGTCCCAGGTGGCGCGGTCGTGCCAGTCGAAGCGGGGGCTGCCGGACCGGGAGCCGACCCGGATCCCGGCGCCGCGCTCGCGGAGCAGGCGGGTGACGCGGCGGCCGGTCATGCCGGTGCCGCCGGTGACGAGGACGTGTTCTGTGGTCATGCACCCAGTCCATCAACCCGAGCCCGGACGGAACATGGCCCAGAATCTGGTTTCCATAAGAGAACGTCTGACATCGGCTAGGGTGAGGGCATGGACCCCCTCGCGCACCTCCTGGACGGGCCCCGCGCACGCGGAGCCTTCACCCTGCGCACGGTCATGAGCCCGCCCTGGGGCATCGACAGCCGCGACGAGTCCGCCCTCACCCTCATCGTGGTCACCTCCGGCGGCGCCTGGGTGGGCACGTCCCGCGGCGAGGCCGACGCCGGCCCCGGCGACCTGGTGCTCGTCCGCGGACCGGAGCCCTACGTGATCGCCGACAGCAGGGGCCGCGAGCCCACCATCACCGTCTTTCCCGGGCAGCGGTGCGTGGCCCACGACGGCGAGGAGGTCCACGTGACCATGAGCCACGGGGTGGGGACCTGGGGAAACGACCCCGACGGCACCGACACCATGGTGGTGGGCGCCTACCAGGACGACAGCGAGGTCGGCCGCCTGGCCCTGTCGGCGCTGCCTCCGCTGGCGGTACTGCCCGGCGGCCGGGTCGACCCGGCGCTGGTGGCGCTGCTGACCGACGAGATCACCACCGGCCACGTCGCCCAGACCAGCCTCAACGACCGGCTCCTGGACTGCCTCCTGGTGATGGCGGTGCGGGCCTGGCTGGAGGACAACCCCGACAGCGCCCCCAACTGGCTGAGCGCCCGGCACGACCCCGTCGTCGCGCGGGCGCTGGAGCTGTCGCACGAACGCCTCGCCGAGCCCTGGACCCTGGACGCGCTGGCCCGCGAGTGCGCGGTGTCCCGGGCCACCCTGGCCGCGCGCTTCCAGAGGGCCGTGGGCACCCCGCCGATGACCTACCTGCGCACCTGGCGGCTCACGGTGGCCGGCGACCTGCTCACCGCCCGGCCGGAGCTGGGCCTGGAGGCCGTGGCCGCGCGGGTGGGATACGGGAGCGCGTTCGCCTTCAGCTCCGCGTTCAAGAACCACACGGGGACGAGCCCGTCCGCGTACCGCGCCGGGCGCGGGAGGGACGTGCCGCAGGAGGCGTAGGCGCGTACCGGTCCTGGCCGCACGGGGAGGAGAACGGTAGGTTCGTGCCCGCCGACCCGACGGGAACGAGGACTCCATGAACGACAGGACCCAGGCCTTCGACCGGCTCAGCGACGACTACCGCCGCTTCCGGCCGGGGTATCCCGACTCCGTCCTCGACCGGCTCCGCGCGCACGTCCTCGACGGCGTCCGCGACTCCTGGCCCGACCCCTGGCTCCTGCTCGACGTCGGCTCCGGGACCGGCATCTCCACCCGTGCCCTGCGCCGTGTCTTCGGCCCGGAGCCCCGCGTGGTCGGTGTCGAACCAGGCCACGCGATGCGCGACGCCGCCGGCGAAGAGGACGTCGAGTACGTGGACGGCCGCGCCGAGGAGGTCCCCCTCCCCGACGCCTCCGCCGCACTCGTGCTCGCCGCGCAGGCCGTCCACTGGTTCGACCGGCCCGCCTTCTACGCCGAGGCCGCCCGCCTGCTCGTGCCCGGGGGCACCGTCGCCGTGCTCAACAACGACCGCGACTGGACCGCCAGCGCCTTCGTCGACGCCTACGAGTCCCTGATGGAGGAGTACGGCGACGACTACGGGCGCGACTACCGGGTCTTCGACACCGTGGGGGAGATGGAGGCCCAGGACGGTCTCGTCGACGCCGTGGAGTTCACCGCCGCCTGGACGCGCGAGCTCGACCCCGACGGGCTCGTGGGAACCGCGCTGTCCTCCAGCAAGATGGCCGCCGTGGTCCGCGCCATCGGAGAGGAGCGCACCCGGGCCGCCGTCACCGCGCTCGCCGCCGAGCACTTCCCCGACGGGAACGTGCGCGTCCCCTACGTCACCCGGCTCTTCCTCGCCCGCCGGGTGCCGTAGCCGCGGACGGGTGTCCCCGCCGCCGGGGCCGGGAGGCCCCGTGCCTCAGCCGATCCTCTTCTTGAAGCCGACGTGGGAGGCGGTGTAGCCCAGCCGCTCGTAGAAGCGGTGCGCGTCCTCCCGGGAGGCGTCCGAGGTCAGTTGGAGTATGGCGGCGCCGCGGCGGCGCGCCTCCTCCTCGGCCCAGAGCAGCAGGTCGGTGCCCAGGCCGCCGCCGCGCTCGTCCGAGTCCACCCGCACGGCCTCCACCTGGGCGCGGGTGGATCCCCGGTGGGACAGGCCGGGGACGAACGTGAGCTGGAGGGTTCCCACCACCCGGCCGTCGCGGCGGGCCACCGCCAGGTACTGGCGCGGATCGGCGTCGATGTCCTCGAAGGCCGCCATATAGGGCTTCGGGTCGCCCGGGCTCTCGCGCCGGGCTCCCAGGGCGTCGTCGGCGAGCATGGCGACGATCGCCGCCACGTCCCCGGCCCGGGCGCGGTCGATGCTGACGCCGTCGTTCAAGGGTGCTCCTCGTGGTGTGCGCGGGTCGGCACCGGCATGGTGCCGTGGCGGGAACGGTGCCGCGGCGGCCCCGGTCCGGCCGGACCGGGGCCGGGGAGGGGCCGGCCGGCGGCAGGGTCCGGCCTATGCCTCAGAGCAGTAGTCCGGCCGCGGCTTCGAGGTCCCCCACCACGGTGGTCGCGTGCGCGAGGTCCCCGGAACCGGTCGTGGACGCCACGGCGATCACGGTCATCCCCGCGTCCAGCCCGGCCCGGACACCGCTGGCGGCGTCCTCCACCACCACGCACCGCCCGGGAGCGGCTCCCATGCGCTCGGCGCCCAGCAGGTAGGGGCCCGGATGGGGTTTGCCCTCGTCCACGTCGTCGGCGGTCACCAGCACACGGGGGAGGGGCAGTCCGGCGGCCTGGATGCGGGAGTTCGCGATCCGGTCGCCCCCGGAGGTGACGATCGCCCAGGGGCGCCCGCGGCCGTCCAGCTCGGCGAGGAGTTCGCGCGCGCCTGGCATGGCCCGCACGCCGTCTCCGGCGGCGGCCTCGTGTTCCTCGATCCGCGGTGCCTCGGAGGCCGGGTCCAGGTGCGGGGCGAGGAGGCGCACCAGGTCGGTGTCGGTACGCCCGTGGTGGTGCGCGAGCACGGTGTCCACGTCCAGGCCGCGCTCCACCGCCCACGCGGTCAGTCCCGCGCGGATGCTCTCGGCGGAGTCCACCAGCACACCGTCCAGGTCGAACAGCACCGTCATTCCGTCGTGGTCGCCCATGCCGTGTCCCCGTCCCGATCGTCGTTGGACACTCCAGGGTGCCATCGACGCCCCCGGAGGTCCGGCGGGGGCCGTCTCCTGGGCCCGCGCCCGCATGTCAATTACAGTTGACCCATGGACGCCGAACAGCTGACCGCCCTCGCCCGCGCCACCGAGGCCGGCGACCCGCTGGTGGGCCTGGACGCCGCACTCCAGATCCGCAGGGAGATGGAGCGGGTCGAGGCCGTCCTCGTCCGCCGGGCCCGCAACCAGGGCTCCACCTGGACCGAGATCGCCGAGGTCCTCGGAGTGTCCAAACAGGCCATCCACAAGAAGTACGGCGGCCGGGGCCTCTTCGGATCGCAGGAGTAGCGCCGGGCCGCCGGTCAGCGCAGGGCCGCGGCGAACCGCTCCATGCGCTCGCCGAACCCCTCCGCGCCGCCGAACCACACCGCCACCGAGTCCGCCCCGGCCGCGGCCAGTTCGCGGAACAGCCCGACGGCGCGGTCGAACTCCTCCTCGCCCCCGGACCAGGCGATCCGGGTGCCCGCCCACACGGGCCGGCGGGTCAGCTCCCGCAACCGGTTGCGGGCCGCCACGAACCCCTCCGTGTCCAGCCCCACCCCCTGCCACGCGTCGGCCCACGTCGCGGCCCGCCGCAGAGCCCGGTCCGACGTGCCGCCCACCATCACCGGTACACGCCCGGCCGGGCGCGGCTCGAACACCCCGCGCTCGTAGGAGTGGAAGCGCCCCTCGAACGCCCCCTCGCCCTCGAACAGGTGGCGCAGCAGCCGCAGCGCCTCGTCCGTCCGTGCGCCGCGTGTGGTGAAGTCCGACCCCAGCGCGGAGAACTCCTCCCGCGACCAGCCGGTCCCCACACCCAGGACGAACCGCCCCTCCGACAGGGCGTCCAGGGTCGCCACCTGCTTCGCGAGGAGGAAGGGGTCGCGCAGCGGAGCCACCAGCACCGACGTGCCCAGGCGGATCCGTCCGGTACGGGCGGCCAGGTGGGACAGGGCCACCAGCGGCTCGTACACGCCGCCGAAGGTCCTCCCGTACGGAGCGGGCGGCAGCAGGTGGTCCGGAAGCCACACCGCGTCCACGCCCAGCTCCTCGGCGCGTACCCCCAGGTCGACGAGGGTTCTCGGGGACATCTCCGGCGACTCGTCGGGCAGGACCACCTGGAGGTGGGTGCCCGTCATCGGTTCGGTCAGCTCGCTCATGGGGCGACGTTAGACCGTGCCACCGGTGTGAGGGTCGAACCCGGCACAAGTGTTCCCGTGTGTCCGGGCGCGCCCCGCCCTCGTGGTGCCGCCTCCGTCCCCGTGCGGATCACCTCGGCCTCCCGGGCAGGGTCACCTCGACGAAGACCGCACGGTGGTCGGTGCCCGGCACCTCCAGGACCTCGAGCCGGTCGACGCCCATCGCGGGGTCCACCAGCACGTGGTCGATGGTGAGCCCCGCGAGGCGCCCCGCCGGCCACGTCGGCTCCAGTCCCTCGCCCAGGACCGCCGCGGCGTCGAGGTATCCCGAGTCCAGGACCGCGCGCATCCCCGCGTGGTCCAGTGTGGCGTTGAAGTCCCCCGCCAGCACACGCGTCGTGCCCGGCTCAGAGCCCTCGGCCAGGGCGTCCAGCTCCTCACCCCAGTCCGCGGTGTACGAGGGCGTCAGAGGCGGCGGGACGTGCACGGACGTCACCTCGAGGACGTCCGCGCCCCCGTCCGCGTCCCCGTCCACCGGCAGCCGCACGGCGGAGGTCGGCATCGCGAAGGCGTCCCTACCCCCCGCCGCGTCGCCGAGGTCGGTGAGGGGGAAGGCCGAGTGGATGGTGCTCCCGTGTACGCCGCGGGGGTCGGAGTGGTCGTCCACGTGGGGCAGGAGGCCGTCCAGCCCCGCGGCGGACAGGTCCCGCACCAGTCCCGGGGTGACCTCCTGGAGGGTGAGCACGTCCACCCCGCGGTCGCGCACCAGCGACACCACCTCCGCGACGTCGGCCCCGCCGCCGAGCATGTTCAGGGTCATGATCCGCACGGCCGGGCCGCCTGTCGAGGTGACCCCGAACGGCACCGCGCGCGGCACGACCAGGGCGGACAGCACCGCCACCACCACGACCAGCACCCCCGTGCACACCCACCGCCGCAGCAGGCCCGCCCCCGCCGCCGCCAGCGCGGTGAGGCCCAGCAGGTGGGGGGTGAAGGCCAGCGCGGGCACCAGGGGCCAGCCCCGTTCCAGGCCGAACACCCGCAACACGGCCAACACCACCGCTCCCAGGGCCGCCAGCGCGACCAGGGCGGTCACCGCCGGGAACCGCCGCCGTGGCCCCGCGACCCCGTCCTTCACCGACTCCGGTCCGGTCACCGGTCCCTCCGTCCGTCTCATGGCCCTCCTCGTGTCCGAGCGGTCGGCCCCGTCCGCCACCTCCCGGTGGGACCCCCCGGGGGAGGAGGGGGTTCGGGAGCCGGCGGCCCTCACCAACCACGGGCGGCCGACACCAGGTGCCGGTGCACCCTGTCCAGGTGCGCGTTGCCCGGCACACCCGTGCGCCGCACCAGGTACATGGTGTTGACCGGCGGCTCCTCCGGTTCCAGCAGCGCCACCAGCCGTCCCCGGTCCAGAGCCTCCTGGCACAGGTAGCGCGGCAGCACTGTGACCCCCGCCCCGTTCTCGGCGGCCGCCATCATCCCGCGCAGGTCGGGCACGGTGACCGCGGGCCCGCACGTCAGCCGCACCCCGAACACGTGCCGCCAGTAGCGGCGCAGGATCGGCAGGTCGTCGCCGTAGGCCACCAGCGGGGCCTCGCACAGTGAGGACGCGCCCTGCCGGGCGAGACGGTCGCGGCGGATCCGGTCCGCCCACGAGGGCGACGCCACCAGCACGAACTCCTCGTCCACGAGGGGGTCGGCCACCAGAGCGCGCCCGCGCGGGCACAGCGGTGACAGCACCAGGTCGTGCCTGCCCCCGCGCAGCTCGTCCAACAGGTCGTCGACCGTTCCGGTGCGCACCCGCAGCCGTACGCCCTCCGCCGCCAGCGGGGCGAGCGCCGGCAGCACCAGTCCGTGCAGCACCTCGGCGGGACCCGCCACGCGCAGGGGCGCGGGCGGGGCGGACGCGTCGCCGCCGCCCGGACCGGCCACCACCTCCAGGGCGTCCAGGGGCTCGGCCACCCGGGCCGCCAGGTCGTTGGCCTCCGCGGTCGGTGCCACTCCGCGGGGCAGGCGCTCGAAGAGCGTGTGTCCCAGACGCTGTTCCAGGGAACGGATCTGGGTGGTGACCGTCGGCTGCGACAGCCGCAGCAGCTGCGCGGCGGCGGTGAAGGAGCCGGACCGGTGCACGGCCAGGAAGGTCCTCAGCTGCTGGAGGTCGAGCGGTCCAGCGGTTCGCAGGCCGGCCGCGGAGTTCGATCCATCGATATTCCTATAGCTCACTTCGCTGATTTTATTGGTAAGCGAATACGTTGCCGGGCTAGTGTCTGCCCGGGCCGCAGGTCACCGCGCCCACACCCAGCGAAGTCCCGGAGGTTGTGCCATGTCCGTCACCAGCAGGGAAGTCCACCTGGTCTCCCGTCCCGTCGGAGAGCCCCGGCCCGACGACTTCTCCCTCGTGGAGACCACCGTCGGGGACCCGGGCCCCGGAGAGGTCCTGGTCCGCAACGACTGGATGTCCGTGGACCCGTACATGCGCGGCCGCATGAACGACGTCAAGTCCTACGTGCCGCCCTACCAGCTCGGTGAGCCGATGGACGGCGGCGCGGTGGGCGTGGTCACCGCCTCCGGCAGCGACGACGTCCCGGTCGGCACCGCCGTCCTGCACTCGGCCGGGTGGCGCGAGTACGCGCTGCTGCCCGCGAAGGCCGTGCGCGCGGTGGACACCTCCCTGGCCCCCGCCGAGGACTACCTCGGCGTACTGGGCATGGTCGGCCTCACCGCCTACGCGGGCCTGACCGAGGTCGCCCCGGTCCGGGAGGGCGACGTGGTGTTCGTCTCCGGCGCCGCGGGCGCGGTCGGCTCCATCGCCGGACAGATCGCCCGCCAGCTGGGCGCGTCCCGTGTGGTCGGATCCGCGGGCGGCCCGGAGAAGAAGCGCCGCCTCCTGGAGGAGTTCGGCTTCGACGCCGCGATCGACTACCGCGAGGGGCGCCTGGAGGAGCAGCTCGCCGAGGCCGCGCCCGAGGGTGTCGACGTCTACTTCGACAACGTCGGCGGCGACCACCTGCGGGCGGCCATCGCCGCGATGCGCAACCACGGCCGGACCGCCCTGTGCGGCGCGGTCTCCCAGTACAACGCGACCGAGCCCGCGCCCGGCCCCGACAACCTCTTCCTCGCCGTCGGCAAGCGCCTCAACCTGCGCGGGTTCATCGTCGGCGACCACGGCCACCTCATGGGGGAGTACGCCGAGCGCGCCTCCGGGTGGATCGCCGACGGCAGGCTGCGCACCGAGAAGACCGTCGTCGAGGGCGTCGACAACGCGGTGCGGGCCTTCCTCGACATGATGCGGGGCGCCAACACCGGCAAGATGCTGGTCCGCCTCACGTCCTGACCGCTTGCCTGGAGTGCGCTCCAGGTCGTCATCATGGGGAGAGTCCCCACAGCCGTCACCTACTCCGTGATCACGAGAAGGGCATTCATGCAGCACGTCACGCTGAACAACGGCCTCACCATGCCGCAACTCGGGTTCGGCGTCTGGCAGGTATCCGACGACGAGGCCCGGTCCGCCGTCGCGACCGCCCTGGAGACCGGATACCGCAGTATCGACACCGCCCGTATCTACGACAACGAGAAGGGTACGGGCCGCGCCCTCGCCGAGTCCGGCGTCGCCCGCGAGGAGCTGTTCGTCACCACCAAGCTGTGGAACGACGACCAGGGCTACGACCGGGCGCTCAAGGCCTTCGACGCCAGCCTGGAGCGGCTCGGCCTGGACTACGTCGACCTGTACCTGATCCACTGGCCCGCGCCGGGACAGGACGCCTACGTCGACACCTGGAAGGCGCTGGAGCGCATCCACGCCGAGGGCCGCGCCAAGTCCATCGGCGTGTCCAACTTCACCGAGAAGACCCTGGACCGCCTGGTCTCCGAGGCCGACGTCCTCCCGGTCCTGAACCAGATCGAGCTGCACCCCTACTTCTCGCAGGGGGCCATGCGCGCGGCCAACGACCGCCACGGCGTGCTCACCGAGGCCTGGAGTCCGCTCGGCCAGGGCAAGGGGCTGCTGGAGGACCCGGAGCTGACCGCCCTCGGTGAGAAGCACGGCAAGTCCGCGGCGCAGGTCGTGCTGCGCTGGCACCTGCAGCTCGGCAACGTCGTGATCCCCAAGTCCGTGACCCCGTCCCGGATCCGGGAGAACTTCGACGTGTTCGACTTCGAGCTCTCCGCCGAGGACATGGACAGGGTCGGGTCGCTCGACCGCGGCGGCCGCATCGGTCCGGACCCCGACACGATGGGCTGATCCGGCGGTGCCCCCGGGCCGTTCCCGGTCCGGGGGCACCCCTTCGGGGCGCGGGGGCGCTCCGCCGCGGGGACGGGCGCCGACGGCCTCGGACGAACGCGTGCCGGCGCGGGTAAACCCCGTGGCGGCCGATGGCCGGAAGCGGACGATCAGGGCACTCCCGCACCAGGGCGAACAGCCGCAACGGGGGACACTTCGCAACGGGTATGGATCTGCTGAGTCTCAGGTCGGAAACACCCACCGCCCCGGGTGGCGTGGCACCGAACGGAGGCGTACAGTTCCTCTCTGGTGCGTCGGCTAGCAAGGACGGCGCCACCACTCTCCTCTAGGCGAAACCAGACCCATGACCGTCGTCCCCCTTCGCGCAGCACGTGTGTACCGTTCGGAGACCGCCGAGCGCTCCGTGCACGCCTGGTGCCACAAAGCCCTGAGCCGGTGGCCCGAACTCGGGCCCCTTCCTCCCGTGGAGACCCGTCTGGGGAGTACGCAGGCCTTCCGTGCCGCGGGCGGTCCCGGTACCCCGGTACTCGTGCTGTCGGGTACCAACTTCAACACGGCCACCACGGTGCCCGCCGCCCGCGCGCTGTCCGCGGACCGGCCGGTACTGCTGGCCGACCTGCCCGGGCAGCCCGGCCTCAGCTGTAGCCAGCGGGTCGGGGGCGCCAGGATCGACACCTACGGCGCCTGGCTCGACGAGCTCCTGCCCCGGATCACCGACCGGCCCGTGCTCGTGCTGGGCCACTCCCGCGGCGCCGCCGTCGCGCTCGCCTCGACCCCGTCCCCGCTGGTCGCGGGGATGCTGCTGCTCAATCCCGCCGGGCTGACCGCGGCCGGTGTGAGCTCGGAGTCGATGCGCACCGTGCTGCCGTGGATGATCCACCCCAACGAGCACACCAGCGGCCGACTGGTCGAGTTCCTCAGCGGCCCGTCCACCGCGTGCGACGAGCACCGCGCCGAGGCCGAGTGGCTCACCCTGGTGGCCCGGCACTGCCGCACGGGTTCCATGCCCAGCCCCCTGCAGGCGGAGCACTTCCGTGCTTGGTCGGGTACCCCGGTCGCCGTCGCGACCGGCTCGCACGACCAGTTCTTCTCTCCCGCACGCCTGCACGGACCGGCCCGCCGGTTCCTGGACACCGAGGTCCACACCATCGAGGGCGCGGGCCACCTGTCGCTGTACGAGCAGCCCGAGGCCGTGCGCGAGCTGCTGCGCGGGTTCGACTCCTGATCCTCTCGCCCCGATCCCGGCGGCGCCCGACCTCCGCGTCCGTTCCGGGTGCCGCACCCGTGCCCCGTTGAGGCCGTGACGCCGAGATGAGCGGTGCACAGTATGCGTGGCCTTGTAAGAAAATCCCTTATGTGGCTTTTGGTATACCTTTTTTAATATTTTCCAGTGTGTCGATAATGCTGCTGGGTAAGGACGGTTCCGACTCCCCTCAAAGAGAGGGATAAACAGGAAAGCCCGTCCCGAGACGTATCCTTACCCGAGGCCGGTGCGGCCGACGGGCCTTTATCCCCCGCCGAACGTCTCCGAAACACCAGAAAGCAGTCGGCATGTTCGAAAAGCTGGCACAAAGGCTGGGGCTCAACACGAACCCGGCGATCTTCTTCGTGTCCGCCGCGTTGGTGGTCGTCTTCGTGGTGGGTGCGATCCTCTTCACCGACGTGGTGGACGCCATCTTCGGCACGACCTCGGACTGGATCCTCACCAACCTAGGGTGGCTCTACATCCTCGGCGTGACCACCTTCCTCATCTTCCTGATCTGGATCGCGTTCAGCCGGTTCGGGACCGTACGCCTGGGGCAGCCGGACAGCAGGCCCGAGTACAGCAACCCCGTCTGGTTCGCCATGCTGTTCGCCGCGGGCATCGGCAGCATTCTGATGTTCTGGGGCGTGGCCGAGCCCGTCAGCCACTACGCCAATCCGCCACGGGCGGGTGTCGCGCCGCAGACGATCGAGGCCGCCGAGGAGGCGATGGGCTTCACGCTCTACCACTTCGGCCTGCACACCTGGACGATCTTCTGCCTGCCGGGGCTCGCCTTCGCCTACTTCGTGTACCGCAAGGGCCTGCCGTTCCGGGTCAGCTCGGTCTTCCACCCCTTCCTCGGGGAGCGGATCCACGGCCCCCTGGGGCGGGCGATCGACATCGTCGCCGTCCTGGGCACGCTGTTCGGCGTCTCCGTCACCATCGGCCTGGGCACCCTCCAGATCAACAGCGGCCTCAACACCCTGTTCGGCGTCGAGGAGAGCCGCCTCACCCAGTTGATCCTCATCGCGATCGTCACGACCATCGCCGTGATCTCCGTGGCCAGCGGCCTCGACGTCGGCATCAAGTGGCTGTCCACGATCAACATCTTCATGGCCGTGGGGCTGCTGCTCTTCGTCTTCCTCGCGGGTTCGACGCTCTTCCTGGCCAAGGGCATCATCGAGACCACGGGCATCTACCTGGAGATGCTCATCCCGCTGTCGTTCTGGAACGACACCTTCGCCAACACCGGCTGGCAGGGGTCCTGGACCGTCTTCTACTGGGCGTGGACCATCACCTGGTCGCCGTTCGTCGGCATCTTCATCGCGCGCATCTCCAAGGGCCGCACCATCCGGGAGTTCGTCCTCGGAGTGCTGGCCGCCCCCACCGTGTTCAGCGTCGTGTGGTTCAGCGTGTTCGGGCTGTCCTCCTTCAACATCGAGAGGAACCGGGGCGGCGACCTGGTCGGGGAGGTGGTCGTCCAGGAGGACGTTCCCGGTGCCCTCTTCGCGTTCCTGGAGCACTTCCCGCTGACGACGTTCGTGTCGATGGTGAGCATCCTCATCGTCATCATCTTCTTCACCACCTCCTCGGACTCGGCCTCTCTCGTGGTGGACATCCTCTGCTCCGGTGAGGCGGGCAACCCGACCCGTCAGCGGGTCTTCTGGGGGATCACCGAGGGCGTCGTGGCCGCGACGGTGCTCACCGCGTCCGGTACGGGCGGTCTGGACGCCCTGCAACAGACGATCATCGTGTTCGGGCTGCCGTTCTTCGTGATCGGCTTCTTCATGATGGTGGGGCTCGTGCGCTCGCTCAACGCCGAGTTCGCGGAGGGCTCGGGAGTCCAGCGCGAGCGCAACGCACCGCTCGCCACCAGGGCGCGCAGGTTGAAGCGGAGCCAGAGGCGCCAGGGCGGTGACGTCGGGAGCCGTACCGGGGAGCGCGGCGGCAACGGCGACGGCGACGGCTCGTCCACGGAGAGCTGACCGGACGCCGTCGACGGGCGGGGCCCGGACCGGAGCGCTCCGGTCCGGGCCCCGCCCGTCGAGGAGCCCCGCGCCGCCCGACGGAGTCTCCGTGGTGGACCGGCGGGAGGATCCGCGATGATGGCTGCCATGCCCACCTCCGAGCAGACCTTCGACGACGCCCGCTTCCTGTCCGCCACCGCCGACCGCCTCGCCGCCCTTCCCGCCGTGGAGGCCGTCATGATCGGCGGCTCCCGGGCACAGGGGGCCCACCGCCCCGACAGCGACTGGGACCTGGCGATCTACTACCGGGGCGGCTTCGATCCGCGACACCTGCGGGACGCCGGATGGGAGGGAGAGGTCTCGGAGGTCGGCGGCTGGGGAGGGGGAGTCTTCAACGGCGGCGCCTGGCTCCGGATCGACGGCCGGTCGGTGGACGTGCACTACCGCGACCTCGACGTGGTCGAACACGAGCTCGCCGAGGCCGAACAGGGGCGGTTCCGGGTGGAGCCGCTCATGTTCCACCTGGCCGGTATCCCCACCTACCTCGTCGTCGCCGAACTCGCCCTCGGCAGGGTCCTCGTCGGGGACCTGCCCCGGCCCGGCTACCCCGGGGCGCTGCGCGAGAGCGCGCCGCCGGTGTGGCGGGGCCTGGCCGCGGCCACCCTGTCCTACGCCGAGCACAACCACGCCCCGTACGGCCGGGTGGCCCAGACCGCGGGCCTCATCGCCCAGGCCGTCTCCCAGGCGGCTCACGCGGTCCTGGCCGAGCGCGGGGAGTGGGTCACCAACGACAAGACCCTCCTGTCACGGGCCGGCCTGGAGGAGGCCGACCTCGTGGTCGCGGGTATGACCGCCGACCCCCAGGACCTGACCGCGGCGGTCGCCGAGGTCGGACGGCTCCTCGCCACGGCCTGAGCCGTCCGGCGGAGCCGCCTCCCGCCCGCGTACCCGTGACGGTTCCGGCCGGGCCTTGCCGCGGCGAGGCGCGGCCGTTAGGTTAGTAAGCGCCCACTAACCACGGAGGCCTCCAAGGTGACATCCGAACACCCCCGGGCCACGCGCCCCTCGACCGCCGACGCCGTGATCGCCGCCCTCGTGCTCCTCCTCGAACTGGCCGCCACCTACGCCACCGTCAACGGCGACCCCTTCGCCCCCGTCGACGGCTGGGGCGCCACCCGCTCCACGGACCCGGCCGCCTTCGCCGCCGTGGTCGTGGGCTGCGGTGCGCTCTACTGGCGCCGCAGCCACCCCGTGCCGTCCCTGGCCGTCGCCACGGCCGCCTATGCCCTCTTCCTGCTGCGCGACTACGAACTCGGGCTCTTCCTCGCACCGATGGTCGCCCTCTACACCGTCGCCACGCTGGGCCGCGCCCGGATCCGGGCCGCTCTCGCGGGTGCCGTGGCGCTCACCGCCTCCCTGCTGTGGGTGCACGCCCGGACGGCGGCCGTCGCCGATCCCGGAACGGCGCTCCTCGCCTGGGCGGCCTTCGGTACCGTGATGGCGGTGTTCCTCGCGGGCCCGTTCACCGCGGGCGAGCTGGTCCGCTGCCGCAGACTGCTCGCGGACCGACGCGTGCTCGCGGGCGGCCCGGCCTGACCCTCCGGCGCCGGTCCGCCCCTCGCGAGCAGTACGGTGGCGCGATCAGCCACGAGTGACCGGAGCGAGGAGCGGACCCGATGAACGGCGAACCCGGGAAGCGCCGACCGCGATCCACCGCGGAGCGGACCCGACAGCACATCCTGGACACCGCCGCCGAGGTCATGCGCCGGCTCGGCATGGCCCGGACCACCACCAGGGAGATCGCACGCGCCTCCGGCTACTCCGAGGCCACCCTGTACAAGCACTTCACCGACAAGTCCGAACTGGTCCTGGCGGTCATGAGGCACCGCTTCCCGCCGTTCGTCGAGGACCTCGCGGCGATGACCGAGCGGGCGGGACAGGGCGACGTGCGCGACAACCTGGTCGGACTGGTCGTCAAGGCCGTCCCGTTCTTCCGGTACGGCGCGCCCGTGCTCGGTTCCCTGTTCGGCGAACCGGACCTGTTGCGCCGCCACCGCGAGGGCATGGAGCGCCACGGTGCCGGGCCCCACAACGTCAACCGGGGGTTCGCCGCCTACCTGTCGGCGGAACGGGAGCTCGGCCGGGTCCCCGCGGACGTCGCTCCCGACGCGGTGGCGGCACTGCTGGTGGGAGCGTGCTTCCAACGCGGTTTCCTGGAGGCCTTCCACGAGGGCGGCGGGGAGTTCCCTCCCCTGGAGGAGTTCGCCGCCGCCCTGGTCGACGCCACCGGGGTCACCGGCGCCACCGGGGCCGCCGGGACACGAGAGGGCGGCGCGGGCACCCGCACCTGAGAGCCGGGGGCGGGACCGGCGCGCACGTGGCGTCCGCGCCGGCCCCGCTCCCCGGAAGGGGTCACCCCGCCGGTGCGTTACCCCTGCCAGTCCATGTTGACGACCCCGCTGAGCGTGGCGTACCCCGCCCGCTGGAAGGCCCGCGCCATCGGCATGTTGCCCTTGTCGGTGGCGGCACGGACGCGCTCGACGCCCTCCTCGGCCAGGACACGGGTGCCCTCGGCGAGGATGTCGTCGACGTACCCGTTCCCGCGGTGCTCGGGCAGCACCGCGATGTAGCCGATCATCGGGTGGTAGTCGTTGCGCGCGGGCAGCACGAACCCGACCGGTTCGCCGTCCGGCAGCGTCGCGATCCGCCACCACTCCCGGGGCGTCGTGTACCGCTCGAACTCGTCGGCGTAGTTCTCGGCGGCCACCTGCTCCGCCGTGCTGTGCCCGAGGTCGGCGCGGTCGTGGGCGTCCAGGGTCCCCTCCAGCGCCCGGACCATCAGGCCGAGGATCTCCTCCTCGTCCCGGATCGGCCGGAACCGGAGGCGGTCGCCCGGTCGGGGAGCCGTGCCGCCGGGGGTCCACTCGAAGCGCAGGCGCTCCACGAGCAGTGATCCGCCGTTGCGCTCGACGGCGGCCATACGCTCCTCCACGGCGCGCCGGTCCCGGGGGTCCCGCCGCCAGCCGGCCGGGACGAAGCGCAGGTACTCGGGCGGGGTCCCTCCCCCGGGCAGGGTCGCCGCCGAGGCGGTGCGCAGCAGGTGCTCGGCGGTCTCCACGCGGTCGACGTCGTCGGCCGCGTCGTCCACGTCGAGGACGTCCAGCAGGAGGGGGGCGACATCGCTGTTGCGGCACCACCAGGACAGGCGGGCCAGGAGGCGGTCACCGTCCAGGGCGACCCACATCCAGGAGGGGTGGCGGCGGCCCTCGGCGAGGTCGGCGCCGATCTCGAAGTTCTGGACGTAGGGGAGCCGGTTGAACAGGTCCAGCTCCTCCGGTCCGGTGATCGGACGGATGGTCAGGGCATGCGTTGCTACGGTCAAGCGACACCTTCGGTGTGTGTGCGCCCGCCCGATCCGGGGTCAGCTGTCGAGGATGCCCCGGGAGGACACGAGCGCGGTGAATGCGGTGAACACGGCTCAGCCTCCTTTCGTCGTCGCGGCCCCGGTACCGCTGTGGTCGGGGCACGGTCAGTTGTAGCGGTGCCCGCGCCGGCGGCGCAAGCCCTTTTCCCGCGCCTCCTCTCAGGCGCGGTCCGCAGCGTCGGTGCCCTCACCCGCTCTGGTCTGCGCGGACCGTCCGTTTCCGGGGTCCGCCTCGGGCCGGGTGGACCTCCCGGTCCCGTCGCCCGCGTCCGCGTTCCGTCCGTGCCGTGACCGGCGCCAGGAACGTGTCACCGCCAGGGTCAGCGCTCCCGCGAGCAGCCCCCAGAAGGCCGAGCCCACCCCCAGCAGGGTGAACCCCGAGGCCGTGGCCAGGAAGGTCACCACCGCCGCCTCCCGGGAGCGTTCGTCCCCCAGGGCGGAGGCCAGCGATCCCCCGATGGTGCCGAGCAGACCCAGCCCGGCGATGCCCAGGATCAGCGGCGGCGGCAGCGCGGCCAGCAGGGACGCCACCGTCGCCCCGAAGATCCCCACACCCAGGTAGAAGACGCCCGCCCACACCCCCGCCAGGTAGCGGCGCTCCCGGTCCGGATGCGCCTGCGGACCGGTACAGATGGCGGCGGTGATCGCGGCCAGGTTCATCCCGAAGCACCCGAACGGGGCCAGCACGAGGTTGGTCGCCCCGGTCCACCCGATCACCGGAGAGACCGGTACCCGGTAGCCGTCGCCCCGCAGCACCGCCACCCCCGGCAGGTTCTGCGAGGCCATGGTCACCACGAACAGCGGTACGCCCACACTCACCAGTACCTGCCAGGAGAACTCGGGCGCCACGAACACCGGCCTGGCCAGCGACGGGGACACCCCGCCCAGGTCCAGCGTCCCCCGTACCGCCGCGGCGGCCCCGCCCGCGACCAGGGACAGGATGACCGCGTAGCGCGGCAGCCACCGGCGGCACAGCAGGTACACCGCGAACATGGCGAACACGACAGCGAAGTCGTCCTCCATGCTCGTGAACAGGCCCATCCCGAACTGGAGCAGCACACCGGCCAGCAGCCCCGCCGCGAGCGGAACCGGTACGCGGTCCATGACCCTCTCGAACCACCCGGTGACACCGCTCAGCGTGATCAGCGCCGCCGAGAACAGGAACGCGCCCACGGCCTGCGCCATCGTGACCCCGTCCAGGCCCACCGCCAGCAGCGCGGCACCCGGCGTGGACCAGGCGGTCACCACCGGCGCCCGGTGGCGCAGGGACAGGCCCACACAGGTCACGGCCATGCCCACGCCCAGGGCCAGCATCCACGAGGCGATCTGGCCGGAGGAGGCTCCGGCCGCCTCGGCGGCCGTGAACACGATCGCCGCCGAACTGGTCACGCCGACCAGGACGGCGATCAGACCGGCGGCGACCGCGGGCGCGGGGGCGACGAGACCGACATGGCGGACGAGGGTTCTCATGGTGCGCCATTCTCGCGCGCCACCGAAGCCGCGCCGGCGCCGGGGGAGGGAGAACCGCTGGTCCCGCCGCCCCGTCCGGGGCCGCCCGCCTCGGCGGTCAGGACTCGGCGCAGACCCGCTGGACGACCTCGAAGCCCCAGATCTCGCTGTTGCTCGCGGCCGGGCCGCCGTGGCCGTGCCCGGCCGGCGCACCCTCCCTCCGGCCGCCCTCCTCCCGGGCGTCCGCGGCGGCCTGGGCGTGCCCCTGCCGGAACGCCTGGCCGTTCACCCAGTTCTGGAAGTCCTCCTCGGACCGCCACCGGGTGTACACCAGGTACTTGTCGGTGCCCTCGACCGGGCGCAGCAGTTGGAACTCCTCGAACCCGGGCTGGTCCTCCACAAGCCCGGCCCGCTTGGAGAAACGCTCCTCCAGGGTGGCCCCGGCGCCCTCGGGGACGGTCAGGACGTTGAACTTGACGACACTGCTCACGCGGCACCTCTCTCGGTTGTCTGCCGGTCTCCCGCCCGACCTGGGACGTGTTCCTCTGAAGCTCCGCTGCGCTTCGCTTCGTGCTCGGACGCCGAAGGTACGGGAGCCCTCGGCCTCTACGGTGCGCCCGCTCCTGCCTCACGGGCGCACCCGCGGGACCTGGCGGAACCCCGTCGGAGCCCCCGCCATCTCCGATGGCACAGGACCTGGTCCACCGAACAGACCCTAGGACAACCTCCGCCGGCGCCCGCGCCGCCCCGCCCGCTTCGGCGGCCCCCGTCCCTCCCGGGGCCGTGGCACGGCCGGACCCGGGAGGCGCCTCCTCAACCGAAGACGACCCTCCCGGTGTCGTCCACGTGCCAGCCCGGGTTGTGCGCGATCTCCCACACCACCCCGTTCGGGTCCTCCACGTGGGCGTGGAAGATTCCGCCGAACTCGCCCTGCTGCGGAGCCTTGAGCACCTTCGCGCCCGCTCTGGCCATCGCGTCGACGGTCCACTCGACCTCCTCGGGGCCGTCGACGTTGTGCGACAGGGTCATCCCCGACGCCCCGGCCGTACCGGACGGACGCCCCAGGTCCCGGTCGAACTTCTCCGCGTCGAACAGGCCCAGGACCAGCCCCGGGGCGATCTGGAAGAAGATGATCTCCCCCGGAACGTCCATGAGCGGTTCCCAGCCGAGCCCGTCGCGGTAGAAACCCCGGGCCGCGTCCAGGTCGGCGGTCGCGAGCGTGACGAAGTGGGCCTGCTGTTTCACGGTGTCCTCCAGTGGTCGGTCGGTCACCTCCGCATCCTGCCGGAGGGAGGCGACCTTCCGCGGAAGCACCGCCGTACACGCCCGGTCCGCTAGCGCAGTCCGTGCCTGCGGGCGACCAGCTTCAGGACGGCCGAACGCGGGAACAGCCGCCGCAGCGCGAACACCACCGGGGCGTTGCTGCCCACCGCGTAGAACGGCCTGGGCGGGTCGGCCTCGACCGCGCGCACGACCGTGCGGGCCACCGTTCCCGCCGAGATCCCCCCGGCCTCGTTGGCGTTGAGCGCGTCGAGCATGGTGTGGTACTCGTCCGTGTACGGCGAGCCGTCCCCCAGGTACTGGGTCCGCCGTTCGCTGATACCGGTGTTGACCGATCCCGGCTCCACCGTGGCCACCCCCACGCCGTACGGGGACACCTCGCGGCGCAACGCGTCGGCGAACCCCTTGAGCGCCGCCTTGGAGGCCACGTACGACGACCGGTAGGCCAGCGGGAAGCTCGCCAGCATCGACCCCACCATCACCACCCGTCCGTACCGGCGGGCGCGCATGCCCGGAAGCAGCAGCTGGGTGAGCCGCACCGCGCCGAACACGTTGACCTGGAACAACCGCTCCACGGCGTCCGCGGGCAGTTCCTCGAACGGTCCGCTCTGACTCTCGCCGGCGTTGTTGACCAGTACGTCCACGTCGCCGACGGCGCCGGCGCACGCCTCCACGGACGCCCCGTCGGCCAGGTCCAGGGACAGGTACTCCACCCCCGGGACCGGATCGGCCACCGACTCCGGCTTACGGCTGGTCCCGTACACGCGGTAGCCGCGCCGGACGAGCTCGGCGGCCACGGCCGCGCCGATACCCGACGACGCGCCCGTGACGAGCGCGGTCCGCCGTGCGGTGGGACTGTTCATGGGTTTCCTTCCGGCAGGGGAGACAGGGGGACACGCTCGCGCCGCGCGTGTGAGCGATGATCGCACGCGGCCCGGCGCCGGAGGGCACCGTCCCCGGGAGCCGCCGCCGACGCCCGGTCCGGTCAGTCCCAGCGGTGGGGGTCGAACATGTCGATCAGCAGGTCCGTGCGCCCGTCCCGGGCGAGGTCGGCCAGAGCCGCCCCGACGGCCGAGGCGAACTTGTAGCCGTGCCCGGAGAAGCCTCCCGCCAACACCAGCCCGGGCAGCTCCCGGAGGTGTCCGATGAGGAAGTGCTCGTCGACGGTCATCGTGTACATGCACGCCACCATGCGCTCGGGGAGCGCGGAGACACCGCGCAGACCCGCGGCCAGCGCGCCGAGCCGTCTGGCGTCGGCGGCGTCGGGTGCCCTGGGCCCCGTGTCGGGGTCGACCGGCTCACCCCACTGCGCGCCCTCGGTCCTGTTCCCCGCGGCCTCGGCGTGCACGCCGATCTTGACGGTCCGGCCGCCGTCCATGCTGGGAAAGCCGTACCACGTGCAGTCGGCCGCGTCCCGGGCGAACACCGGCCCGCGCGCGTGGGGGGACGGGACGCCCGTGGTGCGGAACCAGCCCAGCACCCGGCGCTCGACCCTCAGGCCGCCGCCCGGCTTCGCCGCCTCGGGTACCAGCCGCGGCAGCCAGGATCCGGCGGTGACGACCACCCGGCGGGCACGGATCTCGGTGCCGTCGCCCAGCAGCACGCGGGGACAGTCCGGATCCGGTACGACCCTGGCCGCCCTGGTCCCGGTGAGCACCCGCGCGCCCGCCTCCCCGGCGAGGCGCACGGCCGCCCGGATCGCGGCCTCGGGCAGGACCACGCCCGCCTCCTCCTCGAAGACCCCCACCTCGCCCGGGCCCACCGCGTGCTGGGGGAAGCGCTCGACCGTCTGCTCGTGGGAGAGCAACTGGTAGGGGAGACCGTGGTGCTCGGCGGCGTCGACCGATCCGGTGACGGCGGAGCTGTCGGGGGCGCCGAGCATCAGCGCGCCGGTGGGTACCACCAGGCGTGTCCCGGAGGCCTCCTCCAGTTCCGACCACGCGTGCCAGGCCGCCTTGACGAGGGGCACGTATCCGGCGCCCTCCATGTAGGCGGTGCGGATGATGCGGGACTCGCCGTGGCTGGAACCGCGGTCGTGCCCGGGGACGAACTGCTCGATCCCGACCGCGTCCACTCCGCGTCGTGCCAGGCGCCACAGGGCCTGCGCCCCCATGGCTCCCAGTCCGACCACGACGGTGTCGGTCTCCACCCGCTCCGCCACGTGTCCGCTCCCCACGGTCGTACCAGGCCCCCGCTCCGAAGGTCCGGGGCCATGATCGCAGGCCACGCACATGGCGGGCGCCCGCCCACCCCGGGAGGTGGACGGGCGCCCTGTCTCGGAAGGAGCCGAGAATGGGGGGTGGGGAATTACTGGATGGGCGGGTGGGCGTTGGCCAAGAGCTCCTGGAACTGCTCGGAGAACCAGTGACCCGACACCGGAGCGTTGGGCAGGGCCCCGCTCAGGTTGTTGCCGTTGCGCGGGTTGCCCTCATAGGTGGGATCGCACATCCGGTCGAAGCCCTTGCCCTCGTCGTTGGGGATCTCCTCACTGGACCCGTCCGACTCACCCGGCGGCTTCATCCACACATAGGCGTCGATGCCCGGCTCGGGCGCGGCCTGGGGACGCTCCCCCAACCCGGCGCCGGCCTGGTTGCACCAGTTGCCCGACTGGATCCGGCGGTCATAGCGGCCCCCGTCCACGTAGGCGTCCACACTCGTGGTCGGCCCCGGCCCGTCCGGGCGGTCCGGCCCGCCCCACCCGTTGCGGGAGGTGTCGATGAGCATGCCCAGCCCGTCCTCGAAACCCAGCCCCACCAGCTCCTCGCGCAGGGCCTGGCTGTAGGACAGCTCGTCGGTGAACTGGTTCCAGTCCACCCACGAGGACTGGCGCACCGGGGTGCCCGCGACGGTCTCCCCGATCGCGAAGTTCTCCTCCACCAGCGCCGAGTAGTTCGCGGTGTTGGCGATGAAGCCGTGCACGTCCTCGGGGGTGGCCCCGGCGGTGTTGGCCGCCTCGTAGAACAGCTCCGCCGAGGCGGTGAAGTTGTCCTGCCAGCCGATCCACCCGTGGTGGCCCGCGTCCACGTAGTTGTACACGTTGGCGACATCGCCCAGGGTGGCCAGGGCGTAGCCCACCCCCTCCACGTAGTTGCCGTTGGCCAGCATCTGGTCGCAGTTGTCGGTGGCGGTCTCGCGCGGGGAGACGTTGGTGACCAGGTTGGGCAGGGAGTCGATCTCCACCGTGGTCACGATCCGCAGCTCGGTGTCCTCGTAGTCGGCGAGGATGTCGGCGATGGGATCGATGTAGTCGTTCTTGTACCGGTCGATCTCCTCCGGTCCCAGCTCACCGTTGGAGGCCAGGGCCGCGCAGTCACGGCCGGGCAGGTTGTAGATCACCACCTGGAAGACCAGCGGCTCGCCGTTGGCCTGTTCCAGGGCCTGGTCCAGGTGGTCGCGCAGCCCCATGCTGCCGGTGGTGGGGCTGTCGTTGCCCTCGATGGCGCTGATGCGGTCCAGCCACACCCCGGTGGGCTCGTCGGCCACCGCGTCCCCGCCCGGCTCGGCCGCGGCGTTGGCCGACCAGATCGGGTTGACGTACACGTCCGCGCCCACGTACGGGTTGTCCACACGCCCGTCCGCACCCGGATCACCAGGGTCGCCCGGATCGCCCGGGTCGCCTGGGTCACCCGGGTCACCCGGATCGCCGGGGTCGTCGATGCCGCCTGTGCAGGTGGTGCCGTTGAGGGTGAACTCCGTGGGAGCGGCGTTGCTGCCCGAGTAGCTGGCCTGGAAGCCGAAGGTGACGCTGGCGTTGGTGGCGATGGCGGCGTTGTGGCCGGCGTCGGTGGCCTCCACGCTCTGCCCGGACTGGGAGACCGTGCCGTTCCAGGCGTTGGTGACCTGCTGGTTACCGGCGAAGTCCCATCCCAGGGTCCAGCCGTCGACCGCGTCGCCGAGATTGGTGATACTCACCGACGCGGTGAAGCCCGAGCCCCAGTCACTGACCTGGTAGTCGACCTCGCAGCCGGCGGCGGCACTGACGGGTGAGGAGCTGATGGCCGCGAGACCGGTGCCGAGCACCAGAGCGGATGTCACGGCGAGGCCGCGTCGTGTCCACGAACGTAGGTTCGCGCCACGGGGGGGTGTGCGCATCTGTTCTTTCCTTGTGGAAGCGGGGGTGACGGAAGGAGCGTTCGGAGGGTGCCGGAGTCGTGAACCCGACAGGTGGGCGGACGGAAACTCCGCGTTTATGGAGGTGAACGGGGCATTCACGTGCCTTAGATCCGGGATAAAGCTGATCTGAAAAGGGACTGGAAGGAGTGGGAGCGCTCCCAGTCGAAGGTGAGCGGGATGTAGGAGACAGATTTGGACAAGGTGTGTGCGAGGCGTTTCCGGATCCCGTGACTCCGGGTTACGGGACCGAAACGCTTTCCTGAACGGTAGCCCGACAATGGTGATATGTAAACACCATAGAACTTGAGTATTTCTGGTACACCGTTCCCTTCGAATGAATTCGCAGGTGGTGACCTGCTTCACAACCGTTCAGTAGTGACGAGTGGTCGCCAGGCGACCACGGCGAGCAGACCCACCGAGGCGGCCGCGACCCAGAACGGGGCCAGCAGGGCCACGTGCTCGGCCACGAGCCCTCCCACCACCGCGCCCAGGGCGGCCCCGCCCAGGTCGGCCAGCCGGTACACGCCTCCCACCCGGCCCAACAGGCGGTCGGGGGTGAGCCGCTGGCGCACGGTCGTGGCCGCCGTCCCCCACACCACGGTGTGCGCACCGAACAGCACCATGACCAGACCCGCCGCCAGGCCGTTCGTGGTCAGTGCCAGGGCCAGGTAGGTCGCGGCCTCCACCACGAGACCCCAGCGCAGCAGGAGGGCCCGTCCCAGACGTGCCTCCAGCCACCCGTACAGCTGCGAACCGAGGACGCCGCCCACCGCGCCCGCGGCGACGAACAGGCCGAACCCGGTGTCGGACAGCCCCAGGTGCTCGCGGGCGTAGAGCACCCAGATCGCGAACGCGCCCACCCCGGCCAGGTTCATCACGAGGATGCAGCCGCACAGCGTGCGCAGGCCCGGCACGCCCCGCACGAAGGACAGTCCCCGGGCGATCTCGGCGCGCAGCGTCGTCCCCGCCTCGGGCCCGTCCTCCGCCCCGGAGTCCGCGGAACGGACGGAGCGGCCGGACCTGATCCGCAGCACGACCAGTACCGACACCAGGTGGACGAGCGCGTCGAACCCGAACGGCAGCGCCCACAGCGCCGCGAACATCAGCGCGCCCAGGGGCGGGCCGAGCAGCTGGTTGCTGAGTGAGAACGTCAGCGCCAGCCGGGCGTTGGCCCGGCCCAGCGCGTCACGGTGGACCACCGACGGCAGCAGCGAACCGTACGCGGTGTCGGCCAGGGTCTCCCCGACGCCCAGCACGAACACCGCCGAGTAGACCGGCCACAGGCTGGTGCGGTCGGACAGGACCACGGCCGCGAGGAGTGCGAGGACCGCGCCGCGGGCCAGGTTGGCGGCGGCGAGCACACCGCGGCGCGGCAGGCGGTCGACCAGGGCGCCCGAGGTCAGGGAGAACAGCAGGTGGGGCAGCGTCTGGACCGCCGCCGCGGCGGAGACCGCCACGGGGGAGGGCGAGAGGGAGGCGACGAGCAGCGGCCCCGCCGCGACCAGGGCTCCGTCACCGAGGTTGGTCAGGGCCGAGGCACACCACAGGCGGGTGAAGCCGGGGCCGAGGGGGCGGGGGGGAGGGGCGCGCGTCACGGGCACGGCGGAACAGGGACACGGTGGAACTCCCGAAGGCATGGCGAAGGCGCCGGCGGGCGCGTGGACGGGACGGCGGAGCCGTCCGTCCGCCTCGGCGGGAGTACCGGGGGAGTGCGGGACCTGTGGCCGGTGCGGCCCTTCGCCGCGCTACCCGTGTCGCGGCTCCCCCGCCGGGGCGGAGAGGGTGGTCGGGAGCGCGGAGACGGTGTTCATCGGTGTCCTTCCTGGTGGCGCGGCCGGGTGGGTGCCGGCACGGTAGCGGTGCGCACCGGGCCGGCGCCACGGATTTTCCAGCGCTCTGTTTCGACCCGGTTTCGTTGGGTAACATCCGGCGTGGGAGCGCTCCCCGTCGGTCGGCTGACCAAGCCGAGAAAGACGGAGATCGCAATGGAAAACAAGACCAGTCAGTCCACCCGGAACCGCGGCTGGCTCGCCCGCGCGTTCGTCCTGGCCGCCGTGCCCCTGCTGGGCCTGACCACGATGGCCGCCCCCGCCTCCGCCCACGGATCGATCGTCGACCCCGCCAGCCGCAACTACGGCTGCTGGGAGCGTTGGGGCGACGACCACCTGAACCCGGACATGGAGCAGGAAGACCCCATGTGCTGGCAGGCGTGGCAGGACAACCCCAACGCCATGTGGAACTGGAACGGCCTGTACCGCAACAACGTGGGCGGTGACCACCAGGGCCAGATCCCCAACGGCACCCTGTGCAGCGGCGGCAACACCGAGGGCGGCCGCTACGACTCGATGGACGCGGTCGGTCCGTGGAAGACCACCGACGTCGGCGACGACTTCACCCTCCACCTCTACGACGGCGCCCAGCACGGTGCGGACTACTTCCAGGTCTACGTCACCGAGCAGGGCTTCGACCCGACCACCCAGGCACTGGGCTGGGACGACCTCGAACTGGTCGAGCGGACCGGGTCCTACCCGCCCGCGGCGGACAGCTACATCCCCGTCAGCACCTCGGGCCGCTCCGGTCACCACATCGTGTTCACCATCTGGCAGGCGTCCCACATGGACCAGGTCTACTACCTGTGCAGTGACGTGAACTTCACCTGATCCGTCCGACCACCCCTACCGGCTGTCCGGAATCCTCCGCCGGACCGGGTCCGCCGGGAACCCACTCCCGGCGGACCCCAGCCGCGGCCGCGCGGCGGGGACCGCTCCCCGCCGCGCGGCCTTCCGCCGTCCCCGACCGGCCGCCGGAGCCGCCGGCCGCCGGAGCCGCCGGCCGGCAGGACCGCCGGCCGCACCCCGTGTGCCCGCCCCGGCCCGGAGCCCGCCGGATTCGGGAGGGGCACACGGATCCGCGTCCGGCCGCCTCAGGTGCCCATGTAGCGCAGCACCGCCAGGACGCGGCGGCCGTATCCCGCCGTGTCGCCCGGGTCGAGCTTGTCGAAGATCGCGTTGGCGTGCTTCTCCACGGCACTCTGCGAGACGAACAGCCTCGCCGCGATCGCCGGATCGGTGTGTCCCTGGGCCATGAGCGCCATGACGTCGCGCTCGCGCTCGGTCAGGCGCCCCAGCGGGTCCGTGCGGCTGCTGCCCGCGAGCCGATCCGCTCGGCCCCCGAGTGCTTGACCGCGTTGGTCACCGCCTCGGCGACCACGAAGTAGGCCGCCGTCTCCACGGTCGGGGAGAGTGTCCGGGACAGGTCGTACCCCAGGTCGATCGGCAGGTCCGACCGCCCGACCAGCCCGTGCAGGGCGGCCCGCAGCCCCTCCTCGGCCAGCACCGCCGGATAGACCCGCCAGGCGACCTCCCTCAGGTCGCGCAGGGCGGGGCGGGACTCCTCGTGCGCCGGGCCGGGGCGGCCGACGCGGGCATCCTGCTCGTCGGCGCCAACACCTGGGAGGGCATCAAGGAGACGCACGCCCGCAACGCGGTGTTCGGGGCGGTGGAGAACGGTTCGGCCCTGTTCCGGCAGGCGAGCCGGGGGCGGGCCAACGCCGTCGACCACCAGGGGCGGGTCCTGGCGACCACCGACTACTTCACGTCGGAGCAGCAGGCCATGGTCGCGTACGTGCCGCGGGAGGGCGTGGCCACGGTCTACTCACGGATCGGCGACACCTTCGCCTGGCTGTGCGCGGCGGGTCTGGCGGGACTGGCGGCGCTGGCGCTCCGGCGCCGGATCGGCGTGTGCTGATCCGCGCGCGCCGGCGGCGCCGCGGTCCTCACGGCCGGGGCGCCGCACCGGGTGGAGGCGGCGGAGCCCTCCCGCCGGGGAAGGCCGGGAGGGCGCGGCCCCGTCAGGTGTTGTTGCCGAAGAGGCGGTCCTGCGCCGCGTCGGTGGCGGCGCCGCCCGGGTCCTCCACGACACCGCTCACGGTGTCGGCCTGCTCCTGGAAGCCCTCCACGCTCTCGGTGACCCCGCCGGCGGCCTCCTCGCCGTAGGCCTGGGCGCTCTCGGTGGCGCCCGCCGCACCCTCGCCGAAGGTCTGCGTCGCCTCCTGCGCGGTGCCCATCCCCGCGCCCAGGGTGTCGGACATCCCCTGGGTCGCGTCCTCGGCGGCTCCGCCGAAGAGGCCCTTGAACCAGTCGATCACGTCGTCGAACATCGCTCACTCAATCCATAGGTTGCTTCATGTCTACCCTCTTCGCATAAACCCTCCGTAAGGTACGGGTGCGCAGCGTGATCAGACTGGGACGGAACGGACCTCCCGTGCCGACCTCGCGGGAGAACCGCTGGTCAGCGGGCGAGGTATGCGGCGACCTCCGCGGCCACCCCGGCCGGGGGAGTGTCCGTGGTGTCCACGGTCACATCGGCGGTGTCACCGAGCCAGCCGCCGGCGGCGGTGAAGAAGGCCTCCGCCCTGGACCGGCGATACGCCGCGGCGTCCGCACTGCGCTCCCGGTCCCCGGGGAAGAGCTCGTGCCCGGCGATACGCGACTCCAGCGTCGCCCGGTCGGTGCGCAGCAGCACGTGGCACACCTTCAGCCCTCGGTCCCGGAGCCCGCCCGTGACCTCCTCGGCGTAGTCCTCGTCCAGGATGCTCATCGGTGCGACCAGGACCTGTCCGGTGAAGGCCGCCACCTCGGCGGCGGTGGCCGCGAACAGGGTCCGCCAGGGAGGAAGGTCCTGGAAGTCGCCCGGATGGTCGGGCAGCAGTTCGCGGAGCATGAACCCGACCGTCTCGGGATCGAAGAGGCGGCTGCCGGGAACCAGGCCGACGAGCTCCTCGGCGGTACTGGTCTTGCCGCCGCCGAAGGGGCCGTTGAGCAGGACGATCACGGTGGCTCCGTTGCGTGTCGGCGGGGTCGTTCCCCGGCCCGTCAGGAGGCGCGCCGCGAGGGGGTTCGCGACAGCAGGCCGACAGTGTACGAGTACAGGCGGTCGGCCGCCTCCGGATCGAAGTCCGCGCCGGTCGGTTCCAGCCGTGTGCCGCGACGGAACGCGGTGACCGCGGCCCCGGGCGGCTCGTCCAGGAACCGGGCGATCGGCACGGCGGCCTTCGCCGCCGGGGTCGCGAACACCCGCGCCAGCGCCCGCGTCAGGAGACGCTGGGGCAGCGGCAGGGGATCGGCCATGCCGGTGCGCACGAAACCGGGGTTGTACAGGACGTACCGGGTGCGCGCTTCGGGATGGCGGACCGGGAAGTCCACGCCGAGCAGGTCGTTGCAGCGCGAGGACTGCGTGGCGGCGCGCATGCCCGTGTAGTCCCCGGTCAGCTGGACGTCCTCCCAGCGGATCCGGCCGGGGATGCCTCCGGGGCCGGCGATGTTCACGATGGCGGGGGACTCCCCGCGCTCCAGCAGGCCGGCCAGTCCGTGCCCGAGCACGAAGCGGCTCAGGTAGGAAAGGGCGAAGGTGGACTCCAGCCCGTCCGCGGTCTCCTCCCGCCCGGGGCGGAAGCGCTGGGCTCCGAGGACCAGGCCGTCCAGCCCCTGCGTTCGGGCCCGGACCTCCCCGACCACCCGGTCCATGCCGGAGACGGTGCTCAGGTCGGCGCGCAGGAACTCCGCGCGCTCCCCGGCCCCGGCCGCCCCCGCCTCGGCCAGGAAGTCCTCCCCCTTGGCGCGTCCGCTGGCCACGGCGAGGACCCGGTCGCCGCGCCGCAGCAGGAGCAGCCCCAGTGCCCGGCCCATGCCGTCCGTACCGCCGGTGATCACGTAGGTGCGCATGTGTCCGCCCGTCCAGTCAGGTCATCAGGTGATGACAAAGGCTAGGCGCGACCGTTCGCTAAGTCAACATCCGATGACTTATGCTGACCTCATGACTCCGACCAGACGCCGCGACAAGGCGGCGACCCGCGCCGCACTGCTCGACGCCGCACGACTGCGCTTCGCCCGACACGGCTACGACGGCACGGGGGTGAGGGAGATCGCCGCCGACGCCGGAGTGGACCCCGCCCTCGTCTTCCGCTACTTCGGCTCCAAGAAGGAGCTGTACGCCCAGGCGGTGCGACCGGAGATCCCCGAGGGGCTGGCCGACGGCACCGACCGGTCCGCCGCCGTGCTGGCCGACACCCTGCTCCACGAGGTCGTCCTCGCCGACTGGGACGAGTACGGCGGTGAGCACCCGCTCCTGGTCATGCTGCGCTCCTCCGGGCGCGCCGAGGTGCGCGAACAACTGCGGGCCCAGCTGTGCGACGGCTACCTGCGCCAGTTCGCCGAGCGCCTTCCCGGCACCTCCCCCGAACTGCGGGCCGAGATGCTCGGCGCGCTCCTGCTCGGCCTGGGTGTCATGCGCTCCGTCGTGGGCTCTCCCGCCCTGAACGCGGCCTCCCCCGAGCGGACGCGCGCACTGTTCGCCCGCGTGGTCGCCCCGCTGGTCGAGGAGGAGTGAACGCCGTGGGCGCGCCGGCCCGGGCGGCCCCGTCGCCGATCCGCGCGTTCGGGCCTTGGTACGCGGCCCGTGGGCGCGGGCCGCGCACCCGCCGTCCCGCTACACCTCCTCCAGGTACCGCCGCAGCGCCTCGGCGGTCGCACCGGTCCCCGAACGGGCCATCCGGGCCGGGGCGCCCTCGAAGACCACCCGGCCCCCGTGCGTCCCGGCGCCCGGACCCAGGTCGATGACGTGGTCCGCGTACGCGACCACGTCCAGGTGGTGCTCCACGACGACCAGGCTCGTTCCCGCGTCCACCATGTGGTCGAACAGGGCGAGCAGCCGGTCCACGTCGCCGCCGTGCAGCCCGGCCGTGGGCTCGTCGAGCACGTACACCGACGCCGGGGCGGCCAGTTCCCGGGCCAGCTTGAGCCGCTGGCGCTCACCGCCCGACAGCGTGTCCAGCGACTGGCCGAGTGCGAGGTAGGGCAGTCCCACCCGGACCAGGCGGCCGAGCGCGTCCTCGACCCCCGGCTCCCCGAGGAACCCGGCCGCCTCCACGGCGGTCATCCCCAGCACCTCGGCGATCGTCCGGTCCCCCAGGGTGTACGACAGCGCCCGGTCGTTGAACCGCGTGCCCCGGCAGTCCTCGCAGACGGTCTCCACGTCGTCCAGGAAGGCCAGGTCGGTGATGATCACCCCGCGTCCACGGCACGTGGGACAGGCACCCCTGGAGTTCGCGCTGAACCACGACGCCGCCACCCCGTTGCGCCGGGCGAACAGCCCCCGCACCGTGTCCAGCACGCCCAGGAACGTCGCCGGAGTGGACCGGCTCCCGCCTCCGACCGCGCCCTGGGTGACGGCGACCGCGTCCGGCCGCACCCGGAGCAGCTCCCCGCCCACCAGCGAGCTCTTGCCCGATCCGGCCACCCCCGTGACCACGGTCAGCACCCCCGTCGGTACCGACACGTCCACACCCCTGAGGTTGTGCAGGCGCGCGCCGCGGATCCCGATGCTTCCCCGAGGGGCCCGGACCCGCCCGCGCACGGCGCGCGGCCCGCGCAGGTACCGGCCGGTCGGGGTGTCCGCGTGCAGCAGCCCCCTGACGGAACCCTCGTAGACCACCCGGCCGCCGTCTCGGCCCGCCCCGGGGCCCATGTCGACCACGTGGTCGGCGAGCGCGATGACGTCGGGGTCGTGCTCCACCACCAGCACCGTGTTGCCCTTGTCGCGCAGCCGCCGCATCAGGTCCGTCAGCCGGTGTACGTCGGCCGGGTGCAGCCCGGTGCTGGGTTCGTCGAACACGTAGGTCAGCCCGGTCAGCGACCCGCCCATGTGCCGGACCATCCGCACCCGCTGCGCCTCACCGCCCGAGAGCGTGCCCGAGGCCCGGTCGAGGCTGAGGTAGCCCAGGCCCACCCGGTCCAGGTACCCGAGCCGCTCGACCAGGGCCTCGGCCAGCGGCCGGACCCGCTCCGCGTCGGTTCCGCCCACGACCCCGGCCAGTTCGACGGCGGGCATCGCACACCACTCGGCGATGTTGTGCGGGCCGATCCGGCAGTCCAGGACGGTCCGGTTCAGCCGCGCGCCCCCGCACTCGGGGCAGGGCCCGGAGCTGACCACCCGGTCGAGCGCGGCGCGGTCCCGCGCGGACGGTCCGGGGGACTCGGAGGTGAGGTAGCTGCGGGTGAGCCGGGGCACCACCCCCTCGAAGGTCCCCGTTCTCGGGAACTCCGGGTCGGGGTCGGGCGGTCGCACCCCCTCGGCGTACAGCAGCAGGTCCCGCTCGGCGGACGTGTACTCGCGCACGGGTTTGGCGCGGTCGAACAGGCCGGAGTGCACGTAGCGCTTCCACCGCCACGTGCCGGGCGCGAAGGTCGGGAACCGGATCGCGCCCTCGTCCAGGGACAGGTCCGGGTCGATCAGCGCCGCCGCGTCCACCCGGTCCACGGTTCCCAGCCCCTGGCACTCCGGGCACATGCCGCGCGGGTCGTTGAACGAGAACACGTGGGAGAGTCCGGCGGAGGGCTCACCGATCCGGGAGAACAGGAGCCGTACCAGCGGTGCGATGTCCGTGGCCGTGCCGACCGTCGAGCGGGCGTTGCCCGACAGGCGCCGCTGGTCCAGGACCACCGCGACCGACAGGTTGTCGATCCGGTCGGCGTCGGGCCTGCCGGGACGGCCCAGCCGGTTGCGGACGAAGCTGTCGTAGGTGTCGTTGAGCTGGCGCCGCGACTCGGCCGCGACGGTGTCGAACACCAGTGAGGACTTGCCCGATCCGGAGACCCCGGTGAACACCGTGATCCGGTTCCTGGGGATCCTGACGTCGATCCCGCGCAGGTTGTGCGTCCTGGCCCCCTCGACGACGATCTCGTCCGTCGCGGCGGGTCGTGGCCGTGCCGTGTCGATGCTCATGGCGCCACGCTAGGAACACTTGTGGCCGGAATCCGGCCACAACAGGAGGCAGAATCGTGGGCATGGCCGACACGAGTGCGCGGATGCTGCGCCTGCTGTCCCTGCTCCAGAGCGGCAGGGCCTGGCCCGGCGCCGACCTGGCCACCGCCCTGGACACCAGCCCGCGGTCGCTGCGCCGCGACATCGACCGGCTGCGCGAGCTGGGCTACGCCGTGGAGAGCCTCCGGGGCCCCGGAGGCCACTACCGGCTGGTCGCGGGCCGCGCGGTGCCGCCCCTGCTGTTCGAGGACGACGAGGTCGTCGCCGCGACGCTGGGCCTGCGGATCGTCGCCGCCGGGCTCGGCGGGGTGGAGGGGGTGGAGGAGAGCGCGGAGCGCGCCCTGGCGAAGCTCGGCCAGGTGCTCCCCGCCCGCCTGGCCCGACGGGCGGCCGCCCTGACCGAGGCGGTCGAACCGGAGCAGCGGGTGTGGCCGGGGGTGCGGCCGGAGGTCCTCACCGGCCTGGGCGAGGCCGTCGCGGACGGGCACTGGGTCCGGATGGTCCACCGGGACAGGGACGGACGCGAGCTCCGGCGGAAGGTGGATCCGTACCGGCTGGTCCTGTCCGGACGGCGCTGGTACCTGTTCGCCTGGGACCGCGAGCGCGACGACTGGCGGACCTTCCGCCTGGACCGGATCACCACCGTCACCCCGACCCGGGCGCCCTTCTCCCGCAGGGAGCCGCCCGAGGAGCACCTCGCCGAGCACCTGGAGCGGGGCTTTCGCGGTACGGAGGCCCGGCACACGGTGTCGGTCCTGTTCGCCGCGTCGGCCGAGGAGGTGGCGGCGCGGATCGCGCGGATCGACGGCGGCCTCGAAGCGGTCGGACCCGGCCGGGCGCGCTACACCGCCCGGGTGGACTCCCACGCGTGGCTCGCCGTCGTCCTCGCGCTCACCGGCCTGCCCTTCACGGTCGAGGGACCGGAGGAGTTCGCGCACAGTACCGCCGAGCTCGCCGACCGGCTCCACCGCTCCGTGGACGGGTCCGGGCACTGACACGAGCCGCGAGGCCTACGTCGCCCTCACCATGGGCGGGGGCGGCAACAGGGCGAACACGCTCCTGCGCGTGGTCGTGGGCACGGGGATGGCCGGCGCCCTCCTCGACCTCCCCACCGACTCGGCCGACCCCGCCGCGGGCGTGGACCTGATGGCGGTCGTCCTGGTGCTCATCCAGAGCGAGAGCGCCAAGGAGCGGTTCCGGGTGACCGACCCCGCTCACGCCCGGGTCCGGGCCGGGTATCCGGGTCGCCCCGGCGGTCACCCCGGCGGTCCCGGCGGGTACCCCGGTCATTCCGGCGGCTGTCCGGGCGACCCCGGCCAGGGCGGTCACCGGACCCCGCCCCCGCGGGGCCCCTGGTCCGGGACGGGGCGGCGACCTGTACGGACGTGCCACGAGGCCGGCCGGCGGCCGCATCGGCCCGGCGCTCCCTCCTCGACCGCGGTCAGGGGAGGATGGAGTCGACGTAGCCCCCGTCCACGCGTACGGCGGCCCCCGTGGTCGCCGAGGCCAGGGGAGAGCTCAGGTAGGCGACCATGTTCGCGATCTCCTCGGGCTCGATCAGCCGCTGGAGGAGCGACTGCGGCCGGTGCAGGCGCATGAACTCGCGCTGGGCCTCCTCCCAGGGCAGGTCCCGGTCGACGAGCTGGTAGACGAAGTCCTCCACGCCGCCGGTGTGGGTGGGACCGGCGATCACCGAGTTGACGGTCACCCCCGTGCCCGCGGCCTCCTTGGCGAACCCGCGCGAGACCGCGAGCAGCGCCGTCTTGGACACGCCGTAGTGGATCATCTCGGCGGGGATCACCACGGCCGAGTCGCTGGCGATGTTGAGCACGCGGCCCCACCGCCGGTCCTTCATCCCGGGCAGGAACCCCCTGGTCAGCCGCACGGCGGAGAGCACGTTGACCTCGAAGTAGCGGCGCCACTCGTCGTCGGTGATGGCCAGCGCCTCCTCGGCGCCGAAGATCCCGAGGTTGTTGACGAGCACGTCGAGGTCGGGCAGCAGCTCCCGGATCCGTCCGGCACCCTCCTCCGTGGTCACGTCGGCGGCCGCGGGCACCAGTTCGGCCCCCGGCACGTCGGCGGAGACCGCCTCCACCGCGCGGGCGACCTTCTCCTCGGTGCGCCCGTTGACCGCCACCACGGCGCCGGCACGCGCCAGCGTCGTCGCGATCGCCAGGCCGATCCCCTGGGTCGAACCGGTCACCAGGGCCGTGCGCGTACGCAGATCGATGTCCATGCGGCCACGTTACGTGTCCTTCGCGCCCGGAGCCCGTCCCGACATCGGGAGGGGACCCGGGAGCCTGGTCCGGGGGCGGGCACGACCAGACCGACGGGCCCTTCACCGAGGTCAGGGAGGTCGTCGGCGGTTACGCGACCCTCCGGGCCGAGGACAGGGCCGAGGCCCCGGAGGGGACCGGCCGGTCCCCGTGGGCCCGTCCGGAGCGCTGGACCGCCGTCGCCGAGCCACACGAGATCACCGAGGGCTGGAACGGGCCGGGAGGAATCCCGCTTCGACGGAGCCTCCCGCGTTACCGTGCTCTCATGCCTGTCCGTCCCGCCGTCGCCGAGGACGCTCCCGCGATCGTGTCGCTCATCAGGCGCGCCGCCCCGCACCTCGACACGAAGGCCTACGCGAACGGTCACCTGCCCGACGGGGTCGTGGCCCTGTCCGCCGAGCTCCACGGGCGCCTCGTGGGCTGGCTGGAGGGGGTGGTGGACGCCGAGTACACCGGCCCCGGAGCCCCGGTCCCGCCCCCGCACGGGTACGTGCTCGCGGTCGTCGTCGACCCGGACACACGCAGGCAGGGGGTCGGGAGAGGCCTCATGGAGGCGTTCGCGCGCGTGGCGAGGGAGGCCGGAGTCCGCTGGGTGTTCCTGTACCCCGAGGAGGGGGCGGGCGCGGGGGAGCGGGTGGAGTTCTTCGGGGCGTGCGGGTTCGAGGCCGTGGACGACCCCGGCGGGGAGCACCCGGTGATGGGGGCCCGGGTCGACTGAGCCGGGGGCGCACGCCGCTCCCTCGTGCGTGGACACCCCGAGCCCCGTGTACCCGCGAAGGCCCCGGCACGGCGACGGCCGTGGGGCCCGGCGACCGCCGGGCCCCACGGCCGCTCGTCGGACGCGTGCCCGCGTCAGGGCGTCAGGGCACGTACCTCGGATTGCTCGGCGGGCTCTCGTGGTGCAGCCGGTCCAGGGCGGTCACGTAGTAGGTGCGCCCACCGTCCCCGCCGGGTGCGGTGAAGACCGTCTCGCCTCCCTCGGCGGCGCGCACGGTTCCGACCATCGCGCGCGGGTCCTCGATCCCGCACGGGGCGTCGCCCCGGCTCGGTGTGCCGTCGAAGGCGTAGACCGCGTAGTAGGCGGGCTCCCGCCCCCGCCCGGGACGGATGGTCAGCCGGACGCCGTCGCCGCGCTCGGCGCCGCCGACCCTGGGCGGCTCCGGAGCCGTGCCCCCGAGGTCCTCCTTGACCGGGACCAGGGCGGGCTGGGCGTAGTGCCGCTCGACCACGACGTCCATGGCGGACCGGGCGTTGGTGCGCAGCGACTCGGCGCTGAAGTAGACGTCTCCGTCCACGCCGGGGTGGGAGCGGTTGAACTCCAGGTGCCGGGCGAGTTCCCGGGGGTCGGACCAGGCACCCTCGTTGCCCGCCTTGTAGGCGGCCTGGCCGATGTAGAGGTGCACCCCGGTGCCCTCGGTGACCCGCTCCCACCACGGGACCAGCACCGCGTAGTCGGCCACGGGCAGGCCGATCTCCCAGTAGACCTGCGGGTTGATGTAGTCGACCCATCCCCGCCGCACCCACGTGCGGCTGTCGGCGTAGATGCCGCTGTAGGACTCGAAGCCGTTGGTGTCGGAGCCCGCCGGGTCGCTGGAGTCGTTGCGCCAGATGCCGAACGGGCTGATACCGAACTTCACGTGCGGCTTGGCCGCGTGCACCGCCTCATCCATCTCCGCCACCAGGAGGTTGACGTTGTCGCGCCGCCAGTCCTCGATGTCGGTGAACCCCCGGCCGTGCTCGGCGAAGGTGTCCCGGTCCGGGACCGCCTCACCGGACACCGGATAGGGGTAGAAGTAGTCGTCGAAGTGCACCCCGTCCAGGTCGTAGTTCTCGACCGCGTGCATCATCGCCCTGATCACGAACTCGCGGACCTCGGGGATTCCCGGGTCGTAGTAGAGCTTGCCCCCGTAGGGGAAGACCCAGTCCGGGTTCAGCCTGGCGGGGTGGTCCTCGACCAGCCGTCCCGGGTCCTCGTGCATGGCCACCCGGTAGGGGTTGAACCACCCGTGGAACTCCAGGTTGCGGGCGTGGGCCTCCTCGACGGCGAACTCCAGGGGGTCGTATCCGGGGTCCACGCCCTGCTCCCCGGTGATCCACTCCGACCAGGGCTCGTACGGGGACGGCCAGAACGCGTCTGCGGTCGGCCTGATCTGCACGAACACGGCGTTGAGGCCGTCGGCCTCGGCCTGGTCGTAGAGTCCGACGAGCTCGGCCCGCTGCTCCTCGGGCGTCAGGCCCTGCTCGCTGGGCCAGTCGATGTTGACGACCGAGGCGATCCACTCGGCGCGCATCTGTCTCTTGGGCGGGGCCTGGGCATCGGTCTGGCACGGTTCGGAGCCGCCGTCGGCGCTCTCTGCGGCCATCACGGCCACCGGGGCCGGCGCGTGGAGCAGGGCCGCGGTGAGCACCGCGGCGAAGGCGCCGCACAGGGCACCGGTGCGGGAGATCGAGGCCCCGGACCCGGCGGTTCGGGACGCGGGGCGGCTCCGGTTCGGGTACGCCAACGTGGTTCCTTCCGGCTTCTGTCGCGCTGACAGGGGCGTCGAGCCGAACGGGGGCGCGCCGGTGCGGTCACCGCACCCGCACCCGGCTCGGCCTCAGAAGAAAACCTTCACGATATGGCGGGAATATGCAAGGCTCCTACGCCAGGTTGGTGAGGAAGTGTCGTGTGGGAATCCAAGCCATGGTGTTTCCTCGCAGGGAAGCGGTCAGGGGTGCTTCCGGTGAGCCGGGAACGGGGTAGGGGAATGCCGGGCCGTGCTCGACCCCTCCGGGTCTCGGCCCCCGGGTCCTCGACGACGTAGGGAGCACCAGACACCATGTTCGTCTTCTTCAGCAGTCGGCTCGGCTGTTTCCTGTCCCTGGTGGTCTCGGCCGCCCTGACGATCCTGCTCCTGCTGGTCCTCAACGCGTTCGGCTGACCCGCGAGGGGTCAGGCGGATCCGCGGGCCGCGCTGATCACACCGTGCACGGCCGCGCTGACGCGTTCGGCCGCGCTGTCGGGATCGGGCCGACCGGCGTCCAGCCACGCCGCAGCGCCCTCGACGGCGACCGTGAACACCAGGTGAGCGGCCCAGCGCGCCCACGCCGGGTCGGGGACGACCTCGGCCAGCTGGCGCAGCGCCAACTCGGTGGAGGCCGCGGTGAGTCCGTCGGTGAGGTCGCGAAACTCCGGTTCCCGAGCGGCGTGGTGGAACACCAGCCGGAACCCGTCGGGGTCCTCGGCGGCCGCCGACAGGAACGCCGGGATGCTCGCGTCGGTGAACTCGCCCTCGCCCACCCGTGCCACCAGGCGTTCGAGCGCGCGGTCCAGGACCGCGCGGTACATCCCGCCCTTGGACTCGAAGTGCCGGTAGAGGATGACCCGGCTGACGCCGGCCTCGGCGGCCACGTCGTCCAGGGACGTGTCGGTGAACCCGGTCCGGGCGAAGGCCCGTTTCGCCGCGTCCAGGATCTGCTCCCGGCGCTCGGCCCTGCGCAGCCTTCGAACGGGGGCGGCCTCCCCACGTGCCGCTGACTCCTCGGCCATCCTCACACTCCCTCTTGTTAACAGCCGAGTCTACAAGTACATTTGTTTAACAGGGAGTATACAAAGCTGGTTCAACAAAGCAGAGTAAACAAGCGAGGCCGTCATGCTGCCCCAACTGCCCTTCGAACAGCCCGACCCGCTGGCGTTCCCGCCGCGGTTGCGCCGTCTGGCCCTGGAGGGTCCCGTGCACAGGGTCCGCACCCGTGTCGGGGACGGGGCCTGGCTCGTCACCGGCTACGACGAGGTGCGCGCCCTGCTCGCCGACGACCGCCTGGGCCGCTCCCACCCCGAGCCCGCCCGCGCCGCGCGTGCGGGGGAGTCCGTCCTGTTCGGAGGCCCCCAGGGCGACCACGACACCGAGGAGGCCGACCACAACCGGATGCGCTCGCTCATGCGGCCCCACTTCACACCGCGCCGCATGCGCGCCCTCGCCCCGCGTGTGGACGAGTTGACCACCACCCTGCTGGAGGACCTGGAACGGCGGCCGCGGCCGGCCGACCTCAACGCCGCGCTCGCCGTCCCCCTGCCGATCCTGGTCATCTGCGAGCTGCTCGGCGTTCCCTACGCCGACCGCGACCGCTTCCGCGCCTGGACGCTCGACGCCGCGGACGCCACCGACCGCTCCCGCTCCGAACGGGGGATGGCCGCGCTGTTCTCCTACGGTCTGGAACTGGTGGCCCGCAAGCGCCGGCGGCCGGGCGAGGACGTCCTCTCGCGGCTGGTGGAGACTCCGGACGTGGGTGACGAGGAAGCCGCCATGATCGCGATGGCCCTGCTCTTCGCCGGGCACGAGACCACCGTCGTACGGATCGGCCTGGGGGTGCTGTGCCTGCTCGCCGAACCCGACCGCTACCAGGCCCTGGTGCGCGATCCGGGCCGGGTGCCCGCCGCGGTCGAGGAGATCCTGCGCCTACCGGGCGGCGGGAGCGGCGGGATCCCCCGCTACGCCCGCACCGACATCGAGATCGCCGGTGTCACCATCCGGGCCGGGGACCTGGTCATGTGCGACACCGGAGCCGCCAACCACGACCCCGGGGCCTTCGCCGAACCCGACCGCTTCGATCCCGGCCGCACCGGCCCCTCCCACCTCGGCTTCGGGCACGGAGCGCGCTACTGCGTCGGCGCGCCCCTCGCCCGGATCGAACTGGGCGCCGTCCTGTCCCAGCTCACGTCGCGCCTTCCGACCCTGCGGCTCGCCGCCGGGATGGACGGGTTGCGGGTACGGGAGCAGGTGATCACGGGAGGCCTGCGCGACCTGCCGGTGGAGTGGTAGCCCGGGCGCGGCGCCGGGGTACGCGACGGCCCGGGTGCTCGGCGCCCGGTCCGGCGGAAGCACGCGGACGGGCCGGGCCGCTCCCGGAGAGCGGACCGGCCCGGTGGCACGTGTGGGGCGGACCCCGCCCGGCCGGGAGCCGTCACTCCCGCTGCTGCCCGCCGTGCCCCGCCTCGGACCGCCCGTGCTTCTCCTTGGGCTGGTCGCGCAGCTCCACGTAGGGCTCCTCGTCCTCGGGCTGTCCCGCGGAGATGGCGCGCCCGCGTTCGATCTCGGAGTTGAACTCCTCACCGAGCAGGATCGCGATATTGCTGATCCACAGCCACACGAGGAAGATGACCACCGTCGCCATGCTGCCGTAGGTCTTGCTGTAGGAGGCGAAGTTGGCGACGTAGACGGCGAAGGCGGCCGAGGCGAGCAGCCAGAGCAGGACCGCCAGCACACTGCCCGGGCTGATCCAGCGGAACCCGCGCTTGGCGTTGGGCGAGGCCCAGTACAGGAGCGCGATCATGAACACCACGATGAGCAGCACCACCGGCCACTTCGCGATGCTCCACACCGTCACCACGGTCGATCCGAGGCCCAGTATGTTGCCGACCCACTCCGCGACGCCGCCCGTGACGGCGACGGCGATCACCGTCACGGTCAGCAGGACGACCATCAGCAGGGTGACGCCGACCCTGATCGGCAGCGTCTTCCAGATCGGCCGCCCCTCGGGAACGTCGTAGACGACGTTGGAGGCGCGCATGAAGGCCGCGATGTAGCCGGAGGCCGACCACAGCGCGACGACGAGGCTGATCAGGCCGAACACTCCGGCCGCGGCCCGGTTGCCCTGCAGGGTCCCGATGGCCGTCGTCACGATCTCGCTCACCTGGGCGGGCATGGCCCCGGAGATGTTCTGGGTCAGGGTCTGCGTCGCCGCGGGCCCGGCCAGGCCTAGCAGGGACACCAGGACCAGGATCGCGGGAAAGAGGGACAGGATCGCGTAGTAGGTGAGGCCGGCGGCGAGGTCGCTCAGGCCGTCGTCGCTGAACTCCTTGAAGGTCCGGCGCAGTGAGGCCCACCACGAGGACCCCGACATGCCGGTCGGTTTGCTCGGCGCCCGGGCCTCCTCCCGGGAGGAGGGGTCCTCGCCCGAATCCGGAGAGTGACGTTCGACCATCGACTGCTCCTTCTCTCACTTGTCCCCGTGGGCCCCGTCACCGCGCCGGGCGCGGTCCACCCCGCCCGTGTGCCGGCACCGCCGCCGGTGTCGCGGCGGTGCCGGCCGGACACGGACCCCGCACTCCGGGAACGCTAGGAACGGCGCATCTCCTCCGTCGCGGCCTTCGTCTCGTGCTGGGCGTGCTCGCCGGTCTTGTGCGCGGCCTCCGAGGCACTGCCCTTCAGGTGCTCCCCGGCGGACCGCGCGGACTCGGTCGCCTGCTCCTTCACGTGCTCGGCGGACTCCGTCACCGCCTGCTTGGCCGGCTCGATCACCGGGCCGGCGCGCTCGCTCACGCGCTGCGCCGCGCGCTGCTCCGCACGGCTCTCGGAGATGACCGAGGCGGCCAGGAGCCCGGCGCCGAAGGCGATCAGCCCGGCGGCGATGGGGTTGCCCTGGGCCTGGTGCGCGGCCTGCTGGGGCACGGACCTCGCCATCTCGGTGGCCTGGTGGGCGGTCTGTCGCATCTCCCCGGACACCTCCTTGGACGACGGCGTCGAGCCCATGACCCGGTTCCTCAGGTGCTGGGCCCTGTCCCGGACCCGCCGGGTGCGCCGCTCCACGATGTTGCGCGGGTCGGCCCTGTTGGCCAGGCGATCGGTGTCGTGGGTCAGCTCAGAGCGGGTCCGCTCGATGTCATGCCTTATCTGGTCGGGTGTTTCGCCCATTGCGCGTCCTCCCTGAGGGTCTCGATGGTGCGTTCCGGCTTGGGCGAGACCTGGCGCATCTGCTTGCGGCCCATGGTGAACAGGACCGCGCCGGCGATCGCCCACAGCACCGCGACGACCAGTGCGGCCCAGCCCAGGCCGATGAGTTCGGCCAGGCCGAACATGAGCGCGAGGCTGGCCAGCAGCACCGCCAGGTAGGCGGCCACCGCGGCTCCGCCGAGCAGGCCCGAGGCCTTGCCCGCCTTCTTCGCCTCCTCGCGGGCCTCTGCCTTGGCCAGCGCGATCTCCTGCCGGAACAGCGTCTGCAGATCGCCGGTCACCTCACCGAGGAGTTCGGAGAGCGACCGCTCCTCTACTGCCTCGTCCCTCTTCGGGGACGGGCCTGCCTCACCCCTGTTGCTCGGGGACGGGCCGGGAATCGTTGCCATGTCAGCTCCCTTCAGAGGGTGCGTCCCTGCGGCCCCGGGTCCTCGTGCGGATATCCGGGGTTCTCCCGGGACGCGGCGGACTGCTGGAGCGGCGTAACCGGTCCGCCGGGTCCGGCCTCGCTCTGTCGCGGCATCGGCGGCCCCGTCCGTTCACCGGAGGAGATCGCCTCGGGCTGTCCGCCCTGGTGCGACTGGCCGCCGGCGGAGGAGGACGCCTTGACGGCGCGTCCGACCACGAACCCGGCCAGCGCGGCGCCGGCGAGGAAGGCCATCGGTTTGCGCTGCGCGAAGTTCTTGGTCTCCTCCAACAGGCCGTCCACGCCCCGCTCCTCCAGGAAGTCGGCGGCCCCGCGGCCGCCCTGCGCGACCTGGTGTACGACGCTGCTCACCGGGGACTGCGGGTTTCCGTGGTCCGCCATGGACGACAGCTCCTCGGACCACTGGCGCAGGTTCTGCGAGGTCCGCTGGGTCTGCGACCGGGCCTCCTCGCGGAGCCGGTTCTGGACGTCGCCCGTGACGTGTTTGGCTTCCGACCGGGCTTCGTCGGTGAGGGACCGCGCCTGTTCCCTGGCCGTGGACGCGACCTCGCCGGCCGTGCCGCGGGCGGTCTCGGCCATGCGGTCACCCTTGCTTCCGGTCCCGCCTGTTCCCTCTTGCGAGTGCATCACCAAGCCTCCTTGGAGTCAGGCCGTTACTCGGTTGTGATCGCGACTACCCCAGGTCCGCACGCCCATGCATGGGAAATCCGGATGCCGTGAGAGCCCGCCGCTCCCGTGGAACGCGGTGGAGGCGTGCGCCGACGATCCCGTGGCGGGGCCGGCATCCCGAAAACGTGTTGTCGACCGGCGGGGGCCCGGCCATAGTGAGCCGGTCCACGCAACGCCGTCCGTGCACACTCTCCACAGTGGAGGAGTCCCCATGTTCACCCTCCGGGTCACCGCCGAACGGCTCACGACCACCCGCATCCCAACGCCGACGCGTTGGAACTGGCGCAGGTGGGACTGCTTCGCGCGGTCGTGGCCAAGGGAGCCTTCCGCACCGGTGACTGGGCCGTCTACGTTCCCGAGAACGCGCTGCTGCCCGACGACCTCGTCGACGAACTCGGGCTGACGGGCAGGCTCGCGGGCTCACGGCGCAACCGGGTGAAGGCCGTCCGGCTGCGCGGGGAGCTGTCGCAGGGCATCGTCTGCGTGTCCGGGCGGGTGGCCGACCGCGATCTGGCGGCGGCGCACGACGCCGGTACCGACTTCTCGGGGGAGCTCGGTATCACCAAGTGGGTGCCGAAGGCTCCGCTGCACATGAGCGGCGAACTCGTCGAGGCGCCGGACCTGCTGCGGTGGGTCGAGGTGGAGAACGCCAAGCGTCACCCCGACGTCTTCGAGCAGGGTGAGCCGGTCGTGGCGACGGAGAAGATCCACGGCACGGCGTGCCTGTTCACCCTGCTCACCGGGACGGGCGAGGAGTTCGTCTCGTCCAAGAACCACGGGGCGCGGCGCCAGGGACTGGCGTTCGCTGAGGACAACCTGTACTGGCGGTCGGTGGTCGCCCACGGGGTCCCGGAGGCCGCGCGCAAGGTGGCGGAGCGGGTCGGCGCGGCCCGGGTCGGCGTGTTCGGCTCGGGCGTCCAGGACCTGGGGTACGGCGAGACCGGCCGCAGCGACCATCCCGGTTACGCGGTGTTCGACATCTCCCTGGACGTCGACGGCACCGTCACCTGGAGCGGGGGCGCCCTGCACATGCGGGAGGGCCTCGTGGTCCGGCCCGCGCACGAGAGGTACTCCGCGGTCCTGCGCGGTCGCGCGATCGCGCAGTTCGTGTCCGATGACTACCTCACGCGTCAGGGCGGCACGGAGTACGAGTAAGCCGGTCGGCCGCCGACCGGTCGTCACTCCCACGGGTGGTCCCCCGGGCTGGTGCGCTGGGGGCCTTCCTCCGCCGGCCGGTCGTCAGGGTCGGCGGACCCGCCCGCGCCGGGTCGCACGAGGAGGCCGATCGGAGCCGTCCGCGCCATGGCCGGCCTCCTCACCGCCAGAAGCCGATGACGGCGGAGACGACCGTCAGCTTCACGAGCCAGTCGCCGGCGTGCAGGGCGGCGAGCCGCCACGGGACGTTCTCGTGGAAGACCGATCCGGCCAGCAGCACGACGGGGAAGCCGAACCACAGAGCCAGTCCCAGCACCAGCGCGCCCGGCACACCGGCGATTCCCGACACCGACGCGAGCCCGGCCAGCACCGTCGCCATGACCAGGCTCCGAGCCAGTTCCACGGGCAGCAGCAGCGCCGTCGGTCTCGACTCGGTCGAGGCGCCCAGGTCCTTGAGCCGGCTCCCGAAGACGCCGTACCACACACCGCTGGCGACGAAGGCGGCCACGGCGGCCGCGCCGACGGCCGGGAAGTTCACCTCGGGCATCGTGTTTCTCCTGTCAGGGGGTTCGTCCGCCGCCCGGCTCGGAAGTGCACCGGTTCCGCGGAGGTCCGACACCGCGTTCGGTCCCACTGGTACGGACTCCGGTGCGCGCCCGAACTCATCGGCCTGACGCGTCCTCGGACTCGGACAGGCCGCCGGGCCGGTTCCGGCCGGGGACGCGGACGTACATCCGGCGGAAGGGCGACGAGGTGAGGCCGTGCGCGGCCACGCTGGCCGCGACGGCCAGGCTGACGGCGGCGAACAGGCGCGGGTCGTGCACGCCCTCGTGGGCGGAGTGCGCCGCGTAGAAGAGCGCGCTGACACCCATCGGGCCGAACCACCCGGTGAAGGCGGCGCTGCGCGGCCGCAGTCCCAGCGGCCGGGTGAAGGCCAACAGCAGGGGCGGACGGCGCAGCAGAAGGACGGCGAGCACGAAGGCGGGCGCGGCCGGTCCGAAACCGATCCACTCGCTCCAGGGAAGAGCCATGCCCAACAGGACGAACACGGGCAGGGCCAGGTAGCGGTTGACCGCCTCGTCGATGTTCTGCTGCGGGCCGCGCTCTCCCCTGCGGACCGTCCGGTTGTAGGCCAGGCCCGCGACGAAGACGGCGAGCACCCCGCCCACCCCGATCAACCGCGCCACGCCGAGCACGCTGATGGCGAGCAGCAGGGTGAAGACGAGCGAGGGCCCCTCCTCCAACTCCCGCCGACTGGTGGCCGATTCCATGGCCTTGCCCGCGGCCGCGCCCAGGACAGTGCCCAGGACCACGGCTCCCACCACCTCCAGCAGCAGGCGCCCCACCGCGTCGCCGGGGCCGGTGAGCGGCAGGACGACGGCCACCGCGGTTCCGACCAGGAGCAGGGCGAGCCCGTCGTTGGCGCCGCTCTCCCCGGTGAGGAGCTTGCGCACACGCTCGGGCAGGTCGCGCTCGGCCGGTTCCCCGGTCACCACCGACGCGGCGAGCACGGGGTCGGTGGGACACAGGCAGGCGCCGACCAGCGCGGCCAGGGCCAACGGCAGCCCGAGCACCAGCGCCGCGGTACCGCTCACGACCGCCGCGAGCGGCATGACGACGCACAGCAGCAGCGCGAACTGGGGCACCAGCCCGCGGAGCGAGGTCACGGGGAACCGCAGTGCCGCCGTCATGACCGAGGCGGCCAACAGGACACGGGCCCCCTCCAGGAGGAGGGAGTCCCGCGTCTCGGTGGAGAGGGGGAACAGGTCGAGCGCGTAGGGCCCCACGGCCACGCCGAGCAGCAGGGAGAGCAGCGGTCCGCTCAGGGGCAGTTCCCGGATCCGGTTGCTGAACAGTGCGAGGAGCACGCTGAGCGTGCCGATGGCGGCGTACGCCAGGTGAAGGGAGTTCATGTGGGCTTCCTCTGCTGCCTCGCGTCCGTGCGGACGGGGGCGTGCGGTACCGCTTCCGCCGAAGACAGGTACCCATCGCCCCGCCCCGCACGCCCGACCGGGGAGGAAACGCCGGTGCGCGCCCACGTCGGGGAGCCGCCCGACGTGTCGGGGGACGGGTCGGGCCGGACGGGGCCCTCGACCGCTCCCGTCAGCGGTGGACGCGGTCCCTCCAGTCGGCCGGGACGCTGCCGGCCGGTCCGGGCACCGGCTGGTCCTGGGGGCGTGAGTCCGGCGGCGCCAGGTCCGGGCCCCGGCTCGTCCTCCGGGAGCGGAAGTCGAAGAACCAGGCCTCTCCCGGCTCGAAGCTCCGGATGAGCGGGTGCCCGGTGTCCTCGTAGTGGCGGGTGGCGTGCTGCTGGGGCGAGGTGTCGCAGCAGCCCACGTGCCCGCAGGCCGCACACCGGCGCAGGTGCACCCACCAGCCGCCTTCCGCGAGGCACTCCTGGCAGCCGGGGCCGCTGGGCGGGACGGTCGTGTCGATCTCGTCGCTCATGGCGTCACGTTACTCACACGGGTCCTCCCCAGACCCGAACAACGCTCCGTGTTCCCGGGATCGCGCGGGGAAGTGCGGCCGGGCGCGTCCGAGTGCGGTCGCCGCTGGTGGAGGGCGGCCCGATAACCTCGTCGCCGGCCACTGACGAGCGAATCTGGAAGGCGTCCCATGAGCGAGGAACTGTCCGTCCGCGTCGACGGGCACGTCGGCGTCCTGGAGATCCACCGGCCGCCCAACAACCACTTCGACCACGGTGTCCTCAGGCGGCTCGCCGACGCCGCCGAGGAACTGGCCGAGTCCGGCGACTGCCGCGCGCTCGTGCTGTGCTCGGAGGGCAGGAACTTCTGCGCCGGAGTGGACTTCGCGGCGGGCGGGGTCGGCGACGACCCGGTCCGCAACCTCAGCGCCATCTACGGTGAGGGGCTGCGCCTGTTCTCCCTTCCGGTGCCCGTGGTCGCCGCCGTCCAGGGCGCGGCGGTGGGCGGCGGACTGGGACTGGCCTGCGCGGCGGACTTCCGGGTGGCCGCGCCCTCCACCCGCTTCCACGCCAACTTCGGGCGCCTGGGCCTGCACCAGGGCTTCGGCCTGAGCGTGTCCCTGCCCGGGATCGTCGGCCGGCAGAGGGCCGCCGACATGTTCTACACCGCCCGCCGGGTGACGGGCACCGAAGCCCACGCCATCGGCCTGGCCGACCTGCTGGTGGAGGAGGGCGCCCTCCGGCGGGCGGCGGTGGACCACGCCCGCGGCATCGCCGCCTCCGCGCCGTTGGCGGTGCGCTCGATGAAGTCCACGCTCCGCGCCGACCTGCTCGCCGCGCTGCCCGCCGCACTGGAGCGGGAGATCGTGGAGCAGGCCAGGCTGCTCGGCACCAAGGACAACGAGGCCGGGATCGCCGCCTCCCTCGACCGGGCCGAACCCGCCTTCACCGGGGAGTAGGCGGACCGTCCTCCGAACGCGGCCGTTCCCGAACACGGCCGCCTCCAGGCGTGCTCACCTTCGATTTGAATTATCATTCATCTGCATGCATACTTATTTCCATGTCTAAGGTGCTCACCTCTCTGCCAGTCGGTGAACGTGTCGGGATCGCCTTCTCCGGGGGTCTCGACACCTCCGTGGCGGTCGCGTGGATGCGCGAGAAGGGCGCGATCCCGTGCACCTACACCGCCGACATCGGCCAGTACGACGAATCCGACATCGCCTCGGTGCCCGGCCGCGCCGCCGACTACGGCGCGGAGGTCGCCCGGCTGGTCGACGGTCGTGCGGCCCTGGTGGAGGAGGGACTCGCGGCCCTGGCCTGCGGGGCGTTCCACATCCGGTCCGGCGGCCGCGCCTACTTCAACACCACCCCGCTCGGGCGGGCCGTCACGGGCACCCTGCTGGTGCGCGCGATGCTCGAGGACGGCGTGCAGATCTGGGGCGACGGCTCCACCTTCAAGGGCAACGACATCGAGCGGTTCTACCGCTACGGTCTGCTCGCCAACCCCTCCCTGCGCATCTACAAGCCCTGGCTGGACGCCGACTTCGTCGACGAGCTCGGCGGCCGCAAGGAGATGTCCGAGTGGCTGACCGAGCGCGGCCTGCCCTACCGGGACAGCGCGGAGAAGGCCTACTCCACCGACGCCAACATCTGGGGCGCGACACACGAGGCCAAGGCCCTCGAACACCTCGACACCGGCATCGAGATCGTCGACCCCATCATGGGCGTGCGCTTCTGGGACCCCGAGGTGGAGATCGCCACCGAGGACGTCACGATCGGCTTCGAGCGGGGCCGGCCGGTGACCATCAACGGCAAGAGCTTCCCCTCCGCCGTCGACCTGGTGCTGGAGGCCAACACCATCGGTGGCCGCCACGGCCTGGGGATGTCCGACCAGATCGAGAACCGCGTCATCGAGGCCAAGAGCCGGGGCATCTACGAGGCCCCGGGGATGGCGCTTCTGCACGCGGCCTACGAGCGGCTGGTCAACGCGGTCCACAACGAGGACACCATCGCGGCCTACCACAGCGAGGGACGGCGCCTCGGCAGGCTCATGTACGAGGGCCGCTGGCTGGAGCCGCAGGGCCTGATGCTGCGCGAGTCGCTGCAGCGCTGGGTGGGCATGGCGATCACCGGCGAGGTGACCCTGAGGCTTCGGCGCGGTGAGGACTACTCGATCCTGGACACGACCGGACCGGCGTTCAGCTACCACCCGGACAAGCTGTCCATGGAGCGGACGGAGGACTCCGCGTTCGGGCCGAGCGACCGCATCGGCCAACTGACCATGCGCAACCTCGACATCGCCGACTCCCGCGCCAAGCTGGAGGAGTACGCCAGGCTCGGCATGGTCGGCGACGGCTCCACCCCGGCGGCGATCGGCGCGGCCCAGGCGGCCTCGACCGGGCTGATCGGCGCCATGCCCGAGGGCGGCGCCGAGGCGATCGCCGCCCGCGGCCAGGGCCCCGACGACGGTGACGTGGGTCTGCTCGACCACGCCGCCATCGACTCCGGCAACGACTGAGACACGGACCGGTCCGCCCCGCCCGAAGATCCGGGCGGGGCGGACCGCGCTGTGCCCGGCGCGGGCACCCCGAGGAGCGGGCCCGCCGGTGCGGCCAGGGCGGCCGTGGCCTTCGGGGCCGTCCTGACGGTGGACGGCGGCGGAGCCACGGACGCACCGCCGCCCTTCGAGAGATCAGGAGTGAGGCCGTGTTCGAGCGGTTCACCGGCCAGTCGCGGCGCGTGATCGTCAGGTCCCAGGAGGAGGCATGGGAGCTCGGGCACGACCGCATCGGGACCGAACACCTCCTGCTCGGACTCCTCCAGGAGAGGGAGGGCCTTCTCGCCCGTGTCCTGGGAGCCCTGCGCGGCCGCGCCGAGACCGGGCACCGGCCGCTCGGAAGGAGGGAGAGTGTCGCGGCCCGCGCCCTCGGCGACCTGGGGCTCGACCGCGGGACCGTCCTGGCCGGGGTGGTCGAAGCGGTCGGCCGCGGGGCGGGGTCGGTCCCGCGGCACGTGCCCTTCACCCTGAGGACCGAGAAGGCCCTGGAACAGTCCCTCCACGAGGCCATCGGGCTCGGGCACGGCCACATCGGGACCGAACACCTCCTGCTCGGACTCCTCCACGGGAGCCACAACACCGCCGTCTCCGTGCTCCGGGGCCTCGGTGTCTCCCAGGAGGAGGCACGCCGACAGGTGCACCACACACTGGACGTCCTCGCGACCGGCACCCGGGAGTAGGGGCGGCGCTCCTCCCCGAGCGGCGGCCACGGCCGCCAGGCACAGCAGGGCCGCCGAGACGACCGGGCACGGGAACGGCCCCGGGTGTTCCCGGGGCCGTGTCGGTCGGTTGTTCGTCGGTTCAGGCGTTCGGTCCCGTGGCTCGCCGTCGCCCGCGAGGACCGGGAGCCCCTTCCGGAGCCCCTCCTCCCGCGGCGGACCGGGTGGGCGGCCCGCCGCGGGACCGGTGCCTCGGTCGCACGGGGGTCAGTTCGCCCGGCAGGAGACCGTCGGCCACTCCCAGTTGCCGTTGTGCTTGATCGTGACGCCCCAGTTGTTGCCGCTGCCGTTGGGCCTGGCGGTCAGCACCTGGGAGCTGGGCCAGTTGGCGTCGATGTTCCAGGTGGCGACCATCTCGGCGGGCTCGGGCACGTTCATCGTCACGGTCCAGTCGCTCGAACCGCTGACCGAGACGTTGAGGTTGTACCGGTCGTCCCACTGCTGGCCCGCGGACAGGTTCGCGGTGCAGCCTTCGCTGCCGCCACCGCCACCGCCACCGCCACCTCCGCCACCGCCGCCGGAGGAGCCCAGCGTGATGTTGGAGTTACCGCTGCTCTGGTATCCCTCGGTCGCCATGATCATGTAGTCGTGGCTGCCCAGGTTCATCCCGGCGCGGGCCCACGCGTCGAAGTGGTTGCCGGTGGTGATGGTTCCGCCCGTCCGCCTCGACTGGCGCACGCTCCAGAACTGGGGGAAGGTCTGGGTGCCCTCGATGGAGGGGGCGTCGTAGCGCATCGTGCGGTAGATGTCGTACGTGCCGCCGTCGCTGGTGACCGTGCCCATGTGCGTTCCCGTGGGCCTGTAGGAGCCCCAGTTGTCGACGATGTAGTACTCCACGAGCGGGCCCCTCGTCCACCCGTAGAGAGTCAGGTACGAGTTGCCGGACGGGTTGAAGCTGCCCGAGTAGTTCACGGTCCTGCGTCCGCCGGTGGCCCATCCCTTGCCGGCGACGAAGTTCCCGGTGTTGCTCCACGAGGTGCTGTAGTTGCCGCCGGAGCCCAGTTCCATGGAGACCGTTCCGGCACTGTCGGTCCAGAACGAGTAGAAGTAGCCGTTGTTGGTGCCGGTCTGGTTGGAGGTGATGGCCGCGGTGGCGGTGCCGGGCAGCATCGCCATGGCCGTGATCAGCGATACCGCGATGGCGCAGAAACGGCCGACGAGCAGCCTGGCGGGGCTGCGCCCGCGGCTCCTCGGGCGGGTGGGGGAGTCGTTCATGTGTGCTTCCTCCTCGGGGGGTCGGGGGGTAGGAGGTGTGACACGACCCGGTGGGGCGGTCGGTTGTGGGGCGGCCGCCGCCCGGAGGCATGTCACTCTGGGTGACCATGGCTGACCTTGGGTAAGGCCCGCCGACAGTGACAGTGTCCGTTCGGCTCCACCGGGTTGTCAATAATTTCCGGAAGGTTCCGGATATGTTATTCCGGTGAGATTCCCGGACGGGGCATGTGCCCTGTTCGGAGGCCTGGACGGATGGCCGGTCGCCGGGTCGCCGGTGGGGTTTCCTGAAAACTTCCGGACCATGCCGCGCGCGATACGGGGGACGGAGCGTCATCGCGACCGGCCCGTCGCCGGAGGGCCCCGGGGCGGGCGCGCGTTCAGGAGCAGTCGAACCAGTGGCCGACGGGGCGTCCGGGACACGACCGGCACTCGAAGACGTACACCCCGCCCACGTCTCCCAGCATCAGGCCGGCGGAGTCCTGTGCCGCGCGGCCCCGTTCGGAACGCCACGACTCCTCCCCGTCGACGACCGCCCGGTCCTCGACGGGGAGCCAGGTGCGCCAGGACTCACCGTCGTACTCCCAGCTGGCCACGGTGAGGAGGTGGTCCATGCGCTGCCCGCATCCGCCGCACTCCGGCCACACCGGCTGCTGGGTCCATCCCGGATAGCCGCCCAGCTTGATTCCGGGGGCTTCGGCGAGGTGGTACGGGTACAGCCAGCCCGTCTCCCCCTCCAACTGGGCGAACCGGTCTTCCAGAGCGTCGGAGAGGTCCTTCGGAAGGTCCCAGCGGGGGTACTCCGTCACCTGCTCGGGGTGGACCACGCAGGGGGCGGGCACGTAGCACTCCGGAGCCTCCGGGTGCGGGGAGGGCGTCGCCCCCACCCGGCCCACGGCGTGTGCGCTGCGCCAGTGGACCCGCGGCAGGGGATAGCGGAACTCACCGTGGTCGTAGGGGCACCACAGCACCTGTAGAAGGTCGCGTCCCCGCGGGAACGCAATGCCCGGAGCGTCCGCCTGGTGGACCTGCACGATCGGTACGAGGTGGACCTCCCCCTCGTGGAGGGTGTTGCTGTCCGCCTCGTAGTGCTCTTCGCCGCACACGGGCCAGGGCTCGTCGGCCGGCCACAGGAGCGGCCCTCCGACCGAGCTGTCGCGGCACGAGGGCCGGCCCGCGCGCGGGTGGAGCCGTACCGCCTCTCTGCGCAGGGGACGCAGCTCGGGGAAGAGCGCCTCCACGTCCACTGGGCGGGGCGGGGTGTGACGGGTCACGGTGTCTCCGATGCGTCGGCCTCTGGAACACGAGGACCCTATGGCCCGGATCCGACAACCGGCAGCCCGACCGCGTCGGCGGACCCGGGCCCCGCCTCGGCCGGTGCCGTCGTGGTTCCCGGCGGGCGCGCGGGCGGACCGCCTACTACGGTCGGGGCGAGGGTGGGGCGCGACCGGCCTGGACCGTCGAGGACACGGTCCATGGCCGGTCCGTCCGTGACACAGGTGGTACACAAGGCGCGGCCCTGTGCCAGGGTTCGGCCATGAGCCCCCGAGCCTTCGAGCCCGCCGAACCGTCCCTCGCCGCGTTGGGCGCCTTGTTGGACCGCTCCCTGGCCCAGATCGCCGACGCCGCCCGCGACGCGCGCACGTTCGACCGGGAGACCGTCAGGGCCGTCTCCGACGTGTGGGACGACAACACCTTCCCCCTGTTCCGCGCCGCGACGGGCCGGTCCGGTCGCACGCGGGAACGGCGTGCCCGGGCAGTCCTGGAGTGGATGGCGTGTCCGGGGCCGACGCGCTGGGACTGGATGGTGGAGCAGAGCGCGGTCGCCGGGCACCGGATCGACGCGCTGGTCCAGCCCTCACCCGCACCTTCCGACCAGCCCTATCGCGACTACCGGGGCGAGGTCCGCCCGGCCTGCTCCCGGTGGACGCCGCAGGCTGTGGCCGACCTGGCGGACGACTACGCACTGGGCGCGGCCACCGTGCACCATCTCCGGGTCGAACGTGTCGGCACCCGGCTCTGCGGGTTCCTCACCCTGGGCCTCGCCCGCTCCTACGACCCGGGCGAGAACGCGTCCCGGACTCCTGCCGCGCTCGACGTGCACCTGGACGAGGTGACCGAGGTGGACGTCGACACCGGCGCGCCGTCCGTGGTGCGCCTGGACACCACCCCGCACGGGGTGTCGGTCGGCCTGGGCACACGCGGAGTGCTGCGGGCACGGGCGGCTTCGCTACGGCTCGACGACTCCTGCTGGCACCGGTCGGGTGCCGGTCGCCGCGCCGACGCGCGGATTCCGCCCGGTGAGGACGGTTCACTGCCCGATCACCGGCCCCGGGGAAGGGAGGTGGAGGGCTCCACACGGGGAGCGGCGACCTTCCTGTTCCGTGCCATGACGCGGATCCGCTCGGTCCACCACCCCCGCGAGGCCGCGCGCGTACCGGTGGGGGCGTACTGCCGTGCCCTGAAGGGGGCCGGGCACCACATCCTGGAAGCGGGGGCACTGCCGCCGCGGCGGCGCGATGCCGCCTTCCGCTCCCTGGTGACCGAGTGGCTTCGGCGCGGAGGGACCGACCTGGCACCCGACTGGAAGAGGCTCCTCCGAGACGTTCCGGACGCCGGGGAGCTGCTTCGCGGGGTGCGCGACGAGCTGCCCGCGCGGGGAGCCGTCCCGTCCGCCCGTGTCCCCGCCCGGGAGGTCACCGGTCTCCCGGAACAGGCCGAGCTGCGCATGGTCGCCTACACGGCCGAGCACACCGACGGGCGTTCCCACCGTGACGCCTCCGCCACGGTGCACCTGGCCGTAACCGCCCAGGAGGCGGGAGCGCCATGGCGGCTGCGGGTCCTCGACGCGACCGGTCCCGTCCGGCTCCGGGCGCGGACCGAGGCGTTCGACGGAACCGTCCGCGTCCGCATGGACGCGGACGAGAACGGACGGGAGGCCCTGGTGACGGGCGATGAAACCCTGACCCTGGCCGCTCGCGCCTGGAGCCGGGAACCCCCGTCGCACTGACCGGGAGGGAAACACCGTCATGGCGCCTCCTTCCTCCGTGTCGCGTCCTGTCGGCGGCTCGTGTGGGCGACGACCGCGTCCGAGCCCGCCAAGGCCCTCGGAGCGGCGTTCGGCGGAGAGCGGTGGGCGTGGGGAGGCGCCGACCGGGGAACCGGGGTGAGCGGCCGTGAAGGTCCGGTCCGTCACGAGTCGATCCATTCGCCCGGCGTCAGACCACGGAACCGGTCGAGTGCCTCGGCTGTCAGACCGCGCACGAGGAGGCCCGCGCCGTCGTCACGGACCAGCACGTCCTGGCCGAGGAACCAGCGGATGCCGGGCCCGTTCCCTCCCGCCGGATATTGGGGGAGGGAAAGGCGGACACACGTCTGCTCGAGCACCAGGAGGTCTTCTTCGGCGGGCTCGTGCAGGAAGCCGCAGGCTTCACCGCCGGCCTGCACGGACTCCGACAGCACGATCTCGACGCAGCAGACGGAGAACCGGTCCATCCACCGTTCCCACCGCTCCACGGACCTGTCGGCCAGGTCGGCCCGTATGAGAACCGCCGGGTCCTCCTCCCGGAGGGTCTGGAGCAGGATCCCCCACGAGGCGGCGCCCTGGTTCTCGTGCCGAAAGACCAGTGCCTCCCGGGCGGCGTCGACGTACAGCTCGGACGGAGCGAGGAGCCGGTCGTGGTTGCCGGTGAGGTCCGTTCGGCGGGCGAAGAGCCGGTAGGCCTCCCGCAGCGCCGCCGGCAGGCGCAGGCCCATTCGGTTCTCGGCCGCGTCGAGGTCGGCCTCCTCCCACCCGTCGCTCTCGTCCAGGCCGTCCATCCAGCGGGCGGCGTAGGCACGGATGAACTCCCAGGCCCCGTTGCGGTTCCTGAGTCCCCGGGCCAGGGCCCCGGCGAAGTCGAGCGGTGCCGTCGTACCTGTCATACGGGGACGGTAGCCGCAGTGTGCGACACCGGTGGTGGCGGTCCCCGCCGCGGCCCTTCCGGCCCGGGTGCGCCGGTGGCCTCCCGCCACGCGGACGTGGTCACGGAGCGCTGGAGGGCACCGTTTTCCCGGGGCGCTTCGAGTGTCGGATCGCCCGCGTAGTGTCCGCGCGGTTGCGAAGGCGCCGGCCTCCCCACGTCCGGCCCCGTCACCGAACCCCCTCACAAGTTGGAGCCCCCATGGAAGAGAACGTGCCCGCTCTCGTCTTCCTCACCGAACGGCGGCGGGCGGGAACGGGATCAGGGGAGTGGAAGCCGGACCACCGCCTGGTCGTCGGGTTCGAGCCGGGCAGGGCCGTGTCCCTCGCCCAGCTCGGCTGGCGGGATCTCGACGGTACCGAGTCGGTGGCCGGGTTCGACCCCGCCATGACCGCCTTCACCGGTGTGCGGATCACCCCGGACGGCACCTCCCACGTGTGGCGTGGCCGCTTGGCGGAGCGGCGGTCCGACCGCACCTGCCACCGGTTCCGGGTACGGGGCGGACAGGAGCCGCGGGAGGACCTGCGGCTGCTCATCGAGGACGGCGGCGCACCGGTCGTGCGGGCCGACTGGGCCGACCGGGAGGGTGGCGGCGGCGCGGTCGTCCTCCGCACGATCGACCTGGACCGGGCCCGGTACGCGGGTGAGGTCACCGACGGGGTGCGCGAGGCGAAGGCGGGCAACGAGCACTCGTCGGCGGGCGAGGTCGCCGCCAACCTGCTCGACGACGAGAACTCCACCAAGTGGCTGTCCTGGCGCTCCGCCGACCGGGTGGAGTTCACCATGGCCGAGCCCGTCCGCATCCGGCACTACGCCCTGGTCTCCGCCAACGACTTCGCCGACCGCGACCCCCGCGACTGGGAGCTCAGGGGGTCAGCCGACGGACGGACGTGGGTCACGCTCGACACCCGCTCCGACGAGTTCTTCCCCGGGCGGCACCTCTCCCGCGACTTCCACGTGACCGGTACCGCGGCGGACACGCCCTACCGGTACCTGCGCCTGGAGATCACCCGCAACTGCGGCGGCTCCCAGATCCAGCTCAGCCGGGTGCGGTTCTTCTCCGCGGACCGCACCTGCACCTACGAGGCCTTCACGGGACACCGCTACACGGCGGGGGAGGCGCCGACACCGTACGCCGGGACCGCCGCCGACCTGGTGTCCGACGTGCCGAACACCGTCGGGAGCTGGCGGTCCTACCTGGCCGAGTACAGCGCCGACATGCTGCGCGTCCTGGACGAGGACGAGCTCCTCACCACCACGGAGGAACAGCGCTCCGCCTCCTGGCTGGGCCACGACGGCGCCGACGAGGAACAGATCGCGGCCCTGGAGGAGCGGCTCGGCACACGGCTGCCGTCCGGCTACCGCTCCTTCCTCGCCGCGTCCGACGGCTGGAGCACCATGGGCGCGTTCATGTACAGCCTGCGTACCACCGCCTCCGTCGGCTGGCTGGACGACTTCCGGGACGAGCACGCGCTGGACGAGGACCACCTGAAGCACGAGGGGCTGGTCGGGCCGGTGCTGCTGGTCTCGGACGAGGGCGACGCCCAGTACTGGCTGCTGGACGCGGGCGACGTCTCTCCCGACGGCGAGTGGGCCGCCTACGTGTGGGCGAGCTGGTATCCGGGACTGGGCGGGCGCCACCGGTCCTTCGCCGACCTGGTCGACCACGAACGCGCCTCGTTCGAGGAACTGAGCGGGTCGGAGGGGCGTCCGGTGCGCCCGAAGGGGGCCGAGGAGCTCCTGGACCAGGGGCGCCGTGCGGCGCTGCGCGGCCGGGTGGACGAGGCCCTGGACGCCTTCCGGCGGGCCGAGGAGAAGGGGTCGGGCGCCGCCGCCTACCTGAGGGTGGTGCTCTCGGCCTTCCTCGACGTCCGCGGGACCCATCACAGACTGCGCGGCCTGCTGGCCCGTCCCCACGTGGTGGCCGAGATCGGCACCGAGCAGGTGAACACCGAGGCGGTCGCGCTCTTCCTGCGCAGCGCCGGCCTGGACACACCCGGCCGCGCGGCTCACGCTGTGCGCGTCCTGGACGAGACGATGCCCGGTTCCGGCCTGCCGTCGACCGACCGGGAGCGGGAGGCCTGGCTCGCCGAGCACCGTATTCCGGAGGCGCCCGCCTTCGAGCGCGCCCTGGACTCGGCACGCGCACTGGCGTCCCGCGGCGCCACCGACGACGCCTGGGCCGTCATCGAGGAGGCCCTGACCGAGTGGTATCCGGTGTCACCCAACCGGATCGCTCCGGTGGCGCTGCTCACCGACCCCGCCCTTCACGGGGTGGTCACCCGTCGACGGGCGCGTGAGGTGGTGTTCACCCCGCGGGGCGGACACGCCTCTCCCAGCGCATGAGCCGGGGGCGGTGCCGGACACGTGGAGGGGAGCCGAGCCGGGAGCCGTGGGCTCCGGTGGATGCCGGGACCGGGGCGGCCGTCGTCCTGGCCCGGCGGGTCGCCGGGGCCACCTCGGCGGAGACGGAGGTCTGATCGCCTCCGCGCCCTCCGGTGTCCTGCTCGTGGCCGGCCGGCCGGCCCGGTTCGGCGGCGGTCCTCAGGTGGACGGCCCCGCGTGAGGGTGCGTCCTCCTCGGGCGCGCAACCGCATCCGGATACCCGGTGCCGTCGGCCGGCGGGAGCGTGGCGCCTTCGGCGCCGACCCGCCGATGCGGGCCGACGCCGAAGGCCGCTGGGCCCGGAACCGGTGCGTCCGTTCAGAAGCGGTCGACCAGGAGCTGGCCGTCGGTGGCGCGTTGGCCGGTCAGGCCGCTGCCGTAGTTGGCCTCGACCCGCGAGCGCTCGGAGGAGTTGGGGTAGGGGTTGGTGCAGTTCACACCGCCGGTGGAACCCGACATCAGCGACGAGCACGGGCCGGGCTTGGCGTCGGGCAGGCCCAGGCTGTGGCCGAGCTCGTGCGCGGCGATGCGCACCGCGTCGTAGCCCGCGACGGTGCCCTCGCGGCCCATCCAGACGGTGACCTGCCCGCCCGGGCGCACCGGGCCCAGGTGGGCGCGGGGCCAGCCGTTGTCGGCGACGACGCGGATCTCGGCGCGCCGTCCGGCGGAGGCCGGCTCCAGGCGAACGTTGCTGACGCTGGAGTTCCACACGCGCACGGCCGTGGAGACGGCGGAGGTGTACTCCGCGGCCCGGCTGGCGTCGTAGTACAGGACGGTCTGGCGCAGCGACTGGGACTGCTCCGCGGGTGCCGCGGTGGCCGGTGCCGCGCCCACCAGCGTCAGCGTCAGTGCACTCAGGGCGATCAGGAGGGGCGTGAGAATGCGTCTCAGCATGGGGGTCTCCCTGGGGGTGAGGGTGCTGATTCTTTTGGTGACCCGATGAGGTCGCCCTGATGCTATGTGTAGCGACGTATCGCCACAAGATGTGCAGAACGCCTAATTTCTCCGAACCCGCGGCCGGTGGACGGGAAGCTGCGGACCGCGCCCTGCCGCGGCCGCGGCAGGCCGAGCAGGCGCATGCCCCCTTCGCCCTGGCGGCGCGTGAGGTGCTCTCCCGCCCACCGGTCCTCTTGGAGGCGGAAAGGTCGTGGCTCGCCGTCCGGGTCCGGGTGCCCGGCGACGAACAGGACCGGCTCCAGGAGGACCCCCGACGCCCACCAGGCGGGGCGAGACCGTTTCCGGACCACGGAGGTGCCGGCCCGCGACACCCCGTGGTCGACGGCCGCGGGGATCCGAACACCCCCACCGGCCTTCGCCGAGGCGGCCCAGGCGCTCTGCCCGGTGGCCTCCAAGCTGAGGCTGGCCGGCAAGCAGGCTCCGGGCGCGGCTACGCCGTCATGCCGCTGGAGGGCCTGTGGCGGGCCGAGGACATGGACGCCCTCACGCGGTCGCGCGACAAGTCGCGGTGGGACCGGGCGCTGATGGCCATGGTCCCGGACCGGAGCGCCCAGGACGTGTCCGCCGGCGTCGTCGAACGGGCCCGGACGAGCACCGGGTCCGCCGCCGCACCTCCTGGACCCACTGGAGTCGCCGCCGCCAGGTCCGGTCCCGAGCCGGCCCCCCTGCCGCCTGGCCGTCTGCTCTGCCTGGGCGCACCCGATCACGTGAGTACGGAGTCCGGGACCCAGGGGGTGCGACCCCGTGTCACGGCAACGAGCGCGTGAACCACACCACCTCACCGCTGTCCTCCGTGGAGACGTGGTCCCGTCCGAACCCGAGCTTCTCAAGGACACGGATCGACGGTGTGTTCCATGCGCCGACGGTCGACCAGAGCCTCCTCCGCCCGGTCGCCACAGCGGCATCGAGCACCGCTCCGGCCGCCTCGGTGGCGTAGCCGCGCCCATGCACGCGCTGGAACAACTCATACGCGATCTCGGGCTCCTCCACGGTGGAGCGGCCGATGACCAACCCGCAGTAGCCGATGAAGTCGCCTTCGTCGCGGCGCTGGACGGGCAGCAGGGCGATCCCCGTCGTCGCCGTCGCGGCGAGCTGCTTCGCGATGCCCGTCCGGGTGTGCTCGACCGTGGGCGTCCCGTTGCCGCGTTCGGCGAGGAGGGCGCAGAACTCGGCGGCATCCGACTCGGCCCACGGCCGCAGTATCAGCCGCTCGGTCTCAAGGTGGAACGGCATCGTCTCGTATGTGGACATGTCCTTACTCTGCCCCACGGGTCATCACGGACCGCGGTCGGAGTACCGGATCCGCCCCAGGGCGGGGGACCCGGACATCCGAGGCGGGCGATGTATGGCGGAGGAACCCCGGGTCGGCGAGACCCGCGGGCCTGTGGCCGGAGCCTGCTCCGCCAAGTCCCACGGGGTCGGGGAGGCGGTGCCCATGCCCCGCACACCGCTGTCTTCCCGAGCCCGGTCGCGTCGTACGAGCCGGCATCCCTTCGCCCGGCGGCCCCGCGGAAGACACGCTCCTCCGGCATTCCCAACCCACCTCGAGATGGCAGAGCCCGGCCGCTGACGTACGGCAGAGGCCGACCGGCTCCGACCGACGAGTAGGCCGGCGAGGTGCGGCGGCCGAGGTCACCCCTGTGCGCTGCTGCACGCCTTTCGCCATGGGCGCGCGGCGTGCGACCGGCTCCGGCCGAGGTCGCCCCCGTCAGCTGGCCGGGTCGTACTGGAACTGCCGGACCTCCTGCGAGCAGCGGCAGGCGGCGGCGATCTTCGCGGCCCACTCGAGTGCCGCCTCCCGCGAGGGCAGCTCGAGAACGGTGTAGCCGCCGGTGGGCACCCCGTGCCCTGGGTGCGTGCCCTCGGTGACGGTGCCGTCACCGGACACGAGCACCGGGTCCACGTCCTCATCGATCCCGCCGCCGAAGACGTACACGCCCGCCGCCTTGGCCTCGTCGATGACGGCATGCGAGGCTTCGACCACCGCATCGAGGTCCTCCTCGGGGAACACCATGGCCTCACCGGGGAACGAGATCAGGTACTTCGTCATCCGAGAACTCCTCCGCTTCGGCGGCGCCATCCGTCGGCCCCTCACCGCGGCACCGCTCTGGTGCCGACCCGATTATGGCTCCGGCGTTCGGCATGTGGTCAAGGTAGAGCGTCGCGACCTGCGGTGCTGGCGTGTCGGATCGTCGAGCCGGCGACCCGGCCGGCCGGGTCGCCGGCGCCTCTGGTGAGGGACACGGGGTGCCCACGGCCGGGAACCGCGGGGCCACGGAACGGCAGAATGCTCCGCGAAGTGCCCCTACACCCGTACTGGACCTTGCGCTGGGGAGCGCACACGGAGCACTTCAGGGTCGGATCCGGGACTGGCGCCTCGTCTGCTCGAGTCGCAAGCCCCATCTGACCTGGACGAGTCGATGGATTCGGTGGGCATGTGGGTGCAGGTCTTCACGGTTCAGGTCTGGACCCAGGTCGCGACGGTCCATAGTCTGATCGGTCCGGATCGTCCACACGTTCATGTGGCTTCTGAGTCGCTGGACGTCCTCAATCACAGATTGCAGCACAGAACTCGATGCAGGTTTCCTAACAGACCTCTGCTGAGATATGAGCATGGAATAATTTCACGGATGCCGAAGAATCTGTCCATGCTCAGCTCGGAACGAAAAAGAGTCGAAGGAATGGATATTATTTGCGGGCCAGGGGGTGGAATGATAACGGGAACGTTGTTCGTGGCATTGGCTCTCCTGGCCATGGGTGCCCCGGGGGCACGGCAACCCCATGGGCGTCCATATTTTCCAAGTCCGACCGGGGAGCTCGGAAAGGGGAGATGTTGAAAAACTGGAATTGGCCCCGCTGCTCATGAGGTCAGTTATATTCCCCATGTTTTCTTCAATGGATCCTCCAATCGGATTGGTGGATATCCTTCGAAGGGTGCCAGAAAACAACTGGAAATGGGTTCTTCTTGATTTTGATGGTGTTGGAACCATGCCTCGTGGTATGACTTTCCAGAAACTGGAAGAGGAATTGATAGACGGGGAGGGGTGGGTGGATCTTGACTGGATGGAAGTCAAGGCTTTTTCCGAGAGTCTTCAGAGGGAAATTGACATGAGGATTGTTGCTGTCGACTGGGATTCTTATGTTGAATTCGACACCTTCATTGATTCAGATTTCTATGTGGCCATCGAGGCAAGGGACAGTGGCGAGTGGGAGGTTTGGGAAAGAGCGGTAGAAGGTTTTGTGGGGTCGTTGGCGGATGCCTACCTGCCATGAGCACGAGCGGGGTATCGCTGTGTGGTGGGTGTGATGAGGAGCCTGGGTGTATCGAGCGTTTCATCGCTTGACTGGGCTCCTGTCGCGGATTGAACGCGCGTTGCGGGAACAGGGTCTCGAACTTCCTGTCCGTGCTCGACAGCGCCTACAACCTGTCCTGATACAAGCACCTGGCCAAGCACACCCGTGGCGCCGGAGAGGAACACCGAGGCGTTCGTTCTCGGTCGCCCCGTCAGGTTCGCTGGGCTGTCTCCGACCACGTTGCGCGGACTCCGTTACGGTGACGTGTCCTCGCCAAAGCTGCCTGAAAGGTGCCTTGTGCGACACGTTGGCAAGATGGGAGTCTTGCTTTGTAGGTTAATGTCGATGTTCCTGTGTACCATCCTGCCCGGAGCCTCCGTTTTTCTTGGGAAGAAGGGTTCGATATCGAAGTGGTGGTTGGCTGCCAGGATGTTCTCATAAGGGCAAACAGGGCGGGCTTGGTTTCGGTTGCCCGGCATCTGCTTGCCCTTGCCCAGGATGAGGTTCCTGTGGACTCTCATGTGCATTTGCCTGCGGGACAGGAGATCGAATCAGACATTGACGTGGTAATTGAACGCGCGGCAGACTGACAAATACTTGGTTCTGGAGGTCTCCTCTTGGATGCTTCTCCCCGGCCGCGGGCCTCCAGCCGTTGCGGTGTGCGGTATCGGCCCTTGTCCGAGGGTGAGGCCCGGGGCCGGGCACGGTTTTTTGAACGGGCCAGGTCACAACGCCAGATCCTGGCCGAAGCGGCCTGCACCGCTTCATCGAAGAGGTCGGCCCCGCTCTCGTCGCGGATGGTAGACCGACGGGCCCTCCTTGACAGGTTGACCGCATGCTTCACCTTCCACCTGATCGCTGACGCTGGTCAGCGGTCAGGTGGGTACTGGTGGTCAGCCCGCTAGCTGTCGCTGTAGCGTTGAGGCGTCGTGCAGGGCCGTCATCTGGGCGAACCGTCCGTCACGGACCCGGTAGATGGCGTACTCGACGATCTCGAACGCGGCACCGGTGGGAGCCACGCCGAGCCACTCCTTCACAGGGGTACCGGTGTTGATCGCACGGACGGCCGCGCGGTCACCGTCGACGAGGAACTCCCGAACCTCCCAGCGGAAGTCCGGAACCGCGTCGATGTCCGCTTTCAGGACCGCGATGACATCGTTCCGTGTACTCGGCTCGCCGTTGAGGACGACCTCGTCGCGGATGAACTCGTCCATATCGTCGAACTTGTGGGCGTTGAGCTTCTCGACGTAACGGCGGTAGAACTCGTGGATGTCAAAACCCGCCATGATGATTTCCTCTCTGTGTCCCGGTCAGGGCCGTATTCGGATCCTGATGGCTTTCGGCGCGCTCACCAGAATGGCCGTGGAGACCGTCGCCGCTGAACTTCCCTGGGGTCCCCAGGGGCCTACCAGGGCAGCTCACCGTTCTCGTCCTGGAAGGTCCCCGTCGGGCCGTCCGCGTCGAGGGTCGCCAACCGCACGACGGCCCTGGCGCTCTCCTCGGGCGGCCTTCCGATCCCGAAGGCCGCGGTCATGTCCGTGGCGGTGGTGCCCGGCTCCAGCGCGTTGAACTTGATGCCCGGCTGGGACTTGGCGTACTGGACCGTCAGCATGGTGGCCGCCGCCTTGGACGCGGAGTAGAGAGCGAGCGGCAGGTGGAACTCGGGCCGTTCGGGGTTGGTCACCGCCCAGAACGATCCGGCACTGCTCGACAAGGTGACGACGGTGGGGTTGGCGGACTTTCGCAGCAGGGGCAGCGCCGCCTCCGTGACCCGCACGATCCCCACCGCGTTCGTGTCGAAGGAGCGCAGGGCCGAGGGGCCGTCGATGTCTCCGGCCGCCAGGATGCCCGCGTTGTTCACCAGGACGTCGAGCCGGCCCTCGGCCGCACCGATCGCCGCCAGCGCCTCCTTCACCGACGCGTCGTCGGTCACGTCGAGCCGCACGAACCGTGCTCCGATCTCCGCTGCGGCCTTCTCGCCCCGCTCGGTGTCGCGCGCACCGATGTAGACGACGTGGCCCAGTTCCAGAAGTTGCCTCGCGGTCTCGAAACCGATGCCCCTGTTGGCCCCGGTGATCAGCGTGATGGTCATGGGTCTCCTCCCGAGATACGCGGCCCGAACGGACCGTTGGACACGCTAGGAGGAGGCGCGCCCCCGGCCCAGAGCCCTGCCGAGCCGGGGGTGCGACAGGACCCCCTCTATCCGCCTTGCGGCGATCTAGGCTGATCACATGAGCAAGACACCGAACGCCCTCGGCGCGTTCCTGCGTGCTCGGCGCGCTCTGGTCACGCCCGAGCAGGCGGGCATCCCCGACGTCGGTGTACGGCGCGTGCCCGGTCTGCGGCGGGAGGAGGTCGCCATGCTCGCCGGTATCAGCGCCGACTACTACCTGCGGTTGGAGCGGGGCCGCGACCGCAACCCGTCGGTGCAGGTGCTGGAGTCGATCGCGCGCGTGCTGCGCCTGGACGACGACCACTTCGCCCATCTGCTGTCGCTGGTCGCCGAGGTGCCCCGGCGGCGCGGGCGCAGGCCGCGTAAGGAGACCGTGCCGACCGGAGCGCTCAAGCTGCTGGACTCCCTCGTCCAGCCCGCATTCATCGAGGGCCGGTACTTCGACATCCTGGCCTCGAACGCGCTCGCCCGGGCGCTCGATCCCCGCCTGGCCGTGGGCGGCAACCAGTTGAGGGACATGTTCCTGGACCCGGGCCAGCAGGCGCTGTACCCGGAGTGGGAGAGCGTCACGGAGTGCTTCATAGCGAACCTGCGGCAGTCCGTGGGCACCGACATCGACGATCCCCGCTTCGTCGACCTCGTCGGAGAGCTCTCACTGGCGAGCCCCCTGTTTCGCAGGCTCTGGGCCCGGCACGAGGTGCGGGGCCAGCGCGGGACGCCGATCCGGCTCGATCACCCGCGGATCGGGGAGCTGACCCTCAACCGGGAACGGCTGAGCGTGGGCGGGGCCGAGAGCCTGAAACTCGTCGTGTACCACCCGGACGCCGCGTCTGACAGCGCGGAGAAGCTGGCCCTGCTGGCTTCGGCGGACATGCCCGCCCGGGCGCGGGGTGGGAGCGCGGGCGCTCCGGCGCGCGAGACGAACGGCGCCGTGTCCGAGTGAACCCGCTCGGGCGCCGGGCACGACGCACGGCGCGATCGCGCGGGCGAACAGTACTTCTCATCAAGGCTCTGCGGTGGAGGCACCTGTGACAACGATCGGGATCATCGGCACGGGAGAGGTGGGGAGCCAGATCGCGCGCGCGGCGGTAGCGAACGGGTACAAGGTCGTCATCGCCAACTCGCGGGGCCCCGAGACCCTGAAAGGGCTCATCGACGAACTCGGCCCGTCGGCGCGCGCCGCGTACGCGGCCGAGGCCGCTGCGGCGGGCGACTTCGCGGTCATCGCCGTACCCCTCAAACTCGTCAACGACATGCCCGTCGCGGAGCTGGCGGGCAAGGTCGTGCTGGACACGAACAACTACATGACCTGGCGCGACGGCCATTTCCCGATGGTCGACTCCGGCGAGAAGACGGTCCACGAGCTGCGCCAGGAACAGCTCCCGACGTCGAAGGTCGCCAAGGCGTTCACCCACATCCAGGCTCCGAGCCTGCTCCGCACGGCTCGCCCCGCGGGCGACCCCGCCCGGCGGGCGCTGTCGGTGTCGAGCGACCACCCCGAGGCCGTGGACGTCGTCACGCGGCTGTACGACCAGTTCGGGTTCGACACGGTGGACAACAGTCCGCTGAGCGAGTCCTGGCGTACCGCCCCCGGCCAGCCCGCCTGGGTCCAGCACGCACGGCAGAACCGCGAGCAGTTGGCCCGCAACCTGGAACTGGCGGAGCCCGTCACCGTTACGTGACGCCGCGCGTCCGCGGTGTTCAGACGACCCCTGGGCGCTCGAACCACGACACCGTGTTCCAGATCGCTGAGACCTCCGGTGGACGCCGATCCTTCGGTGGTGGCGGTGAGTCGGGTCCGGCCGAGGTCGCGGGGGTCAGCGGACCTGGTGCCCCACCTGAGCGAGGAAGTGGTGCCGCTCCGCTGCGGGGAAGTCCTGTGGTCCGTCGACATCGTCTGGTCCCATCGGCGGCTAGAGCACCTTCCGGGCGCCCGGAAGGGCGCGCACCGCGAACGCCATCGCCCAGCAGAGCGGTACCGCGAGGACGGCCAGGAGCGCGAACTTCGCCACGGCGGGGGCCTGCACGCCGCTGAGCGCGTAGCCCAGCGCGACCAGCACGACCGGATGGACCAGGTAGACGGTGTAGGCGTGCGTCGACAGGAACCGCCGGCGGCGTCCCTGGTGGCCGAGGCGCTCCCGAAACAGCACCAGCAGACCCAGGACGATGCCGACGGCGAGCGTCGAATCGAGGACCGCCATCATCAGGGACTGCCAGGTTCCGTGGCCCAGGAACTCCGTTCCCCCGGAAGAGCCGACGGCGAGGAGGAGGATCCCGACCGCGGCAACGGCCGCTGCGGCGAACCCGATCCGGCCGGTCGGCCTGGAGAGGCCCTCCGGCCAGCCGCGCCGGGCCGCGATCAGCCCGACGGCGAACAGCGCCGCGTACTGCGGCAGGTAGGCGGGCGTGGGCAGGCCCAGAACCGGAAGGGGGACGCCCATCGGTATCACGATGCGCCACAGGTAGGTGACGAGGGCCAGCCCGACGGTGAACCCGACGATCGCGACGGCGCCGGGCGCCCGGTCCGTGACCGGGGCGGGAGCCGCCTCGGACACGCGCCGCTCCTTGCCGGCCAGGTGTCGCCAGAGGACGTAGAGCGCGCTGAACACGAGCAGTACTTCGACGAACCACATCGGCCCCGGGGTGAACGAGTGCAGGTAGTACTGCCAGTAGGGCAGCTCGGCCCCCCGCTGGACGGCGGCTTCCCTCTCCGCGGTGTAGGCGCCAACGGTCACCAGGGGGCGGAGCAGCAGCAGCCAGGCCAACAGCGGGATCCCCAGGCGCAGTAGCCGTTCCCCGAGGAAGCGCCTGGTTCCCTTGCGGTCATGGGAGCCGGGAACGAAGAGCCCCGAGATGAGGAAGAAGGCGCCCATGAAGAACGCCTGGTCGAGTAAGAGCAGGACGTCCAGGAGCACTCCCGAGGGGTCGGTCCCCGTCTCCACGTAGTACCAGCGCGGGATGTTGCTGTAGGTGATGGCGGCGTGGTGGAGCACCACGAGCACTGTCAGTGCGGTGCGCAGGTTGTCGACGTAGAGGAGCCGCGGACGGGTGGTGGGCGACGCGGTCGGCCGGTCGGTGGGCTGGGTCATCGGTTCGCCTTCTCATCAGGGCGTTCGGCACGGGTGGCGTGCTCGAACAGGTCGGCCAGTTCGTCGGCGTGCGCTTCCAGGTCGTGCTCCGGGTAGGTCACCCAGTAGCCGAACATGCCGTCGATCGCGGACTGCACGGTCACGCTCATGACGCGGGGGTCGAACGCGCGGAACTCGCCGGTCTGCTGGCCGCGGCGGAATATCGCCTCCCGCCCCTCGTAGACCTGTTCGTTGAAGGCGACGCCGTAGCGCCGCTCGCCCTCGGGGGTGCGGAGGTTGTTGAAGATCTCCCCGAGAGCGAGCAGTTGGGCGCGGTGGTCCCGCATGTACTCGGCGACCGAGCGGATGTTCGCTCGCAGCGCGCCGGTCGCCGTGGTCTCCTTCTCGGTCCGTGGCAGGACGAATTGGGCGATGTCGAGGTAGACCTGCTCGACGATCTGCTCCATCAGCTCGGTCTTGCCGGCGAAGTGGTAAGAGATCACGCTCTTGCTGATGCCGGCGCGCTCGGCGACGCGCGCCAGCGAGGTGTTGGCGTATCCCAGATCCGAGAAGGTCTCGATGGCGCTCTCGATGATCTGTGTGCGGCGGGCCTCCTCGATGAAGGACGCTCGTTTCTGACCGACCGGCCTGTTTTTCGACTGCATGGATGGAAAATAGCACAAGCGGTCGGACGGCATGGTGAGAACGGTGTGGGAGTTTCGTACGGGGAAGGAGTTGTGCCGCGTGCGATCGGGTCCGATGGGTCGGCGGACCGGTCGCGGTCGTGGGTGCAGCGGTGCTGGGCTCCGGCGGCTTCACAAGAGGGCTTCGGTCCCGCCTGGTTGTCGGCCTTTCGTCACCTCGCCCGCAGGCTGGCGATCGGGGGTGTCGACGAAGGTGGTCCGGTCATCCGGGGCGCCGAGACGGCCCTGGCCGTGGGGAAGGCCGTGAAGGTGGTCTCCGGGGAGCTGGGGCACGCGGCCACGGCCGCCCCGGACCCGCGCCGCTCCGCACTTCACCCAGGACACCTACCAGACCGTGGTCCCCGAGGTGACGCGAGCGGCGGCCGAGGCCACCGCCGCGATGCTCAGACCCGCCACGTAGTGACGGTGGTGTAGCCGGGACGGCGAGCACACCAGGAGCCACACGACACCATCAGCCCCAGGCCGGCCTACGGGTTCGCCTCGGGTGGCCTGGGGTTCGTCGTGCCCCGGGCCAGTTGACGACCGGATCAAAGGTCCGCTCGTCGAGGACCATGCGTGGTTTCCGGGTGGTGGAGGACATTCTGTGGAGGCGCTGACATTGATCTCGACGGCACCGTTCCGTGGCGTTTCTGGCAGGGTGAAGCGCGTATGAACGAGAACGAGGGTTGTGTCCGTTGCCGTGGGACGGTCGCCCCGGATGGTCGCTGTTGGAATTGTGGAGCGGCTCAGCCGTCGTTTCGCTCCCATGTGGAGGCCACGGTCGACGGTGGTGCGGCGGGTGTCAGCGACCGTGGGCTGCGCCGTGGTGTGAATGCCGACGCCATGGGCCTGGTGGTCAAGGGCGGGTGGACGGTCGGGGTCGTCTGCGACGGTGTCTCGATGTCACCCCGGTCGGATCGTGCCGCTCAGGTCGCGGCGGAGGTCAGTGCGAGCACTGTGGCGAGACGGCTTCTGGAGGGAGCCGTTCCCGAGGCGGCCTTGGAGGATGCCGTCGTGCGGGCGGGACGTGCGGTTACCGCCTTGGCGGCGTCGGCGGATATGGCACCTGCCTGTACGTACGTCGCAGGCGTCGTTGGCCAGGGAGGCATGTGGGTTTCCTGGGTCGGTGATAGTCGCGCCTACTGGTTGCCGGATGAGGGGCTGGGATTCGCGCTGACCGAAGACGACACGGGCGAGCATGACGCGCTCGTCGCCTGGCTGGGCGCGGACGCAGAGGAGCCGGTTCGGCGGGGCCGGAGCTATCGGCCGTCGGGCCCGGGGCGCCTGCTGCTGTGCACGGATGGACTGTGGCGGTATCTGTCCTTGGCCGAGGAGTTGCGCGCCGCCATCCCACTCCATAAGTCGGATCCGGGGTCCGATGGCGGTCTTTTGTCTGATGCGCGGAGCTTGGTCCGTCACGCCCTTGATGCCGGTGGCCATGACAACGTCACCGTGTTGCTGATCCCCGTGAACGGATTTGTGGGCGGCTGACGCGCCCGGGAGGCCCGGAGCGGGACGAGGGGTGTTGTGTCTCGGGCCTGGTTTATCGGAGGCTCGGAACCAACGCTTCGTCTTTCGTTGCCCCGGTCTGCTGTCGGTAGAAGCCGTCTTCGAACTCTGCCGGCGGGCCCAGGCCGATCTCGCCGTGCAGGTGGCGGCGGTTGAACCAGTCCGCGTACTCGGTCACCACGACCTCCACCTCGTCCAGGCCTCTTCACGGGCCGCGGTTGCGGACCAGCTCGGCCTTGGAAAAAGAGCGGAACGCCGCGGCCGGGACTCCCGATCCTTGCGGGATCCGTGTACAAAGACCGACAGCCGTCACAGTCCCCGACCGACCTGATCGAAGGCACCACCCCGGACTCCTCGGCCCGCCGGGTGAAGGCCCACGACCCGAACCGCGTGAGTTCAACCGGCCGGTGCCACTAGGTATCGGACATCACGAGTTCAAGCCGGGTCGGGGGCGACTCCATCGCGGCGTGCAGGGGACCACGGATATTCGCGCAGGGGCCGAATCGGATCCAGGCCAGCTCCCGCGCCCGGCGCCGGTCGAGTGCGAGCAGACTGCGCGCGCCCGGCGCGAACGCCGCCGGCCCGTGCCGGGCGGCCGCGCGCAGCCGTCGCCAGCGCCGCGAATGCGCCCGGTGGCTGCGCTCGGTCACCCGCCGCCCCCGGGCGTTCTGCCCGTTCCGGGCCTCCCGCGGAGTGGCGTCGATCATCAACACGTGCATCTCGTACCGGCGGAGTCGGCAGAGCAGGGCGAGCAGCACGCGGACCGGGCTCCGAGTCCCGCACTCGTGCACCACCACCGGGCCGCCGCGCAGCGCCGCGGCCATCCGGGCCAAGTGCAGTACGTGCACCACCCAGCGCCACAGCGGGTAGGGGACCCGACCGAGCAGTGGCCCCAGCTGGTACCGCGACTGTAGCGAGTCGATCACCCGCACACCCTCCGCGGTGAGCACGGTCCGCTCCTCGTTTCCGCGGAGTCCGAACAGCCGCCGCAGCAGGGTGCTCTTTCCGGCCCCGGGTACTCCGGTGACCAGGACCAGGGACCGCCGGGGGTAGATCATGCCGCGCACCGTCGCGTCATTCACCGTGGGCACATACCGCGCCAGCCCTTGGAACATCTTCGGTAGCTCCTCAAAGCCGACCTTCGCGCCGGTGAGGCGTGGCTCCACAGCGGCCGCGTCACCTATGTCATGACGCTACCGGGCATCGACGACTCCGAAAAACGCAGGGCACACCAGAGCCTCCGTCACACCCGGCACGAAACGAGTGGAGCTGGAAGTCGTCCAGGCGGTGCTGAGGCACGCGAGCATCGTGCTGACCATGGACACCTATGCCAGCGTGCTGCCGGAGGTGGCGCGGGAAGCGGCGGAGCGGACCGCCTGGCTGGTGCTGCGGGATGCCGGGAAGACCGGTCGGCATACGAGGGGTGTGGTTGGCGGGGCCTGGTGTTGGTCCCACCAGTGCGGCGACGCCTCGGAAGTGAAGTAGCACACCCCGTATGTCCTGGGGTTTTATGTCGTACCCGGCAGGATTCGAACCTGCGGCCATCGGATTAGAAGTCCGATTTTTTCGTGCCTCTACGTGCCACACGGTGCCGTTTCGTCCCTATCCATCCGATCGTTGCTGTCGTTTCGTGCCAAGGGATGCCGCCCGGTGTCGTGCCAGTCCGGAACTGCGGAGCACAAACGGAGCACACACCGGCCCCTGGTGGCGTCCGATGGCACCTCGCGAGGTTCTCGCCGTGTGGCTGAGGGGGAGCACTTCATCGTGGTCGCTCAGATGACCAGTGGGCGAGTCATCCCAGGTGGGGGGCATGGCAGGTACGACGGCTGCTCAGCCGGGGCCTCGGAGTGCCAGGCCACTGATCTGCGCAGACCTTCTTGGTCTTCGCGGTATTCCGACTGGGCCCAAGGAGCGCTGGACTCCCTGGGCCTCGTGCTGTCAGGGGAACGGGAGGCCGTGGAGGTCGTCCAGGTGTCTGAGACGGGCACGTATCTCACGCGCTGAACTGCCCCGCATGGCGTGGACCAGTATGTCGAGGAAGTCCTTGGCCATCAGTGGGCTGCCGCAGCATTCCCAGCAGCAGTACCACGAGCGGGGATAGAGGTGGTCGTTCCACGGGGGGTGCCCGGGGTCGCGGGCGTACCTCTCCCACCTGGGGAGTGCCTCGTTGATGATCCCTGGCCACAGCTGCGGGTGGCGGTGTTCGGCTCGTCGGATCTCGGCCATCGTCTTGGACGACAGGCCTTTGATCGCTGGTGCTTTTCTTTGTCCTCTGCGCACTCGGGGGTGGTTCTCTGCGCGCATGCGTCCCGGCCGTCTACGCGGCATGGGCCTTTCTGTCGATGAACATGCCCCGCATCATGCCATAACGCTTATGTGGCGGCCAGTCCAGGTCTGCGCGGTGTTTTTGTTCCTGCCGGTGGGCTTGCTCGGCGCTGCCTCGTACCGGGCTTGGCGGAAGCTGTGGTGTGAGCCGGGACCACCTCCCGCCACTTCCGGAACCGGACAGTCATCGCTCTCGATCCTGGGGTGCATGTCGAAGGTGATGCTGGGTCCGGTCGGCATCGTGCTGCCAGAGGTGACGCGGTAGGTGGCTGAACGTACCGCGTGTCTGATGTGGCGCGCCTCCGGAAGGGCCCGTCGGTACGCGGGCATGGGGCGTGGGCGGAGGACTGGTCCCACCAGCACGCATTTTCTCTGGGGCAAGGGGGTGTATCCCGCCTACCTGAGATGTTGTGGCGCACCTGGCAGGATTCGCGCCTGCGGCCATCGGCGGCGTCCGATGGCACCTCGCGAGGTACTCGGATCGGCGCCGATATGTGCTGGTCCGCAACCGTGTGTCCGCTTCCGAGCCCTCGGGGCGGAGTGCTCCCATGTCGGCCGCTGGCCTGTGCGCGCCTGAGGGGCGGTGCGGCTCTGGGGCCAGAGCGTCCGTTCGGTGCTGGTCGAAGTGCTCGCCCTTCTACAGGAAGCCCAGAGCCACGGATCGCTCTCCCGTTGCTGCGCGATGGAGGCTCCTTTCGCCTCGAAGCGAGGATGTGCGGAGCCAACCTGTGGGAAACCGCCCTGTCTGCTTTCCGTAGCCGCCACCGCAGCTCAGAAGGAGCATTCAGCTAAACATGCGATAAGTGTCCGAATGCGGACACAATGCCCTCTTGTGGCACTTGTGTGGCTGAAGGTGCATGTCGTGTACTTATGTGTCGCATGGTGTGATCTGCGCCACTGCCTAAATGTTTCTTTCGGGCTGCTAGCTTTCCGTTCGGTCCCAGGACAACCACCGACCGTGCTCGGATGGCACGGCACCCACACGGTGATCCCCCAGCCTGGGTCAGAGAGCTCTGCCATGCCCCGCCATGCGCGAGTACTCGGCGCTGCCGCAACGGCGTCGTTGCTCCTCATGCCCGCTCTGTCCACCCCCGCCTTCGCGGAGGAGGAGCCCGACAACGGCTCCTCCACCTCGACCGCCGACTTGCGCGGAGACCAGGAGGCCCTGGTCCTGGCGCAGGAGACCGGCGAACCCGTCGAGATCACCGCGGCCACCACCGAGACCAGCCGCCACCTGGCCAACCCCGACGGCAGCTTCACCCTGGAGCAGAACGCCTTCCCGGTGCGTGTGCGTAGCCAGGACGGCTGGACCCCGGTCGACACCGACCTGGTCGTGGGCTCCGACGGCAGAGTCCGTCCCAGGGCGGTCAGTGCGGACATCGCCTTCTCCGGCGGCGGGGACCAGGCCCTGGCCAGCGTCGGGATCGGTTCCAACTCCGTCGGGCTCGGCTGGCACGAGGACCTGCCGGCTCCCACCCTTGAGGGACCCCAGGCCACCTACGCCGACGTCCTTCCGGACGTGGACCTGGTCCTGACCGCGGGGGTGGACGGGTTCGGCCAGGTACTGGTGGTGCACACCCCCGAGGCGGCCCGGCACGAGGACCTCGCGGAGCTGGAGATGGCCCTGTCCACTACCGGTGTGACCATGCGCCTGGGCGAGAACGGCATGCTCGAAGCCCTCGGAGACCGGGGCCAGAAGAGCGTCTTCACCGCGGTGGCCCCGGCGATGTGGGACTCCGCCGGGGTGGAGGAGACCGGCGAGGACCCCACGGTGATGGCTCCCATGGGTGCGCGCACCGAACTCCTCGACGTGGACCTGACCCCCGACAGCATCCGGCTGGTCCCCGACACGGCCATGCTCGAGGACGCCGAGACCGAGTACCCGGTCTACATCGACCCCTCGGTGGCGGTCAGCCGAGTGGGGCGCACCTACGTCAACGCCCGTTTCCCCAGCCAGTCGTACTGGAACTACGCCACCTCCCACACCCCCGGTGTGGGCTACGAGCCCAGCGAGGGCAGCACCAAGCGCGCGTTCTGGCGGTTCGGTATCGACTCACGCACCAGGAACGCCGACATCATCCGTGCCACGTTCCGCGCCAAGGTCACCCACGCCTACGGGTGTACCAACGCCAAGGTCCAACTGTGGCGCACCGACGCCATCACCTCCTCCACCGACTGGAACAGGCAGAACACCTCGGCGTTCTGGAACACCAGGCTGGACACCAGGACCATCAACGCCGGACGCTCCGACTGCTCCGGCGGCACCTCTCCGACGGTGGAGTTCAACGCCACCTCCGGGTACGTGTACAGCCGTGACGCGGGACACAACACCACCACCCTGGGCCTGCGCGGCAACGAGACCAGGTCCTCCAGCAACCACGACTGGCGCCGCTTCGCCTCCAACCCCACCCTGCAGGTGGACTACAACAACCCGCCCGAGATCCCCACCAAGCTCTCGGACTCCCACGGCGGCACCTGCTCCACCGATCCGGACAATCCGCGCCTGATCAACGAGACCCGGCCCACCTTCACCGCCTACGTCCGCGACCGCGACTCCACCTCCAGCAACCGCCAGAAGGTCAAGACCCGCTTCGCCTGGTGGGTGGACGGCACCCGGCTCGGTGACGTGGACACCTCCTCCACCAACGTGGCCGTGTGGTCCTCGGGCTCCTACCAGTCCGTGCGCGCCACCGCCCTGCCCGAGGACGTCCTCATCGGCTACCGGGCCAACGCCAACGACGGCACATCGTGGTCCGGCTGGTCGTCCTACTGCTACCTGATGATCAGCACCGCCCGACCTGATCAGGGCCCCGCGGTCACCTCCACCGACTACCCCGCCGGGGACGAGTTCCACGGCTCCCCCGGGCAACCGGGCGAGTTCACCTTCACCAACAACGGCGTCGACGGGGCCGAGAGCTACTTCTACGCCCTCAACGACGACTCCTGCGTCACCGAACTCACCCCCGAGGAACCGGGCGAACCGGTGACGGTGACCCTCACCCCGCGACTGGAGGGACCCAACTGGGTCTACGCGCGCACCGTGGACGCCTTCGGCAACTCCTCCGACTGCGTCCTCGCCTACTCCTTCCTGGTCGCCCCGCCCAGTGATCCGGTCGCCCGCTACACCTTCGACGAGGGCGAAGGCGACCACGCCGCCGACACCGCCAATCCTGGTCAGGGCGCCACCCTCTCCGAGGGCGTGGAGTGGGTCCGTGGCCGGGTCGGGGCGACCGACAACCCCGACACCAACCCCACCCCCCGCCTCGAGGGCACCGCCGTGCACACCAGCGGCTACACCGACGGCGACCCGGGACCCTACGACGAGATCACCGCCGACGGATCGGCCGTGGACACCTCCGGCACCTTCTCGGTGTCGGCGTGGGTGAAGCTGGACCGCGCCTACGCCCACCACACCGCCGTCGCGCAGGAGGGCACGCAGCAGAGCGCCTTCCACCTGGGCTACCAGGGCGACACCGGCCAGTGGGTGTTCAAGATGTCCCCCGAGGACGGGTACTGGGACGGCTCGCGCGCATGGGCCAAGGTCACCTCCTCCGCCCCCGCCGAGGTCGGGGTGTGGACCCACCTGCTGGGCACCCACGACGCGCAGACCGGCGAGATCACCCTGTATGTCGACGGCGTGGAACAGGGAACGGACACACAGCCCGGGCCGTGGAACGCCCAGGGTCCCCTCACCGTGGGCCGTGCCCTGTTCCAGGGCGCGGGCAACTACTACTGGCCCGGCGCCATCGACGACATCAGGGTGTGGAACCGGCTCGTGCTGGACGAGACCGTGTCCGAGTCCGAGACCGCCTCCGAGGTGTGGCGTCTGGCCAACCGGCCGATCGCCGCCGAGGGCCGGTGGAAGCTCGACGAGTGGGACGGCACGACCGTGGCCGACACCACCGACCACGGACTCGACGCCACTCTGCACGGCGACCCCCTCACCGCGTGGAACACCGCCGAGAACGGCATCACCGCCTCCCCCGGGGTGCGGCTGAACGGAGCGGGCGAGCATATCGAGGCACCAGGGCCAGCCGTACGCACCGATCGCAGCTTCAGCGTCTCGGCCTGGGTGCGCTTGGACGAGACCGGTGAGTCCGTCGACGCCACTGCGGTGAGCCAGTCAGGGCAGTTCCAGAGCGCCTTCCACCTGGGTTACCAGGGCTCCAACGGAGCATGGGTGTTCAAGATGTCGCCGCATGACGACGAACCCACGACGGGAGCAGAGGGCTGGACCCGCGTCTACTCCACCATCGCTGCCCGACTGGGGGAATGGACGCATCTGACCGGTGTCTACGACCACACCCGCGGCGAGATGGTGCTCTACGTCAACGGCTTCGAGGAAGCACGACTCGCGGTGGATCACGCCTGGCACGCCGAAGGAGGACTGCGCATCGGCGGTGCCCAACTGCGAGGCGTAAACGAACACTACCACTGGACCGGCGACATCGACGACGTCCATGCCTACCAAGGTGTGGTCAACGACCGGGACCTGTCCCGGGTGTACGCGGGGGAGTTCCCCAACACCCAGAGCTGACCACGCTTCCGACCCCACCCCGCCCCTGTGATCGTCCTCCACCCGACCGGTGGAGGACAGGAGGACTGCTGTGACCCCGCGCAGTGACACCCCCGTCCGTCCCGGCCCGATCCGCCGCGGCATCACCTACTCGGTCGCCCTCGTCATGGCCGCCGGGTTGCTGAACGTGCTTCCGGCCTCTGCCACCGCCTACAATCCGCGTCCCGAGGTGGAGGACGTCCCCTCGGTGGAGGGCCACGACCTGCTGGCCCCCGCTGTGGGCGGGGGCGACGCGGTCGCCAAGGCGGCGCTCACCGAACCGGAGGAGGCCGCATGGCCCCAACCCTCCTCCAACGATCTCGCCCTGGACGGTGACCGGCCCCAGGCCTTGAGTGCCCAGGAGGACACACCGGTCACGGTCACTCCGGTAACGGGCGAGGCGTTCGGCGAGTGGGAGGTCCCCGAGCACTGGCAGGAATGGGAGCCCGAGAGTCGGGAGGATCCCGCCGAGGACCAGGACCCTGAACAGGGGGCTCCGAACGAGAACGTGACTCCAGAGCAGGAGGGGCACGGCGGGGACGAAGCCTCCGAACAGGAGGAATCGAGTTCGGGGGAGGAAACCAGGGGACCCTCCCCGGAAGAGATCCCGGAGCGGTCGCCGGAGTCAGTGGACCCCTCACCGGAGAGCAGTCCTTCTCCGTTCCGAAACGAGTCCCGCAGGGAGCCCGTCACCTTCGAGGACTCCGTACCGGAGGTGGACGCCTTCGCCGCCCCCGAGCCGGTCGAGTCCGCCCAGGTCGAGATCCTGGACCGGGCCGACACCGAGAAGGCCGGGGTCAACGGCCTTCTCGTCCAGGTCACCCGCACGGACGATTCGCCCACTCTCGCCCCGGTCCGGATGGAGGTGGACTACTCCGAGTTCGCCGCCGCGTTCGGTGGTGACTACGCCTCCCGCCTGAGCGTCGTGGAACTCGATCCCTGTGTCCTGGACGACTCCTGCGAGGCCGACGACACGGTCGCCTTCGACACGCCCCAGCTCCTCGACAACAGTGTCGAGGACCAGAGTCTGTCCGCCGTCGTGGGCGCGGCTCCCGCCCAGGGCTCCCTGTTCGCGGTCACCTCGGCCCCTGCCGGAGGCAACGGCGACTACGGAGCCACCCAGCTGTCGGCCTCCTCCAGCTGGAACGTCAATACGCAGTCCGGTGGCTTCTCCTGGTCCTACGGGGTCACCACGCCGCCCGCTCCCAGCCAGTTGTCCCCCGCAGTGGGGCTGAGCTACTCCTCCGGTGGGATCGACGGCCGTATCGCGACCTCCAACAACCAGACCTCCTGGATCGGGGACGGGTTCTCCTACGCACCGGGTTCCATCGAGCGCCGCTACGCCGCTTGCGTGGACTCCGGACACGAGATCGGTGACCTGTGCTGGAACACCGACAACGTCACCCTGTCCATGAGCGGGCACTCCGGCGCACTCGTCAAGCACGACGACGGCAGCTACCGCCTGTCCAACGACGACGGCACCAAGGTCGAGAGGCTCACCGGCGCCACCAACGGGGCGCACGGCGGCGAGTACTGGAAGGTGACCACCCCCGACGGCACCCAGTACTTCTTCGGCCGCAACCGCCTGCCCGGCTGGTCCAGCGGCGATCCCGAGACCGAGTCCGCGCAGACCATGCCCGTCTACGCGGCCAAGTCCGGGCAGCCCTGCTACGACTCCGACTTCGCACAGTCCTGGTGCCAGCAGGCCTACAAGTGGAACCTGGACTATGTCGTGGACGTGCACGGCAACGTCATGACGTTCTACTACGACGCCGAGGCCAACCACTACGGTCGCAACCTCACCAACACCGCCACCCCCTACGTGCGCGCGGCCAACATCAAGCGCATCGAGTACGGGCTGCGTAGCGACGACGTGTACGCGACCGCTCCGGCCCGGGTGGTGTTCTCCACCTCCGAGCGGTGCCTGGTCACCGACTCCTTCGACTGCGCCCCGGAGAAGCGCACCTCGGGCAACGCCGCGCACTGGCCCGACGTGCCCCTGGACCAGGACTGCAAGTCCGGCTCCTCCTGCGCGGGCAGGCACTCGCCGACCTTCTGGTCCACCAAGAAGCTCGACACGATCACCACGCAGATCCGCCAGGACGGCGAGTACGCCGAGGTCGACACCTGGACCCTCGACCACTCCTTCCCCGAGGCGGGGGACGGAACCGGGGCGGCCCTGTGGCTGGACTCCATCGAGCACACCGGCCACGTGGGCGGCACCGAGACTCTGCCCAAGGTCACCTTCGGCGGAACCCAGATGCCCAACCGGGTGGACTCGCCCACCGATGACATCGCGCCGATGCTGCGCTGGCGCGTCACCGAGGTCAAAACCGAGTCCGGCGGCCAGCTCGACATCACCTACTCCGAACCCGAGTGCGTGCACGGCCAGACTCCGAAGCCGCATGACAACACCAAGCGCTGCTACCCGGTCAAGTGGACCCCCGAGGGCGGGGTGGAACTGACCGACTGGTTCCACAAGTACGTGGTCACCGAGGTCAACGAACTCGACCTGGTCACCGACCAACCCACACTCACCACGAGCTACGACTACGTGGGCACCCCGGCCTGGCGGTACACCGAGGCCGACGGCATGGTCAAGGACAAGTACCGCACCTGGGCGGACTGGCGCGGCTACGACCGGGTCATCGTGCGCACGGGCCACGCCAGCGAGGAACGCACCGAGACCGAGTACCTGTACTTCCAGGGCATGGACGGTGACAAACAGCCTGACGGAACGCGCAGTTCCTCCGTCACCGACTCACGCGGAGTCGAACACACCGATCGCAAGGAACTCAACGGCACCCTGCTCGAGGTCATCACCCGCGATGGTGAAGGCGGCGAGGTCATCGCCCGGGAGATCACCAGGCCCTGGCTGAAGGAGACCGCCAAGGTCACCCACTCGTGGGGCAGCCAGAGCGCGCACATGATCCAGACCGAGCAGATCGTCAAGTTCGCCCGGAAGGAGGACGGGAGCTGGTACCAGACCCGTGTCGACAACACCATCAACGACCGGGGCGCCGTCACCCAGGCGCGTGAGTACGGCGACGTGGACGTGTCCGGTGACGAGAAGTGCACCCGTACCACTTATGTCGACAGCACCAGTGCGTGGATCCTCAACCTCGTCTCCCGAACCGAGACCCTCGCGGTGGACTGTACGGAGACTCCCGACCGCCCCGCCGACGTCATCACCGACGAACGGGTCTTCTACGACGGTGGCGGACACGGCGACGCACCGACCCGCGGTCTGCCCACCCGTACCGAGAAGCTCGACTCCTACTCAGGCGGTGAACCCGTCTACCAGACGGTGCAGGAGGCGGAGTTCGACGCTTTCGGCAACACCGTGGCCGAGACCGACGCCGCCGGAGGGGTGACCACCACCGAGTACACCTTCACGAGCGCCGGACTCCCCGAGACCACCACCGAGACCAACCCCCTCGGACACACCACGACCACTCGGGTCGATCCCGCCCGCGGCCTGCCCGTCTCCGAGACCGACGCCAACAGCCGCACCATGCACATGGCCTACGACCCCCTCGGCCGTCTGACCAGCGTGTGGCTTCCCGGACGCGACCCCGAGACGGAAACCCCGACCAGCAAGTTCGAATACCGCATCCGCCAGGACGCGCCCACCTCGATCGTCACGCACTCCCTGCGGAACCCGACCGAGTACACCACCAGCTACGAGATCTTCGACGCGTTCCTGCGCCCGCGCCAGACCCAGAGCCCAGGCGTGAACGGTGGACGGCTGATCACCGACACCTTCCACGACACCCGTGGCCAGATCGTCAAGGAACGCGAGGCCTACCACAACACCGAAGACCCCAGCGACACCCTGTTCGTCGTCGCCGACGACGGTGACGTTCCCCGTCAGACCAGGACCGTCTATGACGGAGCCGGACGTTCCACCGACGTCGTCCACGTCGGTTTCGGCGAGGAGCGGTGGCGCACCACCACCGAGCACCACGGCGACCGATTCCTCATCACGCCGCCGGACGGTGACACGGCCACCACCGTCATCAACGACGCCCGTGGGCGGATGGTCGAAACCCGCACACACCACGGCCCTGTTCCCGAGGGCGAATACGACTCGATCACCTACGCCTACGCCAAGAACGACGAACTCGCCTCGGTCACCGACCCCGAGGGCAACACCTGGGCCTACACCTACGATCTTCGCGGCCGCCTGGTGCAGACCGACGACCCCGTCGCGGGTACCACCACGATGTCCTACAACCAGCTCGACCAGCTGGCCACCAAGACGGACGCCCGTGGTGAGACGCTCGCCTACACCTACGACGCCCTCGGGAGGCAGACGGGCCTGTACGACGACAGCCCCGAAGGATCCCCGCGTGCACGCTGGGTCTACGACACCCTGGCCAAGGGGCACCCGACCTCCTCCACCCGGTACGCGGACGGCAGCGCCTACACCAGCCGGGTCGTGACCTACGACCAGTTCTACCGGCCCCTCACGACGGAGATCCTCGTCCCCTCCAGTGAGGCCGGCCTCTCCGGGCGCTACCGCTTCTCGACCCAGTACAACTTCGACGGCACGGTCCGAGCGGTGACGATGCCCGCCGCGGGCGCACTTGGCCAGGAGACGGTGTCCTACTCCTTCAACGACCTGGGCCTGCCGGTCCGGATGTCGGGTTTCTCGGACTACGTCACCGGAGTGGTCTACAACAGCACCGGTGAGTTGCGCCAGCGCACCATGGACATGAACGTCTCGGGTACGCACGCGACCCACCTGACCCGCCACTTCGACCAGGCCACCGGACGCATGTCCGAGACCACCCTGGTGCCCGAACGCGGTATCACCGGCTCGCTCGCACACCAGCACTACACCTACGACGACGCGGGCAACGTACTGAGCCTGCGCAACGAACCCACCGCTGACCACCTCCAAGCGGACGTGCAGTGTTTCGGCTATGACCACATGCGTCGCATGACGGACGTGTGGACACCCGACGCCACCGGCGAGCAGGCCTGCGCGGCCGAGCCCTCAACGGACGACCTGGGCGGTGCGGCCCCCTACTGGCACTCCTACACCTACGACGCCCTGGGCAACCGTGTCACCGAGACCCGCCACGACCCGGTGGCCGACACGGTGCGTACCTATGCCCACGGAGGCCACGAGGGCATGGCCCCTCAGGCCCTGGCGCAGGTGACCGAGACCGGACCCGCGGGCGACCGGCTGGAACAGTACGCCTACGACGAAGCCGGCAACATGACCGGCCGCACCACCGCGGCCCGGGACCAGGACCTGGAGTGGGACGCCGAGGGAAGGCTCTCGCGTGTGGTCGAGGAGGACGGATCCGCTACCTCCTTCGTCTATGACGCCGACGGCCAGCGCCTGATCCGGCACGCTCCGGATGCCTCCACCCTGTACCTGCCGGGTATGGAGCTGCGCCTGGACCGGCAGAGCCTGGTCAAGGAAGCCACCCGCTTCTACACCTTTGCTGACGAGACCGTGGCCGTGCGTGACAACGAGGGGACCCTGTCGTGGATCCACTCCGACCACCACGGCAGCGGCCAGATCGCGGTCGACGCCCGCACCGGAGAGGCCACCCACCGGTACATGACGGCCTTCGGCCAGGCGCGTGCCGGTCAGGGCCAGTGGCCGGCCGAGCGCGGGTTCGTGGACGGCACCGTTGACGAGTCCACGGGGCTGACCCAGCTCGGGGCGCGCTCCTATGACGCGTCACTGGGACGCTTCATCTCGGTGGACCCGGTCATGGACGTGACCGACCACCAGCAGATGCACGGCTACACCTACGCCAACAACAACCCCGCTTCCTTCAGCGACCCCGACGGCCTCTTCTTCAAACAGCTCGCCAATCTCATCGGTAGCACGATCAGGCTCGCACTGAATGTCGCGGCATCGGTGGCACGGAGCTGGGGCGCTGACATCACCACGAACTCCACGTGGCAGAACCTCATGGGCTGGGCCGACCGGTTGTCTCCGAGGAGTGGTTCCGGTGGCTCTTCGGGCGGTGGTGGTTCTTCGGGCAGTACCTATCAGGACCAGCAGTACCAGGCCTACCTGGACGCCAAGAGGGAGAAGGAGGAAGCCAAGCAAAAGCTGATCAAGGCAGCCGCAGGCCTGGCCCAACTGGTCGCGGACGAGCTCGGTATCACGGCGGGACTCGAATGCTTCACCACCGGCGACCTGGGGGCCTGCGGCGAGACCGCCGTCAACGTCGCACTCATGTTCGTCGGCGGCCTGCCGGCCAAGATCGCGGCGAAGTACGGGCTGCGTTGGGGCAAGGCTGCGGAGTTGGGCCGAAAGATCGCCGATCTCGGCGGTGAGTTGGTCAGCGGCGTGAGGGGCCTGGTCAAGTCCAACAAGAAGGTCAAGAGTCTCTGCTCAGGCAGGAACAGTTTTGCGCCCGGCACGGGTGTGGTGATGGCCGACGGGTCGACCAAACCGATCGAGGAGGTCGATGTCGGCGAGAAGGTGTTGGCCACCGACCCGGAGACGGGCGAGCAGACGTCGCGGACGGTGCTGGCCACCATCATCGGATCGGGCAGCAAGCACCTGGTGGAGATCACGGTGGATCCGACCACCGAGCGCGAGGCGGCCGGTGGGGGCACCGATTCCGAGGCTGAAAACGAGCAGGCGGAGCAGGTGGGGATTCCGGGCCCGGTCGCGGCCGGGGACGTGATCGTCGCGACCGACGAACACCCGTTCTGGGTGCCCGACCTGGGGATGTGGATCGACGCGATCGACCTGGCTCCGGGGACATGGCTCCAGACCTCCTCTGGCACGTGGGTGCAGGTCTCCGCGGTCCAGTCCTGGACCCAGGCCGCGACGGTCCATAACCTGACCGTCCAGGGCGTCCACACCTACTATGTGGCTGCTGGAAATTTGGACACCCTCAACCATAATGCACGAGAGCGGTGTGAGCTCTTTGAGATTGGGCCGCATGCCAAAGAAGGCGTAGCCCTCGAAGATGGCAATATTGAAGCTCCTGGGGTTCGGGAACTCATCAATGAGGCGGGGGACAGGAACGGTTGCCATATGTGCGGGGCAAGGGTGTCGGGGAATAAGAACGGGGATTGGACTCCGGATCATATGCCTCCGACGGCACTGGTTCCGGCGGGAAGCCCGCAGACTGCCTATCCGCACTGCAGAAAGTGCTATCGAAGCCAGGCTGGTGCAGTCAGAAACCTATCGCTAGAGTATATGAACAGAGATTTGCTGTAAATGCAAAAGGAAAAACTCATTTTCGAATTAACGGCGAAGGTTGAATATGCGTCTATTCTGGTAGAGTCGGAACAGGTTCAGGGTGATGCGGACCATGGTGACTGGAATCGCGATGGTGCGCTGGCTCATTTGCTTCCCGGTTCTCTTGTAGTCGGTGTTCGGGCTCCGGAGGATGGTGCTGTTGCTATTCAGGTAATCAGGGGAGATAGCTTCTCGGAAACCCTTCCGATTGTTGCTTTCTCTGGGGAGGTGGATTCCAGTGATGGTAGGTTCTTCATCCAGGACCATATGGGGAATTTTAGACTGGCGCTCTCCTCGTCTGGCTTGTTTGAAATACGGGTAGATGAATTTGATGCTTCAAGGGTGCAAATTATTTTCTGGTGATATTTTCGGGAGGCGAGGGATGATGTGCCCCGGGTGGTGGTAGGGGAATCTGAAAAGGGTCAGGCTGGTACAGACTGGGACAGAATCCTCCACCTGTGGTGTGGGGTGCGCCAGTACAGGGGTATCTGCCGAGGGCCGTGGATAATCTCGCTTGTGCCCGGTATCTCGTGGTGCGAGCTTGTCCCAGGCGCGTCCGGCTTCCGTGCTCCGGAAGATGAACCCATCCCTCCCGGCGGTTAGCACTGTGCTGCGGTTTGTTCCGGGTCGGTGTCTTGTGCAGGGCTCGTTCAAGTTCCCGAGAGGTCGGGTTTGTAGCCGATCCCGAAGAAGAGGAGCGCGTGTTCGGGTAGGTCCCGGATCGCGCGGGTGGTCTTGGCGATGTTGTCCGCTCCCGCCACCTTCAGCACCCCGATGGCCAGATTGCGCAGCGTAGCCATGGCCCGGGGAGCACTGCCGGTGTGAACCGTGGAGGCGTCCTCACCGAACGTGACGTCGCGGATGTGGTGATTGGAGTTCTCGATCACCCAATGGCCGCGGACCAGCGCGGCCAGCTCGGCGGGGGTGGCCTGGTGGGCGTCCAGGCTGGTGACGGCGAAGACCGTCTCGCGGGTCTGCTTCTTGCCGGTCTCCTGCCGGCGGCGGTGGATTCTCACAGCGAGCTTGGCGTGGGGAAAGCAGATACCGCCGAGGCTGTCGGCGACGCCCATGACCTTGATCGATCGGGACTCGCGGCGCCCGTGACCCTTCTCCGAGCGGGTGTGGGCGAGGGGCAGCTCCTCCCAGGGCAGGGCCGTGATCTGGGTGTGCAGGGTGGGCTGGTTGGTCTTGACCACCGCAACGTAGTGGGCCTTGTGGTTCTCGACCAGATGCTTGAGATGATCCCTGACGGTGTGCAGGGCGTCGCAGGTGACCACCCGCCCGGCCAGGTCCAGGCCGTCCAGGAGGGGGAGGAAGTGGCGGGTCTCGTTCGTTTTGGCACCGACCTCGGTCTGGGCCAGGGTCAGGGGCGGGTGGTGGGTGAGGGCGGAGAGCAGATGGCGGCGCGGCTGATCGATGCGGGCCGATCCCTTGAGGGCTTTGCCGTCCAGGGCGATCGCCTCATGCGCGGGTTCGGTTTCCTCGCCGCTGTTGTTGTCCTCGATGGTGGAGCGGTGGCGGTCGGCGAGGTAGGCGCACACGGCCGCGTCCAGGGCATCGGCGTCGATGCCCTGGACGCGGTCGATGGTGCAGGCCGCCGGGGAGCGCCTCCAGCGCAGCGGGTGGGGGCGGGTTCCGATCGCCTCCAGCAACACATCCGTGGCGCGTTGTCCCCATTCGGCGGTCTCTTCGATGGTCCTGGCTCCGGAGATGACGGCGCAGGCGCAGATGGTCAGGATGCAGGACAGCGGGTACCAGCGGCCGCGGGGTGAACGGGGGTCGGGGACCTTCTCCATGTAGGGGCGCAGGTCCGCCACGGCGGTGGTGGTGTCCAGGGACGCGAGTTTCGCGAGCGCGTCCGGGATGGGGGATGATGGCAGGGCAGGCACGGGAGACCTTCGGGATCATTTGGCTTCGACACCACAATGATCACGGGTTCCCGTGCCTGTCTGCGTGTACGGCCGTGATCTCCCCGAACCGGACGATCTGCACCAAGCCGGAACTTGCACGAGCCCTGTGGGGTAAGGGCACCGGCCGTATCCGGCCGGTGGGCGACCACGGGACCCATCGGGCCTGGACACCGGTGTCGGGGCGGCTACGGGGTGCTGACGGGCGGACGCGAGGGTGTCCCAGGCGCCGCCACCAGGGTCACGGGAGGGCAAAATGCTCCGCGAGGTGCCCGTCCACCTGTATTGGACCCTGCACTGCGGAGCACACATGGAGCATGTCAGGCCCCGATCCAGATCCGGCGCCTCGCCTGTTCGACTCGCGCACCCCGTCTGACCTGGGGTTTTGTGGTGCACCCGGCAGGATTCGAACCTGCGGCCATCGGATTAGAAGTCCGGTGCTCTATCCACTGAGCTACGGGTGCTCGATTCAATTGTCGCCCAGCCGTGGCCGGTCGTGACCACGCTGTTACCCGTGGTTGCGGGGGGCGCTGCGTGCCGAAGGCGGGGCGGAGCCGGGGGCGGCGCCTACGGTCGGGAGGTCCCGTGTCGTGGCACCTGTGGCGTCCCGGGCAGACATTCTAGAGTATTGGTCCGATGTCGCCCACAGGAGGGCAAAGCCTCATCAACTACAGTGATTCGTAGTTGCTTCTCGTTACCACGCGCGTCCCACCAAATCGGCCGCTATGGTCCTCGCGCACCACGTTACCGGTGATTAACTCCTGGTGCGGTGCTGTACCGCTGGCGTTTCGCGAACTCCCGGCGGTCCGGGTGCTCCCGGAGGTCAGAACATCCACCACTGACCTGCGAAGACCATCAAGGCGACCGCCAGGGTCAGCATCCGAACCTCCTGAGGGTGGCATGTAGTCACTCTAAGTAGTTAACTAGCTACTAAGAGTGACAGTGATGGTGTGCTGCGATGGGGATTCGCTGGTGCGGCTAACGTGGCCGCGTGCGATCACTGGGACTGGTGGCGGGTTTCCTGCTCGACAGGGCGGTGTCCGACCCGCGTAGGGGGCACCCCGTGGCCCTGTACGGGCGCGTCGTGGGGCGGTGGGAGGACCTCGTCTACGGGGACTCCCGAGCGCGCGGAGCCCTGTTCGCGGCCGGGGCCGTGCTTCCCGTGGCGGGCGTCGGCTCGCTGTTCCGGGGCGGCGCGGCGACGGCGGTCACGGCCTGGGCCGTGCTCGGCGGCAGCATGCTGTGCCGCGAGGCCGAGCGGATCGCCGCGGCGCTGGAGGACGGAGACCTGGCGCGGGCACGCGAACTCCTGCCGAACCTGTGCGGCAGGGACCCCTCGGAACTCGACGAGGCGGGGATCGCCCGCGCGGTGGTGGAGTCGGTCGCCGAGAACACCTCCGACGCGGTGGTCGGCCCCCTGGTCTGGGGCGCTCTGGGCGGGGTGGCCGGGATGGCGGGTTTTCGCGCGGTCAACACCCTCGACGCCATGGTCGGCCACCGTGACGAGCGCTATGAGCGGTTCGGCGCGGCTTCGGCGCGGTTGGACGACGTCGCCGGATGGGGCCCGGCGCGGCTGACCGCGGTCCTGGCGGTCCTGGCCGCGCCGGCGGTGGGCGGCGACGTCCGCACGGCGTGGCGGGTGTGGCGGCGTGACGGCGACAGGCACCCCAGCCCGAACGCCGGGCAGTGCGAGGCCGCGTTCGCTGGCGCGCTCGGCAGGACCCTGGGCGGCGCCAACGTCTACCGGGGGTACGAGGAGCGCCGTCCCACGATGGGGAGCGGACCGGGAGTGCGAACGGCCGACATCCGCCGTGCCGTGCGCCTCGCACGCGCGGTCCACCTGGGAGCCCTGGCCGTGGCCGCGGCGGCGGCCCGGTGAACGCCCCGCCGGTGGCCGGGGCCGCCCCGGACGCGGGCAAGGGCGTGGTGGCCTCGGGCCCGTGCCGCCGGCCGGCCCGGCAGGGGGTCCGCGCGGCCTCCTCCAAGGCGCAGGACATGTCGCTGGACTCGGTGGTCGTCCCCGGGAGGGCGGAGCCCGGTGCCCCGCGCAGGCGGCGTCTTCGCGTCGGCTCACGGCACGCCCGTCCTGCTGGAGGAGGCCGGCCGGGCCCTGGCCGCGGGATTCGTGGTGAACAAGCTCCGCGGTCCGCGCCGACCGCTGGAACCGGGCCTGGAGAACGACGCCGTTCGACGGGCCTTCCGAGGTGGCCCGGGTCGCGGACCCTCCCGCCGGCGGGGACGCGGCACCTCCGCACGGCGGATGAGGCCAACCGGACGGTCGTGCCCGGACAGGGGGACCGGACCCGCGATGGTCTCGTGAACCCGCGCTGATCCTCCGGGCACGCGGTGGCTCCATGGTTCCCCGGTGGCTCCCAGCTCCGCGGTGGTTCCGCGGTTCCGCGACGGTCCCACCGGTCAGCGACGATCCCGTGTACCCGAGGCGGCCCCGCGGAACCGTGGCCGGCTCAGGCCAGGTTGCGCGCGTAGTTCACCTGTTGGTGGATCTGGCTCGCCACGGCCGGGTGGGTCGCCATGATCGACGTGCTGTAGTGCTGGCCGTGCCCCTGCACGGTGACCTGCACGTGTCCGGTGGTCTTCTGCTCCTTGACGAGGAGGAAGAGCAGCCCCAGCAGGCAGGTCCACCAGAAGACCAGGACCGTCACGATGATGGCCCAGGTGGGCGTGGACCGTTCGGTGCGGCTCATGTCGTTCACCGTCCACACCGTCCCCCTGATGGGGAAGCGTCCCATGGGGGTGATCACGGTGTGCTGGGAGAACGCGATCTCGCCGATGGTGCCGATGGGGGCGTCACCGTCGGCCGGAGGATAGGGCATCGCGGGCTGATGGCCGCCGGTGGCGCCGTAGACCTCCATCGCGCCGCCCTGGTAGGGGTCGGGAGGAAGGCCCCAGCCGGGGGTCTCACCGCTGGGCTGGTGCCACGGTTCGCCCGGGCCCGCGTTCGGATACTGGTTCATGCCGTGATTGTGTCAAAGCCCGACCCGCCTCAGGGCCCCGTACGCCCGAAGTCGCGCACGACCGGAGCCCCGCGGGCTCCGGAACCGGGCCGCCGACACCGGGTCACCGGCACGGACACCGACACCGGCGCCTCTCAGCCTTCCGCCCGGCCTCCCGCCCTGTTCCCTGGTTCGATCCGCCTAAGCACGGCCCGATCCGCCCAGGCCCGGTCGGCGGTGGGGGAGCGGCGGGGAAGCGGTGGACGAAGTGGGGAAGGGGCCGTGGCCGGATGTGGCCACTTCGGGGCTCCCCGTATCCGGCCCTTCGCCGGGGGTGTTCCGGAATCCGGGCTGCGTGTGGCGTGGGTCACTCCAAACCCGTCGGTTCCGGCGGTGCGCGTCCCGCCCGCCGCCCAAAACATGAAACTCTTTCGCGATTTCCCTACCCGTGCGTAGCATGCCGCTGATCCATCGCCCGCACCCCCAGGTGGTGACAGCTCTTGTTCCCCTCCCTCGCACGACGGCTACGCACCGGCGCCACGGGTGCCGCGCTGGCGGTGACCGCGGCCACCGTCGCCGCTCTCCCCGCCTCTCCGGCCCTCGCCGAACCCGCTCCCGAGCCCCTCGCCGACTACTGCGCTCCCGCGGGATGCCACGACATCCTTCCCCCCGGCCAGAACGGCAGTGCCACCCTCGTCGAGATCCTCGGACACCAGGTCTTCGGCACCCGGCCCCGGCACTCCTCCAGCCAGTTGGACATGTACGACAACCTCGTCCACCACTACGACGGCCTCACCGAGGAGGGCCTGGACGACTTCTTCCTCGACGCGGGCTTCGGCGTGGACCCCGACGACGTGGGCCGCGAGTACCAGCCGCGCGAGGACGTCACCATCACCCGCGACGCCGGCCACGGCATCCCGCACATCCGGGGCACCACACGCGAGGGCACCATGTTCGGCGCCGGATACGCCGCCGGCGAGGACCGCCTCTTCCTCATGGACGTGCTGCGAAGGGTCGGCCGCGGCGAGCTCACCTCCTTCGCCGGAGGCGCCGAGGGCAACCGGAGCCTGGAACAGGACCTGTGGCGCACGGCCCCCTACACCGAGGAGGACAAGCAGGCGCAGATCGACCGGGTCGCCGCCGGCGGTGAGCGCGGCGAACAGGCGCTCGCCGACGTCGAGGCCTACCTGGAGGGCGTCAACACCTACATCGAGGAGGCCGAGAGGAACCGCGACTTCCCCGGTGAGTACGTCCTGACCGGGCACAAGGACGCCGTCACCAACGCCGGGGAGATCGAGCCCTTCACCCCCACCGACGTGGTCGGCATCGCCGCCATGGTCGGCGGCATCTTCGGCGGCGGTGGCGGCGGCGAGGTCCAGTCCGCCATCGTGCTCGCCAACTTCCAGGACCGCTACGGCGCCGAGAGGGGCGCCGAGCTACACAGTGCCTGGCGGATGGAGAACGACCCCGAGGCCCTGGTCAGCGTCGGGGGCGAGTTCCCCTACGGCGGGACACCCGACGACCCGGCCGGCGAGGCCCTGCCCGACCCCGGATCCGTCGAGCCCTACGACATCGTCCACGGTGAGCACGGCTCCGCGCTCAGCGGTGGGACCGCGGAGGCCCCCGCGCCGCTGGCGAGCACCGCGGAGGAACCCCGGGAGGGCGCGGAGGCCCCCGCCGTCGAGGACCTGTCCCGGAAGCAGCGGAAGGAACTGGAGCGGATGGCCGAGAAGGGGGACCTGTCCGCGGCCGAGGGCGTGTTCGACGACGGCGTCCTGCCCGAGGGCTTCATGGACCCCCGCGGCATGTCCAACGCCCTCCTGGTCTCGGGAGAGCACACCGAGAGCGGCAACCCCGTCGCCGTGATGGGACCCCAGACCGGCTACTTCTCCCCGCAGCTGCTCATGCTCCAGGAACTCCAGGGCCCGGGCATCAGCGCGCGCGGCGCCTCCTTCGCGGGCGTGAGCTTCTACGTCCAGATGGGCCGCGGCGTCGACTACGCCTGGAGCGCCACCTCGGCGGGCCAGGACCTCACCGACACCTTCGCGGTCAGGCTGTGCGAGACCGACGGCTCCGCGCCCACCACCGCCTCGCGCGCCTACGTGGACAGCTCGGGGGACTGCGTTCCCTTCGAGGAGCTGAGCGTCACCAACGAGTGGTCGCCCACGGTCGCCGACGGCACCGCCGCGGGCGGCTACACGCTGACCTCCCTGCGCTCGGAGTTCGGCCTGGTGCACTCGTTCGCGACCGTGGACGGCGAGCCCACGGCGTTCACGACGCTGCGCTCCACCTACATGCACGAGGTCGACTCCATCATCGGGTTCCAGCGCTTCAACGACCCCGGAGAGGTCACCTCCGCCGAGACCTTCACGGAGGCCGCCGGGGACATCGGCTACGCCTTCAACTGGCACTACGTCGACGACGAGGACATCGCCTTCGTCAACTCCGGCGACAACCCCGTCCGTACCGGGGGGACCAACCCCAACCTGCCCATCGACGCCTACTCCGGCTCGGGCTGGTCCGGCTGGGACCCCGACACCAACGACGCCGACCTCCACCCGCCGGAGGACCACCCGCAGGCCGTGGACCCGGACTACATCGTCAACTGGAACAACAAGCCGGCCCAGGGCTACACCTCGGGCTGGGGGACCGGATCGGTGCACCGCGGCGACCTGCTCGACGGCCGGGTGTCCTCGTTGGTCTCCGACGGGCACGAGTTCACCACCGCCAGCCTCACCCGGGTGATGATGGAGGCCGGTACCGCCGACCTGCGCGCCCAGGAGGTCCTCCCGCTCCTGTTGGAGGTCATCGGCACCGAGGCCGTGGACGACCCCGAACTGGCCTCGGTCGTGGAGGAGCTGCGGCTCTGGCACGAGGCCGGCTCGCTGCGCCGGGAGCCCTTCCGCGACGCGGGGTACTACTCCTACGCCAACGCCATCCGCATACTGGACGCCTGGTGGCCGCTGCTGGTGCGGGCGCAGTTCGAGCCGGAGCTGGGAGGGGACCTCTACACCCAGCTCACGCGGGCCGTCCAGACCGACGAGTCCCCGTCGGGCGCCATCGGCGGCGGCGAACCCGGCAGCGTCAACCAGGGGCAGCCCCACCGGGGGTCGGCGTTCCAGTACGGCTGGTGGTCGTACGTGCACAAGGACCTGCGCACCGTGCTCGGTCAGGACGTCGGGGGCCCGCTGGGCGGCGCCTACTGCGGTGGCGGCGACCCGGACGCCTGCCGTACGGTTCTGCTGGACACCCTCGCCCAGGCCGCGGACACCCCGGCGGGGGAGGTCTATCCCGGTGACGGGCACTGCTCGGCGGGCGACCAGCTGTGCGCCGACGCGGTGATCCACCAGGCGGTGGGCGGTATCGGCATGTGGCCGATCGCCTGGCAGAACCGGCCCACGTACCAGCTCGTCTACCAGTTCTCCGGCGGACGGTAGGACGGGCTGAGCGGACGCGGCTCGCGGCGGTCCTGAGCGGGTACCGCCGGGGGCCGCGTCCGTGCGTCACGGCTCGGGAACACTGGTCCGGATCACGTGCTTCGCCGGGCTTGTGTGGGTAGCGTAGGGAGTACCCGAACGCAGCGGGAGGGTCACACGGACATGGGCGCCTGGTTGGTCTGGCTCATCCTCGCCATCGGCCTGGGAATCGCCGAGGCCCTCACCCTCACCTTCGTGCTCGGCCTCCTGGCCGTCGCGGCGCTGGTCGCCGCCCTCCTCGGAGCGATCGGAATGCCGGTGGCCGTGCAGATCATCGGTTTCACCGCCAGCGCGGCAGCGGGAATCTACCTCGTGCGACCGATCATGCAGCGCCAGATGAGGGGCGGCTCCGAGACCAAGTCCGGAGCGGAGGCGCTCGTCGGGCGCTCCGCCGTCGTCATGCAGGAGGTCGACGGGGACGGGGGGAGGATCAAGCTCTCCGGAGAGGAGTGGTCCGCACGCTGTATCGACGAAGACCTGGTGATCCCGGTGGGTACGCGCGTCGACGTCATGGAGATCGACGGAGCGACGGCCGTGGTGTACCCGCGCGAAGCACTGCCCTGAACCAGCCACATCCCCACATCCAAGCCAGGTGCAGACCATGGAACCGACCATCGCCCTGATCATCCTCGCGGTCGTAGTCGTCGCCGTCGCCCTGTCGGCGATCCGCATCGTCCCTCAGGCGAGGGCGTACAACATCGAGCGGTTCGGCCGTTACACGCGCACCCTCGGCCCGGGCCTGAACTTCCTCATACCGGGCGTCGACCGGGTCAACACCAAGTTCGACCTCCGTGAACAGGTCTTCACCTCGCGCCCGCAGCCGGTGATCACCGAGGACAACCTCGTCGTCAACATCGACACCGTCCTCTACTACCAGATCACCCAGCCCAGGGCGGCGGCCTACGAGGTCGCCAACTACATCCAGGCCATCGACCAGCTCACCGTCACCACGCTGCGCAACGTCATCGGCTCCATGGACCTGGAGCGCACGCTCACCTCCCGCGAGGAGATCAACACCCGGCTGCGCGGCGTCCTGGACGAGACCACCGGCAAGTGGGGGATCCGCATCAACCGGGTCGAGATCAAGGCCATCGACCCGCCGCCCACCATCAAGGAGGCGATGGAGAAGCAGATGCGGGCCGACCGCGACAAGCGCGCGGCCATCCTCCACGCCGAGGGTGAGCGCCAGGCCCGCATCCTCAAGGCCGAGGGCGCCCGCCAGCAGGCCATCCTGGAGGCCCAGGGCGACCAGCAGGCCGCGATCCTGCGCGCCGACGGCGAGGCCCAGGCGATCGAGCGCGTGTTCCAGGCCGTGCACACCAACAACGCCGACGCCAAACTGCTCGCCTACAAGTACCTGGAGACCCTGCCGAGCCTCGCGCAGGGCGAGGGCAACACCTTCTGGGTGATCCCGGGCGAGCTCACCGAGGCCGTCAAGAACGTCAGCCACGCCTTCTCCGGGAATGCTCCCCAGACCGAGGCGCCCTCCACGGAGAAGGAGGACGAGGCGGCCCCGAGCGGTCCGGCGCAGATCGGCGCTCCCGACCCCGCCCACTCCTCCTCCGCCCAGGCCGCGGCGGAGGCGGCCGAGGCGGCCGAGCGGGCGGTCGCCGACGCGCGCGACGACGTCCGCAGGGCCGGAGCGAAGATCGGCACGACACCGGACCCGCGCGAGGAGGGATAGCCCTCCGAGGACGACGGGGGAGGGCGGGCGCCCTCCCCCGAGCCGTGTCCGGCGGGCGCCGGGCTCAGACCAGCAGCAGCTTGCCGGTGGTCCTGCGCGAGGCCAGGTCGCTCTGGGCGCGCCCTGCCTCGGACAGCGGGTAGCGGCCGCCGATCCGCACGTCCAGGCGGCCCGCCTCCACCAGCGTGAACAGGTCGCGGGCCCGGCCCAGCAACTCCTCGCGGTCGGCCACGAAGTAGGCCAGCGAGGGCCGGGTCAGGTACACGGAGCCGGCGGAGTTGAGCCGCTGCGGGTCCACCGGGGCCACCTCGCCGGAGGACTGTCCGAACAGGGCCAGCACACCGCGCGGGCGCAGCGAGGCCAGGCTGGCGTCGAAGGTGTCCCTGCCCACGCCGTCGTAGACCGCGGCGACACCCTCGCCGCCGGTGAGGTCGCGTACCGCCTCGGCGACGGGGGTCTCGGTGTAGCGGACGACCTCGTCCGCGCCCGCCTCGCGCGCGATCCGCTCCTTCTCCTCGGTGGAGACGGTGCCGATGACTCGTGCGCCGCGCTCCTTGGCCAACTGTGTGACCAGCAGCCCGGTGCCGCCCGCCGCCGCGTGCACCAGCACGGTGTCGCCCTCGGAGACCGGGTACACCGAGCGGACGAGGTAGTGGGCGGTCATGCCCTGTAGGAGCAGGGCGGCGGCCTGCTCGCCGGGGACCGCGTCCGGAACGGGGACGACCAGGGAGGCCCTGACCACGGCCCGGTCGGCGTAGGCGCCGGGGGCCATCGCCCAGCCGACCCGCTGCCCGACGGACAGGCCGGTGACGCCGTCGCCGACGGCGGCGACCACACCGGCGGCCTCCATCCCGGGAACGTAGGGGAGCGGGACGTCGTACAGGCCGCTGCGCTGGTAGATGTCGATGAAGTTGACCCCGCGGGCCTCCACGTCGACCAGAACCTCGCCCGGACCGGCCACGGGGTCGGCCGTCTCGGTCAGCCGCAGGACCTCGGGTCCGCCGGTCTCCTCGATCACGATGGCGCGCATGGGTCCACTGCTCCTTTTCGGATACGTTCCCGGCATCATGCCAGTCCGGCTCCGGGTCCGCCATGGCGGACCGACCCCTACTCCCCGTTCTCCTCGAGGATCTCGTGGAGCTCGAAGCCGGTGAAGAACGCCCCGAGCGGATCGTTGCCCCACCCCTGACGGGTCACGAAGCCGATCCGGCGGCGGTCCTCCGCGTCCTCGGCGTCGTCGGGGAGGGGTTCCTCGTCCACCGTGGTCAGGACGTGCTCCCCGTTGACCCACATGGACATCTCCATGGTGTCCGCGGCCCCGTCGAAGCGGCAGGCCATCGTGACGGTGTTGGTGGGGATCGCCTCGGCGTCGAAGTCGTACGGGTCGTCGCGGTCCTCGTAGCCGTACTCGGCGCGCACCGACTCGTCGAAGAGGGGGTAGGAGGCGTAGCCGGGCACGTCGGTGCTCTCCGCGAGGACACTGTCCCCCTCCACCTCGCTCATCCGGCGGATCGACGCGCCCTGGCCGTCGTAGCGCAGCAGGGCCTCGTACTGGCTGCGGCCCTCCTCGCCGTCGTTGTCCCAGCAGCGCACACCGAACCAGGCCTGTTCGGGACCCTCGGCCACGTACGCGGTGGTGCTGACCAGCACGCTCGGCGGCAGCACCTCCTCCCCTTCCTGCTCCAGGTCCACGACCTCGCCGCGGCTGGGCTGGGTCTCGGGATCGAGTTGGAGCAGGACGCCGCGCTTCTCGGCCCAGTAGCCGTCGGACTCCCCGTGCTCGAAGGTGGTGCTGACCCAGCCGGGGTCGGAGCTGAAGTCGGGGTTGTAGAGCGAGACGGTGTTCTCCGGGATCGCCGCCCCGCCGTTCAGCAGGACCACGGCGCCGACGGCGGCCGCCAGGACCACCGCGCCCGCGGCCGCTCCGATCACCGCGAACCGCCTGCGGCCGCGCTCGGACGGTGTGCCTCCAGGGCGGCCCGGACCGTCTGGGGCACTCGGACCACCGGGGCCGCCCGGGACACCGGGACCGCCCGGGCCGGAGTACGAGCTGAATGCGGGCCGGCCCTGCGGCGAAGATCCGTGGCCGCCGTGCATCTGGTGGCTCGGGGGGATGTGGCCGCCGGAGGGGCCGTAGTGGCCGGGGGCCTGCTGCCCCCGGGGCGGATATCCGCCGTGCCGCATCTCCTGCTGGGGGCCGGTGGGCGGGAGGCCCTGGCCCGGCCGCTGTTCCGTCCGGGGCCGCTGGGCCGTGGGAGGCGGCCGGTCCGACCACTGTCCCTGGGCGGGCTGCCCGTACGGGGGGTACTGCGTGTGCCGTGTCTGGGCGGGCCGGCCTCCGGGCGGTGTCGCCGTGCCCGGTTCGGGACCGTCCTCCTGCTGCGGCACCTCCGCCGGCCGGGGTCCGCTCGGCGCCCGGGGGCCGGACTCCCCGGCCTGTTCCCCGGGGGCACGCGGGGGCCGGCCGGGAACGGGAGCGCTGCTCGGCGGGGCCCACGAGACGCTGATGCTGCGGCTCACCTCGGCCTCCTCCGGCTCGTCCTGCCCGGTCAGCCGGGCCAGGATCTGCTGGGAGGTGGGGCGGTTCTCCGGGGCCTTGTCCAGGGCCGAGCCGACCAGGTCGTACAGGCTAGGGTCCAGGCCGTCCAGGCGAGGCGGTGCCGAGGAGATGTTGTGCAGCACCGCGGGCACCGTGGCGGCGTCGAAGGGGGCCGAGCCGGTGCACGCGAACGCCACCAGGCAGCCCCACGCGAAGACGTCGGCGGCCGCGGTGGCCTGCTGCCCCAGGATCAGCTCCGGCGCCATGTAGGAGGGCGTCCCCATGAGCTGGCTGGAGCGGGTGACCGCGCCCCCCGAGCCGTCCAGGGCACGGGCGATGCCGAAGTCGATGACCTTCGGGCCGACTGGTGACAGCAGTACGTTCGCGGGCTTGAGGTCGCGGTGGACCACCCCGGACCCGTGGATGGCGGTGAGCGCGGCGGCCACGCCCATGGCCAGGCCGTCCAGGGTGCCGCCCGCCATCACGCCGTCCGCGCGGATGGCCTCGTCCAGGTTCGGGCCGGGCACGTACTCCGAGACGATGAAGAGGAGGTCGCCCTCCAGGCGCGCGTCGATCACTCCGGCGGTGGAGAAGCGGGCCACACGGCGGGCCGACTCGACCTCGCGGGCGAAGCGGAGCCGGAAGGACTCGTCGTCGGCCAGGTCGGGGTGGATGAGCTTGACGGCGACGGGGCGGTCGGAGGCGTCCCTGGCGAGGTAGACGGTTCCCATGCCGCCCCGGCCGAGACGGCTCACGACGCGGTAACCGTCGAGTTCGCTTGGGTCCCCCGCTCGCAGGGGTTTGCCGCTCTGGTGCCCGTTCGACGTCACAGTTGGGGGTCCTCATATGAATCGTGGAGTTCGCGCCTGACAGCGTATCGATGCCGACACGCCCGCACGCTCTGGACTGGCTGGTCCCGCGGGTCTACGGGGGAGCGCGTGGCCCGTGGGGGGTCTCGGGGCGGCGCGAGGATGCGCCGGGAGTCGGTCCGGGTGGATCTCCTGGAGCTGGGATTCTTCGAACAGTACGCCGATGGGCCGATCGCGGGAACCGGCTGCACATGGCCCGGTAGGGCCGTTCCCGCGAACGCGCGGGACGCGAGGCGGTGGCCCCCGGTCACATGAGGGGATGCGGGTCGGCCCGAAACAGTTCCACGGGAGCGCTGGTTTCGCTAGGATCAGAACACACGTTCGAACACCTGTTCGCGTCTTTCCCACGGGTGGGTGCCCCGGTGGCGTGTGCCGAGACTGTCAGGAGGCGAATGATGCTGAGGGGAAGTGTCGTGGGACGTTACTACGGGGCGGAGGTCACCGTTGTCGAGGATGACGGGCGCCCGGCCCGGTTCACGTGGAACGACAGGGTGTACGGGGTGCGCAGGATCCTCGAACACTGGGTCACCCTGCGCATGGACTGGACCCCCGCGCGCGAGTCCCAGGTGCCCGAGCGCAGGCACTGGAGGGTGGAGGCCGGTACGGCGCAGTCACAGGGGGTGTACGAACTGCGCCACGACACCTCGACCGGCAGGTGGCTGCTCTCCCGTGTGTGGGGGTAGGCCCTCCCGTCTCCCTCCCACCGCCCTCAACGGACGCCTGCGGCGCGGCCCTTTCCCGCCGTCTCCCTCCCGCCACCCTCAACGGACACCTGCGGCGCGGTCCTTCTCGCCCGTCTCCCTCCCGCCGCCCTCAGCGGACGCCGCACGCGGTCCTTTCCGTGCCCGCCCGTGGAGCGGGGCCGTCGGCCACACGGCCGCGGGGTCAGACCAGGTCGGCGGGCAGGAGGCTGTACACGGCCAGGTCGGCGCGACCCTCGTGCAGCGGCATCGCGCTGCGCTCGACACCCTCGAAACCGAACCCGGCGCGCTCCGCGACCCGGCGCGATCCGGTGTTGTCGGTGGCCGCCTTGATCTCCACCCGCTGGAAGCCCTGGCCGACCGCCCAGCGCGAGACGGCCACGGCCGCCTCGGTCGCGTACCCGCGGCCGCGCCCCCAGGGCGAGACCCAGTAGCCGACCTCGGTGGTCATCGCGGTCCACAGGACGCGTACCAGGCCCACCGATCCCACCAGACGTCCGGTCTCCTGCTCCACCATGGCCCACTGCTGTCCCTCACCGCCGGTGCGCACGCCGGGAGCCGTCTCGCGGCACCACGCCTCGGCGTCCTCACGGGTGTAGGGCACGCCGGGGCCGGGGAGGGGGATCCACCTCTGGATACCGGGGTCGGAGCAGGAGGCGTACACGTCGTCGATGTCGTCCTCGACGAACGCGCGCAGCCGCAGGTGTTCGGTCTCCAAGATCACGGACGGCAGGACCGGTCTGCCCTGGGTGGTGGTCACGCTGGCGCCTCTCCATCGGTTCGGGGTGCGCTCACGATACGCGCAGTTCCGAGGGCCCGGCACCTGCTTTCCCCTCACTCGGACAGCGGGGACCGGGGCCGCGGCGGCGCCTTCGGGACTCCGTCCGGAATCCTCCCCGCCCCGCCCGGGGACCGTGGTGCCGCGGGTCCCGGACGGGCCCGCCGGGGGACTCCTCGGCGCCGTCCGGAGGCGCCTCAGGCCAGGCCGGAGACGACACGCCGGCGGACGGCGGAGTCGAACACCTCCGCGAACGCGTTGCCCGGGCACTCGGTCGCCAGCCAGTCGCGGTGCCGCGAGAGCGCCTCGCCCGGGGTGACCACGCCCGTAGCGGGGTTCACGTAGTCGATGCGCTCCGCCGGGTCCACACCCGTCACCGCGCACAGCACACGCAGCACGTCGACCAGTGAGTCCTGCGCGGCCCTCGTGGGGAGTTCGTCGGTGAAATCCCCGAGCAGGCACACTCCGATGTTGCCCTGGTTGAAGCCGTAGGCGTGCCCGGCGGTCACCGGGCGGGCCCGTCCCGGAAGCGGGAGCCCGGAGAAGACCGGCACGCCGTCCCCACCCGAGTGGCGTCCCTCGTAGACCACCCCGTCGGGGTCGATGAGCAGGTGGTAGCCGATGTCGCCCCAGGCCTGCCGCACAGCGTGCAGGTAGTACACCGCCCGCACGTCCGCCGCGTGGTCGTCCCCCGTCGGGATCGCGGTGTGGTGGACGGTCAGCGCCTGCGCCGGGTGGAACTCCGCCTCCCACAGGTCGGTGCCCTCGTCGTCGAAGCGCCAGGACTCGTCGGCGCCCCAGCCCGCGCGGGTGCGGAACGGGAGCGGGGCCAGGCCGCGCGGCACGTCGGATGACCTCGAGGGAAGCCACGCCTGTTCGGGACCGCCCAGACGCAGCCCCTCTCCGTCACGCAGGTTCACGGCGGCGGCCTCTCCCCTCGAACGCACCTCGTAGCCGGTGGCACCCTCCGGCGCGCGCACCAGCGCGCCCGCGACCTGGCCGCGGTCGTCGCGGCCCTCGGAGTGAAGGTGTACCGGGCGCCACCCGCCCAGGCCGTCCGCGGTCTCGAAGCGGACCGCCGTATCGGTTTCCCCGGGCCTGCCGGTGACGGCCACCATGTCGAAGCGCATGCCGGGCCGGACGAGTCCGCCCGGTCCGCCGGGCCGGGCCAGCACCCGGGGCACGACCCGGTCGCCGACGTCCCCGGCGAGAGCGGGGCGTGGGGAGGGGAGGGCGGTGCTCAGCGCGGTCAGGCCCGCGGCGGCGGTGGCACCTGCCAGGAGGGTACGCCTTCGCATGTGTGTCCGTCCGTTCGGCTCTTGCGGCTGGGCTCCCGGGAAGCGGGAACCCCGACACCCTTGCACGGCTCTGTGGCCCACGTCACGAACGGCACGGCCGAATCTGTGGCAGGTGGTAGTTCCTGTGTCAGGTGATGGTTTCTGTGGTGGCGAGGCGGCCCACTCGACTTCGCCGTCCACGTGAGGGCGGAGCGCCACCGGCCCTGGCCGCGGGGGAGGCGTGCCGCTCCCGGACGCGGTCGCCGAGACGGACGCCCGGGCGGTGCCCCCGGTCCGCACCGAATCGGCGGATCCGGCACCCGCCCGCCCCGATCGGCTGTCGCACATGCCCTGACCTGGTGCGGAGAGGACCTGGTCTTCCGTAAACCCAGCGTGCCCCCGCGGACTCTGGCACAGTTGGTGATGACTTTGAGGGTCCCGGTGTCGAGCCGGGGCCGATGGCCCGGGGTCTCGGGGGACCCGTGCGAAAGGCGAGAAAGCCGCTGGCTACGCTTGTCGGTCAATACCGAACCAAGCGGAAACGGGCCGTCGAAACACCTCTTTCGGGGAGCGATCATGACCAAGGATGACCGCGAGGACGCCCGGCGCGGCGAGGAGAGCGGACACGAACCACCCCGGTGGCACGGCGGCAGACCTGCCCCGGGGACCGGTCCCCGCCTCGGCGGCCTGCTGGACGGGCTTCCCGAGAGCGGGCGCGGTACCCAGGCCCAGACGCCCGGGAACGGCGCACCGACCAACCCGTTCCGGCAGCGGCCCGCCCCGCCACGGACGGCCGAACCGGCCGAGCCCGTACCCCCGTCCCCGCCCCCCGCCCCCTCCGAGCCCTCCTCCCCCTACGGCGCGCTTCCCCTGGAGGTTCCCGCGGTCCCGTGGCCCCAGCCCGAGGCCGCGTCCGGGGCCCGGCCGGAGACCGCGTCCGCGTCCGGGGCCCGGACCGAGGCGCCGCCTCGGAGCGGGCCCGCCGTGGACACACCGCCCCAACGCCCCAACGTCATCCCCTTCAGAGGCGGGGAACGCGCCTCCGGTCCCGGTACCGAGGCCGTCCACCAGGCACCTCCCGCGCCCACCCCCGACCGGGGGACCGGGCACGGGGAGGAGCCCTCCGCGACCGCCGAGGCAGAGCAGAAGATGTACGCACACGAAGCAGTCCAGTCCCCGCCCGAACCGCAGCACACCGGGCCGCCGGTCCATCCCGTCCCCGGGCCCCAGGCGGCGACCGCGGCCGCGGGCACCGACGCCGGCTGGTCCGACCACGCCTACGGCGCCGCCGAGCGCGCCGCCGTCTACCGGGCCATCCGCGAACGCCGCGACGTCCGCGTGGGGTTCCGTCCCGACCCGGTTCCCCACGACGTGCTCACCCGCGTCCTGGAGGCCGCCCACCAGGCGCCCAGCGTCGGCCACTCCCAGCCCTGGGACTTCCTCGTCATCGACGACCCGGGGCTGCGCGGCCGCGTCAGCGACCTCGCGGCGGCCGAGCGCGACGGCTACACGCAGGCCCTGCCCAGCACACGCGCCCGCGCCTTCTCCGGGCTCAAGGTCGAGGCGATCCTCGACGCGCCCCTGAACATCGCCGTCACCGTCGACCCCACGCGCGGCGGCCGGCACACCCTGGGACGCCACGCCAAGCCCATGGCCGCCTCCCACTCCGCGGCGCTCGCCGCGGAGAACCTCTGGATCGCCGCACGCGCCGAGGGTCTGGGCGTAGGCTGGGTCACCTTCGTCGACGAGCGCGACGTCGCCCGTGCCCTCGAACTCCCCTCCCACCTGGACGTGGTCGCCTACCTGTGCGTCGGCTACGTGGAGGAGTTCCCCACCGAACCCGAACTCAGCCTCTCCGGCTGGGCCCGGGGACGCCCCCTGTCCTGGGCGGTGCACCACGACCGCTACGGTCGCCGCGGTCTGCCCGGCCAGGAGCCCACGAGCCTGCTGGAGGAGACCATCACCACCGTCGGAGCTCTGAACACCCGTGCGGTGGAGGAGGCCAGAGACCGGCAGAACCGCATGACCAAGCCGCCCGGCTCCCTCGGCGTCCTGGAGGAGGTCTCGGTCCAGCTCGCCGGACTCGCGGGGGAGTGCCCCCCGCCCATTCCCGAGCCGGCCGCCGTCGCCGTGTTCGCGGGAGACCACGGCGTGCACGCCCAGGGGGTGACCGCCTGGCCCCAGGAGGTCACCGCCCAGATGGTGCACAACTTCCTGGCGGGCGGCGCGGTCGTCAACGCCTTCGCCTCCCAGGTCGGCGCCGAGGTCACCGTGGTGGACGTCGGCGTGGTCGGCGACCTGCCCCAGACCGTGGGTCTGCTGCCCCGCAAGGTCGCCCGCGGCACCGCGGACTTCACCCAGGGCCCCGCGCTCACCCGCCAGCAGGCGCTCCAGGCTCTGGAGGGCGGTATCGAGGTCGCCCGCGACCTGGTCTCGGCGGGCAACCGCTGCCTGGTCACCGGCGACATGGGCATCGCCAACACCACCCCGGCCGCCGCTCTGGTGTGCGCCTTCACCGGCGCGGACCCGGAGCGGGCCACCGGCCGCGGCACCGGTGTGGACGACGCCATGTACGCGCACAAGATCGACGTGGTGCGGCGCGCCCTGGCCGCGAACCCGGTCGACCCGGACGACCCCGTCGGCACCCTCGCGGCGCTGGGCGGTCTGGAGCACGCCGCCCTGGCCGGGTTCGTGCTCGGTGGCGCGGCCCTGCGCGTCCCCGTCCTGCTCGACGGGGTCATCGCGGGCTCGGCGGCCCTGGCCGCCGCCGCGATGTCCCCGGAGGTGGTCGGCGCCTGCTTCGCGGGACACCGCTCCAGTGAGCCCGGCCACAGCCTGGTCCTGGAGCACCTGGGCCTGCGGCCCCTGATCGACCTGGAGATGCGCCTGGGCGAGGGGTCCGGCGCGCTGTTGGCCCTGCCGCTGCTCCAGGGGTCGGCGCGCGTGCTGCGCGACGTCGCCACCTTCGACGACGCGGGCGTGTCCGCCGTACACTGACGGCGGCTTCGGCCCACACCGTACGGCCCCCGCCCGCACCGGCCCCCGGTGCGGGCGGGCTCACACTCCCCGGGCGCGACCCGTTTACGCCCGCGTAACACCCGTTTGGCAACGTACGGTGAGGTAATCACCGACATCGCCGGTGGCTGGTGTGCCTCCCGCCGCCAGCACCCCGCCGTCGTCGCCGGGGGCCGGTACGGACGACGGAAGGGGCGCGATCCGTGACCTATCTCCTTGGGCTGCGCATGCAAGGCCGTGACGTGCTCGTCGTCGGCGGGGGCAGAGTCGCCCAACGGCGGGTGCCCGTACTGGTCGAGGCCGGTGCGCGGGTCACCCTCATCGCCCCCGCGGTGTCCGCGGCCCTGGAGGACCTCGCCTCGGCCGGACACCTCACCTGGCACCACCGCCCCTACGCCCCCGGCGACGTCGCGGGACCGGACGCCCCCGCCTACTGGCTCGTCCACGCCGCCACGGACGATCCCGGGGTGAACGCCGCCGTCGCCGAGGAGGCCGAGGGCGCCCGCGTGTGGTGCGTGCGCGCCGACGACCGGACCGCCTCCTCCGCCTGGACCCCCGCCAGCGGCACCGCGGGCGGGATCACCGTCGGCGTCATCGCCTCCGGCGACCCCCGACGCGCGGCCGGACTGCGCGACGCGGTCGTCGACGGCCTCGTGGACGGCACCCTCGACGCCCGCCGCGGACGCGAGCCCCTCCGGGGCGTCGCGCTCGTCGGGGGCGGCCCCGGTGATCCCGGTCTGATCACGGTTCGGGGGCAGCAGCTCCTCTCCCAGGCCGACGTGGTGGTGGTCGACAGGCTCGCCCCGACCTCCCTGCTGGACCGCCTGCCCGCCGACGTCGAGATCGTCGACGCCGCCAAGATCCCCTACGGCCGGTCCATGACCCAGGAGGACATCAACGCCGTCCTGATCGACCGCGCGCGCCGGGGCATGTTCGTGGTGCGCCTCAAGGGCGGCGACCCCTTCCTGTTCGGCCGCGGTGGCGAGGAGGCCGCCGCCTGTGCCGCCGCCGGGGTCCCCGTCACGGTCGTGCCCGGTGTGACCAGTGCGCTCGCCGCCCCGGCGAGCGCGGGCATCCCCGCCACCCACCGGGGTGTGGCCCAGGACGTGCATGTCGTCTCCGCGCACGTTCCGCCGGGGGACGAGCGCTCCACGGTGGACTGGGCCGGACTCGCCCGCGCGGGCGGTACCGTCGTGGCCCTCATGGGAGTGGAGCGCGTCGATTCGATCACCGAGGCCCTGATCTCCCACGGGAGGTCCCCCGACACGCCCGTTGCCGTGGTACAAGAAGCCACACTGCCGGGTCAACGGACCGTCACGGGTACGCTGGCCACCATCGCCTCGTCGGTCCGATCGGCCGGAGTGCGACCCCCTGCGGTAGTGATCATCGGAGAAGTGGTCAAAACAGCGCGGGAACTTGACATACTGCACACGGGCACCCAGTTCGAGACCCGTCGACTGGCGACCGGGCGCGATCTCCAGTGAGACCCTCGCCCGCGGCGTACGTCGTTCGCGCGGCGGGGGACCGTCAGCACCGATGAGGAGGGCACACCGATCATGACCCGGCCGTCGGCAGCACCGGGGACCACAGGTCCCGGTGCCCCGGACCGGTTCGGAACCGGACCGTCCGCCACCTCCGACCAGCCCGCCCAGGGCCCCGTACCCGCTTCCGCCGCGGACGCCGGCGCCCTCGGCGGGCCCGCCGCCCCGGTCTCCGAGGGGTCGGCCAAGCACCGTGCCTCCGCGACCGACGACCACCGTTTCGAACAGGTCCTGGAGTCGCTGCGCAAGCACATCCGGGACCTGGAGTTCGCCGAGGGCCTGCCGGGCGCGGAGGAGGGCCGTACCCTCCAGGCCGACGTGCTCGCCCAGTTGTCCGACTACGTCCTGCCCCGCGTGCGCCGCGCCGACATCCCGCTGCTGATCGCGGTCGCCGGATCCACCGGCGCGGGCAAGTCCACCCTGGTCAACAGCCTGGTCGGCGAACAGGTCACCACCACCGGCGTGCGCCGCCCCACCACCAACAGCCCCGTCCTGGCCTGCAACCCCGCCGACGTGGACTGGTTCAGCGAGGCCTCCTTCATCCCGTCCCTGCCGCGCGTGCGCCAGCAGGGCCTGGCGATGCCGGGCAAGGACGGCATGCTGGTACTGGCCGCCACCGAGGCCATGCCCCCGGGTGTGGCCCTGCTCGACACCCCCGACGTCGACTCCGCCGTCGCCGCCCACCACGAGTTCGCGGCCAAGTTCCTCGACGCCGCCGACCTGTGGATGTTCGTCACCACCAGCACCCGCTACGCCGACGCGCGTGTGTGGGACTTCCTGCAGGTCGCCCGCGACCGCGACACCTCCCTGGCCGTCGTGCTCTCCCGGGTGCCGCGCAGGGGACGGCGCCAGCTCCTGGACCACTTCGGGGCGATGCTGGAGGCCAACGGACTGGGCACGGCCGCCCGGTTCGCCATCCCCGAGACCGACCAGATCCGCGGTGAGCGCTTCACCTCCAACGTCGCCGACCACATCCGCGGGTACCTGGCCGACGTCGCGGGAGAGGCCGACCAGCGCGACCGCGTCACCCGGCGCACCTTCATCGGCGTCATCGACAGCTTCCGCTCACGCGTGCCCGAACTGGCCCGCCGGGTGGAGGCGCAGATCGAGACGGGGCGCACGCTCGCCACCGCCGTGGACGACTCCTACGCCACCGCACGCCACCGCGTCGAGACCAGCCTGGGCGACGGTTCCCTGCTGCGCGGGTCGCTGCTGGCCCGCTGGCAGGAGGTGGCAGCCGGGGGAGAGCTCACCAGGAGCCTGCGTCCGCGCGGGAAGCGTGTGCGCAGGGGGCGCCGCGCCGAGCAGGCCGAGCGCAGCCCGCGGGTGGTCGCCCTGGAGCGGGCCGTCCGCGACGCCTTGGAGGCCCTGGTGATCTCCGCATGCGAACGCGCCTCCGACGAGATCGGACAGAAGTGGCGGGAGGTCCCCGGAGGCGGCGACCTGGCCGCCAAGGCCCTCGACCAGCCCGGAACCGGCCTGTTGGCACAGCAGATCCGCCAGGAGGTCGCCGAGTGGCAGCGCGGGGTCGCCGAGATGACCACCGCCAGCGGTGCCACCAAACGCTCCGTGGCCCGGTTCGTCACCTTCGACCACGACATCGTCGCACTGGTCCTGATCATCGACCTGCTCGGCTACGAGCGATCCCACTCCGGAGGAGGCGCCCACGCGGCCGCCCCTTCCGGTCCCTCCCCGCAGCGCCTGCTCAAGGGGCTGTTCGGCGCCCAGTCACTGCGTAGCATTGGCGCATCGGCACGGGACGACCTGCGCCAGCGCGTCCTCGGGCTGCTCAACCGCGAGCGCGTGCCCTTCGACAACGCGCTGGCATCGGCCGGAATCCCGTCCGAGGACAGCGCCGTCCAGCTCTATCAGGCCACGTACAACCTTGAGATAACGAGATGACGACTCAGTGGAACCCCGCGCAGGCGCACGGGGAACCCGGCGCGCGAGACCGTGCCGAGGGCGAGGACCGCGAGAGCGGGCAGCCCGCGTCCGGTGCCCGGGACGACAAGCGCACCCGGAGCGAGGCCCGGCCCGAGGGCGGAGCGTGGCGCGGGTACACCATGCCGGTCCCCGAGCACCCCGAGCACTCCACTTCCGGAGAGGACCCCGAGGAGCCCGCCTACGACGGCATCGCGGGCTATCCGGACCCGTCCGGAGCCGTCGCGTCGAAGACGGCCTCCGAGAGCGGCGGGCGCGCGCCGGAGAGTGGGGAGGCGGCCGAGGGCGGCTCTAAGCTCTCCCCGGCCGCGCAGCGGCGCTCCGGGCGGCACGCACGGCACTCCGCGGCCCCCCGAAGCGACCACGAGGGCGCCCGCCGCACCGAAGCCGCCAGGGCCGGAGCCGGCGCGGGCACGGACGCCGCCGACGGCGGCCACGAGGACCCCGACGGCCTCGCCGGATGGGTCGGCAGCCTCGCCGACGCGGTCGACGACACCCGCATCGCCGGACGCAACACCGGCGCCTTCCCGGCCGTGGGGCCGCAGGGGGACACCGAGAGCGGTGGACCGGCCGGCCAGAGGGCCCGTGCCCGGAGGGCCTCCGCGCCCGGGGCGGCGGAGTCCGGGAGCGAGAGGTCCGGCAGCGGGGAGGCCGCCGGGCGGGGACCGGAGGATCCCCCGCCGCTGCCGCGCCGCGTCCCCGGCCCCTCCGCCGTCTCCGGCGCCTTCCGAGCCGTGGGCCCCGACGCCGCGGCCGAGAGCACCGGGGAGACCGGGGAGGAAGAGGAGTACCGCCCCACCACCCACGACGGCTGGGAGCCCACCCGGACCACCACCCGGGCCGAGCTGATCGAGCGCCTGGACGCGCTGAACACCCTCGTCGAGCTGGGCCGGGACGAACTGCCCCAGGAGTTCACCGCGCGGGCCGCCCAACTGCTCGACCACGCGGGCGCCCGGCTGAGGCTGTCGGGCGACCACACCGTGGTCGCGCTCGCGGGGGGCACCGGCAGCGGCAAGTCCTCGCTGTTCAACGCCCTGTGCGGGCTCCAGCTGTCGCAGACCGGAGTCACCCGCCCCACCACCTCCAGCGCACACGCCTGCGTGTGGGGGCACGAGGGCGCCGACGCCCTCCTGAGCTGGCTGGGCGTCTCCACCCGCTACCGGCACTCGCGTACCAGCGTCCTGGACACGGGCAACTCCGAGCTGACCGGACTGGTCCTGCTCGACCTGCCCGACCACGACTCCGTCCGCAGCATGCACACCGCCGAGGCCGACCGGCTCATCGGCTCGGTCGACCTGCTGGTGTGGGTGCTGGACCCGCAGAAGTACGCCGACGCGGCGGTGCACCACCGCTACCTGGCGCAGATGGCCGGGCACGGCGCGGTCACCGTCGCCGTCCTCAACCAGGTCGACAAGGTCGGGTCCGACGAGCTCGAGGAGCTGCTCACCGACCTGCGGCGCCTGCTGGAGGCGGAGTCGGGGGTGCACCCGCGGGTGATCACCACCTCCACGGTCACCGACGAGGGCATCCAGGACCTGCGCGAGTTCCTCGCCGGTACGGTGCGCGAGCGGCGCGCGCTGGTGGACCGGCTGGTCGCCGACCTCGACCAGGTGATCAAGCCCTTCGAGGAGTTCTACGGCGAGCCGGTCTCCGAGACCGTCCCGGCCGAGGTGCGCGCCCAGATCCAGGAGGGCCTGGCCAACGCGGCCGGTGTGGCGGCGGTCGCCGACGTCACCGAGACCAACGACGTCGGGCGCGGCAAGCGCCAGGTCGGCTGGCCCGTCGCCCGTAGCGCGGTGCGGCTGCGCAAGGACCCGCTCGCCGCGGTCCAGCTCGACTTCCTGCGCCGCGACAGCGAGAACGGCGTGGGCGGCCCGGTGGACGCGCACGAGGCCGAGTTGGAGACCGCTCTGGGCGAGGCCGCCGACACCGTCTCGGAGGGGATGCCCGCGCCCTGGCGCCGCCGGATGCGCGCCGCCGCGCGCAGCGGGGTGCCCGAGCTCCCGGCCGAGCTGGGGGAGGCCGTCGCCGGTGCGGTCGGCGACCCCGACCTGAGCCCGTCGTGGTGGAAGGTCGCCCGCGCGTCCCAGTACGCGCTGCTGGCGGTCGCGGGCGTGGGACTGGCCTGGGCGGCCGTGGCGCTGCTGAGCTGGTTCGGCGGCGGCATCACCGGACTGGGCGCGTTCGACGACCCGCTGTTCGCCCTCTACTCCGGCGCCGTGGTGGTCGCCGCCCTGCTGGTGGGATGGCTGACCGGGGTGGGTTGCGGAAACCTCGTGGAGGTGGCCGCGGTCCAGCGCCGCGAGGACGTGGAGAGGGCGGCCCAGACCAGGGTCCGGGAGATCACCGGACTGCGGGTGGTGGAGCCGATGGAGACCGAACTGGCCAGGTACCGCGCGTTCCGTGCGGCCTACGAGGTGGCCAGGCCCGCGGACTGACCGCGGGATCCGGTGGTGGACGGGGAGCACTCTCCCGCTGACGCTTCACCCACCGTTCACGACCCGGGGGCGGGCGGCACAGTGCCGCCCGCCCCCGGGCGCTGCCGGATTAGATCCAGGTGACGTGCTTGGACATGTCGTGCTCCTTGGGTCGAGTGCCGTCAGGGCCGGGACGGTCAGGATGCCAGGCGGTCGGCATCCTGTGCCGTGGAGCGGCTACCGTCACAGCTCCCTACGGAAGGATGCCCCAAAACGTCACCGGGGCCAACCCTCGCAAGTCCGCTCCCTCGGGGCGGGAAGGTGCTGCCATGCTTTCCATACAATAAGCAATTAATATATTACCCAAGGTAATGTAAACTGGCGTCGGTAACGGCGGTGCTACGCGACGAACAAGTTTTCGGGGTTACGGGTACCCAACCGTCGTAACCGAGTGGCACCGTAAGGGAACGCGGGGCAAATCCGGCTCGTCGAAGGGAGAACCATCGTGGGGTTGGGCCCGTCAGAGGCGGTTGTAAGAGCCTGATGGCGCAGAGCGACCAAGGAGGGAGGGCGCAGCGGTGAGCATCTCGGAGAAGCCGGCGAGGACCGGGGGACCGCCGCCTCACGGAGGCCAGGCGCGCTGGTCGTTCCTGCAGCAGCCCCGGAGCCTGATCGTCTACATGGGACTGCTCCTGTCCGTCACGCTGTTCCTGTTCGGGATGGTCGTCGCCCTGCGCCCTCCCGCGTGGTCGGACGCACTCACCTTCTCGGCCCTCGTGCTCTGCGCCGCCTTCGGGGTGGAGGCGATCCGGAGGCTGGGCCTTCCCGCGGGAGTGTCCCGCGACCTGCTGGGCGCGTGGTGGTTCCCCGCGATCCTCCTCCTGCCGCCCCTGTACGCCCTGCTTCTTCCCGTCCCCGTCTTCGTGATGATGCAGATCCGCTCCCGCCGCGCGCTGGTGCACCGCCGGGTGTTCAACGCGATCGCCGTCGCCCTGTCGGGCTTCCTGGCCTCGGTGGCCTGGCACAGCGTTCAGGGCGGCGGCCTGGCGGCGGGGCTGCGCGGGGTCTCCGACGCCCACGAGAGCCTGGCCACGGTCACCGGAGTGCTCGTGGCGCTGCTGTGCTGTGCCGGGTTCACCGTCCTCAACACGCTCATCGTCGTGCTGGCCGCGCGGATGAGCAGCGGCCCCGGACAGCGCTTCCGGCCCATGTGGGACCGCGAAGCCCTCACCGTGGACGCCGTCGAATTATGCGTCGGCGTCACCGTCGCCATCCTCGCCCACCTCTCGCTGCTGCTGCTGGTCATCGCCGTCCCCCCGGTACTGCTGCTACAGCGCAGCCTGTTGTACAACCAGTTGCAGACGGCGGCCAGGACCGATCCCAAGACGGGTCTGCTCAACGCCCCGACCTGGGAGCAGGAGGCCGCGGTGGAGATCGCCAGGGCACGCTCCTCGCGGGGGCGGGCCGCGGTGCTGATCATCGACATCGACCACTTCAAGAGGGTCAACGACAGCCACGGTCACCTGTTCGGCGACCAGGTTCTGCTGGGCGTGGCCACCACCATCGCCCAGCAGCTGCGCCAGTCCGACCTGCTCGGCCGCTTCGGCGGAGAGGAGTTCGTGGTACTGCTGCCCGGCTCCGACACCACCGAGGCCTGGCGGGCCGCCGAGCGCCTGCGCTCCCAGGTGGGGTGCATGGAGATCGAGGTGGACGAAGTACCGGTGTCCATCACCATCTCGATCGGTGTGGCCGTCGTCGGCGACCACGGCAACGACCTGGTGGAGCTGCTCACCGCGGCCGACCTCGCGCTCTACCGGGCCAAGGAGACCGGCCGCGACCGCGTGTGCCTGCCCGCCGGCCACACCGGTGTCGGCGACAGGATCCCCGGGCCCAGGGGCGGGGAGATCCCCGGCCGCACGACGTCCGCCGACCCCACCGACCCCACGGAAATCCCCTGACCCGCGTATTCACGGTTCCGCGGTTCCCCGGAGTCGTCCACAGCCACGAAGAGGCCATTGTGTGAGACCGCCGGATCACCCAACGTGAAGATATGCACTCCGACCAGCCACGCCGCTTCCTCCACCCCCGAGACCCCCGTGACTTCCTCCCCGCCCCCGCGCAGCGCACCGGCGACCCGTCCGCCTCCGGCCCGCTCCCGGCCGACGGCTCCGTCCCCGGCCCCCCTCCCGGTTCCGCCTCCGACGCGCCCCTCCCGGACGCCTCCGCCCCCGACGACGTCACCGCCACGGACGTCCCCGCCGTCCCCGCCGTTCCCCCGCCCCGGGGCCCCGTCGGGCCGGCGCCGTCCCACGCCCCCGGGACACGCGGCACCCTCGTCCTGACCACCCCGACCGACATCATCGCCACCCTGCCCTACCTGGTGGGAGTGCCCCCCGACCCCGGGCTCGTCGTCCTCGCGATGCGGGGCAGGGGCGTGCACTCCGCGTTCCGGGGCGACCTGGACCGGCTGGACGCGGCCGGGGACCCGCTGAAGCGCGCCGCCGCCCCCGTCGACACGGCCGCGTCCGAGGGCTGCACCGCCCTGGTGATCGTGGCCTACGGGCCGCCCGAACGGGTCACCCCCTACGTCGACGGGCTTCTGTCCGCCGCCCGAGAGCGCGCCCTGACCGTCCTGGACGCCCTCCGGGTCACGGAGGGGCGGTACTGGTCCTACACCTGCGGGAGGGCCGGCTGCTGCCCGGCCGGGGGAACCGTTGTCAACGTCGACAGCTCCACCATCCCGGCCGACGCGGTCCTGCACGGGCTCGTCCCCGTACAGCCCCTCCACTCCGCGGCCGGCGACGCCGCACGGGTACGGGCCCTCCTGGAACCCGTGGGCGGCGAGGAGCGGGCCGCGATGGACGCTCTCGCCGAGAAGGCGGAGGCGCGTGCCCGGCTCATGCTGGAGCGGGGGATGCGCGGAGCCCTGACCGACCGGGGACTGTCCGCCGCCCTGGCGGCCGTGCGGGCCGAGCGGTCGGGGCGGGGGATCACCGGCCGGGAGGAGCTGGCCTGGCTGGGGACGTACCTCACCGAGACCCGCGTGCGCGACGAGATGTGGGCGCGCATCACCGCGGAGACCGCGCCCGCGCACCAGGAGCTGTGGAGCCGGGTCGCCCGCCACCTGCCCCGGCGCCTGCGGGCGGCCCCGGCCTCGCTGCTGGCGGTCGCGGCGTGGCAGCGCGATGACAGGGCGCTGGCCGCGGCGGCCCTGGACGCGGCTCTGACGGCCGACCCCGGCTACTCCATGGCGGTGCTGATGAGCCGGGCGCTGGCCTGGGGGCTGCCGGTGGAGCGGTGGCGGGAGTTCACCCCCCGCTGGCTGAGGGAGAGGAGCGAGTACCCCGAGGAGTGAGCGCTCGCCGCCGCCGCGTCGGCCCGGGCGGCCGCCTCCCTCGCCCGGCCGGTTCCCGGACGCCCACGCGATGGCGGGGGCATGGGCCGCGACGCCCTAGGCTGGAAGCATGCCGGAGTATATCTACACCATGAACAACGTGCGCAAGGCGCACGGCGACAAGGTCGTCCTGGACAACGTTTCGGGGTCGTTCCTGCCCGGAGCCAAGATCGGCGTCGTGGGCCCCAACGGTGCGGGTAAGTCGACGCTTCTGAAGATCATGGCCGGCATGGAGCAGCCGTCCAACGGCGAGGCGAGGCTCATGCCCGGTTTCACCGTCGGCCTGCTCGCGCAGGAACCCCACCTCGACCCGGACAAGAACGTCCTGGAGAACGTCGAGGACGGCGTCGCCGAGACCAAGGCGATGCTCAACCGCTTCAACGAGATCGCCGAGCAGATGGCGACGGACTACTCCGACGACCTGCTCGAGGAGATGGGCAAGCTCCAGGAGCAGCTCGACCACCGGGGTGCCTGGGATCTCGAAAGCCAGCTGGAGCAGGCGATGGACGCGCTGCGCTGCCCGCCCGGCGACGCCTCCGTCACCCAGCTCTCGGGTGGTGAGAAGCGCCGCGTCGCCCTGTGCAAGCTGCTGCTCGAACAGCCCGACCTGCTGCTGCTCGACGAGCCCACCAACCACCTGGACGCCGAGAGCGTGAACTGGCTGGAGCAGCACCTGGCCAAGTACCCCGGCACCGTCATCGCGATCACACACGACAGGTACTTCCTCGACCACGTCGCCACGTGGATCCTGGAGCTGGACCGGGGCCAGTTCTACCCCTACGAGGGCAACTACTCCACCTACCTGGAGACCAAGCAGACCCGTCTGAAGGTCGAGGGGCAAAAGGACGCCAAGAAGGCCAAGCGCCTCCAGGACGAGCTGGAGTGGGTCCGCTCCAACGCCAAGGCCCGCCAGACCAAGAGCAAGTCCCGTCTCCAGCGCTACGAGGAGATGGCGGCCGAGGCCGACAAGACCCGCAAGCTGGACTTCGAGGAGATCCAGATCCCGCCGGGTCCGCGCCTGGGCGACACCGTGGTCGAGGTCAAGAACCTCACCAAGGGCTTCGACGACCGCGTGCTCATCGACGGCCTCAGCTTCTCGCTGCCGCCGAACGGCATCGTCGGCGTCATCGGTCCCAACGGTGTCGGCAAGACGACGCTGTTCAAGATGATCGTCGGCGAGGAGACCCCCGACCAGGGCGAGATCAACGTCGGCAACACCGTCAACATCTCCTACGTCGACCAGTACCGCAGCCGTATCGCGGACAACAAGAACGTCTGGGAGACCATCTCCGACGGCGAGTCCTTCATCGAGGTCGGCAAGGTCGAGATCCCCAGCCGCGCCTACGTCGCCGCGTTCGGCTTCAAGGGCTCCGACCAGCAGAAGGCCGCCGGCGTGCTCTCCGGCGGTGAGCGCAACCGCGTGAACCTGGCGCTCACCCTCAAGCAGGGCGGCAACCTGCTGCTCCTGGACGAGCCCACCAACGACCTGGACGTGGAGACCCTCGGCTCGCTGGAGAACGCGCTGCTGGAGTTCCCCGGCTGCGCCGTGATCACCTCCCACGACCGGTGGTTCCTCGACCGCGTCGCCACGCACATCCTCGCCTGGGAGGGCGACGCCTCCTGGTTCTGGTTCGAGGGCAACTTCGAGTCCTACGAGAAGAACAAGATCGAGCGACTGGGTCCCGAAGCCGCGCGCCCGCACGCGGTCACCCACCGCAAGCTCACCCGCGACTGACGGACCGGCGGCGGGCCCGGCCCCGCCGCGGTGCACCCGGCCCGTGGACGGACCCTCCGGTCCGGCCACGGGCCGTCGTCCGTCCGGCCGCGCACCGCTTGTGGGTACCGGGATGTTGTCGCATACCCTGGTGGCGATGACTTCCGCGCGCGATCACCAGCAGAGCGCGGGCGACGAGCCCGTGCGTATGACGTTCTACGAGGCCGTGGGCGGTGAGGAGACCTTCACCCGCCTGGTCCGCCGCTTCTACGAGGGCGTGGCCGAGGACCCCGGACTGCGGCCCATGTACCCCGAGGAGGACCTCGGCCCCGCCGAGGAGCGCCTGCGCCTGTTCCTCATGCAGTACTGGGGCGGCCCGCGGACCTACAACGAGCGGCGTGGGCACCCCCGGCTGCGGATGCGGCACGTCCCCTTCCGCATCGGCATCACCGAGCGCGACCTGTGGCTCAAGCACATGCGTGCCGCGGTGGACTCCCTCGGCCTGCACGAGGTGCTGGAGCGGCAGCTGTGGGAGTACATGGTCATGGCCGCGCACAGCATGGTGAACGTCCCGGAGGAGACCACCGTCCAGGAGGTGGCCAACCCGACACGGGTCTCGGTCTCCACCGACGACGACGGGGAGGACGGGGACGACGGCGGAGAGCCCGTCACCATCTCCCTGAAGTGAGGACGCCGGGGACCGCGCCCCTCAGGCGTAGTCGGCGAGGAAGGCACGCTCGGTGGCGTTGAGCCGCCGGGCGCTCTGCTTCGGCACGTCGAAGCCGACCAGGACCGTCTTCGCCCGCAGGTACACCTTCGTCTCGTCACGGATCTCGTAGGCCAGGGTGAAGCTGGCGTTGCGCACCTCGGTCACCCACAGCTCCACGCGCACCGGCTCCGACCGGGGCAGCAGCGGCGTCACGTAGTCGGCCTCCTGGCGGGCCACGACCATCGCACCGAAGACCTCGTCGCCCTCGACGGCGCCCTCGTAGCGCAGGAACGAGATCCGGGCGTCCTCCAGGTAGGTCAGCATCCGCACGTTGTTGACGTGGTGCTGCGGGTCGAGATCGGCGTAGCGGACCTGCGCGAGGTGCACGTGCCGCCTGGGCGCCGCCTGGGTGCCGACGGCTCCGGCCTCGGTCTGTGTCACGTCCGGGATCCTCTCCGCTGCTCTCCTGGGGGGTGGTACACCCCGATTGTCTCAACACTCCCCAGGAGAACAGGCTGTGCCCCCCGTCGGACGCCTGTGTCGTTGCTCTCCCGAAGGGGGGCGGGAGGACGGCGTCACTCCACGGAGAGGCCCAGGTAGTGGGCGAGGAAGGCCAGCTGCTCGGCGTTGAGGGCCACGCTGCGGCTCACCGACCGCGAGCTGTGGCCCACCTCGGACTCCCCGCGCAGCAGGATCGGCCGCTCCTCGAGCGGGGCCGAGGTGGCGTGCTGCATCCGCGCGCACAGCTTGCGCGCGTGCAGCGGGTCCACGCGGGTGTCGTTGTCGAACACGGTGAACAGCGTCGCCGGGTAGCGGGTGCCCTCGCGCACGTTGTGGTACGGCGAGTAGCCCAGCAGCCACTCAAGCTGCTCGGGGTCGTCGGCGGTGCCGTACTCGACGTTCCACAGCTGGCCCAGCCCGAACCTCTCGTAGCGGACCATGTCCAGCAGCGGGGCCGAGCAGACGGCGGCGGTGAACAGGTCCGGCCGCTGGGTGACCATGGCGCCCACCAGCAGGCCGCCGTTGCTGCCGCCCATGACGGACAGGTGCTCGGTGTCGGTCACACCTGTGGCGACCAGGTGCTCGGCCGCCGCCGCGCAGTCGTCGAAGACGTTCTGCTTGTCGGCGAGCATTCCCGCCCGGTGCCACTGCTCCCCCTCCTCCAGGCCGCCGCGCAGGTTGGCGACGGCGTACACGCCGCCCGCGCGCACCCAGGCCAGCGCCACCGCCGAGTAGGCGGGGGTGAGGGAGATCCGGAAACCCCCGTACCCGTACAGGATGGTCGGCTGCGGCCCCTCGGCGGGGGCCTCGGGCGAGACCACCAGCATGCGCACGGGCGTGCCGTCCCCGGAGGTGTAGGTGACCTGCTCCACGTTCACCCCGGGCAGGTCGATGTCGCCGGGGGCGTCGGCCCACAGCGACACCTCGCCCGAGCGCGCGTCGTAGTGGTACACCGACGACGGGTGGGTGTTGTCGGTGTAGCCGAACCACGCCTCGTGTCCGCCCTCGGGGCGTTCGACGAGTCCGCCGACGGTGCCCAGGCCCGGCATGTCCAACCCGCCCAGACGCTCGCCGGTGGCCAGGTCGTGCCGGGCGATCTCGCTGATCGCGTGGCGGCTGCGGGCCACCAGCAGCTCGGGCCGCTCCGCTTCGGGGCCGTCCAGGACCGCGTACCCCTCCAGGACCGCCTCGGGGTCCTCCGGGACCAGGGTGGTCCAGTTCCCGTACCCGGGATCGGCGGGGTCGGCCACGCACAGGCGCCCTCGCGGGGCCTCCCGGTCGGTGAACAGGTACAGGCGCCCGTCCCGGCCCACGTGCGGGTACAGGGCGGCGTCCACACCCTCCTGGACGGGCACCAGGCGGGGCTCGTCCAGGTTCCCGTCGGACAGGTCGGCGATCCACGCGTCGGTGGCCGCCGAGGTCCCCCGGTTGGCGAGCAGGACGAGCCAGCGCCCGTCACGGCTCACGACGGGGGTGAAGTACTCGGTCTTGTCGCGGCCCTGCCCGAAGACCAGGGTGTCCTGGTCGGCGGGGGTGCCCAGCCGGTGCAGGTAGACGCGGCGGTGGTAGTTCTCCTCGCCCTCGGGGACCTCCTCGGCGGGCAGGCGCCGTACGTAGTAGAAGGCGGAGGAGTCCGGCAGCCACGCGATGGGGCTGTAGCGGGCCCGGTCGACGGGGCCGTCCAGCACGTCACCGCTGTCGACGTCCACGACCCGGAGCACGGACTCCTCGTCGCCGCCCTCGGACAGCTGGTAGGCGAGCAGGCGGCCGGAGTGGTCGGGCCGCCAGGAGTCCAGGGTGGTCAGGCCCTCCGGGTCGAGCGCTCCGGGGTCCACCAGGACGCGCTCGGGGCCGTCGCCGTCGCGGACGTAGAGCACGGCGTGCTCCTGCTCGGCGGTACGGCGCACGAAGAAGTGGCGGTCGCCCCGCCACACGGGTGCCCCGACGCCGCCGGCGCCCAACAGGGAGCGCACCTGGCCGGCGAACCAGTCACGTGCACCGAACCGTGAGGAGACCTCGGCGTACAGGGCGTCCTGCGAGGACGCCCACTCCTTGGTCTCCGTCGACTCGGCGTCCTCCAACCACCGGTAGGGGTCACCGACCGTGTGGCCGTGCAGGGTCTCGATGATGTCCAGCCGTGCGGCCGGGGGGTAGCGGAGTTCACGCATGCCTCGCACCCTATCCACCGCTATCCACCCGGCGTGTCCGGCGCGGCGGCGGGGCGGAATCGGGGCCGGCCGACGCACAATGGAACCCGGAAAGGGGAGAACAAGCGGTTTCTGGGCGGCCCGGCGGAAATTGGGGTGGCGCCGGGGCGGTCCGACCACGCAAACTGAATGCGGGACGCAACTCGGCGGGACCACCGGGAGGTCCGTGTGGCAAGGCGTACGGAACCACCGATCCTCGGATCGGTGCACAGGGAGGTCTCCTGGCTGGCCGAACGGCTGGCCGGGGAAGAGACACGGTCGTCGCGGACGACGGCCGGGGCGACACGATGAGCGCCCGAGGCAGCCGGGAGGGTGGCACAGGAGCCGCCCGCCGCCATGTGCTGCTGCTCAACGCCAGCTTCGAACCACTGACGACACTGCCCCTGCGCAGGGCGATTCTCCTCGTCCTGAGGGAGAAGGCGGAGGTCGTCCACCAGGATGACGCGGGCGCGATACTGCACTCGGCGACACGAGCCTACGACGTGCCCTCGGTCATCCGGCTCCGGCGCTACATCAGCGTCCCGTACAGCCGCAGGGTACCCCTCACCAGAGTGGCGCTCATGCGTCGGGACAGACACACCTGCGGTTACTGCGGGAAGAAGGCCGAGACGATCGACCACGTCGTCCCGCGCAGCCGCGGAGGCGCGCACGTGTGGGAGAACGTGGTGGCCGCGTGCAAGCCGTGCAACCACCGCAAGGCCGACAAGTTCCTGGACGAACTCGGCTGGGAGCTGCACGTCACCCCCAAGGTGCCCAAGGGTCCCCACTGGCGCCTGATCAACGGAGACCTCCACGGCGACCCCCAGTGGGAGCCGTACATGGCCCATCTGGTGGCGTGATCCGGCGGGACCGGAACCGGGCGTCCCACCCGGTCCCCGCCGCTCACCCCCTCCGCCCTCCGGTGCGTTCGCCGGAGGGCGGCCGTATTCTGACGGCATGCCCAGATACGACTTCCGCTGCCGCGAGTGCGGCGACACCTTCGAACTCTCCCGTCCGATGGCCCGGGCCGGGGACCCGGCGGCCTGCCCGCAGGGGCACGACGACACGGTCCGGCTGCTGTCCACCGTGGCGGTGGGCGGCCGGGCGTCCACCCCCGCGCCCTCCGGTGGAGGGTGCTGCGGAGGCGGCTGCTGTTCCTGAGGACACGGGCGGCCCCGGGCGGGGCCGCCCCCACCCCCTACCTCTCGATCTGGGACACGTCGCGCGCCGCGCCGGTGGAGGCCGAGGTCGCCATGGCCGCGTAGGCGCGCAGCGCCGCCGTCACCGGGCGCCGGCGGTCGCGCGGCTGGAACCGGCCCAGCTCCTTGAGCAGGCGCTCGCGGCGGGTGTCCAGCTCGTCCCCGGAGACCTCCAGCGCGATGCTCCGGTTGGGGATGTCGATGCTGACGACGTCTCCGTCCTCGACCAGGGCGATGTCCCCGCCCGCGGCGGCCTCGGGGGAGGCGTGGCCGATGGACAGCCCGGACGTGCCGCCGGAGAAGCGGCCGTCGGTGATGAGCGCGCAGGCCTTGCCCAGGCCGCGGCCCTTGAGGAAGCTCGTCGGGTACAGCATCTCCTGCATGCCCGGGCCGCCCTTGGGGCCCTCGTAGCGGATGACCACCACGTCACCGGGCTCGATCCTCTTGTTGAGGATGCCGTCGACGGCGTCCTCCTGCGACTCGAAGACCTTGGCGGGACCGGAGAAGGTCCACAGCTCCTCCTCCACGCCGGCGGTCTTGACGATCGCGCCGTCGGGGGCGAGGTTGCCGAACAGCACCGCCAGGCCGCCGTCCTTGGTGTAGGCGCTGGCCACCGAGCGGATGCAGCCCTGGTCGCGGTCGGTGTCCAGGGTGTCCCAGCGCACGCTCTGCGAGTAGGCCTTGGTGGTGCGCACGCCGCCGGGGGCCGCGTGGAACAGCTCCACGGCCTCGGGCAGGACGCTGTCGGAGGTGATGTCCCATTCGGCGATGAACTCGCCGACGGTCTTGCCGTGCACCGTGGGCAGCGAGGTGTCCAGGAGGCCGCCGCGGGCGAGTTCGCCCAGGATGGCGGGGATGCCGCCGGCCCGGTGGACGTCCTCGATGTGGTACTTCTCCGTGTTCGGCGCCACCTTGCACAGGCAGGGCACCCGGCGGGAGACCTCGTCGATCTCGGGGAGCCCGAAGTCCACGCCCGCCTCGGTGGCGGCGGCGAGCAGGTGCAGGATCGTGTTGGTGGAGCCGCCCATGGCCACGTCCAGGGCCATGGCGTTGCCGAAGGCGGCCGGGGTGGCGATGGACAGCGGCAGGACGGACTCGTCGTCGTCCTCGTAGTAGCGCTTGGCGGCCTCGACGGCCCGGCGTCCGGCGTCCTCGTACAGCGCCTTGCGGGCGGTGTGGGTGGCCAGCACGGTGCCGTTGCCCGGCAGGGCCAGGCCCATGGCCTCGGTGAGGCAGTTCATCGAGTTGGCGGTGAACATGCCCGAGCACGAGCCGCAGGTGGGGCAGGCCGCCTCCTCCATCTCGTCGAGCTCGGCCTGGGAGACGCTCTCGTCGGCCGCGGCGACCATGGGGTTGATCAGGTCCAGCTTGCGGACGGTGGTGGCGGTGCCGTCGACCACCGTGACCTTGCCCGCCTCCATGGGCCCTCCGGAGACGAACACCGTGGGGATGTTCAGGCGCAGCGCGGCCAGCAGCATGCCGGGGGTGATCTTGTCGCAGTTGGACACGCACACCAGGGCGTCGGCGCAGTGCGCGTTGACCATGTACTCCAACGAGTCGGCGATCAGCTCGCGGCTGGGCAGCGAGTAGAGCATGCCGCCGTGGCCCATGGCGATGCCGTCGTCCACGGCGATGGAGTTGAACTCGCGGGGAACCCCGCCCGCCTGGCGGATCGCGTCGGCGACCACCGCGGCCACCTCGCGCAGGTGGACGTGGCCGGGCACGAACTCGGTGAAGCTGTTGGCCACGGCCACGATGGGCTTGCCGAAGTCCTCGCGCTCCACGCCGGTGGCGCGCATGAGGGCGCGTGCGCCTGCCATGTTCCTGCCGTGGGTGACGGTGCGCGAGCGTAGGGCTGGCATGGGGCGGACTCCCATCGTTACGGGTGTTTCCCCTCGATGGTAGTCCTTCGGCGCACTGATGTGGTCTCGGAGTTAAAGACGGGGCATCCGGATCGTGAGACGTCCCCGGTGGGCGCGCCGCCCCCGCGCCGCCCCGCGCCGACCCGCGGCGGTCCGGGCGCGGGGCCGTGGCCGGAGCGGCGGCCCCGCGGAGCGCGTCGGCGAACGGAGCCCGGACACGCGAAAGGCCCGGGTACCACGGCGCTGTGGCCGGTCCCGGGCCCGTACCGCTTCGGAAGGGGGTCGGTGGGAGGGGTCAGTGTCGGGGGATCAGGACCTTCTGCGCGGCCTGGTAGATGTCCTCGATCTCGGTGTCGGTCAGGCGGTCGCGGCCGCTGCGCAGCCACTTGCGGACCTTGGTCCCGGTGATGATGTCCACACCCCGCAGACGGTGGCTGTCCCAGGGCATGCCGGGGCCGTAGATGGCCAGTGACGCGCGCACCCTGATCTCGCGCCCCAGCTCCTTGCTGATCAGTTCCTCGGCCCGTTTGGCCTCCTCCAGCGCCTCGTCGATCCGCTCGTTCTTGCTGAACCGCCCGTGGTAGAGCTTCTCCAGCTTGTTGCGCAGCGGGAGGCGCTTGTCCCACGACTCGGAGTCGATCGCGAACGCGCCGCGCCGACCCACGACGAAGTGGTCGATCTGACCGTTGCCGCCGGGCACGACACGGGCGTGCAGAACCCGGTAACCGAGCTGCTTCATCACCTTGAGCTGGGCCTCGGTCTTGCGCTGGGCCGCCGAGGGCTTGCGCCACCGGGGGATCTCCGACTCGCGCCGTGAGGAGTACACGACGAGACCGATCAGGGTGAGGATCCCGAAGGTCACACCGATCCGCCACTCGGACGTGAGCAGACCGGTCACGAGGGCGACCACGACCGAGCCGCCGCCGCGGAGGATCCATCTGCGGGTGGTCTGGTTGTCCCGGAGTGCACCGTAGACCGCTCTGCCGCCCGAGATCTCCTTGTCGTTGTTCTTGCTGGGGAAAAAGAGGGTTTCGTGCCTTTGTCGATCCGAGCCCTCGGACGATGGGGTATGGCCGTTCACTCTGGTTGCCGATTCCACGTCGGACACGTTAGTTCGATCCATATCCGAGTCCTAGTGCATTGATTCTCACACTTTTCTTCCCCTGTTTCCCGGCTCGCATACGTGTTCGGCCGACAGGACAGGGAATGGTTACTCTTTGGTCAGCTTCTCTAGAGAAGGGGTTCCCGTCTTCGTGGTGCCCCGTGGCGTGCCCGCTAACCTGAATCGGTATGACCCAGATCCATGACCTTCCGGCCCACCGACTCCTGGCCATGGTCCGCAGTCGTGAGCTGTCCCCTACTGAGATCACTGAGCACTGCCTGGACCGGATCGAGCGGTATGACCACCGTTATGGTGCGTACATTACGGTCACTCCGGAAAAGGCACTCGAACAAGCCCGTTACGCGGAGAAACGGGTGATGGGTGACACGCCCGACGACCTGCCGCCCCTGACCGGCCTCCCCGTGCCGATCAAGGACCTCGAACCCGTCGCCGGGGTCCGTCTCACCCACGGGTCACCGGTCCTGCGCGACGCCGTGGCCCCGGCCGACTCCGACCTGGTCGCCCGGCTGCGCGAGGCGGGCGCGGTCCTGCCCGGGAAGACCAACACTCCCGAGTTCGGGTCGAGCTGCTACACCGAGAACGGCGTCGCCCCGCCCTCCCGCAACCCCTGGGACACCGACCTGTCCCCGGGCGGTTCCAGCGGGGGCGCGGCGGCGGCCGTCGCCGCCGGCCTCGCCCCCGTCGCCCACGGCAGCGACGGCGGGGGCTCCATCCGCATCCCCGCCAGCGCGTGCGGGCTCTTCGGCCTCAAGCCCACCCGGGGCCGGATCTCCGGCGCGCCCCTCAGGCCCGACCTCGCCGGGCTGTCCACCGCGGGCCCCCTCGCCCGCGACGTCCGCGACGCCGCACTCCTCCTGGACGCCATGGCCTTCTCCGGGCCGGGCGACCACTTCACCGCGCCGCCCCTGCCGCCCGGCGAGAGCTTCACCGACCACGTGGACCGCGACCCCGGCCGTCTGCGCGTCGGGTGCTACGCCACCACCGGCTTCGCCGGAATCCCCGTCCACCCCGACGTCCTGGCCGCCCACGAGGAGGCCGTCCGCCTGCTGGGCGACCTCGGCCACGAGGTGGAGGAGGTCCCCGAGCCCGGGGACGCCCACTTCGGCGGCGCCTTCATGGAGGACTTCCAGGTCCTCTGGGCCGCGATGGCCTCGGCCGCCCCCGTGGCCCCCTCCCGGGAGGCCGAGCTCGGCCCCCTCAACCGGTGGCTGCGCGAACGCGCCCGCGCCACACCCGTCCCCGACTACATCGCCGCCTGCGCCCGCCTCCAGCGCGGCGTGCGCTCCATGGTCGCCGCGGCCGAGCCCTTCGACGCCGTGCTCTCGCCCACGCTGGCCGCGCCCCCGGTCCCGGTCGGCCACTTCACCGGCGGCGGCCCGGAGGAGGAGTTCCGGCGGATGACCGGGTTCACGCCCTTCACCTCGGTCTACAACGTCTCGGGGCAGCCCTCGGTCAGCGTCCCCCTGCACTGGTCACCCGGGGGACTGCCCGTCGGCGCCATGCTCACCGGACGGATGGGCGGAGAGGGCACCCTGCTGTCGCTGTCCGCGCAGCTGGAACGCGCCCGTCCCTGGGCCCAGCGGGTGCCGCCCGGCTGGAACGCCTGAACCGGGCACTTCGGAGGCCTCGGACGCACCGGACGCCTCGGGCGCTTCGGGTGCCTCGGGGCGGGGTCCGGGCACGAGCAGGCTCAGCAGCGCCGCCATCAGCACCAGCGCCGCGGCTCCCATCGCACCGCCCGCGATCCCCATGAGGTCGACCAGCGCGCCGGTCAGCGGGCCGGCCACCGCGCCGCCGGTGCCCATCGCGGTGGACATCCACCCGAACGCCTCGGCCCGCCGCCGCGCGGGGGCCAGGTCGCCCATGCGGCCCATCACCGCCGCCAGGGTCGGCGCCAGCGCCATCCCGGAGACGAAGAGCAGGGGAGTGACCAGCAGCGGTGTCGGCAGTTGCGTGACGGGCGGCACGAACGGCACCAGGACCGCGATGCCCAGCGCCGACCCGAAACAGCGCCGCACCAGGTGCGGGCGGCCGCGCAGCCCGCCCGCGATCGCGCCGCCCACCAGCGACCCCAGAGCCCACACCGACGCCAGCACCATCACGTACCGCGGCTCGCCGAGCTCGTTGGCCCACGCCACGATGACCAGGTCCACCCCCATGACCCCGCCGACCATCAGCAGGCACATGAGGAAGAGCACCACCAGAGCCGGGTGGCGCAACAGGCTCCGGCGGGGGCCCGCCTCCCCGCCGTCGGCGCCGTCCGCGTCGTCGGTCGGCGCGGGTCCGGCCGCCCCGGCCCGGCGCAGGGCGCGGGCGAAACCGAGCGCGCCGAGCAGCGCCAGCACCGAGAGCATGAGCAGCGCCCAGCGCGGTCCGGCGAGGGCCACCACGCCGGCGGTCAGGACGGGGGAGAAGACGAACAGCAACTCCTGGGTGGTGGCCTCGGCCGCGTAGATGGCCTGCCGTTCCGGGCCGTGCGTCAGACGCGGCCACAGCGCCCGCACGACCTGGTTCGCGGGGGTGCCGAACAACCCGGTGCCCAGCGCCAGCGGAACCGAGAGCCACCACAGCGACCCGGGAAGCAGCACCATCCCCAGCAGCCCCAAGCTGAACACCACGCCGCACACCAGCACCAGCCGGTCGGTGCCGCCCCGGTCGGCCATCCGGCCCCGCAGCGGCCCCACCAGGGCGATGCCCAGGGTGAAGGCACCCGTGACCAGCCCGGCCAGGGTGTAGGAGCCGGTCCACTCCTCGACCAGGAAGGTGACCGCGATCATCAGGCCCGGCATGTAGAAGCGCGCGGTCAGGGACCAGGCCAGCAGGGAGAGGACGTGGGGAACGGCGAAGAGCCGCCGGTAGTTCGCGAGCACAGTCCGATTATGCAGTCGTCAAGGACGTGCGGCGATCGAATTGACGAGCCGTACAGGCCGCCCGCCCGCACGTACCCGGTAGTCCGGAGGCGCCGTGTCCCCGGGCCGTTATCGGCCGGCACCCCGGGCACGTTCTGGCCCCACGCCGGGACGGCCTCCGGTGTACGGAGCCCCTGGTAGGGCATGATCGGATGCTGTGAGGGACGTTCAGCTGGCACGGGTGGCCGAGCAGCACGGAGTCGCGACGGCCTACGAGGACTGGCGGGGGCGACGGGTCCCGGTCAGCCCCGACACCATCCGCCATGTCCTGGCGGCGCTGGGGGTGGATCCCGCCACACCGGACACCGCGTACAGGGGCCCCCTGCCCCCGGCGGTGGTCGTCCGGGAGGGCAAGGCACCCGACCTCGTGCTGCCCGGAGGGGCCCGCAGCGTCGTGGAGACCTCCGACGGCTCCCTGCTGCCCTTCGATCCCGGCCTGCCCCTGGGAGTGCACACCCTGCGCGTCACCGACGGCGGCGCCGAACACGACGCGCCCCTGCTCGTGGTCCCCGACCGCGTCGAGCCCAGCGCGCTCCGGGACCACCCGCGCCTGTGGGGGATCATGGCGCAGATCTACAGCGTGCGCTCCCGCGCCTCCTGGGGGACCGGCGACCTGCGCGACCTCGCCGAGCTCGCCGACTGGAGCTCACGCGACCTGGGCGCCGACTTCGCCCTGATCAACCCGGTGCACGCCACCGAGCCGCTGGCTCCAGTGGAGCCCTCGCCCTACCTGCCGGTCAGCCGCCGCTACGCCAGCCCCCTCTACATCCGCGTCGAGGACGTACCCGAGTACGCACGGCTCGACCCCGCCCAGCGCGAGGGCATCCAGCGCCTGGCCCGACCGCTGCGCGAACGTGGCCGTACGGCCGACCTGCTCGACCGCGACTCGGTGTGGAGGGCCAAGCGCGCCGCCCTGGAGGTGCTCTTCGAGGTGCCCCGGGCGCCCGGCCGGGAGGTCTCCCTGCGCACCTACCTGGAGCGCGAGGGCCGGCCCCTGGTCGAGTTCGCGACCTGGTCGGCCCTGGCCGAGGAGTACGGCACCGACTACCGGGCCTGGCCCGGACACCTGCGCGACGTCAACGCCCGGGGCGTCGGCGAGGAGGCCCTGCGCCGGTGGCCGACGGTGGAGTTCCACCGCTGGCTCCAGTGGATCCTCGACGAGCAGCTCGCCCAGGCGCAGGCCGCCGCCGAGGGCGGGGGGATGGGCGTCGGTATCGTGCACGACCTGGCGATCGGCGTGCAGGCGGGCGGCGCGGACGCGTGGATGTACGGCGGCGCGCTCGTACCCGGCCTGCACGTGGGCGCGCCCCCGGACGAGTTCAACCGGCGGGGCCAGGACTGGGGACAGCCGCCCTGGCACCCCCGGCGGCTGGCCGAACTCGGCTACGGCCCGTTCCGCCAGATCCTCGCCCAGGCGCTGCGCCACGCGGGCGGCGTCCGGGTCGACCACGTCATGGGCATGTTCCGGCTGTGGTGCGTGCCCGAGGGGGCCTCCGCCGCGGAGGGCACCTACGTCAGGTTCGACCACGAGGGCATGGTGGGCACGCTCGCCCTGGCCGCCCACCGCGCGGACGCCGTCGTGGTCGGGGAGGACCTGGGCACGGTGGAGCCGTGGGTGCGCGAGCACCTCGCCGACCGCGGGGTCCTGGGCACGTCCGTGCTGTGGTTCGAACAGGACTCCAAGGGGGAGCCGCGCACCCCCGGCCAGTGGCGCACCGACTGCCTGGCCACGGTCGCCACCCACGACCTGCCGCCGGTGGCGTCGTTCCTGTCCACCGAGCACGTGGAGCTGCGCGACCGGCTGGGGCTGCTCGGCCGCCCGGTGGAGGAGGAGCGCGCCGACGCCGAGGCCCGGGTGGAGCGGTGGCGGAAACTGCTGGTGGAGCTGGGGCTGCTCGACGAGGGCGTCGACCCGGTGACGGACCCCGCCGCCGTGGTGGCGGCCATGCACGCCTACCTGGTGGCCACCCCCGCCCGCATGGTGGGAGTGGCGCTCACCGACGTGGTGGGGGACCGGAGGATGCAGAACCAGCCGGGCACCTGCGACGAGTACCCGAACTGGCGCATCCCGCTCACCAACGGAGAGGGCGAGCCGGTGCTCGTGGACGAGCTGCTCGCCGACCCCCGCATGGTGGCACGCATCCGGCGCACCCTCGGCCCGGTCGGCGGAGGGCAGGGGCGCGCCCTGTGACACCGCCCCGTGCCCGGGGCGGGGCGCCGCGGCGCCCCGGACGGGTCCGCGAAGGCCGGCACCGCCTCACGCCCGGGCGGGATGATCCGGTGGACGCGAAGGACGGGACGGGCACCGGAGCCCGCACGAGGGCGCCGGATGCGGCACGGCCCGCAGGGGACGCGCTCGCCCCGCCGCGGGGCGGCGGGGCGAGCTGCCCGAGCGCTTCGGAGGGCGCGGGCTACTCCTGGGGCCTACCCGCGGCGATGTCGGTGGCGCGGGCGCGCAGGGCGCGCTCCACACCCGCCCGGCCCTCGACCAGCAGGCGGCGCAGCGCCGGAGGCGGAGCGGCCTCGGCGATGTAGGCGTCCGTGCGCTCCAGCGTCTCCTTCTCCACCAGGTGGCTGGGGTAGACCACCTCGGCGAAGGTCTGCGCGAACTCGCCCGTCCACTTCTCCCAGGCCGGGGCGAGCTGCTCGAAGTACTTCTCCATGTAGGGCCGGTACAGCTCGGCCTGGCCCGGTTCGGTGAAGCCCAGCAGCACCGCGCGGAACTCGGCGTTGGCCAGCTCCTCGCCCACGATCCGCTCCCAGGCGGCGGCCTTGGCCTCGGCGGTGGGGATCGCGGCCCGGGCGCCGGCGGCGTGCCGCTGACCGGTCGCGGTCGGGTCCCGCTCCAGCTCGGCGTCGATCTCCGCCTCGCCGGCCTTGCCCGCCGCGACCAGGCGGCGCAGCAGCGTCCAGCGCAGGTCGGTGTCCACGGCCAGGCCGTCCACGGTGATCGCGCCGTCCAGCAGGCCCCGCAGCAGGGACAGGTGGGTGTCGGTCACCGCCGAGGCGGCCAGCGCGTTGACGTAGGCCAGTTGCAGGTCCCCGCCGGGCTCGGCGGCGGTCAGCAGCTCGCGCAGCCGCTCGGCGAGCTGCTCGAAGCCGAACGGGCGCCACGCCGGGTCGGCGTACATGTGCAGCGCCGCGGCGGCCTGGCGCAGCAGGGTCTGGGCGACCATGACGTCGTTCACGCCGCTGATCCCGGAGATGACGAGGGCGACGTAGTCGCGGGCGGCCATCTCGCCGTCGCGGGTCATGTCCCAGGCGGCGCCGAAGGCCAGTGCCCTCGGCAGGGACTCGCGGATCTCGCCGGCGGCCTCCACCACGGTGCGCAGGGAGCGCTGGTCCAGGCGGACCTTGGTGAAGGTGAGGTCGTCGTCGTTGATGAGCACCAGGTCCGGCCGGGCGCTGCCGACCAGCTCCGGCACCTCGGTGCGCTCGCCGCTGACGTCCAGCTCCACGCGCTCACGGCGCACGACGCCCTCGTCGGTGCGGTCGTACAGGCCGATCGCCAGGCGGTGCGAGCGCAGGGTCGGGTGCTCGGAGGGAGCCCCCTGGAGCACGGAGAAGGAGGTGAAGTTGCCCTCGGCGTCCACCTCGAACTCCGGGTGCATCGTGTTGACGCCCGTGGTCTCCAGCCAGTCGCGCGACCAGCCCGACAGGTCGCGGCCGGAGGCGGCCTCCAGGTGCTTGAGCAGGTCCTTGAGCTCGGTGTTGCCGAACGCGTTCTCCTTGAAGTAGGCGCGTACGCCCGCGAAGAACGCGTCCACGCCCACGTAGGCCGCGAGCTGCTTGAGCACCGAGGCGCCCTTGGCGTAGGTGATGCCGTCGAAGTTGACCTCGACCGCCTGGATGTCGACCATGTCGGCGGCGACCGGGTGGGTGGAGGGCAGCTGGTCCTGGCGCAGGGCCCAGGCCTTCTCCACGTTGGCGAACGTCGTCCAGGCGTCGGTCCACCTGGTGGCGTTGGCCTGGCAGTACACGCTGGCGTAGGTCGCGAACGACTCGTTCAGCCACAGGTCGTCCCACCAGCGCATGGTGACCAGGTCACCGAACCACATGTGCGCCATCTCGTGCAGGATCGTCTCGGCGCGGCGCTCGTAGCGGGCGTCGGTGACACGGGAGCGGAAGACGTAGTCCTCCAGGAACGTGACCGCTCCCGCGTTCTCCATGGCGCCCGCGTTGAACTCGGGCACGAAGAGCTGGTCGTACTTGCCGAAGGGGTAGCGCAGGTCGAACAGGCCGTGGAAGAAGTCGAAGCCCCGCTTGGTGACGTCGAACAGGGCGTCGGAGTCCAGGTGCTCGGCCAGCGAGGCGCGGCAGTACAGGCCCAGCGGGATGCCGTCGTGCTCGTCGCGTACCACGTGGTAGGGGCCCGCGATCAGCGCGGTGATGTAGGTGGACATCACCGGAGTGGCCGGGAAGTGCCAGCGCACCCGGTCCTGGCCCGCGGCCTCGCGCTCCACGTCCGGGGCGCTGTTGGACACGATCTCCCACGACGGGGGAGCGAACACGGTCAGCTCGAAGGTGGCCTTCAGGTCGGGCTGGTCGAAGCACGCGAACATGCGGTGCGCGTCGGCCGTCTCGAACTGGCTGTACAGGTACACCGACTCGTCGACCGGGTCCACGAACCGGTGCAGGCCCTCGCCGGTGCGCATGTACGCTGCGTCGGCGACGACCGTCAGCTCGTTGCGCCCGGCCACCTCGGGAAGGACGAGGCGCTCGCTGTCGAACAGTTCGGCCGGGTCCAGCTCGGCGCCGTTCAGTGTCGCCGTGAGCACCTTCGGCGCCGCCAGCTCGACGAACGTGCGCGCCCCCGGTTCCGAGCTGGAGAAGCGGATCACGGTGGTGGACCGGAAGGTCTCGGCACCGGTGGTCAGGTCCAACTCCACGGCGTAGGAGTCGACGCTGAGAATCCGCGCACGCTCCCGAGCCTCGTCCCGTGTCAGGTTTCCCGCCACGCCACGCTCCCTCCACGGCCGCCGTCGTCGCCGGCCGGATCGTTGCCGACCACGGCGAGTCCGCCGCCTGGGGTGGAGCGTCGTCGGGGCCGGAGGTCGTCTTCACTCGGCACGATCCTGCCACGCGCCGGGGCGGAATGCGCAACCGATGGGCGAGGTTGCACCCCTACGGACAGATCTTGTGGCCCCCTTTCGTGATCCGAGGAGCAGCGATGACGCAGACCCCCGACTCCGGCGGCGACCAGGAGACCGCCTACGCGGACATGTGGTTCGACCCCGCGTGCCCCTGGGCCTGGATCACCTCGCGCTGGCTGGTCGAGGTGGAGAAGGTGCGGCCGGTCAGGGTGCGCTGGCACGTGATGAGCCTGGGGGTGCTCAACGAGGGCCGGGACCTGCCCGAGGAGTACCGGGAGAGCATCGACAGGTCCTGGGAGGCGGTACGGGTGTGCGTCGCGGCCGAGCGGCGCTTCGGCCCGGAGGTCCTGGGCGGCCTGTACACGGCCCTGGGCACCCGTTTCCACAACAACGGCGAGCCGCGCACCGCGGACACGATCCGCGCCGCGCTGGCCGACGCCGGCCTGCCCGGGGACCTGGCGGAGGCGGGAACGGCCGCCGAGTACGACGAGGCCCTGCGCGCCTCGCACGCCGAGGCGATGAAGCTGGTCGGCGAGGACGTGGGCACCCCCGTCATCCAGGTCGCCGACACGGCCTTCTTCGGCCCGGTCCTCACGCCCGTCCCGCGCGGTGAGGACGCCGGGAAGCTGTGGGACGGTGTGCTGCTGGTCGCCGGGACCGACGGGTTCTTCGAGCTCAAGCGGACCCGGACCAGGGCCCCGGTCTTCGACTGACCCGAAAGTTCCAGGGGCCGGTCCCGAACCCGCCGTGCCGGTCCCCGGCGCGGCGGGAGTGGCGCCGGGCGGCCGCACCCCGTCCGGTGCACACTGGAGGCCGGGACCACGCAGGCAGCACGGCGGGAGGGTCCCGCCGTGACGTAGGGAGGGCAACCGTGTCCGGATCCGACGACGAGCGCAGGGTCGAATTCCTCGACGACCTCGAAATCCTGCCCGACACCACCAGCGACGAGAGCGGCCCCGGCTGGGGCGACGGCCTGGAGGAGGACTCCACCGCGTGGCTGGTGGCCGAGCGCCCGCCGCACTGGGACTGACCCGTGTTCTCTTCGGGCCCTCGCTTCGCTTCGTCCCACCCGTCGCCCGCCACCACCCTCAACGGACGCTGCGCGCGGTTCTTTCTTGTTCGGGCGTCCGGAGGACGGGAACCTTCGGCGCCTGCGGTGCGACGGCTCGTGCCCACGCCGTCGCCCGCCACCGCCCTCAAACGACGGCCTACGGCCGCAGTACTTGTTCGTCCCACCTCCGACGCCTCCAGAACCCCGTGGACGCCCGAACACCCCCTGGTGCTGAGGTCTCTCGAAAACGGGCCCTCGCCCGGTGCCGCCGTGTGTTCGCGTATCAGGGAAACCACCGGCGTCGGGGTCCGGACTGTTCAACCCGAATCCCGTTCTGCGAAAATGGGGTCATGCGATCCCTCTACATCGACGGCGCCTGGCGCGACTCCGTATCCAGCGAGGCCCTGGACGTGGTCAACCCGGCGACCGAGCAGGTCATCGACTCCGTTCCGGCCGGGGCCGCCGGGGACGTCGACGCCGCGGTCGAGGCCGCGGCGTCGGCCTTCCCCGCCTGGTCCGCGCTCACGCCCGGCCAGCGCGTCACCCACCTGGCCAAGGCCCTGGAGCTGTTCAACGCCCGTGTCGACGACATCGCCGCGGAGCTCACCCGGGACATGGGCGCTCCCGCCGGGTTCGCCCGCAAGGTCCAGGCGGGGCTGCCCGCCCTGATGTTCAAGACCTACATCGACCTGGTCGAGGAGACCGGCGAGCGCTACTTCGGCGGTGAGCGGGAGGGCAACTCGCTCATCGTGCGCGAGCCCGTCGGCGTCGTCGGCGCCATCACCCCGTGGAACTACCCGCTCCACCAGATCGTGCTCAAGGTGGTCCCCGCCCTGCTGGCGGGCAACACCGTCGTCCTCAAGCCCAGCGAGGTCGCCCCGCTCAGCGCCTACGCCCTGACCGAGGTCCTCCACGACGCCGGCCTGCCCGCGGGCGTGTTCAACCTGGTCTCGGGCACCGGCCCGGTCGTCGGCGAGGCCATCGCCGCGCACCCCGGGGTGGGCATGGTGTCCTTCACCGGCTCCACCCGCGCCGGGACGCGGGTCAGCCAGGTCGCCGCGGAGACCGTCAAGAAGGTCGCCCTGGAACTGGGCGGCAAGTCCCCGAACGTCATCCTGCCCGGCGCCGACCTGGCCAAGGCGGTCAAGCGCGGTGTCGCCGACGTCATGCGCAACACCGGCCAGAGCTGCAACGCGCTCACCCGCATGCTGGTGCACCGCGACTCCTACGAGGAGGCGGTCTCCCTGGCCGCCGGGTCCGCCGCCAAGTACGTGCCCGGCGACCCCGAGGACGAGGGCACCCGCATGGGACCCCTGGTCTCCGCCGCCCAACTGGAGAAGGTCCGCGGATACGTCGCGCTCGGAGTGGAGGAGGGCGCCCGCCTGGTCACCGGCGGCGCCGAGCCGGTGGAGGGCCGCCCGACCGGCTACTACGTCAGCCCGACGGTCTTCGCCGACGTGCGCAACGACATGCGCATCGCCCAGGAGGAGATCTTCGGCCCCGTGCTGGTCCTGATCCCCTACGACACGGAGGAGGAGGCGGTCGCCATCGCCAACGACACCGTGTACGGGCTCAACGCCGCCGTGTGGTCCGGTGACTCCGAGCAGGGCCTGGCCGTCGCCCGGCGCCTGCGGGCGGGCCAGATCGAGCTCAACGGCGGCGCGCTCAACCCGCGCGCCCCCTTCGGCGGCTACAAGCGCTCGGGCAACGGACGCGAGTGGGGACTGTCCGGCCTGGAGGAGTTCTGCGAGGTCAAGGCCGTCCAGATGTGAGGGCCGTGACGGGTCTTCCGGGCGGTCGGCACGGCTGAGGGTCCGTCGCGAACCGTGGGTCCGCCGCCGTACGTGTGTGCGGACTCACGGTCTCCGAACACCCTCGCGAGGAATCGGCCCCGGTGACGACCGCGTTGTGCGGTGTGGAAAAATTCCGACGGGATATCCCTGGTCGAACCCGAACGAGGTGTGAGTTGAGCAAGAAGCCCGCGGTCTCCAAGGCAGGTCCCATCGGCAGGGACCTCAAGGCGATCGTCCTGTACAACATGGTCGCCATCCTCTCCATGGCGTTCTTCGCCGTCCTCGGGCTGGCCGTCGCCTCCGCGGCGGCGTCCGCGGCCGCCCTCTGACGGACCCGCGTACCGCCGCGCCCCGTTTCGCGCACGCGAGCGGGGCGCCGCGCTCGTGGCCGCCATGACCTGCCAGACTGTGTCCGTGCGTGTTTACCTTGGATCAGACCATGCGGGCTACGAGCTCAAAGAACATCTCGCCTCCTGGCTGAGGGAGCGCGGCCACGACGTCGTCGACGCCGGGCCCCTCGCCTACGACGCCGTGGACGACTACCCGCCCTTCGTGCTGCGCGCGGCCGAGGGCGTGGCCTCCGACCAGGGCTCCCTGGGCGTCGTCATCGGCGGCTCCGGCAACGGCGAGCAGATCGCCGCGAACAAGGTCGGGGGCGTTCGCGCCGCCCTGGCCTGGAGCGAGGAGACCGCCCGCCTCGCGCGCGAGCACAACGACGCCAACGTGCTCAGCATCGGCGCCCGGATGCACTCCCAGGAGGAGGCCGCCGGGTTCGTGGAGACCTTCCTCTCCACCCCCTACAGCGACGAGGAGCGGCACACCCGCCGCATCAGGATGCTGACGGCCTACGAGGAGACCGGCGAACTCCCGCCGCTTCCCCAGGCCTAGAGGGTCCGACCGGGGAGGGCCTCCCGCACACGGGGCCGCCCTCCCCGGCGACGGGTCCCGCGCGGCCGGGTATGTGGTCTTCTGTAAAACTTCCACGCTTGCGTGTAGCTTTTTCCACCTTTTGTCTTGTTTGTGGCGTTTATGGACGCTGTGCCTTATCTCACCCCTCGGGGCAGGTGTCCCTGGTCGGCTCCGAGCCCTTGTGGGACTCTGGGGTACGGCCACGCCACCAGGGTGGGAGCCGCACCGGACGGCCCGGTCAAGGAAGGGCCCCGGCCGTGAGGCGGCGCCCGGGAAGGGGGGACGTCCCCGGCATTCGACGCCGTTCCCCCGTGTCGGGGTAGTGCCCGACTCCATACGCTCGGTTATCGGCTGAACCCAAATCCGCGGTTTGGGGGAGAACACCGCTGGTTGCACGTGCCACGGCCACACCCCCCGCGCTACAGTTCGTGCACAGTGGCGGGCCCTCGTCGTCCGCGGCGTGTCGGTGCCCTTCGTCGGCTCCTCCAGTCACCACGGCCAGGGCGTGCCCCGCACACCGCCCCCCGCAAGCCGGACACGCACCGGTGGCGACGTGGCCCCCGTGCCCACCCGACCATGCCGTCCGAGAACCGAACCCCCGCTGGTGAGCGGGTGTGCAACGCAGGGGATCCATGAAGCCCACACCGACCGCCAAGGCCACCCGGCTGCTGCGCTCCACCGTGCAGCGGCTCGTCGCGGTGCTCCGGCGCAAGGTGCTGTTCCGCTACCGGCTCGTCCTCATCACCCTCGTCGTGCTGGCCGTCGGCGTCGGAGTCGGCGCCGTGTGGGGACCCTCCGGCTGGTTCCCGCCCAGCTCCACCATCCTCACCGTCCTGGCGGGCGGCCTCCTCCTCAAGCGCAAGAGCCTGGCCTTCCTGCTGGCCGTGGTCGCCGCCGTCCTGCTGTTCGTCGCCTTCATGCTCGACTTCGGCCAGGTGGGCCCCGGCCTGCTGGTCACCATCGGCGTCACCGCCGTCCTGTCCTACCTGCTGTCGGGGGTGCGCGAGCGCCTCGGCGTGCAGGGGCTCAGCGGCGAGATGATGCTGCTGGACCTGCGCGACCGCATCCGCCACCAGGGCAGGCTGCCCCGGCTGCCCGAGGGCTGGGGGCGCACCGCCGTCCTGCGCCAGGCCGGCGGCTCCTCCTTCGGCGGCGACTTCGTCGTCTCCATACGCAAGGAGAACCGGCTGGACGTGGCCGTCGTGGACGTCTCCGGCAAGGGCGTGGACGCCGGAACCCGCGCCCTGATGCTCTCCGGCGCGTTCAGCGGGCTCATCGGGGCCGTCCCCGTCCGCGACTTCCTCGCCCACTGCAACGACTACCTCATGCGCAACAGCGGCGGCGAGGGCTTCGTGACCGCCGTGCACCTGAGCGTGGACCTGGACACGGGCGAGTACCAGATCGCCTCCGCCGGTCACCCGCCCGCGCTGCACTACGACAGCGGCGGCGGCGTGTGGAGCACCACCGAGGCCAAGGGTGTGGTCCTGGGGGTCATCCCGGAGATGACCTACACCTCCGTCCAGGGCAAGCTCCGGCCCGGCGACGCCATCATGCTCTGCACCGACGGCCTCATCGAAACCCCCGGCGAGGACCTCGACGCGGGGATCGACCGGCTCCTGGGCGCCGCCGAGCGCATCGTCCCGCGCGGCTTCACCACCGGTGCGGGCGAGATCGTGGACACCCTCAGCAAGGACAAGAACGACGACTGCGCCCTGGTCGTCCTCTGGCGCGACTGACCCCCCGGCCAGGGCTCCCCGGCCCCGCGGGGCGGTGCCCGCGGTGCCCTCGGGCCGGTTGATGCGGCACCTGGAGGCCCCGACGGGTAGGGTCGGTGTGCTCCCCGTCCCGCGTACGGCGGCTCAGTCCGTACACGTCCAGGCTCGCCGTGCCCACCCTTTTCGCCCCCGGGTACCAACTCCGCGCACGGTCCACCACACCAGCGACAACGGGACCGGAGCGGGGCCGGACCACCGGCCCGCCGCTTTTCCGAGGACCGGTGCCGCCCGTGGGTGCCCCCCAACGGGCGTAGGAGAATGCGAGGGGGTGCTTCGCATGTCAGAAGGCGAGCGCGCTGAGGAACTGATCGATCTGGTCCAGGCCAACGATCTGTCCGGTATCAGGCTCTGGCTGGCCGAACACAGGCCCTACGAGATCGCCGACGAGCTCTCCCGCATGGACGGCGGCGAAGCGATCATCCCCTTCCGGCTCCTGGACAAGGACCGCGAGCTGGAGGTCTTCGAGGAACTCGACCCCGGCCAGCAGCAGGCCATCCTGCTGGGCCTGCGCGACGCCGCCTTCCGCGAGATCCTGGAGGAGATGGACCCGGACGACCGGGCCCGTCTCATCGGCGAGGCGCCCGCCAAGATCGCCACCCGCGCGCTGGCCGGCCTCAGCCTCTCCGAACGCAAGATGACCGCCGCGCTCCTGGGCTACCCCGAGAACTCCGTCGGCCGGTACATGACCCCCGAGACGGTCATCCTGCACCGCGACCTGGCGGTGGGCCGCGCCCTGGAGGTCGTGCGCGCCAAAGGAGCCGACGCCGAGACCATCTACACCCTTCCGGTGGTCGGCGACGGCCGCCGCATGGTCGGGACGGTGACGCTGCGCGACCTGGTGGTCAACGGAGACGAGCGCCTGATCAAGGACATCGTGGACGTGTTCGCGCCGCGCGTGCGCGCCTCGGAACCGGTCGAGGACGCCGCCCGCCTGATGCAGGAGGCCAACCTGGTCTCCCTGCCGGTGGTGGACTCCGAGGACCGCTTCCTGGGCCTGCTGACCTTCGACGACGCCCTGGAGATCATCGAGGCCGCCGACACCGAGGACATGGCCCGCCAGTCCGGTGCCAGCCCGGTCAGCGACCACTACGTGACCGTCGGCGTGCTGCGCCTGGTGGCAGCCCGCTCGGTGTGGCTGATGCTGCTCATCGTGGCGGCCACGCTCACGGTCAACGTGATGCAGGCCTTCGAGTCCGCTCTGGAAGCGGTCACGGCACTGGCGCTGTTCGTGCCGATGCTCATCGGCACCGGCGGCAACGTCGGCGCGCAGTCGGCCACCGCGATCGTGCGCGCCCTGGCGGTCGGCGAGGTGCGGGTGCGCGACCTGCCGTCGGTGATCTGGAAGGAGGCGCGGGTCGGCCTGCTCCTGGGACTCCTCCTGGCCGGACTGGCACTGGCCATCGGCTCCCTGCTGGTGGGCCCGGACGTCGCGTTGGTGGTGGCGTGCTCGGTGATCGCGGTGTGTACGTGGGCGGCGGTCATCGGCTCCGCCATGCCGCTGCTCGCCCGCAAGGTGGGGGTGGACCCGGCCGTGGTGTCCTCTCCCATGGTGACCACGATCGTGGACGCCTCGGGCCTGCTCATCTACTTCTCCATCGCGACCGTGGTCCTGGGCGTCTGACCCGGTCAGCGCCGCTTGGGGCGTTCTTCGCGCTGCTCCGAGCGCATGAACGGGAGGTGGAGCGGGTATCTCCTGAGGAGCAGGACCAATCGAGGGGGATTCCATGGCGGGTGCCGGAGGCGCGTTCAACCGGTTGAAGAAGGTTGTCGACAACAACGCCGACAAGGCCCAGGGCCTGGTGGGCAAGGCCGCGCAAGCCGCGAAGAAGGCTACCAAGGGCTCCCACGACGACAAGATCGACCGAGGAGCCGGAGCCGCGACGGAGTACCTGCGCAAGCGCTCCCGCAAGGACGGGAACCAGCAGTAGCGCGACCTGTGTGAGCTCGGGGCGGGTGGGGCGTCCACAATGTGAGGATGCCTTCACCCGCCCCTTCGCGTGTCCCCGCCTCCCCCGGTCCCGCCGGGCCCTCCGGACCGCGGGCCCCGGCCGGTCCCCGGTGGCCGATCCTGCTCGCCAGGGTCCGCATGCCGCTGATGTGGGCGGCCACGCTCGCCCTCCTCGCCGGCTACCTCGGCCTGTCCTGGTGGGTGGGCGGCACGCTGTCGGCGGCCGCGCTCGTGGTGTACCTGCGCCTGGGCACCGTGCGGTGCGGGCCCCGGACGCTGGAGCCGCCGGTACGGGGCCGCTGGATGGCGCTCACCAGCCCCGTGGACAGCGTGCCCAGCCAGGGCGGCCACGCCTACGGGCAGACCTACGCGCTCGGCCTGGTCGCCGAACCCGGGGAGGGCGTCCGGCCAGACATCGGCTGGCGGCCGCTCAGCCGTCCGCCGGGCGACTTCCCGGCCTTCGGGCAGCCCGTGTACGCCCCCGCCGACGGGACCGTGGTGACCGCGCACGGCCGCCGGCGCGACCACCGAAGCCGCAACTCGTGGCCGTGGCTGTTCGGCTCGGTCGTGGAGAACACGCTGCGGGAGCTGCGGGGCCCGGCCGGGATGCTCGGCAACCACCTGGTGATCGACGTGGGAGGCGCCTACGTGCTCCTGGGGCATCTGCGACGGGGGTCGCTGACGGTCCGCCGGGGGGACCGCGTCCGGGCGGGCCAGCCGGTGGCCGACTGCGGGAACTCGGGAGCGTGCACCGAACCCCAGGTGCGCGTGCAGCTCATGGACCACCGCAACCCCCTGTTCGCCGCCGGACTGCCGATCGTGTGGCCGCCGGGATGGAACGGGAAGGCCGAGGGGGAGGGGCTTCCGGAGACCTGGCGGCCCGTGGTGGTCGCGGACCCGGGGCGAAGCGGCGTACCCGCCGGTCAGCGGGACGACGAAGCGGATTACCCTGCATGAGGCAAGGCGGACCTAACGGTTCTGGCGCTCCTGACGAGAGTACGAGGGAGAACGTGAACGCGGTCGAAGGGCGTCCGTGCCAGCTCACGGTCTGTCGGGGCTGTTGCTGCGGAACGAGGAAGAAGGTCCCGGGTGTGGACCACGAGGCCCAACTCGCCCGCCTCAGCGCCATCGACGACCACTCCGGTCGCACCGTCCCCGTACGCACCAGCAAGTGCCTGGACATCTGCTTCCAGGCGAACGTGGTGGTCGTCCAGCCCTCCCAGGCGGGGCGCGCGGCCGGCGGCCGTCCGGTGTGGCTGGGCGGGATCACCGAGGACGCGTTGGTCGAGGCCGTCGACGACTGGATCTTCGAGGGCGGCCCCGGCCTCGCGCCGCTGCCCGCCGCCCTGGCCGGCCACGTGACGTCCAAGGACGCGAAGAAACAGAAGAAGCAGAAGAAGCAGAAGAAGCGCAAGGAGTCCAAGGAGCACTCCAAGGCGGCCGGGAAGGAGCGCGAGAAGGCCGGGAAGAAGGCCGAGAAGAGGGCCGAGGCCGAGAGGAGGGCGGCCAAGGAGTCGGGCCCGGACAAGGACCGAAGCCGCCCGAAGAAGTCCGGCAAGGACAAGAAGAAGGACAAGAAGGACAAGAGGAAGGACGGCGGGAAGGAGGGGACGAGGTAGTCCGGTGATCCGCCGCCGTGTGCCCCGTACCCGCGGCGTCCGGGCCCGGGGCGAAGCGCGGCGGAGCCTCAGGGAGACACGGTCTAGCTGCTCTGCGGTGCGAACTGGGTCCGGTACAGCGCGGTGTACAGCCCGCCCTGCTCCAGCAGCTCGTCGTGCGTGCCCCGCTCCAGGATCCGCCCGTCCTCCAGCACCAGGATCTGGTCCGCCTCCCGTACCGTCGCCAGCCGGTGCGCGATCACCAGTGAGGTCCGTCCCTCCAGGGCCACCGCCAGAGCCTCCTGGACGGCCGCCTCGGACTCGGAGTCCAGGTGCGCCGTGGCCTCGTCCAGCACCACCACCGAGGGTGCCTTCAGCAGCAGCCGCGCGATCGCCAGCCGCTGCTTCTCACCGCCGGACAGCCGGTACCCCCGGTCGCCGACCATCGTGTCCAGGCCGTTGGGCAGGTGCTCCAGGAGCGGCCCCAGCCGGGCCATCCGCAGCACCTCCTCCAGCTCGGCGTCGGTCGCCTCCGGACGGGCGTACCGCAGGTTCGCGCCCACCGTGTCGTGGAACAGCTGCGCGTCCTGGGTGACCACGCCCACCGTCTCGCGCAGGGAGTCGCCGGTCGCCTCGCGCAGGTCCAGGCCGCCCAGGCGCACCTCGCCCTCGGTCGGGTCGTACAGACGCGACACCAGGTGCGTCAGCGTCGTCTTGCCCGCGCCCGACGGGCCCACCAGGGCCACCATCGTCCCCGGCTCCGCGCGGAAGGACACCCCGCTCAGGACCTGGGTGTCCTCGTCCACCTCCGCGTGCGGCGTCAGCTCCAGCGACGCCACCGACGACTCCTTCGCCCCGGGGTAGCGGAACGACACGTGGTCGAACTCCACGCCCAGCGCGCCGCCGGGCAGGTCCTCGGCGTCCGGGCTCTCCTTGAGGCCCGGCTCCAGGTCCAGCACCTCGAAGACACGGTCGAAGGAGACCAGGGCGGTCATGATCTCCACGTGCACGTTGGACAGCGTGGTCACCGGTCCGTACAGGCGGGAGAGCAGGGTGGTCAGCGCCACCAGCGTGCCCACCTCGAAGGCCCCGTTGATCGCCAGCACGCCGCCGACCCCGTACACCATCGCCATCGCCAGCGCCGTGATCAGGCCCAGCATGCTGAACAGCAGGGAGCCGTAGACCGCCTGGCGCACGCCCAGGTCTCGGACCCGGCTCGCGCGGCGGGCGAACCCCGCCGACTCCTCGTCGGGGCGTCCGTACAGCTTGACCAGCATCGCCCCGCCGACGTTGAACCGCTCGGTCATCAGCGAGCTCATGTCCGCGTTGTTGTCCATGGCTTCACGGGAGATGTGTGCCAGCCTCCGCCCGATCAGCTTGGCGGGAACCACGAACAGCGGGACCAGCGCCAGCGCGATCAGCGTCACCTGCCACGACAGCGCGAGCATCGTCACGATCACCGCGGTCGCGCTGACCACGTTGGACACCACGGACTGGAGCACGGAGGTGATCGCCCTCTGCGCGCCCACCACGTCGGTGTTGAGCCGGCTGATCAGCGACCCGGTCTGGGTGCGGGTGAAGAACGCCACCGGCATCCGCTGCACGTGGGTGAACACCTGCGTGCGCAGTTGGTAGATGACCCCCTCGCCGATCCGTGAGGACAGCCACCGGCCGAGGAGGGTCAGCGTGCCCTCCAGCACCGCCAGCCCGGCCGCGGCGACCGCCAGCCACACCACCAGCGTGGTGTTCCCGGGCATGATGCCCCGGTCGATGATGGCCTTGAGCAGGAGCGGGTTGGCGACCACGATCGCTGAACCGACCATGGTCACCAGCAGGAAGCACAGGATCGTCCGCCAGTGCGGACGGGCGTAGGAGATGATCCGCCGGGTGATGCCGGGTGGCAGTGACTGCCCCTTCGCGCTCCCGTCGTTGACCAGGGCCCTGTAGGAGGGCCTGCCGGACATCATTGTCATGGACAGCCTCGTTCTGCTCGCCTGTTAGCCACGCATGCGTCAACACCGGTGTACGCACGCCGCTTCCCGGACGGGTGGACCCGGGGTTCGTGCCGTACCGCGGACCTCCCGGGGCGGATCCGCCGGGAACGCCGCCGCGGTCCTAGAGGGAGTGGGCGAGGCGGCCCAGAGCCGCGGTGGTGGAGCGGCCGGGGGTGAAGGGCAGTTCCCAGGCCTGCGCGCCGAGAGCGTCGGCGCCGCGGATCTTGGCCTGGGTGTAGCGGTCCCCGGCGGTGTAGGCCAGGGCGGCGGGGGCCAGGGGGCGCAGGAGATCGGCGTAGGAGGCCCAGTCGGCGACCCCGGGCGGGCCCTCGATGACGAACGAGCCGGTGACGCAGCCCAGGGCGGCGACGGTCTCGGCGCGCTCCTCCGCGGGGTTCACCGGGCGCCCCGGCCCCTTCCAGGCATGTACGCGCTCGTCGGACTCGATACCCACCACGAGGGGAAGCCCCCGTTCGGCGATGCTCCGGAGGAAGCGGACGTGTCCGACGTGCAGGACGTCGAAGGCCCCGGTGACCACGGCCGGCCGCACCAGGTCGTCGGGCCGCTCGAACCAGCGTGCGCTGAGAGCGGTGTCCGGGTCGTGTGTCGCGTCCGTGTCCGTGTCCGTCATTCAGTCACCCGTTCCGCAAGCCCGAGGGCGACCGGATCCGATCGCGCCCACAAGGTCGCCCGAAAGGTCAACGTACCCGCTGGAGAGCGGTATTCCGTCGCGGAGGGCACGGAACCGAACAGTGTTCTCTCCCCGGTGTGGACTTTCGGCCCGTATCTGTGAGAGAGCTCACCCCGGCGGCGGCCGGGCGGCGCCCCGAAGCGGGGGTCGGCCAGGGTCCGGACGCGTGAACGGAAACGGTGGTGCGGGCCGGTGTCGGAGGTGCGCGGCTCTTCCCGGGTGGAGCGGGGGTTTGGGGGTCGTCCCCCGGGTGGAGGGTGGTGCGGGCCGGTGCCGGAGGCACACGGCTCTTCCCGGGTGGAGCGGGGGTTTGGGGGTCGTCCCCCGGGTGGAGCGGCGGAGCGAGCCGGTGCCGGACGCACACGGCTCTCCCCGAGTGGAGCGGGCGACGAGAATCGAACTCGCATGACCAGCTTGGAAGGCTGGGGTTCTACCATTGAACTACGCCCGCGTGGCGCCAGAGACTTCGAGTGTCCTTTAGACTCTTGGAGCCGACGGAGACAAGAGTACAGTCTCCGGAGCCGTGTTCGCACACCCACACCGAGAGTGCGATCCTTGGCTTGGCACACGGGGTGTAGCGCAGCTTGGTTAGCGCGCATGCTTTGGGAGCATGAGGCCGCGGGTTCGAATCCCGCCACCCCGACGAAACCACCATGGCAGTGGCCTCAGGCCGTGCGCCGTGGCCCCCTGTGTATCTGCCCTAGACTTGGTGCGATCAGCAGGAAACTGTAAGTCCCAGCCCGTCGCAGGGCACCCCAGTTGGATGCGGTCGTCAAGACCTCCGGGGTGCGCGCGTGCATTTCGCCGTTGTGTGTGGTGCGCCTGCGGGCCGACGCGGACACCAGCCGGCAAACCTAGGAGTACCGCCCCGTGAAGACCGATGTCGAGGAGCTGAGCCCTACTCGGGTCAAGCTGACCGTCGAGGTGCCCTTCGAGGAGCTCGATCACGCTTTCGACGTGACCTACAAGTCGCTCGCCAAGCAGGTCCGGATCAAGGGCTTCCGCCCGGGCAAGGCGCCGGCGCGGCTGATCGACCGCTACGTCGGCCGCGGCGCGGTGATCAGCGAAGCGGTCAACCATGCCGTCCCGGAGCTTTACAACGAAGCCATCCAGAAGGAGGAGCTCTTCGCGCTCGGCCAGCCCGACGTGGAGGTCACCAAGCTGGAGGACAACGACGAACTCGCCTTCACCGCCGAGGTCGACATTCGCCCCAAGTTCGAGGTTGAGGACTACAAGGGCATCGAGGTCACCGTCGACAACGCCGAGGTGACCGACGAGCAGGTCGACGAGCAGATCGGCACCCTGCGCGAGCGTTTCTCCACGCTCGTGGGCGTCGACCGTCCGATCCAGGACGGCGACCACCTGTCCATCGACCTGTCCGCCTCCGTCGACGGCGAGGTGCTCGAGGACGTGGCCGTCAGCGGCTACTCCTACGAGGTGGGCACCAACGCCATGCTGGAGGGGCTCGACGAGACCCTGCGCGGCATGGAGTCCGGTGGCGAGGCGACCTTCAGCACCACCCTCGTCGGTGGTGAGCACGAGGGCCAGGAGGCGGACGTCACCGTCACCGTGCACAGCGTGAAGGTCAAGGAGCTGCCCGAGCTGGACGACGAGTTCGCCCAGCTGGCCTCGGAGTTCGACACCATCGAAGAGCTGCGCCAGGACGTGCGCAAGCGCATGGGCGAGGTCCGCCGCCTCCAGCAGCTCTCCGCGGCCCGTGACAAGGCCCTGGAGAAGCTGATCGACTCCGTCGACATCCCGCTGCCCGACGCGGTCGTCGACGAGGAGGTCAACCGCCGCCGTCAGAGCCTGGAGCAGCAGCTCGCCCAGGGCGGTCTGACCAAGGAGGCCTACCTCGAGTCCCAGGAGAAGACCGAGGAGGAGTTCGACGAGGAGCTGGCCTCCGGCGCCCGTTCCGCGGTCAAGGCCGGGTTCATCCTCGACCAGCTGGCCATCCAGGAGGACCTGAGCGCCGACCAGAGCGAGCTCAGCCAGTACGTGTTCGAGCAGGCCCAGCGCATGGGCGTGAGCCCGGACCAGCTGGCCCAGCACCTGGTCGAGTCCGACCAGATCCGCGTCGCCTTCACCGAGGTCGTCCGGGGCAAGGCCATGGACCTGGTCCTGGCCGAGGCCCGGGTCACCGACGAGGACGGCAACGTCATCGAGCAGGAGAGCACCGAGGAGCAGGCCGCCAAGGCCGCCGCGGCCGCCGCCGGCGAGGCCCTTGAGGTCATCGAGGACGAGGACGAGGCGGCCGAGCCCGCCGAGGCCTCGGCCGAGAACGACGACGCCAAGGCCGGGGACGCCGCCCAGTAGGGTCGTCCAACGCTCTGCGAGCACGGGCCCCGTCCGATCCAGTCGGGTCGGGCGGGGCCCCTCGTGTTCGCTGGTGGAAGAACATACTGCGTGGGGGTCGTACCACCCTGCGCTCAAAGCGAACAGGCCCGGGATCCGGACGAGCCCGGCGCCGAGCGGCGTTAGTGTCGCTGTATCGCAACCGTTTCGATTCCGGAGCAGGTGACGAGATTGCCGCCGATTTCTGATGAGACCTCGCGCTTCGACGCTCGCACGTCGGAGACGCAGTTTTCCCCTTTCCTTGAGCAGACGCCTCAGCGCCTGTTGCGCCAGCGAATCGTCTTCCTCGGCCAGCAGGTCGACGACGAGATCGCCAACCGCCTGGTTGGTGAGCTCCTGCTGCTGTCCGCGGAGGACCGCCAGCGAGACATCACCATGTACATCAACTCGCCCGGCGGTTCCGTGACCTCGGGTATGGCGATCTACGACGTCATGCAGTACATCCCCAACGACGTGCGCACCGTGGGTATCGGTATGGCCGCGTCCATGGGCCAGATGCTCCTGTGCGCCGGTGCTCCCGGCAAGCGCTACGCGCTGCCGCACACCCGCGTCATGATGCACCAGCCGTCCGGTGGCATCGGGGGCACCGCCTCCGACATCCGGATCCTGGCTGACCAGCTGCTCTACGTGAAGAAGATGTTCATCGAGAAGATCTCCGAGCACACGGGGCAGTCGGTCGAGCAGATCGAGAAGGACGCCGACCGCGACCGCTGGTTCACCGCCCAGGAGTCCAAGGACTACGGCTTCATCGACGAAGTCCTGGAGGGAACCCTCGACGTGACTCCGGACCGGACCCAGAGTTGATCCGTCGGACCTGCGTCCCAGGAACGGCACAGTGCGTGGAAGGCGTGAAATGACCGAGTTCAATCCCAGTCACATCGGCGGCGCGGCCTCGATGGCTCCTCAGAGCCGCTACGTCCTGCCGTCCTACGTGGAGCGGACGTCCTACGGCGTCAAGGAGATGAATCCGTACAACAAGCTCTTCGAGGAGCGGATCATCTTCGTCGGCGTGCAGATCGACGACGTCTCGGCCAACGACCTGATGGCCCAGCTCATCACCCTTGAGCAGCTCGACTCCGAGCGGGACATCCAGATGTACATCAACTCGCCCGGGGGATCCTTCACCTCCCTCATGGCGATCTACGACACGATGCAGTTCGTCCGCCCCGACATCCAGACGGTGTGCATCGGACAGGCCGCCTCGGCCGCCGCGATCCTGCTCGCGGGCGGGACCGCGGGCAAGCGCGGCGCGCTGCCCAACTCCCGCATCCTGATCCACCAGCCCGCCACTGAGGGCATGCACGGTCAGGCCAGCGACATCGAGATCCAGGCGAACGAGATCACCCGTATCCGTACCCAGCTGGAGACCACCCTGGCCCGCCACACCGGGCGTTCGGTCGAGCAGGTCTCCAAGGACATCGAGCGGGACAAGATCCTCACCGCCGAGGAGGCCAAGGACTACGGAATCATCGATTTCGTGCTGCCCTACCGCAAGGCCTCCCTGCAGTAGGGCACAGCAGAGCCGAGAACCCCGGCCGTCCCCGCGGAAGCGGGCACGCCGCGGGGGTTCCGGCCCAGGTCGAAGCGTTGGCCGGACCGGCCCCTGACCCGCCCGGAGGAGCCCGGTGGTGAAGCCGGTCCGGTTTTTCGCTTAGTCTGACGGAGAGCGACACACAGATCGCCTCGTCCGTGACCACCGTTGTGGACGGTCACGGAAGATTTTTCGACTTCCGCGGCCCTCGCGCGCGAGCGGCACCGACGGGGCGGCCTTAGTTTTGAGGAGTGGCTGGGTGGCACGCATCGGCGACGGCGGGGACCTGTTGAAGTGCTCGTTCTGCGGCAAGAGCCAGAAGCAGGTGAAGAAGCTCATCGCTGGCCCCGGCGTGTATATCTGCGATGAGTGCATCGATCTGTGCAACGAGATCATCGAAGAGGAACTCGCCGACGCCACCGAGCTCACCTGGGACGCGCTTCCCAAGCCGCGGGAGATCTATGAGTTCCTGGATTCGTATGTGATCGGTCAGGATCAGGCGAAGAAGGCGTTGTCGGTGGCGGTGTACAACCACTACAAGCGTGTGCGTTCTGAGGGTGACCGGTCCGGGGACGAGGGTGTGGAGATCGCCAAGTCCAACATCTTGTTGTTGGGTCCCACGGGTTCGGGGAAGACGTTGTTGGCGCAGACGTTGGCTCGGATTCTGAATGTGCCGTTCGCGATCGCCGATGCCACGGCGCTGACCGAGGCGGGGTATGTGGGGGAGGATGTGGAGAACATCCTGCTCAAGTTGATCCAGGCGGCGGACTATGACGTGAAGAAGGCCGAGACGGGGATCATCTACATCGATGAGGTCGACAAGGTCGCGCGTAAGAGTGAGAATCCCTCGATCACGCGTGATGTGTCGGGTGAGGGTGTGCAGCAGGCGTTGTTGAAGATCCTGGAGGGGACGACGGCGAGTGTGCCGCCTCAGGGTGGGCGCAAGCATCCGCATCAGGAGTTCATTCAGATCGATACGACGAATGTGTTGTTCATCTGTGGTGGTGCGTTCGCGGGGTTGGAGAAGTTGATCGAGTCGCGGACGGGTCAGCAGGGGATGGGGTTCAACGCGGTGTTGCGGCCTCAGGGTGAGGCTGGTGGGTCGGCGTTGTTCGGTGAGGTGATGCCGGAGGATCTGTTGAAGTTCGGGATGATTCCGGAGTTCGTGGGTCGGTTGCCGGTGATCACGAGTGTGCATGATCTGGATCGTGAGGCGTTGATCCGGATTTTGACGGAGCCGCGGAACGCGTTGGTGAAGCAGTATCAGCGGTTGTTCGAGTTGGATGGTGTGGAGTTGGAGTTCACGCCGGATGCTTTGGACGCGATTGCTGAGCAGGGGATTATTCGGGGGACGGGTGCGCGTGGGTTGCGGGCGATCATCGAGGAGGTGTTGTTGTCGGTGATGTATGAGGTGCCTTCTCGTGAGGATGTGGGGCGGGTGATCATCACGCGGGAGTCGGTGCAGGAGCATGTGAATCCCACGATCGTGCCGAGGGCCAAGACACGCCGCACCCGCCAGGAGAAGTCCGCCTAGGTCGTGTCCGGCGGCGCGTCCGCCGCGACGACGAACGTGTGAAGGGGAGCCCCCCGGCCGGGGGGCTCCCCTTCACGTCGCCGGTCCGCCGTCCGTACCGGGGAGGGGACCGCGGCCACCGGGCCGCAGGTCCCCCCGGGCGTGCGCTCCGAGTCCTCCCGGAACCCCGGGGGCGCCCGAACGGGCCCGGCACCGGGGCCCGTGCGCGGACGGGCCCTACTCCTCCTCCAGCACCAGCTCCATACGGGCGATGTCGGCGTTCTGCTCGGCGATCACGTCGTTGGCCATCCGCATCACCGTCTGGTCCTTGCCCTCGGCCAGCACGTCCTCGGCCATGGTGACCGCTCCCTCGTGGTGGACCGTCATCAGCTCCACGAAGAGCCGGTCGAACTCGTCGCCCTCCGCGGCCGCCAGCCGCTCCATCTCCTCCTCGGAGGCCATGCCCGGCATGTCGTCGTGGTCGACCTCCAGGTCGCACGCGGGCACGTCGCCGTCCTCGCCGTGGTGCGTACCGTCGCCCTCCAGCCCGCAGAAGTTCTGGTGTGCCGGGTTCTCCCTGGCCGGGCCGAAGACGCTCTCCTCCAGCCAGCTCTCCATGGCGGTGATCTCCGGGCCCTGGGCGGCGGAGATGCGGTCGGCGATGGTCTTGATGCCGTCGCGCTCGTACCGCTCGGGGACCAGGTCGGTCATCTCCAGTGCCTGGGAGTGGTGCTCGATCATCTGCACCAGGTAAGTGACGTCGGCCTCGTTGTGGCCCTGCTCCTCGGCGAGGGCGGCGATCTGGTCGGCGGTGGCTGGGGAGGAGGACTCCCCGGGCGCTCCGGGGGCGATGACGTTGGCCGACTCCTGCCCGCCGTCGTCGCCAGTACAGGCTGAGGCTCCGAGCAGCGCGAGAGCGGTTCCGGCCGCGAGTGCCAGGCGACGCACGAGGTGTCCTCCATGGGGGTGAGGGGCGGTCGGGGCCGCGGTGTCCGTGGGGTGGGACGACCCGAAGGAAGGGCGACGTCCTGCGGGCTTTCTACTCACTCGATGGGTGTTTTGTCCAGTCCTCGGACGTGATGCGGACACCGTGTACCCGCCCGAACACTTGGAGCGCCCTCGGTTTTGGGGTTTCGGATCTATCCAAACTCGTCACATCATCAGACCGAAATTGAGAACCGTGGGGCGTACAACGGTTCGCTGATTCCTGTTCGGGGCCGTGGCTACTCCGTGTGACCCCGTCGCCGGGTCGGGGCCCGCCCCTCACCGTCCCCGGCTCCGACCCGAATGTGGAACGGGTGGGGCCCGCGGGGCTCCGGGCGGCCCCCGTGCGCGGTGGCGCCCTTCGAAACGTTAGCCGGGTTGCGTGATCAGATCGGGTCGGCTCGACACCGTGTTAACAACCATGTTTCTTTTGTCTCCCCCTATACATATAGATGTTGAACTGTGTACGTTCTTCCTGTTTCACTCCAATCAGAATCGGGAGTACACGGATGGCCTCATCCCCCTCGACCCCCAACCCCCCAAGAGCCAGGCGCAGACTGGCCGGACTCGCCACGGTCGGAGCCGCCGCCCTGGTGGCCGGCCTCCTCGGCCCGGCCTCGGCCTCGGCGGACGACACGTTCGTCAGTGACGCCGACACCAGCTCCAACGTCACTCATGTGGCCAACGTCCCGAAGAGCGAGACGATGAGCGCGTTCAACTCGGATCTCGCGTTCACCGGCGACTACGCCATCGGCGGCAACTACAACGGCTTCGTCGTCTACGACATCTCCGAGCCGGAGGACCCCCAGGTCGTCTCCGAGGTCCTGTGCCCCGGTGGCCAGGGCGACGTGTCGGTCAGCGGGGACCTGTTGTACTTCTCCGTCGACTACGCGCGCGCGGGCACCGAGTGCGGTGCACCCTCCGTGTCCACCACGGACCCGAACGGGTTCGAGGGCGTCCGGATCTTCGACATCTCCGACAAGGCCAACCCGCAGTACGTGTCCGCGGTGCGCACCGACTGCGGATCGCACACGAACACGCTGGTCCCGGGCAAGGACGGCGAGCACGAGTACGTGTACGTCTCCTCGTACTCGCCCTCGGAGCGCTTCCCGAACTGCCAGCCGCCGCACGACAAGATCTCCGTCATCAAGGTCCCGGTCGACGAGCCGTCCGAGGCCAAGGTCATCGACACCCCCGTGCTCTTCCCCGAGGGCGGCAACACCGGCACCGCCGGATGCCACGACATCACCGTCTACCCCCAGCGGGACGTCGCCGCGGGCGCCTGCATGGGTGACGGCGTCCTGATGGACATCTCCGACCCGGCCGCACCGGTGGTCACCGAGGTGGTCCAGGACGAGAACTTCGCGTTCTGGCACTCGGCGACCTTCACCAACGACGGCAAGAGCGTGGTCTTCACCGACGAGCTCGGCGGCGGCGGTGGCGCCACCTGCAACGAGGAGGTCGGCCCCGAGCGCGGCGCCGACGCCGTCTACGAGGTCGGCGGCGAGAAGGGCGCACCGGAGCTGGAGTTCCAGAGCTACTACAAGCTGCCGCGCCACCAGGCCGACACCGAGAACTGCGTCGCGCACAACGGCTCGCTCATCCCGACCCCGGGCCGCGACTTCTTCGTGCAGTCCTGGTACCAGGGCGGCGTCTCGGTCATCGACTTCAACGACCCGAAGAACCCCGAGGAGATCGGCCACTTCGACCGCGGCCCGATCGATGACGACCAGCTCGTCCTGGGCGGCTCCTGGTCGGCCTACTACTACAACGGCTACGTCTACTCCTCCGACATCACCCGCGGACTCGACGTCCTCAAGCTGAACGACCCCCGGTTCCGGGTGGCCGAGCAGACGCGGATGGAGGAGTTCAACCCCCAGTCCCAGCCCGAGTACAGGCCCGGGCGGGGCAACGGCCGCTGACCGTTCCCACCGAGTGCCCCGAACCCTCCCCGGGTCTCGGGGCGCTCCACCCGAACGTCCTCCGGTCCTTCGGGGCCGGAGGACGGATCCGGGGAACAGGGGCCGTGGCCGTGTACGCCGCGGCCCCCACGCGTCCCCCCACCCCCTAGTGCACACAGGAGAGCCCATGCCAGCACCCGCAGCACCACGGGCCCGGAAGGGTCCGCGGCGTACCGCGGCCCTTGTGGTCACCGCCACCGCGTCCCTGCTCGTCGGACTCCTCGGCCCGGCCGGCGCCCACGCGGACGAGGCCCCGGCCGACAGCGTCCACAGCCCCAACATCACGCACGTCGCCCACGTGCCCAAGCCCTCGGCCGTGGACAGCGTCAACTCCGACCTGGCGTTCACCGGCGACTACGCCATCGGCGGCAACTACGACGGCTTCGTCGTCTACGACATCTCCGAGCCGGAGGACCCCCAGGTCGTCTCCGAGGTCCTGTGCCCCGGTGGCCAGGGCGACGTGTCGGTCAGCGGGGACCTGCTGTACTTCTCCGTCGACTACCCGCGCGCCAGCAAGGACTGCGGGGCGCCCGCGGTCTCGGTCACCGACCCGAACGGGTTCGAGGGCGTCCGGATCTTCGACATCTCCGACAAGGCCAACCCGCAGTACGTGTCCGCGGTGCGCACCGACTGCGGATCGCACACGAACACGCTGGTGCCGAGCAAGACCGGTGACAGCGACCTGGTCTACGTGTCGTCGTACTCGCCGTCGGAGGACTTCCCGAACTGCAAGAAGCCGCACGACAAGATCTCCATCATCGAGGTGCCGCACGACGCACCCGAGGAGGCCGCGGTCGTCAACGAGCCGGTGCTGTTCCCCGACGGCGGCAACCACGAGCAGGACGGTCTGCTGCTGCCCACCCAGGGCTGCCACGACATCACCGTGTACGCCGAGCGCGACATCGCCGCGGGCGCCTGCATGGGCGACGGCCTCCTGATGGACATCTCCGACCCGGTGAACCCGGTGGTCACCGAGCGGGTCCGGGACGAGAACTTCGCGTTCTGGCACTCGGCGACCTTCACCAACGACGCCAGGACCGTGCTGTTCACCGACGAGCTCGGCGGCGGTGGCGCACCCACCTGCACCGAGGAGGTCGGCCCCGAGCGCGGCGCCGACGCCGTCTACGAGGTCGGCGGCGAGAAGGGCGCACCGGAGCTGGACTTCGCCAGCTACTTCAAGATCGACCGCCACCAGGGCGACCAGGTGTGCGTGGCGCACAACGGCTCCCTGATCCCGGTCCCGGGCCGTGACTACTTCGTGCAGTCCTGGTACCAGGGCGGCGTCTCGGTCATCGACCTCAACGACCCGGGCAGCCCCGAGGAGATCGGCTTCTTCGACGTGGACTCCCGCGTCCAGGAGGGCGTGCAGGACAACGACACCTGGTCGACGTACTACTACAACGGCTACGTGTACTCGTCCGACATCAGCCGGGGCCTGGACGTGCTCCGTATCGACGACCCGCGCCTGCGCGCGGCCGAGCAGGTCCGGATGGACGAGCTCAACCCGCAGAACCAGGAGAGCTACCGACCGGGCCGAGGCAACGGCCGGTAGGAAGGGCGGACGACACCACGAGTGGTGACCCCGGCGGGGGCGGCGCCTCGGCGCCGTCCCCGCCTCTCGGTCTCAGCCGAAGAGCCGGTCGGTGGGGGCGTCCACGGCCTCCAGGACCCGGCCGGTGAAGTAGACCGTGCCCAGGGCCAGCACACGTGTGCCGAGCGCCCTCAGGGCCGCGGGGGAGAGGCCGTCGGCGTCCATCCGGTCCCAGTGGTCGGGCAGGGCGTGCTCGAACCGCAGGTGGGCCTCGGGCAGGCGCACGGCGGTCACCGGCAGGTCGCCCAGGGCCTCCACGGCCCCGGACACGTCCTTGTGGTCGGGCAGGCACAGCAGAACGTGGTCCACCCGGCCCCACAGCCCGCGGGCGTGGGCCAGCGCGGCGGAGACGCCGGCGCGGTCGATGGCCGAGTCCACGAGGACCTCCGCGTCCGGTACCGCTCCCGTGCTTTCGTCGCCCGCGTCTCCTGTGGCCCCGCCGTCACCACCGCCGCTCGCGTCTTCCGTGGCCCCGCCGTCACCACCACCGCCGCTCGCGTCTTCGGTGGGGACGGCATGGTGGGACAGCCTTCCCGGCAGCCGTAGGGTGCCCAGCACGGCGTGCAGCCGTTCCCGGTCCATCGGCGGGCGGCCCAGGTGGTCCAGCATCCGTGCGGCGGCGGCCGTGCCCAGCACCCCCGACGCGGCGGACAGCCCCGGCGGGCGCAGCGCGGGCGGCGGCTCCACCCCCGGCCGCCCGGGGTCGACCACCTCGGCGCGGACCCGGCCGCCGGTGGCCTCGGCCAGGGCGGCGTCGACCTCCGCGGCCACCCCCGCGGTCTGCGGCAGGCGCACCAGCGCGCGGGTCCGCTCCCCGGCGACCCGCGCCTTCTCCCGGGCGATCTCCTCCACGGTGTCGCCGAGGACCCCCACGTGCTCGGCGAAGACGCTCCCCAGCGCGACGACCTCCGGACCGACCAGGCGCAGCTCGTCGCGGTGCCCGCCCATCCCGGCCTCCAGCACGCACACGTCGGCCTCCACATCGCGGGCGTGCAGCAGTCCCGCGACCAGGAACAGCCCGCTCGGCGCCAGGTACCCGCCGGACTCCTCCACCGGTGGCAGCCCGCGGCGTGCGGCGTCGATCCGGGCACCCAGCGCGTCCAGTTCGGCGTCGGTCACCGACATCCCGTCCACCCGCACCCGCTCGCGGTAGGACCGGAAGCTCGGCCCGGTGACCAGTACCGTGCGCAGCCCGGCCGACGCCAGCGCCGCCGCCGCCGTGGTCGCGGTGGTGCCCTTGCCCTTGGACCCCACCACCCCCAGCACCGGGGCGCGGTCGGCGTCCAGTCCGAGGGCGCGCGCCAGCGCCGCGGCGCGTTCCAGGCTGCGGGCCCGTCCGGGGCGCCGTCGCGCCCACTCGGTGAAGAAGGGGTCAAGACTCGGCATGGCACCAGTATGGTCCGTGCGACATGTGCCACCGGTTCCTTTACCCGGCGTCCGGTCCCAGGTGAGGGCGCGTACACTGGCGCGGGTGTACACCCCGAACAAGCGAGACACCGAGACACCGTGAGTGACGCCAGCGCCGAGCAGCGCTACGACGAGGTGACCGCGGAGATCCTCTCCCGCGCACCCGAGTCCGACATCGATCCTCGTCTGGACCGGATCCGCACACTGCTGGACCTCCTGGGCGACCCGCACCGCAACTTCCGGGTCATCCATGTCACGGGTACCAACGGCAAGACCTCCACCGCCCGCATGATCGACGCGCTCATGCGCGCACGCGGCCTGCGTGTGGGCCGCTACACCAGCCCGCACCTGCGCACCGTGCGCGAACGCATCGTCATCGACGGGAAACCGGTCTCCCGGGAGCAGTTCGTCGAGGCCTACGACGACATCCGGCCCCAGATCGAGATGGCCGACCTGATGAACGACGCCCCGCTGTCGTTCTTCGAGATCCTCACCGGGATGGCCTACGCGGCCTTCGCCGACGCACCCGTGGACGTCGCCGTGGTCGAGGTCGGCATGGGCGGCCGGTGGGACGCCACCAACGTCGTCGACGGGGACGTCGCCGTGGTGACCCCCATCGGCATCGACCACACCGAGTACCTGCCCGACACGCTGGAGGGCATCGCCGAGGAGAAGGCGGGCATCATCAAGCCCGACTCCGTGGTGGTCATGGCCGAGCAGCCGCTGCCCGCAGCCGAGGCGCTCCTTCGCAGCGCCTCCGAGATCGGGGCCCAGGTGGCCCGGGAGGGTCTGGAGTTCGGCGTCACCGCCCGCGAGGTCGCCGTGGGCGGTCAGCAGGTCGACATCAAGGGCCTCACCGGCAACTACGAGAACCTGCTCCTTCCGCTCTTCGGAGCGCACCAGGCCGGAAACGCGGCCGTCGCCATCGCCGCGGTGGAGGCCTTCTCCGCCGGCGAGGACGCCGACGGCCTGGACCCGGAGATCGTCGGCGAGGCCTTCGCGGAGGCGGACTCCCCGGGCCGCATGGAGATCGTGCGCACCAGCCCGACCGTCATCGCCGACGCCGCGCACAACCCCGCCGGGATGATCGCCACCGCCGCGGCCGTGGAGGAGGCCTTCGCCTTCTCCCGGCTGGTCGGAGTGGTCGCGATCATGGCCGACAAGGACGTCGAGGGGATTCTCGACCCCCTCGAACCGCTACTCGACGAGATCGTCGTCACCCGTAACTCCTCACCGCGCTCCCTCGACCCGGATCGGCTGTCCACCGTCGCCCAGCAGATCTTCGGCGAGGACCGCGTGCACGTGGCACCCCGACTCGACGACGCCATCGACCAGGCCGTGGGCCTGGCCGAGGAGAACGGCGAGTTCGGTGGATCCGGTGTACTGGTCACCGGATCGGTCGTCACCGCCGGTGACGCCGTCCACCTGCTGCGCGGCGCGGGGGAGTGACGGGCCGGACGGCCCACTACGAAGGGAACCCGCCGTGCGTGTAGTCTGCGCCGTCATCCTGGTGTTCGAGGTCATCGTGATCGGCCTCTTCATCCCCGTCGCCATCGCCCTGGAGGGGATGGCCCCGGCCCTGGCAGCGGGCCTGTGGGGCGGGATGGCCGCCGCCGCCCTCGTGCTCTCCGGCCTCCAGAAGTACCGCCTGGCGCACTACGCCGCCTGGGTGCTGCAGGCCGCGTTCCTGTTCACCTCCTTCCTGGTCTCCGGGGCGGTGCTGATCGCCGTGGTCTTCGTGTCCCTGTGGGTGACCGGTGTGATCATGGGCCGCCGTACCGACGAGGTGAAGGCCGCGCACCGGGCCAGGGCCGAGGCGGAGGCCGCCCGGGAGGCCGGGGAGGCCGGTGGGGACGGCGACGTCGTGACATCCGCGTCGTCCCGGCAAACGCGATAGTGTGACGCACGTCCGGGCGGGTGGCCGGAGCAGGGAGGGACTCCCGCTCCTCGGCCCCCGCTTCCGTGACCCATCACCCGAACCCTCCGCGTGCGGCCGACGCCGTGGGCGAACAGCCCACGTGCGCCACGCGGAGCCCCAGTGAGGAGTTGACACGCACGTGGAGCGCACTCTCGTTCTCATCAAGCCGGACGGCGTCCGCCGCAACATCGTCGGCGAGGTCATCTCGCGCATCGAGCGCAAGGGCCTGCAGCTGGTCGCGATGGAGCTGCGCACGCTCGACACCGAGACCGCCAGGACACACTACGAGGAGCACGCCGAGCGCCCGTTCTTCGACTCGCTCGTCGAGTTCATCACCGGCGGTCCGCTGGTGGCCGTGGTGGTCGAGGGCGAGCGCGCGGTGGAGGCCTTCCGGGCCCTGGCCGGCGCCACCGACCCGGTGACCGCCTCCCCCGGCACCATCCGCGGCGACTTCGCGCTGGAGGTGCAGCAGAACATCGTGCACGGCTCGGACTCCACCTACTCCGCCGAGCGCGAGATCAAGCTTTTCTTCCCCGACCTGTAGGCGGGGCGGAGCGGGCCGCGGGTTCTTCGGCATGGGACCCGCGGCTTCGTCATGAGGGGACTTCTTCGGATTCGTCCGCCGTCGGGGCAACAATTCGGTGTGTTTGCGTAACGGACTAAGTGCTGACCGTTACGATACGGGGGACTGGATACCTATCGTGACGGATCGACTACGTATGGTCGCTCGCGTCGCCACGCCCGACACGGCGCCTCTGAGGACGTTACATGCCGAACAACCTTGCTTTTCTCGGCCGGGACATGGCCGTCGACCTTGGCACCGCCAACACGCTCGTGTACGTGCGCGGACGCGGCATCGTTCTGAACGAGCCGTCGGTGGTCGCGCTCAACACCTCAACGGGCAGGATCGTCGCCGTCGGCATCGAGGCCAAGCAGATGATCGGCCGCACACCTGACAACATCACGGCGATCCGCCCCCTGAAGGACGGCGTCATCGCCGACTTCGAGATCACCGAGCGCATGCTGCGCTACTTCATCCAGAAGATCCACCGACGGCGCCACTTCGCCAAGCCCCGCCTGATCGTCGCCGTCCCGAGCGGTATCACCTCGGTCGAGCACCGCGCCGTCAAGGAGGCGGGCTACCAGGCGGGCGCACGCCGGGTCTACATCATCGAGGAGCCCATGGCCGCCGCCATCGGCGCCGGGCTCCCCGTCCACGAACCCACCGGCAACATGGTCGTGGACATCGGCGGCGGCACCACCGAGGTCGCCGTCATCTCCATGGGCGGCATCGTCACGTCCCAGTCCATCCGCGTGGGCGGCGACGAACTCGACCAGGCCATCACGACCTTCGTCAAGAAGGAGTACTCCCTGATGATCGGGGAGCGCACCGCGGAGGAGCTCAAGATGGCCGTCGGGTCCGCCTATCCCAGCGGCTCGGAGGAGGTCCGCGCCGAGGTGCGGGGACGCGACCTCGTCAGCGGCCTGCCCAAGACCATCGTCCTGTCCGAGACCGACGTGCGCCAGGCCATCGAGGAACCGGTCATCGCCATCATCGACGCGATCCGCACCAGCCTCGACAAGTGCCCTCCGGAGCTGTCCGGGGACATCATGGACCGCGGTATCGCCGTCACCGGCGGCGGGGCCCTGCTCCGCGGACTCGACGAGCGGCTCCTGCACGAGACCGGCATGCCCATCCACGTGGCCGACAACGCGCTCGACTCCGTCGCCCTCGGCTCGGGCACCTGCGTCGAGAACTACGAGCGCCTCCACCAGGTCCTCGTTCCCGAACGGCGGCGATGACATGTTCCGCGACTCGTCCCGATCCAGACTGATCCTGGCCGTGCTCCTCGCGGCGGCCGTGGCCCTGCTCGTCCTGGACGCGCGACCCGGCGGCGACCCCGTCACCTCCGCGGCCCGCGCGGGCGGCGAACTCGTGTTCGCGCCCACCGCCGCGGGGGTGGGCTGGGCGACCGCGCCGGCGGCCGCCCTCTACGACGGGCTGCGCCAGAGCCCGGAGACCTCCGACCGCATCACCGAACTGGAGCAGGCCAACGCCGACCTGAAGGACCAGCTCCAGGCCGCCCGCATCGACGAGCAGCGCTCGAAGCAGCTCGACGAACTCCTGGACCTGGCCGGCCTGGGCGGCTACGAGATCGTCGCCGCCCAGGCCGTCACCCACGTCACCGCGCGCGGCTACGCCGACACGGTCACCATCGACGCCGGAACCGAGTCCGGCGTGCGCCCGGACATGACCGTGGTCAACGGCTCCGGCCTGGTGGGGCGCGTGACCGAGGCCGGTCCGCACACCGCCACCGTCATGCTCGCCACCGACGTCAAGTCCGCGGTCGGCGCCCGGCTGGAGGCCACACGCAAGATCGGCGTGGTCAACGGCGGGACCGTTCCCGGCGGCCCCGAGGCCGAGCTGACCCTGGAGCTGTTCGACCTGGAGGCGCAGGTGGATCCCGGAGACCGGGTGGTCACGCTCGGCTCGCACGAGGGCGCGCCCTTCGTGCCCGGCGTGCCCATCGGCACCGTCGAAGAAGTGCAGGTGGCGCCCGGCGCGCTCAGCCGCCTCGCCGACATCGCCCCGGCCGTGGACTTCTCGTCCCTGGACGTGGTGGGCGTGGTGGTGCGGGGTCCGGAGGAGGACCCGCGCGACTCCGTGCTCCCGCCCCGACCCGACAAGGGGGACCGGTCATGAGAACCGCAGCGGCCCTGATCGCGGTGCCCGCCGCCGTACTCGTCCAGACCACGATCATCAACCGGCTCCCGTTCGACTGGGGGGCCGGACCGGACCTCGTGATCGCGGTGGTCGTCGCGGTCGCCCTGACCACCAGCCCCGCCGCCGCGGCCGGCTGCGGCTTCGCCGCCGGGCTGGCCATGGACGTACTCCCGCCCGCCGAACACGTCCTGGGCCGCTACGCCCTGGTCCTGTGCCTGGCCGCCTACGTGCTGGCCCTGCTGCGCAGGAACACCGGCTCGGCCGGCTCCCTGGACGGGCGCTCCTCGGTGTGGGCGGTGACGGGAACGGTGGCGGCCACGGCCCTGGGCGTGGGCCTGGGGTACGCGGTGGTCGGCCTGCTCATGGGGGACCCGCGTGTGTCGCTGGCCGCCGTCGCGGTCAACACCCTCGTGGGCACCGCCCTCACGGCCCTGGTCGCCCCGCTGGTCGCCTTCCCGCTGCTGCGGGTGCGCGAGTCGCTCGCCGACGACGAGTACGCCGCGGTCCGGGGCCCCATGCCCTCGGGGAGGTGGTGAGCCGTGCGCGCAGCACCCGTCGACGACTTCGAGCCCCCCGGCCGCAGACTCGGCCGGGCCGGGCTCGTCATCGCCCAGGTCCTGGTCGTGACGCTCTTCGCCTTCCTGGCCGCCCGGCTGTGGTACCTGCAGGTCCCGATGTGGGACCACTACCGCGAGATGGCGATGGCCAACCACCACCAGCAGCTCATCGTCCCCGCCACACGCGGACAGATCCTCGACGCCACCGGCCGCCCGCTGGTGAACAACCGGACCGAGCTGGTGGTCTCCGGTGACTACCACGAGCTCATGGGCATGAAGGACAACGGGAGGAAGGTCCTCAGCGACCTGTCCGAGGTGCTCGACGTGTCGCCGGAGAAGCTCCAGCAGCGCATGCGCCTGTGCGGGCCCGAGGTGAGCCGTCCCTGCTGGCCCGGCTCGCCCTACCAGCCCGTCACCCTCGCCGACGACGTGGAGCCCTCCGTCGCCCTCCAGATCATGGAGCGAGCCGGCGACTTCCCCGGCATCAGCGCCCAGGCCCACGCCGTCCGCTCGTACCCGCAGGGAGGCCACGCGGCCCAGCTAGTGGGCTATCTACAGCCGATCACCCAGGAGGAGCTGGAGGCCCGCGAGGACCTGCGCACCCAGTTCACCGGTATCGACCAGGTGGGACGAGACGGGGTGGAGGCCTCCTACGACGCGCAGTTGCGCGGCGACGCGGGCAAACGCGTGCTGGGGGTGAACAACCACGGCGAGGTCATGGAGGTGATCTCCGAGACGCCTCCCGAACCGGGCATGCACCTGGTCACCCACATCGACCTGGGCGTGCAGAAGCTCGCCGAGAAGGCGCTGGCCGAGGGTATGGCCAAGGCCCGGCCCCGCTACAAGGCCGACTCCGGCGCCGCCGTCGTCCTGGACGTGCGCACCGGCGGGGTGGTGGCCATGGCGAGCCTGCCCACCTACGACCCCGCCATCTGGCGCGGCGGCATCGACCAGGAGACCTTCGACGAGATGCTCAGCGAGGAGGCGGGCGAGCCGCTGCTCTCCCGCGCGGTGCAGGGCACCTACCCGCCGGGTTCCACGTTCAAGGTCTCCTCGCTCGCGGCGGCCGCGGAGAACGGGTACTCGCTGCGCAGCACCTACGCCTGCCCGGGCTCGGTGAACCTGGCGGGGCAGAACTACCAGAACTACGCGGGCCAGGGCCACGGGCCGATCAGCCTGCACAAGGCCATCGTGGTCTCCTGCAACACCGTCTTCTACAACCTCGGCTACCAGATGTGGAAGAAGGACGGCGGCCTGTACCCGGAGGGGGAGCCCGAGGAGGCCATGGCCAACATGGCGCGCGGCTTCGGCTTCGGCTCCCCGACCGGGATCGACCTGCCCTACGAGACCTCGGGGCGCATTCCCGACCGCGAGTGGAAGCGCACCTTCTGGCAGGAGACCCGGGAGAACAACTGCCACCGGGGCGAGCACGGCTACCCGGAGGTCGCCAAGACCGACCCCTCGCGCGCCGCCTACCTCAAGCTGCTGGCCTACGAGCAGTGCGTGGAGGGCTTCCAGTGGCGGGCCAACGAGGCCGTCAACTTCTCCATCGGCCAGGGAGACGTCCTGGTCACGCCCCTCCAGCTCGCCAACGCCTACGCGGCCGTCGCCAACGGGGGCACGCTCCACGAGCCCCGCATCGGCCGGGCGCTGGTCTCCGCGGACGGGTCGAAGGTGAAGGAGATCGAGCCGGTCGTGCGCGACCGGCTGCCGGTCAGCGACAAGACCCTCGAGTACCTGCAGAAGGCGCTCACCGAGGTCCCCAAGAAGGGAACCGCCGCCGGCGCCTTCGCCGGGTTCCCGCAGGACAAGGTCTCCGTCGCGGGCAAGACCGGCAGCGCCGACGTGCGGGGCCGCCAGGTCTCGTCCTGGTTCGCCTCCTACGCGCCCGCCGACGACCCGCAGTTCGCCATCGCCGTCCTGGTCTCCCAGGGCGGCACCGGCGGGATGACGGCGGCGCCCATCGCCCGCGAGATCTACGAGGGCATCTACGGGTTCGAGAGCCCCGGCCAGGCCGAGGGGGAGGGCGGCTCCGGGCCCGCCGAGCCGCTGCTCCCGGGCGGCGAGCCGCCCGAGGACCTGCCGGCCATCCGCCCCGACGGCTCCATCGACGTCCTGGATCGGTAGTGATGACCACACACCTGGGGGCACCCCGCACGCGCAGGGCCGAGTTCGGGCGCAACGCGGCGGGCCTCGCGCGACGACTGGACTGGACGCTGATCGTGTCGGTGGCGGCCCTGTGCGCCATCGGCACCCTGCTGGTGTGGTCGGCGACGGTGCCGGGAGACGGCAGCGACCCGCTGGACTCCACCGAGCACCTGCGCCGCCACCTGTTCCACCTGGTGGTGGGGTGGACGCTGTGCCTGGCGGTCGCCTCGGTGGACCACCGGACGATCCGCGCGTACGCGCCCATCGCCTACCTGGTCACGGTGGTCCTGCTGGCCCTGGTGCTCACCCCGCTCGGCGAGACGATCAACGGGTCGCGCGGATGGATCGTGATCGGCGGGTTCCAGTTCCAGCCCAGTGAGCTGGCCAAGGTCGGGCTGGTCCTGATGCTGGCCACGCTGCTGGGCGAGCCGCGCGACGGCGAGGCCCGGCCGATGACGCGGGACGTGCTGTTCTGCCTGGTGGCGCTGGCGGTGCCGCTGGCACTGGTGATGTCCCAGCCGGACCTGGGCACCACGCTGGTGCTCGGCGCGATCTTCCTGGGGATGCTCACGCTCTCGGGAGCCCCGGTCGTGTGGGTGGCGGGCATGCTGGTGTGCGGTGCGGTCGGGGCGTTCTGCGTGTGGTTCTTCGACGTGCTGAAGCCCTACCAGGTGGCCCGCATCGCGACCCTGATGAACCCGACCGCCGACCCGCAGGGCACGGGGTACAACTCCAACCAGGCGCTGATCGCGGTGGGGTCGGGCGGGTTCAACGGGACCGGGCTGTTCCAGGGAGAGCAGACGCACGGGCAGTTCGTGCCCGAGCAGCACACCGACTTCATCTTCACGGTGGCGGGCGAGGAGCTGGGATTCGTGGGCGCGGTGCTGGTCATCGGCCTGTTCGGGCTGATCCTGTGGCGGCTCCTGCGGACCGCCCAGGGGTGTGAGAAGCCCTATCCGCGCCTGCTGTGCGTGGGTGCGGCCTCCTGGTTCGGGTTCCAGGCCCTCATCAACATCGGGATGTGCCTGGGGGTCGTGCCGGTGACGGGCCTGCCGCTGCCGTTCGTGTCCTACGGGGGTACCGCGGTCGTGGCGAGCATGCTCGCCCTGGGGCTGGTGCTGGGGGTCAGGTCCAGGGACCGGGGTTTCGTGTAGAGGGACACGGCCGGCGCCTCGTCCGCCGGTAGCCTGGGGACACCCGCGCGGTCGTGTTCCACGAGCCCCGGGGACCGCTCCCGCCACGGCGGGAGTCCACGCACACTCCGACACGAAGTCCGCCGAACGAAGGCCCACACCATGTCCGTCGAAAGCCTCTTCCCGCGACTGGAACCCCTGCTGACACAGGTGGGCAAGCCCATCCAGTACGTCGGTGGCGAGCTCAACTCCGTGGTCAAGGACTGGGACGACACCCAGGTGCGCTGGGCGCTGATGTACCCGGACGCCTACGAGGTCGGCGTGCCCAACCAGGGCGTGCAGATCCTGTACGAGGTCCTCAACGAGCGTGAGGGCGTGCTGGCCGAACGCACCTACGCGGTGTGGCCGGACCTGGAGAAGCTGATGCGCGAGCACGGCGTGCCGCACTTCACCGTGGACACCCACAGGCCGGTGGCCGCCTTCGACGTCCTCGGGCTGAGCTTCGCCAGCGAGATGGGCTACACCAACATGCTCACCGCGCTGGACCTGGCCGGTATCCCGCTGCGCACGGCCGACCGCACCGCCGAGCACCCGATCGTGCTGGCGGGCGGGCACTCGGCGTTCAACCCCGAGCCGATCGCCGACTTCCTGGACGCGGTGGTGCTCGGCGACGGCGAGGAGATCACCCTCGCCATCACCGAGATCATCCGCGAGTTCAAGGAGGAGGGCGAGCCGGGCGGGCGCGACGGGCTGCTGCTGCGGCTGGCCGCGACCGGCGGGGTGTACGTGCCGCGCTTCTTCGACGTGGAGTACCACCCCGACGGGCGGATCGCCTCCTACACGCCCAACCGGCCCGGGGTGCCCGGCACGGTGCAGAAGCACACCGTGATGGACCTCGACCAGTGGCCCTACCCCAAGAAGCCGATCGTGCCGACCGCGGAGTCCGTGCACGAGCGCTACAGCGTGGAGATCTTCCGGGGCTGCACGCGCGGCTGCCGGTTCTGCCAGGCGGGGATGATCACCCGCCCGGTGCGCGAGCGCAACAAGGAGACCGTCACCAGGATGGTCGAGGACGGCGTGAAGGCCTCCGGTTTCCAAGAGGTGGGGCTGCTGTCGCTGTCCAGCGCCGACCACAGCGAGATCGGGGGCATCGCCAAGGGGCTCGCCGACCGGTACGAGGGCACCAACACCGGCCTGTCTCTGCCGTCCACCCGCGTGGACGCGTTCAACATCGACCTGGCCAACGAGCTGACCCGCAACGGGCGCCGCTCCGGGCTGACGTTCGCCCCCGAGGGCGGCAGTGAGCGGATGCGCCGGGTGATCAACAAGATGGTCACCGAGGAGGACCTCATCCGCACCGTCACCGCGGCCTACGAGGCCGGGTGGCGGCAGGTGAAGCTGTACTTCATGTGCGGTCTGCCGACCGAGGAGGACGAGGACGTCCTGGCCATCGCCGACCTGGCCACCGAGGTGATCCGGACCGGCCGCGAGGTGACCGGGCGCAAGGACATCCGGTGCACGGTGTCCATCGGCGGGTTCGTGCCCAAGCCGCAGACCCCGTTCCAGTGGGCGGGGCAGACCTCGCACGAGGACGTCGACGCACGGCTGCGCAAGCTGCGCGACCGGCTGCGGGGCGACCGCAGGTACGGCAAGTCGATCGGCCTGCGCTACCACGAGGGGCGTCCCTCCATCGTCGAGGGCCTGCTCTCCCGGGGCGACCGCCGCGTCGGCCGGGTGGTCGAGGAGGTGTGGCGCGCCGGCGGCAGGTTCGACGGCTGGAGCGAGCACTTCTCCTACGACCGCTGGATGAGGGCCGCCGAGACGGCCCTGGCCGGCCTCCCGGTGGACGTGGACTGGTTCACCACCCGCGAGCGCGATGAGGAGGAGGTCCTGCCCTGGGACCACCTGGACGCCGGGCTCGACCGGTCGTGGCTGTGGCAGGACTGGCAGGACTCGCTGCACGGCGAGGAGTCGCTGGAGGTCGACGACTGCCGGTGGAACCCCTGCTACGACTGCGGCGTGTGCCCGAGCATGGGTACCGAGATCCAGATCAACGCCCCCGCGGAGGGCCGCCCGACGCTGCCGCTGACCGTGGTGCAGCCCTGACCCGCCCCGGGCGCGGGAGGACGCTCCCGCGCCCGGGCGCGAGGCGCTAGCGGGAGGGGTCCGGCCTCCGCTCGCCGTGGTCGTCGGGCATCAGGTCGCGCAGTTCGGGCGGCAGGTCCGGGCGGCGCGACCCCGCGACGTGGTCCGCGATACCGTCCAGCGCCTTCATGTCGGCCCCGGAGAGCACCAGGTCGAGGGCGGCGGCGTTCTCGTCCAGCCGGTGCGCCCTCTTGGTGCCGGGGATGGGTGCCGCGGCGATCCCCGTGGCGCCGATCCGGTGCGCCAGCCAGGCCAGGGCGACCTGCGCGGGGGTGGCCTCGTGCTCGTCGGCGACCCGCCGCACCGGGCGCAGCAGCGCCGCGTTCGGTTCGACGTTGCCCTCGGCGAACCACGGGAACGCCTGGCGGGCGTCGCCGTCGGCGATGTCGCCCGGGTCGGAGAAGGCGCCGGTGAGGAAGCCCCGTCCCAGGGGCGGGTAGGGGACGAGGCCCACCCCGAGTTCGAGGCACGCGGGCACGAGCTCCTTCTCCGCGCCGCGCACGAACAGGGACCACTCGCTCTGCACGGCGGCGATCGGGTGTACCGCGTGCGCGGCGCGCAACTGCTCCGCGGTGACGTTGGACAGCCCCGGGTACCGGACCTTGCCCGCGCCGACCAGTTCGGCCATCGCGGCCACGGTCTCCTCCACGGGCACGTCCGGATCGGGGATGTGCTGGTAGTACAGGTCGATACGGTCGGTGCCCAGGCGGCGCAGGCTCGCCTCGCAGGCCTGCCGGACGTACTCGGGGTCGCCGCGGACGCCGGTGGCCGTCCCGGTCCCGGGATCGAAGATCCCGCCGAACTTCGTGGCCAGGACGACGTTGTCGCGGCCCACGCGGGTGAGCACCTCCGCGATCAGGAGTTCGTTCTCGCCCAGCGCGTGGGAGTCGGCGGTGTCCCAGAAGCGGATGCCGAGGTCGAGGGCGTGTTCGAGGGTGGCCAGCGCCTCCCGGCGGCCGCCGGGAGCGTCGTAGGACTGGTTCAGGCCCATGCATCCGAGCCCGAGTCCGGAGACCGCGGGGCCGGAGGCGCCCAGGATGACGTCATGCACAAGGAGGTCCCTTCGGGATATAATCGGGATGCCCATCCCGGTTAATCGGAAGATACGGGACGGGCATCCCGTTTGTCTGCCGCCCGTGTACGGGCACCGAGGGAAGTGCGGATGCGAGCCGACGCCAGACGCAACAGGGAGAAGGTGCTCAGGGCCGCCTACGAGGCCTTCGCCTCGGAGGGGAGGGGGGTCTCCGTGCAGGAGATCGCCCGCCGCGCCGGGGTGGGGACCGGGACCGTGAGCCGCCACTTCCCCACCAAGGAGGCTCTCTACGAGGCGATCGTGCTCGACCGGATGGAGGTCCTGGCCGGAGCGGCCGAGGGGTTCGCCGCCGAGAGGGGGCCCGGGGAGGCCTTCTCCGCCTTCCTCGGCTTCATGGTCGACGAGGGGGCGCTCGACCACGGGCTCGCCGACGCGCTCAGCGGCGACGGGTTCGACGTCGTCGCCGCGGCCCGCGGCACGGGCCACGACGTCGTGGAGGTGCTGGGCGCACTCCTGGCCCGGGCACAGGAGGCGGGGGAGGTCCGGGGCGACGTGGACGCCGCCGACGTCAAGGCGCTGGTCAGCGGGTGCATCGCCCGGGGGCGCGGAGGGGCCGACGAGGCCGCCAGGCGGCGCACCGTGGCCGTGGTCCTGGACGGACTGCGTCCACGGGCCTGAACCGGGGGCACGGGAGGGGGCGACGCCCGCAGGGGCCGGTTCCGGCCGCGCTGAGGGGCGTGGAGCGGGATTTCGCGATCCGGCGCCGACTCGACCCCTGAGGGGAGTGCGGCCCGGGAGAAGGTGTACGGCCCGGCGCCCCGCTCGCGCCGGGCCGTACGTGTAGTAGGACTCGCGGCTTACGCGGGGGGTTGCCATCCGGCGCAGATTTTCTTCGGATTTTTTTCCGGGGCCCTCATGTTCTGGGAGTGAGGACCGATTCGATACCGGCTCCGACCGCTTCGGGACTTTTCGATCCCAGGTCAGTGGGGGAGATACCGGTATGCGTAGTCCTGTTGGCGCATGTGCACCACCGCGCACCGTACGCTGAACAGGACGAGGAACAGCCCCTTCTGGCCGCCCCGCCGGCCACACCAGGGGGCATGAGGAAAGGAGTTGAGCTGCCCCCCGCACCCGAGGGCACCACCTCACCCTCCACCGCCAAACCCGGACAACGGCTTCGCGTCCGCTACGCCAAGCGCGGGCGCATGAGGTTCGCCAGCCACCGCGACATCGCCCGGGCCCTGGAGCGCGCCCTGCGTAGGGCCTCCGTACCCGTGGCTTTCTCCGCTGGCTTCTCACCTCACCCCAAGGTCTCCTACACCGGTGCGGCTCCCACAGGGGTCGCCAGCGAGGCGGAGTACCTTGAACTCACCCTGGCCGAACCGCGCCCGCCCGAACAGGTACGGGCCGACATCGACGCGGCGATGCCCTCCGGCATCGACATCGTCGAGGTCGTCGAGGCCCGGCACCCCGGACTGGCAGACCGGCTCCAGGCATCCGAATGGCGGGTGGAGATGGCGGACGTCGACCCCGACGACGCCGCCAGGGCGGTGGCCACCTACCTGGCCGCCGACAGCGTCGAGGTGGAGCGGATGACGAAGAAGGGTCGTCGCCGCTTCGACACGAGACCCGCAGTGGTCCGTATCGACGTGTGCACTGACTCCCACGGGCGCGCCCCAGAGGAACATCACACGACATATGCCATACTTCGGATGGTTGTACGGCACATGACACCTGCCGTCCGACCAGACGACGTGCTGACCGGCCTTCGCCACGTGGCCGACCTCGCGCCGCCGTCATCACCGATGATGACCCGGCTGGCGCAGGGGCCGCTGGACGAGACGACAGGTGCGATCGCGGACCCGCTCACACAGGACCGTCCCGAAGCTCACACGAGCCCCGGACCCGCGAACGACAACGCGGACGAGCGGCGCGACAGCGCATCACAGCCGTCGACGCCCATGCCGGGACCGCGCTGATGAGCGGCCCCAAGACGGGGAGCATGGGCGACACCACAGGACTTTGCCCCGACGGCGCTCCGGCGCCGCCGGCGCTGACACAGCGACGACAGTTCTCGCGAGCCGCGCCGCCGACCGACAGGTCGCGCCGAGCCCGAGAACTCTGACGGGAGACCGCCCGCATGCTCGACAACGAGCCCGACAACGGTGCCGAAGGCGCCGAGGGCACGACCGAAACGAACAACGACATGGCGGAGGCGCCCCCCACGGGGAGCGGCGAGGTGCGCGTGACCACACCCGCGCCCGCCAGGGGCGGCCGCCGCGCCGCCGGACCACCCCCCGAACCGGACGACGTCTTCACCCCTCCCTCGATGCCCGTCACCTCCCTCGCCGGATCCGGCGAGGGGGGCACGGTCAAGACCGCGGTGACCACTCCCGCCTCGCGCAGGCGCACCGTGCGCGCCGCGGGCAGCCCCGACGAGGAGGTGGCGGCGCCGCCGCGGCGTAGCCGTACCCGTGCCGCCGCGGAGACCGCCGCTCCGGTCCCAGCCGAGGGCCCCGGGGCTGAGGAGGCCGCGGCCCCGGTCGAGGAGGGTGACGACGCCTCCACCGCCCGGAGCCGCTCCCGCGGCCGCTCGCGCACCCGCTCCGCCGAGACCGGTGGGGCCGAGCCCGCCAGGGGCCGTAGGGCCAAGGGCGCCGGGACCAGCAGGACCTCCGAGCCCGCCGAAGCCACCGAGGAGCCCGAGCAGGAGGACGAGGAGTCCGCCGGCGGGAACGTCTTCCAGTCGCCGGCCATGCTCTTCCAGCCCCCGGTGGCCAGCGCCGCCCCCGCGACCGTCCGGAGCGCCGACACCGGTGCCGACGAGGACGAGGACGAGGAGTCCGGGGAGGAGACGGCCGAGTCCACCGGCACCGAGGACAACGGTGAGGAGGGCGACCGCCCCAGCCGTCGCCGCCGCCGTCGCGGTGGCCGCGGGCGCGGCCGGTCCCGTGGGGACGAGGGCGAGGACGACGCCGAGCCCGCCGCCGAGAGGGCCGAGAAGAAGGCCGACAGGAAGGCGGAGCAGAAGGAGTCCAAGAAGGACGCCGGCTCCGGCGAGGACGGCGGACAGGCCGCCGACCAGGGTGAGGACTTCGGCGAGGAGTCCGAGCGCGGCAGCCGTCGCCGCCGCCGTCGTCGCCGCCGCTCCAGCACCGGCAACGGCGCCGACGCCACCGGGGACGACCCGCCCAACACCGTGGTCCGGGTGCGCGAGCCGCGCCAGGAGAAGCCCATCGAGGACGAGGTCCAGGCGGTCCGCGGCTCCACCCGCCTGGAGGCCAAGAAGCAGCGCCGCCGTGAGGGCCGGGAGCAGGGCCGCCGCCGCCCCCCGATCGTCACCGAGTCGGAGTTCCTGGCCCGCCGGGAGGCGGTCAAGCGCGACCTGGTGGTCCGCCGGATCGGCGACCGCACCCAGATCGCCGTCCTCGAGGACGACATCCTCGTCGAGCACTACGTCGACCGTGCCACGCACCGCTCCTACGTGGGCAACGTGTACCTGGGCCGGGTGCAGAACGTGCTGCCGTCCATGGAGGCCGCCTTCGTCGACATCGGCAAGGGCCGCAACGCCGTCCTGTACGCGGGCGAGGTCAACTGGGACTCCTTCGGCCTGGACGGCCAGCCCAAGCGCATCGAGTCGGTGCTCAAGTCCGGCCAGTCGGTCCTGGTGCAGGTCACCAAGGACCCGGTCGGCCACAAGGGCGCCCGCCTGACCAGCCAGGTCAGCCTGCCCGGCCGCTACCTGGTGTACGTGCCCGGCGGCTCGATGACCGGCATCAGCCGCAAGCTCCCCGACAAGGAGCGCGCCCGCCTCAAGCAGATCCTCAAGAAGGTCATGCCCTCCGGCGCGGGCGTCATCGTGCGCACGGCCGCCGAGGGCGCCAGCGAGGAGGAGCTGGAGCGCGACATCACGCGCCTGGCCAAGCAGTGGGACTCCATCAAGCGCAAGTCGAAGTCGGCGAACGCCCCGGCGCTGCTCAACAGCGAGCCGGACCTGACGGTGCGGGTCGTGCGCGACGTGTTCAACGAGGACTTCTCCAGCCTGGTCGTCTCCGGCGACGAGGCCTGGACCACCGTCCGCGAGTACGTGGACTACGTGGCGCCCAACCTCGCCGAGCGCCTCTCGCACTGGAGTGAGGACCGCGACGTCTTCGCCGCCTACCGGATCGACGAGCAGATCAACAAGGCCCTGGAGCGCAAGGTCTGGCTGCCCAGCGGCGGCTCGCTGGTCATCGACCGCACCGAGGCCATGACCGTGGTCGACGTCAACACCGGCAAGTTCACCGGCCAGGGCGGCAACCTGGAGGAGACGGTCACCAAGAACAACCTGGAGGCGGCGGAGGAGATCGTCCGCCAGCTCCGGTTGCGCGACATCGGCGGCATCATCGTCATCGACTTCATCGACATGGTGCTGGAGTCCAACCGCGACCTGGTGCTGCGCCGCATGCTGGAGTGCCTCTCGCGCGACCGCACCAAGCACCAGGTGGCCGAGGTCACCTCGCTGGGCCTGGTCCAGATGACCCGCAAGCGGGTCGGCCAGGGCCTGCTGGAGGCGTTCTCGCACAGCTGCGAGCACTGCAACGGGCGCGGCCTGATGCTGGACCTCGACCCGGCCGAGGGCAAGGGCGGCGGTAACGGCGGAGGCAACGGCGGCGGCCGCAAGAAGAAGAAGGGCAAGGGCGAGCCCGACAAGGACTCCAAGGCGGAGAAGGCGGAGGAGTCCGCTGACAGGCCCGAGCAGGCCGCTGACGTGAAGGCGGCGGAGCCCGAGCCCGAGCAGGTGGAGGAGGCGCCGGCCGCCGAGGCCGAGGCCGAGCCCGCCAAGAAGACCCGAAAGCGGGCCTCCCGTTCCCGTAAGGCCGCCGAGGCGGCCGCGCAGGAGCAGGAGGAGATCACCGCGGCCGAGGCCGCTCCGGTGGAGGCCTCCGCCCCTTCTGGGGAGAAGGCCCCCGAGGCGGAGGAGGAGGCCCCGGCCAAGAAGACCCGCAGCCGGCGCACCACCCGCCGGTCCGCCCGCGCGGCGGCCGACGAGGGTGGGTCCCCGGCGGCGGACGGCGGTGGCGCGGACGCCGCCGAGGAGACGTCCGCCCCGGCCGAGGGCGACGACGAGGCCGCGGAGCGGCCCAAGCGGCGCCGTACCCGGCGTACCAAGGCGGCGGCCACCCCGCCGACCGCCGTGGACGCGGGCTGAGCCAGGGGCGGCAGCCCCGCCGTGGTCCGGACCGGGCACATGTCCGGTCCGGACCACGGCACGTGTGCAGGCCTGTGGCGGGCCAGTGGTAATCTGATGGACGGTGCGTCGGCGCGCTCCACCACATCGCGCGCCCCGACACCGAAGTGCTCTCCACGCAGGGTTTGTTTCCCTCGGATCCCCGCGCCCCGCTACAGGCGATCAGTGGATCGTGGAACGAGGCTCCTCCCCACCCACGGGGACGGACCTCCCGGCGGGCCTGGGCACAGGCACTGCCGGACCCGGACCCCGGACCTCACGTCTCGGGGATGGTCCCGAGCATTATTCGTTGAGCGAGCAGGAAGAGAGTTACCCGGTGTACGCGATCGTGCGAGCGGGCGGCCGACAGGAGAAGGTGTCTGTCGATGACGTCCTGAACATCGACAAGGTTTCCGAGGAGACCGGCGCCACCATCACGTGGCAGCCCATCCTCGTCGTGGAGGACGGCAACGTCATCAGCGACGCGGACAAACTGAGCGGCTACTCGGTCACCGCCGAGATCCTCGGTGAGACCAAGGGCCCCAAGATCAACATCATGAAGTACAAGAACAAGACCGGTTACAAGAAGCGCCAGGGACACCGCCAGAAGCACACCCAGGTGCGCGTCACCGGCATCGCGGCGAAGTAGGAGGCCTGGAGAAATGGCACACAAGAAGGGCGCTTCGTCCAGCCGTAACGGTCGTGACTCGAACGCCAAGCGCCTCGGCGTCAAGCGCTTCGGTGGTCAGGCCGTCTCGGCTGGCGAGATCCTGATCCGTCAGCGCGGCACCAAGTTCCACCCCGGCGCCAACGTCGGCCGCGGTGGCGACGACACGCTGTTCGCGCTGGTCGCCGGTCAGGTCAAGTTCGGCAGCTTCCGCGGCCGCAAGGCCGTGAACATCGTTCCCGTCGCGGCCGAGTAGGGTCGCGCACGGACGTTGTGAAGGTGGGGCGGGCCAGGGAACACTGGCCCGCCTCTCGCGTTGTCACTGGGTGACACACGTGTTCGTCCAGGCCCTCGCCGGGGGCCGGAGAGTAACGGGGAGAGTTATGCCTGACTTCGTCGACGAGGCGGTCTTGCACGTCAAGGCCGGGAACGGCGGGCATGGCTGTGCCTCCGTGCACCGTGAGAAGTTCAAACCGCTGGGCGGCCCGGACGGCGGCAACGGCGGCCGGGGCGGTGACGTGGTCCTGGAGGTCGACACCCAGACCGCGACCCTGCTGGACTACCAGCGCCGCCCGCACCGCAGCGCCCGCAACGGCACGCCCGGACAGGGCGGCCACCGCGCCGGGGCCAACGGCGAGGACCTCGTCCTCGCGGTGCCCGACGGCACCGTGGTCACCCGTGTGGACGGAGAGGTCGTCGCCGACCTCGTCGGCCACGGCACCCGCCTGGTGCTCGCCCAGGGCGGCAGCGGCGGCCTGGGCAACGCCGCGCTGGCCTCCAAGAAGCGCAAGGCGCCCGGCTTCGCCCTCAAGGGCGAGGAGGGCGAGGGCTTCGACGTGCGCCTGGAGATGAAGACCATCGCCGACGTCGGCCTGGTGGGCTTCCCCAGCGCGGGCAAGTCGTCCCTGATCGCCGCGATGTCCGCGGCCCGCCCCAAGATCGCCGACTACCCCTTCACCACCCTCGTGCCCAACCTGGGCGTGGTGGAGGCGGGCAGCGTCCAGTACGTCATCGCCGACGTGCCCGGGCTCATCCCCGGCGCCAGCGACGGCAGGGGCCTGGGCCTGGAGTTCCTGCGCCACATCGAGCGCTGCTCCACCCTCCTGCACGTGCTGGACTGCGCCACCTACGAGCAGGGACGCGACCCGGTCAGCGACCTGGAGGCCCTGGAGGCGGAGCTGTCCGCCTACGGTGAGCGCGCCGGCGTGGACCTGTCCGACCGGCCGCGCCTGGTCGCCCTGAACAAGGTCGACGTTCCCGAGGCGCGCGACCTGGCCGACCTGGTCACCCCGATACTGGTCGAGCGCGGCTACCAGGTCATGGAGGTCTCCGCGGCCTCCCGCGAGGGCCTGCGCGAACTGTCCTTCGCCCTGGCGGAACAGGTCGCGGCGGCCCGTAAGGCCACGCCCGCGGCCGAGCCCACCCGGATCGTGCTCCGGCCCAAGATGATCGGCGACATCCCCTTCCAGGTGGTGCCGCTGGGCGACAACACCTTCGAGGTGCGTGGCGACAAGCCCGCCCGGTGGGTGCGCCAGACCGACTTCTCCAACGACGAGGCCGTGGGCTACCTCGCCGAGCGCCTCAACCGCATCGGTATCGAGGAGGAGCTGGCCAAGGCCGGTGCCACCGAGGGCGCCGAGGTGCGTATCGGCACCGAGGAGGACTCCGTGGTCTTCGACTGGGACACCTCCACGGACGCCGAGATCGTCCCGTCCGGCCCGCGCGGAACCGACGCCCGGCTGGGCTGATCCGCGCGGGGACCGACGGCCCGGCCGAACAGGCACGAGCGCGGTGCCGGACGCCGCGCCACTGGATGGAAAGCCCCTCACGGTGCACAGCACAGAACTGGAAGAGACCGCCTCCCCGGAGGCCGCGGGCCGCGCGGCGGTGGCCGCCGCGGGCCGGGTCGTGGTCAAGGTGGGGTCGTCGTCGCTGACGACCCCCGACGGCCGGATCGACTCCGGCCGCATCCGCGACCTGGTCCGGGTGCTGGCGGAGCGACGCGCCACCGGACAGGAGGTGATCCTGGTCTCCTCCGGTGCGGTCGCGGCCGGGATGACCCCGCTCGGAATGGCCCGCCGCCCCCGCGACCTGGCCTCGCAGCAGGCCGCCGCGAGCGTGGGACAGGGGCTGCTGCTGGCCGCGTACACGGCCGAACTGGCCGGACACGGCCTCACCGCAGCCCAGGTCCTGCTCACGGTGGAGGACATGATGCGCCGGGTGCAGCACCGCAACGCCCAGCGCACGCTGCGCCGCCTGCTGGACATCGGCGCCGTGCCGATCGTCAACGAGAACGACACGGTGGCCACCGACGAGCTGCGGTTCGGCGACAACGACCGGCTGGCGGCCCTGGTGGCGCACCTGATGCGCGCCGACGCGCTGGTGCTGCTGTCGGACGTGGACGCCCTCTACGACGGCGACCCCTCCGCGCAGGGATCGTCGGTGGTCAGCCTGGTGCGCGGCCCCGCCGACCTGGACGGGATCGACATCGGCAGCACGGGGAGGCGGGGCGTGGGCACCGGCGGGATGGTCACCAAGGTGGCCTCCGCGCGGATCGCCACGGAGGCGGGGGTGCACACCGTGCTGACCTCCGCCGCCAACGCCCGCGCGGCCCTGGGGGGCGACCGCGTGGGCACCCTGTTCTCCCCGGGCGGAGGGCGGCGCCCATCCGCCCGCCAGCTGTGGCTGGCACACGCCACCGCGGGGCGGGGCAGCCTGGTCCTGGACCCCGGCGCGGTCGCGGCGGTGGTGCGGGAGAAGGCGTCCCTGCTGCCCGCCGGCGTGGTGCGGGTGACCGGCGACTTCAGCGCGGGCGACCCGGTGGACCTGTGCGACGAACAGGGCGGTGTGGTCGCGCGCGGGCTCGTCAACTACGACGCGGCCGAGGTACCCGACCTGATGGGACGGTCCACCCGCTGGCTGGCCCGGGAGATGGGGCCCTCCTACGAGCGCGAACTCGTGCACCGGGACGACCTGGTGGTCCTGTAGCCCGTCCGTGCGGCGGTCGGCGCGGCCGCCGCACGGACGGCGGCTACCCGTCCAGGTCCCGTCGGCCGAAGCCCCACACGCCGAGCGCGGCCAGCGCCACGGCGAGCACGGTCAGCACCGCGGTCGGGACGAGCGCGGGCTCCTCCACGGGTACGCGCGGAACGTGGTTGTAGGGCGAGGTGGCCAGCAGTCGGTCCGGCCAGCCGAGGTCGGGCGCGAAGAACCGCAGGCAGACGCCGTAGACGACCACCGCCCAGACCGCACCGAAGGCCCGGGGCGCCCATCCGAGCAGGGCCGCGGCCAGCCCCGCGGTCAGGAGGACCTCCGGCGCGCGTGCGAGGGCGGCGCCGAGCAGGACGGGAAGCAGCGATCCGTCCCCGACGGAGGCGGCGGCGCCCAGGCCGGTCCCCAGCCCGACCAGGGCCACCAGCGCGACTCCCGAGACCGCGGTGACCAGGAGTGACGTACCCGTCCACGCGGCCCGGCCCGTCGCCGCGGTGAGCACCGCGACGGCGCGTCCGCTGGTCTCGTCGCGGCGCAGGCCCCGCACGGAGACGACGGCGAAGAAGCACACGACGAAGACCATCGAGACGGTCATGATGCTGAGGTAGCCGTCGAGCACGTCCACCGCCGGCCCGCCGACCACCTCCGCGGGCAGGTCGACGGCGCCCTCGTCCATGGCGCCGCCCAGGCCGCCGTAGCACAGGGAGGCGGCGAACACCGCCGTGCCCCACCACGCCACCGTGCGGCGCTGGAGCCGCCAGGCCAGGGCCAGCGGCGACCGCAGCCACGGGGCGGCCGTGGACCGGCCGGGGCGCGTGCCGACGAAGCCGCCGCCGAGGTCCCTGCGCTCGGCGAGCGCGTAGGAGGCGGCCGCCCCCGCCGCGAAGAGGAGCACCGACAGGGCCAGCGGCCACCAGCGCTCGTCGTCCAGGATCCGGGTCAGCTGCGGCCATCCCAGGGGGGACAGCCAGGTGGCCCAGCCGCCGGCCTCGTCCTGGACGGCGCCGACGGCCCGCAGCATCCAGGCGGCCGGCAGCGCGGCCGAGGCGAGCCCCGAGGCGGTCCGGGAGCTCTCGCCGAGCTGGGCGGTGACCGCGGTGATCCCGGCGAAGGACAGGCCCGTCGCCGCGACGGCGGCGCCGAACAGCAGACCGGAGCCGGCGGGGAAGGCCAGCGCGACCATGGCCAGGGCGATGAGCAGGCCGAGGGCGGTGTTGGCGAGCACCGCGACGGCCAGCGCCGCGGTGAGCTGGGCGTGGCGGCCCACCGCCGAGGCGCGTACGAGTTCGGCGCGGCCGCTCTGCTCCTCGCCCCGGGTGTGCCGGGCGACGAGCAGGACGCTCATCACCGCTGCGGCGAGCAGGAACTCCGGGAGGTAGACCAGGAAGGAGCGCTGGAGGGTGACCTCCCCGAACCCGAAGTAGGGCCCGGCGAACAGCCGCACCATGGGGCTGTCCATGAGGGCCGTGGACTCCTCCAGCGCCTCCTGGGTCGGGCTGACGACGCCCAGGACGGTGTAGAAGTAGGGCACGAAGACCGTGATGCCGAGCAGCCAGGCCGGCAGGCGGATCCGGTCGCGGCGCAGGGCGAGCCGGACCAGTGCGCCGGTCCCGGCCGCCGCTCCGCCGGCCGCGGGGGCGGTGCGGCCCGGCGACGGCGCGCCGGTGGCGGTCACGCCGCCTCCCCGTCCCCGTAGTGGCGGAGCATGAGCTCCTCCAGCGTGGGCGGGTGGCTGCTGAGCGAGAGGACGCCGAAGCCCCCGAGGTGCTTGAGGGCGCCGTCGAGGTGGTCGCCGTCCACGTCGAAGCGCACCCGTGTCCCGGTGGCCTCCAGGCCGTGCACGCCCGGGAGCCGGTCGAGCCCGTCGGCGGGCGCGGCGGTGGTGGCCTCGACGGCGGTGCGGGTGAGGTGGCGCATCTCGGCCAGGGTGCCGGACTGCACGACGCGGCCCCGGCGGATGATGCTGACCCGGTCGGCGAGCTTCTCTACCTGGGACAGGATGTGGCTGGAGAGCAGAACGGTGCGCTCCTCCCCGCGCAGCTCCCCGACGACCTGCTGGAACACGGCCTCCATGAGGGGGTCCAGGCCGGAGGTCGGCTCGTCGAGCAGGAGCAGTTCGACGTCGGAGGCCAGCGCGGCCACGAGCGCGACCTTTTGCCGGTTGCCCTTGGAGTAGGTCCGTGCCCTGCGCGTGGGGTCCAGGTCGAACCGCTCGACCAGCGCGTCGCGCCGGGCGGCGACCGCGCCGCCGCGCAGGCGGCCGAGCAGGTCGATGATCTCACCGCCGGTGAGGTCGGGCCACAGCTCCACGTCGCCCGGCACGTAGGCCAGCCGGCGGTGCAGTGCGACGGAGTCGCGCCACGGGTCGCCGCCGAGCACCGCGGCGGCTCCGCCGTCGGCGCGGACGAGGCCGAGCAGGATCCGGATGGCGGTGGACTTGCCCGCGCCGTTGGGGCCGAGGAAGCCGTGGACCTCTCCGGAACGCACGGTGAGGTCGAGGCCGTCCAGGGCCCGTGTCGGCCCGTAGGCCTTGGTGAGGTCGACGGCGGAGACGGCCGTGGTCATGGTGTCCTCCGGTAGCAGGTGTGGTGGAGCACCGCGAGGAGGTGGTCCTCGACCTCTCGTACCGTGCAGGTGTCGGGCCGGGTGAGGAGATGGGTGGTGACCGCGCTGGTGAGGATCTCCCCGACGACCGCGAGGTCGGCGTCCGGGGGGAACTCACCGCGCTCCCGGGCCCGCTCCAGGGTGGAGCGGATCCACCGCTCGCGGCGCGCGATGCCGGCCTCCCGGTAGGCCCGGTGGAGCTCGGGGTGGTCGTGCAGGCCGGTCATCAGGCGGCGGAGCAGGCGGCGCCCTCCTGCGGCGTCCGGCCCGCCCAGGCCCTGGGCCCACATGGACAGCATCTCCTCGACGCTGTCGCACTCGGGCAGGTCCGAGGGCGTCCGGAGGCCTTCCAGGAGCGCGGCCAGGAGCAGCCGCGTCTTGTCCGGGTACCGCCGGTAGACGGTGGCCCGGGTGACGCCCGCCCGCTGGGCGACCTTCTCGATGCTGGTGCCCTCGACACCGTGCTCGACCAGCAGTTCCAGAGCGGCGCCGAGGACGGCCCTGTCGGCCTCCGCGCTGCGGGGCCGACCGGGTGTGGGCGGCATGTGCGTCCTCCTCCGGTGCCGGCGGTCGCGGCACCTCTGGTTACAATACGGTGCTGTACCGTATTTAATCAAGGCGCTAGACTCCGGCCATGGCCGACACCACACGAGCGGCGGCGCTCCTCCTGGCCGTACTGTGCGCGGGATGCGCTTCCACGGCCGCCGTCCCGGTCCCGGAGCCCCCGCCGAAGGGCCCGTTCGACTACCAGCTCGGCGGTGCGTACACCCCGGCCGCCGGAGTGGCCACGGTGGTCCGCGACGCCACCGACGAGCCCGCCGCGGGCCTGTACTCCGTCTGCTACGTCAACGGTTTCCAGACCCAGCCCCAGGAGCGCGACCTCTGGCTCTCCGAACACCCCGGCCTGCTCCTGCGCGACACCGGCGGCGATCCCGTCGCCGACCCGGACTGGCCGGACGAGATGCTGCTGGACACCTCCACCGCCGACGCGCGGGAGGAGATCGCCCGCGTGGTGGGGGAGACCGTCGCCACCTGCGCCGAGAGGGGCTTCGACGCCGTGGAGTTCGACAACCTGGACTCCTTCACCCGCTCGGGCGGTGCGCTGACCGCGGACGACAACCTGGCACTGGCCGCCGAACTGGTCGCCGCCGCCCACGGCCGGGGGCTGGCCGCGGCCCAGAAGAACGCCGCCGAGACCACCGGCCGGGCACGTGGGGAGGCGGGCTTCGACTTCGCGGTGGCCGAGGAGTGCGTGGCCTTCGACGAGTGCGGCGCCTACACCGGCGCCTACGGTGACGGCGTCCTCGTGGTCGAGTACCCGGACACGCTCGGTTCCTCCCTCGCGCAGGCCTGCGGCGCTCCGGGCACACCGTCCCGCACCATCCTGCGCGACCGCGACCTGCTCGTCCCGGGAGAGGAGGGCCACCTCCGCGAGTCCTGTTGACGGCTCCGCGCGTCCCGGCCCTCCCTGTGGCCGGGGCGGAGGTGGCCGTGGGACCGGCGGCGGCCGCGCGGGTGCGGGGAAGTCCCGGTCCCCCCGGACCGCTTCCTACCATGGAGCCGGGCCGTTTTCGTCGTCCCCCCGTGGAAGGGTTCGTTCCTCGGACCCTCGCCTGCAAGAGAAGGAATCCCATGCCCAGCCTGGCGGTACGATCCCTGTCCCTGCTGCTACGGGTGGCGCGCAAGCGGCCCATGGCGACCCTGGAAGAGGCCCGCAGGCAGATCACGGCACCCAAGCGCGATCCCGCGCCCCCCGCCTGGTTCGCCGAGCGGTACGGGGTCGGCGTACGAAGGGTCGGCGGGTTCGACAGCTTCACCGTGCCGCCGCGGGGGAGGGAGACCCCCGAGCGGGTCGTGCTGTACGTGCACGGCGGGTCCTACGTCCACGAGATCTCGCACTGGCACTGGGTGTTCGTCGCCAGGCTGGCGGACGCGGGCTGCCTGGTGGAGGTACCGGCCTACGGCCTGGCCCCCCGGCACACCCACCGGGAGGCGCTGCCCTTCCTGGAGGCCGTGCACCGGGAGCTGCCGACGGACGCCGGCCCCCTGGTGTTCGCGGGGGACTCGGCGGGTGCCGGACTGGCGCTCTCCTACACCCAGTCCCTCCTCGGGGAGGAGGCCGGATCGGGACCGCCCATGCCGCGGCGCCTGGTGCTGATCTCCCCCTGGGTGGACCTGACCCTGTCCCATCCCGACATCCGCGAGCTGGACCGGGTGGACCCCTGGCTGAGCCCGGTGGGGCTGCGGGAGTCCGCCCTGGCCTGGGCCGGAGGCGACGACCTGGCCGATCCCCGGCTCAGCCCGGTCAACGGTCCGATGGAGGGCCTGCCGCCCACCGACCTCCACATCGGCACGCACGACCTTCTCCTGCCCGACGTCCGGCGGCTGCGCGACCGGCTCGTGGAGGCCGGGGTGGCGGTCGACCTCCAGGAGGAGAAGGGCGCCTTCCACGTGTACCCGCTGGTCCCGTACCCGGAGGGGCGCGCGGCCCGGGACCGGATCATCGCCGCGCTGCGGGAGCCGCGGGCCACCGACGGCTGAGGCCGGTGGCACCCGCCCCCGGCCGACACGGGCGAGGAGGGTCCCCGGCGCCGGAAGCGAGGGTCCCGGCAGGTCACGTGCGGTCCCCGGCACACCGTCAGCGCCGCGATGGTGAGGCCGGTGCGCTCAGGTCAGCTTCCGGACCACCGACAGGGGGAGCCGCCTCATCGCGAAGCCGATCGGTGCCCACGGCCACGCGGGCACGTACGCCCTCACCCTGCGCTTCTCGATCGCGGCGACCATCGAGCGCACACCGGTCTCCGTGTCCACCATGAACCTGGTCCTCTGCTGCACGTGCTCGTTCATCTCCGAGCGGATGTAGCCCGGGTAGACCACGGACACGTCCAGGCCGGGCACCCGCTCCGAGCGCAGGCCCTCGGCGATGGCGGCCACGCCGGCCTTGGTGGCGGCGTAGACGTTCATGGCCTTGCGCATGCCGCGCAGCGCCGACATCGACGAGATCATCACCAGGTGGCCGCGCTCCTGGGCGCGGAAGATCTCCATGGCCGCCTCGGACTGGGCCAGGGCGCCCACGAAGTTGGTCATCGCGGTCTGGCGGTTGGCGTCGTAGCGCCCCTTGCCCAGGGCGGCGCCCTTGCCGAGCCCGGCGTTGACGATCACCCGGTCCACGGTGCCGAAGGCCGCGGCCAGGTCCTTGAAGACCTCGAACACGGCCTCGTCGTCGGTGACGTCCAGCGCACGCAGCTCCACCCGGCGGTCGGGGTGCGCGGCGGTGATCTCCTCGCGCAGCGCCTCCATCTTCGCGGTACGCCGCGCGCACAGTCCCAGGTCGTAGCCCAGCGCCGCGAACTGGCGCGCCATCTCGGCCCCGAGGCCGGCGCTGGCGCCGGTGATGAGGATCGTTCCCTTGCTCATGTGTGCTTCTCCGTGCTGTGTCTCGTGCAGGGCGGGAGGGACGCCGTGCGGAGTTCGTTCCGTTGACACTACGTTCTTGTTGAGCAATGCTCAATAGCGTGAGCGACCGAGAGCCGCGACGTACGCGGATGACCCAGGACGACCGCAGGCGCCAGCTGGTCGGGATCGGGCTGCGGATGCTGGTGGAGAGGCCCATCCAGGAGCTGTCCGTCGACGAGGTGGCCAGGGAGGCGGGCATCTCCCGGGGACTGCTGTTCCACTACTTCCCGAACAAGACCGCCTTCCACGACGCGGTCGTGGCCGCCGCCGCCCGCCGGGTCGTGCGCAACACCGCCCCCGACGAGGGGCTCGCGCCGGCGGAGGCGGTCGCGCAGTTCGTGGCCCGCTACTACGGACAGGTCGACCGGCGCCGGGACTCGTACCTGGCACTGGTCTTCGGCAGCGGGGCGGTGGGCCTGGGCGGAGAGCACGTGGAGGGCCTGCGCCTGGCCATGGCCGAGCGCATCCTGGCGGTCCTGGACCTGGACGGGGACGCGCTGCCCGTCGCGCACGGGTGGACCGCCTACGTGGAGGACCGGGCGCTGCGCTGGTCGGCCGTCCCGGAGGGGGAGCGGTCCCGCACCCTGGAGGAGGAGGTCGCCCACTGCGTCCGAGCGCTGGAGGCCCTGCTCGCGGTGCGCTGACGCGGACCCGCCCGAACGGAGCGACCGGACGGCGTTCCCGCGGCCACGGCCTAGGATGCGGGCGTGAGCGAACGAACGATGAGCCGAGGCGACGACCACCCCCAGCACGGCGAGGTCCGCGAGGTCCCCACCGCCCGCAACGCGACCACGCTCGTCTACGCGCCCGAACGCGACGGCCTCGCCGACGCGGGCGAGATCGTGTGGACGTGGGTGCCCTACGAGGAGGACCCGGGTCGGGGCAAGGACCGGCCGCTGCTGGTGGTCGGCCGCCGCGGCGGCCGACTGCACGGCCTGATGCTGTCCTCGCAGCGCCCCGACGACTGGGAGCGCCAGGACTGGCTGCCGATCGGCTCGGGCCCCTGGGACCGGGAGCAGCGCGACTCCTACGTGCGGATGGACCGGCTATTCGAGTTCGACGAGGACGGTATCCGCCGCGAGGCCGCCGTCATGGAGGAGGACCTGTTCTGGGGGGTCGCGGCGGTCCTGCGCTCCCGCTACGGCTGGCGGTGAACGCCGGCGGCCCGCGGACGCCCCCGGGTGTTCGGCCTGTGGAAGGCCGTGTCCCCCGAAGCGCGGCGCTATACGCTGGAGGTGTTCACCCCGGTGCGTACCCCGACGCCCTCCGACGTCGCAGGGCGGGTACGCCGGGATGGCCTCCCAACCAAGAGAGAACACCATGAGCGACATCGAGCGCGAGGTCCACGCGGTGGCGGAGCGCGCCAGGGACGCCGCGGCCGACCTCGCCCCGCTCAGCCGGGCGGTGAAGGACGCGGCGCTGCTGGCGATCGCCGACGCCCTGGTCAAGCGGGCCGACGAGATCACCGCGGCCAACGCCGAGGACGTGGAGCGGGCACGGCGGGACGGCACCGGCCCGGCCATGGTCGACCGGCTCACCCTCACCCCGCGGCGGATCGAGGCCATCGCCGACGCCGTTCGCGAGATCGTCGAGCTCCCCGACCCGGTGGGCGAGTCCGTGCGCGGCTCCGTACTGCCCAACGGCCTGGACCTGCGCCAGATCCGGGTGCCGCTCGGTGTCATCGGCATCATCTACGAGGGCCGTCCCAACGTCACCGTGGACGCCGCCGCCCTGTGCCTCAAGAGCGGCAACGCCGCCCTGCTGCGGGGCTCCTCCTCGGCCTACGCCTCCAACACCGCCATCGTCGCGGTCCTGCGGGACGCCCTGGAGGGCACCGGCGTCCCCGTGGACGCCGTCCAGATGGTGCCCGGGCGCACCCGTGAGTCCTCCACCGCGCTCATGCGGGCGCGCGGTCTGGTGGACGTGCTCATCCCGCGCGGCGGCGGCTCCCTCATCCAGGCCGTGGTCCGCGACTCCACCGTCCCGGTCATCGAGACCGGCGAGGGCCTGTGCCACGTCTACGTGGACGCCGACGCCGACCTCGACAAGGCCGTGGCCATCACCACCAACGCCAAGGCCCAGCGCTGCTCGGTGTGCAACTCCGCCGAGACCCTGCTGGTGCACGAGTCGGTGGCCGATGCGTTCCTGCCGCGCGTGCTGGAGTCACTGGCGGAGAGCGGCGTGACCGTGCACGGCGACCCGCGGGTGCTGGAGGTCGCCGCCGCGCACCGGACCGGGGCCACCGTGGTCGAGGCCACCGAGGAGGACTGGGCGACCGAGTACCTGTCCATGGACCTGGCCGTGCGCGTGGTGCCCACCATCGACGAGGCACTCGCCCACATCCGCAGGTACTCCACCCATCACACCGAGGCGATCGTCACCGACTCGCTGAAGGCCTCCCGGTACTTCGTCGCCCGGGTCGACTCCGCCGCGGTCATGGTAAACGCCTCCACGAGGTTCACCGACGGCGGTGCATTCGGTTTCGGCGCCGAAATTGGTATTTCCACCCAGAAACTGCACGCCAGAGGGCCGATGGGCCTCACCGAGATGACTTCCACCAAGTATGTGGTCACCGGTGACGGCCACCTCCGGTAACGGGGAGGGAAGGGCCGCCCGCCCCGCCGGGCGGCCCTTGCGCGCGTGACCGAGACGGGGGAGCGGCGGGACGGATACGTGTTCCCGTTGGCGTCTGAAACGTTTTCCTACAGGAAACCTGGACAGAAGCGAATCTTCGTCCGGGGAGTGTTCCCAAAGCGAACTCCGGTCGATATTTTCACTTGTGGTGTCTCACGGCGCTCCCGGGTCCATTCGGAGCGTCACCCCCACGGTCACGACGAAAGGAAATCCCCCGTATGAAGCTCCGGAACAAGGTCGCGGCCATCGCCACGACCGCCCTGGCCGTCAGCGGTGTCACGATGACGGCCACCCCCGCCCAGGCGGACCTCGTCACCCTCTGCTCGGGCCACGGCGGTGCGATCACCCTGCCCACGGACCTCGCGGTCCCCGCCGGCAAGAGCTGCTTCCTGGACGGCACCGTCGTCCAGGGCGACGTCACCGTCCGCAAGGGCGCCAACCTGCACATCGTCGGCGGCGAGATCGAGGGCCGGGTGACCGTCCAGAAGGACGGCTACTTCGACGCCCAGGAGAGCTCCGTCAGCGACCGCGTGGTCAACCGCGGCTCCTACGGCACCTACATGGAGGACAGCTCGGCCGGTGCCGCACTGCGCACCGTCCCGGTGGAGGGCGGCAACACCGACGGCTTCGCCTACGTGGTCGACTCCTCCGTCCGCAGCATCAACGCCGAGGTCGGCGCCGTCTACGTCTCCGGTTCCCGCGTCAACGGCGCGTTCAAGGCCGACGGTGTCGAGTACGTCGACGTCTACGACTCCGTGGTGCGCGGCGACCTGTCCGTCACCGCCCCGAACAGCGGCGGCATCCTCTGCGACAGCGAGGTGATCGGCGCGGCGACCTACACCGGCGGCTCCGGTCCGGTCGCGGTCGGCGCCGGTGAGAAGGAGGGCTTCTGCTCCTCCGTCAACTACGTCGACGGCGACCTGAGCGTCACCGGTGTCAGCGGCGGCGTCTACGTCGACAACAACATCGTCGGCGGCGACCTGGTCACCTCCGGCAACACCCCGACCGCACAGGTCGGCGACCACAACCGCGTCCGCGGCGACATCCTCACCGAGGAGGTCGCCCTGCGCACCTTCTCCGCCACCGTGGTCGAGGAGTTCGAGGCCCACGAGGACGGCCTCGCGGAGGAGGTCGAGCAGGCCCGCTCCGAGACCATCGAGGACGCCATGGCCGCCGGTTCCGCCTTCTAGCCCGTACGGGGCGCGTCCGATCGTCGACGGCGCCGACGGCCCGGAGCCGTCGGCGCCCTCGTGTGTCCGCGGGGCCGGCGGGCCGGGGAAGCCCCCGCCCCGGCCCCGGGCGGCGCTCCAACGGCGTCTGAACGGCGCCCGGGAGGCACTAGGACGGCGCACCGGGGGACGGGGCGGGGTGGGGCGGGAGCGACCTGTTACGGTCCGCGGACATCGAGCCCGACGACGAGGAGGCACCCGTGCCGACCACCGTGGCCTACGGCGACCACCCCAGCCAGACCGTGCACCTGTGGGATCCGGAGGGCGGCCCGGGCGGACCCGCGCCCGTGGCGGTGCTGCTGCACGGCGGCTGGTGGCGCGACCGGTTCGACGCCGGCCTCATGGACGCGCCGGCCCGCGACCTGGCCGCCGCCGGATGGGCGGTGTGGAACGTGGAGTACCGGCGCACCGGCGGCGACGGCGGAGGCTGGCCACAGACCCTGGACGACGTCGGCCGGGCCCTGGAGTTCCTCGCTACGGCGGCCGCGCGCGGGTCCGGGCGCTACGACCTGTCCCGCGTGGTGTCCGTCGGCCACTCCGCGGGCGGACACCTGGTCCTGCTCAACGCACTCGACGAGAGGACGCCCGTGACCGCCGTGGTGGCCCTCGCCCCCGTCACCGACCTGGAGCGCTGCGCCGGAGCGGGCCTCGGCGAGGGCGCGGTCGAGCCGTTCCTCGGCCCGGACCCCTCCGCGGAGCTGTACACCGCGAGCTCGCCGGTGCTGCGGGTGCCGCTCGGCGTGCCCCAGCTGGTCGTGCACGGCGACGCCGACCAGCGCGTTCCCGTCGAGCACAGCCGCGACTACGCGGCCGCCGCACGCGCGGCGGGGGACACCGTGGACTACCGCGAGGTGGCCGGAGCCGACCACTTCGCGGTCATCGACCCCGCCCACGCCGCCTGGCGGCAGGTACGCGGGTACCTGTCCGGGACACGCTAGGAACCGTTGGACCCCTGGCCGCCGCCACGGGAGGAGCCGTTCCGCCACCGGTCGGCGACGGTGTCGAAGATCTTGCCGCCCGCGCTGGCCGCACCGCCCGCGACGTCGCGCAGGGTGCCCAGCAGCGGGTCTCCCGAGCGCTCCCAGGCCTCCTTGTAGGAGTTGGCGGCCTTGCGAGCCTCATCGCCGACCTTCGCGTCGCGGTCGGAGGAGCGGCGCGGGTAGTCGCCGTCGATGACGCGCTGGTAGGAGCCGTCCTCGATCCACCGGTGCAGCTGGGCCAGGCGCACCACCGCGAACGGGTGGGTCTGGCCCATCAGGCTGACCATCTTGAGCAGGCTGTCGCGGGCGTCGCCCCCGGACTCGTAGTCGCGGGCCTGCTCCAGGAACGCGTCGGGGTTCATCTCCACGAGCCTGGAGCCGCCCGCCAGCTTCATCAGGGCGCGCTTGCCCGCCTCGGGGTTCTGGCCGGCGAGGACCCCGGCGCGGTCACAGGACAGCTCGGACTTGCGGTACCACTCCTCCAGCGCGGAGACGATGGCCTGGAGGCCGATGAAGCCCAGCGGCACCCACGCCACCCGGGCGGCCAGGCGGATCAGGGCCAGCAGCATGGTGCGGTACACGGCGTGGCCGCTGAGGATGTGGCCGACCTCGTGGCCGACGACGAAGCGCTGCTCCTCGGCGTCCAGCAGGTCGAACAGGCCCGTGGTCATCACGATGAACGGCCGCTGGCTGCCGATCGCCATGGCGTTCGGCCTGGGGTTCATCTGGATGTACAGCTCGGGTACCTCGTCCAGGTCCAGGACGTAGGCGGCGTCGCGCACGTAGTCGTACACGTGCGGGAACTGGGTGGGACCGACCCGGACGGCGCTGGAGAGGAACATCAGGCGCAGGGCCCGTTCGTTGAACAACCCCGACAGGCGCTTGAACACCTCGTCGAACCCGCGCAGCGAGCGCAGCGCCACCAGGGCGCCGCGGTCGGCGGGGTGCTCGTAGGCGCGGGGTGAGATCTCGGACAGCCGGACGCGGACGCGGTCTGGTGTGTTGGCCATATCGGCATGCTATGCGTCGGGATGGTGCTTGGCCACGGTTTCCCCAACGAGATATGACGCGATTTCCGGGCGTGGGGGACACGCCCGGGGAGGGAGTCTCCCGAGGTGCTCGTTCCCCCGGTGCGGGGGCAGACAGGGAGGAAGGGGACAGTGGTGGTGCCCGGTGTCGGCTAACCTCGGTTGGCCGGTCCCGGCAACGGCAACGTCCAAGGCGAAACGGAGCGCACAGTGGCGCACGAAGCTTCCGACGCCCCCCGGAGCGGAGGATCCCCCGCGCGGCGAGGAACCGCCCCGACCAAGGTCGGCATCATGGGTGGCACCTTCGACCCCATCCACCACGGTCACCTCGTGGCGGCCAGCGAGGTCGCGCACTTCTTCGGGCTCGACGAGGTGGTGTTCGTCCCCACCGGCCAGCCCTGGCAGAAGGACCTGGCCAAGGTCACCCCCTCCGAGGACCGCTACCTGATGACGGTCATCGCGACCGCCGAGAACCCCCAGTTCCGGGTGGACCGCATGGAGATCGACCGCTCCGGCCCCACCTACACCATCGACACACTGCGCGAGATGCGCTCCAAGTACGGGCCCGGGGTGGAGTTGTACTTCATCACCGGGGCCGACGCGCTGGGCGCCATCCTGAGCTGGCACAACGTCGACGAACTGTTCGAGCTCGCGCATTTCGTAGGCTGTAACCGGCCCGGTCACCATCTCAGTGATCCCGGACTGCCCGAGGGCAAGGTCTCCTTGTTGGAGGTCCCCGCGCTGGCCATCTCCTCGACCGAGTGCCGGGAGCGGGTCCGCAAGGGCGAACCCATCTGGTACCTGGTTCCCGACGGCATCGTCCGCTACATCAACAAGACCGGGCTCTACCTAGAGAGCTGAAAGGCAGCAAGCACAACGTGACAGCCACCGACAGGGCGCAGGAACTGGTCAGGGTTGCGGCAGAGGCCGCGTCCGACAAGCTCGCCCAGGAGATCATCGCCTACGACGTCAGCGAGCAGCTGGTCATCACCGAGGCCTTCGTGCTGTGTTCGGCGCCCAACGACCGGCAGGTCCGGGCGATCGTCGACGAGGTCGAGGACCAGCTCCGCATCCAGGCCGGCGCCAAGCCGGTCCGCCGCGAGGGCGAGCGCGACGGGCGCTGGGTGCTGCTGGACTACGCCGACATCGTCGTGCACATCCAGCACGAGGAGGAGCGCGGGTACTACGGCCTCGAACGGCTGTGGAAGGACTGCCCCGAGATCGACCTCCCCGAGAGCGCGCGCGGCGCCGAGCGCACTCCCCTGGACGAGCAGTAACACCGGCACCACTTCGACGACACTCCGATCGGGAGAGACACACCACGTGAGTGATACGCCTCGTGTGCTGTTCTGGCGGCACGGACGTACGGCCTGGAACGTGGAGAACCGCTTCCAGGGGCAGACCGACATCGATCTCGATCCGATCGGCCACGCCCAGGCCAGGCGGGCGGGGGAACTGCTCGCCTCCATGAACCCGGACGTCATCGTCGCCTCCGACCTGAGGAGGGCCGCCGACACGGCCGGGTACCTGTCCCGTGCCTTGGGCGTGCGGGTGGAGTACGACAAGGGGCTGCGCGAGCGCTTCGGCGGGTCCTGGCAGGGGCTGACCGGGGTGGAGCTGTCCGAGCGCTGGCCGGCCGAGCACGCCAGGATGGACATCCCCGACGGGGAGGACATCGCCGAGGTCGGCGACCGGATGCACGCAGCCGTCGAGCGCGGACTGGGCAAGACACCGCCCGGGGGACTGCTCGTGGTGGTCAGCCACGGCGCCGCCCTGCGGGTGGGGATCGCCCGGATGCTCGGGATCTCCGACGAGCAGCGCGAGGTCCTGGGGCCGATCAGCAACTGCTGCTGGTCGGTGATCCAGCGGCGCCGGGACCACTGGCGGCTGATGGAGCACAACGCGGCCAGCCTGCCCGAGCCGGTGGTGCTCAGCGACGACGCGTAACCGTTTCGACGTTCGCGCCGGATTCCGCTAGGGTGCAGGGAGTCGGCAGGGCCGCACAGGTCCGATCGACTCCCTCACGGGGCTATGGCGCAGCTGGTAGCGCGCCTCCATGGCATGGAGGAGGTCTGGGGTTCGAATCCCCATAGCTCCACGTGACGCGGGCTGCTGCTCGCCGGTCTTCGACCGGCTCGCCGCAGCCCGCGATTCTTTTTGGGGGGACGACCCCCCAGACCCCCCGGTGTGCCGCTCGGCCTTCGGCCGTCGTGCTTCGCGGCACGACCGTGGTTGAGGCCTGCTGCACGGTCTTCGTCCGTCTCGCCGGGTCGTCTCGTCGTTTCTCTGGGGGGCGACCCCCAGACTCCCCGGTGTGCCGCTCGGCCTTCGGCCGTCGTGCTTCGCGGCACGACCGTGGTCGTGGTCTGCTGCACGGTCTTCGTCCGTCTCGCCGGGTCGTCTCGTCGTTTCTCTGGGGGGCGACCCCCAGACTCCCCGGTGTGCCGCTCGGCTTCCGGGGGCCTTCGGCCGCCTCGCCTCGCGGCGCACTCCCGGTGTTCACCCCATGGGCGCGGTCGTGGCCGGAACTGGGGTCAGCCGGTGTCCCGCCGGCGCTTCCAGTGGACGTAGCCGCCCCTGAGGCTGCGCGCCTGGCGGCCCGTGCCGTTGAGCACGCGGACGGCGCGGGGCGACACCACGCAGTACGGCCCCTGGCAGTAGGCCACGATCGTCATGTCCCACGGCAGCTCGTCCAGGCGCTCCTCCAACTGGCGCGAGGGGATCGACACCGCGCCGGGCACGTGGTCCTCCTCGTACTCCTCCGGTGAGCGCAGGTCCACCAGCACGACCTCCCCGCCTCGGAGCAGCTCTTCCAGCTCGGGACCGGTGACCGCGCCGACCGTCTCGTCCCTGCCCAGGTGCTCCTCGATCTCCGCGCGCAGGTCGCTCATGCGCTCCTCGGCGAACTCCTGGAACCTTCCCAGGAACCCGGAGACCTCCCGGTCGCGCAGGGAGTAGTGGATCCGGGTGCCCTCCCTCCGGGTGGCCACCAGGCCCGCCGCGCGCAACTGCTGTAGGTGCGCGGAGGTGTTCTTCAGCGGCAGCCCGCCCCGCTGGGCCAGCTCCTCGACGGTGCACTCGCCCTGGTCGAGCAGGTCGAGCAGCCGGAGCCGCACCGGGGCGGACAGCACCTTGCCCAGGCGGGCCAGGTGCTCGTAGATCGGGGCCTCGGGAAAGTCAGTCATAGTCGGGCAGGTCTCCGTTGAGGAAGCGGATGTAGCGTTCGGCGTCGCGCACGAGGAGTTCCTTGGCCCCGGCCTCGATACGGGGCTCCCACCATCCACCGTGGATCCGGTCGAACTCCAGGGGCTCCACGGCGGAGACCACACGGCGCACCAGGCGCTCGGGCAGCGGGAGGCGGTTGGGCGCGCTGTAGAGGAAGGTGACGTGGTGCCCGCCCGGCGTGACCATGACCGTGTCGCCGACGAACAGCGCACCCGGCCCCTCGTCCACGTGGAGGACCGCGCTGCCGGGGAAGTGGCCGCCGGTCTGGACGACCGCCAGTCCCGGCAGGGGCCGGTACTCCCCGCTCCAGGTGCGCACACGGTCGCTCGGCCGCTGGAGCCAGTGCGCGTCCGCCTCGGGCAGGGCGATCTCGGCCTCGAACAGGTCGGCCCACTCCACGGCGGAGCCGTACATGTGCGGATGGCTCGACGCGACGACGGCGACGCCGCCGAGCCGCTCGACCTCGGCCACGGCGTCCTGGTCGAGGAAGCCGGGCGGGTCCCACAGCAGGTTGCCGCCGCCGGTCCGTACGAGGACGCCCCGGTGGCCCACGCCGAGACCGGGTTCGACGCCGATGCCCACGACGGACTCCTCCACCGGCCGGAACACGGTCCGGTAGCCCTCCGCGGCCAGTTCCCCGCGTGTGGCCCAGTGGTGCCCGTCCCGCGGCACCCACTGGCGGTCGTCCTCGCAGATCGGGCAGTCGGCGGGAGCGGTGTCGGAGGGCGCCCGGTTGGCGCCGCAGGTGCGGCAGATCCAGTAGTCGCCGATCTCGCCGGACGCGGGGGATGGGGTGGCCATGGGGTCCTCGCCTCTTCGGTGCCTGCTTATCCAATATTCTAGCGATTATTAGAATAAGGATGGGGCAGGGTCCGCGCAACCCTGGCCCCCGGCCGGTGGAGGACCGTCCACCGGCCGGTCGTCCCCGGAGCGGCCGCACCGCCGCGTTCCCCGGTAGCCCGCCGTCCGGTTCCCGCGCCGGCCGCCGGCACCTCTTCCGAGGGCGGAGCCACGGCCTCCTCGCCGGCGCCAGCACGTCCGCATCCCGCCGGAACGCGAGTGGGCGCGCAGGATGGGCGCGGCGTTCGTTCCGGCCGGGGAGTGCGCCTCCGGGGGCGGTCCACGCGCGGGGTCGCCTCAGCCCAGGCAGGACCGGACCACCCGGAGCGCCTGCTCACGCGGCTCGACGATCTCCGGCCGGGTGATGCCGCGCATGATGAGCCCGTCGGCGTAGGCCGTCAGGGTGCGCGCGGCCGTGTCCGGATCGGGCGATCCCAGGTCGGCGAGTATCCGCGAGGTCCAGCCGTGGACGAGTTCGGAGCCCCGGGCCAGCGAGGCGCGTACCTCGGGGTTGTGGGCCCCCTCCATGGCCAGGGTGTAGCGGGCGACGGTCAGGGCGCGGTCGGTCGTGGTCGCCGCGGTCACGAAGCCGAGCGCGGCGTCGACCAGGTGCTCGACGTCTCCCAGGGAGGAGTCGTAGAGGGCCGCCCAGATCTCCCTGTCCCTCTCCTCCAGTCGCTCGACCACCCCGCGCACCAGCGCCGCGCGGGTGCGGAAGTGGTTGGAGGCCGACCCCCGTGGCAGCCCCGCGGCGGCGTCCACCTTCCCGTGTGTGAGGGCGTGCAGCCCCTGGGTGCCCAGGAGTCGGAGCGCGGCGTCGAGGGCGCGGGTCCTGTTCTGTGACATCGGATCACTATATTCGTAGTGACATGTAACTACGATCGTAGTACCGTGTCGGGTATGCACGGAAGAGCACTGGTCGTCGGAGGGGGCATCGCCGGACTCGTGGCGGCCCGCGGACTGCTGCGCGCGGGCTGGGAGGTGGAGGTCCGCGAACGTCGGAGCTCGCCGCCCGACATCGGCGGTGCTCTGGGCCTGTGGCGCGGGAGCATGGCCGCGCTCGACCGGCTCGGCCTCGGGGAACGCGTCCGCGAACGCGCCGAGCGCCCCGACCGGGGCGTGATCGCCACTCCCTCCGGACGCACCCTCGTCTCGGCCGGATCCCAGCGGGCGGACGTCCACCTCGTTCCCCGCTCGTCCCTGCTGGCCGTGCTCGTCGAAGGGCTTCCCGAGGGCCTCGTCCGCTGGGACACGCCCGTCACCGACGCCGACGTCCGCGACCCCGGGGCCTTCGACGTGGTGGTGGGCGCCGACGGCATCCACAGCCTCGTCCGAAGCACCGCGCTGCCCGGGGCGGTCGCTCCCCGACCGCTCGGCACGGTCGCCTACCGGGGCACGGTCCCCGGGCGGGTGGGGACGGCCACCGAGACGTGGGGGAGGGGGATGCTCTTCGGGGTGACCCCGATGGACGACCGCACCACCAACTGGTTCGCCTCCCTGCGTACGGAACTCCTCCGCGGCCGGGAGGACCGGGACCGCGTGGACCTGCTGCGCGAGCTGTACGGCGGCTGGCACACCCCGGTCACCTGCGTCCTGGACGCCTTGCCGGGAACCGGGGTGGACCGGCGCGAGCTGTACGACCTTCCCGCCCTGGCGAGCTACGTCCACGACCGCCACGTCCTCATCGGCGACGCCGCCCACGCCATGGCCCCCAACCTGGGCAGGGGCGCCTGCGAGTCGATCATCGACGCGGCCGCCCTCGCCGACGCCCTCGGCGCCGAGTCCACCGTCGAAGGCGCGCTGGCCCGCTACGACCGCCGGCGGCGCGGGCCCACCCGACGCGTCGTCCGCGCCTCCCGCGCGGTCAACCGGGTGAGCACCGCCGTCCGCCTCGACGGGCCGAGGAACCTCCTGGCGCGCGCACTCGGCCACCTCGTCTGAGCCCTCCGGCGGCTCCGGCCCGTGCGCGGACGGGCTCGGCACCGTCTCAGGGCCCGCGCGTGTCCAGCAGTCCTTGTCCCGTCCGGTACAACTCCACCAGCAGTGGACGTAGCAGCAGTCCCCGGTCGGTCAGCGAGTACGTGGTGCGCGTCGGGAAACCGGTGGTCTCCCCGCGCTCCGCCCGGCCCTGTTCCACCATCGTGCGCAGCCGGTCGGACAGCACCTTGTCGCTCAGCCGGGGCAGCGCCCCGCTCAGGTCTCCGTAGGAGCGCGGGCCGTGTATCAGCTCGCGCAGCACCAGCGTGGTCCACCGGCCCGAGAGCACCGCCAGGGCGGCCTCCACCGGACAGGTCTCCGTGGGCTCACACGTCTCTCCCGACTCGTCCGGGACCAGCTCGCGATCCCATCCGCCACTTACCGCTTGGTGAGCCGCGCTGGCGTCTGCTTGGCTGCGGTCATGGACGATCGAAGCACGGGGCATGGCGACATTCCGCCCCTCACCACCGAGGCCGCGCAGCATCCGCACGTGTTCGCCAGCGCCTTCGACTCCGGCGACCCCGACCAGGTCGAGAGGGTCTACGAGGAGGACGGCGTCCTCGTCCTGGAACCCGGAAACCCGCTGACCGGGGCGGCCCGGCGGGAGGCCAACGCCGGCCTCATGGGCCTGGGCGTGCCCGTCCGCGTCACCCCCCGGCACGTCCACGTGGCGGACGACATCGCCCTCCTCATCGTGGACCGGGCCGTCCGGGGCGCCGGAGACGACGGCCGGGAGGTCGACATCCGGGGAACCGCGACCGACGTGGCCCGGCGGGGCGCGGACGGGTTGTGGCGCTACGTCGTCGACAACCCGTTCGGCACCGCCGAGCCCCCGGCCCCCGTGTAGCGGCTCACGCCTCCAGGCCGGACAGGAAGTCCGTCAACTCCTCCAGGAACCGGTCGTGTGCCTCCAGTCGGGCCCAGTGACCGCAGTCGGGAACCAGCGCGAGCCGGGCGTCCGGCATCCGGCGCACGGCCTCGCGCGATCCCCCGGGCGGCAGCAGCGGTGCGGTCTTGGTGTCTTCCTTCCACGGGAGGGCGGCCACGACGAGGGAAGCGTGGCCGGGGCCGGCCTCAGCGGCGCGTGACGTCGCTCCCGTCCAGGTCGGCCACGTCCTTGCCCATCAGCTCGGCGGTGATCTGCAACTCCGCCAGCGTCGCACGCAGCACGTGCTCCACGCCCGCGGCGCCGTCCACGGCCAGCCCGTACACCCACGGCCGGCCCAGCAGCACCGCCTTCGCCCCCAGGGCCATCGCCACGGCCACGTCCGCGCCCGAGCGCACACCCGAGTCGAACAGCACCGTGGCCCGGTCGCCGACCGCATCCACCACCTCGGGCAGCGCGTCCAGGGCCGCCACCGCGTTGTCGACCTGCCGCCCGCCGTGGTTGCTGACCACGATCCCGTCCACGCCCGCGTCCACCAGGTCGGCGGCCTCGTCCCCGCGCACGACACCCTTGACCAGCACCGGCAGGTCCGTCCACCGGCGGATACGCGAGATGTTGTCGGTACTCAGCGACTTGCTGGCGAACGCGCCCAGGAAGTGGAACACCGCCTCGGTGAAGACCCCGCCCGGCTCCGGGTCGGCCTTGAGCCGGGACCGGAACTCCGGGTCGCTGAAGTAGTTCGCCGTGCCCTGGCTGCGCAGGAACGGCAGGTGGCCCAGCGCCAGGTCGCGCGGCCGCCAGCCCAGCCGCTTGGTGTCGGAGGTGACGACGATCGCCTTGGCCCCGGCCGCCGTCGCCCGCCGCACGAACGACTCGGCCAGGGCGTCGTCGCTGGGCCAGTACAGCTGGTACCACCACGAGTCGACCGCCTCGGCGACCTCCTCCATCGGCGTGGACGCGGCCGTGGACAGCACCATCGGCACCCCCAGCGCGTTGGCGCCCCCGGCCACGGCCAGCTCCGCCTCCTCGTGCACCTGCTCCAGCACCCCGATCGGCGCGGTCAGCAGCGGGGTGGGGTAGTGCTCCCCGAACAGGGTGACCCCCAGGCCGCCGGACTCCTCGGCGCCCGGCCGCAGGGTGCGCGGGCGCAGGGCGTAGCGGTCGAACGCGTCCACGTTGGCCCGGGCGGTGCGCTCCCGACCGGCGCCGCCGTCCACGTAGCCGAACGGCCCCGGCTCCATGGCCTTCTCGGCCAGGCCGCGCAGGTCGTCGTGGTGGTAGGGCAGATGGGGCAGCCTGCCGTTGGTCGCGTCGGCGTAGACGCCGTCCTGGTACTGGGCGAAGTGGGTCATGGGGGTCCCTCACGGGCGCCGGAGCGCCGGGTACGGGCGCCGAGGGGCACGGCGCGCGGGAACGGAAGGCGGACGCGGCCGCGGGTGGGGAGGAGCGGGTCCTCCCGGAGGCCCGCGGCCGTCGAGCCGTTCGCGCCGACCGGCTCTGGCCGGATGCTACCGCGCGTTCACGTGACCGGGGTCACCCGCTCCGGTTCCGCGGATCCGTCGACGGAACCCCGCTCCCCGGACCCGGCGATGTGCAGCGCCGCGACCAGTTCCCGGTACAGGTCGTCGCGCTCCATGAGCTCCCGGTGCGTGCCGCTGGCCCGCACCCGCCCGTCCTCCATCAGAACGATGGTGTCGGCGTGGATCACCGTGGAAAGCCGGTGCGCGATGGTCACCACGGCGGCCCGGTCGGCGTGGTCGCGCACGCTCTCGGTGATGGCCGCCTCGGTGATCGCGTCCACCTGCGAGGTGGCCTCGTCCAGCAGCAGCACGTCGGGCGAGCACAGCAGCGCACGGGCCAGGGCGATCCGCTGCCGCTGGCCCCCGGAGAGGGACGTGGCGTCCAGCGGGGTGTCTGGTCCCTCCTCCAGGGCGTCGATCTTCTCGGCGAGCCGCACCTGCTCCAGGACCCGGCGCACCTCCTCATCGGAGGCCTCGGGCCGGCTGAACAGCAGGTTCTCCCGGATGGTGCCGGGGATGACCGGGGTGTCCTGCTCGACGTAGGCGAAGCGGTCGCGCACCTGCCCCGGTGTGAGTTCCAGATAGGGGACCCCGTCCAGGAACAGCTGCCCCTCCTCTGGTTCGAGGAAGCGCAGCAGCAGCGAGAACACGGTGGTCTTGCCCCCGCCGGAGGGGCCCACGATCGCGGTGTGGCCGTGCCGGGGAAGGACCAGGTCCACCCGGTCCAGGGCGGACTCGGCACCGGGCGCGTACCGGGCGGTGACCCCGCGCAGCTCCAGCAGCGTGTCCCCGCGGTCGCTGTCCGGCGCGCCCCCGCCGGAGCCGGTTCCCGCCGGAAGGGGTGTGCCGGCTCCCTCGGAGGAGGGCTCGAGCGGGAGGGCCTCCACCTCGCGGATACGCCTGGCCGCGGCGATGCCCGACTGGAGCGTGGTCACGCTCTGGGAGAGCTCCATCACCGGGGTCATGAGGGTGAAGGCGTAGAGCAGGAACGCGATGAGGGTGGAGACCTCGATGGCACCGGAGGTCACCCGCAGCGCGCCCAGGCCCAGGATGGCGATGATGGCGAGCTGGACGCCGCTGAACGCCACCGTCCAGGCGACCGCCTGGCGGCGGACCGAGCGCACTCCGTACCGCGCGGACTCCTGGGCGTGCTCCAGGATCTGCCCGCCCAGCCGCTCCTCGGCACGGCTGACCTTGACCGTGCGGATCGCCCGCAGGGCTCCGTCGAGCACGCCGCCCATCAGGCCCAGGGAGTTCTGCGCCCTCTCCTGGGCCTTGGCCAGGGACGGCATCAGGGTCAGGAACAGGATGGTGACGACGAGCACGGCGACGAAGGTGACCGCGAGCAGGAACGGGTCCAGCACGCCCATCATGACCAGCGTCCCCACCAGCAGCACGCCACCGTTGATGAGGCTGATGACGCTGCTGGAGGCGGCCTCGCGCAGGAGCACCGTGTCGGAGGTGGCCCGGGTGACCAGCTCGCCCGAGGAGCGGTGCGACAGCGGGATGAGCGCGGCGCGGAAGTAGCGGCGCACGAGCGAGGTGCGCGCGTCCAGCACCACCTTCTCCGCGACGGTGCCCAACAGGATCCAGTGCCACAGGCCGAACACCGCGCCCAGCACGAACAGGCCCAGCAGCAGCGTGATCGGTCCGAGGAGGCCGTCCCCGCCGGAGACGCTGTCCAGGACCAGCTTGATCACCATCGGGTTGGCGAGTTCGAGGGCCGAGCCGACCAGCGCCAGCACCAGGCCCAGCGCCAGCTTGCGCCGGTACGGGCGCACGAACGACCACAGCACCCGGAACTGGGCGAAGCGGGGGCCGGAGGCGTCCGGAGAGGGGACGGTATCTGATCTTGATGGATCATTCATACACCAAAGTAGGTCATATGTGACCGATTATTGTCAACCAATGACCGACGAGCTTAGGATGAGGGCATGGTGAAGAGTGCTCCCTCAGAGGAAGAGACGAGGACCCGGGCCAGGACCCGCCGCGCGATCCTCGAAGCGGCGGTGCTGGTGCTCGGTGAGAACGCCGCGGCCCCGCTTTCCCAGGTGGCCGAGGCCGCCGGTGTGGCACGCAGTACGCTCCAGCGCTACTTCGCCGAACGCGCCGACCTGGTCCGGGCCCTGGGCGAGTACGCCGACGAACTCGTCAACGAGGCCACCGAGAGGGCACGCGTCACCGAGGGCACGGGGCTGGAGGCCTTCCGGCGGCTCGTTCCCGAGTACTTCGGGCTTCAGAGGGTGATCATGCTGGCGTTCGGGAACGAGGAGTCCTGGGACGAGGTGTCCCAGGACGAGTGCGGCGCGGCCGACCGCGCCCTGTACGCCCTCGTCGAACGAGGCCACGCCGACGGAAGCATCGATCCCAGGATCACCCCGGCCTGGGCGCAGCAGCTCATGTGGGCCGGGCTCTACGCCGCGTGGACCCACGTCAACTCCAGCCGCACGCCCGCCTACGAGGTCCTCAACCTGTGCGTGTACTCGCTGGTCAAGGCGGTCGCGAACCCCGCCCGAGACGACGGGCGCGCCTGACCGGGGCCGGCGGTGAAGGACCCGCCGGGCCCGGGGAGTGTTCTGGAGGGCTTCCGGCTCGGCGGGTGATCGTCCAGGCCGTCCCTCGCAGACGATGTGCGAAGTTCGGCCTGGTCGTGTTTCACGAGCGCGGAGCGCGGCGAGGGACAGCCTGGTGGGCGCGAGCCCGAGATGATGCGGAGAACACGCCCTGGGCGCCTGGCGGGATGGAAGGGACTACAGGTAGAGGCCCGTGCCCCGGCCCTGTTCGGGGGCCTCGTTGGCGACGGCGTGCACGTCACGCTCGCGCAGGATCACGTAGCGCTCGCTGTTCAGCTCGACCTCGTTCTGCTCTTCGGGGTCGAAGAGCACGCGGTCGCCGGTCTTCACCTGGCGGGCACTCGTTCCGGCGCCGACGACCTCGCCCCATGCGAGTCTGGTCGCCAGCCTGACCGTGTCCGGAATGACCAGACCGGCGTTGCTGCGCCGCTCGCTCGTGTCAGGGACCGCCTTCACCAGCAGACGGTCGTGGAGCATCTGGATTTCAAGCTTTGATTCGGGCACCACTCCAGGGTATTCGCCCCCAAACCGGCTACCGCACGTCCACCTGCCGGCCCCGACGTCGCAACCCACTCCTGATCTCCGGTACAGTAATTTCATCGCCGAGCGGGGGAACCGCCCGGCATACCAGGGGCTATGGCGCAGTTGGTAGCGCGCCTCCATGGCATGGAGGAGGTCTGGGGTTCGAATCCCCATAGCTCCACGTTGAGGCCCGCGTGGTCGGTGGACTTCGTCCACCTTCCCCGCGGGCCTGTTTCTTTTGGGGGGACGACCCCCCAGACCCCCCGGTGTGCCGCTCGGCCTTCGGCCGTCGTGCTTCGCGGCACGACCGTGGTTGAGGCTGCTGCACGGACTTCGTCCGCCTCGCCGGGTCGTCTCGTCGTTTCTCTGGGGGGCGACCCCCAGACCCCCCGGTGTGCCGCTCGGCCTTCGGCCGTCGTGCTTCGCGGCACGGCCGTGGTCGCGGTCTTCGCCCGCCTTCCCCGCGGGCCTGTTTCTTTTGGGGAAGCCCCCTGGTGCGCCGCTCGGTCCTGTTCCGTTCGCGGGACCGCCTTCTATCCGCTTGGCCGATCGGTGGAGGCCGATCGTGTTCGTGCGCTCCGCCGTGATCCCCCGATCCTGCCCCACGGTTTGAAGACGGCCAGCAGTACCGCGATGAGCAGGCCCGTGGGCGAGACGATCGGTGGGAAAACGAGGTCAGTCACCATCGCCGCGTCCGGGTGCCCTTCGACGAGGTTCCGGCCGTACTCGGCGGCTGCGGTGACTGTCGGGCTCAGCGACAACGGTACGAGGACGACGAACACCACGTTCACCACCAGTTTCGCGACCACCCACCAGTACCTCAGCACGCCGTACTTCGTGCCCAGCCCCAAGAGGACACCTGAGGCGAGGCACACCAGGCCGGCGGTGAACAGCGGTCCGATCGCGAACAGCTCCAGCGCCTGGTAGGCGAGTGCGGCGGTTCGAACGTCGTCGGTGAACAACGCGGTGAACACCAGGACGCCCAGTACGACGTCGATGCCGATCCATGATCCGGCCGCGACGATGTGCACGGACAGCACGGCTTTGCGGGTACGTGGTCCCAGACGCCACCGGTGGACCGTGCGCTGGGGCTTACTCATACCGGGTCACCTCCCAGGGCGTCCACGGCACGGGCCGGGGCGGCCACGCCCTGCTCGGTCCACGGGCCCTCGGTGATCACGACGATGTGCTCGATGCCCAGCGTCGTTTCGATCTCCTCACGTGGGCGGCTGGCAGCCGTGCAGTGCTCGGCGAGCACGTCGAGCGCGGTGACGGCCTTGACCAGTAGACCCGGCGGCCGGAACGTCACACCGGTGACCATCGTGCCCAACCTCACGCGCGTCGTCCGCGCGGCCAGAAAGCCCAACGTCGTGTAGGCCTCCGGCACCTCGGCGTCGAGTGAGCTCTGCGGACCGACCTGGAGCAGGTGGTCGGCGACCCGGACCGTGTCCAACCCCACGTCGTCGGCTGCGCGTGCGACACGCGTCAGTTCATGGCGCAGACTGTCCGGCTCACCGGACCATACGTGGTCGGCTGTGTTCAAGCTGATACGCATGATTCCGTCGCCGCCTTAGTTCTTGGGTATCGGTGACAGCTGGAGGTTGGCGATGCGCCAGGGGTGCCCGTCGGCGACCAGCGCCGCGGTGAAGCGGAACCGGCCGGGGACGGGGCGACCGCAATAGGTGGCGCGCTGCGCCAGTACCCCGTTGGCGATGGCCGTCTCCGCTCCGTAGCGGCGTATCGCGATCTCGTCAGCGGTGAACACCTCGTTGACCAGGGAACCGGAGTCATAGCGGTCCAGCCACCGTTCCCGGTCGAGCTGGAAACCGTGTGGACCGATCCCGGCGAAGTCCTCGGTGAGCATTGCGCCCAGGGCGGCGGTGTCGCCCGCCTCCTCGGCCGCGACCCAGGCGTCGACCGCGCCGCGTGCCTGCGCCGTTCTCGCGTTCTCCGGCATTGCTCCTCCTTGGTCGAGGGCCGGTCCCGAGCGGACCGGCCAGTTCGCCTCCCGTCAAAAGATAGGTACCGAACGGTTAGTCGTCAATCCATTAGGGTGCGAACGGTTGTGGTAGCCTTGCCGACATGCCGTTCCGCTCTGCCGGCCCTCCCCTCGGGGTCAGACTCGCCGCCACCGCCAAGGCGGTCAGCCACGCCTTCGACGAGGCGCTCGCCGCGACGGGAGGATCTCGCCCGAGCTGGCTCGTTCTCATGTCCCTGAAAGCCAGGCCGGCGGCCAATCAGCGCGAACTGGCCGCCGCGGTGGGTATCCGGGGGGCGACGCTGACCCAGCACCTCAACGCCATGGAGGCCGAAGGTCTGTTGACCCGGCGCCGCGACCCGGGGAATCGGCGAGTGCACCTGGTGGAGCTCACCGAGGAAGGTGAGGCGGCGTTCCACCGGATGCGCGAGGTGGCGCTCGCCTTCGACCGCCGCCTGCGCGCCGGCCTCGACGAGGAGGACACCGCGCACCTGGAACAGTTGCTGGAACGGCTCCGCGACAACGTCACCGATCCGCCGGACGGGTCGGCGACGCGGGAGCCGCAGGGCCGGGCAGGGCGGAACGAGCGGCGCGAAGCCGGAGGTTCGTGTTCCACTGCCCGCGAGTGATGCGAGGGTGACCGAACGGAGCCGCGACGCGGTTGCGACTTCGGAAGGGGCGGAGGGCGATGGACGAGAGCCTGGACCGGATCGAGCGGCAGGTGGACGTCGCCGCGTCCGCGCGGCAGGTCTGGGACCTGGTGAGGCGGCCGGGATGGTTCGTCAACGACGAGGAGATCGCCGACCACCGGATCACGCCGGACGGGGACACGGACATCGTGCACGACCCCGTTCACGGCGCCTTCCGGATCCGTACCGAGAAACTCGAACCCCACGGCTACGCGGCCTTCCGCTGGTTCGGTGGCGACGGGGAGAGCTCCACGCTCGTGGAGTTCTGGATCGAGGAGCGTGGCGCGGGCGGGGTCACCCTGCGGGTGGTGGAGAGCGGCTTCACCTCGCTGGAGGTGTCGGAGGAGGCGCGGCGCCCGTACGTCGAAGAGGGCGCCATCGGCTGGGAGATGGTGCTCTCGCTCGCCGCGGCCCATGTGGAGGCGTCCCGCTAGGGTCGCCGACCGCGCCTTCCGTCACTCCGTGGAAGCGTCCCGCCCGTCCACGAAGGCGAGGAGCGCCGGATCGTCGGAGACCAGGCGATCGACCTCCTCGCCCCCGTCGCACCGGCACAGGGCCACCGTCACCCGGGACGGGGCCCGTTCCACCACCCGCCACACGGCGCCGTGGTCCTCCCAGCGGACCAGGGTCTGGACGGGGTCCTGCTGCGGTCTGCCGTTCATGCCTTCCCTGTGCCCGGTTCGCGGCCCGGCGAACAGGATGTCCCGTACGGGGACGGTGTGGGGCGTACTACACCGCGGTCTTGGTCATCCCACCCCTCCATATCCGATAGGATCTAACCGTTGCCGCAAGGCACACGGGGCTATGGCGCAGTTGGTAGCGCGCCTCCATGGCATGGAGGAGGTCTGGGGTTCGAATCCCCATAGCTCCACTCGACTCCGAGACGACCCTGCTCGGCGGACTCCGTCCGCCTCGCCGGGTCGTTTCGTCGTTTCTCCTGGGGGGACGACCCCCAGACCCCCGATGTGCCGCTCGGCTTTCGGGGGCCTTCGGCCGTCGTGCTTCGTGGCACGACCGCGGTCGTGGTCTGCCGTCGGGGACTTCGTCCGCCTCGCCGGGTCGTCTCGTCGTTTCTCCTGGGGGACGACCCCGGTGCGTCGCTCGGCTTCCGGGCGGATTCCCCTCCTCTCACCTCTTGAACTTGGCTGTGTCGTGGGTCATAATCAACACATCAGTTGATTAACAGGAGAGTTGAATAAGCAGATGGCGAACGACCCGTTGAGCCTCACGTTCGCGGCACTCGCGGACCCGACCCGCCGGGCGCTGCTGGCGAGGCTCGCCGAGGGCGAGGCGACCGTCAACGAACTGGCGGAGCCGTTCCCCATCAGCCTCCAAGCGGTCTCCAGACACCTGAAGGTGCTGGAGCGGGCGGGGCTGGTCAGCCGGGGCCGCGACGCGCAGTGGCGCCCCTGCCGGCTGGAGACCGCTCCTCTGGACGAGGTGTCGGCGTGGATCGGGCGGTACCACCAGCAGTGGGAGGACCGCCTCGGCCGCCTCGACGAGGAGATCCGCAGGATCCAGCAGGGACAACGCGGTACCCAGGGAGAGAACGACCATGAGCGACCTCACAGTGATCGTTGAGCCCGGACGGCACGACATCGTCGTCACGCGCAGCTTCGACGCGCCCCGCGACGTGGTGTACAAGGCCATGACCGAGCCCGAGTACCTCGCCAGGTGGTGGGGGCTCAAGGAGAGCGAGACCGTCATCGACCGCGCCGACGTGCGCCCGGGCGGCTCCTGGCGCTTCGTCGAGCGCATGCCCGACGGGCAGGAGCACGGCTTCCACGGCGTGGTCCACGACGCCGTCGCCCCCGAGCGCTTCGTGTGGACCTTCGAGTACGAGGGCATGCCCGGGCACGTGTGCTTGGAGACCACCACGCTGGAGGAGAGGGACGGCCGCACCCTCTACACGTCGGTCACGGTCTTCCAGACCGTCGAGGACCGCGAGGGCATGGTCCAGTCCGGTATGGAGTACGGCCTGAGGCAGTCCATGGAGGCCCTGGACGAGCTGCTGGCCACGATGGCCTGAGGAGACCGGGGGATCGGCCGGGCCCACGGCGGTCCGGCCGACTCGGCCTGTGGACGACGACGCCCCTGTCCTCCGTGGCCGGTACTGTCGATCCGTGGCAGATCTCCCCGACATCCCCGTCCTGCTCGACGCGGCCGTCGCCGCCCTGGGCGGCAGCCGCCGCGAGGGCCAGGCGACCATGGCCGATGCCGTGGCCGAGGCGGTCGACAAGCGCGAACACCTGGTGGTCCAGGCCGGTACCGGCACCGGCAAGTCCCTGGCCTACCTGATACCCGCGATCAGACACGCGATGGCCGGCAAGAGGACCGTGGCGGTCTCCACCGCCACCATCGCCCTGCAGAACCAGCTCATCGAGCGCGACCTGCCACGCCTGGCCGGGGCCCTCGCGCCGCTGCTGCCCCGCGAGCCCACGTTCGCCGTGCTCAAGGGCCGCCGCAACTACCTGTGCCGCAACCGCCTGCAGACCGCGGGCGAGGAGGCCGAGGACACCGAGCTGTTCGACCCGCGCCAGCTCTCCTCGCTGGGCCGCCAGGTGGCCCGCCTGCACGAGTGGGCCGAGGACACCGTCACCGGTGACCGCGACGAGCTCACCCCCGGCGTCAGCGACCTGGCCTGGCGCCAGGTCTCGGTGGGCGCCAACGAGTGCATGGGCGCCCGGATCTGCCCCTTCGGCCAGGAGTGCTTCGCCGAGTTCGCCCGCGAGGCCACCCAGGGCGTGGACGTGGTGGTCACCAACCACGCCATGCTCTCCATCGACATGTCGCAGGGCCGCCACATCCTGCCCGAGCACGACACGATCATGATCGACGAGGCGCACGAACTCGTGGACCGCGCCACCTCGGTGGCCACCGGCAGCCTGAGCGAGCGGGCCGTCAACGCCGCCGCCAAGCGCGCCGCCCGCCTGGTCGAACCCGGTGTCAGCGAGCGCCTGACCGAGTGCGCCGACGGCCTGGCCCTGATGTTCACCGAGTCGCCCGAAGGGCGCATGGACCACATCGGCGACGCCCTCGCCAACTCGGTCGCCGCCACCCGCGACGCCGCCTCGGCCTGCGTCACCGCCATCGGCCCCTCGCCGGGCGAGCTGGACCCGGACGGAGCCAGCGACCGCCGCCTGGCCCTGGCCGCCCTCGAAGAGGTGCACGACACCGCGGTGCGGATCCTGGAGTCCTTCGAACCCGCCCTGCGCGACCGCACCGAGATCGTGTGGCTGACCAGGACACCCGGCCGCCAGCCCACGCTCAACGTCGCCCCGCTCGGCGTCGGCGGGCTGCTGCGGGACAAGCTCTTCGGCGACCGCACCGTGGTCCTGACCTCCGCCACCCTCACCCTGGGCGGCTCCTTCACCGCCCTGGCCAACCAGTGGGGGCTGGGCCGCGAGGTCACCCGGGAGGCGGCCGAACGCGCCGCCGCGGGCCGCACCGACCCGGAACCGGGCCGCGGGGACACGTCCGGGACCGAGGCCGCGGACACGGACGCCTCCGAGGGAGGCCCGGATCCGGACGAGGACGACGACGGCCCCCACCGCGCGGCCGGGGAGCCCCGTTGGCGCGCGCTGGACGTCGGCTCGCCCTTCGAGCACGCCCGCAGCGGCATCCTCTACGTGGCCAGACACCTTCCCCCGCCCGGCCGCGACGGGCTCGCGCCCGCCTACCTCGACGAGATCGCCGAGCTCATCGAGGCCGCCGACGGCCGCGCGCTGTGCCTGTTCTCCTCCATGCGCGCCGCCCAGCAGGCCGCCGAGGAGCTCCGCGAGCGCCTGGACCATCCGATCCTGTGCCAGGGTGAGGACTCCACCGGCCAACTGGTCCGCCGGTTCGCCGAGGACGAGCGGTCCTGCCTGTTCGGCACACTGTCGCTGTGGCAGGGCGTGGACGTGCCCGGCCCCTCACTGTCCCTGGTGGTCGTGGACCGGATCCCCTTCCCCCGGCCCGACGACCCGCTGGCCTCGGCCCGCCAGCGTGCCGTGGCGGCGCACGGCGGCAACGGCTTCCTCTCGGTGGCCGCCACCCACGCCGCCCTCCTGCTCGCGCAGGGCACCGGGCGCCTGCTGCGCTCCACCGATGACCGGGGCGTCATCGCCGTCCTGGACCCGCGCCTGGCCACCGCCCGCTACGGCGGTTTCCTGCGGGCCTCCCTGCCGCCCTACTGGGGGACCACCGACCCGGCGGTGGCCAGGTCGGCGCTGCGCCGCCTGTCCGGCCGGCCCGCGCCCGAACCCGCCGCCTGACACGCGGTTCGGGATCCGGGGAGCGGCCGCGGCGGACCCGGGCAACGCGGCGGCCGGGCGCCCGCGAGAAGGGGCCCGGCCGTGTGCTGTGCAATCGTGTGCCGTTGTGGGACCGGCCGTCTCCGGCGGCTCCCGTACCCCGTCCCCGTGCGGCCCGCCTCAGCCCCGGGTGCGGTAGCCGAACAGCCGGACCGCGTACGCGGGGGTCTCGTCGTCCTCGGCCTCCTGGATGAACCAGCGGTCGTCGTGGTCGCCGACCAGCAGTTCGTTCCACATCATGTCGATGAGTTTGAGCCGGGAGACCACGGACGACTCGGGGTCCAGCACGATCGAGTAGGCGCGGTCGGACAGCCGCTGGGTCACCATGCCCACCGACTGTCCGTCCCAGATGGCCGGGACGGGGGCGTGCCCGACCTCGACCCCGCACAGCCGCAGCTGCTCGACCTCCTCGTCGAGGGCCTCGGCGGCCAGGGCGCCGTCCAACCGGAGGGCGTCCTCCAGCTCGTCGCGGTCCTCGTCCCCGCGCAGGTAGGCGTGGTAAGTGCGGTAGCCGCAGGTGCGGCACTTGCGCCAGACGACGCAGCGAGCCAGCCCGTAGGCGGACTGCGCCTCGCCCACACTCTGGTAGTCGCTCACCTCGCGAATCGTGCCGCAGTCGCAGCACAGGGCCGTGAGATCCTGCTTCATCAGAGTCCCCCCTCCCAGGCGAGTATGCGACGAACGGAGCCCGTTAGGGAACCCGTTCGGCGAGGAAGTCGCGGCAAGGACTCGTCATCAATGCCCAAAATGGCGCGGTGGCGGGTTTTGGACGTACTCCCGGCGGCGTGTCGGTGTGGCCGGTCCTACACCGGCCCGCCGAAGGTCCGCGCACCGTCGGGGCGTGTCCGCCGCACACGCCCTAGTCGTCCAGCGACAGGCCGCGCTTGTTGCGGGCGCTCCAGTCGCGCATCCGCTGCGGGTAACCCATGATCTGCACGTCGTACGCGGGAACCGCCAACTTACTGGCCACCTTGCGGATCACCTCGGGCGAGCCGCACCGGCGGCGGATCCACTCGCCGTCCGTGGCGACCGCGACGGCGGTGGTCCGGGTGGCGAAGGTCTCCGGTTCGACGAAGAACTCCACCCCGACCCGGCTCTTGGCGAAGTCGATCAGCGCCTTGATGTCCGAATCCTCGGAGGCGCGGTCAAAACGGACCTTGCCTCTGCGGTTGGCCTTGCGGAGTCCGAAACGGTCTCGCCATCCCATCGGGGCTCATGTCTCCTCAGGTACGTGTCGGGGTGAGCCCTGTGAGGCTCGGTCCGGCTGTCCGCGCCGGAATCGGGGCGGCCCCTCCGGGGCCGTGGTGCCCCGAGTGTATCGGGCCAAATCCACCCCCATCGGATGCGTAAACCCCTGCTACACGGTTTTTCCGCGTTTCCCGTACACCTCTGTCACCGCGCTGCTACGTTCGGTTCTCACGCGGCGCTTACAGGGGGAGTGATCATGCCGATGTGGACATGGGCGGGGGAGACCGCACGCCAGCTCAGGGCGGCGGGACAGACGGAACTGGCCGAGGCGGTGGCGGGCCTGCCGGTGCTCTGTGAGGCCGGGGACGCGGTACGCGTGGAGGCGACGGCCCGCTCGGCCCTGCGCACCGCGCGCCGACTGGTCGCCGAGGCGGGGGGAACCGGGCCCGGAGTGCCGGGGCTCTTCGGGCCGCCGACCCTGTTCTTCCTGGCGCACTGGCCGCTGGCCGTGCGGGTGGGGGCCCTGGCCGAGGGAGGGCGGGCGCTCGCCCAGGTCAGCGCGGCCGCCGAGGACGAGCCCGAACCGCACGCCCACGGCGCCCTGCCGGTCTCCCTGCTGGAGACCCTGGTGCGCTGCCACGCCAACGTCGACGCCCGGGGCACCACCGGTCTGCGGCGCGAGCTGCTGTCCACCCGGCGCCTGGCCGGTTGGGAGCGCACTCCCGCGTGGCCCGCGTTCACCCTCGCCCGGGTGAACCTCCTCATCGACGAGGACCTGGCCGACCGTGCCGAGGCCGAGCTGCGGCGCTACGAGCACACCGCCACCGGCCCGGCCGTGCTCGGCGCCGACGGGGTGTTCGCCCTGGTCAGGGCCCTTCGGTACCAGGACAAGCACGCTGAGGCCCTGGAGGTGCTGGACCGGCTGGACGCGGAGCTGACCCTGGATGAGGCCAACTCCCGCCGGGCCGCCCTGCACCGCCGCATCCGCTTCGAGCGGGCACGGCTGCTGTCCTGGCTGGCCCGGCTGGGCCAGTGCCAGCCCCAGGAGGCCATCGCGCCGCTGCCCACCGTGGAGGAGGCCGAGGCGTACCCGAGCCTGCGGCCCGCGTGGGTGGAGGCGGTGGAGAACCTGGTGTGCCAGGGCACCGTCCGCAACGACTGGCGGCTGGGTGTGCGCGTGACCACCTGGTCGCGCTACTTCGAGCGGGTGGGAGCCCCCCGGCGCGGCGCGGAGCTCGCCCTGTCCGCCGCACGCCTGGCCGCGGGCCGCGGGGCCCGCTGGGTGGCGGGCTGTTCCGCGCTGCGGGCGGAGCGGCTCATCGGGGAGCTGGGGCGCACCGAGGAGATCGCGGGGGACCTGGCGGAGGTGCGCGCCATGATCGAGGGGATGCCGCCGGTACGGCCGCTGGCCCCGGCCGAGAACGTGCTGGACTTCCTCAGGGCGCAGTCCGCCGAGGAGGTCGACCCAGAACAGCAGGCGGAGCAGGTCAACGCCGCGCTGGAACGCGTTCCGCACGACACCCCGCTGCTGACCGCGCTCGGCCAGGTCGGCCGGACGCTGATGCTGTCGGACGCGGCGACCGAGCCCCAGTGGCGGCACGTGCGCGAGCGGCCGGGTGACCAGCGCGCTGCGCTGTCGCTGCTGGAGACCCTCCTCCACGACAACGACACCGTCGGGGTGCGCAACCTGGTGAGCACTCTCGCCGCGGGCGCTCTGGGCGGCGAGGCCTCCCGCACCGGGTACGTGCACATGGAGACCACGCGGCAGGGCGCCCTCACCCCCAATCCCTGAGGCGGTCCGGGGCCGCACGACCCGGGCCTTCGCCCTGTTCCGGCGAAGGCCGCCGTGTACGACCGGATGTCCGCGTACCGCGTCGGCCGGCGCGCACCGAACCCGCGCGGCCGGTACCCGGCGGGGCCGCACGGGTCACCGCGCCCGAGCGCCCCCACGCCCGCCCCGCCGCTTCCGTGCGGGAGAAGAACGGGTCGTCGACCACGTAGAGCCATCCACCGTCCGGCCGCCGACGGGCCGGTTCGATGGTCACGGTCGTCACCGAACCCCCTCGGGAGCCCGACCCGGTCACCGTGGCGGTGTGGGACATCAGGGCCAGGCCCGCGGACTCCTCGGCCCGTCGGGGCTCGAGCCGGATCCGAGCCCACTCTGAGGCACACGCTGGAGTGGACGGCCGCCAACCCTCACCGCCCCCTCACGCTGAAGGACATGGCCGACAACGCAGCCCTGAGCGTACGGAGCCTCAACAGGCACTTTCGCTCCCAGGTGGGGACCACTCCGCTGCGGTGGCTCCTCCAGGTCCGCGTCAACCGGGCGCAGCGGCTCCTGGAGTCCACGGACCAGTCGGTGGACCGGGTCGCCGCCGAGACGGGCTTCGGCTCGACCGCCACCTTCCGCCACCACTTCACACGGCTGACGGGGGTACCGCCCGGCGCCTACCGCGGCACCTTCGGGAGACGGCGGCGGGAGTGACGGGAACCGGACACCGCGTCGACCAGCGCGTACCGGATCCACGTGGACGGCGGTGAACCGTGACTCCGCGTGGTTCCGGTATAACTGCGGTTCCCCTAACCCCCGTGGAGGCGATATGTGGATGGTGCTCTTCTATGTCACACCGGTGACCGTGTGCCTGGCGTTGCTCGCGTTGCTGGTGTTCTCCTTGGTCCTGGCCAGGGACCAGGAGGGGGCCGGGTGGAGCCGGCCCCTGGCGCGCGGACTCCTCGGGGTCACGGCGGCCGCCTACCTCCTCGTCCTGGCCGCTCCCCTGACCTCGTGGGGCCAGGCGGAGGCGGGGAGCCGCCATGTCGTGTGGAACCCCCTGTCCGCGATCCAGGAGCTCCGGCAGGAGGCGGTTCCGGTGACGGCCTTCGGCCAGCAGCTCAGCACCGGAGAACTGGCGTACTACAGCGTCGATCCGCTCTCCCACGAGGAGAGGGCCGAGATCCTGGACCGGGAGCCCTACGACTTCTTCGCGCACGGAGCACCTGGTACGGACCCGGTGGTCCTGGACGCCGAGGGCCGACCCGCCCCGTCGGACGGGGAGGGGCTCGTGGAGCGGGAGATGGGCGAGTCGATCGCACGGGCCGGTGAACCGATGGAGTCCGCGGCCATGATCGTGGAGGAGAAGGTCCTCCACACCCTGCTCTTCGTGCCGCTGGGGATCCTGGCCTTCCACGCCTTCTCGTCCTGGACGGTGCGCGTCGTGGCCGGTCCCGGGTTCTCGGCCGTGGTCGAGGCGAGCCAGTGGGCCGCGGGCGACCTGGCCGACACCGGCGACGTCCTCGCGAACACCGCGGGTTCGCTGGCGGGAGTGGCCATGGCCGGTGGCGCCGCGGCCCTCGTGCACGCTCGAAGGAGGGCCCGCCGGGCGGAGGACCCACAGCCCCTGGAGGCGTAGCGCCCCGCCGCCGTGCCGACCGCGGACTACGCGGGGGCGGCGCGCGCCTCGTCCACGAGCGAGCGTCCGGCCGGGTAGACCAGCGCCGCCGCGGGCAGCCGGGCGGGCCTGCCGCTGGCCAGGACCCGCACCCGGCCGGGCCGCTCGCCCACGGGAACCTCGCCGGTCCGGCGCAGGGTCTGGGCGACGACCGCGTCGGCGGCGGTGAACAGCGCGGCCCGCCCGCCGAGGGCGGCCGAGATCCGCTCGCCCACCAGGTCGTAGTGGGTGCACCCCAACACCACGCCGCGCACGTCGGCGGGGGTCAGTCCGGCGGCGTAGGCGACGGCGTCGTCGATCAGCCGGGGATCGGCCGACTCCACCGCCTCGGCCAGTCCGACGCAGGCCACCGGGGTCACCTCCACGTCGCGCGCGAAGGTCTCGACGAGCCGGCGCTGGTAGCCGCTGCGCGTGGTCGCGACGGTGGACCACACCGCGATCGGTCCTCCGGCGGCGGCCGCGGGCTTGATCGCGGGGACCGTCCCGATCACCGGGACCCGCGGCTCGAACTCGGCGCGCAGCTCGGCCAGCACATGCACCGACGCGGTGTTGCACGGCACCACCACGGCGTCCAGCCCCGGGGTGCCGGCGGCCTCGCGGGCGGCGCGGGCCCCGGCCAGCGCGCGTGCGATCACCTCGTCCGGAGTACGCGGACCCCACGGCATGTGGTCGGGGTCCATGGACAGGAACAGGTCCGCGTCCGGCCGTGCGGCGCGCAGGGTCGCCGCAGTCGAGAGCATGCCGATACCGGAGTCAACGAGAGCGATACGCACGGATCCCATCTTACGGCCAGCCCTTCACCACCCCGGAGAACCGGCGCGCGATCCTTCCGTGGGGGGCGGTGCCCCGGTCAGGAGTACGGGTAGGGGGTTTCTGATGAAGACACGTAACAAATGGGGTGGCACAAGACCGTTACCGATAGGTAGAACTAGGTGGATCGGTCCGTCCGCGTGGTATCGCGCGGACGGGGCCGGCCCACGCTGTGCGTCGCCGAGGAACGGAAGAACCGGAATGGCTCCTCAACACCAGGAAACGAGCAGCGGCACCTCCACCGGAGGGCGGACGGGCTTCGCCGAGCACATAGCGGCGGTCCAGAAGCTGCGTCGCGACTACCGTGCGCTGCCCCCGGACGCGCCGGTACGCCTGGCCAAGCCCACCTCCAACCTCTTCCGGTTCCGCGAACCCACCAGCACGCCCGCCCTGGACGTGTCCGGCTTCACCGGCGTCATCGCCATCGACCCGGTCGAGCGCCTCGCCGACGTGGGCGGTATGACCACCTACGAGGACCTCGTCGCGGCCACCCTCCCGCACGGGCTCATGCCGACCGTCGTCCCGCAACTGCGCACCATCACCCTCGGCGGCGCCGTCACCGGCATGGGCATCGAGTCCTCCTCCTTCCGCAACGGCCTGCCGCACGAGGCCGTCCAGGAGATGGAGATCCTCACCGGTGACGGCGACATCGTCACCGCCACCCGCGACAACGAGCACAGCGACCTCTTCTACGGCTTCCCCAACTCCTACGGGACCCTGGGCTACAGCCTGCGCCTGCGCATCGACCTGGAGCCGGTCTCCCCCTACGTGCACCTGCGCCACCTGCGCTTCCACGACGCGGCCGAGACGATGGACGCCCTCGCCCGCGTCTGCGCCGACCGCGAGCACGACGGCCAGCCGGTCGACTTCGTGGACGGGGTGGCCTTCGCCCCCGACGAGCTGTACCTGACCCTGGCACGCTTCACCGACCAGGCCCCCTGGACCAGCGACTACACCGGCGGGGACATCTACTACCGGTCCATCCAGCGCTACGCGGGCACGGGGCCCGGCGACTACCTCACCGTCAGCGACTACCTGTGGCGCTGGGACGCCGACTGGTTCTGGTGCTCCCGGGCCTTCGGCACCCAGCACCCGCTGGTGCGCCCCCTGTGGCCGCGCTCCCTCAAGCGCTCCGACGTCTACCGCAAGCTCGTCGCCTGGGACCGGCGCACCGACTTCTCCCGCCTCCTCACCCACTACCGGGGTAAGCGGCCCCAGGAGCCGCTCATCCAGGACATCGAGGTGGACGTCGAGCGCGGCGCGGAGTTCCTGGACTTCTACCACGCCGAGATCGGCATGACCCCCGTCTGGATGTGCCCCCTGCGGCTGCGCGAGCCCCGGCGGCCCGGGCTGGGCGCCGACGAGTACGTGTGGCCGCTCTACCCGCTGGACGGGGAGCACCTCTACGTGAACTTCGGCTTCTGGGGCCTGGTCGACATGAAGCCGGGCCAGCGCCGGGCCCACCACAACCGCCTGGTCGAGGAGAGGGTCGCTGAGCTGGGCGGCCACAAGTCCCTGTACTCGGACTCCTTCTACACCGAGGAGGAGTTCTGGCGTCTCTACAACGGCCGGGCCTACACCGGACTCAAGGAGGCATACGACCCCCACGGGCGGCTGCTGGACCTGTACGCCAAGTGCGTGGGCAACCGCTGAGGCACCACATCACCGGGACGCGACCCGAGGAGATGGGCCGCATCCGAGAGCAGGAAGGACAGAACATGCGGCTTGCCGAGATCTTCGAACGCGTCGTGGGACCCGACGCGCCCATCCGATTCACCGCCTACGACGGCAGCAGGGCAGGGGATCCCAACAGCGACGTGGCACTGCACGTGCGCACGCCGGTCGCCGTCAACTACCTGGTCCAGTCCCCCAACACCGTCGGCCTGGCCCGCGCCTACGTCTCCGGCCACCTGGAGCTGGAGGGCGACATGTACACCGCCCTCAGACGCATCGAGGACTTCGTGCTCGCCGACGGGATCGACCTCTCCCTGCGCGACGTCGCCGCGATCCTGCGGTCCGTGGGCTGGGTCAAGCTCGTCAGCCGGGTGGCCCCGCCGCCCCAGGAGGTGTCCCGCGGCCGCCTCACCGGCCTGGGCTGGCGCCACTCCAAGCAGCGCGACGCGGAGGTCATCCACCACCACTACGACGTCTCCAACGCCTTCTACGAACTGGTCCTGGGCCCGTCCATGACCTACACCTGCGCCGTCTTCGACGAAGAGGACGCCGCACCGGACCGGGTGAAGCGCTTCGACGGCGCCCTGGAGAGCGCCCAGTTCCGCAAGTACGAACTGGTCTCGCGCAAGCTCGGACTGGAGCCGGGCATGCGCCTGCTCGACGTGGGCTGCGGATGGGGCGGCATGGTCATGCACGCCGCCCGGGAACACGGGGTCCGCGCGCTCGGCGTCACCCTGTCCAAGGAACAGGCCGAGTGGGCGGCCAAGAAGATCGCGCAGGAGGGGCTGTCGGAGCTGGCCGAGGTCCGCCACATGGACTACCGGGACGTTCCCGACGGCAGCTACGACCGGATCAGCTCCATCGGCCTGACCGAGCACGTGGGGGCCAGGAACCTGGCCTCCTACTTCTCCTCGCTCAACGACAAGCTCGTCCCCGGGGGACGGCTGCTCAACCACTGCATCACCCGGCCGCGCAACGACCTGCCGCCCATGAACACCAAGGGCGTCATCAACCGGTACGTGTTCCCCGACGGCGAGCTGGAGGGTCCCGGCAAGCTCCAGACGGAGATGAACGACGCCGGGTTCGAGATCCGCCACCAGGAGAACCTGCGTGAGCACTACGCACTCACCCTCCGCCACTGGGGCGCCAACCTGGACCGCCACTGGGACGAGGCCGTCGCCGAGGTCGGCGAGGGCACCGCGCGCGTCTGGCGCCTCTACATGGCCGGTTGCGTGCTCGGCTTCGAGCGCAACGTGGTGCAGCTGCACCAGATCCTCGGTGTGAAGCTGGACGGCACCGAGGCGCACGTGCCGCTGCGCCCCTGGTTCTGAGCGCCCCGACCCTGAACGGAGCCCGGGCGGACCGTCGCGGTCCGCCCGGGCCCCGCGGTTCGCCGGCGGGGGAGCACGGCCTGTCCGCGGTCCCCCGGGGACGGTTTGGCGGCATCATGGACCCGGGGCGTGTTCGGCCGGCACCCGTCCAGCCGTGCGACGCTCCGGCACCCACCGAACAGCCCCCAGTCCCACACCCACCGGAAAGGACCACACCGTGTCCGAGTCCTTCGACGGCGGCACCGACGGGCCCACGCCCGCCTCCGACGTGCCCGACCATGTCAAGCGCACCGCCATCGACCTGATCGCCGCCTACACCGACCGCGACCGGGAGGAGCTCGACCGGGTCGTTCCGCACGCCTCCGACGACGCGGACGCCGTCATGTCCGAGCTGAAGGTCATCGCCGCCTTCCTCAGCCGCCGCGTGCAGCAGACCGGCGTGGTGTGGAAGCCCGCCGACTCGCGTGAGGCCGTCGCCCGCACGGTCGCCGAGATGCTCCCGCCCGAGCTGGAGTTCGCCGTCTCCACCGCCTGGGAGGCCCACTCGGTCGGCGAGGAGGAGGCCGCCGAGCGCCTCACCCAGGGCGATCCCATGGTCTACGTGCACATGCTCGCCGCCTTCGGCGCCGCCATCGGTCTGGCGGTGTACAAGCGCGCCGAACTCCTCTCCATCCTGCGCCAGGTCACCGGACTGGCCGACTAGCGGGGGAGTCCTCACAGCGGCCGCGACACTCCGGGCGGCTCCCGTCCGCCTAACGGGTCAGACACGAAAAACAGTGGTTTACTTCACTCCAGGCGGTTCCTTACGTAGGTTTCCTACCAACCCCGGGGGAACCCTCGAAAGGAACGGGAGGCGAGCCATGGCCCGCAGACGAACACACGAGTACGTTCCGCTCACCGCCGCGGCCGCGGCACTGGTCCTGGTCGCGACGGCGTGCGGTACCGGAGGGGGTGACGGGGGCGAGGCCTCCGACAGCCTCCTGGTCTGGATCATGCAGGGCACCAACCCCGACGAGACGGAGTTCTTCGAGGCCGCCAACACCGCGTTCACCGAGGAGACCGGTATCGAGGTCGAGGTCGAGTTCGTGCCCTGGCAGGACGCCCAGAACAAGATCTCCACCGCCATCGCGGGCGGCACCGTGCCCGACGTCGCCGAACTCGGCAACACCTTCACCCCCGGCTTCGCCGACGCCGGGGCCCTGCACGACCTGTCCGGCTACGGCGTCGACACCTCCCAGTACATCCCCGGCCTGATGGAGATGGGCCAGATCGGCGGGGGCGTCTACGGCGTCCCCTGGTACGCCTCCATCCGCTCCGTCGTCTACCGCAGCGACCTGTTCGAGGAGCACGGCCTGGAGGTCCCGGAGAACTGGGACGAGCTGCGCGAGACCGCCGTGGCCCTGTCCGAGGCGGAGGAGGACATGATCGCCCTCCCCGTCCCCGGTGACGCCCAGTACTCGGTCATGCCCTGGATCTGGGGCGGCGGGGGCGAGATCGCCGTCGAGGGCTCCGACGGCACCTGGACCTCACAGATCGACAGTGAGGGGTCCCGCGCCGGGGTCGAGTTCTTCACCGACCTCGCCCTGGAGCACGGCACCTCCACCACCGGCGCCGTCAACTGGAACGAGATCGCCGTCATGGAGTCCTTCGCCGAGGAGGAGGCCGCCATGGCCATCCTCGGCAGCGCCAACCCCAAGGCCGTCCTGGAGGCCAACCCCGACCTGGAGGGCAGGATCGGCTCCTTCACCCTGCCCGGACGGGACGGCGGGTACATGCCCTCCTTCGCGGGCGGCTCGCTGCTGTCGGTCTTCGAGGGCACGGGCGACGAGGAGGCGGCCTGGCAGTACGTCCAGCACCTGACCGGCGACGAGTTCTCCACGCGCTGGTCCGAGGAGACCGGGTTCTTCCCGGGCGTGTCCGCCTCCGTCGACGAGTTCTCCGCCTCCGCCGACCCCGTCCTGGAACCCTTCGCCGTCCAGCTCAAGGAGGCCAGCCGGGGCGTGCCCGTCACCCCCGCCTGGACCCAGGTGGAGGCGGAGAAGGTCCTGGTCGGCATGCAGCAGTCCATCCTCAACGGCGAGGCCACGGTGGACGAGGCCACCGCGGAGGCGGCCGACGAGGTCGAGCGCATCCTCAACGGGGGGTAGACACGTGCGAACACCGGTCGGGCTGGGCTCCAGCAGCGGACCGGGGCAGGACACCCGCCGTCCGCCCGAGACGTCCCGGGGGCGTCCCGGGCCACGGCGGCGGGCACCGCTCCTGGGCATGCGCAGGCGCAGGGCGCTCCTGCCGTGGGTGCTGCTCGCCCCCGCGCTGACGGTCATCGGGCTGCTGCTGCTGTTCCCGCTCGGCCGGATCGTGTGGCTGTCCTTCCGCGAGTACGAGCTGCGCAACCTGGTCTCGGGCGAGTCGGACTTCATCGGGTTCGCCAACTACGCCGCCCTGCTGACCGACCCGTACCTGTGGCGGATCGCCATGGTCAACACGGTGGTCTTCGCCGCGGTCGCCGTGTTCACCACCATCGTCGTGGGAACGCTGGTCGCGCTGCTGCTGGCCACGCTGCGCCCGGTGCCCCGGGTGATCGTGGTCTCCTGCGTCATGGTCGCCTGGGCCATGCCCGCGGTCAGCGGCACCTACGTGTGGATCTGGATCTTCGACGTCGACAACGGGGTCGTCGCCCAGGCGCTGACCTCCCTGGGCCTGCTCGACCCCTCCGGGTACAACTGGTTCGCCGACCGCCTGTTCTTCTACGCCGTCGTCACCCTCAACATCGTGCACGGCGGCTTCCCGTTCGTGGCCGTCACCGTCCTGGCCGGACTGCTCACCGTCCCCAAGGAGCTGCACGAGGCGGCGCGCATCGACGGCGCCGGAGCCTGGAAGCGCTTCTGGCACGTCACGTTCCCGGTGCTGCGCCCGGTGTTCGCCGTGGTCACCGTGCTCTCCACCATCTGGGACTTCAAGGTGTTCGCGCAGATCTACCTCATGCCCGGCGGCGACGTGGGAGGGTCGCGCATGCTCAACCTGGGCGTGTGGTCCTACGTGCGCTCCTTCGGCCACAACGACTACGGCCTCGGCGCGGCCATCGCCGTCCTGCTCACCCTGCTGCTGCTGGTCATCACCGTGTTCTACCTGCGCGCGCTGTTCCGGGAGGACGGGATCGGATGAACACGGTGACGCGGGGACGGATCCGCTCAGGAGACCGGGCCGTGGACCCCCGCGACCAGCTTGTCGCGCACCTGGCGCCAGTCCACCGAGGCCAGGGAGTACCGGTTGAGGTCCTCGCGCACCGCGGCCATGGTGCGCAGGTCGTACTCGTCCAGCGGGCGCCCGTCGTCGTTGTCCCGGTTGACCAGGTTGTCGACGTAGGCGTACAGCAGCCGCCCGCCGGCGTCTTCCAGGGCGTGCCGGAGCGCGCGCTCCCGAAAGCGCGCGTCATAGGGGATCCAGCTGATGACGACCTCGGTGGGGGAGGGACCGGCGGAATCGTACACGGCGCTACGCCACCGCCTCCGGTGACCCTGTCGACACGGCCACACCTCCTCCTCCACCGCCGGGGCGAGGGCGTCCATCCCCGGACAGAGGAGGAGTCTAACGGCCCGATCCGGGCCTGGAGCAACCGGAACCGGACTCGGCCTTCCGGGCACCGCTGAGGAGGAGCACCCGTGGTCACGCGCACAGACACACCCGCCGCCGACCCCGCCTGGGAGGCCCAGGTCCGCGACGCCCGGCGCAGGGGGAACGTCCTGCGCGCGGGCGGGCTCCTGGCCAAGGGTGCCGGGGTGGCCGTCCTGCTGGCGTTCACCCTCTTCCCCGTCTACTTCATGCTCATCAGCGCGTTCTCCGACCGGACCACCTCGGGAGCCGGGGCGCTGCTGCCCACGGGCGTGTCCCTGGACAACTTCGTCTACGTGCTCACCGAGGCCGACTTCGGCCTCTACATGCGCAACTCGCTCGCGGTCGCCTGCATCACCGTGGTGGGCGCGTGCGTACTGTCGCTGCTGGCCGCCGTGGCGGTGGCCCGCTTCCGCTTCCGGCTGCGCACCGCCGTGCTGGTGATGATCCTCGTCGTGCAGATGGTGCCGCTGGAGGCGCTGGTCATCCCGCTCTTCCTCCAGGTGCGCGACCTGCGACTGCTCAACACCCTGCTGGGCCTGGGCGTGGTCTACGTGGCGCTGTCCCTGCCGCTGGCGGTGTGGATGATGCGCGGGTTCGTCGCCGCCGTGCCGGTGGAGGTGGAGGAGGCCGCCTACATCGACGGCGCCTCGTGGGGGCAGATGTTCTGGCGGGTGCTCTTCCCACTGGTCGCGCCCGGACTGGTGGCCACGGCCATCTTCTCGTTCATCGTGGCGTGGAACGAGTTCGTGCTGGCGCTGACCTTCATGACCCAGAGCGACAAGTACACGGTGGCGGTCGGGCTGCGCCAGTTCTTCGGCCAGTACGCCAACGACTGGGGGCACGTGATGGCCGCCTCCACGCTCATCACCATCCCGGTCATGGTCTTCTTCATCCTCGTGCAGCGCTTCCTGGTCTCCGGGCTCGTCCAGGGGGCCGTCAAGGGATAGGGGCGCGGGAGGCGGGGCCGGCCCCCCGAGGGGGAGGGGGCCGGCCCCGCCGCGCGCCGCGCAGGCGCGGGTCAGGCGCGCAGTTCGCGCTTGAGGATCTTGCCGGTGGAGGTCATCGGCAGTTCGGTGCGAAACTCCACCTCACGCGGGTACTTGTAGCCCGCCAGGCGCTCCTTGGACCACTCGACGATCTCCTCGGGACTGGCCTCGGCGCCGTCCTTGAGGATCAGGAACGCCTTGATCTCCTCGCCGTGGGTGTCGTGGGGGACGCCCACGACGGCGGCCAGGCTGACCGCCTCGTGGGTCATCAGGACCTCCTCGACCTCACGCGGGTACACGTTGTAGCCACCGCGGATGATCATGTCCTTGGAGCGGTCGACGATGAAGTAGAAGCCCTCCTCGTCGCGGCGGGCGATGTCGCCGGTACGGAACCAGCCGTCCCGGAGCACCTCGGCGTTGGCGTCGGGGCGGTTGTGGTACCCCTTCATCACGCAGTGCCCGCGCACCGCGATCTCGCCCTCCTCCGACTGGTCGTTCCAGTCGTTGTCGATGAGCTTCATCTCCACACCCCACACCGGCAGGCCGATCGAGCCGGTCTTGGCCTTGATCTTGGGGTTGTTGAACGACACGACCGGGGAGGTCTCGGACAGGCCGTAGCCCTCCTTGATGCCCACGCCGAAGGTCTTGGTGAAGTCCTGGGAGAGCTGGCCGGGCAGGGCGGAGCCGCCCGAGACCGCGTCCACCACGTCACTCGCGATCTTCTCCAGGTCGTAGGTCCCCGGCTCGGCGGACTGCACGGCTCCCAGCAGGCCCCAGTACATGGTGGGCACCCCCGCGAAGCCGGTGACGCCCTCCTTCTCCATGATCCTGAGCGCCTCGGCGCCGTCGAAGCGCGGCATGAGGACCATCGTCCCGTGGCGGTACAGGACCGAGTTGAGCATGACCGTCTGGCCGAAGATGTGGAACAGCGGCAGGACCACCAGGGCGACGTCGCGGCCGTCGGGGTGGGGCTCGACCATGCCGGAGGAGACGACCGCGTTCATCAGCAGGTTGTTGTGGCTCAACTGCGCGCCCTTGGGCTTGCCGGTGGTGCCACTGGTGTAGATGATGACCGCGGTGTCGTCAGGATCGGCCTGCACCGTCTCGAACTCGCCGGGCTGGCCGTCCAGGGCCTTCCAGAAGGTCTCGGCGCCGTCGATGGTGGACTCGGTGGCGCCGGGGGAGGAGGGCAGGTCCACGTAGAACTCGCAGCCCTCCACCTGGTTGAACGCCTCGAAGGAGCGCTCGCCCAGCGGCAGCTCCGGGGAGCCGGTGAAGGCGAAGAGCGCCTTGGCGCCGGAGTCCTCCAGGTGGTAGGCGATCTCACGCGGCGTCAGCAGCACGTTCAGCGGTACGACCACCGCGCCCGCCTTGAGGGCGCCGAAGTACACGAAGGGGAAGTAGGGCAGGTTCGGGCTGGCCAGCGCGATCCGGTCCCCGGGCCTGACCCCTCGCGAGACCAGGAGGTTCGCCACCTGGTTGGCGATCATGTTCGTGACCGCGTAGTTGAGGCGCAGGTCGCCGAAGACCAGGCACTCCTTCTCCGGAGCCGACCGGGCGCCGTCCTCCAGAAGCACGGACAGGTTGAGCATGGGGGCCTCCCGCAGGCAGATGAGTCCAGGACGGAACAGGGAAGCGGACCCGGTGTGACCGGGGTCGCGTGTGCTGCGCCACTTTTACGGCAGAGTAACAAACCGGCTGGTCGGTGTGGAGAGTCTCAGGGCGGTAATCCTCCGCGCCCCGTCCCGCCCCCGGCGGCCCATCCCGGTGTGCGGCTCGTTTCCGGGTTCCACCGGACGCGTCCCCGCGCGCAAAACCCGTCCGCGACCGGATCCGCCAGCCGCTAACCTGAGTCGTGTACACCCCGACCGACTAAGGAACACGTGGCGATGACAGCGGTAGACGGCGACCAGAAGACGGGCGACACCTACGACGCCCGCGCCCTCCAGGACAAGTGGCAGGCGCGCTGGGCCGCGGAGCTCCCGTTCCAGGCCGACGAGGACCCGTCGGACACCCGCCCGCGCTCCTACGTCGTCGACATGTTCGCCTACCCCTCCGGCGACCTGCACATGGGCCACGCCGAGGCCTACGCCATCGGCGACGTCATCAGCCGCTACCGCCTCCAGCGCGGTGACAACGTCCTGCACCCGGTGGGCTGGGACTCCTTCGGCCTGCCCGCCGAGAACGCGGCCATCAAGAACAACTCCCACCCCGCCGAGTGGACCTACGCCAACATCGAGACCCAGGCGGCCTCGTTCCGGCGCTACGGCATCAGCGTGGACTGGTCGCGACGCCTGCACACCAGCGACCCCGAGTACTACAAGTGGAACCAGTGGCTGTTCACGCGCTTCTTCGAGCGCGGGCTGGCCTACCGCAAGGACGGCCAGGTCAACTGGTGCCCCCAGGACCAGACGGTGCTGGCCAACGAGCAGGTCGTGCAGGGCAGGTGCGAGCGCTGCGGCTCGGACGTCGTCCGGCGCAGCCTGAACCAGTGGTACTTCAAGATCACCGACTACGCCCAGCGCCTGCTGGACGACATGGACCAGCTGGACGGCGGCCGCTGGCCGGACGAGATCCTGGCCATGCAGCGCAACTGGATCGGCCGCTCCACCGGAGCCGACGTCCACTTCGCCGTCGAGGGCCGTGACGAGCCCGTCACCGTCTTCACCACCCGGCCCGACACCCTGTACGGCGCCACGTTCTTCGTCGTGGCCGCCGACGCCGAGCTGGCCGACGAGCTGTGCGCGCCCGAGCAGCGCGAGGCCTTCGACGCCTACCGCGCCGACGTCGCCAAGCTCTCCGACATCGAGCGCCAGGCCACCGAGCGGCCCAAGACCGGTGTGTTCCTGGGCCGCCACGCCGTCAACCCCGTCAACGGCGAGCGCATGCCCGTGTGGGCGGCCGACTACGTCCTGGCCGACTACGGACACGGAGCCATCATGGCCGTGCCCGCGCACGACCAGCGCGACCTGGACTTCGCCCTGGCCTTCGACCTGCCGGTCCGGGTCGTGGTGGAGACCGGTGAGCCCGACCCGGCCGAGACCGGCGTGGCCACCGCGGGGGAGGGCACCCTGCGCGACTCCGGACCGCTGGACGGACTGTCCAAGACCGAGGCCATCGAGCGCATCATCGGGGTCCTGGCCGAGCGCGGCACCGGAAGCGGCACGGTCAACTACCGGCTGCGCGACTGGCTGCTGTCCCGCCAGCGCTACTGGGGCACACCCATCCCGATCATCCACTGCCCCTCCTGCGGCGAGGTGCCCGTCCCCGACGAGCAGCTCCCGGTCACCCTGCCCGAGCTCAAGGGCGCCGAGCTGGCCCCCAAGGGCATCTCCCCGCTGGCCGCCGCCACGGACTGGGTCAACGTGGACTGCCCCTCCTGCGGCGGTCCCGCCGAGCGCGACACCGACACCATGGACACCTTCGTGGACTCGTCCTGGTACTTCCTGCGCTACTGCTCCCCGCGGCTGGACACGGCCCCCTTCGACACCGAGGCGGTCGCGAAGTGGGGGCCGGTGGACCACTACATCGGGGGCAAGGAGCACGCCACCCTGCACCTGATGTACGCGCGCTTCTTCACCAAGGTCCTGCACGACATGGGCATGGTGCCCTTCACCGAGCCCTTCCGCCGCCTGACCAACCAGGGCCAGGTCATCAACCAGGGCCGGGCCATGTCCAAGTCGCTGGGCAACGGCGTGGACCTGGGCAGGGAGATCGACGCCTACGGCGTGGACGCGGTCCGGCTGACGATGCTGTTCGCCTCCCCGCCCGAGGAGGACGTGGACTGGGCCGACGTCTCCGCGGTGGCCGCGCAGAAGTTCCTCAACCGCGCCTACCGGGTGATGGCCGAGGCGGGTGCGGCCAGTGAGCCGGGCACCGATCCCTCGAAGGGCGACACCGAGGTGCGCCGGGCCACCCACCGCGCCGTCGACCAGATCACCGCCCTGATCGAGTCCCGGCGGTTCAACGTGGCCATCGCCCGCGTCATGGAGCTGGTCTCGGCCGCCCGCAAGGCCATCGACTCCGGTCCCGGCGCAGCCGACCCGGCGGTCCGTGAGGCCGCCGAGTTCGTGGCCGTCTCCCTGTCCCTGTTCGCGCCCTACGTGGCCGAGGAGGGCTGGGAGAAGCTGGGCCACACTGAAAGCGTCGCCGTCGGCCACTGGCCCGAGGCCGACCCGGACCTGCTGGTACAGGAGTCCGTGACCTGCGTGGTGCAGGTGCAGAGCAAGGTCCGTGACAAGCTGTCCGTCGCGCCCGACATCGACCCGGCGGAACTGGAGCGGCTGGCCCTGGCGTCGGAGAAGGCGCAGGGCTTCATCGGCGACAAGCAGATCCGCAAGGTGGTCGTGCGCGCGCCGAAACTGGTGAACATCGTCGTCGGCTGACCGGTACGGGTGACGGCGGCCGCTGGAGGCGGCCGCCGTCCGCGTGCGGTCGGCGCGGCGGCCGACAGGGAGGCGGTGGCCGGGTGGGTCCCCTCGTACGGGTGGCCGTGGTCGGTGCGGGCGCGGTGGTGCTGTCCGCGGCCGCGATCGGCGGTGCTCTGTGGCTGGCCGGGGACGACCCGGACATGCCCGAGAACGGTGACGTCCACGCCGCCGCTCCCGGGTGCGGGGTGGTCTCCGACGCGCTCGTCACGGGACTGGTGCCCGGCGCCGTCCCGGAGACCTCCGAGCACGGCCCCCTGCCGGGCGGGGACAGCTCGGTGTGCTCGTGGTCCTCCGTGGGGCCGGCCGACGGCCCGCAGGGGGTGCTGCGCGTACACCTGTCCGCCCGCTTCACCGACGGCACGGGGGAGGAGCCGGTCAGCGGCGACCAACGGGCACGGGAGGCCTACGCCGCCCTGGTGCCCGTACGCGGCGACGAGGTGGAACTGCCCTCCGGCGAGGGCCGTGTGTGGCACGGCCAGGCGCCCGGGACCGCTGAGCTGGCCTTCACCACCGACAACCTGCTCGTGCGGGTGTCCTACGCCGGGACCTCCGGCGCCGAACCGGTCGGTTTCGATGACGCCCGAGACCTGGCCGTGGAGTTCGCCGAACAGCTCGGAGAGGCCTTGTGAGCGACCAGCACCCCGATCCCCGGCATCCGCGGGGACAGGAGCACGGGCGGAACGAGGGGCAGGGGCAGCAGCCGCAGTCTCAGGAAGCCCGGTTCTCCCAGCAGCCACCCGAGCAGCCGCCGCAGCCGCAGCAGCCACCTGGGCAGCAACTGCCTGGGCAGCCGCAGCAGCCTCAGGAATCTCGGTCTTCCCAGCAGTCCCCCGAGCAGCCGCAGCAGCCGCCGCAGTCTCAGGAAGCCCGGTTCTCCCAGCAGTTCCCTGAGCAGGCGCAGCCGCCGCGGGCGCGGCCATCCGGGCAGCAGTATCCCCAGCCCTCCCGGCAGCCGCCGCAGGCGTACCACCCGCAGCAGGCGGTGCAGCCCCAGGGGCGGTACCCGCAGCAGCGGTGGCCGCAGCCCCCACCGCAGGGATCGCCCGTCTCCGAGACGGTGCCGTCCGCCCAGCCGCAGAGCCGGGGGTGCGCCACCACAGCGGTGGTCGCCGCCGCACTCGTCCTGATCGTGCTCGCGGCGGGGGCGATCTGGTACGCGGTGGTGCGCGACGACCCCGCGACGGGCGACTTCGCGTCCGCGCCCGGGTGCGCCGTCGCCGAGACGGAGACCCTGGACGAGCTGGTGCCCGACCACGAGCTGGAGGTCGATGAGCCGGTCGGCGGCGAGAGGGACCCCTTCGGCTCGGGCCGGCAGTGCCGGTGGGCGACCCCGGGCGGGCCGGGCCGGGCGGTCCCGGGCGCCGCGACGCTGGTGATGGTGGCCGCTCCCAACCCGGGCGGTGTCACGACGGCCGTCGACAACCTGCGCACCACCACCTCCCAGCACGAGACCCGGAAGCTGGAGGGGGTCGGCGACGAGGCGGTGACCTGGATCCAGGGCGAGCCGTTCACGGTCTCCTGCGTGGGCGCCCGGGTGTCCAACCTGTACCTGGAGACCTGCTACAGCGTGGCGGCCGGCTACGACGCGTCGGAGCCGGGCGACGAGGAGCGGATCGTCGCGGGAGCCGAGGAGCTCGCGGTGTCCGTGGTGGAGGCGCTGCCGGAGTCCATCCCGGAGTAGCCGCCGGCCTTGCGGCGTCGGCCGGCCGCGGAGCCGGCACGGGCTACCAGGCGGTCTCCAGGAACTCCTCCAGCGCCGGGAAGACCTCCTCGGCGAAGGGCCGCTGGGAGTCCAGGACGGTGGAGCCGGGCTGGTCCTCGTAGCGGCGGAGGATGTGGTCGGCGCCGGGGATGTCGACGCGCTCGGCGTCCTCCAGACCGGTCATCAGCCGGTCCACGTCCTCGCGGGAGACCTGGGCGTCCTCCTCGCCCCACACCACCAGCACGGGTGTGCCCTCGGGCAGGTCCTCACCCAGCTCCACGGGGTCGAAGGAGTCCATGTAGGCCAGGAAGTCCTCGTTCCGCGGGGAGTAGACGCCCTGGACCACCGTGTCGATGTCCGCCGACCCGAGGGGGCGGCCCGCCCTGAGCGCCGCCCGTGCGGCGCGCGCGTCGGAGAGCGTCTGGACGGCCTGTCCCTCCTCGACCTGGCCCAGGGCCTCGGCCACGCGCACCTGCTCGGTGAGCTGTCGGTCGAGCAGGTCCAGGTAGCGGGTACCGGGGGGAGCGGCCAGCACCAGGGCGGGGGAGGGGGCGCCGTCGTCGATGAGCTCGTGGGCGCGCAGCGCGTAGAGGGCGCCCTCGCTGTGCCCGACGACGACCACCCGCTCGGGGTCGACCTCGGGCTGGGAGACGAGTTCGTCGTAGGCCGCCGCGACCTGCTCGTCGAAGAGCCGCGGGTCCACCGACCGGACCTCGCTTCCGGGCACCGGGGGCACGAAGCCGGATCCGCTGCCGTACTTGTCGTAGCGCAGCGAGGCCACCCCGGCGTCGGCCAGCACCCGGGACAGGTTCCAGTTGGTGTTGGCGTCCGGGCGCATGTCGCTGTTGCCGTCGCGGTCGGTGGGGCCGCTGCCGGAGATGATGAGCGCGCCGGGGACGGTGCCGGAGACACCCTCCGGCGTACGGAAGCTCGCGGACACCTCGTGCCCGCCGCCCTCGAAGGCCAGCTCCCTCTCGGTGCCGCCGACCCCCGGTACCTCGGCGCTCGCGCCGTCCTCCGACGCGGGTGCGCAGGCGGTGGACAACAAGGCGACGGCGACCCCGCCGACCAGCGCGGCGCGCAGGCGGGCGGTGGGGGAGGAGGCAGGTGTGAACACCCTCTCAGCCTAGCGGCTCGCGTCGGCGGCCCCGCTGCCGTCCACGCGTGCGGGGTCCTCCACCGTGCCGTCCGCGGCCGGGCGCTCCCCTCCGGCACGGGAGGTCCCCGGTCCGTCCGAGGGGGGACGGGCCGGGGACGCGAGGACTCAGACGCGGCGCATGACCGCGACGACCCTGCCGAGGATGGTGGCGGCGTCGCCGTTGATGGGCTCGTAGGCCTCGTTGCGGGGCATCAGCCACACGTGGCCGTCCTCCTCGCGGCGCAGCACCTTGACGGTCGCCTCCTCGTCCAGCAGCGCCGCCACGATGTCGCCGCTCTCGGCGTCCGGCTGCTGGCGGACCACCACCATGTCACCGTCGGTGATCGCGGCGTCGGTCATCGAGTCGCCGACGACGGTGAGCATGAACAGGTGCCCCTCGCCGACCAGCTGGCGGGGCAGGGCGAGCACGTCCTCCACCGACTCCTGGGCCAGGATCGGGCCGCCGGCGGCGATCCGGCCGACCAGCGGCACGGCCGCGGCGCGCGAGGGATCGATGTCCTCGGGGGTCACGGCCTGCCCGCCGGCGCGGCCGGGAGTACGCAGTTCCACCGCACGCGGCCGGTTCTGGTCGCGGTGCAGGTAGCCCTTGCGCTGGAGCACCTTGAGCTGGTGCGCCACGCTGGACGGGCTGGACAGGCCGACCACCTCCCCGATCTCCCTTATGGACGGGGGGAAGCCCCTCTCACGCACATAGCGCTGGATGCAGTTCAGCACGCTCTGCTGGCGCGCGGTGAGTTTGGGGGCTTCGGGCGTGGACCCGCCCGCGTTCTCCACTGGCGCAAGAACGGTGGCGGTGTCCGCGGTCCCGGGATTCTCCTCCGGCACGGCCGGGCCTCCTCGGCATTCGGTTCGGTCAGGGCCTGCTTGTGTGACTGCCACCGCCGGCCCGCGACCGCGCCGACCTGGGGGTCTGCGTGACGGCGAAACCAGCGTGATATCACCGCCAACTTTAGTCGTTGCGCACGGTGATATCAAACAAGCGTTCGAGACCGGAGTAATTGCCTCCGCGCCTTTCCGCGGTCAATTCCCGGCCCGTACTTATGTGTGTACACGCGTTCACGCCGCGTTGTCCCACGAATGCGCGAACAGGTGTCCGCGGGGCTCGTTTCGGTGTGATGCGGAAGACATCTTCTCCTGCGCCGGTCCGGCCGAAATTCCGGTGACGTGGTGATTCCCGGCACGGCGGGCCGCCGCGGTTCGCGGCCCGAGCGGTCCTCGGCGTTATCCTGGACCGCGGTGCCGGACGCCCCCGGGAGGCCGGCGGGCGCCGAGTCCCCCTGTCCGGGCGCCGGATCCTCCCGCTCCTTCGCCGTCGTCGTCCCCGTGGCCGCGCGGTCGTTCGCCGTGCGGGGACACGCCCCTGTCAGAGTTGCGTCGCGCGGCGCGGACCTCTAGGTTCGACCACAACATCTGGTGTTTGGGGAAGAGGTTCTCACCTAGAAGTTGTGGTTGTAGTTTAGTAGTATCTAAGGGTCGTCGTTCGGTGAGAGAAGCAGGTGAACCAGGGTGCACTGTCCGTTCTGCCGTCATCCGGACACCAGGGTGATCGACAGCAGGTCCACCGACGACGGCGCGGCCATCCGGCGCCGCCGGTCCTGCCCCGTCTGCGAGCGCAGGTTCACCACCCAGGAGACCGTCCTGCTGATGGTCGCCAAGCGCTCCGGGGTCACCGAGCCCTTCAGCAGGGCCAAGATCATCGCCGGGGTGCGCCGGGCCTGCCAGGGCCGTCCGGTCTCCGAGGACGCCCTCGCCAAACTCGGCCAGCAGGTCGAGGAGGAGATCCGCGGCCGCGGCCTGGCCGAGGTCCCGGCCCACGAGATCGGCCTGGCCATCCTCGGACCGATGCGCGAACTCGACGAGGTCGCCTACCTGCACTTCGCCAGCGTCTACCGCGGCTTCGAGAGCCTCGCCGACTTCGAGGCCGAGATCGCCAGCCTGCGGCGGGACCGTGAGCCCGAGCCCGACACCCAGACCAGTACCACCGGGTAGCGCCCTCCCGCGGCCGGGAGGCGACCGCGGGAGGGGCGCCGCCCCGGGGCGGGCACGGAGAAGAGCACGTCCGGTCCCGCGCCATCCCACGACAAGACGCCGCGCACGGCCGGTAGCCGTGCCCACGAGGTAGAGGTAGGGGAGATTCCGCGATGACGGAGACCGCCAGCGGTCCGACAGGACGCAAGGGCAAGGGGAACCGCAAGGGGATGAAGGTGAGGCGCGTCTTCACCTCTCCCGGCGTGCACCCCTACGACTCCCTGGAGTGGGAGCGCCGCGACGTCGTCATGACCAACTGGCGTGACGGCACGGTCAACTTCGAACAGCGCGGTGTGGAGTTCCCGACCTCCTGGTCGATGAACGCCACCCAGATCGTGGCGAGCAAGTACTTCCGCGGCGCGGTCGGCACCCCCGAGCGGGAGTGGAGCCTCAAGCAGCTCATCGACCGCGTCGTCGGCGTCTACACCGCCACCGGCCGCGAGCACGGCTACTTCGCCTCCGACGAGGACGCCGAGGTCTTCGACCACGAGCTCAAGTACGCCCTCGCCCACCAGTTGTTCAGCTTCAACTCCCCGGTGTGGTTCAACGTCGGCACCGCCTCCGCCCAGCAGGTCAGCGCGTGCTTCATCCTGTCCGTGGACGACACCATGGAGTCGATCCTGGACTGGTACAAGGAGGAGGGGATCATCTTCAAGGGCGGGTCCGGCGCGGGTGTGAACCTGTCGCGCATCCGCTCCAGCAAGGAGCTGCTCTCCTCCGGCGGCACCGCCTCGGGCCCCGTCTCCTTCATGCGCGGCGCCGACGCCTCGGCCGGAACCATCAAGTCCGGCGGCGCCACCCGCCGGGCGGCCAAGATGGTCGTGCTGGACGTCGACCACCCCGACATCCAGGACTTCGTCGAGACCAAGGCCCGCGAGGAGCACAAGATCCGTGCCCTGCGCGACGCCGGCTTCGACGTCGACCTGGGCGGCGACGACATGTTCAGCGTCCAGTACCAGAACGCCAACAACTCCGTCCGGGTCTCCGACGCGTTCATGCGCGCCGTGGAGACCGGCTCCGACTTCGGCCTGACCTCCCGCACCACCGGCGAGGCCGTCGCCACCGTCGACGCCAAGGACCTGTTCCACCGCATGGCCAAGGCCGCGTGGGAGTGCGCCGATCCGGGCCTCCAGTACGACGGCACGATCCAGGACTGGCACACCACGCCGGAGAGCGGACGTATCAGTGCGAGCAACCCGTGCTCGGAGTACCTCCACCTGGACGACTCGTCCTGCAACCTGGCCTCGATCAACCTGCTGAAGTTCCTGCGCGAGGACGACACCTTCGACGTGGAGGGCTTCACCAGGCTCACCGAGCTGGTCATCACGGCGATGGACATCTCCATCACCTTCGCCGACTTCCCGACCGAGAAGATCGGTGAGACCACCCGCGCCTTCCGCCAGCTCGGCATCGGCTACGCCAACCTGGGCGCCCTGCTGATGGCGACCGGCCACGCCTACGACTCCGACGGCGGACGCGCCGTCGCCGCCGCCGTCACCTCGCTGATGACCGGCGCCGCCTACCGGCGCAGCGCCGAGCTGGCCGGTGTGGTCGGCCCCTACGACGGCTACAAGCGCAACGAGCAGGGCCACAAGCGGGTCATGCGCAAGCACGCCGCCGCCAACGACGACCTGCGCACCGTGGGATCCCTGGAGGAGCCGATCCACGCCGCGGCCACCCGCGAGTGGGCCGAGTGCCTCAAGGTCGGCGAGCGCAACGGCTGGCGCAACGCCCAGGCGAGCCTGATCGCGCCCACCGGAACCATCGGGTTCATGATGGACTGCGACACGACCGGCATCGAGCCGGACTTCTCGCTGGTCAAGTTCAAGAAGCTGGTCGGCGGCGGCTCCATGCAGATCGTCAACCAGGCCATCCCGCGCGCGCTCAGGAACCTGGGCTACCAGGACGAGCAGGTGGAGGCGATCGTCGAGTACGTGGCCGAGAACGGCCACGTCGTGAACGCGCCGGGCCTGCGCCCCGAGCACTACGAGGTGTTCGACTGCGCGATGGGCCGCCGCTACATCCAGCCCATGGGCCACGTGCGGATGATGGCCGCGGCGCAGCCGTTCCTGTCCGGCGCGATCTCCAAGACGGTGAACGTGCCGGAGGAGGCCTCGGTCGAGGACTTCGAGCACATCTACTTTCAGGGCTGGAAGCTGGGCCTGAAGGCGCTCGCCGTCTACCGGGACAACTGCAAGGTCGGCCAGCCGCTGTCCACCGGCGGGACGAAGGAGAAGGAGAAGGCCGCGCCCGAGGCGGCGGGGACCGCCGAGGTGGCCCGCCCGGTCCGGCGCCGCCTGCCCAAGAAGCGCCCGAGCGAGACCACGTCGTTCTCCGTGGGCGGGGCCGAGGGCTACATCACCGCGGGCTCCTACCCCGACGACGGCCTGGGCGAGGTGTTCATGAAGCTCGGCAAGCAGGGGTCGACCCTGGCCGGGGTGATGGACGCCTTCTCCATCGCGATCTCCATCGCCCTGCAGTACGGGGTTCCGCTGGAGACCTACGTGGAGAAGTTCACGAACATGCGGTTCGACCCGGCGGGCATGACCGACGACCCGGACATCCGCATGGCCCAGTCGGTGGTGGACTACATCTTCCGCCGCCTGGCGCTGGACCACCTGCCCTACGACGAGCGTGCCGCCCTGGGGGTGCTGTCGGCCGCCGAGCGCCAGGCGCAGCTGGCGGGCGAGGACCCGGCCCAGGTCGCCGCGCAGGTGGAGTCCTACGCCCAGTCCGCCGCCACCCACGGGTCGGAGGCCGCCGAGGCCCCGGCCGAGTCCCGGGAGGAGGAGCCCGCGGCGGTGGAGAAGCCCACCGCGGCGCACTCCACCACGGAGCTGATGGAGGGCAAGGGCTTCGTCGCGGACGCGCCGCTGTGCGTCACCTGCGGTACCAAGATGCGCCCGTCGGGCAGCTGCTACGCCTGTGAGGGCTGCGGCGCCACCAGCGGTTGCAGCTGATCCACCGGGGCCGGACCGCCGGCGGGGGAGGGGCACGGCGTACGGCGCCGTGCCCCTCCCCCTTCCGCGTCGCGCCACCGTCTACGATCCGGACCTGCCAGGCGGCCGGATCCCGAGGACCCGGGTGTCCCGGCCGGCGGACCGGACCGACCGCGGTCGGCGGGATCCAGCGGTACCGGACCGGGCGCCTCAGTCGCGGTCGCGGTCACCCGAGGCGGCCGCGACCGCCGCGGTCGCCGCGGTCACCCCCAGCACGGCGGGCCAGGGGCCGACCTTCCTGGCCAGCGGGTGGGCCAGCCCGAAGGCCCCCAGGTACACGCCGGTGAGCGCGACCGCGGTGCCCACCCCCGACCGGCGCCGCCACGTCTCGAAGGCCGCGGCGCCGAACGCCGCCAGCACGACCCCGCCCAGCGGGCGGTTGCCGGTCGTGCGGGCCACCGTGTAGCCGCCGAGCAGGCCTGCGCTGGTGAGGACGGCACTGGGTACTGCGGGCATCGTCGGTTCCCCCTCTGCTTCCGGCCGAGGCCGGTGCGATACGTGCGGCAACGACGTTATCCCGGCCGGGGGGAGGCCGGCACGCGGGCCTTCCCCGCACGTGTCCGGCCAGGGTCCGCGCCCGACCCGCCGACCCGCCGGAGGGCTGCCCCGCCATGTTCGGGACACGGCCCCTGGGTTTCGGGCGTCTCTCGTGCCAAGGTTGGTGCTGTCCACTATGGTTCGCCGGGTCACACGACCGGTCCCCGTCCGGAACCGGACCGCGACATGCGACGTCAAAGCCGATAGTTCCCCACCTCCAACAAGGAGTTCATGCCTATGTCGTTCGCGCAGACCGTGCGCGGCGCGGCTGGCGCCGTCGCCCAGGGCGGCGATCCGCGCCAGGCGGTGTCCGACGCAATGCAGCAGGCCACCGAGGACGGCGGTCTCGACCCACGGGACTTCGTCGCCGCCCGTGAGCAGGGTGACTCCGTCGGAACCCGCATCGAGCAGAAGACCACCTCCCTCAACAACGCGGGAGAGGCGCTCAACCGCAGCTACTACGAGCGCGGCGACAGCGGCCCGGTCCACGTCATCTGCCCCATGGTCATCCCCCGAGGCCGCACCTTCCTGACGATGCTTCCGGCCATCGCGCTGGTCGTCATCGGTGTGCTCGGCGCCTTCGCCGTCCTGACCCCGCAGGCCATGGCCGGTGGAAACCCCCTGCTCAACCCCGTCTTCGGCGTCCACTACTGGCTCATCACCCTCGCGATCGCCGTGTTCATGTGGTGGCGCCAGGGCATGGTGATGGTGCCCGAGGGCTGCGAGGCGATCGTCACCCGCTTCGGCAAGATGGAGAACATCTACCAGCCCGGCCGGGTCACGCTCCTCAACCCCTGGAAGCGCGTCTCCTACATCGTCAACACCACCCGCGAGTACCCGTTCAACGCCCCGATCCGCTCGGCGCCCACCAAGAGCGGCGTGCAGGCCTCCATCGACCTGTTCGTGCAGTTCAGGATCGTCAACTCCACCGACTTCGTCTACACGCTGGGCGGTGTGAACGGCTTCCAGGAGAAGCTCAACAACGCGATCAGCGAGACCACCCGGAGCCTCATCTACGAGCAGGAGGCCTCGGCGATCTACGACATGGTCGGCGACAACACCCAGAGCCTGGTGGAGCAGCTCAACCGCCAGTTCAGCGGGATCGTGGAGCTGACCAGCGCCAACATCACCCACGCCGAGCCCTCCAACCAGGAGTACCGGATGGACCTGGCGGCGCCGGAGATGGTGCGCGTGGCCAAGGACGCCTACACCTTCGAGTACGAGCTCCAGCTGCGCAAGGAGCAGAACGAGGGTGACCTGAACAAGGAGCTGGCGACCCTCAACGAGACCCTGTCCGCGATCCAGGCCGACATCGCCCAGTACCAGGCGCAGATGGACACCGCCCTGGAGCGCGAGACCAACCGGGCCCGCTCCCTGGCGCACCAGCGCTTCGTCGAGGCCGAGTCCGAGGCCAACGCGAACGCCGCCCTCCTCCAGGCCCAGGCCCTGGACATCCGCGCGGTCAGCGCGGCCGAGGCGCCCGAGATCCTCAACTACCGCTTCCGCGGGAACCTCCTGGACAAGCTGGAGGCGGTCGCCGACAGCCTGCCGCAGGTCCTGCGGATCGGGTCGGGCGACTCCGCCAGCGTCGACTACCTGCGCATCGCCCAGGAGATCATCGGCCAGGCCGACACCGCCCTGTTCTCCCAGGAGGACATGGAGGGCCTCCGCTCCCGGCTGGACGACATCCGGACCCGTATCGCCGAGCGCGAGCAGGAGATCAACACGCTGCTCGATGACGCCGAGAGCCCCCAGGCCGCGCCGGAGAGCGGCGAGGACCCGGGAGAGGACCGGGTGGAGCAGATCCGCCAGTCCGTCTCCGAGCAGTCCATCGACGAGCGACTGGCCGACACCTCACAGGAGTCCGAGTCCCCCGAGGACCCGCCGGAGCCGCCGTGGTCACAGCGCGGCCCCCAGGGTCCCGGCCAGAACCAGGGAGGTCAGTAAATGAGCCAGCCTGTGAACGCCGGCGGCGGCTCCAGCATCAAGGAGTCCCTCGCCTCCTGGGGTGACCTGGCCGGTCTGCTGCGCGGCGGCGACCAGGGTGCGATCGTCCCCGTGGTCATCCCGCGCGACAACCGCGGCCTGCGGTGGATGATCCTGGTCTGGTTCGGCCTGTTCGCCCTGTGCTCGGCGCTGATGATGTCCCTCAACGCCGTGATGGGCGGGGTCGTCGCCGGGATCGGCTACACCGTCCTGGCCGTTCCGACCCTGATCGTGGGCGTGCTCAGCATCATCGCGGCGGGCCTGTGGTGGTGGCGCGGCTCGATCATCGAGATCGAGGAGGGCACGCACGGCATCCTCACCAGGTACGGCGCGATCGTGAAGCCGATCGGCCCGGGCCGCCACTACCTGTGGCACCCGTGGTCGCGGGTGGACTTCGTGGTGGACACCCGCACGGAGATCCCCTACACGGCGCCGGTCCTGGCCTGCCCCACGCGTGAGAACGTGCCGCTGAAGTCGATCGAGTTCTTCCTCAAGTTCCAGATCACCGATCCCATCCGGTTCGTGACGATCATCGGCGCCAGCAACTTCGACCTGGTGCTGTCCAGCGCGGTACAGGACGCCATCCGCCAGCGCAGCCGCCAGGTCAACACCGAGTCCGCCTACGACCTGCGCGGCTCCAACGTGGAGGACATGCGCCGCCTGCTCAACGGGCAGCTGGAGAAGTACGGGGTCCGGATCACCGGCTGCAACATCCCCGACGTGCAGCTGCCCAACCAGTACCAGCAGCACCTGTCCACGCGGGAGCGGGTCGCCAAGGAACTGGTGGCCTACGAGCAGGAGTGGGAGCTGACGCGCAAGCGCCGCATCGACACCCTGCTGATGGACATCGAGCGGTCCAAGAAGACCCGTGACGCGAAGATCGTCGAGGTCAACGCCTCCCTCAACAAGGCGCGCAAGGACGTGGCGCAGATGCTGGAGGAGCAGGTGACCGAGGCGCAGCGGGTGCGCTACGAGATCGAGACGCGCGGCCGGGCCGACCTGGTGGCCGCCGAGAACGAGGCGAAGGCGCAGCAGCGCCTGGCCACCGCCTACCGGGACAACCGGGCGGTGCTGGAGTACGAGCTGGCCCGCCGCCGCCTGGACGTGGGCGCCGTGCTGGCCGAGCACGCCCCGCGGCCGGTGGTGGTGCAGACCGAGGCGGGCTCCGGGGACAGCTCGACGCTGTCGACGCTGCTGACCGCTCAGCTGCTGCCGCAGATGATGAACGAGGGCTCCGCGCGGGCGTCGCTGGGCACCGCGGGGAACGGCACCCAGGAGGCCGTGGACTCCGCACGGGGCGCGGTCGCCGCCGCGGCCGAGCGCCAGCAGCAGATGGCCGAGGAGTACCGGAACCAGCAGGACACCGCGATGCGCCAGCAGTTCGAGCGCGGTGAGGGCTACGGCGGGCAGGGACGCCGCCGGTAGCCCGGCTGTTCGCCCCGAGGCCCCGTGGAGGGGCCTCCGGCGGGGAACGAGGGAAGAGGGGCCCGCGACCGGGAACGGTCGCGGGCCCCTCCCGCTGCTGGGGGAGCACGCGTGTCCGGGCTCCCCGGGCGGGGTCAGCCGACGGGGGAGAGGGCGGTGTAGCCCGCTTCGATGTCGATCCCGTGTCGGGCCGCGATCTCCACCAGGTCCTCCACCTCTCCCGCCTGGGCGCTGGCCAGGTCGTCGTCACCGCGTGCGTGGGCGCGGCGCAGCGCGGTGATCGAGTCGTGGAGCCGCAGGTGAAGGGTGAGCACGAACTCGCGCATGGAACCTCTCCTCAGGATTGGCAGCGCTGCCGGAAGGGGGGAGACCGTGGGGCCTCTCCCGGGGGGCGCGTCCATCTCTACCGGTCGAAGGTGAGAGGAACGTTGGAACAGGACAGCCGCCGGCAAGGAGAAGGTAAGACCGCGGTCGCAGACCGCCCGTCGAGGACGGCGGAGAGGCCCGGACGTGCCGTTCGGTGAGGTTGGTGGACTCGGTCCTGTGCCGCTGGGGGTGGCGGGGCGCCGACGGGGCCGCCGGAGGCTCCACGGGTGAGCCCGTGAGGTAGGCGCGGACACACCGTGGGGACCGGGGCTTTCCGTACCCGCGGCGTCCGGGCACGAGGCGAAGCGCGGCGGAGCCCCAAGGAGGCACGGCCTAGTGGTCGACCCAGACGTACCAGTCGCCCGACACGTGCTCGTAGATCTTCGAGCCCTGCCCGGGGACGAACACGCCCTCGGGGATCTCCTCGGTGCTGTAGGCCAGCCCGCCGGGGGCGAACAGCCCCGAACCCTCGACGGCGTAGTGCGTGACGTCCCCCGACACGGAGATACTGCGCAGCGAGTACATCCCCGCCCGCTGGCCGTTGAGCGGGATGGTGGTGAGGTCGCCGGTGCTCTCGCGCAGGTCCATCAGAGCGTCGGCGGAGGCCTGCAGCCGTGTCTGGAGGGGAACGTCGGCCACGGCCAGTCCGAGCACCACGGCGGCGATCACCGGAGCGGACACCCAGCGCAGCCAGTAGTAGCGGATCATCGGACGGGCCACGGCCAGCGCGATCCCCAGACGCAGGGCGCCCATCCCGGCGAGGAGCAGGCCGCCGGCCAGGCCGATGGCGAACGTGGGCAGGTGCCCGGCGGGCACGCTGTCCTCGAAGAGCAGCACCAGTCCCACCACGCCGCACGCGGGGATGTAGAGCCGTCCGGGCGGGCGTGAGGCCCAACTGATCAGGCGTTGGCCGAAGGTCGGCTTCTCCGCGATCTCGATCAGTTTGGCCACGGACCCGTCAGGGTTCGGGCCAGAAGCTGCGGCGGACATGGTGTTCCCCCCACCGAATCCGTGTCATGGAGACGCTGACCCGAATCGGGTGTGGCGGAGGGGCCACTGGGCCGCGTCATAGTCGATACGGCCGCCATAGCGCGGCCTGTCCCACAGGATAGAGCAGTGGCGGAGCGTGTTCGGGGAGACAGGACGAAACAGCGGGATCTTTCTCCTCTGTTCCGGGGGGTCCGCGTCCTCGCCGTCGATGCCGTTCGATGTCGCTCCGCCCCCTTCGGCGGCGGTACGAGGTGATACCGCGGACACCGTCCGCCATGCGCGGTCGCCCACAGGAGCACCGCCGTGACCAGCGCCGTCGCCGTCCACGAGGAGAGCGGCGCCGGGGCCGGGGAGCCCGTCGCGAGGGCGCCGGGCAGGGCTTCCGACACCGGACGGGTGCCCGGCCGGCCGTGTGAGCAGGCACACCGCGAAGGCGGACGAGAACGACACGCGCGGGGCGGGGCACTGGTGCCGTCGCCGTCCGGGGCGCACCGTCGGCCGGCGCTTCGGGGCCGGGTACCCGGGTCCGGCGGACGGCCCGCCCCCGCGGTGCTAGGCCGGTGAGGAGCGCGTGCGGTGTCTGCGCACGCGCACGCGTGTGGAGCACCGGTCGGAGCAGTAGTGCCGGTTCGCGCGTGAGGAGCGGTCCAGGAACGGGGTGTCGCAGTCGTCGGCCCCACAGGTGCGGACGCGCGGCATCAGCCCGGACGCCCATGCGCTCATGACCCCGGGGACCAGGGCCTCGGCGACCCGGGCCACGGTCCGCGGGTCCGGGCTCACGTGGCGTACCGGGCCGCCGACGGAGTCCACCACGGGGGCGAGGTCGAATTCCCGGGCCAGCGCCGACAGCGCGGCCGGCGCCGACCCCGGGTCCGGGTCCAGGACCAGCGGAGCCAGGCGGTCGCGCAGGCCGCGCACCTCGGCGAGGTCGGTCGCCGCCCCGTGCCGTGCCCTCGGGGCGGTGCCCGGGACGAGTTCCTCCAGCCGGTCCAGGGAGTCCAGTTCCTCCGGCCACGCGCCCACCGGGCGGGTCGCCACCAGGGCCAGGGCGGCGCGGAGCAGGTCTTCGGCGGAAAGGTCCGAGGTCATGCCCCCATCCTCCCATGTAACGATATATTGTCGTACTTACCCGTTACGCTCCCCTCCTGGCCTCCCCCTCAAGACCACGCTCGCCTCCCGGAGCCTCTGGTCCTTCTCCCCGGTCGCCGCCCTGTGCCGTGCGCCCGCACCCATGGCCGCCGTCGCCACGACCACCACCAGCCTCACGCTCACCGGCCGGATCGACACCGGTGCGGTCATGACCACCTGCCACGTGGTCGGCACGCTGGCCGCCACCCCGTCGCGGCACGTGTCGTCGGGCGCCGGCCGGTCCCGCGCGTGCCCGCGGTCCGGATGTCCGCCCACGGCGTGCTCTGGCCGGCGGTCTGGGCCGCCGTCGGCACCGGCCAACCCGGGCGGACCCGGTATCCGGGCGCGGTCCTCGCCGGAGCCTGCCCGGCCGTCCTGGGGCAGCCGGCCCTCCTCGTGCCGTCGGGTCCGGCCACCGCCTCGACACCGGCCGTGGCGGTGGGCCTGTCCCGGCCTCCGGCGGAACCGGCCCGGACGGTGGCCGGGCCGTTCTAGGGTGGGGGTGTGTCGACCACTCCCACACCAGCCGTGCAGCCCGCCGCCCCCACCCACGAACTGGAGGACGAACTCCGTGCCTTCGGCGCGCGGGTGGTCGCCGGTGTGGACGAGGTGGGGCGCGGTGCCTGGGCCGGGCCCCTGCTGGTCTGCGCCGCCGTCTCCGGCGGGGGAGACCCGCCCGCCGGGCTGACCGACTCCAAACGCCTGACCCCCAGGCGCCGCCGCGAGCTCGCCGACCGGCTCCGTCCCTGGGTCGCCGACCACGCCTTCGGCTGGTCCCCTCCCGAGGAGATCGACGAGGTCGGCATGACCGAGGCCCTGCACCGTGCCTCCCGCCGCGCCCTGGACGCGCTCGCCCCGCGTCCCGACGCCGTCATCCTCGACGGCAGGCACGACTTCATCGGCCGCCCCTGGCGCGTCCGCACCCAGGTCAAGGGCGACCTGACGTGCGTCAGCGTCGCCGCCGCCGCGATCCTGGCCAAGGTCCACCGCGACGCCTTCATGGCCGAACTCGCCGCCGACCACCCCGGCTACGGGTTCGAGCGTGCGGCCGGATACCCCTCGCCCGTGCACCGGGCGACCCTGGCCGAGTCCGGCCCCACCCCGCACCACCGCATGAGCTGGGCCTACCTCGACGACCTCCCCCGATGGAAGCACCTGCGCAAGGTCCGCCCCGGTCCCGGCGGACAGATCTCCCTCCTCTGACCCGCCCGAGCCGCTGTCCGTACACCCTCCGGCGTCCGTACGTCCCCGTCCGGGGCCGCGTGCGGGACCGGGACGAACCCCGGGAACCGGCGTCGGCCCGCACCCGGCGACCGGGCCGCCGGGGAGACGACACGCCGCCCCGCACTGGACATCGGCCCCACTTGGGACAAGGCTTTGGCTGTGGACGTCGGCCCCCGGCGCCCATCCACCCCGACCCCCGCCGGTCAGGAGAACCGACCGCCCACGGACCCCCACGCAGGAAGGGGCACGGATGACGCGTGAGACGCGCTCCACCACCGCCGCGGAGCCCGAACGCGCCTCGGGACTCGACCGCCTGCGCACCCTCTACCACCGGATCCCCCTCGGCAGACGGCTCGTGTGCGCCCTGGTCCTGACCACCGTGGTCGCCGTCGCCGCCTTCGTCACGGGCCCCTCCGTCCCGGGCGCGGTCGTGGGGACCCTCGTCCTGTTGACGGTCCTCGCCGCCCTCATGCGCTCGACCGACGCCTTCGTCACGGTGATGGTGTGCGTGCTCTGGCTCGCCGTGGCCGTCCCCCTGTTCCAGATCCCCCTCACCGGCGAACCCGTCACCCTGCTGATCCCGCCGCTGCCCCTGCTCGTGGTCCTGGCCGCCGGCCGGGCACGCGAGTTCCCCGTCTGGCACACCGCCGCGCTCTCCCTCACCGCCGGGCTCATCGCCGGATTCTCCCTGGCCCTGGTCGGACTGGTCGTCGAGTCCTTCTCCGCCTCCTGGGGGATCGCCCTGCTCTACACCGCCGCGGGCGCCTGCCTGCTGTGGCGGCTGTCCGCCTCCCGCCAGATCCTCAGGGACAGCGAGGCCAACCGGCGCGAGGCCGCCAAGGCCATGCCCGTGTCCCGCCGCACCGGACGCGGCGACCGCTCCGACGCCTCCGGCGGACCGGACGCCGAGGGCCGCGCCCAGCCGATGCGCGGCCGCGCCGACACCGGCCCCCGCCCCGGCCGGCCCGCCGCGGGAGAGGCCCACGACGAGGAGCCCGTCCCCGTGGACCAAGCCCTGGCCGAGCTGGAGGACATGATCGGGCTCGACCCGGTCAAACAGCAGGTGCGCGGGATCGCCGCCTCCATCGAGGCCGCCCGGCTGCGCGCCGACGCGGGGTTCCCCGTCGAGCGCCCCCTGCGCCACCTGGTCTTCTCCGGGCCGCCCGGCACCGGCAAGACCAGCGTCGCCCGCACACTGGCCACGATCTTCCACTCCTTCGGCCTGCTGCCCACCTCCCGCGTGGTCGAGGCCCAGCGCGCCGACCTCGTGGGGGAGTACCTGGGCGCCACAGCCATCAAGACCAACGAGCTCGTGGACCGCGCCCTGGGCGGCGTGCTGTTCGTCGACGAGGCCTACTCACTGGTCAACGAGGGCGACGGGCAGTCGGACCGGTTCGGCAACGAGGCCGTGCAGACCCTCCTCAAGCGCGCCGAGGACGACCGCGACCAGCTCGTCGTCGTCCTGGCCGGGTACGAGAAGGAGATGGACGCCTTCCTGGCCTCCAACCCCGGCCTGGCCTCCCGCTTCGCCACCCGCATCAGTTTCCCCAGCTACTCGGCCGACGAGCTGTTCCGTATCGCCGAGTCCCTCGTCCGCCAGCGCGGCGACACCCTGGAGGCCGGGGCCGCCCAGGCGCTCCGGCGAAGATTCGACCAGGTGGTCCAGCGCGAGGTGGTCGACGAGCTCGGCAACGGCCGCTTCGCCCGATCGGTGGTCGAGAAGGCCGCCCAGGCCCGCGACGTGCGCGTGGTCACCGCAGGGGTGGACGGCGGCGAGCCCGCGCCCCGCCCCGAGGCCGAGGACCTGATCACCGTCCGGGCCGTCGACGTCGAGGCCGCCCACCGGGAGCTGACCTCCCGCCTGCCGGGCTTCGGGGAGGCCCCGGGCATCGAGGAGGCGCTGGCCGAGCTGGACGCCATGATCGGGCTGGAACCGGTCAAGGAGCAGGTCCGCTCCATCGTCGCCCAACTGCGTGTGGCCAAGCTCCGGGAGGAGCAGGGCCTGCTCAACCAGGCGCCCATGCGGCACTTCGTGTTCTCCGGCCCGCCCGGCACCGGCAAGACCACCGTCGCGCGGGTGCTCGGCCGGGTCTTCGCCGCCCTCGGCCTGCTCGGCCGTGCCGAGGTGGTCGAGGCCCAGCGCGCCGACCTGGTCGGCGAGCACCTGGGGGCCACCGCGGTCAAGACCAACCGGCTGGTGGACCGCGCCCTGGGCGGTGTGCTGTTCGTCGACGAGGCGTACTCGCTGGTCAACCCGGGCTACAGCGGCGGGGACGCGTTCGGTGCCGAGGCGATCCAGACCCTGCTCAAGCGGGCCGAGGACGACCGGTCCCGGCTCGTGGTCGTGCTCGCCGGGTACCCGGCCGAGATGGAGCGCTTCCTGGCCTCCAACGCCGGACTGTCCTCGCGGTTCAACGTGCGCGTGCGCTTCCCCTCCTACGCCCCCGCCGAACTCACCGAGATCGCCGAGGCCGTGGCGGCGCGCACCGGGGACACCTTCGACGACACCGCGCGCGAGGACCTGCGCAGCATCTTCGCGCACGTGTGCGAGGCCGGGTGGATCGACGAGCTCGGCAACGGCCGCTTCGCCCGTTCCCTGTTCGAGAAGGCGTGCTCCCACCGGGACCTGCGGGTGTCCCAGGAGGTGGGGGAGGCCGCGACCGCGGCCGATCTCACCGTGGTGACCAGCGCGGACGTGCGCAGGGCCTACGCCGAGGCCACCCAGCAGGCCTAGCCGGCGCACCCGTGCGCACCTCGGCCCGGCGGCCCCGTACACGCCCCGGGAGGCACCCGCCGACGTGCTGCTAGTGTCCGTCGCATGACCGCTTCTCCCACTTCCTCCTCAGTGTCCCCCGTCACCCAGGCGCTCATCCTCGCCGGCGGCAAGGCCACCAGGCTGCGGCCCTACACCGACACACGCCCCAAGGCGATGGTGGAGGTGGCCGGACGTCCCATCATCGACTACCAGCTGGAGTGGCTCACCGACCACGGTGTCGAACAGGTCGTCGTCTCCTGCGGCTACAAGGCCGAGGTGCTGCGCGAGTACCTGGAGGCCCGCGAGGGAGGGCCGGAGATCACGCTCCTGGTGGAGGACGAGCCGCTCGGACGCGGTGGCGCCCTGCGCTACGCCTCCACCGGCCTGCGCGACTCGGGCGCCCCCTACTTCGCGCTCAACGGCGACGTGCTCACCTGGTTCCCCCTGGACGAGATGACCGCGCACCACCGGGAGCGGGGCGGCCTGGCGACCCTGGCCCTGTCCCAGTTCCGCACGACCTGGGGCATCGTGGACGTGGACGACCAGGACCGGGTCGAGGGCTTCACCCAGAGCCCGCTGCTCCCGGTGTGGATCAACGCCGGGGTGTACCTGTTCGAGCCGGGCCTCACCCCGCTGCTGCCCACCAGGGGCGACCACGAGTCCTCCACCTTCCCCGACCTGGCCAAGGAGGGGCGGCTGACCGCCTACCGCATCGACGGGTTCTGGCGCGGTGTGGACACCGCCAAGGACGTCAAGGAGGCGGGGGAGCAGATCACCGCCATGCGCGAGGGCGACTGACCGCCACGGTGGTGGGGCGGGCGCCCGACCGCCGTTCCCCGAGAGGGCGGACGTCGGCTGGAGGGGCTCTGGGACGGATGGGTATCGTCGCGGATGTGACGAACGACGGTTTCATCCTCTCCAGCGCCCCCAACTTCCGTGACCTCGGCGGTCACCGCACGGCCTCCGGCCGCACCGTCCGCCGCGGCCTCGTGTACCGCTCCGACGCCCTGCACACCATCGCGGCGGAGGAGCTGCCCGTCTACAACGGCCTGGGTATCCGGCAGCTCGTCGACCTGCGCACCCCGCACGAGCGCGAGACCCTGCCCGACATCACGCCCGAGGGCGCCGAGTACGCGGCCGTGGCCGTGCAGAACCCCGAGGCGGCCGGGGCCAACTTCTCCCTGTCCCTCGCCGATCCCGAGAAGGCCCGGAGCATGTTCGCCGACGGTGCCGCCGAGCGCTTCATGCACGGGGTCTACCGCGAACTGGTCACCGACGCCGAGGCGCTCACCGGGTACCGGGACCTGGTCGAGCGCGTCGCCAAGGGCCCGACCGCCCTGGTCTTCCACTGCAGCGCGGGCAAGGACCGCACCGGCTGGGGCGCCGCCCTGATCCTCGGCCTGTTGGGCGTGGACCGCGAGACCGTCGTCGCCGACTACCTGGCCAGCAACGAGCGCCAGGCCAACACCGACAAGTGGATGAGCAGGCTGGCCGCGCACAGCGGTCTGGAGTGGGAGGAGGTCGCCCCGATGACACGGGTGCGCGCCGAGTACCTGCGGATGTCCTTCGACCACATCGACGAGGTCTACGGCTCCTTCGACGACTACGTCTCGGACGGGCTCAAGCTGTCCGACGCCGTCGTGGAGAGGCTGCGCGAGCGCATGCTGGACTGACTCCCCCGGATCCACCCGGGACGGAGGGCCCGGGGCGGCCCCTACAGCGCGTCCAGGCGGCGGCGCAGGTCGTCCTCGCCGGTGGCGGAGTCGAGCACCCCGGCCAGCGCGGCCAGCACCGTGGGCCGGTCCATGCCGCGGTCCAGCATCCGGCGTGCCGCCGCCCACAGGTTCGCGGGCCGCCCGTGCCACAGCCGTCTGGCCAGCCGCTCGTGCCGGTCCAGCTCCCGCTCCCGCCCCGGGTCGTCTCCGGTCACCGGCCGGTACCAGCGGTCCTGCCCGGTGGAGTGCCGGCCGCTGTGCGGTGTGGCCGCCTCGTACTCGCCGTAGTGGTCCAGCCGCAGCAGCGCCCGGCGGCCCTCGGGCGTGTCCGGGTCGAACTCCTTCGGCGCCCACGTCACCAGCTCGCTCGCCAGCAGCGGGAACGCGAACATCCGCCGTGCCAGTGACGCGAAGTCGCCGTCCGGCAGCAGCCGCCGCACCGCCTCCTGGCGCAGGCCCAGCGGGCGCGCCGGATCGCGGTAGGTGCGGATGAACTCGGAGGTGCACTCCCACACGGCGTCCAGGGTCGCCCCCACCGCCACCTCGGGCAGATTGCCGCGCGCGCCCGCCCAGCGCACCCACGCCGCCAGCACGTGCGGCATGGCCTCCTGCTCCTCGGGCAGCAGCACCACCCGGCCGGGAAGCCAGTGCAGCAGGAACGACTCGACCTTGCGCGGGCTGACGCGCATCGGCCGACCGCTGTCCACGTCGCAGCCGTGGGCGATGATGTGGTCGACGCAGCGGCTGGCCGCGTAGGAGTCGGAGAGCTCGGCGGCCTCGTCCGAGGACAGGAAGCGGGCGGCCAGCACCGCCCGCCGGTCGCGCCGCCACACCGGCACGGGGGAGATCTCCACCCCCTCCGGAGGGACGGGCAGTGCCCGTACCCGTGCGTTGGCCAGCGCGAAGTGCGCGGCCAGGGAGCCCCCGGTCAGGTCCGAGACCTTCAGCCCGACCAGCTCCACGGTCGGCCCCGAGGCCGGGTCGCCCGAGGCGTCCACCACCTGCTCGGTGCGCTCCAGCGCGCGGGACAGCAGCGCGCGGGCCTCGGTCAGCTCGATCCGTGCGAACCGGGCGAACTCGTCCGCCTCGGCCCTCTCCCGGCACTGCTCCAGCAGCTGCTCGACCTTGGTGGTCACCCAGGCGTCGCGCAGCACGCCGCCGCCGTTGTGGTCCAGGACCAGGATCAGCGCGTGCTCGGGCGGCAGGGACCCCGGGCCGCCGGGGCGGTCGCGGCTGAACACGCACACCACGTCGTCGGTGTCGCCGAACTGGTCGCTGCTGACGTAGGCGGCCACCGGGGTGGCCACACCGAGCTGGGAGGCCCACTCGGGCACCTGGAGGCCGCGCTCCCTGAGCGCGATCATCCCCTGCTCGGCCAGGCTCCGCTGCGTGGAGGAGGTGCCCAGCGCGGTGACCGCCGCGAGTACGCCGAGCCCGGCGGGGTCGGCGGAGGCGGTGGCGTGTGCGATCAGCCCCTCGCCGAGCAGTCGTTCGACGTCCATGCCGGGGACACGCTCACCCCACCAGGCGCCGAGCATCTCGCTGAAGGCCAGCTCGGCGTCGAGGGGATGGCGCATGGCCAGCAGTGCTCTGGCGGCGCGCAGCATCTCGTCGAAGACGGCGTCGGGCACCGGTTCGGGACCTGTGGGTGGAGGTGTCGGGGAGGGCACAACCCGAGCGTATGCCAGCCCCGGGCGTGGCATTCGCGTCCGGGCGGCTCCGCGTCGGCCGCCGCACTCGGGGTGCGGTTCCTCACGGCGGGTGGTCGCGCGCTCCCCGCGTCCGGTGGGTCAGCGCGGCCCGGAAACGGTGTGATGGCTGGTGAACAGGGACGTTCCCGGCCTCCGTGACGCCTTTCTGACGGTCTGCGAGGGCGGTACGGAGTTCACCATCGCCTCCAGGTGCTCGCGGGCGACCCGCTCGACCAGGTGCGGTGTGACCGTGATGCCCAGGTGCTCGACGCAGTGCCAGGTGTCACTGACGCAGCGCTCGACGCAGCGACGGGACAGGGCGTTGAACTCGCCGTGGAGCCGCGCCGATATCCGCCTGAGATCCTGGACCGGGAAGATCTGGAGCATTCTTGCTCACACCCCTAGCTGGAGATGGCCTGGACGGTGACCTTCACCCATTCCACTTGTTCTGGACGGAGTGTCAACCCCTCTCCAGGCGCGCTGTTGACAAAACCTCTGGGAAGCATTGTTTACTCGAACACCACCATCACCGCAGGTCAGCAAGACGAAAAGGGCATTTCGGGCATATAACGTTCCTGTTGCGAACGGTGGAGTGCAACCCATCATGAGTGCTCATAGCCCAGAATGGGCCGAAAACACGCCGGGGAAACTCCCCGTCCACCTTGGCACGGCTGACAGGTGGCCTATTATTTACCTTCCGCGTCCGTGAGTGGTGCTCCTCCATCGCGGGCGCCGCCCAGGCACGACGGCCGTTGCGCGCGGACGGGTGTGTCTTATGCTTGGAACCGTGACAGCGGCCGAGAGGAGTCATCGAGCGTGACTCCCGAGAGTCGCGGAGCCCCCGGTCACCTTCGGCGCCGCCCACCTTTCGGTTTTCACGCCGTGGACGGTCCGCGTGGTCGACAGGGGCCACGCGGTCCAGGCAGCAGCCCCAACGAAACACGGATGGGGAATCGACGGTTCCGGAGGTGTCGAGCAGTTGAGCGCCGAGACGTCCATTCCGCCGCCCAGGATCAGCGGGGCGCAACTCCCCGACGCGGTGCAGTCCCTTCTCACCGACTCCCCGGTCGGATTCGCGTTGCTCGACTCCGACGACGTCTTCAGCACGATCAACCAGCGGCTGGCCGCCGTTTTGGACCGCACCCCCGCGGAGTGCCTGGGCAGGACCCCGGGCGACCTGCTGGAGGAGAGCGGCGAGCGGACCGCCGCCGCCGACCACCGCGCCTGCCTGGCCAGCGTGCGCGAGGACGGGCACGCCGTGCGCGACCGCTACCGGACCCGTACCGGGCAGCGGTGGGACCTCACCTGGTTCCCCGTCACCGAACCCGACACCGGTGACTCCTACGTCGCCCTCATCGCCGTCCACGACGCCGGCCGGGCGAGCGGGCACGACGGCGTGGACGGCGGCACCACCGCCCACCGCGACGAGCAGCGGCTGCGCGCCCTGCTGCGCGCCGGCAACCAGATCGTCTGGACCGCCGGACCCGGCGGCGACGTCCACGAGGACTGCCCCCAGTGGCGGGCCATCACCGGCCAGGACCTGGACCACTACCTGGGCCGGGGCTGGCTGGAGGCCCTCCACCCCGACGACCGCGCCCGCGTCGAGCGCGCCTGGGACGACGCCGTCCTCGACGTCACCCCCTTCGACGCCATGTTCCGCGTGCGCACCTGCTCGGGCGGCTACGGCCACTACCGGGCCCGCGCCCACCCGATCATGGACGGCTCCCGGACCACCGAGTGGGTCGGAACGCTCGTCGACATCACCAACGAGCGCGAGGCCGACGAGCTCCGCCAGCGCCTGAACCAGCAGCTCAGCGAGGCGGCCATGCGCACCGCCCGCCTACAGAAGGCCACCTCCGACCTGGCCGAGGCGCTCACCGCCGACGAGGTGGTCAACGCCATGTCCCAGATCGGCCGCTCCGGAGTGGGCGCCGACCACACGTGCGTGGTCCTTCTGGACCGCGGCCGCCTCCGGCTGCACGCCGTCGCCGCCGAGCACACCCACCAACTGCCCGGGTCCGCCTTCCCGGTCGACCACCCGGACATCGCGGCCAGGGCGATCGCCGACCGGCTGCCCCGCCTGGCCGCCAACCCGGCCGAGCTGGCCGAGCTGCTCGACGACGCCCCCGAGGTCGCCGAACTCGTCAGGTCCACGCCGGAGAGGGCCTGGGTCGCGCTGCCGATGATGGCCGCGGGCCACCCCATCGGCGCGCTGCGCTTCGCCTTCTCGTCCCCGCGCAGGGTCACCGACGAGGAGCGCGTGTTCCTGGAGGCCCTGGCCGGGCAGTGCGCGCTGGCCATCGGCCGCGCCCTCCTCTACGAGCAGGAGCACAACACCGCCGTGGAGCTCCAGCGCAGCCTGCTGCCCGAGGAGCTGCCCGAGGTGCGCGGTGTGCGCCTGGCCGCCTACTACCGGTCCGGATCACAGAACGTGCAGGTCGGCGGCGACTGGTACGACGCCTTCCCGCTGCCCGACGGCCGCGTCGCCGGGGTGCTGGGCGACGTCATGGGCAAGGGCATCCAGGCGGCGGCCGGGATGAGCCGCATCCGCAACGCGCTGCGCGCCCTGGCGTTCTCCATGCCCGAGCCCGCCGACGTCCTCGCCGGACTGGACCGCATGTTCTCGGCGACGGAGGGTATGGACCAGGTGACCACCCTGGTCTACTTCGTGCTGGACCCGGTCACCGGCCAGCTCGACCTCAGCAACGCGGGGCACCTCCCGCCGCTGGTCGTGGCGGGCAGCGCCGGTCCGTCCCTGCTCGAAACCGATCCCGACACACCGCTCGGCGTCAGCTCCGCGCGGGGCCACCACAAATTCTTCGTGCAACCCGGTAACACCGTCGTCCTGTATTCCGATGGACTGGTTGAGAACCGCAAGCGGTCCGTCGACTCCGGACTCGACGAGCTCGTCGACGTGGTGTCGTCGGCTCCTCCGGAGGTGGTGGGCGATTCACAGCAGATGCTGGAGTACCTTGTTGAGAGCATGCTCGATGGGTATGAGCAGGACGATGACGTCACTCTGCTCGCCGTTCAACTTCCGGTGATCGATTCCGCGTCGGAGCGGTAGTACCGGTTCGCGGCGGAGCGATGGACCTGCGGTGGACCGACAGCAGACCGTACGAACAAGTCCATCGCCTTGCCTACAGTGAAGAAGCCGTTCCGCCCCGCGATGCGGGGGTGATCCTCTGCGGGGATGACCTCCCGGAGCGCATACGCTTGAAGGGGCCGACCCCCGGGGAGCGCATACGCTTGAAAGACCAACGGCTTCCCCGTTCCAGTGGGGACGATCCCAGGCCGCAGGTGGGAGAGGGCGCGGTGCCCGGTCCCGGCCAGGCGGACCACCGGGTCCGACAATCTCGCCACACGTCCGTTCGAGAGGTGTTTGTGTCATCTGCCAGTTCGACTCGCTCGAAGCAGTCCGAGTCACTGCAAGAGCCCGTCATTCAGCAGCTGATCGAGCGTGGGCGGTCCCAGGGCTTTCTTGAGCCCGAGGACGTGCGCCGTGCCTTCGAAGAGGCCGAAATCCCGATGTCGCAGGCGCAGTCCGTGCTCCGCAGCCTCGCGAAGGAAGGCGTGACCGTACTCGTCCCCGAGTCGGCATCCTCCCGGCGCAAGGCGCCGCGGCGCAAGCCGGCGGCCACGCGGTCCACCTCGACCAGGTCCACCAAGGCCGCGACCGCCGACGGGGCCGCCAAGCCCGCGCGCGCCGCGGCGGCCAAGGAGCAGCCCGAGACGGTCACCGCGGTGGTCGACTCCGTCGCCGAGGCCGTCGAGGAGGTCGAGGGCCCCGCCGGGAAGTCCGCGCCGAAGAAGGCCGCGGCCAAGAAGCCCACCGCTGCCAGGAAGGCCGCGCCGAAGAAGGCCGCGGCCAAGAAGACCACTGCCAAGGGCCCGGCGGCCAAGTCGGCCGGAGCCAAGAAGACGGCGGGCAAGAAGGACCTCGCACTCGCGGCGGACGGCGAGTACACCGAGGACGAGGATGGCCTGGACGACCTCGAGCACACCGGCGCCGAGCTGGAACTGGTCGAGGACCCCCCGGAGTCCGGGGACAAGGACGTCAAGCCCGCCAAGCCCGAGGCCGTGGGCGCTCCCGCCAAGCCCGCCAACGAGGACGAGTCCTTCGTCCTCTACGACGATGACGACGACGCCCCGGCGGCCCAGGTCGTCGCGGCGGGCGCGACGGCCGACCCGGTCAAGGACTACCTCAAGCAGATCGGCAAGGTCCCGCTGCTCAACGCCGAGCAGGAGGTCGAGCTCGCCAAGCGTATCGAGGCCGGCCTCTTCGCCGAGGAGAAGCTGTCCGAGGACGGCGAAATCCTCACCTTCGAGCTGCGCGACGAACTGGAGTGGATCGCCGAGGACGGCGGCCGTGCCAAGAAGCACCTGCTGGAGGCCAACCTCCGCCTGGTGGTGTCGCTGGCCAAGCGCTACACCGGCCGCGGCATGCTGTTCCTGGACCTGATCCAGGAGGGCAACCTCGGTCTGATCCGCGCGGTGGAGAAGTTCGACTACACCAAGGGCTTCAAGTTCTCGACCTACGCGACGTGGTGGATCCGCCAGGCGATCACCCGCGCCATGGCCGACCAGGCGCGCACCATCCGTATCCCGGTGCACATGGTCGAGGTCATCAACAAGCTGGCCCGCGTGCAGCGCCAGATGCTCCAGGACCTGGGCCGCGAGCCCACCCCGGAGGAGCTGGCCAAGGAACTCGACATGACCCCCGAGAAGGTCGTCGAGGTCCAAAAGTACGGGCGTGAGCCGATCTCCCTGCACACCCCGCTGGGCGAGGACGGCGACAGCGAGTTCGGCGACCTGATCGAGGACTCCGAGGCCATCCAGCCGGGCGAGGCGGTCAGCTTCACACTGCTCCAGGAGCAGCTGCACTCGGTGCTGGACACGCTGTCCGAGCGAGAGGCGGGCGTGGTGTCCATGCGCTTCGGGCTCACCGACGGCCAGCCGAAGACTTTAGACGAGATCGGCAAGGTCTACGGAGTCACCCGGGAACGCATCCGGCAGATCGAGAGCAAGACGATGTCGAAGCTCCGTCACCCGTCGCGTTCGCAGGTACTCCGCGACTACCTGGACTAGTCCTTCCAGGTGGTGGCCGGCCCTCTCCCCGACGGTGTCGGGGCCGGAGCGGCCGAGGCCGACGAGGACCGATCCGTTCCCGGTGTGCCGCCTCGCCCTGTGGGCGGGGCGGCACACCGGGTTCCGGTGCCCCGTGGTCCGCGCGGGTGTGGCGACTCCCGCGTGTACCGGAGCATCCCCCGTGGCGCTCCGGGACGTCCACCGCGTTTCCAGGCGCCGCTACGCCTGGTCCGGCAACACCGTGTCATCCATCCGATGTGTCATCCATCCGACACCGACCATGGTGCCGCACGTGCTGTAGGTCTGGCATAAAGTCGCGATATCGAGTCGTTACATTACGGGGAGTGGCCGGCGGCCGCTCCCCGTCGGTGTGCCGTTCCGACCGCTCGCCGCCCGTGTCCACCGTGCCCGTGGCCACCGGCCGGCCCCCGCGGGGGTCCCTTCCCCCGGGGCCTTCCTCCCGTGCGGTCCCTCAGTCGCGGACGATGACGTTCAGGGCACGCGGACCGGGCAGTTCCACGGTGTGCCCCAGGTCGCGCAGGGCGGCCACCAGCTCCTCGGGGGTGGCGGCGTCCACACCCTCCACGAGCAGGGAACGGGCGATGTCGCCCCGGGTGGCCTTGGCCATGTGGCTGACCACCGAGCGCTTGACGGCACCGTCCACGACGCGCTCGCGCAGCACCTTGACGGCGACGCCGTTCGCGGGGGCGAACGCGGCGGCGTAGACGGCCGAACGGCAGTCGACGACGAGCTGGTCCCCGACCAGCTCGCCCAGGGGCGCGGACAGCTCGCGGCGCCAGTAGGCGCCCAACCCGCCCAGGGGCGGAAGCTTCACACCCATGGACAGGCGGTACGGGGGAAGCCGGTCCGCGGGGCCGACCACGCCCCACAGCCCGGAGAGGACGAGGATCCGCCCGGCCGCGTCGTCGGGGAGGTCGGTCGGGCGGAGCCGGTCGTAGAGCACGCCCGTGTACAGGTCGGCGGCGCGCAGCGTCGGCGCGGTGGCCAGGTCCATGTTGCGCTTGAGCGCGTCGGTCTGGCTGGGGCCGAGCCCCAGGATGTCCATGGCGGTGTCCGCGGGCCCCGCGCACAGCTCCGCCAGCGCGGCCGCCACCCTCTCGCGGGCCCCGGCCAGCTCCGGGAGGGTCAGCGCTCCCAGGTCCAGGCGCGGCCCCTCCCCTGAGGTGGCCTTGCCCTCGGACGGCGGCAGCAGGACGATCATGGTGCGGACTCCCAGGTGGACGCGGGTTCTGTGTGCCCGCCCATGTTAGGACGGTCGCGTGCGGGAGCCGTGCCGCCCCTCCTCCGCGGAGGCCGATCGGAGGCCGGCGTGTAGCATCGGCCGCTCTGGGAGAGGAGCGGGGATGCACGAGTGGGCACGGCGGGTGACGCGGGACTGGCCGCCCTTCGAGGTCGAGGAGCGCGGCGGCTGGCGGTTCGGGTTCGCCGAGGGGATCACCAAACGCGCCAACTGCGCGCTGGTGATGGACCCCGGCGCGGACGTGTCCGAGGTCACCGCCTACTACACCGGGCGCGGGGTGCGGCCCTGCGTGCAGGTGTGGCCGGGGGAGGAGGAGGTCGACCGGCGCCTGGCCGGGCACGGGTACGCGGTGGTGGAGCCCACGCTGGTCCTGGCCCGTGACCTCGGCGAGCCTCCCGAGGCCCCCGGAACCTCCTCGGTCTCGACCGCGCCCGGAGCGGCCTGGTCGGGCCTGGACCTGACGCGCATCCTCGGCGGGGTCGACGCCGCCTACGCCGCCGCCGGAGGCGGCAGGGGCGCCGCGGTGCTGGACGGGGAGTCGGTGGGCGTCTGCGCCATGTTCACCGAGCCCGGGGCGCGCGGCAGGGGCGTGGCCACCGGGATCCTGGCCGACCTGTTGCGCTGGTCACACGACAAGGGCGCGCGCAGGGCCTACCTGTGCGTGGTCGCGGACAACGCCCCGGCCCTGCGCCTGTACGAGCGTGCGGGGTTCACCAGGGTGTCCGGCTACCACAACCGGGTCCTGGGCTGACCGGGTCCCGGGTCCGGACACCACGAAGGCGGCGGTTCGGTGAACCGCCGCCTTCGCCCTGTTCGTGTGGCTAACGCTCGTCCGTCTTGCTCTCGTGCAGCTTGTCGGTCTCGTCCTGGATGTCCGAGGCGATCTTGCGGAGAGAGTCGTCGTGCTTGCGCATGTGGTGCGCGCAGAACAGCAGTTCACCGCCGGAGTTCAGCAGCACCCGGACATAAGCCTGTGCACCACAGCGGTCGCAACGGTCAGCAGCCGTTAGCGGCTGGGTGGGGGCAAGGGTTCCAGTCACTTCGCCATCCTCAATACTCGGCGTTAGTCACCTCTGACAACATCTAACCCGGCCAAGACGTTCCCAACCCGGGCCCGTGTACGCCGACAGCGGAATCTGCCTGGTAGGTGCCCTGGTGGGGCGCTTTCGAGATCGATGTCGTTTCTGTTGCTGGTTGTACCCGTATGGAGGAGCTACATCCCCGTAGAGAAGGAGCATCCAGGTCGCATCCACCAGAGGTGGTAGTCTCGCGCGGGGCAGGCTCCCGTCCTCCCGCCGTGTCCCGGCGGTAGCAAGTGACCGGCACGCCGCCCCCTATCGTCAGTGCGGCGCGGTACAAAGGGCACGCACCGCATCAGCGCCCTGATGGCCCTCGAAACGCAGGAGATGTCCGAGTGACCGCCTTGACCGCAGCCGTTCACGACCCCGAGGATTACTCCGCCCGGCACCTGTCGGTCCTCGAAGGTCTTGAGGCGGTGCGCAAACGGCCGGGCATGTACATCGGGTCCACCGACAGCCGCGGCCTCACCCACTGCATGTGGGAGATCATCGACAACTCCGTGGACGAGGCCCTGGGCGGCTTCTGCGGACGGATCGACGTCACCCTGCACGCCGACGGATCCGTGTCGGTGAGCGACGACGGCCGCGGCATCCCCGTGGACGCCGAGCCCAAGTCCGGCCTCTCCGGCGTGGAGCTGGTCATGACCAAGCTGCACGCGGGCGGCAAGTTCGGCTCGGGTTCCTACACCGCCTCCGGCGGCCTGCACGGCGTCGGCGCCTCGGTGGTCAACGCCCTGTCGGCGCGCCTGGACGTGGAGGTCGACCGCCAGGGCCGCACCCACGCGCTCAGCTTCCGCCGGGGCATGCCCGGCCACTTCGCCGGCCCCGGGCCCGACGCCGAGTTCACCCCCTCCTCGGGCCTGGAGCAGATCCGCAAGGTGGCCCAGAAGGTCACCGGCACCCGCATCCGGTTCTGGCCGGACCTGCAGATCTTCCTCAAGGAAGCCGAGATCGCCCGCGAGTCGCTCCTGGACCGGGCCCGCCAGACCGCCTTCCTCGTTCCCGGGCTGACCATCGCCGTGCGCGACGAGCGCGCGGAGGGCGAGCCCGCCCACGAGGAGGAGTTCCGCTTCGACGGCGGCATCAGCGAGTTCTGCACCTTCCTGTCCCCCGACGACCCGGTCAGCGACGTGCTGCGCATCCAGGGCAGCGGCAACTTCACCGAGACCGTCCCCGTCCTGGACGACGCCGGGCACATGGTGCCCGCCGACGTCGACCGCCGCCTGGACGTGGACGTGGCCCTGCGCTGGGGCACCGGCTACGACACCACCGTGCGCAGCTTCGTCAACGTCATCGCCACCCCCAAGGGCGGCACCCACATCAACGGCTTCGAACGCGCTCTGGTGCGGGTGATCAACGACCAGCTGCGCGCCACCAAGCTGCTCAGGAACAGCGACGACCCCGTCACCAAGGACGACACCCAGGAGGGGCTCACCGCGGTCGTCACCGTCCGCCTGCCCGAGCCGCAGTTCGAGGGACAGACCAAGGAGATCCTCGGCACCTCCGCGGCGGCCAAGATCGTCTCCCAGGTGGTGGGCAAGGAGCTGCGCGAGTTCCTGACCACCACGAAGAAGGCGGAGAAGGCCAAGGCCCGCATGGTCCTGGAGAAGGTCGTCGGCGCCGCCAAGGCCCGTCTGGCCGCGCGCCAGCAGCGCGAGACCCAGCGGCGCAAGAACGCCCTGGAGAGCTCGGCGCTGCCCGCCAAGCTGGTGGACTGCCGCAGCGAGGGCCTGGAGCGCAGCGAGCTGTTCATCGTCGAGGGCGACTCGGCCCTGGGCACCGCCAAGCTGGCCCGCGACTCCGAGTTCCAGGCGCTGCTGCCGATCCGGGGCAAGATCCTCAACGTGCAGAAGTCCTCGGTCGCCGACATGCTCAAGAACGCCGAGTGCGCGGCCATCCTGCAGGTGATCGGCGCCGGCTCGGGGCGGACCTTCGACATCGACGCCGCCCGCTACGGCCGGATCATCCTCATGGCCGACGCCGACGTGGACGGCGCGCACATCCGCTGCCTGCTGCTCACGCTCATCTACCGGTACATGCGTCCGATGCTGGACTCCGGGCGGGTCTACGCGGCCGTCCCGCCGCTGCACCGCATCGAGCTGACCAACACCCGGCGCAAGCGCGGTGCCAAGCCCGAGGACCGCTACATCTACACCTACTCCGACGCCGAGCTCTCCCGCACGCTGTTGGACCTGGAGAAGCGCAAGATCTCCTGGAAGGAGCCGGTGCAGCGGTACAAGGGCCTGGGCGAGATGGACGCCGACCAGTTGGCCGAGACCACCATGGACCCGCGCCACCGCACGCTGCGCCGGATCCGCGTGGAGCAGGCCGAGGAGGCCGCCTCGGTGTTCAACCTGCTGATGGGCAACGAGGTGGCCCCGCGCCGCCGCTTCATCCAGCAGGGCGCCCAGGAGCTGGACGTGACCCGCATCGACGCCTAGACCGTGTTTCTTTGAGGCTGCGCTGCGCCTCGCCTCGTGCTCGGGCGCCGCGGGTACGGGAACCTTCGGTCCCTGCGGTGCACCCGCTCGTGCCTCGCGGGCGCACCTGCGGGGCCTCCAGAACCCCGTCGGCGCCCCCGCTGTGTCGTCTTTGAGGCTGTGCTGCGCTTCGCCTCGTGCTCGGGCGCCGCGGGTACGGGAACCTTCGGCGCCCCCGCCGGACCGGGTCCACCGACAGGCCCCGGGTTCTCAGGGGGTCCGCGGCGGTGCCCAGACCCCCTCCGCGAGGAACCGGTCGACGGCCGTGCGGTAGGGGGCGGGGTCCAGGCCCCTCTCCGCCACCCAGGCGTCGTTGTAGTAGCTGTGCTGGTAGCGTTCGCCGCCGTCGCAGATCAGGGTGACCACGCTGCCTCCGCGGCCCTCACGGAGCATTCTGGCGATGAGCTGCCACGCGCCCCACAGGTTCGTGCCCGTGGAGCCTCCGGCGCTCAGCCCGGTGACATCGTGCAGGTGCCGCATCGCGGCGATGCTCGCGGCGTCGGGCACCGGCATCATCAGGTCGATCACCGAGGGCACGAAGCTCGGCTCCATGCGGGGGCGGCCGATCCCCTCGATCCGCGAGGGCATGCCCGTGGAGTAGTCGGCCGCACCGGTCACCCAGCCGGGGAAGAACGCCGAGTTCTCCGGGTCCACCACCGCCAGGCGGGTGCTCAGCCGCCGGTAGCGCAGGTAGCGGCCGATGGTGGCGGAGGTGCCGCCGGTGCCCGCGCCCACCACGATCCAGTCGGGGCAGGGGTGGCGCTCCAGGCTGAGCTGTTCGAAGATCGACTCGGCGATGTTGTTGTTGCCGCGCCAGTCGGTGGCCCGCTCGGCGTAGGTGAACTGGTCCATGTAGTGGCCGCCCGTCTCGGCGGCCAGCCGCTCGGCCTCGGCGTACATCGCGGGCGGGGTGTCCACGAAGTGGCACTTCCCGCCGTAGCGCTCGATGAGGGCGATCTTCTCCGGGCTGGTCCTGCGCGGGATGACGGTGACGAAGTCCAGGCCGACCAGTTGGGCGAAGTAGGCCTCCGAGACCGCCGTGGAACCCGAGCTGGCCTCCACGATGGTGGTGCCCTCACGGATCCACCCGTTGGCCAGCCCGTACAGGAACAGCGAGCGCGCCAGCCGGTGCTTGAGGCTGCCGGTGGGGTGTACCGACTCGTCCTTGAGGTAGAGGTCGATGCCCCACTCCGGGGGCAGCGGGAACACGTGCAGATGGGTGTCGGCCGAGCGGTTGGCGTCGGCCACGACCCGGCGCACCGCCTCGTCCGCCCAGGAACGGGCGCTGTCGTCACGCCGGTCCACCCAGGAGGTGTCGCCCGGCTCGCTTGGTGAGGGTGCCATGCCCAGCAGGGTAGCCCGCACACGCGTGGAGAGGCGCCCGAGGCGGGAGGGCGGACCTCGTCGCGGGGACCGCGGCCCGCGCCAGGGAGGAGCCGGCCCTGGCCCCGCTGGAACGCCACGACGAGTCGGGGACCGCGGCCCGCGCGAGGGAGGAGCCCGAGCCCGGGGATCCCGGCCTCCTCGCACGGGTGCCGTCGCCCGGCGGGCGGGGCGGGCGGCGCCCCCGGAACAGGCGCCGGCTAGTCCAGTGAGCCGCCGGACATCACCGAGTACATGCGGCGGTAGGTGGACGCCTCCTCGTGGCGGCTCTGGCGCTCCAGCGTGCGTGCGAGCGCGATGTGCGCCCAGTTGTCCACCGGGTCCAGCTCGATGATCCTGCGGAAGGTCCGCTCGGCCTTGTTGAGCTGTGCGGAGTGGAAGTAGGCGCGGCCCAGCAGCTCCAGCAGGGAGCGGCTGTCCGGTTCGTGCTCGACGATCGGTTCGAGGGTCCGGGCGGCGTAGATGGGGTCGCCCAGCTCCATGAACATACGGGCGCGGTTGAAGGTTTCGTAGGTGTTCTCTTCCACGGTGCTCCTTCCGACGACGCGGGGTCGTCCCGGGTCACAACGGCCGGGGCGGCGACCGCATTCCCTGGTGGGGCGGGTGGGGCGGACGCCCGGTGCGGTCCGACACGACCGCACCGGGCCCGCGCTCCTACTGAAGAGATCCCCGGACACGTGCGCCGCGACACACCCGGCCGACGCGTCCCTCCCGGAAGGCGGGAGGCGCCTCAGAGGTCGACGGGGGTGACGCGTCCGGTGTCCACGTCGTAGATCGCGCCCGTCACCGGAAGGCCCTGGGGCAGCAGGGGGTGGTGGCGGATGCGTTCCAGGTCGTGCCGGAGCGCCCCCAGCTGGTCGTTGTCGGTGTGGAACTCCAGACTGCGGGTGTCCACCCCGTACTCCTCCCGGATGAGGTCGTGGACGGCGTCGTCGCTCTCCACGGAGGCCATCTTGCAGCGGGTGTGCGGCAGGATCAGCACCCGGTCGACACCGAGCAGGTACACCGCCAGGACCAGGGTGCGCAGGGTGTCGTCGGTCACCCTGGCGCCCGCGTTACGGAGGATCTTGGCGTCCCCCGGCTTCAGCCCCAGTGTGTCCAGGGGCTCGATCCTGGAGTCCATGCAGGTCACCAGGGCCAGGCCGCGCGCGGCGACCGGCTTGAGGCCGCCGAGGGAGAAGGACTGGGCGTAGGCCTCGTTGGCGGCGAAGAGGTCGTCGAAGGCACCCTCGGAGGAGGTGGCACCGCTGTTGTCACTCACGTGGAGTCGCTCCCTTGTTCCGTGGTCGCACACGCGCCGCGCGCACCGGGCGGATCCGGTGCGCGCGGCACATCGGTGAAGAACTCAGGCGCCGGCCCCGGAAGGGGTGATCCCGGAGTCGGTCTGCCCACTACCTACGGTAACGATCGCACGGGGGAGGGCCTCACCCGACCCGTCCCTGCGCTCGGTCAGGTCGGGCAGGCGCACCGGCTTGCCGTCGGCGCGCGCGGCGCGGGCGGGGGATCGGCCGATCCAGGCCAGCAGCAGCGTGTCCTCGCCCTTGAGGTAGCGGTGGCAGCGCACACCGCCGGTGGCGCGGCCCTTGGACGGGTAGGCCTCGAAGGGCGTGACCTTGGCCGAGCCGGCCTGGGTGCCCTCCAGGGCGTCGGAGGAGCCGGAGACGGTGACCACCACCGAGTCCTCCGGACAGGACACGGCGCCGAACCACAGCACCCGCGCCTCCTCCGACAGGCGGATCCCCGTCACGCCGCTCGCGGGACGGCCCTGGGGCCGCACGGTGTTCGCGGAGAAGCGCAGCAACTGCGCCTCGGAGGTGATGAAGGCCAGGTCCTCCTCGCCCGTGGACAACTGGGTGACGCCCATGACGCGGTCGTCGTCCTTGAGCGTGATGATCTCGAAGTCGTCCTTGTTGGGCGGGTAGTCGGGCGAGACCCGCTTGACCACGCCGTCGCGCGTGCCCACGACGAAACCGGGCCCGGAGGCGTCCATCGACACCACCGACACCACCCGTTCCCCCTCGTCGAGCTGGACGAACTCGGTCACGTCCAGCCCGGAGGCCAGCGGCGGGGCCTCCCCGACCTCGTCCGGCAGCTCGGGCAGCTCCACCACCGGAACGCGGATCATCCGGCCCAGGTCGGTGACCAGGCCGACGTCCGAACGGGAGGTGGTGGGAACGGACACGTGGACCGCGTCGTGCCGGGTGCGCAGACCCTCGTACACGCGCGGCACGGCGGCGCCCTTGCTCCGCCCGATGGTGCCGTGCACGCCCATCAGCACGTGGCAGGGCTGGTCGGCCATCTCCAGCGGGATCACCGCGCTGCGCGAGGCGCCGTCGCTCTCCCGGAGCTGGGTGCGGCGCGGGGTGGCGAACTGCTTGGAGACCTCGCCCAGCTCCTTGGAGACCAGGCGGCGCAGCTTCTTGTCCGACTCCAGGATCTCGGTGAGGGCCTCGACCTCCTTGTTGAGCTTGTCCCGCTCGGTCTCCAGCTCCTGCCGGTCGAAGCGGGTCAGGCGGCGCAGGGGGGTGTCCAGGATGTAGCGGGCCTGGACCTCGGACATGTCGTAGGCGCCCATGAGGGCCTCGCGGGCGGCGGCGGTGTCGTCGGCCTCGCGGATCAGGGAGATGACCCGGTCGATGTCCAGCAGGGCCACGATCAGGCCGTCCACCAGGTGCAGGCGCTCCTGGCGCTTGGTGCGGCGGAACTCGCTGCGGCGGCGCACCACGTCGAGGCGGTGGTTGACGTAGACCTCGAGGAGCTCGCGCAGGCCCAGGGTCTGGGGCTGGCCGTCCACGAGGGCGACGTTGTTGATGCCGAAGGACTCCTCCATCGGCGTGAGGCGGTACAGCTCCTCCAGGACGGCCTCGGGGTTGAAGCCGTTCTTGAGCTCGATGACCAGGCGCAGGCCCTGGGTGCGGTCGGTGAGGTCCTTCAGGTCCGAGATGCCCTGGAGCTTCTTGTTCTGTACCAGCTCCTTGATCCGGCTGACGATCTTCTCCGGACCCACGCTGTAGGGCAGCTCGGTGACCACCAGGCCGGTGCGGCGCGCGGAGACCTTCTCGATGGAGACCGTGGCGCGCGTCTTGAAGCTGCCGCGGCCGGTCCGGTAGGCGTCGCGGATGCCGTCCATGCCGAGGATGGTGCCGCCGGTGGGCAGGTCCGGGCCCGGAACGAACTCGGTGAGTTCCTCCAGGGTGGCGTCGGGGTTGGCGATCAGGTGGCGGGCGGCCGCGACGACCTCGCCCAGGTTGTGCGGGGCCATGTTGGTGGCCATGCCCACCGCGATCCCGGAGGCGCCGTTGACCAGCAGGTTCGGGAAGGCGGCGGGCAGGACCTCGGGCTCGGTCTCCTGGCCGTCGTAGTTGGGCCTGAAGTCGACGACGTTCTCGTCGATGGAGGAGACCAGCAGCTCCGCGGCGTGGTCCAGCCGGGCCTCGGTGTAGCGCATGGCGGCGGGGGCGTCGTCGCCGCCCAGGGAGCCGAAGTTGCCGTGGCCGTCGATCAGCGGCACGCGCATGGCGAAGGACTGGCTCAGGCGCACGAGGGCGTCGTAGATGGCGCTGTCACCGTGGGGGTGCAGCCGTCCCATCACCTCCCCGACGACGCGTGCGCACTTGACGTGGCCGCGGTCGTGCCGGAGCCCCATCTCGTTCATCTGGTAGAGGATGCGCCGCTGCACGGGCTTCATACCGTCGCGCGCGTCCGGTAGCGCGCGTTGGTAGATGACCGAGTAGGCGTACTCCAGGAAGCTGCCGCGCATCTCCTCGGAGACGTCGATGTCGATGATCTTCTCGGCGAGATCCTCGGGGGGACGGGTAGTAGTACGGGCCATGTCCGTAATTCTGGCCTGTGCCAGAGACTGAAACGTACATAGGCGCGTGGTTGGAGGTGTGTGAGCCGTGCGACGCGTGGTTTTCGCCCATCCTTGGGACGGTTTTCGCCCCGGGGGCGGGCCGGGGCGAGAACCACTGTCGGGGATGGTGCGGGGAGGGGGCCGTCCGCTGGTCACGGCCCCTCCCGGGCACCGCGGGAACGCCTGGGGAGCGGCGTCCCCGCGGTGCCCCGCCGACCGCCGACCGCCGTCGCCGTCAGCCGGTGAAGGGAATCGTGATCGAGGCGCCGCCGTCGGGGCCGAGCAGAACCTTCGACGACTGGTTTCCCAGGGCGCTCCACAACTCGACGCGGACCGAACCGCCGTTCATGTCGCCGAGGGCGCCCTCACCGCTCGCCAGGCCCTGTTCCTGCGTGTACTCCTCCCAGCCGTCCAGGTCGTCGGTGGCGAGGTAGCGGTAGGTCTCCGTCCGGTCGTCGGTACCGTCGCCGTCCAGGTCGTAGACCACGCGGACCTGGACGGCGTTGGCGATCGCGCTCCCGGAGTCCACCGGAAGGGAGAACGCCGTGGAGCCGCCGGTGTGGGAGCCGGTCAGGCCGTCGGCGCGCAGGACCACCCTGTCGTCCGGCGGCAGGCCGTCCTGGTTGCTCCCTCCGGCGGAGGCCACGGTGATCTCGTCGACGGAGCCGTGCGGGGTGCCGGAGAGCGCGGTGGGGGTCAGGTGGAGGCGTCCGTCACCGATGTCGCCGTCCCCCGGGTCCCCGGGGTCACCGGGGTCACCGGGGTCTCCCGGGTCGCCGGGGTCGCCTCCGCCGCCCTCACCCGTGGTGGAGGCCAGGGAACGCGGCTCCACGCGCAGTTCGACGCCGTCGGAGAAGGTGACGGTGACGGGCTCCGGTCCCGGGTTGAACGCGGTGTGGGTGCGGGCGCCGTTATCGTCGAAGACCGCGTAGTGCGCGGTGTCGGCGGTGACGGAGGTGTCGACGGTGCCCACCTCGGCGAGCGTGGAGACCCACTGGTAGGTGTGCGGCTTGGACTCGCCCGCCTCCGGCTCGTAGGTGTCCCACTGCTCCTCGAACATGCGCAGGGCGTCGTCTCCGTCGGAGAGGGCGCGGTGCGCCCAGTGGATGTCGCGCCAGATCTGCGGTTCGCGGCCGAGGCGGTCCACCAGGGACTCGTACATGGCGCCGGCGTGCTCGGGGTCGTACCCCAGGTACAGCGAGCCGGCGGTGATGGGCAGGTAGTTGATGCCGTAGTGCTCCTCCTCACCGCCGTCCCACCAGATGCGGTAGTCGCCGCCGTCGCCCCAGACCATGCCCACGACGTCGTGCCCGAAGTCGTCGGGGAAGGTCGCGCCGCCGTGGTCCTGCCAGTAGCGGGCGATGGCGGAGGCCTGGGTGGTGTGCAGGTACACGCCCAGGTCGCGCAGCTCCTCGTCGCCGGTCAGCGAGCCGAACAGGGCGGTGGCGGCGGCGAAGTGCATGCCCTCGGAGGAGGACTCCTGGTTGTTGCCCGAGGCGAACCCGGCGTGCCCGGAGGCCCATCCGTGTCCCGCGTAGGGGGAGAAGGAGCGCAGGCGGGGGAACATGTCGCTGTCGGGGTCGGGTTCGGCCACGTCCCGGATCAGCAGGCGGACCATGCCGCCCCAGGAGTCCTCGTCGGCCCACGCGCTGTCGTAGCGGGCGACGACGGCCGCCGCCGAGACGAAGTAGCCGTAGTGGAAGTCGTGGTCGTTGAGCTCCTGCGCGGCGCCGAAGCTGGCCGGGTAGCCGAGCATGGTGCCCCACTCGGCGTTGTGGTGGAACTGGCGGGTGCCGCCGGCGGTCAGCCAGTCCTCCAGGCGCCCCCTGACCAGGTCGAGGAGCTCGTCGCGGGCCTCGGTGTACCCGATGGAGTCGGCGATGGGCACGAGCTGGGCCAGGCGCCCCATGGCCTTGCCGTCCCAGTAGGTGTCGCCGGGTTCGGGGAAGGGCTCGGGGTCGGCGAGGACCTCGTCGATGAGCTGGCGCATCCGGTCGTGGTCGGCGCTCTCCACGGTCGGCAGGCTGGGCAGGACGCCCTGGGTGGTCAGCTCGGTCGTGAAGGCGGTGCCCTCGACCACCCGCATCTCGCCGCGCGGTGAGGCGTAGGAGAGGTCGGTGAGCGCGGTGGTGGCGTTGTCCCACTGGTGGGGGTAGAGCGCCATCAGCGTGCCGGTCTCCCCGCCCTCGCGCGCCTCGGTCTCCAGCCGGTAGGTGCTGGTCAGGGTGGCGGCGGCCTCGTCGTAGCCGTACTCGACGACGGAGCCGGTGACGAAGGAGTGGGCGTAGGGGGCGAAGGCGTCCAGGTCGCCGGGGGAGGGGAGCACCGCCACGGAGTAGTGCCCGTCGGCTCCGGTGGCGGCGGTGAAGGTGTTCCCGGACCGGGTCCAGGCGGTGTCGGAGGGGGCGAAGAGGGCGTAGTGGCGGCCGTCGACGCTCGCGCCGACCACCGGTCCGTCCTCGTGCCAGACCTCGGGCGGGCTGGAGAAGGCCACCTCGGCGTCGCCGCCGCCGGTCTCGGCGTAGGCGAAGGGCATGCCTTGGCCGATGGTCACGCGCAGGGACGAGCCGCCGCCCTCCCAGTGCGGGGTGACCGTCCAGTCGCCGCTGTCGGCCACCCGGGTGTCGGGGGAGTCCAGCCCGGTCGTGCCCAGGGACAGGTCGGCGGTGTGGGGGTGCTCGTACTTGAGGCCGTCGCCGACGAGCCGGTGGTCCTGCGGGTAGCCCATCTCCAGCCCGCCCGCGTGGGGGCGGAAGCTGGCGGGGTGGGCGAAGAGGTTCTCGCCGTACGGGTTGTCGGGATAGCGCTGGAAGATGAGGGAGGACCACCACTCGTTGGTGGGGGCGGGGCCCTGGTAGTCGTCGGTGACCTTGGGCGAGACCGGGTTGCCGTTGAGGTCGGAGGGGCCGGAGGCCCCCGCGGGGAGGGCGTCGGTGTAGCTTCCCGCGCCCACCGGGACCTGTGCCGCCGACTCGGCCGCGGACGCGGTGCCGGCGCCGTCGAGGGTGAGGGCCGGAGTGGACGCTCCGACGACGGCGAGTGCCGCCGCGGCCGCCAGCGCCCCGAACCGCGCGTTCCGCCGGGACGAGGCCCGGGATCGCGGACGCCCGGGACCGGATCGACTCCATGGGTGTTGCATGGTGCGCCTTTCGCTCGTTCTGGAGGGAGGTGGCTCCCCGTACATGCGGGAGCGCTCCCAGACGTGAGCCCTGACGAGGAGTGTTCATCCGGGCACCGAGAAGCGCAATGCCGGTAAAGTGGAAAGTTTCCTTACTGTTACACGGGTGGCCTCGTGCACCTTTTTGGAACTCAGTGCCTAAATGTCCGTCTGGACCTGTTCCCGTCGGGACCGGGCCTGTGGACGACCGCTTCGTCGGTCCCCGGGCTCTGGTACCAAAGGACGTATGGCCACACCCGTTCCTGACAACACCGTCCCCACCGACGCCCCCGGCGGCGCGCTGCGCGAACGCGCCGAGGTGCACCTGCGGGCCCTGGCCGGGGACTCCGCCCGGCTGCGCGAGGACCAGTGGACCGCCATCCACGCCCTGGTCGCCGAGCGCCGCAGGGCCCTCGTCGTCCAGCGCACCGGCTGGGGCAAGTCGGCGGTGTACTTCGTGGCCACCGCGCTCAGGCGCGCCGAGGGGGCGGGCCCCACCGTCATCGTCTCCCCGCTGCTGGCGCTGATGCGCAACCAGATCGCCGCCGCCGAGCGCGCGGGCATCCACGCGCGCACCATCAACAGCTCCAACACCACCGACTGGGAGGCCGCCTACACCGACGTGGCGGCGGGCAGGGTCGACGTGCTGCTGGTCAGCCCCGAACGCCTCAACAACCCGGAGTTTCGCGACCGGGTCCTGCCCGAGCTGGCCGCCGGTGCGGGCCTGGTCGTCATCGACGAGGCCCACTGCGTCTCCGACTGGGGCCACGACTTCCGCCCCGACTACCGGCGGATCCGTTCCCTGCTGCACGACCTGCCCGACGGCGTCCCGGTGCTGGCCACCACCGCCACCGCCAACGAGCGCGTCACCCACGACGTCGCCGAGCAGCTCCGGGCGGGCGGAGAGCGCGAGGACACCCTGGTCCTGCGCGGCCCCCTGGAGCGCGAGAGCCTGCGCCTGGCCGTCGCGCGGCTGCCCGACTCCACGGCCCGGCTCAGCTGGCTGGCCGAGCACCTGCCCAAGATCCAGGGTTCGGGCATCGTCTACACGCTCACCGTCAGCGCCGCCCAGGAGACCGCCCGCTTCCTGACCGAGCAGGGCATGGACGTGCGCCCCTACACCGGCCAGACCGACCCCGACGAGCGCCGCGAGGCCGAGGACGACCTGCTCGCCAACCGGGTCAAGGCACTGGTCGCCACCAGCGCGCTGGGCATGGGCTTCGACAAGCCGGACCTGGGCTTCGTCGTCCACCTGGGCGCCCCGCAGTCCCCGATCTCCTACTACCAGCAGGTCGGCCGCGCAGGCCGCGGCGTGCAGCGGGCCGAGGTGGTGCTGCTCCCCGGCCGTGAGGACACCCAGATCTGGGAGTACTTCGCCGGGCTGTCCTTCCCGCCCGAGCAGACCGTGCGCCAGACCCTGGAGGTGCTCGCCGACGCCGACCGGCCGCTGTCGCCCGCCCACCTGGAGACCCGGGTGGACCTGCGCCGCACCCGCCTGGAGCAGATGCTCAAGGTGCTGGACGTGGACGGCGCCGTCCGCCGGGTCCGGGGCGGCTGGGAGGCCACCGGCCGACCGTGGTCCTACGACGCCGAGCGCTACGAGGCCGTCAGCCGCGCACGCGAGCGCGAGCAGCGCGCCATGCTCGACTACATCGACCTCGGCACCTGCCGGATGGAGTTCCTGCGCCGCCAGCTCGACGACCCGGAGGCCGTTCCCTGCGGGCGCTGCGACGTCTGCACGGGGGAGTACTGGCCCACCGACGTCGACTCCACCCGGCGTGAGGCCGCCGCCGAGCACCTGGACCGGCCCGGCACCCCGATCGCGCCGCGCCGCCAGTGGCCGACCGGGATGAGCACCCTGGGCGTGGACCTGTCCGGCAAGATCAAGGAGGAGCTGCGGGCCGGGGAGGGGCGCGCACTGGGCCGCCTCACCGACATCGGCTGGGGCAACGAGCTGCGCCGTGTCCTGGCGGCCGACGCCCCCGACGCGCCGGTGGACGAGCGCGTGGTCCAGGGCGTGGTGCGGGTCCTGGCCTCCTGGGGGTGGGAGCGCCGCCCCGTCGGAGTGGTGGTGATGCCCTCGCTCACCCGCCCCGGGATGATCACCGACCTGGCCTCACGGCTGGCCCGGCTCGGGCGGCTCACACCCGTGGGAGCGCTGGAGTACGGCACCGGGCAGGGGCCGGGGCCCCGAAGGCACAACAGCGCGATGCGCCTGGAACAGGTGTACTCGGCCCTGGCCGCGGGAGAGGAGCTGGCCGGGCGGATGGCCGAGCTCCAGGAGCGGACGCCGGGACCGGTACTGCTGGTCGACGACTTCGTCGACACCGGCTGGAGCCTCACCGTGGGCGCCGCCCTGCTCCGCCGGGCCGGGGCCCCCGAGGTCCTGCCGCTCACCCTGGCCACCACCGGGAGCTGATCCGGCGGCGTCCGCGCGGCGGACGGGTGAAACTCCGAGGAGGCTCCCTCCACGCCGGTCCCGCGCCTGGGCTGTGTCTCCTGGAGGCTGCGCTGCGCTTCGCCCCGTGCTCGTGCGCCGTAGGTACGGGAACCTTCGGATCCTCCGGTGTGGCGGCTCGTTCCTCGCAGCCCCACCTACGAATCCTCCAGAACCCCGTCGGCGCCCTCGCTTCTCCTTGAGGCTGCGCTGCGCTTCACCTCGTGCTCGGGCGCCGCGGGTACGGGAACCTGCGGTCCCTGCGGTGCGCCCGCTCGTGCCTCGCGTGCGCATATGCGGGGTCTCCGGCAGCCCCGTCGGCGCCCTCGCTGTGTCGTCTTTGAGGCTGCGCTGCGCTTCGCCTCGTGTTCGGGCGCCGCGGGTACGGGAACCTTCGGATCCTCCGGTGTGGCGGCTCGTTCCTCGCAGCCCCACCTGCGAATCCTCCAGAACCCCGTCGGCGCCCTCGCTGTGCAGTGGCACGGGACCGAGTCCACCAAGCAGAACCCAGGGTCGTCGCGGAGGCCGACGGTGTCACGGGGAGCAGGAGCACCGCGGCCGGGCACGTCCCGACGAGCACTCGCGGCCACCGCCCCGGCCGCTGCCGACGGCGTCTAGCGGATGCGCTGGCCGCGCGGGGCGCCGCGGCGGACCGGCTGGCCCTCGCCCAGGTCCGGGCGTGCGCCCGGCTGGTGCAGGGCGCGTGCAGCCAGGTGGTGCGCCCGGGACAGCGCCTCCTTGGGGTGGCGTCCGGCCAGCCACGCGGGCAGGAAACCGGCGACGAACGCGTCACCGGCGCCCACCGACCCCGGGGACGGCTCCACCTGCTCGGCGGGCGCCGTCACGCAGTCCTCACGGGTCTTGGACGCCCACAGGCCGCCCTCCTGGCCGAGCTTGAGCACCACGTTCGGGAACCAGGCGGTCAGCACCTTCGCGGCGGCCTCGGGCTCGTCGCGTCCGGTGAGCACCCGGGCCTGGTCGACGTTGGCGAACAGCAGGCGCGTGCCCTGCGTCCACTCCAGGAAGTTCTCCGCGCCCGCTCGCTCCAGCGGCGCGTGCGAACCGGCGTCCACCGAGATCGACATCCCGCTCTCGCGGGCCATGCGCAGCGCCACCCGGGCCGCGCGCCGGGAGTCGGGGTTGATCAGCGTGTACCCCGACACGTGCAGGTGCCCGTCCGGGCCGAACACGTCGCGGGGCAGGTCCTCGGGCTGTAGGCGGGCGTTGGCGCCCGGATCGCTCAGCATCGTCCGGTCGCCCCGGTGCGTGATCATCACCACGCAGGTACCGGTGGGGCGCTCGGGGTCCATCACCACGCGCGAGTCCAGGCCGTAGCCCATGAGTTCCATCTCGCGTGTGCGCCCGGTGATGTCGGAGCCACGTCGACCAACGAAGGTGGTCTCGGTGCCCTCCACGGCCAGCCACGAGGCGATGTTCGCCCCCGATCCGCCGCCGTACATGACCACGGACGCCGGAGTGTCGCTGCCGCGAGCCAACGGGTAGAACGCGCGCGCGACGGCGTCGGTCATCAGGTCACCGATCACGACCACTCGTGTCATTTCGCCAACCACCGCCGAGGATTATGAGATTCCGTGCTCGCACGACGTTAACAGGTGAACTGTCAGCGGCGTGTAACGAAGTGACAGCACCCCGGCCACACCGGATCCGATTCCTTCCCGGAACCCCGAACCCCGGCAGGGCAGGCGACCGGGGCCCGGACCGAAACCCTGGGACCGGGCCTGTGGAGACGCGCCCGACAGCGCCCTGCGAGCGGGGTTTTCACGGCACCCGGGCGGACTTTCCCCGGATTCGGCCGTTTGTCGTCTAGTCTCGCAGTCGTGCAGTCCTACCCGAACCACTGGGAAGCCGACGTCGTCCTCACCGACGGAGGCACCGCGCACCTGCGCCCCATCACCCCCGAAGACGCTGACCTGCTCCGCGAGTTCCACGCCAGGCTCTCCCCGGAGACCATCTACTACCGGTTCTTCGCGCCCTACCCCAAGCTCTCCGACCGCGACATCAGGCGCTTCACCAACGTCGACTACGAGGACCGGGTGGCGCTGGTCGCCACCATCTCCGACTCCCTCGTCGCCGTGGTGCGCTACGACAAGGTGGCGCCCGAGGAGGCCGAGGTCGCCTTCGTCGTGGAGGACGCCCACCAGGGCCGCGGACTGGCCTCGGTGCTGCTGGAGCACATCGGCGCCGCCGCGCGCGAACGCGGCATGCGCCGCTTCATCGCCGACGTGCTCCCCGAGAACCGGCGGATGATCAACGTCTTCCGCGAGGCCGGATACACCGCCCAGCAGACCTTCGACGAGGGCGTCATCCGGCTCACCCTGGACCTTCAGCCCACCGACGACTCCACCGAGGTCATGCGGGCACGTGAACAGCGCGCCGAGTCGCGATCCATCGCCCGCCTGCTCTTCCCGAGCTCGGTCGCGGTCATCGGCGCCAGCCGCACCGCGCACACCATCGGCCAGACCGCCCTGCGCAACCTGCTCGGCGGTGAGTTCCAGGGCCCCGTCTACCCCGTCCACCCCGAGGCCAGGGCGGTCGTGGGCGTGCGCGCCTACCCCTCGGTCCTGGAGATCCCCGACCAGGTCGACCTCGCCGTCGTGGCGGTACGCGCCGACATGGTGGTCGACGTGGTCGAGCAGTGCGCCGAGAAGGGCGTGCACGGACTCATCGTGGTCAGCTCCGGGTTCGGCGAGACCGGCCCCGAGGGCCGCGTCCGCCAGGACGAGCTGGTGCGCACCGCGCGCGCCGCCGGGATGCGCGTGGTCGGCCCCAACTGCCTGGGCATCGCCAACACCGACCCTGCGGTCTCGCTCAACGCCACCCTGTCCCCGGACCTGCCGCCCACCGGCACCATCGGGTTCTTCTCCCAGTCCGGGGCCCTGGGCCGCGCCATCCTCCAGCGCGTCGCCGAGCGCGGGATGGGCCTGTCCACCTTCGTCTCGGCGGGCAACCGCGCCGACGTGTCCGGCAACGACCTCATGCAGTACTGGCAGGAGGACCCGGCCACCGAGGTGGTGTTGCAGTACCTGGAGTCGCTGGGCAACCCGCGCAAGTTCACCCGTCTGGCCCGCCGCCTGGCCAAGCAGAAGCCGGTCGTGGCGGTGCGCAGCGGCGGTTCGACGCGGACCACGCCCACCGGCCACGCCGCGGGCGGGCTCGCCCTGCCCGACTACGCGGTCACCTCGCTGTTCCAGCAGGCCGGGGTGGTGCGGGTGGACGACATCACGCAGATGTTCGACGCCGCGCAGGTGTTCGCCTACCAGCCGCTGCCCGAGGGGCCCCGCGTGGGCGTCATCGGCAACTCCGACTCCCTGGAACTGCTGGTCAAGGACGCGGCCGTGCGCCAGGGGCTCAAGCCGCACGACCCGGTCAACCTGGGCCCCCAGGCCACCGCGGAGGACTTCGACCGCGCCCTGGAGACGGTGCTGGCCGCCGAGGACGTGCACTCGGTCGTGGTGGTGTTCGTCCCCGCGCTGCACCCCATCTCCGACGACGTGGCCCGTGTGCTGCGGGCCCGCTCCCTGAGCTCGGCCAAGCCCATCGTCACCACCTACCTGGCCCGCCAGGGGATCCCCGACGAGCTGCGCCAGGTCGGCGAGCGGGGCGAGACCCTGCGCGGGTCGGTGCCCTCCTACCCCTCGCCCGAGGACGCGGTGCGCGCCCTGGCCTACGCCACCCGCTACGCCCAGTGGCGCAACCGCAGACCCGGACGCCACCCCGAACTGCCCGACATCGACCGCGCCCGCGCCCGCGCCACCATCGCCCGCGCGCTCAAGAACAGCACGAACCAGACGAAGGACATCGCCTGGTTCGGCGGGGAGCGCCGCTACGACGAGGAGACGGCGATCTCCGGCGAGGACGCCCGCGAGCTGCTGTCCTGCTACGGCATCACCGCCTACCCCGACATCCCGGTCTCCTCGGAGGAGGAGGCCGTGGTGGCCGCCGGGGAGCTGGGCTACCCGGCGGTGGTCAAGGCCGACTCCCCGGACCTGCGCCTGAGGGCGGGCGGCGCTTTCGTGCGCGCCGACCTGCGCACCCCCGAGGACGTCCGCAGCGCCTTCGCCTCCCTGCACGACCGCTTCGGCGAGGAGGCCTCGCTCGTCGTGCAGCGCATGGCCGCCCCCGGGGTGCCCACGGTCATCCGGGCGGGGGACAACCAGTCCTTCGGCTCGGTGGTCTCCTTCGGCCTGGCGGACGTGACCGCCGAGCTGCTCGACGACCGGTCCTTCCGGCTGGCGCCGCTCACCGACGTGGACGCCGCGGACCTCATCCACGCCGTGCGCGCGGCCCCGCTGCTGTTCGGACTGCCCGCCGGTGCGACCTCGCTCGCCGAGCAGCCCAACGTGGAGGCCCTGGAGGAACTCCTCATACGGGTGTCGCGCCTGGTGGAGGCCTTCCCCGAGGTCGGCTACGTCGACCTGGACCCGGTTCTGGTCAACGCCACCGGCGCCCACGTGCTGGGCGCGCGCATGTGGCTGCGCGAGGCCCCCGAGGTACGGCCGGACGTCGGTCCCCGGCGACTGCGCGGGGTGACGTTCTGATCATGGGATGGGCGTCCCGTTTCACGTTCCGGTCGCGAACTGTCACGGGGAGGAGGCAGGATAGGGGTATGAGGAAAACACGTGCCGTGTCCACGGACTGGCGGCTGGAGATCGAGCGCAGCGGGTACTACCCCGCGCTGGTGATCGACGCCGTCGCCGATGTCCTTGGTGACGAGAGCGCCGAGGCGTTCATCGTGCACCACGAGGCGACCTTCGACCCGGCCATGGAGATGCGGCGGCACATCACCGTGATGCTGCTGACCGCGACCCGGCTCGTGGTGTGCCACACCGACGAGCACCCGCCCACCGAACCCGGCGGTACCTCGCACGCCTCCACCACGACCGACAGCATCCAGTTGGGCAACATCCAGTCGGTGGCCCTGACCCGGGTGGTGCCCAACCCCGCCCAGTACACGCCGGGCAGCCTGCCCAGCGAGCTGGTGCTGAGCGTCAACCTCTCCGTGAACTGGGGAGCGATCGCCCACATCGACCTCGAACCGGCCTCCTGCGAGGACGAGGCGTGCGAGCTCGACCACGGTTACACCGGAGCGATCACCGCCGAGCCCCTCACGCTGCGTGTGAGCGAGGCCGCGGACGGAGCCCCGGCCGTTTCGGCGATGATGCACTTCGCCGACGCCCTGTCCGCGGCGAGCACCCGCCGCTGAGGACGCCGGAGCCGGGAGGTCCTCCCCGGGTCCGAAGGAGGCTTCCGGCCCCCGGCCGGATCCCCGGCCGCGAGGCGGGGGCCTCCGGTGCCGCACGGGGGCCACGGCGTGCGGTCGGCCGGTCGCCGACGGTTTCGTCGGCGTCGGCGCGAAGAGCGCGGGTGAAGCCGGCCGTGACGGCGGCCGACCCCCCGAAGGGGCCCGGCGCCGTTCCCGGCACGGGCACGGCGCCGGGCCCTCCCGCGAAAAGGACGGGAAAACCGTTCCGGGCCGACAGCACCGGCTTCCCGAGTGTTCGCTTGTGGGCCGGAGGCCGCGGCCATAACCTGCGAATATGCTCGTGCAACGAATGCAGGCGGCGGCACTCTTCGCCGGGCCGGTCATATTCGCCGCATCGCCTTTCTTCTGGGTCGACGGACATTACGGCGTGAACGGTGGGATATTGATCGCGCTTTCCATGGTCCCCTGGGTGTACGGACTGATCGGCGAATATGAGCGGTTGCGCGAACGCGTCCCCCGTGTCGCCGGACTGTGGTTGCTGGTGCTCCTGATCGGGATGTCCGGCACCATCGCCTTCGGGTTGCAGGGATTCTTCGAAGGCGTGCTGGGTGTGGAGGGCCGTGCGGCCCTGGCGCGGTTCGGCGACTACCCGCCGCAGAGCGTTCTTGTGCTGTGGATTCCGGGTCCGTTCTTTCCGCTTTCCCTTCTGGCCTTCGGTGTGCTCATCGGTTGGACCCGAATGTCTCCATGGTGGGTGTCCGTCCTGATCTGCCTGGCCGCTGTCGCCTTTCCGCTGGGCCGAGTTCTTCGCCTCGAATGGGTCGCCTACATCGCCGACCTGCTGGTGGTGATTCCGTTCTCCCAACTCGCCTGGCGCGCCTGGCGCAGGGCGGAAGCCGTCTCCGCGGCGCCCTGAGCCAGGGCGGCCGCCCGCCTCCGTGACCGCGCCCCACCGCGACCCGTCGGCTCCGGGAGTACGGCGGCACGGGAGCCGCGGGTGGCGGGGAGCGGACTCCGTCGCTTCACGTGACACGGGGACACGGCCGGGAACCGGCGAGCGCCGTGGTGTCCCGACGACCCGGCCCTCTAGGGTTGTCCGTGCACAACGCCACGAGCGGGACGCGTCCGGCCACGAGCCGGGCGTGTACGCGAGCCGCGACGGACCCGCGCGCTCCCGTCCCTCCCCGCACCCGGAGAAAGGCCGGCGCCCACCATGACGCAGCACCCCTCCCCGACACCCTCGGACGACACGCCCCTGGTACGCCTGACCGTCGACCGGGCCATCGCCACGATCACCCTCGACTCCCCCCGCAACCGCAACGCGCTGTCCGCGCGGCTGCGCTCGGAACTGTCCGAGGCCCTCGCCGACGCGGTGGCCGACGACGAGGTGCGCGGTGTCGTGCTCACCGGCACGGGCCCCGTGTTCTGCGCGGGAGCCGACCTCAAGGAGATCGGCGCGGCGCTCCGGGGCGCCCCGGTCGAACCGGCGCCCGAACTCCCCGAGGTCTTCGAGCAGATCATGGGCGCGCCCAAGCCGGTGGTCGCCGTCCTCAACGGTGCCGCCCGGGCCGGGGGCATAGGGCTCGTGGCCGCCGCGGACATCGCGCTGGCACCCGAGAGCGCCACGTTCGCCTTCACCGAGGTGCGCATCGGCGTGGTCCCCGCCGTCATCTCCGTCCCGGTGTCCGCCCGGATGCACTCGCGCCAGCTCAGCCACTACTTCCTCACCGGGGAGGTGTTCGACGCCTCCGAGGCCGCCGGGGCGGGCCTCATCACCCGGGCCGTCCCCGACGGGGACATGGAGCACGCGGTGGACACGGTCCTGCGGGGGCTGCGGGCGTCGGCGCCGCGCGCGCTGTCGCGCACCAAGGAGCTCCTGGGCGAACTGGGCTCGGGCGCGCTGGCCGCCGCCGACCGGCGGTCCGAGGCCTTCTCCCGGATGGGCGAGCTGTCCGCCGAGTTCTTCGGGAGCGAGGACGCGGCCGAGGGCCGTGCCGCCTTCTTCGAGAAGCGCCCGCCGCGCTGGGCCCGCTAGCCGGCCGCCGGCCGCTGGGGGCGCCCTCCGCGACATCCGAAGGTCGGACACCCCGTCACCGGGTGTCCGACCCGTGCGACCCGGGTGCGTCCGCTCCCGACGACAGGTCACAATGGTCGGGTGAGTTACTCCGGAGATACCAGGGTCGGTGGTCCCCCCGACCTGCGACGACTAACGCATCTGACGATCACCAAACTGGCCGTCGGGCCGATGGACAACAACACCTACCTGCTACGTTGCCGTGCCACCGACGAGGCCGTGCTCATCGACGCCGCGGCCGAGCCCGACCGCATCCTGGAACTGATCGGCGAGAACGGCCTGACGAGGGTGATCACCACCCACCGCCATCAGGACCACTGGCAGGCACTGGCCGAGGTTGTCGGCCAGACCGGTGCCCGCACGGTCGCCCACCCCGACGACAGCGGGGAGCTCCCGGTCTCCGTGGACGAGCCCGTCGTGCACGGGACGCGCGTCCCCGTGGGGGAGAGCTTCCTGACCGTCATCCACCTGCGCGGGCACACCCCCGGGTCGATCGCCCTGCGCTACGACGACCCCGACGGTCGAACCCACCTGTTCACCGGTGACAGCCTCTTCCCGGGCGGTGTCGGCCGCACCTGGTCCGACGAGGACTTCCGCGTTCTGCTCGGGGACGTGGAGGAGCGCCTGTTCGGTTCGATGGCCGACGACACCTGGGTCTACCCCGGGCACGGGCGCGACACCACCCTGGGAGTGGAGCGCCCGCACCTGGACGAGTGGCGCGAGCGCGGCTGGTAGGGGCCTCAGACACCGAAACAGCAGAAGCCGATCCGCCCGAGGTGAACGGCCACCGCCTCGGGCAGGGGCACACCCCTCGCGAACGCGCGGTGGAAACGGCGCATCGCCACGTCGGTCCTGGAGTCCCCGACGGGGACGGGGCTGGCGACCACCGCGCGCACCCCCGCGGCGAGCAGAGCACCGACGAAGCCCAGCGGAGCCCCGGCCCGGCCCGCGAAGCCCCGGCCGCTCCAGCAGGTGGACAGGACCACCACGCCCGGCACCCGGGGCAGCGCGGCCAGGTCGCAGGCGAGCAGGGGGCCGTCGTCCAGCGTGACCGAGGCGAGCATGGGCGAGCGGTGGGGAACGCGCCCGTGCCCGGCCAGGTGGACCAGGTCGGCCTCCCCGAAGGCGGCCAGCACGTCGAAGCGCCCGGTCCGGTCGGCGGTGAGCACACGCGCTCCCGGATAGAGGCCGGCCAGCCCGGCCACCTCGCGCCCGGCCCCGGCGGGGCCGGGCGCCGCCACCAGCAGTACCCGTTCCGGCACGGCGGGCGCGGCGGTGCCGGAGGGGGCGTGGTCCAGCCAGAACCGGGCGGTGGGCACCAGGTGCACCGGACGTCCCCGTAGCGGGGGGAGCACGCCCCACGGCGGATCGCCCAGGTAGGGATCGCCCGCCACCACCAGCGGGCGGTCCCCGACCAGTGGCAGCAGCGGGCCGAGCAGGGCGTCGGCGGCGGCGTCGGCCGCCTCCTGGGCGCCGGTCCCGAACGCGTGCCCGGGGAGCAGCAGCGGATGCACGAACCGGCCGAGTACCCGTGCCACGTGGCGGAGCGGCCCCAGCACCCGGGCGTGGACCCGCCCGGCCACGGCCACGAGCGCCACGGCCTCCCCTCCGGCCCGCGTGTACCGGACGAACGCCCGGTCGCCGAGCCGCTCCAGAAGCGCGTCGGCCACGGGCCGGACGCGGGAGTCCCGTGGCGGGCCGCCCGCGTGCCCCCGCGCGGGCGCGGAGGGCGGCGGTGCGCCGGACGGCCGCGCGGACCGGGTCTCGTGGTGTGCCTGCCAGCGGGCGGACTCCAGGCGTCGGGCGGCGGTGTCGGGGTCGCGCCCGTGGACCAGGGCGTCCCGGTAGTGCTCGGCCAGTGAGACCGTCGCCGGCGTACGCAGCCCGGGACCGGGAACGTGGGGGACCGCCCAGGTCCGGGCCAGCTCCGCCCACTCCAGGGCGGCGGCCGCGTCCCCGGCCTCCAGCGCGCTCTCCAGCCCGGCCTGGACGACGTGCGGGTCGCTTCCCGCCTCCGCGAGCCAGGGCCCCGGCAGACGGGGCGCGGCGCGGTCGAGCGCGTCCAGCGCCCGGTGCCGCGCGGCCCCTCCGTGCGGTCGGGCCACCGCCAACGGCCTCCGAACGGCCAGGGCGTTCCGTGCCCGGGACACGGGGCGGGACCGGTCGCCGCGCACCGCGATCCGTTCCAGGCGCGCGGCCAGCCGGTACCACAGGGAGCCGGTGCCGAACATGTGGCGGACCCGGCGGGTGAGTTCGACGGTACGGAGGAGGTCGCCCCGCAGCAGCCACAGTTTGGCCTCCACCAGCATGGTGTTGGCCGACGCGGGCGCGCCGTCGGCCCAGGGGCCGTCCGCCAGGGCCGTCGCCGCCTCCTCCACCAGCCCCTCGGCCAGCAGTGCCTCGGCCAGGTCCACGTGCAGGGCCTCCCGCCGCTCCGGGGGAAGGCGGTCGGTCAGGCCGTGGAAGGTGGCGATGGCCCCGGAGGCGTCGCCCCGGTAGAGGCTCAGGCACCCCAGGTTCTGGCGGACCACCATGTCCATCAGCGGCAGGCGGCGCTCCTCCGCCAGGGAGAGGGCCTCGCACAGGTGGTCCTCGGCCTGCGCGAAGCGTCCGCACAGCGTCTGCGCCAGTCCCAGGTTGAGCAGGACCCCCGGCATCACCGTCACGGACTCGGCCACCGGGTGGCCGCGGAGCCGCCGATGGGTGTCGGTCAGCAGCTCCGCGGTCTGCTCGAACATGCCGCCCTCCTGCGCCAGCAGGACTCCGCGGGTGACCCGGGCGAGCAGCGATCTGCCGGAGCGCAGCACGGTGTGGTCGAGTTCGCCCCGCCCGCCTGGGAGGGGAGGGGCCGAGGGGGAGTCCGGGGGAGGGGATGCCGGCTGGGCGCGCAGGGACACGTACGGGTGCCTTTCACCGAGGGGGTGTCGGTCCCAGGGATAACAGCGGTGGGGGCCCGGCGGGAGTGGTCGGAGCCGATCCGGGGAAACCCGGCGTGCGCGAACCCGGACGAAGCCGGGTAAGAACCACGATCGGGAGGGTGTTCACGTTGTCCCCCAATCCGGATTCGGAGCGTCCCGTACTGTGACGCCTGGGACACAGCGGCCCGGAGCACCGGAGCACCGGAGCATCAGGGCACCGGAGCGCCAGGGCGGCGCCGGGCGGTGCGGTACCGGACGGGCCGGGAGCGCGGGACGGCCGTCCGGTCAGACGGTGAACCAGTCGGTGACCACCGGCGGGTGGCCCATCCGGCTCAGGGACAGGCTGATCGGCCCGCGGGCCAGGCCGGACAGGGTGAACCTGCCGTCCTCGCCGACCCGCAGGCTGTCGGAGGAGCCGGGACGGCGCACGTGGAGGACCGCGTGCTCGCACTCCCCGGTGGCCAGCCCGGACAGGGCGCGCAGCCCGCCCTCCGAGTGGACCTGGACATCCATGGTGAGCTCCCCGTGCTCGAACCGCAGGACGGCCACCGCCACACCGTCCGCCTCCTCACCGGCGGAGCGCAGGACCTCGGTGGTGGGCGTCGCCTCCCCGGTCAGCCGTGCCACGTCGGCGGCGTCGTCGCCGCGGCCGAAGGCGGCCAGGGCGGACGACCTCCCCTCCAGGGCCCACGTCGGGAGGGGGCCGGTCCCGGGTCGGTTCCTCACGTCGGTTCCTCCAGGAGGCGGCGGAGTCTGCGGAGCATGCGGCGCCGCTGGTTCGTGGCGGCCCTCGGGTTCCCCGGGCCGTCGGCGGACCGGGGGCCGTCGGGCGCGAGGGGCTCGCCGGCGTTCCCGTCGAGGTAGAGCAGGGCGGCACGCCGCTCTCCGGGGTCGGTCAGCCGCAGGACCGCTCGGCGCAGCTCGTCGCGCTCCTCCTTGCGCAGGTACGCGGACTCGGGGCTCGGAGCCCCGGCGGAGGCGTCCCGGGGGAGGCTCTGGGGATCGACCGGCCGGAGACGGGCGCTCTGGCGGCGCTGGCGGCCGCAGACGTCGCGGGTGACCCGGCGCAGCCAGGCGCGGAGCAGTTCGGGGGAGCGGAGGCGGGGCAGGTGCTGGTTCAGGGTCAGCCACACCGTCTGCACGGCGTCCTCCCGGTCCGGGGCGGACAGGCCGTAGGAGCGGGCGACCGCGTTCACGACGGGCAGGTGCCGGTCCACGATGGCCTCCCACGCCCTGTGCTCACCCAGGCAGGCCCGCCGGACGAGTTCCGCGTCACCGGGGGAGGCGTCGGGGGCGGGGGTCGGAGGGGGGACCGAAGACGTGCCGACGTCCCGTCCGCCGGCGTCCGACGGTGCCCCATTCGCTCCGGGGCCGTCTGCTCCGGGGTCGGCCGTGCCGCGGCCGGTTGTGGCCGCGGCCGGAGAGGACGAGGTTGCTTCATCCCGAGAAAAGGTCGAAAGTACGGTTTGAGGAGAGGCTCGGGTGCTCTGGACGTCCTTGTGCGACTGGTCTGGCAAACCCGCCCCCACTATGATCGGACTTCCGCTCGCCGGGGCTCACGCTAGTCTCTGGGGCCTCCGGACACGGCGGGAACGCTGGAAAAGACCAGTGTGAGCGCTGGTTCTCAGTGTGCCCTTGGGGCACAATGGGGCAGGAGAATTCAGGCGGGTATGCAACCTTCTCGTGGTACGAGGGCGTCGGGGAAGCGCACTCGTTCGTATCAGGAGGTTCGGTGTCCGCACGTGGCGTCTTGTACGTCCACTCCGCGCCCGCGGCGCTGTGCCCACACGTCGAGTGGGCGGTCGCGGGCGTCGTTGGAGTACCCGTGAAACTCGACTGGGTCGCCCAGCCCGCGGCCCCCGGCAACCACCGGGCCGAGCTCAACTGGCAGGGGAGGCCCGGAACCGCGGGCGCGGTGGCCTCCGCGCTGAACACGTGGCAGCGCCTGCGTTTCGAGGTGACGGAGGAGGGGTCGCCCGGTTGCGACGGCGTGCGCTACAGCTACACGCCGTCCCTCGGCATGTTCACCGCCCTCACCAGCGCCGCGGGGGAGGTCCTCGTACCGGAGGGCCGCCTGCGCCTGGCCGTGGAGCGCTCCGCCGCCGACGGCGTCGAGCTGGCCGCCGAGATCGAGCGCCTCACGGGCCGGGCCTGGGACGAGGAGCTGGAGCCCTTCCGCTACGCGGGCGACGGTGCTCCGGTGCGCTGGCTCCACGCGGTGGGCTGAGCACCGGGCGGGAGCGGGCGGGCGCCCGGACGGTCAGGGCGGCTCCTCCTCGCTGGGCCAGATGGCGGAGGCGAGCAGGACGGAGGCCCATATGCCCAGGGGCACCAGGGGCCAGTAGGGCACGAGCTCCCCGTCCAGCAGGCTGACCACGCCCCAGACACTGGTGAGGAGCACCGCGACGCCCAGCCACCAGCGCCACTCGTCGCCCCACTCCCGCCAGGGGACGGAGAGAACGGACAGGTCGCCCTCGGCCGGGGGCTCGTGCCGGCACCGCGGACGGGGATCGCGCTGGAACCCCGGGTCGGTGCGCGCCGTTTCCGGCCGGGGCCCGTGCCGCGGGTACCGCCGGTCCGGTGGGCCGGACCAGGCGGGGCCGGGGCCGGGAGGGGGTCCGTGGACGGAGGGGCCGGGCACCGGGAGGTCGGCGGTCAGCGAGCGCAGTTCGCCGAGGAGCACGGCGCCCAGTGCCAGGCCGACCCGGTGGTCGTACTCCTCGTGGTCCAGGCGGCCCTCGACGAACGCGGTGGTGAGGTGCTCCACCGTGAGGTCGCGTTCGGCGTCCGAGGCGCGCATCCGGTTCAGCGGCAGGCGTTCGTCCTCCACTTCCCACCCCCAAAGGCGCGAGCTGGTGACCACACGATACGCGTCGCACCCGGTGTGGAAAAGGGATACACGGAAAGTGAGCCGGGGTCTCCCGCGGAAAGCCCCGGAGCTGCGAGGACGCCTCGCCGAGCCGTTTTGGAGCCGTTCCGGGAGAGGCCGGTGAGGAGCCCCGGGAAAGGGGTTCGGAAGGGGCCCGGAAGAGGGCTCCCCGGCATGCCGGACGGACCCGGACGCCCCCTCAGGAGGCCAGCCAGCGGACGACGGTCCGGCAGGTCCGCGGATCGGCGCACCCGACCAGTCCCGTGTGCTCGTAGGTTCCCCGGTAGTCGAACGGCGTGCCGTCCAGGCGGGTGACCAGACCGCCCACCTCCTCCAGGACGAGTGCGGGCGCGGCCACGTCCCAGTCGCGGACGGGTACGTCCTTGACGAACAGGTGCGCGGAGCCGTCGGCGACCAGGCACAGTTTCAGCGAGATGCTGCCGCTCTCCAGGTAGGCGCCGTAGCCGAAGTGCTCGTGGACCCGGCGGGCGATCCCCGACGGCTCGGGGGTGTTGTCGGTGAGCACGCCCCGGCCGGGCGGGGACGCCTCACAGGAGGGCATCGGGTGGCCGTCGCGCCACGCGCCCCGTCCGCGCACGGCCGTGTAGAGGGTCCCGGACTCGGGGGCGAACACAGCGGCGACCTCGGGCCGCCCCCCGACCACCAGCGCCGCCTGCGTCACGTATCCGGGGAACCCGTGGACGTAGCTGGCGGTTCCGTCGATGGGGTCGATCAGCCAGTAGCGGGGCGGACGCTCCCCGCGCAGCGAGTCCGGATCCTCCTCGCTGACCACCGGGATCCGCCCGTCGACCCCGCCCAACCGCTCCGACAGGGCCCGGTGCGCCATCGCGTCGGCCCGGGCCTTGAACTGGTCGCCCTCCCACACCCCGCTGCGGGCGGAGGCGTCGGACCGCCATGCGCGGAGCAGGCCGCCGACCTCCACGACCGCCGTGGCCACCGCCTCCGACAGGGGGTGCCCGCCGGCCACTTCGCGTACGACGCTCACCGGGCACGCACCGGCACCGCGGGGGCCTGGCCGCCCGACGGCATCCGCCGGGGCAGCGTAGAAGCGCCCGCGGGCGCGGGGGTGATGCCCTGCGCGGTGAACTCGGACTCGCTGAGGAAGTCGTCCGTCCACCGCCGTACCATCGCCACCCCCTCGCGCCAGTCGTCGGTCAGGCGGGGACCGCCGGCGACGGCCTGCCCCAGCAGGCCGGCGATCTCGTCGACCCCGGCGGCCGCGGTCAGCGACGCCGTGGAGGAGAACCGCGGGTTGATCTCGAACACCCTCGGCCGGCCCTTCCCGTCCAGGCACAGCTGCACGTTGAACGGTCCGTCGGCGCGCAGCGCGGTCTGCACCGCCCGGCAGGTGCGGACCACCTCCTCGTGGCGCCGGGTCACCGCGTACCTGGTGACCCCCTGCTTGAGGACGACCTCCTTGGGCACCACGGCCTGCACGTCGCCGTCCCGCCACACCACCACCGACACCGTGTACTCGGGGCCGGTGATCCTCTCCTGCACGATCAGCTCGTCCGCCGCGTAGCCGCCCTCGGCCACCACCTGGGCCATGTCGCGGACCGAGTCGATGGCCACCACCCCGCGGCTGCCCCGTCCGGTGCGCGGTTTGACGATGAGGCCCCCGGAGGCCGATCCCGCCGCGTCGCTGGGCCACTCCGAGGCCAGCCAGGTGCGCGGCACCCCGATCCCGGCGTCCTCCAGCTCCCGCATCAGCACGTACTTGTCCAGGCAGGTGGTGACGAAGTCCAGCCGGGGGAGCAGGACCGCCACCCCGTCCTTGGCCAGTTCACCCACGTGGACCAGTTCCTCGTCCACCAGGGGGACGACCGCGGCGGCGTCCTCGTCCGCGCACAGTGCCCGCATCCGGGGCAGGAACGCGTCGCTGTCACCCGGCGGCACCAGGTACCCGCGGTCGGCCAGGTACAGGCCGGGCGCGGCGGGGTCGACGTCGGTCGCCACCACACGGAAGCCGTGTTCGCGCAGGTGGAGAATGGTGTCGGGGGTGGGAGCCGACCCCGCTGTGGTGACCACGACGGTGGGTTTCCTCGCAGGCTGCTGTGGCACCTTCGGTCCTTCCAAGCGCGGTCGGTGGACGTGTGGAGGATGGGTTTACGAGCCTAGACCGCAGGTCACCGGATGACCCGCGATTGGCCGGTTCCGGTTGCCGGGTGAACCGGCGGGGCCTCTCGCGCGTGCCCACCGGCCTCCGTGGGAAGGGGCGGGTGCGCGGCGGCGCCGCAGCACCGGCCCCCGTGCCCGTGGGCTCCTCCTCGCTACTCCTGCTCGTAGACCGGGGTGATCATCGCGCGGCCCAGGGCGTGTGAGAACAGGTTGAAGCCGAGGAAGGCCGGGCTCGCCGACTCGTCCACCTCCAGACGGGGGACGTCCACCGCGTGCACCACGAAGAAGTACCGGTGCGGACCGTGCCCGGGGGGCGGAGCGGCACCGATGTAGCGGTGCGCCCCGGCGTCGTTGCGCAGGGTGACGGCCTGCTCCGGCAGGCCGGAGCCGTCGCCGGCGCCCGTCGCCAGTTCGGTGACCTCGGCGGGGATGTTCGCCACCGCCCAGTGCCAGAAGCCGCTGGCGGTGGGCGCGTCCGGGTCGAAGCAGGTGACGGCGAAGCTCCGCGTCCCCTCGGGGAAGCCGCTCCAGGACAGGTGCGGTGAGACGTCCTCGCCTCCGGCGCCCATGATCCCGCTGACCTGGGCCTTGGGCAGGGTCCGCCCGTCGGCCACGTCGTCGCTGGTGACGGTGAACGACGCGACCTGGGGCAGGAAGTCGTAGGGGGAGGGTGGCATGGCCACGAAGGGGCCTCCTTCGTTCGTCTGGGTGGCTTCTGCGGCCCGGCCGGGTCCCGGCGGAAGCGGGGCACGGTCCCGGGCCCTACGAACATACGCCTCACAGGGAGCGTGCGTCTCGGGACGAGGCGCCGTGTCGGAAGACGGGGGCCGTCTCGCGGTGTATGAGGGGAGGCGCTCCGAGACAACAAACCGACCGGGCGGTACGGTCTTGTCGACAAGAATCGGATTCGGTCCTTCGAACACCGACAGGGAGTCGCCATGACCACTCGCTGGGGCATCACCATTCCGCTGGAGGGGGTCCCGCTCCCCGAGCAGCGGTCCATCATCGAACAGATGCCCGACCTGGGCTACACCGACGCCTGGTCGGCCGAGGCCAACGGCACCGACGCCTTCACCCCGCTCGCCCTGGCCAGTGTGTGGGCTCCCCGGCTGCGCCTGGGCACCGCGATCGTGCCCGCGTACACGCGCGGTCCCGCCACCCTGGCGATGAGCGCCGCCACCATGGCCGCCGCCGCGCCGGGCCGGTTCGCGCTGGGGATCGGCACCTCCTCCAACGTGATCGTGGAGCGGTGGAACTCCATCCCCTTCGAGGAGCCGTACAAGAAGGTGCGCGACACGGTGCGCTTCCTGCGGACCGCGCTCACCGGGGAGAAGGTCAAGGCCGACTACGACACCTTCAGCGTCAAGGGCTTCACACTCGGGGCGGTCCCCGAACAGGCCCCGCCGCTGCTGGTGGCGGCCCTGCGCCCGGGCATGCTCAAGCTCGCCGGACGCGAGGGCGACGGCGCCATCATCAACTGGCTGTCGGCGGAGGACGTGCGCCAGGTGACCCCCTACGTGCGGCAGTCCGGTGAGGACAAGGAGGTCGTCGCGCGCATCTTCGCCATCCCCGGCGCCGACGCGGACACCGCCCGCCGGATCGGCCGGTGGGCCATCTCCGCCTACCTCAACGTCCCCGTCTACCGGGCGTTCCACGAGTGGCTGGGCCGCGAGGAGCTGAACCCGATGTGGAAGGCCTGGGACGAGGGCGACCGCAAGGGGGCGCTGGCCGCGATCCCGGACTCGGTGGTGGACGACCTGATCGTGCACGGTCCCGCCGAGTACTGCCGTGAGCGCATCCGGGCCTACATGTCCAACGGTGTGACCACCCCGGTGATCGCGCCGATCGGCCCGCCCGGCCAGGACCCGGCCGCCGTCGTGCGGGCACTCGCCCCGGGGGACTGACGCGACCGCTCCGCCGGGAGGGCCCGGCGGGATCTCCGTACCGGACTCCCGCCGGGCTCCCCGCCGGAGCCCTCACTCCGGCCCGCCCTCCTCCACCGGGCCCAGGATGCGGCGCGCCCGCAGCACCAGTTCCAGTTCGAAGCGCTCGCCGGGGTCGCGCAGCCGCGCACCGAACAACTCCTCCAGCCGGCGCATCCGGTAGCGCACCGTCTGCGGATGGATGTGCAGCCGCTCCGCCGCCTCGTTGGCGTTCAGCCCCGACTCCAGCCAGGACAGCAGCGTGTCGGCCATCCGCTCCCGCTGCGGCCGGCGCAACCGCGCCAGCGGGGCCAGCCGGGACCGCGCCATCTCCGCGACCAGGCCGGCGTCCCGCGTCAGCAGCAGGGCGGGCAGGTGGTCGCTCCACCGCACCACGCCCCCGCCCCGCACCGCGCCCGTCCGCACCAGCTCCGCCAGGTCGCGGGCGCGCGCCAGCGACGCCGGTGCCCGGTCCAGCGGCACGCTCGGCCCCAGCACCGCGCACGCACCGCGCAGCGAGCGCTCCAGCGACCGCAGCCGCCCCGGCCCCTCGGGGTCGGGCACCAGCGCACACGGCTCCGCCCGGTCCGGATCCACCAGCACGTCCGACGGCAGCGCGGACACGGCGGGGAGCGCACCCGTCGGCGACGGCACGTCCGCCGCCGTGCCCGTGTCCCCGCGCGCCGTCCCGGGTACCGGCGTCCCGCCCACCGCCGTACCGGGCGCCTCCCGGTACAGCAGCGCCACCGCCACCCGGTCGGGTACCCGCCACCGGGCCGCCCGGGCCAGCGCCGGCACCGTCCGGGCCTCCTGTTCCGTGCCCGCCTCGGCCAGCAGCACCTCCAGCAGCCGCGCCCGGCGGCGGCGCAGCGCGTCCGCACCCGCGCCGCGCACCCGTGCGTGCCCCTCCCCGGCGGCGGTCGAGATCTCCTCCTGGAACGCGAAGATCGCCTCTCCCAGCACCGCCATGTGGTCACGGGTGAGCGCGTCGGCGTCGGCCAGCCTCCGCCACGCCACGGCCGCCGCCGTGCGCATCCCCGTGTGCAGGCACTCCAGGGTGCGCCCGTGCCGGGCCTCGCCGGCTCCGAACGCCCGGAACTCGGCTGCCAGCGCGTCCACGTGCCCGGGGGAGCGTCCGCCGCTCTCCACCCGGTCCAGGAACGCGTGCACCCCCGCGCCGATCACCCGGCGCTGTCCCTCGGCGTCGGCGGACTCCAGGGGCGGGGGGTGGCTTCGCGCCCGGCGCCGGACGCCCTCCAGGGCCTCCTCCACCAGGGGCGGCACCAGCGGGCGCAGCCGGGCACCCAGCTCCGGGGGGATCCGCGCGAACGGGTCCGTCCGAGGGCTCTCCCGCGGGGGATAGGTCATGTCACCTCCGGCGCGGACGCACGGCGGAGCCGCCCGTGGCACGCCCGCGCGTGCTCTGTGCGCCAGAAAGCTCGGTCGCCCCCGGGGGAGGGGGACCGCGTTCCCATACCACCAGAGCCGGGCCTCGCGGACAACCCCGGCCTCTCCCCGCCCGCCGGAGGTGTTCTGGTCACGGAGCGGGTGGATGCGGTAACAATGGTGCGGACACGCCGCCCTTTCCCCGCGACCCCCTCGAAAGGCGCTCCGATGAGACGGTCCCCGCTGTTCACGCTGCCCCTGGCCCTGCTGCTGGCCGTCACGGCCTGTTCCGGGGAGGAGACCGGAGGCGGGGACGCCGGGCGGGAAGCCGCGGGCCAGGAGGGCGGGGACGTCCCGGCCGAGGCGCTGCGCGCCGCCGAGGGATTCGTGGCCTCCCTCCAGGCGGCCGACGGCGAGGCGGGCTGCGCGCTGATGGACGAGGCCGCCCGGAAGGCCCTGGCGGACGCGCACGGGGCCGCCGACTGCGCGGCGGCCTTTCCCCCCTACGCCGAGTCCCTCCAGAACGGGGAGGGCGTCGAGACCGGTGAGACCGCCATGAGCACAGACCTGGGGGGCGACACCTCCATCGTCACGGTCACCCTGGTCCACCCCGAGGAGGACCCCGGTTCCCTGGAGCTGCGTCAGGACTCCGACGGACAGTGGGTCGCCACCCGTCTGCCGGGCGTCTCCCTGGGCGGCGCCTGAGGAGGCCGGTCCCCACGGCGGGAGGCCCGGTTCAGGTGAAGAGGGCGTAGCCGAAGGCCATGCCGCCGATCACGACCACCACGGTGACGAGCTGCCAGATCCACCGGGCGAGCAGTCCTTCGGACGGGTCCGCCGGACCTGCCTGGTTCGCCGGGCTCGACGGCTGGGCGCCGTCCTGGTCCTTGGGGTTCTTCCGGTTGTCCACCCCACCTGGCTTACCAGACGCCGTGGAGGTCGGTGCCCCCGGCCGGTCGGCGGACCGGGGCCGGGCCCGGGGAGGGGCCACGCCTCAGCGCGGGTCCGGGCAGGCCCGCGCACAGGCGTCGACCTGCTGCTGGACGAGCGGGGCGTACAGCTCCAGCAGCGCGTCGCGGGAGACCTCGTCCTCGGGGAACAGGCCCAGGACGCGGACGCCCTCGGCGAGGCCGAGCATCTGGCAGGAGATGGCACTGGCGTAGCGGCGTTCGGGTGTGGTGTCCCCGATCAGGGCGCCGACGCCGTCCAGGAGCTTCCCGCGCGTCTCCTCGCGGGAGCGGTCGGGCTCGGGGGAGTCGCGGACGTGGGCGGCGACGATCAGCCAGCTGTCGGGGACGCCGTGCTCCCGCCGGGTGAGGACCTTCTGTACCAGGGCGCGGCCGATGCCGGAACGGGGCAGGTCCAGCTCGGCGAGCGGGACCTCGTGCGGCCCCATCTCGTTGAAGAGCTCGGCCTTGCTGCGGTAGTGCTTGATCACCAGGGCGGGGGACACCCCCGCGGCGGCGGCGATGTCGCGGATGGTCACCCCCTTGTAGCCGTGCTCGGAGAAGAGCTCTCGCGCCGCGGCGATGATGGTGCTGCGGCTGTCGGACCTGGTCACGGTCTCACCCCCACGGACTCCTTGGCGCTCCCGGGCCCGGACGCCCTCACGATGGTCCCGTACTCCCCGTCCCCTCCGCTGCGCAGGGTCGGGATGAGCGCTCCCACCAGCACACTGGCCAGGGCCACCGCCACACCCAGCCAGTGGACCAGCTCCATGGCCTCCTCGGAGGGGAACACCGCCCCGCCCACGCTCACGGTCAGGGACGCGAAGACCAGCGCGATCACGGCGCTGCCGCTGGAGGTGCCCAGTGAGCGGACCAGGGTGTTGAGCCCGTTGGCCGAGGCGGTCTCGCTGCGGGGCACGACCGCCATGACCAGGGCGGGCATGGAGGCGAAGGCGATGGCGGTGCCGATGCTGACGAACATGTTGCCCAGCACCACGTTCAGGACGGTGTCGGAGTTGAACACCCTCCACAGGTAGGTCAGGCCCATGACCGTCGAACCGGTCAGCAGGGTCGGCTTCCCGCCCCACCGGTCGAGCATGCGGCTGGAGACCGGGGAGAAGCACAGCATCATCAGGCCGCTCGGCACCATCGCCAGCCCGGCGGTGACCACGGGGAGGGCCAGTCCGTACCCGGTGTCCTCGGGGACCTGGAGCTCCTGGGTGGTGACCAGGCCGTTCAGGAACATCGCGAACCCGGCGAAGTACGAGGACACGTTGGTCAGCAGCATCGCGGGCCGGAAGGCCGTGCGCAGGTTCACCATGGGGTCGCGGGTCCGCAGCTGGAGGGGGACCCAGACCGCGAGCGTGACCGCGGAGAGCGCGGTCAGGCCGATGACCTGTCCGCTGGCCCAGCCCCACGAGGAGCCCTTGGACAGCGCGAGCAGGAAGCCGACGAGGACGACCGAGAGCATGATCGCGCCGACGACGTCGAAGCGGCCGGAGGAGCGCTGCGGGGACTCGTTGATCAGCAGGCGGATGGCGACCATGAGGACCGCCCCCACGAGCGCGGTGGACCAGAACAGGGAGGTCCACCCGAACGCGCTGTAGAGCACACCGGAGAGCGGCAGTCCCAGGGCGGAGCCGATGCCGAGGGTGGCGCTCATCAGGGAGATGCCCCCCGAGAGCTTCTCCCTGGGCAGTTCGTCACGCATGATGCTGATCCCCACGGGGATCAGGGAGGCGCCGAACCCCTGCATGGCGCGGCCGGCGATCAGGAACGGGAAGCCGCCGCCGAGCGCCGCGACGAGCGAGCCCACGGTCATGACCGCGAGGGAGATGAGCAGCATCCTGCGCTTGCCGTACATGTCGGCCATACGGGAGACGATCGGCGTGGCCACGGCACCCGTCAGGAGGGTGGCGGTGACCAGCCAGGACGTGTCGTCGGCGGAGACGCCGAGGATCTGCGGCATGTCCGGCAGCAGGGGGATGACGAGCGTCTGCTGTAGCGAGACGATCAGCCCGCAGAGGGTGAGGATTCCCGTGGTGGCCCAGGCGGGCACGCGTGGGACGGACGTCATTGGGCCTCCAGGGACGACGCGCACGAGTGGGGCGCGGAAGTGTTCGGGCGCACGCTCCGGACACGTTCGTTCGAGCCGGTCGGGTAGGTGCCTGAGGGGAGGAGAGGGGGTGAACGATCGTTCACCCCCATCGAGTAAACACTGTTACACCTTTGGAGGTCAAAGCCCTCGCGCTGATTGGGACCCTTCTCACTCGTGGGCCGGTGCCGCTTCTCCTCGGTGTCAGCGAAGTGGCATTGGGTAGCCGTCGGTCCGCGACGTGATCGATCCGGTGGAACAGGACGTGGTGGCGGTGTCGAAGGACGAGGGATCCGAGGACGACCGGAGCATTCGCATCGGCTTCCTCGCCGATCCCGGCCTGCCGGCCAAGATGGCGGAGCAGATGGCCGAGAAGCTGGCCGACGTGTTGTCGGAGAAGGTCGACGACACGGTGCGGTGGCGGGTGAGCGTACGCTCCGAACCGCTCGTCCTCGACGGACACGACGACGTCCCCCTCGACTCGATCGCCCGCAGCGCCTCGGCGGAGGAGGAGTGGGAGTACGTGGTCGCCCTGACGGACCTGCCCCGGCGCGTGGGGAGGCGGCCGCTGCTCTTCAGCCTCAGCAAGGCGCACAGGCTGGCGATGCTCTCGCTTCCCGCCACGGGCTGGATACGGATGCGCGCCCACGTGTGGCAGGCGGTCGTCCACCTCGTCGACCGGATGACCGCCGAGGACCCGGACCGCGGGCGCGGGAGCGGGGCCGCGTCGCAGCAGCCGGGGCACCGCCTCGTCACGTTCGCCTCCCCGGTCCGCGACGTCGGAGCCGAGTACGACATGGACGAGTACCTGGTGCTGGTCGGACTGCGCGGACGGGTACGCCTGCTGCTGGGCATGGTGCGCAGCAACCGGCCGTGGCGGCTCGTGCCCAGCCTCTCCAGCGCGTTCGCCGCGGCCGCCGCCACCGGCTCCTTCGGTGTGTTCTACAACTCGATGTGGAACATCGCCGACGCACTCAGTCCGCTGCGCCTGTCACTGATCAGCGTGTTCGCGCTGACGGCCATGACGGTCTGGCTCATCGTCTACAACGGGCTGTGGGTGAGTCCGAGGCAGCGGCACCAGCGGGAGGAAGCGGTGCTGTACAACGTCTCCACCGTCTGCACCGTGGGGATCGGCGTGGCGTGCATGTACGTCCTACTGCTCGGGGTGACGCTCACGGAGGCCCTGGTGGTCATCGCCGGCAGCGTCATGGAGTCGGCTCTCGGCCACCCCCCGGGGCTGGGGAGCTACGTCTCCATCGCCTGGCTGGCCAGCTCCCTGGGAACCATGGCGGGCGCGCTCGGCTCCAGCTTCGAGGACCAGGCGGCCGTCCGAGAGGCCGCCTACAGCGCGCGGGAGCGTGAGCGCCGCACCAAGTTCGAGGAGAACGCCGAGAAGCACCGGGAGACCCGCGGGGACACGTCCGGATGACGCCGTGGCGGGCGGCGGGGAGAGCCGCGGGGAGCCGGCCGGCCGGGGTCGCGGGGCGGATACGGCCGGGGGCCGGGAGCGGCCCGAGGACGGGTGCGGCGGGGCCGCCCGACGGTAGCGGGGGCCGGGAGGGTGCGTCCCCGGCCCCCGCTGGTACGGACTGGATCAGGCGTCGAGCCGGCGGGTCCGGCCCTCGCCCCCGCTGACGCTGATCTTGCGCGGCTTGGCCTGCTCGGCCACCGGCACGCGCAGTGTGAGGACGCCGTCGGTGTAGTCCGCGACGATGTTGTCGAGGTCCAGCGCCTCGTCCAGGAAGAGCTGACGGGAGAACGTGCCCGAAGGCCGCTCGGCCACGACCATCTCCCGGCCCTCCGCCGACGCGCCGGTGCGCTCGGCCCTGACGGTGAGCACGTTCCGCTCGACCTCCAGGTCGATGGAGTCGGCCCGCACACCGGGCAGGTCGAAGTGGACCACGAAGGAGCCGTCGTCACGGTAGGCGTCCATCGGCATGGCGGCCGGACGGACGGAGCCGTCGAGAAGGCGCTGGGCGATCCGGTCGAACTCACGAAGCGGATCCGTGCGCATCAGCATCACGCCACCTCCTGCTTGCTGAGATTACCTGATGCCAACTGACGCAAGTTTTATACCACGGCCGATGGAGAATAAACATCGTGAGCAGGTAAGGAAACCTCCATGGGGAAGGAGGGGCCATGTCCTCTCGGGAGGATCCCCACGCCGTGCTGGGACTGGAGGCCGGAGCCACGAGGGAGCAGGTCGTCCGGGCCTTTCGCGCACTGGCACGGCGCTACCACCCGGACTCCCCCGGTGGGGACCACGCCGCCTACATCCGCGTCCGCAGCGCCTACGAGGCCCTCATGGACCCCCGCCACCGGGGCGGCCGCGACACCGATCGCGGTGCCGATCGCGGCACCGGCGGCCACACCCCTCCACCCCGCCGAGGCGTCCGCATCCCGGTACGGGTGCGCGGCCAGCGGCCGCGCCGCGGCTCCGACGCCACGTTCACGGTCCGCCTGGACCTGGCCCGGGCAGTCTACGGCACCGCCGTGACCGTCGCGCTCGGCGACGGCCGCACCGTGGACGTCGCCGTCCCGGCCGGGACGGAGCACCGTTCCCGCCTGCGTGTGCCCGGCCACGGGCGGCCGGGTTCCCACGGTGGGGCTCCCGGCGATCTCGTGGTGACCGTGCTGGTGGAGGAGCACCCGTTCTACCGGAGGGTGGGGGAGGACCTGCGCACCACGCTCGTGCTGAGCTACGCGGAGGCCGTCCTCGGTGCGCGGGTCGCCATCACCTCGCTGGACGGCAGGGAGATCACCGTGCCCGTCGCGCCCGGTACCGCGCCGGGCGCCACCATCCGGCTTCCAGGCCAGGGCGTACCGTCCCGCACCCGCGCGGACGGCGCCGGCGCCCTGGTCCTCGACGTCACCGTCGACGTTCCCGCGGGGGGCCTGACGCCCGGGCAGCGCGCCGCACTGGAACACCTCGGCGGCACGCTGCCCCGCCCTGGGAGGGAACCGCGCCGATGAGCAGCGGTGCCCGCGGTCCGTGTCAGCCGAACACGGCCTTCTGCACGTCGTCCGGACCGTCGAACCGCTCCGTCTTGGCGTTCGAGATCCTCTCGACCAGATCACTGCCCGCGCCGTTGTTCTTCGCCAGCGACGCCAGGTCGTCGCGGCTGGCGGGATAGTCGGCGCCCTTGAGTGCCTTCTGCAGCTCAATGGGGTTGATGCTGGCCATGGCGGCCTCCTGTTCTGTGCTGGTACACACGGCGCCAGTCGTCTACCCGACCCCCACGGCGCCAATCGCGCCGGAAGGCAAAACGCCGTTCGGCCCGGTGACGAGTCCACCGATATGCGGATGAACCCCTCGCACGCGTTGGCCGGGGCGCGGGGCGGGCCCGGCGCTACCGGTTTCCGATGCGTCCCAGGAGCCGCTCGCGGTGGTCGGAGAGGTCGGAGATCCTGCGGTCCAGTTCCGTGAGGCGGCTGTTGTAGATCTCCAGGACCCGGTGGCAGTACTCCGGGTCGAGCGCCTCTCCCAGGCAGGGGGCGAGGGGGCGGAGGTCGGCGACGGTCAGGCCCGCGTCGAGGAGTTCGCGGATGTTGCGGACCCGCACGACGGCGTCCTCGTCGTACTCACGCCACTCCTTGCCGGTCCTGCGCGAGTACAGGAGTCCCTGCTGCTCGTAGTACCTCAGCGACCTTCGACTGGCACCCGTGCGCTCGGAAAGCTCCCCGATCCTCACGGAGCCAGCGTACCTTCGCGGGGTCCGGGAGCGACGCCCACACCGCGGCGCCGCCATGGCGGGGCGGCCCGCATCCGTGACCTCACCCGGCTCCGGTCGGGGCACTCCGCCGGGCCCCGGCTCCCACAGGCGGGTTCTGGCGTGCGGGCCGCAGCGTGAGCGCCAGTGCGGCCAGCATCAGAGCGGTGGAGGCCAGGGGCAGGTAGGCCACCCCGACGGTCCCGACGACGACTCCTCCCAGGGCGCCGCCGACGCCGGCGCCCAGGTAGAGGCCCGCGATGTTCGCCGCGAGCGCCGTCATGCCCTTTCCCGGGCCGGCCGCCGCGAGGACGCTGCCCTGGACGGGCGGGTTGAGCCCCCAGGCGAACACGGCCCAGAAGGCGACCAGCGCACCGATGACCAGGGGATGCCCCGAGCCGGTGAAGGCCAGGGCCGCGAGCATCCCGAGGCCGAGGACATGGCCGCCGACGACCGCGGAGAGGGCGCGCTGCGGTCCCAGCGAGTCCGCCCAGCGGCCACTGACCAGGGCCCCTCCCAGTCCGGCGACACCGACGACGAAGAGCAGCGAGGTGAGAAGCGTGGAGGAGTCGGAGGAGACCTGCGCGGTGTAGACGGACAGGTAGCTGTAGAACATCAGTCCTCCGCTGGCGGCGAGGAAGGTGATCGCCACACAGCGCAGGACCGCCGGATCGCCCAGCGGACCGAGCCGCTCGCGCAGAGGGGCGGGCGCACCGCCGGGAACCCCGGGCGCGGAGGCCAGCAGGCCCAGGGCCGCGGCCACGCCCACGGAGGCGATGAGCACGAAGGTGGCGCGCCAGCCGACCGCTCCGCCCAGCCAGGCGCCCAGGGGGACGCCGGTGATCAGCGCGACCGTCATGCCCGCCGTGACGACGGCGAGGTAGCGCCCCTGCTGTCCCTCCGGGGCGCGTGCGGCGGCGGTGGCGAAGGCCGCCGCCGTGACCACGGCCGCGGCCAGGGCCGCGACGGCCCTCGTGCCCATGAGGGTCCAGTAGCCGGGCGCGACCGCGGCGCCCGCGTTGGCCAGGGCGAAGACGAGGAGTCCGACCACCATCACGGTTCGCCTCGGCTACCTCTCCAGGGTGACGGCCATGGTGGGCGCGCCCAGGGCGTAGACCACGGCGAAGACCGTGACCAGTTGTCCGGCCGCGGCGACGGACACGTCGAGGTCCGAGGCGATGGCGGGGAGGATCCCCGCGATGATGAACTCATCGGTCGCCGTGGCGAGGAGGACGACGAAGAGGACGAACAGCCAGAACGGCGGTCTGCGACTCACTGGTTTTCCGTGCATGCGGATCACGCTAGGTACTGACACTGGTGTCAGGTTCAAGCGCTGCGCCCGGATTCCCCTGGAATCGCGGGTCGGTGGCCACGGCCCCGTGCGGGGAGGACGGACGCGCTCACGTGTCCGGCTCTGTACCGACCGCCTCACGAGAGCGGTTGTCGCGTACTGCGTCGAGGTACTCGGATACCGCGTCCCTGTTGCGGGACAGACAGTCGATGCGGCTGGTCATACGGTCCCGTTCCCGCTCCAGGGTGGCGATCATCTCCGGTGTGGCGTCGGAGAAGTGGATCGTCCTGGGTTGGTCGAGGCATGGAAGGATCTGCCTGATGATCCTGGTGGGAAGGCCCGCGTCGAGCAGTCCCCTGATCTGTACCACCCGGTCCACGAAGCGCTCGTCGTAGTCCCTGTAGCCGTTCTGGCAGCGCCGGGAGGCGATCAGTCCCTGCTCCTCGTAGTAGCGAAGCAGGCGACGTGAGGCGCCGGTGCGCTCCGACAACTCACCGATGAGCATGTGGTCCACCTCACTGGGGCCGCGATTGACCTTCACATAAGTGTGAGGCTTCCAGTATGCGGCCATGCCCATTGACAGCACACACCAGCCCGAGAACAGCGACACAAGCCAGAAGCTCCCCGTGGCCTCTCTGCTCGCACTGGCCACGGCGGTCTTCATCACGGTCCTGACCGAGACGCTGCCCGCGGGACTGCTTCCACTGATGAGCGCGGACGTGGGGGTTAGCGAGTCCGCGATGGGGCAGGTGGTGACGGTCTACGCGATCGGCACCGCCCTCACCGCCATTCCCCTCACCGCGGCCACCGCAGGGTGGCGGCGCAAGAGGCTGCTGGTGACGGCCATGATGGGTTTCGCCGTGGCCAACACCGTCACGGCCTTCTCGGACGACTACGTCCTGACCATGGTGGCTCGCTTCGTCGCGGGGGTGGCGGCAGGCCTGGCCTGGGCAATGCTCGTCGGATACGCGCGCCGGATGGCCCCCGCACACATGCGGGGCAAGGCGATCGCGATCGTCATGGCGGGGATCCCGATCGCCCTGTCCCTCGGAGTGCCTACGGGGACCTTCGTCGGTGGTCTCCTCGGCTGGCGGATCACGTTCTCCCTCATGTCCCTGCTCGCAATCGCGGTGGTCGGCTGGATCATCCTGGCCGCTCCCGACCGCTCCGGGCAGAAGCCGGGAAACCGTACTTCGGTCCTGCGCGCCCTCACCGTTCCCGGTGTGGTGCCGGTCCTCGTCGTCACCCTGCTCTACGTGCTGGCCCACACCATCCTCTACACCTACATCGCCGCCTTCCTGGAAGGTGTCGGTATGGGCGGCCTCGTCGGTGTCGTTCTCCTGCTCTTCGGTGCGACCTCCATGGTCAGCATCTGGGTCGTGGGAGCCCACATCGACCGCAGGCTGCGGCCCCTGACCATCGCGGGCATCGTCCTGATCGGCGTGGCCGCCATGATCCTGGCGGTACTGGCACAGAGTCCCGTGATGGTCTACCTGGCGGTGGCGCTCTGGGGGCTCGGCTGGGGCGGTGTTCCCACGCTGTTGCAGACCGCGGCGACCGACGCCGGAGGCGATCCGGCGCAGGCCGTGCTCGTCACCCTCTGGAACGCGGCGATGGCGGGTGGCGGAGTCGCCGGCGGCATCCTCCTCAGCGTGCCGGGGTTCGGCGCCCTCCCATGGAGCGTTTTGCTTCTCCTGGTGCCGGTGCTACTCATCGTGCTCGCCGCACGGGTGCACGGGTTCCCGGCCAGAGGCGTGGGAACGGCCGTGTGAACACCGGAGCCAAGGCCCGGCCAGTGGGGTGAGGCGCCTTGCGGCGCACGTGCCCACCGGCCGGTGTCCGACGACGGCGACGGGGCCGCAATTCTGCGTGGGCGGGCCGGGCGGCTGCCCGAACGGGCGGAGCGGACGTCGGCTCCACCTCAGCGACGCCGACCCCTGCGGCCCTCCTCCGAGGCGGACAGGTTGCGTTCGAGCTCACCGAGCGCGCGAAGCACGCCCTCCCGCCGGTCGTCGTCCATGTCGGCGACCGTCATCCGCTCCAGGTCCGCCCAGATGCGCTCGACGGCCTGCCGCAGCCCCATGCTCGCGGAGGTCGCCTCGACGATCGTCACCCGTCCGTCCGTCGGACTGGGCGAACGCCGCACGAACCCGGCGCGTTCGAGTCGCCGCACGGAGCGGGTGACGGTCGGCGCGTCGGCGTCGAGAACGGCGACCAGGTCGGTCTGCCGCTGCGGGCCCTCGTCCCAGAGCCGCATCATCAGCAGCTCCTGACCCGGATACAGGCCCACCTCGCGCAGCAGTTGCCCGGCGAGCAGTTTGTGGATGCGCGCCACCCGGAAGATCGCGTGGCTCACGGGTCCCGCACCGGCGACCCGGTTCCGGTCCGGCCCCGCGGCGGCCGTGCCCGCGGCGGCCGTGTCGTCGGCGTCGTTCGTCGTACTCACCGGCCCAGTCTAGGACAGCCGCCACGTTTGTCCGGACAACCTTTTTCGCCGTAAGGCTTGATCGGGCCTACTGGGGGTGACATGGTGAGGTTGGTTGATTGAACAACAAAGCGAGGGGAGGCAGTGCGAGCAGCCTTCACACCCGGACGCGTCGGCCGACACGAGCTGAGGAACCGGATCGTCATGTCCCCGATGACCCGCAGCAGGGCGTTCGGCCCGGACCTCGCCCCGACCGGCATGACGGCGACGTACCACGCCCAGCGCGCCGGTGCCGGGCTGATCATCACCGAGGGCATCCGGCCCAACGCCGTCGGCCAGGGCCACCCGAACACCCGGGCCTGCACACCGACGCCCGGATCGCCGGCTGGCGCGGGGTCACGGACGCGGTCCACGCCGAGGGCGGAGTGGTCTACGCCCAACTGATGCACACCGGCCGCATCGGCCACCCGTCCGACTACCGGACCTCCCACCACACCGTCGGTCCGTCCCCGGTGAGGGCGCGGGGCCGGATCTTCACGCGGGAGGGCCTCCAGGACCTCGTCCTCCCGCGGGAACTCGGCGCGGAGGAGATCGGACAGACGATCCGCGACTTCGCCGCCGCGGCCGAGAACGCCGTCACCGCCGGCTTCGACGGGGTCGGGCTCCACGGGGCGAACGGCTACCTCATCCACCAGTTCCCCTCCACGAAAGCGAACCCGCGGACGGACGAGTGGGGCTCCTCCTCTCCCCGCGACGGGGCCCGCTTCGCCCTCGAAACCGCCTCGGCCGTCGCCGAGGCGGTCAGATTTCCCAGTGGCGCAGACCCCGTCCTTCGGGACGGGGACAGCCACCCCGGGGACAAGAACAAGAAAGGTACGCTGCTCCGTGTTCTGATCCGATAACCAAGGATCACGCGGATGGCCTCACCTCTCGGGGCGAACCGTGCCAGCCTGTGGAGACCTCTGGGATGCCATGTCTGTGAAGCAGGAACCAGCGCGTGCCGTGAGGCGCGTAGCGCCACCGGGCCGCAAGGTCTGCCCGGAATCCCTTTCCCTTCGGGAGAGGGAGGAAGCCAAGGTCCTCGACCCGGCCACGCCCGGGACGGGGACGGGGCCGGAGCACCTCGCCCCCGTCGAGGAGGGCGCGACCGACCCGGTCTCGTTCGGCGGGCTCTTCGTCTCCAACCCGGGCCTGCCCGAACGGCCGGCGGCGGGGGCTGAGCTGGCCGAGCCCGACATGTCCAGGGCCTACGGCGCTGAAGAGCGCGGATACACCGGCTATCCCGCGCTGGCCGACGGCATGGTCCGCTTCTGAGGGAGCGGCGGTGTCCGCACGGCACGAGACGAACCGCGTGGGGGTCGTCACCGGGGCCGGGGCCGGCGGGGGCGCGTCCGTGAACTGACCGGGCGACGCGTCATCCGGACACGGGTTCCCGGCCGGCCGGGATAGCGGCCGGGGCGACCGTGTCCTCCTCCGCGGGGGCCGAGGACGACACGGCGTCCGCCCCAGGTCACAGGAGCGAGTCGATCCCCACCCTTTTCCGGCAGGAGCATCCGGCATTTCGCCAGGGAGCGCGGGGTGCTCTCCCTCCAGGTCCCGGCAAGGGGGGCGATTCCGGAGTTTCTGCGCAATCGGGCTCTGTCACACTCGTTTGGGTCCCCGCCTGCTCTGGAGAATTCATGTCCGAATCCCTGCCCCTCCCGTTGTGGTCGCTGATCGCCGCGGCCGCCCTGGCCGTCACGGTACTGGCGGTGTGGGGCATGCGCCGCCTGGCCTCCCGCAGACCCGCGCGCGTGCGGGGGGACTCGGGGACGGCGCCCCTGCACGGCGGCTACCTGGTGGCCACCGCCGTCATCGCCGTGGTGGCGCTGGCACTGATCCTGGTCGCGTTCACCATGAGCTACGCCGCCCTGTACGAGGCGGCCACCTGGCTGGCCCGCACCCAGTTGGACGCGATCAACGGCGGTGACCTGCGCTTCCTCTTCCCGCTGGGCATCGACGCGGTCATCGTCTACTTCCTGGCCATGGACCTGCTCATGGAGTGGCAGGGCCGGCGCCACCCCCTGAACCGGTGGGCGGCCTACGCCCTGTCGGCCATCACCATCATCCTCAACGTGAGCCAGGGGGACGGCTCCACCGCCTCCTACCTGGGCCACGCCGGCCCGCCCATCGTCATCATCCTCATCGCTGAGGGGGTGGCGGCCTGGGTGCGCCATCTGGCCGGGATCGCGCACGGCCAGTCCGCTGACCGTATTCCCGTGGGGCGGTGGATCGCCCACCCGCTCTCCACCATGAAGGTGGCCCGGCTCATGCTGGGCTGGGGCATCACGTCCTACCCCCAGGCCCTGGAGCGCGAGCAGCGCCGCCAGCTGGCCTACGCCATGCTGCGCGAGCAGCACGGCCGTACCTGGCGCCGCCACACCCCCCGGCACCTGCGGTGGATGCTCAACAACGGCTACGACCTCGACACCGCCTACGAGCTGACCCGGGCCATGACCGCGCACGCGGTGGCCATGACCGCCGCGGAGGTGGCGGCCCTGGCCGGCGGCACCGGCCGCCGCCGCCCGACCGCCCCGGCCCACACCGAGCGGGAGCGGGCCGACACCACGGGGCGTGAGCGGGCCGAAACCTCCGGCACCGCGTCGTCGCGGACCCGCGCCGCCTCCCGGGCGCGGGGCACGCACTCCTCCTCCACCCCGCGCGCCAGCAGGGTGGAGGAGACCCCTCCCGCGGAGCCGCTCGCGCCCGCGCAGAAGCGCCAGCGGGTGCGTGAGCTCATGCGGTCCTTCCCCGGGATCACCGACAGCGAGCTCGCCCGGTACATCAACGCCTCCCCGAGCACGGCGCGCCGTTACCGCAACGAGATCACCCACCAGCGCCTGGGGGTGGACATCCCGGGACACACACCCGGCCAGGACCAGGCACGGCGCGACGACGAAGGCGAACGGCGCGACGACGAGGGCGAACGGCGCGACGACGAGGGCGAGGGCGAACAGCGCGAGGGCGCCCCTCCGGCGCTGGCCACGGCCCGCCCGGAGCACTGACACGCGGGGCGGACCCCCCGGCCACCGGAGGCCGTCACCTCTCAGGGGGCCGCCCCCTCAGAGCGCCGCCACTCCGTTGCGGTACGCCCAGACGACGGTCTGAAGCCGGTCGCGGACCCCGATCTTGGTCATCACCCGTCCCAGGTGTGACTTGACGGTGCTCGCCTCGATGACGAGCTTCTCCGCGATCTCGACGTTGGACATGCCCAGGGCGAGCAGCCGCACGATGTCGGTCTCGCGTTCCGTGAGCAGGTCGCCCGACCCGGTGTCCCTCACGCGTACGGGCTTGCGCCTGGCGAACTCCGTGATGACCCGCCGGGTCACGGCCTGGTCCACCAGGGCGTACCCGTTGGCGAGTCGGCGCACGGCCGCGACCAGGTCGTCGGGCGCGATGTCCTTGAGGACGAACCCGCTGGCTCCGGCCTCGAGCGCGCCGAAGACGTACTCGTCGAGGTCGAACGTGGTCACCACGAGGATCGCCGGAGGGGTTCCCGAGGCCCGGGCCAGGATGTCGCGGGTGGCCGTCAGCCCGTCGCCCCCGGGCATGCGCACGTCCATGCACACGACGTCGGGCCGCACGCGCTCGACGAGCCCGACGGCGGCCGGACCGTCACCGCACTCCCCGACCACCTCGATGTCGTCGGCGACCTCGAGCATCACCCGGAAACCCGCCCGGACGACGAACTGGTCATCCACCAGAGCCACCCTGATCATGAAAGGCATCCTTCGCGGTGACATGATCGGCCCGGTCGGCCGAGATCCCTCGTGTGAAGGGCAGTGTAAGCCGGACACGCCATCCGCCCGAATCCGTCGCCCCTGTCCTGAGCACAGCGCCGATCAGCTCGGCCCTCTCCCGCATCCCGATGAGGCCCAGTCCGCGTGCGTGCCCCGGTGCCTCCTCGCGTTCGAGGCCGGGCCCGTTCTCGACTTGGAGCACGATCTCGGACTCCCGGTAGTGCAGTTCCACGCACACGTGCGCTCCCGAGGCGTGGTCCCGGGCGTTGGCCAGCGCCTCCTGGACGACCCGGTAGAAGGTGACGTCGGCAACGGGCGGCAGGTCGTAGGCGTGGCCGGTGCGTCGCAGGGTGACGCTGCCTCCCAGCGCCAGCTCCCGTTCGACCAGGTGGCCGAGTACGGCGATCCCGGGAACGGGCGCGCCGTCGGCCCCGCCACCGGTGCCGTACGGATGCTCCCCGGGCTCCCGCAGGGCACCGACCACCATGCGCAGGCTGTCGAGGGTCTCCCTGCCTTGGGCCCGGACCCAGGCGATGGCCTCTCTGGCCGCCCGGTCGTCGCGGCCGACCAACTGCTCGGCCGCGCCCGTCTGGACCACCATTCCGGAGAGGTGGTGCGCCGCGATGTCGTGCAGTTCCCGTGCCATGAGGGCGCGCTCCGCCCTGATGGCGTTGTTCGTTCTCTCCCGCTGCGCCTCGGCCGCCCTGCGCCGCTCCAGCCGGGCGAAGCGTCGACGCGCGGCCACGTCGTTGCCGACGAAGCCGACCACGCCGAAGCCGAGCAGCCCGGCCAGCGCCTGCGTGACCCCCGCCACCAGGGGGCCGTCCACCTCGGCGGGGGGCGACAGCGACGTGAAGGGCGGCAGCGCGAACACGAAGCCGCAGACGCCCAGGACGGCCGTGACCGCCACGACGGTCCAGAGCAGCCGCCGCAGCGAGAGGAGGGTTCCGCAGGTGTAGGCCACGAAGAACGACGCCAGTCCTTGGAAGGCGACGTCGCCGGGCAGGAACACGTACATCCCCGCCTGGGCCGCCACCACGGCGGACAGGCACAGGAGGGGAGCACGCCTGCGCACGCACAGCACCAGCGACTGCGCGCATGCCAGGACGGCGATGACGGTCAGGGCGGTCGGTGTGAACGCCGCTCCCGAGGAACCGGCCACGACCTGCAGCGATAGGAGCATGCCGGTCGAGACCAGCGCGACGAGCACGCCAAGAGCGAGATCGCGGGCGAACGGCCCGCGCAGCCCCAGACGGTCGAGTCCGGCGTCGAGCAGCGCCAGCGGGCGGGAGATCGGTGTTCCGGGCGGATCACGGATCCCCGCGGCCTCGGTGTTCTCGGAGTGCGCCGTGCCTTCGAGCGTCATGCTTCCGCCTGGTTTCGTGTGTGGAGGAGGGGATGAGGGTAGCGCGGGCCGAGACCTCACACGCCGCCGGCGGACGGTTCCTCGCGGAGGCTGGAACGGGTCGGCCCCGGACGTGCGGGGACCCCCGTCCACCTCACGGTGAACGGGGGCCGGACCCGGACCGGTTACCCCCCGCCGGGACACGGTCAGTAGCTCACGCTGGGGGAGAGGAAGTTGAGGAAGAGGGCGATCCAGCCCATACCGAGCAGTGCCAGCAGGACCAGCGCACCGCCCGCGTACCTGGCCCATCCCGCCTTGCGGCCGATGTCGCCCGTGAGGGCCATCGCCGACGGGACGATCGCGCCGAGGCCCAGCAACTGCAGGACCTGCAACAGCCGGAGGACGAACGTCGGGACGTCCTGGAGTTGGGAGAGCACCACCACGACACCGATCCACCCGGCGGCGGCGACCACGACCGCGGCGACACCGACCCGGGTCAGCACCCGGACCCGTCGGCCGGCCGGGCCGGGCTTGGGCAGGGACCGCCACCGGCGGACGAGGGCGCCGACGGGCCAGGAGAGCATGGTGAGCACCAGCACCAGCAGGGAGGCACCGAGAACGGGCACCACGACCGATGGCGTCTGGGCCGGGCCGGCGGGCAGGTAGGTGGACGCCGCGCCGCCGAACGCCTCGACCTCTCCGCCGGCCAGGCGAGCCGCCAGCAGGCGGTGCCCGCCGACCTCGCGCCAGACCCAGGGCTCGACCTCCTCGTACAGTCCCGGGCCGAGTGACTCCGGCGCCGGGTTCACGACGATCGTCCCGTCCGGGTTGGCCGTGATGCGGGTCGCGCCGTCGACGGCGTAGTAGGCCGCCATGAAGTTGCTCTGAATCGACCGGGACGACGCGTAGCTTCCTTCGAGCATCCTCGCGTGCTCCTGCGCGGTCGGCGATTCCGCGTCGCCGTCGGCCCCGCCGCCCGGGGGCGGGAAGAAGCGGTCGGCGAACCCCTCCAGCAGGGTGCTGCGGAGGTGGTAGACCGCGGACTCCTTCCCGTCGCTGTTGAAGTTCAGGAAGATCCCGGCGTCCTGCTCGGGGAGGATCTGCATGTGGGAGTGGAAGACGGTGGAGTCACCCCCGTGGCCGAGGACGCGCTGACCGTTGCGGTCCTCCTCGAAGAACCCGAGGGTCATCCGCGACCCCTCGGCGAGGCCGCCTAGGCTGTCGGAGGCCAGGCCGGGTTCCTGCATGAGCGCACGCGTGTCGGGCTGGAGCAGGCCCCCTCCCTCGTCGTCGAGGTCTCCCAGGTGCGCGAGCATGAACCGCGCCATGTCGGTGGCGGACGACGTCACCGCCCCCGCCGGGGAGTCCGAGACCGTCTCGAACGCCCGGGGCGGCCCGTCCGCGGTCACGTAGCCGTTGGAGAGCCGGGACCGCAGCTCCTCCGGGAGGGGCTGGGCCAGGGTGGAGGAGGTCATGCCGGCGGGCTCGAAGATGTTCTGCCGGAAGTAGTCGTCGAGGGGCGTCCCGCTGGTGTGCTCGACGATGTAGCCGGCGAGCGCGTAGCCGTAGTTGGAGTAGGCGGGCGTCGTTCCCGGTACGTAGAGCTGGTGCGGCGGGTCGACGCTGACGGACTCGCGCAGGTCCGCCTCGGTGCCCTCGGGCAGGATCGCCCCGGCGATCCGCTCCTCGTAGCCGGCGGTGTGCGTCAACAGGTGGCGCAGCGTGATGTCGGCGGGGAACGTGCGCTCCAGCTCGAAGTCGACGTACTCCTCGACGTCGGTGTCCAGGTCCAGCTCTCCCGCCTCGACGAGCTGCATGACCGCGGTGGCGGTGAAGCTCTTCGACACCGACGCCACACGGAAGAGGGTGTCCTCGGCGTCGACGGGCTTCTCCGCCTCGACGTCGGCGTACCCGTACTCGCGGGCGGTGAGCAGCTCTCCGTCGTGCACGACGCTCACGGCGCCCCCGGCGATGCCGCCGTCCTCCAGGGCCGCGGGCACCGTCTCGTCGAGCCAGGCGTCGACGTTCTCCCGGGTCAGCGGGGCGGTGGCCGTGTCCCCGGTGGCGGGTTCCGGAGGGGCGTCGGCGGGGGCGCAGCCGGTCGCGAGCGTGGCCGTGGCGAGGAGCGCGGCGGGCCAGCGCCACCGTCCCCGTGCGGGGCGCCGGGCCAGGGAGGCGCGGCCGGTGTCGTCGGTGGTGATCACGGACATTCTCCTGGGAGTCGATGGCGCCGGGCGGACGGACCCAAGCGGGTCGCCCGGCGCGGTGGAGACTCCACACTCCCAACACCGGCGGTGCCGGGTCTTCTGGCGCAGGACGGCATCGCGCCTACGACTTGTGGGGGAGGCGGCCTCCCCCACGAGTCGGCGGTGAACACGTTCGGGAAGCGGGTCCGTGCGGTGGGACAGGCGAAGACGCCGACCACGCGGGCGGCGGTCCGCACGCCGGGCCGCCGCTCCGTCGTGGAGGGACTGTGGCGAGCGGCACCCCGGGCGGGCTCGCGGGGCGGAGCCTTCCGATTCCGGAGCGTCGACGGCACCGGGGACGTCACCATCCTGTGGAACCCGGCCGGCATCCAGGACTGCTTCCCGGAGGTCGGCGAAGCCGAGGCCCGTGAGGACTTCGAACACCTCTGGCGCCTCGAGTCCTTCGGCCTGCGCGTGTTGGACCGGGCTCCGGTCGACGGCGCGTAGTCCCCGCCGCCGGTCGCGTGCCGCGACCGCACAGAGCACGGACACACAGAGCACGGACACGGAGTGCCACGGAGCGGCCTCGTGTCCGGCGGTACTGACGAGGGGGCGGGTCCCAGGCGTACAGGGACCCGGCCCTCGGACGCGCCTTCAGCCGGTGGAGGACAAGGCGCGGGCCGAGAGCCGGCCCGACCCGCACCGTGAGTCCGCTCCTGGAGGAGCGCCACCGTGGAGACGGCGAGAGCGGGCTCCCGGAGGAACCCGCTCAGAGGATGCTCTCCCGGCTGCCCCCACGCGGGAAGGACCCGGAAACGACTCGGGCCAGAGCGTGTGCTCTGGCCCGAGGTGATGCTGGTGGGCGATACAGGACTCGAACCTGTGACCTCTACCGTGTCGAGGTAGCGCTCTAACCAACTGAGCTAATCGCCCTCATCGGGGGGATGAGGCAAAGCCTGTTACGAGGTGGAGACGGGATTCGAACCCGTGTAGACGGCTTTGCAGGCCGCTGCCTCGCCTCTCGGCCACTCCACCGAGTTACACGAGAGGCGCCTGGGCGCCTCGCGTCTCCTCCGAGCGGACGACGGGATTCGAACCCGCGACCCTCACCTTGGCAAGGTGATGCTCTACCAGCTGAGCCACGTCCGCTTGCTGCCCGGCGCGGGACCCGAGGGCCTCGCCGTGCCGCTGGTAAGAACTCTAGCGGAAAGTCGGGATACGGCAAATCGACGCAGGGAGGGACTGGTCCGCCGTGCCCGGGTGGGGAAGGGTGGGCGGGTGGACAATGGGGGCACACCGGAGTGGTGAGGGGAGACGGTATGAGCGGGAGGGGACACGGCGATCACCGGCCGTGGTCGCAGGCGCGTGAGGCAGCCGGGCTTCTGGGCGGGCGGAGGAGCCCCGCTCCGCGCGACCTCCCCCTCACGGAGGCCCTGGGCGCGGTCCTCGCCGCGGACGTGCGCGCCCTGGCGGGCCTGCCCGCCTTCGACGCCTCGGCCATGGACGGTTTCGCCGTGGCGGGCCGGGGCCCCTGGCGGCTGGTCGGCAGGCAGTTGGCGGGCGCGTCCCCGGAGTCCGTGGTCCTGCGTCCCGGCGAGGCCGTCGAGATCGCCACGGGCGCCCGGGTGCCCAAGGACACCGACTCCGTCCTGCCCTACGAGCTGGCCGTCGCCGGTGGCGGGACGGTGGACGGGCCCGCCGAGGCGGGCCGCCACGTGCGCTGGGCGGGGGAGGAGACCGCTCCCGGAGAGACCGTTCTCACGCGCGGGACGGTGGTCGGCCCGGCGGCGCTGGGCCTGGTCGCCAGCCTGGGCCACGAGACCCTGCCCGTGTTGAGCCCTCGGGTCTCGGTGCTGGTCACCGGGGACGAGGTCACCACCTCGGGCCTGCCCGGGGACGGGAGCGTGCGCGACGCCATCGGTCCGATGCTGCCCGGGATCGTCGACCGCGCGGGCGGGCGGGTCGGTGAGGTACGGCACCTGGGCGACGACCGGCGGCCGATGCTCGGCGCCGTGGCGGACGCGGGCGGTGACGTGGTCGTGGTGTGCGGGTCCTCCTCGCGCGGGCCGGCCGACCACCTGCGCTCGGTCCTGGCGGAGTTGGACGCCCACGTCGTCGTGGACGGCGTCGCCTGCCGCCCGGGCCACCCGCAACTGCTGGCCCACACCGACCGGACCGTGTTCGTGGGCCTTCCGGGCAACCCCGGCGCCGCACTCGTCGCGGCGGTGACCCTGCTGGTCCCCCTGCTCGCCGCCATGACCGGCCGCGCGGACCCCTGCGAAGGGCTGTCCCCGGCCGTCCTGGAGGGGCGGGTGAGCGCCCACCCCAGGGACACCAGGCTCGTCCCGGTCCGCCTGGACGGCGACCGCGCCCGCCCGGTCGGCCACGACCGGCCGGGCAGTCTGCGGGGTGCCGCCCAGGCCGACGCCTACGCGGTGGTGCCCCCCGACTGGGGCGGCGCCGAGGCGGACCTGCTCCGCCTTCCCTGAGCCGGCCGGACCCGGCGGGACGCCTCCCCGGAAGGTCCCTCCGAGGTCTCCTCGACGGCGTCCTCCGTGTCCTCGACGTTCTCGGAGGCTTCGACGCCCTCGACGCCCTCGACGCCACCGGCGTCCCCGGCGGGCTCCGGAGCGGGCGCCGGCTCCACCGCCGGGTTGCCCCGGCCGCGCAGCAGCACCCAGGCCTGCGTGGCGGCGTACAGGACGATCGCTACGGCGATGGCGCTGGTCAGGTGCATCCCGTCGGTGAACGCCGACCGCGCCGCGCCCATGAGGGCCTCGCCCGCGCCGCCGCCCAGGTCGGCGGCGGTGTTCGAGGCACCGCCCAGCGTCTCCCGTGCGGCGTCCACGGCCTCCGGGGGCACGCCCTCCACCGCGTCCAGGTTCGCCCGGTAGGACGCGGTCAGCACGCTGCCCAGCACCGCGACGCCGAGCGCGGCGCCCAGTTCGTAGGCGGTCTCGGAGATGGCCGAGGCCGCACCCGCGCGCTGCGGAGGGGAGGCCGACATGATCGCGCCGTTGGTCAGCGTCTCGGCGAACCCGGATCCCGTGGCGATCAGGGCGAACCCCAGCGCGACGAGCGTCACACCGGTGACCACACCGGTCTGCGGCGCGAACACCAGTACCGCGAACCCCGTCGCGGTCACCAGCAGGGCCCCGCCGATCACCGTGGCCAGGCTCAGGTGGCGCGACAGCCGTACCGCGACCAGGCTCGCCAGCACCGACAACACCAGGCCCGGGACCAGTACGAACCCGGCACGCATCGGGGAGACGCCCAGCACCAGTTGCAGGTACTGCGTCAGGAAGAACAGCGACGAGACCAGCGAGAACACGATCATCAGGTTGGTGGCCACGGCCACGCCGAACACCCGGTACCGGAACAGGCCCACGTCGATCAGCGGATCGCGGAGCCCCCGCTGGCGGCGGACGAACGCGTATCCCAGGGCCAGGCCGACCAGCAGGGACGCCACGGCGACGGCGTCCAACCCCTCGGTGGCCAGCTTCTTGACCCCGTACACGGCGGGCAGCATCGCGGCCATCGACAGCACCACGCTCAGCGGGTCCAGGCGGCCCGGCTCGGGGTTGCGCGACTCGCGCACCAGCAGTGGGGCCAGCACCAGGATCAGCGCCATCACCGGCAGGTTGATCAGGAAGACCGAGCCCCAGGAGAAGTGCTCCAGCAGCCAGCCGCCCAGGATCGGGCCGAGCGCCGCGCCGCCGGAGAACCCGGAGCCCCACAGGGCGATGGCCAGCAGCCGCTGGCGCGGGTCCAGGAAGGTGTTGCGCAGCAGCGACAGGGTGGAGGGCATCAGTGACGCGCCCGCCATCCCGAGCAGGGCGCGGGCCAGGACCAGCACCTCGGCCGTGGGGGAGAAGGCGGCCAGCAGGGAGGCCGCGCCGAAGGCGGCCGAGCCGATCATGAGCAGGCGCCGTCGGCCGACGCGGTCGCCGAGCGACCCCATGGTGACCAGCAGCCCGGCCAGGACGAAGCCGTAGACGTCGACGATCCACAGCAGTTGGCCCGATGTGGGGCGCAACTGCTCGCTCAGTTCGGGGACGGCGAACCCGAGCACGGTCGAGTCGACCGAGATCAGGACCACCGGCAGGACCAGGACGGCCAGGGCGGCCCATTCGCGCGGACCCGCGAGGGCGGGCGCCGCGTCATCGCGGCCGCGCACGCCAGTGGTGCCGTTTCCGGCCTTGGCGGAACTCATCTTTCCTCGTTACGTGATCGCTGGTGGCGCGCCGCTCGGAACGAGGGGCGCGGTCGCGGCCCGGCGGGAGGCGGAGAAGGGCGAACGGCCGGGCGGGCGGGACGGGAAGTCTGGTCGACCGGAGGACGTACTCCGGGACTCTTCGACCGTCCGGACGGTACAGTACCGTCCAGACGGTACAGTGTCAATCGTGACTGCCTCGAACACCCGCGACCGCATCCTCGACTCCCTCCAGGACATCCTCGTCGACGAGGGTTACTCGGGGGTGACCCTGGAGGCCGTGGCCCGGGACGCCTCGGTGTCCAAGGGCGGGCTGCTGTACCACTTCCCGTCCAAGGCCGCCATGCTCACGGGGCTCATCGAACGCCTGAGCGCGCTGGCGGAGGAGGAGTTCCGCGAGGCCGTGGAGGGAGGGGAGGGCGTGGTCCGCGTCTTCCTGCGCACCTCGCTGCCGCGCAGCCCGCAGGAGCGTGAGCTGTACTGGGCGGTCATCGCGGCCCTGCGCGGCCAGGAGGACCTGCCCGAGGAGGCCACCCGCAGGGTCCGGTACCTCTTCAGCCGCTGGGGCGAGCTGCTGCACGAGGAACTCGACGACCCCGTCCTGGCCGAGATCATCCTGCGCGCGGGCGACGGACTGTACATGTCGGCGATCGCCGGCCTGCCCCAGCCCGATCCGGAGCTGACCCGGCGGATGATCGACCGCCTGGCCGAGGCCGCCGACAAGGTGCGTCGCGAGCGCTGAGGCGCCCGCCCGGGCCTGGGCCCTCAGACCCTCTGCCGGAACACCTGGACCTCCTTGTCCCCCGAGGGGACCCGCTCGACGGGGGTGAAGCCCTGCCTCTCGTAGTAGCGCACGAGGGCTCCGTCGCCGCCGGCCCAGCAGTCCACGCGCAGCAGTCCGATGCCGCGCACGTGCGCCTGCCTGCGGGCGAGGGCGAGCAGCGTGCCGCCCACGTTCTTCCCGGCGTGCGCACGGGAGACCAGCAGCAGGCGGACGTAGAGCTCGCGCTCGGCCACCGGGGGCGCGTAGTCGGGAGCCTGCTCGGTGATGGTGAGGAACCCGGCCGCCTCGTCGCCGATCTCGGCCACCCACAACCCCTCGGTGACGAGTTCCTCCACCAGGGCGATCCGGGCGGGGTCGCGTGACCAGGGTTGGTCGCCCCACTGGCCGGAGCGGCCGTGCGCGGCCAGCCAGGCCACGGTGGAGTCGAACGTTTCCAGCACCGCCGGCAGATCCGCCGGCCCGCCCTGGCGCAGCCTCATGTGTCCGCCTCACCGGTCGGGGGAACAAGTACAACCAGCACACGCTAGCCGGTCGACGGCCCAACCGGCATCTTGAGACGCCCGGGATGCCCGGGACGCCCGGGACATCCGGGGCCAAGAGTGGAGGGTGAGGAGCCGCCACCGCGGGAACCACACGGCCCCGAACCCGTCGGCACCCCTGGCGGCGTCCGTGTTCCAGGAGGACAATCGTGTCCCGGGAGGTGACCACGCGGTGCTGTTCACGTGTCGGCGATCGTGATTTACTTCCCGGTAACTTCGTTGCCGCAATCGGGCCCCGTGCTCGTAGGGTGCCCGCCCACCCCGCGAGGTGAAGTGTGCACTACCGCCACGAGTGGGGCGCGCCGTATCGACCGCGACCGGCTCCCTTCGCGAGACTGTTGCCACTTCGCGGGGGCGTCCACGGGGTGAGGACACGCAGACGGGAAAGCGGGGGGCGGATGCACAGGCTCACCAACCAGGTCAGACCTTACGCCTGGGGAGCTCGCACGGCCATCCCACGGCTGTTGGGCACCGAACCCGACGGCACACCCCAGGCCGAGCTCTGGCTGGGCGCACACCACGGCGCGCCGAGCACGGCGCACTGCGAGGACGGCCCGCGCCCCCTGCCCGGCCTTATCGCCGAGAACCCCCACCGTGTGCTGGGGCGCCGCACCACGGAGCGCTTCGGCGGTCGGCTGCCCTTCCTGCTCAAGGTCCTGGCCGCCGAGGAGCCCCTGTCCCTCCAGGTGCATCCCGACGCCGCCCGCGCCCGGTCCGGGTTCGAGGCCGAGGAGCGCGCGGGCATCCCCCTCGACGCACCCCACCGCAACTACCGCGACCCCCACCACAAGCCCGAACTCCTCCTCGCCCTGGAACCCTTCGAGGCGCTGTGCGGCTTCCGCGAACCCGCCGCCGCCTACGCCGACCTGAGCGGGCTCACCTGCGAACTGGCCGCCTTGCTGCGCCTCGACCTGGCCCTGGCCGACACCCACGCCGCCCTGCGCGCCGCCCTGACCCGCCTGCTCACCCTCCCCGAGGACGGCCGGGCGCGGCTGATCGGCGAGTTCGTGCGCGAGTGGTCGGCCTCCGGCGCGCGCGGTTCCCACAGCGGCATCGTCGCGGACCTGGCCGACCGCTACCCGGGCGACCCGGGCGCGGTCGCCGCCCTGCTGCTCAACCGGGTCACCCTGGGCCCGGGGCAGGCACTGTTCCTGCCCGCGGGCAACATGCACGCCTACCTCCAGGGGACCGCGGTCGAGGTGATGGCCAGCTCCGACAACGTGCTGCGCGCCGGGCTGACCCGCAAGCACGTGGACGCGCCCGAGCTGCTCGACGTGGTCGACTTCTCGGTGCTGCCCATCCCCTACGCACGGCCCGACCACCGGGAGGGGCGCCGGGAGTTCCGTCCGGCCGCGCCCGAGTTCGCGCTGCACGAGATCGGCCCGGGCCGCATCACCGCCCACCTGCCGGGGGAGGGGCCGACCGTCATGCTCGCCCTGCACGGGCAGGTGGAGCTGGTCGCCGAGGTCGGCCAGGGGCTGACCCTGCAACGCGGTGAGTCGGTGTTCGTCCAGGCCGACAGCGGCCCGGTCAAGGTCGAGGGACACGGGCACGTCGTCGCCGCGACCGTCGGGGACCGCTGAGGGGCGGACCGGCTCGCGCCGCGTCCGGACCGCACCGGGGCACCCGGGCGCGCCGATACCCTGGGCCTCTCTGTTCTCATAGACAACACAAGGGGTATCACCATGGCGCTTGAGCGTCCGGAGATCGACTTCATCGAGGGCCCGCCGCCCGCCGACCTGGAGGTCACCGACATCGAGATCGGCGAGGGCGAGCAGGCCGGTCACGGCAGCACCGTCGACGTCCACTACGTCGGTGTGTCCTTCTCCAGCGGCGAGGAGTTCGACGCGAGCTGGAACCGCGGCGCCCCGCTGAGCTTCCGCCTCGGCGCCGGACAGGTCATCCAGGGCTGGGACCAGGGCGTCATGGGCATGCGCGTGGGCGGCCGCCGCAAGCTGGTCATCCCGCCGCACCTGGCCTACGGCGAGCGCGGCGCCCCCGGCGCCATCAAGCCGAACGAGACCCTGATCTTCGTCTGCGACCTGGTCGGCGTGCGCTAGGGAGCGTTCTCCCGGCCCTCCCGGCGGCGTCCGTCCGGCCCTCCACCGGTCTCCGGCGGATGCCGGGGACGTCGGTGTCCCGTCCGTCCGCCGCTCGGTCCGCCCGCGCGGGCACGCGGACGGACCCGGGCATACGAGGGGGCCCGTGCCACGCTCCCACGTGCGGCACGGGCCCCCTCTCCCGCTCCTAGCCCAAGGTTGCGCCCACCTTCACGTGGCCCTTGAGCAGGTCGCGGGCGATCGTGCGGCGCTGGATCTCGTCCGTGCCCTCGAAGATGCGCAGCAGCCGCACGTCGCGGTAGAAGCGCTCGATGGGCAGCTCACGGGTGTAGCCCATGCCGCCGTGGATCTGCATGACGCGGTCGACGATCTCGTTGGCCTTCACGCCGCCGAAGAGCTTGGCGATGGACTGCGCGTGCCGCGAGTCCTTGCCCACCGAGACCTGCCAGGCGGCGTGCAGCACCAGCAGGCGCAGCGCCTCGATCTCGGTCTGGGAGTCGGCGATCATCCACTGGATGGCCTGCCGGTCGGCGATGGGCGCGCCGAAGGTCTCGCGCGTGAGGGAGTACTCGATCGCCATGTCCAGCAGGCGCTCGCAGCCGCCGAGCGCGCGGGCGGGCAGCAGGTAGCGGCCCTTGCCGATCCACTTCATGGCCAGCTCGAAGCCGCGGCCCTCCTCGCCCAGGATGTTCGCATGGGGCACGCGCACGTCCTGGAAGACCAGGGCGGCGGGGCGGCGCTCGCCCATGGTGTCGATGGGCTCGGAGGTCCAGCCGGCCTCGCGGTCGGCCAGGAAGCAGGTCACGCCGCCGTTGGCGCCCTTCTCGGGGTCGGTGACGGCGAAGACCATGGTGAAGTCGGCCTCGTTGCCGCCGGTGATGAAGGTCTTCTCACCGTTGATGACCCACTCGTCGCCGTCGCGGACCGCGCGGGTGCGGATCGCCTTGGCGTCGGAGCCCGCTCCGGGCTCGGTGATGGCGAAGCAGGAGCGGCGCTCACCGGCGATGGTGGGCAGCAGGTAGCGCTCCTTCTGCTCCTCGTTGGCGTAGTAGAGGATGTTGTCGGCCTCACCGCCGAACTTGAAGGTCAGGAAGGTCCTGCCCAGCTCGGTCTCGATGATCGCGGCGGTGATCGGGTCCAGGCCCATGCCGCCGTACTCCTCGGGGGTCTCCACACCCCAGAAGTCGGACTTGCGGGCCAGCGCGCGCAGGCGGGCGTTCTCCTCGGCGTTGAGCCCGGGCGGGTGCCCCTCGCGCTCGCGGCGCAGCACCTCGTTCTCCAGCGGCATCAGCTCCCGCTCGACGAAAGTCCGTACCCAGTCGCGTACGGCGCGCTGCTCTTCGCTCAGTGAGAAATCGATCACGGCCTGTCTCCCCAGTAACCTAACAGTGTTCGGTTATTTGAGGGTACGGTGTTCATGGCGGTGCGTGCAAGGGGAGGGCTCCGAGCAGGTGGGAGCGGGCGCGCCGGCGCCGCGGCACGGGCCGGGGAGGCGCCCGGGGGCCGGTTCGCCCGTGCGAGGAAAGACCGCCGAGGGGCCGCATACGGTGCACCGACATGCGATGATCAGGCCGGACGCCGGAGGGACCGGCTCGTCCGCCGCAGTGGAGAAGAGGATCCTTCCGTGGCCCGACCCAAGACGCCGATCCTGAGCAAGCCGGCCATCCGACAGGCCGCGCTCGCGCTCATCGACCGGGCCGGACTGGACGGACTGTCCATGCGCAAGCTCGCCCAGGAGCTCGACGTCCAGGCGGCCTCCCTCTACAGCCACTACCGCACCAAGGAGGAGCTGCTCACCGACGTCGCCAACGAGGTCACCTCCCACATCGACGTCTCGGGCTTCGAGGGCGGCGATTGGCGCGAGGGGCTCACCGTCTGGGCCAGGTCCTACCGCGACGCCCTCACCGAGCACCCCCACCTGCTGCCGGTGGTCTCCTCCGGACCCGGACGCCGTGAGGAGGCGCTGCGCCGCGCCGACGCCGTGCACGGCGGACTGGTGGGCGCCGGATGGCCGCCCCGCTACGCCACGATGATCGGCGCGTCCACCAAGTACCTGGTCGTGGGTGCCGCCACCAACTCCTTCGCGCGCGGGTTCGACGACGACGTGCGCGTCTACCGGGACCGCTACCCCAACCTGTCGCAGGCCCACCGCCTGCCCGAGCACGCCACCGAGATCGACGACGCGAGCTTCGAGCTGGCGCTGTCGGCCTTCCTGGACGGGCTCACCGGCGTCTTCGACCGGGTCAGGACCCGGGACTGACCACGGGAGGCGGCCCGCCACCACGGGGAGGGGCCGCCCGGACGGCCCGCCCCGGAGGCGTGCGCCCGCCGAGGCGGCCCGGCACCGCCACGGCCCGATCGCGCGAGGGGCCCGGGTGCGGTCCCCACCGCTCCCGGGCCCCTGGGCCGAGTGTGCCCCTGCCTCAGCTCCGCTCGGAGGACACCCGTTCCGCGGCCTCCTCGGAGGAGGAGCGCGTGTCCCCGTCGGCCGGGGCGTCCCCGGTCGGGGCGCCGTCGTCCCCGGCCGCCCGCTCACGCGGGTGGCGGCTCTCCAGGGAGGCGCCCTCCACGTCGATGTCGGGCAGGATCCGGTCGAGCCACCTGGGCAGCCACCACGCCGCGTCCCCGGCCAGGTGCATGAGCGCGGGGATCAGTGCCATGCGCACGACGAAGGCGTCGATGAGCACACCGAAGGCGAGCGCGAAACCGATCGAGCTGATCATGACGCTGTGGGAGAAGACGAACCCGCCGAACACCGAGATCATGATGACCGCCGCGGCGGCGACCACCGCGCGCCCGGCCCGGAAGCCCTGCACCACGGCGGTCCGCGAGGGCGAGCCGTGCACGTAGGCCTCGCGCATGCCCGTGCCGATGAAGAGCATGTAGTCCATCGCCAGGCCGAACAGGATCCCGGCCAGGAGCGTGGGCAGGAAGTTCAGCACCGGTCCGGTGTTCTCCAGCCCGAAGAGGCCGCCCAGCCACCCCCACTGGTAGACGGCCACCACGCCGCCCAGCGCGGCGAAGAAGGACAGGATGAACCCGAGCGTGGCCACGACCGGCACGAAGACCGACCGGAACACCAGCAGCAGGATCACCAGGGACAGGCCCACGACCACCGAGAGGTAGGTCGGCAGCGCGTCGCTCAGGGTCTCGGAGATGTCGATGTTGCCGCTGGCCATGCCCGCGACCCCCAGCGGCCCGGTGCCCTCGATCGGCTCCATGTCGCGGAGGGTGTGCACGAGCTCCTCGGTGGAGGCGCTGGCCGGGCCCTCGACGGGCACGACCTGGAAGATGGCCAGGGTGTGGTCGTCGGAGACGGCGATGGGGGCCACCGCCGCCACGTCGTCGTGGGAGTGGATCTCCTCCGCGACCAGCGCCTGCTCCTCCTCGGCGTTGCGCTCCGCGGCCTCCTCGTCCGGTCCTCCGGTGAGCCCGGCCACGACCAGGAGCGGGCCGTTCTGCCCCGCGCCGAAGTTCTCCTCCACGGCGGTGAAGGCCCGGTACTGGGTGGAGTCGGTGGGCTCCGAGGAACCGTCGGGCATGCCCAGCCGCAGGTCGAGGGCGGGCAGGGCGACCACGCCCAGGGCGATCACGGCGACGGCGGCCTGGGCCAGTGCACGGCCGGTCGGCATCGGCCGGGTCCGCTCCGCCGGACCCGCGCCCTCCACGGGAGCGGAGGCGTTCTCGGAGAGGCGGGCGCGCTCACGGCGGGACAGGACGCGCGTGCCCAGAAGTGACAGCAGCGCCGGAACGAGCGTGATCGCGATGAACACGGCGATGGCGATGGAGACGGCGGCCACGCTGCCCATGAGGCCCAGGAACCCGATTCCGGTCAGGTTCAGGCCCAGCAGCGCGATGAGCACGGTCGTTCCCGCGAACACCACGGCGTTGCCCGCGGTCCCGTTGGCCAGACCGATGGACGCGCCGACGCCGACGCCCTGCTTGAGCTGGCGGCGGTGCCGGTTGATGATGAACAGCGCGTAGTCGATACCGACGGCCAGGCCGAGCATCAGGCCCAGGATCGGTGTCACCGACGCCATCTCCAGCACTCCCGACAGCGACATCGCGATCAGGGTGGCGACACCGACGCCGACGAGCGCCGTCAGGAGCGGCAGGCCCGCGCCCACCAGGGTGCCCAGCATGACCATCAGGACCACGCCGGCCACGATCACACCGATCACCTCGGCGGCGCTGACCAGGGTGGGCATGGCCATGGCCATGTCGTTGCCGAAGTCGACGGTGGTGCCCGGCACGGGGTCGCTCTCGAAGACCTCCATGACGGCGTCGCGGGTCTCCTGGGTGACCTCCGTCTGGCTGTCGGTGAAGGTGACGCGGACCAGGGCGGTGTCGCCGTCCTCGGAGACCGAGCGGATCCCGGAGGCCGTCTCCAGCATGGCCTCGCCCCGCTCGACCTCCTCCAGGCCGGCCTCCAGCCCCTCGCGCTTCTGGTCGATCACGGCCTGCTCGGCGTCGAGCCCGGCCTCGGCCTGGTCGAGTGTCCCGGTGGCCTCGGCCTGGGAGCGGCCCTCGTCGAGCTCCGCCTGGCCGGCTTCGAGCTCCTCCAGCCCGCTCTCCAGCTCCTCGCGGCCCTCCACCAGCTCCTGCCGCTGGTCGGCGCGCTCCTGCTCCGTGGCGAACGGGTCGATCACGTCCTCCACGCCGGAGACCCCGGTGGCCTCCTCGGCGCGGTCGGCGATCGCGTCCCGCTGCTCCCCGGTGAAGTCCGAGCCGTCCTCGGTCTGGTAGACGACGGTGCCCGAGCCGCCGCCCATCCCGGAGAACTCCTCCGACAGGAGCTGTTCCACCTCGTCGGTGGGCGTCCCGGGAATGGAGAAGCTGTCCTTCAGCTCGCCCGAGAAGAGGAGGAAGGCGGTGCCGGAGGCCACCAGGAGGGCCAGCCAGACCGCGATGACGGTGGGGGCGCGACGTGCGCACGCACGCCCGAGTCTGTAGAGAAATTCAGCCATGGCTCCTGCAAACGGAGTGGGTGGGAGCGCGCGGTGCGCTCAGGAGGTGTGGGGGCCGACGTTTCCGTAGCCGTCACGGTTCACGGCGAGCATGCGGTCCAGCAGGTCGGCCCAGACCCGGCGGGAGTCGTCGCTGTCGACCCCTCCGGTGACCTGCTCCCAGCGCTGGACCATGACCGTGCCACCGCTGATGACCGCGCCGCACATGAGGTCGACCACGAGCGGGTCGGCCCGCGGATGGCGGTGCGTCATGATCGCCGACAGGCGGGCGCTCACGTCGTTGATGGCCCGCTCGAACAGCGCCGCCTGGCTCGGGGCGGGCTCGTGCCCCTTCTGCCTGAGGAAGCGCTTGAGCCGGGTGATCGGGGTGACCAGGTCGGTCTCGCGTATCGCCGCTGCGAACTCGTCGAACATGTTCCCCGCGTGGTCGCCGGTGGCGGCGGTGAGGTTGGCCTCGATGCTGTCGACGATCGCCTCCAGCATCCCGCCGAACACCTCGAGGACGATGTCGTCCAGGGACCTGAAGTGGTTGAACACGGTCCTGCGGGAGACGTCGGCCCGTTCGGCGAGCTGGTCGACGGTGAAGCCCGTGTCCCCGCGTTCGGTCATCAGCGCGGCGGCGGCGTCGACGATGGCGCGGCGGTGGCGCGACTTCAGTGCCTCACGCCGGTCACGTGAGGGCGGTTCCTGCTGTTTGTCCACGTTCCAACGTTACGGACACGGATGCACTAAGTGCAACGAAGCACTGAGTGCACCCGGTCACACCCGGGGCCGTGGCCGGGAGCGTTCGTGAACCGGTGGGCTTGGCCTCGGAGCCGCCCCGGACGGCGCCGTGCCGTCCCGAGGCGCACGCGGCCGCGCTGAGCAGTCCGGTCGCCTCGGTTCGAACCGAGGCCGGCGGCGCCGGCCCGCGGCCCCTCGGGCGGGGTGTCCTCCCCGGCCGCCGCGCCGCCCCGGCTCGTACTCCACGGGCGGTGGTGCGGGGAGTAGTGTCCTGTGGCGAGACGGACACGACGACGGGAGGGATTCCATGCCGCTCGAAGGTGAGTACGCGCCGAACACGATGGAGTGGGTGCGCAAGCAGGTCGAGCAGATCGAGAGTTCCGGCGGGACCGAGGGGATGACCCTGAAGGGCAGGCCCGTCATCCTGCTCACCACGCGTGGAGCCAAGACCGGCAAGCTGCGCAAGACGCCGCTGATGCGGGTGGAGCACGAGGGCCGCTACGCCGCCGTCGCCTCGCTCGGCGGAGCGCCCAAGCACCCCGTCTGGTACTACAACGTCGTCGCCCACCCGCACGTGGAACTCCGGGACGGCACCGTGCGCAAGGACATGACGGCCCGTGAGGTCACGGGCGAGGAGAAGGCGCTGTGGTGGGAGCGCGCCGTGGAGGCGTTCCCCGACTACGCCGAGTACCAGAAGAAGACCGACCGCGAGATCCCGGTCTTCGTCCTGGAGCCCGTCGACGGCCACTGAGCCGTCCCGGGGCCGCCGGCCGTTCCGGCATCCGCGGACCCGGTCGGCACCGCCGGGTTCCCGCGGTGTCAGACCCGCGCGGACAGCCGCCGGAACGCCAGGCCCTGTCCGACCACCAGCCCGGCGGTCGCCACCGCGTACACCGCCCACAGCGACGTCAGCCCTCCGGCCCCGGCGACGGGCACCGCCACCAGGGCCAGCAGTCCGTAGCAGACAGCGAACGCATGCATCGAGGACCTGGCTTTCTTGATGCCCAACAGGCCCATACCGGGCAGTGCCTGCGCGGCGTCGGCCACGGCCACCGCGCACAGCACGGGCAGCAGCGCGGTCACCAGGGCCGCCACCTCGGGGTCGTCGGTGAACAGGCCGACGACCGTCCCCGAGGCGGCCCACACCAGCGTCGCGCTGACCGCGACCACCGGGACCGCCACCAGGTAGCCCGCCAGGACGGACCGGCGCACCCCGGCCCGGTCACCCCTTCCCGCCGCGCGTGCGGTGAAGGGCACGGTGGCCTGCCCGGTGGCCGCGGCCGCGAGGAACACGAAGGTGGCCACGACCACGAGCAGTTGGTGGGCCGCGGCCTCCGCGGGGCCGATCCGGGCCGCCGCCAGCGCCAGGACGCCCATCGCGCCGAACTTGACCAGCAGGGTGGAGCCGGTGGGCAGCCCCACCCGTGCGATCCGCCGGACACCGGCCCAGCGGGGCGCGCCGAGCCCGATCGGCCGTCCGCGCAGGACGGTCACGCGACGCGCGACGTACAGCGACAGGCAGACGGTGGCGCACCCGTGGAGCAGCACCGCCGAACCGGCGCCGGGGAGTCCCATCGCGGGCACCGGGCCCGGGCCCAGCACGAGTGCGGGAACGAGGACGACCGCGAGGGCGGTGGTGACCAGGCTCAGCGCCAGGACGGCACGGTTGTGTCCGAGGCCGGTGAGCAGCACGGTCACCGAGGCCTTCACCGAGGCGACGACCACGTACAGGCCCATGAGCAGCGGATAGGGGCCGAGCGCGGCCAGCGTGGGGGCGGCCACCCCGGCCAGCCGGCCCCACAGGGGGGCGGTGGCGACCAGGAGGCCGCCGAGCGCGCCCATGGCCAGGGCCAGCCACAGGCTGTCGCGGACCACCGGGGCGAGCCTTCGGGGATCGTCCCCGTGCTCGGCGACGAAGGGCATCGACCCGCGCAACGCGCCCTGGACGACCATCAGCACCGGATTGAACACCGCGATGACCACGGCGTAGGCCGCGAGCTGCGCGGTCCCGGCGTTGCCGAGCACCCCCGCGGTGACCATGCCGCCCGCCATGGTGGCGAGCATGGACAGGTACAGCGGCCCCGCCTTGCCCGCGACCCTCCCGGCCAGGGCGCCCACGGCCTCGGGGCCGCCCGCCGGTTCCGTGGTGTCCTCCGACTCGGACGCGGTGGACATCGGTCTTCCTCCGAGAGGGTTTTTCCTGTGGCGCCACAGAACCTAACATCCCGGCCGGCAACGGCGATATCGAACTCCGGGAAAGCTCTCTTTCGCCGTGCCGAGCCTTTTCGGAAGAGCCGGAAAACGTCCGGAATCGGCCTTTCCCGCCCGGTTCGGATCCCGGCCCCTCGGGGAGGTCAGCGCGTTGGTAGCGTGGTCGCCAGGACCCCGGTTCCCGGACCGGGGCGGCGAAGGCGTCCGACGAGGAGGGCTGTTCCCGTGGCCGAAGAACGCGTGATCTGGGCGAAGAAACTTCCCGAGGTCTACGGAAAACTGGACGAAATCGACAAGATCATCGCCGGGCACCTCGACGCCGGTCTCCTGGAACTGGTCAAACTGCGCGCCTCGGTGCTCAACGGCTGCTCCTTCTGCGTCGACCTGCACACCCGGACGGCCCAGGAGGCCGGAGAGACCCAGCAGCGGCTCTTCCTGGTCTCCGCCTGGTATGAGGCCGGTGAGATCTTCACCGACGCCGAGCGGGCCGCCCTGGCGCTCACCGACGAGATCACCCGGCTGGGCGAGCACGGGGTGTCCGACGAGGCCTACGGGGCCGCCGCCGAGCACTTCGACGACCAGGCCCTGGCCGCGCTCATCACCGCAGCCTCGATGATCAACCTCTACAACCGGCTGGCCGTCACCAGCCACCTGCACCCGCGCAAGCGCTGAGACCGGTACGGGCCACCGGCGCAGCGGCTCGGTGGCCCGGAGCCGGAGCACGCGGGGCCGCTCCGACGCGTCCACGGCCTCGGCGTACCCCTCAGCCCTTCGAGGCGACGGCCGTGACGACCCGGGTGAGCGCTGCGCGCGCCTGACCGGCCCCGAACCTCCCCGTGACCGCGGCCCTGGCGAGGGCGCCGCTGCGCCGACGACCGCGCGGAGGTCGGCCGTGTCGACCGGCTCCGGCCCCGAGAACGGGGCCGGGGCCTCGCGACACCTCCCGCTGTGGGCGTCTTCGGCGTCCTGGCGCAGCCGGTCCGGTGTCGGCGAGCCGGCCGGTGCGGCGATGACATCGGCCGGTTCTCTTCCCTCGGCCAGGGCGCAGTCGATGCGGGCCCCCGCGACGACCTCCGCCACGGCGCGCAGCTCGCGCTCGGCGCCTTGCAGTGCCGCGTCGAGCCTCGTGCCGGCGGGCGTCGAACTCGCGGTGGAGCTCTGCGAGGACGCCGGCCCTGTTGCCGAAGTGGTCGTAGACCAGCGGCTCGGCCACTCCGGCGCGTTCGGCGATGTCGACGCGATCGTCTTCAGCGCCGGATCCGACGGTGGCAGCAGGGAGGCCACGAAGGCCACCGACCGGCAGGGGCACGACCGCCGCGTCCGCCTCCGCGCGCCCGCTCCGGGGCCGGGGCCGGAGGAGACCCGGAGGGCCGGTGTCCGGGCGGCTCCGGCCGTGCGGAACCGCCCCCGCTCCGGGAACGGGGGCGGCCCGGGAGGGGTCCTCGGCGACCCCGGCCGGCGGTCTACTGCGACTCGGTGGTCTGGTGTGATCCGCTGGTCTGCTCGGGTGACCGCGTGGGGCGGGGAGCCGCGTGGGAGGCGTCGTATCCGCTGCGGTAGGCGGCCTCGTCCCCCTCGGGCTCCCGCGCCTCCTCCGGGCGCTCCGTGAACGCCACCGCGGAGGGCCAGCCGGCGGTCAGGCCGTAGATCACCACGATGTCCACGGCGATGGCCACCATCGACCACAGCGGCATCGCCATGGCGAAGCCCAGTTGGGCGACGGCGTTCGCCGCGGTGAGGACGAGCGCGAAGGCCCGGGCCCACGTGCTGAGGGACAGCACGGCCAGCCCGGTGATCACCAGGGCCACGCCCCACAGGCCGAGCAGGACGCCCCAGGCCTCGTACTCCAGGAAGAGCACGTCCGCGCCCGTGGCTGCGTAGAAGACGGGGGTGAAGGAGGCCACCAGCCCCTGGACGATGTTGACGGCACCGATGACGACCAGCAGTGTCGCGACGAAGAACTGCCAGCCGTTGGCTCCCTGCGTTCGCATGTCCGCTCCTTCCGGCCGTCCCCGGGCCCCGGAGGTCCTCGTCGGGCAGCGCCCGGGACCGGGACGTGGGAACGGCCGCTCGGGTGTCCCCTGCGGATGCGCGGTCCACGCATCCTGCACCCATCATCGAACCCGGCGGGTCAGCGGCACCTCACCGTCGTCTCCGGATCGGGCAAAGCCCCGGGGCGCGGTGGCTGGGTCAACGGTATTACGTAATTACGGAATAACAGGTACAGTGGAGGCGTGATGGAGAGAACGGCGGAGGAGCGGCTGGCGGACCTGGAGGCACGGGTCGCGGCCCTGGAGGACGGCGCGCACGGGCGGTCCGCGCGGGCCGGAGCCGCGGCGCGGCCGCCGGAGGACGTGTTCTTCGCGCTCAACGCCCTGCGGGAGCAGGTCACCGGGCGCGGCGGCGTGGTCTTCGCCGGGATCGTCCGCGGGGAGGGGGAGGAGAACGGGCTGGAGTGGCAGCAGGGGCTGCCGGTCGAGCGGCTGGAGGGGGCCGACTGGTCCCGGCACGCCGCCAGCCTCGACGCCCTGGGCAACCCCGTCCGCCTCCAGTTGCTGCACGCCGTCTGGGACGGCACCAGCACCGTCGCCGAACTGGCCGAGCGCTCCGACTTCGGCACCACCGGCCAGATCTACCACCACGTCAACCTGCTCGCCGCGGCCGGATGGCTCACCACCGTCCGGCGCGGCCACTACGCGATCCCCCCGGAACGCGTCGTCCCCCTGCTCGCCATCCTGACGGCGGCGGGAGGCGCGCCCTAGGGGCCTTTCGCGAGTGCTCGCTCAGCCCTCGGGGACGTGGTTCGGGCGCCGGCGGGGTTCTGGAGGTGCCGCAGACGGGTCCGCAGAGGAACTGCGCCGTAGGCGTCGTTCGAGGGTGGTGGCGGGCGACGGCGTGGGCACGGGCCAACCCGTCGGAGGCGCCGAAGGCTCCCGCCCGCAGGGCGCCCGGACATGGGGTGGATCGGGGCGGAGCCCCGAACACGAGGAAAGGAGGGTCCCGTGGGACCCAGAACGTGGATCGTCGCGGTCGCCTGTGCGGTGGCCGCCCTGGTCGTCGCCGTCGGGATCGTCGTACGGCCGCACACGCCGGCCCTGTCCGCCGAGGAGACCGGAGACCCCGGCCTGCTCGACCGGGCGCGGCCGCTGCTGGCCGGGGGCACCCACGACAGGGTCAGCGTCGTCGAGATCGACGGCGACCGGACCCTCTCCGCCCACTTCGGCGCGGACGGGCACACCGGCTACGAGATCGGGTCGGTGACCAAGACGATGACCGGGGCGCTGCTCGCCGACGCCGTCGAGCGGGGCGAGGTCACCGGGGACACCCGGCTCGGCGAACTCGTCGACCTGGACGGCGCCCCGGCCGCCGACGTCACCCTGGCCGAACTGTCCAGCCACCGCTCCGGCCTGCCCCGGCTCCCCGGCCGCCTGTCCGACGTGGCGATCTCTGTGACGGCCGCCAACCTGGGCCTGGACCCCTACCCCTACGACTACGACACCCTGGTCGCGCAGGTGGCCGCCGCCGAGCTGTCCGGCCGCGGCGAGTCCGGCTACTCCAACATGGGCACGGCCGTTCTGGGCCAGGCCCTGGCCAACGCCGCCGGGACCGACTACGCGACCCTGCTGCGGGACCGGCTGCTCGACCCGCTGGGGATGGGTGAGACGATCCTGCCCGACTCCCGGGAGGACCTGCCCGAGGACGCGACCGTGGGGTACACCGACCGCGGACGCCTGGCCGATCCCTGGCTGGCACACGCCTACGCGCCCGCGGGCGGGGTCCGCTCCACCCCCGCCGACATGGAGCGCTACGTCCGCGCCCTGCTGGAGGGAACCGCCCCCGGCACGGCGGCCCTGGAACCGCGCTGGGAGGACGGGGACGGCGGCCGGATCGGCTACGCCTGGGTCGTGGAGGAGCACGGGGGCACCGAGGTCACCTGGCACAACGGGGGCACCGGGGGGTTCTCCGCCATGGTCGCCCTGGACCGGGAGGGCGACCGGGCCGTGCTCGCCTTCGGCAACACCACCACCGGGCTGGAGCCGCTGGCGCTGGAACTGCTCACGGGGGAGGACTCCTGATGGATCCCATGGACCTGCTTCCCTACGCCATGGGAGTGTTCTTCAACGGCATCTGCGTACTGAGCGCGTCGGACATCGTCCTGCGGGCCTGGCGCGGCGAGGGGCGCCACCGCTTCCCGGACCGCTGGGACGCGCTGGCCCGGCTGGCCGGCACACTCCTCTACCTGCTGATCGCCCTGCTCATGACCTCGTGGGCGGTCTTCCCCGTGGCGGTGTGGTACCTGGTCTCGGCCCTGACGGCGGCCGCCGCCGCGGGCGTGGTGCTGCGCTGGCCGGAGCTGCCCGCCCGGGCCGGGGACCGGAGCGCGGCCACGAGGCGGGTCTCCGCGGTCGGCACGCTGGTGTTCCTCGCGGTGGCCGTCACCGCGCTCCTCGTCCTCGGCGTCTTCGGCTGACGGGGAAACGATGGGCAAAAAGTGTCGAATGCTGGGAATGTCAGAATTCGGAAACGACGGAGCGCCCCGTTTCCCGGAAAGGTCGCGGGTATTCCTGACCAGAACGCCCACGTGCCTTTCCCATGTGGTCTACGGTAAATTCCGTCCGCCTTCGAATGCCCCCGGCCCGAGGGATATCCGGGTGGACCTCCCCTGCCCGGAGACCGGGCGACGGAGGCGGGCGCCGCCCCGCCCCCTTCGCACGATTGCCCCGCGAGGATTCCGCCCATGTCAGTACATGCGTCCGGCCGGAAACGGCACGGTCCCCGCCCCGGACAACAGGCCCTGGTCGCGCTCCTCCTCGTGACCGCGCTGGTGGCCCCCGCCTGGTCGTGGGTGGTGATCTCCGCCCCCGCCGACGCGCGCCAGAGCGTGGCCCTCGCCGTCGGGACGGCCGGGATCGCCCTGTGCGCGGCCGTGGTCGTCGCCGCCCACCAGGCCGCGGCCGCCCGCGCCGCCCGCGACCACGGCACCCGGGCCGACGCCACCGCCGAGACGCTCGAACGCGAGGCGGACCACCTGGTCGAACAGGTCCTGCCCGCCCTCGCCGAGGGCGTCCGCGAGGGCCGCTCCGCGCGTGAGGTCCTCGCCCGCCATCCGCAGCCCGGCCACGCCGCGCTGCACCGGCTCGCCCACGCCGTCGGAACCGAACTCGACGCCGTCGAGGCCCGTGCCGCCCACGACCGGGCCCGCCGCTCCGTCCTGGAGGAGCAGATCGCCGACCTGGACCGCACCGGACTGCCGCTCATGGTCACCCGCGTCCGCGAGGACCGCATCGGCGCCGCCGAGGCCCTCCAGGACGAACTGCCGACCGTCGACGACGCACTCGCACGGCTGCGCCGGCACGTCCTGGAGGAGTTGCTGGCGGCCGCGCGCCGCTCCGCCTCGGCCATGGAGGCCGCCTCCGCCTCCGGCGCCCGTATCCAGGCCCACCTGACCACCCTGCTGGCCAGGCTCCGCGAGCTCCAGGACCGCTACGGCGACGCCCCCGGCATCTTCGGCGACCTGCTCGACCTCGACCACGGGGTGTCGCGCACCGGCCGCCTCACCGACGGCTTCGTCGTCCTGGCCGGGGGCCGCTCGGGCCGGCGCTGGACCCGCCCCATCGTCATGGAGAGCATCCTGCGCGGCGCCATGGGCCGGATCAGCGCCTACCGCCGCGTGCGCCTGCACAACGTCAGCACCGCCGCCATCGCCGGATACGCCGCCGAGGGCGTCATGCAGGCCCTGGCCGAGCTCATGGACAACGCCGCCAACTTCTCCGCGTACGGCACCGAGGTCCACGTCTACGTCCAGGAGGAGGACACCGGCCTGACCGTCATCGTGGAGGACGGCGGTCTGGGCATGCGCATGCGCGAGCGCAGGCTGGCCGAGAGCCTGGTCACCCACCCGCGCGACCTGTCCACCCTGCGCGGAACCCGCATGGGCCTGGCGGTCGTGGGCCGCCTCGCCGACAAGTACGGGCTCAGCGTCAGCTTCCGGCCCTCGGCACGCGGCGGTATCGGCGTCGTCGTCCTCGTCCCGCCCCACCTGGTCACCGACTCCCGGCCCGTGCTCGACGGGCCGGGCTCCGCCCGCGACACCGGGCGGCGCTCCCTCCCCGCCGAGGACGCCGCCCACGACCGTGTCCTGGCCGCCGCCCCGGCCGCGTCCTCGCGCCGCGCCTCCGGGCTGCCCCAGCGGCGGCGCGGCCAGACCCTGGCGGCGGCGCTGCGGGAGGAACCGCGCCAGCTCTCCCAGCAGCCGGCGCACATACCCGGAACCGGCGACCCCGGCACCAGGTTCGCGGCCTTCCGCGACGCGGGCGGCACCGGTGACGCCCCGCACGGGACGCGGTGACACCCACTCCACCGCTCCGGCCGCACCGGACCCACCGGTCGCCCGGCACGACGAAGAGCCCAGACAAGCCGAAGGGAAGAGCGAAGGCCCGATGGAGACCATGGACACCAGTCTCGACTGGCTTCTGGAGAACCTGCGCCACAGGACACCGGGCATCCGCCACGTCCTCGTCCTGTCCAGGGACGGACTCAAGATGTGCCACACCAGAGAACTGCACGTGGACCGCGCAGACCAGCTCGCCGCGATCTCCGCGGGCATCCAGAGCCTGTCCCTGAGCGCCTCCGCCGAGTTCGGGGACGGCGGCGGGGCGGGCCAGGCCATGGCCGAGTTCGGCGGCGGGGTCCTGCTCATCGTCGGCGCGGGCGAGGGCGCCCACCTGGCGGTCGTCACCACCCAGGAGGCCGACGTCGGCGTGGTCGGCCACAACATGAACGAGCTCGTCGAGCAGATCGGCGGCTTCCTGACGGCGGCGCCGCGCCGGACCGCCCGGACCGACTGGATCGGGGAGGGCGACCGGATCGGCATGACCGGGGAGACCGGCCGGGGCGGTCGGACCGAGTGGGCCGGAACGGGCGCCGAACAGACGCGATGAACCACGGACCTCTCCAGCGGGAGTCCCCGGACCGCCTGTACACCGTGACCGGCGGACGCGGCGACGCCGACGCCGACGCGCTCGACTCGGTCACCCTCATCGTCTCCGAGTGCGAGCCCGTGCCCGGAATGCAGTCCGAGCACGCCGCGATCCTGCGGATGTGCGTGTTCCCGACCGCCGTGGTGGAGGTCTCCGCGGAACTCGGGCTGCCCGTCAGCGTCGTGCGGATCCTGCTGCTCGACCTGCTGGACACGGGGCGGGTGGCGGCCCGCCACCCCGCCTCCTCGGCCCAGCGTGCCGAGGGACACGACCCCGAGACCCTGAAGCAGGTGCTCCTTGCCCTCCAACGCCTCTGAACAGCGGGCCGCGCCGGTGCTCCGGGCCCCGCTCGCCACAACGGCCGACAACGCCCTCAAGATCGTCGTCGTCGGCGGCTTCGGCGTCGGCAAGACCACCCTGGTCGGCTCCGTCAGCGAGATGCGCCCGCTGAGCACCGAGGAGGTCATGACCCAGGCCGGCGAGGGCGTCGACGACGTCAGCGCGGTCCGCGACAAGCGCACCACCACCGCGGCCTTCGACTTCGGGCGCATCACCATCGACGAGCGGCGCGTGCTCTACCTCTTCGGCGCCCCGGGCCAGAAGCGGTTCTGGTTCCTGTGGAACCAACTGTTCACGGGCAGCCTCGGCGCGGTCGTCCTCGTGGACACCGACCGGGTCCGGGACTCCTGGTACGCCATCGACCGGCTCGAACACCACCGCACGCCCTTCGTCGTCGCGGTGAACCGCTTCGGCCCCGGCCCCGGTCCCGGCCTCGCCGAGGTGCGCCGAGCCCTCGACGTCTCCGACCGGGTCCCCCTGGTGGACTGCGACGCGCGCAGCCGCGAGTCCAGCCGCGACGTCCTGGTCACCCTCGTCCAGCACGTGTCCGGACCCGTACGCGGGTCCGCGGCCGTGCCCGCGTCCACCTCCGTGCCCACGTCCGCATCCACTCCCGAGGACACGCAGTGAACGACACCCCGGGCCTGACGGAGGCCGCCGCCCCGCCCAGCAGCGGTCCGCCGTCCCCCGACCACGCCGAGGCCGTCCGCTTCTACGGCCCCGACATCGCCCGCGATCCCGCCGGGCTCTACGAGGAGCTGCGCAGGCGCTTCGGCCCGGTCGCGCCCATCCTGCTGGACGGGGACGTCCCCGCCTGGTTCGTGCTGGGATACCGGGAGCTGCACCACGTCACCAGCAGGCCCGAGTGGTTCGCCCGGGACTGCCGCCGCTGGAACCAGTGGGACGACATCCCCGAGGACTGGCCGCTCCTGCCCTACGTGATGTGGACCCCCTCGGTCATGTTCGCCGAGGGGGCCGACCACCAGCGCCGCGCCGGGGCGATCGGCGACGCCCTGGACGCCACCGACCGCATCGACCTCAAGGCCCTGTGCCAGCAGGTCGCCGACGGGCTCATCGACACCTTCTCGGCCGAGGGCGAGGCCGACCTGGTCGGCCAGTACGCGCACCACATCCCCGCCGGGGTGGTCGCCCGCCTGTACGGCATACCGGAGGGGGAGGTCCCGGCCATGGTGCGCGACATCCTCCTGTCGCTCGACGTCACCGCCGACGCGGGCGGGGCCCACCAGCGGCTCCACACCCGCATGGGGAACCTGGTCGCCGACCGCCGCCGCGCGCCCCGCGACGACGTGCCCTCCCGGCTCCTGCTGCACCCGGCGGGCCTGAGCGACGCCGAGGCGGTCATCGACCTCCTCGTCATCCTCGCCGCGGCCCAGGCGCCCACCGGCAACTGGATCGGCAACACCCTGCGGCTGATGCTGGTCGACGACCAGTTCTCGCTCACCCTGCAGGGGGGACGCAGCAGCTCCGGCGAGGCCCTCAACGAGGTCCTGTGGAAGAACACCCCCACCCAGAACTTCATCGGCCGGTGGGCCGCGCAGACCTGCGAGCTGGGCGGGCGCCGTATCCGCCGCGGAGACCTGCTCGTCCTGGGCCTGTCCGCGGCCAACTCCGACCCCCGCCTGCACGCCGGGCTCCCCGACATCTACGCCGGCAACCGCGCGCAGATGTCTTTCGGGCACGGCGAGCACGGGTGTCCCTTCCCCGCTCCGGAGTTGGCGACGACGATCGCCCGCACGGCGGTGGAGAGCCTGCTGGACCGGTTGCCGGACGTGCGGATGGCGGTTCCGCCGGACCGGCTGGAGTGGCGGCCGTCGGTGTGGATGCGCGGGCTGTTCGAACTCCCGGTGCGGTTCACGCCGGGGAGGTAGCGCACCGAGGAGGCGGCGGGACGGAGGATGGCGCGGCGGGAGGAGGTGTCCGTCCTCCCGCCGCGCACCGCGGCCCCGGTGGCTCGGCGGCTCGGCGCGGCCGGGTCCGGCGGTCTCTCAGCCGGTGGTCGGGGTGAAGCGCAGCGGCAGCTCCCGCAGCCCCCGGGTGAAGGCGCCGGCCTCCTCCAGGGTCGCGCCCTCGGCCAGGCGGACGTCGGGCATGGCGTCCAACAGGTGGTCGGTCGCCACCCGGACCTCGGCCTCGGCCAGGAGGGCGCCCACGCAGAAGTGCCGCCCCAGGGCGAAGGCCAGGTGCTCGGCCGCGGCGGTGAACGAGGTGGCCTCCCGCAGCTCGGGGCGCAGGACGTCGAAGGTGTCGGGGTCGGTGAAGTGGTCGCCGTCGCGGTTGGCGGAGCCGATCAGGCAGATGAGGGTCGCGCCGGCGGGCACGGTCCCGCCGCCCAGTTCCACGTCGTGCCGGGGCTGGCGCATGATCATCTGCACGGGCGGGGTGTGGCGCAGGGTCTCGGCGAACGCGCGCGGGATCAGGCTCCGGTCCTCCCGGACCCGGGCCAGCTGCTCGGGGTGGGAAACCAGGTTCGCGAACATGCTCGCCACGGCCTTGTCGGTGGTCTCCCCGCCCGCGGCCAGCAGCAGGCTGCAGAAGGCCTTCACGTCCTCGTCGCTCATCCGGGTGCCCTCGACCTCGGCGGTGCACAGGGTGGACAGCAGGTCCTCGCCGGGGTTCTCCCTGCGCTCGCGGATCACCGGCAGCAGGTGGGCGGCGAGCTCCTCGCGTGTGCGCAGCCCCTCCTCCGCGACCTCGGAGTCCTGGGAGAGGTTGCCCAGGAAGGCGATGATCGACGTGTACCACCGGTGGAACCGGTCGTGGTCGGACCTGTCCAGGCCGAGCATGTCCACGATGACGTTGATCGGGAACCGCGTGGCGAACTGCGAGACCAGGTCCACCTCGCCCGCGTGGCGGAAGGCGTCGACCAGCTCACGGCTGTTGCGCTCGATGACGGGCAGGAATCGCTCCCGCAGTTCCGTGCCGCGAAAGGCCGGGGCGACCAGGGCCCGCCGCACCGCGTGCTCGCGCCCGTCCATCTGCAGGATGGTGCGCCCGTGGACCGGCTCCAGTTGCCAGTCGTAGTTGCGGGTGGTGAAGACCGGGTCCTTGAAGGCCCGTCTGACGTCCTCGTAGCGGGAGACGACATAGCTCTGTGTGGCCTCGTGCCAGAAGAGGGGAGCGTGTTCGCGCATGAGGCGGTAGGCGGGATATGGATCTGCGAGGAACTCCTGGGAAAGGATGTCCGGGACCTCGGGAGCCACGGTCATGTCCGTCTCCTTCGCCGGTGGGGGGAGGCGCGCGTCTCCACAGTAGGTTTCACCCCCGAGCGGGTCCAGGGAAAAGGGTCCTTTCCTGTCTTTTGGTGCCGAAGGGAATAATGACCGGAATTCCTTTTATGGGAGATATGTCAGTTGACGGATCAGGCTCCGGCGGTCCGCTCCGACTCCTCCCGGGCCTCGCGGGCGATCCGGTCGAACTGGGCTCCCATGGCCTCGGCCAGGGCGTTCGCGGCGGACAGGGGGCGGACCATGACGACGAGGTCGTCGATGAGGCCGTCGTCGTCGGTGTGCAGGAGGTCGCAGCCGTTGATCCGCCTGTCCCCGACCCTCGCCTCGAACACGAGGACGTGGTCGCGCCCGTCGGCGCCGGCGATCTCACGCACGTAGCGGAAGTCCTCGAAGACGCGGGAGACGCCGCGCACGATCGCCGCCGTGATCGGCCTCCCCTCGTAGGGCTGGAAGGCGACGGGGCTGGTGAAGACGACGTCGTCGGCGAGCAGGGCGTGGACGGCGTCGTGGTCGTCCGCCTCGACGGCGGCGCGGAAGGGATGGGTCACGGCACTCTCCATGATCAATTCGTTGATTAGGTGTGTTGGAGAGTAACAACGGCCGACCGCGGGTGTCCAGGGCAACAACGAGTTGTCTAGGTGCGTCGTTGCCTAGTGGCGGTTATGCTGCCGGCATGGCACTGCGCAACGCCGTGATGGCCGCCCTTCTGGACGGCCCGGCCTCCGGATACGACCTGGCGAAGAACTTCGACGCCTCCGTGGCCAACTTCTGGGCGGCCACCCCCCAACAGCTCTACCGCGAACTCGACCGCATGGAGGCCGACGGGCTGGTCGAGGCCACCGTCGTCGAACAGGAGCGGCGTCCCAACAAGCGGGTCTTCTCGCTCACCGACGAGGGACGCCGCGTCCTGCGCGAGTTCATCGCCGAACCGCCCCGCCCGGCCGCCGTACGCGACGAGCTCCTCGTCCAGTTGCAGGCCGCCGACGCCGGGGACCCCGAGGCGGTACGGGCCTCCGTCGCCGAGAGGATCGAGTGGGCGCGCGGCAAGCTGGCCCGTTACGAACGCCTGCGGGAGCGCCTGCTCGACGGCCGCACCGAGGAGGAGCACCTGGCCCGCGCCGAGCGGATCGGCCCCTACCTCACCCTCATGGGCGGCCTGGCGCTCGAACGCGAGAACGTGCGCTGGGGCGAGCGGGTCCTGGACGCCCTGGACCGCCGCGCCGCCGTCCGCCGGGCCTGAGCGCTCCCGCCCGCCCGGAGACGACGGCGCCCGGCCCGCTCGGAGCCCGGCCCCCCGTCCCCGTCCCCCGGCAGGCGCCACGCCGCCGTTCACGCGAAGGCGTCCTCCCCGGTCAACTCGGCGGAGAACGCCCACAGGCGCTCGGCCTGGACGGGGTCGACCGCGTGGTCGCGCACGCCGGCCCGGTCGGGGTCGGTCCCGGCGGGCACGGCGACGTCGCAGTCCTCGCAGTACACACCGCCCACCCCGTCCAGCTCCGGGGAGGCGGCCGCCCACACCTGGGTGGCCGCGCCCTGCTCCGGCGTCTTGAACGCCGGGTCGGCCAACGCGCCGTTCTCGTCGATCCAGCCCCGGTCGACCATCTCCTCCCGCGTCATGTGCCGCTGCAACGGGGTGAGGATCGCCCCCGGGTGCAGGGAGAACGCCCGCACGCCGAAGGCCGCGCCGAGCCGGTCCAGGTGCACCGCCAGCAGCGCGTTGGCGGTCTTGGACTGCCCGTAGGCCAGCCACCGGTCGTAGCCCCGGTCGAACCACGGGTCCTCCCACCGGATCGGCGAGGCCTGGTGCCCGGCGGAGGACACCGACACCACCCGCGCCCCGCCGTCGGCCAGGGCGGGCCACAGCCGGTTGACCAGGGTGAAGTGCCCCAGGTGGTTGGTGGCGAACTGGTACTCCCAGCCGGGCCCGGCCGTGGCCCGCGGACAGGCCATCACCCCGGCGCCGTTGACGAGGACGTCGATCGCGCGCCCCGTCTTCAGGAAGCGGGCGGCGAACCCGCGCACGTCGTCCTGGTCTGACAGGTCCAGCCCGTCGACCTCCACCCCCTCGATGCCCTCCAGGGCCTCGGCGGCCGCCTCGGGGCGTCGCGCGGGGACGACGACCCGGGCGCCCGCCCCCGCGAGGGCCCGGGTGGTCTCCAGTCCGATCCCCGAGTACCCGCCGGTGACGACCGCCAGGCGCCCGGTCAGGTCGACGCCCTCCAGGACCTCGCGCGCGGTGCTGCGCCCGCCGAAGCCCGAACCGATTCTTTGCTGTGGTGTGCCCATGCCCGGAACCCTAGGAACTGGAGCGCGCTCCAGGTCAAGCTCTCGGCCGGTTCCGGACCGGGCTCCGGGCCGGGCGGCGCACACGGAGGGGGAACGGCCGGCACGTCGGCGCCCCGGGCCCGTGCCCTCCCGGGCCTCCTCCGGCCGACCCGCCGGTGCACCCACCGCCTTCGCGGCCGTGTCACCGCCACACCGCGGGGGCGTTCCGAAAGCCCGGCCACCACTGGGATAGCGTGATCGCGACCACCCCCTCAGCACCGAGGAGCGAGCGCGCGATGAACGTGGAACACAGGGACGTCGAGGTCAACGGAATCCGCCTGCACATCGCGGAGCAGGGCAGCGGACCACTCGTGCTGCTCCTGCACGGCTTCCCCGAGAGCTGGTACTCCTGGCGCCACCAGTTCGCCCCGCTGGCCGAGGCGGGGTACCGCGTGGTCGCCCCCGACCAGCGCGGCTACGCCCGCAGCGAGCGGCCCGAGGAGGTGGACGCCTACACGCTGCCGCACCTGGTCGGCGACGTCGTCGGCCTCATCAGGGCCCTGGGCGAGGAGAGCGCGGTCCTGGTCGGCCACGACTGGGGTGCGCCCGTGGCCTGGAGCACCGCCATGATGCGCCCCGACCTGGTCCGCGGCGTGGTGGGCCTGAGCGTCCCGCCGTTCCCGCCCGCCATGATGCCCGCGCCCTCGGTCACCCGCAGGGTCTACGGCGAGGGCTTCTACCAGGTCTACTTCCAGGAACCCGGTGTCGCCGACGCCGAACTGGCCGCCGACCCCGCCTCGTTCCTGCGCCGGGTCCTGGTCGGCGCCTCGGGGGACAACCCGTACGCGGACGAGCCGCAGCTGTGGATCGTCCCCGAGGGCTCCACCCTGCTGGACTCCCTGCCCGAGCCGGACGAACTGCCCTCCTGGCTCACCGAGGAGGACGTGCAGGCCTTCGCCCGCGACCACGCCCTGCACGGCGCCCGGGCCTACACCGGACCGCTGAACTGGTACCGCAACATCGAGCGCAACCAGGGGCTCATGTCGCCCTTCCAGGGACGCGGCATCGACGTCCCCGCCCTGTACATGGTCGGGGACATGGACATGGTCACCGTCATGCGCGGGATCCCCGAACTGCGCGAGGCCCTGCCGGCGATCGCGCCGAAGCTGCACGACAGCGTCACCCTGCCCGGCTGCGGCCACTGGACACAGCAGGAGCGTCCCGCGGAGGTCAACGCCGCCCTGGTGGACTTCCTCGCCCACCTCGGTACGCGGAGCTGAGCGGTCCCTATCCGGTACCGGTCCCTACCCGGTGACCCGGGCCGCGGGGGCCGGGGCGCGGTCCGGGCCGGGACCGCCGGCGTAGACCCCCGCCAGGGCGGACAGCACCTCGGAGCAGCCCGCGGCGACGGTGAGCGCGGCGACGTCGTCGGCCCGGGTGCCGCCCCGGTTGAGGACCACCACCGGCATGCCCCGCTCGACCGCGCGCTTGACGTAGCGCCGCCCCGAGAAGACGGTCAGCGACGAGCCCGCCACGAGCAGGGCCGACGCCCCGTCCACCAGGTCGTAGCCCTCCATGACGCGCGCCTTGGGCACGTTCTCGCCGAAGTAGACGATGTCCGGCTTGAGCACGCCGCCGCACGACTCGCAGTCGGCCACCCGGAACCCCTCGGTGGCGGCCAGGGCCGCGTCGGCGTCGGGGGCGACCTCCACGTCGGGGACCCCGTCGGCGAAGCCGGGGTTGAGCGCGCCGAGCCGCTCGGCCAGCGCGTCGCGGGCGGTCACCTCCGAGCAGGACATGCAGACGACGCGGTCGTAGCGGCCGTGCAGGTCGATCACCCGCCTGCTGCCCGCCTTCTCGTGCAGGGTGTCCACGTTCTGGGTGATGACCCCCGCCAGGGCGCCGGAGGACTCCAGCGCGGCCAGCGCGCGGTGGCCGTCGTTGGGCAGGGTCCGGTGCACGTGGCGCCAGCCCACGTGGTTGCGGGCCCAGTAGTGGCGGCGGAACGCGGCGTCGCCGACGAACTGCTGGTAGGTCATCGGCTTGCGCGGCGGCGAGTCCGGGCCGCGGTAGTCGGGGATACCCGAGTCGGTGGACAGGCCCGCCCCGGTCAGCGCGACCACGGGCCCCTCGCCGAGGGCCTCGCGCATCCGGGACGCCAGGACCTGCGGGTCGTCGGCGTCGAGCGTGTTCCTCACGCCTTCGAGGGTACGCGGCGGTCCGGATGCGCGAGGCCTCCCCGGCGGGTCAGGCGCTTCTCTCCAACTTCTCCACGGCGCGCTCCAGGACGGCCTCGAAGTCCTCCGCCATCCGCTCGTCCGCCTCGGCGGCGACCTCGGCGCGATGGGAGTCGTAGCAGTCGGGGCGGCTGTCGTCCCTGCACGCCTCGACCAGTTCCATCGGCGACAGGTCCGAAGAACCGCCCAGGTCGAGCGCCATCAGGACGAAGTACATGTCCTCGACCTGGCCCCACGCGGTTCTCGCCACCATCTCCATGCCCTCACCGGACAGGGTCATGACGAACATGCCTCCTCCCTCGGGTAGGGCGGACGAGTTCGCGGAGGAGAGTGTGCCCTCGAACTCGGTTCCCTCGTTGGCGACGGTCATCCTGGAACAGGAGTCCAACATCTGCTCGAACCCGGCTTCGTCGGCCGACACGTCACCGAAGTCTCCCGAAACAAGGACGTAGCTGTAGACGACGGCGGACCCCGAGGAGGAACCGGGCCGGGTCGCGGTCTGGCCCGCACCCTCGACGGCTTCCTCCGGTAGTTGTTCGGGGCCTCCGCCCAGGGCGGCCCCGCACTCGGCCGGCTCCACGTTGCCGAGGTCGCCCGTGGCCGAGGCCCCGTCGAAATCCTCGATGTCGATCTCCTCGACGGTGAACCCGTCGGGGTAGGCCTCCGGGGGCAGCAGCAGGGCGTCCAGACGTTCGCTGCCGCGTAGTTCGAGCTGTGGGTCGCAGGCGGTGGTCAGGACCAGGGCCGCGAGGAGGGGCAGGGCGCCGTAGCGGTACAGGGGAGCCATGGGAGAGCCTCGTCGTCGTGTCGTTGCTGTGCCGACACGTTCCGACTCCGCCGGAACACGCGCGGTTCCCGTCCTCTCCGTCCGGATCCGGCCGCCTGGCAGGCCTCGTGGCCGTGGGAGGGGCCTCCCGGGAGCGGGCACCCGCTGGATGAGCGCGCGCCCGAGGCCCCGCAGCTGTGGAAGGGGCTCTCCGGGGACCGGCGCCCGCCGGTCACCGCTCGGACGAGGACTGGCGGCGGGCGCCCCCGTACCAGGGGCGCCCGCCGTTCGCGGGCCGCGGGGCCAGCAGGCCGACCGGTTCAGCCGAGGCAGACGAGCAGGTCGCCGCCCTCGACCTTCTGCACCGGGTCGACCGCCACCCGCGTGACCCGTCCCGCCACGGGAGTGGTGATCGAGGCCTCCATCTTCATCGCCTCGATGGTGGCCACCGTCGCTCCGGCCTCCACCTCGTCGCCCTCGGCGACCGCCAGGGTGACCGCGCCCGCGAAGGGCGCGGCGACCTGCCCGGGGTCGTTCTTGTCCGCCTTCTCCGCGGTACGCACGTGCGAGGCCAGCGCGCGGTCGCGGATCTGCAACGGGCGCAACTGGTCGTTGAGCGTGGCCATGACCGTGCGGACCCCGCGCTCGTCGGCCTCGCTCACCGCCTCCAACTGGATGAGCAGCCGCACACCCGGGGACAGGTCCACCGAGTACTCCTCGCCCTCGCGCAGACCGTAGAAGAAGTCCGTGCTGGACAGCACGCTGGTGTCGCCGTAGGCGGACCGGTGCTCCTCGAAGTCCCGCGTCGGGCCGGGGAAGAGCAGCCGGTTGAGGGTGGCGCGCCGGTCCTCGGCCAGTCCGGCGCGGTCCTCCTCGCTCAGCTCCTCCGTGTCCCGTGCCGGGGGCCGTCCCTCCAGCGCCCGAGTGCGGAAGGGCTCGGGCCACCCGCCCGGGGGGACGCCCAGTTCACCGCGGAGGAAGCCCACCACCGAGTCCGGGACGTCGAAGCGCCCCGGGTCGGCCTCGAAGTCGGCCGGGGACACCCCCGCGCCCACCAGGTGCAGCGCCAGGTCGCCCACCACCTTGGAGGAGGGGGTGACCTTCACCAGGCGGCCGAGCATCCGGTCGGCGGCGGCGTACATCGCCTCCACCTCCTCGAAGTGCTCGCCCAGCCCCAGCGCGACCGCCTGCGTGCGCAGGTTGGAGAGCTGCCCGCCCGGGATCTCGTGGTGGTACACCCGCCCCGTGGGCGAGGACAGCCCCGCCTCGAAGGGGGCGTAGACCCGGCGCACCGACTCCCAGTAGGGCTCCAGCTCGTTGACCGCGTCCAGGCTCAGGCCGGTGGAGCGCTCGGTGTGGTCGAAGGCCGCCACGACCGCCGACAGCGACGGCTGGGAGGTGGTGCCCGCCATCGAGGCCACCGCGCCGTCCACCGCGTCGGCCCCGGCGCCCGCCGCCGCGAGGTAGGTGGCCAGTTGGCCGCCCGTGGTGTCGTGGGTGTGGATGTGCACCGGCAGGTCGAACTCGCGGCGCAGCGCCGTGACCAGCCGCTCGGCGGCCGGGGCGCGCAGCAGTCCGGCCATGTCCTTGATCGCGAGCACGTGCGCGCCCGCGTCCACGATCCTCTCGGCCAGCTTCAGGTAGTAGTCGAGGGTGTAGAGCTTCTCGCCGGGGTCGGACAGGTCCGAGGTGTAGCACAGCGCCACCTCGGCCACCGAGGTCCCCGTCTCACGCACGGCCTCGATCGCCGGACGCATCTGCTCGACGTCGTTGAGCGCGTCGAAGATCCGGAAGACGTCCACGCCCGTGTCCGCGGCCTCCTGCACGAACGCGCTGGTCACCTCGGCGGGGTAGGGGGTGTAGCCCACCGTGTTGCGCCCGCGCAGCAGCATCTGCAGGCAGATGTTGGGCACGGCCTCGCGCAGCGCGGCCAGCCGCTCCCAGGGGTCCTCGGCCAGGAAGCGCAGCGCCACGTCGTAGGTGGCGCCGCCCCAGCACTCCAGCGACAGCAGCTCGGGCAGGGTGTGGGCCACGGCGGGCGCCACGGCCAGCAGGTCGCGGGTGCGCACCCGGGTGGCCAGCAGCGACTGGTGGGCGTCGCGGAAGGTGGTGTCGGTGATCCCCAGGCCCGGGGACTCGCGCAGCCACCGCGCGAACCCCTCCGGTCCCAGCTCGGCCAGGCGCTGGCGCGAGCCCGGGGGCGGCGATCCGGCCTCGGGCAGCGGCGGCAGCTTCGTGGCCGGGTCCACCAGTTGCGGGCGCTCCCCGTGCGGCTTGTTCACCGTCACGTCCGCCAGGTAGGTCAGCAGGCGGGTGCCGCGGTCGGCGGAGGGGCGCGCGGTCAGCAGCTGTGGGCGCTCCTCGATGAAGGAGGTGGTGACCCGGCCCGCCTGGAAGTCGGGGTCCTCCAGCACCGCCTGGAGGAAGGGGATGTTGGTGGCGATGCTGCGGATACGGAACTCGGCCACGGCCCGCCGGGCCCGGCTGACCGCCGTGGCCAGGTCGCGGCCCCGGCAGGTCAGCTTGACCAGCAGGGAGTCGAAGTGCGGGCTGATCTCGGTGCCCGCCGCGGAGGTGCCGCCGTCCAGGCGGATGCCCGAGCCGCCCGGGGACCGGTAGGCGCTGATGGTGCCGGTGTCGGGCCGGAAGTCGTTGGCGGGGTCCTCGGTGGTGATGCGGCACTGTAGCGCCGCGCCGCGCACGTAGACGCCCTCCTGGGAGATCCCGAGGTCGGGCAGGGTCTCGCCGGAGGCGATGCGCAGCTGCGACTGCACCAGGTCCACGTCGGTGATCTCCTCGGTCACCGTGTGCTCGACCTGGATGCGCGGGTTCATCTCGATGAAGACGTGGCTGCCGTCCGCGCCGACCAGGAACTCGACCGTGCCCGCGTTGCGGTAGCCGATCCTGCGGGCGAAGCGCACGGCGTCGTCACAGATGCGCTCGCGCAGGTCCGGGTCGAGATTGGGCGCGGGGGCGAGCTCGATCACCTTCTGGTGGCGCCGCTGCACCGAGCAGTCGCGCTCGTAGAGGTGGACGACGCCGCCCTCGCCGTCGGCGAGGATCTGCACCTCGATGTGGCGGGGGTCGACCACGGCCCGCTCCAGGAACACGGTGGCGTCGCCGAAGGCGGTGGCGGCCTCGCGCATGGCGGCCTCGATCGACTCGCGCAGCTGCTCCGGCCCCCGGACGCGGCGCATGCCCCGGCCGCCGCCACCGGCGACGGCCTTGACGAACAGCGGGAAGCCGATCCCCTCCGCGGCGGCCACCAGGGCCTCCACGTCGTCGGAGGGCTCGCTGGACTCCAGGACGGGCACGCCCGCCTCACGGGCGGCGGCCACGGCGCTGGCCTTGTTGCCGGTCAGCTCCAGCACCTCGACCGGCGGGCCCACGAAGGTGATCCCGGCGCGGTCGCAGGCGCGGGCCAGCTCGGGGTTCTCCGACAGGAAGCCGTAGCCGGGGTAGACGGCGTCGGCCCCCGCCTCGCGGGCGGCGCGGATGATCTCGTCCACGGACAGGTAGGCGCGTACCGGATGGCCGGGTTCGCCGATCTGGTAGGCCTCGTCGGCCTTGAGCCGGTGCAGCGAGCCGCGGTCCTCGTGGGGGAAGACAGCGACGGTGCGGGCGCCCAGTTCGTACCCGGCGCGCATTGCGCGGATGGCGATCTCGCCCCGGTTGGCCACGAGCACTTTGTGGAACACGGAGGTCTCCTCCTGGTCGGTCACGCGTCATGCCGGGGAGTCCGGCGCCGTTGCCGGGGCCCACGGTCGGGCGGGTCAGGGGCACGATAACCAGAAGGCGGTTCGGGAAAACCACCCGGGTGCGCCCTTCGCGCAGGTGGCGGCGCTCCACCGCTGGTCACGTCATACACATCCTGCCGGACTCGACGGCCCCGGGCGTGCACGGGTGCGCCTGGTCACACGGATGCGGACGCGGCCTTCGCACGCCTGCTCCGGCAGACGGACCGATCCGCCGGGGACGCGGGTCCTGGTCACCCCCGGTGGGATTCCTCCGTCCGGGCGGCTCCGTGGCCGTCCGTGCTCGGAGGTCGCGCCGGATAGGTGACGGTGCGGTCGTCGTGCACCACGGCCCCCGAGGTGAGTCGGGCGGCGTCGACGCGGTGAGCAGCCATGATGTGGAACACCTCGTCGCCGTGGGCGAGCAGGTGGTCGGCGATGAGGCGCCGGTGGCATCGCCACCACACCGCCTCCGAGCACATCACGGCGGCGCGGTGGTCTTCGCCCGCCTCACGTAGCCGGGCGAGCCCCGACCCGAACTCGGCTGAGAGCCCGTGGTCGGCGTAGTTGTGAAAACCGCGGTTGCGCCAGAACCCGTTGACCTCGGGAGAGGTGTTCCCGGCGACCGGGCGCCGCCCGCCGAGTTCAGCGATACGTGAGTACCGTACGCCGACGTTCCGTAGGGCCCGGGCGAGGACGTCCTCGTCGAACTGCGGGTTGCGGCGGGAGCCGGGGAGCTTTCGCACATCGACCACCACCTCCACGGCGGCCTCGTGCAGCAAGGCGGCGAACTCTCCGAACGTGCGGTCGGAGTGGCCGATGGTGAAGAACGGCGGCGCCATCGCGGTCAGCCGTCGCCGGACGCCCGGGTCAGGGACCCGTCCTTGTGTACTGCCACGTGGTCGGTCCTGTCGCTCTCGATCTCGTACTGCGGCTCGTCCTCGGAGGCGCGACGCGTACGGCCCCTGAACGTGAAGTCGCGGGTGTGGACCCTGGAGACCGTGCCGGATACGCGTCCGGCCTCGGAGTTCCAGCTCACGTGGTCGCCGACGTCGAAACGGCGTGTCATCGCCTACCTCCTCCGGCCGTGGCGCAACGGCGCCTGGGGGACGGGTCCTCGGCTGCCTCGGACATCCTCAGGGTATGCGGGCAGAGCCCTCGGCGCCCGCCGGGAGACACGGCGTGTGCTCCGTCCGGGTGCCGGAGGCGGCCCTTGCGCACCCGGACGCCGTCCGCGGGTCCCCGGCGCCACCCCGGTGACGCCTCCGGCCCGTCCGTCAGCCGGACCGCGCGAGCGTGTCCGGGGACAGTGCCAGTGCGCTGGGGAGGGCGTCGAAGGCCCGCCCGACCTCGGTGATCAGTGTCTCGGTGTCGTCCGAGCCGCCCCGGTGCTCGCGTGTGCGCATCCAGTTCTTGGTGCCGTAGCGCACCGAGGCCAGGGCCATCTCGCCGATGAGCCGCAGCCGTACGTCCTCGCGGCCGTCGATTCCGAGTTCGTCCTCCAGCATCCCGACCAACCGCTCATGGAGGTCCTGTGTGGTGCCCGCGTGGTGCACGCGCAGGGCCGGGGTGCGGGCCGCCAGCCTCCGGGTGGCCAGGTAGCGCTCGGCCCAGTCCTCGGACAGGCCCCGGACCGCGTGCGCGTAGCAGTCGCGCAGCCGGGGCAGCACCGGCCCGCTGATCCGCAGTCGTGCCACCTCGGCGGCGTAGGCCTCCCACAGCTCGCCCTCGGCGGCCATGGCGACCTCCTCCTTGGAGGAGTAGTAGCGGAAGAAGGTGCGCACCGACACCTCGACCGTGTTCACCAGGTCCTCCAGCGTGGTCTCGTCGAATCCCCGTTCGAGGAACATCCGCAGGGCGGTGTCGGCGAGCACGCGTCGTGTACGCAGCTTCTTGCGCTCGCGCAGGGGGAGGGCGGGCTCCTCGTTTCCCAGGGGCTCGACGGTCATCGGGCCAGCATAGCGGCGGCGCGTTCGGGGACCGGGAAACCCGTTGCCCACTGACGCCGGTGATGGCATAGTGCCTATGAGTGTATTTTGCCAGTGACTGGCAGATTGGCCGGGCATCCGGCCACCCCCTTCTCCGAGAGCGAGCACATGAACGACGAGAGCACCGCCCCCGTCCCGCGGGGCCAGCGCGTCGAGGCGCTGGGAGACCAGCTCGTCAAGGTCCACGACATGCTGCGGGCAGAGCTGGCCTCGCTGCGCCGGGACCTCGCGGCGGGGAGGGGCGCCTCCGGCGACGGGGTGCCCTTCGAACAGCAGCTCCGCAAGAAGTGCCTGTCCTTCTGCGGGTTCCTGCACGGCCACCACACCGCGGAGGACGAGCGCCTGCTGCCCGGACTGGCCGAGAGCCATCCCGGGCTCGCGCCCGTCCTTGAGCGCCTGACCAGGGAGCACTCGGTCATCAGCAGGTCGCTGGACCGGATCCAGGAACTCGTGGAGAGCGGCGACCCCGTCCGTGTCCGCGACGACGTCGAGCGCTTCGCCGCCGAGGTGGAGGCGCACCTGGACTACGAGGAGCGCCAGATCGTGGAGGCCCTGAACTCCTACGGCCCCGTCGTCATCTGAGAGGTGCCGCCGGAGGGCCCGGACCGGGAAGCCGTAGTCTGACTGTCCAGGATGTCGGAGTAGTGGTCACTTCGGGGCTGTGAGGGCTCCGGGGGCCGAGGACGGAGCGGGGGACCGGGTTCCTTGGTGGCTGGGGAGGACGCGCGGATCCTCGCGCTCGAACGGCACGTCCGGGAGTTCTGGCACGGGCACGAGGTGGAGGACGTCACCTGGGAACAGGCGCTCGTCCTCGACCGGGTTCCGGACTTCACCACCTACCGGGTGGCGCCCAGGAGCGCCGGCGAGGCCTGGGTGTACGTGACGGCGGGTTCGTCCGTCCACGAGGCCGGGGGCGGCACGGAGTTCTTCGTCATGTCACCGGTCGCGGCGCAGGTCCACGCAAAGACCCTGGCCATGGTGAGCCACCTGCACTCCTTCGAGGAGTACCGGCTCGGCGTGGGCTCCGTGATCGACGTCGGCGGCCCGTGGATGGACGGCTCGCGCATGGACCACCTCCTGGTGTGCCTGCCCTACTCCTACGGCCCCGCGCTCGAACGGGCGCCGGAGGAGGCCGGGAGAGCGCGGTTCCTGTGGCTGCTGCCGATCCACCGGAGCGAGGCGGCCCTCATCGGAACCGAGTCGCTCGACGCCTTCGAGGAGATCCTGGAGGCGGAGGGCGTCAACGTCCTGGACCTGGACCGGGCCCCTCTCGTGTGAGGCGGGCCGCCGTCCTTCCCGGCCGGGGCGACCGCCGACCCCGGAAACGGCGAGGACCCGCCACCCTCTCGGGCGGCGGGTCCTCTGCTCGGACGCGGGGAGCCGCACGGTACGGGCGGACCTGTCCCCAGGTCCCTCAGTCCTCACCGCTGCGGCTCCGGTCCGTCAGCCGCGCGGGTCGGCGATGTTGCTGACGGGCCCCTCGACGCGGTAGTCGTCCAGCGCGGTGACCACGTACGCGGTGCCCTTGTCCTCGGTCTCCAGCGAGGTCCTCCCGGTCACGCGCACGAGGTTCTCGGAGGACAGCACGTCGCAGTACTTCTCCACGTCGCCCGACTCCACCAGCTCGGCCTCCTCGGAGTTCAGCCGGTAGACGGCGTAGGAGCTCGCCCCCTCGGTCTTCTCCCACTCCAGCCTGGCCCGGTCGTCCTCGGACGTGGCGGTCAGCCCGCTCACGGCCTCGACCAGCGGCTCCCCCTCACGGGAGTCGTCGGACAGCGGCGGCAGGGCGGGGTCGCTGTAGTGGTCGCCGGCGAGTTCCTCGTAGGCCTCGTCGGCCACGTTCGTCAGGGACTTGAAGGAGAAGTAGACGTCTCCCCCGACCTCGGGGTAGTCGGCGGTGTAGTGGAGCTGGCTGCTGAGCGTGTCCCTGTCCCAGCCCTTGTCGCCGGCGCGGTAGGCGGCCTGGCCGATGTAGAGGTCCACGTCGGTGCCCTCGACCTGCTCGGACCACCACGGCACCAGCTTCTCGTAGTCGGCGACGTCGAATCCGCGCTCCCAGTAGAGCTGGGGCACGACGTAGTCGACCATCCCCTCCTTGATCCAGGTCCGGGTGTCGGCGTGCTGGACGTCGTAGGACTCCAGGCCCGAGGTGTCCGAACCGTTGGGGTCGCTGGTGTCGTTGCGCCAGATGCCGAACGGCGAGATCCCGAAGCGCACCCAGGGCTTGGTCTCCTGGATCTGGTCGTGCACGCCGCTGACGAACTCGTTGACGTTGTCGCGGCGCCAGTCCTCGCGGTCCTCGAAGTCCTCGCCGTGCTTCTCCCACGACTCGTCGTCGTCGAACTTCTCGTCCCCGTCGGGGTAGGGGTAGAAGAAGTCGTCGAAGTGCACGCCGTCGATGTCGTAGCGCTCCACGACGTCCATGATCACGCGGGTGACCCACTTCTGGACCTCGGGGTTGCCCGGGTCCATGAAGCCCTCGCCGCCGTAGCGGATCATCCAGTCGGGGTGCTTCTTGACCGGGTGGTCGTCGGCGAGCTCCTCGATGTCGGAGTCCATGCCGACCCGGTAGGGGTTGAACCAGGCGTGCAGTTCGAGGCCGCGCTCGTGGGCCTCGGCCACCGCGTACTTCAGCGGGTCGTAGCCGGGGTCGCCGCCCTGCTCGCCGGTGAGGTACTTGGACCACGGCTCCAGGTCCGACTCGTAGAACGCGTCGGCGGTGGGGCGCACGTGCAGGAACACCGTGTTCAGTTCGAGGTCGGCGGCCTCGTCGAGGCGCTTGTCCAGCTCCGCCTTCTGCTTCTTCTCGCTCAGGCCCGGTTCCGAGGGCCAGTCGATGTTGCCGACCGTGGTCAGCCACGCGCCGCGCATCTCGCGCTTGTCCTGCGTCGCCTCGCACTTCGCGGCGGCACCGGGGCCGGGGCCGGGGCTGGTACCCGGCGCGGCGGGGTTGTCGGCGGCGCCGACGATCGCGTATCCGGAAACCATGAGTCCCGTGGCGGCGGCCACGGCCATCCACCGGGAGCGCCAGCGGGGTGAGAGGCCGGCTCGTCGTCCAGGGGTCAAGAGAACTCCTTGAGCTGGGGAGACGTCGTGTCGACGTCGCATCGGACCTCAGAGTAGGCGAAGGAGTAACGTTTTGGACAACGTTGGGCCGATTCGTGGTTTGGATCTCATCTGACAGGGGAGAACAATCTGTCGGCCGCTGAGAGGTGCCTTCTGAGGGTTCCCTCCTCCAACACCGCCGACGGCGTGAACGTTCCCGCTCGCACACATTGTTCTGGGAGGTCAGGCCGCCTTCGGGACGCGGGCATCCAGCGGGCGGGAGTACGGCGACCGCCCCGCCGGGTGCGTCCCGGCGAGGGCGGCGGTGGCGCCCTCGGACCGTTCCGCGGGCGCGGCCCGGGCTCAGGAGGGGACGAGGACCCCCGCGAGCAGGAGCACGGACAGCAGCGCCGCGACGGTTCCGGCCGCTACCAGGTAGTGGCGCGGCCGTGAGGCCCCGGGCATCCACGCGACGACCGCGGTCACGGCGGCCAGGGCGGTGGTCCCGACGGGCAGCAGCAGCCGCCAGGCGCGGTCGAAGGAGTCCATCGGCAGGTAGGCGTTGGCCCCGTACAGAGACAGGACCAGCGCGGGAAGGCCGATCACGGCCGCCCCGGCTCCGACCGCCAGCGTGAAGCGCTCCTGCGCCTCGGTGCCCTGTGCCACGGCGAAGGTCGACATGCTGCCGAGCAGCGAGTGCAGCCGCTCGACCTCCTCGGCCAGCTCCCGGTCCATCGCCTCGCAGTGCCGGATCCCCGCGCGCAGTCTCGGCGTCCACCCGGGTTCCCCGCCGGCCTTCGCCTCCGGCTCCCGGACGCGCCGGTAGGCCTCCCGGTCCCACAGCCAGACCCACAGCCCCGACCGGGCCGCCTCCACCGCCTGGTCGCGTGCCCGGCCGACGGCGGTGGACAGCTCCACGGCCGCCGCGAGCAGGGGGCGGAGCGGCCCGCCCGCCCGTCCGGCGAGGTGGTCGGCCATGCTCTGTTCGAGTTCGTAGCGCAGCTCACGCAGGCGGAGCACCTCGTTGCGGGAGGACTCGGCGAACGCCTTGGCCATGGTCACCGCCGTGGAGCGTTCGTCCCCGACGACCGCGTGGGCGGGTTCGGCCAGTGAGGCGACGAGTGCCTCGTCCGCCTCTCCGGGGACGACCGGCTCCTGGTGCCAACCGCCGGTCTCGGACCACACCGCCTGCACGGCCAGGGTGACCCGCGCGGCGGTGTCCCGCCCGGTGCCGACCCGGAACTGGCCGACGACGACCCTGCGCCGCCCGTGGGGGCCCACGACCCTCAACAGCGGTGCGGCGAGGAGCACCCGGGCGCCCGACAGCCCGGCCTCCCCGCGCCCGGGGGCGTCCAGGGGGGACGAGACGACCCCTTGTACGACCTCCGCCTCGGTACCGTGCCCCTCCCGGCGGGGACTGCCCGCGAGTACCTTGCGCTGATTCCGCCCGGATTCCATGGAGAAAGACACTAGGGCCCGGTGTTCGCGCGTCCGCGGGCACCCCGGTGTGAACGGCTTCGCCGCGGGGCCGGGCGCCGCGCGCCCCGGGCGCGGTCCGCCATCCGCCATCCGTCGGCCGCGGTCCGCGCACCCCGGGCGCGGTCGTGTTCACGCCTCAGGGCCGCCCGTGCTCACCGCGCGGCGCTCAGGTCCCGGGCGCCGCCGTGGACTCGCGCACCACGAGCCCGGGAGGGGCGATGGCGGGGACCTCGGCCGCCGTGCCGCCGAGTTCGGCGACGAGCCGCAGCGCGGCCGCGCGCCCGAGCCCCACCAGGTCCTGCCCGACCGTGGTCAGCCGCGGCTGCACGAGCGCGCCCAGGGGCAGGTCGTCGTGGCCGACCACCGACAGGTCCCGGGGCACCTCCAGTCCCCGCCTGCGCGCGGCGTTGATGCCCGCGATCGCCATCATGTCGTTGGCGTACAGGATCGCGGTGGGCCGATCGGCCAGGGACAGCGACTCCTCGGTGGCGGAGGCCGCGGCCTCCGCGGTGAAGTCGGGGACCGGCAGCAGGACGGGGGAGAGCCCGTGCCGCCGGGCCGCCTCCTCGAAGACACGGCGGCGGAAGCCGGTGTGCACGCGGTCCTCGGGGCCGAGGACGTAGGCCGCGCGGCGGTGGCCCAGCGCGGCCAGGTGCTCGACCGCCTCGGTCACGCCCCGCTCCTGGTGGGGAGCGCGCACCGCGGGGACGGGGTCCTCCCGCCACGGCGTGCCGATCAGCACCGCGGGCAGCCCGAGCCCCCGCAACAGGTCGAAGCGGGTGTCGCGGACCAGGCTCTCGGTGAGGATGACGCCGTCGACCCTGCGCTCCTCGGCCAGGCGGCGGTAGGCGCGCCGCTCGGCGTCATCCTGACCGCCCACGATGTGCAGCAGCAGCCCGTAGTCCACGGGGGCGAGTTCGCGCTCGATCCCCGAGATCAGCACGGTGAAGTGCGGGTCGGAGGTCAGCAGGTCCGGCGGGCGGCGCGAGACCATGCCGATGGCCCGGGTGCGCGCCCCGCGCAGAGCCACGGCCGCGGCCGAGGGAGACCACTGGAGCTTGTCGACCGCCTCCAGGACGCGCCTGCGGGTGGGCTCGGCGATGCCGCCCTTGTTGTTGACCACCTTCGACACGGCCGAGACCGACACCCCCGCCAGCGCGGCGACGTCGGAGATCGTGGGACGGCCGCCGCTCCTGCCGGCGCCCATCACCGTGCTCCGGGCCTGGGCGGGACACCGGACACGGGGGCTGCCTCGCGCACCAGTGCCGCTCCCTTCGTGGTCGTGGGATCCCGTCGCCGCGCCCGGAAGGGGCGGCGCTGACCGGGGCGGTCAGATTACCAGCCGCCACGGGGCCGGCCCCGGATTCTTCTGATGTCCGGAAACCGTTGCACACACGCGTGTCACGCGTGCTTCCCGTCGACAAAGGCTTACAGGGGGGTCGACAGCCCCGCCAGGAAAACGATATACCTACGGCGAAGGAACCGCGAGGAAGGGCCGTTATGCAGCGCAACTCCGCCAAGCTCGGTACGGTCGGCCAGCCCCTGGTCTGGGTCGGCGCCAACTTCTGGTCCCGCACCGGGGGGCCGCTGATGTGGCGCGACTACGACGGCGCGGTCATCGACGGGGAACTGCGTGTCCTGCGCGACCACGGCATCACCGTGACGCGCAGCTTCCTGTACTGGCCCGACTTCCAGCCCACCCCCGACACCCTCGACCCGCGCATGCTGGAGCGGTTCGACGACTTCCTCGAACGCCACCGGGCCCTGGGCATGCACACCATCCCCACGTTCATCGTCGGCCACATGTCGGGACAGAACTGGGACCCCGCCTGGCGCGAGGGCCGCGACATCTTCTCCGACGCGTGGTTCGTGGACCGCCAGGCCTGGTACGTACGGAGCGTCGCCGAGCGCTGGAAGGACCACGAGAGCGTCACCGGGTGGCTCCTGACCAACGAGATCCCCATCTACGCCGACTGGCGGGGGCGCGGCATCGGCACCCTGGACCACCGGGCGGTCACCGCATGGGCCCAGACCCTGGTCGGGGCGCTGCGCGAGGCGGGCGCCCACCAGCCCGTCTCCGTCGGCGACGGCTCGTGGGGCGTGGAGACGACCGGGGCCGACAACGGCTTCCGGGTGCGCGAGCTCGAACCCCTCGTCGACTTCCACGGACCGCACGTGTACCGGATGGAGGACGACCCGGTACGGCAGAACCTCGGCGCCGCCTTCACCTGCGAACTCCTGGACCTGGGCGGCAAGCCGGTGGTCATGGAGGAGTTCGGCGTGACCTCGGACTACACCTCCGAGGAGAACGCGGCGCACTACTACCGCCAGACCCTGCACAACACCCTGCTGGCGGGCGCCACCGGCTGGATCCCGTGGAACAACACCGACTACGACGCGCTGTACGACCAGGAGCCCTACAGCCACCACCCGTTCGAGATGCACTTCGGCCTCACCGACGACCGGGGCGAGCCCAAGGCGCAGCTGAGGGAGGTCCGGGAGTTCACCGACCTGCTGCGGCGCACCGACTTCGCGCGGCTGTCGCGCCCGGACACGTCGGTCGCCCTGGTCGTGTCCTCCTTCCTGGAGCGGATGTACCCCTTCACCCAGCCCGAGGACGCGAGCAGCGTCCTGGCCCACACCCGGCAGGCCTACGTGGCCGCGCGCGAGGCGGACCTGCCGGTGGGCGTCGCCCGGGAGGCCGACGGCCTGCCCGAGGACTGCGCCCTGTACCTGCTGCCGTCAGCCAAGCAGCTCACCGCGCCCGCCTGGCGCCGGCTCGTGCGCCGGGCCGAGGAGGGCGCCACCGTCTACGCCTCCTACTTCGTCGGCGGGCACGGGACCCAGCGCGGGCCGTGGTGGCCCAAGCTGGACGAGACCTTCGGGGTGGTCAAACAACTGCGCTACGGACTCACCGACCCCATCGAGGACGACCGGCTGCGCATGACCTTCCGGCTGGACTTCGGCGGTGTCGGCGCGGGCGAGACGCTGGAGTTCCCCGTCGCGGGCAACGCGCACTCCCGGACCTTCCTCCCGGTCGCGGCGGACGGCGCCGAGGTCGTGGCCACCGACGCGCACGGGCGTCCGGCACTGCTGCGCAGGCGCACCGGCAAGGGACAGCTCGTGCTGTGCACCTACCCGCTGGAGCACATGGCCGCCCTCACCCCGGCCGTCAACCCCGAACCCACGTGGCGGCTGTACGCGGCCCTGGCGGAGGAGGCGGGGGTCCGCCCCCACGTGCGGGTGGAGGATCCCCGAGTCCTGGTGGGCACGATGCGCCACGAGGACGGGCGGGAGCTGGTCTGGTTCCTCAGCCAGCACCCGGAGCCCCTGAGCGCCGAGCCCGTCCTGGACCGGGGCCGCCTGGCCGACCTGGACGGGGCCGGGATCGGCGCGGTGGACCTGCCGGCCTACGGGGTGAGGGTCGCCGAACTCCTGCCCTGAACCACCACCGGGCCGAGGGCGGGGAGGAGAGCCCCGCCGCCGACCGGGACCGAGGACACCGACACACGAGGAAAGCACCGATGAGGATCACCTCCGCCGACGTCATCGTGACGTGTCCGGGGCGCAACTACGTCACCCTGCGGATCACCACCGAGGACGGCGTGACCGGCCTCGGCGACGCCACCCTGAACGGCCGTGAACTGTCCGTGGCCTCCTACCTGCGCGACCACGTCTGCCCGCTGCTGATCGGCCGCGAAGCCGGGCGGATCAACGACATCTGGCAGTACCTGTACCGGGGCGCCTACTGGCGGCGCGGTCCCGTGACGATGACCGCGATCGCCGCGGTGGACTGCGCCCTGTGGGACATCCTCGGCAAGGAGGTGGGCAGGCCCGTCCACCAGCTGCTGGGCGGCGCGGCCCGCGAGGGCGTCATGGTCTACGGCCACGCCAGCGGCGGGTCCGTCGACGAACTCCTCGACTCGGTCGCGGAGTTCCTGGACCGGGGCTACCGGGCGGTCCGCGTGCAGGCCGCCGTACCCGGGCTGGAGAGCACCTACGGGCTCCACCACCCGGGCACGGGCGCCACCTACGAGCCCGCCGACGCCGCGGTGCCCACCGACAACGTGTGGCACACCCCCGCCTACCTGGACTTCGCGCCCGAGATGGTGCGGGCGGTCCGGGAGAGGTTCGGCTACGGCTTCCACCTGCTGCACGACGTCCACCACCGGCTCTCCCCGCTGGAGGCGGCCCAGCTGGGCAAGGCGCTGGAGCCCTACCGCATGTTCTGGATCGAGGACCCGACCCCGGCCGAGGACCAGGAGGCGTTCCGCACGATCCGCGGGCACACCACGACCCCGCTGGCCGTGGGAGAGGTCTTCAACTCGATCTGGGACTGCCAGCACCTGATCACCGAACGGCTCATCGACTACGTCCGGATGTCGGTCTCGCACAGCGGCGGCATCACGCACCTGCGCAGGGTCTTCGACCTCGCCGACCTGTACGGCGTGCGCACCGGCTCGCACGGCGCGGGCGACCTGTCGCCCGTCTCCCTCGCCGCGGCCCTGCACCTGGACCTCACCGTGCCCAACTTCGGCATCCAGGAGTACATGGGGCACCTGGAGCCCGCGAGCGAGGTGTTCCGGACCACCCACACGTTCGAGGACGGCTACATGCACCCGGGCGACGCGCCGGGCCTGGGCGTGGAGATCGACGAGGCGGCCGCGGCCCGCTACCCCTACGAGCCCCGGTACCTGCCGGTCAACCGCAGGCTCGACGGCTCGATGCACGACTGGTGAGCGGGGTCACCCGTCCAGCCTCCACGCGGTCACGGTGACCTCCCCGCCGTCGGCAAGGTCCAGCTCCACGGGTGAGGCCTGCCGGGGCGCGCCGGCGTAGGGGGCGGCGTGCAGCACGCGCGCGGCTCCGTCGGAGCGAGCCGCCGCGTCCCAGTTGAGTGTGGCCAGGGCCCGGCCGCCGACGGGCACGGTCACCGTGGCCGGGCCCGGGTCCTCGTCCGTGAAGGAGCTTCCACGGATGACCTCGACGTCGATCTCCGCGCCGTCCTTGCCGGCGAAGGCCACGTCGGGGTAGCCGTCCAGCACGCAGGGGTCCTCTGAGCCGTTCACGAACCGCAGGGCGAGCAGGCGGTGGCCGGTCGCGCTGGCGGGGGCGCCCACGAGGATGTCGCCCCGCCCGGGCGCGCACCAGGCGGGGTCGGGGTCGTGCTCGCCCGGAGCGACCTCCGGCGGCGGTGTGGCCCCGGGCCGGGGCACGGGGACCGTCCCGGGCGCCTTCGCGGCCGGGGCCCGTGCGGTGTGCCGGTTCAGGGCCTCCTCGGTGCCGAGGGCGACGGAGACGGTGGACACGGCGACCACCAGGGCCAGGGCCGCGCAGAGTCCCGCGAGGAGCGCGGGGCCGGGGAGGGGGACGGCGGAGCTCTGGTGCGGCCACCGCATCCCGGCGAGGGCGGGGACCCAGGCCCAGAACAGCCCCCAGAAGGCGACCAGGAGGAAGAGGCCTCCCGCGGCCTCCGCCGGGAACGCCTCCCCGACCCGCGCACGTCCGAACTCCCACAGCACCGCGGGCGGCACACCGGCCGCGGCGGTCGTCGTCCACAGGACGAGGAACCGGGCACCACCGGACAGGGGTGGGAGAGAGGAGAGGAGGCGCATCAGGAGGAGATGGCCGAGGAGGAGCACGAGCGCCGATCCGACCGGTACCACGTACACCTCCGGTACCGGCCAGTCCCACACCGTCACCGGACCCGGTGGTGACGCGGCGTCCTGCCCGGCACCGAGGGCGTCGGTGACGAACGCGGGGTACTCGCGGGAGAGCGCGCATCCGGCCCACAGGAACGCCGCCACGAGACTCACCGCCCAGGAGGCGGGGGGAGGGGCGTCCCGGGGGAGGGGAGTGTCGTGGGGGGTCGGCATCGGGCCAGACTACTCACCGCGTGTGCGAGTCACCGCGTGTGCGAGGCGGCTTTCTCGCCCGCAGGAGGCCGGTCCCGGGGCGGGAGGACCTCCACGCCTCGCCCGTCCGCCGCCGGAACCGAGGTTTGACCGATGCGCGCACCCCGCGGCGGGCGCACACTCACGGGGACAACGCGACCCCACAGCGAAGGAACCGACCGTGAGCCACCCCCCACTGCGCGTCTACGACGTCATGGCCTGCGACGTCTACCGGGACTTCGAGGGGACCCCGCTGCCCAAGGAGCAGCACAAGTTCCTGGTGTCCTTCCACCCCACGCCCGGCGTGCCCACCCCCGGCTGGTGGAGTCGATCACCGCCCGCGGCCCGGGCGGGTACGAGGTGGAGTCCACCGACCAGCGCTTCACCCCGGCCGACACCGACGGCCACGTCTACGACCGCACGCTGGACTACTACTGGTACATGGTCAACCTGCCCACCGGCTTCCCGGCCGAGGGCGAGTACACGATCGAGGTTCGCGGCACCGACGGCAGCGTGCAGACCCGCTCGCGTCACCAGGACGGCGGTGTGTCGCGGCGCCTGATCGAGCACTACACCGCGCACCGGAGCGAGGTGCTGGCCTCCTTCGCCCCCTCGGACGGGGAGGAGCTCGACGACGTCCCCGGGGTGGGCGAGCTGCACTGCTCCTGGAGGACCCTGGACCGGCTCGGAGGGCCGGGGGCCTACTACATCCACCGGCTGTCCAAGGGAGCCTTCGCGCGAGAGTTCGACACCCAGCACCTGACGTGGTGGGACAACATCTTCGTCCAGCGCGTGAACGGCCACGCCGAGGCCGGGCGTCGAAGTGCGCTGCGAGTACAGGATCACGTCCCACGGGCGAGCCGGTGAACCCCTGCGGCCACCGCGCTAGGGTGCGACCCCGCTCAGCTCGTTGGGCGCCTCCTCCAGGGTCACCGAGGCGGTGACCTCACCGGACTCCAGGTCCAGGGAGTGCACCCGTCTCGTGGCGGGGTCGCTCACGTAGGCGGTGCCGCCGCGCACGAACAGGGCCGGGCGGGGCCGCTGCCACTCCAGCGGCTCCCGCCACTCGTCCGTCACCTCGATACTGTCCACGACCTCGCCCTTCTCGGGGTCGATCACGTGCAGGCCGCCGTCGGTGCCCAGGACCAGGGCCTCACCGCCGGGTCCACGGCCCAGGGAGCGGAAGGTGTAGCTTCCGGGCAGGTCGACCAGGGTCAGGCCGGCGTCCCTGGTGTCGATAAGGGCGACCCGCTCGGGGCGCTCCAGTTCGGCGTCGGGGTCGGTCTTGTAGTCGCCAAGGACGATCGGGGACTCCTCGCCGCCGGCCTGGTTGCCGATGCGCCCGTAGCCGTCGGGGCTGTCCACCTTGGTGAACCCGCCCTCCTGGTAGATCAGGACGCCGTCCTCGCAGCCGATGACGACCGCCCCGCCCTCGGCGGTGCTCTCGCCGTGGACTCCCGGGCACTCCTCGCTGCGGGCGACCTCCTCCCCGGCGGCGTCCAGGACGACGGCGCCGACGCGCTCCTCCTCGTCTCCGAGGGTCAGCAGCAGTTCGCCGCCGGCCAGTTCGACGGCCACGCCGTGGTGGGCCTCCTCGGCCGTGCGGACGTCGGTCTCGGGCAGGCCGCCGCCGAGGGCGTCGGTGTCGAAGGCGGTGATCTCGCCGCTGCCGTCGGCGAACAGGACCGTCCTGCCCGCGTGCCGGACGACGTGGCCGGGGGAGTCGGCGGGGAAGAGGGTGTCGGTCAGCTCCGCGCCGACGGCGTCCAGGACCTGGAATCCCTCCGAGGTGGAGACGAGCACGTGCCGCTCGTCACCGGCCGGGTTGATCCGGTTGAACCCCTCCAGCGGGATGTCGCCGACGACCTCCAGGGTCTGGCCGTCCAGGACGTACAGGCCGCCGTCGTAGGTGGTCACGACCGGATCGTCGGCGACGGCCTCGGCCGCGGCGGCCCGGTCCTCGCCGTCCTGCTCCCGCGGGGCGTCCTCTCCGGTGCCGCACGCCGTCAGCAGCAGTCCGGCGGACAGCAGCACGGGCAGTACCGCTCCGGGGGCGGGGCGTGGTGGTGCGTTCATGGGATTCTCGCCGTTCTCTCTCGTGCTTCTCGGGGTTCTTCGAGGGGTCCGCGGCCGGCCGGGGCGGCCGCCGCGGTGGTGCCGGGATCCTGGACCCCGGTCACCCGCCACGCAGTCCGGTGGCGATGGACTCGGTGTTGGCGCGCATCATCTCCAGGTAGGTGGCCGCGCCCCCTCCCTCCTCGCTCAGGGACTCGGAGAACAGGGGGACGACCTCGACGCGCGTTCCCGCCTCCTCGGCCATGACGGTGGCCAGGCGGTCGGGCTGGGAGGAGTCGGCGAACACGGCGTCCACACCCGCCTCGCGCACGGCGTCGGACAGGGACTTGAGGTCGGAGGTGCTCGGCGAGGCCAGGGTGGTGCCGCTGGGGATCACGGTGCCGATGACCTCGAAGCCGTAGCGCCGGGCGAGGTAGCCGAAGACGTGGTGGTTGGTCACCAGCTTGCGGTCCTCCTCGGGGATCGCCGCGAACTCCTCGGCCATCCACGCGTCGAGTTCCTCCAGTTCGGCGGTGTAGGCCTCGGCGTTGGCGCGTACGGCGTCGGCGTCCACGCCGTCGACCTGCTCGACGACGTGTCCGGCGATCAGGTCGACCGCCAGGACGACCCGCCGCGGATCGGTCCAAAAGTGCGGATCGGGCTCGCCCGCGCTCTCGTTCTCCGTCCCCGTCGACGCGTCCCCGTCCCGGTGCTCCTCGGATCCGATCTCCGCGTGCCCGTGTTCCCCGTGGCCGCTCTCCGCGGGGCCGTAGGGAAGGGGGTCGACGCCCGCGCCGACCTCCAGTGCGGGCACCCCGGCCTCCTCCGCCGCCGCGACGTTGCGCAGCACCCCCTCCTCCAGGCCGAGGCCGTTGTAGACCACGAGCGCCGCGTTCTCGACGACGGCGGCCTCCCGTGCGGAGAGGGCGAAGGAGTGGGGGTCGGCGTCGGGCCTCATCAGGACGGTGACCTCGGCCTGGTCGCCCACGACCTTGCGGGTGATGTCGCCCAGGATGTTGGTGGTCACCACGATCCCCTCGCCCGTGCCCTCCCCGGGCGAGCAGGCGGCCGACCCCAGGAGGGCGGCTCCCGCCAGCGCGAACGCGGTCACCCTGGACATGAGCGCCGACGGCGTGGCCATGGCGGTCACCGGCCCGTCTCGACCATGAAGTGCGGCGTGGTCCCCGTGTCCAGGGTCCGCGCCACGCGCAGGTCGTCGTCGTAGTCGATCTCGTGGACGACCCCGCCCTCGGCGTCGTTGACGTAGGCGCGGCTGGTGTCCGCCCGGATGACGGGGGCGTGTTCGGGGTCCGTCCCACTGAGCAGGTCGGCGGAGGCGTACTCCTCTCCCGTCCGCGGGTCCAGGGAGTGCAGGGTCCCGTCCCCGGTCAGGGCCAGGACGGGGCCGCCCGCGCCGACCGCGGTCACGGCCACGGCGCCGGGCAGGTCCAGCCGCGTCCACCCCGGTTCGGCCAGGTCCAGGACCCAGACCTCTCCCCCGGTCGACACGGAGGCCAGGGTCGCCGAGCCGGGTCGGTGGTGGAACTCCCCGGTCCGTCCCTCGGCGCCGTCGGGGTGGGGGACCAGCGTGCTCGTGAGCTCTCCGTCGTCCTCGGTGACGTGGAGGGTGCCGTCGGCGCAGCCGATGACCGCTCCGCGCCGGGTGAGGGCCTGGCCCCGGGGCTGGGCGCAGGTGTCGTCGAGGAGCTCCAGGGGCGAGCCGGAGCGGTCGTGGACCCTGACTCCGCCCTCCGCGCCGCCCTCGGCCACCAGGAGGCGGCCCGCGATGGGCAGAACCGCCGCGGCCCCGTCGGGCACGGGCGCGGCCGTCCCGACCTCCCCCTCCTCCAGGGCGGCCCGGTCCAGCACGGCGGCTCCGCCGTCCCGGCCGGTGAGGGCGGTGAGGGCGGTGTCCGTGGACGCCTGTCCCGCCACGAGGCCCTCCAGGGGCCCCACGGCCCGGATCTCGGCCCGGTAGTAGTGGCTGTGGTCCCCGTGGTCGACGGTCCACGCCCCGCTGTCCACGATGTGGGTCGTCCGATGGTCCGACGACGACAGGTAGGCGAAACGGCCGTCACCGGCGATGCCGTCGACGCCCTCCACGGGGTCGAGGCCGGTGACCTCCTCGGTGACCAGGTCGAGCACCCGGACCTCGCCGCTGCGCGCGTCGGCCACCACGAGACGCGACCGGGGCTCGGCGCTCTCCCGTGCTCCCTCGACGTGGCCGTGCGGGGTCTCCTCGGGGGCTTCCTCGGCGCCTCGGGCGTCCTGGCCCGCGCAGCCGGCCGCGAGGAGGAGGGCGGACAGTCCGGCCGCGCCCACCAGCGCGGTGTTGCGGTGTTCACGCGTCATGCGTCACCGGTCTCCTTCGTCTGTAGGGGTTCTCTCGGAGGCGGGGGTTCTTCCAGGGGGCCCGGGTCCGGGCCCGGGGGGTGTGAGGGGGGCCTGTGCGTCACGAGGCGGGACCGCGCGGCGGCGGCGCACGCCGAGGCGAGGAAGAGGGCGGTGGCCACGGCGGTGATGGTGGCCCCGGCCGCCGTCTCCCAGTGCCAGGACAGGAGGAGGCCCAGGAGGACGGAGGCGCTGCCGAGCACGGCCGCGCCCAGCATGATCGCCGCGACGCTGCGCGCCCACAGGGCCGCTGCCGCCGGGGGAGCGATGAGCAGCCCGAACACCAGCAGGGTGCCGACCACGTGGAACGAGGCGACCACGGCCAGGGTGACCAGTCCGAGCAGGACCCCGTGGGCCGCACGGGGCGCCAGGCCCAGGGTGTGGGCCTTGCGGGGGTCGAAGGCCAGCGCGAGGAACGCGCGGTGTCCCGCGACCGCGACCACCAGGGCCGCGGCCAGGGCGACGCCCAGGTGGGCCAGGTCGCGCTCGCGCACCGCCAGGACGTCCCCGAAGAGGAAGCCCGTGAGGTCGACCGCGAAGGAGGCGGAGTGGGAGACGACGATCACGCCGACCGAGAGCATCCCGACGAAGAGCAGCCCGATGCTCGTGTCCTGTGACAGCCGTGACGAGCGGCCCAGCGCCGTGACGCCCGCCGCCATCGCCCCGGCGGCCAGGGCCGCGCCGAGCACCACGCTCTGGCCGAGCAGGGAGGCCAGCGCCACCCCGGGCAGCATGCCGTGGGACATCGCGTCGCCCAGGAAGGCCATGCCGCGCAGGACCACCCAGGTTCCGGCGAGCGCGCAGATGAGGGAGACCAGGATCCCGCCCCACAGCGCGCGTTGGACGAACACGACCCCGAACGGATCGAACAGAGCTTCCATGGTGAGACACTGTACAACGATAATCATTATCGTTTTCACATGGGGGTGGGTATGAGGAGTCCGGCGAACCGGGTGGAACTGGATGGCGTGTACGCGGGTTATGGGAGGCGCGACGTCCTGCGGGGCATCGACGCGGTGATCCCCGCGGGGGCGGTCACGGCACTCGTGGGGCCCAACGGCTCGGGCAAGTCCACGCTGCTCGGGCTGCTGGCGGGCACGGTCCGGGCCCGTCGGGGGAGGGTCGTGTCCGCACGGCGGCCGCGCCCGGCCCTGGTGGCCCAGCGCAGCGCGGTCTCCGACGTCCTGCCCGTCACGGTGCGCGAGGCGGTCGCGATGGGGCGGTGGGCGCACCGGGGGTTCTGGAGGCCGTTGACCGGGCGCGACCGAACCGTGGTGGGGGAGTGCCTCGAACGCATGGGGGTCGCGGACCTGGCCGACCGCCGCCTGGGTGAGCTGTCGGGCGGCCAGCGCCAGCGGGTCCTGGTCGCCCAGGGCCTGGCCCAGGAGTCGGACCTGCTCCTCCTGGACGAGCCGTCGGCGGGGTTGGACCACCGTTCCCAGGAGCGCGTCCGCCTGGTCCTGGGACGGGTCGGCGCCGGCGGGACGACCGTCGTCCACGCGACACACGATTCCCAGGAGGCGCTGGAAGCCGACCACTGCCTCGTACTGGTGGACGGCGCGCTCGTGGCCTCCGGTCCTCCGGCGGACGTCGTCTGGGCCTGGGACGCGGCCCGGGGGAGGACCGGCGCGCGCCCCGAGCGTTCCGTGGAACCGGTCGCTTCCGGCGTCCCTTCCGTGTCCGGGAGGTCATGAGGACGCCTCGGACGCCTCGTGCGGATGGTCCGGCCCCGGCTTGGCGGACCACGGCCGGCCGGGCCGGGGCCGAACGCGGGCGGTCCGCGGCCACACCGCCGCGGCCGGTCGGTGTCCGCGTGGCGTGGCCGTCGCCGGCCCTTCCGACGGCAGGCGGATCAGCGGAGCGGCGGACCGACGGGTCGGCGGGTCAACGTGCCGGCAGATCGGCGGATCAGCGGGCCGGCAGCGCGCGCACCGGGTTCGCGCGTCGCGCCGGGCGCCGCCGGGACCGCATGCGGGCGAGCACCACGGCGGCCCCGCCCAGCGCTCCCGCCGCGGCCAGGCGGCGCACGGCGGTGCGGCGTCCGCCGTGCCAGCCGCCGTGGACCCGTCCGACACCGGGCTCGGGCCGGTACAGGTTCCCGCTGTTGGCGGGTTCGGGCTCGTGGCGGGACAGGTGGTTGCGTTCGACGTGGACCCGCATGACGCGTTCGGCCGCCCCCGGGGCGATCCTGGACATCGTGAGCAGGCCCCGGCCCGGGCCCACGACGACCTCCCGGCGCGGTGCGCGCACCAGGTCGACGATGGTGCGGGCCACCTTCTCGGGGGTGTAGACCGGCGGCATCGCCACGACCCTGCGCCCGGTGTAGTTCGCGGCGTGGTCGAAGATCGGGGTGTCGATCGCGGCGGGCAGCACGGTGCACACGTGGATGTCCCGGTCCCCGGCCAGGGCGAGTTCCTGGCGCAGGGAGGAGTCGAGCGCGCGGACGGCGAACTTCGTCGCCCCGTAGGCGTGGGTGTAGGGCTGGGCGACCACGCCCACGATCGAGGAGACGTCGACCAGCACACCACGGCCCCGCTCCCGGAAGCGGGGCAGTGCCTCCCGCGCGCCGTGGACGTATCCCATGAGGTTGACGTCCACGACCCGCCGGAAGTCCTCCAGGGGCACTTCGGTGAAGGAGCCGAACAGGGTCAGCGCCGCGCAGTTGACCCACACGTCGATCCGGCCGAACTCGCCGGTCGCGCGGCGGGCCAGATCCTCGACGCTCCCGTGGTCGGTTACGTCGGTGACGACCGCCAGCGCGCGGCCGCCGCGGGCACGGCACTCCTCGGCGGCCTCCTCCAGCGCCCGCCCGCCCCGGGCGGCCAGCACCACCGACGCGCCTTTGCGGGCGAGGGCCAGCGCGGTGGCCCGCCCGATCCCGCTGGACGCGCCCGTCACCACGGCGACACAGCCCCTGACCCGCACGACCACCATCTCCCCCGCGTCCGACGGCACACACCCGATAGGGCGACGGCTACCCCGGATCGCCCGGGGCACACGCCGCCCGCCACGGGCCGGGGCGGGTACGGACTCCGCGTCGGAGAAGGCGTCCGTCCGCGCCGCGGACCGGCGGGGACCCCGACATGTTCACCTGGTGCGCACGCCGTTCGTCCGCGGTCCGGTGACCGGGGCCGGGGACCTGCTCAGTCCTGCTTCTGCGCCGCGGGCCGGGCGGTCCGCACCAGGACCAGGGCGGCCCGCAGGGACTCCTCGGCCTCCTCCAGGTCACCCTCGGCGTGCTCGGAGTCCGGGTCGGCGTGCGCGGCGACGAGGGCGTGGGCCGCGAACATCGCGGCCTCGGCCGCCGCGCCGGCGCGTGAGGGGGCGGTGTCGGTGGCCCACTGCCAGTCGGCGATGGTGCGTTCCATACGCCGGTACAGCAGGGCCTGCGCCAGCTCGCGGTCCTGCACGGTGTCGGCCCATGGACCCGCCGCGCCGCCGCGTCCGGGCACCGGGGCGGGTCCGGCTTGCATCTCGCCCGCGGCGATCAGGCTTTCGGCCAGCACAGGCTCATCCTCCCTCTGGGCACCGGCGGGCCGGTGCTCGGGGTCGAAGATCGGTGGAAGACCCAAGGCAGCCAGCGCGCGCACGATCGAATCCGGACCACCCGAAGTCCACATGAGTTTCGCCTCTTGACCATCTGTTGACGCTTGTCAGAACCTGCCTTCCCAAATTGCCGACAATCCATTCGTGGGACCCTAGCAAAACAGGAAGAACCGGAAGTGCGGAGACTTCGGCGGGCACGGCGGGCTCGTGCGACTCCCCGAACCCACGCCTTCCGTGCGGCCCTCCCGCCCCGCACGGCGCGGCGGCTCACACGCGCCTGGACGCGGTGACCGCCGACGCCACCAGCACGGCCGCCGCGAACCACAGGGCCCCCGGAGTTCCCACCACACCCGAGACCCCCGCCCCGACGGCGGGGATCCCGACCTGCCCGAGCCGGTTCCCCCAGACCCGTAGCGCCAGGGCGGCGCCGCGCGCGCCCTCCGGAGCGGCCGTGGTCACCTTCGACATCGTCAGCGGCTGGCCGAAGCCGAGCAGGAAGCCCCCGACGGCCAGCACGGCGCCCAGCACGAACGGGTCGCTGACGGGCAGCGCCACCACCGCCATGGACAGGCCCGCGGCGGCGGTGCTCACCACGATCAGCGCCTCGCGCGACCACCGGAGCACCAGCCGGGACAGCAGCAGGCGGGACAGGAGCGAGAACCCCGCGCGTAGGCTCAGCAGGACACCGACCAGCATCGGAGGGATCCCCCGGTTCTCGGCGACCAGCGGCAGGTAGGCGGTGAGGATGTCCACGGCCGAGAGCAGCGCGAGGCTGGCGAACAGCCCCGAGGGCAGACCCGGCCTGCGCAGCAGGTCCAGTGCGGGAGTCCTCGCCGATCCCCTGCTCCGGGAGGGCGGGGGCATGTGCACACGGGCGAGGGCCAGGAGGGGCGCCATCCCCAGAGCACCGGTCACCGCGGCGACGAGCAGGGCGGACGAGGTCGCCGACAGCAGCGCGTCCCCCGACGCGTCGGCCAGGATCGCGCCGGACAGCAGGGGACCCACGAGTTGGCCGAGGGAGGCCGCCGCGGTGAACCACCCGAAGTCGCGGTCCAGGTGCTGCGGGGCGGACAGGCGGGCGATGAGCCCCTGGCCGGCGACCATGCACAGCAGGTGGCCCAGACCCAGCACGGTGCTGGCCGCGGCGACCGCGAACAGGCCCGAACCGTGCGCGAGCAGCAGGCACCCCGCGCCGAGGATCGCCGAGCCCAGGCCGACGATCCACCCCATGCGCCGTGTCCGGTCGGTCGCCCGGCCCAGGGGGACCGCCACCAGCAGGGGGAGCAGCGCGTAGGCGGCGGTGACCAGCCCGACCGCCACGGCGTCCCCGCCCAGGGCGATCGTCCGGTAGGAGACCAGGGGGCGGGCGAGGTTGAGCGCGGTGTGGGTGAACACGACGCTCACCAGCAGCGGCCAGAGCCACGGCGCCCCGGTGACGCGGCCTCTTCCCAACGTGGTCTCCCTGCCTGTGCGCTCCCCGTCCCGCCGCCGGCGCCTCACGGGCGGCGGCCGCCGGGTGTCCGTCGGCCTCGGAGTCATCCGATGACGTGACCACCCGGTTCTACACGGTGTCCGACCGGCGCTCGGCGGCCGGGGTCGCGGATCGGGAGCGGTCGGCACCCGGGCCGGGGCCGCGGTGGGGTACCGCCCTTGGGGGAGGAAGGCCTGCACACTCCCCTCAGGTGGTCCCGTCCTCCTCGTGACGCCGGTGCTCTCCGTCCGGGGAGTCCGCGGAACGGGCGCACGTCCTGAGCCCGGGGCCGTCCGGCCCCTGCGCCAGGGCCCGGCCCAGCCATGCCCGGGCCGTCGCGAGGTAGTCGCCGGCGATGCCGGTGCCGGGCGCCCAGGACTCGAACCCGTGGGGTGCCCCGGGAACGGAGTGGAAGGCGGCGTCGACGCCCGCCTCCCTCAGCCTCCGCCCGTACTCGCGGGACTCCTCGTGGAAGAGGTCGATGTCGCCGACGCCGATCCAGGCGGGCGGAAGCCCGCTGAGGTCCTCCCGCCGCGCGGGGACGGCGTACCGGGGGACGGCGGACGAGCCGGGCGCGGTGGCGAGGTAGGAGCGCCAGCCGAAGCGGTTGGCCTTGTTGTTCCACATGTAGTGGCCGACCTTGTCCAGGTCGCGCCGGGCGGCGGTGCGGTCGTCGAGCATCGGGGAGAGCAGCCACTGCGCGACCGGCCGCGTGCCGCCCTCGTCGTGCAGCCGCTGCACGAGCGCGGCGGCGAGCCCGCCTCCCGCGCTCTGCCCGCCGACGGCCACGCGCGAGGGGTCGACGCCCAGGGAGCCGGCGTTCTCCCGCAGCCACGTCCAGGCGGCGTGGCAGTCGTTGAGCGCCACGGGATACGGGTGCTCGGGCGCGAGGCGGTACTCGGCGGACACGACGGTGACGCCCAGTTCCAGGGCGGTGGCGTTGCACAGGGGGTCGTCCTGCGCGGCGCGGCCGATGACCAGTCCACCGCCGTGGATCCACAGGAGCGCGGCGTCCGAACGGCGTTCCTCGGGCCGGTACACCCGGACGCCGGGGGCCGCCTCCTCGGGCAGTTCCAGCGTGACGCCGGGCAGGTGCCGGGCGTCCATCCGGTGCATCAGGAAACGCGTGAAGCGCAGGGCCCACGGAAGCCGCACCGGTATCTCCGGAGACCGGAGCAGGGGGCCGCGCAGCTCCGGTGCCACCCTCGACAGCTTCATGACCGCGCTCCCGGGGCGAAGGCCATCGACATGAGGACCCCTCTCGTGGTCGGCGATCGGGCGGCGGTGAGCCTACTGCATCGACCGGCCGCCGTAGAAGCCGACACGGGACCGGTCAGGCCGCAGGACCGGGGTCGCGCAGCGCGTCCGAGACCGCCTTGGCACCGCCGTGGGTGCTGTACCTGCCGTACACCGGAATCTCCACACCGGTGACGAACGAGGATTCGTCGGAGACCAGGAACACGACCAGGGGCGCGATGCCCTCCACCGTCCCCGTCCGCCCCAGAGGAGTCTGTTCGACGCTGGCCCGACGCATCGCCTCCGGGGGCGGAGGCGGGTGAGTGCGCCGGACTGCGTATGCTGCCGTGCCCGTTCCCGGCGGCGCCGATCCAGGAGGCGCTGTGGTGGCATCCGGTGCACCAGCACGACGCGGCGCACACGTGGCTGCGGGAGACGGCGGCGAGGGTGGCGGCCGAGCTCGACCCCTCGGTCGACCGTTCAGCGGAAGGGTGAGGACGCGGGTGAGGAGGCCCGGCCGGGGCGAGGGTGGGCATGGCGAGGGTCCGGCCGGTCGCAGTCCGTCCGGGCGCGACCGGGCGTCGGTGTCGCGTGCTGGTCAGCGGACTGGCCGGAACCGTTGCCGGTGTGACGTGCGGGGTCTCCTCGCCGATGATCTTGCTCCCAGTGGCACTGTCGGTGGTCGAGAGTGTCACTGGGAGCAAGATCATCCTGGATGGCCAGGCCCCGGGGAGTCCTTGTGGTCAGCGCATCAGGAGGAGAGGGCGGCGCTGAGGAAGCCGGTCCACTCGGTGGCGGGGAAGGGGAGGTGTCCGGCGTCGGGGTGCTTGGAGTCGCGGATGGCGGCGCCGCAGGGGAGGTCGCCTACCTCCACACAGTTCTGGTTTTGGGCACTGTGGCTGCTCTTCCGGAAGGTCGCGGGGATATGGGCGACTTCAACGCATTCGACCCTGTCGCTGCTGTAGCTGGACTTGAAGAATCTCGGTTCGGTCCTAGTAGTCATGTCAGTTCTCCTGCTCCATGATCTGCTGGATGAAGTGAGTCGTGTGTGGAGCTTGAAGTGCTGCTGAGTTCAAGTTCGAGAAGATCGTGACATAGCGCTGCACAGAGTCGGAATCTTGGACAAAGAGGCTAGCCGTCGCGGTCTCGGTGTAGGCGATGCAGGGATCGGCAGGGTTGGGGAAGTCCAGTAGGACGAACGAACCAGACAGCCCGGCATGCATGCCCGCATTGAAGGGCAGCACCTGGAGGTCCACGTTTTTCCTGGTGGCCATGTTCAGCAGATGCTGTAGTTGCTCCTGCATAATTTCTGGATCGTCGAGCCGCCTTCTCAGGGCCGCTTCGTCGATCACAGCCCAAAAGTGCGGTGGCTGATACCGCCCCAGGATGTGCTGGCGCTGTAGTCGCGCATCGACGTTGCGTCTGACTTCGTCGTCCGAGTACGCGCGCCCACCTCGGAAGACAGCCTCGCTGTACCTGGGAGTTTGCAGCAGTCCAGGGATGACCTGGCACTGGTATGTCCGAATCATGGAGGCTTCGGCTTCGAAGTCCGGGATGGCGTTACCGCCGAAGACATCCTTGTAACTGGACCACCAGCCTTGCTCCTTTGATTCCCTCGCTAGTTCGTGGAGGGCTGATCGGACTTCCTCTGGTGCCTTGTACAGGTCAACGAGGGCATCGATGTCACGTGCTTTGATGCGGCGTGCGTCTGCGCTCTCGATGTTGCTGAGCGTGGACTGCGGCACGTCGGCGGTTTTCGCGGCCACAGACAGCTTCAATCCCTGTGACTCACGTAGCCGGCGAAGCTCGCGCGCCAGTCGTCGACGGCGCACTGTGGGGCTGAAGGTGCTGTGCATGTGAGGATTCTAAGCTAAAGGTTTTCCGATTATCGTTGACAGCTCGATTATCGAGCCGCATTATATGAGTGTAGTCAGTGACCGGAGCATCACGGACGGTGCATGCCGGTCAGGCTACGCCTTGCCCGTTCCGCGCATCACGGCATCCGTGAGACTCCTCCAACGGGCCCGCGAAACCCCTGCTCACCTCATGTCCATGCAAGGAGTGTGTTCGTCATGCCCGCAACAGTCCCGACTTCCCTGCCCGCACTGGAGAAGGCCACGGTGCCGCTGGCCAGCTTCATCCGGCCCGCCCACCGCCACTACTTCACCCGGCGTCCCGAGCGGCCGAGCTACCGGCTGCGCCGCTACGACTTCGCCGGAACCCCTGCCGTGATGCCGCTGGTGCGGGCGTTCCTGGACACCTGCGCCGCCGCCCGGAGCAGGGACTACCGGTACCTCTTCACACTGCTGGGCAGCGAACTCGCCAACAACGCCATCCGGCACAGCCTCTCGGGCCAGCCAGGTGGCAGCTACACCCTCCTGGTCCACCGCCACCGCGCCGGGATGCACCTGACCTGCCGTGACCGGGGCGGACTCCGGGACGAGGACGCCAGCCTGGCCCTCAGGTTCGACGGCTTGGACCTGGACGCCGAATCGGGCCGAGGGCTGGCCATGGTGAACGCCTTCGCCTCCGAGTGGGGCGACAACGGCAACGCCGAGTTCCGAACCGTGTGGTTCTACCTGGCCTATGACCTCACCGGAAGCCGGTGGAACATCCCCACGGATCTTTGATCTCTGAGCCCGGACCAGCCGACCCAAGACACGAGGCGGGCCCGGAAAGCGCATCACCGCTTCTCCCGGGCCCTGAATCCCCGAAACCAAACCAGTCATAAGTAAGGAAAGAGGATCTGATGCAGAACCCTATCCCCTCGCCCCGCCGTTCGGACGATGTTCGACCGATGCCACTTCCACTTCCGCGCCGGACCCCGCTCGTCGGCCCCGTATGCCCGCCCGTCGCCCTCCACCACCCTCAACGGACGCCTTCGGCGCAGTCCCTTCCCTCGTGTGACCACCCCTCCTGCCGCCTCCGCCGCGCCCAGGGGCTTCCCCGGTTGGGCGGCCACCGCTCCGAGTTCTCCCGCGAACACGCCCAGGCCGCCGCGGTCCAGACTCGTCACCGCCACCTGATCGTCTACTACGGGGAAGCGACGCAGTCGTTCTGGGCCGTCACTCCCACCGGCATGGTCGAGGCCCGCGACGTCGACGCCCTGCTCCTGGTGCTGTGGCCGCACACCACCCCGCACACCGATCCGCCCGCCGCCCGCCCCTGGGCACGACCGACCGACGGACGCGTTCCGGCATCCATCACCGACAGCGGCACCAGTACCGGCACCGGTTCCCGGCCCCGCGTTCCCGCCACGGCCTGAGGGCGCCGGACCGGTCCCCGACCCTCGGTCCCGAACGCAGGGCGGCCCTTCCCGGAAGTCTTCCCGGAAGGGCCGCCACTCGTCCCCGGGCCACTCGTCCCCGGACCTCCCCTCCTCTTCTGCGCGGAGTAAGGAGGAAGTACCCGGGCCCGGACTTACGCGCTGTGCTGGTACGCCGGGTAGGTCAGGTATCCCCGGTCGCCGCCCTGGTAGAAGTCGGCCTCGTCGACCGGGGCGATCGGCAGCCCGGTGCGGAGCCGCTCGACCAGGTCGGGGTTGGAGACGAAGGAGCGGCCGAAGCTGATGAGGTCGGCGCCCTGCCCGAGCCAGTGGTCGGCGTCGTCCCTTCCGGTCTGCTTCGGGCCCATGGGAAGCGTCGGGTTCATGACGAGGGTGCCCGGCCAGACGCGGCGCAGCTCCAGCAGCAGCTCCTCGTCGGCGGTGGCTTCGAGGTGGACGTAGGCCAGCCCGATCGGGGCCAGCTCGGTCAGCAGCGCGGTGTAGAGCTCGCGGACCTCGGTCTCCTCCACACCCCAGAACAGCCCGCCGGGGGAGAGGCGGATACCGGTGCGCTCCGCCCCGACGGCGTCGGCGGTGGCGGTCACGGCCTCGACGGCGAACCGGATCCGGTTGGCCACCGAGCCCCCGTAGGAGTCCGTGCGCAGGTTGGCGTTGGACGAGAGGAACTGGGAGATCATGTAGCCGTTGGCGCCGTGCAGTTCCACCCCGTCGAACCCGGCGACGACGGCGCGGCGGGCGGCCTCGGCGTAGGACCCGGCGTGCTCGGGCACCTCGGACTCCTCCAGCGCGCGCGGCACCGGTGTGGGCCGGGGGCCGGTCGGGGTGAACACGTCACCGACGGCGGGAACGGCCGAGGGGCCGACCGGCTGCACACCGGTGGTGCTCGGGTGCGAGACGCGGCCGCCGTGCATGAGCTGGGCGAAGATCCGTCCGCCGTTGGCGTGCACCGCGGCGGTCACCGGCTTCCAGGACTCGACCTGCTCGTCGGTGTGCAGCCCCGGCGTGCCCGGGTTGGACTGCCCCACCAGGCTCGGCTGCACCCCCTCGGACACGATCAGGCCGGCGGTCGCGCGCTGGGCGTAGTACGTCGCCATGGACGGTGTCGCCAGCCCGCCCGCGGCGGCGCGGACGCGCGTCATCGGCGCCATCACCACCCGGTTGGGCAGGGTCAGGTTCCCGAGTCGGTAGCGCTCGAACAAGCTGGTCACGTCAGGTCTCCTCCGTGGACTGTGCGCCCTTCCCGGGCACGTCGACTACGCTAAAACCTGACATTGATGTGAGGGGCAAGTGCCTGTGCCGCAGTTCACAGGTCACGGGCCACGGCTCACGGGTCACCACGGGTCACAGGCCACAGGGAGGAAGCCGTGCGCATCGGAGAACTCGCGAAACGGACGGGAGTGAGCGTCCGGTCCCTGCGCTACTACGAGGAGCAGGGCCTGCTCACCAGCACCCGCAGCGCCAGCGGGCAGCGGCACTACACCGAGGACAAAGTCGATCGCGTCACCTTCATCCAGCGGCTGTACGCCGCCGGGCTGCCCAGCCGCACCATCATCGAGCTGCTGCCCTGCGTGGACGCGCCCAGCGAGGGGAACTCCGACGCGGCGATGGAGCACATGGAACGGGAACGCGATCGGCTCACCGGGCACATCGCCGAACTGGTGCGCACGCGGGACGCACTCGACTCCCTGATAGCCACGGGCCGCACCTACCAGGAGAAACTGCGCTCCGGCGCTTCCGTCTGACCGCCCTCGCGTGCCCTCCGGGCCCGACCGGCTCCAGGCCGCCTGCCCGCCGCCGTACCTGCCGGGTGCCCGGCCCAGGACGTGCGAAGCGCTCCACCCCGGGCGGGCCACCGCGTCGGGTCCTCCCCCGGTGGTGGCCCGCCGCCGGGAGGCCGGGCACCCGGCCCCGGCTCAGGCGTGGAACCGCCCGGGCTCGTAGTCGCCCCCCGGCTGGCGGAGGATGACGTTCAGCCGGTTGAACGCGTTGATGAGGGCGATCTGCGCCACGAGGGCGGTGAGCTGCTCCTCGTCGTAGTGCTCGGCCGCCTTCTCCCACACCTCGTCGGTGACGTCACCGGCGTCGGCGAGCCGGGTGCCCTGCTCGGTGAGTTCCAACGCGGCCCGTTCCGCGTCGGTGAAGACCGTCGCGTCCCGCCACGCCGCGACCAGGTTGAGCCGGACCGGTGTCTCGCCCGCGTGCGCGGCCTCCTTGGTGTGCATGTCCAGGCAGCCCCCGCAGCCGTTGATCTGGCTCGCCCGGATCTTCACCAGTTCCTGGGTCGCCCGGGGCAGGGACGAGTCGGTCACGGCCCTGCCCGTCGCGACGAGGTGCCGCACGAGCTTCGGGCCGACGTCGGTGCCGAGGGGGTTGAGTCTGGCTGCCATGGTGGTCTCCTTCGTCGTTGGTCGCCTTCCAACCACTTGGACGAGACGGAGCCCCCGGACGTAACACCGTCAGTCGGGACGTCGCGGGACGTCCATCGCCGCGAGGAGCCTCGGATCGATCACCGACAGGACCTCGACGATCCGGCCACCGGCCACGGTGCAGGCCATCACGGCCACCGGCCTGCCGCCGGCGCCCCACACCACGACCCCCGGCTCGCCGTTGACGAGGGCGCGGCGCGCGGTCACCTTCGCGTGGCGTGCGTGCTGTAGCCTCCCGGCCACCTCGGTCGCCCCCAGCCTGACGACCACGCCGCGCGGCGTGTGGGCGCGCCACATCACCTCCGGGTCGAGCACCCGCAGCAGCCCCTCGAAGTCCCCGCTCCGCGCCGCCGCGAGAAAGGCGTCGACCACCGCGCGCTGCTGCCGCCGTTCGCTGGTCGGGCGACGTGTGCCCCGCACCTTGCGGCGGGCCCGGCTGGCGAGCATCTTGGTGGCGTCCGTGGACCTGCCGACGATCTGGCCGATCTCCTCGAACGGCACCGCGAACATGTCGTGCAGCACGAAGGCCAGCCGTTCGGCGGGGTGGAGGGTGTCGAGCACCACGAGCAGCGCCAGTCCCACCGAGTCGGCGAGCAGCACGTCGTCCTCGGGTTCCCGGCCGTCGTCCTCGGTCACCACGAGGTCGGGCAGCCGGTCCTCGTACGGCGCCTCGGGTCTGGTCCCGCGCGAGCGCAGCATGTCGATGCACACACGGCCCACCACGGTGGTCAGCCAGCCTGCGAGGTTGTCGATCGAGGCCGCGTCCTGGCGCGCCAACCGCAGCCACGCCTCCTGTACCGCGTCCTCCGCGTCCGCCCGCGACCCGAGCATCCGGTAGGCCACCGCGACGAGGCGCCCGCGCTGCTCCTCGAAGGCCTCTGCCACGGTTTCCTCCGGAACGGATCCGGTCATGTCGTTACCTTCCACGAGCGGGTTTCGTCATGGATATGACGGGCCCGGAAGGGTCAAGGTAACCGGCAAGGGGAAACTCATGCATCTCGCTCTGTGGATCGTCACCGGACTGCTGGCCGCCGTCTTCCTCTTCGCGGGCGCCGCCAAGCTGTTCGTTCCCCGGGAGAAGCTGGCCAGGGCTCCCGGCGGGGGATGGGCCGAGGACTTCGGCGCGGGCTTCGTCAAGGCCCTCGGCGCGGTCGAGGTTCTGGGCGCGGTCGGCCTGGTCCTGCCCGCCGTGCTCGGCGTCGCACCGGTCCTGGTGCCGCTGGCGGCCGTCGGGCTGATGGTGGTCATGGCCGGTGCGGCGGTCGTGACCTTTCGTCGTCGAGAGCCCCTGCACGCGTTGGTGAACCTGGCCTACCTCGCCCTGGCCGCCTTCGTGGCGTGGGGCCGGTTCGGCCCCGAGTCCTTCGTCGGCTGACCGTGCGGGTCAGGGGAAGAGAGTCCTGTCGAGCATGGCGACGAGGTCCTCTGCGGCGGCGAGCGGGTCGAAGCCGGGGTGGTCCAGGTGCTCGGCCACGATCGCGTCGATGCCGCCGCCGACGATCAGCGCCGTAGTGCGCAGATCCAGGCCGGCGTCCGTCTCCGAGCCCGCCCCGTGTGCCCGCCGGGCGGCGTGCATCAGGTCAGCCAGGGGGCGCCAGCGCTCGCTGGAGCGGCGGTCCTCACCGTCGGCCACCGCGTCGACGATCACCCGGGTGTGCCCGGGGTGGTCCCGCAGGTAGCCGACCATCGAAAGGACGTAGGCGGCGGGCGCCCGCTCGGCGCCGGCGCTCTCGACGGCCGCGCCCACGTGCTCCACCAGACCCGTCAGCGCGCTCTCGTGGGCCGCGCGCACCAGGGCGTCCTTGGAACCGAAGTGGTACAGCACCGCGGCCTTGGTGATACCGGCGGCTTCGGCGATGCGGGCCAGCGAGGTGCCCGCGTTCCCGTTTTCGGCGATGAGCCGGACCGTCACGTCGATGAGCTGGGCGCGTCGCGCCTGTTCGGTCAGGGTGGGCTCTCCGGGCTTTCGCGCCGGGGAACGGGGGTTCTCTCTTGCCATGACTCCAGAACTTACCGTACGGTCAGATTACTTACCAGTCGGTTAGGGGGCGTGGTGGAGAAGAGGAAGCGAAACCGGTGGGTCATCGTGCTCGGCGCCGTCGCCGCCGTGGTGCTCCTCGCCGCGATCGCTCTGCGCACGCCCTCCCCGGTCGGGCACTGGCGCTCGGCCGAGGGGCACGACGCGTTCATGGAGGCCTACGAGGCCGCGATGGCGGAGATGCCCCGGCCGGACGCAGAGATCGACGTGCGCACGGACTACGGCGTCGTGCGGATGTACCGCTTCGAGGGGACGGGAGAGGCGGGCGCCGCGCGGAGTCCGCTGGTGCTCCTGCCCGGGCGTGCGTCGGCCTCGCCGGTCTGGGCGGACAACCTGCCGTCCCTGCTGGAGGTGGGGGACGTCTACACGGTCGACCTGCTGGGCGAGCCCGGCCTGAGCGTGCAGGCCAGGCCCATCGAGGACGACGATGACCAGGCGGAGTGGCTGCACCAGGCCCTCGGCGGCCTGCCCGAGGAGGAGTTCCACGTGGTGGGACTGTCGATCGGCGGCTGGACGGCGGCCAACCTCGCCACGCGCGAACCCTCGCGCCTCGCCACCGTGACGCTGGTCGAGCCGGTGTTCGTCCTCGACGGCATGCCCCTGGAGGTCGTCCTGCGCTCCTTGCCCGCCACGCTGCCCTGGCTGCCGAGGTCCTGGCGCGACGGATTCAACTCCTGGACCGCGGGCGGCGCGCCGGTGGAGGACGTGCCGGTCGCCGACATGATCGAGTCCGGGATGCGCGACTACGCGCTCAAGCTGCCCCAGCCCGCCAGGATCGCTGAGGAGGCGCTCGCCGACCTGGACATGCCCGTGCTGGCGGTCATCGCCGGGGAGTCGGTGATGCACGACCCGGACACCGCGGTCGCCACCGCCGAGCGCGCGCTGAGCCGCGCAACGGTGGAGGTCTACCCCGACGCCTCGCACGCGGTCAACGGCGAGTACCCGCGGGAGCTGGCCGCCGACATCGACGCCTTCCTGGACGGGGCCGACCGCACCTGAGGGGAGCGCACCGGTGCGGTGACCGAGAAGGTGCTGGCTCCCGACAGCGATGATCTTGCTCCCAGTGGCACTGTCGGCGGTCGAGAGTGCCACTGGGAGCAAGATCATCCGGTGAAGGTTCCCGGTGGCCGACCTGGCTGGAGGCGCGTTCGACCAGGAGGCCCCGGCCCCGGTTCCGGCCGCCGCGACCGGGGCCGGGACCGGGGAGAAGCGTCCAGGGGGGAGAACGGGGGTGCGTGTAGGATGAGAGGGAACGAAGACGACATTTCGTTCCAAGAGCGCCCGGCTCGCCGGGCCAAGGGTGTGACGACGACGCACGATCCGGCATTTCAGGTCCGGGCCGCGGTGCCCCTGGCACAGGTCCGGAATCCGTGCCCTTTCCCGCACACCCGTGAGCGCGTTCCACGTTCACGTTTCCTCGTCCGGCAGCAGCGCACGCACGACCCGCTTGCTCCGGGGATTGTGGAGCACCCCATTTGATGGCTCCTTTCACCCACCATCCGACCGCCGTGTCCGACATTTCTCCCCAGGTCTCCACGCGGAGACCGAAGCGGGTGCCCGTTCGGATCCGCGGCGGCACCGGCCCGACGACGGACCCCGAGCGCCGTGACCACCCGCTCGACGTGCTCTGTTCGGACGGCGGCAGGATTGTCCCCGACCCGTCCGGGGTAACCTTCTTCAGCGCGACGGGATTCTCTCTCCCGGCCGCGGCCCGGGCCCGGACCGGAGCACTGGGCGTCGACCTACGGTCGGCCACCCTGTCCACACGGGTCCACACATTTCTGGAAATCACCGGGACGCAGTACCTTCCACCGGTTAACACGAAGACGAGGGAGGCCCTGGTTGATGACTCAAGGTGACAAGGTCGATTCCGGCACGGGAACGGGACGGCGGCGCGGAAGCGACTTCTCCGTCCTCTCCAGGACCGTGAGCGAGGCCGGACTGCTGAAGAAGCGCCCGGGCCACTACGCGGCGCGGATCGCGATCACACTGTCCCTGCTCTTCGCGACCTGGACGGTCTTCGTACTGATCGGGCCCTCCTGGTGGCAGATGCTGACGGCGGCGGCGCTCGCGGTGCTCTTCACCCAGACGGCCTTCATCGGGCACGACGCCGGACACCGGCAGATCTCCGACGACCAGCGGGTCAACACCCTGATCGGATGGATCCTCGGCGACCTGTTGGTGGGACTGGGATTCGGTTGGTGGGTCAGCAAGCACGACCGCCACCACGCCCATCCCAACCACGAGGGCAAGGACCCCGACATCGCCGGAGCCGCCCTGGCCTTCAGCCGGGAGCAGGCCCTCCAGCGCCGCCGCGGCCCGGCCCGGTGGCTGGCCCGCAGCCAGGCGTGGCTGTTCTTCCCGATGCTGCTCCTGGAGGCCTTCCACCTCCACGTCGCGTCGGTGCGCGAGATCGCGGGGAACAGGCTGCCGACGCGGGTCAGGATCGTGGAGGGCACGCTCATGGCGCTCCACTTCATCGGCTACCTCGGGATCATCCTGATCACGCTCACCCCGCTCCAGGCACTGTGCTTCGTCCTGGTGCACCAGGGCCTGTTCGGCCTCTACATGGGCTGCTCCTTCGCCCCGAACCACAAGGGCATGCCCGTCATGGAGGAGGGGACCAAGACGGGTTTCCTGCCCCGCCAGGTCCTCACCTCCCGCAACATCCGCGGGGGCCCGCTGACCGACCTGGCCCTGGGCGGGCTGAACTACCAGATCGAGCACCACCTGTTCCCCACGATGCCCAGGCCCAACCTGCGCCGGGTGCAGCCCCTGGTCCGGGAGGCGTGCGAGCGGTACGGGCTCTCCTACTACGAGACGAGCCTCCTGCGCTCCTACACCGAGGTGTTGCAGCACCTGCACAGGGTGGGCGGCCCGCTGCGTCCGGAACTCGAGTACTGAGTCCTCCTTCGGGAGTGTTCCTCAGGGGCCCGCGGGCGGCGGGCCCGAGATGAGGCGGGGGACACGGCCCGGGTCCGCCTGTCGGGGCCGGTGCGCCTCAGGCGCCCGGGCCGTGTCCGAAGGCGGGAAGGCCGTGCGCGGCCGTGGTCAGAGCGGTGCGGACCAGGCCGCCCACGCCGCCCGGAGGGGCCTCCGGCGAGTCGGGTGAGCGCCGGGCCCGCTCCTCGGCGGCCAGGCGCAGCGCCGCGTTGAGCATGGCCGCCTGCACGCGGACGGACAGGTCGTCCGCGGAGCTCGCGGAGCGGGCGGCGATGATGTCGGCGAAGACCGACTCGGCCGCGTGGTGGACCTCCAGCCAGACCGCCATGAGCCCCGGTTCGGCGCGGGTCATCCGGATGAGGTCCATGACGGAGTCCTCCAGGAGCGGGGCGTCGCCGTCGAAGAGCCCCTCCCGGTCCAGGTACTCCAGCAGGGGCGTGTCCGCCGGGCAGGCGCGCAGGTGACCGGCCACGAGGTCCAGGCCCTCGGTGAGCAGGGGCCGGACGCAGCTCTCCTTGGTGGGGAAGTACCGCCACAGCGTCCTGGTGGAGATCCCGATCACGCGCGCGATGTCGTCGCCGGTGGTGCCCGAGACCCCGTGCGCGGTGAACAGCCCCACGGCGGCGCGTGCGATCTCCATGCGGACGGTCTCCCGGTGCCGCTCGGTCATGGGCGGGCGGCCCCTGCCCGAGCGCACGCGGGCGGAACCGTGGGACGGGGTCCTCGCCACAGCCATCCCTTCGCTCGTCCTGGCTCCAAGGCGGTCCAACCCTATCCCCGCCCACGACTCTCGCGGCAATATTTGTCACTGAACGACAAAAAGTCATAAGGTGACGGACGGCGACCGTGGGGCCACCGCGGTCCGCCCTGCGGCCACGCGGGGCCGACAGTGCCAACGAGAGGACTTTCCATGGCCGACCTGGGCCTGAAGGACAAGAACGCCATCGTCACCGGAGGCGGCTCCGGGATCGGACGGTCGACCGCCCTGCGACTGGCCGAGGGCGGAGCCAGGATCCTGGTCGCCGACCTCGACGCAGACGCCGCCCGGGGCGTGGCCGAGGAGATCCGCGCGGCCGGGGGCACGGCGGAGGCCGTCATCGGAGACCTCAGCCGCCAGGACGTTGTCGACGAGGTCGTGGCCACCGCCACCGACCGCCTGGGCGGGATCGACATCCTGGTCAACAACGCCGGCGTCATGGACGACATGTCCGCCACCGCCGACGTGAGCGACCAGGTCTGGGAGCGGCTGATCCGGGTCAACCTGACCGCGCCCTTCCTGATCACCCGCGCCGTCCTGCCGCACATGGTCGGGAAGAGCGCCGGATCGATCGTCTTCACCGTCTCCGAGGCGTCCCTGCGCGGCAGCGCGTCCGGCGCGGCCTACACCGCCTCCAAGCACGGCGTGGCCGGGCTCGTGAAGTCCACCGCGATCATGTACCGGGACCAGGGCGTCCGCGTCAACGCCGTCGCCCCGGGCGGCACCGCCACCGGTATCAGCGTCGACCTCGACCCCGAGGCCCACGGCCCGGCCGTGCTGGGCGGGTACGCCGCCAACATGGGCCGCGTGGCGCAGCCGGAGGAGCTGGCCGCGGCCATCGTCTTCCTGGCCTCCGACGCCGCCAGCAACGTCAACGGCGTGATCCTGCCGGTCGACAACGGCTGGGCGGCCGTCTGACCGGAGTCCGGGCCCCGTCCGACGGCCCGCCGGGACGGCCGTGAACCGTTGGACGGGGCGATCCGGTTTCCCGGTGCAGGGAAAGGGGAACCGCGGCACCCGCCGTGCCGGCGACCGTTCTCCTTTTCCGTTCGCCGCGGGAAACCCCCTGCCGAATGCGCTCGGGTCCGACTCGTTCGAAGAAGCCACGCCACCGTTTCTCTGGTTCGGTGTTCCATTTCTCCTGAGACGATCTATCAGACCAGGTCACGGCGCGTGCGGGGAATGCGACGCCTCTCGTTCTCGTTGTAACAGAGCAGGCGTTTCCATCGGAAACACCACCCCCGGGAAACCGTTCGGTGAGTGCTGGCCCGGTGGCCCTGCCAAGACGAGGAGAGCGAGAACTCCGGGGGGAGTATTGCGAAACACCGAACACGGGCCGGACGAGTCGGGCGGACGGGTGAGCGGACCGTTCCAGGAACCGCGGGCCGCGGTGGAGGAGGCGACCGGCCGGGCCGCAGCCCCCGCGGCGCTCGCGCTCGTGCCCTCCGGCGTCGATCTCGACTCGATGCCCTCCGAGGCGCTGGAGTCCATCGGCCGGCTCGGCGAGGCGATCTCCGCGGCCGCGAGGCAGGCCCTGGAGGCACGGGCCGCGGCCGGGGAACCGGCGTCCGCCGCACGCGCCTGGAACGTCCTGGTGTCGGCCGACGGGGACTACTCCGTCCGCGAGGCGGCCCACATCCTCAACCGCGACCCCGGCATCTCCACGGGGCAGCGGCGGTTGTTCTCCTTCATCCGTGCCGAAGGTATGGTCTCCTCCGGAACCGACGTTCCCAAGGCCGGGCACGAGCGCCATCTGCGTCTGCGCCCCGTGTCCTACAGCCATCCCCGCACGGGCAGGCGCGTCTCGGCGAGACCGCAGCTACGGGTGACCGCCGAGGGGCTGAGGTATCTCCACCAGCGCTTGGGCGGGCCCGCCCGCCCCGCGGCGGACGAGGCGGCCTGACCTGATCCGTCCAGCCTCCTGGACGCGGACGACGACAGACGGGAGACGGCCGTGCCGACAGGCGAGGACGGGACCGCGCTGGTCACCGGGGCCTCCGGAGGGATCGGCGAGCACTACGCGGCCCGGCTGGCCGAACGCGGATACGACCTCGTCCTGGTCTCCCGCGGCGCGGAGCGCCTCGACACCGTCGCCGCGCGTCTGCGCGAGCGGACCGGGGTCCGCGTCCAGACCCTGGCGGCCGACCTGTCCCGCACCGAGGGCGTCACCTCCGTCGGTCGGCGGGCCGCTGAGGACGACGTCGCGCTGGTGGTCAACAACGCCGGCGTCAACGGGTACGGGCCGTTCGAGCGGGTACCGCCGGACGTGCTGCACCAGGTGGCCGCGCTCAACACGCTCGCACCGACGATGCTGGCCCGTGCGGCCCTGCCGGGGATGATCGAGCGCGGGAGGGGCGCGGTGGTCAACGTGGCCTCACTGCTGGCCTTCTCCGCCGACCTGCCCCCCGGACCGCTGCCGCACCGGGCCGTCTACGCCTCCACCAAGTCCTACCTCGTCACGTTCACGCGCACCCTGGCGGCGGAGCTGCACGGAACCGGGGTCACCGTCCAGGTCTGCTGCCCGGGACCGACCGCGACGGACTTCCACCGCGTCCAGGGGCTGGAGGCCGGAAGCCCCGGAACGGCCGAGCACGGCGGTGAGCCCCGGGGCATGGACCCCGGGGACGTCGTCACGGCCTCGCTGGCGGCACTGGAGAGGCGGGAGGTCGTGTGCGTGCCCGGCCTGACGGACCCGTCGGCGCTCACCGGCCTGGCCGAGGCCGAGACCCGCGTCCGCGACCTGAGCGGCCCCGGCCTGGCCGAGCGCTACCGGACCTGACCCCGGGGCGCTCCGCTCCTCCCCGGAGCCGCGATCACGTGAGCAGGGTGTGGAAGTGCGCGAGCATGCGTTCGGGGTCGGGCTCCAGGCCCGTGATGAGGCCGAAGGCCTGGCCGGCCTGGAACACCGCCATCTCCCCGCCCTCCAGCGTCGGGCACCCCCGCTCCCGGGCCTGGTTCAGCAGTTCGGTGCGCAGGGGGCGGTAGACGACGTCGCACACCCACATCGACGCGCGCAGCATCTCGGCCGGAACGGGGGTGCCCGGGTGGTGCGCCATGCCCGTCGGCGTCGCGTTGACCATGCCGTCGGCCGCGGCCAGGAGCGCCCCGAGTCCGGCGGGCTCGCCCGCCAGGCAGCGCGCCCGCGGAAAGTGCCCGCCCATCCGCTCGGCCAGGTCACGTGCCCGGTCCCGCTGCGTGTCGACGACGGTCACCTCCCGTGCCCCGGAGGCGAGCAGGGCGTAGACCACGGCCGCGCCCGCGCCTCCCGCGCCCAGTACCACGACGCGGTCGAGGGACGCGTGGGGCAGCCCCCTCTCCAGGCAGCGCGCGAACGCCGACCAGTCGGTGTTGTGCCCGACCGCGGTCCCGGACCGGAACACCACCGTGTTCACCGCGCCCAGGGTGGCCGCCTCGGGGGTGAGGCGGTCCAGCACGGGCAGGACCAGCTGCTTGCACGGATGGGTGATGTTGAGGCCGTTGAAGCCCAGGTGGCGGGCCGACCCCACCAGGTCGGCGACCGACTCCGGGGCCAGTCCCAGCTCCGCGAGGTCGATGGTCCGGTAGATCAGGCGGTGCCCGAGCTCGGCGGCCTCGCGCTCGTGCATGGGCGGGGTCAGGGAGGGGCCGATCCCCGTCCCGATGAGCCCCACCAGGTAGGAGCCGGGGGTGGTGCGGGCGTCCGCCGACCCGGCCGTCATCGTGTTCACCTGCTCGCCTCCGCCCGCTGCGCGGCCATGCGGAAGGGGCTGTTGGCGGCCCCGTAGCCGCGGTAGCCGCCCTTGCGCTGCACGACCTCCAGGAAGAGCCGCCCGTCCAGCATCGGCGTGTAGAAGTGCAGGAACTCCCCGTCCCCCGCCCGGTCGTAGAGGATGCCGTGCTCGCGCATGTGCTCGATGGTCACCGGTTCCAGGTCCGTGCGGCACGCCAGGTCGGCGTAGTAGTTGTCGGGGATGCGCAGCGGTTCGATCCCGCCCCGCCGCATCGACCGCGCGACCGCGAACACGTCCTCGCAGCCGAAGGCGACGTGCTGGGAGCCTCCCCGGGCGTCCCTGCCCGGCCCCCGTCCCAGCAGGGAGGCGTTCAGGGCGATGCGCGGCGAGGCTCCGCCCCGGCTCAGCGCGCGGCTGCGCACCAGGCCGTCCGGGGCGGCCAGCTCGGTGCCGTCGTCGGGGTCCAGGCCCAGCACGGAGCGGTAGAACAGCGACGCCTCGTCGAAGTGGTCGAAGGGCTGGAACAGCCCCACGTGGTCGATACCGGTGAGGGGGACCCCGTCGGTACCGCCGCTCCCCTGTGCGGGGGAGGAGAAGTCGGCCAGCCAGTCCTCCCCCTCGGCCGGATCGCTCGGGCAGAAGAAGACGGAGGTGCCGTCGGGCGCGGCGACCGCGTGCAGGACCGACTCGGCCGGATCGCGGCGCCGGGGCAGCTTCGGCGCGAGCAGCCGCTCCGCCCGCCGCATCGCCTTCCCCGCGTCGGCCACCTCGACGCCGAGCGCGGTCACCGCGGCCTCGTCGCTCCAGGTGTGCCCGAGCTGCGGGTCGGTGGCGTTGAGCAGGACGTGCGCGTCCCCGTTGCGCCACAGCTGTACCGGCTTGGAACGGTGGTCGCGGGTGTGGGAGAAGCCCAGGGCCGCCAGGGCCCCGCGCACCCGCTGGACCGAGTGCCCGGGCGCGGCGACCTCCACGAACGCGTAGCCCCTCGCCCGTGTGGGCGAGGGGAGGCGGGTGAGCTCGACCGCGTCCCGAAGGGGCGGGGCCTTCGTCCCCTCCAGGTCACGTGCGCGGCCGACCTCGTCCTCCAGCACGGCCAGGGACCGGAGCGCGTCGGCGGCCGTGCGCCCGGGGTCGGAGGCCCGGAACACGTCGTTGAACACCTCCAGGGACAGCGGGCCGGTGTACCCCGCGGCGAGTACGTGTCCGGTGAACTCCGTCAGGTCGAACGCGCCCTGCCCGGGGAAGCAGCGGTGGTGGCGGCTCCAGTGCAGGACGTCCATGGGCATGAGCGGCGCGTCCGCGAGTTGGAGGAAGAAGATCCTGTCACCGGGGATGTCCCGGATGCCGGCCGGGTCGTGGCCCCGGGACAGGATGTGGAAGCTGTCCAGGCACACCCCGAGCCCGGGGTGGTCGGCCAGCCGGGCGATGCGCCAGGCGTGCCGGTAGTCGTCGACCCACCGCCCCCACGCCAGCGCCTCGTAGGCGATGCGGACCCCGAACGGCGCCGCGGCCTCGGCCAGGCGGTGCAGTTGCGCGGCCGAGCGGGCGTCCTCACCCGTCGAGTCCGCCGAGACGCTGGAGCACACGAGCATGACGTCCACGCCCAGCTCCACCATGAGGGCGAACTTGGCCTCGGCCCGGCGGAGGTTGCGCTCCAACCGGGCCTCGTTCACCCCCTCGAAGTCGCGGAAGGGCTGGTAGAGGTCGATGGTCAGGCCCAGTGACTCGGTCAGGGCCCGGACCTCGCGGGGCGGCAGTGCCGATCCGATGAGGTCGTTTTCGAAGATCTCGACACCGTCGAACCCTGCCTGGGCCGCGGCCCCGAGCTTCTCCTCCAGGGTTCCGCTGAGGGACACGGTGGCTATGGAGCGCCGCATACGTCGTGCTCTTCCTTCTTCCTTGTTTCCCGTGCCTACTCGATCTCCTGGAAGGACTCGTAGAGGTCGAGCCGCTCACCTTCCAGGTTCTGCGCGAAGTACTCCCGGACCTGGGCGCGGAACGTCTCGACGTCCACGTCGTCGACGATCTCGATGGCGTTCTCGGTGCGCCACTCCTCCAGGATCTGCTTCTCCGCCTCCTCGATGCAGGCGCGGTTCTCCTCACGGACGGTGCTGACCGCCTCCTGGAGCACCTTCTGCTGCTCGGCCGAGAGCGCGTCCCAGGTCTGTCCCGAGACCACGATCATCTGCGAGCCGACCTGGTGGCCGGTGAGGCTGATGTGGGACTGGACCTCCACGAAGTTGTCGCCGTCGATGGTCGGGATCGGGTTCTCCTGGCCGTCGACGGTGCCCTGCTGGAGGGCGAGGTAGACCTCCTCGAAGGCGACCGTGGTCGGCTCGGCGCCCAGCGCCTCGGCGTTGGCCAGGTAGATGGGCGAGTCGGGGAAGCGCATGCGCAGGCCCTGGAGGTCCCCGGGCTCGCGGATGGGCTTGTCGGCGGTGAAGTGGCGGTCGCCGAAGTACCAGACGTCCAGGATCTTGGCGCCGGTGGACTCCTCGAAGCCGTCCTTGAGCTTCTGGGACCGCTCGGAGTCGAAGTAGGAGAACAGGTGGTCGGCGTCCCGGAAGGCGTAGGCGGCGTCCAGGACGCCGATCGGCTCGTAGGAGGCCCCGAGCGCGGCCGAGCCCTGCACGTCCATGTCGATGTCGCCCGACATCACCGAGGCGAAGGTCTCGGTGTTGTTACCGAGCTGGCTGTTGGGGAAGGTCTCGACGGAGAAGCCCGCGTCGGCCCCGGCCACGTGTTCGGCGACCAGGTCGATGCCGCAGCGGGTGTGCGGGTGGTCCTCGGGGTAGCTGTTGGCGAAGGTGAGGGTGAGGCCCTCGTCGGCGGAGCCGTCGCCGCCGCAGGCGGTGAGTGCGAGTGCCGCGGCGGGGAGCAGGGCGGCCCAGCGGGTGATGGTGCGCATGGGGGATTCCTCCTTGGGGGGTGGGTCGGTCACGGGTCGTGGGGTGGTCGGGGGTCGGTCGTGGGTCGGTCACAGGTCCAGGAGTCCGGGCAGGAACAGGACCACGTCGGGTGCCAGTGTCAGCAGCAGCAGGACCGCCACCAGCGGGATGAGGAAGGGCGCGGTGCCGCGGAACACCTCGTGCATGGGTGTGCGGGTCGCCGATCCCAGGACGAACAGCACGCCGCCGATCGGGGGAGTGAGCAGGCCGATCATCAGGCTGAGGATCGTGATGACGCCGAAGTGGATCGGGTCGACCCCCACCTGGACGGCGACCGGCAGCAGGACCGGGACCGTGATGACCAGCGCGGCGATCGGTTCGAGCACCGTTCCGATGAGGAGCAGGACCAGGGACACCACCAGCATCAGGATCACCGGGTTGTCGGTGAGGTCCAGCAGGAAGGACGCGACGTTCTGGGGCACCTGCTCGCGGGCGAGCACCCAGCCCAGGAGGCCGGAGGCGGCGAGGATGATGGTGATGGAGGCGGCCGTGGTGGCGGTCTCCACGCCGATGCGCCACAGCGCGCGCGGGCTCAGGGTGCGGTAGCACAGGCCCAGGACCAGGACGTAGGCGACGCCGACCGCCGCGGCCTCGGTGGGGGTGAACAGGCCGCTGAGGATGCCGCCGAGCAGTAGGACGGGGGCGCCCAGCGGACCCAGCGCGCGCAGGGTGGCGGTGCGCAGCTCTCCCCGCTGCGCGCGCCGGCCCGCGAGCTCGGGCTTGTCGCGTGTCCACAGGAACACCGCCAGGGTCAGCCCGCCCGCGAGCAGGAGCGCGGGGACCACCGCCGCGGCGAACAGGCCGGCCGTGGAGACCGCGGCCACGGAGGCGTACACGATCGCGGGGATGCTGGGCGGCATGATGGGGCTGATCAGGCTGGTGGAGGCGGTCAGGCCCAGGGTGAAGCGGCGGGGGTAGCCGGCCTTGTTCATCGCCGGGACCAGCATCTTGCTCATGCCGGCGACGTCGGCCAGGGCCGATCCGCTGATCCAGGAGAAGCCGACGCTCACGCCGATGTTGACGTAGCCCAGACTGCCGCGCACGCGGCCCAGCAGCACCCGGGCGAAGTCGAAGAGCCGGTCGGCGATCCCCGCGTGGTTGGCGATGACACCGAGCAGGATGAACAGCGGGACCGCCAGGAGGGGGAAGCTGTTGACCTCCTGGGCCGCCGTGCGCAGGCTCAGTCCGACGGACTGGCCGCCGAGCACCATGTAGGTCATGCACGGGCCCAGGATCGCGAAGGCGATGGGCACCCGCAGGACCAGCAGGACGAGGACGCCGATGATGACCAGCAGCGCGCTCATCGGACGGCCTCCCCGGAGTCGACGCGGCCCTCACGCTGCGGAGGCTCCGGGACGAGGACGGCGTTGGCCACGGCCCGCAGCGACATGAGCGCCAGACCGGCGAGCGGGATCACGTAGGTCCAGGAGATGGGGATCCGCAGGGCCGGTGTCGTCTGGGGCGAGCCGCCGAAGACGAGTTCGACGGCCTCCAGCGTGCACATCACGCCCACCGCGGCGACCACGAGGTTGGCCAGGATCCACACCCCGCGCAGCGCGCGGCCGGTGAGCACGAAGTCCACCACCTTGAGGGTGATGTGCTCGTCACGCCCCAGGAGGTAGCCGACCAGTGAGAACGACAGCCAGACCAGGCCGAGGCGGGCGAGTTCGCCGGTCCAGACCCAGCCGTCCACGGGCAGGTGGCGCTGGGTGGCCTGGGTGAGCATGAGGACGAGGACCAGCGCGAGCAGCGCTACTCCGAGGACCAGTTCGGCCGTCTCCAGCCACCGCACCGGAGCCGGGCGCGGCCGTGGGGTTCTGTTGCCGGGGGGTGGGGGTCTCTCTGCCATCCGGGCGGGCTCCACTCAACGAACAAGGAAGGGATCGGTGCAGGTCAGGGGCGCGTGAGTCACGCCACCCGAGACGTGATGTGAACCCTAGGTTTCGCGTTCACGCCATGGCAAGCGATTGCCAAAAGTTGTCACAACGCGTAGAAGGGCACCATGAACTCCCCGAAGCGCACCACCATCTACGACGTGGCCCAGGAGGCGGGCGTCGCCGCCTCCACCGTCTCGCGCGCCCTGCGCAACCCGCGCCGCGTCAACGCCGCCACGCGCGAGCACGTCCTACGGGTCGCCGAGCGCCTCGGCTACCGCCCCAGCCCCCTGGCGACCGCGCTGCAGTCGGGGCGGACCGCGACCGTGGCGATGCTGGTGCCCGACATCACCAACCCGCACTTCTTCGGGACGATCCGGGGCGCCGAACGCCGCGCCTCCGCGGCCGGGATCACCTTCATCCTCAGCTACACCGAGGAGTCCGCGGACAACGAGCGCAACCAGATCGAGCACCTGGCGCGCTCGGTGGACGGTTTCATCCTGGCCTCCAGCCGCATGTCCGACGACGGGCTCCTGGAACTGGCCGAGGAGCACAACCTGGCCCTGGTCAACCGGGAGGTGAGGGGCCTGCCCAGCGCCGTGGTCGACAGCCGCGTGGGCAGCCGCCAGATCGTGGAGCACCTGGCCTCGCTGGGGCACCGGTCGCTGGTCTACCTGTCGGGCCCGCACCAGTCCTGGCCGGCAGGCGAGCGGTGGCGGGGACTGCGCGGGAGTGCGAGGAGCCTCGGGATCAGGGCCACGCGGCTGGGGCCCTTCCCTCCCCGCGTGGTCGGCGGCGGCGCGGCGGCCGACGCCGTCCTGGTCACGGGGGCCACGGCCGTGGTGGCGCACAACGACCTGCTGGCCATCGGCGTGCTGCGCCGCCTGGCGGAGCGGGGCGTGAGCGTGCCCGAGCAGATCAGCGTGGTGGGCTACGACGACATCTTCGGGGCCGACTTCTGCGTGCCCGCGCTCACGACCCTGGCCGGCCCCCAGGACGAGGCGGGCCGCTCGGCCGTGGAGCTGCTGCTGGAGAACAGGTCCCGCTCCACGACCCGCACGACCGACCGGCGGGTGATGCTCCCCTCGCACCTGGTCATCCGCGACTCCACGGGCCCGGCCCCCGCCTGAGGCGCGTCTTCGGCCGCCGGGAGGCGGCCACCCGGCCCCGGTGTCCTCCACAGAAGGACTCCGCCCCTTTCGCTAGACGCGTGTCCAGCGAGAATGGGGGCTTGTCGACCACCGCCCCGGAGCGGCCCGTGCCACTCCGCCCAAGGGGCGCGCTCTCAGGGAGGACACCGGCATGCGGTCCGAGAACAGGACCGTCCTCGTCACCGGGGCCGCCGCTCCGGGCCGCCGAGAAAGCGGGCGTGACCGCGCCCTCCTCCTGTGAGGAGGGCACCTGCGGTACGTGCGAGACCCGGATCGTCGCCGGGACCGCCGACCACCGCGGCTCGGTCCTCACCGAGGAGGAAAGGCGGGAGCGAGGCACCGTGATGATCTGCGTGTCCCGCGCCGAGAGGGGCTGCGCCGAGCTGACCCCGGGCCGCTGACGCGCCCGGTGGGCCCCGGTGTGGACGGGCGGGTCACCGTCCGTCCACCAGCTCCACCCAGCCCCGCGCCAGCGCATGCCGCATGTCCGACCACAACGGCTCGTCCGGACCGCCGACGAGCCGCTGGAAGGAGTGGGTGCGCTCGACCGCCATCAGCTGCACCAGGATGCGCGCCTCGGCCCGTACCGGGTCGCCGATCCGGCGGGTGACCGACGTCATGGCACCAGCCGTGCGGCGCAGCATCGCGAACCACTCCTGGCCCGTCGCCGGCTCGTGGGTCAGGGCCTGCTGGATGGCGTCGAACTCCGACCCGTGCTCGTCCCAGAACAGCAGGTGGGCGTCGAACCAGTCCAGTACGGCGGCCATCGTGTCACCGCCGCCCACCAGGATCCCGTCCAGGAGCCGGTAGGCCCCGGTGATCTGCGGCTCTATCGCGCGCATGACCTCCGTGACCAGGTCGGCCTTGGAGCGAAAGTGCAGATAGAAGGTCGCGCGGGACACACCGGCCTCCCGCGCGATCAGGTCCGCGCCGGTGGCCGTGTAACCGCGCGCGGCGAACAGGTCGCGTGCGGCGTCCACGAGCCTGGTCCGTGTCGCCTGCCGTTTCAGGTCCCGCAGGCTCTCCTGGGCCACCCTCACCCCTTTCTTCCGGTCCACAGGGAAACTATCGGTTTCCCTGACGGGGCGGGGCACGGCGGGCGGGGCACCCGCCGTACCGGTCGCCGTGGAGGTCCCGGCCGCCGGCTCAGCGCCGCCCGCGCGAGCCGTAGCCCGCCGCGTGCAGGGCGAGGAACAGCAGCCCGGTGAGGGTGAGGGTCCTCGTGGTGATGAGGTTCTGGATGTTCTCGCCGAGGAGTTCCAGCAACAGGGCGAGCCCGAACAGGATCGCGGCGACGGTGGCTAACACGGGGGCCTCCGGGGGGTGGGAGTGCGTCGGGTCGTGCTTCGCTTACCCGCTGGCCGCGGCGGTAACCGCGCCGTTCCGGTGGTCGCGCACCGGGGCCGGCCGCGACCGTCGAACCGCGGGGGCTCCCGGTGCGCCGACCCGGCCCCGGCCTCCTCGGGCCCGGAGGCCGTCCAGCGGCTCCCGATGCCACCGATGCCCAGGAGCACGGCGGACCGGCGGAGGGGCCGGGGCCATAGGAACTCCCTATGGCGCCTGCTCACATTCGGTCTTTGCCGCCCATTCCCTTCCGGATATACCGTAAAAAACATCGGCGAGGCGCGCACCGGATTTCTCCGGGAATTCGCGCTCCGCGCACGTCGATTCTCTTCCGACGGGCAGGCGAACAAGCAATCGATAGGGCCGGTGGCATGACCACGATCGAAAACGGATCCGGAACACGGGAACTCGCGGGAAAGCGGGCCCTGGTCACAGGTGGCTCCCGCGGAATCGGAGCGGCCATCGTGCGCCGACTCCTGGACGCGGGTGCCGAGGTGCTCACGACCGCCAGGTCGGCGACGAGCACGGTGCCGGAGGGGGCCGCCTTCGTGGAGGCCGACGTGCGGACACGGGCTGGAGCGGAGGCCCTCGCCGCGGCCGCGCGGGAGGTGCTCGGCGGGGTGGACGTCCTGGTCCACAACGCGGGCGAGGCGCGACCGCACGAAGGCGCCTCGGCCATCCCCGACGAGGAGTGGCAGGACGCGCTGGACCTCAACTACCTGGCCTCGGTGCGGCTGGACTCGCTGCTGGTACCGGGGATGCGGGACCGGCGTTCGGGGGCGATCGCGCACGTCTCCTCGGCCGCGGTCCTCACCCCGGTGGGGCCGTTCCTGCACTACACCGCGGCGAAGGCGGCGCTGGAGAACTACAGCCGGGGACTGGCCCTGGAACTGGCCCCGTCCGGAGTCCGGGTCAACGCCGTGGCTCCCGGCAGAGTCGCCACCCCCGGGGGCGAGGCGACGCGGGAGCGGTGGGCGGAGGTGTCCGCGCGCATGGGCGCGGCGCCGGCGGAGACCAACGCCGACGACACCCCGCCGTTGGGACGCGACGGCCTTCCCGACGACGTCGCCCGCGCGGTGCTGTTCCTCGTGTCCGACCGGGCGAGCTGGCTGACCGGGAGGAATCTCGTCGTGGACGGCGGCGAATTCCCCATGGGCTGACGCCGGCGGAATTGCGAAGCACCGGTTCCGAAAAAGGCATTCACCGGACCGCGCCGAGGCGCATCACCGGCTTCTGAGAGAGAACGAGGGAATTCCGGCATGGACCAGTACAGCGGCAAGAACGCGGTGATCACGGGTGGCGGCAGCGGCATGGGACTCGCGATGGCGGGGCTGCTGGTGGAGGGCGGAGCCCGCGTGGTGATCACCGGTCGTTCCCAGGCCACGCTCGACGCCGCGCTGGAGCGGCTCGGCGGGAACGCGGTGGCGGTCCGGGGCGATGTGGCCTCCCTGGCGGACCTGGACGCCCTGGCCGACCGTGTGAAGGACGAACTCGGCACGGTCGAGGCCCTGTTCGTCAACGCCGGCGTCGCCTCCCTCACCCCCTTCGAGTCGACGACCGAGGAGGCCTACGACGAGCTGTTCGCGATCAACGTCAAGGGCGCCTACTTCACTGTGCAAAAGCTCGCCCCGCTGCTGAGCGCGGGCGCCGGCGTCGTCCTCACCACCTCGATCGCGAACGCCGTCGGCATGCCGGACACCAGCGTCTACGCGGCCGGCAAGGCGGCGCTGCGCTCGATGGCCCGCAGCCTCTCCCGCGAGCTGCTCTCGCGCGGGATCCGTGTCAACGCGATCAGCCCCGGCCCCATCGACACGGGAGTCCTGGAGAACACGATGACGGCGGAGGCCGCCGAGCGGTTCAAGGCGGAGCGGGTCGCGGGCAATCCCATGCGGCGCCTCGGCACCACCGAGGAGACCGCCCGGGCGGCCGCCTTCCTCGCCTTCGACGCCACCTACACCGCCGGCGCCGAGCTCGCCGTGGACGGTGGCGCCACCCAGCTCTGAGCCCGTTCCACCCGCTTCGCCACGGGCCCAGGCCCGGCTACGACCGACCGAGAGGTATCCGCCATGACCGTCCAGGGGTCATCCGCCGTCGTCCTGCGCGCGCACCGCGGGCATCTGTCCCAACCGCCCAGCTCGCTGCTCGAAGTGGTCACGCTCCCTCCGCGGGAGCCGGCCGCGGGCCAGGTCCGGGTGCGGAACCTGTTCCAGCAGGTGGTCGCGGCCAACGGCGACCTGATGTTCGAGACCACCCGGATCCCGGTGCCCGTCTTCCGGACCGGCGAGCCGATCCACGGCGGCGCGATCGGCAGGGTCGTCGAGTCGCGCGCCGACGACCTGCCGGTGGGAACCGTCGTGCTGCACATGTCGGGCTGGCGCGAGGAGAGCGTCCTGGGGCCGGGCGAGGCGTTCCCCGTGCCCGACGGTGTCTTCCCCGGTCCCGAGTACCTGCTCAACCAGGGCGTGCCCGCCTACCACGGCATCGTCGACGTCGCCGCCGTCGGCGAGGGTGACGTCGTCCTCGTCAGCGGAGCCGCCGGCGGCGTCGGGTCGATGGCCGCGCAGATCGCCAAGGCACGCGGCGCCGCGTACGTCATCGGCATCGCCGGCGGGCCGGAGAAGGCCCGCTACCTCGTCGACGAACTCGGCCTCGACGCCGCCGTCGACCACCACGGCGACGACCTCGACGACCGGCTCACCGAGCTCGCCCCCGACGGCATCACCGTCTTCTTCGACACCATCGGCGGCCACCAGTTCGAGGCGGCGCTCCGGCACACGGCGTTCGGCGCCCGCTTCGCGCTGTGCGGCGTCCTCGCCGGACAGGTCGCCGGCGGCGACGGCGCACACCCCCGCCTCGACATCATGGCCGCGCTCGCCCACGAGGTGCAGATCCGGCCCTTCACCACCAGGCACACCCCCGACCAGGTCCAGGCCTGGAACACCCACTACGCCCAGTGGTACGCCGAAGGCCGGATCAGGTTCGCGCACACGCTCCTCGAAGGCCCCCTCCAGCGTGCCGTCACCGCCCAGAACGAACTCCTCGCCGGCCTGCACCGCGGCAACGTCATCGTGAGGCTCGCCGGGTAGGCGAGTCCCACGCCGGCGCGGAGACGGTGGTTCCGCGGCGCTCTCAGGTCCGGCTCCGGCCCGGCGCGCTCGCGGGGCCTTCGGCCGCTCCTCCTCCCGGCCGTCAGGACACCGGTGAGAAGGAGGCGGTGCCGTGCCAGGCCTCCAGGCGCAGGAGTTCGAGCAGGGCCGTCTCCCCCGGGCCCGCGTCCCGGCGGACCACGGCGATGACGGGCTGGGACACGGCCGGGGACACCGGGCGCACGAGGTGCTCGTAACCGTGGGGCACCGCGGACGCCGGGACGAGCGTCACCCCCAGCCCGTGCGCGGCCCAGCGCACGGCCGTCGCAGTCTGGGACACGCGGGCGCCCGTGGCCGGGGTCAGCCCGTTGTCCCGCAGCACACTCAGCAGCACGCCGTCGAGCGCGCTGTCGCGGTCGAACCTCACCCAGGGCTCTTCCTCCAGCGCGCGCAGCACGACCCGGTCCGCGGCGAGCAGCCGGTGCCCGGCGCCCAGCACCACGACGAACTCCTCGTCGCCGAGGTGGTGGGCGTCGGCGGGGCTCTGCTCGCACGCCGCCATCAGGGCGAGGTCCACCACGCCCTGGCGCCCCAGCCGCTCCAGCTCGGCGGAGCTCGGCTCCTCGAAGACGGTGACCTCCAGCCGTGGGAAACGGCGGCGCAGCGCGCCCAGCGCGCCCGGCAGTTGCCGCGTGCCGAAACCCATCTGCACCACGGCCACCAGCTCGCCCACCAGCTCGTCGGCACCGGCCCGCGCCGCCGCCCTCGCCCGCCGCGACGCGCTCACCGCGGCCTCCGCCTCCCGCAGGAACGCGCGGCCGACCACGGTGGGCACCAGCCCGGTCGGCGTGCGGGCGAACAGTCTCACGCCGAGTTCCCGCTCCAGGGCGCGGATCTGCTGGGAGACCGACGGCTGAGCGACGCGCAGCAGCTCCGCCGCCGCCGTCACCGAGCCCTCCTCGGCAACGGCCAGGGCGTACTCGTACTGACGAAGGCTCATCGGCTCCCGTCCGCCTTCCCGCGGTGGACCGCGGTCCACCGCGTTCTCATCGTCTTCATGGTGGATGCCACAACACGGGAGCCGACGCGTTTACTCCGCGCCCGCCGCGACCACGCGTGAACCGGGAGGGTGCGCCGCACCCGGGTCCACGGGGGCCTGGTACGCCGGGCCGGCGGCGTGGAGTGTGGTGTCGGCGGGGGAGAGGAACTCCCGCCAAGAGGGAGGAAGCACCATGACAGACCACCCCTACGCCGGCCTGTGGGTCACCGCTGACGGCCGCATCCGCCACGAGCTGCTCCCGGAGGGCCGCTACGTCGAGGCCCGCGGTACCCGCGAGCGCGCCTACACGGGCCGCTACACGGTGACCGGCGCGCACATTGACTACGTCGACGACACCGGCTTCACCGCCGATGGGGACTTCGTCGACGCGGACACCCTGCACCACGCGGGCATGGTGCTCACGCGCCGTACCGAGTAGGAGGACACCCGGCGAAGGACCGCGTGCCACCGGCGCCCGCCCGGGAGGTGACACGCGTCCCGCGACTCAGAGAAGGTTGTCGATGGCGTACTCCGGCCCGAGCGCGAGGGCCGCGCGGACCTGCTCGGCCGCCTCGTCCTCGGAGAGGACCGGCGCGGTCGCCCGGTCGGGCAACGGCTGGCCCCAGCGGCTGAAGTAGTCCTCCAGCCCGGGAGGCGTGACCATGCACAGCATCCGCGCGTCCCGGTCGGAGGAGTTGTGGAAGAAGTGGGGCGCCCGGGCCGGGATGTTGACCGTCTCACCGGCCCGAACGATGGTCTTCTCGCCACGGAACGTGAACTCCACCTCGCCTTCGACGACGTGGAACATCTCCTCGAAGTCGTGCCGGTGCGGCGGCGGCCCGCCTCCCGGCGGCACGTGCATGTCGATCAGGCCGTACCGGCCGTCGGTGTCGGCCCCGGTCAGCAGGATGGTGTAGTCGTCGCCCACGACGCCGTAGTGCGGCAGGCCGGGATCGCTGTCCGGGCGGCGTACGGCGATCGTCCGGGTCGGATCGTCCGGACCGATCCCGGCCGCCGCCGCACCCGGTGCGTCCGAGGGCGGACCAGGCGTGCGACGGGTGAGGCGGATCACCGGCAGCAGCCGGGACGCCTTGGCCTGGTACGTCCCGAAGGCGGGTGCCGTCCGCACGAACCGCGCGAACGCGGTCTCCCGCTCCTCACCGGCCAGTTCGACGGCTCGCACCGGTACGGTGACGCGGCCGCCGTCGACCACGGCCTCGATCTCGGCGTCGGGGTGTGCCCGCAGGTTGACCGCCCAGGCCGGATCGCGCGGCGCGCCCATCGCCGAACCGACGACCAGCCAGTCGTCGCCGTCGCGCAGCGACATCGCCGGGTTGATCCGCTCGGCTCCGCTCCGGGCGCCGCGGTGGTGGATGAGGACGAGGTCGGTGCCCCAGGCCCCGACCCGGCCGGCGTGCGCCCGGAACTCCGCGATGACGCGGTCGTTGAACTCGGTCATGGTTCTCCCTCCAAGGCCGGGCCGCGCTCCGGGTTCCGAGCGCGGTCCGGACGAGTCGACCCCCTGCTTAGTTGTCCGAACAACGAATTGGGCGGCTTCATTCCCGGCGGGTTCGGGCGTGCGGATCCCGGCGCCCGAGGATTCCTCGCGGCGGTGGAGAGCCGCTGGGAGGCGGGCGTCTCCCGCGCCGCCGGGACAGAGCGCTTCCGGCCCCGCGGAGGCCCATCGGCTCCTCGGAAGGGGTGATCGGGACGGAGCCCTCCCGCTGGTGTCCTCGCTCTTCGCGCCGCCCGGAAAAAATCCGTGCCCTGTGTCGATCGGGGCCCGTCCCGTTCGTCGGGAGGTTGAGAGAAGCACTCGGAGAAACAAGGAGACAGCCATGCGCCCCCTGATCGTCACCGCCTTCGTGTCCGTCGACGGAGTCATGGAGGCCCCCGGCGGCGAGCCCGGATACCGCAACTCCGGCTGGACCTTCAAGGACGTCGAGATGGACGAGGCCGCGTACGAGATCAAGGCCCGGGAACAGGAGGAGGCCACCGCACTCCTCCTCGGCCGCCGCAGCTACGAGGCCTTCGCCCCGGTCTGGCCGACGATGGTGGAGGAGTTCGCCGGCTACAACGCCATGCCGCGGTACGTGGTCTCCACCACGCTCGCGGAGGAGGACCCCCGCTGGCCGGCCACGATCCTGCGCTCGACCGACGACGTCGCCGCCCTCAAGGAGACCGAGGGCGGACCGATCTCCGTCCATGGCAGCTCCGTCCTGGGCCAGGCCCTCGCCGACGCCGGGCTGGTCGACCGCTACCACCTGCTCGTCTTCCCGCTGCTCCTCGGTGCGGGCAAGCGGCTCTTCGGAGACACGGACAAGGACACCACGAAGCTGCGCCTGGTCGAGCAGGAGGCGTACTCCAACGGCGTCCAGAAGCAGGTGTTCGACGTCGTCCGCTGAAACGCGGCACACCGCGCTCCCACCGCGCCGCCGGGCCGGGAACGTCGGACGACTCGTCGACGATCCCGGCCGGTCCGGCCACCGGCGCCGGGCCGGAAACGCCGGATCATCGTGGCCGCCTCCGCCGGGGAGCGCGGCGCGCTCCTTGGCGGATCGGCAAAGGCACTCGCGGGAAGCGCAAAACCCGGGGTAGCGTGAGGGGATGAAGCGGGACGGCGATGAGCTGGAGGCCGCGCTGGCCGCGGTCGGGCCACGGCTGCGTGAGCTGCGCCGCCGCAGTGGAGCCACCCTCACAGCCCTGTCGGAGACCACCGGTATCGCGATCAGCACCCTGTCCCGGCTGGAGTCCGGTCAGCGCAAGCCGGGCCTGGAACTGCTGCTCCCCCTGGCGAAGGCCTACCAGGTGCCGCTCGACGAGCTCGTCGGCGCCCCGGCCAGCGGCGACCCCCGGGTGTATCCGCGCCCGTTCAGCCGCAACGGCATGACCGTCGTCCCGCTGACCCGCAAACCCGGCGGGCTACAGGTGCACAAGCAGATCCTCCCCGCCGGCCTGACCGACCGCCTCGAACCGGATCCGCGCTCGCACGAGGGATACCACTGGCTGTACGTCCTCAGCGGGCGGCTGCGGATGGTGCTCGGCGACCAGGACTTCGTCCTCGGCGCCGGCGAGGTCGCCGAGTTCGACACCCACCTCCCGCACTGGTTCGGCAACGCCGACGCGCGCCCGGTGGAGTTCCTGAGCATCCTCGGCCCCCAGGGCGAGCGCTTCCACATCAGGGCCCGCTACCGGCGCGACTGACTCCGCCGCCTTCGCGGCACGATGACCCGCGTAGGTCCCGGGAGCGAGGCGGGCAGCCGGTCGAGCGCTGCCGCGCCGGCGCGCTTCCACGTCCACTTACCACCGGGCGGGCCCAGCTCACCGGCCCGGGCCGATCTCCAGGAGCCCCAGGCAGCGCATCAGCGCCCACCCGCGCGCCCGGCGGACCGCGGCCTTCCGGCCCCGGCGTACGCGTCGAAGATCCGCGTGGCCGCACCGGCGGGAAGCAGCAGCCACGCCGCCGAGAGGTCCGTGGCCGGATCACCGGCGCACAGTTCACCGAAGTCGACCACGCCCGCCAGGATGCCGCCGGCGACAACGGCGTTCGCCGGGTGGAGGCCGCCGTGCACCCACACCGCGGGCCGGTCCCACTCGACGGCCGCGGTGTCCTGCACCCCGCGGTCCGACCACTGCCTCTTTGCGCCTCGTAGGATTCGAACGTGCTCGTGGCCCCCCTGAGGTGGTGGACCGGGTGCTGATCCAGGGTTCCGTGACGTGGAACTCCTGGTTCGCGGGAAGCCCTGCCTCCGTCAGGAAGTGCTTCCGTCAGGAACTGCTTCCGTCCGGCGGCGTCCCTCGGAAACCTCCTCTCGTCGCTGCACCCGGTGAACTTGGGGCCGATGACTTCCTTCAGGTACTCCTTGCCGTGTAGTACTGCTTTCCGCCCGTCTTCGCGGTCAGTTCGGGGAAGTCGGCGTTACGCCATCCGGTGGGCGTAATCCCGAGCCTTGCTCCCTTGAGGATCTCCGTACTCGCGTTACTCTCAGCCATCACGTCCCCCGTCACTTCTGCGTGTTCGTCTTGAGGACGCTGAGCACGTCCTGGACGGCCACGTGCGCCATGGCCATGCTCGTGTGCGTCGGGTTGCTCGCGTTGCCGAACGGGTGCAGCCCGTTGCCACCGAGCCAGAGGTTCGAGGTCCCGCACACCCTGGACGTGGGCGTGACCACGTGGTCACGCTCCTCCTTCACCTGGGCCTTGCCGTCATTGGCGTCGTCGCGGCCCATCCGCGTGGTCCCCGCCACGTGCAGGGGCAGTCCCGGAACCAGGAACTGGGGCTCCGAACCGGGCATGAAACCGCCCAGGTGGGAGGCGACCCTGACCATGTCGGCCATCATCTCCCCGGCCGTGTGCCGCTCCTGCTTGGTGAGCTGGAAGTGGAAGGTGGGCTGGGGCATGTCGAAGGAGTCGACGTTGCGGAACTTCAACGTGTCGCCCTCGCGGTAACGCTCGCTGAACTCGACCCGGTTGCTGGCCCTGGGCCGGGACAGACCGAACCAGCGCAGGTCGACGATGAGCCGGGTGTCGATGTTGGGCGGGACCGCCCCGTAACTGAACGCGTCTCGGTGGATCTGGCAGTGCCAGGGGCGCTTGGTCGATGCCGGGATGTACAGGTTCGGCTCCGGCTCGTCCTTGGGGAATGGGATGGGGTCGGCCGGGGCCTGGCGGGAGTTGTCCTGGTGCTCATCGAGGATCTTGCGCTGGGCGGCGCGATAGGTCTCGACCCGCTTCTTCGCCTCCTGGGCGAACTTCTTGTCCCCCTCTCCGGTGACCTGGCCCAGGTGCTTCTCCAGGTCGTCCAGGTGCTCCTGCCGGAGCACCACCTGGCAGAAGGCCATGGGCTGCTCGGTCATGTACTTGCCGACGGGCAGCTTGAGCTTCTTGTCGAGTTCGGAGGCGTACAGCAACTGGGCGGTGAGGATCGGGCCGCAGGCGATCACGTACGCCTTGGCCTCGACCTCCGCGGTCTCGTTGAGATTGCGCAGGTTGCGCAGGTGGACGCTCTTGACCCTCGCCGCCGAGTCCGCAGATCCCCCCTCCAACTCGATCCGGGTGGCCTGCCACTCGGCCTGGAGTTTGAAGTCCGCATCGCCGCTCCCCTTTTTCCAGGCGGGGTCGGCGAGCTCGCCCAGCACGGTGTCGGCCCCGCTCCAGGTGACGAACTCCTGGTGGCCGTGTTCGTTCTGGTCCTTGCGCCGCTCCACCGCGAGGGGCAGTTCCGAGACCTGGAAGCCCGCGTCCTGGTTGAGGACCTTCTTCACCAGCTGGTGCCGGGCCGAGTGCCGGTAGGCCTCGGTGGTGCGCTTGAGCGCCGTGGTCGAGTGCTCGTAACCTTTCTTGAGTTCCTGGGCGCCGAGCGGGTACTCGGCCTCCTTGCCGTCCGCGTCCACCCAGGTGCGCTCCAGGGCCTCGTTGAACTCGGGCATCGCGCAGGTCCAGTGGGTGGCCATCCCGCCGACCGCGTAGGTGGCGGCGCAGGCGCCGAGGTTGTCCTCCTCCTTCTGGTGCGGGTTCTGGTTGTTGAGTACGAAACCCGCGTACTCCGCCGCGTCGTAGTGGTAGGCGGAGGGGTCCAGCGTCGTCGGGATGTCGCTTCGGGTGGACACCGACAGCGGGTGCAGGTGCCCCTTGATGACGTTGACGAACTCGTCGATGTTGCGCTGGTAGAGGAAGGAGTTCTTCTGGTGCTCGCCGTAGCGCCCGGCCGTCTGCGGCCCGGCGTCCACCATCAGCACGTTCTTGCCCTTGGCGTGCAGGTCGTGGGCGAACAACGACCCGATGGGGCCTGAACCCACGACGAGGACGTCTGTGGAGATCTTCTTCGTCACTGTGTGTTCCTCCAGGTGCTCCGTCGTCACTTTCCGGCGTGCAGGTAGTACTTGTAGGCCTTGCTCACGGTGTCGCCGAGAACCAGTCCGGCGTTGTCCTTGTGCCTGAGGCGGGCGTCGTTTCCGAGCCAGTCGTCGAGCGTTTCCCGGAGCGCTTCCAGGCGCCGCTGGTCGGGGTCGGAGAGGACGACCACGAGAGTTTCTTCGAACAAGGGTTACACCGTCCACGCTGCGGAGGGGGTCAAATCCTTGGGGTGAAATGCGGGCTTTCTGGCGAGGTCGGAGCCAGACCAGGCAGCTGACAAAAACCGTAACAGCGGGTGAGCGACAAGAGCAGTCAGAGGAAAAATATCTCGTATTACGGGTGGACCAAAAAAAGGAACGTGCGCCCTGCCAGGGGAAACAGCAGAAGAACTTCAGTCACAAGGAAGTTCACATGCGAACACAAAGGGGGAATTGGACATGTAGTTAAAATAGATTAATCGAGTGATGTTCTGTTGGGGGAGAGGTGGTTGGGGATTGACTCCTGGAGGTGGAAGTCGGCCTGGTAAGGCAGGGCAAAGAGGGCATTCGGTGTGGGAGTGCTTCGTGTGGAGGAGGGGAAGGCTCCGAAAATCCATTTTCGCTGGCTTGTTGAAGACCGAACGAATAACGTGGGCCTTACGTGCTTTCCGAAAAAACATGTTCTGTTTCTGGAGTATCCGGTGACACATGCGAACACCGCATCCTGAACATCTGTTCTCATGAGTTCGCCGGTACCGACACGTGTCAGTGCCGGAGAACCCGGGGCCCTCGGCTCGCGGCGTCGTCGAGGTGGGCGGCGTAGGAGTCCGTCGAGTGGTCGCGAACGCCGTCGGCGCCAGGGGAGGGCAGGTCGGCGGTACGGCCCTGGAAGGAGTCGGTCAGGCCGCCGGGCAGCGGCATCCGCTCCTCGTGCGGGCGCCCCTCAGCGTCGATGTGGCGCACCTCGGGGATGTGGCGATAGAAGGGCTCGGGCGGCACCTGGGCGACGGTGTCGTCGTCGTTGACGAAACGGGACGTCCGGCCCCCGTAGGCCTCTGCGAGGGTGGAGTCGCCGGTGCGCGGCTTGCCGAGGGTGTGGAGGCCGCCGGAGAAGTACACGCGGGCTGCGGCCGGCATCGTCGGCGCGCCGCCCAGGCTGTGTCCGGTGAACCACGTGCCCGACCGTTGGTGTGCAGCTCCGTGACGGCTTCCCGGAAGCCGGGGCGGACCGCACGAGTGCCTCGTCCGTGACCGAGTCATCCGGCCGAAAGCCCCCGGCCCCGTCGCCCGGCCTTCACCGGCCCGGGAAGGGCGGCGGATCCACGTCCGGCCCAACCTGCCCGGGCCGCCCCGCGGCGGCCGGTCCGCTCGCGCGCCACGGCGCGCCCGGGACGGCTCCTTGGACGTGGCACCTGGTCGGGGCATGTGGTGCGAACGCCGTGCCCGCCCATGTCACTGTGTACCGGGCCGTTTCGTCTCAGGGGCGTAACCACCGTCAGGAATGGAGGGGGTCACCGTGACCACCACAGCGGTCGCCCTGATCACCGGAGCGAACAAGGGCATCGGACTCGCGATCGCCAGGTTGCTGGCCGAGCGCGGGATGACCGTGCTGCTCGGCGCGCGGGACCGGGAACGGCGGGCCGAGGCCGCCGCGGAGCTGAGGGCGGAGGGCGTCGAGGTGCGTCCGATCGCGCTCGACGTCACCGATCCGGACACGGTCCAGGCCGCGGCTGCGCACATCGACGCGCGGTTCGGGCGGCTCGACGTGCTGGTCGACAACGCGGCCACGTCCAAGGGGTTCCACCACCTGCCCGGCGAGGCCGACCTCGACGCCGTCCAGAGGGCGTTCGACACCAACGTCTTCGGCGTCGTCAGGGTCACCAACGCCATGCTGCCGTTGCTCGAACGGTCCGGGGCCGGCCGCGTCGTCAACGTCTCCTCCGAGGCGGGGTCGGTGACGCTGATGGCCGACACCGGAGGAGACCTGTACCGGCTGCCCGCGCAGGTCGACTATCCGACGTCCAAGGCGGCGCTCAACTCTTTGACCGTCGAGTACGCGAAGGAGCTCCGGGAGCAGGGCATCAGGGTCAACGCGGTCACCCCCGGGCTGTGCGCCACGGACTTCAACAAGGAGCTCGGCATCCCGATCCCCCGGACCGCGGCCGACGGTGCCGCCGTCGCCGTCGAGCTGGCCGTCGGCGGATTCGGCGACCCCACCGGAGGGTTCTTCAGCGAGGACGGCCCCGTTCCCTGGTAGCCGCCGGGCACGAACGGCCGTGGAGAGGGAGGAGCGGGCCCCCGGAGGAGCCCGCTCCGAGGACGGCCTCCCGGAGCCTCCCGCGCCGCGGACCCCGCAAACGCCTCAGGCCAGAGCGTGTGCTCTGGCCTGAGGTGATGCTGGTGGCCCCTGGGCGAACCAACCACAACCCGCGTGGCGAAGCCTCGCATCGGGGGCCTGGGGGTCGTCCCCCAGAGGAGGTGACGAGACGACTCGGTGAGCGCGGTCACGCGCGAACAGGGTCGCCTCGGAGGCGAGTGGGCGATACAGGACTCGAACCTGTGACCTCTACCGTGTCGAGGTAGCGCTCTAACCAACTGAGCTAATCGCCCTCATCGGGGATGAGGTAAAGCCTGCTGCGAGGCGGAGACGGGAATCGAACCCGTGTGCAGGGATTTGCAGTCCCTTGCCTCAACCACTCGGCCACTCCGCCGGAACGACATGGGGAGCCGTCGAGTGACACCCATGCGGGCCTCTCCGAGCGGACGACGGGATTCGAACCCGCGACCCTCACCTTGGCAAGGTGATGCTCTACCAGCTGAGCCACGTCCGCGTGCGCTCCGGGGCGGACCCCGGAGCCGGGACCACCCTGCCGCCCGTGGGCGGCGGGATGGAACCGTTCGAGCGGACGACGGGATTCGAACCCGCGACCCTCACCTTGGCAAGGTGATGCTCTACCAGCTGAGCCACGTCCGCGCGGCGAGTCCGGCGGCTCCGGGGGGTTGCCCCGTCAGCGCCGTTCGCTGCTTCCAGAACTCTAGCGGATTCCCCGGCCAAGCGCGAAATCGGTTCCACGGAGCGTGCCCGAGCCCCGCCGTGGCAGGCCCCGCGAACGACCCGCCGAGGCGGCGAGGGCTACTTCTCCACCTGGGCCGCCGAGGAGGGCATGTCGGGTCGGGGCGGTGCCGAGAGGTACTGGCCGACCCTCTCGATCACCTTGTTCATCTCGTAGGCGATCAGTCCCACGTCACTGTCGGCGTCCGACATCAGCGCCATGCAGGCGCCCTCTCCGGCCGCGGCCACGAAGAGGAAGGCGCGGTCCATCTCGATGATGCTCTGACGGATGCCGCCCGCCGCGAACTGCTTGCTGGCCCCGCCCGCGAGACTGTGCAGTCCCGAGGCGATCGCGGACAGGTGCTCGGCGGCGGGGCGGTCCAGCCCACTGGAGGTGGCCATGAGGAGGCCGTCGGTGGACAGGACGATGGCGTGCTGTGTGCCGGAGGCACGGGTGAGGAGATCGTCCAGCAGCCAGCTGAGCTCTCCGCGGGCGGTACTCGGTGGGGTCATGTCTCTTGCTCTGTCCGTTGGTGGGGCGTGACTGGGACACGCGGACTGCGGGCCGCCGCCGACCGGTCCGTGGGGGAGGAGCTCGGCCGGCCGCTGCCGGTCCCGCATAAGCGTTGCCCAGATGATAGTCATTCGTAACTTATCTGTCCGGCCGCCACGGTGTGTCCCCTTGGAGGACCTGTGAGACCGAGGCGTGTGACCAGTCGCGATGGCGGGGTGGTCCGGCCGGGGCGGCGGGCCGGCGGCCGGTGCTGGTCAGAGGACTTGCCAACCCGTGGGGTGGCGGGTACGGGGACGTGGGACCCGGAGCGGGGCCGAGGTGGGAGGATCGGTGGTGACACCGGCCCGACCTGGGCGCCTGAGAACTTGGGGGTTGGAAATGAGGGTGTGGATAGCGGGTGCCGGGTACGGCCGCGGCGCCGTCGTCGACGAGAGCGAGGCGCGTATCCCCGTGGCCGACCACGGGATCACGGTGGGGGACGGGGTCTTCGAGACGGTGCGGGCCCAGGGCGGCCGCCCGTTCGCCCTCACCCGCCATCTGAGGCGGCTGGCCCGCTCCGCCGAGGGCCTGGGCATGGCCGAGCCCGACCTGGAGCTGATCGCCGACGGCGTCGCGCGGGCCGTGGCGGCCAACCCCGACCTGACCGACGCCAGGGTGCGCATCACCGTCACCGACGGCGCCGGACCGCTGGGCTCGGACCGCTCCCCGGGCGAGCAGACGGCCATCGTGGCCCTGGGGCCCTTCCCGGGGGTCGCTCCGCACACCGACGTGGCGCTGGCCCCCTGGCCGCGTAACGAGTTCGGTGCACTGGCCGGGCTCAAGACCACCTCCTACGCCGAGAACGTGCGCGCCCTGGCCCACGCCAAGCGGCTCGGCGCCAGCGAGGCGGTCTTTCGCAACGTGAGCGGCAACCTGTGCGAGGGAACCGGCAGCAACGTCTTCGTGGTGCTGGACGGCAGGCTGGTCACCCCGCCGCTGTCGGCCGGACCGCTGGCGGGCATCACCCGCGAGCTCGTCCTGGAGTGGTTCGGCGGTGAGGAGGAGGACGTCCCCATGGAGCGCCTCTCCGAGATCACCGAGGCCTTCCTGACCTCCACCGGGCGCGACGTGCAGCCGATCCTGCACATCGGCGACCAGGAGGTGTCCGGGGAGCCCGGCCCGGTCACGGCCAAGGCCATGGCGGTGTTCGCCGAGCGCTCCGCGGCCGACATCGACCCCTGACACACCCGGACACGCCCGACCACGCGGACACGGCTGAGGGGCGGCGCACGGCGCGCCGCCCCTCAGTCATGTCGTCTCACGAGTCCCCGGGGGAACACGGGATCAGGAGTGGAGGTGCTGCTGGATCTCCTCGTCGAGGTCCACGAACTGGTCCTCCTGGCCCGCCGGGACGATCTCGTAGGTCTTGTGCAGGAACTCGGCCAGCGGAGCGACCTGGGTGTCGAACTCGGCCTGGCCGAAGGGGGAGGAGAGCGCGATGCTCACACCGCGGTCGCCGCTTTCGTCCTTGGAGGGCCACACCCGGACGTCGCCCTCGCCGACCGGGCGCACGATGCCGACCGTGAGGAGCTCACGGGCGAAGATCCACTCGACGGGGTTGTCCTCGCCGGTGTGGAAGGCGACCCGAATCGCGTACGGGTCCTCAGCGCTGTAATCGAGCCGTGCGACCAGCGGGACCGCTGTTCGCTCGGGAACCACGAGCCGCAGGCCCAGCTCGGCGGTGGCAGTGGTGTCGCTACTGTTCATGTTCGCCAAACCTTTTCTCGTCCGCCCTTGCTGTTGCGGCGCGGGTCGGTTGCCGTCTCACTGGCTCCAACGCGGCTTCCCGCGGAACATGACGTGAGTACGGAGGCTTTCTTGGTGGGATTGGGACCGGAGTTCTCGCTGCCCGCCCAGCGGGTCCAGCGCGCCGCTGCACGGCTCCACGATCCTTCGTCACTGTAATGACCAGGAGAAACCAAAGATTTCCCCATGTCGGGTGTCCCACGTCACGGGAAGGTCATGTCCGGGTGCTTCCCGGAGGGACCGCGGAGGTTGGAACTCCCTATCACCGCAGGGTTCGGGGCCGACAGCGGACACTCCCACGGACCTTTCGAAAGAGTAATGTGAGCTCTGTCACACAGCGATGGATCCGTCGGACGGGTCCGTGTGCGCCGACCACCCCCGGACATGCGCTAGAGTTTTCCTTGTCCGAACGACGGGTCGGGCGGGGAAGTCACCCGGGGCGATTAGCTCAGTTGGCTAGAGCGCGTCGTTCACACCGACGAGGTCACTGGTTCGAGTCCAGTATCGCCCACAGCGAAGAGGGGCCGGATCCGTAGCACACGGATCCGGTCCCTCTTTTTCGTTGCACGCACCCGCGGTGGGCACGGAAGCCGTACGTCCCCCACCGGGAGGACGCTTCCGCGGCCGCCCCTACTCGGCGGGCGGTGTGCCGGGCAGCGGGCGCCGGCGTGCCGCCCTGCGCTCCCGGAGGCGCCGGAGGAGCTCGTTCCTGAGCCGCATCCCGTACCGCTCCGCGCGGTGGAACCACATCTGGGCGGGCCGCACCAGCCGTCGGGCCCACCGGAACTCGGTGCTGATGATGACCAGGCCGAGGACGACGGCGGCCAGACCGGGCCCGGGAGCGATCATCATGAGGAGCCCGGCCAGGAGCACGAGGGCGCCGACGGTCCCCACGAGGATGCGCCAGGGCAGGTGCAGGACCGGGTGGGTGTGCATGCGCCTGCGGAACAGGCGCAACCTTGCTCGTAGCCGCCGCCACATACGCACACGGGTACGGTGGCGGGGGGATGTCTCCGGGGCCGGTGGGCCGGTCGGTGGGCTCGGTGACATGCGCTCACAGTATTCGGTCGAGGCGAGTGGATGCATGCGGGTCGACTGGGTGCGGTGGTCGGGAGCGGTCGTCGGATGTCTGCTGATTGTCACCGATCCGGATGTCGGGATCAATGGCCCTCCACGGGACTGTGCACGGCCTCCGAAGGGTCTGCTCCTGTCACAACGAACTCCTGTCCGAACTCGTGCCCCCGTCCGTCGCCCTTCACGCGACACAGATCGGGATACCCGAATTCCGGACCGAGTCCACAGCCGAATCCCGGACCGGACCTTCTGCCCCCCCACGGCCGCGGAGGGCGGCTCCCGCGGACGCCGCCGACGTGGGCGCCGGACGACCTGTGGACGACCGAGGCGGACCCGTTCCGGAGCCGATAGCATCGAAGGCAGACGCCCGACCGCCCGCCCGAGGCGGTCGCCGCGCGTTCGACAGCAATCCACGTCTTTCTAGGAGTCACCGTGTCCGCCGCGCCTGAGCTGCACATCACCCTCGCCGGAACCCCGCGTGCGGTGGCGGCCACCACCACGGCGGGGCAGGCACTGGAAGCCGACGGCAGGACCGTCATCGCGGCGCTGGTCAACGGCGAGCCGCGCGACCTCGCCCGGGAGCTGCACGACGGTGACGCCGTCGAGCCGATCACCATCGACTCCGAGGAGGGCCGGGCGATCCTGCGCCACTCCACCGCGCACGTCCTCGCCCAGGCCGTCCAGGAGCTCTTCCCCGAGGCCAGGCTGGGCATCGGCCCGCCCGTCGAGAACGGCTTCTACTACGACTTCGACGTCGCCGAGCCCTTCACCCCCGCCGACCTGAAGAGCATCGAGAAGAAGATGCAGCAGATCGTCAAGCAGGGGCAGCGCTTCGACCGCCGCGTCGTCTCCGAGGAGGACGCCCGCGCCGAGCTGGCCACCGAGCCCTACAAGCTGGAGCTGATCGGCCTCAAGGGCGGCGCCACCGAGGCCGCCGAGGGCGCTGGGGTGGAGGTCGGCGCCGGTGAGCTGACCATCTACGACAACGTCCACCCGCGCACCGGCGAGCTGTGCTGGAAGGACCTGTGCCGCGGGCCGCACCTGCCCACCACCCGGGTCATCCCGGCCTTCAAGCTCATGCGCACCGCCGCGGCCTACTGGCGGGGCAAGGAGACCAACCCGCAGTTGCAGCGCGTCTACGGCACCGCGTGGGAGAGCAAGGACGCGCTCAAGGCCCACCTGGCCTTCCTGGAGGAGGCCGAGAAGCGCGACCACCGCAAGCTCGGCTCCGAGCTGGACCTGTTCTCCATCCCGGACGAGATCGGTTCGGGCCTGGCGGTCTTCCACCCCAAGGGCGGCACCGTCCGCCGGGTGATGGAGGACTACTCCCGCAAGAGGCACGAGGAGAGCGGGTACGAGTTCGTCTACACCCCGCACGCCACCAAGAGCACCCTGTTCGAGAAGTCCCAGCACCTGAGCTGGTACGCGGACGGGATGTACCCCCCCATGCAGCTCGACGGCGGCCAGGACTACTACCTCAAGCCGATGAACTGCCCGATGCACAACCTGATCTTCGACGCGCGCGGGCGCTCCTACCGTGAGCTGCCGCTGCGCATGTTCGAGTTCGGCACCGTGTACCGGTACGAGAAGTCGGGCGTGGTGCACGGCCTGACCCGCGCCCGCGGCTTCACCCAGGACGACGCGCACATCTACTGCACCAAGGAGCAGATGGCCGACGAGCTGGACTCGCTGCTGACCTTCGTGCTCGACCTGCTGCGCGACTACGGCCTGGACGACTTCTACCTGGAGCTGTCCACCAAGGACCCGGAGAAGTACGTCGGCGACGACGAGGTCTGGGCGGAGGCCACCGAGACCCTGCGCGAGGCCGCGCAGAAGCAGGGCCTGGACCTGGTCATGGACCCGGGCGGGGCCGCCTTCTACGGTCCCAAGATCTCGGTACAGGCCAAGGACGCCATCGGCCGCACCTGGCAGATGTCCACCATCCAGCTGGACTTCAACCTGCCCGAGCTGTTCGACCTCCAGTACACCGCCGCCGACGGCTCGCGCCGGCGCCCGGTAATGATCCACCGTGCCCTGTTCGGCTCCATCGAGCGGTTCTTCGCCGTCCTGCTGGAGCACTACGCGGGCGCGTTCCCGGCCTGGCTGGCACCGGTGCAGGCGGTCGGCATCCCCATCGCCGACGAGCACGTGCCCTACCTGCAGGAGGTCGCCGCCAAGCTGCGAGCCGAGGGCATCCGCGTCGAGGTGGACGCCAGCGACGACCGCATGCAGAAGAAGATCCGCAACGCCCAGAAGCAGAAGGTGCCCTTCATGCTGCTGGCCGGCGACGAGGACATCAGCAAGAACGCGGTGTCCTTCCGCTACCGGGACGGCTCGCAGAACAACGGTGTGCCGGTGGACGAGGCGGTGGCCGAGATCGTGGCCGCCGTCCGCGAGCGCCGCTAGCGGGTCGCGGCCCGCCGGCGCCGCCGGGAGGCCGTGCCGACGCCTCGCGCCGCACACGTGGGGAGCGCCCATCCGAGGGGAACGGATGGGCGCTTCGCCGTTCGGGGGCTCCTCAGCGCTCGTCGCCCTGCGCCGGGGGCTCCTCGTCGTCGCGGAACAGGTCCGCGCGGGAGATGCGCGCGGTCGAGTCGGGGTCCGGGGTGGTCTCCTCCTCGTCGTCGCGGAACAGGTCCGCGCGCGAGATGCGATGCGTCGCGTTGGGGTCGCTCATGGGGGTGTTACTCCTTGTTGCTACGGGGCAAGCGGATCCTATCCGCCCCTCGCGAGCAGGCCGAACGCCCGGAGGGCGTACGTGCCGGCGGCGGCGCCTCTCAGCGTCCCGGAGCACGCCGTTTCCAGGCCTCGGCGGGGATCCGCTCCACGAGGTCGATCAGGTAGTCGGCGATGGTCAGGGCGCGGTCGGGGTCCAGCCGCATGGTCGCCCAGGTGAGGACGTAGTCCCCGCTGAAGCGCACGGGCAGGGACCGCGACCGGGGATCGGCCAGCAGCCACTTGGTGACCACGCCGTCGAGCACGGCCTCGGTGAACGCGGGGTCGCTGCCCGAGGCGTGGAAGGTGCTGTCGAAGGTGTCGTCGGAGGCGCCCCGGTCCCGTCTGCGCAGGATCTGCAGTTCGGCGCCCGGCCCGGGGGTGCGCACGGCCACGATCCGGTGGGTGTGCCGGACCCTGCCCGTGCCCTTGCCCATCGTGTGCGTCTGCTCGAAGGCGACCACCGGGTACTGGCGGCGGCGCCCGGTGAGCACGTGCTGGGCGCGCGGGTGCGGGCCGACGGCGGACCGGGGGAGGGTGGCCTCCCCCAGCGGACGCGGAAGGTGGTCGGTGTAGGTCCATCCGTGCGTGTGCGCCCAGCTCCGCAGTTCGGCCGTGCGCTCCTTGCGAAAGTGCGCGGCGACCACGACCGTGCCGGCCGACACGACGACGGCGACCAGCGCGATCACAGACAGGGCGCCTTCCATCCGGTGTCTCCTCCGGGCGGGGGATGTGGTTGACCGTGGGCCCGCCAGGAGCCCACCGTGCGGTGTCCGGGTCCGGAAAATCAGGGACCCGTGATGGTGGTACGGGTCCATTCTGTGTTGATTGTGGGGACTTGTCACCCCTTGGCGTTGTCCTCCGGTGACTCACCGGAGTTCACAGGGCCCTCGCGTTCCGTTCCCTATCTACCCGAACCGATCTCGGCGGCACCACCGCGAGCGAACCGTGCGTCCACCACCTGCGCGAACACGGTACGCATCGGCGCCCATGCGCCTTTTCACGCCCTGTCGCACGCGGTTTCCCGCTTTTTCCCGGACCTCTGGTAATTCCTTAAGTACACAGGGTGAAAAGTGTCCGGAGCCGGCCACGGACAATCCGCGTCGGCGCCGGGAAGAAGGCGCTTCGGCTGACAATGGCCGCCGTGGCGGTGGGGGCGAAAGGAGCCTTCGGGTCGGCCCTGGGGCTCGGTCGGCCGGCATCGGTTGTGACCCACGACACACTGCCGTCGCGTCACGAACCGGGGTCGGCCCGCATCTGGTGGTCGTCAGCGGCGGATGAGGGAAGGCGAGACGATGAGCGCACAACACACGACCGGTACGGCGACCCCGCGCCGTGTCCTGGTCCTGGGGGCGGGCTACGCGGGCATGTCCGCGGCGGTCCAGCTCGCGGCCCGGGTCGGTGGGCGCGAGGACGTGCGGGTGACCCTGGTGAACGCCCAGGAGCGGTTCACCGAGCGGCTGCGGCTGCACATGAGCGCGACCGGGCGGCGGCTCGCCGAGCTGAGCGTCCCGGAGCTGCTGGAGGGCACGGGTGCGCGTTTCGTGCGCGGCTGGGTGAGGGCGGTGGACGCGAAGACGAGGACCGTGCGCGTCGACGACGACCTGGTCCTGCACTACGACACGCTGGTGTACGGGTTGGGCGGTGTGGCCGACACGGCGGCGGTGCCGGGCGCCGAGGAGCACGCGTACACCCTGGACGGCGCCCGGGACGCCGAACTGCTAGCCGACCGGCTGGCCCGGCTCGGCCGCGGCACGGTGGTGGTCGGCGGCAGTGGTCTGACCGGCGTCGAGTCGGCCGCCGAGATCGCCGAGCGGTACCCGGAACTGGGCGTCGTGTTGCTGGGGTCGCGCGAGCCCGGCGCGGACATGAACCCCGGGGCCGGGGCGTATCTGCGGTCGGCGCTCCGACGTCTGGGCGTGAGGACGCGCGACGGGGTCGAGGTGGCGAGGGTGCTCCCCGACGCGGTCGAGCTGACGTGCGGGGAGCGCGTCGCCGCCGACGTGGTCCTGTGGACCGGCGGTACCCGGGCGGCGCCGCTGGCGGCCGCCGCCGGGCTGGCCGTCGACGAGCGCGGCCGCGTCGTCACCGACACCGCGCTGCGGTCGGTCTCCCACCCGCGGGTGTACGCCGTGGGCGACGCGGCCGCGGTCCGCCAGGGATACGGCGTCATGCACGGCACCTGCCAGAGCGGCATGCCGACCGGTGTGCACGCGGCGGTCTCGATCGTCCGTGAGCTGGAGGGCAGGCGGCCCAAGCCGTTCCGCTTCGGCTACTACCACACGCCGGTGAGCCTGGGGCGCGGTGACGCGGTCGTGCAGTTCACCCGCCCCGACGGCAGTCCCCGCCGGGCGTACCTGACAGGTCGCACGGCGGTCCGGTACAAGGAGACGGTGTCGGCCTCCCCCCTGGCCGACGTACGGCCGCATGAAGAGGATGCCCGCCTCGGGCGCGTTCTGGCCCCGTGGCGGCCGTTCGAACCGGGAGGCGTGATGGACCACCCGATCCCGGACGCCGACCAGCAGGTCTTCCACGAACACCGCCGACTGCTGTTCTCGGTGGCCTACCGCCTCCTCGGCACCGCGGCCGACGCCGAGGACGCCGTCTAGGAGGCCTGGATCAAGTGGTCGGGCGCCGACCGCTCCCAGGTGGCCGACCCCAGGGCGTACCTGACGCGGATCGTGTCGAACGAGGCACTGGCACGGCTGCGTTCTGCCCGGTACAAGCGGGAGGCCTACGTGGGGCCCTGGCTGCCGGAACCCGTCCTCACCAGCGATGACACCGCCGAGAAGGTCGCGGAGGCCGATTCGGTGTCGATGGCGATGCTGGTGGTGCTGGAGACACTGAGCCCGCTCGAACGGGCGGTGTTCGTGCTGAGGGAGGTCTTCGGCTTCGGCCACGCCGAGATCGCGGAGGCGGTGGAGCGCTCCGAGGCCGCGGTGCGCCAGGCCGCGCACCGCGCCCGTGGGCACGTGCGGGCCCGGCGGCCGCGCTTCACCGCGGACCGGGCGCGGCGGCGCGAGGTCACCGAACGCTTCCTCTCCGCCGCGTCCGGCGGTGACGTCAACGCTCTGATGGAGCTGCTGTCCCCGGACGTCACCCTGTGGACCGACGGCGGGGGAAGAGTCCGCCAGGCTCTGCGTCCGGTCGTGGGCGCCTCCACGGTGGCCGCCTGGTTCGCGGCCATCGGCACAGTCACCTACCAGGGCGTCGAGCCCACCGACATGGACGCCGAACTCGTGGAGGTCAACGGCGGCCCGGGCATACTGTTCACCGGACCGGACCGCGTCATCGCCACCGTCACCCTCGACCTCGACGCCCGGGGCCGCATCACCGCCGTCCACAACGTGGCCAACCCGGACAAGCTCCGGGCCGTCTCCGGGGGCACCGCCCGCGACCTCGGGACGGGGTGAGCCCCGGGAGCACGGGCGGTCCCGGACGATCTCGGACCGTCCGGGGCCCGCCGTCCGGTAAGAGGGGAGGAACCGGAGCCGACGGTGGGGAGCCGTCACTCCTCCCGGGCGTTCCCCGCCCGCCGGAGTTCCCGGGTCTCCCGGGCGACGCCCAGCCCCACCTGGACCGCCCGCAGGACCAGCACCACCACGGGACCGTACTCGGTCACCGCCTGCGTCAGGATCTCCATCCGTCGCACCTCCGCACCCTTCTCCGCCGTGTCCGGCACGGCCCTGTTCCCACCGCACCGAACGTGCGGTGACTCCAGAGGTACGGATAGTGAGGGTTGTCCGGAACCGGTCACGAACAATCCGCGAACAACCCAGGCGTAGACGGGTTGTTCACTGAACAATCGACGTTGTTCGCCCGGCAGGACACGTTCGAAGGGAGCCCCATGGGACGACCACAGGATCCCGTCGACCCTGACGCGCCGGAGGAGGCGCGTGCACTGGCCGAGCGTCTGCGCGACGCCATGGACGACGCCGGGTACAACGGGGTGAAGGAGCTGGCCGAGGCGGCGGGCAAGGCGGCGGGCACGGTCTCCGACGCGCTCAACGGCAAAAGGGCGTCCTGGGAGACCGTGAAGGCGGTTCTCGGGGCGTGTGACGTCCGTGTGAGCAGCGAGTGGTCCGCGCGGTGCGAAGCCGCCGCACAGGCACGGAGACAGCGTGGCCAGCGCGCACGGAGCGTGCGGGACGACCCGGCCGCCGAGCAGCGCGGGCCCGGCCTGTACTCGATCCGGCCGCCGATCGGTGAGCTGCCCACGCGTGTGCGGGGCCGCGACGGACTTCTCAGGTCACTGCGGGAGACGCTGGCGGCCCCGGGCGAGCACGTCGAGGTGCTTCACGGCCTGGGCGGCTGCGGGAAGACGACCGTCGCGCTCAGTCTGGCCCGGGACGCACGCGAACGCGGGTACACGGTCTTCTGGGTCCCCGCCGACGACCACGACCGGATGGTCACCGCCCTGCGCGAGATCGCTCTGGAACTGGGCGCGGACGAAGAGGAGGCGGCCGACGCCTGGGCGGGTCGGGCCAGTGCCACCGACCTGCTGTGGCGCCACCTCGACGCGGCTCAGCGCCCCTGGCTGCTGGTGCTCGACAACGCGGACGATCCCACGCGGCTGGCGGCCCCGGACCGGGTGCCCGGTGACGGCACCGGCTGGGTCCGGACCAGTGGGACCGGGCTCACCGTGGTGACCACGCGGGTGGGTTCCGCCGAGGTCTGGGGTGGGGCCACTCGGCGCCATCCGGTGGACGTGCTCCCGGCCGACGACGGCGCCGACATCCTGATCGACCTCGCGGGCAACGCCGGAACGGAGGCGCAGGCCCGCCTGCTCGCCGAGCGCCTGGGCGGACTCCCGCTCGCGCTGCGCCTGGCCGGCGCCTACCTGGCACGGACCGCGAGCGGTGTGGGACTGCTCCGCCGAGGCGGTGGCCCCTCGAAGCGGATACGGACCTTCGACGCCTATCTGGAGGTCCTGGGCGACCTGGGGCCCGAACTCCTGGACCGGGGGGCCGGGGGAGGGGCGGCCGCCGACACCGAGCACCTGCACCGACGGCTGATCAGCCGGACCTGGGAACTCTCCCTCGACCTGCTCGACGAACAGGGCCTGGTAGAGGCGCGCCCGCTGATGCGCCTGTTGTCGTGCTTCGCTCCCGAACCCTTTCCGGCGGACCTGTTGGACGTCGACATCGCCGCCCGGCGCGGACTGTTGTCGGACCCGCCCGCCCTGGAGCGCGTGGACACCGCTCTGACCTCCCTGGTGGACCTCAGCCTGGTGGAGGTCGTCGACGTCGCCGACAGCGCGGGGACTCCCGAGGACGAGGAGCCCGTTCCGTGCCTGCGTGTCCACCGCGTGGTCCAGGAGTCCAATGCCCGCCACGTTCGCGAGTCGTCGAAGCGGGAACGCGCGGCGGTCTGGGGCACGGCCGTGGACATGCTCGCCGCGGGTGCGGCATGTGAGCCGGAGTCGCCCGGGAACTGGACCTGGTGGCGGCTGATCTCCCCGCACGTCATCGCGGTCGTGTCCCGGGTGGAGGACGACTCGACGGAGATACTGCGTTCGGCCGTGCGCTCGGGGATCGAGGCGTTCACCTTCCTGGTGTTCACGCACCAGTACGAGACGGTCCTCGCACTGTCCGCGGTGCTCCACACGCGTTGCGAAGCCCTGGATGCCGAGGACGAGGTCCGGTTGACGGTGCGGAACAGACATGCGCTGGCCGCCATGGAGGATGACGAGCAAAAGGCCGAGTACGCCGACCTCCTCGCCACCCAGCGAAGGGTTCTGGGCGAGGAGCACCCGGAGACCCTGATGACGCGGCACAACCTGGCGGCCACGAACTCCCTGGACGGCGATCCCGCCGAGGTCGAGTCCGAGTTGCGCGCGGTCCTGTGGGCCCGGCGCCGTGTGCTGGGCCCGGACAGCCCGTACACGGCGTTCACACAAGGCGTGCTCGCTCAGTTCATGCAGTTTCGCGGGGACAAGGACGGGGCCCACGCCCAGTACGACGCACTCATCGACGACTACCGCGGAGAACGCTCCGTACTGGATCACCACAGCCGTCACCAGATCGCTCACCGCCTGGACGAGATGGGGCGGTTCCCGGAGGCGGAGGTGGAGTACCGGCGCATCCTGTCGGAGCTGGAGGAGGCCGGAGCCGGCGCGACGGGGATGTACAGGGACCTCGTCCGCTGCCTGGCCGTCAACCTCCGGAAACAGAAGGTTCCGGAGGCCAGGGCCGAGAGCCTGCACTACGTCTCCCTGACGGAGCGGGCCGAACCCTTCGACGACCAGACGTACTACGCCGCGCTCCACATGCACGGGGACGCCCTCTGGGCGCTGGGTGCCCATACGGATGCGGAGGGCGTGTACCTCGGCGTGCTGGAGAAGCGGCGTTCCGGGGGCCACGACGAGCAGGACTCGGCTCTGCTCCAGGACCGCAAGTGCCTGGCGCACATCTGGGAGGAGACGGGACGGGGAAGGCGGGCCACGGAGGAGATGACCGCGGTGTACGAGGCCTACAGGGACGTGTTGGGTCCCGACGCCGAGCGGACCAGGTCCTCCCTGGCCTGTGTGTGCCACATGCTCCGCACCTGTGGAGACTGGGAGGGAGCCGAGCGGTGGTACCGCGCCCTCCACGAATCGGAGCTACGGGTGTTCGGGGAGGACCACGCCGAGCCCCTGATGTCCCGGTTCCGGCTCGTGTGGGCACGGTACGAGAACGGCGCCCTCGAACGGGACGGCGCGCTGGAGGAGATGGAGCGGGCGGTCTCCGCCCTGCTGGAGGTCGGAGGTGCCCGGCAGGAGTGGACCGACTCCGCCCGCGAGCGGATCGAGAAGATCCGCGCGGGGAACGGCTGACACGCACGCCGGCGGAGCGGACCCCCGGGAACAGCGCTCCCGGGGGTCCTCGACCGTGGTGGACCGGACGGACCTACGCCGGCAGGCCCAGCTCGCGGGCGATGAGCATCTTCTGCACCTCGCTGGTGCCCTCGCCGATCTCCAGGATCTTGGCGTCGCGGTAGAAGCGGCCCACGGGGTAGTCGTTCATGAACCCGTAGCCGCCGAAGACCTGTGTGGCGTCGCGCGCGTTGTCCATGGCGGCGTTGGAGGCCACCAGCTTGGCGATCGCCGCCTCCTTCTTGAACGGCTCGCCCGCCAGCATCCGCGAGGCCGCGTCGTAGTAGGCCAGCCGGGCGGTGTGCGCCCGCGACTCCATCTCGGCGATCTTGAACTGGATCGCCTGGTAGCTGCCGATGGAGCTGCCGAAGGCGTGCCGCTCGTGGGCGTAGCGCACGCTCTCGTCCACGCACCCCTGCGCCAGGCCGACCGACAGCGCTGCGATGGCGATGCGGCCCTCGTCCAGGATCCGCAGGAACTGCGCGTACCCGCGTCCGCGCTCGCCGACCAGGTTGGCCTCGGGCACCCGGCAGTCCTCGAACACCAGCTCGTTGGTGTCGGAGGCGTTCCAGCCCACCTTCGAGTACTTCTGGCCCACCGAGAAGCCCGGCGTCCCCCTCGGCACGAGGATCGAGGAGATCTCCGGCCGTCCGTCCTCCCGCCGACCCGTCACGGCGGTCACCGTCACCAGGGCGGTGATGTCCGTGCCCGAGTTGGTGATGAACGACTTCGTCCCGTTGATCACCCACTCGCCGCCCTCCAGGCGCGCGGTGGTCTTCGTGGCCCCGGCGTCGGAGCCGCCGTCCGGCTCGGTCAGCCCGAACGCCCCCAGGGCCTCGCCCGAGCACAGCTTCGGCAGGTAGGCCTTCCTCTGGTCGTCGGTACCGAACCGGTAGATGGGCATCGCCCCCAGGGACACCCCCGCCTCCAGGGTGATGGCCACCGACGAGTCCACCCGGGCGAGCTCCTCCAGCGCCAGGCACAGCGCGAAGTAGTCGCCGCCCATGCCCCCGTGCTCCTCGGGGAAGGGCAGCCCGAACAGGCCCATCCGCCCCATCTTGGCGACGACCTCGTACGGGAAGGCCTCCCGCTCGTAGTAGTCGCCGATGACCGGGGCGACCTCGCTGCGCGCGAACTCCTCCACGGCGGCCCGCAGGTCGGCGTGCTCGGTCGAGAGCTGGTGACGGTTCATCGCTGGTTCTCCTCGCTGGTGGCGGGGACGGACACGCCCTGGGTGTCGGCGGGTCCGTCCCGAAGGGGTTCGACGGTGACCAGGACGGCGTCCATGGGTACGGACGCGCCGGGACGCACCGCCACGGTCGCGACGGTCCCGTCGACGGGTGAGGTGACGGAGTGCTCCATCTTCATGGCCTCGACGACGACGAGCGGGGTGCCCGCCCGTACCGTCTGCCCCACCCGGACCGGGACGTCGAGCACCGTTCCGGGCATGGGGCTGCGGACCGTGCCGTCGGCGGCGGCCTCGTCGTCGCGCAGGGCGGCCGCGACGGGCTCCTCGTGCAGGGCCCACGCGGCACCGTCCGTGCCCAGCCACCGGTGCGCGGTGGCCGGGTCGTGGGCGCGCCTGTAGGTGCGGGTGCGGCCCGCGTAGGTGACGCGCAGCCAGGCTCCGTCGGGGGAGCGGCGGACCCGGGCCGTGGCGGGCCCTCCCGCCCGTCGCCCCCCGGCGCCCACGACCGGAGCCTCCGGCTCGGCTCCGTCCACACGCACCCGGTAGGTGTCGCGCTCCACGCGCTGTACGTGGACGACGGCGGGGTCGTGCCGGGGCGCCCGCAGGCGCCACGGCGTCCACGCCCGCTCGCCCATCCGCCACCCGTCGGGGACGGCGAACCGGTCCGCGGTGGCGGGTCCCTCCAGGTCCAGCTGGTGGTCCAGGGCCGCCGCCGCGTACACGTCCTCGGGAGGGGCCTCGGGGGCGGGCTCGGGCGGGTCGGACTCGATCAGGTCGGTGCTCAGGTCACCGGCCACCACGCGCGGGTGGCGCAGCAGGCGGCGCAGGAACGCGGTGTTGGTGACGCAGCCGAGCAGGAGGTAGGCGGCCAGGGCGTGGTCCATCCGGTGCAGCGCCTTGGCACGGTCGGGGCCCCAGGTGATCACCTTGGCGAGCATCGGGTCGAACGCGGAGGTGATCTCGCCGCCCACGGCGATCCCCGAGTCCACCCGCACCTCGTGGCCGGAGGGCTCGTGGAGGGACAGGATCGGGCCGCCCGTGGGCAGGAAGCCCCGGTCGGCGTCCTCGGCGTAGATCCGCGCCTCCACGGCGTGCCCGTGCCAGGACACGTCCTCCTGGGCGAAGGGCAGCGGCTCGCCCGTCGCCACCAGCACCTGGAGCTCGACCAGGTCGACGCCGCGCTCGCCGCGCACGGCCACGACCTTCTCGGTGACCGGGTGCTCCACCTGGAGGCGGGTGTTCATCTCCAGGAACGAGAAGGACAGCTCACCGTCGGAGCCCGCCTCGGCGATGAACTCCACCGTGCCCGCGCCCACGTACCCGCAGGAGCGGGCGGCGGCCACGGCGGCCTCGCCCATGGTGGCGCGCTGGGCCTCGGTGAGCAGCGGGGAGGGCGCCTCCTCCACCACCTTCTGGTGGCGGCGCTGCAGGCTGCACTCGCGCTCGCCCAGGTGGACGACGTTGCCGTGGCCGTCGGCCAGGACCTGCACCTCGATGTGCCGGGGCCGCTGCACCAGCCGCTCCACCAGCAGGGTGGAGTCGCCGAAGGCGGCCAGGGCCTCCCGGCGGGCGGCCGCGGCGCCGGCGGCGAGCTCGTCGGGGGAGTGCACGGCCCGCATGCCCTTGCCGCCGCCGCCGGCGGAGGGCTTGATGAGCAGCGGATAGCCGATCTCGGCGGCGGCGCCGAGCAGCGCGTCGTCGTCCATGGGCCGGCCGGGCTTCTCGGTGAACCCGCCCAGGACGGGCACGCCCGCGGCGGCCACCGTGTCCTTGGCGCGGATCTTGTCGCCCATCGCCTCGATGGCCGAGGGGGGCGGTCCGACGAAGGTCAGCCCGGCGTCGGCGCAGGCCCGGGCGAAGTCGGCGTTCTCGGACAGGAAGCCGTAGCCGGGGTGCACCATGGCGGCGCCGCCGTCCAGGGCGGCGGCCACGATCGAGGCGGCGTCCAGGTAGCCCTCCACCCGCAGTGCGCGGTCGGCGGCCAGGACGTGCGGTGAGTCGGTGTCGGCGTCGGTGTACACCGCCACCGAGCCGATCCCCATGCGGTTCAGGGTGCGGATGATCCGCAGTGCGATCTCGCCCCGGTTGGCGACGAGCACCGCCGCGGGGGTCAGGGGTCGTGGTGTGGTGGTCAAGGGTTCCTCACATCCGGAAGACGCCGTAGCCCACCGGTTCCAGCGGCGCGTGGCGGGCGGCGGACAGGGCCATGGCGAGCACGTCGCGGGTGTCGGCGGGGTCGATCACACCGTCGTCCCACAGGCGTGCGGTGGAGTAGTACGGGCTGCCCTGCTCCTCGTACTGGTCGCGGATGGGGGCCTTGAACTCCTCCTCGTCCTCGGCGGACCACTCCTCACCGCGCGCGGCGAGCTGGTCGCGGCGGACGGTGGAGAGCACCGAGGCGGCCTGCTCGCCGCCCATCACCGAGATGCGGGCGCCCGGCCACATCCACAGGAAGCGGGGGGAGTAGGCCCGGCCGCACATGCTGTAGTTGCCCGCGCCGAAGGAGCCGCCGATGACCACGGTGAACTTGGGGACCCGGGCGCACGCCACCGCGGTGACCATCTTCGCGCCGTGCTTGGCGATGCCGCCCGCCTCGTAGTCGCGCCCCACCATGAACCCGGAGATGTTCTGCAGGAACACCAGCGGCACGCCGCGCCGGTCGCACAGCTCGATGAAGTGGGCTCCCTTGAGCGCGGACTCGGCGAACAGGATGCCGTTGTTGGCCACGATCCCGACCGGGTGGCCGTGGATGTGCGCGAACCCGGTGACCAGAGTGGTGCCGTACTCGGCCTTGAACTCGGTGAACTCGCTGTCGTCCACGACGCGGCCGATGACCTCGCGCACGTCGTAGGGGGTGCGGGTGTCGGCGGGGACCACCCCGTACAGCTCCTCGGGGTCCAGCGCCGGGGGACGGGGCTCGCGCACCTCCCAGGCGGGAGGCTCGGGCGGTCCCAGGGTGTCGGCGATGCGCCGGACGAGGGTCAGGGCGTGGGCGTCGTCGTCGGCCAGGTGGTCGGTGACCCCCGAGATCCGCGAGTGCAGGTCGCCGCCGCCCAGTTCCTCGGCGGTGACGACCTCGCCGGTGGCGGCCTTCACCAGGGGAGGGCCGCCCAGGAAGATCGTGCCCTGGTCGCGGACGATGACCGCCTCGTCGCTCATCGCCGGGACGTAGGCGCCGCCCGCCGTGCACGAGCCCAGTACCGCCGCGATCTGCGGGATGCCCAGCCTGGACATGGTGGCCTGGTTGTAGAAGATCCGGCCGAAGTGCTCGCGGTCGGGGAACACGTCGTCCTGCATGGGCAGGAACGCGCCGCCGGAGTCGGCGAGGTAGACGCACGGCAGCCGGTTGTGCAGCGCCACCTCCTGGGCGCGCAGGTGCTTCTTGACGGTCATGGGGTAGTAGCTGCCGCCCTTGACCGTGGCGTCGTTGGCGACCACGACCATCGGGCGGCCCATGACGCGGCCCACGCCGGCGATCATCCCCGCTCCGGGGGCGTCCTGGCCGTCTCGGCCGTAGAGCCCGTAGGCGGCCAGGGGCGCGATCTCCAAGAAGGGGGAACCGGGGTCCAAAAGGAGGTCGACACGGTCGCGTGGCAGGAGTTTGCCGCGTTCGACGTGCCGTGCCCGGGTCTTCTCCGGGCCGCCCAGGGCGGCGGTCGCGATCCGCTCGCGCAGCTCCAGGGCGAGGGCGCGGTTCGCCGCCTCGTTGGCGGCGAAGGCGGGCCCGGCGGTGTCCACCGCGGTGCCGAGCACAGATGCCCTGCTCATGTTGTCCTCTCGTGGAGGGGTGTTAATGCTCACTAACATCTGCGATGTTAGTAACTACTAACATAGGTGTCCAGGGCCGGGGCGTCTCCGGTGTGAGAAGGAGGGCGGATGGCGGTCAGACCCGCGGGTCGGCGCAGGACGGCGATCCTGGGCGCGGCGGCACGGCTCTTCGCCGAGCACGGCTACCGGGGCGTGTCCATCGACGACCTCGGACGTGCCGTCGGCACCACCGGTCCCGCCCTGTACCGGCACTTCCCCGGTAAGCAGGCGCTGCTCGGCGAGGTGCTGGTGGACGTCAGCGACCGGCTGGCGGGCCGGGGCCGGGAGCTGGTGGCCCGGGCGGCGGGCGCCGAGGAGGCCCTGGACGCGCTGCTGCGCGGGCACATCGCCTTCGCGCTGGACGAGCCTGCCCTGATCACCGTGCACGACCGGGAGCTGGGCAACCTCACCGCCGCCGACCGGCGCCGGGTGCGCCGCCTCCAGCGCGGCTACGTCGAGCAGTGGGTGGGCGTGCTGGCCGAACTCCGCCCGGGCGCTCCGCCCGCCGTTCTGCGCGCCGCCGTGCACGCGGCGTTCGGGCTGCTCAACTCCACTCCGCACAGCCGGGGAGAACTGTCGCGCCCACAGATGGCGCAGTTGCTGCTGGACATGGGGCGGGCCGCCCTGACCGTGCCCGCCGCCCCGCCGAGCTGAGCGGGGGAGCGGGAGCGGCAGTGGCGTGACCGTGGTGAGCGGGGGCCGCGGAGCCACGGAGGCCCCGGGCCCCGTCGGGGCGTCCCCGGGGCCGGCGCCGGATCCGGGCGGGGAGCGGCACCGAGGCCGACCGGTCCCCGCCCGGAGCGGTACGCGGCCGTCTCACCGGCCCGCCCCGCACGCCGACGCGGGCCTTCCCTACGGCAGGGTGCCGCCGGTTCCCTCCGCGGGCGTCATGGTCTCCCCGGGCGTCGTGGTGCTCGTCGGGGCCTCCTGGACGCCGGTGTCCGCCGGAGCCTCCTCCGCCGGGGAGGGGTCCTCCTGCAGGCTCTCCGCGTCGGGGACGTGCGGCCCCAGCAGGTCGCTGAGGACGTGGCCGAGGATTCCCTCGTCCCGGGGATCGGCGAAGGCGGCGCCCGTGCCGGACACCGCCAGTCCTCCGGCCAGTACGGTCGCGACGGCGACCCTGGTGAACGTACGCATAAGTGTTCACGACTCCTTTCGAGTCAGGATCCAGTACTATCCGTGATAATTCTGTGACACAGAGTCACCAGTGTCCACGAACCTCCGGATACGGGAGTTTCGAAGCGTCCGCGGACCCTCCTCCGCACAGGGGCGCGCCAAGAAGGGGCAAAGTCCTCGAAACGCCGTGCGCGGGAGCCGTCGGGCGGTCCGCCCGCTCCATACATTGGCCACCGCGAAGTGGGTAGTGCTGCGTCCAACGGCTACGGACGCACTCGGCTGCAGACGCACGCAAGGCGTCCCGCCCCACGACACGGAGAAGGAGCGCTGTACATATGTCTCGGCCTCGGATCGTGGTGGTCGGCGCGGGTTTTGGCGGTCTACACACCCTGCGCCACCTCGAACGCCGTATTCCGGCGGGTGCGGCGGACATCGCCCTCGTCGCGCCGCACGACTACATGCTCTACAGTCCGCTGCTGCCCCAGGTGGCCTCGGGGCTGCTCACACCGCAGTCGGTGGCCATGTCCGTACACCGGCTCACCAAGCAGACCAGGCTCGTCCCCGGGCACGCCATCGGCGTGGACACCCAGGACCGTGTGATCGTCGTACGGCGGCCCACCGGTGAACTCGCCCCGATCCGCTACGACCGGCTGGTCCTGGCGCCCGGCGGCGTCACGCGGGCCTTCGACATCCCCGGCCTGTCCGAGCACGCCTACGGCGCCAAGACCCTGGCCGAGGCGGTGCTCCTGCGCGACCACGTGCTCTCCCAGCTCGAACTGGCCAACGACAGCCGCGACCCGGCCGAGCGCGAGGAGCGCTGCCGCTTCGTCGTCGTCGGCGGCAGCTACACCGGCGTGGAGACCGCGGCCTCGCTCATGCGCCTGTGCGAGGAGGCGGCCAAGCGCTACCCGGACCTGCGCTCGGTGATCCGCTGGCACCTGGTCGACATCGCGCCCAAGGTCCTGCCCGAGCTCGGCGACCGCCTCGGCAACAAGGCGCTCGACCTGCTGCGCTCCATGGGCATCGAGGTGAAGCTGAAGGTGTCCGTGCGCGAGGTGACCGCCGACAAGGTGGTCCTCACCGACGGCCGCGCCCTGCCCTGCCGCACCCTCATCTGGACGGCGGGCGTCTCGCCCAGCCCGCTGATGGAGACCCTGGACAAGCCCACCCAGAAGGGCCGCCTGGAGGTGGACCCCGAACTGCGGGTACCCGGCCTCGACGACGTGTTCGCGATCGGCGACGCCGCGGCGGTGCCCAACCTCTCGGAGGAGAGCGCCTACTGCCCGCCGACCGCGCAGTACGCCACGCGCCAGGCGTCCACCGTCGCCGAGAACGTGGTCTCCTCCATCCTGAGGCGCCCGATGAAGGAGTTCCGGCACAAGGACATGGGCCTGGTGGTGGACCTGAGCGGGAACGACGCGCTCGCGCGCGTCATGCAGACGGAGCTGAGCGGGCTGCCCGCGCTGGCCGTCACCCGCGGCTACCACATGATGTCGGTGCCCTCCGCGACCGCGCGGGCGCGCATCCTGGCCAACTGGGGCATCCGGGCGTTCACCGGAGGCGACATCTCGCGCCTCGGGTTCGCCGACGGGGGGCGCCCCTCGTCGTTCGTGGCCAACGAGGCGGTCGACTACCTGGACGCGCAGTCCACGCGCAGGGAGGGCGCGCGCCTGATGGACAACATGCGGGAGCGCTACGGCGAGGACTGAGGGACGCACCGGATCCGCGCGGCCGGCGCCTCCGGCGTACACCGGCCGACCGGTCGCGGGGCCGGTCGGCCCGCGGGCCGCGGCCGCCGGAGCCCCGGGGAGCGTCCTCCCGGAGCCCGGCCCGAACCGGTGGAGCCGGGCGGCCGGAGGGGGACCGTTAGGAGCGGACCAGGCGGGCGATCGCGTCGGAGGCCTCGCGCACCTTCTCGTCCGCCTCCTCGCCGCCGTTGGCGACCGCGTTGGCCACACAGTGCTTGAGGTGCTCGTCGAGCATGGACAGCGCGAAGGACTGCAACGCCTTGTTCGCCGCCGCGGTCTGGGTCAGGATGTCGATGCAGTACTGGTCGGACTCCACCATCCGCTGCAGGCCCCGGATCTGCCCCTCGATACGGCGCAGCCGGTTGATGTGGCTCTGCTTGTCGTCACTGTAACCGTGGGTCGCAGCCATGCTCCCGCTTCCGTGTCGTTCCTGCTCAGATGCCATTACCATACCCCCTCGCGGTATCCAACGACCGGGGCTGGGAACGCATTCCTCCGGTGTGCGCGCCTCGCGGGTGCGCGCGTCGCCGCCGAAGTAGCCGTAACAGGAGTTTCCCAGACGAACGGGAACCGGGCACCGGCGCCGGGCGCGGGAACGGTGCCCGCACCGGCCCCCCCGTGTCCGCCGCCGGACGCCAACACCGGGTCTGGTCTGGGTAAATCGCGGGTGTCGGGTCCTTGCCCGGGTCCCGGGTCGCGCCCACCATGGCGGTATGAACGACAGTGCCGAGAACGACATCATGGCCACCATCCGAGGGCTGATCGACGAGGAGCACGCGCTCCGCTCCACCTCCGAGGGGCTGGACCCGAACGACCGCACCCGTATGAAGGAGGTCGAGACGGCGCTCGACCAGTGCTGGGACCTGCTCCGGCAGCGGCGGGCCCGCAGCGAGTTCGACCAGAATCCCGACGAGGCCGAGGTGCGGCCCGCCTCCGAGGTCGAGAACTACCGGCAGTAGGCACCGAAGGGCGAAACCTCGCGTGCTCCACGCGCGTCAACACGGGTACACCGGCGCCGGGGCGGGAACCGCACGGCCCCGCCCCCTCTGGAGCACGGAAGGACGTGCATGTTCGCCACACTCACCGGTCTGGGCCTGGCCTCCGCGGCGGGACTCAACGCCTACATCCCCCTCCTGGCGGTCGGGCTGATCGCCCGCTTCACCGACCTGCTCATGCTCGGCGAGTCCTGGCGGTGGATCGAGCACCCCGTCACCCTCGTGGTCCTCACCGTGCTGCTGGCCGTGGAGTTCGTCGCCGACAAGGTGCCCGCCTTCGACAGCGTCAACGACGTCCTCCAGACCGTCGTGCGCCCCACCTCCGGCGGCATCACCTTCGGTGCGGGCGCCTCCGCCGTGGAACTCACCGAACTCACCGGGACCACCGGCGCCGCGTCCGGTGCCGCGGTGGTGGAGGGAGGCTCCTGGGGGCCGGTCGTGGCGGGTGTGGTCGTCGCCCTGCTCTTCCACCTGGCCAAGGCCCTGGCCCGGCCGGTCGTCAACACCGTGACCGCGGGCTGCGCCGCCCCGGCCGTCTCCTTCCTGGAGGACGTGGCCAGCCTCGTCACCTCGCTGCTGGCCATCCTGCTGCCCGTCCTCGTCCTCGTCGTGTTCCCGCTCATGGTGCTGGCCGGGGTGTGGGCGGCCCGGCGCGGGCGGCGCCTGCGCCGCGAACGGCGCGGGGGCGGGGAGGAGGCCGGGGCGGCGGCGTGAGCCCGGCGTGGCGCGCGGACCGGGGCGAGGCGGCCCCGGGTCCGCGCGCACCCGGGCCGAGGTGGCGTAGAACGCATATCCGTACCCGGGCGAATGCCCGTAAAGTGCAGCCAATGGCTGAGACGAATTTCGACCGACACGACATCACCCACATCGTCTGGGACTGGAACGGCACCCTCCTCGACGACAACCACGCCAACCTCGCGGCGGTGAACGCCGTGTGCGAGCTGTTCGGCCGCGACCCGGTGGAGATGGACTACTGGCGCTCCGTCTTCCGGCGCCCCCTCGTCCCCTGCTACGAGGAGCTCCTCGGCCGCGCCCTGGAGGACGGCGAGTGGAAGCGGGTCGAGCAGCTCTACGACAGCAGCTACCTGGAGCACCTGCCCTCCTGCGAGCTGACCACGGGCGTTCCCGACGTGCTGCACGAGTGGGCCCGCGGCGGGGGGACCCAGTCCCTGCTGTCCATGGCCGCGCACGACCACCTGGTCCCGCTCATCACCGAACGCGGACTGGTCCCCCACTTCACCCGGGTGGACGGCCGCCAGTTCGAGACCGAGGACGACTCCAAGACGGAGCACCTGGTGCGCCACCTCGACCAGCAGGGCATCGACCCGTCCCGGGTCGTGCTGGTCGGCGACATCGACGACGACGCCCGCGCCGCCCGCGAGGCCGGGGCCCGTTCCGTCCTGGTCGCCACCGGCCTGATGTCCCGCGACCGCCTGGAGGCGACGGGCTCCCTCGTGGTCGACTCCCCGGTGGCCGCCGTGGCCGCGCTGCGCGGGGCCTGAACCCTTCCCGCGGCGACCGTCAATGGAGGGCTCCCACACCCTTCCGCCCACCGCCGGGTGACCCCTCCACAGTGGCGGTCACCCTCCGGTGACCTGCGCACTCGCTGCGTGCCCCGGCCCCCGCCAACCCGAGGCCGGGGCGTCACCGCCCTCACAGGGTGTTGTTAGATGGGTCGCACAGCAACACACAGCCGCGCAAATGGGAAGGCGGGCCAATGACGGAGAGCAGCGTGCCCCGTGTGCTCTGGCAGCCCGACGAGGAGAGGATCGCCTCCTCCAACATCGTCGCGTTCGCCCGGTGGGCCGCGGAGCACAAGGGAGTCCAGGCCTTCGGAGAGGGGGACGCCGCCCCCGGGTCCTTCGACTACGACTCCCTGTGGCGCTGGTCGGTCACCGACGTCGACGGCTTCTGGGAGTCGGTCTGGGAGTACTACGGAGTCCGCTCCGAGACCCCCTACGAACGGGTCCTGGGCAAGCGGACCATGCCCGGGGCCGAGTGGTTCCCCGGCGCCACCCTCAACTACGTCCAACACGTCTTCGAGGGCCGTGACGACGACCGCGTCGCCATCCGGCACGCCACCGAGCTGCGCCCCCTGGGGGAGTGGACCTGGGGCGAACTGCGCCGCCGCACCGCCGCCATAGCCGCCGGACTGCGCGGACTCGGCGTGGGCCCCGGCGACCGCGTGGTCGCCTACCTGCCCAACCTGCCCGAGACCGTCGCCGCGTTCTACGCCGTGGCCTCCCTCGGCGCCGTCTGGTCCTCCTGCTCACCGGACTTCGGCGTGCGCAGCGTCATCGACCGCTTCGCGCAGATCGAGCCCAAGGTCCTCCTCGCCGTCGACGGCTACCGCTACGGCGGCAAGGACTTCGACCGCCGCCCGGTCGTGGAGGAGCTGCGCACGGCCCTGCCCACCGTCGAGCACACCGTCCTCCTCGACTACCTCCGCCCCGGCGGGACCCTCGACGGCACCCTCCCCTGGGAGAGGCTGGAGGAGTCCGGAGCCGGAGCCGGAGCCGCACCGGAGTTCACCCCCGTCCCCTTCGACCACCCCCTGTGGGTGCTCTACTCCTCGGGCACCACCGGTCTGCCCAAGGCCATCGTGCAGGGGCACGGCGGCATCCTCCTCGAACAGCTCAAGAACCTGCACCTGCACCTGGACGCCCAGGAGCACGACCGGGTCTTCTGGTTCACCACCACCGGCTGGATGATGTGGAACTTCCTGGTCAGCGTCCTGCTGACCAAGGCCTCCATCGTCCTGTACGACGGCAGTCCCGCCCACCCGTCACCCTCCACCACCCTCAACGGACGGCCTCCGGCCGCGGGGTCCCCCTCTTCGTCACCCTCCACCGCCCTCAACGGACGGCCTCCGGCCGCGGGGTCCCCCTCTTCGTCACCCTCCACCGCCCTCAACGGACGGCCTCCGGCCGCGGCACCCGCTTCTCCCGACCTGGGATCCCTGTGGGACCTGGCCGCCGACGCCGGGGTCACGGTCTTCGGCACCAGCGCCGGGTTCCTCTCCTCCTGCATGAAGGAGGGCGTCAGCCCCCGTCGGGGCCGCGACCTGTCCGCGCTCAAGGCCATCGGCTCCACCGGGTCCCCGCTCAGCCCCGAGGCCTTCGCCTGGGTCTACGACGAGTTCGACGAGGACCTCTGGCTGTTCTCCACCTCCGGGGGCACCGACGTGTGCAGCTGCCTGGTCGGCGGCACTCCCACCCTGCCGGTCCACGAGGGCGAGATCCAGTCCCGCGCCCTCGGCATGGCCGTCGCCTCCTGGGACCCCGACGGAAGGGAGCTCGTCAACGAGGTCGGCGAGCTCGTCGTCACCCAGCCGGCCCCGTCCATGCCCCTCTTCCTCTGGGGGGACGACAGCGGCGAGCGCCTTCACGACAGCTACTTCTCCGTCTACCCGGGTGTCTGGCGCCACGGCGACTGGATCGAGATCACCGACCGCGGCACCGCCGTCATCTACGGCCGCTCCGACTCCACCATCAACCGCGGCGGCGTGCGCATGGGCACCAGCGAGATCTACCGCGCCGTCCTCGCCCTCGACGAGGTCGTCGACGCCCTCGTCGTGGACGTGCCCCAGCCCGACGGCTCCTCCCGGATCGAGCTGTTCACCGTCCTGCGCGAGGGCGCCGACCTCGAAGGCGACCTCCCCAAGGAGATCGCCCGCCGCATCCGCACCGACTGCTCCCCCCGCCACGTCCCCGACCGCGTCCGCGCCATCGGCGCCGTCCCCCGCACCCTGTCGGGCAAGGTCCTGGAGGTGCCGGTCAAGCGCATCCTCATGGGCGAGAGCCCCGACAAGGTCGCCAGCCGCGACTCGCTGGCCAACCCCGAGGCGCTCGACTTCTTCAGCGCGCTGAAGGAGGAGTAGGAGGGCACGGGGCGCCCGGGCCGGCGGCCGCCTCCGCTCCCGGCGGCCCGGGCGTCGCGAGGGGCGGGGCCCGCCGCCCCGGCACGCCCGTGGCCGTCTCCGGCCACGGGCGTGCCGGGCGTTCACTGTCGCGGCACGGCGCGGGGGCATAGCCTGACGGGCGTGGCACAGAACCAGTCTGACGACACCTCCGCCGCGCCCGTGGGCGCTCCCTCCCCGAAGCTCCGGATCGACGGTATCGACGCGGCGCGCGCCCTCGCGGTCTTCGGGATGTTCGTCGTCCACCTCGGCGTGGAGTCGATGGGCTTCCTGTCACCCGAGAACTACGCCTGGGACCTGCACAGCGTCGTGCGGGGCAACTCCTCGGCGCTCTTCGCCCTCCTGGCGGGGGTCTCCCTGGCACTGATGACCGGGCGCACCGAGCCGGTGGGCGGCGACCCGCTGCGCAGGGCGAGCGTGCGCATCCTCACCCGCGCGGCGCTCATCGGCGTGCTCGGCCTGCTGCTGGACCTCATGGCGGTCCCGGTCGCCGTCATCCTCACCTACTACGCGGGCTTCTTCCTCCTGGCGCTGCCGCTGGTCAGACTGCGCTCCGGCATGCTGTGGACCGTCGCGGGCGCCCTGGCGGTGGTCGGCCCGCCGGCCTCGTTCCTGCTGCGGGACAGCTTCTTCCCGCCCGTCCCGCGCACGGGGGCGGTCACGTCCCTCACCGAGTTCTTCCTGACCGGCTACTACCCGGCGATCACCTTCATGGTCTACGTCCTCGCCGGGATGGCGGTGGGCCGCCTGGACCTGACCGCCCTCGCGGTGCGGCTGCGCCTGCTGGCCACCGGTGCCGCACTGCTGGTGCTGGGCCACGCGGGCTCCTGGCTGCTGCTGTACCCCCTGGGCGGCCTGGACCGGCTGGTGGAGGCCAGCGGCCCCGCCCTGACCGGGCTGCCCCCCGGCATGGTCACCGACCCGGCGGTGGCGGAGGACGTGCGCTACGCGGTGACCGACAAGATGGAGTCGATCTCCGGCCAGGTGCCCACCGACTCCTGGTGGTGGCTGGCGATCGGCACGCCCCACACCGGCACCACCTTCGAGATGGCCGAGGCGGTCGGCCAGGGACTCGTGGTGCTGGTGGTGTGCATGTTCCTGTGCGACCGCCTCCGCGTCCTCATGTACCCGCTGGTCTCGGTCGGCCGGATGCCGCTGACCGTCTACACCGGACACATCCTGGTCCTGGCGGTGGTCGTCTCCGTCTCCGGGTTCGGATGGCACCAGCCCTGGCTGCTGGAGCAGTTCGTCCTCGGCGCCCTGGTCCTCGCCACCCTGTGGCGGCTGCTCGTGGGCAGGGGGCCGGCCGAGTTCGTCCTCGGAGAGGCGGCCGGCGGCATGGTCTCACTGGTGGAGGAGCGCAGAGCGGTCGGCGGACCTAACGGTGGCCGTCCCGGCGGGTGATGTTGGCCGAGGTGCGGTCGCGGTGGGCGAGGGAGTCGGTGGTGGTCCGGGAGTTCTGCCGCATGAGCCTTCGCGCGTCGTCGGCCGCCGACCGTGCCACCGCGGGGCTGGCCACCGGGCGCTGCGACATCTCCGTGTCCTCGGGCAGGCCGATGTCCATGGGCAGGCCCGCCCTGCTGATCACCCGCAACTGGGAGGCCTCCTGGGACCTGGAGGGCCGGATGTCGCCGTTGGGGGTCCGCCACGCCTTCATGCGGGCGCGCAGCCACGCGGTGCCCTGGTGGTCCGGGCCGCTGGGCCAGGGCACACCGTCGGGACGGTGGCCCAGGGCGTGCAGCACGTCGGCGACGGTCCACCCGGCCGAGAAGAACCGCGCGGTCTCGTCCCGCAGGACCCGGAAGTCCACCCGGCGCAGCGAGACGTCCTCGCGGTGCAGCGTCTCGCAGGCGTTGTGCACGTCGCGCGGGGTGTGCCGGGGACGGTGCAGCGGATCGGCCTCGGGCTTGCGCAGCAACGAGTCGTCCACCGTCACGATCACCTCGCCCCGGCGGTTGTCCCAGATGTCGACCTCCTCGCGTGCCCAGCCCTGGGACTCGGCCAGGGCCGTCGCCATCTTCCGCAGGTCGACCTGGTCGTCGTCGCTACTGATCCGAAGCTCCGCCATGGTGACCAGGTTAGGCGCTTCCGCCCCCGAGCGGGCCGCCCCGTGAGTCCCCGTCGCGGGTCCCGTCCCGCGGATCCCTCCCCGTGCCCTCCGCGTCCCGCTCAGGCCTCCGCCTCGTGGTCAGGGCCGGTGGCGGTGCCGGTCATCCGCTCCGCGCCCCGCTCAGGCCTCCGTCTCCGTGTCCCGCTCAGGCCCCCGCGGCCAGGGGACGGGTCATCACCAGCTGCGCCTCGCCCTGCGCGTCCAGGAAACGGTGCCCGGTGGGGGCGAACCCGGCGGCGCGGTAGACGTGCGCCGCCACGTGGTTGGCCTCGTTGACGCACAGCACCAGTTCGGTGGCGTGCGGGGCCACGTCGGCGGCCAGCCGGTCCAGCAGCGGGGCGGAGCACACGGCCCGGCCCACGCCCCGGCCCTGCCAGGCCGTGGTGAGGTAGAAGGCGCGCAGCAGCACGGCGCGCGCCGGGTCGGGGACCAGGTCGCGGGCGTGCACGGCCCGGTCCAGGACACCGAACCCCGCACAGGCGGCCCGGGCCGCGGCGGCGTCGGCGACGGGGAGCCCGGAGACGGTGACGGCGAAGGGCGTGCGCGCCGGGTCGGCGTCGGCGGCGGGCAGGGTGGTCACCGGCGGCCTGACGTGCCCGCGCTGACCGGGCGGCAGGCGGTGCCGGAGCACGGCCCGCCGCAGCAGGGCCGCCTCGGGGGCGCGCAGGTCCAGCCGCACCAGGCGCACCGGTTCCGCCCCGGCGGGTGCGGAGCCGCCCGTGTTCGCGTCCGCCCCCTCGTCCGCGTCCGCGCCACCACTCCCGTCGGTCCGTCGGTCGGCCCGTCCTGCCGTGTCCACTGGCGCCCTCACTCCCCTCGTGTCGCGCCAGTCTCGCACCCGGCGTCCACCCGTCCGGAGGCGTGGTCCGGTCTAGACCGCGCACACTCACACAGAAGGACGGGAAAGGGCCTTCGTGTCCGTTTTCAGGCATTCCCGTGCTCCGATTGGGCGAAAGCACGAAGGCCCGTCACGGATGTCCTTGGATCCTCCTCCAACCTTGGACGGTGCGGTCCCGGCGGATGCTGACGTCCATCCCGCCCGGCGTTAGGGTGACTGCCTGACGGCCCGGGCCGGGGGAGACCCTCCCTCCACCGCGCCGGCCAGGAACCGTTTCCGCTGGCCACGGCGGACGGACCAACGAGCAATCCGATCGAGCTGTAGGTGCCCGTGCCCCACACCGCATTCGCGCCCGAGGCGACGACCAACCGCGCGCTCCGGGCCTTCCTGCACGGACTCCCGGGCGTGGACGAGGTCGGCGCGCGTGCCCGCGCCCAGGACCTGTCCACCCGGTCCGTCAAGACCACCGCCAAGGCCCAGGCCATCGACCTGGCCATCAGCATGGTGGACCTGACCACCCTGGAGGGCGCCGACACCCCCGGCAAGGTCCGGGCCCTGTGCGCCAAGGCCGCCCACCCCGACCCCACCGACCGCACCGTGCCGCGCGTCGGCGCCGTGTGCGTCTACTCCGACATGGTCGCCACCGCCGTCGACGCGCTGCGCGGCACCGGGGTCGGCGTGGCCTCGGTGGCCACCGCCTTCCCCTCCGGCCGCGCGCCCATGGAGGCCAAGCTCGCCGACACCCGCCGCGCGGTCGCCGACGGCGCCGGCGAGATCGACATGGTCATCGACCGCGGAGCCTTCCTGTCCGGCGACTACCTCAAGGTCTTCGAGGAGATCACCGCGGTCAAGGAGGCCTGCGGCACCGCCCACCTCAAGGTCATCCTGGAGACCGGCGAACTGGTCACCTACGACAACGTGCGCCGCGCCTCCCACCTGGCCATCCGGGCCGGGGGGGACTTCGTCAAGACCTCCACCGGCAAGGTGTCCCCGGCCGCCACCCTGCCGGTCACCCTGGTCATGCTGGAGGCGGTCCGCGACCACCACGCGGCCACGGGAAGGCACGTGGGCGTCAAGCCCGCGGGCGGCATCCGCACCACCAAGGACGCCATCCGCAACCTGGTCCTGGTCAACGAGGTCGCCGGCCCCGACTGGCTGACCCCCGACCTGTTCCGGATCGGTGCCTCCAGCCTCCTCAACGACCTGCTGATGCAGCGCACCAGGCTGTCCACCGGCACCTATCCGAGCCCCGACTACTACACGCTGGACTGAGAGCCGTGATCTTCGAGTACGCGCCCGCACCGGAGTCCCGCTCCGTCGTCACCCTGCGCGAGACCTACGAGCTGTTCGTCGACGGCGCCTTCACCCCGGCCGAGGGCGGCGAGTACCTCACCACGCTCAACCCGGCCGACGAGACCAAGCTCGCCCAGGTCGCCGTGGCCGGACCCGCCGACGTGGACCGGGCCGTGGCCGCGGCCCGCCGCGCCCACGAGACCGTGTGGAGCCGGATGCCGGCCGCCGAGCGCGGCAAGTACCTGTTCCGCATCGCCCGCATCATCCAGGAGCGCTCGCGCGAGCTGGCCGTGCTGGAGTCCATGGACAACGGCAAGCCCATCAAGGAGACCCGGGACGTCGACCTGCCGCTGGTCGCCGCCCACTTCTTCTACTACGCCGGGTGGGCCGACAAGCTCGCCCACGCCGGCCTGGGCCCCGACCCGCGACCGCTGGGCGTGGCCGCGCAGGTCATCCCCTGGAACTTCCCGCTGCTCATGCTCGCGTGGAAGATCGCCCCCGCCCTGGCCACCGGCAACACCGTCGTGCTCAAGCCCGCCGAGACCACCCCGCTCACCGCGCTGGCCTTCGCCGAGATCTGCCAGGAGGCCGACCTGCCCCCGGGCGTGGTCAACATCCTCACCGGGGCGGGCGAGACCGGGCGCGCGCTCGTGGAGCACCCGGGCACGGACAAGGTCGCCTTCACCGGCTCCACCGACGTCGGCCGCCAGATCGCCCGTTCGGTGGCGGGCACCGACAAGCGCCTCACCCTGGAGCTGGGCGGCAAGGGCGCCAACATCGTCTACGACGACGCGGCGATCGACCAGGCGGTCGAGGGCATCGTCTCGGGCATCTTCTTCAACCAGGGCCACGTGTGCTGTGCCGGTTCCCGGCTGCTGGTCCAGGAGTCGATCGCCGAGGAGCTGATGCCCCTGCTCAAGGCCCGCATCTCCCGCCTGCGCCTGGGCGACCCGCTGGACAAGAACACCGACATCGGCGCGATCAACTCCGCCGCCCAGCTGGAGCGCATCCGCGAGCTCACCGACACGGGCGAGGCCGAGGGCGCCGAGCGCTGGTCGCCCGCCTGCGACCTGCCCCAGAGCGGCTACTGGTTCGCGCCCACCGTCCTGACCGGCGTCAGCCAGGCCCACCGGGTGGCCCGCGAGGAGATCTTCGGCCCCGTGCTCTCGGTGCTGACCTTCCGCACCCCGGAGGAGGCCGTGGCCAAGGCCAACAACACCCCCTACGGGCTCTCCGCGGGAGTGTGGACCGAGAAGGGCTCCCGCATGCTGTGGACCGCCGAGCGCCTGCGCGCCGGAGTGATCTGGTCCAACACGTTCAACAAACTCGACCCGACCAGCCCCTTCGGCGGCTACAAGGAGTCGGGATACGGCCGCGAGGGCGGGCGTCACGGATTGGAGGCCTACCTTGGCTGAACGGCGCAACACCAGGAAGGCCGCCAGGGGTACGGCGGAGGCGGGCGGGGGCACCGACGGCCCGGCGCCGTCGCGCCTGGCGGTCCGCAAGACCTACAAGCTCTACCTGGGCGGGGCCTTCCCCCGCTCCGAATCGGGCAGGAGCTACCCCGTGACCTCCGACAGCGGCCAGCACCTGGCCAACGCCTCGCTCGCCTCACGCAAGGACGCCCGCGACGCCGTGTCCGCCGCGCGCAAGGCCTTCGGCGGCTGGTCCACGCGCACCGCCTACAACCGCGGCCAGATCCTGTACCGGGTCGCCGAGGTGCTGGAGGGCCGCCGCGACCAGTTCACCGCCCAGGCCGTGGCCGCCCAGGGCCTGTCCCGGGCCGAGGCCGACCGGGTGGTCTCGGCCGCCGTCGACCGGTGGGTGTACTACGCGGGCTGGACCGACAAGGTCGCCCAGGTGCTCGGCGGCGCCAACCCCGTCTCGGGGCCCTACTACAACCACTCGGCCCCCGAGCCCACCGGCGTGGTCGCGGTCCTCGCGCCACAGCACGCGCCCCTGCTCGGTCTGACCAGCGTGGTCGCCCCGGTGATCGCCACCGGCAACACCGCCGTCGTGGTCACCTCCGAGACCGCTCCGCTGGCCGCGATCGACCTGGCCGAGGTGCTCGCCACCTCCGACCTGCCCGGCGGTGTGGTCAACCTGCTCACCGGACGGGTGCCGGAACTGGGTCCCCACCTGGCCGCGCACGCCGACGTCAACGCCCTGGACCTGACCGGCGCGGGAGGACTGGCCGTGGAGTTCGAGAGGGCCGCGGCCACCACCCTCACCCGGGTGCTGCGCCCCGGCCCCGGAACCGACGGAGGCGAGGAGGCCTGGCTCGACCCCGACCCGGGCACCGCGCGCATGACCCCCTTCCTGGAGACCAAGACGGTCTGGCACCCCGTCGGGACCTGAGGCACACCCACACGGATCGATCTTGCTCCCAGTGGCACTGCCAGTGCTCCACAGTGACACCAGGAGCAAGATCATCGGCGGGGGAGCCCCGCACGTCACACCAGAAACGTTTTCGGCCAGCGCCAGGCACGAACGAACGGAGAAGCGCACTGTGACTCGCACACCCCAGGCCGCCGCCGAGGAGGCCGCCGCCGAACTGCGCTCGCGCACCGGTGTGGACGGCTACGACGTCGCCCTGGTCATGGGATCGGGGTGGGCGCCCGCCGCCGACCTGCTCGGCGCGTCCGGGCACGAACTGGCCTCCGCCGACCTGCCCGGCTTCGTGCCCCCGGCGGTGGAGGGCCACAGCGGCACCGTCCGCAGCATCAGCGACGGCGAGCGCGACATCCTCGCCTTCCTGGGCCGCACCCACCTGTACGAGGGCCACGGCACCTCCGCCGTCGTGCACGGCGTGCGCACCGCGGTGGCGGCCGGGGCCAGGACGATCGTGCTGACCAACGCCGCGGGCGGCATCAACCCCGCCTACCCCGTGGGGTCCCCGGTCCTCATCGCCGACCACCTCAACATGACCGCGCTCTCCCCGCTGACCGGCGCGACCTTCGTCGACCTCACCGAGACCTACGACTCCGGTCTGCGCGAGCTGGCCCGCTCGGTCGACCCCACCCTGCCCGAGGGCGTGTACGCGGCCATGCCCGGCCCGCACTTCGAGACCCCCGCCGAGATCCGGATGCTCCGCGCCATGGGCGCCGACCTGGTCGGCATGTCCACCGTGCTGGAGGCCGTCGCCGCACGCGCGGCGGGCGCCCGGGTCCTGGGCCTGTCCCTGGTCACCAACATCGCGGCCGGACTCCAGGACGCCAACCTCGACCACGAGGACGTGCTGGCCACCGGCAGGGAGGCCGCGGGAACCGTCGGCCGACTGCTCGCCGACATCGTCGCCAAGCTGTGAAGGGAGCGGTTCCCCGATGACCGCCGACATCCTCGACCAGGCCAGGCGGTGGCTCGCCCAGGACCCCGACCCCGACACCCGCGTGGAGCTGTCGGGGCTGGTGGAGCGCGCCGAACGGGGTGAGGCCGCCGCCCTGGACGAGCTCGCCGACCGCTTCGGATCGCGCCTGGAGTTCGGCACCGCCGGGCTGCGCGGCGCACTCGGCGCGGGCCCCAACCGGATGAACCGCGTGGTGGTCATGCGGGCGGCGGCCGGGATCGCCGCCTGGCTCGGCGACGGCCGCGGACACGTGGTGATCGGCTACGACGCGCGCCACCGCTCCGCGGACTTCGCGCGCGACAGCGCCTCCGTCCTCACCGGCGCCGGGCACCGGGTGTCGCTCCTGCCCGAGCCCCTGCCCACCCCCGTCCTGGCCTTCGCGGTCCGCGACCTGGGCGCCGACGCCGGGATCATGGTCACCGCGAGCCACAACCCGCCGCAGGACAACGGCTACAAGGTCTACGTCGGGGGCGGTGAGGCGGCGGGAGCCGACGCGGGCACGCAGATCGTCTCCCCGGCCGACGCCGAGATCTCCGCCAGGATCGACGCCGTGGGCCCGGTCGGCGACCTGCCCTCGGGCAAGGACTGGACGGTGCTGGGACACGAGGTCGTGGACCGCTACCTGGACGCGGTCACCGCCCTGGTCCCGGACGGGGAGCGCGACCTGGCCACCACCTACACCGCCATGCACGGTGTGGGCGGCCGCGTGCTGCTGGCGGCGATGGAGCGGGCCGGGTTCCCCCGTCCGTCCGTGGTCGCCGCCCAGTTCGACCCCGACCCCGACTTCCCGACCGTGGACTTTCCCAACCCGGAGGAGCCCGGCGCCATGGACATGGCGCTGGCCACCGGCGCCGCCGACGGCTCCGACCTGGTGATCGCCAACGACCCCGACGCCGACCGGCTCGCGCTCGCGGTTCCCGGACACGGGCTGCTCACCGGCAACGAGGTGGGCGGACTCCTCGCCGAGTACGTGCTGGACCACACCACCGGGCCCGACCGGGTGGTGGCCACCTCGATCGTCTCCTCCAGCCTGCTCGGCAAGATCGCCCGCGACCGCGGGGTGCACTACGAGGAGACCCTCACCGGCTTCAAGTGGCTGGCGCGCGCGGGCGCTCCCGGGCAGCGGCGGGTCTTCGCGTTCGAGGAGGCGCTGGGCTACTGCGTGGGCGGTGACGGCGGCCGTCCGGTATCGGACAAGGACGGTGTCAGCGCGGCCCTGGCGGCGTCGGCGCTCGCGGCCCACGCCCGGCGCGGGGGCCGGACGCTGCTCGACCTCCTCGACGACCAGGCGCGCCGGTACGGACTGCACCTGAGCGACCAGCTCTCGGTGCGGGTGGAGGACCTCGCGGAGATCTCCGCGGCGATGCGGCGGTTGCGCGCCGAACCGCCCGCCGCGTTCGGGTCCCTGAGAGTGGCCGGGGTCGACGACTTCGCCGCCGGGCACGCGGGCCTGCCGCCGACGGACGCCCTGCGCTTCAGGCTGGAGGACAGGGGGCGTGTGACGTTGCGCCCGTCGGGGACGGAGCCCAAGCTGAAGGCCTACGCCGAGGTGGTGCTGGATGTGGACGGCGACGTCGCGGCCACCCGCGCACTGGGCTCGGGCCTGCTCGCCGAGCTGATGGCCTCGGTCGCCGGAGTGGTCAGGGGTTGAGGGGCCTCACTCGCCGTCGGCGGGTTCCACGACCGGCCGGTGTACGACCTCGTCGATGACGGTGAGCGTCTGGGTGGACGTCACCCCGGGAAGGGACTGCAACCGGGTCAGGATCAGGTCGCGCAACTGGTTGGTGTTGGCGACGCGGACGAGGAGGACTATGTCCGCCGAGCCCACGACGTACCAGCAGTACTCGATCTCCGGGTAGGAGGACAGGATCTCCCGGTTGGCCCGCCAGTCCGGCTGGCTGCCCGAGATGAGGACGAGCGCGGTGACGCCGAGGCCCATCTTGGAGTGGTCGGTCACCACGGAGTAGCCGCGGATGACGCCCTCGTCGGTGAGCCGCTTGATCCGGTTGTAGGCCGTCGCCCGGGACACGTTGGCCAGGGCGGCGATCTCGGTGATCCCGGTCCGCGCGTCCTTGGCGAGGGCGCTCAGGATCGTCTGGTCGGTCGTGTCCGGCCGCCGGCCGTTCCTACGTTGGTCGCCCATGGCCATGTGCGTGCTCCTCGTGTGCTCTTGTTTCAGGATGTCCCCCTTGCCGTCGTCATTGACCGGGGCTAACGAAGTACCAGGTAAACGTTGTTTCCGTCTATCGGAATCTCAGTCGGCGAGACCAGGGGTGGGGGGCGGACCGGCCGCCGGGGGTGGGGCGGCCGGTGGAACGGGGGGAGCGGGGACCCTCGTACGGATTCGACGGGCGGGGGCGCGTCGGTGGTGTCCGACTGTACCCATGGTTGACGCGGCCGGCGGGTCGCCGGTTTCCCCGACTGACGGGTAACCACGCGGTGGTCCCCGGAACGAGACAGAAGTTCTCGTCGAAGGGCCTCTCAGGGGTTCATGTGTCGTGGATTCACGGATTTTCCTTGACGGGATGTTCGGATTGCCCCGAGTGGGCACCCCTGACGTCGAAGTGCTCACTCTGAGTGTTCGAATGCGGGCGTTCCGTGGAGGAGTCGGTGTGGCGATGGCGGGCGGGCCCGTGTCGTCGGCGGCGTCCTGGGGTTCGTGAGGGTTGGTGGTGGTTCCTATGTGTATAGGACCGTGTGTCGTTTTCGTGGGCAGTGCGGGTCGGATCCTAGACGATCAAGGACTTAAGAAGCCAGTTCGTCCCCGTATGTATCAACTATCTGCTTATATCTAGCGAAAGTGTCGAATCTTGCGGAGAATTGGCGCATAGGACACAACCGCCCAGAGCCCGGTCCGTGCCACCACACGCGGCAGGGCCACGTTGGGAGCCGCTCGACATGCCCGCCCGTCGCCCACCATCGCCCCAGAGCCCGCTTCGCGGGAGGCGCGGGGCCACCACCCTCAACGGAGGCACCGTGCGCCCAGTCTCGCCAACCCACGAGCCAGCGGGCCGGGAAGCCATCGACGTGGACCACCTGTCCCCCGACCTCACCCGCGCGCTCTACCGGGACATGAGGACCGCTCGCGACCTGGACACCGAGGCCATCGCCCTGCAGCGCCAGGGCGTCTTCCCCGCCTACGTGTCCGTGCGCGGGCAGGAGGCCGCCCAGGTCGCCAGCGCTTCGGCGCTGGACCCCGCACGCGACTTCGTCTTCCCCACCTACCGCGAGATGGCCTCCGCCCTGGCCTACGGCGTGGAGATGGTCGGCTACATGTCCACCCACCGCGCCCTGTGGCACGGCGGCCTCCACGACGTCGCGGCCTCCCGGTTCGGGGCCGTCAACGCCGTGGTCGGCGGTCCCGTCCCGCACGCGGTCGGATGGGCCGTGGGGGAGCGGTTGCGCGGTGACGACGGCGTGGCCCTGGCCTACTTCGGCGACGGCGCCAGCTCCGAGGGCGACATCCACGAGGCGATGAACTTCGCGGGGGTCTTCGGAGCTCCCGTGGTCTTCTTCTGCCAGAACAACCAGTGGGCGCTGTCGGTGCCCAACGACCGCCAGATCGCGGGCGGCTCCGTCTCCGCGCGGGCCGGGGGATACGGCATGCCCGGCGTCCTGGTGGACGGCAACGACGCGGGCGCGGTCCACCAGGCCACCGCCGAGGCCGTGGCCAGGGCCCGCCGGGGCGAGGGGCCCTCCGTCATCGAGGCGCTCACCTACCGCGTCGAGCCCCACTCCACCTCCGACGACCCCGGCCGCTACCGCGACGAGTCCGAGACCGAGCGCTGGCGCGACCGCGACCCCGTCACCCTGCTGCGCGAGGCGCTGCTCGCCGCCGGGCACGCCGACGAGGCCCACCTCGCCGAGGTCGACGCCCGGGCCGCGAAGGAGGCCGAGCGCATCCGCGACGGCGTGGCCAACGCTCCCGAGCCCGACGGCTCGGACCTGTTCACCCACGTCTTCCGGGAGACCACCGAGGAGCTGACCCGGCAGCGCCGCACCTGGCAGGAAGAGGTCGAGCTGTGACCGAGCTGATCGAACGCGCCGACACCGCCGCCGACACCCCCGTGGTCGAGCTGTCCATGCAGCAGGCCATCAACCGCGCCCTGAGCGACCTGCTCACCGAGGACCCCGAGGTGCTGGTCTTCGGTGAGGACGTCGGCACCCTGGGCGGGGTCTTCCGCGTCACCGAGGGGCTCCAGAAGGAGTTCGGCGACAAGCGTGTCTTCGACACCCCCCTCGCCGAGTCCGCGATCATGGGCATGGCGGTCGGCCTGGCCATGAACGGCTGGAGGCCCGTCCCCGAGCTCCAGTTCGACGGTTTCGCCTATCCCGCGATCGACCAGATCGTCAACCAGGTGGCGCGCATGAACTACCGCACCCGCGGCGCGACCCCCATGCCGATCACGCTGCGGCTGCCCTCCTTCGGCGGCATCCAGGCGCCCGAGCACCACGGGGAGAGCCTGGAGGCGCTCTTCGCGCACACCCCCGGCCTCAAGGTCGTCGCGCCCTCCGACCCCGCCGACGCCTACAGCCTGCTGCTTCAGTCGGTGCGCTCCGACGACCCCGTCGTCTACATGGAGCCCAAGGCCCGCTACTGGGAGCGCAGGCCCGTCCAACTGCGTGAGCCCAGCGATCCCATCGGCACCAGCCGCATCGTGCGTCCCGGCCGCCACGCCACCCTCATCGCCTGGGGCGCCATGGTGCACCGCTGCGTGCAGGTGGCCGAACTGGCCGCCGAGGACGGCGTGGACCTGGAGGTGCTGGACCTGCGCTGGCTCAAGCCCATCGACGCCGCCGGGCTGGCCGCCTCGGTCTCGCGCACCAGGCGCGCCGTGGTCGTACACGAGGCGCCGCTGACCGCCGGGCTCGGCGCGGAGGTCGCCACCCTGGTCACGGAGAACTGCTTCCGGGACCTGGCCGCCCCCGTCCAGCGCGTCACCGGCTTCGACGTGCCCTACCCCGCGGGTCCCCTGGAGCCGCAGTACCTGCCGACCATCGACCGCGTCCTGCTCGCGGTGCAACGGACCCTGGAGTACTAGAGCGACATGGCACAGGAGAACTTCACCTTCACGCTCCCCGACCTGGGCGAGGGCCTGGTCGAGGCGACCGTCCTCGAATGGCAGGTCGCCGTGGGCGACGTGGTCGAGCGCAACGCGCCCCTGGTGGAGGTGGAGACCACCAAGTCCGCGGTGGTCATCCCCTCGCCCAAGGCGGGCAGGATCGCCGAGCTGCACGCCGAGGAGGAGCAGGTCGTGCCCGTGGGCGAGCCCCTGGTGACCTTCGAGGTCGAGGCCGCCGACGAGCCCCAGGCGGGCATCGTGGGCCGGGTACCCGCCGAGGAGGCCCGGCCCGCGCGCAGGGTACGGCTCAGGCCCCCGTCGGACTGACGGCGGCACCGGGCCGCCGGGACACTCCGTCGGAGAAAACCACGAACAGTGGCGCCCGCGGGCGCCACTGTTTCGGAGAAATCTCTCACTGTGTCTTTGGCGGCCCTCTCGTATTCTCCAGAGACAGTGATTGAGGGTTCCATGTCCGCGAATCTCGCCGGCGACGTGACAATGCGCTATGTGGATTTGCATCCACAGGCGCCCGGGGACGGAGTTCCCGTACTTTTGCTGCACGGTTTCGGCACCGACTTCGGTATGAATTGGCGTGCCGCCGGATGGGCCCAGGCCCTGGAAACGGCCGGGCGGCGGGTGATCGGGCCTGATCTGCGGGGCCACGGCACCAGCGACAAGCCGACCGACAGCGCTCTCTACCTGCCCGAACACTTCGTCGCCGACCTTCTCGCCATGCTCGACGAATCGGGTGTGGACAAGGTCGACGTGGTCGGTTACTCGATGGGGTCGCGTCTGGCCTGGGAGCTGGCGTCGACCGCGCCCGAGCGGGTCAGACGTGTGGTTCTCGGCGGTTTCGGGACGAAAAACGCCTTCGCCGGAACGGACCTGTCCGACCCCGGTTCCGGGGACACCCCCTTCGACACCGTCTACCGCACGGTGGCGGCCCTGCCCGGCAACGACGCCGCCGCGCTGGCCGCCTGCGCGCGCGGCCAGGCCGCACGCCCCTTCGAGGCGGAGCCGCCGCTCACGGGGATCCCCCTGATGGTGGTATCGGGCGCCAGGGACGCGCTCGCCGAGGGCGCGGCCGAGCTCGCCGAGCGCTGCGGAGGCACCCACGTGGAGATCCCCGGCCGCGACCACGCCAACGCCGTCTCCTCCCGGGCCTTCCGGCAGGCCGTGCTGGACTTCCTCGCGGGCTGAGTCCGCCGCCCGCCGCCCGACACGGCCGGTCCGGTCTAGACCGGCTGGCCCCCACGTGCTGGTGTGACAACGTGTGAGCGCGTGTGAACCACACGTGGTAATGCCGTGTCGGCGCGGCGGAGGCGGGGCGAAGAACGCAATCCCGAAACGGGGCCGACCGCCTCGGGCGCGCGTTTGCCGACTTCCGGGTAAGGCCCCGTGTCGCTCCGCTCTCGCCTTCATAACAACTCCGCCCGTTGGTTCGATGTACTTTCGGCCACCGGATATCGTCCGGCTGCAGAACTCAGTTCGGTCGCGCGAGAATGCTGGCCGCTGAGAGTGCGTAAGGGGAGTGAAAGTGAAGCGCAGCAACGCAGTCAGGTTCGCCGCGGTCGCGGCGGCCGGTGTGCTCGCCCTCACCGCGTGTGACAGCGCGGCGGAGGAAGGCGGCGACGGCGGCGGCGAGGAGTCCGCCTCCGCCCTGCAGGTCGGTCTGGCCTACGACGTCGGCGGTCGCGGTGACCGCTCCTTCAACGACTCGGCCTATCGGGGACTGTCCCAGGCGGCCGAGGAACTCGGTGTCGAGACCACCGACTTCGAACCCAGTGACGGCGAGGCCGACTCCGCCAAGGAGCAGCGCCTGGCCACCATGGCCGAGGAGGGCTTCGACGTCGTCATCGCCGTCGGCTTCGCCTACGCCGAGCCGCTCCAGACGGTCGCCGCCGAGTACCCGGACGTCCACTTCGCCATCGTGGACTCCGAGATCGAGGGCATGGACAACGTCACCAGCCTGGTCTTCGCCGAGGAGCAGGCCTCCTTCCTGGCCGGTGCCGCCGCGGCGCTGACCACCGAGGAGGACCACGTCGGCTTCATCGGCGGTGTCGAGACCCCGCTGATCCACAAGTTCGAGGCCGGGTACGTCGCGGGCGCCGAGCACGTGAACGAGGACGTCGACGTCGAGATCGACTACCTCAGCCAGCCGCCGGACATGAGCGGCTTCAGCGACCCGGCCAAGGGCCGCGAGCTCGCGCAGGCCCAGTACGACCGCGGCGCGGACGTCATCTACCACGCCGCCGGCGCCTCGGGCAACGGCGTCCTGGAAGCGGCCGTCACCAACGACTTCACCTTCATCGGCGTCGACAGCGACCAGTACGAGAACGCCGAGGAGAACCAGAAGCCGCACGTGCTCACCTCCGCCATCAAGCAGGTGGACGTGGCCGTGTTCGAGCTGATCAAGGCCGCCTCCGAGGGAGGGGTCGAGGGCGGCATCCAGCGCTTCGACCTCGCCGACGGCGGCGTGGACTACACCCAGTCCAACGAAGAGGCGATCAGCCCGATCCAGGACGAGCTGGAAGAGATCAAGCAGCAGATCATCGACGGCGAGATCGAGGTCCCGACCAAGCCGTAGACAGTGTTTCTTCGGACCCGCGCTTCGCTCTGGTCCCAGGAAGCACAGCCGCCGCGGGGCGGGACCCGCGGCGGCCGCATCCACGGGCGGTACCGGACCGGGTGACCCCGGACCGGTACCGCCCCGGTTGCCGTTTCGCGACGGGGGCGTCCGGCAGCGGCCGCAATCCGGCCCCTCCGGCCCGCACCACGCCGCAAGTTCACGAGGAGACAGATGAGCAGCACGCCATCGGGCGACGGGGCCCTGGCGCCCCCCGCCGTTGAGCTGCGCGGGATCACCAAGCGTTTTCCCGGAGTCGTGGCCAACCACGACATCGACATCACCGTGGCTCCCGGTACCGTGCACGCCATCGTCGGCGAGAACGGTGCGGGCAAGTCCACGCTGATGAAGACCCTGTACGGCATGCACCGGCCGGACGAGGGCCACATCCACGTCAGGGGCCGGGAGGTGCGCTTCCACTCGCCCTCCGACGCCATCCGCAGCGGCATCGGCATGGTGCACCAGCACTTCATGCTCGCCGACAACCTGACCGTGCTGGAGAACGTGGTCCTGGGAGCGGAACGCCGTTTCGGCATCGGCAACCGCGCCCGCACGCGGATCCGGACGCTGTCCGACCAGTACGGGCTCGGGGTCGACCCCGACCGCCTGACGGCGGACCTGGGCGTCGGCGAGCGCCAGCGCGTGGAGATCCTCAAGGTCCTCTACCGCGGCGCGCAGACCATCATCCTCGACGAGCCCACCGCCGTCCTGGTCCCGCAGGAGGTCGACGAGCTGTTCGACAACCTGCGCGAGCTCAAGCGCGAGGGCCTGACCGTCATCTTCATCTCCCACAAGCTGGACGAGGTGCTCTCGGTCGCCGACGAGATCACCGTGATCCGCCGCGGCACCACCGTGGCCACCGCGGACCCGGGCACCACCACCGCCCAGGACCTGGCCACGCTGATGGTCGGCGGCGAACTGCCCGTGCCCGAGCTGCGCGAGTCCACCGTCACCGACCACGTCGTGCTGTCCCTGGACGGGGTCACCGTGCAGTCCCCCGACGGCCGGGCCGTCGTGGACGGGGTCAGCGTGGACATCCACCGGGGCGAGATCGTCGGTATCGCCGGCGTGGAGGGCAACGGCCAGTCCGAGCTGATCGAGGCCATCATGGGCATGCGCCCGCTGGCCTCGGGGCGCGTCTTCCTGGAGGAGCACGACGTCACCGGCTGGTCCACGCTGCGGATCCGCGAGGCGGGTGTGGGCTACATCCCCGAGGACCGGCACCGGCACGGCATGCTGCTGGAGTCCCCGCTGTGGGAGAACCGCATCCTGGGCCACCAGACCAAGGAGCCCAGCGTGCGCGGCCCCTGGATCAACAGGACCGGTGCGCGCACCGACTCCGAGCGCATCGTCGCCGAGTACGACGTGCGCACCCCGAACATCGACGTGGTCGCCGACGCACTGTCCGGCGGCAACCAGCAGAAGTTCATCATCGGCAGGGAGATGAGCGGATCCCCGCGCTTCCTGGTCGCGGCGCATCCCACCCGCGGTGTGGACGTGGGCGCCCAGGCGGCCATCTGGGAGCAGCTGCGCGACGCCCGCGCCGCCGGCCTGGCGGTGCTGCTGGTCTCCGCCGACCTGGACGAACTGATCGGCATGTCCGACACCCTGCACGTGATCCTGCGCGGCCGCCTGGTCGCCCAGGCCGACCCGACCACCGTCACGCCCGAACAGCTGGGCTCGGCCATGACCGGTGCCGGACTGGGCGGCGCCGACGAGAGCACGGAAGGCGAGGGCGGCACGCATGAGTAGGATCCCCCGTCCCAACACGAGCCTGCCCGCACCCGCGGCGCTGGGCGCCTCCCTGGTACTGGGAACGCTGCTGACCGTCGCCCTGGACACGGGGCTGCTGTGGTGGGTGGCGCTGGTCGTCGGCGTCGTGGCGGCCTTCGCCGCCGTGGCCTGGAGCGGACCCCTGGTGCCCGGCGGGCGCGGAACGGGCGCCGACGGCACCCGCGAGGAGAGCACGGTCCTGAACACCACCCTGGTCGTCCCGACGGCCCTGGTGCTGTCGGTGGCCTCGGGCCTGCTGACCGCCTGGTTCCTGGACCTGTCCCTGATCGAGCCGGTCGCCGCCGCCCTGGGCGCCCTGGTCGGCTCCGCCATGGCGTTCCTGCTGTTCCACCGGCTGTCGACGATGCTGGCGCTGTCCTTCGCCGCGGTCCTGGCCGCCGGCGTCATCGCCGTCGCGGTCACCGCGGCCGTGCTGTACTTCAGCGACATCCCGCCGCTGGCCACGTTCGAGCGGATGATCGAGTACGGCACCAGGCCCGACAGCCTGGTGCGGATCATCAACGACGGCACCACCTACTACCTGGCCGCCGTCGCCGTGGCGATCGGCTTCAAGATGAAGCTGTTCAACATCGGCGTGGACGGCCAGTACCGGCTCGCCGCGCTGCTGGCGGCCGCCGTGGGCGGCTACCTCGTGCTGCCTCCGGTCCTCAGCCAGATCGTCATCGTCGTCACGGCCGTGGCCGTCGGCGGAGCGTGGGCCGGTATCGCCGGCTACCTCAAGGTGACCCGGGGCGTGTCCGAGGTGATCTCCACGATCATGCTCAACTCGATCGCCACCGGCATCACCGCCTACCTGCTGAGCACCGACCGCCTCGCGGTGGAGATCAGCACCAACAACATCGGTACCCCGCCCATCCCCGAGTCGTCCTGGGTGCCGGGCATCTCCGCGGCCTTCCTCGGCTCCGACCACAAGATCTTCGGCTTCGTGTTCCTGGCCGTCGCGGTCGGCGTCGGCTACTGGGTGATGCTCAACCGGACCCGCTTCGGCTTCGAGCTGCGGGCCACCGGTGAGTCGCAGACGGCGGCCGAGGCCAGCGGCGTGGACGTCAAGAAGATGGTGTTCCTGTCCATGCTCTTCTCGGGCATGGTCGCCGGACTGGTGGGCCTGCCCCAGTTGCTGGGCAGCTCCCACTACTACGCCCTGGACTTCCCGACCGGTATCGGCTTCATCGGTATCGCCATCGCCCTGCTGGGCCGCAACCACCCGGTGGGCATCGTCTTCGCCTCCCTGTTCTGGGCCTTCCTGAGCCAGGCGTCGGGCATCCTGCCCTTCGACGGCGTTCCGCAGGAGATCGCGGTCATCTCGCAGGCCACCATCGTGCTCACCGTCGTGGTGGTCTACGAGGTCGTGCACCGCTGGGGCCGCCGCTACCAGCAGCAGCAGATCGGCAAACAGCTCGGCGCCACCGCCGGGACCAGTACACAGGACACGGAGACCGCGCCCCCAGCACCCGGGGGCGGGACCGCCGACGGCGGGGGCACCGTTCCCGGATCCGACGGCAAGCGCGGCGGGGAGGCCCAGTGACTCAGGAAATCTACGTGGCGGAGCCGGTGAAGGCCCCGCTCCGGCCCCGGGGGTGGGCGCTCTGGCGCCTCCTCAGCCTGTCCGGTGCGGTGCTGGTGTCCCTGGCGGGGCTGCGTGTCATCACCGGCCACGACATGCTCACCGACTCGGGCACCATCAACACCACCATCACCTTCGCGGTGCCCATCGGACTGGCCGGCCTGGGCGGACTGTGGTCCGAGCGGGCGGGCGTCATCAACATCGGCCTGGAAGGCATGATGATCCTGGGCACCTGGTTCGGTGCCTACTTCGCCTGGTCCACGGACAACCCGTGGATCGGCCTGCTGGCGGGCGTGCTCGCCGGTATGGCGGGCGGTCTCCTGCACGCCGTGGCCACGGTGACCTTCGCGGTGGACCACATCGTCTCCGGCGTGGCGATCAACATCCTCATGCTCGGCGCCATGCGCTACCTGTCGATCCTGGTCTACTCCGACGTGCCCGGAGCGGGCGCGGCCCAGTCGCCGATGGCGCCGTCGTTCCCGGTGTGGGACCTGCCCTTCGTCGCGGACGTGCTCGGGCCGGTGGCCGACAGCGGAGTCTTCCTGGTCGCCGACCTGGCCTCGCTGGTGGTCGGCGTGACCACGCACATGCCCGCGCTGACGGTCGTCGCGATCCTGATGGTCCCGCTGACCTACCTGTTGCTGTGGCGGACCACCTTCGGCCTGCGGCTGCGCTCGGTGGGCGAGAACCCCGACGCCGCCGAGTCCCTCGGTGTGCCGGTGTACAGCCTCAAGTACGTCGCGGTGACCGTCTCCGGCGGCCTGGCCGGTATGGGCGGCGTGTTCCTGGCCATCGTGGCCTCGCAGATCTACCAGGAGGGGCAGACCGGCGGCCGCGGCTTCATCGGTCTGGCCGCGATGATCTTCGGGAACTGGCGCCCGGGCGGAGTGGCCATGGGCGCGGGCCTGTTCGGCTACACCGACGCGCTCCAGGTACGCGGCGGCGGTGCGGCGGTCCACGCCCTGCTGCTGCTCCTGGGGGTGACCCTGCTGGCCGTGGCCCTGTGGCAGGTGCGCAGGGACCGCAAGGGACTGGCCGTCTTCGGCGCGCTCGTCGCGGTCCTGCTGCTCGCCTGGTACTTCTCCACCGACTCGCTCCCGCGCGAGCTGGCCACCTACAGCCCGCACATCACCACCCTGCTGGTGCTCTCGCTGGCCTCCCAGAGGCTGCGGCCACCCGCGGGTATCGGCAAGCAGTGGAGGGCGAGCCGGTCATGACGGACGGACCCATGGACCCCGAGGCCGTGGACTGGGCGGCGCTGCGGACCGCGGCCCGCCAGGCCATGGCCCGGGCCTACGCGCCCTACTCGAACTATCCGGTGGGCGCGGCGGCCCTGGTCGACGACGGCCGGGTGGTCAGCGGCTGCAACGTGGAGAACGCCTCCTACGGGGTGGGCCTGTGCGCCGAGTGCGGCCTGGTCAGCGCCCTGTACGCCTCCGGCGGAGGCCGCCTGAGGGCGTTCAGCTGTGTGGACGGACGGGGGGAGGCCCTCATGCCGTGCGGACGCTGCCGGCAGCTCCTGTTCGAACACGGAGGACCGCACATGCTGGTGGACACCCCCGAGGGGGTCCGGACCATGGACCAGGTCCTGCCGCAGGCGTTCGGCCCGGACAACCTCGCATGACCAGTGTTTCACCGGGGCTCCGCCCCGCGCCGTGCCCGCATCATCGGTAGAGCATCAGCACACCCGTCTCCCCGGCCGCCCCGCGGCGACCGGGGAGACGTGTTTTCCCGCCAGGAAGGACATGACATGGACGTCATCGAGGTCATCCGAGCCAAGCGCGACGGGGGCGAGCTCACCCCCGGGCAGATCGACTGGGTGATCGACGCCTACACCCGGGGCGAGGTGGCCGAGGAGCAGATGTCGGCGCTGGCCATGGCGATCTTCCTGCGCGGGATGAACCGGGCCGAGGTCAGCCGCTGGACCGAGGCGATGCTGGCCTCCGGGGAGCGCCTGGACTTCTCCGACCTGGACCGGCCCACCACCGACAAGCACTCCACGGGCGGGGTGGGCGACAAGATCACCCTGCCGCTCACCCCGACCGTCGCGGCGTGCGGCGCGGCCGTGCCGCAGCTGTCAGGGCGGGGGCTGGGCCACACCGGCGGGACCCTGGACAAGCTGGAGTCGATCCCCGGCTGGCGGGCGTCGCTGTCCACCGCGCAGATGCGGCGGGTGCTGGACTCCACCGGAGGGGTGATCTGCGCGGCCGGGGCCGGGCTGGCCCCGGCCGACCGGAAGCTGTACGCGCTGCGCGACGTGACCGGGACCGTGGAGTCCATCCCGCTGATCGCGGCCTCCATCATGAGCAAGAAGCTCGCCGAGGGCACCGGCTCGCTGGTGCTGGACGTCAAGGTGGGGTCGGGCGCGTTCATGAAGGACGCCGAATCCGCCCGCGAGCTGGCCCGCACGATGGTCGGCATCGGCAACGACCACGGGGTGCGCACGGTCGCCCTGCTCACCGACATGGCCACGCCCCTGGGCCGCCGGGTGGGCAACGCGCTGGAGGTCGCCGAGTCGGTGGAGGTCCTCGCCGGCGGCGGGCCCGCGGACGTGGTGGAGCTGACCGTGGCACTGGCCCGGGAGATGCTGGCCGCGGCCGGGCTGACCCCGGGGTCGAAGGGGGTCAAGGACCCCGCCGAGGCCCTGCGGGACGGCAGCGCCCTGGCCTCCTGGAAGCGGTTGGTCCGGGCCCAGGGCGGCGACCCGGAGGCACCGCTGCCGGTGGCGGCCGAGCACCGGGTGGTGCTCGCCCCGGCATCGGGCACGGTCACCCGGCTGGACGCCTACCAGGTGGGGCTGGCCGCGTGGCGGCTGGGCGCGGGCCGGGCCCGCAAGGAGGACGCGGTGTCCTTCGGGGCCGGAGTGACCCTGCACGCCAAACCGGGCGAGGAGGTCGCGGCGGGGGAGCCCCTGTTCACCCTGCACGCGGACGAGGAGGAGCGCTTCGAGCGGGCGGCGCAGGCGCTGGAGGGCGCCTTCGACATCGAGGCCGGGGCCCGCTACGAGCCCCGGCCGCTGGTGATCGACCGCATCGCCTGATCCCGGCCCCGGGCGTCCACGGCCGTGGGGCGGCCACCGGGAGACCGGTGGCCGTCCTCAGAACGGGGGCTGCTGCATCTCCGTGCCAGCAGGCATCAGGATGTACGTCACGACCGCCAGGAGTACCAGCAGCAGGCTCACGATCAGTGCCGTGGTGGCCACCCACCGCGCCCAGGGACGGGTCCCGGCACGGGTCATGAGGAGCGAGATCCCCGCCACCAGCGCCGCGACGGCGGCCGACAGGCCGCTGATGATCACCTGGATGGAGAACTGCGTCACCTGGTCCACGGGAACCGGCTGGTCGCCGATGAGGACCATGGTGGTGAAGAGCTGGAGCAGCTGGCCCGAGAACACGGTCACGGCGAGCAGGACCAGCGCGGTCAGGGCGAGGGTCTCCGCCGAGAGGGCGCCGCCCGGGCCGGGCTCGGTGGGAGCCTCCCCCTCCCCCCGCGGGGCGGCGGCCTCGGCTCCCGAGTCCTCCCGTGGCGCGAAAGAGGGTTCGGTCCCGGTGCCCTCCTGCGGCGTGAACGAGGGCTCGGCCCCGGTGGTCGGTGCGTCGTCGGCGGCTCGGGCGCCTTCGGCGTCGCGAGCGCGGTCGTTCGGTTCGCGGTCTTCCGGTGATGTGCTCACGTGGCCAACGTATCCGCGGAAGCACCAAGGGAAGTTCTGTGAAACGCCTATTCGGGTATGTGGTGTGGCAACGACGGGCAAGGGGCCTCCCCGCCGGCCGGCACCGCACCCCGGAGCCCGGGCCCGCCGACCGCGGCCGGAGGGCTCAGGGGGCCCCGGGCAGGCTCACGAAGACCAGGGCCGAGACCAGGAGCAGCAGGGCGCCCGTGATCACGGTCGCCGCGGCGGCCCAGCGGGCCCAGGCCCGGGTGGCGGCGTTGCCCCGGAACAGCGCCACGGCCCCGGCGAGCACGGCCAGGGCGCTCAGGCCGCCCGCCGCGGTCACCTCGCCCGTGTACATGCTAATCTCCCCCTGGTTGCGCACCGTCGGGATCCCGCCCACGAAGAACCAGCCGAAGAGCTGGAGGAGCCGGGTGTTGAGGGCGACCAGGGCGAACAGCATCAGTCCGATGACGCTGAAGGTCTCGGCGGAGAACAGCCCGCCCGTCGCGGGGGCCGTCCCCATCGGTGTGCCCGCGAGGAAGGCGTCGCCCGCCCCGGTGTCCGGGGAGGAGGCCTCGGTCGCGGTGTCCGTGGAGGGGGCCGCGGCGGACTCGTCCGCGGGGGAGGAGCGGTCGGCGGGGTTCTTGTCTTCTGGAGAGGTACTCACGGCGCCAAAAATACCGCGCGCGTATCCCGGTTCGGAGGGGAGATAACACACGCTCCGTGGCCACTTTCGGCCATATCGTGATCAGTCGCCCGTTCCGCTGCTCGAAGGGCGAAGCCGGGGCCCGGCTCCCGGAGGGCCGGGCCCCGTGCCCGGGCGGTCATCCCGTCGGCATCATGGGGGGCTGCTGCGCCACCCCGGCCGGTACCTGGAGATAGGTCAGGACCGCCACGACCACGAGCAGCAGGCCCGTGATCAGGACGGCCGAGGCGGTCCAGCGAGCCCAGTCCCGGGTCCCGGTACCGGAGAGGACGAGGGCGAGGGCGGCCGTGAGCGCGCTGGCCGCGGCCAGCGTGCCGCTGACGGTGATCTGCGTGTTGAGCTGGGCCACCTGCGCCACGGTCACGGGCTGGTCGCCGATGGAGCTCACGGTCGTGAGCAGCCCGATCAGCTGGCCGGAGAACATGGTGATGGCGAGAAGGAACAGGGCGACCAGGCCGAAGGTCTCCGTGGAGAGCACGCCCCCGGGTCGGGGGTCGGCCATGAAGGCGGACTCCTCGGCGGCCTCCGCCTCCGTGGCCTCGTCGTGTTCCACGGCCTCGCCGGGCTCGTCGGTCTCTGGGCTGTGGTCGGTCGGGCCGGTGTTTTCCAGTGAGGTGCTCAAGCGGCCAACGTACCCGTGGCCCGGCGTAAAGGGCACCTAAGGCTCTCTCCCGGCCGGCGCGCGCCCCTGGACGGTGGCCGCGGTCAGCCCCGAGCCGGCGTACCGGCCGCCCCGGAGGTTCGGACCGAAGCACACGCTGATCGCTTCCGGCGGCATCAGGGCCGGCCGCCTCCGGCGTCACGGCTGACTCGCGGGTCCGCGAGAAGGGAGCCGGGAGAGGAGGCGGGTGCGGCGCGCATACCGTGACCGCCCCCGGCCCCGCCGTGGCCGGCCGCCCGTTCCCATAAAACAATCACACGTGCTTGTTTTATCGTGTGGTCGGTGTCACGCTCGTGTCCATGACTGCGACACCGGTGCCCCCGCTGCGGGTCGGGAACGCCTCCGGCTTCTACGGAGACCGCTTCTCCGCCATCCACGAGATGCTCACCGAGGGACCCCTGGACGTCCTCACCGGTGACTACCTGGCCGAACTGACCATGGCCATCCTCGGCCGCGACCAGCTCGGCGACCCCGGCCGCGGCTACGCCCGCACCTTCCTGCGGCAGATGCGCGACAGCCTGGAACTGATCATGGAGCGCCGGATCCGCGTGGTCACCAACGCGGGCGGCCTCAACCCGCGCGGGCTCGCCGACAGGCTCACCGAGCTCGCCGAGGGACTCGGCCTCGAACCGCGCATCGCCTGTGTGACCGGCGACGACCTCATCGACCGGGCCGAGGAGCTGGGCCTCGGCTCCCCGCTGACCGCCAACGCCTACCTGGGCGCCTTCGGTATCGCCGCGTGCCTGGACGCGGGCGCCGACATCGTCGTCACCGGCCGTGTCACCGACGCCTCCCTGGCCGTGGGCCCCGCCGCCTCCCACTTCGGATGGTCCCCCGACGACCTGGACGCCCTGGCCGGGGCCACCGTCGCGGGACACGTCATCGAGTGCGGCACCCAGGCCACCGGCGGCAACTACGCCCCGCCGGCCGGGAAGCGGGACGAGGTGGGCGATCCGGACCGCCCCGGCTTCCCGCTCGCGGAGATCCACGCGGACGGCAGCGCGGTCATCACCAAGCACCCCGGCAGCGGCGGCGCCGTCACCACGGGGACCGTCACCGCCCAGCTCGTCTACGAGGTCTCCGGGCCCCGCTACGCCGGTCCCGACGTCACCGCCCGCCTGGACACCGTCCGCCTCACGCAGGAGGGGCCCGACCGCGTCCTGCTCAGCGGGGCGCGCGGAGAGGAGCCGCCCGCCGACCTCAAGGTGGGCCTGACCAACATCACCGGCTTCCGCAACGAGGTCGAGTTCCTTGTCCCCGGGCTGGACGCCGAGGCCAAGGCCGCACTGGCCGAGCGCCAGCTGCGCGCCGGGCTGGCCGCGCGCGAGCCGCAGGACCTGCGCTTCACGTTCGTGCCCGCCGAGGACCCCCACGGCCCGACCCAGGACGCGGCCACCGCCCGGCTGCGCGTGGTCGCCCGCGACCACGACCCCGCCGCCATCGGACGCTCCTTCGGCGCGGCCGCCGTGGAACTGGCCCTGGGCAGCTACGCCGGTTTCCACCTCACCGCGCCGCCGCGCGACGCCCGGCCCGACGGGGTCGCCGCCACCCACGTCCTCGTGCCCGCCACCGAGGTGGAGCACACCGCGATCCTCCCCGACGGCCGGCGGATGGCCATCGCACCCGCGCCCCGCACCCGCGACCTGGCCGAGGTCCCCGAACCCCCGCTGCCCGAGCCCCTGCCGGAGGGCCCCACCCGGTCCGCGCCCCTCGGCCTGGTCCTGGGCGCGCGCAGCGGCGACAAGGGCGCCGACGCCAACCTGGGCGTGTGGGCGGACACCGATCCGGCGTGGCGGTGGCTGGCCACCACCCTCACCGCCGACCTGCTGCGCGAGCTGCTCCCCGAGACCGCCGACCTGAGGGTCACCCGGTACCTGCTGCCCCACCTGCGCGCCGCCAACTTCTGGATCGAGGGCATGCTCGCCCCCGGCACCGCCCGACGCGAGGGAGCCGATCCGCAGGCCAAGGGGCTGGGGGAGTGGCTGCGCGCGCGGAGGGCGCCGGTCCCCGAGGCGCTGCTGCCGGAGGTGGAGCGGCCGTGAGCACCCTGGGAACCCGGCTCGACACCGCCTCGCCCGACTTCGCGCGGTCCCGCGAGGCCATGCTCGCCAAACTCGCCGAGATCGACGCCGAACACGCCAAGGCCATGGCCGGAGGCGGCGAGCGCTACGTGGAGCGCCACCGCGCCCGGGGCGGGCTGCTGGCCCGCGAGCGGATCGAACTCCTCCTGGACGAGGGCAGCCCCTTCCTGGAACTGTCGCCGCTCGCCGCGTGGGGCAGCGACTTCCACGTGGGCGCCGGCGTCGTCACCGGCGTGGGCGTCGTCTCCGGCGTGGAGTGCGTGCTGGTGGCCAACGACCCCACGGTGCGCGGCGGATCCAGCAACCCGTGGACCCTGAAGAAGTCCGCGCGGGCCGCGGAGATCGCCGAGCACAACCGGATGCCGCTGATCAGCCTGGTGGAGTCCGGCGGCGCCGACCTGCCCACCCAGAAGGAGATCTTCATCCCCGGGGGCCGCACCTTCCGCGACCTGACCCGCCTGTCCGCCGCCGGGATCCCCACGATCGCCCTGGTCTTCGGCAACTCCACGGCCGGAGGCGCCTACGTCCCCGGCATGAGCGACCACGTGGTCATGGTGCGCGATCGCTCCAAGGTGTTCCTGGGCGGTCCGCCGCTGGTCAGGGCCGCCACGGGGGAGGAGAGCGACGACGAGTCGCTGGGCGGCGCGCGCATGCACGCCGAGGTGTCCGGGCTCGCCGACCACCTGGCCGAGGACGAATGCGACGCGATCCGTATCGGTAGGCGCGTCGTCGCCCGGCTCAACCACCGCAAGGAGGGCCCCGGGCCGAAGGCGGGCGCCCGCGCGCCCCTCCACGACCCCGAGGACCTGCTCGGCGTCATGCCGCCCGACCTCAAGGTGCCCGTGGACCCGCGCGAGATCATCGCCCGGATCGTGGACGGCTCGGAGTTCGACGAGTTCAAGCCCTCCTACGGCGGCGGTCTGGTCACCGGCTGGGCGAACCTGCACGGCTACCCCGTCGGCGTCCTGGCCAACGGCAACGGCGTGCTGTTCAGCGCCGAGGCCCAGAAGGCCGCCCAGTTCATCCAGCTCGCCAACCGCGCCGACACCCCGCTGGTGTTCCTGCACAACACCACCGGCTACATGGTCGGCCGCGAGTACGAGCAGGGCGGCATCATCAAACACGGCTCGATGATGATCAACGCCGTCTCCAACAGCACCGTCCCGCACTTCTCGGTGCTCGTGGGCGCCTCCTACGGCGCCGGCCACTACGGGATGTGCGGGCGGGCCTACGACCCCCGCTTCCTGTTCGCCTGGCCCAGCGCGCGCTCCGCCGTCATGGGTCCCCGGCAGCTCGCCGAGGTCCTGTCCATCGTCGCCCGCCAGTCCGCGGCCAGGAAGGGACAGCCCTACGACGAGGAACAGGACGCCGCGGTCCGGGAGATGGTCGAGAACCAGATCGAGGCCGAGTCGCTGCCGCTGTTCCTGTCCGGGCGGGTCTACGACGACGGCGTCATCGACCCCCGCGACACCCGTACCGTCCTGGGGCTGTGCCTGTCCCACGCCCACAACGCGCCCGTCCGCGGCACCGACCGCTTCGGCGTCTTCCGGATGTGAGCGGAGAGGAAACCTTGAACGACGTGCCCTTCACCACGGGCCGGGAAGGGGGGCCGCCCGCCGCCCACCGGCCCGTCGCCTCCCTCCTGGTCGCCAACCGGGGCGAGATCGCCCGCCGGATCATGCGCACCTGCCGCCGCCTCGGCGTCACCACGGTCGCGGTCCACGCCCCCGGCGAGGAGGCCGCCGCGCACGTGGCCGAGGCCGACACCGCCGTGCGCCTGCCCGTCCCCGACGGGCGCGGACCCGTGGACGCCTACCTCGACCCCCGCGCCGTGGTCGGGGCCGCCCTCGCCGCCGGCGCCGACGCCGTCCACCCCGGCTACGGCTTCCTGTCCGAGAACCCCGGCCTGGCCCGCGCCGTCACCGGCGCCGGACTCACCTGGGTCGGCCCCGCCGCCGAGGCCGTCGAACGCATGGGGGCCAAGACCCGTGCCAAGCGGATCGCCCGCGAGGCCGGGGTGCCCGTCGCCGACGCCCTCGCCCCCGAGGACGTGCGCGCCGAACACCTGCCCGTGCTGGTCAAGGCCGTCTCCGGGGGAGGCGGGCGCGGCATGCGCGTGGTCCGCGACCTCGCCGACCTGCCCTCCGAGGCGGACGCCGCCCGCGCCGAGGCGGCCTCCGCCTTCGGCGACCCGGCCGTGTTCTGCGAGCCCTACGTCCCACGGGGCCGCCACGTCGAGGTGCAGGTCCTGGCCGACGCCCACGGCACCGTCTGGACACTGGGCGAGCGCGACTGCTCCGTCCAGCGCCGCCACCAGAAGGTCATCGAGGAGACCCCCGCCCCCGGCCTGCCCGACCCCCTGCGCCGGCGCCTGTACGAGGCCGCCCGCCGCATGGCCCGCGCCATCGACTACACCGGAGCCGGAACCGCCGAGTTCCTCGTGCCCGTCTCCGCTGGGGGCTTCGGTGATCCCGTCTTCCTGGAGATGAACACCCGCCTCCAGGTCGAGCACCCCGTCACCGAGTGCGTCACCGGGCTGGACCTGGTCGAGTGGCAGATCCGGATCGCCGAGGGAGAGCCCCTGCCCGAGGGCGGCCCGCCCGCGCCGCGCGGCCACGCCGTCGAGGCCCGCCTGTACGCCGAGGACCCCCGGGAGGAGTGGCGCCCCCGCACCGGCACCCTGCACGCCTTCGACGTCCCCGCCGCCACCGCCCGGTTCGCGCCCCTCACCGCTCCCGGGGTGCGCCTGGACAGCGGCGTCGAGCCCGGCGACACCGTCGGCACCGACTTCGACCCCCTGCTCGCCAAGGTCGTCGCCCACGGGCACGACCGCCGCGACGCGGTCCGCCGCCTGGCCTCCGCCCTGGCCACCGCGCGCGTCCACGGGGTGGGCACCAACCGCGACCTGCTCGTACGGACGCTGCGCGACCCCGCGTTCGGGGCGGCCCAGAGCCGTCCCGAGCAACTGCACACCGGCTACCTGGACGGCGGGCGGCGCACCGAACTGGCCCGGCCCCTGGCCGGCCCCGCCACCGAGCGCCTGGCCGCGCTGGCCGCGTCCCTGGCCGCCGCCGAGGACGCCCGTACCGGCGCCACCGTCCCCGCCGGCATCCCCGCCAACTGGCGCAACCTGGCCTCCCAGCCGCACGTGCGCCGGCACGTCGTCGCGGGGGGAGGGGAGGTCACCACCGCCTACCGCGCCCTCCGGGGCGCCTACCTGCCGGAACAGGACGGGGTCCGCGTGCTCTCGGCCGCGCCCGGGCTGGTGGTCCTGGAGGAGCACGGCCTGCGCCGCGCCTTCCACGTCCACCGCGGCGGCGGCGACGTCCACGTCGACTCGCCCCTGGGGCCGGTCACCCTCACCCCCGTCGACCCCCTCCCCGAACCCGAGGCCGCGGTCGACCCCGGCGCCCTGCCCGCGCCCATGCCGGGCACCGTCACCGCCGTGGACGTCGCCGTGGGGGACCGGGTCGCCGAGGGCCAGACCCTGCTGCGCATGGAAGCCATGAAGATGGAGCACCGCGTCACCGCCCCCGCCGCCGGTGCCGTCCGGGAGATCCCGGTCGCGGCGGGGCAGAGGGTGCCCGCCGGGGCACCCCTCGCCGTACTCGACTACGAAGGGGTCCGAACGTGACCGGTGCCATGACCTTCAACGAACCCGCCGAGCGCGTCGAACTGCGCGCCGCCGTGTCCGCGTTCGCCGCCGGGTACGGGCCCGACTACTACCGGGACAGGGCCCGGGAGGGCGCCTACCTCACCGACCTGTGGCGCGAGGCCGGCAAGCTCGGCTACCTGGGCGTCAACATCCCCGAGGAGTACGGCGGCGGGGGCGGCGGCATCGGCGACCTGGCCGCGGTCCTGGAGGAGCTCGGCGCCGCCGGGTGCCCCACCCTGATGATGGTGGTCTCACCGGCCATCTGCGGCACCGTCCTGTCGCGCTTCGGCACCCCCGACCAGCAGCGGCGCTGGCTGCCCGGACTGGCCACGGGCGAGACGATCATGGCCTTCGCCATCACCGAGCCCGACGCGGGCTCCAACGCGCACCGCATCACCACCACCGCGCGCCGCGACGGCGACGGCTGGGTCCTCAACGGCCGCAAGACCTTCATCTCGGGCGTGGACGTCGCCGACGCCGTCCTCGTCGTCGGCCGGGTGCAGGACGAGGACACCGGGCGCCTGTCCGCCGCGCTGTTCGTGGTGTCCACCGACACCCCCGGATTCGAGGCCCGCCGGATCGAGATGGACCTGGTCAGCCCCGACCACCAGTTCCAGCTCTTCATGGACGACGCGCGCCTGCCCGCCGACGCCCTGGTCGGCGACCCCGAGGCCGGGCTCCTCCAGCTCTTCGCGGGGCTCAACCCCGAGCGCGTCATGGCCGCGTCCCTGGCCACAGGCAGTGCCCGCTACGCCCTGGACAGGGCCGTCGCCTACGCCAAGGAGAGGAGGGTGTGGCGCGACACCCCCATCGGCGCCCACCAGGGGCTGGCCCACCCGCTGGCACAGGTCAAGATCGAGCTGGAGCAGGCCCGGCTGATGACCCAGCACGCGGCGCTCCGCTACGATTCCGGCGACGACGCGGGAGCCGGGGAGGCGGCCAACATGGCCAAGTACGCCGCCGCCGAGGCGTGCGTGCGCGCGGTCGACCAGGCCGTGCAGACCCTCGGGGGCAACGGCCTGGCCAGCGAGTACGGCCTGGGGTCGGCGATCGCCGCCGCCCGCCTGGCGCGCATCGCCCCGGTGAGCCGGGAGATGGTGCTCAACTACGTGGCGCAGCAGTCCCTCGGCCTGCCCAAGTCGTACTGACCGGAGGAACCCCGCCGCGGACGCCCGCAGGAGCGTCCGCGCGGTGTAGTGGGGAGAGGCGACACGTGGACACCGGGGCCGACCGCGAGCCGCGCCAGGAGCGCAGCCGCGCCACCCGCGCCCGACTGCTGGAGGCCGCCGTGGCCTGCCTGGCCGAACACGGCGCGGCCGGTGCCACCGTGGGCGCGGTGGCACGGCGGGCCGGGGTGTCCCGGGGCGCGGCCCAGCACCACTTCCCCACCCGTGAGGACCTGTTCCTGGCCGCGCTGCGGCACATGCTCGACAGCAGGGGAGAGGAGCTGCGGCGCGGTGCGGCCGCCGTCCCCGAGGGGCCGGGGCGCACCGAGGCGGTCGTGCAGATGGTCGTGGACGCGTTCACCGGCGTGGACTTTCGGGCCGCCCTCCAACTGTGGTCGGCGGCCGCGAGCGACCCGGTCCTGCGCGAGCGGATCATCCCCATGGAGGAGCGGATGGGCCGGGAGGTCCACCGGTCCGCCGTGGCGCTGCTGGACGTGGACGAGACGGTGCCCGGGGTCCGCGAGACCGTACAGGCGACCCTGGACCTGGCGCGCGGCCTGGGACTGGCCAACCTGCTCACCGACGACGAGCCCCGGCGGCGCCGGATCGTGCGCCAGTGGGCGCGCACACTCGACGAGCAGCTCGGGGAGCGGACCGGCTGAACCGGCTACCTAGACGGTACGGAGCGTGTCTATGATCGAAGCAGCGGGCGCGGGCCCGCCGAACGTGTCATCGGGGACGGAGAAGGCGGTGCGAGGGTGAGTGCGGATGCGGGCAGGGATCTCCCGGGCCTGGCCAAGCGGGCACTGGACGCCTTCGCGGAGAGCGCCTCGCGCCGCAGGGACCGCGACGCCCTGATGGACAACGCCTTCGCCGCGCTCTTCGACCTGTACCGTGCGACCTCCTCCGCCCACCGGCGCTCCCCGGGAGGGCGGAACTTCAGCGCCACCCTGGCCGAGCTGCTGACGAGCGGCAACAACCCCGACCGGCTCAGCCTGTACGTGATCCGCAGCCAGACCGCGGCCGAGAACGGCCGGCACGAGGCCTACCGACCCGCCTGCTGGCGCCGGTCCATGCTGGAGCTGCTCGGCGAGGAGTTCGTGCCCTGGCGGGACTTCCTGCGCCCCGGCGACCTGGAGGCCATCCAGCGCGTGGACGAGGCCCTCGTCGAGGTGGCGGGCAGCGCCCGTCCGGTCAACGAGGAGGAGATCCCCGCCTGGGTGCCCGAGTCGCACTGGTGGTGGTGGGAGCCCGCCCGCCAGCGCGGCGAGGAGGCGCCGGAGCGACACGGCAGCGGCTCCCTGGACGCGGTCGGCGACTGAGCGCCGGACCGGTGGGCGCCGGGCCCCAGGCACGGGCCCGGGGTCGGGCGACCGGGTACCGGCAGGGGTGGCACCCGCCTTCCTCCGGGGGCCGGGAGGAGTGTCAGGCCACGCCCCTGATCCGCCACACCAGCGCCCCGCCCAACAGGCTGAGCAGTCCGCACACGGCGTACAGGACCGGGTATCCGCCCAGGTGGACGACGATCGGACCGGCCAGGGCCGGGCCGATCACCTGGGGGCCGGCGCTGGCGATGTTGACGATCCCCAGGTCCTTGGCGCGGCCTCCGGCATCCGGCAGGACCTCGGTGACCAGGGCGTTGTCCACGGACAGGTAGACGCCGAAGCCGACCCCCAGCACCGCCGCGCACGCCAGGACCACCGTCCACGTGGGGAAGGCGGCGAGCAGGAACGCGGGTACGGCCGCCACCGCACCCGCCAGGCACACCATGCCCCGGCGGCGGCCGATGCGGTCCGAGACCAGCCCGGCGACCACGGTCGTGGCCACGACCGCCGCCGTGTAGACGGAGATGAGCACCAGGAGGCCGTCCGCGGCGGAGGACCCGGGGAACAACTCCTCGTAACCCACCTCGTCGGTCAGGAAGTAGAGCAGGTAGAGGGTGGCCATGGCGTTGCCCGTCTGCATGAGGAAACGGGTCAGCCACGCCCATCCGAAGTCGGGGTACCGGCGCGGGGACACCCACATGCCGCGCACGAACGCGCTCCAGGATGGGCGCGCCTCGCGGGGCAGCGGGGGATCGGGCGCCAGCAGCGCGAACGGCAGGGCGCAGGCGATGGTCAGCACGCCGACGAGGGCGTAGCCGGGGGCCGTGCCCGTGACCACCACGGTCACCAGCAGCACCGCGACCACCACTCCCGCCGACTGCGGTATGCCGATCCACCCGGAGACCACACCGCGCTGGCGGACGGGCACGCGGTCGGGCACGGCGGCGAGCAGGGTCGCGTTCAGGCAGGACAGTGCGGCCTGTACGAACGACCACCCCAGCAGCACGCCGAGGACGCCGTCCTGCCGGCCGAGGACCACCAGGCCCAGGCCGCCCAGGACCGCACCGGCCAGGATCCACGGGCGGCGCCGCCCGAACCGGCCGGTGGTGCGGTCCGACAGCGCCCCGGCCAGCGGGGTGGCCAGGGTGGCGCAGGCCGCGCCCACGCCGGTCACCCAGGCCAGGGTGGTCTCCTTGGAGCCCGGGTCGAGCAGGCCGACCTGCTCGGGCAGCAGGACCTGGAGGGGGCCGAAGAAGGCCACCCACATACCCAGGTTGGCCAGGCTGATCCCGGCCACCCACATGCGGCGGACGGGGCGTGTGGGCTCGGCGAGCGCCTCGGGGACGCCGGGCCGGTGCCGTGGCGGTGGGCCGGGGGAGGGCGGTGGCGCCGGGGGTGTGCGCACGTGTGACCTGCCTAACATGAATTTGTCTCATGTTAGGGCGATCGCGTGGACGGCGAAAGTCCCGCCGGGGGACGGCTCGCACGGTGCGGCGCGCCGCCGGGCCGGGGCGTGCCCGCGGGCGGAGCCGGCGCGCCCCTGCATGTAGTCAAGTTTGACCAGTGGTCGGGGAAGGGCCTACCCTCGCAGGTAATCAAACTTGACTAATAGGAGGCGCACGTGGCCGGAACGGACACCGCGCGAGCCGGCGGCGGAGCGGACGGGGCCGCCGGGCGGCGGGGGCCGGAGGCGGCCGGGACGCGGGCCAACGAGACGACCGTGCCCGTGCTGCCGTGCGTCTCGGCCGAGGCCACCCTGGAGTTCTACCGTGCGCTCGGCTTCGAGGTCACCCACGAGCAGACCAGGCCCTACCTGTACCTGGCGCTGCGCTGGAGCGGCTTCGACCTGCACTACGGCCGCACCCCGAAGGAGCTGGACCCCGCCCGGGAGAACAGCGGCGGCTGCCTGGTCATGGTCGACGCGGTCGCGCCCTACCACGCCGCCCTCACCCGGGCCATGCGCCGGGCCTACGGCAGGGTCCTGGCGAAGGGGCTGCCGCGCCTCACCCGGTACCGGCCCGGCGCCAGCCGCTTCACGCTGATGGACCCGTCGGGCAACTCGATCATCTTCATCCAGCGCGACGAGCCCGGGAAACCGGAGTACGGCGGTTCCAAGGGACTCGACGGGCTCGCCCGCGTCCTGGACGACGCACGGACCCTGCGCGACTTCAAGACCGACGACCCCGCCGCCTTCCGGCGGATCCGCTCCGGCCTGCGCAGGCACGGCGACACCGCCCCCGCCGCGGACCGGGCGCTGGCGCTGGTCATGCTGATCGAGCTCGCGGTCGCCCTCGGGGAGGACGACCGCGTCGGGGAGTGGCGGGCGGACCTGGACGCGATCGAGCTCACCGGACCGGAGCTGCGCAGGGTCGAGGGCGAACTGCGCAACGCCTCCGACCTGCGGCAGTGGCTCCGAGGGGAGGCCGGGGAGCCGGACGTGGACTGAGGTGGCCGCCGCCCGGCCGCCTCAGGGGGAGGGTGCCGCGCCCGGATGCTCCTCCGCGAGGACGCCCTCGTAGGGCCTGCCGCCCTCACCGGCGAAGGAGTAGGCGCCGCCCTCGATCCGCCGGATCAGCGCGCGTGTCCACTCCGCGTCCGCCTCCGCCGAGTGCACCCACATGTCCATGATCTCGCCGATGTGGCCCATCTGGCCGGGCCCCTCCTCCGGCGTGTAGTACCCGACCACCCCGCGGCGCCACTCCTCCAGGCCCTCGACGCGCCGCCCGAGCAGCTCGACCGCCTCCTCCCGGGACAGGTCGACGATGAAGCCGAGGCCCGCCGAGAGCACGTCCAGCCGCTCGCCGTACGAGGACACCGCCGCGCGCAGCAGGGCGAAGTACTCCCGAGTGCCCGCCTCGGTGACCTCGTACTCGGTCCGGGGCGGCCCTCCGGCGGTGGACGGCGCGACCTCGTGGGCGTGCAGCAGGCCCTGTCCGGCCATCTGCTTGAGCGCGTGGTAGATCGACCCCGGCTTGGCGCTGGACCACTCGTGCGCGCCCCACAGCTCCAGGTCGCCGCGTACCTGGTAGCCGTGCGCACGCCCGTGCAGGCGGACCGCTCCCAGGACCAGCAGCCGGATGGCCGACATCCGCAACCCCTCACGCGTGATCTCCGCTGTTGGACTGCGACGAGGATATCCCCGCGCGGAGGAGGCCGGCACGGGCCGTCAGCCTCGCCCGGGTGCCGGGTCGCCCTGGCGCGCGTGCTCGGCGCCCAGCGCGATCGGCGCCGACAGCCACTCGTCGCGCAGCCCGAACGCGTCCACCAGCTGCACGGCGTAGGGCCGCAGTCCCCGGCACAGGTCGTTCACCGCCTGCGTGACCGCCTTGGCCCTGTTCGTGGACAGGCGCTCGTGCTCCAGGAACCAGGCGCGGTCCTCCTCCACCACCGACATCACGTACAGGTCGCACAGCCGGTTGAGCAGCTTGGCCGTCGAGGTGTCGCCGCAGCGGTCGATCCCCGCCACGAACGCCTCCAGCACCACCCGGTCCATGTGCGCGCGGCCCGCGGTGAGCACGTGGTCCTGGGCGCGGTTGAACGTCTCGAAGGCGTCGTTGCCGTCCTTCCCGGACCTGCGCAGCCGTGCGGCCAGCCCCTCGACGACGTGCTTCTCGCGGTCCTCCAGCAGCTCCAGCTGCCAGCCCCGGTTGTACAGGCCGGCCTCTTCCCCGCGTCCCGGGGCGGCCGCGACGAGCCGGTCGATCAGCGGGATCGCGGCGGTGCGCTCGATGACCGTCTCGAAGACCTTGCCCGCCATGAAGCGGACCAGTCCCAACTGGTCCAGGTCGCCGAACGAGTCCTGGAAGTTGGTCAGCAGGCTCTTGGTGAGCTGCTGCATCAGGACCGTGTTGTCGCCCTCGAACGTGGTGAAGATGTCGGAGTCGGCCTTGAGCTGCGGAATGCGGTTCTCCGCCATGTACCCGGCGCCGCCGCACGCCTCGCGACACATCTGGATGGTCCTGGTGGCGTGCCAGGTGGCCACCGCCTTGAGCCCGGCCGCCCGCGACTCCAGCTCCCGCTGGGCGCGGTCGTCGTGCTCGGAGGACAGGGACAGGTCGTGCAGGCGGGTCACCAGCTCCTCCTGCGCGAAGTGCAGCGCGTAGGTGCGGGCCAGCGCGGGCAGCAGCTTGCGCTGGTGCGCCAGGTAGTCCAGGACGCGCACCTCGCGCTCGGGCTCCCCGTCGGTCCCGGGACGCCCGAACTGGCGGCGGGTGTCGCCGTAGCGCACCGCGATGGCCAGCGCGGCCTTGGTGGCGGTGCCCGAGCCGCCCGCGACGCTGATCCGGCCGCGGACGAGCGTGCCGAGCATGGTGAAGAAGCGCCGGTTCTTGCTCTCGATGGGGCTGGAGTAGGTGCCGTCGGGAGCCACGTCCCCGTACCGGTTGAGCAGGTTGGCGCGCGGCACCCGGACGTGGTCGAACTCCAGGCGGCCGTTGTCCACTCCGTTGAGCCCGGCCTTGACGCCGCAGTCCCCGATGCGCACGCCCGGCATGGGCTCGCCCCGCCCGTCGCGGATCGGGACCATCAGGGCGTGCACGCCGTGCTCCTCGCCGTCGGCGTTGAGCTGGGCGAAGACCACCGCCATGCGGCCGTCGCGCGCGGCGTTGCCGATGTAGTCCTTGCGCGCCGACTCGTCGGGCGTGTGGACCACGAACTCCTCGGCCCCGGGGTCGTAGGTGGCCGTGGTGCGCAGGCTCTGCACGTCCGAGCCGTGGCCGGTCTCGGTCATCGCGAAGCAGCCGGGCAGTTCCAGCGACATCACGTCGGGCAGGTACTCGGTGTGGTGGCGTTCTGTGCCCAGGGCGCTGATCGCCCCGCCGAACAGCCCCCACTGCACGCCCATCTTCACCATGAGGGACAGGTCGTTGACCATCATCTCGAAGCCGACCACGGAGGCTCCGACGTCGCCGCGGCCGCCCACCGACTCGGGAAAGCCGTAGGTGGGCAGGCCGCTCTTGGCCAGGGCCTCGAGCTGGGCGAGGGTGCGGGCGCGGTGCTCCTCCACCGACAGCCCGTGGACGGGGGCGAACAGCTCTCCCCGGAGGACGTCGCGGGCCTGCTCGCGCACGTGGGCCCAGCGTCCGTCGAGGAGGCCGCGCAGTTCGGCCTCGTCCAACCGCAGTGCCTGTTCGGTCATGTGGTCCCCCTGTTGGTCCTCGTCGGCGCGGCCCTGTCCCCGTGACTACCACCGCCGGCGGAGCGGAAACGGCGCGGACACGCCCGGGCCGCGGATACACGACCAACGGTAGGGGCAGGAGCGGCGAGGTCCCGATCCCCGCCGGACGGTTGAGCCGTCTCCACCTGAGGTAGTCCAGTCACCGGGCCTCCGTGTGAACGGAGCCGGGTACGCCGTAGTCGACGAAGCAAGGGGAGACCGTGGAACAGCGCACGCCCGAGGTGCCGGACGACCGGGCACGGGTGCTCCTGGCCGGATGGTTCTCGTTCGTGGACGGGGAGGCCACGGCGGGCGACGTCGGGGCGGTGGAGGCGGTCTCGGCCGCGCTGCGAAGGGACGGTGTCGTCCACGACGTCGCGTGGAGCCCCGGGTTCCGCTCTGAGGGGCCCTCCCTCGGCGAGGTGGACCCGTCCGCCTACTCGCACCTGGTCTTCGTGTGCGGCCCGGTCAGCGGACGCCAGGTCGAGGACCTCCACCGGACCTTCGCGTCCTGCCGGCGGATCGCGGTCGGCGTGTCCGTGACCGATCCCCGCTCCCCGGCCTTCCTCGGCTTCCACACCGTGCTGTCCCGCGACGGAGCGGGGGAGGAGTCGCGGCGCGACCTCGCCGCGGGCGCCCCCGCGGGCCCTTCGGTACCGGTCGTGGGAGTGGCCACCGCGCCGGGCCAGGGCGAGTACCGGGACCGGTCGGCCCACGCGGGTGTGCACCGGTCCCTGGAGAGGTGGCTGGTGACCAAGGACTGCGCGCGCGTGCCGGTCGACACCCGGCTGGACACGTCCGACTGGCTCCACTGCGCCGAACCGCACCAGTTCGACGCCCTGGTGCGCCGGATGGACCTGGTGGTGACCACCCGTCTGCACGGACTGGTGCTGGCCCTGCGCAACGGGGTTCCCGCCCTGGTGGTGGACCCCGTCGCGGGCGGTGCCAAGGTCGCGGCCCAGGGCCGGGTCTGGGACTGGCCGGTGGAGACGGTCCGCCACCCGGAGGAGGAGCTCGACCCCGGGCGCCTGGACCGGCTCTGGAAGTGGTGTCTGGGCTCCGGCCCCCAGGAGGCCCGGTCCCGGTCGGGCGACCTCGGCTCACCGCTGGTCGGCGCGTTGTCGGAGGCCCTGCGGGCACACCCGAACGGCCGTGGCCGCGCCTGACGGCGGCCACCGCACGGCTTCGGGCGCGCGGTCAGACCGCCAGCGGGGCGGGCACGGGTTCCCCCGCGGGAGCGTCGGCGCGCACACGGTGCAGGAGGTCGTCCAGGGACAGGCCGAGCGCGGTGGCGATCGACGCGACCGTGAAGAACGCCGGGGTGGGGATGCGCCCGCCCTCGATCTTGCGCAGGGTCTCGACCGAGATCCCGGCCCGGTGCGCGACGTCGACCATCGTGCGCTCCCCGCGGGCCTGCCGGAGCAGGCCCCCCAGGAGGCGGCCGCGCTCGATCTGCTCTGCGGTCAGCGGTTCTCGAACCATGGGGGGATTCTAGCCGCTCCGCGTCGGCGGCCCGTGGGAGTAGCGGTACGGCCCCCGGCGTGGGGCGCGGGACGCGCCGAGAGCGTCAGGGGCCGACGGGGTGGAACCCGGGACCTCTCCGGCGAGGCCGGGGCCACGCGCACGGCCGGGCGGGTGCCCACCGCCTCCCGGGCGGACCTCACGCCAGCCCCGGAACGGCCAGCTCCAGGCTGCCGTCGTCGGCGTCGAGCAGCGCCGGGACCCCCAGCGGCACGGTGAGCTGGGCCGAGCAGTGCCCGAACTCCAGACCCCACAGCACCGGCACCCCCAGCGGCTCCAGGCGGTCGCGCATCAGTGCGGCGATCATCCCCGGATCGGGCGGGCAGTCGGTCCACGTGCCCAGGGCCACCCCGGCCACCCCGTCCATCCATCCCGTGCGCAGCAGGTGGGTGAGCATCCGGTCGAGGCGGGCCACGTCCTCGCCGATGTCCTCCAGCAGCAGGATGCCCCCCGACGCCGACAGGCGGCTGTGCGGAGTGGCCAGGCCGTCGTTGAGCAGGCTCAGGTTCCCGCCGAAGGTCACGCCCTCGGCCCGGCCAGGCACCAGCGCGTGCGCGCCCGGCGAGGTCAGCAGGACCCGCCGCTCGGGGTGGAACAGCGTGGTGCGCAGTTCCTCCTGGGCCGCCGCGTCGCCCACGAAGTAGCGGGTGCCGACCACCGGCCCGTGCACCGTGGCCACCCCGAGCTCCACCGCGAACGCCTCGTGCACCGCGGTGACGTCGCTGAACCCGATCAGCGCCTTGGGGCCGGCCCCGCGCATCGCGTCGAAGTCCAGCAGGTCCAGTGTCCGGTGCGCCCCGTCGCCGCCGCGCACGCAGAACACCGCGTCCACGTTCGGATCGCACCAGGCCGCCTGCAGGTCGGCGGCCCGTGTGGCGTCCGCTCCGGCAAGGTAGGGCAGTCGCGGATGCCGCTCGCGCACGTGCGGGGCCGGTTCCACCTCCAGGCCCCAGCCGCGCAGTGCCTCCACCGCCGCGTCCAGCTGCTCCGCCGGGACCGGGCTGCACGGGGCGACCAGCCGTACCCGGTCGCCCTTCCGCAGCCGGGGCGGTCGGACCAGCTCCGGCACACCCCGCGGACGCGGAGCCCGAACCGCCGCGTCCGCCACCTCGGTCATCGCCTCTCCCACGCTGCGCCCTCCATGATCGTCCGCGTCGCCCGACACGGACACCGCCTTCGCGGCCCGGTCACCAGGACCGCCAGTTTCCCAGCCGAGCGGGGATCCGAGCGTTCAGGCGCGCAGGAACGTGTCCAGAACCCGCACGCCGAACCGCAGCCCTTCCAGCGGTACCCGCTCGTCCACGCCGTGCAGCAGGTTCGTGTAGTCCAGCCCCTCGGGCTGCGCCAGGGGGGAGAAGCCGTAGCACTCGATGCCGAGCCGGGCGAACACCTTGGCGTCCGTGCCCCCGGCCAGGCACACCGGCACCACGTGGGCGCCGGGGTCGTGGAACAGCAGGGCCTCGCTCAGAGCCGCGAAGGAGGGGGAGTCCACCGGCGCGACCACGGAGGGCGAACCGTGCGCGTACTCCCAGGTCACATGGTCGCCGGTGAGCTCGTCCATGGTGGCGGCGAACTGCTCCTCGCCACCGGGCAGCACCCGGCCGTCCACGCTCGCGACGGCCTCGCCGGGCACCACGTTCACCTTGTACCCGGCCGAGAGCATGGTGGGCGTCGCGCCGTTGCGGGTGGTCGGACCGATCAGCGGCGCGGCCGTCCCCAGCTTCTCCACCAGGGCGGCCACCGTCTCGTCGGTGTCGGTGTCGCCGGGCACGCGCTCGATCTCCAGGGCGGCGGCGATCGCGTCGATCGACGCCCGCGTGACGGGGGTCAGGTACAGCGGCCACTCGTGGCGGTTGATGCGGGCGACGGCCTCGGCCAGGGCACCGACCGCGTTGTCGCCCGGAGGCCGGGACCCGTGCCCGGCCGTGCCCCGGGCGCGCAGGGTCAGCCAGGCGCTGCCGCGCTCGGCCGCGCCCACCGGGTACAGGCGCACCGGCTTCCCGGAGGCGCTGTGGGCGTGGATGGTCTCCCCGCCGCCCTCGCCGATCGCGGTGGTGCAGCCCTCGAACAGCCCGGGATGCTCACGGACCAGGTAGTCGGCCCCGTAGGCGGCGCTGTCCTCCTCGTCGGCGACGAACGCCAGCACGATGTCGCGCCGGGGCCGCAGGCCGTGCCGCGCCCAGTGGCGCACCACGGCGGTGACCATGGCGATGGAGTTCTTCATGTCCACCGAACCGCGCCCCCACAGGGCGGGCACGCCGGTGACGGGGCAGTCGGCGATCTCCCCGGCGAAGGGCGGCACCGTCCAGTCGGCGGCGTCGGCGGGCACCACGTCCAGGTGGCCGTGCACCAGCAGCGCGGGCGCGGTGGGGTCGGTGCCGGGCACGCGGACGACCACGTTCGCGCGCCGGGGGGCCGACTCCAGGATCCGGGGATCCAGTCCGGCGTCGCCGAGCGCCTCCGCGACGTACTCGGCGGCGGCGCGTTCGTCGCCCCGGCCGCCCCCGTGGTTGGTGGAGTCGCGGCGGACGAGTCCGCGGGCCAGCCGGACGGCGTCCTCCCCGGCCGCCGCGAGGTCGTCGGTCCGACCGGGAAAGGAGGTGGCGGTGTGGCCCACGTGCGCGGCCTCGCTCTCGACTGCAGGATGTCAGGGAAGGAGGGGAGCGTGGTGACGCGCTGCTCCCCAGCATATTTCTACCAGTTCCGCACGGGGTGCCCGGGCATTGCGCGGGTGGCGGGCCGCCGTTCGGCGGACCGCCGCTCCCCGAGGGGCCGCCGCCCCGGGGAGACCTCAGCCGTAGTTCGCCTCCATGGCGTTGGAGATGAGCGTGGTGACCGCCTTGAAGCAGCGGATCATCTCGTAGGCGTCCGGGGAGACGTAGCGGACCCGCCGCACCCCCACACGCGTGACGCCGGGGACGATGGCGGCGGCCTGGGCGAGCTGGGCGGAGTCGACCTCGACCTCCACGGCCCTGGGAGCCGGCTCGGCGGGGTCCAGGCGCCCGGCCAGCATCATGGCGGCGCGGGCCCCGGCCCGGATGTCCCGTGCGGTCCTGAGCGGGGGACGGCAGCGGGCCGCGTACCGGCTGACGTGGTCCTTGACCGCGACCGTCCGCGCGAACGGGGCGTAGGAGGCGGCGTCCTCGCAGGCGCGGTCGTCCCCGGTCACCAGGATGACGGGGGTGCCGTACTCGGCGACCACGGCGGCGTTGAGGCGGCCCTCCCCGGCGGGCTCGCCGTCCAGCCACACGCCGGTCACCGCGTTGGGCAGGTAGGTGTGGGCGAGGACGCCCTCGTCCCCGGCGCCGCAGTGGTAGCCGAGGAACACCACGCCGTCGCAGTCGCCGGACTGGACGCCCTCGACCATGGACAGCTCCTTGTGCCGCCCGGTGATCATGGTGGCGTCGCCGTTCAGCTCCTCCAGCAGGAGGTTGCGCATGGTCGCGTGCGCCTCGTTGACCAGGACCTCGGTGGCGCCGCCCTCGAACAGTCCCTCGACGGCGGCGTTGACGTCGCTGGTGAACATGGACCGGCAGCGCTGCCACTGCTCGGTGCCGGGCTCGACGTCGGCGGGCCAGGTGACGCCCGTGGCGCCCTCCATGTCCGCGGAGATGAGGATCTTCACCCGCAAGACCCTACGCCCCGTGGCGGGCCGGTACACCTAGGCGGTGTTTCCCTGAGGCTCCGCCGCGCTTCGCCTCGTGCCCGGACGCCGGAGGTGGCCGGCGCCCCCGCCACCCCCGGCGGCACAGGACCGGGTCCACCGAACAGGACCTGGGGCATGTATGGCGGATACTCACCCTGCTGCGCGGCGCCCCAGCGGCACCCTCGCCGCGTTCTCATCAGTCAACAGCCGAACCAGGATGACTCCTTCTTCGGCCTTGCGAGGCCACCACCGGATACGCCGCTCGCGACGGGCGGCACCCACCACACACGCCCTAGGTGTACTGCCCTGAGAGGTTGGTGACGCGGGAGGCGGGAGGGCCACCGAGCGCGGTGTGGAACCGGTGGTGATTGTAGTGATGCAACCACCCCGGGAACGCCTCCCGCCGCTTGGCCTCTGACGCATAGGGGCGTGCGTAGGCCCACTCCTGGACCAGGGTCCGGTTGAAGCGTTCCACCTTGCCGTTGGTCTGGGGCCGGTAGGGACGGGTGCGCTTGTGCTTGACGCCCTGGTTACGGACCAGATCACGCCACAGACGCGAGCGGTAGCAGGACCCGTTGTCGGTCAGTACCCGCTCCACCGTGATCCCCACCGACGCGAAGTAGGCGTGCGCACGCTCCCAGAAGGAGACGGCGGTCTCCTTCTTCTCATCGGGAAGGATCTCGGAGTAGGCCAACCTGGTGTGGTCGTCCACGGCGTTGTGCAGGTAGGCATAGCCCGCACTGGAGCGGTGCTTGCGCCCCCGGGGGCGTCCCAGCGCCTTGTGGCCGCCGCCGTGGGGGATGTTGCCGAGCTTCTTGATGTCCACGTGCACCAGCTCCCCGGGGCGTTCGCGCTCGTAGCGGCGCACCACCTGACCGGTGGCCCGATCGGTGTGGGCCAGGCGGGCACACCCGTAGCGGGTCAGGATCCGGTGCACGGTCGAGGCGTGCATGCCCAGGTGGCCGCCGATACGGGCCGGGCCCCACCGGCGCAGGTGGCGCAGCTTGATCACGCGGCGCTCACGTCGGGGTGGGGTGCGCCGTGGTGAGCGGGCCGGGCGGCTGGAGGCATCGACCATCCCGGCCTGGCCCAGGTTGCGGTAGCGCTCGGCCCAGCGTTTGGCGGTGGTGGTGCTGGTCTGGAAACGTTCAGCGGCACGCCGCAGCGGCCACCCCTGGTCGATGACGCAGCGGGCCAACGCGAGGCGTCCTGCGGGAGTCAGACGAGCGTTGGCGTGGGTAGTGTGGGGCATCGAGGGCCTTCTGGTGAGTCGGGTAGATCTCGCAATCCACACCGATACCGAAGGCCCTCTTCGTGTGTGTCAGCCGGGGTGGGTGTTACCAACCTCCGTGATCAGTACACCTAGGGCAGGGTGAGGATCTCCGCGCCGGAGTCGGTGATGACCAGGGTGTGCTCGAACTGGGCGGTCCACCTGCGGTCGGCCGTCACGGCGGTCCAGCCGTCGTCCCACATGTCGTATTCCACGCCGCCGAGCGTGATCATCGGCTCGATCGTGAAGGTCATGCCCGGCTCCATGACGGTGTTCGCGCGCGGGTCGTCGTAGTGCGGCACGACCAGGCCCGAGTGGAACTCCAGGCCCACGCCGTGGCCGGTGAAGTCGCGGACCACGCCGTAGCCGAAGCGCTTGGCGTAGGACTCGATGACCCGGCCGACCACGTTGATCTGGCGGCCCGGACGGCACGCCTTGATCGCGCGCATGGTCGCCTCGTGGGTCCGCTCGACCAGGAGGCGGTGCTCCTCGGTGACGTTCCCGGCCATGAAGGTGGCGTTGGTGTCGCCGTGCACACCGTCCCTGTAGGCGGTGATGTCGATGTTGACGATGTCGCCGTCGGAGATCACCGTGTCGTCCGGGATGCCGTGGCAGATCACCTCGTTGAGCGAGGAGCACAGCGACTTCGGGTAGCCCTTGTAGCCCAGCGGACTGGGGTAGGCGCCGTGGTCCAGCAGGAACTCGTGGCCGACCCGGTCCAGCTCGTCCGTGGTCACCCCGGGCTCGACGTGCTTGCCGACCTCCTGTAGGGCCTGCGCCGCGATCCGTCCGACCACCCGCATCCGCTCGATGGTCTCGGGGGTCTGCACGTCGCCGAGGACGCCTTCCACGGGATGCTTCCGTCCGACGTACTCCGGCCGGACGATGTGGGAGGGAACCGAACGTTGTGGCGAGATTCGCCCAGGAACCAGCGGAGTAGTCATGGGCACTGATTGTAGTTCGTGGGCGGGCCCGACGGGCCTCGGCGGAGCCCTCCCCGGAGAGTGTGAGGAAGCACCCGGCCTGGGTAGGTCGCACGGCGGGAGAACACGTTCCCACCGCGGGCAGCGCCCCGGAGGAAGGGAGTGAGAGTGAGCGAGGACACACCGCAGGACGGCAAGTGGTGGTACTGCCTCAAGCACAACCGGGTGGAGCACGGAGCGGGCTGCCCCAACAAGGTGCGCATGGGCCCCTACCCGGACGAGGCCACGGCCGCCAGCGCGCTGACCATCGCGTCCGAGCGCAACGAGGCGTGGGACGCCTCCGACGAGGAGGAGGAGCTGTGACCCGCGCTCCCCGGTGGCCCGGCCCCCCGGGCCGGCCACCAGGGAGCGGGGGCGGGAGGCGCGGGGCCGTGGACGGGCCGGGGCCGGGGCCGCCTCCGCACCGGTGCCTCTGACAGGATCGACGCATGACTGAACAGAGCACACCCGAGGGCGTGGACACCGCCGAGCTGACCGTCGCCGTCCTGGGCGGGACCGGCGACCAGGGGCGCGGCCTGGCCCGCCGTCTCGCCCTGGCCGGGCACACCGTCATCCTCGGCTCCCGCAGCGCCGAGCGCGCGGAGAAGGCCGCCGAGGACCTGGTGCAGGGCGAGTCCGTCCCGATCGACGTGCGCGGCCTGGACAACGCCGGGGCCGCCGCCGGCGGCGACGTCGTCATCGTCGCCGTGCCCTGGGAGGGGCACAGGGAGCTGCTGGAGGGCCTGGCCGGACCGCTGGCGGGCAAGATCGTCGTGGACTGCGTGAACCCGCTCGGATTCGACAAGCGCGGCCCCTTCGCGCTCGACGTCGCCGAGGGCAGCGCCGCCGAGCAGGCCGCCGAGGTGCTGCCGGACAGCCGCGTCACGGCCGCCTTCCACCACGTGTCCGCGGTGGTCCTGCTGGACCCCGAGGTCGAGGAGGTGGACCTGGACGTCCTGGTCCTGGGTGAGGACCGCGCGGCCACCGACGTGGTGCGCGCCCTGGCCGACCGCATCCCCGGGGTGCGCGGCGTCTTCGGCGGGCGCCTGCGCAACGCCCACCAGGTCGAGGCCCTGACCGCCAACCTCATCGCGGTCAACCGCCGCTACAAGACCCACGCGGGCATCCGGATCACCGGTCTGTAGCCGGGCGCCCGCCTGTCGTGCGGCGCCGCCCGCCGGGAGGCCGCACGCCTCCTGAAGACGCGCGAGCCGGGAACGCGTGCGGCGCCGGTCCCCGCGCGGGGACCGGCGCCGCACGGGCGGGAGGCCGCGGTCAGCCGCAGTAGACCGAGCGCTCCTCGTCCGTCATCGGCCTCGTGGACTGGGTGACGGTGCTGCCCTGGTCCTCGGCGGGCCCCTCGGCGGTGAAGGGCGCGTACCAGACGTAGTGGCCCCACTCGCGGTCGGGGAAGTGCAGCTCGTAGGTGCCGTGCACGCGCTGCATCCGGGGCCCGTAGTACACGCGGGCCACCTCACCCGGCTGGGCGACGACCTGCGTGCGCTGGCTCTGGGTGTGCGACGAGCTCCACTCGTGGCCGTAGGAGACGCTGAAGCTCTGCTTGAAGACCGCGCCGAACGTCGCCGTCATGGACAGGTTCACGCTGTTGGACTCGCCCGTGGTCTCGGACCACTGCACCATGGACAGCTGTTCGTGGTCGGTGCAGTTGTAGACCGGTGAGCCGACCGGCTCGGAGGCGTTCTGGAAGTACTCCGGCTGGCCGGACGGGTGGAACTCGCACACATCGGTGCCCTCACCGCACCGCTCCAGCAGCTCCCGGACCGTCGGGTTGCGCTCGTGGTCGGCCGCGGCCGGTGCGGGGGTGAGCGCCAGGACGGCGGCCGCCAGGCCCGCCGCGGTGCCCGCTGCGAGGGTTCTCATCGCTCCTCCTTTCGTGGGGGGTCGGGGGATCACGGGCACGCGGCCCGCTCGGCGTCGGTCATCGGGCGCACGTTCTGCGTGACGACGTCGTCGGGGGAGCCGGGGACGGGTCCCTCCACCGTGAAGGGCGCGTACCAGACGTAGTGGCCCCACTCGCGGTCGGGGAAGTGCAGCTCGTAGGTGCCGTGCACGCGCTGCATCCGCGGCTGCCGCTCGACCCAGCCCACCTCGCCGGGAGCGGTGTTGACGTAGGTGGTCTGCGTCTCGGTGTGCGAGGTGGTCCAGGTGTGCTCGAACGACTGCTCGTAGGACACCGAGAAGACCTCGCCGAACCCGGCCTCGGTGGTCAGCGTCAGGCCGACGCTGTTGCTCTGGGACGTGGTGTCGGACCAGATCACCGCCATGTCCTGGCGGCCGGAGGTGCAGTTGAACACCTCCGAGCCCACCACGCGGCTCGGGGCGGCGAAGAGCTCGGGCTCGCCGCCGGGGTGGAACTCGCAGACGTCGGTCTCCACGCCGCACAGTTCCAGCAGTTCACGGATCGTGGGCGTGCCCTCGTGGTCGGCGTACGCGGCGGTCGGGGACACCGCGATCGTGCCCGCCGCGGTGACGGCGGCGGCGCACAGCACGGCGTACTTGCGTTTCATGTCGGTTTTCCCTTCGAGCGGGGGCAGGGGAAAAACGGGGTCGTTCAGCCCAGGGTGGTGGAGACGGCGCGGTCGTTCATGTAGTCGCCGACGTAGTTGGTGTTCTCGCGGTAGGGGCCGTCGCGGTCGCCGGTCCCGTCCGGCCCGGAGTGCAGCCACAGGGCGCAGGTGGCCCAGGGCTGGGCCGAGGAGATCAGGTTCTGCCAGTCGTCGGGGAAGGTGAACCAGAACTCGGTGTCGTCGCCTCCGGTGCACAGGTCGTCGCCGTACAGGGTGAACGTGGCCCCGCCGAAGTTCTCGTGCTCGAAGTACGTGCCGATGATGAGGCCCGCGCCGGCCGCCCTGAGGGAGGCACCGCTCCCGTCCAGAGCCCGTTCCTGCTCCTCCAGGGTCCGGCCGGTCTCCTTCTCCGCTGCCGCGATCGCCTCGTCGAAGGAGGCGAAGCAGCGCTCCTGGCCGGTGCCGGTGTCGCTGATGCAGTGCTGTCGGGTGTCGGCCGAAGCCGGGGCGGGTGCGGCGGCCGTCGTGGTCACCGAGGCCATCGCGGCGGCCGCGGTGACGAGGACCAGGGCGGCGGCCCTCGGCCGTCCGTGTGGTGAGGTCATGCGTTCTCCGTGCTCGTCTGGGGGTGAGACGTGACTTAACGCAGGTTAACGGAACTCTGAGGTCTTGTTTGGTGACTGTCCGTATATGACCCACCATGGGGTGGAAATTCGCCGCAGAAAGAATTTTTTCTTCCGTCCCGTGCCCTCCGGGGGAAGGTTTTCTCCTGCATCGGTCCGGTGATCGGTTGTTTACCGCATTGGGAGGCGCTCGTGCGAAAGGGGGTGCTCCGGCCTGCGGATCCGTGTCCTTCCGGCGCCGCGTCCGGGTCCGTTTCGGCCGAAAGGGGTCACGGGGGCCGGGCAGCCGGAGGATTCTTCCGGTGACATGCGTCACGGACCTGTGTTCGATCGCCTTCCGCGGTCCCGGGATTATTACTCTGAGTGCACGGAATCGGGAGGTGTCCGTGTGGGAAACACACTTCACCCTTCGAGTGAGGCCGGAGTGTCGCGGTCCAGTAGGAAGTGGTTCCCTGTTCCATTTTCCGGGAGTGCGGCCCGCGAAGCGGATGCTTGCGAGGGTTGGGAACACGGGTCTTTGTGTGTGTTCCTGTGGGGATCGGTCACTCCGCGTTCGCGGTCGGCGTTCCGGAGTCCCCGGGGCGGCTCCGCACGGGGGCGCGGAGCCGCCGACCCCTCCGGCGGGGGACGGGGGTGTGCTCGGCGGGCACGCCCTAGGACACCCAGTCCTTCACCTTCCCGATCAGCGCGGCCGGGTCCTCGCCCATGGGGATCACGTTGAGCTGGGTGACCCCCGCGTCGCGGAAGGCCTCCACCCGCTCGCGCACGTAGGACTCCGGGCCGACCATGTTGGTCAGCTCCACGAACTCCTCGGGAACGGCCGCCGCGGCCTCGTCCTTCTTGCCGTCCAGGTACAGGTCCTGGATCTTCTCCGCCGCCTCCTCGTAGCCGTAGCGGCGGGCGACCGTGTTGTAGAAGTTCTTGCCCTTGGCGCCCATGCCGCCGACGTACAGGGCGATCATCGGCCGCACGAAGTCGAGCAGCCTCTTGGTGTCCTCGCCCTCGCCGATGGCGAGCAGCCCGCCCGCGGAGACCTCCAGTTCGCCCAGGGAGGGATCCCGCCTGGCCCTGCCCTCGGCCAGCGCCTCGCCCCACACCGTGTCGGCCTTCTCCGGGATGAACAGGTGCGGCAGCCAGCCGTTGGCGATCTCGGCGGTCATCGCCACGTTCTTGACGCCCAGCGACGCCACGTAGATCGGGATGTCGGGGCGCACGGGGTGGTTGATGATCTTGAGCGGTTTGCCCAGGCCGGTGCCCCGCTCCGGGGGCAGGGGAAGCTGGAAGACGGTGCCGTCGTGGGTGAGGCGGTCCTCCCGGGCCCAGATCTTGCGGCAGATCTCGATGGTCTCGCGGGTGCGTGCGAGCGGCTTGACGTAGGGCACCCCGTGGAAGCCCTCGATGACCTGCGGGCCGCTGGCGCCCAGGCCGAGGATGGCGCGCCCGCCGGACAGGTCGTCCAGCCCGGCGGCGGTCATCGCGATGAGGGAGGGGGTGCGGCTGTACAGCGGCAGGATGGCCGAGCCGATCGCCACGGTCTCCGTGCGCGCGGCGATGAAGCCCATCAGGGTGGGGCTGTCGAACCCGTAGGCCTCGGCGACCCACACGGTGTCGAGTCCGGCCTGCTCCAGTTCGACCACCTGGTCGACGGCGGCCTTGGGGTCGCCCGCGTACTGGAGCGGCGTCGAGATGCGCATCTGTCCTCCCGGGAGGGCCGGACACCCGGCCCCTTAGGTGCTGGATACGGTGCGACTCTACTCCCGAGTACGGTTCGGCCCGCTGACCGGCCGCACGGGCGGTGCCCGTGTACATGGAACCGCCGGCCGGGGCGGGCCCCGACCGGCGGTCCGTGCGGTCCTCGGCCCCGGACGGGGGCCGCTCCGGCGGTCAGCCGGTGTAGGAGTGGCGCTCCTGCGGGAACGTCCCGCCGACGACCTCGTCGGCGTAGGCCGAGGCCGCCTCACGCAGCGTCTCGTTCAGGTTGGCGTAGGTCTTGACGAACTTGGCCACGCGCGGGCTCAGGCCCGCCATGTCCTGCCACACCAGCACCTGGGCGTCCGTGGACGGACCGGCGCCGATGCCCACGGTCGGGATGGCCAGCTGCTCGGTCACCTGTGCGGCCAGCTCGGCGGGCACGCACTCCAGCACCACCGAGAAGGCGCCCGCGCGCTCCATCTCCTTGGCGTCCTTGAGCAGCCCGGCCGCGGCCTCGCCGCGTCCCTGCACCCGGTAGCCGCCCAGGGTGTTCACCGACTGCGGGGTCAGGCCGAGGTGCGCCATCACCGGCACACCCGCCGACACCAGCAGTTCCACCTGGGGAGCCACCGCGTGGCCGCCCTCCAGCTTCACCGCCTGGGCCCGGCCCTCCTTCATGAAGCGGGACGCCGACTCCAGCGCCTGCTGGGGCGAGGCCTGGTAGGAACCGAACGGCAGGTCGGCCACGACCAGCGCCCGCTGGGTGGAGCGGGACACGGCCGCGGTCAGCGGAACCAGCTCGTCCACCGTGACCGGAAGGGTGGTGTCGTAGCCGTAGACGACGTTGGCCGCCGAGTCGCCGACCAGCAGGACCGGGATGCCGGCCTCGTCGAAGACCCGCGCGGTGAGCGCGTCGTAGGCGGTCAGCATCGGCCAGCGCTCGCCGCGCTCCTTGGCGGCGGCCAGGTCGCGGACGGTGACACGCCGGTTGGTGACCCCGCCGTACAGGGCGTTGCCGTTCGGGGCGGGGGGGTTGCCTGAGGTGTTCATGATGTACGTTCCTCCGTTGTCTCGAAGCACCTCGGGGGTGTCTCCGGACGTGTGGACGAATGATGGTGTCGCGCTCGCGCGCTGGGCGGCCGCGGGGGCCGCGGGCGGTCCGCGGGGGGACCGGACGTGTGCGGGGTGGAGCCCGGCGCCGGATGGCGAAGGACCGGCCGTCGCACGCGAGTATCATCGCACGCCCCCGCCCGTACCACTTCTTCGGGATACAACCGGATTGCACCTCCGGATGTTTCCGGGTAGCTGTGGTGAACACAAGGGCCATCGGGGGGAGGCCGGCGCACCACACGCACCACCGGGACCACACCGGCGGCGCCCGTGTGCCGCGGCCGCGCCCCGAACGTGTGCCCCGGCGACGGAGGTGGTTCGTGGACGCGCAGACGGCTTATCGGCGCAGGTGGGGCGGGCTCGCGGTACTGGTCATCTGTCTGCTGGTGATCGTCGCCGACAACACGATCCTCAACGTGGCGCTGCGGGTGTTGTCCGACCCCGGGCAGGGCCTGGGCGCCAGCCAGTCGCAGCTGGCCTGGGCGATCAACTCCTACACCCTGGTCTTCGCCGGACTGCTGTTCACCTTCGGCGTGCTCGGCGACCGGTGGGGCCGCCGCCGTCTGCTCATGCTGGGGCTGGCGGTGTTCGGCGCGGCGTCGGCGCTGTCGGCCTACTCGCAGAGCCCCGAACAGCTCATCGGGGCCCGAGCGGTGATGGGGCTGGGCGCCTCGATGGTGATGCCGCAGACCCTGTCGATCATCACGAACGTGTTCCCGGCCGAGCAGCGCGCACGCGCCATCGGGATCTGGGCGGGCTCGGTCGGGATGGCGATGGCCATCGGTCCGTGGGCGGGCGGCCTGCTGCTGGAGAACTTCTGGTGGGGCTCGATCTTCCTCATCAACGTGCCCTTCGTGGTGCTGGGCCTGGCGCTGATGCTCGTCCTGGTCCCGGACTCGCGGGACGAGGACCCGGGAAGACCGGACCTCCTGGGCGTGCTGCTGTCCGTCCCGGGCCTGGTGCTGCTCATCTACGGCATCATCACCGCCGGCGAGAGGGCCTCCCTGGCGGACTGGGACGTGTTCGGCGCCCTGGTCGGCGGTGCGGGCGTGATCGTGCTCTTCCTGGTGCACGAGTCGCGTACCCCGTTCCCCTCCCTGGACGTGCGCTTCTTCCGCGACCCGAGGTTCAGCGTCTCCATCGCCATCGTCATGGTGCTGTTCTTCAGCATGGCCGGGATCATCTTCTTCCTGAGCTTCTACTGGCAGAGCGTCCGGGAGTTCTCCCCGTTCGTGGCGGGGCTGCTGGTGCTGCCCGCCGCCCTGGGGCAGATGATCATGGCGCCGCTGAGCCCGACGCTCGTGCGCTGGGCGGGACCGCGCGTGGTCGCCACCGCCGGCGTGCTGGGCGTGTGCTCGTGCTTCCTGTTCTTCACCCGGCTGGAGGCGGACACGCCGCTGCCGCTCATCATCGGGTTCTTCTTCCTCCAGGCCGGCTCGATGGCGGTGGTCCTGACCCCCGCCACCAACGCGATCATGTCCTCGGTGCCGCCGGGCAGGGCCGGTTCCGCCTCCGCCGTGCAGAACACGGTCCGCCAGGTGGGGACGGCGATGGGCGTCGCGGTCCTGGGCGCGGTCATCTCCTTCCGGTACCGGGCCGAGGTCACCCCGGTCCTGCGGGAGGCGGCCGAGGAGGAGGGCGCCGGGGCCCCGAGCCCGGAGGAGCTGCGCTCGGCCGGTGAGTCGATCGAGGCGACCATGGCCCTCGCCCGCCGCATGGGGGAGGAGGGCCGGGCGCTGGTGGCTCCCGCCAAGGAGGCGTTCCTGTCCGGACTGCACACGGCGGCGACCGTGTCCCTGTGCTTCGGGCTGGTCGGGCTGGTCGTGATCCTCATCTGGATGCCGCGCGAGACCGGCCGCCACCGGCCCGCCGACGAGCCCGGCGGGCGCGGCCCGGAGGGGGCGGGCGGCGCCGAGGACACGGGCGGCCCAGGTGGGAGAGGGGAGTCCGGGAGAGAGGAGACCCCTCGGGGCGGAAGGCGGTCCCCGCGGGGCGGGGAGGGGCCTTCGGGGGACGGGGGCGCCCGCTGAGGCCTCGCCGGGCGCGGCCGTCGCGGGAGGCGGCCGCGGGGACCGGACCGGCCACACGAAGCGGTCACGGGAGTTGGTCGCCTAGGTTTGGTGCATGCGCCTGACCGCTTTCACCGATGTCTCACTGCGACTGGTCATGCGGCTCGCGGTCGCGGAGGACGGTGAACTCCTCACCACCAGGGCCGCCGCCGAGATGCTCTCCGTGCCCTACACGCACATGGCCAAGGCCGTGGCCCGCCTGTCCGACATGGGGCTGGTGGAGGCCCGGCGCGGCCGGAACGGCGGCCTGCGGCTGTCCGGGAGGGGAAGGCGGGCGTCGGTCGGGTCGATCGTGCGGGAGCTGGAGGGAGGGGAGGACCTCGCCGGGTGCGAGGACGATCCGCCCTGCCCGCTCCGTGCCGCCTGCCGGTTGCGCGGTGCTCTGCGCGAGGCGCGCGAGGCCTTCTACTCCTCGCTCGACGGCGTCACCGTGGAGTCCCTGGTGGCACAGCCCGCCCGGGACACCCTGACCCTGTTGCGCCCGGGGTAGGCGCGGCCGGGAGTACCGCCCCCCGCCTGCGGTCCGAGGGGAAGCGGACCCCGAACGGGGGGTTCCCGTGAGCAGATTTAATATGCATCTCAGATGACAATTTTGCTCCGGGACGGCCGTCCCGTGAAGGAGGACGCATGCTCTCGACCGAATCCGCCGCCACGATCCGGGCCACGATCCCCGTGGTGGCGGAAGCCCTGGACCCCATCACCGCCCGGTTCTACGACACGATGCTCGGTGAGCACCCCGAGCTCCTCGACGGCATGTTCAACCGGGGGAACCAGGCCTCCGGTGAGCAGCGCAGGGCCCTGGCCGGATCGATCGCCGCCTTCGCCGCCATGCTCCTCGAACGGCCGGACGAGCGCCCCGACGCGCTCCTCTCCCGCATCGCCCACAAGCACGTCTCCCTCGGCGTCACCGAGGACCAGTACGTGATCGTGCACAAGTACCTCTTCGACGCCATCGCCCACACCCTCGAAGACGCGGCCACCCCCGACGTCGTCCGGGCCTGGGACGAGGTCTACTGGCTCATGGCCGGGACCCTCATCGCGATGGAGGCCCGCCTGTACGCCGGTCACGGGCGCACGGGCCAGGAGGTGTGGCGCCCCTGGCGGGTCGCCGAGCGCCGTGAGCAGACCCCCGACACCGTCTCCCTCACCCTCGAACCCGAGGACGACGAGCCCGTTCCCGCCTTCCGGCCCGGCCAGTACGTCAGCGTCCGCATGCGTATGGCGGACGGTGTCCGCCAGGCCCGCCAGTACTCCCTGACCGGCGGGGAGGGCCGGCGCCGCCGCATCACCGTCAAGCGCCTGCGCGCCGGGAAGACCCCCGCGGGCGAGGTCTCCACCATGCTGTACGACACCGTCGTCCCCGGCGACACCGTCATGGTGTCCGTCCCGGCGGGCGACGTGGCCCTGGCCGAGGGCGGCCACCCCCTCGTGATGGCCTCGGCGGGTATCGGCTGCACACCGATGGTCGCCATGCTCGACCGGCTCGTCGAGAAGGGGAGCGAACGCGAGGTCCTCGTACTGCACGCCGACCGTAGCCCGGGGGACCACGCCCACCGGGACGAGGTCCAAAGCCTGGTCGAGGCGCTCCCCAACGCGACCTCGCGGTTCTGGTACGAGACCGGGGGCGACGGCGGCCGGGGGCGGATGGACCTGAACGGGGTGCGGGTCCCCGAGGGCGCCGAGGTCTACATGTGCGGGCCGCTGCCGTTCATGCGCGACGTGCGCGCCCAACTGCTCGGGGCCGGCGTGCCCGCCCGCCTCGTCCACTACGAGGTGTTCGGCCCCGACCTGTGGCTGGGCACCGACTGATCCGGTGTGCCATACGGGCGCGTCCTCCCTCCGGGCGCGCCCCGGGCCGTGGAACGGGTCCGCGGGCACCTCAGGGGGAGAGGCGCATGAGGGCCCCGGAGCCGTCCAGGGCGACCAGGACGATGGTGAAGCCGTTCATGACGAAGGAGTGGTGGGGCTCCTCCCCGTCCGGCGGCGGGAGGTGGCCCGAGAGCATGACGCCGGCACCGTGTCCGCTCACGCTCAGTCCCTCCTCGTCGACCGCGTCGACCACGAACCGGTCCACGCCGTAGGTGCCGTCCATGGCGAACTCGTCGCCCTCCTCCACCAGGACCTCGCAGTCGGCGTCGGCGCAGGCCTCCAGGTCGGTGCCGTCGGCCGCCTCGGGCGGGACCGGGCCGGTGTGCGGGGGCGAGGAGCGCGCGTCCTGGTCCGAGGGGCTCGCGTCGGCCTCGACGGGGTCCCGAACGGTCGGAGTGGCGGCGCAGCCGCCGAGCAGGAGGACCGCGGCGGCGGCCAGGGCGGGGGTGGAACGCGGAGGGGAGGTGCTCACGAATGCCTCGTCCGTGGTTCGGCCGCGCGTGGAGACGGGGAGTCCGCGCGACGGTGACCTTGCCGCCGAGGGTGTGACCCCGGCCGCGTACGACCCTATCCTCCGGAGCCGGTCCCGTCCCGGGATTCGTCCTCGTCCGCACGGACGCGCCGCGGGGCCCGGGCACCCGAGCGACTGTCAGCGTTCGGCCGTATGGACGACGGTGTGTACGTGGGCAACGCGGGCAGGGACGCGGCGCTGGACCGGGGGTGGCTCCTCGGCCACTTCAGGGACGCCGGCGATCCCCGCCACAGCGAGGACGTGGAGGTCAAGTGGGGCGTCCACCCGCGTGGAGACAGAAGAAGGCAGTGGGTGAGGGGCGAGCGGCGGACGGCTCTCCTGGTACTCGTCAGCGGCCGCTTCCGGGTCGAGCTCCCCGATCGCGACGTCGTCCTGGAACAGCAGGGTGACTACGTCGTGTGGGGCCGTGGGACCGACCACTCCTGGGTCGCGGAGGAGGAGTCGGTGGTGCTGACGGTCCGGTGGCCGTCCGTGCCCGGTTACTCGGTGCCGGACGGCCGGACGAGCAGGTCCGAGAGCCGTTCGGCCTGACGGTCCGCGGTACCGGGCGGGTTTCGCCGCTCCGACCTCTCGTCACGGCACAGCAGCAGCAACCAGACCAGGGCGAGGAGGCGTCGGCACTCGGAGAGCCGGAAGGACTCCGCCGGGGTGAGGTCGAATCCGCCCAGGAAGGCCGCCACGTCGAGGGGCGTCTCCACCCAGCTCCCGACGTGCTCGGTGATCTCCGCCAGTTCGAAGGCCCGGTCGCTCGACCCGGAGTCCTCGAAGTCGACGACTCGGACCCGGGTCCCGTCCCAGAGGTAGTTGGCGAGGTTGCCGTCTCCGGGGCCGAAGGCCGGTGGGACACGCGGCCTTGCGGCGTTCTCCAGGGTGGAGCGGGCCAACCATGACAGTCCCGCGTCCATGGCCCGGGCCACACGGTCGCCGGCCCCGGAACGGACCCACGGGGCCCAGGTGCGCACGAACGCGAGAACGCCCTGCTGCTGCTCGGGGCGTGGCGGAAGGTGGGCGAGTACGTCCGCGGGCACCGCGGTGTGGAGTTCGGCCACGGTCTCGGCCAAGGACGCGGTGCGCACGGTGTCCAGGACCTGGCCACGCAGCGGCTCGCCGTGCAGCCGGGACATCACCACCACGGGCTCGGTGGCCTCGAAGTCGACCGCCAGGGGTTCGGGGGCCATCCCCGGCGCATGCGTGGCGAGAAGTGTGAGCGCGCGCCACTCCCGCGCACACCGGCCGCGTGCCCCGGGACGGAACCGTTTGGTCACGATGTCCGGGCCGAATTCGACCGTGTGGGTGTTCCACGGGGCAGGTGCCATGAGCGGAGTCCTCCCTTCGAGGCGTGTTTCGCGGGTGCTTCCCACCGTCCGTCCCTTGTCCCCGACCCGGTGCCGGACGGTTGTCCACAGGCGTCAGCGGAACGGCCGGGAAAGTCGTAGGCTCAGGAGTTACCAACCGTCCACCGACCCTCATGGGGGCACCCCGGTCATGGCCGACTCCTTCGCCCATCTACACGTCCACACCGAGTACTCGATGCTCGACGGGGCAGCGAAGCTCAAGCCCCTGTTCAAGGAGGCGTCGAGGCTCGGCATGCCCGCGGTCGCCATGACCGACCACGGCAACATGTTCGGGGCCTACGAGTTCTACCAGCAGTCCAAGGGCTCGGGAGTCAAGCCGATCATCGGCATCGAGGCCTACGTCGCGCCCGAGTCGCGCTTCCACAAGAAGCGGGTCTTCTGGGGGCGGGCCAGCGGGTCCGACGACGCGGCGGCCGAGGGCGGCAAGGACATCTCCGGCGGCGGGCGCTACCTGCACATGACGATGCTGGCGCAGAACGAGACCGGTCTGCGCAACCTCTTCAAGATGTCCTCGCTGGCGTCCATCGAGGGCTACTACATGAAGCCCCGCATGGACCTGGACCTGATGGCCGAGAACAGCGAGGGCGTCATCGTCTCCACGGGCTGCCCCTCGGGCGGCGTGCAGACCCGCTTGCGCCTGGGCCAGGAGAAGGAGGCCATCGGGTACGCGTCCCAGCTCCAGGACATCTTCGGTAAGGACAACGTCTTCCTGGAGCTGATGGACCACGGCGTGCCCATCGAGAAGGAGGTCCGCGACGGCCTGCTCAGGGTCGGCCGCGAGCTGAACATCCCGCCGCTGGTCACCAACGACTCCCACTACGTCTACGAGAGCCAGGCCTCCGCGCACGACGCCCTGCTGGCGGTGGGTGTGGGCAAGAACCTGGACGACCCCACCCGGTTCCGGTTCAACGGCTCGGGCTACTACCTCAAGAGCGCCGACGAGATGCGCGGCATCCTCAACTTCGACGAGTGGGAGCAGGGGTGCAGGAACACCCTGCTCGTCGCCGAGCGCATCGACCCCGGGGCCTACGACGCGGTGTTCGCGCACCGCGACCTGATGCCCGTCTTCCCGGTGCCGGAGGGGGAGACCCAGGCCTCCTGGCTGGCCAAGGAGATCGAGCGGCTGCTCCCCACGCGCTACCCGGACGGAGCGGGTGACGAGGTCCGCAGGCGGGTCGAGTTCGAACTGGGCATCATCAACGAGATGGGCTTCCCCGCCTACTTCCTGGTGGTCGCCGATATCTGCCAGTACGCGCGCAAGGCGGGCATCGCCCTGGGCCCGGGCCGCGGCTCGGCGGCCGGATCGATGGTCGCCTACGTCCTGGGCATCACCGACCTGGACCCGCTGGAGCACGGCCTGCTGTTCGAGCGGTTCCTCAACCCCGAACGTGTGAGCATGCCCGATGTCGACCTGGACTTCGACGAGCGTCGGCGCGGGGAGATGATCGAGTACGTCACCAGGCTCTACGGCGACGAGCGCGTCGCGCAGATCCTCACCTTCGGCACCATCAAGGCCAAGGCCGCCGTCAAGGACTCCACCCGGATCCTCGGCATGCCCTACTCGGTGGGCGACCAGATCACCAAGGCCTTCCCCGCGGCGGTGGGCGGCAAGGAGATCCCGCTGGAGGCGGTCTCCAACCCCGACCACGAGCGCTACGGCGAGACCACGGAACTGCGCAACCTCGTCGAGAACGACCCGCAGGTCAACAAGGTCATGGAGACCGCCCGGGGTATCGAGGGCCTGACCCGCGGCACCGGCGTGCACGCCGCGGGCGTCATCCTGTCCAAGGAACCCCTGCTCGACGTCATCCCGCTGCACAAGCGCGACACCGACGGCGCCATCATCACCGGCTTTCCCTACCCTCAGTGCGAGGACATGGGACTGCTCAAGATGGACTTCCTGGGCCTGCGCAACCTGACGATCATGGACGACGCGGTCAAGAGCATCAAGGAGTCCGAGGGAATCGACATCGATCTGGGGAAGCTGTCCCTGGACGACAAGAAGACCTACCAGCTGCTCGCGCGCGGCGACACCCTGGGCGTGTTCCAGCTGGACGGCGGCGCCATGCGCAACCTGCTCAAGCGGATGGAGCCCAAGAAGTTCGGTGACATCGCGGCCGTGCTGTCTCTGTACCGGCCCGGCCCGATGGCCGCCAACGCGCACAACGACTACGCGGACCGCTCGAACGGGCGCCAGGAGGTCACCCCGATCCACCCGGAGCTCAAGGAGGCTCTGGACCCGATCCTGGGGGAGACGTACCACCTGATCGTCTACCAGGAGCAGATCATGGCCATCGCCCAGCAGTTGGCCGGGTACACGCTGGGCGGCGCGGACCTGATGCGCCGCGCGATGGGCAAGAAGAAGAAGGAGGCGCTGGAGGAGGAGGAGGCCAAGTTCTTCCCCGGCGCCATGGAGCGCGGCTTCTCCAAGGAGGCGGTCCAGGCCCTGTGGGACGTCATGCTCCCCTTCGCCGGGTACGCGTTCAACAAGTCGCACGCCGCCGGGTACGCGCTGGTCTCCTACTGGACCGCCTACCTCAAGGCCAACCACCCCGCCGCCTACATGGCCGCGCTGTTGACCTCGGTCAGCGACGACAAGGACAAGATGGCGGTCTACCTGGCCGAGTGCCGCACCCAGGGCATCAAGGTGCTGCCGCCGGACGTCAACGACTCGGGTCTGCGCTTCACCCCGGTCGGCCAGGACATCCGCTTCGGCATGGGCGCCGTCCGCAACGTCGGTGCCAACGTGGTCAACTCGATCATCAAGACCCGCACGGAGAAGGGCAGGTACACCTCCTTCACCGACTTCCTGTCCAAGATCGAACTGGCCGCCTGCAACAAGCGCGTCATCGAGTCGCTGATCAAGGCGGGCGCGTTCGACTCCCTGGGCCAGCCGCGCCGTGAGCTGTACCGCCACCACGAGACGGCGGTCGAGGGCATGATCAGCTCCAAGAAGCAGGAGGCGCACGGCCAGTTCGACCTGTTCGGCGGCGGCGACGAGGAGGACTCCGCCCCGATCGGCCTCAACATCAACTGGGGCGACGAGGAGTGGGACCGCAAGACCAAGCTGGCCTTCGAGCGGGAGATGCTGGGCCTGTACGTGTCCAGCCACCCGCTGGCCGGCGCCGAGCGCGTGCTGGCACGCTCGCGCGACACCTCCATCGCGCAGGTCGTCGCCGGCGAACTCAGCCGCGAACGCGGTGAGGTGCGCATCGCCGGCCTGATCTCCAAGGTGGACAAGCGCACCAACAAGGCGGGCAACCAGTGGGCGATCGCCACGGTGGAGGACCTGGACGCCAGCATGGAGGTCCTGTTCTTCCCCAAGACCTATCCGCTGTACGTGGACGCCCTGCTGGAGGACACCGCGGTCACCGTCAAGGGCCGGCTGAACGACCGGGACGGCACGTGGTCGATGTTCGCCTCCGAGATGTCGATCCTGGACATCTCGCACATCACCGAGGGCGAGCCGCCGGTGCTGCTGACCGTGGACGAGCGGAGGCTGACCCCCGAGCTGATCGGTGACCTGCGCCAGGTGCTGGCCACGCACAAGGGGGAGACCCCGGTGCGGATCCGGGTGGACAACCCGGTCCGGTCCAGGATCTACGCCGTGGACCGCTACTCGGTGCGCATCTCCCCGGAGTTCAGCGGTGAGATGAAGAGCCTGCTGGGGGCCTACGCGGTCGACTACTGACCGCTCCCGACCCAGGTCCCCGGGCGCCCCGCGAAGGGCGCCCGGGGACCTTTTTCGTGCCCGGGATTTGTCTTCGGAAAGTTAGCGATATATCTTTGAGCTATCGAAACACAGGATGACAGTCTCTGTGTGTCGCTATTTGCGAAGGAGAACACCATGAGCGCCATGGCACTTCCCGGCCCCTGGTCCTGGGACGCGCGCGGCCCGCGCCGTGCGCGCCGCCCCTGGGGCCGGCGCTCCGACACCGCCCGCTCCGGGCGTCCCGGGCGCCACGGAACCGGACACCGCGGAAACGGGCACGGCGGTGAGCGGGCCGAGTTCGGACCGGTCCCGCCCGAGCCCCCGACGCCGCCCGGGGTCCCGCCGTGGGGAGGCGGGCAGTTCGGGCCCGGCCACCCCTTCGGCGGCTTCGGCCCCGGCGGGGGTCTCGGCCCCGGCGGAGGACGCGGCGGGCGCGGCGGAGGTAGGCGCGGGGGCGGACACCGCGCCAAGCGGGGCGACGTGCGCACCGGCATCCTGCTGCTGCTCGCCGAGGAGCCGCGCAGCGGGTACGAGATCATCCGCGAGGGCCGCGACCGCAGCGGCGGCATGTGGCGGCCCAGCCCCGGCTCCGTCTACCCCATGCTCCAGCAGTTGGAGGACGAGGGCCTGGTAGCCCGGCAGAAGGGCGAGGGGCGGCGGCGCCCCTACGCGCTCACCGAGGAGGGCGCCGCCCACCTGGAGGAGCACGGCGCCGGCCTCACCCCGCCCTGGGATGCGGGCGCCGACGCCTACGCCGACAGCCGGTCCCGGTACGAGGAGGTCGGCGCGCTGGCCTACCAGCTCACCGCCGCCGCGGCACAGGTCGCCCAGGCGGGCAGCGCCGACCAGTTGGAGCGCGCCAAGCGCCTCCTCGCCGAGACCAGGCGGGGCCTGTACCTGATCCTCGCCGAGGAGGACGAGGACCCCGGGGGCGGGGACGACGACACCGGGCTCTGAACCGCACCAGTGGCGCCCGCGACGTACCCGTCCGCGGGCGCCGCGCCTGCTCCTCCGGGCGCTCCCGCTCCACGCTCCGCGCGCGGGAGCCGACACGTGTCAGGAGGTGTGCGGCACCTCGGCGTGCCGCATCCCGTGCACGGTGGTGGTCCGGTCGAGGAAGTCGGCAGCCGCCCGGCCCCCTGAGCACTCGTGCCGGTGGCCGGGCGCGGTGCGGCCTACTCGCCGGTGGTGCCGTCGGCGAGTTCGCGCAGGAGGTCCAGGTGGCCGTTGTGGCGGGCGGTCTCCTCGATCATGTGCAGCAGCACCCAGCGCAGCGTGGTGGGGTCCTCGTCCTGACGCGGTGAGGCCGCCACGGCGTCCAGCTCCAGCTTGGCGGTGATCTCGCGCGAGCGGGCGCACTGGTCCTCGTACTCGTCGAGCAGCCGGCCCAGGGGTACCTCCCCGCCCCTGCGCCACTCGGCGTCCGGGTCCTGCGGGGTGGCGTAGCCCTGATCGGGCAGCCCCATCAGGACCATCTCGAACCAGGCGTGCTCCACCCACCGCAGATGGGACACGACGGCGCCCACGCTCATCAGCGGCGACGTCGGCAGGGGCGTCGCCACGGCGTGCTCGGCGGACAGGTCCGCGCACTTGGCGTGGACCGTGGCCCGGTGCCACTCCAGCCACGTGGTGAGCATCGTGCGCTCGTCGGCCGACTTGGGCGGGGCCACGCGGCCGGGCACGGACGGGGATGCGTTCTCATCGCTCATTCGGGCATTCTCCCGTTCACAGGGTCCGGCATCCACCGGTTTCACGAATCTCGGCGGGCCGCTTCCGCCCGGAGGGCGACAAGGGCACCGGTGGAGCGCGGTCCGCGCCACCCGACGCCGTGGAGGACGGGCCTACTCGCCGGTGGTGCCGTCGGCGAGTTCGCGCAGGAGGTCCAGGTGGCCGTTGTGGCGGGCGGTCTCCTCGATCATGTGCAGCAGCACCCAGCGCAGGGTCGGTTGGGGGCGGGTCCGCCGCGCGCCCGAGCCCAGTTCCAGCTTGGCGGTGATCTCGCGCGAGCGGGCGCACTGGTCCCCGTACTCGTCGAGCAGCCGGCCCAGGGGCAGTTCCGCGCCCAGACGCCACTCGGCGTCCGGGTCCTCCTCGCTGTAGGGGGCCAGGTCCGGCTGGTTGAGCATCACGGCCTCGAACCAGAACGCCTCCACCCAGCGCAGGTGGCACACCACACCGCCCACCGTCATCAGGGGGGAGGTCGGCAGCGGCGCCCTCGAGGACAGGTCCGGGGACAGCCCGGCGCACTTGGCGTGGACCGTGGCGCGGTGCCAGTCCAGCCAACTGGTGAGCATGGTGCGCTCGTCGGCGGCCATGGGCGGGTCGACACGCTGGGGCGCGGGGGCGGCCGGGGGACTGCTCTCGTCACTCATGCCGGTATTCTCCGTTCCGGCCGTGCCCGTATCCACTGGTTTTTCTCACAGGCCGGGGCGGGGCGGAGAGAGTGGGGGAGATGGCGGACCAGAAGCGGTCGGGCACGTCGGCGGTGAAGCGCCAGTCGGCGGCGGGGGCGTGTGTCCTGGGGGCGCTGCTCCTGCTGGGCGCGCTCCTGGGCCCCCTGTGGTGGCAGATCGCGCCCCGGGCGGAGGGCGCCGCCCTGGGCGGAGGCGAGGTCTTCACCGGTACCACCGAGGCCGTCTTCGCGGGGGAGGGCTACTTCGTCCTCATCACCGGCCTGGCTGGCCTGGTCACCGGCTACACCGCCTACATGGCCCAGTTCCCTCTGGCCCGCCGCCGCTTCCAGGACCTGCGCATGGCCTGCCTGGTCGCGGGCTGCCTGGGCTCGCTGGGCGGGGCTCTGCTCACGTGGCGCACCGGCGTGGCCCTGGACGGCCCGGCGCACGCCGCCGTGGCCGCCGCCGAGCGCGGCGCCACCGTCCAGACCGGGCTCCAGCTCGACGCGACCGCCTTCCTCCTGGTCTGGCCGCTGCTGTTCGTCCTGCAGTACGGGCTGCTCGACGCGATCAGCTTCGTGCGCCGCGACCAGCCCGGTGTACCCGACCCCGTGCCCGGACCGGGCATGACGGAGCCGGAGCCGGAACCTGAGTCCGAGCCGGAACCGGAGACGGAGCCGGAGGCGGGTCCGGGACCGGAGCCGGGGGCGGACCCGCGAGGCACCGGTCCGCGCCCCGGCCAGGCACCGCCGGCCCGCCCGGTCCCGGCCGAGGACCGGGCGCGGCCGAAGGACCCTCCCCGCTGATCCCGCACCGCCTCACAGGGTCTGGACTGTGTCCTCGTACATGCCGTCGAGCAGCTCCCGGTACTTGTCCTCGACCGCCCGCCGCCGCATCTTGAGGCTGGGCGTGATCTCGCCCTCCTCCACCGTCAGGTCGTTGGGCAGGATCGCGAACCTCTTGACGGTCTCGTGCCGGGGCAGCTCCCGGTTGAGCTCGTCGACGGCCTCCTGCACCATCTCCCTGACCTTCGGCTCACGGGTCAGACCCGCGTAGTCGAGGCCGCCCAGGCCGTTGTCGGCCGCCCACGTGCCGATGGCCTCGGAGTCCAGGGCCACCAGCGCCACGCAGTAGGGGCGCCGGTCGCCGTGCACCACCAGGTTGCTCACGTAGGGGCACAGCGCCTTGAAGCGGCTCTCGATGCCCTGCGGCGCCACGTACTTTCCGCCGGAGGTCTTGATCAGCTCCTTCTTGCGGTCGGTGATGCGCAGGTGCCCGCCCTCCAGGACGCCGATGTCGCCGGTGGCGAACCAGCCGTCCTCGGTGAGCACCTCCTCGGTGGCGCCGGACAGGTTGTGGTAGCCGCGCATCACGCCGCCGCCGCGGATGAGGACCTCGCCGTCCTCGGCGATCCTGACCTCGGTGCCCGGCATGGGCAGTCCGACCGTGCCGAACCTGACGTCGCCGGGCCGGTTGACGAATGTTCCGGCACTGGTCTCGGTGAGCCCGTACCCCTCCAGGATGGTGATCCCGGCACCGTAGAAGAACCGCCCGATGTCGGGGGACAGCGGCGCGCTGCCGGAGATGAGGAACTTCAGACGCCCGCCGAAGAGCGCCCGCAGCCTGGCGAACACGAGCCTGTCGGCGAGCTTGTGCTGTAGGGCCAGCAGGCCGGAGGGCTCCCCGCCCGACTCCCTCCGGCGCGCGACGCGGTCTCCCACGCCCACGGCCCACCGGAAGACCCGGTACTTGGCCGCGCCGCCCTCCTTGGCCTGCAGGACCACCCGGTTGTAGACCTTCTCGAAGATGCGCGGGGCGGCGGCCATGAAGGTGGGACGCACGACGGCCAGGTTCTGCACGATCCTGTCGACCCGGCCGTCCACCGCGGTCTTGAACCCGATCCGCAGCTGGCTGACCTGCATGACCTTGCCGAAGACGTGCGCCAGCGGCAGCCACAGGTACTGCACGTCGTCGATGTTCATGAGGTCCCAGCCCTGCTGGCGCAGTTCGGTGTCCAGCTCCTCCATGGACCGGGCCTCGTAGAGCCAGTTCGCGTGGTCCAGGCGCACGCCCTTGGGCCTGCCGGTGGTACCGGAGGTGTAGATCAGCGTGGCCAGGTGGTCGGGCCGCACACCCGCCACCAGCTCCTCGAACAGGTCGGGCCGCTCGGCGTGCAGAGCGGCGCCCGTGGCCGCCAGCTCGTCGAGGGTCATCACCCAGTCGTCGTCACCGCCCGCGGCGCCCTCGAAGGCGATCACCTTGGACAGCCCCGGCATCTGGGCGCGCTGGGCGACCAGTTTGGCGACCTGCTCGTCGTCCTCGGCGAAGGCCACCATGCTGCCGGAGTCGGAGACGATGTAGGTGCAGTCGGGCGGGGTGGAGGAGGGGTAGATGGTCGTGGAGGCGCCGCCCGCGCACAGCACGGCCAGATCGGCCAGGATCCACTCGATCCGTGTGCTGGAGGCGATCGCGCACCGGGCCTGGGAGGTCACACCCAGGGAGTGCAGGCCCAGTGCGAGGTCGCGCACACGGTCACGGGTCTGGGACCAGGTGAGGGTCTCCCACTTCTCCTGGGCGCCGCCCGGGTCGGGGAGGGGGTAGCTGAAGGCCTCGGCGCCGCCGGACTCGGCGACGCGGGAGAGGAACATTCCGGGGACCGACTGGAAGGGGGATGCAGTGTTACCCATGTCACGAAACTACTCCTGGGTAGGTGAGGCGGCAACAACGTGTGCGGGGCTTCGCCTCGCAGGATCTCCGCCGCGCCGCCCCGCCCCGCGCCGGCTCCCCCGGTGCCCGCCGTCCCGCTCCGGTTCCTCCCGTGCCCGCCGCCCCGGCCCCCGCCCCGGTCCTCCCGCGCCCGCGGCCCGGGTCAGGAGGAGCCGATCGGCGCGGTGACCGCCTCGGTGAGCTTGATCAGGTCCTGGGGCTTCAGTTCCATCTGCAACCCCCGCCGCCCGGCCGAGACGTAGACCGTGGACAGGACGGTCACCGATGCGTCGATCACGGTGCGCAGCCGCTTGCGCTGGCCCAGCGGGCTGATCCCGCCGCGCACGTATCCGGTGGCCCTCTCCGCCATGGCGGGGTCGGCCATGGAGGCCCTCTTGCCGCCGACCGCCGCGGCCAGCGCCTTGAGGTCGAGCGTGGTGCTGACGGGGACGACCCCCACGGTGAGCCGGCCGTCCACGTCGGCGATCAGGGTCTTGAAGACGTGCTCGCGGGGGACGCCCAGCGCGTCGGCGGCGTCGGTGCCGTAGGAGTGCCCGTCCGAGGCGGCGTCGACCTCGTAGGGATGCAGCGTGTACGTGGTCTTGGTCCGCCCCGCGGCCACGGTCGCGGGTGTGGCTTTTGCGCTCATCGAGTACCTGGTTCCTCTCCTGCGCGTGAACGCGCTGGTGCGTGCGTCACGAACACACCCGGGTCGAAGCCCCGGGCACGCGGCACCGGTTCGCACAGCAGGCTAGGTGACCAGAGCCGCGAGTGCGTGGGGGGACGTGCGGGAAAGGTGGTGTTTTCGCCGTCCCAAGCCGATCTCGGGACCTTTGTCCCATGTCCCACGCCCTCAGTTGAACGAGACTCCGTTGTCGAGGAAGGGGCCCGCGGGGAGGTTGGGCAGTGTGGGAGCGGCCACGATGCGGTTCTCCCTGCGCAGGAACCGGGCGGTGACGGCCAGCCGGGTCGCTGCGTCCTCCGCCTCCAGCAGCCGCTGCTTCTCCGACTGGTCCAGGACCGTGGAGGCGGCCACGCTGTAGGACAGCGCGATGGGGTCCTTGGGCAGGTCCGGCGAGGCGTCCGGCGACATCCCGATCGACGCCAGGCGCTGGGAGTAGGTCGTGAACAGGTCCCTCACCCGCTCGGCGTGCTCCTCGACGTCCGGGCCCAGCGGCTCGGGCAGGAGGGCCACCGACGCCGTCGAGTACTCCTCCGGCGATGAGGCGTCCACCTCGGCCATGTCGGTGATGGCGAACCGCGCGCCGCCCTCCACGACCAGGTCGTAGCGGCCGTCCTCGTAGGTGCGCACGTCGCGGACCAGCGCGGTGCACCCGGTCGTGCTCACCCGGGGCAGCGAGGTTCCCGCGCCGCCGGTGACGGGGACCCCGGTGTCCGCGCCCTCCGCGCTCTGCCCGGACTCGGAGGCCACCTCGTGGCCCAACTCGATCCACACCACCCCGAACCGGCGGGGCCCGCGCTCGGGACCGGTCAGCTCACCCTGGGCGAGGGTGGGGCCGAGCAGTTCCGAGACCAGGTGGCGGTACCGCCGCTCGAAGACGTGCAGGGGGACGGTCATGCCGGGGAACAGCACGGTGTTCAACGGGAAGATGGGCAGGGCCAAGGGCATGGTCCCAGTATGCCCCTCATGCCGGGAACGCGGGCGCCGGCGGCACGCCCGGCGCGGGATTTACCGTGGTGGGCCGCCGACGGCCTCCCGGCGGTGTCCCACACGGAGCGGCCCGGGCCCGGCGCCCGTGTTCCCCCCTCTTGGAACGGGCGCCCGGGTCCCGGGCCGTGGGAGCGGCCGCCCGGAGGCGGCCCGTGGTCAGGTCCCGCCTCAGGAGACGGAGGGGCCGGCGGTGCCGGGCGCGCCCTGGCCGCCGTTGTCCTCACTGGGCATGTCGCGGGCGACGAAGGTCTCCACGTCGAACAGGTTGCCGTTGGAGCGGTCCACCACGTTGAGAAGAGTGGACATCTTGGCGACCTCCTCGGTCTGCTCCTGGATGAACCACTGCAGGAACTGCTCGCCGGTGTAGTCGTCCTCGTCGCGGGCGACCTTGGCCAGCCGGTGGAACTGGTCGGTCACCTCACGCTCCTGGCGCAGGGCCAGGGCGACCAGGTCGCGGGTGGCGAAGAAATCGGTCTCGATCTCGTCGATGCCCGGCAGGGCGAAGGAAACGTCGTTGTCCAGGAGGAACCGCACGATCATCATCGCGTGGTCGCGCTCCTCCAGGGCCTGCTCGTAGAAGACCCGCGCCAACTGGGGCAGGTCCTGGTCGTCGAACCAGGCGGCGATGGCCACGTACTGGTGGGAGGCCGTGAACTCGTGCCGCACCTGGTCGACCAGGAGACGGTGGAACTTGGAAAGGCCGATATCGCTGCTCTTGCTCGAAGTCATGGCTCCACGATAACGCATGAAAAAGCTTTTTGCGAAACGTGTGCTGCGCTCATTAATTTGTTAGGCAAGCCTTTCTGAAGATTAATAAGGTTAGGTGTCCCAAACTTAGGCGAAGCTTAATAGTGGCCTTTGTCGCGCCCTGTTCTCCCGTGACCCGGGGGACGTGTCCCCGCCGGTGGAGCCGGTGTGGTGTCCATCATCCGGACAACACCACCCACTGAATGGGCGCCTCCCCCTAGACTGGGACCGTGATCAGTCGAATCGACCTCCGAGGCACCCAGGGCGACCCCCGCCAGGCCCTTCCGCGCGCGGAACTGGACGTGGCAGCCGCCGTTGACCGAGTACGTCCCATCTGCGAGGACGTACGCCATCGCGGGGTCGAGGCGCTGACCGAACTCACCGAACGCTTCGACGGCGTGCGCCTGACCGACATCCGCGTCCCCAAGACCGCGATCGACGCCGCCCTGGCCGACCTCGACCCCTCCGTGCGCGCAGCGCTGGAGGAGTCCGTCCGCCGCGCCCGCGCGGTACACCGCGACCAGCGCCGCACCGACCACACCACCCAGGTCGTGCCCGGGGGCACCGTCACCGAGAAGTGGATCCCCGTCGACCGCGTCGGCCTCTACGTGCCGGGCGGCCGGGCCGTCTACCCCTCCAGCGTCGTCATGAACGTCGTCCCCGCCCAGGAGGCGGGGGTGCGCTCCCTCGCGGTGACCTCGCCGCCCCAGAGCGAGTTCGGCGGACTGCCGCACCCGACCATCCTCGCCGCCTGCGCCCTGCTCGGCGTCGACGAGGTCTACGCCGTCGGCGGCGCCCAGGCCGTGGCCATGTTCGCCCACGGCGCGGGCCCCTGCGAGCGCACCGACATGGTCACCGGCCCCGGCAACATCTGGGTGGCCGCGGCCAAACGCCTGCTCAAGGGCGTCATCGGCATCGACGCCGAGGCCGGTCCCACCGAGATCGCGATCCTCGCCGACGCCACCGCGAACGCCGACTACGTCGCCGCCGACCTGATCAGCCAGGCCGAGCACGACGTCGTCGCCGCCTCCGTCCTGGTCACCCCGGACGAGGCCCTGGCCGAGGCGGTCACCCAGCGCCTCGCCCTCCGTGTGGAGGCCACCAAGCACAGCGACCGCGTCCGCGAGGCCCTGTCCGGCCCGCAGTCCGGCATCGCCCTGGTCGACGACCTCGACCACGGCCTCGCCGTCGTCGACGCCTACGCCGCCGAGCACCTGGAGATCATGACCGCCGACGCGGCCGCGTGGGCCGCGCGCGTGCGCAACGCGGGCGCGGTCTTCGTCGGCGACTTCTCACCGGTCTCCCTCGGCGACTACGCCGCCGGGTCCAACCACGTACTGCCCACCGGCGGCTGCGCCTGCCACACCGGCGGCCTGAGCGTGCAGACCTTCCTGCGCGGGGTGCACATCGTCGAGTACGACCGTGATGCGTTGGCCGACGTCGCCCACCACGTCATCACCCTGGCCAACGCCGAGGACCTGCCCGCACACGGCGAGGCCGTCGCCGCGCGCACGGACCAGGCCTGACCCGAAGGCCAGCCAGCCCGGCGGGAACCGGGCGCACCGCGACCCCGGCCGCACCGGCCGGGGAGCCGCGCCCGCCCGCCCACAACCGACCATGAGCGTGGAACCGTGAGCTTCACCCTGAACGACCTGCCCCTACGCGACGACCTGCGCGGCCGCTCGCCCTACGGCGCGCCACAGCTGGACGTCCCGGTGGTGCTCAACACCAACGAGAACCCGCACCCGCCCTCGCCGCGCCTGGCCAAGGCCCTGGCCGACGCGGTCGCCGACACCGCCCTGGGGCTCAACCGCTACCCCGACCGGGACGCGGTCCGCCTGCGCGAGGGCCTGGCCGCCTACCTCGGCCACGGCCTGACCACCGACCAGGTGTGGGCCGCCAACGGCTCCAACGAGGTCCTCCAGCAGATCCTCCAGGCCTTCGGCGGACCCGGACGCGTCGCGATGGGCTTCGAGCCGTCCTACTCGATGCACCCGATCCTCTCCCGGGGCACCGGCACCGCCTGGGTGCCCGTACCGCGCGACGCCGACTTCCGTGTCGACGTGGAGGCGGCCCTCACCGCGATCGCCGAGCACCGGCCCAGCGTCGTCTTCCTCACCTCGCCCAACAACCCCACCGGCACGGTCCTGGAACCGGCCGACATCGAGCGCCTCGTCCGGGCTGCCCCGGGGGTCGTGGTCGTGGACGAGGCCTACGCCGAGTTCCGCCGCGAGGGCAGGCCCAGCGCCCTGAGCCTGCTGCCCGACCACCCCACGCTGATCGTCTCGCGCACCATGTCCAAGGCCTTCGCCCTGGCCGGGGCGCGCGTGGGCTACCTGGCCGCCCACCCGGCCGTGGTCGACGCCCTCCAACTGGTCCGCCTGCCCTACCACCTGTCCGCCGTCACCCAGACCGTCGCGCTCGTCGCGCTCGACCACGCCGACGAACTCCTCGCCGCCGTCGCCGAGCTGCGCGCCGAACGCGACTCCCTGGTCGCCTGGCTGCGCGGACGGGGCTTCTCCGTCGCCGACTCCGACGCCAACTTCGTCATGTTCGGCGAGTTCGAGGACCGCACCCGGGTGTGGCGGGACATGCTCGGCCAGCAGGTCCTCATCCGCGAGACCGGACCGCCCGGCTGGCTGCGCGTCACCGTCGGCACCTCCGCCGAGATGGACGCCTTCCGGCGGGCCCTGCTCCACGCCACCGGGCGCTGAGCGGCGGACCGCCGGCCGCGGTCCGCCACCGGGACCGGCCGCGGACCCGCCCCGCACCCGCCCGGCGACAACCACACCACCGAGAGAGTGAGGCCCCCATGAGCCGCACCGGACGCGTCGAACGCGCCACCAAGGAAACCAAGGTCCTGGTCGAGATCGACCTGGACGGCACCGGCGTCGCCGACGTCTCCACCGGCGTCGGCTTCTTCGACCACATGCTCGACCAGCTCTCCAAGCACGGCCTGTTCGACCTGACCGTGCGCACCGAGGGCGACCTGCACATCGACTCCCACCACACCATGGAGGACACCGCCCTGGCCCTGGGCGCCGCCTTCCGCGAGGCCCTGGGAGACAAGCGCGGCATCCGCCGGTTCGCCGACGTCAAGGTGCCCCTGGACGAGGCCCTGGCCGAGGTGACCGTCGACGTCTCCGGACGCCCCTACCTGGTGCACAGCGAGCCCGAGGGCATGGCCCCGGTGATCGGCCGCGACTACGACACCACCATGACCCGCCACATCCTGGAGTCGTTCGTGGCCCAGGCCCGCGTGGCCCTGCACGTCCACGTGCCCTACGGCCGCAACGCCCACCACATCGTCGAGTGCCAGTTCAAGGCGCTGGCCCGCGCCCTGCGCGCCGCCACCGAGAACGACCCCCGCGTCAGCGGAATCCCCTCGACCAAGGGCGCGCTGTAGATGGACACCGACCTGTGGGGCATACTCCTCGTCGTGCTGGGAGGCTTCCTCGCCGGAGGCGCCTACACGGTGTGGAGGGCCAACCGGACCATCGCCGTCGCCCTGGGCGCGTGCGCGGTGCTCGCGGTGGCCTCCGGTGTGCTCCGACTGGGCTACTTCTAAGAGGAAGGGCAGCTTCATGGCCTCACGTGTGGTCGTCTTCGACTACGGCTCCGGCAACCTGCGCTCGGCGCAGCGCGCCATGGAGCGCACCGGCGCCGACGTCACCGTCACCTCCGACCCGCACGCCGCCCTGGACGCCGACGGCCTCCTCGTCCCGGGCGTGGGCGCCTTCAGCGCCTGCATGACCAGCCTCAGAGCCGCGGGCGGCGACCGGATCATCGGCAGACGCGTGGCCGGGGGCCGCCCGGTCCTGGGCATCTGCGTGGGCATGCAGGTGCTCTTCGACCGGGGGGTGGAGAGCGCGGACCCGGGCGCCGGAGCCGAGGCCGAGGTGACCGGGGGCTGCGGCGAGTGGCCCGGCACCGTGGACCGCCTGCGCGCGCCCATCGTGCCGCACATGGGCTGGAACACCGTCCGCCCGCCCGAGGACACCCGGCTCTTCGCCGGGATCGGTCCGCGGGAGCGCTTCTACTTCGTGCACTCCTACGCCGTACGCGAGTGGGAGTTCACCTCCGCCAACGAGCGCATCCCCGCGCCGAAGGTGACCTGGTCCGAGCACGGCGAGCCGTTCGTGGCCGCCGTCGAGAACGGGCCCCTGTGGGCCACCCAGTTCCACCCGGAGAAGTCCGGCGACGCGGGCGCCCGCGTCCTGGCCAACTGGGTCGACACCCTCTAGGGAGCGCCGGCCCGTCCGCCGAGCCTCCGACCGACCTCCGCCCGACCGAAACGAGAAGGACCATGACCGGCGAGACCACCACCCCCGTACTCGAACTGCTGCCCGCCGTGGACGTGGCCGGAGGCCAGGCCGTCCAGCTCGTCCAGGGAAGGGCGGGCTCGGGCGGGCAGTACGGCGACCCCTTCGAGGCGGCCACGGCCTGGCAGGACGCCGGCGCGGAGTGGATCCACCTGGTGGACCTGGACGCCGCCTTCGGCCGCGGCCACAACCGCGGCCTGCTGCGCGACATCGTCGGACGCCTCGACGTGAAGGTGGAGATGTCCGGCGGCATCCGCGACGACGAGTCGCTGGCCGCCGCCCTGTCCACCGGCTGCGAACGGGTCAACATCGGCACCGCCGCCCTGGAGAACCCCGAGTGGTGCGCCAAGATCATCGCCGAGCACGGCGACCGGATCGCGATCGGCCTGGACGTGCGCGGCACGACCCTGGCCGCGCGCGGCTGGACCCGCGAGGGCGGGGACCTGTTCCAGACGCTGGAGCGCCTGGAGTCGCAGGGCTGCGCCCGCTACGTCGTCACCGACGTCAACAAGGACGGCACCCTCAAGGGCCCCAACCTGGACCTGCTGCGCACCGTGTGCGAGCGCACCGACAAGCCGGTGGTGGCCAGCGGCGGCGTGTCCAGCCTGGAGGACCTGCGGGCGATCGCCACGCTGGTGCCGCTGGGCGTGGAGGGCGCCATCATGGGCACCGCCCTGTACGAGGGCGCCTTCACACTGCGGGACGCCCTGGCCGTGGTGCGCGAGACGGGGAGGACGGACCAGTGAGCGTCGCGGTACGCGTCATTCCCTGCCTGGACGTGGACGCCGGGCGGGTGGTCAAGGGCGTCAACTTCGAGAACCTGCGCGACGCGGGCGACCCGGTGGAGCTGGCGGGCACCTACGACGCCGACGGCGCCGACGAGCTCACCTTCCTGGACGTCACCGCCTCCAGCGGCGACCGGGAGACCACCTACGACGTGGTGCGCCGCACCGCCGACCAGGTGTTCATCCCGCTGACCGTGGGCGGCGGCGTGCGCACCACGGACGACGTGAACAGGCTGCTGCGCGCGGGTGCGGACAAGGTGGGCGTGAACACCGCCGCGATCGCCCGCCCCGAACTCATCGGGGAGATCGCCGAGCGCTTCGGACGCCAGGTGCTGGTGCTCTCCGCCGACGTGCGCAGGGTGCGGCCGGACGGACGGCCGACACCGAGCGGATTCGAGGTCACCACCCACGGCGGGCGCCGGGGCACCGGGACCGACGCCCTGGAGTGGTGCGAGCGCGCCGCCGAGCTGGGCGCGGGGGAGATCCTGCTCAACTCGATGGACGCCGACGGCACCAAGGCGGGCTTCGACCTGGAGCTGATCGGGGCGGTACGCGCCCGTGTGGAGCTGCCGCTGATCGCCTCCGGCGGCGCGGGAGCCGTGGAGCACTTCGCCCCGGCGGTGGAGGCGGGCGCGGACGCGGTGCTGGCCGCGACGGTCTTCCACTTCGGCGAGTTCACCATCGCCGACGTCAAGAAGAGCCTGCGCGAGGCGGGCCACCCGGTCCGCTAGGGCCCGCGCCTCCCACGGGCCTCGGCCCCAGGGGCCGATCCGGGTGCCCACGGGGTTCCGGAGGCGCCGGACGCGGGTTCGCGGGAGAACGGGCCGACCCGCCGCAGGCACCGGGGGCTCCCGTTCCCGGGACGCCCGAACGCGGGCCGAGGCGAGGCGCAGGCCCGAAGAGCACCGTGGCCTCCGGGGACGGGACCCGTCCCCGGAGGCCACGCGCGTGCCCGGGGCCGCTCGGCGCGGTTCCCACGCACCGGCCACCGAAGCGGTTGGCGGGCACAGCCGCGAAGGAGGCCAGAGGATAGGGAAGTGTGTCCTTTCAGTGGTATCGGCTTCCGTTTTGTAAACGTGATGCGCGTCTCACACATCCAACCCTGTGTGGCACGCCCACCACGCGGATCGCATACGGCGAAAGGACGACCCCATGTCCACCACGATCAGGCGGAGCGCCTCCCTGCTCGCGGCCACCGCCCTGGCCACGGTGACCGCCCTGGCCACCGCACCTCCCGCCCTCGCGGACGACCTCGACCAGACCTCTCCCGAGACCCTCGCCGCCATCGAGTCCCAGGTGTGGCCCGAGTACACCGTCGGTGACGTCGACATCGACGTCTACGCCGCGAAGATGCTCCTCACCTACGGGGAGATCAACCCGGGCGAGCTGGACCCGGAGTTCGACCAGGAGCTCCACGACACCCTCGTCACCTACCAGGAGGCCTTCGGCCTGCACGACGACGGCGACCTCAACCCCGACACCTGGGAGAACTTCCAGGAGTCCGTCTTCGGCCAGCACCAGTTCCACCGAGGCGACCGGGGGCCGGTCGTGACCATGATCCAGCGCGAGCTCAACGCCAAGTTCGACGCCGGCCTCGCCGCCGACGGCGTCTACGGCCCCAGGACCGAACAGGCCGTGCGCGAGGCCCAGGAGTTCTTCGGCATCGGCGTCGACGGCGTCTTCGGCCCCGTCTCCTTCCACGCCGTGATCAGCTACCAGGACTACGCCCGTTGACCGGGCCCCCACCCGTCGGCCACCGCCGCGCCCGGTGTCCGGACCCCCGTGGCCCGGACACCGCCGCTCGTCCGCCCCGTCCCCGTCCACGTGTCCACCCGCCTTTCTGACCGGAACCGGCCCTGCCACGCCCCGGAACTGGACGGAATAGCCCTGTCGCGTCCGGCGCTGAAACAATCTGGTGGAACCTGTCGGTACCGCTGGATAGGTTGACACGGCACGCGCACTCCACGGCCCCTCGGCATGCCCGGGGGCCGCCGTGCGTCTGTCGGGCTGCGCCGGGCCCGCCCCGGCCAGAGAAGAGAACGGGGAGCGCATGGCGCAGGGCACGAGTACCAGGGACCCGGAAACGGAAGGGGGCACGGCCCCACCCGGAACCGGAGAGGGCGGCGGGGACGCCGAACCCCGGAAACGGCCCCGTGCGGACGCGCACACCGGCGTCTTCGGCCGGGGGATGCGCGTGCTGGGGACCGCCATCCGCACCGAGCCGTGGATCTTCCTCGTCGCCGTCGTCGGCGCCATGCTCCACGCCGCCGTCAACGTCGGCTCCGCCTCCGTGCTCGGCTACCTCACCGACACCACCATCCTCCCCGCCTTCGAGCGGGGGACCACCACCGCGGCCGCCCTCACCACCGCCGCGGCACTGCTCATGGCGGTCGGGCTCGGCAAGGCCACCGGCATCGCCATGCGCCGCATGCTCGCCGCGCTCATGCAGTTCCGCATGCAGGCCCGCTACCGGCGCGCCGTCGCCCGCAAGTACCTCGGCCTTCCCCTGTCCTGGCACCACCGCCACCCCACCGGACAACTGCTGTCCAACGCCAACTCCGACGTCGAGGCCGCCTGGCAGCCCCTCGCACCGCTGCCCATGGCGGTCGGCAGCGTCTTCATGCTGGTCATCGCCGCCGTCGCCATGGTCACCACCGACCCGGTGCTCGCCATGGTCGCCTTCGTCGTCTTCCCCGTCCTGGCCGTCGCCAACGTCGTCTTCCAGCGCCGCGTCTCGCCCATGGCCTCCCGCGCCCAGGCCCTGCGCGGCGAGGTCAGCGGCGTCGCCCACGAGTCCTTCGACGGCGCCCTGGTCGTCAAGACCCTCGGCCGCGAGGACACCGAGACCGAACGCTTCACCCACGCCGCCCACCGCCTGCGCGACGCGCTCATCCAGGTCGGCCGGATGCGCTCGATGTTCGACCCCGTCATGGAGGCGCTGCCCAACTTCGGCGTGCTCGCCGTCCTGCTCCTGGGCATGTGGCGGCTGTCCACCGGTGACATCGACCCCGGCGGCCTCGTGCAGATCGCCTACCTGTTCACCCTGCTGGCCCTGCCCATCCGCTCCTTCGGGTGGATCCTCGGCGACCTGCCCCGCAGCGTCGTGGGCTGGGACCGCGTCCAGTCCGTCCTGAAGTCGGGCGGCGCCATGGAGTACGGCACCCGGACCCTGGAGGACACCCCGACCGGCATCGCCCTGCGCGCCCGAGGCGTCACCTTCTCCTACGCCGACTCCTACGACGCCGACGGCGACGGCGGACGCGACCTCATGGACGAGGACCCCGACGCCGCCCGCGCCACCGTCCTCAACGGCGTGGACCTGGACATCGCCCCCGGGCGCACCGTCGCCCTGGTCGGCCCCACCGGAGCGGGCAAGTCCACACTCACCACCGTGCTCATGCGCCTGGTCGACGCCGACTCGGGCACCGTCACCCTCGACGGAGTCGACGTGCGCGACCTGGAACGTGACCAGATCCCCCGGCACGCCGCCCTGGTGCCCCAGGGCACCTTCGTGTTCGAGGACAGCGTCCGCGAGAACATCACCCTGGGCGCCGACATCGACGACGACCAGGTCTGGGCCGCCCTGCGCCTGGCCCGCGCCGACGGCTTCGTCGGCGAGCTGGAGGGCGGGCTCGACGCCCGGCTCGGGGAGAAGGGCACCACCCTGTCCGGCGGCCAGCGCCAGCGCCTGGCCCTGGCCCGCGCCATCGTGCGCCGCCCCCGGCTGCTCATCATGGACGACGCCACCTCCGCCGTCGACCCGCAGATCGAGGCGCGGATCCTCGCCGGCCTGCGCGAACGCGACGACGCCGCCACCGTGGTCGTGGTGGCCTACCGGCGCGCCACCATCGAACTCGCCGACGAGGTCGTCTACATGGAACGGGGGCGCGTCCTGGCCCGCGGCACCCACGACGAACTGCTCACCACCTCGCCCGGCTACACCAGGCTCGTCACCGCCTACGAGCGCGCCTCCGCCGAGAACGAGTCCGAGTACGCGGCCGTCCCCGAGGAGCCCGGACCACCCGAGCCCGCCCGACGCGGCGACGACACCACCGAGGAGACCAGCCGATGAGCGCACCCGCCCGGACACGCGCCGACCAGCGGCCCGACCCCGGAGCGCGGCAGGAGCGTGAGGACGGCGCCGCCGACCCGGTCCTGTTCCTGCACCGCTCCTCCGAGGGCGCGATGGACACGCTCAGGCGCGGCCTCAGGCTCTCCCCGGAGTTCGCACGGGGACTGTGGCTCACACTGGCCTTCGCGGTCGTGGCCACCGCGGGCAAGGTCATCGTGCCCGTCGCCGTCCAACAGATCATCGACAACGGACTCACCGGGAACGACGGCCCCGACCTGGACTTCGTCACCCGCATGGTGACCGTCTGCGCCGCCCTGCTCGTGGTCACCATGGTCTGCTCCTACCTGATGAACGTGCGCCTGTACCGGGCCACCGAGTCCGGCCTGGCCACGCTGCGCCGCAAGGCGTTCCGGCACGTGCACGACCTGTCCGTGCTCACCCAGAACAGCGAGCGCAAGGGCGCCCTGGTCTCCCGGGTCACCAGCGACGTCGACCAGATCAGCACCTTCATGCAGTGGGGCGGCATGCTCCTGCTGGTCAGCAGCGGCCAGCTCCTGGTCGCCACCGTCCTGATGGCGGTCTACTCCTGGCAGCTCACCCTCGTGGTGTGGATCTGCTTCCTGCCGCTGCTGTTCGGCGTGCGCTGGCTCCAGAGGCTGCTGTCCAAGGCCTACCTCAAGGTCCGCGAGAACACCGGCGACATGCTCGGCGTCATCGGTGAGACCGTCACGGGCGCCGCCGTCATCCGCGCCCACGGCATCGAGCGGCGCACCGCCGAGCGCATCGACACCACCGTCCTGACCACCCGCCGCTCCCAGATCCGCGCCCAGCGGCTGTCCGTGGCGGTCTCGCCCTTCGCCGAGATCATCGCGGCCGTCGGCAACACCGCCGTGGTCCTCATCGGCGTCTGGCTCGGCCTGGGCGGCGACCTGACCGCCGGCCAGCTCATCGCCTTCCTGTTCCTGATGACCCTGTTCATCCAGCCGATGATGATGGCCACCGAGATCTTCAACGAGGCGCAGAACGCCATCGCGGGCTGGCGCCGCGTCCTGGGCGTGCTCGACACCGTCCCCGACATCGCCGACCCCGGTGAGGCGGGCCGTGAGCTGCCGCGCGGACCGGTCCGGGTCTCCTTCGAGGAGGTCACCTACTCCTACCCCGAGGGCCCCGTCGTCCTGGACGACGTCAGCGTCGAGGTCACCCCCGGCACCCGGTTGGCCGTGGTGGGGGAGACCGGCTCGGGCAAGACCACCTTCGTCAAGCTGCTCACCCGCCTGATGGACCCCGACGAGGGCACCGTCCGGCTCGACGGCGTCGACCTGCGCGAGGTGGCCTTCTCCTCCCTGCGCGGCCGGGTGGTCATGGTCCCGCAGGAGGGCTTCCTCTTCGACAGCTCCCTGGGCGACAACATCCGCTTCGCCCGACCCGAGAGCACCGACGCCGAACTGGAGGCGGCCATCACCGAACTGGGGCTGTCGGACTGGCTCGACGGCCTCGCGCACGGGCTGGACACCCCGGTGGGCCAGCGCGGCGAGTCCATGTCGGCGGGGGAGCGGCAACTGGTGGCCCTGGTGCGCGCCTACGTCGCCGACCCGGACCTGCTGGTCCTGGACGAGGCCACCTCCGCCGTGGACCCGCACACCGAGGTGCGCATCCAGCGCGCCCTGGACCGGCTCACACGGGGACGCACCTCGGTGACCATCGCGCACCGCCTGTCCACCGCCGAGGCCGCCGACCGGGTGCTCGTCTTCGACGCCGGGCGCATCGCGCAGAGCGGCTCCCACACCGAGCTGGCCGCCCAGCCGGGCGTGTACGCCGACCTGTACGCCTCCTGGGTGAGCTCCTCGGCCTGATCGTGCTTGCTATGGGGCTCTGCTCCGCCCGCCCGTCGCCCGCCGTCGCCCGTTGGGGGCGCTGCGCGCCGGGCGGGCCACCACCCTCAACGGACGCCACGCGCGGTACTTTCCGGGTTCGGGCGCCCAGTGACGGGTCGGCGGTCATCAGACGGACAGTGTCATCGGCCGCGCCACCAGTGCGCCGCCAGCAGCTCCGCCACCAGCGGTTCCACCAGCAGGCTCACGTCCGGGTCGGAGTCGCCCGGATAGCGCACCGTCAGCTCCGCCCCCGGCACGCGCTCGCGGCCGGGGGTGGGGCCCACCGCCACGAACGCGCCCCGCAGGTGCCGCAGGTGCTCGGAGAACCGCTCGTCGTAGGCCGACCCCGCGAACAGCAGCGCCCGGTAGTCCGTCACCGCCGCCAGGTAGCGGTCGGTGTGCGACCACTCCCCGGTCTCGCACGTGTGCGCCACCCGTACCGGCCCCTTGCGCAGCGCCTGCACCCCCTGCCCCGCCGACGCCAACCGCTCGGCCGGGGCCACCAGGTGCACACCGTGCGGCGAGTCCAGGACCCGGGCGGCCCGGGGCACCCACTCCGGGGCGCTCTCCAGCAGTGACACCGTCGCGTTGGCCGCCCGGCGCAGCAGCCCGGGGAGGTTCCGGCTGTTCCCCGACACCGGCGCGCCCAGGCGGTGCCCCAGCAGCAGGAGCAGGGCCAGAGCGTGCTGGTAGGCGCGACAGCCCAGGCCGCTCGCCTCCTCGCCCGCGTGCAGCGGCACCAGCAGGTCCGCCTGGCGTCCCACCACGGCGTCGACGGACGGAGCCAGCACGATCACCGGAGACCGCGCCACATAGCGGTCCAAGGCCGTGTACAGCTCCCGCTGCCCGCCGCCCAGGCTCACCGCCACCACCAGCGTCTCCGGGCCCGCGGGAGGCTCCTCCACCGAGGAGGAGAAGTCCGCGGTCGCCGCGATCCCGGCCCGGCGCAGGCGCGCGGCCGCCACCTCGCACGCGTGGCGCGCCGCGCCCAGGCCCAGGAAGCGCACCGACGCGGGCTCGTCGTCCAACAGGGCGGGCAGCGCGGCGTAGGGATCCCAGCGCGGGAAGCGGTCGGCGAGCGAGGCCAGGGCCTCGGGCTTGCCCGCGAGGTCGGCGGACAGGGACTCGGCGGTCACGGAACCCCCAGGAGGAAGGAACGAGGCGGTGACGGTACGGACGCACGAACTCTAGGACATCTCCCGCCTCCCCTCCCTCCCACCGCCCTCGGGCCCTCGGACACCACCCGGTGCGGGACGCTCCGCGCCCGGCCATAACCTGGAACGCATGAGTGTCACCAGCCTCGACCCGGACATCGCCGCCCGCCTGAAGCGGAACCCGGACGGCCTCCTCCCCGCCGTCGTGCAGCAGCACGACACCGGGGAGGTGCTCATGCTCGCCTGGATGGACGACGAGGCGCTGCACCGCACCCTCACCACCGGCGCCGCCACCTACTGGTCGCGCAGCCGCGGCGAGTACTGGGTCAAGGGGGCCACCTCCGGCAACACCCAGCGTGTGGTGTCGGTCGCACTCGACTGCGACGGGGACACCCTTCTGGTCCGCGTCGACCAGAGGGGCGCCGCCTGCCACACCGGCGACCGCACGTGCTTCGACGCGGGGAGACTCCTGTGAGCTCCTCCACCCCTTCGGCGCGCACGGGACGGGAGTACGGCCTGGCCATGCTCGTCCTGGCCGCCGGAGCCGCCCTGCTGCTGGCCGCGGCCGGACGCCACTGGGTGACCGGCCAGCTCGAAGCCCCCGGACCGGTCGCCCCCGCGCCCGTCGAGCTCACCGGCACCGACCTCACCGGCGCCCTGAGCGGCATCGGCTGGGCCGGGCTGGCCGGGATCGCGGGCCTGTACGCCGCCCGGAACCGGGCCCGCCGGGCGATCGGCCTCCTCGTCGCCGTCGGCGGCGCGGCGGCCCTCGGCGCGGTCTGGGACGCCACCCGACCCGACACCCTCCTCGCCGCCGTGTCCGAGAACACCACCGCCGCGGCCGGCAGCGCGCAGGTGGCCGCCGCCCCCCAGCTGTCCGCCCCCGGTCCCGCCATGGCCGTGGCGGGCGCCGTGCTGCTGGTGGCGGCGGGCCTGTTCGCCGTGGTAAGGGCCCCCGCCTGGCCGGGCATGGGAACCCGGTACGATCGAGACGCCGCACCGCGTGCGACCCGGGCCGAGACATCCTCCGACCTGTGGAAATCGCTGGACGCCGGTGACGACCCCACACTCGACGCCCCCGGAGGCGCCGCGTCCGGAGACGCCGCGGAAACGTCCGGGGACGGCACGGAACACGCATCGCTGGCAGCACGGCCAGCCGAACCGAAGGAGAATCCCTGATGGCCGACGAACACCACGAGGACCACGGCAACACCGTGTCCGCCTGGTTCCTCACCATCTCCTGGATCGTGGTGTGGAGCGCGGCGGCCTTCGTCATCGTCTTCTCCGGCGGTGACGTGCTGCTGTGGACCGCCGTCGCCCTGGGCGTCAGCGTCGTGCTCGCCGCGATCGCCGGCGCCATGAAGAAGGCCGGGCTGGGCCGCAAGGAGCCCCGTCCCGTCCCGCCCACACGCGAGGAGTGGGAGGCCGGCCGTAAGGCCGCCGCCGCCCAGGCCGAGCCCGCCGCGGCCCAGCCCGGCCCCGCCCTCGACCCCGACGCCGAGTCCGCCAGGGCCTGAACCCGATCCCGGCGAAACCACAGCTCACCACGAGTGCGCGGCAGAAAATGGACGAAGGTCGTACAGGACGGGTAGATTCACTCCACCGGCCCTGACTGTCGCGTTGGTTCCATTCGGTGGGACTCCCACTGGTCTGGAATCATTCGTTCCTGCCCGCGGCGTACGCTGCCGGTGATCCGGCCCTGCCCCATGCCGGATCGGCGTGCCGTCGGCACGCCGCGCCAAATCCCTTGTCCTCTTCTGAAAGTTGTACCGAGCATGAGTTATGGTCCCCCGCCCCCAGGCAACCCCGGCGGCCCGCCCCCCGGCGGCGGCTACGGTCCCCCCAGCGGCGGCTACGGCCCTCCCGGCGGCGGTTACGGCGCCCCCGGCGGCCCCCCGCCGGACAACGGCCTCACCTGGGCCATCGTGGCGATCTTCTGCTGCTGGCCCTTCGCCATCCCGGCCATCATCAGCGCCACCAAGGTCAACGACCTGTGGAACCGCGGTGACCAGGCCGGCGCGATGGAGGCCCAGGCCCAGGCCAAGAAGTGGACGAAGCTCGCCTTCATCCTCGGCAGCATCGCCTACGTGCTGAGCATCGGGTTCTACATCCTGATGATCGTCATCGCCGCGTCGGCCAGCAGCCCGACGTACTACTAGAAGGCACCCGCCCTCCAGTACCACGTCTGCCCCCGAGCGCCCCGGCACTCGGGGGCAGAGTCCTTCCGGTCCCCAAAGCCCTAAGCTGGTCGCGTGCACCCACACCACGAAAAGCCGTCGGAGAGCCCTTCGCCCCCGCCCCCAGCGGCACCCTCCCCGGCCGAACGGATCAGGCGCCGGGCCGAGAGGCTGCACCCGGTCGTGTGGCCCGTGGGCCTGGGCGTCCTCGGCCTGACGGGAGCCGCGCTCCTGCACCTCGTGGACCCCAACGAGCCGGGCAACTACCCCACCTGCCCCTGGCTCCTGCTCACCGGTACCTTCTGCCCCGGCTGCGGCAGCATGCGCGCGATCGCCCTGCTCACCCACGGCGAGGTCCTCGCCTCCATCAGCATGAACCCCCTGGCGTGGCTGCTGGCCCCCTACATCGCGTGGACCTACACGCTCTGGCTGGTCCGAACGGTCCGGCCGCCCACGAAGCCGCCCAAGCTCACGCCCGGCTGGTTCCTGTGGGGGCTGCTCACCGTCATCATGGGGCACTGGATCCTGCGCAACCTGCCCTGGTTCTCCTTCCTGGCCCCCGAGACCCCGCTGTTCCCCGGCTGGTAGAGGGAACCAGAACCGGCCCGGCGCAGTCTGATCCGATGAGCGCGGCCACCTCCTCCGCGCGGCACCAAGACACCTCCACCTTCCGGAAGGTTTGATCACATGAGTTACGGACCCCCGCCCACCGACGGTTACGGCCCTCCCGGTGGCTACGGAGGCCCTCCCGGATACGGTGGACCGCCGCCCGGGGAGCCGCCCAAGACCTACCTGGTGCACAACATCCTCGGCATCCTGAGCTGCCTGCCGGTCATCGGCATCATCGGCCTGGTCTTCTCCCTCCAGATCAACAGCAAGTGGCAGATGGGGGACTACCTGGGCGCCGAGTCCGCGGCCCGCACCGCCAAGACCATGGGCATCATCGGCCTGGTGCTCTTCATCATCGGCGTGGTCTTCGTCGTGCTCTACATCGTGTTCATCGTCGTGATGATCGCCTTCTACGGGACGACCGCCGGCACGGTGGACACCACCTACGACACCTACTGACACGGGCCCCGCTCCGTCCCCGCGGGCCGGGACGGAGCGCCCCTCCCTCCGCGTCCTCCGCCCGTGTTCCCGGACTCCCACGGAGTGTCACGCGGGGTCGCCGACCACGCGGCCCCGGCGGGTGGATACGATGACCAGCGACACGGTGCGACGGCGGTGTCCGGTCCCGTCGCGCGACTGTGGGCCGCCCCAGGGCGGACCACCACCGCGACCGGCCCACTTTCACGAGGGAGCAGTAACTGGTGAGCGTGCTCGACGAGATCCTCGACGGAGTACGCGCTGACCTGGCGCAGCGGCAGGAGGCCCTCCCCCTGGACCGCCTCAAGGCCCAGGCCGGGGCGACACCCACCCCGCAGGACGCCGAGGCCGCCCTGCGGCGCCCCGGCGTGCACGTCATCGCCGAGGTCAAGCGGGCCAGCCCCTCCAAGGGCCCCCTCGCTACCATCACCGACCCTGCGGCCCTGGCCCGCGACTACGAGGCCGGCGGCGCCGCCCTGATCAGCGTCCTCACCGAGCAGCGCCGCTTCAACGGCAGCCTCGCCGACCTGCGGACGGTCCACCAGGCGGTCGAGACCCCGCTGCTGCGCAAGGACTTCGTGGTCAGCTCCTACCAACTGTGGGAGGCCCGCGCCTTCGGGGCCTCCGCCGTACTCCTCATCGTCGCGGCCCTGTCCCAGGAGGCCCTGGTGTCCCTGGTCGAACGTGCCCGCTCGCTGGACCTGACACCGCTGGTGGAGGTCCACGACGAGGAGGAGGTCTCCCGCGCCCTGGACGCCGGGGCCACCGTCGTCGGCGTCAACGCACGCAACCTCAAGACCCTGGAGGTGGACCGGGACACCTTCTCCCGGCTCGCCCCGCTCATCCCCTCCGACGTCGTCAAGATCGCCGAGTCCGGAGTCCGCGGCCCGCACGACCTGCTGGCCTACGCCGGCGCCGGTGCCGGCGCCGTCCTCGTCGGTGAGAGCCTCGTCCGCGGCCGGAACCCGCGCGAGGCCGTCGCCGACCTGGTGACCGCCGGGGCCCACCCCGCCCTGCGAGACCGGAACTAGGGGCACACCGTGACGGGAACGACGCAGGTGCCGGGCGCGGCCACGGTGCGCCCCGGCCTCCGATGGCGATGGCTCTAGGGAGCCCGCAGGCGTGAGCCGCGGGTTCCCGACGCCGCGTTGACCCACAGTCCGAACGCGCCGCCGGAGCCAGGCGGCGCACAGCCGGTCGGCGCGCGGACCCCGCGGCGCAAGGTCCGGGGAAGCCACGCGGTCGGCCCTTCCCAGGAGAACTTCCCATGAGTCACGACCAACCACTGCCCGACCCGCACGGGCACTACGGCCGCTTCGGCGGCCGCTTCGCCCCCGAGGCGCTCATCGCCGCCCTCGACGAGGTCACCGCCGAGTGGGAGAAGGCCAAGCAGGACCCCGAGTACCAGGCCGAGCTCGCCGCACTGCTCAAGGACTACACCGGGCGGCCCAGCGCCCTGAGCGAGGCCCGCAACTTCTCCGAGCACTGCGGCGGCGCCCGCGTCCTGCTCAAACGCGAGGACCTCAACCACACCGGCTCGCACAAGATCAACAACGTGCTCGGCCAGGCCCTGCTCACCAAGCGCATGGGCAAGACCCGCGTCATCGCCGAGACCGGCGCCGGCCAGCACGGCGTGGCCACCGCCACCGCCTGCGCCCTGCTCGGCCTGGAGTGCGTGATCTACATGGGCGAGGAGGACACCCGGCGCCAGGCGCTCAACGTCGCCCGCATGCGCATGCTCGGCGCCGAGGTCGTCCCCGTCACCATCGGCAGCCGCACCCTCAAGGACGCCATCAACGAGGCGTTTCGCGACTGGGTCGCCAACGTCGACCGCACCCACTACCTGTTCGGCACCGTGGCCGGTCCCCACCCCTTCCCCAAGCTGGTGCGCGACCTGCACTTCGTCGTCGGCCAGGAGGCGCGCGAGCAGGTCCTGGAACGCGTGGGCAGGCTCCCCGACGCGGTCGCCGCGTGTGTGGGCGGCGGCTCCAACGCCATGGCCGTCTTCGCGGCCTTCATCCCCGACGAGGACGTGGCCCTGTACGGCTTCGAGGCCGGGGGAGAGGGCGCACGGACGACCCGCACCGCGGCCTCCATCACCGCGGGCAGCACCGGGGTCTTCCACGGGGCGCGCACCTTCGTGCTCCAGGACGAGTACGGGCAGACCCTGCCCAGCCACTCCATCTCCGCCGGACTCGACTACCCGGCGGTGGGCCCCGAGCACGCCTACCTCGCCGACACCGGCCGCGCCACCTACGAGCCGATCACCGACGCGGAGGCCATGGAGGCCTTCCGGCTGCTGTGCCGCACCGAGGGCATCATCCCGGCGATCGAGAGCGCGCACGCACTGGCGGGCGCCCGCAAGCTCGGCGAGCGACTCGGCCCGGACGCCGTCATCCTGGTGAACCTCTCCGGGCGCGGCGACAAGGACGTTGACACCGCGGCCGCCTACTTCGGCCTCGTGGACCCGGAGGGACAGGCATGACCGCCACCGCACTACAGCACAGGCTGGCCGAGACCCGCGAGGCCGGACGGGCAGCGCTGATCGGCTACCTGCCCGCAGGGTTCCCGGACGTCGAGTCCTCGATCAGGGTCGTCGAGGCCATGGTGGAGGGGGGCTGCGACGTCATCGAGGTCGGCCTGCCCTACTCCGACCCCATGATGGACGGCCCCACCATCCAGCGCGCCGCGGACCGGGCCCTGGCGGCCGGGACCACCACCGACGACGTGTTCCGCGTGGTCGAGGCCACCGCCGCCACGGGCGCCGCCGCCGTGGTCATGTCCTACTGGAACCCGATCGAGCGCTACGGCGCGGAGCGCTTCGCCAACGCCCTGGCCAAGGCGGGCGGGGCCGGGGTGATCACCCCCGACCTCATCCCCGAGGAGGCCGAGGAGTGGGTCGCCGCCTCCACCGCCTCCGGGCTGGACCGTGTGTTCCTGGTCGCGCCCTCCTCCACCGACCGGCGGCTGGCCCTGACCACCCGGACCTGCAGCGGCTTCGTGTACGCGGCCTCGCTGATGGGCGTGACCGGCACCCGCACCCAGGTCGCCGACACCGCCGCCGAACTGGTGCGGCGCACCCGGGAGGCCACCCGCGGATCCGGACTGCCGGTCTGCGTGGGCCTGGGCATCTCCACCGGCGCCCAGGCCGCCGAGGTGGCCGCCTACGCCGACGGGGTGATCGTCGGAGCCGGGTTCTGCCAGCGGATCCTGGACGCGCCCGACCTGGAGACCGGACTCGTCGCGGTCCGCTCCTTCGCCCAGGAACTGGCGGAGGGGGTGCGCTCGGGCCGCACCTGAGCACCGGGGCGTCCCGGCGCCCCGACACAGGCGGGAGGCCGTCCCCTGCGGGGCGGCCTCCCGCTCTGCCCGTGGTCCTCGCCACCCGGACCGCGTCCGTCGCCCCCGCTCCGGGCAAGGGAACGGTTAAGGCGGTGAGAATCGGGTGAGAGCCTCCCCGGAAAGCCCCGCGAGGCCCCCGCGACCAGGTATCCATGGAGGCGGCGGTGACGCCCGTCGCCCGAGGGCGGCGACCGCTGCGCCCGAGATTCCGGACGCAGGGTCACGCACTCGACACAGGCAGTAGGATCTGACGCGACACGAAGAGCGGCGAGGCGCACACCCGAAGCGATGATCCGCCCCCTATCTCCCCGAAGGCCCGAGTGATGGACACACCCGACCAGACTGTCGCCCCCGACTCCGCACGCGGATCGCGCTGGGAGGCCGTCCAACCCTGGCTCACCCTCGCCTGCCGGGTCGGACTGGCCGCCGTCCTGTTCTACGCGGCGGTCTCCAAGTTCCCCCCGGCCCTGTCCGTCCAGGCGGTGGAGGCCTACGACCTCTTCCCCGTCGACGTCGCACGGCTCATCGGCTACACCCTCCCCCTGTTCGAGATCGCCCTGGCCGTCCTGCTCCTGGCCGGACTCGCCACCCGCTACGTCGGCGCCGTCAGCGCACTGCTCATGGTCGTCTTCATCGCCGGGGTCGTCTCGGCCATGGCGCGGGGCCTGAACATCGACTGCGGCTGCTTCGGCGGCGGCGGGCAGGTCGAGCCGGGGGAGACCAAGTACGGGCTCTCCATCGCCCGCGACATCGCCTTCGCGGCCCTGGGCGGCTTCATCGCACTCTGGCCCCGTTCGCCCTTCGCCATCGACCGCGCCCTCGGACTGTTCCGGTGAGCCCCCGAAACGGGCCCGGTCGGCCGTATCCAGCAGCAGAAACAGGGGAAAGCATGGGGAGTGAAGCGCGCAGGCGCTCCCGCGAGAGGATCAGGGAACAGAGGGAGAAGGAGAAGCGGGCGGCCAAACGCAACAGGACCCTGCTCGTCGTGGGCGCCGCCGCGGTGGTGGTCCTGCTCATCGTCGGCATCGGCTACCTCGTGCTCAACGCCGACCGCCGGAGCTCGGGGTTCGAGGGCGCACTGCCGCCCCGGACCCTGCAGGAGGACGGCAGCGTCGTCATGGCCCAGGAGGGCGTCGAGGCCCCCGTCGTCGAGGTCTACGCCGACTACCAGTGCCCCGCCTGCCGCCAGTTCGAACTGCTCAACGGCGACGTCCTCAAGGAGAACGCCGCCGAGGGACAGGCCATCGTCCACTACCGGCCGGTGAGCATCTTCGCCCAGCAGCCGCCGCCCATCAGCAGCAACTCGCTGCGCGCCGGGGCCGCCGCCCGCGCCGCCGCCGACCACGACCGCTTCGTCCCGTACAACGACATCCTCTTCGAGAACCAGCCCACCGAGGGCGAGGAGGGCTTCGCCGTCGAACAGCTCCAGGACTGGTTCGCAGAGACCGACCCCACCGAGCAGCAGCAGGAGCAGTTCGACCAGCGCGTGGAGGAGGAGGCCGAGGTGGTCACCCGGTTCACCGGGGAGTTCCTGCCCGCCCTGACCCAGGACGCCCAGGAGCAGCTCGGCCAGGAGAGGCTGGGCACCATGGTCCTGTCCGACCTGCTCGCCTGGGGCGAGGAGAACGGCCACGACTCCTCGTTCCTGGACGGGACGTACACGGGCCAGATCATCGAAGCCACCGGGAACGCCTACACTCGCTACAGCGGAGACAACGCCTTCCGCGCGACCCCCTCCGTCTACGTCAACGGTGAGTTGCTCGACAACAACACCGCGATGACCGCCCGGGGCCTCGACGAGGCGATCGACTCAGCCGAACCCGGCGAGGTCGACACCCGGCCCATGGGCGACGGGGGTGGTGCGGAGTAGCCACCCCTGAAGACATCCCCGCACGCGGGGCGAACCCGAGAGCAGACCAGTGACATTGTCGTCGACAGCTTCCGAGGGCGCGGTCGAGTCCGGCCGTGCCCTCGCGGCCTTCCCCAGCCCACAGGTCAACTCCATCCCCATCGGGCCACTGGAGATCCACTTCTACGCCCTGTGCATCCTCGCCGGCGTCATCGTCGCGGTCCTGTGGAGCGAGCGCAGGTGGGCCGCGATGGGCGGTGAGAAGGGCACCATCATGGACATGGCCGTGTGGGCCGTGATCCTGGGCCTGATCGGCGGCCGTCTCTACCACGTCATCAGCGACGCGCAGCTGTACTTCGCCGAGGGACGCGAGCCCATCCGCGCCCTGTACGTGTGGGAGGGCGGCCTCGGCATCTGGGGCGCAGTCCCCATGGGAGCCCTTGGCGTGTGGCTGGTGGCCCGCAAGCGCGGCCTGTCCATGTCCAAGCTCTCCTTCGCCATCGCCCCCACCATCCCCCTGGCCCAGGCCATCGGCCGCTGGGGCAACTACTTCAACCAGGAGCTGTTCGGGCGGCCCACCGACCTGCCCTGGGCCGTGGAGATCTCCCCCTACCCGAACGGCGTCCTGCGCCCGGGCATGGAGCTCGGCGTCAGCACCTACCACCCCACCTTCCTCTACGAGTCCCTGTGGTGCCTGGCCCTGTCCGTCCTGCTGGCCTGGGCGGGCCACCGCTACGAGCGCTCCCTCCAGGGCGGGCGCCTGTTCGCCCTCTACGTCATGGGCTACTGCCTCGGCCGGTTCTGGATCGAGTACCTGCGGGTGGACCCGGCCAACGACTTCCTGGGCATGCGCCTGAACAACTGGACCTCCATCCTGGTCTTCCTCGCCGCCCTGGCCTACTTCGTCTGGGCGGGCCGGCGCATGGACTCCTTCTCCAGCGCCGTCGTCCCCCACGGCCACGACGCCGGCACCCAGGTGTTCGGTCCCACATCGGACGGCGAGACCACCGACGACAGCACCGTTTACAGCGCCCTGGGCAGCGATGAACCACGGGTCGGAGCGAAGAACGGCAGCTCAGAGGAGGCGGGGACGGAATACCACCCGAGCCCTGAGCGATCTAGTAGCGAGGGCTCGACCGAGCGGGACACCGAAGAGCGAACCGATCCCGGGGCGAAGCCCGAGTAGACACAGGAAAGCCACGTGGACCCGGCCATGCCCGGGCACGGATCTGGGCTCCCCCTGTTACCTTCCGAGCAGACCACGGGTTGACGATTGAGAAGAACCGTGACCAGAGCTGAGTCCGGGTACGGCCGTATGGGCCGTCGCGGCGGCACCCGCCGTGCCGAGCGCGCCTACACCGAGGACCACGCCGACGACTACGGCCAGGACGACTACGAGGACGGGTACGACCCCGAGGAGGACTTCTCCGCGGAGTACGGCCACACACGTCCCGCCGACACCGGGAACCCGGACGACGTCCACGCCGACGACGCCCTCGACGAGGAGCAGGACGGGGCGGGCGAGACCGGCCGCCCCTCGCGCCGCAGGGGCAGGGGGCGCGCGGGCCGCGGCTCCGGCGCCCCCCGCCGCAGGGCCTCCGGCGGCAGGCGCGCCGGGGCGGGCAAGGTCTCGGCCTTCTCCGCCTCCGCCATCAAGAAGGTGTCGGTCCTGGGCGACCGGCCCAACCAGATCGTGTACACCCTCGCCGAGCAGAGCAGGCGCAAGCGCGGCACCGCCGTGCTGGGCGTGCTGCTGGGAGCGTTCAGCATCGCCCTGGTGACCCTGCTGGGCCTGCTGTCCTACCAGCTCTTCGCCGGACCCGGCGGCAACGCCGCGGGCGGTGACGAGTCGGTCGTGGCCCCGCCGGAGGGACACAACACCCTCACCCCGGAGCTGTACCTGTCCGAGCCCAACCGCGAGGACGTGTTCGGCCCCATCAACGAGCGCCCCGAGGGCGCCGAGCCGATGACCGAGGACGCCGTGTTCGGCGGGGTCGAGGAGATCGGTCTGGACGACATGAAGCTGGAGCTGCGCGAGGGCTCGGTCACCGACTCCTGCACCTCCCTGGTGTGGGGCGACGAGCTGGGCCAGAGCCTCGTCGACGGCAACTGCGTCAGGGCGGCCTCGGGCGTGTACACCGACGCCGACGAGCAGTACGTCGCGCAGTTCACCCTGTTCGACCTGGCCGACGCCGAGGAGGCCGCCAAGGTCGAGCGGCAGCTGGACCCGACCAACCCCGAGAGCGGCGCCGGGTTCCTGCTGAGCCAGACCAACGACGAGATCCCCGGCCTGCAGGAAGGCTACAGCCAGGCCAACTCCCAGGTCATGGGCCACTACCTGGCCGTGTTCTGGGTGGCGGAGACCGACGGGGCCGAGCCCGCGGACAACACCGACATGGCGACCCTGAACGTGGCCTCCATGAACGCGGCGCAGCACGTCTACGAGGAGGTCGTCGCGGTGAAGCAGGCCGCGGAGCAGGCCAAGGAGTAGCCGGTCCCGCGCTGTCGGACGCCCCGATAGGATCTCGGGCAGATCGGTCCGCCCTCAGGGCCGCACCAGGTACGGCGAGAGGCCGGCCTGCCGAACACAACCGGTCCGGCCCACGCGCGCGTGGGCCGGACCGCATCCTAGGAAAGGTCCACTGGGTGTCCCCTTCTGAACCGTCGGCGTCCGGACCCGCGGGGCGTCGGAGGAAGAGCAGCGAGTCCGACGACGTGCCCGCGGAGCGGTCCTCGCGGACGGGCGGGCGCCGCCGGTCAGGCGGCCGCAGGAAGAAGGAGTCCAAGCGTTTCGGCCCCCTGATCGGGATCCTGGCCGGGACGCTCGTGGTGGCGCTGGTCGCCCTCGGCGTGGTGCTGTACGTACAGCTCGGCGCGGACGGGGAGACCGGGCAGGCCGCTCCGCAGACCCGCCCGGTCATGTACCGGGTGATCGACACCGGCAGCATGAACGAGGTCCTGGCCACCCGTGAGAAGGACGACCGGCCCCTCAACGAGGGCGAGCTGTTCGAGAACAACAACGCCGAGATCTCCAGCCAGAGCATCGACCTCACCCTGCGCGACTCGGATCTGACCGAGGACTGCGCCGCCGCCGTGTGGGGCGAGAAGATCCAGGCCGCGCTGGCCCAGGCCGACTGCACCCAGGCCGGGCGTGCCACCTACACCTCCGAGACCTACTTCGGTGTCACGGCCGTGTTCAACCTGGCCGACGTCGAGGGCAGCCGCGCCGTCGCCGCCGCCCTGTCCGAGCCCGAGGCACAGGCACAGGAGGGCGGGGAGTCCCAGGAGGGCGACGGATCCGATCCCGGCTTCGTGCTCTCCCCCTCGGGCGCGGAGCCCTTCGACCGCCTGGGCCGGGGCTACAGCGCCAGCGACGCCATCGTCAGCGGCCACTACCTGGTCCTGGTGTGGGTCCAGCCCACCGGCTCGGAGTCGGTGGAGGAGCGGGTCAGCCTCTCCGCCCCGCTCGTGGCGCTGGCGAACTTCCGCGACCCGCTCTACCGGCGGATGGTGCAGCTGGAGGATTCCGGCACCGGATCCGAGCAGGGGTCCGAGGGCACCACCGAGGGCACCGCGGGGGAGGGTTCCCAGGGAACCGGTACCGACGGCGCGGGCACGGGCGGCACCGGGACCACCGGCACCGGCACGGAGGGCACCGGAACCACGGGCACGGGTGGCACCGGGACCACCGGCACCGGCACGGAGGGGACCGGTACCACGGGCGGCACCGGAACCACAGGCACCGGCTGACACGTGTCTCCCCGCGGGGCCCGGAGGAGCCGTCCTCCGGGCCCCGCCCGTGTCCGGCGCGCCGCCCGCGACGGACGGCGGCCACCGCACGCGCCCGGGCCGCGCCACCTCGGCGCTCCGCGCGACCACGGCACCCGCCGCCGCGCTACACCGGGGCCTGCGCCCGGGCGAGGAGGTCGGCGGCCACCTCCCGCAGCTCACCGAGGCGGTGCTCGGGAAGGTCCAACAGGGTGTGTCCGCACACCCACCTCGGAGCCGCGGCCACCGCGTGGCGGGCGGTGCGCTTGTTGACGGGCTCCTCACGCCACGCCGCCACCTCCACCAGCCCGGTCCGCAGGGTCGTGGTGAGCCTGCCGTGCGCCCGCTCCTGCACGTGGCTCAGCAGCCGGTCCACCGCCGACCCCGGGTCCTGGCGGCGGGTCAGCCGCACCGCCGTCAGATCGTTCGCGCCGAACCCGCGCAGGAACCGCACACGGAAACGCGGCTCCACCAGGGCGCGCAGCCTTCGCTGACCCGCCTCGTCGCGCACGTACGCCGCCGACGAGGGCACCAGCACGTACACCGTGTCCCCGGTGGCCGCCAGAGCGCCGCGCGCGGCCAGTCGCTCCCACCCCCCGGTGAGATTGACCACCGAGCACCCGTCGCCGCCGGTGGGCGCCTCCATCCACGTGGACAGGCGCACCCGGCCCGACTCCGCCACCTGGGGCGGCCACTCGCCCACCAGCGTCGGCTCCCGGCCCTCACCGGCCCCACCGAGCTCCCCGGCCACCCGGTCGAGCACGGCACGGGCCCGGTCCGCGTCCAGGGCGCCCCGGGCCTCCTTGGCGTTGGCGCCCTGGCTGTACACGCGCGCGTTCTCCCCCGGGGCCCCGGGCAGGGTGCGCGAGAGGGGCCGCAGCACGTACAGGTCCGAGGCGGCGCCGATCGACTCGGCCCCGTGGTAGCGGTTGAAGCCCGGCCACACCGCCTCCACCAACAGGTCCATCCGCACCAGCCGGGCCTGGGTGGCCGCGGCCAGCCTCGGAGTGGTCTCACTGGCGCCGTAGGCCACCAGCACCCGTCCCCGGCGCGGGTCGGCCATCCCCTCCACGCCGCGCCGCACGAACAGCTCCACCCCGTCGGGGGTGTAGGGCGGATCGGTGAACACCACGTCCGCGCAGCCGCGCACGGTGGAGGGCAGCCCCAGGCGCAGGTCCGCGTGGTGGGTGCGCACCGACAGCCCCAGGGAGTCGGCCAGGGCGTCGATGTGGGCCAGCACGCGCTCGTCGATGTCCACCACCTCCGCCCGGGCCCCCGGACTGACCAGGGCCAGCGCGACCGAGGTCAGGTCGTGGTCGCCCACGCACAGCAGGGTGCGGTCGCTCAGGTCGAAACGGGTGGACAGCAGCAGCGCCCGGCGCAGCGCCGTCTCGGCGGTCGCGGACACGTGGTCCAGGTCGAGGTCGGAGGCGGGGCCCGTGTCCGTGGCGCGCACCAGTTCGGCCATGGCCCGGGTGTACCGGGGCAGCAGGTGGGCCACCGGGTCGGCCGGCTCCTCGGCGGCGCACGCACCGGCGTAGTCCTGGGGCCGGACCAGGCGCACCCTGTCCCGCCCGCCCCCGGCCTCGGCGGTCAGCTCACCGGCCTCCACCAGGGCCCCGACCAGCGCGGACACGAGCGCGTACGCCACGCCGCTGTCCCGCACGAGGTCGTTCGCACTCCACCAGCGCCCGTCCGAGAGCAGTGCCAGCACACGGCGCAGCCGGGGCGCGTCCACGCCGTGGTCGCGCAGCAGCCCGAACGCGGGCTCGGGAAGGGGCGGGGCGCTCTCGCCCGGGGTGGTCGGATGCATACGTCGATCGTCCCACGCACGGCGGGGTACCCGCGGACGGACGCCGCGCGGTTCGCACGGTTCACCGGCGGTGCCGCGCGGCTCGCTCGCGATGGACACGGGGTCCGCGGGCGGCGCCGCGGGGCCGCCCGGCGATGAGGGACAGATCACGCGGCAACGGACTCCCGCACCCCTTGGGAGCAGGGTTAACGCCGGGGTAATGTGGGGGAGCGGTGCGTGGAGCCCGCATGCCCGGAGTGACATCCCCGACCCCGCGGTCGGCGTTTGAGCCACTTTGGGAGGTTTAGCGGGGTTCCTTCGTGGAAAAACCGGCTAGGCCAGCCCTCACCGGAGAACACGCCGGGAGGGACCGTGCCCGCACCCCAGGGGCGGCACGAACGGCGACCAACGGCGCACCGCGGCGCCACATGGTCTAGACCTGCGATTACCGTCGCGGCTGGACCGGCATGTATAAGGGAACCTGCCCGTCGCAGGTGCCCCGCCCGCCACCAGCGGCCACGAGGACGTGGCCGCAGCACGGAGGCGGGCAAGCCACAGCACACACGACGGAAACCGCCGTGACACACGGCGCCACAACTTCATCCGCACGCAGCAGGGCCAACGTCGTCCCGGATGCGCTTTTTCACAAAGCCGAGGAAAGACGACAGGAGGGTAGATGCCTGCTGGCCAGGTGCGGCGTTCGTCCGTCCGAACGAACGCGGAAACCACTTCCCAGGGCCTGTACGACCCCGCCTTCGAGCACGACGCCTGTGGTGTGGGCTTCGTGGCCGACCTCACTGGACGTCGCAGCCACGACACCGTCGAGAAGGCGCTCACCGTACTCCGCAACCTCGACCACCGCGGCGCCTCCGGGGCCGACCCCGACGACGGCGACGGCGCGGGCATCCTCACCCAGGTCCCGCACGAGCTCTACACCGAGGTCTGCGACTTCCCGCTCCCCGAGGCGGGCGCCTACGCCACCGGCATCGGCTTCCTGCCCGCCGACGCCACCGAGCGCACCGCCGCCGTCGAGCGCATCAACGCCATCGTCGCCGACGAGGGCCTGACCCTGCTCGGCTGGCGCGACCTTCCCTTCGAGCCCCAGTACAGCGGCCCCGCCGCCCGCCAGGCCATGCCCTACTTCGGGCAGCTCTTCATCGCCGGCACCCCCGGCACCGCCACCGAGGGCCTGACCGGCATCGACCTGGAGCGCCACGCCTACTGCGTGCGCAAGCGCTCCGAGCACGAGACCGACGTCTACTTCCCGAGCCTGTCCCCGCGCACCATCGCCTACAAGGGCATGCTCACCACCCCGCAGCTGGAGCCGTTCTTCCCCGACCTGTCCGACCGGCGCTACACCTCCGGCCTGGCCCTGGTCCACTCCCGCTTCTCCACCAACACGTTCCCGTCCTGGCCCCTCGCCCACCCGTTCCGCTACGTCGCGCACAACGGCGAGATCAACACCGTCAAGGGCAACCGGAACATGATGCGGGCGCGCGAGGCCAAGCTCGCCACCGACCTCATCCCCGGCGACCTCGACCGGATCTTCCCCATCGTCGACCCCGACGACTCCGACACCGCCTCCTTCGACGACGCCCTGGAGCTGCTGCACCTGGGCGGACGCTCGCTGCCGCACGCGGTGCTCATGATGATCCCCGAGCCCTGGGAGAACCACACCGAGATGGACCCGGCCGTCCGGGCCTTCTACGAGTACCACTCCACCCTCATGGAGCCCTGGGACGGCCCCGCCTCGGTGTCCTTCACCGACGGCACCGTCGTCGGCGCGGTCCTGGACCGCAACGGCCTCCGCCCCGGCCGCTACTGGGTCACCGAGGACGGCTTCGTCGTCCTGGCCAGCGAGTCCGGCGTCCTGGACATCGACCCCGCCACCGTCGTGCGCAAGGGCCGCCTCCAGCCCGGCCGCATCTTCGTCGTCGACACCGCCCAGGGGCGCATCATCGAGGACGAGGAGATCAAGGCCGAACTCGCCGCCGAGCACCCCTACCAGGAGTGGATCGACTCCGGCGTCCTGCGCCTCGCCGACCTGCCCGAGAGCCGACCCGCCCCGGTCACCGAACTCAACCTCTCCCAGCAGGTGTTCGGCTACACCGAGGAGGAACTGCGCGTCATCCTCACCCCGATGGCCCGCACCGGCGCCGAACCCATCGGGTCCATGGGCACCGACACCCCGGTGGCCGCGCTCTCCGAGCGCTCCCGACAGCTCTTCGACTACTTCTCGCAGAACTTCGCCCAGGTCACCAACCCGCCCCTGGACGCCATCCGCGAGGAGATGGTCACCAGCCTGGCCACCCTCCTGGGCGCCGAGCACAACATCCTGGACGCCGCACCCGGCGACACCCAGCGCCTCGTCCTGCCCACCCCGGTCGTCGACCAGGCCGAACTGGCCGCCATCCTCGCCGCGGGCCAAGGCAACCCGGCCCTGAAGAGCTTCACCGTCGACGGCACCTACCCCGTCGACGGCGGCGGCGACGCCCTGTCCACCCGCCTGGAGCAGATCAACGACGAGGTCTCGGCCGCCATCGCCGACGGCGCCCACATCCTCGTGCTCAGCGACCGCGGCGCCGACGCGCACCGCGCGCCCATCCCGTCGCTGCTGCTCACCGGATCGGTCCACCACCACCTGGTCCGCGAGAAGACCCGCACCGAGGTCGGCCTCCTCATCGAGGCCGCCGACGTGCGCGAATGCCACCACGTCGCCCTGCTCGTCGGCTACGGCGCCTCCGCCGTCAACCCGTACCTGGCGCTGGCCACCGTCCGCGACCTGGTCGAGAGGGGCACCATCGGCGGCATCGACGCCGACCAGGCCGTCCGCAACACCGTCAAGGCCTTCGGCAAGGGCGTCCTGAAGGTCATGTCCAAGATCGGCGTGTCCACGGTCAGCTCCTACACCGGCGCCCAGATCTTCGAGGCACTCGGCCTGGGCCGGGAGGTCGTCGACCGCTGCTTCACCGGCACCACCTCCCGCCTGGGCGGCGTCGGCTTCGACGTCCTCGCCGAAGAGGTCGCCATCCGCCACCGCCGCGCCCACACCGCCAACCCGAGCGCCCACCGGCGCCTGGAGGTCGGCGGCGAGTACCAGTGGCGCCGCGAGGGCGAACCGCACCTGTTCAACCCCGAGACCGTCTTCAAACTCCAGCACTCCACCCGTACCCGCAAGTACGACATCTTCAAGGAGTACACCTCCAAGGTCGACGACCAGGCCGAGAAGCTCATGACCCTGCGCGGACTCTTCCGCCTCAAGGAGGGCGTGCGCCGACCCGTGCCCATCGAGGAGGTCGAGCCCGTCTCGGAGATCGTCAAGCGCTTCTCCACCGGAGCCATGTCCTACGGCTCCATCTCCGCCGAGGCCCACCAGACCCTCGCCATCGCGATGAACCGCCTCGGCGGCAAGTCCAACACCGGCGAGGGCGGCGAGGACCCCGACCGCTTCACCCCCGACGCCAACGGGGACCTGCGGCGCAGCGCCATCAAGCAGGTCGCCTCCGGCCGCTTCGGCGTCACCTCGCACTACCTCAGCAACGCCGACGACATCCAGATCAAGATGGCCCAGGGCGCCAAGCCCGGCGAGGGCGGCCAGCTACCCGGCCACAAGGTCTACCCGTGGGTCGCCCGGACCCGCCACTCCACACCCGGCGTCGGACTCATCTCCCCGCCGCCGCACCACGACATCTACTCCATCGAGGACCTCGCCCAACTCATCCACGACCTCAAGAACGCCAACCCCTCCGCGCGGGTCCACGTCAAACTGGTCTCCGAGGCGGGCGTGGGCACCGTCGCCGCCGGCGTGTCCAAGGCACACGCCGACGTCGTCCTCATCTCCGGCCACGACGGAGGCACCGGCGCCTCGCCGCTGACCTCCCTCAAGCACGCGGGCACCCCCTGGGAGCTCGGCCTCGCCGAGACCCAGCAGACCCTGCTGCTCAACGGCCTGCGCGACCGCATCGTCGTCCAGGCCGACGGCCAGATGAAGACCGGCCGCGACGTCGTCGTCGCCGCCCTGCTCGGCGCCGAGGAGTACGGCTTCGCCACCGCGCCCCTCGTCGTCTCCGGCTGCGTCATGATGCGCGTGTGCCACCTCGACACCTGCCCCGTCGGCGTCGCCACCCAGAACCCCGCCCTGCGCGAGAGGTTCTCCGGCCAGGCCGACCACGTGGTGAACTTCTTCGAGTTCATCGCCCAGGAGGTCCGCGAGTACCTCGCCCAGCTCGGCTTCCGCAGCCTGGACGAGGCCATCGGCTCCGTCGACCTGCTCGACACCACCGAGGCCCTCACCCACTGGAAGGCACAGGGCCTGGACCTGTCGCCGATCCTGCACGAGGTCGAGCCCTGGGCGGGCGACCAGCGCACCCAGCGGCGCAAGCAGGACCATGGCCTGGAGAAGGCACTGGACAACACCCTCATCCAGCTCAGCGAGGGCGCCCTGGAATTCGGCCAGCCCGTCAGCCTCGAACTGCCCGTACGCAACGTCAACCGCACCGTCGGCACCATGCTCGGACACGAGGTCACCAAGCGCTACGGCGCCGACGGCCTGCCCGACGACACCATCGACATCTCCTTCACCGGGTCCGCCGGCCAGTCCTTCGGCGCGTTCGTACCCAGCGGCATCACCCTGCGCCTGTCCGGCGACGCCAACGACTACGTCGGCAAGGGACTCTCCGGCGGACGCGTCGTCGTGCGCCCCGACACCGGCTCCCGACTGGTCGCCGAGGACCACATCATCGCCGGAAACGTCATCGGCTACGGCGCCACCTCCGGCGAGATCTTCCTGCGCGGCGTCGTCGGCGAACGCTTCTGCGTCCGCAACTCCGGAGCCACCGCCGTCGTCGAGGGCATCGGTGACCACGGCTGCGAGTACATGACCGGCGGCCGCGCCGTCGTCCTCGGCCGCACCGGCCGCAACTTCGCGGCCGGCATGTCCGGAGGCGTCGCCTACGTCCTGGACCTGGACCGCGAACGCGTCAACCCCGGGATGGTCGACGTCGAAGCCCTCACCGACGAGGACCGCGCCTTCCTCACCGACGTCCTCACCCGCCACCACGCCGAGACCGGATCGGCCGTCGCCGAACGGCTCCTGGCCGACGGCGACACGGGCCTCGACCGGATCGCCAAGGTCATGCCCCGCGACTACAAGCGCGTCCTGCTCGCCCAGGCCGAGGCCGAACGCGAGGGCCGCGACGTCAACGAGGCCGTCATGGCCTCCGCGCAGTCCTGAGCGCCAGCGAACACGAAAGGAGGAAGAACACATGTCCGACCCCAGGGGTTTCCTGAAGATCACCGAGCGCGAGCTGCCCAAGCACCGCCCGGTCGACGTACGCATCCAGGACTGGCGCGAGGTCTACGAGGACTTCGACCGGGGAACCGTCACCAAGCAGGCCTCACGCTGCATGGACTGCGGCATCCCCTTCTGCCACAACGGCTGCCCGCTCGGCAACCTCATCCCCGAGTGGAACAACCTCGTCCACACCCACGACTGGGCCGAGGCGATCGAGCGCCTGCACGCCACCAACAACTTCCCGGAGTTCACCGGACGGCTCTGCCCCGCCCCGTGTGAGTCCGCGTGCGTGCTCGGCATCAACCAGCCCGCCGTGACCATCAAGAACGTCGAGGTCTCCATCATCGACCGCGCGTGGGAGGAGGGCTGGGTCAAGCCCCTGCCCCCCGCCACCCGCACCGGCAAGAAGGTCGCCGTCGTCGGCTCCGGCCCCGCCGGACTCGCCGCCGCCCAGCAGCTCACCCGCGCCGGACACGACGTCACCGTCTACGAACGCGCCGACCGCGTCGGCGGCCTGCTGCGCTACGGCATCCCCGAGTTCAAGATGGAAAAGCGCCACATCGAGCGCCGCGTCGCCCAGATGGCCGCCGAGGGCACCACCTTCCGCACCGGCGTCGACGTCGGCGCCGACGTCACCGTCGACCGGCTGCGCGCCGAGCACGACGCCCTCGTGCTCACCGGCGGAGCCACCGCCTGGCGCGACCTGCCCGCCAAGGGCCGCGAACTCGGCGGCATCCACCAGGCCATGGAGTACCTGCCCCTGGCCAACCGGGTGCAGGAGGGCGACTACGAGCACCCCGCCATCGACGCCCAGGGCAAGCACGTCGTGGTCATCGGCGGCGGCGACACCGGCGCCGACTGCGTGGGCACCGCCCACCGCCAGGGCGCGGCCTCGGTCACCCAGCTGGAGATCATGCCCAAGCCGCCCGCCAAGCGGCCCGACCACCAGCCCTGGCCGACCATGCCCATGCTCTACAAGGTCACCAGCGCGCACGAGGAGGGCGGCAAGCGGCTCTACTCCGTCAACACCGTGGAGTTCCTCGGTGACGAGGACGGCAACGTCCGCGCCCTGAAGCTGGTCGAGGTCAAGCGCACCGACAAGGGCTTCGAACCCGTCGAGGGCACCGAGCGCGAGATCCCCGCCGAACTGGTCACCCTCGCCATGGGCTTCGTCGGCCCCCAGAAGGAGGGCATGATCGAGCAGCTCGGCGTGGAACTGGACGGACGCGGCAACGTCGTCCGCGACGCCGACTACCGGACCACCGTCGACGGCGTCTTCTGCGCCGGCGACATGGGCCGCGGCCAGTCGCTGATCGTGTGGGCCATCGCCGAGGGCCGCTCCGCCGCCGCCGGAGTGGACCGCTACCTCACCGACGACAGCGCACTGCCGGTCGCCATCCCGCCGACCGAGCGCCCGCTGGTCTAGCGACCGGCGAAAACAGGCGACGACGCGCCGGGCCCGGGGGAGAGACCCTCCGCGCCCGGCGCGCCGCCGCCCGCGCCCGGCGAGACGGACACCGAAGCGGGCGGGCGGCCCGGCCGGACACCGCCCCCTCCACAGGCCCCTCGCACCCTGGCCCGACGGGGCGAGGACGGGGATACTGGAAACAGGGGGACCCGCCCCCGCACCATCCACACCCCGCGAGGGCCGCTATGACCTATCGGCTGATCGCCGACACCGCCATGGTCGTGCACCTGGCCTTCCTCGTCTACGTCGCCCTCGGCGGCTTCCTCGCCTGGCTCCGGCCCCGCCTCATCCGGCCCCACGTCGCCTGCGCCCTCTACGGACTCGGCATCACCGTCATCGGCTGGCCCTGCCCCCTCACCCACGTGGAGCACTGGGCCCGCCGACGCGCCGGACAGGCCGGCCTCCCCGAGAGCGGATTCATCGACCACTACCTCACCGGCATCGTCTACCCCGCCGAACACCTGCTCACCGTGCAACTCGCCGTCGCCGCCACCGTCCTCGCCTCCTGGGCCGGCCACGTCCTCCTCACCCGAAGACGCAAACGCCACACCGCCGCGAACCGCACGTAAATATCGCGGATGGATTCGCCCGCCACCCGTTTCGCCCACGCGGACACCGACGTACCGTCGAAGACATGACCGTCGTGACCTGGGACTCCTTCCGCGCAGCAGAGCACTTCACCATGCGCAGCGCCCGGCTGATCGACCGGCACCGCTTCGCCCACCTGTTCCAGAACGGACCCGTCGAACCCGTCCGCGCGGCACTCGCCGCCTACCGCAACATCGACGGCGGCTACGGCAACGGACTCGACCCCGACCTGCGCGGACACGCCAGCCAGCCCGCCGCCACCGGAATCGCCCTGGACTACCTCGACGACCTCGGACCCATCCCCGCCAGCCTCGGCCACGGCATCTGCCGCTACCTCTCCACCGCCACCAACCCCGACGGAGGCCTGCCCCCCGTCCTGCGCAACATCCGCTACACCGAGTCGGCGCCCTGGTGGCAGCGGCACGAGGACTTCTCCAGCAGCCTCGGAACCACCGCACTCATCGCCGGATACCTCCACAAACACCACATCACCCACCCATGGCGCGACAACGCCACCGCCTACTGCTGGAAGCGCGTCGCCGCCCTGCGCTGGACCGACCCCCACGAGGCCATCGGCGTGTGCACCTTCCTCCAGCACGTGCCCGACCGCCACCGCGCCGTCCAGACCGTCAACCGGCTCCGCCCCATGATCCGCGCGGTCGTGGACACCGACCCCGAGCCCGGCACCCACCACCACACCCACAACGCACTCGACCTGGCACCCCGCCCCGGCCACATCGCCCGACCGCTCTTCACCGACACCGAGATCGGACACGGCCTCGACCTCATCGAACGGACCCAGCGCCCCGACGGCGGCTGGGACACCACCGGACGGCACTGGGACACCGCCGCCACCATCGAGAACGAGGGCATACGCACCATCCGGCTCCTCCGCGTCCTGCGCGCCTACGGCCGCATCGGCGCCTTCCTGCCACCGCCACGCCAGGACCACTGACACCCCCAGCCACCACGGCGCCACCGGGCGACGCGGCCGCGAAGCTCCGCCGGGGTGTACCCGGCCAGGGCAGCCCCCGGCCCACACCCACAGCGCCCCCGGTCGGCCCGCTAGCCCAGCGCCAGGAAACGCACCCCCGCCGCCTCCAGGGCGTCGCGGCCCGCGTCCGAGCCGGAGCGCCCCGTCACGGCGCGCACCGCGGCCAACCCGCCGGCACGGTCCGACAGGGCCCCGGGCAGCACCCGCTCCACGGCCCCGCCGCCGCTCCCACCGAACAACAGCCGCACCACCACGGCCAGCGCCTCCTCGGCGCACCACGGACCCCGGCCCAGCGCGTCGGCCAGGTCCAGCCCGTGCACCCCCAGCTCCACCACCCGCGTCACCAGGAAGTCCGTCAACAGCATCGGATCACCGTGCCGGGTCACCACCACCCGATCCACCGGTTCCACCGCCAGCCGCGCGGCCAGCTTCCCCCAGGACACCCCGAGCACCCTCCCCGGCTCTCCCGGGCCCGCCCCGCGCGCCGCCCTCACCGCCGACTCCACCCGGTCGGCGTTCACCTCGGGAGAGAACCGCACGTCCGGCGCGTAGTACCCCGCGGCCGACACCAGCGGCCCCGCCCCCTCCGGGGCGTCGGCGTCCAACATCACCAGAACCCGGTGCAGAGCACCCACCGTGTGCGCCGCCAGGGCCGCCACGTCCCACGGAACACACCGCGTCGGCAGCGCCGCCTCCTCCTCCGACAACCCCAGCAACACCCGTTCCAACACGCCCACCTCTGACGAAATGGCGGAAATCACCACATCACGTCTCCACACGGCACACCTCCCACAGTGGCGACAACCGTACGCACACCGTCGCCACACCACCCCGAACCATCACCCAGGGCCACCGGATTCGTCACCACGCCACCTCACACACACCCACTCGCAACCTGGTTTAGACCACTGCATCCACCAGACGCTCTAGAGTGTTAGGCGTGACACGTCGAGCAAAAATCGTCGCGACCCTCGGTCCCGCCACCTCGAGCCCGGAAGTCCTCCGCAAGCTCGTCGACGCGGGACTGGACGTCGCCCGAATCAACCTCAGCCACGGAACCCACGACGACCACAGCGCCAGCCTCGCCAACCTCCGGCAGGCCGCTGAGTCCGCACACCAGGCGGTCGGCGTCCTCGCCGACCTCCAAGGACCCAAGATCCGCGTCGGCACCTTCGCCGACGGACCCGTCGAACTCACCACAGGCGACGAGTTCACCGTCACCATCGACGACGTCCCCGGAGACGGCACACGCGTCTCCACCACCTACAAGGGACTCCCCGGAGACGTACGCCCCGGCGACCGCGTCCTCATCGACGACGGCCGCATCGTGCTGGAGTGCACCAAGACCACCAGCACCGACGTCCACACCCGCGTCATCTACGGCGGCACCGTCTCCAACCACAAGGGACTCAACCTCCCCGGCGTCGCCGTCAGCGTCCCCGCGCTCACCGAAAAGGACGAGGAGGACCTGCGCTGGGTCCTCCACCAGAACGTCGACATGGTCGCCCTCTCCTTCGTCCGCAGCCCCGCCGACGCAGAGGAGTGCCACCGCATCATGGACGAGGAGGGCGTCGTCGTCCCCCTCATCGCCAAGATCGAGAAACCCCAGGCCGTCGAACGCCTGCAGGACATCATCGAGGCCTTCGACGGAGTCATGGTCGCCCGCGGCGACCTCGGCGTCGAACTCCCCCTCGAAAACGTCCCCATGGTCCAAAAGCGCGCCGTCGAACGCTGCCGCGACAAGGCCAAACCGGTCATCGTCGCCACCCAGATGCTCGAATCCATGATCGGAGCACCCCGGCCCACCCGAGCCGAGACCTCCGACGTCGCCAACGCCGTCCTCGACGGCGCCGACGCCGTCATGCTCTCCGGCGAGACCAGCGTCGGCAAGTACCCCATCGAGACCGTCGAGACCATGGCCCGCATCGTCGGCGCCGCCGAGCAGGAGTCCCTGCGCGCCTCGCACATCCTCAACCGGGTACCCGAGACCACCGGCGGAGCCATCGCCCGCGCCGCCGCCGAGATCGGCGCCACCGTCGGCGCCAAGGCACTGGTCGCCTTCACCATGTCCGGTGAGACCGCCCGCCGCCTGGCCCGCTACCGCTCTCCCATCCCGCTGATGGCCTTCACCACCGAGGAGACCACCCGCGGAAGGCTCTCCCTCACCTGGGGAGTCGAGAGCCACATCGTGCCCTGGGTCGACAACACCGACGACATGGTCCGTCAGGTGGAGAGCGAACTCCTCCAACTCGGTGACTACCACAAGGGCGACAAGATCGTCATCGTGGCGGGCAGCCCGCCCGGAACCGTCGGTTCCACCAACTTCCTGCGCGTCCACCGCCTCGGCGACGCCGTCGCCCTCGCGACACCGTAGGAACCAGGCGCCCCCCACAGGCGCCCACCGACGTGCCGCATCAGGTCCTGCCCGGAGGAAACGGCGTATGAGCCGCGCCGCCCACCGGGCCAGGACCAGGTGCGGCCGACGTCTCTCCGGGCCCCCGAACCCCTCCACGGGCACCCAGGCCCTCCCGGGCCTTACGAGCCCCTCCATGAGCCCGCTGAGCCCCCTCCAGGCCCCCTCGGACACCTCCCGGCCCCGCGGCCGGCGAACCCCGGCTAGGGCTCCTGGCCGAAGGCCACACCGCCCTCGGGCAGCACCCGCTCCAACGGCATGTCCCACGGCAACAGGTTCCACGGGCTCCGCGCGTCCTCCGACAACAGGCCCAGCGCCGCCCACACCCGGTCCGTGCCGCCGTGATCGCCCTCCACACCCTTCTCGGGCCACAACAGGTACCCCGCGTGGAAGGCCGTCGACAACTGCTGCCACGACGAGTACCGGCGCTGAAGATCCGACGCCACCCGCCGCAACAGCGTCTGCGTCTCCACCGGGCTCAGCCAGTCCAGCGACGCGCCACCGCACACCAGCCGGATCACGTGCACCGACTTCCACCACTGGTAGGCACCGATCAGCACCGTCTCGTCCGCCTCCGTCACACCCGTGACCGCGCGCAGCCGGGCCACCTGGTCATCGGTCAGACGCACCCGCGCGCCCGTGGACTCCCCGCCCCGCTCCCGCGGAAGACGCGACCTGGCGACCCCGGCGCGCAGGTCCACCACCAGGTCCAGGCTCGGACCGGTGTGCAGCTCCTCGAACAGGGCCTCGACCGCCTCCCGCAGCGAGTCGCGGTCGGTCACCCCCCACTGGTGCTCCAACATGCGCCGGTAGCGGCGGCGCAGCGAGGGCCGGGCCACCACGTCCCACGGCTCGGCCAGCGCCACCCGGAAGGGCGCCGCCACGGCCGCGGCCCAGCGCTCGGTGCTCAGGGGGGCGTCGGGGTCCTTGGTACGCACCGTCGGGGACTCCCGGGAACCGATCACCAGCTCGGCGAAGGAGCCGGCGACCAGTACGGCCACGGGTAGGAAGGCCCACCCCGGCTGGCCGAGGGCCACGAGCAGGACGATGAACAGCGCTACGGGAGTCAGCAGCCAGGGCTGGCGGCGTTGGGAGCCCCAGGCCACCACAACCCAGGCGCCGATAACCAGTGCGCCGATGACTCCGGCCACCGCGGTCAGCACCCGCTGCTCCTCTCCTGAGAAATCGCCTTCGAACCTCAAGGATCAAGGACGCGCGCCCGCACGGGCGACCGAACCGACGGGTTGTGCTCAGGTTGTGGCCGTGATGTGACCGGTTCAGCCTGGTTGCCCCGGCATAAAGTGACAAAAGGCCTATTTGGGGTGGTACCGGCCGGGTAGTTACGGAGGTTCTGGCCCGTCTGTCCGATCCCTCAGTACTTGGGCCCGACGAAGGCGTCCATCCGCGCCACCGCGGCCTTCTTCGACACCGAGATGATGGTTTGGTCCTGGAACGGGGGCCGGACCCGAGTGTGGCTCTTCCATGGGATGTTGAGGCGATCGAGAGCCGTGGTGAAGAGATGCACGATGTCCGACGACGTGTTGGAGAAGTGGTAGCGCGGATACTCGTAGTACTCGTTCCTGCCCTTCTTCCGGATGCGGTTGAGGATGCGACATCCGTCAGAGTGGACCAGGCCACGGATGAACGGTTCAGGGTGGTCGTCGACGACCTTCTGCTGCCAGGAAGCCAACACGATGGGCCGGGAGTGCTTGTGGCCCTTGCCGTGCTGGGGGAAGAGGCAGGGCCAGTGCTTGGACGCGGCTTTGACGGACGTGCACCCGTTCCTGGACACACGGAAGGTTCCGACGGGGAAGACGGCCTCCATGGCGCTGGCACAAAGATCCATCAGCCCTGGATACTTGTTGTCACAGAACACCCACAGTACGTATACGCCACGTCGCGAGGTCGTGATGTGGCCATCCCCGAGATAGAGCCCTAGCAGATAGGCGTAAGCCTTGTTGTCGAGTCGGGCGTCGTGACACCTGGGGCAATAGACCGTGCGGTTCTGGCGGCGTGCTTCGGTCGCTGGAGCACGCCTGTTGCCGTAGCGCCAGTGCCTGATCGCCTGCACGGAGACACCGCACTGCGTCGAGATGGCCTTGTCGGTCAGTCCCAGAGCCTTGAGTCGGAAGGTTTCATCAACTACGTCGCGTGAGTACATAGCGTGAATATTTGCTCACGCCTGTGACATTCCGTCGATGTGATGACTACGGTGGGTTGATATGCCCGAAATGCCGAGAGCCGCCCTACTGGGGCGGCTCTTCGCGTGGCTGCTGTCGGTGCCGGAAGTGGGATTCGAACCCACACGCTCTTGCGAGCCAAGGCTTTTGAGACCTCTATGTCTACCATTCCATCATTCCGGCTGGTTTGTCCGGTTTGCTCCGGGGGTGTCTGGAGGGGCGCCACTCCGTCAACGGTGATGTCACGATTGACGCGCAGTGCCGGTCCCGACGGTCAGCATCCTAGCGGATCTCGGTAACCTCGTGTACGTGACGAGGACGCAGAGCCGTGTGGTGATCGCGGAAGACGAGGCCCTGATCCGCCTGGACCTCAAGGAGATGTTGGAAGAAGACGGCTACGCCGTCGTGGGCGAGGCCGGTGACGGCGAGACCGCCATCCGCCTTGCCCAGGAGCTCAAGCCCGACCTGGTGATCACCGACATCAAGATGCCGGTGCTCGACGGACTCTCGGCCGCCGAGCGCATCGCGGGGGAGAGGATCGCCCCGGTGGTGATCCTGACTGCCTTCTCCCAGCGGGAGCTGGTCGAGCGGGCACGCGAGGCCGGGGCCATGGCCTACCTGGTCAAGCCGTTCAACAAGACCGACCTCGTGCCCGCAATCGAGATGGCCACCTCCCGCTACGCCGAGTTGGCCGCGCTGGAGTCCGAGGTCAGCAACCTCCAGGACCGCCTGGAAACACGCAAACTGGTCGAGCAGGCCAAAGGACTGCTCCAGAGCCGCCACGGGATGAGTGAGCCCGAGGCGTTCCGGTGGATCCAGAAGAACTCGATGGATCGGCGCCTGACCATGCGCAAGGTCGCCGAAACCGTCGTCGAGACCCTCGGGGAGCAGTAAGCGACGCTTACGGTTCCACCACCGTGAGGCTTGAGGCAGGGGCCGCACCCGACCGGGTGCGGCCCCTGCCGTTGTCCGGGGAGGGACTGTTGCGCCCCTGTCCTCCCCGGGCGGCCACGCCTCCTCCAGGATGCTTATGTGTCCTTCTGAGCACGAAGAGTGCGGAGGGGTATGCAGATCAGCCTGTGTGGGGATGGAAACAAGACAGATTGTTCAGGGTCAATCCGCCCCCGGTACCAGTTTGATCTCGTTTGCGCACAATGGGGTGACGGTTGGGTCACGTGGCTTTAGCGATGCTGAATGACCAGCCTAAATCGGGCTAAACTCACCGCACCGAACAGCAAGGACATGCGGTGTCGAATGTGTTCATTCGGCACTGCCCCCTCAGATGCGCAAGGAGCGCGCGTGCGCACACGCCTCGTGACCGTGCTGCTCGCCCTGATCACCGCCATCCTGGTGATCCCCGGGCCAGCTGCGACGGCAGACGAACAGGGCGGTGAGTCGCTGCACGGTCAGATCCTCAACCCGGAAGATCGGGATCAAGGTGTCGAAGGCATCAGGATCACGGTCTTCGACGGTGAGGACGAGACCGGGGCGGCGGAGACCGACTCTGATGGAATGTGGGAAGTGGAGTTGCCCGGACCGGGCACCTACCGCGTCGTGGTGGACCAGGAGTCCGTCCCCAGTGAGTTCGTCGTACGAGAGGGCCTCATCGTCGACGGTGAAACCGAGGTGGAGGTCGAGGCCGGCGGCCAGCGGCCCCTCATCATCGGGCTGGAGCGGCCGGGCGCGTCCGACGACGACTCCGCCTCCCCCTCGGAGGAGGAGAGCGAGGACTCCGGCGCCGCGGCCGCGGACGACGAGGCCGTCGCGCCCGTGGCGGACAGCGGCGGCTCCTTCGGTGAGCGGTTCGTCCAGCTCGCCGCGGCGGGTCTCCTGTTCGGCCTGGTCATCGCGGTCTCCGCGATCGGACTCTCACTGATCTTCGGCACCACGAAGATGATCAACTTCGCCCACGGCGACATGGTGACCTTCGGCGCGATGGCCGCCCTGGTCTTCAGCTCCGGGGCCGCCGGCCTGGGCAACTCCCTGCTGGCGATCTTCGCGGGTCTGGGGGTGGCGGTCCTCCTCGGCGGTTTCCTGGAGGGCAGGTGGCCCCGGGCGGTGCTGATCACCGCGCAGTGGACGGCGATCTTCGTCGGCATCGCGCTGGCCACCGTCCTCGGGGTCATGGGCGACGCGGTCGGCTGGAGCGTGCCGCTGTGGCTGGCCGCCGGGATCGCGGTCCTCATGGGCGCGGTGCTGGGCGCGTCGATGGAGCGCTACATCTGGCGCCCCCTGCGGCACCGCAACGTCGCGCTGATCCAGATGTTCATCGTCTCGATCGGTCTGGCGCTGGTCGTGCGCCACGTGATCCTGGTGCTCTTCGGAGCGGGGCGTTCGCGCTACGCCGGCTACCAGATCCAGGAGCCGGTGCGGTTCGGTCCCGTGGAGATGGCGCCGCGCGACCTGGTGGTCATGGCCGTGGCGGTCGTGGTCCTGGTGGGGGTGGCCTGCCTGTTGCAGTTCACCCGTATCGGCAAGGCGATGCGCGCGGTCTCGGACAACAGGGACCTGTCCGAGTCCTCGGGTATCGACGTGGACCGGGTCACGCTGTACGTGTGGGGCCTGGGAGGGGGCCTGTCCGCGTTGGGCGGGGTGCTCTACGGGCTCAACCAGGTCGTCGAGTACGAGATGGGCTTCCGTCTGCTGCTGATGATGTTCGCCGCGGTGATCCTCGGCGGTCTCGGCACGGCCTACGGTGCGATGGTCGGCGGTCTGGCCGTCGGCATGGTGGCGATGCTGTCCACCCTGTGGTTCCCGTCCCAGCTCATGCAAGCCTGGGCTTTGGCCCTGATGATCCTCATGCTGCTGATCAGGCCCCAGGGTCTGCTCGGTCGGCGCGAGCGGGTCGGCTAGGAGAGACACGATGGATATTCTTTCGATCCTCGCCGAGTCCACTCGATCGGCGCTCGGTCCGATCGCGGCGATCTACGCGCTCGCCGCCGTCGGCCTCAACTTCCACTTCGGCTACACGGGGCTGCTCAACTTCGGCCAGGTCGGTTTCATGCTGGTGGGTGCTTACGGTGTGGGCATCAGCGTGGCGGTGTTCGACCTGCCGCTGCTGGCCGGTTTCGCGGTGGGCCTGCTGTGCGCGCTCGTGCTGGCGCTGCTGTTGGGTGTTCCGACGCTGCGGTTGCGGGCGGACTACCTGGCGATCACGACGATCGCGGCGGCGGAGGTGTTGCGCCTGGTGTACCGGGCGGGTTTCGCCGAGCCGCTGACGGGCGGTGTGTACGGCCTGCAGAACCTGTCGTCGGGTTTTCGCGCGCTCAACCCGTTCGACGGGGGCACGCGTTACGGCGTGGGTGCGTTGGCCTACAACGGCAACCACATGTGGGTGCTGGTGGTGACGTGGGGCCTGGTGCTCCTGATGGTGGGTCTGACCTGGATGCTGATGCACAGCCCGTGGGGGCGTGTGATCAAGGGCGTCCGGGAGGACGAGGACGCGGTCCGCAGCCTGGGCAAGAACGTGTTCGGGTACAAGATGCAGGCGCTGGTGCTGGGTGGTCTGATCGGCGCGATGGCGGGTTGCATGCTCGCGGTGTACCAGGCCTCGATCCAGCCGGACCAGTTCAAGCCGCAGGTGACGTTCTTCCTGTGGGTGATCCTGCTGCTGGGTGGTGCGGGGCGTGTGTTCGGTCCGGTTCTGGGCGCGATGGCGTTCTGGTTCCTGATGACCTTCACCGACGGTCTGCTCAAGGGGTTCGGTTCCATGGGCTGGCTGCCGTTCCTGTCGGGTCCGGACTACGGCGCGATCCAGTTGGCCTTCGTGGGCCTGTTGCTGGTGGTGCTGATCGTCTTCCGGCCGCAGGGCATCATCGGCGACCGCAAGGAGATGCTGATCAATGTCAAGTGATGAGACGAACGTCGGTGTGGACCGTATGGCCGACGCGGAGCCGGTCCCGGGGTCGGCCAAGCCCGACCCGATCCTGGTGGCGGACGGTGTGCGTCGTTCCTTCGGCGGTCTGACCGCTGTGGACGTGGGGCACCTGGAGGTGCAGCGCGGCACGATCACGGCGCTGATCGGTCCCAACGGTGCGGGTAAGTCCACGCTGTTCAACCTGTTGACCGGTTTCGACCGTGTGGACGGGGGCCGGTGGACGTTCCAGGGCGGGGCGGTCAACGGCAAGAGCGGTCACCGGGTGGCGCGGGCCGGGATGGTGCGGACCTTCCAGCTGACCAAGGCGCTGACCCGGATGACGGTGCTCGACAACATGCTGTTGGGTGCTCCGGGGCAGTTCGGCGAGCGGATGGCCGGTGCGTTCCTGCGTCCGGTGTGGCAGCGGCAGGAGCGGGAGAACACGCGGCGCGCCATGGAGCTGTTGGAGCGTTTCAAGCTGGTCGACAAGCGTGAGGACATGGCGGGTTCGCTGTCCGGTGGGCAGCGCAAGCTGCTGGAGATGGCGCGTTCGCTGATGACCGATCCGGCGATGATCATGCTGGACGAGCCGATGGCGGGTGTGAACCCGGCACTGGTGCAGTCCCTGCTGGGTCACATCACGTCGTTGCGCGACGAGGGCAAGACGGTGCTCTTCGTCGAGCACGACATGGACGTGATCATGGGGATCAGCGACTGGATCGTGGTGCTCGCGCAGGGGCGGGTGATCGCGGAGGGGCGTCCCTCCGACATCCGGTCCAACCAGCAGGTGATCGACGCCTACCTGGGTGCCCAGGAGGAGACGGCCGAGGTCGGGGGGAGTGACGATGACTGAGAACGTGAACCCGCGGCCGGGGCCTGGGGAGGTTCCGGCGGAGGCCGAGGAGGTCGCGGAGGTCCAGGAGCACCGTGAGGAGGTCCTGGAGCACGCCGGCGCCGAGGAGGCGGAGGTGGGTGGTCCGCAGGACTACCTGCTGTTGGCCAAGGACCTGGTGGCCGGGTACGTGCCGGGGGTGAACGTCCTCAACGGGTGCACTCTGACCCTGACCGAGGGCGAGGTCGTGGCGATCATCGGCCCCAACGGCGCGGGTAAGTCCACGTTGATCAAGGCGGTCTTCGGGCTGATTCCGATCCGTGAGGGCGGTCTGACCCTGCGGGGGTCGAGTATCGCGGGTCTGCCCGCGCACAGTCTGGTGGAGCGCGGTGTGGGCTACGTCCCGCAGACGCGGAACGTGTTCCCCTCGCTGACCATCGAGGAGAACCTCCAGATGGGGGCGTTCCTGCGGCCGCGTGCCTTCGCCGAGCGGTTCCGGGTGGTGGCGGGGCTGTTCCCGCTGCTGGCGGACCGGCGCAAGGCCAAGGCGGGGTCTCTGTCGGGCGGTGAGCGCCAGATGGTGGCCATGGGGCGTGCGTTGATGATGGATCCGTCGGTGCTGTTGTTGGACGAGCCGACGGCGGGTCTGTCGCCGATCTACCAGGAGGAGGTCTTCCAGCGGGTCAAGGAGGTCAACCAGACGGGTGTGTCGGTGGTCATGGTGGAGCAGAACGCCCGCCGCTGCCTGCAGATCTGTGACCGCGGCTATGTGCTGGACCAGGGCCGCAACGCCTACACGGGTTCGGGCGCGGACCTGTTGGAGGATCCCAACGTGATCGAGTTGTACCTGGGGACGCTCGCCAAGGGCTGATCCGGGCGGGTGCGGGGCGCGGGGCCGTGTTCGGTTCCGCGCCCCGTCCGTGGTGCCGGTGGTGCCGGTGGCCGTCTCCTGTGCGGTCCGTGTACGGGTGCCGGGGGAGATGGCGTATCGGGACCGGACAAATTACCCTGGTGGAGCGAGCACGTCCGTGCTTGGCCGGGGTCCGTCCACACCGTGGGACCGGGCGGCAGGGAGAACACGGCTGCGGCACGGCGACGCCGGTGGCGGCCGTGCAGGAATGTCGGGCCGGTACCGGGTGTTGGGATCCGTTGAAGGGGACGGGACCCGCCGCGGCGGGCCGGTCCCAGACGCGACCGAGGGGTCGTCAGGCTAGCCGCAACCCCTTTCAGAGGAGCTTTACAACATGACGGTTCAGAGCGAGACCACCGAGGGGATCATCCTCACCGACGAGGCGTCTGCCAAGGTCAGGGCGCTCCTGGAGCAGGAGGGGCGGGACGACCTGCGCCTTCGCGTGGCCGTTCAGCCCGGTGGTTGCTCGGGGCTGCGTTACCAGCTCTACTTCGACGAGCGCGACCTGGACGGCGACGTCGTCACCGACTTCGGTGGTGTGGAGGTCGTCACCGACCGGATGAGCTCCCCCTACCTGATCGGGGCCCAGATCGACTTCGTCGACACGATCGAGAAGCAGGGGTTCACCATCGACAACCCCAACGCCACCGGTTCCTGCGCCTGCGGTGACTCCTTCAACTAGGCGTGCCGGGGGACGGTGATCTGTCCGTCCCGGCTCGGCCGGGACGGTGGTGTCCGGGGGAGGGCGGCTGGTCCGTCCTCCCCCTCCTCGTGTCCGGGGGTGTTCGCGGTCGGCCCGGCCGGGCGGGCAGGCGATGCCCCGGCGGTACTGGATACTCTGGTGCAGTCCGGGCCGGGCGTGTCCCGGCCACATGCCATCGCCCCGTCCGGTCCCAGACCGACACCTCCCACCAAGGAGCCTTCGTCCCGTGCGTATCGCGGTTGCCGGATCCATTGCCACCGACCACCTGATGTCCTTCGAGGGTCGGTTCGCCGAGCAGATCATCCCCGAGCAGATCCAGCAGTTGTCGCTGTCCTTCCTGATCGATGAGCTGGACGTTCGCCGCGGTGGCGTGGCGGCCAACATCTGTTTCGGTATGGGCCGGTTCGGCCTCGACCCGGTGCTGGTGGGTGCGGCCGGGGCGGACTTCGAGGACTACCGCGCCTGGTTGGACCGCCACGGGGTGGACACCTCGGCGGTCTACATCTCCGAGTTGCGCCACACGGCCCGGTTCATCTGCACCACGGACCGGGACCAGAACCAGATCGCGTCCTTCTACGCCGGTGCCATGGCCGAGGCCCGCAACATCGAGCTGCGGCCGATCGCCGACCGTGTGGGCGGGTTGGACCTGGTGCTGATCGGCGCGGACGACCCCGCGGCGATGGTGCGCCACAGCGAGGAGTGCCGTACGCGGGGCATCGCCTTCGCCGCGGACCCCTCCCAGCAGTTGGCCCGGATGGAGGGGCCGAAGGTGCGCACCCTGGTCGAGGGCGCCCTGTTCCTGTTCGCGAACGAGTACGAGAAGGCCCTGGCGGAGCAGAAGACCGGCTGGTCCGACGCCGAGGTGCTGTCCCGGGTCGGTACCCGTGTCACCACGCTGGGGGCCAAGGGCGCCCGTATCGACCGCCGGGGTGAGCCGAGTGTGCACGTGCCCGCCGCCGTGGTCGGTGAGCTGGTCGATCCCACGGGTGTGGGCGACGCCTTCCGCGCGGGTTTCCTGGCGGCCCACTCCTGGGGTCTGTCCCTGGAGCGTGCGGCCCAGGTCGGCAACGCGACCGCGGTGCACTGCCTGGAGGCCGACGGCCCGCAGGAGTACACGCTGACCACGGCTTCCCTGCTGGATCGTCTGGAGAGGTCCTACGGGGCGGAGGCCGCCGCCGAGGTCGAGCCCTTCGTGTAGGAAGGGCCGCGCCCGGGTTCCACGGGTCCGGTGAGGGGGCGCGGGCGGCCCCGTGGCCGGGCCTGCCGCGCGTTCGCTGGTCGTGGTGGTGTCCGCGAGCCCGTAGAGTAGTGAGTCGCGACCCGCACGACCCGGTCCGTGGACCGGGCCGCGCCCCGAACGGCCGCCTCCCCCAGGGGACGGACGGCCCGCACGGGGAGCCCCGTGCCCTCCGGTGCGCTGAAACGCGTGCCGGTGACCCAGCCCAAGCCGTCCGCGCCGGGTCGCCGCGACGGTGGGGAACCCGCCCCGCTTTCCGCGCGCTCCGGCGCGCTGTGGCGGGCTCGGGCGTGTTCAGCGCCTCCCAGATCTAGGCCAGCCTTACCTGGGATTCCCCTGATACATCCTGAAAGGACATTGCATGCGCTACACCGGACCGAAGGTGCGGTTGTCCCGGCGCGCCGGCACCCCGCTGACCCGTAAGGCGGTCAGCTACTTCGAGAAGCGTCCCTACCCGCCCGGTGAGCACGGCCGCCGTGTCCGTCGCAACAGCAGCGACTTCGCCGTCCGCCAGGCGGAGAAGCAGAAGGTGCGCTGGTACTACGACCTGACCGAGAAGCAGCTGCTGCGGATCTACGAGAACGCCAAGAAGCGTTCGGGCCGTACCGGTGAGGAGATGCTCGCCGAGCTGGAGCTGCGCCTGGCCACGGTCGTGCTGCGCTCCGGTCTGGCCGCGTCGGTCTACGCCGCGCGCCAGTTCGTCAACCACGGTCACATCACCGTGGACGGCAAGAAGGTCGACATCCCGTCGTACCAGGTCAAGCCGGGTCAGATCGTCAGTGTTCGGGAGAAGTCCCGCAACATGGTGCCGTTCGTCGAGGCCGCCGAGGGCATCCACGCCGACGACAAGATCGCCGGTTTCCTCGCGGTGAGCCACAAGGACCTGCGTGTGGCGGTCACCGACCGTCCCAAGCGTGAGCAGATCCCGGTGCCCTTCGACGAGCAGCTCGTCGTGGAGTTCTACGCCCGCTAGCCGCTTGGGCGGGCAAGCTCCCGCGTGTGTCCTGAGGGGTGCTCGGGGGAGGTGGGAAGGCCGTGCGGATCCGTCCGCACGGCCTTCTTCGTGTCCGGGGGCGCGTCCTGGTGTCCGGGGACGCCCTCTGATGGTGGGATCCGCCACGTCCCGAATTCGGCGCGTCTTGAATTGTTATCGCACCGGAACCGGAACTGTTTCGGCTCCGTTCGGCGGGGTTCGGGGCCCTTCCGGCGTCAGTACATGCGGCGGATGTGAAAAGCGCTACCCCGGCCCAGGGGCCGTTCCGTGACGAACTCGTGCATCTTCATCCGGCACCAGGCCGGGATGTCGGCGTGTGCGGCCGGGTCGTCCGCGGTGACCGCGATGACCGCGCCGATGGGCACTTCGTGCAGCCGGGCGGCCAGCATGATGATGGGGATGGGGCACTTGCGGCCCACCGCCTCCACGGTGACCGACGGCGTCTGCGACGGGTACTCGGGCACGTGGTGCACCCTCCGTGTGTCGTTGTCCTGATCGTGACCATCCTGACCCGGTCGGGCCCGTAAGGCGAACCCGGTTAAGGGTGTCGTAAACCCAGCGATACGCTCGCCTTGGTCTCTCCTCGTGGAGCGCCCGCGCCGCCCTTCGGGGCGGTGGGGACACGGTCGACGGCGAGAGGGCCCGGGGGGACGCCGGGCCGCGCTCCGTAGCCAGCCGGGAGGTCATCCTCCGCGGGCGAACGGGCCCGGCTCCACGTACCACCGCGCGCTCCGTGCGGGGGCGTCCTGGCAACACGCTGACCAGGCAAGCCCCTGGGCGGGGCGCCGTGCGGTTCGCGATAATGTTTCCCCCTGAAAAGCTTTGGATACTTAGGCCGCCCGTGGAGGATCCACGGGCTACACCGCTGGGAAGGCAATCCGTGAGTCCGACCCGCCAAGAGAATCGGCGCTTCAACCTGCGCCGATGGGCACCACGCGGCGCCGCGCTCGCCGTGCTGGGGCTGGCCGCGACCGGCTGCGCGTCGAACGATCTCACTCGTTTGGGCATGCCGGAACCGATCACCGACCAGGCCGAGCGTGTCATCTCGCTCTGGCAGGGCTCCTGGGTGGCGGCTTTCGCGGTCGGCATTCTCGTGTGGGGGCTGATCGCATGGTCGGTCATCTTCCACCGCAAGCGTTCTGAGCAGTTGCCGCCCCAGGTGCGGTACAACATGCCCATCGAAGCGCTCTACACCGTCCTGCCGATCGTCATCATCTCGGTGCTGTTCTTCTTCACCGCGCGCGATCAGGCGATCCTGCTCGACACCGACGAGCCGGCGGACGTCAACATCCAAGTCGTGGCCTTCCAATGGGCCTGGCAGTTCAACTACCTCGACGAGAAGCAGGAGAACGGCGGGGAGGTGCTCTTCTCCCAGACGGGTGTTCCCAACCCCGACGGCACCGCCGACCCCTCGACCCAGACGACCCTGGTCCTCCCCGAGGGCGCGACCGTCCACTTCGACCTGCACTCGACGGACGTCATCCACTCCTTCTGGGTGCCGACGTTCGGCTTCAAGATGGACGTCATCCCCGGCCGTGACAACGCCTTCCAGGTGGACCTCGAGGAGGGCACCGAGGGCGAGTACATCGGTCGTTGCGCCGAGCTGTGCGGTGTCGACCACGCCCGCATGCTCTTCAACGTCGAGGTCCTTCCCCAGGACGAGTACGACGCGTGGTTCGCCGAGCAGAAGCAGGCCGCCGAGGCGGCCGCGGCCGAAGCCGCCGAGGTCGAGGAGGAGTCGGAGTCCGGAGAGGGCACGGGCGCCAACCGCCCCGGTGAAGAGGGAGCCGGGACCGGCGAAGAGGACGCGGGCTTCGTTGGGTCTGACACCGAGGAGAACGACCACTAATGAGCACCAGGGACACCTCACCCGCGGGCGGCGGCAGAACACCGTCGCGTCCGGGGTCGATGATCGTCAACTGGATGACGTCGACCGATCACAAGGTCATCGGGTACATGTACCTGATCACCGCCTTCCTCTTCTTCCTGCTCGGTGGCATCATGGCGGTGCTCATGCGCACCGAGCTGTTCCTCCCGGGCATGCAGGTCATGTCCAACGAGCAGTTCAACCAGCTGTTCACCATGCACGGCACGATCATGCTGCTGATGTTCGCGACCCCGCTGTTCGTCGGGTTCTCGAACGTGATCATGCCGTTGCAGATCGGGTCGCCCGACGTGGCGTTCCCCAGGATGAACCTGTTCAGCTACTACCTGTTCCTGTTCGGCAGCCTCATCGCCGTCAGCGGGTTCCTCACCCCCGGCGGCGCGGCCAGCTTCGGCTGGTTCGCCTACACGCCCCTCTCGGACGCGGTGCGTTCGCCGGGGCTGGGCGGTGACCTGTGGATCCTGGGTCTGGTCGTGTCCGGTCTGGGCACGATCCTGGGCGCGGTCAACTTCATCACCACCGGCCTGTGCATGCGCGCGCCGGGCATGACGATGTTCCGCATGCCGATCTTCACCTGGAACACCCTGCTCACCAGCGTTCTGGTGCTCATCGCGTTCCCGGTGCTCACCGCCGCCCTGATCGCCCTGGGCGCCGACCGCATGGTCGGCACGCACGTCTACGACCCCGAGCACGGCGGGGCGATCCTGTGGCAGCACCTGTTCTGGTTCTTCGGCCACCCCGAGGTGTACATCATCGCGCTGCCCTTCTTCGGCATCGTGACCGAGGTGCTGCCGGTGTTCAGCCGCAAGCCGATCTTCGGCTACAAGAGCCTGGTGGCGGCGACGATCGCCATCACCGGCCTGTCGGTGACGGTGTGGGCGCACCACATGTTCCCCACCGGCGCGGTGCTGCTGCCGTTCTTCTCCTTCATGAGCTTCCTCATCGCGGTGCCCACCGGCGTGAAGTTCTTCAACTGGATCGGCACGATGTGGCGGGGCCAGATCACCTTCGAGACGCCGATGCTGTTCGTCATCGGGTTCCTGGTGACCTTCCTCTTCGGCGGGCTGACCGGTGTGCTGCTGGCCTCACCGCCCATCGACTTCCACGTCACCGACTCCTACTTCGTGGTGGCCCACTTCCACTACGTGGTGTTCGGCACCGTGGTGTTCGCGATGTTCGCGGGCTTCTACTACTGGTGGCCCAAGTTCACGGGGACGATGCTCAACGAGAAGCTGGGCAAGTTCCACTTCTGGCTGCTGTTCCTGGGCTTCCACGGCACGTTCCTGGTCCAGCACTGGCTGGGAGCCATGGGCTTCCCGCGCCGCTACGCCGACTACCTGCCCGGTGACGGCTTCACCGAGCTGAACCAGATCTCCTCGGTCTCCTCGTTCGTGCTGGCCGCCTCCACGTTGATCTTCTTCTGGAACATCTACGTCACCGCGCGCAGGGCGCCGAAGGTCACCGTCGACGACCCGTGGGGCTACGGCTGCTCGCTGGAGTGGGCGACCTCCTGCCCGCCGCCGCGGCACAACTTCACGTCGCTGCCGCGGATCCGCTCCGAGCGGCCCGCCTTCGACCTCAACCACCCGCACGCCGCGGCCCCGGGCGCCGTCCCGGCGGGCGCCACGAAGGAGTAGGGGCGAATGAAGACGCAGGCCTATCTGTTCATGGGCGTCTCGACCTTCTTCGGTCTTGCCGCCGCCCTGTACGCGTACTGGTCCTGGGAGCACGCCGGTGTGATCGAGTGGACGGGTACCACCGCCCTGGTGGTCTCCATCGGCTTCGGTTGGATGATCGGCTTCTGGCTCTGGCAGGCGGCCCGCCGCAGCGAGCACTACCACGGGCTTCCGCCGGAGGAGCGGCTGGACGGTGAGATCCAGGAGAACGCCGGCGAGTACGGGTTCTTCAGCCCGCACAGCTGGTGGCCGCTGTTCGTCGCGCTGGCCGTGGCCTTCACCGCGGTGGGCGTGGCGATCGGCTGGTGGATGGTGATCATCGGCTCCTTCGCCCTCATCCTCACCGTCCTCGGCTGGGTCTTCGAGTACTACCGCAAGCAGTTCCAGCACTAGGGCGTGTGTGGTGGGTGCCGCCCGTCGCGCAGCAGGGTGAGTATCCGCCATACATGCCCTAGGGGGTGCCCTCGGCCCGCCGGCCGAGCGCCCCGGCCCCGGAGGCCGGGCGGGTCCGCGCGACCCGCCCGGCCTCCGGGGCCTTTTCGTCGTCTCGACACCGCTGTGGGCACACCGGTGCGCTGCCGGGTGAAAGGTAGGCTTTGCGCGGAACCGACCTCACCGTGGCCCCGCGGGCGCGAGCCCGCTCCGTGCGCGCCGGGGTCCCCGTCGCAACGGACGCTGGAGGTCCTTGGCGTGAAGGGACGTTTTTTCCGTCCGGCGCTGTGCCGCCTGGCGGCCGCGGCCGTCGCGGTCGCCGTCGCGGCGACCGCCTGCACCACCGCTCCGGAGCAGGAGCCCCGGGCGGCTCCCGGCCCGGAGCGGCCGACCGGGCCGAAGGTCAGCATCACCCCCGAGGAGGGCTCCGCCGCCGTGGCGCCCGACACCCCCGTGCGGGTGTCGGTGGAGGAGGGCGCCATCACCGACGTCCAGGTCGAGCAGACCACCCCGGAGGGGGACGCCGAGGGCGGTGCGGACCAGGCCGCGGCCGAGGACGGCGGGGGGAAGGGGTTCCGGTTCACCGGGACCCTGAGCGAGGACGGCACCGCCTGGGTCAGCGACTGGAACATGTTCCCGGGAGCGGCGGTCACCGTGCGCGCCACCGCCGAGGACGAGGAGGGTGAGCGCACCGAGGCCGTCGCCGAGTTCGCCACCGAGGAGGCGCCGCCGGGGCAGCGCCTCGAACTGGCCTCCAACTTCCCCAACTCCGGCGACACCGTCGGCGTGGGCATGCCCGTCATCGTCAACTTCGACCTGCCGGTGCTGAACAAGGCCCAGGTCGAGAACTCCATGGTGGTCACCTCCGAGCAGGGGGTCGAGGGCGCCTGGAACTGGGTGACCGACAAGACGGCGGTGTTCCGGCCCGAGGAGTACTGGGAGCCCCACCAGAAGATCGGTGTGGACCTGCGCCTGGCGGGGGTGGAGGCCTCCGAGGGCGTCTACGGCGTCGAGAACCACAGCCTCGACTTCGAGGTCGGCCGCGAGCTGGTCGCCACCATGCACGTGCCCGACCACGAGATGGAGGTGGAGGTCGACGGTGAGGCCGTCCGCACCATCCCCGTGAGCAACGGCGAGGCCTCCGAGCGGTTCAACACCACCACCTCGGGGACCCACCTGACCATGACGAGGTACGAGTCCCTGGTGATGGACGCGGCCACCCTCGGTATTCCCGAGGACTCACCGGACTACTACAAGCTCGACGTGGACTGGGCGGTGCGCACCTCCAACAGCGGCGAGTTCGTCCACGCCGCGCCCTGGAACGACAGGATCGGTTCGGCCGACGTCTCCAACGGCTGCACGAACATGTCGGTGGAGGACGCCCGCTGGTTCTACGAAACGGTCCTGATGGGCGACGTCCTGGAGACCACCGGGACCGACCGGCAGTTGGAGTGGGACAACGGGTGGGGTTTCTACCAGCGCTCCTGGGAGGAGTGGCTGTCCCACAGCGCCACCGGTGAGCCGCAGGTGACCGACGGGTCGGGCACCCCCGGCTCCGTGCACGGCGAGGGACTCTAGGGCCTGTCCGCCGAGTGCCCCTGGGAGCCTCCCAGAAGGGCGTCCAGGCGCTGGGCGGTGTGGTCCCAGGTCCACCTCCGTCTCACCCACTCACGGCCGCGTGCGCCCATCTGGGCGGCGCGGTCGGGGTCTTTCAGTAGCCGGATGAGGGCCCGTGCGGTCGGTCCGGGCAGCGAACCGTCCACGACCAGTCCGGTCCGGCCGTCCAGGACCGTGTCGGGGGCGCCGCCGGAGTCGCCCGCGACCACGGGCAGACCGCAGGCCGCGGCCTCCAGGTAGACCATCCCCAGGCCCTCGGCCTCCAGGCCGCCGCGCCGTGTGCGGCAGGGCATGGCGAACACGTCCCCGGCGCAGTAGTGGGAGGGCAGGTCCCGGGTGGGGACCGGCCCGGTGAAGACCACCGAGTCCATGCCCCGCGCGGCCGAGCGCAGCCGCTGCCGCTGGGGGCCGTCGCCGACGATGAGCAGGGCCGCGTCGGGTACGTCGGCCAGGATCCGTGGCCAGGCGCGGATGAGGGTGTCCTGTCCCTTGCGGGGGACGAGCCGGGACACGCACACCACCACCGGGCGGTCGCCCAGGCCGTGGCGCTCGCGGACCTCCTCGCCGCCGGATCCGGGGCGGAAGTGGTCGATGTCCACGCCGGGTGCGAGCTGGCGCATGCGCGCGGCCGCGTCCGGGGACAGCGCCCGGGCCAGGCGGCGCCGGGTGTACTCGCCCAGGTAGGTGACGGTGTCGGTGGTCTCGCCGATCCGGCGCAGTGCCTCCCGGGGGCCGGGGAGCGCCGCCCACCAGGTCTCGTGGCCGTGGCTGATGGCGACCTGCCGTTCGACGGGGGTGCGCTCGCCCAGCCCGGCGGCGAGCAGTCCCAGGGGGGCCGCGGCGCCGTAGACCACCGAGTCGCAGTCCTCCAGGTCGGCGATGGCGCGGGCCCGCGCGGCCACCCGGGGGGTGGGCAGCAGGACGCGTGCGGCGTCGCGTACCACGGGGAAGGGCTGGTGCAGGTCGAAGTGCGGGTCGGCGGCGGCGTCGGCCGGGGCGGGGGAGGAGCAGTAGACCACGACCGACCCCTCGGGGCGGCGCAGGGCGATCTCGTGGACGAAGGACTCGATGCCCCCGGCCTTGGGCGGGAAGTCGTTGGTGATGATCAGCGTTCGCGGCACGGGGGTGAGTCTAGGACGTGTGCGGCGGACGCGTCCGGCGGCGCGTCGCCGGGCGGGGTTTTCGTCGGCGGATGCGCGCGGACGGGCGGGATGCCCGGATTATGGTGATCTACATCGTCAAGGTGCGGATGCGGCAGTCGTTCCACACGGGGTGAACGGAGCGGTGCCCCGCGACGACGGGCGTCGCGGGGCACCGGAGCCTCGAACCGGTCCGCCGGTCAGGGGCGCACGGCGGTGACGAAGTTGGAGCGGTAGTAGCTGCTCAGGGTCACCGTGCCGATGGGGCGGGACGACGTGGAGGCGTGCACCATGACGTTGTCGCCCGCGTACATGCCCACGTGGTCGGGGCCGTTGCCGCCGGGGTAGAAGAACAGCAGGTCGCCGGGCTGCTTGTTCTCCCAGGAGACCCGCTGGCCCGCGTTGACCTGCTGGTAGGTGGTGCGGGGAAGGTTCACGCCCGCGGCGGCCCAGGCGGCCTGGGTCAGACCGGAGCAGTCGTAGCCGCCCGGCCCGGTGCCGCCCCACACGTAGGGTTTGCCGACCTGCGCGTAGGCGAAGTCCAGCGCGGTCTTGGCGCTGCCAGAGGCGGGACCGGTGTAGGTGGCGCCGCCTCCGCCCCCGCCTCCGCCGCCGGTCTGGCCGACGTTCTCGGTGGCCGCCGCCTGCTCCTCGGCGGTCAGCTCGGAGAGCAGTTCCTCCTGCTCCTGCATGGCGGCCTCGGCCTCCTCGGTGGCCTCCTCCGCCTTCTTCAGGGCCTCGGCGGCCTCCTCCTCGGTCTCGGACGCCTCGGCCTCCAGGGTCTCCAGGTTCTCCAGTTCCAGGACGTACTGTTCGAGGTTCTCGTCGTGCTTCTCGGACAGGTACTCCAGGTCGGCCTGGTGGGCCAGGGCGTCCTCGGGGCCGGTGGAGTCGATCAGCTGGTGGAAGGAGGTGAGGTCGATGCCGGTGTAGGTGGAGCTGGCGAGCTGGCGGGCGCCCAGGCCGAGCTCGTCCACCTTCTTCTGGGCGGTCTCGACCTCCTCCAGGATCTCCTCCAACTTCTCCTCGGCGGCCTCGTGGGTCTCCTTGGCCTCGTTGTAGGTTCCGTTGAGCTCGATGTACTCCTCTTCGAGGCTCTCGATCTCCTCGCGGACCTCCTCGGCCGTGGGTTCGGCGTGAGCCACCGCGCAGGGCAGGAGGAGGGCGGCGAAGGTGAGGGAGGAGAGGGCCGCTGTGCGGCGTCCGCGGCCGCGGCGGGATCCGGACACGTGTAGCACCTTTCTCCCCTTGTCCCAGGCCGTACGGAATCAAGGGATGCACCGGGTGGGGGCTTGGGGCCTCAGCGCGCGGTCCAGGGGCGTGGACACCGCGGACCGAGGGTGGGGAGGCCGTGGCCCCGGGGGACGTTGGGCTCGGCCCGACCCGGGCGCGGCCGTCACCGCCGGGGGGCGGTGAAAAGGAGCGACCGCGCTCGGCGACGAACACTAGTGCATGCGCGGGGACTCCCTCAACCTTTTCGTGACGTTCCACGGATTGGAGTGATGTGTCCGAAACCCTCGGACACACCCCCTCCCGACCGCGGCGGGGCCGCCACCCGGCGGGTGGCGGCCCCGTGGGCTTCGCCGTGGTGCTGCCTGCCGTCTAGGGGCGCACGGCGAACTGGAACTCGCTGCCCCAGTACGCGGCCAGGCCCACGACCTCGATGTTGCGGCCGGTGCGGGGCGCGTGCACCATCTGACCGTTACCCGCGTAGAGGCCGTTGTGGCCCAGGCCCGGGTAGAAGAACATGATGTCGCCGGGCTGTAGGGCGCTCATGTCGTAGATGCGGTGGCCCACCTCGGCCTGCGCGTAGGTGGTGCGGGGCAGGTCCACGCCGCCCGCACGCCACGCGGCCTGGGTCAGGCCGGAGCAGTCGTAGCCGTTGGGGCCGGTGCCGCCGTAGACGTAGGGCAGGCCGACCTTGGAGTAGGCGAAGTCCAGGGCCGCGCCCGCGCTGCCCGAGGCGCCGCCGGTGTAGGACTGGCCGCCGCTGCCGTCGGCGCCCTCGGAGCCGGGGTCGGCGGAGGGGAACTCGGCGAGGAGGTCCTCCTGCTCCTCGATCTTCTCCTCGACCTCCTCCTTGGCCGTCTCGGCCTCCTCGAGCTTCTCCTCCGCCTCCTCCAGGGCCTCCTCCGCCTCGTCCTTGAGGGCGAACAGGCGCTCGGAGGACTCGCCGAACTCGTCCAGCTGGGCCTTCTGGGTGTCGGACAGGTAGTTCAGGTCGGCGTTCTGCTCCAGCAGGGCCTCGGGGCCGTCGGAGGAGAGGATGTTGGCCGTGGAGTCCAGGTCACCGGTCTTGTAGGTGGCGCCGGCGAGCTGCTGCACCTTCGACCGCAGCTCCTCGTAGCGCTCCTCCTCGTCGCCGACCTGCTCCTCGATGTCCTCGTAGGTGGTCTCGGCGACCTCGTGGTCCTCCAGGGCCTGGTTGTAGTCGGCGACGGCGGTCGAGGCCTCTTCGTTGAGCTCCTCGATCTTCTGCTCGACCTCTTCCTTGGTCGGGTCCGCGTAAGCGGTGCCCGGGGCGATCAGGGTGCTGGCGACGACCGCGCTGATTCCGGTCGTTGCAGCGATTCGGCGAGCCGTACGCCGACCACCGGGGTTCGTCATGGCGGTCCACGCTCCTTGGGGTTGGGAAGTACGCACAGGGGCGCTGAGAGAACGGTCACGGGGTCCCGCGCGGGGGCGCGGGAAGGGATGAGTGCGCGGGGTTTCCGCCGGCGGACACAGGAGTGGCGTCCTATCCGATGGAGCACTCACGTTCGGGACGAACTTAGCGGACCGTCCCGCACGGCTCAACCAGGGCCGCACGCGCATCCGTGTCCACGGTGGAGCACACCGTCGACGGGCGGTGCGTTCCACCTGCGGGGGAGGCACGGGACGGCGGGGGACGGGGTCCGCCCGGCCCGGGTGGCCGGCGACACCCGGGTGCGCGGCGCCCCGTCAGCCGTGTGCCTCCAGACGGCGCAGGAAGATCGTGGAGGGCACCGCGCGCGCCCCCGCCCGGCGTACCGCCGTCACGATCTCCTGGTCGGAGGTGACCACCGCGATCGGCCGCCCCGGCGGTTCGGCGCGCACCAGCCGCACGATCAGCTCGTCCGCGGTCTCCCCGGGCGCGCTGAACAGCAGCCGCACCCGGCGGGTCGGCGCCACCACCGGCGGCGTGTCCACGTCGGCGCCGTCGAAGACGCACGTGATCTCGGCCTTGGTGCGGCTGGCCAGCCCCTTCAGCGAGTTCATCAGCCGGGTGCGCTGGTCGGCCAGCGGGAGCGTCCCGTAGCCGGTCTTGGTGACGTTGTAGCCGTCCACCAGCAGGTGCACCCTCGGCACGGTCAGCAGGTGTTCCAGCAGGCCGGGGTCGTCGTCGGGCAGCCCGCCCAGGGAGACACGCCGCTGCTGCTCGGTCTCGGCCACCAGGTCGGCGGGGTCGTCCAGGGCCGCGGGCAGCGCCAGCTCCCGGCGCAGCCCGTGTGAGGCGTCCACCAGCACGTCCAGCAGGACGCGCAGCCGCGCCTCGTCGGCGTTGCGTCCGGCGCGCACCGCGCGGCGGGCGTTCTCCACCTGGGCCTCGGCGTTGGCCAGCCGCGACCGCAGCCGCCGGTTCTCCGACTCCAGGGTGCTGACCTGCCTGGCCGTCTCCGACTCGCGCTCGGTGGTGTCGGCCAGTGTGCGCGAGGCCCGCTCGGTGGCCTCCCGGGCCCGCTGGCGCTCGGTGTGCACCTTGCGCCGCAGCTCGGTGATCTCCGTGCGCTGCGCCCTGATCTGGGACCGCAGCCGTTCCAGCTCCGCCTGGTGTCCGTGCCGGGTCTCGTCCAGTTCGCGGCGGGCGGCGTCGAGCGCCTCGGCGGCCTCGTCCGCCTCCTTGGCGCTGGACTGGCGCTCCAGCTCCCGGTGGACGTCCTCGATGATGTCGGGCCACCCCTTGGGGCGCAGCAGGTAGGCGCATGCCGCCACCGCCACGGGGTCGGCGGCGGGGGGCACCACGCCCGAGCGCAGGCCCTCGGCCAGTTCGGGCCACACCTGCTCGACCCGTTCCGCGACCCGGTCGCGGAAGGCGCCGTCGGTCTCCAGCTGGGCGGCGATCTGGGGTCCGGCGAGTCTGGCCCTGCGCCGGGGCTCGAACCTGGCGACCCTGCGCAGCGGCGGCGGCAGGTCGCCGGCGCGCATGCCGCTGAGCACGTCGGAGCCGTACTCGACGACGCGGGCGCGCACCGGTCCGGGCAGGGGCCGGGCCAGTGCCTCCCCGCCGCGGTCGGTGTCCGTGGCGGGGGCGTCCTCGTCGTACGGGCCGTGGTCCTCGGAGTCGCCGCCCGCCTCCGGGCGGGCGCTCACGACCGACCCGTCGGGCTCTCCGCCGAGGAGCCGGTGGCGGACCGGTCGGCGTCGGGGCGGGCGATGGTCTCCACGCTGTCGGTGGCGCCGCACCAGCGGCACCTGACGTGCTCGACGATCTCGGAGAGCACGGTGTGCTCCTCGACCCGGCCGTCGCCGGCCAGGTCCAGGTGGACGTAGTCCTGCGAGCGGACCGTGCGGGTCACGTCGAACCGCGTGAGGTTGCCGCACCCGGTGCACCGCCACCGCTCACTGTCACCCGGCATCGCGATCCCCACGGTTCCTCCTCGTGCTCGTGCCTTCCGGCGGTGGCCCGCCGGACCAATGTCCCCACATCTTTCCATGTCGGGCAGGTCAGACCGTATCCCGCCAGGTTGTCCCAGCCGCCGACTACCCTGACCGGGTGGTACGACAAGCGGCGCCCGCCGGCGTCCAAACCAGCATCAGCGACCTCGGTACACCGCTGGCCGCGGCGACGTTCGTCGTGCTGGACCTGGAGACCACCGGCACCAGTGCCACCGGTTCCCGGATCACGGAGGTCGGCGCGGTCCGGTGGCGCGGCGGCGAGGTCGTCGGCGAGTTCTCCACCCTGGTCGACCCCGGTGTCCCCATCCCGGCCAACATCACCCTGCTGACGGGGATCAGCCAGTCGATGGTGGCCGGGGCCCCGCCCATGGAGGAGGTGCTGCCCCGCGTCCTGGCCTTCCTGGACGCCGAGCCCGGCACCGCGCTGGTGGCGCACAACGCCCCCTTCGACACCGGTTTCCTCAAGGCCGCGTGCGAGCGCCACGGGGTGGACTGGCCGGGCTACCCGGTCGTGGACACGCTGCGCCTGGCCCGGGCGGTGCTCTCGCGGGGGGAGACGCGCAACCACAGGCTCGCCACGCTCGCCGCCCACTTCGGGGCCTCGGTCACCCCCAGCCACCGGGCCCTGGACGACGCCCGCGCCACCGTGTGCGTCCTGCGGGGGCTGATCGAGCGCCTGCGCCCCATGGGGGTGTCCAGCCTGGAGGAGCTGCGGGCGGTCACCAAGCCGCCCACGAAGGCGCAGCGGGCCAAGCGCCACCTGGCCGACGGGCTGCCCGAGGAGCCGGGGGTGTACGTGTTCACCGACGCGCGCGGGGCCAGCCTCTACGTCGGCAAGAGCAAGAACCTGCGCCGCCGGGTGCGCACCTACTTCACCGCGGCCGAGAACCGTCGGCACATCCGGGAGATGGCGGGCGTGGTGGAGGGGGTCACCCCCATCGTGTGCTCCAGCGAGCTGGAGGCCTCCGTCCGCGAGCTGCGCATCATCGCCGAGCGCAAGCCGCCCTACAACCGGCGCTCGCGCAGCCCCGAGCGCGCCCGCTGGGTCAAGCTGACCACCGACGCCTATCCGCGCCTGTCCGTGGTGCGGGCGGTCGAGGACGACGGCGCGCCCTACATCGGCCCCTACAACTCGGCGGGGGAGGCCGAGCAGGCCGGGGAGGCGCTGTTGCAGGCGTTCCCGCTGCGCCAGTGCGCCCACACCTTCGTCCCGCTGGGGGAGGCGGCGCCCCGGGTCCTGTCGGCGGGCGGCGGGCGCTGGACGGGTGCGTGCGTGCTCTCCCAGCTCGGCCGGTGCGGCGCCCCCTGCGACGGCGGTGAGAGCCTGGCCGGGTACACCGTCCACGCCGAGGCCGCGCGCGCCGCCATGACCGGTGATCCGTCCGCCGTGGTGGAGGCGCACACCGCGCGTATCGCCGAGCTCGCGGCCGAGCTGCGCTACGAGGAGGCCGCGGGTGTGCGCGACCGTCTCACGGCGTTCCTGCGCGGTGCCCGGCGGGCCCAGCGCCTGGCCGCCATCGCCGCCGTCCCGCACCTGGTCGCCTCCCGCCGTACCGGTGGGGGCTGGGAGACGTGCGTGGTCCGGCACGGCCGGCTGGCCGCCAGCGCAGTGCTGCGTCCGGGCACCGACCCGGCGGCCTTCCTGGCCTCGCTGGTCGCCACCGCCGAGTACGTGCCCGCCGGGTACGGTCCCAGCCCCAACGCCGTCCCCGCCGAGACCGAGCTGGTCCTGGACTGGCTCGCCGATCCCGCCACCCGGCTGGTGGAGGTCGAGGGGGAGTGGACATGCCCGTTGCGTAGCGCCGAGGCGCACACCGGGATGACACACTGGGCCCATGGCCGCGCTTCCGCTCAATGACGACTACCCCGTCCGCCGAGCCCCCGTCGTCGCGTACGCGCTGATCGCGGCCAACGTCCTCGTCTACCTGATGTCGCCCCAGGCGGCGACCGCCGTGTGGTACCCGCCCGACGCCTTCGAGCGCTACTGCGCGATCCAGGACTACTTCATGTTCTGGGGCGCGGTCCCGGCCGAGATCCTCGGCCTCGTCGACCAGGTGCCGCACGCGGTGCCCGAGTGCGGCGGGTTCGGTGACAAGCCCGTGTGGTTCTCGGTGTTCGGCTCGATGTTCCTGCACGGCGGTCCGCTGCACCTGATCAGCAACCTGATGTACCTGTTCGTGTTCGGCCCCGTGGTGGAGGACCGCATCGGCAAGGTGCGGTTCCTCGCGCTGTACGTGCTCACCGGGGTCGCCGCCGCCTACGGCTTCGCCCTGACCGACGCCGACGGCACCATGCCCATGATCGGCGCCTCGGGGGCCATCTCGGGGGTGTTGGGCGCCTACCTCGTCGTGCAGTTCCGCAGCCGGGTGACCATGCTGGTGTTCGGGGTGATCCCGATGCGCCTGCCCGGGTGGGCCGTGGTGGGCAGCTACTTCGCGCTTCAGTATCTTCTCTACGTCACCACATCGAACGCCCCCGGCGCCGGCAGCGGGGTCGCCTACGCGGCGCACGTGTACGGGTTCATCGCCGGGGTGATCGCGGGACTGGTGGTGTACCGGCTGCGATGGCGCTCCGGGACGCGGCTCTCAGACGTCTACTAGGGCGTGTGCCACGGACGTGCCCCGGCGCCCCTCGCACGGCCGGCGCGCCGTCCCGCACCGAAACCGCCCTGGAGGCACAGTGATCACCGCGATCGTCATGATCAAGGCCGACGTCCACCGCATCCCCGAGGTCGCCGAGGCGATCGCGGAGATCGACGGGGTGAGCGAGGTCTACTCGGTCACCGGCGGAGTCGACCTCATCGCCGTGGTGCGGGTGCGCCGGCACGAGGACCTGGCCGAGGTGATCCCCGGGCGGGTGAACAAGGTTCCCGGCGTGCTCTCCTCCGACACCCACATCTCCTTCCAGACCTACTCCAAGCACGACCTGGAGTCGGCCTTCGCGCTGGGCTGGTAGCCGGCGCCGCGCCCCGCGCGGGCCCGGAAGGGGCCCGGGGCGCCCTCACGGCGTCCTCGGGGGCGCGGCCGCCGGCCGCGCCCCCGAGGTGCCCTCCGTGGGGCCCGCGGGCGCTCAGAGCGTCTTGGCGTGCTCCTGGCTGATGCGCACCCAGTGCTCCAGCGTGCGCTCGGCGGCGCCGCCGTCCACGGCGGCGGCGGCCCGCTCGTACCCGGCGCGCACCGCGTCCAGGAGCGGGCCCCGCACCCCGTCCACGGCCGCCAGCGCGGCGCCCGCGTTGAGCAGCACCGCGTCGCGCACCGGGCCGGGGCGGCCCGCCACCAGGTCGCGGACGGCCTGGGCGTTGAACTCCACGTCGCCGCCGCGCAGGTCCTCGGGCCGGGACCGGGCGATGCCCAGGTCGGCCGGGTCGAGTGCCTCGCGCCGGGCCGTGCCGTCGCGCACCACCCACACCGTGGAGGTGGTCGTGGTGGTCAGCTCGTCCAGTCCGTCGTCACCGCGAAAGACCAGCGCCGAGGAGCCGCGGCGGGCGAAGACCCCGGCGATCACCTCGCACATGCGCTCGTCGAACACCCCGATCGCCGAGGTCGAGGGCTGTGCCGGGTTGGTCAGCGGGCCCAGGAAGTTGAACACCGTGGGCACGGCCAGTTCGCGGCGCGTCTTGGAGGCGTAGCGGAACGAGGGGTGAAAGTGCGGGGCGAAGCAGAAGGTGATGCCCGCCTCCTCCGCCACCCGCACGGTCAGCTCGGGGGGCAGGTCCAGGACCACGCCCAGGCGCTCCAGTACGTCGGCGGTGCCGCAGGAGGAGGACGCGGCGCGGTTGCCGTGCTTGACCACGCGCGCGCCCGCGGCCGCGGCCACGACGGCGGCCATCGTCGAGACGTTCACGGTGTGCGCGCGGTCGCCGCCGGTCCCGACGATGTCCAGGGTGGGGCCGGGGACGCTGATCCGGACGGCGTTGGCCAGCATCCCCCGGGCCAGGCCGGTCACCTCGGACACGTCCTCGCCCTTGGCGCGCAGCGCGACGACGAAGCCGGCGATCTGCACGTCGGTGGCCGCGTCGGACATGATCTCGTTCATCGCCCACTCGGTGTCGGCGGAGCTGAGGGTCCGGCCCTCCAGCAGGGCGGTGATCAGGTTGGACCAGGTCCGCTCGGTCACTGCGGACCCCTCGTCGGGCCCGGCGGCCCGGGGACGGTCGGGGGAGGTTGCGGCGGGGACGTTCATCGTTGTTGCTCCACGGTGAGGAAACGGGCACAGGGGCCCCGGGCGCCGGCGCGTCGCGCGAGGGGCTGGGTGCGCGGCGCTTTCCGTCGAGGGTGGTGTCCCGGCCTTCGCGCGGCGGCCCTCACGGGCGGCGGCGGTGGCGGGCGGGCCGCCCTCAGGCGCCCGGGAAGGGAATCGGGGCGTGGCCGCGCCATCGCCCGGTGTCGGCGCCGTGGTGCAGGGCGGCGCCCACCACGCCGCGGCGGCGCAGTTCCCTCTCACCGTTCTCGGCCGTTCCCAGGCCGTGTCCCATTCCGGTCATCCGCTCAGGGCCGCGGCCCGCTGGCGCATCAGCTCGGCCAGGGACTCGGCGAGCGTGACGGGGTCGATCGGGTGGCTGACGACCTGCTCGGCCCGCGACCAGGTGGCCAGCCAGCCGTCGTCGCGCCGTCCCACCAGCAGCAGCACCGGCGGGCAGCGGTAGACCTCGTCCTTGACCTGGCGGCACAGGCCCATCCCGCCCACGGGGGAGGCCTCGCCGTCGAAGATCGCCACGTCGATGCGCGCGGCCGGGTCGGTGTCCTCCAGCCTGCGCAGGACGACGGGCGAGGTCGCGCACTCGACGAACTCCACCTTGGGGACGTCCGCGGCCGGGCGGCGGCCGATCGCCAGCCGCACCTGCTCACGGGTGTCGGCGTTGTCGCTGTAGACCAGCACGCGCATCCTGGCACCCGTGTCCGTACCGCTGACCACCATCGCGCAACCGTCCCATCGCGTCTGACCAAGGCCGCCGCCATGGGGGGTGCGGCCGAGGCGTTCGTTGGCTGTATGCCTCTGACTGTATTGCCTCGCGGCCCCGCTGCCCAGAAGGGGCGCGGGGCCCGTGCCGGATGCTGAGACCTTCGACACCACAGGATGCCAGCACGTCCGGGCGGTGCGTTAACCCGCTCCCGAGCCCGCGTTACACAATGGTGATGCTTTCGATGCCCGGGCGTTGGCCGGGGTGGGTTGGAGTGTCATCTGCGGGGGTACGAAACGCCTCAGCCGCCCAGGATCGCGATTTTCGGTCCCCGCGGGCGCGTCGTGCGACCGCGAGAGAGGGCCGAGCCGCTACAGTAACGTCCCAGTCACGGTGAACAGCCCCTTCGGGGGCTCTGGAGCGCCTCGCGTCGCCGCCGATCCGTCGCGTTACGGGGGGTCGGGTACGGGCCTGCGCGAGATGCCGTAATAATGCTCCCGTGGCGACAGCAACCGCGAACCCAAATACAGCACCGACACCAGCACATGGTGCGGCAAAGCGTCCTGACCTGGTGAGTGTTGGCACCATCGTGTGGTTGGCCAACGAACTCATGTTCTTCGCCGCGCTGTTCGCGATGTACTTCACCATCCGATCGGTGACGAACGGAAACCCCGAACTGGGGGAATGGCCGGCAACCCACCTCAACGTCCCGTGGGCGTCGGCCATCACGCTCGTCCTGGTGGCCTCCAGCTTCACCGCGCAGGCCGGCGTCTGGGCCGCCGAGCGCGGTGACGTCAAGAAGCTGCGCATGTGGTTCTTCATCACGTTCTTCATGGGCCTGTTCTTCGTTCTCGGACAGGCGTATGAGTACTACGAGCTCATCCTCCACGAGGGCCTGACTCTGCAGTCGAGCGCTTACGGGTCGATGTTCTACCTGACCACGGGCTTCCACGGACTCCACGTCATCGGTGGGTTGGTCGCGTTCCTCATCATGCTGGGACGCACGTACGCCGCGAAGCGCTTCACCCACCAGCAGGCGACCAGCGCGATCGTCGTGTCCTACTACTGGCACTTCGTCGACGTGGTCTGGATCGCTTTGTTCTGCACCATCTACTTCATCCAGTAACCCGAAACGGGGAAACCGTGAAATGGATCACCGCGCGGCGACGGCATCCCCTGGCGGGGTATGTCGTCGTCATCCTCGCGCTAGCCCTGTTCGGGGTGGGGTACGCCGCCCTGGCGCCCACCTCCGACCAGGCCCAGGCGCAGACCCTCGCCGTTGACGCCCCGTCACCCGACGACGTGAACGTCCTCGAGGGCAAGCAAGTCTTCGACCAGACGTGCGCGACCTGCCACAACTACGACGGCAGCGGTACCGAGCAGGGGCCCGACATCCGGGGGGTCGGCCCCGCGGCCGTCAACTTCCAGGTCAGCACGGGGCGCATGCCGTCCATGGACCCGGACAGCCAGATGCCGCGCAAGCCGATGGCCATCTCCGAGGAGGCCCTGCAGAACCTGATCGCCTACTACAACGCGGAGATCAGGACCGACGACCTGGGCCCCGACATCCCCTACGACGTTCCCGGCGAGGCGCCCCAGCGCGACCGGTTCGAGAGCGAGGAGGCCTACGAGGCGGCGGTCGAGGAGTACCAGACCGAGTACGAGGCCTACGTCCAGGGCGCCGAGGACACGGACATGGGCATGCGGCTCTACCTGACCAACTGTGCGCACTGCCACGGCTGGTCGGGCGGCGGCGGCGCCCTCACCGACGGCCGCTGGGCCCCCGAGATCCACGACGCGTCCCCGCGCCAGATCTACGAGGCCATGGTCAGCGGCCCCGGCGCCATGCCGATGTTCAGCGACGGCGTCATCGAGCCCCAGGAGAAGCAGGAACTCATCTCCTACGTGAAGACCCTCCAGTCCGAACCGGACGCGGGCGGCATCTTCGCCCTGGAGAGGGTCGGCCAGGTGGCCGAGGGCCTCATCGCATGGGTCGTCGGCCTTGCCCTGATCGTTGCCTGTGCGATCTGGATCACCGCGAAGCAGCGAGCCCATGACTGAGAACAACACCAACGACAACAACGAGGCCGGGGGCCCCGCGCCCGAGCGCGTGGTCGGCACTCCCAAGGCCGGAGAACGCGTGGTGTCCGAAGCGGGGACCTCGGCGGCCCCGGAGAGCGGCCACGAGGGCCCGTACAAGGCCTCCGAGACGCACGGGCGGCCCGAGGAGACGCAGCGGCGGGGCGAGAAGCTCGCCTCGCTGTGGTTCGTCCTGGCCTTCCTGGGCGGTATCGGCTTCCTGGCCTCCTACTTCGTGTTCGGACCTGAGGCGATCGCCGAGCCGCAGATCGCCCAGTACTCGAACATGCTGCTGGGTGGCACGCTCACCCTCTCCCTGTTCGGTATCGGCGCGGGCATGACCGTCTGGGCCCGCCAGGTGATGCCCCACTACGAGGTGGCCTCGCCCTATGACGAGCTGCCCTCCAGCGAGCAGGAGAAGGGCTCCTTCGGCGCGTTCTTCATGAGGGGCGCCGACGAGAGCGGCTTCACCAAGCGCCCGCTGATGCGGCGCACGCTCATCCTGGCGATGCTGCCGCTGGGCCTGGCGCCGATCGTGCTGCTGCGCGACACCGGCCCGCTTCCCGGCAACAAGCTCAAGAACACCGTGTGGGAGCCCGGTCTGCGCATGTACGTGGAGGGCACCCACCGTGCCGTCCGCGCCGAGGACTTCGAGAACGATCCCAACGCGATGATCTCGGCCCTGCCGGCGATCGACGACGAGCACCACCCGCACGGGATCAGCCTCGACGAGATGGCCAAGTCCGTGATCCTCCTGATCAAGATCCCGGAGGGCGACTGGGAGGAGCGGATGAAGGAGGAGGTCGAGGGTACCGACGGTGTGACGCGCCTGAACTGGACGCACAACGGCATCATCGCCTACTCCAAGATCTGCACCCACGTGGGCTGCCCCGCGGCCCTGTACGAGAGCACGACGCACCGCATCCTGTGCCCGTGCCACCAGTCGACGTTCGACGCCGCGAACGCCGCAGAAGTCGTCTTCGGCCCGGCGCACCGCCCGTTGCCGCAACTGCCGATCAGCGTTGACGATGAGGGCTACCTCATCGCGACCGGCGACTTCACGGCGCCGCCCGGTCCGACGTTCTGGGATTACGCGAAGGACTAGTCGATGAGTAAGACCACGCAAGCACCCAAGGCGCTTCGCGGCGTCGGCAACTTCATCGACGACCGCTTCCACCTGGCCAAGACCGGCGAGAAGAACCTGCGCAAGGTCTTCCCGAACCACTGGTCGTTCATGCTGGGTGAGATCGCGCTGTACTCGTTCATCATCCTGCTGATCACAGGTGTCTTCCTCACGCTCTGGTTCAAGCCGAGCATGGGGGAGATCATCTACGACGGCTCCTACGACCGCCTCCGTGGCGTTCCCATGTCGGAGGCCTACGCCTCCACGCTCTACATCACCTTCGAGGTGCGCGGCGGGCTCCTGGTCCGCCAGATCCACCACTGGGCCGCGCTGATCTTCGTGGCCTCCCTGGTGGTGCACGCGCTCCGCGTGTTCTTCACCGGCGCGTTCCGCAAGCCGCGCGAGATCAACTGGCTGATCGGCGTCGCGATCTTCGTCCTGGCCATGCTCGAGGGCCTCTTCGGCTACTCGCTGCCCGACGACCTGCCCTCGGGCATGGGCGTGCGGATCCTCCAGGGCGTGATGATGGCGCTGCCGCTGATCGGCCCGTACATCTCGATGTTCCTCTTCGGCGGGGAGTTCCCCGGCGAGGACATCATCACGCGGCTGTACATGCTGCACGTGCTGGCGATCCCGGCCCTGCTGCTGGGCCTGATCGTGGCGCACTTCATGATCCTGTGGCACCAGAAGCACACCCAGTACCCCGGCAGGGGGCGTACGGACAAGACCGTGGTCGGAACACCCATGTTCCCGGCGTTCGCGGTCAAGGCCGGCGGGTTCTTCTTCTTCACGTTCGCCGTGATCGCGGTCCTGAGCGCGTTCGTCCAGATCAACCCGATCCACCTGTTCGGGCCCTTCACCCCGACGTCCATCACCTCCGGGCTCCAGCCCGACTGGTACATGGGCTTCATGGAGGGGTCGCTGCGCATCTTCCCGAACTGGTTCGACATCGCGCCCTTCGGATACGCGATCCCGACGGCCGTGCTGGTGCCGGGCCTGGTCGTTCCGGGCCTGGTCTTCGGTGGTATGGCCGCCTGGCCGTTCATCGAGCAGTGGATCACCGGTGACAAGCGTGCGCACAACGTCGCCGACCGTCCGCGCAACGCGCCGGTGCGCACCGGCGTGGGCGCCGCGGGCGTCACCTTCTACGGTGTGCTCTGGCTGGCCGGGTCCAACGACATCCTGTCGGAGACCTTCTCGGTCGAGCTGTACGTGACCACGTACATCTTCCGTGTGCTGGCCATCGTGGGACCGGTCCTGGCCTTCGTCATCGCCAAGCGCATCTGCCTGGGCCTGCAGCGCCGTGACCGGGAGACCCTGGAGCACGGCTACGAGAGCGGGACCATCCAGCAGCTGCCCAGCGGTGAGTTCATCGAGGTGCACAAGCACAACTCCGAGGAGACGGTCCACGTCCTGGAGAGCAAGCCGACCATCGCCTCGACGGCGCTGGCCGACGACGCCGACGTCGACGACAAGGGTGTGGAGAACCCCAAGGCCCGCAAGGGCACCGGGAAGCTCCGTCGTGCCCTGGCTCACTGGTACACCAAGGACAACGTGCCCATCGACGGTGTGGAGGCGCACAGCGGCCACCACCTGCACCACTCCGCTCCGGAGGGTGAGAAGGAGGCCGCCCACTAGGGCGTTCACCACGTCATCGACGGACCCGGCCGCGAGTGCGGCCGGGTCCGTCGTGTTGCGGGCCTTCGCGCGGCCTCTGGCCGCCCTCTGCCCGGCGCCGGCCGGCGTGGTGTGCCGTCGGCGGGAGGGCCTTCGCGCGAGCTCTGTCCGGCCTCCGTGCGGGCGTGGGGCCGCCCGTGGCGGCGCGTGCGGGCGTGGGGCCCCGTCCGGCGGCCGCACGTACGGGTCTGGTGTGCTGGCGGCCGCTGGAGGGAGGGAGGGAGGGAGGGAGGGAGGGAGGGAGGGTGGAGGGGAGGGGCGCGGGTTCCCACCCCTTCCACGGGGAACCGTCCCGTGGAGGCACCGGTCCGGCGGTGACACCGCACGCCCGCCCGGTCGGCCCGCGGCCCCGCCGCGCGGAGGCGCCGTGAGACGGCGGGAGCCGGCCACCCCCGAGGGGACGGCCGGCTCCGGCGCGGCGGTGCTACGGGGCTCAGCCCGCGTAGATGTCGTCGATCTCCTTGCTCCACTGCTTGCTGACCACGTGGCGCTTGACCTTCAGGGAGGCGGTCATCTCGCCGCTCTCCTCGCTGAAGTCGTTGGGCAGGATCTTGAACTTCTTGATGCCCTCGGCCTTGGACACCGCCTTGTTGGCGTTGTCCACGGCCTCCTGGACGGCGGCGTTCAGGTCCGGGTCCTCGGTCAGGTCGGCGACCTCACCGGTCTTGTTGTTGGCCTCCCGCCACTGCGCGAACGACTCGGGGTCGATCGTGACCAGCGCGGCGATGAACTTGCGGTTGTCGCCGACCACCATGCACTGGCTGACCAGGGCGTGGGCGCGGATGCGGTCCTCCAGCACGGCCGGGGCGACGTTCTTGCCGCCCGCGGTCACGATGATCTCCTTCTTGCGGCCGGTGACGCTCAGGAAGCCGTCCTCGTCCAGTGAGCCCAGGTCGCCGGTGCGGTAGAAGCCGTCCTCAGTGAAGGCCTCCTTGGTGGCCTTCTCGTTCTTCCAGTAGCCGACCATGATGTGGTCGCCCTTGAGGAGGATCTCGCCGTCGTCGGCGATCTTCACGGTGGTGCCGGGAAGCGGCTGGCCCACGGTGCCGATCTTGTTGAACTCGGGGCTGTTCACGGAGGTGGGAGCGGTGGTCTCGGTGAGACCGTAGCCCTCGATGATGGTGAAGCCGATGCCGCGGAAGAAGTGGCCGAGGCGGGCGCCCAGCGCGGAGCCGCCGGAGACGGCGTAGTCGGCGTTGCCGCCCAGCGCCGCGAGCAGCTTGCCGTAGACCAGCTTGCCGAACAGCGCGTGCCTGAGCTTGAGCCCGAGGGGGATGCGGCCGGTGGCGAGCGCCTTGCTGTAGGCGATGGCGGTCTCGGCGGCGGCGTTGAAGATCTTGCCCTTGCCCTCGGCCGAGGCCTTCTGCTCGGCCTTGGTGTAGACCTTCTCGAACACGCGGGGGACCGCGAGGAGGAAGGTCGGGCGAAAGACCGAGAACTGCTCGATCAGGTCCGGGCCGGTGGAGGGGAAGTGGCCGAGGGTGGCCCTGGCCTCGATGACCATGACCTGTACGAAGCGGGCGAAGACGTGGGCCAGCGGCAGGAACAGCAGGGTGGAGGGGTTCTCCCTGCCGAGCATGACCTGTTTGGCGGGGCCGTTGAGCGCGTTGCGGGAGATGAACAGGAAGTTGCGGTGGGTGAGCTCGCACCCCTTGGGGCGGCCGGTGGTGCCCGAGGTGTAGATGAGGGTGGCGATGTCGTCGACCTTGACCGCGGTGCGGCGCTTGTCCAGCGTCTCGTCGCTGACGTCGGCGCCCGCGGAGCGCAGCTCGGCGTACTCGGGGCCGTCGAACCTCCAGACCGGGCCGAGCTCGGGGGTCCTCTCGCGGACCGACTCCATGCGCTGGGCGTGGTCCTCGCTCTCCACGAAGGCGGCCTTGGCGCCGGAGTCGGACAGGATCCACTCGACCTGCTCGGCGGAGGAGGTCTCGTAGATCGGAACGGTCACACCGCCGACGGACCAGATGGCGTAGTCGACGACGGTCCACTCGTAGCGGGTGCGGGACATCAGGGCGACGCGGTCACCGTGCTCGATGCCGGCGTCGAGCAGGGCCTTGGCGTACGCGGCGATGTCGCCGTGCAGCTCAGCCACGGTGACGTCGCGCCACTGGCCGGACTCCTGCCGACGGGCGGCGACGGCGTTGGGCTCGCTGGCCGCGCGCTCGTAGAGCGTGTCGGTCAGTCGCGCGTCATCGGAGATCTCAGCCTTCGCGGGAGAGCTGTATTCGCGCACGTGGTGCTCCTGGACATGTACGGGGTTCTGGTGATGGGGACGTGACGACCGTAACAACAGGACCTACTCGTGAGTAGAAAGTGTTGCCGTTCGGTATCCAAAGGTAATCCTGACGAAGGTGTGGCGCGAGGTGAACGCGCTGTTCACAGCGGCGCTCCCTCTGCGCCGGGCACTCCGGCTCCCGTCCCCGGGGCAGGGTGTGTACGCGGTGCCAGGCCCGTTCGCGGGTGTGTGAGGCCGCGCGGGCCGTCCGGGAGCGCGCAGGTCAGAGCAGTGATCCCGGTTACTCCTCGTACGCACGCGAGACTATACGCCTGGCGTGACTTTTGTGCACATTAATAGAGTTATGCGTCCTTTGTAACGTTTCCGAACTCCGGGAGGTTCCAGGGTCGGCCGCCTCCTCGCGTGCCCGGGTTCGGGGCCCCCGTGTGCCCACCCTGGTTCCTCCCTGATCCTGCGACGAGAAGCCCCCGGACGCCCGGGGCGCCGGTTACCGTGAAGCAGAACGCGGCGCGAAGGAGGAACCTGACATGGCGGAGAACGCTGATCGCAACGGTGGTTCGGGCGAGGGCGGGGGCGTGAACCCCGACATCGTCGACGACGCGCTGAAGCTGGTCGACAGCCTCCAGCGCAGGCTGCTGGCGGCCGGGGTCCGGCGCGGGGTCAGCGCCGTCACCTCGCCGCCCCCGAGCAAGGGGGACGTGTGGGAGGAGGCCATCCGCATGGAGTCGGACCAGCAGCGCCCCGCGCTGGAGGAGGTCCTCGACATCGTGCGCACGTCCGCCCCCGAGGTCGCCGGTCACCTGGGCCGGGCGGGACTGGCCATGGTCGGAGCCCTGGGCCGCACCTGGGACGTGGTCGAGCGCTCCCTGGAGCAGACCCGCGCCGACGCCGCCGACCAGCGGCGCTCCGGGGAAGATCCGGGGCCGGGCCGCGACGGGGGCACGGCGGGCGGTACCGAACGCCGGGTCACGGCAAGGGAGTAGGCGCCGGGGAGCGGGTCCGAAGCCGGGGGTGTCCCGGGTGCCCGGGGCCTGGTTTAATCGAGGGGCCTCGCGCATATGGAAACCCTCTGCCATGAACCTTGAGACTTATGTCAGAGTTCGGGCGTAAGTACGAAGGAGCTGCCCCCATGCTGACCATCGGCGTAGACATCGGCGGTACCAAGATCGCCGCCGGAGTCGTCGACCCCGCCGGGCAGATCCTGGACAAGGTCAAGTACCCCACGCCCAGCGACGACCCCGCCGCGCTGGCCGAGGTCGTGGCCAAGGCCGTCGACGAGCTGCGCGCGAGGCGGGGCGCCGTCGAGGCGGTCGGCGTGGGGGTGGCCGGGTTCGTGGACGAGGACCGCGCCACCGTGCAGGTCGCCGTCAACCTCGGGCTGCGCGAGGAGCCGCTCAGGGACCGTGTGCGGGAGCGTGTCGGCCTGCCCGTCGTCATCGAGAACGACGCCAACGCCGCCGCCTGGGCCGAGGCCAGGTTCGGGGCCGGACGCGGCAGCGACCACATCGTCTGCGTCACCCTGGGCACCGGCATCGGCGGCGGCCTGGTCATCGGCGGCACCCTGCACCGGGGCCGCTACGGCGTGGCCGCGGAGATCGGCCACTACCGGATGGTCCCCAACGGGCGCCGCTGCGCCTGCGGCAACCACGGCTGCTGGGAGCAGTACGCCAGCGGCCGCGCCCTGGTCGCCGAGGGCCAGGACCGGGCACGCACCGACCCACGGGCCGCCGAGCGCATGCTCAAGCTCGCCGACGGCGTCGTCGAGCAGGTCCAGGGCCACGTCATCACCCAGGCCGCGCTGGAGGGGGATCCGGCGGCCCTGGAGTGCTTCGCCGCCGTGGGCGAGTGGGCCGGGCTCGGCCTGGCCGACCTGGCCGCCATCCTCGACCCCGAGTGCTTCGTCCTGGGCGGCGGGGTCTCCGACGCCGGGGCCATCATCCTGGAACCGGTGCGCGCCTCCTTCGCGCGCCACGTCCCGGGCCGCCCCAACCGCCGCCTGGCCGACGTGCGCCTGGCCGAACTCGGCGGCGAGGCGGGCATCGTCGGCGCGGGAGACCTCGCCCGGCACTGACCGGCCCCGGCCCGGGCGGCCCCGCGCACACGTGGCCCCCGCGACCTCCACCGTGTGGACGCCGCGGGGGCCGACCGCCGTCCGCCGGTCCGGGCGGCCGCCGGACCGCCCTACTCCTTGGAGCCCTTCCTCGCGGCCCGCCTCTCCGCACGGCGGGCGCGGCGCTCCTCCTTGCGCTGTCCGCGCTCGGCGCGTCTGCGGTCCTTGTCACTGGCGTGCTGCTCGCGCCGGGCCTCCTTAGCCTCGGCCTCCAGCTCTTCCTTGATCGACTGCGCGTAGCGGTCCACGTACTCCTGGCCGGACAGCTCCATCAGCGCGTACATGATCTCGTCGGTGACCGCCCGCAGCACGCGGGGGTCCCTCTCCATGCCGTAGTAGCGGGAGAAGTCCAGCGGCTTGCCGAACCTGACCTTCGGGCGCACCCCCAGCTTGGGCACGGTACGGCCCGGAGGCATGATCTTCTCCAGGTTGATCATCGCCATCGGGACGACCGGTGCCCTGGACTCCAGCGCCAGGCGGGCCACACCGGTACGGCCCCGGTACAGCTTGCCGTCGGGGGAGCGGGTGCCCTCGGGATAGATCCCCAGCAGGTCGCCGCGCTTGAGCACCCTCAGACCGGTGCGCAGCGCCGCCTCGCTGGCCTTGCCTCCGGAGCGGTCGATGGGGATCTGCCCCACCCCGGTGAAGAAGGCCCGGCTCAGCAGGCCCTTCACACCCGTGCCGGTGAAGTACTCGGCCTTGGCCAGGAACGTGATCTTGCGCGGTAGCGGCAGTGGGCCGAAGAAGTGGTCGGAGAACGACAGGTGGTTGCTGACCATGATGGCCGGACCCCGGCGCGGCACGTTCTCCACACCCTCGGCACGCGGTTGCCACAGCACGGCCAGAACCGGCCCCAGGAACGCCTTGACCACCCAGTAGAACATCGCTCAGATCACCCCTGCACACGCGGGGAGCACTGGGCAGGGTCTGCCACGATCACTGTCCCGCTCGGCCGACATTGCCAGGTGGGTCCGCGCCCGAGTGACACGGGGAGAGCCGCCTGACGTGCGCCATCCTCCCACCGTGTGGGGGCGAGTGCCAAAGCGCCCCCGATCGGGCCCTTCGCCCATCGCAGAAGAGGATACTCAGTCGGCCCGCGCGGCACGCGACTCCCCTCTCCGCTCCGGAGGCGGGAGCGTTAGTGTGCACTCATGGCAAACAGTCCGCCGAGCGGCTAGCCTCACGGCTGGAGGCAGGATCGGTGCGCCCCCGACGACCGCGCTCCGGCCACCCGCGTCCCCGTACCGCATGACTCCTGGAGCCGCTCCGTGAGACCGTCCAACGCCCTCCCCCTGATCCCGGGCGCGGAGCCGTTCAGCCACCGCGGGTCGGAGGTCGGCGTCCTGCTCTGCCACGGGTTCACCGGTTCGCCGTACTCGATGCGTCCCTGGGGCGAGTACCTGGCCGCCGCCGGACTCAGCGTGGAGGCGCCCCTGCTGCCGGGGCACGGCACGGTCTGGCGGGACATGAACCTCACCACCAGCGACGACTGGCTGGCCGAGGTCGAGCGGGCCCTGCTGGAGCTGGCCTTGCGCTGCGCGGAGGTGTTCGTCATGGGACTGTCCATGGGCGGCGCCCTCACCCTGCGCCTGGCGCAGCGGCACCCCGACCTCGTACGCGGAGCCGTTCTCGTCAACCCCTCCCTTGCCGTGGAGGACCCGCGCCTGCCCCTCATCGCCCCGTTCCGCCGGGCGATCTCGCGGATCATGCCCTCCACACCCGGCCTGGCCTGCGACATCTCCAAGGACGACACCTCCGAGGGCGGCTACGACCGCGTGCCCACCGCGGCCGCGGCGACACTCCCGAAGCTGTGGCGCGAAGTTCAGGAGGGCATGTCCGGTTTGCGAGCGCCGATCCTGGCCTACCGGAGCACCCAGGACCACGTCGTGGGACCGAGCAGTCTGCGTATCCTCGCTAGGAGAGCGGTCAACACCCGGCTGATGATCCACCCGCTCCACGACAGCTACCACGTGGCGACCCTCGACCATGACGCCGCCACCATCTTCGACGGGAGCCTCGCCTTCGTGCGAGAGCACAGCAGAAGCGGGGAAGGAGCCGACAGATGACGCAACGTCGGGGCAACGGCCTGCTCGCCGACGCCTACGTGCCCCTGATCCTGCTCGCGTCCCCGCACGCCGACCTGATGCTGGAGGCCCTGCGCCGCAGCGGCATCGCCGCCTACGCGGTCCCCCTGGACGAGGACGTCCTCGACCCCGCCGGAGGCCAGGACGACGACCCGCCCACCGACCACCTGTACGTGGACGCCGAGGAGAGGACCGCCGCCGAGCGGGTCCTGGGCGCAGAACTGCCCGAACTGGACGACCGCCCCGAGGCGGCGCCCGACCTGCTGGCCCCGCGTGAGCCCCGGCCCGACACAGACGACGAGGAGGGCGGCGGGACCGCCGCCTCCGGAAGCCCGGCCCCGGGCGCTTCGGCCTCCGACGCCACGGTCGGCGGCGACCTGCTGGACGGCCCGCCCGACAACGTCGACCCCGACGCCGCTCCCGCCGAGCCCGCCGACGAGGACGAGGTCTGGAACGACCTGGTCGCGCGCTTCTACGACGACGCCGACACCCCCGCCGAACGGCGCCGCGCCTCCTGGCCCGACGCCGAGAACCTCGGCGCACCAGAACGGGACGGGGACACCTTCTCCGTCGGCGACCTCCTGGCCGAGGGGCCCGCGGAGGCCGGCGGCGGCCGCGACGAAGCGGAGGAGGAGGCCCGCCGCCGGGCCGAGGCGGAACTGGAGGGCCACTACGAGCCGCCGCCCCCGCCGCCCCTGCTCCAGGGCGACCGGGTGGGCATCGCCGCCTGGTTCGGCCTGCTGGGCGCACCGGTGCTGGTGTTCGGCGCCGCCTTCGTCGGCGTCACCCTGCCCAACTGGCTGATGTTCGCGGCGGTGCTGGCGTTCCTGGTCAGCTTCGTCGTGCTCATCCTGCGCATGACCGACTCCCGGCCCCCCGACGACGGCGGGCCCGACAACGGGGCGGTGGTCTGACCACTGGGCTTCGACGTCCCCCTCTGGCGGTCCTTCGCCGTCTTTCGCGCGGCGGCCCTGGCCTACTCCCTGCTCCTCGCCGTCCAGCACCACGAACACCTGTCCCGGCCCTGGCTGGCCTGGACGGTGCTGGCGGTGATGTCGGCGTGGACCGTGGCCACCACGTACGGCTACGCCCGGCCCGAGCACCGCACCTGGCGCCTGCTCACCGCCGACCTGGCGGTGGCCTTCGCGTGCCTGTTCGCCACCGCCGCCGCGGCCACGCCGTTCTACCTCACCCAGGCCCCGCCGCTGAGCGGCTACTGGTTCGCCGGGGCGGCCCTGGCGGCCAGCGTCATCTGGGGCAGGCGCGGCGCGGCCACCGTCGCCCTGCTCTACGGGATCTGCGACATCACCCTGCGCGTGGTCATGGGCGCCGCCGTGACCGCCGCGACCGCCCGCGGCGTGGTGCTGCTCCTCCTGGCCGGGCTGGCCGTCGGGTACATGGCCCGGGTGGCCGGGCAGGCCGAGGAGCGCTTCGCCCGGGCGGTCGCGCTGGAGGCGCGCATCCGCGAGCGCGAGCAGCTGGCCCGCTCGATCCACGACTCGGTGCTGCAAGTGCTGTCCCTGGTGGGGCGGCGCGGCGCCGAGGCCGGGGGAGAGGCCGCGGAGCTGGGACGGATGGCCGGTGAGCAGGAGGTGCGGCTGCGCGCCCTGGTCGCCGACGGGCTGCCCTCGGAGGCTCCCGCGGACGGGGAGGGGGCCGCGGGGAGGAGGCCCGGCCACACGGACGCGGGAGGGCCCGGCGCAGCGGTGGCCGGCGGGTCGGTGGACCTGCGCGAGCTGGTGCGCCGCACCGAGTCGGTCCACGTGTCGGTGTCGGCGCCCGCCACACCCGTCACCCTGCCCGCGCACACCGCCGAGGAGCTGGCCGCCGCCGTCCTCGCCGCCCTGGACAACGTGCGGCGGCACTGCCCGCGGGGCACCCGCGCCTGGGTCCTGGTGGAGGACGAGGAGGACGCGGTGACCGTTTCCGTGCGCGACGAGGGTCCCGGCATCCCGCCCGGGCGGCTGGAGGCGGCCCGCTCCGACGGCCGCCTCGGCGTGGCCCAGTCCGTCCGTGGGCGCCTGCGCGACCTGGGCGGCACCGTCGAGTACGTGTCGGTCCCGGGGCAGGGCACCGAGGTGGAGATGCGCGTTCCCCGGCGCTGAGGCGCCCCGGCGCGGGACGGCCGCGGAAGGCTCACAGGGGCGGGCCGTGGCCCGGTTCCTCCTGGTGGGAGAAGCGCTGTTCCCGCCAGGGGTCGGCACGGTTGTGGTAGCCGCGCTCCTCCCAGAAGCCACGGCGGTCCGCGGTCATGTACTCCACCGCGCGCAGCCACTTCACGCTCTTCCACCCGTACAGGTGCGGTACCACCAGCCGCAGCGGGGCACCGTGCTCGGGGCCGAGCGGCTCCCCGCCCCGGTGGGTGGCCAGCAGCACCCCCTCGGACAGGAAGTCGTCCAGGCGCAGGTTCGCGCTGTAGCCGTACTCGCCCCAGGCCATCACGTGCGTCACCTCGGGCGCGGGCGGGACGGCGGCGACCAGGTCGGCGGCGCTCACCCCGTGCCAGGGCACCTCGGGGATGCTGAAGCGCATCACGCAGTGGAAGTCGCTCGTCGAGTCCACACGCGGAAGCCGGGTGAACTCCTCCCACGTCCAGCGGTAGGACCCCAGGTCCTCGGTCGCCCCCATGATCCGGAAGTCCCACCTTCGCGGGCGGAAGGCGGGAACCGGTCCGTAGTACAGCGGCTTGTGCTCGTGGCGCACCGCCTGGCCCGGAGGCAGCCGCGACCGGTCTTCCCTCGCGCCGCCCCCGTCCGTTCCCTCGGACAATCCGTCCCCCTGCTCGTCTCTCGGCCCCCGGGGCCGTGCCCGCCCGGTCGGAGCGGGACGCGCTCCCGGCGTCCGGCCATCCTGCCAGGCGCCGACGAGAGCCAGGTCACTCACCCCGGTCGTGCGCGAACCCGGGGGGAGTGCGCTATAGTCACTGCCATGCAGCGAAACTTCTGGCGCTTTTATGGCTACCGGCCCGATACCCCGGTCGCCTGTAAAGCGCTGCGCTGACACAGACGACTTGAACCCCGGGCCGGTAGAGCCCGGGGTTTTCTCGTGTCCCGGGCTTCACGCGGTTCGGACCTCCAACCGACAAGCAGCTAGGGACACCCCACATGGTCATCGTGATGGCACCGGACGCCACCTCGGACAACATCGGCGATCTCGTCGAACTCGTCGCCTCCGCCGGAGGCGAGGCCTACGTGACGCGCGGCGTGAGCCGCACGATCATCGGCCTCGTCGGCGACGTCGAGCGCTTCCAGGACCTGGGCCTGGCCGCCAAGCCGGGGGTCAGCGACGTCCTGCGCATCTCCGTCCCCTACAAGCTCGTCAGCCGCGAGAACCACGACAGCCGCAGCGTCGTCAGTGTGCGCGGCGTGCCCATCGGCGGCGACAACGTCACCGTCATCGCCGGGCCGTGCGCCGTCGAGACCCCCGAGCAGACCCTCGCCGCGGCGCGGATGGCGCTGGAGGCCGGTGCGTCCCTGCTGCGCGGCGGCGCCTACAAGCCCCGCACCTCCCCCTACGCCTTCCAGGGCCTGGGCGAGGAGGGCCTGAAGATCCTCTCCGAGGTGCGCACCGAGACCGGACTGCCCATCGTCACCGAGGTCGTGGACGCCGCCGACGTCGAACTCGTCGCCTCCTACGCCGACATGCTCCAGGTCGGCACCCGCAACATGCAGAACTTCGCCCTCCTGCAGGCCGTGGGCGACGCGGGCAAGCCCGTCCTGCTCAAACGCGGCATGAGCGCCACCATCGAGGAGTGGCTGATGGCCGCCGAGTACATCGCCCAGCGCGGCAACCTCGACATCGTCCTGTGCGAGCGCGGCATCCGCACCTTCGAGAAGGCCACCCGCAACACCCTTGACATCAGCGCCGTCCCGGTCGCCCAGAGCCTGTCCCACCTGCCGGTGATCGTCGACCCGTCCCATTCGGGCGGCAAGCGCGACCTGGTCCTGCCGCTCTCGCGCGCGGCCGTCGCGGTCGGCGCCGACGGTGTCATCGTGGACGTGCACCCGAGCCCCGAGAGCGCCCTGTGCGACGGCCCGCAGGCCCTCCTGCGGGAGGACCTGGCCGAGCTGCGGGACCTGGCGGGCACCCTGGCCACCCTGAACGGGCGTGTCCTCACCCCGGCGCCCGACCTCCAGCCGACCCGCATATGAGGTCGCGGAGCTGAGACGACGGTGCCCCGACCCCGTCACCGGGAGCCGGGGCACCGCGGACCCCCGGGTCCGTTCTCCGGGCGGCTCGGCCACGGGGACGGGCCCGGCGGAGCCGCACCCACGGCAGGCGCCGCTCAGGCGGGGGTGGCCACCGGCGCGCTCGCGGGGGCCACGCGACTGGGCGCCTCATCGCCCAGGAAGCTGGGCTTGTGCACCTGCGCGGTGGAGACCAGGTGCTCGGCCAGCTCCTCGGCGTCCAGGCGCTTCTCGATCTGGCGCAGGTCCGGGATCTTGGCCGCGGTCTCCACCTGGCGCGGGGTCAGCATGGTGCAGCAGTCCTCGTCGGGCAGCTCCGAGATGGCCAGCGTCCCGATCCGGCGCGCGTGGTCCATGATCTCGGTCTTGTCCATGCCGATGAGCGGACGCAGGATCGGCAGGTCCACCGCGTCGTCCAGGGCGGTCAGGTTGGTCATGGTCTGGCTGGAGACCTGGCCCAGCGCGTCCCCGGTGATCAGGCACTCCGCGCCCAGGTCGTCGGCGAGCGCCTCGGCGGTCTTGAGCATCAGACGGCGCTGGGCGACGATCTGCAACCGCTCGATCCCCGAGGTCTTCAACTGCTGCTGGGCCTTGCCGAAGGGGACCACGAACAGCCGCGAGCCCACCTGGTAGCGGTCAAGCTGGCGGACCAGGCTGTAGGCCTTGTAGATGGACTCCGGGCCGGTGAACGGCATCCCGGAGAAGTGCAGGAAGTCGACCTTCAGGCCGCGCCGGATCATCCGGTGCGCGGCGACGGGGGAGTCGATCCCGCCCGACATCAGCACCAGGCCGCGGCCGCTCATCCCGGCGGGCAGGCCGCCCTGTCCGGGGATGCCGTCGGTGAACACGAACGCCTCGTCCCTGTCCACCTCCACGTACAGGGTGTTGTCGGGACGCTTGAGGTTCACCTTGTACCCGTACGCCTCGATGACCTTCGAGCCCAGGTACCCGGCCAGTTCCGAGGAGGTCATCTCGAAGCGCTTGTCGCGGCGGCGGGCGCGCACGGCGAAGGTGCCCTCGCGCCCGGCCATGGAGCGCACGCCGATGTCGGTGATCGCGTCCAGGTCCTTGGCCACCCGGCGGACCAGGTGCACCCACACCACGCCCATCACGTTGGCCATGCGGTCGGCGATCTCGGCGATCTCCAGGTCGGAGGCCCCGGGCTTGCGCACGATGATCACGCCCGCGCCGCGCTGGGAGAGGCGGACGTCGCCCAGGTCGCGCACGGAGGAGCGGATGTTGTTGTGCAGCCGCCGCTCGAAGAGCTTGCGGTTGGAGCCCTTGAGGACGATCTCGCCGAGCTTCATGAGCACGCAGAGCTCGCCGAGCCCGGCGTCGGATCCGGCCTGGGCTGCGGTGAGCGGCGCGGATTCAGGCGACGCGGACATGGTGCTACCTCCGGTGAGTACCTTCGTGCCCCGGTGCGGGGCGGGTGTGGCGGTGGCGGTGGCGGGACCGGGATCGCCCGTCGCCGTCTTCCAGTATCGAACATCCTCCCCACCGCTCCGTCCATTCTCGGGTACGCACTCGGTGAGGGGCACCACGTGGAGGGGTGTGCGCGGGCCCGGGACCGCGGGAGCCCCCGGACGCGGTGCGCCCCCCTCCCTGGGAGCTGGGAGAGGGGCGCGGTCCGGTACGGAAGGGGCGGCGCGCGTGTGGCCGGCGGCCGACGCCTGCGGGAGCCCCGGGAGGATCCGGGTCCCGGGCTTCCGGGCCGTGTTTCCTTGGGGCTCCGCCGCGCTTCGCCTCGTGCTCGGGCGCCGCGGGTACGGGAACCTCCGGCCCCTGCGGTACCTAGCCGAAGAAGACCTCGGCCTCCTCGTAGCGCTCGGCGGGAACGGTCTTGAGGGTGTCGGTGGCCTCGGCCAGGTTCACGCGGACGATGTCGGTGCCCTGCAGGCCGACCATCTTGCCGAACGACTTCTCGTGCACGGCCTGGATGGCGTTCACGCCCAGGCGGGTGGCCAGGACCCGGTCGAAGGCGCTGGGGGTGCCGCCGCGCTGCACGTGGCCCAGGACCACCGAGCGGGCCTCCTTGCCGGTGCGCCTCTCGATCTCCTCGGCCAGGTTCTGCCCGATGCCGCCCAGGCGCACGTGGCCGAAGGCGTCCTTCTCGCCGGTGGCCAGCTCCATCTGCCCCTCCTTGGGGTGGGCGCCCTCGGCGACCACGATGATCGGCGCGTACTGGGTCTCGAAGCGGCTCTCGACGTGCTTGACGACCTCGTCGATGTCGAAGGGGCGCTCCGGGATGAGGATGACGTTGGCGCCCGCGGCCATGCCCGAGTGCAGGGCGATCCACCCGGCGTGGCGGCCCATGACCTCCACCACCAGCGCGCGGTGGTGCGACTCGGCGGTGGTGTGCAGGCGGTCGATCGCCTCCGTGGCGATGTTCACGGCCGTGTCGAAACCGAAGGTGTAGTCGGTCGCGTTGAGGTCGTTGTCGATGGTCTTGGGCACGCCGACGACGTTGACGCCGCGGTCGTACAGCTGGCGGGCCACACCCAGGGTGTCCTCGCCGCCGATGGCGACCAGGGCGTCGACGCCCAGTCCGGCCATGTTGTCCTTGACCCGCTCGACGCCGCCCTCGATCTTCATGAGGTTGGTGCGCGAGGAGCCCAGGATGGTGCCGCCCCGGGGCAGGATGCCGCGCACGGCCGTCACGTCCAGCGGCATGGTGTCGCCCTCCAGCGGGCCGCGCCAGCCGTCCCGGAAGCCGATGAACTCGTAGCCGTAGTCCTTGATGCCCTTGCGGACCACGGCGCGGATGACCGCGTTCAGACCAGGGCAGTCCCCGCCACCCGTCAGAACTCCGACTCGCATTCGACTTCTCCTCGACCTTGTGAGCTCCTGGGCGCATGGCGCCATATGGTCTAGACCATAGTGGGCGCGGGGATCCGAGGCCAACCCGGGTGGGTGAACACCGGCCGAACCCGCGCCGCGGGGGCGGGAGGCGCCCCCGGGGACGGGCCTGTCACCCGTCCAGGCCCCGGTCGATGGCGTAGCGCACCAGCTCCACCCGGTTGTGCAGGTGCAGCTTGGTGAGGGTGTTCTGCACGTGGTTCTGCACCGTGCGGTGGGAGATGGCCAGCCGCTGCGCGATCTGCTTGTAGGCCAGCCCCTTGGCGACCAGGCGCAGCACCTCGGTCTCACGGGGGGTCAGCGCGGGCGCCTCCGGGCCCGGGTCCCGCTCCGCCGAGGACAGCCTGCGGTACTCGCCCAGCACCAGGCCGGCCAGGCCCGGGGTGTACACGGCCTCGCCCGCGTGCACCCGGCGCACCGCGTCCAGCAGTTCCTCACGGCCCGCCGACTTGACCAGGTAGCCGGTCGCCCCGGCCTTGACCGCGGCCAGTACGTCGTCGCCGGCCCCGCTCGCCGACAGCACCAGCACCCTCGGGGGCTCGGGCAGCGCCACCAGGCCCGCGGTCAGCTCGACCCCGCCCATGTCCGGCAGGTGCAGGTCCACCACGGCCAGGGTGGGGCGTGCGGCCGGGGCGATGCGCAGCGCCTTGGCCCCGTCGCCCGCCGTCCCCACCACGTCGATCCCGTCCTCGCCGAGATCGCGCGCGACCGCGTCGCGCCACATCGGGTGGTCGTCCACCACCAGTACCCGGATAGCCTCGCTCTCCATGCGGGTGAGCCTATCCCGCCCGCGTCCGCGCGGGGCCGGGGAACGTCGAAGGGGCGTGCGGGCCCGGCCTGCCCGCACGCCCCTTCCCGAGGCCGTGCTCCCACGCTCCGGGGGCGGCGCCCCCCCGGGGTGCGTCAGTCGTCGCCCCGGTCGCCGAAGTCGCCCAGGTCGATGCCGCCCGGGGTCGCGGTGATCGTGATCTCCGTCTTCTTGGGGGCCTTGCCGGTGTGGGACTGGTGCGTCACGACGTCGCCGCCGAAGAGCTTCTCGACCTTGACCTTGAAGCCGGCCTCCTCCAGGGCCTTGCGCGCGTCCTTCACCTTCATGTCGACCACGTCGGGGATGGCCACACCCGGCGGGCCGGTGGAGACGGTCAGGGTGACGGTGTCGCCCGCGCCGACGCCGGCGCCGCTGTCCGGGCTCTGCTGGATCACCTTGCCCTCGGCGACGTCCTCGCTCTCCTGCTCGACCACCTCGACGGTCAGGCCGAGGTCCTGCAGGGCCGTGCGCGCGCCCTCCAGGTCCTGGCCGACCACGGGGGGCACCGAGATGCTGCGGCTGACGGAGATCGTGACCGTCCCCTCCCGGTCGGCCTCCTCCCCGGCCGCGGGGTCGGTGGAGACCACCGTTCCCGGCTCGACGTCCTCGGCGTCCACCTCCTTCTGGACCACGTTCTCCGGGGCGAAGCCGAGGTCCTCCATCTGCTTGAGGGCGTTGGCGGAGTCCTCGCCCTCGAGGTCGGGCATGGACACCTTCTGCGGCCCCTTGGACAGGTGGACGGTGACCTCGGCGTCGGGGGACAGGCTCTCCCCGGCCGCGGGGTCGGTCTCGGCGACCGCGCCGGCCTCGACGTCGCTGTAGACGGTCTCGTCGGAGAGTACGTAGACCAGCCCCTCGGAGCGGATCAGCTCCCGTGCGGCCTCGGGGGCGGAACCGACCACGTCCGGAACGTCCGCGTAGCGGCCGGAGAGGAACCACCAGCCCGAACCGAGCACGATGACCGCCAGGACCGCCGCGCCGATCCCGATCAGCAGGTTGCGGCGGCGCCGGTCGTCGGGTCCGCTCCGGTAGTCGTCGTACCCGTCGTCATCGTCGTAGCCGTCGTATCCGTCCCCGTCCAGGCCGGCGGAGTTCATGTCCACGATCATCGTGGCGTTCTCGGTGCCCGGGCCGGCCCCGCCGGCGATGAGCTGCGGGGCGGTGACCGAGGACGTGGCCGCCGTCGGGGTGACGGGCGTCAGCGGGGCCCGGCCCGCCGTGGAGGAGGCGGGCAGGACGTTGAGGACCTCCAGGACCTTGGCCAGGTACTGGCCCGCGTTGCCCAGGCGGTACCGGGGATCGCGTTCGGTGGCCTTGGTGACCAGCCCGTCCACCTCGGGCGGCAGGCCCGGCAGGAAGTGCGAGGGGCGCGGGACGTCCTCGTTGACGTGCTGGTAGGCGATCGCGATGGGCGTCTCGCCGGTGTGCGGCTGGCCGCCGGTGAGCAGCTCGTAGAGCATGATGCCCGCCGCGTACACGTCGCTGCGCGCGTCGGCGGTGCCCCGCTCGATCTGCTCGGGTGCCAGGTAGGCGGCCGTGCCCATGAGGGTGCCGGTACGGGTCAGGCCCTGGTTGGACTGCTCCACGGCGCGGGCCAGGCCGAAGTCGGCGACCTTGACCCGGCCGTCCTCGGTGATGAGGACGTTCTCGGGCTTGACGTCGCGGTGCACCATGCCCGCCTGGTGGGCGGCGCCCAGAGCGGCCAGCACGGAGGCCATCACGTTCAGGGCGTCGCGCGGGGCCAGGCGCCCCTGGGCCTTGAGCAGGTCGCGCAGCGTGCGTCCGGGAACGTACTCCATGGCCAGGAACACGTGCCCCTGGTCCTCACCCTGGTCGAAGACCTGGACCACGTTGGGATGGGAGAGCTTGGCGACGGAGTGGGCCTCGTTGATGAAGCGCTGGACGAAGGTGGGGTCCTGCGCCAGCGAAGGATGCATCACCTTCAGCGCCAGGCGCCGGTCCAGCCTCAGGTCGTGGGCGACGTAGACGGTCGCCATCCCGCCTCCGGCGATCCTGGACTCGACGAAGTAGCGTCGGTCCAGGGTGGTGCCTACGAGCGGGTCGGAAGTCGTCATGTCCACGGCGGAGTAGTGTCCTTGCTGCGGGGAGCGCGGGCTGTCGCGGCCGGTGGCGCGTACCCGACACCGGGTGTCGAACCGACACGATAGCGGAAGCCCGCGCGGAGTCTGCCCCGCGGTTCACGGTCGCGTCGCCCCGCTCCACCGTTGGTGGGGATGCTCGCGCCTGGGTCGTCTTCGTGCGCGCGCTGCCCTCGCGGCCGGGGCGCACACCTTTTCCACGGTAGGGGACGGGGCCAAACGCCCCGGGCGTGAACCACCCGCCTCACGCCGCACTCGGCGGGGCGGCCCTGACCACGGTCGACGCCCTCGCGGACCGGGCCGACGGCGCTCCGTTCCCCTCCCGTCGGGGTCGGAAGGGGCACAGAACGCCACATCGGTTTCAGGAATCACTTTGATCTCATCGGCCACATGCGTGTGTCCGTGAGAGTGTCCCAACTCTCGTCGGTCTCCCCGGCCTGCTCCCGGCCGCCGCGCTAGTCGATCCCGGGGGAGGACGCCTGGGCGTGGCGGCGCACCGGGATGCGCCCGGCCAGCCGGGCGCCGCGGCCCGCGCGAACGGCGTCGCGCATCGCCGCGGCCATCCGTACCGGCTCCTGGGCCCGGGTCACGGCCGTGGCCAGCAGCACCGCGTCGCAGCCCAGTTCCATCGCCAGGGCCGCGTCGCTCGCGGTGCCGATCCCGGCGTCCACGATCACCGGCACGCCGGCCTGCTCCACGATCAGCTCCAGGTTGTGCGGGTTGCGGATGCCCAGCCCGGACCCGATCGGCGCGGCCAGCGGCATCACCGCCGCACAGCCCAGCTGTTCCAGGCGCCGGGCCAGCACCGGGTCGTCGTTGGTGTAGGGCAGGACGACGAAGCCCTCGTCCACCAGTTGCTCGGCGGCCTCCAACAGCTCCACGGGGTCGGGCAGCAGCGTGTGCTCGTCCGCCACCACCTCCAGCTTCACCCAGTCGGTGCCCAGCGCCTCACGGCCCAGCCGGGCGGTGCGTACGGCGTCGGCCGCGGTGAAGCACCCGGCGGTGTTGGGCAGCGCCCGGATCTTGTTGCGGGTGAGGATGTCCCACACCGATCCCTGGGTGGCGGGGGAGACCCGGCGCATCGCCACGGTGGTCAACTCGGTGCCGGAGGTGACCAGGGCCTCCTCCAGGACCTCCAGGGAGGGAGCCCCTCCGGTGCCGGTGATCAGCCGGGAACCGAAGGCGGTCCCCGCGATCACGAGCGGGTCGTCGGCGCGGGCGGTGTACTCGGCCATGCTCAGCCTCCCTGTACTGCGGTGAGGACGTCCACGCGGTCACCCGCGCCCAGCGCGTTGTCGGACCACGCGGCGCGGCGCACCACCTCGTCGTTGACGGCCACGGCGATACCGCCGGGGATCTCACCGTTCGCGGCGGCGGTCAGGTCGCGCACGACCGCCTCCACCGTGGTGTCGTCGGTAACCTCGCGGCGGTCGCCGTTGATGATCAGTTCCACTGCTACTCCCACTGCTTCCGCTTCGTCGTGCCCCCGCCGCCGAACACCCGGTCCGCGGCGAAGCGCTGGGCGTACTCCGGCAGGACGCCGGTGGTCAGTGCCCGGGCCATGACCTCGCCGGTGACCGGGGTCAGCAGCACCCCGTGCCGGAAGTGCCCGGCGGCCAGGTGCAGCCCCGGTACCCGGGTGGGGCCCAGCAGGGGCTCGTTGTCGGGTGAGCCCGGGCGCAGGCCCACACAGGTCTCGGTGATCTCCAGCTCACTCACCCCGGGGACGAGTTCGCGTGCGTCCCGGAGCACCTGCCACAGCCCCCCGGCGGTGAGCGAGGTGTCGTGGCCCAGCTCCTCCTGGGTGGCGCCGATGACCACCTCGCCGTCGGCGCGCGGCACCAGGTAGGTCGGAAAGCCCCTGACGAGTCCGCGGACCGTCCGGCCGACGATCGGCGGCTCACCGGCGGGCACCCGGGCGCGCAGCAGCTGGCCCTTGACCGGGCGCAGCGGCGGGACCACCGGCTCGGGGACCCCGACCGCGTCGCCCCAGCAGCCCGCGGCCAGGACCGCCTGGTCGGCGGGCAGCAGCCGACCGTCGTCCAGGCGCACGCCCAGCCGGGTGCCGTCCGGGCCGGGGGCGAGGACCTCCTCGGCCCGCCCGGCGATCTCGGTGACGCCCGCGCGCTCGCCCGCCACGGCCAGGGCGCGCAGCAGCCGCCGCGGGTCCACGGAGTGGTCGTCGGGGGCCAGGAGGCCGCCGCGCACGGACGGGGCCAGCATCGGCTCCAGGCGTCGGCACCCGCGGCTGGTCAGGCGTTCGGTGGCGATGCCCAGGCGCTGGTGGAGTTCGTGCAGTTCGGTGAGGACGGCCAGGTCGTCGCGGTCGAAGGCGACCAGGAGCGTGCCGGTGGCGCGGTGGCCCACGCCGAGGCCGCTGGCCTCCTCCAGTTCGGTGACGAAGTCGGCGTACATGGCAGCGGAGCGGACCCCCAGCTCCATGAGGGGCTCCTCGCCGAACACCGCCTCGGTGGCGGGGGTGAGCATGCCCGCCGCGACGGTGGAGGCGGCGCGGGCCCCGGCCGGGTCGGCCACGGGGTCGGGTTCGACCAGGGTGACGGACAGCCCCCGTTGGGCGGCGCGCCAGGCGGTGACACGCCCGACGAGGCCGCCGCCGACCACGACGACGCCGCGGTCGCCGGCACGTCCGTCGGTGGGGTGCCCCATGGGGGAGCGGGGGGTGTTCGAAGTGCGCACGGCGCTGGTCTCCCCTCCCTTCGCCGGCATGATCCGGATCAGGTTCGTGCGGTCGGAGGCTGCCAGCCTCCCTCTCAGCCGGGTATCACCCGGCTCCCGCGGGATGTGTGGGTCCGTCCCCATTCTAGGGCGTGTCCGCCGAACACGCCCTGGGGCCTCCGCCGGAGCGGGAAACGGGCGGATTCCGAGCCGAGAGCCGTCTCATCCGCGCCACAGGTGCACCGCACGTGCGGGGATGTGGCAGATTGGTGCCGTGACACAAAGCGACATGGACATCGACGCACTGGTCGGCGAGTGGCTGACCCTCAAGGAGGCGGCCCAGCCGCTGGGCGTGAGCCCGAACCGGATCAAGACACTGATCCGTGAGAACCGACTGATGGGCGTGGTCCGCGGAGGTGAGCTGTCCATCCCCGCCGCGTTCGTCGACGGCCACGACCTGGTCAAGGGACTGCCGGGCACGGTGATGCTGCTCAGCGACGCGGGGTTCTCCACCGAGGAGGCCCTGCGCTGGCTGTTCACACCCGACGACTCCCTGCCGGGCACGCCCATCCAGGCCATGCGTGAGAACCGGGGCACCGAGGTGCGCCGCCGCGCGCAGAGCATGGCCTTCTAGTTCGCGTGCCCGCGGGCCCGCCCGTCACCCTCCACCATCCTCGACGGTCGGCCTCCGGCCGTGGTTCCTCACGAAGGGCTCGGGGCGCCAAGGACCGGGGTTCTTCGGCGTCGCCCACGCCTGAGGCCCGTGCCCACGCCGTCGCCCGCCGCGATCCTCAGCGGACGCCTACGGCGCAGCACCCGTCGCGGCCCGGCTCCTCCCGTGGAACCCGCCCCCCGCACACGGTTCGGACCGGAATCTGCGGGGGGCGCGCCGTCGCGCTCCCTCCCCTTGGGCCCGCCCGGCTCAGGGCCTAAGGTGAGCGGTGTGAGGACCAGCCACGGAACCAGCCTGCGCAAGCGCCTGGACACATCCCTTCTGTACCTGTGCACCGACGCCCGGACCGGGCGGGGCGATCTCGCCGAGTTCGCCGACGCCGCCCTGGCCGGGGGAGTGGACATCATCCAGCTCCGGGACAAGGGCCTGGAGGCCCGGGAGGAGATCGCGGCCCTGGAGGTGATGCAGGATGCCTGCGAGCGGCACGGCGCCCTGCTCGCGGTCAACGACCGCGCCGACATCGCCCGCGCCGTGCGCGCCGACGTCCTCCATCTGGGCCAGCGCGACCTGCCCGTCCCCATGGCCCGCGACATCATCGGCGCCGATCCCCTCATCGGCCGCTCCAACAACGACGCCGACGCCGCGGCCGCCTCCGCCGAGGACCCCGGCAGCGACTACTTCTGTGTCGGCCCCACCTGGGCCACGCCCACCAAGCCGGGCCGCCCGGCCGCCGGGCTGGACCTGGTGAGGCGGGCCGCGGCCCTGGGCGCCGACCGCCCCTGGTTCGCCATCGGCGGGATCGACGCCGACAACATCGACCAGGTGCTGGACGCCGGTGCCCGCAGGGTCGTGGTCGTGCGCGCGATCACGGAGGCGCCGGACCCCCGGGCCGCCGCCGCGGAGCTGCGCCGGCGCCTGACCGCCAGGACACCCGGACAGGGCTGAGGCACGGGCGCCCGGCCCCGGTTCAGGACACCAGCAGGACCTTGCCGAGGACCGTGCGCCCCTCCAGCGCGGCGTGCGCCCGGCTCGCCTGCTCCAGCGGCAGGGCCAGCCCTACGTGCGGGGTGATCTCGCCCCGGCGGGTCAGCTCCAGCATGTACCGCAGGGCGCTTCGCCTGTCGTCGGGGTCCTGTGCCTGCAGGTCGAACAGGCCCAGTACCTCGACACCGCGGCGCCCGGCCTCCTCGGTGTCCACCTCTGAGAAGCGGCCCCCCGCCGTTCCGTAGCCGATGAAGCGTCCGCCGTCGGCCACGGCCCCGAAGGCCGCCTCGCCCAGGGCGCTCCCAGCGCCGTCCAGGACGACGTCGACCCCGGTGCCCCCGGTGAGCTCGAGAACCCGCTTCTCCCAGCCCGGCCGGGAGTAGTCCACGGCCTCGTGCGCGCCCAGCTCACGGGCGAGCGCCAGTTTGGCCTCTCCCCGGGCCGCGGCGAGGACCCGTGCTCCGGCCGCACGGGCCAGTTGGACGGCCAGGCTGCCCGCCCCGCCGGTGGCGGCGGCGACCAGGACGGTGCTGCCGGGGCCGAAGGCCGCGGCCCGCTCCAGCGCCAGCGCGGTCGGCCCGTCGTGCAGCAGTGCCAGCGCCGCCTTCGGGTCCACCCCCTCGGGCACCCTGACCAGTGCCGACTCCGGAACGGCGGCCCGCTCGGCGTATCCGTCCACGGGCAGGGTGGTACGCCCCTCCGACGCGTCCGTGTGCCCGGTGTCGGTGACCACCAGGGCGTCCGTCCAGCCCGGGTCCACGTCCTCACCGAGCGCGGCCACCCGCCCGACCACTCCCGCGCCGGGGACGTAGGGGGGAGACACGGGGAAGTACTCCCCTCCCCAGCCGCTCCGGACCAGGGTGTCCAGATACATGACGTTGGACGCCCCGACCTCCACCAGTACCCGTCCGGGCCCCACCTCGGGTTCGGACACCTCCCGGGCCACCAGGACCTCGGGACCGCCGAATCCGTCCACCACCACCGCGCGCATCTCTTCTCCTCCGTGTCCGCCTCGCCGACACCGCACATCCTTCTTCCTCAACAATGCTTGAGGTCAATGCCGCCGTGGAGAAAGCCGGCGGCGCAGCGGCCCGCAGGCGGTGGAACCGCCGCGCGCGGGGCACGGCGGTGGCGGGGTGGCGGCCCGGGGTCAGACCGCGACGTGTGACAGGGCACTGGGATGGCGCCGGAGGAAGCCCTCGATGGACTGGGCCGGGTGTCCGGTCAGCTCGGGGACGGTGGGCGCGACCACGTCCAGTTCCCCGGAGGCGATCGCCTCGTACGACGACACCCATCCCTCGACGGCCCAGTCGGGGGCGCCGCCGCCGCGGCGCGACTCCAGCGCCTCCTCGCGGGTCTCGGGCACGTACCGGACCGGGCGGCCGGTGAGCGTGCTCAGCCTGTCCACCGCCGCGCCCAGGGACAGGGCCTCAGGGCCGGTGACGTCGTAGGTGGCGTTGTCGGAGCTGAGCGTGGTCATCGGGTCGGTCAGCACCGCCGTGGCCACGTCCGCCACGTCGTCCCGCGAGACCCACGCGACCCTGCCCTCGCCGGCCGGGCCGCGCACCACGCCGCCGTGGTCCACCCAGTCCGGCAGCAGGTCCAGGTACAGGCTGGGCCTCAGGAACGTGTGCCGCACCCCGGTCGACCGGATGTGCGCCTCGGTGAAGAAGTGGGTGCGCGCGAACGTGAACGTCGCCGCCGGGCCCGCCCGCAGGAAGGACAGGTAGACGATCCGGGAGACCCCGGCCTTGATCGCGCCGTCCACCGCGCTCAGGTGGACGTCGACCCGGTCCTCGGACTCGGTCGCCGAGACCAGGAACAGCGTGTCCACCCCCCGGCACGCCCGTTCGAAGGCCTCCGTGTCCTCGTAGGCCGCCATCGCCGCGCTGCTGCCGGGATACTCCGGGGCGCGGTTGATGTCACGTACGATGAGCCGCTGGGACATCCCCAGCCTCGCGATCCGGGCGGCGACCCGCCCGCCCAGCGCCCCGGTCGCCCCGGTCACCCCTATGGTGTGGTTTGTCATGTGATCGTCGCCCATGACACTCCATCCTGCGTTACGAGGGCGTGCCGGGCACTCACCGGCACGCCCCTTTTTCACGCCTTCGGATCACGGCCGCCGACCGGGCCCTCCTCCGGCTCCCGCGCGCCTCCCGCGACCGGTCCGCGGTAGGCCAGGCGGCGCAGCAGCACCTCGGCCGGCCCGCGCCTGCCCGCCCGCTCCAGCGCATGGGCCGCCACCACCGTCACCAGCCACACGCCGACCGCGAACAGGAACATCGACCACGACGTCAGGTGGGCCCCCACCCCCAGGCCCCAGGCCGCCAGGACCGGCGCGCACAGCACCGACTGGGCCAGGTAGGCCGACAGGGAGCGCTTGCCGGTCGCGGCCAGCGCCTCCACCACCGGGCCGGATCCGCGCCCGCGCTCCTGGAGCCGGCGCGCCGCCAGGGCGATCAGCGACACGTACCCGAGCCCGCAGGCCAGACCGGTCACCATGTGCGGCATGCTCAGCATGCTCGCCTGCGTGGGGGACAGTTCCCAGACCCCGACCTGGGCCAGGGCCGAGGGCAGTCCGCCCAGCCAGCCGACGGTGACGCCGGCGAACGCGGTCAGGCGCAGGAGCGCCAGGTTGTTCCCCGGCTCCTCCAGGATCCGGTGGCGCGCCGCCCAGTAGCCGAGCAGGATCGCCGTGGGCACGGCCAGGCCCAGCAGGCCCTGGCCCAGGACGACGAGCGGCCACGCCGTCAGACGGCCCAGCGCGGCGCCCCACAACGAGGGTTCGCCGATGTTGGCGGCCAGTTGTTCGAGGCCGGGCGCCGGGGATGCGGCGCCGTCGGCGGGGGTGAACGCCAGCCCCACCAGGCTGAACGCCGACAGCAGCAGCATCAGCCCGGTGATCGCGCCGGCCCACACCAGCAGCGTCCTGTCCGCGCGCCGGAGGAACAGCCAGCCCAGCACCAGCCCCGCCAGGCCGTAGGCACCCAGGACGTCGCCCATCCACAGCAGCAGGGCGTGCACGAAGCCGAACACGAGCAGCCACAGGTTGCGGCGGCGCAGCAGCGCGTCCACGTCCCGCGCACTGGTGCCCGCGGCCTCCTGGCGCCGGGCCAGCTGCACCATGCCGTAGCCGAAGAGGAAGGCGAACATCGGATAGCTGCGCGAGTCCACCGCCATGACGGTGAAGAACTGCGCGACGGCGTCCAGAGCGCCCGCGGGTTCCGGGTGGGCGCTCATCCCGCTCATGGGGACCGCCCACAGGTACCAGGCCGTGTTCGCGATCGCGATGAACAGCAGCATGGACCCGCGTGCCAGGTCGGGGGCGAGCGCCCGCTCACCCGCCCCGGCCGGTCCGCGTGCAACGGCGTGCCCAGGCATGGAAGGCCTTCCGGTCGAGATATGTCTTCTTTTGATTCAACCGGAGGCGGTTGCCGGGCACAATACGCCCCCGCGGGGGAGGAACCCTTCAAAAACCCCTAGGGAGAACCCCTGAAGCCGTCGGGTGAGGGCCCGAGGAGAGGACCCCGGCGGGAACCGGGAGTCAGTGGGAGCGGGAGGTGGCCGCCACCACCAGCCGGCGCAGCGGCTCGCGTGCGTCGGCGTCCAGCTCCGGGCTCTCCAGGGCCCGGACGGCCTCGTCGGCGTACTCGCCGATCATCTTCTCGCACACCATCAGGGCGCCCGACTCCTCGATCAGGGAGCGCATCCACCCCACCGACTCCACCGACAGGTCCGGCGCGCCCAGCAGCGAGCGGAACCGCTCGGCGTCGGCCGCGCCCACGCGTGCCAGGGTCTCGGCGACCACCAGCGTCCGCTTGCCCTCGCGCAGGTCGTCGCCCGCGGGTTTGCCCGTGGTGGAGGGGTCGCCGAACACGCCCAGGACGTCGTCGCGCAACTGGAAGGCGATGCCCAGCGGGATGCCGTAGGCGGTGTAGACCCCGGCCAGCTCCTCGTGGCGGCCCGCCAGGGCGGCGCCCAGGTGCAGCGGGCGCTCCACCGTGTACTTGGCGGACTTGTAGCGCATCACGCGCAGCGCGGCCTCGCGGGTGGCGGTGCCCCGCACCTGCTCCAGGGTGTCCAGGTACTGCCCGGCCATCACCTCGGTGCGCATCGCGTCGAACGGGGGGCGCCCGTCCCGCAGCACCTCCGCGGGGAAGCCGCTGGCCTGGTACATCTCGTCGGACCACACCAGGCACAGGTCGCCGATGAGGATCGCCGCGCCCATGCCGAAGCCCTCGCTGTCGCCGCTCCACCCGTGGTCGGCGTGCAGCTTGGCCAGCCGTTTGTGGGTGGCGGGCATCCCGCGGCGGGTGTCGCTGTTGTCGATCACGTCGTCGTGGACGAGCGCGCACGCCTGGAGGAACTCCAGGGAGGCCGCGGCCCGGACCACCCGCTCGTCGTCGGCCGCGCCGCCCGCTCCCCGCCATCCCCAGTAGCAGAAGGTGGGCCGCAGGCGTTTGCCGCCGGAGAGCATCGCCTCCAGCGCGTCCATCGCCGGGGCCAGTTCCTCGCCGATCTCCAGGACCTGGGCCCGGTGGGCGGCACTGAATCCGGACAGCTCATGGTCCACGTCGGAGCGGATCACGGAGACGGGTGAGGCGGACGGGGAAGAGGAAGGCACCATGGTCCGCACATTATCGGCTGTCCGGCACGGGCCGGTCATCCCTCGCCTGGCCGGCCCGCCCCGGGCCGTGCCCGGAAGTGGTGTCCGCCACTGGTCTCACGGAGTGGGACGTCACTCCCACCGGGAGGGGACGCCTCGCCTATGGTGGTGTCCATGCTGTCAGCACCGACACGCCCCGTGGCGCCCAGAAACCCGGCCCCCAGGCCGCGTCATATCCGCGAGCTCCTCGACGCGGGCGAGCCGATGTTCTCCTTCGAGTTCTTCCCCCCGCGCACGCCCCGGGCGCAGGAGCGCCTGTGGCGCGCCATCCGGGAGATCGAGGCCCTCGGCCCCTCCTTCGTCTCGGTCACCTACGGCGCCGGCGGCAGCACGCGCGGGATGACGGTGGAGACCACCGAGCGCATCGCGACCGACACCACCCTGCTCCCGGTCGCGCACATGACCCTGGTCGACCACTCCGTCGCCGAACTGCGCCACCTCGTGGGGCGCCTCGCCGACGCGGGCGTGTCCAACATGCTCGCCGTTCGCGGCGACCCGCCCGGGGACCCCAACGGCGAGTGGGTCACCCACCCCGAGGGGCTGACCTACGCCGAGGAACTGGTCCGCCTCATCAAGGACAGCGGCGACTTCTGCGTGGGCGTGGCGGCCTTCCCGTTCAAGCACCCGCGCTCGGCCGACGTCGAGACCGACACCGACTACTTCGTGCGCAAGTGCGAGGCGGGCGCCGACTACGCCATCACGCAGATGTTCTTCGACCCCGAGGACTACCTGCGCCTGCGCGACCGGGTGGCCGCGCGCGGCTGCGAGGTGCCCATCATCCCCGAGGTGTTCCCCGTGGTGCGCACCTCGTTCATCCCGCGCTCGGAGCAGCTCTCCGGGGCGCCCTTCCCGCGCGACCTGGCCGAGCGCTTCGAGTCCTTCGGCGACGACGCCGAGGCCGTGCGGGCCTTCGGCATCGAGTACGCCCAGCGCATGTGCGAGCGGCTGCTGGCCGAGGGCGCGCCGGGCATCCACTTCATCACCTCGAACCAGTCCACGGCCACCAGGCAGATCTATCGGGAGATCGCCGGTCACCGGAGCCGGCCAGAGGCAGCCGGGCGGCCATGATCGAGAAGGGCTGACCGGGGCTGCCGGGGAAGGAGAAGTCCTCCAGCACCTCGGTGAAGCCGCACGAGCGGTACAGGTGGCGCGCCACGGAGGGCCCCGAACGGGTGGACAGCACCGCGGTGGGCTCCGGGCGGCCCCGGCACAGGGCGTGGAGCAGGGACCGTCCCACGCCCCGGCCCTGTGCGCGGGGGTGGACGTGCACCTCGGCGATCTCCAGCGGGTCGGACAGGTAGCGGCGCACCTGCCGGGTCCGCCCGCACGCGTGCAGTTCCCGCACGACCGTGTCGTGCCACCACTGTCCCGAGCACCCGTGGAAGGCGTAGGCGAAGCCGACCGGGTGGCCCCCGCGCACGGCGACCACCGCGCGAAAGCCCGGATGGCCGGCGTGGTTGTTCATGACGGACGCTCGTCCCGGCAGCTGCTCCGGGGGCGGCCGCATGGCCGCCTCGTACACCTGGAGCAGCGCGGGGACGGCGTGCGTGAAGGCGGGTGGGGCCAGTTCACGCAGTTCGGTATCGGCGTCCACACCCCAACACTAGCCCCGAACCGCGGGGCCCGCCCGGGTTCGGCGCGGACGGCGCGCGGGCCCCGAGGGGTTCTTGACGGGTCCGTCGGGCTGGGGTTAACTGGACGGTGTCGAACAGGAGTTCGACCGACTCCGCCGGGTCCCCCGCTCGGCGGAGGGGGCGGTGCGGCCGGGTTGGGGAGGGGAAGCCCCACGTCCGGCTCGCACCGCCCTCCCGGGTCCCACCACGCGCCCCGGAAACGACGAGAGCCGGCGCCTCGGCGCCGGCTCTCGTCGAGCGGGTGGGGTTCCTCGTCTGCCGTGTCCTGGACGGTCCGCCCCTAGAAGGCGTCGACCGCGCGACGCGCCTCAGGGTCGAGAACACCCCAGTTGATGAGCTCCTCGGTCAGGTCGCCGGGCGACTTGTCGTAGATGACCGCGAGTGAACGCAGGTCCTCCTGGCGGATGGAGAGCACCCGCCCGTTGTAGTCGCCGCGCTGGCTCTGGATCGTGGCGACGTAGCGTGAGAGCGGCCCGGCCTTCTCGTGCGGCAGCTGCTGCATGCGCTCCAGGTCGATGACCAGCTTGGGTGTGGGTCCCAGCGGGGTGGGAGCCGCGCCGCCGGGCAGCAGCTCCGACATCGGCACACCGTAGAAGTCGGCCAGCTCGGCGAGCTTCTGGACGGTGACGGCACGGTCGCCGCGCTCGTAGGAGCCGACCACGACGGCCTTCCAGCGTCCGTGGGACTTCTCTTCCACCCCGTGCAGGGACAGGCCCTGCTGGGTGCGGATGGCACGCAGCCGCGCACCGAGGGACTTGGCGTATTCGGATGGCATTTCTTGTCGCTCCCGGCCGTGACGGTGGCTGGCGTGGTGGGGGAGACGTCCGCTCGTACTCGGCGGGCCGCCTATGCGGTCCAGCGGATGGTCACGGGATGCAACCCCACCCGGCAGTGGTTACAGACAGTGACGGTAGGGGGGTCTGCCTCCCAGGTCAAGCCGTTGGTGTGAAACGCGACTAATCAGTGGCCAAACCGTGCGTAAGTGAGACACCTCTCATGTGCGGACCGAACGGGACGAGTCGTGCGCCACGATGGCCCGAAAAGCCCGTCCCTCCTGGGTATTTCAGGTTTCACCCGGTTCATGGGCGAATCCCGTGTGTGGCGACATGACTACATTCGGATAGGTGTGTACGGGTCTAGAATGTGATGAGAGTCACACTCGTGACCCGGGGTGCCGACCGCGCTCCGGGCTCCCCGGCCGCCGCTGGTAGCGTGGCTCCGATCGACATCCTTTAACGACCTGTTCAGTGAGGCAGGGAAGGGAGTCACTACTTTGCGTGCGCAGAAACCGACCCCGGGTGATTCCGGTGGCGGTGTGCCCGAGGCTCCTCCGATGCCCGAGGGCACACGAGCCGTCCTCGAGGGCAACGAGATCAACCGGGCGCTGACCCGTATCGCCCACGAGGTGCTCGAACGCACCAAGGGCGGACAGGACGTCACCCTCCTGGGCATCCCCTCCCGCGGAGTCCCGCTCGCCCGGCGCCTGGCGCGGCTCATCGAACGCGTGGAGGACCGTACCGTCCCCGCGGGCTCGCTCGACATCACCATGTACCGCGACGACCTGCGCTCCGCCCCCGTCCGTGCCCTGGGCAGGACCGAGATCCCCGTGGGCGGTCTCGACGACCGCGTCGTCGTCCTGGTCGACGACGTCCTCTTCTCCGGACGCACCGTCCGCGCCGCCCTCGACGCACTCGGAGACCTGGGCCGCCCCCGCGCCGTCCAACTCGCCGTCCTCGTCGACCGGGGCCACCGCGAACTGCCCATCCGCGCCGACTACGTGGGCAAGAACCTGCCCACCTCCCTGCGCGAGAGCGTCACCGTGCGCCTGGACGAGACCGACGGGTACGACGCGGTGCTGCTCGGGCCCGCCCGCCCGTCACCCTCCACCACCCTCAACCGACGGCCTGCGGCCGAGGAACCTCCCTCTTCGTCGCCCTCCACCACCCTCAACCGACGGCCTGCGGCCGAGGAGCCTCCCTCTTCGTCGCCCTCCACCACCGGGGGGAACGACTGATGCGCCACCTGCTCTCCACCGGAGACCTGTCCCACGACGAGGCCACCCTCATCCTGGACACCGCCGCCGAACTCGCCCAGGTCGGCGACCGCTCCGTCAAGAAGCTCCCCACCCTGCGCGGGCGCACCGTGGTCAACCTCTTCTACGAGGACTCCACCCGCACCCGCACCTCCTTCGAACTGGCGGCCAAGCGCCTGTCCGCGGACGTCGTCAACTTCTCCGCCAAGGGCTCCAGCGTCTCCAAGGGCGAGAGCCTCAAGGACACCGCTCTGACACTGCAGGCCATGGGCGCCGACGGCGTCGTCATCCGGCACAGCGCCTCGGGCGCCGCGCACCGCCTCGCGAACTGGGTCGACGGCTCCGTGCTCAACGCGGGCGACGGCACCCACGAACACCCCACCCAGGCCCTGCTCGACGCCTTCACCATGCGCTCGCGCCTGGGCCGCCTGGAAGGGTTGCGCGTGGCCGTCGTCGGCGACATCCTGCACAGCCGTGTCGCCCGCTCCAACGTGCTGCTGCTCACCACCCTGGGCGCGCACGTCACCCTGGTCGCGCCGCCCACCCTGCTGCCGGTCTCGGTGCACACCTGGCCGTGCGAGGTCTCCTACGACCTCGACGCCGTCCTGCCCAAGTCCGACGTGGTCATGATGCTGCGCGTGCAGGCCGAGCGCATGCACGAGTCCTTCTTCCCCTCCACGCGCGAGTACAGCCGCAACTACGGGCTGGACGGCGAACGCCTCTCCCGCATGCCCGAGGACGCCATCGTCATGCACCCGGGGCCCATGGTCCGCGGTATGGAGATCTCCGCCGAGGTCGCCGACTCGCCCCGGTGTACCGTCACCGAACAGGTCGCCAACGGTGTCAGCCTGCGTATGGCGGTGCTCTACCTGCTGCTCAGCGGTTCCTGACGGCGCCCGTCCCGGGGCCCGCCCCGCCGCGCCCGGTACCCGGGCGCCCCGGAGGCCGGGAACCCCCGGAGCCCTCCGGTGAGGCGGCGCGGCCCTCCCCGCGGTCCCACCCACGGACCCTCCGGCGGCCCCGGCGGCGCCCGGACCCACCAGCCGCCCAGCCGCGCTCCGGCGCCCACGAACCCTTCCCAACCGAGAACACGAGGAAGCCAACACCGCGATGCCCGACACCAACGGACCGCACCTGATCCGCGGCGCCAGCCCTCTCGGCGGCGCCCCCGTCGACCTGCTCCTGGCCGACGGCAGGATCGCCGCGATCGGCCCGGGCCTCGACGCCCCCGCCGACGCCGAGACCGTCGACGCCTCCGGCCTGGTCGCCCTGCCAGGCCTGGTGGACCTGCACACCCACCTGCGCGAACCCGGCCGTGAGGACGCCGAGACCGTCGCCACCGGCTCCCGGTCCGCCGCCATGGGCGGCTACACCGCCGTCCACGCCATGGCCAACACCGACCCCGTCGCCGACACCGCCGGGGTCGTCGAGCAGGTCTGGCGCCTGGGCCGCGAGGGCGGGTACTGCGACGTGCGCCCCGTCGGCGCCGTCACCGTCGGCCTGGCCGGACGGCAGCTCTCCGAGATCGGCGCCATGGCCGACTCCGCCGCGAAGGTCCGCGTCTTCTCCGACGACGGCGTCTGCGTCTCCGACGCCCTGCTCATGCGCCGCGCCCTGGAGTACGTCAAGGCCTTCGACGGCGTCGTCGCCCAGCACGCCCAGGAGCCCCGCCTGACCCAGGGCGCCCAGATGAACGAGGGCCGCGTCTCCGACCGCCTCGGCCTTCCCGGGTGGCCCGCGGTCGCCGAGGAGGCGATCATCGCCCGCGACTGCCTGCTCGCCCAGCACGTGGGCTCGCGCCTGCACGTGTGCCACGTCTCCACCAAGGGGTCGGTGGACATCATCCGCTGGGCCAAGGCCCGCGGCTGCGACGTCACCGCCGAGGTCACCCCCCACCACCTGCTCCTGACGGAGGAGCTGGTGGAGGGCTACGACCCCGTCTACAAGGTCAACCCGCCCCTGCGCACCGCCGAGGACGTCCAGGCGCTGCGTGAGGGACTGGCCGACGGCACGATCGACATCGTCGCCACCGACCACGCGCCCCACCCCGTGGAGGCCAAGGAGACCGAGTGGTCCACCGCCGCGATGGGAATGGTCGGGTTGGAGACCGCGTTGGCCGTCGTGCAGCGCACCATGGTCGACACAGGGCTGCTCACCTGGGCCGACGTCGCCGACCGCATGTCCGCGGCCCCGGCACGTGTGGGCCGTGTCCACGAGCACGGCCGCGGTCTCGCCGCCGGCGAGCCCGCCAACGTGGTCCTGTACGACCCGGCCGCGCCCGTGGAGGTCGACGGGGCGGCCATGGTCACCAAGAGCAGCAACACCCCCTTCCGGGGCATGACCCTGCCCGGCCGGGTACGCGCCACGTTCCTGCGCGGTGCCCCGACCGTCCTGGAGGGGAAGATCCAGTGAGCACAGCATCGAAAGACCAGGCCAGCCCTGGCGTGGAGGAGGGGGCGAACGTGTCCGAGACAACCGGCGGACCGGCGATTCTGGTACTCGAGGACGGCAGGGTCTTCCACGGCCGCTCCTTCGGTGCCACCGGCGAGACCTTCGGCGAGGCGGTCTTCAACACCGGCATGACCGGCTACCAGGAGACCCTCACCGATCCCTCCTACCACCGTCAGATCGTGGTGATGACCGCCCCGCACATCGGCAACACCGGCGTCAACGACGACGACCCCGAGTCCGGCCGCGTCTGGGTCGCCGGGTACGTCGTGCGCGAGCCCGCACGCATCACCTCCAACTGGCGCGCCCAGCGCACCCTGGACGAGGAGCTGCGCCACCAGGACGTGGTCGGCATCGCCCTCACCGGCACCCGTGCCCTGACCCGGCACCTGCGCGACAAGGGCGCCATGCGCGCCGCCATCAGCACCACCGAGACCGACCCGAAGGCCCTGTTGGCCCGCGTGCGCGAGCAGCCGTCCATGGCCGGCTCCGAGCTGGCCGCCGAGGTCAGCACCCGGGAGCCCTACGAGGTCCTGCCGCCCGAGGGCGTCGAGACCCGCTTCCACGTCGCCGCGGTCGACCTCGGCATCAAGGCCATGACGCCCCAGCGCCTGGCCGAGCGCGGATGCAGGGTCACCGTGCTGCCCGCCGCGGCCACCGCCGAGGACATCCTCGCGCTGGACCCGGACGGGGTGTTCTTCAGCAACGGCCCCGGCGACCCGGCCACCGCCGACGGCCCCGTCGCCGCGATGCGCGGCGTCATGGACGCGGGTAGGCCGCTCTTCGGCATCTGCTTCGGCAACCAGATCCTGGGCCGCGCCCTGGACCTGGGCACCTACAAGCTGCCCTTCGGGCACCGGGGCGTCAACCAGCCGGTGATCGACACCCGCTCCGGCCGGGTCGCCGTCACCAGCCAGAACCACGGCTTCGCCGTCGACGCCCCCATCGGCACGCCCTTCGACACCCCCTACGGCCGGGCCGAGGTGAGCCACGTCGGCCTCAACGACCAGGTCGTCGAGGGCCTGCGGCTGCTGGACCGCCCCGCGTTCAGCGTCCAGTTCCACCCCGAGGCCGCCGCCGGCCCCCACGACGCCGCCGAGCTCTTCGACGCGTTCGTCGACCTGATGTCCGCCCAGCCCGCTTCGGCTGTCAAGTAGCAAGAGGGAACAGAGCATGCCGCGCCGTAGTGATCTTTCATCCGTCCTCGTGATCGGCTCCGGTCCGATCGTGATCGGGCAGGCGGCCGAGTTCGACTACTCGGGAACCCAGGCCTGCCGCGTCCTGCGGGCCGAGGGCCTCCGGGTCATCCTGGTCAACTCCAACCCGGCCACGATCATGACCGACCCGGAGATGGCCGACGCCACCTACGTCGAGCCGATCACCACCGAGATGATCGAGAAGATCATCGCCAAGGAGCGCCCCGACGCGCTCCTGCCCACCCTGGGCGGGCAGACCGCGCTCAACGCCGCCATCGACCTGCACGAGTCAGGCATCCTGGACAAGTACGGCGTCGAGCTCATCGGTGCCAACGTCGAGGCCATCCAGTCCGGAGAGGACCGCGAGAGCTTCAAGGGCATCGTGGAGCGCATCGGCGGCGAGTCCGCCCGCTCGCGCATCTGCCACACCCTCGACGAGTGCCTGGCCGCCGCCGAGGAGCTCGGCTACCCCGTCGTCGTACGCCCCTCCTTCACCATGGGCGGCGCCGGCTCGGGCTTCGCGCACAACGAGACCGAGCTACGGCGTATGGCCGGACAGGGGCTGACGCTCTCCCCGACCACCGAGGTGCTCCTGGAGGAGTCCATCCTCGGCTGGAAGGAGTACGAGCTGGAGCTGATGCGCGACGTCAACGACAACGTCGTGGTCGTGTGCTCCATCGAGAACCTCGACCCCATGGGCGTGCACACCGGCGACTCCATCACCGTCGCCCCCGCCATGACCCTCACCGACCGCGAGTACCAGAAGCTGCGCGACATCGGTATCGCGGTCATCCGCGCGGTCGGAGTGGACACCGGCGGCTGCAACATCCAGTTCGCGGTCCACCCCACCACCGGCCGGATCATCGTCATCGAGATGAACCCGCGTGTGTCCCGCTCCTCGGCGCTGGCCTCCAAGGCCACCGGCTTCCCGATCGCCAAGATCGCCGCCAAGCTCGCCGTCGGCTACACGCTCGACGAGATCCCCAACGACATCACCCGGGAGACACCGGCCAGCTTCGAGCCCACGCTGGACTACGTGGTCGTCAAGGTCCCCCGGTTCGCCTTCGAGAAGTTCCCGGGCGCCGACCCCACCCTCACCACCACCATGAAGTCGGTGGGCGAGGCCATGGCCATCGGCCGGTCCTTCCCCGAGGCGCTCCAGAAGGCCATGCGCTCCCTGGAGAAGAAGGGCATCGGCCTGACCTGGGCGGGCGAGCCCGGTGACAAGGACGACCTGCTCCGCAGGGCCGCCACCCCCACCGAGCACCGGCTGCGCCAGGTCCAGCAGGCCCTGCGCGCCGGGGCCACCGTCGAGGAGATCCACGAGTCGACGAGGATCGACCCGTGGTTCCTGGACCAGATGCTGCGCCTGGAGGAGACGGCCCGCGTCCTGGCCGACGCGCCCAAGCTCGACGCCGACCTGCTGCGCGAGGCCAAGGGGCTGGGCTTCTCCGACGTCCAGATCGGCGAGATCACCGGCAAGAGCGAGGACGTGGTCCGCGAACTGCGCCACGCCATGGACATCCACCCCGTCTACCTGACCGTGGACACCTGCGCCGCCGAGTTCGAGGCCCGCACGCCCTACCTGTACTCCAGCTACGACGAGGAGACCGAGGTCCCCCCGGGCGACAAGCCCAAGATCATCATCCTGGGCTCGGGACCCAACCGCATCGGCCAGGGCGTGGAGTTCGACTACTCCTGCGTCCACGCCTCCTTCGCGCTCTCCGACGCCGGGTACGAGACCGTGATGGTCAACTGCAACCCCGAGACCGTCTCCACCGACTACGACACCAGCGACCGGCTCTACTTCGAGCCGCTCACCCTGGAGGACGTGCTGGAGGTCGTGCGCGCCGAGCAGCTCAGCGGCACGGTCGCCGGGGTCATCGTGCAGCTGGGCGGCCAGACCCCGCTGGGCCTGGCCCGCCGCCTCAAGGAGGCCGGGGTGCCCATCATCGGCACCAGCCCCGAGGCCATCGACCTGGCCGAGGACCGCGGCGCGTTCGGCAAGGTCCTGGACGACGCCGGGCTGCCCGCGCCCAAGTACGGCACCGCCCACTCCTTCGCCGAGGCCAGGATCGTCGCCGACGAGATCGGCTACCCCGTCATGGTCCGCCCCTCCTACGTGCTGGGCGGCCGGGGCATGGAGATCGTCTACAGCGAGACGATGCTCGCCGACTACATCGAGCGCAACGCCGAGGTCAGCCCCGAGCACCCGGTGCTGATCGACCGCTTCCTCGACGACGCCATCGAGATCGACGTCGACGCCCTCTACGACGGCCGCGACCTGTACCTGGGCGGCGTCATGGAGCACATCGAGGAGGCCGGGATCCACTCGGGCGACTCGGCGTGCACCCTGCCCTCCATCACCCTGGGCCGCGAGGACATCGAGCGCATCCGCTACTCCACCGAGGCCATCGCCCGGGGCACCGGGGTGCGCGGACTGATCAACGTCCAGTACGCGCTCGCCTCCGGCGTGCTCAACGTGCTGGAGGCCAACCCGCGCGCCTCGCGCACCGTGCCGTTCGTGTCCAAGGCCACCGCGGTGCCGCTGGCCAAGGCCGCCGCCCGCGTCATGGCCGGGTCCACCATCGCCGAGCTGCGGGAGGAGGGCATGCTGCCCGCCGACGGCGACGGAGGCGACCTGCCCGTCGACGCCCCGGTGTCGGTCAAGGAGGCCGTGCTGCCCTTCAACCGGTTCATCGACAAGGAGGGCGAGGGCGTCGACACCATCCTGGGCCCCGAGATGCGCTCCACCGGCGAGGTCATGGGCCTGGACACCGACTTCGGCTCCGCCTACGCCAAGTCGCAGCTGGCCGTCAACGGCTCCCTGCCCGACCGGGGCCGGGTGTTCGTCTCGGTGGCCAACCGCGACAAGCGCTCGATGATCTTCCCGGTCAAGCGCCTGGCCGACCTGGGCTTCGAGATCCTGGCCACCGAGGGCACCGCCGTGGTGCTGCGCCGCAACGGCGTGCACGCCACCGTGGTGCGCAAGCACAGCGAGGGCAGCGGTCCCGCGGGGGAGCCGACCATCGTGCAGCTCATCCACGCCGGGGGCGTCGACCTCATCGTCAACACGCCGTTCGGCAGCGCCGGGCAGGCCGGTCCGCGCCTGGACGGGTACGAGATCCGCACCGCGGCCGTGGTGCGCGGCGTGCCCAGCGTGACCACCGTCCAGGGCCTGGCCGCCGCGGTGCAGGCGATCGAGGCACGGGTGCGCGGGGACATCGGCGTGCGCTCCCTCCAGGAGCACGCGCGGACCCTCACCGCCGACCGGAGCTAGGGGATGGGGAGCGGAGCCGTGCCCGCCCGCGGGCTGTGCTCCGCTCCGCTCGGCCCGCCCCGTGGGCCGTGGTCCTGTACCCGCAGCGCACCTCGGCGCTCCGGCACCGCCGCGGGTACGAGAGCGTCCGGGGCCGGAGTGCCCGGCCGCACCGGCGACGTGTCCGGTCGGCCCACGAGGGGACCAGGACCCGGAAGGCGGGCGGGGCGCCGGGAACGGTGCGTTCCACGGCGCCCCCGCCGATACGGTTGGCGCACAGGGCAACTCAGGAATCCAGAGGGGGGAGGGCGGCGTCCCGCCGGCGCCCCGGCACGCGACACCGGGGCGGGGACGCCACGACCTGATGAGCGACAACGGACCGGTGCAGGCCAGGTGCCCCGTGCTGAACGTGCGCAGGGTGGACGCCTACTACGCCATCACCGTGGTCGCCCCGGGCATCGCCGAGCGCTTCCGGCCCGGGCAGTTCGTGTCGGTGGCGGTCGGCGGCGACCACTCCAGCACCCTGCTGCGCCGCCCCTTCGCCATCCACGACGTCAAGCCCGACTACGGCGGCACCGTCGAGTTCCTGTTCTCGGTGCGCGGTGCCGGCACCGCCTGGCTGGCGGAGCGGAGGTCGCGCGACCTGCTGGACGTGGTCGGCCCCCTGGGCCGCCCCTTCCCGCTGCCGAGGGACCCGGTCAACTGCGTGCTGGTGGGCGGCGGCTCGGGCAGCGCACCGCTGTTCCCGCTCGCCCTGTCGCTGCGCAGGCGCGGCTGCCGGGTGGACTTCGTGCTGGGCGCCGCCTCCGCCGACCGGGTGTTCAGCGCCATCACCGCCCGCCGTGTCGCCGAGACGGCCGTCTTCGCCACCGACGACGGCTCCTTCGGCACCCGCGGCCGGGTCACCGACGTCCTGGGCAGGGTGATCGAGGAGTGCCGTTCCGACGCCGTCTACGCGTGCGGCCCCATGCCCATGCTGCGCACGGTCACCGCCGTGGCGGGCGAGCACGGCATACCCGTCCAGGTGGCGGTGGAGGAGACCATGGCCTGCGGCACCGGGATCTGCATGACCTGCGTCATCCCCGTGGTGGGGGAGGACGGCATCACCCGCATGGTGCGCTCGTGCGTGGACGGCCCGGTCTTCCGGGGCGAGCAGGTGCGCTTCGACGACGTGGGCACCATTCCCTTCGACGCCCTGGGCGCCCCCGGCTGGAAGGGCTCCAGCGCCGCACGCGCCGCCGAGTCGGCGCGCGACATCGCCTGACGCACCGGGCCCTCCACGGGCTCGGACGCGCGACCGAGGGTCGTGCCGGGCACCCGGCTCCGGCCGTGCCCCGCCGCCCGGACACCGTCAGCACCCGAGAGCAGTGGGAAAAGTGAACGCAGACCTCAGGACCCGGCTGGGCGGCTGTGAACTGCCCAACCCGGTGGTGGCCGCGGCCGGCTGCGCCGGAGCGGGCCGGGAGCTGGCCCAGTTCCTCGACATCGCCTCGATCGGCGCCGTCACCACCAAGTCGGTGATGCTGGAGCCCCACGCCGGGCGGCCCGCCCCGCGCATGGCCGAGACGCCCAGCGGCATGCTCAGCACGACGGGCATGCAGGGCCCGGGGGTGGACGTGTTCCTCCAGCGGGACCTGCCCTGGCTGCTCTCCCGCGGCGGCCGCGCCATCGTGTCCATCGCCGGTACGGGGGTGGGCGAGTTCGGTGAGCTGGCCAGGCGCGTATCGGCGGCGGACGGGGTCAGCGCGGTCGAGGTCAACCTCTCCTGCCCGGACCCCTCCGACCCCGCCGGGCGCCACTTCGCCGACGACCCCGCCCGGGCCGCGGCGGTGGTGCGCACGGTGCGCTCCCACACCCGCTCCGGACTTCCGGTGCTGGCCAAGCTGGCCGCCGACGTCCCCGACGTGGTGGAACTGGCGGCCGCGTGCGTGGAGGCGCGCGCGGACGGGCTGTCCATGGTCAACACGGTGCGCGGCATGGCCGTGGACACCCGCACCCTGCGCCCGGCGGTGGCCGGTGGCATGGGCGGGCTGTCCGGCCCGGCCATCCGCCCGCTCGCGGTGGGGTGCGTCTACCGCGTGCACGAGGCGCTGCCCGACGTGCCCGTCATCGGGATGGGCGGAATCCGCACGGGCGCCGACGCGCTGGAGTTCATGGCGGCCGGTGCCCGCGCGGTGGCGGTCGGCACGACCAACTTCTCCGACCCCTCGGCGTGCGCGCGCGTGCTCCGCGAGCTCACGGAGCTGCTGGACGCGCGGGGCGTGGCCCGGGCCTCCGACGTCGTGGGCGCCGCCCACCGGACGGGAACGGGGGTGTGACAGTTCGGACGCATGGCGCACAGGGGCTCTGACCGGCCTGGACGGCCCTGAAATGGCTCTGTGCGACCAAACGCGTGCATTTGGTCCCTTCCTGTGTCCGGGCGGAGAACTCGCGCCCACGGCCGCCTGGGCGCCGTTACGGGGAAGTGACACGGGTGGTGCGCATGAAGCGCCTCATCCGGGGAACCGCACACCCTGATGGTGTGCACATGACAGTGGACGTGCATCGTCCGGTGCTTCGGTAAGCACGTCCGTAAGTACATCCGTACGTTGCATGCGCCGATCCGTTCGGCCGCACACGATTGGAGATACCGACATGACCGCGCCTTCTGCGCCTTCCGCGCCCATCGCCGTCGCCCTCGACGCCAGGGACATCGAGACCGCGGCCACCTGGGCCTCGGCGGTCGCACCGCACGTGAGCACGGTCAAGGTGGGGCTGGAGCTGTACCTGCGCTACGGGCCCGACGTGGTCAGCGCGGTACGCGGCGCCAGCCGGGTGGGGGTCTTCCTCGACCTGAAGCTGCACGACATCCCGGCCCAGGTCGCCGGCGCCGCGCGCAGCGTCGCGGGTCTGAGGCCCTCGATCCTCACCGTGCACGCCGGGGGAGGAGCGGACATGGTCCGTGCGGCGGTGGAGGCCGCCCCGGACACCAGGATCGCCGCCGTGACGGTGCTCACCTCGCTGAACGAGGCGGACCTGGAGCAGGTGGGGCTGCTCGGTCCGGCCCGCGACGCGGCTCGGCGCCTGGCGGTGCTGGCGGTGAACGCCGGGGCCCGCGCCCTGGTGTGCTCGCCGCAGGAGGTGGCCCTGCTGCGCGCCGAGGTGGGCCCGGACATCACCCTCATCACGCCGGGCGTGCGCCCGGCGGGGGCGGACAAGGGCGACCAGTCGCGGGTGGCGACCCCGGAGGAGGCCATCGAGGCGGGGGCGGACCTGCTGGTCATCGGCCGCCCCATCACCCGGGCTCCGGACCCCGGATCGGCGGCGGCCTCCCTCGCGGCCGCCGTGCGCCGGGCCGGGGTCCGCGTCTAGGCAAGCGAAGGGGGACAGGGTCTTGGGAGCACCCTTCGACGGCGCCGGCGGGCGCTGGACGAGGGGATCGACGGATCCGGGAGACGAACCGTCACAACGGATCTCAAACGTCGGGTTATGTGCCACGAGCGGTCACTAATTAGGTATGTCCGAAATTCGGAACACACTGCCCAGAGTGACCCGGGTCACCCCTGTGTGACCTGTGCTGGTGGCGTGCCTGGCACTCCCTCCAACCGGGACCAAGGTCCTGAGTTTCGTCTCTTACAGCAATTGCCTCATAACGTAGAGTAGTTAGTTCGATGAAATAGCCGCTGAAAGGGCACTTTACGTTGCCTAACAGGGGTCAGACCTACTAACTTGCGCAGGCGTCCGCCCTCTACAAACGAGTAGAAATCCGAGGTGACCCGGCGTGGCCCTTCCTCCCCTGACACCTGAACAGCGCACTGCGGCTCTGGAGAAGGCCGCTAAGGCCAGAAAAGAGCGCGCAGAGGTCAAGAACAAGCTGAAGAACGGCGGCGTCTCGCTGTCCGAGGTCCTCTCCGACGGCCTCAAGGACGACGTCATCGGAAAGATGAAGGTTTCGGCTCTGCTCGAATCCCTTCCCGGCGTTGGCAAGGTCCGTGCCAAGCAGATCATGGAGCGGCTCAACATCGCTGAGTCGCGCCGTGTCCGCGGCCTGGGCACCAACCAGCGCGCCGCCCTCGAAGCCGAGTTCGGCGACCTCACGAAGTAGCGAACAGGTAACACCACGCAGTACCGCGGTGCCAGGCGGCAGCAGTAGCGCCTGGACGCAGTACACCGGTCCGTCGCGTCCCCCACAGTCGTGACGGATACCGAGCCGCCCAGGCGGCCGACCCCGGTGAGCTTCGACCGGGCCGCGGCCGGTGGACGGATGGCCCCAGGTCACGACCGTCCGCCGCGCCGCGGCCCGGTGGTATAAAGGGAACTTCCCGCGACCGTACGCGGACACCCCGTACCACCAGCCGCCCGCACGGCGACGGCGCCCGAACCGACCCGGTCCCCGGTGCGCGACGCGAGGGCCCCGGCCCCGCCCCGTGGGGGACAGGCCCGAAGGGAAGCCTGGAACACACATGTCCGATCCCGGATCCCAGTCCCGCCCGGCCCGGAAGCGGCTGACCGTCCTCTCCGGACCGTCGGGTGTGGGAAAGAGCACGGTGGTCGCCCACCTGCGCCGCGAGAACCCCGAGGTGTGGCTCTCGGTCTCGGTCACCACCCGCAGACCCCGGCCGGGCGAGCGGGACGGCGTCCAGTACTACTTCGTCACCGACGAGGAGTTCGACCGCCTCGTCGCCGACGACCAGCTCCTGGAGTGGGCCCAGTTCGCGGGCAACCGCTACGGCACCCCCCGCGGCCCCGTCGAGGAGCGCCTCCGCGCCGGAGTCCCCGTCCTGCTGGAGATCGAGCTCCAGGGCGCCCGCCAGATCCGCGAGTCGATGCCCGACGCCCTGCACGTCTTCCTCGCCCCGCCCTCCTGGGAGGAGCTGGTGCGCCGCCTCACCAGGCGCGGCACCGAGTCCGAGGAGGTCGTCCAGCGGCGCCTGGAGGTGGCCAGGATCGAACTGGCCGCCGAGAAGGAGTTCGACACCACGCTCGTCAACACGTCCGTACGGGAAGTGTGCGAGGAGCTGCTAGCGTTGATCACCGCGCCCGAGGTGTGATAGCGGCCGGGCCCCGCGGCCCGAGCCGTCCGCGCCCGCACCGGGAATCCCGGCGGCGCCCGTAGACCCGACCATCACGCCGCGGCTCCCGCGCCGAGCCGCGGACCATCTCTGGGGGTAATTCGAAGTGGCTGGTACCGAGCCCGTCGCCGAAGGCATCACCAATCCGCCGATCGACGATCTGCTGGATCTGGTGGACAGCAAGTACAGCCTGGTCACCATGGCCTCCAAGCGGGCCCGTCAGATCAACGCCTACTACGCCCAGCTCGGCGAGGGCCTGCTGGAGTACGTCGGCCCGCTGGTGGAGACCCACGTCCAGGAGAAGTCCCTGTCCATCGCCCTGCGCGAGGTCAGGGCGGGCCTGCTCAACGCCGAGCCCTACGAGGGCATCTGACCAGGGTCTTCGAGCCCCCGCCGGCCCGGCCGGGGCCCGGGACGCCCAGAACCGGGATCCGTGTTCCCAGGAGCACGGCGTCCTCGCCCGCGCCCGGTTCGTTCCTCTCCGGCGGCCCGGCTCGCCCCGCGGGACCCGGTATGCCCCTCGCGTGCCGTGACCGCGTGACCGCGTGCTCGCACAGGGGCTCCGTGGGCGAGGTGTCGGGGGACTGGTAGAACCTGTCTGTGAGTGACACACAGACTGTTCCCCAGGTGGTCCTCGGCGTCGGCGGGGGCATCGCCGCCTACAAGGTGTGCGAGCTGCTGCGCCGACTGACCGAGTCCGGCCACCGGGTCCGGGTCGTGCCCACCGCCGAGGCCCTGCGCTTCGTCGGTGAGCCCACCTGGGCCGCCCTGTCCGGCCAGCCCGTCGCCACCGGTGTGTGGGACCAGGTGCACGAGGTCCCGCACGTGCGCATCGGCCAGGAGGCCGACCTGGTGTTCGTGGCCCCGGCCACGGCCAACATCCTGGCCCGGGCGGCCGCGGGCCTGGCCGACGACCTGCTCACCAACACCCTGCTCACCGCGCGCTGTCCGGTGGTGTTCGCGCCCGCGATGCACACCGAGATGTGGGAGCACCCCGCCACCCAGGCCAACGTGGCCACCCTGCGCGCACGCGGCTCCATCGTCCTCGACCCGGCCGTGGGCCGCCTGACCGGAGCCGACACCGGACGCGGGCGCCTGCCCGAGCCCTCCGAGCTGTTCGAGAGCGCCCGCCTGGCGCTGCGCCGCGGCACCGCCGCCCCCGACCTGGCCGGCCGGCGCGTGGTGATCTCCGCGGGCGGCACCCGCGAGGCCATCGACCCGGTCCGCTTCCTGGGCAACCACTCCTCCGGCAAGCAGGGATACGCCCTGGCGCGCACCGCCGCCGCGCGCGGCGCGGACGTGACCCTGGTCGCCGCCAACGTCTCCCTGCCCGACCCGGCCGGCGCGCGCGTCGTACGCGTGGGCTCGGCCGTGGAACTGGCCGAGGCCATGGAGGCCGAGCGAGCCGGAGCCGACGCGGTCGTGATGAGCGCCGCCGTCGCGGACTTCCGGCCGGTCGCCAGCGCCGCCTCCAAGATCAAGAAGTCCGGTGCGGCGCCCGCGCCCATCGAACTCGTGGAGAACCCCGACATCCTCGCCGGACTGGTCGCCTCACGCGACTCCGAGCGGCTGGAGCAGACCATCGTGGGGTTCGCCGCCGAGACCGACGACGTGATCGCCAACGGCCGCGCCAAGCTGGCGCGCAAGGGCTGCGACCTGCTCGTGGTCAACCAGGTCGGCGGCGGGCGCGCGTTCGGCACCGAGGACAACCAGGCCGTCGTCCTCGGCGCGGACGGCACCGCGGTGGACGTGCCCACCGGCCCGAAGGAGGACCTCGCCGACCGGATCTGGGACCTGGTCCGCCGGCGCCTGGACTGAGCGCTGGCCCCCGCCCTCCACCGCCTTCGGCGGCCGCGCTCCACACGCGGGTCCGCCCAGGGCGGGGCGGTGGGCGCGTCCCGGGAGGGCCCGGCCCGGTCCGGGTCACACGCGTCCGGGACTGGATTCCCACCGCCGAGTACGCCACACTGCGAACGGTGCCCACGGCGACCAGCGGGTCGGCCGCTGGGTGCCCGTCCCCACCAGTCCAGTTACAGTGGACGATAACCAACCACGTCGGTCGGTATTGCGCTCCGGCAGGAAGCCGGGGACCGCCGCCGACACATGTCAGCCAGCAGCCGCTGCAAGGAGTCACGCAACGTGTCCCGCCGCCTTTTCACCTCCGAGTCGGTCACCGAAGGCCATCCCGACAAGATGGCCGACCAGATCAGTGACGCGATCCTCGACGCGATGCTCACCCAGGACCCGCGCAGCCGGGTCGCGGTCGAGACGCTGATCACCACTGGTCAGGTCCACATCGCGGGTGAGGTCACCACCCAGACCTACGTCGACATCCCCGCCATCGTGCGCGAGAAGATCCTCGAGATCGGCTACGACTCCTCCGCCAAGGGGTTCGACGGTGACTCCTGCGGGGTCAACGTCTCCATCGACGCCCAGTCCCCGGACATCGCCCAGGGTGTCGACACCGCCTACGAGGCGCGCGTCGGAAACGAGGGCGACGACCTCAACAAGCAGGGCGCCGGCGACCAGGGGCTGATGTTTGGCTACGCCAACCGTGAGACCCCGGAGCTGATGCCGCTGCCCATCAAGCTGGCGCACTCCCTCTCCGAGCGCCTCGCCGGGGTCCGCCGCAACGGCACGGTGCCCTACCTGCGCCCGGACGGCAAGACCCAGGTCACCGTCGAGTACGAGGGCAACACCCCGGTCCGCCTGGACACCGTCGTGGTCTCCAGCCAGCACTCCGCGGACATCAACCTCGACGAGATGCTCGCCCCCGACATCCGCGAGCACGTCATCGAGCCGGTCGTGGCCGCCTACGGCCTGGAGTCCGACGACTACCGGCTCCTGGTCAACCCGACCGGCCGCTTCGAGATCGGCGGCCCCATGGGTGACGCCGGCCTGACCGGCCGCAAGATCATCGTGGACACCTACGGCGGCTACGCCCGCCACGGCGGTGGCGCCTTCTCCGGCAAGGACCCGTCGAAGGTGGACCGCTCGGCCGCCTACGCCACCCGCTGGGTCGCCAAGAACATCGTCGCCGCGGAGCTCGCCGAGCGTGCCGAGGTGCAGGTCGCCTACGCCATCGGCAAGGCCCACCCGGTCGGTGTGTTCATCGAGACCTTCGGCACCGAGAAGGTCGCCCCGGAGCTGATCGAGAAGGCCGTCAAGGAGGTCTTCGACCTGCGTCCGGCCGCGATCGTCCGCGACCTGGACCTGCTGCGCCCGATCTACTCCAAGACGGCCGCCTACGGCCACTTCGGCCGCGAGCTGCCCGAGTTCACCTGGGAGAGCACCGAACGTGCCGCCTCGCTGCGGTCCTTCGTGGGCGCCTGAGCCCGCACCCTCTCCCGCGCACGTCCTCGACGCGTGGCCCGGGGGCGGACGGCCGACCGGCCGTCCGCCCCCGACGCGTGTTCGGGGCTCCTCCGCATGGCGCACGAACAAGATGGCTACTGTGTGTTATTCCGTACATACGCAATGTTATTTCCGGGCGTGTACGCGGAGGAGATCATGGCCGCAGCAACGACGGTGTCGGCACTGGGACTGGCGGCTCTGATCGCCCTGCCCGGAGCCCACCTCGCACCCGGCCAGCCGGCGAAGGCGGCCGGGGAGGTCGTGGCCGGCGCGGACGGCCTGCACGTGGACCTGGAGGCGCACACCGACCAGGAGCGGGCGGAGCCGGGCGACCGGATCCGGTACACGGTCCGGGTGCGCAACTCCGGGACCGAGGCCCTCCCCGACGCCCGGGTCGTGCAGTTCCTGCCGTCCACGATGCGCTACGTCTCCGGGACGGGCGGGGCCGACGTGGAGGAGGGGCGGGTGACGTGGTCGCGGTCCCTGGATCCGGGCGAGCGGACGAGCATGAGAGTCACCGGCGAGGTCACCGGGGTCCGCGACGGGGGCGAGCACCCGGTCACCACGGTGTGCGCGCGCCCCGGGCCGGAAGCGGTGCTGGTCTCCTGCGACGCCGCCCTGCACAGGGTCCACGGGGCGCTGCCGCTGGTGTGGGTGGTCACGGCCCTGGCCTTCGCCGCCTCCGTGGCGCTGTGCGTCGGCGGCCTGGTGCGCCACCGGAGCACCCTGGACCAGCAGCCCGGCGGCCCCGGGACGGTGTCCGAGCGTGAGAGCGCGCCCGAGCCCGCACCCGCGCCCGTGCGCGAGCCCGCGCCTGTGGCGGTGGCGGAGCCGGCGCCCCGGCCCGCACCGGAGCCCGAGCGCGTCCCCGAGACGGTGGCCGGACCCGTGCCCGTGCCCGGGGCGGGTGCGTCCCGGGAGAGGGTCGCCGAACTGGACGGACGGACCTAGGTCCTGTCCGGTGGACTCGGTGCTGTGCCGCTGGGGTTGGCGAGGGCGCCGACGGGGTTCTGGAGGCCGCGCAGGTGCGTCCGTGAGGTACGAGCGGGTGCACCGCAGGGGCCGAAGGTTCCCGTGCCTGCGGCGTCCGAGCACGAGGTGAAGCGCAGCGGAGCCTCAAGGAGGAGGCACCGCCCTGGGTTCTGCTCGGTGGACCGGGGTCCTGTGCCGCCGGGGGCGCCGACTCGCCGGCGCCCTACCCGGACCGCGGGGCCTCCCGTGTCCGGGCCTGGTGCCGGCGGGCCTTGATCCGGTTCCCGCAGGTCCGCATCGAGCACCACCGCGCGGTGTTGGCACGGCTGCGGTCCAGCAGGAAGAGGCGGCACTCGGGGTTCTCGCACGGCCGCAGGCGGCCGGGCATGCGTTCTTTGACGTCCGCCCACGCGAGCACGAGCTCCACGGCGAGCCTGCGCTCCGGCGGCACCTCCAAGTGCCACTCGATGCCCGACGCGCAGGGCCGCGGGACTCTGCGAACGCCTGCGAGGACCCGGCGCAGACGGGGCTCCGCCGGGGTGCCCGACTCCACCGCCTGGAGCGCGTCCCGGGCGGTGAGCAGCCACCGGCGCTCCTCGTCGCCGCCGAGGCCCCCGTGCTCCCGCGCCCACCCGTCCACCCCGTGGTCCTCGCGCCACAGGTCCCGGCGCCGGCCGTCCGTGACGGGGGTGCTGTTCAGCGCCTGCATCAGGGCTTGGTCGTCCAACACGGGCCCCACCTTCCCATCTAACTCCATCAAGTGGTTTGACAGGTTACCCCCGGGGCGGTCTACTGAGCACCCAGGGATAACCACCATAATCCATTTAAGGGGTTAGGCATGGTCGAGGTCCGCCACCAGTACGCGACAGTGCGGGGACATCGCGTCTTCTACCGCGAGGCAGGAGCCCGCGAGGCGCCCGCGCTCGTACTCCTGCACGGCTTCCCCTCCAGCTCACGCATGTTCCGCCACCTCATTCCGGCGCTGGCCGACCGGTTCCACGTCATCGCCCCCGACCACCTCGGCTTCGGCAGCTCCGACGCCCCGCCCGTGGACGCGTTCACCTACACCTTCGACTCCCTGACCGACGTCACCGCGGCCCTCCTGGCCCGGCTCGGCCTCACCCGGTACGCCCTGTACGTCCAGGACTACGGCGCACCCGTCGGCTGGCGGCTGGCCCTGCGCGACCCGGGCGCGGTCACCGCGGTGGTCACGCAGAGCGGCAACGCCTACGAGGACGGCTTCGTACCGGATTTCTGGAGACCCGTGTGGGCGTACTGGGAGGACCCGGGGCCCCGCACCGAACCCGCCGTCCGTGCCGCCCTCTCGCTCGACGCCATCCGCTGGCAGTACCTGCACGGAGTGGACCGGCCCGAGCTGGTCGACCCCGACACCTGGGCCGCCGACCACCGCGAGGTCAACCGGCGGGGCAACGACCTCGTGCAACTCGCCCTGTTCCGCGACTACGCCGCCAATCCACCCCTCTACCCCCGGGTGCACGCCTACTTCCGGGAGCGCAGGGTCCCCCTCCTCGCGGTCTGGGGAGCGGGCGACGAGATCTTCGGCCCGGACGGAGCACGCGCCTTCACGAGGGACCTGCCGGACGCGGAGGTCCACCTGGTCCCCGGAGGCGGGCACTTCCTGCTCGAAAGCCACCTGGACACCGTGGCCGGGTACATCCGCGGGTTCCTGACCGTCGCCGAACCACCGGCGTGAGGCCCGAGGAGCTCCCGGGCAGGGTGAACGGGCTCCTCGAAGCCGCGCTCCGGACGGCGTGCGCCGCCCGCGACGGGCAGCGCCCCCGGGCGCGCCCCTGAGAGGCGCACACGCGGACGGGCCGCGCCCCCTGGGGGACGCGGCCCGTCAGTCGCCCTGCCGGACTCAGCTCAGCTCGTTGAGCGCCTTCTCCGCCTCGGCCAGCCACGAGCGGCGGGCCTCCAGCGCGTCCTCGTACTCCCTGACCCGGCGGTCGTCGCCCTTGGCCCGGGCCTTGTCCAGCTTGGCCTCCAGCCCGCTGATGGCCGACGCCAGCTGGGCGACCGTGTCCTCGGCGCGGGCCCGCGCCTCGGGGCTGGTGCGCTCCCACTCGGCCGCCTCGGCCTTGCGCACGCCGTCCTCGATCTGCCGGAAGGCGCCCTCCAACTGGTCGCGCACGTCGCGCGGCAGCTCACCGGCCTCCTCCCAGGCCTCCTGGAAGTCGCGCAGCCGGGCACGCGCCCGGCGCGGGTCGGCGATGCCGGGGATCTCCGCCCTGGCCTCGGCCAGGATGCGCTCCTTGGCGTCGGCGTTGACCCGCAGTTCGGCGTCGCGCTCGGCGAAGGTGGCGTTGCGCGCGTCGAAGAAGGTGTCCTGCGCGGCCTTGAAGCGCGCCCACAGCTTGTCCTCGCTGGCCCTGTCCGCCCGGCCGCTGCTCTTCCACCGCTGCATCAGGTCGCGGTAGGCGCGGGCCGTGGGACCCCAGTCGGTGGAGCCCGCCAGCGACTCGGCCTCCTCCACGATGCGCTCCTTCTCCACGCGCACCGTCTCGCGCTCCTGGTCCAGGTTGGCGAAGTAGGCCTTGCGCCGCTTGGAGAAGGAGTTGCGCGCCGCCGACATGCGCTTCCACAGAGCCTGCTCGGTGGGGCGGTCGGCCCGCGGGGCCTTCTTCCACTCCTCGATGAGCTGGAGCATCCGCTCACCGCCGGACTTCCAGTGCGTCGTCTCCACCGAGACCCGCTCGGCCTCGGCGACGATGCGCTCCTTGATCTCCCGGGCCTGACCGCGTGCCTGCTCCTGGGCCTGCTTCTGCTCGACCTTGCGCTCCTCGGCGCGGTCCGCCAGCGCGTCCAGCCGCTTCATCAGCGCTTCCAGGTCACCGACCGCGTTCGCCTCCCGGACGGAGTCGCGCAGCTTGTCGATGCTCGCCATCGCGGCGGAGGCGGACAGGTCCGTGCTGCGGAGCCGCTTCTCCAGCAGCTCCACCTCGGTGCGCAGGGATTCGTACTTGCGATGGAAGAAGGTCAGGGCCTCCTCCGGCGCCCCGGCCTGCCACGATCCGACGACCCGTTCGCCTTCGCTCGTGCGCACGTAGACCGTGCCGTCGTCGTCTACGCGGCCCCAAGGGTCCGTGGTCACCGTGTCCTCCTGCTGTCATGAGCCCGGCCGTGGGACGGGTTCGTGTCGTCGCGTCGTGTTCCTCGCCGGTTCGTGATGGGAACCACCGTGCTCAGCACGATATCCATACGATTCGGCGGTGGGCGCCGCGCCGTGATTCGGATCTGCGCAGATCATGGATGTCCGCGCGCCCTCGGGAGCCCGGCCGGGAGCCCTCCCGCCCAGCAGAGGCGCAGGTAGGGGCCTCGACGTACACCAAGGACGGTGACCAATATGGCATTACCACGCGGTTTGGCAAAGAGCCCGGCCGCGCGCGGTGATCGAATGGTGATCAAACGCTTTCCACCGTCCGGCGTTCGGGTCGCCTCCCCTTCCGTGTCTCGGTAGGCTCTGCTAACGGGAGTCCGCGTGTTCGGCCCGCGAACCCGCCCGCCCCGTGACCGCGCACCCGACCGAGGACAGGACGACACCCGCCGTGCTCATCGCCGCACTTCCCACCGGGCCCCTCGCCGCGAACTGCTACGTGCTCGCACCGGCCCCGGGCGGCGACTGCGTCATCGTCGACCCGGGCCAGGAGGCCACCGAGCAGGTCGACAAGGCCCTGGCCGAGCACTCCCTGACCCCCGTCGCGGTACTGCTCACCCACGGCCACTTCGACCACGTGTGGTCGGCCGCCGAGATCTGCGAGCGCCACGGGGTCCCCGTCCACCTGCACGCCGCCGACCGCGGCCTGCTCACCGAGCCCGCCTCCGGGGTGGACCCGGGCTTCGCCGCCCAGTTGTCCGCCCTGCTGGGGCCGGGCCCGCACACCGAGCCCGAGGAGATGGTGGAGGTCTCCGGCGGCGACACCCTCACCCTGGCCGGACTGGACTTCGAGGTCGAGCACACCCCCGGGCACACCCCCGGCTCGGTCGTCTACACGGTGGCCACCGAGGACGGCGTCCCCGTGATGTTCGCCGGGGACCTGGTCTTCGCCGGGTCCATCGGCCGCACCGACTTCCCCGGCGGCGACCACGCCGCCATGCTGCGCAGCCTCGCGAGCGCCGTGCTGGGCCGCCCCGACGACACCCAGGTCCTGCCCGGCCACGGCCCGGCCACCACCGTCGGGCGCGAGCGCACCACCAACCCCTACCTGCGCGATACCGCCGGCTGACCGCGCGTCCCGGCCCCTCCCGCACCGCAGGAACGACGTATGACCACCCAGCACCACCGAGGCGTCCACCACCCGGCCCTCCGACCGCGCGACGGACGAGATATCCGCACCGGCCCCGCCTGAGGGCGGGTTCCGGTGGTTGCACACCGCCCTCTCCCGGATCCCTCCGCCGGGTGCCCGCGGGCCGTGTGCGCGGGACAGGCTCGTACCGAAGCGCAGGTCGGGCACACTTGACATGAACAAGACGCTGAAGGAGAAGTCCGTTGATACGCACGCATGAGGCAGGTGCGTTGCGCGCCGAGCACGCCGGCGCCACTGTCGTCCTCGCCGGGTGGGTGGCTCGCCGCCGCGACCACGGCGGCGTGGTCTTCCTCGACCTGCGCGAGGCCTCCGGTGTGGCCCAGGTCGTCGTCCGCGAGGACGACCTCGCCCACGACCTCCGCGCCGAGTACTGCATCAAGGTCACCGGCTCCGTCCGGGTCCGCCCCGAGGGCAACGAGAACCCCGAGATCCCCACCGGCGCCGTCGAGGTCGTCGCCGACGAGATCGAGGTGCTCAGCGAGGCCGCGCCGCTGCCCTTCCAGTTGGACAGCGCCGCGGACGTGGCCGAGGAGACCCGGCTGCGCTACCGCTACCTGGACATCCGCCGCCAGGAGATGGCCGACAACCTGCGCCTGCGCTCCAAGGCGACCTACGTCGCCCACGAGGTCATGCGCGACCTGGGGTTCACCTACATCGAGACCCCGTACATGACGCGGTCCACCCCGGAGGGCGCCCGCGACTTCCTGGTCCCGGTCCGCCTCCAGCCGGGGCACTGGTACGCCCTGCCGCAGTCCCCGCAGCTGTTCAAGCAGCTGCTCATGGTCGGCGGCATGGAGCGCTACTACCAGCTCACCCGCTGCTTCCGCGACGAGGACCTGCGCGCCGACCGCCAGCCGGAGTTCACCCAGATCGACCTGGAGATGAGCTTCGTCGACGAGGAGGACGTCTTCGCCGTCGGCGAGAAGCTGTTCACCCGCCTGCTGCGCGAGGTGCGCGGTGCCGAGCTGCCCGAGCGGTTCCCGCGGATGCGCTTCGCCGAGGCCATGGACCGCTTCGGCTCCGACAAGCCGGACCTGCGTTTCGGTCAGGAGCTGGTCGAGGTCACCGACTACTTCGCCGAGACCCCCTTCCGTGTCTTCAGGGCGCCCTACGTGGGTGCCGTGGTCATGCCCGGGGGCGCCTCCCAGACCCGCAAGGAGCTGGACGCCTGGCAGGAGTGGGCGCGCTCGCGCGGGGCCAAGGGCCTGGCCTACGTGCTCGTCCAGGAGGACGGCACCCTGGGCGGTCCGGTGGCCAAGAACCTGTCCGACGCCGAGCGCGGGGGACTGGCCGCCAAGGTCGGCGCCGCGCCGGGTGACGCGGTCTTCTTCGCCGCGGGCAGGCGCTCCGAGAGCCAGGAGCTGCTGGGCGCGGCCCGTCTGGAGATCGGCAGGCGCTGCGACCTGATCGACACCTCCCGCTGGGAGATCCTGTGGATCACCGACATGCCCCTGTTCGAGGAGGGCGACGAGGAGGGCACCTGGAAGCCGGTGCACCACCCCTTCACCGCTCCGGCCGTGGAGGACGAGGCCGACTTCCAGGACCACCCGGGCACCACGAACTCCCGGGCCTTCGACCTCGTGCTCAACGGCTACGAGCTGGTGTCGGGCTCCATCCGTATCCACCGCGCCGAGATGCAGCAGAGGATCTTCGACGTCATCGGCCTCAGCAAGGCCGAGGCCGAGTCCAAGTTCGGGTTCCTGCTGGAGGCGTTCAAGTTCGGCCCGCCGCCGCACGGCGGTCTGGCCGTGGGCTGGGACCGCATCATCATGCTGCTGGCGGGACAGCCGACCATCCGCGAGGTCATCGCCTTCCCCAAGACCGCCTCGGGCGGCGACCCGCTGACCGGTGCGCCCACGCCGATCACCGAGGCCCAGCGGGCCGAGGCCGGGGTGGACTTCGACCCCGAGGCCGAGGAGCGGTCGAAGTAGGACGTTGAGGGACGACGCCCTCCGGGGGCGGTGCGCGGATCCGCGCACCGCCCCCGTCGTGTGCGCGCGGTACGGCCCCCGGGGATCCATGCGCGCGCGGTACGGCGACGTCATACGCAGCGTTCAACGTGACGGCCTCGGGGGTCCACGCGCACGCGGTGCGGCCCCGCGCGGTACCCGTCACCAGTGGGAAAGCGTCGAAAACGCCAGGTGCACGCCAGGTCCTCGGATGGCCGGAGAATTTCGCATCGGATGGCGCGTGCCCGGATTCGTCCTACTTTGGACTTGCCGTATTCGTTCACACGGAGAAAACTGTCCGTTATCGGGCGATGGTGGAGGGTGCGAACGTGGCCGGACACGGCCGCACGGGCCGGGTACGGATGCGCGGAGAGCCGTCATCCCCTACCGTTGAGGGCGAATCACCCCTCTCGAACCGCGACGAGCACGTGTCTGGAGTGAACACGTCGCATTCACGGGACTTCCCGTGCGCGGCCGAAAGTGGTGATGGAGTTCTTCTGCGCCATTGAGTCACACGAGCGTAACGATTCACACCCCGTGCTCAGCCGAATACGGCCGTGGGCGTGGAATTCGGCGCCAGTCCATCCCGCCGGCGAACCGCCGGAACCCGTGTCCGGCTGGTCCGCACGGCGGCCGGGCGGTACGGACGTCGGCGCCCTCCCCGGTCCGGAGCCGGAACCGGCCCCATCCCGGACACTAGAATGATCCGGTCGGAACGTTCAGGGGTGACCGCGCCTGAGCGCGGGTGTGACGTCCGAGACGACATGAGGATGAGTCATACGTGAACGGAAAACGCGCTGCAGGCGATGGTTCCGAGGGCGCCCTCGCGGAGGCGTTCTCCCACGCCCCCGAACCCATGGCGCTCGCCCTGGCCGACGGCGCGGTCCTGCACGCCAACCTGGCCTTCACCGAGCTCTTCGGCCTGGAGGAGGCCGACCTCGTCGGCCGGACCTGGTACGACCTCCTCGACGGTGACGACGCCCAGCGCGGCGCCCGCGCCCACGACGAGGCCCTCGCGGGGCACTGGGGCCGCCGCGCGCGCCTGCGCCTGAGCGTGAGCGACAAGGCCGCCCACCTGGTGGAGGCCGAACTGCGCCCCCTGCCCGGGAAGGAGGCCGGCGGCACGCACGTGGTCGCGCTGCTGCACGTGCTCTCCACCGAGGAGACCGACCTGCGGGTGATCGGCGAACTGCGCACCGACAACTCCGACTCCGTCCTGTGGAGCCTGGACCTGGGCACCGGCCGCCTGCGCGAGCTCTTCGGCCCCACGCCGCTCGGCGCCCTGCTGGCCGGGAACGACCGTGAGCTCGAACGCATCCTGGAGCGGGTCCACCCCGACGACATCGCGCGCGTACGCGACGCCATGTCCGCCTCCTTCGCCGGGCGCGACTACGAGCAGCGCTTCCGCGTCTTCGACCGCCTCGGCGACGAGCGCTCCCTGCACGTACGCGCCCGCTACGTGCCCGGCGAACCCGACCGCCTGGTCGGCATCGTCGACGACGTCACCGAGCACGTCCAGCTCGTCCGGCGCCTCGCCGACCGCCGCCGTACCGAGGCCGAGCACGGCCGCCTGGTCACCGAGCTGTCCTCCAAGCTCGTCTCGGCCACCACCGTCGACAAGGTCATGGACCTGCTCAGCGAGGAGTTCCTGCCGATCTTCGGCGGCGTGCAGGCCATAGCCCTCTACGTGGAGAACGGGTTGCTGCGCAGCTCGCCCAACGCCCACGGCCGGGGCGGCGCCGTCAACAACATCAACAGCATCGACGGCCGCCGCGCCGACGACACCGACTTCCCCATGGGCGCCGTCATCCAGGACCGCCAGCCGCGTTTCTTCGAGAGCCGCGCCGAGATCATCAGCCGCTTTCCCGCGGCCGTCGAACTCATGCGCCAGGTACGCGGCCAGGCCTGGGCCACCGTGCCGATCTTCGGCGACGGCAAGGTCGCCCTCGGCGTCTGGCAGATGGTGTGGGACCGCCCCCACCACGCCAGCCGCGACGAGCGCGCCCTGATGCTCACCTTCGCCGGACTCGCGGGACAGGCCCTGCAGCGCATCAAGGCCCAGCAGGCCGAGCTGGAGCTGGCCGACGCCGTGCAGCGCCGCATGCTGCCCCGCCAGGTGGCCAGCTTCCCCGACATGGACATCGCCACCAAGTATCTGCCCTCCCGCGCGGACTGGCGCATCTGCGGCGACTTCTACGACGTCATCGAGCTGCCCGAGAGCAAGGTCGGCCTCCTGGTCGGCGACGTGCAGGGGCACGGTGTGGAGGCCGCCGCCGCCATGGGCCAGATCCGCGTGGCCTTTCGCGCCTACGCCTCCAACCAGTCCGACCCGGGGGTGGTCCTGGGGGAGACCAACCGCCTGCTCACCGAGACCGGTGAGATCGTCTTCGCCACCTGCGGCTACCTCGTCGTGGACCGCGAGAGCGGCGTCATGCAGGCGGCCTGGGCCGGGCAGCCGCCGGCCGTGCTGGCCTCCAAGGGCGGCTACGAGATCTGGGAGCCCGAGACCGGTCCGCCGCTGGGGGTGCTCCCCAGCGCCGAGTATCCCGTCACCACCCGCATGCTCCCGCCCGGGACCTCCCTGCTGCTGTGCTCGGACGGGCTCGTGGAGAGCTCCCAGATCCCCATGGGCGAGGGGCTCGCCCAGGTCGGCGCGGCCCTGGCCGAGCACTCCGAGTCGCCCGAGGACGCCGCGGACGTCCTGGCCGAGATGGCCCCCGCCGGGCGCGGTGACGACATCGCCCTGCTGGTCACCCGCATGGTCTCCTCCGCCGATCTCGCGCGCAGCCGGGCCGCGGTGGCGTCGGGGACCTGACCGCTCCGGTTACGCTGGGGACGTGCCCGAAACGCTGTTCGACGACGCCGGAGCCGAGGCCGCCCGAGGGCAGGAGCCGCTCGCCGTGCGCATGCGCCCCCGAACCCTGGACGAGGTCGTGGGCCAGCGCCACCTCCTGGGCCGGGGCAGCCCGCTGCGGCGCCTGGTCGAGGACGACGCGCCCATGTCCGTCTTCCTGTGGGGGCCGCCCGGCACCGGTAAGACCACCCTGGCCACGGTGGTCAGCCGCGTCACCCAGCGCCGCTTCGTGGAGCTGTCGGCCGTCAACGCCGGGGTCAAGGACGTGCGCGCCGTCGTCGACGAGGCCCGGCGGCGCATGGGCATGCACGGCACCCGCACCCTGCTCTTCGTCGACGAGGTGCACCGATTCAACAAGACCCAGCAGGACGCGCTGCTGCCCGCGGTGGAGAACCGCTGGGTCAGCTTCATCGGCGCCACCACCGAGAACCCCTTCTTCTCCGTGGTCAGCCCGCTGCTGTCCCGCTCGCTGCTGCTGTCCCTGGAGTCCCTGGACGAGGACGACGTCCGCGCCCTGGTGGACCGGGCCCTGACCGACGAGCGCGGACTGGACGGCCGCTACGCGCTCTCACCGGAGGGCGCCGACCACCTCGTGCGCCTGGCGGGCGGCGACGGCCGCCGCTCCCTGACCTACCTGGAGGCCGCCGCCCTCGTCGCGGGGCCCGCCCTTCGCCCTCCACCACCCTCGGACGACGCCTCCGGCGCGGTATCCTCCGGGGCGGAACCGGTCACCATCACCGCCGAGCACGTCGAGCGCGCCGTCGACCGGCACGCCGTCCGCTACGACCGCTCCGGGGACCAGCACTACGACGTCGTCAGCGCCTTCATCAAGAGCATGCGCGGATCCGACCCCGACGCCGCCCTGCACTACCTCGCCCGCATGATCGAGGCGGGGGAGGACCCCCGCTTCATCGCCCGCCGTGTCGTCGTGCACGCCAGCGAGGACGTGGGCATGGCCGATCCCACCGCCCTGCAGACCGCCGTGGCCGCCGCCCAGGCCGTGGAGCTCATCGGGATGCCCGAGGCCCGCATCAACCTCGCCCAGGCCGTCATCCACATCAGCCTGGCCCCCAAGTCCAACGCCGTGATCAGCGCCATCGACGCCGCGACGGCCGACGTGCGCGCGGGCCGGACCGGGTCCGTCCCCGCCCATCTGCGCGACGGCCACTACCGGGGCGCCGCCGAACTCGGCCACGGAAAGGGCTACCGCTACGCCCACGACTTCCCCGGCGGGGTCGCCCCCCAGCAGCACGCGCCCGACGACCTCGTCGACCGCGAGTACTACCGGCCCACCCAGCACGGCGCCGAGCGGCGTTTCAGCGAGGTCCTCCAGCGCATCAAGGGCGTCCTGCGGGGCGGTGGCCGGCGCGACTGAGCTCCGGCGCCGCCCCACGCCCCCTACTCGGTGAACAGTTCGGTGACCTTGACGATCTCGCGGGGCCCACCGTCCTCCGCGGGCTCCTCGGCGAAGGTCACCTCGACGATCATCACCGGGCCCCACGACAGGTAGTCGATGAAGTCGCCGCCGGTCAGCTCCCAGGTGCCGCGGCCCTCCTCGTCGAGGAAGACGTGGTTGGGCGCGGCGCAGAACTTCGCGCAGAGCACCTCGGCGTCGGGGGAGATGACCGCCTCAGCGGGCTCACCGGCCTCGTCCCACTGCTCGGCCCAGGCGCTGTGGCTGGGCACCCCCTGGCCGCGGACCGGCTCGTCGTCGCGGTCGACGGGGGTGTACACCCACGGACCCGACTCGGGGGACTCCTGCTCGGCGGGGTCGAACCGCACCACCAGGGTCAGCGGGTCCTCGTCGGCGGAGGGGCTCGCGTCGACGGGCTCCCCCTCGACGGATTCCCCCGCGGCGTCGGAGGCCAGCGTGTCGTCGGGGTCGAACATCCGGGAGATCCCCCATATCCCGGCGCCGACGAGGACGAGGGCGAGCGCCGCGCTCCCGACCAGGAACAGGGCGCGTGTGGTGCGGCGGTTGGACATGCGCCCCTCCAGCCGGACGACCTGGGGCACCCGGGCGGGCGGCTCCACGGCGTGCCACTCGCGCTCCAGGATGAGCGCCAGGTCGTCGCGTCCGGGGGAACCGGCCCCGGTGGCGTTCCCGGCGGGGGAGGCCGCGCTGCCTCGGAGGTGGTCCGCGTTCTCGGACTGCCACACCGCGATGACCGCGCCGATCACCTCGCGCAGGCTGGGGCGGCGGTCGGGGTCGGGGTCCAGGGCGCGCCCGACCACGGGCCGCAGTCCCCTGGCCAGCCCGTCCAGGTCGAAGGACCCGTGCGCGGCGCGCTCCGCGATCTCCTCGGGCTCGCCGGGGCCGAAGGGCAGGCGCCCCGTTCCGGCGAAGGAGACGACGGCGCCCCAGGCGAACACGTCGGCGGCGGGTGTGGCCCCGCCGCCCCGGAAGCGCTCGGGGCTCAGCCAGGTGGCGCCGGCCCCGCGCATCCGCTCCGCCGAGGCCGCGACCGCGCACTCCATGATGTGGGGGCCGTGCGACTCCAGCAGGACCTCGCTGGGACGCAGCGAACCGTGGGCCACCCCGCGCGTGTGCAGTGCGGACAGGCCCTCGGCCAGGCCGGTGGCCAGGGCGATGAGCTTGCCGGTGCCCAGTCCGCCGCGCTTGGTGACGTAGTGCGACAGCCGCTCGCCCGCCAGGTAGGGCATGGACAGCCAGGGCGGGTTGGCGTCGCTGTCGAAGTCCAGGGGGACGACCACGCGCCGGGGATCGGTGTTGGAGAGGGCGCGCAGGCGCTGTTCCAGGGCGGGGTAGACGTCGGGGGAGTCCAGCTCGGGGGAGGTGAGCACCTTGACGGCGACCAGGCGGTCGCCCGGGCTGGAGAACGCGGCGTCCACGGCGGCGTAGACGGTGCCGGTGGCTCCCTGCCCCAGGCGTCCGAGAACGAGGTAGGGGCCGATCCGTGAGGGGTCGTCCGGATAGAGGGGGGCCAGGTCCGGCGGTACCAGTACGGAGATCTCTCGGGGAGAACGAGGGCTCATGGGTGTCCTGTCGGTGCTTCAGGGGCCGGGGGCGGCTGAGTGTCCGGACATCGTAGTGAAGATCCCGATTGATAATGATTCTCCTTCAGGGAAGGCCGTCCGTCGATCCCCGCGTCCTCGGCCGGCCACCGCCCGGTCGGCCGACCGGTACGTGACCGGTGCCACTTCCGTCCTCGCCGTGGCGTGTCCGCTCCACCGGCACCGGGACACGATAGGGTCAGCCGAAATCGGCCCGACCCGCGTACCGCGGGGAGCCCGGTCGTCCCCCAGGCCCGGCGCGTGCGCGAGGGGGCCGTCCACACCCTCGAAGTAACCCTCTATCTGCCCACGGAGCCCGCATGCTGACCGGAGGAGAGGTCGCCGCGCTCGTCGCCGCGGTGGTCTGGGCGGTGCTGGCCACGTTCATGTGCGTGGCGCTCGTCAAACTGATCAAGCTCATCAACGAGGCGACCAGGGTCGTCTCGGAAGTGGGGGACCGCACCCCGCCGCTCCTGGACGACGTCGCGTCCACGGTGGAGCGCACCAACACCTCGCTCGAACGCGTCGAGGAGATCACCGCCAACGTCCAGGCCAGCTCGGAGGACGTCTCCACGGTGACCGCGCTGACCCGGTCGGTGCTCACCGGGCCGCTGGTGAAGGTGGCTTCGCTGTCCTACGGGGTGCGCCGCGTGCTCGGCCAGCGCCGGGCCCTCGCGGTCGTGCGCACCCGCAAGCGGAAGGCGAACCGGTGATCGGCAGACTGTTCTACCTCGCCGCGGGGGCCGCCCTCGGCGGTTACGCGGTCCACCGGGTCAACCGCGCCAGGCGCGCCCTGAGCCCGGGGGGTATCGCGGACCGCGTGGAGGGCCAGGTCACCGAGTACCGGGGCGCCCTGCGCGAGCTCAACGAGGACCTGGCCCTGGCCGTGCGCGAACAGGAGGAGGAGCTCCTGCGCCGGTACGCCCCGAGGAGGGGGCGCCGGGCCCTGCCCGGGGCCGGGCAGGAGCCTCCGGAGCCGTCCTGAGGAGATCCGCCGGTATCCGGCACCGTGCGCCCTCGCGGCGCGCGGTGCTTTTCGCCGCACATGGGTAGGGGCGTCCGTAGGAACGTTGTCCAGGTGTTATGGAGGTTCCCCCATGTACCCGCAGCAGCCTTCGAACGACCCGAACCAGGGCGGTCAGTACCAGGGCGGCCGGTATACCGAGGGTCAGTACCCAGGGGACCAGTACCCCCCCGGGCAGTACCCACAGGACCCGGCGTACTACGGCGGCCACCCGGGGTCCCCGTCCGGCGCCGGACGGGGGAACGCGGACGGGATGCCCGGCACGGCCGTCACCGTGCGGGTGCTGATGTTCATCGGCGGCGCCTTCGGCCTGCTGTTCGGCGGGCTGATGTGGCTCGTCGCCGCGATGGCGGCCAGCGGCGGCCAGATCGGTGAGCAGGTGCGGCGCGCTCTGGAGGACACGGGCATGGCGATGTCCGGCGCGGAGGCGGCGACGTTCTTCGGCGTCATGGGCGCGGTCCCGTTCGTCTACGGGATCGTGTCCATCGTGCTGGCCTCGCTCATGGGACGCCGCAGCCCCGTCATCCTGTGGGCGGTCGTGGTCTTCCAGGCCCTGGCGGCGCTGGTCCTGGTGATCAACCTGTTCACCGGCGGTTTCGCCGCGGTGATCCCGCTGCTCTTCACGATCGCCATGATCGTGCTCATGCTGTTGGGGAGCACACGCGCCTACTACTCGCGTTCGGGCTCCTCCCACTGACACGTCCGACCCCGCCGATCCCGGGGGACCGGCGCCGGCCGGTCCCCCGAGCCGTCGCCGGGGCTGCGCCGGCCTGCCCGTTTCGTGTCCCGTCGCCGGCTCTCCGTAGTGTCGCGTCACCGATGCACTGGGTTACGGAAAGGCCGAAACGTGAACCCCGGCCCCCGTCTGCCACAGCCCCACAACCGTTCGGAAGCGCCGTGGAGACCACCCACGGGAGCGGCGTACGGATACGGAGGCCGGATACGGGCACACGGCCGTCCTCCGCACGGACAGGCGCCGTACGCTCCCGGCTATCCGGCGGCGCCCCGGCAGTACGCGCGGCAGCCGACGAGGCGGGGCGGTGCGCCCCTGACCGTGCGGGTGCCGGTGTTCGTCGGCGTGCTCGGCGTCCTGCTCGCGGTTCCCTTCACCGCCACGGCGATGGACGGCGGACCCGTCCTCTTCCTGGTCCCGGTGGTCTTCGGCCTCCGCGGTGTGGGATCCCCGTCCTCGCGGTCCTGGCCGGACGCCGCTCCCCGGCGATTCGCCGGAGCATCCTCTCGCCCGCCGCCACCGGAGAAGCCGGCGGCAGTCCCTCCGCCTGATCGCCACAGGTGCCACGGGCCCGTACCGCGCGGTGGCCGCCCTACGCGCCCTGACGGGTTCCGCCCGCGCCCGCCGGCCGGTCCCGGCCCCGTCCGGCCGGGGCTCGGCAGTGGTCAGCGGCGATAGCCTGGAACAACCAGGCCGCCGACCTTGTCCAAGGGACGGGTCCCCGGCGGCCACCCGCAAACCACGCGCGCCGACGGGGCGGCCCCCTCTACGATGGGCCCCTACCGAACACGCGTGACAACGGTCCCAGCAGGGACGGACACGTCGCCCCGGGCGGCGGAGCAAGCACAGGAGGGCATCAATGGAGACGGCAGAGATCGCGCGCCGCTTCCTCAGTTTCTTCGAGAAGAACGGACACACCGTGGTGCCCTCGGCAAGCCTCATCGCCGAAGACCCCACGCTGCTGCTCGTGCCCGCGGGCATGGTTCCGTTCAAGCCCTACTTCCTGGGCCAGCGCACGCCTCCCTACGCCACCGCGACCAGCGTCCAGAAGTGCATCCGCACCAAGGACATCGAGGAGGTCGGCAAGACCTCCCGGCACGCGACGTTCTTCCAGATGCTCGGCAACTTCTCCTTCGGCGCCTACTTCAAGGAGCAGGCGATCCCGCTGGCGTGGGAGCTGGTCACCTCCCCGGTGGAGGAGGGCGGCTTCGGCATCGACCCCGACAGGCTGTGGGTGACCGTCTACCTCGACGACGACGAGGCCGAGACGATCTGGCGCGACAAGGTGGGCGTGCGGCCCGAGCGCATCCAGCGCATGGGCATGGAGGAGAACTACTGGTCGATGGGCGTCCCCGGCCCCTGCGGCCCCTGCTCGGAGATCTTCTACGACCGCGGCCCCGAGTACGGCGTCGAGGGCGGTCCCGAGGCGGACGAGAACCGCTACATCGAGATCTGGAACCTCGTCTTCATGCAGTACGAGCGGGGTGAGGGCGGCGACAAGGGCGACTTCCCGATCCTCGGCGACCTGCCCAAGAAGAACATCGACACCGGCCTGGGCCTGGAGCGCCTCGCGGCGGTCCTGCAGGGCGTCGACAACATCTACGAGACCGACATCATCGGCCGCGTCCTGCACCGTGCCGCCGAGCTGACCGGCACCCGTTACGGCGACGGCGAGGAGCAGGACGTCATGCTCCGCGTGGTCGCCGACCACGTGCGCAGCGCCGTCATGCTCGTCGGCGACGGCGTCAAGCCCGGCAACGAGAAGGCCGGGTACGTCCTGCGCCGCATCCTGCGCCGCTCCATCCGCAACCTGCGCCTGCTGTCGGGCACCGACACCGCCTTCCTGCACGAGCTGACCGAGATCAGCATCGACGCGATGAAGGACATCTACCCCGACCTGCTCGACAAGGCCGACGTCATCCACGGTGTGATCGACGCCGAGGAGAGGAACTTCGCCGAGACCCTGCGCGCGGGCACCACGCTGTTCGGCCGCGCGGCCGAGCGCACCCGCGCCGCGGGCGGCAGCGTCTTCTCCGGTTCGGACGCCTTCCAGCTGCACGACACCTACGGCTTCCCCATCGACCTGACCCTGGAGATGGCGGCCGAGCAGGGCCTGTCCGTGGACGAGGGCGCCTTCCGCGAGCTCATGCAGCGCCAGAAGGACACCGCCAAGGCCGACGCCAAGGCCAAGAAGCTCGGCAACGCCGACATCTCCCTGTACGCGCAGATGCTGGAGGGCGCCGGGACGACCGACTTCCTGGGCTACACCGACGCCGAGAGCGAGTCGCACGTCAAGGGCATCGTCGTCGACGGCGTCTCGGCGCCCGCGGCCCGCGCGGGGGAGAAGGTCGAGATCGTCCTGGACCGCACCCCGTTCTACGCGGAGAGCGGCGGCCAGCTCGCCGACACCGGCACGCTGTCCGTGGACGGGCGCGGCGTCGTGGACGTGGAGGACGTGCAAAAGCCCCTGCCCGGGCTGTTCGTGCACCGGGGCACCGTCCGCTCGGGCGAGGTGGTCCTGGACGACACCGTGCACGCCACCATCGACACCGGGCGCCGCAACGCCATCGAGCGCTCGCACTCGGCCACCCACCTCATCCACTCGGCGCTGCGCAACTCCCTGGGCCCGTCGGCGGGCCAGGCCGGTTCGGAGAACCGTCCCGGCCAGCTGCGGTTCGACTTCACCGCCGACAACGCGCTGGGCGGCGCACGCCTGGCCGAGGTCGAGGAGGAGGTCAACACCGTCCTGGCGGGTGACATCCCGGTCCAGACCGAGGAGAAGGGCCTGGACGAGGCGCTGAAGATGGGCGCTCTGGCCATGTTCGGCGAGAAGTACGGCGACCGCGTGCGCGTGGTGGAGATGAGCGACTACTCCGTCGAGCTGTGCGGCGGCACCCACGTGCCCTCCACCGCCAGGCTGGGCATCGTCAAGCTCCTCGGCGAGTCCTCCATCGGCTCGGGCGTGCGGCGTGTGGAGGCGGCCGTGGGCGTGGACGCGTTCAAGCGGCTCTCCAAGGAGTCGGCACTGGTCGGACAGCTCTCCGAGCAGCTCAAGACCCCGCGCGAGGACCTGCCCGAGCGGATCGACACCATGGTCTCCCGGCTGCGCGCCGCGGAGAAGGAGATCGAGAGGATGCGCGCCGAGCAGGTGCTCCAGGCGGCCGGTTCGATCGCCGAGGGCGCCCGCCGCCACGGTCCCGCGCTGGTCGTGGCCGCCCCGGCGCCGGAGGGCACCAGCGGCGACGACCTGCGCAAGCTGGTGCTGGACGTGCGCGGCCGCCTCGGTGAGGACGAGCCCGTGGTCGTGGCGATGACCGCCGTGCCCAAGGACCGCCCGGTCGTGGTGATCGCGGTGAACAAGGCCGCGCAGAAGAGCGGGATCAAGGCGGGCGAGCTGGTGGGCATCGCGGCCCGCGCGCTCGGCGGCGGTGGCGGCGGCAAGCCCGACATCGCCCAGGGCGGCGGCAGCGACGCCGGCAAGGTCGACGAGGCCCTGCGCGCCGTCGAGGAGCGCGTGGCCAGGGACTAGACACCCCCTCGGGCGTGTGCGGGAACCGCTCCGGCGGCTCCTCGCACACGCCCGACGTGTGTGCCGCCCCCTGTGCCGCCCTGTGTCGCTCCTCTCGTTCACCGTGTCCCGCCGCCACGGGACGGCGCCGCCGGTGCCGGGCCCCGGGGCCCGGCGGCCACGGTGGCGAGGTGACGCACGGGCGTGCGGGGAGCCCGCGGTGTCGCTCTCCGTGACGGTGGGGAGGATTCCGACATGCCCGGGTACGGCGTCCCCCTCCGGACCGGGACCCGCCGCCACCAGGGAAGGTGATGCCGGACGACCGGCACGCCATGGCCGCGGAGCACCCGTACGCGCCGGGGCGGCGCCGAGGTGATTTACACTCAGACGGAACGCGTTCACCCGGACCTCACCGGGACGGCTCCGTGGGAGGCGGCCGACGCGGACCGCGGCTCCGTACCGCGGCTGTCGTCGGCGAAGCTGCGCACCGCCATCGAATCGGGCATACTGTGGCGCGTCACAGCCGATCACACGGCTGTCTGTGCGGAATCTCCCGCAATCCAGCTGACGAACAGGACCACCGTGTTGAGGATTTCCCAGCCGCGGTGCTGTGCCGACAACGGTACGGCCCGCCCGCGTACCATCCCCGGTTCACGGGAGAGATCCTCTTGAGACACGGTGTGCGCTTGGCCGTCGATCCGGGTAACGCCCGTATCGGAGTCGCCGCCAGCGATCCCAGCGGAATGCTCGCCAGCCCGGTCGAGACCATCCCGCGCGGCAGGGGCGACCTGCAACGGATCGCTCTGCTGGTCCTGGAACGCCAAGCACGGGAGGTCGTTGTGGGTTACCCTGCCTCACTGTCAGGCCAAGAAGGTCCGGCGGCCCGCTCCGCCAGGGAGTTCGCGAACACGCTCGCCGCGCTTTTGCGTCCCGTTCCCGTCCGTCTGGTCGACGAACGCCTCACCACGGTGACCGCGCAGGGCCAACTGCTCTCCGGAGCCTCCTTCGCCAAGAAGGGGGCCAAGGGCGGCAGGGCCCGCAGGTCGGTCATCGACCAGGCCGCGGCCACCGTGCTCCTCCAGAGCGCCTTGGACCAGGAACGGTCGACAGGCCATCCCCCGGGCGAGATCGTCCACTCCAGCCAGGGAGAAGAATGAACGACAGGGATGACTACCCCGAAGATCCCTATCGTGGGCGCTCCGGCCACGAGCGCGGTTACGACTACGACCCGCTCAGTGACCCCTCGCCTCCACAGCCGCCGCCGCGCGGCCGCAGGGCGCGCCCCGGACCCGCGGACTGGAACGACGCACCCGGTGCGGGCGAGTTCCGGCGCGGTGCCCCGGACGCCGGCGGGTTCCGCCCGCCCGCGGAGGGCCCCGCGGCTCCGCCCCGGCGCGTCGGGGCGGCCGACGCCCTGCGCGGAGGACGGGCCGCACGCTCCGGGACCTCCCGTTCCGAGACCCCCCGCCCCCAGGGCCCCGAGGGGCCCTCTCCGACCCCTCCGCCCGCGCCGCCCCGGCGCGCCGCCGGCGACCCGACCCAGGACGCCCTGGCCGCACTGGCCAACCTGGGGGGGAGCGCCGCGCCGTCCCGGCCCGTCGAGGACGCTCCGCAACCACCCGCGGGAACCGAGGAGCCGCCCCGGCGCGGCCGCCGTACCCGCCCCGAGCCCACGCCCGGACCCGAGCCCGAACCCCGCGGCAGGAGCCGCGGGGAGGAGAGGGCGCCCACGGGCCGTCGCGGTGGCGGCCGCCGCAGGCGCGGCGCCCCGGACGACGTTCCCACCGAGTCCGCGCCCCCGGCTCAGCCCCCGCCCCCGTCCGCGGACGAGCAGCCCCAGGAGCCCCAGGGCCGTCGCGCCCGCCGCAAGCGCTCGCGTCGCGAGGAGGAGGACACCGGCGGTTTCCTGGCCGACGCTCCCGAGGACAGCGGGTTCTTCGACTCGGGGAACTTCCCCGGTCTGAACAGCTCCGCGGCCACCGGCGCGTTCGCCGCGGTCGGCGATCCTCCGGACCGCCGCCCCCGCCGTGCGCGCGCCGACCGTGCTGATCGCGCCGAGGAGGTGCCCGCCGACAGCGGTGCGTTCCGCGACACCGGCGCGCCCTCCCCCGAGGAGGCGCCCGAGACCGCCGCGTTCGCCGCGGACGCCTCCGAGGAGGCGCCCGAGCCCAGCGGCCGTCGCGCCCGTCGCGGGCGCGCGGCCGAGAAGGAGCCGCGGAGCCGTCGCGGTGGCGGCCGCCGCAGGCGCGGAGCCCCCGTCGAGGAGGTCCCGCAGGAGCCCGAGGCCCCCTACGAGGAGACTCCCCACGAGGAGGCGCCCGAGCCCAGCGGCCGTCGCGCCCGTCGCGGGCGCGCGGCCGAGAAGGAGCCGCGGAGCCGCCGCGGTGGCGGCCGCCGCAGGCGCGGAGCCCCCGTCGAGGAGGTCCCGCAGGAGCCCGAGGCCCCCTACGAGGAGACTCCCCACGAGGAGGCGCCCGAGACCGCCGCGTTCGCCGCGGACGCCGCGGACGCCTCCGAGGAGGCGCCCGAGCCCAGCGGCCGCCGTGCCCGTCGCGGGCGCGCGGCCGAGAACGAGGAGGAGCCCCGTGCCCGACGCGGCAGCCGCCGCAGGCGGGGCCGGCGCGAGGAGCCCGAAGTACCGGAGGAGGCGCCGGAGGAGGACGAGTACGACTACGAGGAACCCGCCCTCGCCGACATCGCCGCGGCCTACGGCGGTGGCCGCAGCAGCCGCAGGAAGGCCAAGGAGCTCAAACGGGCGCGGGCCAACGCGGGCAGGGGCGGCAGGAAGCGCCGCCGCGGGGGCGGCAGGGGCATGATGATCCTGCTGGCGCTGGCCCTCATCCTCGTGATCGCGGGCGGCGGCTACGGCATCATGAGCGTCTACGTCTTCCCTGACGACTTCGAGGGGCAGGGCAGCGGCGAGGTCGTCTTCGTCATCGAGGAGGGACAGGCCGGCGCCACCATCGCCTCCAACCTCGTCGGCAAGGGGGTGGTGGCCAGTGAGAGCGCGTTCCTCAACGCCCTGGAGGCCGTCCCCGAGGAGGAGCGCGGCGACGGGCTCGTTCCCGGAACCTACTCCCTGGCCGAGGGCATGAGCGGTGAGGCGGCCGTGACCGCGCTGCTCGACCCCGCCAGCCGGCTCGGCGGACGCGTCACCATCCGGGAGGGGCTGCGCCCGGAGGAGATCATCGGTGAACTCGCCGAGGGCACCGGTCTGACCGAGGAGGAGCTCAACGAGGCCTACGCCAGGACCGACGAGCTCGGCCTGCCCGACTACGCCACCGAGGGCCCCGCGGGCTACCTGTTCCCGGACACCTACCGGTTCGACCCGAACATGGACGCGCTGTCGGTGCTCAAGACCATGGTGACCCGGTACCACCAGGTCGCCGAGGAGGTCGACCTGGAGAACAAGGCGAGCGCACTCGACTACGGTCCCAACGAGATCATGGCGATCGCCTCCATCATCCAGGCCGAGACCGGCAACAAGGAGGACATGCCCCTCATCTCGGCGGTCGTGCACAACCGCCTGGCCGAGGGATGGCCGCTCGAAATGGACAGCACGTGCTTCTACGAGCTCGGTACCCACGGCCTCGCGCTGACCGAAGAGCAGAAGACCGCCTGTAAGAACGCCCCGGGGGAATACGGCACCTACGGCAGGGTCGGGCTGCCCGTCGGCCCGTTCGTGGCACCCGGGAAGTCCGCCATTGAGGCCGCCCTGGCCCCGGCCGACGTGGACTACATGTTCTTCGCACTGGTCAACCCCGAGACCGGAGAGACGGGCTTCTCCACCACCCTGGACGAACACAACGCGATGGTGGCCGAGAACCAGGACGAATGGTAGGGACAGCTAGGTGTGCTGTCCAGGCACGTTGGTGACGAGTGGAACACCCTGAGGGGTGCTGGACACAGGTGAGGGCCTTCTGGTTCCGGTGTGGATTGCGAAGTCTGCACCGACGTCCAGGAGGCCCTCATGGTCCACCGTAACGCTCTACCCACCCCGACAGGACGACTGCGCCCGGCCCGCTGCGTGGTCGAGGACGCGTGGACACTACGCCAGGCCGCCGAACGCTTCCGGGTGGCCCACACCACCGCCCGACGTTGGGCCGACCGCTACCGCACCCGGGGCCGAGCGGGCCTGGGCGACCGCTCCGGCGTCCCCCGCCACCAGCCTGGACGCACCTGCGACCGCATCGAGCAACAAGTGGTGCGCCCACGCCCCCTCGGTCGGGTCCAGCTTGGGCGCGTAAGCGGGCAGGTACTCCACTTCAAGCCAGGTCCGAGTGGCGATGGCCCGCCGCGTTTGGCCGCTGCGGGGTCCGGACAGGTTGTTCCACACCAACAGGATCGGGGCCGCCAACTCCTGGTGGGCCTCGTTCACCAGAGCGAACAACTCGCGGTCGCGGTACCAGCCCGGCCGGGTCCGATACGGCATCCGCGGCGCTCGGTCGTGCCGGTAGCAGCGCAGCGAGGCCACCGACAGCTCGGTCTGGGATCCTTCGACCACGTACAACAGCGGGAACTGCCAGGCTGGGGCCCAGGTGCGCTCCACCGCACCGGTCAGCGAGGTCCACGATTCGTCGGCGAAGCAGATCCGCGCCCCGTCGCGGGCCCCTTTTCGATGTCGGGCCAGGTGCGCTCGACCCACTCGGCGATGGCGTCCCCATCGCGCTCCAGGGACTGGCGGGCGGGCAACTGGTTGGTCCAACCCATCCGGTGCGGCAGCCGCCGCACCCCCGACAGGTCGGTGTAGGCCACACCGAACCCTTCGTGGACCACCCACCGGATCCGGACCAGGGTCCAGCCGTTGGCGGCGAACCCGTAGTCCTCGGCGCCCCGGCGCGGAATCCGGCGCAGCTCGTGCTGTTGGTGCTCGGTGAGCAGACAGTGCGGCCCGGGGCCTTTGCTGGCCAGCGCGGCCATACCTTCCTGGCGCCAGGCGCGGGGTCAGCGGTTGACCGCGCGCGTGCTCACGCCGAGCATGTCGGCGATCTGGCCGACGTGCAGTTGGCCCTGCTCGAACAGGGCGGCGGCGGTCATACGGCGGTGCTGTTTGTCGGTGGCGTCCATGGCGCCCCGAAGAGAAAGATCAAAGCTCAATCAGGCAAACCTGACACAGAGGGTCATTGGCAGAACTGGCGTGATCGGCACCGAGTTCGTGCTCGCTGGTACCACCAGCGGTCCCGCCTCGCGCGTCCGCTTCGACACCTGTATCCGCAGGTCAGCTAACAAAGTACGGCTGTCGTGCCAGGGAGAACATATTTCTCACCCGACCTTTGCAACAGATCTGTCGACCCCTGGGCTGCTCTTGTTGGGTTCTCCGAGGTCAGGTCGCATATTCAAAGGGCGGAGGTGTTGCTACGACGGTATGACACCACCGTCTCTTGTCGAGGCCTGAGTGCTATGGTACTTTCTGGTTTGCGTGGATGGTTCTCATCTGGACTGTTCGTCTGTTATGGAAATTTCAAAATAGGATCACGTGGGTATGCTAGTTCTTAATTCCTTTGTCAGGACGGGTGTTGCTGCTGTTGTGGCGACACTGGCCATGGTGGCAGTTGCTTCTCCGGTGAGTGCAAGTGTGTCACAAGGGTATGTCGTCGGCGCGGGGGCGATTAACAATGACTTTGGAGACGAGGGGCCCCTCTCGGCGGGCGTGAACAACCATAATCTCGCTGTCGGTCTTTGGCAGCACATTCTTTGGGCTGACGGTTATCTGGGGGGTGGAAGTCAACTGGATTGCCAGTTTGGTCCGCAAACCAGGTCTGCGACGATTGCCTGGCAGCGAGATCATGGGCTGGCTGCTGACGGGATTGTGGGTTCCGGCACCTTCGGAAAAGCGGACAACTATCTCTATCGGGACGACTACGATGGGACGATTGCGTACGACGGTAGTGTCCGTGATATTTATGGAATGTATCGCAGTGCTAATAGTGGGCGGTATGTTTTGGGTGGCCACCATGTCTCCTACACGGCTACTGGCGCTGGCGTCTGTCAGTAGTGATGTCGAGTTTTAGCATTGAAAATTATTCTCAATTTCCATAATTGAATAGTTTCTGATGGGGTGGGTCGCCATTTGGTGAGTTGATGCCACCCCTCTTGCTCGGTGTTATGATCAGGACTTCGGTGTTATAGTCAGAGCGCTGATTTTAGGGCTCCAAGCGAAGGGGGTGCCGGTGCGCGCCGCGGTACTGGGGTCGCCGGTGTCCCACTCGCTCTCACCGGTCCTGCATACCGCCGCCCACACGGCGATGGGCCTGACGGACTGGTCCTACGGTATGCACGAGTGCGGCGAGGAGGACCTCGCGTCCTTCCTCGCCGGGCTCGGCGGCGAGTGGGCCGGCCTGTCGCTGACCATGCCGCTCAAGCGCCGGGCCCTGGACCTGGCCGACACGGTCACCGGCCTGGCCCGGCAGGTGGGCGGCGCCAACACCCTCGTCCGAAGGGACGGGGCGTGGGAGGGCACCAACACCGACGTCGCCGGGATCGCCGCGGCCCTGGCCGAGGCGGGGATGGGCGCTCCGCGCGGCGCGGTCATCCTGGGCGCCGGGGCCACCGCGGCCTCCGCCCTCGCCGCGCTGCGCCGGCTCGGCCTGACCTCACCGGTCACCGTGCTGGCCCGCGACCCCGCCCGCACCGGGGAGGTGGCCGAGGCCGCCCGGCGGCTCGGCCACCCGGTCGGGATCGCCCCGCTCTCCGAGCTGGACGAGTACCTGGACGTGGACCTGGTGGTCTCCTCCCTGCCCTCGGGCGCGGCCGACCACCACGCCGGCAGGCTCGCCGCCTCTCGGGCCGACCTGTTCGACGTCGTCTACTCGCCCTGGCCCACCCGTGCCGCCACGGCCGTCGCCGCGCGCGGCGGCCGCGTGGTCGGCGGCTTCCCGATGCTGCTCCACCAGGCCGTCGAGCAGGTCCGGCTGATGACCGGGATCGAGGACGTGCCGGTGGAGGCCATGCGCCGGGCGGGCGAGGCGGAACTGGCCCGCCGTGCCGTGCCCGCCTGAGCGGTCCGAAGGGGCTCCGACTCCTGGTATGGTGAGGTATCGACTTGTTCCGGTGTGTTCCACATCGGAGCCGCAAGCGGAGATGATCCTCCCACCTGCCGAGTACAGCTCGTGTAGGTTCCGGTCCGGCGAACCGAGCGCGTCATGCTCTGTTCACCGGGCGCCCGTGTCCGGGGTGCCCGGTGCGCGTGTCCGCACTCGCCGGGAATAACCGTTCGGATCACCCCGCTTGCACACGCTGGCGGGGTTTTTGCTGTGTGCGGGCCCCGACGAGGCCGAGCGGTCCGACGGACGAGGACGGCTCGGCCAGCAGAGCCGTCCACCGCCTGGCGGACGGCCGATTCCAGGTAATCCGAGAAAGCTAGGGAGGGGTCCCATCAGCGCCGAGCCCCGCATCAATGACCGCATTCGGGTGCCCGAGGTCCGTCTCGTCGGACCCAATGGTGAGCAGGTCGGAATCGTCTCCGTGCAGGACGCCCTGCGTCTGGCCCAGGAGTCCGACCTCGACCTCGTCGAGGTCGCTCCGACCGCGCGCCCGCCGGTCGCCAAGCTGATGGACTACGGCAAGTTCAAGTACGAGTCCGCGGTCAAGGCCCGTGAGTCGCGCAAGAACCAGTCGAACACGATCATCAAGGAGATCAAGCTCCGCCCGAAGATCGACCCGCACGACTACGAGACCAAGAAGGGTCACGTGGTGCGGTTCCTCAAGAGCGGGGACAAGGTCAAGGTGACGATCATGTTCCGAGGCCGTGAGCAGTCCCGGCCCGAGCTGGGCCGCCGACTTCTGGCCCGACTGGCCCAGGACGTCCAGGACCTTGGCACCGTGGAGTCGCAGCCCAAGCAGGACGGCCGCAACATGGTCATGGTGATCGGCCCGCACAAGCGGCGGTCCGACCACAAGGCCGAGGCCCGCGCGGCGGCGGAGGACAAGTCCCGCCGCGAAGAGCGCTCGGACGCCTGACGACGGGAAGTCCCCACCGCCCGGACGCCGGGAAGGCACCGGGTGGTGGGGTGGGCTGTGCTCGCACGGTCCGGATGCGTCACACCGGCGCGCAGGGGTCCCCCGCCAAAGCAGCGGAAGAACCGTGCCCTCCGTCCACGACGGAGGCACGCCGACGGAGTAGGAGACGCGGCACATGCCGAAGAACAAGACCCACAGTGGGGCCAAGGACCGCTTCAAGGTCACCGGCTCCGGCAAGATCATGCGCCGCCGTGCCAACAAGAACCACATCCTTGAGCACAAGACCTCCAAGCGCAAGCGCAAGCTGAGCAACGAGTCGGTGCTCGCCCCCGCGGACACCAAGAGCGTGCGCAAGCTGCTCGGCAAGTAGTTCCGAGGACCCTTTCCCTCCCCGGGAGCGCCCGCGTGCCCGACCAAGGGCGCGGTGACGGCCCCCGGGAGGGAACCACACGAAGCAACACGGCCGCCGGATTCGTCGGAGCCGGGCCGGTCGGCGCGCCGCGCGCGCCGGAAGAGACAACGAGGGAGTTCCAGTGGCACGCGTGAAGCGGGCTCTCAACGCCAAGAAGAAGCGCAAGGTCGTTCTCGACCGGGCGAGCGGCTACCGCGGTCAGCGTTCGCGCCTGTACCGCAAGGCCAAGGAGCAGATGCTCCACTCGATGACCTACTCCTACCGGGACCGCAAGGACCGCAAGGGGCAGTTCCGTCGTCTGTGGATCCAGCGCATCAACGCGGCCTCCAGGGCCCAGGGCCTGACCTACAACCGCTTCATGCAGGGCCTGAAGCTGGCCGGCATCGAGGTCGACCGCCGTATGCTCGCCGAGCTGGCGGTCAGGGACGAGGCCGCCTTCGCGAGCCTGGTGGAGACGGCCAAGAAGGCCCTCCCCGCCGAGGCCGCGGCCTAGGGTCGAGAAGTGATCGGCGAATAGCGATGGCGAGCCACGAGTTCACGAGTATCCGCTCACCCAGGATCAAGGGGGTTCGGCGGCTCGCCAAGCGCACCTTCCGCCAGCGTGAGCGGCGCTTCCTCGCAGAGGGGCCGCAGGCGGTGCGGGAGGCGCTGACCGCCTCGGACGGCGGTGACGGGCGGCCCCACGGGGCCGCCCCCGGCGTTGTCGAGGTCTACGCCACGGCGGAGGCCATGCAGCGCCACATCGACCTGGTGGACGCCGCCCGCGCCGCTGGCGTACCCACCCACAGGGTCAGCCTGGACGTGATGTCGGAGCTGGCCCAGACCGTCACACCCCAGGGCGTCATCGCGGTCTGCGAGTTCGTCGACGTCCCCCTGGACGACCTCGGCGACGTCCGCCTGGTGGTCGTGCTCTCCCACGTCCGCGACCCGGGCAACGCGGGCACGGTCCTGCGTACCGCCGACGCGGCCGGCGCCGACGCGGTGATCTTCACCGACGCCTCCGTCGACCCCTACAACGGCAAGTGCGTGCGTGCCTCGGCCGGAAGCCTGTTCCACCTGCCCGTGGTCGTGGGCGTCCCGGTGGCGCGCGCGGTCGACTTCCTGCGCGGGGCGGGGGCGCGGGTGTGGGCCGCCGACGGCGGCGGCCCCCGCGACCTGCACGGCGTCGCCGACGACGGCGACCTGGACGGCCCCGTCGGCTGGGTGTTCGGCAACGAGGCATGGGGCCTGCCCGAGGATGTCGTCACGCTGACCGACGGCGCGGTCAGCGTCCCGATCTACGGCGGGGCCGAAAGCCTGAATCTGGCCACGGCCGCCGCCGTGTGCCTGTACACCACCGCGCGGCAGCAGCGGCGTTCCTGAGCCGGTCCGGACGGTCCCGGATCGTCCCAGCTCAGGGCGCCGACGGTGACACGGCGCCGCCATGCCGTGTCCGACTCGTCCCCACCGCGGGCAGCGTGCCCCGGGCACGTGTGCGCGGTTCCTGCGCCCGTCCCCGCGGAATGCACGTGCACGGAGCCCGTGTGCCGATAGGGTCGGCGGGAGAGGGATCGCGGAGGGATCCATGCGCGTCACGCGTAGGATTCGGCGTGTCCACCCGTGTCACGGGTGGAACGCCGTACCGACCCGGATCACCCGGCAGGCTTGACGACACCGCGTGAGTACGTGCGACGCACTCGGGCCGGTGGTCCCTGTTTCCCGGGTGGCGGACCGCCCGGAGAGGACTTGTACGCTCCTCTCCCCCGGGGCGTCCGGTACCGGGCCGCGAGGCGTACCAGGTGGAAGTGCAGGGTAGACAACCTGCGGTGGCGTCCATGGGGCGACCACCGGTCAGCGGTCCTCGGCCCAGGAGCCTGTGGTCGTGAACCTTCAAGGGGAGCGGGGAGAGGCGTGGGCAGCGGCCGGCAGGTGGACCATCCGGCGGAGGACTCGGGTGACGGGACCGCGCACCCCCCGGACGCTCACCCCGAGGCCGAGGACGACCGCGAACCCGGCGCCGTCGACCGTTCCGGTGCCCAGGCCGCGGCCGCCCTGCAGGAGGTCGACGGCTCCCTCGCCGGGGCCGGCCCCCTGCACCCGGACGACCTTCCCGACGGTGTGGTGGTGGCCGACGCGCGCGGCCGTGTCGTGCTCTTCAACGCCCAGGCCGCCCAGCTCATCGGCATCCCCGTCGAGTCGGCCCTGGGCCGCGACTACCGCTCCGTCCTGCCGCTGCTGGGTATAGACGGCAACGACTGGTGGGAGGCGAGCGATCCCTACGGGGGCGCCCGCGACCGCGTCCGCCAGCCCGAGCGCGCCCTCGTGCTGCCCGACGACCGCGAGATCCTCGTCGCCGCGCGCTACGTGCGCGCCCGTCCCGGCGGCGACCTCGTCCGCCTGGTCGTCACCCTCCGGGACGCCTCCGCGCGCGCCGAGCGCAGCCGCGCCGACCTGGTCTCCCAGGTGGCCCACGAGCTCCGCTCCCCCCTGACCAGCGTCAAGGGCTTCACCTCCACCCTGCTCACCAAGTGGGAGCGGCTCACCGACAAGCAGAAGCTGTTCATGCTGGAGACGGTCAACGCCGACGCGGACCGCGTCACCCGCCTCATCCACGACCTGCTCGACGTCTCGCGTATCGAGTCCGGCCGCCTGGAGGTGCGCCGCCAGGTCGTCGACCTGCCCGAGGCCGTGCGCCGGGTCGTGGCCGGGCGGGTGGCCTCCGGCGAGCCCGAGGAGCGCTTCCGCGTCGAGACCCGCGGCGAGCTTCCGCGCATGTGGCTGGACCCCGACAAGATCGAGCAGATCCTGTTGAACCTGGTGGAAAACGGCGTGCGGCACGGCGCTGGTACTGTCAGTATCGTGATCGAGCCGTGTGAAGGAGGAACAGCGGTGTCGGTGCGCGACGAAGGCCAGGGCATAGCGCCCGAGACCATTCCGCGCGTCTTCCGCCAGTTCTGGCGCAGCAAGCGCCGGAGCGGGACCGGCCTCGGGCTGTTCATCGTCAAGGGCCTCGTCGAGGCCCACGGCGGCACGATCACCGTCGGACGCGCCCCCAGCGGCGGCGCCGAGTTCCGATTTACCATGCCCGCCGGGGCGCCCGAGTTCGTCTGAAGACCCTTCGGACCCTCCAGCCTCCCCGGTGGGCGCAACGGCGTGCTCCCGGCCTCGTAACGGACCCTTGTGCCGGGCACGCCCGTAATCCGCCTGCTTTCCCTGTCGGCTTCGTCCGCCCCGCCGCGGACCGTGACTGCCGCCTGTTCCCCCGTCCTGGTCGGGGACTCCGGCGGCGAGGCAACCAACCATGTCTGCACCGAACAATTCCTTCGACCCGGTCGAGGTGACCCCTCTGCACCCCGACGAGGTCGCCCGCATGCGCGAGGAGGCACTGGCCGCCATCGAGGCCGCCACCGACCTCGCCGAACTCAAGGAGGTCCGCCTCGCACACGCCTCGGACCGCTCCCCGCTGGCCCTGGCCAACCGGGAGATCGGCGCCCTGCCCCCGGCCGCCAAGGCCGACGCGGGCAAGCGGGTGGGCGGCGCCCGGCGCGACGTCGGCCAGGCCCTCAAGGCCCGCCAGGCCGTCCTGGAGGCCGAGCGCGACGAGCGTGTGCTCATCGAGGAGCGGGTCGACGTCACCCTGCCCTGGGACCGCGCCCCGCGCGGTGCCCGCCACCCGCTGACCACCGTCGCCGAGCGCGTGGCCGACATCTTCGTCGGCATGGGCTTCGAGATCGCCGAGGGCCCCGAGGTCGAGGCCGAGTGGTTCAACTTCGACGCCCTCAACTTCCAGCCCGACCACCCCGCGCGCACCATGCAGGACACCTTCTTCGTGGAGGGCCCCGACGGCGGCGGGTCCGGGCTGGTCATGCGCACCCACACCTCGCCGGTCCAGGTCCGCGCGCTGCTCTCCCGCGAGCTGCCGGTGTACGTGGTCGCGCCCGGCAAGACCTTCCGCACCGACGAGCTCGACGCCACCCACAGCCCGGTCTTCCACCAGTTGGAGGGCCTGGTCGTGGACAGGGGCGTCACCCTGGCCCACCTGCGCGGCGCCATCGACGCCTACGTGGAGGGCGTCTTCGGAGAAGGGCTGCGGACGCGGTTCCGGGCCTCCTACTTCCCGTTCACCGAGCCGTCCGCCGAGGTGGACATGGAGTGCTTCGTGTGCCGGGGCGCCTCCGTGGGCAACCCCGACGCCGCCTGCCGCACCTGTTCCAGCGAGGGCTGGATCGAGATCGGCGGCTGCGGCGTGGTCAACCCGCGCGTGCTCACCGCCGCGGGGGTGGACCCCGAGGTGTACACCGGCTGGGCCTTCGGCCTGGGAATCGAACGGACACTGATGTTCGCGCACGGCGTGCGCGACATGCACGACATGGTCGAGGGCGACATCCGCTTCACCTCGGCGTTCGGGAGTGAGAACTGATGCGCGTCCCCCTTAGCTGGCTGCGGGAGTACGTCGACCTGCCGGCCGACGTCACCGCACGCGACCTCGCCGGCCGCCTCACCCTGGCGGGCCTGGAGGTCGAGACCGTCGACGAGCTCGGCGCCGACGTCACCGGGCCCCTCGTCTACGGCCGGGTGCTCTCCATCGAGGAGCTCACCGGGTTCAAGAAGCCCATCCGCTTCTGCCGTGTGGACGTGGGCCGGGCCAACGGCACCGGCGAGCCGCAGGAGATCGTCTGCGGCGCCCGCAACTTCGCCGAGGGAGACCTCGTCGTGGTCTGCCTGCCCGGCGCCGAGCTGCCCGGAGGCTTCCGGATCGGTGCCCGCAAGACCTACGGCAGGATGTCGGCGGGCATGATCTGCTCGGCCACCGAGCTGGGCCTGTGGGAGGACCACAGCGGCATCGTCGTCCTGCCCGAGGGCTTCGGCGAGGTGGGCGAGGACGCCATCGGCCCGCTCGGCCTGCGCGAGGACGTCCTCGACATCGCCGTCACCCCCGACCGCGGCTACGCCCTGTCCCTGCGCGGCGTGGCCCGCGACACGGCCGCGCTGTACGGGGTCGGCTTCCGCGACCCGGCCGACCTCACCGTGGCCGGTCCCGCGGGAGAGGGCCGGCCCGCGGAGATCGACCCGGCGCTGTGCGACCGCTACGTCCTGCGCGGCGCCACCGGGTTCGACCCCGACGCGCCGAGCCCGCTGTGGATGAAGCGCCGCCTGCACCAGAGCGGTGTACGCCCGCTCTCCCTGGCCGTGGACGTCACCAACTACGTGATGCTCGAACTCGGCCAGCCGCTGCACGCCTGGGACGGCGCGCAGCTCCAGGGCGCCCTGCGGGTACGCGCCGCCGCGGCGGGGGAGAAGCTGGAGACCCTGGACCACGTCCAGCGCTCCCTGGACGCCGACGACATCGTCATCGCCGACGACAGCGGCCCGGTCAACATCGCGGGCGTCATGGGCGGCCTGAGCACGGAGATCTCCCTGACCAGCACGGAGGTGCTGATCGAGGCCGCGCACTTCGACGCCATGCACATCGCCCGCGCCTCGCGCCGCCACCAGCTGTCCTCGGAGTCCTCCCGCCGCTTCGAGCGCGGTGTGGACTCCGCCGTGCAGCTGGCCGCGGCCACCCGTGCGGTCGAGCTGCTCGCGGAGCTGGGCGGCGCCACCGTCGAGACCGCCTACACCCACCTGGACCGGACGCCGCCCCGCGAGGCGATCGGGGTGAGGGCCTCACACGCGGGCTCCGTCGCCGGGGTGGACTACCCCGAGGGCACCACGGAGAAGTGGCTGCGCGCCATCGGCTGCGCGGTGGAGGCCGACGGGGACCTGCTGAGGGTCACCCCGCCCACCTGGCGGCCCGACATCACCGATCCCAACGACCTCGCCGAGGAGGTCATCCGGTTCGAGGGCTACGAGAACATCCCCTCGATCCGCCCGCTCGCCTCGGGCCGGGGCCTGACCGTGAGCCAGCGCCTGCGCCGCGCGGTCGGCCGGACCCTGGCCGACACCGGTTTCCACGAGGTGCTGAACTACCCGTTCGTCGGCGAGCGCGACCTCGACGGACTCCAGCTTGGCGCGGACGACGACCGCAGGAGGGCGCTGCGCCTGGCCAACCCGCTCAACGAGGGCGAGCCGCTGCTGCGCACCACGCTGCTGCCCGGCCTGTTCAAGGCCCTGGCCCGCAACGTGGGGCGCGGCCTCACCGACGTGGCCCTGTACGAGATGGGCCTGGTCTACCGGCCCAGGCCCGGGGCCGCCCGCGCCCCGATGCTGCCGGTGGACCGCGGCCCCAGCGCCGAGGAGCTGGCCCGGATCGACGCCGCCCTGCCGGAGCAGCCGCGCCGGGTGGGCGCGGTGCTCTCCGGGCTCGTCGAGCGCGCCGGATGGTGGGGCCCGGGCCGGGAGGCCACCTGGGCCGACGCCGTCCAGGCCGCCCGCGACATCGCCCGTGTCGCGGGGGTCGAGCTGGAGGTCGAGGCCGACCAGCACGCCCCGTGGCACCCGGGGCGCTGCGCCGCGCTGTACGTGCGCGCGGGCGGTGGGCGCCTGCTGGTGGGGCACGCCGGCGAGCTGCACCCGCGCACCGTCAAGGCGTTCGGGCTGCCCGAGCGCACGGCGGCGGTGGAGGTCGATCTCGACCGGATCGAGGGGGCCCGCACCCCCGCCACCGCTCCGGAGGTGTCCACCTACCCGGTGGCCACCCAGGACGTGGCCCTGGTCGTGGACTCCTCGGTGCCGGTGGGCCGGATCAGCGAGGCCCTGGCCGAGGGCGCGGGCGAGCTGCTGGAGAGCGTGCGCCTGTTCGACGTCTACACAGGGGAGCAGGTGGGGGAGGGCCGCAAGTCGGTGGCCTTCGCCCTGCGCTTCCGGGCCGGTGACCGGACTCTGACCGCGGAGGAGGCCGGCGCCGCGCGCGACGCGGCCGTCGCCGCGGCCACCGAGCGCACGGGGGCGGTCCTGCGGGGCTGAGACGTGTGAACGGGCCCGTGCCGGGGCCCGTGGCCGGACCTGGACGGGGCCGGCTGCTTCCCGGAGGAGGGGAGCGGCCGGCCCCGTCCCCTTTCCGCGGGAAAGCGGTCGCGCGACGTGGCGGTGAGGCCCCTCGCACCGCCGAAAGCTTCGGTGGCGACCCCAGATTTCAGATTATTTTTTGGCGAGTTTTTCCAGGCCAGCAGGGGTTTTCGCGCTGCCACCGGAGGGTAGGCGGCATGAAGTTTAGGTTTCGGGGCATGAATCGTCGTTTTGTCTCTTGCTGTGTGGTGGGTCACCAGATTAGCCTGCAAGCACCTGCCACCATCGGGCGCCCGGGTGCAGGCCAGATCAACCTGAGTTTTCCGCTGCGCTTTGGCGCATGACTCGGCTCGGAGGTCGCCATATGACCGAAACGGTTGTCTCGTCCGCACTTGTTCCCCGGGAGCACCGGGAGCCCAGCCGCCTCTGGCACACCTTCTGCGATATGAACACCGTGGCCAAGGGGCCGGAGTTCACGGTGGCCCGTGCCGAGGGGGTGTGGCTCTGGGACGACTCCGGCGATCGCTACCTGGACGGCACCGCCAGCCTCTGGTACTGCAACGTCGGGCACGGACGCGTCGAGATCGCGGACGCGGTCCACCGCCAGATCAGCACCCTGGACGCCTACACCGTCTACGGGGACTTCACCAACCGGCCCGCGGCCGAGCTCAGCGAGCGCCTGGCCGCGCACGCGCCCGTCGTCGATCCGCGGGTGATCCTGACCTGCGGCGGGGGAGAGTCCATCGACACCGCCGCCAAGCTCGCGCGGCGGTACTGGGCGGTCACCGGCCGGCCCGAGCGCACGCACCTGATCAGCCGGACCGGCGGCTACCACGGCCTGCACGGCTTCGGCACGAGCCTGTCCGGAATGGACCGGTTCCGTAGCGGCTACGGCAAGCTGGTCGAGGACACCTCGGTGGTGCCCCACGACTCGGCCGAGGCCCTGGAGGCCGAGATCCTGCGGGTGGGCCCCGAGCGGGTCGCCGCCTTCTTCGCCGAGCCGGTGGTCGGTGCGGGCGGGGTGTTCCCGCCTTCGGACGGCTACTTCGCCGAGGTGTCGCGGATCTGTCACAAGTACGGCGTGCTGTTCGTCGTCGACAGCGTCATCTGCGGTTTCGCGCGGATGGGCAACTGGTTCGGGATCGAGCGCTTCGGTGTCACCCCGGACATGATCGTCTTCGCCAAGGGCGTCTCCAGCGGTTACCTGCCACTGGGCGGCGTCGTGGTCAGCGGGCGGGTGGCCGACCCCTTCTACAACGGCGAGGGCAATCCGTTCATGCACGGGACCACCTACGCCGGGCACCCGACGGCCTGCGCGGCGGCGATGGCCAACCTGGACATCCTGGAGCGCGAGGACCTGTTCACGGTGTCGCTGGAGGTCGAGCGCCACCTGGACGGCGCGCTGCGCGGTCTGGCCGACCACCCGCTGGTGGCCGAGGTCCGCTCGGGCCTCGGGGTGATGGGTGCGGTGGAGCTCACGGAGGAGGCCCTCGTGGGGAGGGGGATCACCACGGCGGAGATCTTCACCGAGGCGCGGGCCCGCGGGGCGATCCTGCGGCCGATCCCGACGGCGCTGCTCGTCTCGCCGCCCCTGATCATCACCTGGGAGCAGATCGACCACCTGGTGTCCACCCTGGCGGCCGCGCTGGACGCGGTCGCGGCCCGTCACTGACCATGGGGCCCCGCCGCCTCCGAAGGACGCGGCGGGGCCCCATGGAAAGTACTCTTCCCGTCCCATACCGGTGTGCTGACCCGGCGCGTGACCAGACGCGCCGGGTGTGACGTGTCCGCGGGAAAAACGCTGGGCGAAACGTCCGCCGTCGAGTAAAATTTACTGGGAAGATATTTCTTGTGGGTGAGATGCGCGCCGGCGTCCGCCCCGGGAGGGACGAGGGAGCGGGCATGAGCACACGGCAGACCGACATCGACGCGGAAGCGGAAACCGCACCGAGCGACGACGACCTCATCACCGCGTGGGGGCTGGTCCACGAGGCGATGAACACCGTCCAGCCCAAGCTCCTGGGCGGGATCACCCCCGACGGCAAGGACATGGCCGGACCCTGGTTCGAGGTGCTCATACGCCTGCAGCGCACCCCCGGCCACCGGCTGCCCATGAGCTGCCTGGCCCGCGAGGTCAGTCTGAGCACGGGCGGGTTCACCAAGCTCGCGGACCGCCTGGAGCGGGAGGGCTACCTGGAGCGGGAGAACTGCGCCTCCGACCGCCGGGTCGTCTACGCCGTGCTCACCGGCAAGGGCCTGGACTTCATCGGGAAGGCGCGCACCAAGCACGTCGAGCGGCTGCGCGAGTACGTCCTGGGCCCGCTCGGGGACGACGGCGTCCGCCGGCTCACCGACATCGCGCGCACCCTCCGTGACCACGCATGCTGCTGACAGTGCGTTCGGCTCGGAACTGTACGTAGCCGAATCCGCTTTCCCTCGGGGCTCCACCGCCCGAGAAGGCACGGAAAACATCCCACGAACCGTCGTTCCCGTGTAAGTTGGCGGGAGTTCGTGGGTCCCGTGTGGGGTGGACCGTGAGCACACAGGTTTCGGGGGGAAAGATGGGATTGTTCACCACTGCCGCGCAGATGAGGACGATTCCCCGGTCCTCACGTTTTTCCAACGGGTCCGTGTCCTTCTGGTTCCGGGAGACCGGCCTCCCCGAGCGCCGTGCGCCCCTGCCGGGCACCGCCGACTACGACGTCTGCGTGGTCGGAGCCGGGTACACCGGCCTGTGGACCGCCTACTACCTCAAGAAGGAACAGCCGGACCTGCGGGTGGCCGTGGTCGAACGGGAGTTCGCCGGGTTCGGCGCCTCCGGCCGCAACGGAGGGTGGCTGTCGGCCGAGTTCGCGGGCTCGCGTGAGCGCTACGCGCAGTCACACGGCAAGGCCGCGATGATCGCCCTGCAGCGGGCGATGATGGACACCGTCACCGAGGTGATCTCGGTGGCGGAGGCCGAGGGCGTCGACGCCGACATCGTCCGCGGCGGCATGCGGCTGGTGGCCACCAACGCCGCCCAGCGCGAGCGCCTGGCCGAGGACATCGAGTACCTCCAGGAGTGGGGCTACTGGCCCGACGACATCCACCTGGTGGAGGGCGACCACGAGCCCCGGCTGGCGGTGTCCGGCGCGGTCGCCTCCGCCTACTCCCCGCACGCCGCCCGCGTGCACCCCGCCAAGCTGGTCACCGGCCTGGCCCGGGTGGTGGAGGACCTGGGGGTGATGATCTTCGAGGGCACCGCCGTGGAGGAGATCCGCCCCCGCGGCGCGACGGCGCGTCCGGCGGTCGTCACCGAGCACGGCACCGTCTACGCCGACCACGTCGTGCGGGCCACCGAGGGGTTCACCTCCACGCTGCGCGGCCAGCGCCGCGACTGGCTGCCGATGAACTCCTCGATGATCGCCACCGAGCCGCTTCCGGCCGAGCTGTGGGACAAGATCGGCTGGGAGGGCCGCGAGGTCCTGGGCGACGCCGCCCACTCCTACGTCTACGCCCAGCGCACCGCCGACGACCGCATCGCCATCGGCGGACGCGGGGTCCCCCACCGCCTCGGCTCCGCCCAGGACCAGGACGGCGCCACCCAGCCGCAGGTCATCGCCGGGCTGTGGCAGGCGCTCGTCCGCATGTTCCCCGACGTGGCCGAGGTGCCGGTCGAGCACGCCTGGTCCGGCGTGCTGGGAGTGCCGCGCGACTGGTGCCCGGCCGTGCACATGGACACCGAGACCGGTCTGGGCTGGGCGGGCGGCTACGTGGGCAGCGGCGTGGCCACCAGCAACCTGGCCGGGCGCACCCTGCGCGACCTGATCCTGCGCCGGGAGACCGACCTGACCCGCCTGCCCTGGGTCGGCCACCAGGTCCGCACCTGGGAGCCCGAGCCCCTGCGCTGGGTGGGCACCCAGGTCATCCACGGGCTGTACCGCACCGCCGACCGCCGCGAGTCCCGTACCGAGGACAGGGCCCACACCTCACGCCTCGCCGAGATCGCCACCCGTATCGCCGGCCGCTGAGCCTTCACCGGACAGCCGGTCGCCCGCGCGAGAGGCCCCGCCCACGGCGCGGCGGGTGCCCTCGCATCTGCTTGCATAAATTTACATGGTCATGCATGATGGTCCAGTCAGTTCCGACCAGGGGGCATCACCATGGGATACACAGCGGCCATCGCCGGAGCCAGCGGCTACGCGGGGGGCGAGCTGCTGCGCCTGCTCCTGGACCACCCCGAGATCACCATCGGCGCGGTCACCGCCGGGAGCAGCGCCGGGACACCCCTGATCCAGCACCAGCCGCACCTGCTGCCGCTGGCCGACCGGGTCCTGGCGCCCACCACCGTCGAGGAGCTGCGCGGCCACGACGTCGTCTACCTCGCCCTGCCGCACGGCCAGTCCGCCGACATCGCCCAACAGCTCGGCGACGACGTCCTCGTGGTCGACTGCGGCGCCGACTTCAGGCTCAACGACGCCGCCGCCTGGGAACGCTTCTACGGCACCCCGCACGCCGGAACCTGGCCCTACGGCCTGCCCGAGCTGCCCGGACAGCGCGAACGACTCGCCGGATCCCGCCGTGTCGCCGTCCCCGGATGCCACGTCACCGTCGCCACCCTGGCCCTGCTGCCCGGCCTGGCCGAACAGCTCGTCGAGCCCGACCTGACCGTCGTCGCCGTCACCGGCACCTCCGGTGCGGGAAGGGCGCCCAAGCCCAACCTCGTCGGCAGCGAGGTCATGGGCGCACTGAGCCCCTACGGCGTCGGCGGCACCCACCGGCACAACCCCGAGATCGTCCAGAACCTCACCTCGGTCACCGGCGAGCCGGTCAGGCTGTCCTTCACCCCCGTCCTGGCCCCGCTGCCCCGCGGCATCCTCGCCACCTGCACCGCGCCCCTCAAACCCGGCACCACCGCCGACCAGGTCCGCGCCGCCTACCAGTCCACCTACGCCGACGAGCCCTTCGTCCACCTGCTCCCCGAGGGCACCTGGCCCAGCACCGCCATGACGCTGGCCGCCAACACCACCCTCGTGCAGGTCACCGTCGACCCCGACGCGGGCCGCATGGTCGCCGTCGCCGCCCTGGACAACCTCACCAAGGGCACCGCGGGCGGCGCCGTCCAGAGCACCAACCTCGCCCTCGGCCTGCCCGAGGACACCGGTCTGCCGCTCGCCGCGGTCGCACCCTAGGAAGGCAACACCGTGAGTGTCACAGCGCCCCAGGGCTTCCGCGCCGCCGGAGTCGCCGCGGGCCTGAAGGACGACGGCGCCCGGGACGTCGCCGTCGTCGTCAACGACGGCCCCTCCCGTGCCGCCGGAGCCGTCTTCACCACCGCCGACGACAAGTCCGCCCCCGTCCTGTGGTCCCAACAGGTCGTCGCGGGCGGGCGCGTGCGCGCCGCCGTCCTCACCTCCGGCGGGGCCAACGCGGGCACCGGTCCCCCCGGCTTCCAGGACGTCCACGCCCAGGCCGAGCACACCGCCGACCTGCTGGCCGACTCCGCCGCCGAGGTGGTGCTGTGCGCCACCGGCCCCGTCGGGACCCGTCCGCCCCTGGACGCCCTGCGCCAGGGAGTCACCGCGGCCCTGGCCGAGGCCTCGCGCGGCGGGGGACTGGCCGCCGCCGACGCCATCCGCACCACCGACACCGTCGTCAAGATCGCCTTCCGGCGCGGTGACGGCTACACCGTCGGCGCCATGGCCAAGGGCCCCGACGCCTCCCTGTCCTCGGCGCTGTGCGTGCTCACCACCGACGCGGACGTCACCGCCGACCAGTGCCGGCGCCTGCTGCCCGACGCCGTGGGCAAGACCCTCGACCCTCTGGCCGCCACCAACGACACCGTGCTGCTCATGGCCAGCGGTGCCAGCGGCACCACCCCCGAGGAGGACGCCCTCGCCGCACTGCTGACCGAGGTGCTGGCCGAACTGGCCACCCAGATCGGCGCCGACACCCCCGCCACCGAACACGACCGGGCCCAGAACTCATGATCGCGCGCTCCACCCCGTCCACCGAGAACCAGGCGCGGGACGTCGCCATAGACAAGGCCGCCAACCTCATCGAGGCGCTGCCCTGGCTCTCCCGCTTCCACGGCCGCACCGTCGTGGTCAAGTACGGCGGCAACGCCATGGTCAGCGACGAGCTGCGCGTCCGCTTCGCCGAGTCCATCGTCTTCCTGCACTACGCGGGCCTGCGCCCCGTCGTCGTGCACGGCGGCGGACCCCAGATCAGCGCACAGCTCGACCGCGCGGGGGTGGAGTCCACCTTCACCGCCGGACTGCGCGTGACCACCGACGAGGCCATGGACATCGTCCGCATGGTCCTCACCGGCCAGGTCAACCGCGAGATCGTCGGGCTGGTCAACCAGCACGGCCCCTTCGCCGTCGGCATGTCCGGCGAGGACGCCAACCTCCTGACCGCCCGGCGCAAGACCGTCGAGGTGGACGGCGAGACCGTCGACCTCGGCCGCGTCGGCGAGATCACCGGCGTCGACCCGGGCGCCGTCGCCGCGCTCCTGTCCGACGGCCGGGTCCCCGTGGTCTCCAGCGTCGCCCGCGCCGACGACGGCGGCGTCTACAACGTCAACGCCGACACCGCCGCCTCCGCCCTCGCGGTCGCCCTGGGCGCCAGCAAGCTCATCATGCTCACCGACGTCGAGGGCCTCTTCTCCGACTACCCGCACAACACCGAGCTGGTCAGCCGCCTGGACGTCGACGAGCTGCGTGCCCTGCTGCCCTCCCTGTCCTCGGGGATGCTCCCCAAGATGGAGGCCTGCCTGCACGCCGTCGAGGGCGGCGTCCCCCAGGCCCACATCATCGACGGCCGCATTCCCCACTCCCTGCTCCTGGAGGTCTTCACCGACCAGGGCGTCGGCACCATGGTCGCCGACCCGGAGCTGGAGGCCGCCCTGCTCGCCGGAAACGGCCACACCCCGCGCCCCTGGCGCCCCGACGACACCACCGCCACGAACACAGGAGGCGCACAGTGACCAGTGGTTCCGAGCTGCGCGAGCGCTTCGCCGCCTCGCTCATGCCCACCTACGGCGTCCCACCCGTCGCACTCACCCTCGGGCGCGGCTGCGAGGTCTACGACGCCGACGGCCGCCAGTACCTCGACCTCATCGCCGGGATCGCCGTCTCCAGCCTCGGACACGGACACCCCGCACTGGTCAAGGCGGTCGCCCACCAGACGGCCACCCTCGCCCACACCAGCAACCTGTTCGTCCACGAGCGCGAGGTCGAGCTCGCCGAGCGCCTGGTCGGCCTGCTCGGCGGCGACGCCAAGATCTTCTTCGCCAACTCCGGCACCGAGGCCAACGAGGCCGCCCTCAAGCTGGTCAGGCGCGCCGCCGGGCCCGGACGCCACTACTTCGTGGCCTCCGACAAGGGCTTCCACGGCCGCACCTCCGGCGCCCTCGCCCTCACCGGCAAGGACGCCATCCGCGAGCCGTTCGGCCCCTTCGGCATGGACGTGCGCTTCGTGCCCCACGGCGACCTGGACGCCCTCGCCGATGCGGTCGACGAACACTGCGTCGCCGTGTTCACCGAACCCACCCAGGGAGAGGCCGGGGTCGTCCCCGCCCCCGAGGGCTACCTCGCCGGGGTCCGTCGGATCTGCGACGACACCGGCGCCGCCTTCGTCCTGGACGAGATCCAGAGCGGCATCGGCCGCACCGGCCGCTGGTTCGCCCACCAGGCCGAGGAGGGCGTGCGCCCCGACGTGCTCACCCTCGCCAAGGGCCTGGGCGGCGGCCTGCCCATCGGCGCCTGCGCCGGCTTCGGCCGCTACGCAGACGCCTTCCACAAGGGCGACCACGGCTCCACCTTCGGCGGCAACCCCGTCGCCTGCGCCGCCGCCCTCGCCGTCATCGACACCATCGAGAGCGAGAACCTCCTCGCCCACGCCACCGTCGCGGGCGAGATCCTGGCCGAGAAGATCGACGCGCTCGACCACCCCCTGCTGGTCGGACAGCGCGGCAGCGGACTGTGGCGGGCCCTGGAGCTGACCGGGCCGCACGCCGCGCACGTGCAGGAACAGGCGGCCGTACGCGGCTTCCTGGTCAACGCCGTGGCGCCCGACGCCGTCCGGATCGCCCCGCCCCTGGTCATCACACCCGAACAGCTCGAACTGTTCACCGAGGCGCTGCCCACCATCCTGGACGCCGCCGAGGCCGCCGCGACGAAGGAGCAGTAGTCACCATGGCCCGTCACTTCCTCCGCGACGACGACCTCACCCCGGCCGAGCAGGCCCGGGTGCTCGACATCGCCGACGACATGAAGAGGGACCGTTTCCTCCACCGGCCGCTCGCCGGCCCGCGCACCGTCGCCCTGATCTTCGACAAGCCCTCCACCCGGACACGCCTGTCCTTCGCCGTCGGCGTCGCCGACCTGGGCGGCAGCCCACTGGTCCTGGACACGGCCAGCACCCAGATGGGCCGAGGCGAACCCCTGGAGGACACCGCCCGCGTGCTGGAGCGCCAGGTCGCCGCCGTCGTGTGGCGCACCTTCGCGCAGAGCGACCTGGAGGCCCTGGCCGCGTACACCTCCGTCCCGGTGGTCAACTCCCTCACCGACGAGTTCCACCCCTGCCAGATCCTCGCCGACCTGCAGACCGTCCGCGAGCACAAGGGCACCCTGGCCGGGCTCACCCTCGCCTACCTCGGCGACGGCGCCAACAACATGGCCCACTCCTACCTGCTGGGCGGGGCCACCGCCGGACTCCACGTGCGCGTCGGCGCCCCCGAGGGACACCTCCCCGACCCGGAGGTGGTCGCCCGCGCCACCGAGATCGCCGAGAGCACCAGGGGATCGGTCACGGTCACCACCGATCCCGGCGAGGCCGCCCGCGGCGCCGACGTCCTGGCCACCGACACCTGGGTGTCCATGGGCCAGGAGGACGAGGCGGCCGAGCGCGAGGCGCCCTTCCGCCCCTACGCGATCGACGCCGCCCTGCTCTCCGCCGCCCACCCCGCGGCCATCGTCCTGCACTGCCTGCCCGCCTACCGCGGCAAGGAGATCTCCGCCGAGGTCCTCGACGGGCCCCGCAGCGTGGTCTGGGACGAGGCCGAGAACCGCCGCCACGCCCAGAAGGCCCTGCTCGCCTTCCTGCTCGAGGCCAGCGACAAAGCCGGGACCGACCGACGATGACGGCGGACAGCGGCGGGTCGGCGCCGATGACCAAGGCGGCCAGACACGCCAGGATCACCGAGGTCCTCACCAGGGCGGACGTCCGGTCCCAGGGAGAGCTGGCCAGGCGCCTGGCCGAGGCGGGCGTCCAGGTCACCCAGGCCACCCTGTCCAGGGACCTGGACGAGCTGGGCGCGGTCAAGCTCCGCACCGCCGACGGCCAGCTGGCCTACGTGCTGCCCGGTGAGGGCGGCGAACGCCTGCAGCGCACCCGGCCCGACAGCCTCGACCTCGAACAGGTCTCCGGCGCCCGCCTGACACGGCTCGCCGAGGACCTGCTGGTCTCCGCCGAGGCCTCCGCCAACATGGTCATCGTCCGCACCCCGCCCGGCGCGGCCCAGTACCTGGCCTCGGCCATCGACCACACCGACTTCCACGCCATCCTGGGCACCATCGCGGGGGACGACACCATCCTGGTGATCTCCCGCGATCCCCAGGGAGGTGAGGAGCTGGCCGCCGCGCTCCTGCGACTGGCCGACCGCAGACCGTAGCCTTGTACGCGCCGCAACCGCAGTCGCCGCACACCAACGAACACCCGAGGGGGAACCCATGACCGAGCGCGTCGTACCCGCCTACCTCTCCTTCGCGAGAGTGCCACTGGCTTCAGCCGGTGGGTGAATCGCCCTGTCAGCCAAGGCGTGCTACTTTTGGCCATGGTCCGGTAACCGAGGGCCATGGGGTCGGGCAGGCCCTGTCAGGACGTGGAGCCTTCGGGGGTACCCGGGCGACGAAGCGTCAACCGCCAGCGACCTCTGTGCTTAGAGGTTGTCGGATCCTCCCGGCTTCGGCAGGGAGAGGATGCCAAATGGACCGCTACCCGCTGGTCTCCGTGCCCTCGCGCCCGCTGATCGTCAAGCACCTTGCCGACGCCGCCCGGTACCACGGCACCACCATGGTCGCCCACGGCTGCACCGGCAGGGGCAACGACCAGGTCCGCCTCGAGGCCGGGCTCGCCGCCCTCCTCGCCGAGCTCAGGGTCCCGGCCCCGGTCCGCGGCTCCGGTGTGACCCGCGACAGGGCCATCGCCTTCGCCGAGGACGGGGGGCCGCCGATCGACGTCAGCAGGAAGTCGCCCCACTCCATCGACCAGAACCTCTTCGGCCGCGCGGTGGAGACCGGTTTCCTGGAGGACATCCGGAACGGTCCCGTCGAGGACCTCTACGACTACACCCAGGACCCCGCCCAGGAGCGCGAGCCCGACGAGCTCGTCTACGACGGCCTGTGGTTCTCCCCGCTCAAGGACGCGCTGCGGACCTTCGTCACCGAGGCCAACAAGAACGTCACCGGCGACATCCGCATGGTCCTGCACGGCGGCCGCGCCGTGGTCACCGGCCGCCGCAGCGAGGCGTCCCTGTACGACTACGGCCTGGCCACCTACGACACCGGCGACACCTACGACCAGTCCCTGGCCCGCGGCTTCATCGACGTCTTCGGCATGCCCGCGAAGATCGCCCACCTGCGCGACCAGCGCCGTACCAGGTAAGACCCCCGGCGGTGCGGGGCCGTCCGGCTCCGCACCACCCGCACACCACACGTCAAGGAGACTTCCATGGCCGACCAGCCCGAGGCGCTGCGCCTGTGGGGAGGCCGCTTCGAGGGCGGCCCCGACCAGGCCCTGGCGCGGCTGTCGCTGAGCACCCACTTCGACTGGCGCCTGGCCCGCCACGACATCGCCGGCTCGCGCGCCCACGCCCGCGCGCTGCACCGCGCCGGGCTGCTCACCGCCGACGAGCTGGAGCGCATGCTCGTGGGCCTGGACCGGCTGGAGGCCGACGTGGCCTCCGGGGCGTTCACCCCCGTCCTGGAGGACGAGGACGTGCACACCGCTCTGGAGCGCGGTTTCATCGAGCGGGTCGGCCCAGAGCTGGGCGGTCGGCTGCGCGCCGGGCGTTCGCGCAACGACCAGATCGCCACCCTCGTCCGCATGTACCTGCGCGAGGAGGCACGCCAGATCGCCGACCAGCTCCTGGACCTGGTGCAGGCCCTGGCGGACCAGGCGGCGGCCCACCCCGGCGCCGCCATGCCCGGCCGCACCCACCTGCAACACGCCCAGCCCGTGCTGCTCGCCCACCACCTCATGGCGCACGCCTGGCCGCTGGTGCGCGACGTCGAGCGGCTGCGCGACTGGGACCGCCGCGCCGCGGTCTCCGCCTACGGCTCCGGCGCCCTGGCCGGGTCCTCCCTGGGACTGGACCCCCAGGCGGTCGCCACCGAGCTGGGCTTCCCCGACTCGGTGGACAACTCCATCGACGGCACCGCCGCCCGCGACGTGGTCGCCGAGTTCTCCTTCGTCACCGCCATGATCGGGGTGGACCTGTCCCGGCTGTCGGAGGAGGTCATCCTGTGGGCGACCAAGGAGTTCTCCTTCGTCACGCTCGACGACGCCTTCTCCACCGGCTCCTCGATCATGCCGCAGAAGAAGAACCCCGACGTGGCCGAGCTCGCACGCGGCAAGGCCGGGCGCCTGGTCGGTGACCTGGCCGGGCTGCTCACGACCCTCAAGGGGCTCCCGCTGGCCTACAACCGCGACCTGCAGGAGGACAAGGAGCCGGTCTTCGACGCGGTGGACACCCTGCACCTGCTGCTGCCCGCCATGACCGGCATGGTCGCCACCATGGCCTTCCACGCCGACCGGATGGCCGAGCTGGCCCCGCAGGGCTTCTCCCTGGCCACCGACATCGCCGAGTGGCTGGTGCGCGAGCGCGTGCCCTTCCGGGAGGCGCACGAGATCGCGGGCACCTGCGTGCGGGTGTGCGAGGAGCGCGGCATCGACCTGCCCGACCTCGGCGACGACGACCTCGCCGCCATCTCCGGGCACCTGACCCCGGCGGTGCGCGAGGTCCTCACCGTGCCCGGGTCGCTGGCCTCCCGGTCCGGCAAGGGCGGCACGGCGCCGGTCCGGGTCGCCGAGCAGCTGGAGCGGCTGCGCGCGGGGATCGACGAGCACCGGAAGGGCTTCGTCGCCTGATCCCGCCCGTCGCCCTCCCGCCACCCTCAACGGCCGGCCTGCGGCCGCGGTAGTTCTCCCTGTCGCCCTCCCACCACCCTCAACGGTCGGCCTGCGGCCGCGGCGGCTCTCCCCCGTTCGGGCGCGCGTCCGCACCGGACGCGCGCCCGAACGCGTTCGTACGGCTCCCTCCCGCGACCGCGTCCACGGCGCCCGCGTTCTCCTCGCGCCCATTTTGGAATTAGCCCCGCGAGGTCGGTGAGAGTGCGATAGCGTCCTGAGTCTGTGGGCACCAAGCGTGGTGTGCCCTGTGCGCACCGTAGTGGCCTCCCCGGCTCGGGGACCGCCGGCGTACCAGCCCGGTGCGCGGTGCACCCACGCTCGACAGGCGCCGCGACCAGTCCGTGGGAGGAACGCAATGGGGAACACGGGAGGCACCGGCCGAGGCGGCATCAGGGCTCAGATCAACAAGATCGTGCTGATCCCCAGCATCACCTTCCTGGCACTGTTCGTCGTGCTCAGCACGGCCACGCTCGTCCAGGCGGTGTCGCTGCGTGCCGCGGTCGGCGACGGACGGGCCGGCATCCAGCTCGCCGAGGCCCTCACCCGGCTACAGGAGGAACGCCGGCTGAGCGCCGAGTACCTCGCCGCGCCCGGAGAGGACGGGCGCGAGGCGCTGACCGAGGCGGCCGACCGGACCGACGAGGCGCTCACGTCCGTACGCGAGCTGCGCGACGACCTCGGGGACCAGGACGATCCGGCCACCGCGCCCCTCGTCGAGGACTTCTTCGCGTCACTGGACGCCGTCGACGAGCTGCGTACCGAGAGCCTCTCCGACCCCGGCCCGGCCGACGACGCCGTCACCGCCTACACCACCGCCATCGAACAGGGCATCCTCCTCTACGCCAGCACGGCGCGCTCCCTGGACAACGGGCCCGCCACCGCCGAGGCCGCCGCCACCACCGACCTGATGTGGGCCCAGGAGAGCTTCAGCCACGCCGACGCGCTCATCGGCGTCGTCCTCGCCGGGGACGCCCTGGACCGCGACCAGCAGGTACGGATCGCCGCTCTCATCGCCGACGCCCGACACCGTGTCGACACCGTGCACCCCGGCGCCGACGACCGCGGGTCCTCCGCGGTGGGCGCCCTCGCCGGGAGCAGGGCATGGCAGGACGCCCTCGCCATCGCCGACACCCTCGCCCGCCACGAGGCGCCCGTCAGCGTCGACCCCGCCACGTCCGAGCAGACCCGCGACTCCGAACCGCCCTCCGGGGCCGGTGACTGGCGCGAGCACGCCGACCAGGTCAACGCCGCCATGGGCGAGGCGACCACCGAGCGCGCGGGCTCCGTCGTCGGCGCCACCGAGGACGCCAGCTCCTGGATGCTCACCCTCGCCGTGGGCGGCAGCATCCTCTCGCTGTTCGCGGGCACCCTCGCCTACGGTGTGGCCTCCCGCTCCGCCGGGCGGCTCACCTACCGGCTCGCCCAACTGCGCGCCGACACCCTGGGCACCGCGCGCAGCGACCTGCCCCGCATCGTGCGCCGCCTGGAGGCGGGCGACCCCGTCGACCTCGACACCGAGATGAAGCAGCTCGACCACGGCGACGACGAGGTGGGCCAGGTCGCCGACGCCTTCAACATCGCCCAGCGCACCGCCGTGGGCGCCGCCGTCAAGCAGGCCGACATCCGTGCGGGCGTCAACCGGGTCTTCCTCGGCATCGCACACCGCCACCAGTCCCTCCTGCAACGCCAGATCCAGCTTCTGGACCGCGTCGAACGCGAGGAGGAGGACCCCGACCTGCTGGAGAGCCTCTTCCAGCTCGACCACCTGGCCACCCGGGGCCGCCGCCACGCCGAGAACCTCATCATCCTGGGCGGCGCCCAGCCCGGTCGGCGCTGGCGCCGGCCCGTCCCGCTCGTGGACGTCCTGCGCGGCGCCATCTCCGAGACCGAGGAGTACGCCAGGGTCCGGCTGACCTCCGCCCCCGACCTGTCACTGTCCGGCGCCGCCGTGGCCGACGTCATCCACCTGCTCGCCGAGCTCGTCGAGAACGCCACCGCCTACTCGCCGCCGCACACCGAGGTCACCATCGCCACCGAGTCCGTGCCCAGGGGCGTGGCCGTGGAGATCGAGGACCGCGGCCTGGGCATGACCGAGGAGGTCCTGGCCAACTCCAACAGGACGCTCAGCGAGGCGCCCGAGTTCGACGTCATGACGCCCGGCGCGGACTCGCACCTGGGACTGTTCGTGGTCGCGCGCCTCGCCGCCAAGCACGACATCCGGGTCCAGCTGCGGCACTCGCCCTACGGCGGGACCCGGGCGGTGGTGCTCGTCCCCAACGCCCTCGTCGCCGCCTCCTCCACCGCACCCGAGCGGCCCCGCGCCGCCGTCCGGCAGGGCACCCACTCAACGGTGCAGGAGCCGCCGGGGCCGGAGGAGCCCGCCGACCTGCTCGCCGTGGGCGAGCCCTCACACCACGTCCGCCCCGTGCTGCGCCCGGTGCCCCGGCACGGCGGCGACGACGGCGGGCGCGTGGCCGAGAACCCCGGCCGTACCCCCCTGCTGCGCCGGGTCCCCCCGCCGACCCCCGAACCGCCTTCCGCGCCCGCGGAGCACGGCACGCACCCCGACGCCGGTCCCTCGGCCCCCGCCGAGCGGGTCGGCACCGGACCGGGCCGCGCCGGACTGCCCAGGCGCAGGCGCCAGGCCAGCCTCGCCCCTCAACTCATGACCGAACCCGTGGTGGAGCGGACCGACCCCGCCCCGGCGGGTTCCGACGAGAGGACCCCCGAACAGGCACGGCGGATGATGAACGCCTTCAGCGCCGGGACCCGGCGCGGTCGGGCCGCGGACATCGACGCCGACGTCGACGCCGACAGGCGTGGACACAGCAGTGACGGTCAGGTCGGCGTGAGCGCCGACGATCACATGGGAGAGAGCGACTGACATGGTGGGCAAGAGCATGGCCGCGGACAACCTGGACTGGCTCCTGGACGACCTGGTCGACCGCGTCGTCGGTGCCGAGCACGCGATCGTGCTGTCGGCCGACGGGCTGTTGCTCGGACGCTCGCGAGGGCTGGTCCCGGAGGACGCCGAGCACCTGTCGGCCCTGGCCTCGGCGTTCCAGAGCCTGGCACGGGGAACGGGACGGCACTTCGGCGGCGGCGACGTCCGCCAGACGGTGGTGGAGATGGAGCACTCCTACCTCTTCGTCACCGCGGCGGGCGCGGGAGCGTGTCTGTCGGTACTGGCCACCGAGGACGCGGACGTCGGGCTGGTCGCCTACGAGATGAACCTGAGGGTCAAGCGGGTGGGCCAGTTCCTCACGGCCGCGCCGCGCAGGCCCGGTCAGCTCACCGCCACGGGAGGAGCCGGTTCGTGAGCACGTCCGAAGAGCGGTACGGAGTACGCGCACCCGACCCCGGCGACGACCCGGCGGACCAGGCGCCCGGCCGCCGGTCGGCACCGTGGCACCGGGGCCGCGGACATCCCACATCCGAGGGGCCGTCGCTGGGGGTCGCGCTCGGCGACGCGCCCACGGGTCCCCTGGTGCGGCCCTACACCATGACCCGGGGCCGCACCCGTCCGTCCACCGGCCCGCGCCTGGACCTGGTCACCATCGTGGTCACCGCGCGCGACCTCAAGGAGCGGAACAGGGAACCGGAGCACGAGGCGATCATGCGTCTCTGCCACAGACCGATATCGGTGGCGGAGATCTCCGCCCGGCTCGACATCCCCCTGACCGTCGTCAGGGTGCTCCTGGGAGACCTCCTCGCCGACGGCGACGTGCGGACCAGGGCGACCATGACGCAGCTTCCCGAGAAGAAAGTACTTCAGGCGGTACTCGATGGCATCCGCAGACTCTGAGACCAGGCCGCAGGAGGCGATCCCCCAGGCGGTCAAGATCATCATCGCCGGGGGGTTCGGCGCGGGCAAGACCACCCTGGTCGCCTCCGTCAGCGAGATCACCCCTCTGAGCACCGAGGAGGTGATGACCGAGGCCAGTTACGGTGTGGACGACATCGGGGGAGTGGAGCACAAGACCACCACCACGGTCGCCCTGGACTTCGGCCGGATCACCATCAACGACGACGTCGTCCTGTACCTGTTCGGCACCCCCGGCCAGGACCGGTTCTGGTTCATGTGGGACGAACTGGCGGAGGGGGCGCTGGGCGCGGTCGTCCTGGCCGACACCCGCCGCCTGGACACCTGCTTCCACGCCGTGGACTTCTTCGAACGGCGGGGGGTGCCGTTCGTGGTCGCGGTGAACCGCTTCGAGGGCTCCACCGTCTACCGTGAGGAGGAGGTCCGCCAGGCGCTGGACGTCTCCGCCGATGTACCCATCATCCTGGCCGACGCCCGCGAGCGCGGATCCTGCAAAGAGGTGCTGGTCGAACTGGTCACCCACGTGATCCGGGGGCGCGATCCCGTCATGAGCGGCTGATCTCCGCGGGGTACCACCCCGGGCGCTCCCTGCGGATTCGATCCGGTATACGTTCGGAGGGACACGCCCATGAAACAGGGTGCCGAACGCTACAATGTCGCGGCAGTGACCACCGTCCGACCGGGCACCCCCATCCGCCTCTCATCTGAATCCTGGTATGCGAAACTCTGATCGACTTCCTCCACGCGAACTGCCCAAGCGCCGTTCCGGCCGCCACCGCAACCCCCTGTCCTTCGACAACTGGTTCGGTACCCCCGCCCTGATCATGGCGGTCCCAGGCACGGCCGAAGCGGCGAAGTGCGCCGACGGCGAGTCGATCGGTGCCCGGATGGCCGACCTCGTGCGCGCCTACCGCCCCGAGGTCACCATCCGCTACGGACACACCGAAGGCGACGAACAGACCCTCGTCGAGGCGCTCCACGGCCTGGAGCACTCCGACAAACGGCCCCTGTCCGGCGTCGTCGTCCCGCTGGTCACGGCCCCGCACACGGGGGTGTCCGCCGCCATCGAGGCGGCCGTCGCCCGGACCGGTGCCGACGCGCGCGTCACCGAGGGCCTGGGCCCGCACCCGATGCTCGCCGAGGTGCTGCACCTGCGCCTGGCCGAGGCCGGATACGTGCGCGCCGACCGCATGCGCCTGATCAGCGTGGTCGCCCGCGACACCACCATGACGGACGGTGTGGTGGTCGGGGCCGTCGGCGGTGAGGGCGCCGTCGGGGCCGCCGGTGTGACCGCCGTGCTGCTCGCCGCGCGCCTGGGCCTGACCGTGCTGCCCGCCGACCTGGAGAACGAGGCGGCGGTCGAGCAGATGGTGGGCCAACTGCGTCAGGGCGGCTGCCAGCGCCCGGTCATCGCGCCCAGCGCCCTGGGGCCGGAACTGCCCCGCGAGGAGCTGGAGGCGCTCGCCGCGCGCCACGGGGCCAGGCTCGGTGACCCCCTGGGCTCGGACAGCCTGCTGGGCAAGATCGCCGCCCTGCGCTATGCCGAGGTCCTGAACTCGCTGGGCGTGGAGCAGCCGCCCACGGTCGAGGAACTGCCCGCACCGGTGGGATCCCGGCACCGACCGGAGAACTGAGGAGCGGGTGTAGGAACGCGACACGCCGTGCTCCGTGGAGCATCAGGCGCCCCAGGGCCGCCCGTACAGCGGGCGGCCCTTCGTCGTCCCCACCGGAGGACCTGCGGTTTCGCCCCCGTCGGGAACTCCGCCGGCACACCCCGCGTAGAGGCACCGTCAAAGAAAAGGCAACTGATAGTGATCGTTTGACAGCATAAAGCAAGAATCTTTCGATAGCCTCGGCACGACCGAAAGCCGCCGAGGCACCCTCCCGGAGCCCGGCAACCGCACAGGCTGGAGGGGGCCGCCATGCGACGCACCCGCGACAACGCGCCCACGATCCGCGGGCAGCTCACCCGCATCGTGTTGATCCCGAGCCTGTGTTTCCTCGCCCTCTGGCTCGCCGTCGCCGCCGGCGGCACGTTCCAGGCCGTCCAGCTCATGGGCGCCGTCGCCCAGGCGCGTGAGGGAACACAGGTCTTCTCCGACGTGTCCAAGGAGCTGCGCGCCGAACGCAGGCTCTCCGTGATCCATCTGGGCCGCCTCGAAGGCGGCGGCTCCGACACCCTGGTGAGCTCCGCCCTCGACGAGCAGCGCGAGGCCACCGACACCGCCATGGCGAAGGCCGTCGCCTTCGCCGAAAAGCTCCAGGGCACCCGCGACCACGAGGTCCAGCGCAGCGCGACCGCCTTCCTGGACACTCCCGAGGTCCTGGCGGAGTCCCGGCTGCGCCTGGACGAGAACACCGTCGGACAGGAGGAGACCCTCATGCGCTACGGCGGGGTCCTGGACTCCGCCGCCGGCGCCATCACCGCGCTCGTGCACAGCACCGACGGCGGGGAGAACCTCACCGACGCCGTCCTGGTCAGCGAGCTCCTGAACGCGCGCTCCGCCTACGCCACCGCCGACGCCCTGCTCGCGGGCAACATCGCCCGCGGGGAGATGAGCTACGAGGAGACGGCGCACTTCACCTACCTCACCGCCTCCTACCGCGGCACCCTGGACTCGGCCGACTCGGTCATGCACCCGAGCGTCCGGGCACGCTATGACGCGATGACCTCCCAGCAGTCCTGGAACCGCGCCGAGGAGCTCAGCCGCCAGGTGGTCACCCGGCCCCCCATCGCCGAGCCCCGACCGACCGGTCCCGCCGAGCCGGAAGGACAGGACGAGCCGGACGGCCCGGGGGACGGCGAGTCCGACATCCGGTGGAACACCGACATCGACGTCGACGCCGACGAGTGGGACGGCTCCTCGGCCCAGGCCGTACTGGCGATGGACGAGCTGGTCCGGGCCCAGACCGGACGCACCGTCGACCTGGCCTGGAACGCCGCCCTGCTACAGATCTCCCTCGCCGCGGCGGCGGCCGGACTGACCCTGGTCTGCGGTATCGCCGCCATCTCCGTGGTCGGCCGCTCCTCACGGCGCCTCACCGACCGGCTGGCCCGCCTGCGCGGACAGATCCTGGAGCGCGACGAGGACCTGCCCGACATCGTCGACCGGGCCCAGCGCGGCGAGAAGGTCGACGTCCAGGAGGAGCTGCCGCAGCTGGACGAGTGCGGGGACGACGAGATCGGGCAGGTCGCCGAGGCCTTCGACGCCGCCCAGCTCACCGCCGTGGAGTCGGCGGTGCGCCAGGCCGAGATCCGACGGGGCGCCAACCGCGCCTACCTGGGCATCGCCTTCCGCAACCAGAACCTGGTCCAGCGCCAGCTACGGCTGCTCGACGAGATCGAACAGCACGAGCAGGACTCCGAGGCGCTGCGCCGGCTGTTCCGACTGGACCACCTGGTGACCCGGGCGCGCCGCTACTCCGACAACCTCATCATCCTGGGCGGCGGCCAGTCGGTACGCCGCTGGCGCCAGCCGCGTCCGCTCGTGGACGTGCTGCGCGCGGCCATCGCCGAGACCGAGGACTTCGAGCGGGTCCGCCTGATCTCCGCGCCCCGTGTGCTCATGCACGGCCAGGTGGTCGCCGACGTGGTGCACCTGCTCGCCGAACTGGTGGAGAACGCCACCCAGTTCTCCCCGGCGGGCACTCCCGTGGACGTCAGCTGCACCCCGGCCGCGGAAGGACTGGTGGTGGAGGTCGAGGACCGCGGCCTGGGCATGTCCGAGCACGGGTACGAGGAGGCCCGGCGCACCCTCAAGCAGCCTCCGGAGTTCGACGTGATGGCGCTGCCGGACGATCCCCGCCTGGGCCTGTTCGTGGTGTCCCGCCTGGCCGACCGGCACGGCGTGCGGGTGTGGTTGCAGCCCTCGCCCTACGGGGGCACCCGGGCGACCACGCTCATCCCCGCCTCGCTGCTGGAGCCGGTGGAGAACACCGTGACGGTCACGGACGCGCTGACGGGCGGCAACGGTCCGATGGGCGGCCCGGTGGGACCGCACGGGACGGCGTCCCAGACCGGTCCCCTCCCGCTGCACGGCTCCCCGCCCGGCAACGGGGCGGCGCACCCGCCGGTCGGCCCGGGGCACAGCGGTCCACAGACGCCTGTGCGGACCGGTCCCCAGGGACCCTTCCCGACCGGGCCGCAGGAGCCGTTCCGGACCGGATCCCAAAAACCCGTGCAGACCGATCCCCAAGGGGCTTTCCAGACAGACGCGCAGAGGCCCGTGCACACCGGGCCGCAGGGGCCCTTCCCTAGCGGCCCGCAGCCCTCCTTCACGGCGCCGACCGTTCGGACCGGCCCCCAGAGGACCCTCCCCCGCAGGGCCGTCCCGCCGAACGGGCACACCCGCCCCGAGGACCCGGCGCACCGGCCGCCCGCACCGCCCGCACCCACGCCACCGAGGGGGAACGGTGAGGACTGACGGCGTACACGGCCACGAGGCGGTCGCCGGAGCGCTCCCCGAGGAGACGGTCCGGGGACCTGCGCCGGAAGCCCCGGGCCACGACGAGGAGTTCGGGCAGGAACGCTTCCTGCGCCCCTTCGCCGTGACCGCGGGCGATCCCGACACCCCGGCCGTCCTCGGCCCCGAACCCTCGGGGATCGACATGCTCAGCCTGGTCGTCGCCGCGCGCGTCCCGGGCCGCCACGAGTGGCTGCGCCCCGAGCGCGAGACCATCCTCGGCCACGCCCTGCGCGCCCGTACCGTGGTCGAACTCGCCGCCGAGGTGCACCTGCCGGTCGGCCAGGTCAGGGGTATCGTCGCCGCCATGATCGCCGACGGGTCGCTCCAGCGCTGCGGCCCCTCGCGGCCCCTCGCCCGCCAGGACATCCTGCACGCCGTCCTGGTGGGACTGCGCTCGCTCTGACCGGGAGGCCCGGCCCCGCCCGCCGGACGGGCGGAGAGTGCCCGGCGGGGCCGGTACGCGGCGCAGCGGGGTGCGCGTCCGCCGAACATGCCCTAGCGTGCCGCCATGCGCAGCACCGAACACATCGGAGTCATCGGAGCGGGAATCGTCGGCCTGGCCCTGGCGCGCCGCCTCGTCCTCCACCGCCCCGGCACCCGCGTCACCGTCCTGGAGAAGGAGGACCGGGTCGCCGCGCACCAGACCGGCCACAACAGCGGCGTCGTCCACGCGGGGCTCTACTACAGGCCCGGCTCCCTCAAGGCCACCCTGTGCCGCCGCGGCGCCGGCCTGCTCAGGGACTACTGCGCCGAGCACGGGCTGCCCTACCAGGAGGTCGGCAAGGTCCTGGTGGCCGCCGGCACCGACGACGAGGCCCGCCTGGACGACATCGAGCGCCGTGCCAGGGACAACGGCGTCCCCGGTGTCACCCGGCTCGGCCCGGAGGGGCTGCGCGCGGTCGAGCCCCACGCGGCCGGGACCGGAGCCCTGTACTCGCCCGGCACAGCCGTCACCGACTTCTCCGCCGTCGCCGAACAGCTCGCCGACGACGTGCGCCGCTCCGGCGGCCGTGTCCTGCTCGACACCCCCGTGCTGGACCTGCGCCAGGACCACGGCGGCGTCCGCGTCCTCACCGGAGACCCGCGGGGTGAGCGGCTCGTCCACCGCTTCGACCGCCTGGTGCTCTGCGGCGGGCTGCACAGCGACCGCCTCGCACGCATGGCCGGAGCCGCCGACGACCCCAGGGTGGTGCCCTTCCGCGGCCAGTACCACGAACTCGTCCCCGAACGCCGCCACCTGGTCAAGGGCCTGCTCTATCCAGTCCCCGACCCCCGGTACCCCTTCCTGGGGGTACACCTGACCCGCCACGTCCACGGCGAGGTCATGGCCGGGCCCAACGCGATCCTCGCCACCGCGCTGGAGGGGTACCGGGCCCGCGACCTGAGCACCGGCGAACTCGCGCGGACCCTGTCCTGGCCCGGGTTCTGGCGCCTGGCCCGCCACCACTGGACCGTGGGCGCCAAGGAGGTCCTCGTGTCGGCCTCGCGCGCGGTCTTCGCCGCCCAGGCACGGCGGCTGCTGCCCGAACTGGCCGCCGCCGACCTGCGCCCGGCACCGGCCGGGGTGCGCGCCCAGGCCCTGGCCCGGGACGGCTCCCTGCTCGACGACTTCCACGTCGACACCCACGGGCGGGTCGTGTGCGTGCGCAACGCGCCCTCGCCCGCGGCCACGTCCTCGCTGGCGATCGCCGAGTTCCTCACCGACACGTTCGTCTCCTGACCCCGCGGGTACACCGTCCCGACGCGGGCCCGGTGCGTGTCGGGACGGGTTTTCCACAGGCTGGAGGACACCCTGGTGGTGGCCTCCGCGGCGCCTCACCATAGGAGGCGGCGCTGGTCCGGGACGGCCCCGTGACCGCCGCCGGAGGTGGCCATGCGCGTTGTCCGGTGGGTCGCGGCGGTCCTCGCCGCCGCGCTCGCGCTCGTACTCACCGCGGCCCCGGCCGCCACCAGCCCACGAGGGGGAGAGTTGGACGGATTCACCATCGGGCACCTGCCCGACCAGATCGACGACCGGACCTCGGTCTCCGACTTCGAGTACGAGTGGGGCGACGTGTCCTTCTCCAGCCGGGTGTGGGAGAGGACGGTGGAGGGAGGAGGGGCCAGGGTCGTCCTGCAGGTCCTGGTCATGCGCGGCACCGGGCTCACCGACCTGGCGGCCGTCCGCGACTTCCTCGCCGAGTACCACGAGCGCGCGCCCGACTGGGAGCTCACCGAGTTCGACAACAACGGCCGTACCGCCCTGCACGGCGAGACCGAGGCCTTCTGGACGCCGGCCGAGGGCGTGGCGGTGGAGGTCCGCGACGCCTTCGGCCTCGTCGGCCAGGAGGAGCTGCTGGCCACCGCGCGCGGTGTCGGAGCCGAGAACCCGGGCTGAGCGGACCCGGCGCGGCCTCAGCAGCCGGCGAGCACCTCGCGCAGCGCCGCCTCCTCGTCCGGGTCCACGGTCAGGTCCCACGTGTGCTTGACCTCGATCCACGAGACCACGTAGTCGCAGTGCGAGGACTCCAGCGGCGGCAGCCAGTCCGCGGGGTCGGAGTCGCCCTTGGACCGGTTGCTCGACGCACTGACCGCCCACAGCTGGGAGGAGTCCAGGTCGTTGGCGAAGCGCTCGCGCTTCTCCGTCGTCCACGCGTGGGCGCCCGAACGCCAGCCCTCGTTCAGGGCCACCATGTGGTCGATGTCCAGCTCGCCGGAGTCGGTGAAGGTCTCACCGTCATAGGGGCTGTGCCAGGAACCGGCCACCGGATCGCAGTCCTCGTCCACCTCCACGCCCTCGCCGTCGCGCTGGAGGACCACCTGCCGGGTGTCGCAGCCGTCCTTCGAGGTCCAGTGCGGGAACAGGGACCGGTCGTACCCGGAAGGGTCGTTCTCCGCCTCCACGCGGAGCTCCTCCAGCCGTTCACGGGCCTGCTCCACCGACAAGGAGGAGCCGTCCGTCGAGGGCTTGGAGGAGGTGTCATCGCCCTGGGGCTGGGCGGTACCTCCCTGTTGGTCCAGGGTGCACGCGGCGAGGGCGAGGACGCCGAACACGGTGAGCGCGACACCGCCGATCTTCGACGGGGCCTTCTTGGGCATCAGGGGCTCCAAAGCGGGTTGGGCGCCGTGCACGGACGGCGCACGGCCGTGCCACCAGCTTGGCCCATGCCGGGTCCGGCGCAAGCACCGCCGGGGCCAGGAGTTCCTCACCGCAGAGGGGCGCGACCGCCGCGGACCGGGGGCTCATGTCCCGAGGAGGTCGAACAGGAGGGAGCCCACCAGGAGCAGGCCGACGCCCGCGCCGTACAGCCACGCCCTGGTGCGGCTCGGCTGGTCCCGGAACGTGCGCCAGGCGTACAGGACCGTGCCCGCCAGTACCAGCGCGCCCTCGACCACGGCCGTCACCGCGGGGAACTCCCACAGCCCGAGCCCCAGGAGCGGCAGCCCGCCCGCGCCACCGGGCAGGACCACCAGGTCCGGCCGGTGCACCAGCAGGTCCAGGAGCCAGTGGCTGAACACCACACCGCCCAGGACCACGCCGGCGTCACGTCCCCACCGGTCCCGAAGGAACACGTGCGTCAGTCCGCCCACGAGTAACGCCAGCACCAGGTCGCCGACCAGGGCATGTGAGTACTCCGCGGTGATCAGGAGGGACCCGTAACCGCTCAGACCGGGCTCGGCCGGTTCCCCGACCTCGATCCCCAGCGCGGCCAGCGGCAGGAAGACCAGGTCCGGTAGCTGTGTCGCCACCAGAAGCGCGCCCATGGGAATTTCCGGACGCAGGGCCCTGACGATCCCCGCCACTCCGAAGTGTCCGGCCAGCATCAGCCACGGCTCCGTCTCATGTCCGCTGCTCCCTCTGCGCCGGGCCACTGCCCGAGTGCGCGTATGAATCCCTCCAGCAGGAGGGCGTAGGTCCGGTCCACGTCCTCGGGGAGCCCGAAGCCGCCGTGCGTCTCCAGGTCCACGAACCCGTGCAGCGTGCTGCGCAGCGTCCGGATCGCGTGCACCATCTGGTCCTCGGGGATCCCGAACCCGCGAAGCACCGCCGCGAGTACCGGCACGGGGTCGGTGGTCAGGCCCGGCTCGGCTCCGGCCAGCCCGGGCAACTGCTGCAGGGCGGTGTAGCGCCCGGGGTGGGTGTGCGCGTAACGGCGGTAGGCGTCGGCCACCGCACGCAGCGCGTCGGGTCCGGACCGGCCCACGGCGGCCCGCTGGACCCACTCGCCGAGTCCGTTCGCGCCCAGCAGCGCCACCTCCCGTCGCAGCCCCGCCAGTCCGTCGACGTGTTTGTACAGGCTGGGCGTGGCGACTCCGAGCCGTTGGGCGACCGCGGCCAGGGACAGGGAGCGGAAGCCCTCCTCGTCGCTGAGCCGCGCCGCCTCCTCTGCCACCAGCGCCGGCGTCAGACCCGCTCTAGGCACGGGACACGACCTCCCCGATCAGGGCCTCCAGGGCGGGTACGACCACGTCGGGCCGCTGGGACTGGGGGTAGTGGCCGCACTCGGGCACCATCACGACGGAACCGCGGACCACCGAGGCCGCCCACTCGGCCTCGGCGCGCGGGTCCTTCCAGTCGGGGTCCCGCTCGCCCACGACCACCACGGCCCCCACCCGCGACTCCACGGCCTCCAGGACCTCCTCGTGGGGCGCGTGGACGGTGTCGTACACGGCGCGGTACCTGTCGGCCGGGCGCAGCATCCGCAGCACGCGGTCCAGGTGCTCCCGGTGCCCCTCGGGGGTGCGCCCGGTGTTCAGGCCGTCGTAGTAGCGCGTCAGCACCCGGGGGCCCCACGGCCGGACCAGCATGAGCCGCAGCGCGATCCGTACGAACAGGGAGGGGCCGGGCTGGCGGAGGAAGGGCGCCAGCAGGGCGACGCCGGCCACCAGGTCGGGCCGCTCCCTCGCGGCGATGGCCACGGCCGCCCCGCCCATGGAGTTGCCCACCATCACCACGTCCTCCCCGCCCAGCTCCTCGGCGAGTGCGACGGCGTCGGTGGCCGCCGCCCGGTTGGTGTGGTCGTCGAAGGTGGCGTCGCTGTCCCCGTGGCCGCGCAGGTCCATGGCGGCGACCCGGTACCCGGCCCCGGCGAGCGCGGTGCCGACGAAGCGGAAGGAGGCCCGGTGGTCGAACATGCCGGGCACGCAGACCACGAGGGTCCCGGTGTTCTCCGCTCCGTAGAGGTCGTAGGCGATCCGTCCCCGGGGGCGGTCGAGGTGGTGCATCGTGGAGCTCCTCACGCTCTGGCTCATGTCCATAGCCTGAAAGCTAATGCTATTAGCCAAGCGGGTCAAGGGGGCCGGTCGGGGTTTCCCACGGGATTCGGGGCCGCGCGGGGAGGAGGTCCGCGAGCAGCGGCCTGTGAGCAGCGGCTCGGGGACAGCCGATAGCGTGGAGGCGGGCCGAAAACCAGATGTCCGTCCGCGGCATACGGCCCTACACTTCAAGGCAGATCGAGTCCCACGGGGCCCGCCTACACAACAGAGAGCAACACAGTGACCGACATCATCGACGAACTCCAGTGGCGCGGCCTGCTCGCGCAGACGACCGACCTTGACGCACTGCGCAAGGCGCTCGCCGATGGTCCGATCACCCTGTATTGCGGATTCGACCCGACGGCGGGCAGCCTGCACGTGGGCCACCTCACCCAGATCCTGACCCTGGCCCGCTTCCAGCAGGCGGGACACCGTCCGATCGCCCTGGTCGGAGGCGGTACGGGTCTCATCGGCGACCCCAAGCCCAGCGCCGAGCGGCAGCTCAACTCACAGGAGACCGTGCGGGGCTGGGTCGGCAACCTGGCCGCGCAGCTGTCCGCGTTCCTGCGCTTCACCCCCGAGGGCGAACAGCCGGAGCCGACCGACGCCGTCCTCGCCGACAACTCCGAGTGGCTCGGCGAGATCAGCGCCATCGAACTGCTGCGCGACGTCGGCAAGCACTTCAGCATCAACCAGATGCTCGCCCGGGAGACGGTGAAGAGCCGCCTCGACGGCGAGGGGATGAGCTACACCGAGTTCAGCTACGTGCTGCTGCAGTCCTACGACTACGTGCAGCTCTACCGGCGCTACGGCTGCACGTTGCAGACCGGCGGCTCCGACCAGTGGGGCAACATCACCGCGGGCCTGGACCTGGTCCGCAGGATGGACGGCAACGAGCCGCACGGCCAGGCGCACGCGCTGACCACGAACCTGCTCACCAAGGCGGACGGGACCAAGTTCGGCAAGACCGAGTCCGGCAGCGTCTGGCTCGACCCCGAACTGACCTCGCCGTACGCCTTCTACCAGTTCTGGTTCAACGCCGACGACCGCGACGTGGTGCGCTACCTCAGGACCTTCAGCTTCCGCGGCCGGAGCGAGATCGAGGAGCTGGAGCGCCAGACCGAGGAGCGTCCGCAGGCACGCGCCGCCCAGCGCACCCTGGCCGAGGACCTCACCACGCTGGTGCACGGCGAGGAGGAGTGCCGCAAGGTCAAGGAGGCCAGCCTGGCGCTGTTCGGCCGGGCGGACCTGTCCGAGCTGGACGCCCGCACGCTGGAAGCGGCGCTGTCCGAGGTGCCCAAGGCCGAGGTCGGCGGTTCCGTGGACGAACTGCTCGTGACCGACCTGTTCGCGCAGAGCGGCCTGGCGCCGAGCAAGTCCGCGGCCCGCCGCGCGATCCAGGAGGGCGGGGCCTACGTGAACAACGTCAAGGTCACCGACGTGGAGGCCAGGCTCAGCGCCGAGGACGTGCTCGGGGAGCGCTTCGTGGTGCTGCGCAAGGGCAAGCGCAACATCGGCGGTGTCGTCCTCAACGGCTGACCGGCCGACCGGCACACCGATCCACGGGCCGGCGCCCGCAAGGCGCCGGCCCGTGGCCGTGTCCGGGAACGTTTGTTTGGGGATGAGGGTTTCGAGAGGAAACCTTCCGGGAAGAACGCCTCCTGTCTGACACAAACAGCCAACACGCGGACCTGGTGTTGAGGACCGCGTACGAGGGGCCTTCACAAGCCGCCCACACGGGGCGACGGGGTCCCGGACCCCGGGTTCGACACCTGGTCCGGGCTCTGATTTGACGCTTGCCCCCACGCTCCGTATAGTCGAAAGAGTCGCTGCGGGACGGCGAGGATCCCTCGGGGTCGCTCGGAACCGGACCGCGATCACAGACTCTCCCTCCACACCGAACCGGTTCGAGCACTGCTTTCGGGCCGGTAAGCTCGGAGGGCGCCTCCACGGAAACGCGGAAGCGAAACGGGCTTTACCCCGATCAGGAACACACAAACCGCCGGTTTGGCGGAATGCGGAACACCTGATAAAGTGAAGACACAACAAAGCGGAAACGCACAACAGCGCCTTCCACGGAAAAGCGACAGGTTCCCTGAGGAACCGGGCTTGTACGGGATGAGCGGTTGTTTCTTGAGAACTCAACAGCGCGTGTTTGATTTTCTTTAAGCCATGTTTGTTTTGGCCCCACCACACTTCGGTGTGGAGGGTTCCTTTGATGAACCGGGGCAACCCGGTTGGTCAGGATTACTTCTAGGTTTACCCGCCCAGGCCTCGCGCCGGGCAGGGTTGAGTGACCTTTATGGAGAGTTTGATCCTGGCTCAGGACGAACGCTGGCGGCGTGCTTAACACATGCAAGTCGAGCGGTAAGGCCCTTCGGGGTACACGAGCGGCGAACGGGTGAGTAACACGTGAGCAACCTGCCCCTGACTCCGGGATAAGCGGTGGAAACGCCGTCTAATACCGGATACGACCCATGGTCTCCTGACCGTGGGTGGAAAGTTTTTCGGTCGGGGATGGGCTCGCGGCCTATCAGCTTGTTGGTGGGGTAACAGCCTACCAAGGCGATTACGGGTAGCCGGCCTGAGAGGGCGACCGGCCACACTGGGACTGAGACACGGCCCAGACTCCTACGGGAGGCAGCAGTGGGGAATATTGCGCAATGGGCGAAAGCCTGACGCAGCGACGCCGCGTGGGGGATGACGGCCTTCGGGTTGTAAACCTCTTTTACCACCAACGCAGGCTCCCGGTTCTCTGGGGGTTGACGGTAGGTGGGGAATAAGGACCGGCTAACTACGTGCCAGCAGCCGCGGTAATACGTAGGGTCCGAGCGTTGTCCGGAATTATTGGGCGTAAAGAGCTCGTAGGCGGCGTGTCGCGTCTGCTGTGAAAGACCGGGGCTTAACCCCGGTTCTGCAGTGGATACGGGCATGCTAGAGGTAGGTAGGGGAGACTGGAATTCCTGGTGTAGCGGTGAAATGCGCAGATATCAGGAGGAACACCGGTGGCGAAGGCGGGTCTCTGGGCCTTACCTGACGCTGAGGAGCGAAAGCATGGGGAGCGAACAGGATTAGATACCCTGGTAGTCCATGCCGTAAACGTTGGGCGCTAGGTGTGGGGACTTTCCACGGTTTCCGCGCCGTAGCTAACGCATTAAGCGCCCCGCCTGGGGAGTACGGCCGCAAGGCTAAAACTCAAAGGAATTGACGGGGGCCCGCACAAGCGGCGGAGCATGTTGCTTAATTCGACGCAACGCGAAGAACCTTACCAAGGTTTGACATCACCCGTGGACCTGCAGAGATGTGGGGTCATTTAGTTGGCGGGTGACAGGTGGTGCATGGCTGTCGTCAGCTCGTGTCGTGAGATGTTGGGTTAAGTCCCGCAACGAGCGCAACCCTTATTCCATGTTGCCAGCACGTAATGGTGGGGACTCATGGGAGACTGCCGGGGTCAACTCGGAGGAAGGTGGGGATGACGTCAAGTCATCATGCCCCTTATGTCTTGGGCTGCAAACATGCTACAATGGCCGGTACAATGGGCGTGCGATGCCGCAAGGTGGAGCGAATCCCTAAAAGCCGGTCTCAGTTCGGATTGGGGTCTGCAACTCGACCCCATGAAGGTGGAGTCGCTAGTAATCGCGGATCAGCAACGCCGCGGTGAATACGTTCCCGGGCCTTGTACACACCGCCCGTCACGTCATGAAAGTCGGCAACACCCGAAACTTGCGGCCTAACCCTTCGGGGAGGGAGTGAGTGAAGGTGGGGCTGGCGATTGGGACGAAGTCGTAACAAGGTAGCCGTACCGGAAGGTGCGGCTGGATCACCTCCTTTCTAAGGAGTCTTTTGCAGGCCGACTGTTTCCTATGGTCGGCCGGACTCAAAAGTGGACCCGTCACCCTCTGGGGTGCTCGGGAGTGGCT
>NZ_MCOK01000001.1:0-3091721 GCF_001998325.1 Nocardiopsis sinuspersici | reverse complement strand
GTGAGTGGTGTCGGAGTATGCGGTTGGTGTTTTGATTTGTGAATAGTGTGCGCGAGCATCTTATTATCTGTAGTGGCCAAGTGATAGTGGCACACGGTGGATGCCTTGGCACCAGGCGCCGATGAAGGACGTGGGAGGCCGCGATAGGCCACGGGGAGCTGTCAACCGAGCTGTGATCCGTGGGTGTCCGAATGGGGAAACCTAGCCCGAGTTGTGTCGGGTTGCCGCTGCCTGAATGTATAGGGCAGTTGGTGGTGACGCGGGGAAGTGAAACATCTCAGTACCCGTAGGAAGAGTAAACAACAGTGATTCCCCTAGTAGTGGTGAGCGAACGGGGATGAGGCTAAACCGCATGCGTGTGATAGACGGCAGTCGTTGCGTGTGCGGGGTTGTGGGGTGCACCTGTCCAGGTCTGTCGGCCTGGAGCACTGAGTGGTTCTTCTAGCTGAATCCGTTGGGAAGCGGAACCGGAGCGGGTGAGAGTCCTGTAGGTGAAGGAAGAGCCTAGGTGTTGGTGTGTCCCCGAGTAGCGCGGAGCCCGTGAAAGTCCGTGTGAATCTGGCAGGACCACCTGCTAAGCCAAAATACGTCCTGGTGACCGATAGTGCACTAGTACCGTGAGGGAAAGGTGAAAAGTGCCCCGGTGAGGGGTCGTGAAATAGTACCTGAAACCGTGTGCTGTCAAGCCGTCAGAGCTGGAGCTTGTCTTTGGTGATGGCGTGCCTTTTGAAGAATGAGCCTGCGAGTCATGGTGTGTGGCGAGGTTAACCCGGGTGGGGTAGCCGTAGGGAAACCGAGTCTGAATAGGGCGGTTGAGTCGCATGCTGTGGACCCGAAGCGGAGTGATCTACCCATGTCCAGGGTGAAGCGGGGGTAAGACCTCGTGGAGGCCCGAACCCACCAGGGTTGAAAACCTGGGGGATGAGGTGTGGGTAGGGGTGAAAGGCCAATCAAACTCCGTGATAGCTGGTTCTCCCCGAAATGCATTTAGGTGCAGCGTCGTGTGTTTCTTGCCGGAGGTAGAGCGACTGTTTGGCTGATGGGCCCTACCAGGTTACTGACGTCAGACAAACTCCGAATGCCGGTGAAGTGAAGCGCGGCAGTGAGACTGCGGGGGATAAGCTTCGTAGTCGAGAGGGAAACAGCCCAGATCATCAGCTAAGGCCCCTAAGCGTGTGCTAAGTGGGAAAGGTTGTGGAGTTGCTGAGACAACCAGGAGGTTGGCTTAGAAGCAGCCATCCTTTAAAGAGTGCGTAATAGCTCACTGGTCAAGTGGTTCTGCGCCGATAATGTAGCGGGGCTTAAGCACACCGCCGAAGCTGTGAAGCTTACGTTCTTTGAGCGTGGGTTGGTAGGGGAGCGTCGTGCATCCGGAGAAGCTGCCGAGTGATCGTGTGGTGGAGGGTGTGCGAGTGAGAATGCAGGCATGAGTAGCGAAAGCAACGTGAGAAACGTTGCCGCCGATTGACTAAGGGTTCCTGGGGCAGGTTAATCCGCCCAGGGTGAGTCTGGACCTAAGGCGAGGCCGACAGGCGTAGTCGATGGATAACGGGTTGATATTCCCGTACCCGTGCACGAGCGTCCATGCTGAATCGGGTGATGCTAACCACGCTGGTTCTTGGTGGTTCCTTCGGGAACTGCCTCTGGACTGGTCTGGGATCCGATCCCGTAGTAGGCAAGTGATGGGGTGACGCAGGAGGGTAGCTCTACCCGGCGGTGGTTGTCCGGGGGTAAGCGTGTAGGCCGAGGGGTTGGCAAATCCGCCTCTCGTGTGGCTGAGACGTGATGCCGAGCCGTTTTAGGCGAAGTGAGTGATCCCATGCTGTCGAGAAAAGCCTCTAGCGAGTTCGTGTGTGGCCAGTACCCTAAACCGACGCAGGTGGTCAGGTAGAGAATACCGAGGCGTTCGGGTGAACCATGGTTAAGGAACTCGGCAAATTGTCCCCGTAACTTTGGGAGAAGGGGAGCCCTGTCTGGTGAAGACCTTCGCGGTCGGAGCTGGGTGGGGTCGCAGATAGCGGGGGGAAGCGACTGTTTATTAAAAACACAGGTCCGTGCGAAGTCGTAAGACGCTGTATACGGACTGACGCCTGCCCGGTGCTGGAACGTTAAGAGGACTGGTTAGTGGGGTTCGCCCCGCGAAGCTGGGAATCTAAGCGCCAGTAAACGGCGGTGGTAACTATAACCATCCTAAGGTAGCGAAATTCCTTGTCGGGTAAGTTCCGACCTGCACGAATGGCGTAACGACTTCCCCACTGTCTCAACCATGGGCCCGGTGAAATTGCACTACGAGTAAAGATGCTCGTTTCGCGCAGCAGGACGGAAAGACCCCGGGACCTTCACTATAGCTTGACATTGGTGTTTGGGATGGTTTGTGTAGGATAGGTGGGAGCCGGTGAAGCTGTCACGCTAGTGGCGGTGGAGGCGTTGGTGAAATACCACTCTGACTGTTTCGGGCATCTAACTTTGGACCGTGATCCGGTTCGGGGACAGTGTCTGGTGGGTAGTTTAACTGGGGCGGTTGCCTCCCAAAGAGTAACGGAGGCGCCCAAAGGTTCCCTCAGCCTGGTTGGTAATCAGGTGTTGAGTGTAAGTGCACAAGGGAGCTTGACTGTGAGACGGACGTGTCGAGCAGGAGCGAAAGCTGGGACTAGTGATCCGGCACCGGCGTGTGGAAGCGGTGTCGCTCAACGGCTAAAAGGTACCCCGGGGATAACAGGCTGATCTTCCCCAAGAGTCCATATCGACGGGATGGTTTGGCACCTCGATGTCGGCTCGTCGCATCCTGGGGCTGGAGTTGGTCCCAAGGGTTGGGCTGTTCGCCCATTAAAGCGGCACGCGAGCTGGGTTTAGAACGTCGTGAGACAGTTCGGTCCCTATCCGCTGTGCGCGTTGGAGACTTGAGAAGGGCTGTCCCTAGTACGAGAGGACCGGGACGGACGAACCTCTGGTGTGCCAGTTGTCCTGCCAAGGGCATGGCTGGTTGGCTACGTTCGGGAGGGATAACCGCTGAAAGCATCTAAGCGGGAAGTCTGCTTCGAGATGAGGTCTCCTGCCTCCTTTGAGAGGGTAAGGCTCCCTGTAGACGACGGGGTTGATAGGCCGGGTGTGGAAGCCCTGTGAGGGGTGGAGCTGACCGGTACTAATAGGCCGAGGGCTTGTCCGCTGCAGATAATTGGATGTTCGCGCACACTTGTTCACGGAGCTTGCTCGTGGCTGCTCCCCTTTTGGTGGGTTGAGTGGTTGTGGGTGTTGGTTTCCGTGGTGGTTATTGCTGGAGGGTCACACCCGGTCTCTTTCCGAACCCGGTCGTTAAGTCTCTTTGCGCTGATGGTACTGCCCTGTGGTGGGGTGGGAGAGTAGGTTGCTGCCACGGTTTTTCTTGAGGGAGGGGGTCGCCTGTGGGCGGCCCCCTTTTTTTGTGTGTGGGCTTGTTTTGTGTGTGGGCTTGTGCGTGTGTGAATGCGGGGTGGGGGTTGTTGTTCCCCGCTCCCCGGGGAAGCCGGCAGGAGTGGGGAGCGCGCCCGTAGAGCACCCACCGGTGGGCGACTACACACCCGTGGGGCTCGGGCTGACGAGCGGCCACGGCGCGTGCGCAGCGGTGGGATGTTGGGCACCTGCGCTTTGGCGGTGAGCAGCGACGCCATGTCGTAAGCTGGAGTGTACGAAGTACTATGACGCGCTGCTACTGGTCAAGGTGGCAGCGCTTTTGAGTGTTGACGGACGGGTTGATGACTGAGGACAGCCGATCGGGAGACCGCGAGGGCTCCGGAGCCAACGAGCGTGGCGGTTACCGCTCCGGTGGGCCTGGTGGTCGGGGACGCGGTGATGGACCCCGCGCCCGGTCCGGCTACAGCGGTTCGGGGAGCCAGGGCCACAGAGGACGCGACGACCGGGGCGGAGGCTTCCGGCGGGACGACCGCGGCGGCCCCCAGGGCCGGGACGACCGTGACCGCGGGCGAAGTGACCGCCGTGACGACCGGGACCGGGACCGTGGCGACCGCCGCGACGACCGCTCCGGCGGTGGTGGCCGCGGCAGGGATGACCGTGACCGCGGGCGAAGTGATCGCCGTGACGACCGCCCCAGCGGAGGGGACCGGGGCCGAAGCGACCGCCGTGACGACCGCTCCGGCGGCCGCGGTCGCGACGACCGTCGTGGTGGCGGATTCCGCGGAGGCGACCGCCGGGACGACCGCCGTGGTGGCGGATTCCGTGGGGGAGACCGCCGTGACGACCGGCGCGGCCCGCGTGAGGAGCGCGACCCGGCGGACATCGCGCCCCAGCTTCCGGAGGAGGTCAGCTACTCCCAGTTGGACGCGGAGACCAAGCGCGACCTCCAGTCACTGCCCAAGTCGCTGGCCGAGCTGATCGGCAAGCACATCGTCACCGCCGGCATGCTCTTGGACGAGGACCCCGAGCGGGCCTACGCCCACGCCTCCTACGCCCGCCGCAAGGCGTCGCGCGTTCCCGGCGTGCGGGAGGCCTCCGGCGTCGCCGCCTACACCGTGGGCAAGTGGCAGGAGGCCCTGTCCGACCTGCGCGCCGCACGCCGGATGAGCGGTCGCGACAACTTCCTCGCGATCATGGCCGACTGCGAGCGTGGTCTGGGCCGCCCCGAGCGGGCACTGGAGATCGCCGACGACCCGGCGGCCAAGGACCTGGACGTCGCCGACCGCATCGAGCTGCGCATCGTCGCCTCCGGCGCCCGCCGGGACATGGGCGACGCCAAGGCGGCACTGGCCGAGCTCCGGGTGCCCGAGCTCAAGGAGCGGCGCGCCCGTCCGTGGATCGCCCGCCTCTTCTACGCCTACGCCGACGTGCTGGAGGAGCTGGGCCGCGAGGACGACGCCCGCGAGTACTTCTCGCGAGCCTCGGCCGTGGACAGCGACGGTGTCACCGACGCGGACGAGCGCCTGGCCGCGCTGGAGGGCATGGAACTGATCGACTACGACGCCGAGGACGGCATCGTCTGGACCGACGTCGAGGAGCAGGAGTCTCCGGAGGAGGCACGGCCTTCGAACGGTGGCCGCGACCACCAGGACCGGGACTGAGTCCCTTCCACGACACCGCACCGTCGGGTGGCCAGGCGCCGCTCGGCGGTGCCGTCGTGTATCTGGGGGCTCTGCCCCGCGTCCACGACTCGGTGGTGTGCCTGACCTACACCGGTGACCGTCCCCTGCTCGTGCGCCACCGGCGCCGTGCCTGGGAGTTCCCCGGAGGGCACGCCGAACCGGGGGAGACCGTCCAGGAGACCGCGCGCCGCGAGGCCCGCGAGGAGGCCGGCGCCACCCTCGGCGAGATCCGTCCCGTCGGCTACTACGTCCTGTCCGGCGGACACGTCACGGTGGTCACCCACGCGCGTGTGACCGGTCTGGTCCCGCTCACCGGGGAGTTCGAGACCGTGGAGGTGCGGGCCTTCGACGTCCTGCCCTCCGACGAGGAGCTCTCCTGGGCGGACGGCCTCTACGCCCACCTGCTCCGGGCGCTGGGACTGCCCGGGGCACCGCCGGGGCCGGCCGCTACGCCCTGAGCCGCTTGACGTAGCCGGTCTCGGTCCCGACCAGGGTGTAGCCGAGCCGCTCGTTGACGGCCAGCATCGGCGCGTTGTCCTCGTGGTTGCCGGTGTAGGCGTGCGTGAGGCCCCGCTCCCGGGCCCGGTGCAGCGCGACGGCCTTGGCGTATCCGGCCAGCCCGCGCCCCCGGTGCCGGCGTAGGGTGCCGGTCATGGACGACTCCAGCCGGGTGCCTCCGTCGGACGCGTAGCAGGTGAGGGCCGCCGGTACTCCGTCTGCGAGTACGAGTAGGCACAGGTCCAGGTCGGTGAGCGGGTGCCCCCACACGTTTGTCCGCCAGTCCTCGTAGGACGGGAACCACGGGTCCGCGCCCGGCTCGTCCAGGGTGGTGAGCCTGTCGATCCAGTAGACCTCACGCGGGTCGTCGGCGTAGTCGGTGAAGGGCCGCAGTTCGACCCCCTCCGGAGCGGGCGGGGCCTCCGGGAGCGCGGACAGGTCCAGACCCAGGATGTGGTGGGTGCCCTCCAGCGCGTACCCGTGGTCGAGCAGCGTTCGCCGGAACTCGTCCCCGCCCGCCTGGACGGCCTCGTCGGCCGCCTCGGCGCGCAGGACCTCCGCCCCGCCCTCCAGGAGGTCGCGTTCGGAGGCCTCCAGCAGGTGGGCGCCCACGTCCGTGCCCCGGTGGGAGGCGGCGACCGAGGCGAGGAAGGACCGGCCGCCGCAGGGTCCTTCCCCGCCGCACCGCAGCACGGAGCGCAGGAACCCCACCACGGCCCCGTCCTCCACGGCCAGGAGGCTGGTCTCGCGGCTTCCGGGCGAAGGGTTGTCCACCCGCCAGCGGACCGCGTCCTCGGTCAGCACACGGCAGGGGTGGACGGCGCGCAGGAGGGGGAGGACCCGGGGAACGTCGGCCCGCCCCATGGGAAGGATCTCGATTGCCATGCGGCGAGGCTAGGGGGAGGCGTCCTGCGGCCGCACCCGGTTTTCCCCGGGGCCCGGACCCGGCCCCGGAACCCGGTCCCGGGCCCCACACGGCCCGAGGACCGGAGGATCGGATGTCCGGTCCTCCGACGGAACACGACCCGGGTCTGCTCGGTGGACTCGGTCCTGTGCCACTGGGGGCGGCGAGGGCGCCGACGAAGGTTCCCGTGCCTTGGGCGGCCGAGCACGAAGCGCGGCGCAGCCTCAAGGAAGCGGCCTAGGCTCGCTCCTCCTCCGCACGCCTGGCCTCGGCCTGTTCCTGGGCGAGCCTGTCCAGCCAGTGCACGATGCCGGACACGTTGGTCTCCGCGCCGCTGAGGGTGTCCAGGATCTCGGCGGATCCCGGTGAGACGTCCGGCGGCAACGGCTTGTACCGCGAGACCACCTTGTCCCGGACCATGGCGATCGCGTGGTCCAGGTCTCCGGTGCTGCTTTGGGACTCGCGCACGGTCTCCACCCACAGCCGCAGCTCGGCCTCGGCCCGGTCGATGGTCTCGGAGACCGAGGTGACCGCGCCGAAGTGGGAGAACATGAGCCGCCGGGCACCGATGTCCCCGAACAGCCGCAGGGTGCTCAGGCAGGCGTCCATGTCGAAGTCCGGCGGCGGGGTGGCCGGGCTGAGGTCCCCGGTGAGCGGCTTGTACACGCCAAGGGCGTCGCCGACGTACAGGTCGCCGGTGAGGGTGTCGACCAGGCCCATGTGGTGCTTGGCGTGGCCGGGCGCGTAGTGCGTCACCAGTTTGCGTCCGCCGCCCAGGTCGATCTCCCCGGTCTCGGCCACCGCGCGGATACGGGTTCCCTCGGTCGGGCTCATCCGTCCGAACAGGGTGTCCAGCCGGTCGCCCCACACCATGGCGGCGCTGTGCATCAACCGGCTCGGGTCGGCCAGGTGGCGGGCGCCGCGCTCGTGCACGACGATCTCCGCGTTGGGGAACAGTGCGGCCATGTCGCCCGTGCCGCCCGCGTGGTCCAGGTGGATGTGCGTGACGACGATGGTGGCCAGGTCCTCGGGCGCCAGCCCCAGCCGGGTGACGGCCTCGTGCAGGACCCGTGCCGAACCGGCGGTGCCGACCTCGACGATGCAGGGCCGCTCGGAGCGGATGAGATAGCTCGACACGATCCCCGGGTATCCGGCGAGCATCGTGTCGATGGCGAAGATGTCGTCGCCCAGAGGGGTGATCCCCTCGGGCAGGCCGCTCACGTCCACGTCGTCGTGCACTGCAAGCACTCCTGTTCCTCGGTCGTCGTGCGGTTCGGGAAGGACCGAACCGGAGGGAATCCGACTCTAGGACAAGAGCGTCATGACAGGCCGGAGCGGGGGCGGCCTAGTTCTCCGAAGGGCGCGGGGACGGTTGTCCACAGCTTTCGACGAGGTCTTTCCCCACGCCCCGCCGAGGTGGATCCTGAGATCGGAGCACAACGCCCCCACCGCCCGCGGACGGCCGCATCCGTTCGGCCCCGTCTCCTCCGCCGCGTCGTGCCCGTCCCTTCCGCTCCCCAGCCCAGGGAAGGCGTACACATGCAGCAGGAGTCCGCGGCCGCACCGATCCCGGCCACCGCACATCCCCGGTCCCCACGGCAGCCCCGGCCCCCGTCGGAGGAACGGCGCCCACCGGCCGCCCCCTCGGCGGCCGCCTCCGCGACGACCGACACGACCAGCACGGCCAGTACGTCCGACACGGGACCCAGGCTCGGGTCCGAACGGGACCCGGACCACCGCAACGAGATCCTGGTGGCCGGGCGGATCACCGCCGCGCCCCTCGTCCGGGAGCTTCCCAGCGGAGACCGGCTGGCCACCTGGCGCATCTGCGTGGTCCGGTCCCCCGACAGCCGCTACGGCGGGCGCCGGGTCGACTCGATCACCTGCACGAGCTTCGACCGCGGTCTGCACGAGCGGGTCCGCGCCTGGCAGCTGGGCGACGTGGTCCGGATGACCGGGGAGCTGCGCCGACGCACCTGGCGCGCCCACGAGGGCGTGCGCAGCGTCTGCGAGGTGGAGGCGCGGACCGCGACCCTGGTGCGGACGGCCAGGGGCCACAGCGCGGAGCGGCGGTGAGTCCCCGGTGCGCGGGCTCACCAGCCCAGGCGGGCCAGCGCCTCGCGCACGGCCGGGCCGGAGGGGTCCACCGACCCGTCCGCCCACACCGCCGCGCACAGGGCGCGCAGTCCGTCCAGCCGGTCGCCCGTCCCCTCCAGCCGCGGTGTGCCGCCGGTGACGGTCACCGTCCACCCCTCGCAGCGGGTCCGGTCGCCCTCGCGGACCTCCTCGCGGACCACCGCCGGATGCGTGTGGTTCATTCCGGACAGGTCCCACGCCAGGTAGCGGGGGCGCTGGTGCTCCGGTGCGGCGAGCGCGTCCAGCGGGGTGGCCACCCCGGACAGCACCAGCAGCCCGGCCGCGCCGTGCGTGGTCGCGCCCTCGATGTCGGTGTCCAGCCGGTCGCCCACGATCAGCGGGTTCCGCGCGCCGGTGCGCATGATGCCCTCCTCGTGCAACGGACGCATCGGCTTCCCGGCGATGACGGGCTCGACGCCGGTGGCGTTGGCGATGACCCGGACGAAGGATCCGTTGCCCGGGGTGATGCCCCACTCGCCGGGCGCGGTGGCGTCGCCGTTGCTGGCCACGTAGAACGCGCCGCGCCTGACCGCGAGCGTGCCCTGGTCGAGCAGGTCACGGGTCATGTTCCGGGAGTAGCCCTGGATCACGGCCACCGCCGCCCCGGTGTCGACCGAGGCGGGGCGCAGCCCCATCCTGCGTACGGCCTGGCGCAGGGCGGTGTCGCCCACCACCAGCACCTCCGAACCGGCCGGGTAGCGCTCGGCGACCAGGCGGGCGGCGGCCTCGGCGGAGGTCACCACGTCCTCGGGGGTTGCGGCCACACCCAGGTCGGTGAGGTGCTCGGCGATCCGTGCCGGGGTGCGCCCGGCGTTGTTGGTCACGAACGCCACCCGCGCTCCGGCGGCCCGGGCCTTGCCCACCGCGTCGGGCGCCGCGGGAACGGCCCTGTGGCCGATGTAGACGACCCCGTCCAGATCCAGGAGCATCGCGTCGTGGATCTCGTTCAGGGGACGGTCTGCGGCGAGCAGGGACATGTCGGAGAACCCGTTCCGTGCGGTGGGAGTGGTCGTTTCCCAGGCTATGGCCCCGGTCTCGTCGGCCGTGACCGCGTGCCCGCGGCGAGGACGTGCGCTGCGTCGCACCGCGGGGTCCGCGGGCGGGCCGGGCCCCCTCCCGGCGGCCGGTGGAGAGGCCCCCTGCGCCCGGGACGCCCGCACCCGGGTCAGGTGTCCCGGTTGACGGTCATCCAGTTGGTGGCGAACGCCACCGCGTGGGGAAGGGAGAACAGCCGCGCGGTGGCCTCGCCCACGGGGCCCGACTCCACCGCTCCCGTGCCCTCGAAGTCGCCGCCCAGCCGTTCGAAGTCCCCCTCGTCGAGGAGCACGTCGGTGAAGGTGGTCCACTCCCGGCCGCCCTCGGGGGTCAGGACCGCGCACCCGCACTCCTCCAGGCGCGGGCGGGGGACGCGGTACTCGGCCAGGTGGAGGGCGGTGCAGGAGCCGAACCCCACCCCCAGCAGCAGGACCCGGGACCGGGCCCTCTCCAGGGCGGCGAGCGGGGAGTCCTCACCCAGCCGGCAGTCGATCGGGTGGCGGTCCATGAGATCGCGGGCGCGGGGGCCCAGAGCGGCGAAGGAGGTCTGCGGGTTCGCGCTGCGGACCGCCCCCGGCCAGGTGCGCACCATCTCCGGAACACGGCCCATACCCCTGCTCGGTGTCAGTCGCGGGTCGAAGCCGGGCGCCTCCGCGCGGATGACCGGCCACCAGTCCTCGGGGACCGGGGGGTCCCGCCACTGCCCGGGGTCGCTGTTCTCCCCGGTCTGGGTGGGCACGACGAGCGTCCCCCGGGGGCCGACGGCGTCCAGCAGGGCCTGGACGACCGTCTGCGCCCCGCCGCACACCCAGCCCAGCGAGCTGAGCGAGGAGTGCACGAGGAGGGTGTCGCCGGCGACACCCAGCGCGGCCAGGTCGCGGGCCAGGGACGCCCGGGTCCGCGGGCGCTCGGGGTGCTTCGCATCGGTGGACACGCGGCGTGCTCCTGACGGGAGGGGAACGGATCACCACCATGCGTACCGGAGGTTCCGGCACCGCACCAGTGGATACCCGGCCGCCGGCGGAGGATGAGGAGGGGGCCGGCGGGGCCGACGGCGTGGCCGGGGTGTGGTCGGGGCGTGGAGAACCGCAGGGTGTTCCTGCGGTCGGCACCGTGGTACCGGACGTGCTCCGCGGAACACGATGGGCACCATGTTCCCCGCCACAGCCGCGGCGGCCGCGCTCGCCGTCGCCTCCTTGACCCTCAGCGCCCCTCCCGCCTCAGCCGAGACCGGGACCGGGGGCCTCCCCGGCGGCCCCCGGACCACTGACCCCCGCGGCGGTGGACGCCTACGTGTACGACTACCTGGACTCCTCACCCCTTCCCGGAGCCGCGGTCGCCTCACCCGGGGCACCGAGGTGGTGCACACGGCGGGCTGCGGCACCGACTCCCGAGGAGAGCCGATGACCGCCGGCACCCCCCATGGGAGTGGCCTCGGTCAGCAAGGCCTTCACCGCGCTCGCGGTCATGCAGCTCGTGGAGGACGGTGAGATCGCGCTCGACGACCCAGTGGTGGACCACCTGCCCGGGTTCACCACCGCGGACCCGCGCTCGGCGGAGATCACCGTCCGCCAGTTGCTCACCCACACCTTTGGGATGTCCGACACCGCCTTCCCGGAGAAGGGCGCGCCCGTACCCGACGACCTGGAGGGCGCGGTCGCCCGGCTGGCCGGTGTCGGACTGGCCGCCGACCCGGGCGCCGAGGAGCACTACCACAACCCCGACCACCACGTGGCGGCCCGCATGGTGGAGGTCGTCGGCGGACGGTCCTTCGGCGCGTTCCTGGACGAGCGCACGTTCACGCCCCTGGGCATGGACGGCACCGTCACCGTCGACACCGCGGACGAGGTCTTCGCGGCGGGTGTGGCCCGGGGGCACATCGCCGTCCTGGGCCGGGCGGTCGCCGTCACCGAGCCGGAGGGCTACTTCAACGGCGCGGGCGGCGTGGTCACCACCGCCGACGACATGGCCCGGTGGCTCACCGCGCAGAACAACGGGGGAGAGGGGGCCGTCGGCGCCCGCGAGCGCCCCTGGTGGCGTACCGCCGTGCGCCTGCTGCCGGGGTTCGCCGTCATCGCCGCGGCCGTGTCCGCCAACCGGCTCGTGGCGCTGCCGGCCCAGGGCCGCCACATCACGTGGGAACAGACCTTCTACGTCGCTCCCACCGGTCTCACCCCGCTGGTGGCGGCCGCGCTCGCCGTCGCCGCGGTGTACGCGGTGCGCCTGGCGCGGCTGCTCCGTCCGGAGGTCACTCCGCCGGGTCCACGAGGCGCATGACCAGCCCGGTACGCGGTTTGGGGCCGAACGAGGTGGACTTGCGCGGGGTCGGCTCCCCGCGGTCGGCCACCGCGTACACCTGCTCCACCCCCAGCGCGGGCACGATGACGGCGGTGCCCCTCTCGTCGCGGGCGGCCTCGACCGCCTCGTCCGCGTCGTCGTGCACCATCCGCACCTGCTCCTCCGACGCCTGCCACAGCGGCATCAGCACCTCGTGCAGGGCGGCCGTCGACAGGTGGCGCCAGTCGGGGGAGCGGCCGGGCATGGCCCGTTCCAGCGCTTCCTCGTCGAAGCCGTACACCAGGTGCGCCTCCCCCTCGGCCGAGACCAGCAGCAGCGCGGGCGCCCCCACGTCCGCCAGGGCCCGTTCGGAGGACTCCGCGACCCGCTCCACCACGGCCACCGTCCGGGCGGCCTCGACCGCCTCGGCCGTGTCCAGCCCGGGCAGCACCCGGTGGATGGCGCCCAGCCGGGGCGGGTGGGTGTCGCTGTCCACCAGCAGGGCCAGGCCGTACCGCCAGCCGGGCTCGCCGTACTGCTCGTGCAGGCGCCGGTAGGCGGCGTAGCGGTGGTGGCCGTCGGCGATGAGCGCCGACCGGTCCGCGAGGTCGTCGGCGATCCGCCGCAGCCTGACGGGGTCGGTGACGGCCCACAGCCGGTGCTCGGCGCCGTCACGGGTGCGTGCGGACACCAGCGGGGTGCCCGAGACCGACTCGGTCACCGCTGAGGCGGCACCGCCGCCGCCCCGGTAGACCAGGAAGATCGGTTCGAGGTTGGCCCGTGCCACGGCCATGAGGCTGAACCGGTCGCGCACCGGCGGGTCGGCCACGTCCTCGTGCGGGCGCACGGCGGGTTCGGCGCCCTCCTCGGGCAGGCGCAGGTTGCCCACCAGGCCCCGCTGGCGCCGCCCGTCCGCCGTGACCTGCTCGTACACGTACAGGGCCGGCTCCCCGTCCAGGGCGAGCACGCCGTCCCCGATCCAGGTGCGCAGCAGGTCGGCGGCGGCCCGGTAGCGGCGCGGCACGGTGCCCCCGGGGCTCTGCCTGCTCAGTTCGAAGGGCAGTGTGACCCTCGCCGCGTTGTGCGGGTCGGAGCGCTGTAGGTCGCGCGCCTCCCGGGCGTCGGGGACGTCGTAGGGCGGGGCCAGGAGGCGTGCGAGGTCGAACTCTCCGTCGATGAACCGGTCCACGTCCGGGCTCGCGTAGCGCAGACCGCGGAAGGGGGCCAGTTCGAGAGGTTGGCGTGGCATCCCAGCAAGGTACCGGTCCCCGGACGGCGCTCGGGTACGCGGCGGCCTGTTCAGAGCAGGCGCCGCATGCGCAGCATGTCACCGACGCTGGCGTCCACCCTCACCCGGCGGCCGAACAGGGCCGTGGCGGCGTCCATGCGGTCCTCGGCCAGTGCCACCAGGTCGTCGCCGTCCACGGTGATCCGCACCTGTGACCGGGGCGCGGGCCGGTCCGCGGGGCGGTGGGTCACGTCGGTCAGGCCGTCCGGGGTGAGTCGCATGTCGAAGACGGTCTCCAGGTCCGGGACCACCACGCTGAGGGAGCGCTCGCGTATGTGCTTGCGGCGCTTCTCCTCGGGCTGGGCGAGGATGCGCTGGTTCAGTTTCTCGATACCGGCCAGGCACGCGTCGATGCTGCTCATGCGCACATCATGCCCCAACCGCCGGGAAACGGAGTCCCGGTGTGCCCACCGGACGAATGGGGCGACCTCCGGAGTTCGCGTGTCAGAGGGCGTTCCCGCCCGGTAGCGTTGGCCACGACCCCCCGTCGCGTAGTGGCTCCCCCCTCCTGCGCCCTTCTTCCACCTTCCGCGGTCCCATCAAGGAGTACGTGAATCATGGTCGTCGACGCGGTACGCACCTACCTGGATGCCGCCAATGGCCTCACCGAACTCTCGCGCAAGCAGGCCGTCGCCGCCGCCAAGACGCTGTTGAGGGCCGGCGGCCCGGCCGCTCCCGTCGCGGGGGAGAACGAGAGCCTGCCGCCGCGGGTGGGACAGAGCATCCAGGCCCTGGCCGGTGAGCTCATCGAGACCAGCCAGTCCAACCGGGCGGCCATCACCGACCTGGTCCGCTCCGAGGTGGAGCGCCAACTGGAGCGCATGGACGTCGTCCCGCGCGCCGAGCACGAGCGCCTGGCACGCCGGGTCTCCGAGCTCGAACGCCGCCTGGCCGCCCGGCACGCGGTCGAGCGCGTCCTGGTCACCACCGACGCCGGGGCGTCCTCACCGGTGCGCGCCGCGGCCCCCGTCACCTCCTCCACCCCCGGCGGCGCCTCCGAACGGGCCGACGGCCCGGTCCCGGCGGCCGAGGACGCGGAGGCGACCGGGACCGGCGACGGGCTCCGGGAGCCCGCGGCCGCGGAGGAGCCGGCCGGCGCCGAGGACACCCCGGACACGCCTGAGGACACCGGTGCCGACGACGGCGCCCCCGGCCGGGAGGGCGGCTCCGGCGGCGGTTCCGCGGCCGCCGGGAAGGGGACGACCGCCAAGAGCGGGTCCCGCACCGCCGCCAAGAACACGTCCAAGGCCGCCCGGACGCGCTCCACCGCCAAGCGCACGGCCAAGGGCAAGGGCGGCACCACGAGGAAGTAGAGTCCGAGCAGCGCGAGCACCCGGAGAGCCATGGACCCCCAGGAAACGGACCCCGAGGAACAGGCCGAGGCACTGGCCGAGCAGACCCTGCGCAGCACCAGGGAGAGGCTGGCGGCGCTGGACTCGGCGCCCACCACCGAGCACGTCGCGGTCTTCGACACCCTGCACCAGGAACTGTCCGGAGTGCTCGGGGCACTCGACCAGGACGCGAACACCTCCCGATGACCCCGGTAACCTAGGTGACCATGGCAAAACGCACCCGGCTCGACGCGGAGCTCGTCCGCCGCGGGCACGCACGCTCCCGTGGACACGCCGCCGAGATCATCGAGGGAGGGTTCGTCAAGGTCGCCGGGATCGTGGCCTCCAAGGCCGCGACCCAGGTCGGCCAGGACCAGCCCATCGTGGTCCGCCCGCCCTCCGACGAACCGCCCTACGTCTCCAGGGGCGCCCACAAGCTCGTCGGGGCCCTGGACGCCTTCGCCCTCGACGTCACCGGCCGGCGCGCCCTGGACGCCGGGGCCTCCACCGGCGGGTTCACCGACGTGCTGCTGCGCCGCGGGGCCGCCCACGTCACCGCCGTCGACGTCGGATACGGCCAGCTCGCCTGGTCGCTGCGCAGCAACGACCGGGTGCGGGTGATGGAGCGGGTCAACGTCCGTGAGCTCACCCCGGAGCAGATCGGCGAGCCCCGCCCCGACCTCGTCGTGGGCGACCTGTCCTTCATCTCGCTGCGGCTGGTGCTGGCACCCCTCCTGGACTGCGTCGCCCCGGAGGCCGACTTCGTGCTCATGGTCAAACCCCAGTTCGAGGTGGGCAGGAACCGGGTCGGCGCCGGAGGAGTGGTACGCGAGCCCGAACTGCGCGCCGAGGTGGTCTCCGAGGTCGCCGCCCACGCCCTCACCCTGGGGCTGGGCACCGTCGGAGTCACCGCCAGCCCGCTGCCCGGCCCCTCCGGCAACGTCGAGTACTTTCTGTGGATGCGCGCGGGCGCCGAGCCCCTGGACCCGGCCGTGCTGGCCAGGGCCGTGGAGGAGGGACCGCGTTAGCGATCGTGGCACCGTGTCTCAGGAGTCCGGTAACGTGACCCGGCCGGGTCGGCGAACGCCTCCGGCCAGCACTCAGACTTCCCGTCGGGGAGCGAACGTAAGGGGACGGCGATGACCAGCGGACGCAGTGTTCTCCTGCTGGCCCACACCGGTCGGCCCGCGGCGGTACGCAGCGCACAGCTGGTCCACGAGAGCCTCAGCCGCGCCGGCCTGACCGTGCGCATGCTCAAGAACGAGGTCGAGGAACTGGCGGCGGAGGGGTGCACGCTCTCCCCGATCGAGGTCGTCGCCCAGGGCGGGGCCGCCGACGGCGCCGAGCTGGTCATGGTGCTCGGCGGCGACGGCACCCTGTTGCGGGCCGCCGAGACGGCGCGCCCGGCCGGGGTGCCCCTGCTTGGGGTGAACCTGGGCCACGTCGGCTTCCTCGCGGAGGCCGAGCGCGAGGACCTCGGCGAGACCGTGCGCAACGTCGTCAACCGCGACTACGACGTCGAGGAGCGCATGACCCTGGACGTGGCGGTCTTCAACGGGGGCCGCGGTGACTCGGCCCCGCCCGTGCGGACCTGGGCGCTCAACGACGCGACCCTGGAGAAGGGTGAGGCGCGCCGCATCCTGGAGACCGTCCTGGAGATCGACGGCCGTCCGCTGTCGCGGTGGGCCTGCGACGGGGTGGTGTGCGCGACCCCCACGGGGTCGACGGCGCACGCCTTCTCCGCGGGCGGCCCCGTCGTGTGGCCGGACGTGGACGCGCTGCTGGTCGTGCCGATCAGCGCGCACGCCCTGTTCGCCCGGCCCATGGTGGTGGGCCCCCGGGCCACGGTGGCCCTGGAGGTGGTCCCGGACACGGCGCCGGGCGTGCTCTGGTGCGACGGACGGCGTATGGTCGAATTGCCCGCCGGGGCACGAATCGAGATCACCCGTGCCGATACGCCGGTTCGGCTGGCCCGGCTGCACCGGGCGCCGTTCACCGACCGGCTGGTGGCCAAGTTCGGGCTGCCGGTCGCGGGCTGGCGGGGTCGGAGCGAGCACGGCCGCTGACCGGGGCCGGGTGCCGGTACGCCGTGCGGGTACGTGTGGAGGAGTGGCGTCAACTACAGGAGAGGGATCGGTGCTCGAAGAAGTCCGTATCCAGGGACTCGGGGTCATTGACGACGCCGTTTTGGAGTTGTCACCGGGTCTGACCGTCGTCACCGGTGAGACCGGCGCGGGAAAGACCATGGTCGTCACCGGGCTCGGACTGCTCTTCGGCGGTCGTGCCGATCCCCAGCGCGTGCGCCCCGGCGCCGACCGGGCGGTGGTCGAGGGAAGGCTGACCGTGCCCCCAGGGGGCCGGGTGGCCGCCCGGGTGCTGGAGGCCGGCGGCGACATCGACGACAACGTCCTCATCCTCACGCGCGCCGTCTCGGCCGAGGGCCGCTCACGCGCCACCATGGGCGGGCGCTCCGCACCGGTGAGCCTGCTCGCCTACCTGGCCGACGACCTGGTGGCGGTGCACGGCCAGTCCGACCAGCAGCGCCTGCTGCGCACCGACCGTCAGCGCTCCTCCCTGGACCGCTTCGCCGGCGACCAGCTGTTGAGGACGCTCAAGCAGTACACGGTGGCCTACCGGCGCCACCGCGAGGTGTCGGAGGAGCTGGAGGAGCTGGTGCAGCGGGCGCGCGAGCGCGCCCAGGAGGCCGACATGCTCCGGTTCGGGGTGGAGGAGATCGCCGCCGCCGAGCCCCAGCCCGGTGAGGACGCCGAGCTGCTGGCCGAGGAGACGAGGCTGGCACACGCCGACAGCCTGCGCATGGCGGCCACCACCGCGCACGAGGCGCTGGCCGGGGACCCGGCCTCGGACGTGGAGATCGACGTGGCCGCCCTGCTCGCGGCGGCCCGGCAGGCCGTGGCGGCGGTGCGCGAGCACGACTCCGAACTGGGCCAGATCGGCGACCGCCTGGACGAGGCGTCCTACATCCTCGCCGACGCCGCCACCGAACTGGCCTCCTACGCCGAGTCCGTGGACGCCGACCCGGCGCGCCTGGCCGAGATCCAGGAGCGCCGCGCGCTGCTCACCTCGCTCTCGCGCAAGTACGGCGGGAGTACTGACGAGGTGCTGGCCTGGGCCGAGAACGCGGCCAAGCGGCTGACCGACCTGGAGGGCGACGACGAGCGCATCGACGAGCTGCGCGCCGAGGCCGACGAGCTGCACGAGCGCATGGAACAGGCCGCCACCGAGCTGACCCGTATCCGGACCGAGGCGGCCGAGCGCTTCGGCGGCGCGGTCACCGAGGAGCTGACCGCGCTGGCCATGCCCCACGCCCGCGTGAGCGTGCGGATCACCACGGGCGAGGAGTTCGGCCAGTACGGCCGCGACGAGGTCGAGCTGCTGCTGGCCCCGCACCCCAGCGCCCCGCCGCTGGCCCTGCACAAGGGTGCCTCCGGCGGTGAGCTCTCGCGCGTGATGCTGGCCATCGAGGTGGTCTTCGCCGGTTCCGACCCGGTGCCCACCTTCGTCTTCGACGAGGTCGACGCCGGCGTGGGCGGCAAGGCCGCGGTGGAGATCGGCCGCCGCCTGGCCCGCCTGGCCCAGCGCGCCCAGGTCATCGTGGTCACCCACCTGCCGCAGGTCGCGGCCTTCGCCGACGCCCACCTGGTGGTGGAGAAGTCCACCGAGGGACTGGTCATCGAGAGCGGTGTGGTGCGGCTGGACCGCGCGGGCCGGGTCCGTGAGCTGTCGCGGATGCTGGCGGGCATGGAGAACTCCGAGCTGGGCCGCGCCCACGCCGAGGAGCTGCTCACCAACGCCGACCCCGAGCGCGCCTACCCGGCCGCCTGACCTGGGGCGACGCTGCCGTCCGTGACGGGTGTGTGACACGGCGGCGTTCCGGGGTAGGGCCCGAGGCAGGGCCGCCGTCGGCGCCTCGTGTGGGGCGGAGGCGATGGCCTCGCCCGCGAACACGCCGACCTCACAGGTGTTATAACTCTCTGTAGTAGAGTTCTGACAGTATGCCAGCGATGAAGGTATCGGATGCGCTCAGCGCCACAGTCATGCGGTTCCGCCGCACCCGTGCGGACGCTCCCACAGGGCTGGTCGCGCCCGTCCGCTCGGACCGGCGTACCAAGAACCTGACCAAACGCCTGCGACCGGGCGACATCGCGGTCATCGACCACGTCGACCTGGACCGCGTCAGCGCCGAGGCCCTGGTGGGCTGCGGTGTTTCCGCGGTGGTCAACGTCGCCACGAGTATCAGCGGCCGCTACCCCAACCAGGGGCCGGAGATGATCGTCGAGGCGGGCATCCCCCTGGTCGACGACGTCGACCCGGAGGTGTTCACCCGGGTCCGCGACGGCGAGCGGCTCCGCCTGGAGGGCGCCACCCTGTACCGCGGCGAAGAGGTCGTCGCCCGCGGCACCCTCCAGGACACCGTGACCGTCAGTGCCGCCATGGCCGACGCCCGGGCCGGGCTCGCCATCCAGTTGGAGGCCTTCGCGGCCAACACCATGGCCTACCTCCAGCACGAGCGGGACCTGCTCCTGGACGGCATCGGGATCCCCGCCATCGAGACCGACGTCGAGGGCCGCCACGTCCTCATCGTGGTCCGCGGCTACCACTACCGGGAGGACCTCGCGGCCCTGCGGCCCTACATCCGGGAGTTCCGCCCGGTCATCATCGCCGTGGACGGCGGGGCGGACGCGGTCATGGAGGCGGGGTACCGGCCCGACATCATCGTCGGCGACTTCGACTCGGTGTCCGACCACGCGCTCGCCAGCGGAGCCGAACTGGTCGTGCACGCCTACCGGGACGGACGTGCGCCGGGCCTGCCCAGACTCACCGACCTGGGGCACAACGCGGTCGTCTTCCCGGCGACCGGTACCAGCGAGGACGTGGCGATGATGCTCGCCGACGGTGCGGGCGCCGCGCTCATCGTGGCGGTGGGCACCCACGCCACCCTGGAGGAGTTCCTCGACAAGGGCCGTTCGGGGATGGCCAGCACCTTCCTGACCCGTCTGCGGGTGGGGGGCAAGCTCGTCGACGCCAAGGGCGTCAGCCGCCTGTACCGCGCGCGCATCTCCCCCTGGGCGCTGCTCGGCCTGGTCGCCGCCTGCCTGCTCACCATCGTGGTCGCCGCCTACAGCTCACCGGCGGGCCAGGTCTACCTCACCTTTCTCGCGGCGCGCTGGGACGCGTTCTCCTACTGGCTGACGGGGCTGTTGACGTGATCGATTTCCGCTATCACCTGGTGTCCATCATCGCGGTGTTCCTCGCGCTCACCGTGGGACTCGTCCTGGGCACCACCATGCTCCAGGACCCGCTGCTCAACACCCTGCAGTCCGAGACCGACGACCTGCGCGGCCAGACCGAGGAACTGCGCACCGAGCGCGACGTCGCCGACAAGGTCAACGCCGGCGCCGACGAGATGGCCGAGGCGGTCTCGAAGGACATGCTCGACGGCCTCCTCACCGACCTGGGCGTGGCCGTGGTGGCCGCGCCCGGCGCCGACCCGAAGATGGCCGACGCCCTGGCCGAGCGCGTGGAGGAGGCGGACGGCGAGGTCGTCGGCCGGGTCCAGATCACCGAGGCGTTCCTGGAGGGGGAGAAGGCCACGTTCGTCGACGAGCTGACCCTGCAGATCGCCCACCAGCCCGAGGACCTCACCGGCAGCCCCTACGAGAAGGCGGGCGCCGAGATCGGCCGCGCGCTGGCCGCCACCGAGGAGGACGAGGACACCGGTGCCGGGGACGGCGCGGAGTCCGGGGACGGGGAGCCGGGGACCGCCTCCGACGGGGCTTCTGACAGGGCTTCCGACGGGGCTTCCGACGACGCCTCCGACGGGGCCTCCGACGCCGAGTCGGACGACAGGGGCGACGGGGGGAGCGGCTACGACCCCGCGGCCGTCCTGGAGGCCTTCTCCGAGGGCGGTCTGATCGTGGTCGAGGACGACCCCGCCGGGGCGGCCGACGCCGTGCTCGTCGTCGCGCCCGCGGCCGGTGCCTCTCCCGGCGGCGACGACCCGAAGACGGCCAACGCCGTGCTGGGCGCCCTCGCCTCCGCCCTGCACGAGGAGGTCGACGCCGTCGCCGTGGCCGGGGACGGCCCCTCCGCGCGGGGCGACGGGATGCTCGCGCAGGCGCGCGCCGAGGAGTCGGCGTTCGCCACGGTGGACGTGGCCACCCGTCCCATGGGGGAGATCATCACGATCCTGGCCCTGGCCGAGAACCTGGAGGAGGACGGGGGCGCCTACGGTATCGGCGAGGGGGTCCGCGGCTTCCTGCCCGACCCGCTGCCCGAGCGGATCGAGTCCTCCGACGAGGAGTCCTCCGACGGGAGGACCTCAGACGGAGGGGGCGGGGACGGCGCCGACGAGGCCCGCCGCGCCGACCGGGACGGGAAGTGACATCCGTGACGACACCCGTCCCCCGCCCGGCCCTCTCCCTCGTGCCCCTCCTGGCCCAGGGGCTGACCGGCGCACTGGTCGGCGCGGCCGCGGCCTCCACCGCCTACGCCCTGCTCACCCGCCGCTCCGCCGTACCGGACGGTGGCGGCGGGCGCCGCCCCGCGGCGCGCAGTGCCCCGGAGACTCCCGCCCCCGCGGCGCGCAGCGCCCCGGAGACTCCCGCTCCCGCGGCGCGCACCGTGTCCCCCGGCCGCTGGCAGCGCACCAACTTCCGCGGCCGCACCGTCACCCTCCACCAGGGCACCGCCCTGGCCTGCGGGGTGTGCGCGGCCACCGTCCTCGTGCCCGGTCCGGATCCGCGCGTGCGCGCCGCCTCCGCGCTGGCCGCGGCGGGCGCCGCCGCCTTCGGCGTCTACGACGACCTGGCGGGCTCCGCGCGGGCGCGCGGACTGCGCGGACACCTGGGCGCGCTCGCGCGAGGACGGGTCACCACCGGCATGGTCAAGGTGGCGGGCATCGGCGCCACCGGGATCGCCGCCGCCGCGCTGCTGCGCCGCTCCCCGCTGGACACCCTCCTGGACGGGGCGCTCATCGCCGCCAGCGCCAACCTGCTCAACCTGTTCGACCTGCGCCCCGGCCGCGCGGCCAAGGTCGCCCTGCTCGCCGCGGCCCCCGCCCTGGCCTCCCCGGCCGCACCGCTGCTCGGCCCCGTCGTGGGGGCCTCGGCGGTGCTGTTGCCCGACGAACTCGCGGAGCGCTGCATGCTCGGCGACGCGGGCGCCAACGCCCTCGGAGCCGCCCTGGGCGCCGCCGCGGCGGCGAGGGCGCCGCGACCGCTGCGCGCCGCCCTGCTGGGCGGGGTGGTCGCCCTGACCCTGGCCAGTGAGCGTGTCAGCTTCTCCCGCGTCATCGACCGCGTTCCGGCCCTGCGCCGCATCGACCGGTGGGGCAGGCACGAGTGAGACGGCCACGGTGTCCCGTACCGTTCACGGGGTGACGCGAGGTGTGGGTACGGCGGCGGCGCTCATCGCGGTGGTCACCGTGGGGGCCCGCCTGGCGGGGTTCGGGCGCACCGTGGTGTTCTCCCAGACCGTCGGCGACACCTGTCTGGGCACCGCCTACGTCACCGCCAACCAACTGCCCGCCGTCCTGTTCGAGATCGTCATCGGCGGGGCGCTCACCGCCGTGGTCGTCCCGGTGCTGGCCGCCGCCGCACAGCGCGACGACCGCGAGCAGGTGCGCCACACCGCCTCGGCCCTCATCACCTGGGTGGTGCTGCTGGCGGTGCCCCTGTCCGCGCTGCTCGCCCTGGCCTCCGTTCCGGCGATGTCGCTGATGCTCGGAGCGGGTACCGGATGCGACCGGGACGAGCTGCTCGCGCTCTCCGCCCGCATGCTCGTGGTCTTCGCCCCCCAGATCGTCCTCTACGGCCTGGCCGCCGTGCTCTACGGCGTCCTGCAGGCCCACCGCCGCTTCCTGGCGCCGGCCCTGGCCCCGCTGGTGTCCAGCCTCGTGGTCATCGCCGCCTACCTGGCCTTCGTGCCGCTGGGCGCCGACCACCGCCAGGACGTCGCGGGACTGCCGACGGCGGCCGAGCTCACCCTGTCCCTGGGCACGACCGCGGGGGTGGCCGCGCTCTTCCTCACGGTCCTGGGCCCCGCCGGGCGGCTGCGCGTGCGGCCCCGGCCCCGGCTGACCTTCCCCCCCGGGGTGGGCGGGCGGGTGCGCTCGCTGGCGGCGGCCTCCCTGCTGCCGCTGGTGGCCATGCAGGTGTGCCTGCTCCTGTCGGTGGCCCTGGCCAACTGGGGCGGCGGCGCGGGCGCGGCCGTGCTCTACACCTACGCCTGGGCCCTGTTCACCCTGCCCTACGGGGTGATCGCGGTCCCCATCGCCACCAGCGCGTTCACCGCCCTGGCGGTGGCACACGCCGAGCACGACCGGCGGGGGTTCTCCTCCCTCGCCGCGGGCAGCGCACGCGCCTGCGTGGTGGCCACCGCAGCCGTGGGCACCGCCCTGGCCGCCGCCGCGGGGCCGGTGGCCCTGGTCTTCGCCCAGCAGGACCCGCTGCCCCTGGAGCGCGCCCTGCTCGCCTACGCGCCCGGGGTGGTCGGGTTCGGCCTGGTCGCCCTGCTCAGCCGGATCCTGTACGCCTCGCACCGCGGCCGCCGGGCCGCCACCGCCCAGGTGACGGGATGGCTGGTGGTGGCGGGGTGCGCGTCGTCACTGGTGTGGGCGCTGCCCCCGGGATGGACCATCGCCGGACTGGGAGCGGCCAGCACGGTCGGACTGACCCTGGCCGCCGTCCTGCTGTGCGCCGGGGTGGTGCGTACGCACGGGCGCGACGCGTTGGACGGGGTCGCGCGCTCGGTGGTGGCGGCGGTGCTCGGTGGTGTGGTCGGCTGGATCGTGGGCCGCTCGGTGGTCGCGGTCCTGCCCGTGGGGGATGTGTGGCAGACGGCGGCGGTCGCCGCCGCTGCGGGCACCGCGGCCCTGGCCGCCTACGCGGCCGTCGCGGCGGCGGTGGACCGGTCGGCGGTGCGGGCACTCGCCAACCGGGCCGGGACCGTACTCGGACACAGGAGGGGGAAGCGGTGAACAGCAGGATCGCGCTGGTCGTGGGGACCAGCAGTGGAGGGGTGGGGCGCCACGTGCGCTCGCTGGGCGCGGGCCTGCATGCGCGCGGCCACCGGGTGGCGGTGCTCGGCCCGGCCTCGGCCGAGCGCGAGTTCGGCTTCACCTCGGCGGGGATGCGGTTCTCCCCGGTCCGGATCGGCGCGGCCCCCTCCGTGGGCGACCCCGGTGCCGTGCTGCGGCTGCGTGCCCTGACCCGGGGCGCGGACGTGGTCCACGCCCACGGGCTGCGGGCCGGTGCGCTGTGCGCGCTGGCGGGCGCCGCACCGCTGGTGGTGACCGCGCACAACGCGCCGCCGCTGGTCCGGGGTCCCCTGTCGGCGGCCTACCCGGTGCTGGAGCGGGTCGTGGCCGCCCGCGCGGACGCGGTGCTGGGTGTGTCCGGCGACCTGGTGCGGCGGCTGCGCGCCGCCGGGGCCCGGGACGCCCGGTTGGCGGTGGTGGCCGCGCCCGAGACCGGTACTCCGCTGAACGGGCGCGAGGCCACCCGGGCCGACCTGGCGGTGCGGACCGACCGGCCCCTGCTGCTGACCGTCGCACGACTGGCGGAGCAGAAGGGACTGGACATGCTGTTGGAGGCGGCGCCCGCCATCGCCGACCGCAGACCCGAGCCGGTGGTGGCCATCGCCGGGGACGGGCCCCTGTGGGGGCGTCTGCACGACACGGCCGCGGAGATGCGTGCCGACGTGCGCATGTTGGGATACCGCTCGGACGTGGCCGACCTGCTGGCGGCCGCGGACGTCTTCTGCCTGACCAGCCAGTGGGAGGGGCCGTCCCTGGTGATCATGGAGGCGCTGCGCGCGGGGCTTCCGGTGGTCTCCACCCGGGTCGGCGGCATCCCGGACCTGTACTCGGGGACGGTCCTGATGGTGCCCCCCGGGGACCCGGCGGCGTTCGCCGCCGCGGTGGGACGGGTACTGGACGACCCCGCGCTGGCCGAGGAGATGCGGGAGCGCTCACGCGAGGCGGCCAAGGCGCTGCCGACCGAGGACGACGCGGTGGAGGCGGCGACCGGGGTGTACAAGTCGGTACTGAGGCGGTGATCCGGGTAGCGGAGGAGCGGGTCCGGTCCGGGGCCCGGCCGTTTCCCGGACGGCGGCCCGGGGAAGCCCGGCCGCCGTGACCCGGCGGATCGGGGGAGATGTCCTCGGAGTGCGAGGAACAACACCTTCGCCGCGACTTATGCCAAGGGGGGTTCGATGACATCCTTGCTTGTGGCCCGGCGTGCACCGTGCGTGGTGACCTGCCGGTATCCTTGCTTGTCACGTGAGGGGAGTATCCCTGTCGCGACGGTGTCGTCATCACGGAGAACAGAGCCGTTCTCCCGGCGCCGTCGGCTCACTGCACGACGGTGTGAGCGGGAGAGACCTCCGGTTGTCCCACGTGCGCGCACCTCGCCCGCACGCACTGACCGGAGGAGAGTCCGTCCGTGAATGTTCCCCTGTGGCTCTGGGCCGCCACCATCGGCGCCATGGTCGTCATCCTGGCGATCGACCTGATCATCGTGGACCACCCCTGGAGCAAGACGAAGGGTCCCCAGGAGTTCGGCATGAAGCAGGCCGCCTGGTGGGCGGCCTTCTACATCGGCATCGCCATCGTGTTCGGCTTCGGTGTCTGGTACTTCGGCGGCGGGAACGCCGGCGCCGAGTACTTCGCCGGGTTCGTCACCGAGAAGAGCCTGAGCATCGACAACCTCTTCGTGTTCTACCTTCTGATGGGCTCCTTCGCGGTGCCCAAGAAGTACCAGCACGAGGTCCTGCTCGTCGGCATCGTGATCGCGCTGGTCATGCGCGGTATCTTCATCGTCCTCGGCGCCCAGGTGATCAACGCCTGGAGCGAGGTCTTCTACCTGTTCGGCGCCTTCCTCATCTACACCGGTTACAAGATCGTCCGTGACCACGTGAAGGGCGACGACGAGGACGAGGACTACACGCAGACCCCGGCGGTGCGGCTGGTCAGGCGCTTTTGGCCGGTGACCGACGAGTACCACGGCGCCAAGCTCACGGTGAAGCTCGACGGCAAGCGGCACGTCACGCCGATGCTGCTGGTCATCGTCGCGATCGGCATGATCGACCTGGTCTTCGCCGTCGACTCCATCCCGGCGATCTTCGGCCTGACCCAGGACGCCTACATCGTCTTCACCGCCAACGCGTTCGCCCTGCTGGGCCTGCGCCAGCTGTACTTCCTGCTGGCCGGCCTGATGGACCGCCTGGCCTACATCAGCTGGGGCCTGTCGGCGATCATGGTGTTCATCGGCGCGAAGATGATCCTGCACGCCCTGCACGAGAACGGCGTGCACGTGCCCGACATCGGTATCGGCGTGTCGCTGACCGTCATCCTCGGCATCATGACGCTCACCGTCGTCGGCAGCCTGCTCAAGTCCCGGTCCGACGAGCGCAAGCACCCCGAGCTGAAGTCGGAGAGGGACCCCTCGGCCGACCGCTCCTGACCGTACGGCGGTTCGAACCGCCCGTTCCCTGACAATCCGCAAAACGGCCGTATTCGAACGGCTGTTCGTCTATAGTGGTGGCACTTCGGCGCTCCGGCGCCGGGGTGCCACCACTTCTTCGAGGTGGAAGAAACCGTCGTCGGCGGTCGTTAGTCTGGACGGGCGGGGAACCGCGCGGCCCTCTCCCCGCCCCTCAGCGGCCCGCCTCCGAGGCCGGGACGGCTCCCGGGAGGCCTTCGACCGCCACACCGCGAAGCCACACACGGGTCGGCCGACGCCCGCGCGCCGAGGTCCGCTTCCTGTGCGCCAATGCCGAAGGATGTCTCACTCGATGGTCGAACAACTGGTAGTCCGGGGAGCCCGAGAGCACAACCTCAAGGACGTCTCGCTGGACCTGCCGCGCGACTCCATGATCGTGTTCACCGGCCTGTCCGGCTCGGGCAAGTCGTCGCTGGCCTTCGACACGATCTTCGCCGAGGGGCAGCGGCGCTACGTCGAGTCCCTGTCGGCCTACGCCCGCCAGTTCCTGGGCCAGATGGACAAGCCGGACGTGGACTTCATCGAGGGCCTGTCCCCGGCGGTGTCCATCGACCAGAAGTCCACCAGCCGCAACCCGCGCTCCACCGTCGGCACCATCACCGAGGTCTACGACTACCTGCGCCTGCTGTGGGCCCGCGTGGGAGTTCCGCACTGCCCGGAGTGCCACCGCGAGATCGCCCGGCAGACCCCCCAGCAGATCGTGGACCGAGTCCTGGAGATGGAGGAGGGCACCCGCTTCCAGGTGCTCGCCCCCGTCGTGCGCGGACGCAAGGGCGAGTACGTCGAGCTCTTCAAGGACCTGCAGTCCAAGGGCTACACCCGCGCCGTCGTGGACGGGCGGGCCGTGCGCCTGGACGAGGCGCCCAAGCTGGGCCGCTACGACAAGCACGACATCGCCGTGGTCGTGGACCGCCTCGCGGTCAAGCCCTCCGCGCGCGGGCGCCTGACCGACTCCGTCGAGACCGCCCTCAAGCTGGCGGGGGGCACCATCGTCCTGGACTTCGTGGACGTGGAGGCCGGCGACCCCGAGCGCGAGAAGGTCTTCTCCGAGCACCTGTACTGCCCCTACGACGACCTGTCCTTCGAGCAGCTCGAACCGCGCTCCTTCTCCTTCAACGCCCCCTACGGCGCCTGCCCCGCCTGCTCGGGCCTGGGCACCCGCATGGAGGTCGACCCCGACCTGCTGGTCCCCGACCCCGAGAGGACCCTGGCCGAGGGGGCCATCGGCCCCTGGTCGGGCGGACCCAACAGCGGCTACTGGGAGCGCATCCTCAAGGCGGTGGGCGAGGCCGTGGGCTTCGACCTGGACACCCCCTGGGAGAAGCTGCCGCGCCGCGCCCGCAAGGCCCTGCTGGAGGGGCACGACACCCAGGTCCACGTCTCCTACCGCAACCGGTACGGGCGCCACCGCTCCTACTACACCGAGTTCGAGGGCGTCATCCCCTGGGTCAGGCGCCGCCACTCCGAGACCGAGAGCGACTACGGTCGCGAGCGGCTGGAGGGGTACATGCGCACGGTGCCCTGCCCCACCTGCGAGGGGACCCGTCTCAAGCCGGTCATGCTGGCCGTGACCGTGGGCGGCAGGTCCATCGCCGAGGTCGCCCAGATGTCGCTCGGCGAGAGCGCGGCCTTCCTGGCCGAGCTCCGACTCTCCGAGCGCGACATGGTCATCGCCGCGCAGGTGCTCAAGGAGATCAACGCCCGCATGGGCTTCCTGCTCGACGTGGGCCTGGACTACCTGAGCCTGGCCCGCTCCTCCGGATCGCTCTCCGGCGGCGAGGCCCAGCGCATCCGCCTGGCGACCCAGATCGGCTCCGGCCTGGTGGGCGTGCTCTACGTGCTCGACGAGCCCTCCATCGGCCTGCACCAGCGCGACAACGCCCGCCTGCTGGAGACCCTGCAGCGGCTGCGCGACATCGGCAACACGCTCATCGTCGTCGAACACGACGAGGACACCATCCGCAACGCCGACTGGGTGGTCGACATCGGCCCCGGCGCGGGCGAGCACGGCGGCCACGTCGTGGTCTCGGGGATCGTGGACGAGCTGCTCACCTCCCCCGAGTCGCTGACCGGCGACTACCTGGCCGGACGGCGCAGCATCGAGGTGCCCGCCACACGGCGTCCCCTCACCCGGGGGCACGAGCTGGTGGTCAGGGGCGCGCGCGAGAACAACCTCGACGGCGTCGACGTCACCTTCCCGCTGGGCGTCTTCACCGCCGTCACCGGCGTGTCGGGTTCGGGCAAGTCCACCCTGGTCAACGAGATCCTGTACAAGGCGCTGGCCAAGGAGCTCAACGGGGCGCGCGACGTGCCCGGCCGCCACCTGCGGGTCAACGGCACGGGCAAGGTCGACAAGGTCGTGCACGTGGACCAGAGCCCCATCGGGCGGACCCCCCGCTCCAACCCGGCCACCTACTCCGGGGTCTTCGACCACGTCCGCAAGCTGTTCGCGCAGACCACCGACGCCAAGACGCGCGGCTACATGCCCGGCCGGTTCTCCTTCAACGTCAAGGGCGGACGCTGCGAGGCCTGCGCCGGGGACGGCACGCTCAAGATCGAGATGCAGTTCCTGCCCGACGTCTACGTGCCCTGCGAGGTGTGCCACGGCGCCCGGTACAACCGGGAGACCCTCCAGGTCCGGTACAAGGGCAAGAACATCTCCGAGGTGCTCGACATGCCCATCTCCGAGGCCCTGGAGTTCTTCGAGCCGATCAACGCGATCCGCCGCCACCTGCAGACCCTGGCGGACGTCGGCCTGGGGTACGTGCGGCTGGGCCAGCCCGCCACCACGCTCTCCGGCGGCGAGGCGCAGCGGGTCAAGCTCGCCTCCGAGCTACAGCGCCGCTCCACCGGGCGGACGGTGTACGTACTCGACGAGCCCACCACCGGCCTGCACTTCGAGGACATCCGCAAGCTCCTGGGCGTGCTCGACCGGCTGACCGACAGCGGCAACACGGTGATCGTCATCGAACACAACCTCGACGTCATCAAGACCGCCGACCACGTCATCGACATGGGGCCCGAGGGCGGCTCCGGCGGCGGCAGGGTGGTCGCCGAGGGCACGCCCGAGGAGGTCGCGGCGGTGGCCGAGTCCTACACCGGGCGGTTCCTGGCCAAGACGCTCTGACGGCCGGGGCGGGGGAGTCCCTCCGGGCACCCCGGAACCGGGCACCCCGCCATGGCTACTACATTGTGTAGTGATATTTCGGCGCAGGTGAGGAGCGTTTGGTCGTGGCCGCTAAGAAGACGTGTGGGTGCGGGATGAGCAGGCGCCGCCTGCTCGGGACGGCGGGGGCGGCCGCGGCCGTCACGGCCGCGAGCGCCTGCGGCGGCGAGGAGCCCAGGGCTCAGGAGGTCCGGTACGGCCAGGTGGTCGGACAGACCACCGACGTCCCCGAGGGCGCCGGGACCGTCTTCAGCAACAGCAAGCTGGTCGTCACCCAGCCGGAGAAGGGCGACTACCGGGCTTTCGGCGCCGCGTGCACGCACGGGGGCTGCACCGTCCAGGAGGTGGACGAGGTCATCCGCTGCCTGTGCCACGGCAGCGAGTTCGACATCTCCACGGGAGAGCCGGTGACCGGGCCGGCGCAGGACCCGCTGGAGTCGTTCGTCGTGACCGTCGACGGCACCGACATCGTCCTGGAGTCGGCCGCGGAGTCCTGAGGGCCGGTCCGCCGCCCGCCACACGCGAACGGCGCCCGGAGCGAATCGCTCCGGGCGCCGTTCACGTCGTGTGGCGGGGTTCCTCAGGGGGCTCAGGCCTCGCCGGGGTCGCCTCCGGGAGGGCCGCTGACGCCGTTGGGCTCGTGGCGGCGAAACGCCGAGGTCGGGAACCGGGAGGCGTAGGAGGCCTCGCCGTCGTCCTGGGCGAGGAACTGGGTTCGGTCGCGCGGCAGGGACTCGGGGTAGTTGGCGACCAGCCAGCCGATCAGGTGCTCGCGGATCTGGCAGGCGATGTCCCACTGGTTGCCCGTGTCGGCGGCGGTGGCCACCACCCGCACCATCACGTCGCCGGCCTCGGTGATGTCCACGACCTGGCAGGACCAGCTGCGCCCGTCCCAGTGCTTGCTGGAGGTGATCAGGCGCCCGGTCTCCTCTCGCAGCTCCTCGATCGGAACCTCCCAGTCCAGCGGCAGCATCACCTTGGCGGTGATCGCCGTGCTCTGCTTGGTCCAGTTCTCGAAGCTGGTCGTGGTGAAGTTGGCGACCGGGACCACGAGGCGGCGCTCGTCCCAGATCTTGATGGTGACGTTGACCAGGCTGAGCTCCTCGACCCGGCCCCACTCGCCCTCGACCACGACCACGTCGCCGATGCGCAGCGCGTCGCTGAAGGCCAGCTGCAGCCCGGCGAACAGGTTGCTCAGGGTGGACTGGGCGGCCACACCGGCGACGATGCCGATGACGCCCGCGGAGGCCAGCAGCCCGGCGCCGAGGGCCTGGACCTCGTCGAAGGTGAACAGGATGGAGGCGATCGCCAGGACCACGATGATCGAGGTGATGACCCTGCGCAGCAGCCGTACCTGGGTCTGGATGCGCCTGGCCTTGCGGTCGGCGTCACCGTTGGCGATCGACAGGCGCGCCAGGATCATGTCCGTGGCGGCGTAGGCCAGACTGATGCCCAGCGCCGTCAGCGTCGCGATCATCAGGATGCTCATCGCGTGGTCGATGGTCCGGAACGTGCTCCAGTCCACCTCGTTCGGGCCGTTGCCCGGGTTGGGCAGGGCAAGGTTCACACCGATAACGGCGGCCGCGCCGTATGCCGTGAAGGTCGTGCGCGCGACCAGGTACCGGGACACCCGCCAGACCCTGCCCAGCTTGTGCTTGAGCACCCAGCGCGCGGCGAAGACCAGCAGTACCGCGACCGCGACGGCGACGCCGATCGCGATCCATTGTCGAGCGTCCACGGCAGGGCCCCCTTGTCATCCATGTCGGGAAGTTCCAAATGTCCTCGCCCAACCTAGACCATGCGGATACGTAATCGTGACGTTTGCCTTGCACGCAACGGAAGCCCGGGAGCGCGCTCCCCGGTCCGAAACCGGGCCGCCCGGGAGCGGGGGCACGGTGTCGGGCGGACGGGGTGAGGTGTGACACTCCTGGTGCGTGCGGGCCTGGGTTGGCCGTATGTCTCTCCGAGAGACCAGAATGGGGATATGGCTGCGACTCCTCACCTGCGTCCCGCGCCCGGGTCCATTCCGACCGATCCGGGGGTGTACCGGTTCCGGGACGCGTCGGGCCGCGTCATCTACGTGGGCAAGGCCAAGAACCTGCGGTCCCGGCTCTCCTCCTACTTCCGCGACTTCGCGGGCCTGCACCCGCGCACCCAGCAGATGGTCTCCACCGCCGCCGACGTGGACTGGACGATCGTCGGCACCGAGGTGGAGGCCCTCCAACTGGAGTACTCCTGGATCAAGCAGTACGACCCCCGGTTCAACATCAGGTACCGCGACGACAAGAGCTACCCCTACCTGGCCGTCACCCTCCAGGAGGAGTTCCCCCGGGTGCAGGTGATGCGCGGGGCCAAGCGCAGGGGGGTGCGCTACTTCGGCCCCTACTCGCACGCCTGGGCCATCCGCGAGACCGTCGACCTGCTGCTGCGGGTCTTCCCCGTGCGCACCTGCTCGGCCGGGGTGTTCCGCGGCGCCCGCAACAGCGGCCGCCCCTGCCTGCTCGGCTACATCGGCAAGTGCGTGGCCCCCTGCGTCGGCAGGGCCTCACCGCAGGACCACCGGGCCCTGGTCGAGGACTTCTGCTCCTTCCTGGCGGGGGACACCGGCCGGTTCATCCGCCGGCTGGAGGCGCGGATGAGGGAGGCCGCCCAGGAGATGGAGTACGAGCGCGCGGCCCGCGTCCGCGACGACATCGCGGCCCTGCGCGCCGCCCTGGAGAAGCAGGCCGTCGTCCTGCCCGACTCCACCGACTGCGACGTCATCGCCATGGCCGACGACCAACTGGAGGCCGCCGTCCAGATCTTCCACGTGCGCGGCGGGCGCATCCGCGGCCAGCGCGGCTACGTCGTGGACAAGGTCACCGACGACTCCCCGGCCGAGCTGATGAGCACCTTCCTGGGGCAGCTCTACGGACCCGCCGAGGGCGCCGACGAGAGCGGGGGCACCGGCACCGCCGTCCCCCGCGAGGTCCTGGTCTCCCACGAGCCCGCCGACCCCGCGGCCATGGCCGCCTGGCTGTCGGAGCACCGCGGCTCCGCCGTGGACCTGCGGGTGCCCCGGCGCGGCGACAAGAAGTCCCTCCTGGAGACCGTCGACAAGAACGCCCGCGAGTCGCTGGCCCGGCACAAGACCCACCGCGCCGGGGACCTGAGCACCCGCGGCCGCGCGCTCAACGAGATCCAGGAGGCCCTGGACCTGCCCGAGGCGCCGCTGCGCATCGAGTGCTTCGACGTCTCCAACCTCCAGGGCGAGCACGTGGTGGCGTCCATGGTGGTCTTCGAGGACGGACTGGCCCGCAAGTCCGAGTACCGCCGCTTCTCCATCCGCGGCAGCGGCGAGGGCGGACGCGAGCAGCACGACGTCGCCGCCATGTACGAGGTGATCCGCCGCCGCTTCCGCCGCTACCTGGAGGAGAGCGCCAGGAACGGCGAGGTCGCCCGCATGGGGGAGACCGGCGACCACGATGATCACCAAAGCGACGACGAGCCGTCGCCCGGCAGGTTCGCCTATCCGCCTAACCTTGTGGTGGTGGACGGCGCCCGGCCCCAGGCCGAGGCGGCGCGCCGGGCCCTGGACGAACTCGGGATCGAGGACGTCGCGGTGTGCGGCCTGGCCAAGCGCTTGGAGGAGGTGTGGCTGCCCGACGACGAGGATCCGGTGATCCTGCCCCGTACGGGCGAGGGCCTCTACATGCTTCAGCGGGTGCGTGACGAGGCGCACCGCTTCGCCATCAAGTACCACCGGCAAAAGCGCGCCAAGGCGCTCACCGGCAGCAGCCTGGACGAACTGCCCGGCCTCGGTCCCACCCGCAGGTCGGCCCTGATCAAGGAGTTCGGCTCGGTGAAACGACTCGCCTCGGCCTCGGCCGAGGAGATCGCGGCGGTGCCCGGGATCGGCCCCAAGCTGGCCGAGGCCGTGCACGCGCACCTGTCCGGCGGCCCCGCCGGAACGGGTGGGGAGGGTGACGGGGCACCAGAACAGCGTGTCAAAGACGGGGGAGGAGAGGTATGACGGTCGAACTGGGCGGGGAGCTACCGCCCGAGGTGGTCATCGTCACCGGCATGTCCGGTGCGGGCCGCAGTACGGCGGCCAGGGCCCTGGAGGACCTGGACTGGTTCGTGGTGGACAACCTGCCACCGGGCCTGCTGCCGACGATGATCGAGTTGGCCGGGCGCACGCACGGCGCCGTACCGCGGGTCGCGGTGGTCGTCGACGTGCGCTCGCTGGCCTTCACCGAGGACCTGCTGTCCACGGTGGAGGAACTGCGCAAGCGCGACATCGTCGCGCGCGTGCTCTACCTGGAGGCCAGTGACGAGGCCCTGGTCCGGCGCTTCGAGGGCGTGCGCAGGCCCCACCCCCTCCAGGGCGACGGCCGCCTGACCGACGGGATCGACCGCGAGCGCGACACCCTGCGCGCCGTCCGCGGCGAGGCCGACCTGGTCATCGACACCTCCCAGCTCAACGTGCACCAGCTCAAGGCACGGGTGATCGGCTTCTTCGGGCAGAGCGACGGGGAGCGCCCCCGCGCCAACGTGGTCTCCTTCGGCTTCAAGCACGGCCTGCCCGTCGACGCCGACCTGGTGCTGGACTGCCGTTTCCTGCCCAACCCCCACTGGGTGCCCGAGCTCAAGCCGATGAACGGCCGCGACGAGCAGGTGAGCGACTACGTCCTGTCCCAGGACGGGGCCAAGGAGATGCTGGAGGCCTACACCGAGGTCCTCAGGCTGACCATCGCCGGGTACCAGCGCGAGGGCAAGCACTACATGACCCTCGCGGTGGGCTGCACCGGCGGCAAACACCGCAGTGTGGCCATGGCCGAGCAGTTCGCCGACCGCCTGCGCGGTGAGGGCGTGGACGTGCACGTGGTTCACAGGGACGTCGGCCGGGAGTGAGTCCGGACCGGCCGGCCGGGGCTCTGGAGGTGATCGGCGCGTCGTTCCCGGTGGTACGGTCCGATTCGTCCGGTGGACATGGGACGAGGGGCAGACCACAGCCATGATGAGCACAACACCCGACGGGGACGGGCGGCGCCCGCCCCGTGTGGTCGCACTGGGAGGCGGGCACGGCCTGCACGCCTCCCTGTCGGCCCTGAGGAGGGTGACCACCGACGTGACGGCGATCGTCACGGTCGCCGACGACGGTGGTTCCAGCGGTCGGCTCCGCAGGGAGCTCGGCGTCCTGCCACCCGGTGACCTGCGCATGGCGCTGGCCGCCCTGTGCGGCGACGACGAGTGGGGGCACACCTGGAGCCAGGTGCTCCAGCACCGGTTCCGCTCGGAGGGGGAGCTGCACGGCCACGCGGTCGGCAACCTGCTGATCGTGGCCCTGTGGGAGCTGCTCGGCGACTCGGTGGCGGGCCTGGACTGGGTGGGCCAGCTGCTGGGCGCGCACGGGCGCGTGCTGCCGATGTCGTCGGTGCCCCTGGACATCGCCGCGGAGGTCTCGGGGATCGACCCGGAGCGCCCCGAGGCGCTGACCATGGTGCACGGCCAGGTGGCGTGCGCCAGCACCAACGGCAAGGTGCGCTCCGTCTCCCTGGTCCCGGAGGCCCCGCCCGCCAGCCCGCAGGCGGTCAAGGCGGTGCGCGAGGCCGACTGGGTGGTGTTCGGCCCCGGGTCGTGGTTCACCAGTGTGCTGCCCCACCTGCTGGTCCCGGACCTGGCGCACGCCCTGGTCACCACCCGGGCCAGGCGCATGGTGGCGCTGAACCTGTCGCCCCAGCAGGGCGAGACCGACGGCTTCCGCCCCGAGACCTACCTGGAGGTGCTGCACGAGCACGCGCCCAAGCTCGGGGTGGACGTGGTGCTCGCCGACCGGGGGACCGTGGAGGAGGTCGAGCCCCTGCTGGAGGTGGTCGGCCAGCTGGGCGGGCGCCTGGAGCTGGAGAGCCTGTCGCGCGACGACGGCACTCCGCGCCACGACCCCGACCGGCTCGCGGCGGCCTTCGAGCGGATCCTGGAGGACTGACGGGTTCGGTCGGCGGGGGAAGCGGGAAGGACCACCGCCATGGTCGGGCACCACGTGTACCTGGAACGCGTCCACGACGAGGTCCGCGCGGCGCGCGGATCCGACGGGGCGCCCGCTCCGCCGCCGGGGCGCCGCTTCCTGGTGGACCGGCTGTGGCCGCGCGGGGTGTCCAAGGAGGCACTGGAGGGGGTCGCCTGGGTGAGGGAGGCCGCACCGAGCGACGAGCTGCGCAGGTGGTTCGGCCACGACCCCTCGCGCTTCGCCGAGTTCGCCGAGCGCTACCGCGCGGAGCTGGAGGCGCGCCCGGAGCCGCTGGCCCCGGTCCTGGAGGCGGCGCGCGGGGGTCCCGTCACCCTGCTGTACGCGGCCCGGGACACCGAGCACAACCACGCCGTCGTCCTGCGCGAGCACCTGCGTGAGACGCTGGCCACCTCGGCCGGGGGCAATTGACCGCACACCGGCACGAAGGCCGACAGGACCTCCGTCAGCCTGTGTGACGGATGGGCAACACGCCGTGCAGGGGTCGGCGCCTGGCGCCGTGTCACGTAGTCTGCCACGGAGAAAGCCGCTCGTGGCGGGGCCGCGGCGGTACATCCCGGCACCGAACCCGCGGTGCCGGGTCGGCTTGTTCGACGGGGAGGAACGCAGCGATGGCGATGACCGGCGTGGTGAAGGATGAGTTGAGCCGTCTGGCCATTCTCAAGCCATGCTGCCGCAAGGCGGAGGTGTCCACCATCCTGCGTTTCACGGGGGGCCTGCACCTGGTGGGCGGGCGGATCGTGATCGAGGCCGAGCTCGACACCGGCGTGGCCGCGCGCCGCCTGCGCAGGGACATCTCCGAGGTCTTCGGCCACGAGTCCGAGATGGTGGTGCTCTCCCCCAGCGGTCTGCGCAAGGGCAACCGGTACGTGCTGCGGGTGATCAAGGACGGCGAGTCCCTGGCCCGGCAGACGGGGCTGGTGGACAACAACGGCCGCCCGGTGCGCGGCCTGCCCCGGCACGTGGTGGCGGGCGGGGCCTGCGACGCCGAGTCGGCGTGGCGGGGCGCGTTCATCGCGCACGGCTCCCTGACCGAGCCGGGCCGGTCGATGTCCCTGGAGGTCACCTGCCCCGGACCGGAGGCCGCGCTGGCGCTGGTGGGCGCGGCGCGTCGCCTGAAGGTGCACGCCAAGGCCCGCGAGGTGCGCGGTGTGGACCGGGTGGTGGTGCGCGACGGCGACTCCATCGGCGCGCTGCTGACCCTGCTGGGCGCCCACCAGAGCGTGTTGGCGTGGGAGGAGAGGCGGATGCGCCGGGAGGTGCGCGCGACCGCCAATCGGCTGGCCAACTTCGACGACGCCAACCTGCGGCGCAGCGCGCGTGCGGCGGTGGCCGCCGGCGCACGCGTGGAGCGGGCCCTGGAGATCCTGGGCGACGACGCCCCCAAGCACCTGGTGGCCGCGGGCCAGCTGCGCCTGGCGCACAAGCAGGCCTCGCTGGAGGAACTGGGCCAGCTCTCCGTCCCGCCGCTGACCAAGGACGCCATCGCCGGACGCATCCGCAGGCTGCTGGCCATGGCCGACAAGCGCGCGAGCGACCTGGGCATCGAGGGGACCGAGGCCAACCTCACCCCGGACATGCTGGTTCCCTGACCGGGATGCTCTTCGGAAGCCGTCACTTCGGCGCAACACCGGTGTTCGGCTTTGTTAACAGGACAAACCTGTGGATAACTTCCGACAATGGTATAGACCTTTACGGCGTGCGGTGCCAGGATGGTCGCGAATCCACAGGGCCCGGCGGTGCCCGGCCGCGGCTCTCCGCCGGTGCTCCGCTAGGCTCTTCCCGAACACCCGGTGTGCGTTGGTCCTGCTCATGGCGGCCGTCCGGTTCGTCCCGGCTCGCCCCGTTCCAGGTGGGGGAATGCCCGGGTGGAAATGATGTGCGATATATGAGGGGATTGGTTCCGTGACCATCCGTGTAGGCGTCAACGGCTTCGGTCGGATCGGCCGCAATTTCTGGCGCGCGGTCGCCGCTGGCGGCAGCGACATCGAAATCGTCGCGGTCAACGACCTCACCGACACCAAGACGCTCGCGCACCTGCTCAAGTACGACACCGTGCTCGGCACCCTGAGCGGCGACGTCGAGGTCGGCGACGACTTCATCCGCGTCGGCGACAAGAGCATCAAGGTCCTGGCCCAGCGCGACCCGGCCCAGCTGCCCTGGTCGGACCTGAACGTGGACGTCGTCATCGAGTCCACCGGCCACTTCACCAAGGCCGAGGACGCCAAGAAGCACATCGAGGCCGGCGCCAAGAAGGTCATCATCTCCGCCCCGGCCAAGGGCGAGGACCTGACCGTCGTCATGGGCGTCAACGACGACAAGTACGACGCGGCCAGCCACCACGTCGTCTCCAACGCCTCCTGCACCACCAACTGCGTGGCGCCCATGGCGAAGGTGCTCCTGGACAACTTCGGCGTCCAGCAGGGCCTGATGACCACGGTGCACGCCTACACCAACGACCAGGTCATCCTGGACTTCCCGCACAAGGACCTGCGCCGTGCCCGTGCGGCCGCGCAGAACATCATCCCGACCACCACCGGTGCCGCCAAGGCCACCGCCCTGGTCATCCCCGAGCTGCAGGGCAAGCTGGACGGCATGGCCATGCGCGTGCCCGTGCCGGACGGCTCGGTGACCGACCTGGTCGTCACCCTGGAGCGCGAGGTCACCAAGGACGAGGTCAACGCCGCGTTCAAGGCCGCCGCCGAGGGTCCGCTCAAGGACGTGCTGGTCTACACCGAGGACCCGATCGTCTCCTCCGACATCGTCGGCACCTCGCCCTCCTGCACCTTCGACTCCAGCCTGACCATGGCCTTCGGCAACCAGGTCAAGATCGTCGGCTGGTACGACAACGAGTGGGGCTACTCCAACCGCCTGGTCGACGTGGCCAAGCTGGTCGGATCCGGCCTGTAGCGTCCGCGGCCCTCATGGCCACCGGCGCGTGAGACGGCACCCCTTCGCCCGCAGTGCGCGCGAAGGGGTGCCGTCGTGAGGGCGCCCCTCCCGGCCCGCCGTCCGGGACCGCCAGACCCACACCCAACGAGGAGACCAGCATGCGGACGATCGACGACCTCGACGTCTCCGGCAAGCGCGTGTTCGTCCGGGCCGACCTGAACGTGCCCCTGGACGGAGACCGGATCACCGACGACGGCCGTATCCGCGCGGCCGTGCCGACCATCGAAAAGCTCCGTGAGCGCGGCGCCCGCGTCATCGTCGCCGCCCACCTGGGCCGCCCCAAGGGCGCCCCGGATCCCCGCTACTCCCTGCGCCCGGTCGCCGCCCGCCTTGGCGAGCTGCTCGGCACCGAGGTGGCCTTCGCCGACGACACCGCCGGTGAGTCCGCGCGCGCCACCTCCGACGCCCTGGCCGACGGCCAGGTCGCGCTGCTGGAGAACGTGCGCTTCGAGCCCGGCGAGACCAGCAAGGACGACGCCGAGCGCGGCGAGCTCGCCGACCGCCTCGCCCGGCTCGCCGACCTGTACGTGGGCGACGCCTTCGGCGCCGTGCACCGCAAGCACGCCAGTGTCTACGACCTGCCCGGCAAGCTCCCGCACGCCGTCGGCGGCCTGGTGCTGACCGAGGTCGAGGTGCTCAGGAAGCTCACCGGTGAACCCCAGCGCCCCTACGCCGTGGTCCTGGGCGGGTCCAAGGTCTCCGACAAGCTCGGTGTCATCGACAACCTCCTCGGTACCGCCGACCGCCTGCTCATCGGCGGCGGCATGGTCTTCACCTTCCTCAAGGCGCAGGGCTACGAGGTCGGCTCCAGCCTGCTGGAGGCCGACCAGATCGACGCCGTCAAGGGCTATCTGGAGCGCGCCGAGCGCGAGGGCGTGGAGATCGTCCTGCCGGTGGACGTCGTGGCCGCCGAGAAGTTCTCCGCCGACGCCGCGCACGACGCGGTCGGCGTCGACTCCATCCCGGCCGACCGGATGGGCCTGGACATCGGCCCCAGGAGCCAGGCGCTCTTCGCCGAGAAGCTCGCCGACACCAGGACCGTGTTCTGGAACGGCCCGATGGGCGTGTTCGAGATGGAGCCCTACGCGGGCGGCACCCGCGCGCTGGCCCGGGCCCTGATCGACTCGGGCGCGTTCACCGTGGTCGGCGGCGGCGACTCCGCCGCGGCCGTGCGCGCGCTCGGCTTCGACGAGGCGGCCTTCGGCCACATCTCCACCGGTGGCGGTGCCAGCCTGGAGTACCTGGAGGGCAGGGACCTGCCCGGCATCGACGCCCTCAAGTAAGCGGTGTCCGCCCCGGAACCCGCCGTGTCCCCCCGGCGGTGTCCGGGCGGCCCCCCGACCATCTCGTAAGGAAGTACCGACATGTCCCAGCGCCTGCCGCTCATCGCGGGCAACTGGAAGATGAACAACAACCACCTGGAGGCCATCGCGCTCGTCCAGAAACTGGCATTCGCGCTGAACGACAAGGACTACGACAACGCCGAGGTCGTCGTCCTGCCGCCGTTCACCGACCTGCGCAGCGTCCAGACGCTGGTCGACGGCGACAAGCTCAAGATCGGCTACGGCGCCCAGGACGTCTCCGCCCACGACAAGGGCGCCTACACCGGCGAGGTCTCCGGCGCCATGCTGGCCAAGCTGGACTGCTCCTACGTGCTCGTGGGCCACTCCGAGCGCCGCGAGTACCACCACGAGGACGACGCCCTGGCCAACGCCAAGGTCAAGGCCGCCTTCAAGAACGAGATCGTCCCGATCCTGTGCGTCGGCGAGGGCCTGGAGGTGCGCCAGGCGGGCCAGCAGGTCGAGCACGTCCTGGCCCAGCTGGACGGCGCCCTCAAGGAGGTCCCGGCCGGGCAGGCCGAGAGGATCGTCATCGCCTACGAGCCGGTGTGGGCGATCGGCACCGGCGAGGTCGCCACCCCCGAGGACGCCCAGGAGGTGTGCTCGGCGATCCGCAAGCGCCTGGCCGAGCTGTACTCGCCCGAGGTCGCGGGCGCGGTGCGCGTCCTGTACGGCGGCTCGGTCAAGGGCGACAACGCCCCCGGCATCATGGCCAAGGACGACGTCGACGGCGCCCTGGTCGGCGGTGCCTGCCTCAAGGCCGACGAGTTCGTCAAAATCATCCGCTTCGGCGAGCAGTAGCCGCCGGTGGGAGAACCCGGTCCGTCATCCTCGATGCCCGATAGTGACGGGCCGGGTGCCCGACAGGTGGTCCCGTCGGGCTAGACTTCGCTGTGGGGTCCTCCGTGTCTCGCGGTTTCCCCACCCGTGCCGCCATGGGCACGGTAAAATCCGAAATTGTCCCCGGTCTCCTCCTTCCCGGATACCCGCATCGGCCCGGTACCACCGCTGCCGCGGGCGGGAAGTGGGGACCGAGGTGTCCATCCCCCCGCTTCGGGGTCGAGCTACGGGTGAGCGTGTGATCCTCGGTCTGTCCATCTTCGTGATGCTTCTCAGCGTGCTGCTGGTCCTGCTGGTGCTCATGCACAAGGGCAAGGGCGGCGGTCTCTCCGACATGTTCGGCGGCGGCGTCACGTCCTCGCTCGGCGGGTCGTCGGTGGTCGAGCGCAACCTCGACCGCATGACCGTCGGGATCGCGGTCGCCTGGATCCTCGCCATCGTCGTCCTCGGCCTGCTGATCAACCGGGGGATGTAGCCCGCTCCCCGCGGGACGCCCCCGTCCACAGTCAAGCTCGCCCGAGAACCGGTGAGCGAGTTCGCCGAAGGAGTTTTTCGTGGGTAGTGGCAGTGCCATCCGTGGCAGCCGTGTCGGAGCCGGCCCCATGGGCGAGGCGGAACGGGGTGAGGCCGCCCCCCGCGTCCGGGTTCCGTTCTACTGCGCGAACCTGCACGAGGTCGTGCCCAGCTTCGCGAGCGAGGCGCTGGTGCCCGACGAGTGGGACTGCCCGCGCTGCGGCTTCCCCGCGGGCAAGGACAAGGCGAACCCCCCGTCGCCGCCGCGCACCGAGCCGTACAAGACCCACCTGGCGTACGTGAAGGAGCGCCGCAGCGAGGAGGAGGGCAAGCTCATCCTCGATGAGGCCCTGGCCAAGCTGCGTGCCAACCGCGCCGCCATCGAGGCCCACATGAAGGCCGCGCAGAACTAGGCCTGCGGTCTCCCGAGGCTTCCGTCGGGGCCCGTCGCGATCGCGACGGGCCCCACGTGTGTGCACGGCCCCTCGTGAGCGCGGTGGGACCGCTCCCACTCATACGTGAACGTGGGGACGAACTTTCTCATTCTCGGGACTGGTGTGGTTGGTGAGAAATACAGTGATCGCCACACACCCCCAACAGCCCCTGTGAGGAGATGGTGTCGATGTCTACGTGCCCCACCGGCGGGGACCACGACTGGATCCTCGGCGACGACCGCAAGTTCCAGTGCGCCAAGTGCGGAGCTCAGAGCGCCCGGCGGTTCTGAGCCCCGGGACCCGGCTGCACCGTTCCGCGCCCGGCGAGCTGCCCCTTCTCCGCGGCGCGCCAGGTCACCGGCTCCCCCAGCATCTCGGCCACCCCCTTGGCCCAGCGCTCCAGGCAGGCGAACCGGTCCGGTCCCTCCGGAAGCACGGTACGGCCCTGGTAGGGCATTCCGTCCAGGACGACGACCTCGCCGTTCACCCGCAGCTCGGTGTCGTACTCGTTCGTGTTCGGCCTCATGCACCGGACTCTAACGGCCCGGGGCCGCGACCACCCGCGCTTTGGCCGACCGCGGCCGCCGGATTCCCGCTGCACGGGCGCTCCGGCGCGCGGACCACGCGCGGGAGTTGGGAGAATGGGGGCATGGCCACCCCCGAACCACCGGACTTCTTCACCGCGCCCCCGTCCGCGCCCCCCGAGCCGGCCCAGTCACCCGGCAGCGTCTCGCACCTGCGCAGGTACGTCAGCCTGCGCGGTCCGAACACGCGGATGTGGATGACCGCGGCCTACTTCTCCGCCGCCCTCACAGTGGGCTTCCTCGTGGTCCTCGGATCCTTGTTCTGGCACGTGCTGCGCGAGGAGGCCACGGTCGGTTCGGTGTCCCTGTGGGCCTCGGCGGCCCTGGTCATGCTCTTCGTCGGCCCGGGGAGCAACGTGTACGTGCTGCGCGGGCTGCCGCAGCGCATCACCAGGCAGGGCGTCAGCGCGGACAGCGACGGCGTCACGGTCCTGCAGGAGCGCAAGTGGTGGTTCCCCGGCGAGGGGACGTTCATCGCCTGGGAGGAGATCCGGCGTATCCGGGAGGTGCACACCGGCGGCCGCAGGCTCACCTACTTCATCGAGTTCGTGCTGGACACCCACCGCACCGGGGCCGAGCTGCCCAACTGGGCCGAGGACGCCGAGAGCCTCGGCCTGGAGGCGGTGGACGCGCCCACGCAGTTCTACGTCCAGGTGCCCAAGGAGCTCAAGGAGAGGATCCTCAGGATGGTGGAGCGCACCGCCCCCCTGCCCTCCGTCGTGGAGCGGACCCCGCCGCTACGGTGACACGCGCCCGCCCAGGCGCCGGGTCAGCTCGGCGGCGGCGTCACGCACCCGGCCGGCCAGCGCCTGGGGGGTGACCGGCCGCGCGCTGGGCACCGTCAGGCTGATCGCCGCCGCCGGGCGGCCGTTGTGGTCCGCGGCGGCCGCGGCCACCGACACGAAGCCCTCGGTGACCTGGCCGTCCTCGATCGACCAGCCCCGGCGCCGCTCCTCGGCCAGCACCCGGCGCAGCTCCCCGGGGGTGGCCGGGCCGTGTCCGGTACGGCTGGTGAACGCCGCCGCGTCCGGGTACAGGGCGCGCACCTGCGCGCGTGGCAGCCGGGACAGCATGGCCCGGCCCGACGCCGTCAGGTGCGCGGGCAGGCGTACTCCCACCCCCGTGATCAGCGGCGGGGCGTGCGGGGGCTGCTCCTTGAGCAGGTACAGGGTGTCGGCGCCGTGCAGCACGCCCAGGTGGGCGGTGGCGCCGGTGGCCTCGGTGAGCTGGTGCAGCAGCGGACGCGCCAGGCGCTCCACGCCGTCGTGGCGCAGGTAGGCCGAGCCGATCTCGAACGCGGCCACCCCGAGTCCCCAGCGGCGCTCCTCGGGCAGGTGGGTCACGAAGCCCTCCTCCGCCATGGCCTCCAGCAGTTGGTACACGCTGGAGCGGGGAACGCCGAGCTCGGCGGCTATCGCCGAGGCCGACACCGGCCCCGGGCGGGTCGCCAGGAAGCGCAGCAACCGCAGTGCGCGGGTGGCCGCCGGAACAAGGCTCATGTTCCGATTGTCTCGCATGACATGCTGCCGGGGAACTCTATGAAGGCTCCTACTTGGCGCCAAGACTACGAGTTTCCCTATGTTATCGATCCAGATTCGGCGCTACTATGGCTCCATGGGAGCTATTCAGGTCAAGGACGTTCCGGACGAGGTCAGGGAGATCCTGACTGTTGAGGCCAAGCGATCGGGTAAGTCACTGCAGGCGTATCTGCTGACTCTGCTGGAGCGCGAGGCACGTTTCGTTCGTAACCGGGAGATCGTCGAGCAGACCCCTTTGCCGGGGGCCAACCTGAGTATGGACGAGATCGTGATGGCGGTACGAGCCGCTCGTGGAGACGAGGCGTCGGATGCTCATGGTGAGAGCGGTGTCGTGTGATCGTTGTCGACACGTCCGTGCTGATCGACCTCTACCTTGGGGCGCCGGGGCGTTCCACGACCATGGCACGGCGGGTTCTGGGGGCTGACAGCGAGTGGTACGCCCCCAACCACCAGCGAGTGGAGTTCCTCAACTCCCTGCGCGGGCTCGTGCTCGGAAAGAAGGTGTCGGTCAGTGACGCTGAAGCAGCACGCAAGCTCTACAGCTTGCAGGCGATCGCGCACGTGGAACCCGTCGGGGGTGTAGCGGACAGGATCTGGGAGCTCCGCTCCGATCTCATCGCGTATGACGCGGCCTACGTTGCTGTGGCGGAGGCGTTGGACTGTGCCCTTGTGACAGGGGACGTTCGTCTGGCTTCTGCTCCGGGGTTGCGATGTGAGGTGCGGGTCATCCGTTAGCGAGGCGGAGGAAGCGGAACGCACGAACCCGGATGTCTGAGATGCCAGACGGAACCCTCGTGTCAGCCCTTCACCAGGGGCCTCGTGGGAGATCAAATGGAGGACATGTCCACAGCAGTTCCTTCCGTCATCGTCGGCGGTGCCCCGCTCACCCCGGCCCAGGTCCTCGACGTCGCCCGCCGCGGTGCGCACGTCACCCTCTCCGAGGAGTCCCTCAAGGCCCTCCGGCACGGCCGGGAACGGGTCGAGTCCCTCGCCGGCGGCGAGGTCCCCGCCTACGGGATCAGCACCGGCTTCGGCGCCCTCGCCACCCGCCACATCGCCCCCGACCTGCGGGCCCGCCTGCAGCGTTCGCTCATCCGCTCGCACGCCGCCGGGACCGGCCCCGAGGTGGAGCGCGAGGTCGTGCGCGCCCTGATGCTGCTGCGCCTGCGCACCCTGGCCTCGGGCAACACCGGCGTGGAGGCCGTCACCGCCGAGACCCTCGCCGCCCTGCTCAACGCGCGGATCACGCCGGTCGTGCACGAGTACGGCAGCCTGGGCTGCTCCGGCGACCTGGCGCCGCTGTCGCACGTGGCCCTCGCCCTGATGGGGGAGGGGCAGGTCCGCGACGCCTCCGGCGAGCTGCGCCCCGCCTACACGGCACTGCACGACGCCGGCATCCGCCCGGTGGAGCTGGGGGCCAAGGAGGGCCTGGCGCTGATCAACGGCACCGACGGCATGCTCGGCATGCTCGTGCTGGCCTGCATGGACCTGGAGCGCCTGCTCAAGGTCGCCGACATCACCGCGGCGATGAGCGTCGAGGCGCTGCTGGGCACCGACCGGGTCTTCGCCGAAGAGCTGCAGCGGCTGCGCCCGCACCCCGGCCAGGCCGCCTCCGCCACCAACATGCGCCTGCTGCTGGCCGACTCGCCGATCGTGGTCTCCCACCGCGGACCCGACTGCAACCGTGTCCAGGACGCCTACTCGATGCGCTGCGCCCCGCAGGTCGCCGGAGCCGCCCGCGACACCCTGTCCCACGCGCTGCTGGTGGCCGGCCGCGAACTCGACAGCGTCATCGACAACCCGGTGGTGCTGGACGACGGCCGTGTGGAGTCCAACGGCAACTTCCACGGCGCGCCCGTGGCCTACGTGCTCGACTTCCTGGCCATCGCGGTCGCCGACACCGCCTCCATCGCCGAGCGGCGCACCGACCGCATGCTCGACGTGTCGCGCTCCCACGGCCTGCCCGCCTTCCTGGCCGACGATCCGGGCGTGGACTCCGGGCACATGATCGCCCAGTACACGCAGGCCGCCATCGTCTCCGAGCTCAAGCGCCTGGCCGTGCCGGCCAGCGTCGACTCCATCCCCAGCTCGGCCATGCAGGAGGACCACGTGTCCATGGGCTGGTCGGCGGCCCGCAAGCTGCGCCGCGCCGTGGACGGCCTGGCCAGCGTGCTGGGGGTGGAGCTGCTCACCGCCGCCCGCGCGCTGGACCTGCGCTCGCCCCTGGAGCCCGGGCCGGCCACCGGCGCCGTCCTGCGCACCGTGCGCGAGAGGATCTCGGGCCCCGGCCCCGACCGCCACCTGGCCCCCGAGATCGAGGCCGCCACCGCCCTGGTCACCGACGGTTCGGTGGTCGAGGCCGCCGAGTCCGTCGTCCCGCTGGCCTGAGCAGTGCCTCCTGAGGGCTCCGCTCCGCCACGCGCGGCCCCTTCCGTGCCGGGCGCCCAAGGAGCGGGAGCCTTCGGTTCCCGCGAAGAGCCGGACCGCTCCTCGCGAACCCTCCTCCCGCACCTTCGGCGACCCCCGCGGGCGCCCGGCCAGACCCCCGGTGGGAGCCGCCCGGCAACAGAACCCACTACCACGAGGAGAATCGCGTGAGCAGTCCACGTACCGTCCGTGCCGCGCGCGGCACCACCCTGTCCGCGAAGGGGTGGCAGCAGGAGGCCGCCCTGCGCATGTTCCACAACAACCTCGACCCCGAGGTCGCCGAGCACCCCGAGGACCTGGTCGTCTACGGCGGCACCGGCCGGGCCGCGCGCGACTGGCGCAGCTTCGACCGCATCACCGCCTCCCTGCGCGACCTGGAGGGCGACGAGACCCTGCTCGTGCAGTCGGGCCGCCCGGTCGGGATCATGCGCACCCACGAGTGGGCGCCCCGGGTGCTCATCGCCAACAGCAACCTGGTGGGGGACTGGGCGAACTGGCCCGAGTTCCGCCGCCTGGAGGCGAAGGGCCTGACCATGTACGGGCAGATGACCGCCGGCTCGTGGATCTACATCGGCACGCAGGGCATCCTCCAGGGCACCTACGAGACCTTCTCCGCAGTGGCCGCCAAGAGGTTCGGCGGGACGCTGGCGGGGACCATCACCCTGACCGCCGGGCTGGGCGGTATGGGCGGTGCCCAGCCGCTGGCCGTCACCATGAACGACGGCGTCGCGATCGTGGTCGAGTGCGACTCCAGCCGTATCGACCGCCGTATCGAACACCGCTACCTGGACGTGCGCGCCGACGACCTGGACCACGCCCTGGAGCTGGCCGGGAAGGCGCGCGACGAGCGGCGCCCGCTGTCGGTCGGCGTGCTCGGCAACGCCGCGGAGGTCTTCCCCGAACTGCTCTCGCGCGGCGCCCCGATCGACGTGGTCACCGACCAGACCTCCGCCCACGACCCGCTCGCCTACCTGCCCGCCGGGGTGGACTTCGAGGACTGGAGGGGCCTGGCCGCCGCCAAGCCCGAGGAGTTCACCGTCCGGGCCCGCGAGTCCATGGCCGCGCACGTGGAGGCCATGGTCGGCTTCCAGGACGCCGGCGCCGAGGTCTTCGACTACGGCAACTCCATCCGCGACGAGGCGCGCAGCGGCGGCTTCGCCCGCGCCTTCGACTTCCCCGGATTCGTGCCCGCCTACATCCGGCCGCTGTTCTGCGAGGGGAAGGGGCCGTTCCGGTGGGCGGCGCTGTCGGGCGACCCCGCCGACATCGCCCGCACCGACCAGGCGGTCCTGGACCTGTTCCCCGACGACGAACACCTGGCCCGGTGGATCCGCATGGCGGGGGACCGGGTCGCCTTCCAGGGGCTGCCCGCCCGCATCTGCTGGCTGGGCCAGGGCGAGCGGGCCGCCGCCGGAGCGCGGTTCAACGAGCTGGTCGCCTCCGGAGAGGTCTCCGCGCCGCTGGCCATCGGCCGCGACCACCTGGACACCGGCTCGGTGGCCTCCCCCTACCGCGAGACCGAGGGGATGAAGGACGGCTCCGACGCCATCGCCGACTGGCCGCTGCTCAACGCCCTGGTCAACACCTCCTCCGGCGCCTCGTGGGTGTCCATCCACCACGGCGGCGGCGTCGGCATGGGCCGCTCGATCCACGCGGGCCAGGTCAGCGTCGCCGACGGCACCGACCTGGCCGCCGCCAAGCTGGAGCGCGTGCTCACCAACGACCCCGCCACGGGCGTCATCCGGCACGTGGACGCCGGCTACGAGGAGGCCGACCGCGTGGCGCGGGAGCACGGCATCCGCGTCCCGATGCGCGAGGGCGAGTGAGGTCCGCCGGGGCGTCCACGGCGGACGCCCCGGCGCTCCGGCCCCGGCGAGCCGCGCCCGAGAGCGCGGAGCGCGTGAAACCATCCGTTCCGACGTGGGAAAACACCCTGTGAGCGATCAGTACACCGAGTCCGGCCCCGAGGCGTTCGACCGCATGTGGGCCGACCTGGCCCCCGTGGGCCGCGACCCCGACGGCGGCGGCTACCACCGCCACGCCTGGAACGGCGCCGACACCGACGCACGGGCCTGGTTCACCGAGGCCGCCACCGCGCGCGGCCTGGACGTGCGCACCGACCGCAACGGCAACCTGTGGGCCTGGTGGGGCACGCCCGGACCGGGCGCCGTGGCCACCGGGTCCCACCTGGACTCGGTCCCCGACGGAGGGGCCTTCGACGGCCCCCTGGGCGTGGTCGGCGCCCTGGCGGCCGTGGACGAGCTGCGCCGGCGCGGCACCGTCCCCGACCGGCCGCTCGCGGTCACGGTGTTCGCCGAGGAGGAGGGCGGGCGGTTCGGCGTCCCCTGCCTGGGCAGCCGCCTGACGGCGGGGGAGATCTCCCCCGAGCGCGCACGCGGCCTCACCGACGCGTCGGGGACCACCTGGGCCCGGGCCATGGAGGCCGCCGGGCACGACCCGCACGCCATCGGCGCCGATCCCGGTGCCCTGGCGGACCTGGACGTGTTCGTCGAACTGCACGTGGAGCAGGGGCGCGCCCTGGAGGACACCCGCCACCCGGTGGGCGTGGCCAGCGCGATCTGGCCGCACGGGCGCTGGCGGATGGACTTCGCCGGCCGCGCCGACCACGCCGGGACCACCCGCATGGCCGACCGCAGCGACCCCATGCTGCCGTTCGCGCACACGGTCCTGGCCGCGCGGTCCCTGGCCGAGGAGCACGACGCCCGCGCCACCGTCGCCAAGGCCCTGGTCACCCCCAACGGCACGAACGCCATCCCCTCCCTGGTCAGCGCCTGGCTGGACGCCCGGGCCGCCGACGGCGCCACACTCGACGCGGTCGTGGCCGGGGTGCGCGAGGCGGCCGGGAGGGCCGCCCGCGCACACGGCGTGGACCACGCGATGGCCAACGAGTCCCTGACCCCGCTGGTGTCGTTCGCGCACGGCCTGCGGGAGCGCCTGGCGGAGGTGGTCGCCACGCGGGCCCCCGAGCCCGGTGTACCGGTGCTGCCGACCGGCGCCGGGCACGACGCCGGTGTGCTCGCCGCCCACGTGCCCACCGCGATGCTCTACGTGCGCAACCCGACCGGGGTGTCGCACTCCCCCGAGGAGTGGGCCCGCCCCGAGGACTGCCACGACGGGGTGCTCGCCCTCGCCGACGTGCTCCAGGACCTGCTCGCCCGCCCCGTACGGAAGGGGGACCGGTGACCTCCGGAACCGGTGCGGCCGGGGAGGCCGCGCGCGACGCGCGTCCGACGGGCGGCTCCCGCGCCGGGGACGAGGCGCCCCGGCCTGCGGCCGACGGGCGCCTCCGGAGAGCGCGGGACCACCGGGTGTGGTGTGAGTGGGCCTGGACCGGGGACCGGGACGGGACCCCGGAGCACGGCGTGCTCGTGGAGGTGGCCGACGGCCGGATCGCCTCGGTGCGGGCGGGGGTCCGGGCGCCCGCCGACGCCGAGGTCCTCACCGGGCTGACCCTGCCCGGGTTCGCCAACGCCCACTCGCACGCCTTCCACCGGGCGCTGCGGGGGCGCACCCACGCGGGCGGCGGGTCCTTCTGGACCTGGCGCGAGACGATGTACCGGGTGGCGGACCGGCTGGACCCCGACACCTACCACCGGCTCGCCCGCGCGGCCTACGCCGAGATGGCCCTGGCCGGGATCACCTGCGTGGGCGAGTTCCACTACCTCCACCACGCCCCCGGAGGCCTGCGCTACGCCGACCCCAACGCCATGGGACACGCCCTGGCGGCCGCGGCGGCCGACGCCGGGATCCGGATCACCCTGCTGGACGTGTGCTACCTGGCCGGAGGCCTGGACGCCCGCGGCGGCCACCAGCCGCTGGCCGGACCCCAACTGCGGTTCGGCGACGGGGACGCGGACGGGTGGGCCGCGCGCGCCGCCGCGTTCGCTCCCGGGGGAGGCCACGCGCGCACGGGCGCGGCCGCCCACTCGGTGCGGGCCGTGCCCGCGGAGCAGCTTCCCGGCGTCGCCGCGTTCGCCGCCGAGCGCGACGCCCCGCTGCACGTCCACGTCTCCGAGCAGCCCGCCGAGAACGCCGCCTGCCTGGCCGCGCACGGCCGCACCCCCACGGCCGTGCTCGCCGACGCGGGCGCGCTCACCGGGCGAACCAGCCTGGTGCACGCCACCCACCTGACCGACGCCGACGTCGAGGCCGTCCGCGCCTCCCGCGCCACCGTGTGCCTGTGCCCCACGACCGAGCGCGACCTGGCCGACGGCCTGCCGCGCACCGGCGACCTGCTCCCCGCCCCGCTCAGCCTGGGCACCGACCAGCACGTGGCGACGGACATGTTCGAGGAGGCCCGGGCGGTCGAACTCCACGAGCGCCTGCGCACCCACCGCCGCGGCACCCTGGGCGCCGGTGCGCTGCTGCACGCCGCCACCGCGCACGGGCACGCCAGCCTGGGCTGGACCCGCGCCGACCACCCGAGCGGCGATCCGGTGCTCCGTGGAGGACGACCACGGGAACCCTCGCGCGAGGCGTCCGACGCCGGCGCCCTGGCACCCGGAACACGGGCCGACCTGGTCAACGTCCCCCTGGACGGCGTCCACCTGGCCGGGGCCGACCCCGCCCGGGCCGCCGACGCCGTGGTCTTCGCGGCCACCGCCGCCGACGTGCGCCACGTGATGGCCGACGGCCGCTGGATCGTCCGCGACGGCGTCCACACCCTGGTGCCCGACACCGCACGCGAACTCGACACGGCCATCAAGGAGCTGCACACATGAACGACGTGCCCGAGAGCGTCCTCGTCGACGACATCGCCACCCTGGTCACCAACGACCCCTCACGGGGACGGGGGGAGGTGGGAGAGATCCGGGACGCCGCCCTGGTCGTCGAGGACGGCCGGGTGGCCTGGTCGGGCCCGCGCGCCCAGGCGCCCGCCGCCGACGCGCGGATCGACGCCGCGGGGCGCTGCGTCATCCCGGGGTTCGTCGACAGCCACTCCCACATCGTGTTCGCGGGCGACCGCAGCCGCGAGTTCGCCGCCCGGATGAGCGGGCGGCCCTACTCGGCGGGCGGCATCCGCACCACCGTGGCCGCCACCCGCGAGGCCACGGACGCCGACCTGCTCGCGGGCGCCAGGCGCCTGGTGCGCGAGGCCCGCGCCCAGGGCACCACCACCCTGGAGGTCAAGTCCGGCTACGGCCTCACCGTCGAGGACGAGGAGCGCTGCCTGGCCGTGGCCTCCCGGGTGACCGACGAGGTCACCTTCCTGGGCGCGCACGTGGTCGCGCCCGAGTACGCCGACGACCCCCGGGGCTACGTCGACCTGGTCACCGGCCCCATGCTCGACGCCTGCGCGCCCCGCGCCCGGTGGATCGACGTCTTCTGCGAGCGCGGCGCCTTCGACGAGGACGCCTCCCGCCGCGTCCTCACCGCCGGGATGGAACGGGGCCTGCTGCCCCGCGTACACGGCAACCAACTGGGCGAGGGCCCGGGCGTGCGCCTGGCCGTCGAGATGGGCGCCGCCTCGGTCGACCACTGCACCTACCTGGCGGCCGAGGACGTGGACGCCCTGGTCCAGGCCGCCGGCCGGCCCGAGCCCACGGTCGCCACCCTGCTGCCGGGCGTGGACTTCTCCACCCGCCAGGCCTACCCGGACGCCCGCGCGCTCATCGACGCCGGTGCACTGGTCGCCCTGGCCAGCGACTGCAACCCCGGGTCCTGCTTCACCTCCAGCCTGGCCTTCTGCGTCGCGGTCGCGGTCCGGGACATGGGCATGACCCCCGACGAGGCGGTGTGGGCGGCCACCGCGGGCGGTGCGCGGGCGCTGCGCCGCACCGACGTGGGCCACCTGGCCCCCGGCGCGCGCGCCGACCTGGTCCTGTTGGACGCGCCCAACCACCTCTACCTGGCCTACCGTCCCGGGGTGCCGCAGGTCGCGGCGGTCTGGAAGGACGGGGAGCTGGTCTCCGGGCGTCCCTGACCGGGGGAGGGGCCGCGGCGCACGACACGCGGGTCGCCGAACGTCCTCACGAACTCAACGGCCGCCTAACCTCCCCGAAACCCGCGGCACCGAACCTGGAGTCACGTCGGTGCGAGTCCGCCGCCGCGGTACAGCGTCGTTCCGCGGCGGCGGGGCACCGCCCCTCGACTTCCAGGAGGTCCGCGGTGAGCCTGTGGCGTATCAGGACGGCGGTCGAGGACCGCCCCGGCAGCCTCGCCCGTGTCGTCGACGCCCTGGCGGGCCACGGCGGGAACATCGTCGGCCTGTCCCTGCACACCGACGTGTCCGGTGTGGTCGACGAGTTCGTCGTGGACCTGCCCGGCGACCACGGGCCCGCCCTGCGCACGGTCGCCGAACACAGTCCCACCGGTACGGTGGCGGCCGTTCCCGCCCACAGGCGCGAGGTCGGAGACGACGTCATCCGTGCGCTGCTGCTCACCGAGCGGCTGCGGTCCCACCCCAACCGGCTGCCCGAGGCCCTGGCGGAACTGCTGCTGGCCGACGAGGCGCGCTGGACCAACCTGACACGCGCGCGAGGTGACGGAGGACAGGGCCCGGGGACCACCATGCTGGTGCCCGTGGGCCCGCTGCGGGGCGTCCTGGTGCGCCGGGCCTCGCATCCCTTCACCTGGACCGAGTCCAGCCGGGCCGACGCGCTGGTGCGATCGGTGATGCCCTCGACCGGACCGGTGCCCGCGAACCGGACCGTGCGCACCGCCGAGGGTGTGGAGCTGTCCCTGCGCCAGGTGCGGGAGACCGACGCGCCCGCGCTGAGTGACCTGCACCGGCGCTGCTCGGCCGAGACCGTGCACAACCGCTACTTCGCCGGCGTGAACGAGCTGAGCCCGCACCTACTGCGCGTGTTCTGTGATTCCGAGCGCGGCCTCACCCTGATGGTGCGTCCGCCGGGCGAGGAAGAACCGATCGCCCTCGGGCACCTGATGTACACCATCGATCCCGGTGTGGGTGAGATCGCCCTTCTGGTGGAGGACTCCTGGCAGCGACGCGGGGTGGGTACCGCCCTGGCCCGCGCGCTGACGGTCACCGCCGCCGACTGGGGGCTGGCCGAGGTGCGCGCGGAGACCATGCCGACCAACTCGGGGATGATGCGGATCATGCGCGGCCTCGGGGCCTCGGCGCGCCCGCAGGGGACGGCGAGCCGGTACGTGCAGACCCGGCTGCCCGTTGCGGGAGCGCTGCGGGACGTGCCGGGAGGCCGGATGCGGCGCGGCGGTCGGCTCGCGCGGCTGATGGGCCAGGACTGACGGGGCCCGCCAGTCAGGAGGACCGGGCATGAGAACGGGGGCCCGCGACCACCGTGGGTGGCGCCGGCCCCCGATCGCGGTCGGCGCGATGAGGTCTGCTCCTGGGGTACGGGAGTCCGTCCCCAGAAAAAGTTCCTAGTCGGACTCGCTGTCCGCGGACCCGCCGGCGCTCTGGGCGCCCTCGGAGGACGCAGACTTCTTGGTGACGCGACGCTTCTTGACCGGACGCGAGTAGTCGACGAGGGGCTCCAGGCGGGCCTCGTACTCCTTGAAGCAGTCGGCGCACGCGTCGACCTCGCGGATGGAGCCCTCCCAGGCGAACTGGATGACCTCAGTCGCCTCGACCTTCTCCTCACGGACGGCGTGGGGGTCGCAGTACTTGAGCGTGAAGACCTCGGTGACCACGGCGGGGATTTCCCTTCGGTATCGCGTGAACAGACGGACCCCCTGATCATACACCTGTACGAAAGCGTAAACCGGCTGCGTGCCGGATGTTCCGTCACGGGTTCGGGGTCGCCCCGAAGCCTAGCGAAGTTTCGGAAAGCCCGTGCGCCCCGTCCGATCCGTGCGCCCGGATGACCAGGGCGTCCACGTGCGGACGCGGCGCCGGTGGCTTCGGACACCCCGAGGCCCGTCCGGTGTCGCGCGAAGGGCCGCCGGGCCGCCGGCGGCGCGGACACGGAAGGCGGAATCGGCGCGGAACACGGTTCGTGAATTATGGCGCCGAGTGCTTGCTTTCTTCTCCTTCGTCCTTTTCTCGGTCCCGGGTGTGCCCTTTTCACGAGCCGATTCATCTGTTCGGTGAACACGGGGAGGGAGGCATCGCTAGGGTATTGCCCTATCCGGGAGGAACCGCCGGGTTCGGTCGCCTCGCCCGTGCGGACCCGTGGCGGGGACCGCCCGGAACGCACGGGAGGACGGGCGCCGTGGGGAGCGGCGCCCGACGAGGATCAGGGGGATTTCCGTGGTCGAGTATCTGGAGGGCACGTACAGAGGACGTGTCGGTGACCAGGGGGAGGTCACAGGGTCGGGGGGGAACTGGTCCGTGTCGGCCCGAAGACGTACCCGGGCCGACAGGGGAAGGATCTGCGACCGCATGTCGGTCGACCCGCGTTTCGTGAAACTCCGCAGGGGGTTCGCGGTTCGGAGCGGGATACTGGTCTCGGTATTCCTGGCCAGCTACCTTTCCTGTCTGCTGCTCTCGGTTCACGCGCGTGATTTCATGAGCACGCGGATCGCCGATTCGGTGAACGTGGCGCTGGCCGTGGGAATCGGACAGTTCCTGTTGACGTTCGTCCTCGCCTGGGCGTTCGGCCGTTCGGCCGGGCGCTCACTGGACCCGCTCGCCCGTGAGCTCCGCGAGCAGGCCCGCGAGGAGGAGGCCGCCGCCGGGACGGCGGTGCGCCGATGACCGCCACCGGAGAGGCCGCGGGCGGTGCCGTCACGGGGGACGGCACCGCACCGGGCCGGGCCGAGGGCCCGGTCGCCGCCACCGACCTCCTGGACACCCTGGGCAGCACCCCGGGAGGCCAGTTCGGCGTCACGCACGCCTGGACGGTCGGGCTGTGCGCCCTGTTCGTCCTGGTCACCCTGGCCATCGCCGTCCGCGCCCGGCGCACCACCCGGGGCACGGTCGACTTCTACGCGGGCGGCCGCGGGTTCTCCAGCGCACAGAACGGGCTCGCGCTGACCGGCGACTACCTGTCCGCCGCCTCCTTCCTGGGCATCGCCGGGATGATCTCCCTCCAGGGCTACGACGGGTTCCTGTACTCCATCGGCTTCCTGATGGCCTGGCTGCTGGTGCTGCCGATGGCCCAACTGGTGCGCAACACCGGCCGCTTCACCATGGCCGACCTGCCCGCCTTCCGCATGCGGCGGATGCGGGTACGCCTGGCCTGCACCGTCTCCACCGTCACCGTGTGCGTGTTCTACCTGGTCGCGCAGATGGTGGGCGCGGGCGCGCTGGTCGCGGTCCTGCTCGGCCTGCACGGCGGCGGGACCTTCCTGGGGATGAGCGCCGACCACGCCCGCACCGGGGCGATCGTGCTCGTGGGCGTGCTGATGATCGCCTACGTCATGTACGGCGGCATGAAGGCCGCCACCTGGCTGCAGATCATCAAGGCGGTCCTGCTGCTGGCCGTCACAGGGCTGCTGACCGTGCTGGTGCTGGCCCTGTTCTCCTTCGACCCGCGCGCCCTGCTCGGCGAGGCGGCCGGGGCCAGCGGACACGGCCGGGCCTTCCTGGAACCGGGGCTGCGCTTCGGGGCGGAGGTGCCGGGAGATCCCGCCCGAACCCTGTTCAACAAGCTCGACCTGGTCAGCCTCGGGCTGGCCCTGGTCCTGGGCACGGTCGCGCTGCCGCACGTCCTCATCCGCTTCTACACCGTGCCCGACGGCCGTGCGGCGCGCACGTCGGTCAACCGCGCCATCACCATGGTCGGCGCCTTCTACCTGATGACGCTGGCACTGGGCTTCGGCGCCGCGGCCCTGGTCGGGTCCGAACGCATCGCGGCCATGGACCCCTCCGGCAACACCGCCGTGCCGATGCTCGCCGAGGAGCTGGGACGGCTGTTCGCCGGCCCGGTGGGCGCGTCCGTGCTGCTCGCGCTGGTGTCGGCGGTCGCCCTGGCCACCATCCTCGCCGTCGTCGCCAGCCTCACCCTGGCCTCGTCCTCCTCCGTGGCGCACGACCTGTTCGGCCACATCCTCATGTGGGGGCGCCCGCGTGAGTCGCAGGAGGTGGGGGCGGCGCGCCTGTCCGCCTGCGTGATCGGCGGCGTGGCCGTCCTGTTGGCCGTCCAGGTCCGGGACCAGAACGTGGCCTTCCTGGTGGGACTGGCCTTCGCCGTCGCGGCCGCCGCCAACCTGCCGGTCATCGTGCTCACCATGTTCTGGCGGCGCTTCAACACCCGGGGCGTGGAGTGGGGCGTCTACGGCGGGCTGTCCGCCACCCTGCTGCTCATGCTGCTGTCCCCGGTGGTGTCGGGCAGGACCGACCCGGTGACCGGGGAGAGCCTGTCGGTGCTGCCCGCCTGGATCGACATCCAGCTCTTCCCGATGGAGAACCCGGCGCTGCTGGCGGTGCCGGTCGGGTTCGCGTGCGCGGTCGTGGGCAGCCTGCTCTCGCCCGAGCGCGACACCGCCCGGTTCACCGAGCTGCGGGTGCGCTCCCTGACCGGCTGGGGCGCCGACCGGGACTGAGGGCCCGGGCCCGGAGGGGACGGGCCGCCCGGGGAGTCAGCGCCCCGGGCCCGCCTCCGCCATGGCCCGCGCCAGTTCGCGCAGCAGTCCGGGGAGCCGCGGCGCGTTGCGGGCGACCCGGTCCCAGGAGCGCGCGGCCCGGTCGACGCGCTCGCGCGTGGTCGGCTCCCCGGTGCCTCGCCGGGCGCTCCGCCTGTCCTCCCTGCGGAAGGAGGCGGTGAACGCCCAGAAGGCCGCCGCCACCAGCGGTCGGAGCACGCCGCGGCCGCGCACGTCGAGCACGGCCTCCACCGACCACCGGCCGTCGGGCCCGGCGGAGGGGGACAGCCAGGCGTCGACCTCGGCCACGGCATGCGCGGCGTGCAGCCGGGCCGGGGAAGCCTCCCCGCCCTCCGCGACCGCCGTGTACCAGTCACCCGTGCCGAAGCGCAGGGTGCCGCCGGCCGACCGCAGCCAGGCGCCGCGTCCGGGCAGGCGCACCCGGACGGTCCAGGTCAGGAGCCCGGATCGCGTGTCGTGGGTGACGTTTCCCCAGGTCACCGGGGGCTCCTGCGTGCCGGCGGTGTCCGGCATGGCGAAGTCCACGGAGGAGGTGCCCGCCTCGTCCCAGGAGAGGATGGTCAGGCCGGTACCGCTCCAGCCCTTCTCCGCGTCGTCGGCCGGGTCCACGGGCACGCCCTCGGGGGAGAGCTCGGCGACGAGGTAGTGGCTGCGGGGCGCCAGGTGGCGCCCCCTCTGTAGCTGGAGCGCGGTCCTCGGGGCCGCAGTGTCCGTTTCGCCGGCCCCGGCGGCGCCCTCCCGCGGCTCCTCGGCCTCCTCCCCGCGTCCGCCCAGCCCGAGTTCCTCGGCGCGCTGTTCCAGGCGTGCCCAGGTCTCGTCGTCGGGGGTGAGCAGCCATCCCCGGCCGTCGAAGCGGCAGCTCCGGACGACCTCGTACAGGGCGGCGGTGATCCGCGCGAGCACCTCCTCGTCCACGGCGGTGATGTCGAAGGTGTGGCTCAGACGCGGCACGGTGTCTCCGGGGTCGGTTCGGGGAGCGGAGCGGTCGCGACGGGTGCTCCGCGTACGCGTGGACCAGCGTACGCACACACGGCCCCCGCCACCTCGGGGACTCCGCGAACGGGGGCGGCCCGGCCGGCGCCGACGTCGGCCGGGCCGCCCACAGGCCTTGTTCGAACGCTTGTATGGCCTTCGGCGGCTGGGCACAATGGCTTCCATGACCAGATACGTCGCGCTGCTGCGCGGGATCAACGTCGGCGGGCACCGCCGCATCGCCATGGCCGACCTGCGGGCCCTGCTCGGCGGGCTCGGCTACGGCGACGTCGCCACCTACGTGCAGAGCGGGAACGCGGTGTTCACGGCAGGGGAGAGGGACCCCGCCGACGTGGCGGAGGAGATCCGGGCCGCCATCGGCGCCGGACTCGGGCTCGACGTGCCGACCGTCGTGCGCACCGGCGCCCAGCTGCGCGCCGCCGTGGACGCCAACCCCCTCGCCGTCGCCGATCCAGCCGGGTTCCTCGTCCTGTTCTGCTCCGGCGCCGTCGACGCCGAGGGTCTGGCGGGGATCGACCTGGCCCGGTACCCGCGCGAACGCATGGCGGTGGTCGGCCCCCACGTCTACACCCTCCACGAGCAGGGACTCAGGCACGCCAAACTGCCCGCCCTCGTGGCCAGGCACGTCGACGGGACCACCACGGGCCGCAACTGGCGCACCGTGCTGCGCCTGCTGGAGCTGGCCGAGGGCTGAACGCGTCCGCGACTGTCCGAGAGGAGTCCTCGGCGGCGTGCGCCGGACGCCGCCACGACCACGCGAAGGGGTGGTGCCCGTGCCGATGCGGTGGACCGTGATCCTGCGGGACCTGGCGGACACGGCGCGGCCGATCCGGCCCGAGGACTGCCACGGGCTGCTCAACCGCTGGTGGCCGCAGTCCCCGGAGGAGCACACGTCGGCCAAGCGGTGGGCCATGAACGGCTGGCCCTCGCCCCTGGGCGACCGGCTGCACCACTGGACGCTCACCTGGCTGGACGACGCCGACCCGCCCCCGCTGTCGCCGGAGGAGCTGGTCGGCGAACCGCAGCGCGTCGGCGACCACCTGCTGGTGCCGCTCTCGGTGACCCGCACCTTCGACCTCACCTACGCCCGGATGCTCACCGAGCCGCGCGGCGTCTCCCCCGTGCGCTCGGCGGAGGTGCGCAGCCGGACCCCCGTCGTCATGACCACCCGTGACGCCTCCGGTGAGCGCATCCCGCACATCTGGCCCAACCCGCGCCGCCTCTTCGGAGCCGTGCACCGCTCCGGCGGCGGGATCGTCGGAGGCAGCGGGGCCGTGGGCGCCGTGGCCCGGTTCGCGCCGCCCGTGCTCGCCGAGTCCTGGCTCGACGTGGTGTTCGACGGCCTGGCCCAGGTACGCCGCGCACCCCTGCCGGGGGAGGACGTGCGGCTGGCGGAGCACCACCACGCCGAGAGGCGCACCGTGCTCGGCTGGCACGGAGGGCTGCGCCTGGACCTGGCCGGAGGAGAGCGCCGCCACACCGACGCCTTCGCCGCCCTGCTGGAGCTGCTGGAGCTGACAGGCGTCGGCAAGTACACCGCCCAGGGTTTCGGCTCGGTGCGGGTGGACACGGTGACCAGTGGCCGGTCGCCCGCGGAGGTGCCCGCCCAGAGCCGCCGGCGGAGTCCGCGCCGGGTGCCTCGCCGCACCCCTCACCGGGTGGGTGAGACCCGGGGCCGGGCCGTCGCCGAGACGGAGGAGTTCGGAGGCACCCTGTTCGACTGATCCGACCGATCCGCGAATCCACCGGTTCCCGCCCGAGGACGGCGGAAGCGGACCGGTGTCCCGGCGGCCCCGCGTGGTCCGCCACCGCGGGCTCCCATCCGTGGACGGGCTGGGAGCCCGCGCGTGTGCCTCACCGGGAGGGGGCCGGGCCCCGGGCGGTCCGGTCCGCGCCCCGGTCGCGGAGTGTGCGGGCCAGGCCGCGCAGGTGCGGCACGAGGTCCCCGGGGGCGAGGGGCGGCGCGTCGGCGGGGGCGGACGGGTCGCGCCGCCGACGCGTGACCGCTTCGGGTGTGTGCGGGATCATGGGGAACCTCCGTGCCGGGGCGGGTCTGTGCACTGAGCTCTCTCGGACAGCGCACCGGGACGCTCCGTCCGAGAGGGGTCGGTGGGGGCCGGCCCCCGCGCGGTCCCGTGCCACGCCCCCGCACGCCTCGCCCGGAAGGAGCCCGAAACGGTGACCCGTGCTCCCCGGCAGCACCGCCCCACCGGAACAGGACAGGATCCGGAGGGCCCCCCGCCCGGCGGTGTGGTGGTCGGCGTCGACCTGCGCGGGATCCAGGCCTACGTGTACAGCGGCAGGCGCATCCTGGACGCGGTCGGACGCGCCGCCCTGGTCGCGGAGCTGACCGACACCTCCGACGCCGAGCACGGGATCGCCGACCTGGTGCCGCCGGACTGCGCGGTGCTGCGTGACGCGGGAGGAGCGCTCACGGCGGCCTTCCCGGACGCGGCGTCCGCACGCGGGTTCACCGCCCGCTACACCCGCCGTCTACGTGACCGCGCCGGCGACCTGACCCCCGTGGTCGCGCACGTGCCCTACGGCCCCCTCCCTCGGGACCGGGCCTTCGGGGAGCCCTCCGTCGCCGGGGAGCCCGCCGCCTCCGGAACGCTCGACGAGGCGCTGGCCGTGCTGCCCGCGCGGCTGCGCGAGGCGCGGCGGCACATGTCGGCCCTGCACACCCCCGCCCACGGGTACGGGATCACCGCCGTGTGCTCGGTCAGCGGCGGTCCCGCCGAGTCGGTGGACAGCAGCCGCGTCCAGGACGGCCGCGCCGACGTCCACGAACGGGTGGCCGCGGACGTGGCGCGTGCGCGGGGGATCGGCCGCCGCTGGCACCGCGCCCACAGCTCCGCCTGGCTGGCCGGCGCCGTCACCGCCACCGGCGCGCCCTCCCTCACCCTGCCGATGGAGGCCGACCGGCTGGGCCGCGACCACGGCGGTGTCAGCCGTGTCGCGGTCGTGCACGTCGACGTCAACGGCCTCGGCGCGATCCTGGGCGACTACCGCGAACGCGCGGGGGACCCGGACGTGCCCGGCTCCGGCGCGCTGGCCCAGCGGCACCTGTCCACCCTCCTCTCCGGACTCATCGAGGGGCTGGCCCGCGTCCTGGTCCGCGCCGTGGCGGCCACCGTCCACGCCGCGCCCGGACGGCGGCCCGTCATCCCCGGCACCGGTACCGCCGGGCCCGTCACCCTCCACCACGTGCCGCACGGGCCCGTGGACGTGCCGGTACGCCCCGTCGTGGTCGCCGGTGACGACCTCACCGTCCTGTGCGACGCCCGGCTCGCCCTGAGCCTGGCGCGCTACGCGATCGACTGGCTGGACGCCGACCCCGTGCTCGTCGGCGACCCCCGCGATCCCCGCGTGGGCCTGCACCGCGCACTCGCCGAGGTCCACGGGGAGCGCGTCCACAGCGGTCACTCCCACGGTGTTCACTCCGGCGGCGGCCGTACCGTCGTCGGGCCCGGCGGCGCCGAGCACACCACGTTCGTGCCCACGGTCGGGGTGGGGATCGCCGTCCAGCCGGTCGGCGCGCCGCTGTCGCTGGGCTACGACCTGTGCGAGGCGATGTGCCGCCGTGCCAAGGAGCACCGTGTCCGGCTCGCCGGGGACGACCCCGCCGCCCCCGACGAGCACGCCGTGGCCTGGACGACGCGTTTGGACGGGGTCGACCGGGTGCTGCGCCGCCTCGACCGGGCCCGCGGGGAGCCCGCCCCGCGGACCGGCCTGCCGCTGACCGGGACGGGGTTCACCCGCTTCCTGGACCGCTACCTGTCCGCGACCGCTCCGGGCAGCCTGCTCGCCGACGGCGGCACCCGCCACCGGGGCTGGCTGGTCTCCTCGCTGGTCCCCCTGCTGGAGTCGGGCACCGATCCCGGCCCGGAACTCGCCCGACGCGCCCACGTGACGGGAGACCCCGTCGAACTGCCCCTGGACTGGACACCCGGAGCCCTGCTCGACGCGGTCGAGGTCATGGACCTGTACCTCGACCCCGGCCTGGCGGCGGCCCTCCAACCCCACCGGCCCCAACCACAGGGGCGGACGGGGGCCGGTGGCCCACGCGTCCGGGCGGCTCACCCGGGAAGTGCGTTCCGATGAGCCGCCCGGACCGCGTCGTGGTGCACCTGGCCTCGCCCGCGCTCTTCGTCGGCGCCAGCGCGGACGGTACGGGAGCCGACACCGACGTGGTCACCGACGAGCACGGACTGCCCCACCTGCCCCGCCACCGCCTCGCCGCGCGGCTGGGCGCCGGTGCGTCCGACGCGCTGGCGGTGGCGCCCGGACTGGCCGGCGCCCGTGACGAGCTCTTCGGCCGCGGGGGCTCCCACGGGGCGGACCGGATACTGCGGGTGGGCCACGCCGTGCTGGGGGACCGGGTGCGCGCGGCGGTCGCCCGCGCGCTCGCCGGCCGCGCCGAACCGGTGCGCTCCACCCTGCGCCGTGCGGTCACCGACGCCTACACCACCCTGGAGTCGGGGATCGAGGCCGGTCCGGACGGGGCTCCCGAACCGGGCCGCCTGCGCACCCACCGGGTGCTCCTGCCCGGGCTGACCCTGACCGCCGCGCTGACCTGGGCCTCCCCGCCGCGTGAGGAGCACTGGCGGCTGCTGGCCCGCGCCTGCCTGGCCACCACCCGGATCGGGCTGCGGGGCACGCGCGGCCGGGGCCGGGTGGACGTGCGCCTGGCCGGCTCCGGCGACACCGACCCGCACGCCGTGACCCTGCGCCTGGCCGTACCCGCGGGCGGGCGCGGGGACCGTGGGGGCGCACCCGTATGAGCCCTCCTCCCGTGCCGGGCCCGCCGGCCCCCCGGCCACGGGGATGCGGAGCCACCGCGAGAACATGAATACTTCTCATGTCCAGTACCCGCACCGTGCCCCCGGGCGAGGCCGCGACGGCGGCGCGCACACCGCGGTGCGGTCCCCGGCCACCGGAACGCGGAAGGGGGACGAACCCGTGGACGTCCTCGCGGTGAACGGGTACCTGCCGCTGCGCCTCGTCCTCACCGACACCCTGGCGGTGCGCACCTCCTTCGACCCGCTGCGTGTGGACTCCGAACACACCATCGGCGGACGCGCCCAGCGCGGCATGCTCGCCGCCGCCCTGCGGCGCGCGGGCCGCGAACGCGAACTCCACGACTGGGTGGCCCGGGGCGCACAGGTCCGCTTCGCCCCCGCCCACCCACGGCTGGAACCGGGTGCGGACCCCGGCCTCCCCGGAGCCGCCCCGCGGGCCGCCGTCGCCTACCCCGCCCCCGCCTACCTCTACACCCCGGGCAAGGACGGCGACACCGCGGTCGACGCCTTCGGCGACACCGACCCCGCCACCCCCTACCGCGCGGTCCGCGACCCCCTCACCCCTGACCGCTCCCTGCGCGCCGCCGTGCGCACCACCGCCGAGCAGTACCTCGGCCGACCCCGCACGGGCGAGGCCGCCCGGAGCGTCCCCTTCTTCACCACCAGCGTCGACCCCGGCCAGGTCTTCGAGGCCCGCTGGCAACTGCGCGCCCCCGACCCCGACGCCCTGGAGCGGCTCGCCGAAGGCATCGCGGCCCTCCTCGCCGAGGCCGACGGCACCCTCACCCTCGGCTCCGGGGGCACCCGCGCCCACGGCGGCGTCCACGTGGCCCCCGTCGACCCCGACCGGCTCCTGGCGCCGGACCGGGTCGACCCCGTCCACGCGCGCTCCTGGGAGGCCGGGACACCCGTCGACCTGCTCCTGCTCTCCCCGGCGCTGCTGGTCGGCGCCGACGGCCAGGCCCGCCCCCAGGCCCTGGTGCCCGCCGTGCTCGACCTCCTCGCCCGGCGCCTGCCCGGCGTCCGCGCGCACGTCCTGGCCAGCCACGTGGAGGCCGGGCTCGTCGGCGCCTACCACCGCGGCTACCAGGGCCCCATGGCCCAGCGCTGGGCCGCCCGCCCGGGTGCGGTGGTCCGGCTGCGCCTGGACCGCGACCTGACCACCGACCAGGCCCGCGACCTGGAGGCGCACCCCCTGGGAGAGCGCGTCGTGGACGGCCACGGCCAGTTCACCCTGCTGTCCCCGCCCCCTCCCGGACCCGAACCCCTCGCCCCCGTGGCCGTCCCCCTCGCGGGTCGCGTCCCGGGCACCGTCCCCCTCGCCGACGGCCGGGCCGTCCCCGTCGGGGAACCCCCGCTCCCCGAGCGGGACGGCCCGTTGCGCTCCCTCTACGACGAACTCCTGTGGAACGCCGCCGTCGAGCCCGTCCGCGACCACGCCCGCGCCCTGGCCCGGGCCTCGGCGCACCGGCTGGACCCGCTCACCCCCCACCTGCTGGGCCGCCTGCGCGAGGCCACCGTCCACCCCCACCCCACCCCCGAGAGCGCCCTGGCCGCCCTCGAACGCACCGTCACCGCGCCTTCGACCGGACGCACGGCCACTGACTCCGCCGACGCCCACAAGGCCCCGTACGACCGCGCCGTACGCGCTCTGGCCCGCGCACGCCTCGTCCGCCCCGGCGGACGGGAACCCGTCACCGTCCAGTCCTGGCTGGAGGGACTGTCCGCCCGCACGGCCGCCGCCTGGTGGTCCGACAACCGGCCCGACCCCGTGTACAGCCCCGCCTACGCCCGGGCGATCGCGGCCGTGGACCTCTCCCTGCCCGACGGCCTTCCGCCCGACGACCACCCCAGCGCCCTCTCCGCCCGGGCCCGCGAATGGGAGGGGCGCGCCGCACCCCGCCTCGCACTGACCCTGGTCTCCTCGTGGCTGGCCGAGGCCGCCCGCGCCCTGCGCGCCGAACAGGACGGGGGACGGCCCGGCGGGGGAGGCGCCGGGTGAGCGGGGCGCCCGACGGTCCGGGGGTGCTCTGGGAGATCGCCCTCCGGCTGTGCCTGCTCTCCGACACCCATGTCGGCGCCGCACGGGCCGTTCCCCGCCACACCGTGGGAGGCGACGCGGACCTGCCCGTGGACCGCGACCCGGGCACCGGTGCGCCCCGCCTGCGCGCCACCACCCTGGCCGGGCTGCTGCGCCACGAACTCGCCTCGCGAACCGGTGACCCCGACAGCGTCCGCGCGCTCATGGGCGCCGCGCGGGCGCACACCCCCACAAACCCGGACGCGTCCGCCACGAGCGCCCTGGACGTGGACGACGCCCTCGCCGAACTCCCCGAGGGAACCGCGGTCGCGGTCCGGACCGGTACGCGGGTGGACCCGGCCTCCGGCACCGTCCAGCCGGGACGCGTCTGGCGGTGGGAGATCCTGCCGGCGGGCACCGTCCTCACCGCGCACATGCGCCTGCGCGTGTGCGCGCCGGCCGACGAGGCCCGCCTGCTCACCCTGCTGCTCCTGGCCACCGACGGCCTGGCCGGCCCCGGGGCCTCCGGGCCGGGGGCCGGTGTCGGCGGCCGCACCGGCCGTGGTTACGGCACCGTGCGCGCCACCCACTGGGCGGCGCGCCGCCACGACCTCGCCGACGAGCACGACTGGTTCGCCTACCACGCCCGCTCCTGGGCCCGGCGCTGGTCGGAGGGCGCCGACGCGCTCGCCGGCGCCCCCGCCGACCTGGCCGACGCCCTGACCGCCGAGCTGCGCGCCTCCGGCCGCACGGCGGCCGCCGCACACCTGGCCGCCCGAGCCGACCAGCCCGACCGCCGCCACCGCGACGAGCTCCACCTGACCCTGGCCGTCGCCGAGCGGTCCGACCCCACCGGCCCTCCGGGACACGGCCTCCGCCCCGGGCTGCTCATGGTCGGCGACCCTCCCGACCACGAGCGGACCGGCGAGGCGGACCGGGCGCACCGGCACCGCCCCGCCGTGACGGATCCGTACCAGCCCGCCGTCCACCTCGCCCCGGTCCTCGGCGACACCGCGCTGTTCGCCCTGCTCAAGCGGATCGGCGGCCGCCTGGTCCGGGACGCCGCCGAACACCTGGGATCCCCGACCGGCCGCTGGCGGGACTGGCACGGGCGCTGGTGGGGCGCCGACACCGACCGCCACGGCCGTCCGCGCCCCTCCCGGATCCGGCTGCGCACCGTCCCCGTCCTCACCGGCGGCGCGCCCCTGACCACCACCCGCCTGACGGTGGACTCCCTGTTCGGCGACGCCGTCGACGGCCGCCTGTTCACCACGGACCTGCACTGCGGCGGCAGCGCCGAGGCGGTCGTGGACGTGCGCGGACCCGACGACGCGGTGCGCGGCCTGCTCACCCTCCTGGTGCGCGAGTTGGCCACGGTACCCTTCGACACCCTCGGCGCGGGCGCGGGCAGCGGGAACGGACGCCTGACCGCGACCCGGGCCCTTCTGGTCACCCGTCCAGGCGACGGCGGCCCGCCGCACACGGTGGACCTGCTCGCCGCCGTGTTCGATCCCGACAGCGCGGAGGCCGCCACCGCACGCGGCTGGTCGGCCGCCCTGCGTACCGCGCTCGCTCCCGACGACGCCGAGGAGGCACCCCGGTGAACCACGACCCCCCGGGCCCGCGGGGCCTGACCGTCCACCGCCTGACCGACGGCCAGGTCGAGTCGGTCCTCACCGACGTCTTCACCCGGGGCAGGCGGTGCCGTCTGCTCGACACGGGCACCGGAGACGTCCCCGGCTCGCCCGGCCGTCCCCAGTGGCTGCTCGCCGAACTCGGCGACGGCCGCGTCACCGGCGCCTGCCCGGGTGCGCGGTGGCGCCGCTCGGACCAGCCGCCCACCGGCGAAGCCCCTCCGCCGGGCCCCGCCGGCGACCGCTGGCGGATCCTGGAGGTCCTGGTGTTCGGCCCGCACGCACAGGTCCGTGTCGGCGAGGGCGCCGGGGCCGGATGGATCAGTGCCGACGCGCCCGGACCGCTCCCGGAGTGGCTGCGCCCGCGCGACCGGTCCTTCCTCCTCCAGGGCTGGAACGGCCCCGAGTACAGCCGGACCCTGGACGGCGAGGTGCCCCTCGCGGTGACCCGGGAGCCCTCCGGGACCCGGGCCGTCCTCCCGGTGGAGTGGGCCGACTTCTCCGGCCGCCCGCGCCCCGGCCCCGACGGCGTGACCGCCCTGGAGAGCTCGGGCACCTGGCTGACCGTGCGCGAGTACTGGGCCGAGGACCCCGGTACCGGGGCGGTCGGGGTGGCCTTCCACCGGCTCACCGGTATGCGTACGGGGACGAAACCGACCGGGCCGGAGTTCGACGTGGGCACCGGCGACGAGATCAGCGGAAGGGGACTCCGGTGGTGAACCCGCGCGAGGCCGCCGCGCGGCCCGGCGGGGCACCCGTGCCCGCGCACCGGGAGGGCCGCTTCCACGCCACCGCGCCCTACGGGCTGGTCCGGCTCGCCGACACTCCCATGCCCGCCTCCGACCTGCACGGCGAGCACTCGGCCGACGAGCTCCTGCGCGGCCACGACCGCACGGTGCCGGGCACCCGTTCGGGGTGGATCGACCTGACCCTGACCACGCTCACCCCCACCTTCGTCGGCCAGACCCCCGAACGCGGCCGGGCGAGCGCGTCCCTGCGCTTTCCCCACGGCGACCGCCGCCTGCCCGCCCTCCCCGGCTCCACCCTGCGCGGTCTGGTCCGCAACACCGTGCGCATGCTCACCGGCGGCGAGACCGGACCGGTCAACACCCCCATGCTGTTCTTCCGCGCGCCCGTGCGCATCGACCCCGACAGCACCGACAGCGCCCTGTCCACCCGGGCGCGCCAGGTCATGGCCCAGCAGCACTCCCACTACCGGAGGCGCCGCGCCGGGCTGCGCACCAGGCAGGGCTTCCTGTTCCACTCGCGGGCCGACGGGCACTGGTACGTGGTCGAGGTCCCCGCCACCGCCCTGTCCGACGAGCCCGGCCAGGCCCTCAAGGTGCCCTTCGCGGTCCTGCGCGAGAGCCTGCGCACGTGGGACTTCGGGGTCGAGGACTTCCCCGACCCGCCCCGGAACAACACCTACGTCCCCACCACCCACGAACAGCACGGACGCCTGCAGTACCGGTGGGTGCACGCGGTCCACCTGCCCGGGGAGCGGCGCGTGGCCGCCGTCGCGCCCACCGCGGAGGAGGCGCGCGCCCACCTGGACGCCCGCGCCGCCTCTGCCCGCGGCCTCGGCCGGGGCGGCGTGGTGCACGCCCTGCTCGTCCTGACCGGGGTCGCCGCCGGTGAGCGCCGCAACGCCTACCTCTTCCCCCGGCCCCCCGACCTGGGCGGGGGCCTGCGCGTCCCCGACGCCATGGTGGAGCTGTTCGAGTCGGCCGAGCAGGTCACCGGCTACCAGCGCGCCGCCTTCCCCGACACCCTCGGCACGGGCCCGGGCGACCCCGTGCGGGAGCCGGTCGCCGGGGCCGGCGGCGGCGGCCTGCCCCGGCGCGGCCTCGAACCGGTCTGGTTCGACCTCGACCCCTCCGGGGCGGTGGTCTCCTTCGGCCGCTCCGGCGGCTACCGCATCGCCGTCGGCGACGACAACCCGATCCGTCGCGCCCTGCCCGCGCCCGTCCTGGGCCCCCAGCACGGGGACCCCGACCGGGCCGCGCTGGCGGGCCGCACCGTGGACGTGTGCCGCGCCCTGTTCGGCGACACCGACACCTTCCCGGGCGAGGCGGGCGCCTCCAAGGGGCGGGTGTCGTTCGGCAGCGCGCTGAGCACCGACCCCGGCCCCGACTACCCCGACGGCGCGGTCCTGCGCGTCCAACTGCTCTCGCCCCAGCGGGGCTGCTTCGCCAACTACCTGGTGCAGGGCCCCGACGCGGCCTCGGGGGAGCGGCCCGACATCATCACGTGGTCGCACGAGGGCCGGGTGCGCCTGGGCGGGTACAAGGCGTACCTGCACCGGCACCGCGCCGAACTGGGCAGCCCGGTCCGCTACGACGAGCGCGCCCGGGAGGAACTGGGCCTGGCGGTGCTGCCGCCCGGTGCGCGGGCCGAACCGCCCCGCGACACCCAGCGCGACATCGTCCCCCTCCGCGACGGCCTCACCTTCCGCTCACGCGTCACCTTCACCAACCTGACCGACGGTGAACTCGGCGTGCTGCTGCGCGCCCTGCTGCTCGACAACCCGGTGGACGGGGGAGACCCCGCCGACCCCGAGTACGCCCACAAGGTCGGTATGGGCAAGTCGCTGGGCATGGGCAGCGTGCACCTGAGGCCGGAGCTGTACCTGGTGGACCGGCGTGCCCGCGCCCTGGACCCGGGTCCGGACGCCGGGGTCGTACGCGCCGACGGCCACCGGGTCCAGGGGTTCCTGGACGCGTTCGGCGCCGCGCTGGTGGGCAGGCGGCTGCCGGGTGGGTCCGACCCCCGGCGGTGGCGGCGGGTGGAGCAGGCGGTGGACGTGTGCCTGGCCGGCCGGTGGCGCGGCCGCCTGCCCTGGGAGGAGACCGCGGTGATGTCGCTGCGCGAGTTCGCCGAGTACCCGGTGCTGCCCCCGCTGACCCGGCGGTTCCACGACGCCGGGTGGTCCGGACGGGCGTGAGGGGACCCCCGGGCACGGCTCGGGGCCCGCGGGCGCGGCCGGGGCCTCGGAGGCGGCGGGGAACCCCGGACACGACCGGGCCGACGGGTGGTCCGCCCGGTCGGGGAAGCCGCCGCGCCCCCGGTCAGCCGTCGATGGTCTCGGCCAGCGCCTCCAGCAGGTCCGCACGCGTGTCGGGGTCGTCCTGGGCGCGGGACCACAGGGCGGGAACGGATCCCCCCTCCAGCAGTGCGCACAGCAGGGTGTCCAGCGCGCCCTGCGGGTCGGCCTCGAAGTCCGCACGCGACCCCTGGGCCCGCGCCGTCAGTTCCAGGGCGGCCCGCTCCAGCCACGCGCGCTCCCGCGCGCCCAGCACCTCGCGCCGCCCGGAGTCCTCCTCCACCGGTTCGGGGGCGTCGGGAACGGGGGAGTAGGGGGCGCTGCGGGCCCGGCCGCGCGCCTGCTGGACGAGCCGGAAGTGGTCGGGCATGCTCACCGCCATCCGCCCCAGGACACCGGTGAGCCTGCGGGCGACGTCCTCGCCGCTCATGCCGGGCAGCAGCCCGCGCAGCAGCAGACGGCGCCGCTGGTCGAAGGTGCGGCCCGGGTCGGCGTCGCGCCCCGAGGCCAGTTCCGCCAGCTTGCGCAGCAGGTAGTCGCCGGTGGCGGTGGAGACCATGGGCGGTTCCCTGACGGCGGCCACGGCGCGTCCGCGCAGGTCGGCGACGGGTACGGCGCTGCCGTCCTCGGTGAAGGAGACCGTCTCGCCCGGGTGGATGTCCTCGGGCAGGTCGGCCGCGGGATTGCCCCAGCCCGCGGTGAGCACCAGCATGGCCAGCGCCTCCTGGTCGACCAGGTCCGTGGCGACCCGGGCCACGTCGCGGCGCTGCGCCCAGCGGCGCGGGCGCTCGGAGAAGGCGCAGCGCACCCGTCCGCCGGCGGCGGCCTGGGGGTAGACGCGGCGCAGGTTCTTGTAGGAGCGGTCACGGCGCACGTCGTCCAGGGCGTCGCGCAGCCGGTGGGCGGCGGTGCGGTCGACGCCGGTGTCGCCGGGTGCGGCACGGCGCATGCGCACGGCGACGACGCCGTCGGGATCGCCTCCGTGGACCGGGCACGGGCAGTACTCGGCGCACAGGTCGACGTAGTCGCAGAACTGCTCGGAATGGCCCGAGCAGCCCTGCGCGGTTCCGTCCGCGGAACAGGGCCCGCACCCCAGCACGCGTGTGAAGGCGCGCAGGAAGGAGGCGGAACCGAACAGCTCCCAGGCGGAGCAGTGGTGCGTGCTCACGAACTCTTCTCCCCGGTGGTCCGGGGCCGGGTCGCTTCCCCAGCCCTCCGGGAAAGCGCGTACGAAAGAGACGTGAGACCTCAGGTGGCACCCCCGCGTCAACGGGAGGCCGCGTCCCAAAATAGGTCTGCTGCGGTGGGAATGTCAATGATTGGACTCTCGTACCGAGTTACATAAATGCCCAGAGATGCTAAGGAAATGGACATTGGTAACAACGGCCTCAGTTTTTCTCGGATTCTCGGCGCGGCACGGTGTTCCGACGGGGGCGGCTGTGTCCGAGAGACTGCGGTGAGGATCCGGAACGGGGCACGTCACGGACGGGCGGGGGCGTCCGTCCGGCCGTTCGGAGCGAGAGGAACGGAGGTCGCCGGATGCGGGTGGTCAACCTGACGCCGCATGTGGTGACGGTCGTGGACGAGAGGTCGCGCGTCATCCGGCGCTGGCCGGGAGCCTCCCGCCCCGCCCGGGTGGAGGCCGTGCGCGTTCCCGTGGGGCTGGAGGTGGCCGGGGTGCCGCTGATGGCGGAGAAGCGCACCAGGGCCGACCTCCCCGAGCCGCAGGAGGGGGTGTGGTTCATCGTCTCCTCCGTGGTCGTCTGCGCCCATCCCGAGCGCCGGGACCTGCTCGTGCCCTCCGACCTCGTGCGCGACGGCAGCGGAGTGGTCACCGCCTGCCGCTCCTTCGTGGTCGGCGGCGCCCCGGTACGGGTCGGCGGCCGGCCCCCGGAGGACACGCCGGTGCCTGGAGGGGAGAAGGTGAACGCCTGAGACGGGTGTGAAAGGAGGTGCGGTCACCAGGATCCGGAACCGCCGGGAACAGGGCGTTTCCATGGAAGAACGCCGCGCGGGCACAGTAGCGTGGTCGCCGACCACATCCCCTTTCCGGGAGGGACGCCGTGGACGGTCCCCGTGCCGCCGTCGTGCTCGTCGGGCGCAACCCCACCCCCGCGCTGCTGTCCTCCCTCACCCTCCCCGCCGACCACCTGGTCCTGGTGGCCAGCGACGGGACCCGCCCCCTCGCCCGACGGGTCGCCGCCGCCGTGGAGCGGCTGGCCTCGCCCGAGTCCGTGCGGGTGGTGAGCGTGGGCCCCGACCCCCACGACTTCGGGCCGGTCACCGACACCATGGCCGCCCTGCACCGTGCGGGCGGCGGCGAACCCTGGTTCCTGGACTACACCGGCGGCACCAAGGTGATGAGCGTGGCCGCGGCCCTGCTGCACGAGCGGGTCCTGCCCCCCGAGCGCCACCCCCACGCCCGCCGCTGGCGCCACTACCTCGACGCCGCCCGCGACACCCTGCGCACCGCGGACGGCTCCCACCCCGGGCGTCCCGTGGTCGGCGACGGCGTCGACCTGCGCGTCCTCGCCGGGATCCACGGGGCCCACTGGCTGTGGGACCGCGACCCCGAACCCGTCCGCCTCTTCGTGCAGGGAGGACGGCAGGCCCTCCAGGCGCGCTTTCCCGACCTGTCCCCGGCCGTGCGGCGCGGCGTCGTCGCCGAGGGCCGCGTCCTGTCCCACCTGCTGCGCCACACGCGCCGCCACCCCGAAACCGAGGTCGTCGGAGCCCGCCAGGTCGTCGACCCCCGGCACCCCGACGGCTCCATCGCCGACTTCGACGCCATCGTGCGCTACCGGCACCGGGTGCTGTGCGTGGAGGCCAAGACCCGCCCCGACGACGTCGTGGCCCGCGCCGGGTGGACCGTGGCCAAGGCCCGCAGGGTCTTCGGCGCCGCCGCCCAGGTGCTGTTCGTCCACACCGGCCCCGCCGTTCCCGGGCTGCGCGAGCGCGTCACCGCCTACAACCCCGCCCTGAGCGCCCGCAGCGTGCACGTGTGGAGCCTGGACGACCTGCTGTCGCGGCTGACCTCCTTCGAGGAGATCCGCAGGGCCTTCTTCCCCGGACCGGGCGCTCCGGCCCCGGGGGCCTACACCGGGTCCGACACCGGTCCCGACACCGCTCCCGCACCGTCGGAGCCCCCCGCGCCCGCGCCGCCCGAACACCACCCCGGCCCCGCGGACGGACCCGTCCTGGTCACCTCCCTGGGCGGCAGCCGCCTGGGCACCCTCACCGCCGTCCACGCCCACCGGCCCGCAGGCACGCTGGTCCTGCCCTCACGGCAGAGCGTGCGCGACGGGATGCGCGAGGCCGCCGCCCGCACCCTGCACGCCGCCGAGCACCCCGGCGCGCCGCCCGCCGACGCCGCCCGCCTGAGGGAGGGCGGGTACCGCGACCGGGTCCGCTTCACCCCCGACCCCGTGGACGGCTTCGACGCCGACGCGGTCGCCGCCGTCGCCCGGGACTGGATCACCCGGGAACAGGACACCGACCCACCGCCCCCGGTCATAGCCGACATCACCACCGGGACCAAGGCGATGAGCCTGGGCCTGGCCCTGGCCGCCCGCCGCTCGGGCGCCTGCGCCACCTACCAGCTGGCACGCAGGCGCACCGTGGTCTGCCTGACCCACGGCGCTCTGCCCCTGCGGGGCCGCGCCCGCGTGGACTGGCCGCTGGTCCTGCCCGGGTACACGCCGCTGGCCGGCGACCGGCCGGGGGAGGGCGCCGGGGCCTCGGCCGTGTCCCTGGCCGGGCGGGTGTGCCGCGAGGCCCGCTCCCAGGTGGACACGGGCCTGCTCGACGCCGCCCGCGCCGCCCTGGTACGGGCGGCCAGCGGGCCGGTAGATGTGTGGATGGACGCCTCCCTCACCGACCTCGAGGAGTGCCTGACCGCCCAGGAGCGCCCCAGCCTGGTGCTCACCTTCGACGACCGCGCGGTGGGCCTGACCGCGCCGGGACGGTACCGGCGCCGCACCCCCGGCGGCCGGGCGCACGAGGTCGGCCGGGGCGCGTGGGCGCAGAGCGTGTTCGCCGCCACCGTGCACCTCGGCACGCGCTGCGACGTGGCCGGAACGGTGGTCGCCCTGGCCCGGCCCGGAGGCGACGTCAGCCGCGCGGTCGAGCTGGTGGACTGGATCGCCCACGCCGACCCGGAGCGGGAGCCGGGGCGGATCTCCTTCGGCGAGCCCCTGCGCCCCCTGGTGGCGGTGGCCTCCCCCGACGCGCTGCCCCCGCTGCTGGACACCGACGTCAGCAGGCTCTAGCGCGGCCCTCACCGGATGATCTTGCTCCCAGCGGCACTCTCGACCGTCGACAGTGCCGCTGGGAGCAAGATCACCGCCGTTGGGGAGCCGCCGCCTCGACAAGACCGACTTTTTGCCTGCTCAGCCGCTCGCACCACGGTCCTCGCGGCTCTTTTCCGGTGAGGATGGAAAGGGCAGGCGAAGCGTCGTGGGAACGGAGCCGGAGGTGCGACACGGGGTGCGAGCCCTCGGGCTCGGCGGGCTCATCGCGGTGGTGCTGGCCACGGGATGCCCTCCCGAGGACGCCCCCTTCCACGGGCAGGAGGTCTCCTGGCGGCCCTGCCACGACGGGGAGGAGGACGCGGCCGGCGGGGGAGCCGACACGGAGTGGCTGGAGAGCCTGGAGTGCGGCACGGTCACCGTTCCCCTGGACCACGGCGAGCCCCGCGGAAGGACCCTCGACATCGCGTTGGTCCGCGCGCCCGCCGACGGGCCGAAGGAGGAGCACCTGGGATCCCTGGTCGTCAATCCGGGCGGTCCCGGCGTCTCGGGCGTGCGGGCGCTGGAGTCCCCCCTGTTCGGTGACGGGATCCGCGCCGCCTTCGACCTGGTCTCCTTCGACCCGCGCGGCGTCGGGAAGAGCGGGGGCTTCGCCTGCGGGGACCGGTACGCCCTGGTCGACGCCCGCCAGAGCGTGGCCGGCACCGACCCCGGCGACCTGGGCGCCGCCGAGCTCCGGCCCCTGGCGGACGCGGCCCGCGGGTACGCCCGCGCGTGCGAGGAGAGGGTGGGGGAGGAGTTCCTGGCCCGCGTCGGCACCGTCAACGTCGCCCGCGACCTCGACGTCATCCGCGACGCCCTGGGCGAGGAGCGGCTGAACTTCGTCGGCTACTCCTACGGCGCGTGGATCGGCGCCCTGTACGCCCACATGTACCCGGAGAACATCCGGGCGCTGGTCCTGGACGGCGCCGTGGCGACCCGGATGTCCAACGCCGAGGCGGCCGTCGACCAGGTCGCCGCGTTCCAGCACACCTGGGAGATGTTCCTGGCCGACTGCGTCGCCGAGGTCGACGCGTGCCCGTTCACCGGCGCGGACCGCGGCTCCGGGGGGCCGGGGGCCGCCAGCGAGGCCGACGCCCGGATGGCCGGACTCCTGGAGCGGCTCGACCGGGACCCGGCCCGGGTCGAGGGGATCCCGGTGGACGGCCGGACGCTGCTCACCATGGTCGGCATGGCGCTGTACCAGGAGGGCGCCTGGGACCACCTCGCCGGCGTGCTCACCGCCCTCGCCGAGGGTGACGACCGCGGGGTCGAGCGCCACCTCGGGCGGCTGTACGACGACACCTTCGGCCAGTACGCGAAGGCGGAGTCCGGCGAGAGCGAGCCCGGGACGGGGCACCAGGACGCGGGCGCCGCGTACACGGCCGTGAGGTGCGCCGACCGCGCCGACCCGGAGGACGTGACGGCCTACCGCGACGCCGCCGACGAGGCCGCCGACATCTCCCCGCTGTTCGGCCCGGGCCCGGTGTGGGACCAGTTGCCGTGCGCCTACTGGCCCGGGACCGAGAAGGCGCCCACCGCCCTCACCGCTCCCGAGGCGCCCCCGATCGTGGTCGTCGGCACCGTCGGCGACCCCGCCACCCCCTACCACTGGGTCCGGGAGGCGGCCGAGCGGCTGGAGACCGCCACCCTGGTCACCTACGAGGGCGCGGGGCACACCGTCTACGGATGGGGGCGCAGCCCGTGCGTGGACGGCGCGGTGGACGCCTACCTGCTCACCGGCGAGGTGCCCCGGCCGGGGCTCACCTGCCCTCCGGCCGTCACCTGAACCCGTGCGGCCGGCCCGTGACACCGGGTGGAGGAAAGCCGGAGGCCCCGCGCCCTCCTCTCCGGCTGTCCGGGGTGTCCGTGAGCGAAGCCCTCGGGGCACGGGGGACGACGACCGTGGCCGACCGCCGCGGCCGTGCGTGAACCGGGGAGGTCCGGCGGGTATCCGGTCGGTGTCGGGAAGTCGGAGGCGCCGGAGCCCTCCCAGGGCGTGTACGCGGTACCGCACGGCCGGTCGCCGCCAGGCCCGAGGGCGTCCCCGCGCGACCGGGGAGGTCCCTCCCGGCCCCTTCCGGCACCTCGCGGTCCCTCCCGGCACCTTCCGACCCTCCACGGCCCTCTCCGGACCGCGGCCGTGCGCGTACACTCCAGTCATGGCAGATACGCGCGCGGTGGAGCAGGGTCCGTTCCGGACCGCCCACATCCCGGGCTCGACCACCGCGGGCCCCCCGGCCGTCAGCCGGTCGACCTCCGTCCTCCCGGAGGCACCCCGCACCGGCCTCACGGCCCTGCACGGCCACGGTTAGCGACCTCTCCGCGTGTTCCGGCCGCCCCCCGCGGGCGCCGTCTCCGTGGCCCCGCGACCCGCGGCCCGTCACTCCCCGCGCACGACGCGCGCCTCTCCGCCTTCGGCCGGGCCCCCGCGCGGAGCCCGGACCGGGCCCTCCCATCCAGTCCCGCACCACCCTCCCCGCCAGCCGGCTCCGCCGGCTGCGCCCACGGGTGCGGCCGTGCCCACGAGGCCGGCCGCGCCACTCTCGAAGGGACCCCTCGTGAAGTTGAGCGAGCTGCTGCACGGCCACGACCACCAGGTACTGCACGGAGACCAGGACATCCCGATCACCTCGGGGCCGTGCCTGGACGCCGACCGTGTGACCCCCGGTTCGCTCTACGTCGCCCTGCCAGGACACCCCGAGGGCGGCCCCGAGGCCGTCGGGGAGGCGGTCGCCCGCGGGGCCGTCGCCGTCCTCGTCGAGGGACCGGACCCGTCCGGCCGGCCGGCGGACCCCGGTGTGTGCGTGGTCCGGGTGCCGGACGCGCGGGTCACGACGGCACTCGTCTCGTCGCGCTACCACGGTGAGCCGGGGCGCGCCATGGACGTGGTCGCCGTCACCGGCACCAACGGCAAGACGTCGGTGTCGTCCATATACGAGTCGCTGCTGAGGATCTCCGAGGGCGCCCGGGTGGGGGTCATCGGGACCTCCGGCGCCCGGACCGGCGGCGACCCGATCCTCATGCCGAGGTCGGTGCTGAGCACGCCGGAGGCGCCGGACCTCCAGTACCTGCTGGCGTGCATGCGCGACCGGGGCAGCGCCAGCGTCGTGCTGGAGGCGACGTCGATGGGGCTGCTGAACCACAGGGTGGAGGGCTCCTTCGTCGACGTCGGGGTCTTCACCAACCTGACCCAGGACCACCTGGACGACCACGGCACGATGGAGCGCTACCAGGAGGCGAAGATGCTCCTGTTCCAGGGCATGTGCCGGCGCGCCGTGGTCAACGCCGACGACCCCGTGGGCGCCACGATCCCGGCCATGATGCCCGGCGCCGTGACCACCTACGCCATCGAGGCGGACGCGGACTACCGGGCGACCGACCTGGTCGTGGACGCCTCGGGGACCCGGTTCGTCCTGCACCACGGCGAGCGCAAGTACCCGGCGGCGATCCCCATCCCCGGCCGCTTCTCGGTGTCCAACGCGCTGGCCGCGGTGGCGGCCTGCCACCTCCTGGGGCACGACCTGGAGGGCCTGGTGGACGCCCTCGACCGGATGCCGCAGATCCCGGGGAGGTTCGAGCACTTCGCAACCCCGGACGGGGTCTCCGTCATCGTGGACTACGCCCACTCGCCCGACTCGCTGGACAAGGTCCTGTACACGATCCGCGGGTTCGCCCCGCACCGGGTGCTCACCGTCTTCGGCTGCGGCGGCGACCGGGACACCACCAAGCGCGTCCGGATGGGCGAGATCGCGGGCACCTACTCCGACCTGTGCGTGCTCACCTCGGACAACCCCCGCTACGAGGACCCGGAGGCGATCATGGACCAGGTCGTCCCGGGCATCGAGGCGACCGGCACGCCCTTCGAGCGGGTCGGCGACCGACACGGGGCCATCGCCCTCGCACTGTCCTCGGCCCGTCCCGGGGACGTCGTCCTGGTCGCGGGCAAGGGCAGCGAGTCGTACCAGAGCGTCGGCGACGACCTCCTCCCCTTCGACGACATGACGGCCGTACGCGAGATCTCCCGCGCCTGACGCCGTGCCCCTCCCCTCCACGGGGGAACACCGTTCGGCGGGAGACGGCCGCCGCACACACGACCGCCCCGGCCCCGCGCGGGGCCGGGGCGGTCACCCGCGTCGGGGCCTGCCACGGTGTCGGGGCCGTCTACAGCTTCGAGGCGGCCGCCTCGTCCAGCCAGAACACGGTCCGCTCCGCGCCGCGCGCACCGGCCACGGGGGCCTCGTCCACGCTTCCTCCGGCGAGGCCCAGGCGCACGGCCTCGGCCTTGCCCTCACCCGAGGCCAGCACCCACACCTCGCGGGCGGCCCGGATCGAGGGCATGGTCAGGGAGATCCGCTGCGGCGGCGGCTTGGGCGAGTCGTGCACCGCGGTCACCGACGCCTCCTCCTCGCGCACACCGGGCAGGCCCGGGAACAGCGAGGCCACGTGCGCGTCCGGGCCCACGCCCAGCAGGCACACGTCGAAGGCGGGCACGGGCCCCCGGCCGCGCGCGGCCACCGCCATCTCCCGGCCGTACCGGGTGGCCGCGTGCTCGACGTGGTCGCCGTCCATCCCGTCGGAGGCGGGTATCGGGTGCACGTTGTGCGGCGGGACGGAGACCGCGTCGATCAGCGCCTCGCACGCCTGGGTCTCGTTGCGCTCGGGGTCCTTGTCCGGCAGGAACCGCTCGTCGCCCCACCACAGGTGCACGTGGGACCAACTGATCCCGGCCTCCTTGGCGTGGTCGCGCACCGCCTCCAGGGTGCGGATACCGATCCCGCCCCCGGTCAGCACCAGGTGGAAGTCGCGCTTGTCCGACTCGGCCTGGACGATCATGTTCACCAGCTTCAACGCGACGCTGTCGGCCAGCGCCCCCGCGTCGGAGTGGCGGACGATCTCCGGTTCGCTCATCCTCTTGCTCCGCTTCCGGAGAGCAGCGATCCCAGGTGGTGGGCCGCGCTCTCGTAGATCTCGTCGGGGTCCAGACGGCGCAGCTCCTCGGCCAGGGCCCCCGAGGCGTTGCGCCGTGCCAGCGCCACCGTCTGGTCCGGCTGCCCGAACCGCGACAGTGTGGCCACCTGGCCGTCCACCCGGGAGATCACGATGTCCCCCTGGTCGGTGGTCAGGCGCACCTCGGTCAGGCCGGGGCCGTTGGAGACGTCGCGCTCCACCGGCACCTCCAGCCGGTCCGTCAGCCACGCCGCCATCAGCTCGGCGCTCGGGTAGTGCGACTCGGCGGTCACCCTGGCCGAGGTCACCCACCCGCTCGGCTGGTCCATGGCGCTGGCCAGCAGCGAACGCCACGGCGTCAGCCGGGTCCAGGTCAGGTCCGTGTCGCCCGGACTGTAGTGGGACACCCGCTCCACCAGGTCCCCCAGGGGGTTCCGGGCGCGCAGGGCGTCGGTGATCCGCCGCTGGGCCAGGCGCCCCACCGGGTCGGCGGCCGGATCGGCCGGACCCACGCCCGGCCACCACGTCACCACCGGCGCGTCGGGTACCAGCAGCGGGGTGAGCACCGAGTCGGCGTGCTCGCCCAGCTGCCCGTACAGCCGCAGCAGCACGGCCTCACCGGGGCCGGAGGTGCCCGGACGGCGGATCTCGGCGTCGATGGCCGGCTCGGCCTCGGGGTCGCGCCGGATCAGCGCCACCACGCGTGAGGGGTGCTCGCGGCCCGCCTCGGTGGCGGCGCGCACGGCGTCGTAGTGGTCGGCCTCGTCGGTGACGATGACCAGGGTCAGCACCATGTTCATGGCACCGCCGCCCACGCTGAGCCGCTCGGACATGAGCGCCTCGGTGATCTGCGAGGTGGTGGTGTGCGGCAGGTAGAGCGTCACGGGTTCCTCCCGGCGGTCTGGTGGCTGTTCACGGGCGCCGCCACTGGCGTCCGTCCCTGGAGAGCAGTCGATGGGCCGACTCCGGGCCCCAGGTGCCCGCGCCGTACTGCTCGGGGCGCCCCGCCTTGGCCCAGTACTCCTCGACCGGGTCCAGGATCTGCCAGGACAGCTCGACCTCCTCCTGGCGCGGGAACAGCGGCGGGTCGCCGATGAGCACGTCCAGGATGAGCCGCTCGTAGGCCTCGGGGCTGGCCTCGGTGAAGGACTGCCCGTAGGCGAAGTCCATGCTCACCTCGCGGACCTCCATGCTGGCCCCCGGCACCTTGGAGCCGAACCGCAGCGTCACTCCCTCGTCCGGCTGGATACGCAGGACCAGGGCGTTCTGCCCCAGCTCGCTGACGTCGGAGCGCGGGAACAGCTGCTGGGGCGCGGCCTGGAACACCAGCGCCACCTCCGTCACACGGCGGCCCAGCCGCTTGCCGGTGCGCAGGTAGAACGGCACGCCCGACCAGCGCCGGGTGTCCACCGCCAGCTTCAGCGCCGCGTAGGTCTCGGTCACCGAGTCGGAGGGGATGCCCTCCTCCTCCAGGTAGCCGCGCACCGACGCGCCGCCCTGCCAGCCCGCCGCGTACTGGCCGCGCGCGGTGCCCGTCTCCAGGTCCTCGGGCAGCGACACCGACGCCAGCACCTTCTCCTTCTCCGCGCGGATCGCGTCCGCGTTGTAGGAGATGGGCTCCTCCATGGCCACGAGCGCCAGCAGTTGCAGCAGGTGGTTCTGAATGACGTCGCGGGCCGCGCCGATGCCGTCGTAGTAGCCCGCGCGGCCGCCCACACCGATGTCCTCGGCCATGGTGATCTGCACGTGGTCCACGTAGCTGCGGTTCCACAGGGGCTCGAACAGGGTGTTGGCGAAGCGCAGCGCCAGGATGTTCTGGACCGTCTCCTTGCCCAGGTAGTGGTCGATGCGGAACACCGACGTCGGCGGGAACACGTGGTCCACCACCGAGTTGAGCTCCTGCGCGCTCTCCAGGTCGTGTCCGAACGGCTTCTCGATCACGACCCGCCGCCACGGCCTGACACCGTTCGTCGCCTCCTCCTCACTGGCCTCGGCGAGGCCGCAGCGGTCGAGCTGCCTGACCACGGTCGGGAACAGCTTGGGCGGAAGCGACAGGTAGAACGCGTAGTTGCCGCCGGTGCCGCGCGCGGAGTCCATCTCGTGCACGCAGTGGGCCAGGCGGTCGAAGGCGTCGTCGTCGTCCAGATCGCCCTGGACGAACCGGATCCCCTCGCTCAGCTGGCGCCACACGTCCTCGCGGAAGGGGGTGCGCGCGTGCTCGCGCACCGCCTGGTAGGCCTGCTCGGCGAAGTCCTGGTCCTCCCACTCGCGGCGGGCGAACCCCACCAGGCCGAAGCCCGGAGGCAGCATGCCCCGGTTGGCGAGGTCGTAGACGGCCGGTAGGAGCTTCTTGCGCGCCAGGTCGCCCGTGACGCCGAAGAGCACCAGCACGCTGGGTCCGGCGATGCGGGGCAGTCTGCGGTCCAGGGCGTTGCGGAGCGGGTTGGGTACCGCTCCGGGCATCACCGGTTCTTTCACGGATCCCGTCTTCCTGTCGAGAGTGGCCGGTGGATGGCCGGGTCCGCGCCCGCCCGTCCCGGCGGAGACGGGCGGGCGCGGACCGACCGGGGGAGGGGCCGCGGCTCAGACGGACTCGTCGAGCTTGGCCGACAGCTCGTTCAGCAGGCTCTCCCAGGACTTGACGAACTTGTCCACGCCCTCCTGCTCCAGTACGGCGAACACGTCGGTCAGGTCCACCCCGGCGTTCTCCAGGGCGGCGAAGTCGGCCCGGGCCCGCTCGTAGGTGCCGAGCACGGTGTCGCCGGTGATCTCGCCGTGGTCGGCGGTGGCGTCCAGGGTGGCCTGCGGCATCGTGTTCACGGTGTTGCGGGCCACCAGCTGGCTGACGTAGAGGGTGTCCTCGTAGGAGGGGTCCTTCACGCCGGTGGACGCCCACAGCGGCCGCTGCGGCTTGGCGCCGTGCGCCTCCAGGGCCTTCCACTCGGGGGAGGAGAACACCTCCTCGTAGGCCTGGTAGGCCAGGCGGGCGTTGGCCAGTGCGGCCCGGCCCTTCAGGGACAGCGCCTCGTCGGTGCCGATCGCCTCCAGGCGCTTGTCCACCTCGGTGTCCACGCGGCTGACGAAGAACGAGGCCACCGACTGGATCCGGGACAGGTCGTGGCCGTTGGTGCGGGCGAGCTCCATGCCCTCCAGGAACGCGTTCATCACCTGGCGGTAGCGCTCCAGGGAGAAGATCAGCGTGACGTTGACGCTGATGCCGTGTCCCAGCGCCTGGGTGACCGCGGGCAGGCCCGCGGCCGTCGCCGGGATCTTGACCATCATGTTGGGCCGGTCCACCAGCCACCACAGCGCCTTGGCCTCGGCGACCGTGCGCTCGGTCTCACCGGCCAGACGCGGGTCCACCTCCAGGGAGACCCGTCCGTCCACGCGGTCGGTGGAGTCGTAGACCGGGCGCAGGGTGTCCGCGGCCCAGCGGATGTCGTAGGCGGTGATCATGCGGACCGCCTCCTCCACCGAGACGCCCCGCACGGCCAGTTCGCGGACCTGCTGGTCATAGGCGTCGCCCTCGGCGAGCGCCTTGTCGAAGATGGTGGGGTTGGAGGTGACGCCGACCAGGTGGTGGGTCGACATCAGCTCGGCCAGGTTGCCGCTGCGCAGCCGCTCCCGGCTGAGGTCGTCCAGCCAGACGGACACGCCCGCCTCGGACAGGTCTCGGAGTGCGTTGCTCATGGGTTCTCACGCCTTCCTAGGGGCGGAAGGTGCCGCCCCCGGTCGCACACGTCAAAAGTGGGACGGGCCCCGCCGGGGTGTCCGGCGGGGCCCGCCGGGCTCAGCTTCCGGTCTTGGCGAGGCTCCTGCGGGCGGCCTCGACGACGGCCTCGGAGGTGAATCCGAACTTCTCGTACAGGACCTGGTACGAGGCGGAGGCGCCGTAGTGCTCCAGGCTGACCGACTCGCCGGCGTCACCGACGTACTCGCGCCAGCCCATGGCGATTCCGGCCTCCACCGACACGCGGGCGCGCACCGAGGACGGCAGCACCTGCTCGCGGTACTCCTCGCTCTGGCGCTCGAACCACTCCACGCACGTCATGGACACCACGCGGGTGGGCGTGCCGGCCTCCTGCAGGGCCTTGCGGGCCTCCAGGGCGATCTGCACCTCGCTGCCGGTGGCGATGACGATCACCTCGGGAGCGTCCCCGTCGGCCTCGGCCAGCACGTAGCCGCCCTTGACCGCGCCCTCGGCCGAGGCGTACTCCTCGCGGTCCAGGGTGGGCACGTTCTGCCGGGTCAGCGCCAGCGCGGACGGGCGGTCGCCCCTCTCGATGACCGACCGCCACACCACGGCGGTCTCGTTGGCGTCGGCCGGACGGATCACGTCCAGGCCGTGGATGGCCCGCAGCGCCCACAGGTGCTCGACCGGCTGGTGGGTGGGGCCGTCCTCACCCAGGCCGATGGAGTCGTGCGTCCACACGTAGGTGACCGGCAGCTGCATGATCGCGGCCAGCCGGACGGCGGGTCGCATGTAGTCGCTGAAGACCAGGAACGTGCCGCCGTAGGGGCGGGTGGGGCCGTGCAGGGCCATGCCGTTGAGGATCGTGCCCATGCCGTGCTCGCGCACGCCGAAGTGCAGCACGCGCCCGTAGGGGCTGCCCGGGAACATCTCACTGGCGCGGTCGAAGGGCAGGAAGGAGGGCTCGCCCTTGGGCGTGGTGTTGTTGGACCCGGCCAGGTCGGCCGACCCGCCCCACAGCTCGGGCAGCAGCGGCGCGACGGCCGAGAGGAACTCGCCGCTGGCCTTGCGGGTGGCGATGCCCTTCTCGTCGGGCTCGAAGGAGGGAACCGCCTTCTCCCAGCCCTCGGGGAGCCTGCCCTCGACCAGGCGGTCGAACAGCTCGGCGCGCTCCCCGGCGCTCTCGTGCCAGGCCTTGAACTCGACCTCCCAGGCGGCGCGGGCCTCCCGGCCCCGGTCCACGACGCGGCGGGCGTGCTCGATGACCTCGTCCTCGACCGCGAAGGGCTCGTCGGGCAGGCCCAGGATCTGCTTGGTGGCGGAGACCTCCGCCTCGCCCATGGCCGCGCCGTGGATGGCGCCGCTGTTCTGCTTGTTGGGCGCGGGCCAGCCGATGATGGTGCTCAGGCGGATGAAGGTCGGACGCTCGGTCTCGGCCTTGCCGCGCCGGATCGCCTGGTACAGGGCGTCGACGTCCTCGACGTACTCGCCGCCGGCGGTCCAGTCGACCTCCTCGACGTGCCAGCCGTAGGCGCGGTAGCGCGCTGCGACGTCCTCGGAGTGGGCGATGCGGGTGTCGTCCTCGATGGAGATCCGGTTGTCGTCCCAGATCATGATGAGGTTGCCCAGCTTCTGGGTCCCCGCCAGGGCGCTGGCCTCGTGGCTCACACCCTCCTGGACGTCGCCGTCGGAGCAGAACGCGTAGATGTGGTGGTCGAAGGGGCTGGCGCCCGGACCGGCGTCGGGGTTGAACAGGCCGCGCTCGCGGCGGGCGGCCATGGCCATGCCGACCGCGTTGCCGACGCCCTGGCCGAGCGGTCCGGTGGTGGTCTCCACACCGGGGGTGTGGCTGAACTCGGGGTGGCCGGGAGTACGGCTCTCCCACTGGCGCAGGTTCTTGAGGTCCTCCAGCTCCAGCCCGTATCCGGCGAGGTAGAGCTGGATGTACAGGGTGAGGCTGGAGTGACCGATCGACAGCACGAAGCGGTCCCGGCCCGTCCACTCGGGGTCCGAGGGGTCGTGCCGCATGATCTTCTGGAAGAGCATGTAGGCGGCCGGGGCCAGGCTCATAGCGGTACCGGGGTGTCCGCTACCCGTCTTCTCGACCGCGTCCATCGCCAGCGCCCGAACCGTGTCGACGGCGCGGAGGTCGAGGTCCGACCACTCCAGGGTTTGCGGGGTGTGGGCGTTCACGGACTTTCGTTCTCCTTCTCGGGCCACCCCCTCGCGTCCGGTGGCCGGGGCGCGGGGGTGTGTCGGTTGCGTTGGTCTTCGAACCGCCGCCGGGCGCCCCGCAGCGGCCCGCCGCGTGGCGGAGCCGTGGGGAGCGTGGGGGGTGTGCCCGCACCATGGCGCGGAGCGCGGACGCGTCCCCCTTGTCGTCCCCCGAACGACGGCCGTCGCGGCCTGAGAACCACGACGGGTTCGGCCGGTATCGAGCCTATCGTCCGGCCCCGGGGATGTCGCTGCCCGACACCTCTCATTACCGGCAGGTAGGGAAGTGATGTACGCCCTTTCCAGTTCGTACCGTGATCAACCAGTCGCCGAGGGTGAAGGACGGGGGGTCGTGACCGCTCCCGGGCGGTGCGTGGCAGGCTGGAAGCGTGTCGGGGCGTGTGCGAGCCTGCTGTACACCCGGTGGCCCCGTCGGCACCCGCCTCCCCCCGGGGGATCAGGGAGTCCTTCCGCCGAGGGGGCTGGTCCTCGGTCCCCGCGAGGAAGTACTACAGTATGTCGTTGACGGGGTTTCGGCCGATCCTGACGCTTTGTCGGTCTGCTCGACCCCGCGTGGCGAGCAGTGTCGAAACCCCTAGAGTTGTCGAGGTATCCGCGTGTCTGAAACCGAGCCGGTGCACCCCGTGGGGACGCGAGCGAGCCGTCCGGCCGTGGGGACGCGGCACTGATGGCCCTGACCAACCGCGCTCCGCGAACGAACCCGGACGGTGCCGAGCCCCGGGCCCCCCGCGGTGCCGCCTCACTGGGCGCCCACGTCCGCGCCTACGTCGCGCTCTCCAAGCCCCGTGTCATCGAACTGCTGCTCATCACCACCATCCCGGTGATGTTCGTCGCCGCCGGGGGAGTGCCGCCGCTGTGGACCGCGGTGGCCACCCTGCTCTTCGGCACCATGTCGGCGGCCAGCGCGAACGCGATGAACTGCTACATCGACCGCGACATCGACCGCGAGATGCGCCGCACCCGCCAGCGCCCCGGCGCGATGGACCTGGTGACCCCGCGCGGCGCGCTCGTCTACGGCCTGGTGCTGGCCGTGGGCTCAACCGCCGGGTTCGCCCTGCTGGTGAACCTGCTCTCGGCCGTGCTGTCGGTCTTCGCGATCCTGTTCTACATCTTCGTCTACACGATGCTGCTCAAGCGGCGCACCGCCCAGAACGTGGTGTGGGGCGGTATCGCCGGGTGCATGCCGGTGCTCATCGGCTGGGCGGCCGTGACCAACAGCCTGGACTGGGCGCCGTTCGTGCTGTTCCTGGTGGTGTTCTTCTGGACGCCGCCGCACACCTGGACGCTGGCCATGCGCTACAGGGAGGACTACGCGCAGGCCAAGGTGCCGATGCTGCCCGTGGTCGCCAGCGACCGCCGGGTCCTGCTGGAGTGCGTGCTCTACAGCTGGGCCACCGCGATCGTGTCGGTCGCCTTCTGGCCGGTTGCGGGCACCACCTGGTTCTACGGCGCGGTCGCCGTCGCCCTGGGCGCGCTGCTGGTCTTCCAGGCGCACCGCCTGCTCCACCGCTCCCGCGCCGGTGTGACCGGGGCCCGCCTCAAGACGATGGGCTTCTTCCACCTGTCCAACGCCTACCTGGCGCTGCTGTTCGTGGCGGTCACCGTGGACCCGCTGATCGCGGGCGTCCTGGGCTGACAGGTCCCCGAACCTTTCCGTGGCGGCGCCCCGGTCCCGGGGCGCCGCCACAGTCGTCTCCGGCCGTCGTGTCGCGGGCCGCCGGTACGGCCCCGTCCACGCCGCCGGCCTCCCCGCCCCGACCGCTCCGGGGCGTCAGCGTCCGCGCCAGGCCAGCACGGCCGACCACGCCGCGATCCCCGTCAGGACCAGCGCCAGGGGGACGTGCGCCTGGAGCGGCCCGTAGGTGCCCAGCGCCGCCTGCGCGAAGCCCAGCGCGAAAGCCGCCAGGCTGACCAGCAGGACCGTCCGCGGGATCCCCCCGCCGCGTCCGGACCTTTGCCAGTACAGGGCCGCGGCCAGTGCCTGCGACCCGGCCAGCGCGTGTACTCCGAAGGCGCCGTAGTAGTGCAGCGGCAGCGCGTCCATGTTCAGCGTCACCAACTGTCCGGCGGTCGCGCCCTCCCAGAGGATCGCGGCCAGGTGCAGGAGCACGGCCGCGCGCAGAAGCCGCAGCGGGCCCGCGGTGGCTGGATTCGTGGTCGCCCGGTCCATGCGCGGCTCTTTCCGTTCGGAGATCGGTGGTTTCGCCCGGTTCTGATCCTGCCCCATCCCGTGCCCGGTCCGCACCGCCGGAGCCGGGCGGGAAGGCCCCGTGCCGGTCACGCGGGGGCGGGATCCGCCGCCGTCCCACCTCCCGCTACGATCGGTGCCCATGCCCCGTCTCGACAGCAAGGCCATCCTGCAGGGCCGACGCTCCCGTTACTCGCTGACCCTCATCCTGGGCACCACCGTCAGCGTGCTCTGCATGATCGGAATGCTGGTCTACCTCTGGCTGCTCGCCCTGGCCGGGGGAGCGGCCGCCGGGATCGACGGGGGGCTCGGCTTCGCCGTCAGCCTGGTCACCGCGGTCATCCCGGTGTGCATCCTCGTGCCGCTCATCCTCATGCTCGACCGGATCGAGCCCGAGCCCGGGTGGGTGCTGTTCTTCGCCTTCGCCTGGGGCGCGGGCGTGGCGGTGGTGGCCTCCCTGCTGCTCAACAGCTGGGGCCTGGCCCACGTCACCGTGCCGCTGTTCGGCCGGGACCTGGGCGACTTCCTGGGCACGTCGGCGGTGGCGCCCCTGGTGGAGGAGAGCGCCAAGGGCATGGTGCTGCTCATCCTGCTCTGGCGCCGCCGCAACGAGCTCGACACCTTCACCGACGGGGTCATCTACGCCGGGATGGTCGCCACCGGCTTCGCCTTCACCGAGAACATCCTGTACTTCCTCAGCGCGTTCTTCGACGGCACCCTGGTGGCCACCTTCGCCATCCGCGGCCTGGTCGCCCCGTTCGGACACCCCGTCTACACCGCGATGGTCGGCATCGGCGTGGCCTACGCCGCCATGCACACCGGCCCCGCGCGCCTCCTGGCCCCCGTCGCCGGGTGGGCGGCGGCGGTGCTCCTGCACGGCATGTGGAACGGGTCCACCTACTTCGGCTGGTACGGCCTGGCCGTCGCCTACATGGTGCTGTTCGCCGCGCTCGTGGGCATCCTGGCGCTGGCCGCCCGCGACCGCCACCGGCAGATCGGCGCGATCGCCCGCCACCTGCCGCCCTACGTCTCCACCGGGCTGGTCACCCCGGCCGACATCGCCATGCTCGGCTCCCTGCAGGGGCGCCGCCAGGCACGCGAGTGGGCGGCGCGCAACGCCGGGCGCAAGGGCCGCGAGGCGATGAGGGAGTACCAGCTCGCCGCGACCGAACTGGCGCTGCTGCACCAGAAGCTGGAGGCGGGGCGGCCCCGCGGGGACTGGAAGACGCGCCGGGACTCCTTCCTGGCCCTGATGCACGTGGCCCGGGACACCTTCCTGGGGCGGCTACCCCAGCCGGTCAACCCGGGCTGGGCGGAGAGCCCCACCGACTCGGGCTTCCTGCGCCGTGCCGACTTCGCGCACGTCATCGCCCAGGCGCGGGCCCAACAGGACTACGTCCCGCGTCACGGTCCAGGAGGTCAGCGGGGTCCTCGCTGACCTCCCGGCCCGGAGGCGTCAGGCGCGTGGTGGAGAAGTACAGGCGGCAGACGGCGACCCAGGTCAGGGTCGATCCCAAGACGTGCAGGACCACCAGGGTCTCGGGCAGGCCCAGCGCGTACTGGGTGTAGCCGAGCACGCCCTGGAGGACCACCACGGCCAGGAGGAACGCGCTGCTCCTGCGGACCGGTCGGCGGGCGCCGCCGCGGAAGGCGATCACGGTGGCCAGAAGGGCGCCCGCCAGGGTGAGCCAGGCCAGCGCGGAGTGCAAACGCGTGACCGCGGGCAGGTCGAAGGCCCAGCGGGGGGCGGCCGCGTCACCGCCGTGCGGGCCGGTGCCGGTCACCACGGTCCCGGCGACCAGCAGCATGAAGCCGACCACGACCAGGCCGACGCTGACCGCGTGCAGCATGGGTCCGACGGACACGCGCGGCCTGCCCTCGGGCTCCCGGCAGCGCACGTACAGGGCGACCGTGACGAAGACCACCACCATGGACAGCAGGAAGTGCGCGGCCACCGAGGCGGGGTGCAGGTCGCTCCACACGGTGATGCCGCCGACCACGCCCTGGCCCAGGACGCCGAAGGGCACGACGGCGGCCATCCGGACCAGGTCGCGGCGGCGCGGACTCATCCGCATGACGGCGACGAACGTGATGACGGCGACCGCCAGCACGACGAAGGTGAGCGTCCGGTTGCCGAACTCGATGGCGGCGTTGAGGGCGGCGTGCTCGGTGCCGACGGGCACGAAGCTCTCGGGGGTGCACCTGGGCCACTCCGAGCAGCCCAGCCCGGAGGAGGTGACGCGCACGGTGGCGCCGGTGACGGCGATCCCGGCGTTGACCACGATGTTGCCCAGCGCCCAGGCGCGCAGCGACCTCCGCGTGGGGTGCCAGATGGTGCGCGCCAGGAGTACCAGCGCGAGTACTCCGGCGGTCACGACCGCGATCTGCCAGACCCACAGGGGGGCTCCGAGAAGGGCGATGTCCTCCGCCGCGAGGGGAGGGACCGTGTTCGCGGCCAGCACCGCGGAGGCCGGGGAAACAGACATACGACAGACTGTAGTACATCGCTCCGGAAGCCGTTACCCGGACCCGGCGCGGCCTCCACCTGTGTCGACGCCTCCCCGGGGAGGCGGAAGGGGGCGCCCACGGATGGGCGCCCCCGGACCGACTAGTTGTCGCCGGTCGCGATGCACTGGGCGAGCAGGTTCAGGTCCAGGTTGATCAACCCGAGGGCGTTCTGCTGATCCACGCACGCCTCGTAGTCGCCGCCACCACTGGCGGAGGCGGTGCCGACCCCCATACCGAGCAGGCCGGCGGTGAACAGAGCGGTCATCATCAGTTTGGCGGTGGTGCGCATGGCTCCCCCTTCGAATGCGGTGGTCGAACCGTTTGGCCGACCCACCAGGACAGATAACCATTTGTGCCTGTTCGGAAACACAGAGTGCCCATCCGGGTTTCATCCGTGGTTTCCGGACAGAGCATCCCAGGTCGCCACCGGTGTCGCCGCTCTTCGTGCCGTATGTGGCGGGATGTCCCGCGGGCGCCCGCCTCAGCGGTCGCGGGGGTCCTCGGACGGGGACCGCGCGGAGGCCTCGTCGGCCTCCCGCCCGTCGTCGCCGTGCCCGGCCGAGGTGCGCGTGGAGCCCGCGCTGGCAGCGATCACGCACGCCACCGCGAACCACTGCCACACGGTCAGCAGCTCACCCAGCAGCACCAGGCCCACGAGCGCCGCGGCGGCGGGCTGCAGGCTCATCAACACACCGAACACACGCGGCGGCATGCGGCGCAGGGCGTTCAGCTCCAGCGTGTACGGCACCACCGAGGACAGTACGCCGACCACCAGGCCGAACAGCAGCAGGCGCCAGTCCAGCAGGGCCGCGCCGCCCTGGGCGACGCCCATCGGGGCCATGACCACCACGCCGACCACACTGGCGATCGCCAGTCCGGACGTGCCGCTGAACCGCTGGCCCGTCGCCGCGCTGAGCAGGATGTACCCCGCCCACGCGGCCGCGGCCAGCACAGCGAACACGATGCCGAGCGGGTCCATCGACCCCGACTCCAGCCCCAGCGCGACCACGCCCAGCCCGGCCATGCCCGCCCACAGCAGGTCGATCCGGCGCCGCGAACCCAGGATCGCGATGGCCAGCGGCCCCAGGTACTCGATGGTGACGGCGATCCCCAGCGGAATCCTCGCGAAGGCCTGGTAGATGAGGAAGTTCATCATCGCCAGAGCGGTGCCGTAGCCGATCACCACCAGCCAGTCGGCGCGTGAGCGCGCGCGGAGCACCGGCCGCGCCACCAGGAGCAGGAGCACCGCGGAGGTCAGCAGCCGCAGCCACACGACCGCCGCCGGGGGAAGCGCGTCGAACAGGTTCTTGGCCACCCCCGCGCCGGTCTGCACCGAGACGATGCCGACCAGCACCAGCCAGACCGGGGACACCGCCTCCGCCGCGCGCCGCGGGGACAGGGGAGCCTGGTGGCGGTCCGGGGTGCTCATGGGAAATCATCCTATGTTTTCGTGCGTCCTCTCCGCCTTCCCGCTCCCGCCGACCGCGCCCTCCCCGCCCCGGCCGCTTCCGTCCGCCCCCTGGGTGAGGGCCGCGGCCAGCAGCAGTAGCCAGGCGACCGTCGCCACACCGGGCTGTACCAGTGTCAGGACCAGCCCGTACACCGTCCGCTCCGCCTGGTCGGTGAGGAGTTGCAGTCCGATCCACAGGTACGGCAGGGCCGCGGCGCCCAGGTTCGTCCCCAGCGCGGCCCACACCAGCCCGGGCCGTGCCGGCCGCCGCCACACCAGCAGCGCGCCGCCCACGGCGAGCAGGAGCAGCGGGGGGCCGAGGTGTCGGACCGCCATGAACCACGGGATTCCGATCGCTTCCATGGTCGGACACTACCGAGTCCACTGTGGGCGACAGAGGGTGAGCATGCGCAAAACAGGCCAAGTGGTGTGAAATGGTCCGTGGCCGTGGACGCGGACGTTCCACGCCCCCCACCCCGTAGCCCGCTGGAGTCCCTCACATGTCCCGACGCCGTGCCCCCCGCGCCCACGAACGGTACGTACCCCGTTGGCCTCTCGTCGCCGGAGCCCTGGCGCTGCTCCTGGTCGCCGTCATCGGCGGCTACGCCGGAGGCCTGCTCATGGCCGAGGGCGCGGAGGCCGAGGGGCCGGACATGCGCGTGCAGTCGGGACTCCTCGCCCAGCCGCCCGGTGCTCCCGAAGAGACCGGGACACCGGCCGAGGAGGAGACGGAGGAGCCGGTCGTCCATCCGGCGGGGCTGGACCCCGCACTCGTCTACGCCCTCCAGAGCGTGCACGGCGGCCGGGTCATGGACGTCGTCAACAAGTCCACCGCCAACGGCGCCCCCGTCCACCTCTGGGACCGCCACGACGACACCAACCAGCAGTGGCGGTTCGTCCCCGTCGAGGGGGGCCTCTACGAGATCGAGGGCGTCGGCAGCGGCAAGCTCCTGGAGATCCCCGCCGACCCCGCCGCCCAGCCGGGGGCGGCGCTGCTCACACGCACCGGATCGCCCAACCAGCACTGGACCGCGATCGAGGTCGGCCCGGGCATCGTCCGCCTGGTCAACCGCGCCACCGGCCAGGCCCTGGGGGGACAGGGCGGGGCCCCGGACAACGGCACCCGGGTCGTCCAGGCGCCCGACGGCGGGCACGCCCACCAGCAGTGGCGGCTGCTGCCCGTGGGCTGAGCCCGTCCCGCGCGCTCCGCCGCGGGCGCACCCGGAGCCGGTCGACCGGCTCGGTCGACCGGCTCAGCCCACCAGCAGGGAGCGCACGGTCTTCCAGCACGCCTCGTCGGCGGCGTTGAGCAGTCCGACGGCGCCGTCTCCGGGGCGGTACGCGCTTCCGTCCGGACGCAGGGACACCCCGCCCGCCTCGGCCAGCATCAGCGAGCCGGGGGCGTGGTCCCAGGGCAGGGTCCGGTGGAAGAGCACGAAGTCCAGCTCGCCCTCGACGAGGCGGGGGTAGTCCACCCCGGCGCAGTACGCGCCCGGCCCGACCGAGGCGAACCGGGGCGCCTCCTCCTCCATCCGCCGCCGTGCGTCGGGGCCGAAGAAGCGGGTCAGTACGGCACCGCGCATGTCGGCCGGGGATGCGGGGGCCGGGCTCCGGCGCACACGCACCCCGTCCCGCCAGGTGCCCGAACCCCGCTCCGCGACGTAGACACGCCGGGCGCAGGGCTGCACGATCCACGCGGCGACGGTCTCGCCCCCGCGTACCAGGGCCGCCATCACCGCGTACTCGGGGCGGCCGTTCACGAAGTTCCTCGTGCCGTCCAGCGGATCGACCAGCCAGGCGACGGGCTCCTCGTTCAGCGCGCGCGGCAGCGAGGGGTCGTCCGAGGCGGCCTCCTCGCCCACCACCGGCGCGTCGACGACCGCGCGGAGCCGGCCGCTGATGAGCTCCTCGGCCTCGCGGTCGGCCACGGTGACGATCTCCCCGGGCGACTTCTCCATGACCTGGCCCTCGGCCAGGGCCCGGAAGCGGGGGAGGATCACCTCCTCCACCGCTTCGTGGAGGATGGCGGTCACCGCGTCGACGTCGAACATGGTCCGATGCTAGAACCCGCGCCGCGGGACGGAGGCGGGCGGGGCTCCCCCGGCGAAGAAGGCGTCCGCCCCGGATCCGTGCCCGTGCGCCGGCCCCGCCCCGAAGGCGGGGCCTCTGTTAGCGTGGGCCGCATGTTCCACCCCCGTGCGTAGACAGTGCTGTTCCGGGCCTTCCGCTTCGCTTCGGCCCGTGTCCGAGCGCCCGAAGAACGGGAACCCCCGGCGCCTACGGTGAGACGGCTCGTACCCACGCCGTCGCCCGCCACCGCCCTCGAACGACGGTCGGTGGCCGCGGCGCCTGTCGCCCCGCCTCCAGCGCCTCCAGCGCCCCGTGAGCGCCCGAACACCCGGCCGCCGCCGCGAACCGCGGGCGGCCCCTTCGGTGTCCACGCACGTCCGCGGCGCCCGAGCGCCGCCCCTCCTTTCGGGAACACCCTCATGTCCTCGCCCGTCCGGGCACCGTCCTACCGCGCCGTGCTGCGGGTCCCCGGTGCCCTGCGCTGCTCCTCCTCCGCCCTGCTGGGCCGCCTGTCCTCCGGCGTCGTCTTCCTGGCCCTGGTCCTGGCCGTCGCCGACGCCACCGGCTCCTACGCCTCCGCGGGCGCGGCCATGGCCCTGTTCGGGCTGGCCGTCGCCGTCCTCTCACCGCCGCGCGCCGCGCTCATCGACCGCTTCGGCCTCCGGCGCGCCCTGGTCCCCATGGCGGCCGTGTACGCCCTGTGCCTGGCCTGTCTGGCCGTCGCCACCTGGACGCCCGGTACGGGCCCCGGGCCGCTGGCCGCCCTGGCCATGGCGGCCGGGGCGTGCGCACCGCCGCTCGGACCCGTGATGCGGACCCTGTGGAGCCACATGGTCGCGGACCGGGAGCTGCTCCAGCGCGCCTACAGCCTCGACACCGTCGCCGAGGAGCTGGTCCTCCTCGCCGGCCCGCTGGTCCTCGGCGCACTCCTCGTGGTCGCCCCGCCGGCGCTGGGCCTGGCCGTCGCCGCGGCGCTGGCCCTGTCCGGCACCGTGCTCCTGGCGTTCTCACCGCCCGCGCGCACCCTGCCCACGAGCGCGGGCCGCGCCCCGGCGGCCACCGCGGGGGACGCCCCGGCCCCGCGCACGCCCCACCGCCGGCCGTTCGGCGCCCTCCTCGCCCCGGTCGCCCTCTCCGCCGCCACGGGGCTGGCCCTGGGCGCGGTGGCCCTGCTCAACGTCGCCTTCGCCGAACAGCACGGCGGTGCGGCCCTGGCGGTGTGGGCCGAGACGGCACAGGCCGCGGGCAGTGTCATGGGGGGCCTGGCCTACGGCATGGCCGCCTGGCGGGCACGTCCGCGTGTCAGGCTGCTCCTGCTCGGCGCCGCACTCGGGGCCGGTACGGCGGCGGCCGCCGCGGCGCCCGGGATGGTCGCCCTGTGCGCGGTGCTCCTCGTCGTCGGGACGTGCACCGCTCCACTGCTGACCACGGCGTACCTGGTGGCGGACGAGGCGGTGGAGGCCGACCGCAGGACCCGGGCGGGCACCTGGGTCAACACGGCCTTCAACGCCGGCTCCTCGGCCGGGGGCGCCGCCGCCGGCGCGCTCGTGGCCTGGACGTCCCCGGCCGCCGTCTACCCGGTCGCGGCCGCGCCGCTCCTGGCCGTCGCCGCCCTGCTGGCGGTGGTCAGTCCCAGCGGAAGAGGCGGCTGGCCAGCAGGCCGCCGACGAGGGCCCACACGGCCAGTACCGCGAAGGCGCCCGGGCTCGGAGGGGAGCCCTCGGTCAGGACCGCCCGCAGCCCCGAGCTGAGCGCGGTGACGGGCAGGACCGACGCCGCCTGCTCCAGCGGGCCGGGGAAGCCGCTGGTCGGGAACAGCACCCCGCCCAGGCCCAGCATCAGCACGTACACCAGGTTGGCCCCGGCCAGGGTCGCCTCGGCCCGCAGCGTGCCCGCCATCAGCAGGGCCAGCGAGCTGAACGCGGCGGTCGCCAGCAGCACCAGCGCGACCGCCGCCAGCACGCTCCCCGGAGTCGGCGAGGGCGACCAGCCCAGCGCCAGCGCAACCGTGCACAGCACCACCGCCTGGATCGCCTGTACGCCCAGCACGGCCAGGGTCTTGGCGGCCAGCAGCCCGAAACGGGACAGCGGGGTCGCCCCCAGCCGCTTGAGCACCCCGTAGCGGCGCTCGAAACCGGTGCCGATGGCCAGGCCCGTGAACGACGTGGACATCACCGCCAGCGCCAGCACACCGGGCGTGAGCGCGTCCACCCGGGGCCCCTCGCCCACGTCCAGCACCGAGGTGAGGCTGAACCCCACCAGCAGCAGTACCGGGATCACCATGGTCAGCAGGAACTGCTCGCCGTGGCGCAGCATCACCCGGAGCTCCATGCCGGCCTGCGAGGCCACCATCCGCCACATCGGGGCGGCTCCGGGCGCGGGGGCGAACAGCGAGACGTCGTCGCCTCCGGTCGCGGGCGCGGCGGCCGCCCCGGCGGATGCGGTGAAGGTGTGCTCGGTCATCTGGTGCGTGGGGCGGATACTTCTCGCCTTCAGGCGGGAGAGAAAGCCCCTGCCTCCTTCTGCGTGCTGTAGCCGTAACCGTCCGCCCGCTGGAGCAGACGTAGGTTCTTCCATGAGGTCTTGATGGGCCCGTGTGGGGTTTGCAGGGTGTGGCCGCCACTGCTGCGTACCGCCACCCGGCCCGCGTGCGTTCCCGCGTGCTTGCCAGAAGGCACGACCGCACGGGCCAGGTCCCCGGTCTGGAATCCGAAGAACGCCTTACGCCTGGGGAGGCGCAACCGGGGGAACCCGTACCTGTCGGTGCGTGTGCGAGCGTAGGAGCCACGGCCACTACAGCCGACGACCAAAATCGTGGAGACGGTCGTGGTGATGGCGTCGACCTTGCCGACGGCCAGGGCGTCCAGGGTGTGGGATTTGGGCAACCTGTTGCGGGTGCGGTTCCACTTGGTGCGCCCACCCGAGGCCGCATGGGTCGGCAGGCGCTCATCCAAGGCCCGCCACAGCGCCCACCGGGTGGCGTTGACCGCGGCGGCGTCGCGCAGCGGGGCCTTGGCCTGGGACCGGACTCGGGCCAGGGTCCGAGGGCTGGTCACGAATTCCTCGACGGGCCGGTTGTCCTTGGCCTGGTTGCACGGGATGCAGGCCGGAGCGAGGTTGGCGACCCGGTTCGAGCCGCCTTTGGAGCGGGGGTGGATGTGGTCGATGTTGAGCGGGGTGCCGGCGGCACCGCAGTAGGCGCAGGAGCGCCCCCACTTGGCCAGCAGGTACTCGCGCACCTCGTAGCCGTGCAGGGTGCCGTGCTGGTACTCCACACCCTCCAGCGAACGCCCCGCGCTGAGGGCGTGGGTGTCGAAGGCGACCCGCTCGGCGTGTACCGCACGGACCGGCGCCCAACGGGCCAGACGATCCACCCAGGCCAGGGTGGTGTCCACCCGGTGCCGGAGTGAGGGTGGCAGCCACCCGTCGGGGCGGGTGCGGTTGTCGAACCGGGGAGAGCGGTAGCGCAGGTTGCGAGAGCGGCGTCCCTTTCTGTAGGCGGCGCGTTGGCGCATCCTCCTCGTGATCTGGTCGCCCCGGTGGTCGAGCTGAAGGGCGTAGCGGCTCCGGCGCTGCCCTGCCTGTGCGGTGAACACCGCCAGCCCGGTGTGCTTGGATCCCGGGTCGACGCCGACCTCGATCCCGTCGATCTCGGAGCCCGCCGTGGTGCGGTCCTTGAGTCGGATGACGAACGGAGTGTGCCGGGCCACGACCGCCCGGTCCTTGGCCAGGAGTTTCCTGGCTCGGGCGGGGTGGGTGGGTTGGAGCGGGGTGCCGTGGGCGTCCAGGACGAACACGCACCTGTGCCCTTGACGGGGCGATGTCCCCTTGCGGGGTGGGTGGCCCTCACGGGCCCTCTCCCCGTCCCTTGCGGGAACGGGGGTGACGTGCTCGACGCCAGGTGGGGCGTCGGGCATCTCCCCTCGCACATGTTCCACACCGGGTGCCACGCGAGCGCGGCCTCCGCGTCCCGTTTCGTCCCTGTTCCCAGGGTGGTCTGCTGACGTGGATTCCAGAGCAGGCCGCTGAGGAAGCACGGCCTGGTGGGTCTTCTCACCTGTGTGAAACGTAGCCAACGAGTCACCTCCCTGGTGTTGGCTGGTGCTGGTAACGGCAGGCCCTCAACCACGGTGGGCGAAAGCCCTCGCCTTCAGGCGGGAGAACCCGTTACTGGTCGCGCAGTTCCCGGCCGGTGAGTTGGAGGAAGACGTCTTCGAGGGTACGCCGCCGCACGCGCAGGTCCTCGGCCAGCACCCCGGACGAGGCGCACCAGGCGGTGATCGCCGCCAGGAACTCCGGGTCGAGCGCGTCGGGGTCCTCGGTGGTGACCGTGTACTCGCGGCGGCCGTCGGCGGTGTCCCGCGAGCCGACCCGGCCGCCCCTGGGCAGGGCGGCCTCCAGTCGCGCGGCGTCCACGTCCGCGTCCGTGGAGAAGCACACCTCGCGGCGGCCCCCGGTCAGCTCCGCCGGGGTGCCCTCGGCGGCCACGGCGCCGTGGTCGATGACGACCACGTGGTCGGCCAACCGCTCGGCCTCGTCCATGTGGTGCGTGGTCAGGATCACCGCCACGCCCGCTCCGCGCAGGGCCGTCACCAGGTCCCAGGTGGCCATGCGGGCCTGCGGGTCCAGCCCCGCGGTCGGCTCGTCCAGGAAGACCAGTTCGGGGCGCCCGACCACGGCGCAGGCCAGTGACAGGCGCTGCTGCTGGCCGCCGGACAGGCGGCGGAACGGAGTGGCGGCCACGGAGGTCAGGCCGAGCCGCTCCAGCAGCAGGCGGGGGTCGATCGGCCGCGCGTGGAAGGAGGCCATCAGCCTCAGCCACTCCGCGGCGCGGGCTCCGGTGGGCACCCCGCCGGACTGGGGCATCACCCCCACGCGGGGCTTGAGGGCGGCGGCGTCGGCGACGGGGTCCAGACCCAGTACACGGACCCGCCCGCCGTCGGCGCGGCGGAAGCCCTCGCAGACCTCGATGGTGCTGGTCTTGCCCGCGCCGTTGGGTCCGAGCAGTGCCGTCACCGCGCCCCGGCGCGCGCTGAAGGTGAGGCCGGTGACCGCTGTGGTGGTGCCGTAGCGCTTGACCAGGTCGACGACCTCGACCGCGGCTGTGTCCATGGGGCCTGAGTCTACGTGTGACACGGGGGAGCGGCTCACCGCCCCGGACCGGGCGCCGCCGGGCCGTGGGGAGGGGCGCGCGGTCGGTCCGCATCCCGGTACCGCCGTCCCAGCATGCGGTCACCCGGAATGGTTCGGCCCCGGCCCGGGGTTGCACTCCGAGTGTGCCGCGTGCGTGAATCCGCTGTTAGGCAAGGCTGGCCTTCGTGACAAAAGGCATGAGACGGGGTTTGCCTAGGTGGACTTATTTAGGCCACACTGACGTTGTCAAAACATGAGCCGTGTTTCGAGGAGGGGAGGGGAAGCCCGTGTCCGAAGGTATGCCCCGACCCCTGGCCGGACCGGACCGCGCCGTCGAGACCGGCACCCGCGCCCGGGTCGCCCGGCTCATCCTGGAGAAGGGCCCGATCACCGCCTCCTCCCTGGGGGAGCGCCTCGGGCTCACATCGGCGGCCATCCGCCGCCACCTCGACAACCTGACCAGTGAGGGCATGGTCGAGGCCCGCGACGCGCGACCCCGCGGCGAACGCCGCCGCAGGGGCCGTCCGGCGCGCGTCTTCGCCATCACCGAGGCCGGGCGCGACGCCTTCGTCCACGCCTACGACGACCTCGCCACCAGCGCGCTCCGCTTCCTGGCCGAGACGGCGGGACCCGGGGCCGTCGGCGAGTTCGCCCGCAGTCAGGTAGCAGACCTGGAGCGGCGCTACAAGCCCATGCTGGACGCGGTTCCCGCCGAACAACGCGTCCGGCTGCTGGCCGAGGCCCTCTCCAACGACGGCTACGCCGCCACCGCGGGCCAGGCGCCCGCACCCGGAGGCGGCGACCAACTGTGCCAGCACCACTGCCCCGTCGCGCACGTGGCCGCGGAGTTCCCGCAACTCTGTGAGGCCGAGATCGAGGCCTTCGCGCGGCTTCTGGGCACCCCGGTGCGCAGATTGGCCACCATCGCCCACGGCGACGGTGTGTGCACCACGCACGTCACCCCGCGGGGCGACGTGGCGAGCGGGGAAGACGGCACCCCCGCGTTCAAGGCCGTTCGCCAGGCGGCGGACGGCTCAGTTCACCAGCAGGACGTCTGAGTCCAGGAGGAGTCCGCGCATGACTTCTATCGCGCATCCCGAGCTCGAGGGGATCGGAACATACGAGTACGGCTGGTCCGACTCCGACGTGGCCGGCGCCTCGGCCCGTCGCGGCATCAACGAAGAGGTCGTCCGCGACATCTCCGCCAAGAAGGACGAGCCGGAGTGGATGACCAAGCTCCGCCTCAAGTCCCTCAGGCTCTTCGACAAGAAGCCCATGCCCGACTGGGGCGCGGACCTGTCCAGGATCGACTTCGACAACATCAAGTACTTCGTGCGGTCCACGGAGAAGCAGGCCACCTCCTGGGAGGAACTGCCCGAGGACATCAAGAACACCTATGACAAGCTCGGCATCCCCGAGGCGGAGAAGCAGCGCCTGGTCTCCGGTGTCGCCGCGCAGTACGAGTCCGAGGTCGTGTACCACCAGATCCGTGAGGACCTGGAGGAGCAGGGCGTCATCTTCATGGACACCGACACCGCCCTCAAGGAGCACCCGGAGATCTTCGAGGAGTACTTCGGCTCGGTGATCCCGCCCGGCGACAACAAGTTCGCCGCGCTCAACACCTCCGTGTGGAGCGGCGGGTCCTTCATCTACGTGCCCAAGAACGTGCACGTGGAGATCCCGCTGCAGGCCTACTTCCGGATCAACACCGAGAACATGGGCCAGTTCGAGCGGACCCTGATCATCGTCGACGAGGGCGCCTACGTCCACTACGTCGAGGGCTGCACCGCGCCGATCTACAAGTCGGACTCGCTGCACTCCGCGGTCGTCGAGATCATCGTCAAGAAGAACGCCCGCTGCCGTTACACGACCATCCAGAACTGGTCGAACAACGTCTTCAACCTGGTCACCAAGCGCGCCGTCGCCGAAGAGGGCGCGACCATGGAGTGGATCGACGGCAACATCGGCTCCCAGGTCACCATGAAGTACCCGGCCGTGTACCTGATGGGCGAGCACGCCAAGGGCGAGACCCTGTCCATCGCCTTCGCGGGCGAGGGCCAGCACCAGGACACCGGGTCCAAGATGGTGCACTGCGCGCCCAACACCTCCTCCAACATCATCTCCAAGTCGGTGGCACGCGGCGGGGGCCGCGCCTCCTACCGGGGACTGGTGCAGGTCCAGGAGGGTGCCGACCACGCCAAGTCCTCCGTCAAGTGCGACGCGCTGCTGATCGACACCATCAGCCGCTCGGACACCTACCCCTACAACGACCTGCGCGAGGACGACGCCGAGCTCGCGCACGAGGCGACCGTCTCCAAGGTCAGCGAGGACCAGCTCTTCTACCTGATGAGCCGGGGTATGGACGAGGACGAGGCCATGGCCATGATCGTGCGCGGGTTCGTCGAGCCCATCGCGCGCGAGCTGCCCATGGAGTACGCGCTGGAACTGAACCGGCTGATCGAGCTTCAGATGGAAGGAGCGGTTGGTTAAGTTGACCAGCCCGAGCACCGAACCCAAGGCCCACAGCCACGGCCTCGGGGAGATCCCGTTCTCCAAGTTGGCGACCCACGGGTCCTTCGACGTGAACGACTTCCCCGTTCCCAACGGCCGTGAGGAGGAGTGGCGCTTCACCCCGCTGCGCCGCCTCAAGGGTCTGCACAACGGCAAGGCCGTCGCGGACGGCACCGACAAGGTCGAGGTCGACGCCCCCGAGGGCGTCACCGTCGAGACGGTCGGCCGCGACGACGAGCGGCTCGGCACGGCCGGCTTCCCCGCCGACCGTGTGACCGCCCAGGCCTACAGCTCCTTCGAGCAGGCCACGGTCGTCACCGTCGCGCAGGGCGCCGTCCCCGAGCGGCCGGTGACCATCGACCGGGAGGCCCGGGGCGGCACCCGCTTCGACCAGTTCGTCATCGAGGTCAAGCCGCTGGCCGAGGTGGTCGTCGTCCTCAACCAGACCGGCACGGGCGTGCGCGCGGGCAGCGTGGACGTCCACGTCGGCGAGGGCGCGCGCCTGACCCTGATCAGCCTCCAGGACTGGGACAACGACGCCGTCGACGTCTCCCAGCACAACGCCCAGGTCGCCAAGGACGCCACGTTCAAGTCGATCGTGATCACCCTGGGCGGCGACCTGGTCCGGCTCTCCCCGAAGGTGGCCTACAAGGGGCGCGGCGCCAACGCCGAGCTGCACGGCCTGTACTTCACCGGTGACGGCCAGCACCACGAGCACCGCTCGCTCATCGACCACAACGTCTCCAACACCCGCTCGCGGGTGGAGTACAAGGGCGCGCTGAGCGGCAAGGGCGCCCACGGTGTCTGGATCGGTGACGTGATCATCGGCGAGGGCACCACCGGTACCGACTCCTACGAGCACAACCGCAACCTCCAGCTCACCGACGACACGCGTGTGGACTCGGTGCCCAACCTGGAGATCTTCACCGGTGAGGTGGAGGGCGCCGGGCACGCCTCCGCGAGCGGCCGCCTCGACGACATCCACCTGTTCTACCTGCGCTCCCGGGGCATCCCGGAGGACGAGGCCCGCCGCCTGGTCATCCGCGGCTACTTCCTGGAGCTCGTCGGCCGGATCCCGGTCGAGGGACTGCGCGAGGAGATCATGGCCAAGGTCGAGCGGAAGCTGGCCGAGCATGAGTGAGTCCGGTCGCTGGGTGAAGGTCGCCGAACTCAAGGAGATCCCCGAGGAGGGGGCCCTGGGAGTCGAGACCGACGACGAGACACCCATTGCTCTGATTCGCAGTGAGGGCGAGGTCTACGCCGTGCGGGACGTGTGCTCGCACGCCGAGGTCCGCCTGTCCGAGGGCGAGGTCGAGGACGGCACCATCGAGTGCTGGCTGCACGGCTCGTGCTTCGACCTGGGGTCGGGGGCGCCGATCAACCCGCCCGCGACCCAGCCGGTCCCCACCTACGACGTGAAGATCGAAGGCGACGACGTGCTCGTGTCGCTGGATGAGAAGAATTCCTGAGGCCTGAAATGACGAAATTCGAAATCCGCGGTCTGCGCGCCGACGTCCTCATCGGTGAGGACGGTCGGCAGGAGATCCTCAAGGGCGTCGACCTCACCATCAACTCCGGTGAGACCCACGCCATCATGGGCCCCAACGGCTCGGGCAAGTCCACCCTCGCCTACGCGATCGCGGGCCACCCGCGCTACCAGATCACCGAGGGCGAGGTCCTGGTCGACGGCGAGAACATCCTGGAGATGAGCGTCGACGAGCGTGCCCGCGCCGGGGTGTTCCTGGCCATGCAGTACCCGGTCGAGGTTCCGGGCGTGTCCATGTCCAACTTCCTGCGCAGCTCGGTCACCGCCGTGCGCGGCGAGGCTCCCAAGCTCCGCCAGTTCTCCAAGGAACTGCAGGGCGCGATGAAGAACCTGGCCATCGACTCGGCCTTCGCCGCCCGCGGCGTCAACGAGGGCTTCTCCGGCGGTGAGAAGAAGCGCCACGAGATCCTTCAGCTGGAGCTGCTCAAGCCCAAGGTCGCCATCCTGGACGAGACCGACTCCGGCCTGGACGTCGACGCGCTCAAGATCGTCTCCGAGGGCGTCAACCGCGCCAAGGAGGGTGGCGAGATGGGCGTCATGCTCATCACCCACTACACCCGGATCCTCAACTACGTGAAGCCCGACTTCGTGCACGTCTTCGCGGGCGGCCGCATCGCCGAGTCCGGCGGCGCCGAGCTGGCCGACGTGCTGGAGGCCGAGGGCTACGAGCGTTTCGTGAAGGCGGGCGCGTAAGCCATGACCACAGTCCGCGAGTTCGGCCGGGCCGGGACGGGCCTGCTTGACGTCGCGGCGATCCGGGAGGACTTCCCGATCCTCTCCCGGACCGTCCGCGACGGACGGCCGCTGGTGTACCTCGACTCCGGTGCCACCTCACAGAAGCCCCGTCAGGTGCTCGACGCCGAGCGTGAGTTCTACGAACACCACAACGCGGCGGTGCACCGCGGCGCGCACCAGCTCGCGGAGGAGGCGACCGACGCCTACGAGGCGGCCCGGGAGACCATCGCCCGGTTCATCGGGGCCGACGCCGGAGAGGTGGTGTTCACCAAGAACGCCACCGAGGGCGTCAACCTGGTGGCCTACGCGCTGAGCAACTCAGCGACGGCCGACGAGGAGCTGCGCCGCTTCCAGGTCGGGCCCGGCGACGAGGTCGTGGTGACCGAGATGGAGCACCACGCCAACCTGGTGCCCTGGCAGCAGCTGTGCCAGCGCACGGGTGCGACGCTGCGCTGGTTCCCGGTGACCGAGGAGGGCCGTCTGGACCTCTCCGACATCGGGAACCTGGTCAACGAGCGCACCAAGGTGGTGGCGTTCAGCCACCAGTCCAACGTGCTGGGCACCGTGAACCCGGTCCGGCCCCTGGTCGAGCGGGCCCGCGAGGTCGGTGCGCTGACGGTGCTGGACGCCTGCCAGTCGGTTCCGCACATGCCGGTCGACGTGACCGGGCTGGGCGTGGACTTCCTGGTCTTCTCCGGGCACAAGATGCTCGGTCCCAACGGGATCGGGGTGCTGTGGGGGCGCCGGGAACTGCTGGAGGCCATCCCGCCGTTCATCACCGGCGGCTCCATGATCGGTGTGGTCCACATGGAGTACTCCACGTGGGCCGACCCGCCCCAGCGGTTCGAGGCCGGGGTGCCGATGGCGCCCCAGGCCGTCGGCCTGGCCGCGGCCTGTGACTACCTGTCCGAGGTGGGCATGGACCGGCTGGCCGAGCACGAGCACGCGCTCACCGGGTACGCCCTCGAACGCGTCGGCGCGATCGAGGGCGTGCGGATCGTCGGCCCGACCGAGGCGGTGGACCGCGGCGGCGCGGTCTCCTTCGTGGTGGACGACATCCATCCGCACGACGTGGGCCAGGTGCTCGACGACCAGGGCGTGGAGGTCCGCGTGGGCCACCACTGCGCCTGGCCGCTACACCGCAAGCTGGGTATCGTCGCGACCACGCGTGCGTCCTTCTACCTCTACAACACGCCGGAGGACGTGGACGCGCTCGTGGAGGCCATCAGGGCCGCGCAGAAGTTCTTCGGAACCCGGCCCTAGAGCGAGGACGACCATGCAGTTGGACGCGATGTACCAGGAGATCATCCTGGACCACTACCGCAATCCGCACCACAAGGGCCTTCGGGACCCGCACAACGCCGAGGCCCACCACATCAACCCCACCTGCGGGGACGAGGTGACGCTCCGCGTGACGCTGGCCCCCGCCGAGGGCGCCGACGTCCTCGACGACAAGGCCGTCGTCAGCGACGTCTCCTACGACGGGATGGGCTGCTCGATCAGCCAGGCCAGCACCTCGGTGCTGACCGACCTGCTCATCGGCAGGACCGTCGCCGAGGGTATGACGACCCTGGACGCCTTCACGGAGCTGATGCACTCCAGGGGCAGGGGCGAGCCCGACGAGGACGTGCTGGAGGACGCCGTGGCGTTCGTCGGCGTGTCCAAGTACCCCGCACGGATCAAGTGCGCCCTGCTGGGGTGGATGGCCTGGAAGGACGCGGTGTCCCAGTCGCTGGAGAAGGAGACCGTCTGATGAGCGAGAACGAGACGACAACGACCGAGGCCGCCGAGGCCACTCCCCTCTCCCCGGAGGAGGAGGCGCTGGCCGAGGAGATCGGCGAGGCGCTCAAGGACGTGATCGACCCCGAGCTGGGCGTGAACGTCGTCGACCTGGGTCTGCTGTACGGGGTGAACGCCGACGACACGACCATCACGCTGGACATGACCCTGACCAGCGCGGCGTGCCCCCTGACCGACGTCATCGAGGACCAGGCCAACAGCGCCCTGGACGAGTTCGGGCGCGAAGTCAAGATCAACTGGGTCTGGATGCCGCCGTGGGGTCCGGACAAGATCACCGACGACGGGCGTGACCAGCTGCGCATGCTGGGCTTCAACGTCTGACGCGGTACGCACACGCGGGCGGGCCGGGACTTTTCGAGTCCCGGCCCGCCCGCGTTCCCGGTGGGTCAGATGGTGATCGAGGTGCCGTCGAAGCGGCGCAGGGTGAAGTGGGCGGACTCGTTGCCCAGCCGTACCTGCTCACGCAGGATCCGGATGGCGATCTCCTCGCCCAGCCGCACCGAGGCCGTGTGGTCGGTACGCCAGTGCACGCCCGCCATGTTCCGGCCGAGGGAGATGTTCGCGGCGACCTTGTCCAGCTCCCCGCCCACGGTCAGCGCCGCGTCCCCGGTGTGGGGGACCAGCCGCTTGCCCCTGGCGTCGGGCACCACGGGGTCCTCCAGCACCGCCGAGGTGTCGAACCAGGCCTTGAGGACGGTCACGCAGGCTCCGGCGACCGTGGCGTGGCCCGCGACGTAGGAGGGGTGCGTGGGTGAGCCCTCGGGGAAGGCCTGCGGCAACAGGGACGAACCCCACCGGCGCTGGGTCTCCTCCAGCGCCCGGGACCGGAGGACCTCCTCGTCGATCATGGGGTAGTCCGCCGGCACGGAGTCGTCCAGGTGGGCGTGGACACGGCCGCCGAAGGCCTCCGGGCGCAGCCGGCGGTGCACGTTCCACTTCTGGAACCAGGCGGCCTTGAGGGCGCGGGTGGCGACCTCGGGGACCAGGCTCAGGAGGTGCGGTCCGCCGTAGGTGCCGAGCCCGCTCTGGTTGTCGGAGTGGTGGTAGGGGTTGCCCCCGTCGAAGGGGACCCCGCGGCCGAGCAGGATGAGCGTGGCGTTGAGGTAGGCCTGGTAGAGCGCGTCGTGGTGCACGTAGTGCGCCAGGTCCCGCGGGTTGCGGATGTAGCGGCGGTCGTCGGCGTCGCGGTCCTCCTCCGGCTGCTCCACCCCCCGCTGGACCGCGAGCCAGGTGTCGAAGTCGCACACGTGGTCCACCTCGGCGGGGACCGTGTCATGGCGCTGTTGGACGCGCAGGGTGCCGTAGGGGATGTCCAGGAGCAGGAACTGGGACAGGTACGGCCCGGTGAGGTCCCCGGCGGTGCAGCCGCGGAACAGCGTCGCGGGCGTGACGCGGCCGTCCTCCTTGGGGCCGCGGAAGTCGGAGAAGGATTCGGTCAGGTCGGCCGCGGCCGCCTCCGCCAGGGGATGGGTGTCGAATTCCGTGAAGCCCACGTCCCGGCACAGCGCCATCCAGTAGAGCTCTCCCATTTCCGCGGAATTCTGGGCGCCGTCGATACGCGGGGCCGGGGGAACGGCGATCTGCTGGGCGTCGGGCCCCTCCACGTCGTAGGCGAGTCCGGCCTGCGGGTTGGTCAGCTTCCGCTGCCGGGGGCCGTCGGTCCCCAGGGCTTTGTCGCCGCCCAGCGGAATGCGCTCGAAATCGTCCCAGTCCCCGCTCTGGAGGGCGCGGACCATGAGGTTGTAGGCCTCGGGGTCGACCTCGCCGACCTCGTCGTGCGGGAGCCCCTTGGAGTAGTTGGCGACAAAGGGGTAGTCCGTTTCCTCACCGTTTCCGCCGTGGGTGGGGATGGCTCCGGAGAGGGTCTGTTCGGCGATCTCGGTGCGCTTCTCGACGGCTTCGGCGCGGCGTCCGTGCATGTTCACCTCGTGGTCGGTGTGAGGGATGCGATTCCCCGGATGTATTCGCCCTCACATTAGGGCGCATTTTCGGGAATGTCCGTCGCACACACGCAGGCCGAAATTCGGTCAGGATATAAAAGGGAAAACGGTTCTTCGGCGGTTGACGTCGTGCCCTCGGCCGCGTAGCCGACTACCCGTCTCTCTGGAGCACCACGCGACACAGATGGGGGACGGCGTTCCCGCCGGCGGTGTCTCCGCGCCCCGCAGCGGCCGACCGAATCACGTCCACCTGTGGCCTCGGCCTGGCCACAACCGGCAGTGGAGGATCGGAGCGACCGCCGAACCGGACGGCGCTCGGGCGCGTCACAGGCCGGTTCGCCGGGCCCGCTGCGTGACCACCACGCAGACGAGGACCACGGCCGCGGTGGGCGGGGCGGCGGGGGACAGGTGCTCGCCGAGCAGCAGCGCGGCCCAGGCCAGGGTCAGCAGGGGCTGGGCCAACTGCAACTGGCTGGCCCGCACCACGCCGATCAGGCCCATGCCGCGGTACCAGGCCACGAACCCGCCGAACTGGCTCACCAGGGCCAGGTAGGCCAGGCCCGTCAGCGCCGCCGGTGTCACGTGGACGGGCTCCAGGGCGAGCGCGACGGCTGACAGGGGCAGCGTCAGCGGCAGTGACAGCACCAGTGCCCAGGAGATCACCTGCCAGCCCGGCACGCCGCTCGCGAGCCGCCCGCCCTCGGCGTAGCCGGCCGCCGCCCCGGCCAGCGCCGCGAACAGGTACAGGTCGCCCACGCCGAGCGCGCCGCCGGTCCGCGCGAGGGTGAACGCGATGACGGCGGCGGCCCCCGTGACCGCCGCCGCCCAGAACAGGGGGGAGTGGCGCGTGCCCGTGCGCACGGACGAGTAGGCGGCCGTGGCCAACGGCAGGGCGCCGACCACCACGGCCGCGTTCCCGGCCGACGTCGTCCGCAGGGCCATCGCGGTGAACAGCGGGAAGGCGACCACGCACCCGGACGCCACCACGAGCAGCGCGGGGACCAGGGCCGGGGCCGGTCGGGGGGCGCGGGCCGCGTACAGGCACCCGGCGGCGACCAGCCCGGCCAGTGAACAGCGCAGGGCCGTGGACGTCCAGGGGCCGAAGCCGTCGAGGGACCACAGGGTCGCGGGAAAGGTGAGGGAGAAGGCCAGGACGCCCAGCGCGGCCCACAGGCCTCCGTCGCGCACCGCTACCCGGTCCGTGACGGTAGCGCTATTCTTTGCTCTCATGAAAAAGAATAGCAGCGTCGCAGATCTTCGCGATCGGCTGCGTATGGCGTTCGACCGCTATCCACCCGGAGAGAAGCTGCCCTCCAGCCGGTCCCTGGTGGAGCAATACGGCGTGAGTCCGGTGACGGTCTCCCGTGCCGTCGCCCGGCTCGCCGCGGAGGGCTTCCTCGTCACCCGGCCCGGTGCCGGATCCTTCCGGGCCCGGAACGAACGGCCCGCGCGCGCACCCGAGGACACCTCCTGGCAGGAAGTCGCTCTGAGCGCCGAACCGGCCACCGCACCGGGGGAGGGCCTGCCCCGCTCCGTCGACGACACCGGTGTCCTGGCCACGCTCTCCGTGCCCCTGCCCGGGGTGACCGGCCTCCACGGCGGCTACCTGCACGCGTCGCTTCGGCCCGAACGCGCGCTCGCGAGCGCACTGGCGGGCGCGGCCCGCCGCCCGGGAGTGTGGGCGCAGCCGCCGGTCGAGGGCCTGGAGGAGCTGCGCGGCTGGTTCGCCCGTGAGATCGCCGGCCCCTCCGGCCCCCTCGACGCCGCCGACGTCCTGGTCACCGGCGGGGGCCAGAGCTCTCTGACCACGGCCCTGCGGGCGCTGGCGCCGCCCGGCTCCTCCGCCCTGGTGGAGTCGCCCACCTACCCCGGCCTGCTGGCCGCGGCCCGTGCCTGCGGAGTGCGGCCGGTCCCCGTCCCCGTCGACGCCGACGGGCTGCGTACCGACCTGCTGGAGGACGCCTTCGCGGCCACCGGAGCACGCCTGCTCCTGTGCCAGCCGCTCTTTCACAACCCCACCGGGGCCGTGCTCGCCCCGCACCGGCGCGCGGAGGTCCTGCGCATCGCCCGCGCCGCGAACGCGTTCGTCGTGGAGGACGACTTCGCCCGCCGCCTCGCCCACACCGACGCCGCGCCGCTGCCGCCCACCCTGGCGTCGGAGGACGAGCACGGCACCGTCGTGCACGCGTGCTCACTGACCAAGGTCACCTCCCCGAGCCTGCGGGTGGGGGCGCTCGCCGCCCGGGGACCGGTCCTGCGCCGCCTGCGCGCCATCCAGGTCGTGGACAGCTTCTTCGTTGCGCGCCCGCTCCAGGAGGCCGCCCTGGAACTCGTGGGCTCCCCGGCCTGGCCCCGGCACCTGCGCGCCGTGGCCGCGGGCCTGACCGAGCGGCGCACCGCCATGACCGACGCCCTGGTGCGCGAGCTTCCCCACCTGGAGCAGCCCGTCTCCCGGCGGGGCGGCTACCACCTGTGGCTGCGCCTGCCCGAAGGGAGCGACGAGTCGGAGACCGCGGCGGCGGCGCTGCGCGAGGGTGTGGCCGTGGCTCCGGGGCGGGCCTACTTCCCGGCCGAGCCGACCGCGCCGCACCTGCGGCTCGGCTTCGCCGGAACCTCGGGAGCCCAGGAGGTGACCCTGGGGGTGCGGCGCCTGGCGCGCGCCCTGAGGGCACGGTGACGGGCCCGGACTCCGGGGCCGTGGCCCGAAGCCGGCCTCCCCGCTGAGCGGCCGACGCCCCCGCCCGGCCGCCCCCGCCCGGACCGGGGCGGCTCCGAAACCACTTCACCGGTGCCCGCCCCGTCCACTACGATCGCGGGGTCGTTCCCACTGCCGGGAGCCCATGGGACTCGCGTGCGGCCTTCCCGGCATCCCCCGAACTGAGAGCAGGTTTCGTCCATGGCATGCCGTATCAGTGAACTCGTACTCGGTTGCCGCGACCCCGAGGCGCTGGCGCGGTTCTGGTGCGAGGTCCTGGACTTCGTGGTACTCGACCGCGAGGACGGCGAAATGGTGGAGGTCGGGCCGCGCGAGGGGTTCGGCGGCCCGCAGCCGACGATCATCCTCAGCCGCAGGGACGAGCCGGAACCGGGGAAGACCCGGCTGCACATCGACGTCAACGCCACCGACCGCGACCAGGACGCCGAGCTCGAACGCCTTCTGCGGCTCGGTGCCCGCCCGGCCGACATCGGCCAGACGGGGCAGGAGCAGTGGCACGTCCTGGCCGACCCCGAAGGCAACGAGTTCTGCCTGCTCAAGGCCCGCCTGAACCCACTCTGACGCCCGTCGTCCACGCCCCGGCACAGGGCCCCGGGCCTGCCGCGCAGGCCGGTGTGAGGGGCCCGCCGTGGTCGTGGGGTGAGCGGGGTCCTCCGGTAGGGGGTTCGCCGCGAAGGACCCGAACACCGGCGGACCCCGTGTCCGCCCGGGCGCCGACGGGGTTCCCGTACCTTCGGCGTCCGGGCGCGAGGCGAAGCGCGGCGGAGCCTCAGGGAGACACCGCCTAGTGCGTGGCGAACAGGCCCGAGCGCAGCTCCGCCGCGATGTCGTTGTCACCGCGCAGGGTCAGCAGGTCGATCAGCGACTGCGGATCGGCGAAGGACTCGTCGTCGTTGTCGGTGATGCGGCGGGAGAGGATCCGCAGGGCCTCGTCGGTGGAGGCGGGAGCGGTGTACCCGCTCAGGTGCAGGGCCCGTGCGGCGGGGGAGTAGCGGCTCAGGTCGGTGGCGGGCAGTTTGCGCGCGTCCAGGCGGTCGCCGGCCACCGTGATGAACATGCGGTCGCCGGGCTGTGCGGCCTGGCGGCGCAGCAGGGGGCGCAGGGAGTCGAACGCGGGCTGGTCGCGCCAGACCAGCACCAGCAGGTCGGCCCCCGGCGCGGTCAGGCACAGCAGGCGCCCGGGTTGCAGGCCCAGGTGGGTGGCGTAGCCGTCGGGAACGGCCACGGGGGCGCCGTTGAGGTGGTCGGCGGTGATGTCGACGCGGTGCCACCAGCGTCCGTCGGGTGCGCGGAAGCAGCGGGCCGACATGGCGGAGTCACTCGCACCGGGCCGTGAGGGCGGGGGAGCCGGAGCGGTGTGCGCGGCCGGTACTCCGGGCGGAGCGCCGTGGGCCTGTCCGGGCGCCGGTCCGAGCGGAACGACGTGGTGCGGGTCCAGGGCCGCGGTGCCGAAGGAGGGGCCCTGGTCGTACACGGGTCTTTGCTGGTGGGCCGGCTCGGGCTCGGGGTCGGCCGCGGACGGCTGCTGCCCGTCCATGCGCCGGCGTATCGGCAGTCCGTTCTCGGTGGTGGCCCCCGGATCCTCCGGAGCGGTGTGGCCCGCGTGGCCCGTGGGCACCTCCATGGGAACCGACGGGTCCACGAACACGTGCCCGTCCCTCAGGCTCACCCCGGGGGTGCTCAGCAGCCAGGCGCGCAGCTCCTGCTGGCGGATGCCGATCCGGCCCAGCCGGATACCGGCCTCGGTCACGCTGGGCGTGTCGCCCAGCAGCTCGCGGGTCTGCCAGCGCAACCGGTTGGGGTCGTCGGCGATCAGCCAGCCGTTGTGCATGCGCCGGTCCGTGAACAGGGTGATGATCACCCGCCACAGGGGCGTGTGCAGGGTGGGCACGTCCACCGGGTGGTCGGGGTGGGCGTTGATCAGCCGGTCGATGGTGGTGGCCGAGCCCAGCTGCTCGGACAGCTCGCGCATGTGCTTGGTGATCGCCGCGCCCTCGGGCGCGTTGAGCCAGTGCAGCAGGCGCTCCTCGACCTTGCGCTGGGCGGCGCGGATCTCGGTGACGTCCACCGCGATCTGCTCCGAGAGCACGCGGATGCTGATGGGGTCGGTCGCGAACAGGCGCTCGGCGGCGACGGTGCGCTCCAGTTCGGGCCAGGAGCGGAACATCTCCTCGACCAGGTCCACCAGCGGGTGCTGGCCCAGCGCGGGGGTGGGGGGCCGCTCCTCCACGTGGTCGGGGCGTGTCGCCTTGGGCGGGCCGAAGCTGGGGCGGCGCAGTGTGCGTCCGGGGCCCAGCAGGGAGCTGCGGAACTGCGAACGCAGGTCGCCCGTGCCGTTGGCCTGGGCGCCGTCGCCGCCCACCGCCTCGGAGCTCAGGGCGGAGCTGGGGATCATCGCCGCGGAGCTGACCATGGCGGTGGGGGCCACCGACTGGTCGTCGGCCCCGGTCCCGGGCTCGGACTCCTGGTTCTCGCCACGCCGGGCGCGCAGGGCCCGCAGGGTGCGGATCGCGCGGGTCGCCGGGGTCTGCGGCGGCGTCGGGTCGGACCCGGCGCCCTCGGAGGCCCCCGCGTCGCGGTCGGCGCCCGTGGCGGCGTTGAGGTAGTCCAGCGCGTTGCGCACGTGTTCGGGAGCGGAGTCGGGCAGCCAGTGGGCGATGGTGCGCACGGCCTCCATCATCAGCGCGGGGGAGGGCGTGGGTCCCGAGGGCAGCTCGCAGCAGGGCCGCAGTGAACGCCAGGCCACCGTGCTCACCACGTCCATGGCGCCGCAGCCGGGGAACCGCCACTCGCTGATCTCCTGGGGGCTGGCGGAGATGAGGCGCTCCCAGTCCCCGGCGGTGGCGACGACCGCGCCGCGGACGGGCTCGGAGAGGTCGTCGCAGCTCACCGGCTGTGTGCGCAGGTTCGGCAGGAACTCGGCCAGGGGGACGTGCGCCCACTGCTCCAGCGCCAGGCGGGCGATACCGTGGGCGAGCCAGGGCGGGCCCGCGATGTCCAGGACGCGTGCGACCGGCAGCGAGTGCCACCAGCCGTCGATCAGGCGGTCGTGGTGGAGCAGGGGTGCCACATCCGGCGACTTCGACCACCGCAGCGCGGGCGCGAGGTCGACGAGGCAGATCGGAGAGACGGCGTTCATCCGCTGGGGACCTCGACCTCCTGGTGTCTGCACGTGAATTGGGGAGGAACCGCACGGGCCTTCGGTTCGATGCACCACAGTACGCGCCCCTTCACCCGCGTGGGAGCCGGACGGTGAGCCGTTCCGGTGTGCCGTGGGTGGGCACGGCGAACCAGGGGACAGGGGTGCCGTGAGCACTTCCCCGAAATCGTACGTGCCCGCGGGCTACATGGGTACCCCCGGGTAGGTCCGGCCTGGAGGTGGCGCCGGGCGGACACGCTGCGTGTCCGTCGGGAGCGGGGGAGCTTCGCGCCCGTGACCCGTGCGGGCTTGTGACCTACCTCATATCAGGCTTCGGGATCCTCCCGGGCCCGTCGATCGTCGATGTTCACGACGCCTTCGCATCCGCGCCCCTTCGGGGCAGCACGTGCGTGCCGTACGTCGTGCAGGGTGGAGGGCGGCGCCGGAGTGTGTCGCCGCACCCTGATCCAGGCGGGTCGTCACCGGTGGTGGGTATGCTGGACGGGCACTGTCCTCGCCCGAACGACCTTCGGCCGTGCGGCCGCGTCCGGCGGCCGACAGGGGTCGACGGTGTTCGGACACGGGTCGGTGGCCGGAACGCGGCCCGACACCAGCGATTGCCGTACACGCGCGCCCCCGGCGCTGCTCAGGCGTGGGACGGTCGAGCCGGATGATTGGTTGACGTGACAGACCTTGAGACGAATCCCCCAGCGGCCGCTCGCCTGAACAGACCGGACGCCATCCGGTCGTACGTGGCGATCGGTGACAGCATCACCGAGGGGATGGAAGACGACAGCGGCCCCAACGGCGAGTACCGGGGGTTCGCCGACCGCCTCGCGGAGCACCTGGGCACGGTCACCCCCGACTTCCGCTACGCCAACCTGGGTGTGCGCGGACGCCGGATGCGGCACATCTTCGGTGACCAGCTCGACCAGACGCTCGAATGGAAGCCCGACCTGGTCACCGTCCTCGCCGGAGGCAACGACGTCCTGCGCCCGGGCAACGACCTCGACCGGCTGGCCGAGCACTTCGAGTGGGGCATACGCCGGTTGCGCGACGCCGGTATCCGCGTGGTGATCCTGTCCGGACACGACACCGGCTGGATCCCGGTCCTGCGCTACTACCGGGGCCGTATCGCCGTGTTCAGCATGCACATGCGCGCTGTCGCCGAGCGTACAGGAACCGAGATCGTCGACCTGTGGGCACTCAACGCCCTCACCGACTCCCGGGCCTGGAGCGAGGACCGGTTGCACCTCAACAGCACGGGCCACCAGATCGTCGCCGCGCGCATCGCCGACCTCCTCGGCTTCCCCATGGGGCCGCGCGAGTCCTGGACCGACCCGTGGATCACCCCGCCCCAGCAGTTGCCCCGCATCCTGCGCCGCAGGGAGAACCGCCGCTGGGCCCGCCAGTACGGGGTGCCGTGGGTGCGCCGCCGCGTCATGGGCCGCTCCTCCGGAGACGGCCGTCTGCCCAAGCGCCCCCGGCTGGAGTACCTGCACGACGAGGCCACCCGCGCCGAGATCGCCAGGGCCATCGAAGAGGGCCGGAGCCCCGACGCGGCGCACAGCGGCTACCCCGCGGGAGACGGCCCCGCGCCAACCAGCAGCCCCTCGGGTACCAAGGGTCCCGACCCCGTGGACTGACCCGCTTCCGTGGAGCCCCGCGTCCCCGGCCCCGGGCGGCGGGGCTTCGCCGCGCTCGGGATCAGCTGCGCGACAGCGACTGGATGAGGGCGCTGATGTGCACCACACCCAGGCACTGGCCGTAGGTGTTGGTCGCGATCAGGTCGTCGTAGACCCGCTCGGTGTCCTGGCCGGCCACCCGTAGCGCCGCCAGCGCCGACATCCACGCCGGGACCGTGCGCGGCGACTCCGCCAGCCGCAGCGCCGGGCGCTTGGCGTGCAGGGCGTGCCCGTAGCGGCCGGTCACCGACAGCAGGAACCTGGTGCGGTCGACCACCCCCACCGGCCGCTCCCGGTGGTCGATGAGGATGACGCTGTTCAGCGCGGGGTTCCCGGTGAAGGACTCCAGCACCTGCTCGGAGGTGGCGTCGGCGTCCAGTCCCACCGGCGGCACCATGAACTCGGTGACCCGCGGCCCCGCGTCCTCCTGCCCGTCCTGCCCGGCGGTCGGTTCGGGCACCAGGGCCACCCGCTCACCGGGCCGCCAGGTCTGGTCGGCGAAGAAGGGGCCCGTCCCCACACGGATCCCGCAGCGGCGCAGCCGCACCACGTCCTCGGCCGAGAGCACGCCCGAGGCCAGCGCGTACACCCCGCTGCCCCGTCCGATCCGCGCCAGGCCCTCCACCACCGTGGCGTGCCGCTGGTCCTCGGCCACCCCGGACACGATCCCGGGGTCGATCCGCATGAGGAACGGCGCGGCCTCCACCACCAGGTCGGGGCGCACCATCGCCGTGCCGAACCCGCACCGGAAGCCGGCCGACCGCAGCCGGGCGGTCCCCGACACCACGGTCGCCCTCGCCATCTCGGCCATGTCGGCGCTGAGCATGAGGGTGATGTCGCGCGGGCGGCGGCCCGCACGGCGCAGCCGGCTCTCCATCAGCGACACGAACCCCTCGCCGGCCAGCATCCGCGCGGGCAGCGGCAGCACCAGCGGAAGCAGGCTCTCGGTCGCGGCCGCCTCCTGCACCAGGGCCAGGAGCCACTCGGCCACCGCCGACTCCTCCTGGACGGTCACCTCCGTGTGGGAGCCCCGTACGGCCGGCGGAGCGGCGGCGACCTCGACCGCCACCACGGACCCCGAGTCCAGGTCGACGACGGGTCGGTAGGCGGAGGCGCGAGAGGAGCGGTGGAGGAGCGCACCGGGCTCGTCCCGCCGCGTCGGGGGAGTGTGTTGGGAGTGCAGAGCAGACACAGTCCTCATGGTGACCGGGAATCGGTCCTACCTGAAGGCCTGTTCTCGGCTGTTCAACTCACCTTCATGGCTTGTTCCGCGGTCGTGCCCTCCGCCGGCTCCGGCCCCGCGCACGACGAAGCCCCCGCCGACCGGCGGGGGCTTCGTCGTGCCTTCGGGCCCCGGTCGCACCGGGGTTCCGGCCGTGACGGGACGGTGTCCGCGGTACCGCGCCGGGTCAGGCGCGGCGGAAGACCACCGCGACGTTGTGGCCGCCGAACCCGAAGGACTCGTTGATGGCGGCCACGTCACCGGAGGGCATGTCCCGGGGCTTGTCGCGGACGACGTCCACGACCACGTCCGGGTCGAGCTCCTCGATGTTGATGGTCGGCGGGATGCGCCCGTCGTGCAGGGCCAGGATGGTCGCGATCGACTCCACGGCGCCCGCGCCGCCCAGCAGGTGACCGGTCATGGACTTGGTGGAGGTCACCGCGATCCGGTCGGTGGCGGAGTCGCCCAGGGCCGAGCGGATGGCGCGTGTCTCACCGACGTCCCCGGCCGGGGTGGAGGTGGCGTGTGCGTTGACGTGCACGATGTCGGTGGGCTTGAGGTCGGCGTCGTCCAGGGCGACGGTGATGGCCCGGGCCTGGCCGACGCCCTCCGGGTCGGGCTGGACGATGTCGTAGGCGTCGTTGGTGTATCCCACCCCCGAGGCGTGGGCGTACACGTGGGCGCCGCGCTTGGCGGCGTGCTCGGCCGACTCCAGGATGAGGATGCCCGCGCCCTCGCCCATGACGAAGCCGTCACGGTTCTTGTCCCAGGGGCGGGAGGCCGTCTGCGGGTCGTCGTTGCGCGTGGACAGGGCGCGCATGGAGGCGAACGAGGCGATGTTGAGCGGGTGGATCGCGGCCTCGGTGCCGCCCGCGATCACCACGTCGGCGCGGCCGGAGCGGATCATGTCCACACCGTTGGCGATGGCCTCGGCGCTGGAGGCGCAGGCGCTCACCGGCACGTGCGAACCGGCCCGGGCGGTGTACTCCAGGCTGATCGCGGCCGCGGGGCTGTTGGGCATGAGCATGGGCACGGTGAACGGGGAGACCCGCTTCCAGCCCTTCTCACGGAAGGTGTCGTACTGCTCCAGGATGGTGAGGATGCCACCGATACCGCTGGAGACCACCACGCCCAGGCGGACGGGGTCGACCTCGGGGGACCCGGCGTGCTCCCAGGCCTCCTTCGCGGCGATCAGCGCGAACTGCTGGGTCCGGTCCAGACGGCGCAGACGCGGCCTGGGCAGCTTCTCGGAGGGCTCCTGCGCGATCTGCCCGGCGAAGTGCACCGGCAGCTTCTCGTGCCACTCCTCCGGCAGCGCGGTGATGCCGGAGCGGCCGTCGAGGAGCGCGGACCATGTGGTCGCGACGTCACCCCCGAGGGGGGTGGTGGCGCCGAGGCCGGTGACGACGACATCGGTCTTGGACATGATCCGATCGCCCTTCTCGTGGGTCGTTCCCGGTCACGGTGCCGGGAGGCGTTGGCGAATGTGCAGGCAAGGCCGCGTGTGGCGGCGGGGGCGCCGGGACAGGGTTGTGCCCGGCGCCCCGGACACGCTACTTCTGGATGAAGTTGATGACGTCCTGGACCGTCTTGAGGTCCTTGAGCTGGTCGTCCGGGATCTCCACGCCGAACTTGTCCTGGGCGGCGATGGCGATCTCCACCATGGACAGCGAGTCGATGTCGAGGTCGTCCACGAAGCTCTTCTCCGGGGTGACCTCGGAGGCCTCGGTACCGACGATCTCCTCGATGATCTCGCCGAGGCCTGCCAGAATCTCCTGCTCGCTGTGAGCCATGTCGTGTTTCTCCTTGCTTGGTGGTTCGGTGTCGCTTCAGGGACTCCGTGGGGGCCGCGGATGCGTGGATCCGACCCTCACGGTGTGACCCCTCGGGTTCGGGCGGTGCTCAGGGGATGCGGATCACCTGAGCGGCGTAGACCAGCCCCGCGCCGAAGCCCAGGGTGAGTACGGTGCTCCCCGACGGCAGTTCCCCGCGTCCGATCATCCGCGAGAGCGCGAGAGGGATGGACGCGGAGGATGTGTTGCCAGCGGTGACGATATCGCGGGCCACGAGTGCCTGGGGCGCCCCCAGCTTTTTGGCGATGGACTCCACGATCCGCAGGTTGGCCTGGTGGGGGACGAACGCGGTCAGCTCCGAGGGCTCCACACCCGCCCGCTCCAGGGCGTCCAGGGCGACCCTGTACAGCTCGGTGGTGGTCCACCGGAAGACCGCCTGGCCCTCCTGGTACAGGTACTGGTGGTCGCGCAGGTAGATCTTGTCGGCGCGCTCGCCGGAGGAGCCCCACACCACGGGACCCACGCCCTGCTCCTCGGAGGCCGAGACGATCGCGGCTCCGGCGCCGTCCGCGAAGATCACACAGGTGCCGCGGTCCTCCCAGTCCACCCAGTCGCTGAGCTTCTCCGACCCGATCACCAGCGCGTTGCGGGAGCTGCCGCCGCGGACCATGTCCGAGGCCACTCCCAGCGCGTAGCAAAAGCCCGCGCAGGCGGCGTTGAGGTCGAAGGCGCCGGGGGCGGCGATGCCCAGCCGGGAGGCCACGGTGGCGGCGGTGTTGGGGATCTGGTCCTGCGCGGTGCAGGTGGCCACGATCACCAGGTCGACGTCCTCGGCGGACAGGCCGCTGGCCGCCAGGGCCTTGCCCCCCGCGGCGACGGCCATGCTCGCCACGGTGTCGTCGGGGCCCGCGATGCGCCGCTCCCTGATGCCGACACGGCTCTGGATCCACTCGTCGTTGGTGTCGACGCGGGCTTCCAAGTCGGCGTTGGTGAGGACCTGGGAGGGCTGGTACTCGCCGAAGGCGACGATCGTCGCGCCTCCGGGAGCGCTCGGGGAGCTGAACATGGTTAGCCTTCCTGGTCGGTGGCCGCTGGGGATCCGGCGTGCTCCTTGACGAGGGCACCGGCGCGGTCGAGGTCGTCGGGAGTCTTCACCGCGAGGAGCTCGACACCCCGCAGCGCGCGCTTGGCCAGACCGGTGAGCGTGCCCGCCGGGGCGAGCTCGATCAGCGCGGTCACCCCCAGGTCGGCCAGGGTCCGTGTGCACGCGTCCCAGCGCACCGGGGAGGAGATCTGGGAGACGAGCCGCTCCAGGTACTCGGCGCCGCTGTCGACCACCGCGCCGTCGGCGTTGGAGAGCAGGCGCACGGTGGGGTCGGACGGGGACAGGGCGGCGGAGGCCTCGCGGACCCGCTCCACGGCCGGGGCCATGTGCTCGGTGTGGAAGGCGCCCGCGACCGGAAGGGTGCGCAGCCGGGCCCGCTCGGGCGGGTTCTCGGCGAACGCGGCGAGCTGCTCGGTGGTACCGGCGGCCACGATCTGCCCGGAGCCGTTGTCGTTGGCCGGGGTCAGACCGGCGTCCGCGAGGGCCCGCAGCACCTGTTCGCGGTCGCCGCCGAGCACCGCGGTCATCCCGGTCTCCGTCCGCGCGGCGGCGTCGGCCATGCCCCGGCCGCGTTCGGCGACCAGCGCCAGCGCCTCCTTGGGGGACAGGACGCCGGCGATCGCGGCGGCGGTGAACTCGCCGACGCTGTGGCCGGCGACCGCGTCCACCAGGGAGCGTTCGGCCGGCAGGGCCGGGGAGGGGGAGGCCACGGGGCCGAGCACGGCGGAGGCCGCCACCAGGCCGGCGCTGACCAGCAGGGGCTGGGCGACGGCGGTGTCACGGATCTCCTCCGCGTCCGCGGTGGTGCCGTAGCGCACCAGGTCGAGCCCGGCCACCTCGGACCACGCCTCGACCTGCGCGGAGACACCGGGCAGTTCGAGCCACGGGGAGAGGAAGCCGGGAACCTGGGCACCTTGGCCGGGAGCAACGATAACAAGCACGACATCAACCTTGCCCTGTAGGAGATCCCCAGTCAGAGGGGGAGGGACACGAAGTTACTCGACACCGTTTGTGGGGACTCCACAAAACGGTGCCGGACGCGTGTCCACAAGCCGTGAACACAGGTGGGAGAGATCACCTTCGACGATACGCGGCGCGCGCGTTCGGCCGTGGTGACGGCGAGGCGGCCGCCTCCGGCCACCGCGAACGAGGGACGGGCCGCTGACCGGGGCGCGCGGGGATGCGAACCTGGTGGTGTGAACACCGAACCCCACCAGTCCAAGGACGACCCGGCCGCCCCGGCGGCCCCTGAGGGAAGGGGCGCGGACACGCCGTCTCCGACGGAGCAGGAGCGCGTCCGCGCAGAGACCGTGCGCCGTCTGGAGCGCTCCATGGGAGTGCTCGGCACGGCCGCCGTGTCACGCATGGAGCAGCGCCTGGGCTGGTTCCGCCGTATGTCGGCCGAGGACCGCTCGTGGATCGGCCTGGTAGCCCAGTCCGGTGTGGCCGCCTTCGTCGACTGGTTCCGCAACCCGGAACGCGGACGCCCCGCCATCACCGTCGAGGTCTTCGGCACCGCGCCGCGCGAGCTCACCCGCTCGGTCTCCCTCCAGCAGACCGTCGACATGATCCGCGTGGTCATCGACGTGGTCGAGGGCCAGGTGGAGGAGCTGGCCGCTCCCGGCGGCGCCCAGCAGTTGCGTGAGGCCGTGCTGCGCTACACACGCGAGGTGGCCTTCAGCTCCGCGAAGGTCTACGCGCGCGCCGCGGAGGCCCGCGGTGCCTGGGACGCCCGGCTGGAGGCGCTGATCGTCGACGCCCTGCTGCACGGGGACCACGAGGACGGGCTCCAGACCTGGGGTTCGGCGCTGGGCTGGTCGCACACCCCGGTCGTCGCGGTGGTCGGTGAGGCCGGGGGCGAGGGCGACGGGGGCAAGGTCCTGGACGACCTGCGCGCGGCCGCGCGCCGCCTCGGGCACGACGTGCTGGCCGGGATGCAGGGCCGGCGCGCGGTCGTGGTGGTCGGTGTGGGGGACCGCTACCCGGTGCGGGACCTGCCGGGGGCGGCCGCGGAGCCGCTGACCGGGCTCTTCGGTTCCGGCCCGGTGGTGGTGGGCCCCGCCGTCCCGGACCTGCGGGCCGCGGGGGCGTCGGTACGGGCCGCGGTCAACGGGTTGCGCGCCGCCGTGGCCTGGCCGGACGCGCCGCGGCCGGTGCCGGCCGACGACCTGCTGCCCGAACGCGCGCTGCAGGGCGAGGTCGAGGCCCGGCGGCAGTTGGTGGAGGAGGTGTACGTCCCCCTGCTCGGCGCGGGCTCTCCGCTGCTGGACACGCTGTCGGTGTACCTGGAGCACGCCTCCTCCCTGGAGGCCACCGCGAGGATGCTGTTCGTGCACCCCAACACGGTCCGCTACCGGCTCAGCCGGATCGCCGAACTGACCGGGCGCACCCCCTCCGACGGGCGCGGATCGTTCGTCCTGCGGGTGGCCGTCGCCCTCGGACGGCTCGCCGGGGCGGAGGAGGGCTGAACCCGGGCCGTGGAGCGTTCGAGATCGGCGGACGGCGGGACGCGGGGGCGCTGGAGGGCGTAACCTGATTGTTGTCTGTCATGTCTGTCCACTTATAGAAGTTTCACCATCGCCGGGTATGTCGGTAACCGACCGTGTGCGCCCGGGGACTACATGACGGATAGCGGCTTTGTGGCGGGCGGGTGACCGATGGGACCGTTGAGTCGGTACCACCCTCGGGCGAAGGTCCCCGCGCCGCCTCGTCACGACGTTCTTTGGGGGTCAACGCTGTGGCAGAGCGACCGAGGATGGATTCCCGGTTCTTTCGTCCTGTGATCGATTTCGTTCTTCAGCCCACGCAGGAGGGCGAGCTGCGCAGACGGGCGCTGTTCTGGCTGCCCGCGCCGCTGCCCGTGCTGGGGCTGGTCTACCTCCTGGTCGGCGGGACGCTCTCCGCCTCGGGGTGGACCATACTGCTGGCGTCGAGCGTGGGCGTGGGGACGCTGTTGCTGGCGCTGATCGTGCAGACCACACCCCTCCCCGAGGGGTTGGCGCCGCCGGCGTCCGCACGCCGATCGCTGCACCGCTTCCGCCAGTTCACCGGTCTGCGGATCGCCCTGGCGCTGGTTCCGGTGGTGATCGGCGCCGCCGCCTCGGTGGCGGGAGGCGGCATGTACCCGCTGTTCGCCGCCCTGGCGCTGGCCTGGCCGCAACTGCTGCTGGCCATGCCCACCTTCTTCACCATCACCAGGGCGCGCAGGGCCATGGAGGCGTGGGGCACCACCGCCTACCTGTGGCACGCGCTCTCGCGTCCGGCGAAGGTGACCTGGCCGGTCGTCACACCCCTGGTGAACTCCTGGCGCGCCTGGCAGGCCGAGAACGCCAGGCGGGAGCAGCGCCGGCAGGAGGAGGAGAAGGCCTGGAAGCAGGCCGTGCGCGAGGAGAGCGAGCGTGCGGAGGACGGCGACGCCTCCGCCGCCCCGGCCGCCTCGGAGCACACCGGCCCGTCGTCGGACGGGGGCCGGTCGGGTGGTGAGGCGACCGACGTGATCCCGCACCTGGACTCCGAGCAGGGTGCCGGGGAGGAGGAGCCGACCGAGGTCCTGCCCCACCTGGGTTCCGGCCGGGAGGTCAGGCCGACCCGTGTGCTTCCGCACCTGGGCGGCGCCGAGACGGGCGCCGACGCGAAGGAGCCCGGCGACGGGGCCCGCGGCGCCGGTACCGGCGAGAGGTCCGGTACCGCTGAGAAGTCCGGCACCGGTGGGGGCGAGGACGGCGGCTCCGGTCCCGACACCTCCTCCCGGACCCCCCGAGGCACCGTGAACCGGGCCCGCTCCCTCCTGGAACAGGGCGGCGGCGCGCTCGGCCTGGCGGTGCGCAGGACCCGGCGCGGAGTCCAGTCCACCCGGCGCCCGCCCGCCAACAAGCCCTGACGCGTCAGGAGCGCGGGTGATCCTCCCCCCGGCGTCCGCCGCGGACGGTGGAGGGAGGATCACCCCCGTACCCGGGCGGCCGGGCACGGGCGACCGCTCCGCCGCGCGGGGCCGAGGCCACTCAGATCCTCGTGCGCAGGCGCACCCGGGGCAGGGCGTCGGCGCCGCCCTCGGGGCAGTGGTACCAGGAGGCCCGCGCCTCACGGTCCTCGAAGGAGACCTCTCCGATGGTGTTGCCGAAGTAGGGCGTGCTCTCCATGGTCCAGCGCAGGCCGGACTCGGGGACCCGGGCCAGCCGTGCCAGCGCCCGTCCGACCAGGCGCAGCGGCCAGCTGAGGGACAGGTGGACCATGCGCTGCATACCGGTCGGTGCCTGGTTGCACAGGGGCGAGGACACCAGTTGGGCCGTCCGGGTCCCGTCGCCGTCGCCGGCGGAGTCCCGGTGCTCGGCGCGCGCCAGGTAGGAGAAGTGCACGTCCCCGCTCAGGAACAGCACGGTGGCCGGTGCCGGGCCGCGCTCGCCCCGTGAGACCTCCCCGACCGCGTCGGACAGTCGGCGGAAGGAGTACCGGAACGCGGCCCAGTGCTCCAGGTCGACGTCCTGGCGCAGCTTCTCGGCCAGTTCACGCGGCCATCGGCCCCAGGCGCCCGCGCACACCGCCTCGTTCCAGCTCTCCAGGTCGTGCACCGCGTGGGGCAGCAGGACCGGGACCGTCGAGGCGATCACCACGTGGTCGGGGCCGCCGGTGAGGTGCCCGTCCAGCCAGTCGTGGCCCTGCGGTCCCAGGATCGACCGGGACCCGTCGGAGGGGTCGCCCTCGCCCAGGGCACGGGAGCACCGGGTGTCGGCCACCAGGACCCGCACGGAACCGATGTCGTGGTGGTGGCCCCACTGGTACCCCGACGGCTCGGTGTGCGCCCGCCAGGCGAAGGCGTCGACCGCGTCGGCGGCGTCGCCCTCGCAGGCGCGCACGGCGGTCCACAGGGGGTCCTTCTCCCTGTCCTCGGGGGAGAGGTTTCCCATGTGCTGGTACACCCAGTAGGTGCCCAGGCCGTTGGTGACACGGGTGTGCCACCAGGGGTGCTCGTCCATGGCGCGCCGCCAGGCGGCGGAGGTGTTCCAGTCGTCGCGGATGTCGTGGTCGTCGAAGACCATCAGGGTCGGCACGGTGGACAGCAGCCACCGCACCTGGGGATCGCTCCAGGCCTGCTGGTACAGCTCGGCGTACTCGTCGTAGTGGACGACCTCGTCCACGGGGGTGTCCTCGTCGCCGTCCCGCTCACGGGCGCGGCGCAGGAAGCCGAGCATCGAGTCCTGGACCTCGTCGGCGTAGACCTGGTCGCCGATGAGCAACAGGGCCAGGTTGCCCTCGACCGGCTCGCGGGCCAGCCGCCGCGCGGTGGCGCGCAGCATGTCGTGGCCGTAGCGGACCATGCTCTCGGGAGTGTCGCCCGTGGGGGTGTGGCAGGAGCCGTACAGCAGTCGGGTGGGCGCGTCCGGGTGCACGGTTCGCACGGTGCTGGGCGGGAAGGGACTGTCGGGCTCGGGCCAGACCCGGTCCTCGTCCAGGAAGACCTCGTAGGGCAGGACCGACCCGGAGGGCAGGCCCTCGACGGTGCACACGGCGTAGTGGTGGCCGTGCACGGTGAAGGTCCGTTCGGCCGCCGTCACGTCCCCGTCGACCACGACACGCACCAGGCAGGGGGCGTCCGTCTCCACCCACACCGTGGCCGTGGTCGGCCCCGGATGCCTGAGCAGGGGACCCAGACGTAAAGAAGCAGTCACCGTTTTCCCTCCATTCGACCAGGTTCGCACATGTGATGGACGAGTATGGTCCTTCACGGGGACGTGTGAGACCCACAGCCGGGACCGGGATGGTTGCACGAGCGCCGTGCCTGCGCGAAGGTGGCGCTATGCGGACACAGATCCTTGAGCTGCACACCGGTGGATCGGAGAGCATCACCGACATCACCCGCAAGTGCGCCGACTTCGTCGCGGAGACGGGGGGCGACGGACTGCTCAACGTCTTCGTCCCGCACGCGACGGCGGGCGTGGCGATCATCGAACTCGGGGCGGGGTCCGACGACGACCTCCTCGCCTCCCTGGGCGACCTGTTCCCGGCCGACGACAGGTGGCGGCACGAACACGGTACGCGCGGTCACGGGCGGTCGCACGTGATGCCCGCCTTCGTCGCTCCCCAGACCACCGTCCCGGTGGTCTCGGGCAGACTCGAACTGGGCACGTGGCAGTCCATCGCCGTCGTCGACCTGAACGTGGACAACCCGGACCGGCGGGTACGGCTGTCCTTCCTGTCGTCCTCCTGAGCGGAGGGAACGTGGACAGGTTTGGCGGCGCGTTGACGGAACATGCCGCTAGCGTGTGAACTAGGCCATCAGCGATGGTCGCGGACCCACGTGACGGGCGGCGAAATGGCCCGGCATCGTTGTGACAACTGCTTCGTGCAGGCAAGATTGAGAAAAACCATCTGTGGAGGAGAACTTTCGTGAGCGCGACCGCGGGCCAGGCACAGAGCGAACGTGGCCTGGCTGACCGACTCGGATTCAAGCCGGGTCAGGTGGTGCAGGAATTCGGCTTCGACGATGACGTGGACGAGGGCCTGCGCGCATCCATCACCGAACTCACCGGTGAGGAGCTGGTCGACGAGGACTTCGACGGCGACGTCGACGCGGCACTGTTGTGGTGGCGGTCCGACGAGGAGGAGGACCTCACCGACGCGTTGATGGACACGGTGACCACCATCGCCGACGGCGGGACCATTCTGGTGCTGACCCCGAAGGCGGGACGTGAGCTGCACGTGTCCCCCAACGACGTCGCCGAGGCCGCGACGACGTCGGGTCTGTCGCAGACCAGCGCGGTCAGTGTCGGTTCCGACTGGTCGGGTACGCGCCTGGTCGTCCCCAAGCGGTGAGGGACACCACTCGCGACGGGTGAGACATCCGGTGCCGCGCGTCCCCAGAGACGGGCGCGCGGCGCTGAGCGGTGCCCGCCGACCGGTGGGCCGCCAGTAGACGAAGGTGATCTATGACCGTCCCGGTGGGCGCCGACGCGCCCGACTTCACCCTCCAGGACCAGTACGGCCAGGACACCTCCCTGGCCGCCCTGCGCGGCCGCCCCGTGCTGCTGGTCTTCTACCCGCTGGCCTTCTCCGGCGTGTGCTCCGGGGAGCTCGCCGACCTGGGCAAGCGCCACGGGGAGCTCACCGAGGCCGGCGCCGAGATCCTGGCGGTGTCGGTGGACTCGGTCTTCGCCCTGCGTACCTGGTCCGACCGCGAGGGCTTCCCGTTCGCGCTTCTGTCGGACTTTTGGCCGCACGGCCGCGTGGCCGACGCCTACGGGGTGTTCGACCACGAACGGGGCACGGCACGGCGGGGCACCTTCCTGGTCGACGCCGGGGGCGTCGTGCGCTGGTCGGTCCTCACCGCGGCCTCCCAGCCGCGCGACGTGGGCGAGTACCTCGACAGGCTGCGCGGGCTCGACTGAAACCCGGGCGCGAGGATCCTCGCAAAGCGGTATGATCTCGTGCGAAGCACGGGCGCGTAGCTCAGTTGGTTAGAGCAATTGCCTTACAAGCAATAGGCCAGGGGTTCGAGTCCCTTCGCGCCCACCCTGGACGGCTTACTAGAACCCTTACCCAATGCAAGGGAGTCGAGAAGCTCGTCCACCGAGGACAGCACCTGGAAGCCCTCTCCGCTGCCGGAGGGGGCTTCGTTGCTGTTCAGGGGTGTTCTCCGGTGCCCTCGCCTGTGCCGACGCGTGTACGGCCATCCTGGAGGGCGTGCAGCCCGTCGAAGGACGACCCCAGCTCGTCCTCGGCACCTTCAGTTATGGCAGATCCCGCCTTGCAGCGAAACCGTGTGCTCGCTCGGACCTTCAGCCGAAGGGCTGACTCGAACACACGGCCTCGTACCGCTGTGGCGCCGGGTCGTACGGGAGAGACGGCCACACGAAACTTCTTGCGCATCGTTGGTCGTGGTGCGCCTGGGCTAAAGCCGTGCCAGCCCTTCGAGTACTAGCACCATGCCCTCCGGCGAGAGTGGCGGCGTGTAGGTGCTTCGCCCTCCTCCTGGCGGCTGTTTGCGCTGGCGCTGCGGCAGCATGGCTCGTGGTTGTGGCGGCTTCAACGCCACCCGTTCCTCCGTCACCGCGGTGGTCGCCGGTGCGGCAGGGCTGGTGGCAATCGTGCACCACACGACCTTGCCGCCGCCGGGTTGCGGGGTGAACCCCCATTGCGTGGCGAGCGTGGCGATCAGCAGCAGGCCGCGGCCGTGCTCCTCGAGTTGGGCCAGGGTGGCCTCCGGGCGGGTGGCCTCGGCCGCGGAAGCGTTGCTCCTGAACCTTGGGAGGCCGGGCAGCCGATCCTCGACCAGGATGTCCACCCCTTTCTCGTGCAGCCGCATCGTCAGGTCGATGCGGTGGCCACTGGTGACCTCCCACGGGTAAGGACCGTCTTTCAGCCCGGCAGCGATGGCGGCGTCGACGGCGTTGGTGACCAGCTCGCTCACGACCAGTTCGACCGTGTCGGCGATCTGCTCACAGCCCCACCCGCACGCCGTGAACACCGCCATATGCCGGGCGAAGCGCACCACATTGCTCCCCGCTACGAGCGGAAGATGTTGCCATTGATCAGTCATGCCGCACTGCCAGGGCGAGGGGTTTCGTACGCGGCCACGAGCCGTGCCGCGTCATCGATACGTCCGAGCACCAGGAGGATGCAGCGCTTCGTCTCGCCGTCACCATCCACATGTTCGATACGGAAGCGCGTGCCCTGGACAGAGACGCTGACCCTGTCGGTGTGGAGGAAAACCAGTAGCGCGCCATCGTGATCGGTGCGGGCGGAAATGCCGTCCTGCCGCAGCAGCGTGTCCAGCCGCTCGAGCGCTCGCGAAGTCGTGAACTGGTTCATCGCTGCTGCCCCTGAACCACCCAGATGCGGGCACCGGTCTCGTGCTCGATGTGCTTGCGCATGGCCTCCTGGAGCCCCGGCAGCCGGGCGAAGTGCCACAGCGACGGCACGATGACGTCCTTGACGCCGTGCCGCTTCAAGGCGTCGAGCATGGTGTAGAACGCCGACTCCGAGCGGGTCATCCCCTCGGTGAACACCTCACCCAACGAGAAGCCTTCGCGAGCGGCGTGCTGCGCCAGTTCCTGCTTGACGTGCTGGACCTCTTCATCCAACGCATTGCCACAGACAATGCGCATATAGCCGTAAATCGCTGGCTGCATTCGTTTTCACCTCCAGATCATGGAGGCCGGGCCAGTGGCGGCCCCGATTTGGCGCCACCAGCCCGACCAGTAGCCAGCCAACCGGCCTGACCTGCAAAAACCCACAGCACAAGTGAGGCGGTGCTGACGCATAAATGGCGCAGGGGTGGCCTTGGAATGGGCAAATGCGCCCCGACGTGGCTAGGGTGAGGTCGCCCCTTATACCCCCGGAGGAACAGCTATGGCGGCCAAACGGATACGGCTGGCCCAGCAGCGGAAATCTGCGGGACTGAGCCAGGAGAAGTTAGCGGGGCTCCTCGGTGTCGAACGTTCCACGGTGGTGCGCTGGGAGACCGCCGAAACCGAGCCGCAGCCGTGGGTCCGCCCGAAGCTCGCCCGCGCGTTGCAGGTGACATCGGAGGAGCTCCAAGCCCTGCTCGATGACGTCACGATCATCCAAACCCAGCCGAGTGAGCGGATGAACTACCTCCTCGAGCACCCGTCGCAAGTTGACCTCGTGGCCGTCGCCTCCCTGCACGAGCGCATCCGCCAGTTGGATGAGCAGTACGACAAGGCGCCCTCGACGGCGCTGCTCGGCTCCGCCGGCCAAGTCCACGGCCAGGTGAAGTTCCTTCGCCAAAACGCCACCAACCCGCGGGCACGCAAGGCGCTGCTCGAAGTCGAGGCCGAGTCCGCCACCTTCATGAGTCAACTGGTGTGGGACGTCAGCCAACGGCGCGATCACGTTGCCCCGCGGGCCTACCTGGACGAAGCCATTGACGCCGCCCGCCAAGCCCGCGAGCCCACTACCGAGGCGTACGCCGCGCTGCGCAAGAGCTTCCTCGCCCTGTACGGCGAGAAGAACGCCCAGGAGGGGGCTGCGCTCGCTAGGGGAGCCGCCGAGATCGCGAAGCCGGTCAGCCCGGCGCTGACGGGCTTGTCCCTGCTCCACGTTGCCGAGGGGCACGCCATGATGGGCAGCCTCAAGGCCTGCGAGGACGCCTTGGCCAAGGCCGAAGCCCAGTTCGATCGCACGCACCCCGACGACGTCGCCGCCGAGCACTACACCGTCAACGAGTACAACCGCTTGGCTGGCTCCTGCTACCTTTTCCTCGGCCTGCCCGAACGCGCCGAGCCCATCCTGCGCATGACTACTCGCTCCCTGGCTGAGAAGAAGAAAAGCCAGGCCATCGCCTACGCCAACCTCGCCCTGGCCCTCATCCGGCAACAGAAGCTCGACGAGGCCGGGGCGATCATGCACCGCACAATTGACGCAGTTGAGCTGACACGTGGCGGTGGCGGGCTTAACCTGGCATTCACCGCAGGGCAGGAGCTCCGGCAGTGGCGACACGAGCCGTGGGCGCAGGACATCCAAGACCGCCTCCTCGCCCTGATGGCAGCTATCTAGCGGGGAACGGCAGGGCGCGCGTGAGTGACATCGACCAGGCCAAGGAAGCTGTCCGTGACCGCGTCTGGCGGCTGCTCGAACGCGAGGGCGCCGTCCCTGAAGGTTCCTACGGCAAGATCCCCGGCTTCTATGGCAATGAGGCGACCGCTGAGCGCCTGGCCGAGCTAGACGTCTGGAAGCGCGCGAGCACCGTCAAGGCCAACCCCGACTGGGCGCAGCTCCCCATCCGCACCCGCGCCCTCCAGGACGGCAAGCTCCTCTACATGGCCGTCCCGCGCATGGCCAGCCTCAAACCCTTCTACCTGCTCGACCCCGCCTTGCTGAGCCTGCTGCCGGAGGAGGCCGCGGAGAAGAAGGGCGCCGAGCAGATCGCCCGCCGCGTCGGCGTGGATGGCATGCGCCCGGTAGACGTCGTCATCTGTGGCAGCGTGGCCGTCAACCGTTCCGGAGCGCGGATCGGCAAGGGGGCCGGCTACTCCGACCTAGAAGTCGCGCTCCTCATAGAGGCCGGGTTGGTGACCGAGGAGACCACCATCGTGGCGCCCGTGCACCAGCTCCAGGTCATAGACGAGGAGATCCCCGAAACGGAACACGACTTCAGCGTCGACCTGATCGTCACGCCGAACGAAGTCATCCAGTGCGAGCGACGCCAGCACCCGAACGGCATCGTGTGGGAGGACTTGACGGCGGAGAAGGTGGAGGCGATTCCGGTGTTGGGGAAGCTGGCCAGAGCGCAACTTCCTAGAAACTTGATCTGAGAGGTTTCACCTGCCGGGCGCTAAAACAGACTCTTGGCTTACCCTATAGGGAATTCATCAAGCTCGACTATTTTTGTATTGGGGATTTGTGCGATCCTGCCCCTAAGGCGGTCTGGTATCTCACATGTGCTTACGAACAGAATCTCATCTGGGAGCTTCTTGATGCTCTTTGTTAGTAGCTCAAACCTTGCGACGTCTTTTTTTGTCATGGTTTGTGTCTTGCATTCGCCCACTATAATCTTTCCGTCTGCAATGCAAGCAATATCAAGCTCTTTTTTCTCTCCGGGCGAAGGAAAGCCTATTAGCTCGATCTCGGGTGAGTAGTGAAAAGTCTGAGACTTCTGTTTGAAATCGTATAGAACGCGCGCAGGAAGATCAGAGTTATGCTGGTAGAACTGGTAAACGGTTTCAGCGAGCTTATAGTACCAGCGGGGCTCGACAGGGTGCTTCCAGTGCTGGCTAGTGAACTTCTGCTGGAAGGAGCAGCGGCTACATGTGAACTCTGCCGTTAGCGCATCTAGGCTATACCAAGAACTTAGACTACAGCGCTCACATCCAAAGATGTAGCCGCGTTCGATAATGCCCTTGCCCATGAAGTCATCGATGAGATTCGCGGCCTGCCTTTCATTTCCCAGGCTGGCCGTGAGGGCGCCAAGGCTCAGGTATGCTCGTTGGTCGTTATCAAGATAGATCACCCCTTCGGATTTTTCATTCTTCTTGGCGAGGAACTTATCGAGAATGCTGATGCCGGAAGAAGATGTTACGAACTTGCCAAGCGCGTTCAGATCACCGAATCGGCGAACAGTGTCCTGAAAGTATTTTCCCTTATCTGAAAGTTGAATTGAGGTACAGATCCCCTCAAAGTACTCTTGCAGAAGTTCCATTGTGTTAGGAATGTAGATTCTTGGCCGCACAGTGTTGACGTCCACATCACCTCCAAAATGCATAGGGCTCGGACAGTTATAAACGATTCCGTCGGTTGCTACTCGGGCTTCTGTTGTTAGCAAAGTTCCGCCTTTAAGAATCTTTGGCCCGAGCTTCGGAAGTGATGGAGGTCCGTAGTCTTCAATCTGAAGCGATGTCAACCAGTAGTGGTCAGGAAGTTTGATCTCGCTGAAGTTTTTTGGTTTGGGGGTGGGGAACGGACTAACGGTCTTGTTGTCAACAAAAACCACGGAGTAGTTGTTGTAATAATTGTTCTCTTCAAAGGTGCGTGCCACGCATTCAGTTGACGAGTGTTCGTTGGTGACGCAGTCGGTGATCGACATGAACCGCTCAACGTCTGTGTAAATGCACCGAGCCATCTGGCTGCGGTACGAAATCAGTTGATGTCGGTTGAGGCTCATGCTGCGGAGCTGAATCCGGTTATCCTCATGCCCGTAACGGACGCGCTCAAAGCATAGGTTAACCAGGGTGCGTGTTATCTCCTGCTTGTCGTTCAATGAGGAGAGTTCTTCGCCTTGTTGCTGAGCCTTTTTTCTTTTGTTGAGCGCACTGTAGCAGTCACGTAGATCTGCGAGCGGCAGCCACAAAACCCCATCATGCAAACGCGACAATGAGTAGTATAGGCAGAAATCGTCCACTGTATCTCCGAGGATGACAACGAAAGGTTCCTCGTGCGGATTATGGCAGTCGTTTCTATAGTACTGAGCCAGGTGGAGCATTGAGATGCCGAAAGGAGTAATTGCCATATAGTCATCGGGCAAATTCCATTGGCTCGACTTTTTTATATGCGAGTATAGACGATCTCCGAAGGTGTTCCTCAGGAGATTGCGGGTATCGTATGCCTCCGGTACCTCCTCGATGCTTACTCCTTGTTGGGTTACCCTTTTCTGGTACTCGAAACTCCCTAGGCCAGTTTGCGAATGGAGGAGAAGATTTAGCGTGCAGTCCTCCAGTTCCTTGGGTATGACTATGTGTTCAACCTTTCTTTTGGCGTAGGGAAGAATCTCTGTAATGCGAGTGAAGGGGTAAGAGAATCCTGATAGGCGTGAAATTTGCTTGCTGACGATTTGGTTTTTATGGTGAAAGGGTGAGAGTCTGCATAGTAGATCTTCTTGGAGCTTGTCGCTGATTTTACGGTTTTCTAGTGGTTTCGTTTCTACGTTCCGAGTAAGCCATTCATCGAAGTCCTGCTGGTAACCTCCCTCTTGGAACTGTTTTTTGAGGCTATCCTTGATATCCTGATGCTTCTTTGGATCGGCCTCTTTGAGGTCGGCTACTGTTATTCCGTAGCCGACTACATGGTCTGGACTGTAAGCTTCGAGAAGTTCCCAAAACTTCTCTTCGATCGTTTCACCATCTGTCGGAATGATTAGGAAATTCTTGCCTCCCCATACTCCAGAGGCTTGCATGATCGAGCCGCTGACAGCGGCTCTCCAGTACTCGCTTTGCTTATTAATCAGGATGGCGCAACGAGGTGGTCGAACTATGGCATTTATGTTCTTGTAGGTTGGCTGTGGTGTCAACGGGTTCCTCCTTCTCGCCCTTGTTTTTCTATTCTAGCAGGAAATGATGATTTTTAGGTCCTAGTGCTAGACTATTAAGAGCGACCTTTCGGGGGAGTCCGGCACTTGGGGCCGGTCAGCTCGTGGCCCTAGTCCTGGAGGTCGTGGTTGGTCACGGTCACGGTGGTTGTTGCCTGCCCTTGCCCTGCTTGTGTCGCTTAGCGAAAGTTATCCCTGCATGTCACACTTGAGCCTGACATAGAGGGGCTTGGCGAGGCTTCTTGGGTGGGCAGAGGCGTCTCCAGGTCGGGTAACTTGCACTACAACGTCTCAAGAGCGATGGCGTGAGCTGGCAAGTATTGTCAGAATGGATCGAAGATGAGAAAATAAATGCATAGGAATGCAAAATGAGTAGCGCGGAGAAGCCGCCAATTGACAACCCGATCAAGTCCTCCTCTGAGGGCGCGCTTGGGCGCACCGGGGTTGCGCAGGACTTTGCTAAGAGCCTCCGTCAACTCGATCTCTCTGAGGGCGCTGTCGTAGGCGTTATGGGTCCGTGGGGTTCAGGGAAGAGCTGTTGAAGCTTCGATCATTCTCAACATAACTGTATATGATCCAGTCTGTCGGCTATCAAGAGGGCTTTGGCCACAAGCTCGTGAGTGAACAGTTCGCCAAGCAAATCGAAGGCGAGTTCATTGAGCGAGTCTCAGACGCTCACTCGCCCGTCCCCACTGAGGAGTGGGATCTTCTGCGCGTTCAGTGGACACTTCGTGATCGACAAGGAGACGAGTTTTCGCCAGTGGTGTTCACCGATCCGGACGAGATTCGTTCACTGTTTAGGTCGGCAAAGAGCGTGGCACAGTCACAGCCATTGGGCTCGCGCAACCTCCACTAAGAGGAACATTTGATGTGGGATCCCCTAGTTCAAGCGTTCGGGGAAGAAGAAGCGCTCCGGACTGCTCGCGACACCTTGCAATCCGTTGACGGTGACATTCCACTTACTCAACTCATTGATAAGTACCTCGGCGGTTGGCGTCCGAAGCGCGACTAAAGTTCTAGTACTTGACAAAATGGATTCTGGTAATCCTAGGATTTTTTAAGGATTTCTGGCTGGAAATGAAGTGTTCGCCGAGCTTGTAGACGTTCGTGCCTGCCTGGTAGGCGGTGATCAGCTCGTTGACCTCATGCAGCATGAGGCGCTTCGCGGTGCCCGGCTTCTTCGCTGGCTTCCTGCGCTCGGGGAGCGGTGCCGTCGGTGCGGGAAGCTCGCGGAGGAGGGCTTCGAACTTGGCGGCGAGCTGGGCCGGGTTGTAGTTGGTTTGCCCAGGGCCCACTCGACTCCGAGACGACCTTGCTCGGCGGCCTTCGGCCGCCTCGCCCGGTCGTCTCGTCGCTTCCTCTGGGGGACGGCCCCCGGACCCTCGATGCGAGGCTGTGCCCCGCGGGTTGTGGTCGGCTCGCCCAGGTCCACGCACCTCGGGGCGGCCCCCGCCGTTCCGGGGGCGGCCGTGACGGGTCAGCCAGGCGAGGATCCGGACCCCGGACCGGTGCGCACGTGCGCACGCACTCCCTGTAGGCCGAACAGGATGAGGAGCTCGACAGCGCCGCCGTCGGCGCTGCCCAGCCAGTGCGGCAGGGACGTGTCGAACTCGGCCGCCTCCCCGGGCGGCAGCGTCAGGTCGCGTTCTCCGAGCACCAGCCGCAGGCGACCGTTGAGCACGTACAGCCATTCGAAGCCCTCGTGCGTCTTCGGGGACGGTTCGAGCGGTTCCGGTCGAGCCGGAATGATCATCTTGAACGCCTGCGTACCGCCCGGCCGCCTGGACAGCGGAACGAACACCATCCCGAACCGCCGGATCGGTTTCAGGTGGATCCGGGGGTCGCCCGTGCGCGGGGCGCCGACGAGGTCGTCCAACGGGACGTCGTAGGTACGGGACAGCGGCAGCAGCAACTCCAGGGTCGCTCGGCGCTGACCGCTCTCCAGCCGTGACAGGGTGCTCTCCGACACCCCGGTCGTCGCCGCCAGGTCCGCGAGGGTGATGCCGCGGGCGCGGCGCAGGGCGCGCAGGCGCGGGCCCACCACGTCGAGTACGTCCTCCGTTTCGCGATCCACGCGACCAGCTTGCCATAACCGCAAGATTTCGTGCCAGGGGCAGCGCAGACGACGAGACTGGGCGCATCCCGACACGAGGAGTTCCGATGAGCACCACCGATGCGGCCACGTTCTGGGGCGACTTCCACGCGGCCCGGCCGGCGACCGCCGACCCGCGGCCGAACCTCCGACTCACCGAGACGGTCACGGGACTGCCGCCCGGCCGTGCGCTGGACCTCGGCTGCGGCACCGGCGGCGACGCGCTGTGGCTCGCCCGCCGAGGGTGGCGTGTCACCGCTGTCGACGTCTCGGCCGTGGCGGTCGAGCGAGTCGCCGGACTCGCCCTCTCCCACGGCCTGGACGACCTGGTCGTCGCCGAGCGGCACGATCTGCAGGTGTCCTTCCCGCGGGGCCGGTTCGACCTGGTCTGCGCCCACTACCTCCACACCCCCGTGGACCTGGACCGGGCGAGCGTCCTGCGCACGGCCGCGCAGGCGGTGCGCCCGGACGGGCGGTTGCTGGTGGTCGACCACGGCTCGACCGCGCCGTGGTCGTGGAACCAGGATCCCGACGTCCGCTACCCGACTCCGCGCGAGGTCGCCGCGGGGATCGGCCTGGATCCGGCGGAGTGGACGGTCGAGCGGGCCGAGGAGCTCCGCCGTGTCGCGACCGGTCCGGACGGGCACACCGCCGAGGTCACCGACCACGTCCTGCTCGTCCACCGCACCGCCTGACCCGGAGCAGGATCCGTGTCCCACGAAGGAGGCCGACCATGCCCACCGCCCCGCGCCGCGACCGCCGCGGCGACACACCGCCGCCCCGGACCGGAGGCAGCGAAGCCGACGTTCTGCGTGGCTTCCTCGACTACCTCCGGACATCGATCGCCGCGAAGGTCGAGGACGCGCCCGAACCACAGGTCCGCACAGCCGGAGTTCCGTCGGGCACGAACCTGCTCGGCCTGCTCGAACACCTGACCTTCGTTGAGCGGTCGGTGTTCCTCGGGGACGTCGTCACCGACTGGTCGGCGACCTTCCGGGCCGCGCCCGCGGACAGTGTGGCCGACGTCGTCGCCCGCTACCGGAGGGCGGTCGCCTGCGCGAACGACGTTCTCGACGGGTGCACCGACCCGGACGCACCGGTTCCCCGGCCCCGGGCGCTGCCGGGGCGCCCCGCTCCCAGCACCCGTTGGGCGATCGTCCACATGATCGAAGAGACCGGCCGCCACGCGGGCCACGCCGACATCCTCCGCGAACTGATCGACGGCGCCACCGGACGCTGACTCCACCCCTGTTCCGGGACGGGAGCACAGGACTTCGGTACCGGGTCCCAGAGGTCGGCTTTCGACCAGCGGCAGACGGCTCCCCGAGCGTTCGAACTCGAACCGCTGTCGCTCGCGTCCGCCTCGGGGGAGAGGCGTCCGTCCCGCTGGAACCGCCGCGGGGCGGCGGCCGTGGCAAGGCCCACGACCGCGCGTCGGCCATCGCCGCTCCGTTGTTCCACGGGATCCCGTCCGGTCTCTCCGACCGGGCGGGACCCCGTCGTTTCCGTGCTCGTCGGAGGGTCCGGGCGCCGGCCCGGGAAGGACCGCTGCCCCCGGTGCGCGCCACCCGCCGAGAGCGCCTTCCCCGACCGCCCGACCGCCTTCCGCCGTGACGTTCCCGGCCGCCTCCGGGCGCCTGCGCCGGCCCGCCGCGTCGCCGAGGAGGCGGCCCAACCGGTTGCACCCTTGGAGGCACCCGGTTCCGAAGTCGAAGCCGGATGCCGACGAAGCCGCAGGCCACAGGCACAGGAGACAATCAGGGCGCTCAACCCTCCTGCAAACGGTTGCATTAACCCCCCTTGACACGGAAAGCGCTTTCTCTACTCTCGGAAAGAGCACGTCAATGCTCATGCTCTACTACGAAGGGTAAGCAGTGAGACGATCAATCACGCGTCGGCTCGTGTCGACGCTGGCCGTCGCGGCCGCCGCGGCCACGGTGACGGCCGGTCTGACCCTGCCGATGTCCACGGCATCGGCGCAGACCGGTGAGGCCACGGGTTACGCGACCCAGAACGGCGGGACCACCGGCGGCGCGGGCGGACAGACGGTACGGGCCACGACCGGAACCGAGATCCACCAGGCCCTGTGCAACCGGGCCAGCACCAGCACCCCGGTCATCATCGAGGTGGAAGGAACCATCGACCACGGCAACACCTCCAAGGTGTCGGGCGACAGCTGCGACACCGCCGACGACGTGATCGAGCTCAAGAGGATCAGCAACGTCACGATCGTCGGCACCGGCGGCGGAGCCGTGTTCGACCAGCTGGGCATCCACATCCGGGAGTCCAGCAACATCGTCATCCAGAACGTGACCGTCCGGAACGTCAAGAAGTCCGGCTCGCCCACGTCCAACGGCGGTGACGCCATCGGGATGGAGAGCGGTGTCCGCAACGTCTGGGTCGACCACGTCACCCTGGAGGCGTCGGGCGGGGAGTCGGAGGGCTACGACGGCCTCTTCGACATGAAGAACAACACCCAGTACGTCACCCTCTCCCACAGCATCCTGCGCAACTCCGGCCGTGGCGGCCTGGTCGGGTCCAGCGAGAGCGACCGCTCGAACGGCTACGTCACGTACCACCACAACCAGTTCGAAAACCTCGACTCGCGTGCGCCCCTGCTGCGCGGCGGCGTCGGGCACATGTACAACAACCACTACGCGGGGATCGAGAAGTCCGGCATCAACTCCCGTGCCGGGGCCCGCGCGAAGGTGGAGAACAACTACTTCCAGGACTCCAAGGACGTCCTCGGCACCTTCTACACCGACGAGAGGGGCACCTGGGAGGTCGGCGGCAACATCTTCGACAACGTGACCTGGTCCAGCGAGGACGAGGAGAACTACCCCGCCGGACCCGACCCGCGGTCCACCACGTCGGTGAGCATTCCGTACTCCTACGAGCTCGACGACGCCGGTTGCGTGCCGGGGGTGCTGGACCAGATCGCGGGCGCGGGCAAGGGAAACCGGGTCTCGGACGGCAACTGCGAGGCAGAGGAGCCGACCGATCCGGAGCCGACCGACCCCGACCCGACCGACCCGGACCCGACCGACCCGGACCCGACTGACCCGGACCCGACCGATCCTCCCGACGGAACCAACCTCAGCCTCGGGGCCGGCGCCGACGGCTCCGGCAAGGCCAGCGGGACCAGCTACGGGAACGTCGTCGACGGCGACATGGGCACCTACTGGTCGCCGGACGGCTCGACCGGCCGCGTCTCGGTCAAGTGGGACTCCAACGCCACGGTGTCCGCGATCAACATCCGCGAGGCGGCCGGAGCCGAGGGCAACATCGGCTCCTGGCGGGTCGTCGACCACGACACCGGCGCCGTCCTGGCCACCGGCAGCGGGGCGGGTGCCATCACCTTCGACCCGACGACGCTTCGGAAGATCGACTTCGTGATCACCGGTTCGAACGGCACGCCGCGCGTCGCCGAGTTCGAGACCTACGCGCCGTAGGACGGCGGAGGCCGACACCTTGCAGCCTCCGGACGACGAGTCCCCACGGCCTCTCCGAGACGGTTCGCCCCGGGTCGGGGAACGACGGTCCGCCGGGCGACCGCGGCGAGCTGCTCGCCCACCCCCGCCGAGCTCCTCAGCCCCGAGCGAGGACTCGTCCGACAGGGGACCCGCCACCGGCGGCGGTGAGGTCGACCTGTAACCGGTCCGGCCGACAGCAGCCGGAGCCGACCGGACGCCGACCGGTCCGCCCGAACGAACCGGGCGGGCCGGCCGTTCCGGGGCGGCGCCGTCGCCGGGCCGCGGGCGAACACCTCGGCCGCGGCTCACTTCTCCGGTCATATCGAGGAAGGTTCCATCATGCGGTTCAGCAGTCCTCGAACCCGCGGAAGACCGCTGGGAGCGCTGCGCCTAGCCTTGGCGGCGGCGGTGCTCGTCCCGTTCGCGGCGGTCGCGCCGGCGCAGCCCGCCGCCGCCCAGGCCCGTACGCTCACCGTCGCGACAGACGGCAGCGACTCCGGCCCCGGCACCGTCGCGGCCCCCCTGCGCACCATCCAACGCGCCGTCGACCTGGCCGGGCCCGGCACCGTGATCCGGATACGCGGCGGCACCTACGACCCGGACGTCAACATCCGGATCGAGAAGAGCGGCACCCCCTCGCAGCCGATCACCATGCGCGCCTACGACGGCGAGCACGTTGCCATCGACGGCGAGAACATGCCCAACACCCCCGCCCCGTCGGGCGAGTCCTATCCGCGCGTCGAGCGCGGCGCGATCCACGTCAGCGGTGACTGGTGGCGCTTCGAGGGACTGGAGATCGTCAACGGCCCCTACGGGATCTTCGCCATCGAGTCCAGCAACAACGTCTACAAGGACCTGGTCACCCGCGACAACTACGAGACCGGGCTGCACCTCGTGCTCGATTCCAGCGACAACCGGGTCATCAACCTCGACAGCCACGGCAACCGCGACCCGCGCAAGAACGGCGAGAGCGCCGACGGCCTGGCCATCAAGCAGGGAGCCGGCTCGGGCAACGTCGTGACCGGCGCGAGGCTGTGGAACAACGCCGACGACGGTTTCGACTCCTGGGACTTCCTCACCCCGATCCGCGTCGAGGACTCCGTCGCCTGGGGCAACGGCTTCGACCGCTGGGGTTTCCCCGGCTGGGAGGGCGACGGCAACGGCTTCAAGCTCGGACGCGGCACGGCGGACCACGTCGTGAACAACAGCATCGCCTTCGACAACGCCGTGGGCGGGTTCATCGACAACGGCAATCCCGGCTCGCTGCGTCTGGAGAACAACACCGCCTGGGCCAACGGCGGCAGCGGGTTCGTCTTCGACCGGTCGGCCTCGACGCTGAACCGGAACCTGTCGGTCGCCGACGGGGCAGGCGTCGACCTCGGCTCCTCGGGCGGCAGCGGCAACTCGTGGGACCTCAGGGACGGCTGGAGCAACGCCGACCTGGTCAGCACCTCGGCCTCGGACATCAAGGGCCCGCGCGCCGCGGACGGTTCGATCCCGGCCACGGACTTCCTGCGCCCCCGTGGCCACGCCGGCCTCGGCGCCGACCTCGGCGAAGACGACGGCGGGGGCGGACCGGCTCCCGTACGCCACGAGGCGGAGCACGCGCCGGCCACCTGCGACGGCGCCATCGACGCCGACCACCCCGGGTACTCCGGCAGCGGATTCTGCAACACCGACAACGCCACCGGCGTGGCGGCGCGGTTCACGGTGGACGCCGACAGCCCGGTAACGGCTGCTCTGGTGATCGGGTACGCCAACGGCGGTTCGGGCGGCCGGCCGGCGGAGGCGGTGGTGAACGGCTCCACCACGGGGCCGATCCCGTTCGCGGCCACGGGCGCGTGGGAGGTCTGGGCGACAACGACGATCACGGTGCGGCTGGACCCCGGCGGCAACACCGTCCGGCTCGTGGCCACCGGCTCCGACGGCCTGCCCAACATCGACTACCTGGAGCTCTCACCCGGCGAGGCCTGACCGGCCGGGGTCGGGTCGGGGACTCCGGGAAGAGCCCTGGCGGGCCGGGCCGCCCCGTGCTGTCCCGGGCCCCGCCGGGCCCACGCCATCGTCGAAGGGCCGCTCCTCCCCGCACGCCTTCGCCTTTCGGGCGGTCCCCGTCCCCCGGCGCTGGTGACCGCTTCGCGCCGCCCGCACGTTGCCCGTGCGGCGTGGCGGCGTCGATACTGGGTCCGTGATCCCCTCGACGCCTCCGCCATGGCCGGTGACACCGCCGGCGCACGGCCGTGTCGTGCTCCGTCGGCCGAGTGGGGCGGACGTCCCGATGGTCCGCGAGCTGTCGACCGACCCGTACGTCCCGACGATCGGATCCCTGACCCCGAACGCCTCTCCCGCCGAGGCGCTGGCCTGGGTCCACCGGCAGCACGACCGGTACACGGCGGGGGCGGGCTTCTCGTTCACGGTCGCCGACGCCCGCACGGACGCCGCGCTCGGCGCCTGCGGCCTGTGGCTGCACAGCCTCGCCGTGGGCCGGGCCACGGTCGGGTACTCGGTGGCCCCCTCCGCCCGGGGTCGCGGGGTCGCGGCCGACGCCCTGTCCGCGCTGACGGCCTTCGGCTGGGAGGTGCCGGGGCTGTTCCGGATCGAGGCCTACATCGAGCCGTGGAACGCCGCGTCCGCGCGGACGGCCGAGCGGGTCGGCTACGTCCGTGAGGGGCTGCTGCGCAGCCACCAGCCGATCGGCGGCCGGCGGCGCGACATGCTGCTCTACGCGACCGTGCGCACGGTGCACGGCGACCCGCCGTGACGACGCGTGCGTGGGAACACGGAGGAGGGGCGCCGGCCCGGCGAAAGGCCACCGGGGCGACCACGTGCGCCGGGGCCGCTCACGCTGAGGTCCGACGGCGGGGGCCGGGACCGGTCTCCTCGACGGGTGCGTCCCGGGCCTCCATCGCGGGACTCACCAGCCCTCGGCCCGCGCCCACCGCCGTTCCAGCTCCGGCGCCAGGGTGCGCATGAACGTCGCGCCGACGTGGCCGCTGTCCCAGTACACGAGGACGTTGCCGATCACGGGGCGGCACACGCCGGACCCGCAGAACCGGTCGGTCAGGTCCAGCACCGTCACGTTCGCGGGCAGGTCGAGCCCCTCCAGCGGTGAGACCGGCGCCATCGACTCCTCCGGTGCCGAGACGCACTCGTCCGGACCCGCCTCGGCCAGACAGGTCGGCACGTCGAAACGGAACCTCGGGGTGTCGCGCACGGCGACCACGCCGATCCCCATGTCCTCCAACTCGCGCCACCGGTCCACGTAGCCGTCCACGACCTGCTCCTCGCCGTAGCCGGCCGAGGCGTCCAGACTGGTCGTGGTGCCCGTGGTGAAGACCGTGTCGGGCCGCAGCCGTCCGAGCTCGGCCATCACCCCGCGGTTCCACTCCGTGCACGACGTGTACGGCTCACCCTTGTAGGTCTGCGGGGCGTCGGTGAACAGGCAGGCGCCCTTGACGATGTTGAGCAGCCGCCAGCCGCGTGCCAGGGCGATGTCCTCCAGGGCGGGGAACCAGTGCGCCGCGTGCGAGCCGCCCACCAGCGCCACCGTGCGCACCGGGTCGTCGGAGCCGTAGACGCACGTGATCACCTCGGCGTCGAAGGTCGTCTGGTTGCAGCCGTCGTCGTAGGTCACGGGGGCCTCGTCGACCGCCAGGGCCAGTGGCGGGTAGACCGGCATGTCCGGTATCCCGGCCCCGCCGGCCGCGGCCGCCCCCGGGTAGCTGCGGCCGTCGGCGAGCAGCCCCTCCCACCGGGCGCGTTCGGCGGACTGGTGTCCGGCCCAGGTCCCGGCCGTGAGCAGTACCGGTAGCAGGCAGGCCAGGGCCGCCGCCGTTCCGCGCAGCACCGCCCGGCGCCCGCCTCCGCGTCCCAGCACGGCCAGCCTGTCGGCCACCGGGGTGGTCGCCGCCGCCAGCAGCACCGACACCGCCAGGACGGCCGCACCGCCCACCGGGGTCGCCAGGCCGCGTCCGGTGACGGACAGGTAGAACACCAGCAGCGGCCAGTGCCACAGGTACAGCGCGTAGGAGATGGAGCCCAGGTAGCGCAGCGGCCGCAGGGTGAGCAGCCGGTCGGCTCCGAGTGCCGAACCGGAGGTGCCGGCCACGACGACGGCCGCGGCGGCCAGGGTGGGCCACAGCGCCGCGTACCCGGGGAAGACGGACGACACCCGCAGCAGCGCGCCGCACAGCACCAGAGACGCCAGACCGATCCAGCCCAGTGCCACCCGCGGTGCCCTCGGCAACTTCGCTCCCGGCAGCAGCAGGGCCAGGAGCCCGCCGAGCGCGAACTCCCACAGCCGGGTGCCGGTGTCGAAGTAGGCCCACGGCTGGTCGGCCCGGGTCATCAGCACCGAGTAGGCCAGGGAGAGCGCGAGGACCGCGGACAGGGCGACGAGGAGCGGGGTGCGCGGGTCGCGCCCACCGCGCCGGGCCGTCCACACGGCGACCGCGATCAGCACGGGCCACACCAGGTAGAACTGCCCCTGCACCGACAGCGACCAGAAGTGCTGGAAGGGGTCGAGGCCGCCCTCGCGCGCCAGGTAGTCCACGGAGTCCAGTGCCAGGTGCCAGTTCGTGTGGTACAGCAGGGCCGCCACCGCGTCCCCCGGCGCGTCGCTCCACCGCGTCTCGGGCAGGAGCAGCCACGTCGCGGCCAACGTCGCCAGGACGACGACGGCGGCGGTCGGCACCAGGCGTGCGGCCAGCCGGGCCAGGAAGGCGCCGTAGCGGATCGTCCCGCCGGTGGCCGCGCGCACCAGGGAGGTGGTGATGAGGAAGCCCGTCAGCATCAGGAAGACGTCGACACCGCCGGAGACCCGGCCCAGCCAGACGTGGTAGGCGGCCACCAGGAGCACGGCCACGGCCCTCAGGCCGTCGATCTCGGGTCGGTGCCCGCCGGCGCCGACGACGGCGCGCTGTGCGCGCCCGGTCCCGGTGGGGGAGGTGGGGAGGGACACGGACGGGCACTCGCTTTCACGCGGTCGGGGTCGTGCGGGGAGGGCGGTCATTGTGCCCTCCCCGGATGACCGCGGAGGGGACGGCGGCTGAACTGTGCGCCACCGCTTTCCGTGCCGTTCCACGGATCGCCGACACGCGTCCCTCCCGTACGCCGCACCAGTTCTCCGCGCACCATGCCCAGAAGGGAAGGACCACTGTCTGCTGCTACCGCCGCTGCTGCTGCCCGTCGGAGGGGACGAGCTGTTCCTGGACCACACGCGGCGCTTCGCCGCGGCCGCTGCGGGGACCGCAGCCGACGTCGACCTGTACGGGGGCACGCCGCACGCCTTCCACGCCACCGTGCTCGTCGAGGACCCGCCGCCGACCGGCCGCACCTTCCTCGCCCGTCTGGGTGAGCGGACGGACCGCCTCGGCTGACCAGGGGTCCCGCCCGTGACACGGACGCGCCCCCGCCCGGGATCCGGGCGGGGGCGACGGGAACGCGCAGGGTCAGCGCCGGGTTCCGGTCCCGGCGGTCTCCGGGGCCGGGTCGAAGGCGCGGGCGAGCTTCTCGCCCTCGATGTCGACCGGGGGCAGCAGCCGGCCCAGCCACCGGGGCAGCCACCAGGCGGCGCGGCCGAACAGCGACATCAGTGCCGGAACCAGCGTCATCCGCACCAGGAAGGCGTCCACCAGGACGCCCACGGCCAGCGCGAAGGCGATCGGCTTGATCATCTCGTCGTGGCCGAAGACGAACGACCCGAACACCGAGACCATGATCACCGCGGCCACCGTGACCACGCGCGCCCCCTGCCGGAAGCCCGTGACCACCGCCTCGCGGGCCTCGGCCCCGTGGGTGAACTCCTCGCGCATCCGCGAGACCAGGAAGACCTCGTAGTCGATGGCCAGGCCGAAGAGCACCCCCAGCAGCAGGATGGGCAGGAAGGCCAGCAGCGTCGGGGAGCTCTCCACGTTGAGCAGTTCCGCGCCGTGCCCCTGCTGGAAGACGGCCACGGTCAGGCCCAGCGCCGCGCCCGCGCTGAGGACGAACCCCAGGGCGGCCTTCAGCGGTACCAGCACCGAGCGGAACACCAGCATCATCAGGATCAGAGCCAGTCCCACGACGATGCCCAGGAACAGAGGCAGCGCCTCGTTGAGCCGTTCGGAGATGTCGATCCCCGCCGCGGTCGCCCCGGTGACCGAGACGGCCGCTCCGGTGTCGGCCTCCATCGCGCCGCGCTCGTCACGGATGTCGTGCAGCAGGTCCTCGGTGGCCGTGCTCGACGGCCCCTCCTCGGGCACCACCGTGATGATCGCCGTGTCCCCGGAGCCGTTGTAGGCGGGAGGGTAGACGTCCTCAACGCCGTCGAGCCCCTCCGCGCGCTCGGCGATCTCCTCGGCCGCGGCCTCACGGTCGGAGGCATCGCGCAGGTCGGCCACCAGCAGCAGCGGTGAGGCGTACCCGGGCCCGAACTCCTCGCTGACGATCTCGTAGGCCCGGCGCTGGGTGGTGTCCTCCGCGGCCGTGGAGTCGTTGGGCAGACCCAGGCGCAGGTCCGCCGCCGGAAGCGCGGCCGCACCCAGGGCCAGCACCACCGCGACCACGGGCAGCACCGGGTGGCGCACCAGCAACCGGGCCCACCTGCCGCTGAGCGTCTCCCCCGCGGTCAGCGAGGCCTCCGACCGGCGTCCCAGGACCGGCAGCCGCAGCGCGCCGATCCTGGTACCCAGGAATCCGAGGAGCGCGGGGAGCAGGGTGACCGCCCCCAGCACGGCGGTGAACACCGTCACCGAGGCGACCACGCCCATGACGCCGAGGAAGGGCACGCCCACCACGTTCAGGCCCACCAGGGCGATCATCACCGTGATCCCGGCGAACACCACGGCGCTGCCCGCGGTGCCGATCGCCCGCGCGGCCGACTCGTGCGGGTCCATGCCCTCGGCGAGCTGCTGGCGGTGGCGGGACAGGACGAACAGCGAGTAGTCGATGCCCACGGCGATGCCGATCATCACCGCCAGGATGGGCGCCGTGCTGGTCAGCTCCAGCACGGAGGCCAGGGAGAAGACGGAGGCCATGCCCAGGCCCACGCCGGCCAGGGCGATGAGGATCGGCATGCCGGCCAGGACCAGGGCCCCGAAGTTCAGGATCAGCACGATCAGGGCCACGACCACGCCCAGGGCCTCCCCGGCGCCCATGACCGGGGCTCCCATGGACAGCGACTGACCGCTGTGCTCCACCGTCAGCCCGGCGTCGCGTGCGGCGCCTCCGCTGTCCAGGACCGCCTCGACCGTGTCCTGGTCGACGTCGCCGTCGGGCTCCTTCAACTGCACCTGGAGCAGCAGCGCCCGCTGGCTGTCGGAGAACAGCGGGATCCGGCCGAGGGCCTCCTCCTCGTCGAAGGCTGGACTCTCCTCGGCGACCCTGCTCGCGGCCTCCTCTTCGGCCCGGGCGATGACGTCCTCCCGGCCGGGGGTCCCCTCGGGCACCTGCGCCCCGGCCTCCTGGCGGGCCAGGTCGCGCGCCTCCCGCTCGGCCTCGGCCAGGGCGTCGCCGTAGGCCTCGCGCGCGTCGGAGAGCAGGCCGAACGGGTTGGTGACGCCCTCCACGCCCTCGATGCCCCGGAGCTCCTCGGCGGTGGCGCCGACGGCCTCCCGGTACTCCTCCGAGTCCGTCAGGTCCTCGCCCTCCGGCGCCCGCACGACGACGGTGACCGTACCGCCGCCGCGCTCGGGGAAGCGTTCGGCGAGCATGTCCGCGGCTTCCTGGGACTCCGTGCCCGGGATCTCGAAGGTGTCGCTCATCGGTGTGCGGAAGGTCAGCGCCGCCGTGGCGGCGACCGCGATGAGCGCCAGCCACGCTCCGAGCACCCACCACCGCCTCCGGTAGGAGAAGGATCCGATTCGGTACAGCAGTGTCGCCATGCTCCGCCTCTCTCGTGTCGTGTTCCGGCCTCCGGCTCGGCGGACCGCGGGCCACGGATCCAGGCCACCGTGTCCGGATGAGGAGGACCTGCGAGGAGGATGAGAATCGGCTGAGAACCCGTCCGGCGGGGTGAGGTGTGCGTCACCGCCACCCTCCGGGTCCGCGCCGCGCGGGGGGAAGACGAGGGTCACGGTCGTGCCCTCCTCGACCGTGGAGCGCAGCCGGGCGTCGCCCCCGTGGGAGGCCATGACCGCCCTGACGATGGACAGCCCCAGCCCGCTGCCCTCGCGCTCGTGCGCGGACGGATCGCGGTAGAAGCGCTCGAACGCGAGGGCCGAGGACTCGGGGCCGATGCCCGGGCCGGAGTCGGAGACCTCCAGCACGGCCCGCCCGCCGACCCGTTCGAGGCGCACCACCGCGTCACTGTCGGAGGGCGTGTGGGTGAGCACGTTGGCCAGGACGTTGGCGAGGGCCTGGTGCAGGGAGTCCCGGTCCCCGGTGACCAGGCACTCGTCCCGCACGTCGGTGCGGACGAGGCGTTCGGGGGCCGCGGCGTGCGCGTCGGACACGCAGTCGCGCACCAGTTCCGCCAGCGACACCGCCGACGGCCGCGCGGAGGGCGCGGACCCGGCCCGCTCGTCGAGCCGCGACAGGTACAGGAGGTTCTCCACCAGGCGCGACATGCGCTCGGCCTCCGCCTGGGCCCGGGGCACCACGTCCGGGCGGTCGCGCATGGTGACCACGCCCTCGGCGAGCATCTGGAGGTAGCCGCGCACCACCGTGAGGGGTGTGCGCAGTTCGTGGGAGGCGTCCGCGGCGAAGCGGCGCATGCGCTCCTCCGACTCCGTCCTCGACCGGATCGCCGCTTGCAGGTGCGCGAGCATGCGGTTGATCGACACGGTCAGGCGCCCGGTCTCGGTGCGGATCCGGCTGGGGTCCACCGGGACCCGGCGGTCCGTGTCGCCGTCGGCGATCGCCTCGGCCGTGTCCACGACGTCGTCCAGCGGGCGCAGCCCCCAGCGCAGCACGGAGGAGGCGATGGATCCGAACACGGCCAGCAGCAGCACGGAGGTCACCGCGCCGGTCAGCACCAGGCGCCTGACGGCCGCCTCCACCGGCTCCAGGGACAGGGCCACCACCAGGCGCGCCTCGTGGCGGGGCAGCTCCATGTACATGACCCGGTAGGAGGAGCCCTCGTGCCCGACGGTCCGCGGGGCGCCCTCGTCCACCCGCCCGGTGACCGCGTCCAGCAGGGACGAGTCGAAGGTGGGGTCCCGGTGGACGACCGCGTCGGACTCGATCTCGACGAGGAGTTCCCGGGGCGCGCTCACGTCGCCGATCAGCGCCTCGGGGTCGTTGGCCAGGATCTCGTCCTGACGGGCGCGGACGAACTCGGCGATGATCTCCAGCTGCCCGTCCAGCCGGTCGGTCAGGTAGGCGCGCAGGGTGAGCACGCCGACGGAGACCACGATGGCCAGCGCCAGGGTGGTGACCGCCATGAGCAGGGCGATCAGCCTGGCGCGCAGGGTCACGGGGCCTCCACGGGGCCGGCCCGGCGCGGCGTGCTCACGCCTGCTCCCCGCGGTCGCGCATCGTGTAGCCGAAGCCCCGGTGCGTGTGGATGACGTTGGGCCCCAGCGCGTTGAGCTTGCGCCGCAGGTAGCCGATGTAGGTGTCGACGATGTTGGAGCTGCCGCCGTAGTCCGCGCTCCACACGTGGTCGATGATCTGCTCCCTGGAGAGCACCCGGCCCGCGTTGTCCATGAGGTGGAGGAGCAGTTCGTACTCGGTGCGGGAGAGGCGGACCGGCTCACCGGCGCGGCGGGCCTCGAACAGGTCCTGGTCCAGTTCGACGTCGTCCACGCGAAGGACGCGGCGCGCGGGAGGCCCGTGTTCCTCGGTGCTGGGCCGCAGACGGCGCAGGACGGCGCGGACACGGGCGACCAGCTCGTCCATCTCGAACGGTTTGGTGATGTAGTCGTCGCCCCCGTAGGTGAGCCCGGCGATGCGGTCGCCCGGGGCGTCGCGCGCGGTCAGGAAGACGATGCCGGTGTCGGGCCTGGCCGCGCGGACCTCCTGGCACAGCGTGTAGCCGTCCCCGTCGGGCAGCATGACGTCGACCACCAGCAGGTCGGGGTCGTGTTCGGCCAGCGCGCGGCGCGCCCGCCCCAGGGACGTGGCCGTCACCACGTGGAAGCCGTGGAAGCCCAGGACCGTGGCGACGAGGTCGACGATGTTGGGCGCGTCGTCCACCACGAGGATGGTGTTCTTGCTCATCGGCCCCCATCGAACCAGGGCAACATGAGAGATCCCTGAGAAACACACCGTTCGAGCCGCGGACCTTCCCGGGGCGCGGTCGGCCGGCGCGGGGTCCGAGCGTGTGACCGCTGCCCTGGAGTGCGCCCGTGCTGGTCGGCGCGTTCCCGGATGATGCCGGTATCGGGATTCTCCGTGTATCCGGGTGGCCGGGGCATCTCGCCGTAGGATGGGCGGACGCCGAAGCGAGGGAGGACGATGGCCCGGCTCACGAGGGCGCAGCGGCAGGCCCGCAACCGGACGCGCGTACTGGCCGCGGCCGGGGAGGAGTTCGCCGAACACGGCTTCCGCGACGCCAAGATCGACCGCATCGCCGAGCGCGTCGAACTCACCCGGGGCGCGGTCTACTCCAACTTCCCCGGCAAGCGGGCCCTGTACTTCTCGGTCCTGGCCGAGGCGGCCGAACGCACGGCCGAGACCGCCCGTCCCGACCCCGGGCACACCGCCCGCACCGCGCTGGGCGCCCTCGCCCGCGCCTGGGTCTCCCGGCTCCCCGTCACCGACGCGGCCCTGCGGATCGGCGCCGGGCTCACCCCCGAGATCCTGGCCGACGAGTCCACCCGTCAGGCCTTCTCCCAGCTCATGCGGTTGGACGCCGTCCTGCTCGCGCTGTCCCTGGAGGCACTGGAGGAACCTCCCGGGACCGGTGGCCGCCGGGTACGGGTGGCCGAGGCCGTGCTCACCACCCTGTACGGAACCAGTCAGATGGTCGGTGTCGCGCCGGGGTTCGTCGACCCCTTCACCGTGGTCCGCGCCTGCGAGCGGCTGGCCGACCTGGACGTGGCCGACGCCTGGCCGCCGCCGCACGTCGCGCACACCGCCCCGGCCCTGCCCGCCGACGAGGACTGGTCACCGCCGGAGGCCTTCGACGCGATCCGGCGCCGGGCCGTGTCCCTCGCCGAGGACGGGACCGTCGTGGTGCTGGGCACACACCGCCTGGAGGCCGTGGAGGAGGCGGTGCGCTCCGCTCCCGCCGGGACGGCCGTGACCGCCGTGGTGGTCACCGACGACCCGGCCGTGCGGATTCCGCTGGCCCGGACGGCGGTGGCCGACCTGTGCGGCTGTCTGCGCCAGGCCTTCCCGGAGAGGGCCTGGCCGGAGCTGCGCCTGGTGTACGACGCGTCCGGTGAGATCGCCGCCGCGGTGGGCGTGCGGCGGGTCGGCGACACCACCGAGTCCGCCGTCCGCGTCCGTGCCGGGCGGATCGTGGCCCGTTCCGACGCCCGCGGCGCCGGCCACGCCGCCGCCTCCTTCGCGCCGGCCCCCGGCGCGGAGGCGGGCTGCCGGTAGACGGGCGCGGGCGCCGGAAGGCGCCGTTCCCCGCCCGTCACCGGGAGGAGCCCCCCTCCGGGGGCCGACCGCCCGGAGCGCGCGGCGACCGCGTCCCCCGCGGGCCCGTGCCCGAGACGCGGGCCCGCGCCGCCTCGGCGGAGCCGAACCCCGCCAGCGCCCAGGCCGCGACCTCGCCGCGGGGCACACCCGCGTCCCACCACTCGCACATGAGCGACAGGGCGTCGCGGCCCTCACCGGCCAGCGACGCGCCCTCCCCCGGGGAGAACCCGACCGCCCGGTACACCCGGGCCTGCGCGGGGTCCACCCCGGCACGGGCCCACGGCACGGCGTCGGCGCCGTGCCACCCCGTGTCCAGGTAGGCGCGCGCGGTGGCCGCGGTCACCCCCGCCGACAGCAGGGCGGTCATGGTCTCGGCCTGTTCCTCGCTCAGGTCCAGGCCGGGGACCCGCCGGACGGGCAGCAGGGCCCGCAGCCGCCGCCGGGGCCGGGGGCGCTCGCCGGCCAGGTGCCGTTCGGCCGCCTCGGCGGGGGAGTAGCCCAGTTCGTGCCAGCGCACGGCGTCCCGCGGGGTCATCCCCGCGCGGAGCATGGGCCGGACCGTGTACGGGGTCGTTCCGGCGGCGCGCCACTCCATGGCGGGGCCGGGCCGGTACACGCCGCTGCCCCGCCAGCGCTCGGCGTCGCCCAGCGCGAATCCGGCGTCGATCCAGCGGCGGGCGTCCGCGACGGTGAAACCGCGTGCGGTCCACAGGCGTAGGTCCTCGGGTTCGGGCTCGTGGTCGTCGAACGCGACGGTCATGGTCTCCTCCGGGCGTCGTCCCTGGTGGGGGAGTGGTCCCTCCCCTGGTTGTCAACCTAGGTTGACGCCACGGAAAAGTCAATCGAGGTTGACTGCCGGCGGTGCGGGCGGATCCGGCCCGGCCGGCGAGGGGGCGACGGCGCTGCTTTGCGGCCCGCCCCGGCAGGGGATACCTTGAGATTTCGGATGTTGAGATCATCTGGCCTCGGGGGGCGACCCCGCCGATCCACCCGGGCGAGGCCCGCGTGAGGAGAACGTTTCTAGTGACACGCACCGGTGCCAGCGGGCCCCTGCTCAAGTGCTCGTTCTGCGGCAAGGACCAGAGCGAGGTCCGCAGACTCATCGCCGGCCCGGGCCACATCTGTATCTGCGACGAGTGCGTCGGCCTGTGCAACGAGATCATGGAGGAGGACGAGCACGTCCTCCCGTCCGGGGACGAAGGGGACGCGCTTCCCAAGCCGCGGGAGATCTATGAGTTCCTGGATTCGTATGTGATCGGTCAGGATCAGGCGAAGAAGGCGTTGTCGGTGGCGGTGTACAACCACTACAAGCGTGTGCGTTCTGAGGGTGACCGGTCCGGGGACGAGGGTGTGGAGATCGCCAAGTCCAACATCTTGTTGTTGGGTCCCACGGGTTCGGGGAAGACGTTGTTGGCGCAGACGTTGGCTCGGATTCTGAATGTGCCGTTCGCGATCGCCGATGCCACGGCGCTGACCGAGGCGGGGTATGTGGGGGAGGATGTGGAGAACATCCTGCTCAAGTTGATCCAGGCGGCGGACTATGACGTGAAGAAGGCCGAGACGGGGATCATCTACATCGATGAGGTCGACAAGGTCGCGCGTAAGAGTGAGAATCCCTCGATCACGCGTGATGTGTCGGGTGAGGGTGTGCAGCAGGCGTTGTTGAAGATCCTGGAGGGGACGACGGCGAGTGTGCCGCCTCAGGGTGGGCGCAAGCATCCGCATCAGGAGTTCATTCAGATCGATACGACGAATGTGTTGTTCATCTGTGGTGGTGCGTTCGCGGGGTTGGAGAAGTTGATCGAGTCGCGGACGGGTCAGCAGGGGATGGGGTTCAACGCGGTGTTGCGGCCTCAGGGTGAGGCTGGTGGGTCGGCGTTGTTCGGTGAGGTGATGCCGGAGGATCTGTTGAAGTTCGGGATGATTCCGGAGTTCGTGGGTCGGTTGCCGGTGATCACGAGTGTGCATGATCTGGATCGTGAGGCGTTGATCCGGATTTTGACGGAGCCGCGGAACGCGTTGGTGAAGCAGTATCAGCGGTTGTTCGAGTTGGATGGTGTGGAGTTGGAGTTCACGCCGGATGCTTTGGACGCGATTGCTGAGCAGGGGATTATTCGGGGGACGGGTGCGCGTGGGTTGCGGGCGATCATCGAGGAGGTGTTGTTGTCGGTGATGTATGAGGTGCCTTCTCGTGAGGATGTGGGGCGGGTGATCATCACGCGGGAGTCGGTGCAGGAGCATGTGAATCCCACGATCGTGCCGAGGGCCAAGACACGCCGCACCCGCCGCGACCAGGAGCGCCGCGACCGGTCGGCCTGACCCGCGCGGGAGTCGGGCCGGCGCGCCGGACACGCGCGCCCGGCACCTTCGCCGCCCGTGCTCACGGTGTGAGACTGCTGGGGGAGGCGGGCACATGGACGGTATGATCCCGGTCAGCGAGAACGAGGTGCTGTTCGAGGACCTGGTCAGGTCCGTGCACGACTGCGCCCCGATCGAGGTCCTGGAACTGGCGAACCGCTACGGCGAGCGGATCGGGCTCAGCGGCATCACCCTGTACCTGACCGATCTGCAACAGCGCCTCCTCATCCCCCTGACCGGGGGTCCGGCCCTGGGCGTCGACGCCACCATGGCCGGGGAGGCCTACCGGTCCGAGACGCTGCGGTTGGGCGAGGACGACGGGGAGCTGAGCCTGTGGCTGCCCCTGCGCGACGGCGCCGACCGCATGGGCGTACTGAACGTCAGGACGCCGCTGCTGGACGAGCCCACCCTGCGCCGCTGCCAGGCGCTCGCCTCGCTGCTGGCCCTGACCGTCACCTCCAAGCGCGCTTACAGCGACACCTACGTCCTTCGCACCCGCACCCGGCCGGTGGAGCTGCGCACCGAGATGCTGCGGGCCTTCCTGCCCCCGCGCACCCTCGGCACCTCGCGCGGGGTGTCCACCGCCGTGCTCGAACCCGCCTACGAACTGGGCGGCGACGCCTTCGACCACTCGATCACCCAGGACGTCCTGCACGCCACCATCCTCGACGCGATGGGCCACGACCTGGCCTCCGGACTGACCGCCTCGGTGGCCATGGCCGGGGCCCGCGGCGCCCGGCGCAACGGCGCCGACCTCGCCGAACTGACCGCCAGCGTCGAGAAGGCGCTCACCGACTGGCTGCCCGAGCGGTTCTGCACGGCGGTCTTCACCACCCTGAACCTGTCCACCGGCGAGTTCGCCTGGGTCAACTGCGCCCACCCCGCGCCCCTGCTCCTGCGGCACGGCCGCCTGCTGGAGGACGCACTGGAGCGGGCCCCGGAGGTTCCGCTCGGCCTCGGCGAGGTCCTGGCCGCCGAGCCGCGCACCGTGCACCGGATCCAGCTCGAACCCGGCGACCGGGTCCTGCTCCACACCGACGGGGTGACCGAGGCGCACGACAGCGAGGGGCGGATGTTCGGCCCCGAGCGGTTCGCCGACTTCGTCATCCGGGCCACCGCCGCCGACGAGCCGGCCCCCGAGACGCTGCGGCGCCTGATCCACGCCATCCACGACCACCAGCACGGCAGCTTCACCGACGACGCCACCATGATGCTGCTGGAGTGGCACCCCGACGACGGTGTGCCCCGCCCCCGGACCGGCTGAGCACGCCTCTCGCCCGCGCCGGAGCCAGGTGGCGCACCGGAGCCGGACCGGTACCGGGTCAGTACATGGCCAGCACCCTGCTCGGCCCGCCGGAGGCGTCCAGGCCCGGCATGACCCCGATGCTGAGCAGCGCCCCGCTCGGCGGCAGCCGTTCCAGACCGGTCAGGGCCTCCAGCCCCCACCGGTCGGCGCGTCCCACCGCCTCGTGCGCGGGAAAGTCGGTGGAGACACCCGGATCGGTGCTCAGGGTGTCCACGCCCACCCCGGCGACACCGCGCTGGGAGACCAGGAACTCACAGGCCTCGGGACCGAACCCGGGAAAGTGCCAGGAGCCGTCCTCGGCCACACCGCGCACCGCCTCGTCGCCCCGGGCCCAGCGGGCGCTCCACCCCGAGTGCATCAGCACGGCCGCCCCCTCGGGCACCCGTCCGTGTACCCGCTCGAAGGCCAGGACGTCCTCCACCTCCACCGTGGTGTCGGGGTCCTCGGCGGCGCGGGCGCGGATGTCGATCACCGCGGCCGGGGCGACCAGTTCGTGCGGCTGGATGTCCGGGACCAGACGCCCGCCGCCGATCACGTGCCCCGGCGCGTCCAGGTGCGTGCCCGAGTGCTCGGTGAGGGTCCACCGCTGCAGGTAGAAGCCGAACTCCCCCTTAGGCACGGGATCGCCGAGGCTCTCCCGCCGGGGCTTCTCCTCGTCCCAGGAGGGCATCGACGGCGAGAGCACGTGGCTGAGGTCGACCACCCTTCGAAAGCCCGTCGGCCACGGGCGGGGCTCGGTCGGCGCGCCGGGTGGTCCGGCGGGGGGCGACGTGGTGCGGCCGCTCCGCGAGCGGACGGTCTCGCCGGTTCCGTGCAGGCACATGGGGACCCCTTCATCTCGTGTGTCCCCTTTCGTATGCCCCGCCGCGGCGGCCCGGCAACCCGGGCCCCGACCGCCGGTGTCGGCCGACACCGTGCCGGGTACGTGCCGCTACGGGGTCCGCCGACGGCTCCGGTTCCCGGCGGGCCCGCCCCTCGCCGATCCCTACCGGAGGACGTCCATGGCTCCGAAGCGCGGTACCGACTGGTGGAAGTCCAGCGTCGTCTACCAGGTCTATCCGAGCAGCTTCAACGACAGCGACGGCGACGGCGTGGGCGACCTGCCCGGTGTCATCGAACGGCTCGACTACCTGGAACTGCTCGGCGTGGACGTGGTGTGGCTGTCACCGGTCTATCCCTCCCCCTGGGACGACAACGGCTACGACATCAGCGACTACCTGGACATCCACCCCATGTTCGGCACCCTGGCCGACTGGGACCGGCTGCGCGACGGGCTGCACGAGCGCGGCATGCGTTTGATGATGGACCTGGTGGTCAACCACACCAGCGACGAGCATCCCTGGTTCATCGAGTCCCGCGCCTCGAAGGACTCCGACAAGAGGGACTTCTACTTCTGGCGGCCCGGCCGCGGCGGCGGCCCGCCCAACAACTGGGGCTCGGTCTTCTCCGGTCCCGCCTGGACCTACGACGAGGCCACGGGCGAGTACTACCTGCACCTGTTCACCCGCCGCCAGCCCGACCTGAACTGGGAGAACCCCCGGGTGCGGGCGGCCGTGCACGACGTGGCGCGCTGGTGGCTGGACCGGGGCGCCGACGGCTTCCGCATGGACGTGATCAACTTCGTCTCCAAGACCCCGGAACTGCCCAGCGGCCCGTTGGCGGCCACGAGCGGTCACGGTGTCTTCACCGACTACGCCGTCAACGGCCCGCGCCTGCACGAGTTCCTGCACGAGCTGCACCAGGAGGTGTTCGCGGGCCGCGACGTGCTCACCGTCGGCGAGATGCCCAGGGTGGGAGTGGAGCAGGCCCTGCTGCACACCATGGTCGAGCGGCGCGAGCTGAGCATGGTCTTCCAGTTCGAGCACGTGAACCTCGACCACGGGCCCGGCGGCAAGTTCGACCCCCGCCCCCTGGACCTGGTCCGCCTCAAGGAGTCCCTCAACCGCTGGCAGGCGGGGCTGGGGGAGTCGGGGTGGAACAGCCTGTACTGGAACAACCACGACCAGCCCCGGGCGGTGTCGCGCTTCGGCGACGAGGCCCACCGCGTGGAGTCGGCCAAGGCGCTGGCCACCACCCTGCACATGATGAAGGGCACCCCGTACGTCTACCAGGGCGAGGAACTGGGCATGACCAACGCCCACATGGCCGACATCGCCGACTACCGGGACGTGGAGACGCTCAACCACCACCGCGCCATGGTGGAGACGGGAAGAGTGAACGAGGGGACCGCCATGGCGGCCGTCGCCCGTATGAGCCGGGACAACGCGCGCACACCCGTGCAGTGGGACGCCTCGCCGGGCGCCGGGTTCACCACGGGCACCCCGTGGATCGGGATCAACCCCAACCACACGCAGATCAACGCGGAGGCCGCCGTCGCCGACCCGGACTCGGTGTTCCACTACTACCGGCGCCTCATCGCGCTGCGCAAGGAGCACCCGGTCATCGTGCACGGCAGGTTCGAGCCCCTGCTGGAGGAGGACCCGGCAGTGTACGCCTACACGCGCACACTCGACGGCCGGGTGCTGCTGGTGACGGCGAACTGGAGCTCGGACACGGTGCCGTTGGAACTGGACCCCTCGGTCGCCAGGCGCGACCCGGTGCGCCTCATCGGCAACTACCCCGACGAGGGGGCCTTCGCGCCGCTGCGGCCCTGGGAGGCCCGCGTCCACCTGGGGAGCTGACACCGGGCACCTGTCGACGGGGACCCGGAAGGCGCACGGAGCGCCCTCGGGGCCCCCGACCGGGCGTGCGCACTGGCTGTCCGCGGGACCGCGGACAGCCGGACGGCGCACTACTTCTTCCTGTGCTCCTCCATCTGGAGGGCGAGGCCGATCGCGAAGAACGTCGGGGGCCACTCCCCGATGAAGATCCCCCACCGGTCGGCGCGGTCCAGGCCGGCGTTCTCCTGCTTCTTGGAGACGGTCCAGCTCAGGAAGGAGAGGCCGATGGAGGCGAATCCGGCTGCGTAGGCCATCTCGGACTTGACGCCCATCTCGGAAAGCTTGGAGATCATGCTGCTCCTCAGTGGTGGTGGAACGGAACGTTCCTCCGGCCACTGCCCAGGCCGGGCTCCGGAAAGCTCCACGGCAGGTCAAGGTTGTGCCAGGTGCCGTGCAGGGACACGGGCGGCACCCCCTCTTCGAATTCAGAACTTTTGAAATCCACCTGAGGTGAGGTTAGACTAACCTTGGTTCTGTCGGGATTCTCCCGTTCTGTCCTCCGTGTTCCCCCTCGGGATCCCCCTGCGCGGAAACGGTGCGCCGGCCGCGGCGCGCCTCTCCCCGCAACGAAGAAAGCAGCGTGAGCATGACCTCCATCCCTCGCCGCCTCAGCGGCATCGGACTCACCATGGTCCTCGCCCTCAGCCTCGCCGCGTGCGGCGGCACCCCCGAGGAGGACGCCGGCGGGAGCGGCGGCGACGCCGGCGGCGAGTTCCCGGTCAGCATCGAGAGCGCCCTCGGAACCGCCGAGATCCCCGAGCGGCCCGAACGCGTGGTCACCCTCGGCCAGGGCTCCGCCGAGACCTCCATCGCCCTGGGCGTCGTGCCGGTGGGCATGGAGAGCTACGAGTGGGGCAGTGACGAGACCGGCTACCTGCCGTGGATCCACGAGGCCGTCACCGAGGCGGGTGAGGAGCTGCCCACCCAGTTCGCCGGAGCCCAGGACATCGACTTCGAGGCCGTCATCAAGCTGGAGCCCGACGTCATCCTCGCCCCCTGGTCCGGTGTCACCCAGGAGCAGTACGACATCCTGAGCGACATCGCCCCCACGGTCGCCTACCCCGACCTGCCCTGGAGCACCGACTGGGACCAGCAGATCGAGATCATCGGGGAGGCGCTGGGCCAGCCCGAGGAGGCACGGGGCCTCATCGAGGACATCGAGTCCCGGTTCGAGGAGGCCAAGGCGGCCAACGAGCAGTTCGCCGACCTGACCTTCTCCTACGTCTACACCGACGGCCCCGGGACCCTCGGGGTGTTCCTGCCCGACGAGCAGCGCGTCGCCATGGTCCGCGGACTGGGCCTGACCGTCGACCCGGTCGTGGAGACCCTCCCCGAGACGGAGGGCACCGACTCGGCCGTCATCGGCCTGGAGAACGCCGACAAGCTCTCCGACAGCGACCTGGTCTTCACCTTCTACACCGACGCCGAGACCCGCGCCGAGATCGAGGCCCAGGAGCTGTACGCGTCCATCCCCGCCATCGAGAGCGGCGCGGTGGTCGCGGCCGAGGACACCTCCTTCGTCACCGCCTCCTCGATCATCAACCCGCTGACCGTGCCCTGGGTCATCGAGCGCTACGTGCCCATGATCGAAGAGGCCGCCGCGAACGTGGAGGACTGACCGCCCCCATGGTCAGGGTGAAGACACAGACGGAACCGCACCGGACGGGTCCCGCCCGCGCCGTGCTCGTGCTCGGCGCGGGCGCCGCGGCCCTGGCCGGAGCGGTCCTCCTCAGCCTCGTCATGGGCAGCAGGCCCACCCCGCTCCCGGAGGTGTGGGCGGTGTTCACCGGCGGAGCGGACCCCTTCGTCGCCACCGTGGTGGAGAGCCGCTACCCGCGCACCCTCCTGGGCGTGGTCGCCGGGGCCGCCCTGGCCCTGGCGGGCACCCTCATGCAGGGCATCACCCGCAACCCCCTCGCCGACCCCGGCCTGCTGGGCGTCAACGCCGGTGCCGCCGCCGCGGTGGTCACCGCCACCGCCCTGTTCGGCTCCACCTCGGTCGCGGGCACCGTCTGGTGGGCGATGCCGGGGGCCCTGGCCGCCGGACTGGCCGCCTACACGGTGGGCAGCCGGGGCGGCGACGGCGGCATGGTCCGCCTGGTCCTGGCGGGAGCGGTGGTCTCCGCCGTGCTCACCGCCTACGTCCAGGCCGTGGCGCTGAGCCTGCCCGAGACCTTCGAGAGCTACCGCTACTGGGTGGTCGGCTCCCTGGGCGGACGCGGCTACGACGTCGTCTGGTCCGTGCTGCCCGTCATCGGGGTCGGCACCGCGCTGGCACTCCTGGTCTGCGGCGGCCTCAACGCCCTGGCCCTGGGCGAGGAGGCCGCGATCGCCACCGGGGCCAACACCCTGTGGACCCGTTCCGCCGGGCTGATCGCGGGCACCATGCTCGCCGCCGGCGCCACCGCGGCCGCCGGACCCATCGCCTTCGTCGGCCTGGCCGTACCCCACGTGGTACGCGCCCTGATCGGCGTCGACTTCCGTCTGCAGGTGCCCTTCGCCCTGCTCGTGGGCCCCACCCTGCTGCTGGCGGCCGACGTCGTCGGCCGCACGATCGTGCGGCCCACCGAGCTCATGGTCGGCGTGGTCACCGCCTTCGTCGGCGCTCCCGTACTGCTGTACGCGGTCCGCAGGATGCGGAGTACCTCATGACGCGAACCACCCCCTCCTCCCCGAAGGCGGCACCGCGGACCCGGGCCGGGGAGCCGCCCGGGCGGGCGGCCGCCTCCTCCCCGCCCGTGCTGAGGCTGGGACCGGTCGCACTGCCCGTCCACCCGCGCTCGCTGCTGTGGGCGGCCGTGCTCCTGCTGTTCCTGGCCGCCGCCGCGGCCGCCACCCTCTCCACGGGCGATCTCGGCGTCCCCCTCACCCGCCTGCCGGCCGTCGTGGCCGGCGCGGGCGAGGCCACCGAGACCTTCGTCCTCGAACGGCTGCGCGGCCCCCGCCTGACGGTGGCCGTGGGCACCGGCGCCGCCCTGGGCCTGGCGGGCGCGCTCTTCCAGTCCGTCACCCGCAACCCCCTGGGCAGCCCCGACGTCATCGGCCTGGGCGCCGGCGCCGGGGCGGGCGCGGCCTTCGCGGCCCTCGTCCTGCCCGGTGTCGTTCCCGTGCCGCTGGGCGCCCTGGCCGGTGCCGCACTGGCCATGGTCGTCGTGGCCACGGCGACCGGGACCGGCCTGCGCCACCCCGGCCGCCTGATCGTCGCCGGTATCGGCGTGGCCGCCATGGCGCAGGCCTTCACCCACTTCGTGGTGTCGGTCATGGCCCGCGACCAGGCCAGCATCCTGTCCGCCTACGTCAACGGCAGCCTGGGCGCCCGTTCCTGGGAACACGCCCTCACCATCTGGGCGGTCCTGATCCTGGTCCTGCCCCTCGTGGCGGCGCTGGCCGGACCGGTCACCGTCAACGAGATGGGCGACGAGCTCGCCGACGCCCTGGGCGCGAGGGCGGCCCCCACCCGCACCGCCGCCGTCGCCGTGTCGGTGGTGCTCTCCGCCGCCGCGGTGAGCGTGGCCGGCCCGATCGCGTTCGTGTCCCTGACCGCGCCGCAGATCGCCCGCAGGCTCTCCACCGCGCCGGGCCCCAACCTCGCCCTGTCGGCGCTGGTGGGAGCGCTGTTGCTGGTGGCCGCCGACCTGGTCGTGCAGCAGTCCCCGGTCGGCGACGGACTGCCGGTCGGAATCTTCACCATGGCGTTCGGCGGCGTGTATCTGGGTTACCTGTTGGTTCGTGAATGGCGAAGGGGTGTGCTGTGAGTCCGGTGCTGTCCGCGGAGGACCTGACCCTGGGGTACGGGGCCGAGCCGGTCGTACGCGACCTGTGCCTGGAGGTGGGCGACGGAGACTTCACCGTCATCGTCGGCCCCAACGGATGCGGCAAGTCCACACTGCTCAAGGCCCTGGGCCGGGTGAACAAGCCCATGTCGGGCAGGGTGCTCCTGCGCGGACGGGACGTGCGCGGCCAGCGCGCCAAGGCGGTGGCCCGGCAACTGGCGCTGCTGCCGCAGAGCCCGGTCGCCCCCGAGGGCATCACCGTGCGGGCGCTGGCCGCGCGCGGACGCTTCCCCCACCACACGCTGGTGCGGCAGTGGAGTCCGCAGGACGAGACGGCGATCCGGAGCGCGCTGGAGCTCACAGGACTGGCCGGCCTGGCCGACACCCAGGTGGGCTCCCTCTCGGGCGGGCAGCGCCAGCGCGCTTGGGTGGCGATGGTCCTGGCCCAGGACACCGGCATCCTCCTGCTGGACGAGCCCACCACCTACCTGGACATCGCCCACCAGTACGACCTGCTGGAGCTGTTCGCCGACCTGCACCGGCAGGGGCGCACGGTGGTCGCGGTCCTGCACGACCTGGCCCAGGCCGCCCGGTTCGCGACCCGCCTGGTGCTGATGGACCGGGGCCGGGTGGTCGCCGACGGCCCTCCGGAGCAGGTGGTGACCGCGCGCATGGTGGAGGAGGTGTTCGGGCTGGCCTGCGACGTGGTGCCCGACCCGCGCACCCGCACGCCCCTGGTCATCCCGCACGAACGCGCCCCGTCGCGGCCGCGGTGACCCGGCCGGCGTTCGACGGCCGACCGCATCACCGCCCGCACCACCGGGCACGGAGCCCGTACCGCGCCCCGACCCGCTCCCGGGCGGGGCGCGGTACGTCCGTCAGTCCCGCCGGGCCTTGTACTCCTCCCAGTGGGAGAGCAGGGTGTCGTGGTAGTCGTCCAGCCAGGCCATGTAGTCGTGCATGTTGCGCAGCCGGTTGCGTGCGTGGGTGCTCAGCCCGGGCAGGCGCTCCAACGCCGACGCGGCGAGCTCGCGCTGCCGCTTGAGGTAGGAGCGCTCGTTGCGCAGGAAACCGCCCCAGACGTCCTCGTCCATGGTGACCAGGCGCGAGCGGCCCCCGGGGGACTCGACGAGGTCCACGAACCCCATCTCGCGCAGGCGTCGCACCGACTGCGACACCGATCCCCGGCTGACCCGGGCGCCGTCGGCGATCTCCTCGGCGCCCACCGCCTCGCGGTCGGCGATGAGCAGGTAGCCCACGATGCGCCCCTCGGCCCGGGGCCGGCCCTGCGACTGCCAGTACTCGGAGAACCGTTGGACGAAGTCGTCGCGCTCCAGGTCCTGGTCCCGTCCCCGGTCCGTCTGCGTGCTCTCCGACATGAGGGCCACGATAACGCGTGGAGGCACCGCCCCGGCGGGCCCGGCGGGCCCCGGCTCAGCGCTGGGACTCCAGCATGCGCGACAGCGCCGCCCAGACGTCCTCCAGGTCCGCGGGGCCGTCGGCCTCGGCCAGCCACAGGGCGGCCTCGTTCATCGCCCCCGACAGCAGGTGGGCCAGGGGAGCGATCGGCTGGGGCCGCAGGACGCCCGCCCGGACCAGGTCGGTGAGCGCCTCGGTCAGATGACGGGCCGACGCGGCCTCGTCCAGGGCCCGCCAGGTACTCCAGCCCAGAACGGCGGGTCCGTCCATGAGCATGATCCGCCGCACGTCCGGCGCGGTGCTGGCGGTGAGGAAGGCCCGGCAGCCGGTGGTCAGGCGCTCCCACGGGTCCTGGTGCGCGTCCGCGGCCCGTGCCACGGCGTCGGCGACCTCGGCCTGCACCTCCTCAAGAACCGCGCGGAACAGGTCCGGCTTGCCCTCGAAGTGGTGGTAGAGGGCGCCCTTGGTGACCGCGGAGTCCGCCACGATCCGTGCCAGCCCCACCCCGCCGTACCCGTGTTCGGCGAACAGCCTGCGGGCCTCACGCAGCAGGACCCTCCTGGTGCGCTCCCGCTGTCGGGCACGGGTTCCCGGTTCCGGGGCCATGCAGGACCTCCCCTATTGACATACCGATGGTATGCCAATAGCGTACCTCCACATACCGACGGTACGCGAAAGGCGGAACCATGCGGCTCAACAGCTTCTATCCGGTCCTCGGCACACCCAGCCTCGCCGAGTCCCGGGACTTCTACGTCGGACTGTTCGGCTTCGAGGAGACCTTCGCCGCCGACTGGTACGTGAGTCTGCGCAGGCCCGGACCGCCCGAGTACGAACTGGCCCTGCTCGACCCCGCCCACCCCACCGTCCCCGAGGGCTACGGCAGGCCCGCCCGGGGCCTGCTGCTCAACTTCGAGGTGGAGGACGTGGACGCCGAGTGGGACCGCCTGGTGGTGCACGGCGGGCTGCGCCCCGAACTGGAGATCCGCACCGAGGAGTTCGGGCAGCGGCACTTCATCGTCGCCGACCCCGGCGGCGTCCTGGTCGACGTCATCACGCCCGTCGCGCCCTCGGCCGAGTACGGTGCGCACTTCGTGGAGGGCTGAGGCCGCCCCGGCGGGCCCGGCGGGGCCCCGCGCCCGATACGGTCGGCGTGACGGGGAGGGCGGACGGTGGAGATGACGCTGGAGCAGGCCTCGCGCCTGGCCGGGGAGGCCCACGCCGGACAGGTCGACCGGGCCGGGCGGCCCTACACCGAGCACGTGTTCGCGGTGCGCGACCTGCTCGCCGGGCACGGGGAGCACGCGCGGATGGCGGGGGTGCTGCACGACGTGCTGGAAGACACCCCTCTCACCGCCGGCGACCTGCGCGCGAAGGGCTGCCCGGAGGAGGTCGTGCGCGCGGTGGAGTCGGTGACCCGGCGGGCGGGGGAGCCCTACGAGGAGATGGTGCGCCGAGCCGCCGCCGACCCCCTGGGCAGGCTGGTCAAGCTCGCGGACAACGCCCACAACTCCGACGAGGGACGCCTGGCCGCACTGCCCGGGGAGCTGGCCGGGCGGCTGCGCGCCAAGTACGCGCGCGCCCGGCGGATCCTGGAGGAGGCCGCCGGGGAGGACGGATCTCCCGGGGACCCGCTTCCGCGCGCCACGCTCCTGGTCCTCCACACCGACCGGGTCGAGGAGTGCCGGGCCTTCTACACCCGGCTGGGCCTGCGGTTCGTCCGCGAGCGGCACGGCGACGGACCCGAGCACCACGCGGCCGAGCTGCCCGGCGGCATGGTCTTCGAGATCTACCCGGCCACCGCCGCCCGTGCCACGGGTGCGGTGCGCCTCGGGTTCGCCGTGGACGGGCGCCGGGCCCTGCCGCGCCTGGAGCCGGGACACCGAGTCCTCACCGACCCCGACGGACGCAAGGTCGATCTCAGGGTGGTCTGACCGCCGGAGGACGGGCAGGGGCGCCGTTCGCGAGTGCGCAAGGTACCAGCCGGTCGGTATGCTGTCCCGGCGGGTCAACGACGGGGTACGAGGTGGGACAGGACATGGCGCGAGTACAACAGGCGGTCGACACCGAGGCGGCGCGCGGAACCGTCCCCGAGCGCCTGCTCGGGGCGGCGACCAGGCTGTTCGCCGAGCGCGGCTACGAGGGCACCTCCGTGCAGGAGGTCGTCGCCGCCGCGGGGGTCACCAAGGGTGCCATGTACCACTACTTCGGCTCCAAGGACGACCTGCTCTACGAGATCTACGCGCGGGTGCTGCGCATGCAGACCGAGCACCTGGTGCGGATCGCCTCCCGGGACGCCTCGGTGGTCGACCGCGTGCGCGCCGCCGCGGCCGACGTCATCGTCACGAGCATCGCCAACATGGACGACAGCGTCATCTTCTTCCGCTCCATGCACCAGTTGAGCGAGGAGAAGCAGCGCGCCGTACGCGCCGAGCGGCGCCGCTACCACGAGACCTTCCGCGACATGGTCGTCCAGGGACAGGGGGAGGGGGTCTTCCGCGCAGACGTCCCCGCCGACCTGGTGGTCAACTACTTCTTCGGCTCGGTGCACCACCTGAGCACCTGGTACCGCGCGGGCGGCCCGCTCACCGGCGAGGACGTGGGCCGCCACTTCGCCGAACTGCTCGTGGCCGGACTGCGCCCCGGGGCCTGAGGAGGCATGGGAGGGGCCGGGGACACGGAGTCCCCGGCCCCTCCCGCGTACGCGGGACCCGTGTGAGCGGTGCCTGCCCGGCCCCTGGGGGCGGCTCCCGCCGACGGGGTTCCCGCCCACGGGGTGTCCGAACGAGGAGGGGCTCCGCGCCGCGGGCGCCTGCGCGCGGGCGGAGCGGAGCCCGGAAGAAGCGAGGACCTACCGGTACTTGCGCAGCTCGGCCCGGCCCAGCGAGCGCAGGTGCACCTCGTCGGGTCCGTCGGCCAGCCGCAGCGACCGCACGCCCGCCAGCCATCCGGCCAGCGGCAGGTCCTGGCTGACCCCGGCGGCGCCGTGCGCCTGGATGGCCTTGTCCAGGATCCACTCCACCGTGCGCGGGGTGGCGATCTTGATCGCCTGGATCTCGGTGTGCGCGCCCTTGTTGCCCACCGTGTCCATCAGGTAGGCGGTCTTGAGCACCAGCAGCCGCAGTTGCTCGATGGCCACGCGGGCCTCGGCGATCCACTCGCGCACCACGCCCTGCTCGGCCAGCGGCCGACCGAAGGCCACCCGGTCCAGCACCCGGCGGCAGGTCAGCTCCAGGGCCCGCTCGGCCATGCCGATACCGCGCATGCAGTGGTGGATGCGGCCCGGACCCAGCCTGGCCTGGGCGACGGCGAAGCCCTCGCCCTCGCCGCCGACGAGGTTCTCCGCGGGCACCCGCACGTCCTCGAACACCACCTCGGCGTGGCCGCCGTGGTCGCTGTCGTCGTAGCCGTACACCTGCATGCCGCGCCGTACCGTCAGTCCGGGGGTGTCGCGCGGCACCAGCACCATGCTCTGCTGCTTGTGCCGCTCGGCGTCGGGGTCGGTCTTGCCCATCACGATGAAGACGGCGCACTCGGGGTTGAGCGCTCCGGTGATGTACCACTTGCGCCCGTTGACCACGTACTCGTCGCCGTCACGAACGATGCTGGTGGTGATGTTGGTGGCGTCGGAGGAGGCCACCTCGGGCTCGGTCATGGCGAAGGCCGAGCGGATCTCGGCGTTCAGCAGCGGCTTCAGCCAGCGCTCGCGCTGCTCGGGGGTGCCGAACATCGTCAGCACCTCCATGTTCCCGGTGTCGGGCGCGGCGCAGTTGAGCGCGATCGGGGCCAGACGGGGGCTGCGCCCGGTGATCTCCGCCAGCGGCGCGTACCGCAGGTTGGGCAGGCCGCCGTGCTCGGGGTGGCCCGCCAGGAACAGGTTCCACAGGCCGCGCTCGCGGGCCTCGGCCTGAAGCTCGCGCACCACCGGCGCGGTCGACCAGTGGTCGTCGCGCCCGGCCAGCTGTTCCGCCAGTACCGCCTCGGCCGGGTAGACGTGCTCGTCCATGAAGGCCAGCAGCCGCTCGCGCAGCTCCTCGGTCTCCTTGTCGTGGGCGAAGTCCATTCAGTCCTCCTTGAGCATGGTGTGCGCGCGCTCCACCAGCGGGGCGACCATCTCGCCGACCCGGTCGAAGCCCGCCCCGACGGTCAGCCCCTGGCTGTGCCGGAAGTGGATGCCCTCGGCGATCACCGCGAGCTTGAAGCAGCCCAGGGCCACGTACCAGCCGAGGCGGGACACGTCACGGCCGGTCGCTGCGGCGTACATGCCCACCAGCTCCTCCGGGGAGGGATAGCCCTCGGCGGAGGTGGCGGGCGCCTCGCCCGAGCCCACGGGCTGGTTCTGGTAGACGAGCATCAGGCCCAGGTCCACGAGCGGGTCGCCGAGCGTGGCCATCTCCCAGTCCAGGACCGCGTTGATGCGTCCCTCCGGGGTGACCAGCGCGTTGTCCAGCCGGTAGTCGCCGTGCACGATCGCGGGCGCCGACTGCTCGGGCAGCGTGGCGGCGAGCTTCTCGTGCAGTGCGTCGATACCGGGGATGTCCCGGCTGCGGGAGGCGTTGAGCTGCTTGCCCCAGCGGCGTACCTGGCGCTCCAGGAAGCCCTCCGGGCGGCCGAACTCGCCCAGCCCGACCTCCTCGGGCACCACCGCGTGCAGGTCGCCCAGGGTGGTGATCAGCGACTCGGCCACCCCGCGGACGGCCTCGGGGCCCAGCGGGGCGATCTCGTCGCGGGTGCGGAAGGGCGTGCCCTCCACGTACTCCATGACGTAGAACGGCGCGCCCAGCACCTCGGTGTCCTCGCACAGCACGTAGGTGCGGGGGACGGGCACGGCGGTGTCGCGCAGCGCGCTCATCACCCGGTACTCGCGGGGCATGTCGTGCGCGGTCGCCAGCACGTGGCCCAGCGGCGGACGGCGCACCACCCAGTTGCCGGTGCCGTCGGTGACCACGTAGGTCAGGTTGGACTTGCCGCCCGCGACCACGCGGCCCTTCAGCGGCCCCGAGACCAGGCCGGGCACGGCCTCGTCCAGGTACGCGCGCAGGCGCTCCAGGTCCAGGCCCGGGAGTTCCCCGTCGGAACGTGGCTCGCTCACGCGTCCCCCTCGAAGACCTTGGCCTGCAGGCGGCGCATACCCGCCAGCCAGCGGTCGGTGTCGGTGGCCCGGGCCGCGTAGTAGTCGGCGACCTGCGGGTGCGGCAGGATCAGGAAGCGCTCGTCGGCCAGGCCGACCATCACCGCGTCGGCGACCTCCTCGGGGGTGATCGCCTCCGGCGCCAGGATGGCCTGCCCGGTGTCGCCGCTGCTCTCCAGCAGGTTGGTGCGCACGCCCAGCGGACAGATGCACTGCACGGTGATCCCGCGGTCCCCGTAGGTGGCCGCCATCCACTCGCTGAAGGACAGCGCCGCGTGCTTGGTCACCGAGTACGGCGCGCTGCCCAGCATCGTGAGCAGGCCCGCCGCCGACGCGGTGGTCAGGAAGCGGCCGTGGCCGCGCTCCAGCCAGCCCGGCACCAGCTCACGCGCGGCGCGCACGTGCGCCATCACGTTGACCTGCCAGGCCAGGTCCCAGTCGGCCTCCGGCGCCTCGGGGCCGCCGCCCACGCCCACGCCCGCGTTGGCCACGTACAGGTCGATGCCGCCCAGGTGGGCCCCGGCCTCGGCCACGAGCGCGGTGACGCCCTCCTCGCCGGCGGCGTCGCCGGGAACGGCCACCCCGCCGATCTCGGCGGCCACGGCCTCGGCGGCTCCCGCGTCGAGGTCGTTGACCACGACGCGCGCCCCGGCTCCGGCCAGCCTGCGCGCGAGCGCGGCGCCGATTCCGTTGCCCGCGCCGGTGACGACGGCTCCGGTGTCGGTCAGGTCCATGTCACACGCCTCCGGTCAGGGTGATGCCGCCGTCCAGGACGAGCGTGCGGCCGGTGACCCACGCGGCGTCGTCGGAGAGCAGGAAGGAGACCGCCCCCGCGACGTCCTCGGGCACGCCCAGTCGGCCCAGGGGGTACTGGGCGGCGACCTTCTCCTCGCGGCCCTCGTAGAGCGCCGCGGCGAACCTGGTCTTGACCACGGCCGGGGCGACGCCGTTCACGCGGATCCCCGGCCCCAGCTCGACGGCCAGCTCCTCGGTGATGTGGATGAGCATCGCCTTGGTGGCGCCGTAGAAGCCGATGCCGGGGGAGGGCTTGGTCCCGGCCACGGAGGAGACGTTGACGACCGCGCCGCCGTGCTCGGCCATCCAGGCGTGGTAGGCCTTCTGCGTCCACGAGATCGCGGACAGGGCGTTGACCTCGAAGATCTTGCGGGCCGCGTCCAGGTCCAGGTCGACCATCCGTCCGTAGACCGGGTTGATGCCGGTGTTGTTGACGAACATGTCGACGCTGCCGAAGGCCTCCAGGGTGGCGGCGATCGCAGCGTCCTGGTGCTCGGGGTCGTCGGCCCGTCCGGGGACGCCGATGGCGTGCTCGGGGCCGCCCAGGGCCTTCACGGCCTCCTCCAGGGGCTCGGGCTTGCGCGCGGTGACGCACACGCGCGCGCCCTCGTCGACGAGCCTCTGGGCGATGGCCAGGCCGATGCCCCGGCTCGCACCGGTGACGATGGCGGTCCGGCCGCCGAACCGGGAAGTCATTCTGTTCTCCTTAAACCGACTGGTCGGTATGCATGGCGACCCTATGTCCCGGAAGGTGCGTGCCGCAAGGGGGACGGGGCGCGCCGAGGCGCGACAATGGTGGTGCGGGCCAACGCCGTCCTACCACGGACCGACGAGTGAGGGTGGACATGACAGCCGAAGTGGTCGACGCACGGGACCGGAGACGCTACGAGATCAGGGACGAGGGGGAGGTGGCCGGATTCGCCGACTACATCGTCACCGGGGAGCTCATCACCTTCACCCACACCGAGATCGACCCGGCCCACGAGGGGCGGGGCCTGGGCGGGACGCTGGTCCGCGGGGCCCTGGACGACGCCCGGTCACGGGGCCTGGCGGTGCTCCCGCTGTGCCCCTTCGTCAAGGGCTGGATCCAGCGCCACCCCGACTACTCCGACCTGGTCTACCGCGCCCCCGAGGAGTAGGCCGGCCGGCGGACCGGGACCGAGCGGGACCGGGAGAGGAGAGAGCGGTTGGGTACCGACTACGGGCGCCGGGTGGGCTTCGGGGTCTTCGCCTCACCGGAGGCCGACTCCCTGCGGGACCTGTGGGCGCTGCTGCCCGTGGCCGAGCACGGCGGCCTGGAGTTCGTCGGCGTCCAGGACCATCCCTACCAGCGCCGGCACCTGGACACCTGGAGCCTGATGGCCACGGCCCTGGCCCGCACCGAGCGGCTGCGGTTCTTCCCCGACGTGGCCAACCTGCCCCTGCGCTCACCGGCGATCATCGCCAAGTCCGCGGCCAGCCTGGACGTACTGTCCGGCGGGCGCTTCGAACTGGGCCTGGGCGCCGGGGCCTTCTGGGAGGCCGTGGTCGCCATGGGCGGTGAGCGGCGCGGCCCGCGCGAGGCCGCCGACGCCCTCGTCGAGGCGGTGGAGGTGATCCGGCTGCTGTGGTCGGACCAGCGCTCCGTGCGCTTCGAGGGCGGGCACTACCGCTTGGCGGGGGTCAGGCCGGGACCGGCCCCCGCGCACGACATCGGGATCTGGCTCGGCGTGTACGGTCCCCGGCTGCTGCGCGCCCTGGGACGGATCGCCGACGGCTGGGTCCCCTCCAGCGGCTACACCGAACCCGCCGGGCTCCACGACATGCACGCCCGGATCGACGCGGGTGCGGCCGAGGCCGGCCGCGACCCCGCGTCGATCCGCCGCGTGTACAACGTGATGGGCGCCATCACCGACGGCGCCTCCACCGGCTTCCTGCGGGGGCCCGCCGAGCAGTGGGTGGAGCAGTTGACCGAACTGGTGCTGGAGTACGGGATGGACACCTTCGTGTTCGGCCCCGCCGAGAACCCGGTCCGGCAGGTGGAGCGGTTCGCCGCCGAGGTGGTGCCCGCGGTCCGCGAGGCGGTACACCGCGAACGGGGCTGAACCCACCGAACCGGACATATACGGATCTACGCCGTCAAGGTGGCGCTTGTTCAACTAGCGGATCAAGCGGTGGGATCGAGGGTCAGCTTGCCGATGGTCCCGCGCGAACGCAGCGCCTCGTGTGCCCGGGCGGCCTCCGAGAGGGGGTAGGACCCGCCCAGGACCGTCCGGAGGTGCCCCTCGGCCACCAGGGTGAACAGCTCGGCCATCGCCCGGCCCATCACGTTGCCCGGCAGCATCCACACGTGCGGCAGCCACATGCCGCCCACCGTGGTGGAGAAGCGCATGAGGTTGGGAAGCTGCACCGGACTGGGCGCCTCGCGCGAGGCCATCCCGTAGAAGGCCAGACGGCCGAAGGGGGCCAGGGCCCGAACGCTCTGGTCGGTGACCCGGCCGCCGACCATGTCCAGGACGGCGTCCACGCGCTGGCCGCCGTTGGCCTCGACCAGGGCCTCGGTCATGTCGGGTGCGGAGGAGTCCACGACGGCGTCCGCGCCCAGCTCCAGGGCCAGCGCGCGCTTCTCCTCACTGCTGGCCACGGCGATGACCCTTCCGGCGCCGAACCGCTTGGCCAGTTGGACGGCGAGGGTGCCCACACCGCCGCCCGCCGCGTGCACCACGACCGACTCGCCCGGATCCATCCGCACGGACTTGCGCAGCAGCACCCAGGCGGTGGCCCCCTGCACCACCAGGGCGAGGGCGTCCTCGTCCGAGACCCCGTCTGGGATGTCGAAGCACATGTCGGGGGTGGCGGTGGCCTTCTCGGCGTAGCCGCCGCTGGTGGCCAGGGCGACGACGCGGCGGCCGTCGGAGGTGCGCCCGGCGATCTCCATGCCGGGGACCAGGGGCAGGGAGGCGGGGGACAGGTAGCTGTTCTCGGCCTGGTGCGTGTCGGCGAAGTTGATGCCGGCGCGGGTGACGTCGACGAGGACCTCGCCGGGTCCCGGCTCGGGGTCGGGCAGCTCGGTGGGGGTGAGGACCTCTGGTCCACCGAACTCGGTGATCTGGATGGCGCGCATGGCGACCCTTCGTTCGTACGTTCAAACCGACCGGATGGTATGTTACCGGTCGGAAACCAGTGGAGCGGGTAGCCGCTCCGCGGGGGCGTCGGGACGTACTCCGCCGCGCCGGGGAGCGGTCGGCGGTTTCCGGCGCGGGAGAGGGATCCCGGGGTCTTGCGCCTGTTTACCTAACGTTGTTAGGTGGGGGTGTCGTGAACCGATCGGGAGGACGCACGTGGACGCCGAGCGCACAGTGAAGACAACGGCCGGACGGGTCCGGGGCATCGCCTCGCCACGCTCGGAGAGCGGCGAGACCACCGTCTACCGGGGCATTCCCTACGCCGCCGCCCCCTTCGGCGAGCACCGCTTCGCCGCCCCCGCGCCCGCCTCCGACTGGGACGGCGTCCGCGACTGCACCTCCTTCGGCCCCCCGCCCCCGCAGGGCGCCCAGCTCCTCGGCGCGGCGCCCTGGGGCCCGGAGACGTCCCTGGACTGCCTGTCCCTCAACGTGTGGACCGCCGCACGCGAGGGCGACCGGGCACCCGTGCTCGTGTGGATCCACGGCGGCGCCTACATCGTCGGGGCCGCCTCCGAGCTCACCTACGACGGCACCAGGCTCGCCGAGAGCGGCCTCGTCGTGGTCGGGATCAACTACCGGCTGGGCTTCGAGGGATTCGGCCACGTGCCCGGCCGCCCCGACAACCGCGGCCTGCTCGACCAGGCAGCCGCCCTGCGGTGGGTGCGGGAGAACGTCGCGGCCTTCGGCGGGGACCCCGACAACGTGACGGTGGCGGGGGAGTCCGCCGGTGCCGGGTCGGTGGTGTCCCTGATGGCCTCCCCGAACGCCCGGGGGCTCTTCCGGAGGGCGATCGCGCACAGTGTTCCCGGCGACATGCTCACCGTGGACACCGCGCGGTTCGTCTCCGGGCGGATCGCCGAGGCCGCCGGGGTCCCGCTGGAGGCCGGGGCGCTGGCCGCACTGCCGCCGGAGAAGCTGCTGGAGGCCACCGACCTCGTGCTGGCCCACTCCCCGTCGAAGAAGTCCGGGGGAGTGCGCACCCAGCCCTTCACCTGCTTCGCGCCCGTGGTCGGCGGACCCGAGCTGCCCGAGGCCCCGCTGGAGGCGGTGGCGCGCGGCGCCGCCTCCGAGGTGGACCTGCTCACCGGCCACAACGCCCACGAGTACCGGCTGTTCACCGAGCTGGGGCAGAGCGTGGAGATCGACGGCGAGTCCGACCTGGCGGTGACCGCCTCCCGGCTCGGGCTGGGCGGGGACGCGGTGGCCGCCTACCGCGAGGTGCACCCGGGGGCCACCCTGCGCGAGCTGTACGCCGCGATCCAGGGCGACGCCCTGTTCGCCGAGTACACCGCGCGCTTCGCCGAGGCCCACGCCGCGGCCGGGGGGCGGGCCCACTTCTTCCGGCTGGCCGCGGAGAGCCCCGCCGTGCAGGGGCGGCTGGGTTCGTGCCACGCCTTCGACCTGCCGTTCGCGTTCGGCAACCTGGACACCGACTTCGGGAGGTTCCTGCTCGACGGGGAGCCGGGCGAGGCGCACCGGGCGCTGTCGGACCGCATGGTCGCGGCCTGGCGTGACTTCGCCGCCACCGGCGACCCGGGATGGCCCGCCGTGAGCGCCGACGCCACCGCGGTCAAGGTGTGGAACACCGAGGACCTGCTGCACGACAGCGACCCCTCGCCCGTGCGCGCCCTGTGGTCCGGTGTGGCCATCGTCCCCAGGTAGGCGCGCGGCCCTCCGGCCGGCCGGTCCGCGGCCGGGGAGCCGGGCCTCACTCGGCCCAGGGGAGGGGGACCGAGCCCTCCCGCTCCGCGACGGAGGCCCGGCCGCCGGGGACCATGCACACCAGCGCCTCGCCGGGGCCGTCCCCGGTGCGCACCTGGCGGACGGCCCCGGCGGGGATCACGGCGGCCTGTCCGGGGGCCATGCCGGAGTCCTCGCCGTCGACGCTGACCCGGAACCGTCCGGAGACGGGCATCCACACCTGGTCCCGGTCGACCACGTGCTCGGGGGAGGCCGAGCCGGGTTCCATCCGCACCCGCCAGGTGCTCAGCTCGTGGCTGCCCCGGCTGGGGCCGGCCAGCGCGGACATGGTCCCGGCGGGCGTCGTGGTGGTGCGGGCCCCGGTCTCGTCGATGATCCTCATGCGACCTCCTGAGTAAACTGGCTTTACTCGGTGAGTAAAGCTTCTTTACTCACATGTGTCAAGATGGGTGCCATGAACGACCCGTTGGAGCGCACCGAACTCACCTTCCTCCTGGGCATGGCCTTCCAACTGGTGCTGGGCGAGTTCGTGCGCGGAGTGGACGCCGAGGGATACCGGGAACTCCGGCCGGTCCACGGATTCGCCTTCCAGGTACTCCGGCACGGTGGCGCGACCAGCACCGAGCTGGCCGACCGCCTGGGCGTCACCAAACAGGCCGCCGGGCAGATCGTCGCCTACCTGGAGGAGCGCGGATACGTGCGGCGCGTCGAGCACGCCGGGGGCGGACGGCGCCGCCTGGTCGTCCTCACGGACAAGGCGCACGAACACCTCTCCGTCGCGGGCCGCGTCCTGCACGAGTTGGAGGAGCGGATCGGCGAGCGCCTCGGCGCGGACGGGCTCACCCGCATGCGCGCCGAACTCGCCGAACTCGTCCGCGGACTGGCGGGAAACGAGCTGCCCCCGCTGCGCCCCGTCTGGTGAGGCGGTGCCGGGAAGCCGTCCCGCACCGAGCCGACGGCCCCGCCGGCCCGGCGGCGGTAAAGGTTCGGGAAAACCCCCCGGCCCGGCCGGATCCGGCGGAGAGGACGGGCATCCTCACAGGTAGGAGGGCCGGTGCCGGCTTCCGGGGTACGGGGCGGTCATCGGCGCGCACCGCCCCGCGCCCCGCTGGAGGTGCGCGATGGTCACGAACGTCTTCGTTCCGGGACTCGACGACCAGAACCGGGAGGTCCTGCTCTCACTGCCCGCCGACCGCGGCTACCGCTTCCTCCAACTGCTCGACCTCGACGAGATCGGCCAGGAACGGGAGGTGGACATGCCCGGACTGCTCGCCCTGGCGGCCGAGAGGCTGGACTCCTTCGAGGGCACGGTCGACGCGGTCATCGGGTTCTGGGACTTCCCGGTCAGTTCGCTGGTGCCGCTGCTCTGCCGGGAACGGGGGCTGCCGTGCGCGCCCCTGGAGGCCGTGGTCCGGTGCGAGCACAAGTACTGGAGCCGTCTGGAGCAGCGCGCCGTCATCCCCGAGGCGGTTCCCCGGTTCGCCGCGTTCGGCCTCGACGCCACGGACAAACCGGAGGGGCTGTCCTACCCGCTGTGGGTCAAGCCGGTGAAGTCCTTCTCCTCCGAACTGGCCTTCCGGGTCACCGACGACGCGGAGTTCCGCGAGGCGATGGACAGGATCAGGGCGGGCGCCGGACGCCTCGGCGCGCCCTTCCAGTGGGTGATGGACCGGGTGCGGCCGCCTCCGGAGGTCGCCGAGTGCGGGGGCACGGCCGCACTGGCCGAGGAGGAGGCCACGGGCGACCAGCTCACCGTCGAGGGCTACGTCCGGGGCGGCGTCCCCCACGTCTACGGGATCGTCGACTCCCACCGATATCCGGGCACGTCGAGCTTCCTGCGCTATGAGTACCCGTCGACGGTGTCCGCGTCGGTCGGCGAGCGCCTGACCGAACTCACCGAGCGCGTGGTCTCCCGGGTCGGCCTGGACGACGTCACCTTCAACATCGAGTACTTCCACGATCCGCGGAGCGGCGACATCCGCCTCCTGGAGATCAATCCGCGCCACTCCCAGTCGCACGCCAGGCTGTTCGAACTCGTGCGGGGGGTGTCCAACCACGAGGTCTGCCTGAGGGTCGCCCTGGGACAGGAGCCCGACCTGGAACGCGGCGGACGGTACCCGGTGGCCGCCAAGTGGTTCCTGCGCCGCTTCCGCGACGGCTTCGTCGCGGCGGTGCCCTCCGAGGAGGACGTGGCCCGAGCGGAGGAGACGGCGCCGGGCACGAAGGTGGAGGTCGTCGTGCGTCGGGGCCAGCGGCTCTCCGACCTCCCGTTCCAGGACAGCTACAGCTTCGAGCTGGCCCGCGTGTTCGTGGGCGCGGAGGACACCGCGCAGTGCGAGCGCAGGTACGGGGAGTGCGTGGGGAAACTGCCCTTCACGATCCGGGAGACCGACGAAGAGGCCTGAGCACGGAGAGGACCCGGTGACGATGAGAACCGTCAGCGAGCTGCCGAACGACGTCCGTGAGGATGAGTACGTCCAGATCCCGCTCGGCGACGGCGTCCGGCTCGCCGCGCGGATCTGGCGCCCGGTGGGGAGCGAGGAGGCCCCGGTACCGGCGGTCCTGGAGTTCATCCCGTACCGCAGGCGCGACCTGACGGCGCAGCGCGATTCGATACACCATCCCTACATGGCCGGACACGGGTACGCGTGCGCCCGCGTGGACCTGCGCGGCAGCGGCGACTCCGAGGGGGTGCTCACCGACGAGTACCTGGAACGCGAGCTCCTGGACGCCGAGGAGGTGCTCGCGTGGCTCGCCGACCAGCCCTGGTGCGACGGCCGCACCGGCATGATGGGCATCTCCTGGGGCGGGTTCAACGCCCTGCAGGTCGCCGCGCGGCGGCCCGGGAGCCTGCGCGCGATCATGACGGCCTGCTCCACCGACGACCGGTACTCCGACGACGTGCACTTCATGGGCGGGTGCCTGCTGGGGGACAACCTGTCCTGGGCCTCCACGATGTTCGCCTACAACTCCTGCCCGCCCGATCCGGCCCTGGTCGGTGGGCGGTGGCGGAGGATGTGGCACGAGCGGCTGGAGCACAGCGGCCTGTGGCTCGACACCTGGCTGCGGCACCAGCACCGGGACGGGTACTGGAGGCACGGTTCGGTGATCGAGGACCTGGGTGCGATCCAGGTGCCCGTCATGGCCGTCAGCGGTTGGGCCGACGGCTACTCCAACTCGGTCTTCCGGCTGCTGGCGGGGCTGGGGGTTCCCTGTCTCGGGCTGCTGGGGCCCTGGTCGCACAAGTACCCGCACCTGGGCCAGCCCGGCCCCGCCGTCGGCTTCCTCCAGGAGCTGGTGCGCTGGTGGGACCGCTGGCTCAAGGACATCGACAACGACGTGATGGAGGCACCCGCCCTGCGGGCCTGGATGCAGGAGAGCGTGGCTCCCTCCACCGCCTACGAGGACCGGCCGGGGCGCTGGGTCGGTGAGCGGGAGTGGCCGTCACCGAACGTGGTGTTCGAGTCGCGCTCGCTGGGGTCCGGGCGGGTGCTCGGAGAGGGGGAGCCGGAGAGGAGGGAGGACGCCCTGACCCTGTCCTCCCCGCTGTCCACCGGACAGCACGCGGGCAAGTGGTGCTCCTACAACGCTCCTCCGGACCTGCCCTACGACCAGCGCGAGGACGACGGCGGCTCCATCGTCTTCGACAGCGTGCCGCTCCCCGAGCGGGTGGAGATCCTCGGCTCCGCGGTGGTCGACCTCGAACTCGCCGTGGACCGGCCCGACGCGATGGTCGCGGTGCGGCTGTGCGACGTCACGCCCAAGGGACAGGCCACGCGTGTGACCTACGGGCTGTTGAACCTCACCCACGCCGGCGGCCACGAGAGGCCGGAGAAGCTGGTGCCCGGGCGCAGGTACCGTGTCTCGGTCCCCCTCAACGGTGTGGCGCAGGCGTTCCCGCCCGGACACCGGGTGAGGATCTCGGTCTCCACCTCCTACTGGCCGCTCGTGTGGCCCTCGCCCGAGCCGGTGACCCTCTCCGTGTTCCAGGGGGAGCACACCCGTGTACACCTTCCGGTGCGCCCCGTCGAAAGCGGGGACGACGGGCGCGGTGTGGCGCCCTTCGGTGAGCCCGAGGGCACCGCCCCCGTCACGACGAGCCGGATCGGGCAGGGCGAGGAGCGGTGGGACCTGGCCCAGAACCTCGTGAACTACGAGGCCTCGCTGAACGTGGTCAAGGACCTGGGGACGGTGTGCTTCGACGACATCGGGCTGGAGGTGACCCGGCGCGCCGACGAGTACTACGGCCGGGTCGGCGACGACTACGACTCGGTCCGGGGCGAGACGGCGTGGACGATGGGCTTCGCCCGCGGCGACTGGTCCGTGCGGACCGAGACCCGTACGACGCTCACGTCCACGGCGACCGACTTCCACCTGCACGCGACGCTCGACGCCTACGAGGGTACGAGGCGTGTGGCCACGAAGATCTACACCTCGGTGATCCCGAGGGACCGAGTCTGAGCCCGGCGGAGACCGGAGGAGCCCGGCGGAGGACCACCGGTACCCGGGACCGGGCATCTCGGAGGGAGCGGCGGCGCGAGCCGCCGGTGAGACGACGGGCGCACCGGGTCCCGGCTGCGGCGGGGCGGACGGTACCGCTCTCCCACACCGTCCGGCGGGGGAGCGGGGCCCCGGTCGCGACACGCGTCCGGGGCCCCGGGTAAGGCGCGGGGCCTACTTGCCCAGGCCCGCGCGGCGCAACGCCTCGGCCATGGCGCCCGACGGTGCCGCATCGCCTTGGCCGCCGCGTCCGCCGCCGCCCCTGCGGCCGTTGCCACTGCCACTGCCGTTGCCGCGACGGCGGTCGCCGCCACCGCCACCGCGGTTGCCGCGCTCCCCGCGACCGCCCCGGCCACCGCCGGAGGGAGCCTCGTCGTCCAGGCGCATGGTCAGCGAGATGCGCTTGCGCGGGATGTCGACGTCCTGGACCTTGACCCTGACGATGTCGCCCGGCTTGACCACCTCGCGCGGGTCCTCCACGAACTTGTGCGAGAGCGCCGAGACGTGGACCAGGCCGTCCTGGTGCACACCCACGTCCACGAACGCGCCGAAGGCCGCCACGTTGGTGACCACGCCCTCCAGGATCATGCCCTGGTCCAGGTCCTCCAGCTTCTCCACACCCTCCTTGAAGGTGGCGGTGGTGAAGGCCGGGCGCGGGTCTCGGCCGGGCTTGTCCAGCTCGGCGAGGATGTCGTTGACCGTCGGCAGGCCGAACGTGTCGTCCACGAAGTCCTCGGGGCGCACCCGCGAGAGCACGTCCTTGTCGCCGATGAGCGAGGGAAGGTCGGTCCCCACCCGGTCCAGGATGCGCCGCACCACGGGATAGGCCTCCGGGTGCACCGCCGAGGCGTCCAGCGGGTCGTCGCCGCCGGGCACGCGCAGGAAGCCCGCGCACTGCTCGAAGGCCTTGGGGCCCAGACGCGGCACCGAGCGCAGCTCCTTGCGGGTGCGGAACGGGCCGTTGGCGTCGCGGTGCGCGACGATGTTGCGCGCCAGGGTGGAGGTCACGCCCGAGACCCGGGTCAGCAGCGGCACCGACGCGGTGTTGACGTCCACTCCCACGCCGTTCACGCAGTCCTCGACGACGGCGTCCAGCGAGCGCGACAGCTTCGCCTCGGCCAGGTCGTGCTGGTACTGGCCCACGCCGATCGACTTGGGGTCGATCTTGACCAGCTCGGCCAGCGGGTCCTGAAGGCGGCGGGCGATGGAGGCGGCGCCGCGCAGCGACACGTCCAGGTCCGGCAGCTCCTCGGAGGCGTAGGCCGAGGCCGAGTACACCGACGCGCCCGCCTCCGACACCATCACCTTGGTGAGCTTGAGCTCGGGACGGCGTTGGATCAGGTCGGCGGCGAGCTTGTCCGTCTCGCGGGAGGCGGTGCCGTTGCCGATGGCGACCAGTTCCACGGAGTGGGCGGCGCACAGCCGGGCCAGGCTGTCGATGGAGCCGTCCCAGTCGCGCCGGGGCACGTGCGGGTAGATCGTGTCGGTGGCCACGACCTTGCCGGTGGCGTCGGTGACCGCGACCTTGACCCCGGTGCGCAGCCCCGGGTCCAGGCCGAGGGTGGCGCGGCTCCCGGCGGGCGCGGCCAGCAGCAGGTCGCGCAGGTTGGCGGCGAACACGTTCACGCCGTCGTCCTCGGCCCGCTGCCACAGCCGCATGCGCACGTCGATGTCCAGCCGCACCAGGATGCGGGTGCGCCAGGCCCAGCGCACGGTGTCCTGGATCCAGCGGTCGGCGGGCCGGCCGCGGTCCACGATCCCGAAGTGGTGGGCGATGGCGTTCTCGTAGGTGCTGCGGGGCGTGGTGCCGTCGGGGTTCTGGGCGGGGGGCTCCTCCGGCTCCAGGGTGAGGGTGAGGACCTCCTCCTTCTCGCCCCGGTACATGGCCAGGACGCGGTGGGAGGGGACGCGGGTGAGGGCCTCGGAGAAGTCGAAGTAGTCGGCGAACTTGGCGCCGGCCTCCTCCTTGCCCTCGCGGACGGCCGAGACCAGGCGGCCCTTCTCCCACAGGCGCTCGCGCAGGAGGCCGGTGAGGTCGGCGTCCTCGGCGAAGCGCTCCACCAGGATGGCGCGGGCCCCGTCCAGGGCGGCCTTGGTGTCGGCCACGTCCTTGGAGGGGTCGACGTAGGCGGCAGCGGTCTCCTGCGGGTCCAGGGCGGGGTCGGCCAGCAGCGCCTCGGCCAGCGGTTCGAGGCCGGCCTCGCGTGCGATCTGGGCCTTGGTGCGCCGCTTGGGCTTGTAGGGGAGGTAGATGTCCTCCAGGCGGGCCTTGGAGTCGGCCGCGTTGACGCGGGCTTCCAACTCCTCGTCCAGCTTGCCCTGGGAGCGGATCGACTCCAGGATCGCGGTGCGGCGTTCGGCCAGTTCCCGCAGGTAGCGCAGGCGCTCCTCCAGGGCGCGTAGCTGGATGTCGTCCAGCGCGCCGGTGGCCTCCTTGCGGTAGCGGGCGATGAAGGGCACGGTCGATCCGCTGTCGAGGAGCTCGATCGTCGCGGTGACCTGGTGTGCGCCCACGCCGAGTTCCTCGGCGATGCGCTGGTCGATCGTGGGTGTCGCAGGGGTCGTCACTGGTTCAACGTCCACTCTCTGGCTGTTCGGTGCGGGGACATTCTGGTGCCGGGGGAGGACATTGTCATCCCGGCGGGCCCCGTGTCCCAGGTTCCCGCACCGCGGTGTCGGCCGTGCACGGGCCCGCGGTGCCCGCGGATCCGGGGCCCGGACGGGTGGTTTGGCAAAGGCGGCGGGTGCGGCGCCGCCGTGCGGGGGGCGGGGTTTTGCGGTCGCCGGGGCGAAGGGCCGGGGCGGGCGCCGCCCCGGATCCCGTCCTCGGGCTTCCCATCCCGGGAAAGCGGAAGGGGCCGGTCGGCGGTAGCCCCTGTGGACGACCGCGTGGCGGCCCCTCGCCCGCGCGACGGAAGGTGACGGGTCCCGGGTCAGCCGTCGGTCTCGTTCAGGTAGTCGGGGGCGTAGTACTCGTCGATGGGAAGCGGGCCCCGGTAGCCCTGGCACATGCACTGGCGGTAGGTGGAGCTGGACTGCCCGGTCCAGCGGCCGGGGATGACCACCTGGGTCTGGCACCTCTTGGTCTGCTGGTCGTGGAAGACCAGGTGGTGGCCGCATCCGCAGAGCGGCTGGGGGCTCTGCCGGCCGCCCAGAGCCCTGGACTGTTCCTGTCTGCGCTGCTGTTCGAGGGCCTCCCGTGCCTGGCGCTTGGTCACCAGGCGGCCGAACAGGAACCCGCCGAGCGCGATCGTGGCTCCCAGGACCATGGAGACCGGATCCATCCGACGACACCTCATTCCTTGATCCGCGACCCGCCCCGGAGCCCGGGGCTTGCCCCCATTGTCGCCCATGGCGGGCTTTCGGGCCCGGGGCGGTCGAAGGCGGGCACTTCACCACGCCGGGTCGCGGACCTGCTCCTCCGGGTCATGAGAAGAAAGTTTTGCACGAATCCCTTTGCAAAGAAATCTTTGGAATACGGTGGTGCCATCTTCCCGACCCCAGGAGGCAGAGATGGCGAACGAACCCCCCGCCGCCACGCCACCGCGCAGCGAGCGCCTCGGCAGGACCTTCCACCGCTTCTGGGCGGCCGGAACCCTCACCAACCTCGGCGACGGCATGCTCGCCACCGCGCTGCCGCTGATCGCCGCCACCCTGACCCACGACCCGCTCGCCGTCTCCGGCCTGATGGTGGCCCGTTTCCTGCCCTGGCTGCTCGTCGCCCCCTTCACCGGCGTGCTGCTCGACCGGGTCGACCGCCTCCGTGCCATGGCGGTCTCCAGCACGGTCGCCGCGGTCGCCGTCGCCGCCCTGGCCGTGGTGATCGCCACCGGCCAGGTCACGATGTGGGCCATGTACGCGACGCTGTTCGTGGTGATCTGCTGTGAGACGGTCACCGATCCGGTCACCCGGATCACCGTCTCCCGCATCGTGCCGGGCCGCCTGCTGGACCGGGCCAACAGCAGGATGGAGGGCGGCCGCCTGGTCGCCCAGGACTGTGTGGCCACTCCCGTCGCCGGTGTGCTCTTCGCCGTCGCCGCGGTCCTGCCCGTGGCCGGGACGGCGGTGTCCTACGGCCTGTGCGCCGTGCTCGTGGTGACCGTCGCCCTCATGCTGCGACGCGTTCCCGGGGCCGCCGGGGCCACGGAGAGCGGTGAGGGAACGGAGTCAGGCCAGGGTGTACTGCGCTCGATGCGGGAGGGCTTCGCCTACGTCTTCGGTCGGCCGCTGACGCGGGGCCTGGCCTTCAACAACGCCGCGTGCATGATCGGCCTCCAGATGTCCACCTCCGTGCTCGTCCTCTACGCCCAGGACGTGCTGGGCGTTCCCGCGGCCCTGTACGGGCTCTTCCTGGCGTCGATCGCGATCGGGGGCGTCCTGGGGACGGTGCTGGTCTCACGGGCCGTCACGGGCCTCGGCCGCAGGGCGGTCATGATGGGCGGCTACCTGGGGATGGGGCTGTGCCTGCTGGCGGTCGGCCTGGTGTCCAACGCCTGGTTCGCCGCCCTCGCCTGGACGCTGCTGGGCCTGTGCATGACGATGAGCAACGTCGCCGGCTCCCTGTTCTTCCAGGCCGTGATCCCCTCCCGTGTGCGCGGCCGGGCGGCCGCCGCCTTCCGCATGGTCGGTTGGGGTCTGTCACCGGTCGGCGCGCTGCTGGGCGGCCTGCTGGGCCGGATCGACCTCGCCCTGCCCTTCCTGGCCGGCGGGCTGGTCATGGTGGTCACGCCCCTGGTCTTTCGCCGGGCCGTCGCCGAGTGCGCCCGGCTGTCCGACGAGGCCACCGTGGAGCTGGCCGCCGACCAGGACCGCTGACCCCCTCCCGCCGCGTTCTGGACGGTCAGCGGTCATCCGGTCTGACCCGGCGACAGAGCCTCGACCAGGTCCGGGACAGACAGCCTGTCCGGGGCCGGTAGTGCGATGGTCGGCTCAGAGGCCGAGTAACGCATACAACGGTTTCCTCACCGAGGCACGACAGGGCTTCCTCTGTCCCCGAGGGCGGTGATCCGCCGAGTGGACCCCGCCGCGAGGAAGGCCAGCAAAAGCGCAGCACAGACAACCAGTATTGCCTGCTGGATGCCGTAGAGCCCCCCGAGCAACCCCAGCAACGGCGGGCCGCCCAGGAAGGCCGCATAGCCCAACGAGCTGACTACGGATACCCTCGCCGCGGCTCTTGCGGGATCGTCTGCCGCGGCGGCGATGCCGACCGGGAATCCCATCGCGGCACCCAAGCCCCACAGAACCGCTCCCACGAGAGCCCATGCAACCGCGTCGCCGAAAGCCGTGACGAGTACACCGCCAAGGGCCATCGCGGCCGAGATGCGAAGGACGTTGGCGCGGCCGACGCGGGCAACGAGAGCACCTCCGGTGAGACGCCCCGCCGTCATCGCCGCCACGAAGGCGGCGAACGCCAGAGCCCCCGTGTGCTCGGCGGTGCCATAACCATCGACCAGGACATACGCGATCCACTCGTTGGCCGTGCCCTCGGCGAAGGCGAACCCCAGGACGCATATTCCGACAAGAAGGGTTCGCCGCTCACGCCAGGAGGTGAGCATTATGCTTCCGGGGGTGCGCGTGGCGTCGTCTGTTCCGCGCGTATCCGCGCCTTGTGTAAGGCGACTGAGCAGAAGAGCCATCAGTGCCAGCAGGCCTGCTATGCCCAGGTTCTGACTCGTCAGGGGCACCGACATGCTCGCCAGGAGTGCTCCGATAAGAGCCCCGACCACGGTTCCCAGGCTGAGTGTGGCATGAAGCCGCGGTAACAGGTTATCGCTGCCGATGAGATGTGCTATGCGTGAGCCGACAACGTTCATGCTGACTTCCCACAGCCCCATTCCCAGTCCGATGAAGAAGAGTGCGGCCGCCGCGACGGGCCAGGAGGCGGTTCGCAGGCCGAAGGCGAGCAGCAACAGTCCTGTTGCCGCAAGAGAGGTACCGGCGGTGACTCCTCGGCTCCCACCGACACGTTGGACCAGGAGGCCTGCGGTGGGGAGCCCGGACACGGCCCCGGCAGACAGCCACAACAGAAGTAGCCCGAGCTCTGCCGTAGACAGGCTCAGCTCCTCTCCCAGGGCTGGCACGCGACTCACAAGCGCTGCGTACATTACTCCGTTCGCCGCGAAAGCTCCATGGACAGCCGCCTTGCTGCTTACAGTCGTGCTGGGCATCGCGGTCTCTCATGTATGGTCACGATGGCGCAGATTGATTGGAGCTATGTACTTCCGTCGCAGAACGAGAGAAATGCATGACATATTTCCTTTGTCGCGCACCCGGGAGCCCAGCGTAAGATCATCGCCACACCGGTGCAACACCTGAACGACGCAGGTCTTCCTCCGTCCCGCCGGGGCACACCGGAAGCGACCGTGTGGTATGCGGTGATCAGCCGGTTCATCCAACGGTGGCCGGACCCGGCCACCGCTTCCACGGATTGACGCCACCCCGGGGCTCCCAAATCCTGTAGCGATCCTCCTCACCCCCGTGGTCTAGTCACGATTTACTCGGCGCCTGGATGACGTGCTCCTTTCTGATGCCCCATCTTCCGGTAAGGACCGTTGGAATACTTCTCGAACAGACACACCGCCCGAATGGCGAAGTCCCGTGCTGCCCCGAGTGCGGGGCCTTGTTGCGTCAGTGGCGTATTATGACTGGCCTTGGTGTTCCCCGGGGCCGCTGCATTCCACGGACGCGGTATCCGAACCAGATCCTCCGAGCAAGGTCGAACGTCCCGCGTGCTTCACGGCGCCTGCGCCGGCACGGGCGGCGGAAACGCCGCACCGGTTCCAGCAGTCCGGGGCAGGGGGCAGGTCCACGGGGTGGCCGCTCGGTCGGTCCAGCACGCCGCACACGGAGCCGGTGATGCTCGCCTGGTCGGCTCCGTGGCGGGCAGCGCTGCCACGTGCACGGACGCCGCCTCACGGAAGGGCATGTACACGGAGCGTGGGACGACACCGTTGACCGCTGGGCCGTCCTGGAGCCGGTTTCGGTGACCAGGTGCCATCTCAGATGTCCACGGCCATGGACGGAGTGCGCCCATGGCCGTTGCGCAAAGAAGACTTTGCAGAGGACTGTTTGCAGGGGGGTTTCCGCAGTACGTTGGGGTCATGACCGATGATGACCCCGACATCCCCTCCGACCCCCATGAACAGATGCAGGTCGACGCCCAGGCACTGCGGGGCCTGGCCCACCCCCTGCGCGCCCGCCTGCTGGACGAGCTCCGGCTCAACGGCCCGGCCACCGCCACCATCCTGGGCCGGCGTCTGGGGGAGAGCAGCGGCGCCACCAGTTACCACCTGCGCCAACTGTCGCGGTACGGCTTCATCGACAACGAACCCGGGCGCACGGGCGGACGCGAGCGCTGGTGGCGAATGCGGCCCGGCGGCTGGAGTATGTCGGGGCACGAGTTCCTCAGCAACCCGCAGACCCGGGTCGCCGCCCAAGCCGTCCTCGGCCGTCTCTACCAGCAGAAGCAGGAAAGGTTCGCGGACTGGACCACACTGGTTCGTGACAGCCCGGACCTGCCTGCGGTACGCCGCTGGAAGGACGCCGCCAACGACTCCATGAGCCACGCCCGGATGACCCCGGAGGAGGCGGCGGAGTTCGCCGACGCGCTCAACGACTTCCTCGGCTCCTGGGGGAAACGCTTCCAGGGGCGGACCTCCGAGAGCCACCCCGACACCGACGTCGTCCAGGTGGACACCGCCCTCTTCCCGATCCTGCCCGAGGCCGAGGGCCGGTCGGGAGAGGACGCCGCCGAGGAGGACTGACCGCTCCGGCGGTGGTCAGGCCCCGCGCAGCTTCTTCAGCGTGGCCACGTCGGCGGAGTGCGGACCGGCCGGGCCGGGGGTCTCCAGGACGAGCGGCACCCCGGCGCTCACCGGGTGCCGGAACAGTTCCCCGAACGGCTCCGCGCCGATGTGGCCGGCGCCGATGTTCTCGTGCCGGTCCTTGCAGCTGCCGCACTCGGCCTTGGAGTCGTTGCAGTGCACGACCTTCAGCCGGTCGGCGCCGACGACCTCGTCGAAGCGGTCCAGGGCCGTGCGCATGCCCTCCGCCGTGGAGATGTCGTGTCCGGCGGCGAACATGTGCGCGGTGTCCAGGCACACGCCCACGCGGGGGTGCCACTCCAGCACCTCCAGATAGGCGGCCAGGTCGTCGATGGTCGCGCACAGGACCTGGCCCTGTCCGGCCATCGGCTCCAGCAGCACAGGCGGGACGTCCTCGCCCAGTTCCTCCAGCAGCGGCATCAGCCGCTCGCGGGTGCGTGCGAGCCCCGTCTCCCGTCCGCCCGAGACGGCCGAACCGGTGTGCACCACCACGCCCAGCGCGCCGATCTCGGCCGAGCGGCGCAGCGCGTGCTCCAGCGAGCGCACCGACTTCTCCGCCGTCTCCTCGCTGGGGGTGCCCAGGTTGATCAGGTAGGGGGAGTGCACGAACACGGGCAGGTCGGTGCGCTCGCGCATCAGCGCGTCCTGCCGGGGATCGCCCCCGTTGGTCGCCCACCCGCGCGGGTTGGACACGAACACCTGGACGGTCTCGGCGCCGATCTCCTCGGCGTAGGCCAGGCCCTTGGTGGCCATGCCGCCCGCGACCGGGACGTGCGCGCCGACCGGGGACGGGGGGCGCTGCTGCTCACTGTTCTTCATCGCCAAAAGCCTAGAGGCCGCGTGGAGCGGCCCGTCCGTGCCGGTGCTCACACCGGTCCGCCGCCGGGCGGATGCGGCGACGGTGCCTCCGCCGCCGCACCGGGCCCCTACCGCTTCGGCGGGATCGGGCGGTTGGAGTGGAGCACTCCGGTCGGGTCGTACTCCGCCCTGACCCGTGTCAGGCGCGCGTAGTCGTGGGGGTCGAAGACCTCGCGGACCTCGGACTCCTCCATCGGCCCGAAACCCAGGGTGAACGAGCGCCCCACGGCGTCCTCACCGAACAGCGCCGCGGCCTCCTCGCGCAGGTCGCGCATCGCCCCGGTGTCGTCGGGGTCGGCGAAGGTCATGACCGTCAGCGCGTAGGCGGCGCCCCGGTGCCCGACCGCGTTGGCGACCTCCGGTTCACGGGCCAGGGCGCCGCCCAGGTGGCGCAGCGAGACCACGCAGAAGAACGGGGCCGAACCCGTCATCCGGATCAGCTCGGCCAGCGCCCCGTCGTCCAACCGGTCGACCAGCACGCTGCGGCCCCGGAAGCCCGCCTGGTCGTGGTGCTCGTCGAAAACCGCGCCCGACTCCGTGTAGGGCATCTCGCGCATGGTGTCCAGCAGCACCGGAGCGGCCGAGCGCAGCGGCTCCACCACCTTCGGCCCCTCCTCCGGCGGGCCCGACCAGGCCACCGACACCTGGGCGACCTGCCGGCCGCGCAGTTCCTCGGGCAGGCCGTCCATGTCCGGATAGACCATCACGGACACACCCGAGGTCAGCTCATCGGGGACCGAGCCGGTCCACCGCCGCCACGCCTCCAGCGCGCCGGGTTCGGCCGCCATGTCGAGGTAGAGGCTTCCGCCGTAGATCCGCAGGACCGGGAACAGGCCGATCTCCACCCCGGTGACCAGCCCGAACGCACCCGCACCGCCGCCGCGCACCGCCCAGAACAGGTCCGGTTCGCTCTCCTCGGTGACCTGGCGCGGGCGGCCGTCGGCGGTGACCATGTCGACGCGTCGTACGTGGTCGGCGGCGAACCCGTACCGGCGGGCCAGGAGGCCCACGCCGCCGCCCAGGGTGTAGGACACCGCACCCACACCGGGCGCGCTGCCCGACAGCGGCGCCAGCCCGTGCGGAGCGGCGGCCTCGGCCACCGTCCGCCAGGTGGCGCCGGCCTCCACCCACGCCGTGCGCCGGTCGGGGGCCACCCGCACCCCGTCCATGCGCCGGGTGGCGACCAGGACCCCGCCCTCCATGCCCGCACCGAGCCCGTGCCCGGTGAGCTGGGCCGACACCGGCAGTCCCCGCTCCGCAGCCCAGGCCACGGCCGCGCGCACGTCCTCCGCGTCGGCGGCCTCCACCACGGCGTCGGGCCGGTGCCGGTCCAGTAGCTGCATCCCCGTGCGGGCCTCGTCGTAGGCGTCGGTCCCGGGTGCGTGCACCGGCCCGGTCACCCGGCCGGCCAGGTCCGCCGCCATGTCCGTGCTGTTCGTCGTCTCGCTCATGTCGGCCACCGTAGGAACCGATGCGGTCACAACGTGGCCGCGATATCTGGCAGTCTGCGTCCATGAGCGGATCAGTACGCGGGGAGATGCCGCAGCGGCTGTTGCGCCTGCTGTCGCTGTTGCAGCTCCGGCGCGAGTGGAGCGGCGCGGAGCTGACCGAACGGCTCGGCGTCAGCGCCCGTACCCTGCGCCGCGACGTCGAGCGCCTGCGCGCACTCGACTACCGGGTGGAGGGCACGCCCGGTGTCGCGGGCGGCTACCGGCTCGCCTCCGGGCGCGACCTGCCCCCGCTGCTGCTGGACGACGAGGAGGCCGTGGCGACCGCACTGGGCCTGGTCACCGCCACCGGGGTGGGGGACAGCGCGCTGCGGGCCCTGGCCAAACTCGAACGCGTCCTGCCCGCCCGTCTGCGACCGCGCCTGGCCGCCGTCCGGGACACCGCCTCGGCGGTGCAGCACGTGGTGGCGCCCTCCAGGGTCGATCCCGCCGTCCTGGGACTGCTGGCCTCCTCCTGCCGTGACCGCGTGGTCACCGACTTCGACTACCGCGACCGGGCGGGCAACGCGCGCGGGCGCCGGGTCGAGCCGCACCACCTGGTCGCCCACGGCGGGTACTGGTACCTGCTCGCGCACGACACCGACCGCGACGACTGGCGCACCTTCCGGGTGGACCGGGTCAGCGGGCCGCGGGCCACCCACCGGCGGTTCACACCGAGGCGGCTTCCCGAACCGGATCCGGCGGTCTCCCTCACCCGACTCTTCGCCGACGGGGTGTACGAACACACCGTGCGCGTCACCGTGGAACTGTCCGCCGAGGCCTTCCGCGCCCGCTTCCACGGCCCTCTGCCCGGCCGGATCGAGCCGCTGGACGACGGCGGCTGCCGGATCCGGATCAGCGCCGACTCCCTGGACCTGGTCTGCCAGTACACGGCGGCCGTCCTCTCCCTCGGCGTCCCCTTCACGCTGGAGGCCCCGCCCGAGGTCGCCGAGCGCCTGCGCGGTGTCGGTTCCGGCCTGGCCGAGGTGCGCGGACACGTCGCCGACGGGCGGGGAGGGCGCTAGTCTCTTGGCCGTGAACACCGAGACCGCGCATCCCACACTGTCCGATGTGACCACCGCCTTCGAAGAGGTCTACCCGCCCGGGTGGGCCGCCTCCTGGGACGCGGTCGGACTCGTGGCGGGCGACCCCGCCCAGCCGGTCGCGCGGATCCTGTTCGCCGTCGACCCGGTCGACGCGGTCGTCGACGAGGCCCTCACCTGGGGCGCCGACCTGATCATCACCCACCACCCGCTGATGCTGCGCGGCGTCACCAGCGTGGCCGCCGACACCCCCAAGGGGCGGATCGTGCACCGCCTCATCCGCTCCGGGACCGCCCTGTACGCCGCGCACACCAACGCCGACACGGCCTCGCCCGGGGTGTCCGACGCCCTGGCCCGCGCCGTCGGCCTCACCGGGCCGCTGCGCCCCCTGGACCCCGACACCACCGACCCCGAGGGGTGCCGCGGCATCGGCAGGATCGGCTCCCTGGAGCGGCCGGCGGTCCTGCGCGAGTTCGCCGGGCAGGTCGCGCGCGGGCTGCCCGCCACCGCCGCGGGGATCCGTGTCGCCGGGGACCTGGACCGCCTCGTGGCCACCGTCGCCGTGTCCGGGGGCGCGGGAGACTCCCTGCTCGGCGCCGCCCGGGCCGCCGGCGTGGACGTCTTCGTCACCTCCGACCTGCGCCACCACCCCGCCTCGGAGTTCGTGGAGGAGCCGGGCGGTCCCGCGCTGATCGACACCGCCCACTTCGCCAGCGAGTGGCCCTGGCTGGCCGACGGCGCCGACCGCCTGGCCGAGGCGCTCGGGCGCACGGTCGGTCCCGATGGGGCTAACGTGGAGATCCGCGTTTCTACGACGGTGACGGACGCCTGGTCACAGGTCGTCTCACACGTCTGAGAGCCCGCCGCCCCGCGAGGGGCGGTCCGACCAACTGCACAGAGTAGGGCGCGGGCGGCATCCTCGCCTTCCCCAGCCACCCCAGGAGACGTCACAAGTGAAAGCCGAACCCGCAGCACAGGCCAGACTGCTCGACCTCCAGGAGTTGGACACCGAACTCCACCGCCTGGACCACCGTGCGCGGCACCTGCCGGAGGTCGCCGAGGCGAACCGGCTCAAGGAGCGGGTGGACCAGATCGACGGCGAACTGGTCTCCGCCCAGACCGGTGTCTCCGACGTCGAACGCCAGCAGCGCAAGGCCGAGAGCGATGTCGACCAGGTGCGCACCCGCTCCGACCGGGACACCAAGCGCCTGGAGTCGGGACAGATCACCAGCGCCAAGGAGCTGCAGAACCTGCAGTCGGAGATCGCCTCGCTGGGCCGTCGCCAGGCCGAGCTGGAGGAGGTCGTCCTGGAGGTGATGGAGCGTGCGGAGGAGCTCAACGCCGAGGTGGCCCGCCTGACCGCCGAGCGGGAGCGGACCGTGGCCGAGTACACCGAGACGGTCGCCCGCCGCGACACCGCCGCGGCCGGGATCCAGTGGGACCGCGCCCGCGTGGTCGAGAACCGCGCCCGTGTGGCCGAGGAGGTCCCCGACGACCTGCTGGCCCTTTACGACAAGCTGCGCGCCCAGTACGACGGCGTGGCCGCGGCGCCGCTGCGCTACGGCCGCTGCGGAGGCTGCAAGCTGGCCCTGAGTACCGTCGAGCTCAACGAGATCAAGGCCACCCCCGCCGACGAGATCGTGCGCTGCGACGACTGCCGCCGCATCCTGGTCCGCACCGAGGAGTCGGGTCTGGGCAGCCAGGACGGGCAGTGAGCACCGCCTGGGGCGCGCACGACACCGAGCCGACCCGGCTCCTCCTGCTGCGGCACGGGCAGACGCCGTGGTCGGTGGAGCGCCGCTTCGCGGGGCGGGAGGACATTCCGCTGACCGAGGACGGGCACGCGCAGGCCAAGGCGGCGGCCCAGCGCCTGGCCTCGCGGCCGATCGACGCGGTGGTCTCCTCGCCGCTGCTGCGGACCAGGGACACCGCCGCCTACGCCGCCGAGGCGCTCGGGCTGCCGGTCGAGATCGACGAGGGGTTCGTCGAGACCGACTTCGGGGCCTGGGAGGGGATGACGTTCGCCGAGGCCAGGGCCGAGGCCCCGGTCGGGGTCGACCGGTGGTTGGCCGACCCCGGGACGGCGCCGCCCGGCGGGGAGAGCTTCGGGGAGGTGGTCCGGCGGGTGGTCGCCGCCCGGGACGCCCTGGTCGAGCGGCACCGGGGGCGCACCGTCCTGGTGGTCTCGCACGTGACACCCATCAAGGTGGTGGTGCAGCAGGCCGTGCTCGCCCCGCTGGACGCGCTGTACCGGATGCACCTGGACACCGCGTGCCTGAACGAGGTGGACGTGTTCGCCGACGGTCCCATGGTGGTGCGCTCGCTCAACGACACCGCCCACCTGGACTGAGGGTTCACGGGGGAACCGGTGCTCCCGCCAGGGCGTAGGATGGGAGTGAGGGGAGTCGGCCAGGCGGCCGCGGACCGCGCCGGGTGCGCGGGTTCGAGGAAAGTCCGGACTCCACAGGGCAGGGTGGTCGGTAACACCGACCCGGGGTGACCCGCGGGACAGTGCCACAGAAAGCAGACCGCCACCGTTCGCGGTGGTAAGGGTGAAACGGTGGTGTAAGAGACCACCAGCGGCCGGAGTGATCCGGCCGGCTCGGTAAACCCCACCCGGAGCAAGGTCAAAAAGGGAGCCCCCGGGTTCCCGCGCGGATGTTCGAGGGCGGCCCGCCCGAGTCCGCGGGTAGACCGCACCGAGGCCGTCGGTAACGACGGTCCCAGATGGATGGTCGCCCGGTCCCTCGGGACCGACAGAATCCGGCTTATCGGCCGACTCCCCCTCCTCCAAGCCTTTGACCTGTGCCACGGCGCGCGAGAGCCGGCCGTGTTTGCTCCCTGTTCGCTCCGGCTGGTCCGCCGGAGCGCAGGAGCAGGTCTGTCGCCCCGCGTCCCGGCTCCCCATGGCCGGGAACGGGTGCCCGTAGGTGTCGATGGTCTCGGCGGTCGAGGCGTGCCCCATCCGGTGCCGGACGGCCTTCGGGGCCGCCCCGACGGATCGGCCCCCCGTGCCGGCGCCCCGTCCGGGCGCGGGCCCCGGCCGCCGTCGGGGCGTGCGCGGACGCCGACGCGGGGTGACACCGCACGGCTACATTCCTACAGCCCGGCGGTGATGGCCTCCTGCCCTCGCGCACCGATAGATTGGCCTTGCGCTCCCTACCCCGGGCGAGTTCCGGAGCGTGTACGCCCGTGGACCGACGTCCGGGGTCGACGGCCCACGGGCAACAGCGTTCACGGGAATGGGTGACTCTTGTTCGAATCCACCACCTTCTGGGTGGCTCTCTTCGGCCTGCCGGTCCTGGCCATCGTGGTGATCATCCTGCTCGCCTCCTACCAGGCCTCGGGTGTTCAGCAGGACGGACGCGACGACGCACCCGAGGACGACTCGTCCAGTAGCTGAGCCCCCTCGTTCGCGCCCGGCCTCGGCTGGGGCACCGGCTCTTTCACGCTCTGGGCGCCCCGCACGGGCGCGAACTCACCCGTCCCGGCGTCCAGGAGGTGCACCCTCGCCGTCTCCAGGTCGTAGTACATCCCCGTCAGCTCCAGCTCGCCCGACTCCACCCGTTCGCGCACCACCGGGTACCCCATGAGGTTGCCGATCTGCTCCTCCACGTTGGCCTGGGCCAGGCGGCGCAGCGCCTCGGCGGCCGGCAGGCCCGCGAGGGCCCCCGACTCCTCTCCCACGCGCACCAGGCTCCCCGCGCCGTTGGCCAGCCACCGGCACATGTGCGAGGTCCCCGCCTCGCCCGGCTCCAGGTGCGCCTTCTCCAGCAGCGCCCTCATCGCCCCGCAGTGCGAGTGGCCGCACACCACGATCGACGGCACCCGCAGGACGTTCACCGCGTACTCGACCGCCGCGCCCACCGACCCGTCGCCCGGAGCGTCCCGCGGCGGCACGAGGTTGCCGAGGTTGCGGATCGTGAACAGGTCGCCGGGCCCGCTCGCGGTGATCAGGTTGGGCACCACCCGCGAGTCGGCGCAGGTGACGAACAGCGCGGTCGGGTGCTGGCCGTGTGACAGGCGGTTCATCACCGACCGCATCCGGTCGGCCGTGCTGGAGTGGTACTCGCGGGCACCGGCGGCCAGCAGCCCCAGCGGGTTGACCTCCCGGTCGGCGTCGCCGCGCATGTCCCACGGCGCCCACCAGCGGGCCAGCCCAGCGGGCCCGGTCTTGACCGCGGGCGCCGACTGCGTGGAGTTGCGCGCGTACCAGTTCTCGTGCACCTCGTCGATGTCGACGCTGCCACCGGTGCGCTCGTGGTCCACCCTCCAGGCGTGGATGGCCTCGAAGGCGGCGTGGTCCATGAAGTCCACGTGCAGGTCCAGGTCGACCCGCGCGCCCTCGGGGACGGTGCGCAGCACGTGTGCGAGCCGGGGAACGCCCAGGAAGGTGAGCGAGCCGTGCACGGTGACGTGTACGCGGCCGGCGCGCTCCTCGGTGGTCACCGTCAGCTTGGTGAGCCTGCGCAGGGACACGATCATGGCCAGCGCGAAACCGATGGACACCCCCTCCAGCAGGCCCAGGAAGACCACTCCGAGCAGGGTCACCAGGTAGACGCTGCCCTCGTGGTGGCGGCGCAGGTCGCGCAGGTGGGCGACCGAGACCATCCGTACGCCGATGAACACCAGCAGCGCGGCCAGCGCGGGCATCGGGATCAGCTCGACCACGTTGGCGAACAGCGCGACGAACAGCAGGATCCACACCCCGTGCAGGACGGTCGAGAGCGGGGTACGGGCCCCCGCGCGCACGTTGGTGGTGCTGCGCACGATCACACCGGCGACGGGCAGTCCGCCCAGAGCACCGCTGACGGTGTTGGCCACGCCCTGCCCGCACAGCTCACGGTTGAGCATGACCCGGCGCCCGCTGTGCAGCCGGTCCACGGCGATCGCGGCGAGCAGCGTCTCGACGCTGGCGACCATGGCCACGGTGGCCACGCCCACGGCCACGCCGTGCCACTGCCCGGACTCGGGCAGGACCGGGCCGTTCCAGGCACTGGCGAGGGAGCCGGGCAGGGCGACGGTCTCCACCTGCCAGCGGCTCGTGGTGGCGATGACGGTCGCGGTGGCCACCGCCACCAGCGCGGCGGGCACCATGGCGGGCCGGAGCCGTCCCAGGGAGGGCATCCTGTTCCAGGCGAACATGATCGCGATGGTGATCACGCCGACCGCGACCGCCGGGGAGTGGTTGTGCATGACCTGGTCGGGCAGGTCGGTGATGTTGGCCAGCGCCGAGCTCTGCGGCGCTCCGCCCAGGACCACGTGCAACTGGGCCAGGGCGATGGTGACCCCGACCCCGGCGAGCATGCCGTGCACGACGGCGGGGGAGACGGCCAGGGCGGCCCGGGCGATGCGGAAGGCGCCAAGGGCGAGCTGGACCAGTCCGGCCAGCAGGGTGATCAGGCAGGTGACCCGCCAGCCGTGTGTCATGATCAGGTCGGCGACGATGATGGTCAGACCGGCGGCGGGGCCGCTGACCTGGACCATCGATCCGCCGACGAGTCCGGCGACGATCCCGCCGACGACGGCGGCGATGATCCCGGCGATGAGCGGGGCACCGGAGGCGACGGCGATGCCCAGGGACAGGGGGACGGCGACCAGGAAGACCACGAACGAGGCGCCGACGTCGGCGGCGATCCTCCTGTGGTCGACGCGGGGCCCGGTGGCGAGGGCGGGCGGCCTCTCGGGGGCGGCTCCCTGGGCGTCGTTGCGCATGGTTGCTCCGTTCGGGTTGGACCAGGCAGGTGATGCGTGGGCGCTCGGGGACGGCGGTGTCCGGACCCGGGGCACTCGTGGAGGCGAGAGGGCGGACGAGTCCGAAGAGTGTGCTGTCGGTAACCAACTGTAGTCAATTCTTGACGTGTGGTGTTACGGATTGTTGTGGTTCTGGTAACCATTTCCTTGTCTTCACGCGTCTTCGGGGAGAACCCGGGCAGAGAAAACCCGAGGTGGCGGGAGTTTCCCACCACCTCGGGGATGTGAAGCGGTGAACCGGTCCGGACGTCACGCCCGGAATGTCCGCTACCGTGCGTTACGGATGCCCGGTAGGGAGGTTCACAGGAAGCGGCCGTCCTCGTAACCGCCCTCGTAGCGGTCCTGGTCGTATCCGCGCCGGTCGTAGGGGTCGGCCGGGTACTGCACCGGCTCCTGCGGGCCGCTGGGAGGGCGGCCCTCGCCGCCGGGCCGCCAGCCCTCCCCGGGGTAGCCGCCGTACCCGGGCCGCTGCGGTTGCGGACCGGCCGGGTAGCCGTTGTCCATGACGCCGGAGTAGCCGCCCGCGGGGCCGCTCACCGGGGGCTCGAAGCGGTCGCTCGGAGCCGGGTAACCGCCGTATCCCGGGGGCAGGTCACCGCGGGCCTGGTCGGCGGGGCGGCCGCCCGCGGGATAGGAGCCGTACGGGTGGCTCTGCGTCTCACCGGGGAACGCGGGCCCGCCGGGGGGCTGCCGGCCCACGGGGCCCTGGTCGAACGGCGAGGGCACGCCGCGTACCGGGGTGTTGGGACCGCTCGTCCCGCCCATGCCACCGGGACCGCCCATACCGCCGGGGCCGTTGGGTGCCCCGAACGCGCCGCCGCCCTCCTGGCCGCCCCACGGCTGCGGGCCGGGGGCCTGGTAGGCCGCCCGGTTGTGGGTGCCGCTGTCGTAGGGGGTGTTGTTGTAGGGGATGCGGGTGTGGGGGCCGGTGTCGTAGTTGTCGAGGCTGAAGGAGTCGGTGGTGTGGGCGGGGCGGGTGTGGTTGCCGGTGTCGAACTCGGGCCGTCCTGTTCCCGGTGTGCCGAGGTCCCCGCGGCTGTAGGCGCCGGTGTCGAACTCCGACCGCCCTGTTCCCGGTGTGCCGAGGTCCCCATGGCTGTAGGCGCCGGTGTCGAACTCCGACCGCCCTGTTCCCGGTGTGCCGAGGTCCCCGCGGCTGTAGGCGCCGGTGTCGAACTCCGACCGCCCTGTTCCCGGTGTGCCGAGGTCCCCATGGCTGTAGGTACCGCTGTCATAGGAGGGGCGCCGCTGTGTCCCGGTGTCGTAGGCCGACTCCGAGAACGCGCGGTACCCCCCGGACAACGGATCGGAGGCCTCACCCGCGGGACGCGGAAGCGGACCGTTGTCCGTGCCGGACCCCGGCGCACCGCCCAGGCCGCTCTGCCCGCCGCCGAAGCCCAGGTCCGAGCGCTGGTGCGCGCCGGTGTCCAGGCTGGACCATATCGGCGAGCTCGTGTCCGAGGCCGGCGGTGGGGCCGAGGGCCGAAAGTCCGGGTCGAGCGGGTCGGAGGACGGGCGCTCGGGTCCGCTCGGGAGCCCCGGATAGTCCGGCCGGCTCACCGTGCCGTCGTAGGACGGACGGTCGCCGAGCGGGTCACGCGGACCGGAGGAGGTCCCCAGCGGATCACCGTGCGAGGGGGCGTAGGAGGAACCGGGCGACCACGGCCCCGAGCCGAGGGGGTCGTCGGAGGAGGCCGCCGGTGCGGCGGTCCGTGACGGCGGGGCCGCGCCGTGCGCTCCCTGCCCGTGGCGCCCGGGTTCGGGTGCCTGGTGGTCCCGGTCCTCGACGGCCCGAGGGCCGCCGCTCTGTCCGAGGCTGGCCAGCATCGCCAGGTCCGCGGAGGAGCTGATGCCTCCGCTCCCGGCCGCGGGCAGGACCGTGGTGGCTCCGGGCGGCCCCGACTCCTGGTCGTCGAAGTCCTCGTACCCGTCGTCGTAGTCGTCTTCCTCGTACTCGTACGCGGTGACGTTGGGGGCGTCGTCCCTGTCCCCGAGGCCGTCCCGGGCCTCCGGAGGGCGCTGTGCCGGGCCCTCCTCGCTCAGACTGGACCAGAAGTCGTTGTCGGACAGGGAGTCGTCGTCGCCCCAGTCGTCCTCGTCGCGCTTGCGACCGACCCTGGGACGCCGCTCAGCCCTGCCGCCACCGTCCTGACGCGGTCGGCGGGCGCGCCCGCGCGGCGCCGGCTCCTCGACCCGGCCGCGGCCCCGTCCCCGGCTCCGGCCCCGTGGTCGCTCGTCGGCGATTTCGGCGTCGGTGCCCTCCTCGTCGTGGTCCTCGTACTCGTCGTCGTAGTCGTCTTCGCGGGAACCGGTACTCAGCGACCGCATGCCCAGTAGGAGGAGCACGAGAACGGCGAGCACGACGATGACGACGATGATGATGATGACGGTTACGGTCATGTTGTACGCACTACCTTGGGGAGGTCGGCCGCGCCCGGATCGCATCGGAGACCGGCTTGGTGAGAACCGGTCGGGGGGAGGCGGTGACCGCCTGGTTCCGCGATGATTCGGGGTGTCCGGCCTGCGTGGATGGGAGGACGCAGGCGGTCCAGTGCGGTTCCGGGGCAGGGCGCCACGCGGCGAGCGGACGGGTATCGGTCATCTGAAATGGGGCGAGGGGCACAGGCCCACTGTATGCGTTGTCGCGCGATGTGTGCAGAGGGAGAGGGGAGCTTCCTCGGGGAATCACCGTGGGCCCGAAGCCACCGGAACACCCGGGTTCCACCCGGGCGGGACCCGGGTGGAACCCGGTGTCACTCGTTGCTCGCGACCAGGGTCCCACGGGCGACGGCCTGTTCGGCGATGGCCTCCAGGGAGTCGTTCAGCGGGGCGCCCTCCGGCAGTCCCAGCGCGTTCTTGAGCGCGTACACGGTGAACCGGTACTCGTAGGCCTCACCCGGCTCGGGGCAGGGCGCGCTGTAGGCGGCCTCGCCGGCGCTGTTGCGTCCCTGTTTGGCGTCGGCGGGAACGGTGTTCTGGCGCAACTCGACCAGCTCGGGATCCAGGTCGTAGACCACCCAGAACACCTTGGCCTTTTGCGGATCGTCCACCACCAACGCGATCGAGCCCGCCTCGTCGGGCAGCCCCGACCAGCTCAGCGGCGGCGAGTACGCCTCCTGGACCTCTTCCTCGTCCCCGGCGCCCCCGTCGGCCGAGCCGCCTCCACCATCCCCGGAGCCCTCGCCGTCCTCGATCTCCTCACTGACGCCACCGCAGGAGTAGGCGGCGGGAAGCGGCTGGTCCTCCTGCATCAGCGGGCTGGTGACGTTGATGTCGTCGGGCATGTCACCGTTCTGGCCGGGGGAGAGGATGCCGCAGCCCGTGGTCAGGACCAGCGCGGCCCCCGCCGCGACCGCGCCCACGCGTGTACCGGGGGGCGTGTGGGCCGTACGCGGCGCACCGGTGATCCGAGGGAAGGGGAGGGCCGGGAACAATGGGACTCCTGCTGGACTTTCGGGCCGTGGAGGCGCAACTCGCTGTGACCACCGGCGCGGTGTCGGGGAGACACCCGGTGCCGGGCTCGGTGGAGAACGCACGGATGCCGGCACGGGCACCGCGAACACGTTCCAGAGCGAACCCTACTGTGGTCGGGAGAGCGCTCGGTCTGCCGTTACCGCTCGCACCTCCCCGGGAACGTGCCCCGTCTCGTTCAGCCGGAAGAGAAGCGGGGGCGAAGGAGCGTCCGACCACGGGCGCCCACCCGCGCGATCGGTGATCATGGGGCAGTGCGGTTCTCCATCCTGGGGCCCCTCGCGGTCCACGACGCGGCCGGGCGGCCCGTTCCCATCGGCGGCGTGCGCCTGCGCACCCTGCTCTGCCTCCTCCTGCTCCGCCCCGGCCGGAGGTTGACCACCGAGGAGCTCACCGACGCGATCTGGGCGGGCAGCCCGCCCTCGGCCGCGGGCAACGCCCTACAGGCCCTGGCCTCCCGCCTGCGCCGCGCCCTGGGAGAGGGCGCCGTGATCGACGGTGGCGCCTCCGGCTACCGGCTGGCCGTCGCCCCCGAACAGGTGGACCTGGTCCGGTTCGAGACCCTGGCCCGGCGGGGACGGGACCACCTGGCCGCGGGCAGGTCCGCCGAGGCCGCCCACGACCTGGACGGGGCACTCTCCCTGTGGCGGGGGCCGGCCCTGGCCGACCTGACCGCGCACGGCCTGGCGGAGGACACCGCGCTGCGCCTGTCCGGGACCCGCCACGCCGCCCTGGAGGACCACCTGGCGGCACTGGCCGACCTGGGACGGTACACCGAGGTCCTGTCCGAGGCGGAGGCCCTGGTCCGCCGGGCCCCGCACCGCGAACGCCCCCTGGAACTCCTCGTTCGGGCCCTGGCCGCCACCGGCCGCACCGCCGACGCGCTGGCCGCCTACGACCGCTTCCGCACCCACCTCGCCGACGAACTGGGCCTGGACCCCTCACCCCGGTCGCGGGACCTGCACCTGAGGCTGCTGCGCGGCGAACTCGACGCGCCCCGCCCCGGGAGCGCACCCCGTCCGGAGGGTGCGGAGCCCCTCTCCGAGACGGCCGGGCCCGCCGACGCGCCCGCCCCGTCCCCGCCCCTGCGCCTGCCGGACACCCTGACCAGCTTCGTGGCGCGTGACGCCGAGGTGGACACCACCGTGGACCTGCTCACCCGGGGACGCCTGGTCACCCTGCTCGGGCCCGGCGGCGCGGGCAAGACCCGCCTGGCGATCGAGAGCGCCTCCGCCCTGGCCGTCCGCGCACCGCACCTGCTCACCCGCGGCGGCTGGTTCGTCGAACTCGCCTCCAGGACGGCCGCGGACATCCCCCAGGCCCTGTCCGGCCCGCTGGAACTGCGCGAGCACGTCGTGATCCAGGCGCGGTCCACCGGCTCCGCCGCCGCCCCGGCCCTGGAACGGGTCGTCTCCTTCGTCGACGACCATCCCGTCCTCCTCGTCCTGGACAACTGCGAGCACCTCGTGGAGGAAGTCGCCCGCACCGTGGCCCCGCTGCTCGCCCGGTGCCCGCGCCTGCGGATCCTGACCACCTCGCGTGAACCCCTGGGGGTGCCCGGCGAGCAGCTCATGAACGTTCCCTCCCTGGCCCTGCCCCCGGAGGGCGCCACCGCCGAGCACGCCGCCACCTGTCCCTCCGTCGTCCTGTTCGCCGAACGCGCCGCCTCCGTCCGGCCGGACTTTCGCCTCACCCCCGACAACGTCGCCCACGTCGTACGCGTCACCCGGGAACTGGACGGCATGCCGCTGGCCCTGGAACTGGCCGCCGCCCGTCTGCGCTCCATGACCGCCGCCCAGCTCGCCGACCGGCTCGGCGACCGCTTCCGGCTCCTCACCAGCGGGTCCCGGTCGGTGCTGCCGCGCCACCGCACCCTGCGCGCCGTCGTCGACTGGAGCTGGGACCTGCTCGACGAGTCCGAGCGCCGCCTGCTGCGCCGCCTGTCGGTCTTCGCCGGTGGCGCGACCCTGGAGGCCGTCGAACGCGTCTGCGCCGATCCGGGGACCGAGGGCACGGTCGGTGGACACGACGTGTGGACCGTCCTGTTCAGCCTGGTCGACAAGTCCCTGGTGATCGCCGAGAACCCGACCCGGGACGACACGCCGCCCCGCTACCGGCAGTTGGAGACCGTGCGCGCCTACGCCGCCGAGCGACTGGAGCGCAGCGGGGAGGAGGAGTGCGTCCGCGACGGGCACGCCCGCCATGTCCGCGACCTGTGGCGCGGGGCCGACCCGCTGCTGCGCGGTCCCCGCCAGCGGGAGACGCTCGCGCGTCTGGACGCCGAGGCCGACAACTGCGGTGCGGCCGTGCGCTGGGCCGTGGACCGCCGCGACACCGCTCTCGGCCTGGACCTGGTCGAGTACACCCAGTGGTACTGGACCCTGGGCGGATCCTGGCGCCAGCTCAACCGGTGGTCCGAGGCCGTCCTGGACATGGTCGGCGACCGTGTGCCCCGGGGACGCGCCGTCGCCTACGCCAGCTGCCTGTTCCACCGGGGCGTCGACGGGACCCTGGACCACGGGGCCATGATGAGGTGCCTACGCCGTGTCGAGGCCGTCCTCGACGATGAGGGGAGGCGGGTCGAGGAGCACCACATGCTGGTGTACGCCCTGGTGTACGGAGCACTGGGCGAGGGACGGGTGGGCACGGCCCGCGACCGCCTCGCCGCGGCGATGGACCAGTCCGACCCGTGGATGCGCGCCATGGTGCGGCTGCTGCTGTCCCTGCTCGACTCCGTCTCCGGGCGCGTCGGGGGGTCCGTGGACGGGGCGACCGCCGCCCTGGAGGGGTTTCGCGCGTGCGGGGACACCTGGGGCGAGTGCCAGGCGCTCGCCCATCTGGTGGACGTGCACCGGTTCGACGACCTCGGGCTCTGCCGTGAACTCCTCGACCGGGGGGTGAGCAGGACCGAGGAGGCGGGGCTGTGGGGGATGTCCGCGATGTTTCGGACCCGCCGTGCCCAGGTCCTCACCGACCTCGGCGAGCTGGAGGAGGCCTACCGCGACCTGAGGGCGCTGTTCGAGTGCGAGGGTCCGGTCGAGAGGGAGCACATGGTGCTGCTGCGGCTGGGCGAGGCCCAGTGGCTGCGTGAGACGGGTGACCTGGCGGCGGCCCGCGAGGTCCTGGACCGGGTCGGGGCCGACCTGGACGGTCTGGGCGGGATCTCCCCGGCCTACGTCGGGGCGGCCTGGCGGGCCATGCGCGCGGTCGTCTCCTGGATGTCGGGCGAGACCGAGGAGGCGTGGCGGGATGCCGGGCGTGCGTGGTGGCTGGCCGCACACGGCCTGGGACTGGTGTGCGCCGAGGTCCTGGACGTGTTCGCCGTGATGCTGGCCGAGGAGGAACCGCGTCGGGCGGTCCTGATGCTGGGCCGCTCCGAGGCGTTGCGCGGGGTGCCCGACACCGCCACCCCGTTCGTGGTGCGGGCCCGGCGGCACGTGCGCCGCGCGCTGGGCGGGGAGGAGTACGACCGCCTGGTCGCCGAGGCGCGGTCCGAGGACACCGAACGGATCCGCCGGCTCGTGGGCGAGTGGCTGGCACCGATCGTGCCCGACACCGGGCTCCAGAGGACGAACCGGCACTTCTGAGCAGCCCCGGTGCCTCCCCTCCGGGAACACGTCCGGGCCCGTACCCCGGCCCGCCGGCGCGGGAGGCCGCCCGCGCCCTCGCGCGAACGACGCGACGCTCCGGAGTCCGGCCCCGGGGCGTCGCGTCTTCGGTGCCGCCTCGGCCCGCTCAGGTGCGGCGGCGGTAGGCCCACACGGCCAGCGGGAAGAAGACCGCGGTGATGATCGCGGTCCACACCACGGTCCACAGCACCGGGCCGGCGGCGTCGCCCGTGTCCAGCATCAGGGCGCGCATGGCGTCCACGACGTGGGTGACCGGGTTGTTCGCGGCCACGGCCTGCAGCCAGCTGGGCATGTCCTCCGGGCTGACGAACGCCGAACTGCTGAAGGTGAGCGGGAACATCAGGATCATCCCGAAGGCCTGCACCGCCATCGGAGTGCGCACGATCATGCCGACGAAGGCCGACATCCAGCACAGGGCGGAGGCGAACAGCAGCACGAGGGCGGCCGCCACGACCACGCCGACCACGCCGCCCTCGGGGCGGAAGCCGATGGCCATACCCACCAGCATCACCATCACCACGGTGATCGTGTACCGGACCAGGTCGCCGAGGATCGCCCCGGTCAGAGGGGCCGAGCGGGCGATGGGCAGTGACCGGAACCGGTCGAAGATGCCCTTCTCCACGTCCTGGCTCAGCGAGAACCCGGTGCCCAGGGTCGCGAAGATGACCGACTGGGCGATGATCCCCGGCATGAGGAAGTCGCGGTAGGCCTGCCAGTCGCCCATCATCGCCTGTCCGAAGACGAAGACGAACAGGGTCACGAACATGACCGGTTGCAGCATCAGCCCGAAGACCTCTTCGGGGTTCGCCTTGATCTTCAGGACACTGCGCCAGGCCAGTTGGAACCCGTTCTGCACGGTGGTCAGCGGGGTGATCCGGACCGGGGTGTCGGGTCCGCCCCCAGGCTGCGCCGACCGCGTCGGGGTCGTTACGGCGCTCATGCTCTGGTCCCTTCGTTCGCGGTGTCGTCCGCGGTCTCGTCCTCGGCGGAGTGCCCGGTCAGGGCGAGGAACACCTCGTCCAGGCTGGGCTTGCGCAGCGACAGCTCGGCGACCGCCACACCCTGCTCGTCCAGGCGGCGCACCACCTCGGGCAGCACGCCCGAGTCGGTGACCGGGACGCTGGCGCGCAGACCGTCGGAGGTGACCGGCGTACTGGTGACCGTCTCGATGATCTTGGTGGCCAGGGACAGCTCGGAACCCTCGACCGTGCGCAGCTCCAATACCTGGTCGCCCGCCTGGTTCTTCAGCTCCTCGGGCGTGCCCCGGCTGATCACCCGGCCGTGGTCGAGCACCATGAGGTCGTCGGCCAGCCGGTCGGCCTCCTCCAGGTACTGGGTGGTGAGCAGGACGGTCACGCCGTCGTCGACCAGCCCGCGCACCACGTCCCACAGGCCGTTGCGGCTGTGCGGGTCCAGGCCGGTGGTCGGCTCGTCCAGGTACAGCAGCGCCGGGCGGCCCACCAGGCTCGCTGCCAGGTCCAGCCGTCGGCGCATGCCGCCGGAGTAGGTCTTGGCGGGGCGGCCGGCGGCGTCGGAGAGGCCGAAGCGCTCCAGCAGCTCGGCCGTGCGGGCCCGGGCACCGGCCCGGTCGAAGCCCAGCAGCCGGGCGATGAGGACCAGGTTCTGGGTTCCGGTCAGGTCGGCGTCGACCGCCGCGTACTGGCCGGTCAGTCCGATCAGGCGGCGCACCTCGTGGGGCTGGCGCACCACGTCGAACCCGCCGACCTCGGCACGGCCCTCCTCGGGGCGCAGCAGGGTCGCCAGGATGCGGACCATCGTGGTCTTTCCGGATCCGTTGGGTCCCAGAACGCCCAGCACGGCCCCCGTCCTGGCCGCCAGGTCGACGCCGTCCAGGGCTCGTTTGCCCTTGAACTGCTTGACCAGGCCCTCCGCGCGGATGGCGTCAGTCATCGCTCCTCCATTTCAACGTCTGCCATCAAGTGTGCCGACCCGGTCTGACAGAACGCTGACAAAGCCTTGTGTACCAGCACGGACCGTCTCCGAACTCCGGAAAAAGGAGTTCCGGGAGCCGAAGCCCTAGACTCGGGCGGGTGATGAACACCCCGCCGCACGAAGCCGCCCCCGGCCCCGGAGAGGCACCGGAACCACCCGGGCCCGACACGGGGGAGACCGCACGCCTGCGTCCACCGCTACACCGCGTGAGCGGACGCGCGATCGGGGTGTGGACCGTCCGTCTGCTGCTCGCCAGCGCGTTCACCCTCGCCCTGGCCTGCGCGCTCGCCTGGGGCGCCTCGTCGCTGGGCTGGGCGTGGATCCCGGCGTGGGCGCGGGACAACGCCTGGCTGCTGCCGGCCGTCTACGCGGTGTACGCCCTGCTCAAGGTGGCGATCGTGCCCTCCTGGCGCTACCGGGTGCACCGCTGGGAGGTGGCCGACGACGTCGTCTACACCCGGACGGGCTGGGTCAGCCGCTCCTGGCAGCTGGTCCCGGTCAGCCGGCTTCAGACGGTCGACCACACGCAGGGATGGCTTGAGCGGATGTTCGACGTGGCGACGCTGGAGGTGCAGACCGCCTCCTACGCCGGGTCGTCCACGATCGAGGGACTGGACGAGAAGGAGGCCCGCCGTCTGAGCGAGGAGCTGGCCGTACGCGCCGGAGCACTGCGGGACGACGCGACCTGATGGACGGACACGAGAACCACGCGCACCCGGACGATCCCGGCCACGGACGCCCGGACGGCTCCGGCCCCGGCGGCTGGGTCGCCCCCGGCGGTGCTCCCCGAGACGCCTCCGAGGACGCCCCCGGCAGTCCCTCCGAGAACGCGTACGACGGGCCGGACCGCGCTCCCGCGGGGGAGGGGCCGCCGCCCGAGGACCCGCGGGAGGCGGGTGAGCGGCCCGGCGCCCCCCGCGACTGGTGGGGAGGGCAGGATACGGGCGCCCCGGTTCCCCCGGGGACCGGGCACGTCCGCCGGCTCAGTCCCCGCAGCATGGTCGTGGGCCCCATCAACCAGCTCAAGGGCCTCCTGCTGCCGATCATCGTGGGCCTGGTGGTCGGCGGGTTCAACGCCTGGGTGCTGGCCGCCACCGGCGCGACCGTCGTGGCCCTGCTCGTGGGCGGGTTCGTCACCTGGAGGACGACCCGCTACGAGGTCGCCGAGGACCGGCTGGAGATCCGCAGGGGGCTTGTCAGCCGGTCCCGGCGCACCATCCCGCTGGAGCGGGTGCGCGGCGTGGACGTCACCAGTACCCTGCTGCACCGGCTGCTGGGCGTGGCCGTGGTCCGTATCGAGGCCGCCGCGGGGTCGGCGGGCGCCACCGAGGACGGCAAGCTCGACGCCGTGCGGGCGGCCGAGGCCGACCGGCTGCGGCGGGTGCTGCTGCACCGCCGGGCGGTGCTCACCGGCCGGAGCCCCGAGGCGGCCGCCGCGCCCTCCGGGGAGGACGCGCGGACGGACACGGGGGAGGAGCACGGCGGTGCTCCGGCGGCCCCGGAGGACGACACCGTCACCCACTTCACCATGCCGCGCTCGTGGTACCTGTACGGGGCGCTGAGCCTGGGTTACCTGCTCACCCCCTTCGCGGTCCTGGCCACCCTGTCCGGTGTGGTCCAGCAGTCGGCCGGCGAGCTGGTCTCCGACTACGTCGTGGACTGGGTGACCGGCTCCGACCGCGGGTTCCTGCTGGTCTCCGCGGTGGTCTTCGCCGGTGTGCTGGTACTGCTGATGCCGGTGTTCGCCGTGGTCTCCTACTCCCTCACCCACTGGGGCTTCACCCTCAAGGAGCGCGACGGCTCCCTGGTCGCCGAGCGGGGCCTGTTCACCCGGCGCAGCGTGACGCTGGAGAAGCGCCGCATCCGCGGGTACGAGCTCCTGGACAACCCGCTCGAACGCACGCGCCGCACGGTACGGCTGCGTGCCGTCGTCACCGGGCTGGGCGACACCGCCAACCGCGCGGTGCTGCTGCCGCTCGGCCGCAGGGAGGTGGTCGAGGAGGTCGTGGACCGTGCGCTGGCCCTGTACCGGGGACGTCTGGACCGCCATCCGCGGGCGGCCCTGTACCGCCGCCTGACGCGTGCGGCGGGGCCGTTCGTCCTGGTCCTGGGAATCGCCCTGGCCGTGGACATGGCCTGGCTGGCCTGGGTGTCGGGGGGCCTGGCGGTACTGGGCGCCGTCGTGGGGGTGGACCGGTACCGCTCCCTGGGCCACGGCTACGACGGCGAGCGGGTGAGCGTGCGCTCGGGTTCCCTGAGCCGGAGCCAGGCGACGGTGGAGCGGTCGGCCGTGATCGGCTGGACCTGGACGCAGACCCTCTTCCAGCGCCGCTCCTCCCTGGCCGACCTCCAGGTCACGGTCGGCGCGGGCGCGGGCGGCTACACCGCCCAGGACGCCTCGCAGGCGGGGTCGGTGGCCTTCGCCGCGCGCGTCACCCCCGAGATGGTGCGCCCGTTCCTGGCCGGTGCCGGGCCGTCCGGTCCGGGAGACCGGGACCGGGAACCGGAGGGCCGGGGCCGGGAACCGGAGGGCCGGGGCCGGGAACGGGGCTGAGGCACACGGAAGGGGCGGCCGCGCCCCCGAGGCGCGGCCGCCCCCTCCTGCTCCGGTCCTACTCGTCCTTCTTGGAACCGAACATGATCTCGTCCCACGAGGGCACCGAGGCGCGGCGGCCACGGCCCTTGCGCTTGGGCGCGGCGTGCTCGGAGCCCCCGTTGGCGGCGGCCGGGACCGCGGCCGCGGGCGGCTGCTCCGCGGCGCGGCGCGGCGTGCCGGTGTCGTTGAGGTCGATGGTGGCCCTGCGGCGGCGGGGCGCCGGACGCGGCTGGGCCGGGCCCTCGGCGGCCGGTGGGGCCGCCTCGGGCTCCGCGGGCCGGGCGGGACGGGTCTCGTGGGGCCACTCCGGCGCCGGGCGGCGCTCGGGGCGTCGGGGCCGCTCCATGGGCTCGGTGTAGGCGGTGGGACGCTGCTCGGGCTCGGGCCACCGCTCGGGCTCGGGGCGGCGGCGCTGGTCGACGGGCTCCGGACGCTGACGGCGCTGGTCGACGGGCTCGGAACGGGGCGCCGGACGCTCGGCGGGCCGCTCCACGCGCGGCTCCGAGCGCCACTCCCCCTCCCGGGGGTGGCGCTCGGCCATCCGGCCCGCGTCGCGGTACTCGGCGGGCGCGGGACGCGCCTCGCCGAACCGGTCGTCCTCGGCGCGGCCCGTCGGAGCGGGGCGCAACGGCTCGTCGGGGGACACGTCGGAGGAGCGGCGGCGGGGAACGGCGTGGTCGGGGCGGCGCTCGGCGGCCGACTGGGCGTCGATCCGGGGCAGGTCGGTGGCGGACTCGGCACGGCGCGGGGCGAAGGGCGTCACGTTCGCGCCGGGGGAGGGTACGGGGTCGGACGAGGAGAACAGCGCGGCCTCCTCGTCGGCGGGGGTCACACTGTTGTGTCTGGGCTCGTAGAGCCAGTGGGCGACGCGCTCCTCGCCACCGTCCATGAAGACGAGCTTGAGCTGCCACGAGCGGTCCTCGCGCTTCCACGAGTCCCACGCCGCGTCGCCGGTCTCCAGTTGGTGCGCACCGATCCTCTTGGTGACCAGTTCCTCCAGGGAGGGGCCGGGAACGGCGTCGCCCTGCGCGCGCACGCTGGCGCGCTGGGCCTGTTGGGCGATGTACTCGCGTTCCTGGAGGACGGGGCCCTCGAACCAGCGGACCCGCTCGATTGGTATACCGGAGATCTCGGAGATGGCCTCCGCGGTCTCGCCGGACCGGATGCGGGCCTGGATTTCCTTGGGGCGCAACGGATTCTCCACTTCGATCTCGTACTGGCCGAGCCGGGAGAACTGGCCGCGTACTGCGGCTCGGAGGCGGTCGTCGACGGGCAGCATGAAGCGGGTTCCACGGCCGGCGCTGGCGAGCACCAGGTAGGTGCCGTCCTCGCTCACGGCCACGAGGCGAAGCTCGTGCATCGCCCTCCCTTTCGCGTCCCGTCGAGGGTAGGTCCCACGACCGACCCCCGCGTTCTCCAAGTCTGGTCGGCCGACAACTGTTCGGCCAGTACCGCGCCCGGCATGTCCGAACTGTGTGCCCGCCTCCCGATCCGCGGCGTGTGCCGCGGTGGGAGATGCCCCGGATGTCCCGGAGCCCTCACGGTCGCTTCTTTGCCAATCTTGACACGCCGACCCTTCGGCGACCGGGAGCGATCGCGGGGGAATGTCGCCGATCCCGCGCGAAGTCTCCGCCGTGATGGTATCCCGCACACCTCGAATCCCCCCAGGTCTGGGAAAAACTCCGATCTCGGACCGCTCCACAAGCAGGGGTGTCCTCCGGAGCGCAACCCGACACGCCGACGCGCGCCGGAGAGTGATGCTTCTTCGTTGATGGCGTTATCGGAAAGTTGTCGCCCTTAACCTTGGTTATCCGCCTATGAGCGAAATGTGAAGGTTGGGGCCTGTGGGGCTGTATGCCCCACCACACGCCCATTCCGCTCTCGCCAGTTCCCGTCGCGCCTGTGTGCGCCCGAAGAAGCCGCGCCCGTGCGCGCCCGAAGAAGGGGGACGACCGGATGGGTCGGACCGGACACCACGACGACCACGAGGAGGGGGAGGAGGAGCGCGGCAGGAAGCGGATCGACCTGAGCGCGGCCCAGGTCGCCGGAGCCGCCGGCGCGACACTGGCCGCGGCCACCGCCGCCTCCTACCTGAACGTGTACGGCACCGTCATCGGCGCCGCCGGCATGGCCGCGCTCAGCACCCTCGTCAGCCCGCTGTTGCAGCACTGGTTCTCCCGCAGCGGCGAGCAGGCCCGGCAGCTGGCCGGAAGGGCCAGGACCGCCGGCCGCACCGGGCCACCGGTCCCGCACGCGCCGGGAGCGGCGGTCGCTCCGCTCCCCGAGGGGATCTCCGAGACCGGACTGCTGCGTGAGGTCGCCGAGACCGATGCCCCCACCGAGGGTTCGGACGCCACGGGCGCCGACGCCCCCGGTACCACCGCGCACCTCCTCGTGGCCGGCCGGGACGCTGCGGACCCGGACGGCGCCGACGACGGGCCGCGGGCCCGGGGGAGGGGCGGCCGTCGGCGCGGATGGCGTTCCATGGTGGTCCCGGCCGTCGCGGTGTTCGTCCTGGCCATGCTGGTGATCCTGGTCTTCGAGCTGTTCACCGGGCGCTCGCTGACCTCTTGGACCCGGGGCGCCGACGAGGCCACCGCACCCACCCTGTTCGGCGGCACCACCTCCGCGCCCCCGGCCGAGGAGAGCGGGTCCGAGGACCCCGACACCACCGGTGAGGCCACCGAGGACCCGGCCCCACAGGGAGAGGACGGCACCTCCGGCGCCACCGAGCCCCCCGCCACCGCCCAGCCGACCGAGCCCGCACCCGGGACCGGGGCGCCCGAGGACGGCGGCACCGAGACGAGCCCCGCGCCCACCGGCCCGCCCGCCGAGGAACCCGGGGGTCCCGTCGAGCAGGCCCCCGACACCGGGACCGGCGGGCAGGGCGGCGGGCAGGGCGGTGAGGAGGCCGTTCCGGCGCCCGAGCCTCCCGCCCCTCCGGAGGAGTGATCCCGCGCACCGGTCCCGCGGGGACCGCGCACCGGTCCCGCCCCGCCCGCCCCCTCGCGACGGGCGTGGCCGGTCGGGGGCGGGCCCCGGCCGCTCAGTCCAGGACGCGCTCCAGGTAGGCGTTGGCGAACCTGCGCCCGGGGTCCACCCGCTCCCGCACCGCCAGGGCCTCGTCCAGCCTCGGATAGACCCCCTCCAGATAGGAGCGGTCCCGGGTGTGCATCTTGCCCCAGTGCGGACGCCCGCCCACGGAGGTGAACACCGCCTCCACGTCGGCGAAGTAGGCCTCGTACGGGGTCCCCTTGTACATGTGCACCGCCACGTAGGCGGTGTCGCGGCCGTAGGCGGTGGACAGCCACACGTCGTCGGCCGGGGCGAAGCGCACCTCCACCGGAAAGCTCACCCGGTGCCCGCCCCGGTCCACGACGGACCGCACCTCGCGCAGGACGTCCACCAGGTGCTCGGCGGGGACCGCGTACTCCATCTCCACGAACCGCACGTCGCGCACCGAGGCGAACACCCTGTGCGAGGCGTCGGTGTAGTCGCGCGCCGACAGCGCCCGCGAGCTGATCCGGTTCACCGCGGGCACCGCGCCCGGGAAGCGCCGGCACACACGGTTGACCCCGTCGAAGAGGGTGTTGGACAGGAACTCGTCGTCCAGCCACGCCCGGAAGGGCGGCAGCGGCCGGGCCGGGCCCGCGCTGACGTTGTTGCGCTTGGTGTTGGTGTTGCCGGTGTGCGGGAACCAGAAGAACTCGAAGTGGTCGTTGTCCGCGCGCAGCTCGGGCAGGCGCTCCAGCACCTCCTCCAGCCGCATCGGCTCCTCCCGCGCGTGCAGCCGGAACGCCGGGCGCACCGCCATGGTCATCGCGGTGACCACGCCGAAGGCGCCCAGGCCGACCCGCGCCGCGTGGAAGAGGTCCGGATCGTGCTGTGCTGAGCACTCGACCACCGAGCCGTCGGCGAGCACCATCTCCATGCCGACCACCTGGCTCGCCAGGCCGCCCGCGTCCCGGCCGGTGCCGTGGGTGCCCGTCTGCACCGCGCCCGCCATGGTCTGCACGGCGATGTCGCCCATGTTGGCCAGGGCCACACCGTGTCCGGCCAGCACGTCGTTGAAGTCGCACAGGGGAAGGCCCGCCTCGACCGTCGCGGTGCCCTCCGCCGGGTCGACCGAGCGCACCCGGGTCAGGGAGGTGGGGGACAGGAGCAGGCCGTCGGTGACGGCCACGTCGGTGAAGGAGTGCCCCGTACCGACCATGCGGACCCGCAGGTCCTCGTCGGCGGCCGAGGAGACCGCCGCGGCGACCTCCGCCGTGCTTCCCGGGGCCGCCGTGCGCTTGGGACGGGCCTGGTGGGTGCCCGCCCATGTGTGCCACAACACGTCTGTCATGCCGTGACATTACCGAGCGGTCACTTGTGTGGCCAGAGGCCCGGGCACCGGGTGCGCGGCCCGGGACGGAGGAGGCCAAGACCACAGGACACGGACACGGGAGGCCGTGTGGGCGGGTGCGGACGAGCTGGTTTCATAAGGCGTATGAGCTACTACGACGCGTTTTTGCTGATCTCCTTCGGCGGGCCGGAGGGCGAGGACGAGGTCATCCCGTTCCTGGAGAACGTCACCCGAGGACGCAACATCCCCCGGGAGCGGCTCGCCGAGGTCGGCGAGCACTACTTCCTCTTCGGCGGAGTGAGCCCGATCAACCAGCAGTGCCGCGACCTGCTCGCCGCGGTCACCGACGACTTCGCCGCCAACGGGATCGACCTGCCGATCTACTGGGGCAACCGGTTCTGGGCCCCGATGCTCACCGACACCCTCGCCCGGATGAAGGAGGACGGCGTGCGCCGGGTACTGGCGCTGCCCACCTCCGCGTACTGCAACTGGTCCAGCCGCACCGCCTACGAGGAGGACGTCGCCCGCGCCCGCGCGGCGCTGGGCGAGGACGCCCCCGAGGTGGACCTCGTCAGGCCCTTCTACGACCACCCCGGATTCGTCGAGCCGCTGGTCGAGCACACCCGGGCCTCCCTGGCCGCCCTGCCCGCGGAGCAGCGCGAGGGCGTGCGCCTGCTCTTCTCCGCGCACTCCATTCCCACCTCGATGGCCGAGGCCAGCGGCGGTCCCGGCCACGGCTTCGGGCCGGCGGGCGCCTACGGTGCCCAGTTGGCGGAGGTGGCGCGCCTGGTGGTGGAGCGGCTCGGCCGCGAGTACCCCCACGAGCTCGTCTACCAGAGCCGCAGCGGCCCGCCCAGCCAGCCCTGGCTGGAGCCCGACGTCAACGACCGCATGGAGGAGCTGGCCGCCGAGGGCGTGCCCGCCGTGGTCGTGATCCCGCACGGCTTCGTCTCCGACCACATGGAGGTCAAGTTCGACCTCGACGTGGAGGCCCGCGAGACCGCCAAGAAGCTCGGTATCGGCTACGAGCGCGCGCTCAGCCCCGGCACGCACCCCGCGTTCGTGTCCATGGTGACCGACCTGGTCCGCGAGTACACGGAGCGGTCGGAGCCCCGGCGCCTGAGCTCCCTCGCCCGGTGCGCCGACTGCTCCTGCCCGGCCTGAGGCGGCGGTTCCCGGGACGGTGGCCGGGAACCGTCCACAGCTTCGAGGAGGGGCTTTCGTCCCACCGCGCGCCGGGCCCATCCTGGTGGAGGGGAGGGGCCTCGCGGCTCCCGCCCCGGAGCCGCTGTGCGGGGGTGAGGCCGAGCACATCGATCCGGCGTGTGGGAAGCTGGGTAAACACTGCTGACGCTGCTCCGGGGGTGGACGAGGGATCCAGTCGCCCCGGGCCCCGCCCGACAGTGTCCGCCCAGATCACAAGTCGACGTTCAGGAGTATGTGTCTTGGTTCGTTCCTGGTATGAACTGCCGGAGTACGTCCGACTCCGCCGTGTCAACGGACTGCGCCTCTCACCGGACGGAACCCGTCTGGTCGCGCCCGTCAGCGGCATCGCCCCCGACTCCAAGTCCTTCCGGGGCGCCCTGTGGGAGATCGACGTCCTCCCCGAAACCGAGGGAGGGCGCGCCCCCAGGCGCCTCACCCGCTCAGCCAAGGGCGAGGGCGGGGTCGGCTTCCTGCCCGACGGCTCGGTCCTGTTCACCAGCGGCCGCCCCGGCCCCGAGACCAAGGCCGAGGACAGGGCCGGGGCCTCCCTGTGGCTGCTGCCCGCCGACGGCGGCGAGGCCCGCCAGGTCGCCTCCCGTCCCGGGGGCATCGGCTCCTTCACCGTCGCCCGCGACTCCGGGCTGGTCGCCCTCACCTGCGACACCCTTCCGCGCAGCACGGACGAGGAGGCCGACCAGGAGGCCCGCAAGGCCCGCGAGGAGGCCGGGGTCACCGCCATCCTCCACGAGACGCTGCCCGTCCGCTCCTGGGACAGCGACATCGGCCCGGACCACCCCCGCCACCTCGTCGCCGAGCCTCCGGCCGACGACGAGTCCCGCCTCGGCGACCCCAGGGACCTGACCCCCGACGCCGGGACGGCCCTCCTGGGCGCCGGCGCCGCGCTCACCCCCGACGGCTCCCTGCTGATCACCGAGTGGCGGGTGCCCGTCGGCCGTGGCTCCCAGCGCTCCGACATCGTCGCCATCGACACCGCCACCGGCGAGCGCCGCACCCTGGCCTCCGACCCCGACCACGAGTTCAGCGGTCCGCTCGTCTCCCCGGACGGACGCCACGTCCTGCTCTCGCGCGACTTCGAGGGCGACTACGACGGCGAACCCCGCGACGAGACCGTCTGGCTCGTCGACCTGGCCACCGGCCGGGGCCGCGACCTGCTCCCCGGACACGAGCTGTGGCCGCGCGACCTCGCCTGGGCCGCCGACTCCGGAGCGGTGTTCGTCGCCGCCGACGAGAACGGTCGCCGCCCCGTCTTCCGGATCGACCTGGCCGACGGCGCGGTCACCCGCCTCACCGGCGACCATGGCGCCTACAGCAGCCTCAACCCGTCCCCCGACGGCCGGTACGTGTACGCGCTGCGCGACGCCTGGGACGCCCCGCACGCGCCCGTGCGCCTGGCCGCCGACGCCGCCGACGGGCGGCCCGAGTACCTGCGCACGCCCGGGTCCGAGCTGACCATGCCCGGCACCCTCACCGAGATCGAGACCACCGCCGACGACGGCACCCGTGTCCGCGCCTGGCTGGTGCTGCCCGAGGAGGCCTCGGCCGAGTCCCCCTCCCCGCTCATGCTCTGGGTCCACGGCGGCCCCTACATGAGCTTCAACGGCTGGTCCTGGCGCTGGAACCCGTGGCTGCTCGCCGCGCGCGGCTACGCCGTCCTGCTGCCCGACCCCGCCCTGTCCACCGGCTACGGGCAGGACATGCTCCGCCGCGCGTGGGGCAGGTGGGGGCCGCGCACCTTCGCCGACGTCATGGCCATCACCGACGCGGCCGAGGCGCGCGAGGACGTCGACGCCGAGCGCACCGCCATGATGGGCGGCTCCTTCGGCGGCTACATGGCCAACTGGATCGCCGGGCACACCGACCGGTTCCGGGCCATCGTCTCCCACGCCTCCCTGTGGGGCCTGGACGGTTTCAGCGGTACCACCGACCACCCGCCGGTGTGGGAGCACGAGTTCGGCACCCCGCTGGACCGCCCCGAGCGCTACACCCTGAACTCGCCGCACCTGCACGCCGACAAGATCCGTACCCCGATGCTCGTCATCCACGGGGACAAGGACTACCGGGTGCCCATCTCCGAGGGCCTGCGCCTGTGGCGCGACCTGCTGCTGCACGAGGTGGACGCCAAGTTCCTGTACTTCCCCGACGAGAACCACTGGATCCTCAGCCCCGGCAACGCCCGGATCTGGTACGAGACGGTCTTCGCCTTCCTCGATCACCATGTGCACGGCAAGGAGTGGAACAGGCCCGGCCTGCTCTGAGCCGCCCGTGACACGGCCGGGTGCCACGGGGGCACCCGGCCCGGACCCGCGTGCGGGGCGTCCCGCACGGCACCGCGCCACGACAGGGAGGACATCCAGTGAGTACCACCGACGCCGCATCCGACCGGGAGAGCCTGCGCGACCTCGCCGTGAGGGTGGCGACGGAGGCGGGGGAACTCGCCAGGGAGGGACAGGCGGGCATCACCGTGCTCGACACCAAGTCCAGCCCCACCGACGTCGTCACCAAGATGGACCAGGCCACCGAGGACCTCATCCGGACACGCCTGCTGGCCGAGCGCCCCGGCGACGCCGTCCTGGGCGAGGAGGGCGGTGAGGAGGCCGGTGACGGGAGCGGCACCAGCGGGGTGCGCTGGGTCGTCGACCCCATCGACGGCACCGTCAACTACCTGTACGGCCACCACGACTGGGCAGTGTCCATCGCCGCCGAGGTCGACGGTGTGGTCGTGGCCGCCGCGGTGAACGTCCCCCGGCGCGGTGAGATGTACGAGGCGGTGCTCGGCGGGGGCGCGCGCCTCAACGGCCGGACCCTCCAGGCCCCGCCCGCGGTGCCGCTGGAGCAGGCCCTGGTCGCCACGGGCTTCGGATACCGCTCCGAGCGCCGGGTCCACCAGGCCAGGGTCCTGCTGGAGGTGATCCCGCGCGTCCGCGACATCCGGCGCGGCGGTTCGGCGGCCGTGGACCTGGTCGGACTGGCCTCGGGACGTGTCAACGCCTACTACGAGCGCGGGCTCCACGTCTGGGACTGGGCCGCCCCCGGCCTGGTCGCCGGTGAGGCCGGCCTGCGCGTGGGAGGACTGCACGGGAGGCCGCCCGGCGAGGACCTGGTCATCGCCGGGCGCCCGGAGCTCTACGAGGCCCTGCAGGAGCTCCTGGAGCCGCTGGGAGCCGACACCGACGGCTGAGGCGGGCCGGTCCCGCACGTCTCGGGCCCGGACGCGCGTCCGGGCCCGGACACACGGAAGGGCGCGGTGGGAGGCCAGGTCCCACCGCGCCCTTCCGTCAGCTAGGCGCAGGTGTTGACGCCGTTGCGAGCCGCGATGCGGTAAAGGTCCTCCAGCTCCGACGCATGCGTGTCGGCGAGGAAGTCGTCCCCCTCGGCCTGAGCGGCCTGGAACGACCGGTAGGTCTCGTTGATGCGGACCTTGATCTCCGCGAGGAACTCGCCCATTGCACCTCTTCCAGGGGTAGGCACCGGAACACGGCCGTGTACCGGTGCGGAATCCGTCCGCGCACGCCGCGGCGTGTGCATGATCGAAGTAGTCACGTCCCTGTGACATGCGTGCGCGTCGCGGTCCGGCCCGGGGCCGGTGTCCACGCGCGCATCTTCTACCTGTACCGCACCGTGATCCTCGCCAAACCCCCACCCCCGGACGAAATCCTTCCGTGACCTCCTCCGCGGCCGGCCCCGCACCGGGGGAGGACCCCGCCGCGGGGGCCTGCGCGGGGGTGCGCGTGCCGGCCGTCCGGACCGGGCGGGGTGTGGGACGGCCAAGCAGCGGGCAAGGGTGTCACATGACACATTTGCCCGTGAGGGCTTGCTGCTTACTTGTTTCTTATTCTTGATGTGTCAGATTTGAGACGTGCGGGGTTAAGTCGCTGCCGACGGTTGGGGGATTCGCCGGCAGCGACTCCCCGCGCTCAGGGGAGCAGTGAAGCTCCCGGTTCGGCGCCCGTGTCCGCACGGGGCGAGGAGAGCGGCCAGGTTCACGGAACCGCCGCGACGGGTTTACCGTCTCCTTACCCCGGCTGTGGGACAACGGATGACGCGGCCGGGACCAAGAACGCCGCTGCCGGTGTGTTGGGGGATGCGCCGGCAGCGGCCCCCCTCTCTCTCCCGACCCATGCTTGAGAAGGACAACGTGCGCGTACTCGTGGTCGAAGACGAACAGGTCCTGGCCGACGCGGTGGCAGTCGGACTGCGGCGCGAGGCGATGGCGGTGGACGTGGTCTACGACGGGGACACCGCGCTGGAGCACACCGCGGTCAACGACTACGACGTGGTCGTACTCGACCGCGACCTCCCCGGTGTCCACGGCGACGAGGTCGCCCGCACCCTCGTCCAGGAGAGCTACAACGGCCGCATCCTGATGCTCACCGCCTCCGGCGGCGTCCAGGACAAGGTCGAGGGCCTGACCATCGGCGCCGACGACTACCTGGCCAAGCCCTTCGCCTTCGCCGAGCTCATCGCCCGGGTACACGCCCTGGGCCGCCGGTCCGTGCCCCCGCTGCCCCCGGTCCTGGAGCGCCACGGCATCACCCTCGACCCGGCCAACCACCGTGTGCACCGCGACGGCCGCGAGATCCCCCTCACGCCCAAGGAGTTCGCCGTCCTGCAGGTGCTCATGCGCGCCCAGGGAACGGTGATCAGCGCCGAGGGGCTGCTGGAGAAGGCCTGGGACGAGAACGCCGACCCCTTCACCAACGTCGTCCGCGTGACCGTCATGACCCTGCGCAAGAAGCTCGGCGACCCTCCCGTCATCCAGACCATCCCCGGCGCGGGGTACCGGCTGTGACACCGTCGGACCGCTCCGAACCGGAACGCGGGGAGCCCGCCCGGCCCGCCGACACCGGTACGTGGCGGCGCCTGAACGCCGCCGTGCCCGAGGACGGGGAGCGCTCGGCCGCAGCCGAGCGGGTACACCGCTTCACCGACAACCTCAGCCTGCGCGCACGGCTCACCCTCATCTACGGGATGCTCTTCTTCGCGGCGGGTTCGGTCCTGGTCCTGGTCAACTACCTGATCGTCGCGGTCCTGCTCAACGCGCTCCTGGACGAGGACACCGCCTCGGAGCTGATCACCCACCGCTACCTCATCGACGAGGTCCTCACCCACGTCACCCGGTTCTCCCTGCTCGCGCTGTTCCTGGTGGGCCTGCTCGCGGTCGCCCTGGGGTACGCGGTGGCCGGAAGGGCGCTGTCCCCGCTACAGAAGATCACCCGCATCGCCCGCCGCCTGTCGGAGCGCTCCCTGCACGAGCGCATCGCCCTGTCGGGGCCCGACGACGAGATCCGTGAGCTCGCCGACACCTTCGACGGCATGCTGGAGCGTCTGGACCGCGCCTTCGACGGCCAGCGCCGTTTCGTGGCCAACGCCTCACACGAGCTGCGCACACCCCTGGCGATCAACCGGACCCTGCTGGAGGTGGCGCTCAGCGCCCCCGACGTCTCCCCCGACCTCAAGAGCGTCGGACAGACCCTGCTGGAGACCAACGCACGCCACGAACGCCTCATCGACGGCCTGCTCTTCCTCGCCAGGAGCGACCGCGAGCTGGAGGTCCGGGCCAGGGTCGACCTGGGCGAGGTCGCCGGGACGGTGCTCAGCCAGTTGGAGGGCGAGCTGTCCGGGTCGGGCCTGAACCTGCGCCAGGACCTGCGTCCCGCCCCCGTGGTCGGCGACCCCGTCCTGCTGGAGCGGCTCGTGGGCAACCTCGTGGAGAACGCCCTCAAGTACAACGTCCGGGACGGTGACATCACCGTTCGCAGCGGCATGTACGAGGGCATGCCGGCGGTCCAGGTGGAGAACTCCGGCAAGGTCATCCCGGCCTACGAGATCGAGGGGCTCTTCGAGCCGTTCCGCCGCGGCTCCGGCGACAGGGTCGGCTCGGGCCGCAGCGCCGGCCTGGGGCTGTCCATCGTCCGGTCGGTGGTGCGCGCGCACGGGGGTGTGATGACCGCCTGGCCGCGTTCCGGGGGCGGTCTCGTCGTCACCGTCTGCCTTCCCGTCCCGGACTAGGCCGTGCTTCCTTGAGGCCGCGCTGCGCCTCGCCTGGTACCCGGACGCCGCGGGCACGGGAGTCCTCGGTCCCCGCGGTGCGCCCGCCCGTACCTCACGGACGCACCCGCGGGGCCTCCGGCGGCCCCGCTGTGTTGTCCTTGAGGCTGCGCTGCGCTTCGCCTCGTGCTCGTGCGCCGCGGGTACGGGAACCTTCGGTCCCTGCGGTGCGCCTGCTCGTTCCTCGCGGGCGCACCTGCGGGACCTCCAGAATCCCGTCGGCGCCCTCGCTGTGTCGTCTTTGAGGCTCCGCTGCGCTTTGCCTCGTGCTCGGGCGCCGCGGGTACGGGAACCTTCGGATCCTCCGGTATGGCGGCTCGTTCCTCGCAGCCCCACCTGCGAATCCTCCAGAACCCCGTCGGCGGCCTCGCTGTGTCGTCTTTGAGGCTCCGCTGCGCTTCGCCTCGTGCTCGGGCGCCGCGGGTACGGGAACCTTCGGATCCTCCGGTATGGCGGCTCGTTCCTCGCAGCCCCACCTACGAATCCTCCAGAACCCCGTCGGCGCCCTCGCCACCCCCGGCGGCACAGGACCGGTCCACCGGACAGAACCCGGCCCCACGGGGCCAGGCTGCGTTCTGCCGTACTTCGTGGTATCTATACGTGTCCGAAGACACGCCCACCCGTGTCACGGGGGCCGGACTCGGGTGTGTATGCTTCCCCGGGCGTGGACCCGGAGAGAATGCCTCCTGACGTGGGCATGTCCTGGTTTTCGCCCACTCATGGGAAGCAATCCGCGTTTTGTCCCGAATGGGTGAAGCGGGTCTTCCAGGTCTACGAGGCGCCCGGCGTTGGGTAGTACACAGGGGGACCGATCCTTGGGCGGTAGCCGCGCGTGGCCGTCTCCGGTCACGGACCCGTAAAAGTACTGCTGACCTGTGGATGGTGACCCGGGAGGGGACACGGTCCGCCGACATCGGGAAAACTCATCGGCCGAATCGGGCACAAACGAAGGTCTCTCAAGCGTTACACCCGCGCGACGAGGCACTGAACGAGGGGGATGGAGTTAGCAGAGATGGCCACCGACTACGACAGCCCGCGCAAGACTGACGAGGACATCAACGAGGACAGCCTCCAGGAGCTGCAGGCGCGGCGCGTGGACAAGGGCACCGGCACGATCGACGTCGACCCCGACGAGGTAGCCGAGGGCATGGAACTGCCCGGTGCCGATCTGTCGGGCGAGGAACTCGCGGTGCGCGTGCTCCCGCGCCAGGCCGACGAGTTCACCTGCTCGCGCTGCTTCCTGGTACACCACCGCAGCCAGCTCGCCGAGCAGCGTGCCGGCCAGCTGGTCTGCAAGGAGTGCGTCTGAGCGGACGGGACGGCCCCTGAACCGGTCCCGTCCCGCCGGCTTCCGCCCGCGCGGGCGGACACCACCGCGTCCAGGCGCGTCCGCGGACGCGCCTAGCACCCCCTGCCGCGGCTCCCCACCCGGGAGCGGCGCGGAAACGACGGCGGACGGCCGACCACACCCCGGTGCGGTCGGCCGCCCGCCGTCGTCATGGGCGCGGTGCGGGTCCCGGTGTCAGATGTCCAGTTCCTCGGGACCGGCACCGACCAGTTTCGCGCGGGCGGCGCGTACGGCCAGCACCCGGGCCACCTCCGTGCCGACACCGGCCATCACGGCCCAGCTCAGCGCGCGGCCGAGGCTGATGTCGGGGGAGTCCACGTCCGTGGGCGGCTCCTCACCCGTCACACGGGCCCAGGTAAAGTTCAGCGCCTTGCGCATGACGAACTGCGCCGCGAGCCCGGACGCGACACCGATGAGCGCGGGGACGATGTCACCGCCGTCCTTCTTAGCCATCGAATCCTTCACCGTTTCCGTTGGGGTGGACGAGGATGCGCGTACGGCGCACACCCTCCCGTCCGTACGGGGAGATACTTTCATGCCCGCTCTCCGAACGCGCGGGCCAACCCCGCACGCCGGCGCCGCGGGGCGGGGTTCCCGACCCCCGGGTGAGGGCCGGGAACCCGGAGCGATCACGGTCCGAAGAGCATTACCATTGCCCCCATGACCAACCGCTCTCATTCCTTCCGCATGCCCGACAAGCCTTCGCTGGACGGTATCGAGGCGAAGTGGGTCGACGTATGGGATGAGTCCGGCGTCTACCACTTCGACCGCACGCGCAGCCGCGAGGACGTCTACTCCATCGACACCCCGCCGCCCACGGTCTCGGGTTCGCTGCACATCGGCCACGTGTTCTCCTACACGCACACCGACACCGTCGCGCGCTTCCAGCGCATGAACGGCAAGGCCGTCTTCTACCCCATGGGCTGGGACGACAACGGCCTTCCCACCGAGCGCCGCGTCCAGAACTACTACGGCGTGCGCTGTGACCCCTCGGTCCCCTACGACCCGGACTTCCAGCCGCCCGCCAAGCCCGACCCCAAGCGGCAGATCCCCGTCTCCCGGCGCAACTTCATCGAGCTGTGCGACACGCTCACCGCCGAGGACGAGAAGGTCTTCGAGTCCATCTGGCGCCGTCTGGGGCTGAGCGTGGACTGGCGCCACACCTACGCCACCATCGACGGCAACTCCCGCGCCGCCGCCCAGCGCGCCTTCCTGCGCAACCTGGCCCGCGGCGAGGCCTACATGTCCGAGGCCCCCACCCTGTGGGACGTCACCTTCCGCACCGCCGTCGCCCAGGCCGAGCTGGAGGACCGCGAGCGCCCCAGCGCCTACCACAAGGTCGCCTTCCACAAGCCCGACGGCGCCCCGGTCCACATCGAGACCACCCGCCCCGAGCTGCTGGCCGCCTGCGTCGCCCTGGTCGCCCACCCCGACGACGAGCGCTACCAGGACCTGTTCGGCACCACCGTGCGCACGCCGGTCTTCGGTGTCGAGGTCCCGGTCAGGGCGCACCGCCTCGCCGACCCCGAGAAGGGGTCGGGCATCGCCATGATCTGCACCTTCGGCGACACCACGGACGTCACCTGGTGGCGCGAGCTCCAGTTGGAGACCCGACCCATCATCGGCTGGGACGGGCGTATCATCGCCGACCCGCCCCGGGGCCTGGAGAGCGGGCCCGGCCGCGAGGCCTACGACACGCTCGTCGGCGCCACCGTCCACACCGCGCGCGAGCGCACCGTGGCCCTGCTGCGCGAGAGCGGCGACCTGGTGGGCGAGCCCGCGCCGATCACCCACCCGGTGAAGTTCTACGAGAAGGGCGACAAGCCCCTGGAGATCGTCACCACCCGCCAGTGGTACATCCGCAACGGCGGGCGGGACGAGGGCCTGCGCCAGCGGCTCATCCAGCGCGGCCGCGAGCTCACCTGGCACCCCGAGCACATGCGCGCCCGCTACGAGAACTGGGTCGGGGGGCTCAACGGCGACTGGCTGATCAGCCGCCAGCGCTTCTTCGGCGTCCCCTTCCCCGTCTGGTATCCGCTGGACGCCGACGGCAACCCGCGCTACGACGAGCCCATCGTGCCCGCCGAGGACCAGTTGCCCGTCGACCCCAGCTCGCAGGCGCCCGAGGGCTACACCGAGGACCAGCGCGGGCGGGCGAACGGTTTCATGGGCGACCCCGACGTCATGGACACCTGGGCGACCTCCTCGCTGTCCCCGCAGATCGCCTCCGGCTGGGAGCGCGACCCGGACCTGTACGCCCGGGTCTTCCCCATGGACTACCGGCCGCAGGGCCAGGACATCATCCGCACCTGGCTGTTCTCCACCGTGGTCCGTGCCCACTTCGAGAACGGCACCCTGCCCTGGAGCACCACCGGCATCTCCGGTTGGATCCTGGACCCGGACCGCAAGAAGATGTCCAAGTCCAAGGGCAACGTCGTCACCCCGCTGGCGCTGCTGGAGAAGTACAGCTCCGACGCGGTCCGGTACTGGGCGGCCAGCGGGCGGCTGGGCACCGACACCGCCATGGACGAGGGCCAGATGAAGGTCGGCCGCAGGCTGTCCATCAAGATCCTCAACGCCAGCAAGTTCGTCATGTCCGTGGCGGGTGAGGGCGCCACGTCCGACCCCGCGCGGGTCACCCAGCCGGTGGACCGGTCGATGCTGGCCGCGCTGGCCGACGTCGTGGAGGACGCCACCGCCGCCTTCCACGCCTACGACCACACCCGGGCGCTGGAGCGCACCGAGCGCTTCTTCTGGGACTTCTGCGACGACTACCTGGAGCTGGTCAAGACCCGCGCCTACGACGTGGACTCCGCTGAGGGCGCCTCCGCCCGCACCGCGCTGCTCATCGCCCTGGGCGCCCTGCACAAGCTCTTCGCGCCCTTCGTGCCCTTCGTGGCCGAGGAGGTCTGGAGCTGGTGGCGGGAGGGCTCAGTCCACGCACAGCGCTGGCCCGAGACGGCCGAGTACCGCGCCGCGGCCGCCGACGGGGACCCGGCCGTCCTGGCCGCGACCGCCGAGGTGCTGCGCGCCGTGCGCAAGGCCAAGTCCGAGGCCAAGCTGTCCATGCGGGCCGAGGTCGAGCGCGTCAGGGTGGCGGGCAAGCGGGTCGAGGCCGCACGCGCCGCCAGCGGCGACCTCGCCGCCGCGGGCCGAGCCGCCGGGATCGACTTCCACGCCACCGACGACGCCGAGCTCACCGTCGAGGTGACCCTGCCCGAGTCCGTCGAGGAGTAGTCGAAGCCCCGAAGCGGGCACCGGGGCGGCGCCGGAGGAATCCGGTGCCGCCCCGCTTCGCGAACCGGCGGCGCTGGACACCGGTCCGGAGTCCGGGAAACGATAGGCTCGGCCAATGTGAGTACCACATCCCTGGAAGGCGGACGGATCCCTGTCACGGTCCACCGCCTGGACCCCGGCCTCCCCCTGCCCGCCTACGCTCATTCCGGTGACGCGGGCGCGGACCTGTACACCGCGGTCGACGCCGTACTGGACCCCGGTGAGCGGGTCACGGTCCCCACCGGCCTGGCGATCGCCCTCCCCGAGGGGTATGCGGCCTTCGTGCATCCGCGCTCGGGCCTGGCCGCGCGCTGCGGGCTCACGATCGTCAACGCGCCGGGCACGGTCGACGCCGGGTACCGGGGTGAGATCAGGGTGACCCTGCTCAACACCGACAGGGACACCCCGGTGAAACTGTCCCGGGGCGACCGGATCGCGCAACTGGTCATCCAGCGCGTCGAACACGCGGTGTTCGTCGAGGCGGACTCCCTGCCGGAGTCGCCCCGGGGAACGGGCGGTTTCGGTTCGACCGGGGGCCACGCCGCACAGAGGTGACGGCGCCCCAATCCCCGGTGTCATCCCGGGACCAACGCAAAGCGAAGAGGTGAAGGCGTGTTCGGACGCCGCCGCAAGAAGCGGGACGCGAAGACCGAGAGTACGGGGACGGAGGCCGCTCCCAGACGTGAGGGCGCCGCCGGAGCGGTCTCCTTCGGCAACGAGATCGAGCCGGAGCGCCCCACGGAGCAGCCGGCCAAGGAGGCCGACCGCTACCGCGCCACCGGGCCGTGGGACTCCGCCGAGGACGTCCCCGAGGCCAAACGGATGGACCTGGGGAGCATGCTCCTGCCCATGGCGCAGGGCGCCGAGATCCAGGTCAACGTCGCCCAGGACGCCCAGGGCAAGCAGAAGATCATCGGCGTGACCATGATGCGGGACAAGAGCGCGCTACAGGTGCAGCCCTTCGCCGCGCCCAAGTCCTCCGGCCTGTGGGACGAGATGCGCGAGGAGCTGCGCGAGCAGGTCGTCAAACAGGGCGGCAAGGTCGAGGACCACGAAGGCACCTTCGGCCCCGAGCTCAGGGCCCTGGTGCCGGTCAAGGGCCGCAAGACCGAGGACGGCAAGCAGCTCGCCCAGCGGGTGCGGTTCATCGGCGTGGACGGTCCGCGCTGGGTGCTGCGCGGCGTGATCCGCGGCGACGGCGCGTCCAAGCCCGAGGTGATGTCCGAGGTCGAGCAGCTCTTCGCCGACATCGTGGTGGTGCGCGGCGACCAGCCGGTGCCCCCGAACGAACTGCTGCCGATCACCGTGCCCAAGCAGATCCAGGAGCAGATGGCCCAGGCGGCCAAGACGCGCGCCGCCCAGCAGGCGGCCCAGAGCGGCAACGCGGGCCGCTCGCCCAACGGGGCCGCGCCCGGCGGTCAGCCCGGCCGGTCCGGCAGCACCCCGAACGGTTCCGGGCAGTCCTGACACCCGCCCCGCCGAGAACGCGCCGGGGGCACGCGCTCCTTCCGTAGTCTGTGCTCCATGACACAGACGACGGAGAACAGCGTGCCCCGGCCGCTCCCGGAGGACTGGGAGCGCGCCCTGGCGGTGGTGGCCCACCCCGACGACCTGGAGTTCGGCAGCTCCTCCGCGATCGCCCGGTGGACCGGCCAGGGCAAGGACGTGGTGGAGCTGCTGGTCACCAAGGGCGAGGCGGGCATCGACGGCATGGCCCCCGAGGAGTGCGCGCCGCTGCGCATGGCCGAGCAGCGCGCGTCGGCGGCGGCCGTGGGCGCCGCCACCGTCGAGTTCCTGGACTTCCCCGACGGCACCCTGGAGTACGGGCTGCCGCTGCGTGCCGCGCTCGCCGCCGCGATCCGGCGCCACCGGCCCGAGGTGGTCGTCTCCATCAACTTCCGCGACCACTTCCCGGGCGCGAACGGGTTCAACCACGCCGACCACCGGGTGCTCGGCCCGGCCCTGCTGGACGCGGTCCGCGACGCCGCCAACCGGTGGGTGTTCCGCGAGCAGTTGGACGAGGGGCTCCGGCCGTGGTCGGGTGTGCGTTTCGTGGCCTTCGGCGCCTCGCCCCGGGCCACCCACTACGTGGAGCTGGGCGAGGACGACCTGGCCGCGGGCGTGGCCTCACTGGACGCCCACGAGGTCTACCTGTCCAATCTGTCCGGGTTCGACCAGAAGGCCTTCCTGCCCCGGGCCGCGGCCCGCTCCGGGGAGTGGGCCGGCGTCCCGCTCGCCACCGCCTTCGAGGTGTTCGAGACCTGAGGCGGGACCTGGGACCCCGGAAACCGGATGAGGGGACCCGGCCGCCCGGCCTCAGGCGGCCGGACCCGGATCCACCGGGTCGGTGACGCGGCCCAGGAACAGGACCGACTCCCGGCGGCGCAGCACGAACACGAACGGCCGGTCCACCGTGAACCGGACCGGCCTGGTGGGCGTGAACGCCGCCCGGAGCATCATCACGGCGGTGGCGGCGGCGCCCTCGGCCCCCTTCTCGTCCACCCTCAGCACCGACTGGTGCAGGATCTCGTCGGCCCTGAGCGGCTCCGGGCTGATCCCGTCGAAACGGGCCTCGTCCGTGGCCATCCGGCGCACGCCCACGGCCGCCAGCGGTTCGAGCAGGGAGGTGTCGGTCTCCACCCGGAAGCGGGGCAGGGTCAGTTCGACCTGTTGGGAGGAGCGCTCGCGGTACAGGTCCGCGAGCACCTCGGCGGACACCGGCGGGGGAGCGGTGGTCCGCCCGTCGGGCAGCAGCACGTCCAGGACCAGCTCGTGGTCGCCCTCCAGGCTCACCATGCTCCATCCCCGCGCCTGTGCGTGGGGCAGGCGGGCCGACCGGTGCATGGTGGGGACCCTCCTCTTCCCGTCGGGGGTGTGGAAGGTCCTGGCGCGGGTCTGCGCGGGGTCGAAGGGATCGGGCCAGACCACCTTCACCCACAGCGCGTTGACCAGCAGCATCCGCAGGTCGGGGCGGACGCCGCCGGGCGGGAGCAGCTCCCTGATCAGGCCGCGGGTCACGTCCGCGACCTTGCCGTTGATCCGGGAGCGCACCCCCTCGGCGTCGCGTGCGAAGTCGGCGCGTCCCACCTCGGCGCCGGCGCGTCCGCGCACCCGCGCCTCGAAGTCCGGCAGGACCTCCAGGTCGGCGGGCACGTACAGCCCGTTCAGGGTGGCCAGGTCGGGGTCGGAACCGGTGTCCACGGCCGCGTCCAGGGCTTCCAGCTGTCCCTTGGTGTCCGGGCCCAGCAGCGCCTCCAGCTCGTCCAGGGTGCGGCCCGAGGCCCCGGCGGCCAGCAGCCCCAGCACCGTGCCCACCGAGTGGGGCGACCACACGTGCGACCCGCCGGTCCGGGCCAGGACCCGGTCCAGGGCGGCGGCGAACTCCAGGTGGTCCCGTCTCGGGGACGTGCTCGGCTGCATGGGGATCCTCGTTCGCTCTCGGCTCCGGCGGCTCTGGCCGCCAGCGTACGGAGTCGTCCGGGTGACCGCCAGGGTCCTCGGCCCGGCCGTGGCGGCCGGGGCGGTCGGGCCGAGGACGCGAGGCGGTGCGGCGAAACCCCGTCCGAACACGGCGAACACGGGCGGAGCGCAGGCGCGCGGACACGCTCCGTGACACGGAGGTGGTGACAGGTCGCATAGTCTGGGGCATCATGGCGGGCGGACCCGCGCGGGAGGCCCCGTGCGGCGGCGGCCGAGACCGCGACCACCCACGAGCGAACCGGACCGGGAGCAGGATGACTGAGCAGCAGCGGGCCGCCGAGGAGGCCGCCTCGAAGGCCGAGGCGGACGACCGGGAAGAGGTACCCGCGGCGGCGGACGGCCGGGGCGACGCTCCCGACCCGGAGCGGAGGCCGGGCGGGGAGGGCGCCGGGGACACCCCGGCGGTCACCGAGGACACGGTCGAGGCGCTCGTGCGCTCCCAGTTGTCCAAGGCGCTGGGCGGCAAGCGCGGCATGGTCGAGGCGGCCATGCCCACCCTGGCCTTCACCGTCTCCTACATCCTCACCTCGGAGCTGAGGCTGTCGATCGGCCTCGGTGTGGCCGCGGCCCTGTTCCTGGGCGGGATCCGGCTCCTACAGCGCTCCTCGGTGCAGTACGTGCTCACCAGCCTGTTCGGCATCGGCATCGCGGCCGTCTTCGCGATGCGCAGCGGCAACGCCGCCGACGCCTTCCTGCCGGGCATCATCTACAACGCCGTCTACGCCGTGGTGCTGAGCCTGTCGGTGCTGGTGCGCTGGCCCGCGATCGGGCTGATGATCGGCCCGTTCATCGGAAACAAGGAGGACTTCACCTCCTGGCGGTCCAACCCGGCCGTGCTCTCCCTGGCCTCGCGCCTGACCTGGCTGCTGGTACTGCCCTGCGTGATCCGCGTACTCGTGCAGTACCCGCTGTGGATGGCCGAGACCTACGGCTGGGCCGACACCTTCGGCCTGCTCGGCCTCTCCAAGATCGCCATGGGCTGGCCGCTCCAGGTCGCCGCGTTCGCCGCCATGGTGTGGGTGCTGGCCCGGGGGCGCACCCCGCTGGACGAGTACGAGGAGGGGACCTCCGCCCGGGGGGAGGACGGCCCCCGGCGTAGCTAGCGGTCCGGCCACCACCCGGCCACCACCGGGGCGGCCGGTTCGGCCCGGCGCCCCTTCAGGAGCCTGTGCACCGCCCGCCCCCACCGGGGACGGGTCCGGCCCGGGGCTCGGCGCTCGGGATCCGCTCCGGGTGCGAGGCCACGGTGCACGGGGCGGGAGTGTGCGGTGCGGGGCTAGAGGTCCTCGTCCGGGGGCGCCATCAGGGCCTCCAGGGTGCTCAGCGCCTCGGGCTCGGCCAGGAACACCACCGTGTTGCCCACGGACAGGGCCCTTCCGGGGTCGGGAGGGCGCACCCCGCCGGGGCCGACGACCGCCACCAGGGCCACGCCCTCGGGCAGCGCCTCCGTCAGGGCGCTCTCCGGTCCGCCCGCGAACGGGCTCTCGGCGTGCAACACCGACTCGGCGATCTCCGCCCCGGGCAGCGGCGGCAGGCTCCCCTCCTGGTCCGGGTCCTCCTCCGGGGCGCCCTCGACCAGGTCGGCGATCAGCCGCGGCGGGGACACCGCCAGGTCCACGCCCCAGGACTCGTTGAACAGCCACTCGTTGTCGGGGTCGTTGATGCGGGCGATCACCCGGTCCACCCCGAACTCGTTCTTGGCCAGCAGGGACACGACCAGGTTGACCTTGTCGTCGCTGCTGGCCGCGATCACCACGTCGAAGTCGTCCAGCCGGGCGTCCTCCAGGGTGGTCAGCTCACAGGCGTCGGCCAGCAGCCACTCCACCTGGGGCAGGTCGTCCACCCCGATGGCCCGGGTGTCCCGGTCGATCAGCAGCACGTCGTGGCCGCTGCCCGCCAGTTCCGTGGCGATGGAGCGGCCCACGCTCCCGGCTCCCGCGATGGCGATCCGCATCTCACCCACGCCCCGTCTCGTCGTCGTGCAGCCGCCCGGACAGCCCGTCCAGGTCCCGGCCGTGGGCGACCACGTGCAGGACGTCGCCCTCCTCCAGAGGATCGCCGGAACGGGCGAGGACGATCCGTCCCCGACGGGTCAGGTAGACCACCCGCATCGGCACCCGCTCCTCCAGGTCGGCGACGCGGCGCCCCGCCCACCCCGGAGGCAGGGTCAGCTCGTTCATCGCCAGGGTCCCGGACGCGTCCTGCCACTCCGGGCCCACGGTGAGCCGTCCGTCCCCCGGCACCATGCGGCGCAGGATCGCGTCGGCCGTCCACCGCACCGTCGCCACGGTGGGGATGCCCAGACGCTGGTAGACCTCCGCGCGGCGGGGGTCGTAGATCCGCGCGACCACGTGCTCGACCCCGAACGCCTCGCGCGCCACCCGCGCGGAGATGATGTTGGAGTTGTCACCGTTGCTGACCGCGGCGAAGGCTCCGGCCCGGTCGATCCCGGCGGAGAGCAGGACCTCCCGGTCGTGGCCCACGCCACGGACGGCGTGCTTGGACACGGAGCCGCGCAGGCGCCGGAACGCCTCGGGGTCCTGGTCGATCACCGCCACCGTGTGCCCCAGGTCCACGAGGGTGTGCGCCAGGGTGGAACCCACCCGGCCGCACCCCATGATCACGATGTGCACCTCGCCCGCACTCCCGTCGAGATAGCCGACCGTCACGCACGCCGCGCGTGCCTGGTCCCACCTTGGCACAGACTCCTCCGCCACGCGCGTCGGCCCCGGCGCCGACGGCCCGGACACGAAGCAGCACGGATGGTGTGTCGAGGCCGGTAGATTGGGAATGGTTGGTGGCTGTGCGCGCAGGGTCACCCAGAAGCGACCCACCACCTTGAGGACACCACATCATGACCGGCCAGGAATTCGAACTCACTGTTGACGACGTCGCGCAGGGGGGCTGGTGCGTGGGACGCCACGGCGAGCAGGTGGTCTTCGTACGCCACGCCCTGCCCGGTGAGAGGGTCCGCGTCCGCGTCACCGAGATGACCTCCCGCTTCCTCCGCGGCGACGCCGTGGAGATCCTCACCGCCTCCCCCGACCGGGTCGAGGCCCCCTGTGCCTTCGCCGGACCGGGCAAGTGCGGCGGCTGCGACTGGCAGCACGTCTCCCCGGAGGCCCAGCGCGCCCTCAAGGCCAAGGTCGTCTCCGACCAGTTGAGCCGCATCGCCGGGATCGACCGCGAGGTCGTGGTGGAGGAGCTGCCCGGCACCCCCGACGGCCTGGGCTGGCGCACGCGCGTGCGCTTCGCCGTGGACTCCGAGGGCCGCGCCGGACTGCACCGCCACCGCTCCCACGACATCGAGCCCGTCGACCGCTGCCTGATCGCCCACCCCGGTGTGGCCGAGCTCGGCGTGACCGACGTGAAGTGGGAGGGCGTCCGTGACGTGGAGGCGGTCGCCTCGTCCGCCTGCGCGGACCGCGCCGTCGTCGTCACCCCCACCGGGGCCAGACTGAACAACCTTCCCGAGCTGGGCACCTCCAGCGCGGTGCTGCGCCGGTTCAAGGGAGGCCGCGTCCAGCAGGTGCGCGGGCGCCGGGGCGTGCGCGAGAACGCGAACGGCCGCGAGTACCGCGTCAGCGCCGGCGGCTTCTGGCAGGTGCACCCGGCCGCCGCGGAGGTCCTCACGGCCGCCGTGATGGAGGCCCTGGAGCCCAAGCCCGGTGAGACCGCCCTGGACCTGTACTGCGGCGCGGGCCTGTTCACCGGTGCTCTGGCCGAGGCGGTGGGCCCCGAGGGGCGCGCCATGGGTGTGGAGAGCGGCGTCCAGGCCGTGAGCGACGCCCGGTACAACCTCAGGGACATGGAGCAGGTGCGCATCGAGCAGGGTGACGTGGCCGCCCAGCTGCGCGAGTGGGCGGACGTGCACGCCGACGTGGTCGTCCTGGACCCGCCCCGGGCCGGTACGGGCGCCGAGGTGGTGCGCTCCCTGACCGGGACGCGCCCGCGCAGGGTCGCCTACGTCTCCTGCGACCCCGCCACGCTCGCCCGCGACCTGGCCTCGTTCGATCGGGCCGGGTACCGGCTGACGGAGTTCCGCGCCTTCGACGCCTTCCCGATGACCCACCACGTGGAGTGCCTGGCGGTGCTGGAGCCCGTCCGCCCGGCCCGCCGCCACCGCGAGTAGCGGGCCGACCGGGGCTCCCCACCGGATGATCTTGCTCCCAGTGGCACTCTCGACCGCCGACAGTGCCACCAAGAGCAAGATCATCGCTGTGGGGGGCGTGCCCGGCCGACCTCGGCGGTCACCGCTGCCGGGGCCGGGCGGGGGTACGCAGGACCGCCAGCCCCAGGGCGAGCACGGCCAGCCCCGCCCACGACACGGCGGGCAGGCGCTCACCGACCACCACCACGCCCAGCAGCGCGGCCACGGCCGGTTCGGCCAGGGTCAGGGTGGTGGCCACAGACGCGGGAGTGTGCCGCAGCCCGTTCCCGAACAGCCGGTAGGCCAGGAACACGGTGAACACCGCCAGGTGCAGGGCCACCAGGGCACCCTCGGCCGTGGCCAGCCAGGCCGTCCCGGTGGCCAGTACCACCGGGAGCACGGCGATCCCGCCGCCCGCGAACATCGTGCCCATCACGGCGCCCGAGGGGTGCCCCCGCCGGATGAGCCGTTCGGCGACGAGCGCGTAGGCGGAGTAGGACAGCCCCGCGAGCAGGGCCAGGAGCACCCCGGCGGGCCGCACGGCGGACTCGCCGCCGGTGGACTCCGAGCCCAGCACGAGTACGGCACAGCCCAGTACCGCGGCCAGTGTGGCCACGGCCCAGCGCGCCGTGGGCCGGGTCCGCCCGGTCAGCCAGGCCAGCAGCCCGGCGAAGACCGGCGCGCTGCCCAGCGTGATCACCGTGCCGACCGCGACGCCCGCCTGCGCCACGGCCGGGTAGAAGGCCAGCGGGTACCCGGCGACGGCCAGGGCGCCCAGGGCGAGTGCCCACCGGGTGGAGGCCCCGCCCCGGACGACCAGGGCCAGGGAGCCCCGGCCGGTGAGGAACAGCAGCAGGCCGCCCAGGACCAGGCCCGCGGAGCCGATGGCGGCCGCCGGCGCGCTCGCGGGGGCCAGGGAACCGGCGGTGCCGGTGGTGCCCCACAGCACGGCCGCGGCCAGGATCGGCAGCGGCCCCCGGGCCAGGGACGCGGTGGCGGAGGCCGGCGGGGCGGATGCGGGGAGGGAGCGTTCTGACACGGTCGTGGTCCTTCGTCGTCGCGTGTTCCAGGAGGGGGCGGGACGGGCGCGCGACGACACGCGGCCCGGCGGACGCCGCCGGCGGGCCGTGGCCGGGGTTCCCCGGAAGCAGGGGAGGGGCGCGCCCGGTCAGGCGCGCAGAGGGGGAAGCACGACGTGCCAGTACGGATTCTTCATGCCTTCCATCCTACGATCGGATGTATGGGGCGGAGCGTGCGGACCCCGCCCCGGCCGCGGCGTCAGGAGCACACGGGGAGTCCGCGCCACACCGGCTCGTCGGCGACCTCCCCGTAGGGCTGGTGGGGGTACAGCCGCCTCCAGTCGTCGGAGGTCGCGGGTCGGCCGGAGGCCGCCCGGACCCGCAGCCCCAGCAGCTCCGCGAGTTCCCGGGTGCGTCCTCCGGGCGAGGACAGCCTGTCCCAGTGCTGTTCCAGGACCCGGCCCACCCGCTCCTCGGGGAGCCCGACCAGCGCCCGGGCCACCTCCAGGTCCACCGGTGAGGGCAGGTAGGGGTCCAGGCCCATGGTGAGGGCGTCCAGCCTCTCGGTGCGGGACGCCCCCTCCCCGACGGTGGTCAGCCAGGCCGCGATCACGACGCGCGACTGGTCGGTGGCGCGGCAGCGGCGGGGCTCGTAGGGGGAGGACAGGTCCAGGACCGACCGGACCACGCCGCCCACCAGTTCGGCCCGCCAGTACGTCCATCCCGGGTTCATGTAGCTGTAGACCATCACGGACCGGTCCTCGGGAACGTCCAGGTCCCGTTCGTAGGAGGAGCCGTCCTGCCACACCACCGGCAGGCGGCCGTGCGCCTCCTCGGGCAGCAGGTCCACGGCGGGTGCCAGGGTCTCGTGCCAGCGGTCCACCCACGGCTCGTAGCCCGGCAGCGGGCAGTAGGTGATGCCCTCCCTGGTCTGGCAGGAGGGTCCGTGCGCGCCGTACACCTGGCTGTCGGCTATGGGCTTGAGGGGTGTGTAGGTCTGGCGGCCGTGGGCGACGGTGAGCAGGGCGCAGGCCAACAGCACGGCGATCGTTCCCAGGCAGGCGGCGCGGAAGGCGCGCCCGCCCCGTGCGGCCAGGGCCAGGAACACCAGGACGGCCACGGCCAGTACCGCGTAGACGAGGTAGTGGGCGGCCACGTCCGTGACGGAGGGCGCGCGCACCTTGAACGGTTGCATGGTGACGCGGACCGCCCACTGCATCCGGAACGCGGCGCTCTGCAGGCTGTTGTCCAGCAGCGAGACGCCGTACAGCGCGTAGACGGGCATGGTCAGCCCCACCACGACCAGCGGCAGGTACGAGCGGGTCCACGCCACCAGGGTGATCGACAGGAGCGGTCCCGCCGCCGCCAGCAGGAGGGGCGCCGGGTACGCGGGCGGACTCAGCGTGCCCACCAGGGGTGGGGAGGCCATCCAGTACTGCAGGCCGGCCAGCACCGCCACCATCACCGTGCTGACCAGTGAGGAGGCCGCCATCAGGGACAGGAGGCGGCTCGTCCGGCCCAGGGGGGACACCAGCGCCGTGGAGTAGCGGGCCTCACGCATGGCGGGGAAGGTGACCACGGCGAACATCACCACGCCCACGACCGTCGCGATGGAGCCGGCCCTGTTGTGCCAGCTCTCCAGCGTGAGCACGCCCGTGGCCCGGCCCATGTCCATGATCATGTAGGAGCCCGCCGCCATGCCCAGGGCCAGGAGCGGGTTCCGGCACAGGCGCACCGTGTTGAACCACGTCAGCCGGGCGAACGCGGCCGCGCGCCTGGTCACGCGCGACCGGCCCGGCCGGCCCGCGGTGGCCCGGAGGGGCGTCACGTCCACGGACGGCTCCCCGGCGGACGGCTCCGCCGGGGCCGGTTCCACGTCCGCGGAGTCCGCCCGCCCGACGGCACGGCTCACCGGACGTCCTGTTCCACGCCCGTGAGCAGCAGGTAGGCGTCCTCCAGGGTGGGCTCGACCGGTTCCAGCCCGGGACCGGAGACGGTGTGCGCACCGTCGGCCGGGGTGAGCACCCGATAGCGGCCGTCGGCCAGCCGCCAGGCGGTGTACCCCTCACCGGGGTGACCGCGGTGCTCCCACACGTGCCCGCGCGCACGGTCCACCAGTTCTCCCGGGGTGCCGTCGAAGACCACCCGGCCCGCGTCCAGGCACACCACGCGCTGGCACAGCGCCGCCACGTCCTCGATCTGGTGGGTGGACAGCACCACGGTGCTGCGCACGGCCAGCTCCGAGACCAGTCCGCGGAACCTGATGCGCTGTTCGGGGTCCAGCCCGATGGTCGGCTCGTCCAGCAGCAGTACCTCGGGATCGCCGAGCATGGCCGCGGCCAGCCCCAGGCGCTGGCGCATGCCGCCGGACAGGCGGCGGATCCGGCTGTGGCGGCGGTCGAGGAGGCCGACCCGCTCCAGGCCGCGGCGCACCTCGTCGTGGCGGGCCCGGCGCCCGCCCAGCTCCTTGAGCACCGCCATGTAGTCCAGCAGGCCGAACGCGGTGAAGTGCGGGTAGAACTCGGGGTTCTGCGGCAGGTAGCCCAGGCGTCGCCGGATCTCGGTCCGCTCGGCCGCGCGTTCGGGGGCGCACCCCAGCACGCGGACCTCGCCCCCGGTGGCCTCCAGGTCGGTGTTCAGGCAGCGCAGAAGGGTGGTCTTGCCCGCGCCGTTGCGTCCCAGAAGCCCGGTCACCCCGGGGCCCAGGTCGAGGTCGACACCGTCCAGGGCGGTCCGGGTGCCGTAGCGGCGCACCAGCCCGCGCACGTGGACGGAGGCGGTCACCGTGGTCGTGGGGCTCATGCCGTCCTCACACGCCACAGGATGGCGACGAGCAGGGTGGCGAGCGCGCCCGCCCACCACACCTGGGCCTGGGGCGCGAGCAGTTGCAGGGGTGTGGCGTCCGAGGAGGTGACCAGGGCGCCCAGGGCGAGCAGCCACAGCAGCCCCATGACGGCGCTGGCCGCGCCCATGTGCAGCCAGCGGCTGAGCACCAGCGAACCGGCCACGAGGGTGAGCGCGGGCAGCAGCCAGAACGCCGACGCCCAGGGCGCGTGCGAGGAGGGCAGCATCAGGGACGCCGCCGTGCACAGGGCAAGCGCGGGCACCAGTACCGCGCAGGTGCGCAGGAACAGCAGCCGCTGTCCGGCCAGCGGGGTGACCGACGTCAGGGTGTGGGCGGGGTCCACGCCGCGCCCGTAGGCCAGGGCCACGCCCACCAGCGGTACGACCGGGGCGGTGAAGCCGAACATCAGCGAGCCGAGCGGCAGGTGGTGGGCGGCCAGCAGGGCGGCCGCCAGCACCACGACCGTGGCCAGCAGCCAGGCCCGGTACAGGCCCGGAGTGGCGGCGAGCAGTTTGGCGGTGCCCTCGCCCACTCCGAGCGAGGACAGCAGCGCCTCGACCGGTCCGCGCCGGGGGCGGTCCACCACGTCGCGCAGGTCCGCCCAGCTCCGGGCCAGCCAGGCCTCGTCGGCGGGGAGCAGGTCGCGGCAGGGCGCGCAGCGGGTGATGTGTGCCTCCACGGACATGGCGGTGACGTCGTCGGATCGGTGGTGGGCGTACTCGTGTGCCTGGGCAGGGGTCAGGTGCCAGTTCATGTCAGTGCCTCCCGTAGTCGCGCCTTGGCGCGCATGACCCGTGTCTTGACGGTTCCCTCGGGGATCTGGAGGATCTGCGCGGCCTCCCGGACGGTGAGTCCGTCGAGCACGGTGGCCTGGATGGCCGAGCGCAGCTCGGGCGAGAGGGAGTGCAGGGCGGCGCCCAGCGGGCCGTACTCGATGTTGAGCAGCACGGTGTCCTCGGCGGAGGCGTCGCCGATGGTCTCGTAGTCGGTGTCGGCGTCGGCGATCCAGCGGTTGGCCCGCCTGCGCAACTGGGAGATCAGTTGCCGGATCGCGATGGTCCACAGCCAGGCCCCGGCGTCGGTGTCGCCGTGGCGGGGGGTGAAGGATCCCGCGTTCTTCCACACGGCCAGGAAGGTCTCCTGGAGGGCGGCGTCGAGCTGGTCGGGATCGGAACAGCGGTAGCGCAGCCGCGCCCGCAGCCAGGGCGCGTGCCTGTGGTGCAGGATCTCCAGGGCACGGGTCTCGCCCGTGGCGACGGCGGCCAGCAGTACCGGGTCGGCGCTGTCGGAGCCGTAGGAGGGGGCGCGGCGGCGCGCGCGGCGGAGCAGCTTCACGTGGAGGGCTATCGCTACGGGGGTACGGTTCGGTTCTACGGGGAGGGAGCGGGCACGTCTTTTCCACGGTATCCGCGCGGCGGTTTCGGTCTGGTCGTCGCTGTGGGAGAAAATGGGACGTATGCGTCTGAGGATCTTCCTTGAGCCCCAGCAGGGGGCCACTTACGAGGACCAGCTCGCCGTCGCCAGGGCCGTGGAGGACCTGGGGTTCGACGCCCTGTTCCGATCCGACCACTATCTGCGTATGGGAGATCACGTCAGCGGCCTTCCCGGGCCCACCGACGCCTGGATCACCCTGGCCGGGCTGGCCCGTGACACCTCCCGTATCCGTCTGGGCACGCTGATGAGCGCGGCGACCTTCCGCTACCCCGGCCCCCTCGCCATCTCCGTCGCCCAGGTCGACCGCATGAGCGGCGGCCGGGTGGAGTTCGGCTTCGGCGCCGGCTGGTTCGAGGAGGAGCACGCGGTCTACGGGATCCCCTTCCCGGCCACCGCCCGCGAGCGCTTCGACCGCTACGAGGAGCAGTTGGACATCATCACCGGGCTGTGGTCCACCCCGGTGGGCGAGACCTTCCGCTACGAGGGCAAGCACTACCGGCTGGCGGAGGGGCCCGCGCTCCCCAAACCGCAGCAGGGCCCGCGGCCGCCGGTGCTGATCGGCGGGACCGGGCCCAAGCGCACGCCGCGCCTGGCCGCCAAGTACGCCGACGAGTACAACGTGCCCTTCGCCTCGGTCGAGGACACCGCGGCCGCCTTCGGGCGGACCCGCGCCGCGGTCGGGGCCCTGGGGCGCCGCGCCCCGATGGTCTACTCCGCCGCGCAGGTGCTGTGCGTGGGCAAGGACGAGGCGGAGGTGGCCCGGCGGGCCGAGCGGATCGGCCGCGAGGTGCCGGAGCTGCGGGAGAACGGGCTGGCGGGCACCCCGGACGAGCTGGTGGAGAAGATCGGCCTGTTCGCCGCCGCGGGTGCGGAGCGCATGTACCTACAGATGATGGACATGTCCGACCTGGACCATCTGGAACTGGTCGCGTCGCAGGTCGTGCCGCAGTTGGACTGACCGGCCGTTCGGGCGTCGGCGGGGTTCTGGAGGGGCTGAAGGTGAGACAGGCAAGTGCTGCGGTCGTAGGCCGTCGTCTGAGGGCGGCGGCGGGCGACGGTGTGGGCCCGAGCCGTCACACCGGAGGCGCCGAGTGTTCCCGCCTCCGGGCGCTCGAACACGGGGAGGACCGCGCGTAGCGTCCGTTGGGGGTGGCGGCGGGCGACGGGTGGGAGGAGCGGAGCGGGCCCCGAAGAGGCACTTCCCGGGGGGCGGACGCGCCCGGGGAGCGGGTACCCGATAACTTGATATCGAGATACAAGTCAGATAGCTTGATATCAAGATAAAGCGGGGCCCCCCCGACCCGCTCCCCGTTCGGGCGTGTGAGGTTGACCGCTCGGCGGAGCCCGGACCCGAACATCGTGGGCGTCCGCGACCAGCGGACCGCCCGGCCGGTGGCGAGTGGCGTCGCCGCAGGTCACGGCGGCCCTGACGGAGGCCGGAAGGCAGGCGGAGACCACCCCCGCGGCCCTCCGCCCCCGGCACCCGGCCAGGGCGGCCTCAGTAGGTCCCGCATCCGCCCGATGGGGCAGGATGCTGGGAGCAAAGTGGCGAGATCAGGAGGCAGACACCGTGTCCGCGAACAGCTTCGGCGCCCGTGACACGTTGCGCGTTGGCGACGAGTCGTACGAGATCTTCCGTCTGGAGTCCGTTGAGGGCTCCAAGCGGCTTCCCTACAGCCTGAAGGTGCTGTTGGAGAACCTTCTACGCACCGAGGACGGTGCGAATGTCACCGCCGACCACATTCGGGCACTGGGCAACTGGGACCCCAACGCCCAGCCCAGCCAGGAGATCCAGTTCACCCCCGCGCGGGTGATCATGCAGGACTTCACCGGCGTGCCCTGCGTCGTCGACCTCGCCACCATGCGCGAGGCCGTGCGCGACATGGGCGGTGACCCGGACCAGATCAACCCGCTCGCCCCCGCCGAGCTGGTGATCGACCACTCCGTCGTGGTCGACCTCTTCGGCAGTCCCGACGCCTTCGAGCGCAACGTCGAGATCGAGTACGAGCGCAACTACGAGCGCTACAAGTTCCTGCGTTGGGGCCAGACCGCCTTCGACGAGTTCAAGGTCGTCCCGCCCGGCACCGGCATCGTGCACCAGGCCAACATCGAGCACCTGGCGCGCGTCACCATGAGCCGGGGCGGCCAGGCCTACCCCGACACCTGTGTGGGCACCGACTCGCACACCACCATGCAGAACGGCCTGGGCATCCTGGGCTGGGGCGTGGGCGGCATCGAGGCCGAGGCCGCCATGCTCGGCCAGCCGATCTCCATGCTCATCCCGCGCGTGGTCGGCTTCAAGCTGAAGGGCGCGCTCAAGCCCGGCACCACCGCCACCGACCTGGTGCTCACCATCACCGAGATGCTGCGCGAGCACGGCGTGGTCGGCAAGTTCGTCGAGTTCTACGGCGAGGGCGTCGCGTCCGTGCCGCTGGCCAACCGCGCCACCATCGGCAACATGAGCCCGGAGTTCGGTTCCACCGCCGCGATCTTCCCGGTCGACGACGAGACCATCCGCTACATGAGGCTGACCGGCCGCTCCGAGCAGCAGGTCGCCCTGACCGAGGCCTACGCCAAGGCCAACGGCTTCTGGCACGACCCGGCCGTCGAGCCCGAGTTCTCCGAGTACATCGAGCTCGACCTGGCCGACGTGGTCCCCTCCATCGCCGGCCCCAAGCGCCCGCAGGACCGCATCGCGCTGTCGGAGGCCAAGAGCACCTGGCGCCACGACGTGCACAACTACGTCGAAGACGAGGTGGACGAGGCGAGCGAGGAGTCCTTCCCGGCCTCCGACTCCCCGGCGCACATGGCCAAGCCCGGGGGCGAGCGCCCGCACCGCCCGGTCCAGGTCACCATGGCCGACGGCACCGAGACCGAGATCGACCACGGCGCCGTGGTGATCGCCGCGATCACCTCCTGCACCAACACCTCCAACCCCTCGGTCATGCTGGGCGCCGCCCTGCTGGCCAAGAAGGCGGTGGAGAAGGGGCTGTCCCGCAAGCCGTGGGTCAAGACCTCCATGGCGCCCGGGTCCAAGGTCGTCACCGACTACTACGAGCGCTCCGGCCTGACCCCGTACCTGGACAAGCTGGGCTTCAACCTGGTCGGCTACGGCTGCACCACCTGCATCGGCAACTCCGGCCCGCTGCCGGAGGAGATCTCCAAGGCCGTCCAGGACAACGACCTCGCGGTCTCCGCGGTCCTGTCCGGCAACCGCAACTTCGAGGGCCGGATCAACCCGGACGTGAAGATGAACTACCTGGCCTCGCCGCCGCTGGTGGTCGCCTACGCGCTGGCCGGGTCGCTCGACGTGGACATCACCACCGAGCCCCTGGGCGTCGGCGCGGACGGCGAGCCCGTCTTCCTGGCCGACATCTGGCCGAGCGCCGAGGAGATCCAGGAGGTCATGGACTCCGCGATCGCCTCGGACATGTACGAGTCCGCGTACGCGGACGTGTTCGCCGGCGACGAGCGCTGGCGCTCGCTGCCCACGCCCACCGGCAACACCTTCGAGTGGGCGGACGACTCCACCTACGTCCGCAAGCCCCCCTACTTCGAGGGCATGGGCGCCACCCCGGACCCGGTCACCGACATCACCGGCGCCCGCGTCCTGGCCAAGCTGGGCGACTCGGTCACCACCGACCACATCTCCCCGGCCAGCGCCATCAAGCCGGGGACGCCGGCGGCCGACTACCTCAAGGCCCACGGCGTGGAGCGTCGCGACTTCAACTCCTACGGTTCCCGTCGGGGCAACCACGAGGTGATGATCCGCGGCACGTTCGCCAACATCCGCCTGCGCAACCAGCTCGCGCCGGGTACCGAGGGCGGCTACACCCGCGACTTCACCCGGCCCGAGGCGCCCGTGTCGTTCATCTACGACGCCGCGCAGAACTACGCCGAGCAGAACACCCCGCTGGTCGTCCTGGGCGGCAAGGAGTACGGCTCCGGCTCCTCGCGCGACTGGGCCGCCAAGGGCACCGCCCTGCTGGGCGTCCGCGCGGTCATCACCCAGTCCTACGAGCGCATCCACCGCTCGAACCTGATCGGCATGGGCGTCCTGCCCCTGCAGTTCCCCGAGGGCCAGTCCGCCGACTCCCTCGGTCTGACCGGCGAGGAGACCTTCTCCATCACCGGTGTGACCGAGATGAACGAGGGCCGCGTCCCCGAAACGGTGAGGGTCAGCACCGACACCGGTGTGGAGTTCGACGCCGTGGTGCGCATCGACACCCCCGGTGAGGCCGACTACTACCGCAACGGCGGCATCCTGCAGTACGTGCTGCGCCAGTTGATCGCCAAGTAGGCCGATCCCGCGTCGGCCGCGACGCACCCGGGGCCGCCACCGTCGTCCGACGGCGGCGGCCCCTTCGCCGTCCGGGCACCGCGCGTTGCCCAAAACAAGGTCACGGAAAGGTCTCGAAACGGTGATTGCCTTGGCGGGTGACGGGTAGCGGGTCCGACGAGGAAGAACACAAGCGACGGCGAAGGAATCGGATCAATGTCAGAGATCATCGAGACGGTGGAAGTCGACGTTCCGGTCACCGCCGCCTACGCGCAGTGGACGAGGTTCGAGGAGTTCCCGCAGTTCATGGAGGGCGTCGACAAGGTCGTCCGCGCCGGCGACGGGCACATGGTGTGGACCATCGAGATCGGCGGCCAGAAGAGGGAGTTCGAGGCCGTGGTCACCGAGCAGGTCCCCGGTGAGCGGATCGCCTGGAGGACCACGGACGGTGTGACCCACGCGGGTGTGGTGACCTTCCACCGCCTGTCGGAGACGAGCAGCAGGATCACCCTCCAGCTCAAGACCGTCCCGGAGGGCGTGGTCGAGCAGCTCGGCGACAAGCTCGGGCTGGTCGGGGCCCGGGCCAAGGGCGACATGAAGCGCTTCAAGGCACTCGTCGAGTCGGCGAGGACCGTCTGACCGCCCCTTCGCCCCCGAACACGTGACCCCGGTCCCCGTTCCGCCTGGCGGTACGGGGACCGGGGCCGTGCGCGGGTCCCTGACACGCGGGCTCCCGGCACCGGCGTACGGTGCCGGGAGCCCGTTCCTCCGGCCGGGGCGCGGGGCCGTGGTTTCCTTGAGGCTCCGCTCGCCTCACCTCGTGCTCGGACGCCGAGGGTACGGGAACCTCCGGCTCCCACGGTGCGCCCGCTCCTACCTCACGGGCACACCCGCGGGACCTGGCGGAGTCCCGCCGGCGCCCTCGCCGCCCCCCAGCGGCACGGGACCGGGTCCACCGAACAGACCCTAGTCGGCGCCGCTCTCGGTGCTGGAGGAGTAGGAGCCGTCCTTGCCGGCGTAGTCCCAGGACTCCTCGAACCAGGCCTCGCCGTCTCCGGCGGAGGACTCGACCTCGTGGTTGAACGCCCCGTGGGGACCGGCACCGCTGGTCTCCGACTCGTAGTAGGCGTCCGCCGAGGCGACGGCCGGAGCTCCGAACGCCAGCACGGGTGCGGCGATGACGGTGAGCGTGACTCGGTACAGGGTCTTCTTCTGCATGGCAGTGTGTTTCCCTTCGTGGCTTGGTGCGGGGACCGCCGATATCGGACCGGCCCTCGGACCGACGCCGCACACGAGGCGCGGAAAGCGCGGTGGAACCGCCCGGCGTCGTCCCCGCTTCCCAGCCTGCGGCCGGAGGAGGGCAAGAGGGAACACCGGGGAGCTGCGCAAACCCCAAAATCGGGGGAGCCGCGTGGAGGGCGCTCGCGGGGCATGCGACCGGCACCGGAGGCCTTGCGCTGGTCTTCAGTATTAGTCCGGTATGTCGCACTTATCCCACGGGTTCCGACGTCGACATGAGGGGTCGGGTAACCGCTTTCACGCCGGCGAACGTCCGTAAATCCCCGATATGCTCACTGCATGCCCGGTGTCACCAACCTCCGTGTCCGGCCCCCCGTACCGGTCCTTTCCTTCCTGGTCCCCCTGGTCCCCCTGGTCCTCCTCCCCGTCCTGGCCGCGGCGCCGGCCTCGGCCGAACCGGAGTCCGGCTTCGGGGCCTACGAGGAGCGCGTGACCCCCGCGGCCCACTACGCCGCCCTGCTGTCCGAGGAGCCCGAGGGCGCTGCCGTGGTCGTGGACGACGCCCTGTCCGGCGGGTACGACACGGACCGGCTCGAAGAGGACCTGCACCGCTCCTTCGGCGGGCTGGGCGTGCCCTACCACGTCGTCGTCAGCCCCTTTCCGGGCACCGGCGCGGAGTGGGGAGGGGAGATGCTGCCCTCACTGCACGACAGGCTCGGCGAGGAGGGGCTCTACGTCCACATCCGGCCGGAGGACTCCTGGATCGAGGCCGAGGCCCATGGCGTGGACCTGCCCGTCGACGACGCCTCCGGAGCGGTCGCGAAGGACCCGGAGACCGACTACGGGACCCCCGTCGACGAGCTGGCCGAGCACTACACCGCCGCCTTGCTGGACCCCGACGTGGCGGAGCGGGCCGCACGGGAGTGGGAGCACGAGTCCGAGTCCGGGCCCACGGTGTGGGAGGAGTTCCTCGGCGACCTGGACCCCACCAGCTCCGTCGGGCCCGGGAACACCGGCCTCGCGGCCGGAACGGGGGCGGGACTCGTCCTCGCCCTGGGCTGCTACGTGACCTGGCGGCTGGCCCGGCGGTCCCGTCCCGGCAGGCCCCGGATCCGGGTGTCCGTCGTCTCCCTGACGGTCGTACTGCCGTTGACCGCGGCCGTCGCGCTGCTTCCCCTCTCCTATACGCTCAGCGCTCCCCCGGGCGGGGCGGAGATCCCCGACCCGGTGGAGGAGGCGCGCTCCCAGCCGCCCTACGTCTCCTCCACGGTGAGGGTGGAGCACCTGGCCCGGGAGCTGGAGCGGGCCCCCGCGCCCCTGTACGTGGACCCCGTCTCGCCGATGCCGCTGGACGGACTGGCGGACGCCGCGGCGCGGCTGGCCGACTCCCCGGTCCCGGTCCGCGCGGTGGTCACGCCGATGGACGCCACCGACGAGTTCGGCGGGAACCCGGAGGTCCTGGCCCACGCGCTGGCCTCGGTGAGCGGGGAGGACGCCGTCTACGTCGTCGTGTCCGGGCGCGCCTACGAGGGCTCCGTCGAGGTGACCGCCGCACCGGTCGGGGTGGGGATCGACACCTTCACCCTGGGGGCGTCCGTCAGCGAGGTCGAGGAGCCCACCCCGGCCCGGGCGATCGGAGCCGTACTCGACCTGGTCGCGGACATGGAGACCTCACCGGAGGCGGACGACGCCCCCTCCTTCGCCGGGGACCACGTGTACGTTCCCGGCCCCCGGTGGGAGAGGTACTTCTCCGGGGGCTTCCTCCCCGGGCTGCTGGTCGTCGGCCCCCTGATCGGGCTGTTCCTCGCCGGTTCCGTGCTCGGCGTCCTCGCCCTGGTCCGCGCGCGCCGAAGGACGCGGCGGCGCAGCCCCTCGTCGCGCTCCCTGCGGGTCCTGGCCGGGAGGGAGCGTGCGCGGCTGGGCTCCCTGCTCTCCTCCGACCGGGCCGAGCGCGTCCCGCGCGCGCTGATGCCCCAGATCGAGGCGGCGCTGATGGTCATGGAGAGGAACCCCGACGACCTGGACCTGCTGGGCGTGGTGGCCGTCTCCCACAGGGTGCACGCGGTACTGGAGGACCCCGGCCTCCCCGTCGACAGCTCCCCGTGCGCGGTCAACCCCCTGCACGGCACCGCGACGGGCATCCACGGCTCCCGGGTGACCGGGGGCGCGGTCGCACCGCTGTGCCGCGGGTGCGCCGACCTGCCGAGGAGTGAGCAGGAGGCGAACGTGCTGCGCATCCGCGACCGCGGGGGAGCGTGGAGGAGCTACCTGTCGATGGACGACCGCACGTGGGTCCGGCACCGCTTCGGAGCGCGCAGCCCCGGCCGTATGGTCAAGAGCCTCGTGGAGGAGATCGATGTCCGCTGAGTCCCCGCCGCTCCGGTACGCGGCGCGAGTGCTGGCCGCCGGCGCCTGCACCCTGCTGGCCCTGCTCCCCGCGACCGGGGCGCCGGCCCAGGAGACCGGGGAGCGGCGAAACCCGGTCCAGGCCGTCGCCGAGGCCCTGGACGAGTCGCGCGTGTACGTCGATCCCGCCTACGAGAGCGCCTTCCCGGTGGAGGAACAGGAGCGCGTGGCCGGGGCCGTCGACGCCTCCGGCCTGGACCTGCACGTGGTCGCGGTGCCCCTGGCGGAGGGCGACGCGTGGGGCGGTGACGCCGCCACGCTCGCGTCGGTCCTGCACGACCGGAGGGGTGGAGGTGAGGGCCACTACCTGGTCTACGACGGGCTGGGCGGGTTCCACGGCGCGGACTTCGCCTCCGGAGGGAGCGGCCCCGCCCACTACGGCGCCCTGGCCGCCTCCTACGGGACGGAGTTCGACGGCTCCATGCTCGAACAGGTCGACCTGGCGGTGGAGACCGCGCTGTCCGACGACCCCCGGGCCGCCTATGACGAGGCCCTGCGGGCCTACGAGGAGGCCCACCCCGCCCCCGAGGACACCGGGGCGGACCAGGACGCGACCGAGCCGCAGGACGCGGTCGTGGTCTCGGACGGGGACGCGGAGCCGGGGCTGCCGGTCTGGCTCTGGGCGGTGCCCGTGCTCCTGCTCGCGCTCGTGCCGACAGTCCTCCTCTGGCGTCGGCGCGCGGCGGGGACGGCCGGGAGGAGGGCGGTCCCGGTCGCCCAGCACGCCGCGTTCGACAACGCCGACCGCGCCCAGCTGGACTCCCTGGTGGAACAGGGCGAGCACGACCTCATCGAGGTCGGTGAGCGCCTGAGCCGCCTGGACACCGAGAGCACGGCGGGGCAGGGGGCGCACCAGGGCCTGCGGCACGCCCTGGACGCGCGTTCCGCGGCGGCCAACGTCCACGACCGGATGGCGGAGGAGGGGGCCACCCTGCCCGACGCCGTCGGTGTGCTCGTCCTGCTGGACATGGCCGAGGACGAGATCGACGCCGTGTCCAGGGGGCTGCGCGCCGTCGTCCGGCGCCGCCACTGCTACGCCAACCCGCTGCACGGCACACGGACCAAGGTGACGCCCTGGCGCGAGTTCGGCGGCACACGCACCATCCGCGTCCCGCTGTGCGACGAGTGCGCCAGGGCCGTACGCGACCGTGTGCGCCCCGTCGTCCTGCCCGCCGAGCACGAGGGGGAGACGGTCCCGTACTACGAGGTGCCCGCCGAGGACAGCGTGTGGGCCGCCACCGGGTACGGCACCCTCACCGACGACCTCGTCCAGCGGATCCAGCGCGGCGCCCACCGCCGCAGCCGCTCCTGAGGGCGCGGTGCGCGGTCGAGGCGCGGCCGACCGTAACGGAGCGGTATCGGATGTGCTCTTCGGAGAACACGCGTCCCGGCGGCCACCATCTGCCCACACGGAGCGGAACTTTGGTACCCGCCCATGTCACCGGGTTCGGACCGACCGAAACGTGGCTATAGTTCCCACGGGCCCGTCATGGGCTACCGGGGGATGTGAAGACGATGGATACGGGGTGGACCGGTGGACGACCTGGACGGCCGGAACGGTAGCGGCGGGACGGGCCGGGACCCGAACCGCACGGCGGGGAACTACCGGCTGGTGCGGTCCCTGGGACGTGGCGGTTTCGGCGAGGTCTTCCTCGGCGAGGCCCCCGACGGCAGCCGGGCCGCGGTCAAGCTCCTGCACGCCAGCTGGGCGGGCGACCCCGAGATGCGCCGCCGCTTCGCCACCGAGGTGGAGCAGGCCCGCAGGGTGAGCGGCTTCTGCATCGCCGCGATCCTGGACGCCGACCCCGCGGCCCGGGAGCCGTGGATCGCCACGGAGTTCATCGACGGCCCCACCCTGCAGGAGGCGGTGGCCCAGGAGGGTCCCCGGAGCGGGGTCGAGCTGCACCGGCTGGCCGTCTCCACCGCCACCGCCCTGGCCGCGATCCATGCCGCGGGGGTCGTGCACCGCGACCTCAAGCCGGACAACATCATGCTGGCCCCGGACGGCCCGCGCGTGATCGACTTCGGTATCGCCCGCGCGGTGGAGACCACCTCGGTCACCGCCAGCGGCGTGGTCGGAACCATCGGGTACATGGCGCCCGAGCAGCTTGAGGGCATGCGGCTGACCTCGGCGGTGGACATCTTCTCCTGGGGTTCGGTGATGGTCTACGCCGCCACGGGGCGGGAGGCCTTCCCCGGGCCGACCCAGGCCTCCCGTATCGCCCGTGTCCTGGGGGCGGAGCCCGACCTCGGCGCCCTCACCGAACCGCTGGCCGGGATCGTCCGCGCCTGCCTGGACAAGGACCCCGACCGGCGCCCCGACGCCACGGTCCTGCTCAACCGGCTGATCACCGCGCCCGCCGCCGACCGGGCACCGGACGCGTCCCCGGGAGCGCACTCCCCGGGCACGGAGTCCAACGGGACCGCGCCGGACGCGCGCACCCGGGTGAGCGTGGACCCGACCCGGGTCGCCTCCGACGCCCCCGCGCGGGTGGGCCCCACCCGGCTGGCGGACCGGCCCCCCGTGGACCCGACCAGGGTGGCCCCGCAGGTTCCGGTGGACCCGACCCGCGCCTACACGCGGATGGCGCCCGAGAGCGCGGCCTCCGCCGGTCTGGCCCCGCCCCACACGGCCCCGCCCCACACGGCGCCGCCCGTGCCGGGACCGGCCCCCGTGGCCCCCGGTACGCCGCGGCCCCACACAGGGCCCGCGTCACCGCCTCCCCACTCCTCGGCCCCCGTGCCTGGACCGGTGGGCGGGAGCCCCGCCGCGCCGCCGCCGCACCATGCCGGTGTGCCCCCGTACCACTTCCACGGCATCCGGTTCACCGACCCGCGCGACCTGGCCGCGGCGATGCAGCAGAACTGGAGCGCCGCCGTCCAGGTCTTCAACGAGCCGGCCGAGCGCTCCGCCCTCGGCGCCTGGCTCATCAACGACCTCGGCGACACCACCCTGGACCGCTCCCTGTTCCGCGGGCACGCCAACAGCGACGCCAACCTGGCGGTGGCCTCCTTCGTCTCCCAGCTGCGCCCCGACCTGCCGCCCATCTTCCGCGGCCGGGGCGCCACCATGGCCGAGCTGCGCGAGATGTTCACCGACCCGCGCCCCCTGCTCACCGGCGCGCCCCTGGCCAACGAGATGCTCCTGATGGCCCGCCCGAGCCTGCTCAGGATCATGGGCGCCCACCACGGCGGCGACTCCGGTGAGCTGTTGCGGCTCGCCGAGCACCTCGACGAGGCGGAACAGGCGGCCAACGCCTTCCACCAGCAGCTGACCAGCGACCTGGAGGGGTGGCGCACGGCGCGCGTCAACGTCAGCACCGCCCTCGTCCTGACCTTCCTGCTGCACCCGGAGCGGATGGTGCCGCCCGCCGACGGGGGCGACACGGGCGTGGGGGAGTGGGTGACCATCCTCTGGCACCGTGTCCGGAACGCGCCGCTGCCCGTCAACGCCGGGTACGCGGCGGTGGTCTACGGCGCGGTGCAGACCATGCGGGCGCTGGCCGAGCAGCGGCGGCACTGGGAGAGGCGCCACGGCGAGGTCAGGGCCAAGCACGACTCCCTGCGCGGCCGGGTGCGGTTCCAGGAACGGCTGATGCTCACCCTGCGGCTCTGCCGGTTCGCCATCCTGGGCATCCCCGCCGGGATCGTGACCGAGCTGGGGGTGGGCTCCGACCTGGAGGGGATCACCAACCTGCTGCTCGCCGTGGGCGTACTCGGCTTCGTCGGGGCCGTCCTGGCGGAGATCACCGTGCGGATCGCCTTCGGCGGTCCGGAGCGGCGCCGCCAGCGCCACGGGGAGCTGAACGGGGTGTCGTCGCAGTTGCCGCCGCTGACGGCGGGGGTCGACCGCATCCGCGCCGACCTGCGCAGGGCCCGGGAGATCTGCGGGCTCTGACGCCCCGCGGAGCGGCCTTCCGGCGCCCCGGCCCCGGCGCGGCTTCCAGCCCGGCGGGGGAGCCCGTGCCAGAGTGAGCCCGTGCGCAGACGTGGAGGCGGTCCGGGCCGCCCCGTACGCCTCGGAGCGTTCCTGGGGTTCGTGGTCCTCGTCCAGTTCGGGTACCCCGTCACCCTCCACGGTCCTGTCTGGGCGGTGCTGTACCTGGTCGCGTACGTGGGAGTGGTGCTCTCCGGCATCCTGCTGGTACGGGAGGAGCGCGACCGGATCGCTCCGGCGGCCGTCACGGGCGCGGTTCTTCTCGGCTGCGGGACGCGGACGGGCGCGACCGGTGGCCACGGCCCGGCGCTGATGTCCATGTTCGCCGCGGCGGCGGCCTTCCAGACCGCGCTGATGTACTCGCTGCTGAGGTTCGTGTACCGCCGCAGCCGGACCCGTGAGCTCGACCTCGTCCTGGCGGCGGTGTGCGCTTACCTGTTGCTCGGCGGATTCTTCACCACCGTGTTCGCACTCCTGGAGAGCGCCTCCCCCGGAAGCTTCGTCGACTCCGTCCACCCCGGCGACCGGTTCGCCTGGCAGCAGCTCGTCTACTACTCCTTCGTCACCCTGGCCACCCTGGGCTACGGTGACGTCCTGCCGGTCTCGGCGTGGGCCCGCACGCTCTCCGCGGCCGAGGGGGTCGCCGGAACGCTGTTCCTGTCCACGGTCGTCGCCCGCCTGGTCGGCGCCTTCACCGGCCTCCACCGGATGGGGACGCCTCCACCGGACGCCGGCTGAGCGCCCCCGGCCCTCCTCGGTCCGGGGCCGGGCCGGAGCACGGCGGCGGGAGCCGACGGGTCCGGCTCCGTCTCAGCACGGCGGGTTGCCGACCACCGCGTCGGCGTGCTCCTCGGGGCGGTCCCGCCGGTGGAAGGCCTCCTCCTGCTCCGCCCACACGCGCCGGTAGGGCGCGTAGACGGCCGCGTCCCACCGGCCGTCCAGCCGCCGCGCGCGCTCGTCGTCGGGCGCGGCCACCCACACCAGCAGGTCCAGGAGGTCGCGCACGGCGGCGGCGCCGGAACCGGATCCCTCCACCACCAGGACCCCGCCCGCCGCCACGTCGTCGGGCAGGGCGGTCCACTCCCGCGCGAACGCGCCCCGCTCCCAGCGGTAGCGCCGCCACGCCGCCCGCCCGCCGCGCGCGAGCGGCTCCAGGACCCATGTCCGCAGCAGTCCCGGAGCCTCGGCCAGGCCCTCCCAGCCGGGGTAGAGGTCCTCCATGGTCAGCACATGGACCGCCTCCCCCCGCGCGGCCAGCGCCGCGGCCAGGTCCTCGGCCACCGTGCTCTTGCCCGCGCCCGAGCGCCCCTCGACCGCCACGACACGGGTGCGGCCCGCGCCGGTGGAGGGGACCAGCCGCGCGAGGCGGTCCGGCCATCCGTGCTCGGTGGTGCTGATGCGTGGTCTGGTCACGTTCGGACCCTAACGCCACCGACGCGAAGTTTCGGCTTACGTTCAATGCTTGTAACATTCCTCGCAACGGTGCCGAAGCGCCGGGAGACCACCGAGGCAGAGGGGCAGCTGGTGACCGAGGCCACCGTGACACCGGGATCCCAGTCCGCCCTGCGCCAGGCCAACGAACGGCGGGTCGTGGACGTGCTGCGCCGCGACGGGACGTGTACCCAGGCCGAACTGTCCCGGTCCACCGGCCTGTCCGCGGCCAGCGTCTCCAACATCGTCCGCGGCCTGCGCGCCGCCGGGACGGTCTCGGTGCGCGACACCTCCTCCAACGGCCGCCGGGCCAGGGCGGTCACGCTGCTGCGGCCGCCGGGCGCCGTCGTGGCCGTCGACTTCACCGCCGACCGCGTCCGCGTCGCGATCGGCGACAGCGACGGCAACATGCTGGCCCGCGAGGAGATCGACTACGACGTGGCCTCCGACGCCGAACGCGGGATACGGCGCGCCGCCTGGTTGACCGAGACCACGCTGGTCCGCTCCCGGATCGACCTGGGCACCGTGTCGTCGGTGGTGGTCTCCGTCCCCGGGCCGGTCGACCCGGCCACCGGCGAGGTCGGCGACATCTCCTGCGTGCCCCGCTGGGCGGGGTTCCGCCCGGCCAAGGCCCTGACCGAGCGGCTGGGGGTGGAGGCCCTGGCCGAGAACGACGCCAACCTCTCGGTCCTGGCCGAGCAGTACCGGGGCGCGGGCGTGGGGGCCGAACACGTGGTCCACCTGGTCATCAGCGAGGGCGTGGGCGCGGGCATCATGATGTCCGGCCGGCTCTTCCGCGGGGCGGGAGGCACGGCCGGGGAGGTCGGGCACATCGCGCTGGATCCGCGCGGACAGGTGTGCAGGTGCGGCAACCGGGGCTGCCTGGAGACCTTCGTGGGCGCGAACTACCTGCTGGACATGCTGCCGCAGAACAACGGTGCGGCCCGCGGCCCGCGGCCCGTCCGGATCCCGGACATGGTGGCGGCGGCACTGGAGGGCGACCCGGGCAGCCGGCGCATCATCGCCGAGGCGGGCACCGCGCTGGGCCAGAGCACCGCGATCATGGCGAACCTGTTCAACCCCGACCGGGTGATCGTGGGCGGTGAGCTGGCCGAGGCGGGGGAGCTGCTGCTGGACCCGATGCGCCGGGCGATGGAGCTGGGCTCGTTGGGAAGCGCCCTGGAGCGGCTCGAGCTGGTACCGAGCGCGCTGGGCCAGGACGCGGCCCTGTACGGCGCGCTGCGCATGGCCGCGCGGTACGCGAACTGACCCGAAGGTCAAGAAACCTCGCATCACGTACCATCGGCAGGTGTCCGCGCATAGGCTGACGGACGGCGAATGTCGAGGTCAGCGCCGCATGAAGGCCACGGTTCGGTAAAAACCGGAATTCCTTCACACAAGCTCACACGTCGGGATCCCCGCTGTGGCCTGGGTTTTCACTTCGTTCAAACCGTGAACGCAAGACTCGTGATGTTTCAGTTATGTGTTCAGGAGTTGACGGCAAGGTAGCGGCGGGGTTTGACTTCACTCCACCACTCGCGAGTTCCACCGTTCGTATCCCCCGTCATGAGAGGCACCCGCGTTGAACACACGACGCTTCGCACCGCGCCGCACGGCCGCCGGCGGTTTCGCCGCCGTCGGAGCCGCTCTGGCACTCCTCGTCTCGGGTTGTGGCTCGCTCACCACCTCGGGCGAGGACGCTGAGCGCGAGACCCACACCGTTGAGGAGGGGTTCCAGGTCGGCCTCCTCCTGCCCGACCTCCACACCGCTCGTTACGAGGCCTTCGACCGGCCCTTCTTCGAGGAGGAGCTCGAGAAGCTCTGCCCGAACTGCGAGGTGTCGTACGCCAACGCCGACGGTGACGTGAACGAGCAGAAGACCCAGGCCCAGGCCATGCTGACCGACGGTGTGGACGTGCTCGTCCTGGACGCCGTCGACGCCGCCGCCGCGGCCGGCACCGTCAGCGAGGCCAAGTCCCAGGGCGTGCCGGTGGTCGCCTACGACCGCCTCGCCGAGGGCGGTGCCGACATGTACGTCTCCTTCGACAACCACCGCGTCGGCCAGGTCCAGGCCCAGTCCCTGCTGGAGGCCCTGGAGGCGGAGGAGACCACGGGGGACGGCTCGATCGTCGTGATGCACGGTTCGCCCACCGACCCCAACGCCGCCAGCTTCAAGGCGGGCGCCCTGGAGGTCTTCGAGGACCAGATCAAGATCGGCCAGGAGTTCGACACCCCGGACTGGTCGCCGGACGAGGCCAACTCCCAGATGGAGGCCGCCATCACCTCCCTGGGCCTGGACGAGATCACCGGCGTCTACGCCGCCAACGACGGCCTGGCCTCCGGTGTCATCTCCGCGCTGCGCAGCGCCGGAGTCTCCGTCGAGGACCTGCCGCCCGTGACCGGGCAGGACGCCGAGCTGGCCGGCATCCAGCGCATCATCGCCGGTGAGCAGTACATGACCGTCTACAAGGCCATCCGGCCCGAGGCCCGCGTCGCCGCGGCCATGGCCGTGGGCCTGGCCACCGGTGAGGAGCCCAAGCTGGGCGAGCAGACGCTCACCGAGGTCGAGGACGGCTCCGGTGAGACCGTCGACGCCGTTCTGCTGGAGCCGGTCGCGGTCACCAAGGAGAACGTCGGCGACACGGTCGTCTCGGACGGGATCTACACCATCGAGGAGATCTGCACCGAGGACTACGCCGACACCGACTTCTGCCAGGAAGCCCTCTAGCACCGGTGCCACGGTCCGGTCCGGTCGGGCGGACCCCGCTGTCCGCCCGCCCGGGCCGGGACGAGAGAAGAGAAGCGAACGCATGAGCACACCAGTCCTGGAACTGTCCGGGATCTCCAAGACCTTCGGTGCCGTCCGCGCCCTGAGCGACGTCGACTTCCACGTCGGTGAGGGTGAGGTCGTCGCCCTGCTCGGCGACAACGGCGCCGGCAAGTCCACCCTGGTCAAGGTGATCTCCGGAGCCCACCCCGCGGACAGCGGCGGGGTCATCACGTGGGACGGCAAGCCGGTCAGTATCGGGAGCCCCTCCGACGCCCAGCGCCTCGGGATCGCCACGATCTACCAGGACCTCGCCCTGTGCGACAACCTGGACATCGTCGGCAACCTCTTCCTGGGCAACGAGAAGCTGCACTTCCCCGGCACCCTCGACGAGGTCGAGATGGAGGGCCGGGCCAGGGAACTGCTGGACTCCCTGTCCGTACGGATCCCCAACCTGCGCGTTCCGGTCGCCTCCCTCTCCGGCGGCCAGCGCCAGATCATCGCCATCGCCCGCTCCCTCCTGGGGCAGCCGCGCGTGGTGATGCTCGACGAGCCCACCGCGGCCCTGGGCGTCGCCCAGACCGCCCAGGTCCTCGACCTCATCGAGCGCCTGCGCGACAAGGGCCTGGGTGTGCTGCTGATCAGCCACAACATGGCCGACGTGCGCGCGGTGGCCGACCGGGCCATGGTGCTGCGGCTGGGCCGCAACGCCGGAGACTTCCCCATCGCGGACACCAGCTACGAGGAGATCGTGGCAGCGATCACCGGCGCCGCCGACAACCCGGTCAGCCGCCGTTCCGAGCGCACCGGTGCCTCGGCTCTGGCCACGGAGGACAAGTGATGACCCAGCAGACTCCTGTCTCCAAGGCACCCGCCCAGGGCGGGGCCGAGCCGGTCGCCCCCAAGAGCGACCCGCGACTGCTGGCCACGGTGGCCTCGCCCAAGGGCTGGCTCGACGCCTTCAAGCGCCGTATGCGCGGCGGTGAGCTGGGACCGCTCCCCGTGGTCATCGGCCTGATCCTCATCGCCGTCGTCTTCCAGTCGGCCAACGACCGGTTCCTGTCGCCGCAGAACCTGTCCAACCTGACCGTGCAGATCGCCGCCATCGGTCTGATGACCACCGGCGTGATCATGGTCCTGCTGCTCGGCGAGATCGACCTGTCCATCGGCTCCGTCGCCGGTCTGGCCGCCGCGGTCCTGGGCGTCGTCGCCGTCAAGCAGGGCGTCTCGGAGTGGGCGGCGATCGGACTCGCCATCGGGATCGGCCTCCTGGTGGGCCTGGTGCACGGCTTCGTCTTCGCGAAGCTGGGGGTGCCGGCCTTCGTGGTCACCCTCGCCGGCCTGTTGGGCTGGCAGGGCCTGCACCTGTACCTGATGGGTGCCGACGGCACCATCAACACCAGCCCGAGCGGGCCGATCGCACTCCTGACCCAGACCTTCTTCGTGCCGGTCGTGGGCTGGTCGATCGCGGTACTGGCCCTGGGCCTGTACGTCCTCGCGGTGTCCGTGGTGGAGCGGCGGCGCCGCCTGGCGGGCCTGCCCCACAAGCCCTTGACCGGGATCCTCCTCCGGACCGCCGTGCTCGCCCTGCCGATCCTCGGCGGCGTGTGGGTGCTCAACCAGTACAAGGGCGTGCCGCTGGCCTTCCTGATCTTCGTGGGCTTCGTCGTCGTCCTCGACCTCGTCCTGCGCAAGACCCGCTACGGCCGCATGGTCTACGCCGTCGGCGGCAACTCCGAGGCCGCACGACGCGCCGGTATCAACGTGGACATGATCCGCATCTCGGTGTTCGGCATCGCCTCCGCCCTCGCCGCCATGGGCGGGGTCCTGCTGACCTCGCGCAACTTCGCGGCGAGCGTGTCCACGGGTGGCGGCGAGGAGCTGATGATGGCCATCGCGGCCGCGGTCATCGGCGGTACCAGCCTCTTCGGCGGGCGCGGCAACGCCTACTCCGCCCTCCTGGGCGGCCTGGTCCTCGGCACGATCGCCTCCGGTCTGCTGCTGCTCCAGATGAACACCTCCGTCCGGTTCATGATCACCGCGGGGGTCCTGCTGGTCGCCGTCATCCTGGACTCCCTCTCCCGCCGGGGTCGCAAGACCCACGCCAGGGGAGGCGCCTGACCGGCGGACAAGACCCGCCTCCGGGGCGGTCGACGGTGTCCACTCCCCACCGTCCCGCCCGCTCCCACCCGGCCCGGCGCCCCGAGCGCCGGGCCGGGCCCTCGTCGTCCCGGCCGCCGGGTGCCGCCGGCGGAGCCGCGGGCCGTACCCGGGAAGGCGTCCCATGTCCCTATCCCCGGACCCCGGTCGGGAAAGTGGAGGTATAGCGTCGCACGCCGTGCCCTCACCATCTCCCGCCCCCACGGCTTCCGCGTCCACCCCGACCCTCACGGAGTTCCTCGCCCCCAGCGGCCACGGCCTGCTCGGACCGGAGGACCTGTGGGTGTTCGTCCTGTGCGTGGCGGTCTCCGTCCTCACGGGGGCCGTCGTGCAGAGCACCGTCGGCCTGGGGCTCGGCATGGTCGCCGCCCCCGCCCTGTCCTTCCTGGACCCCACCCTCATGCCGGGGATGCTCCTGGTCGCCGTGATCGCCCTGCCGGCGCTCACGCTCCTCCAGGAGTGGTCCCACGTGGACTGGCGGGGCATCGCCTGGGGACTGCCCGCACGCCTGCCCGGAACGGTCCTGGGCGTGTGGGTGGTCGCGGTCCTGGAGCCCCGGGCCCTCGCAGGGGCCGTCGGGGCGATGGTGCTCGTGGCCGTCGCGCTCTCGGCCGGGTCCCTGCGGGTGCGCATCACCCCGTTCTCACTCGTGGCGGCCGGCTCCCTGTCCGGCCTCGCGGGCACCGCCACCACGGTCGGCGGCCCTCCCATGGCGCTGCTGTACCAGCACGAGGAGCCCTCCACGGTGCGCGCCACCCTGGCCGCGTTCTTCCTCTTCGGCGGAGCGGTCTCCCTGACCGCGCTGGTCCTGGGCGGCCAGATGGACACCCGGACCGCCGTCGCCGGGGTCTGCGCCGTCCCCCTCGTCGTGGTCGGGTTCCTCGCCGGCACCGCGCTGCGCCGCCGCGTCAACGCCGGGCGGCTGCGCGTCGTCCTGCTGTCGGTGGTGTCCGTCTCCGCGTTCGGCCTCCTCGGCCAGGCGGTGTTCGGATAAAGCCACCTCAACGGGACGAACCGCTTTCGAAACCGAGTAATGTACGCGAAAACCCGGGTGGCGTCCGGCATGGTCCCGGTCACCTGGCGGGAAGACCGTACAGGGAGGCCATCCCGGTTTTCCGGCCCGGGAGGGGTGGGGTAGGACCCGTGGACGTACGCCCATAAACTCGGGTATGCATACCTGCCGGTAGCCGAACCCGGCCCACGTCAGGGGCCGGGGGCGGCAAACTCAACGGACACGCTGGACGAGGGGACTGACGAGACAGTGGCACTGTTCGAGTCGATACACAATCCGGAAGCGCTCAAGAGGCTCCCGGCCGATCAGCTCCCTGCGCTGGCACAGGAGATCCGGGGCTTCCTGGTCGACTCCTGCTCCCAGACCGGCGGGCACCTCGGTCCCAGCCTCGGCGTCGTGGAGCTGACCATCGCGCTGCACCGGGTCTTCGACTCACCGAAGGACCCCATCCTCTTCGACACCGGCCACCAGGCCTACGTGCACAAGGTCCTCACCGGCCGCCACGACTTCACCAACCTCAAGTCCGAGGGCGGGCTGTCCGGCTACCCCTCGCGCGCCGAGTCCGAGCACGACTTCATCGAGAACTCCCACGCCTCCACGTCCCTGTCCTACGCCGACGGCATGGCCAAGGCCAACGAGGTACGGGGCCGCGGGGACAGCACCGTGGTCGCGGTCATCGGCGACGGCGCGCTCACCGGCGGCATGGCCTGGGAGGCGCTCAACAACATCGCCGCGCGCAAGGACCGCCGACTGGTCGTCGTGGTCAACGACAACGGCCGCTCCTACTCGCCCACCATGGGCGGGATCGCCGACCACCTCGCCTCCCTGCGCCTGGCCCCCGGATACGAGCAGGCCCTGGACCTGGCCAAGACCACGCTCAACCGCACCCCCGTGGTCGGCCAGCCCCTATACGAGGCGCTGCACGGCATCAAGAAGGGCCTCAAGGACGCCATCCAGCCCCAGATGATGTTCGAGGACCTGGGTCTGAAGTACCTCGGGCCCATCGACGGCCACGACGAGCAGGCCATGGAGAAGGCGCTGCGCCGCGCCCGCGACTTCGGCGGACCGGTGATCGTGCACTGCCTCACCCAGAAGGGCAAGGGCTACGCCCCGGCCGAGAACCACGACGAGGACCAGTTCCACGCCCCCGGCCCCTTCGACGTGGCCACGGGCCAGGCCAAGCCCGGCCCCAAGGCCGTCAAGTGGACCTCCGTCTTCGCCGACACCATGGTGGAGATCGGCGCCGAGCGCCAGGACGTGGTGGCCATCACCGCCGCCATGCTCCACCCCACCGGCCTCAACAAGTTCGCCGAGGCCCACCCCGACCGCGTCTTCGACGTGGGCATCGCCGAACAGCACGCCGCCACCGCCGCCACCGGTATGGCCATGAACGGCCTGCACCCCGTCGTGGCCGTCTACGCCACGTTCCTCAACCGCTGTTTCGACCAGGTGCTCATGGACGCCGCCCTGCACCGCCAGGGCGTCACGTTCTGCCTGGACCGAGCCGGGGTCACCGGCAACGACGGCGCCAGCCACAACGGCATGTGGGACATGTCCATCCTCCAGGTGGTCCCCGGGCTCCGACTGGCCGCGCCCCGCGACGCCGAGCGCCTGCGCACCCTGCTGCGCGAGGCCGTGGCCGTCGAGGACGCGCCCACCGTCGTGCGCTACCCCAAGGGCGCCGTCAGCGAGCGGGTGGACGCGATCGGCAGGGTCGGCTCCATGGACCTGCTGCGCCGCGCCGGCGACAACGGCCACTCCAAGGACCTGCTCGTCGTGGGCGTGGGCACCATGGCCCAGGTCGCCTGCGAGGTCGCCGACCGGATGGCCGCCCAGGGCCTCGGCGTCACCGTCGTCGACCCCCTGTGGGTCAAGCCGCTGGACGAGGCACTGGTCGCCGAGGCCGCCGAGCACAGCGTCGTGGCGGTCATCGAGGACAACGGCCGCACCGGCGCCGTCGGCGACGCCGTGGCCCGCCTGCTGCGCGACCACGACGTCGACGTCCCGGTGCGCACGTTCGGTATCGCGCAGGAGTTCCTGGACCACGCCAAGCGCGACGACATCCTGCGCGCGCAGGGCCTGACGCCCCAGGAGCTGTCCCGCAAGCTCACCGAGACGGTCTCCCGCCGCACCGACGCGGCCGCCGGCGCACTGGCCGACGAGACCGCCTGAGCCGTCCCCGGCCGCAGGCCGCCGCCCCTTGGGCAGCCCGGGAACGCCCCGGGCTGCCAGAATGGGCGCATGACCTCTCCCGAACCTGAGCAGCAGCCCATCGAGGAAGCCGAACCGCTCCGCGTGGCCGTGATCGGTTCCGGCCCGGCCGGTGTCTACGCCGCCGACGCCCTCACACGGCAGCGGCGCGTACCCGTCCGGGTCGACGTCATGGACCGCCTGCCCACCCCCTACGGGCTGGTGCGCTACGGCGTCGCCCCCGACCACATCAAGATCAAGGGCGTGGCCCGGGCGCTGCGCAGGGTCCTGGAACACCCCGACGTGCGCTTCGTCGGCGGAATCGAGTTCGGCACCGACCTCACCCGCGCCGACCTGGCCCGCACCCACCACGGCGTCGTCTACGCCACCGGGGCCAGCGTGGACCGCCGTATGGGCGTGCCGGGGGAGGACCTGCCCGGCAGTGTCGCCGCCACCGACTTCGTCAACTGGTACTGCGGCCACCCCGACGCCGAGCTGGAGCGGTTCGTCCTCGACGCCGAGGAGGTCGTCGTGGTCGGGGCGGGCAACGTCGCCCTGGACGTGGCCCGCATCCTGGCCAAGACCGCCGACGAGCTCCGCCACACCGACATCCCGCAGCCGGTCCTGGAGGTGCTCGCCGCCAGCCGCGTGCGCACCGCGCACCTGCTGTCCCGGCGGGGCCCGCTCCAGGCCAAGTTCACCGCGCCCGAGCTGCGCGACCTGCTCGCGCTGCCCGGAGCGGACGTGGTCGTGCGCGCCGACCAGGTCGACATCGACCCCACCGCCGTGGGCACGGGAGCACCCGAGCTGCGCGAGGTCTCCCGTGCCGCGCGCACCAACCTCAGGCTCCTGCGTGAGCACGCGCGGCGTCGGCCCGAGGGGCGGCCCCGCACCGTGCGCCTGCACTTTTGGACCCGTCCCCAGGAGGTCCTCGGCGCGGACCACGTGACCGGTGTGCGCGTGGAGGAGACCCGCCTGGACGCCGACGGGCGCCTGGCGGGCACCGGGCGGACCACCGACCTGCCCGCCGGGATGGTGCTGCGCTCGGTGGGGTACGCGGGCGTCCCCCTGTCCGGGGTGCCCTTCGACCCCGAGGGGCGCACCGTCCCCCAGGAGGGGGGCCGGGTCCTGGACGCCGACGGACGCGTGGTCCGGGGGGACTACGTCGCCGGATGGATCAAGCGGGGCGCCACGGGGGTGATCGGCACCAACAAGTCCGATGCCGCCGGAACCGTGCGCTCCCTGCTGGAGGACGCCGGGACGCTGCGCGGGGCGGCCCCGGACCTCGTGCCGCTGGAGACGGTCCTGGACGAGCGCGGGATCGCGCACAGCGACTACGAGGACTGGCTGCGCATCGACACCGCCGAGGCCGAACAGGCCGTGGAGCTGGACCGGGGGGAGCGGGTCAAGCTCCACGGCTGGGAGGCCTACCGCAGGGTGCTCAGGTGACCTGGTCCGGGTCGGCGCCGTAGGTGTTGCAGCCGTCCAGGGTCGGCTCCGACCAGCCCTGCTCCAGCCAGAGCGCCCGGTGGGCGGCGCTGCCGTGCGTGTCGAGGTCGCCGCCGCTGTTGAAGTTGGCGTTGACGGCCGCCAGAGTCTCCTCGTCGGCGCCGGTGATCCCGCGCAGGCCCACCCCGGCCATGCACTCGGCCTGGAGCTCGGTGCGGCGGAGCGTGTCCAGCGCGTCCGCCTCGCTCCCAGCGTTCCAGCGCAGGTCGTGCGAGATGGCGAGGATGCCGGTGACGTGCTGCACGTGGTGGCCGTACTCGTGCCCCATCAGGGCGAGCCAGACGTCCTCGCGGTGCCGCGCGGGGATCTGGGCGCCCATCTGGCGGACGTTGGGCAGTACGACGGTGATGCGGGCCAGGTCGCTCTCGTAGTAGGCGAGCGTGTAGCCCTCCGCGCCGTCGGCGTCGGGGGAGTCCTGGGTGACGGCGAACTCCAGGGGCTCGACGGACAGGCCCATCCCCTCCAGCGCCGGTGTCCAGAGCGTGTCCAGACAGGCCCCGGCGGCGGTCGCGAACTCCTCCCAGGACTCGTCCGAGCCCATGTCCAGCTCGGGGGTGTCGCACTCGACGGCCTCGGGGACGGCCGTGCCGTAGAGGGGGTGGTCGACCAGGTCGACCTCCACCGTGTTGGGCCGCGCGGCCAGGCGGTCGTCGTAGTGGGCGGACAGGTCGGTGCCGCTCGGACGGGGCTCCTCGCGGGGGGCGGTGACGACCATGAGGATGCTCGCGGCCAGCGCGAGGAGGGCGATCACGGCGGCCACGGACGAGCCGACCAGGACGCCCAGGCCCCGGCGGCGCCGCCGTGCCGCCGGGGGCGGGCCCCACGGCTGTTCCGGCGGCGGCCACCCGGCGGGACGGTGGGGAAAGGCCGGGGAGCCGGGGACGTACCGGGGGCCGGGAGGCCCGTAACCGGGTGCCCGGTGCTGGTCGTACCGGCCGGCCTGCCAGTACGGGCCCGGCGGGGGAGCCTGGTCCGGCCCGGTGGCCGGAGCCTGTCCCCGGCGCTGGTCCCAGGGCGGGGGCGGTCCCCAGGCCGGAGCCGGCCTCCCGGGCGGGGACTGCGCCGGCCCCGGGGGGAGGCCGTGCGGGCGCTCCTGGGGGCGCTGGTCGTGCACCGGGCCGGCGGGCCCGCCGCCTTCGGGTCGGGCGTCTTCGGGCCGGGTGTCTCCGGGGCCGGGCTGTTGTGGCCGGGGGGCCTCGCCACCGGGCCGCTCGCCGCCGGGTCGGTTCTCCACGGGGTCCGTCCTCGCTATCGTGCCGCAGCATGCCGGGCTGGCCGCATCCGCCTGGGGAGGGCGAATCCGGCAAGAGTCACAGACCTCCAGTATGGGGCTTAAACCGGCGTGCACAGGGTCACCGGACCACTACCTCACGGCGCCTGGTAGCGCACTCCGAGGCCTGTCAGTATGTTCTGAAGCTCGGACTCGAAGAGTGGTTCCATGTCGCGCATCACGAAGTTCATGTGCTCGAACACCTCCATGCACACCACCCCGTACAGCCGCACCCAGCACGTGCTGAGCACCATGACCGCCTCCACCGGGATGTGCGGAGCCGAGAAGCCGCAGGTGTCGGCGAAGGCGCGCAGCTCACGGGCCAGTTCGGGCGTGATGCGGGCCCCGTCGGGCAGCGGGAAGCGCTCCTCGGACAGCAGCCGGTCGAAGAGCGTGTAGAAGGTCGCGCCGAAGCGCCGCCCGGCCTCCAGCGCCGGTGTGACGTCGGTCCCGGGGGCCAGGCGCACGCGCGGACCGAACATGGTGGCGAACTCGGCCCGGTGCGTGACGGCCCAGGACCGGAAGGCGCGCAGCGAGGTGAGGATGCGCAGGTCGGTGTCCTCGGAGGGCACGCTCGCGTCGGCGGCGGCCACCGCGGCGGCCAGTTCCCCGAACATGTCGGCGGTGATGAGCACCAGCAGCGAGTCGATGCCCGAGACGTAGCGGTACAGCCCCGGCGCGGTCATGCCCATCTCCCGGGCGATGGCGCGCAGGGACACCCCGGCGGCTCCCTGCTCGACCAGGTGGCGGCGGGCGATCTCCTTGATCTCCACGAGTGTGGCCTCGCGCACACGCTCGCGGCGGCTCGGTCTACCGGCGCCCCGGTCCAGCTGCGGTTTCGTCATCTGCTGCGCTACGTCCCCTCTCGGGCGCCGGTCGGGGCGCCGTGGTCCTCGTCGGACATCTTGACATCGTAACGCCTGCACGCTTTAGTGAACGCCGTTAGCAAACACCGTTAACGGACATGAAGTCCGTTTCCTGGAGGGGCGGCGTATGCCGACACACACGGGGCTTTTCGGGCGGCTCGGGCTGGGGACCCACCGCTTCCGCTGGGCGGTCCTGGCCGCCACCGCGCTCTTCGCCGTCTTCGCCGGCGTCTGGGGTTCGGGGGTCTTCTCCGACGTCAGCGAGAGCGGGTTCGAGGATCCCGGTTCCGAGTCCGCGCGGGCCACCCGCGTCCTGGAGGAGGAGCTGGGACACGACGGCGCCGACGTCGTCGCCGTCTACCGCAGCGACGAGCTGAAGGTGGACAACCCCACCTTCGCCGCGGCCGTCCAGCGCGTCGCCGACGACATGCCCGAGGACACCGTCGCGGACTTCGACACCTACCTCGAAGAGGGGCTCAGCGAGACCGAGCGCGGCATGCTCGTGTCCGAGGACATGCACGCCGTCTACATCCCCGTGACCCTCAGCGGCCAGACCCACGCCGACCGCCTCCAGCAGTACGAGGAGGTCGCCGACCACCTGTCCTCCAGCAACCTGGAGGTCCACCTGGGCGGCCCCATCGCCGTCGAGCACGAGCTGTCGGAGGCCGCCGAGCGCGACGTGGTCCGCGCCGAGATCATCACCATGCCGATCCTGCTGGTCCTGTTGGTCCTGATCTTCGGCGGCCTGGTCGCGGGCATGGTCCCGCTCGCCGTGGGCGGCCTGGCCATCCTCGGCTCGCTGACCCTCCTGCGCGTCCTGACCCACGTCACCGACGTGTCGGTGTTCGCGATCAACGTCTCCACCATCCTGGGCCTGGGACTGGCGATCGACTACGGACTGTTCATGGTCAACCGCTTCCGCGAGGAGCTGGGCCGGGGCCGGGGCCTGGCCGCCGCGGTGGGCCGCACCGTCGACACCGCCGGGCGCACCGTGGCCTTCTCCGGCGTCACCGTCGGCATCGCCTTCGCGGGCCTGCTCTTCTTCCCCCAGCCCATCCTCAAGTCGATCGGCTGGGGCGGTATCGCCGTCGTGCTGTTCGACCTGCTGGCCGCGCTGGTCTTCCTGCCCGCGCTCATGTCCGTGGTCGGCCACCGGATCGACCGCCTCAGGCTGCCGCTACCGCTGCCCCGCCGCACCGTCACCGGCACCGTGCACGAGAACGCGGGGTTCTGGTGGCGCCTGGCCCGCACCGTCATGCGCGGCCCCGCCGTGTCCCTGGTCGCGGTCGGCGGCGTCCTGCTGGTCTTCAGCTCCGGCCTGTCCTCCACCGAACTCGGCTCCACCGACCAGCGCTACCTCCCCTCCGACGCCGGGTCCCGGATCGCCACCGAGGCCCTGGCCGAGGACTTCCCCGCGGGCGGCCTGGGCAGGCTCGACGTCGCCGTGCTCGGCGACCCCGCGGACGAGGCCCTGGAGGAGTACGCCGAACGCCTGGGCGACCTGCCCGGGGCCTCCCTCGCCCGCGTCGAGCGCACCGGCGACGGCGTCGCCCACGTCATGGTCGCCTACCAGGGCGCGTCCGACTCCCCGGAGGTCGCCCGGCTGGTGAGCGACGTGCGCGGCGAACCGGTCCCCGAGGGGGCGCGGGAGAGCCTGGTCGGCGGTGTGGCCGCCATGCAGCAGGACAACGTGGCGGCGATCGTCGACGCGGCGCCCATGACCGTGGGCTTCATCGCCGCGGCGACCCTGGCCCTGCTCTTCCTCGCCTTCGGCTCGGTGGTCCTGCCAGTCAAGGCCGTCCTCATGGGCGCGCTGTCCCTGGGCGCCTCCCTGGGAGTGGTGGTCTGGGGGTTCCAGGAGGGCGGATTCGCCGGGCTGCTCGGCTTCGACGCCGTGGGCACCATCGACCCCACCTACCTGGTGCTGATCACCATCGTGGCGTTCGGCCTGGCGATGGACTACGAGCTGTTCCTGCTCAGCCGCGTACGCGAGGAGTACCTGCGCACCGGGGACAACATCCGCTCGGTGGCGGCGGGGCTCCAACACACCGGACAGATCATCACGAGCGCGGCGATCCTGCTGATGGTCGTGCTCTTGGCGATGGGCACCTCGGACCTGCTCTTCCTGAAGATCATCGGGATCGGCCTGGCCATCGCGGTGCTCGTGGACGCCACCCTGGTCCGCGCGGTGATGGTGCCCGCCACGATGCGCCTGCTCGGCGGCGCCAACTGGTGGCTGCCGCGCCCGCTGCGCTGGCTGCACGACCGGATCGGCATCTCCGAGGGCGGCGACGCCGACGAGGTCCCCGAGGCCGCGCGCGAGGCGGGGGAGGGGCGGCGGGTGCGCGCGGGCGTGTGACTCTCGCCCCTGCCTGTCCCGCGCCGAGTGTGCCGGGGGTCTCGGCGGGTGCCGCGACGCCTCCCGCCCGGCACACGGAAACGGGCCCGGCGTCCACGTGGACGCCGGGCCCGCCCCGGGCTCAGATCACTCGTCGAAGAGCTGGTCGATGTGGGTGATGGTGACGCTTCGGTCGAGCCAGGCGTCGAGCTGGTCGTGGTCGCGGCACCCGCTGATGCGCCTGCGTGCCTTTTCGGGTACGTCGATTCCACGCTTGCTCAGGACCCGGAGAACGGCCCTGGCCTCTCCCTCGGCCTTGAGGCTCTCGGTCCAGGCGCTGCTGTACTCGTAGGTGTCCGTCATCATCAGCTCCTCCAGAGCCGCCTGTCCTACGGTCTTCGCCAGCAGGTTCAACGTGAATCCAATGTACTTCGTGGCCCTTTCCCGGTCGATCGCGTCGAGGCCGGTGTGCAGGGCCTTCAGCACGTCCATGTCCTGACCGCCGTGCGCGGCGGCGGACAGCACAGCCAAGGATGGGCGCCGCCCGACCTCCTCGGGGGCGGTGACGGCCGGGATCCCGGACGGGCCCACCACCAGGGGCCGTAGGACGAAACCGGGATGGCCGAGGCGGATCGGTTCGGCGTACCAGTCGGCCACGGCTTGTCCGGGGCAGACGGTCAGCAGGACGACCGGGCACTCGTGCCGGGAGCGCAGCGCGGCCACGTACTCCGGCCACGTGAAGCGCTTGCGCTCCTTCTCGTCGCGCTGGACCTTCCACGATGATCCCCATCAGCTTGTCGGGGGAGTCGGCGGGGCCCGGGCCGCGCAGCATGATCGCGACGTCCGAACGGCGTTCGACGGGGTCCACGTGGCCGAGGTCGCACGAGGTGACCTCGCTGCGGTCGTAGTCGGGGACGTCCACGCCGAGGCCGCGCAGGAAGTCGACGGCGGTGTCGGGGGCGTCGGCGAACAACTCGGCGTAGATCTGGTGTTCAGCGGAGATCGCCACGAGTCAGACGCTACACAGGGTTACTGGCAAGTATGCACGAGTAGCCGTTATGTGGTGACTTTTCGTGTTCGCCGACTTCGGGCAGGGGAAACGGTGCCGCGACGACCCCGCAGAGAGGGCCGAACATGTCCGAAGAGCAGAACAGGCCACTGGTCCTGCACGTGGGGGGCGACGAGCTCGTCATCCGGCGCCGTTACGAGACCGCGAGCATCGTCAACGACATCCTGATCGCCCTGTGGTTCATCGCCGGCAGCGTCATGTTCTTCTCCGAGGCCTGGACCACGGCGGGCACGTGGTGCTTCCTCCTCGGCAGCGTCGAGCTGCTGATCCGCCCGATGATCCGGCTGTTCAGGCAGTTCCACGTCCGGAGCGTCCGCTCCTCCGGCCGGGGTGCGGCCATGGGGGAGTCCTCCCAGGACTTCTGACGCGAGACGGCGGGCCCGGCGTCCGCGTGGACACCGGACCCGCCGCGGGCTCGGGGAAGGCTAGAAGGCCTTCGGGTCGCCCTCGTGGAACCGCTTGCCGTTCACGGCCTCGGACACCCCGACCTTGTCCAGGTACGGGGTGATGCCGCCGGTGTGGAAGGGCCAGCCCGCACCGCTGATCAGGCACAGGTCGATGTCGGCGGCCTCGGCCACCACGCCCTCGTCCAGCATGATCCGGATCTCCCGGGCCAGCGCGCGCAGCGCCCGGTCCAGGATCTCGCTCTCCTCGGACGGGTTGTCGCCGCCGCTGAGGATCTCCTTCACCTCGGGGTCGATCGTGAAGTCCGGGGCGAAGATCTCCGTCTTGCCCGCCTTCACGATCTCGGCCAGTTCGTCGGAGACCGCGAAGCGCTCGGGGAACGCCTCGTGCAGGGTCTCGGCGACGTGCAGGCCGACCGCCGGGCCCACGAGCTGCAACAGCATCAGCGGCGACATCGGCAGGCCCAGGGGCGCCACCGCGCGGTCGGCCACCTCGGGCTCGGTGCCCTCGCCGACCGCGCTCAGGACCTCGCCCATGAACAGGGTGAGCAGGCGGTTGACCACGAACGCCGGGGCGTCCTTGCACAGCACCGCGGTCTTCTTCAGCTTCTTGGAGGCGGCGAAGGCCGTGGCCAGGGTCGCGTCGTCGGTCCGCTCACCGCGGACGATCTCCAGCAGCGGCAGGACCGCGACCGGGTTGAAGAAGTGGAAGCCCACGACCCGCTCGGGGTGCTCCAGCTCGGAGGCCATCTCGGTGATCGACAGCGAGGAGGTGTTGGTGGCCAGGACCGCCTCGGGGGAGACCACGGCCTCCACCTCGGCGAACACCTGCTTCTTGACCGACATCTTCTCGAACACGGCCTCGATGACGAAGTCGGCGTCGGAGAAGGCGTCCTTGGTCAGCGAGCCGCTCACCAGGGACTTGAGGTGGTTGGCCTTGTCGCCGTTGATCCGGCCCTTGCCCAGGAGCTTGTCGACCTCGCCGTGCACGTAGGCCACGCCCTTGTCCAGGCGCTCCTGGTCCAGGTCGGTCAGGACGACCGGCACGTCCAGGCGGCGGGCGAACAGCAGGGCCAGCTGGCCGGCCATCAGGCCGGCGCCGACGACGCCGACCTTGGTGATCTTGCGGGCCAGCGACTTGTCCGGGGCGCCCGCGGGGCGCTTGGCGCGCTTTTGCACCAGGTCGAACGCGTACAGGCCCGCCTTGAGCTCGTCGCTCATGATCAGGTCGGCCAGTGCGTCGTCCTCGGCGGCGAAGCCCTCGTCACGCGTGCGGTTCCTGGCCTCGGCGACCAGTTCGACCGCGCGGACCGGGGCGGGGGCGGCGCCGTGCAGCTTGCCCTCGACGGTGAAGCGGGCCATGTTGACCGCGTTGTCCCAGGCCTCGCCCTTGTCGACCTCGGGGCGCTCGACCACGACGTCGCCCTTGACGACCCTGGCGGCCCAGCGCAGCGACTCCTCCACGAAGTCGGCGGGCTCGAACATCGCGTCGGCGATGCCCAGCTCGAAGGCCTGCTTGCCCTTGAGCGTCTTGTTCTGGGCGAGCGGGTTGTCGACGATGACCTTGAGGGCCTTCTCGGCGCCGATCAGGTTCGGCAGCAGGTAGGTGCCGCCCCAGCCGGGGACCAGGCCCAGGAAGGCCTCGGGCAGCGCGACCGCGGGCACGCCCGAGGAGATGGTGCGGTAGGTGCAGTGCAGCGCCACCTCCACGCCGCCGCCCATGGCCGCGCCGTTGACCAGCGCGAAGGTCGGCACGTCCAGCTCGCCGAGCTTGCGGAACACGTCGTGGCCCAGCTTGCCGATCGCGTGCGCCTGCTCGCGGTTCTGGATCGCGGGGACACCGGTCAGGTCCGCGCCCACGGCGAAGATGAACGGCTTGCCGGTGACGGCCACGGCCACGATGTCGGTGCGCGCCCTGGCGGCCTCGATCGCGGCGTCCAGGCTCAGCAGACCGCTGGGGCCGAAGGTGTTGGGCTTGGTGTGGTCGTGCCCGTTGTCCAGTGTGATCAGGACCGCGGTGCCCGCGCCGTAGGGGAGCTCGATGTCACGGGAGAGCGCCCTGGTGACGACCTCGTCGCTGAAGAGCTCTCGTGCCTGCTCGATCGCGGTGCTCACTTGCCCCCCTCGTAGTTGGTGTTCTCCCACAGGACGGTTCCGCCCATGCCCATGCCGACGCACATGGTGGTCAGGCCGTAGCGGACGTCGGGACGTTCGGCGAACTGGCGCGCGAGCTGCATCATCAGGCGCACGCCGGAGGAGGCCAGCGGGTGGCCCAGGGCGATGGCGCCGCCCCACGGGTTGACGCGGGTGTCGTCGTCGGCGAGGCCGAAGTGCTCCAGGAAGGCCAGCACCTGCACGGCGAAGGCCTCGTTGATCTCGATGAGGCCGATCTCGTCCATCGAGATGCCCTGGCGGGCGAACAGCTTCTCGGTGGCCGGGACCGGGCCCACACCCATGACCGAGGGGTCCACACCGGCGAAGGAGAAGTCCACCAGGCGCATCCTGGCGTCCAGCCCCAGCTCCTCGGCCACGTCCTCGGCGGCCAGGATGGCGCCGGTGGCGCCGTCGTTGAGGCCGGCGGCGTTGCCGGGCGTCACGTTGCCGTGCGCGCGGAACGGGGTCTTCAGGGAGGCCAGCGACTCCATGGTGGTGCCGGGCCGGGGCGGCTCGTCCTGGGTGGCCAGACCGTAGCCCTGCTCCAGGGAGCGGACCAGGACCTCGACCAGGTCGTCCTGGATCTTGCCGTCGGCGTAGGCCTTGGCGACCTTCTCCTGGCTGCGCACCGCGTAGGCGTCGGCGCGCTCCTTGGTGATGGTCGGGAACCGGTCGTGCAGGTTCTCGGCGGTGTTGCCCATGACCAGCGCGGACGGGTCCACGAGCTTCTCGGAGAGGAAGCGCGGGTTGGGGTCGACGCCCTCGCCCATGGGGTGGCGGCCCATGTGCTCGACACCGCCCGCGATGACGACGTCGTAGGCACCGAAGGAGATGCCCGCGCCGGAGGTGGTGACGGCCGTGAGCGCACCGGCGCACATGCGGTCGATGGCGTAGCCGGGGACGCTGGTCGGCAGTCCGGCGAGGATCGCGGCGCTGCGCCCGATCGTCAGGCCCTGGTCGCCGATCTGGGTGGTGGCGGCGATGGCGACCTCGTCGACGCGCTCGGCGGGCAGGCCCGGGTTGCGGCGCATCAGTTCGCGGATCACGCGTACGACGAGGTCGTCTGCGCGCGTCTCGGCGTAGAGGCCCTTGCCAGACTTGCCGAACGGGGTGCGGACCCCGTCGACAAACACGACATCGCGGGCAGTTCGCGGCACGATGACCCCTCCTTCTCCAGTGGGTGGTGGACTGTTCCGCTAATGCTACTCGTCAGTAACAACTTGTGCGAGCAGCAGGGGTGGGAACTTCGGTCCGGACGGGGATCGGAGCCGGTCCACGGCCCCGTCGGTCGCCTTCGTGCCCGTCGGCGTCGCCTGACACACCTCGGGGCCGGGGGTCGCGACCCCCGGCCCCGAGACCGGTCTCCGGTCGGCCCTACAGCAGGGCCTTGGCCTCGCGGTGGCGGCCGGCGGCGTTGTAGGCGCCGGCCAGGTCGCGGCGCAGCCGCAGGGTCAGCCGCCGCACGTCCGGGTCGCCGGAGGAGTTCAGCGCCACCCGGTAGGCGTCGCGCAGCACCTCCACCGCCTCGTCGGGACGGCCCGCCTGGGTGTAGGCGCGGCCCAGCCGGTGGTGCACCGTCAGGGTGTCCAGGTGGCCCTTGCCCATCCGGCGGCGCCGTCCGGCCAGCACCATACGGAGCTGGGTGATCGCGTCGTCGTAGCGTCCGGACATGCTCTGCGCGGCGCTCAGGCCCAGCCGCAGCTCCTCGCGGCGCTCGGTCGAGGCCACGTCCTCGATGGCGCGCTCGTAGTGCACCACGGCCGCGTCCAGGCGTCCGCTGCGCCGGTAGCAGACCGCGAGGCGCATGCGCGCCTCCACCGTGTCCTCGTCCGCGGGGCCGAACTGGCGCTCGCGTTCGCGCAGCAGCATCTCCCACTGCCCGGAGGCGTCGGCAGGACGGCCGGCGTCCTCGTAGGCCCAGGCCAGGTTCTCGCGGATGATCTCGGTGCGCGGGTGCTCGTCACCGAAGACCTCCACCGCCTCGGCCAGCGCCAGCTCGAACTGCTGCACGGCCGCCTGGCGGCGTCCCATCTGCGCGTACTTGGTCGCCAGGTTGTTGCGTGCGGTGATCGTGTCCGGGTGCTCGGTGCCCAGCCGCTCCACCAGGGACCGCAGCGTCCGCTCCAGGGACGCGGCCCGCATCCCGGCGGTGGGAACGGGCGCGGGCGCGCGGTCCGCCTCGGCCACACGCGTCCTCGTGGCCGAAGCCTCGGCGGCCGGTGCCCCCTCCCGTTCCTCCGGCAGGGACAGCGGCTCGGTGGAGGGGCCGCCCACCGGTGCCGGACTCGGCACGGGCACGGTGGCCGGTTGTTCCACGGACTGTTCCTCGCGGGTGGGCGCGACGGTAGTAGCCGAACGGATCCTGGAACCCATCAGCCCGGTCTCGCGCAGCAACGCACGCCAGAACGTCAGCACACTCACCACTTTTCCCCTGCTCGCGCACCGCGGCTCGTGGCCTGCGGTGTAACTCCCGTCGGACGATGCCTCGGTACTCCAAGGCACATTTCTATAACTTAATCGGACATGGGGCTACGGAACAGGCACCAACCCCCCTTGGGGGGCGGTGACTTCGGTCACCCTTGGGTTGACAAGGTGAGAAGAGGGTAAGAGGCTACGCTTTTTCGGCTTCGTCCAGAGCTGTGGCCAGGGGCTGAGCGGTCAGGGCGATCTGCCACTCGCGGGCCCCGCGCTCGCGCAGGAAATCCCCCACGGTGTCGGGGTCCACGGTCTGCGGCGGTGCCCACGCCAGGCGGCGCACCGTGTCCGGCAGCAACAGGTTCTCGGTCGGCATCACGACGTCCTCGGCGATCCCCGTGACCGTGGCCCGGACCGACTCCAGCCGGCTCGCCGCCTCCGGGGCCCGGTCCGCCCACCGGTTCACCGGCGGGGGCCCGTCGCCCGGGGCGTTGGGCCGGGGCAGTTCGGTCTGCGGCATGTCGCGGGCCCGGTTGACCGCCTTGATCCACGTGGTCAGGTAGCGCCGTGCCAGCTTGATCCCGAACTGCCGGATGTCGGCCAGCTCCGCCGTGGTGCGCGGCATGGTCGTCGCCGCCTCCACGATCGCCGCGTCCGGCAGCACCCGCCCGGGCGAGATGTCCCGCTCCTGGGCGATGCGGTCGCGTTCGTACCACAGCTCGCGTACGGCGGCCAGGGCGCGCTGGTTGCGCACACGGTGGATGCCCGAGGTGCGCCGCCAGGGGTCGGGGCGCGGCTCCTTGGGCGGGGCGGCCAGGACCGAGGCGAACTCCTCGCGGGCCCACTCCAGCTTCCCGGCCTCCTCCAGCTCGGCCTCCAGGGCGTTGCGCAGCTCGATGAGGATCTCCACGTCCAGCGCCGCGTACCGCAGCCAGTCCTCCGGCAGCGGACGCTGCGACCAGTCCACGGCCGAGTGCTCCTTGGCCAGCCGGACGTGCAGTATCCGCTCCACCATGAAGCCCAGTCCGACCCTCTGGTAGCCCAGCAGCCGCCCGGCCAGCTCGGTGTCGAACAGCCTCCGGGGACGCAGGTTGACCTCGGTCAGGCAGGGCAGGTCCTGGTGTGCCGCGTGCAGCACCACCTCGGCGTCGCCCACGGTGTCTTCCAGCTTGCTCAGGTCCGGGCAGGCGATGGGGTCGATCAGTGCCGACCCCGATCCCTCGCGGCGCAGCTGTACCAGGTAGGCCCGCTGCCCGTACCGGTAGCCGGAGGCCCGTTCGGCGTCCACCGCCACGGGACCGGTACCGGCGGAGAGCGCCGCGACCACACCGGCCAGTGCGTCGGCGTCGGAGGTGACCTCGGGCAGTCCCTCGCGTGGTTCCCGGAGCAGAGGCGCCCTCTCAGCGTCGTCGTCGCCTGGTTCGCGGGGTTCTGTCTTGGAGTTCAACGCGTTCGCCACACCACTACGGTATGCGCTGTCGCCACTGGACGCGGATCCGGACCGCTCGGGTTCCTGTGCGGGGCGGATCCGCTCAGGGCCGGGAACGCTGTCGGGCGATGTCGGTGACGTCCAGCGGAGGCAGCCCCGCGGCGGAGGCCAACAGCGCCGTCCACGCGCTGACGTGCCCCGACAGGTCGTCGGACTCCGGTGTCCACGAGGCCCGCATCTCGACCTCGGTGGTGGCGCCCTGGTCCGACTTCGTGCCGAATCCCTCGGTGGTGGCCCGGGTGACCGTGCCGCTGAGCGTGTGGTGTGTGGCGCCGTTGGCGCCCAAGGCGTCGGTCAGCCAGCTCCAGGCGACCGGTCCCAGCAGCGGGTCGGTCGCGATCTCCGACTCCAGTTCGGAGTTGACCTGGCAGACCACACGGAAGGGACCCGGCCAGTCACGGGTGTCCTCGGGGTCGTAGAGCACGATGAGCCGTCCCCAGGCGACCTCCTCGCCGTTCACGGTCACCTCGGCCGAAACGGCGGCTGAGTGGGGGGCCAGCCGCTGGGGGGCGGGGATCTCCCGGACGGTGATCTCGGGGCGCAGGAGGGGTGAGCGCAGGGCCTCGACCGCTCGCCGGAACGTCTCGTGTTCGTTCTCGGCGCTACCGACATCGGGCATGGTGGAAACGTCAGCCTTCATTCTGTGGTGATCACGTCTCGGCGGGGGGTGGTCTGGACATGCTCCGCCTCCCCGCCACAGGCAGGGGGGTGGGTACGCAAGAGACCGTGGCACGAGTCACGGGCCGCGAGGCGGAGTTCGCCCGGCGTGTCGGGGTTTTGTGATGATCTTGGGACCGGCCCGTCGTCGGAGGGCGCCGGTTCGCGCTCCCTCGCCGCCCGAAGGCGCCTCGGGGCGGCCACCGGAGGGGGCGTGTTCGGCGATCCGGGTGAGAGCTCGGGGAAGGGCATGGCACGATCGAGGTGTGACGCTGCAAGAATCTCCATTCCTCCGCGCCTGCCGGCGCCTTCCCGTGTCCCACACGCCGGTGTGGTACATGCGCCAGGCCGGGCGCTCCCTGCCCGAGTACCGACGGGTCCGCGCCGACGTGCCCATGCTTGAGGCGTGTGCGCGCCCCGACATGATCACCGAGATCACGATGCAGCCGGTGCGCCGCTACGGCGTCGACGCCGCGATCTACTTCAGTGACATCGTCGTCCCGCTCAAGGCCATCGGCATCGACCTGGACATCAAGCCCGGGGTCGGCCCCGTGGTCGCCGACCCGATCCGGGACGCGACCGGCGTCAAGCGGCTGCGCGAGCTCGAGCCCGACGACCTGCCCTACGTGACCGAGGCGGTGGGGCAGCTGGTCGGCGAGCTGGGCGACAAGCCCCTCATCGGCTTCGCGGGCGCCCCGTTCACGCTGGCCTCCTACCTCATCGAGGGCGGGCCGTCCAAGAACCACGAGCACACCAAGGCGCTCATGTACGGCGAGCCCGAGCTGTGGGACGAGCTGATGCGCCGCCTGGCCACCATCACGCTGGGCTTCCTGCGCACCCAGATCCAGGCGGGCGCCAGCGCCGTGCAGCTCTTCGACTCCTGGGTGGGCGCACTGAGCGCCGAGGACTACCGCGCCTCGGTACTGCCCTACACCTCGTGGATCTTCGGCCAGCTCGGCGAGTACGAGGTGCCGCGCATCCACTTCGGAGTGGGTACCGGCGAACTGCTCGGCCTGCTCGGCGAGGCCGGAGCCGACGTCGTGGGCGTGGACTGGCGGGTGCCGCTGGACAAGGCGGCCCAGCGTGTCCAGCCGGGCACCGCGCTCCAGGGCAACCTGGATCCGGCGACGCTGTTCGCGCCGTGGGAGGTCGTCGCCGAGCGCACCCGCGACATCCTCTCCCGGGGGCGGGCCGCCGAGGGGCACATCTTCAACCTGGGCCACGGTGTGCTGCCCAGCACCGACCCGGACGTGCTCCAGCGGCTCACCGAGTTCGTGCAGGAGGAGACCACCGCCTGAGACGGCGGTCTCCGCCATCCCCTTCCACGGCGTGCCGAACCGGACCGGCACGGGCGTGACGGCCGGAGGCGCCCGGTCCCCACTCGGGACCGGGCGCCTCCGTGATCAGTACACCTAGTCCTCCTTGCCCTCCCTCGGGGGCCCGCCCTCCTCGGAGGGCTCGTTCCCGGATCCGTCGGAGGGCTGCCCGGGGTCGTCGGAACCCGAGGCCTCCGAGGCTTCTGAGGTCTCCGAGGCCTCAGGGGCCCCGTCCCCGGAAGCGGCCTCCCCGGGAGTGCCGTCGGAGCGGCCCCCTCGGCGTGAGCGGTACCACCACAGCGGCCCCGCGGCCAGCACGGCGGCGACCGCCAGGAAGGGCAGCAGCCAGCCCGCGACCACGGCGGCGCCCTGGCCGAACGTGACCAGTGCGCGCCAGCCGCGCTCCAGGCCGCCCAGGAAGCCGATGGACTCCTCCGCGGGCTCCTCCAGATAGGTCTCCGGAGGGCTCAGGGTCAGGTTCACCGTCGAGTACGCCGTCTGGTCGCGCAGCGTCTTCAGACGCGCCTGGAACGCCTCCAGCTCCGACTGGCGTTTTTGGATCTCGCTCTCCACCCGCAGGAGCTCGTCGACGTCCTCGGCCTCCTCCAGGTAGCCGCGCAACGTCTCCAGAGCCGCCTCGGAGGACTCGACGCGGCTCTCGACGTCCGCGACCTCCTCGGTGACGTCCTGCACCGAGCGCTCCAGGTTGGACCGGTCGCCCAGCTCCGCCAGTCCGCCCAGGGCCCCCTCGTAGTCCTCGCTCGGGATGCGCAGCGTCAGCGATCCCGAGGGGGTGCCGCCCTGGGGGGTGGAGACCGTCTCGGAGGCGATGTAGCCGCCCGCGTCCAGGGTCAGGTCCTTGGCGCGCTCGACCGCCTCGGGCACGTCCTCGACCCGGACCGACAGGTCGGCGGTGTGGACCAGTTGCCGGTCGCCGACCTCCACGTCGGAGCCGACGGGTGAGCCGCCGCCCTCATCGGCGGCCTGCCCCTCCTCGGTCCGTCCTTCGGGAGCCTGTGCCTGGGCGGCCGAGCGGTCCTCGGCCCCGGGTGCGAACTCGGCGACGGCGCCGCTGCCGGCGGACTGGCCGGAGGAGGTGCAGGCCGTGGCCAGCAGGGCGGCCAGGCCCAGGGAGAACACCGCCCCGACGCCTCGGCGTACGGGGGAAAACGCTGAAGTAGCCATGACCCTCCGACGTCTCCCGACACGGGCCCGTTGCGAACTCGTGGTAACGACCGCACAACAGCGGCACGGCCGGACGTCTCGCCGCGAACGCGACCCGGACCACCGCGTGTCGAAGGGGACGGCGGATCACGGTGACCCACGTCATCTGGGAAGCTGGGGACATGCCTGAAGCACCGCACGTCGTCGTGGTCGGGGGCGGGATCTCCGGACTCACCGCCGCGCACCGCCTCACCGGTCTGGGCGCCTCCGTCACCGTCCTGGAGGCCGCCGACACCCCTGGGGGCAAGCTGCGAGCCTCACCAGTGGCCGGGGTGCCCGTCGACGCGGGCGCCGAGGCGGTGCTCGCCAGACGCCCCGAGGCGCTCGACCTGTTCTCCGAACTGGGCCTGGACGAGCGCGTGGTGCACCCCGGCCCCGGCGCCGCCTCCCTCTACAGCCGCGGACGGGTGCGCTCCCTGCCCAAGGGACAGCTCATGGGCGTGCCCGGCGACCTGCGCGCCCTCGCCCGCAGCGGGGTGCTCTCACGGAGGGGCACCCTGCGCGCCGGGCTCGACCTGGTGCTGCCCCGCACCCCCGTGCGCGGTGACGTCTCCGTCGCCGACTACGTGGGCGCCCGCATGGGAGCCGAGGTCGTTGACCGCCTCGTCGAACCCCTCCTGGGAGGCGTGTACGCGGGCCGGGCCGACCGGCTCTCCCTGGACTCGACGCTGCCGCAGATCGCGCCCATGGCCCGCCGCGACCGCTCCCTGGCGCGTGCCGTGCACACCAGCCTCCGGGGCGGGGGAGCGGCGCCCACCAAGCCGGGACCCGTCTTCGCCTCCCTGCGCGGGGGCGTGGCCGGACTCGCCGGCGCCCTGGCCGAACGCCACTCCGACAGCCTGCGGACGGGCTCCCGGGTCCGCGCCCTGGAGCGGCCTCCGAAGGGCTGGCGCGTCCGTCTGGACAGCAACGAGCGCATCTCCTGCGACGCCGTCCTGCTGGCCTGCCCCGCCCCCGAGGCCTCCCGCCTGCTCGCCGAGCACGCGCCCGGCGCCTCGCGGGACCTGCGCGGCGTCGAGTACGCCGGCATGGCCCTGGTGACCATGGCGCTGCCCGCCTCGGCCTTCCCCGGGACGCTCACCGGCACCGGCTTCCTCGTCCCGGCGGTGGAGGGGCTCACCATCAAGGCCGCCACCTTCTCCAGCAACAAGTGGCCCTGGCTGGCCGAGGAGCTGGCCCGGGCCAACCCCGGCGACGACCTGGTGGTGCTGCGCTGCTCCATCGGCAGGTTCGGCGACGAGAAGGTGCTGGAGCGCTCCGACGAGGAGCTGGTCCGGGCCGCCGCGCGCGACCTGGCCACGGTCACCGGCATGGCCGGGACGCCCCTGGAGAGCAGGGTCACCCGGTGGACCGAAGGGCTGCCGCAGTACGCCGTCGGCCACGCGGACCTCGTCGGACGCGTCCGCGCCGACGTCGCCCGCAGCCCGGGCCTCGGTGTGTGCGGCGCGGTCTACGGCGGCGTGGGGATCCCCGCGTGCGTCGCCGACGCCGGCCAGGAGGCAGAGCGCCTGGTCGGCACCCTCCCGACGAACACCTCCACCACCGGCGGCGACGAGGCCGCCGGAACGAACCAGCAAGGAGTCAACCCGTGACGGGCCAGCAAAGCGAAGCCGTCGGCCAGGACGGCACCGACGTCAACGAGATCATCCGCTACACCATGTGGTCGGTCTTCAGGGTCGAGGGCCTCGACGGAGTCGACCGCGCAGCCGCGGCCGACGAACTGGGAACGCTCTTCGACAAGTCCGCCGAGCAGGGGGTCACCACCCGCGGCAGCTACGACGTCCAGGGCTTCCGCGCCGACGCCGACATCATGTTCTGGTGGGTGGGCGACTCCCCCGAGCAGGTCCAGGACATGTACACGGCCTTTCGCCGTACCCGGATCGGCAAGGCCAGCACCCCGGTGTGGTCGGTCGTGGGCCTGCACCGCCCCGCCGAGTTCAACCGCGGCCACATCCCCGCCTTCATGGCCGGGGAGGAGCCGCGTGAGCACCTGTGCGTGTACCCGTTCGTGCGCTCCTACGAGTGGTACCTGCTGCCCGACGACGAGCGCCGCGCGATGCTCGCCGAGCACGGCCGCATGGCCGGACCCTTCCCGGACGTGCGCGCCAACACGGTGTCCTCCTTCGGCCTCAACGACTACGAGTGGCTGCTCGCCTTCGAGGCCGACGAACTGCACCGCATCGTGGACCTGATGCGCCGCCTGCGCGGTGCCAAGGCCCGTCTGCACACCCGCGAGGAGGTGCCCTTCTACACCGGTCGCCGCAAGAGCGTCGCCGAACTGGTCGACTCCCTGCCGTAGACGGGTGCCCCTCGGGGCTCCGCTTCGCCCGCCACCACCCTCAGCGGACGCCTGCGGCGCGGAGCCCCTCCTCGCCCGGGCGCCTGAGGGGCGGGAACCCTCGGTGCCTCCGGCGGGTCGGGCCCGTGCCCACGCCGCCGCCCGACACCTCCAGAACCCGTCGGCGCCGGAACGACGCCCCGGGGCCGCGCCGGCGTTGGTCCACAGGTGGCGCTCCGCCCGCCGCACACGGAGAGCGCCCCGGACCGGTCGGTCCGGGGCGTTCTCCGTGTGCGGCCGTGTACGGCTCCGTCAGTCCTGCTCGGCGGCGGTCCGCCGGGTGGCCAGGACGTAGAACGGGAGGGTGACGATGAAGCCCAGGACGACGGCGCTCATCAGGTAGATGAGCGTCTGGCCCGCGGGCAGGCCCATGCCCCAGGCGGCCATCAGGACGACCCCGACCGCCAGGAGGCCCAGCACCGCGTAGGCCTTGCGTCCGCGCGGCTTGGGGTACTCCATCCGGCTCACCATCAGCCAGGAGATGAGCAGCACCGCCGCCACCCCCGCCATCGGCGGCGGGTCGAGCAGGACCACCGTCACCACGGCCATGGCGCCGAAGGGGCAGGGCAGCCCGGTGAAGTAGTTCGCGCCCGGAGCCTGGCAGGAGAACCGCGCCAGCCGCACGATGACCGCAAGCAGCACGGCGCCGCCCGCCGCGACGGGCAGTACGCCGATGCCCTCGGCCCGCATGGCCCACACGACGAAGAAGAACGCCGGGGCGAACCCGAAGCTGATCACGTCGGCCAGGTTGTCCAGCTCGGCGCCCATGCCGCTGCCGCCCAGCCTGCGGGCCACCCGGCCGTCGAGCACGTCCAGCGCCGCCGCGACCAGCATCAGGCCCACCACCGTGGCCATGGCCGTGCGCGGCAGCGGGCCGGCGATCCCGGCGGCCGCGTGCGCGGACTGGGCCGACATGAGCGCCCACACCGCCAGGAAGCCGCACAGGGCGTTGCCGAGGGTGAGGTAGTCGGCCGGCCCCAGGCGGAGCCTGAGGGGCTCCTCCTCAGGGGCGGAGACGGCGTGTCCGGCCGCCACGATCCCCTCAGTCGGTGTCAAGACGGGTTTCTCCGGCGCGGACCCCCTGGCCGATCTCCACCGCCGGGGTGATCCCGGCCGGAAGGTAGACGTCGACCCTGGACCCGAACCGGATGAGACCGATCCTCTCGCCTTGCTCGACCTTCTGCCCCGCAGCGAGATACGGGACGATACGCCTGACCATCGCGCCGGCGATTTGAACGACCGTGATCGCACCGATCTCGGTTTCAAGGGTCCAGATGACGCGCTCATTACGCTCGCTGTCCTTGTCGAATGCGGGGCGGAAACCGCCCGGGCGGTGCTCGACGCCTGTCACCACGCCGGCTAGGGGGGCACGGTTGACGTGCACGTTGAGGGGGTTCATGAACACCGCGACCCGTGTGCGCCCGTCGGGCTGGGGGTCGATGCTCTGGACGACGCCGTCAGCCGCGGACAGCACCCGCCCGGTCGCCGGACCACGCTCGGGGTCGCGGAAGAACCAGGTCATCCCCGCCGCCAGGGCGACCACCGGGACGGCGAGCGCCGTGCGGGCCCGGGAGCCCCGGGCGGCCAGCGCCGCGGCTCCGGCGGCCCCGAGGGCGGGCAGCAGCCACGGAGCCGAGCCCTGGGCCATGCCCCAACGGGGCCGCGCCGCGGGACGGTGGGAAACGGATGAGAAAGGTGAGTCGTCGGTCATCAAGCGCTTTCTGCGGGTCGTCGGTTCGCCCGCACACCGGTTACCGCTGTGAGGGTCGGCCCGGGATTCCGGGTCGGATGGTGGACGGAAAAACCCCGGCGGGCCGGTACTTTTCGCGCCGCGCCCCACGAGCCGACGGGGGTCGGACGTTGGCGCGCTGAAGGTGATTATCCCCGATACCGCCGCGGGTGGACCGCGGTCGCACGATGGTACGCCCCCGCGGACGCGCGTGCGGCACCAGGATCGTACGACACCTACTCCTCGGGTTCCAGGGTCAGAGCCACGGAGTTGATGCAGTACCGGGCGTCGGTGGGCGTGGCGTAGCCCTCGCCGTGGAAGACGTGGCCCAGGTGGGAGTCGCAGGTGGCGCACCGCACCTCGGTACGCGCCATGCCCAGGGAGCGGTCCTCGCGCAGGACGACGGCGTCGGAGTCGGCCGGGTCGTAGAAGCTGGGCCACCCGCAGTGGGAGTCGAACTTCTCGTCGGAGCGGAACAGCTCGGTCCCGCAGCCCTTGCAACGGTAGACCCCGGTGGTCTTGGTGTCGACGTAGGCGCCGGTCCAGGGTTGCTCCGTGGCCGCCTGGCGCAGCACCGCGTACTCCTGGGCGCCGAGCCGCTCGCGCCACTCCTGGTCGGTCTGGGGAATGCCCTCGGCCCCGTCTCCGGTGTTCGGGGCCTGGTCCGCTGAGTCAGCCATGGTACGACGCTACCTCGAATCGGGTCAGGATGCCGCCTTGGTGCCTCCCGTGGCGGAACATCTCATATGGCGTGCGTGGCAGGCGAATCCTCCTTAATAGCCATATACACCTAACTTCACTCGGAATGGCGTTCGGTAACGGAAGCGGGGGGTACGGCTCTAACACAGGGTCAGTGGTCGAACCGTGCGCTTGAGGTAGGTGACATGGCCGTTACAGCTCAACAGGCACTCGGAATAGGCAGACGACCGCTGCGCGTGGGCAGGATCCGCTACGGACTGTGGTGGCTCGACCAGACGACCGCGGGCGCGCGGTCGCGGATACGGGCCGTCATGGACGGGGTGGTCCTCGCGGGCCGCGAGGTGCGCTGGGCCACCGAACTCAGCGTCCGCACCACGGTCTCGCAGATCGACTACGCCAGGCCGGGCCCCTGGAGCGACCGCAGACTGCTGCTGTGCGCCACGGCTTTGGCCGTGGGCGCGTTGGCGGTCGCGCTCGTCCTGGGGTTCGGTGTGGCGCACTGGGTGATGACCGAGTCGGGCTCCCTGCCCTTCGCCGCCGCGGGCGCGCTGGCGGTGGGACTCGTGCTCCTGCCGTTGGCGTACCTGGTGTTCGCCTCCAGACGAGGCGGTCACTGAGTCGGTCCGAGAAGGGGGAGGGGCGCCGGGAACGGCGCCCCTCCCGTTGCCGACGGCGACCCGGACGCGGGGAACGGCTTCCGGCCACCGGCTCCCGCGCCGCGCCGCCGGGGGCCGGGGCGGGGCACCGGCCTCAGGCGTCGAAGTCGTAGCTCAGGACGTACGCCGAGCCGTCCATGGTGATCTCGTTGAACTCCACCGGACGGCGCTCGGCGGTCAACGCGGTGCGCGCCACGTCCAGTACCGGGGTCCCGGGCACCAGTTCCAGCTCCTCGCTCTCCTCGGGGGTGGGCATGCGCACCCGGATCTCCTCGGTGAAGTGGGCCGGTGCCTGTCCCAGCTCGGCCAGGCGCGCGTAGATCCCTCCCGGGCCGCTGTCGTGCTCCCGGACGCGCAGGGCCGCCGAGGACCCCCCACCGCTCTCCAGGACGTCCAGGGGCAGGTGCGAGACCGCGTTCTGCACCGGTCGGCCGTCCACCAGGTAGCGGCGCGAGCGCCGCAGCACGCCGGCTCCCTCGGCCAGTTCCAGCGCGCGCGCCACGTGCTCCTCGGGCACGGCCTCGTCCACGCGCAGGCGGTCCACCTCGTACTCCCGGTCCTCGCTGTCGGTCTGCCAGATCGCGCGCCCGCCGCCCCACAGTTCCTTGGACAGGCGAAGGGCCCCGTGTCTTCGTACGGGCCGGAACAGGCGCACGTAGACGCCCGAGCCGCGCACGGCCACGGCCAGGCCCTCGTTGATCAGTACGGAGAGCGCCTGCCTCGCGGTCGCCCGTGCGACGCCGTGGCTTTCCATGAGAGCGTTCTCCCCGGGCAGGCGGTCGCCGTCGGCGTACCGTCCGGAGCGGATCTGCCCGCGTAGTTCCTCGGCTATCTCGCGATAGACCGGAGGGGATCCGTTTTCGGACGTCGGCACCACGTTCATCCTCTCGGCCGGGGGGCCAGGCCGGTAAGCCCCGTCAATGCGATGTGCCACTGTGTCCAGTGGGGGGTGTTTCCAGATGGAGGGCACACCTCGGGTATGTCCGGTTGCGGGATGGTTCATGCGTGGTTGTGGGGTGGCCGAAATCGACCGGTTACCGCAGAATCCCCGGTAGGCGTCCCTATTCCCTGAGGTAACGCGCGAACAGGCTCCCCTCGGCCTCCAACAGGTGCGCCATGCGCACGGGCGTGCTCTGGGCGGAGGCGTGGTCCGGTGCTCCGGGGGTGTCCGGTCCCCCCGCGACGATGCGCGGCGCACCCGATCCCAGCAGGTGGGGGCTCAGTGTGAGGCACAGGTCGTCCAACAGCCCGGCCGCCACGAACTCCGCCAGCAGGTGCGGCCCGCCCTCGGTCAGCACCCGGTACAGCCCGCGCTCGGCCAGGCCGTTCACCACGTGCGCGGGCGTCACCGAGGCCCCGTCGATCACCACGACCTCGGCGTGCTCGGCCACCTCGCGGCGGCGCTGCTCGGGGGAGTCCGTCGTGGTGAACACCAGGGTGCGCGCGTCCTCGGGGGCCTCCGTCAGCAGCTGCTCGGGCAGGCCGAGCGAGCGGGACACCACCGCCACGGCCGGGGTGCTCGGACGCCCGGTGCGCAGGCCGTCCCACGTCCTGCGGGCGCGGACCGGCCCGTACCCCTCCAGGCGCACCGTGGCCGCGCCCACCAGCACCACGTCGCACAGGCCGCGCAGTACGCCCATCACCTTGCGGTCGGGTGAGGAGGACAGCTCCCTGGTGCGCCCGGAGGGGCCGACGGCGCCGCCGTCCGCGCTGGCCACCATGTTGGCGCGTACCCAGGGCCGGTGCAGGACCTCGGGGTAGGCGTAGGCGGCGGCCAGGTCCACGTCCGTGCCGCCGGGGGAGGGCAGCAGCTCACGGAAGGCGATGGGAGCGGCGGGGGTGTCCGTGCCGCCGGTGTGTGTACTCGACATGGTCACACAGCGTAGGCGGTGGGGGAGGCCGTGCCGAGGAGGGGGGACGCGAGCCGGGTCGCGTCCCCCTCCGGCGGACCCTTCGGGCCGCCCCGGCCGTTCCCGAGGCGGGAGCGGCCGGGGCGCGCCGACGCCCGGCGCCCTCAGGAGCGGGCGGTCCGCGAGCGCTCGTGCGACACCCGGCGCAACAGCAGCAGCGCCCGGTCGATCACCTTCACCGGGCCGGACGCGTCCACGAACGGCCGGCCGCCCACGTCGGGCTCGGCCGTGTCCAGGACCGTCTCCCACGCCGTTCCGTACTCGGTGCCCGGCACGGTGAACTTCACCGTGTCCGCCCCGCTGTTGAGCAGCAGCAGGAACGAGCTGTCCCGAATGCGGCGGCCGCGCGGGTCGGGTTCGGTGATGGCGTCCCCGTTGAGGAACACGCCCAGGGCCTGGTTGGCGGAGCTCCAGTCGTCCCCGGACATCGCCCTGCCGTCCGGCCGCAGCCACACGATGTCGGGCAGGCCCTTCTTCCCGGCCTTGGCGCCTCCCACAGGGCTGCCGCGGAAGAAGCGGCGCCGGCGGAACACCGGGTGGTCGCGGCGCAGCCGCGCCAGTTCGCGTACGTAGTCCAGCAGGTCGTTGTCGGGATCGTCGTCCTCGCCGAGGCCGGCGCCCTTCCAGTCGATCCAGGCGATCTCGTTGTCCTGGCAGTAGGCGTTGTTGTTGCCGCCCTGGGTGCGCCCCACCTCGTCACCGTGGGACAGCATCACCACCCCCTGCGACAGGTACAGGGTGGTGAGGTAGTTGCGCACCTGGCGGCGGCGCAGCGTGATGATCTCCGGATCCTCGGTCGGGCCCTCCACGCCGTGGTTCCAGGACCGGTTGTCGTCGGTGCCGTCCCGGTTGTCCTCTCCGTTGGCCTCGTTGTGCTTGTGGTCGTAGGACACCAGGTCGGCCAGCGTGAAGCCGTCGTGGCAGGTGATGAAGTTGATGGAGGCCACCGGCCGGCGGCCGTCGTCCTGGTACAGGTCGCTGGACCCGGCCAGGCGCGAGGCCAGCTCGCCCATCACGGGCTGGCCCCTCCAGTAGTCGCGCACGGTGTCGCGGTACTTGCCGTTCCACTCGGTCCACAGCGGCGGGAAGTTGCCCACCTGGTAGCCGCCCGGGCCCACGTCCCAGGGTTCGGCGATCAGTTTGACCTGCGAGATCACCGGGTCCTGCTGGACGATGTCGAAGAACGTGCTCAGCCGGTCCACGTCGTGGAACTCCCGGGCCAGCGCCGACGCCAGGTCGAACCGGAACCCGTCCACGTGCATCTCCAGGACCCAGTACCGCAGCGAGTCCATGATGAGTTGCAGCGAGTGCGGGTGGCGCACGTTCAGGCTGTTGCCGCAACCGGTGTAGTCGAGGTAGTAGCGCTGGTCCTCGTCGCTGACCCGGTAGTAGCTGAGGTTGTCTATGCCGCGCAGGGACAGGGTGGGCCCCATGTGGTCGCCCTCGGCGGTGTGGTTGTACACCACGTCGAGCAGCACCTCGATGCCCGCCTCGTGCAGCGACTTCACCATCGCCTTGAACTCCTGGACCTGCTGTCCGCGCGAGCCGCGCGCCGCGTACCCGCTGTGCGGGGCGAGGAAGGCCAGGGTGTTGTACCCCCAGTAGTTGGTCAGCCCTCTGGCCACCATGGCGTGCTCGGGCACGAAGTGGTGCACGGGCATGAGTTCGACCGCCGTCACCCCCAGCGAGGTGAGGTAGTCGATCACCGCCGGGTGCGCGAGGCCGGAGTAGGTGCCCCGCTGGTGTTCGGGGATGCCCGGGTGGCGCATGGTCAGGCCGCGTACGTGCGCCTCGTAGATCACCGTGCGGTGGTAGGGGGTGCGGGGTCTGGACTCGTTGCCCCAGTCGAAGAACGGGCTGACCACCACGCACTTGGGCACGTAGGGCGCGCTGTCCCTGGTGTTCTTTCGCTCCGGAGCGGCGAAGTGGTAGCTGAACAGGGATTCGTGCCAGGTGAGGTTTCCGTTCAGGGCCTTCGCGTACGGGTCGGTGAGCAGTTTGTTCGGATTGCACCGCAGGCCGTGCTCGGGTGCGTAGGGGCCGTGGACCCGGTACCCGTACTGCTGCCCCGGTCCGATACCGGGAAGGTAGCCGTGCCAGACGAATCCGTCGTATTCGGTCAGCGGTATACGGGTCTCCTCGCCGTCGTCGTCGAACAGACACAGGTCCACTCGTTCGGCGGCCTCGGAGAACAGGGAGAAATTGGTGCCGGACCCGTCGTAGGTCGCACCGAGCGGATAGGAACTACCTGGCCAGACTTCCACCATAGGCGTTGTCAGTCTCTTGGAGTCGGGCCTTCGGAAGGTCGGCCCGGTCCGCGTGTCCTCCCCGGTCGGGAAGGCTCCCACGGGCCCGCTCCCCGTCCGAAGGCGTGCGGTCGTGTTTGTAACGACTTCTTTCTTCCGCTCCAACGGCCGAAGTATGCCGATCCGGCCGATGATCATTCATCGGCTGTCCCTTTTTGAGGGCTGTCGCTGGAATTATCAGGGTTAAGGGTGGTAATCGGTATTAGTAGAGTTCGAGGATTTCGTCCGGCGCACGGGCCGGTCCGCGGCGCGTGGGTGAGGGGACCCGGGCCGCGGCACACCGCCGCGGACCCCTCCGCCGGGAGGGGCCCGCCTCCGGTCACCGGTGCGGGCGGGCCCGGTCCAGGATCAACCCGGTGTCCACGCCCCGGGGCAGGGTGCCGAACACGTGCCCCCACTCGCCGCCCAGGCGCGAGGCCGTGAACGCCTCGGCGACCGGGGTGGGCGCGTGCCGCAGCAGTACCGACGCCTGCAGGGTCAGGGCCATCAGCTCCACCACCGAACGCGCCCGGTACTGGGCCTCGTCCAGGTCGCCCAGGGACTGCTCCAGCCGCTTGACCGCCGCGTCGTAGTGGTCGTCCACGCCCCCGGCGGTGCCCAGCTCCGCCAGGAAGGCCTCCAGCGACTCCGGGTTGCGGCCCATCGCGCGCAGCACGTCCAGCGCCGCCACGTTGCCCGAGCCCTCCCAGATGGAGTTGAGCGGGGAGTCCCGGAACAGCCGGGGCATGCCCGACTCCTCCACGTACCCGTTCCCGCCCAGGCACTCCAGCGCCTCGGCCGCGTGCGCGGGCTGGCGCTTGGTCACCCAGAACTTGCCCACGGCCACGGCCAGGCGGCGGAAGGCCGCCTCGCCCTCGTCGCCGCGGACCGCGCGGTCCGCGGCACCGGCCAGGCGGGTCATCAGCGCGGTCGCCGCCTCGGACTCCAGCGCCAGGTCGGCGAGCACGTTGCGCATCAGCGGCTGATCGACCAGTGCTGCGCCGAACGCGCCGCGGTGCTCGGCGTGGTGCAGGGCGTGCACCACGGCGGCCCGCATGCCCGCCGCCGAACCGATCACGCAGTCCAGCCGGGTGCAGTTGACCATCTCGATGATCGTGGGAACCCCCCGGCCGGGCTCGCCGACCAGGTGGGCGACGGCCCCGTCGTACTCCAGCTCCGCCGACGCGTTGGACCTGTTGCCCAGCTTGTCCTTGAGACGCTGGATGTACAGCGCGTTGCGGCCGCCGTCCTCCAGGACCCGGGGCACCAGGAAGCAGGTCAGCCCCTCGGGCGCCTGGGCCAGGGTGAGGAAGAGGTCGCTCATCGGCGCCGAGGTGAACCACTTGTGCCCGGTGAGGAGGTGGTGCCCCTCCTTGGTGGGGACCGCGCGCGTGGTGTTGGCGCGCACGTCCGACCCGCCCTGCTTCTCGGTCATCGACATGCCCGCGAGGAGGCCGCGCTTGGTGTGGGGGGCACGCAGCCCGAAGTCGTAGGCGCGCGCGGTGAGCAGCGGCTCGTACCGCCGCGCCAGCTCCGGGGAGTGGCGCAGCGCGGGGACGGCCGCGTAGGTCATCGAGACGGGGCACCCGTGGCCGGCCTCGGGCTGGGACCACAGGAAGAACTTGGCGGCACGGGCCACGTGCGCGCCCGCGCGCCCGTCCGCCCACGGCGCGGCGTGCATGCCCTGTTCCACCGCCTGGTCCATGAGCACGTGGTAGGCGGGCTGGTAGTCGACCTCGTCCACCCGGTGGCCGTAGCGGTCGTGGGTGCGCAGCACCGGCGTGTAGGTGTTGGCGGACTCGCCCCAGGCGCGCACCCGCTCCGAACCCGCCGCGTCGCCGACCTCGCGCACCTCCGGCTCGGCCCACCCCGCGCCCTCGCGCCGCAGTCCCTCCAGGAGGGCGGGATCGTCAGCGGCGGCGTAGTCGCCGAGCGGGGGCGCCTGGTTGAACACCTCGTGTGTGGGGGGCATGGCGTCTCCCTTTCCGTTGCTGGTCGCGGGCGGTCGGAGTGCGGGAATCCTACCTCTGGAGGGACTCGGAACCGAACCCGGTTCGGTGACACCGTCTCCGCGGGCGCGAGCGCGCCCGGGCCGGGGAACGGCACCCCTGGGGCCACCGGACGGGGGAGCGTGCGTCCGGACCGGGGTGGAGACCGCCCGCCCCGGACGGAGGAGCCCCGCCGCGGGACCGGCCTCCCGGGGGACGGAGGCGGCGCCGGCCGACGGATCACGGCCAGAGCAGGCCGCGTTCCCAGGGCGCGTCCGCGTCCTTGCGGGTGTAGTGCAGCCGCGTGTGGCGCCGGTCCGGGTTGGCCTGCCAGAACTCGACCTCCGTCGGCCGGACCAGGTACAGCCCCCAGTCCTCGGGCACCAGTCCGGGGTCGCGCTCCAGTCTCTCCCGGCCCTCGTCCGCCGCCCGGTCGATGTCGGCCGGGTCGGACAGGGGCTCGCTCTGCCGTCCGTGCAGGCCGGCCACCCGGGACTCCAGCGGCCGTGCCAGGTAGTCGGCGGCGCACCGCTCCGGACTCGCCGGCTCCGCCCGGCCGCGCACCCGTACCTGGCGCCCCTGCGCGCCCCAGTAGAAGAGCAGCGCGGCGTTGGGGTTGCCGGCCAGGTCCCGCCCCTTGCGCGAGGTGGTCGTGGTGGCGAACCACCAGCCCTCGGGCGTGAAGTCCTTCATGATCACCACCCGTGCCGACGGCGCCCCAGCCCCGTCCACGGTGGTGACCGCCATCGCGTGCGGTTCGGACACCCCGTCACGGAGCGCGGCGGTGAACCACTCCAGGAACAGCTCCGCCGGATCCTCGGGCGCCGCACCCGGATCGAAGTCCGGCATCCTCCCGGCGAACACCGGCAGCCCCCGCAACAGGTCGCGGATACCGTCCCGCACCGACCTCGGCTCCTCCGACACGGTCAACCCCCATGGTTCGTGGACCGGCGGTGTCCGTCCGGAGCACCGCGTCCTTCGATTCTTCTGGGCCGCGACGGTCCGGGGCAAGGTGCTTTTCGGGGTTGTGGACAAGGATGCGGGCCGAGAGGGGCGGACGGGTCCGGGCCGCCGTCCCCGAGCGCACCTTCGCGGCGCCTTCCCGGAGTGCCTCAGCCGGTCCTGGCGGCGTGCCCCGCGGCCACAGCGGCGTCGTAGCGGTCCAGCACCACGCGGGCCAGCTCGGGTGCGTCCCCCAGAGCCTCCGACACCGTCCACGCGCCCGCCTCCAGCGACCGGGCGCGCACCCGGTCGGCGAAGAACCCCGGCGCCAGCAGGTAGGTCGCCACGGCCACCCGTGAGGCCCCCCGCCCGCGCAGGGCGGCCACCGCCTCCCCGGGACCGGGCGCCGCGGCGGACGCGTACGCGGCCACGACCTCACGCCAGGGGCCGCGCCGGGCCAGCTCCGCCGCCATCGCGGCCACGGTCGCGTTCGCCTCCGGATCGCTGGAGCCGGCCGACGCCAGTACCAGGGCCGTGTCCGGGCCGGGCCGTACCCCGGCCTCCGCCAGGCGCCGCTCCACCGCGTCCGTCAGCAGCGGGTGCGGGCCCAGGGTGCGGGCGTAGTGCACGCGCAGCCAGGGACCGCGCTCACGCGCGTCCGCGAGCACCCCCGGCAGGTCCACCTTGCTGTGGTAGGCCGCCGTCAGCAGCGCCGGCAGCACCACCGCCTCGCCGGCGCCGCGGGCGGCCAGCTCATCCAGGGCCTCCTCCGCGCTGGGCGCCACGTGGTCCAGGTAGGACACGCGCACGTCCAGTCCCGGACGCAGCGCCCGCACCCGTTCGAACACCGCCGACACGGCCGCCGCCGACCTCGGGTCCGCGCTCCCGTGCGCCACCGCCAGCAGGGGCACGTCCCCCTCCGGCGGCCCCTCCGACGGCCCGCCGTGCGCATCGACGCGCGTCCCGCCGTGCGGTGCCGTGCTCCTGTCCGCCGTCATCGTCACCTCGCCTCGTCCCCGTACGCCCGTGCCCTGCCGCGGGCGGGCCCGTGAGCCCGCCCGCGGCGAGTGCTCACACGTGGATGCCGCACTCGGTCTTGCCCGTTCCGGCCCACCGGCCGCTGCGCGGGTCCTCACCCGGCGCCACCCGCCGCGTGCACGGCTCGCAGCCGATCGAGGGGTAGCCGTCGTACTGGAGCGGATTCACGATCACCCCGTTCTCGGCCATGTAGGCGTCCACCTCCTCCTGGGTCCACCGGGCGATCGGGTTCACCTTGGTCATCCGCCGCCGCTTGTCCCACTGCACGACGGGGGTGTCGCGGCGGGTCGCCGAATCGTCACGGCGCAGGCCGGTCAGCCAGGCGGCGTAGGGCTCCAGCGCCCTCTGGAGGGGTTCCACCTTGCGCAGGTGGCAGCAGATGCCGGGGTCGCGTCCGTGCAGGCGCGGGCCCAGGGCCAGGTCCTGCTCGGCCACGGTGCGCGTGGGCTCGACGTTGACCAGGTTGATGTCGTACACCGAGGCCACCGCGTCGCGGGTGCCGATGGTCTCGGGGAAGTGGTAGCCGGTGTCCAGGAAGATGACGTCGATCCCCGGCACCGCCTTGGAGGCGAGGTCGACCATGAGGGCGTCGGCCATGGAGGAGGTCATGCACAGCTGGTCGCCGAAGGTCTCGGAGGCCCAGGAGAGGATCTCCCGGGCGGAGGCCTCCTCCAGCTCGCGCGCGGCCCGCTCGGCGAGCTCGGGGCCGCCCAGGGGGGTGATGGTGGTGGAGTTCATGAGTTCCCTTCCGTCGGTCTGGAGGGGGCGCCTCCCGCGGAGAACGAAGCGGAGCGCAACCCGACGTACTTGACCCGGAACACCCGGGCGCAGGAGAGGCAGGCCCAGGGGTAGCCCTCACCCCCGGCAGTGGCGCCCTCCTCCGGGACCAGGTCCTCGTCGCCGCAGTAGGGGCAGTAGTGGGGCGCGGCCCTCTCGGACATGGCGCACCTCCTCCTCTTGCTCGGTTTCCTCAGGTCGTTCTTCGGCCGTGGACCCGGGGCGGCCCGTGCACGGACCGCCCCCGTTCCACGGCCGGGCGGTCCCGGCCGCGCCGGCCCGCACGGACTACTTCAGGTCGGCGTCCTCGGCCCGGCCGGCCCAGGACGCGAACGTCTCGCCGTCCTCGCGCTGCTCCTGGAAGCGGTGCAGGACCCGCTCGACGTAGTCGGGCAGCTCGTCGGCGGTGGCCTTCAGACCGCGGATCTTCTTGCCGAAGGACGGGTTCAGCCCCATACCGCCGCCCAGGTGGATCTGGTAGCCCTCCACCTGCTCGCCCTCGGAGTTCAGCATCAGCTGGCCCTTGAGGCCGATGTCGGCGACCTGGATGCGCGCGCACGAGTTCGGGCACCCGTTGACGTTGATGGTCACCGGCTCGTCGAAGTCCGGCAGCCGCTTCTCCAGCTCGTCGATCAGGGAGGCCGCCCGGTCCTTGGTCTCCACGATCGCCAGCTTGCAGAACTCGATGCCGGTGCAGGCCATCGTCTGGCGGCGGAACACGCTGGGGTTGACCTGCAGCCCCTCCGACTCCAGGGCGGAGGTGATCGAGGAGACCCGCTCCTCCTCCACGTCCAGGACGACCAGCTTCTGGTCGGCGGTGGTGCGGACGCGGTCCGAGCCGTGCTCCTCGGCGATGTCGGCGATGCGCAGCAGCGTGGTCCCCGAGACGCGGCCGACCTTGGGCGCGAAGCCCACGTAGAACCTCCCGTCGTTCTGCCGGTGCACGCCCACGTGGTCGCGCTCCTGGCCGGGGTCCAGCTCCGGTCCGGGGCCGTCGGGCAGCGCGTAGCCCAGGTACTCCTGCTCCAGCACCTCGCGGAACCTCTCCGCACCCCAGTCCTTGATGAGGAACTTGATGCGGGCGCGGGTGCGCAGGCGCCGGTAGCCGTAGTCGCGAAAGACCGCGCAGACCCCCGCCCACACCTCGCTCACCTGGTCCGGGCGCACGAACGCGCCCAGGCGCAGGGCGAACATCGGGTTGGTGGACAGGCCGCCGCCGACGAACAGGTCGTAGCCCGCCTCGCCCTCCTCATCGCGCACGCCCACGAACGCGACGTCGTTGATCTCGTGGTTGACGCAGTGCGAGGTGCACCCGGAGATGGAGGTCTTGAACTTGCGGGGGAGGTTGGAGTACAGCGGACTGCCGATGTGGTCGTCGTAGACCTGGCGGATCGCGGGGGAGGCGTCGATGACCTCGTCCTCGGCGACCCCGGCCAGGGGACAGCCCAGGATGACGCGCGGGGTGTCGCCGCAGGCCTCGGTGGTGGACAGGCCCACCGACTCCAGCTTCTCCCAGATCGCCGGAACGTCCTCGACCTGGATCCAGTGGAACTGGACGTTCTGGCGGTCGGTGATGTCGGCGGTGTCGCGCCCGTGGTCGCGGGAGATCTCACCGATCGCGCGCAGCTGGGCCGCCGACAACTGGCCGCCGTCGATGCGCACGCGCAACATGAAGTAGCGGTCGTCGAGCTCCTCGGGCTCCAGGACGGCCGTCTTGCCGCCGTCGATGCCCGGGGCCCGCTGGGTGTACAGACCGAACCAGCGGAAGCGTCCGCGCAGGTCGGCGGGGTCGATCGAGTCGAACCCGCCCTTGGAGTAGATGTTGATGATCCGATCGCGGACGTTGAGCCCGTCGTCGTTCTTCTTGTTCTCCTCGTTCTTGTTCAGCGGCTCGCGGTAACCGAGGGCCCACTGGCCCTCGCCGCGGCGGCGGCGCGGCTTGGCCGCGTTCGCTGTCTTGCCGGGCTGCGCGGAAGAGGGAGGCATCGCGGGTGTCTCCGATGAGGTGTCGCGGGGTGCTCACAGCCCCGGCGCCCGCACCGCATACCCGCCTCGCGCGCACATCGTCGTGCTGGCGAGCGGGTGGAATCCGCGTGTGGAGACTCAAGAAGAAGGGAGAGCGCCGGTGCCGCGCGCACCCCTGGGGTGCGTCAAAAGGCGGCGAGATTAACCGACGCTGCAACAGATGGCACTGCGGACCCGAAGGAAGTCCACGTGGCGGCGCACGCAGAGCATGGGGTCCAGAGCAGCGATCATGCAAAGAGAATGTCACGGGGGTCCGCGCTTTGTCCAGGCACCCCCGCGCGGTGCCCGACGTGAGTCACGTCACCCGTGGAGGGCGGCCTGGGTGGGGCGCGACGTCCCCGGACCGCTAACGTTTCACCCGTGGTGGGTTTCTGGGAAGGACTGTGGTTCGCGGTCGAGGCGTGGCTGAGACGGCATCCCCGCACGCACAGCGGGATGCTCCTCGTCCTGCGCACCATCCGCTCCTTCCTCAGCGACCGGGTCATAGGGCTGGCCGCCGAGTCGGCGTTCTTCACCCTGATCTCCCTGCCCGCGCTCATGCTCTGCCTCCTGGGCGCGCTGGGCCCGATGGCCGCCGTGCTGGGGGAGGACTTCGTCGAGGAGATCCGGCTGTGGATCCTGGACCTGGCCGCACGGGTGCTGACCCCGGACACGGTGGGGAGCGTGGTCGAGCCGCTCGTCGACGACTTCCTGGGCGGAGTCCCGGGCGGGCTGCTGTCGGTGACGTTCCTGGTGTCGCTGTGGTCGGGGTCGCGGGCGATGAACGTCTTCATCCGCTCGATCACGATCTCCTACGGCCTGGACGAGCTGCGCGGCTGGGCGCGCCAGCGCGCCCTGGCCTTCGTCGCCTACCTGGGCGGGCTGCTGTTCTCCCTCCTGGTGCTGCCGATCATGGTGGCCGGGCCGAACCTGATCAACAGCCTCCTGCCGAGCACGGTGGGACGGCTCAACCTGTTCTACTGGCCGACCGTCGCGCTGCTGGCCACCGCCGCGGTCACGCTGCTGTACTCGCTGAGCGTGCCGGTGCGCACCCCGCTGTGGCGCCACCTGCCCGGAGCGCTGCTGGCCACCCTGGTGCTGATCGCCGGCTCCATCGCGCTGCGCACCTACCTGGACGCCTCCCTGGGCCAGGTGAGCATCTACGGTTCGCTGGCGGCGCCGATCGCCATCCTGGCCTGGCTGTACGTGATGGCGATCGCCGTGCTGGTGGGATCCTCCTTCAACTCCGAGATCGACGCCATGTGGCCGACCCCGCGTACCGCCGCCGCCCGGTCGGAGATCGCCAACCGGGACTTCGACCGGGCCGACCGCCTCGTCAGGCGCCGGGAGCAGGCGGTCGTCGACACGATCGCGGACAACGGCCGCTGACCGGTTCGGGAGGGCCACGGCCCAGGACCGTCCGCGGTTCTCCGAAAGTCCCGCCCTGTCGGTAGTGTCGCCGTGCCGTCCGGCGGGCGGGCGCGGTCCCGTCGCCCCCGAGTCCGGAAGGCGTGCCCCCCGAAAGGCCGCCCGCCGTGACCGTTCCCCCACCGGACGAGGGTGCTCCGGACCCCGTGCCCGTCACCGTCGAGACCGTGCTCGGACCGAGGGTCCTCCTCTACGCCCTGTACTGCATGCCCCTGCTCATGTCGACGTTCCTCCTGCGCGAGTACGTGGAGCACGGTACGGAGGCCTATCTGGGGTTCTTCCTCCTGCTCCTGACGGTCCTGGTCCTCCATCCCGCCCTCTGCCTGCGCTTCCTGCCGGGGATGGTCGCCAGGCGGCGGGCCCCCACCAGGTCGCCCGGGACGGAGGGCGCGCTGCTGGGCGCGCTGTGGGCCGGTACCGGGATCCTCCTCTTCGCCGGCGTCCGGGAAGCCATGGCCGGAGGCCTTCCATGGCCGGTGCTCGTGCCAGGTCTGGCCGCCCTCGCCTTCCTGGTCCTCGGTACGGAGGCCTACGCGCGCGACTGGAGGCGGAGCCGGTGAAGCCGTCGGCTCTGCTGGCCCAGACGGCGTTGTTCGGCCTCCTGGCGTGCGGGATGACCGCCATGCGGATACAGGTCACCGGCAACCCCGTGCCCGTGGCCGCGGGGGTCTTCCTCGCCCTCCTGCTCCTCGTCCCGGCCCTGCTCCTGGCATCGGCCAGCGCGGAGATGACTCCCGGAGAGCGCTACCGGCTGCACCACGGCGAGCACGTCTTCGCCGGTCGCGGCCGGCTGGTGTGGCTCCTCATCGCCTTCTGGGTGCCGTGGACGCTGTACTGGGTCCTCGCCAACACGGCGTGGACGCTGGTTCCGCTGCTGCTGGCGGCCTGCACGGCCGGTGTGCTCTCCTTCCCGGCGAGGAGGCGGGAACGGCGGGAACTGCGCGAGGCGCTCGCCTACCCCGAACTGACGGGCCCCAAGATCACCGGTATCCGAAGTCCGGAACAGGTGCCGCCGGACTGGACCCCGGTACTGGTCCACCGGATCGACCGGGGCAGGTTCGACATGCTGGTCGACTACCGGATCATCGTGGACGGCGACCGGGTCGGCGCACTCGGTCCCGGCCAGACCCTCGTCATGGGGCTTCCCCCCGGACCGCACCACGTCCAGGGCGGCCTCGCCAGGCTCACCAACGCCCCCGTCCGCTTCACGGCGGAGCCGGGAGCGGCCGTGTGCTTCGTGATCGAGCCGGCCCGGCCGGACCGGAGGGCGAACGCCGACCGGAGGGCACGTCCCGGCGCGTACTTCCAGGTCGTTCGGGTCCCGTCCTGGCTACGGGCCGGTCCGCTGTGAGCGGCGGACCCGCCGCGGTCGCCGACGCGCTGGGGCCGGGGCGGCCGCCCTCCGAAAGCGGGACCGGCCTGTCGCCGGAGGTCCTGCCACGGGTGCGGCCTGTGGGAGGTACGTGGCCGGATCCGGCCATTTTCGGTGTGAACCTCATGCCATCCAGAGGTGTCCATTTCTCTGTCCGGCAGGTGCGATCAGTGTGTCCGGAATCCCATGTTCGGATGACTTTCCAGCTCAGAGGAGGGAGACCAGGGCACCGGCCGCGGACGCGGTGAGCGGAGCCCGCTTCGTTGTCACATGGCCGGAATAGGCTCGACGAACGACGATCAGTATCATCTCGTGCAGCATTGACTAGGCGTGTGCCAGCGCCACCGCTTGGTAACCCCCGGGCCGCGACCCACCGTCATCGCCGGCCGAGGTCCCCGTACACGAAACAGGTCCACGTTCCCCATGCCTTCGGAGGCACCATGAGCCGGGCGTCCCGACCCGGGCAGTCCCGGCCCACCGCCGTCATCGTCATCGCGCCTGACGAACGCAGAGCCGAGATCCTCATCGAGGGGCACCGCCAGGTCGTCACCGGCCAGGCCCCACGGGAGACGCGGCGTGCGGCGCTGGACGTCGCCACCGGCTACGCGGCCAGGATCGGACAGCCGGTCCTCGTCGACGCCCGTGACGCCAACGGGTACTGGCACCTGGTCGCCACCCCCGACGGCGTGGTGCAGGCCGCGGACCAGGCCGTACCCGGGCACACCCCGGCACCGGAGCCCGCCAAGGCCCTCCGCGGGGAGAGCTCCGGTGGGAGGAGGCGGGCACTGGTCATCGTGGGGGCCGTCGCGGCCGCCCTGCTGCTGCTCGGCGGCACGGGTGTCGTCGTCTGGCGCTTCCTGCCCGGGACCGAGGCGGCGCCCGGATCCGAGGCCACCGCCGACGTGACCACCCTGAACCATCCGGCGCCGCCCCACTTCGCCGGAACCGTCGACTTCAGCCGGGAACTCGCCCCGGGCAGCCGGCCTGGTGTCAGCCGGGAGGGCGACATGCTCGCCTACGTCGACCCCCAGGGAAGCCTCAACCTCTTCGGCGCCGACGGTGAGCGCCGGTGGTCGGTGGAGCTGCCCGTGGCGGCCGGCGAGATCCTCGGTGCCCCCCGCTTCGTGGAGTACGGCGGCGAGACCGCCGTCGTCATGGAGACCGCGGGAACCCTGTGGTTCTGGCCCACCGCGGGCGGCGCTCCCACCAGCGTGGGCATCCCCGAGGACACCTCCGCCCAGTACGTGGGCAGTTCCGTGCTCGTCCGCAACGACCAGGAGGCCTTCGTCCCGGTCGGCGGGGAACTCCGGCCGGTCGAGGTCCCCGAGGGTTCCGCGTCCATGCTGGCCGAGGGGGAGGACGTCCTCACCGCCGTCCTCAACGGCCCGTGGGCCTGGGTCAGCCCCGACGGCGACCCCGTGGAGGTCAACGCCCAGCGTCCGGAGCGGGCGGGCGAGATGGAGTCGGTGGTCACCGCCCTGCGCGAGTACGTCCTCGTCCGCTGGGAGCCCCTCCAGGGCGAGGGCACGGTCCTTGCCTTCCACGACAGCCGGGACGGCGGCGTCGTCGGCAGTGTCGAGGTCGACCCCGCCGACCTGGAGGGCGTGCGCCACCGCTCCGGACCCATCGGTATCGGCCTGGTCGCCTACGGGCCCGCCGTGCTGGACCCGGAGAGCGGCCGGTCCGCCGTGGTCCCCGGCTTCGAACCCGAGATCACGGTCGGCTCCCTCGTCTTCGGCCGACTCGACGGCGCCCTCGTGGCCGTCGACGCCGAGGGTGAGGTGGAAAAGGCCGAGGAGGGCGCCGCCCTGCCCAGCGGCCTGCTCGGTGAGCGGGCCATCGTGGTCCATGACGACCACCTTTATGCCATCCCCTCTGAATAGATCAGTTCACAAGAAAAGAAAGGAGTGGGATGTCCCCAAAAAAGCGGGTTTTTACAGTGACTGCGGCCGGCCTGTTCATGGCCGGGTTCTCCGCGGCACCGGCGTTCGCTGCCCCCTTGGACGAGTCCGCCCCCGAGGCCGCCCCCCAGGTGACCGAGGACACGGTTGACGTCCTTCCCGTCGACGACGTCGTCGACGGCCTCGAGAGCACGGTTGCCACGGTTTCCAACGCCGTCACGGACAACGGCGGTGACAACGGTGTGACTCCGCCTCCCACCGGTGGGGGAGACCCTCCGCCGGACAACGGCGGCGGTGACGACGGCGAGACCCCTCCGGGTGACGGTGGTGGTGACGACGGCGGCACGCCTCCGGGCGATGGCGGCGGTGACGACGGCGAGACCCCTCCGGGTGACGGTGGTGGTGACGACGGCGGCACGCCTCCGGGCGATGGCGGCGGTGACGACGGCGGTACTCCCCCCGGTGACGGTGGTGGTGACGACGGCGGCACGCCTCCCGGTGACGGTGGCGGCGATGACGGCGGCACGCCTCCCGGCGACGGAGGAGGTGACGGCGGCACGCCTCCGGACAACGGCGGCGGTGACGGCGGCACTCCCCCCGACAACGGTGGCACGCCCCCCGGCGACGGTGACGGCGACGGCGGCACGCCTCCGGACAACGGCGGCACGCCTCCCGGTGACGGCACCGACTCGGGTGACGACGGTGACGAGAGCCAGGCTCCCGGCATCAGCGCTCCCGGCAGCACCATCGCCGACGGCGGTCTCCCCGAGGCCCCGGCTCCGGTCGGCAGCGGTGGTGACGAGACCCTCGCCACCACCGGCGTCGACATGCAGGGCTTCGTGCTCGGCGGCGCCGTGGTGACGGGCATCGGTGCTCTGGCTCTGTGGGCCGGCGCCCGCCGCCCGGACCCGGTCGCCTAGCGGTACCCCGCGGCGCACGGTCTCCCGGACCCCCGGGTCCCTCGGGCCGTGCACGCACGGGCCCCGGCCGTCCTTCGACGGCCGGGGCCCTTTTCCGTTGCCTCCGCTTCCGGGAGTCCCCGGGCGCCCTCACACGCGGGGGCGCAGCGCGAACGCGAGAAGGAAGGCGCCCACACCGGCGCCCGCGATCACCCACAGCGCGCCCCCCAGGCTGAAGGAGTCGGCCAGGAAGCCCACCATCGGCGGGAAGGCCAGGAAGCCCGCGCGTCCCAGCCAGCCGACGACGGTGATCCCGTCCCCGGTGCGCACACCCGGCACGTTCCCCGCCGCCGACAGGGTCAGCGGGAACAGCGTGGACACGCCCAGCCCCATCACCCCGAAGCCGATCACCGTGGTCACCGGGTGCGGCAGCAGCAGGGCGAACGCGATCCCCCCGCCCGCCAGGAGACCGCAGGCGCGTCCCACCGCGACCGCGCCGAAGCGGTCGGTCACCCGGTCGCCGACCAGGCGGCCCAGCGTCATCATCGCCTGGCAGGCCACGAACGGCATCGCGGCCAGGAACAGCGGGGCCTCCAGCTCCGAGGTCATGTACACCGCGCCCCAGGATGCGGCGGAGTCCTCGATGCCGCCGGCGAACATCAGCAGCACGCCGAGCACGAGCAGGAGCAGTACGGCCCGCCCGGGGACGCGCAGCCGCCGCCCGCTCTCGCCGTCGGTCCCGTCCTCCCGCTCACTGCTGTCCGGCCCCGGCAACAGCATCCGGCTCACCACCAGGTTCACGCCCACCAGCAGCACGGCCACACCGCCCAGGTGCCACAGGATCGGCACCCCCGCCCCGGCCATGGCCGCGCCGAGCAGGCCGCCGGTGACCGCGGCCAGGCTCCACACCGCGTGGAAGGTGTTGATGATGGTGCGTTTGTACCGTCGCTGGACGCGCAGCCCGTGCGAGTTCTGCGCCGAGTCGGTCCAGGCGTCCGCGCTGCCCAGCACGAAGAGCGCCGCCGCCAGCATCCACCAGCTCTGCGCCAACGCGATGAATGGAAGCGCTCCCAGGGAGACCAGGCTGGTACCCACGGCCGTTCGGCCGCTGCCGAACCAGTGGATCATCGGACCCGCCAGCATCCCGGTCAGGATCGCCCCGGTGGGCATCGCCGCGATCGCCAGCCCCAGCTCCGCGTTGCTCAGCTCCAACTGGGACTTGATCACCGGGAGCCACGGCACGGCGTTGGTGTAGGTGAAGCCGTTGACGAAGAAGAGGGTGGAGACCGCGCCCCTGGCCCGACGGGCCTCCGGAGGCGGGGGCGCGGACCTGGTCTGGATGTTCACGGCGGCTCCCACGGTGGTTTCGGTGCGCGCAGATAGTATCCAGTCCGGTCATCGGATGGCAGACCTTTCCCGCGACCCGCCCCCACGGGCTTGCCTTAGGACGCCGTCCCGATTTACATAGAGGTCCCGAGCCGTAGTCGAACGGACTCCGTCCCCGACCACCGACCTCCCTCCCCGGCCTCCGAACACCGCCCGTGCCCCCAGGGCCGTGGCCCCGCCCAGCGGTCCGCTCCCGCAAAGGGCCCCCAGCCTGCTGTCCGCCGACTCCCTCGCGCCGGGAACCGTGCCCCTACGGCCCGGACGGAACCGGAAGATCCCATGATCAACACGAGCGCGCTGCGAGAAAAACCCACACTGACCGGGGAGAGCGTACGCCTGGTGCCCCTGGGCCCGGAGCACACCGACGCCTACTTCGCCGCCAGTCTCGACGGGGAGGTCCGCAGACTCACCGGCACCCACGGCCACCTCACCTACACGCAGGCCAAGGAGTGGTGCGAGACCCGTGCGGGCCGCACCGACCGCCTGGACCTGGCCATCATCGCGCCCAAGGACGGGCGCTACCTGGGCGAGCTGTCCGTCTACGCCGTCTCGCCCGAGAACGAGAGCGCGGGATACCGCATCGCCCTGTCCGCGATCGAGTTCACCGGTCGGGGCCTGGGCCGGGAGGCCACCCAGCTCGTGCTGGAGTACGCCTTCGAGCGCATCGGCCTGCACCGCGTCTGGCTGTACGTCTACACCTTCAACATGAGGGCCATCGCCGTCTACCGGTCCTGCGGATTCTCCGTGGAGGGGCGGCTGCGCGACTCCCTGCTGTGGGAGGGGCGCCGCCACGACGCCCTGCTGATGGCCGTGCTCAGGAGCGGCTTCCGCCGTACCTGAGGAACGGGTTTTGTCCGGGCCCGGGGTTGCAAGCGCCGTGTCGGGGGGTATCCCGGTAGCACTTTCCAGCGGCTCACTCCACACAGCCGAGAGGAGCGGTACCGGGGCCCGGGTCCCGGACCGGTGAGGACATGAACCCAGTACCCGTTTCACTGCCCTTCGCCGACCGGTCGGAGGCGGGACGCCGCCTCGCGGAGCGGGTGCGCCCCTTCGCGGTCAACGATCCGCTCGTGCTGGCCCTGCCCCGAGGCGGGGTACCGGTCGGTGCGGAGCTCGCCCAGCGGCTCGACGCCGACTTCGACGTACTGATGGTCCGCAAGATCGGCCTGCCCGGGCGGCCCGAGCTGGGGGTCGGGGCGATTGCCGAGGACGGACACGTGGTCTACGACGACCTCGCCCTGGCCCGGATGCACGTGCCCCGCCAGGCCCTGTCCGACACCGTCGCCGCCGAACGCGACGAACTCGACCGCAGACGCCGTATCTACCGCGGTGAGCGCCCGGCCCCCAGGATCGCCGGGCGCGACTGCGTGGTCGTGGACGACGGCGTCGCCACCGGCGGTACCGCACGCGCCGCGCTGCGCATGATCCGCCAGGCCGGACCGGCCCAGCTGGTCCTGGCCGTACCCGTCGCCTCTCCGGAGGCGGTCGAGCTGCTGCGGGAGGAGGCCGACGCACTGGTGGTGCTCAGCGCGCCGGACAACTTCCGCGCGGTGGGGGAGTGGTACCGCGACTTCGGCCAGCTCTCCGACAGCCGCGTCACCGAGATCCTGGCCGAACGCGCGCACACGCGCCCGCGGCCGCGGTCCGACACGGCCAGGGGCGTGCGCGTGCGCGCCGGCCGGGTCTACCTCGACGGCGACCTCACCGTGCCCGCCGACCTGCACGGAGCGGTGGTCATGGCCTCGGACGGGGAGCGCGGCGACCCGCGGTGGCGGTCGGTCGCCTCGGTCCTGCAGCGGGCCGGGTACGCCACCCTGGTCCTGGAGCTGCTGACCGGGCGGGAACGCTCCTCCGAGGCATGGAGCACGGGGGCCGACGTACTCGGTGAGCGGTTGAGCGCCGCGGTCACCTGGCTGCGCCGGGCCGCCGACGCGGCCGACGAACCCCTGGGCGTGCTGGCTTCCGGTGAGGCCGCGGCGGCCGCGCTGGTCACCGCGGCCGAACGGCCCCAGGACGTGGCCGCGGTGGTGGTGCACGGCGGGCGGATCGACATGGCCGGGGACAGCCTGCCGGATGTGCGGGCGCCGGTCCTGGTGCTGTTGGAGGGCGAGGACTCCTTCGTGCGCGAACTCGGGGAGTGGGCGCGCGGCAGGATGAGCGGTCCCACCGACCTGCGGGTGACGGCGGGCGCCGAACGGCTGCTCGGGGACGCCGAGGTGTGGCGCCGGGTGGCCTCGGACGCCCTGGACTGGTTCGACCTGCACCTGGGCCGGGGAGCCCGGTGAGCCGGGCCGGGGCCGCCCCGCCGGGGGACCGTGGTCGGGAGGCGCGGGAACCGCCGGCGGACGCGGGAGTCGCTGGGGACGAAGACGCGGGCATGAGAAAACCCGCGGCGCCCTCGACGTTCGTCGTCGGGGCGCCGCGGGTTTACTCGGGGGCCGGGGCCACCGGGGAAGATCCGTTGTGCGCGAATACCTCGGCTATGCGGCGTTGGCGCGGCGCATACGGCGACGGCGCTCGGAAGCGCGCTCGTCCTCGTTCAGGCCGCCCCAGGTTCCGTACTTCTCCGGACGCGAGATCGCATAGTCCAGGCAGTCGGTCCGAACAGGGCAGGCCGCACAGATCTCCTTGGCCTTGCGCTCGCGAATCTCCCGCTCCGGCTGGCGTTCGCCGTCCGGGCCGAAGAAGAGCACAAGGTCCTCGCCCCGGCACGCGGCGGCATCCTGCCACCCCCAGCTCGGGCGGGGGCGCAGCGCGGCCTGCCGACGTACCTGAGACATGCTTGAACCACCTCTACTGAAATCACTAGTAAGCTGTCGAAAAAGCTTCAGTCACCAAAAATTGGTCATGCGGCGTGAGCGGCCACCCCGCACGACGCAAACGCCATGGGGGACTGGCGATGTTCCCCGGTGTGTCTGAGACCACGAGAAGCACAGCCTTGCGGCACTGATCCGCCGATGACGGAGTGCTCTCACGCGAACGGCTGCGGAGGCGGTGACGGCCTCCGTCCGAGCCGGTACGTAATCATGCCATCCCCACTCCCGCTCCTGCACGGGGGGTAGGGAAATTACTCGCACAACCGTTACCGAAATCTGATGGCTGTAGAACGATCTACGGTTGTTTGTCCGAGTTTGTCGCAGATCGTCAGATCTGACGTCTTGCGAAGGACACAGCACATCGTATGGTGCGATGTCCCTCCTGCCTAGGGGCTTCTGCTGATGTACCGATCACATTGTGGTCCGCGCGGAGTCCCGGGTTCGAGCCTGACCGTATGTCCTCACCCTCCGTCGCTTCCGGCCGGATGCCCGCAGAGCCCTCCCCCTGCCCTCAGCGCAGCCCCCCACACCTCCCAGGGCCCTTCCGTGCCCCTCGCGACACGCCCGGAGCCGGGCACGGGCCGGTCCCCGCGTCACCCGCCCACATGCGCTGGTGCCCTCTCCCCTAGGGGAAGGACCAGGGGGCGGCGCCGGAACAGGTCGTGGTGCGAAGGCGTCCCAGACGGTAGAAAGCAACGGAAGCGGCCCCTACTTCCGGCCGCGCTCCCGCCAGCGGGACCCGACACAAGGAGGAACGAGACACTGTGGCCCTCTTGCGGCTCGTCCTGAACGTCATCTGGGTGGTCCTCGCCGGGCTCGAACTGGCGATCGGCTATGTCATCGCCGGGATCATCTGCTGCGTCCTGATCGTCACGATCCCGTTCGGGATCGCCTCCTTCCGCATGGCCAGCTACGCCATCTGGCCCTTCGGCAGGGAACTGGTCCGAGACCCCGACGCGGGCGGCGGCAGCACCGTCCTCAACGTCATCTGGGTGATCGTCGCCGGATGGTGGCTGACCATCGGCCATATCGCCGCCGCGATCGCCCTCGCCGTCACTATCATCGGTATCCCCATGGCCTGGGCCTCGCTGAAGATGATCCCCGTCGCCCTCGCACCCTTCGGCAACGAGATCGTCCGCAGCGGCCGCTCCCGGGAGCCCTGGCAGTTCTGACGGCCCCGGCCCCGCGGATCCGGGAGAACCGGAGGGGCCGGTCACGCATCCTCCCCAACACCCCCACGCGGCTGTCGGACCCCAGGCGTCCACCGTGCAACGTCCAGAGAATGGAGTCCATGTGCAAGCCCAACGGCCGGGAGTGTGGGCGCTCCTGAACAAGTGGCTCGCCTCCCGTCGAGCCCGCGCCGAGCGCCTCGCCAGGCTGGAGGCGGAGAAGGAACAGGCCCAGGCCGAGGCACAGAGCGCGAAGGACGGACCGGACGAGCCCCAGCGGTCCAGCGACGACGACCTCCTGCGGTCGATCAGCAACGTGGCCTGGCGGATCCTGATCATCGGCGTGGTGGCGGGCCTGCTCATCTACGCGCTCGTCTACCTGTCGGTCGTCACCCTGCCCGTGATCCTGGCGGTGTTCATCACCGCGCTTCTCATGCCGGTCGCCAACTGGCTGCGCCGCAAGGGGCTGGGCCGGGGCAGCTCGACCGCCATCTCCCTCCTGACCGGGCTCATCGTGTTCGGCGGCGTGATCTCGCTGATCATCACGCCCGCCATCCAGGGCTTCGGCCCCCTCGTGGACAGCGTCACCAGCGCGGTGGGCGAGCTCCAGAACATCCGGGTGCCCTTCGGGCTCGACCCGGCGCTGTTCACCGACATGATCGACGACGCCTGGGGACAGATCCAGGGCATGATCACCCAGAACCAGGACCAGCTGCTCAGCGGCGCCTGGACCGCGACCTCGGCGGTGATCTCGGTCCTGGTCGGCATCGTCCTGATCATCGCCCTGACCGTGTACTTCGTGCACTCGGGCGACCAGCTCATGGACTGGTTCCTCACCCTGCTGCCGCCCCGCTCCCGTCCGGGCCTGAGCCACGCGGGCGACGTCGCCTACGGGGTGATGGGCCGCTACGTGCGCGGTGTGGCGGCGGTCGGCTTCTTCGACGCCGTCGGCATCGGCATCGTCCTGGTCATCGTCCTGGACATCAACCTGGCCATCCCGCTGATCGTGCTGACCTTCGTCGGCGCCTTCCTGCCGATCATCGGCGCCTTCGTCACCGGTCTGCTCGCCGCCATGGTGGCGTTCGTGACCGAGGGCTGGATCGTCGCCGTGATCGTGGTCGGCGCCGTGGTCGTGGTGCAGCAGCTGGAGAGCAACGTCTTCGCGCCGCGCATCTACGGCGCGTCCCTCGACCTGCCCTCGCCCATAGTGCTCATCGCGATCTCCGTCGGCGCCGTCGTCGGCGGGGTCCCGGGGATGTTCCTGGCCACCCCGGTGGTCGCCGTGCTGGCCGCGCTGCTGCGCAACCGCCCGCCCGCCGTCGAGGACGAGCTGTCGGACGGATCCGAGGACGCCGCCCAGGAGCAGGAGAAGGCGGGCGACACGGTCGTGGTCGGAACCGACGGGGAGAACGCGAGGGGCGGCGGGTCCACCCCCGCCGACACCACGGAGTAGGCCGACACCGCGGGGGAGGGGGAGGGGCGCCGCCGGGGCGATGACCGGCGGCGTCCCTCCCCCCGTCCGTCGCCGGGGAATGCGCCGCGCCCCCGTCCCGTTGGCCGAAAGGGTGTCCGCGTCCCGCGGAAGCGGGGAAACCCCTCGTGTCCTCCCCCACCTGTGCCGTTAGTCTGGGTCGGTTGGCCCGAGGCGAGCGCGTGGAAGAGCCGTGCCCCCACGCCGCACACGCGCGCCCGGCCGTACCGAACCGTTCCGCCACTCTTGAGGAAGCCCCACCATGCTGATCGCCACCGACCTCGAACTGCGCGTCGGTCCTCGACTCCTGTTGGAGCCGACCACCTTCCGTGTCGCCGCAGGGGACCGGATCGGACTGGTCGGCCGCAACGGTGCGGGCAAGACCACGATGACCAAGGTGCTGGCGGGCGAGGGCCTGCCCACCGGAGGCACGGTCACCTCCTCGGGCAGCATCGGCTACCTGCCCCAGGACCCGCGCACCGGCGACCTGGACGTGATCGCCCGGGACCGGGTGCTGTCCGCGCGCGGCATCGACGAGGCCTTCCGGGGCCTGCGCGAGGCCGAGAAGAAGATGGCCAGCACCGACACCAAGACCCGCAACAAGGGCGTGCGCGCCTACTCGCGCTGGGACGAGCGGCTGCACGTCCTGGGCGGATACGCCGCCGAGGCCGAGGCCTCCGCCATCGCCTCCAGCCTGGGCCTGCCCGACAAGGTGCTCTCCCAGCCGCTGCACACGCTCTCGGGCGGCCAGCGCCGACGGATCGAGCTGGCGCGCATCCTGTTCAGCGGCGCGGACACACTGCTGCTGGACGAGCCCACCAACCACCTGGACGCCGACTCCATCGCCTGGCTGCGCGACTTCCTCAAGTCCCACCAGGGCGGGCTCATCGTGATCAGCCACGACGTGGAACTGGTCGAGCACGTGGTGAACAGGGTGTTCTACCTGGACGCCAACCGCAGCGTCATCGACATGTACAACATGGGCTGGAAGCTCTACCAGCAGCAGCGCGAGGCCGACGAGCGGCGGCGCAGGCGCGAGCTCGCCAACGCCGAGAAGCAGGCCGACACCCTGCGCAAGCAGGCGGACAAGTTCCGGTCCAAGGCCACCAAGGCGCGCGCCGCCCAGCAGATGCTCAACCGGGCCGACCGCCTCCTGGACGGTGTGCAGGGAGTACGCAAGTCCGACAAGGTGGCCAAGCTGCGCTTCCCCGACCCGGCGCCCAGCGGCCGCACGCCGCTCATGGCCGAGGGGCTCTCCAAGTCCTACGGCTCCCTGGAGATCTTCACCGGGGTGGACCTGGCCATCGACCGCGGCAGCCGCGTGGTCATCCTCGGCCTCAACGGCGCGGGCAAGACCACCCTGCTGCGGCTGCTGGGGGACGTCGAGAAGCCCGACACCGGCCGGGTCATCCACGGCCACGGGCTCAAACTCGGCTACTACGCCCAGGAGCACGAGACCCTGGACGTGAACCGGAGCGTGCTGGAGAACATGATGAGCGCGGCCCCGGATCTGCCGGAGGTGGAGGCGCGGCGCACACTCGGATCGTTCCTGTTCACCGGCGACGACGTGGACAAGCCCGCGAGTGTGCTCTCCGGCGGTGAGAAGACCCGGTTGGCCCTGGCCACGCTGGTGGTCTCCAGCGCCAACGTGCTGCTGCTCGACGAGCCCACCAACAACCTGGACCCGGCCAGCCGCGAGGAGATCCTGGGAGCACTGCGCAGGTACAAGGGCGCGATCGTGCTGGTCACCCACGACGAGGGCGCGGTGGAGGCGCTCCAGCCCGAGCGGGTCATCATGCTGCCCGACGGCGTGGAGGACGTGTGGAACGCCGAGTTCGAGGACCTCATTGCGCTGGCGTGAGGCGGTGGCGCCGACCGACGCCCAGTGCGTCGGGAGGTTCACCTCCCTCCTTTCGGGTCGGTGATTACTGCGTTCCGAAACCGGGTTTGGGAACGCAGTACCCCGTGTGACGCCGGAAGATGTGGCGGAGCGAGAGCGGGATGCCTGATCATGAAGGGGTTTCCGCGAAGGGTGACCGAACGACTCGGAGGAGTGATCCGTGAACGACGTGCCGGGAAAGGGCAGGCGGTTGGTGGGAGCCGACCGCTCCGAACTCGCCGCCCAGCTCAAACGCCGCTACGAGGCGGGGGAGAGCATCCGCATGCTGGCGGCGGCCACGGGGCGCTCCTACGGCTTCGTCCACCGGCTGCTGAGTGAGGCCGGGGTGGACCTGAGGGGCCGTGGCGGAGCCACACGCAAGGCGTGATCCTCCGGCGCGCGGGCCCCGGCCCGCGCGCCCCTCTCGGTTACTGATGAGTAATATCCTGGGTGATACCGAACACGACGGAGGAACCCATGACACAGGCGTCGAACGGCCCCACGCTGCCGCCCACCGAGGAGGAGCTCTCCCGGGCCCGGCTCGAACTGGTGGTGGAGGGCCCGGTCGCCCGCGTCACCATCAACTGCCCCGAGCGCCGCAACGCGATGACCGGACGCACGTGGACCACGCTGGCCCACATCGGCCAGACCCTCCCCGAGGATGTCCGAATCGTAGTGATCTCCGGGAAGGGTGACATCTTCTCCGCCGGAATCGACCTCGGCATGTTCAGCCCCGAGGGCGTCGACGGAGAGCGCTCCATGGTCTCGGGCCTGGCCGACGGCACCTCCACCGAGGCCGAGGTCCAGGACTACATCGCCGGCCTGCAGGAGGGCTTCCTCTGGCTGCGCCGCCCCGACCTGGTCACGATCGCCGCCGTACGCGGCCACGCCGTCGGAGCGGGCTTCCAGCTGGCCCTGTCCTGTGACCTCCGCGTCCTGGCCGACGACGCCCAGCTGTGCATGAAGGAGCCCGCCCTCGGCCTGGTTCCCGACCTCACCGGCACCAAGCCCCTCGTCGACATCGTCGGGGTCCACCGCGCCGTCGAGATCTGCCTGACCGCACGCCGCGTCGGCGCGCAGGAGGCGCAGGCGCTGGGCCTGGCCGAGCTCGTCGTCGCCTCCGACGAACTCCCCGGCGCCGTGGACGACGCCGTCGCCGCGCTGCTCGCCACCGACCGCGAGGCCGCCACCGCCACCAAGGCCCTGCTCCAGCAGGCGGCGGGCAACACGCTCCAGCAGCAGGCCGCGGCCGAGCGCGGGGCCCAGGTGGGCCGGCTCGCCGCCCTGGCCCGGGGAGCGGCCGGGCGCTAGACCCGTCGGCGCCCGTGCGCGCGGGACCCGTGCGCACGGGCGGGGCCTCCACCGGCGGCCGGACCCTCGTCGGCGGCCGGGCCGCCACCTGCGGGAAGGGATCTCCGACAGGTTCGGCAGCGGTGCGGAGAGACCCGTATCACCGGCGGAAAACAGGGGTCCGGTCCCCGTCGCGAGACGATTTCTAGTAGGCTTTCGGAAGCGGTCGAGACATGCCGCGCGCATCCGAGCGCGCCGAGGCCGCGCAAGACGCGGAGAGCGTGTCGACCCGGTCGGCACCACTCTTACCCGAGAGTTGCTCGTCCCCCACAGCAGTGTGGAAATCGCGAGCTCAGGAGCCCCGCACCATGCAGGGGCCCGCTTCCGCGTGTGATCAGGCGCGTTTGTGTGATTTCTTCGCTGGCCCGGCCGTGTGGAGCCTTCCTCGAAACGCTGCCAAACGATGAGGAAGGTATACGTCACTTGACGACGGACACTGCCGTAATGCCTGCTTTCGACACGCTGGGGCTTCCCCAGGACATCGTCGGAGAGTTGGCCAAGAACGGTGTGACCACCCCGTTCCCGATCCAGGCCGCCACCATCCCCGATGCTCTCGAGGGCCGCGACGTCCTCGGCTGCGGCCGTACCGGATCGGGTAAGACCCTGGCCTTCGGCCTGCCGGTCCTCGTGCGCGCCGCCGAGCGCCGCGCCGCCTCCAGGCGCCCCCGGGCCCTGATCCTGGTGCCCACCCGCGAACTGGCCCACCAGGTCCGCGACGCCCTGCGCACCTACGCCCGCATCGTGGGAGCGCGCGTGGGCGACGTGGTCGGCGGCAGCTCCTACACCCGCCAGATCAACGAGCTGCGCCGCGGTGTCGAGGTCCTGGTCGCCACTCCCGGTCGTCTCAGCGACCTCATCGACCAGGGCGTCTGCGACCTGGGCGACGTGGAGGTCTCGGTGCTCGACGAGGCCGACCAGATGTGCGACATGGGCTTCATGCCGCAGGTCAGCGAGCTCCTGGACCAGGTGCGCCCCGGGGGGCAGACCCTGCTCTTCTCGGCCACGCTCGACGGCGACGTCGACAAGCTGGTCCGCAAGTACATGACCGACCCGCGGACCCACTCCGTGGACCCGCCGGTCTCGCAGGTCACCGCGATGGAGCACCACCTGCTCAAGGTGCTGCCCCGCGACAAGAACAAGATCGTCACCCAGATCGCCGCCCGTGACGGCCGCACCCTCCTGTTCGTGCGCAGCAAGTACCGCGCGGACAGCATCAGCGAGCAGTTGGCGGCGGCGGGCGTGCCCTCCGCCTCCCTGCACGGCGGAAAGACGCAGAGCGTGCGCACCCGCACCCTCGCCAAGTTCCGCGAGGGCAAGATCCAGGCCCTGGTCGCCACCGACGTCGCCGCGCGCGGCATCCACGTCGACGGCATCGACATGGTCGTCAACATCGACCTGCCCACCGGGCACAAGGACTACCTGCACCGCGGCGGCCGCACCGCCCGCGCGGGCGCCTCCGGCCTGGTGGTCTCCCTGGTCGCGCCCAACCAGCGCCGCCTGGCCCGCCGCCTTCTCGGTGACGCCGGCGTCGAGGCCAAGCAGCACCTGGTCAACCCCGGTGACGAGCTCCTCTCCGAGGTGACCGGAGCCAAGGAGCCCTCCTGGGAGCCGTGGATCGAGCCGCCGGAGCCCGTGCGCGACCGCCGTGGCCGTGGCGGCCCCCGCCGCGGTGGCGGCGGCTACCGCGGGGGTTACCGCGGCGACCGCAGCGGTGGCGGACAGCGCGGCGGCGGCTACCGCGGCGAGCGCCGTGACTCCGGTCCCCGCGGCGGCGGTCCGCGCCGCGGCGACCGCTACGACTCCGCTCCCCGCTAGGCGGCGGCAGAACGCGAACGGGCCCGGGCCCGGCAGGTGGCACCTGCCGGGCCCGGGCCTTTTCCGGGGTTGGTCACTTCTCTCGGACACCGGCGACCCGGCGCAGGTCGCTGCCCCGGGTCTCGCGGGCGAACGCGACGGCGACCAGGGTGATCGCGCACATCGCCGCCACGTACAGCGCGATCGGCGTGCTGGTGCCGAACGAGGCCAGCAGCGCGGTCGCGACCAGCGGTGCCACTCCGCCCGCCACGATCGACGCCAGCTGGTATCCCACCGACGCGCCCGAGTAGCGCACCCGGGTGCTGAACAGCTCGGAGAAGAAGGCCGCCTGGGGGCCGTACATGGCGCCGTGCAGGACCAGCCCCACCGTCGCGGCCAGCGTCACCGCCCCGAAGGTGCCCATGTCGATCAGCGGGAAGAACGCGAACGCCCAGACTCCCATGCCCGCCGCGCCGATGGCCGTCACCGGCCGCCGGCCGATCCGGTCCGACAGGGCGCCCCAGGCGGGGATGGTCACCAGGTGCACCGCCGAGGCGGCGAGCACCGCGTTGAGGACCTGGCCGTTGGGCATCTGCGCCTGCTGGGTGGCGTAGACCAGGATGAACGCGGTGACGACGTAGTAGGACACGTTCTCGGCCATGCGCACGCCCATGGCCACCAGCGCCTCGCGCCAGTGGTCGCGCAGCACGCCCAGGATCGGGGCGCGCTCGGGCCGGGCCGAGACCGCGGCCTGCTCACGCGCGTCGCGAAAGACCGGGGACTCGCTCACCGCCAGGCGGATCCACAGGCCGACGAGCACCAGCACGCCCGAGATCAGGAACGGGATGCGCCAGCCCCAGTCGAGGAAGGCCGATTCGCTCATCACCACGGCCAGGACCGCCAGCACGGCGGTGGCCAGCAGGTTGCCGCCCGGCGCGCCCGCCTGCGGCCAGGACGCCCAGAACCCCCGGTTGCGCGGGCTTCCGTGTTCGGAGACGAGCAGGACGGCGCCGCCCCACTCGCCTCCCAGGGCGAATCCCTGGACCACCCGCAGCAGCGTCAGCAGCAGCGGCGCGAACACGCCGACCGCCGCGTAGGTCGGCAGCAGGCCGATCGCGAACGTGGCGCCCCCCATCATCAGCAGGCTGACGACCAGTAGCTGTTTCCGGCCGATCCGGTCTCCGAAGTGGCCGAAGACCAGGCCTCCCAGGGGGCGGGCGACGAACCCCACAGCGTAGGTCGTGAACGCCAGCATGGTGCCGATCAGGGGGTCGGACTCGGGGAAGAAGACGTGGTTGAAGACGAGGGCGGCCGCCGAGCCGTAGAGGAAGAAGTCGTACCACTCGATCGTCGTGCCTATGAGGCTGGCGGCGACCACGCGGAGGAACGGGGACCTGCGCCGGCCGGACGCGGAGGAGGTGTTCTGCTTCATGCCGGAACCGTAGGGAGCGCCGGCGGGACTGGCCATGGCCGCCTCCACCACAGGTCGTGGCGCGATCATGTGCCCACGGCGGGTTGTTGTTCCGTTACGGTCCTTTGCCCTTCCTTCGCGTGTCCGTCCGGGGCTCACCGCGGGTGGCGTGCGAGGTTGCGGGATGGCCCCGATCCGCCCGGGGCGTCCTGGCCGCACGAAGGGGAGCGCGTGAACGTCCTCAACGACGCCATCGTCGCCGTCAACGACGTCTTCTGGAGCTACTTCCTCATCCCGCTCCTGATCATCCTGGCCGTCTACTTCACGCTGCGCTCGGGGATCGTGCAGCTACGCCTGCTCCCGGAGATGTTCCGAGTCATCCGCAGCGCCCCCGGGATCGCCCCCGACGGCCAGAGGGAGATCTCCTCCTTCCAGGCCTTCGCCGTCTCGGCGGCCTCCCGAGTGGGTACCGGCAACATCGTCGGCGTGGCCACCGCGATCGTCCTCGGCGGCCCCGGCGCGGTGTTCTGGATGTGGGCGATGGCCGCGCTGGTGGGATCGGCGGCGTTCGTGGAGTCCACCCTCGCCCAGCTCTACAAGGTGCGCACCAGCACCGGCTTCCGGGGCGGCCCCGCCTACTACATGAAGTACGGGCTGGAGAGCCGGTGGATGGGCGTGCTGTTCGCCGTCGTCATCACCGTGACCTTCAGCCTGGTGTTCAACACGGTGCAGGCCAACAGCATCACCTCCGCCGTCTCCGCCTCCGTGGGCGCCCTGGGCGGATCTCCCGGGCTGCTGCTGTCGACCGTGATCGGCCTGGCCCTGGCGGGCCTGACCGCACTGGTCATCTTCGGCGGCATCCGGCGTATCGCCCACGTGGCGCAGGGCCTGGTCCCTCTGATGGCGATCCTCTACATCCTGATCGGCCTGTACGTGGTGGTCGTCAACATCGGCGAGCTCCCCCGGGTCGTCGGCGACATCTTCGCCTCGGCCTTCGGGGTACGCGAGTTCGTCGCCGGGGGAGTGGGCACGGCGATCGTCCAGGGGATGCGGCGCGGCATGTTCTCCAACGAGGCGGGCCTGGGCTCGGCGCCCAACGCCGGTGCCACCGCCTCGGTCTCCCACCCGGCCAAGCAGGGACTGGTGCAGACCCTGGGCGTGTACTTCGACACCTGGCTGGTGTGCTCGGTGACGGCCTTCATCGTCCTGCTCGGCGACCCCGACTTCGGAGGGGAGCCGGGCGTCCAGGTCACCCAGAACGCGCTGGAGGCCAACCTGGGGGAGTGGGCGATCCACGCGCTCACGGTCATCCTCTTCCTGCTGGCCTTCACCTCCGTGCTGGGCAACTACTACTACGGCGAGACCAACCTGCTGTTCCTGGACAGCACCCCCAGGCACATGACCTACTTCCGCTACGCGGTCCTGGCCGCGGTGTTCCTCGGCTCGGTGGCCCCGCTGACCCTGGTGTGGAGCCTCGCCGACGTCTTCATGGGCGTCATGGCCACCGTCAACCTGCTGGCGTTGGCACCGCTGTCGGCGACCGCCTTCCGACTGCTGGCCGACTACAGCCGCCAGTTGCGCAACGGGCTGGACCCCCAGTTCACGCTCTCCAAGATGCCCCAGTTGCGGAACGTGGAGTGCTGGGGGCCGGCCTCCGGCGCCCTGCCCGAGGACGTCCAGCGATCCGAGGGCGAGGCGCCCTCCGACCCGGGCCTGGACGCGGCCGACCGGGAGCGGGCCGCGGAGGAGGAGACCGGCCGGGAGCGGTCCGACGGGGACGAAGGCCCCGAGGAGGAGGGGCCGCGGGAGCCCTAGGGGCCCGCCGGGGCGGGGAACCGGGGCCCCGGCACGGAGCGATAGCGAGGACATGCAGAAGGTATCCGCCACCCCCCGCGCCCCCTCTCCCCGCATGGCCGCCCTGGCCGCCCTGGCCGGGCCCGCCCTGGGCGCACTGAGCCTCCTCGGGGCGGTCGTGCTGCCCTGGCCGGTCTGGACGCTGTTCCTCGACGCGTCCGCCGGCTGGTGCTTCGTGGTGATCCTGCTGGGCATGTGGGCGGGAACCCGGCTGCGTCCCTGGCAGGTGCCGGTCTCCGGGGCCGTGGCCCTGCTGGGCGCCGTGGTGTGCTACTACGCCGTGGCGGCGGTCCTCACCGACGGACCGGGCGCCCTCCCCGACCTCGCGGCGTGGCTGTTCCCGGCCTGGCCGTGGCTGCTGGCCGCGTGCGTGGCCGGTCCGCTGCTGACCGGGGCCGGGGCGTGGATCCTCGACGAGCGCCGGTCGCGCCGCCTCGCGGGACTCGGCCTGGCAGGAGGGGTCTTCCTCGCCGACGCGCTGCTCCCGGTGCTGGACTGGGCGCACTTCCGGCTGGTGTCACCGGAGACGCCCCTGCCGCTCTCCCCGGTCCCCATGTTCGTCCAGTCCGGGGTCTACACGCTGGTGGGCGTCGCACTCGTCCTGGTGATGGCCCGCGTGCCGGGGGACCGGCCACGCGCGCTCGCGGCGACAGTGCCCGCGGGCCTGGTGTGGTACGTGGGTGTGTGGGGAGCGCAGAAGGTGATGTTCCTGTCCGGGACGGGCCATCTCGGCTGACGCCGGGAGCCGGCCGTCCACCGGTCGGAGTGGGATGCCCACGGGCGAAAACGATTTTCGGTACTATGCCTCCAGTTCTCGCCCGACCACCCGGAGTACCACCGTGCCCGACCGGACGACGTCCGACGCCGCCCCTGATCCAGCCGAGCCCGGCTTCGGCCCGGCCCCCGACCCCGCACCCGCCTCCACTACCTCCACCGCCTCCCTCGGCGACACGCTCGTCGGGGGATGGGACGACCGGGGCGGGGAGCTGCCCCCCGAGGACTGGGGGCGCGACGGGGGGCGGCGCAGGACCGGGACGGTCTGGCTGTTCGCCCTGTTCATCACCCTGATGGCGGTGGGGCACGCCTGGCTGTCCGACCAGCTCACCAGCCAGGCCTTCCTCGCGTGGGCCACCATCTTCACCGCGATCAGCTTCCAGGCGCTGCCCTTCCTGGTCTTCGGGGTGGCGCTGTCGGCCGCGCTCACCGCGTTCGTCCCGACCTCGGTCTACCAGCGGCTCATCCCCTCCAGGCCCAGCCGCGCGGTACCGGTGGCCGGTGTCTCCGGAGCGCTGCTGCCCGGATGCGAGTGCGCCTCGGTCCCCATCGCCGGAAGCCTGATGAAGGGCGGGGTGGCGCCCGCCGCCGCGCTGACCTTCCTGCTGGCGGCGCCCGCCATCAACCCGATCGTCATGATCGCCACCGCGGTGGCCTTCGCGGGACAGCCCGAGATGGTGCTGGCCCGGTTCACGGCCTCCCTGCTGACCGCCGTGGTCGTCGGGTGGGTCTGGGTGCGCTTCGGCCGCGCCGACTGGCTGCGCCTGCCCTCCCACGCCCACACCCCCGGCGACTCCCGGTGGAAGGTCTTCCGCGAGTCGATGCTGCACGACACGATGCACGCGGGCGGCTACCTCGTGGTCGGCGGCCTGGCCGCCGCCACCCTCAACGTCATGGTGCCGCGCGAATGGCTGCTGACGGTGGCCGGGCTCCCGGTCGTCTCGGTGCTCGTGCTCGCCGTGCTCGCCATCCTGCTGTCCATCTGCTCCGAGGCCGACGCGTTCGTCGCGGTCAGCCTCACCGACTTCTCGCCCACCGCCAAGCTCGCGTTCATGGTGATCGGTCCGATGATCGACCTCAAGCTCATCGCGATGCAGGCGGGGGTGTTCGGCTGGCGCTTCGTGGCGCGCTTCGCGCCGCTGTGCCTGCTGGTCGGACTGCTCAGCACGTTCCTGATCGGAGGCCTGGTCCTGTGAACCGTATCGCCCAGGGGCTCACCCTCGTGCTGCTCGGCGCCGCCGCGCTGACCAGCACCGTGGCCACGGACCTGTACCTGAACTGGGTCAAGCCGAGTTTCGGCCCCTTCCTCATCGCCGCGGGCGTGGTCATGGCGGTACTCGGCGTCCTCGTCATCGCGGCCGAGCTTCGGGGGGAGAGGAAGGAGGCGGTCACCGGCGGAGGGGCCGAAGGAGCCGAGGGGGCCGGGCAGGCGGATCCCGGAGCCCACCACGGCCACGCCGACGGGCACGGACACGACCACTCCCGCGCGCCCGGGGTGGCGTGGCTGCTCCTGCTGCCCGTGCTCGCCGTCTTCGTCGTCGCCCCGCCCGCGCTGGGCTCCTACACCGTGGAGAGCACCGCCGGTTCCTCCGGCCCGCCGCCGGAACAGCCCCGCTCGGGCCGGTTCGACGACGAGCTGGCGGAGGCGGTTGCGGGCGAGGTCGTCGAGATGGACATCCGCCAGTTCGTGATGCGCGCCTGGGTGGACGAGGAGCGCGAGATGGCCGGGCGCGAGATCGAGCTGACCGGGTTCGCGGTACCCGCATCCGAGGGTGAGGGGTGGTACCTGGCGCGCCTGCAGATGTCCTGCTGCGCCGCCGACGCCATCGTCAACAAGGTCCGTGTCCTGGGCGAGCCCGCGCCGGAGACCGACACCTGGTGGACGGTGCGCGGCACGTGGGTCGAGCCCGAGGGCGAGATCTCCGAGGTCAGCGAGCACGAGTTCGAGGCCCTGGAGATGGAGGAGGTCACCGACCCGCCGGACCCCTACGAGTAGCGCGCGGGGGACGGCCTGGGAAGGGGCGGTCCGGGGAAGGGCGCAAGGCCCGGGAGGCCGCCGGGAGCCCGTACGGCCCCTCCGGGAGTCCGGGGATCCCCGTCCGAGACCTCCTGGAAGCGGACGTTGGTCCTCTCATGTCCGCTGTTCGCCACACCGCCGACGTTTCGACGGATGACAGAGCCCCCGGGTGACAATGGGCGGGTGCCAGGACGGAGGGATGGACTCAGGAGGGCGTGGGGCCGGATACGCCCGCACTCGATCCGTGCCCAGGTCACCTTCGGCGCGGTCATGGTGCTGGTACTGGTCCTGGGACTGGACCTGTCCCTGACCACCTTCCTCATCCGCGAGGCGGTCGTGGAGCAGGTCCGCGACATGGCCGCCGAGGAGGTCCGTGAGGTATCCGAGTACATCGAGTCCGAGCGCTATCCCGGAGCGATCCCGAACGGCGGGCCCGTCCTGCGGTTCCAGGTCATCGCGCGCGGCACCGACGAGGTGCTCGCCTCCAGCAGGGCCCTGGACGACGCACTCCCGTTGACCGCCGAACGCCCCACCCCCGACGAACCGTGGATGGACACCACGGTCTGCGTGCCGGAGCGGGGCGTTGAGTCCGAGACCTGTCTGCTGGTGGTGGGCCACGCCGTCGACGGCACGGCCTACGGAGACGTCGTCGTCCTGGCCGCGGTCGTGATGCCCCCGATCGTGGTCACCCACACGCTGGAGGCCACGCTGCTGGGGATGTCGTGCGTCCTGATCCCCACCATCGGACTGGTCATCTGGTACGGGGTCGGCCGCGCGCTGCGCCCGGTGGAGGAGATCAGCGCACGGCTGGACGCCCTCTCCGCCAAAGAGCTGCACATGAGGTTCCCGGTACCCACGAGCCAGGACGAGATCGCCCACCTGGCCCGTACCGCCAACGCCGGTCTGGGGAGGCTGGAGGAGGCCGTCACCAGGCAGCGGCGGTTCGTCTCCGACGCCTCCCACGAGCTGCGCAACCCCATCGCGGGGATGCGGACCAAGCTGGAGGTGGAGCTCTCCGACCCCGACCCCGACCCCCGGATGCGCGAGCTGCTGCTCACCGGCCTGCTGTCGGACACCGAGCGGCTGGAGAACATCGTCAACGACCTGCTCGAACTCGCCCGCCTGGACGCCGGCACCGCCCTGAAGCGGGAGAGGGTGGACCTGACCGCCCTGGTCGAGGAGGAGTTCGTGGACCGGCGCCGCCACCCCGACCTGACGGTGCACTCCTCGGGGCCGGTCCACGCGGAGATCGGCCGACTGCACGCGACCCGTGTCCTCACCAACCTGATCGCCAACGCGCAGCGGCACGCCAGGTCGCGTATCGACGTCATCGTTCGCCGCGAGGAGGGCTTTGCCGTGGTGGAGGTGCACGACGACGGCGGGGGGATCCCCGCGGGAGAACGGGAGCGGATCTTCGAGCGCTTCGCGCGGCTGCGGGAGTCGAGGGAGCGCGATCCCGGCGGCAGCGGCCTGGGCCTGCCGATCTCGCGGGAGATCGCGCGCGGTTACGGGGGCAGCCTCGTGGCCGGGCACAGCGAGCTGCTCGGCGGAGCGGCGTTCGTCCTCCGCGTCCCCGAGTACTCCGAGGCCGTCGACGCGGAGGGAGGCCCCGGGTAGCCGGGGCCCGCGTGGCCGGACTTCCCGAGCGGCCGGGCCCCGACCCGTGCGGGTGCTTTGTGCCGTGCGGGCCTCCGGCACGGATACGGCCGCGTTCTTCGGGGCGCGGCCGGGACCGGCGCCGCCTCCGCGCGGCACCGCGCACCCGGAGGCCCGCTACCCGCCGCTGCCGTTGCCGAACAGGGCCACCTCGTCGGGAGAGGGGCGGTCCATCTCGAAGGGGAGGACCTCCCCGCCGGCGCTGTCGGTGACCATGGGCTCCTGGAGGATCTCGGGCTTCTCGCCGGCGCGGTGCCGCACCACCATGACCCCGGTGTAGCCGCTGTGGTCCTCCTCGGTGGCCGCGAACGGGACCAGGCCCGGTCCCCTCCACTCATGGGAGTTCAGGGTGTCGAGCAGCTTCTGGCGGGTCAGGTCGGGCCCGGCCTTCATCAGTACCTGGGCGAACAGGGTCGCCTGCACCATGCCGTAGACGGTGGTGTCGGTGAAGGGCGTCCCGGAGTTGTACTTCTCGTGGAGCTCCAGGAAGAACCTGGTCCAGGGGTCATCGCTCTGGGTGACCATCGGCAGGAACGCGGTGATGATGAGGCCGTCGGTGAAGGCCTCGGGCGGCACGTCCTCCGCGGGGGTGCCCTTCGCGTACTCCTCGATGAGGCCGGTGATGACCTTCACGTCGCCCCCGAAGCTGGGCGCCACCCACTGCGGCGTGTAGCCGATGGCGGTGGCCTCCAGGATGGCCAGTCCGAGGAAGGCGGGGATGCAGTAGCAGACGGCGACGTCGGCGCCGGAGTCCTTGAGCTCCTTGACCTGTCCCGCGAGTTCGGGGACGCCGGGGTCGTAGGACTCCCAGGCCACGATCTCCTCGGTGAGGTACTGCTCGATCCCCGCGTGGGAGGAGGGGCCCACGTCGTCGTTCTGGTAGAGCAGGCCGACCTTGTCTCCGGGGAACTCCTCGGAGATGAACTTGCCCTGGATCTTGGCCTCCCTGGTGTAGTCGACCTGGAAGCCGTAGCTGTAGGGGTAGACCTCGGGCTGGTCCCAGGCCAGGGCGCCGGAGGAGACGAAGAGGTCGGGGACGTGCTTCTCGTTGAGCTCGTCGATCACGGCCTGGTGGGTGGGGGTGCCCAGGCCGCCGAGCATCGCGAAGATCTCGTGGTCCTCGATCAGGCTGCGGGTGGACTTCAGGGTCTGAGCGGGGTCGAACGAGTCGTCCTGGACCTGGTACTCGATCCGGCGGCCGTGGATCCCGCCGTTGTCGTTGATGTAGTCGAACACGGCACGGGCGCCGGTGGAGACGTGGCGAAAGCCCGGAGAGGCCGCCCCGGTGAGGGGCTGGTGCGTGCCGATGACGATGGCCTCGTCGGAGACCCCCATGGTGTCGGCCTCCGTGGCGGCGTCGTCCGAGCCCTCACCGTTGGAGCAGGAGGCGAGGAGGACCGCGACGGCCAGTGTCGAGGCGAGGATTCTCAGTGGTCGCATGATGGTGTCCTGGACTCGTTCGTCTTGTCGGGACAGACGCGAGGGCGCCCGGGGGGATGGAGGTACGTGGTATGGAGAGGGCGGCGGGGGTCTACCTACTCACCAGTACGTCACTGCGTAGACACTGTACGCGTGTCAACCGACGCCGCAAACCGACCAGTAGGTCTGCATAAATGGTGTCGGATGTAAAAGAAGCGGGAATGCCGGGTTTCAGTGCGTTCGCGCGCTAATTGTGGTGTGGGTCACGGTCCCGTTGTGGAGCGGAGAACCGACTGGAGCCGGGGCCTCGCGCATGGGGCGGTGAGGGCGCGCGCCTTTTCGGGACGCGAAAGGAAAGACACCTTCCCTCGCGTCTCTTACGTGGTTCTCCGCGCGAATTCCATTTCGCGGGGCGACCGGTACGCGGCCGGGTCAGCCGGCGGGAGCGTCGGACGCGCGGCCGCCGCGGTGGTTTCCCAGCGCCTCGACGGGCACGGGGGTGCCCTCCGGCGGGACGGGGGACAGCGCGCGGGACGAGCCGCGCAGGATCTCGCGGGCCAGCCGGGCGATGCTGTCGGAGACCTGGTGGACCGGGCCGTCGCGCCGCCAGACCAGCAGGTGGCGCAGTTGGATGGGCGCGCCCTCCAGGGGGCGGACCACCACACCCGCGTCGGTGTCGAAGTCCGACTGGCACGGCGCGACGGCCCGGCGGTCGGCGATGAGGTCGTGGATCTCGGAGCGGTCGTAGAGCCGGTAGGGCACCTCGGGGGTGAACCCGGCCCGCTGGCAGGCGAGGTAGAAGCACTCGGGCCAGCCGGTTCCGTCCGGCGGGGTGAGCGCCCACGGGGATCCGGACAGGTCGCCCAGGCGGACCAGCGGCCGGTCCGCCTGGGGGTGGTCGGCCCACAGCGCCACGTGCAGCGGTTCCACCGAGAGCATCGCCCAGGACAGGGGGCCGTCCGTGGACAGGTCGCGGTCCACGTAGTCGATCGTGGTCCCCAGGTCCAGGCGGCCCGCGCGCACCAGGTCGGTGACCAGCTTGGGGGAGTACTCCGTACGGACGTGGACGGGCACGTTCGGGAACACCTCGGGCAGGCGGGCCGACAGTTCTATGGTCAGCGGCCCCACCCCGCCCGCGCGCAGTGTGGCGGGAGAGGCGCCGCGCGCGGTGATGTCGTGGAGCAGGTCGTCCATGGACAGCAGGACCGAACGTGCGCGGACCAGTACGAACTCACCCAGCTCGGTGGGGCGGACGCCGGAGCGGCCGCGGTGGAACAGCGGTCCGCCGACCTCGCGTTCGATCCGCTGGAGCTGGGTGGTCAGCGCGGGCTGGGACGTGGAGAGCGCGGCGGCCGCCTTGGTCACACTGCCGGTGTCAGCCAGGAGGCAGAGGGTGCGCAGATGGCGGAGTTCGAGGTCCATGCGTGGAATCTAGGACGGGGAGGGGCCTCGTGTACAGACACGCCGTCCCCGCGGTCGGGGAGGAGCACGCTGTCCAACGGATCGGCGGCCCGCGCCCCGGCTGTCGAAACCAGGACGTCGGGCAGGCCGGCTTGTGGGGTAGGGTGCCCTGCGTCACCATATAGTTGGACGTCCTACTAGATCCACATGCTGGACAGTCCGAAAGCGCGGGAGAAGCCCATGACGGTCGAACGCACGCTGCACACCCCCGAGGCGAAGCAGCTCCTGGAACTGACCCGGGAGATCGTGGACAAGGAACTCACCCCGCGTGCGGCCCATGACGAGGAGGGCGGCCTCTTCCCGCGCGACGTCTTCGGCGTGCTCGGCGGGTCGGGACTGCTCGGACTGCCCTACCCCGGCGAGTACGGCGGCGGCGACCAGCCCTACGAGGTGTACCTCCAGGTGGTGGAGGAACTGGCCCGCGGCTGGCTGGCGGTCGGCCTGGGCGTCAGCGTCCACTCCCTGTCCTGCTACCCCGTGGCCGCCTTCGGCTCCGAGGAGCAAAGGGCCGCACTCCTGCCGGACATGCTCGGCGGCGACCTCCTGGGCGCCTACTGCCTGTCCGAGACCGCCTCCGGTTCGGACGCCGCCGCCATGACCACCCGCGCCGAGCGCGTCGGGGACGGGTACCGGATCAACGGCGCCAAGGCCTGGATCACCCACGGCGGCCGGGCCGACTACTACACGCTCTTCGCCCGCACCGGCGCCCCCGACTCCGGATCCCACGGCATCAGCTGCTTCCACGTCCCGGCCGGCGCCCCCGGCCTGGACTCCGCGGCTCCCGAACGCAAGATGGGCATGAGCTCCTCGCCCACGGCGGGGGTGCTCTTCGACGACGTCCGGATCGGCGCCGACGCCCTGGTCGGGGAGGAGGGCAGGGGGTTCGGCATCGCCCTGGCCGCCCTGGACTCGGGGCGCCTGGGCATCGCCGCCTGCGCCGTCGGCCTCGCCCAGGCCGCCCTGGACGCCGCCGTCGCCTACTCCCGCGAACGCCGCCAGTTCGGCAGCGCCATCGGCGACTTCCAGGGCCTGGGCTTCATGCTCGCCGACATGGCCACCCAGGTCGCCGCCTCCCGCGAGCTCTACCTGGCCGCCGCCCGCCTGCGCGACGCCGGACGCCCCTTCGGCAAGCAGGCCGCCATGGCCAAGCTCCTGGCCACCGACACCGCGATGAGGGTCACCACCGACGCCGTGCAGGTCTTCGGCGGCTACGGCTACACCCGTGACTTCCCCGTCGAGCGCTACATGCGCGAGGCCAAGGTGCTCCAGATCGTGGAGGGCACCAACCAGGTGCAGCGCCTGGTCATCAGCCGCCACCTGGCCCGCGAGGGCGGCTGAGGGGCGCCGCCGGGAGAGGGCGCGCCGGCGCGTCGGCGGCGGGCCGGGAGGCCTCCCCGCCGACCGGGGATCCGGGCCTCAGACGCCTCCCGGCCAGGAGCGCAGCAGCCTGGCGGTCTCCTCGTGGGGACGCACCGCCAGTTCCACCGGGCGGTCGGTCAGCACGGCCAGCGCCGACCGGTACTCCTCCCCCCGCTCCAGGTCCAGCAGAGCCGCCGCCTCCGGGCCGCCGCCACCGGCCCAGGACAGCAGTTCGGGTTCGGCGTCCACCGGGCTCACCAGGACACGGCGCAGACCGCCAGACAGTCCCAGACCGGTCGCCTTGAGCAGGGCCTCCTTGCGTGCCCAGTAGCGGAAGAAGGCGCCGACCCGGTCGGCGGGGGAGAGGCGCTCCCAGGCGCGGCGCTCCGGGTCGCCCAGGGTGTAGGCCACCAGGCCCTCCAGGTCGCGGGCCGCGGAGACGCGTTCGACGTCCACGCCCACGGGCACGCCGGAGGCCATGGCGAGCGCGACCCACTCGCCCGAGTGGCTGACGGAGACCTCCCACCCCTCGGCGGGGCCGGTGGGGTGCGGCTTGCCGTGGGGCCCCTGGCCGGTGCCCGCGCCCTCATCGGCACCCGTGCGCTCCTTCTCCTCACAGGAACGGCAGCGCAGGGCGAAGGTCACCTTCTCGGGCGGGCACCCGGCACGCTCGGCCAGCAGCAGCCGGGCCGTGGCGCGGCCCAGCAGGTGCCGGTCGCGGTCGGCCTGGTGGCGGAAGCGGGAGTTGCGGGTGAGCTCCTCCTCGTCGAGCAGGCGCAGCAGGCGGTCGTCGGCGGCGGAGGTGTGGGCCCACCAGACCTCGGTGGCCAGTGGTGCCGGATCGGGCTTCATACCCCCATTGTGGCGTGATCTTTCCCGTGTCCGGTGGTGTGAGGTCAACCGAAACCGGGAATTTGGTTATTGGCAGGTCAGCCCGTCCCCTGGGAGGCCCATATGTCCGTCGTGGTGCTGTTCGGAGTGGGAGCACTCATCGGCCTCGTGGCGCTCACGGTAGTCGTCATCGTCACCCTCCTCATGGAGAGACCGGAGTCCGCCGCGGAGGAGACCCCCTCGGAGCCCTCGGACACCGCCGAACCGGCGCGGGCCCCCACCCGGGACGGTTCCGTAGTCTAGGAACCGCGCGGGACCACCGCCCGTGCCGGGACCAAGCACGGAAAGTGGGCCGCATGTCCGAGGAGAGCCGTCCGGCGTTCGCCGCCGAACGCCGGGAGCGCATTCTCGAACTCGTGCGCGCCAACGGCACCATGTCCCTGCGCGACATCGCCACCAAGGTCCGCGCCTCGGAGGTCACCATCCGCCGCGACGTGCGCGCGCTGGAGGCCGAGGGGCTCGTCGACCGGCGCCGGGGCGGGGTCGCCCTGCCGGGGCGCATCGGCCACGAGCAGAGCTACTCCGGCAAGAGCGGCCAGTGCGCCGCGGAGAAGGCCGCCATCGCCGTGGCCGCGGCCCGCCTGGTCCGCCCCGGCGACGCCGTCACCATCGGTCCCGGCAGCACCACCGAGGCCCTCGCCCGCGAACTCCTGAACCGCACCGACCTGACCGTGGTCACCAACTCCCTGCGCGTGGCCGACGTCCTGTCGGGGGCGACCGGAGTCGAGGTGGTCGTGACCGGCGGTACGCTGCACGGGCCCGTCAGGGCGCTGGTCGGGGCCGCCGCGGAGCAGAGCCTGGCCGGACTGCGCGTCAACCGGGCCTTCCTCTCCGGCAACGGGGTCAGCGCCGACCGCGGTCTGAGCACCCCCAACCCGGCCGTGGCCAGTGTGGACCAGGCCCTGGCGGCCTGCGCCGAGGAGACCATCGTCCTGGCCGACCACACCAAGATCGGTGCCGACACCATGGTGCCCACCGTCGCCCCCGAGGAGATCGCCCACCTGGTCACCGACAGCAGCGCCGACCCCGAGGTGCTCATGACACTGGAGGAGACGGGCGCCCTCGTCCACGTCGCCGTGGTCGTCGGGGAACGGGGGCAGTGAGGAACAGCGGACGCGACGTCCTCCTCCCGGCGGACACCGGGAGCGCATACCCTACCGTTCACACCCGTCACGGGGCCGACGTCCACCACGCGGTCCCGATCCGCCCCAGGAGCCGCCGCGCATGTCCTCCCAGCCGACGCCCCAGCACTCGCCTTCCGAACCCGTGCGCGTCACGCCGGAACCCGTGGCGCTCCCCGGGGCCTGGGCCGGTTCCCGGCTCACGGTGGTCGTGCCCACCTACGACGAGGCGGACAACCTGCCCGCGCTGGTGGGACAGCTCATGGCCCTGGACCTGCCCCGCCTGCGGGTCGTGGTCGTGGACGACAACTCCCCGGACGGCACCGGGGAGATCGCCGAGAAGCTCTCCGTCGAGCACGCCGGACGCGTCGGTGTCATCCACCGCACCAGCAAGGACGGACTGGGCCGCGCCTACGTCGCGGGCATGACCCGCGCCCTGGAGGAGGGCGCCGAGTACGTGGCGCAGATGGACGCCGACCTCAGCCATCCCGTGGGCTACCTCCCCCAGTTGCTCGGCACCCTGCACTCCACGAACGCGGGTGTGGTGATCGGCAGCCGGTACGTGCCCGGCGGCAGCCTGTCCGAGCAGTGGGGGCGCAGCCGCCGCATCCTCAGCGGCTGGGCCAACGCCTACGTCAAGACCGTGCTGTCCATGCCCGTGCGCGACGTCACCGCGGGCTTCAAGCTCTGGCGGGCCTCGGCGCTGCGCACCCTGGACCTGCCCAGCATCGAGAGCACCGGCTACACCTTCCAGGTGGAGATGCACTACCGGGCCTACCGGCGCGGCCAGAAGATGGTGGAGATCCCCATCCACTTCGAGGACCGCGCCGCCGGCCAGAGCAAGCTCGACGGGGCCGTCGCCCTGGAGGCCGCCCTGCGCCCCCTGCTCCTGCGCCGCTCCGAGCGCGCCCGCCGCTAGGGCCGCCGGTGCGCGTGGACGAGACCGCGCACCGGAGGATCCCACCGCCTCCACCCCTTCGGCGGCCTGTCCGCGCACGCCGGAGGCCTCGGCTCCTTTCGCGCGCCCGTGTTTTTCGGCCGGAAAGTTGACATACGCGGGACGGTTTGGGGCAGCGGACTAACGAGGGAAGGGGGGAGACAGTGACTGAAGAGCCCTTTGACGAGAAGACCGGCTCGGGCGACACTGATGAGCCCTACGACGTGGACACCGACATGGGCGACGACCCCGAGCTGAGCAAGGCCGTCGCGCGGGAGCGGCGGATCGAGCCGGACTACGGCATCCAGGAGTACGACTTCGTGGACCCCGAGACGCCGGGAACCGACAGCTCGGCTCCCCGGGGCATCGACGAGGCGGTGCGCTCCGAGCGCAGCGACCTCTACCCGCGCGAGAACTGGGGCGGGGAGACCCGCAGCGCGGAGCAGGAGGCCGTGCACGAGGTCGACAACACGGACGCGCCCGACACCGGCGAGGGGGCGGCCGTCAGGAGCGAACACCCCGTCAGGCCGTACGAGCACCCGGCGGACACGCCCCACGGCGAGCGGGACGACGAGCGCGACCGGACCACCGACACGTCCGGCTACGTTCCCGACGCCGAGGATCCGAGGGACACCGGCACCCCGGACACCGGGGCCCCGAAGGACACCCGCGCCGCGGATCCCGGAGCCGAGGACACCGAGATCCCCGGCACCGGCACCCGGGACGTCTGATCCCCGCTCCGGTGGCTCCGTGGGGTGACCGGCGGTCCGGCCGCCGCGGACCTCCCGGAGCCACCGGAGCCTACTCCCCGGCTCTGGAGCCCGGGCACGAGCGCAGCGGCGGCCCCGAGGCCCCGCAGAACCGCGGGGGCGGCTCCGCGGCGGGCGGCTCCGCCTTCTCCGCGGCCTCCGGCATCCGCCCGCACGGCAGCGCCAGAGCGCACAGCGAGGCCGACGCACACAGGCCCGCCAGTATCAGCATCGCCGGACCGAAGCCCTGCGCGAGCGCCTCGGGACCACCGTTGGCCCCCGCGCTCCCACCACCGGTCCCGCCGATCCCGGCGAGCACCGGGACCGCGGCCACCCCGATCAGCTGGGCGCCGCGCGCGAGGGTGTTGTTCACCCCCGAGGCCAGGCCAGCGTGCCGCTCGGACACCGACGCCAGCACGGTCGCCGTCAGCGGCGCCACCGTCGTCGACAGCCCCAGCGCCACCAGCAGCACACCCGGCAGCACACCCGTCAGGTAGGGCGCCTCCGGCTCCAGCCGCGACAGCAGCACGAACCCCGCCGCCAACAGCAGCGGGCCCGCGAACAACTGCGGCCGGGGACCGATCCGGGCCGCGAGCCTGCCCGACCCCGCCGAGAGCGCCAGCATCATGAGCGTGATCGGCAGTGAGGCCGCCCCCGCCGCCACGGGAGAGTAGCCGCCCACCTCCTGCAGGTGGATCACCAGCAGGAACAGCAGTGGCCCCAGGGACCCGTAGATCAGCACCGTCGCGGCGTTGGTCGTGCTGAAGGCCGTCGAGGAGAAGACCCCCAGCGGCAGCATCGGGTTCCGGCTGCGCGCCTCCACCAGCAGGAACCCCGCCAGGGCCAGCACACCCAGCGCCGCCGCGGTCCACACGCCCGGTGCCGCACCCACCGCGCCCCACTGGATGAGCGCGTAGGTGATCCCGCCCAGCGCGGCCACGCCCAGCAGCGCCCCCGGGTAGTCCAACCGCCCGGAGGCGTCGGCGTCGCGCGACTCGGGCACCCTGAACCAGGCGATCGCCAGCACCGCCGCCGCGACGGGCAGGTTGATGAGGAAGATCAGCCGCCAGTCGCCGACCTGCACCAGCCAGCCGCCCACGAAGGGCCCCACCGCCGCGGCCACGCCCGTCAGCCCCGACCACGCCCCGATCGCCCGCGCCCGGTCCTGCTCGCGAAACCCCGCCTGGAGGATCGCCAGGCTTCCCGGCGTCAGCAGCGCTCCGCCCACGCCCTGCGCCACACGTCCCGCGACCAGCCATCCCAGGGTCGGCGCGAACGTGCACAGCGCCGACGCCAGAGCGAACACCGCCACTCCGACCATGAACAGGCGCACCCGGCCGAACCGGTCCGACAGCGAACCGCTGAGCAGGATCAGCGCGGACAGCGTCACCATGTAGCCGTTGACGATCCACTGCAATCCCGACAGCCCCGTGTCCAGGTCGTCCTGGACGGCGGGCAGCGCCACCGTCACCACGGTCGAGTCCAGGAAGGCCATCCCCGAACCGAGCACCGTGGCCGTGAGCGTCCACCGGGCCGTGGCCGTTCCCCACACCACCCCGCCCGCCGGGGCCGGTACCGAAGCAGACTCCACCGCGCACCTCCGGGCCCACAGTACGGCGCGGGCCCCTCCCGCCCGAAGGCTGGGAAGGGCCCGCGTGTCCTCTTCCATGCGCGGAGGGGCCGAAGCGCCTACTCGCTGGCCAGCGCCCCCGTGATCGAGGTCCCGGCGGCCCGGCGGCCGGGCAGCACCGAGGCCAGGAGCCCCGCCAGGACGGCCACCGCGATGAACATCGCGATCTGGCCGACCGGAACGGCGAAGATCATGTTCGGCAGCACCGAGGCGCCGGCGGCCCATCCGAACACCACGCCCAGCACGATGCCGATACCCGCGCCGATCAGGCAGAGCAGCACGGCCTCCACGCTCAGCATCCGGCGCAGCTGCCCCCTGGCCAGGCCCAGCGCCCGCAGCAGCGCGGACTCGCGGGTGCGCTCCAGTACCGAAAGGGCCATCGTGTTGGAGATGCCGAACACCGCGATGATGATCGCCAGGCCCAGCATGGCCGCGATGGTGTAGAAGGCGATGTCCAGGATCTGGGAGAACTGGTTCTTCATCTCGGCGGCAGAACCGACCTGCATGGTCGGGTGGTCCTCGACCGCCGTGTAGACCGCGTCGCGCACCTCGGCGGGGTCGGCGCCCTCCGCCGCGCGGACGAAGAGCATCTCGTTCCCGTCCACTTGGGGGAAGGCCTTGGCGAAGTCCTCCTCGGCGACGGTCACGCCGGAGAGCATCTGCATCTCCTCCACCACGGCGACGACCTCCAGGGACAGGTCCTCCCCGTTCTCGGACGGGAGGGTGGCGGTGTCACCGATCCCGACGCCGTCGAGGTGCCCCTCCGCCACCACGGCCCTGCCCGGACCCATGTCGGCCAGGTCGCCCTCGACGACGTCGCTGGTGAGGTCGGCGCCGATCTCGGCGCCCGGATAGGTGTAGACGAAGGCCATCCGGTCGTCGTCCGTCTCGACGGTGGCACTGCGCCGGCCGAAGACCTGGCCCAGTTCGGGCTGGCTCTCCAGCGCCGCCACGACCTCGGCGGGGACGGTGGGCATCACGGGCGTCTCCGGCGCCTCGCCGGCTCCGCCCTCCTGGTCGGCGGGCTCGCCGCCGGTTCCCTCGGCGGCGCCCGCCTCGCCGGTTCCCTCGGCGGCGCCCGCCTCGCCGGTTCCCTCGGCGGCGCCCGCCTCGGCGGATCCCTCGGCACCGTCGGCCGGGCTTTCGGCCCCCTCAGCGCCCTCAGTGCTCCCAGCGCCCTCGGAGCCCTCGGCGGACGCCTCCTGCGGTTCCCCGGCCTCCTCGCTCTCCGGCTCCTCCATGGAGAACTGCGGTGAGATCTGGTAGTCCACCGGGAACTGCTCCTCGAGCATGGTGGTCATGGTGGCCTCGGTGGAGGCGCTGATGACCGAGTACCCGGTGATGAGCGTGGCGCCCACGGTCAGGGCGATCATCGCGGTGGCCGCGCGGCGCGGGCTGCGGGTGGAGTTGTCCACCGCCAGCATGCTCGGCACGCCCACCTTCCGCAGGGGGACGCCGACCAGGCGCACGATGCCGCGCACCAGCAGCGGACCCAGCACGACCACGCCCACGAACGTGATCAGGGCGGCGGCGGTCACGACGACCAGGCCCACCTGGGCCAGGTCCGCCATCTGGGTCACGGCGACCAGACCGGCCGAGACCGCGAAGGTCAGCAGGCCGAAGACGACGCGGATCCAGCCCGTGCCCTTCTCCAACCCGGCAGCGGTGGCACTGGTGCGCAGCGCCGCCAGCGGTGCCACCCGCGTGGCGCGCGTGGCCGGGATCAGGGCGGAGAACACGGTCACCACGGTGCCGACCGCCAGGCCGACCACGACAGCCAGGGGTGTGACCACGACGGGGACCGCGTCGCCCGTGCCCAGGAGCGGACCGCCGAAGGTCGCGCCGGCCATGCCGATGCCCACACCGGCCAGCACGCCCAGGGCGGAGGCGACCAGTCCCACGACCACCGACTCGGCCAGCACCGACCGGAAGACCTGGCCGCGCTTGGCGCCCATGCACCGCAGCAGGGCCAGTTCGCGCTGGCGCTGGGCGATGAGGATGGCGAAGGTGTTGTAGATGACGATCCCGGCGACGAACATCGCGATGAACGCGAACAGCAGCAGGGCGACGCGCATCATCTCGGTCTGGCCGCCCACGTTCTCGGCCATCGCCAGGCCGTACTCCTCACCGGTCCGCACCTCGGCCCCCGAGCCGAGCGCCGCGGTCACGGCGTCGGCCGCCTCCTGGGGAGTGCGGCCCTCGGCGGCGCGCGCGTCGATCTCGGAGTAGCCCGTCACACCGGTCATCTCCCGGACCGTGTCCGGGTCGAAGACGACGGCGCCCCCGAGGCTGTAGGACGGGTCCACGCCGAACTCGACCAGCCCGGTGACGGTGAAGTCGCGCTTCTCCTCCTCGGCGTCGAGCACGGTCACCGTGTCGCCGACGGCGAAACCGGTCTGGTCGGCGGTGGAGGTGGCCAGGGCGATCTCGTCCCCGTTCGAGGGCAGCGAGCCCTCGTCGGCGGAGAAGCGGCTGACCCCCTCCAGGCCGACCGCGGCGGGCGGCGTGAAGCCGACCGCGCGGCCGTCGGCGTCCAGGAGCACGGCCTCGCTCCTCAGGAGCCCGCCCGCCTCGGAGACCTCGGGCAGGGCCCGGACCTCGTCGAGCTGCTCCCCGGTGAAGGGGATCGGCTCCTCGGGGGCCCCTTCGCTCCCCGGCTCCGGCTGGGAGGGGACGGCGATGGCGTCGACACTGGTCGCGGAGCCCATCACGGACTCCTCGTAGCTGGCGTTCAGCGTGTCGGCGAAGACCATGGTGCCCGAGACGAACATGACCCCGAGCAGGATGGCCAGCACGGTGGTGACGTACCGGGACTTGTGCAGCTTCAGCCCGGCGAGTGTGGTGCGCAGCATGTCCTCTAGGCCTCTTCCAGCTTCAGCAGTCGCGCGGAGACCAGCTCGGCGGTGGGTTCGGTGACCTCGTCCACCAGACGGCCGTCACGCAGGAAGACCACCCGGTCGGCGTAGGAGGCGGCGACCGGGTCGTGGGTGACCATGACGATGGTCTGGTGCAGGTCACGGGCCGAGTCGCGCAGGAAGTGGAGCACCTCGGCGCCCGAGCGCGAGTCCAGGTTGCCGGTGGGCTCGTCGGCGTAGACGACCTCGGGTGCGTTGAGCAGGGCGCGGGCCACGGCCACGCGCTGCTGCTGGCCGCCGGAGAGCTTGGCGGGCAGGTGGCTGAGCCGGTCGCGCAGGCCCACCACGTCGACGATGTGGTCGAACCGCTGCTTGTCGACCCCGCGCCGGGCGATCTGGGAGGGCAGCATGATGTTCTGCTCGGCGGTCAGCATCGGCAGCAGGTTGAACGACTGGAAGATGAACCCGATCCGGTCGCGGCGCAGCAGGGTCAGCTCGGCGTCGCGCAGCCCCGTGATCTCGGTGCGGCCCAGGTGCACGGTGCCGCCGGTGGGCACGTCCAGCCCGGCCAGGCAGTGCATCAGGGTGGACTTGCCGGATCCGGAGGGGCCCATGATCGCGGTGAAGGCGCCCCGGTGGAACTCCACGTCCACCCCCGCCAGGGCGTGGACCTGGTTGTCGCCGGTGTCGTAGGTCTTGGTGAGGCCCCGGGCGACCACCACCGGCGGTGCGTCGACCGGGGGGACGGGCTTCACAGTGGACTCGGTCACGGCAGACAGCTCCAGGAATTCGGGAAAGGGATGGTGGTGCGGTCCGGGCGGAGGCTCCGCCTCGGTACCCCCACCACGCTAGGGCCGCTCGGCCCCCCGGGGCGTCCCCCGGGGGGCCGATCCCGGACCCGGCCAAAGGGAGGGCGCCGGACGGGTTCGGGACTCCTTCGTCGGGTCGGAGCACCGACTTTCGTCGGGGGCGGGCGCGTCACCGTCCGTGGTGTATTCGAGTGAACAGGTGCCTTGAGCTGGGGATACGCGGAGCCGGCGACGTCCGGCCACGGGGGTGTGTCCCCGTGCTCTCACGCGGAGTCACCGGAGGCGCCGCCGTAGACTCCGCAGCATGAGGAGCTGGGTCAACGACCGGGGCGGCGCCGCCGGTGCCCTGTGGGACAGGAACCGGGAGTGGTGGTGGCACCGCCGGCTGGGCATCGCCGACTGGCTCTACGCCGTCCTACCCCTTCCGTTCAGCGGGCTCATGCAGCTCTCCGCCGCAGCCGGGGCCGAAGGGCTCGGCCTGCTCGGCGGCGTCTTCGCCGCCTTCGTCGGCTCCCTGATCGCAATGAACCCCCTGCTGGCCCTGCCCCTGGGGATGATCCTCTACGTGATCCCGGTGCTGTGGGCCGGGCTGACGGTACTCCTGCGGCGCAGCCACCCCCGGTGGCTGCTCGTCACCGCGTTCGTACTGCTGCTGTTCTTCGCCAACTTCGTCCCGGCGGCGATCGCGCTGTACTCCTACGCGGTCTACTTCGACAACCGGCGCCTGCTGGTGGGCTGGTTCGCCCTGTACGGCCTGGCCATGATCCTCGCGTACGAGGCCAACCCCTTCGGCCAGATCTTCATGATCGGGATGTTCCTGGTCGTGCCCATGACCTTCGGCCTGTGGGTGGGCACCCGCCGCCAGCTCATCGACCGGCTCCACGAGCGCGCCGAGCGCCTCGAACGCGAGCAGCACATGATGGCCGAGCGGGCCATCACCGCCGAACGCACCCGCATCGCCCGCGAGATGCACGACGTGGTCGCGCACCGGGTCAGCCTCATGGTGCTGCACGCGGGCGGACTGGAGGTCTCCACCGACGACCCGCGCACCGTGGAGGCCGCCGGGCTGATCCGTACCACCGGCCGCGAGGCCCTGTCGGAGCTGCGCGGCATCCTCGGGGTGCTGCGCGACGACACCGCGGCCGCGCCCACCGCGCCGCAGCCGGTCCTGGCCGACCTGGACCGCCTGGTGGGGGAGTGGCGCGCCGCCGGGATGCGGATCATCCGCGAGGACAGCGGGCAGGGGCCGCCGCTTCCGGCGGGCGTCCAGCGCACCGCCTACCGCATCGTCCAGGAGGGGCTGACCAACGCGGCCAAGCACGCGCCCGGCGCCGCCGTCGCCCTGCGCCTGCACCGGAGCGCCCATCGGCTGGAGGTGGAGGTGGCCAACGAGCCCGTGCCGGCCCCGGCCGCTCCCATGCCCCGCAGCGGCTTCGGACTGACCGGGCTGCGGGAGCGCGTCGTCCTCGCGGGCGGCAGCCTCAGCGCCGGGGCGTGCCCCGACGGCGGATGGCGGATGCGCGCTATCTTGCGAACCGACAACCCACCCGGCACGGAAGAGGTCCCCGACAGTGATCCGCACGCTCCTGGTCGATGACGAACTCCTGGTCAGATCCGGCCTGCGGATGATCCTGGACGCGGCCCCCGACATCGAGGTGGTGGGGGAGGGAGGTGACGGGGACGAGGCCGTGCGCCTGGCCCGGGAACTCGCCCCGGACGTGGTGCTGCTCGACATCCGCATGCCGGGTACCGACGGCATCACCGCCGCGTCCCTGCTCACCGCCCTGCCCGAGCCGCCCCGCGTGGTCCTGCTGACCACCTTCGACCTGGACGAGTACGTGCACGGCGCGCTGCGCGCCGGGGCGGTGGGCTTCCTGCTCAAGGACACCCCGCCGCGCGACCTCATCAGCGCGGTGCGCACCGTCCATGAGGGAAACGCCATGCTCTCCCCCAGCGTCACCAAGCGCATGCTCGAACGCTTCGCCTCTCCCGCGCCCGCCGACTCGACCGCGGGACGCGACGAGGCCGGGCGCCGCCTGTCGGTGCTCAGCGAGCGGGAGCGCTCCGTGCTCGTGGCGGTGGCCCGGGGCATGTCCAACGCCGAGGCCGGGCGTGAGCTGGGCATGCGCGAGGCCACGGTCAAGGCGCACGTCAGCCGGATCCTGGCCAAGCTGGGCATGTCCAACCGGGTACAGGCCGCCATCCTGGCCCACGACGCGGGCTGGGCCTGAAGGCTCCGGCCCGGCGCGCCCGGTGCGGTGCGGTGACACACCTCACTCCGGGCCGGCGCGCTCCGGGAACCCGTCCCCATGTCCGGAAAAGGCCTGTGTGCGGGGGAGGAGTACCGTTCCTCACCTCGGTTGCGTTTACCGACCGGTAGCTCGGTACGCTGCAATGCGATCCCACCCCCTTGGAACGTCACGTCGTGGCTGATCACAGCAGCCGCAGGAGAAGAGGAGCCCCTATGTCGCGCTCGGTACTGGTCACCGGCGGCAACCGCGGAATCGGCCTGGCCATCGCCCGTGAGCTGGCCGCGGGCGGAGACGACGTCGCGGTGACCTACCGTTCCGGCGAACCCCCGGAGGGCCTGAGGGGCGTTCGCTGCGACATCACCGACTCCGCCCAGGTCGACGCCGCCTTCAAGGAGGTCGAGGAGACGCAGGGCCCCGTCGAGGTGCTCGTCGCCAACGCCGGGATCACCAAGGACCAGCTCCTCGCCCTGATGAGCGAGGACGACTTCTCCTCCGTCGTGGACACCAACCTCACCGGCTCCTTCCGTGTCGCCAAGCGCGCCGTGCGCGGCATGATGCGCAAGCGCTCGGGCCGCATCGTCCTCATCTCCTCCGTGGTGGGCCTCATGGGCTCGGGCGGGCAGGGCAACTACGCCGCGTCCAAGGCCGGCCTGGTCGGCTTCGGCCGCTCCCTGGCCCGCGAGCTCGGTTCGAGGGGCATCACCGTCAACGTCGTGTCCCCCGGCTTCGTCGAGACCGACATGACCGCGGCCCTGCCCGAGGAGCGCCAGGCCGAGATCAAGAAGAACGTTCCCCTGGGCCGCATCGGCGCCGCCGAGGACATCGCCCGGACGGTGGCCTTCCTCGCCGGCCCTGGCGGCTCCTACATCACCGGCGCCGTCATCCCCGTCGACGGCGGCCTGGGCATGGGCCACTGACACACGCCCGCGCCCCCTTCCACTTCCCGGAGGACCACCCCCTCCGGAACCGACCACAGACAGGACGGACAACCCCGACATGGGAATCCTCGAAGGTAAGCGCATCCTCGTCACCGGGGTGCTCACCGACTCCTCCATCGCCTTCCACGTGGCCCGCCTCGCCCAGGAGCAGGGCGCCACGGTCGTCCTCACCGGCTACGGCCGCATGAGCCTGGTCGAGCGCATCGCCAAGCGCCTGCCCGAGACGCCCCCGGTCCTGGAGCTGGACGTCACGGACGAAGAGCAGCTCGCCAGCCTGGCCGGGCGCGTCGGCGAGCACGTCGACGGCCTGGACGGCATCGTGCACTCCATCGGGTTCACCCCGCAGGAGGCGCTGGGCGGCAACTTCCTCAACACCGAGTGGTCGGACGTGGCCACGGCCATGCACACGTCCACCTTCTCCCTGAAGTCGCTGACCACCTCCCTGACGCCGCTGATGGGCAACGGCGGCTCGGTCGTGGCCATGGACTTCGACAACAGCGTCTCCTACCCCATCTACGACTGGATGGGCGTGGCCAAGTCCGCGCTCACCTCCACCGCCCGCTACCTGGCGCGCTACGTCGGAGAGCAGGACATCCGGGTCAACCTGGTCTCCGCCGGGCCGCTGAGCACGATGGCCGCCCGCAGCATCCCCGGGTTCGCCGACCTGGCCAAGCACTGGCCCGAGCGCGCTCCGCTGGGCTGGGACGTCACCGACCCCGAGCCCGCCGCCAAGGCGGTCGTGGCCCTGCTGTCCGACTGGTTCCCGGCCACCACCGGTGAGACCGTCCACGTCGACGGCGGTTTCCACTCCACCGGAGCCTGAACCCGCCGGACGCACGTGCGGTAGGTTGACGCGGGCGGGTGCCCCCTCGGGGGCGCCCGCCCGTCTGCCGTTCCACGGGTCCGGCGCGGCGTGTACACCCCGTGTGCCCGCCGTGGTCCGTGTGACCCTGGCAGACGGTGGTGAGAGCCGGTGAAGCGCGTCGGAGGACGGGAACGTATGGATCTGGGACTGTCGGGGGCACGGGTCGCGGTAACCGGGGCCAGCAGGGGGATCGGCCGGGCCATCGCCCAGGTGTTCGCCGAGGAGGGCGCCGACCTGGCGGTCTGCGCGCGCACGCCCGAGCCGCTGGCCGAGGCCGCCCGCGAGCTGGAGGCGACCGGGGCGAGGGTGTTCTCGCGCGCCCTGGACGTCACCGACCACGACGCGCTGCCCTCCTTCGTCGACGACGCGGCCGCCGAGCTCGGCGGCCTGGACGTGCTGGTCTCCAACGTGTCCGGCGGCAGCGCGCCCACCCCGGACCAGTGGGAGCGCGGCTTCGCTGCCGACGTGATGCCGTTCGTGCGCCTGTCCGAGGCGGCCGGGCCGCACCTGCTGGAGTCCGAGCGCGGCGGCGCGGTGGTGCTGGTCTCCAGCACCTCGGCGCTGCACACCACCGCGCCCGCCGGTCCGCGTGCCTACGGCGCGGTCAAGGCCGCGCTCAACCACCACGCGTCCTCGCTGGCCCGCGCGTGGGCGGGCGGGGGAGTGCGGGTCAACACCGTCTCGCCCGGCCCGATCGAGTTCCCCGGCGGGGGATGGGCGCGCCGCCGCGAGAACGACCCGGAGTTCTACGAGTCCATCCGCGAGCGCATCCCCTACGGACGCCTCGGGCGCCCCGAGGAGGTGGCCCGGGCGGTGGCCTTCCTGGCCAGCCCGGCGGCCGCCTTCACCACCGGACAGAACCTGGTGGTCGACGGCGCCTTCCTCGACCAGGTCTGAGGAGCGCGGGGGGCGTGGCCCCCGGTGCCCGGGTCAGGAGCGCGCGGGTCAGGAACGGGAGCGCCCGGCGTGGCGGTGCGCCAGGAGGCGCAGGGCGGTGACTGCGCCGCCGGGCACGCACACCGCCAGCACCGCCGCCGACGGACCGGGCAGCCATACCAGCGCCGACCGCGGCCCGAGACCCGCCACCAGCCACACGGTCGCGCACACCCCGGCGAGTCCGGGCAGCGCCCAGAGCACGGTCGCCCAGAACCACGACCGCCGCGTACCCAGGGGTCGCGCCGCCGTGGAAGACGATGGGTTCGCCGAGGTCGGTCAGGGCGGTCTCGCGCCAGCCCAACTCGTACTCCTGCGTCGAACCTGGGACCGGGACCGTTCCGTTGCGCGCCCGGGCCAGGGCGTCGGCGTCCAGCACGCCCGGGTCCGCCTCCAGTTGCGCACGGGCGAAGGCGGCCAGGGCCGCCAGGGTCCCGCCCGGGTAGCCGTAGGACGCACCGGCGTCGTCCACGCCGTTCGCTTTCGCCACCGGGACTCCCCACGGCGTGCGGTGGCCGGGAGCCAGCCCCGCCTCGCGCGCCGGGATGTCCGTGGGCCTCGTGCAGCACTACTTCCGGTCCAAGGACGACATGCTGCTGCACGCGTTCGAGCGGGTCAGCACGGCCGTCGCCGTCCGTGTCTTCGGCATCGTCGGCGAGGGGACCCGCCACGAGAGGTCCATCGCCGAGGTGCTGCTGGCCGCCCTGGCCGAGCACCTGCCCCTGGACGGGCCGCGCCGCGCGGAGTTTCGCGTCACGCGCGTCTTCGCCGGCCGGGCCCTGGACAGCCCCGCGCTGGCCGAGGTGGACGCGCGCACCGCCGCCGCCCTGCACGCGGAGATCGCACGGGCGGTGGGCAACGGGATGGAGTGCGGCGAGGTGGAGTCGGACGTGGACGCCGACACGGCCGCCGCCCGCATCGCCGCAGTGGCCGAGGGGCTGGCCACCCAGGTCCACCGGGGAGGGCCCGGCGCGGCCGGGCGTGCGCGGGCCGTGCTGCGCGACGAACTGGCCGCCGTGTTCACCGGGGAGTGCCGCCAGTACGTCCGTTGGGGCCCGTTCCCCTCGCTGGCGGGCTATTGCTGATCTACGACGTAAAGGTGCGATGCTCGAAAGTCATTTATGTTCGTGACACTCGAACATCCACCCGGAGTGGACGAGCGGCCCGCAGCGACCGGGTGAGCCTGAACCCGGGGTCGTCCACGCGCGAGGCGGGGCGGCTCCTGCGGCGGCACGGGCCCGGCGTCCGCGGGGGTGGTCCTGTCGGCCCCCGCCGCGGAGAACGCGGTACGGCTCGCGGGTCACGGGACGGGCGCCGGCCGGAAGGCTCCGACCTCGACCCGTCAGTCCGCTCCCGTGCCCTCGCCGTGAGGGGTGGTCCTTCCGGTGGGGCCGGGCGCGCCGAGCCGCCGGGTCTGTGCGTACAGGATGTCGATCGTGTTGGTGACGTAGTCGGTGATGGCGGCGAGTTCGGTGTCGTCGTACTTGGCCACCAGGTCGCCCATCGCCCGCGACAGGCCGGTGAAGGCGTCGGCGAGGTCGGGGCGCGCCTCCGTGTCCGCCGAGACGAGGACGCGCCGCCGGTCGGCGGGGTCGGGGACGCGCCGCACGTAGCCCAGGCGGCTCAGCCGGTCGACGAGTCCGGTGACGGCTCCGGGGGTCAGGCCCGTCAGCTCGGCCAGCGCACCGGCGGTGAGCGGGCCCTCGCGCTCGATCAGCCCGAGTGCGCGGTGGTCGAGAGCGCGTAGTCCCAGGCGCTGCCCGACGGCCTCGTGGAAGAGCACGACGGCGGTGCTCAGCCGCCACCCGAGTTCGGCGCCCGTGGCAGCCGGATCGGTGTCTGCGTCACTCACGCCTCGATGGTCCCTTCTCCAACGTGCCGCTGATTATTTTAGTCTACTGTACATTTTAGTTTAGTGAACTAAAATAAGCAGCGCGGACGTCGAGACCGGGAGAGCACCATGACGGAGAACACGACCACCTGCACACCTTCCGCGCGCACCCACCTGCGCCTGGCCCTGGAGGTTCCGCGCTGGGCGCTGGCCTTCTACCTCCGCCACATCGTCCTGGTGGCGGGTGTCTCCCTCGTCCCCGCGGCCGAGCGCTTCGCGGCGGCGCTGTGGGGCGACACGTGGTCGACGGCGGCGCACATCGCCCTGGAGGTGCTCGCGGAGGGCACACGGGTGGTCCTGGTCGTCCTGCTGGTCCGCGTCGCCATCCTGGGGGACGAGCGGGTCCGGGGCGGACGGCACCTGGGCGACGGCCGCCGCGTCCGGGCCTTCCTCGACCGGAGGTGGCCCAGCCTGCTGTTGCAGGGAGCGTTCCTGCTCGCCCTCGCCGCGGTCCTCGACATCGTCCCCGAGCGGGTCGTGCCCCTGTGGATCCCCGCTTCGGCGGAGGACCTCTACTGGGCGCTCCTGCTCGCGGTCAAGAACGTCACGGTCATCGCCTTCGCCTTCGTCTGGATGGTCGCGGCGGTCCGCCAGATGCTCGTCGAGGGCGGCCGCCTGCTGGAGGAGCCGACCGGGTCCACCGAGGTGTGAGGGACCGTCCCCGCGTCCCGGGAGCGGGCGAAGCACCTATCCCTCCCGGAGGATGCCCACCAGGCGGGTCGTCCGCTCCTTCGCCGCGTTCTCCCGCACGCCCGTCTCCAGGCCTCCGCCCGTGGCGTCCACCAGCGACACGTGCCGCGTCGCCCGGGTCAGCGTCGTGTACACCTGCGGGCGCGACACCGGCACCTCCGGCGGGAACACCGCCACCACGGCGGGCCAGCGGCCCCCGTGCGCGGCGGCCACCGTCACGGCCCAGCCCGGGCGCAGCGCCGAGGGGTCGGCGACCCTCACCCGCCCACCGCCGGTCAGTTCCACCACGGCGCCCCCGTCCACCTCGCGCAGGTACCCCGTGTCACCCGGCCCGTAGCCGGGGCCGTCCGCCGTGAACAGCACACGGTCGCCCACGTCGAACCCGCCGTGCGCGCCCGGACCCGGGTTCAGCCGTTCCTTGCACGCGGCGTTGAGGGCACGCGCGCCCGCCGGTCCGTCCCCGCGCGCGGCCACCACCTGTACGTGTTCGGCCCCGATCTCCAGCGCGCGCGGGATCGAGTCCGTCACAAGCTGCACCACCCGGTGCGCCGCCTCCTCGGCCGACGCGGCGGGTACCCGCACCACCTCGCGCCCGGGCGCCTCCACCCGGGGAACCTCACCCCCGGCCACGGCCGCCGCCAGTTCCGCGATCGGCCCCGGCTCGGCGGGGTCGGACAGTTCGGCCACGTGCGCCGTCCGCGACACGGCCACGTCCATCACCACCTGGCCCGGTGTCGCGGACGGGGCCTGGTCCGGGTCGGCCAGCAGCACGAGGTGGGCGCCGTCGGCGCACACCGACGCCAGTTCGGCGGCGCGCCTCACACCCACCGACATCGCCTCGCACAGCACCACCAGCCCGGCCTCCACCGGAGCGCCGGCCAGGAGTCCGGCCAGTGACACCGCGCGTACCGGGGGCGTTCCCGGCTTCCGGGCGCTCTCGGATCCCCGGGTGTCACCGGTCCCCGGGGACTCTCCGGTTTCCTGAACCTCTTCGGTCCCCTGGGCGTCCTCGGCTTCCGGGGGCGCCTCGGGCCTCTCCTCCTCCCCGGTGCCTTCGGGGGCCGCGGTGTCCCCGGTCCCCGCGGACGCCGGATCCCCGCCCGTCCCGCGGACTCTCGCCAGGTCGGCGTTGACCGCCGCCGCGGCCTGAGCGGTCGGCGCCGCCACCACTATCCCCACCTGGCTGTCGGTGGCGACCGCTTCCATGCACACCAGGGCCCGCGCCACCTCCGCGGCGTCGCCGGGGCCGTGCCGCAGCACCGTGACCGGGCGCAGGGCCACCGTCACCAGGGCGTCGCGCGTCTGCTCCGAGACGGTGAACCCGCCCCTCTCCGCGGCCTCGTCCACCGTCTCGGTGGCGGTCGCCAGGTCCATGATCGGGTCGTTGCCCCCGATGAGCCGCAGCAGTTGGTCGCCCAGCCGCTGTTCGGCGTGTCCCACGTCGGGCAGGGCGTAGAAGCGGTCCGGGTCGGGCAGCTCCGGTACCCCGCCCTCCTCGAAGTCGAAGTCCTCGTCGCCCTCGTCGATGCTCTCCAGCACCACCGCGCTCTCCTCGGCCACGGCCGCCTCCAGCGCCGCGGCGGGATCGGCCACCCCCAGCCTGCCGACCACCGTGGCCAGCTGCCTCTCCTCCACGGCGGTGTGGCCCCGGGCCTCGGACATCCGCAGCACGTGTGCGGTGAGCGCAGCGAGCCTTCGGGGGTCGTCGGGCCGGGCGCCCTCGCCCAGGTGTTTGCGGGCGCAGAAGTCGGCCTGCTCCACGGTCACCTGCGGCAGGCGCAGCAGCAGCCACGGGTCGGCGTCCAGCCGCTCGGCGGCACCTGCTCCCAGCGCGGCCAGCAGCCGGGGCGCCAGGGCGCGCGGGGCGCCCATCCGGTCAAGGACGGCACTGACCTGTTCGATGGCCTCGGACACCTCGGGCGGTTCCCCTCGTCATACGGTTCGCGACTCTGGGAGCCTACCGACTCGCGGCGACGCTCAGTTCCTGGTCCCGCGGCCCGTGCGCCGCCGTCCTCCCCGGTTCGCCGTGCCCACGGGGCCCTCGGCGCCGTCGCCGACCACCTGGCGCACGGCCGCGCACGGGTCGGTGGCGGGGGAGGCCTCCTGGATGGCCACGGCCGCGCGCTGGGCGATGTGCCGGAACAGTTCCCGGGTGGGCGCGTCCAGTCCCGCCAGCACCTGCTCCTCCGTGTGCTCCACCCGCTCGCGGACCACGGCCAGGACCTCCCGGCCGTGCTCGGTGGCGCACACCCGCCGCACCCGCCGGTCGCCGGGGTCGATCCGGCGCCGTACCAGGCCGGCCTTCTCCAGGTCGTCGAGCAGGTAGGTCATCACACTGCGGTCGATCAGCAGCCGTTCGGCCAGGGCCGCCTGGGTGGGGGGTTCACCGGGCGAGACGGCGGCGAGCACGTGGTAGCCCCGGCTGCCGTGCGGGAGGTCGGACAGCGCCGACTCCATCCGCTCGTGCCAGCGGCGCAGGACCACGGCCAGCGACCACCCCAGGTTCGTGTCCGCGCCCGGGTCCGCGCCCGGGTCCGCGCCCGGACGCGTGTCCGGGAGCCGTGCGGGTTCCGGAGTGGTGGATGCCATGGCCCGAGGCTACCAGGAATAGGTGTTCGCCAAGATAAGTTGTTGTCGGCATCGTTTGACGAACAAACTAGTTTTGGCGTCCCCCGAGGAGAGCACCCATGTCCGACTACGGACACCCGCTACGGTTCGGCACCTTCGTCACACCCGCGGCGCAGGACCCCGACCGGGCCGTCACGCTCGCCGAGCTCACCGAGGCGGCGGGCCTGGACCTGGCCACCTACCAGGACCATCCCTACAACCCCGCCTTCCTCGACACCTGGACCCTGCTCAGCTGGGTCGCCGCGCGCACCACCCGCCTGCGGGTGTCGGCCAACGTGCTCAACCTCCCCCTGCGCCCGCCGGCGATGCTCGCCCGCTCCGCGGCCACCCTGGACCTGCTCTCCCACGGCCGGCTCGAACTCGCCCTGGGCGCCGGGGCCTTCTGGGACGGCATCGAGGCCATGGGCGTGGAGCGCCTCACCCCGCGCCAGGCCGTGGACGCCCTGAGCGAGGGCATCGACGTCATCCGCGAGGTCTGGGACACCGACGCCCGCGGCGGCGTCCGCGTCGACGGCGACCACTACACCGTGCGCGGCATGAAGCGCGGCCCCGCGCCGGCCCACCCCATCGGCATCAGCCTGGGCGCCTACAAGCCCCGCATGCTCCGCCTGGTCGGCGCCAAGGCCGACGGCTGGCTGCCCAGCCTGGGCTACCTCCGGCCCGAGGACATGGCCGCCTCCAACCGCACCATCGACGAGGCCGCCCTGGCCGCCGGGCGCGACCCCCGCCAGATCCGCCGGATGCTCAACCTCGCCCAGAGCGCCTTCCTGCCCACCGGCCGGGGCTTCCTGCAGGGGCCGCCCGAGCAGTGGGTCGAGGACCTGTTGCCCCTGGTCCTCGAACACGGGTACTCCACCTTTCTCGTGGCCACCGACGACCCGCGCACCGTCCAGACCTTCGGCGCCGAGGTCGCCCCCGCGCTGAGGGAGGCCGTCGCGCGCGAGCGCGCCGACGCGGGCACCGTCACCGGACCGGCCCGGGCCGCCGCCTCCCTGGCCGCGCGCCGTTCCGGTATCGACTACGACGCCGTTCCCGAGGACCTGCGCGACCACGCCGTCGAGCCCGGCGACCGCGCCTACGCCAAGGTGCGCCACGGGTACATGCAGAAGGGCTCCCCGGGCCTGGTGCTGCGGCCCGGCTCCGCCGAGCAGGTCGCCGAGGCCCTGGCCTACGGCCGCGCCCAGGAGGCCGACCTGCACGTGCGCAGCGGCGGCCACGGCATCAGCGGCCGCTCCACCGGTGACGGCGGTGTCGTCGTCGACCTGGCCAGGATGGACGGGGTCGAGGTCCTCGACGACGGCGCCGGCCTGGTCCGGCTCGGCGCGGGAGCCCGCTGGGGCGGGGTGGCCAAGGCCCTCGCCCCGTACGGCATGGCGATCAGCTCGGGCGACCACGGGGGCGTCGGTGTCGGGGGCCTGGCCACCACGGGCGGTCTGGGCTACATGGCCCGTGCCCACGGCCTGACCATCGACAACGTCACCGCGGTCGAGGTGGTCACCGCCGACGGCCGGATCCTGCGCGCCGACGCCGACCACCACCCCGACCTGTTCTGGGGGATGCGCGGGGCGGGCGCCAACCTCGGTGTGCTCACCGCGGTCGAGGTCACGGCCGCGCCCGTGCGCGACGTCGTCCTCGGCCAGTTCGTCTACGACGCCACCGACACCGCGGCCTTCCTCCGGGCCTGGGGCGAGACCGCCGAGGCGGCGCCGCGCGAGGTCACCGCCTTCCTCACCATGGGTCCTGGGCGCGGCGGCGAGGGCCCCGTCGCCCAGGCCATGGTGGTCTACGCCGGTGAGGACACCGACCTCGCCGTCCGGGCCCTGGAGCCCTTCCTGGGGGTGGGTCCGGTCCTGGACCAGCGGGCCCAGCTCGCGCCCTACCCCGCGGTCCTGGTCGGCGCGGACGGGCCGCACCAGGGCCACGGGCTGCCCGAGTCGCGTTCGGGCCTGCTACGCCACATCACCCCGGAGGCCGCCGAGGGGATGGGGGAGATGCTCGCCTCGGGCGACGCGATGTTCATGCAGTTGCGCCAGGCGGGCGGCGCGGTCAACGACGTTCCGGCCGAGGCCACCGCCTACGCCCACCGGTCGCAGAACTTCTCGCTGGGGGTGATGACGGGGGCCCGGCGCGCCGCCGGGCTGGACACCCACTGGTCGGCCCTGGAGAAGCACCTGGAGGGCATGTACCTGAGTTTCGACACCCGTACCGGGCCCGAGGTCCTCGCGCGGGCCTTCCCCGAGCCGGTCCTCTCCAGGTTGCGCGCGCTCAAGGCCCAGTACGACCCGCACAACGTGTTCGACAAGAACTTCCCCGTCACGCCCGCCCGCGGCTAGGGCGTGTTCTCTTGAGGCTGTGCCGTGCCTCGCCTCGTGCCCGGACGCCGAAGGCACGGGAGCCCCCGGTCCCCGCGGGTGCGCCCGCTCCCACCCCACGGGCGCACCCGCGGGGCCTGCGGCAACCCCGTCGGCGCCCTCGCCGCCCCCAGCGGCGCAGGACCGAGTCCACCGGACGGACCCCGGGCGGCGTTCCTCGGGCCGTCGGATCCGCACTTCCCAGGCCGCCCTTCGCATCGCTTTCACTTGGCAGCCGAAGATGCGAAGTTCCTAAGGGTATTTAATTCTTGTAGTGATCGGCCCGGATATGTCTGTTGGCTGATTTTGATGAGTCCTCTGCGCGCATGCCTCGCTGAAAGGGTACCAGGGCATCGTCCGTGGTGCCGGTAACGCGAAACCAATACGGGGAACAAGGCATCTCTCCGGCCAGGTGCAGTGGTTCACTGGAACCCGGCATCAGCCCGAATCCCTAGTCGAGAGACATTCCGTGCTTCCCACGCCCAGGCCCTCGTCGATGGCGTCCCTGCATCCCTCGGATCCGCGTACCATTCACTCCTTTCACATCAGAGGACGTCTCGGTGCGGGCGGGATGGGAGTGGTCTACGCGGCGACCACCCCTGAGGGGCGGTGGGTCGCGGTCAAGGTGATACGCCCGGAGCTCGCCGCCGATCCCGCCTTCCGGAACCGGTTCTCCCGTGAGGCCGAGCTGCTGAGCCGGATCAGGTCGCCGTGCATCGCTTCGGTCCTGGACTTCGACACCCGGGCGGACCAGCCCTGGCTCGCCACCGAGTACCTGTCCGGTCCCACCCTCTCCCAGGAGGTCCTCGACAACGGACCGCTGCCCCTGCCCCGGGCGAGGGCGGTGGCCGTGAGCATCGCCGGGGCCGTCGCGACCATCCACGCCGCCGGTGTCGTCCACCGGGACCTCAAGCCGGCCAACGTGATCCTGGCGCCGGACGGACCCAGGGTGCTCGACTTCGGGATCGCCCGCACCGTGGACGGAACCTCCCTCACGCGCACGGGCGGTGTGGTCGGCTCTCCCGGATGGATGAGTCCGGAACGGTTCCGCGGGTGCGCCGGACCGGAGTCGGACGTCTTCGGGTGGGGCGGCCTGGTGGTGTACGCCATGACCGGGCGCCCGCCCTTCGGAACCGGGTCGGCCGAGGAGCTGATGTTCCGGCTGTTCAACGAGGAACCCGACACCAGTGGGGTGCCGGAGGAGCTACGGGGGATCGTCACCCGGTCCATGGCGAAGAACCCCGCGAAGAGACCCACCGCGGTCGAACTGGTACGGCGACTGTCCGCCGGAACCGGGCTGGAGCCCACATCGCCGGGCGGGGCGACGACGACCGCCGTTCCTCCCGTCGGGCGGCACCGGACGTCCCCGCCCGCCCCTGGCTCCGTGACGGCTCCTCCGACGGTGACCGGCGCCCCGGGGCCGGCGGAGGTCCGAAGGCGCGCGGGCCGGATGCTCGGAGCGGCGGCCGCCGCGGTACTGCTGGTGGGAGGCGTCGGTGGCTGGTCGGTCGGGGACGGCCCCGGTCCCGCCCCGGTGGATCCGGGACACCACGGTGAGCCGCTCGGCCTTGGAATCCTCGTCCCCCACACAAGCGAAACGTTCCCGTTCGACTCTCCTCAACAACTCGGGGCCGAGTTGGCGATTGCCCAGGTCAACGCGGCGGGAGGGGTGCTCGGACAGGACATACCCGACATCGTCGTGGGCGATGAGGGCGGGGATCCGGATGTGGCCGTCGCCTCCGCGAACGAACTGGTGGCCCAGAACGTCAGTGCGGTCATCGGTCCCACCTCGCCCGGAATGGTATGGGCGACCTGGGAGACGATCACCCGGAGCGGAATGGTCCATTGTTCGGCTCTGGACGCGGCAACGGATATGGAGGTGCCAGGACACGGAGGCCTGTACTTCCGCACAACGCCGTCCTCCGCGATGACCGCGCGGGCTCTGGCCCGGAAAATCGACGAGAACGGCCACCGGGAAGTCGCCGTGGTGGCTCACAGCCACGACCACAGCGGGGATTTCATGTCCTCCGTCCTTGGCGAGCTGGACGCACGGGGAATGCGGTCGAGTTCCGTCATCGTCTCCGAATCGGTGATTCCGGTTCCCGCCATGGCCATGGACGGTGCCGGTTTCCTGGGTGAGGAGGTCGACGCCGTCGCGATCGGTGACCTTGAGGAGAGAGGCATGTTCGTCTCCGGCCTTCTGGCCTCGAAGCGCACCGGCGACCAGATCTACCTCACCGGCGGAGTGCACGACCTCAACACACCCTCGGAGGAGCTCGACGGAGTCACGGGCATCGCTCCGGGCTTCGAGGCTCCCGCGTTCGAGCAGCGACTGCTGTCAGCGTCTGAGGCGGGGCTGCTGAGCGGACCGTTCGATCCCTTCGAGCCGGGAGCGGTCGAATCCGCGGCGCATGCCTTCGACTGTGTCACCACGATCGCACTCGCGGCCGAGGCGGCCGGTGACACCGCCCCGGCGGCGATCGCCGACCACATGGCACACGTGGCCGACGACGGCACACCCTGCACCGGCTTCGCCGCCTGCTCCGGCCTTCTCCGCAGAGGCGGGGAGATCGACTACCAGGGTGTGAGCGGGCCGATCGCGTGGGACGACAACGGGGACCTCACCGCCGCCGGCTTCGAGATCTCCCGATGGGACGGGGAAGACGTGGAGTCCGAGTACACCGTGGTGGACTTCGGCTCCCAGCCGACCCGCGAGGTGAGGTGAGCGGGTACTGGAACGCCGTGCGGCGGGTGGGTGTCCGCCGGGACGCGCCTGACAGCGATGATCTTGCTCCGGGTGGCACTCCCGACCGCCGACAGTGCCACTGGGAGCAAGATCATCCCGTCGGGTCAGCGCTCGGGGCGCGCCGTGGCGTCGTCGAGGGCGTCGCGGATCTTGGGCGGCAGTTCCACGCCCTCCACGCCCAGGATCTCCTCCAACTGGGCGAGGGTGCGCGGTCCGACCACCGCCGCCGCCACGCCCTCCTGGTCGCGTGCCCAGCTCAACGCCACCGCCAGCGGCGACACCCCCAGCCCCTCGGCCGCCGTGCACACCGACTCCACCACCCGGCGGCTGCGGTCGTCCAGGTAGGGCTCCACGTACGGCGCCATGTGCGGGAACGCCGCACGCGAGTCCGGCGGCGTCCCGTTGCGGTACTTGGCGCTGAGCACCCCCCGGCCCAGCGGCGACCACGCGATCACGTGCGCCCCGGACGAGGCCGCGGCGGGGCGCAGCCCGTGGTCGGCGCCGCGGTTGAGCAGCGAGTACTCGGTGCCCACGCTCACCAGCGGCACACGTCCGGGCTGCGCGCGCTGCCAGGTGGCCAGGGACGCGAACTGCCACGCCTCCAGGTTCCCGGTGCCCACGTAGCGGGCCTTGCCCGACGCCACGGCGGTCTCCATCGCGGCCAGCGACTCCTCCGCCGGGGTGGCCGGGTCGAACACGTGCAACTGCCACAGGTCCACGTAGTCGGTCCGCAGGCGCCGCAGCGAGGCGTCCAGGGAGGCCAGCAGGTGCTTTCGGGAGGCGTCCACCGGGCGGTAGCCCTCGGGGGTGTGGCCGCTCTTGGTGGCCACCACCACGTCCTCGCGGCGTACCGAGTCGTGCAGCAGCCGCCCCAGGATCCGCTCGCTCTGGCCGCCGGTGTAGATGTCCGCGGTGTCCACGAGCGTGCCGCCCGCGTCGACGAACGCGGTGAGCTGCTGCCCGGCCTCCTCCTCGGAGGTGTCCTTTCCCCAGGTCATCGTGCCGAGAGCGGTACGAGAGATCCAGAGCCCTGATCTGCCCACCTGTCGCTGTTCCATGCGGCGGAGAGTACCGTGTCCGTCCGACGGCGTCCCAGGACACACCCTGGCCGTGTACCGTCGGCGCGGCCCTGACCAGGGTGTTCTCCGCGACCGGGGCCGGAGGTGGCCGTTGGGACCTGGTGGCCCGGTCGGTGCGCACCGGTCCCGGTGCGGGACCGAAACCGGGGCCCGCCCTACCGCCCCCCGCGCCCGGTGCGGGCCTACCCTGGTGCCCATGGCGACACCCGCAGCATCCCAGGACACCCCTTCCACTCCTGAGGCGGTCACCCTCATCCTCGTCCGGCACGGGATGACCGACGTCACCGGTCCCCGCCTCGCCGGGCGCGCCGAGGGCGTCCACCTCAACGACACCGGCCGCGCCCAGGCCGCCGACCTGGCCGCGCGCCTGGACGGACTGCGCCCGGCCGTTCTGGTCTCCAGCCCGCTCGAACGCTGCCAGGAGACCGCCGGGGCCGTCGCGGAGCGGCTCGGCGTCCCCGTCACCACGGACGAGCGCTTCATCGAGTGCGACTACGGCTCCTGGACCGGCCGCGGTATCGGCGAACTGTCCGAGGAGCCCCTGTGGCGCGTCGTGCAGGACCACCCCAGCGCCGTCCGCTTCCCCGGGGGCGAGGCCCTGGCCGCCTCCTCCGCGCGCGCGGTCGAGGCCGTCCGCGACTGGAACAGCCGCCTGCTCCTGGCCTCGCCGGCCCCCTCCGCCGGTCCCGCTCCGACCGCCGGGGCCGAAGCCGCCGCCGCGCCCCCGCCTCCGCCCGTGTACGTGGTGTGCAGCCACGGCGACATCATCAAGTCGATCGTCGCCGACGCCCTCGGCATCCACCTGGACCTCTTCCAGCGCCTGCGCGTGGACCCCTGTTCGATCACCTCCATCACCTACACGCGCACCCGTCCCTTCCTCAACAAGCTCAACGACACCGGCGAGAGCCTGGCCGCCAGCCTGCCCACCCCGGCCGAGGCCGGAGGTGACGCGGTCGTCGGCGGCGGTGCCGGTTCGCAGGAGCCTCCCGCCGTGTACCAGGAGCCCGCGGCCGACGCCTCCTGAAGGGGGCCGGCCGCGGGTGGACCGCCGCGAGGCCCCGGCCCGGCGGCCCGCTCCGCGGGAACGGCCCGGGCCCCGGCCGGAGGCGTCGGTGACACGTGGGAGGGATCCTGATCCCGCGATCCCGGCTCACCAGCGCGTCCGGGAGGTTTGGCGCCGGACCGTCCGTATCCCGTAAGGTTCTTTGCATGCCCGTCTTTCAGTTCAATCCGCCGGAGCGGTTCGTCGCCGGAACCGTGGGCCAGCCGGGAGACCGCACCTTCTTCCTCCAAGCCGTGGGCGAGGGGCGCATCACCAGCGCGGTGCTGGAGAAGGCGCAGGTCGAGGCGCTCGCCACCCGCATCGAGGAACTACTGGAAGAGGTGCACCGGCGCTTCGGCTCCCCGCCGGAGGACGTCGTCGAGCCCGAGGACGAGGACCCTCTGGAGCAGCCCATCGAACAGGACTTCCGGGTCGGCACGCTCGCCCTGGCCTGGGACGCAGAGGCCGCACGCGTGATCATCGAGGCCCAGGAGATCGACGAGACCGCCGCTGAGGACCTGGTCGAGGACGACGAGGAGGAACTGGAGGTCTTCGCCGAGGAGGCCCCCGCCCACCGCGACGTCCTGCGCGTCTACCTGACCCCCGGCGCCGCCCGCGCCTTCGCCGCACGCGCGCTGAAGGTGGTCTCCGCCGGACGGCCGGACTGTCCGCTGTGCGGACGCCCGCTCGATCCCGCCGGCCACGTCTGCCCGCGCCAGAACGGCTACCGTCCGGACAGCCTCGTCTGAGCCGGATGGGGACGACACCGGCGGGCCTTCGCGCACGCACACCCGGGAGCCCGCGATGACGGACACCGCCGACGCCTTCGACGGCCTCAGCCCGGCCGTCGGGCTCGACCTGCTCCGCACCGGTGAACTCACCGTGGAGGGGCGGCTGACCGTCGCCTCCAACACCACCCTGTACTGCACCGTCTCCGACGGCGTCCGCTCCGCCGCGTGCGTGTACAAGCCGGTGGCGGGGGAGCGCCCGCTGTGGGACTTCCCCGACGGGACCCTGGCCGGGCGCGAGGTCAGCGCCTACGCCGTCTCCGAGGCCCTGGGCTGGGCGGTCGTCCCGCCCACGGTCCACCGCGAGGGCCCGTTCGGCGAGGGTATGGTGCAGTTGTGGGTGCACGGTGACGCCACCGTCGACCTGGTCGACCTGTCCCGGCGGACCGACGACGCGGCCCTGCGCCGCATGGCGGTCTTCGACGCGGTTATCAACAACTCCGACCGTAAGATCGGCCACCTGCTGCCCACCCCCGGCGGCCACCTGTACGGCTGCGACCACGGCGTCTCCTTCGCCGAGGAGTACAAGCTGCGCACCGTGCTGTGGCAGTGGCAGGGGCAGCCGCTGCCCGAGGAGGCCGTGGAGGCGCTGTCAGCGGTGCGCGTCCGGCTCAGGGAACCCGACAGCGTCCTGTCCCGGGAGCTGGCCCTGCACCTGACGGGCCCGGAGGCCTACGCTGTGCGCAACCGGGTGGACCTGCTCATCGACCACGGCATCCACCCCTACCCGGCGCCGGACTGGCCCGCCGTGCCCTGGCCGCCGATCTGAGCCCTCCCCGGCCACCGCCCGGTCCCTCGCCCCCGGCCACCGCTGCGTACCATGGCCGCCGATCCGGTGTGAGGATACTCAACTACCGGGAGGTAACAATGGCGTGCCCGTCGCCCCGGACGGCACAATGGGGCACGTGAGCAACCAGTGGAACTACCTTTTCGACATGGACGGCGTGCTCGTACGCGAGGAGCACCTCATCCCCGGCGCGGACGCGCTCATCGCGGAGCTGCGCGAGAACGGGACCGCGTTCATGGTGTTGACCAACAACTCCATCTACACCCCGCGCGACCTGCGCGCGCGTCTGCTCAACACGGGACTGGACATCCCGGAGGAGTCCATCTGGACCTCGGCCCTGGCCACCGCCCAGTTCCTCCAGACCCAGCGTCCGGGCGGTACGGCCTACGTCGTCGGCGAGTCCGGCCTGACCACCGCCCTGCACAACGTCGGCTACGTGATGACCGAGCGCGACCCCGACTACGTGGTGCTCGGTGAGACCCGCACCTACAGCTTCGAGGCCATCACGCGCGCGATCCGCCTGGTCCGCAACGGTGCCCGGTTCATCGCCACCAACCCCGACGTGACCGGCCCCAGCACCGAGGGCCCGCTGCCCGCCACGGGCGCGGTCGCCGCGCTGATCGAGAAGGCGACGGGGCGCCGCCCCTACTTCGTGGGCAAGCCCAACCCGCTGATGATGCGGTCGGCGCTGCGCCGGATCGGCGCGCACTCGGAGAACACGCTGATGGTCGGCGACCGCATGGACACCGACGTGCTCAGCGGCCTGGAGGCGGGATTGCAGACCGTCCTGGTGCTCTCGGGCATCTCCGGGCGCGACACCGCCGAACAGTTCCCCTACCGCCCGACCCGGGTGATCGACTCGGTGAAGGAGCTGGTGGGCACCACCCACGCCCCCTTCGCCGCCGAGTGACCGAGCCCGAGCACGGCCCGCGCCCCCACCCCTGAACCGCCGGACACGCACACGGCCCCGAGGAGCCCCGGGCGGCCGGGGCACCGCCTCGCCCCCGGGGCCCGGTTCGCCGGCGCACCCCGACACGACGAAGGGGGCGGTGGACCAGTGTCCACCGCCCCCTCGTGTCCGTCGCGGGGTGGTCAGGCGCTCTGCCGCTGCTTGGCGAGCTCCTCCACCTTCGCTGCCTCCTCGCGGCGACGTGCGCGCAGCAGGGCCAGGCGCTCGGCGAGGACCTCTTCCAGGTCCTCCATGCTCCGGCGCTCCAGCAGCATGTCCCAGTGGGTGCGTACCGGCTTGGCGTTCTTGGGCTCCTCGCCGGTGCCGTCCCGGCGACGGGCGCGGTCGCCGCAGAATCGGCACTCCCACTCAATGGGGATCTCGGCCTCGGTCGCGAAGGTGACCGAGAAGCGGTGGCCCCGGGTGCAGTCGTAGGTGACCTCCTGCCGCGGAGCCAGGTCGGTGTTGCGGTCGTTCTCATAGCTCGTCGCCCCGAGCCGGGTGCCGCGAAGTGCTCGCTCGGCCATCGTGTGGGTGCCTCCAGGCGCTTGTGCGGTCTCGCGGGGTGTAACGCGTCGGTCCACGTCAAGATTCCCCGCTCACCCGAGGTCGAACCACCTTGGGCACCTTGGGCCCACCCCGCCACCGGAACGTCGTCCGGTGCGCCGAGTCTGGCACATGTGACCTGCGGCACTCGAGGGCGCCTTTTTCGGGTGTGTCTCTATTGCGGCCTCGGGGGGAAGAAAACATCCTCCTATTTCCTCATTCGATCCGTCGTGGATGTCCCCTCCCAGGTAAGGGCGCTGTTCCCCCAAAGGTCGGTTCATCCGTTCCCGTGGCCGAGCAGAATTCCGTTCCAATGCCCCCTGTGCCCTTTCCGTCACACGGAGGCACGGGTCCCGGTGCGGTCGGCGTGATTGCGCCATAATCGTCTCCCGTGTCCCGGAATCAACTTCGTCGTCCTGAAGTGTTCCCCGCCTGGGAACCACCCCCGACGCATCGGAATGGCTCGGCCGCCACAGTGGGCGTTCTCCGTACGGGCGTTCGTTGTGAGCACACCAGGGGTTCGGTGCCTCGGCGCCGCGTCCGGGAGCCCTCTGGCCCGGCCCCTCTCCACGTCTTCCGCCTCCCCTCCCCGCCTCGTACTCCCCGCGTCGCCCGTGCGCACCGTTCCCGCAGTTCACGAGCGGGGAAAGGCGTACCGCGGCAATGGCCGTCCGGAAATTCCCGGTACCTTCACGAAGGCGGACTGCCGTCCCCCGGCGAGTTCCAGCGCGCGGGGCTTACCGTGCACGCACCACGTGAGCGATAAAGAGTTCATTATCCCGGCATGGTCGCTTGTGGCGTCTGCTGGTATGTTGACTCGCTGTGCGCCGAAAAGTGCGGAACCAGGGAATTCTCCTCCCTTTCGGGGCCCGGCGTGCACGGAAAGAACTGCCCGGCACGCCCCTCCCGTGCCCGACCAGAGGTAACAGAGCGGCTGAACGTGGAGCCCGATGACTGCTTGGAACATCCCCCACCTGCGCGGAGCCGCGCCCTCGTGGCTGACGGCGCCGCGCTGGCTCCTCGTCCCCCTGGCCGCGCTGCCCCTGTGGGCCATGACTCCCTGGTTCGCCCCCGACGCGCGCACCCTGCCACTCCTGGCCGCCTCCGCGGTTCCCCTCCTGCTGCTGGCGGCCCTCGCACTGCTGCTCAACCGCCGCGACCACCAGGCGGGCGAACTGCGCGCCCGGCTCGGCGCCGCGCGCGCCGACACCGCCGCCCTGGCCGACGACCACCTGCCCCGCCTGGTCGAGCGCCTGCGCGAGGGTGAGTCGGCCGACACCGCCCTGCGCCGCCTGCCCGTGCCCGGGGACCACGGCGGGCGCACCCTCCTGCGGACCGTGGCCACCGAGATCGCCGCGGCGGAACGCCGCCGCTCCGCCGCCATGGTCGCTTGCGCCACCGCCGCCGGCCGCGTCCAGGCCCTGACCACCACCATGCTCGCCGACCTGCGCCGGATGCAGGAGCGCCACGGCGACGGTGAGGCGGGCACCGACGTCCTCGGCGACCTCATGCACCTGGACCACAGCACCGCCCAGGCCGGACGCGTCGCCGACAGCATCGCCGTCCTCACCGGCGCCCGCTCCGGCCGCCGCTGGGGCCGCGCCATCGCACTGGAGAGCGTCGTACGCGGCGCCATGGCCAGGATCGGCGCCTACCAGCGCGTCCGCATCCACAGTGTGTCCACCCAGGCGGTCGCCGGGTTCGCCGCCGAGGGCGTCATCCACGCCCTGGCCGAACTCCTCGACAACGCAGCCAGGTTCTCCCCGCCCACCGCGGAGGTCCACGTCCACGTGGAGGAGGTCCAGGCCGGGATCGCGGTCATGGTCGAGGACGGCGGCCTGGTCATGGGGGAGGAGGCCCTGCGCCGCGCCCGCCGCGCCGTCGAGGGCGGACTGGACCTGGCCACCATCTCCGGCACCCGCCTGGGCCTGTCGGTCGTCGGGCAGATCGCCCACCGCTACGGCCTGTCGGTGTCCTTCCGCTCCTCCGCCCGCGGGGGCACCGCGGTGATCCTGCTCCTGCCCCAGAAGCTCGTCAAGCCCCTCCCCGAACCCCCGGCACCCGACCCCGGGCCCCCGGCGTCCGGCCCCGCGGCGAAGGCGTCCGCGCCCGCCGCACCGTCCGCCGCGCCACCCACCGACCCCGCCACCACCCCCCTCCCCGCCGCGATCCCCTCCACCGCCGCGGACGCCGCCACCCCGGACACCAACGGGCTTCCCCAACGCCGCCGCGGCCAGACCCTCGCGGCGGCCGAGAGCGCCCGGACCGCTCCCGCCAGGAGCGGTCCCGCCACCTCGGCGCAGGGGTTGGGCGCCTTCCGCTCCGCGGTGCGCGGCCAGGACCCGACCGGATAAGGACGCATGATGGACCTCGACAAGTTGACCTGGCTGCTCGAAGGCCTGCTGGAACGCACCCCCGGAACCCGGCACGCGCTCGTGCTCTCCCGCGACGGGCTCAAGCTGTGCCACAGCGCAGGCCTGCGCACCGACAGCGCCGACCACCTCGCCGCGATCGCCGCCGGTGTGCAGAGCCTGGCGCACAGCGCGTCGGTGGAGTTCGGCGACGGCGCGGGCGGGGTCCGCCAGGCCATGGCCGAGTTCTACGGCGGCCTGCTGTTCATCGTCGAGGCCGGGCACGGCGCGCACCTGGCCGTCATCACCTCCGCGGAGGCGGAACCGGGCCTGGTCGGACACAACATGAACGAACTGGTCGAGCAGATGGGCGAGTACCTGTCCACCCCGGTCCGCGCCGCCACCGGCACCGCATGACCCGCTCCCACCGCCAGGAGGGGCCCGACCGCCTCTACGTCATCACCTCGGGCCGCAGCGGCGGAGCCGACGACTCCCTGGACGCGGTGACCCTCGTGGTGGCCGAGAGCGGGCCCGTCCCCGGCATGCAGTCCGAGCACGCCCGGATCCTGGAGCTGTGCCACAGCCCGATGGCGGTGGTGGAGGTCTCCGCCCACCTGCGCCTGCCGGTGATGATCGTGCGCATCCTGCTCACCGACCTGCTCGACACCGGGAGGATCACCGCGCGCCACCCCAGGCCGGCGCCCTCACCGGCCCGCCCCCTCGCCTCCCCGGACGTGTTGGAGAAGGTGCTCGTTGCACTCCACGACCTCTGAGTCCCCCGCCCCGGAACCCCCCTCCGGCTCCGGGCCGCCCGGCCCCCCCTCCGGAGCCGGGCCCTCCTCCGGAGCCCGACAGCCCGCGTCCGATGATGCCCACCCCCCGCTCCCCGCCACCGCCGAACAGGCCCTCAAGATCGCCGTCGTCGGCGGCTTCGGGGCCGGAAAGACCACCCTGGTCCGCTCGGTCAGCGAGATCCGCCCGCTCAGCACCGAGGAGACCATGACCCGTGCCGGGGACGGGATCGACGACACCGACGGGGTGGAGGCCAAGCACTCCACCACCGTCGCCTTCGACTTCGGCCGCATCACCCTGGACGCCACCTCGGTCCTGTACGTCTTCGGCGCCCCCGGCCAGGAACGGTTCTGGTTCCTGTGGGACCGCCTGTTCTCCGGCTCCCTGGGCGCGGTCGTCCTGGTCGACACCCGCCGCCTGGAGGACTCCTGGTACGCCATCGACCGGCTGGAGGCCCAGGGCACCCCCTTCATCGTCGCCCACAACGACTTCGGCGACACCGACCACACCCTCGAACAGGTGCGCGCGGCCCTGGACCTGGACCCCGGCGTCCCCCTGGTGCGCTGTGACGCGCGCGTGCGCGCCTCGGCCAAGCAGGTCCTCATCGCCCTGGTGCGCCACGTCCGCTCCCTCGTCTGCGAAGGCTCCCGGTGAGCGACCGCTGCGCCCGCCCCGCCCGCTCCCGTCCCCGCGCACCGGCGGGGCCGGGCGCGCGCGGCCGGGACCCACGACACCGACACGGCCGGCCTTCCGGACGTGTGCCCGACCGCCCCTCCCCACCAACGGAAGGTCCGCGATGGGTGAACCCGTCCGGCTGTACGACGACCGCTTCAACACCGACCCTGACGGCTTCTACCGGCAGATGCGCGCCGACCACGGCCCGGTGGTGCCCGTGCTCATGGAGGGAGACGTCCCCGCCTGGCTGGTGATCGGCTACCGCGAGCTCCACCACGTCCTGAGCAGCCCCGACGTGTTCGCGCGCAGCCCGCGCCGCTGGAACGCCTGGGACCGGGTGCCCCGGGACTGGCCGCTGCTCCCCGTCCTGGTGCCCCTGCCCAACCTGCTCTCCGCCGAGGGCGAGGAGCACCGGCGCCGCACGGCCGCGGTCAACGACGCCCTCGACGGGGCCGACCCCCACGAGCTGCGCACGGTCCTCACCCGGCTGGCCGACCGCCTCATCGACGGCTTCTGCGCCTCCACCGGCACCGACCTGCGCACCCAGTACGCGCAGCGGCTCCCCTCCCTGCTGCTGTGCTGGATGTACGGCCTGGACGACGACCGGGGCGAGGCGGTCACCACCCTCATGAGCACCATGTTCGACGCCGGACCCGACTCCGTCGGGGCCCACGCCGAGATCGCCGCCGAGTTCGCCGAGCTCATCGCCGCGCGCCGGGCCGAACCCGGGCCGGACGTGGTCTCGCGCATGATCGCCCACCCCGCGGACTACGGCGACGAGGACCTGGTCGCCGAACTGGTCGCGATCATGGGCGGGGCCCACCAGACCACCGCGGAGTGGATCGGCAACGCCCTGCGCCTGATGCTCACCGACGACCGCTTCTCGGCCTCCATGTCGGGTGCCCGCAGCAGCGTGGGGGAGGCCCTGGCCGAGGTCCTGTGGGAGGACTCCCCCTCCCAGATGAACGCCGGGCGCTTCGCCGCCCACGACGTGGAACTGGACGGCAAGCTCATCCGCAAGGGCGACCTCGTCCTGCTGGGCTTCGCCGCGGCCAACAAGGACCCCCGCCTGCGCGTCGGAGGGCACGCCGAGGCCGTCCGGGGCAACCACGCCCACCTGTCCTTCTCCCACGGCGAGCACGGCTGCCCCCACGCCGCGCGGGGGATCGCCGAGACCATGGCCGTCACGGCCGTCGAGGTCCTGCTGGACCGCCTTCCCGACGTCGAGCTGGCCATCCCCGCCGAACAGGTGCGCTGGCGGCCCTCACCCTGGGTCAGGGGAGTCGTGTCGCTGCCGGTCACCTTCACCCCCACACCCCCGCGAGGAGTGCACTGATGTCCTGCCCCGTGCAGCACACCGACGACGGAGTCCCCCTCCTGCACGCCGTCCCCGACGACGTGCAGGCCGACCGGGAACGCTTCTACCAGGCCGGCCCCCTCACCCGGGTCGAACTGCCCGGAGGGGTCCGGGCCTGGGCCACCACCCACCACGAGGTCAGCCGCGCCACCCTCAACGACCCCCGGTTCGTCAAGAGCGTCGACCACTGGGACGACTACCAGAGCGGGCGGGTCCCCGAGGGCTGGCCGCTGATGGGCACGATCCCCACCGACGACTCCAACATGCTGGCCCTGGACGGGGCCGCCCACCGGCGCATGCGCAGGCTCATCGCCAGCCCGTTCTCGGCGCGCAGGGTGGAGCGCCTGAGCCCGCGCATCGAGGAGATCACCGCCAGGGCGCTCGACGCCCTGGAGCCGCGCTCCGGCCAGACCCTGGACCTGAAGTCGGAGTTCACCTTCAGGGTGCCCATGGGGGTGATCGGGGAGCTGTACGGGGTGGCCGAGTCCGAGTACGCCCAGCTCGGCGAGATGTACGCCAAGCTCTTCTCCGGAACCACCGAGGAGGGCGAGCACCTGGAGATCTACGGCGCGCTGTTCCGGTTCTTCTCCGAGATGGTCGCCCGCAAGCGCGCCAGCGTCGACGAGCACGACGACTTCACCACCGACCTGCTCAGGGCGGGGGAGGACGGCGACGCCCTCAGCGACGCCGAGATCACCATCACCCTGCTGACCGTGGTGGCGGCCGGGCACGAGACCACCGTCAACCTGCTCAACAACGTCGTGCGCGCCCTGCTCGCCCACCCCGACCAGCTCGCCATGCTCAGGCGGGGCGAGGTCACGTGGGAGGCGGTGATCGAGGAGACGCTGCGCTACGACCCCCCGAACAACGTCATGATGTTCCGCTTCGCCACCGAGGACGTCGAGATCGGCGGTGAGACCATCCGCAAGGGCGAGGCCCTGATGACGCACTACGGCGCGGCGACCCGCGACCGCGAGGAGTTCGGGGAGGACCCGCACCCGGCCGTCTTCGATCCGACGCGGACCAGGGGGCGCCACATCTCCTTCGGGTACGGCCCGCACATCTGCCCCGGGGCCCCGCTGTCGCGCCTGGAGGCGAGGATCATCCTGCCGATGCTCTTCGAGCGCTTCCCCGACCTGCGGCTGGCCGTCCCCGACGAGGAGCTCCAGATCCAGGCCGCGCTCTCGGTCACCAGCCTCAAGGAGTTCCCGGTCGTGCTGCGGCCCCGGCCGTAGCGGTCACGGCGGCCGCGGCGGTTCCGGCCGTGGCCGCCGCCCGGACCGGTCGGCACGGGCTCCGCGGTCGCCGAGGGGTCCGGGCCAGGCGATCCCGAAGGTGCTTCGTGCCTGTCTTCCGTGATCACGGGGGACGGAGCGGAAGGCTCTCCGAGGCACGGCCGAGGAGGCGTTCAACGGCTCGCCGGGGAATGTCGGCGCGTGCGATGATACGGCGGTCCCAGGCCGCCCTTCCCGTGCTCTCCGCGGCTGGCCGGCCTCGTGGCGGGGCGGGTGCGCCCCTCCGTCTCCCTCTTCGGTACCGGTGCGGTCGCACGAATCGACCTACCCCCAACCGAGACCCGCTGAGAGAAAGGCTGGTGTACAGGATGCCCACCCCCGCCGCCGAAGAAGTGGCGCGCCCCGGAAGGAGCGGTCCGACGGCCCTGCTCAGGGCGCGAAGGGAATGGGTCTTCTTCGCCACCCTGTGGAAGTCCCACCCGGGGCTGACCGCGGTGTGGTGGGCGCTGATCCTGTTCCAGGGGATCCTCCCCGCCGTTTTCGTCGTGGCGGTCGGAGCGCTCGTCGGCGCCGTCGCCGGCGGAGACCCGCTGCCGGCACCGCTGCTCCTGCTCGGCGTGGTCTTCGTCCTCATGCAGGTCATGACGCCCCTGCACAACCAGGTCGGCTCCCTTCTCGGCGAGCACGTCTCCGACCGTCTGCACGACCGCCTGCTGGTCGCCGCGGGCACCCCCGAGGGCGTCGCGCACCTGGAGGACCGCGCGCACATGGACGAGCTCACCGTCGCCCGGGACTTCGACCTGGGGATGACCGGCCCGCCCCTGCACCTGTCCATGGGCATCATCGCGGGCGGTCTGGTGGAGGCGGTCTCGGGTCTGGCGCAGGCGGTGGTCCTGGCCGCCTACGCGTGGTGGGCGCCTCTCCTGGTGGGAGGCGCCTGGCTCTCCACCCACTGGCTGCTCCGGGAGAGCTCCCAGTGGGACCGCAACACGGGTGAGGTCCTGGACGCCCAGCGCCGCGCCGAGTACTCCTACAGGCTGGCGGTGGACTCCCCCGCCGCCAAGGAGATCCGGCTCTTCGGCCTCGCGAGCTGGCTGACGGACCGCTTCGCCTCGGAACGCCGGACCCTGGTCGAGCTGCGGTGGCACGCCACCCGGCTACGGCAGAAGCCGATGCGCTGGACGGTGGTGGTGCTGACGGTGTCGGGAGGGCTGTTCTTCTGGTCCCTGGGACGGGACGCCGCCTCGGGCGCCATCGGCCTGGGCCAGGTGAGCACCTTCGCCTACGCGGCCGTGGGCGCGAGCGCCCTGGCCTTCGGCGGCCTGAACTGGGCCCTGTCCCTGGCCGCCGACGGGGTCGCGTCGGTGCTGCGCGTGGAGCAGGCGATGTCCTCCAGCGCCGAGGCCCGCGCCGTGGTCTCCGGACGGACCCCGGCGGAGGGGATGCCCGCGGCGCAGATCAGGTTCCGCGACGTGACCTTCACCTACCCGGGCATGTCCGCGCCGGTCCTGGACGGTCTCGACCTCACCGTTGCGGCCGGGAGCTCGCTGGCCGTGGTCGGGGTCAACGGCGCCGGGAAGTCGACCCTGGTCAAGCTCCTGTGCCGCCTCTACGACCCGGTCTCCGGAACGATCGAGGTCGACGGCACGGACCTGAGGGACCTGGACCTGGAATCGTGGCGCCGCCGGACCAGCGCGATCTTCCAGGACTTCATCCGCTACGAACTCTCTCTCAAGGACAACGTGGCCTCCCCGGGAGCCACCCCCGAAGAGGTCCGCCGAGCCCTGACGACCGCGGGCGCCGCCGACCTGCGCGACCTCGACCGGATCCTCTCCCCGGGGTACTCGAATGGCACCGACCTGTCCGGCGGGCAGTGGCAGCGCGTCGCCCTGGCCCGGGTCCTGTGCGCGGTGGACCAGGGCGCGGGCGTGGTCGTCCTGGACGAGCCCACGGCCCAGTTGGACGTGCGCGGGGAGGCCGAGGTCTTCGACCGCGTGCTGGAGGCCACCCGGGGCTGCACGACCGTGCTCATCTCCCACCGCTTCTCCACGGTCCGCCGCGCCGACCGGATCTGCGTCGTGGACCGGGGCAGGGTCGTGGAACTCGGCGGCCACGACGAGCTCATGGCCCTCGGGGGCACCTACGCGCGGCTCTTCGACCTCCAGGCAGCGCGGTTCAACGAAGAACAGGACGGAGCCGACAGTGCCCGCTGAAGACCACCCCCTGCCCTCGTCCTGGCGGGGCCTGGGCCGCACGCTGCGCCTGGGCTGGACGGCCTCCCCCGGGCTCATCGCCGTCGCGTTCGCCACGACGGTCGGCGCCGCCCTGCCCGACGTCCTGATCGCCGCCGCCCTGGCACTGCTCGCGGACGCGGTGCTCTCCGGAAACCAGGCCGGCGTGATCGCCGCCGCCGTGCTCCTGGGGGCGCTGGCGGTCATGAGCTGGCTGCTGCGCGTGCTGAGCGAGCGGGCCAACCGCCGCTTCGCCGACCGCACCGCGGTGTTCATGGAGGCGCACGTGGTCCGGCTCCAGAGCGGCATCCCCTCCCTGGAGCACCACGAACGCCCCTCCTACGTCAACCGCGTCCAGCTCGTCCGCGACCACGCCGACACCTTGAGCGAGGTCTACCAGTACCTGTTCCAGGCGGTGGGCGCCGTTCTGCGCCTGGTCCTGACCATCGCCCTGGTGATGACCGTCCACCCCCTGCTGGGCCTGCTGGGGCTGTTCGCCGTGCCCATCGCCCTGGTCTCCCACTGGCGCGGAGGGGCCGAACACGCGCTGGAGGAGAGGCTCGGACACCACGAGCGCCTGGCGCGGCACTTCTTCCTGCTGGGCACCAAGGCCTCACCCGGACGGGAGCTGCGCGTCGCCCGCACCCGAGAACGGGTCCGCCAGGGACGCCACCAGGCCTGGGCCGCGCGCCACCATGCCATGTCCCGGGCCCGCTGGACGACCACCGCGTGGCAGTCGATCGCACTCACCGTCTTCAGCGGTGCGTTCGTCGGCGCCGTCGCCGGGGTGGCGCTGAACGGCGGCTCGGCGGCCGAGGTCGTCCTCCTGCTCACCGTCGGCAGCCGCCTGGCCCAGTACATCGGTGAGACGCTCAGCCAGGTCCACTTCCTGCGGATGATCTGGTTGGAGGGCGGGCGCCGCCTGCTGTGGCTGGAGGAGCTGTCCTCCATGGCGGCCGGACGGAACCCGACCCCTCCGCCGGAGCGGATGCGCTCGGGCATCACCCTGGACGGGGTCTCGTTCACCTACCCGGGGACGGACCGGCGGGTCCTGGACGAGGTCTCGCTCCACCTTCCGGCGGGGTCGGTGGTGGCCGTCGTCGGCGAGAACGGGGCGGGCAAGTCCACGCTGGTCAAGCTCCTGGCGAAGATGTACGAGCCCGACTCCGGGAGGATCCTGGTCGACGGCGTCGCCCTGGCCGACATGCCGGCCGACGTGTGGCGTGAACGGCTCTCGGGCGCCTTCCAGGACTTCGCGCGCTTCGAGTACCCGCTGCGCCTGTCCATCGGCCTCGGCGACCTGCCCCGGGCCCAGGACGAGGAGGCCGTGGACCGGGCGGTCGAGCGCGCCGACGCCCGCGCCCTGGTCGACCGGCTCGACCGGGGGCTGGACACCCAGCTCGGCAACACCTGGGCCCAGGGGGCCGAACTGTCCGAGGGGCAGTGGCAGAAGGTCGCGCTCGCCCGCGGCTACATGCGCGACCACCCGCTGCTCCTGCTCCTGGACGAGCCCGCCTCCGCCCTGGACGCCGAGACCGAGCACCTGCTGTTCGAGCAGTACGCGGAGCGTGCCCGGGCCCTCAGGAACCGGGACCGCGTCACGCTCCTGGTCTCCCACCGCTTCTCCACCGTGCGCATGGCCGACCACATCATCGTCATGGACGGGGCCCGGGTGTGCGAGCAGGGCGGTCACGAGGAACTCATCGCGCTCGGCGGGCGCTACGCCGAGCTGTACGGGATCCAGGCCCGCGCCTACCGCGTCGAGAGGTGACCACCGCGCCCCGGACGTTCCCGGAGCTCCGCGGCGGCCGCCGCGGCCTGACCGGGGAGCCGCCCGTCCAGAGCCGTCGCAGTGTGCCCCCGGCCGGGCCGCCCGCACCACGACGGAACGTGAAAGAGCTCCGTACCGACCGCCACACCAAGAACTCCTTACCTCGTGCAACCCCCGTGTTGACGGTTCCCGGTCGTAGGCTCGCCTGGTCGCGGTTTCTCACGAGGGGAGAAAACGGACATGACGCCGATCCGGCCGACCGTCGCCGCAGCCCTGGCCCTCCTCGTCGCCACCGGCTACGGACTCGCACAGGAGACGGCGCCGACCAGCGTCGGCAAGCGGTCCGAGCGGGCGCTCGCGCCCACCGACCACGCCGGTCCGCCGCCCTGGGACCCCGGCTCCGGCGATGAGCTCCGCCCCGCGTTCCCGGGGCCCGGCGCTCCGGTGCCGGAGCCCTCCGGCGGGCTCCTCGCGGGGTCCGCCCACCGGAGAGCGGGGGAGGGGAGCGCGCCCGAGGAGACCGTGGCGGCGTACGTGGCGGCCCTCGCCCGTACCGGGGAGCCCGAGCGGATGCGCGAGGGGCTGGAGCTGACCGCCGAGGACTCCACCGCGCACACCTACCTCACCCACCGGGCGGCGGTCGCCCGGGCCCGTGCCGACGGGGAGGCCCGCGCACGGAAGACCGAGGTGGAGCGCACCGGGGACGGCTACGAACTGTGCCCCGCCCCCGGTCTGGACTCCGCGCCGGCCTGCGTCACCTACAGCGGCTTCACCGCGCGGGACGGGCTGCTCACCGGCCTGCTCGTGAACGGCCGCGACCCCGGGCACGGCCTGCTGGACCCCGAGGGGGTGGAGGCCGAGTCCGAGGGGGTGCGCGCCACCCTGCTGACCGCCTACCAGTCCGTCACCGACAAGTCCCTGGTGGTGACGGCCGAGTTCACCACCGACGACAGCGTCAGCCTGGACCTTCCCCACGCCACCTACACGCATGGGCGCGACCGCGGGGAGCGGGCCGAGGAGGCGGTGGGACGCTACGCACTCGACGCCGGTGAGAGCACCCACGCCGCATTCTCCTTCCCCGGAGCCACCCCCGGCGGCACGCTCGAGGTGGGCGGCTGCCTGCAGGAGTGCTCGGCCCTGGTCGACATCGCCCTGCCCGTCGGGTAGCCGCCCGTCGAGCAGCCGTACGGCCCCGCCGGGAGGGCGGGGCCGCGCGCCCGCGGGCCGCTCACTCCGGAACGGGGTCCTTCCGCTCCCCACCCGGGGGCCTCGTGTGCGAGGACTCCCCGTCCGGAGCCTCCTCGCCCGGCGGGTGCTCTCCCGAGGGCTCCCCGTCCGAGGGCCCCTCCTCCGGGGCCCCGGACGCGGCGGGATCCCTCGAGGACCCCCACATGTTGAAGAACGCGTTCAGCAGCAGGGCCGACACCGCCGCCGCCACGATCCCCGAGTGCAGGATCATCGCGGCCCAGGACGGGAAGCCGTCGTAGAAGGCCGGGGCGGCCACCGGAACCAGCCCGAAGGCCATCGACACGGCCACCACGACGTGGTTGTGGTTGCCCTCGTACTCCACCCGGGACAGGCTGCGGATGCCCGCGGCCGCCACCGATCCGAACAGCACCAGTCCGGCGCCGCCCAGGACCGGCGAGGGGACCACCGCCACCAGGCGGCCCAGGACCGGGAACAGGCCCATGGCGACCAGCATCAGGGCGCCGACCGCCACCACGTAGCGGCTCCGGACCCTGCTGAGGGCGATCAGGCCGACGTTCTGGCTGAAGGTGCTGCCGGGGAAGGAGTTCAGCAGCGGTCCCATGACCGAGCTGAGCGCGTCGGCGCGCAGGGCGTCGCCTAGCCGCCTGCCGTCCATCCGGGTGCCGACCACCTCGCCCACCGCGAGCGTGTCCGCCACGCCCTCGGTGAGGATGACCAGCATCACCAGGCACATCGTGACGACGGCCGCGATCTGGAACTCCGGGGGGCCAAAGCGCAGCGGCTGCCCCAGGGAGAACATCGCCCCCTCGGAGACGGAGGAGAAGTCCACCCGGCCCAACGCCGCGGCCAGCAGGGTGCCCAGCACCAGGCCCAGCAGGATCGACATCCTGTTCCACACGCCCGGCAGGACCTTGGACAGCACCAGGATCACGGCGAGGGTGGCCGCGGCCAGCCCGAGCCCGGTCGGTGCGGGCACGCCGGACTCGGCGTTCTCGGTGATCCAGCCCACCGCCACCGGGATGAGGCTGAGGCCGATCACCGCGATCACGCTCCCGGTCACCACCGGGGGAAAGAAGCGGATGAGCGAGGCGAAGAACGGCGCGATCAGCAGGCCGAACAGGCCCGCCGCGAGGGAGGCGCCGAACACCGCGGGCAGGCCGCCCTCGCCCGCGATGCCCACCATGGCGGTGACGGGGACGAACGAGGTGCCGACGACCAGGGGCAGGCGGGCACCGAACCGCCACACGCCCAGGGTCTGCACCAGCGTCGCCAGGCCGCTGACCAGCAGGGCCGCGCTGATGAGCACGCCCATCTCCGTCGCGGACAGGCCGACCGCGCCACCCACGATCAGGGGAGGGGTGACCACGCCCGCGTACATCGCGAGGATGTGCTGGAGGCCGTAGAGGACCATCAGCCGCACGGGCGGGCGCTCGTCCTCGGGTCTGGGCGGGGCGTCCAGAGCGCCGGACGCGGGTCCGGGTGCTCCGGAGTTCCGGGAGGGCTTCATGCGGATCCTTGGGTTCGACTGCGCGGCATTCCGGAGCCGGTACGGGCCGTCGCGCCGTAGCGGACCGCACTGTTCCTCCGCCATCGTCGGTGCTGGTGCGGTCCGCGGACAACCGCGGCCGTGTTACATCCGCCCACCGGATGTGTTGCCGCCAGGTCACAGCGCCGGGCGGTCGGCCGTTCACGGCCCGCACGTGGTCCGACGGGCGGTATCGAGGCGAGGGCGAAGAGCCCTGCCGCGTGGGATCGCCACCGGACGACGGTGAAACGGTTGCCGAACCGGTAGCGAAGGAGTGTTCCGTACCTTGCGTCGACGCTCCGGTGACCTTCTGTCGCGATGTCCTCTTGTGGCCATGCCCGGGGATGTATTCGACCTTTTATCCGTCCGTTCGTGTGCTAGGAATGTGAAGCCGTTCTTTTTTCTCGCGAGTCGGCGATTATTCCCCCGTGTTCCCCCGAAGAAAGCGCCCTGGTATGTCCCTCGCCAGATTCCGTTGGGCCGTCGTCGCTTTGGCCCTGTCCCTGTCCGCATGCTCCTTCGGAGCCGTGCCGGACACCGCGGGAGAGGCGGCGTCGCCACAGGAGGCCGCACAGGAGGAGCGACCCTCGCCCGAGGCATCCTCCCCCGAGGCGGGTCCCGCCGAGGACGCCCTGTCCTACATGGAAGCCGTGGGTGCCGGAATCAGCCGGGAAACGATGGAGGAGGGGCTGGTGTACGCCCATCCCGACCACCCGGCCCACGGTTATCTCCAGCAGCAAGCGGACGTCCTCCACGCCAACATCGTCAGCGGTTACCTGTCGGAGCCCGACTCGGTGGAGCTACGCGGTGAGGGTATCCAGATCTGTCGAAGCGAGGGCTGTACCACTTTCAGTGATTTCACCTACGTGGACGGGCTCCTCAGCGATTTCCAGGTGAACGGCAATCCCGTCAGCGAGAACTTCTATCCCGGATCGGCGAGCGACTCCCGGGACGGTGTGAGCGTGTCGGTCGCCAGTAGCTACTACTCCTTCCAGTCGAACGCCTTCATGGTGATCCTCGACGTGGAGACCGCCCCGGATACCGGGGCGAGCGTCACCGGTTCCCTGCACACCGGGGACAACGGAACCATCGCCGACCTCGACCCGTTCTCCGGGATCGTCGGCCAGGACTACTTCGCCCCGGGGGCGGCGGGCCAGGTCGTGTTCCAGTACCAGGACGCTCGGCCGCCCGGGGAGATCGAGGTGTTCCTGTCGTGCGCCGAGGGGTGCTCGGGCGAGGTCGGCTTCACCCTGCCGCTCGGCTGACCCCGCTCACGGGACGGGCGCCTCCCAGGCGTACTCGGCCCCGCGGCCGGGCACGTCTACCGGCGGTGGTCGCCGCGTACGACCCGCGCGGGCAGGTCCGGGGTCAGGGTGCCGTACCCGGTCGCCGCCCACACGCTGTGCTCGGGCGACACGGCGTAGTAGGGCAGCGGGCGGCCCCCGGTGGAGTCCGGGACCGCCGGCGGGGTTCGGTGCTGTCGGACGGCCTTGCGGCACTCGCGGCAGGCCATGACCCGGACCGAGTCGAACGAGGCGGGGGAGCGCCACCGGACCGGTGCCTTGCCGCCGTCGTGGCGCGGGTCGAAGAAGCAGTGCACCGGACTGATCTCGCCGTCCAGCGCCGCCTCGCACATGTCCAGCAGGACGTGCACGCCCACCAGGTCGGACTTGTCGGCGGCCGAGTCGAGCACCTTGGCCGCGGCGGTGTAGGCCTCCAGCGCCTGACGGACCTTGTCGGAGGAGTCCTGGCGCGCGGACACCCGCTGCCCGCACCCGGTGAGGCGTTCTTCTAGCCGGGTGCGGTACCCGTCACGTTGGGCCTGGCTGACGGTGGCGGACACCTCCTCGGACAGCGGTACCACGCGGATCGGGCGCCGCGACCACCAGCGCACCCCGAACCAGAGCGCCGCGGCGGCGGCACCGACGCCCAGAGCGAGCCATTCCCAGGGAGGAGCGGGACCGTCCCGCATGTCCCGGTAGGCGTCGACGGCCTTTCCGTCCTCCACCAGGTCCACGACCCGGTTCAGCCGCTCGGCCAGGGAGGCCTCCGCCAGTTCGGGGTCACCGTTGACCGCCGCCGCGGCCAACTGGGCCGTGTCCATCCCGTCGACCACGGTGCCGTCCATATCGGACTGGGCTCCGTGGATCGTCACTCCGTCCCGGCCCACGGCGAAGAAGTACCCGCGCGAACCCGCCGAATGCGCCAGCCTCTCCGGGTAGTTCTTCAGTCTGGTCCGCTGGGAGAGCAGCACGACGTAGACCGGTACCTCCGACTCCTCCAGCCGCTCTTGCAACGCCTCCTCGGCCGCCATGCCCAGAGCCGGCTGGTGCATGAGACCGACGTAGAGGGGGTCCTTCAGCGCGGCGGGCCCGCGGACCGTGGCGACCTCGTCATAGCTCCAGGTGGTGTCGGCGTGCGCGGAGGACAGTGGAGAGAGGGCGAAGAGCACGGTGAGGACGGACACGAAGGACAGTACGAGCGCTCGCACCGCTCACACCTCCAGTTCTCTGCGTATACGGGTGAAGACGTGTTCCGGCGCGGCGATCGCCTCGGCCCAGGGATCCTTGGCGTAGCGGTAGTGGTGGCGCCCTCCGTCGGCCAGGAGGGGCAGGGAAGGCGTGAGAGGGCCGAAACGCGGGTCGAATCGCTTCTTCGAGCAACGGCCGCAGACCTGCCATCGCGACAGGCGCTGCCGGTGGGCGTACTCACGGAGGCTGTGGCCGGCCGGGCCGTGCAGCGGATTGATCTGGCAGGGTGTCCGCAGCGGTAGGTCGGGGTGGGTGATCGCCTGGGCGCCGTCGCGGGCGACGACGACCGCGCAGACCATGGCCTGCGGAGGCAGTTCGGGGGACTGGGCGATCAGCCCGGCGGCGTCGTAGGACTGCACGGCCCGTTCGCGCCCGGGGTGGTCCTCGGACGCGGCTTCCACGAGCAGGCGCAGGCGGCGCAGTTCACGGCCGAGTGTCGGCCGCAGCCACCAGCGCCATGCCCGGTTGGGCGCCCTCCTCGGCCGGTACGGATCACCGGCGCGCTCGCGTAGCCGCACCCATGACCGGAGCAGCCACCTCGACCGCCATCCCAGGGGCCGCCATGTCGAGGGCCTGCTGAACACCACCCTTACGACCACGAGCGCCAGGCCGATGAGCGCGCCGGGGAGCAGCGCCGCGGACCAGAACCGCTCGGCGTCACCGCGCGGGTGCCGGACCGGGTCGCGGTCGCTGGGCGGGACGTCCGGGGTGAGTTCGCTGGAGGCCACGGAGCCGCGTGGAGCCTGTGCCACCAGGTCCAGGACCTGTTCCGTGCGTGCGCTGTGGGCCGGGTGGAGGCCGTCCGTGTCCACGTCCGGGAGGTGGACGGTGCTGTCGAAGGCGGCGAGGGCCACCCTGCGGTCGCCGGTCATCGCCACGTACACACCGTCGCGCCCGGATACCTCGTGCAGGGCCTGCAGGAACAGCGTGGGCCGGCCCGCGGTCTCGTCGTGGGGGACCGACGGATAGACCACCACGCGGACGTCCAGGTCCGCCAGGGGTTCGGAGAGCAGGCGCTCCTCCACCCTTTCCAGGGATTCGTCCGTCCACAGGTCGCGCAGGTCGTGGTGGACGTACAGGGGGCCGTCCTCCAGCTCCCCGGCGATCCGCTCCACCCGGGACAGGTCGGTGACCTCCGCGACGGAGTCGACCGCCCACGCGGGAGGGGACGGCGCGCACAGGGCGAGGGCGGCCAGGGCCGTGGACAGAAGGGCGCGCCGTACGCGCGCGGTGCTCACAGGCTGTCCTTCCGTCGCGCCGGTCGCCCGTGCCAGTACCAGCGCAGGGCAGCGACGGCCGCCGCGTAGACCAACAGAGCGCCCGTGGCCCCGCCGGCCCACGGCACCCATCCGTACTCGCGCCAGGTCAGGGCGGCCCGGGGCGGCTCCTCCTGCGAGGCCTGGTCGGCATCAGCGACCACCACGTCCGCCCGGGAGTAGAGCTCTCTCAGGGCCTGCTCCGCCAGCGCGTCCACGTCGGGATCGTCGGATATCCGCAGTACACGTTCGAGTTTGTCCTCGGGAGGCTCGTGCCAGCCGCCGGTGAGGCTGGCGTACCCCGCGGCGCTCTTCGGAAGCCCTGAGGCCCGAAGGTCCGCGTGGCCGATGTGGAGGTCGTCCACGGGCAGCACCAGGACGGGGTCGTAGGTGCGCTCGTGGACGGCCCAGGCCAGGTGGTGCGCGGCGGAGCGCTCGCCCCGGCCCGCGATGACCACCACGTCGAGGGTGACGTGGTACTCGTCGAGCAGGGCGCGTAGTTCGTCGGCGGTCGCCCGCCGGTCTAGGACGCCGGCGAGCTCCTCCTCCACGAACACGCCGTCGTGCTCTGCCAGCATGCGGGTGTAGAACTCCGCCGTCTGGGAGGAGAACGAGCCGTGCTCCGGCGAGGCGTGTGCCATGGCGGGGGCCGACAGCAGGAGGGCCAGGAGGCCGGCCAGGACCAACGGCCGAGTGAACGATGGGGGATGTTGCATTGGTGCCTTTCTGGGGCCTTTGTCGTCCTGGGAAGACGAACGCCCGTTCACCCCTACCTGACGCGGCGCACCCGCGTCCCGTTCCACACCGGCTCCGGCGACTTGTCTACCTGGCGCGGTGCACCCGGCCCTCGTCCCACACCGGCTCCGACGCCTCGTACACGCCACCGTCGGATCCGAAGATCGCGAACCGGTCGAACCCGCGCGCGAACCATCGGTCGTGCGTCACCGCCAGGATCGTGCCCTCATAGGCCTCCAGCGCCGATTCCAGCGCCTCCGCCGACACCACGTCCAGGTTGTCCGTGGGCTCGTCCAGCAGCAGCATCGTCGCCCCCGACAGCTCCAGCAGCAGGATCTGGAACCGTGCCTGCTGCCCGCCCGAGAGGGTGTCGAAGGTCTGCTCGGCGGACGGGGCCAGCTCGTAGCGGTCCAGCGCACGCCCCGCCTCGTCGCGGGGCACGCCCCCGCGGGTGCCCTCGCCCCGGTGCAGGATCTCCAGGAGCGTGCGGCCCGTGAACTCGGGGTGCTCGTGGGTCTGCGCGAACCAGCCGGGGAGCACCCGCGCGCCCAGCCTGGCCGTGCCGGTGTGCCCCACCGCGGGCACCTTCACCCGCTCCTCCTCCGGCAGCACCGAGGACTCCGGATCGCTGCCGCCCCCGGCCAGCAGCCGCAGGAAGTGCGACTTGCCCGAGCCGTTGGAGCCCAGCACCGCCACCCGCTCGCCGTACCAGACCTCCAGGTCGAAGGGCCGCATCAGCCCGGTCAGCTCCAGCCCCTCGCACACCAGGGCGCGCTTGCCCGTCCGCCCTCCCCGCAGCCGCATCCGCAGGTTCTGCTCCCGGGGCAGCTTCTCCGGCGGACCCGCGTCCTCGAACCTGCGCAGCCGGGTCCGCGCGGACTGGTAGCGCGAGGCCATGTCCGAGTTGTAGGCGGCCTTCTGCTTGTAGGTCGCCACCAGCGCCCGGAGCTTGGCGTGCTCCTCGTCCCAGCGCCGCCGCAGCTCGTCCAGCCGCGTGAACCGCTCCCGGCGGGCGTCGTGGTAGGTGTCGAACGCGCCGCCGTGCACCCAGGCCGTGTTGCCCGCCGCGCCCAGCTCGACCGTGACGATCCGGTCCGGGACCCGGCTGAGCAGCTCGCGGTCGTGGGAGACGAACAGGACCGTCTTCGGGGTGGCCAGCAGCGCCTCCTCCAGCCAGCGCTTGCCCGGCACGTCCAGGTAGTCGTCCGGCTCGTCCAACAGCAGCACCGGCGCCGGGCCCCGCAGGAGGGCCTCGATGACCAGGCGTTTTTGCTCCCCGCCGGACAGTGTGCGCACCTCACGCCACCGGCACCGCTCGTAGGGGGTGCCCAGGGCCTCCGTGCAGCACTGGTCCCACACGACCTCGGCGTCGTATCCTCCCGCGTCGCCGTAGCGGGCGATGGCCTCGGCGTAGCGCATCTGCGTCTTCTCGCCGTCGTCGACCATCATCGCGGCCTCGGCCGCCTCCAGGTCGGCGTGCGCCTCGCGCACCGCCGTGGGGGAGACCGACACCAGCAGTTCGTGGACGGTGGTCTCGTCACGCACGTGCCCGATGAACTGCGGCATCACGCCGAGGTCGCCCTCCAGGGTGACCGCGCCGCCCTGGGGGCGCTGCTCCCCGCGCACGATCCGCAGCAGGGTGCTCTTGCCCGCGCCGTTGGCGCCCACCAGCGCGGCCTTGGACCCCTCGCCCACGCGGAAGGACACCGAGTCCAGCAGGACCCGGCCGTCGGGCAGGGTGTGGCCGACCTGGTTGACGTCGATGTAGCCCAAGACCGCTCTCCCCGTGGAATCCGCCGCACGCGCCGACCCCCGGCCGGCGCCCCGGCAGGCTTCCACGGCGCGACGAGCAGCCGCAACAGGTTTTCCGGGGGTGCGGACGCCTGAGCGGGAACCGGTGATGCGAAGAGTCGGCCCGGGAGGCCGCGCGTGCGGGCGCGGACTGGCACGGCCCGGATCAGAGGGGCACGCGCTGCCCTCGGGGGAGCAGCCGGACGCGCTCCAGCCACCCGCGGGCGCGCATGTGGTCGTAGAAGTGCCGCAGCGGCGACTTGAAGACGCCGTAGTCGTCGTAGTGGATCGGCACGGCGACCTCGGGGTCCGCCAACTCGGCCATCCGGGCGCCCTGTCCGCCGTTCATGGTCACCATGATCCCGCCGGGCAGCTTCGTGCCGCCCAGGTGCAGCAGGGCCATGTCGATGTGCGGGTAGCGCCGCGGTATCAGCTCGATGTCCTCGTACACCAGGGTGTCGCCGGTGACGTAGACACGGAACTCGTCCTGTTCCCCGACCGTGCCGAACTCCAGGATGCTTCCCATGACGGGTGGCAGCAGCCGGTGCACGACCCGCGGGCCGTGCCGCCCGGGGACCGAGGTGACGCGCACCCGGGTACGGCCGCGCGTGATGGTCTCCTCCTGCCAGGTCCGCAGGCCCACCGTGGCGCCGAACCCCCACCGGTCCAGGCGGCGGGCCGCGTGGCCCGTGGTCACGATCGGTGTGTCCTTCGCCAGGCCGTGCCGCGCCACGCGGTCGAAGTGGTCGCCGTGCAGGTGCGACAGCACGATCCCGTCGACCCGGCCGACGTCGGAGACGTCCAGCGCGGGCCCGACCCGGCGCCTGGAGGCCAGGCCGTACCCCAGATAGGCCCACTGCCCCTCGTGCAGGAAGTTGGGATCGGTCATCACCGTGAGGCCGTCCCAGCCGATGAGCACCGTGGCGTTGCCGACGAACTGGACCCAGCGGCCGTGCTCCGTACCGTCCATGCACCCGCCACTACCCGTCCGGACCCCGCGCTACCGTCCTGATCCCCGCGCCACCGTCCGGCCCTCCACGGACGGGAGGACTTCCTCGCCGGAGTACGCCCGCCCGGCGTGTACGTTCGCTATCAATTAGTTACACAGGGTAGTTGTAGGGAGGTCTGATGCGGGCGGGCCGCGGCACGCGGAGCCCACGGGAGCGGACCGAACCACCGGGCGGGGAAGCGGATGCAGATCGGGTACAAGCTGGCGACCGAGGCCTTCGGGCCCGAGGAGCTCATCCGGCAGGCGGTGCTGGCCGAGCGCGCCGGATTCGACTTCGTGGAGATCAGCGACCACTTCCACCCCTGGCTGGACGACCAGGGCCACTCGCCCTTCACCTGGACCGTCCTCGGCGCCGTCGCGGCCAGGACCGAGCGGATCGGGCTGGCGACCGGGGTGACCTGCCCGACCGTGCGCTACCACCCGGCGATCATCGCCCAGGCCGCCGCGACCCTGGCCCTGGTCTCCAAGGGGCGCTTCGTCCTCGGGGTCGGCTCGGGGGAGCGGCTCAACGAGCACGTCGTGGGCCAGGAGTTCCCCGACTCGGTCCACGTGCGCCACGACATGCTGCGCGAGGCCCTGGTGATCATCCGGCTCCTGTGGAACGGCGGCTACCAGTCCTACGAGGGCGACCACCTGCGCCTGGAGGACGCCCGGGTGTTCGACCTGCCCGAGGAGGCGCCGCTGATCGCCGTCGCCGCCAGCGGCGGGGCCTCGGCCCGGATCGCCGCCGAACTCGGCGACGGGCTCTTCGCCACCGAGCCCAAGGCGCGGATCGTGAGCGACTACCGCGAGGCCGGAGGCGACGGACCCGGCTACGCCGAGGTGCCCGTGGCCTGGGCACCCGACGAGCGCACCGCCGCGCAGGCCGCGCTGAAGACCTCCCGGTGGGCCCTGACCGGCTGGAAGGTCATGAGCGAGCTGCCCAACCCGGTCAACTTCGCGGCCGCCACCACCACGGTCCGGGAGGAGGACGTCCTGGGCCACTTCGCCTGCGGCCCGGACCCGGAGCGCTACGTCGAGGCCGCCCGGAAGTACGCCGACGCGGGCTTCGACCGCCTGGTCATGCAGAACGCCGGCCCGGACCCCGACGGGTTCGTCGACTTCTACCAGCGGGAACTGGACGCACGCCTGCGCGCGCTGGCCTCCTGACCGCTCGGGGCGCGTACGGATCGGGAACTGTCACCGGAGACGCCTACGGTCGGGGCCATGGACCCCCAGAAGACACTGTCCGTGGAGTTGCCGCCCGGACACGTGGTGCACTCCGAGGAAGGCGTTCCCCTCCTGTGGCTGAGTGAGGACGCCGCGCCGTTCGGGCTGTGGTCCCGGCTGCTTGCCGAACATCCCCGCTCGGGGCTGTGGCCGCTGCTGCTGGACGGACTCCACGGCGAACCGGACCGACCCTGGGAGTCGCAGGAGCTCTACCCCGAACAGATCTCCTCGCCCGCCCACCACGACCCGGATGCGTTGCTCGCCCGGTGGTGGCAGGAGCACGCCGGAGGACAGGCGGATGATCCGGTTCCCGCCCCGATGCGGGTGACCGCGCCCTACGGGACATCCTGGCCGGGACGCGCGCCTGCCGCGCCGACGGAGGACGACCCCGGGGAGAGGGCCGCCGAGTGTGCCGAGATCATGGTCGAGAACGGGGTGGGATCGCGTCTGGGCCTGGTGCGCGCCACTTCGGGCGCCGAGGCGATGGCCGCGTCCGGATGGGCGGGGCCCCTCAACTACGACAACGACACCGCCGTGTTCGCGGCCGTCGTGGCCGACTGGGAGCACCGTTTCGGTGCGCGCGTGCTGGGCATGGGATTCGCGACCCTGACCCTGTCCGTCGGCGCCCCGCCCGCCGACCCCGCGTCGGCCCTGCGTGTGGCGGCCGAGCACTTCGCGTTCTGCCCGGACAACGTCTGGCAGAACTCCGCCCGGTCCGACCTCGAGTCCTACGCGGCCTCGCTCGTCGACCGTCCGATCTGGCACTTCTGGTGGGACTGAGCGGATCGCGCCGCTCACACCCGGGGCGGCTCGGGCACCTCGGTGCCGCCCATCCACCGGGCCAGCCCGTCCCGGTCCACCAGGGTCATGTGCCCCCCGCCCTCGCGGGCCGCGGCCTCGGTGAACCCGTTGGAGGCCACGAACATCCCCCGGTAGCCCCGGTAGCCGGTGTTCAGGACGCCGATGAGGGCACGGACCTCGTTCGGCGGCACGGGGTGGTTCCACCGCTTGCACTGCACCGCCACCGCCTGCCCGTCCGGAGCCCGGCCCAGCACGTCCACCCCTCCGTCCTCGGCCCCGCCGACCACGGTCACCGCGGTGTAGCCGTGCACCCGCATCAGCCGGGCGACGTGCTCCTCGAACTCCGTGCCGGGCATGCGGTCGACCTCGGACAGGTCGACCAGCGCGAGCGCCCGCTCCTCCCGGGCCAGGTGCGTTCGCCTCCGGACCCACCACACCAGGGTGGCCGCCACCAGCGCCGCCGCGACCCACGGCAGAGGCCGCGCCGGGCTCAGCGCCAACCAGGTGCCGACCATCAGCGCCACGACCAGGATCAGGACCAGGGCGTGCCGGTGGCGCCACACGAACCGCCACTCCCTGGGCTTCGCGTCCGTCCCGCTGTCGGAAGAGGTGTTCGTCATGGAGGGACACCTGCCCCATATGCGCGGATCGTCACATGGGCCTCACGGCCACGGCTGTGGGGATCACCACCGCGCCGCGCCGTTTCCCCGGGCGCTGGCGCCCCGGCTCCCCGCCGCCGCTGAGGGCGTCTACGGTGGACCACCATGGCCCCCCAGACGCGTTCCGTCCGACCCCGCCCGGGCGCCTGATGCCCTCCGAGACCGACAGGAGGTGGTTCGGGAAGGTGGGCACGATCCTCGTCGCGCTCGTCGTCGCCCTCCTCCCGGTGTTCGCCCTGACCCGCTCCTTCCCCCTCGTCCCGGCGAACCACATGTTCGTGTTCTACAACGGCGTCGCCGTCCAGTTGCTCAGCATCCGCACGGAGAACGTGGAGGGAGACGACCACGTCACCTGGACGGTCAGCGTGATGGACTCGACGGGCGCGGACCTCGAACTGGTTCCCTCCACCACCTGCCGTCACGTGTTCCCACCGCGTGACGTCGGAGTCCCGGGGTCCCCGGTCGACCACGCTGAGGACTTCGAGGCGCCGGCTCCCGAGTCCTTCTCCTGGTCGGACTCGTGTCCCTCACCGGGCTCCGGGAGGTGGTGGCTCTACGCGCTCTCGTTCGAGGACCGGACCGGGGAGCTTCGCTACCCGACCGTCACCTTCGCCGGCAAGGCGCACTGAACCCGTCACCGGGCCCTGCCCGGCCGGGCCTTCGCGCACAGGCGCAGCGGGACGCCGACCGCCGGCCGCCGCACGGTCCCGTTCCCACGCGAGAAGCCCCGACGGGAACCCGTGGCGGCTCCGAGGACTACCATGACCGCGCGGTGTCGACCCCTGGTGGCGGCAACCGTCCGGGGGCCGGTGTCCCGCCGCCCCGGATGACACACGGGAAGTAGTAGCCATGACCCTCATCAAGAACATCGCCGACCTCGTCGGCAGATGGTTCGCCCTCCTGGTCCTCGCCGGAGGGATCGCGGGCCTCCTCGCCCCCGAACAGGCCTCCCTCGTCACCCCCCATATCTCCCTGCTCCTGGGCGTCATCATGTTCGGCATGGGGCTGACGATGCGCCCGGTGGACTTCGCCGTCGTCGCACGACACCCCAAGGCCGTCATCCTCGGCGTCCTGGCCCAGTACACGGTCATGCCGCTCCTGGGATGGGCGATCGCCCAGGCACTCGGCCTGCCGCCGCTGCTGGTCGTGGGCATGGTCCTGGTGGGCGCCTCCCCCGGCGGCACCGCCTCCAACGTCATCGTCTACCTCGCCCGCGGCGACGTGGCCCTGTCGGTGGCGATGACCTCGGTCTCCACCCTGCTCGCACCCCTGGCGACCCCGCTCCTGGTCCTGGGCCTGGCCGGTTCGACCCTGCCCGTCCCGGCCGGGGACCTGTTCGTCTCGATCCTCAAGGTCGTCCTGTTCCCGGTCGTCGCGGGCCTGCTGCTGCGCATGGCGGCCCACCGGTTCGTGGAGAGGATCCTGCCGGCGATGCCGCTGGTGTCGGTCACCGGCATCGTCGTCGTGGTCGCCGGCGTGGTCGGCGCCAACGCCGACACCGTGCTCTCCACCGGCCTCACGGTGGCCCTGGCCGTGGTGCTGCACAACTGCCTGGGACTGGGACTCGGCTACCTGATCGGTAGGGGCGTCAAGCTGCCCGAGACCGCCCGGCGCGCGGTCAGCGTCGAGGTGGGCATGCAGAACTCCGGCCTCGCCGCGGCCCTGGCCACCGCCCACTTCGCGCCGCTCGCCGCACTGCCCGGCGCCCTGTTCTCCGTCTGGCACAACATGTCCGGCGCGCTCATCGCCACCTACTGGGCCCGCCGTGTTCCCGAGGGCGACCCCGTCGAGCCCGCCCCGGAGGACTCGCCACGCTCCTGACCCGTCCCGCCGCCCGGGCCCATCGACCGGACTCGTTCGCCCGGGCGGCGGGACCCCACGATCCGAACCGGTTACCCAGGCGAAACCGGGTTCACACGCGCCGTCCCTGGCCTGAACCGGACATCATCCTTTTCGTGATCAATGCACAACACACGGTGACACATGCCAGGCTGGTACCCATGCCAGAGCAACGCCGTCCGTTCTCCCGCTTCCGCTCCGGACTCCTCGCACTCACCCTCACCGCGGTCCTGGGCGACCCCCACGTCCTCCTCGCACCCCGCGCCCCCGTCCCGCACACCGCGTCCGCCACCACCTCCGCCGAGGAGAGGGAGGCCGCCCCGCGCCGGGGATCCCGCCGCGGCCGCGACCGTGCTCCCTGCCCGCGCACCCCCAGGCGGCCGCGGAGCATCATCCCCCACCCCCGCTGTCACTTCGACTGACATGTCCCACCACGTCACCCCACGCGCGGAACCCGGGTCTCCTCCGCCAGGACCTCGCGAAGGGTGGCGGCGAAGACGTCCGGCTCGCCCTCCACACCGAATTCGCCACCGAGGAAGCCGGCGTGGTGGCTGGGGAAGGTGACGACCTCCGTTGCGAGCCGCCGGGCCAGGGCCACGGCCGCCCGGTTGCACATCTCACCCTCGGACTCGGCTCCGGCGCCGACGACGATGCGCGTCGGCGCCGCACGCAGCCGGTCGAAGTCGTACTGGAAGTGGGAGCACGAGATGAGGTGCGGCCCGATCATCGGATCGTCGCGGGAACCGTCGTCCTCGGTCGGCAGTCCGAAGTCGGCGGGGTCCGGAGCGGGCCGGTCGGTGAAGTCGGCCGGAAGCGGCCCCCTGTGGCTGATGAGCACCATGAACTTCGCCATCGCGAGGCCCAGGCCGTCGCGCTCGTACGTTCGATGGATGTCCACGCTCGCGGCCAGCAACCGTTCCCGGTCCGGCAGTACCTGGACGGCGGGTGGTTCGTGCGCCACGAGAGTACGTACCTGCTCCGGATGCCGGGCCACCAGGGCCAGCCCGTTGACGGCGCCGCCGCTGCTGGCGAAGACGTCCACCGGCCCGGCTCCGAGGGCCGAGATCAGCCGGTGCAGGTCGTCCGCGTGTTCCTCGGGCGTGCCTCCCGACCCACCGTCGGCGCGTTCGCTGCGCCCGACCCCGCGGGGGTCGTAGGTCACGACCGTGCGGTCGGTGAAGTGCCGGGCGAGGGTGGCGAACCCGCTGGCGTCCATCGGGGACGCGATCATCAGCAGGACGGGAGCGGTGGCCGGCACGGTGCTTCGGACGTCGTAGCGCAGAACGGCGCCCGGCACGTCCAGGGTATGGGTCTTCGCCTCTGCCATCAGGGTCCCCTCCGAGAGCGTTCTCGTGTCCTGCCCATAGTGACCAGCCGGTGTGACAGAACCCATCGGCCCGCACTCGGAGAACGGCCGGATCCGGGGCGTATCCACCGGCCGGGGCGGCCGCGTTCGGGGCCGGGCAGGTGCGCGGACCTGCCCGGCCGACCCGTCGTACGTCCCTACCCCCTGGGGAACTCGTAGCCGAACTGCTCCAGGCGGCCTCGCGCCCGATCGAGCTCCTCGCCGGTGAACAGCGGAGAGAACTCCGGCCGCAGCACCAGCGCCTCCACCGTCAGGTCCAACCGGCCCAGGTCCCACAGGTTGGAGAACCCGTCCGAGACGGCCGGGCCGCTGAGCAGCCTGTGCGCGGCGCCCACCGGGTCCTGCTCCGCGAGCATCCCCTGGAAGGACGGGGCGGTGAAGCCGGACTCGTCCCTCGCGCGCTCGTAGGCCCTCACCATCGCTCGGCCGAAGTCCGCGGTCCGGGGTCCGGGAGTGGGTGCCTCCTCCGTTTCGGACCTCTCGTCGGCCTCCCCGGCGGCGTCCTGTCCGAGCCGGTTCACGAAGCCCAGCAGCGAGTCGACCGAGGTGAACACCTCATAGCCCAGCTCCTGCAGCCGGGGCAGGTTCGCCTGGTCCGGGTCCAGCTCCAGGACCACCGGTTTATGGACGCGCATCCGCCGCAGCCGATTCCGATTTTCGCGGCGAGCGGTAGACCTGGCTTCGGTTCCGGTGGCAGAGCGGGCTGGGGAACGGCCATGGAGACTCCGATGGCACCATCGCGCTCACCTTGCCGAGGTACTGGTGCTGTCAAAGCACCAGCGCTCGCAGTGGATGTGTGCATTCGTTACCCCCGACCATCCCCCTGCGGCTTCCGGCTCTCCTACCGGTACCGGTATCGAGACTTGGGATTCTCCGTATCCCTCTTATCGGCGGTGTGCTCTCGATACGCTCCGTGAGTACGGTGACACCGAGCGGCAGGGGGTTCTGATGCGGGAGATCGAGACGAAGTACCGGGTGGCGGATCTGGACACGCTTCTGGTCGCGCTCCAAGCCGCCGGTGTGGAGCTGGGCGACCCGGTCTTCCAGGACGACCAGGCCTACGCCCCCGCGGGTTGGCGGCCGGAGACGGGCAAGGTCGGCCACACCTTCGCCCGTCTGCGCAGCCTGGACGGCGGTATGCACGTGTTCACGACCAAGACCCCGCTGGCCAACCCCATGGAGTGCGCCGAGTACGAGACGACCGTCGCGGACCGGGAGCAGATGCACGGCGCCGTCCTGGCCATGGGATTCGAGCCGAACGTGCGTATCGTCAAGCACCGGCGCACGGGGAGGGCCGGACGGGTCGAGGTGTGCGTCGACCTGGTCGAGGGCGTGGGCGCGTTCCTCGAACTGGAACTGGTCGTCAGTGACGACCGCGACGGCCTGACCGCCCAGGCCGAACTGGACGCGTGGGCCCGTGGGCTCGGCGTGGAACTGGAGCGCACCACCGACACCTACGACATCCTGGTACGCGCCGCGGCGGTCTGAGGGCTCACCACCGGTGAGGGGCGGCCCCGTCCCGCCGAGCCGGGCACGGACGCCTTCGGCGGGGCAGGCGATGGTGTTCGGCGGCATAGGCTCGGGGGCGGCCCACACCGTCTTCCCGGCCCCGTCCGGTTCGGCGAGCTGCATGTGACCGTGGACGAATTCCCCCGCACCTCCCTTCGCGCCGGTGCGCCGGGGCCGGTGCGCGGGCAGCCGCCGTGCAGGTGGCGAGTCGCAGCACGCTCCTGTTTCGCCTGTTCAGTCCCGCCTGGCGGCGGCTATGGCGCTGCGCACTTCGTCGCCGACGATCTGGCGCACGGCGGTGCCGGGAAGGCACGGATACTCCGCCCAATGCGTGACCTGCTCCTCTGTGCCGCCGCCGTAGGGCTTGCGCAGCACGTCGTCCGCGTCGATGAAGACGTTCCTGATCTCCGCGCCCGTGCTCTCGTCCGGATGGATACGCCGGAAGTGCATCGGGAGAACCAACCAGACATCCTCCCCGTCCGGGTAGCGGCAGGTCACGGCACCCAGTACGGCGGCGCCTTCGTGCGGAAGGCGCTCCTCGACGCCGACCCAGTCCACCTCGACCGTTTTCATTGTGCGCGGCCTCTCCCTTTCGGTATCCGAGGAACGGCGAACGCTCCACACTACTCAGAGCCGGGTCGGCGCACCGGCTTTCACGGCGAAGAGGGATCCCACCCATGAGCGAGATCGAGTACGGGGCCAAGGTCCTGGACGCCGACGCCGGCCAGGTGGCCCGGCTGATCCTGGACAAAAGCGGTGCGGAGGTCGGCGAGGTGCTCCAGCGCCGCTACGTCTACGACATCGAACCCGGGGACGCCTCCCGGTGGGTGCGCCCACGCGACACCGGAAACCAGGTGCAAGGTGAGTTCCCGGCGCAGCCGACGTCGACCCCGCAGACAGACAGCACCGTGCCCTTCCCCGGGATCCCGGGGAAAGACGCGGTGCTGTTCGCTTGTCAGGAGCAGAGCGGGTCCGGAGGAGCCGTTCCGGTGACTCCCTGGCATACCAGGTAAGACGGCGTGAAGCAGGATCGCCTCTTCTGTTTCCCCGGTCGTCCCTACAACACCGAGCGAGACTCGGCTATAAGGGTTGTGCGTTGGTTCTCTGACCGGAATCGGCCACGGAAATACATAACGTGACCCTCTGTGCGCCGTGGGCTCCGTGTTCTTCCATGAACTGGCAAGTAAACCTGCGAGCCACAAAGGACTCCCATGACCCCCACCCATCGGTCAGGTCCGGACAGGCGCGGCATCCTGCGCGGAGCCGTCATCGCCTCGGGTACCGCCGCCCTCGGCGGAGCCCTCAGCGCGGTCGGCGCCACGAACGCCTCCGCCCGGACGACCGACACAAACGTCTCCACTCAGGCGGCCAAGCCGTACCTGTACTGGCGGGGCGCCTGGGGCGCCCGCCCGCCGAGCAGCCCCATCCAGGTTCTGGCCACCCCACCGCGCTACATCGTGGTCCACCACACCGCGACGCCCAACAGCACCGACTACTCGCTCGACCACGCCCTGCGCCTGTCCAGGTCGATCCAGAACCACCACATGGACACCAACGGGTGGAGCGACACCGGACAGCAGCTGACCATCAGCCGCGGCGGCCACGTCATGGAGGGCCGCGACCGCACTCCGGAATCCATCGCGGCGGGTCACCATGTCGTGGGCGCCCACGTGGCCAACAACAACAGCACCTGTATCGGTATCGAGAACGAGGGCCTGTACACGAGCGTGGGCCCGACCGGGGCCCTGACCGACTCGCTGGTGACGACCCTGGCGTGGCTGTGCTCGGCCTACGGGCTCAACCCGCACGGAGCGATCCTGGGCCACCGGGACTTCAACGCCACCGCCTGCCCCGGCAACGTGCTGTACTCGATGCTCCCCGAGTTGCGCGACAGGGTCGCCCGAACGATGCGGGCCCGGGGCATCGCCCCCGCCGCCCGCCAGGAGCCGGGCGAGGACGGCCCCACCTACCCGCCCGTGCCCGAGGACGAGCCGGACCACGAGTTCTACCACGGCCCCGCCAGGGGACCGGACGACTTCACCCGCTGAGAGGTCGCGCGGGTGGGCGCCGGCAGCGTCCCGGAAGCGGTGACGCGGGCGCGGGCCCCGGCGGTCACGGAGCCACCGTGCCTCGTGACCGCCGAGGGGCCTGTGCCCGTACTCCCGTCATGGTTCGTGTTCAGGCCCGGAACCGTACGCGGCCGCTCTGGAACACCCGGTCCGGCCACGGCGGCGTGGGGCCGTGGTCTCCGGGGCAAGGACCTGTCGGAGCGGATGGCCCACCTTGCGGACCCGGCGCCGCCACGGTTGGAGCATGTGCTTCCGGTGCGGTGCCGCGGCATCCTCACCACGCCGTTTCCCCCGCCGTGACGGGCCCGCCGTCCGCACCGTCAGGGCGGATCCCGCCCGCACCGCGCTCCTTCCTGCGGCGGAGGGGCGGCCGGTGACCCCGCTGAGGCTCGCCCGGGCTGAAGCGGACCCTGCCGGAACGGTCCGCGCCCGTGGCCGAGCGGTCCGCGGCGCGGTTCACCGCGGGCGGGTTCAGCGCTCCAGGAGCTCCTCGGTGCTGGTGCCGGGAAGGGCGACCGTCACCTGGGTACCCCACGGATCGCGGAGCACCACCGACCTGCCGGTGTCGGCGTGGTCCAGCCCGTGCGCCCGCAGGCGCGCGACGAGTGCGTCGAGGTCCCGCCGGTCCGGCACGGTGACCGCCACGTCGCCGAGCCCCAGGCTCGCGGCGCGCGGACCCGCGCCCGCACTCTGCCAGGTGTTCATCGCGACGTGGTGGTGGTAGCCGCCCGCCGCGGCGAACAGCGCACCCGGGTAGGTGTCGACCGTGGTCTCGAACCCGATCGCATCGACGTAGAAGGCCCTGGCGGTCTCGATGTCGCCGACCTGCAGGTGGACGTGTCCGACCTTGCCCGCCCGGCTCGGTCCCTGGGCGATGACGGACTCGTCGAGGTGTGTGCGCAGGTAGGTGTCGGGGTCGAGGTACAGCGTGCTCATCCGCAAACGCCCGTGGTCATACCTCCAGGCCGACCGGTCCCGGTCGGTGTAGAGCTCGATGCCGTTGCCCTCGGGGTCGGTGAAGTAGAAGGCCTCACTGACCAGGTGGTCGGAGGAGCCCACGAACCGGCTGCGCGGCTCACGCGCCGCGCGGTAGACGGTCGCGGCGAGCGAGGCCGGGTCCTCGAACAGGAACGCGGTGTGGAACAGCCCGGCCTGGCGCGGGTCGACGGCGGGCAGTCCCGGGGTGGAGACCAGCCGGACCATCGGGGTCCCGCCGCGGCCGAGCACACGGTGCACCCGGCGGCCGTGCGACCGCTCCTCGATGGGTTCCATAACGAGCGCGTTCGCGTAGTAGGAGGTCATCGACTCCAGGTCGCCCACGTGCAGGGTCACGGCGTCCATGCCCGTGTCCTCGTTCAGGTGGCGCTCGTCCACGGACGGGGCGTGCGGTGCCGACTTCGCGGAATCGGACATGGTGGTCTCCCAGGGTCGGTCCGAGGCTTCCGGTGCCTCGGAAGGTGAGCAGCCTCTGTCCGCACCAACAGTATGTTCAGGAAGTTTCTTCCTATTCAGTTAAATGAGACGGGTAGACGCGGACCGGCGGTGGCCCATCGGAGGGGAAGCCAAGCCTCAGTGCTCTCCGGCGTCGAGTGCGCGGCGCACCGCCGCCTCCGCGCCCCGGATCCAGGGCTCCCCGTGGCCGGGCGGCACCGTGGTGGCGCCGGTGTCGGCCACCGCGTTCGGGAGGCCGGGGGACTGGTGGGTGTCCTTGGTGGCCGCGGAGGCCACGATCCGCGGTTCCGCCCGGCCGGTGCGGAGGTCGAGGGCGACCAGTGCGTCACCGCTGATAACGGTGTCGCGGTCGGGCATGGCGGCCCCACCGCGCCGAACCCATGGGCGGACTCGACCCGGCCGCGCACCGGACGGCCCCGGCACCCGCCCGGCGGTACGCCTGAGCCGGTGGGACGTGCTGGATACTGGTGCCCATGGCGATCATCTACAGGGCCACCCTCACACCGAGCAAACCGGAACTGATCGGCGCCTGGCTGGACGGCCGGCCGTGGGCGGGCCAGGGACCCGACGAGGTGCTCGGCACGTACAGGTTCGACGACCCGGAGGGAGAGGTCGGAGTGGAGGTGTTCCTGCTCCGCCGCGGGGACCGCCTGCTCCACGTACCGCTGACCTATCGGGGCGCGCCCGTGCCCGGCCACGAGGACCACCTGGTCGGAACCCTGGAGCACTCCGTCCTGGGAACGCGCTGGGTCTACGACGGGACCGAGGACGAGGTGTCCCTCGCGTGCTTCCGGCGGGCGCTGACCGGTGAGCAGGAGCAGGCGGACCTGGAGATCTGGGAGGACGGACGCCTCCTGGAGCAGAGGCCGCAGCAGGTCCTGCTCTCCAGGGAGTCCGGCTCCGGTGGTGGCGAGACCGGGCCGGCCCGGGGCGGGCAGGTGCTGCTTCCGCACGTCCTGGACGGTGAGCCCGAGGGAGGGTCGCGGCTTGTCGCCCGGTGGGGCGGCGAACAGGCGGTGGTCGCGGCGCTGAGCTGAGGCCGCCCGCCACCCGCACACCCCACCTGTCGGTTCAGGGGATCAGGTCAGCGGCGGCTCCCTGCCCGTTGCCGCGGGGCCGCCTACGCACACCGCCGGGCACGGGTCCTCCCCGTGCCCGGGCGAATCCTCCGACGTGCCGCGTGTGCCTTCCGGAGTACCGGGAGCCCGCCCCGGACGGGTCGCGGGGCCCGTGCAGCCGGGTGGCCTCGGCCAGAGGCCCGTCCAGGTCCACGAGGGGCCAGCCCTCGGTCGGCCCTCGACCCCTGCGGTGGCCAGGACGTGTGCGGGTTCGGGCCTTGGCCGCGGTGATGTCCAGGGGCCCCACCCGGGTAGCGATGGGCCCGTGGCCGACGAGAGGCCCGCGTCGCGGGTCAGCACGGACAGTCGGGTACGTCGGACCTGACAGGATGCATGCGCACCACCTGCCGACGCCGGACCCTGGGAGAACCGTTGCCGTCCTTCCTGCTGATCGCGCAGCAGACCACGATCCTCATCGCCCTGCCCGTCGTGGTCCTGGCCGTCCTTGCCGCGTCGGTGCTGCGGGCCCGCCGGACGGCCTCGTCGTATCGGCCGTACTTCCTCCGGTACGCCGGATGGACCCTGCTCGTCCTCGGCGCGCTCCTGACCGTGCTGTACACGCTCAGGCCCGTGGCCGGGGCGGACGTACCGGACCGGTACATCGACCTGACCCCCGTCAGCGACCTCGCCACCCAGTTCGAGAACGCCCGCACCTCGGGGGCCGCACGGTTCCAGCTCGTGGGCAACCTGCTCCTGCTGTCCTGGCTCAGCCTCGGAACCATCCTGACGAGACCCATGACGAGCGTCCCGAAGATCACCGCCCTGGCCGCCGGAGCATCACTCCTCATCGAGTGCCTGCAGTACGCGCTGAACAACGGCCGCATCACCTCTCTCTCCGACTTCGTTCTCAACACCGCCGGAGCCGCCGTCGTGGCCTGGGCGGGCACCCGCCTGCGCCCTCGGCTGGAGCGATGGTCAACCAACCACACCGGCCGACGGCACGCGAGAACCGGGCCGTAGCCGGCACCTCAAGGATGAACGGCCTCCCGTCTCGGCATGGGCGGAGCCGTCGCCCCTCTTCCACCGCGGCCTGCCCCGGATCCCGAAGGGACGACACCACCTCGCCCGGGGCTGTGAACGAAACGGTGCGGCTCCACGGGGTAGGAGTGCACCATGAGCGAGGAGAAGCAGGCCGCTGAGCCGATGGCCGAGGCCGAAGCCGGGGGCGTGGACACGGCCGACCTCGAGAACGCCGCCGAACTGGCCTTGACGGCTTTTTGCTGGTGGCGCGCCGACATCCCGCAGGAGGTATGCGAGACCTACTGGCGCGACGTGCACGGGATCATGTTCGCCCGCGCTCCGGGCCTGTGGCAGTGCCGACAGTTGCGCCTCGCGGCCAACCGTCCCGATCTCTGGCCGAAGGTCCAGGGCGTCTCGTTCGACGCGCCGGACGCGGCTCAGCCTCAGGGCATGGGACACGGGCTCTTCCTGTCCGAGGCCGACCTGGCCGCGTTCGCCGGCGGTCCGCTGGCGAGGGAGACCATTCCAGGCGACGCGCACAACTTCATCGGCCGCATCGGTGCCCAGCTGTCGCCTCCCGGCGGCGGCCGCACGCTCGTCGACCGCGTTGACGACCCCGCCATGCAGGGTCCTCCCCCCGTGCCGACCTTCGTGCTCTGCTTTGTTCCGGGCTCCGGAGCCGCGTCGGCCGAGGCGTTCCACCGCTACCTGACCGAGCACGTCGCACACCCGTGGAGCGGGCATCCGGACGTCATGCGTCTGCGCGTCGAGCCGCTTCCTCCCTACGAGCGGTCGGCGATGGGCTCGCCTGGTGTGGCGTACCAGTGGCCGGGCGAGGAGACCTACCTCGGCTGGATGGAGCTGGCCGTACGTAGCGAGGGCGTGGTCGGCGACCTCCTTGAGGGCGTGGCCGCCGGCGGACTCGCCGAGCAGGTCGGGGCCGTCCACGCCTATCCGGTCCGCGAGGTCTACACGATCGTCTCCGCGGGACGACCGACCGAGGTCGGTCTGCGCGGCTATCCGGCGGTGCGGACGATCATCGCCGCGGGTGTGGAGGACCAGCGCGATGAGGCCGTCCTGGAACTCCTCTTCGGCGATGCCGTGTACGGGCTGGACCGGCTCGGTCGGCGATCCTGAACCGCGTCGCCCGGTGGCGGTGCCTCGGGACCGATGCACGACCATGGCGGGGCGCCGATGAGATCCCCGTCGGAGCCGTGCCGATCACCCCGGAAGGGCGGGTGACCGAGGGCGGGGTCGGCCCGGGAGCGAGGCCTGCCACGGCCGGACCGGTGGCGACGTCGAAAGCCCGGACGACCACGTGTGGCCGATCCGTCTTCCCGTGCGCCTTCGGGCGGAACCCGCCGTTACACGAGTGTCGGCGGGGTGTGGTTACCTCCTTCCATGGGTGTTGAGATCGAGCGGTTCCTGCGGTTGGTGAGAGCGCTGCCGGAGTGCGAGCACAAGGAGTCGGAGCGGTACACGACGTTCCGTGTGCGCGGCAGGGCCTTCGGGTACCTGTGGCCGGACACCGCCACCGTGGGGCTGAAGCAGACCCTGTGGGAACAGGCCGCCCTCGTGGCCGAGCGGCCCGAGGTGTTCGAGGTGCAGTTCACCGCGGGCGGGTTCGGCTGGGTGGTCGTCCACCTCGAGGGGATCGACCTGGACGAGCTCAGCGAGCTCACCCTGGAGGCCTGGCGCCTGACGGCGCCCGAGGACCTGCTGGCCGCCCCGCCGACCCCGGTGTCCCTGGTCCGGGCCTGACTCGTCCGGGGAACTCGTGCGTCTCCCCGGTGTACCCGGCGGCGGCGCTTCGCAGAGGTGGCGAGAGGTCAGTCCCGGATCAGGTGGCCGTCGAATCCGGAGGCGACGAGCGACTCGTAGGCGGTGACGACCCGCCGGGGCACGTCCTGCCCGACGGCGAATCCGCGCGCGGGGTACTCCATCACCCGCTGGAGGTCGCCGACGAGCATGTCGACGACGAGTTCTGCGTCGCCGATGCCCTTGACGTAGTCGCCGAGCCCCAGCGGTTGCGAGGCGCACGTCACCTCGACCTCGGGCCACAGCTTCCGGGCGGTGGCGAAGGAGCGCCGCTCCATGTAGGGCTTGGAGACCAGCAGCACGGTGGCGGGGGCGATACCGGCGTCGGCCAGGGTCTGGCGGGAGAGGGCGATGTTCTCGCCGGTGTTCGAGGCCTCCGGCTCCAGCAGGATCGCGGAGTCGGGGACGCCGAGTTCCAGGGCGCGCTCGCGAAAGTGCACCGCCTCTCCACGCGGGAACACCGGCACGGTCGGGGGACTGTTGCCGCCGGTGAACACCAGCGTCGGGGAGAGGCCGGCGTGGTACAGCTCGGCGGAGCGGTCCGCGACGCCGAGGTCGTGGCTGCCGAGGCCGATCGCCACGTCACACGGCCGTAGCCGATGGCGCATGTGGTGGAAATCCCAGACCAGTTCGGCCTGCCGCCACTGCTCCCGGGTGATGGTGCGCTGACCGTCCGCCATGTGCTCCCTCCCTGGACGCCGGGCCGGGCGCCCCCGTGGTCCTGGTGCTGTCGATACCCACGGCGGGGATCGCCCCCCGGCCACCGTTCACCGCCTTCGATGGTGGCCCACGGTCGGGATCAGATCCGCCGACACGGCCGAGGCTGCCGTCTCGCGATCCCGGTCCGGCCGCGTCGGAGAACCAGACCTTGACCCGAAGATTGCAGGTCGCAGATTGATGGGCAAGTACGTGCTTGCCTATGGTGTGGCCGTGGCCGACGAGATATTCAAAGCCCTGGCCGACCCCACCCGACGGAGGATCCTCGACGAACTCGCCGAGCGGCCGGAGCAGACCCTGTTCGAGATCTGCTCGCGGCTGAGCATGAAGCACCAGTTCGGTATGACGCGCCAGGCGGTCTCCCAGCACCTCGCCGTGCTGGAGGCCGCCGGGCTGGTCGAGACCCGACGTGAGGGGCGTTACAAGTTCCACGGCCTTAACACGGCACCGTTGAAGCACATCGCCGAGCGGTGGACCAGGCCCGACGACCAAGAGAGCACACCATGAGGATTCACCTGACCAGCGTCTTCGTCGACGACCAGGACAAGGCTCTGAGCTTCTACACGGACGTGCTGGGCTTCGTGAAGAAGACCGAGGTCCCCCTGGGCGAGGACCGGTGGCTGACCGTGGTCTCGCCGGAGGAGCCCGAGGGGACCGAACTGTTGCTGGAGCCCTCCGGCCACCCCGCGGTGAAGCCGTACAAGGAGGCGCTGGTCGACGACGGGATCCCGGCCACCTCCTTCGCCGTGGACGACGTGCGCGCGGAGTTCGACCGGCTGCGCGAGCGCGGGGTGCGCTTCACCCAGGAGCCGCTGGAGATGGGCCCGGTCACCACCGCGGTGCTGGACGACACCTGCGGCAACCTGATCCAGATCGCGCAGTCGGCGTAGGACGACGCCGGGGACGCGGGTGGAGCGGACCGGCTCCGCTCCACCGTGCGTTCCGGGGAGGCCGTCCTCGCCCGGCCCTCGCCGAACGCCGACGTGTCCGCCGCTATCCGACCGCCTGCGGTCTCGTGGCGGCCGAGGCCGCCACAGCCGTGTCCAGCGGGTCGGAGGCCGGGCGCCCGAGGATGTCGGCCAGGTCGGGGCCGGTGCCGTCCAGGAAGCCGTGCCGGATGCCCGTCGCGATCGAGACGAGCATGGGCGGCTGGAACGGCAGCATCCCCGGCGTCTCGTCGAGGAGCCTGCGCCGGTACTCGCCCAGGCCGATGGTGCGGTGCGGGACTCCGAGCCGGTCGGCCACGTGCGCCGCCGTGATCGGCGTGCCGGTCAGGTCGTAGGTGCGCCCGCCGTGCCGTGCCGGATCCGCCGCGACGACCGCCGCGGCCTCGGCGAGGTCCGCACGGGTGACCGCGGCCAGGGCGCCGTCGCCGAACGCGGACTCCATCCCGTCGTCGGTCCACATCAGCAGACCGCCGAAGAGCTCGGCGTAGAGGCCGTTGCGCAGGATCGTCCACGGCAGCCCGCAGGCGCGCACGAACCGTTCGGTCGCGCGGTGCGCCAGTGCGAAACCGAGGTGGTCGCCGGCGCCGATCAGGCTCGTGTAGACCACATGCCGGACGCCGTCCCGGACGGCGGCGTCCAGGACGGCCGCTTGCCGCCCGATGACCTGGTCGTCCTCGGCGTAGCCGGTGGAGACCAGCACCAGGGTCGAGACGCCGGCGAGGTCGATGGCGGAGCGGTCGTCGAAGTCGAGCCGGCGCATCCCGTCCTTCGGGGTGCGGCTGCCGCCCGTCGCGGCCGCGCCGCGGGCCCGCAGCGCCGCGAGTGTGGCCGAGCCGAGGTTCCCGCTCGCTCCGGTCACCAGGATCATGTCAGTCATAGTCTTCCTTCGTGGTTCTCTTTGGTAACTACGTCTGATCCTGATCCGCTCGTGTACCGGCCACAAGGAGGCAGTTTGATGTCACCCACGCACACCGGGGTAACCGCCGCACCCGCCGCCCTCGATCCCTGCGGGCGTGAGGAGCACCCGGACTGCGCGATCCGCGACGTCCTGGACCGCGTCGGGGACAAGTGGTCGGTGCTCGTGGTCGTCGAACTCGCCGGCGGGCCGCGCCGCTTCCGGGAGTTGCAGCGCGCGATCGACGGCATCTCCCAGCGCATGCTCACCCTCACCGTGCGCAGGCTGGAACGCGACGGACTCGTCCTGCGCACCGTGTACCCGACCGTTCCGGCCCAGGTCGACTACCGCCTGACCGAGACCGGGGCCAGCCTGACCCACCTGGTCAGGGCACTCGCCGACTGGTCCCTCACCCACCGCGACGCCATCGCCGAGGCGCGGCACCGGTACGACCGGGCCCATCCCGACCACGGCATCCGGTAACGGGGCCGCCGAGGTCCCACACCGTTCGCGGTACCTCCGCTCCCCGGCGCGGTGTCCGGGGAGCGCACAAGAACGCTCCGGCCCGCGACGGCAGGTGGGGACGGGCCCCGGGGAGGGCGCCGGCGGGGGCGTGCAAAGGCGGGACCCTCCCGAAACCCCTCCTCAAGGATCTGCGCGTGTACACGAGGCCCGCGCGAGTACGCGTCCGCTCCGGCCGTGTTCGCGCGGAACCGGGTTCACGTCCCGGGGGTCCCGGCACGGCTCACGCGCCGCCTCCACCGATCCGCCGCGCGTCCCGTACGTCCTCGAACAGCGAGAGGTCCAGCTCGCCCGGTCCGTGCAGCACGCTGATGTCACCGGTCGTCTCCAGAACGACGGCGCGGACCGAGTCCAGGTTCCTGACGTTGGCGCTGCGGAGCTTCGACTTGACGTCGTCCTCGGTGACCCGCGACCTCCTCATGTTGTCCCTGAGCATCGTGCCGTCGGCCATGAGCAGCAGGGGCTTGTTGTCGACCGCCTGCTTGAACGGGGAGAAGCGGCGCAGCAGGGCGATGGCGACCTGCAACAGGTAGAGCGCGGCCAGGGCCGTCATGCCTTCGAGCAGCGACGACCGGGACACCGCGACCGTCGCCACGAGTGATCCGACGGCGACCGTCATGACGAAGTCGAAGCTCGACATCTTGGAGAAGCTGCGCAGCCCCGCGATACGCGTGTAGGTGATGACGGTGGCGAAGACTCCGACCGTGGAGACGAGTATCAGCAGCAGCCCGTCGAACGGGACCCCGAAGAGACTTTCCAGCATGCCGGGCCCACTACCCGCCCCGGACCAGGGGAACCGCTCGCACCGTCCGCCCGACAGGGCCTCGCCCACCGTTCACGGCGCCCCGGCCCGTCCCGGAATCCGAACGGTTCGGACCGCCTCCAACGGCTTGTTCGTCGATTACCGGATTGCGACCACACGCCCGTCGGCCGGAATCGGTGACACCACCAGTGTTGCTCCGGGTGGATTCACGAAGTGCCAGTTGGAATGCGGTCCGCGGAACCCGGGCCCGTTCGGGTCTCTCGCACCCCGTTGACACAGGCGATTCCAGAACCCACTCTCGTCCATAGGACACACTGAGTACACAGTAGTGGACCGGGAGTATTCCGCGCGGCCCACCGGCCGCGGGCGGAATTCCGTGAGAGGTCGACGCAGACGCCGACCGCCTGTCCGATTTCCATCCGTGTTCGCCGCGGTACCTCCTGACCGGGTTTATCCGCGTGAGCGGACATTCGGCGCCGAAGGCGGATCCTTTTCCCCTACCCGGGAATTCACCCGTGCCGCGGGGCACCGGAACTCCGCCCTCGCGCGCGACCGGAGCCGGGACGCCGTCCCCTCCGTCGTCCCTCCGTCGCGGAGCGGACCGCCCGTCGCGGTGCGCTCCCGATCCGACCTGCCCCGACCCGTATCCGACATGAAGGAGACCACCGTGTACCTGCGAGGACTCGCACTCTTCTCGGCCGCCGCGGCACTGGCGGCGGGGATCGTGCTGACCCCCGAAAGCCCCGACCCCGCCACCGCCGCGCCCGTCGCCGCCGAGCAGGCCGAGGCCCGGTCCGCCGCCGAGACCACGACCGTGCGATACGGCCCCTTCGCCATTCCCGCGGCGACCTCGGAGGACCACGGCCACGAGGGCGGCTTCCTCCTGGACGTGGAAAAGCCGTGCGAGGACTGCCATATCACCGGGTTCAAACCCGATCTGGTCTATACCGACGGATCGAACGCCAATATCGACACCGGGCCCATGCTGCACCACGCCGTGCTGTTCAATTCCCGGGAGCGCGACACCGTGTGCAGAGGCCCCCAGCGTGTGTTCGCCACCGGAAACGAACGCGTGGAAAGCGTTCTGCCGTCCGGATACGGGGCGGGAATCGGTTCCGACGACCAGTGGATGCTGAACTACGACCTGATGAACCACGGTCACGAGGAGAAGACGGTCTACGTCGAATTCACCTTCACCCACGAGCCCGTGGCCGGATCCGGCATCACGCCGGTCACCCCGCTCTGGCTGGACGTGGGCGGCTGCTCGGGAAGTGAGTACGAGGCGCCCGAGGGCGTCAGCGAGGAGTCGCGGCTGTGGCGGTCGACGGTCTCCGGCGACCTGGTGCACGTGCGCGGCCACCTCCACCACGGCGGCACCGCCCTGTGGCTGGAGAACCTCAGCAGGAGGTCGACGCTGTGCCACATCGACGCGGAGGAGGGCGGCAGCCCCGAGTTCGTCGACCACCACGGCCGCACCGAGATCTCGGACATGCCTCCCTGCGGCGGTGACCCGATCGCCACGGTCCGCCGGGGCGACTACCTGAGGATCACGAGCCGGTACGAGCTCACCGGGCACTCGCACGACGGAGTGATGGGGATCATGGTCGGCTGGATCGCCGAGCGGTGACCCGCCCGCCCACCACCGGGGCGGGCCGGCGGCCCGCCCCGGTCCCGCCCACCGACCCCGCGAGGTGATCTCCATGGCCTTCGACCGACTCCGCGGACCGGTGCTGTCCCTCTTCCGCATGGTCACCGGCCTCCTCTTCCTCCTGCACGGCACCGCCTCCCTGTTCGGTGTACTCGGCGGCAACCGCGGTACCGGACTCGCCGTCGAACTCGGCACCTGGCCCTCCTGGTGGGCCGCGCTCATCCAACTGGTCTGCGGCACCCTGGTCCTGGCGGGGCTGGCCACACGTGTCAGCGCCGTGGTCGCCTCGGGCTCGATGGCCTACGCCTACTTCGTGGTCCACCAGCCCGAGGGACTGCTGCCGCTCAACAACGGCGGTGAGCTCTCGGCCATGTACTGCTGGGCCTTCCTGCTCATCGCCGCGCTGGGCCCGGGCACCTGGGCCCTGGACACCCTTCTCGACCGTCTGCGCGGCAGCGGCGCCCACGGCTCCGGGGCCTTCCCCGAGCACGGCACCGCATGAGCCGCACCCGTCGCCGGGTCCCTTCCGCACTCGTGGGAGGGGCCCGGCGCTCCCGTACCGTTTCTCCACCCCCTGTCTCCTGCCCCTTGACGCGCACCTCCCTGCGGGAAATAATAGACCGACAGTCGGTCTATTAATTGGAGCGCCATGGCGAGGACGGTGGACGAGGTGGCGCACGCGCGCCGCCGTGAGGAGTTCCTCGACGCCGCCCAGCGGCTGATCGGAACCAAGGGCTACGAGGAGATGAGCGTCCGGGACGTGCTGGACGAGGCGAGTGCGTCGAGGGGGGCGTTCTACCACTACTTCGGTTCGAAGCAGGACCTGTTGTGGGCGCTCATCGACCGCACGGGGGAGACCCTGCTGGAAATGCTGCGTTCGGCCGTCGAGGAGTCCGGAACGGACGCGCTCGCCCGGTTGCGCGGGTACTTCAAGGCCCTGGCCGAGGTGAAGCTGTCCCAGCGGGCGCTGCGGAACCCCACGCTGCGGACCTGGCAGTCCGACGGCAACGTGCTCACCCGGCAGAAGGTGCGCACGGACATCATCGAACGCCACACGCCGCTGCTCGCCGCGATCGTGCGGGACGGCGTCGCGCAGGGCCTCTTCACCGCTCCGCATCCCGAGCACACGGGCCGACTGCTGATCACGCTGATACAGGACCTGAACGAGGAGCTGACCCGGCTGTTCCTCGCCTTCGAGGCGGGGGAGGCGCGCGCCGACGACGTCAGGCACACGGTCGAGGCGTACTCGTCCGCGGTGCAGAGCGTCCTCGGCCTCCCCGAGGGCTCGGTGGTCATCGTCGAGCCGTCCGCGCTGCTGGCGTGGTTCGACGCGGCGTCGAAGCGAAACGGAGCCTGAGATGGAACTCGCCCTGGTCGCACTGCTGTTGTCGGTCTTCGTGCAGAGCGTGGCGAAGTTCGTGGTCTGGACGGTCGTGCCCTACGAGACCAGGATCGGCCGCGTCGCCTCCTACTACGCGGGTGGACCGCGCAGGATCGCGATCGCCGACGGGGTCCTGCTCGCCCTCTCGGTCGTGCTCGTGGTGCTGCTGTTCGCCACCGACATGCGCTACCTCAGCTTCGTCACGGGCCTCGCCGTCGGAATGACGCTGATCCAGGTGTTCTTCCACCGGTTCAACCGGCCGCTGCCCCGGGAGAGGAGCCCGGAGAGCCCCGCGTCCCCGATCGAACTCATGTCGTACGCCATCCAGGCGCAGCCGGGCCTGGCCTGGCGGGAGGCGGCGCTGATCACCGCGCTCTCGGTGTGGGCGGTCTACATGCTGGTCACCAGGGGACTGTTCGGCTGAGACGGGTTCGGGCGGGCGGTGGCGGCGGGCTCGCCTCAACCCGTCGGTACGTCGCAGGTTCCTTTCCGTGCGGAGCATCCGCTTGGCGTGGTGGCCGACCGACCCTCGGTGCGGCCTGACCGATGATTTCTGCGCGCCGTGCTGGTCTATACGTCGAACACCGACTCACGGAAGGCCGACGCCATGCGGAAACTGACCTACGGCATGAACCTGAGCCTGGACGGCTACGTCGCCGCGCCCGGCGACGACCTCGGCTGGAGCGTGCCGAGCGACGAGCTGTTCCAGTGGTGGTCCGACCGGGTGGACGCGACGGGCCTGGCGCTGTACGGGCGCAGACTGTGGGAGACGATGAGCTCCCACTGGCCGACCGCCGACAAGCAGCCGGGCGCCACACCGGCGGCGATCGAGTTCGCCGGCCGCTGGCGGGACATGCCGAAGGTGGTGTTCTCCTCGACGACCAGCACGGTCGACTGGAACACCCGTCTGGTCACCGGCGACGCGGTCACCGAGATCACCAGGCTCAAGGCCGACGGCGGCGGCCCCATGGACATCGGCGGTCCCACGCTCGCCGCGGCGGCCATGCGGGCCGGGCTGATCGACGAGTACGCGATCGTGACCCATCCGGTCCTGGTGGGCGGCGGCACGCCGTTCTTCGCAGCCCTGGACAACCGGATGAACCTGAACCTGGTGGAGACCCGGACGTTTCCCGACGGCGTGGTGCTGACCAGGTACGAGGCCAGGAGCTGAGTGCCCGACGGCGGATCAGCGCGGGCTTTTGGCCGCCCTGTGGTCTCGTGGCGCTGTGTTCCGAGGCGATCGTGACGTCCCTGCCGGATCCTGTTCCTCACCGCGGACGATCCTTCCGGACAGGGATCCCCTGACGGACGACCGGACCGGTGGCCACCGGCTCTCCCGGCTGGTGGGGTAGGCCTGTCGCGGCGTCGTGTCGCTCTCAGGGCCTCGAGGTCGGCGAATCACGGGCCTGTGGCGAAAGTATGTACGAAGGCGTGTGCGCCACAGTCCTTCGGGGAGACTCCGAAGACACGCCCTCTCTCACTTGGAGTCGTCGATGGCCGTCCACCGTGTCATGCCCATCATCCAGTCGGATGCCGCGCAGGAGAACCGGGAGTTCTACGGGCTGCTGGGCTTCGAGGAGGTCATGAACCACGGCTGGATCATGACCCTCGCCTCCCCGTCCAGCCCGACGGCACAGGTCAGCGTCATGACCGGCGACAGGACCGCGCCGGTCACCCCCGACATGAGCGTCGAGGTGGACGACGTGGACGCGGCCTACGCGGCCGTGCGGGAGGGCGGTGCGGAGATCGTCCATCCCCTGCAGGACGAGGAGTGGGGAGTGCGGCGGTTCTTCGTCCGCGATCCCAACGGCAGGGTGGTCAACGTGCTGAGCCACCGCTGACGCTGCCCCCCGTGCCGCCCGGCCGTGGTCAGAGGGACGGACGCCCTTCGGCGGCCACGGCTCCGGCCGGGCCCGCCGGCCCTTCGCCGGATCGCCGTGCCCACGGAACGTGGCCGTCCACGGCCGGGATCGGCCTTCGCGGCGGAGCCTAGTGCTCCGACGCGCGCTCGGAGTGCCCCAGACGGCGGTCGGGGGCGATCCGGTCCCGGACGAGGCGCTTGAGCTCGGCGGCGTCGGTGAAGGCGGCGTCGCTCTGGCGCGACCACAGGCTCTCCCCGTCCAGTCGCACCTCGAACACGCCGCCGGTGCCCGGGACGAGGGCGACCTCGCCGAGTTCGGCCTCGAACGTCGTCAGCAGCTCCTGCGCCATCCATGTGGCCCGGGGGAGCCACCGGCACCGGGTGCAGTACTCGATTTCCAGCCGCGGCTGTTTGGCCTCCATGGCGCCAAGCATGGCACGGGACCGGAAACCGCGGTGCGTCAGTCCGACGCCGGTCCGGCACGCCGCTCATAGCGCGAGCGCGCGAGGTGATGGGCCCTGCGCAGCAGCTCCCTGACGACCGTGTCGGTCCGCGAACCCGGGTTCACCACCGCGAGCCAGCCGAGGGAGCCGTAGACGGGGTGCGCGAACACGGTGTCGGTGGCGCCGGGGTCGGCGTCGGAGGCCGCTTCGCGCGGTTCGCGTCCGGTCCAGTGGACGAAGGCCTCCTTCCCGGCGGCGACGTTGACGCGAAGCGCGCCCGGCCGGTCCAGGCGGGACCCCTCGTCATCGGGGTAGTCCTTGGTCACGATCGTGGCGAAGGGCTGGGTCGCCTTCGGCATGACGCCGTCCGGGGCGTAGAAGAAGAAAGTGTCGCCCCAACTGATCTCCGGTGTGCCGTCGCCGGGACCCGGCCTGAAGGCCAGGACGCCGTCGAGTCCGTCCACGAAGCTGATGATCTCGTCTTCGGTCATGTGCTCCAGCGTTTCATTAAGGTGCTTGTGGAGGCTTTGAGCCAGGGAATGAGGGGTGGAAGGGTGCGAACCCTCAAATCACCGGTCATGCGCACCGTCGACGTCGCACGGGGCGCCGGGTACTCCGTCCAACAGGTGCGCAATCTGGAGTGCGACGGTGTGCTGCCCCCGGCGAGGCGCACGGCCGCGGGCTACCGGGTCTACGGGGAGGTGCACCTGCGCTCCGCGCTGGCCTACCGGGCCCTCGCGGTCGGCGCGGGACCGGTCGAGGCCAAGCGGATCGTCCGTGCCGTGCACGAGTGCCCGGTCGCGGAGGCCCTCGCCCTCCTCGACGCGGTGCACGCCCGGCTCGACTCGGAGCGCGGGGAGCTCGGCCGCGCCAAGGAGGCGGTCGAGGCGATCTCGACCGAGCCGATCGAGGACGTGCGCGCGTCGGACTCGATGGGCGTCTCCGAGCTCGCCGCCGCGCTCGGGGTACGCCCCTCGACACTGCGGCACTGGGACGCCGAGGGCCTGGCCGTCCCCGACCGCGTCTCCACGCGGGGAACGCGGAGGTACTCCCCGGCCCAGGTCCGGGACGCCCGGATCGTCCACCAGCTGCGCAGCGCCGGATACCGCGTCGACGCCCTCCGCACCCTGATGCCGGACCTGCGCGGTGGGCACCGGCTGACGGATGTCAGGGCCGCGTTGGCGGACCGGGACGCGAGCATCGTGGCGCGCTCCCGGGCCCTCCTCGACGCCGCCGCCATGCTCAGCGCTGTGATCTCGCTCGCCGAGGCCCCGTCCGGCGGCCTCGCCGCCGCGACGCGGACGTGAGAGGGCCGCGTTCCCCCGGTGGGATCCGGTGGGGTCGCCGCGGCGCCGCGAGCCTCACGTGCCGTGGAAGACCGTGAGGTCGACCGCGGGTGCGTCCGTGTACACGACACCCCGCTCGGGCGGGATGGGCTCACCCGAGGCGGCGTCGGTGCAGTGGGCGTCGAACATCTGCGCCTCGTCGAGGGGCACCAGGTCCCGGTCGGCGACCCTCCAGCCGCGGACCAGCTTGACGGGGACACCGGCCCCGTCGGGAAGGGTGTGGGAGACCTGGTCGGTGAAGCTGCGCAGCACCACCGCCGCGGCGCCGCCGTCGGTGAGGGCGTCGCACAACCGCTCCACCACTGGCGGGTGCTCGACGGCGAAGTCCTCCCCGCGACGTTCGACGGCCGTGCTCATCGCGTGCCGGGTGTGCAGGGTGAGGACGTGGTGCTCGCCGGGCAGGTCGTTCAGGAGGGCGGACAGCAGGGCGTGGGCGTGTGAGGAGGGCATTCTCCGAGTATGGGCGCGCGGACGCGGCCGGATCGGGTTGTCCACAGGCCTGGTCGGGGATGACGCGGCTCTTTCGTGAGGAGCGCGCCAGGAGGCGTCCGGGGCCCTCCTGGGGCGGCCGGGCGGGAGGGGTGCGAAGAGACGGCGCCTTCCGGTACCGTCTCCAGCCCGGAACCGGGACAGCGGTGGGGAGGGCGTGTCCATGGAGGAAGCGGTCGGACTCCTCACCCTGGCCTTCGGGCTCGTCGTCGCCGCGGGAGCGGTGCACCACGTCAGGAACTCCGCCGTGGGCGGTGCCCTGGACAGGAACGTCCTCATCGGCCTGAGGACGGGGGCCACCCTCTCGTCGGACCGTGCGTGGAGGGAGGGGCACCTGGCAGCGGTGCCCTGGCTCACGGCCACCGTGCGCGCCGGATACGTCGCCGGGGCGGCCACGGTCGTGTCCGTCCTCGTGTCCATGGCGGTCGACGCCCTCCTCCCCGTCGTCTGGGCCGTCGCGGCCGCGGAGTACACCGCCCTGATGGCATGTCTGGTCACCGGAACGGTGAAGGCCGACAGGGCGGCCAGGGCGGTTCTGGAGGAGACCCGCTAGAGCGCCGCGGCGGTCGGGCGACGGGCCGCCTCGCCCGAGGGCGCCGCGTGTTCGCACTGTGGGCGTGTGCGTTCGGCCCGGCGCGCAAGCAGGTGTGCGCCGGTGCGTCCACAGCGAGGGCCGTGTCCGTGAGACCGTCCGCCGGAGGCCGGTGGCCGGGCACCGGGCGGACGGAAAGCCTCCTCAGACGGCACTCCGGGACAGGTCGGGGGTGCGTACCCGTCTCAGGACGCCGAGGACGATGAGCGCCTGTGCCGCGAGGTAGGTGGCCATCACCCAGAACCCGCCCTGCGGAACGTCCAGGCCCGGGACGAAGGACCGCAGGGCGATGAGGGAGTCGGAGGCCAGGAACAGGGCTCCGCCGACCGCCGTCCAGGTGTTGACCCCGGTGGACACGACCGCCATCAGCCCCAGCACCAGCCCGTACAGCAGGACGGGAACCAGCAGGACGCCGGTGTGCGGGACGCACACCCACATCAGGGCGGCCACGGCACCGGCGTAGGGCACCAGCAGCCACCGGCGGCGGTGGAGCACGCTCTCGGCCCGGTACGGCCAGAAGGCGCACACGTACACCACCTGCGCGACCAGGAAACCCGCCACCATCAGGAGGAAGGCGGTGTCGCCCTCCGCCAGCGCGGGGAGGGCGTCGCCGAGCCAGGAGAAGACCAGGGCCGCCAGCACCAGCACCACCAGCCGGGACCGGGGCCGTTCCGTGGCGGCGAGCACCATCAGGGCCAGGGCCGGCATGAGGAGGACCTGGGTCGGTCGCGACCAGGCCTCGGGGCCCAGCAGCTGGACAGCCAGGTGGACGGCGGCCAGAACGAGGAAGGAGGCCAGAAGAGCGCGGGCGGGCAGAGGCCGGGGGATCATCCGGACATCATACGGTCGCGTCCCGGCGGCACCCGGAGGGCCGGCTCCGGAGGCGGTTCCGCGAGGGCAGTGGTGCCGGGCCTGCGCCGTTCCCATCGCACCCGAGCGGTCCCACGGAGAGAACGGGCGCCGGTGCCCACCGACGGTGTTCGGTGGAGGCGGATCTCGGGGGAGGGGAGCGTCCGGGGCGTCGCGGCGAAGACGTGGACGAACCCGCCAACGGCGCATACCGACCAGTCGGTTACCATGGCGGCCGTGGTACGCCCACGCTTCTCGCACCCCTCGACCACCCAAGGAGTCAGCGATGGCTGTCGACCCCACAGGATCCGCGCTCGCGGACATGTTGAAGGAGGACCCGGGCGGTCCCTTCGTCATGCTCAACCTGTTGCGATTCGCTCCGGACGGCCGCTCCTCGTACGAGGAGTACTCGCGGCGGACCGCCCGCTTCCTGAAGAAGTACGGCGCCGAGCTGGTCTACGCCGGTGACGGCGCGACGCCCCTGGTCGCCGAGGACGGGCAGGACTGGGACGCGGTACTGCTCGTCCGCTACCCCGACCGGGAGACGTTCAGCCGTATGGTCGCCGATCCCGAATACCAGGAGATCACCCACCTGCGCTCCCAGGCCCTGACCGAGGCCGTGCTCCAGCCGACCGTTCCCTGGGGCTCCGGCCGCAACTCCTGAACGGACCCCTCCGAACACGTTCGACGGCCGTGCGCGGCCGGCGGGGCGGGCCGTGGAAACCCGCCGTGGACGACCACGGCAGGGCGCCGCGGTCCGCCCCTTGCCATGCCCTCGCGCGAGATGGTGGGACCCTGGGTCAGGAGGGGAGGGGGCGGGGTACTACCCTCGTCGGGCCAGTCGAACTCCACCCCGTGGAGCAGGGAACCCGGTGGGAATCCGGGACTGACGCGCAGCGGTGAGGGTGACGGGCGGGGCACGCCCCGGGAACGCTTTCCCGGGACAGCCACTGGAGCATCGCTCCGGGAAGGCGCTCCGCACCGGTCGAGCCCGAGTCCGAAGACCTGCTGGCGCTGGCGGTGACGGGCCGCCAGGTCGTCCGCGGCCCCGCGAACGGGCCCTGACCCGAAGGACGCGCATGTCCCCGACGGAACCCCCATCCTCCGCCCTCCGCGCCCGGCGCGACCGCTGCCCCGGAGCCCTGCGGCCCTGGCCCGCCGACGACGGGCTGCTGGTCCGGCTCCGGCTCGTCGGCGGTCGGATCCCGGCCCGCTCGCTGCGTGCCCTGGCCGCCGTGGCCGACGAGTACGGCGCCGGACGGATCCATGTCACCGGCCGGGCCAACGTGCAGCTGCGCGCCCTGCCCGGGCGTGACGGGCGGCTGGCCCCCGAAGCGCTCCGGGCCCTTGAGCGGACCGGTCTGCTGCCCTCGCCCACCCACGAGCTGGTCCGCAACGTGATGGTCTCCCCGTGCACGGGCCTGGCGGACGGGTGGGCCGGGGGCGAGGGCTCCCGAGACGAGGGGGGCGCCGCGTCCGGAGACCGTCCGTCGGGGATGAGGGGCGGGAGGGCGGATCTGCGTCCCGTCGCCGCCGCGTTGGACGGGCTGCTGTGCGCCGCACCGCACCGCGCCGCCCTTCCAGGACGCTTCCTGTTCGTCCTGGACGACGGACGCGGTGACCTGGTCGAGCGCTCCTGCGACCTGGGCCTCGTCGCCCTCGACGCACACGTCGCCCAACTGCGGGTCGGGGAGGGCTGGGGCCCGCCGACGCCGCTCGGCGAGGCAGCCGAGGCGCTCGTACGGCTGGCCGACGAGTTCCTGGAGCGGCGCGGTGACGGCCCCACCGCGCCGTGGCACGTCACCGAGCTCACGCCGCCGCTGACCGACCCGGTGCCACCGGACCCGCGGCTGCCGGACCCCGCTCCGCCGCTGCCGTACGGCCCGCTGCCCGAAGGCGCACGGCACGTTCCCGTACCCGACGACGGCCTGGACCGGTCCGCCGCCGAGGCGCTCGCCGACGAGGCGGTCGCCGCGGGCCCCGGCGAACTCGTCGTCACGCCGTGGCGCGGCGTTCTCGTCCCCGGAGGCGCACGGTGACCACCCCGCGCCGGCCGAACCGGCACTACGAGTACGTCGACGACGGGCCCGCCATCTACACCGACTCCTTCGCCGTCATCCGGCGCGAGGCCCGGCTCGGCCACCTGCCCGCCAACGCGGAACGGCTCGCCGTGCGGATGATCCACGGCACCGGCCAGGTCGACCTCGCCGACGACCTGTTCGTCCACCCCGACCTGGTCCCCGCGGCGCGCTCGGCCCTCCAGGCCGGTGCGCCGATCCTGTGCGATGCCACCATGGTGGCCGCCGGCGTGACCAGGAACCGCCTGCCGAGCGGCAACGAGGTGCTCTGCCTCCTCGGCGACGAGCGGGTCCCCGGCCTCGCCCGGGAGTGGGGCACCACCCGCACCGCGGCCGCGGTGTCCCTGTGGGAGCCGCTGCTCGACGGCGCCGTGGTCGCGGTCGGCAACGCGCCCACCGCCCTCTTCCACCTGCTGGAGATGCTGGCCGACGGCGCCCCGCGCCCGGCCGCGATCGTCGGCTGCCCGGTCGGCTTCGTCGGCGCAGCCGAGTCCAAGCAGGCGCTGGCGCAGTTCGCCGACCGGCACGGCGCCGACATCCCCTACGTGACCACCCATGGTCGCCGCGGAGGCTCCGCGATGACCTCCTCGGCCCTCAACGCACTCGCCAAGGAGGAGGAGTGACCGGTCGTTTCCACGGTGTCGGCGTCGGACCCGGTGATCCCGAGCTGGTCACCCTCAAGGCGGCCAGGCTCATCGCCGGAGCCGACGTCGTCGCCTACCACGCCGGAGCCGGCAAGCAGTCCAACGCCCGCCGCATCGCCGACGCCCTGATCCCGGACTCGGCCGTCGAGGAACAGCTCACCTACCCGGTGACCACCGGGACGACCGACCACCCGGGCGGTTACGCGGGTGCGCTGGCCGACTTCTACGAGGAGTCCGCCGCGCGGCTGGCCGCCCACCTCGACGCCGGCCTCGACGTCGTCCTGCTCTCCGAGGGCGACCCCCTGTTCTACGGGTCGTACATGTACATGCACGACCGGCTGTCCGAGCGGTACGAGACCGAGATCGTGCCCGGGGTCCCGGCGTTCACCGCCGCCGCGGCGGCCCCGCTGGCCCGGCAGACCGACGTGCTCACCGTGCTGCCCGGCACCCTGCCCGAACCGGAACTGGCCCGCCGCCTGGCGGACACCGACGCGGCCGTGATCATGAAGCTGGGCCGGACCTTCCCGGCCGTCCGCAGCGCCCTGGAGGCGGCCGGGCGGCTGGAGCACGCGGTGTACGTGGAACGCGCCTCGATGGAGGGGGAGCGGCGGCTGCCGGTCGCGGAGGTCGACCCGGAGACGGTGCCCTACTTCTCCCTGGTGCTGGTCACCGGTGACAGCCGCAACGGCAAGCGGTCCCGGCGGAGCGACGCGGCGACGCCGACGGCCCCCGAGCCCGTCGAACCGGCGGCCGAACTGCTGGTCGTCGGCCTGGGCCCCGGTCCCGGGCACTGGCTCACCCCCGAGGCCTCCGAGGCGCTCGCCGAGGTGGACCACGTGGTGGGCTACGCCCCCTACGTCGACCGGGTCCCGCAGCGCTCCGGACTCACCCGGCACGCCTCCGGCAACACCGTCGAGCTCCAGCGCGCCCGGTTCGCCCTCGACTTGGCCAGGGACGGCGAACGCGTCGCCGTGGTCTCCGGCGGGGACGCCGGCGTCTTCGGCATGGCCACCGCCGTGTTCGAGGCGGCCGAGGACCCCGGCTACCGGGACGTGCCCGTCCGGGTGCTGCCGGGGATCAGCGCCGTCCAGGCGGTCGCGGCCCGGGCGGGCGCTCCGGTCGGCGGCGACTTCGCGGTGATGAGCCTCTCGGACCGCCTCAAACCGTGGGAGGTGGTCGAGCGGCGGCTGCGCGCCGTCGCCGGGGCCGACCTGGCGCTGGCCGTCTACAACCCGGCGTCCCGGTCCCGGACCGAGCAGATCGTCACCGCCCGCCGGATCCTGCTGGAGCACCGCGAGCCCGACACCGTGGTCGTCGTCGGCCGGGACGTCGGACGGGACGGCGAGTCCCTGACGGTGACCACCCTCGGGGAACTCGACCCGGCCGCCATCGACATGCGCTGCCTGCTGATCGTCGGCGCGTCCGGCACCCGGGTCTCCGGGACGGGGCGTGTCTGGACCCCCAGGTGGGTGAAGCCGTGACCGTGCACTTCGTGGGGGCGGGGCCCGGAGCCGCCGACCTGCTGACGGTCCGCGCCACGCGGATGCTCGCCGAGGCCGACGTGGTGCTGTACCCCGGCACGTACCTGGACCCGGAGGTCCTCACCCACTGCGCGCCCGGCGCCGAACCGGTGGACACCCAGGGCCTGGACCTCGACCGCATCACCGAGCACCTGGTCGCCGCGCACGCCGCGGGCCGGGACGTCGTCCGGCTCACCTCCGGTGATCCGTCGCTCTACTCGGCGCTCGCCGAGCAGACCCGCCGGCTCGACGCGCACGGTGTCCCGTGGGACGTCACGCCCGGGGTGCCCGCGTACGCGGCCGCCTCGGCGCTGGCGGGGCGGGAGCTGACCGTGCCGCTGGTGGCCCAGTCGGTGGTGCTGACCCGGACCCAGGCCCGTTCGACCGCCATGCCGGACACGGAGTCACTGGCGGCGTTCGCGGCGACCCGGGCCACGCTGGTGCTGCACCTGGCGATCAGGCGGGTGCGGGAGCTGATGGCGCAGATCGGGCCCGAGTACGGCGGCGACTGCCCGGTCGTCGTCGTCCACCGGGCCAGCCAGCCGGGTGAGGCGGTGCTGCGCGGCACGGTCTCCACCATCGCCGACGCGGTGGAGGAGGCCGGGTTCCGGCAGGCGGCGGTGATCCTCGTGGGGCGGGCGCTCGACCCCGCGACGGGCGGTGAGTCCCACCTCTACGATCCGGCCCGCCCCCGGTTCGGCGACTAGCGCGGTGCCCGGACAGGTTCACCGGCTCGCCCCGTGAGCCGTGGTCTTGTACTTACAGCCCGCTTCGGCGCCCGGACTCGCTGTAAGCACAAGATCATCCGGAGTGGGAGCGCTCCGGTCACACCGGCAACGTACCCGGCCGGCCACCGGGGTTCGTCCGGTGAACCCGGTCCCGCGCCGCTGGGGGTGGCGAGGGTGCCGACGGGTCCCCGTACCTGCGGCACCCGAGCACGAGCCAAGGCGAGCGGAGGTTCAGGACGGCACCGCCAGGAACCACTGGGTGACCGTGCGGGCGGGCGTCCAGCCGGTGAACGTGCCGACGGGCGCGGTGGTCTCGACGGCGACACGGGTCAGCTCCCCTCCGTGGCGCCGGTAGGCGTCCGCGAGCAGGTGCTCGGTCTCCAGCGTCACCCCGTGCACCACGAGCCGACCGCCCGGCCGTAGCGCGCGCAGGCAGGTGTCGAGTACGCCCGGACGGGTCGCGCCGCCGCCGAGGAACACCGCGTCGGGTTCGGGCAGGCCCTCCAACGCGTCCGGCGCGCGGCCGGTGACCACGCGCAGCCCGGGGACGCCGAGGCGGCCCGCGTTGCGGCTGATCCGCGCGGCACGCTCGGCGTCGGCCTCCACCGCAGTGGCGGCGCAGGTCGGGTGGGTCCGCATCCACTCGACGCCGACCGACCCGGCGCCCGCGCCCACGTCCCACAGGTGCCGCCCCGGTGAGGGCGCCAGCCGGGCCAGCGCCGAGGCGCGCAGGTCCCTCTTGGTCAGTTGCCCGTCGTGCTCGAACGCGTCGTCGGGCAGCCCCGGGACCAGGCCGTACCCGGACGGGCCGGCGAGCTCCAGGGCCAGCACGTGCAGCGCGGGCACCCTCCCGGGAGGAGCCGTCCCCAGCCAGCCGTCCGCCGTGGTCTCCAGGCGGGACTCCGAGTCCGAGCCCAGGTCGCCCAGCACGGTCATGCGGCTGGCGCCGTAGCCGGCGCCGGCCAACAGGGCGGCGACCGCCGCTGGAGTGTCCCCGTCCGAGGAGAGCACCAGGACGCGGTGACCGGGCGCCAGCTCCCGCAGGAGCAGGCGGGGATCGCGCCCGACCAGGCCCACCACCGCACACCGCTCCGCGGGCCAGCCCATCCGGGCGCGGGCCAGGGCGACGGAGGAGACGGACGGCTCCACCCGCACGGCGTCCGCGCCCAGCAGTTCGACCAGCGTGGTGCCGACACCGGACACGAGGGGGTCGCCGGAGGCGAGCGCGACCGCGGAGGCGCCGCCGAGGGAGGCGAGCAGGGACGGCAGGCCCTCCCGCAGGGGAGAGGGCCAGGCCTCCCGGCGCTGCCCGGGCCGGCCGGGCAGCATCGCCAGGTGCCTGCGGCCGCCCAGCACCACGTCCGCGTCCAGGACGGTCCGGCGCAGCCGCTCGGGCACGCCGGGCCAGCCGTCGGCGCCGATACCGACGACGGTGATCCCCGTCCCGGGTGCCGTGGGAGAGGGGCTCGTAGGAGGGGGCGCCGCGCCGCGGGTGTCCGTCGGTGGTGTCCCGTCTCGCGGCGGAGCGGCCTCCGGGAGGGGAGGGCGGGTGTCGTCCTTCATGGCCGTGACGTTATCGTGGCGGCCACAGGCACGAGGTGCCCCAACGGCCCAGCCATCGGAAACGGTGGGGACGGCGGGAGGGGAGAATCTGGGAAGCCCGGTGAGACTCCGGCACAGGCCCGCTGCGGTGAACCGAGCCTCCGTACAGGAGGACCCGGCAAGTCCGAAGACCGGCCTCGCGCCCGCCCCTTACGGATGGCGAAACGAGCGGGAGCCTCACATGCCATTGCGCACGTCGCACTACCCCTTCTCCGCGATCGTCGGCTGCGACGCCGAACAGCTCGACGACCTGGGCCTCTCCCTCGTCCTCACCAGCGTCTCGCCGGAGATCGGCGGCGTCCTGGTGCGCGGGGAGAAGGGCACGGCCAAGTCCACCGCCGTCCGGGCCCTCACCTCCCTCCTCCCGCCCGTGGACGTCTACCAGGGCGACCGGTTCTCCGTGGACCCCGCAGACCCGGCGCAGCGGTCGCCGGACGGACCCTTCGAACCCGGCACGGCCGTGGAGAGCCGCCCGGTGCGGCTCGTCGAACTGCCCGTCGGCGCCACCGAGGACCGGGTCCTCGGCTCCCTGCACCTGGAACAGGCGCTCACGCACGGCAGGGTCGCCTACGAGCCCGGCCTGCTGGCCCGGGCCCACCGCGGGCTCCTCTACGTCGACGAGGTCAACCTGCTCCACGACCACCTGGTCGACCTCCTCCTCGACGCCGCCGCGACCGGCCGGGTGACCGTGGAACGCGACGGGTTCTCCGTGGAGCACGCGGCCCGGTTCCTGCTCATCGGCACGATGAACCCCGAGGAGGGCGAACTGCGGCCGCAGCTCCTCGACCGGTTCGGGCTCACCGCGGAGGTCGCCGCGCCGCGCGAGCCGGAGGTCCGCGCCGAGGTGGTCCGCAGGCGCATGGCCCACGACGCCGACGCCGACGCCTTCGCCGGGCGCTACCGCGAGGCCGAGGAGGCCCTCGCCGAACGCATCGCCCTGGCCAGGAAGGCACTCGGGCGGGTGCGGCTGTCGGAGGCCGCGCTGCTGAAGATCGCCGAGGTGTGCGCGGCCTACGACGTGGACGGCCTGCGGGCCGACATCGTCACCGCGCGCACGGCGGTGGCGCACGCGGCCTGGGAGGGCCGGACCTCGGTCACCCGGGCCGACATCCGCCGCGCCGCCACGCTCGCCCTGCCGCACCGGTGCCGGCGCAACCCGTTCGACGCGCCGGGACTCGACGAGGACCTCCTCGACCGGATCCTGGGCGACGAGGAACCGCCGCCCGACCCCCCGGAGCCGCCGGGCCCCGGAGGGGCCGACGACCCCGCCGACTCCGGTGGCCCGTCCGAATCCGACGGTCCCTCCGACGCCGGCGGCCCGTCGGAGACCGAGGACCCCGCCGAGACCTCGGGCGGCGAGCCGGACGGCCGGGGAGAGCCTTCGTCACCCGCCGAGCGGGAACCCGCGTCCGCCGAGCGGGAACCGATCGGTTCCGACGGCGACGCCCAGGAGTCCCGCCCCCAACCCGCCGGCGGTTCCCCGGCCCGGGCCCCGGCCACGGCCGCCGCGCCCTACCGGACCCGGCTGCTCACCGCGCGGGGCTCCGGGGAGGGGGCCGACGGCAGACGCAGCCGCGCCGTCGGCGTTCGGGGCCGCCGGATCGGCTCCACCGCGCCCGGCCGGGGATCCGGCGGCTCGCTCCACCTGGGCGAGACCGTGCGGGCCGCCGCGTCCCGGCCCCGGGACGGCGGCCGGCTGCGACTCCACCCCCGCGACCTGCGCGTCGCGGTCCGTGAGGGCCAGGAGACCAACCTGATCCTGTTCTGCGTCGACGCTTCCGGCTCCATGGCCGCGCGCAGACGCATGACCGAGGTCAAGACCGCGGTCCTCTCCCTCCTCCTCGACGCCTACCGGCGCCGCGACAAGGTCGGCCTGGTCACCTTCCGGGGGAGCGGCGCCGAACTCGTGCTGCCGCCGACCCGCTCCGTGGACACCGCCGCGGCCCGCCTCGACGAGCTGCCCGCCGGAGGGCGCACCCCGCTCGCCGAGGGCTTGACGGAGGCGGCCCGCGTCCTTCGGCGCGAACGCCTGCGGGACCCGAGGCTGCGCCCGCTCCTCCTCGTCGTCACCGACGGCCGGGCCACCGGCGGGCCAGGTGCCGTCGGCCGTGCGATGGCCGCCGCCGACCACGTCGCCGGACTGGGCGTCACCACCGTCGTGGTGGACGGCGAGTCCGGCCCGCTGCGCCTCGGCCTCGCCGCCCGCCTGGCCGCCCGGCTGGGCGCCGACCACATGCCCGTCGGCGAGGTCAGCGCGGACGCGCTGGGCAGCGCCGTACGAGAGAGGGCCGCCTGATGCCTCAGGGACAACCGCTCGTCGTTCCCGACGACGGGCTCACCACGCGGCAGCGCCGCAACCAGCCGCTGCTCGCCGTCCACACCGGTGACGGCAAGGGCAAGTCGACCGCCGCGTTCGGCCTCGCGCTGCGCGGCTGGAACCAGGGCTGGCGGATCGGGGTGTTCCAGTTCGTCAAGTCGGCGAAGTGGCGCATCGGCGAGCAGACCGTGCTGGAGCGCCTGGGCCGGCTCCACGAGGAGACCGGCGAGGGCGGTCCGGTCGAGTGGCACAAGATGGGCTCCGGCTGGTCGTGGAGCCGCCGCAAGGGCAGTACCGAGGACCACGCCGCGGACGCGGTCGAGGGCTGGGAGGAGATCAAGCGGCGGCTCGCCGACCAGACGCACGACCTGCTCATCCTCGACGAGTTCACCTACCCGGTCAACTGGGGCTGGATCGACGTCGAGGACGTGGTGGCCGCACTCCGGGACCGTCCCGGCCGACAGCACGTGGTGATCACCGGCCGCCGGGCCGACCCGCGGCTGGTGGAAGCCGCCGACCTCGTCACGGAGATGACGAAGGTCAAACACCCCATGGACGCCGGGCGGAAGGGCCAGCGGGGGATCGAGTGGTGAGGTCCCCGGCGGCTTCCGGGGCAGGGGTCCTGCCCCGGCTGATGATCGCCGCCCCCATGACCGGGCAGGGCAAGACCACGGTCGCGACCGGGCTGATGGCCGCACTCCGTGACGCCGGGCACGCGGTGAGCGGCCACAAGGTGGGCCCCGACTACATCGACCCCGGCTACCACGCCCTCGCCACCGGACGCCCCGGCCGCAACCTCGACCCCCACCTGGTCGGGGAGGAGCGGGTGGCGCCGCTGCTCCTGCACGGGGCGCGCGGCACCGACGTCGCCGTCGTCGAGGGCGTGATGGGCCTGCACGACGGGCGGATCGGAACCGACGGGTTCGCCTCGTCCGCGCACGTCGCAGCCCTGACCCGGACGCCGGTGGTACTCGTCGTGGACGTGTCCCGGATGTCCCGTTCGGTGGGCGCGCTGGTGGCGGGAATGGCCGCGTACGACCCGGCGGTCGAGGTCGTCGGCGTGATCCTCAACCAGGCGGGCTCGGCACGGAACGTCGCCGAGATCACCCGGGCCACACGACTGCCCGTCCTCGGCGTGGTCCACCGCGACGAGCGGCTCGCCAGCCCGGCCCGGCACCTCGGGCTCGTCCCCGCGTCCGAGAGGGCGGAGTCGGCACACGTGGTCGAACGGCTCGGAGAGCACGTCGCGCGCCAGGTGGACCTGGACGCACTGCTCTCCCTGGCCCGCTCCGCGCCCGCCCTGGACGCCCGGCCCTGGAATCCGGCACACGCGTTGAACGCACCAGCCCCACCACCCGCACCAGCCGCGACGGACCGGCGGCCGGTGGTCGCGGTGGCGGGCGGCCGGGCCTTCACCTTCCGCTATGCGGAGACCGAGGAGCTGCTCACCGCCGCCGGATGCGAGGTCGTCGGCTTCGACCCGCTCAACGACACCGAACTGCCCGCCGGCACCCGGGGCGTCTACCTCGGCGGAGGCTTCCCCGAGGTGTACGCCGGCCGGCTCGCCGCCAACCGGAGCCTGATGGCCGAGTTGCGCGACGCGGTACGGGGCGGGGTGCCGACCGTCGCCGAGTGCGCGGGCCTGCTCTACCTCGCCGAGTCGCTCGACGGCGCGCCCATGGCCGGGGCCGTCCCCGCCCACGCCCGGATGACGGAGCGGCTCACCCTGCGCTACCCCGAGGCGACCTCGCCCGGGGACACCCTGCTGACCCGGGCCGGGGAGAGGGTCACCGGCCACGAGTTCCACCGCACCGGCACCACCCCCGGCGCCTCCGGTGCCTGCCCGGCGTGGGACATCGACGGGGTGCCGGAGGGCTTCGCCTCACCGACGCTGCACGCCTCCTACCTCCACGTCCACTGGGCCGGACACCCGAAGCTCGCCGCACGCTTCGCCGATGCCGTGCGTGCCGCCCCCGGTCCTGGCACTGAGGGCGCCGACCCCGGTTCCGGGCCGGTCCGCCACCGCCCCACGGGGTGCTTCGCGCGGGCCGGGGAGCCCTCCCGCCCGTCGCCCTCCACCTCCCTCAACGGACGGCCTGCGGCCGCGGGGTCCCCCTCTTCGTCACCCTCCACCGCCCTCGACGGGCGGCCTCCGGCCGCGGCGCCTCCCTCGTACGGTGAGCCTCCGGCCCCAGCCCGCCCGGGAGCCGTCGCCGACGGGGCGGCCGATCCGCTGCGGCACCACGGCGACGCCGAGGCGCGCGACGGACTGCTGGACCTCGCCGTCAACGTCTACGCCGGCGAACGTCCCGCCTGGCTCGACCGGGCCCTGCACGAGAGCCTGGCCCACGCCGCCGTCTACCCCGACCCGGAGCCGGCCCGCGCCGCGATCGCCCGCCGCCACGCCCGTCGGCCCGCCGAGGCATTGCCGACGGCGGGCGCGGCGGAGGCGTTCACCCTGCTCGCGCGGCTGCGGCCGTGGCGGAACCCGGTGGTGGTGCACCCCCAGTTCACCGAGCCGCACGCCGCCCTGGAACAGGCCGGACACACCGTCACGGCCGTGCTCTGCACGGCCGAGGACGGCTTCGCGTTCGACCCGGCGGCCGTTCCCGACGACGCGGACCTGGTGGTGGTCGGCAATCCCACCAACCCCACCGGTGTCCTGCACCCGGCCACGGCACTGCGCCGGCTGTGCCGGCCCGGACGGCTGGTCGTCGTCGACGAGGCGTTCATGGACGCCGTGCCGGGCGAGCCGGAGTCCCTGGCCGGCGAGCGGATCGAGGGGCTGGTGGTACTGCGCAGCCTCACCAAGCACTGGACGATCCCGGGCATCCGGGCCGGATACGCCGTGGGGGACGAGGCCGCGGTGGGCGAGCTGGGCCGGGCGCAGACGCCGTGGTCGGTGTCCGCGCCCGCCATCGCCGCCACCGTCGCCTGCACGGGTGAGGGGGCGGCTCCCGAGGCGCTGGAGCGGGCCCGGACGCTGGACGGCTGGCGCGGGCTCCTCGAATCCGGGCTACGGGAGGCGGGCCTGGAGTTCGTGCCGTCCCGTGCGCCCTTCGTCCTGGTGAGGGCGGGGGAGGGAGTCCACGCGCGCCTGCGCGATCAGGGCGTCGCGGTGCGGCGGGCCGACACCTTCCCCGGACTCGACACCTCCTGGGTGCGTGTGGCCGTACGCCCGCCGGACACCACCCGGCGCCTGCTCGCCGCCCTGGCCGGGGCGTAGCGGGACGACCGGCCGAGCGGCTCCGCCCCGGACCGTGTCCGACCGGCCCGGTGGCCCCGGGGCCACCGGGCGGAGTCAGCTCATGCGGCTCGGAGGCCGGTTCCCGGCCCGGCGGCTCGGTGGGACCGCTTACTCCGCGAAGAAGTCGATGAGGGCACGGGCCGTCCGCGCGGAGTCGTTCTCCATGGGGATGTGGCCCGCTTCCGGGATGCGGACGAGTGTGCTCCGCGGGATCTCCGAGGCGAACCGCTCGGCGTACTCCACCCGCTGGAAACCGTCGTCCTCGCCCCAGACCAGCAGCTTGGGCACCGTGGACCGCCGTAGTCCGGGGACGAGGTCGAGGGTGTGGCGGTTGTCGGCCGCGCCCGCCAGGGCCATCCAGGAGCGTTGGACCCGCGGGTCGGCCAGCGGGTCCAGGTAGTCGGCGACCAGCTGCTCGGTGGCGGCACCGGCCAGCGCCGTCGTCACGGCCCGGCGACGTGCGGCGAGGAACTCGTCGGCGGTGGTCGCCGCGACGACCTCCGGGTCCCTGAACCGGGCCACACCGGGTACCGGCCAGGAGTCGTAGGTGACCGAGTTGACCAGGGCCAGCCTGGACACCTCCGTCCGGCCGTGGACCAGAAGGTGCTGGGCGACGGCGCCGCCGATGTCATGTCCCGCGACGGCGACGGGCCCGGAGATCCCCAGTGCGGACGCGAACTCCGCCGCCCGGTCCGCGAGGGCCGGGACGGCGGCCGTTTCCAGGTCGAGCTCGCCCGCCGAACGCCCGAGCCCGGGGAAGTCGAGTGCGAAGGGCCGCAGCCCCGCCTCCGCGAGGGGACGCAGCACCGGAAGCCAGGCCCGGCTCCAGTAGGTCCCGTGCAGCAACAGCACGGCCGGGCCCTCCCGTCCCGCTGTCACGTAACTGACAGCCCCGCCCTCGATCCGGGCTTCCGCCCTCTGCACAACCGTCTCGGTGGTTCCGTTCATGGGACCACTGTGGCCGAGAGCGGCCCACGGGCAAAGACTCTGGGAAGACACTCATGGGTACATTCGTGCCATGAGCCTCCACCGGGTAGTGGCACTGCTCAACCCGCCCCAGTCACCCTTCGAACTCGCCTGTGCCACCGAGGTCTTCGGCATGGCCGCGCCGGATGCCCCGGCCCGCTACGACTTCCGGATCTGCGCCGAGCGCCCCGGCCCGGTGGGGACCACCGCCGGTTACTCGATGCTCGTCGACACGGGTCTGGCGGCCCTGGAGGAGGCGGACACCGTGGTCGTCCCGGGCCGACAGCCGCCCGGCGCACCGGTGCCGTCGGCCGTCACCGAGGCGTTGCGGGCCGCCCACGGGCGTGGGGCGAGGATCGTGGCCGCCTGCACGGGGGCGTTCATCCTCGCCCAGGCCGGGCTTCTCGACGGCCGCCGCGCCACCACGCACTGGCGCCACGCCACCCGACTCGCCTCCGCCTTCCCCGAGGTGCGGGTGGATCCGGACGTGCTCTACGTGGACCACGGCGACGTGGCGACCAGCGCCGGGACCGGCGCGGGCATCGACCTGTACCTGCATCTGGTACGCCGTGACCACGGTGCGGCGTACGCGGCCCAAGTCGCCAGGCACATGGTGCTGCCACCGCACCGGGAGGGGAACCAGCTCCAGTACGCCGTGCGGTCCGTCCCGTCCGAGGCGGGCGATTCGCTGGCGCCGCTGCTGGACTGGGCCGTGTCCCGGCTCGACACCCGGCTGACCCTCGGCCGGCTCGCCGAACGCGCCGGGGTGTCCCGCCGAACCCTCTCCCGCAGGTTCACCGAGCAGCTCGGCACCAGCCCGGGGCAGTGGCTGCTCCGTCGGCGCCTCGACACGGTACGGGTGCTGTTGGAACAGACCGACCTTCCGGTGGAGGCCATCGCCACCCGGGTCGGACTGGTCTCGGCCGTGAACCTGCGCCGCCGGTTCCGGACGAGCTTCGGCACGACGCCGGGCGCCTACCGGCGGTCCTTCTGCGAGACCCGGTAGGGGAGCCGTGACCCGGCCCGGGTCCCGCACGCCCGGGGCGTCGCGGTGCGGCGACCGGAAACGGGGCGGATGTGGATCAGGAGCCTTCCTTTAGCGTTGATCTTGCTCCTGGTGGCACTGTCGACGTCCCACAGTGCCACCAAGAGCAAGATCACGCGGGTGGGCACGGACCAACGCGGACGGTCCTCGTTCGCGGCCCGCTCCCGTGTCACCCCAGGGCGGTCACCCAGTCGAACGCGGTCTCCACGTCGTGGACGGTGGGGACGCCGGGCGGGCCCGGTGGGCGCCGCACCACCACGACCGGGACGCCGAGCAGCCGCGCGGCCTCCATCTTCGGCCAGGTGTAGGTGCCGCCGGAGTCCTTGGTGACCAGGACGTCCGTGCGGTGCCCGCCCATCAGGTCCAGTTCACCGTCAAGGGCGTACGGTCCCCGGCTGGTCACCAGCCGCCAGGCGACGGGGAGTTCGAGTCCGGGAACGTCCACCACTCGCCGCCCCTCGCCGGCATACACGGAGCGGAGCAGGAGCCGGAGCGTGGAGAGGTTCAGCGGGCGAAGCGCTTGAGCCCCTCGGTGTCCAGGACGACCCCGGTCCCCGGGATCTCGACCGCTTCCCCGTAGGGGTGTTCCGACCGGTCCAGGTACCTGCCGCCAACAGGCCGGGAGTACACCACCACGGTGTCGGCCTCGCGGTCCACCAGCAGATACACGCTGATGCCGCTGTCGGCATAGGCGGCGGGCTTTTCCACCCTGTCACGGGCGTGCGTGTCAGCGTCCCAGGAAGTCACCTCGGCGACCGCGAGAATACCGTCGGGGTCGGCCCATTCCCCCGACTGGTCGAAATGGCCGACCGGGGCGAGGATTCCGTCGGGGCGTGCGCGTCCCTTCCGGTAAGGGTCGATCTTCAGCCCTTGCCCGGTGACATTGAGATCCAGGTCGGGACGGTGCGCCATGAACTGGCGCATCAGCCACATGAGGATCCCGCCGTGAGCTCCGTCGGTCACCTTGTGGACCCAGACCTTCCCGTTGATGTGTTCGAGGGTGACGCTCTCCTCGTTGTGGGCGATCTCAGCGAGGCGCTCGAACAACTCGGGGGTGAGGGGTGGTTCGGGGCTGGGCGGCGGGTGGTGGTCGGTAACGGTCATGTTGACATGGTAGGCGAGACGCTTCTGCCTCCCACTGGCTTGTTTGTCGGATGCCGGGATCACTCCGGGGCGGTCACCCAGTCGAACGCGGTCTCCACGTCGTGGACGGTGGGGACGCCGGGCGGGCCCGGTGGGCGCCGCACCACCACGACCGGGACGCCGAGCAGCCGCGCGGCCTCCATCTTCGGCCAGGTGTAGGTGCCGCCGGAGTCCTTGGTGACCAGGACGTCCGCGCGGTGCCCGCCCATCAGGTCCAGTTCACCGTCAAGGGAGTAGGGCCCCCGGCTGGTCACCAGCCGCCAGGCGACGGGGAGTTCGAGTTCGGGAACGTCCACCACCCGGGCCAGGACCGCCCGCCGGCCCAGCTCCGAGGTGAAGCGGGCGAGTTCCTGGCGGCCGACCGTGAGGAACGGCCGAGCGCCGAGCGCCGCCGCCCTCTCCGCCGCATCCTCGTGTGTGGCGGCGTAGTGCCAGGCCGGATCGGGACTCCAGCCGGGCCGCTCCAGCCGCAGCAGGGGGACGTCGGTGCAGGCGGCCGCCGCGTTGGCGGTCATGCCGAGGGCGAAGGGATGGGTGGCGTCCACCACCGCGTCGTAGGCGGTGAGCGCCGCGCGCAGTCCGGGCACTCCGCCGAAGCCGCCGATCCGGACCTTCCCCACCGGTAGGCGGGGACGGGCCACCCGCCCGGCCAGCGACGTGGTCACGTCGACGCCCGCCTCGACCAGGAGGGCGGCGAGCTCACGGGCCTCGGACGTGCCGCCGAGCAGCAGCAGCCTCACCGAAGGAGACCGGGCCGGAGGCTTCGGTTGAGGGTGGTGGCCCGTTCCTGGCGCGGAGCGCCCATCCGGGCGGTGGTGGGCGACGGGTGGGCTCCCTGGCGCCAGCGCCGGCAGGTCCGCCGGGGCTCCCTCGCGGGCGAGGGCGAGCAGCGCGCCGACGTCGAGGTGTTGCTCCACGAGGTCGGCGAGCAGGTCGAGGCGCCGCTCCCGGGCGTCGGCGAAACGCACACCGGACGGTTCGTGGCCGAGCGCCTCGGAGAGGAAGGCGGCGCGGAAGGCGTCTCCCTCCAGGCTGCCGTGCCACATGGTGCCGAAGACGTTCCCCGAGCGGGCGCCGCCCGGGAACTCCTCCGCGCCGCCGCCGACCGTGACCCGGCCGTGGTGGATCTCGTAGCCGTGCGCGGGCGCGCCGAGCGCCTTCCCGGACGGCAGGCGGAGCGTCTTCTCGGCGGTGAAGTCGGTCCGTGCGTCGAGCAGCCCGAGGCCCTCCGCGCACGCGCCGGGCTCGGACTCGACGCCGTCCGGGTCGGCGACCGTCCGGCCGAGCATCTGGAACCCGCCGCAGACGCCGAGCAGCGGCCGGCCGCGGCGGACGTGCTCGATGATCGCCCGGTCGAGTCCGCGGGAGCGCAGCCAGGCCAGGTCGGCGAGGGTGGAGCGGGTGCCGGGCAGGACGACCAGGTCGGCGTCGGCCAGGTCGCGCGGACCGGAGGCGAAGACGACGTCGAGGCCGGGCTCCAGGCCGAGGGCGTCCACGTCGGTGAAGTTGCTGATCCGGGGCAGGCGCACCACCGCCACCCGTCGGCCGGAGCCCCCGGCCGCCCGGCGGCCCTCCAGGTCCAGGGCGTCCTCCGAGTCCAGCCACAGTCCCGGATCCCACGGCAGGGTGCCGTACACCCGGCGGCCCGTGAGCCGTTCGAGGTCCTCCAGACCGGGGCGGAGCAGTCCGATGTCACCGCGGAACTTGTTGACCACGAAGCCCGCCATCAGCGCCTGGTCGGCGGGTTCCAGCAGACCGACCGTGCCGTACAGCGCGGCGAAGAGGCCGCCCCGGTCGATGTCGCCGACGACCACCACCGGCAGGCCCGCGTGCCGGGCCAGGCCCATGTTCACGTAGTCGCCCGCCCGCAGGTTGATCTCGGCGGGGCTGCCCGCGCCCTCGGCGACGACGATGTCGTGGCGGGCCGCCAGGTCGTCGTACGCGCCGTGCGCGGCCCTCGCCAGACGGCGGCGGCCGGACTCCCAGTCGGTCGAGGACACCTCCCCGGCGGGGTGCCCCAGCAGGACGACGTGGCTGCGCCGGTCGGTGCCCGGCTTGAGGAGCACGGGGTTCATGGCGGGCTCCGGCGTGACGCGGGCGGCCAGCGCCTGCACCCACTGGGCCCGGCCGATCTCCGCGGGGCGGCCGTCGGGGCCGTGGCAGACCATGGAGTTGTTGGACATGTTCTGCGCCTTGTACGGCGCGACCCGCACGTCGCGGCGTGCGAAGGCCCGGCACAGGGCGGTGGTGACGACGCTCTTGCCGGCGTCGGAGGTGGTCCCGGCGACCAGCAGACCGCCACCGCCCCCGACCGCGGCCCTCGGCCCGGGCCCGCTCACACCGGCCTCCGTAGCAGCGCGACGTCCATCATCCAGCCCGCACGCGCCTTGGCCCTCCTCCGGAGCGCGGTCATTTCGAGCAGCACGCCACCGACCCGTCCGCTGACCAGCTCCTCCGTGTCGGTGCCCATGTTGGCGCCCCACCAGATCGACCAGTGCTCCAGACCCGTGAGATCCGGTTCCCCGCCGAGCATGACGACGATGTTGTCCTGCCCGGCGTCGACGGCCTCGCGCAGCCGGCGCGCCGGGGTGACGTGGACCGGCCGGCCCACCTCGTGCAGCACGATCCGGTGCCGCGCCGCGAGGAGTTGCGGGGCGCTGACGCCGGGGAGCACGTCGTGTTCCACGGGAACGACCCCCCGCGCGGCGATCCGCTCCACGACACGCAGGGTGGAGTCGTACAGGGACGGGTCACCCCAGACCAGGAACGCCGCGGTGCCGCCGCGCTCACCGAGCACCCGCTCGTAGGCGGCGACCCGCGCCTCGTGCCAGGCGGCGACCGCGGCCGCGTAGTCCGCGGGGTCGTCGCGGTCACGCTCGGGGTCGGGCACGGTGACCAGGGGGAGACCGTACTCCTCGCAGACCTCCTGGCGCAGGGCGAGCAGCCCGTCGTCCTCGCGTTTGCGGGCGGCCACCACGTAGTCGCAGCCCCGCAGCGCGTCGGCGACCTCCCGGGTGACGTGCCGCGGCCCCATGCCGATGCCGAGGATCCGTACCCTCATTCCGACCTCTCCTCCACATCGCCCTCGACCTCCAGGTAGACCTCCGTCAGGGCTTCGAGCGTCGCCGGGTCCGGCTCAGCCCACAGCCCGCGCCGGGCGGCCTCGTGCAGCCGCTCGACGATGCCGTGCAGCGCCCACGGGTTGGAGCGGCGCAGGAACTCCTGGGTCTGCGGGTCGAGCGCGTACTCGGCCGCGAGCTTCTCGTACATCCAGTCGTGGACGACGCCGGCCGTGGCGTCGAAGCCGAAGAGGTAGTCCACGGTGGCGGCCAGCTCGAAGGCGCCCTTGTAGCCGTGGCGCCGCATGGCGGAGATCCAGCGCGGGTTGACCACCCGGGCCCGGAACACGCGGGCGGTCTCCTGGGCGAGGGTGCGGGTGCGTACCGCGTCGGGCGAGGTGGAGTCGCCGACGTAGGCCCTGGGCTCGGCGCCGGTGAGGGCGCGGACGGTGGCGATCATGCCGCCGTGGTACTGGAAGTAGTCGTCGGAGTCGGCGATGTCGTGCTCGGCGCTGTCGATGTTCTTCGCGGCGACCCTGATCCGGCGGTAGTTGGTGCGCATGTCGTCGGCGGCCGGGACGCCGTCGAGGCCGCGTCCGTACGCGAAGCCGCCCCAGGCCGTGTAGACCTCGGCGAGGTCGCTGTCGTCGCGCCAGTTGCCGGACTCGACGAGTTGGAGGATGCCGGCGCCGTACGAGCCGGGTGCGGAGCCGAAGATCCGGGTGGTGGCGCGGCGCCGGTCTCCGTGGGCCTCCAGGTCGGCGCGGGTGTGGGCTCGGACGAAGTTGCGCTCCTCGGGTTCGTCGAGGCCGGCGACCAGGTTCACGGCGTCGTCCAGCATGGCGACCACGTGGGGGAACGCGTCACGGAAGAAGCCGGAGATGCGCACCGTGACGTCGACGCGCGGACGGCCCAGGTCCTCCAGCGGTACCACGTCGAGCCGGCGGACCCGGCGGGAGGCCTCGTCCCACTCCGGCCGGACACCGAGGAGCGCCAGCACCTCGGCGATGTCGTCGCCGGACGTGCGCATGGCGGAGGTGCCCCACACCGACAGGCCCACCGACTCCGGGTAGGTCCCGGTCTCCTCCAGGTGGCGGCGCAGCAGGGAGTCGGCCATCGCCTGACCGGTCTGCCAGGCGAGCCGGGAGGGGACGGCGCGGGGGTCGACGGTGTAGAAGTTGCGGCCGGTCGGCAGCACGTTGACCAGGCCGCGCAGCGGAGAGCCGGACGGGCCCGCCGGGACGAAGCCGCCCTCCAGGGCGTGGACGACGTGGTCGAGTTCGTCGGTGGTGCGGGCGAGGCGGGGCACCACCTGCGCGGCGGCGAACTCCAGGACTCGGCGCACCTCGGGGTCCTCGTGCAGGTCCGCCGCGGCGGCCGGGTCCCAGCCCGCGGCCTCCATCCGCTCGACGAGGTGGCGGGCGCGTGCCTCCGCCTCGTCGACCTCGCCGGTCGGCGCGTCCTCCTTCAGACCGAGGGCGGACCGCAGACCGGGTACCGCGGCACCGACGCCTCCCCACACCTGGGCGGCGCGCAGGACGGCCAGGACCAGGTTCACCCGGGCCTCACCCTCCGGAGCCTGGCCGAGCACGTGCAGGCCGTCGCGGATCTGCGCGTCCTTGATCTCGCACAGCCAGCCGTCGACGTGGAGCAGGAAGTCGTCGAACTCCTCGTCACCCGGCCGCTCCTCCAGGCCGAGGTCGCGGTGCAGCTCCGCCGCACGCATCAGGGACCAGATCTCGCCCCGGACCGCGGGCAGCTTGGCCGGGTCCATGGCCGCGATGTTCGCGTGCTCGTCGAGCAGCTGTTCCAGGCGTGCGATGTCGCCGTAGGTCTCCGCGCGGGCCATCGGCGGGATGAGGTGGTCGACGACCGTGGCATGGGCGCGGCGCTTGGCCTGGGCGCCCTCGCCCGGGTCGTTGACCAGGAACGGGTAGACCAGCGGCAGGTCGCCGAGCGCGGCGTCGGGGCCGCATGCGGCGGACGGCGCGGCGTTCTTGCCGGGCAGCCACTCCAGCGAACCGTGCTTGCCGAGGTGGACCACGGCGTGGGCGCCGAAGCCGTGCTCCAGCCAGCGGTAGGCGGCCAGGTAGTGGTGGCTCGGGGGCAGGTCGGGGTCGTGGTAGATGGCGATCGGGTTCTCACCGAAGCCGCGCGGCGGCTGGACCAGGACGACGACGTTGCCGGCGCGCAGCGCGGCGAGGACGAGTTCGCCCGCGTCGTTCACGTACAGGCGGCCGGGCGCGGGCCCCCACGCCTCGGTCATCGCCTCCTTCAGGGACGCGGGCAGGCCCTCGGTCCAGGCGGCGTACTCCTCGGGCGTGATCCGCACCTGGGCGTCGGTCAGCTGGACGGAGGTCAGCCAGTCCTCGTCCTGGCCGCCCGCCGCGATCAGGGCGTGCATCAGCGCGTCGCCGGCCTCCGTGTCGTCGGGCAGGTCCAGCCCGGGCAGGTCGTCGGGCGCGCCAAGGTCGTAGCCCTCGGCGCGCAGCCGGCGCAGCAGCCGGACCAGTGAGCGGGGCGTGTCGAGTCCGACGGCGTTGCCGATGCGGGAGTGCTTGGTCGGATAGGCGGACAGGACGACCGCGATCCGCTTCTCGGCGGGGGGTACGTGCGGCAGCCGGGCGTGGGCGACCGCGATCCCGGCCAGGCGGGCGCAGCGCTCGGGGTCGGCGACGTAGCGGGGCAGCCCGTCGCGGTCGATCTCCTTGAAGGAGAACGGCACGGTGATGATCCGGCCGTCGAACTCGGGGATGGCGATCTGGCTCGCCGAGTCGAGCGGGGTGACGCCGTCGTCGGAGGCCTCCCAGTCGGCTCGGGAGCTGGTCAGGCACAGACCCTGGAGGACGGGGACGTCCAGGGCCGCCATCCGTTCCACGTCCCATGCCTCGTCGTCCCCGCCGGCGCTCGCGGACGCGGGCACGCTGCCGCCCGCGGCGAGGACGGTGACCACCAGTGCGTCGAAGCCGCCGAGCGCCTCGAAGAGATCGTCGGGCGCGGAGCGCAGCGACCCGGCGAACACGGGGACGCCCACGGCCCGCCCGGTCGCGTCGACGGCGTCGGCCAGGGCGTGCGCGAACGCGGTGTTGCCGCTGGACTCGTGGGCCCGGTAGTAGAGGATGCCCACCCGCGGAAGGGAGGCACCGCGCCGGCGGGGTTCGTCGAGGGCGGTGGCCCGCTCCTCGCGCGAAGCGCTCTCCCGGGCGTTGGCGGGCGACGGGATGGCGGAACCGGGCCGGAGGTCTCGGTTGAGGGTGGTAGCCCGTTCTTCGCGCGAAGCGCTCTCCCGGGCGTTGGCGGGCGACGGGTGGGCTGTGTCCTGGGGCGCGTCGCGTTCGGCGAAGCCCCACAGCGGGACGGGCGCGGGCGGGTCGAAGCCCTCACCGGTCAACAGCACGGTGTCCGACAGGAAGGCGTGCAGGCGCCCCAGGTTGGCGGGACCGCCCTCCGCGAGGTAGCGGTGGGCGTCGGTCGCCACGCCGATCGGGACGGTGGAGTGCTCCATCAGCTCGGCGCTGGGCTGCTGCTCGCCGCCGAGGACGACCAGCGGTGTGCCCCGCTCCCGTACGGCGGCGAGGCCGGGCCACAGGTCCTGCGGCGAACCGAGCAGCCGCACCACCACGAGGTCGGCGCCCTCGACGGCGCCGGTGAGTTCCGCGTCGGAGGCACGGGACGGATTCGCCCACGTGTACGCGGAGCCGCTGGCCCGCGCGGAGAGCAGGTCGGTGTCGGACGTGGAAAGCAGTGCGATCCGTGCCGTCATGGCCGGATTCCTCCCTCGGGGTTCTCGCCCCATCGGCGGTCGGACCGCCCGAGGCCAGTGTCTGGCTGAACCCCCGAGACGGGGGTGTCACAGTGGCGGAACCGCCCCGGACTTGCACCGGGTTCCTGCACCACGAGCGAAGGATCCACACCTTAGTCCGCCGCTCCCGTCCCCGCTTCGGCGGGGCGGTCCGACGCGGCGTACCGGACCGGCGGCCCGGCGCCGCGTCGCAGGAAGCGGATCACCGGATAGCCGGGACCGGGAGTGACCTCGGCCCGGACCCCGTAGACCTCCTCGATGAGGGACGGGGCCAGCACCTCGGAGGGCGTGCCCTCGGCGACGGCACGCCCGTCCCGGAGCATGAGCAGGCGGTCGCAGTACATCGCGGCCAGGTTGAGGTCGTGCAGGGCGATCACGGTGGTGACCGGGAGGCCCGTGACCAGTTCCAGCAGGTCGAGCTGGTGCTGGATGTCGAGGTGGTTGGTCGGCTCGTCGAGCAGGAGCTCACTCGGCTCCTGGGCGAGGGCGCGGGCGATCTGGGCGCGCTGGCGCTCGCCTCCGGACAGCGTGTGCCAGGACTGGTCGGCCCGGCCGGTGAGGCCGGTGCGCTCCAGGGCCGCCGTCACGGCGCCCAGGTCCGCGGCGGACATGGGCGTCCAGGAGCGGCGGTGCGGGACGCGCCCCAGGGCCACGACGTCGCGGACCGTCAGCTCGGTCTGGGTGTGCACGTTCTGCTCCACGGAGGCCACACGCCGCGCCACCGCCCGGCGCGTGGTCCGGCCGAGCGGACGCCCGTCCAGTGTGACCACGCCGGAGGAGGGCGCGAGGACGCCCGCGAGCAGCCGCAGCAGCGTCGACTTGCCCGAGCCGTTGGGGCCGAGCAGGCCGACGGTCTCGCCGGGGCGGGGGGTGACGGTGACGCCGTCGAGGACGAGTCGGCCACCGATCAGGCGGCTCACCCGCTCGGCGTGCAGGTCGCCCCCGGCGGCGGACGCCTGCGGCGCGGCCCCGCCGGCCGGCCACCGTGCTCCGGGCGCGGCGGCGGGGGCGCGCCGGCCGGCCACCGCGGGCTGGGGGTCGTTCACGTCTTCCTCCTGGCTCGGTACAGCACGGCGACGAAGGCGGGTACGCCGATGAGGGAGGTCACCACCCCCACCGGGATCTCCTGCGGCTCCAGCACGGTGCGCGCGACGGTGTCCACCCACACCAGGAACACGGCGCCGCTCAGCGCGGTCACCGGCAGGAGCCGCGTGTGGGAGGAACCGGTGACCGTGCGGGCCGCGTGCGGCAGGACCAGCCCCACGAAACCGATCGCCCCGGCCGCGCTGACCAGAGCCGCGGTGAGCAGGGCGGTGGCGGTCAGCAGGAGCAGGCGGGCCCGGGCCACCCGGACGCCCAGGTTCGCCGCGGCCTCCTCGCCGAAGGCGAAGGCGTCCAGAGTGGTGGTGTGGGCCAGGCAGACGGCCAGCACACCGGCCAGCACCGCCGCGCACAGCACCACGTCGGCCCATCCCGCGCCGCTGAGGGACCCCAGCAGCCAGAACAGCACGCCCCGTGTGGTCTCGGCGTCCGCCGAGGTCAGCACGATGAACGAGGTCAGCGCCGAGAACAACTGCATGGCCGCGACCCCGGACAGCACCACGCGGTCCATGCTCGCGCCCAGGCTCTGGGCGAGCAGCACCACCATCCCGAAGGAGAGCACCGCGCCGACGAAGGCGCCCGCCGACAGCGACACCACACCGCCGCCCCACCCCAGGACGATCACGGCGACCGCGCCGGTGGAGGCACCGGAGGACACACCCAGCACGAAGGGGTCCGCCAGCGGGTTGCGCAGCAGCGACTGCATGACCGCGCCGCACAGGGCCAGTCCCGCACCGCACACCGCGGCGAGCAGGGTGCGGGGCATGCGCAGGTTCCACACGATGCCCTCGCGCAGCGGCGGCAGGGGGCTGTCGCCCAACCCCAGACGGGCGGACACCGAGCGCCAGACGTCGGCCGTGCCGATGTCGGCGGGGCCGACGGTCACGGTGACCGCGACCGACACCGCAAGGACCACCAGCCCGCCGGAGGCGAGCAGCGCGAGACGCGCACCCCTCATCGGGTGAACCCGAGGTCCCGCAGACCGTCGGCGACCCGCTCGACTCCCTCGACCGTGCGGATCGAGGGGTTCATGGCCTGGCCGCTGAGCAGGATGTACCGCTCCTCCCGGACCGCGGTGAGGTTGCGGGTGGCCGGGTTGGCCTCCAGGAAGTCGATCTTCGCCTCGGCGGTCTCGGCCGTCTGGGACTCCCGGGTCAGGTCGCCGAGCACGATGACGTCCGGGTCGCGGTCGGCGACGGTCTCCCAACTGATCTGCGGCCACTCGTCGTGGGTGTCGGCGAAGGCGTTCTCCGCGCCGACCGCGCGGGTGATGGCGCCGGGGGCGCCGCAGCAGCCGGCGAGGTAGGGCGACTCGGAGTTGGCGAACCAGTACATGAGGGAGACGTCGGAGGCGTCCAGGCCCTCTGTGGCCGTCTCCACCCGCCGCTCCAGTCCGGCGACGAGCTCCTCCCCGCGCTCCTCGACACCGAAGACCCGCGCCAGGTCGCGGATCTCGCCGTGGACGACGTCCAGGGTGAGCGGCTCGCTGCGGGAGCCGTCCCCTCCGCTCCCGTTGTCCTTGCCCGCGGCGCAGTCGGAGGGGGAGACGTACGTGGGCACGCCCAGCTCCTCGAACCGCTCCCGGGAAGCGACGCCGCCCGTGCCGAGCGTGGAGACGAAGGAGGCGGTCACGAAGTCCGGCTCGGCGTCCAGGACCACCTCGAAGGAGGGGTTGTTCTCGGCCAGCCGCGGGATGCCGGCGTTGGCCTCCTCCAGCCCCTCCATGACCGGGTCGGTCCAGGTGGCGGTGCCGACGATGCGGTCCTCCAGGCCGAGGGAGAGGAGGATCTCGGTACTGCCCTGGTTGAGGGAGACGACGCGCTCCGGCGCGGCGCCGACGGTCACCTCGTGTCCGCAGTTGTCGATCGTCCGGGTGCCGCCGGCGTCGGCGGCGGAGTCCGCTTCGCCGGCTCCACCGCCCGCGGACGGGGAGCACGCGGTGAGCAGCAGGGCCTGGGTGAGGACGGCGAGGGGGAGGAGCGCGGGGCGCGACATGGGCATGCCTCGGATGTCGGGGCTCGAACGCGGAGCCTGGCACGGATTCTCCTCCGCGCACTCGACGCGGAGGGGCCAGCAGGTCTTCGGACTCGGGCTCGTCCGGACAGGGTGCCTTCCCAGGCCGGGGCCGCGCCGACGCTCAGGTCGGTACGGCCTCGCCCCAGTGGCGCTGTTACCCTGCCCGTCCCCCTCACCGCTGCGCGTCAGTTCCGGATTCGCACCGGATTCCCTGACCACGGACGTGGTACGACTGGCCCCGGCAGACTACCAAGGCCCCGTCGCCGCCCTCCGCGGCCGGGAGGTCCGGTGGCCGGGCCGGCCGTGCCTCACACGGGATCCGGGGTGTGCCGGGCGACCCATGCCCGCGTGCGCCGGGGGTCGGCCAGGTCGTCCCAGAAGCACTCGGGGTAGTTGAACCACTTGGTGAACTCGTCGGCCAGGGAGCGGTTCCGGCTCAGTTCCCCCAGGAAGCCCAGGAAGTCCTCGGGCAGGGTCTCCAGGTTCTCCATGAGCATGTTGGTGGTGCGCGTCGCCGACAGGACACGGTCCTCCCTGCGCCGGTCGACGTGTTCGACGAAGCGGCGGTCGAAGACGTCCTGGCGGACGATCTCCTCGGCGAGCACCCAGGCGGCGTGGGAGGCCATGTTGGCCCCCTGCCCGAGCAGGGGGTCCACGGTGACGTGCGCGTCGCCGAGGGCGAGCACGACGGTGCCGTCGTCCAGCACCGTGTGCGTGCGGCGCACCACCGGGGTGACCGCGCCCTGGATGATGCCGCGCGGCCCGTCCAGCGGGCCGAACTCCGCCGGGTCGATCCGTTCGAAGCACGCGGGGTAGTGATCGTGGAGCAGGTCCAGGGCGAGGTCCCGGTAGGCCTTCGGGTCCTCCTCGTAGGGGGTGGCGGCCAGTGCCTCCAGGTCGGAGCCGTAGTGGTTCTCGATGACCAGGGCCATGACCTGGCCGCCGTCGGTCCACGTGGGGATCTCGATCATCTCGCCCGCGCCCGGGCAGATGTGGAAGGTCACGTTGGGGACGGGCTGCTGGGCGATACCGGTGAACAGGCCGGCGCACAGCGCCCGCCGGGGACGGTCGAAGGGCGAGTGCTCGGGGTCCCGGTCGAACATCTCCGCGAACGGGCCGCGTCCGGTGCACACCACGATCAGGTCGAACCGGGAGGCCAGGGAGGGGATGTCCCCAGGCGAGAGCCGGCCGAACACGAGTTCCCCGCCGCGCTCGGCGAAGTCCTCGGTCAGCCGGGGCTGGTAGATCCGGTAGTCCACGGCCCGGCTGGGAGCGTGGAGCAGGCCCTCGAAGGCCGTGGGCTCCGGACCGGGGCCCACGCGGTACTGGTGGCCGGGATAGCCGTGCTCCTCCACCGGCCAGTGGTCCACGCCGAGGGCGCGCTCGCGCTCCACGGTCACCGCGTGGTGGGCGACCGTGCTGAGCACCTTCGACCGCCGTTGCTCGTCCGGTGTGCGCTCGGTGAAGAGGGTGACCTCCACCCCGTGCCGCAGCAGGTGAAGTCCCAGGTGCAGGCCCGCGGTTCCGGCACCGACGATACAGATCCTCTTGCTCACGTCTCTCCTGGCGGCAGGGGTGGTGGGGGGCGAAGCCGGTGGGGCGGAGCGCATGGGGTCTCCGGGGGCGGGGTGTGCCCTTTTCCTCACCGCTGGTGATCGTACGGAACATGGATCGGCCTCGCCAGGGATGTGCGGGGAATCCGGTGGACATTCACGGGAGATGGACATTCACGGGAGAACGTGAGGGGACCGCGCGAAAGCTTGTCGTGGAAGTGCTCGTCGGATTGTGGTGAACACGTCCGTCCGGTGATGTGCCGCCCGTGATCAGGGGAAATTTCTGCGGGTGTTGGGAAAGGCCGGTGCCGCGGCAAGGCCCGTCGGGAAAAGCCGGGTCTGCCCGGTTTTCTCCGTCCTTTGGCCTCCGGTCCGAGAAGTGATCGCCACGGCTTCACGCCCGCTCGCGCGGTCCCCTAGGGTTCAGGCGTGCGAGACAAGGTGGGGCCGACCTTTTCCGGACACGGGGTACCGGGGCCCGCCGTGCTGGTGGCAGGGCTGGCCCTGATCGCCGGATCCGCGGTGTGGCTGGCCGTGAACGGCGCCACCGGCGTTCGGTACTCGGCCGACCACCACGACACCGTTCCCATGTGGCACCGCTGGGTCCCGGCCATGGCGGGCCTGGTCCTCGTGCGGCTGGTACCGCCCCGGGAGCCGTCCGCGACGCGCGTCTTCGCCGAACGTACGTCCCACGCCCTCGTCAACCAGGGGATGACGGGACTGTTCCTCGGCTACCTGTGGAGCCGGTACCGGGTGATGTGGCCCGTTCTCACCGTCCACAGTCTGATGAACGCGGCTCCGATCATGTTGGGGGCGCTGTGAGGCCCCCTCATCGTGGCGGTGGCGGTGGCGGTGGTCGCGGGCAGGAGAGTCCTTGCACCGGGGAGCGCCGAGGGTCCTACGAAGCGCTGGAGGTCGGGCCGGGTCCCGCGTTCACGGACTCCCGGGTGGAGGAGAACCCTCCTGTGGCGTAGGGTCTGCGTTCCGAGCGGGCGAAGGACCGTACGCGGCGTGGGGAGGACGTGTCCGGGATGGCAGCCAAGAAGAAGAGCAAGTCGGGGCGCCGCACGGGCCGGGGCAAGGGCGCGAACGACATCCGGCGCGGGCCGACGAGGGACCCCGGGCCTACCGGGAGCGTCGGGTGCTACTTCGTCCTCGTGTCGATGCTCGTCATCGGCCTGGTCATCGTGCTGCTGGAAGTGTTCGGCTGAGAGGGCCCGACGCGGACACGCGGCGGTCCCCTCCCCGTCGGACTCCTCCCTGCTCGCGACACGGCCGTCACACATGCCCCCGTCAGCCGCCCAGGAAGACCAGTGCCACGCCCAGTCCCAGGAACAGCGCCGCGTTGAGGGAGTGGAGCCACATGAGAGAGCGGTCCATGTCCGTCCCCGCCACCCGGAACCGGGGCGGATGGTCGGGGTCGTGGTGGACCTCCACCCGTGATCCCACGGGGCGGTGCCTGGTGTGCGTGCCGGGGTGGTGAAGGTGGACCCTCCGGCCGTCCGGTGTCGAGAAGCGCACGGCGAACGAGTAGGACGTGCTGCTGTTGACCCCCCTGCCGGTGTGCGTCCGGACCCGTGTCACCTTCCCCGTGGCCCGTCCTCGCAGGCCCGCGCGGGAAAGGAGCGTCTCCACGGCCACCCAGAGGAACCCCGTGCCCGCCCACAGGCACAGGGCGGGGGTGAACGCGGCGGCCGACGCGGGCAGGCCGTACGACGGGCCCAGCACCACCGCGGCCGCGAGGGACAACGCGAGCGCCAGAGCGGCCGCGAGCGGCCACGGCTACGGGCGGTGGCCCGGTCCCGTGACGGGGCGGCGGCCCCCGGCCCCGACGACCTCCACCACCTCCAGGCGCCCCGGATCCTGGGGCGTGGAGCGCCCGAACACGCGCGCCCCGGGCTTGAGGACGTAGCCGCCCAGGCCTGAGGTGTCACGGGTCCGGCGCCTCCTCCCGTCGAGGCCGGTGAACTCCAGGGTGACCGTGTGCCCGGGAAAGGGGACCGCCTCCGCCGGCAGGGGCTCGACGCCGGCCACCACCGCCGTGACCCGTTCGCCGTGCCTGCTCCGGCCGCGTGAGCGCGCGCGTTCGCCTGCCCACAGGAACAGGAGGACGGCGGTGAGGGCCACCACCGGGACGTGGACGGCGAGGCCGTGGCCGCAACCGTCCTCGAACCACGGAACGGCGCGGGAGAGGGCGAGCCCCGCGACGGCGGACGGGAGGAGGACGGCGAGGAGGAACCGCATGCGCACATCCTGGAGAGCACGCTCGCCGCCGGCGCGGACGCCCCGCCCTGCCCGCTCCTACCTGGTCGTTTGTGTCCTTGGGCGCCCACCTGGGTAGCGGTCGCCACGGAGGGTGTTTCCACGCGGACATGCGGCGTCCGCCGAGTCCGGGGCTGGAGGGGCATGCGGTATCTGAACGCTCCCGTCCACTCCTGGTGGCGGTGGGCGCGCGAAGCGGGTTCGGCGGCTCTGGGGCGCCTGTCCGCCAACAAGTGGTCGGTACTACAGGCGGCCATCGCCGCGACCGTGGCATGGGTCGTCGCGGGCGGCCTCGTCCACGACCACTCCCCGTTCTTCGCGCCGATCGCCGCGGTCGTCGCGCTCAATACCGTGGGCGGTGAGCGCGGCACCAACGCCGTCCGGATGCTGCTGGGCGTGGTCATCGGCATCGTCGTCGGTGAACTGTCGATCGCCGTCACCGGCGGTGGCTACGTGGCCATGGCGCTCGCCATCGGGGTGGCGATGGCGATCGCGGTCGCCGTCGGCGCCGCACGCCTCGTCATCGCCCAGTCCGCGGCCGGGGCGATCCTCACCGTGGCCTTCGCCGACGGCCAGGTGGGTCCCAGCAGGCTCACCGACGCGCTCATCGGGGCCGGTGTGGCGCTCGTGATGAGCCAGTTGCTCTTCCCCACACGGCCGACCACCCGGCTGCGCGGTATCGAGACGGCCGCCCTGGTGGAGATCGTCGGCCTGCTCGACGCGACCGGACGCGCGCTGGAGGAGGACGAGGACCCCTCCCTGCGGACGGTGGACCGCCTGGGCGCCCTGAGCAGGCCGATGGCCGACCTCAGCCGTGCACAGGAGAACAGCCACCGCAACGTACGGTGGTCCACCGCGCGGTGGACCAGCCCCGAACCGCTGCGGTACGAGGACGAGAGGGTCGACCGTCTCATCATCCTCGGTGAGAGCTGCCTGTCGCTCGCACGGACCGCGGCCGCCATGGACCTGGACGAGCGCCGACGCATCGCACCGGTGGTGTGTGAGATGGCCGCCGTCCTCGACGTGCTCGCCGACGACCTCGGCGACCGCTCCGCGCGCCAGCGCGCGGTCGACCTGGTGCTCGACGTGGCCCGGCCGTTCGGCGCCGACACGGTCGACGACCCCGTGACCGCGGCCACCCACCTGTCCGTGCAGATGGTCGCCACCGACATCATGCTGTTCGCCGGACTCGAGCCGGAAAGGGCCGCGCAGGCGCTGTCGGGCGAGGAGGAGGAGCCGAAGGTCGCCCATCCGCCTGCGGAGCCGTGGCTGCCGTGGCCGCGCAGGGGGGCCTCGTCGGTCGGGAGCCGCCGCCTCCGACTCCGCCGCTGGCCCTTCCGGCGCCGTTGACCCGAGGTCAGCGGCGCCCGCCGCCCAGCAGCTTCTTCTGGATCTTGCCCATGGCGTTGCGCGGCAGGGCGTCCACCACACGGACCTCGCGCGGGCGCTTGTGGACCGACAGGTGCGCGGCCGCGAAGTCGATGACGGCCCCGGGGTCGATGCCCTCGCCCACCAGGTAGGCGACGACGCGCTGGCCGAGGTCGTCGTCGGCCTCGCCCACCACGGCGGCCTCGCGTACCGCGGGGTGGCCGAGCAGCGCGGCCTCGACCTCGCCCGCGCCGACCCGGTAGCCGCCGGTCTTGATCATGTCCACCGACATCCGCCCCACGATCCGGTGCCAGCCGTCGGCCTCGCGTACCGCCGCGTCGCCGGTGCGGAACCAGCCGTCGTCGGTCCACGCCGCCGCGGTGGCCCCGGGGAGCCCGAGGTAGCCGTCGAACAGGGTGGCGCCGCGGACCTGTAGCTCGCCGATGCCCTCACCGTCGCAGGGGACGGTCTCGCCGTGCTCGCCGCGCAGTCGCGACTCCAGGCCGGGCAGCGCCGTCCCCACCCAGCCGGTCCGCCGCGGCGCGTCGGCGCGCGCGGCCACGGTGATCAGCGTCTCGGTCATTCCGTACCGCTCCACGGGACTGTGGCCGGAGGCCGCCCGTAGGGCCTCTGCCACCGTGTCGGGGAGCGGGGCGCTGCCGGAGACCAGCAGCCGTGCCCCGGCCAGGGCCCGGGCGCTGCCGGGGTCGCGGGAGATGCGCGACCACACGGTCGGCACGCCGAAGAACAGGGTTCCGCCCGCCCTGCCGGCCCCGCCCGTTCCGGCCGGGAGCCAGCCGCCCCGGAGGGCTCCCTCGGCCGCGGCGGCGTAGGCGGCGGGGGAGGGGCGGACGGTGTGCACCAGCGGACCGCCCACGCGCAGTGCGCCCAGCACGCCCAGGACCAGTCCGTGCACGTGGAACAGCGGCAGCCCGTGGACTAGCACGTCGTCGGGCGTCCAGTCCCAGGCGTCGGCGAGCGCGTCCAGGTCGGCGGCCACGGCCCGCCGGGACAGGACGGCGCCCTTGGGCGGGCCGGTGGTCCCGGAGGTGTACATGATCAGCGCGGTGGCCTCGGCCGGGGGCTCGGGCACCGTGTACAAGGAGCGCTCGGCCGGGTCCACGGGCACGACGGGGAGTCCGACCTCCTCCTGAGGGGTCCCCAGCCACAGGGCGGCACCGGAGTCGCGCACGATGTGGCGGCGCTCGGCGGTCCCGGCGTCCGCCGGGACCGGTACCACGGGCACTCCGGCCAGCAGGCCGCCGACGACCGCGACGACCGTCGACAGCGAGGCGTCCCCGTGCACGGCGACGGCGTCGGCGCCGGCGACCCGCCCGGCCACGGCGGCCGCCGCCGACCACAGTCCCTCGCGGTCGAGTTCCTCGTCACCGATCCGTACCGCGGGCCCCTCGCCCGCACCGGAGCCGAGCAGCATGTCGTGTCCCCGTCCGTCGCCTCTGGCCTGACCGCGAGCCAGTACACCACAGAGCGCCTCCGGGGCGGGTCCGCGCCGTGTTCTCCTTGTCGCCGGGCCCCCGGCGGGTTTGGATGGGGGTGACCGCGCCGCGGTGGTCGTGGACGGGGCCGTGGGCGACCGGACGCGCAGCCCTCTGGGCAGACGGAGACGGAGACCGCATGGCCGACGACGCTCGATGGACGCTGATCACGACGGGGCTCGACCAGCTCAGGGAGCAGACCCCCTTCAAGGAGGGTCACACCGCCCCCTCGCGCCTGTTCTCCAACGACGACGCCCGGGTCATGCACCTGGCGTTGGACGAGGGGGCCGAACTCACGGAGCACCTGGTCCCCTCCCCGATCCTCGTCCAGGTCCTCGAAGGGCGGATCCGGTTCGACGTGGAGGACGAGAGCCACGACCTCGGCCCCGGAGCGATGATCCACGTGGCCGGGTCCGTGCCCCACGCGGTCACGGCCGTCGGCGCCTCCCGGATCATGGTCGTCATGCTCGACCCCCGGCGCCACACGCACCGCTAGCGGACCGGCCGAGAACGCCGTGGGTGCGGACCGGGACGAACCTCTGCGGTCGCCGCCGGGCGGCCGCGCACGGACCACCGCGTCCGCCGGCCTCCCGGACCCGGTGCGCGGGTCCTCCCCCGCGCCCGCGCGCAACCGCGTTTTGGCGCAGGTGGGAGGGCACTTCTAGCATGGGCACATGAACGAACTCTCAGCGGAGCAGACCAACCGGGTCATCGCCCTGGCCATGGACCTCGCCCGGGAGGGGCGTACGGAGGAGTTGCTGGAGTTCCTCGACCACGGCCTGCCCGTGGACACCCGCGACGAGCAGGGCAACACCCTGGTGATGCTCGCCGCCTACCACGGCCAGGAGGCCACGGTCCGCGCCCTGATCGACCGCGGCGCCGACGTCGACCTGCGCAACGAACGGGACCAGACACCCGTCGCCGGAGCGCTGTTCAAGGGGGAGGAGGGCATCGTGGCGATGCTCGTCGCCGCGGGCGCCGACCTCGACGCGGGCACGCCGAGCGCACGTGCCGCGGCCGAGATGTTCGGCCGCGCCCACCTGCTGCCCTGAACCCGGTTCCGGGGCGGGGCCCCGGGCTCCGGCGCCCCGCCCCGGAAACAGGCCGAGCCGACGCGGTCGGGGCCGCGTCGGCTCGGTGGTTCAGGTCCGGAGGGGACCCTCAGGCCCGGACGGGGCCCTCAAACGCTGGTCAGACGGCGTCCGAGTTGGGGTCGGTCCCGGAGACCCTGCCCGCCTGCAGGGCCTCGACGGCCTTGCGCACACCCTCGCCGTAGGCCGGGTCGGCCTTCATGCAGTTGCCGATGTGGCGCTCGATGGTGGCCTGCGAGGCCCCGTCGATCGCACGCGCGGTGTTCTCGAACAGCCTCTGCTGCTCGTCCACGCTCATCATGCGGAACAGGTCGCCGGGCTGCTCGAAGTAGTTGTCGTCGTCCTCGCGGTAGTCGAACCGGTCGGCGGTCCCGCCAATGGCCAGCGACGGGTCGGCGTAGGCCGGCTGCTCCTGCCAGCGGCCGTAGGAGTTGGGCTCGATGCCCGGAACGCGGCCCTGGTTGCCGTCCACGCGCATGGTGCCGTCGCGGTGGTAGGTGTTGACGAACCTGGCGCCGCGCGGGTAGTTCACCGGGATCTGGTGGTGGTTGACGCCCAGGCGGTAGCGGGCCGCGTCACCGTAGGAGAAGAGGCGCCCCTGGAGCATGCGGTCGGGCGAGACGCCCACGCCCGGGACGATGTTGGCCGGGGTGAAGGCGGCCTGCTCCACGTCCGCGAAGTAGTTCTCCGGGTTGCGGTTGAGCTCGAACTCGCCGACCTCGATCAGCGGGTAGTCCTTCTTGGACCAGACCTTGGTCAGGTCGAAGGGGTGGAAGCGGTAGTCCGCGGCCTCGGCCTCGGGCATGATCTGGACGTAGAAGGTCCACTTGGGGTTCTCGCCCCGCTCGATGGCATCGAACAGGTCGCGCTGGGCGGACTCGCGGTCCTCGGCCACGACCTTGGCGGCCTCCTCGTCCGTCAGGTTCTTGATGCCCTGCTGGGTACGGAAGTGGAACTTGGCCCAGAAGCGCTCGCCGGCCTCGTTGACGAACGAGAAGGTGTGCGAGCCGAAGCCGTGCATGTGGCGGTAGCCGTCGGGGATGCCGCGGTCCGACATCACGATGGTGACCTGGTGCAGGGCCTCGGGGAGGTTGGTCCAGAAGTCCCAGTTGTTCTCGGCCGAGCGCATGTTGGTGCGCGGGTCGCGCTTGACGGCGCGGTTGAGGTCGGGGAACTTCAGCGGGTCGCGGAAGAAGAAGACCGGGGTGTTGTTACCGACGATGTCCCAGTTGCCCTCCTCGGTGTAGAAGCGCAGGGCGAAGCCGCGGATGTCGCGCTCGGCGTCGGCGGCGCCGCGCTCGCCCGCGACGGTGGAGAAGCGTGCGAACATCTCGGTCTGCTTGCCGACCTCGGAGAAGATCGCGGCCTTGCTGTACCGGGTGATGTCGTTGGTGACGGTGAAGGTACCGAAGGCACCGGAGCCCTTGGCGTGCATCCGGCGCTCGGGGATGACCTCACGGTCGAAGTGCGCGAGCTTCTCCAGGAACCAGAGGTCCTGGAGCAGCATCGGCCCGCGCGGTCCTGCGGTCAGGCTGTTCTGGTTGTCCGCGACCGGGGCGCCGTTGGCGGTGGTCATCGGCTGGGTGTTGTCCTGGGACATGTTTTCCTTGGTCTTCGATGGGGTCTGTCGGTGCTGCGGTGGGACACCGGGTGGCGTCAGGCCTTCTGGCACCCGGGGCACAGGCCCCAGTAGGTGACCTCGACCTCGTCGACGGCGAAACCGTGGTCCTGTGAACCCGTCATGCAGGGGGCGGATCCGGTGGCACAGTCCACGTCGGCGATCGCTCCGCAGCGGCGGCAGACCACGTGGTGGTGGTTGTCACCCACCCGCCGCTCGTAGCGCGCGGGTGACCCCTCCGGTTCAATTCGCCTCACGAGGCCGGCGTCCGTCAGAGCCTTGAGCACGTCGTACACCGCCTGTGTGGACACCGCACCGATCTGGCCGCGGACCACCTGGAGCACGGTGCCGGCGTCGGCGTGCGGGTGGGCCCCGAGCGCCGCCAGCACCGCGACCCGGGGTCGGGTCACGCGTAGCGAGGCCTCCCGGAGGAGAGCCTCGGTCTCGGTCTGGTGCATGAGCCCATTGAAGCATCTTTTCTGGAATAGTTCCAACAAAGGGACGGCCAGCCCGGGAGCGCCCCCGCTCAACGCCCGGTTTCCCCGTCCCTCGTGTGTCACACGCGGCAGCCGGGTAGCCGCTTGGCAGAATCGCCGGGTAGCGGGGGCGTCCCCGCCCTTCCGGACCGTCGGCCGGACATCCGCCCGGTCGGCCGGCGACCCGGGGCCGTTCGCTCGGCGGGGCGGCCCGCCTGCGACCCGGCGGTGGACGAGCGGCTCGGACGAAGGGGATGGATGATCATGCGTGCTCTGACGGTGGTGCCGTCGCAGGCCGGCTCGGTGCGGGTGGGCGAGGTCGAGGCTCCCGTGCCGGGTGCGGGGGAGCTGCTCGTCGACGGCGTCTCGCTGGGAGTGTGCGGTACCGACCGCGAGATCGCCGGGGGCGAGTACGGTGAGGCGCCGCCCGGCGAGGAGCATCTGGTCCTGGGGCACGAGTCCCTGGGGCGGGTGCGCGAGGCACCGGACGGCAGCGGTTTCGCGCCGGGTGACCTGGTGGTCGGGGTCGTGCGGCGGCCCGACCCCGTGCCGTGCGGCGCCTGCGGGCACGGCGAGTTCGACATGTGCCGCAACGGGCGGTTCACCGAACGCGGCATCAAGGGCATCCACGGCTACGGCTCGCAGCAGTGGACGGTGGAGGCCGACTACGCGGTCAGGCTCGACCCGTCGCTGGAACGCGTCGGAGTGCTGATGGAACCCACCACGGTCGTCGCCAAGGCGTGGGAGCAGATCGAGAGGATCGGGAACCGGGCCTGGTTCGATCCGCGCCGCCTGCTCGTCACCGGCGCCGGGCCGATCGGTCTGCTGGCCGCCCTGCTCGGTGTCCAGCGCGGACTCGACGTGCACGTCCTGGACCGGGTGGAGACGGGGCCCAAACCCGACCTGGTGGCCGCCCTGGGGGCGACCTACCACACCGGGAGCATCGCCGACATCACCGCCCGGGGAGAGGTCGACGTGATCATCGAGGCCACCGGCGCGTCCTCCCTCATCCTGGACGCGATGACCCACAACGCGCCCTACGGCATCGTCTGCCTCACCGGCATCTCGAAGAGCGGCCGCAAGATCGGTATCGACGCCGGTGCGGTCAACAAGGAGATCGTCCTGGAGAACGACGTGGTCGTCGGGTCCGTCAACGCCAACCTGCGCCACTACGAACTGGCCGCCCAGGCGCTGGCCCGGGCCGACCACTCCTGGCTGGAACGGGTGATCACCCGGCGGCTGCCGCTGGAGCGCGCGCCCGAGGCGTTCGAGCCCGGCGGCGACGACATCAAGACCGTCATCGACCTGTGAGCGGACCTTCGGACAACGGTTTCCGTGATCCTGGGGAAAAGCGGTTCCGGAACGCTTGGATTTCCTTTGTGGGTGGGATCACCGGAACCCTTGACGGCGAGGCCGTGCGTGCTCTTTCCGCTGCCTCGGATGTGCGGGAAATCGGAGGGATCCAGGGTGGGTCGGTGGAACCACGTGTCGTTCCGGAGCGTTATTGACATCTGGCTCCCCGTGGCGAATATTCGGTGGTCAGCGCGCTGGGATACGACCACCGATATTCTCCGATCCCCCTTGAGGAGCATGGAATGGGAGCACGATATCCGGTCCGCCGTGTGTCGTCCGCCTTTCTCGGACTGCTGACGGCCACCGCTCTGGTCTCCGTGTCGCCGGCCGCCGCCGACACCGTGGAGACCATGGGCGGGACGGGCCCCCACGACGCCGAGTACGTCACCACCCTGCGCCTGTGGGACCACACCGTCTACCGTCCCGTCGACCTGCCCGAGGACGAGCGGCTGCCCGTGGTCGCCTGGGGCAACGGCGCCTGCCGCGCCGACGGAACCTGGTTCGAGGACTTCCTCACCGAGATCGCCTCGCACGGCTTCCTGGTCATCGCCAACGGCCGTCCGGGCGGCTCCGGCCGCACCGACGCCGAGATGCTCACCGAGTCCGTCGACTGGGCGGCCGAGGAGAACGGCCGCTGGTTCAGCGAGTACCGGGGCCGCATCGACACCGACAGCATCGCGGTCATGGGCCAGTCCTGCGGCGGCCTGGAGACCTACGAGGTGGCCGACGACCCGCGGATCGACACCACCGTGTTCTGGAACAGCGGGCTGCTGAGCGACTCCGACAACGACCGGATCGACCGGATGCACGCTCCCGCCGCCTACTTCACCGGCGGCCCCGACGACATCGCCTACGAGAACGCCCTGGACGACTGGGAGCGGCTGCCGAGGGGCCTGCCCGCGTTCATGGGCCACCTCGACGTCGGCCACTTCGGCACCTTCGGGGAGCCCGACGGCGGTGAGTACGGCCGGGTGGGCGTCGCCTGGCTGGAGTGGCGGCTCAAGGGCGACCAGCAGGCCCGGCGGGAGTTCGTCGGCCCCGACTGCGGCCTGTGCTCCACCGAGTGGGACGTGCGGCAGAAGAACCTCACTTAGCAGCACCGGACACACCGGGTGTACCGGTTCACGGATTCCCCGGGCGGTCGATGGCAGGCGACCGTCCGGGGTCTGTCGTGTCGTGTGGTGAACCCGTTGTCATGATCGGTCCGCTCTCACGTGCTTCCGTGGCGTTTCGCGGTCGAATCGCGAGAAGTCCCCACTCTGGAACCCTCGGTGTCCGGGTGATTGCTTTGGGTTGTCAGAAAGCGAGGTGAGGTGACGCGGTGCGTTCGGCCGCCGGTCGCCGAGCCGACCGGAAGAGGGAGCCACCACCATGCCCATCCACCGAACCGGGTCCGGGCGCCGTGACCGGGCACGGGCGCTCGTCGCCGCTCTCGCCCTCGGCCTCGCCGTTGGAACACCGTCGGCGGCCGGAGCCGTGACCGCGGCCGGAACGGGGGCCGGGGCCGGGGCCGGGGCACAGGCGCCGATCTGTGCGTCGGAGTCGCACCCCGAGGCCGCGGAGCGACTCGACAAGCGGATCCTGCGGGAGACGGACGGGCGCGAGGGGCGCATAGCGGTGGGGGTCTCCGCCCACGACGGCGGTCTCACCTGCGGACTCGACCCCGACGCGGAGTTCGACGCGGCCAGCGTCGGCAAGGTCGTCGTCCTCGGTGCGCTGTTGCGCACCGCCATGGACGAGAAGCGCGAGCTCACCTCCGAGGAGGAGAGGCTGGCGACCGACATGATCACCGTGTCCGACAACGACGCGGCCGGGGAGCTGTACGACCGGCTCGGCTCCGAACGCGTCCAGGACTTCCTCGACCTGGCGGGGATGGACGACACGAAGCCGCATCCGGAGAACTACGTCGGACTGATGAAGATCACCGCCGGTGACCAGCTCACCCTGCTCGGCCTGCTGCGCACGGACAACGACGTGCTCGGCGCGGACGAGCGCTCCTACGCCCGCGGTCTCATGGGCGACGTGGTCGAGAAGCAGAGGTGGGGGGTGCCCGCCGGGGCGCCCGGGGGCGCCGAGGTGTACCTGAAGAACGGCTGGCTTCCCCACAAGGACGCGGGCACCTGGCGGGTGAACAGCGTGGGCGGCTTCCTGGGCACCCCGGCGGGGGACTACGACGTCGTGGTACTCACCGACGACAGCCCGGGCATGGAGTACGGGGTGGAGACGATCGAGTCCGTGGCCGCCGGTGTGCACTCCGCTCTCACGGGCGGGCAGGGCCGGGCCCGGGCCCGGAGTTCGCGGACCGGGCCGCCGCTTCCCTCCGACGGTTCCGGCCGCTCCTGAGCCCGACCGGTCCCGGCCCCGGTCCCGGACGCGTGTCGCCGCGGGCCCCGAGGCGACACGCGTGTCCACACCGATACATCCACAGGAGGAACAAGGGGCACTGTTCATGGTTGGCCATGTTCACACGAAATGGTGTACCTTGTGTGTGTGCCCGAGGGGATGTGTTTTCCCTCGGTAGAGAGAGGCGTGAACATGCCGTTCCGCCCTCTCCGTCGCTCGCCGTTCCCCCGGCGTGCGGCTCCCCCGTACACACAGACCGGAGCACACCATGACCCAGCCCCCGCAGCCGCCCCACGGCCCGTCCATGCCGCCCATGCCGCCCAAACAGGGCATGTCCACGGGAAAGAAGGTCGGCCTCGGGTGCGGTGGATGCCTCGGTGTTCTCCTCGTCCTGCTCCTGCTCGGGGGATGCGTGGCCGCGCTGTCCGAGAGCGCCTCCGACGGCGGAGCCCAGGAGTCCGCCGCCACCGAGGAGGAGACGCCCCAGGATGCGGCCGAGGAAACTACAGCCGAGGAGGAAGCTCCCGCCGAGGAGGCGTCAGAGGAGGAAACACCTGCGGAGGAGCCTGAGCCCGAGGAGGCTCCTTCCACGATCGGCAACGGCGTCCACCGCGTCGGTGAGGACATCGAGCCCGGCACGTACACGACCGATGGCCCGAGCCCGGACGACATCATGCCCATGTGCTACTACGCCCGCCTGTCCGGGCTGTCCGGGGAGTTCGACGACATCATCGCCAACAACAACATCGAGGGGCCTGGTTCCCTCGTGGTTCAGGAAGGCGATGCCGCCTTGGAGTTGTCCGGCGGCTGTGAGTGGACGCTGGAATAGCAGACGGAGGAGTGGGTTCGGGCCGGTCGTATCGGTGGGCTACCCGGCCCCCGCTCCATTCCGGCGGTGCCGGGAGCTTCGGCGTCTTTCCCGTCCTACTCCTGATAGCCGGGCGGCCCGGACGGGGGCCGCCCACGAGCGGACCGCTGGTCGAACGAGTGGGTTCGGCCGGCGGTCCGCGTTCCTTGTCCTTTCGGACCCCGCATCGAGTGCCCGGGCGGCCGGACCGGAACCCGTGGGGATCAGCGCTTGCGGGCGATGCCCCCCTGCATGGCGATGTCGGGAAGTGCGCCGAGCATGGGCTGCCCTCCCGTGCGCCAGAGCGTCACCGGCACGACTCCGGGTTCGAGCAGTTCCAGGCCGTCGAAGTAAGAGGCGAACTCATCCGGTGTGTGCGAGCGGTAGGCCAGGGCCGCTCCCTCGTTCCACTGGTCCAGCGCCGTGGCCGCACCGGGGTCCTCGGGCATGACGTGGTCGCCCACCATCACGAAGCTTCCCGGGGCGAGGGCGTCCTTGTAGCGGTTCATGGTGTCGAGGGCCACCGCCAGGTCGGGGATGTGCCCGAGCGTGCCCACGACGCTGAGCGCCACGGGCCGGTCGAAGTCCAGCAGCTCGCTCGCCGCCTCCAGGACCCTGTCGGTGTTGCGCAGGTCGGTGTCCACGAACTGGGTGGCGCCCTCCTCGCTGCTCACCAGCAGGGCCCGGGCGTGGGCCAGGACCATCGGGTCGTTGTCGACGTAGACCACCCGGGACTCGGGGGCCACGGACTGGGCCACCTCGTGGGTGTTGTCGTACGTGGGCAGGCCCGTGCCGATGTCCAGGAACTGCCGGATCCCCTCGTCGCGGGCCAGGAGGGTGATGCCGCGGACGAGGAAGTCACGGCCCGCCCGGGCGTCGACGGCGATGTTCGGGTAGGTGCTCAGGATCTGCTCGCCGAGCTCGCGGTCGACGGGGTAGTGGTCCTTGCCGCCGAGCCAGTAGTTCCACACCCGCGCGGAGTGCGCCACGGTGGTGTCGACGCCCGCCGGGGGTGCGGAGTCAGGGAAGTGGGTCATCGTGTTCGTCCGATCCGTTCGTGTGCGGCTCTGTCCTCCCGGGGCTCGCGGGCGGCGCCGCCGTACCGGGTGGTCTCCTCGGGCCGGTCCGCACCCGCGGAACCCGAGCGCCCGAACGGGACGGAGACCACGCCGGGCCCCAGTGGTTCCCGCCCGCTGAAGAGCCTCGACCATGCCGCCTCGGAGGGACCGTCCGTCACGGGATGCCTCTCGGTCGGCAGGGGGTGGTGCGCGTATTGTCCCGGTCGCCGAGTGTTGTGCGCAACCCCGAAAGCCCTGTGGGACAGGCGTTCGCGTTGACCAGCCGATACTCGCGCCGGGTTCGTGGAGACGGGTCCGGGCAAGCCGGGCGAACCAGGCCAGAGCTCCGGAATCCGGACCGGACACATCGGGTGAACCGGTCAGGCCGAAGCGGGCCCCGAACGGCGGTCCCCCATCAGGCGCGGACCAGTCGCGAATCAGTGGCCCGACACCGGCGGTTCGCGGGTGACACCGCCGTATCCGTCGTGCGAATTTTGCAGGACCCCCCGTTGCACAGACCACCCAGCGCCCGGTACGGCGCTCCGGCGCTGAGACGAGGAGTCACGCCACATGGGAGATTTTCTGACCGGGGTCGAAGGCGGCGTCCGCATCGACTGGACGACGATGCCCACGTACAACACCGTGATGGCGGTCGCGGCGGGAGCCGGGCTGATCCTGGTGGTGGCGCTGGGCCGCACGCTGTTGCGCGGTCGGCGGATCGTGCCGGACGGATGGGCCCTGGCCTTCGGAACGCTGGGTCTGCTGCTGGCGACCACGGGCCTGCACATGACCCTGACCTGGCCGCTCGCGGCGGGCGGGTTCGCCTTCGACAACATCATCTTCGGCGAGCCGAGTCTGGTGTTCGGCGTACTGCTGCTGGCCGCGGCCCTGTACCTGTGGAAGCGCGGTGACGCCCTGGCCGGCCACGAGAACCCCGCCGCGCACGTCGCACGGGTGGCGGGCCCCGTCTCGGTGCTGGTGTTCGGCATGGGACTGGCGTCGCTCGGCATCGCCGCGGCGGGCTGGGTCTTCCAGCTGTTCGCGGCGCCGCCGCAGGAGCCCGTCTCCGGGGCGTTCAGCGAGTACCCGTGGCTGGAGGCGGCCTTCATCTCCGGGCTCTACGCCCTCGTGGGGGTGGGAGCGGTGCTGTTCCCGTTCGCCCTCAGGTCCCTGAAGTCCCGGCTGTGGACCGTGGTCGGCGTCGTGTGGGGACTGGCGGGGATCGTGTTCCTGCTGTTCGGGGCGCTGAACTACTACACGCACATCGGCCTGGTGGTCAACACGATGTGAGCCCGGGGCCGTTCGCGGAGCGGGTGGAGCGGAGCCGGGACGCGCTCGCGTGACCGGTCTTCCGTGCGCACGCCGCCGCACGCGGGCGGGGAGGCCACAATGGGGGGATGTCGCAGCGCAGATCACGCCACCAGCGGTCCCCGTCCTCCCCGCCCGCGGTCGAGGCCGCCGCCCCCTGCCCCTGCGGGAGGTCCGCGGCCTACCGGGACTGCTGCGGCCGCCTGCACCGGGGAGAGGCCAAGGCATCCACCGCCGAGCAGCTCATGCGCTCGCGCTACAGCGCCTTCGCCGTCGGCGACCGCGGCCACCTGCTGCGGACCTGGCATCCCGACACCCGGCCACGGCGCCTGGAACCGGACCCGGGCACCGAGTGGGTGCGCCTGGAGATCCTGTCCACGACCGGCGGGACCCCCTTCCACAACGAGGGCACGGTCGCCTTCCGCGCGGTCCACCGGGAGGGCGGCCACGAGGGGGTCCTCGACGAACACAGCCGCTTCGTGCGGCACGAGGGCGCCTGGGTCTACCTCGACGCCCTCCCGGACTGAAGGCGCCCTTCCGGACCGAGTCGGACACGCTCCCGCGACAGGGTAGGAAGGAAGGAAGGCGCGGATCGCGTCACCTTCACCGGACCCGCCGCACAGGCCACACGCCCACACGGACACGGAGCGCACCATGACCACCCCATCCCCCGGCCCGCTGGAGCAGGGAGACCTCATCCAGGACCTCGCCAGGAGACTGGTCGCGGTCACCCCCGAGGGCTGGCAGCAGCTCACCTATCTGGCCAGGGTGATCGGCGCCCACCAGAGCGACATGTTCGCCGTCCAGGACGCGGACGGCCAGGTCCGGCAGGCGGAGGTGCCCGAGGGCGTCGTGGAGACGGTCGCCGAGCTCAAGCGGTCCTGCTTCCAGGAGGGCAGGGGCACCTGGCTCTCCATGATCGTCTCGGTCCACCACTCCCACCAGCTCAACATCGAGTACAACCACGACACCGAGCCCGAGCTGCCCTTCGAGGTGAGCCCGCTCGTCTACGCGCAGGAGCTGGAGCGCTTCCCCCGGTCCCAGGACCAGATCCCGGACTGGTTCGCCGCCAGACTCGACCAGGCGCGGGAGTTGGACCCCGACCGGATGGTGGCGGAGTTCGGCAACGCCATGGTGCAGGCGTGCGCCAACGAGGGGCTCAAGGCCGACTACCTGCCGCCGACCAGCCTGCGTGTGGCCGCGTCCGACGGCACGACCCTGCTGGAGGGAGACCTCGGGGACACCTTCGACCAGGCGATCATCTCCCCGATCGAGCACCAGGCGAGCCTGGCGGCCCACTTCGCGGGCTACATGGCCCGCGCCGCGCAGGAGCGGGAGGAGACCGCCGGGGAGCACCCCGTGGACCCCGGTGACACGGTGGCCGGGGCCCTGGTCACCGCCTTCGCCGAAGCCGGGGCGCAGGTGTCCTTCCAGGACGCGGACACCCTGGTCCTGCCGCTGCCCGACGGCAACCAGGCCAGCACCGACATCAGCGGCCTGCGTTCGGCGCTGGGCGGGGCCACTCCCGAGCAGATCGCGGACAACACCGCCGCGTTCGCCCGCGCGGCCCTCGACCAGCTGGGGCAGGCCGTCCGGCGTGAGGCCGGGTCCGACGACCCCGCCGGGCAGCTCCGGGTCCGCCTCTACCCGGTCTCCGCCTTCCCCGAGGGGGTGCTGGACTCCCTCGTGGCCCGGGAGATCGCCCCCGGCCTGTGGCAGACCGTGGTCGTGGACACCCCCGAGTCGCTACAGCCGCTGCCCCGGCAGGTGCACGAGCGCTCCGAGCGCTCCGACGGAGAGGTCTTCGCCCAGGCCGTGTCCGCCTCCGTGGACGAGGACGTCGAGACGAGCGAGCACGACCTCAACGGGGCCCGCATCGTGCACATCGGCGGCCGGCACCCCTATGTGGCGGCGCAGGCGCACGTCCTGGACCGCCACCTGGGCGACCTTCCGCACGGCGCGCTGGTGGCGCTCCCCGTGCCCGAGGTACTCATCGCCCACCCCCTGGGACAGGGGAACCCGGTCGCCGCCATGGACGACATGCGCCAGATCGCCGAGCGCTTCACCGCCGACGGCGACAAGCCCATCAGCTCCCAGCTCTACTGGTGGCACCCCGACTCGCGCTCGCGCGAGCGGGGGACACCGCCCGACCTGCGTGCGGTGGGGGCCACGATCGACCACGAGGCGGGGTCGGTCTCACCGGACACCTCCGACGAGGAGTTCGGCTCCCTGCTGAAGTCGTTGATCCGGACCCACTGACATCCTCTTCCGGCTGAAGCCGGGAGAATCCAACCACCCGTCAGCGCGGATCGCCGGTGGTCGACGCTTCACAGCCCGGGTAGCCCCGAAGGCTCCACGCCCTGACAGGGCCTGCCCGGCCCCGTGGCCCTCGGCCGTCGGGCCGCTGTGGAACGGCACACGCTGGCGGGCGGGGCGGTTCACCCACCGGACGAAGCCGGTGGCGCTCTCGTGGGGGAACGGTAGCGGGTACCGGGTACCGGGTAGCGGGTAGCCGAGAAGGCGTTGGCCGGAGTCTTCGGGACCTTCCGGGGCCTCGGAAGGCCCCGAAGACTCCGGTGTCCCCGGGAATCCGGGCCACGGGCCGCGGGGGTGCCCGTCGGCGCCTTCCGTATCCGTGACCCGGTCCACCCGCCGGAGGAAAGGCCAGGTGAGACATGTCCGCCACCACGCTCCGCTCCGTGCCGGACCGCGTACCGGCGGTCCTGTGCGGCGCCGCCGTCGCGGCCGGACTGTGCGCCTGCGCTCCCCAGACCCCGGACACGAGCACCGTCGACCACGTCCTCCTCTCGCCCACCACGGCCCCCAGCACCCAGCAGAACGTGACATGGCGCGCGGCCGGGGCCGAGGAGTCCTTCCTGGAGATCGGGATCAGGGACAAGCCCGAACAGACCACCCTGGTGCAGGGCAGGTCCACCGGTGGAGAGGAGTTCGACTCCGCCTTCGCGGCCACGGCCACCGGCCTGGAGCCGGGTACCGTCTACCGCTACCGGATCGGCAGGGGCAGCGGCGAGGACGGCGGTGGCGGCGACGGGGGAGACGGAGAAGGCGACGACGCGGTCAGCGACTGGTACACCTTCACCACCGCCGCCGAGCAGGCCGAGCCCTTCAACTTCCTGTACTTCGGCGACGTCCAGAACGACATCACCGACGAGGCGGCCCCCGTCATCCGGGCCGGCCTGGAGGCCGCCCCCAACGCCCGGCTGGCCGTGCACGCCGGAGACCTGGTCGACTCGGCCGGCAGCGACTCCCAGTGGGACGCGTGGTTCGACGCCTTCGGCCCCCTGGCCACCGGCGGCATGAACCACCTGGTCGCCCCCGGCAACCACGACTACGGCTCCGAGGGGCTGAGCGACCACTGGGTCCCCCAGTTCCCCGGCGCGGGCAACGGCCCCGAACGGTCCGAGAAGCTGACCAGGACCGTCTACCACACCGACTACCAGGGGGTGCGTTTCGTGGTGCTCGACTCCAACTACCGCGACGCCGCTCCGCACAGCACCGACCGGTGGCTGGACACGCAGCGGCGGTGGCTGGAACAGGTGCTGGACGACAACCCCCACCAGTGGTCCGTGGTCACCTTCCACCACCCGGTCTTCTCCAGCTCCATGAGGAGCGACAACGAGGCGCTGCGCGAGGCGTGGCTCCCGGTACTGGAGGAGTACGACGTGGACCTGGTCCTACAGGGCCACGACCACTCCTACAGCCGAGGCAACCTGACCGAGCACCGCACGCGGGACCCCGACGTGCACACCGGCCCCGTCTACGTGACCGCGGTGACCGGGCCCAAGCTGTACGAGGCGAGGAAGGACGACTGGACCGAGAACGGCGCCGAGGTCCGCGTGCAGCGCACCGGGGTCCAGACCTTCCAGAGGATCTCGGTGGAGGGCGACACCCTGGTGTACAGGGCCAGCACCGCCGAGGGGGAGAGGGTGGACTTCTTCACCATCGACGAGGAGGGGGACGGCAAGCGCGTCATCGACGGCCCCTGACCCCGCCGGGCCGGGACGCGTGGTCGGCGGTCTCCCACTGCCCGGCGATCAGGTCCACGGCCTGGTCGGCCAGCTCCCCGCCCCACTCCTGGAACTCCAGGAGCGCCTCGCGAAACCTCGACACCTGCCGGAAGAGCTCCCCGTACCGGCGCTGCTCCTCCACCGGCAGCACCGGAAGCCGCATCCGGGCCGGATCCACCCTCAACTGGCCGCGCATGCTGCTGCTCACCCGGGCGATGTTCCGCGACTCCCCGGAACTGGTGACGAAGCCCGCCAGGAACCACGGGTCGACCGCGCCCGGATTCGTGCGCACCACGTACAGGCCGACGCCCGGGTAGGCCCCCGCGTCGTCGGCGGTCGCCACGCGGGCGGCGGGCCTGCGCGCCACGGCGGGCACGAGGACGTCGCCCTCCTGGATCGGCGGGTTGCGCATCGGGTCGGCGTCGACCTCCTCCGTGCGCGAGGGGGCCGTCCCCCGCACCACGTCCTCACCGGTGACCACCCTGGCGCTGGTGCGCGGACCGGCCTCCTCCGCCGAACGCCGGGGGACGGGCCGCCGGATCGTCACCGACCCGGCCCTGGCGAGTTCCCCGAGGGTGACGAGCCCGGCCGCGTCGCCGCCGGGCTCGATCCGCGGCGCCTCGGGCAGGAGCGTGCGCAGTGTGCGCAGCGCGCCCTCCAGCCTCCTGCGGCGCTCGGAGAACAGCTCCAGGTCTCCGGTCGAGGTGCGCGGGAGCGGGAGGTGGAGGCGGGGGGTGAGGTCGACGTCCTCGTCCATCAGGTCGGCCACCTCCAGCACCCGCGCCGTTCCGGGCTGCTCGGCGAACCCGCTCGGGTCGGCCAGGTAGCCCTCCCACGCCCGGTCGACCAGGTCGACGACATGGTCCGCCGCGGGAACCTGCCCGGGCTCGTGCGGGGCGGTGTCCACGAGCAGGACCGGGGCGGGCACCTCGTCCCGGTCGGGGCGGCGCAGTACCCACAGCTGCAGGGGTACGGCGTAGTGGGCCGCGAACCCGGGCGGGAGCGATACCACCGCGCGGAACACGCCCGCGCGCAGCAGGGAGCGGCGGATACGGCGCCCCGACGGGCGCTGCGCGGCCCCCGGCGGCATCAGCACCACCGCCGAACCGCCGGGGCGCACCCGCGACAGGCAGTGCTGGACCCAGGCCAGGTCCGACTCCAGGCGCGGGGGCACACCGTGCGTCCACCGGGGGTCCTCCGCGAGTTCCTCGACGCCCCAGTTGCGCTCGCCGAACGGCGGGGCGCACAGGACCGTGCCGGCGCCGTCCGCCGAAAACGCGGGGGAGCGCAGGGCGTCCGCCACGCGCAGGTCCGCCTCCTCGGACAGGGCGTCGGCGAAGGCCAGCCGCAGCGCGCCCAGCCACACCGACGCCGGGTCCCGGTCCTGGCCCAGCAGGGCGCGCTGCCCGCCACGCGCGGCGGCGAGCAGGAGCTCGCCCCGTCCGCAGGCGGGATCGGCCACGGTGCTCCCGGTCCCGGTCCCGGTGCCGCTGTCCTCGGCCACGGCGCTCCCGGTTCCGGCCAGGCGCACCATGAGGTCGGCCAGCTCGGGCGGAACCGTGTGCGAACCGGAGGGGGCGCGCTGGTCCAGGCGGCCCAGGAGGTGCCCGAACGCCGACCGCGGCCCGCTCCGGCGCGCGGCCCGCACGGCCGCGTCGGCCAGGACCTCCGCCTGCGCGTCGGGAACCGGTTCGGGGCGCCGGTCGGCCAGGTCGGCCAGGCCGGCCTGCTTCAGGGAGTCCTCGAAGGCCCGGCGCGCCTGCCGCAGCAGCGCGACCGGATCGTCGGTGTCCATGGCACCGGGTTCGCGGTGCAGGTGGAGCAGGAGCACCCCGACCCAGACCAGGACCGAGTCGGCGGGAACCGAGGCGCGCAGGGAGTCCAGGGCCTGCCACAGCCGCTGCTCGGGGTCGATGCCCGAGACCTGGCGGTGGGTGGACAGCCACTCCTCCACCTGGCCCAGGTCGAACCGGGGGCTGCGGTCCGTGCCACCGACCGGCTTGGGGAAGTCGTCGTGCCGACGCCGCCAGTTGCTCACCGCGGTGGGCTTGACCCCCGCGATCCTGGCGATGTCAGCCGAGCTGACCTCCACGTCACCGGTGCCCATGGACCCATCCCGTCTGCGCCGACAGTTGACCGATCATGACTATACACACCCGTGTCCCGTATGGGCTCCGGACGACTTCCCTGGCCGTTTCCCACCCGGAACAATCCCGTGGTTGGGCCACTTCACATATGCGCGGGTGTATGTGGGGCCGGGAGTGTACGCGGGAACGTCGGGGGTAGCCGTGCCAGTGCCGGCGGGTGCGGTGCGACTCCTTCGGGTACGCCTCGGGAAGCCGCCGCCCTGTACGGCCCGGCACGGTCCTCCTCGACGCGGACCGGACGAGAGATCTGTGGGGGTGGCGCGGGTGCTGGAATGGTGGGAGTTCGCACTGCGGCTCGGCTGCGCGTTCGCCCTGGGAGCGCTGGTCGGTGTCGAACGCCAGTGGCGGGCGCGCATGGCGGGCCTGCGGACCAACGCGCTGGTCTCGGTGGGTTCGGCGCTGTTCGTGCTGCTGGCCGCGAACACCGTCGACGAGGTCAGCCCCACCCGTGTCGCGGCCCAGGTGGTGTCGGGCATCGGCTTCCTCGGTGCGGGCGTCATCCTGCGCGACGGCATCAACATCCGCGGCATCAACACGGCGGCGACCATCTGGTGCGCGGCGGCCGTCGGAGTCCTGGCCGGGAGCGGCCTCTACGTGGGCGCGGCGATGGGTGCGGTGACGGTGGTGGGCGCCAACATCCTGCTGCGCCCGGTCGCCCGGCGGTTGCAGAAGCGCTCCAACGCCGAGACCCCGGACACCGACACCGTCTACCGGATCCGGGTCGTGTGCACGGACTCCCAGGACACCCACGTGCGTGCCCTGCTGCTCCAGGCCCTGTCCGAGACCGAGTACACACTGCGCTCCCTGGACTGCCGCCGCTCCGACGGCGACGAGGACTCGATGACCGTCTACGCCGACATCGTCTTCAGCGGACACCAGGACGAGGTGATGGAACAACTCGTTCGCAGGCTCAGCCTGGAGCCGGAGGTGTCGTCCGTGCGCTGGCGTGAACTGGACGAGGAGTCCGAGTGAGTCCGCGTCGGACCCGGGGCCGAAGGGACCGGGCCGGGCGTCCGGGCGGTGCCCGCACCGCCGTGTGCCGGAGAAGGAGATTCCGGCGTGGCGGAGGAGGCGGCCCCTGTGCGGCGGAGGAGGCGGCCTGACCGGGGCCCGTGGAACCTCATGGAGCCACCGGCCCTCGGAAACGGGCTGACCAGCGTGTGGGCGAACCCTAGGCTGGGGCCATGACCGACCACGACCCCGCCACCGCCCCCGCCAGTGACGGCGCCTCCCTGATGGCCGCGCTCCGAGAACTGGGCTTGTCCGACCGCCTCCTGAAGGACATGACCGACGATCCCGAGCGCGCGGGCAGCCTCCTCATGGAGTCCGTCGCTGACCTGGACCGTACGGAGAGGGGCGACCAGGCCCGACGCCTGCTGGAGACCGTGCGCGACCACGCCCCCGCTCCGGAGGACCGTCAGCACGCTTCCGTCCGGCTGGCCAGGCTCCTGCGCGAGGGCCGGGGAGTGCGGGACGAGGCCGAGGCGGAGCGGATCACCGCCGAACTGCTCCGGCCCGGCCACCTGGCCGAGGGCCCCGCCCAGATCCTCGGCGAGGACCTCCAGAAGCTGGAACGGTGGGACGAGGCGCTGCACTGCCACAACGTCGCCGCCCGGCGACTGCTCGCCGAACCACCGGAGGAGCTCGCGGACGAGAGCGACCTCTCCCTGGCCCCGCTCGTCAGCCGTCTGCTGGCACGGATGAAGCTGGGGCTGCCACTCGACGCGCACGACGACGTGGCCATGGCCGTGGCCCGGCGGCAGGTGGAGGGTGCACTGGAGTTCTCCGGCGAGGAGGGCGGGGCCGGGCCGGAGGAGGAGCCGGAGGGGGACGGGCCGGACCGGGAGGTGGAGGCGCTCTACTCCCGTGAGGCCTTCGACGAGGCCCGCGACCGGGGACTGCTCACGGGGGAGGCCGCCGAACACGGCGCCGACGCCTACTACCGCGCTGCTGAGCGGACCCTGCGGGAGCGGGCCCGCAAGCACCCCGGGGCGCGGTGGAGCGTGGTACTGCACGGTGTGGAGGAGATCGCGGAGTTCACCGAACGGCTCGGCCTGGGCCCGGCGGACGGCGAGACCGCCCTGGACTGGGCGGAACTGGAGCTCACCGAGGACGACCCGAGGCTCCGGTCGTGGCCGCCCGGCCGCAACGAGGCCTGCTGGTGCGGCTCGGACCGCAAGTACAAGAAGTGCTGCGGCTCGCCCTCGAACCGGTGAGTGCCCGGGGCCTGGGGCCTGCGTCGAACCGATCCACCACCGCCTCGGACGGGCGTGGAAGCTGACAGGTATCGTCGGGACATCCCCCGGGCCCCTGTGAGACGGAATGAAGTACCACGCTCCGGTTCGTGAACTCCTCGCCCAGTGCGTCCGCGGGCTCGACCAGCCCCTCACCAGCGAGCCGGTGCTCGCCTGGTTCGCCAGGCACTATCCGGACATCAGTCCGCAGACGGTCCGCACCCAGCTGCGCAACGCGACCTGAGTAGCGGACTGGCGGCGCAGATCGAGGAGGGGATGGTCTACGCGGGACAGGCCGGAGCGACGCGTTGGCCGAGCGGTGGGCGGTCCCGCAACACGCTGTACGAGCGGCTGGTCGGTATGCACCTGGCCGGATCCGCCGGGTTCTCGACCTTCCGGCTGAGCCTGGCGGCCGTGCTCGCTGCCTCGCTGGGGGTGCGGCCGGGCAACGAGGACGCGCTCTCCGCCTGGATGGAGGAGCACCTCCGGGTCGTCCCCGTACCCGTCACCGACGCCGACGCCCTCGGCGCACTGGAGCAGGAGGTGCTCGCCCTCCTGGACCCGCCGCTCAACCTCAGCCACATGCGCGGCACGGTGATCCGCTCCCAGCTCACCCGCCTGCGCTCCGCCTGGAAGCAGTAGCGAACCTGCCATGGCCTCTGCCCAAAAGACCGTCCACGCGTCCACCTGGATGGACCTGTGGTTCGTCTCCGCCGTGGTTCCTGGCCGGTCATCCGCAGTTCGCGCTCAGGGGGAGTAGGAGGGATCGACCAGCCTGTCCACAGCCGAGGCGACGCCCGCGCGGATGCGGTCCCATCCCATGTCCTGGGCGAGCAGTTCGGTGTTGAGGTCCGCGGCGACCATCCCCAGGAGCACATGGGCGAGGTGGTCGGGGTCGGGCCGGTCCGCGCACAGCAGGGCCAGGTGCCGGTGCCAGAACACGTACGCACCGATGCGGAAGCGGGCTCCCGGTGAGGCCGTCTCCGACAACCTGACCAGGTCCAGGTGATCGGCCAGGTACGTCAGGTAGGCGTCGAAGAAGGCCCGCGCCCGCTCGCGCGGGGGCGCTCCGGGGCCCAGCGGAGGGGCGCCGAAGACGACGGCCTCCTGGAGCTCGCGTTCGCGCTGGTCCAACAGCGCGGAGACCAGGCCGGACTTGTCGCCGAAGCGTCGGAACACGGTCCCCTTGCCGACCCCGGCCTCTCGCGCGACCGCGTCCACGGTCAGGGCCGCCACGCCGCCTTCGGCGAACAGCCGGCCGGCCGCCTCCAGGACCCGGGACCGGTTGCGGGCGGCGTCGGCGCGTTCCCGGGGAGGGCGGCGCAGGACCTGTAGCAGTTCGTCGTTCACACCACCACCCTACTAGACAAACGGACTTGGGTCCGTTTACTCTGTCGAGAGTAAGCGGACTGCGGTCCGATTCCTTTGCCCATATAACCGGACCATGGTCCGTTCAGGAGAGTGGCATGACCACGTTGATCAGCCGTGACGACCTCAGGAAGCACGTCGACGACGGGACCGTGACCGTCGTCGACGCCCTGGGAGGCGGCTACTACGAGCAGCAGCACCTGCCCGGCGCCCTCGCGTTGACGGCCGACGAGGTCGCGGGCCGGGCGACGGAACTGCTCCCCGACAAGGACGCCCTCATCGCCGTGTACTGCTCCAACCCCGCCTGCGGTAACAGCCAGGCCGTCGCCAACGCCCTCGAAGGGCTCGGCTACACCCGGGTCCGCAAGTACCGCGAGGGCATCCAGGACTGGGTGGAGGCCGGGCTGCCCGTCGAGGCCGGGCAGCCCGCCAGGGGCTGACCCCCGTCCGGGCCCCGCCGCGCCGGGGCCCGCGGTGGTGGCCGGATCCGGCCACCACCGCACCGATCCGGACACGCTCTGTGAGAATCCCCCTGCTGGCCGTACCCCCAGGCAGGAGGAGAGGGGAGACAAAGCGTGGACAGGCGCGGTTTCGGAGGACTGGTCACCGACGGGCAGTGGGAGCGCCTGCTCGCATCGGCGGTACCCAGGACGTTCGCCGAAGGGCAGATGCTTCTGCGGCAGGGGGAGGTGGGCGGAGGGATCCACCTCATGGTGAGAGGCCGCGCCAAGGTCGTCTCCGTCCGGGCCGACGGTTCCTGCGTCCCCCTGGCCTTCCGGACCTGCGGGGAGATGCTGGGGGAGTCCGCGCTTGCCGGGGCGGGGCGTCCCAGGAGCGCCACGGTGACGGCCCTGTCCCCGACCAGCACGGCCTTCCTTCCCGTAGAGCGCTTCCAGCGGCTACTGGCCGAACTCGGCCTGGAACCCGTGCTGTGGCACAGCGCCCTCATGCGCCAGGACGAGGGCGACCGGATCAGGATGCGGCAGACGGCCCTTCCCGCCGAACGCAGGCTGCCCGCCGCACTGCTTCATCTCGCCTCGGTCATGGGGGAGCCCATCCCCGCCCCCGTCTCCGACGGCGGCGCACCGGCCACGCGCGGATGCCTGTTGAGGATCTCCCTGGCCCAGCGCGAGATCGCCGAGTTCGCGGGTATGTCGCGCACCTCGGTGCACAACGCCTACACCTCCCTCCGCGAGCGGGGCGTCATCCGGACCGGGCGCCAGTACGTGGCGATCCTCGACCTGGCGGCACTGGAGGCCCTGTCCGGAGAGAACGAAACGGTGTGACGGCGGACACTTCCCATCGCTTGTGTTCAAAGCTGAACACCGCCGGAGGCGTGCTGCGAGGAGTGTGGTCCCACACGGCCCGAGAGAAGGGCCCCACACCCCCAGGAGTCCCCGATGGAGATCGACCTTTCCGGCATCGGCAAGAGCGCGCCCCTTCCGCCCTACCGCGCCGTGCTGGCGGTGGACATGGAGAAGTTCAGTTCCAGCAGTGCCCGCAACCAGCAGCTCATCGGCCAGAAGATCCCCGAGGTGCTGGAGAAGGCGTTCACCCGCGCCGACATGCTCCCCGTGTGGAAGGGCGCGCGCTTTCCTCGGCACAGCGGTGACGGCTACGTGATGGGAGCCGAACCCGAGCACCTGCCCTACCTCATCAGCCCCCTCCTGGAGGAGTTGCAGGAGGTCCTGGAACAGGTGCAGCCCCTTCTCGCCATGCACGACCGGAACCTGCGCATGCGGCTGCGCGCCAGTATCGATGTCGGCCCCCTGCCCGACACCGGTGACGGCAGCGGCATCGACGCCATGGGAGAGGCGATGATCAGCACCCACCGGTTGTTGGACTCCGAGCCCGTCCGTGCCGCGCTCCGGGAGTCCGACCCCGACACCACCCTGCTGGCCACCATCATCTCCCGACGCGTCTACGAGGATGTGGTCCTGGGCGGCTTCGCCCCCGTCCGCGCCAGCCGCTGGCGGCCCGTACACGCGGCCGTGCCCGCCAAGGACTTCCAGGCCGAGGGCTACCTGTTCGTGCCGACCCCGTCGTGGGCTCCCGGCGGTCACGTGTCACCAGGGGAGGCCGCCGCAGCCGAGCGGGGCCGCCCGGACGAGCAGGCCCGCCCGGAGAAGCCGGTCCCCGCCGCGTCGGGCGGGTCCACCCCGACTACGGGCAACAGCGTCGGCCACAACGACCGCGGACAGGTCGTCCAGGCTGGGACGGTCAACGGCGGTGTCAGCTTCGGAGGTGGCTCCGATGACTCCTGAAGAGCCCTGGGACGCGGACGCCTATGCCGACGCCGCGGACGGAACTCCGCCGGAAACGCGCGGCAACGACAGGTCCGGGCCGTCCGCGGGCAACACCGTCCAGGACAACCAGGGCCAGGTGGTCAGCGCCGACAGCATCAACGGAGGTGTCCACCAGTACCACCAGTACCGAGAGTTCCTCGGGGAGGCCGCCACCCGCAGACTCCGCCACGCGGCCGAACTGGGCCCGGACCGGGTCAGGGAGATCCTGGCCACCTTCTGTCCCAGCGATGCCCGGAAGTACACCGCGTTCACCGAGGAGCTGGCACGGCACCGGCTGGGCCTGGTCACCGGTGAACCCGGCAGGGGGCGGACCTCCGCCGCGATCCACGCGCTGGCCACACTGCGCCCCGGTGAACCCGTGGACGAGGTGATCGCCGACGCCGACGTCGCCGACGCGGGACTGGCCGGTATCACCCTGTCCTCCGAGCGCCCGCGCTTCATGGATCTGAGTGATCTGCGCGGCCCCGGAGCCGAGCAGCGGGCGGCGGTCAGGAAACTGGTCGAGAAGGTCCGTGCCTCTGGCGCCCTCCTCATCGTCATCTGCCGCTCCGGCCCCTGGGAACAGGAGCTCGCCGCGTGCCGTGCACGCCTGCGCGTCGACGCCCCGGCACACGCCGTGGACGTCTTCCGCCACGTCATGGGCGGTCTGTACGGCGTCGACCGTGCCCGGCGCTGGGCCGCCGACCCGCGTGTGGCGGCGGCGCTGTCCGGTGCCGGACCGGACAGCGCGGTACGGCTCGCCCGGGACGCGGAGCGCACCAGCTCTCCGCACGCGCCTCTGGCCGAAGAGGACCACACGGCCTGGATCGAACGCGCGCTCAAGGAGTTCACCGACGCCGCCGACGTCCTCCCCGGCTGGTTCCCCCATGACCGGGACGATCGGGAGAACGAGTTCCTCCGGGTCCTCACCCAGGCCGTGGCGCTGCTGGAAGGAGCGCCCTCGCCCACCGTTGTCCACCACGCCCACGGACTGGCCGAACGGTGGGGCGTGTCCCCGATGCGTCCCACCCCCATCTCGGGCGGCGGCTTCACCGAGTACCTGAGCGGGATCGGCGCCCACCTCCACCAGGACCGGGTCCGCTTCCACCGCCCCGGCCACGGCGACGACGCCCTGGGCCACCTGTGGCGCGAGCACCCCGACGCGCGGGCCTCCTTCCAGGAGTGGGCCTGCGCCGCGACGCCCGCACTCTCCCGGGGAGAGCGGGTGGAGGTGGCCCGCCGCTGGCTGACCCTGGCCCGCCGGTACCGCGACCCGGCACCGCTGGAGACGCTGCTGGACCAGTGGAGCGCCTCGCCCACCCTGCAACCGGCCGCCGTCCCCGCGATCGCCGAGGCGGCCGTCACCCGGGAACTGGGTGCCCCGATCCGCAACCGGCTCTACCGCATCGCCTCCTCACGCAAGCCGACACCGCGCGACCGGATGGTGTTGGAGGTGTGCCGGGTCTACGGGCGGATCCAGCCGAAGACGGCGCTCACCCGGTTGCGCCACCTCGCGGGCAAAGCCCAGGAGGCATGGAAGGAGGACCTCCTACGTGCCCTGGAGGACATCGCCGCCGAGCCGGGCAACCTTCCGGTGGTACTGGACGCGGTGTCGGAGTGGGTGGACGGTGACGGCAGGCGTTCCACCCTGGCCGCCCGTGCGCTGCTGCGGTTGCTGGAGGCTCAGGCCCCCGAGGACTTCAGGGTCCTGAACGGACTGCGGCGGGGCGCGCTGGAACCTGGGACGGTGTCCGCCGCCTGGTGTGCCGTCCACCTGTCCGCCGTCCGCCCCGACCCCGTGCTGTGGTCCTGGCTCGACGCCCTGGCCGTCCAGCGCCGCACGGACGGACCCGTCCCGGCCTCGCTCCTGGGCGCGGCGTCGAGGAATCCGGGCTTCGCCGACACGCTCGGGCGCTGCGCGCGCCGCTGGTCCCACGCGCACACCCGTACCTCGCCCGCAGTGGAGGAACTGCGCTGCGCCCTCGACGAGACCTGAGGAGGACACCATGCTCCGAGAACTGTTCATGTCGCTAATCCACACCCTGTTCGGTCCCCCGCCGGGCAAGGGACGCCCGAACCACCACGACGTCGTGGAGGAACGGCTCGCTTTCACCGCGCGACTGCCCACCAGCAGCCAGGGATTGTGGTTCGACGCCTCCTTCGACCTGGTGGTCGTCTGGTACCGGGCCGCGGGCAGCGAACACGCCCGCGACCGGGCCGTGCTCCAAGGCGCCTTGATCCGCGAGGCCGCCCGGCGCAGCACGGACTTCGCGCTCGGCGACCACGGACGCGCGCAGGCGGAGGTCTCCTGCGCGCTGACCGAGGGCGGCGGCTTCGGCGTCCGGACCATCCACGACCTGGGCGTCGGGGTGGCCCTCACCGCGCACGAGGAGGACCTGGCCCTGGAACGCCAGCGCCAGCTGGTGTGGCACCGTGCCGAGGTAGCCCGGGAGGAACACCGCGTGCGCATGCGCCGGGTTCAGGAGCTGCGCGAGGAGGTGCTCCACGATCCGCTGGTCGCACGCGTGTGGTGGTTCGAGCAGCACCAGGAGCGCTGGAACGAGATCGCCGTCGCGGGCGCCGCGCTCGATCTGCTGTCCCCGTGTCAGGTATCCGGATCTGATACCGGACATGCCTGGCCGGGAGGGACGACGTCAGCCGAGGAACCCGAGGAAGACCCCGTGTTGGACGCCTTCCTCTCCGGCCTGGAGGGACACGAGAAAGCTGCGGTGCTACAGCGCCTGACCGACATCCTCGAGGCCTTCGAGCGCCGCGACCTGGCTCAGCGCCTCCGGGAGCAGTGGCCGCAGAGCTAACCCCAGACAGGTGGGTTCCTGACACACGCGAGGGAACCCATCTGCGGGTGGATCAGAGTAGGGGGCCTGCGCTCCCACCATTGCTCGGAAGCCCCTGCTCTGGGCAGTGGTGGGCATCGCTGACAGGTCGCCCGGGTGGGGCCTTTCCTACCGTCCGACCAGGCGGGTCAGGAATTCCTGGGTTTCCGGGTCCGTCGAGTACAGGACCGTGCCCCGCATCCCACGAGTGAGCAGCACTTTGTACGTGTTGCGGATCAGCGCCTCGGCCTCGGCGTCGGTGGTCTTCTTCCCCAGGGCGGGATCCCTGTTGGCCATGTGGTCCACCACCAGTCGGCCGTCACGGAAGACCAGGTCGGGTCCCAGGATCACCCCTGACCAGTCGTACTCGAAGCCCTGGGCCGTGTACACGCACCCCACCTGGTCGAAGCCGCCCTCCTCCGTCGCCCACAGAGCGCTCGGGGGCACACCCGGAAGCCAGCGGTCCAGCCGGCTGTTCCAGGGGCGGGCCCAGTCACCGATGCGGACGTCGTTCTCCAGGGGGCGGTCCTTCTCGGCCTTGCTCCAGGGCCAGCAGTATCCGGCGCTCAGTCGCGCGGTGTAGCCCTGCTCCAGTGTCGGACGCAGGAACTCCTCCATCTCCGTGGGGGAGGAGGCCGTACTCAGGACGAAGTTCTCGTCGCCCTCCCAGGGGATCGGCCCGCCGGGGGCGAGGCCGAGCAGGCGCAGGACCCACTGTTCGTACAGCGCGCTGCCACCGCACCGGAACTGCCCGGCCAGGTCGATCTGGTGAACCTGGTACCCCTTGTCCTTCGCGTGCCGGCGGATGGTCTCCATGGTGCCCATCTCGCCGGGCCGCACCACCTGGTGCTCGTCCAGGAGGAAGACGGGGACCCTGGCCGCCGAGAGCAGTTCGTCCACCTGGGCCCTCCCGGTACGCAGAGTGGCCTTCGTGTAGCGGTTGGCCGAGGTCTCGCGGATGCGGTGCGACTCGTCGCAGATCAGTACCTCGAACTGGTTCGGCGAGGACGTCATGAAGCTGTTGAAGTACTTGAACAGCTCCTGCACCCGCGGGCTGCGCTTCCCCGCCACCTTGCGCATGGTCGTGGTGAAGGCCTTCGAGCCGGTCGCGTGCATGGTGCTGGTCCCCTTGCGGGAGAGCTCGCCGAGCAGGGACAGGGCGATGACGCTCTTGCCGCTGCCGGGGCCGCCGCTGATGATGACGGCGGTCTTCCGGTCCTCCTCGTGGGCCCGTTCCACCGCGTGCATGACCATGCGGAACGCGGTGTGCTGCTCGTCCAGCAGGGTGAACTGGGTCCGTTCCTTGACCTCGGCCGCCGCGACCTTCATCAACTGGCGGCTGGGACGGACCTTCCCGCCCAGAAGACGGTCCGCGGCCTCGGCACCCGGAAGCGGTGCGAGCCTGCTGCGAAGGAAGTCCAGGAACTCACCGCGCCGCTGGGCGGTGAAGAGCTGGCCGTTGCCGTCCTGCGGAAGGTCGAAGAGGTCGCGCACGGCCGGATCGTAGGCGTTGTGCAGGTAGGCGGCGCCCCGGATCTGCTTGTCGGGATCGGTGACCGAGGAGACGAAGTCGCCGATGTAGGAGCAGTAGTCGCGCACCTGCAGGACGGGATGCAGCTTGGGGCCTCCGGGCTGGTGGGGGACCAGCACCATGGTCGGGTCCTCTTCCCACGACTCGGCCTCGCTCCACTGCTTGAGCTCGACGACCACGTAGCTGTGGTCGTTCGTCTCGGGATGGTGACCGGCGAGCACCACGTCCACACGCTTGTCGGACAGAGGCAGGCGGTACTCCATCAGTACCTCGACGTCGCCCAGGCCCGCGTCGACCAGGTCGCCGGCCAGGGCGGGCAGGCTCCGGTTCCAGGAGCGAACCTCCGACGGGCTGGTAGAGCGTCCGGTCGAGAAGCGCATGTGCTCGGCGATGAGCTCGCCGAGCCGCCCCTCGAGTTCGGAGAAGCGGGACAGGGACGCGGCGGATCGGCGAAAGGCCGTCAAAGACACTCCAGGGCAGCACGAAGGGGAACTCGTGCGGGTGGAGGCGTGTCCTCGGCGGAAGCCTGTCGGGCCGCAGATCGTATCTGACCAGGCTAACGGCGTCATCGCCGACGGAAACGGTTCTCCACGAAACACGAGGTGGGACGCGGTGTTGTTCGGTACTGGCTCCGAACGTCGTGAGCAACTCGTACCATATGCCGACTTGCTGACATTTTGCCGTGATGCCAGATATGAGCGTTCTAGAGTTCGCGGGTCGTGCCCGCCAGAGGGGAGGACCGTGGCGACGGTTTTCGTGTACGTGGGTGAGAAGGGGCGGAAGAACCTCGACACCGGGATCCGTGAATCGGTATGGGGCTGGAAGCCCGGCGCTGTGGAGGGCAAGTCGCACCTGGAGGTACTCCAGTCCCTTCACGCGGGGGACTACCTGGTCCTGGGCTATCTGGGCCTGGGAAGGATCAAGGCGGAGCGGGCACAGGGACGCACGGTGTCCGAGCTGATCATCACCCGGCTCACCGGCGGTCTCTACGAGGCACACATCCCGGTCTGGGATGACGAAACGTATCCGTACCGATTGCCAATGGACGTGCTGGAGGTATGGAAGGACGTCGGCAGAACCGACATCGGCGACGACGCATGGGAAGCCCTACGGCGCTCCGCGACCAACAGCTGCACCGCCATACCTTCCGCGAACGAGGACTCCTTCATGGAGAAGGTCCTGGCCAAGGTCCTGGGGGAATGGCAGCAGGAACTCGTCCAGGCCGGAAAGGCGGCGGACGCCTCCGGTGATGCCGACGACCCCGCGGACATCGCGGCACTCGACCTGCCACCGGTGACCGACCGTCTGGCCTATGTCCGCGCTCGCACGGAGCAGAAGGCACTGCGCCGCAGAAAACTCGCAGGGAGGAACGAAGTTCCCTGCGACCTCTGTCAGCTCCTGCTGCCCAAGCGGCTCGTGCACACCGCTCACATCAAGCGGCGCAGTGTGACCTCCCGTCAAGAGCGCGGAGACCTCAGCAACGTCATGTTCGCCTGCGTGCTCGGCTGCGACTCGCTCTTCGAACACGGCTACGTCTACGTCGACGCGGACGGGGCGATCCGCCCCGCAGAGCAGTCTGCGAACACCCCCGACCTCACCACCGCCGTCGCGCGCCTCGGTGACACCTGCACCGCCCACACCGGCGCGAGCGCCGACTACTTCTCCTGGCACCGCCACAACATCGCCCACGTGAAAGAGAGCTGATGCCGGAAACCTCCCCCACCACCCCCCTGCGCTTCGTCCATGCCGGCCGAGTCGGTGACACGGCCAAGGAGCTGCGGCAGCCCGACTTCGTCGAACGCTGTGTATCCGCCTACCGAGCCGCTGGTTTCGGAGAACCCGGTGAGTCCGAGATCCGCAGTTGGCGCAACAGCTGGCCCCCGTTGATGGACGCCCTGGTCCGTGCGGGCCTGGAGAACCTCTACGTCTACCTCGAGTTCGCCACCCTCGACACCGAGAGCCGTATCGATGCCCTGCTCGTCGGCAGCCGAGCCACGGACGACGCGATCGCCGTCGTGGTGGAGCTGAAGCAGTGGACCGAAGCGAACTCCGTGGCCACCAACCTGGTACGTCTGCCCGGCAGTGAACGGCTGTGGACGCACCCGCTCGCCCAGACCGCCGGCTACATGGCCTTCCTCGACCAGTGGTTCGGGTCGGACACGGTCGAGCTCGAGGTGCGGGGCGTGGCCTTCCTCCACAACGCGACCCGCTCCCAGGCCGACAGCGTCCGGGACAGCGGACGGCTGCCCTCCGGCTACCGCGTACCCGTGCTGAGCGGGGAGGAGACGCGCGACGCGAAGAGCCAGGCGGACCTGCGGCAGCTCTTCCAGTGCGGCGACGTGCAGGAACTCGAGGAACGCGTACACCGTCACTTCGAGGAAGCGCGGTGGCGTGGGAGCGAATCCCTGCTGGCCAGCGTGGCCGCCGCTGTGCGAGGCGAACCCTCGTTCAAGCTCGTCGGTGACCAGCAGACCGCCCTCCTCGACATCCGGGCCCGGGTCCAGAGCGCGCTGGACGGCGGCCGTCGCACCGTCATCGTGGTCCAGGGAGGGCCGGGTAGCGGAAAGACCGCGCTGGCCATGCGGCTGCTCGGTGACTACGTCAACAACCCGGACGTGCGCGCCCGCTACGGGACGCCCTCCGGCGCCCTGACACGCAACCTGCGGGAGACCTTGGAGGTCGCCGGTTCCGACCCGCTGTTCCAGCTGCCGAAGAACAAGGTGCGCGACTCCAGCCTGATGATCATCGACGAGGTCCACCGCTACCACCAACGCAGCGGCGGCCTCCGCTCCTACGTCCTGGGGAACCTGTCGGAGGTCCGCGTCGTGGTCGTCTTCCTCGACGAGCGCCAGCGGGTCCGGCCCAACGAGGGCGTGACCGAGCGGGAGATCCGTGAGTTCGCCCAGGAGGCGACACCTCCCCTCGACGTGGTCACGCACAACCTCAACGGCAGCTTCCGCTGCAACGGCTCCCGGGAGTTCAACACGTGGGTGGACGACCTGCTGTACGAGCAGCCGCGGACGTGGGCCGGGACCGACTACGACCTGGCCGTCAGCTCCAACCCGTCGGAGATGGAGCGGTGGCTCGATGCGTGTCTGGAAGAGGAGCGCAGCGCACGCATCAGCGCCGGGTTCTGCTGGGGATGGGACGAGGTGCGACTCGGGGAGGCGCTGCCCGGTGTCCGGATCGAGTGGGCGGGCGAACCGCACGGAGAGCCGCAGCGCTGGGAGCGTCCGTGGAACCTGCGCAAGGACCAGACGATCGCCGCGAGCGGTGAGTTCGTCGGTCCGGAGAGCTGGTTGTGGGCCACCCGGCCCGGGGGCGATCGCCAGGTCGGGTGCGTCTACACGGCGCAGGGACTGGAGTACGACGACGCCGGTGTCATCCTCGGCCCCGACCTGGTCCGCCGCGAGGGCCGTTGGGAGGCCCGTCCGGAGGAGAGCCGGGACAAGGCGATGCGGGGCGTCAGCACCGACGAGTACCTCGACCTCGCGAAGAACACCTACCGGGTGCTGATGACCCGGGGGATGAGGTCGTGCCGCCTCTACTCCACGGACGAGGGGACCCAGGAGTTCCTGGCATCGATCGTTCCCGGGACGACCAGCTGACACGGTGACCCGTCGGTGGACGGAACCGCACGTCCACCGACGGATCTGTGGAGAACGCTGACGCGCTTGTGGCGTTCTCTGCCATCATCAGGGGAATGGACCTCCATTCCCGGCACGCGAGCGCCCTCGTCGGATCCGACGACGTGGACACCGTGGGTCTGCGAATGCGCGGTGAGGATGTCGTGGTCGTCTACCGCGCCGATCCGGAGCAGAGAGCCCTCCGCTGGGGGAGCAGGCCCCTGGGTTCGAGGCTGGGTGTCTTCCAGGTACTGCAGAGCCTCCCCCTCGGTGAATGGATTCCCGTCGACGCCCTCACGGAACGGGAACGCCGGATCCTTCCGGCGATCCCGTCATGGGCGCTGAAGAAACAGAACCGGCGTGTGCTTCGGCTTGCTGACGTGCCGGTCCATGTGGATTTGGTCGTCATCCGAGGAGACGAAGGGCTCGACACCCTGGACCGCGCCTGCCTGGTAGGGCTGGCGGCTCCGCGGATGGCACTGTGCGCCACGCTTGGTACCGACGCCAAACGAGCGCTGTGGGAGGCGGACTACTACGGCGTGGGGCTCGCGGTGACGGACGACTCGGACATGGCGGTGCTGGTCCCTCATCGGACCACGGTTCCCGAATCCGCAGCCGCTCTGCGCTGGCTGCTGGCCGAACGCGTCCACACGGTCCTGGAGAGCGGTGCCCGGGAAGCTTTCAGTGGTGCGGTTGAGCCCAGTACTCCAGAGCCTTCGAAGGCCTGAACTTGTCCCGGACCGGGGACACGCGCCTGCTGTACTCCTCGTGGTTCTGGAGGGCGCAGGCGCATTTCTCCCGCCACCGCGAGCGGCACGCAGGGACGTGTGAACCGCTCAACTCCCACCAGAGCCCCGACCACACCGCCAGGTTGTGCGCGTGGGCCCGCGGGGTGTCGGCCGAGTCCTGGAGCTGGACGAGAGAGCGGCCGACACGTCCCGCGCCCTCGTTCTCGCCCGAGTCCGCGCACGGCGGACAGGAGCACCGGAGTGAGTCCGCCCGCAAGTGGTCGGCCAGGGTCGACCCCCGGAAGTAGCCCAGGAGATCGGGTACCAGGACGTTGGGACTGGTGTCGCTGGGATCCGGATTGAAGGATCTCTCCCCGGGCGGGAAGGCCCGCCGTGTGGACGCGGTGTCGCCGATCGAAGCGAAGGACGCACCGTGGACCATGGCATCCACCGCCGCCAGGTCGATCCGCAGGAGCGCGGTCTCCTCGACTTCGGAGAAGATCCGCCTCAACGCTTGTGCGTTCTGCTTCGAGGACGCGGGTTTGTCCTTGGATCCGAGGATCAGCGCCTTGGGAATGCGTACTCGTCGCAGGAGCGAGACGAGCTCATCCAAGCGCTGGGTGAGCCAGCGGGCGTCCACCGGGACGGCGAAGGCGACCCGGCTGGTGTCCGTCGCGTTGATCTGCGACACGGCCTCTTCCAGGGCTCGGGCTCCATTCTCACCGACGTCCAAGTATCTGGTGGGCGTGAGAACGAGGTCGGCCGTGCACTCTTCCCACTGTTCGAGTGTTCCCTGGAGCCCTTCGTCATGGAAGAGGGTCGGTTCCCGCAGCGCGAAGGGTTCCGCCACGGTCGCGAAGTGGCGCTCGTACGCGGACGGGTCGAGGACCATCGGGCAGTCGTCCCGTCCCTGGACGGTGACGAAGTCGGCGAGTCGTTTCGCGGCGTCCTGCCCCGAGAAGACCACTCCTCCCGATCTCGGATCAATGTGGTCCAGGGGAGCGTTCTTCGTGCCCTTGACGTGTAGCAGCACACGGCCGCGTACGGCTGCCAAAGGATCGGTGGGCGCGTGGTCGGAAGCTGGAGAGGGGATTCGCCCGGGGGGAATGGGCACCGCTTCACCTCGTGGGTCCGCGTCGGCAGTCGCCTTCAGCGTTCCCTGAAAGGGACGAGCGGGCACCTTCGTGTCCACTTCCGGTCACCGAGCGCAGTCGGCGTATGCGTGGAGGCGTTGATCTCAGGCGCATGCCTCAGGAAGCACTCCTTATCTCCTCCGCCACGGTCCTCAGAAGCCGAACAGCGGCAGCTGCTCGCCCTGCATCCGCACGGGGGCAGGTGCTGGGTCGAGCCCGGCTCCGAGAGGCGGGACCAGCTCCTTCAGGTGTGCCTGGGTCTCGGGATCGACGGCGTAGACGATCGCGCCCCGCATCGCACGGGTCAGCAGCACCTTGTAGCTGTTGCGAATGTAGGGGGAGGCCTGTTCCTCGGTGAGCGACGCACGGGGGACGCCACGGTCCTTGTTGGCGCTGTTGTCGGTCGTCAGGAGCCCGTCGCGGACCTTGACGTCCGGGCCGATGATGACGCCGGCCCAGTCGTACTCGAATCCCTGAGCCGTGTAGATGCAGCCCACCTGACCGATGCCCGCGGGGTCGGTCGCCCAGAACGCGCGGGGCGGGGCGCCGTCGACGGGCTTGTCGGCGTTGTTGTTCCATGGCATGGACCAGTCGCCGATGGTCACGTCCCGGACCAGCCTGCCGTCCTCGGTCGGCTTGCTCCACTTCCAGCAGAAGCCCGCTGTGATGCGTGCCGACTCGTGTTCGTCATTGAGCCGCCGTAGTTCCCGTTCCATTTCTGAGGGGGAGTCGGCCAGCCGCAGGGTGAAGGCCCCGTCATCGTGCCAGGCGAACGGCGGTTCCCCGGACAGGCCCAGGAAGCGGCGGACCCAGGAGTCGTAGGCGTCGCTCCCCCCGCAGCGGAACAGCCCCTTGAGTTCCACATGCCGGACTTCGAGCCCGCGTTTCTCGGCATACGCCCTGATCTCCGGTAGAGAGCCGAGCTCGTTCTTACGCACCACCTGGTTCTCGTCCAACAGGAGCACGGGGACGCGTGCGGCATTCACCAACTCCTCGATCTGGGGCCGGTCGGAGCGCAGATCCCTTCGCGTGCGCCAGTTGTCGGAGCGCTCCCGTATGCGGTGGGCCTCGTCGCAGATCAGCACGTCCAGGTCGTTGCGGCGAGCATCACCGAAATTGGAGAAGTAACCGAACATGCTTCGAAAAGCCACGTTCTCCCGCTGGCCGCAGACCACCTTCTTCATGGTCTCCGTGAACGCGTACGATCCTGTCGCGTGCTGGACACCGTAACCGAGTCTGGTGAACTCTCCCAGAAGTTCCAGTGCGATGACGCTCTTGCCGCTGCCGGGGCCGCCGGTGACGACGACGATGCGTTTGTGGTCGTCCTGCCGTGACTGTTCCACGGTGTGCAGCGCGAGTTGGAACGCCTCCTGCTGTTCGGCGAGCAGTCGGTACTGGCGTCTGCGGGCGATCTGGGTCGCGCTCAGGGCGGTCGTCGCCCTGCCGGGACGGACGCGGGAGTTCAGTAGACGGTCGGCGCTGGCGGTTCCCGACACGGGCGCCAGACGACTGCTCAGGAACTTGTGGAAGCGGTCGCGCTCACTGCCACTGAACACCAGGCCGTGTTCGGGGTGGAGCCGCTGGTACAGCTCCTCCACGGCTACGCGTGAGGCGTTGTGGAGATAGACCACGCCCCGCAGGTTGTTCGGCGTCCGTTCCACTGTGCTCACACGCTCGAGAAGGTGGTCGCAGTACTTGCGCACCTGCAGAACGGGGTGACCGCGAATGCGCCCGGGGACTCCGGTGACGTCCACGGATTCGGGGTCGTCGGTGGCCGCGGAGACTTCGCTCCACTGCTTGAGCTCCACCACGACGAAGCTGTCCCCTCCCGAACCGGGCATGACCCCGCAGAGGATCGCGTCCACACGCAGGTTGTTCCCCGGAAGCTGGCACTCGACCAGGACCTCGACGTCGCCGAGCCCTACCTTCACCAGGTCCTCGGCCAGCGCGGGGAGACTGTTCGCCCAGGACCTGACCTCGGAATCCAGTGGTGCCCTGCGTATCTGGTAGCTGACGGCCACGCGCACCTTGTCGGCCAGTCGGTCCGCAGGGATGGCCTGCATCTCACTTGCCGACATACGGACGGCGAACAGGGGGACCTCCTGGGGGGATGGGATCTGAGTTCGTCCTTAACACCATGAGACGGTCAATTCTCAGATTAGCCATTAAGGAGGACATATGGTCACGACTGGGGGTGCCCCTGACTGGGGTGCCCCAGTCGCAGAGCCGAAGGACCAAAGGCACGTGTGACCACCACCGTGCGCCCCTATGCTGGGTGGGCACTGGAGCGGGCGAAGGACTGGACTGGGGGCTGCCGGATGGCCGACCGATGGTGGGGCAAGCCCTCGGAGTTCCCCTGGGAGCAGTCCGCGCTCGACCACGTCCGCTCGTACTTCCCCGACCGCGAGCCCTACCGTGCCTGGCAGGGGTTCACCTTCACCGCGCGCAACCATCGCATCCGCGAGTGCGACCTGTTCGCCGTCACGCCCACCGGCGCCTTCCTCATCGAGATCAAGAGCCATCCCGGGCGGGCCACCAACCGGGGTTCGGACTGGACCTTCGAGGAACAGAACCGTCGCAGGACCTTCGGCAACCCCCTGCATCTGACGGACCTCAAGGCGAAGGAGCTCAAGGGCCGGCTCCGCTGGGCGGTGGACAAGCTCAAGTTGCGCGACGTGCAGGTTCCCTTCATCGAGGCGGCCGTCTTCCTCTCCGCGGAGAACCTGCGCTGTGACTTCGACGATGTGCAGAAGGAGAACGTCTTCGGGCGGGAGGAACTCGAGGGCCAGACCAACCTGGACGGGATCTGGAGCGGTTTGCTCAGCCGTCCCGCCACCGGCAGGCTCAGCCCGGGCTTCCTGCGAAACGTCACCCGCCTCATGCAGGAGATCGGCGCCCAGCCGATGGACCGCGAACTCACGCTGGGCGCCTACACCCTGGAGAAGCGCTCCTCCGAGAGCGGCCCCACCTGGACCGACTACAAGGCCAGGCACCCTCAGTTGGGCAACGACCGCAGCCGCGTCCGCGTCTACCACTACGGCGAGGCTCCGGGCGAGGACGAGCGCAGGTCGGTGGAGCGCGCGGCCAAGCGGGAGTACATGTCCCTGGAGGGAATCTCCCACGAGGGCATCGTGAAGGCCGAGTACTTCGACGTGCTCGAGAACCTCGGCCCCGCGATCGCGTTCCGCCACCCCTCCTCCTGGCAGCGCCTCGACCACTTCATGGCCGAGCGCGGAGCCGACCTGGACATCGACACCCGGCTCGAGATGGTCCGCCAGCTTGCCGAGGCCGTCAACCACGCCCACCGCAACCGGCTCTTCCACCGTGCCCTGGCGGCGCGCAGCGTGTGGGTGGAGATGGACGGCTCCTACCCGAGGCTGCGCATCGCCGACTGGCAGGTGGCCTCGCGTGAGAGCATCCGTCTGCGCAGCGGGGGCCACACCACCCATTCCGCCGCTCAGGGCTCGGCCACCGAACACCTGGGCAACGCCCTGGGGGAGCGCGTACTGGCCGCGCACGTGGAGGCTGCGGCTCAGGCGTACCTGGCCCCCGAGTTCCCCGACTACGGCGGCAGGGCCGCCACCCAGGACATCTTCGGCCTCGGCGCCCTGACCTACCTGGTGTTCACCGGCCGGCCCCCGGGGCGCGACCGCAGGGAGATGAGCCAGCAGATCCAGGACCACGGCTGCCTCACCCCGGCCGCGGTGAGTGACGACGTCACCCCCCAGATGGACACCCTGGTGCGGGAGGCCACCCACCGCGCCCCCGGCGACCGGCTGCCCACGGTGCAGGTGTTCCTGCGCATGCTGGACGAGGTCGAGGAGTTCCTGACTCTTCCCGAGGTCAAGACCGATCCCCTCACCGCCAGGCGCGGTGACGAGGTCGAACAGGGATGGAAGGTCCTGGAGGTGCTCGGCAAGGGAGCCACGTCACGGGCCCTGCTCATGCGCGGGCCCCGGGACGAGGAGATCGTCTACAAGGTCGCGCTGGACACAGAGAACGCCGTCTCGTCCCTGCACGGGGAGGCCGAGACGCTCCGGGCCGTGGGTTCCAACCCGCGGATCGTGGTACTGGCTCCCACCGGGGCGGACCAGGCCGCGGGCATCCGCAGGATCGGTGAACGTGTCGTCCTGCCGCTGGAGCGGGCGGGAGAGAGCACCCTCTCGGACTACCTGTCCCGCCAGGGCGCCCTGGCCACCGGTGAGCTGCTTCGCTTCGGACAGCACCTGTTCGACGCGGTGGAGCACCTGGAGGAGAAGGACGTCCTGCACCGTGACATCAAGCCCGCCAACCTCGGCGTCCGTGAGACGCGCAAGCAGGGGCGGGCCCTGGTGCTCTTCGACTTCTCGCTGTCCCGGACCTCGCCCCGGAACACTGGTGCGGGGACCCGCGGCTACCTCGACCCCTTCCTCGGCGAGGAGCGCCCCTACGACGAGTCCGCCGAACGCTACGCGCTGGCCGTGACCCTGCACGAGATGGCCACCGGCGAACTCCCGGTGTGGGACGAGGACGGACTCGACCCGGAGTTCCTGGCCGACGACGTCGAGCTGCCCACGCTGGCCGAGGACGCCTTCCCCGAACCGAACCGCTCCGCCTTCGCCTCCTTCTTCCACCGGGCCCTGCACCGACGTCCGGACCAACGCTTCGCCCACCTGTCCGACATGCGCCGTGCCTGGGAGGCGCTCTTCCACACGGGCGCGGCCGGTGATGCGGTCGTGGAGGACGAGGACACACGCAGGCGCAACGCCGAGAACGCCGCCCTGGACACGGCTCTGCACCTGGCCGGCCTGACACCCCTGGCACTGGACACCGCCACCCGTGTCCTGGGCTGCCACACGGTCGGTGAACTGCTCACCCGGCCGGTCGCCGAACTGCGCCGACTACGCGGGGTCTCCTACACCACCCGGAACGAACTGGTGAAGGCGGTGACCGACTGGCGCAAGCGTCTGGACGTCGCCGAGCAGGCGGTCTCGGTCCGCGCCAAGCTCCCACGCGACGCGGGCGAGGACGAGAAGCGCACGGCCACGCTCGACCAGGTGATCCGCCAGTTCATCCCCGCCACCACCGAGGCCAACCGTGAGTGGGTACGGGTGGTGCGCGAACTGGTCGGCATCCCCGAGGACACCTCCGCGCGTACCGGTTGGTGGCCCACACACCGTGAGGTCGCCGCCCGCCTGGGTCTGCCCCAGACCCTCGTGGACCAGGCACTCGGCCGCGCTTTCGCCCACTGGGCCAAGAACGCCTCGCTCCTGGGGCCGGTCCGTGACGACGTCGTGGAGATCCTGGCCCGCAACGGACGCGTGCGCGAGGTCGGCCAGATCGCGGCCGAGCTGTTGAACCTGCGCGGCAGCAGCCTGGACGGCGATGCGCGGCGCGCCTACGCCCTGGCGGCCGTGCGGGTGGCCGTGGAGTGCGAGGAGCGCAGGAACACCGATCCGCGCTTCATCGTCCGCCGCTACGCCAGGTCCGTCCTGGCCGCGCAGATCGTCGACGGCGATCCCCTCGTGCCGGTGGAGGACGACCTCTTCGACCACGCCGCGCAGCTCGGCCGCAGGGCCGACGAGCTGGTGGACCTGGGGCCGCGTGACCCGCTGCCCACACCGGTGGCCGTGCGGGAGGCCTTGCGCTCGGTCGAGCCGCCGGTGGGCATGGATCCGTTCAGTGACACCGCTCTGGTGCACCTGGCCTCGGCGGCCTCGCGCAACGCGGAGGTCACCCCCCGGCTGGAGCTGTACCCGGTGGACCTGGACCTGGAGCGGGCCCTGCAGATCACCCAGGCCATCGGTTATCTGGGCAGGCCCGGAATCACTCCGAAACAGATCCGTGAGCGTGTACGGGCCCGTTTCCCCTCCCTGCCCAGCCCCAGTGACGACCGGCTCTGGAAGCTACTGGTCGACAAGCACCCCAAGCTGCGCAGGCACGAGGAACAGGGCTCCTGGTACTGGTTCCTGGAGCCGGAGCTCACCACGATCCGGCCCTCCACCCACACCGGGCACCAACACCGCCCGGGCCAGGTCGACACCGCCTTCGCCCAGGCGTGGACGCGGCTGGAGTCGGCGGTCGAGCGCGGCGGCTTCCGCGCCGTCAAGGCGTGGATGACCGACACCGAGCGCAGTGCCGAGGCGCTCGGACGCTTCCCGGGCGTGGTCCCCTTCGACGTCTCCGCCGAGTTCGTGGCGGTCGTGGACGAGTTGATCGACGCCTCCGGCGGACGTCCCTCCTGGGAGGTCGTACTCGAGGCCGACAACACCCGTCCGGTGTACTTCGACCGGATGCTGGACGAGGTGTTCAGGCGGCTGGGCGAGCGCGTGCGCGCCGCTGGGGCAGGGGACGCCACGGGTGACGGCGTGGTGCTGTTGTACCGGGCCACGCCCCTGGCCCGCTACACACCCGGCCGTGCGCTGCTGAGCACCCTGGTGCAGGAGGCACGCGAGGCGCACACCCGCCCGCGCGGGCTGTGGTTGCTGTGCCCCATGCGCGGCCCGCAGAGCCCGGCCACCCTGGACGGCCACCCGGCGGGGATCATCGCCGACTCCGAACAGGTCCTGCTGCCCCGCGGCTTCGCCGCCCCCGAGGCGGCGCTGGTCTCCTGAGGCGCCGGACTCCCCGGAGACATCGGATCACGGCCGGACCCGGCTGGACAGCCGTTCGGCAGTGCCCGTGCTTCTTCCGTGCGCGCCGCGCATACTCAGGTCCCCGAGTCGGTCAAGGCTCCCATCCGTGCCCAGCGGCACGGAGAACCAGGATCCCGGTGAGGGCGGGGAGGGAGGGGGTGGAGTGGTCGCCACGACAGGGACCGTGTTCGACCTTCGCCGTGCCGGGCCTTCGATGTCGTGAGGGGAAGAGTTCAGGGGTGACGGGTTGAGGCTAGAAGATGAGTTCTTGGGTTTCATCGAGCGTCGACGACGAGCAGTGCCCGATCTCCCCGGGTGGCAGTCCGGGCCGGAGCGGTTGCTCACGTTGCTCCAGCGCGCGACCCGTCTGCGCGCGATGGAGATCGCTCAGGGGCTTGACGCCGATGTGCCGTGGGAGTCGGTCCTTGCCTGGATCATCACGTGGCATCACGAGATTCCCGTGGGAGAGGGGCCTTGCGGGGACGAGGAAGCCATGGACATCTGTGTCGCGGCCCTGGAAGCGACCCGGCTCGACAACCTGCACGGCACCACCAGGGCCGGCGGTTACGAGGTCCGCCGCCGCGGTGACGCTTTCCGGGTTCGGCACCGCTGGAATCCCTCAGTCGAAGCGGCTGACGCGTTTCTGGAACACGCCACTCATCCAGCCGACGTCCCGGAACTCACCCCGGCTGAGAGCACTTGGATCCAGAGCCGACCGCGAGCGGCTCGAGAACTCCCCCGCCAGAGGTCCTCCAGGCTGCCGTGAAGCGTGCTAGAGCGGCTATCGATGCACACCGCCAGGCACTCCCGGAGGGCAGTCTTCCTGACACCTTCCAGCTCGATGGGGGCATAACGGTTGGTCATGCCGCCGAAGTGCTGTCGGTCGTCATGGGATTCGCCTCGTTGAGCGAGTTCACGGCGCATATGCTCAAGCGCACGGAAACGACCCTGGCACACATTCGGCGGCCCCGGTTGCTGGAGATGATCTCCGAACTGCTGCCGGCGGTTCCGCCAGCACACATCGACGCCATCATCGAACGCCTCACGTTCGCTGTCGGCCGCTCCTGTCGGACATCACCGTTGGCGGAAGTCGAGGGTGCCATCATCCTGTGCCCGCCGCTGACCACTCCGCGAGCCATCGACGCGATCGTCCTGCGCGGCGCCGCCTACGATCCCGGCCGCTACGGGCCCATCGGTCAGCGTCAGGGGCGCCGGGCGGTGAAATGGAAGGACTGGCTCGGCCGGATACCCGGTGTTCTCGTGGCCGAACGGATACGAGCCCGGCGGCCGGACCGTCGGCCTGCTGGGGACCTTGACGTGGTGGCCGTGGACCCGCGAACACGGCGAGGTGTCTGTTTCGAGATCAAGTGGCCGATCGACGCCTATTCACTCCCCGAAGTCTTCAAGACCGAAGACTGGGTCAGTTCGGCCGAACCGTCTCCGTGCAGAGTTGGACTCCGGCACCGCTGCCGTGAAAATGCCCGCGGGATGGCCCGCGTTCTCCGAGATCACGTGGACGTGGGCCGTGGCCACACCGCAGCAGCTCTGCCTGCGGCCGCTGCCCTTCAACGAGATCTATGCGACGTCCTTCCGGTACATGGTCGGCCTCGGGCAGCCCCGCTCGCTTGACGATGTCATCGACATGCTCAGCTCGCCAGTTCTGCCTGTCGAGGGTGTCCACTATCAGATCGAAGCTCTCAACCTGGTGTTCGGGCGGCAGAAGGTAGTGCTGGACGCGATCGCCCTTTTGCTGAGCGGTTGGAAACCCCGACCGTGGTGCTGAGCTGACATCGTCGAGCCGGTTACGTCAACAGGCGTGGAGTGTTCGCACTCCACGCCTGTGTGCTTCTGGACGGGGCCGTGGGTGTAGGTCCGTGCGGTACGCCCCGGTGGCCTTCTGTGGACAGTGGATTCACAAACAGCTTCAAGGGGAGCAGAATGGTACAAAACCGTCTTTCGTATGCGCGGTATCTCGCACCCGTCCCAGGGGAGGAGCGGTCCGGTGGATACGTCTCTGAAGGTTCTCCTCACCGAGGAGGAGACCGCTGCCGATCATCTGGACGAGATGGCCCACCAGCTCCGGCGCGAACTGCTCCAACTCGACGTGCACGATGTCGTTCCTCTTCGGGACGGCCAGACTCCTCCCGGCGCGCGCGGCTGGGGTATGGCCGAGGTCGGAGCCCTGCTGGTAACGCTCAACCAGTCCGCCACCGCCCTGGGTACGGTCATCGACGTCGTCCGGGGCTGGCGGGCTCGGTGTCGGGAGCGCCCGACCATCCGGTTGGTGATCGACGGAGACGTTCTGGAGATCTCCGAAGCCTCGCCCGAGCAGGCGGCCCGGTCTTTCGAGCTCTTCGTCGGCCGACACTCCGGCAGTGGTGAACAGCGGTGAACGGTGACCGCCACGCCCTGATCGTCGCCACTAACACCTACGAGCACGACGATCTCGAACACCTGCTCGCACCGGACGAGGACGCCGTCGCCTTGGCCGAGGTTCTCGGGAACCCGGAGATCGGCGGGTTCGGTGTGGACGTGGTGCGAAACGAGCCCGCGCACGTGGTGGCCAGGCGGGTGGAGGACTTCTTCGCCGATCGCCGGAGAAGTGACTCGCTGTTGCTGCACTTCTCCTGCCACGGACTGAAGGACGACTCCGGACGGCTCTTCTTCGCAGCCGCCGACACCCTGCCCCGGAGACTGTCCTCGACCGCCGTGTCCGCGGACTTCGTGCGCGGACATATGACCGGAAGCCGGGCCCGCAACGTCGTCCTCCTCCTCGACTGCTGCTACGGCGGCGCATTCATGGCGGGGATGGGTCCCCGTGCGGCCGGGGACGTCAACGTGTTCGACTCCTTCTCCGGGGAGGGTTTCGACAGTGGACGCGGCTGGGCGGTGATCACCGCGTCCAACGCCATGGAGTACGCCTTCGAGGGCTCCCACCTGAGGGCGGACAGGCAGGTGTGCCCGTCGGTGTTCACCCGGGCACTCACCTCCGGCCTGGCCTCGGGCGAGGCGGACCTGGACTCGGACGGACGCGTGTCCATCAACGAGTTGTACGACTACGTCTACGACCGGGTGCGCCAGGAGAACCCGCACCAGACACCCAGCCGCAGCATCCACCTGCAGGGCGATGTCTACCTCGCCCGGAGCAGGAGGCGGCGGACCGACGGCGAGGGCCTGCCGGAGGACCTCAGGTCGGCGGTCTCCAGCTCGGACCCGTTCAGCCGGCGCGGCTCGGTGCCAGAACTGCGCCGACGTCTGCAGAGCCAGGACCAGGAGACCGCGGAGGCGGCGTGCCGAGTCCTGCGCGGACTGGTCCGCAACGACATCAGGTCGATCGCCGACGAGGCGTCCCAAGCGCTGGCCGAGGTAGTGGTGCGCCCTTCACCGGGACGGCTGGACTTCGGCCGCATCGGTCAGTACGAGCCGGAACCGCACCGGCGGGTCCAGCTCCTGGGGCCCGCCCTGGCACACGACTGTGTGCCGCATCCCCGGAACGACTGGATCCATGCGGCGGTGGAGGCGGACGGCGTCGACGTGGCGGTGGACACGAGTCGGTCGGGCAACCTGGAGGGCGTGCTCACACTGGAGGGTAGAGCGGGGGAGACCGACCTCCCCGTGCGCGTGTACGTGGCCCCCGTGCGCACGCCCATCCCCGGGGCCCTCGGCCCGCGGCCTCCGGCACCGGACCTCAGAGGTATGGTCGTTCCGCCGGTCGCACCTCCGGTTCCGGGGCCGAGGCCCGCGCCTCCCACGGTTCGAAAGGCAGGACCCGCTTGGGCTCCTGCGCCCCAGCAGTTGGCGGGATCTGGGCCGAGACCGCCGCAGTCACCACCGTCCGGGCACCGGCCCGCGAGCCTTCGGGGAAGGATGGCCGCGCGAGTCATCGACTACGCGCTGGTGTTCCTCTTCGCGCTGGGAGCCGTCTTCGTCGCCGTCTTGGTGGCGTCGCTGTTCGCCGCTTCGGACGGCTTCATGCAGTTGCTGGCCAACATCGTTGCGGCCTTGTTCCTCTTCGGCTGGGGCGTCCTGCTGTTCCTCTACGACTGGCTGTTCCTCAGATACCGGGGCGCCACCTTCGGCAAGATGCTCCTGGGCCTCAGTGTCGTGAACGCAGGGGGAGGCGGGCCGCTCTCCCATCGGAGGGCAGCGGCCAGGGCGGCTTTCTTTGGATTACCGCAGACCATTCCCGTGCTGGGCCACCTCGCGGTGTTCCTCGAGTCCCTCGTGGCACGGACGGATCCGTGGAGCCGGACTCTGCACGACAGGAATGCGGGGACGCTGGTGATCCGGACCAGGGAGTGAGCCCGACGCGACATGGTCGGCTGCTCTCGCTATGACCGTGAGCGCTGGGCTCGTCGGCGTACTGCTCGACCGGTCTCCGGTCGCGAGCGAGAACGCGTGCACGCCCGGCGGGGAGCCGGTTCGGTGGGGCGGCCTCGCCGAACCGGCTCCCGAAGCGGCCGGGGCCGCTGGTCAGACGGAGACGAGCCGGTCCATGTACTCCGTGAGCCGCAGCCGGTGACACACGCCCTCGAAGTGGTTCCTGTCGTGCTCACGCATCAACGCGAACACGTCGGAGATGACCTCGCGGCCCCGGAAATCGAGGATCCGCCCGTCGCCCTCACCGAACGTGCCGTGGGAGTGATGGTTCAGGAACTTCATCAGGCGGTCGGCGCGAGCGGGATCCCCCCGCAGGACGTACTTGACCGCCTCCGTCAGATTCGTGGCCTGCCTGGGCGCCTTGAAGTGCAGGAAGTGCTCCAGGAGTTTGCGGGCGTCGTTGGGCGTGGACGTGGCGAGCCGGATGTCGGCGGTCACGCAGGTTCCCTGCGTGGCCTCCAGCAGATCCCAGGCGGCCCGGTGGAAGAGCAGGAGGTAGTCGGCGCCGAGGATCGTCGCGACCGGGCTCTCCAGGTCGACCGGGTCCAGGACGGGTTGACGCGTGGTCCGGCCCGAACCGTCCCGGTCGGGGCGCTCCACGGACTTCATGAAGTGGAGCGTGGCGTGGGACCGCCGAACATCCGGGGCGCCCCGCAGGAGATCGCGGGACCAGTGCCGAAGGAACTGGGTACTGTGCGTGAAGACGAACAGCTGACGGCAGAGCTTTCCCGGTTCCAACCGGGTGGCCAGTGTGGAGTAGACGCCGTACATCAGGTGGTCGTCGAGGCTGGAGACGGGGTCGTCCACCACGACGATGGTCTGCTTCAGGTCCCGCCCGCGTTCCGTCAGGCTCTGGAGGAAGTAGAGCAGTGCGATCGCGGTCTTCTCGCCCTCGCTGAGGTTGTGGGCGGGGCTACCGGAGCGCATGACCTGGTAGTGCCCGTCCTCGTAGCCGAAGGTGAGTTCCTCGTGTCGGAGGAGGCTACGGATGTCGAGGTTGAGCAGCGGGAGGAAGTGGTGGGGGTCAGGCCCTTCCTGCGGGGTTTCCAGGAGGACTCCCTGATACTTGGCCAGGGCTTCCTGGTGTTCTTCGATCTCCGTGTCGAGTGACTCCTGGTGGGAGCGGTGGTCCCGCCAGGTCTCCTCGATTCCGTGCAGCATCCGCTCGAACTCGCGCTCGGCCGCGCGGGAGCGGTCCAGCTCGCGTGTTCGCGTGCCCTGGTCGTGCTCTTCGAGGATCGAGTGCAGCTCGCCGAGGTCCACGGCGAGTGTCTCCACGTCGGTGGGTGCGGTGAGCGCGGTGAACATGGCGCCCTTCTTCTCCCCTAGGGCCCGATCGAACCGGTCCAGGCTCAGCAGGAGGTCGTCGATGTCGGACCGGGCCTTCTTCACCGCGTCGCCGTACCGCTCGCGCAGGTGCTCGAAGAGCTGCTCCCCGGTGGGCAGCCCGGCAGGAAGCCCGCCGAACCGCTGCCGGAGGCGGCCGACCTCCTGCTCCAGCGCGCCGATCTCGTCCTGGAGCCGCTTGTAGCTCTCGTCGAAGTGGTGCTCCAGCCTCCGCCTGCGCTCCTCCCCGACGGGGGACTCGCAGAACAGGCAGGTGTCGCGGTCGGCGTGCAGGGCCAGGCCGTCGCGAACCCAGTCACCGTGGGCCTGGTCGGACGCCAGGTCGGCGATCACCTCGGACGTCACCGTGCGCGCCAGTAGATCGGTGAGCCGGTTCCGCAGGTCGTGGACCGACGGCTCGGCCTGAGCCGTGACGCCCACGGGCGCCCACGCGGGACCGTGGATCAGAGCGCGGTCCTGGTCCTCGCACCGGTCGAGGTCCTCCAGCGTGGTGAGGGGGCCCTCCAGAGCCCTCTCGACGTGGCCGCGGTTGAAGGCGCGGCTGAAGCGGTCGTTCGCGGAGAAGAGCTCCTTGTTGGCCCGTCGGCCGAGATCGCGGCAGAGTTCCTCGCGCTTGCGCTGCTCCCGGTTCCTTCGCTTCTGGAGGTCCTTGATTCGCGGCCCGAGTTCCTCGATACGCCGCTGGGCCGCTTCCCGACGCTCCTTGAGTTCGATGCTGGGTTCGCCCAGATACATCAGTGCCGGGGCGCCGGTGCCCGCGTCCTCGGCATCGAAACGAAGATTCCGGCGAACGTAGTCGGCACTGAACAGCCGTACGTTGTCCCATGCCCAGTCACCGGCGGACTTGACCTTTTCCCGAGTGTTTCCCTCATGATCCGTCTGGATGACCGCTTTCATGCCATGTGACCATTCCGGGTCTTCCGGCACCCCGCTGAGCAGGGTGGCCAGGGTGCTCTTGCCTGTCCCGTTGGGGGCGTAGACCAGGTTGAGCCGCTGGAAGTCGACGGCGTTGGGATGCTCCTTCCATCCCTGGTAGCAACGGAAATTCGCGACATGTGTGATGCGCTTGATCAAAGGGGGCGTCCTGGGAAGTATGCGAACCTTGGGTTTTTCCAGGATGGCAGAGGCGGCCTTCTTCCGCACGGGAATTGTCCGCTGTCGTTGTGTGCGCGGTTCGAGCGAGGTCATTTCCGTACAAGGAGTCGAATATGGTCATCGAATTCGATCGCGAGTTCGAATGGCCGAGTGTTGAGGCGCCGTGATCCTTACCTGCCAGGGATGGTGGAGATTCGTGGCGCGGTGAGGTTGGCGTGCGGGCGGAGGGTGGTGGACGTCGGATGGCCATCGAGGTCCGGGAAACGGTCTCGACGCCGAGGTGGGGACGGGACACGTGAGTGTCGCTGCCACGCAGTAGGTTCGCGTCGTCACGATCTGTTAGATATGCCGAGCCGAGCAGAGTCAGGGGAGCGCGTGGAGCGATCGTTGTGGGACACGATGACCGGTGCGGTGAAAGGCGCGCACGAGTCCATCGGGGCCGAGGCCGGCGGGGTCCTCATGCCGTCCGTATATCCGTTCCTGAACGGAAAACCGATCGGGTTCGCCCAACTGCGGCCGGTCTACCAGGGGAAGGACGCGGCTCAGGGAATCGCCGAGCTGTCCTTCCTCGCGGCGGCCGTACCGGTGGACGAGGTCTTCGTCGCATGGGAGTCGCAGGACATCGCCGTGGCGTGTGAGCTGCCGCCGCTGTACCCCTCGTCCTGCCTGAACCTGCTCCGGGCGAGCCCGGAAGGCATGGTTCTGCGTCGCATGCCCTACGAGGAGAGGTTCCTCAACGGACGCACCGCTGAAGGGATGTCGCGGGTGGGGTTCGACTGGCTGCACCAGGAGCCGGACATCAGGGACCCGGAGCTCGAACCGGCGATCGATGCCCTGGTGGGCTTCTGCTGGGATCCGCTGGACCTGGACTCCGATGACCCGCTCCTAACCACCCATGCGTACATGCGGTCCCTGGGGTACACGGTCAACCTCTTCGCCTGAGCGGCCGGAACCGGGGGAGTGGGGGAGTGCGAGGTGGGGCGGGCGCAGCCGGCGCGCCCGCCCCACCTCAAAGCGGCTTCACGAGCTGCTATGACAGGTCCGACCGCGCGGCGGTGAGGAAGGCACCCCACTCGGCGGAGGGGAAGGGGAGGTGGCCGCGTTCTGGGCGCTTGGAGTCCCGAACGGCGGCCCCGCAGGGCAGGTCAGCGACCTCGACGCAGTCTTGGTCTTGGCCGCTGTAGCTGCTCTTCCGGAACACGAGGTTCGTCACTAGTCACTCTCTAGGGCTGCTGCCACGTCCTTGATGAAAGAGGCAGACTTGGCTGTACTCAGGGCGGAGGCCTGAACATCGCCGAAGGTTGCGCTGTACTGCGTGACCTGGTCAGCCTCTTCGATGAAGAGCGAGTCCGTCACCGTCCCTACGTAGACGATCGGCGTGTCCAACGGTTCAGAGAACTCAAGGATAGTAAACGGCGCCGCGAGTGCTGCATGAGCGCCTGCCGTGAACGGCAGTACCTGGATGTCGAGGTTGGGAAGCTGTGCCATGTACAGCAGATGGTCCATCTGAGTAGCCATGACCTTCTGGCCGCCAATCTGGCGCCGGAGGGCAGCTTCGTCGATGACCGCTCGCAGTTGCACCGGGCGAAACCGAGTGAGGACCTCTCGCCGTGCCATCCGGAAGTCGACCCGACGTTGGACCTCCTGCGGGCTGACGTACCGCCCTCCCTGGAAGATCGCTTCCGCGTAGCCAGGGGTCTGCAGCAGGCCAGGAACGGTTTGGGTTGAGAAGGTGCGTATGACGAAGGCTTCGGCTTCGAAGTCTGGCAGAGCCTGGTCGCCGAAGATCTCTCGGTACTTCGCCCACCAACCCCTGATCTTCGCATCCTTCGCGAGCGCCTGCATGGCGTCGCGCATCTCTGGATCCTCGATCTCGTAGAGATCCATCATCTTGTCGAGATCGCTGCTGGAGATGCGTTTGGTCTCGGTGTGCTCGATCTTGCTCAGCTTGCCAGCGCTCCACTTGAGTGCCTTCGCGGCCTGAGAACCGGTGAGGTTGGCTCGTTCGCGCGCACGACGAAGTTCAGCGGCAAGTCGCCGGAGGCGTAGGGAGGGGCTTCGCTCTATGGCCATGGCAGGATCCTAAGCGGAAAACTCTCAAATTTCCAATCTGTCGTTGACTGGAGTGTGATTGAGAGTATGGTGGGGAGCGTAGTCAGTGATCGGCATCTCACTGAGCGTTGAAGTGGTGCTGGTCAGACTACGCCGTGCCCCTTCCTGCTACGCGGGAAACGCGAAGGTCTCACTCCTGCGGGCACGCCGATCCACCCCGATGTCCTCCACGCATGCAAGGAGTCTGTTCGTCATGCCCGCAATAGCCCCGATGCCGGTGCTGCCCGAGGTGACCGTTCCGCTCAACGAGCTGGTGCCGCCCGCCTACCGGCACTACTTCAACGGCCAGCCCAGCCGGCCCCACTACAGCGTTCGCCGCTACGACTTCGGATCCTCGCCGCAGTACATGCCGCTTGTGCGCGCCTACCTCGACACCTGTGCCGCCCAGCAGAGCTCTGACTACCGGTACCTGTTCAAGCTGCTCGGTTCCGAACTCGCCAACAACGCCCTGCGCCACTCCAAGTCAGGGCTGCCTGGAGGCTCGTACTCGCTCCTGGTCGCACGGCACCGGGACGGGATGACGCTCACTTGTCGCGACCAGGGCGAACTGGCGGATCGGATGATCCGCCACGATCAGCGTGAGCACCTCGTTCCGTCCCCGGAGGGCTCGATCTCGTCGCCGAGAACGGGCGTGGCCTGGCGATGGTCGACGCCTTCGCCACCCGCTGGGGCGACAACGGTCAGCCCAGCTACCGCAAGGTCTGGTTCCACCTGGCCTACGACCTGACGGACAGCCTCTGGAACACCGAACTCTGACACGTGCAGCACGCGCCACATCGACGGCGTCAGTGCCGTTGAAGCGCGAAGGGCCCAGGAGAGCTTTGCCGCGCTCTACCCGGGCCCCAATCCGATCCCGGAATCCACCACTGCGAAATGAAGGAAAGCAGGATCAGTGACGCATCCTATCCCCGCGCCAAGGCCCTCCAGCGATCCGCTCTTCCGCAGGCGCCCGCCCCTGCCACGGCGTACTCCGCTGATCGGTCCGGTCTGCCCCTCCTGCACTCACCCTTCATGCCGTAGGCGTCGCGCCGAGCGCCTGCCGAGGTTGGGCGGACACCGTGCCGAGTATGCCCGCGAACACCTGCGCGCCGCCTCCGCCCAGGCCCACAACCCGCGCCTGGTGATCTGGTTCGGGGAGGCCACGCACTCCTACTGGGTCGCCACTCCTGCCGGTCTGACCGAGTCTCCCGACATCGGTGCGCTCCTCATCCTGCTGGACCCGGCACCTGACCTGGTCTGATCAGGAACCGCTGTGGCGGTGGTGGCCCAGGGTGATGGCTCGCCACCGCCACAGCCCTGTCGTCGGCGCAACGAAGCGAGAACAGCTCCGCCATCGTTAGCTCATTCCGGGTGCGTTCGAGCGCCCGGAAGCCTGACAATGGGAGAACCCAGCCCCTCTCGTCTGTCTTGGAGTCCCCGTGGTCGATCACGCCCTGCTGCTGAAGGACCTACAGAAGCAGGTTCGCTTGCTGGAGACGGACCTGCGTGAACGCAGCGAGGACCCCACCGCGATCAAGGGCATCGGTCCCACCGGGAAGTCCGAGACCTTCGACGAGTTCCTGAAGCGTGAGTACCAGCGTGCCCGGGATGCCGAGCGAACCGCCACCACAGAGGGCGCATGGCGCGAGGGCCAGGTGACCCAGGCCGCGGTGGCGTGGGTGCTGGCGACGGTGTTCGTCCGCTTCTGTGAGGACAATGGTCTTCTGGAACAGCCCTTCATCGCCGGGCCGAAGAACGAGGCCGACCGCTTCAGCATCGCGCAGGAGCTGAAGGACGCCTGGGTTCTCCAGGGGCGAAGCGAGAACCCGGACGCTCCCGAGCGCACCGACCGTGACTGGCTGGAGCACGCCTTCGAGCAGATGAGCGTGTCCTCGGTGATGGCTGGGCTCTTCGACAAGAAGCACAACCCGATGTGGGCGGTCACTCCGTCCCACCAGGCCGCCAAGGCTCTCATCGACTTCTGGCGGTCAGTGGGCGATGACGGACACCTGCTCCATGACTTCACTGATCCCGAGTGGAACACTCGCTTCCTCGGTGACCTCTACCAGGACCTGTCCGAGACCACTCGGAAGACCTACGCACTTTTGCAGACTCCGGAGTTCGTTGAGGAGTTCATTCTCGACTATACCCTTGAGCCAGCGGTGGAAGAGTTCGGACTCGACGGAAATCGGATCTATCGGGCTGAAAACACCGGATTTCGATTGATTGACCCCACATGCGGGTCCGGTCACTTCTTGCTCGGGGCGTTTCACCGCTTGCTTTCGAAGTGGCGTGAGTCTGAAACCGGAGCTTCGGACTGGGATCTGATCAACCGCAGCCTGCGTAGTGTTCACGGAGTTGATAAGAACCCCTTTGCTGTCGCGATTGCTCGCTTTCGACTCTTTCTTGCAGCTATGAAGGAAGCCGGAATCATCCGCTTGGGCTCGAGCAACCCTGAGTGGCCCATCGTGGTGGCTACGGGTGACTCGCTGCTTCATGGTCGAGGCGCACCGCAGCGGCAGGAGGACCTGTTTAGCGATAGTGGTATTCACCGATATTCGACAGAGGATGTTGGTGAATACGTAAACGAATTTGATCTTCTTGGAGTGGCTAGCTATCACGCTGTTGTGGGAAATCCGCCCTACATCACAGTTAAAGATAAGCAGGAAAACCTAAATTACCGGAATCGGTACTCCACCTGTTCGGGAACGTACGCCCTCTCGGTGCCGTTCGTTGAGCGCTTTTTTGACTTGGCGAAGCGAGCTGGAGGGGACAAGCTTGGTGCTGGATATGTCGGACAGATCACTTCTAACTCCTTCATGAAGCGGGAATTCGGCAAGAGACTAATCGAGGATTTCTTTCGGGGGAAGGTCCAGCTTAGCCACGTAATTGATTCCTCGGGTGCTTTTATTCCGGGCCATGGGACGCCAACTGTAATTATTTTTGGCAGGAACTTGCTTCCTTCTCGAGAAGAAAAAATCCGTGCGGTTCTCGGGGTTCGAGGAGAGCCAGCTCAGCCAGAGGTGGCCTCAGAAGGTCGGGTATGGTCAGCGATTGTTGAACAATTCCGATCTGCTGAATTCAGCGAATCTGAATGGGTTTCTGTGGGTGACTTCGATCGGCTTAGGTTTGCTGACCACCCCTGGAGCCTGTCGGGTGGCGGTGCTGTTGAGACTTATCGATTGATTGGCTCTGGAAAGCGAGCACTGGGGGAGGTTATTGAAAAGCCCATTGGTCGGGCAATTAGGGCTGGTTCTGACGAGGCCTACATTAGGCCGATGCGGTCGAGTTACTCTCATGTTGCAGATGGATTTGGCCTTCGCCCCTTGCTAGTTGGTGAGATCGTTAGAGACTGGAGTTCGTCTCCAGAAGAGCGCATTTGGTACCCGTATGAGCCTGGCCTCGACTTGTCTATCGTCAAGTCGGATCTCTGGTTTCTCCGCTCAATATTGGCTTCCCGGAGAACATTTAAAGGTGACATGTCCGATGCTGGCCTCGGCTGGTGGGACTATATGCAGCATACGTCATCTGCGTATTCTTCTCCTTTGTCAATTACTTTTGCCTTTGTGGCGACTCATAACCATTTCGTGCTAGATCGAGGTGGTAAGGTCTTCAATCGTTCGGCTCCCGTGATTAAGCTGCCAGATGAATCTACCGAGGATCAGCATCTAGATTTGATGGGCCTTCTTAACTCCTCGACTGCCTGCTTCTGGATGAAGCAAGTCTGTCATGACAAGGGTAATAGGGGAGAAGGTGGTGGTATTACGAGTGCTGCGTGGGAGAGGTTCTATGAGTTCACAGGAACGAAGCTCGGAGAATTTCCGATTCCCGGAAATTTCCCGCTTTCTCATTCTAGGGAGATCGACGCCCGAGCCCAGTTGATGTCGTCCGTGGAGCCCTCAATTATCGTCGAGGCAGAGATGCCAACGGCTGGCCGGCTCAAGGAAGCCCGTATAGAGCATGCGGCCGCCCGGCAGCGGATAATCGCGCTTCAGGAAGAACTTGACTGGGACGTTTACCACCGGTACGGGCTCATCGCTGATGACCAACTATCTGAACTTGTCATACCTGACACATCTAATGTTCCTTCTATTGACCTAGGGGAACGGGCCTTTGAGATCGTTCTCGCACGCAAGGTGGCAGAGGGAGAAATCTCCACCGAGTGGTTCAATCGGCACGGTTCCACTCCTGTTACAGAGATTCCGGACCATTGGCCGGACCTCTACAAGAAGGTCGTCGCAAAGCGCATCGAACTAATCGAGTCCGACAAGAACATCGGCCTGATCGAGCGTCCTGAGTACAAGCGCCGCTGGCAGTCCGAGACCTGGGAGAAGAAGCAGCAGGCCGCGCTCAAGTCCTGGCTCCTGGACAAGTGCGAGGACCGGCGTCTCTGGTTCAGTACCGACGACTACGGTGAGGAACGCGCCCGTCCGCTCTCCGTTCGCGCCCTGGCCAACCGAGTGCGTGACCTGTTCCCTGAGGTCGCCGAGGTCGCCGCCCTCTACGATTCCAGCAAGGACTTCGCTCAGGTCATCGCAGACATCGCCAAGACCGAGCACGTGCCCTACCTCGCAGCGCTGCGCTACAAGGACACCGGCATGCGCAAGCGCGCGGACTGGGAGCACGTATGGGACCTCCAGCGCCAGGAGGATGCCCTCAACGCAGAGCTGGCCGAGGGCGAGAAGGAGCGCCGTCTCGACATTCCCGTCCCGCCCAAGTACAGGTCCGGGGACTTTCGCAAGAACGAGTACTGGTCGAACCGGGGCAAACTCGATGTGCCCAAGGAACGCTTCATCTCCTACCTCGGCGCTGAGACCGACACCGACCCCACCCTCCTCCTGGGCTGGGCCGGGTGGGACCACGCCCAGCAGGCCGACGCCCTGGCCACCCTCGCCCACGAGCGGCTTGAACAGGACGGTTGGTCGGAGCATCGCGACCGTATGGTCCCGCTGCTCGCGGGACTGGCCGAACTCCTGCCCTGGGTGAAGCAGTGGCACAGCGAGAAGGACGAGTACGGCGACACCCCCGCCGACCACGCCGAAGAGGACCTCACTACCCTGCGGGACACCACCGGCATCACCGAGTCTGAGATGAAGGCGTGGCGGCCCGCAGCCCGGGGACGTAAGAAGGCCTGACCCCCGAAGCCCAGCCATCGGCACACCGAACCCCTGGTGGCGCACGGTGCGGCCCCGCGCAATCCCGTCGCGGGGCCGCACCCGGCACAAGGGTCTTTCAGCCCCTCTTCCACGGCCGGAACCGGCCACCGGGCGCACTCCGATCACCCCATGAACACGTGTGTCCAGCTCACAACAGCGACGTAGGCTGGGCACCTGGTCATATGCGGGATCGTGTACCAACGACCCCTTCCCCGAAGGCTCCCCGCCGGGTGGTACGCGTTCCCCACACAACAGCAGTCAGAAGGGCACACGGCGACGATGGCGACACCTCCCCCTGGACCGGGCGACGACGCCGGCGGCAGCCGGGTCATCAGCGACCTCATCGACATCCCCCAGGCCGTCCACGAAGGCGACCTGGTCGTCAAGCTCACCGAGAGCACCTCCAGCCGCCAGGCCCAGGCCCTCTCCGAGTACGTCGTCACCTCCCAGCTCGCCGAGTCCTTCGACCAGGCCCTGGAGACCATCCGTTCCTCCGTCGTGGACGGCAAGTCGCAGGCCAGCTACCTGCACGGCTCCTTCGGCGCGGGTAAGAGCCACTTCCTCGCCGTGCTCTCCGCGATCCTGGACCACCACCCCGACGCCCGCGGCAAGGCCGGTCTGGCCGACACCGTCGCCAAGCACGACGCCTGGTTGCAGGGCAAGAAGTTCATCGAGGTCAAGAGCCACCTCATCGGCGAGGAGTCCATCGAGTCGCACATCCTGGGCGGCTACGTGCGCCAGGTCCGCGCCGAGTACCCCGACGCGTCCGTGCCCGCCGTCTACCGAGCCGACGGGCTGCTCGCCGACGCCCGCGAGCTGCGCGCCCGCGAGGGCGACGCGGCCTTCATCGCCCAGTTGCCGCCCCGCGAGACCAAGGGCGAGAGCACCGGAACCGCCCAGGACGCCGGCGCTTGGGGCGACTTCGGTGGACCGGCGACCTGGACCACCGAGACCCTCGACCAGGCCTTCGCCGTGGTCCCCGAGACGGCTTCCCGAGCCGACCGCGCGCTGCGCGACGACCTCGTCAGCGCCCTCATCGCCGGACCCTTCAAACGCTTCACCGAGGCCGTCGGCGACTCCAGCAGCGCCTACGTCGGCATCGACGAGGGCCTGGCCGTCATCAGCCGGCACGCCAGTGAGCAACTCGGCTGCGACGCCGTCATCCTGCTCCTGGACGAGCTGATCCTGCGCTTCACCGCCTTCATCGGCGACGAGGGCCGCATCAACTCCGAGATCCAGAAGATCGCGAAGCTGGTCGAGTCCTCCCAGAGCCACCGGCCCGCGCCCATCATCAGCTTCGTGCCCCGCCAGCGCGACCTGCGCGACCTCGTCGGCCTGGGCGGCGGCACCGAGGGCGTCTCCCAGACCATCAACTACTGGGACGGGCGCTTCGGCCACATCAAGCTCGCCGACGCCAACCTCACCGAGGTGGTCCGCCACCGCCTGATCAAGCCGCGCGACGACCGGGCCGCCGCCGAGATCGACACGGCCTTCGAACGCATGAGCCGCACCCGGCCCGAGGTCCGCGACGCCCTCCTGGACAGCGAGGGCGGTGAGACCAGCACCTGGGAGGACTTCCGCAAGCTCTACCCCTTCAGCCCCGCCCTGCTGCACGTCATGGTGGACCTGTCCGCCGCTCTGCAGCGCCAGCGCAGTGCCCTCAAGCTCCTGCTCCAGCTGCTGGTCAAGCACCGCGACACCCTGCCCGTCGGGCAGATGGTGCCGCTCGGCGCGGTCTTCGACGTCCTCTTCGAGGGCGAGGACCGCCCCTTCACCGACCAGTTCAGCGCCGAGTACACCAAGATCCGCACCTTCTACCGCAACAAGGTCCGCCCCTGGCTGCTCAACCGCAACGGCACCAGCGAGGCCGAGGCCGCCGGGCTGGACGTGCGCGCCCCCTTCCGCCGTGAGGACCTGCTGGTCAAGACCCTGCTACTGAGCGCGCTCACGCCCTACGTGCCCGCGCTGAAGGACCTCACCGCAGGGCGAGCCATCGCCCTCAACCAGGGCATCGTCAAGGCCCGCCGCACCGGCCAGGACGTCGCCGCCGTCACCCAGTTCTTCAAGGACATGGCCGCCCAGTTCGGCGAGGTGCGGGTGGGTGCCCAGGCCACCGACCCCACCGTCTCCCTCAACCTGCTGCGGGTGGACACCGAGTCGCTGATGCGCACGGCCTACTCCGCGGCCAACGACCACGCCCTGCGCCACCTGTTCAAGCGCCTGCTGTGGAAGGAGATGGGCCTCGACGAGGGCGCAGCACGCACCAACGTCGTCTGGCGCGGCACCCAGCGCCTGGTCGAGGTCGCCTTCGGCAACGTGCGCTCGGAGGACATGGGCCGCGAGGAGTTCCAGCCCGAACACGCCCACGCGGTCAGGGTCGTCCTCGACTACCCCTTCGACGAGGACGGCAAGACACCGGCCGAGGACCGCCACCGGGTCCAGTCGCTGCGCGAGGAGTTCCCCACGCCACCCGCCACCCTGGTGTGGCTGCCCACCTTCCTGTCACCGCGCAGGCTCGAGGACGCCCGGCGCGTGCTGATGATGGAGTACCTCCTCCAGCCCGACGTCATCGAGGAGAAGGCCCCCGACTGGAGCAGTGACGACCGCCGCGAGGCCCGCGCCCAGCTCGACAACCAGCGCAACCAGCTCACCGCCCAGATCAGCGGGCTGATGCGGGGCGCCTACGGGCTGGTGGAGGCCGACCCGGACAGTACCGACTACGACGCGCACGCCGAGCGCCACATCGAGCCGCTGCCGCCGTCGCTGACCGTGCCGCTGGAGGCCGGCAGCCAGTTCCCCGCCGCGATGGAGCGCATCACCCGCAAGCTCCTGGACCACCTCTACCCCGAGCACCCCGACTTCTCCATCGGGGGAGGCAAGACCCCCGTACGCCGCGCCGACCTGTCCACGGTCCTGGGCGCCGTGGAGGCGGCCAAGGCCGAGAAACTGCACAACCACACCCCCGCCAAGACCGACCTGCCCGCGCTGCGCCGCATCGCCGACCCGCTGGAGATCGCCAAGGTCACCGAGGTCTTCGTTCTGCGCGACGAGTGGGTGCGCAGGCTCGACCACTACGCGCGGATCAACCAGGCCGAGACCACCGACATCCGGGTCAGGGATCTCAAGCGTTGGATCCGCGACCGCGAGGACGGCCGAGGCCTGCCCGAGGACGTCGTAGACCTGCTCGTGCAGGTCTACGCCATCCAGTCCGACCGGGCCTGGATCCGCGCGGGCAAGCGCTACACCGGCATCGGCTTCGGCCAGCTCAGCGACGACATCGTGCTGCGCCGCCAGGAACTGCCCACCCAGGAGGACTTCGACCGCGCCAACGAGCGGGCCGAGAAGGTCTTCGGACTGTCCCGCCAGCCCGTGCTCAACGCGCGCGCCGTCCAGCGCATGGCCGAGCAGCTCAAGGAACAGGCCACCCGGTGGCAGGCCTCCACCGAGCACCTGGTCAGGGAACTGGCCGCGCACGCAGACATCCTCGGGTTGGACGAGGACGCACCCCGGCTGCGGACCGCGCGCGCCACCGACGACCTGCTGGGGCGCATGCGCGGGCTCTCCGACGACACCGCGCTGGTCACCGTGCTCGGACAGGCTGACCTGCCCGAGGAAGCGGCCGTGTACAAGGCCAGCATGGCGGGTGCGGGCAACCTCGCCGACGCGCTGGCCGCCACCCAGTGGGACATGCTGCGCGCTCTGGAGCGGTTGGCGGGCGAAGGCGGTGACGACCATCAGCGGGCCGCGGACACCCTGGCCGACCTGCGCGAGGCCGCACGCCACAACGCGCACAGCAAGAATCTGGCCACCGTGCTCAGCTCCGCCAACAGCACCGTCGTCACCCTGCTGGTCAACAAGACCAGGACAGACGAACGGACCGTTATCACTGATCGGCGGCAGCCGGTGGCCCGGGACAAGACCACCGACCGGACGCCGCAGGACACGGGTACGGGCGACGACCGGACCCGCGCCGACAACGACACCTGGGTGCGCGTCGAGGCCGGTGAGGACGTCGCCGCCGCCGTCGAGCGGTTGCGCGAGAAGCGCGGCATCGACCCGGACGCCAAGATCGAGATCAGCATCCGGGTGGCCGAGTGAGCGCCGCCGCCCCGGCAGGGGGCACCGCCGTGTCCGGCCCGGCCCTGGGCCGAGTGAACGAGGAAGCCGTCGCCGGCGCCCTGCGCCGCGCGCTGGAGGCCGACCAGCAGCGGGTCGAAAAGGGCCGACCGGCCTCCGTGGCCCGCGCGCTGGCGCTGTCCGCCGACCCGCACTGGGACGGCCCCCACACCTTCACCATGTCCTTCGACGGAAACGACCTGCGCGTACGGGTGGTCGGCTCCGACAGCGTGCTGGGTGCCGTGCGCGAACTCAGCCGACCGCGCCAGGACACCGACTACCTGGTCATTCTCACTCCGCGCGAACCGGCCGAGTTCGGCGAGGCGCTGCTGGGCCGCTTCCTGGGCGAGGACGTGGTGCGCGTCAACAACTGGGAGCTGCTCGCCGTCGACCTGAAGGTCACCGGCATCGACCCGCGGCTGTACTCGCGCCGCTGGGGCTGGCTCGCCGACACGCTCCGAGAGATCCGCGCCACCCGGCAACTGCGCCTGGGCGCGGGCGTGCTCAAACTCGAGCAGGCCCTGTCCATCGCCGCCTCCGTGCGCTTCGGACGCGAACCCGGAGAGCAGATCGACGGGGCCGCGCTGCTGGAGTGGAGCCGCGACCCCGACGCCGTCTACGCCTTCAACCGCCTGCACGAGGACGAACGCGACGAGCTGCGCGCCGAGCTGGAGAACGGACTGGGCGCGGTGCCCCGGGTGCTCTTCCGGTTGCTGGACCGGGACCTGGTCCTGGACGCGGTACCCATCGGACTGGCGTTGTCCGAACTCGCCGACGCCGCCCGTGGGGATCAGACGGCCAACAACGCCTGGATCCGGGCACAGGAGCGCTACTTCGGTGTCCAGCAGCCCGGCGCCAAGGACGTGGAAGCCTTCGGACGCGCCTGCGCCGCTGCTCTCCTGCGACTCCTGGACGGCCACGACCAGGAGCAGGCCTCGGAGACCATCCGCAGGGCCGAGGAACTGCTCGGCCAGCTCGACGCCGCACCCGTCGCCCGGGCCAGCCGCCTCCTCGACGCCGGCCTGCACGCACGCCTGGCGGATCTGGGACAGCAGATCAACGCCGTCCTGGGTTCGTCCCAGGCCGACGGCCCGGGCGCCCCGCTCCTCCCGCAGGACCTGCGCGAGGTGGAGGCCGCGCTGGAACGGCTGCGCGGACACCGACGCCACGACGAGACCGAGGCCACCGGCCAGACGGCGCTCAACGCGGTCCGTCTCCTGCGTCGCCTGGCCCTGGGCACCGAGGACGGTCCCATGGGCGAGGACACGCCCACCACCGCCCGCGAGTGGATCCAGGCGCACGTGGACGACACCGGATGGGTGGACCGAGCGGCCTCCGCGCTGTGGCACTGCCACACCGCGGTCCCCGCGCTGGACCAGGCGGTGGGCCGCCTCTACGAGCACGCGCGCCGGTGGCGCGCGGACGTCGACGCGCGCTTCGCCGCCATCGTCAACACCTGGAACAGCGGCCACTCGGCCACCGACCACCAACCCCGTGCGGAGACACTGCTCGACCACTTCGCCCGGCCCCTGGCCGACGACCGCGCGCCCCTGACCATCGTTCTCGACGGGATGAGCGTCGAGGTGGCCGTCCAACTGGCCGAGGAGATCAACGCCCGCGGCCGCATGGCCGAGATCGGACGGGGGAGCCAGGACACCGCCGGACGCCGGGGCGTCCTGGCCACCGTCCCCTCCACCACCAACTGCTCGCGCGCCTCGCTGCTGTGCGGTCGGCTGACCACCGGAAAACAGGACACCGAACGCGCCGGGTTCAGCGCACTGTGGAACACACCGGCCTTCGGTCGGCGCAAGGCGGTCCTGTACCACCAGCGCGACCTGGAGACCGGCGCGGGACTGCACCTGCCCCTGAAGGTGCAGGAGAGCATCGACGAGACCGACACCGCCGTCGCCGTCGTCCTCAACACCATCGACGACGCCCTGGCCAAGGGACGCGAGAGCAACAGCCCCACCTGGCGCCTGGAGCAGATCGGCAAACTCGCCTCCCTGCTCGACGCGGCGGCCCGGGCGGGACGCTCCGTCCTGCTGACCTCCGACCACGGCCACGTGTGGGACCGCAGGGAATCGGTCAAGACCCAGGCGGGCGAGTCCGCCCGCTACCGCACCGGGGAAGCGGGGGACGGCGAGGTCGTGGCCACCGGGGAGCGGGTCCTGTTCGGCGACGGCCGCCTGGTCGTGCCCTACCGCGAGGACATCCGCTACACCGACCGCAAGGAGGGCTACCACGGCGGCTTCTCCGCGGCCGAGATGGTCATCCCCGTGCTGGCCTTCGTCCCCGTACCGGAGAGCACGCCCAAGGGGTGGGTCAGGCTCAGCCAGGCCCAGCTCGAACCCCTGTGGTGGTCCCAGGCCCTGGAAAGCGCCACCGCCCAGGCGCCCGCGCCCCCCGTGGAGCCCGCCACCACCGGTCGGCGCAAGACCGCCAAACGCGCCGCCGACCCTCAGGCGCCCGCCCTCTTCGGAGACGAGGCCCTGGTCCCGGACACACTCGGCACCAAGGTGGTCGCCTCATCCGCCTTCAAGGCCAGCGTGGCCCGCACACCCCGTGCCCCCGGCGCGCAGGAGGTCGCGGCGGTCATCGACGCCCTGGCCGCCGTGGGCGGGGCCAACCCCCGTCTGCCGGTCAGTACCGCCGCGCGGGCGGCGGGCAAGGCGGAGGCGCCGCAGCGGGCCGTGCGCTTCCTGAAGATGGTCGTCAAGGTCCTCAACGTCGAGGCCTACCCCGTGCTGACCCTGCCCGACGGTGAGCGCAGCGCCGAACTCAACACCGCCCTGCTCCAGCAGCAGTTCCTGAGCGAAGGAGCCTGACCGTGAACTCCGTCAGCCCCGTACGCCGCGAGGAGGTCGTCGGCGCGCTGCGCCGCGGCACCGTGCCCCACAGCGGCCTCGACCTGTTCGCCGTGGGACTGGAGCGTTTCGAGTCGGTCCTGGACAAGGAGCTGGGGACGGTCACCGCCGGAGGCGCGGGCTTCAAGGCCGTACGCGGAGAGTACGGCGCGGGCAAGACCTTCTTCGTGCGCTGGCTGGGGGAGCGCGCCAAACGCGCCAACTTCGCCGTCACCGAGATCCAGATCTCCGAGACCGAGACCCCGCTGCACCGGCTGGAGACCGTCTACCGGCGGCTGACCGAACGCCTCACCACCGCCACCCAGCCGCCCAGCGCCCTGCGTGAACTGGTCGACAACTGGGTCTACGCCCTGGAGGAGGACGTCCTGGCCGCCGGCGAGGTGGGCGAGGACGACGAGGACGCGCTCAACGCCGCCGTCACGACGCTGCTGGAGGGGCGGCTCTCCGAGGTCGCGGCCACCAATCCCGGGTTCGCCGCAGCGCTGCGCGGCTACCACCGCGCCCAGGCCGAGGGCGAACCGGCCATCGCCGAGGCGCTCATCGCCTGGCTGGGCGGGCAGCCCAACGTCGCCTCGGCCGCCAAACGCTACGCGGGGATCAAGGGCGACCTCGACCACTTCGGCGCCCTGTCCGCGCTCAAGGGCCTGCTCGTGCTGCTGCGCGACTGCGGCCATCCGGGCCTGCTCGTGGTCCTGGACGAGCTGGAAACCCTGCAACGGGCCCGTACCGACACCCGGGAGAAGGGCCTCAACGCGCTGCGCCAACTCCTGGACGAGATCGCCAACAACCAGTTCCCCGGGCTGTACCTGGTCATCACGGGCACCCCCGCCTTCTTCGACGGCCCCCAGGGCGTCCAGCGCCTGGCGCCGCTCGCCCAGCGGATGGCCACCGACTTCCTGCCGGACCCGCGCCACGACAACCTGCGCGCGGCCCAGGTGCGGCTGACCGGCTTCGACCTGGACAAGCTCCACGACCTGGGCGTGGCGGTCCGGGAGCTGTACGCCGAAGGGGCCGACCACTCCCAGCGGGTGCGAAGCCGGGTCGACGACAGCTACCTGCTGGCCTTCGCCGAAGCCGTGGCGGGGGAGCTGGGTGGCAAGATCGGCATCGCCCCCCGGCTCTACCTGCGCAAGCTCGTGGACGTCATGGACCGGGTCGACCAGAACGACGACTTCGATCCCCGGCGCCACTACAGCCTCACCGTCGGGGCGAGCGAGCTGACCGAGGTCGAACGCGGCGCCCACGTCCAGCGCGTCGCCAGCGCCGACGAGGTGGAACTGGACCTGTGAGCCCTACCTCGGGAGCAGCGGGCGAGACGGGCGCGGGCAGCCTCGACCTCCTCCATCCCACCCTGGCCCATCACGTGGTCAACACCCTGGGCTGGCCGGGACTGCGGCCCCTGCAACGTGAGGCGCTGGCGCCGATCATCGACGGCGACGACGCGGTCCTGCTCGCGCCCACCGCCGGGGGCAAGACCGAGGCCGCGCTGTTCCCCCTGCTGACCGCGATGGCCGGGCGGTCGGGGGAGGGGCTGTCGCTGCTGTACGTGTGCCCGATCAAGGCGCTGCTCAACAACCTGCTGCCGCGCGTGCAGGCCTACGCGGGGTGGCTGGGGCGCACGGCCGAACTGTGGCACGGGGACGTCTCACATGCGGGACGCCAGCGCATCCTGCGGCGGCGACCCGACATCCTGCTCACCACGCCGGAGTCGATCGAGTCGATGCTGGTGAGCACCAAGGTCGACCACCGTGAGTTCTTCCGGAACCTGCACGGCATCGTCGTGGACGAGGTGCACGCCTTCGCCGGAGACGACCGCGGCTGGCACCTGCTCGCCGTGCTGGAGCGGCTGAGCCGGGTGGCGGGGCGCCCCATCCAGCGGGTGGGGCTGTCTGCCACGGTCGGCAATCCCGAGGACCTGCTCACCTGGCTGCAGGGATCGATGGCGGGCAAGCGTCCCGGGCGGGTGATCGCCCCCGGCGTGCGCCTGCCGGAACCGGGCCGGGTCCCGGAGGAGCCACCGCCCGGGGAGGTCGAACTCGACTACGTGGGCTCACTGCACAACGCCGCCAAGGTCATCGCCTCCCTGCACCGGGGCGAGAAGCGCCTGGTGTTCTGCGACTCCCGCAAGTACGTGGAGGAACTGGGCCACGCGCTGCGCGAGCTGGGGGTGACCACCTTCCTGTCCCACGCCTCACTGTCCCTGGACGAGCGCCGCCGCGCCGAGGCGGCCTTCGGTGAGGCCAGGGACTGCGTCATCGTCGCCACCAGCACGCTGGAGCTGGGCATCGACGTCGGCGACCTGGACCGGGTCATCCAGATCAACGCGCCCGGCACCGTCGCCTCCTTCCTGCAACGGGTCGGCCGGACCGGACGCAGGACGGGGAGCCAGCGCAACTGCCTGTTCCTGGCCGTGGACAAGGCCGGGCTCCTGGACGCGGCCGGGCTCCTGCACCTGTGGGGGCAGCACTGGGTGGAGCCCGTGGTGCCCACGCCCGAACCCCGGCACATCGTCGCCCAGCAGCTCCTGGCGCTGTGCCTGCAGGAACCCGAGGTGGGGGAGCGGCTGTGGCCGGAGTGGTGGGGGGACCTGGAACCCTTCCACCAGGGCGCGCCGATCGCCGCCCACCTCATCCGCGAGGGATTCATCGACCTGGACGGCGGCCTGATGATGATCGGCCCCGAGGCCGAGAAGCGCTTCGGGCACCGCCACTTCATGGAACTCACCAGCGTCTTCACCGCACCCCCGCAGTTCACCGCTCTGCACGGGCGCACCGAGATCGGCCGCATCGATCCCGCGCTGCTGGCCGCCGACGAGGAGCAGACCGGACCGCGCCGGCTGCTGCTGGCCGGACGCACCTGGGTGGTCACCTGGGTGGACTGGCGCAGGCAGCGGTGCTTCGTCGAACCCGTCGAGGGCGGCGGAGGCAAGGCCAAGTGGGACTCGGGAGGACACCTCGGCTCCTTCTTCCACCTCACGCGCGCCGTACGCGAAGTGCTGCTGGGCGCCGACCCCCGAGTGAAACTCACCAGCAGGGCGGTCAACGCGCTGGCCGAAGCCAGAGAGGACCACACTGATCTCGTTCATCCGGGGGGATCGGTGATCCTCCGAGCGAGCAACGGCGACCTGCGCTGGTGGACCTGGGCCGGGGCCCGGGCCAACCTCACCCTGGCCGCGACCCTGGGGCGGGCGGCCGATCCCAAACAGCAGCCCAACGACGCCTGCCTCCGGCTCAACGCCGACCTGGATCCCCGGACGTGGGCGGCGGCCAAGGAATCCGCCCAAGAGCGTGTCACCCTGCCCGACGTGGGAGTGCGTGCCCTGGACGGACTCAAGTTCAACGCGGCGCTGCCCAAGCACCTGGCAGAGCGCACCCTCTCCGCCCGTCTGGCCGACGTGGACGGGGCGCGCGCCCTTCTCGCGGAACCGACTCGCTTCGTCCAGCTCTGACCCCGATCTCCCGACACGGCAACGACGACAGGACCCCCCATGGCGGTAGATACCTTCCACAGCACCAAGGAGTTCCTCGCCGAGCTGCTGCGCAGAGTCGGCGACGGCCGTATCCAGCTCCCCGACTTCCAGCGGGGGTGGGTCTGGTCCCAGTCGGGGATCGCCAGCCTGCTCGCCTCCATCTCGCAGGGCTATCCCGTGGGCACCCTCATGTTCCTGGGCGCGGGTGGGGAGACCCGGTTCCGGCAGCGTCCGGTCGAGGGGGTCTCCGAGGCGGAGAAGAAGGCCGAGTCGCTCATCCTCGACGGCCAGCAGCGCATGACCTCGCTCTACCAGGCGCTCTGCCTGGACGAGCCGGTACGCACGACCGATGAGCGCAAGAGGAAGGTGTCGGGGTGGTTCTATCTCGACATCGAGGCCGCGGTGGATCCCGCAGTGGACCGTGGACAGGCGATCAGGTTCCTGCCCAAGGACAAGGTCGTCCGCAACTTCCGCAAGGAGGTGGTGGTGGACTGCTCCACGCCGGAGAAGGAGTACGCCGCCGGGCTCTTCCCTCTCACCCAGGTCATGGACGCCAGCGACTGGGCGGACGGCTTCAGGGAGCACCACGACTACGCCAAACCGAAGCTGGAACTGTGGAAGCGCTTCGACAAGGACGTCGTGGACCGCTTCGAGAAGTACCAGTTCCCCATCATCGAACTGGACAAGGCCACGCCGCGCGAGGCCGTGTGCCAGGTCTTCGAGAAGGTCAACACGGGCGGTGAGCCGCTCACCGTCTTCGAACTCCTCACAGCTACCTTCGCCGCCGACGAGTTCGAGCTGCGCACGGACTGGGCCAAGCGCCACCAGGCATGGAGCGGCAACCCGATGTACCGGGCCCTGTGGGACGTGCGCGACACCGACTTCCTGCAGATCGTCACCCTGTTGGCGACCCAGGCCAGGCACCACCGGTGGATCGCCGATGGGCGTGATCCCGACAAGGCGCCGCGGATCGGCTGCCGACGCACTGAGATGCTCCGGCTCTCCCTGGAGGACTACCTGGAGTGGGCGGACAAAGCCGTCGACGCGCTCCTGACCGCGTCCGAGTTCCTCTACGGGCAATGTGTGTACGACACCCGGTTCCTGCCCTACGGGACCCAGATCATCCCTCTGGCGGCCGTTTTCGCCACCCTCGGTGAGGAAGCCAAGACGCATACAGCGCGCACGGCGATCTCTCGGTGGTTCTGGTGCGGCATCCTCGGCGAGATGTACGGGGGGAGCACGGAGTCGCGGTTCGCTCGAGACCTGCCGGAGGTCGTCGCCTGGGCCAAGGGAGGGGACACGCCGCCGCGGACCGTGGACGAGGCACAGTTCTCCGCTGGTCGGCTGGACACCCTGCGCACTCGCAACAGTGCGGCCTACAAGGGAATCTACGCGCTGCTGCTCCAGCGGAACGTCACCGATCTGCGCTCCGGGGAGAGCATCAAGGACAACACCTACTTCGATCACGCCGTCGACATCCACCACATCTTTCCCCAGAAGTGGTGCGCAGATCAGGGGCTGGACAAGGAGAGGTACGACAGCGTCGTCAACAAGACCCCGCTGTCGGCCAAGACCAACCGGCATATCAGCAGCCACGCCCCCAGCAAGTACCTGGGGAAGTTGGAGTCGGTGGCCAAGATCGACGCCCGGGAGATGGACTCCTACCTCGAACGGCACCTGATCGGCTCAGCGCACCTGCGCGCGGACGACTTCGACGCCTTCCACGCGGCCAGGTCCGAGCTTCTTCTCCAACTGGTCTCCAAGGCCATGGGCAAACCCGTTACTCCGGCGGAGGAGTAGGAGCCAGGACACGGCCCGCCGTACCCCACGAGAGGGCGGGCCGTGTTTGGTGGCGGCTGGGTGGTGGGAGGCCGGCACAGGGTCTCCGGCGGGGCCCTTTCGTGCTCCTCCGCCCGACCTGTTCGGGCCGAACGGCCCCAACCCCAACGCGGTCGAGGCCGACCTGCAACGGGCACGGGAGAAGAACCCGTGGATCCTCGGCGGCCGGTTCGTCGACCTGGCGACACGCCGCCTCCTCGCCCCCGGGACGGAGATCGACCTTCCGCTGCTGCGACCGGACGGCGTACTCCACGCCATCGAGATCAAACGGGCCAACACCAAGGTGGTGGCCCACCAACGCGGACGGCTGATTCCGAGCGCGGAGGTACACCGTGCGGTCGAGCAGGTCATGGACTACTTCGTGTCACTCGACGAGCGACGCGAGGAGACCCGGAAGACGTGGCGGATCGACGTCCGGCGGTGCCAGGCCACGGTGGTCATCGGGCATCCCCGGCGCACCGAGGAGGACCCGCGTGCGTTCCACGGGGCTCTGCGGGTCTACAACAGCCACCTCAGCCGTATCGAGGTGATCACCTATCAGGAGCTCATCGATACCGCCGAGCACGCGGTGGACTTCACCCGTAGCGCGCCCCCTCTCCCCGATGCGTAACGGTGACGGTAGGCCAGGGGCGACCCTCCCATGGTGCGCAGCAGCCGCCACACCCCTGATGGGTCGGCAGGGACCACACCGAAGGTTTCCTGGCTCTTCACAATCGAGGGTGTAGTTGGGGTCGGAAGCCGCCAGTCTCGAGTAGTGATCTGGCGATGTAGTTCGTCAGGTTGCGGAACCCGAGGGCGGAGCCGCGGAGGTGTTCGAGGCGGCCGTTGATCGCTTCGGTGGGGCCGTTGGATGTGCCGGGCCGGTCGAAGTAGGCGAGCACGTCGGCGGCGCGCTTGGTCAGGGTGCGGCCGAGCGTGATGATCTCGCTGAACGGGCTGGGGACGCCTCGGCTGATCGACTCGATCAACTGCCTCATCAGCTCGCGGCCCCGGGTTCGGTCGGGCTCACGGTAGGCGGCGATCATCCGCTGGTAGATGCCCCAGGTGGCTTCGACCTCGACGTGGGCGTCGGCCGCGAACAGCTCCGTCAGCCGGTGCTGCTGGGTCTCGGTGAGCAGGTCGGCGCCGGTGTGCAGGGTGCGTCGCGCGGCATATAGTGGATCGCCGGTGCGGCCTCGGTGCCCGTGGGTGGCTTGCTGGACCCGGCGCCGGCACTGATCCAGGGCGTCGCCTGCCAGACGGACGACGTGGAAGGGGTCCAGCACCGGCACAACCTCGGTTAGCTCTTCGGCGGTGGCGGTCTTGAACCCGGTGAACCCGTCCATCGCGACGACCTCGATATTGTCGCGCCAGGACTTGTCCCGTTCGGCGAGCCAGGCCTTGAACGCCTGTTTGGAGCGGCCGGCGACCACGTCCAGAAGCCGCGCCAGCCCGGTGCCGTCGCGGATCGGCGTCAGGTCGATGATCACGGTCACGTACTTGTCGCCACGCCGGTTGTGCCGCCAGACGTGCTCGTCCACGCCGATGACCTGCACGTCGTCGAAGCGGTGCGGATCGTCGATCAGGACCCGGCGGCCCTCGGCCAGGACCGCGTCGTTGGCGGTGTTCCACGAGACCCCCAGAGCGTCGGCGACGCAGGCGACACTCAGGTGTTGGCACACCAGGGCTTCCAGCGCCCACCACAGGCCACGTCGCGACAGCTTCGCCCGCGGCTCGGCGGCCCGCGACGTGTCCTGGCGCCACACGTGACCGCACCCGGTGCACCGGTATCGGCGGAGGCTGACCTCCAACACCGTGGGCCGCCACCCGAACGGCTCGTGCGCCAACCGCCGGACCACCGTGTCCCTGGCCGCGCCAGGGCATCCGCAGCGACGACACCATCTGTCGGGCTCGACAACCCGGCACCGGAGAATCGCCCGATCGGGCTCCAACTGCTGCGCGAGCACTTCGAGCCCGAGATCATCAAGACGAGCGAACGTGGTCAGGTCAGGGCGGGCGAAGGTAGCGTCAGACACGTCGAGGTCTTCCAGATGGGCGGCATAGTCACCTCCATCCTCGGGAGACCTCGACCCCTACCCGGCCACCGACGCGCCGACCGGACTACACCCTCAACTTCGACTGCGAAGAGCCCAAAAATAGCCCCGGTGCGAGGGTCGGCCCGCGTGCTATGTTCCGGCCATGACTAGACCCGGTGAGATCCTCGGCAGCGTGTTCGCCGCCAGCGAGCGCGAGCAGCTCGAGACGTTCCTGGATTACCTGCGCGACGCCGTCGTGCGCAAGGCCCGCGGGGTGTCGGAGGAGGACGCCCGGCGCAGCCCGGTGCCGACCGGCACCAACCTCGGCGGCCTGATCAAACACCTGCGGTGGGTGGAACTGGGCGGGTTCGCCGAGCAGATCGGGCAGATCCCCGCCGCGGAGCTGCCCACGCCGCCGTGGACCGACGCAGACCCGGAGGCCGACCTGCGGCTGGAGCCGAACGAGAAGCTCGACGACGTCATCGCCGCCTACCAGGCGGAGTGCGACCGCTCCCGCGAGATCGCCGCCCAGCACAGCCTCGACTACGCCGTCACCACACCGCGGGGCAGGGAGCTGACGTGGATGTACCTGCACGTGATCGTGGAGACCGCCCGGCACGCGGGCCACGCGGACATCCTGCGCGAGATGATCGACGGCAGCGTCGGCGACTGACGGCTCGCGGCGCGTCGTCGGTCCGTGTTCCGGGTCGTCGGAGGCGGCGTTACAACGGTATCGGCGGAGGCTGACCTCCAACACCGTGGGCCGCCACCCGAACGGCTCGTGCGCCAACCGCCGGACCACCGTGTCCCTGGCCGCGCCAGGGCATCCGCAGCGACGACACCATCTGTCGGGCTCGACAACCCGGCTGTCCGTTCGCAGTCGACCTGCGCACCGCGCGAGGCTGTGACCAGGGCGCTGAGCAGATCAAATGAGAACCCGGCGGCGGGGACTCGCAGATGACCTGCTCACTCCTGACGGTTCTCTCATTCGATCTGCTCGCGGATCGCCGGATGCGTGGGTGCCTGACCTGCGCGGGCGCTCTCCGGCGCGCAGATCGTCCGCGAATCTCGCCGAACGTGAGCAGAACGGATGCGAGTTGAGCAGGTCGCGTGCGACAGGACACCGGCACCGGAGAATCGCCCGATCGGGCTCCAACCGCTGCCCGAGCACTTCGAGCCCGAGATCATAGTCACCCCCATCCTCGGGAGACCTCGACCCCTACCCGGCCACCGACGCGTCGACCGGACTACACCCTCAACTGCGAAGAGCCGGTTTCCTCGATGGCTCGGCGGATGTGTACCAGGGATCAGACATCGGTGGTGAACCCGTGGTCCTCGGCGCCCGGAGCGGCGGAGGAGACGGAGTGGCCGCCGCCGCACACCGCGGTTTCCGTTCCCACGGCGAAACCGTTGTGCGGATTTCACCCGCGGAACACCCCTTGACACTCTCGTGGCCGCGGAGCTATACCTAGGAAAATACTTCAACCGGCCGAATTCGTTCGACGACACCCAGGGATGTTAGCGCTAACATACAAATAGCGAACACCGGGACAAGGACCGTGTAATACGTGCGCCCTGTCCTCTGTTAATGACGCCTATCGGCGCTGACATCCCTCATATCGCCGCGACCCGAAACATCCCGCAACCGCCGATCGGCCCCCCCGTCGGCGGCACACCCCCCGGAGAAGACTTGCGAGCGAACAGAAGGAAATCAGCGCGCGCCACGTGCGCGCTGCTCACCGGACTGCTGTGCGTCGTGTCCGCAGCGGCCCCCGCGTCGGCAGCGACCGACTACAGCATCGACATCGACCCCTCCGCCACCGGGCCGCGGATCAGCGACCAGATGTACGGCATATTCATGGAGGACATCAACCACGCGGCCGACGGCGGGCTGTACGCCGAACTGGTACAGAACCGCTCCTTCGAATACAGCACCGCGGACAACGAGAACTACACCTCCATGACCGCCTGGGAGGAGATCTCCACCGGAAAGGCCAACGTCCAGGCGGAAGTGGTGAACGACGACGGCCGTCTCAACGAGCGCAACCGCAACTACCTCCGGGTCGTACTGCCCGCCGACGGCGGCGAATACGGCGTGGCCAACAGCGGATACTCCACCGGGATCACCGTCACCGAGGGGGAGGAGTACGACTTCTCGGTGTGGGCGAAGTCCCCGGGCCGCGCCGCTCCGCTGACCGTGCGGTTGCACGACGCCCAGGGCGATCCGCTGGCCGAGCCGCTGGCCCTGGAAGTCCAGGGCGACTGGGCGCGGTACACCGGCACGCTGACCGCCACGGGCTCCAGCACCACCGGCCGGCTGTCGGTCACCGGGAGCGGTGGCGGCGTGCTGGGCCTGGACATGGTCTCGCTGTTCCCGCGTGAGACCTTCAAGGGCCGTGAGAACGGCCTGCGCACGGACATCGCCGAGAAGATCGCCGCACTCGACCCGGGCTTCGTCCGCTTCCCCGGCGGCTGCCTGGTCAACACCGGCAGCCACGAGGCCTACGAAGCCCCCGACTGGCCGCGCGAGCGCTCCTTCCAGTGGAAGGACACGGTCGGTCCGGTCGAGGAGCGTGCGACCAACCACAACTTCTGGGGCTACAACCAGTCCTACGGGCTGGGCTACTACGAGTACTTCCAGTTCGCCGACGACCTCGGCGCCATGCCGCTGCCGGTCGTGCCCGCCCTGGTCACCGGCTGCGGCGAGAACCGGGCCACCGACGATCCCGAGCTGCTGCGGCGACACATCCAGGACACCCTGGACCTGATCGAGTTCGCCAACGGCCCGGCCGACTCCGAGTGGGGCGGCGTGCGCGCCGAGATGGGCCACCCCGAGCCGTTCGGACTGACCCACGTGCAGGTCGGCAACGAGGAGAACCTACCCGAAGAGTTCTTCGAGCGCTTCCTGCGGTTCCGCGACGCCATCGAGGCCGAGTACCCCGACATCACCGTGGTCGGCAATTCCGGCCCGGCCTCCGGCGGCAGCGTCTTCGAGCGCGCCTGGGAGCTCAACCGCGAGCACGGCGTCGCCATGGTCGACGAGCACTACTACAACTCCCCGGCCTGGTTCCTGGCCAACAACGAGCGCTACGACTCCTACGACCGCGAGGGCCCCGACGTCTACCTGGGCGAGTTCGCCTCACAGGGCAACCAGTTCTCCAACGCCCTGGCCGAGGCCGCCTACATGACCGGGCTGGAGCGCAACGCCGACGTGGTGAAGATGGTCTCCTACGCCCCGCTGCTGGCCGCGGAGTGGAACACCCAGTGGACCCCCGACATGATCTGGTTCGACAACAGCACCAGTTGGGGTTCGGCCAACTACGAGGTGCAGCGGCTGTTCTCCACCAACACCGGAGACCGTGTGGTGCCCAGCACCGCCTCGGGCACCCCTGGTGTCGGCGGACCGATCACCGGCGCGGTGGGACTGTCCACCTGGAACACCAGCGCCGAGTACGACGACGTCCGCGTGACCTCCGCAGACGGTGAGGCACTGCTGACCGACGACTTCTCCTCCGGCGCCGACCAGTGGACCCACATCACCGGCGCCGGGAACTGGACCGTCGAGAACGGCGCCTACGTGCAGACCGAGACCTCCGGTGAGAACACGATGGTCACCGCCGGAGACCCCGGGTGGACCGACTACGACCTGGAGGTGACCGCCACCAAGCGCGAGGGCGCCGAGGGCTTCCTCGTCGGGTTCGGCGTCCAGGGCACCGGCGACTACTACTGGTGGAACCTGGGCGGGTGGAACAACACCCAGTCCGCGGTGGAGCGTGCCTCCGGAGGCGCGAAGAGCCTCATCGTCTCCGACGGCACCACCGTGGAGGCCGGCCGCGCCTACGACATCCGCGTCGAGGTGCGCGACCGCGACGTCACCCTCTACCTCGACGGCGAGGAGTGGGGCGGCTTCACCGCGCCCGAACCCGAGCCGTTCCGCCAGGTGGTCACGCGCGACGAGCAGACCGGCGAGTTCATCGTCAAGGTCGTCAACGCCCAGGGCGAGGCGGCCCGCACGTCGATCGACCTGGGCTCCGCGCAGGTGGAGCCCACCGCCGAGCTGACCGTCCTGCAGGCCGACCCGGCCGCCGAGAACACGGCGACCGACCGGCCCGTCAGCCCGGAGACCTCCACCGTCGACGGTGTGGACAGCACGTTCACCCACACCTTCCCGGCGCACTCGGTCACCTTCATGCGCATCACACCGGAGCGGTAACCCGCGACAGCACCGCGCCCGCCGGGCACCGCAGAGCCGGTGCCCGGCGGGCGCCTGCGTGTGAGGGGCGAGGACCGCGGGCCCCGGCAACGCCGTCGGTGAGCGCCCGCAGCGCCCCACGTGCGCCGGATACGGCCGTGCCCATCCCACTGAAGAGCCCGGTCCTTTGGTCGAGTGTGGCGATGCACCAGGCCACGGGCCGTGTTCCCCGCATCCGGTCAGGACACACTCCACCACGTTCCCACCCACCGAACGCGACGAAGAACGGTCGGCGCAGGCTGATCAGGACCTTTTGTACTCGAGGTCCTTCGCGGCCAGTGCGTCGCCGAGGATGGCGATCGCCTTGGGACCGACGCCGTGGATGGCCAGCAGTTCCTTCTTCGAGTGGTCGGCCACCTGCCGGAGGCTGGTGATGCCGTTGAACGAGAGTTCGCGAGCGGCCGTTTTGCCGATCTCGTCCGGGAGATCCCCGACCGGACGTATGTCGGGTGTGGCTGCCATGGCGCTTCCTTCTGGTCGGACCACTGTGAACGCCAGAGTAGCGGCGACGGGCGTTCGAGCAACCGGACGAGATCCGCGGCCGGTTTTCGCTTCGAGGACGGCCTGGAGTGCACATCGCATCGGCCGCCGCGGGGTGGCGGACCCTCCCGATCATGTGAAGGGGAGGAGCCGAAACCGTCCGCGTCGGCGCGGACCAAGACTCCGAAACAGGACGGAATCGGTAGCCTGACCAGCGATTTCATCCGCTGGATGGTCCCCGGAACCCGCGCGGGGGTAGCCCCGGCTCATGACCACGACACGCAGTGAACAGGACACGGGCACCGTCACGACACGGATCGTCGACTACTACAACGGGCGCGAGCGGGCCTGGGTGAAGGAGGCGGTCCGGCTGCTGCACGCCGACGCCACGCGCTCGGCGGACACGCACGTCTTCCAGTTCCCGCTTCCCGCGGAGTGGGGCATCGACCTCTACGTCAAGGACGAGTCCGTCCACCCCTCCGGCAGCCTGAAGCACCGCATGGCGCGCGCACTGTTCCTGCACGCGCTGTGCACCGGGTGGATCGAACCGGACACGCACGTGTTCGAGGCCTCCAGCGGCTCCACGGCGGTCTCCGAGGCCTACTTCGCGCACCTCCTGGGGCTGAAGTTCACAGCGGTGGTGCCCAAGAGCACCAGCCAGGAGAAAGTGGACCTCATCAAGTCCTACAAAGGAGAGGTCAGGAACCCCGGAGCCGACGGTGACATCGAGAAGGAGGCCGCACGGCTGGCCAAGGAGACCCCCAAGGGCCACTTCATGGACCAGTTCACCTACGCCGAGCGCGCCTACGACTACCGGGACGACCACAACGTGGCGGCGACGATCTTCCGGCAGATCGCCGAGGAGCGCCACCCCGACCCCAAGTGGATCGTGGTGGGAGCGGGCACCGGCGGTACGAGCGCGACCATCGGCCGGCACATCCGCTTCAGCCGCCGTGACACCCGGGTGTGCGTCGTCGACCCGCAGAACTCGGCGTTCTTCCCCAACTGGACGGCCAACCAGGGCCACCCCAAGAGCCAGTGGCCCGAGGACCCCTCGACCTGGGCCAAGGGCAAGCCCTCCCACATCGAGGGCATCGGGCGTCCCACGGTCGAGCCCTCGTTCCTGCCCGCCGTCGTCGACCGGATGATCTCGGTGCCCGACGCCGCCTCGATCGCGGCCATGCGCCTGCTCCTGTCCCGGCTGCGCCACCGCGCGGGCCCCTCCACGGGAACCAACCTGTGGGGAGCGATGCGGATCGTCGCCGAGATGCTCTCCGACGGGGAGCGGGGCAGCGTCGTCATGCTCATGTGCGACCAGGGCGAGCGGTACATGCACAACTACTACGACGACACGTGGGTCGAGCAGACGCTCAAGCTGGACCTGGCGCCCTACACCAAGGCGCTGGAGGACTTCCTCTCGACCGGCCGCTGGAACGAGCCTTCGGCCGCCGCCGTTCCCGCGGCCAGGGGCGCCTGAGGAGGAGTCCGTGCCAAGGGCGGAGCGGAGGGGCGCCGGGAACACGGCGTCCCTCTGACGGTTTGCCCGCGGCACCGATGGTCTCTACCCGTGCAGGCGCTCCAGCGCCGACAGGACCACGCCGTCGGGGTCCTCCACCATCTCCTCCGCCTCGCCGGTGAAGGCGAGCACGGCGTCGAGGAACTCCCCGGCGGCCCCGGCCTGGCCGGAGCGCTCCAGCTCTTCCACCGTGTCAGCGGCGCTGTGCACCGCCCGGGCGTACTCGGCCGCCTGCTCGTAGGGCACCGGTTCGGTGACGTGCAGCGCGCCCTCGAACAGGGCCCGCAGAGCCTCCGGGTCCCGGGCCGCCACCGCCGCCCGTGCCTCCAGGGCCAGGGTGAGCGCGGGGGAGCGGTCGGCCTCCTCCAACAGCAGACCCACCAGCCGTTCGCGGTCGAGGGTGTACAGGTAGGAGGCGATGTCGGGCACCGGCGGCGCGGCACTGCCGTGCTTGCGTTCGTATAGGTGCACCAGGCCCACGGCGACCACGTGCTTGCAGCAGTTCCCCTCCTCGGCCCAGGGGCAGTCGCAGTGCCAGGAGAAGGCTCCCTCGGTGGTGAGCCGCACCCGGTAGCGGCGCCGTCCGCCGACGGCGGCGTGCACCGCTCCTTCGCTCGCACGCAGCCCCGACACCCGTCCGAGGTAGTCCGGTCCGCGGTCGAAGGACTTCTGGCCGGCCAGCTCCAACAGGTGCTCGCGTGAGAGTTCGGGCATGGGCACAGTGAAGCAGAGCGGTGCGGAAGGCGGGCCCGAACACGGAACTCCTGTCCGCTCACGTCTTCGGATTCCGGACGAGGGCCTCGATCTCCTCCCGCAGGGCCACCGCGGCCGGGTCGTCGAACTCCGCCAGCAGCTCCAGGGCCTCGGTCCGGTGCTCCCGGGCCCGCCCGTCCCCGTCCTCGTCCAGGGAGTCCTGGACGGCGGCCAGGCGGCGCAGGCACACCGCCAGGCGCCAGCGGTCGCCGCACCCGCGGTACCCGGCCGCGGCCTGCCGGAGGAAGCGCGCCGACTCCTCCCGCAGGTCCAGGGACCGGTACACCTCGCCCACACCCTCGAAGGACTCGGCCTCACGGCGCCGGTCGGCGACCCTGCGGTGCAGGGCCGCGGCGTGGTGGTAGGCGGCCAGGGCCTCGTCGTGGTCGCCGAGCCCGGCCTGGACGTGGCCCAGTTGCAACAGGGCGTAGGCCTCCTGGACGAGGTTGCCCGGATCCCTGGCCACCTCCAGCGACTCCCGGACACTGCCCAGGGCACGCTCCCGCTCGCCCAGCTCCCGCCAGGCCATGCCCAGGCAGGCCAGGGTGGCGAACTCGGTGATCCGGTCGTCGGTCTCCCGGTGGATCGCCACCGCCCACTCGCACAGGGCGACCGCCTCGCGGGGGTCGCCCAGGCGCAGCGTCACCGCGGCCAGGTTGCCCAGGGCGATGCCCTCCCACCGGCGCTCGCCGAGCTCCCGGGTCAGGCGCAGGCACTCGTCGAAGAGCTCCCGCGCCCGGTCCAGCCGGTGGGCGCGCAGGTGCACCAGTCCCAGGGCGTTCAGGGACATCGCCGCGCCGAAGGAGTCGTCCAGCTCCCGGCGCAGGGCCAGGGCGCGCTCGTGGTGGTCGAGCCCCTCCTCGGTCCGGTTGGCCTGCACGTGGGCCATTCCCAGGCTCTCCAGCAGCTCCGCCTCGGCTGCCGGGCGTGCCTCGCTCCGGGCCGCGGCGAGCCCGGTCCGCCCGGTGGCCTCCCACGCGGTCATCGGGGCGTGGAAGAGGTGGAAGTGGCGCAGCACGGTGGCCAGCCGCCAGGCGGTCCCGGCCATCCCGGCGGAGGCCGCGGCCTCGACGCAGGCCATGAGGTTGGCGTGCTCGCGCTCGAACCAGTGGAGCGCCTGGGCGCCGTCCCGGAAGCTCCGGGCCGCCGAGTCGGGAAGGTCCACCGGGTCCAGGTGGCGCAGGTGGGAGCCGAAGGCGCGGGCGGCCGCGTCGGCGGTGTGCAGGTACCACCGCAGCAGCCTGTCGAGTGCCTCCTCCCGGTCCCGCCGGGACTCCTCCTGTCGCAGTTGGGCCTGGGCGTAGGAGCGCAGCAGGTCGTGGAACCGGAACCGGTCGGAACCGGTCTGCTCCACCAGGTGCGCCCCGACCAGCATGTCCAGGGTCTGGCGGGCCTCCCGCGCCGGGACGTCGGCCAGCAGCGCCGCCGCCGTCGCGTCGAAGTCCGCCCCCGGGTGCAGGCCCAGCAGCCGGAACAGGCGCGCCGCCCGGTGGTGGAGCACCCGGTAGGACCAGGCGAAGACCGAGCGGACCGCGTGGGCCTCCTCCTCGTCGTCGGTCGCGAGGGCGTCCCAGAGCCCGGACTCGTCCCGCAGGTCCTGGATGAGGTCGTGCAGGGGCATGTGCGGGCGGCTCGCCGCCCGTTCCGCGGCGATGCGCAGGGCCAGGGGCAGGCGCCCGCACAGCCGGGCGAGCTCGGTGACCTCGTGCGGGGTGTCGCCGCCGCGGTGGCCGCTGGTCGCGTGCGTGAGCAGGTCCACGGCCTGCGCGGAGCTGAGGGTGCGCACCGTCAGGCGCTGGGCGCCCTGGCCCGCGACCAGGCCGGACAGGCGGTCCCGGCTGGTCACCAGCACCACCGAGTCCGAGGCTCCGGGCAGCAGGGGACGCACCTGGGCGGCGGAGGCCGCGTTGTCGAGCATGACGAGCACCCTGCGCTCGGCGAGCAGCGACCGGTACAGGGCCGCCCTGCTGTCCGTGTCGGGCGGCACCGCGTCGGCGGGCACCCCGAGGGCGCGCAGGAAGCGGTCCAGGACCTGTTCGGAGGCGGCGGGCGGCCCGGAACCGTACCCCCTCAGGTCCACGTGGAGCTGGCCGTCGGGGAACCGCGAGCGGACCCGGTGCGCCCAGTGCAGGGCCAGGGCGGTCTTGCCGACCCCGGCGGTGCCGGTGATGAGGTGGAGGGCGACCTCGCGGTCGCGGCCTTCGGACTCCTCGCCGCGCAGGCGGGAGCTGAGTATCTCCAGCTCGCCCACGCGGTTGACGAAGCCGTGCACGTCGGCGGGCAGCTGGCGGGGCACCGGCCCCGACGCGGACTCCGGCCCGTGGAAGTGCACCCCGCCGTGCACCTGCTCCGCCTGGACGGCGCGGCCGGACACCTCGCTGATCCACGACGAACGGCCGCCTCGGGCACCGGGACCGGGCTCTCGCCCGGGGCCGGCCCCGGGGGCGTCGCGATCAGGCACGGGGCGCCTCCGAGAGGGCGACCTCGCGGGGGAAGTAGGACTCCAGGGGTTCGGCGCCTCGGTACAGGGCGGCGATCTCCTCGCGGCAGCGCGCCGTGATCCCGGGGTCGGTGTGGCGCACGCTCCCGGCCAGCACACCGCGTTCGTCGTAGCGGATGCGGTAGGTGACCTCGTCTCCGAGGGTCAGTACTTCGGGGACCGTTCCCCGTCCCTCCAGGTGTGCGACGGCCTCGGGGCCGACCACCCGGACGTGCTCGCCGCACTGGGCCCGGACGTGCAGCGAGTGCAGTTCCCAGTGCAGGTAGGGGGTCAGCGGCCACTCCACGACCCGCACCCTCAGCACGCGGGAGCCCCTCCGTTCCAGGCCGGAGAACATCTCCACCAGCCCGCTCCGGTCCTCCTCCAGCATGCGGAGGGACTCGTGGACCTCTCCGGCCCGGTACCTCGTCCAGCTCGGGTTCCCGGGCTCGTGGAAGGCCTGGATCCGCTCCAGCTTCCAGGCGTCCGCTCCGCGCAGCGCCCCGAAGCGGTGCGCGAAGTCCTCGTCGTAGGCGTCCAGGTCCAGGAGGTCGCCCCGGAGGCCGGTGAGGACGTCAAGCATCCGGGATGTCCGCCTTCGCCGAGATGAGTACGTTGCGCGGGATGACGACGAGTCGCTCGTCGTCGTCGATGGCGGCCTCCGAGGGAAGCAGGTCGGCGTAGTGGGCGGTCAGGTCGCGGCCGATGACGGCGATGTCACCGTTCTCCAGTTCCCAGATGTCGGGGCACCCCTGGACGTTGTTCGTGTTGCCGAGCGCCTGCGGTGACCGGCCCAGGCGGCGGATCATCCGTGCGTCGGGGTCTGCCTCCCACGGACGTGTCATTGCTGTCCTTTCCGCGCACACCGAATCGGGGGAAGGTGTACTGAGGAGAAAATAACATGGCGGTGAATCATGTCCGGTAACTATTATGTGTCTGTTGGATGCGGTCGTGTGTGCGATGCGGAGTGTGTTCATGGAGTTCCGGATTTCATGTGGAATGCATCCGTTGATACGTGTTGATCAGGCTCTGACCTGCTGTGCCGTGATGGCATGGAGTTGTCATGGGTGACGTGCATGGAATGTTCGGGATGATTTCCTGGTGCACGTGAATATGCACAGGAATACGCACATGAATCGGCGGTGCCGACCTGTGGAATCGGCGCCGCCGAATTGCGTGAGCCATGCCTTTTCCCGGAACGGTGGACCTCGGATCCGCCGGTGCGCGAAAGAGGCCGGTTCGCTTTCCCCGGCCGGTCCGCCGCCGCCGTACTGTCTCCGGCGGTTCCTACGATGCCGCCATGGACACGAGTACGGATGTGTGGGCGGGAGTCCGCGAGCAGGTGTTGGAGCTGGGGCGGGCGCCGGGCGCGGGGGAGGTGTTCGGAGCCCGCCACCACGGCTTCGAGCTGCTGGACCCGCTGACGCACGGAGAACTGGCCGAGCTGGAGGGACAGTTGGGGACGCGGCTGCCCGCCGGGTACCGGGAGTTCCTGCTCCGGGTGGGCGCGGGCGGTGCCGGACCCGCCTACGGCGTCTTTCCCGTGGTCAGGGGGGTGGACGGCCGGTGGCGGTGGTACGGCGACGGCGTGGACCTGGCCGCGCCGGCGCGGCTGTCGGAGCCGTTCCCGGTCACCGGGCCCGACCCGGAGTCCCTGGCCGCACTGCGGGCCCGGGAGCCATTGGAGGAGGACTTCGAGGACGTCGAGGAGTTCGACAGGGTCTACGAGGCCTGGGACGCGCGCATGGGCGACCTCCTGTGGGCCGAGGACCGGACGGCCGGCGCGCTCTGCCTGTGCCATCTGGGCTGCGCGCTACGGCAGTGGCTGGTCGTGTCCGGCCCCGAGGCCGGGCGTATGTGGAACGACGCCCGTGTCGACGACGAGGACCTCCGGCCGCTCACCGGTGAGGACGGAACGCCCCTGACCTTCGTGGACTGGTACCTGGAGTGGCTGCGGGAGGCCTCCCGCGCCGTGGCGGTCCGGTCCTGACGGACGGGCCGCGTACCGCCCGCTCCCACGGGCGGCGCCTCGCGGGCGACGGAACCGGCCGTCTCAGGCGGGCGGGGCCGGGTCGGGAGGCGGCAGCGTCCTGGGCATCGGCGGGATGGGGCTGTCCGAACGCCCGCTGCGTCCGGCCTGGCGCGGCTCGCGGCCCTCGGCGACACAGCACAGGGCCTCCCGAGCGGCCAGACGGCCCGCCATCCGGAAGCTCTGTGGATTGGAGTCGTTGTCGTGCCAGACAGCGTCGCGCAGCACCACGCGGGCGGCGAAGAGGGGCCGATCGCCGCCCGAGTTCTCCCAGACTTCCCGCGCACCCTCGGTGAAGGCGCGGACGAACTCCTTCGGGAGGGGCTCCCCAGGCTCACGGCACCGGTCGGGCAGATCGTCGACGAAGGCGAAGGCCTCGCCCGTACCGTCGTCCCGCAGTGGTTCGAAGTCGGCCCACACCATGGCGAAGTAACGGGGGCAGGCCGTATGCAGCAGGTGGCGGACGAAGACGCCGGTGATCGGCCGTGGCAGTGGGCGCGGGCGCTCGTGGTCGGTGGACACGGGCTCTCCTGGGCTCGGGGAGTCCACAGTGTCCCCCGCGTGGTCGCTCCGCACCACCCGGTTTTCCGGGGTGCGTGCGGACCGCGCGTTCCCCGGCGGTTGCTTCGGGGAACGCGCGACGACGCGGTCCGCGCAGGGCGCGCACCCATCTCTCAGGCGTCCGGTCTCTCAGGCGCCCGGGCCGGCCACGCTGACCACCACCTTGCCCCGGATCCCACCGGCCTCCAGCGCCCGGTGGGCCTCGGCGATCTCGGCCAGGGGCAGGATCCTGTCCACGACGGGACGGACGGCTCCGGACTCGGTCAGGCGGGTCAGTTCGGCGAAGAGCTCGTGCCCGGGGTCGCCGCTGAAGAAGCGGACACGGCGCGAGCCGAAGACGGCCGAGGCGGCGATGTAGGAGAGCGAGGCGAGCATGCGCCCGCTGTCGAAGGTGATCGCCACGATGCGCCCGTTCCCGGTCAGCCGCCTGCGGTAGGCCCGCAGCCCGGTCCCGACCGTGTCCAGGACCACGTCGAACGGCGGCAGGTCGGCGGCACCGGTGCCGGCGTAGTCGAAGGCCTCGTCGGCGCCCAGCTCCCGCACGAAGCCGAGGTGCTCGGCCCCGGCCAGCGCGGTGACGTGGGCGCCGTAGGCCCGGCCGAGCTGGACGGCGACGCTGCCCACCCCGCCGCTCGCGCCCCGCACCAGCAGCCGCTCGCCCGGGGCGAGGCGGGCCCTGTCCCGCAGCGCGGTGACGGCCGTCGTGCCGACGACGGGCAGGGCCGCGGCCTCGACCAGGTTCAGGTCGGCTGGTGCGAGGGCCAACTGCCGGGGCGCGACGGCCACGAACTCGGCCGCGCTGCCGAACGTCCGGGGCAGCGCGCCCCACACCCGGTCCCCCGGCGCGAACCCGGAGACGCCGGACCCGGTCTCGACCACCTCGCCCGCGAAGTCGTTTCCGGTCCGCTTGGGAAAGCCCCTGTCGAGCAGCCAGGTCGCCAGGCGAATCCCGCCGGCGCGGCCCAGGAGCTCGCCGCCGTTCACGCTGGCGGCGTGGACGCGCACCAGCACGTCCCCGGGCCCCGTGTCGGGTCTGGCCACCGTGCCCTCGTACAGCACCTCCGGACCGCCGTACCGGTCGTACAGGGCCGCGCGTATCCGATCCACCGTTCAGGTCCCCTTCGTCAGCCACCGCACGACCACCCGTGCGGGTTCCCGTTCGTGCACGCTACGCCGAAAACGGAAGGACCCGTCCACTTCTGGCTAATGTGAGAGGTATGGCTGCCGATTCCTCTCGGATGGACCCCGACTCCACCGCCTCCGACTCCACCGCCTCCGACTCCACCGCCTCCGACACCACTGCTCCCGACCCCGCCGGCCCCGACACCGCCGCCGGGCCGGAGCGGCTGCGCTCGGACGCGCGGCACAACCGCGCCCGCATCCTCGAAGCCGCACGGGAGGCGTTCGCGGCGCGCGGCCTCGACGTGCCCATGGCCGCGGTCGCCCGCCGCGCCGGTGTCGGCGTGGCCACGCTCTACCGGCGCTTTCCCACCAGGGAGTCGCTGGTCACGGAGGTCTTCGCCGACCGGCTCGCGGACTGTGTCGGCGTCGTCGACGAGGCCCTGGCGGATCCGGACCCGTGGCGCGGGTTCCGCACCGTCATCGAGAAGGTGTGCGCCATGCAGGTGGCCGACCGGGGGTTCACCGCCGCGTTCCTCACCGAGTTCCCCGGGGCCGTCGACTTCGAGCGTGAGCGCATGCGCGCCGAACGGGGCTTCGCCGCCCTGACACGGAGGGCGCAGGAGGCCGGGTACCTGCGCGCCGACTTCGCCCGGACCGACCTCACCCTCGTCATGAAGGCCAACGACGGCGTCGTCGCGGAGTCCTCCGAGGCCGCGGCGGCCGCCTCCCGCCGACTGGTCGCCTACTTCCTCCAGGCCTTCCGGAGCGACCACACCACCTCGGCACCGGACCTGCCGCCACCGGCCCCGATCGGCCTGTACCGCTTCGACCTCCTGACGGAGGGCCGCTAGCGGGCTGACCGGACACGTCGCCGGTGTGACTGGAACGCTCCGACCCCGGATGATCTTGTACTTATAGCGAGGTTGGGCGCCCAAATGCGCTATAAGTACAAGATCACGGCTCGTGGGGCGACTGCGGCCACCGCGCTGGGACCCGCCGGGCGGTGCCGTCCCGCACCGTCCCGCCTGAGGGCGCACGCACCGTCCCCGCGTCCGGTAGCATTCCCGGCGATCCGTCTGATCTCCCGGCCCCTGGCGAGGGCGCCGCACCGCACCGATCCAGGCGCCCGAACACCCGAGGGTGGTTCCGGTTGTACGCAGGCACCTTCTCGATCGTCGCCTACGACACCGCCGTCAGAACGTGCGGTGTCGCGGTCAGCAGCCGGATGCCCGCGATCGGCGCGCTGTCGGTGTTCGCCCACGCGGACGCGGGGGCGGTCGCGACACAGGCGCTGATCAACCCGCTGCTGGGCACGGACGCCCTGGAGCTGCTGCGGTCCCACACCGCCGAGGACGCGCTGCGCCGGGTCCTGGGCACCGACCCCGCCGCGGACTCGCGGCAGGTCGCCGTGGTCGACCGGGGAGGTCGCGCCGCCGCGCACACCGGATCGCAGACGCATCCGTGGTGCGGCCACAGGGTGGGGGCCGGATACGCGGTGGCGGGAAACATCCTGACCGGCGCCGACACCCTCGACGCGATGGCGGAGCGGTTCGAGGCCGGTGCCGGGGACCGCATGGACGAGCGCCTGCTGAGCGCCCTGGAGGCGGGGCAGGCGGCCGGCGGGGACAGGCGGGGCAGACAGAGCGCGGCGCTGTACGTGCACACCGGCCATCCCTATCCCTACCTGGACCTGAGGGTGGACGAGCACTCCGACCCGGTGGCCGAACTGCGCCGGGTCCACGGGGTCGCCAGGCGGGAGTTGCTGCCGTTCGTGGAGGCCATGCCCACGCGCGCGCGTCCCGCGGGGAACTTCGAGCGACTGCTGGACACGGGCGACCACTGAGTCCGCCCCGAGGCCGACAGCGCGCCTTCGACGCGTTCGCGCGGCCGTGAACTTCCCGTGCGCTCGGGGCGTCGTACCCTCCTGTCCAGCCCGCGACGCCGCCGCCGCGGCGGCGTCGGAAAGAGGAGGCCACCAGCCCGTGTTCGGAATCCTGCGTCCCTGTCGGCACACACTGTCCGACGGGCTGGCCGAGGAGTGGATGTCGCACATGTGCGGGCTGTGCCTGGCACTGCGCGACGACCACGGCCAGGCCTCCCGGATCGCCACCAACTACGACGGGCTGGTGGTGTCGGTCCTGACCGCGGCCCAGTCCGAGGAGTGCGCCGGCACACGCCGGGCGGGCCGCTGCCCCCTGCGCGGCATGCGCGGGGCCGAGGTCGCCGACGGCTCCGGCGCCCATCTGGCGGCGTCGGTGTCGCTGATGCTGGCCTCGGCCAAGATCGCCGACCACATCGAGGACGGCGACGGCCCCTACGCCCGCCGCGGCGTGCGCGCGCTCGCCGGGCGGGTGGCCGAGCGCTGGCGGCGCGAGGCCCGGGAGGCGGGCGCGGGGCTCGGGTTCGACGGAGCCGAGCTGGTCGCGGTGGTCGACCGGCAGCGGGAGGCCGAGCTGGCGGCGGGCCCGGGCACCGACGTCCTGACGGTGACCCGGCCGACCGAGGAGGCCACCGGTGAGGCGTTCGCGCACACCGCGGTCCTGGCGGGCCGCCCCGCCAACGTCGAACCGCTGCGCGAGGCGGGACGCCTGTTCGGCCGGGTCGCGCACCTGCTGGACGCGGTCGAGGACCGCGAGGAGGACCGGGAGAGGAACGCCTGGAACCCGCTCACGGCCACCGGCACCGGGATCGGCCGGGCCCGCGAGCTGTGCGACGACGCGGTCCTGGGCGTCCGGCCGGCGTTGGAGGAGGCCGAGTTCGCCGACGACCGCCTGGCCCGCGCGCTGCTGGTGGGGGAGCTGCACCGAGCCGTCGAGCGCGCCTTCGCCCACGGCGGGTATCCGAACCCGGGCCACCAACAGAACGAGCACTACCGGAATCACCCCCACCGCCCCCACCACCAGCAGCAGTTCCACCAGGAGCGACGGAACGGGGGCGGGAGCCACGATGCGCCGCACGGCGGCGGACACGGGGACGGCTCCGGTCCAGGCGGGAACGGAGGCAAGGGCAACTGCTGTGCCTCCTGTTCGTGCGACACCCCCGAACTCCGGAGTTCGCCCAAGCCGCGGGGCGTCCTGGCGGGCTGCGCGGCCGCGCTGTTCATGTGCTGCACCTGCCAGTTCTGCTGCCGCGACCCCCACCCGGGGCCGTGGACGGGTAGGCCGCGTGACGCCTGGTGCAACCTCTGCGAGTGCTGTAGCTGCTGCGAATGCTGTTCCTGCTGTGACTTCTGAGGGTCTCCCACGGAAGCGGCCCGAACGGACGATTCCCTACCCCGCCGCCGATCGTCCCCGAGGCGCCGCGAACCGTTCCGCGAGGGCCTGGACCTCGTCGTAGCCCGGAACGCCCTCGGGCAGGGGCAGTCCCGACGCCACCGCCTCGGCCGCGGCGAGGGCCCCGGCCAGGGCGGCGCGAAAGAGCAGCGAACCGCAGCTCACACGGCGCACACCCAACTCGGCGAGGACCCGCGGCGGGGGACCGGTGGGGGAGTGGAGGATGTTGAGCGGAACGCGCAGGGCACCGGACAGGGCGGCGATCTCCTCCTCGTCGCGCAGGCCGGGCACGAACACCCCGTCGGCACCGGCCTCCTCGTAGGCGGCGGCCCGGTCGGCCGTCTGCCCGGTGTGCCCGGGCAGCCACCACGTGTCGGTGCGGGCGTTGAGGAACAGCGACGGCGCCGCATCCCTCACCGCGCGGACGACCTCCTGCTGTCGCCCCACGTCGGCCAGCCCGCCGTCCGGGAGGCCGTCCTCCAGGTTGATCCCCGCGATCCCCGTCCGCTCCAGTTCGGCGGCCAGCGCGGCGACCTGTGCGGGCGACCCGCCGAAGCCTCCCTCGACGTCCACGCTGACCAGCACGTCCAGCCGGGACAGGCCGCGGGCCAGCCGCAGCGTCTCCTCGCGCGTGTGCCCCTGTCCGTCGGGAAGTCCGGCCGCCGCGGCCACCCCCAGGCTGGTGGTTCCCACCGCGCGGAACCCCGCCGCGGCCAGGGCGGCCGCCGACGCGTGGTCCCAGGCGTTGGGCAGGAGCAGTGGGTCGCCCTCCAGGTGCAGGGCGCGGAACCGCTCACCGGGGGCCGGCTCCTCCGGGGACCGGTCGGTCCGGGGGCGGCCCGGCGGGATGCGGCCGGAGTCGTGCCGGGCGGCGCGGACGCCGGTGTGCCCGCCTGCGCGTTCTGCTGGTGAGGTCATGGGGGGACGTTACGGCCGTGTCGCTTCGGTCCCCGCCGAAGTGACGCGGTCCGGACGGCCTCACCACGCACCCGCGGCCCGGTCGACGCGTTCGGCGGGGACCGCCGGGACCGGGCGAACGGAGCCCCGCCGCGGCTTCGGGCCGTCGCATCGGCTGACCGTAATCCTTTCCTTACGTGACCGTGAATCAGCTTATCGGGGCGCCCTTCATGAACAATTCACATCACGACATGTCCCGATTTCATGGAATTCATTCACGGGGGAGTTCCTGGAGTCGGTGCGCCCGGCGCGGGTGAGTGCGGGTTTGTTCCTCCTGGTCAGGGTCCCGATAAGAGAACAGGAGGTGCCTGCGGGCGCGAGGACACTCCTCCTGGTGGTCGATAAGGACCAACGTAGTTATGGGACATGCATTCCTCTCCCGATTCCAATGGGAATCGTGATTATCTTGCACGTCCCGAATGGCCGGTCCTAGGGTTGTCAACGGTTTACGGAGCGCTGCCTGGGCGTCAACGGCCCTGGTCAGCCCACGTATCCGAACAGGCGTGACCCCTTTTCCTCCCGATCCGCTCCGCGGAGTCCCCTCAGACCCGGCGGAGCGGGCACGCGACCACACAGGAGAGACCCGGCGGATGTCGATCGATTCAGCTCCCGAGATACGAAGCGGCAAGCAACAGAGCCTGGGGACCGCCGCCGCGCGCAACCTGGCGACCACGACCAAGTCCGTTCCGCAGATGCAGGGGATCAGCTCCCGCTGGCTGACCAGGATGCTCCCGTGGGTGCACACCGACGGCGGCGCCTACCGGGTCAACCGGCGGCTGACCTACACCATCGGCGACGGACGCATCGAGTTCTCGCAGACCGGTGCGCAGGTCCGGGTCATCCCCCAGGAGCTCGGCGAGCTGGCCCTGCTGCGCGGCTTCGACGACGTGGACGTGCTGACGGCCCTGGCCGACCGCTTCGTCCAGCGCGACTTCGAGCCCGGCCAGGTGCTGGCGGAGGAGGGCACCTCGGCCGACCACCTGTACCTGCTGGCGCACGGACGTGTGCACAAGACCAGCAGCGGCCACTACGGCGACACCAACTGGCTGGGCGTACTGGCCGACGGCGACAAGTTCGGCGACCGCTACCTGCTCGACGCCGAACCCCGGTGGGAGTTCACCGTCAAGGCCGCGACGGCGGGCACGCTGCTGGAGATGCCCCGGCGCGAGTTCATCGCGATCCTGGACGACTCGCCCACCCTCCAGGCCCACGTCCAGGAGTACCTGTCCCTGCCCGAGCAGCGGCAGAACAAGCACGGCGAGGCCGAGATCGCCCTGTCGTCGGGCCACGTCGGCGAGGCCGAACTCCCCGCCACCTTCGTCGACTACGACCTCAAACCGCGCGAGTACGAGCTGGACGTGGCCCAGACCGTGCTGCGGGTCCACAGCCGGGTCGCCGACCTCTACAACAAGCCGATGAACCAGACCGAGCAGCAGTTGCGACTGACCATCCAGGCCCTGCGCGAGCGCCAGGAGCACGAACTGGTCAACAACCGCGAGTTCGGCCTGCTGCACAACACCGAGTTCAAGCAGCGGATCCAGACCCACGAGGGGCCGCCCACGCCGGACGACCTGGACGACCTGCTGAGCATGCGCCGCAACACCCAGTACATGTTCGCGCACCCCAAGGCCATCGCGGCCTTCGGCAAGGAGTGCAACAAGCGGGGGCTGAACATCGGCACCGCGGAGGTCGGCGGCCACCACCTGCCCGCGTGGCGCGGCGTTCCGCTCCTGCCGTGCGGCAAGATCCCGGTCTCCGAGCACCAGACCTCGTCGATCATCGCGGTCCGCACCGGGGAGGACAACGAGGGCGTCATCGGCCTGTACCAGACCGGGCTGCCCGACGAGGTCGAGCCCGGCCTCAACGCGCGCTTCATGGGCATCGACGACAGGGCCGTCATCTCCTACCTCGTCAGCACCTACTACTCCGCCGCGGTGCTCGTCCCCGACGCCGTCGGGATCCTGGAGAACGCCGAGGTCCACCCGCGTGGCTGAGATCCGGGCACTGTCAGGGAAGGAGGTCTGAGACGGTGTCACCGCTGTCCACGACACCGGCCACCGCCGCCTCCCCGGAGGTGGTGGGCCTGGTGGAGGCCCTGCTCCGCGACCCGCGGCGCCCGGGGAGACGGGACCTGCTGGCGCCCGCGTCCGCACCGGCCCCGCGGACACCGCCCGCGCCCCGGCTGCCCGTCGGGCGCTCGGGGACCGGGACGTCGGCGCTCCGGCTCCGGCTGTCCTCGCCGCACCCGGCCGACCAGAGCCCGAGCACCGCCGCGGCGGGCATCGCACCGGGTATCCCCGCCCATCCCGTGGGAGCACGCCTTCCCGGAGCTCCCGCGACCGGCGCCGCCCGCCCGCGAGGCGGCACGAAGCGTCCGGAGGACGACGGCTCGCCGGGGGAGCGGGGAGGGGGCGAACAGGTCCCGGCGCTGTACTGCCCGCCCGCCATGCGCGACGACCCCGCCCTGGGGGACGAGGTCGACGGCCGGCTGGTCGAGTGGGCCGCGGAGGTGGGTGTCTACCCCGGCCAGCTCGACCGCGTCCGCGCGGCCGGGTTCGGGCGCCTCATCATGCTCGCCCACCCCGAGACCGACGACCCCGACCGGCTGCTGGCGGCGGCCAAGTGCGCCCTGGCCGAGTGGTCCGTGGACGACCACTACGTCGACGGCGAGGCGGAGGAGGCGCATCCGGAGCTGCTCGGACAGCGCCTGGCGATCGCGCACTCGGTCATCGACCAGGCCCACCTGCCGCGGCGCTACGCGCCCCAGTTGGAGGAGGTCGTCCGCGGGGACCCCGTGATGGTCGCCCTCCGCTCCAGCCTGGCCAACCTGGGCGCCTACGCCACGGCGGCGCAGGTGCGCAGGCTCCGCCACGAGCTGGCGATCATGTTCGTGGCCTACAACCAGGAGGCCGTCTGGCTGGCCACCGGGCACAGGCCGCCGGTGTGGGAGTTCCTCATGCACCGGCACGAGAACAGCTTCGTGCCGTGCATGGCGCTCATCGACCCGGTCGCCGGATACGAGCTCCCCTGGGCGGAGTTCGCCCAGCCGAGCGTGCGCCGCGTGTTCACCCTGGCGGGAAGCGCGAGCGTGATCGTGAACGACCTGTACTCGATGGGCAAGGAGGACGTCACCGACCTCAGCCTGCCCAGGCTGATCGCCTCGGAGGACGACTGCTCGCTGAGCGAGGCCGTCCAGCGCACCGTCGAGGTCCACGACGAGCTGATGCACGCCTTCGAGGCCGAGGCCGCCGCACTGGCGCTCAGCGGCTCACCGGAGCTGCGCCGCTTCCTGTGGGGCCTGTGGGCCTGGCTCGGCGGCAGCCGCGAATGGCACGCCCGCAGCCCCCGCTACCACGGCGCGAACGGCTCCTGAGCGGGGCGCGGTCCGCACGGCCCGCCCCGAACCGCCCGCCGCCCCGACGCGCCCCAACCCGCACTCCACCCGGCCCCGACCGGCCGGGACACCACGACAAGGAGCTCCCTCCCATGACAGAGACCATGGCCCCCAGCGTCCTGCGCACCGCCTACCAGAAGTCCGTGGCGGCGTACTGGAACGCCGAGAAGGACCCCGTCAACATCCGCCTCGGCGACGTCGACGGCCTGTACCACCACCACTACGGGATCGGCGACTACGACCACTCCGTGCTCGAGGGCCCTGAGGAGACCCGCGACGAGCGCGTCATCCGGGAGATGCACCGCCTGGAGACCGCGCAGGCGAACCTGCTCCTGGACCACCTGGGGCCGATCTCGCCCGACGACCGGATCATGGACACCGGCTCGGGGCGGGGCGGCACCAGCTTCATGGCCCACCAGCGCTTCGGCTGCCACGTGGACGGGGTGACGATCTCCGAGCAGCAGGTCGCCTTCGCCAACGGGCAGGCCGAGGAGAGGGGTGTGGCCGACCGGGTGCGGTTCCACTTCCGCAACATGCTCGACACCGGTTTCGAGGCGGGCTCCCTGCGCGCCAGCTGGAACAACGAGTCCACCATGTACGTGGACCTGTTCGACCTCTTCCGCGAGCACGCCCGCCTGCTGGAGTACGGCGGCCGCTACGTCACCATCACCGGCTGCTACAACGACGTCACCGGAGGCCGCTCCAAGGCCGTCAGCCGCATCGACGAGCACTACACCTGCAACATCCACCCCCGCAGCGCGTACTTCAGGGCGATGGCGGCCAACGGCCTCGTCCCGATCGAGGTCGTCGACCTCACCGAGAGCACGATCCCGTACTGGGAGCTGCGGGCGCGGTCCTCGGTGGCCACCGGGATCGAGGACCCCTTCCTCACCGCGTACCGGGAGGGAAGCTTCCACTACCTGCTCATCGCGGCCGACCGCGTCTGAGCCGTCGCGCGGCGGCGCGGCCCCGCGCCGCCGCGACCCCGCATCCGCCGTCGAACGTTCGAACGTGGAGGACGTCCATGCCCACCGGTCCAGCCGCCGACCACCGCTCCACCGCACCTTTGGCCGACCCGGAAGCCGCCTTCGCCCCCGGCCGCGCGCCGGTCATGCTCGAACTGGTCGACGAGGACGGGACGACGGTCGGCACCGCGGAGAAGATCTCCGCGCACCTGCCTCCCGGGAGGCTGCACCGGGCCTTCTCGGTCTTCCTCTTCGACGACCGCGGCCGCCTGCTGCTCCAGCGCCGCGCCCTGGGCAAGTACCACTCTCCGGGGGTGTGGTCCAACACCTGCTGCGGCCACCCGCACCCCGGGGAGCCGCCCTTCGTGGCCGCCGCCCGGCGCACCTGTGAGGAGCTGGGCACGGCCCCCGCGCTCATGCGTGAGGCCGGGACGGTGCGTTACAACCACCCGGACCCCGACTCCGGGCTGGTGGAGCAGGAGTACAACCACCTCTTCGTGGGCCTGGTGCGCGGCCGGCTCCGCCCCGATCCGGACGAGGTCGCCGAGACCGCGTTCGCCGACTCCGCGGAACTGGAGCGCATGTGCGGGGACCTGCCGTTCTCGGCGTGGTTCCCCACGGTGGTCGACGCAGTGCTGCCCGCGGTGCGCGAACTGACCGGGAGCCCCGAATGGTGACTCCGCCCCCGCGGACGGTGCGTCCCGTGCGGTGACGGCGGTGCGGGGCGCCCGGCCGAAACGGGCGGCCCCGCACCGGGCGGTCGATGGGCTGGTCGGTCCTACCCGCCGTGGACCTACACCGCGTAGCCGTACTGCTCGGGCCACGCGGGGCGCGCGCCCAGTTCGGCGGCGGCGCGGTGGGCCCAGTAGGGCTCGCGCAGCAGTTGGCGGCCGAGCATCACCGCGTCGGCGCGGCCCGAGGCGACGATCTCCTCGGCCTGGCGGGGGTCGGTGACCAGACCGACGGCGGAGGTGGGGACACCGGCCTCCTGGCGGGCGCGCGCGGCGAAGGGCACCTGGTAGTCGGGGCCGACGGGGATCCGGGCGTCGTGGACCACGCCGCCGGTGGAGACGTCGAGCAGGTCCACGCCCCGGGCCTGCAACTCCTTGGCCAGGAGGACGGTGTCGTCACCGGTCCAGCCCCGGCGGGTGTCCCCGGCGTCCTCGCTCAGCCAGTCGGTGGCCGAGACGCGGAAGAACACGGGCAGGTCCTCGGGCCAGACCTCGCGCACGGCCTCCACGACCCGCAGCGGGAAGCGCGTGCGGTTCTCGAAGCCGCCGCCGTAGGCGTCGGTGCGGTGGTTGGCCGCGGGGGAGAGGAAGGAGTGGAGCAGGTAGCCGTGCGCCCCGTGCACCTCGGCGACCTGGAAGCCGGCGGCCAGGGCGCGCTCGGCCGAGGCGGCGAAGTCCGCCACCAGCTGGTCGATCTCCGCCTCGGTCAGCTCGTGGGGGGTCGACAGCCCGGAGAAGGCCTCGGCGCTGGGGGAGACCGTCTCCCAGCCGCCCTCGGCCCCGGTCAGGTGGCCGCCGCCGAGCCAGGGCCTGTTCGTGGAGGCCTTGCGCCCGGCGTGGGCGAGCTGGACGGCCGCGACGGATCCGTGGGAGCGGATGGCGGCGGTGACACGGGAGAAGGCCTCCTGCTGCTGGTCGTTCCACAGTCCCAGGTCCCAGGGGCTGATGCGCCCGTCGGGGCGCACCCCGGTGGCCTCGGCCATCACCAGTCCCGCGCCTCCGAGGGCCCGGTCGGCCAGGTGCGCGAGGTGGAAGTCGGTGGGAGCTCCGGCCTGATCCCCCTCCGAAGCGGCCGAGTACATGCACATCGGGGACATCCACACGCGGTTGGGGATCGTCAGCGACCGCAGGGTCAACGGGGTGAACAAGGAGCTCACGGTGCGTCCTTCGTCTCGGCGTCGTCGGTGGCGGCCGTGGGGCCGACGCTCGTACGATACATGTCGTACTACGAAGCTTGTCAAACTACGGCAATGCTCGTACTTTGTGATGTGAGCCGCGCCGACGAAGGGTCAGAGCATGTCCAGGAACAAGGCCGTGCCCGAGCGGCGGCTCCACCACCCCGACCGCGACGAGATCCGTCTGGAGTCGGTGCTGAGCGCGCTGTCCGACCCGATACGCCTGCGGATCGTGCGCGAGTTGGCGCGGGGCCACGACGACATGGCCTGTATCGCCTTCGACCTCCCGGTGAGCAAGTCCACCTCCACCCACCACTTCCGGGTGCTGCGCGAGGCCGGGGTGATCCGCCAGTACTACGAGGGGACCTCGCGCATGAGCCGACTGCGCGAGGACGACCTGGAGGCGAGGATGCCCGGTCTGCTCAGCGCGGTCCTGGGCGCCGAGTAGGCCGTGGACGACCGGTGGGGTAGCCGGCCGCAAGCGGACGCGGGCGGCCCGAGGCATCCCGGGGCAGCCCCGGAACGCCGGGGGCGGTCCCCGGGCGGTGGGGCCGCACCCGGCAGGGGGCGTCGGCGGCGTGGAGCCGCCGGTCGCGGGTGGGACCCGTGCCCTCAGGCGTCGCAGCTCCGGCAGCGGCGTGTGGCGACGCGTTCGGTGTTGCCGTGCGTGGCCCGGGCCGGGGATCCCGCGCTGAGACGGCGCCACAACCGAGGGTCGGGATCGGTGATCCAGCCCCACAGCGGTGCCTTCACCTCGGACTCGGACTGGTGCAGGCAGCCGGGCCGGTGGGCCACGCCCCTCGGCGAGATGAGGATGGCCTTCCCCGGCAGGTGCGCGTCCCCCGTCGCGGCGCCGGCGCCCTGACCGCGGGTGCCCTGGCCGTCCCGGCCGAGCGAGCACGCGCATCCGCCGCCGACGGGGAGTTCACAGAAATCGCAGCGTTCCATGGGCCTCATGATGTACGGCCCCTGTGACCAACGGGGGTCGTGAACCCTCCCCGTTTCGCTCCGCCGGTGCAAGGCCAGGCCACGGCGCCCGATGGCCGGAAGCGGCCGTCTCCACGAGGGGGACGGCCGCCGCCGGGTACCGCCGACGGAGTGGAGGACCGGTGGACGCCCGGTGAACGACCGGGGACACCCGTCCCGGGACGCGTGCCCGCGTGCCGTCCTCGGAAGGACCAAAGGCCGGTGCGCGCGTTCTGTTCCGGCTCGTAGGTTGTGGGTGTTCGCCCCTCGCCCCCTGTTCACCCCTGGAGCACCGTGACCACCCCACCCCTCGTCGACACCACGGTGTCGCACTCGGCGCGCGTCTGGAACTACTGGCTGGGAGGTAAGGACCACTACCCAGTGGACCGGGAGGCGGGCGAGCAGATCGCCGCGGTCCTGCCCGAGATCGTGGACATCGCCCTGGCCACCCGCAGCTTCCTCATGCGCGTCGTCACCCACCTGGTGCGAAGCGAGGGCGTCGACCAGTTCCTGGACATCGGCACCGGTCTGCCCACCGCCAACAACACCCACGAGGTCGCCCAGGCCGCGAACCCCGCCGCACGGGTGGTCTACGTCGACAACGACCCGCTGGTGCTGGCCCACGCGCGCGCCCTGCTGAGCGGAGCGCCCGAGGGCGCCACCGACTACGTGCACGCCGACCTGCGCGATCCCGCGGCCATCCTGGCGGAGGCGGCGAGGACGCTGGACCTGGGGCGTCCGGTGGCGGTGACCCTGTTCGGCGTCCTGCCCTTCGTGGGCGAGGACACCGAGGCCAGGGCGATCCTGGACCACCTCATGGGCGCGCTGCCCCCGGGCAGCTTCCTGGCGATCGTGCACAGCACCAGCGCGGTGACGGGGGAGGCGATGGTCGAGGCGGTGCGCCGGTGGAACGAGGCCGGGTCGGCGGTGTACCACCTGCGCACCCCCGAGCGGCTCACCGCCCTGTTCGACGGCCTGGAGCTGGTGGAGCCGGGCGTGGTCTCCTGCCCGCTGTGGCGGCCCGAGCCCGCACAGGTGGGGTGGGCCAGGGAGATGGACGAGTACTGCGGCCTGGCCCGCAAGCCCTGAGCCTTCGCGGGCCCGAGCGCCCTCTCCTGGCCGAGCCGTGGGTGGCCGGCGGTACCGGTGATCCCCAAGGCGACGTCCGAACCGGCGTGAACGTGGCCGGGCTGCTCTCAGTGGCGACCATGGACGGGGTCGCCGTCGCGCCCGGAACAGCCACCGCGATCGCGAGAGCGGTTGAGCGGGGCCTGCCCCGAATCGGTCACCGGCCATCACGAATCGGAGTGGCCGGCCTTCTCGCGGGGTTCGTCCGAGTATGCGTTCGAGAGCGCACTCGGCGAACACCGAGGCTTTTCCATTCCCGGTCCGAGCATGTCGGGCAGGGGTGACGGGGCTGTTGACGCGGGTGATGAAGCAGCGAAGCCCGCGCAGAAGGCTTCGGGTTCCGCTGGTAAGAAATAGGATTCCCGCCGTGCATCCTTTTCAAACCTTCGTCCCAAGAACAATGGGATAAACAATATTGATCTGGCCGGGACTCTTGGAATGCGAGATGGATTTGGCTACCGTGTCTTGTGGACGGGCCGGTAGGCTGGCGAGGGCCCGCCCGGGGAAGGGGAACATGGACAACGGAGAGGGCTGAATCCGGGCATCCAGGCGCCCGGTCCGGTCAGGGATCCGGGCGCACAGAAAAGCACCGGTGGCGCCTAGGGCCACTCAGCGGCACTCAGCCATCGTTCTCCATTGACGTTCTCTCTTTTGCGGGTCTTTTGCGCGAAGCATGTACTATCCCGGCCACACCCATGATATTCCGTAACGCAGGTCGGGTGTGATGTCCTCGTTCTCGAATATCCTGTAGAGGTACCTCCCTTCGTCGAGGTGCTCCAGGTGCCGACCCTCGCTGGGCGGAGGCTCCAGTTCCCCTTCGACCTCCTGGGAACTGACGAACCACCACGCGCGGACCGGAAGATGCGGTTCTCCGAACCTGAGGTGGAACTCTATGCGCCTGGTGAAGGAAGTGCGAGGACGCCACACGATGACGGGCCTGCACGTGGCGTCGCTGTTCACACTGATCCGGGAGCCGAAGGAGTAGACGCCGTCCGTGGGGGCGAGGTCCTTGTGGATGCTGATCCTGGCGAGGAGGTCGCCGCTGACGGTCTCCGAGCGCTCGACCACACGGCAGCCGTAGAGGCTCTCGATATCCAACAGGCCGGTTTTGTTCTCGTTGAAGTACCGGTGGGTCACCGTCAGTTCGGGGCTGGTCTGCGGTGATGTCGCCCTCACCCACCGCGTGACGTCCTGGGTCCGCAGGACGCCGGTGTCGGAGAAGGCGCACGAGTAGGAGATCGCCTCCACCGCGAGCTCTCCCTGGGGCGCGATCGGGCGCAGCGGGAAATCACGCAGATGGGCCCTGTCGGACACCTGGAGGCCGTCGTCCAGGTAGCGGGCGACCTGTTCTGTCGCCTTGTTCTCGCGCCGTTCCATGGTGCGCAGGTTGTCCACGTGGAGGCGCCGCATCTCGGAGTCCGGTGAATTCCTCAGGTCGCGGTTGTAGTTCCTGCGGCGTTCCATCAGGGTGCGCTGCCGGTACCGCAGGTCCAGGCGCAGCGCCACAAGCAGGGACTCACGGAATTTGGGATCGCCGATGGAGTCTATGAGGTGGGTGAGTTCCATGATCAGGCGGTCGGCCGTGACCTCTTCCCCCCGGGACTCGATCCTCTCCCGAAGGGTGCGTTCGAGAAGGGTGCTCTCCGAAAGCCTGTCCGGCGTGCAGCCGATCCCCCGGCGCAGCTCTCTCAGGGCATGCCCGTACTCTCCCTGTGCATGGGGAATGCTGACGTACATCGGATGTACCCTTCACGTCCCCTGGATGTGCGCTTATCCGAGAATAGTCCCCAAAATGGACATTTCCGGGTGTGAAGGGTTTAGCTTAACCTTGAGTCGGGTCCTCCGCAAGAGGTCCCGAACCCAGGTCCCAGCTTAGCCTCCCAAGCCACTGGCCGGGTCTCGGGCCCGACGCGTTTCCCACTTCTTTTCCCGTCTGCGTGACGGCACCGCAGAAGAAACAAAGGATCATCGGAGGTGTGCGTCGTGAACGTCACCGTCATCCTGGTCACCGCTACCGCGATCACGTTCTTCCTCGTCGGGGCCGTCCTGGTCGCGACCTTCGCCATGGCCGCCCTGTCCCACAACCAGAACCGCATGCAGAGGCGGTTGCGCCACTGGCAGGACGAGGCCGTGCGCCTGAGCCGGGCCGGCGACCCCGAGCGCTGACCCCGCCGCCCCCGCCGGCCCCGTTGAACCCACTGGCCTGACCAGCGCCTTCCCGCGGTGCTGCCGCCCCGCCCGGGCGACCGCTCGGGCGGGGCGGCAGCCGGACGGCGCGCCCCCATCGGTCGTCCGGAAACTTTCCGGCTATCCTCCCGGGCTCTGCCGGGCGGGTCGTTCCCCGTGGGGAATGCACGTCACAACATGTCCTGAATTCAGGAGAATCACTGCGGTGGGCGTTCGGGGCCTCACGGTGGTTACCGCCCGCGGGTTCCCACTGGTCAAAGCCTTACGTGAGTGTTCGGGAGAGGGTAGGAGCTTGTATCCGCCGTTGTCGCATCAGATAAGTCCCTAGGTAGGTATTGGACAGCCTTTTCTCGCTTCGTGTGGAAAAAAATCTGGTCTCCCTTGCGCATTTCGAATGCCCTCTTCTAGGATGATCATCAGATTCGAAGAGGCACCCGCAGCCAGCGGGTCCGGTTGACTCGTGCAGGCAATCCCCTCCCCCCTCCCCCCGGTCCGCCCCGTGAGGTCCCCTCAACCTTGCGGGGCGGACACACCAACGGGCCGTGAGGGATCCGGACGGTACCGACCGGGACGCGCCCCGATCCGCGAAGCGGCGGATGGCGGGCGGCGGAGCCCGAAGTCCCGTGGCCCTACGGCAGGACGCGGCGCGGCCCCTCGGGCGGGAGCGGGCGCGCACCCCACTCCCGGGGGTAGCCGAGGGAGACCTCGACGTGGGGAACGCCGTCGACCACGATCGTGCGCGGGATGTGCAGGTGCCCGTAGACGACGGCGCGGGCCCGGTAGCGCACGTGCCAGTCGGCGGTGGCCTCGGTGCCGCACCACTGGGCGAACTCGGGGTAGCGCAGGATCCGGGTGGGCTCGCGCACGAGCGGGAAGTGGTTGACCAGCACCGTGGGCAGGTCCGGGTCGAGGGAGTCCAGCCGTGCGCGCGTGTACTCCAGCCGGGCACGGCACCAGGCGTCGCGCCCGGGATGGGGATCGGGGTGGAGCAGATACTCGTCGGTGCACACCACCCCCGCCTCGTGGGCGACGGCCAGCGCCTCCTCCTTGGTGCTGGTGCCCTCGGGGCGGAAGGTGTGGTCGTAGAGCACGAACAGCGGGGCGACGACGACCGGCCCGTCGGGGCCCGGCCAGAGGGGGTAGGGGTCCTCGGGAGTGTGCACGCCCAGGCCGCGCAGGGCCTCGACCAGGTACTGGTAGCGCTCCTGTCCGCGCAGCTGGAGGGGGTCCGCGGGCACGGTCCACAGGTCGTGGTTGCCGGGTACCCAGACCACGGTGGCGAACCGGTCGGCCAGCAGTTCCATCGCCCAGAGGATGTCGGCGGTCGTCTCGGCGACGTCCCCGGCCACCAGGAGCCAGTCGTCCTCCGAGTCCGGTCGCAGGTCCTCGGTGAAGGCGCGGTTGTCGCCGTGCCGGACGTGCAGGTCGCTGATGGCCAGCAGGCTCATCCCACCGTCCTCACGTGTCGGCGCCGGTTCGCGGCCACCCTACACAGCGCTCCGGTGCCCGGTGCCGACGGGATCCACCCGGCGCGGTCTTAGGTTTGTTCGGTGGACTCGGTCCTGTGTCGCTGGGGGGTGGCGGTGCCGACGGGGTCCACCCGGCGCCCGGCGCGCAGGTGGTGGACGAGCACGGCGAGCGTCGCGGCCAGGAACACCACCTGCATCGCGGTGCGGACCGGCAGGTTGTCGGTCAGGCCCGTGCTCACCTGGGTGGTGATCGCGTGAACGTTCGCCGGGAACATCGCGACCAGGAGGACGCCGAGTCCGGCCGCGGCCCAGGGCGAGGTCCGCGCCCACAGCAGGCCCGCCGCGCCGGCCAGTTCGAGGATCCCGGTGACGGTGACCAGCAGCTCGGGTGCGGGCAGCGCGGGCGGGACCATCGCCACCATCACCTCGCGCATGCCTACGAAGTGGGACACGCCGGTCAGGGTGAACATGGCGGCGAGCCCGCCCCGCAGGGCCGGCGGCCACGACCGCAGGGGGCGTACGCCCGCGGCGCCGAGGGCGAGCAGCAGGGCGGTGACGCCGACGAGGACGATGAGGGGTGCCATGGGGTTTCCTCCCGGGCCCGGCGCGGAATCTTTCCACTGGAAATATTCCTCCACGCGCACTCATCTTGTCAATGGAAAGATGCGGTTCGCCCGCCTCGGAGCGAGCCGGCCCGTCGGACGGGTCGAGCGGCGTGCACGCTCGCCGGGCGTGATCATCGCCATCCCGGCGCCGTGTCGCTGAGAGGTCCGCCACTGTCACGGCGTGTGTAGGATGCCGCGGGTGATCGTCGCGCCACGGTCACTCCAGGTCCGTGGTGTCCCTACCTCCCCGCCGCGGCCCGAACCGAGGCGGCACCCTCGTTCGACGCCCCCCGCGTCCGGGTGTGCGCGCCTCTTCCACCGGATGACCACGAGAGGTAGAGATGACCCCTGAGACCGTCGGCCTCGCACTCCTGCTCCTGGGGGTGCTGCTCCTGGTATCGAAGCTGGTCCGGGTCAAGTGGAAGCTGACCCAGAAGCTGTACCTGCCCGGTTCGATCATCGGCGGCGGTATCGCGCTGCTCCTGGGGCCCGACGTCTTCGGGAGCCTCATGGGCTGGATGGCCGACCGGGGCCTGGGCGGGGGCTTCGCCGAGCGCGCGGCCGAGGGCGGACTCTTCGGCACCGAGGTGATGTCGGTCTGGTCCGCGCTGCCCGGCCTGCTCATCTCGGTGGTCTTCGCCAGCCTCTTCCTGGGCAAGCCCATGCCGAGGTTCCGTGAGGCCGCGAGCCTGGCGGGACCCAACCTCGCCTTCGGGATCACCATGGCCAGCGGCCAGTACGTCATCGGCCTGGTGCTCGCGCTGCTGGTGCTCGTCCCCCTGTTCGACGTACCGGTCTTCTCCGGCGCCCTGATCGAGATCGGCTTCCTGGGCGGGCACGGCACCGCGGCCGGCCTGGGCGGCACCTTCGACCGGGCGGGCTGGGCCGCGGGGCAGGACCTGGCCCTGGGCATGGCCACCGTGGGACTGCTCTCCGGGATCATCGTGGGCATCGTCCTCATCAACTGGGGCGTGCGCCGCGGCAAGTCCAACGTGATCAGCGCCGACGCCAGAGGAAGCGACGACGAGCAGGCCGGACTGGTCGAGCACGGCAAGCGCACGCCGGGCGCGACCATGACGGTCCACCCCTCCTCCATGGACCCGCTGACGCTGCACTTCGGCCTGGTGGCCCTCGCCGTGCTGATCGGCCAGCTCCTGCTCATGGGGTTGCAGTGGCTGGAGCGGGCGCTGTGGGCCGAGACCATCGAGGTCATGGCCTACGTGCCGCTGTTCCCGCTGGCCATGATCGGAGGCATCGTCCTGCAGGTGTTCATCGACCGGTTCGACCGGGGCGACGTCGTGGACCAGAAGACCGTCGAACGGATCCAGGGACTGTCACTGGACGTGCTGATCATCGCCGCGATGGCCACCCTGTCGTTGCAGGCCATCGCCGAGAACTTCGCCACCTTCGCGATCCTGGCCGTCTCGGGCGTCCTGTGGTCACTGTGCGCCTTCCTGTTCCTGGCGCCCCGGATGATGCCCGGTCACTGGTTCGAGCGGGGCATCGGGGAGTTCGGCCAGTCGCTCGGCGTCACCGCCACGGGCTTGGTCCTGATGCGCGTCGTGGACCCGGAGATGAGGTCGCCCGCCTACCCGGCGTTCGGCTACAAGCAGTTGATCTTCGAGCCGTTCTTCGGCGGCGGCCTGGTCACCGCGGCCGCGATCCCGCTGATCATCAGTCCCCAGGTGGGCCCGGTGGGCTTCCTGGCGATCATGGCGGTCGTGCTGGCGGTCAGCCTGCTCACCGGTCTGTTCGTGCTCGGACGCGGGCGCCGGGGCCGGGGCGGCGCCGCACCCGTGCGGGAGGCGGAGAAGGTCTCCTGAGACGGCGGGGGCGGGCACCCCGGCGCGCGCCGCGTCGGGATGCCCGCCCCCGTGCGTGGCCCGGTGGCCGTGCTCTCGGAAGACCGTGTGTGCACACGGCCCGCGGCGTCGGCCGGTCCGGGAGGGCCGCCGGTGGCCAGCGGGTCGGGCCCGCGCACCGCGACGGAACCGGTGCCCCACGGGGACGGACGTCCGGTGCCTCTCGTATGTGGGCGTTACGCTCCGTCTCCGCTGGGTAGCGGCAGGGCTCGTGGGGGAGAGCGAGGTGACCGGTCTCGGCCGCCCGCCGGCCGTGGTGGCCTCCGTCTCCAGACACGGCCCCGATCCTGGGCGTACCCGCCCGGCACGACCGTGCCCGGAGGCGCACCCCTCCCCGCAGGACGGGACGGCCTGAGAGGTGGAGATGACCCCTGACACCGTCGGACTCGCACTCCTGCTCCTGGGAGCGCTGCTGCTGGTGGTGAAGCTGATCCGGGTCCGGTGGAAGCTTCCGCAGAGACTGCACGTGCCCGGCTCGGTCATCGGAGGCGGTATCGCGCTGCTCCTGGGCCCCGGTGTCCTCGGAAGCCTCATGGGGTGGCTCTCCGACCGAGGATGGGGCGGGAGCCTCACCGCGGGCCTGGCCCGGGGCGGTCTCTTCGGCCCCGACGTGGTCTCGGTCTGGGCCGCTCTGCCCGGCCTGCTCGTCTCGGTGGTCTTCGCCACCCTCTTCCTGGGCAAGCCCCTGCCCCGGTTCCGTGAGGCCGCGAGCCTGGCGGGGTCCAACCTCGCCTTCGGCGTCACCGTCGCGAGCGGCCAGTACGTGATCGGGCTGCTGCTCGCGCTGCTGGTGCTCGCCCCGCTGTTCGACGTGCCGGTGATCTCCGGAGCGCTGATCGAGATCGGCTTCATGGGAGGGAACGGCACCGCGGTGGGTATGGGCGACACCTTCGACCGGGCGGGCTGGGCCGCGGGGCAGGACCTGGCCCTGGGCCTGGCCTCCGTCGGCCTGCTGTCCGGGGTCATCGTCGGGATCATCCTCCTCAACCGGGGCGCGCGCCGAGGCCAGTCCAGCTTCATCGGCCCCCAGGCCGGGAACACCGGCAAGGAGCGGTCCGGGCTGATCGAGCGCGGTGACCGCTCCGAGGGGTCGACCATGACGGTCCACCCCTCCTCCATCGACCCGCTGACACTCCACGTCGGCCTGGTCGCCCTCGCCGTGCTGATCGGCCAGCTCCTGCTCATGGGATTGCAGTGGCTGGAGCGGGCGCTGTGGGCCGACGCCATCCAGATCATGGCCTACGTACCGCTGTTCCCGCTGGCCATGGTCGGCGGTGCCCTCCTCCAACTGCTCATCGGCCGCTTCGACCGGGGCGACGTCGTGGACCAGAGGAGTGTCGAACGGATCCAGGGACTGTCACTGGACATGCTGATCCTCACCTCGATCGGCACCGTTCCGCTGCGGGGCATCACCGCCGACCTCGCCGTCTTCGCGATCCTCGCCGTCGCGGGCGTCCTGTGGTCGGTGTGCGCCTTCCTGTTCCTGGCGCCCCGGATGATGCCCGGCCACTGGTTCGAACGGGGCCTCGGCGAGTTCGGCAAGTCGCTCGGCATCACCGCCACCGGCCTGGCACTGATGCGCATGGTCGATCCGGAGATGAAGTCGTCCGCCTACCTGGCGTTCGGCTACAAGCAGCTGGTCTTCGAGCCGTTCTTCGCGGGCGGCCTGGTCACCGCGGCCGCGATCCCGCTGATCCTCAGCCCTCACGTGGGCCCGGTGGGCTTCCTGGCGATCATGGCGGTCGTGCTGGCGGTCAGCCTGTTCACCGGTCTGTTCGTGCTCGGGCGCGGCCGTCGGCGCTAGGGTGCCCACGGCCGCACGGGAAACGGAGAGGATCTCCCGGCGCGCATGGTCGCGCACCCACCCGGGCCCCGTCCACGGGGATGCGACCGCCCGCACGCTCCGCCACAATCGCTCCTGTGGAAAACGGATGTACCGTCTCCACGGTCACGTAGCGTTATTGACGTGGAGGGCGTCCGCGGCGCCCGGGCAGGCACGAGCACACCAACCGAAGGGACGGCCCATGGTCGAACGCAGAGCCCTCGACATGGACTCCCCGGCGGTCAGCGACCGGTTCCGCCTGTTCAACTTCACCCGGCGCGACGACCACGTCACCTACCTGTGGATCCTGCGGGCCATGGACCGCCTGCGCGAGGTCCACCAGGTCCAGGTGGCCCCCGACGACGTCGCCGCCGCCCTGCGCGAACTCGCCGCGTCCCACGACCAGGTGCCCGTCGCCGACCGGAACCTGCGCGACCGCCTGGACGAACTCCACGCCGACCGCGTCGTGCACCGCTTCGACGACGCCTCCCGGGCCGGGAACCTCACGCGCTACCGCAACCGCCAGTCGGTGTACCAGTTCAGCGAGCTCGGCTACCGGGCCTACCAGTCGGTCGAGAACCTGCTGGGCGCGCGCATCGAGGACGTCAACCTGTCCCGGCTGGTCTTCTCCGAGGTCCTGGACGACCTGCGCGCCCTGGCCGAGGCCAACCGCACCGGACAGGACGAACAGGTCTACCGCAGGCTCTCGCGCCTGGACTCGGCCATGGAGGACATGGGGCGCCGCTCCGCCCAGTTCCACGTCACCCTGGGTGAGATCCTGCGCTCCACCGACGCCTCCCCGGACATGTTCCTGCGGCACAAGAACGCCCTGCTGGTGCACATGAGCGACTTCACGGCCGAGCTCGACCGCTACCTGCCCCGCCTGGACCGGGCCGTGCGCGAGGTGGAGGCCACCGGGCTGGCCACGCTGCTGTCCCGCGCCTCCGGGCGCGACGAGCGCCTGTTCATGGAGCGCGACGAGCGCCTTGCGGACTGGCGGCGCCGCTGGCGGGCACTGCGCGCCTGGTTCGCCTCCGACGACGACGCCATCCCCACACGCGCGGCCGAACTGCACTCGGCCACCCGCTCCGCGGTCTCGGGCGTCATCGCCCTGCTGCGCCAGATCACCGAGGCCCAGCGCGGCGGCGTCAACCGCTCCACCCAGCTTCGGCACCTGGCCGAGTGGGTGTTCAACACCCCCGACGACGGCGCCGCGCACGCCCTGATGGGCGCCGCCTTCAACGTCCGCTCCGCCCGGCACCTGGGCGTGGCCCACGACGACGAGGAACAGATCACGCCCAACACGACCTGGTGGGACGCCCCCGGGGTGGAGGTGTCGGTGACACTGTTCCGCAGTGGCACCGCGCCCACCACGGGCGTGCCCAAACCGGTGCGGCGCAACCCCGGCGCCCAGGCGCGCCTGCGCGGACGGCAGGCCGCCGGCCGGGCCGCCGAACGCGAGGCCGCCGCCCGCCTGATCGAGCGGGGCGCCCACGACCGCGTCCTGGACGAGGCCGACACCCGCGTCCTGCTGCGCCTGGTCACCCGCGCCCTGGAGGGGCGCACGGTCGTCGCCGGACGCCTGTCCTCGGCCGCCGGCGCGGGCGACGGCACCATGGTCCGCCTGGTCCCCGACCCGGCGGGCAGCACCGTCCGCACCAGCCAGGGCCGCCTGCACCTGCCGGGCCTGCGCCTGGAGGTCACCGGCCACCGGACCCGAACGAAGAACGTGTGATGCCCCGACTCTTCGCCCGCACGGTCGCCCCCGCCGACCTGGGCTCCTACCAGCAGGCCGTGCGCCGTGTCCTGACGTGCGACCTCATCACCGCCGCGCGCCCGCGCCCCGGCGTCCTGGACCAGGTACTGCGCTGGGCCGACGAGCTCGCCGCCGACCTGGAGCGGCTCTTCGGCTACACCCTGGTCGCCACCACCGGCCACGTGCGCCTGGTCCGCGAGATCGACGCCCTGGACCCCACCCAGCGCCAGACCTTCTCGCGCAGGGGCAGGCCCTTCGACCGGCGCAGGCTCGCCTACCTGTGCCTGCTGCTGGCCGCCTTCCAGCGCTCGCAGATCGAAATCAGCCTCGCCGACCTGGTCGGCCGCCTCACCCCCACCGCCAACGCCGTCGAGGGGCTGGGCTACGACCCCACCGACGGCACGCACAAGGCCGCGCTGGTCGACGTCGCCCACTGGCTGGTGGACCGGGGCGCCCTGCACCTGTCCGACGGGTCCCTGGAGGCCTGGGCCGCGGGCGGCGAGCAGGGCGACGCCCTCTTCGACATCGACCACGAGGTGTGCGAGGTGCTGTTTCGCCCGGCACGCCCGGTCCAGCACCTGAGCAGCGCGGCGGGACTGCTCTCCGACCCGCTCACCGAGGGCTCGCCGCGCGAGCAGGCGGCCCGCCGGGCCCGGCGGCTGCTGGTGGAGCAGCCGGTCGTGTACTACGCCGACGTCGAACCCGCGGTCGCCGCCGTCCTGCGCGGCCGGGGCGTGGCCGAGGACCTGGCCCGCGCCACTGGGCTCAGGGTCGAGCGCCGGGCCGAGGGCGTCCTGCTGGCCGACCCCGCCGGCACCTTCACCGACCGGCCCTTCCCCGGCAGGGGCGGCGCGGTCAACCGCACCGCCGGACTGCTGCTGGCCAAGGTGGCCGATCTGTTGGAGACCTCCCTGGCCGCGCTGGTCACGCTGCCCGTGCCCCCGCACGCCGCCGACCAGGCCGAACTCGTCCGGCTCGTGGACGCCGGGCTGCCCCGCGACGGCGTCGTGGCCGAACTCGCCTGGACGGTGGAGCCCTCCTCGGGAACGCGGGAGGGTGAGGCGAACGCGCGGCTGGAGGCCCCCCTGGTCGAGCGCGGCCGGTGGGAGACCATGATCCACGAGCTCTTCGCCGAGTTCGGCGCCTCCTCCTTCGGCGGCGCCTGGCAGCAGGACCCCTACGGCCTGCTGGACGCCGCACTGGCCCTGCTCGCCGAGCTCTCCCTGGTCCGGCCGGTCCCCGGCGGCGCCCTGGTGCTCCCGGCCGCCTCCCGCTACCGCAACCTCCAGGGCGCGCTGCCCGAACGCGCCGACGCGGGCCAGCTTCCCCTGGGACTGTCCGACCTTCGGCCCTCCGACGACGCGCAGCCCTTCGACGGGGCGCCCGCCGATGCCGAGGAGCCCGCCGCGTCCGCAGAGGCCGCCGCGCCCGCCCCCGCAGCCGACCACATTTGCGCGGAAGGAAACTGATGTCCCCCAGGAGCGACCGATTCCGGCCCAGCCGTGCCGGTGTGATCAACGTCTGGGACTACGTCGACGAGGAGTTCGTCTTCGCCGACGGGCGCCTCGTCCTGCGAGGACACAACGGCTCGGGCAAGACCAAGGCCCTGGAGGTGCTCTTCCCGTTCATCCTGGACGGGTACACCGACGCCCGCCGCCTCGATCCCTTCAGCGGCCAGAACCGCACCATGAAGTCCAACCTGCTCTACCGCGGCCAGGACGCCGAGTACGGGTACGTGTGGATGGAGTTCGCCCGCCCGGTGCCGGACGCGGCCCCGGCCCCGGACCCGGCCTCCGCGCCCGCCCCGGGCCTGGGGAGCGCGGGCACCGAGACGGTCACCCTGGTCGTCGGCCTGCGCGCGCACAGGCACCGCGACGGCGTCATCCCCTCCTTCTTCGTCACCGACCAGCGCCTGGGCGTGGACTTCGGCCTGCTCGCCTCCGACGGGCGCCCGCTCACCGAGAGGCAGCTCAAGGCGGCCCTGGGCGAGACCGCCTTCCAGTCCACCGCCGCCGACTACCGCCGTGCCGTGGACGCCCGCCTGTTCGGCCTCGGCGAGCGCTACGTCCAGCTGCTCGACCTGCTCCTGGCGCTGCGCCGTCCCCTGCTGGCCAAGGACCTGGACCCCGAGAAGGTCTCCGAGACCCTCACCAGCGGACTGAGCCCCCTGGACGAGGAGCTCGTCGACCAGGCCGCCCGCGACTTCACCAACCTGGCCGCGGTGCAGCGCCGCTTCGACCAGGCCACCACCGCCCACGCCGCGACCACGGCCTTCGTGGAGGAGTACGCCTCCTACCTCACCCTCCACGCCCGCCACCGCCTGGCCCGCGTGCGCACCGCCACCGGGCAGACCGCGGAGCAGGCCCGAGCCATCACCGAGGCCCGCGACACCCGTGAGCGGGCCGCCCTCGCGCACGCGACCGCCACCAAGCAGGCCGAGGAGCACGACGCGCAGGTCCGCCGGCTCGCGGCGCGCAGGAGCGGGCTGGAGGCACACGAGGCCTTTCGCAGCCACGCCGCCCTGGAGATCGAGCGCGCGCACAGCGCCGAGACCGCGCGCCAGCTGGAGGAGCAGCGGGGCAGGCTCGACGAGCAGGCGGGAGAGGTCACCGCCCTGAGGCGGGAGGCCGACCAGGTCGCCGCCAGCCTCGAACACGGGCGGGCCCGCACCCGTGAACTGGCCGCGGAACTGGCCGAGACCGTCGCGCAGGCCGGACTCGACCACGACGGCGAGGGCCCCGTCGACACCGGCGACGACCTGCCCGTCACCGCCCAGGCGCGCGCCACCGCACGCCGCGCCGACGTGGCGGCGGTACGCGAGCTCCTGGGCGACCTCGCCCGGGCCGAGGCCGCGCGCGGCACCGCGGAGAGGGCCGGTGCCCAGGCCGACGACAGGCTCCGGCTGCGTGAGCGGGAATGCGAGCGGGCGGACGGGGAGCTGGCCGCCGCCCGCCGCGCCGCCGCCGAGGAGCTCACGGTGTGGGCCGAGCACTGGGCTGAGGGCCCGGCCCCGGTCACCGACGCCGCCTGTGCGCGTGCCCTGACCGAGGCTCTGGAGGGCTTCGGCGAACCCGGGACTCCCACCCTGGCGGAGGTCTACGGCGAGCACACCGACCAGCGGCGCCTGGACGCCGCCGCGCACGTGCGCACCCTGGAGACCCGCCGCGACCAGCTCGACGCCGAGGTCGGGCCGCTCACCCGCGAGCGCGAGGACATCGCCGCCGAACGCGACGACGCGCCGCCCGCCGACGACCGGCGCACCGCCCCGCGCGAGGGCCGCCCCGGCGCCCCGTTGTGGCGGCTGGTCCGCTTCGCCGACGGGATCCCCGACGCCGACGCCGCAGCGGTCGAGGGCGCCCTGCACGGCGCGGGCCTGCTCACCGCCTGGGTGCACCCCGACGCCGACGCCACCAGCGCCGCCCTCGCCGACGGCGACGCAGACGCCTACCTGCTGCCCGGCGACGCCACCGTCGCGGGCCGGGGCCCCACCCTGGCCGACGTGCTGGTGCCCGAGCAGCAGGACCTGGTCCCCGAGCACGTCATCGCCCGTGTCCTGGAGTCGGTGCGCCTCACCGACACCGAACCCACGGGCCCCACCGTCATCGGGGGAGCGGCCGCGCACACGGTCAGCACCCGGGCGCACTTCTCCCAGGGGGTCCTCGTGGGCGCGCACCCCAAGGCCGCCCCCGAGTTCGTCGGAGCCACCAACCGCGCCCACCGCCGCCGCGAACGCCTGGCCGACCGCGACGCTCGCATCGCCGGGCTCACCGAGCAGCGCGCACGGATCACCGGGCAGATCGACGGGGCCGGCGAACTCCTCAAGGCCTTCTCCCAGGCACGCACCGCCCTGCCCGACACCACCCCCGTCGACCGGGGCGTGCGCCGGGCCGCGGAGCAGTCCGCCCTGCTGGCCTCGGCGCGCGCCGAGAGCGAGGAGCGCCGCCGCGAGCTGGACGCCGCGGTCGCCGAGGTGGACGCCCACCGCCACCAGGTGCGGTCGGTGGCCACCGAACGCGCCATGCCCGTCCACCCTGGGGCCGTGGACGCCGTCGCCCGGGCCGTGGACGACTTCATGGAGACCGCCCGCGCCCTGCACGCCGCACGTACCGAGGTCGCCCGGCACACCACCGACCTGGACGGTCGAAGGGAGACCCTCACCCGGCTGGGCGGACGGCTGGAGCAGGACCGCGAACGCCATGAGGAGCGGGTGCGCGAGCACGAGCGGGCCGCCGCCGAGCTGGCCGCCAAGCTGGACGGCATCAGCGCTCCCGTCCAGGAGGTCATGGCCGAGCTGGAACAGGTCAAGGAGGACCTGCGCGGGGCCCGCGAGGCCCACCAGCGTGCGGAACGGGAGGCCGCGGCGGCCCACGAGTCGATGATCCGGGCCGACGAGAAGCTGGAGGGCGGACAGAGGGCCCTCACCGAGGCGTTCGCCACCCTGTTCGAGCAGGCCGACGCCTTCGCCGCCCTCACCCACCCCGACCTGCGCGCCACCCTGGGCGTGGACACCGCGTCCGCATGGCCCGACCGCGACTCCTGGCCCACCGCCGGACGGGCCGCGGAGCAGATCCTGGAATCGGTCTCCTCCGATCCCGAGGCGACCGTGCGCGCCGTGCTCCCGGGCCGGGCCGCGGAGCTGCTCGACGCGTTCGACGCCTCCGTCGGCTCCGGTCCGGCCGTCACCGAAAGCGGCCTCAAGTCCGCCTCCACCCGGATCTCCGGTGCCCTGCGCGTCTTCCAGGACACCCTGGGCGGTGACGCCGAGGGATACCGGGTCGACCACGACCTCGGTGTCAGCGGGGTCATCACCGTGTTCGTCAACGACGAGACCGGCCGCAACCCCGTCTCCGCCTTCGCCCGCGTCATCGCCGAACGGGTCGAGGAGCAGGGCGCGCTGCTGCGCGACGAGGAGCGCGGCGTGCTGGAGGACGAGCTGCTCACCGGGATCGCCCAGCAGATCCACGAGCGGGTGCGCATCGCCCGCGACCTGGTCGCCGGCATGGACCGCGACACCCGCTCGCGTCCCATGTCCTCGGGGACGCGGATCGGGATCCGCTGGAGCCGCTCGGACCGCGCCACAGAACACCAGGCCACCGCCGCACGCCTGCTCAAACGCGACGCCCCCGGCCTGGGCGACTCGGGGCTGACCCGGCTGCGCGAGGTCCTGCGGGAGATGATCGGCGAACACCACGCCGCCCACCCCCGCGCCACCTACAAACAGGTCCTGTCGGCGGTGCTGGACTACCGCACCTGGTACCGGTTCGAGCTGCGCATGGCCGTGCCCGGGCAGGAGGAGGTCAAGCTCACCAAGAACAAGCACGAGCAGATGTCGGGCGGGGAGAAGTCCGCCGCGATCCACCTGCCGCTGTTCGCCGCGGCCAACGCCCTGTACACCTCCGCCAGGTCCACCTGCCCCCGGATGGTGGCCCTGGACGAGGCCTTCGCCGGGATCGACGACCGCTACAAGCCCGAGCTCATGGGGTTGACGGTCACCTTCGACCTGGACATGTTCATGACCGGGCACGACCTGTGGGTGCACTACGACAGCGTGCCCATGGCCGCCCACTACGACATGCACCACGACAAGGGCGCGCACACCGTCTCGGCGATGCTCATGCTCTGGGACGGCACCCAGACCGTCGACGCCGACGCCGGGTTCTCCGGCAACGAGGAGCTGGCCGCCGAGCTGCTGGGCATCACCCCCAGCCGGTTCGCCCCGCTGTCGTCGGCCGGGACCCTGCTGGAGGAGACCGGTGAGTGAGGGGGCCGTCCCCGGCGGCCTCCGCCGGAGGAGCACCGCCCGCTGAGCCGTTGCCCGCCCCGGCGGCCGTCGCGTGGGGAGGGCTCCGTCTCCGGTCGGTCACCCGCGCAGGGGGAGGCGGACCCGGGCGGTGAGCCCTCCGCCGGGGTTGGGCGTCAGGCGCAGCCCACCCCCGTGGGCCTCGGCGATACGCGCGACGATGGGCAGCCCCAGGCCGTGTCCCGCGCGCCCGGATCCGCCGGCGGCCACCCGGCCGCCGCCGCGGAGAAAGGGCTCGGTGAGGTTCTGGACCGGTTCGGTCAGGTGCGGCCCGGTGTTGCTGACGGTCAGCAGCGCGAGGCCGCGGTCCTGGGGGTCGGGCATGGCGGTCAGCACCACGCCGCCGTCCGCGGGCAGGTTGTGCCGCAGGGCGTTCTGCAGGAGGTTGACCACGAGCTGGCGCAACAGCACCCCGTCGCCGGTGACCGGCGACGCCTGGCTCCGGACCGAGACCGTGACGCCGAGGTCGGCGGCCTCCCCCTCGGTGGTCGCGACGGCCTCGCGGACCGTGTCCGACAGGTCGACCGGCTCCATGTCGGGCGGGGTCTGGGCGAGTGAGGAGAGTTGCAGCATGGCGTCGACGATCTCGATGCCGCGCTGGTTGGTCTCGTGCAGGCGGGCGACGAGGCGGGGGTGGTCCTGGCCGTGGGGGTCCGCTCTTGCCACGTCCAGCATGGTCCGGGTGATGGCCAGCGGAGTACGCAGTTCGTGGGAGGCGTTGGCGGCGAAGCGCTGTTGGATCTCGAAGGAGCGCTGGAGGCGGTCGAGCATGTGGTCGAAGGTGTCGGACAGGTCGGTGAACTCGTCCCGCCGGCCGCGCAGCCCGATCCGGTGGTCCAGGGAGCCGTCGGCGGCCCGCCGGGCGGCCCGGGTGATCTCCTGTAGCGGCCGCAGCACACGGCCCGCGATCACCCAGCCTCCCCACAGGCCGATGACCGCCAAGGCGACGAGCGCGAGCCCCGAGGCCTCCAGCAGGGTCTCCAGGATCTCCTGGCGGGAGGCGACGTGCGACACCGACGGGTCCGTCGTGGACAGCGGATAGCTGGGAACGTAACGCATCCCCAGGTAGAGGACCGCCAGCGTGGCCGCCCCGGCGACGTTGAGGAAGAGCGCGTAGCTCAGCGCCAGTCTCATCCGTGCCGTCAACCGCCGCGGGCGCCACGCCAGTGCCGGAGCGCGCCCGGTCGTCACCGCCGCACCGCCGTGGACTGGTGCTTCGCCGCCGTTCACCGGTACCGACCGGTCTCTTCGAGGCGGTAGCCGACCCCGGGCACCGTGCGTATGGCCGACGGTTCACCGAGCCGCTTGCGCAGCGTGGAGATGGTGATCCGCACGGCGTTGGTGAAGGGGTCGGCGTTCTCGTCCCACGCCCGCTCCAACAGCGTCTCCGCGCTGACGACCCCGCCCCCGGCGGTCATGAGCACCTCCAGGACGGCGAACTGCTTGCGGGTGAGGTGTACGTAGGCGCCCGAGCGGTGGACCTCGCGCCGGAACGGGTCGAGCCGGATTCCCGCGTACTCCAGGGCCGGAGGCGCGCCCCGGCTCGGGCGGCGGGCCAGGGAACGCAGCCTTACCACGAGTTCCTCCAGGTCGAACGGCTTGGTCAGGTAGTCGTCCGCTCCCAGTTCGAACCCGGCGACCTTCTCCCGCAGGCGGCTCGCGGCCGTGAGCATGAGCACCCGGCACCCGAGCCGCCGCCCGACGATGTCCCGGCAGACGTCGTCGCCGTGCGTGCCGGGGATGTCGCGGTCCAGGACGACCACGTCGTACTCGTTCACGCCCAGCCTCTCCAGGGCTGCGTCGCCGTCCCCGGCGATGTCGGAGGCGATCGCCTCCAGCCGCAGCCCCGCCTGCACGGCCTCGGCGAGGTAGGGCTCGTCCTCGACGATCAGCACGCGCATCCGCTGTCCCCCTCCGTCGCCTGGTACGGCACCGTGTCCGATCCCGCCCCTCCGGAGCGCGGACCCGAGGAGGGGCGGTCCGCTCACACGGCGAGGCCTGGTCACCGGACCCCATTGAACGCGATGGCACCTATCGCGAACGTATCGAAAAACCGATACGGCCGTGCAACACCGCTTGTACTTCGCTTGTGGCGACGAGGACCCCACGCATCGGACACGCGATGCCTGAGAGGCGAAAGATGAGTGAAGTGACGAAGCGGAAAACGGTGCGGCGCCTCCCCGCCGCGAGGCCGGACGGGCGCCCCGGCGGATCCGCCGGCCACAGGCGGTGGCCCCGGCGCCGGCTGGTCGCGGCGCTGTGCACCACGGTGGCCGTCGTGCTGACGGCCTGGTCGGTGATCGTGTCGGTACCGGACACGGTGACGGACGGGGTCCTCGCGCAGGAGGAGCCGACCGTCTCCGCCGAGGACGGCGACCTTCCGGACGACCTGTCGGTCACCCCCTTCGACACCGGGTACCCGGCGATCGCCAAGTTGGACGGTGCACTGCTGGCGGCCGTGCAGGAGGCGGCCCGGAACGCGCTGGAGGAGGGGATCGTGCTCCACGTCACGTCGGGCTGGCGCAGTGAGGAGTACCAGCGCCACCTGTTCGACGAGGCCGTCGTCAGGTACGGGTCCCGTGAGGAGGCCGGGAGGTTCGTCGAAACCTCGGGGGAGTCCGCGCACGTGACGGGGGAGGCGATCGACATCGGTCCCACCGACGCCGCGGACTGGGTCGTCCGCCGCGGCTCGGCGTACGGGCTGTGCCAGGTGTACGCCAACGAGATGTGGCACTTCGAGCTCCTCACCGAGCCGGGCGGCGACTGCCCGGACCTGCTCTCCGACGCCGCGTCCCGATGATCGGCCCGAAGCGCCCGGTGGGTCCGCGTCACGGCCGCTCCCGCGGCCGCGACGGGTCAGCGCAGGTGGGAGGCCCCGTTGACGTCCAGGACGGCGCCGGAGGACCAGGCCGCCTCGGGTGAGGCCAGGTAGCGCACGGCCGAGGCCACCTCCCCGGGCGTGGCCACCCGGCCGAAGGGGCTCTGCGCGCGGACCTCGTCGGTGAGCCGGTCGGCCACGCGCTCGGTCTCCACGAACCCCGGCGCGACCGAGGCGACCGTGACGCCGTGCGGGGCCAGCGCGACCGCCAGCGACTGGCCCAGGGAGTGCAGGGCGGCCTTGCTCGCGCCGTAGGCGGGGTGGTCCGGCTCGCCCTTGAAGGCGCCCCGGGAGCCGACGTTGACGATGTGCCCCCGGGTGCCCCGCTCGATCATGTGCCGGGCCGCGAGGTAGCTGACGTCGGCGGCGCCGAACACGTTCACGTCGAAGGTGTCGCGCCAGGCCCGCCGCCACCGCTCATAGGAGGTCTCCGTGAGCGGGTGGGCGATGTTGACCGCGGCGTTGTTGACCACCACGTCGATCCCGCCCAGGCCCTCGACGGCCCGGTCCACCAGGTCGGCCACGGCGCCGGGATCGCTCAGGTCGGCCCGCAGCAGGACGTGCCCCCTGCCCGGCAGTCCTTCGAGAGTGCGCAGGGCCTCCTGCGGGCGGGACCCGCAGTGGACGGCGACGCGGTCGCCCTGTTCGGCGAAGGCCGTGGCGACCGCCCTGCCGATGCCCCGGGAGGCGCCGGTGACCAGTACGCCCCTGCTCACGGGCACGTCCTCTCCGGTGGCGGACGGGGAGGCGGGAGCGGTCCGATGATCTGACATGTGCGGCATCCTAGCGACCGGCTCCCGACCCGCCCCCGCCCGTGCCCCGTCAGGCCGGGGTCCCCCTCCCGGAGCGCAGGCCGAAGGGCACGCCGAACCCGGTCAGCCAGCCGTCCTCGGACAGGAGGCGGAACGCCTCGTGGGTGACGTCGTGGTCCGGCGCCTGGCGCGGCGGCCAGGCGAAGGCGTCCGCGACCGCCGACCAGCTGGGACCGTGCCCGTGCTCGGCGCGGTAGGCCTCCACCCAGCGCGCCACCCGCTCCTCCCGGCCCCGGACCAGGTCGCGGGCGCGGTCGGCCACGGGCACGTCCAGCGGGGTGGAGGCCGGTGCGGTGCGCGGCGGGGTCGGCGGCGGGAGGGGCTGATAGGCCAGGGGCAGGGTGACCTCGGTGAGGGAGGCGCCCACGACGCCGCCGTCGGCGCTCAGACCCTCGATCCACGAGAGGTCGGTCAACCACGTGAGCAGTTCCGCCAGCTCACCGGTGTCGGACAGCGCGCAGGCGTCCACGACATCCTCGGCCGGAACGCGGATCCGGCCCTCGGGGTCGGCGTGCAGGGCCAGGTAGGCGGCCACGAGCCGGAGCCGGTTGGGCTTCTTGCGCATCTTCTTGTGGGCGAGGGTGCGCGTGAACCACCCCGATGCCCGCGACCGGACGCCGTTGCCGATCTTCCAGGGGGTGCCGGCCAGGCTGGGCAGGTCGCACAGGGCCGGGTTGGCGGCGTCGGCCTCGATCACCCTCTCCGGTGTGGTGTCCAGCCATCCCGACGAGGTCAGGTCGCTCAGCGCCGCGTGGGCGTCCTCCAGGCGGAGTATGCGCAGGTCCTGACCGGTGAAGTTCGCCTCTCCCCTCAGCGCGCCCCGCAGGGCGAAGGTGAGCGCGAGCAGGCGGCCGTCCGGGAAGGTGCCCGCCCCCTCCGCGGCCGTGCGCGCCCACAGGTCGCGGAAGAACTCCGCGTGGTGGGGGCCCATCCGCGGCATGCGCTTGCGGTCGACCGGGACCTTCACCTGGGGCCTGGCCCGGGCCTCGGTCTGGGCGCGCTTCCTCTCCTTCTTGGCCCTCTTGGCCTCGGAGTTGGTCAGCCTCGGGGGCGCGCCGCCCGGCGGGACGCTGATGCCCTGCTCCTTACAGCGCGCACACTCCATGGCCGCGGCCAGGTCCTTGTTGGGCCGGTGGAAACGGGGCTGGGACGTCTTGGAGGGCAGGGGTTCCCCCACGTCACTGGTTGCGGTGTGCTGCGTCATGGTGAGGAGGGTAGCGACGAAACCGCTCCGGTGTCCGGCGTCCGCCGGATTCGCCTCCGGACCGTTCGGACCGGGGGCGTCGGCATCGCAGGCGGGTCCGTGGCCAGGCGGGGCCGGGGTGTGCGCCGCCCGCTCACCGGGTCCGCCGCCCGTTCTCTGGGCAGGAACAGACCTATGGGCGAACTGGTACTGATCAGGCACGGGGAGACCGAGTGGAGCCGGACACGGCGGCACACCGGGCTGACCGACCTCCCCCTGACCGGGGAGGGCGAGCGCCAGGCCGGGGCACTGCGTCCCCTGCTGGCCCCGCGCGACATCGGGCGGGTGGTGACCAGCCCGCTGCTGCGTGCGGTGCGCACCGCCGAGCTGGCCGGGCTGGAGGGGGCCGTGACCGACCCGGACCTGACCGAGTGGGACTACGGCGGCTACGAGGGGATCACCACCGCCGACATCCGGCGCCGGCGTCCCGGGTGGTACCTGTGGCGGGACGGGATCGTCCCGGGCGGACCCGGGCACCCGGGGGAGAGCGTGGAGGAGGTCGGGGAGCGGGTCGACCGGGTCCTGGAGCGGGTGGATCCCCTGGTGGGGGACGACGCGGAGCCCGACGTGGTGCTGGTGGCGCACAGCCACCTCCTGCGGGTGCTCACCGCGCGCTGGCTGGGCCTGCCGCCCGCGTCGGGGGCACTGTTCACCCTGGCCACGGGTGCGGTGAGCACACTGGGCCACGAGCACGGACGGCACGCGCTCACCTCCTGGAACGTGCCCTCTCCCTCGGCTCCCTGACACGCTGGAGCGGCCCCGCCCGGAGCGCTTCCCACCGGAGCGGCCCCGCCCGACCGGTCCCGCCATGGAGCACCCCGTCCGGAGCGGGCTCCACGGGGGAGGGGGCACCCCCGCCACGGGTCCGCGGAGCACCCGGGTTCTCCGGTTCTCCGGGGGCGGTCGGCGGCCACTCGTGGGACTCGGGCCGGTGCGGGCCGCTTTGGCGCGCCCGTATCGGGGGAGGATCCGGGCGGGCGCCCTCCGACAGGTTTTCGAACCGGGCACGGGGGGTGGGGACGCCCGGGTCGCCGGGCTCGGGCGGCGCGGGACGTGGCGGTGCGGGCGGTATCCGGTCGACCACGACCGGAGAACTCCCTGCCTGACCGTGCGGCGACGGCTCCACTGACACGGATAGGGAACCAGATGGACCAGGGTGAACGGCTGCTCCACTCCTCATCGTTTGGCACCGCGGCCGCCGCATACGCCGAGCACCGCCCGGACTACGCGCGCGCCGCGGCGGACTGGGCGCTCGAGCGCGCGCCCGGGCCGCGCGTACTCGACCTCGGCGCCGGCACCGGCAAGCTGACCGCCGCACTGGTCGCGCTGGGGGCCGACGTCATCGCGGTCGAGCCCGACCCGGCCATGCTGGCCGAGCTGCGCCGCTCGCTGCCGGCCGTCCGCGCCCTGTCGGGTCGTGCCGAGGAGATACCGCTGCCGGACGCCTCCGTCGATGCCGTGCTGGCCGGCAACGCCATGCACTGGTTCGACATGGCCGTCGCGGGGCCCGAGATCGCCAGGGTCCTCGCACCCGGCGGCGTCCTGGCCGGCCTGTGGAACGTCGTGGACGACCACGTCGAGTGGGTGGCCGGGCTCGCGCAGGTCAGCGGGAGCGCGGCCATCGGCCCGCGTGACACGCCCACCGGCTGGCGCGCCGAAACGGCCGGCATGCACCTTCCGAAGACCGGCGAGGCGGCCCGGTTCGGCTCGCCGGAGCAGGCCGGGTTCCCGCACGGTCAGCGCCGCACCGCCGACTCCCTGGTCGCGACCCTCGCGACGCGCGCGGGGATGCTGGTCATGCCGGAACGGGAACGGGCGGCCGTGCTGGACCGTATCCGCGCGTTCCTCGCGAGCAGGCCGGAGACCGCCCACGGCGAGTTCACCCTCCCGATGCTGACCAGCGTGCTGCGCGTCCGACGACTGTGAATCCCATCGCCCGCCTGATGACGGGCGCTCATCGCGGCGATCGGTGTCGTGGGCCGGGCGTCTGACCGGGGAGCCCGGCCGCGACTCCTCCGGTGGCGCGGTGGCGAGGGCGGGTCACGGTTCCCCTCCCTTCCCGCGCCCCGCCGCGTCCGTCCTCCGCCCGGGAGGCGGACACGGTCCGTCGCCCGCCGGGACGGGGACGTCCCACCGGTCGTCCGCGTCCGGGCACCAGCGCCGGTAGGGGCAGTCCCGGCAGGCCCGGCCGGGACTGGGCGGATGGGACAGGTCGCGGTGCCAGGGCCCGGCGAGTGCGTGGACCACCCGCCGGGCCTCGGCTCCGACCCGGTCCGAGGCCGGGTCGAGGGAGAGCACGTGGGCGCCGTCGGGGGTGAGGACCTCCAGTTCGACCGCCGAGCCCGCCCCCCGGGGCAGGGCTCCCCAGGAGAAGAACAGCACCGCCAGGGCCAGCCGGGGTTCGAGGGACAGCAGGCGGTGGCCGTCCGGGCGGGGCGGACCGGTGGCCGTGCCGACGGCGCGGTAGCTCCAGGACCCGTCCCGGTGGTGGAGCAGGTCGGGCCTGGCCAGGACCAGGACGTTGGCGAGGGTGTCGTCGGCGGCCAGTGTGCGGCCGACCCGGACGTGGCTCCCCGACGGCAGGCCGTGCAGCGGGCAGATCTCGCTGTGGGCGGCGATCATCGCCGCGCCCCGGCGGGCCTGTTCGCCCTCCATCCGCTGTCCTCCCGCGGACCAGGATCCGTGGTCGGCGGGGAGGTCGCCGGGGGTGCAGGGCCGCAGGGGCAGGCGCGTGTGCAGCCGTTCCAGCCACGCGCGCACGGCGCGGTCGAGCCCGGCGGCCGGCGCGCGGTCGCCGTCGGCGGGAAGGCCCAGGGAGTGCAGGTATGCCCTGGCGGGGCAGTCCCGGTGACGCCGGCCGAGGCCCACCGACCAGGACCGCCGGGGCCGGGAGCGGTCGCGGACGCCGAGGAGCCCGGGGACCCGGGGCAGCCGCCCGCACCCCGACCGCGCCCCGCACGACAGGCAGTCCCGGCCGGGGGAGCGGGCACCGCCCCTCAGCGCCGAGCGCAGTCCCTCCCGGCCCGCCGAGGCGAAGGACTCCTCCGCGTCGGCGGCGGAGCCGTCGTAGAGCACGGCTGTGGAGGAGTCGAGGCAGGACACCTGGACCACCCGCACCCGGTCCGGCGGGCCGGGGTCGCCGCCGCGGCGCGCCCGCATCGGATAGGGGGTGCCGCCCAGGTAGCGCCGGGGCCTGGCCGCGCAGGCGTCCCGGTCGACCCGCGCGCCGGTGGCGAGCACGTAGGCGGCGACCGCCACCTCCGCCCTGGAGCGCCTCCGGCCGTTCGCCGTGCCCACGACCGGCATGCGCAGCTCCCGCACCCGTTCGGCGCCCGCCAGGTAGGCGTACCCGCGGCCCCGGACGCACACCTCGTAGGGGCGGGAGTTCGGTGTGCCGCGGTCGGGCATGTACTGGCGGACCCAGAAGTCGAAGACCGGGTCGCGCCGGAGGCCGTCGCGCTCCTCGTCCCGGGCCAGGGCGTCCAGGTAGGACCGTGAGGCGTGCCGGATCCAGGCGAGCAGGCCCGTGTGCGGTGGAGTGCTCCGCCCTCCCGGGCCGCCGCGGCCCCGCTCGCCGGGTACGGACAGGTGCGCGCACGCGTTGGCGACCGACCAGCCCCTGTGCTCGACCAGGTCCAAGGCGGCGTCGAGGAAGGTGAGGGGCGCGTCGCGCGGCGCCGGGTGCCCGCGGGGGTCGTCCCCGCCGACGGAATGGTCGGCCCTGATCCGGCGGTGCTCCGGACAGCCGCCCCGGGCGGGTGCCGCCGCGTCGCTGAAGAGGCGGACGACGGGTACGGGCCTGTGGTCATCGGTCGCGTGGTCGGACACGGGGCCTCCCCTCGAAAGAAGGGTGGCACGATCGGGGATCCGGTGCGCCGGGCCTGTGGACAACCCTCCGAGAACGCACGCCGCCCGGTGCCGGCGCCGCGGGGGCGCTCCGGGAGCGGAGTCGGCGTGTGTCCGACCATGATGATAGAAACTCCCAGAGCGAACGAAGTTCGCATTCACCCCACAGAGAACGAAACAAAGGCATCCCCCATGTCACGACGCACCTCCGCCGCCTCCTGCGCGGCGGTGCTCCTCACGCTCACCCTCACCGGCTGTGTCTCGCTGGAGGACCTGGACCGGTACGCGCAGAGCGTGGTCACCGGGGTCCCGATGGACTCCTTCGACCAGGTCGACCGCGACGCGCCCTTCGCGGGGAGTCCCGCCGAGGACTACGGCGAGGGCTTCGACACCCCCGAGGCCGCATCCGCCGGATCCTTCACCGAAGAGCAGGTGGCACAGGCCTACTCCCGGACCCAGGACCTCATGGAGGCCGTCTACCTGGACCAGGACGCGGTCTTCGGCGGGGACAACAGCGAGTTCACCGTGCTGCTCTCCGGCCAGTCGCTGAAGTGGTACATGAGCAACCTCGACAACGAGGAATTCGACCTCAACAGCCGTCACGTGCCCTTCAACCTCACGCCCGGGACGGCCGAGCCCGTCGGCGACGTCGTGAAGGTGGACGGCGCGATGCGCGCCGAGGCGGCCCGCGACGACCGGGGCCAGGACTACCTGGCGGTGCACACCGAGTACACGATCGTCCACCCCGTCGCCCGGCCCGGTGAACCGGTGTCGGTGCGCCTGGTCACCACGCACCACGGGGAGGTGTCCTTCTACGACGTGGGAGGAGGGGCCCTGGAGGCGTGGCCGAACTGGTGGCGTTTCGTGGGCCCCGTGCACTGCGTGGAGGAGTACACCTTCACTCCCGCCTATCCCGACGAGTTCCCCGAGGGCGAGCGGCCCAAGGGCGTGCCCGAGGACGCCTACGACCGGGAGAGCACCGAGGAGCCCGACGAGGAGTGCAGCGCCATCGGACAGACCTGACGGAGGGCGCCCGGCCGGAGCACGCGTGCCGGTCGGGCACGCCGCGTCCGTCGCCACCCGGTCCTTCACCGTGATGGCGGCGGGGGATAAACCTCCGTAAAAAGTCACTCACGGTGACGTTTTCGACCCTCCGGGTGGTGCGGCGGACTGGCGCTGGGCACCCCCTCATCATGTTGAATGACGTGCATGATCGTGCGTCGAGTACTTCCCGATGAGATGAACGCCGTCAGCGAACTGCGCGTGATGGCCTACACGGCCGATGGCCTGTTGGACGCGAATCCGGCCTATGTCGAGGCACTGCGCCTCCTGGGAACGGACGGCCGCGGTGAGATCCTGGTAGCCGCCGACGAGGAACAACGCCTCCTGGGGACGATCATGTTCGAACCCTGGTCGCCGGAGAGCGAGATCGCCCGCAACGCCGACGAGGCCGAGATCCGGGCCTTCGCCGTAGCTCCCGAGGCCCGGGGGCGCGGTGTGGGCCGGGACCTGGTCAACGCCCTCGTCGAACGGGCCCGTGAGGAGGGGGTCACCAGGCTCCTGCTGTCCACCCTGCCCGAGATGGTCTCGGCCCAGTACGTCTACCGCGCCCGCGGCTTCGAGCGGGTACCCGAACGCGACTGGACACCGATGCCGGATGTGAACCTCCTGGCCTACGAACTCGTCGTCAAGGACTGACCGTACGGCCCCTTCCCCGCCCGCGCCGGGGCGGGGAGGGGGCCGCGTGCGGTGGCCCGGACGGGCACCGGGCGGGCGCGCGTGCCGTGCGGTCACCGTGCTCCGTGGTCGACGGGGTGCTGCGCGTACGGCGGCGGGGAGGGGACCGGGGCCTCGTCCAGGGCGGCGAGCAGCCGGGCCACCCGCCTCCGGCGGTACCGGGCCTCGGGGGTGCTGGTGGCCTCGAACAGCCCCAGCACCGCGCTCTCGGTGTCGCGGGCGGCCACCCACCGCTCCAGCAGTCCCTCGGTGTCCACCGGACGGCCCTCCTCCAGCAGGTCGAGCACCCGTGCGGCGTCCATCTCGGCCACGGGCGGGGTGACCACGAGGTCGGCCCCCGACCGGCGCAGCTGCCGGACCATGAAGTGGTCGCCGAGCCGGGTGACGAGGAAGCGGTCGTCGGCGATCCGGTCGACCGCGCCGAGCCCGGTCAGTACCTCCAGTACCTGGTGGACGTGTCCGTCGGGGTCTCCGCCGCCGAGCGCGACCTCGGGCCCGTACACCCGCGCCAGTTGGGCGGGCGTACGCGCCTGTCCGTGCACGAACAGGTCGGTGAGCAGCAGGAACACCGTCACCCCGTGCGGCTCGGCCATGGTCAGCAGGGCGTCGGCCCAGGCGTCGGCGGCCGCACCCGGGTCCCCGTCCAGCCAGGACCGCGCCGCCCGGCCGGGCAGCACGCGGGTGTAGGTGGTGCGCAACAGGCCGGAGCCGCGTGCCACGGCGAACAGCTCGGGCACCCTCTCGGGGGAGAGGTCCAGGTCCGTGGCCGCGTCCTCGACGTCGCACTCCAGGAACGCGTCGCCCCCGTCGCCGCCGGAACTCAGGGGCCTGCCCGTGCCCACCCACTCCGCCAGCCGTGCGGCGTCGGTCAGGGGCCGGCACCGGTGCGCCGCAGCGTCCAGTTCCACCGGTCCGGCCGGAATGACCGGGGGCACCGCCTCCGGCCTGCCGTTCTCGCCGACGCCGAGCCGGTCCAGGATCGGCAGCGCCGCCCCGTCGGTCAGCTCCTCCGGTGGAGGCCCGCCGGGTGTGAGGTCCACCTCGGCGATGGCCGCGCGCAGTCCGCGCGGACTCTCCGGGGACAGGAGCCGTCCCTGGTCGACCAGGAAGTCGCACCAGGTAAGCCAGGTGTCCCGGAGGCCTCGGGGTACCCGCTCCCAGGCGCGGACGGTGCGGGCGATGCCGTGGACGTCCGCGGTGGACCAGTCACCGGGACCGGACGCTCCGGCGTCCATGTGGGCCGTCAGCAGGAACAGCAGGCTGTCGGGGTCCAGGACGGGCTGGGGCTCGATCGTCCGGGCCCAGTCCAGGCACGCGTGTACAGCGGAGTAGATGCTCTCAGTCATTGACCCGTCACAGAAAGTGGGCGAGCTGCCAAAACGGCACCAGGCTAACCGCGCCGCGCGTACCCGCGTGGGAAAACGCCGAAACTCGCCCTGTTCCGCTCCCGGCCGGGCGGGCGGCGGAGCGCTCTCCGGGCGGGTCCTAGCCGGTGACCCGCAGGATCAGCCGGTGCGCCTCGGTCGGGTCCGGGCACTCCCAGCGCCGGACCAGGCGTTCCACGGCGGCGGCCGGGACCGGCGACCGCCGCCGGTCCAGCCGGGCCCGCAGCACCCGGGGCGGGGCCTCGACGGAGACGATCTCCACGCGCGCCCGGTAGGCGGCCGCCAGGTCCACGCACCGGTCGCGCATCGACCGCGAGACGTTGGTGGCGTTCCACACGAACGACCGCCCCGCGCGCAGGTGCTCGCGGGCGCGCTCGTGGGCGGCCGCCGCCACCGGCCGCTGGTCCGCGGTCGGGCGCACACCGAGTTCGGCGCGCAGCGCGTCCAGGCCCACCACCGGCACACCCGGGCGGTCGTGCTCGATCCAGGTGTCCTTGCCCGCTCCCGGCAGCCCCGACATGACGGTCACCGTCAGCCGGGTGTCGTCGTGGGCGGCGTAGTCCGGGTCGCGGTCCGGCTTGCGGAAGAACCAGAACCGGGCGTGGTCGGAGGGGAAGTCGCGCGGCCGGTCCAGGCACCGCTGCTCGGCGCAGTACTCGCCGTACAGGCCGATGTTCTCCAGAACCTCGGAGGTGTCGCCGCAGCGGCGGCCGAGGATGTCGGCTGTGGCCAGTAGCACCAGGTCGTCGTTGCGCGCCAGCAGGCTCGCCCGGAACGCGATCCGCCGCAGGTCCGGCCGCTCCAGCGCCCAGAAGGGCACCTGGTGGTGGCGGACCAGGGCCGCCACGTGCTCGCGCCACTCCACCTCGGCGTGGGAGGACTCCCGCGGCCGGGAGCCGGCCGTTTCGGAGGACTCCCACAGCAGGCGCCGCGCCACCAGGTCGCCCCGCCGCGAATGGCCGTGCGCGGTGACCCGGCCGTCCTCGCCTCGGCGGGTGCACAGCGGTTTGGCGACGTCGTGCAGCAGCACGGCGGCGAACAGCCTCACCCGCTCGGCGACCGGCCGCGCGCGCCAGGCGGACAGGCCGGCGAGCGCCTCGCACGCCATCCGGGTGTGGGTCTCCACGTCCCCCTCGGCGTGGTGGACCGGGTCCTGCTCCACGCCGGTCAGGTCGCGCACCCAGGGAAGGGCCTCGCGCACCCGCGCCCAGTCCAGGTCCCAGTACGGCGGCGCCGGGCACAGCTCATCGAACACGCGCATAGAGCACCTCCGGATCGGCCAGCCCGTTCGCGATCACCGGGCGGTCCAGCCAGTGCGTACCCGAGTCCAGCACGGCGGTGGTGAATCCGCCGCGCACCCACTTGAACCGGTCCACGGTGCGTCCACCCTCCTCGACCTTGACGTACAGGCCCTCCATGTGGTCGGAGTCCTCGCTCTCGGCCAGGGCCCGGTCGGGGTCGGCGCCGCCCGCCCTCGCCGCCGCGGCCAGGGCCCGGCGCCAGTCGGAGGTGCGGCAGGTGGAGGGGCCCGCCAGGCGGGTCAGGTCCTCCAGCCGCGCCAGGGCTCCGGTGTGCAGCACGGGCACCGACACCACCGGTGTGCCCTCCAGCAGTTCCCGGCGGCGCGGTGTGGACAGGAACACGTCGTGGTGGGTGTCCAGCACGTCGAACTCGCAGAAGTAGTGGGGCAGCGCGTCGTAGAACACGGTGTGCCTGGCGTACATCCACTCGCCGTAGAGCACGTACCGCTCGCCCAGGCGCGGCCACAGCAGCGGTGCCACGGACGCCGCCCAGGCCTTGAACGGGGCGAACTGCCGTTCCCGGGGGCCGCCCGCCAGGTAGTGCCCCCGGCTCTGCAGGCGCAGCCCACCGCCGGGACCGAAACTGATCCCGGCGTTGGCGCCGTCGAGCTTCTCCTCCACGACCAGGTGCCGCCCCGCCAGCTCGCCGAAGGGGACGGCGGACAGGTCGTGGTCGCCCGGCTGGAGGCGCGAACCCCGGATGTGCCGGGTGCGGGGGTACTTGCGCATGCACCGGTTCTACCGGCCGGACCGGCCGCGCGGCCACCGGTTTTCGTGCCATGGAGAGGCCGCGCGAAGGGCCGCGCCTTCCACGGGCCGGTCCTTCCGCGGGGAAGGGGCGGCCTCGTCCTGGCCCATGCCCGACGGCCTCGGGGAGATCGTCCAATCCCTGCTGCCACCCGCGCCAAAAACCGGCCGGCCCCGCGCGGACCGGAGAGCGGCACTGACCACCGGGTTGTTCGTCCAGGTCTCGGGCTGCTCCTGGGAGAAGGCCGACGGCCTGTTCGGTGTCACCCGCGCCACCGCGCACCGCTGGTGGAAAGACCTGGACCGAGAGGGGCCTGTGGACCCGCATCCACCAGGCCCTCCTGGACGAGCTGGGCAGGCGCGCCCTGCCGGACTGGTCCCGCACCACCGTCGACTCCCGGTCGATCCGCGCCAAGCCGGGGGGAGAGCACGGGGCCAAACCCCACCGACAGGGGCAAACCCGGCGCCAAGCTCCACCTGCTGTGCGACAAACAAGGCCTGCCGCCGGTCCGCGCGATCACCGCGGCCAAGCCTCATGGCGACAAGGCCCACCACTCCCGTGACCGGCGCCGCCGGCTGCGCGAACGTGGGACCGGGGTGCGCATCGCCCGCCCCGGCATCGAGTCCTCCCAACGTCTGGGGCGGCACCGGTACAAGATCGAGCGCTCCATCGCCTGGCCGGGCTCCTACCGCAGGCTGAACGTGCGCTGGGAGCGTACGGCCTCCACCTTCCTCGCCGTGCCCGGCATCGCCCGCCTCCTCGTCTGTTACAAGCACCTGTCCAAGCATGCTGGTGGCTTTTGAGATGAGCTCTCAACGCCCTCGCGGCGTGGCCGCCGGATCCTCCTGGCGAGTCGTCGGGCCGCCAGCCTGCTGAACAGCCAGAGAACTCGCACAGCGTTGAGGAGGCTCTGCGAACCGGTCGCGCACTTGTGCGGCTCCACCTGTACGGCTCACCGCCGGCTGACCCAGCGCAGGAAGCGTTCGACAGCCGACCGCGACACCTTTCCGCCCGTGTACCCCTCGATCTTGGCGAACGGCATGTTCACCAGGAACATGACGTTGTTCGCGGCGTGTGGCCGCCCGATGGCCCGCAGGGCGCGGCGAACCGTGTGGAGCAGTCCCAGCACACCTCGCCCGAACAGGTTGGCGTGGCGCAACTGGGTGACGGTGTCGTCGAGTCCGAGCGGTGCCTCCGGGTCCCATGACGAAGTCGGAACCGGCCGGCCGAGGAGCGCGGCGAACTCGGTGTCGCTGACCCGTTGAACATCCCCCGTCGCGTACGCGCCCTCCGCCCGGCTCCTCGCGGTCGCCCCGGTGCCGATCCGAGCAATGCGGTCGCTGTCACCGTCGACGACGGCCGTCGCCGCCAGCCGTACGTCCTCCACCGACGCCCCGACCCTGATCGAGTACGGTCCGCCATACCGGCACCATCCGCCTGTGCCGACATCGAAGTACTCCAGCGCGCGGCCGTCAAGCGCGATCTCGACCCGTTGCTCATGCCCTGGTTCGATCTCGACGGAGGCGAAGCCCGCGAGCTCGGTTCCGGCATGCGGCACCGCGGTCGCCTCCGGAGTGACGTAGAGCTGGGCGACCTCACGGCCGGTCCTGGCCCCGGTGTTGCGGACGGTGAACGTGGCCGTCCCACCGTCGGCCCGCAGGTCTACTTCGAGGTCCGAGTACTCGAATGTGGTGTAGCTCAGCCCGTGCCCGAAGCAGAAGCGCACCGCCACGTCCCGGATGGAGTAGTACCGGTATCCCACGAAGATGCCGTCGCGGTGCTCGGCGGTGCGCTCGCGGCCGGGGAACGTGCCCGCGGAGGGTACGTCCGTATAGCTCATGGGGAACGTCACGGCGAGCCTGCCGCCCGGATTGTGGCGGCCGGTGAGCGCGTCGGCGACGGCCGTTCCCCCGCCCTGCCCGGTGAGCGAGGCGTACAGGATCGCGGCGACGTCCTCGGCGAACGGCAGCTCGACCGGAGCGCCGCCGGACAGCACGACCACGACGCGGTCATGGACCCGCGTCAGGCGCTCCACGAGCGCAAGCTGGTTGGTGGGCAGCCGCAGGTGCTCGCGGTCCACCCCTTCGGCCTCGCTCGACTCGTCCAGCCCGAGGAAGAGCAGCACGGTGTCGGCACGACCGGCGAGTGCGAGGGCCTGGTCGGCGAGTTTCCGGCTCGGCTTGCCGAACCGGTGGAACCCGCGAGCGAACCCGACGACCTCGACGGCACCGGAGCGCAACGCGCTGAGGGCGTCGTCGACCCGGGTGGGGTTGACCAGCGACGAACCGGCGCCCTGGTAGCGGGGTGTCTCGGCGAAGTCTCCGATCACCGCCACCCGTGCGGAGGGGGACAGTGGGAGGAGGGGATCCCGATCGGTCCCGGGGTCGTTCCGCAGGAGCACGAGACAGCGTCGGGCGGCCTCGACGGCGGCGCGGTGCTGGGCGTCCGGATCGACCGGTTCCGCCCCGTCGAGCGCTGACGAGGTCTCCAGCGCGAGTGCGATGAGATCGTCGACCGCGTGGTCGAGGACGGCTTCGTCGAGCCGCCCCGAGCGCACGGCGTCGATGATCTGCTGGTCGGTGACGCCGCCCGAGGACGGCATCTCGAGCTGGTTGCCGGCCAGGAGGCCGGCGATCCTGTCGTGGTTGCCGCCCCAGTCGGTGACGATCACGCCGTCGAAGCCCCATTCGTCGCGCAGGATGTCGACCAGCAGGTGCGTGTTCTCGTTCGCGTAGGTGCCGTTGACCTTGTTGTACGAGGTCATGAGGGTACGTGGCCGGGCCTGCTGGACGACTCGGCGGAACCCTTCGAGGTAGATCTCGCGCAGCGAGCGCTCGTCGACCACCTCGTCGATCGACATGCGCAGGTGCTCCTGGCCGTTGACGGCGAAGTGCTTGGGGCAGGCCGCGATGCCCGTGGACTGGATGCCGCGCACCATGCCGGCGGCGAGATCGCCCGAGAGCCGAGGATCCTCGGAGAAGTACTCGAAGGAGCGTCCCCCGAGTGGATTGCGCACGATGTTCAGGCCCGGTCCGAGCAGCACCGCGACTCCGGCACCGCGTGCTTCGGCGCCGAGCAGCCGGCCCACCCGCTCCACCAGGTCGACGTCCCAGCTCTGGGCCAGGGCCGCGGCCGTCGGGAAACAGGTCGCCGGAAGTGAGGCGTTGAGTCCGAGGTGGTCGGACTTCCCGCCCTGCTTGCGCACGCCGTGCGGGCCGTCGGTCAGCATGATCGACGGTACGCCCGCGTGGCCGATGGACTCGGTGTTCCAGAAGTTGGCGCCCGAGGTGAGGGTGGCTTTCTCCGCGAGGGAGAGGCGTTCCACGGTCTTGGTGTGCCGCAGGGGAGTCGTCTCTGCCATGTCAGATCCTGTTCGTCTGCAGAACGTAGTACAGGATGTGGTGCGCCGACTCGCGCAAGGCGGTGAGCGTACCGGCCCTGTCCTCTTCGAGGTAGGACTGGAGCTCCTCCTCGTAGGAGCCGTCCCCGGGGAGGTCGACGAGGAGCCCGAGGATCATGTCGTTGCCCGCCTCGACCGCCTGCCGCGCGTCGAAGTGGCTTCCCTGGCCGATGATGCCGGCGTCGGTGATGACGAAGCCCTCGAACCCCCACTCGCCGCGGAGCACGTCCGTGAGCAGTGCTTCGCTGCCGCCGGCCCAGGTGGTTCCGATGCGGTTGAACGCGGTCATCGCTCCGTGCGCGCCGCCGTCCTTGACCGCGGCCTCGAAGGGTCTGAGGTGCATCTCCCGCCACGCCTGTTCGGTCGTCCACACGTACAGGCCCATCGCGGCCCGGTTGGTCTCCTGGACGTTGCCCGCGAAGTGCTTGATCACGGCCACGGTGCCTTGCGACTGGATACCGGACACGTACTGGGCGCCGATCCGCGCGGTGAGCAGCGGGTCCTCGGAGAAGTACTCGAAGTTGCGGCCGCCCAGAGGGGAGCGGTGCAGATCGAGCGAGGGCCCGTAGACCGCGTCGACCTCGTATGACTGCGCCTCAGCGCCCATCGCCCGGCCGACCTCGAGTGCGAGCTCGTCGTTCCAGGTCGCCGCGAGCACCACCGGAGTCGGGAAGGCGACCGTGGCCCAGTGTCCGATGAAGTTGCGGATGCTGGCCGGTCCGTCGTACATCGTCGTGGCCGGCACACCCAGGCGCTCGATCCCCACGGACCAGTAGCCGCCGTTCCCGGACAGTTCGACCAGTTCGTCCTCGGTGAGCTGGTCGAGGAAGGCCTGCCATCGGGAGTCATCCATCGGGGCACCCCTCAGGTCGGCGAGCTCCAGGTCGTTGTCCGCGCCGGTGACGGGTTCGGAGGCAGCCGGATCGACCTCGAGTTCGTAGTCGTTCTCGAGCAGTCCGTCGGGCATGCGCAGATCGCCTTCGTCCGGAGCCGACGGGAAGGTCTCTTCGGGGCTGCTGCGCGACAGGTAGGTCAGATCGCCCCGTGCGTCGTCGAACCGGTTGGTGATCTCGCTTCCTGTGGTGGCGTCGGTGTCGATGACGAGCCGCTCGGGCTGGTCGTAGGTCGCGTCGTTCACGGTGTCGTGCACGTTCCGGGCGACGCGGATCCCGTAGTCGCCTTCGTCCAGCACCCACGCCTGGGCATCGCGGTCATCGAACGAGGCCATCGACGTGGTGTCGAAGGAGACGGTCACGGTCTGCGACTCTCCTGGTGTGAGCGGATCGGTCTTGGCGTACCCGCCGAGCACGGTCGCGGACTTCTCGGTCTCCCCCGGGGTGTAAGGGGCGTCGTAGTAGACCTGTACGACCTCCCGGCCAGGGACGTCACCGGTGTTGGTGACGCTGACCCGCGCGGTCACGGTCTGCTCGTCGGCCCGGATACGGGTATCGGACCACTCGAACTCCGTGTAGGACAGGCCGTGCCCGAACGGGTACTGCACGACGTCGTCGTACTCCGCCTCGGGAACGAAGGTCTCGAAGTAGCGGTAGCCGGTGTAGATGCCTTCGAGGTGGTTGGTGAAGTAGCGGCCGACGGGCTCGCCGGCATCGTCGACGTACTGGAAGTCGCCGGTGTTGACGACGGCGGGATGGGAGTCGATGTCGTACACGTACGTGTCGGTGAGACGGCCCGAGGGGTTCACCTCACCGGTGAGAGCACGGGCCACGGCGTTCATGCCGGTTTCGCCCGGACCGCCGATCCACAAGGCGGCATCGACGCGCTCGTACTCTTCCAGGAAGCCGAGTTCCATCGCGTTGGCGCTGTTCACGAGGACCACCACGTGATCGAAGGTCGAGTCCAGCAGTTCCAGGGTGGCGCGTTCGTCCTCGGTCAGGCGCAGGTCACCTGGAGTGAAGTCCCTGCCCTCCATCCCGGCCCGGCCGACCGCGTAGACCGCGGTGTCGGCGTGCTCGCGGGCGCCGGAGAGGATCGGTTCGGAGAGGTGCTCGACGGGCATCTCCGTCGGTGAGGTGACGAAGAACCCCTTGGCCGCCGGCAGGAGTTCGTCGATGACGCCGGCCTCGGGCTCGGCGTACACCTCGGTCGAAGCCTCGCCGCTCTCCGCGTGGTTGCCGTAAACGTCGCGTACGGTCTCGTCATAGTCGATGCCGGCGCCGTCCAACGCGCTGAAGAGCGATTGAGCGCCTACGGAGGAGATACCGCCCGCTCCTCCTCCGCCGTAGACGGGGGCGGCCGCGCTCGCCCCGAAGACGCTGACCCTTCGGTCCGCCAGGGGAAGCACGTTCCCCTCATTCTCGAGCAGGACCAGTCCCTCGGCCATGACCTGGTCGGCGACTTGCAGGGAGTGGTCCCGTGCGGAGGCCTGATCCTCCGTCGCGGGGCGCGTCGCGGTGTAGTACCAGGAGCCCAGCGCACTCGCGATCAGCGCGACGACCACGCCCATGGCGGTGAGCTTGATCCATCGGTGCTGGCGCTTGCGGAACGCCTTGTAGCCCTTCCTTCGGGCCTTGCGTTCGCGGCGGGGAGCGGCACTCCTCACCTCGGCGTGCCAGGCCGCGGTCTCGGCCCGTTCTGCGCGGCGCGCGTCCAGGCGCTCGGTGATGGTCGCGCCTCGGCGCTGCCTGCGCCGGTCCTTGAGATCGGCGAAGCGCTGCTTCGCCTCGGCCCGGTACTGCTTCACCAGCCGCCGGTACTCGCGGTAGTCCATATTGGTCATCCTTGCCTGACAGGTACCACCGAAGGCGGTGAGCGCTTCGAGCCGACGTGGTCGGGAGCGGCGCTTGCTCGATGGAGGGTACGAAAACTATACGGCGTTCGGTTTTTAAAACCAAACGCCGTTCAGTCGTAGGATGTGCTCATGAATCGGCGAGGCCCGTACGGCAAGAGCGCGGCGAAGCGTGAAGAGATCCTGTCCGCCGCTTTGGACCTCATCTCCCACCACGGATACCGCGGTACCTCCGTCAAGGGGATCGCCGAGTCGGTCGGCCTGAGCCCTGCCGGCGTACTGCACCACTTCGGTACCAAGGAACGGCTCTTCGTGGAGGTCCTGAGAAGGCGTGACGAGCTCGACGCGGCCCGTTCGCGGGCGGACGTCGCCGCCGCGACCACGCGGTCACCGCTCCATCCTCTTGACCGCTACGCCGCCCTGCTGGACTCGAACGCCGACGTCCCCGGGCTGGTCGAGCTCTACTCGGCGCTGGTGGTCGAAGCCGCGGATCCGTCGCATGAGGCGCACGACTTCTTCACCGAGCGCCGTGTCGAAGGCCATCACCTCCTGACCAGAGCCGTCCGGCGGATGCAGGAGTCCGGCACACTCACGTCCAGAATCGACGCCGAGGTTTTGGCGACCGCGCTCCACGCGCTTGGCGACGGGCTCCAGACCCTCTGGCTGATCGATCCGGACGTGGATATGGGCGGCACCATCAGGAAGCTTCTGCAGGCTCTTCGCACGGACCTTCTCGAAGAGGGCGCTGAGCCGTGACGGCCCGCCGTGTACCTCGGCGGAACCCATCACGGCGCTGGTCGACAACCGTGCCGTCTGCGGGAACCACCGACCGGAAGTCCGCGTCGCTCTGGGTGTTCGGTGCCGCGCACCCCTCCGGCAGCGGAACCTGCCCCGTGCCGGGGGTGAGGGAGGCCCTGACGAGGAACGGAGCGTTCCGGACCGCGAACCGAGGCGGTCTTCGGAAGGTCGGCCGCCGTTGGACCGGGGGATCCCTTCGCCGAGTGCGTCGAAGGTATGGACGAATCCGCCGTCGTCCCCGCTGACCGTCATGAGGTGCTCACCGGTCGAGCCGTACACGAAGACGCTCGGCCGGCCGTGGACGGGGGGACGCGCTCCCAGGGACGCGGCGTCGGCCGCCGCACGGCCCGCGTGCCATCCGTCCGCGCTGGAGGGGCCGCGCACCCGCGAGTAGGTCGGCTCCCCGAACGCCTCGGCCACGGCCGCCTCCACCTCGCGCTCGCGGGCGGCGAACACCGGAACCAGGTCCGTCCCGGTTCCGGCCGCGGCGTCCCGCCCAGCGGTGCGGACCGACTCCACCAGGCGCCTGGCCAGAGTCTCGGGGGCCTTGGGCCTTCCGTGCCTTGTGCCACTTGTGAACGGCTTGTTCGGTCGCACCGAGCCCGGGAGCGACCTCGGTCTGGGACAGGCTGCCTTGTTCGAACGGCGCGGTCGCAGCCAAGCGGTGTTTCTCGTCCTCGCCAGGGGTGCGTGGAGAATGGGAGGAAAACTCTACGGCCAGCGATTCTCCCACTTCTCGACCGGGTCGACCTGCGTATTGAAGACCAGTGGGGACCAAGAGCGCGAAGGCGCCAGCAGCACGGGGAATGTCGATCTGAGCCCGATCGAACTCGCCAGCGGCCACCACCTGGTGGGCGTGCCCTTTCTGGAGGACGCCGTCTCGCCGTCGGAGGGCAGCGGCGAGATCGATCCGGTGAGCCGCCCGGCCCTGCCGGACCTCTGACCACACCGGCGTTCTTTCCGCTCCCCTTGTGCGTCACCGGAGGAGTCATGGTGTTGGAGTTCGGTGGAGGGCTCGCGCACCACCACGGCGAAACGGCCGCCCGGCCTCGGCGTCGTTCACCGAAACAACAGATAACTGCTTCCTCACCGGCATCAACAGTACTCACAATACATTCCTCCCGGGGATTGCGGGGAGCCTTCCGGGGTAGCACTCACGCGTAAATCAAAGATTGATTTATGTTCGTTTTTTGTACCGTACCGAAAAGGCACCTATGCGCCCGCGAAACGGGACGCTTCCGGACCCCTGGTCTCGGTTCCGTGTCCCGGCCACGCCGAAGGGTGGACCCGCCCTCCGTGCCCTCCCATGCACGTGGGGATGCGTCGAATCCGCGCGGGTGGATGTGGACCACGAGGAAGGGAGTGAGCGGAAATGGACGAGACGGGTGTGGACACGCCTTGGTACGAGAGGGGCGTGCTGACCGGCAGGGCCGCGCTGGTGGTCTCGGGCAGCCGGGGGATCGGGCTGTCGGTGGCGTACGCGCTCTCCGCCCGGGGTGCCGACGTCGCGATCACCGGTAGGAACGAGGACTCGCTCGATGAGGCCTGTGAGCGGATCCGGGAGAGGACGGGCGGCAGGGTGATCGGGCTGCGGGCCCACAGCCGCAAGGAGCAGGAGCGGGAGGCGGCGGTGGAAGGAGTGCTGGACCACTTCTCACGCCTGGACATGCTGGTCTACAACACCGCCATCAACCCGACGGGTCAGACGCCGGCCGTGGAACTGGACCCGGACATGGTCGGCCACATGTTCGAGACCAACGTCCTCGGGGCCCTGAGCTACGTTGAGCTGGCGTGGGAGCGCTGGATGAGGGAGAACGGCGGTTCCGTCGTGGTGGTCTCGACCATAGCGGCGGCGGGGACCGCCCGGCTTCCCGCCTACTCCGCGACCAAGGCCGCGCTCAACCAGTTGACAGCCGACCTGGCCGAACAGCTCGCCCCCGGAGTGCGGGTGAACGCGGTCGCACCGGGGTTCGTCAGGACGGAGTTCGCCGACTCGATCATCCGCCTCCCCATCGAACAGGTGGAGGAGAGCTACCCCATGCAGAGGATGGGGGAGCCGCGGGACGTGGCCGAGGCGGTGGCCTTCCTCCTGTCGTCCCAGGCACCCTGGATCACCGGGGTCATGCTGCCCGTGGACGGGGGAATGTCCGTGCGTCCGGTCCAGCACAACGTTTCGCACCCCGGCCCGGAGGAGCAGATCCACTGACGTGGTGCCTCAGAAGGCACCACGGTCGGGCTCTCCGGGCCACGCAGGATGAGAGTGGGGCCTGGAATGCAGAAATCCGACTCCGGAGAACGCGGGACACACCAGCCTCCCGGCGCTGTGTCATATGGTCAGCGCCGGTTCTGCGTGTCAAGGAAGCCCGTCTCGCACTCTTGCGTGCCGGCACGTTCGCGCCGGTCGCGGACCAGAGGATCGACCACTCTGCCCACATGTTCCGTAGCAGCTTCCTCCAAGCGCACCCTGCTGCGGAGAGCGGCGTTGACGAGTCCGGATGTGCTGTCCGCACGCCTGAGCCCTGTCGGGCCGAATCTGCTCGCCGACGCGCTCGTCGGTAAAGAGCTGTGTGAAGGCGTCCTTGCGCAGGTGGTGATTTCTGGGTCGCTTCGTTGGTCTCCCCGCGGAGCGTGGTCGTGTACTCCCCGTAGGTCTTGTGTTCCGCCGGTCGCAGCCGTAGGTCCGCAGGGGTAGCCGGCCAAGCAGTCACGGACACGGCACGGTCCGGGGTGCTCTTCGGGCCGAGGACGGCAAAGCGCGGTTCAGGGAGTCGATGACCCCTCTTCGGGTGGGCGGGAGATGAGTTCGCCTCCTCCGCGGCTCTGCTCGGCGGGGAGGACACGGCGTTCCCGGGCCGGGAGCCGCGCCGGGCGTCCCGGACGCTCCTCCGGCCGGACGAACATTTGATGCGCGGGGGCCGGGGCCCGCTGCGGGCCCCGGCCGGTCCGGGCCGCCCTACTCGGTCTCACCGTGCGGGGAGCCAGGAGTACCGGGCTCTCCGGTGTCGTCGGCCGTGCCGGTGGCGCTGTTGGCCAGCCACGTGTCCCAGGAGCGCTGCCAGTAGCCCCATCCGTTGTCGACTTCGAGTTCGCGGTCGGTTCCGGTGACGATCAGCGGGTCGCCCATGTAGGAGTTCTCGTAGAACCACCGGGCGTCGGCGGTGGCCAGGTTGGGGCAGCCGTGGCTGAGGTTGGCCTCGCCGAGCCGGTCGTTCCACGGGGCGGCGTGGGTGAACTCGCCGCTGTCGGAGAAGCGGACGGCGTACTGGACCTCGAGCTTGTAGCCCTCGGGGCTGTCGACCGGGACGCCCACGGTGGAGGAGTCCATGACCAGGTCCTCGTACTTCTCCATGGTGAGGTGGACGCCGCTGGTGGTGGTGTACCTCTCGACGTCGGCCTTGCCGATGCTGGTGGGGAAGTCCTTGACCTGCTGTCCGTCGCGCTCGACGGTCATGCGGTGGGTGTCTTCGTCGATGGTGCTGATCTGGGACCGGCCGACGGTGAAGTCGAGCTGGTGGTTCTCGATGCCGTAGACGCCGTCGCTCGCCTGGACGCCGGCCAGGCGCAGGTTCACGGTGACGTTCTGGTGGGGCCGCCAGTACTCCTGGGGACGGAAGACCGCCGTCTGGTCGCCGAACCAGTTCCAGGCCCCCTGTGCCGGTTCCTCGGAGATCACCTCCATCGCCGACTCCACGCGCGCCTTGTTCTGCACGGGCAGGTCGAACTCGACGATGACGGGCATGCCCACGCCGACGGTCTGGCCGCTGGTGGGGAAGTTCGACCGCAGTTCCAGGCGCCGGCCCTCGGTGGCGGCGAGTGTGGAGAAGGCGCTGGTGACCTCGGTGCTCTCTCCGTCGGCGGTCTCGGCGGTGGCGGTCACCGTGACGTCGGCGCCGGGGGTCAGCGTCCAGTCGCTGGTCCACTCGGTCCTGTCGTCGTTGAGGGAACCGGTCATCTCGTCGGCACCGGAACCCTCCTGTCCGGCCGTCGCGACCCGCACGTCGGTGAGGGTGCCTCCTTCGGCCTCGACGGTGATCGGCAGGTCGGGCCGGACGTCGGCCGCGCCGTCCTCGGGGGAGATCCGGACGGTGAGCGGGTTGGCGGTGTTCTGCGGCTCCTCGCCGCCCGAGGTCTCGGTTTCGGGGGTCGAGCACGCGGTCGCACCCAGTACACCGAGGGTGAGCAGGCCGAGTGCGAGGCGTCTGTTCGGGGTGGGAGGGGTGGTTCCCGTCATCGTGGTCTCTCCGTCTGGGGTTTCGGGATCGCTGTTACGCGAGAACAGGGAATGCCCGGAAGGAAGCCGGGGGTGGGAAGGGGTGGTGGCCGAGGCCGTGGACGTCGACGTGTCCGGTACGGACAGGAGGCCGCGGTGCGGCGGCTCCGCGCGGAGAACAGGCCGGGGGTTCGGGAGAGCCGGTCAGATCCGCTGGACGCAGAGGGAGAAGAGCAGCCGCGTCCCGCTCCAGGGAACGGCGACGGCGGTCGAGGGCCGCCACGGGATCGTACGTGGAAGGGGCGCTCTCAGCAGGGCCGTGCCGGTACCGAGACCCAGCAGCACGGCCTCCGCGGCCGCGGAGGTGCGCTGGTCGGCGCCGGCACTCTGATCCGCCTGACACAGATGGTGCCCTTCGGCGGAGCCGCCGGAGACGGGAGAGCCGACCACCGCCGACGCCGATCCGGCAACGGCGGTGCTCCCGTCGGTCTCCGCCGCGGCGACGGTGTCCACAGCGCCGGCGGCGCAGAGGAAGTGGGCGACGAACAGCAGCGACAGCAGCACGGACCACGGTCCGGGTCGCCACCGTCGCCTCGGGATCATCGCCAACACGGCACAAACCCTACCTAAGGAGCTCGGCGACGAACGTTGCGAGGACGCACCGCTGTGCCATCTCCGCGCCTCGGCGCGGGCCGCACGGCGGAGGCCGACGGGGCCACGGTCCTACCGCCGGTCTCGCGGTGGTCCTCCTTATCCCGTATCCGTCGCACGTCTCGGCGGAGCCGCCGCTACAGTTCCTTGCATGGACGGGCACACCCGCACACGGCGACAGCGCACCCTCGCGGTGCCGCTGGTCTTCCTGGTGGTCATGTGCTTCCTGTGCGCCCTGTGCCACAGCGCCGCACCGCAGGCCGCGGCTTCCTCCCTCGCGGCGGTCGACTGCCCGGAGCAGACACAGGAGTCTCCCGCGGCCTCGGCCGGGATCCCCGTGCAAGGCCTCACGCACCCGTGCGAGGCGGCTGAGGGGCACGGGCTGCCCGCCGCCTCACCCCTGTTCCTCGTCGCCCTCGGCGCCGCCCTCACCCTCGCGCTGTCGTCGGCCCCACGGCCCGGCCCGGTACCGCGCCCCCTCCACCGAAGCCCGGCAGCCCCCCACGGCTACGGGCTGCTGACGCTGCTCTGCGTCCAACGGGTCTAGAACACGGTCATCCGCCGCCTCCGCACCTCGTGCGGGGCCGGCCCGCGCCCGCCCAACGGGCGCGGCCACTTCTCCACGACCGTTCTCGGGCGCCCTCCCGTGCGCCCCACACCCCAGGACATCCACATGAGCAAGAACCTCGGCATCACCCTCGGCCTGATCCTGGTCGCCGTCATCGGCATGGGCCTCCTCATCGCCATCGACGACCGCGACAGCGCCACCAGCGCCCCGGCCGCCCCGGGCGGCCCCGCCGGCCAGGACCCCACGACCGCACCCGTCGCACCCGCTGAACTGCTGGTACGCGAGAACAGCCGTTACCTCGACCAGGTGGAGGAGTCCCCGGTGACGGTCGTGGAGTTCCTCGACTTCGAATGCGAGGCCTGCCGCGCCCAGTTCCCCGTCATGGAGCAGATCCGCGAGGACTACGACGGCCGGATCAACATGGTCATCCGCTACTTCCCCCTGCCCGGACACACCAACTCCGAGCCCGCCGCCGCGGCGGTGGAGGCCGCCGCCCAGCAGGGCGCGCTGGAGGAGATGTACGTCCGGATGTACGAGACCCAGGCCGAGTGGGGCGAGTCCCAGGAGTCCCAGGCCGAGGTGTTCGTGGGCTTCGCCGAGGACCTGGGCCTGGACATGGCCGAGTTCGTCCGGACCATGGAGTCCCCCGAAACCCTGGAGCGGGTGAGGTCCGACTTCGAGGACGGCGTCGCCCTCGGCGTCCAGGGCACCCCGACCATCTTCGTCAACGGACGCCCGACCCCGAGCATGCCCACCTACGAGGTGCTCTCGGCGAGGATCGACGCGGAGCTGGAGGGATGAGCGCCCCCACCACGGCGAGCGAAGGAGGGCCCCCGCCGCCCGGGGCCGGGGTCGCCGTCATCAGTCGTGCCCTGCCGTGGCTGCTCGCCCTGGGCGGCGCCGTCGGGCTCCTCGCGGCGGCGGCCCTGCTGGTCGAGAAGATCAGGGTGCTGGCCGACCCCGGGCACGTACCCGCGTGCAGTGTCAACCCGGTGCTGTCCTGCGGCACCGTCATGGCCACCCCGCAGGCCGAGGTGTTCGGGATCCCGAACCCGGTCGTCGGCGTCGCCTGCTTCGCCGTGGTCGCCACCGTCGGCGCCGCGCTCCTGGCGGGCGCCCGGTTCCGGCGCTGGTTCTGGATCGGCCTCCAGGCGGGCGTGCTGTTCGGGGTCGTCCTCGTGCACTGGCTGATCTTCCAGAGCCTGTACCGTATCGGCGCGCTGTGCCCGTACTGCGTGGTCGTGTGGGCGGTGACGATCCCGCTCTTCTGGTACGTCACCCTGCACAACGTGCGCTCGGCACACCTGCCCACGCCTTCCCGGCTGCGCCGTCCCGTGGATCTGCTGGCCCGCAGCCACACCGTCGTTCTCACCCTGTGGGGACTGGCGATCACCGGCTTGGTCGGCCAGGCGTTCTGGACCTACTGGTCCACCCTTCTGTAGTGCTTCGGGCTCCCGACCGCCCGGTGCACCGTGCCGGCGCGGAGACCCCCGCGAAGCCGTGGGCGCGAGGGCGTCCCCGCCCCAGCCTCCTGGAGGATGGGGCGGGGACGCCGTGCCCGGCCACGAAGGTGGTGGGCTCCACCCGCACCGGGTAGGTGCGGCGCCGGGCGTCCGCCGAACCCGTAACGGGTCGTCCGGCTCGCCGGCACCGGCCCAACCGCGGTAGGCGGCCCCACCTCCCCGAACAGTGGGCGGGGCCGCACCGCCGGGTCAGCGGCCGTGGACGGGGGGACGCGCTCCCAGGGACGCGGCGTCGGCCGCCGCACGGCCCGCGTGCCAGCCGTCCGCGCTGGAGGGGCCGCGCACCCGCGAGTAGGTCAGTTCCCCGAACGCCTCGGCCACGGCCGCCTCCACCTCGCGCTCGCGGGCGGCGAACACCGGAACCAGGTCCGTCCCGGTCTCGGCCGCGGCGTCCCGCTCAGCGGTGCGGGCCGACTCCACCAGGCGCTCGCCCACCCGTACCGCGAACGCGGACACGAACGACTCCCGGAAGGCACGGCCCGCCGCCCTGCCGGACCGGTCCCGCTCCGCGCCGCTGGCCCGCATCGCCGTCTCGGCCTGCACCAGCAGCGAGGTGAACATCAGGTCCACCGCCTCCACGTCCCCGGGGAAGCCCATCACCGTGCACAGCCCCAGTTCCTGGTGCCACACGGCCCGGCAGTGGTTGGCCTCGGCGACCTCGTGCAGGAGCACCGCCTTGTGCTCGTCGTAGGGCGCGTCCACCGGAAGCCGCCGCCCCGCCGCGGCCTCCGACGCCTGCCCGGGCTCCTCGGCCAGCAGCGCCCGGTCGATGCTGTGCCGGGCCATCAGCTCCTGCGCGCGTGCGCTCAGGGCCTCCGCCTCCCGGGGGAACTCCGTCGACTCGGCCTTGGCCAGCAGCGCGCGCACCCGGGCCAGCTTGGTCTGGTCCACCGACGCGTGCGCCGCACGCGGTGCGCCCTCCAGGCCCGGCCGGAAAGCTCCCGGAGGCGGGCACAGGCGGCGCATCGGCGGCAGCACGCGCAGCGCGGCCAGCAGCCGCAGCGCCGTCTCCACCGCCTCGAAGCGCAGCAGCCCGTGCTCGGCGCCCACATGCGCCAGGTACCCCTCGGCCCCGCCCCAGGAGGCCGAGACCCCCATTTCGCGCACCTGCGCGCTCCACCGGGGATCCACCTCGGCGGGGGAGTGGCGGGCCAGGTCGGCCGTCACCGCGTCCGCGCACACCGACGCCGCCACCGGGCCGAGCACCCGGCCCGCCTGGCGCACGGTCTCGGCGGGCTGCCATCCGCGCGTCCACGCCGAGGCGACCGCCTCCAGCAGGGCGTCGAGGACCGCGCGGCCCGCCGCGTCGGCCCACACGGGGTCCTCGGTGTCGGCCAGCCGTGCCGCGGCCAGGTCCACGCCCCCACCGTCGCGGCCGAGCACCAGCGCGTCGACCGCTCCGGACACCACCTCGGCGGGGGAGTCCCCGGCCGACGGACCGGCCCAGGCATCGGTGGCGCCCCCGGCGGCCCGGCCGCCGGTGCGCCGCCGTCCGCGACCCTTCCTGCCCACGTGGTTCTCCGTTCGGGTGGTGATGGAGCCAACGGGCCATCCTATCGGCCGCCGCACCGCCGCCCCGCCGCCGTGCGCCGCGTGGAACGTCACCGGTGCGGTGGCGACGCCGCCATCGGGCGTCGTGACGGGTACTTCCGCATTGGCCGCTCGTGGTGTCCGGTGACTGGTGCGGAAAGGTGCAGCTTTCCTCCTGGAAGTCACACGGAAACACGCGGAGCGTACCGTCGCCTCGCATCCGCAGCCACTGAGGAGTCTTCATGCGCCAGGAAACCGCGGCCGACGACCGGGGCGGCACCCCGCCCGGAGGGGCGGGCGCCGACCGCTGTCCCCGCGGCGGGGGCGCGGCCCTGCCCCTCCACGTAGGCGTCGGCGCCGACATGCCCTGGTCCCGGCTGCGCGAGCGCCACGGCGGCCTGGTCGCGGTCGAGATCAGCCCCGGCGTGTCCGGCTGGCTCCTGCTCGGCTACAAGGAGAACCTCCAGGTACTGCGCGACCAGACCCGCTTCTCCGCCGATCCGCGTCCGTGGAGCCCGGGCGGCGCCGCTCCGGCCCGCAGCGGCGCCCTCGCCCACGACGGTGAGGAGCACCGGCGACTGCGCACGGCCATCGTCGACACCCTGGCCAGGGTGGGCACGCCCCAGCTGGTCCCGGTCGTCGAACGCGCGGCCGTGCACCTGCTCGACCGGGTCGCCGCGGACGGATCCGCCGACCTCATCGGCCGGTTCGCCGCCCCGCTGCCCGCCCTCGTCCTCAACGAGCTCTTCGGTCTGCCCGACGCCTACGGCCACCTGCTGGCCGACCTCACCCTGCGGCTGTGGAGCGGCGGACCGGACCGGGCCGAGCACGCGGCCCCGGCGATTCGCTCGTATTTCAGGGGCCTCGTCGCCCGCAAGCGCGCCGACCCCGGGGAGGACGTCGCCAGCTGGCTGCTCGCCCACCCGAACGGGCTCACCGACGACGAGGCGGTGGAGGCGCTGTCACTGCTGTGGGAGACCGGACACGAGCCCACCACCCACCTCATCGGCAACGCCCTGCTCAGGCTCCTGGAGGATCCGAACGTGTGGACCGCCTACCTGGGCGGCACCCTCACCCCGGAGGACCTCGTCGACTACGTCATGTGGACCGAGCCCCCGATCCGGATGCTCGCCGGACGCTACTCCACCACGGACGTCCGCTTCGCCGGGGCCCGCATCCGCCGGGGCGATCCGCTGCTGCTCGGCTTCGCCGCCGCGCACACCGATCCCTCCGTGTCCCGAGGCGGAGACGACGCGATGGCGCTGGCGGGCAACCGCTCCCACCTGTCGTGGGGGGCGGGAGCCCACCGCTGCCCCGCCACCGGTTTCGCCCGGGAACTGGTACGCACCGCCATCGACACCGCCGTGGACCGGCTGCGCGGCATGCTTTTGGCCGTCGGGCCCGAGGACCTGCGCCGGCGCGCGTCGCTGACCGTGCACGGGCTGGTGGAGCTGCCGGTGTGGTTCACCGCCACCGGTGAGCGTGCCGAGCCGGCCGAGCCACGGGAGGAGCGCGCCGAGGCGCCGGTGCGCCGACGGATCCGCAGGAAGCGCGGGCCCGCACCGCGCGGGGCCCGCTACCAGGCGCCCCTGGCCCGGGGCGGTACGGAGGAGGAACAGGCCGCCGTCGAGTCCGTGCCCGCCCCGGCGGTCCGGCCCCGCCGCCGTTCGCCGCAGGGCGTCGGAGCCCGGTACCAGGCTCCGTTCGCGAGGGAGGAGGTCAGACCGGACTCCCTGGAGAAGCTGTTGGCCACCTGGCGCTCGCGGGAGTGAGGGGCGGGCGGGGCGTGTCCGGTGGGTGCCGTCCGCCGCGGATGGCGTGTGCGTCCGCCGAACGCGCCCCGAGGCCGGGCGAGGCGGTAGGGGTCAACGGGTCTCCCACTCCTGGGGCGGCGCCTCGGTGCGCGCCCACTCGTGCAGGCCCTCCAGGAAGACCCGGCAGAGGTGGACGGTCTCGACCGCCCTGTCGTGCTCGTCCCCGTGTTCCCTCCCGATGCCGTGGTCAGCCCCGGGGGAGCCGTCGAGGCGGGCCGTGAGCATCCGGTCGACCGTGTCCACCGCCCGCCGGTCGTCCTCGGTCGGCCGCGGATCGGCGAGCCGGCGGGCGACGTGTTTTCCGAAGTAGGTGCCGGCGATCGTCCTCTGTAGACGGACCAGAGCCCGGCACAGCGACTCGGCCGACGCGCGCAGCGCGGGATCGCGTCCGCTCGCCACGAGGGCGGCCACCGATATCTCGGCGAGGCGGCGCAGCGCGGGCTCGGGGTCGTACTCGTCGCGGCGCGACCGGTAGGTGAAGGCCACCAGCGGGTACCGGTGCACCATCTCGTCGATCTCGCGCAGGCTCTCCGTCCAGCTCCGGCAGTGTGCACGGGTCTCGCCGACACCGTCCCGGGCCAGGTACTCGGCGAACACGGTGACGCCGCCCAGGCCGCGCACGTCGTCGTGGACAGCCAGTGTGAACCGGTTGCGCTTGCTCACACCGCTGGTGACCTGGATGGCGTAGGTGGCCATGCCCGTGAACAGGGCGAAGCCGACCGCCGCGCCGAACAGCGAGACCAGTTGGCCCTCGGTCGAGACCGGGGTGATGTCGCCGTAGCCCAGGACCGGGACGGTGCCGCCCGCGAAGTACAGGGCGTCGAGGAAGGTGACGGGGGCGAGGCCGGGCTGGAGCTTGAAGTCCTCCTCCATCGTCGGCCACACGGCCACCGCCAGGCCCAGGGTGAGCAGCACGATCCAGACGACGAAGGTCGCCAGCAGGATCACCGGCCCCGCCAGGCTGAGCATCCGCCTCGCGGCACGGGGCAGCCGGGCGCTCGCGAACGCCGCCGTGCGCCACACCACCTTGCGGATCGACCCGGCCAACAGCCCCTCCGCGTCCGGATGGAGCACGGTGGCGGCGGCGTCGCAGACGACCAGTACGGCGAACAGCAGTCCGAGAACCGAGACGAAGACCATGCGGAGCGCCTACCCAGTCGACCGGGACCGAGACTCCGCGTATCCGGTGCTTCCCGTGACACCGGGCGTGCGGGAAGGGCCCGGACCGCGCGAGGAGGCGCCGACCGACGTGCCCGCGGGCGCGTCGGTCGGCGCCTCGGGGCCGCTATGCCCCGTCGGGGTCCACCACGACCAGTTCGGGGTGGAAGCTCCCGGGGTCCTCCAGCAGGGGCTGGTCGCCGCCGCGCAGGTGGTGGTCGAAGAACGCCACGCTGTAGGTGCGCACCAGGTCCAGGCCGTGCTCCACCGGCAGGTCGCCGAACTGGGCGCGCCACTGCTCGGGCGAGAGCATGCCGGTCAGACCGAGCTGCTCCATCAGCACGCCCCGGTCGATGCCGTTCGAGTGCCCGGAGCCCTCGAGCCTGACCCACTGCCGCCACCCCTCCAGGCGCGGCCACATCTCCTCGACACCGTTCCAGGCGTTGCCCTGGTCGTTCTCGATCAGGGCCAGCGGCTTGTCCAACCCCTCGTCCAGCACGGGCGGGTAGTAGGGCCCGTCCAGGTTGATCCCGGCGTCCACCCGCTCCACGGAGCGCAGCGTCTCGGCGGTGGCCGAGCCTCCCCAGGAGTGGCCGGCCATCCCGACCCGCGAGGCGTCGATCACGTGCGACCACCGCCAGGCCGGGTCCGGGCCGGTGAGCCGGTCCAGGAGGAAGGAGACGTCCTCGGCGCGGTTGACCGCTCCCAGTGCCCAGTCCCCGTTCTCGCACGCGGCGCACCCGGTGACCAACCCGTCGGGGAACTCCACCGGCGCGGCCTCGTGGGCGTGGTCCACACCCGCCACCACGAAGCCGTGGCTGGCCAGTTCCTCCGCCAGGGAGGACAGCTCGGTCCGGTTCAGGCCCGCGCCGGGGGAGAGCACGACCAGCGGGAAACCCCCACTGGTACGCGCGGGTGGCATGTTCAGACGGGAGTTCGTGCGCACTCCGTCGTGCAGGACGCCGTCGGGCAGGTCCAGGCCGAGTTCGGCGACCATGGCCGCGGACTCGGCCTCGGTCATGTACGGCGCGGTCCGTCCCGCGTCCACGCGCGCCGGATACCACAGGGTCACCATCAGCTCGCGGGAGCCGCCCACCCACACGTCCTCGCGGTCCCCGTCCACCAGGTGGAGGTCGGTGGTACCGACCGGGTGGTCTCCGGTGGGTGCGGGCAGGAAGGCCCGGGGCGCGTCGGCGGGGGCGGACCCGGCCGACGCCGAGGCGGGTGCCGCCAGGGAGACGGGCAGCACCAGGGCCGCGGCCGCCACGAGCGTGGTGGCGGTCCGGAGCGGGTGGCCGGGGACGGTCCGGGGAGGCCGGGGAGAGGCGGCGCGGCGTTCTTCGCGTCCTGGATGGGGCATGTGAGTCCTGTCGTTCGGTGCCGTGGGGACACCGGCAACGCTAGGAACTCCGAGGCGGCCCCGCCATCGGGACGTCCACCCACTCGCCCGGGGGGCGTGCCGGAGGGCCGGGGTGGGGCCGGCCCCACCCCGGCCGCCTCCACCAGCGGGTTCAGCCGCCGGACTCCACCAGCAGCACCTCCAGGGTGCGCGGGCCGTGCACGCCCTCCACCCGGTCCAGTTCGATGTCGCTGGTCGCCGAGGGGCCGCTGATCCAGGTCAGCGGGCGCGACGGGTCCAGCAGCCGCACCGCCTGGGGCACCCCGTCCACCACCTGGTCGGCGCGCACCACGCACAGGTGGTAGTCGGGCACCAGGGTGATCGCCCTGCGCCCCTGGTCGGGGCCGCCGTCCAGGACGATCGTGCCGGTCTCGGCCACGGCCACCGCGCACCCCGTGACCACGCCGTCCACCCCGTCCAGGCCGCTGACCGGTACCGGCTCCTCGCGCGAGTCGCACAGCAGCTCGACGGAGGACTCGGCGAACCACTCCCGCGGGATCCCCGCGGGGACCGCCACCCGGGCCGCGCCCCGGCGCTCCAACGCCGCGGCCACCTCGGCGGCCACCCGGTCGGCGCCCACCCGGCGCACCAGCGCCCGGTAGTCGTGCAGGCGGTCCTCCAGCACCTCCAGCGTGGGACCCGCCCCGTGGCTGTCGGCGAAGCCCTCCCCGAGCGCCCGCTCCACGGGCTCGTCGGCGGGCACGTCGGCCAGGGCCCTCCTGACCCGGGCCAGGATCTGCTCACGGCTGCTCATCCGCGCTCCCTCCCACGCTTGTCCCACCACTGCCGGAAGGACTCGGCCGGTACGTCGGGCACGTCCCTGGTGTCGGTCCAGGCCCCCGCCGTCCCGGGCAGGTGGCGCGGGACCGCGCCCCGTCCCAGCCCGGCCGCGCGCTGCACCGCGTCCAGCGCGCGCGGGGAGGACAGCACCGCCTCGGCCCCCGCCATCATCGCCTTCTCGCCCAGGTGTCCGGGGGACTCCGCGACCTCCTCGCGCAGGTGCACCAGCACCTCGGGGATGTCGATGGCCACCGGGCACACCTCGTAGCAGGCCCCGCACAGCGACGACGCGTACGGCAGGGCCTCGTCCACCTCCGAGGACATCCCGCGCAGCTGCGGGGTGAGGATCGCGCCGATCGGGCCCGGGTAGACCGACCCGTAGGCGTGCCCGCCGGTGCGCTCGTAGACCGGGCAGGTGTTCAGGCACGCCGAACAGCGGATACAGCGCAGCGCCTGGCGGCCCACGGTGTCGGCCAGCACGTCGGTGCGGCCGTTGTCCAGCAGCACCAGGTGGAACTCCTGGGGGCCGTCGCCCGGCGTCACCCCGGTCCAGGTGGAGGTGTAGGGGTTCATCCGCTCGCCGGTGGAGGAGCGCGGCAGGAGCTGCATGAACACCTCCAGGTCCGACCAGGTCGGCACGATCTTCTCGATGCCGACCACGGAGATCAGGGTCTGGGGCAGGGTCAGGCACATGCGCCCGTTGCCCTCCGACTCCAGCACCACCAGCGTGCCGGAGTCGGCCACCGCGAAGTTGGCGCCCGAGATCGCCGTGCGGGTGCGCAGGAAGCGCTCGCGCAGGTGCACGCGGGCCGCCTCGGCCAGTGCCCTGGGGTCGTCGGTCAGCCCCTCCGGCGCGGGCACGCCCCACTCGGCCATCTGCTCCAGGAAGATCTCCCGGATCTGGGCGCGGCCCAGGTGGATGGCGGGGACCAGGATGTGCGAGGGCAGGTCATCGCCCAGCTGCACGATCAGCTCGGCCAGGTCGGTCTCGTAGGCGGTGATCCCGGCTTCGGCGAGCGCCTCGTTGAGCTCGATCTCCTGGGTGGCCATCGACTTGACCTTGACCACGTCGGTCTCGCCCGTGGCCTTCACCAGGCGGGTGACGATCTCGTTGGCCTCGGCGGCGTCGGCCGCCCAGTGCACCTGCCCGCCCGCGCGCTGGACGGACTCCTCCAACTGCTCCAGGTAGCGGTCCAGGTGGCGCAGGGTGTGCTCCTTGACCGCCGCGCCCTCGGCGCGCAGGCGCTGCCAGTCGTCGTGCAGCTCACCGACGACGGAGGCGCGTTTGTCGCGGATGGTGTGGGTGGCCTTGCGCAGGTTGTGCCGCAGCCGGGAGTCGTTGACGGCCTTCTCCGCGGCCTCGGGGAAGGGCGGAATGCCCAGGAACGTGGCGCTCATCGGACGGCGCCCTCCTTCTTGACAGTGTTTCTTTGGGCCTCCGCTGCGCTTCGGCCCTCCCGTCGCCCGCCATCGCCCGTCGGGGGCGCTTCGCGCCGGGGTGGGCTTCCGCCCTCAACGGACGCCTGCGGCGCGGTGCTTTCCGTGTTCGGGCGCCCGGAGAACGGGAGCCTTCGGTGCCTCCGGCGTGTTCGCCCGTTCCTCACGAACCCGCCTCCGACCCCTCCAGGGCCCCGTGGGCGCCCTCCCTCTCGGTACTGGCCAGGATCTCGGCCAGGTGCACCACCCGCATGCCCGACCGCTGCCGGGACAGGGTGCCGCCGATGTGCATCAGGCACGAGTTGTCGACCGCGCACAGCACCTCGGCTCCGGTCTCCACGGCGTGGCGGGCCTTGTCCGCGCCCATGGCCGAGGACACGTCGCCGTTCTTGACCGCGAACGTGCCGCCGAACCCGCAGCACTCGGTGTCCCCGGGCAGGTCCACCAGCTCCAGGCCGCGCACGGCGCGCAGCAGCCGGTAGGGGCGGTCGCCCAGGCCGAGCATGCGCAGCCCGTGGCAGGTGGGGTGGTAGGTGACCTTGTGCGGGTAGTAGGCGCCCACGTCGGTCACGCCGAGCACGTCCACCAGGAACTCGGTGAGGTCGTACACGCGCGGGGCGAGTTCGGCCACCTTGCGGGACAGGCGGCTGCCGCGGCCGCCCAGGCGCGGGTAGTTGTCGCGGACCATGGCCGCGCAGGAGGCGGAGGGGACCACGACGGCGTCGGCGCCCTCGAAGGTCCTGACGAAGCGCACCGCCATACGGCCGGCCGGGCGGCGGTAGCCGGTGTTGTAGTGCATCTGCCCGCAGCAGGTCTGGCCCTCGGGGAAGACCACCTCGTGGCCCAGCCGCTCCAGGAGGCGCACCACGGCCCGCCCGGTGTCGGGGAAGAGTGTGTCGTTGACACAGGTGATGAACAGTGCGACCCGCATGTGCCTCCTTCGTGGCCCGCCGGGTGGCGCCCGGGGGCCGGTCCGCCGCCGGTGCGGCCGCTCCCTCGCGCGTCGCCCCGGTGAAATCGCTCGCCACGAGCGTGTAGTGGTCGGACCACTTTTGCACGAAAGAGGACTTCCGGGCAAGAACAGGGGGTGTATGGGGTAGTACAGGGACGCTGGCCGAGGATTGGTATGATCTCTTTCGGGCTGGAGGAAGGACCCGGACGGAACCGCGCGACACCTTCGGCCCGCGACCGACACACGGACTGGAGAGACACGTGAGCGACCCCGACGGCGAGCGCACCCCCGTCCCCCAGCGTGCCGTCGACCGGATCAAGGCGATGATCGCCTCCGGGCAGGTCGGTCCGGGGGAGCGCCTGCCCACCGAGCGCGACCTGTCCGCCCAGCTCGGGGTCTCCCGCAGCTCCATGCGCGAGGCCATCCGCGCCCTGACCACGCTCGGCGTCCTGGAGTCCCGCCACGGCGCGGGCGTCTACGTCACCGCGCTGCGTCCGGCCGACCTGCTGGAGACCTTCTCCGTGCTGGCCGAGGTCTCCCAGGGGCGGACCCTGCTGGAGGTCCTCCAGGTGCGCCGCATGCTCGAACCCGCCGCCACCGCCCTGGCCGCCGCGCGCGCAAGCGACGAGGACCTCGACCGCGTCGGGGCCCTGCTGGAGCGGATGGAGGGCGGTCCCGGCACCGTCTGCACCGACACCGCCACCGCCGACCTCGGCTTCCACCAGACCATCGTGGCCAGCACCGGCAACGCCACCCTGGCCGCGATCCACGACGGCCTGTCCTCGCACACCTTCAACGCCCGTGTGTGGGCGGGCCACCGTGAGGCCGGGCTCACCGCCAAGCTCCGCGAGGACCACCAGCGCATCCACGAGGCCCTCGTGGCGCGCGACCCGGACGCCGCCCGGGCCGCCGCGACGGTGCACGTCCTGCGCGTGGAGCGCTGGCTCGGCGCCGACCTGGCCGACGCGCAGGGCTGACCGGTCGGAAAGTCCGCGTCCGGGCCTGTGGAGAACCGCGTGGCGGGCGGCTTTCGTGGCAGTCTGTGTGTGAGCGGGACCGCGCGGGAAAGCGGTGTGCGTACGGGCGCACAACGCCGCCCGTGCCCGGGCCCCGGCCCTCGGGCACACACCCGCGCCGGGCCGCACACGGACCACCACGAACGACGAGGAGTCGCCGGATGTCTGCCAGTACACCACTCCCTCGCGCTGAGGACACCGGAGAAAGGGCCCACGCGGCCATCCCCCTGGACCAGCGGGAGGAGTGGACCGCGCTGCGCGAGCACCGCGAGCGGTGGGGCTCCACCCACCTGCGCGACCTGTTCGCCGACGACCCCGACCGTGCCGGGCGGTACACGCTCGACGTCGGCGACCTCCACGTCGACTACTCCAGGAACCTCGTCACCGACGAGACCCTGCGCCTGCTCGGCGCCCTGGCCTCGGCCACCCGCGTCGCGGAGCTGCGCGACGCCATGCTCGGCGGTGAGCACGTCAACCTCACCGAGGACCGGGCCGTGCTGCACACCGCCCTGCGCGCGCCGCGGGGCGAGGTCGTGCGCGCCGACGGACACGACGTCGTCCCCGAGGTGCAGCGGGTCCTGGACCGGATGGCCGACTTCGCCGACCGGGTGCGTGCCCGCGAGTGGCTCGGCCACACCGGCCGGCCGGTGCACAGGATCGTCAACATCGGCATCGGCGGCTCCGACCTGGGCCCCGCCATGGCCTACGAGGCGCTGCGGCCCCACACCGACCGCGGGCTGGAGTTCCGGTTCGTCTCCAACGTGGACGGCACGGACCTGCACGAGGCGCTCGTGGACGCCGATCCGGCCACGACGCTGTTCGTGGTCGCCTCCAAGACCTTCACCACCATCGAGACCATCACCAACGCGACCGCGGCCCGCTCCTGGCTGCTGGACGGCCTGGGCGTGAAGGACGGCGACGACGGCGCCATCGCCAAGCACTTCGTCGCGGTGTCCACCAACGGCGAGGAGGTCGCCGGGTTCGGGATCGACACCCGGAACATGTTCGAGTTCTGGGACTGGGTGGGCGGACGCTACTCCTACGACTCGGCCATCGGACTGTCCCTGATGGTGGCCGTGGGCCCCGAGCGGTTCCGTGAGATGCTCGCCGGCTTCCACCTGATGGACACCCACTTCGCGACGGCCCCCGTAGAGCGCAACCTGCCGTTCCTGCTGGGCCTGCTCGGCGTCTGGTACGGCAACTTCATGGGCGCCGAGAGCCACGCGGTACTGCCCTACAGCCAGAACATGGAGAAGTTCCCCGCCTACCTCCAGCAGCTCGACATGGAGTCCAACGGCAAGTCGGTGCAGCGCGACGGCCGACCCGTCAACTGGCAGACCGGGCCGGTGGTGTGGGGGACCCCGGGGACCAACGGCCAGCACGCCTACTTCCAACTGCTGCACCAGGGCACCCGGTTCGTGCCCGCCGACCTCATCGGCTTCGCCAACCCGGCCCCCGACCTGCCCGAGAGGCTGGTGCCCCAGCACGACCTGCTCATGGCCAACCTGTTCGCCCAGGGGCAGGCGCTGGCCTTCGGCAGGAGCGCGGAGGAGGTCGCCGCGGAGGGCGTGGCGGCCGACCTGGTCCCGCACCGCACCTTCGAGGGCAACCGCCCCACGACCACCATCCTCGCCGACCGGCTCAGCCCGTCGGTGCTCGGCCAGTTGGTCGCCCTCTACGAGCACAAGGTGTTCGTGCAGGGCGCGGTGTGGAACATCAACTCCTTCGACCAGTGGGGCGTGCAGCTGGGCAAGGTCCTGGCCAAGCGGGTCGAGCCCGCCCTCACCGAGGGCGCCGACGTGCCCGGCCTGGACGCCTCCACCGCGTCGCTGGTGCGGCGGTACCGGTCCATGCGCGGCCGCTGACCGCGGCCGGGCGGCCCCCACCGGCCTGAGTACCCGCCGGTGGGGGACCCGGTCCACCCGCGGGCGGGCCGCCTCGGGAGCATGGCGGGCCCGGGCGGCCACCGGTCGCGGCGGTGCCGCCGCGGTCCGGGGCGGGCCCGGATCGGGCGAGTACCGGCGAGCGCACCCGCTCGGGCGCCCGTCCAGGAGCGCGGCGCTCACGGGCCGCCCCCGCCGATCCTGGCGGACCAGCGGGTCGGGACGCGCGGGAAAACTCCTTGCACGCTGTGAGCGGGCCCGGATAGCGTGGCCTCCAACATGCGTAACTGACATCGAGACCGACGATCCGCCGAGCGCGCGGGGCTCGCCCACCATCGGGCTGGAGCCGTACCCCCGCTCGGCGTGTACCCGAGTTCGAAAGATCCGTGGTGCGGTCTCGATGTCGACGACTCCCGTCGTCCACCGGACCGACCGCGACCGCGTGTGTCCGGGCGCATCGAGGCCCACCCCAGACGAAGGGTGGTCCCACTCCATGACTCTTCACGGCACGACGCCGCCGTCCCCGAGCGGTTCCCCGCTGCTGCGCGCCCGCGACCTGGCCAAGGCCTACGGGGCGCACGTGGTGTTCGACGGGGTCAGCGTGGATGTCGCCCCCGGTCAGCGGCTCGGCCTGGTGGGGGAGAACGGCGCCGGCAAGTCCACCCTCCTGCGGCTGTTCGCCGGACGGGAGGAACCCGACGCCGGAAGCGTGGAACGCCCCGACGACACCGGGTTCCTGTACCAGGAGCTGCCCCACCCACCGGAGACGACCATGGCCGAGGTGGTCGACGAGGCCCTCGAACCGGCCCGCGAGGTGGAGCGGCGGCTGAACGCCGGTGCGGCGGCGCTGGACGGTTCGCCCGAGGACGGCCGGGTCCTGCGGGAGTACTCCGAGGCGCTGACCGAGGCCGAGCGCCTGGAGGTGTGGGACGCCGAGCGCAGGGCCGAACTGGTGGTGGCGGGCCTGGGCCTGGACGGGATCGCCCCGGACCGGCCGGTGGGGCGGATGTCGGGCGGCCAGCGCGGGCGTCTGGGCCTGGCGGCCCTGCTGATCCGTCGACCGCGCGCCCTGCTGCTGGACGAGCCGACCAACCACCTGGACGACCAGGCGCTGGAGTTCCTGGAGGGATACCTGCGGGACCTGCCGGACCTCGTGGTGCTGGCCAGCCACGACCGGGTGTTCCTGGACGCGGTGTGCACCGGCCTGGTCGACCTGGACCCGGCCGTGGACGGGCCCGTGTACTACGGCGGCGCCTACTCCTTCTACCTGCGGGAGAAGCAGGTGGAGCGGGAGCGCTGGGAGCAGCGCTACCACCGCGAGCAGGACACCCTCAGGGGGCTGCGCGAGTCGGTGCGCTCCACCGCACGGCAGGTGTCGCACAACGCCCCGCGCAGGGACAACGAGAAGATGGGACACGACTACCGGGGAGGGCGCGTCGAGAAGCAGGTCTCGCGCCGGGTGCGCGACGCCCGGGGCAGGCTGGAGGAACTGGAGCGCGACCAGGTGCGCAGGCCGCCCCGGCCGCTGGAGTTCACCGCCCCGCTCACCCGCGATCCGGGCTCGGCCGACGGCAACGCCATCGCGCTGCGGGACCTGGTGGTGCCGGGCCGGTTGCGCCTGGACCACCTGGACGTGCCCTCGGACGGGCGCCTGCTGGTCACCGGGCCCAACGGGGCGGGCAAGTCCACGCTGCTGTACGCCCTGGGACACCGGCTGCGGCCGGAGTCGGGCCAGGTGCTGTGGCGGCGCGGGGTGTCGGTGGCCCTGCTGGAGCAGGACGTGGCCTTCACCGATCCCGAGCGCACCCCGCGCGCACTCTACGAGGCGCTCAACGGCACCCGGGACGACGCGCCGCGCCTGACCGACCTGGGCCTGGTCGCGCCACGCGACCTGGACCGGCCCGTGGGCGCGCTGAGCGTGGGACAGCGGCGCCGGCTGGCTCTGGCGATGCTGGTGGGGCACGCCCCGGACGTGCTGCTGCTGGACGAGCCGACCAACCACCTGTCCCTGGCGCTGGCCGAGGAGTTGGAGGAGGCGCTGGGCAGGGCACCGGGCGCGGTGGTGGTGGCCTCGCACGACCGGTGGCTGCGCCGCAACTGGGCCTGGTCGGAGCTGCGGCTGGCCGACGGCGCGGTCACCGAGCGCCGGGATCCCGCGCTGTCGTAGGGACCCGTCCCGATCCGGACGGCGGTGCCGGGCCCGTTCGGCACCGCCGGAGCGTCCGGTCCCACCCGGGGCGACCGGCGCGGACGCTGGAAACCCCGGTGCGACTTGTGCACACTCTGCGTAGCAGTTCCGACGCACAAGGTGAGGTCATGGGTTGTGGGCTGTTGGTGCGGGAGGTGATTCACGTGTACACGAGCGCACAGGAGTGCCTCTGGGTCCTGCTGTGCTTGGGCGGTGTGTGCTGCTGCTCCCGGGTGGCCTGCCGGAGAGGAAACAGGGAAGTGCGCTGGTTCTTCGGACACACGCCTGTGGTTTTCGCTACCGCCGTATCGAACACAGCGACGCACGGCCGTGATCGGGAGGTGGGGGTACAGGTGTCGCAGGTCAGCAAAGCGCGGTTGCGGTCGATCCAGGCCCCGTTCCTTGTCCCCGCGCCGACCGGGGTCACCGTGCGCGATCGGCTTCAAGGTCTCACCGCCCAGGATGAGGCGGTGCTGCACGTGGTGGGTTCTCATCTGGGGTCGTTGGTTTCGGCGGACCTGGCGGCCCGGTGCGCTGAGGGGACCGATCACGGCAAGGACTCCTGGGCCGCCCGTAAACGGGAGCTGACCCCCGCCTCGTCCTCGCGGTGGGCCGGGGCGATCACCAGGGCGTCGAACGAGCAGTGGGCGCTGGCCCGGCGCGGCCACCTCGCCCACCTGCACCGCCTCCAGGCGGGTGTCGACACGCTGTGGCACCGGCTGTCCCAACCCCTGGGGGCCCAGGGGACCCGGCACGTGCCGGGTGGGTACCGCACGCGACAGGAGTGGCACGCCAAGTCCCGGCGCCTGCACGCGCTCCAGTCCCGGCACGCGGCGGCGGTCGCCGACTGGGAGACGGGGCGGGTGCGGGTGGTGCGTGGCGGCGAACGACTGGCCCGCACTCGCCACCACCTGGGCGAGGCCCACCTGACCCAGACCCAGTGGCGGCAGCGGTGGGAGGCCGCGCGCTCCTTCCTCCAAGCTGAGGGGGAAGCGGGCAAGCGGTATGGCGACGAAACGATCCGCATCACCCCCGGCGGTGAGGTGTCGATCAAATTGCCCACCCCGTTGGCCGAGTACGCCAACGCCCCCCATGGCCGGTATGTGCTCTCCTGCCGGGTGGCCTTCGCCCACCGCGGCACCGAGTGGGCGGATCGGGTGGAGGCCGACCGGGCGGTGGCCTACCGCCTGCACCACGACACCGACCGGGATCGGTGGTATGTGACCGCGTCCTGGATCCACCAGACGGTCCGGCAGGTGCCGTGGGAGGCCGCGCTGGCCCACGGGGTCATCGGTGTCGATGCCAACGCCGACCACCTGGCCGCCTGGCGCCTGGACACCCACGGCAACCCCGTCGGTGACCCCCGCCGGTTTGACTACGTGTTGTCGGGGGCCGCGTCCCACCGGGACGCGCAGGTACGCCACGCCCTGACCGGTTTGTTGCGTTGGGCCACCGGGTGCGGGGTGGCGGCGATCGCGGTGGAGGACCTGGACTTTACGGCGGAGAAGACCCGGGAGAGGCACGGGCGCCGCAAGGGATTCCGCCGGTTGATCTCCGGTTTTCCCACCGCCCGGCTGCGGGCCCGCTTGGTGTCGATGGCCCACGCGGTGGGGGTGGCGGTCATCGCCGTGGACCCTGCTTATACGTCGAGGTGGGGTGCTGCGCACTGGAAGAAGCCACTCACCAGTAAGCACAGGAAGGTGTCCCGGCACGATGCGGCGAGCATCGCGGTCGGGCGACGCGCTCAGGGGTATCCGGTTCGGCGACGGGCGGTACCGCCCCCACACCACCGGAGTGATGGTGTGGGGCCTCGGACCATCCAGGCCGGACCAGGTATCTCGGGGCGTGAGGAACTCCGCCGCCCCGCCACGGAGCGTGCACACGATGCACACCGCCGGGCGGAGGGAACGCGAACGCGGAGAACCAGCGCGTCCAACACCGTTCGGAACGCGCCAGTGACACAGGTGTGGGTCCAGGACTCACTCCTGGACACTGTTTAGGAATGGTGGGGCGTACATGACCGCGCCGATGGACGCGCCCGAGTCGTCCCAGCACGCCGACCCCGAGGCGGCGGCCAGGGGATCGGGCGCCGCGAACCGGTCCCTGGGCCAGATCGCCTGGCAGCGGTTCCGCAGGGACCGGATCGGCATGGCGGGGGGAGTCGTCGTCCTCCTGCTCATCCTGGTCGCGCTCCTCGCCCCGCTGCTCGCCTCCTGGTTCGGCTCCCCGCCCAACCAGTTCCACCAGGACCTGATCGAACCGCTCACCGGCGGCGTCCTGCGCGACCCCGACGACCCCGCCGAGGGAATCGACCCCTGGGGCGGCATCAGCACCGAGCACCTGCTCGGCCTGGAACCCGTCAACGGCCGCGACCTGTTCAGCCGTATCGTCTACGGCGCCCGCACCTCGCTCCTGGTCGCCACGGTCGCCACCCTGGTGTGCGTCGTCATCGGCACCGTCCTCGGGATCGTCGCCGGCTACTTCGGCGGCTGGGTCGACGTGGCCATCAGCCGGGCCATGGACATCTTCCTGGCCTTCCCGCTGCTGCTGTTCGCCATCGCCCTGGTGGGCGTCGTCCCCGACGGGGCCTTCGGCCTGACCGGCAACGGCCTGCGCATCGGCGTGCTGGTCTTCATCATCGGGTTCTTCAACTGGCCCTACATCGGCCGCATCGTGCGCGGGCAGACCCTCACGCTCAAGGAGCGCGAGTTCGTGGAGGCCGCCCACAGCCTCGGCGCGGGCAGTGCCCACATCGTCTTCCGCGAGATCCTGCCCAACCTCCTCACGCCGATCCTGGTCTACTCCACCCTGCTCATCCCCACGAACATCCTGTTCGAGGCGGCCCTGAGCTTCCTGGGGGTGGGCATCAACCCGCCCATGGCCACCTGGGGCGGCATGCTGGACAACGCCCTGCGCTTCTACACCACCTCCCCGCACTTCGTGATCATCCCCGGACTGGCCATCTTCGTGACCGTCCTGGCCTTCAACCTCTTCGGTGACGGGCTGCGCGACGCCTTCGACCCCCGCTCCTCCGACTGACGGGTCCGGGCGTGCCCGGGTCCTCCCCCCGTGTCCCGGGCCGTGCGGCGCACGGCCCCAGCAGCGAATCCGACCAGGAGGCAGAGTGACCACTCATCACCTCGCACACGCGGTCCCCTCCCGGCGCCGCCGCGGGCGCGGCCGGATGACCGCGTTCTCGGCCCTGGGGGTGGCAGCGGCCCTGCTGCTGGCCGCCTGCGGTGGCGCGGATGGCGGCGGCGGGGACCGCGGAGACGTCGACGCGGAGTTCAACGAGGGCGAGAGCTCGGTCGTCAACCCCTCCGACCGGACCGGCGGCACCCTGCGCTACGCCATCTCCTCCGACTTCGACTCCCCCGACCCCGGCAACACCTACTACGCGTTCAGCTGGAACTTCAGCCGCTACTACGCGCGCACCCTGCTCACCTACACCGGGGAGCCGGGGGAGGAGGGCACCGAGCTCCAACCCGACCTGGCCGAGGCCATGCCCGAGGCCAACGAGGACTTCACCGAGTGGACGGTACGCATCAAGCGGGGCCTCAGGTACGAGGACGGCTCGGAGATCACCGCGCGGGACATCGAGTACGCCGTCGCGCGCAGCAACTTCGGCGCACAGGCGCTGCCCAACGGTCCCAAGTACTTCCAGAACCTGCTGGCCGACAGCGAGGACTACGAGGGCCCCTACGCGAACGAGGACGACCCGCTGGCCGGGTTCGGCGGGATCGAGACCCCCGACGACCACACCCTGGTCTTCCACCTCAACAGGAGCTTCGCCGAGTTCCCCTACGTGCTCATCCAGCCGCAGACCGCGCCGGTCCCGCCCGAGGCCGACCGCGGCGAGCGGTACCAGAGCCACGTCGTCTCCTCGGGGCCCTACAAGTTCGACGGAGACTACCGGCCCGGCGTGTCCCTGAACCTGGTGCGCAACGACCAGTGGGACCCCTCCACCGACCCCACCCGCGAGGCGCTGCCGGACCGGATCGAGGTGGAGCTTGGGGTCGACCAGAACGAGATCGACCAGCGCCTGGTCAACGGGGGCCTGGACGTCGACCTGGCCGGGACCGGGGTGGGCCCGGCGATGAAGGGCACCCTGATCACCGACGAGAACGAGCGGAACAGCGTCGACAACCCGCAGAGCAGCACCCTGCGCTACGTCAACATCAACACCGTCCTGGAACCGCTGGACGACCTGGCCTGCCGCCAGGCGATCATGTACGCGGCCGACCGCGACGCCCTGCAACGGGCGTGGGGCGGTGACATCGGCGGCGACATCGCCACCCAGATCATGCCGGGCGCGCTGCCGGGCGCGGACCCGAGCATCAACCCCTACTCGTCGGAGGGCCACGAGGGCGACCTGGACACGGCCCGGCAGAAGCTGGAGGAGTGCGGTGAGCCCGACGGGTTCTCCACCTCGATCGGGGCCCGCTCCGACCGGCCCGCCGACGTGAGCACGGCCGAGGCCCTACAGCAGTCCCTGAAGCGGGTGGGGATCGATGTGCGGATCAAGCAGTACCCGTCGGACACCTACACCAACACCCAGGCCGGTTCACCGTCCTTCGTGCACGAGAACGACCTGGGACTGACCGTGTACGGGTGGGCGCCGGACTGGCCCAGCGGCTACGGGTTCATGAGCAAGATCCTGGACGGCGACGCCATCCGGGAGGCGGGCAACGCCAACATCTCCGAGTTGGACGACGAGAGGATCAACGCGTGGTTCGACGAGGTCGTCACGGTGGAGGACCCCGACGAGCGCGCCTCGATCTACACGCAGATCGACCAGCGGGCCATGGAACAGGCGGCGATCCTCCCGGTGGTGTTCGAGCGGACGGTGCTGTACCGGCCACCGAACCTGACCAACGCGTACTACCACGTGGGCTACTCGATGTACGACTACATGGCGCTGGGGGCCACCAGGGACTGAGGCGTGTGCGCGGACACGACCCGGACGCGCCGAGATCTAATGGTGATCATCTCACTACTGTGGGTTAGCTTGTTCTCGGGCGGCGCGGGGACCGTGCCCGGACCGCCCGGGCCCGTCGGTGCCGACGCGGCCGACCGTGTGCCCCACGACAGAAAGCACGCGCGTTGCTGACCTACATCCTGCGCCGCCTGGGCGCCGGGCTCCTGCTGCTGGCCGTGGTCACCATGGTCACCTTCGCCATCTTCTACGTGGTGCCCCGGTGGGCGGGGCGGACCACCGAGCAGTTGGCGACGATGTACGTGGGCCGTGCCCCCACGCCGGAGGCGATCCAGGCCACCATCGACCGGCTGGGGCTGGACCAGCCCGTCATCGTGCAGTTCGGGGAGTTCGTCCGGGGGATCTTCCTGGGAGCCGAGTACCGGTTCGGAAACGACACCATCGAGTGCGCGGCGCCGTGCTTTGGCTACTCCTTCCAGAACTACCAGGAGGTCTTCCCCGAGATCGTGGCCCGGCTGCCGGTGACGGCGTCGCTGGCCTTCGGCGCGGGGGTGATCTGGCTGGTGGGCGGAATCCTGGTCGGCGTGGTCTCGGCGGTGTGGAAGGGCAGCCTGTTCGACCGCCTGGCGATGGCGGTCGCCCTGGCGGGGGTGTCGCTGCCGATCTTCTTCACCGGACTGCTGGCCTTGGCCTTCCTCGTGCACGGCTGGGGGCTGTTCGGCATGCCGGGCTACGTCCCGCTGACCGAGGATCCGTTCCGGTGGGTGCAGGGGCTGCTCCTGCCGTGGCTGACCCTGGCGTTCCTGCACGCGGCCATGTACGCGCGCCAGACCCGTGCGGGCATGCTGGAGGTCCTGGGCGAGGACTACATCCGCACTGCCCGGGCCAAGGGGCTGGACGAGCGCAGGGTGGTGCTCAAGCACGCGCTGCGCCCCACGCTGACGCCGATCGTGACGATCTTCGGCCTGGACCTGGGACTGGTGCTGGGCGGCGCGGTGCTGACCGAGCAGGTGTTCTCGCTGAACGGGATCGGCCGGTACGCGGTGAGCGCGGTCACGCAGAGCGATCTGCCGGTGATCCTGGGCGTGACGCTGTTCGGGGCGTTCTTCATCGTCGTCTGCAACCTGGCCGTGGACCTGACGTATCCGCTGATCGACCCGCGTGTGCGCCTCCACGGGTAGCGGCCGGTCGGCCGTGGCCGAGGGAGTTCTATGAGTGAGTCCGTGCCGTCGGCCGCCTCGCCCGTCGTCCGGGTGCAGGACCTGCGGGTGACGTTCCCGACCATGGACGGTGACGTCCGGGCGGTGAACGGTTTGTCCTTCGAGGTGCCCGCCGGAGGCGCCCTCGGCATCGTGGGGGAGTCGGGCTCGGGCAAGAGCGTGACCTCGTTGGCGCTGATGGGCCTGCACCGGGGCAGCCGGGCGCGGATCAGCGGGGCGATCGAGGTCGTGGGCCAGGACGTGGTCAGGGCCTCGGACAGGAAGCTGCGGCGGATGCGCGGCAACGACATCGCGATGGTCTTCCAGGACCCCATGCAGTCGCTGCACCCGCAGTTCACCGTGGGCAACCAGTTGGTGGAGGCGTTGCGCGTGCACCGGCCCGAGGTGTCGCGCTCTGAGGCCCGAACCAGGGCGGTGGAGTCGTTGGACCGGGTGGGTATTCCTGATCCGGCGAAGCGGATCAATTCCTATCCGCATGAGTTCTCCGGTGGTATGCGCCAGCGTGTGGTCATCGCGATGGGGTTGATGTGTGATCCCAAGGTGTTGTTGGCCGATGAGCCGACGACGGCGTTGGATGTGACGGTGCAGGCGCAGGTGCTGGATCTGTTGGATGAGTTGCGTACGGATCTGGGGATGGGGCTGATCCTGGTCTCGCACGATCTGGCGGTGGTCGCGGGGTCGGTGGACGAGGTCGTGGTCATGCGCCATGGTGTGGCGGTGGAGCGGGGGGACGTGCGCAAGGTGCTGTCCGAGCCCGAGCACTCCTACACCCAGGCCCTGTTGGCGGCGGTGCCGCGCGTGGAGGTCTCCCGCGCCCAGCGGCGGGCACGCGATCGTGCGGAGCGCGGACGGCGGGCCCGGCGGGAGCAGCGTCGCGGAGCGGCGGGGGCGACCGCGGCGGGCGAGGCCGGAAGGAAGGGACCGAAGGAGGCCTTCGCGCCCTTCACCCCGGAGCCGAAGAAGGAGCGGGGCGAACCCCTGCTGCGGGTGGAGAACGTCTCCCAGCGGTTCAGGGTGCGTGGTGGTACGTGGGGCAGGTCCACGGACTTCTGGGCGGTGAGGGACGTGTCCTTCGACCTGTACCGCGGTGAGACGCTGGGCGTGGTGGGGGAGTCGGGCTCGGGTAAGAGCACGCTGTCGCGGATGGTGATGCGGTTGTTGGAGCCCACCCGGGGCCGGGTGGAGTTCGAGGGCCGCGACATCACGCACATGTCCGACCGGGCGTTGCGTCCGCTGCGCCGGGACGTGCAGATGGTCTTCCAGAACCCGTACTCGTCGTTGAACCCGCGGTTGACGGTGGGGGACGCGATCGGGACGGCGCTGCGGGTGCAGGGGGAGAAGGACGGGAAGAAGATCCGCCGTCAGGTGCAGGAGCTGTTGGAGCGGGTGGGGTTGGAGCCCGACCACTACAACCGGTTCCCGCACGCGTTCTCGGGTGGTCAGCGTCAGCGGATCGCGATCGCGCGGGCGTTGATCCTGAAGCCGAAGCTGATCATCTGTGATGAGCCGGTGTCGGCGTTGGACGTGTCCACGCAGGATCAGGTGTTGCGGTTGTTGTCGGAGTTGCAGGACGACTTCGGGTTGACCTACATCTTCGTGGCGCATGATCTGGCGGTGGTGCGTCAGGTGAGCGACCGGGTCGCGGTGATGCGTGCGGGCGAGGTCGTGGAGATGGGTGACAGCGACTCGGTGTACGAGAGCCCGGGCAGTGAGTACACGCGTCAGCTGCTCAACGCCGCCCCCGTCCTGGACCCCGACCACGCGCGTGAACTACGAGCCGACCGGGTGCGCCGGCGCACCCGGGCGACCTAGCCGGGACGCGGCGGCCTAGTACTCCAGTGCGGTTTCGTGATCTACCCAGCGGATTTGTCGGCGGATCGTCGTCGGTAGTGGCTGCGGCGGGCTGTTGCCTGGTGGCGTGTGCGCCAGTGGGACCAGTGCAGCAGTCTGCCCGCGGTCACGGCCGGTGCCGTGAGGACGGCGGCGAGCAGGTGGCGGATCTCGGGGACGGTCAACGTGATCGGGTCGCTGCCGCAGGTGGGGTGGAGTGGATCGACGGGCCGTTGTGGTGCCGGGTCGGCGGCGAGGGCGGTCAGGAACGCCAGCGCGAGCATGGCGAGCGTGATGTGCCGGTGCCATGAGGTCCAGTGCCTCACCTGGTAGTGGTCGAGTCCGACCTGGCCCTTGGCGGCCTGGAAGCACTCCTCGACGCTCCAGCGGATCCCGGCGACGCGGACCAGTTCGGCCAGAGGCACTTCGGCGGGTGACCAGCACAGGTAGAAGGCGAGTTCACCGGTGGTGCGGTTACGTCGGACGAGCAGGTGGCGGTGGCAGTCGGTGCCGATGTGGATCCAGGCCCAGTCGTAGTACCGCGGGCCTTTCGCACCGTTTCCGGTGCTGTGCCGCTGCCAGGCGGCGGCGGGCAGGCGGCCGGCGACGGTGTCCGCGCGGACGGCAGTGCGGCCTGAGTTGATCCGCACCCTGGTCGAGCAGGCGACCGCGAGAACGTAGCCGGTCCCGCGTGCCTCGAGGGCGGCGCGGAGCTGGGGGTCCTGGCCGTAGGCTTCATCGCCGGTCACCCAGGACGCGGTGATCCCGGTGTCCAGCGCGGCGGCGATCATCTCCCCGGCCAGGCGGGGCTTGGTCGTGAACTGGATGTCCTCGGGGATCCCGGCCGCGTGACGGCGTTCGGGATCGGTGCACCAGGACTGTTCGGGCAGGTAGAGGCGGCGGTCGATCAGGGCCCGTCCCCGGCTGGTGGCGTAGGCGAGGAAGACGCCGACCTGAGAGTTTTCGATGCGTCCCGCGGTGCCGGTGTACTGCCGTTGCACACCGGCCGAGGCCCGGCCCTTCTTCAGGAAGCCGGTCTCGTCGACGACGAGAACGGCGCCGTCGGCGCCGAGGTGTTCGGCGGTGTACGCGCGCAGGTCGTCGCGGACCGCATCGGCGTCCCAGCGGGCGTAGCGCAGCAGGCGCTGCATCGGCCCGGGGCGGCTGTGGCCGACCTGTTCGGCCAGCTGCCAGCAGTTCTTGCGCTCGACGTTCGACAGTAGCCCGAGCAGGTAGGCACGGGCCGCGGCCCGCGGCTCAACTCGCCCGAAGCGGCCCGTGATCCGGGCCATGACCTGGTCGAACATCGTCCGCCAGCGAGCAGGGTCTACGCTATGGCCCGCGGCCACCGCACGATCTTCAGGAGTCCACACAACCCCCGATGATCACGCGGCGGCCGCACCCGTTCCCAGCCGGGTCCGCGACAAGATCGCGAAACCAGACTGGAGTACTAATCCGGGACGCACTTGTGGCACAACTTCTGGGACGGTCCTGACCTGGGCGGTGTCGATCGACGTCGACACCGTCGGACGGCGTCCCAGTTCCAAGGAAGTGGGACGGCCTGGCCGGCCGCCTACATAGCCGCCTGTTTTTCGGCGGAAGCTACGGCGACTCCCGGTGGGCGAAGCTACCGCCGTCCGAACGAGACCGTTGTCCGCTGAGGGTCCGCGCCCAGGGCTCGTCGACGTCGGCCAGGCCGAGGGTCAGCGTGACATTTTCAAGCATACCGGCGCCGAACCAGTGCCGGACCGCAGCGTCGTCGTGGTTCAGGAGCTCACTGACGAGTTCGACCTGCCTGGCATAGCACGTGCGCAACGCCTCAGCCACGAGCGGCTCATCGGCTGCGCAACTGGCCTGCATGAGGAACCGCATGACGTCCCGGTCCTCGATCAGGGTGCTGTAGGCGGACCGGATCGCACGCATCACCGCCTCCGGCTGCCGGTGCGGCCCGGCCTCATCGGCGCCGGCTTCGGCGCCGGTCAGAGCATCCGAGATCAGCTCGGACACGTGGAGGATGGCACCGGCGAACAACGCCTCCTTGCTGGCGAACAGGCGGTAGACGTAGGGCTGAGAGATCTCGGCCCGTTCGGCGATCTCACCAGTGGTCGTGCCGTAGTAACCCTTGCGCGCAAAGCAGGCCACGGCAGCGTCCAGCACGACTCGACGGCGTTGATCGCTCTTCACTCTGGAGCCAGGGGCGGGCATGTCTCCCAGTCTCTCACTGCGGAGTGGGACAGGGTGCGACGGGGCAAGACGGGTGGGTGACCCGTCTCACTCCGTCGAACCGGGATCAACGCTCCGAGGGCCACGACACGTCTTGGCCGCTGGCCGCCTCGTCGGGGGTCATGGCCTCGATGACCACGAGAGGATTCCAGTAGTCGACGAACTGCTCGACCAGGCCCGCTTCGTCGAGGCGGATCACCGTGATGACTGTCTGCTCGTACGGCTTGCCGGTGCTGAGGGCGATTCCCTCCGAGCGGTATTCGGCGACCGCGGTCCGGGGGTTGGCCGTCTCGATGAACTTCACGTCGACGAACTTCACGTCGAAGGTCTGCGGGAAGCCGCGCATGTGGGCGATCAGCGCCTCGCGTCCCTGCACCAGGGTAGGCACACCGGCGGGGGCGAAGGGGAACTCGACCGTGCCGTCCGCGGCGTACAGCTCGATCCACTCGTCGATCTGGCCGGACGACACCAGCCGAAGGTGCTCTGCCAGGGCGTGCTGTGCGGGGGTGAGCTCGCGGGTCGGGTTGACGCTCATGAATACTCCTCTGTTAGTGGTTGAACAATAACAAACGTAGCGGGGAGACCTCCGAGGAGCAAGGGTGAGGGCCGTCACGGCCCAGCCAGGACAGACGTCGGTAGTCCGACTCTGGTTTGGGAGGTGCAGCGCAGGAGCGGCACCGTTTGGATGACGGCTGTGTCCCGGGAAGTCACCACGTCCGCGCACGCGCACGACCTCGGGCGTACTGCTCTCGCGGCCCATCCCATGGGCGTCGATCACGACTCGGACCTAGTACTCCAGTGCGGTTTCGTGATCTATCCAGCAGGATCGTCGTCGGTAGTGGCTGCGGCGGGCTGTTGCCTGGTGGCGTGTGCGCCAGTGGGACCAGTGCAGCAGTCTGCCCGCGGTCACGGCCGGTGCCGTAAGGACGGCGGCGGGCAGGCGGCCGGCGACGGTGTCCGCGCGGACGGCAGTGCGGCCTGAGTTGATCCGCACCCTGGTCGAGCAGGCGACCGCGAGAACGTAGCCGGTGCCGCGTGCCTCCAGGGCGGCACGCAGTCGCGGGTCCTGGCCGTAGGCTTCGTCACCGGTCACCCACGGTGCCGGCACCCCGGTGTCCAGCGCGGCGGCGATCATCTCCCCGGCCAGGCGGGGCTTGGTCGCGAACCGGACTTCGTCGGGTATCCCGGCCACCCGGCGGCGTTCGGGATCGGAGCACCAGGACTGTTCGGGCAGGTAGAGGCGGCGGTCGATCAGGGCCCGTCCCCGGCTGGTGGCGTAGGCGAGGAAGACGCCGACCTGGGAGTTCTCAATGCGCCCGGCGGTGCCGGTGTACTGGCGCTGGACGCCCGCCGAGGCGCGGCCCTTCTTCACGAAGCCGGTCTCGTCCACGATCAGCACCGCGCCCTCGGTGCCGAGGTGTTCGACGGCGTAGGCCCGGATATCGTCACGGACGGCGTCGGCGTCCCAGCGGGCGTAGTGCAGCAGCCGCTGCATCGGGCCCGGCTGGGCCAAGCCGGCCTGTTCGGCCAGCTGCCAGCAGTTCTTCCGCTCGGTACGCGACAGCAGCCCGAGCAGATAGGCACGGGCCGTCCTCCGCGGTTCAACCCGGCTGAACCGGCCTGCGATCCGGTCCATGGCCTGCTCGAACATCGCCCGCCATCGGGCGCCGTCTATGCTGTGACCTGCGGCCACCGCACGATCGTCATGAGTCCACACAACCCTTGATGATCACGCGGTGGCCGTACCCGTTCCCAGCCGGGTCCGTGACAAGATCGCGAAGTCACACTGGAGTACTAGCCGTCGCGGCGGCGTTCCCACTCGTTCCCGGAACCCCGGGTGTCCCCGTGCCCGCCGGTCGCCGGACCGCGGGAGGGATCGCCCACCCCGCCCTCGATCGTGTGCGCCTGGATGAGGGTGCCCGACACGTTCCCCGTCACCGTGTTGACCGTTCCACCGTTCGTCGGGGCGGCCGTGGAAGCGGTCCCGGCGCTGCCCGTGCCGGAGGGTCGGCGCGCCGTCCACACGGCCGTCACCAGCGCTCCGACCCCCGCGGCCAGCGATCCGACCCCCGAGAGCTGGGAGAGCTGGTTCAGGTCCACGAGGAACCGGAACAGGACCCAGGCACCCCCGAGCACGACGGTCACCGACACCAGAAGCCACACCCATAGCCAACGCATGCGGACATTGTGCCCTGCCCGCCGCGGCGCGGGTAGGAGGTTCGCCGGATCAGCGGGCGCTCAGGCACGGTCAGCCGCAGTCGGCCCTGGTCCGTGGACCGGACGAGCTCCCCGTACGCTCCCGGTGGCCGGGTGCGGCCATCGGTGCGCGGCATGGCGAAAAGAGACGTAGGCGACCACGGGCTTGGCTACCGTGGCTTATCTGTACGGACTCCCTCGCGTCGGGGAGCACCCCTTGGTTCCACAGTGTGAGGCAGGTACCCCCATGACCGACACGGCACTGCTGGAGAGGGCCAGCACCCTCCTGGTCACCGCCATGACCGTTGGCGACGACCACTCCTGGGCCCGGGTACGGCGGGCGTGCGCCGCCCTGTCCTCCCGGGCCCACAAGGTGGTGGACGCCGAACTGGAACTGACCCGGGGCGAACTGCTCCATCGGCCGGAACTGGCCGAGGAGGCCGTCGGCGAGTGGAGGACCAAACTGCGCCGGCTGGTGGAGGCCGATCCCCGCGCCGCCGAGGGCCTGCGCGAGCTGGTCCGGGCACTGGCCGACCGGCAGGGCGGCCGGGTCGCCGAGGGCGGAGTGTCCAACACCATCGTCGGCGACGTGACCGGGACCGCGGTACAGGCCCACACCATCCACGGCGGTGTCGGCAACACCGGCTATCAGGGGGACCACGTCGACCAGCGCGGCGCCCAGGCGCGGCGGGACGTGATCGGCACGCAGAACAACCACCACACGCGCCGCCCGTACAAGGGGCAGTGAGTGTGAGCCGCAACAACAAACCCCGCAAGAACAAGAGGAAGGCCCAGCGCAGGACCACCCACCGCGGTCGCGACCACGTCGACCAGCGCGGCGCCCAGGCGCGGCGGGACGTGATCGGCGTGGTGAACAACTACGTCACCGTCCACGAGGGCGCGGCCCGTTCCCAGGCCGGCCTGCCCGGACCCCAGGCCGGATTCACGGGTCGGGAGACGGACCTGGAACGACTGCTGGAGAGCCTCGATCCAGCCATGCCCGGCGGGGCGGCCGTGGTGGTCTCGACCGGGATGGGCGGGATCGGCAAGACCCAGCTCGCCCTGACCGCCGGGCACCGGGCGCTGGAGCGGGAGTGGTTCTCCGGAGCGCTGTTCATCGACATGCACGGGTACACCACCCCGGTCACCGCCCACCGCGCCCTGCAGTCCCTTCTGCGGGAACTGGGTGTGGAAACCGACCGGATCCCCGAGGAGGCCGACGCCAGGGCCGCTCTGTACCGGGCCACCGTGCAGGCCGCGTCCACGGAGGAGGGCGGACCGCTGCTGGTGGTGGCCGACAACGTTTCCACCCCCGGCCAGGTCCTACCTCTGGACCCGGGGCCGGGCGGACACCGACTGCTGGTCACCTCACGCGAACGCATGGGAGAGCTGCCCGCGCGCCACCTGTCCCTCGGTGTGCTGTCCCAGGAGGAGTCGGTACGGCTCCTGACCGCGGACCTGCACGTGAGCGATCCGGACGACGACCGTGTCCGTGGTCTTGAGGCCTTGACACGGGTGGCCGACTCCTGCGGTGGAGTGCCGCTGGCGCTGCGCATCGCGGCCGGACAGCTCAAGAACGCCCCCGACATGGACGTGGGCGAACTCGCCGACACCCTGGCCCACACCGCGGACCGGCTCGCTCCCTTCTCCGATCAGCTCGGGGGACTGGAGGCGGTCTTCGCCGCCTCCTTCGCGCGGCTCCCCGCCGAGCAGGCGGAGATGCTCACCCTGTTGGGTCTGGCTCCGGGCCCCGACATCTCCACTTCGGCGGCCGCCGTCCTGGCCGGGGTGGAGCCCGGCCAGGCGCTGCCCCGGCTGCGGGGGCTGACCGCCTCCCACTTCGTGGCGGTGTCCGACAAGCGCTGGGCCATGCATGACCTGGTCGCCGCCTACGCCGCCACCCTGTCCGGTCCCAGACCCGCCGCCCGCTTTCCCCGCGCCCAACGGCGCCTACTCGACCACTACACCGACCAGGTCATCGCCGCCACAGAGCATCTGCGGGCCCTGCCGACCGATCGGGTGCCCGAGGCGTTCACCGGTCGCGCCGAGGCGTTGGCGTGGTTGGACGCCGAACGGACGGTGCTGATCGACACCGTCCATCTGGCCCACCGCGTCGGCCACGACCGCGCCACCGTCTCTCTGCCCATCAACCTGGGCACCTACCTGGACCAGCGCCGTCTGTTCCACGACCAGATCGCCATCACCCGCCTGGCCCTCCAGGCAGCCCAGCGCATCGGCGACCACCGTGGCGAGGCCATGGCGTGGAACAACCTCGGCAGTACCTTGTTCGGGATGCGCCGGTTCGAGGAGTCCGTCGACGCCCACACCCGTGCACGCGACCTGTTCCAGCGGTTCGGCGACCACCGTGGCGAGGCCATGGCCTGGAACAACCTCGGCAGTACCTTGTTCGGGATGCGCCGGTTCGAGGAGTCCGTCGACGCCCACACCCGTGCACGCGACCTGTTCCAGCGGTTCGGCGACCACCGTGGCGAGGCCACGGCGTGGAACAACCTCGGCGGTGTTCTCAGCGTGATGCGTCGGTTCGAGGAGGCGGCTGCCGCCCGGACCCGAGCCCGTGACCTGTTCCGGCGGTTCGGCGACCACCACAACGCGGAGAAGGCGTACGCCGGTGTCGGGATCGCCTTGGGAGGTCTCCGCCGTTGGGATGAGGCGGCGGCGATCCTGGAGCGGGTGGTCACGTTCTTCTCCGAGCAAGGGGACCAGCACTCCGAGGGCATGGGCCGCTACGAACTCGGGCTGGTCCGGTGCCGGTCCGGTCACCCCGACCTGGCCATCCCCCTGTTGGAGAAAGCCGTCGAACTCCTCAGGGCCACCGACGACCCCCACCGGCACGACAGAGCGCGTGACGCCCTGAACGAGGCCCGCGCCGCGGACTGACCGTCAACGACTGCGCGAATCCTCCCCGCCCCGGCCGGGGATGACCACCGTCGGGGCCGAGCCCGTCCCCGGCCCAGCGCGGTCTCCATCTGGACCGGCTCACGTGGATGTCGATGGAGGCGGTGGCACGTCCGCGCCGGTGTGGGCAAGGCCGCCGTCTACCGCCGGTGGGCCTCCAAGCAGGCCCTCGTGCAGGAGGTCGTGGCCCGGTTCGCCTGGCGTGCCGTCCCGGTCCCCGACAGCGGGAACCTGCGCGAGGACGTCGCCGAGTTCCTGGCCGACGCGCTCGCGGTCCAGCTGGACCTGTGCGCCGTCCGCATCATCACCGAGCCGCCCGCCTGCCGGCGCTGATCCCACGGTCCGTCCTCGGGGGCCGCACGGGGGCAGGGCCCACCGCTCCCGTGGCGTCCCCACGGGAGAGGCGGTCACGGGACCGGAGGAGCGGTGGGAGCGCGCGCACGCCCCCACCGCGCCCCGCCGGGATCAGAACATTTCCCTGCGGCCCGCCAGGGAGTCGAGCCACTGGTGCAGGTAGCCCGTCCAGTCGCGTCCGGCGCCGTCGTGGTGGTTCACGGCGAAGCGGTGGAAGGTGTCACGGCTCTCGGAGAAGAGCAGGCCCGGCTTCTTGTCCAGCTCCAGCACCACGTCCATGCCGTGCTCGTCGGTGACCAGGGACAGCTCCAGCTCGTTGAGGCCCTGGTAGCGGCTGGGCGAGTAGAACTCGATCTCCTGGTAGAACGGCAGCCGCTGCCTGGTGTGGGCGATGCGGCCCCGCTCCAGGTCGGCCTGCTTGAAGGTGAACCCGAGGGAGAGCAGCGAGTCCAGGATCGCGGCCTGTGCCGGGAGCGGTTCGATGCCCACCGGGTCCAGGTCGCCCGGGTCGATCGCGCTCGCCACGTGCAGGCGGGTGTTGACGCCGATGTTCATGCGGTGCAGGTGGCGGCCGCGGTGGGCGGTGACGGGAGTCTCCCAGGGCACGAAGAGCTCGAAGGGCACCTGGAAGCGCTGCCCGGGGACCAGGGTCGCCCCCTCACCCAGGCGTACGCGGTGGAACTCCATGTCACCGGTGGTCTCCTGGTCGCCGGCCTCGGACTCGACCCGGGCCTGGAGGCCGACGGTGAGCTGCTCGATCCGCTGCTCGACGTCGCCGCCCTCGATGACGACGGTGCCGTGCACGGAGCCGCCGGGGGTGGTCACCGCCGAGTCCAGGGAGGTTTCCACCGAGGCTCCGCCGAATCCGATGCCGGCGAGCAGACGCTTGATGACCATAGATACTTCCTCTTCCCGGTGGGTGCGTGGCCGGGATCTCGGGGATGGCAGGAGCACCCGGATTCTGGGGGCGCGGCCGGACCCGTGGGGTCCTACGGCCGCGTCGGGGTGGGAGCCCGGGCACGCGGTGCCCGGGCGGTCGTCCTACTCGCCGGCGGCGGCGTGGACCCACTCGTGGAGCTTGGCCGCGATCTCCTCGGGGTCGGTGGCCCCGTGCTCGATGCTCAGGCGCAGGAGGGCGTCCCCGCCCTCGCCGAAGAGGACGCCGGGCTTCTTGTCCAGTTCCAGCACCGCGTCCACACCGTCGTCGTCGGTGAGGAAGGTCAGCTCCAGCGACTCCAGGCCCTCGTACCGCCCTGCGGCGGAGTACTCGAACTCCTGGTAGAAGGGCAGGTTCTGACGGGTGCCGGGAACCTCGCCCTTCTCCAGGTCGACGCTCCTCAGCTCGAAGCCCAGCGCGTGCAGCGACTCCAGGACCGCGGCCTGGGCCGGCAGGGGCTCGATGAGCAGGGGGTCCACGTCCTGGCGGTCCAGGGCGTTGTCCACGTGCAGGCGGGTGTTGAGGCCCACGCCCTCCAGGACGTGTGCGCCTCCGACGGCGGTGACGGGCGCTTCCATGGGGACGGTCAGCTCGAAGGGGAGCTCGAACTCCTGTCCGGGCTCCAGCTCCGTCTCCTCCTCGGTGACGGCCTGCTCGGCGATGATCACGTCGATGGTGTACTCGCCCGAGTGGGTCTCGCCCTCGGAGTCCTCGTACTCGTACTCCTTCTCCACGTTGGCGCGGAGGCCGACGCTGATGCCCTCCAGTGTCTGGGCGACCCGGCCACCGGTGACCTTGAGGATGCCGGTGACGGTACCGCCCGGCTGGACGGTGTCGTCGTCCAGGACGGTCTCCACGGTGGCACCGCCGATGCCGACGCTGGCGAGCATGCGCTTGAAGATCACGGAGTCTCTTTTCCTACCTGGGTCCCGCCGCCCGAGCACCGGGAGGAGTGCGGGCGCGGGGCCGTCCGGGGGTTCGTGGGGGAGTTCGGTGCTGTTTCGGTAGGACGCGGCGCCGACGGTGCCGGTTCCTCCTCCGCGGAGTTTTTCGCGCCCTCTCCGGTGCCGGCCGCCTCCGCCTCAGCCGCTGTTCGGGGACAGGCCGCGCAGCAGGGCGCGCAGCCCGAAGTCGAAACGCGCCCCGGCCTCGGCGGCGTCGGGGGCGCCCTCCTCGTCCTGGTGGCGGACCTGGTGCACGACCGCGCCGACGCAGTAGGAGTGCACCGCGTCGGCGGCCCGCTCCACGTCGTCGCCGGACAGGCCCGCCTCGGCCAGGGCGCGGTGCATCAGGGCGCGGGTGGCGTCGGTGCTGGGGGTGTGCGGGGCGCGGTGCACCAGCAGGGACAGCGCGCCGGAGAACTCCAGCAGGCGGGCGCGGTAGGCGTGGGCCCACTCGGTCAGGCGCACGTCCCAGGGCCGGGTGTCCTCGGCCTCCTCGTTTTCCTCGGTCTCGCGCGTCCGGCCGTCGGCGTCCTCACCCGGCTCCTCACCCTCCTCGCCGGATTCGGTGGGAACGGTGCCGCTGGGCGCGGGGGAGGCCACGTAGGCGGCGATGGCGTTGAACAACTGGTCCTTGCCCAGGGGAAAGTGGTGGTAGATGGCCATGGCCTCCACCTCCAGGGCGTCGCCCAGGCGGCGCATGGACAGCCCGCCCAGCCCGCGTCCGGAGATGATGTGCAGGGCTTCGAGGATGATGCGCTCGCGGCTGAGGCCGGCGTAGTTCCTGCTCACTGTGGTCCTTTCGAGGGAGTACGCCGTAAAGGTGGCAGATCCCGGAGATGGCGGCCACCACCGACGCACGGCCCGGGTCGCCAGATGACATTCGTCACCTCTAGAGTGACTCCGGATAACGATTCGCTTGTACGGAGCGCACACATGGGACTTGCCAAACAGAGCACGACACAGGCGCGTCAGAAATGGGAGGCCGACCGGGAACTGGCCGAGAGGCTGCCCGAACTCCTGCGGACGGTGGCCGAGACTCAGGAGGCCCTGGACCAGGCGCGTGAGTGGAACGCGCCGGTGGAGGAGCTCCACGAGCGCGGGTTGGCCCTGGACGAGGCGCTGACCGAGGCGATGCGGGCCGCCTACGCCCGGGAACGGGTGCTGGTGGGGCCCAAGGGGTACGTGGACCGGATCTACAGGCGCAAGCGGCTGGCCCGCCCGGAGGTGCGTGAGGTCACGCACGTGGCCGAGCGGCTGCTCACCGCCCGGGAGACCCACCGCCTGCACGGAATCCAGCGGGTGCCGCCCCGGGCCGCGTGAGCCTGTCGGCCACGGTGCGTAGTCGCGGTGCGGTCCGCGCGCGGTAGGTTGGTGTTCGGCCCGTCCCGGGGCCGGACACCGCAGCAGGTGAGTGGGGAGCGCAGTAGCAGATGGCGGATTTCATCCGCATCGATCCGACGTCGAAGGTACCGCCCTACGAGCAGATCAGGTCGATCGTGGCGATCGCGGCCGCCAACGGCGAACTGCCGGTGGGCTATCGGCTGCCGACGGTGCGCGCGTTGGCGGGTCAGCTTTCGGTGGCGGTGAACACGGTGGCGCGCGCCTACCGGGAGCTGGAGCAGGCCGGGGTGGTCGAGACGCGCGGCCGCTCGGGCACCTTCGTGGCCGCGAGCGGCGACGACCAGCGCGCCGAGGCCCTGGCCGCCGCGCGTGCCTACGCCGAGGTGATCTCGCGGGTGGGCCTGGACCACGAAGAGGCCGTGGAGATCCTGCGCGCGGCGCTCAGGAGCTGAACCGCGCACCCGTCCCGCGGTGGCCGCTACCGGCCGACCCCCTCCCCGTCGAGCCGCTTCCGCCGCGGCTAGTGTCGAAGTGGCGCCGCCACCCCGGGCGGCGCGCGCACCGAGGGAGGCGCCGATGGGCAAGGGAACCGGTGGACGAGCGGGAGGAAGCCCGTCGGGCGGCGCGTCCGCGCGCGGCAGGGGCGGTGCGGGCGGCAGCGCGGGGAAGGGCGCTCCGGGCAGCGGCGCGAGGAAGGACGCCCCGGGCCGTGGTGCGGGCAGCGGCAGAGGGAAGGACATTCCGGGCCGCGGTGCGGGGAAGGGCACCCCGGGGCACGGTGCGGGCGGCGATTCCGGAAGGCTCGTTCCGGGCCGTGGCGCGGAGTGGGGTCCGGGCGGGCGCCGGAGGCGTCCCGAGGTCAGGGCGGAGCTGAGCGGCAACCGGCGGCGCGACGACTGGTACCACGACGGCGACGACGACGATCCTATGGTCGCCTACGCGGGCGACCGCCGCGTGCGCTCCTACGCGGAGGACAACAGCGGCCTCTACCGGCCGCGCCCCGGCGCGGTCATCGCGCGGGTGGCCGTCGTCCTGGTCCTGCTGGGGCTGGTCGCCGCGCTGGTGTTCCTGGTCCTGGGCTGAGCGGCCGACCGGTCCGGTCGGCCCCGCCGGCCGGGGTCAGCGGCGCAGGCCGACGACCGAGACGAGGTAGAACAGGATCAGTCCGAGCCACACCAGCGGCAGGGCGGCGGGGTTGCCCAGGGCGGCGGTGATGGCGGAGACGGGGATGCTGACGCCCAGGCACACCAGGGAGAGCACGAAGCGCACCGTGTTGGAGGGCGTTCCGGTCCTGACCGGCGCGGCCCTGTCCTGCGCACTCATGTGGTGGCGGACGCGCTCGGCGATGGTGTCGTCGATCCGCTCGACCAGGGAGGCGGCCACCGCGTCGTCGTACTCGGGGCCGAGTTCGCGACCGGCGCGCAGCGCGGCGGCGACCTCGTCCCTCGGCTCGGGGGGAGTGTGCGTCATGTCCCCATCGTCGCACCGCCGTGTCGCCCGTGGAGCACCGCGAGCACGAACTCAGGGACGAACCCGGGTTCTCCCCGAGGCGGCCGCGGCGCCACCGCCGCCGGACACGGCTCGGGGCCGCCCCCGTGCGGGAGCGGCCCCGGTGTCCGGTCCGGCCGTGCCTGGCGCGCTGCGGCCTCTGCCGCGGGCTCCTAGCTCGCGAAGTCCAGCAGCTGCTGGGCGCGGCTGGGGTGGCGCAGCTTGGACAGCGACTGCTTCTCCAACTGACGGATGCGCTCACGGGTCAGGCCCAGGTGCTTGCCGATCTCGTCCAGGGTGCGCGGACGCCCGTCCATCAGGCCGAAGCGCAGGGACATGATGGTGGCCTCGCGCGGCTCCAGGTCCGAGAGCGCGTTGCGCAGCTGGTCGGCCATGATCTGGCGGTCCACCACCTCGGAGGCCTCCGAGGCGTCCACGTCCTCGATGAGGTCGCCGATGCGGGTCTCGCCGTCCTCGCCGATGGTGGAGTCCAGGCTGATGGGCTGGCGGGTGACCCGCAGCAGCTCCTCGATCTGGGCCGGGGTCTTGTCCAGCTCCAGGCCCAGCTCCTCCGGGGTGGGCTCGCGGCCCAGCGCCTGGTGCATGTCGCGCTCCAGGCGGCTCACCTTGCTCAGGAGCTCCAGGACGTGCACGGGCAGGCGGATGGTGCGCGCAGAGTCGGCGAAACCGCGCTGTATGGCCTGGCGGATCCACCACATGGCGTAGGTGGAGAACTTGAAGCCCTTGGTGTAGTCGAACTTCTCCACGGCGCGGATCAGGCCGAGGTTGCCCTCCTGGACCACGTCGAGCAGCGACATCCCCCGGTCGCTGTACTTCTTGGCCACCGACACCACCAGGCGCAGGTTGGCCTCCAGCATGTGGGACTTGGCCTTGCGGCCGTCCTCGACCACCCACTCCAGCTCGTCGACCTCGGCCTCGGCCAGAGGGAAGGACTCGTCGACCTCGCCGTGCATGCCGAGCCGGTACTCGGCGTAGAGCCCGGCCTCCACGCGCTTGGCCAGGTCGACCTCCTGCTCGGCGGTGAGCAGTTGGCGTCGGCCGATGGCCTTGAGGTAGGTGTGGACCGAGTCGCCCATGGCGGGGGACTGGTCGTCGAGGTCGGCCTCACCGGTTTCAGGATCGGTGGTGGCCTGGGTGTTCTCGGTCTTGGCGCGCCGCGTGGAGCGGGCCTTCCTCCGGGCGGAGGGGCCCTTACGCGTCGCGGCCTTGCCGGATGCGGCCTTGGTCGCCTCGTCGGTGTCGGGCACCGTGGCGATGAGAGTGTCTTCCAGCACGTCGTCCTCGGCGTCAGGATCGGCCACCGGTGTGGAGTCGTCGCCCCCGTTGGCGAGACGAACCCCGTTCTCGGTGAGTTCACGCAGGATGGATCGGCCGTCGCCAGCGGAGACTCCGGCCTCGGAGAAAGCGGTACGCAGCTCGGAGAGGGACAGGTGTCCCTGCGCGCGTCCGCGGGTGAGCAGATCGGTCAGGGTCGCGTCCGCGGTCGCGCCGTCGCTTCGAGCGGTGTCAGCGGGGACTCCGGCTGTGGGTGCCGAAGCGGCTGGGGCAGTGCTCGTCATCTGGGCACCTCCCTCCCTTCCAAGGCGTCGTGTGGCACGCGGCGGACGGTTCCTGCCGACTGGACGCGCCAATATGTCCAACGTGTCGGGGAGTCAAATGTTCCCTGTCTCGATTGGATATCGGCAGAAGTGGCATGGATCACTGTCCCGGAAGTGGCAAAACGCGCCGGAGAGCGGGTAAAGGAACGTGCTCGGAGGCGGTCCGCGTGGAGGGCTGGACCCGGTGGAGGGGAGGGCGCAGGGGCACGAGCGAGTGGACCGATGGCTGTCGCCAACTGCGGACCTCCTTGGGAGAGGGGCCGAGACCAGGTACTCAGGTAGACGCAGGGGAGCTTTGGGAAGTTCCCTCCCTTTTGTCGGACACAGCCGTCGCCGACCGCGCCGGGACCGTGCGTGCGGGGTCGGCCGGCCCTGCGCGTCGCACCGGTCGTCCGTGGGCGCCGCGGGGGTGGGTGCGGCACCCGACGCGCCCCAGGGTCCCATGTGTTCGGAGTGCACTGGTACACGGACCTCGGCCGAAGGGCGCTGGTGAGCGTGCCGAGGAGGGCCGGAGAGGCCGCCGCCCGGCAGGGACGGGTCCGCCGCAGGTCCGGGAACGGGGCCGCGCCGGAGTGGGCGCGGGCCGCCGCCGGGTCAGGTGCGGGGACCGCGCAGCGCCACCAGGTCGGGCTTGCCCGAGGCCAGCATCGGCAGGGCCCGGAGCACCTCCAGCTCACGCGGAGCGGCGTAGGAGGGCAGACACTCACGCACCCACGAGCGCAGCTGGTCCAGGGACGGCGGCGCGTCCGGGTCGGCGGGCACCACGACCGCGCTCACCCTCTCGCCCCACTCGGGGTCGGGACGGCCCACCACCACCGACTCGGCCACCGCCGGGTGCTCCAGCAGCAGGGCGTTGACCTGGCCGGGCACCACCTTGTGGCCGCCGGTGTTGACCACCTCGTCCACGCGGCCGAGCACGCGCAGGCGCCCGTCCCCGTCCAGGCGCCCCAGGTCGTTGGTGCGCAGCCACCGGGTCCCCTCCTCCGTGGTCAGCGCCTCCGGATCGCCCTGGGCGCCGGGGGCGAGACGGTAGCCGCTCAGCAGCATCGGCCCCGACAGCAGGATCCGCCCGGGCTCGCCGGGAACCTCGGAGTCCACACGCACCCGCACACCCCGCAGCGGGACGCCGTCGTAGACGCAGCCCCCGCAGGTCTCGCTCATGCCGTAGGTGGTCAGCACCCGCCCTCCGGCCGCGCGGGCGGCCTCCAGCAGGGCGGGTTCGGCGGCGGCGCCGCCGAGCAGGACGGTCCCGAACGCCGACAGGTCCACCCCCGCCTCCAGCAGCCTCCGCAGTTGGGTGGGCACCAGGGACACGTGCGGGCGCAGCTTCCGGGCCAGCTCCGCCACCCCCTCCACGGAGAAGGGCGCGTGCACCGCCCGGGTGCCCATGGCCAGGGCCCGTGTCATCACCTGGATGCCGGAGACGTGGCCGGCGGGCAGCACGCACAGCCACGCGTCGCCGGGGGAGGCGCCGATGCGCTCCACCGACGCCAGGGCGGCCGAGCGCAGGGCGGACGAGGACAGCTCCACGCCCTTGGGGGCGCCGGTGGAGCCGGAGGTGGTGACGACCAGGGCGGTGTCCGCGCCCGCGGGGGCGGCTCCGTCGAGCTCGGTGACCCCCTCGGGGGTGAGCAGACGGGCCGGGCGCATCGCGGTGAGCAGTTCGCGCACACGTGCGTCGGGGGTCCCGTCGGGGATCGGCAGCAGGGCCGGCCCCCGCCCCTCCAGAGCGCGGGCCAGCAGGTCACCCAGGTCCTCGGGGGCCAGTCCGCGCACCGCCTGGAGAGGGCGTCCCCCGTGGGAGGGGGCGGGTGTCGTCGGAGCGCCGGCCTGTTTCTCGCGTGCCACGACCGCCAGGGTACGCCTGTGGGAGGGGTCCGGGTCCTCCCGGTTCCTCCTGGCCCGGGGGTGTGCTCGCGCGTGGCGGCCCGCCTGGCACAATGCGTAGGGTTGGCGCTTGGACGCGGCCGCGTTCCTGGTGCGTCCGCGCCGTCCCCAGTGTCCCCGTGAGGAGAAGCAGCAGCCGTGAACAGCGTGATCGAGTGGCAGCGGTCGGGCGAGTACTCCGACATCATCTACGAGACCGCGGAGGGTATCGCCAAGATCACGATCAACCGCCCGGAGCGGCACAACGCGTTCCGTCCCCAGACGCTGTTCGAGTTGCAGGAGGCCTTCAACCTCGCCCGTGACGACTCCGAGGTCGGCGTGATCGTCCTCACCGGCGCGGGCGACCAGGCGTTCTGCTCGGGCGGCGACCAGAAGATCCGCGGCGAGGACGGCTACATGGGCGACGACGCCGTGGCCCGCCAGGGCATCGGCCGCCTCAACGTGCTCGACCTGCAGGTGCAGATCCGCCGCACGCCCAAGCCCGTCGTCGCCATGGTCGCGGGCTGGTGCGTCGGCGGCGGCCACGTGCTGCACGTCTGCTGCGACCTGACCATCGCCGCCGACAACGCCAAGTTCGGCCAGACCGGCCCCAAGGTCGGCTCCTTCGACGGCGGTTACGGCTCCTGGCTGCTCGCCCAGACCGTGGGCCTGAAGAAGGCCCGCGAGATCTGGTACCTGTGCCGCCAGTACAGCGCCCAGGAGGCGCTGGACATGGGCCTGGTCAACACCGTCGTGCCGCTGGAGGACCTGGAGAGGGAGACCGTGTCCTGGGCGCGCGAGATGCTGGACAAGTCGCCGCTGGCGCTGCGCATGGTCAAGGGCGCCATCAACGCCGTCAGCGACGGCGCCGCCGGGATGCAGCAGTTCGCCGGCGACGCCACGATGCTCTACTACATGAGCGAGGAGGCCCAGGAGGGCCGCGACGCGTTCAAGGAGAAGCGTCGCCCGGAGTTCGACAAGTTCCCGCGCCGCCCGTGACACGGGTGGAGCCCGACCCGGCGGGGGCACCCGCCGGGGGGCGCGCCTTCGCCATCGGTCTGCGCAACCGCTTCCGCGGCATCACCGTCCGCGAGGGCATGCTCGTGCGCGGCCCCGCCGGGTGGGGTGAGTTCTCGCCCTTCGCCGAGTACGGGCCGCGCGAGTGCGCCCGCTGGTGGGCGGCCTGCCAGGAGGCCGCCCGGTACGGCTGGCCGGCCCCGGTCCGCGACCGCGTGCCGGTCAACGTGACCGTGCCCGCGGTGGACCCCGGGCGCGCCCACGCGATCGTCACCGCGGGCGGCTGCACCACCGCCAAGGTCAAGGTGGCCGAGCGAGGGCAGGCGGAGGCCGAGGACCTGGCCCGCGTCGAGGCGGTCCGCGACGCCCTGGGCCCCTCGGGCCGGGTGCGGGTGGACGCCAACGGCGCCTGGGACCCCGACACCGCCGTGCGGATGGTGCGGGCGCTGGACCGGTTCGACCTGGAGTACGTCGAGCAGCCCTGCGCCACCCTGGACGGGCTCGCCGCGGTGCGCCGCCGGGTGTCGGTGCCGGTGGCCGCCGACGAGTCGATCCGCAGGGCCGAGGACCCGCTGCGTGTGCGCGCCGCCGACGCCGCCGACATCGTGGTCCTGAAGGTCCAGCCGTTGGGCGGGGTGCGCGCCGCGCTGCGCGTGGCCGAGGCGTGCGGCCTGCCGGTGGTGGTCTCCAGCGCCGTGGAGACCTCGGTGGGCCTGGCGGCGGGGGTGGCCCTGGCCGCCGCCCTGCCGGAGCTGCCCCACGCCTGCGGCCTGGCCACCATGCAGATGCTGACCGCCGACGTCACCGCCGACCCGCTGCTGCCCGAGGACGGCTTCCTGCCCGTGCGGCCGGTGGAGGTGGAGGAGGAGAGCCTGCGCGCGGTGGAGGTCGACCCCGCCGCGTGGCGGGCCCGCGCCGAGGCGGCCCGCACCGCCGCCGACGAGGCCTCCGGCGCCGGATAGCACCGGACGGCCTCCGCGCCGCTCCGCCGAGGTGCGCCGGGCGCGTCCGGGTAGGGGCGTGGACGCGGCGCACATGTGTGACGGGCAACAGTCATGTTCGTTCCCACCGGGCTCCGGGTGGGGGTTGACTGTAGGGAGCGGGTCCACATGGTGATACTTGGTACACATTGAGACGATCGAGAGTGTTGATGAATCCGTCCACCGCCCTGGCGCGGGTCCTGGTCGACGAACTGACCCGCTGCGGCCTGGCCGAGGCCGTCGTGGCGCCGGGGTCGCGTTCGACACCCCTGGCCCTGGCCCTGGTCGCCCATCCCGGCGTCAGGGTGCACGTGCGCATCGACGAGCGCTCGGCGTCCTTCCTCGCCCTGGGCCTGGCACGGGCTTCCCGGCGCCCGGTCGCGGTGGTGTGCACCTCCGGCACGGCGGCCGCCAACTTCCACCCGGCGGTGATGGAGGCCGACGAGAGCGGGGTGCCGCTGCTGGTGCTGACCGCCGACCGGCCCCCGGAGCTGCGCGGTACCGGCGCAAACCAGACGGTGGACCAGATCGGCCTGTACGGCGGCGCGGTACGCATGTTCGCCGAGGTGGGCACCCCCGACCCCCTGCCCGGCATGGTCGCCTACTGGCGGTCGCTGGTCTGCCGTGCGTGGGGCTCGGCGGTGGGCGGGCGCCCGGGACCGGTCCACCTCAACGTGGCCTTCCGCGACCCGCTGACCCCCGATGACGGGGCCGGGGCGCACCCCTGGCCCGAACCGCTGGAGGGACGCGAGGGCGACAGGCCGTGGATCAGCCGTCCGGGGCCGGTGGTCGAACCCGCCGCGTTCACACTGCCCGCCGTGGAGCGGGGCGTGATCGTGTGCGGTGACGGCGACTACGACCCGGTGCCGTTCCTGGCGCTGGCCGAGATGACCGGGTGGCCGCTGCTGGCCGAGCCCACCTCCAACGCCCGCCGGGCGGGCGCGGTGTCCACCTACCGGCAGTTGCTGGCCTCACCGAGCCTGGTCTCGGGGCCGCCGCCGGAACTGGTGGTGAGCGTGGGGCGGCCCAACCTGTCCCGGCAGACGCTGGCGTTCCTGCGCCGGGCGGGGCGCCATGTGGTGGTCAGTTCGGGGACGGTGGGCGATCCGGCCGCGAGCCTGCCCAACTCCTTCTCCGACCCGGTGCGCACCGCCACCGACGTGGTGGCCGCCGTCGCGCCCCCGGCCGGTCTGGACCTCGGCTCGCCCCAGCGCACCGACTGGTCGCGGACCTGGGAGCGGGCCGAGTCGGCGGCGCGGTCGGCGCTGGACGCGGTGCTGGACGCCGAGGAGACGCTCAGCGAGCCCCGTCTGGCCCGTGACCTGGCCTCGCACGTGTCCGCCGGCTCGCTGCTCTTCGCCGGGTCCAGCATGCCCATCCGCGACCTGGACGCGACCATGCGCGCCCGCTGCGGGGTGCGGCTGGTCGGCAACCGGGGGGTGAGCGGCATCGACGGGACGGTCTCCACCGCGGTCGGCGCCGCGCTGGCCCACCAGAGCGGTGGCGGCGGGCACGCCTACGCGCTGCTGGGCGACCTCGCGGTGCTGCACGACCAGAACGGCTTGGTCATCGGTCCCGGGGAGGCGCGTCCGGACCTGGCGCTCGTGGTGGTCAACAACGACGGCGGCGGGATCTTCTCCGGCCTGGAGCAGGCCGGGCACCCCGACTTCGAGAGGGTGTTCGGCACCCCGCACGGGATATCCATGGAGCGGGTGGCGGCCGTGGCCGACCTGCCCTACACCCGTCTGGAGTGGGCCACCGACCTGCCCAAGGCCCTGCTGGGCGAGGGACTGCGGGTGATCGAGGTGTGCACGCGCCGCACCGACAGCGCCGCGCTGCGCCGGCGTCTGCAGGCCGCGGTGGACGTCGCCGTGGACGAGGCGCTGTAGGCCTTCCTCCTTCGGACACGCGTGACCGGTCCTGTTGACCCAACATGGGACAAAACGGTGGATTGCTGGCGTGCCGTCGGGGGAAGGGGCTGCCCAAGGGGCGGCTTCGGTCGCCGGCGCCGGCGATTCGTGTGTGGCGGGGTGGAGGAATGCACTATGTGCTGCACATGACGGAGCTGGCCCGCTGGCGGTCCGGCGACGAGGACCTGGAGGCGGAGAGCCTGCACACCGACGGGTTCGTGCACGCCTCTCCCAACGAGCAGGCCGTCCTGGCGGTCGCCAACAGCCTCTACCGCTCGGCCACCGAGCCCTACTGCGTACTGGTGGTGGACACCTCGCGCCTGGCCTGCGAGGTGCGGTGGGAGCCCCCCTCCCCGGCGCTGTCGGCGGAGTGGGGCGGCACCGGGGTGGACGAGCCGGTGCTCTTCCCGCGCATCTACGGACCCATTCCGCGTGAGGCCGTGGTCGGTGTGCGCTACCTGCGCCGCGAGCCGCCCGGCGTGTTCACCACGGTGGACCAGCGCGGCTTCACGGCCGAGGTCCTGGACCTGTTCCCGCACCCGGAGGGCGGCTGGTTCCGCTCCCTGTGGCGCAGCGGGGTGTGGGCGCGCCCGGAGGGCTTCGAGGGCGACCGTGAGACGGCCTCGGCCATCCAGTTCCTGCTCGGGCCGGGGGACCGGTGCCGGTGGCACCGGCTGCGCTCGGCGCAGATGTGGTCCTTCGACCGCGGAGGTCCGGCCGCCGTCTCGCTCGGCGGCTCGGGGCCCTCCCCGGTGGAGGAGGAGCGGCACACCCTGGGGCCGCACGTCGAGGCGGGGCAGAAGCTCCAGGTGGTGGTCCCGGCGGGGACCTGGCAGAGGGCCCGCCCGCTGACCGCCGAGGAGACCCTGTCCACCTGCGTCGCCTCGCCCGCCTTCGAGTTCGAGGACCTGGAGATCGCCGACGCGGGCGGCAGCCTGCGCTTCCCCCGGACGCTGTGAGACCGGACGGGCACCGCGAGGCCGGACGGCCACCGTGGGACCGGAGCGGTGTGCCTCTCCCCGCCGGGGCGCCCCGGCGGGGAGAGGCACACCGGTCACCCGCGCTCGAAGTGCCGGCGGAGCTCGAAGTCGGTGACCGAGGCCGAGAACGCCGCCAGCTCCGCGCGGCCCGCGGCCGCGTAGTGGCGCACCACGTCCGGACCGAAGCAGGACAGGGCGACCTCGCTGGACTCCCAGGCCACCACCGCCTCCTCCAGGGATGCGGGCAGGCGGGGCAGGTCCGCGGCCGAGGCGTCACCCGGGGTCGGGTCGGGCAGCGGCAGCGCGTGGTCGATGCCGTACAGCCCCGCCGCGACGATCCCCGCCACCGCCATGTAGGGGTTGGCGTCCCCGCCCGGCACCCGGAACTCGATGCGCGCCGACTCGCCCGAGCCCACCACCCGCACCGGGCACGTGCGGTTGTCCAGCCCCCAGGAGACCGTGTTGGGCGCGTACCCCTGTGGTGAGAGGCGCTTGAAGGAGTTGACGTTGGGCGCGGACAGCAGCGCGAAGTCGCGCATGCACGCCAGTTGTCCGGCCACGAAGTGCTCCATGTGCTCGGACATGCCGTAACGCCCCGAGCCGTCGTCGGCGAAGACCGGGGATCCGGTCCCGTCGCGCAGCGACAGGTGCACGTGGCAGGAGTTGCCCTCGCCCCCGTCGAACTTGGCCATGAAGGTCAGCGCCGCCCCGGCCTGGGCGGCCAGCGCACGGGCGCCCGCCTTGTACACCACGTGGTTGTCGCAGGCGCGCAGGGCGTCGCCGTAGCGGAACACGATCTCGTACTGGCCCGGGTGGCACTCCCCGCGCGCGGACTCCACCGTCATGCCGGTGCGCTCCATCGCGGTGCGGATGCGGCGCATGAGCGGGTCGATCTCGGTCACCTCCGGCAGCGCGTAGTCGGAGTTGAACCGGGTGGCGGTGGTCAGGTTCCGGTAGTCGGCCTCGAAGGCCTCCTGGTAGGAGTCGCGAAAGACCAGGAACTCCAGCTCGGTCCCGGCCAGGGCGTGCCAGCCGCGTTCGGCCAGCCGGTCCAACTGGGCCCGCAGCACCTGGCGCGGCGCCACCGGCACCGGTCGGCCCTCGGCGTCGCGCGCGTCGCCCAGGACCAGGGCGGTGCCCGGGTCCCAGGGCAGGTAGCGCAGCGTGCCGGGGTCGGGCACGATCGAGAAGTCGCCCAGGCCGCCGCCCCAGGGGTCGGTGGCGTACCCCGGTCGCGACTCCATCTCCACGTCGGTGGCCAGCAGGTACAGGCATGCGCCGAAGCCCTGTGAGAGCACCCGGTCGGTGAAGTCACGCGGGTTGAGGCGGCTGCCCTGCACCCGGCCCTGCAGGTCGGGCAGGGCCACGATCACGTCGGTGACCGCTCCCGTGGCCGCGTCCTCGCGCAGCCTCTCCAGCGGGACGGGGAAGGGCGGCGGTGGCGGGGCGGGCGGCAGGGTCTCGCGCAGGGGCGGCAGGCCGTCTCCGATCAGCGGGCTCACGCGTGCTCCCCGGTCCGGGCGGCGGTGTGCAGCGGGTTGGGGACGGGCGGGGCGTCCATGTGGAACTCGGCGTCACGCTCGGCCCGGTCGTGGTAGCCGCCGCCCAGCAGCCGCTCCCGGTTCAGGCACACGCGCTCGAAGGAGGGCGCCGCGAGGTCGAACAGGGCGAACCGGTCGGCGAGTTCGGGGAACTCCCCCTGGTAGTGGTCGACCTCGGCGCGCACCAGCTCCCAGAACCGCTCCTCGGCCACCCCGAGCTGCTCCTGGGCCAGGGGCGCCAGGTAGCGGAAGTGGCCCACGAAAAGGGACTTGGCGATGGAGGAGGTCAGCTCGTCGGCGTCGAAGCGCATCAGTACGCCCAGCGCCTCGGCGGGCAGGCCGGAGTACTCGGGCAGGTCGGTGTCCAGCAGCTTCATGTCGTCCACGAAGTCCTTGACCGCCAGCCGTACGGGGCGGTCGCGGTCGTCGTAGACCACGATGGCGTTCTCGCCGTGAGGGTTGAACGCCAGCCCGTACCGGTAGAGCAGGTGCAGGACGGGCGGCAGGACGGCGCGGAACAGGGCGCGCAGCCACTCCTCGGCCTCCAGCCCCGAGCGCTCCACCAGCTCGGCGGTGAACGCCCTTCCCCGGCCGTCCACGTGCAGCAGCGCGGCCAGGGTGCGGGCGCGCTCGCCCGGGTCCAGCCGCTGGGTGACCGGTTCGCGCCACAGGGCGCCCAGGAGCTGCCGGTGCCGGTAGGGGGCGTCGGGGATGCCTTCCAGGACCGGGTGGCGCACGGCCACGGCGGCGACCTCGCCGGGCAGGATCACCCGGCACCGACGGGACAGGAAGTCGTCGCCCTCGTACAGGGCGTGCACCCACCGGGTGCTGGCGGGCGCGGCCCGGCACAGCTCGGTGGGGATGCCCCGGTAGACCATCGTGTTGAGGATGGCCAGGGACAGCTTGACGTTGAGCCGGTCGGGGCGGGTGAGGTTGGTGAAGGTGCGGATGGACTGCTGGGGGAGGTAGTCGTCGGCGGCCTCGCCCAGCGGCACGATCAGCCCCTCGGCGAGTTCGGCGGCGAACAGGGGCACCACGACCTCGTCCCACTGCCAGGGGTGGACCGGCAGCCACACGAACTCGGCGGCCCCGGCGCCGGTGCGCCGGGCGGCCTCCTCCAGCCTCCGGGCGAACAGCGCGGTCAGGTCCGCGCCCAGCTCACCGGCGAGCAGCGCCTCCTGGTCCAGGCCGGGCACGCCGTGGTGCTCGGCCAGGGAGCGGTGCACGGCGATCCACGGCAGGCGGACGGGCCGCAGGGCCTCGGGCGGGTACTGGGCCCGGTCGCGGGCGGAGAAGCCCACCCGGCCCTTGTTGGCGAAGATCCACGGGTGGCCGCCCTGGTGGCCCTCCAGGTGGGCGTGGGGCAGGTCGGCCAGGTCGGCGCTGGTGGCGGCGGACTCGGCCAGGCGGGCGTCGGAGCTCAGGGTCGCGGTCAGCTCCCCGACGGTGAAGGCCTCCACCGCCGGGTCCACGATCCCGGCCGTGCCCAGGTCGCGCAGCAGGGTGAAGGGCGAGGCGGGCGCGGTCGTGCCGTCGGCGGCCTCGCGCAGGGCGGTGCCGGGCACGACCCTCCAGCCGTCCATGGTGGTGCGCCGTCCCCGGAACAGGTAGGCGGCCGCGGAGTGGACGCGGGCACGCCAGGGACCGGTGCCGTCGGGGCCGGAGGGCCCGTCCCCGGGTTCGGGGCGCAGCGCGTACTCGAAGCACAGCTCGGCGAGCATCTTGGCCGCCAGGTGGTCACCGGCCCGGCGCCAGTGCTCGCGGGTCAGCTCGGAGGGCACCGGCAGCGGCGGCGGTGCCGTGCTCCCGTCCGAGGCGGTGCCGGTGCCCGGAGCGGACTCCTCGGCGGGGGCCGTCTGGGCGGGGGTCGGGGCGGGCCGGCCGTCGGCCGTGTCCGGGGCGTGGGCCGTGGCCGGCGCGGCGCCCGGGGCGGGGTGGGTGTGCATCGGTGTCTCCGGGGTCGTGGTGGTGGCGGGCGCGGCCGCTCCGTCGCCGAGCGCGGGGCGGCTCACCGCCCGGCCTCAGGGGCGGCCAGCGGGTTGTCGACCAGGCCGTGCATGACGTCGAACTCGGCGTCGCGTTCTGCGCGCTCGTGGAACCCGCCGCCCATCAGCTGCTCGCGGTTCAGGGCGACCCGGCCCACCTTCGGGGCCAGCAGGTCGAACCAGGCGAAGCGCTCGGCCAGCTCGGGGAAGCGCTCCTGGTAGGCCAGCACCTGCTCGCGGGCCAGCTCCCACAGCCGGTCGCCGGGCACGCCCAGCTGCCGCTGGACGATGTCGGCGAGGAAGCGCAGGTGCCCGGCGCAGATCGCGGAGAGCACCGAGTGCGCCAGCTCCTCGGGCTTCCACCGGTGCAGCACGGCGCGTACGTGGTCGGGGATCTCGGCGTACTCGGGCAGGTCGAAGGGCAGCAGCTCCACGTCCGAGCCGAAGTCCTTCAGCGCGATGCGCACGGGGGCCTCGTCGGCGTCGAAGACGAGCACGACGTTCTCCCCGTGCGGGGTGAAGGAGGCCCCGTACCGGTACAGGTAGTGCAGCACGGGCGGGAACAGCGCGCCCAGGAAGCGGCGCAGCCACTCCTCGGCGCCCAGCCCGGAGCGCTCCACCAGCTCGGTGACCAGGGCGCGCCCGTCGGCGCCCTCCAGCAGCAGGCACGCCATGGTGCGGGCGCGCTCGCCCGGGGCCAGGTGGTGGTGGATCGGCTCGCGCCAGATGGTGCCCAGCAGCTCGTGGAAGCGGTAGGGGGCCTGCGGCATCTGGTCGAACACCGGGTGGGGGACGGTGGCGGAGGCCCGCTCGGCGAGCATGGCCACCCCCGTCTCGGAGAAGAACGCGTCGCGCCCGGCCAGGTCCCGCAGCCAGGTGCTGGTGTGCGGGGCGCACCCGGTCTGGGTGCCCGACAGCCCGCGCCACACCAGGGTGTTGCGGATCATCAGGGGCACCTTGACGTTGAGCCGGTCGGGCCGGTCCAGGTTCATCAGGGTGCGGATGGACTGGAAGGGCCGGTAGCGGTCGCGGCTGTGCCCCAGGCGCACCAGGCGCCCCAGGGCGATCTCGGAGGCGAACAGCGGGGCGACGACCTCGTCCCACTGGAAGGGGTGCACCGGCAGCCACAGGTAGGCGTCGGGGTCACCGCCCCGCTCGCGGATCCGCTCGGCGAACGCGGCGCGCTGGTCGGCGTCCAGCTCCCCCTCCAACAGACCGGCGCGGTCGGTCCCGGCCATCGCCTGGAAGCGGCCCAGGTCGGGGTGGACGGCGATCCACACCAGGTGGAAGGCGCCGCGCGCCTCGGGGGTGTAGCGGGCGGCGTCGGCGGCGGAGAAGCCCAGGCGCCCCTTGTTGACGAAGATGCAGGGGTGCCCCGTCTGGTACCCCTCCAGATCCTCGTAGGGCAGGTCGGCCAGCGCGGCGGCGCCCGGGGAGGCGGCCGTCAGGCGGGCGTCGGCGGCGTGCGTGGCCATCAGGTCGCGCACCACCTCGGCCAGGGAGTCGCCCGGCAGGCCCACGGTCTTCTGGGCGTCGGTGACGAACAGGGTGGGGTCCCAGGCGGGCTCCCGGCCGCGGTCGGTGGTGCGGGTGAGGGAGCCGGGGTCCACGTGCCAGGAGCCGAACCCGCCCCTGCGCGCGGTGAAGGCGTAGGCCACCCCGCCGTCCACGGCCAGGGTCCACGCGTCGTCTCCGGGCCCGGGCCGGGGCAGGACCATCTCCTCGTAGGCCATCTCGCCGATCATGTGGGCGAGCAGGCGCCGTCCGGCCCTGCGCCAGGTGTCGGCGTCGGTGGTCGCGGTGGAGGCGTCCTCGTGGGCGGTCTGTGCGGTCTCAGGCATGCTGTGTGTCTTCCGTCCGGTGCGCGGTCGTGGTCTGTGGCGCGGGCTCGGGTGCGGGGGTGGGCTCGGGTTCGGGTTCGGGCTCGGGGGCGGTGGGAGGCGGGTGCGCGGGCAGCAGGGCCAGGGTGAGGGCGAGCACGCCGAACAGGGCGGCCCCCGCCGCCAGGGGCAGCCCCAGGCCGGCCCCGGCCAGCGCGGTGGCCAGCACGGGGCTGACCAGGGTCGCGCCCACGCGCACGGTGGCCACCGCCGAGAAGGCCGGTCCGCGTGCCCCGGTGGCCTCGAACACCCGAAGGTCCAGGGCGACGTGGCCCAGGCCCAGTCCGGCGCCGAACACCACGCGTCCCAGGGCGAGCAGGAGCGGGTCGGGGGCGAGGAACTGCGCGAGCAGGCCCAGGGCGGCCACCAGGCAGGCGACCGGCAGCAGGGCCCGGCCCAGCAGGGCGTGCGCGCGGCGCGCCAGCGGTAGGACCGCCAGCACCGTCGCCTGGGGCAGCAGGAACAGCACGGCCGCCGCCGTGGTGCCCGTCCCGCCGTCCTCCGCGTAGAGGGTGAAGAAGGGGCGCACCACCAGGCGGGCGGTCTCGGCGGCCAGCACGGCCGCGCACACCGCCACCAGGGCGGTCGTGGCCGTGCGCGCGGCTCCGCCGCCCGAGGGGGCTCTGTCCGGGGGAGCGTTCCCTCCGGGTGCTCCGGGTACGGGGCGTCCGTCCGCGCGTGCGCCGTCGTGCCCGGTACCGCCGGAGGCGGCCCCCTCGCCCGCCGCGGGGACGATCGCCGTGCGGTCGGCCGTGCGGGGCAGGTGGCGGTGGCACAGCACCGCCAGCGCCACGTACAGCAGCGCGCACGCCGCGATCCCGTAGCGGGGGTTGGGCAGGGCCATGACGGCGGCGCCCAGGACGGTGGCCACCACGACCCCGCCGTTGACCACGTAGGCGAACAGCGTCACGTCGCGCAGCCGGTCGCGTCCGGTGCCCACGAACGCCGGATAGGCCAGGGTGAAGGCCATGGTGACCACCACCTGCGTCGCCGACAGCACCAGGAACGCCGTGTACGTGGGCGCGGCGGCCAACACCAGTTCCAGCACCGCCGCCACCGCCAGCGCGCCCACCACCAGGGTGCGCATGGGCGCGCGGCGGGCGGCCAGACCCCACAGGGGCATGGCCGCCAGGGCGGCGGCCCGGCACACCCAGACGAAGGTCCCGGTCGCGGCGGTGCCGGTGACCCCGAACAACCGCTCGAACAACTGCGGGTAGAACGGGCTCAGCGCCACGTCCCCCACCAGGTGCAGCAGGATGACGAGCAGGTACAGGCGCCGGAAGGCCGGTCCGGTCACCGCCCCTCCCCGGCCGGGGCCCCGAAGGACGTGAACGCCGTCCGCCCGGGCAGGCGGTAGGCGGTGCGTCCGGTCAGGCTGTTGAGGATGGTGGCCGCCCGCCAGGCGCCCAGGCCCAGGTCGGGGGCGCCGACGCCGTGCGTGTGCATCTCGGCGTTCTGCACGTGGACGGGCGCGGCCAGCTCCGGTTCCGCGGCCAGGCGCATGTCCGGGCCGACCACCGGCCGTCCCCGGTCGTCGGTCCGCAGCAGTTTGGCCACCGGCGCCAGGAAGTCCGGGCTGCGCTGGGCGTAGCCGGAGGCGGCGACGACCGCGTCGGTGCGCACGGTGAAGTCCCGGTCCTGCTCGCGGTGGTGGAAGACCAGGGCGAACCCCTCACCGTCGGCGCGCGCGTCCACCAGCTCGCACTGCGCCCGCAGGGAGGCGCCCACCGGCGCCCCGGCGATACCGCGTTCGTAGAGCACGTCGTGGATCTCGGCGATGGTGTCGCCGCTGATGCCCTTGTACAACTGCCACTGCTCGGGCACCACCCGGTCCTTCACGTGCTGGGGAAGGGCGTGGAAGTAGCGGGTGTAGTCCGGGGTGAAGTGCTCCAGCCCCAGCTTGGAGTACTCCATCGGCGCGAACGCCGGGGAGCGGGTCAGCCAGTTCACCTGTGTGTCGCGGTGCCGCGGGGAGCGCAGCAAGTCCAGGAAGACCTCGGCGCCGGACTGTCCCGAGCCCAGCACGGTCACGTCGCCCAGGCCGGCCAGGCCGGGGGCGCGGTCCAGGTAGTCGGCGGCGTGGAAGACCCGGTCGCCCGCCAGGTCGGCCAGCGGTTCGGGCAGGACCGGCTCGGTGCCGATGCCCAGCACCAGCGCGCGTCCGCGCACGGTGGAGTGCGTGCCCCGGGCGTCGGCGTACTCCACGGTGAACACGCCCTCGTGGTGGTGCACGGCGGTGGCGCGTGCGTCGAAGCGGCACGAGGAAAGCTGGTGGGCGACCCAGCGGCAGTAGTCGTCGTACTCGCGGCGGGGCACGTGGAAGTGCTCGGAGAAGTAGAAGGGGAAGAGCCGGTCGTGTTCACGCAGGTAGGACAGGAACGACCACCGGCTGGTGGGGTCCACCAGGCTGACCAGGTCGGCGAGGAAGGGCACCTGTAGGCGTGCGCCCTCCAGCAGCAGGCCGGGGTGCCAGGAGAAGGAGGGGCGCGCCTCCAGGAAGCGCGCGCTGAGGCCGGGGAGTGCGTCGGCGAGCGCGGCCAGGGCCAGGTTGAACGGGCCCAGGCCCACGCCCACCAGGTCGTGCACGCGGTCGTCGCCGGGGCGGGGGAGCGGGGCGGTGGTCGGCTGGGCGGAGGTCAACGGGTCTCCTTCAGGGCGGCGGCCTCGGCGTCGCCCGCGGCGACGATCTCGGCGAGCAGGGACGCGGTGTCGTCCGGGGTGGTGTCGGGGTTGAGCAGGGTGAGCTTGAGCCACACGCGGTCCTCGATCTGGGTGCGTCCGACCACGGCCCGGCCCTCCCGCAGCAGGCGCCGGCGCAGCCGGGCGTTGACGGTGTCGCTGTGCTCACCGGCGTCGTAGCGGAACACGACGGTGGTCAGGGAGGGCGAGGCGGCCAGTACCAGGCGGGGCTCGCCGACCACGTGGGCGGCGGTGCGCAGGGCCAGGTCGCGGCACAGGTCCACCAGGCGGCCCAGGCCGTCCGTGCCCAGGGCGCGCAGGGTGACGGCGATCTTGAACACGTCGGCCCGGCGGGTGGTGCGCAGGGAATAGCCGAGCAGGCTGGGGTATCCGGCCTCCTCGTCGTCGGTGGGGTTGAGGTAGTCCACCGAGCGCGAGAGCGGGGCGAACAGCGCGCGCTCACGGGTGAGCAGGATTCCGGCCGCCACGGGCTGCCAGCCGAGTTTGTGCAGGTCCATGCTGACCGAGTCGGCCCGTTCCAGCCCGGCGAGCAGTCCGCGCAGGCGGCGGGAGAAGAGCAGCCCGCCTCCGTAGGCGGCGTCCACGTGCAGCCACACGCCGAACTCGCGGGCGATGTGGGCGATGGCGCCCAGCGGGTCGATGCCGCCCAGGTCGGTGGTTCCGGCGGTGGCCACGACGGCGACCGGGAGGTCCCCGTCGGCGCGCAGGCGCAGCAGGGCCTCGCGCAGGGCGGCGGGGCGCATCCGGTGCTGGGAGTCGACGTCCACGGTGACCACGGCGTCCTCGCCCAGCCCCAGCAGGGCGGCCGAGCGCTGCACCGAGAAGTGCGCGACCTTCCCGCACAGGATGCGGGGACGCGCGCCGCCGGCGGCCCGGGCCACGCCGTGGCGGCTGGCGTCGAGGCCGGGGGAGGCGGTGAGCGCGTGGTCGCGGGCCAGGAGCAGGGCGGTGAGGTTGGACTCGGTGCCGCCGGAGGTGACCACCCCGCCCGCGTGCTCGCCCCGGTAGCCGACGAGGTCGGCGAGTTCGGCGACGACCTGGGTCTCCATGGCGGTGGCGGCGGGTGCCTGGTCCCAGGAGTCCAGGGACTGGTTGAGGACGGAGGCGACGGTGTCGGCGGCCACCGCCACCGCCAGGGGCGGGCAGTGCAGGTGTGCGGCGCAGCGGGGGTGGGCGGGGTCGGCGGCCCCGGCGGCGAGCGCACGGGTCAGCCGGGTCAGGACGTCGGCGGCGATGGTGTGTCCGGGGCCCGCGGGAGCGGCGCCGTCGAGGGGGCCGAGCGCCTCGCGGACCGCGTCGGCGACCTGGCGCGGGGTCCGGGCCGGGAGGGGGCCCTTGCGTTCGGCGCAGGCCCCGGCCAGGGCGCGGGTGGCCGCCTCGACCAGGGCCGCGACCGTGGCCGGTCCGCCGGGTGCTCCCGCGAGCCCGTCGGTCGGCGGTGTCGCCGTGCTGGTGGGCACGGGACAGGCCAGGGGGCCGGGCGCCCCGGTGCCGGTGGCGACTGAGTCAACACTCGGAGTGATGGGCATGGGCGTCGGGCTCCAGTTTTCCGTGGTCGGTCGTGGGCGCGCGCGGAGTCGGGCGAAGGGGCGCCGGGCCGGGGGATCCGGCGGGGGAGGAGCCTTCGCGGTACGGGGGGAGGGCGGGCCGGTCGGCTCCACCGGAGGGAGAAGGTCGGCTCCACCAGGGGGGAGAAGAGGGAGGGGAGGGAGAGGAGGGCCCGGTCAGCCGTTCAGAGGCATGAGCAGGCAGTGGTGCCCGCGCCAGCCCGGGTGCGGCGCGAGGTCGCCCACGTGCTGCCAGCCGTTGCGCAGGAAGATGTCCCGCGCGTGGGTGTTGGTCTCGGCCACCAGTCCGGCGGCGCGCTCCTCCTCGCGTCCGCTGAGAAAGAAGGGCATGGAGCGCTCCACGATGCCGCTGCCGCGGAAGGGGACGTGGACGAGCGCCTCGCACATGGCGAAGGTCCGGCCCGGACGCTCGGCGGTGACGTCCTCGGCGTCCACGCCCGGGAGCGGGACGAACCCGTCCCACCAGCCGGTGGTCGGCGGCAGGGTGTAGCCGTAGGCGAATCCGGCCAGCTCGCCGCCCACGTAGCAGGCGGTGAGCCGAAAGCCCGGGCGGTTCGCGCTGAAGGCCAGGCGCTCGGCGAAGGGCGGGGTGCTGTGGTCGGGCAGGTGCAGGACGTCGGCGTAGACCGTCTCGTAGGCGTCGGTCCAGGGGGCGGGATCGGCCAGCACGTCGGCTCCGGTGAGGTTGTCGACCCTCCATGCGGTGTCGGGTCCGGCCGGACCGGTCGGCGCGGTTGTGGTGGCGGTGGTGGAGGGCGGCACGGGCACGGGGGCTCCTTCGTCGGGACGCGGGCACTCTGCGGCGGACCCCGGATGTGCGCGGGGGCGCACACCGGAGTCGCCATAAATTAGGACAGGCTTACCTAAGTATGTCAAGGTATGCGGGGCCCGGAGTGACCCAGGACACACGACTGGTCAGGGCGCGCGGCTGTCCACGGTTAGGCGGGGCGCCGCCGGGTGCGCCAGGAACGCGGGCATGGCGAACTCGTGCCCGTAGGCACCGGCGTTGGGGAAGACCAGAACGTCACCGGCGCGCAGGGACTCCACACGCACGTCCCTGGCCAGCACGTCCTCGGGGGTGCACAGCTCCCCGCACACCGTCACGGACTCCCCGCCCGCCCGCGGCCGGGGCACCCCGTCGGGCCACGCCCCGACCTCCAGCACCGCGAAGTTGTGGCGGATCTCCCAGGACGTGGGGAGCTGGAAGTGGTTGATCCCGCCCCGCACCACCGCGAAACAGCCGCCGTAGGCCGACTTCACGTCCGTCACCCGCGCCGCGTACCAGCCGGTGGGGGCCGCGATCCAGCGTCCCGGTTCCAGCACCACCTCCACCCCCGGGTCGGGCAGCTCCGCCAGGGCGGCGCCGAACCCCTCCAGGTCGAAGGCGTCCTCGTCCTCCTCGAAGGGCACGCCCAGGCCGCCGCCCACGTCCACCAGGCGCAGGTCCACCCCGTGCGCGTCCGCCGTCCGCCGTGACCACTCCAGACACCAGCGCACGTAGGCGGCGTGCGCGGCGGCGTCGGTGTTGCCGCTGACCGCGTGCACGTGGAAGCCCACGAGGTCGATCCCGGGCAGGGACAGGGCCGTGCGCACGGCGTCGGCGGCCAGGGGCTCGGGGACACCGAACGGGCCCGGGGTGCCGCCCATCACCAGCGCCCCGCTGACCGGTACGTGCTCGGGGTTGACGCGCAGGGCCACCGGCAGCACCGTGCCGGCCTCGCGGGCCGCGGCCGAGACGCGGTGCAGTTCCAGCTCGCTCTCGGCGTTGACCACCACGTCCGCGCCCCGCTCGGCCCGCAGGCGGGCCAGGCCCGACAGCAGTTCGGGGGTCTTGCCCGGACCGCTCACCGCGATCCGTCCGCCGCTCTCCCCGCGCCGGACGCGCAGCGCGGCCAGGGCGGTGCGCGCCTCGCGCAGGGAGGCCGCCTCGAACCCGTCCACCGCCTCGGCCAGGTGGGCGAGCACCGGCTCGAAGCCGTTGGCCTTGACCGCGAAGTAGACCCGGGCCCACGAGGGCAGCGCCTTGCGCAGCGTGCGGACGCGGTCGGCGGCCAGCGCCGGATCGTAGACGTATCCCGAACCGGTGCCGGCGGCCAGGTCCACGGCGGCCCGGCGCACGCGCTCGGGGATCCGTTCGGCGGGAAGGGCGGGGGTGTGCTCGAAGGAGCGGGGCGGTTCCATGGAGGGTTCCTCCGTGCGCGTGGTGGGTCGGACACGCCGTGTGCGCGGCACACGGCAGGCGGCGGGGACGGAACCCGGTCGGGCCCCGTCCCGGTCGCGTCAACGCTGGGGGTCGACCTCGAAGATCTCGGCGACGTCGTCCAGCACGGCGTGCGCGGCGATCAGGCCCACGCCGGAGATCCAGTAGGCGTCGCTCACCTCGGTCTTGGTGCCCTCCAGCTCGCCCCACAGCGGGTTGGAGGTGTAGCGCTTCTTGTCCTTCTCCACCTCACCGGCGCCGTCGTCGTAGGTGGACACCAGGATGTGGTCGGCCTCCAGGTCCATCAGCCGCTCCGGGCTGTGGTAGGTCACGATCTCCTCGGTGTCGGTGGCGGTGCCCTCGCTGGGGGGCAGGCCCAGGTCGTCCAGGATCACGCCGATGTAGGAGTTGCGGCTGTACAGGCGCACGCCGTCGGCGTCACCGGCGAAGCGCACCACCGACACGGTGGGCAGGTCCCCGTCCGCGGACGCGGCGATCTCCTCGCCGATGGCGGCGGCCCGCTCCTCGTACTCGGCCACGAGGCGGTCGGCCTCCTCGGCCATGCCCATCGCCTCGCCGGTCAGGCGCAGGTTCTCCTTCCACGTGGCGCCGGTGGTCTCCGACATCACGGTGGGGGCGACCTCGGTGAGCTGGTCGTAGCCGTCGCCGTGGCGGACCTCGGCGGACAGGATCAGGTCCGGCCGGCTCTGGGCCACCAGCTCCGGATCGACCTCCCACAGCAGCCCCACGGACTCGGCCTCCTCGGCGCTGCCCACGTTCCAGTCGCTTTCGAGCAGGTACGGGGGCAGGGTGTCCTGGCCCTCGGCGATCTGGGTGAAGCCCACCACGTTCCCGCCCAGGGCGAGGGTGGCGTCCACGTAGGTGGAGTCCAGCGGCAGCACCCGCTCGGGTGCGGCCGCGATCTCGGTCTCGCCCATGGCGTGCTCGACGGTGATCGGGTAGCCCCCGGCGGCCTCCTCCCCGGATCCGGTGGAGGCCTCCTCCTCCGGGCCGCCCGCGCCGCAGGCGGTCAGCAGGGTCAGGGAGGCCGCGACGGCCAGGGGTAGGCCCGCGCGGCGCAGGTGGGCGAGAGTGGTCATGTGGAGCTCCCGGTCGGTTCAGGGGATCAGGGGAAAGCTGTTCTGTTGACACGAAAAAGACACACATCGTTGTCGGATGTGTCGTCTTCGTCCGAGACGTGGCAAACTTAGAGCATTCAAGTGTGGCTAGGCAAACCTAAGTTAGGTTGGCCTGGCCTTCGTCATGATGGGGAGACCGGGTGAAGGAGACCACCGGGCCGCCGCCGACCCTCACGGCGTCGGCCCCGACGACCACCGCGGGCGGTGCGGTCGCGGCCCGCCGGGCACGCCGGATCTCGGGCCTGGGACTGATGCTCCTGCTGCTGTGCCTGGCCGTCCTGGCCAGCGTGCTCATCGGCGCCCGCGGCCTCAGCCCCGGCACCGTGTGGCTGGCCCTGACCTCCACCGCGGGAGCCGAGGCCGACATCATCGTCAACGAGATCCGGCTGCCGCGCACCGCCCTCGGGGTGCTCGCCGGGATCAGCCTCGGCCTGGGCGGCGCACTCATGCAGGGCCACACCCGCAACCCCCTGGGCGACCCCAGCATCCTCGGCGTCACCTTCGGAGCCGCCCTGGCCGTGGTGCTGGGTATCATGCTCCTCGACGTCACCACCCTGTACACCCAGGCCTGGTTCGCCTTCGCCGGCGCCGCCGTGGCCGTGGTCCTGGTCTACGCCATCGGCTCGGTCCCCGGACGCGGCCCCACACCCATCACCCTGGCCCTGGCCGGGACCGCAGTGAGCTGGATGGCCTACTCCCTGACCTCCGGGCTGGTCCTGCTCGACCAGTCCACGATGGAGGACTTCCGGTTCTGGCGGGTGGGCTCCCTGGTGGGCCGCGACCCCGCGATCCTGGGTCCCATGCTGCCCGTGGTCGCCCTGGGCACGGTCCTGGCCCTGTCCAACACCCGCGCCCTCAACGCGCTGGCCCTGGGCGAGGACACCGCACGCGCACTGGGCTTTCGGATCGGCCGCGCCCGCGCCACCGGCCTGCTCGCCATCACCCTGCTCACGGGCGTGACCGTGGCCGCCTGCGGGCCCATCGCCTTCGTCGGGCTCATCGTGCCCCACCTGGCCCGCGGCATCGTCGGCGCCGACTACCGCTGGCTGCTGCCCTACTCGGCGCTGATGGGCGCGGCCCTGCTCCTGGCCGCCGACGTCCTGGGCCGCTTCCTCGCACCGCCCGGCGAACTCCAGGTCGGCGTGGTCCTGGCCGTGTTCGGCGCGCCCTTCTTCATCCACATCGTCCGCCGCCGGAGGCTGCTCGCCCTATGACCTCCACCCTCGCCCCCGACGACGCCCGCCGGCGGGCCGACGACCGCCTGGCCCGCCGGGGCCGGGCCCTCCGCCTGGGCCCGGTCTCGATCCCCCTGCGCCCCCGCATGGTCGTCCTCGGCCTGCTGGGCGTCCTGGCCCTGCTCGTGCTGGTGGCGCTCAACCTCTCCGTCGGCTCGGTGTTCATCCCGCCCGGCCGGGTGTGGGCCAACATCGTCGGCACCAGCTACGACGACTACTTCACCATCTGGCGTGTGCGCATGCCGCGCGTGGTGGTGGGCATGCTCGCCGGAGCCGCGCTGGCCGCCGCGGGCGCCATCACCCAGACCATCATGCGCAACCCCCTGGCCAGCCCCGACCTGCTGGGCGTCACCCACGGCGCCAGCGCGGGCGTGGTCGCGGTGATGGCCTTCGGCGGCAGCTACGGCATCGTCAGCGGGCCCCTGGCCTCCATCGGCGTGCCCGCCCTGGCACTGACCGGCGGCCTGGCCGCCGGAGCCCTGTGCTACGGGCTCGCCTGGCGCGGCGGCATCGACGGGTTCCGCCTTCTGCTGGTGGGTGTGGGCGTGTCCACCGTGTTGATGAACCTCACCCTGTGGATGCTCACCCTGGGGGACGTCAGCGACACCGGCCGCGCCATGACCTGGATCGCGGGCAGCCTGTCCATGAGCACCTGGCAGGACGCGCTGCCCGTCACGGTGGCCCTGGTCCTGCTGCTGCCCCTGGCCCTGGGCGCCGCGCGCACCCTGGACGTGCTCTCCTACGGCGACGAGGTGGTCCGCGGCCTGGGCGTGCGTCTGGAACTCGCCCGCACCACCACGCTGGTGCTGGCCGTGCTCCTGGCCGCCTTCGGCACCTCGGCCGCCGGCCCGATCCTGTTCGTGTCCCTGGCCTGCCCGCAGATCGCGCTGCGCCTGGCCCGCTCCCCCCGGCCGCCCGTCCTGCTCTCCGCGCTCGTCGGCGCCGCCCTGACCTGCGCCGCCGACCTGATCGCCCGCAACCTGATCAGCGTCCAGCTCCCGGTCGGCATCGTCACCGGCTGCCTGGGCGCCCTCTACCTGATCTACCTGCTCGTCCGCGGCAATCGAAAGGTACAGGCTTGACCACACAACAGATCCGTGCGCACACCGCCCCCGGGTCCGCCGTCCCGGTCCGGCTGAGCGCGCGCGGCCTCACCCTGGCCTACGACGACCACACCGTCGTGCACGGCCTGGACGCCGACATCGTCGAGGGCACCGTCACCTGCGTCATCGGCCCCAACGGGTGCGGCAAGTCCACCATGCTGCGCGCCCTGGGACGGCTCATGAGGCCCCGGGCGGGCCTGGTCGAGCTCGACGGCCGCGACATCCACCGTGTGCCCACCCGCGAGGTCGCCGAGGTGCTGGGCGTACTGCCCCAGCAGCCCGTGGCGCCGGACGGGCTGACCGTGGCCGACCTGGTCGCACGGGGACGCCACCCCTCCCAGCGCTGGTACCGGCAGTGGTCGGGTGAGGACCACCGCGCGGTCTCCGAGGCCCTGGAGCGGACCGGACTGCTGGAGCTGGCCGACAGCCCCCTGCAGGAGCTGTCGGGCGGCCAGCGCCAGCGGGCGTGGATATCCATGGTCCTGGCCCAGGGGACCGACCTGCTGCTGCTGGACGAGCCCACCACCTTCCTGGACCTGGTCCACCAGGTGGACGTCCTGGACCTGGTACGCGACCTGCACCGGGACAGCGGGCGCACCATCGTCATGGTGCTGCACGACCTCAACCTCGCCGCCCGCTACGCCGACACGATGATCACCATGCGCGAGGGGCGGGTGGTGGCCAGCGGGGCCCCGGCCGACGTGCTCACCCCCGAGCTGCTGCGCGAGGCCTTCGGCCTGGAGGCGGTCGTGGTGGAGGACCCGGTCACCGGGGGACCGATGGTGGTTCCGGTCGGCCGCAGCGGCCAGCGGTCCCGGTAACCCCGACCCCGAAGGCGCGGGCCGGGCTTCCCCGGGAACGGGCGGGGACCGGCGGGGTTTCGGGGAAGGAAGCCGAAACACGGGGCATGGGGCACATTCGGGGATTTTTCCGGGCGTGGCATGTGGACCGGACAGGTCCGCACAGGTCATGATCGCAACAAGAATCGACAGTTCGTGTTCACGTAACCCTGGAGAGTGACACACCAGGGAATGCGTCGGAGTTGTCAGGGCGTTCACCTCGGTTTCACCTGTGCGTGTGGAGGCTCGGCCAAGGTCGAGAACGACCGACGGGGAACCCCGCCGGACCTGGAGAAGCCGCGCGTCACGGTTCGACCCGCACCGGCCGGAGCGCGCGCAGCAGCACGATCCCCAAGGAGAAGGTGTGCCCGAATCCGCGCCCCGCCGCCGCCCGCTGCCGTTGATCGGTCAGGTCGGGGGCGGCCGTTCCCGCGCAACATGCCGACTGCGCTGTGGCGACGCCTGCTTCCACCCCGCCCCCAACACCAGTGACAACCCCTACTTCGGCGACGTCTTCGCCACGGCGCTCTCCCGCCGCACCGCGCTGCGCGCCGGAGCGGTCACCGCCGGCGCCGGGGCGCTCGGGCTCTCCGCGCTCAACCCCGCCATGGCCGACCCCAGAGGCCCGAGCCGGCCCCACCCCTCGCCGCGGCCCACCTTCAAGAGCGTGCAGCCCAACACCGACGACAAGGTCACCATCCCCAACGGCTACGACCAGCACGTGGTCATCCGCTGGGGCGACCCGGTGCTGCCCGGCGCCCCCGAGTTCGACGTGCACCACCAGAGCCCCGAGGCCCAGGCTCGGCAGTTCGGCTACAACTGCGACTACGTCGGCTTCCACCAGCTCGACGACGACCACGCCCTGCTGTGGGTCAACCACGAGTACACCAACGAGGACCTGATGTTCCCGGGGTACACCGACGGGGACTCGGCCACCGAGGAGCAGGTCCGCACCGCGATGGCCGCCCACGGCGGCTCCATCGTCGAGCTGGAGCGCGACGGCCGCACCGGCAAGTGGGTGGTCTCGAAGGGGGAGCGCGCCTTCAACCGCCGGATCACCGCCGACACCCCCATCCGCCTGACCGGCCCCGCCGCCGGGCACGAGCTGCTCAGGACCGACGAGGACCCCGGCGGGACCCTGGTCCGGGGGATGCTCAACAACTGCGCGGGCGGGATGACCCCCTGGGGGACCTTCCTCACCGCCGAGGAGAACTTCAACCAGTACTTCGCCAACGGCTCCGGGTCCGCTGAGGCCCGCCGCTACGGCCTCGGCACCGGGTCCTCCGGGCGCCGCTGGGAGCGCTTCGAGAAGCGCTTCGACCTGGCCGAGAACCCCAACGAGGCCAACCGCTTCGGCTACATCGTGGAGATCGACCCGCTCGACCCCGGATCCGAGCCGCGCAAGCACACCATGCTCGGCCGCTTCAAGCACGAGGGCGCCAACAGCCGCCTGGCCGAGGACGGCCGGGTCGTGGTCTACATGGGCGACGACGAGCGCTTCGACTACATGTACAAGTTCGTCAGCGCCAAGAAGTACGTCGAGGGCTCCCGGCGCCACAACCTCACCCTGCTGGACTCGGGCACCCTGTACGTGGCGCGCCTGAGCGGCGACAGCCCCGCCGGGGAGATCGACGGCTCCGGAGCCCTGCCCGCCGACGGCGAGTTCGACGGCTCCGGCGAGTGGATCGCGCTGTGCACCGACACCGAGAGCTTCGTCGACGGCTTCGGCGTCGCCGAGGTCCTCGTCCACACCCGCCTGGCCGCCGACACCGTGGGCGCCACCAAGATGGACCGGCCCGAGGACTTCGAGTGCAGCCCGGTCACCGGCAAGGTCTACTGCGCGCTGACCAACAACTCCGCGCGTGAGCCCGGCCAGACCGACGAGCCCAACCCGCGCGGCCCCAACCGGTACGGCCACATCCTGGAGATCGTCGAGGAGGGCAGCGACGCCGCGGCCACCGCGTTCTCCTGGAGCGTGCCGCTGGTGTGCGGGAACCCCGAGGACGCGGACACCTACTACGCGGGCTTCGACAAGTCCAAGGTCATGCCGATCTCCTGCCCGGACAACCTGTCCTTCGACAAGGACGGCAACCTGTGGATCTCCACCGACGGCCAGCCCGGCTCGCTGGGGATCAACGACGGCCTGCACGTCATGCCGGTCGAGGGCCGCTTCCGGGGTGAGCTGAAGACCTTCGCGACCGTTCCCGTCGGCGCGGAGGCGTGCGGGCCCTTCATCACCGAGGACGGCAGGACGGTGTTCCTGGCACCCCAGCACCCGGGTGACGACGGCTCGTTCGAGGAGCCCACCAGCACCTGGCCCGACGGCGACATGCCCCGCCCGTCCGTGGTGTGCATCTGGCACAAGGGGGGACGCGAGGTGGGCAGGTAGCGGACCGGCCCGGTAGGACCACCGGCCCCGGCCCCCGCCGCGCGTCCGCCGGGGCCGGTGGTGTTCTTCCGGGTCTCAGGGCCAGGACGCGGCAGGGACGACACCGCCGGTGGCGGACCCTGGTCGCGAGCCCGGCCTTCAGGGCCGAGGAGCCGGCAGCACCTTTCCGAAGCAGAGCGAGGAGGGCGAGTCGGCGTAGGCGCCGAACTTCGGGACGGGCGTGTAGCCCGCGCGGGTGTAGAAGCGCACGGCGTCGGGCTGGCGGTCGCCCGTCTCCAGGCGCAGGCACGTCCAGCCGCGCTCGCGGGCCCACTCCTCCAGCGCCGCCAGGACCAGCGGGGCCGCACCCGAGCCCCGCCGCTCGGGCGGCACGTACATCCGCTTGACCTCACCCGTCCCGTCGCCGAGGTCGCGCAGGCCGCCGCAGCCCACGGCCGTGCCCCGCTCGTCCCGGGCCACCACGAACACCGCGATGTCGTCGGCCGAGGGCGCCACACCCGGCTCGGAGTCGGGGGTGCCGTAGCGTTGGGCGATCTCCGCCCGCTGCCCGGCCCGCAGGGCGCTGGCGTCGGGATCGTTCCAGGGAACCATGTCGATGCGCATACGCGCCAAGCTAGCGGTGCCGTGTTTCGTGTTCGTGAACACCCGGCTCGGCACGGGGTGGCGGGACCGGGCCCCCGGGCCGAGCCGCCCCGTGCCGTCGGTCCTCAGCCCGCGGTCCCGGCCATGATGAGCGGCGCGTCCCGCGTGAACGCCCGGAACCCGACGCCGTAGTACAGTCCGCGCGCCTGGGGATGCCCCGGCGCGCCCAGGCAGGCGACCGTCGCCTGCCTGGCCCCGGCCGCGCGCGCCAGGCGCATCCCGTGCAGGAGCACCGCCCTTCCCAGCCCCAGACGCCGGTAGCCCGGGTGCGTCCCGACCGGCTCGAACTCGACGGTCCCGTTCACCCCGTCGAGCCACATGATCGCCGAGGACGCCATCGTCCCGTCCGGCGCCTCCACCAGGAGGTGCAGGTCGCCGCGGTATCCCGTCGTCCGCCGGACGCCCTGGTAGTCCTCGGCCGTGTACGTGGAGGGGGCCCACGCGTCCAGATGGGCCTGGACCGCGGCCTCCGGCCCGGCCTCGTCGGCGGTGCGGAACCGGTACCCGGCCGGCAGCGCCGGCCGTTCGACGTCGTCGAGGTCCCGCACGTTGAGCTGGGTCCAGTCCCCGGTGTCGCCGAGCGAGGCCGGGTCGGTCCCATAGCCGTGCGCCGCCCACCGCTCCAGGGCGAACCCGTCGGCGGCGCTCGCCAGCACCGTACGCTCGACGTCCGCCGCCGTACCGTCGTACCAGTCGATCACCTCGTCGACCAGCCCGGCGTGGTCGGGATGGACCTGGTACACCAGGCAGGCGCCGGTGACGTCCTTCACCGACCCGTCGCTCAACCTCACCCGGCGCGGAAGACGGGCCCAGCCCCACGCCACCAGGTCCCCGCCGGAGAACCACAGCCGGCGCCGCCAGCTCGCGCCGTTGCGGGCGTGCCCCCTGCCCCAGCTCCAGGCCAGCTCGCCGAACGTCGCGTCGCCGTTCACCAGGTCCGGACGGGTGGCGGTGACACGCTGCGCCAGACCCTGCATGAGCCGCACGTCCGCGGCGGTCACCAGCTCGGAGTTCGCCATAGCACGTCACTGTGCCAGGACACGGTGAGGCCGTCGAGCCTTTTTCCGGGGCCGCCGGCCTCGGCGGTCGACGGCACGGCGCGTGCCACGGCCTGCGGGGCGAACACCGCCCCCGGCGGCGGTGCCGTGTTCCGTGCCCGTGAACGCCCGCTCAGGCGGGGTCGGTGAGGGCCTCGCGCATCACCCGGAACTTGGACTCGGTCTCGGCCAGCTCCGAGCGCGGCTCCGACCGGGAGACGATGCCGCCCCCGGCGAAGAGCCGGGCACGCGCGCCGTCCACGCGGGCGCAGCGCAGGGCGATGCCCCACTCGGCGTTGCCCGCCCCGTCCAGCCAGCCCACCGGGCCGGCGTAGCCGCCCCGGTCCATGCCCTCGACCTCGGCGATCAGCCGCATGGCCGCGGCCGTGGGGGTGCCGCCCACGGCCGCGGTGGGGTGCAGGGCGGCGACCGCGTCCAGCGCCGACACCCCCGGGGACAGGCGTGCGCGCGCGGGAGTGGCCAGGTGCTGCACGTTGGCGAGGGCGAGCAGGCGCGGCCGCTCGGGCACGTCCAGCTCCTCGGTGAGCGGTCCCAGCGAGGTGCGCAGGGAGTCCACGGCCATGCGGTGCTCGTCCACGTCCTTGGCCGAGGCCAGCAGCTCCTCGGCCAGGGCCCGGTCGCTGTCGGCGTCCCCGCCCCGAGGGCGGGTCCCGGCCAGGACCAGGGAGGTGAGCCGGTCGCCCTCACGGCGCATCAGCAGCTCGGGGGTGGCGCCGACCATGCCGTCCACGGAGAAGGTGAAGCAGCTGGGGAAGCGCAGGCGCAGCCGCTCCAGCAGGGTGCGCACGTCGATGGGGGAGCCGGCGTCGGCGAAGGCGTCGCGCGCCAGCACGGCCTTGTCGAGCTCACCCGCGCGGATGCGCCCGACGGTGTCGGCCACGGCGTCCATCCAGCGCTCGTCGGTCAGCGATCCCCGGCTCCAGGAGACCGGGCCGACCGGCCGCGGCGCGGAGGTGGGGCGCGGCGGCTCGGTCGTGCGGTCCCCGGGCCGGTCGGTGACGGTGGTCAGCCAGGTGCGGCCGTCGCGCCGCCCGAGGAGCACGCGGGGCACCACCAGGGACGAGCCCCCGGAGGCGGGGGAGAAGGCGAACGTGCCGAAGGCGACCAGGCCGGTGCCGGGCCGGCCCACCTCGTCCCGGACCTCGGAGCGCTCCGTGAGGCCGTCCACCCAGCGGGCCGCCTCGGTGAAGCGGGTGGTGTCGGTGGGCTCGGCCGTGCCGGGGTCGCCGTCCAGCTCCAGCCGTGCGGCCCGTCCCCAGCCCACGATCCCCTCGTCGCCGGCCAGCCAGGCCAGGGGGGAGTCGGTGGGGAGGTGGCGCACCAGGCCGGAGACGTCCCCGGGCAGGGCGACGGTGCGGACGAACAGTTGGGGCGGGCTCAGGGCGGCGTTCACGATCCTCGAGTCTAGGACCTCGTCTGTGGCGGTGTGTCCGTTTCGGCCGAGGCGGCGGTGGTGCGCCGCGCACTGTGCCCCGGTGTCGGGGTTGTGCATGAAACAGATCATCTGCCGTTTTTCGGGGAGGGGTGGGATCTCGTGGCCCCTCGGACCGGCGTACCGCCGACCAGCGGGGGCGCTCCCCGAATCCGGAACGCGCGGGACCGTCCACGGGTCGGCTGAGCCGTGTTCGGAGAACGACGTTCTGGCTTACTCTGGTGCGCGGCGCGACGCCACGGTGACGGCGGTGCGCGACGACCCCCGGAGGAGACCCGCCCCATGGACCCAGTGGCACGTGCCACGCATCCGACGCGCGCCGCGCTCCGGTGGGCGGCGACGGCCGCCGCGACCGCCGTCCTGCTCTCGGGATGCACCCTCTGGGGCGCCGGAGCGGAGCCCCCCGACCAGGCCGGTACGGTCGCCCGGTGCGGGGACGACGGGGACAAGCGCCGGATGCGCGGGGCGTGGCTGACCACGGTCCGCAACATCGACTGGCCCTCCGAGCCGGGCCTGCCCGCCGAGGAGCAGAAGGCCGAACTCGACTCCTACCTCGACGCCGCCGCCGGCATGGGCCTCAACGCCGTCTTCCTGCACGTGCGCCCCACGGCCGACGCGGTGTACGCCTCGGAGCTGGAGCCGTGGGCGCGCTACCTCACCGGTGAGCAGGGCGGCGACCCCGGCTACGACCCGCTGGAGTACGCCGTGGCCGGGGCGCACGAGCGGGGGCTGGAGCTGCACGCCTGGTTCAACCCCTACCGGGTCGGGTTCCAGGACCCCGACGTGGAGAACCTGGTGGAGGAGCACCCGGCCAGGCGGAACCCCGCATGGCTGGTCGACTACGGGGACGAGGCCTACCTCGACCCCGGCAACCCCGAGGTCCGCGCGTGGGTGGTCGGGGTCATCATGGACGTGGTGGAGCGCTACGACGTCGACGGCGTGCACTTCGACGACTTCTTCTACCCCTATCCCAAGGAGGGCGAGGAGTTCGACGACGACGCCTCCTGGGAGGAGCACGGCGGGGGGTTCGACGACCGGGGCGACTGGCGCCGCGACAACGTCGACCGGCTCGTCGCCGACGTCCACGAGGGGATCGAGCGGACCAAGCCGTGGGTGAGCTTCGGGATCTCGCCGTTCGGCATCTGGCGCAACGACTCCACCGATCCCAGCGGCTCGCCCACCTCGGGCCTGCAGTCCTACGACGCCCAGTACGCCGACACCCGCGCCTGGATCCGGGAGGGCACGGTCGACTACGTCGCGCCGCAGCTGTACTGGAGGCGGGGCTTCGACACAGCCGACTACGAGGCACTGGCCGACTGGTGGTCCCAGGAGGTCGAGGGCACGGGCGTGGACCTGTACGTCGGCCAGGCCGCCTACCGGGTGGGGGAGGAGGGCTGGCGCGGTGAGGACGCGCTCAGCACCCAGCTCGACTACTCCGGTGAGCTGCCCGGGGTGGACGGCGACGTCTACTTCTCCATCAGGAGCCTGCGCGAACAGGCCGCCGACGCCTACGCCGCGCTGGCCGGGGCCCACTACGGCCACCCCGCGCTGCCGCCGCGCTCCGACGCCCCCGAGGACCAGGGGCCGCTGGTCGGCGCGGTCGGGGGCCTCACCGCCCGGGCCGGGGACGGGCGCGTCGACGTCGGGTGGGAGGCCGTCGACGGCGCCCGCTTCTACGCCGTCTACCGGCTGCCCGCCGACGCCGCCGGGACCGGTTCCGAGGAGGCGCGCTGCGCGGCCGTGGCCGTGGAGAACCTCGTGGGCCTCACCGGGCGTACCGCCCTGACCGACACCGCCCCGCTGGAGGACGGCGCCGGGTACGTGGTCACCGCCCTGGACGACTACCGGGTCGAGGGGCCGGTCGGCGAGGTCGCCGACGTGCGCGGCTGAGGCCGGGCCCCGGCCGGCGGAGGGCGGCCGTCGGCGGGAGCCCGCCCTCCCGTGGAACTCGGACCCGTCCGGCGCGACCGTGACCGCCGCAAGGTCGCATAATCCAGGAATGTGGGCCGAAAACCACTGATCTGCTGGCGAAAACCCCCTTCTTTGCCAGCAGATGCGAGTGTAGGTTGGCCCCATGCCGACCTTCCAGATCCGCGAGGCCGCCGACCTGCTCGGAGTCAGCGCCGACACCGTCCGCCGGTGGGTCGACTCCGGCCGCCTGCCCGCCGCCCGCGACGCCTCCGGGCGGCGCCGGGTCGACGGCGGCGAACTCGCCGCCTTCATGCGCGCCGGAGCCGGAGAGGACCCGGTACGCCACCTGTCCTCGGCCCGCAACCGCTTCCGCGGACTGGTCACCGACGTCGTCCGGGACCGCGTGATGGCCAGGGTGGAGATCCAGGCCGGACCCCACCGGGTGGTCTCCCTGATGAGCCGTGAGGCCGCCGACGAACTCGGCCTGGACGTGGGAACCGTCGCCACGGCGGTGGTCAAGTCCACCAACGTGGTCGTGGAGACCACCGGAGGGCACCATGCCTGACCGTGCCCCCCGCCGTCTCGCGCTCGGAGGGCCCGGCCCGGTCCGCGCCCTGGCCGCGGGCGCCCTCGCCCTCACGGCCCTCACCGCCTGTTCGGCCGGGGAGGGGACGGGCCGTCAGCTCAACGTCTTCGCCGCCGCCTCCCTCACCGACGTCTTCACCGACCTCGCGGAGGAGTTCGAGGACCGGCACCCGCGGACCGAGGTGGTCCTCAACTTCGCCGGCAGCAGCGACCTGGCCGTCCAGATCAACTCCGGAGCCCCCGCGGACGTCTTCGCCGCGGCCGACACCGCCACCATGGACCGCGTCGTGGAGGGGGAGGGCCTGGACGCCGACTGGTCCGCCGAGCACGGTGAGCGGGGGGTCGTCTTCGCCACCAACACCCTGCGCATCGCCGTGCCCCCGGGCAACCCCGCCGGGATCGGGGAGCTGGCCGACCTCGCCGGCGAGGGCGCCACCGTCGCCTTCTGCGCCGAGGAGGTCCCCTGCGGCGCGGCCACCGCCGAGGCCCTGGGGGAGGCCGGGCTGGAGATCACCCCCGACACCTACGAGGAGAACGTGCGCGCGGTCCTGACGAAGGTCGAACTCGGCGAGGTCGACGCCGGGCTCGTCTACGCCACCGACGTCGCCTCCGCGGGGGAGCGGGTCGAGGGCGTCGAGTTCGCCGAGGCCGGCGCGGCGGTCAACGAGTACCCCGTCGGGGTCGTCTCCACCACCTCCGACGCCGGACTCGCCGCCGACTGGGTGGAGCTGGTCCGCTCCGGGACGGGCGCGAAGGCCCTGGACGAGGCGGGGTTTTCAGCGGTTGGGGTGGAAGGTCACTCAAGCGCACATGAGCAGACATGAATGGTCCTTGCCGCGCTTGGACAGCCTGGCCGAGGAACCAGTCCAGGAAGTTCGCTAGTTCTCCGGACAGGCGACCCCGGTTCTGGCTACCGTCGTGTCGAACACAGCAACGGATGGACGCGGTTGGAAGGGGTGAGGTGGAAGTGTCGCAAGTCAGCAAGGCACGGTTGTGGTCGATCCAGGCCCCGTTCCTTGTCCCCGCGCCGACCGGGGTCGCTGTGCGCGATCGGCTCAAAGGCCTCATTCCTGGGGATGAGGCGGTGCTGCACGCGGTGGGCTCCCACCAGGGCTCGCTCGCCTCGGCGGACCTGGCGGCCCGGTGCGCTGATGGCACCGACCACGACAAGGACTCCTGGGCCGCCCGCAAACGTGAACTGACCCCCGCCTCGTCCTCGCGGTGGGCCGGGGCGATCACCAGGGCGTCGAACGAGCAGTGGGCGCTGGCCCGGCGCGGCCACCTCGCCCACCTGCACCGCCTCCGGGCGGGGATCGACACCCTGCGGCACCGGCTGTCCCAACCCCTGGGGGCCCAGGGGACCCGGCACGTGCCGGGTGGGTACCGCACGCCACAGGAGTGGCACGCCAAGTCCCGGCGCCTGCACGCGCTCCAGTCCCGGCACGCGGCGGCGGTCGCCGACTGGGAGACCGGACGGGTCCGTGTGGTGCGCGGCGGCAAACGACTGGCCAACACCCGCCACCACCTGGGCGAGGCCCACCTCACCGAAACCCAGTGGCGGGCCCGATGGGAGGCCGCGCGCTCCTTCCTGCAAGCCAACGGGGAGTCGGGCAAGCGGCATGGCAACGAGACGATCCGCATCACCCCCGGCGGTGAGGTGTCGATCAAATTGCCCGCCCCGCTGGCGTATCTGGCCAACGCCCCCCATGGCCGGTATGTGCTCTCCTGCCGGGTGGCCTTCGCCCACCGCGGCACCGAGTGGGCCGACCGTGTCGAGGCCGACCGGGCGGTGGCCTACCGCCTCCACCACGACACCGACCGGGACCGGTGGTACGTGACCGCGTCCTGGACCCACCCACCCGTCCGGCAGGTGCCGTGGGAGGCCGCGCTGGCCCACGGGGTGATCGGGGTGGATGCCAACGCCGACCACCTGGCCGCCTGGCGCCTGGACACCCACGGCAACCCCGTCGGTGACCCCCGCCGGTTTGACTACGTGTTGTCGGGGGCCGCGTCCCACCGGGACGCGCAGGTACGCCACGCCCTGTCCCGGTTGTTGCGTTGGGCCACCGGATGCGGCGTGGCGGCGATCGCGGTGGAGGACCTGGACTTCGCTGCGGAGAAGACCCGGGAGAAGCACGGGCGCCGCAAGAAGTTCCGCCGGTTGATCTCCGGTTTTCCCACCGCCCGGCTGCGGGCCCGGCTGACCTCGATGGCCCATGCGGTGGGGGTGGCGGTCATCGCCGTGGACCCTGCTTATACGTCCAAGTGGGGTGCTGCGCACTGGCAGAAACCCCTCACCAGTAAGAACAGGAAGGTCTCCCGCCACGATGCTGCGAGCATCGCGGTCGGGCGACGCGCCCAGGGGTATCCGGTTCGGCGACGGACGGCACCGCCCCCACACCACCGGAGTGATGGTGTGGGGCCTCGGACCGCCCAGGCCGCACCGGGGGTCTCCGGGCGTGAGGAACTCCGCCGCCCCGCCCCGGAGCGTGCACACGATGCACACCGCCGGACGGAGGGAACGCGAACGCGGAGAACCAGCGCGTCCAACACCGTTGGGGACGTGCCAGTGACACAGGTGTGGGTCCAGGACTCACTCCTGAACACCGCCGAGAAACGGTTCGAGGCGCCGTGAGGTCCGAGCGCACACCCGTCTCCACGCCGCGGCGGGGGCGCGCGCTGCGGGCGCGACCCGGGCGCCCGCCCTGGATCCTGGTCCTGCCCGCGCTCGTGGGGGCCGCCTTCCTCGTCCTGCCCCTGGCGGGCCTGCTGGTGCGCGCGCCCTGGTCCACCATGGCCGACCGCGTCACCGAACCCGAGGTGCTGGCGGCCCTGTGGCTGTCGCTGTCCACCGCCACCGCGGCCACCGTCCTCTCCCTGCTCCTGGGAGTGCCGCTGGCCTGGCTGCTGGCCCGTACCGACTTCCCCGGGCGCCGCCTCGTGCGCGCCCTGGTCACCGTCCCCCTGGTGATCCCGCCCGTGGTCGGCGGTGTGGCACTGCTCCTGGTCCTGGGCCGCAACGGGATCCTGGGCCGGTACCTGGACGCCTGGTTCGGGATCACCATCCCCTTCACCCCCGCCGCCGTCGTCCTCGCCCAGATGTTCGTCGCCATGCCGTTCCTGGTGATCAGCGTGGAGGGCGCGCTGCGCGGGGCGGACCGCCGCTACGAGGAGGCCGCCGCCACCCTGGGCGCCAGCCGGGTCACCGTCTTCACCCGCGTCACCCTGCCCCTGGTGCTGCCGGGCATCGGCGCGGGCGCGGTCCTGTGCTGGGCCCGTGCCCTGGGCGAGTTCGGTGCCACGATCACCTTCGCCGGGAACTTCCCCGGTACCACGCAGACCATGCCGCTGGCCGTGTACGTGGCCATGCAGCACGACCCCGAGGCCGCCATCGTGCTCAGCCTGGTCCTGCTGCTGGTCTGCCTGGCCGTCCTGGCCACCCTGCGAGAGAGGTGGACGAACGCCTGATGGCGCCGACCGACGACCTCCCCGACGCCTCCGGACCCGTGCTCGACGCACGGCTGCGCCTGAACCGGGGCGACTTCGCCCTGGACGTGGACCTGCGGGTCCGGTCCGGTGAGATCCTCGCCCTGCTGGGGCCCAACGGCGCGGGCAAGTCCTCGGCCCTGCGCGCCCTGGCCGGGCTGGTGCCCCTCACCGGCGGCCACGTGCGTGTGGACGGCCGCGACGAGACCGCCACCCCCGTGGAGCGCCGCCCCGTCGGCATGGTCTTCCAGGACTACCTGCTCTTCCCGCACATGAGCGCCCTGGACAACGTCGCCTTCGGGCCGCGCTGCCAGGGCCTGCCGCGGTCCCGGGCCCGCGAGCGCGCCGCCGAACTGCTCGCCCACATGGACCTGTCCGCACACGTCCGCTCCCGGCCGCGCCACCTCTCCGGCGGCCAGGCCCAGCGGGTGGCGCTGGCCCGCGCCCTGGCCGTGCGCCCGCGCCTGCTGCTGCTGGACGAGCCCATGGCCGCCCTGGACGCCAGTACCCGCATCGACGTGCGTGCCCGGCTGCGGCGCCTGCTGGAGGAGTTCGACGGTGCCACGGTGCTGGTCACCCACGACCCGCTCGACGCCATGGTGCTCGCCGACCGGGTCGCGGTCATCGAGAGCGGTGGGATGGTCCAGCAGGGGCCGCCCGCCGAGGTGGCGCGGCGCCCCCGCACCGCCTACGTCGCGCGGCTGGTGGGGCTGAACCTGTTCCGGGGCACGGCCGAGGGCACCACCGTCACCCTGGAGGCCGCCGGACCCGGTAGTCCCGGCGGTCCCGCACGGGTGGAGGCGCACGAGGCCCACCACGGCCCCGCCCTGGTGGCCTTCCCGCCGCGCGCCGTGGCCCTGTACCCGCGGTGCCCGCACGGCAGCCCGCGCAACGTGTGGAGGCTGAGGGTGGAGGGGATCGAGCGCTTCGGGGACCAGGTACGGGTGCACCTGTCGGGCCGGCCGTCCCTGGCGGCCGACATCAGTCCGGCGGCCCTGGCCGAGCTGGGCCTGGCCCGGGGCGACGAGGTGTGGGCGGGGGTCAAGGCCGCCGAGGTCGAGTGCTATCCGGGCTGATCCCGACAGCGCCCACGGCACAGGGCTTGTGCCTCCGATGGCACCGTCTTTATCAGCAGAAAAGCACATAGATCTACCCAGTCAGAGATATCAAAACCAGTCCTGGAAAACATGTGCGCATCTGGATATCTCACCCTGACGCGGGGGAGACTGTAGGAACCTGGCGACGACAGTCCTTCCCCCAGTGGCTGAGGAGGGTGCCATGTCCCTGAGAGAGCACGAGAGAAGGATCCTCGAGGAGATCGAGCGGCAGCTCAGCGAGGAGGAACCGGACCTTGCCGGACGCATGGAGTCCTTCGGATCCGAGGATCCCGACGCCCCGGCGGATCCCTACCTGGCCAGCTGGAGACCATGGGTGGCGTGCGCCCTGATCGCCGCTGTCACGGCCGGTCTGCTGGTGCTGCTGTTCGTACTCACTCCGAGTACGCCACAACCGTCGGCGCCGACGCCCGCCGGTACGTCGCAGACCACCGACGACCCGGTGCCGGAGGAGAACCCGCTGGACACCGAGCCGGCGAACACCGGACCCAACGGGGCAGAGCAGGTCGAGACGCCCTGACCACCGCGGGGCGGCGGGTACCTCCGCCGCGGCAGGGATGCTCGTGGATCCGGTCGGCCGGATCCACGGGGACCGTGGTTCGCCGGGGTCTTCCTCCCGGTCGGCACCACACGCTCCGACGCGCGACGGCGTGTGGCGCGCACCTGTCCGGGTGCGCGTCGCACGCCGTCGCGCGTTCACCGGCGGAGCCGGGCGCACTTCCCGCCGGAGCGCGCGCTCAGGAGCCGTAGCCGAGGATCAGGGTCCAGAAGGGACCGTCCTCGTCGTGTACGACACCCGCTCCGACCTCCTGGGCGGAGCACCTCAGGAGCACCTTCTCGTGTCCGGAGTGGCTCGTCCAGGTGCGCACGGCCTCCTCGGGCGTCTCGAATCCGCTGGCCACGATCTCGCCCGCGACGCGGTCGTACCCCAGTTCGCGGGCACGGTCGCCGGCCGAGGTGCTGTGGAGGAACGGCGCGCCGGTGTCCGATCCGCCCCCGGCCCTGGCCTGGCTGTGCTCACGGGCCGCCTCGGCGAGCACCTTGTCGGTGCCGAGCGCGTCGCATCCCGCACGGGTCCTCTGCTCGTTCACCAGCCGTACGACCTCGGCCTCGGCCTCGGGCCAGGGCTCGGCCTGGTCCTCCGCACCGCCGGCCCAGGGCGGGGGCCAACCGCCGCCGGACCCGGAGGCTGACGGTGAGGACCCGTCCCCGAACACGTCGGGGTCGGCCGCCCCCGTCACGCCGGCGCAGCACAGGGCCATCGCCAGCCCCGCGAGGACGGGGCCTCGCACCAACCGGTTTCGCATGTCTTTCCACCTTCCGTGCGCGGGGCCCGCCTGTCGCGGCGCCTCCGCGCACACCAGGGGAGGACGGCCCCGGGGCCGTCCTCCCTCACAGAGACTCACTTCGCCGCGCTGGTGGTTCTGTCCACCGTGGCGCCGTGCATGGAGGCCGTGTAGGTCACGTACTCGTAGGTGACCTCTCCGTCATCTCCCGCGTGGCTGCGGACCACGGTCATGGTGGCCCCCTTCGCGCCGGCGGCGCCGAAGCTGTCGTGGAAGCTCGCGTCGGCGGCCGCGACCGAGGGCGCGCCCAGGGCCAGGCCGGACGCCAGGGCGGTCAGCAGGAGCGTTCGTCGTAGTGGGGTCATCGGTCCTCCTCGGAATGGTCGGGTCACGCTCGCCGGACGCGGCGGTCCGCGGACCGCCGCGTCCGGCAGAACCGATCTCTAGCGCGCAGCGCTGACGACGCTGTGGACACCGGCGCCGTGGGGGCCGGCCCAGGAGGCGCTCTTCTTGAAGAAGGCGCCGCCGTCGTGGTGGCCGTGGTGGCCGTCCTCGTCCCCGTCCTTGTCGTGGTGGCCGTCGAAGGCGACCGCCTTCACGTCGTGGCTCATGGCGCCCTTGGGGCCCGCCGCGTTGGCCTCACCCGAGAAGAAGCTGTCAGCCAGGGCCGTGGCCGGAGCGCCGAAGGCGAGGGCCGGAACGGCGACAGCGGCGAAGGCGAGCCGGGTGAGAGTCGTGCGATTCATTCTGTGTCCTTTCGAGGCGGACTGGCGCTCTGCCAGTCCAGCGGCGCCGGTTCCCCCGTCTCGACCCTGGGAGGAACCGTTCTCCTGGCGCCGTTCGTACATCTGCCCCGAGACCGACCTTATTAACTCTTAGTAGTAGCTCAATAGCCTAAAGTAATAATTGGCCGTTTTGGGGTCGATTTTCCCTGTTCCGAAAGGACATGGGCTCCGAAGGGGGAAGGGACCGGACCGCTCCAGGCCGTGACGGCTCCGACCCCCGCGGCACCACCGCGGGGGTCGGAGAACACGAACGGCGCGCACCGGCGAAGCCGGTACGCGCCGTTCACGCGGGCGGGATCAGAGGGCGTTGGCGAACTTCACCGCCAGCGGGCCGGCCACGGACGAGCCGCCTCCGCCGCCCTCGACCACCACGGCGAACGCCACGTCGCCCTTGAAGCCGATCATCCACGCGTGGCTGGGCAGGTTGCCCTCCTCGTCCGCGTCCTCGGCGGTGCCGTACTCGGCGGTGCCCGTCTTGCCGTGCACCTCGCCCTGGAAGGGCAGGCTCTTGGCGGTGCCCTCGGTGACGACCGCGCGCATCATCGTCCGCAGCGCGTCGGCGTGGGTGATCGGCCGGGGCTCGGGCGTGCCCTCCCGCACGGGATCCTTCACCAGCACGGGATGGCGCCAGGAGCCGTCGGCGACCGCGGCGGGCACCGTGGCCATGTGCAGCGGCGTGGTGAGGATCTGGCCCTGGCCGATGCTCTGCGCGCCCAGCAGGACGCGGCCCTCCGGGGTGGGGAACGACGGCTCGAACGCGGGCACGCCGATGTCCAGCGGCGCGTTCATGCCGAACTGCTCGGCGCTGGCCTGGAGGGTGTTCGCGTCGAGCCGCTCCACGACCTGCTGCACCAGGGCGGTGTTGCAGGAGGTCGCGAACGCCTCGGTCATCGACTGGGCCCCGTAGGCGGCGCCGCCCGCGTTGGTGAAGGTCCAGCCGCCCGGGTCGTACTCCTTGGAGCAGTCCATGGGGGCGTCCGTGGTCATGCCGCCGTCCAGCAGGGCGCTGTAGGAGACGACCTTGAACGTCGAGCCGGGGGCGTACTGGCCCTGGAAGGCCCGGTTCATCCCGCCGGGCACGTTCACCGCGGCCAGGATCTCCCCGGTCGAGGGGCGCAGGGCCACCATCCCGGCGGGGTCGTTGGAGCCGATGATGGCGTTGGAGGCCGCGTCCTGGACGGCCATGTCGATGCTGGTGGTGATGTCCTCGCCGTCGGCGCCGTCCAGGGTGGCCACCGTGTTCTCCTCGGTGACCTCCAGGGAGGAGGTGTCCTCGGCGGCGTCGGCGTCGGCCATCACGATGGTCGTGGCGGCCTCACCGGCCAGCCGCTCCTCGTAGGTGCGCTGTAGGCCGCTGACGCCCACGGTGTCGCCGACGCTGTAGGCCGGGCCGAGCCGCTCGACGTCCTCCGCGGTGGCCTCGCCCAGGGAGCCCGCGATCATCTGCAGGGAACCGGAGACGCTGCCGTCCAGCGGGGTGCCGTCCGCGGCCAGGATCTGGCCGCGCTCGCCCCACACGGCGGTGCGGGCCAGGACCTGGCCCTCGCCCAGACCGGGGTAGGCGACCTCGGGTGAGAAGTCCACCCACCACTCCCCGTCCTCGCGGACCAGCGGGAGCTCGCCCTTCCAGCCCCAGTCACCGGCGTTGGTCAGGCTCACCGTGACCTCGTAGGAGGCGCTGCCGCTGCTTCCCTCGGTGGTCGGCGTGGAGACCTCCACGTCGAGGGACTCGATGCCCAGCCCCGAGTCGATCCCGCTGAGCACCGACGCGGCGTCGCCGCCGGTGGTGACCGAGGCCAGGCGCTCGTAGTCCTGGGCCTCCCAGGCCGCCTCGTACTCGGCGGTGGCCTCCCCGGGTTCGGGCAGGGTCAGGACGTACCAGGACGCGGCTCCGCCGACGAGCAGCAGGACCACCACGGCGGAGACGACGCCGATGACCAGACCGCGCCGCGACTTGCGCGGCGGTGGCGGGGGCGGGGGCGGGGGAGCGGGGTCGTAGTCCCCGTCGTCGGGACGGTCGGGGCCGTTCGGTCCGCCGGGGGCCGCGCCGCCGCCGTAGAGGTACTCGAAACCCTCCGCGGGGCGCTGCCCGGACTGGGGCCCGGACGCGGCGGGGCTCTCGGGGGCGTACTCCGGAGAGGACGCGTTCGCCGGGTAGGGGTCGCTTTCCGGGTAGGGGCTGCCCTCCGGGTGGGGGGCGCCGCCCGGGTAGGGGGTGTCGCCGTGGTGGACGGGCTCGCCCCGGTAGGGGGCGTCGTCCCAGGAGCCGTCGTGGCCCGACGGCGCCTCGTGTCCGACGGAGGAGGGCTCCTGCCAGGAGTCCTGGACGGGCCGGGGGCCGCCGGGAGCCTCACCGGTGGGGCCGCTCCAGCCGCCGGCGGGGCCCTGCGCCGCCGGATAGGGGGTGTTCCAGTGCTCGGGGCGGTGCGGGTCCGAGGTCGAGAGGGACTCCCACGCGTCGGCGGAGGATCCGTCGTCGCGGGGTGTGTCCCAGGAGCGGTCGGCGGAGCCGAAGTCCTCCGGGAGGGTGCCGAACGCAGGTCCGGACGGGGCCACCGAGTCCGTCGGTCGCGCGTGCTTGTAACCACTGAGGCCGGTGGTGTCCGTGGGGGGTGGTGCTCCCTGTGGCCGCCGGGGAATGCGGTAGGGGTTCTCGGGGCGCGGTGCGTGCGCCGGGGTCTCATCCGATTCTTCGGGCGGCCCGGAGGAATCCGGCTGCCGGGGGGACCGTTCGTCCACGCCTGACCGTCCTTCGCTGCGTTTGCTGGAGATACCACGATGCCCCGCTCCCACCTCGGTGGGAGCGGGGCACGAGGATGAGGGTCGGCATGGCGGTCGCCTCTCGGCGCGAGGCACAACGGGGCTCCTGACCGTACGGTCACCCACCCGGGGGCGGGGCCGTACGCGGTATTCCGCGAAGGCTATAGGTGAGGCCCGGGGGACACTTGCTACCACACCGACCAACAGTGACTCTAACCCATCGGGCGGAGCCGTTGTTCCCCCACCCGGGGATGAGGCGCATGCGCAATCTCACGGAGGAAACGGGGTGGGACGGGAATGTGGTGGCCGGTCCCGCAGAGGGGCGCGGGACCGGCCGGGAAGCCCGCGCGCCGGAGACTACTCCTGGCGTGCGACGCTGGTCTGTTCCTCACGGGAGAGCAGCTTCAGGCGCTTGCGTCCGCGCTCGGCGCCCAGCTCCGCCTCCCTGGCCTCGATCCGCTGCCAGCCCTCCCACGTGGTGTAGCGCACCCCGCGCTCCTCCAGCAGGGCGCGGAAGGCGGCGGACTCGGGCTCGACGGCCGGGGTGAGGGACGCGCGGTCGGCCACGAGGTTGGTGACCGTCTCCAGGGCGTCCCCCTTGGTGTGGCCGATGAGGCCGACGGGGCCGCGCTTGATCCACCCCGTGGCGTACACGCCGTCGATCGGGTTCTCGTCCAGGTCCAGGACCCGGCCCCCGGCGTTGGGGACGACGCCGCGCTCCTCGTCGAAGGGCAGGTCGACCAGGGGCGATCCCAGGTAGCCGATGGCGCGGTAGACGGCCTGTACCTCGTGGTCGACGTACTCGCCGGTTCCCCTGACGTTGCCGTCGCCGGCCAGCTCCATGCGCTCGGTCCGAAGGCCCGTGACCCGGTCCTCGCCGAGCACGGCCACCGGGCTGTGCAGGAAGTGCAGGTGCAGGCGGCGCTCGTCGCCGCGCTCGTCGCGGATCGCCCAGTTCTGCAGGACCTTGACGTTGGTCTTGACCTGGTTGGACTCCTCGCAGGCCCGCAGGCTGCCCTCGTCCATGTCGAAGTCCTCGGGGTAGACGATGACCTCGACGCCCGGCTGCTTGTCCAGCTCGCGCAGCTCCATCGGGGTGGCCTTGCACTGGGCGATGCCACGGCGGGCGAAGACGTGCACGTCGGTGATCTGCTTGGCGCGCAGGCTCTCGTACACGTTGTCGGTGATGTCGGTGTCGGCCAGGTCGTCCGCGCTCTTGGCGAGGATGCGGGCCACGTCGACGGCGACGTTGCCCGCGCCGATCACGGCGACGCTGGTGCCCTCGACGTGCCAGGACGGCGGGACGTCGGGGTGGGAGTCGTACCAGAAGACGAAGTCGGCGGCGCCGTGGCTGCCGGGCAGGTCGACGCCCGGGATGTCCAGGGGCCGGTCGCGGTCGCTGCCGGTGGCGAAGACGACCGCGTCGTAGTGGTGGCGCAGGTCCTCCAGCTTGAGGTCCACGCCGTACTCGACGTTGCCGTAGAAGGTGATCTCCGGCTTGTCCAGGATCTTGTGCAGCGCTCCCTGGATCTGCTTGATCCGGGGGTGGTCCGGGGCGACGCCGTAGCGGACCAGCCCGTAGGGGGAGGGCAGCTTGTCGAGGATGTCGATGCTGACGGACGTGCCGCACGCGGACAGGGTCTCGTCCTTGGTGAGCAGGTCCGCGGCGTAAATCCCCGCGGGGCCCGCACCCACGATTCCCACTCGCAGTGGTCGCGTCATCGCACAGCTCCAAGTCTTCGCGCCAGAGTCGGACGCCATCAAAAGGTAAGGCTTGCCTAATGTATCCGGTGTCGGCACCGGGAAAACCTACTATAAAGGTAGAGAATTCCGTCCCTGCTGCCAGGGGGTTGCCGGAGTGCTCCTGGGGATCCGGGAGCGATCGTCCCAGGCGGGAACGGGCCCGGGTTCCCGTGGGGCGCCCGTTGGGAGCCCCCAAACAGGAGTCAACGCCGCGTCACCGGCACATGAGTTCCCCGCGGGCTGTGGGGAAAGTCACCGGGTGGGAGCGGGGGTGCCCGGCCTCCACACCCGTGAGACGTTACCGCTGGTCGAGCTCGGCCTTGACCGTCGCGGCGAACCGGGGCACCTGCTCCTGGCCGGACAGCTTGGCGATGGCGTCCATGATGGCGTCGGTGGCCTCACGGCGCGGACGCGCCCTGTGGGCCTGGCCCCGCCACGGCGACAGGTCCACCGCCTCGCCGAAGCGCACGCCCACACGGTTGAGGGAGGGCACCCTCCCGCCGGGCGGCAGGATGCGCCCGGTTCCGGCCAGCGCCACCGGCACCACCGGGGCGCCCGTGGTCAGCGCGAGCCAGGCCAGTCCGGTCTGGCCGCGGTAGAGGCGGCCGTCGGGCGAGCGCGTGCCCTCGGGGAAGATCCCGAACACCTCGCCGCTCTCCAGCACCTTCAGGCTGCTGTCCATGGCCTCCTGGGCGCTCTGGCCCGGACGCCGGTCCACCGAAAGCTGGCCGATGGCCCGCAGGGCGCGGGCGAACAGGCGCCGGGGCAGGGTCCCCTCGTCGAAGAGCTCCTGCTTGGCGATGAAGCGCACCGGCCGGGGACAGGCCACGCCGACGAAGAGCGGATCGATCAGCGCCAGGTGGTTGACGGCCAGGATGAGCGGGCCGCTGCGCGGGACGTTGTGCACGCCCTCCACGCGCTGGGGCCACACCACGCGGGTGGCGGGCGCGATGACGGTCTTGGCGGCTCCGTACAGTGACACTGGTCGGCTCTTCTCGGTGAATGGCGGGGTCCGTGCGGGGGCGGACGGCGGAGGGCTCCCGTGCGCCGGAGGGTGTGGAGGGCTCCGTGGTCCGTGTTCTCCGAGCTTATCGCTGCCGGGCGGTGCGGAACGTGGGCGAGGGGGCGTGGACGGCCGCCCGGATCCGTTGGGAAGAACACTGCCGTGGTGCGGGCCACAGGCGCTAGGCTCATGGTCTAGACCTCTGGTGCAGGTCAGGGGTCGTTCCCGACGCGCTCGTGAAGCGAGGAAGAACAACCATGCCGAAACTGGTCGACGTCAGCCATCAGATCACCGACGGGATGACCACCCTCCCAGGCCTGCCGGAGCCGGCCGTGGAGGAGAGCACCTCCGTCCCCGCCGCCGCACCCGGCGGCGAAGCCAGCACGGGGCGCGTGACGATGGTCGGCGCCACCGGCACCTACGTGGAGATGCCCGCCCACCGCTACCGGGACGGAGCCGACCTCGCCGACCTGGACCTGGCCCGTGTGGCCGACCTGCCCGGAACGGTCGTCACCGCCACCTCCTCCGCCCCGATCGGCCCGGAGGCCTTCTCCGGCCTGGACGTGCGCGGACACGCCGTACTGGTGCGCACCGGCTGGGACCGGCACTGGCGGACCGAGGCCTACGGCCGTCCCGAGCACCCGTACCTGACCGAGGCGGCCGCCAAGGCGCTCGTCGACGGCGGCGCCACCCTGGTGGGCATCGACTCGGTCGGGGTGGACGACACCTCCTCCGCCGCCGAGGGCGCCCGTCCCGCGCTGGCCGTCCTGCTGGCCGCCGGGATCCCCGTCGTCTCGCACCTGTGCCTGCTCGACCAACTGCCCGAGAGCGGTTTCACCTTCTTCGCGGTGCCCGCCAAGGTCCGCGGGATGGCCGCCTTCCCCGTACGCGCCTTCGCCCTCGCCGACTGAGCACGGGACCCGGCCCCCGGGATCAGAGGTCGGCGTCCACGTCCTTCTGGGCCCGGCGCCGCTCGCGCTGGGCCCGGCGCTCGGCCTCCTGGAGGGCCGCGCGCTCGTCCTGGGCGACCGCGCTGGTCATCGCGTTGGACAGCGCCCGCAGCTCCATGTTGAGCCGCGGGTAGGCGGGCAGCCGGGGCACGGCGCCCATGCGCGGGGTGCGCCTCTCCTCCATCGAGGTGATCAGCTCCCGGAAGGCCAGGTCCACCCGCTGCAGGGTGATGACGCCCGCCGGTTCGGGCTTGTCCCGCGCCAGCGCCGCCAGCGCCAGGTAACCGGTGCGCTGGGTGGCCACCACCACCGGCCACAGCGGCAGGGTGGAGGACGCGCGCGGCACGTCCCCGATCGCGCTGTCGTAGACCCCGCGAAGGTTGACCAGGGCCGCCCGCATGTCCCGGCGCAGCCGGTAGCGATGCTCCGGACCGACCTCCACGTCCTGGTCCAGGACCGCCGCGGTGCACTCGCGCGCGATCCTCAGCACGCTCGTGATGGCCTGGGGCAGGCGGGTCGCCGACGCCTTGCGCCACAGCAGCAGCGAGCCCAGCAGGCCGAACGCCGAGCCCACCACGGTGTCGATGATGCGCGATCCGGCGAGGTCGGTGATGGGGTCGGGGGCGGCGGTGCCGGCCAGCAGCAGCGCCATCGGCGTCACCAGTACCGAGGCGTAGAAGAAGTTGCGGCCCACCACCAGCTGGGTGAGGCCCTGGAAGACCCCGGCGAGCACGATGACCAGGGGCAGCGGCGGGTGCGTCGCGATCAGCGCGGCGCCGACGAACACGCCCACCATGGTGCCGAGCGACCGCTGCACGGAGCGGTTCATGGTCAGCACCACGTTGCCCGCCTGGAGGACGGCGGTCGTGGTGATCCCCACCCAGTAGTAGTGGTCCAGCCCCATGAGCAGGCTGAACGCGCCCGCCGCCGTCACCGTGATCCACATGCGCAGCGCGGTGGGGCGTACCAGCGAGTCCGAGCCCAGGCTGGAGCGCAGCGAGTCCCACAGCGCCGGGTAGCGCTCGTCGTGCAGGGTGTCCGCCTGCTCGTCGTCCTCGTGGGAGGCACGGCGCGCTGACTGGGCGGCCCGGGCCAGCAGGCCGTAGAGCCGGGACTCCAGGGAGCGGGGGCGCAGGCCCCGGCGCAGCTCGTCCAGCTCCTCGGGAGCGGGCGCGAGGGCCGGGTCGGCCACGGCCCTCGCCATGCGCTCGGCGAAGTCGGCGGCCTTCTCCGGCAGCGGCTTGGGGCGGGCCATGCACACCTGGGTGGTGGCCAGGTGTATGTCGGAGACCCAGCGCAGCAGGGAGCGCAGCCGGGCCGCCTCGGGGGTGGTGCGGTAGCCGCGGGTCTGTGCCAGCAGGACGATCCGCCAGGCCTCGGCCACCGCCACCGAGGCCTCGTGCTGGGCGTGGTCCACGTCGGGGGTGCCCACGGAGCGCAGCAGGGACGCGAGCTGGCGGTAGGCCCCGGCCACGGCGCGGTACTCGGGGTGGCGGGCGCGCACGGGCGCTCCGGACATCGACACCGACCAGCCGACGGCCGCGCCGAAGGCGGCCACCAGGGCGTGGAGGGGGACGTCGGCCAGCCCTCCGGGGGCGATGGTGGAGATCGCGCCGACCAGCACGAAGAACAGGGCGCCGGGCTTGTCCACCCGCCAGGCGGCGCACACCCATGTGGCGATCCCGGCGGTCAGCCCGATGGAGACCACGGGGGCCCAGGGGGCCAGGGCCGCGGCGAGGGAGCCGAAGGCGACGCTGGCCACGAAGCCCAGGCCGACCAGGGCCAGGGCGGCCGAGCGGTAGACGTAGGGCGTCTTCTTCTCGTACAGGACCGTCATGGAGCCCAGGGCGGCCAGCGTGCCGACCTCGGGGCCGAACAGCAGCGCCGCCAGGGCGAAGGAGAGCGACATGGACACGGCGGCCTTGACCGCGGTGGTCCACGCCCAGGTTCCGGACTGTAGGCCGAACAAAGCCTTGAGGTCGACCCTGGGCCGGGGGCGCGCGCCCACCTCGGCGCGTTCGTGTCCTTCGCCGGGGGAACCGTCCAGGTCCATCGGCCCGGTGTCTCCAGTGGTTCCCAGATCTCGCACGGTTCCCATCCTAGACCGGGACGAACCGGTACTTAGGTGACTTGCTGGACGCGGGGGGAGAGGCGCGTCACGCCTCCGTGGCGGTTCGGTCGCCTGCCCCGGCCCTCCCGGCCCGTTCGGCGCGGGCCTTCGCCTCCTCCACGCGCAGCTCGGCGCTCTCGGCGCGTTCCAGTGCCCGGTCGCGCGCCTCCTCGGCCAGGGCCAGGCGGGCCGCGGCGGCCTCCCGGGACTCGGCCAGGGTGATCTCGGCGTTCCGGCGCTGGGAGTCGAGCTCTCCGGTCAGACGCTCGCGCTCGGTGTGCAGGCGTTCGATCTCGGTGGTGAGGCGCTCGCGCTCGGCGGCGGCTGCGGCCCGGTCCGACTCCAGGCGCTCACGGGACCGCTCCAGCTCGGCGTCCAGCCGCTCGCGCTCGGCGGCCAGGGTCCGGGCGGACTGGCGGGCCTGCTCCTCGGCGCGCTCGGCCCGGGCGCGGGCGCTCTCGGCGGCCAGGACGGCCTCGTCACGCCGGCGGACGTGCTCGGCCGTCTCGGCGCGCAGCCCCTCGGCCTCGGCCCGGGCGTGCTGTAGGCGCCGGGCGGCCTCGGCGCGCTCGTGCTCCAGCTCCTCGCGGGCCCGGGCGGACTGCTCGGCGATCCGGCGCTCGGCGGCGGCCAGGCCGGCGTTGGCCTCGGCGACGGCGGCGTCGCGCTCGGTCCACGCCTCCCGGGCCAGCGCCCGCTGGCGGTCGCGCTCGGCCTGGGCTGCCTCCCGTACGGCCATGGCCTCCTCGGCCATGCGCTCGGCCTCCTGGGTGGCGGCCACGGCCGAGGCGGCGGCGTCCTCGGCTGCGCGCAGGGCGCGTTCGGCCTCGCGGCGGCGGTTCTCCGCCTCCAGCCGGGCGCTGTCGGCCTCGGCGGCGTGCCGGGCCCCGGCCAGACGGGCCGCCTCCACCTGCGCCTCGGCCGCGGCCGGGTCGGTCATGGTGGAGAACGCCTCGGTGGCGGCCTGGAGGGTGGCGGTCAACTGCTCGCTCTGGACCGCGAAACGGGTCAGCAGGTCGTCGGCGCGCAGCCGCGCGGCGGTGACGGGTTCCGCGCCGGGGACGGGGGCGGGCGCGGCCGCGTCCTCCTGGGCGGCCCGGGCCTGCTCCTCCTGGCGCTCGGCCTCCTGGGTCTGGCGCTGGCGTTCCTTCCAGGCCCGCCACCGGGTGTGTTCGGGCAGGTCGCAGTACTGGGGCGGGCGACCGGGGGAGGACATACGGGGCACCGGCCGGTCGCAGCCGGGGAAGTTGCAGGTGTTGGAGTCGGAGGAGGCCACGGGGGTGAGCGTAGCGGTTCGCCCGCTCCGGTGCGGGGGTGTGTCGCCTCCCCGGGCCGCCGCGGAGCGGGGAGGCTTCAAGGGGCGCCGGGAGGGCGCGGCCGTCGGCGGGCCCCGCGCGCGGCGCCCCCGTACCTGACAGGAGAAGGTACGGGGGCTGGTCCACGCCGACCGCCGGTGTGCCCGGGGGCTTCACCGACCGCCGCCGGGAGCCCGGCCGGAGGGCGCCGGGCGGGTCCGGCGCACCTCTTCGGCCACCGAGTTAGTCGTGGGCGCCGAAGCCGTCCACGCGGCAGACCATGGTGGTCACGAAGGGCCGGAAGCCCTCCTGCTCCAGGAAGCGGATGTCCTCGGAGGCCGTGGCCAGCGCGGAGAACTCGATCTCGCGCACGCCCATGGAGGCGAGCTGGTGGCGCACCTCCTCCAGCAGCTTGGAGCCCACGCCGGTCCCGACGTACTCGGGGTCGATGGCGAAGGTCTGCACGACCGCGACGCGATCGCCTCGGTCCCAGCTGCCCTGCGGGTTGTCGCGGACGGTCACCATCGCGTATCCGGCCAGGTCGTCGCCGCTCTCGGCGAGGATGGCCATGGTGTCGGGGTCGGTGAGCCAGGAGGCGTACTGGGCCCGGCGGCGCCTCCAGGACTCCTCCAGGCTCACGGCGCCGATGATGTCCGCCAGGTGCGGAGCGGTCACCGTGTGCTGCTGGTGGAGGGCGCCCCACAGGTCCGCGAGCTCCTCCAGTTCATGTGCGCCCAGGTAGCGGAAGCGGAGGATGCCCACGTCGGAAGGCCGCGGTTTGGTCATGAGCGAATTTTGCATGTTCTTCTCCCCCGTTTCACCAGCATTGGGTGCTGGTCCCCTCCGGGTTCCTCGATGGAGGGGCCCGTGGTCGAGCTGTGTACCCGACTGTACGTGCCGGTATCAACCCGGACGTGCGCGACACAGGGAGAAGAGGTGCGTGAGATTCCCGCGGGGAAAGAAGATCATTTTTTCTTTGCGGGATGCCGGTCGGCCGGAGGTCGGCGCGGACAGCGGACGGTGTGCACGGAATCACGCATCAAAACGGTGCAACACAAGCGAAACCGCCCGGAAACCCTTTCGTACTTGCCATAGATTGGACGGCATGATCGATGTTCGGCGGCTACAGCTCCTCCAGGCACTCGACCACCACCACACGGTGGCCGCGACCGCGGAGGCGCTCAACGTCACCCCGTCGGCGGTCTCCCAGCAGCTCTCCGCGCTGGCCCGGGAGGCGGGGGTCCCGCTCGTCGAACGCAACGGCCGGCGCTTCCTGCTCACCGGCGCCGCGCGGGTCCTGCTCAAGCGCGCGCACGTGATCTTCGCGGAGATGGAGCGGGCCGCGGCCGACCTCGCCGAGTACGCCGAGGGAGATCGCGGCGTCGTCCGCGTCGGCTCCTTCTCCACCGGCATCAGCGACCTCATCGCCCCGGCCCTGGCGCGCCTGCGCACCAGCCACCCCGGCTGGTCCTTCGAGGTCGTCCAGGCCGAGCCGGAGCAGAGCGCGGAGATGGTGCGCTCGGGCCGCCTGGACGTGGCCCTGACCATGTCCACCGGGAACCTGCCCGCCAGCGGCGATCCCGACTTCCACACCGAGCCGGTGATGGTCGAGATGTTCGACGCGATCCTGCCCTACCAGCACCCCCTGGCCGCCCGCACCAGCCTCCACCTGGCCGAGGACCTCGCCGACCAGGACTGGATCCTGTCCGCGCCCGGCACCGCCTGGCACGAGTGCGTGTCCGGCGCCGCCCACCAGGCGGGCTTCCAGCCGCGCGTGGTGCACACCGTCGACGACTTCAGCGCCGTGTTCTCCCTGGTGCAGGCGGGCCTGGGCATCGCCCTGATGCCGCGCCTGGCCTGGACCGGCCTGAACCCGGCGCACGTCGTGGTGCGCGGGGTGAGCGAGAGCGCCCGGCGGCACATCGTCGCCCTCTCGCGCGCCGGTGCCACGTCCGAGCCCCTGCTCACCGCCGTCCGCGAGGCCGCGAGCAAGGTCCCGGTCCCGTCGGTGGGACCCTTCGCCATCGCCGGCTAGCGCCGGCGTCGGCCGCTAGGGCGTGTATGGCGGATACTCACCCTGCTGCGCGACGCCCCAGCGGCACCCTCGCTGCGTTCTCATCAGTCAACAGCCAAACCAGGATGCTTCCTTCTTCGGCCTTGCGAGGCCACCACCGGATACGCCCGCCCGTCTCCCTCCCACCGCCCTCAACGGTCGCGCTTCGCGCGCAGCACCCTCCAAACGACGGGCGGCACCCACCACACACGCCCTAGGAGGACTCGGGCAGCGGCGGCACGTCGTTCAGCACGCTCTGGGCCGACTGGTGCAGGTACCGGGCCACCACCCGGATCGGCTTCCACGCCCAGCCGCCGGTGCGGCCCGCCAGGTACACCCGCCGTACTCCGCCGAGCTCGCCCAGGGGCGCGTGCGCGACCCCGCGCCGGGTCACCGCCGACAGCCGGGGCACGACCCCCACGCCCACGCCGTCGGCGGCCAGCTCCTCGAACAGGTCCAGGTTGTCGATGCGGTGCACGATCCGCGGGGTGAACCCGGCTTCGGCGCACATGCGCTGTACGAGCGCCTCCTCGTCGCCCCGGTAGGGGCTGGCCATCCACGCGGCGCCGGCCAGGTCGCGCAGCCGGCGCCGCGTCAGGGTGCGGCTGTCGGCGCCCTCGGAGGGCTGGACGAGCAGCAGGTCCTCGCTCCCGATCGGACGCACCGTCAGGGTCCCCGGGAAAACCCGGGGAAGGAGGCTGTACTGGTACACGACCCCCAGGTCCGCCTCCCCGTCCTGGAGGAGGTCCAGCGCCTGCTCGGACTCGTGTTCGGTCAGGTGGACCTCGATCCCCGGGTGGTCGCGCCGCAGACGGCGCAGCGCGGGCAGCACCAGGGGCGCCGCGGTGGTGTACATCACCAGGTCGACGCGGCCGACCGGCTCGCCCTCGCCGTCGAACTCCGCCCTCGCCGTCTCCACACGGGCCAGGATGTCCACCGCGTGCTCGGCCAGCCGCCGCCCGGCCGGGGTGAGGCGCACCCGCCGCCCGTCGGGCGCCAGCAGCGGGACGCCGGCCTCCCGCTCCAGGACGGCGAAGTGCTTGGAGATCGCCGAGGTGCTCATCCCCGTGACCTCGGACACGGCCGCCATCGTGCCCAGGCGCTCCAGTTCGACGAGCAGGCGCAACCGGGTGAAATCCATCCGCCAAAACTACACGGTCTGTCCACCAACAGTCCGTGGACAGAAACAAACTGGATGGGTCCAATGGTCGGGTGATCCGCTTTCCTGCTTCTTTGCACCGCCGTGTCCGCTTCTTGATGCCGGCGCCCCTCATGCTGCTCATCGGCATGTTCACCCTGCACGCCGGCAGCGCCCTGGCCGTCACCGCCTTCGCCCAGGCCAGTCCCGCCACCGTCACCTGGCTCCGGCTGAGCTGGGCCGCGATCCTGCTGCTGGCCCTCGGCGGTCGCTCCCTGTGGCGGTCCGTACGCGCGGCGACGTGGCGCGAACTGGGTGCCGTGGTGATCCTGGGCACAGCGAGTGCGGGGATGATGCTGTTCTACTCCGAGGCGACGGCACGGATCGAACTCGGCACCGCCACCTCCATCGAGTTCCTCGGCACCCTCGTGGTGGCCGTGGCCGCCATGCGGCGCCGCCGGGAACTCGTGTGGGTCCTCGCCGCCATGGCGGGCGTGCTCTGCCTGACCCGCCCCTGGCAGAGCGAACTCGACCTGCTCGGGATCGCCTTCGCCCTGGCCGGGGCGGTCTGCGTGGTGGTCTACATCGTGCTGACCCAGCGGGTGGGCGCCGGTTTCGGCGCCGTGCACGGCCTGGCCCTGACCATGACCGTCGGAGCCCTGGTCAGCGCGCCGCTGGGTGCCCCCGCCATGATCGCGGCCCCCGACCTGGACCTGATCCTGTTCACCCTGCTCATCGCGCTGCTCTTCCCGATGGTGCCCTTCCTGCTGGAGATGACGGCCCTGCAGCGGATGAGCCGCACCGCCTACGGCACCTTCTCCAGCCTGGAACCGGCGGTCGCCCTGGTGATGGGGCTGGTCGTCATCGGCCAGACGCCCGCCGCGGTGCAGGTCGCGGGCATGGCCCTGGTGGTGGTCGCCGGGGTGGGCGCCTCCCGGGGCGACCGGGCGCGCCGGAACGCCGTGTCCGACCACGACCTGGGGGCCGACCGGGTGCGCGAGCGCGTGGTCCGGCTCCGTGGGAGCGAGTCGCCGGGGGAGCACCCCGCCGGGAGGACGGCCCCCGAACCCGTGCCGGAGACGGCGGGGGCGGCCTGAGCCGGGGTCACTCGTCGGCGGGGACTCCGTCCAGCGCGCCCGAGGCGATGTCGCGCAGGGCCCGGACGTGCCGTTCGAAGGCCGCCCGGCCCTCCCGGGTCAGGGACAGGGAGGTTCGGGTGCGCCGTCCCACCGCGACCTTGTGGACACGCACGTAGCCCGCGTTCTCCAGGACCGTGACCTGCTTTGACAGGGCGGAGTCGGTGACCTCCACGGTGTCGCGCACGAAGCGGAACTCCGCGCGGTCCACGGCGGCCAGCGCCGCGACGACGGAGAAGCGCACGGGGGAGTGGATCACCTCGTCCAGCATGCTGCGGGGGTGGTTCACGCGGTGTTCCTGCTCTCGCGCACCGCCAGCCATCCCGCCACCAGCGGGGGGACGGCGCCCAGGGCGGCTCCGGAGACCCACCACACGGGGTCCTCGGGAAAGAACGCGTAGCCGGCGAAGAGCGTGACGCCGTAGACCGTGCCCCAGCCGAGCATCGCCGCTCCGTGCAGCCACCCGTAGCCGCGCGGCTGTACGGGCTGGCGCAGCGCGAAGGTGACCAGGCAGGCCAGGACCACCAGGCACACAGACGTGGCCGTGAAGATCGTGACCGTGGACGGGAACAGGCCGATCGTCACGGTCAGGGCGAAGGTCGTGGCCGCGAACAGCACCGCGAACAGCATGTACCAGCGGCCCCGGCCGTGTGCCCGCGCACCCACGGTGTCGGCCCGCTCCAGCGCGTCCAGCGCCTCGTCCCTGTGCATAGCACTCTCCGCTCTCTCAAGTTGTTGCCAGCATCGCATTCACTTTCCAACTTGGCAAGTGGTTTCCTGCTCGGAACGCCGAACCGGGCCGCGTTTGCGATCCCCGTGCCACAGGCGACATCCGTCACCGCTGACACTCCTCCTCAGCGGCACGGAGAACGTCTCGCATGCACTAGCTTGGTGCGAATCATGGCCGCCAAATCTGATCTCGAACTCCTGCGTGCCCACGAGCCCGTGCTCATGTGCACCAAGGGAGAACTCTTCTTCCCCACCGACGTGGACGCCTACGTGAGCAACTGCAGCCTGTGGGTCGACGAGCCCGGCGAACGCGAGCGCATGCTCGTCCCGGCGGGGGAGCTCACCCTCGACCGCCTCTCGCGCGCCGAGGAGGAGTGGCCCGAGCGCCACAAGCACCTGCGCTTCGTCCAGGAGGAGACCCTGCGCGAGGAGGCCCGCCGCTACAGGGGCGTGGCCCGCTTCGTCATTCCCAAGAGCGGCCGGCTGGCCGCCGTCGGCGTCCTGGGCCGGGTCCTGGACATCCTGATGAAGCTCTCCCTGCTCATCCGCGGCGCCGTTCCCGGCGGTGTCACCTTCGCCGCGGTGACCCGCTACCGGGAACGCGTCGACAACGGCGGCGCCACCTACTACGGCCGGGTCACCCGCGAGGGCGGCTACATCATCCTCCAGTACTGGTTCTTCTACGCGATGAACGACTGGCGGACCATCTACGGCGGCGTCAACGACCACGAGGCCGACTGGGAGCGCGTCACCGTCTACCTCGTGGAGGACCCCGACGGCACCACCCGCCCCATGTGGGTGGGCGCCTCCTCACACGAGTACAACGGCGACGACCTGCGCCGAAGCTGGGACGACCCCGACCTGGACCGGGACGGGGACCACCCCGTCGTCTACGTCGGCGCGGGCTCCCACTCGCACCAGATGCTGCCCGGCGACTACCTCATCCAGGTCGATCCCGCCTTCCTGCGCGGTCCCATCCGCCTCTGGCGGCGGATCACCAACCGGATCCTCCGCGCCGACAGCGCCCTCAACCGGCACGGCATCGGCGTCCCCTTCGTCGACTACGCGCGCGGCGACGGCATCCGCCTGGGCCCCGGCGGCGACCGCGAGTGGTCCGTCGTCCTCATCGACGACGAGACCCCCTGGCTCAAGGGCTTCCGCGGGCTGTGGGGACGCGACACCGGGGACTTCTTCGAGGGCGAGCGCGCGCCCAGCGGGCCCCGCTACGAACGCGACGGCACCATCCGCCGCTCCTGGGACGACCCGCTCTCCTGGGCGGGCCTGCAGAAGGTCGCCCCCACCGAGGCCGACGCCCGCGCCGAACTGCGCTCCCACGTGCGGTCCCTGGACGAGCGCCTGAGCGCCCTGGACGCCGACGTCCTCGACCGCCGCGACCAGTTGCGCCGGTTCGACTCGGCCCGCATGGTCCTCGAACGCGAGTCCCACACCCAGCCCCGCGCCCGCGAGTACGCCGAGCGCATCGCCGCCCTGGAGCTGGAACTGGCCGAGGTCTACGAGACCCGCGTGCTGGTCGCCGACGAGCGCGAGTCCCACCTGCGGGCACTGGACAGCGACACGCCGCTGGTGCCCTCGCCCACCGGGCACCTCAAGGCGCCCCACCTGCCCTACTCCTCGGGGCAGCAGCGCTCCACCCGCTTCCTGCACCTGTGGGTGGCCCTGAGCACGCCCCTCCTGCTGATCTCGCTCGCCCTGCCGCTGTTCCTCCTGGACCCGCAGTACACCCTCTACGCCATGCTCGGCGTCGTCGTGGCCTTCGCCGCCGTCGACTCCGTCGCCCGCCGCAAGTTCGTCCAGTACCTCGTCGGGCTGGCGGTCATCGCGGTGGTGGTCGGGCTCGTCGTGGGGGTCGTGGTCGCCTTCGCCGTCAACTGGCGCATCGCCATCACCGTGCCCATCGCCGTCATCGTGGTGCTGCTGCTCGTGGTGAACATCCGCGAACTGCTGCGCCGCTGACCCGCCCGTCCCGCCCGGGCACCGGCCGCCCGTGCGGGACGGGTTCCTCCGGCGGCGCCGCCGGAGGCCGCTCCCGGCTCTGCGCTCCGGCGCCCTGGAGCGCCGCCGACGGCGGTGGCACGATGGACACCATGGACGACGCGCTGTTCGGAAGCCCTCCCGTGGAGGTGGCGCCCGGCGCCGTGCACCTGCCCGGGTGGCTGACCGCCGCCGCCCAGGCCGACCTGGTCCGGCGCTGCCGCGACTGGGCGCGCGGACCCGCCGGGATGCGCCGGCACACCATGCCGCGCGGCGGGGTGATGAGCGTTCGGATGGCCAGTCTCGGATGGCACTGGCAGCCCTACTCCTACACGCGGACCCTGCCCGACGGCACACCCGTCCAGCCCTTCCCCGCCCTCCTCGGCGACCTGGCCGCCCGCGCCGTGGCGGACGCCTACGGCGCCCCTCCCGCGCCCGGCGCCGATCCCTACGACGTCGCCCTGGTCAACTTCTACGACGCCGACGCCCGCATGGGCATGCACCAGGACCGCGACGAGCTCTCCCGCGAACCCGTGGTCTCCCTCAGCCTCGGCGACACCTGCGTGTTCCGCTTCGGCAACACCGAGACCCGCACCCGTCCCCACACCGACGTCGAGCTGCGCAGCGGCGACCTGTTCGTCTTCGGCGGCCCCTCCCGCATGGCCTACCACGGCGTCCCCCGCACCCGGCCCGGCACCGCGCCGCCCGAACTGGGCCTGGACGGACGGCTCAACATCACCGTCCGCGCCTCCGGACTGCGCGGCTGACACGCCTCCGGGCGGCCCTGGCGTGTCGGCGCGCGCCCGCGCGCCCGCCGCACCAGGATCGGCGTAACCGTCGGCCACGGAGGAGGCAGCGCGCATGACCGACCCCTCGCCCGAACGCATCATGGCCCTGGGCCGCCGGAGGGCCGCACTGCCCGACCAGGCCCCGCCCGGCCCGGTCCGCACCGTCCTCTACCGCGACGGACACCGCGAGCGCGAGACCGACACCGTCGCCGAGGCCCACCGCGCCATGGGCGGGGAGAGCGGCCTCATGGCATGGATCAGCATGACCAGTCCCGACCGGGACCAGCTCACCGAGGTCGCCCGCCTCTTCGGCCTGCCCGGACTGGCGCTGGAGGACGCCATCGTCGCCCACCAGCGGCCCAAGGCCGAGGTCTACCAGGGCGTGCTCTTCCTCGTGCTGCGCCCGGCCCGCTACGACACCGCGCGAGACTCCGTCGAGGTCGACGAGATCCACCTCTTCGCCGGGCACGACTTCGTGGTCACCATCGGCCACGCCGACCATGTGGGGTTCGAGACCGTCCGCGGCCTCCTGGAGGCCGAGCCACACGTCCTCGCCCACGGCACCCTGGCCGTGGTCCACGCCGTCCTGGACCTGGTCGTGGACGGCTACGCCCCCGTGGTCTCCGAACTCCAGGACGACGTAGACGAGGTGGAGACCCAGGTCCTCGGCGGTGACTCCGGGGCGTCGCGACGCACCTACCGCCTCGCACGCGAGGTCATCCTCCTCTCACGTGCCGTCGAGCCGCTGGGCGCGGTCCTGGACGCACTGGTGGAACCGCTGTCCCGGCGCCCGGGCCGTCCCCGGGGCCGACCGGACCGGTACGCGGTCACCTCCGCCACACCGGACCCGTGGGCCTCTCCGCAGGGGCGGCAGGGCATCGCCGCCGCCCTCCCCTTCCACATCTCCGTCGAAAGGCGCGGCGAGATGCACCACCGCCTGCGCGACGTCGCCGACCACGTGGCCGCGGTGCGCGAGCGCGTCGACGGCTTCCGCCAACTGCTGCAGAACATCATGACGGTCAACAGCGCCCTCATCGACCAGGCGCAGAACGAGGCGATGAAGAAGGTCTCCTCCTGGGGCGGCATCCTGGTCGTGCCCACCCTCATCTCCTCCGTGTACGGGATGAACATTGCCCCCCAGCCCGGTTTCCACTGGGCGTTCAGTTGGCCGCTGTCCCTGGTTCTCATGGCGCTGTCGAGCCTGAGCCTCTACGTTGTCTTTCGTCGTAACGGTTGGCTCTGACGGAGGTGGCGATGACGGGGAACGGATCCGCCGAGCGCGAGGTCCTACGGCTCATGACCGGGCCGTGGGTCGCCCGGGCGGTGGCCACCGCGGTCGAACTCGGGGTGCTCGACCGCATCGCCGAGAACGCCGCCGGCGATGCCGGCGGCGCCACCGACAGCGCCGCCCTCGCCGGTGAACTGAACCTTCACCCCGACCGGCTGGACCGCCTGCTGCGCCTGCTCGCGGCCGTCGGGGTCCTGCACCGCCACGAGGGGCGCTACCGGCCCACCGGGGTCGGGGCCGCCCTGCGCCGCGGCCACCCCTCGGGGATGGCCGACCTCGCCCTGCTCTACGACAGCGACATGTTCACCTCCGCGTGGACGCGCCTGGCCGACACCGTGCGCACCGGGGAGCCCGCGTTCGATGCCGCCCACGGCACCGACGCGTTCACCCACCTGGAGCGCCATCCGGAGGACGCCGCGCGCTACACCGCCGGGATGGCCGCGAGCGGGCGGTTCTCCACGGCGATCCCCGACGTCCACGACTTCGCCGGCGCCCGTGTGGTCGTCGACCTCGGGGGAGGGGACGGCGAACTCCTCGCCACGGTCCTGGACCGCGCACCGTGGGCGCGCGGCGTGCTCGTGGAGCGCCCGACCGCTCTGGCCGCCGCGCGCACCCGCCTGGGCGCGTTCGTCGACGCCGGGCGGTGCGAGCTGGTGGAGGGCGACTTCCTCCGGGGCGTGCCCGCGGGCGCCGACGTCTACCTGCTCAGCCGGATCCTGCACAACTGGTCCGACGAGGACGCCCGCGCGGTGCTGCGCCACTGCCGGGAGGCGATGGCCCCCGACGGGCTGGTGCTCATCGCCGAGCGCGTCCTGTCCGACGACGGCCCGTCCTGGCTCTCTGCGGTCCTGGACGCGCACATGATGGTGATGACCACCGGCGCCGAACGCACCGAGCGCGAGTACGAGGCGCTGCTGCGCTCGGCCGGACTCACCACCCGCCGGATCCTCGACCTCCTGCTGGAGATGCGGCTGCTCGTGGCCGGGCCCCTGGCCCCCTGAGCCGTGATCCCCCCGTGCGGGGTGGCGCGGCGCGCCGCGGAGTGCGGCGGCCAGAGGGTTCCGGGTTCCCGGTTCCGCGCTTTCGCGGGGCCGGCACACATGGCGGATCGGGTGCGGGCGCGGCGCTCCAGGCACCTCCCGCTTCGCTGTGTGCCTGATCCACTACCTGCGGTGCATTGGTGTGGGAGGCCGCGTCCCCTACACTTGGGAGCGCTCCCAGAAAGGAATCCCATGGACGAGCCCACACTGCCCGCCAGTCTCCTCTTCGGTACCGCCACCGCCGCCTACCAGGTGGAGGGGGGCGTGCACGAGGGCGGCAGGGGACCCTCCATCTGGGACACCTACTGCCGTACCCCGGGGCGCGTCGCCCGCGGCGAGACGGGGGACGTGGCCTGCGACCACTACCACCGCTACGGCGAGGACGTCGCCCTGCTCGCCGACCTGGGCGTGGACCTGTACCGCTTCTCCGTGGCCTGGCCGCGCGTCCAGCCCACCGGCAGGGGCCGCCCCAACCAGGAGGGGCTCGCCTTCTACGACCGCCTCGTGGACACCATCCTCGGCGCCGGGATCGAACCCGTCCTCACCCTCTACCACTGGGACCTGCCCCAGGCGCTGGAGGACGAGGGCGGCTGGCGGGTCCGCGACACCGCCTACCGCTTCGCCGAGTACTCCCGCATCGTCGCCGACCGCCTCGGCGACCGGGTCAACAGGTGGATCACCCTCAACGAGCCCTTCTGCTCGGCCTTCGTCGGCCACGCCGTGGGCCGCCACGCGCCCGGCAGCCAGGAGGGCAGGCCCGCGCTGGCCGCCGCGCACCACCTGCTGCTGGCCCACGGCATGGCCACCGGCGAGCTGCGCGCGGCCGCGGCCGGGGAGGTCGGCATCACCCTCAACCCGGACCACCTGCTGCCCGCCACCGAGTCCGACGCCGACCGCGCCGCGGTGGAGCGGGCCCGCACGCTGCACAACCGCGTGTGGTTCGACCCCATCTTCACCGGCGCCTACCCCGACAACGAGGACGAGGTCTGGGGCGGGATGGCCGACGGCTCCTACCGCGCCGAGGGCGACCTGAAGATCATCGGTCAGCCCCTGGACTTCCTGGGCGTCAACTACTACCGGCCCATCATGCTGCGCGACGCCCCCCACGCCGAGGCCGACCCGGCCCTGCGCACCGCGGTGGACGTCCGCACCGAGAAGGTGGACATCGAGGGGGTCCGGCACACGACCATGGGCTGGCCGGTCATCCCCGGCACCTTCGCCGACCTGCTCATCGACCTGAACCGGCGCTACCCGGACCTGCCGCCCATCCTCATCACCGAGAACGGGTCGGCCGAGGACGACCAGCCCGACGAGGACGGCCGTGTCCGCGACACCGAGCGCATCGAGTACCTGCGCGACCACATGGCCGCGCTGGCACGGGCCATCGAGGCGGGGGTGGACGTGCGCGGCTACTTCGTGTGGTCGCTGCTGGACAACTTCGAGTGGGCGTTCGGCTACGACCGCCGCTTCGGCCTGGTCCGCGTCGACTACGACCGCCTGGAGCGCCATCCCAAGGACAGCTACCACTGGTACCGCGATTTCCTGACCTCGCACCGCGCGCGCAGGGTCAGCGAGTTCGCCGCCAAGTGGGAGGAGTAGCCCCGCACGCCGGAGCCGGACGCCGGGGCGGGGCGGGTGCCGGGGAGCCGCCCCGCGTGTCTGCGGCGTGCGGTCAGGCGTGCTGGCGGGCCACGTTGCCGAACGCGCCCACGACCGCGCCGAACGCGAACATCGACGCCTCGTCCTCGTCCATGTGCACGATGCCCGCGGGAACGCGGACACGGTAGGGCTTGGTCTCGCCCGGAAGGATCTCCAGGCCGTCGATGAGCCCCTGCCCCTCCAGCATCAGAAGGGCCTCCTCGACCCTTCCGGTCCGGTCGCCGCGAGACCATATCGACATACGTCACACCCTAACTACGGCCGGAGCCGAGACAAGGGCACCCGAAAACGGCACCACGGGGGCAGAGCGGTCCATTGTTCCCCGGGCCGGAGGGCCGGCCCTGTCGCGCTCCGGGAAGCGGGTCCCGGAGCACGCGGGGAGTAGCCCGGTCGGCTCTCGAACCTGAGGGACCGGGCTCGCGGGCGGGTTCCCGGTCTTGGTCACCAGGTGTGCCCTCCCCCGTTCACTACTCTCTCAGAGAGAGCGTATCGGGGTGGTCGTCGGGCGTCCCGCGTTCGGGGCAACCCGTCCCGGCGGGCGGGGACGCGGAGGGCACGCGGACCGGCGTGCGAAGCCCCACCGCGGGCGGCGTGGGCGACGCGGGAGGCCCGGGAGGCGTCGGCCTGGCCGGAACCGGCCACCGCGCGAAGGGGAGGGCGGGTGCCCGGGCTCGGGCCGGGACCGGAGCCGGGGCCGCTCGTGCCCGACCCCTGCCAAGGGTTCGGGCCGGTTGTGGCCGCTATCGGCCTCGTCGCGCGGAACGCATCCGCGGTGGGCCGCCGACCAGCACGGACGTTTTTTCGGGTCACCGTTCTGACAAGGGGAACACGGGCACGGGTGTGTCCCCGGATGCCGGTGGGGTTGTCCTGGTGCGCGCGCCGTTGGATCCTGACGGCGCCTACCGGACCGGCGGGCTGGACGCGAACGCGCGGACGATCGGAGGCCGAAGCCCCCGCTTCCGGGGAACCCCGTGGTGGCCACGGAAGGATCCCGGAAGTCCTTTCCCGGACGTCCCCGTGCTCGGACCAGCCGTGCCAATGAGCCCCGACCATCCCCTGCGAACCCGACCGGACCAAGGCCGACCGGGCCGCGGGCACACCTGCGGTGCCAGGCGGCCCGGGTCGGCCCTAGGCCGTGCTTCCTTGAAGCTGCGCTGCACTTGGCCTCGTGCTCGGACGCCGAAGGCGCGGGAACCCCTGCCCCACACGGTGCGCCCGCCCCTGTCCCATGGGCATACCCGCGCAACCTCCGACAGCCCCGCCGGCGCCCCTGCCACCCCAGCGGCACAGGACCGAGGCCACCGAACAGCGCCCGGGCCGGCCGGAGGTGCCTCCGGTGCGGCACACGAGGCCCGGCTCCGGCCGACGGCCCACACGGCACAGGGAGCACGGACGGAACTCCGGCCCACACGGTGCCAGGAGTTCCCCGACGGTTCACCCCGCCCTCACCCGGATCCGTAAGGTGGAAGGGCACGTATCCGTGCTCGGGGCCGGTTCGGGGCAGCGTGGACGGATGCCCCGGACCGGCCGCCCGCCGCACCCCCGTCCCCGGGCACGCCGAACGCGGTCACCCCCACGAGCCACGGGAACGCGTCGACACCCGCGGCGCGATCTGGAGCATCCAGTGCGGCCCCGCCGACCATCCCAGGAAGCGGCGCGCCCCGCCGGGCACCTCCTCGCGCAGCGGCCCGCCGTCGACGACCTGGCGCAGCCCGGCCAGCACCGGCGCCAGACGCTCGCGCGTGTGGTGCGGCTGCCCGGGGGCCAGCCCCTCCATCAACGCCATCGCCTCGCGCTGCTCCCGCTCCGGGCACAGGGACAGGAAGAACACCGTCTGCCGCCACGAGAACGCCGCGTTCTTGACGTGGGGCAGGGGCGGGTGGACCAGCGGCAGGCGCTCCACGGTCCGCACGGTCAGGGCGTGGGCACGCCGGGCCAGCTCCGCCCACCCGCACTCCGGACGTGCCCCGGCGCCGACCAGGGTGGCCAGGTTGTGGGTGGTCAGGATCTGCGCCTGCTCGATGACCGTGCCGCTGCTCGCGACGCCGCCGCGCGGGTTGCCCGCGCGCTCCCGGCACAGCCGGGCGAAGGGCGTCACGACGTGCCCGCTGAGGGGCCGCTCCTCCGGCAGGGCGAGGACCTCGGTGTAGTCGATGCCGTAGTAGCGGGCGTAGAGGCCGTCCTCCAGCAGTTCGGCGGCGATCTTCGCGGCGCGCGGGAACTTCGGGACGAACTCGCCCGTGAAGATGTCGGCGGCCAGCTCCTCCACGAACGGCAGGCCCAGGCCGGCGGCCCGGGACAGGCCGTCGAGCTCGCGCACCATCGGGTTGGGCACGATCGTCCCCGGGAAGTGGGCGAGCACCGAGGCGCCCAGTTCGGGCAGCAGCCGGGACACCGCCTCCCGCCGCGCCCCGGGCCCGGCGCGGTGCGGCAGCAGCTCCTGTACCCAGGGCAGCTCGTTCGCCCGGACCTGGCTCGCCAGGTCGAGCAGCAGCAGGGAGCGCCTGCGGCCGAACGCCCGGTGGTGGGCGGCGACCAGCCGGGCGAGCGCGGGGTCGTCGGCGGATGCGGCCTCGGCCGCCGCCGTCAGGGCGGGCACGATCTCGGCCATCACCTCGGCGGAGGGGACCACGCCGAGCTCGACGAGGTCGTCCAGGGGCGCGGCGGTGGCGCGCCGGGCTACGCCGCTCAGGGAGTCGGGGATCGGGCAGCCCTCGGGCACGGCGAAGTCGTCGGCCTCCCGCCGGAGCGTGGGAGCGAGCGCCTCCTCCATCCCGGGGGCGCCGGAGTTCTGGGGCATCGGGGCGAGCCGGGCCGACAGCAGGGCGGCCAGCACGTCGTGGGTGGGGCGGGCGGCGTGCTCGGCCTGCCCGGTGCGCAGGAGGGTGTGGCGGTCGGAGCCGGGCAGGCCGCGCCTGGCCACCATGGACTCCGCCGCGTGCTGGAGCAGTCCGAGGCGGCGGGGGGTGAGTTCCGTTCCCCGGCCGCCCTCCCGGCCGGTACCTCCGCCGGGCGTGACGGCCTCGCGCAGCGCGGCCAGCAGGATCGCCAGGTTCTCCTTGGGCCTACGGTGCTTGGTGCACAGGGTGTGCTCGGCGGCCAGGCGCTCGTACTCGGCGAGGAGGGCGGCGCCCCGCTCCGTCCATCCCGGAGGGCGCTGGGCGTCGACCCGGCCGTCGCGGTAGGTCTCCAGCCAGTGGGAGAGCAGCCGGTCGGCGAAGGGGTTCCACACCGCCAGGGCCTCCTGCTGGACCTTGGGCCGGACCGTGGCCGGGTCCCTGCGGGCACGCCGCTCCAGGGCGCGGCGCGCGTCGCCGACGGTCTCGCGGAAGACCGTGTTCGCGGGCAGGTCCTGGCGGGGCGCCGGGCGCGGGGTGAGGCACAGGGTGTCGGCGAGAGGGTCGATGGCACTGAGCAGGCGCAGCGCGCCAGCGGTGTCCCCGGCACGCAGCAGCCAGGCCACGGTGAGCAGGGCGGCCTGCTCGGGCAGGTCCACCTCGTACCCGCCGCCGTCGAGCAGCGCGGTGAGCTCGGCGAGGCCCTCCTCCGTGAGGTGGTGGGCGTACAGGGCGGCACGCTCGGCGGGCAGGCCCCTGACCGGAGTGCGGGAGCCGACGGAGAGGGTGCCCTCCCGCATGCCGGTGACGACCCGCTCCCAGGAGTCGACGCGCCTGTGCGCGGCCTCGCGGACCCGGGGGTCCTCGTGGGTGAGCGCGGTCGTGAGCGCCTTGGCCATCCGGCCGACGGCGTAGCCGGGGCCGACCTGGCGGGGGGTGGGGTTGTCCATGCCAGCGTGGCGGGTCCCGCCCCCGCGCCCTCCCGGTCCCAAGCCGGGTGCTCTACTGCTGAGCTACACGCTGTCCGGCCAGCACGGCGGGTCCTGCACCCGCGTCCCCGGAAGGAAGCCGGGTGCTCCATCACCTGAGTCGCGTACTGGCGTCTGATCTCGTGGTCGGCCGACGTGGCGGGTGCTGCCCCCGCTCCCTCCGGTCCTCAGCCAGGCACTCTGCTGTTGGGCCACACGTCGTCCGGGGAGTCACGTTAGCGGCCCGGAGAAGGGGACCGAAAGTGCTTTTCCGGGGCCGGACGCGCCGTCCCGCACCGGAAGTGGCGGGCGTTCCCGGGGGAGGGAGGCCTGACGGGTGCGGCCGTGCGGACGCACCCGTCACTCCCTAGTGGTGGGGAGGCTTGATGACCGCCGCGAGGATCCCGGTGGCGAGCATCATCGTCAGACCCACGATCATGAGCACGAAGGCGACGGTTCCGACCATGGTGTTTCCTTAGTGTTCGTTGTTCCCGTGCGCCGCGCGTGGCGCGTGACGCGTGGCGCACGCCGCGCCGGTGCCGCCCGGGCATCGGGAGCGGCGCGTACTCCTTCGGGGGATCACCCTATCCCGGCCGTGTGCCGCCGCCGCGCCGGGTGCCCGCTCTGACCAGGGTGGTCGTCGGCACGGCTCCGTTGGCCGGTCCCGGCGGCCGGTGCCCGGTTCGTCGGTGCCGGTCTCAGCGCCCGGCCCAGGCGCTCTGGTAGGTCCGCACCAGCCAGCGGTCGGCCCAGGCGCCGTCGGGTTCCTCGGGCAGGCCGGAGGTCTCGCACAGGTCGGTCAGCCGCTCCTCCAGCGCGCCCGTCCGCGCCAGGGCCTCGGCGCGGCCGTGCCCGCCGCGCCGCAGTTCGCGCAGCCAGGTGCGGTCGGGCTCGGGCATGGGCAGCGTCAGGCGGCCGGTCTCCATCAGTTCCACGCCCTGGATGCCCAGCCGGATCATGTGGTAGGCGAACTTGGTGTCGAAGCCGTACCTGTCGACGAGTTCGGGCCGGTTGGTGTGCTTGCCGCCGCGCAGGCCCTCCATACGGTCGCGCTGGGCGCGCATGTAGCCCAGGAAGCGCCTGCCCGCCCTGCGGGAGAGCAGCCGGTCGGCGTTGGCGCGCAGGTCGCGGCCGACGGAGGTGACGGCGACGATCTCGCTCTCGGGCACGAACAGGGGCAGCAGGACGGTGGGGTTGCCGTCCAGGGCCAGCCGCATCCACTTGCGCAGCGAGTAGACGGTCAGGTCCAGGTCGCCGGGGCCGGACCGGGTGTGGTCGGGACGGGTGCGGTGGACGTACTGCTCGAAGGAGCGCAGGCCGATGACGTACTCGGGCGGTTCCACGCAGATGCCCATCTCGTCACGGTCCTCCTGGCCGGAGACGGTGATGCCGTGGACGCCGGAGCCGACCTGGCACCGCAGGACGGTTCCCTCCTCCGCGATCCGGGCGAACTCGGGGGTGGAGTGCTTCACCGGCTGCTCCTGTTCTCCTGCGGCGCTGGACGCCGGGCGCTGGCACGGGCGTCGGGTAACGCCGCACGGCAACCTATCCGGCGCGGCCCGTGGCCCACGAGTACTTTTCCGCGCGGTGCCCCCGACATGTCCCGGGGCGGTCGACGGTCCCGACACATGTGGTTCGGCACTTGCCCGGTAGGCCCTTGGAACCGTTTACTTGTCCAGGTACGCACCTTTTGTCGGTACAGCGAGCACAGAAAGCAGAACCGTGCCTCCCGAGACTCCTGAGGGTTCCACCTCTCCGATCGACGCCTCCGTGCCGCACAACGCCCGCATCTGGAACTACTGGCTGGGCGGCAAGGACAACTACCCGGTGGACCGGGAGATGGGCGAGCAGATCCGTTCGTTCTTCCCCGAGATCGTGGACAACGCGGTCGCCGACCGGGGCTTCCTCGTCCGTGCGGTCACCCACCTGGCGCGCGAGGAGGGTATCCGGCAGTTCCTGGACATCGGCACCGGGCTGCCCACCCACAACAACACCCACGAGGTGGCCCAGACGGTCGCGCCCGACGCCCGGGTGGTCTACGTGGACAACGATCCGCTGGTGCTCGCCCACGCCCGCGCGCTGCTCACCGGCACGGACCGGGGCGCCACCGACTACGTCGACGCCGACCTGCGCCATCCGGACACCATCCTGGAGGCGGCGGCGCGGACCCTGGACCTGTCCCGGCCGGTGGCGCTGATGCTGCTGGGCGTGGTTAACTTCGTCGCCGACGACACCGAGGTCCGATCGATCATGGACCGGCTCCTGGGCGCTCTGGTCCCGGGCAGCTTCCTGGTGCTCTCCCACCCCACCGACGACCTCGACCAGGAGCGGGCCCACCAGGTGGCCGCGGCCTGGAACGAGCGCGGCACCCCCAAGCTCACCATCCGCACGGCGGAGCAGATCACCGCGCTCTTCGACGGCCTGGAACTGCTGGATCCGGGTGTGGTCTCCTGCGCGCTGTGGCGCCCGGAGCCCACCGAGGTGGGCGAGGTCCGCCCGGTGGCCGAGTACGGCGGCGTGGCCCGCAAGAACTCCTGACGCCTGCCGGGGCCGGGAGAGGTACCCCCGCCTCCCGACCCCGTTCACGGCGCGCCGCCCACGGCCCGACCGGTCCCCGCCTCAGTCGGCGCGGGCGATGGCGATGGTCGCCCCGAGCCTGCTGCCCGCCTCGTAGAACATGTACTGCACGCCCCCGTCGGAGCCGAAGGAGGGCGCCGCGCTTCGCCCGGAGTCCGGAGGCCCGGCCATGGGGGTGTGCACCGTGCCCAGGTGCTCGCGCAGGCCGAAGTCGCGGCCCACCTCGGTGAGGCGGATGTCGCCCTGGCTGGTGTGGTAGGCGACGTAGGTGCTGCCCCCGCGCTCGACGAGGTGCGGACCGGACAGGTCGGACACCCCCACCTCGGCATGGCCGACGAGCGGGTCGGGGTCGAAGTCGAAGGTGACGCCGTCGGCCGACCAGCCCCAGCCGATGGAGCGGTGGTTGCCGGTGCTGTTGCGCATGAACACCATGACGTAGCGCGATCCCCGGTCGGGCAGCGGGTGTTCGAAGACCCGTGCGTAGGAGGCCTCCGTGGTGTCCGGGACCATCGCCGTGGTCAGCACGGTGCCCTCGTAGGCGAAGTGGATCCCGTCGCGCGAGCGGGCCAGCCGTGTGGTGGTGTTCTCACCGTGGAAGTACAGCCACATCTCGCGGTGCTCGGCGTTCCACATCACGTGGGGCGAGGAGACGTGGCTGACCCGGTAGTGGGGGTCCCACACGTTGGCCACGACCGGGTTGCCCGGGTACTCGGTGAAGGGTCCGTCGGGACTGTCGGCGTAGGCCAGGCAGACGCCGCCGGGGGCGTCGTGCGGGGCGTAGTAGAGCAGGAAGCGCCCGGGGGCGTCGGGCAGGCGGCCCACCGTTCCGCGCAGGCACGGGAAGATCAGCTCGCCCGTGGGGTTGTAGGCGAGCGACGCGGTGTCCAGCGCCTCGCGCAGGAAGGTGTAGGCCGGCAGGACGCCCGAGGCCCGTGCGGCGGCCGCCGGCGCCGGGGAGAGCAGGCCCGGAGCCAGCAGGGCTCCGGCGGTGGCCGCTCCGGCGCCCCGCAGGACCGTGCGGCGGTCGGGGGCGGTCCGGGCGCGGCGGGCGTGTGCGTCGGACATGACGATTCCCTTCCGGAGCGGGTCGGGGGGTGCTCCGAGGCCCGAAGTCTTCACCAGGGCTGATGCGCCAGTCAAGGTTCTAATACGTATTAACGAAACATTATGACCTCTACTGGAAATCTCTTGCTCACCCTCTTGACACACGACGTGCTGCGGCTCACAGTCATCAACTAATGCGCATTAGCACGGCGGCCAGGAGGAGCAACAGGTGACGGAAGCCAGAAGGGCGGGCGTGCGGCGCCGCCCGCGCCAGTCCGACATCGCACGGATGGCGGGGGTCTCCCAGGCCACGGTCTCGCTGATCCTGCGGGGAACCCCCGCGGGGATGGCCCTGGCCCGCGAGACCCGCCAGCGGGTGCTGCGGGCCGCCGAGGACCTGGGATACGTGCCCGACCCCGTGGCCACGCGGCTGGCCTCGGCCAGCAACGCGATGCTGGGGCTGTACACCTTCAGCACCACCTTCCCCACCGACGTGGCGCACTCCTACTACCCGATCCTGGTCGGGGTGGAGGAGGAGGCCGCGGCACAGGGGCAGGACCTGATCCTGTTCACCGGGTCGGCCCGCGCCGCGGCCCGGGCCGACGACCCCGCGGCGGTGCGGCGCGTGCGCGCCGCCGACGGCTGCCTGTTCTTCGGCCGCCACGTCCCCGACGAGCCCATCCGCCGCCTGGTCGAGGACGGGTTCCCCTTCGTCTACATCGGTCGCCGCGACGAGCCCGGCATCCCGTACGTGGGCGCCGACTACGTCTCGGCCTCTGCGCAGGTCGTGGCGAGACTGGCCGCACTGGGCCACCGCGAGATCCGCTACCTGCGTGAGCACGACCAGGCCCCGGCCTCGGCCGACCGCGAGGAGGGCGTGGTGCGCGGCGCCCGTACGTCGGGGATCGACCCCTCCCGCCTGGTCGTGCGCACCGACGGATCGGACCTGGACGACCTGCTGCGCCGCTGGCTGGAGGAGGGCGTCACCGCCGTCGTGGTCGAGCAGACCGACACCGGCGCGGCACTGGACGGACTGGGGGCGGCCGTGGACCGGGCCGGGCTGCGCTGTCCGCGCGACCTGTCCCTGGCCCTGCTCGGCGCGTCGACCGGTACCCGGGGGCACGCCCCGGGAGGGGGCGCGGCCTACGGCGGGTTCGACGTGCCCATGCGCGCGATGGGCCGCGACGCGGTCCGTCTGCTGCTGGAACTGATCGCGGGCGCCCACGGGGAACCTCCCCGGCGCCTGCTGCCCTGCGAGCCGGTGGAGGGCGGCACCGTCGCCGCACCCCGGACACGAGACACCTGAAAGGCCCAAGATGACCGAGACCAGCACAGAGATCCTCGTCGTCGGCGGGGGCCTGGGCGGGGTGGCCGCGGCCCTGGCCGCCGCCGACTCCGGGCGCCGCGTCGTACTGACCGAGGAGACCGACTGGATCGGCGGACAGCTCACCTCGCAGGCGGTGCCGCCCGACGAACACCCGTGGATCGAGCAGTTCGGCGCCACCGGGTCCTACCGGCGCCTGCGCGAGGGCATCCGCGACCACTACCGGCGCGCCTATCCGCTGCGTGCCGAGGCGGCGGCCTCGCCCACCCTCAACCCGGGGGCCGGCCGGGTCAGCAAGCTGTGCCACGAACCCCGGGTCGCCCTGGCGGTGCTGGAGGAGATGGTGGGCCCGCACCGCGCGGCCGGGCGCGTCACCGTGCTGCTGCGGCACCGGCCCGTGGAGGCCGTGACCGACGGCGACCGGGTGGCGGCCGTGGTCCTGGAGGACGAGGGGGGACGGCGCCACACCGTCAGGGCCGCCTACGTCCTGGACGCCACCGAGAGCGGCGACCTGCTGCCTATGGCGGGCATCGACCACGTCACCGGCGCCGAGGCGCGTTCGGAACACGGTGAGCCGCACGCCCCCGAGACGGCCGACCCGGCCAACCTCCAGGGCATCACCTACTGCTTCGCGGTCTCCCACCACGAGGGGGAGGACCACACCATCGAGCGCCCGGCCATGTACGACTTCTGGCGCTCCTACGAGCCCGACTTCTGGCCGGGTCCGCTGCTGGGCCTCACCGCTCCCGACCCGCGCACCCTCGAACCGGTGGGGCGCACCTTCGTCCCCAATCCCGGCACCGACCCCCTGGCCGTGGCGGCCGACCAGAGCGCCGACGCGGGGGACAAGGAACTGTGGGGGTTCCGGCGCATCCTGGCCCGGCGCATGCACCTGCCCGGCGCCTTCGACTCCGACATCACCCTGGCCAACTGGCCGCTCAACGACTACTGGCTCAGACCGGCCCTGGAGATCGAGGGAGCGGTGGACGCCGAGGCCGTTCGCCAGGCACACGAGGAGGCCCGCCAACTGTCCCTCTCGGTGCTGTACTGGCTGCAGACCGAGGCGCCCCGCCCCGACGGCGGCACCGGCTTCCCGGGGCTGCGGCCCCGGCCCGACGTCACCGGCGCCGAGCTGGGCCTGGCCAAGGCGGCCTACGTGCGCGAGTCACGCCGCATCCGCGCGGTCACCACCGTCACCGAGCACGACGTGTCCCTGGACCTGCTCGGCCCGCACGGCATCGTGCGCCGCCACGACTCGGTGGGTGTGGGCAGCTACCGCATCGACCTGCACCCCTCCACCGGCGGCGACAACTACGTCGACGTCGCCAGTGTCCCGTTCGAGATCCCGCTCGGGGCGCTGCTGCCCGAGCGCGAGACCAACCTGCTCCCCGCCGCCAAGAACATCGGCACCACCCACATCACCAACGGCTGCTTCCGGCTGCACCCCGTCGAGTGGAACATCGGCGAGGCCGCCGGGCGGCTGGCCGCCTTCGCCCTGGAGCACGGCACCACACCGCACGCCGTGCGCGCCAAGGACGAACTGCTGGAGGGCTTCACCTCCCTGCTGGACCGCACCGGCGTCGAGCGCCACTGGCCCGACGTCCGCGGCTACTGACCATCCCCATGGGGGTGGGCGGCCGAACCGTCCCGGCCCGCCCACCCCGACTCCCCACAGAAGGGGCGACATGAGCGACCCATCCCCATCCCCCACACCAGGACCCGTGCGCATCGGCATCGACGTCGGCGGGACCTTCACCGACGCCGTGGCCGTCAGCGCCACCACCTACGCCCTGCTCGGGCAGGTCAAGGTCCCCACCAGCCACGGCCACGCCGACGGGGTGGCCCACGGCATCATGACCGCGCTGGAGAGCCTGCTGGACGACATCGGCGTGAGCGCCGACGACGTCGGCTTCCTGGCCCACGGCACCACCCAGGCCACCAACGCCCTGCTGGAGGGCGACGTGGCCACCATCGGCGTCGTCGGCGTCGGCAGCGGCTACGACGCCTTCGCCACCGGGCGGCTGCGCTCCCTGGGAAAGCTGAGGCTGGACTCGGGCCACCCGCTTCCCGTGCGCTACGCCGCGCTGCGCGACCCCGAGCAGGAGGGGGCTGCGCTGGCCAGCGTCGACCGGGTACTCGCCGAGGGCGCCGAGGTCGTCGTCGCCGTCGAGCCCTTCAGCGTGGACGACCCCCGCGGCGAGCTGGCCGTACTGGACGCCGCCCGCACCCGCGGCGTACCCGTCACCGCCACCCACGAGATCACCCGGCTCTACGGGCTGGGCAAACGCGCGCGCACCGCCGCGCTCAACGCCGGGGTCATGCCCCGCATGCTCCAGACCGCCGACCTGGTCGAGCGCAGTATCCACAAGGCCGGGGTCACCGCACCGCTGATGGTGATGCGCTGCGACGGCGGCGTGATGTCGCTTCCCGAGATGCGCCACCGGCCCCTGCTGACGGTGCTCTCCGGACCCGCCGCGGGCGTGGCGGGAGCGCTCATGGGCGAGAGGGTCAGTGAGGGCGTGTTCCTGGAGACCGGCGGCACCTCCACCGACATCAGCGTCATCCGGCGCGGCCGAGTCCAGATCCGCCACGCCCGGCTGGGCGGCAAGGAGACCTACCTGTCGGCGCTGGACGTACGCACCGTCGGAGTCGGCGGCGGATCCCTGGTGCGCGTCGGCGGGGGAGAGGGGCCCGGACGGGCGGACCTGGTCGGTGTGGGCCCGCGCAGCGCCCACATCGCGGGCCTGCCCTACGCCTGCTTCGCCGATCCGGCCGAACTGGAGGGCGCCCGCCTGGTGCGGATCAGCCCCATGGTGTCCGACCCCGGCGACCATGCCGTCCTGGACACGGGGAAGCGGCGATTCGCCCTCACCGTGACCTGCGCGGCCAACGCCGCCGGGCTGGTCCCCGAGGGTGACTACGCCCGCGCCGACGCCCGCGCGGCCCGCGCCGCGCTGGCCCCGCTCGCCGAGGCCCTGGGCACGGGTGTGGAGGAGGCCGCCCGCGCGGTGCTGCACAAGGCCACCGAGCGCGTCGCCGAGGTGGTGGAGGAGCTGGTGGGCGACTACGGCCTGGACCGGCAGGTGTGCGCCCTGGTCGGCGGAGGCGGCGGCGCGGCCACCGTCACCCCCTATCTGGGGCGGCGCACCGGCCTGGAGGCACGCATCGCCGCGCACAGCGAGGTCATCAGTCCCCTGGGGGTGGCGCTGGCGCTGGTACGGGAGTCGGTGGAGCGCATCATCCCCGGCGCCACACACGCCGACGTGCTCGCGGTGCGCGCCGAGGCCGAGCAGGCGGTACTGAGCCAGGGCGCCGACCCGGCCGGGATCGAGGTGGACGTCACCGTGGACCCCCAGCGCAACCTCGTGGCGGCCGTGGCCACGGGAGCCACCGAACTGCGTACCAAGGACCGCACCGCCGGCGCCGACGACGAGGAGACCGCGCGTGCCGTCGCCGCCGACAGCCTGGGCGCCGACCCGGGTGAGCTGACCGAGTACGCCTCCACCGGCCAGTACCGGGTCCTCGGGCTGGTGCGCAGGCCCAGGGGGCCGCTGGGCCGCCTCGCCCGCGAACGCACCCATGTGCGGGTGGTCGACGCCGAGGGCGTGGTGCGCCTGCACAGCGCCGACGCCCGGGTGGACACGCTGGTGGCCTCCGAGGCCGAGGGACGGATCAAGGACCTGGTGGAGGAGCGCACCACCTACGGCGACGGCGGGGCCCTGCCCCCGGCCGTGTGGCTGCTGCTGGGTCCCAAGCTCGCCGACCTGTCGGGTGTGCTGGACCCCGGACACCTGGTCGCGCTCGCATCGGCGGAGGTCGCCAGGCGCGCCCCCGGCGAGCGGATCGTCGCGGTGATGGAGAAGCGCCGATGAGCGCGCCCACGACACTGGCCGAGCAGTACGCGCGCATCACACGCGCCCGCGACGAGGACCTGGCCGCAGACCTGCTCGCCCTGACACCCACGCACGAGGGCCGCGACCGCGACCGGTTGCGTGCCTGGGCCGCCGCCGCGCTGCGCTTCGGTGAGCGGATGGCCGACGAGGACGCCGGGGAGCCCGGGGACACCGCGGCCCCGGAGGTGTCGGAGAGGGCCACCGGCGGTCTGCGGCCCGGAGAGGTCCTGCTCGCCGAGTTCGTGCACCGCTCCGCCGGGGACCGGGTGGTCGTCTACACCGACGCCCTCGACTACGCCCGACGCGTCGCCCGCGCCGCCGGGTGGGGCCGCGACTACACGCGCGCGGCCCTGCGCGAGACCGCCCTGTCCCACGAGCACGCCCACAGGATGCTGTTGCACGGCGGACGAGGCCGTTCGCTGCTGCGCGAACTCGACCACGTCGTCCTGAGCCTGGGACCGCTGCGCCTGCGCGGACACGTGGTCGGCGCCGACGAGATCGCCGCGCACGCCTACGCCCGCCGCCGAGCGGGGCTGCGCCGCAGCCCCGTCGCGCTCACCGCGGCCATCGCCGCCACCCTTGCCCACCGGGGTCCGGAACCGGACCGGACGCCCCCGCGAACCTCCCCCGGAGAGTGCCCGTGACCGCCTTCGGAATCCTTCTCGCCATGGCGGTGGGCGTCGGCCTCATGCTGACGCGCCGTCTGCCCACTGCCTTCGCCCTCGTCCTGCTCTCCGTGGCGATCGCGCTCATCGCGGGCGCTCCGCTCACCGGCGAGGAGGGCAGCGTCCTCGGCACCGTCGTCCAGGAGGGTGCCCCGCGCCTGGCCGCGACCATGGTCGCCATCCTCCTGGGGAGCTGGTTGGGCACACTGATGTCGGAGGCCGGGATCGCCTCCACCCTCGTGCGCAAGATCGTGGAGTTCGGCGGCGAGCGGCCCTCCCTGGTCGCGATCGGCGTCTTCGTCGTCGCGATCCTGTGCGGCAGCATCACCGGGTCGGCTCCCGCGGCGATGCTCGCCGGTGTGGTGGGCATCCCCGCGATGATCGCGGTCGGGGTCACCCCCACCGTTGCCGCGGGGACGGTGCTGGTGGGCATCGCCGCCGGACTGCCCCTGGAGCTGATCAACTGGCAGTTCCTGTCCGACGCCATCGGCGTGCCGGTCTCCACCGTCCAGCACTTCCAACTGCGCATGTTCCCGATCGCGCTGGCGGGCGGGCTGGCCTACATCCTCGTCGAGATGCGCCGCAAGGGCGCCCGGCACACCTGGGCGGTGCGGGTCCCGGCGGGCTCGGGCGCAGGGGGAGAGGAGACCGGTGACAAGGGGGCCGGTGCTCCCCCGAACCGCCGTGAGCGGGCCGCGGAGCGGCGCAGGCGTCGCGGGGACGCTCCCTGGTACGCGCTCGCCACCCCGCTGGTGCCGATCGTCCTGGCGCTGGGACTGGAGGTTCCCATCGTGCCCTCACTGCTGGCGGGGGTGGTCTTCGCACTGGTGACCGCCGTGCCGTGGCGGGAGGCGTCCTCCACCGCGCTACGCACGCTCTACCGGGCCTTCGACGTGGCGGCACCGCCCATCGTGCTGTTCATCGCGATCGGCATGCTGCTGGCCGCGGTGAACCTGCCCGGGGCCGTCTCGGCGCTCACACCGGTGGTCACCGCGATCAGCCCGAGCAATCCGTGGCTGTTCGTGCTGGTCTTCGCCGTGCTGGTGCCGCTGGCCCTGTACCGGGGGCCGATGAACATCTTCGGGCTCGGCGCCGGGGTGGCCGGTGTGCTGATCTCCGGGGGCATCTATCCGGCTCCCGCGGTCCTGGGACTGATGGCCTCCTACGGGCAGGTGCTGGGGGTGTCGGACCCCACCAGTACGCAGACCGTGTGGAGTTCGCAGTACGCCGGTGTGCGCCCGGAGAGGTCGATGCTGTCCACGATTCCCTACACCTGGGCGGTCGCCGTCGCGGGACTGGTACTGACGGTGTTCCTCTACCTGCTCTGAGTCCCGTGCCGGGTCTTCGAGGGTGTGGCGGGGGTTCCTCACGAGGACCCCCGCCACACCGGTTCGGGGACCGCGGCCGGCCGCCCCGGTTGCGGCTCACGAGGGCGGGAACATCGCCCGGACGGTGAGGGGGCCGCCCGCGTGGCCCAGCCAGTCCCAGTACATCGACAGCGACTCGACCAGGCGCAGGCCGTGGCCGCCGATCCGCAGGGGGTCGGCGGGGTCGGTGACGCGGGGGAAGTCGATGTCGTGCCCCGGTCGGGGCCCGTTGTCGGTGACGCGGAGTTCGAGGTGCAGGCGGGTGCGGAGGAGTTCCACGCGGACGGTTCCGCCGGTGCCGCCGCTGGCGGAGTGGCGTTGGGCGTTGGTGACCAGTTCGGAGGCGGCCAGGCTGATCCGGTCGGCCAGTCCGGGCCTGGCGCGGCTGGACCGGGCGGCCCAGCGGCGGGCGACGGCCACGTGGCGGGGGTCGGAGCCGAGCAGGATGCCCGCCGTGGTGGGGCTGGGGCACAGACGCCGTGGAAGTGCGGGGAGCCGGGCGCTAGACTGCATTTGTCTCACCTTCTGTGCTTTCTGGTTCGGGTGGGGCTGCGCCTCGGAACCGCTGGACTCGGTCCCGAGGCGCTTTTCTTGCGATGGAATTGCGTGCGTTCCATCCCTAACCTCGCAAAAGGGATAAAGGTGAAGTGGCTGTTCCGCTGTGGCTGCGGAACGGCCCGATCCACCCGTACCCCTGGGGGTCCCTGGCCGACGTGGATGGAGCATTCCGGTCCAAGGGGCGGGTGAGCGTTCGCTCTTCCAGGCACAACTATGCACAAGTGCAGGCCAGCGGTCTATGGAAACATCGCAACTGTTCTTTCTGGGATTTGTGGGTGGTGCTGAGTTGCGTTTTGTTGTTGAATGTTTCCATGGTCGAAGGTGCTCGGAGCAAGTGGATGCCTTTTGGTAAAGAGGTTCGAAGGCTCCGTGGTGAACTGGGTCTTTCCCTGTCCGAAGTCGGTAGGAGGCTTGGAGTCACCGGCTCCATGGTGGGCGCGATTGAGCGGGCTGCACGTGTCCCAAGGCGCGGTCATGTGGACAAGTTGGATGCTCTCTATGCAACCAACGGCGAGCTGCTTCGCTTTTGGAAGGACACCCTTCAGGAGGGTCGCGTCCATGAGGACTTCCGTGATGCTCTGGCGCTGGAGAAGAAAGCCGGACATATCAGGGAATATCAGTCGATTCTATTCCCCGGTCTGGTCCAGACCCCTGAATATGCTCGTGCGCTCATCCGCGCCCGAAGTCCGCAAGCGAGCACGGAGGAGGTCGAGGAGCTTGTCAGGGCTCGTGTGTCCCGGCTGGAGGATCTCAGGCGGACGACTCTCTGGTTCATCGTTGACGAAGTCGTCATGCGCCGTCCCATTGGATCGGTGGATGTGTTGGCCGACCAGCTCGACTGGATAGCGAACCTGGTTCAGCGCGGCAGCATCCGGATCCAGGCGCTGCCTTTGGAAGGCAACCCGGGACTGTGCGCACCGTTTCGCCTGGTCACTCTGAACAAGCACAGGATGGTGCTCTACGCCGAGCACGTTGTCGGGGGCGAGATCCTGGAAAAGCCCGAGCTTGTCAGCGAGACGTTGACCCTCTTCAGCGCAATGCAGGCCGAAGCACTATCGTCCCAAGCGACGCTTGAGCTGATCACACAAGTCAAGAAGGAGCTCCAGGCATGACCGACTGGCACAAGTCCAGCTACAGCGACGGCCGCGGTGGGAACTGTGTCGAAGTCGCCGAAGGAGCGATCACTGGTGTGCGTGACTCCCAGAACCGGAAGCTTGGCCACCTCGACGTCCCCGCCGTCGAGTGGACCGCCCTGGTCAGCGCCGTGCGCGGTCAGTAGCACCCCCGCGTACACAACCGGCCCTTCACCATTTCCCCTCCCTCCTGGTGAGGGGCCGGTTCGCGTGGTCGTCGGTGCGCGGTCCTAGGGTGCCTGCATGGGAAGTCGAATTCAGGTGATCGCCATCGACGCGATCGACATCAAGACCGTGGCCGCGTTCTGGAGCCGGGTGCTGGACTGGCCCATCGTGGAGGAGGTCGAGGACGGGATCAGCCTCGCACCGGCCGACGGGGCGACCCCCGAAATCGAGGTGTTCTCCGTGCCCGAGCGCAAGACCGTCAAGAACCGCCTGCACCTGGACCTGCGCGTCACGGGCGGGCTGACGGTCGCCCAGGAAGTGGAGCGGCTGCTGGGACTGGGCGCGGTGAAGGTGGACGTGGGCCAGCCCCAGGACGCCGGTTGGACGGTGCTGGCCGATCCCGAGGGCAACGAGTTCTGCCTCCTGCACGGGCGCGACGACACCCCCTGACCGCCCACTGGCCGCCCTCTGGCCCGCCGTTCCTCCCGAGGCCCGCGTCCCCTCACCCGCTCTCCGCCACCCGTCTCTCCTCCGCCACCGCGCCGTGGTACCTGCCGATGGGAAGCATGAGCGGTTTCCCCGACGTGGGATCGGTGATGATCTCGCTGCGGAGCCCGAACACGATCCGCACCGTTTCGGGAGTGAGCACCTGCTCTGGCGTGCCCGCCGCGTGGAGCCGGCCGGACGCGAGCGCGACGAGGTGGTCGGCGTACCGCGCGGCGAGGTTGAGGTCGTGCAGGACCATCACGATCGTCGTCCCGAGCGAGCGGTTGAGGTCGGTGAGCAGGTCGAGGACCTCGACCTGGTGGCTGACGTCGAGGAAGGTGGTCGGCTCGTCGAGCAGGAGCAGGTCGGTGCGCTGGGCCAGGGCCATGGCGATCCAGACGCGCTGGCGCTGCCCCCCGGAGAGCTCGTCGACGGGCCTGTCGGCGAGGCCGACCGTCCGCGTCACCTCCAGGGCGGCGGCCACGGCCTCGTCGTCCTCCCTGCTCCACCGGGAGAGCATCCTCTGGTGGGGGTGGCGCCCCCGCCCGACGAGGTCGCTCACGGTGATGCCCTCCGGAGCGATCGGTGACTGCGGAAGCAGGCCGAGCGTGCGCGCGACCTCCTTCGGCGGAAGGCGGTGGACCTCCTTGCCGTCGAGGAGCACGTGCCCGCCCCGGGGCGCGAGCAGCCGCGACATCGAGCGGAGCAGGGTGGACTTGCCGCACGCGTTGGCGCCGACGATCGCGGTGATCCGCCCGGGCGGGACGGCGAGGTCGAGGGACTCGATGACGACGTGGTCCTTGTAGCCGAGCGTCAGTTCCTCGACGAGGAGCGAATGGGCCGTGGTCACAGGGAGCCTCCCACGCGGTTGGTGCGGACGATCAGGTAGACGAGGTAGGGCGCGCCGAGCACACCGGTGACGACCCCGACCGGGTAGCGGGTCCCGAAGGCGAACTGCGCGCACAGGTCGGCGGTCAGGACCAGCAGCGCCCCGACCAGCGCGGAGGGCACGAGCAGGGAGCCGTTCGGCCCGACGAGGCGCGCCGCGATCGGGCCCGAGAGGAAGGCGACGAAGGCGATCGGCCCCGCCGCGGCGGTCGCGAAGGCGATGAGCCCCACCGCCCCGACGATCGCGACGAGCCGGGTGCGGTCCACGCGCACGCCGAGGGCCGACGCGGTGTCGTCGCCCAGTTGGAGCGTGGCGAGGTTGCCCGCCTGGTACAGGAGCACGGGGGTGAGCACGAGCAGCGCGACGACGACCGGGACGGCCTTGTCCCAGGTGGCGCCGTTGAGGCTGCCGGTCAGCCAGCGCATCGCCTCCTGGAGGTCCCACTCGGCGGCCTGGTCCAGGATGTAGGCGGTGACGCTCTCGAGCATGGCCGCGATGCCGATGCCGATCAGGATGAGGCGCGTCCCGGCGACCCCGTCCTTGAAGGACAGCACGTACACGGCCAGGGCCACCAGCAGGCCGACGGCGATCGCGAAGACCGACACCCCGGTCTCGCCGAGCGAGAGCACCACGATCGCGAACGTCGCCGCCGCGCTCGCCCCCGCGCTGATGCCGATGATGTCCGGGCTGGCGAGGGGGTTGCGCAGCATGGTCTGGAACGTGACGCCGGAGAGCCCGAAGCACAGCCCCGCCACCACCGCGAGCGCGGCCCGCGGCAGCCGGAGCCGTCCGACGGTGAACGAGGCGCCGGGCACGTCCTGTCCCAGGATCACCCGCACGACGTCGCCGGGCGGGTAGAAGGTCCGTCCGACCATCAGGGTCAGGGCGAACACGAGGACGATCGAGACGGCGAGGACGGCGATCACGGTGCGCCGCCGGTGCGCGCGGCGCACCCGGCCGCGGGTGACCATCTCGACGGTGGAGGCGCTCACGGTGTCGACGGTGGAGGTGCTCACAGTGCACGGACCTTCTGACGGCGGACGATGTGGATGAAGAACGGGGCGCCGATCAGCGCGGTCACGATCCCCACGTCGATCTCCCCGGGGCGCGCCACGACGCGGCCGACCACGTCCGCCGCGGTCAGGAGGGCGGCGCCGCCCAGCGCCGAGAACGGGATCAGCCACCGGTGGTCGACACCCACGAGCAACCGGCACATGTGCGGGACGACGAGGCCGACGAAACCGATCGGCCCGGTGACGGCGGTGGTCGCACCGCACAGCACGACCGCGCCGAGGAAGGCCGCCCCGCGTGCGACCGCGACACGCTCACCCAGGCCCGCGGCGAGGTCGTCGCCCAGGGCGAGGAGGTTGAGCGCCCGCGCCGACAGCAGGCAGACGGCGAGCCCGGCCGTGAGGAAGGGGAGTGCCTGCGTGATGCTGTCGAACGTCCCGCCGCCCACGCCGCCGATCTGCCAGGACCGGACCCCGTCGGCGATGTCGTTGCGCGGGAGCACGACGGCGCTGATGAACGACGCCAGGGCGGCGGAGACCGCCGCGCCGGCGAGGGCGAGCTTGAGCGGTGTCGCCCCGCCCCGCCCCAGGGAGCCGACCGTGTAGACGAACACCATGGTGAGGCCCGCGCCGGTGATCGCCACCCAGATGAAACTGGTCGCGGACGCCAGGCCGAAGTAGGCGATACCCGTGACGACGGCGAGCGAGGCCCCCATGTTCACGCCCAGGATGCCCGGGTCGGCCAGCGGGTTGCGCGTCACGCCCTGCATGACCGCTCCCGCCACGCCCAGTGCGGCACCGGCGAGGACGGCCAGCAGCGTCCGGGGGATCCGTTTGGCGACCGCCGCCTGGTCGAAGCCCTCGGCGGAGCCGCCGAGCGCCGCAGCGACGGCGGACCAGGGCACGTCGCGGGAGCCGACGGCGACCGAGGCGAACATGAGCGCGCCCAGCGCGCCCAGTACGACGAGCAGCCAGAGGGTCCTGCCGCGCCTCGGGCGCCGCACGGCTGCGGCGCCCGAGACGGCGGGGGAGGTCGTCGTCACCGCTACGCCTTGTCGGCGGCTTCGGCGAGGAGCGACAGGTAGTCGTCCAGGACCCACGAGATCGACAGCGGGGTCGGGTTCGCGGCCGTGCCGAGGGGGCTGCTCCCGGGGAGGCCGACGATCGCGCCGTTCTCCACCGCGGGCATCTGCGACAGCAGCGGGTCGCCCTCCAGGGCGCTCACGAGCTCCTCGCCGCCGTAGGTGACGATGATGTCGACGTCGTCGAACGCGTCCGCCTGCTCGGCGCTCTGGCTCAGGGAGAACCGGTCGGTGCTCTCCGAGGCGGTCGCGATGCTCTCCGGTGTCGTCAGTCCCAGGTCCTCGAAGAACATGGCCCGGGTGTCGTGCGTGGTGTAGAAGCTGACCTCGCTCAGGTCAGTGGTGTCCACGTGCGTCAGGAACATCGCCGAGCCGCCCTCGATCTGCGGGTACTCCGCGACCGAGTCCTCGATGTCCTTTTCGAGGGAGGCGATGAGCTCCTCTCCCTCGTCCGCCATGCCCAGGGCCTGGCTGTTCAACCGGATCATCTCCCGCCAGGGCGTTCCCCAGGCGGTCTCGGGGTAGGCGACGACGGGAGCGATCTCGCTCAGCGTGTCGTAGTCCTCCTGGGTCAGCCCGGAGTAGGCGGCGAGGATCACGTCCGGCCGGGTGTCCGCGACCGCCTCGAAGTCGATCCCGTCCGTCTCGTCGAACAGCACCGGTGTCTCCGCGTCCAGTTCGCCGAGCTTCTCCTCGACCCACGGGAGCACGCCGTCGCCGTTGTCGTCACCGAAGTTGGCGGCGGCCATACCGACCGGCACGACGCCCAGGGCCAGCGGGACCTCGTGGTTGGCCCAGTTCACCGTCGCGACCCGCTCGGGCTCGGACTCGATGGTCGTCGTGCCGAGGGCGTGCTCGATGGTGACGGGGGTCCAGTCTCCGGTGCCGCCGTCCCCGCCGGAGGAGTCGCCGGAGGAGTCGGCGGAGGACGAGGAGCAGGCGGCGAGCCCGGCGGTGAGCAGCGCGGCCGTGCCGAGCGCGGCCAGCCTTGAAACGCGGGACATGGTTTCCTTCCCATTGCGGCCGTGTGGCCTCAGCCATGGCGGTGCCATGGTCCGGCTCCCGTACCGCCCCGGGCGCACACGGGGGCGTGCGCCCCGGAGGGGAGCGGTCGGGCGGAGGGCGTGGAGGGGACGCACACGTCGACCCGGCCGCGGCGGTGCCGAGAGATTAGGTTTGCCTAACCGAATTTAGGGTGTCCTTGGTGAGTTCGCAATCACGTAGATGTGACACCTTTTGTAGCGAAACGGACAAACCTGGTTCGGTGGGTCGGCCCGGGGCCCGACACGGCGCCTACTGGATCTCCGAGCGGAACCGTCCCGGACTCAACCCCGTGATCCGTCGGAAGGCCGCGCCGAACGCGCTCGCGGAGTGGTAGCCCACGCATGCGGCGACCTCGTCGATCTCCTCCTCCCGCGCGAGCATCGCGACCGCGTGCTGCATACGCGCGGTGGCCAGCCACTGGCTGAACCCGAGGCCGGTCTCGGAACGGAACGCCCGTGTGATGGTGCGTGTGCTCACGCCGAGGCGCGCCGCCCACACGGCCAGGGTGGTGGCGTCGGCGGGGTCCTCGCGCACGGCGGCGGCGATGGGGGCCAGCAGCGGCGACTCGGGTATGCGCAGGATCAGCTCGTGCCGGGCGGGGGTGAGGAGGTCGAGCACCATCGCCTCCGTCCGCGAACGCGCGTCCCGGGTGAGGTCGTCGGCGTCGAGCCGGTCGAGCAGGAGGCGCAGGAGCGGCGTGACCTCCATCGCCACGGGCCCGTCGGAGATCGGCGGCACCGCGTGGACGCCGAACTGTGCGGCGCGGTGCCACGTTCCCGCGGGCGTCCAGCCGGAGTGGCGCGTACCTGCGGGGAGCCACAGGCCGACCGCCGGGGTGATCGTCCAGACCCGCGCGCCGATCGTCGCCGAGGACGCGCCCCGCTGGTTCCAGAGCAGCTCGTGCGTCGGATGCGAGTGCTCCTCCCAGAACGTGTCCCGGGGGATGATCTCGGCACTGCCCCTGACGACGAACGGCACGTCGATCTCACCGGCGGCGTAGAGGGGGAGCCTGCGGCTGTCGACCGCGCCGTCCCGCGACGGCCCGGCGGCGCGCGGCCCGGCCGCCGGACCCGGTCGGATGTCTGGTGTGGGCACGTCAGCCAGGTTATGCGCTGGTGGGAGGCCGTGGCCGGGGCGGCCTGACGGTGCGCGGCCCCAGGGTGCGGGCGGGGAGGGCCGCATTCGGATGGTCGGCGTCGACGCGACCGGCGTCAAGGCCGCGGCCGCGTTCCGGAGCCGGCCGCCAGCGCCCACCCGGCCACCACGCGAGGACCCGGCCCTGTCCGTCCGCCGTCGCGCCCCATTGACATCCAACTAGTTGGTTGGTTTCATGGTGCTGCCCTCGTGTCGGGGCCGGAGCTCCTGAGCCACGAGATGTACTCCGGTCCCTCTCGACACGTCGCGAAAAGGGATGAGGACCATGGCAACACGAACGCGTACGGCCGGGTCCGCGAGGACGCGGTCCCCGGTGGCCGGAGTCCTCGCCATGGCGCTCGCCGCCGTGCTCGGCTCCTCGATCTGGGCCTACGCCGCCGGGGAGAGCGAACCGGGGCCGGGCCCGACCGACCATGCGCTGGACATCACTGAGGAGGACGGTATGGACGAGACGGTGGCCGCGGCGGACGAGAACGGCGGAGGCGGTGTGCGGTCCGCACGGCTGGAGGAAGCGGGGCTGGCCGTTCCCTCCGGCTGGCACGAGGCCGGTGTCCGCACCGGGAGCCACGACGGCGAGAAGGTGACGGTCACGCGCTACCAGCCCACGGAGGAGGTCCGGCTCGGAGGACCGCACGTCTCCGTCGTCAGGGGGGAGGACGGCCGCGTCGTCGGATACACCGCCCTGGACCCGGACGCGCACAACGACCCGCGGGACCTGCCGGGCGCGGAGCAGGCGCGCCAGGCCGCCTACAGCTGGCTGGGGCGGACCGACGACGACTACCTCCGGGGTCTGACCGAGCAGTGGGTGGACCGCCATGACGAGACGGTCGTGGACGAGGACGGGCGCGAGCACGTCATTCCCGGTGTCAAGGTCAAGACCCGTCACGAGGACGGACGCTACGCGTGGGTCATCGTCGGGGCCGACTCACGGGTGGTGACCTTCGAGCGGGACGTCACCTGGGACACGGCGGCCCGGCGGCGCGCCACGCAGATGTGGCTGCACGACACCTGGATCGCCGCGCTGGAGGGCGGCGGCGAACAGCCGCCTCCGCCTGCCGCCCTCGCCGACGGCGCAGCGTGAGCGAGCAGGGTGGCCGGCGGTCCTGACCAGCCCTCTCACGGGGTCGGGATCGCCGACACGGTCAGAGGGCTCCGTCCGTGCCGGTGTCGGGCACGGACGGAGCCGTTTCCGTGGCGTTTCGCACGAAGGCGATGATGTGGTCCCGCAGGCGTGCCTGGGCCTCGTCCTCGTGGATGTCCGGGCCCACGATCAGCCGGGCGAGCTGGGGAACGATCTGCGGCCACGCCGCCAGGCCGATGAGGCTCAGCAGCAGGTGCCGCGTGTCGCGTGAGAGCGGCGTGCCGGTCCGCTCGGCGAGGGAGGAGAGCTTCGCCTCGTACAGGGCGGTCCGGTCCTCCTCGTTCGGAAGCGGTTTCTCGCCGTAGTGCAGGGACTCCCACAGCAGGAGCCTGAGCAGTTCGGGCTTCGTCCTGTGGTAGTCGAACACGCGCGCCACGTAGGCGGCCGGGTCCGTGCCGTCGTCGAGGGCCACGACCTGGGAGAGCTCGTCCAGGGCGTCGCTCACCACGTGCTGGAAGAGCTGTTCCTTGTCGCCGAAGTTCGCGTAGAGGCGCTGTTTGTTGACTCCGGCCCGCTCGGCGATGCGGTCCACGCGCGCTCCCGCGATCCCGTACGCGGCGAACTCCGTCCGTGCGGCCCTGAGCAGGAGTGCGCGAGTTATTTCCGTCCTCTTTGTCATCACGTCAGGATAATACGGTACCAACCAGTTGGTTGCACTGGGTCCCGGGATGATTCCATATTGTAATGTGTGAGGCAGGATACATGGCCGGATCCGGCCTGGGGTAAAAGGATTCCCCTGTTGACAACCAACTGGTTGGTCTAGATATTGGAGGCATGACATCGACACAACACCGGGGCGTCGCGAGAGAGGCCCCGGCTTCTTCACGCCTGTCATTTGTGACGACCATCGCGGGGCTCTCACTCGCCGGAATTCTGGTGGTCGGCCAGCTCTACACCGTCATTCCGCTCTTCTCCCTCATGGCCGGCGACTGGGGGAGTAGCCCCACGGCGGTCGCCTGGACGGCCACCGCCTTCGCGATCGCCTACGCCGTCGGCTTCCTGTTCGCCGGGCCGGCCGCCGACCGGTTCGGGCCCCGTCGCACGATCGTCGTGGGCCTCGCGGCCACCGCCGTGGTCACCATCGCGTTCCCCCTCGTGTCATCGCTGGCGGCGGCGCTCGTCCTGCGTGTGGTCCAGGGGCTCGTGGCCGCGGCCTTCGCTCCCTCGGCCTTCGCCTACATCGCCACCCGGATCGACCCGCACCGGCGTGTCGCCGCCATCACCTGGCTGACCAGCTCCTTCCTCGCCGCGGCGGTTCTGGGGCAACTCGCGGCCCAGGCCATCGGCCAGGCGGCGGGCTGGGAGCCGGTCTTCCTGGCCGGCGGTGTCGCACTCGCCCTGGGCTCGGTCGGGTTGCGCCTGGTCCTGCGCGCGGACGAGGCCGACGGCCGGGCGACCGTGGCCGATGCTTTCGCGGCCATGGCCGGGCTTTTGGGCAACAGGAGGCTCCTGCTGCTCTACGGGACGACGCTGATGGTCCTCCTGGGCTTCGTCGGCGTCTACAGCGGCCTACAGGTCGCGGGTCCTCCGTCGCTCGCGGGCAACGACGGAGCCCTGCTGATCCTGCGTGCCAGCGGACTCCCGGCGATGCTGGCCATCCCGCTGATCACCCCGTGGCTGGCGCGGACCGCGCCGGAGCGGCGGGTCGCCATCGCGCTCGGCGTCGCGGCCCTGCTGTCGGTCGTGACGGGGTTCCTCACCGATGGTGCGGCCATCGGCGTGTGCCTCTTCGTCTTCGTCGCCGGCATCGCGGTGGCGGCACCCGGCCTCGTCCAGGCCATCGGCGCGCAGGCGGGGGCGGCGCGCGGTGCCGCCGTCGCGCTCTACACCTTCTTCCTCTTCGTCGGTGCGGGGCTCGGGCCGCAGTTGGCCACGGCCCTCGCCGGGTTCGGCTTCCCCGCGGTGTCGCTGGCCGCCGCGGGAATCCTCGGAGCCGGGGCGCTGCTCGCTCTGGGGGCGGCGACCCGCGTGCGGCCCTGAGCGCCGGGCCCGGTCACGGTCGGCGCCGCCCCGCGAGCGCACGTGGCCGGTCCCGGCAGGCCCCACCTCCTTCCCCTTTCCTTCCTCCCCCTTTTCTCCCTCCTCCCGGACCGTCCCCGCCCCAGACGGTTTCCCGCTGCGTTCTCCCCGCTGTTCTCCGAACGAACGCTCTTGGCTTCGACCAAGAATTCTCGTGTACGAAGAATATTCACCCCTCGGATATACGCAGATACCAGAAAGGCTTGTGCAATGTCTGACAAGACTGCTACATCGATTTGTGTCGTGGGAGACCGTTTCGCTGGATTCGCGGTGCATGAACGGGTCCAGGCCCTCTCCTCGTTCGTGGGCGGCCTCAGGGCGGGGGTCTACGACGACATCCGGGGCCCGCTCGTCCTTCGGGGCGGGCAGGGCATCGGCGGATACGAGTGGGACTACATCCGCGGTGCGCTCAGACGCCGCGGCCTGGAGGAGCGCGTCGTCCTCCACGACCGTCCGCCCGTCCTCGCCGAGCGTGCGGAGGCGCACAAGCACCGCGAGGAGAACGTGCTGATCGCCGACCTCGGACGCCATGACGACCAGGTCTTCCACGCGGCCCTGCGCCTGCACGGGGACAACGAGCTGCTGCTCGACCACCAGACGGGCCAGCACACCCAGGGCATGGTCGTGGTCGAGGCGGCGCGCCAGATGTTCCTCGCCGTCACCGAGCGGTACTACACGCACCGCTGGCCCGAACGCCGCTACTACTTCGTGATCAACTCCCTGGCCACCACGTTCGAGAACTTCCTCTTCCCGGTCGACGCGCGCATCCGCTACCTCATCCAGTCCGCCGAGCTGTCCGACCCCGGGCGGTTGGAGTTCACCGCACGTGTGGACATCGAGCAGGGCGGTCGGCGCTCGGCGCGCTGTGAGGTCGCCTTCACCGCCTTCGACACCGCCGTGCTGGAGGCGGTCGAGTACCGCCGTGCCGGACGGGCCATCGACCACGTGCTCGCGGACACGGACGTACGGGAGGCGGAACATGCCGCCTCGTCCCTGGTGTGAGCCCCAGACCCACCGGCCGCCCGGTGCGGCCGGTCCGCAGCCACCCGCGACATCCGGAGAGAGGAACGCAGTGTCGGAGAGCGAACGGCGGTACGGACCTCGTTACGGGGCCTTCTTCGACGTCGACGAGACCCTGATCTCAGGCAAGAGCATGTTCAGCTTCCTGGCCTTCTACCTGCGTGAACGGGACGAGCCGCCCTCGGTCTACGAGCGCATGGCGGCGGAACTGCGCAGACGGGCGCGAAAGGGCGCTCCCCGCGAGGCCGTCAACCGGGCCTACTACCGCTTCTACCGGGGGGAGCCCCGAGACAGGATCGCCGCGAGCGGAAGGCGCTGGTTCGCCGAGCGGGCCGCGGACCCGGACTTCTTCCACGCCGGCGCCGTACGCGAACTCGACCGCCACCGCACCGCCGGGGCGGACGTCGTCCTCCTCTCCGGCTCCTTCTTCGCCTGCCTGGACCCGGTGGCCGAGGCGCTCGGAGCGACCGTGGCCCTGGGAAGCGAACCGCTGGTCCGCGGCGGTCTGCTCACCGGTGAGGTCGGGCGCACCATGATCGGGCGGGCCAAGGGGGAGGCGGCCGCGGAGTTCGCCGCCTCCCGGGGGCTCTCCCTGCCGGACAGCCACGGCTACGGGGACCACATCAGTGATCTCGCGCTGCTGGAGGCGGTCGGGCACCCGCATGTCGTCGAAGGCGATCCGGCCCTTCGGGAACACGCCATCGCGCGCGGATGGCCCGTGCTCGACGCCCCCTCGCCGTCACCGCGCGCCCGCGGCGGCGCACGGTCCACGCGACGCACCGGTCGGCACGGGGACGAGTGCTGCTGCGGCTGCGCCCTCGCGAGCTGGTCGGCGGGGACCGACACCCACACCCACACCGCTTCGGAGCCTGCCGGGCGGCCCACGGAGACAGGAGTTCGATGATGGTACAGACAAGGCGAGCGTCCAGGACCGGACCCCGGTCCGCGCGTGAGGACGCGACGGGACTGCTCTACCCGCAGACGCTGGTCCTTGGCGGTATGGCCGCCTGGTTGAGCCTGATCATGTTCAACAACATCACCGACAGCGGAACCAACATCACCCTCATCGGGCAGGTCCTGACGATGGAGGGGATCATCGCCGACCCGGACCGCGGCAACGGGCTCGTCGGGCGGGCGCTCCCCGGGAGCCTGGCCGCGCCCGCGCTCTACGCGGTGATCGCCTACCAGGCGCTCAGCGTGCTGCTGCTGTGGACGGCGACCGTGACGCACACGCGCCTGCTGCTCGGACGGGGAGACGGAACCCGTGCGACCTTCCTGGGCAACATCGCGCTCTGCTCCCTGGCGGGGCTGGCACTGATGTTCCTCGTGGGCGGGCTGTGGTTCGGGTACTGGATCGCGCTGCCCCCGGTCCAGCAGGTGCACTTCACCCTGCTCATCATCGCGATCGGCGCGATGGTCCTGATCAACATGCCCCGCACCGTCCGACCCGCCGACGGCGTGACCTGACCGCTCCGGGAAGGCGCGGCCGGGCCGCCGTCCGGCCCGGCCGCACCTGAGCCCCCTCGGCGCCGAGCAGCATCGACCACAACGAAGCGGAGAGCACATGGAAGACACCAAGGTCCGGGAGTCCGTGCCGATCGGAGTGATCGGCACCGGCTCCCGGTTACCCGAGAGACAGGTCGGCAACACCGAGGTGGGCGCTCCCGCGGGCGTCGACGACGCGTGGATCGTCCGCAAGACCGGGATCCGCCACCGCAGGTGGGCCGACCCCGGAGAGGCGACGTCCGACCTGGCCGCGGACGCGGGGCGCGCCGCGCTGGAGCGGGCCGGGATCAGCCCGGCCGACCTGTCCTTCGTCGTCGTCGCCACCTCCACCCCGGACTCGCCCCAGCCGCCCACGGCGACCGCCGTCGCGGAGATGGTCGGCGCCACACCGGACACGGCGGCGTTCGACCTCAACGCGGTGTGCAGCGGGTTCGTCTTCGCGCTGTCGGTGGTGCAGCGGGCACTCAGCGCGTCCGGGGGCGGCTACGCCCTGGTGATCGGAGCGGACGTGTACTCCCGCATACTCGACCCGGCCGACCGCAGGACCGTGGTCCTGTTCGGCGACGGCGCGGGAGCGGCGGTCCTCGGCCCGGTGCCCCGGGGGCGGGGACTGCTGGCCACCCGGCTCAGCAGTTCGGGAGCCCACCGCGACCTCATCCGGGTGCCGGCGGGCGGGAGCCGCAGACCGGCCAGCGAGGCGACCCTCGCCGGGGGAGAGCACTACTTCAGGATGGACGGCCGCGGTGTGCGCGACTTCGTCAGCGAGCACGTTCCGCCCGCCGTCCGCGCGTTCCTGAAGGACTCCGGGGTGGGGGAGGCCGACATCGCCCACCTGGTCCCGCACCAGGCCAACGGGCACATGGTCGACGGTCTCGCGCGGGGCCTGGGGCTGCCCGTGGCACGGGTGCACACGACCGTTCGCGAGTACGGCAACACAGGAGCCGCCTCCATCCCCGTCACCCTGGACGCGGCCGTCCGCTCGGGGGCCGTGCACCCCGGTGACACCGTCCTGCTGACGGGGTTCGGCGGCGGGATGGCCAGCGGTTTCGCGCTCATGCGCTGGTGACCCGCCCGCGTACACGGCACGGCCGCCGCGGGGTCCTCCCACCCGCCCCGCGGCGGCCGCGCGCTGTCGGCGTTCCCGCTACTCCTTGGGGCGCTGGTCGACGATGCGGCGGAACTTGCCCACCGAGCGCTCGATCTGTTCGGGGTCGACCACGTCCACGGTCACGCTCACGCCCACCTTGTCCTTGACCGTGGCGACGATCTCCCTGCTCAGGGCCACACGGCGCTCGGGGGTGCAGTCCGGTGCGGCCTCGATGCGCACGGCCATGCGATCCAGGCGGCCCTCCTTGGTGAGCACCAGCTGGAAGTGCGGGGCGAGCCCGTCCAGGCCCAGGACGATCTCCTCGATCTGGGTGGGGAAGACGTTGACGCCGCGCAGGATGATCATGTCGTCGCTGCGGCCGGTGACCTTGTCCATCCGCCGCATGGGGCGGGCGGTGCCCGGGCGCAGCGTGGTCAGGTCGCGGGTGCGGTAGCGGATGACGGGCATGGCCTGCTTGGTCAGCGAGGTGAAGACCAGTTCCCCGTTCGAGCCGTCGGGCAGCACGTCCTGGGTGAGGGGGTCGAGCACCTCGGGGTAGAAGTGGTCCTCCCACACGTGCAGGCCGTCCTTGGTCTCCACGCACTCGTTGGCCACGCCCGGGCCCATGACCTCCGACAGTCCGTAGATGTCCACGGCGTGGATGTCGAAGCGCTCCTCGATCTCGGTGCGCATCTTCTCGGTCCAGGGCTCGGCGCCGAAGACACCGACCTTGAGAGAGGTGCTACGCGGGTCGATTCCCTGATGCTCGAACTCGTCCAGCAGTGTCAGCATGTAGCTGGGGGTGATCATGATGACGTCGGGCTCGAAGTCCTGGATGAGCTGGACCTGCTTGGCGGTCTGGCCCCCGGAGGCGGGGATGACCGTGCAGCCCAGTCTCTCGGCGCCGTAGTGGGCGCCCAGGCCGCCGGTGAAGAGGCCGTACCCGTAGGAGACGTGCACCTTGTGGCCGGCGCGGCCGCCCGAGGCGCGGATGGAGCGGGCCACGACCTCGGCCCAGACGTCGATGTCCTCGCGGGTGTAGCCGACGACGGTGGGGCGGCCCGTGGTCCCGCTGGAGGCGTGGATGCGGCTGACCCTCTCCTGGGGGACGGCGAACATCCCGAAGGGGTAGTTGTCGCGCAGGTCGGCCTTGGTGGTGTGCGGGAAGTGGCGCAGGTCCTCGAGCTCCCTGAGGTCCTCGGGCCGCACCCCGGCCTCGTCGAACTTCTTCCGGTACAGGGGCACGTTGGCGTAGGCGTGCTCCAGGGTCCATCGGAGGCGCTTGAGCTGCAGGGCGCGCAGTTCGTCGACACTCATGCGCTCGGCCGGGTCCAGGAGTTCGGGCGAGGGGGCCTGCCCCAGGCGGGGGGCCGTGCCGGCCGTCCGCACGGTGGTGTCGTGGCTTGCCATGGGCCTCTCCATGTACTGTGCGCGAGACCCGCCGACAGCGGTCCTGGGGGAGGCGGGCGGGCGTGTGCGCGGGTCGCGGGTGGGTGCGGTCCGTCGAGGAGCGGACCGGCTTGCTTACTGACCGAACGTTCGGTTACTAATGCATTAACGCAGTCTCCGGACAGCGGTGTCAAGGACGAAGTGTCGATGATTTCACAGGTGGCGGTGGCCCGGACCACCGTCGTTAACATGGGAGGCCGCACGTGAACGAGGTCTACTTGGTCGACGGGGTGCGAACCCCCCAGGGCCGCTACGGCGGTGCCCTGGCAGCAGTGCGCCCCGACGACCTGGCCGCCACGGCCGTGGCCGAGGTGGTCCGCCGTGCGGGCGTTCCCGGCGACGTCGTGGACGAGGTCATCCTCGGCGCGGCCAACCAGGCCGGTGAGGACAACCGCAACGTGGCCCGCATGGCGGTGCTGCTGGCCGGGCTCGACCCGAGCGTTCCCGGCTACACCGTCAACCGGCTGTGCGCCAGCGGCCTGACCGCCGTGTCCTCGGCCGCCCAGGCCATCCGCTCGGGCGAGGTCGACGTGGTGGTCGCGGGTGGCGTGGAGTCCATGACCCGCGCCCCCTGGGTGATGGCCAAGCCCGGCACCCCCTGGGCCAAGCCGGGCGAGGTCGCCGACACCTCCCTGGGATGGCGCTTCACCAACCCGCGTTTCGCGAAGGCCGACGCCCAGGCTCCGGCCGACGCCTCCCCCGACGAGCTGCGCTACACCCTGTCGATGGGGGAGACGGCCGAGGAGGTCGCGCGCCTGGAGGGCCTCACCCGGCAGGAGTGCGACGCCTTCGCCCTGCGCAGCCACGAGCGCGCGGTCGCGGCCGCCGAGGCGGGCCGCTTCGACGCCGAGACCGTCCCGGTCACCGTGCACGGCCGCAAGGGCCGGACCCACGAGGTCACCGCCGACGAGGGCCCGCGCCCGGACTCGACCATGGAGAGCCTGGGCAGGCTGCGCCCGGTCTTTCGCGAGGGCGGCATCGTCACCGCGGGCAACTCCTCCTCGCTCTCCGACGGCGCCTCGGCCCTGGTGCTGGCCAGCGCCGAGGCCGTGCGCCGCCACGGCCTGACCCCCCGCGCCCGCGTGGTGGCCTCCGCCTCGGCGGGTGTGGCCCCGCAGGTCATGGGCCTGGGACCCGTCCCGGCCACCCGCAAGGTGCTCGACCGCGCGGGGTGGGACCTGGACGGGATCGGCGCCGTGGAGCTCAACGAGGCCTTCGCCGCCCAGTCCCTGGCAGTGATGCGCCGGCTCAAGCTGGACGAGGCCCGCGTCAACGCCGACGGCGGCGCCATCGCGCTGGGCCACCCGCTGGGCAGCTCGGGTGCGCGCATCCTGGTCACGCTGCTCAACCGCATGGAGCGCGAGGACGCCGCCCGGGGCCTGGCCACCCTGTGCGTGGGCGTCGGACAGGGCACCGCGCTTCTGGTGGAGCGCCCGTGACCGGGTACCCCGACGCCGAACACCGCGACACCGAAGAGTTCACCACGCTGAACGTCGACTGGCGCGAGGACCGCGTGGTGGTGGAACTGCACCGCCCCGAGGCACGCAACGCCATCAACGGACGGATGATCGCCGAACTGCACCGGGTGTGCGAGCGGATCGAGGCCGCCCCCAGGCCGCTGCTGCTCACCGGACACGGCACCGTGTTCGCGGGCGGTGCCGACATCTCCGAGCTGCGCGAACGCGGCCGCGAGGAGGCGCTGGCCGGGATCAACAGCCGCCTGTTCGAACGCCTGCACCGCCTCCGGACGCCCACCGTGGCGGCCGTGGACGGCTACGCGCTGGGCGGCGGCGCCGAGCTGTCCTACGCCTGCGACATCCGCGTCGTCACCCCCACCGCCGTGTTCGCCCAGCCCGAGCCGGGCCTGGGCATCATCGCCGGAGCGGGCGCGTGCTGGCGGCTGCGGGAGCTGGTCGGGGCCTCGGTCGCCAAGCAGGTGCTGCTGGGCGGCTACCGCCTGGACGCCGAGGCCGCGCTGCGCCACGGCCTGGCCGCCGAGATCGTGCCCTCCGATGAGCTGCGCGAGCGCGCCCACGCCCTGATCGACCGCATGGCCGCCTCCTCCGCGCCGGCCCTGCGCATGACCAAGATGGTCCTGGACGCCGACGGCCCGCACCCGCTGGCCGACGACCTGGCCCAGGCGGTGCTGTTCGAGAGCGCCGACAAGCACGACCGGATGACCCGTTTCCTGGAGAGGAAGAAGCGTTGAGCCCCACCGAGCACGGCCCCGCCGAGCAGGGCGTTCCCGCCACCGTCGCCGTCATCGGCGGCGGCACGATGGGGGCCGGGATCGTCCAGCAGTTCCTCACCTGCGGTGCGGACGTGGTGCTGGTCGAGGCCACCGGCGAGGCGGCCGAGGCCGGTCGCGCCCGGGTGTCGGCCGACCTGGACAAGGCCGCCCGGCGCGGCAGGATCGACGCCGACCCCGCCTCCTACCTGGCCCGGCTGGGCACGGTCACCGACACCGCCGACATCCCCGCCGACGCGGGGCTGGTCGTGGAGGCCGTGCCGGAGAAGCCCGAACTGAAGATCGCGGTGCTCACCGCCGCCGAGGCCGCCGTCGGCGAGGACACCGTCCTGGCCTCCAACACCAGCTCGCTGTCGGTCGCCGAGCTGGCCGCCGCCCTCAAGCACCCCCGGCGCTTCCTGGGCACGCACTTCTTCAACCCGGTGCCCGCCTCCAAGCTCGTGGAGCTGGTGGTCGCCCCCGAGACCGACGACGGGGTCGTGGCGTCGGTGCGCAGCTGGGTCGGCGCCCTGGGCAAGACCGAGATCGTGGTCAGGGACGCCCCCGGGTTCGCCACCAGCCGCCTGGGTGTCACGCTGGGTCTGGAGGCCATCCGCATGGTGGAGGAGGGCGTCGCCTCGCCCGCCGACATCGACACCGCCATGGAGTTGGGCTACCGCCACCCCATGGGCCCGCTGCGCCTGACCGACCTGGTGGGGTTGGACGTGCGCCTGGCCATCGCCGAGTACCTGGCGGCCGAACTGGGGGACCGGTTCACCCCTCCGGAGCTGCTGCGACGTATGGTCGCCGAGGGAAGGCTGGGCCGCAAGAGCGGCCAGGGATTCCACACCTGGGACGAGGAGAGGTAGAGAGTTGAGCGAGGACACGGCGGCCGACCAGCGGGCCCCGAAGGCGGCGGAGTTCAGTGAGGCCGACGGGCTGGCCACGGTGCGGCTGAACACGCCCGGCCTGACCCGGCGGGTCAAGGAGGAGCTGCTGGACGCGCTGCGCCGGGCCGCGGAGTCCACCACCGCCCGCGCCGTGCTGCTGCTGGGCTCGGACAAGGCCTTCTGCGTGGGCCAGGACCTGGGCGAGCACGCGCGGATCCTGGAGGAGGAGCCGCAGGACGCCCTGGGCACCGTGCGCGAGCACTACAACCGCATCGTGCTGGCACTGGAGGACATCCAGGTGCCGGTCGTGGTCGGTATCGGCGGCGCGTGCGTGGGCGCGGGGCTGGGCTTCGCGCTGGCCGGCGACGTGCGCGTCGCGGCGCGCCGGGCCAAGTTCGGCACCGCCTTCACCGGGATCGGCCTTGCCTCGGACTCGGGGCTGGCCTACCGCCTGGTGACCGCTCTGGGACAGGCGCGTGCCATGGAGCTGATGCTGCTGAGCACGGTCTTCGGCGCCGAGCGCGCCCTGGAGCTGGGCCTGGTCACCGAGGTCGTGGACGACGACGCCTGGGCCGAGCGCGCCCGCGAGACGGCCCTGCAACTGGCGTCGGGCCCCACCGGCGCGTTCGTGGCGGCCAAGCGCGAGGTGCGCGCGGCGGCCCAGGGCGGTCGCGAGCTGCCCGAGCTCCTGGAGGAGGAGGCCGACCTGCAGAACCAGCTGGGGCAGACGGCCGACCACGTGGGTGCGGTCCGCGCCTTCCTGAACAAGGAGAAGCCGACCTTCACCGGCGGCTGAGCCGGTCCCCTCCTCCCCCGCCCGGGGACTTGCCCGTGCGGGGGATTCCGGGGATACTAATTACTGACCGAACGTTCGGTTATGAATGGGGAAGAAGCCAATGACCACGCAGACGGCCCAGGCGCCCCCCGGCGCCGACCTGGACCTGCAGGCGGAGTTCGACGCCAAGGTCGCAGCCGACCAGCGCGTCGAACCGCGCGACTGGATGCCCGAGGGCTACCGCAAGACGCTCGTGCGCCAGGTCTCCCAGCACGCGCACTCGGAGATCATCGGCATGCAGCCCGAGGGCGACTGGATCGCCTCCGCGCCCAGCCTGCGCCGCAAGGCCATCCTGCTGGCCAAGGTCCAGGACGAGGCGGGGCACGGCCTGTACCTGTACGCGGCCGCCGAGACCCTGGGCGTGGACCGCGCCGACCTGACCCAGCGCCTCATCGAGGGCCGCCAGAAGTACTCCTCGATCTTCAACTACCCCTCGCTGACCTTCGCCGACGTCGGCGTCATCGGCTGGCTCGTGGACGGCGCCGCCATCTGCAACCAGGTCCCGCTGTGCCGCAGCTCCTTCGGCCCCTACGCCCGCGCCATGGTGCGCATCTGCAAGGAGGAGTCCTTCCACCAGCGCCAGGGCTACGAGCTCCTCATGCGCATGATGGAGGGCACCGAGGACCAGCGCCGCATGGTCCAGGACTCCGTGGACCGCTGGTGGTGGCCGTCGCTGATGATGTTCGGCCCGCCCGACGCCGAGTCGCCCAACACCCAGCAGTCCATGGCCTGGCGCATCAAGCGCGACACCAACGACGACCTGCGCCAGAAGTTCGTCGACATGACCGTCCCCCAGGCCGAGAAGCTGGGCGTCACCCTGCCCGACCCCGAGCTGGCCTGGAACGGGGAGCGGGGCCACTACGACTTCGGCGAGCCCGACTGGACCGAGTTCAAACAGGTCATCTCCGGCGCCGGCCCCAAGAACGCCGAGCGCGTCGAGCGGCGCAGGGCCGCACACGAGAAGGGCGCGTGGGTCCGCGAGGCCGCCACCGCCTACGCCGACAAGCACAGCGCCAAGGAGGCCGCGGCATGAGCAAGGACACCGGCGGATCCGGCTCCGGGGCGGCACGTCCCGAGTGGCCGCTCTACGAGGTCTTCGTGCGCGGCAAGCGCGGCCTCAACCACGTCCACGTGGGCTCCCTGCACGCCCCGGACGACACCATGGCGCTGCACAACGCCCGCAACCTCTACACCCGCCGCAACGAGGGCGTGAGCATCTGGGTGGTGCGGGCCGAACACATCGCCGCCTCCAGCCCCGACGAGAAGGACCCCTTCTTCGCGCCCAGCGGTGACAAGGTCTACCGGCACCCGACGTTCTACCCCATCCCCGAGGACGTCCCGCACATCTAGGACATGTGCCATGGGCACCGCTCAGCCCCCCCCGGGGGGTGTGGTTCGGGCGCCGACGGGGTTCTGGAGGATCCGAAGGTTCCCGCCTTTGAGGCGTCTGAACACGGGGCGAAGCGGAGCGGAGCCCCAGAAGAACGCGGTGGTGGGACCAGCGCGAACACGAGGGACTAAGGAAACAACCCATGAGTGGCGACCACATCTATTCGGCCCTGAGCGAGGAGCACGGCGGCGACACCCGCTGGGCCTTCGGGACCGGCTTCACCGACGCCCTCGCCGGGGTGGACACCACCCTGCCCGAGGGGGTGGACGGCCAGGACCTGGCGCTGTACTGCCAGATGCTCGGCGACGACGCGCTCGTGCAGGCCCAGCGGCTCATCCACTGGGTCACCGACGCACCCGAGCTGGAGGAGGAGGTCGCGCTGGCCAACATCGCCCTGGACCTGCTCGGCCAGGCCCGCCTGCTGCTGGCCCGCGCCGGACAGGCCGACGGCACCGGACGCGACGAGGACGACTTCGCCTACCGGCGCGGCCCCGCCGAGTTCCGCAACGTCCGCCTGACCGAGATGCCCCGGGGTGACTTCGCCCGCGCGGTGGTCACCCTGCTGGTGCTCTCCAGCGCGCGCCTGGCCGTGTTCACCCGCCTGGCCGACAGCCGCGACCCCGTGCTCGCCGCCATCGCCGCCAAGGCCGTCAACGAACTCGCCTACCACCGCGAGTACGCCCTCTCCTGGACCCTGCGCCTGGGCGACGGCACCCCCTACTCGCACGAGCGCACGGCCGTCGCCGTCGCCGACGTGTGGCCGCTCACCGGAGAGCTGTTCGCCACCCACCCCGTGGAGGCCCGAGTGGCCGACCAGGGAGTGGGCGTGGACCCGGCCGCCACGCGCGAGGAGGTGCACGCCGTCCTGACCCAGGTGCTCACCACCGCGCGCCTGGACGCCCCCGCGCCCTTCCCCGAGGCGGCCGTGGCCGGACGCGAGGGCAGGCACACCGCAGAACTCGCCCCCCTGCTGGACGAACTCCAGAAGGTGGCCCGCGAACACCCGGAGGCGACATGGTGACCACGACTCGCGAGGAGGCCCGCGAGCGCGCCCGTGCGGCGGCCGCCGCGGTGACCGACCCCGAACTGCCCATGCTCACCCTGGCCGACCTGGGCATCCTGCGCCGGGTGGAGGCCGGGGCCGACGGCACCGCCGTGGTGTGGATCACCCCCACCTACTCGGGGTGCCCCGCCCTGGCCGAGATGCGCGCGGACGTGGACCGCGCCGTGCGCGCCGCCGGGTTCGACCGGGTGGAGGTGCGCACCGAGCTGTCCCCGCCCTGGACCACCGACTGGATCACCGAGGAGGGCAGGCGCAAACTCGCCGAACACGGCATATCCCCTCCCGGGAGCGCGCCCCCGCGCGCGGCCGGTCCCGTCCCGCTGACCCTGCTGCCCACCCGTACCGTCCCGCACTGCCCGCTGTGCGGGTCGGACCGGACCGAGGAGCTGTCCCGCTTCGGCGCGACCTCCTGCAAGTCACTGCACCGCTGCCGGTCCTGCCTCGAACCCTTCGAGCACGTCAAGGAGATCTGACCGTGACCACACCCGTCACCGAGACCGCGTCCGGGGCCGCGCGCCGCCGAGGCGCGTTCCACCGGCTGCGCGTGGCCGCCGTCGAGCGCCTGTGCGACGACGCCGTCGCCGTCACCTTCGACGTCCCCGACCACCTGGCCGAGGAGTTCGCGTTCGCCCCCGGGCAGTCGCTGACCCTGCGCCGCGAGGTGGACGGGGTGGAGGAGCGGCGCAGCTACTCCGTGTGCGCCCCCGTCGGCCAGGCCCCCCGCGTGGGCGTGCGCCTGGTCTCCGGCGGCCTGTTTTCCAGCTGGCTGGTCGACGAGGTCCGGCCGGGCGACGAGGTCGAGGTGGGCGCGCCCACCGGCCGCTTCGTCCCCGACCTGGGCACCGCCGCCCGCCACGTGATGGTCGCCGCCGGATCCGGGATCACCCCGGTGCTGTCCATGGCGTCCTCGCTGTTGCGCCGCACCGACTCCCACGTCACCCTGCTCTACGGCAACCGCCGCAGTGACACGGTGATGTTCGCCGACGAGATCGCCGACCTCAAGGACGCCTTCGGGGCGCGCTTCGAGCTGATCCACGTGCTCTCCCGGGAGCCGCGCGAGGCCGAGCTGTTCACCGGCCGCCTGGACGGCGCCAAGATGGAGGCGCTGCTGGACACCGTCGTGGCCGCCGACGCCGTGGACCACTGGTGGCTGTGCGGGCCCTACGGCATGGTCACCGACGCCCGGGAGGTGCTGGCCCGCCGGAACGTGCCCGGCGAGCGGGTGCACCAGGAGCTGTTCTTCGTGGAGGGCGCCGAGCCGCCGCCCCAGGCGCGCCACGAGGAGCCCGGGGTGGAGGGGCCCTCCAGCGAGGTCACCGTCGTCCTGGACGGGCGCACCACCACCCTGACCCTGCCGCGGGGGGTTCCCGTGCTGGACTCCGTGCAGCGCTACCGTCCCGACGCGCCCTTCGCCTGCAAGGGCGGGGTGTGCGGCACCTGCCGGGTCAGGGTCTGCGAGGGCGAGGTGCGGATGCGGCGCAACTACGCGCTCACCGACGCCGAGGTGGAGGCGGGGTACGCCCTGTCCTGCCAGTCGCTGCCCCAGACCGACACCGTGACCGTGGACTTCGACTCGTGAGCGGGCGCAACGAGGCCGCCTGGCGGATGTTCGAGGCCGACCGGGCGTCCAAGAACCTCGGAATGCGGCTGGTGGAGGCCACCGACGGCCTGGCGGTCGTGGAGATGACCGTGGGCCCCCTGATGGTCAACGGACACGGCATCGCCCACGGCGGGTTCGTGTTCACCCTGGCCGACACCGCGTTCGCGTGCGCGTGCAACGTGGACGGGCAGGGGGTGACGGTGGCCTCCGGGGCGGACGTGACGTTCGTGGCCGCGGCCCACGAGGGCGACCTGCTGGTGGCCACCGCCCGGGAGCGGACGCTGTTCGGCCGCAGCGGCCTGTACGACGTCACGGTGCGCCGGGGCGAGGAGGTCGTCGCCGAGTTCCGCGGGCGCAGCCGCACCCTGCCCCAACGCGGTTAGCGGCTGGCCGGATACGTTGCCGGTGTGACTGGAGTGCTCCCACTCCGGATGATCTTGCTCCTGGCGGCACTCTCGACCGCCGACGGTGCCACTGGGAGCAAGATCACCGCTGTCGGGCGCCCGACCGGTCCGACCCACGCGGGACGGGCCGGACCGGTGGGGCGGTCAGGCGGCCCTGCGCACCATGAGCCGCTGGCAGATGACGAAGGCCAGCAGCAGTGCCCCGATGAAGATCTTGGTCCACCAGGAGCTGAGGGTGCCCTCGAAGGAGATCAGGGTCTGCACGGTGCCGAGTACCAGCACACCGACCACGGAACCGGCGACGTAGCCCACCCCGCCGGTCAGCAGGGTCCCGCCGATCACCACCGCGGCGATCACGTCCAGCTCCATGCCGACCGCGTGCAGGCCGTAGCCGGAGAGCATGTACAGGCTGAACAGCAGGCCGCCCAGGGCCGAGCAGAACCCGCTCACCGCGTAGACCCCCACCCGGACCCGGCCGGTGGGCAGGCCCATCAGGCGGGCCGAGGACTCACTGCCGCCCACCGCGTACACCGTGCGCCCGAACCGGGTCAGGTGCAGGACGTACACCGCGACCAGGACCACGGCCAGGGCGATCAGGGTGCTGTAGGTCAGGGTCACCCCGTCCGCCAGTGAGATGGTCCCGGTCGCCAGGGACCGGAAGGCGGGGTCGGTGATGGAGATCGACTCGACGCTGATGAGGAAGCACAGCCCGCGGGCGAGGAACATGCCCGCGAGGGTGACGATGAAGGGCTGCACGTCGAAGAAGTGGATGACCAGCCCCATCAGCAGGCCGAGCGTGGTGCCCGTGGCGAGCACGGCCAGCACCGAGAGCAGCGGAGGCCATCCGGCCTCCAGCGTGGACGCGGCGATCATGGTGGACAGCGCCGCCACCGCGCCCACCGACAGGTCGATACCGCCGGTCAGGATCACGAAGGTCATACCCACCGCGAGCACGATGAGGAAGGCGTTGTCCACGAACAGGTTGACCAGGACCTGGGGCGAGCCGAAGTTGTCGTAGCGCACCAACCCGGTGCCGAAGACCAGCACGAACACCACGAACGTGGCGATGACCGGCAGGAAGCGCCGGGGTACGCGCTCGACACGGTCTCGCACGCGTCTGACGTCCAGGACGTTCATACGGCGCTCACCTCCGGGGTGCGGGTCCTGGCGGGTCCGGCCCTGCGGCGGGACCCGAACAACTCGGACGTGCGTGGGGACTGCAGCAGGCACACGGCGATCACCACGACCGCCTTGAACACCAGGATGGCGTCGGGCGGGACACCGATGCTGTAGACGGTGGTGGTCAGCGTCTGGATCACCAGGGCGCCCACCAGGGTTCCGGCGAGCGAGTACCGGCCGCCGGCCAGCGAGGTGCCGCCGATGACCACGGCCAGGATCGCGTCCATCTCGATCCACAGGCCCGCGTTGTTGGCGTCGGCGGCGTTGACGTTCGAGCTGATCATCAGGCCCGCCACCCCGGCGCACAGCCCGGCGAACACGTACACCGTCCAGACGATGGTGCGCGAGCTCACCCCGGCCAGCCGGCTGGCCCTCGGATTGGTGCCGACCGACTCCACGAGCATGCCCAGGGCGGTGCCCCGGGTCAGCGCGGCGACGGCCAGCAGCACGCTCAGGCTGATGAGGATCGCGATCGGCAGGACCAGGAAACCCGCGCCGATCTGGCGGTAGAGCGGGTCGTCCACGGTGATGATCTGGCCCTCGGTGATGAGCATCGCCCCGCCGCGCCCGGCGGTCATCAGCACCAGGGTCGCGATGATCGGCTGGATTCCCAGGACCGAGACGAGGAAGCCGTTCCACAGGCCGAGCAGGACGCACACGCACAGCGCCAGCAGCATGGCCGTGAGCGCGTCCCCGCCCGAGGCGATCCAGGTGCAGGCGATGGCGCCGGCGATCGCCGCGACCGCTCCCACCGACAGGTCGATGCCCCGGGTGGCGATCACCAGGGTCATCCCCACGGCGATGAGCAGGGTCGGCGCCCCGTTGCGGAGGATGCCGATGACACCGCCGTACAGGTGTCCGTCCTGGAGTTCGATCTCCAGGAACGAGGGGTTGAACACGGTGTTGACCACGAGCAGGACGACGAGGGCGGCGACCGGCCAGAAGAGGTGGTGCCGGATCACGAGGCCACCGCCGAGTCCTGGTCGCCGTGCGCGGCGATGGCGGACATCACCTTGTCCACGGTGACCCCGTCGCCGGCGAGCTCGGTCACCTTGCGCCGGTCGCGCAGGACCACCACCCGGTCGGACACACGGACCACCTCCTCCAGTTCGGCGCTGACGAACAGCACAGCCATGCCCTCGGCGGCCAGGTCGGCCACCACCTTCTGGATCTGGACCTTGGCGCCGACGTCGATGCCGCGCGTGGGCTCGTCGAGGATGAGCAGCCTGGGCCGGGTGATCAGCCAACGCGCCAGGAGGACCTTCTGCTGGTTGCCGCCGGAGAGGGCGCTCATGAGGGCGCCCGGATCGGCCGGGCGGATGTCGAGCTTCTCGATGTACTCGTTCACCAGCGCGTCGGCCACGCGGCGGGGGACCGGGCGCATCCACCCGCGTGCGGCCTGTAGGGCCAGAGTGAGGTTGTCGCGCACGGTCAGGTCCGCGACGACCCCCTCGGCCTTGCGGTCCTCCGAGCACAGGGCCACACCCCGGGCGATCATCGAGCGCGGGCCGCGGGGCCGGACGGTCCGGCCGTCGACGCCGAGCGTCCCGGTGCTCGCGCGGTCCGCCCCGAACAGCAGCCGGACCATCTCGGTGCGCCCGGAGCCGAGCAGACCGGCCAGGCCCACCACCTCGCCGGCGTGGATCTCCAGGTCGAACGGGGCGATCGCCCCCGCCCGGCCCAGCCCGCGCGCGGTCAGGACCGGAGCGGTGCCCGGGTCGCGTCCCCCGGAACGGCGCTCGACCTCCTCCAGGGTGCCCAGCTCGCGGCCGAGCATCACCGAGACCAGCTCCAGACGGCCGGTCCGGTCCGGCAGGTACTCACCGACCAGGGCGCCGTTGCGCAACACGGTCATCCGGTCGGCGATCTCGTACACCTGCTCCAGGAAGTGGGAGACGAACAGGATCGCCACCCCCTCGTCGCGCAGTACGCGCATGATCCGGAAGAGCTCGGCGACCTCGTCGGTGTCGAGGCTGGAGGTCGGCTCGTCCAGGACCAGGACCCGTGCGTCCACGGCCAGAGCCCGGGCGATGGCCACCAGTTGCTGTACGGCGATGGGATGGCTGCCCAGGGCGGAGCCGGGATCGATGGACAGGCCGATGCGGTCCAGCAGGCGTGCGGCCCGGGTCCGGCAGGCCCGCACGTCGATGGCGCCCAGGCGGCGCGGCTCGCGGCCCAGCAGGATGTTCTCCGCCACCGACAGGTTGGGGCAGAGGTTGACCTCCTGGTAGACGGTGCTGATCCCGGCGTTCTGGGCCCGCACGGGGGCGGTGAACTCCACGGGCTCGCCGTGCAGGCGGATCTCGCCCGAGGTCGGGCGGTGCACCCCGGTGAGGGCCTTGATCAGGGTGGACTTGCCCGCCCCGTTCTCGCCCATCAGGGCGTGCACCTCACCCGGGAACAGTTGGAAGTCGACGTCGGAGAGGGCCCGTACCCCCGGGAACTCGACGGTGATACCGCGCATGTCGACCACCGGATCGGCCGAACGCGCTGATGAATCGGTCATGGCCAGTGCTTTCGTCGTCGTGGACGGTCCCCGGCGCACCCGTTCGGGGCGCCGGGGGCGGAGGTTCTAGTACTGGCGGTCCGGGAGGGCGGCCTCGGCCTCCTCCTGGGTGAAGGTGGTCTCCTCCACCACCACGCGCTTGGGGACCTCCTCGCCCGCCACGACCTGCTCGGCGAGTTCCATCAGCTGGTCGCCCAGGAGCGGGTTGCACTCGACGATGAAGTTGATCTCGCCCGCGGCCAGGGCCTCCATGCCCGCCTCGACGGCGTCCACCGTGATGATCTGGATGTCCTCGCCTGGCTCCAGGCCGGCGGCGCGGATCGCCTCGATGGCTCCGAGCCCCATGTCGTCGTTGTGCGCGTAGACGACGTCGATGTCGTCGTGCGAGCGCAGGAAGGCCTCCATGACCTCCTTGCCGCCCGAGCGGGTGAAGTCGCCGGTCTGGGTGGCGATGACCTCGATGCCGGGGGAGCCGGCGATGGCCTCCTCGAAGCCCTCCTTGCGGTCGATGGCGGGCGCGGCGCCGGTGGTGCCCTGAAGCTCCACCACGTTCACCTCGCCCTCGGCGTTGTCGACCAGCCACTGCCCGGCCTTGCGGCCCTCCTCGACGAAGTCGGAGCCGAGGAAGGTCTCGTAGAGGGAGTCGTCGGCGGAGTCGATGGACCGGTCGGTGAGGATCACGGGGATGTCGGCGCGCTGGACCTCCAGCAGGACCGCGTCCCAACCGGTCTCCACGACCGGGCTGAAGGCGATGACGTCGACGTCCTGCTGGATGTAGGACCGGATGGCCCTGATCTGGTTCTCCTGCTTCTGCTGGGCGTCGGAGAACTGCAGTTCGACTCCGGCCTCCTCCGCGGCCTGCTGGATGGACTCGGTGTTGGCGGTTCGCCAGCCGCTCTCGGCGCCGACCTGGGAGAAACCCATGGTGATGGTTCCGTCGTCCGACCCGGACGAGTCGCCCGAGCCGCAGGCGGTCGCCGTCATCAGCACGAGCGCCATCGTGATCGTGGGGAGCTTCTTCATCGGGGGGTCCTCCATGTCGATCGTGACCCGCTGGATGGGGGGTGATCAGGGTCACGTGGTGATAATAGTGAGCGCTAACATTTTGCTCGTCAACTCCTTTGACGACACGATTCGACGTCACTGGCCCCTGATGGGGGGCGGCGTATGTTAACGCTAACCAAGATCCGTGGGCGGGAGTGGGGGACACGGAGGACCGAGGCGCGGCCCCGCACCGGGTGCCCCGCCCCCGCCGGCCCGCGCCGTCACGGGGAAGCGGGAACGCTTCCGGGCCACGGTGCGTCCCACCCTTCGTCACCCCCTGACGCGGGGGGTTTCCGTGCTGGACTCCGTGCAGCGCTACCGTCCCGACGCGCCCTTCGTCCGAAAGGGCGGGGTGTGCGGCACCTGCCGGGTCAGGATCCGTCGAGAACGGGCCCGGCCCCGTTCCGCGTTCGTGGAACCCGGTGTCCACAACCGGTCATCCGTGTTCAGGACGAGGTCACCATGGGTGCGCGTTTTTGGACGAAAAGAGAAACTTGTGACCTATGCGAACAAATAGATAGATTTTCCCATTCATATCCTGCCCGTCCACGAGACGGGAACCGACTAGGCAGGCGATCCCCCTCATGCGTCATCCCCTGACCCGTCCGACGGTGGCCGCGGCCGCAGCCGCACTGGTCGTGCCGCTTCTCTTCCCCTCCCCGGCACTCGCCGACGACAACCGTCCACCGGACCGGCCCGACACCGCAACGCTCACCGCGCGGGGCGAGTCGTGTTCCACGGACAAGCAGGCCCCCACCCTGCTCAACGACACCACGCTCACCCTGAGCGGCCTCTTCGCCGACCCCGACGCCGTCTCGGCGTCCCAGGAGGTCAAGGGCCAGTTCGAGTGGAGTCTGGACGGCGCCGACCAACCCCTCGGCACCGCGGAGTCTCCCTACACCTGGCAGCGTCCGGACGACACTCCCAGGTCCCGGTCGGCCAGCGCCAAGGACCTGCCCGAGGAGGTCCTGGTCAGCTACCGGGCGCGCGGCCACGACGGCCAGGCCGGGGGCGAGTGGTCCGACTGGTGCTGGATCGAGATCAGCACCAGCAAGCCCGAGGCGCCGCCGCGGGTGACCTCCGACGACTATCCCGACGACGACCGCTTCCACGGTGCTCCGCTACAGGCGGGTGACTTCACCTTCACCGGCAACGGGGTGGAGGACGCGGTGGCCTACTACTACAGCGTCGGCGGCGGCGCCTCGTGCACCACCCGGGTGAGCCCCGACGAGCCGGGCGGGCCGGTCACCGTCTCGATCACGCCGCAGAACGACGGTCCCCGGTCGATCCACGCCAGAAGCGTCGACGCCTACGGCAACTCCTCGGGCTGCGAGTTGGTGTACTCCTTCCTGGTCGCCCCGCTGTCCGATCCCGTCGCCTACTTCCGCCTCGACGAGGGCACGGGGACGAGCGCCTCGGACGTGATGGAACAGGACCGCGCCGCCACGGGAACCGGGGACATCGGTTGGACCCGGGGCCGAGTGGGGGAGTACCAGGGCAGCAGCTACCGACTGGAGGGAACGGCCGCGGACACCGCGGCCGGGCACCTGCGCACCGAAGCGGCGGTCGTCGACACCTCCTCCGTGTTCACCGTGTCGGCGTGGGTCCGCCTGGACGAGACCGGGACCGACGCCGTGGCCGTCTCCCAGGACGGTGAGCACCTCAGCGGTTTCCAGCTCGGCTACGACGCCTCCGACGGGGCCTGGGTGTTCCAGCAGGCCTCCCAGGACGTCTCAGGAGGCGGGTTCGACCATCGCGTGGTCTCGACCGCTCCCGTCCAGGCGGGCGTGTGGACCCAGCTGACCGGATGGTACGACCCGGCCGCAGGGGAGATCGCCCTGCACGTGGACGGCGTCCACCAGGGAAGTACCGACCGCGACTCGTCGTGGAACGCCGAGGGCCCCTTCGTCATCGGCGGCGGCCAGGACCAGGGCGCCTTCGCGCGGGGATGGCCGGGAGCGGTCGACGACGTGAAGGTGTGGAGCCGGCTCCTCCTCGACGAGGACTCGCGTCTCACCCTGACCGGAAGGTCGGAGGTGTGGGAGACCGCCAGCCGGCCCCTCGCGCTGGAGGGGCTGTGGCGGCTGGACGAGAGCGGTGGTGAAGCCGCCACGGACTCCTCCGACCACGGTCTCGACGCGACGCTGCACGGCGACCCCGCCACGGCGTGGAACGGAGCGCTCAACGACTGGCTCTTCACACACGCGGTCCTCCTCGACGGAGCCGAGCAGGAGCACCTGCGCACGGACGGAGCGGCCGTGCGCACCGACCGCAGCTTCACCGCCTCGGCGTGGGTGCGGCTGGACGACGGCGGCGCCGACGCCGTCGCGCTCTCCCAGAGCGGTGAGCACACCAGCGGTTTCGCCCTGGGCTACGACGCCGAACAGGGGAAGTGGGCCTTCGAGGTGGCCGCTGAGGACGCCGAGGGCGGTGAGGTCCACCGTGCCCTCTCCTCCACCCGGGCGGAGACGGGGGAGTGGACTCACCTGGCCGGCTCCTACGACCACACCGACGGCACTCTCACCCTCTACGTCGACACTTTTCCGGAGGAAAGCGTGACGCGGGAGGGGACCTGGCACTCCGGCGGAGACGTGGTCATCGGCGCGGCCGGGCACACCGGCGGGGTCGACCGCTCCTGGACGGGTGCCCTTGGCACGGTCTACCTCCTCCAGGGAGCAGCGACCGAGTCCGACGTCATCGCCGTCATCCACGACTTCCTGCCAAGGTGACGGTGGGGACCAGGACACCGTGTGAGCACGGGCGCCCCGAACGTGGGGCACGTCCGGTTCCCTGATCCTGTGGCCGGTGCGGGGCCGCGTCCGTCGAGAACGGGCCCGGCCCCGTCCCGTGCGCCCCCGAAGGCGCCGCCCCTCCCGGCCCGCGCCGTCACGGGGAAGCGGGAACGCTTCCGGGCCACGGTGCGTCCCACCCTTCGTCATCCCCTGACGAACGAGTGCGAAGGCCCCCATGAGCATCACTCCATCCCCCGGCCCTCCTCCAGCACACCCACTGCCAGCGGGACTCGAACCCCTGGAGAAGGGCGACCCGGAGCGGCTGGGCCCCTACCGGCTCGTGGGCAGGATCGGCGCGGGCGGCATGGGCGCCGTCTACGGCGGGCTCGACGGGGGCGGGCGGTGCGTGGCCGTCAAGACCGTGCACGCCAGGTTCGCGCGCAAGCGTGCCTACCGTGAGGCGTTCGCCCGCGAGGTGGACATGCTCTCCCGCGCCCGGGGAGTGAGCACCGCGCACCTGCACGCCGCCGACGTCACCGCCCGCGTGCCCTGGCTGGCCTTCGACTACGTCCCCGGCCGGGACCTGCGCTCCCACGTGCGCGAGTTCGGCCCCCTGGAGGGGGAGATGCTGCGCGCGTTCGCGGCGGGCACCGCCGAGGGCCTGGCCGCGCTGCACGCGGCCGGGATCGCGCACCGCGACGTCAAACCGGGCAACGTCATCCTCTCCCCGGACGGCCCCAAGATCGTCGACTTCGGTATCGCCACCACCATCGGCGCCCGGCGTGCCACCGACCGGGGCGCCTCCTACGGCACCCCCGGCTGGGTGGCGCCCGAACGCTACGCCGGGGCGAGCGCCGCGCCGGCCGCCGACGTGTTCGCCTGGGGCGCCCTGGTGGCGCTCGCGGCCACCGGCCGCGACCCCTTCGGCCACGGCACCCCCGAGGAGCTGCGCCGACGGGTCAGTGCCGGAGACCACGACGTGGAGGGCGTCCCGGAGGACCTGCGCACCCTGGTGGAGGGCGCCCTGTCCACCGACCCCGGCCGACGGCCGAGCGCGGTGGACCTCATGCGCGCCCTGCTGCCCCCGCCGGCCGGGGCCGGCGCGGACGGCCGCGGCCGCGCGGTCCCGGCCGCCGAGGTCCTGCGCGCCCTGCTGCGCGACTACTGGCGCGGTGTCGACGCCGCCGGACACGATCCCGTCCGGTGGGCGGCGGCCGCGGGCATGGTCTCCGCGGCCGGAATCGCCGGAGGCGTGCTCGGCGGCGCGGGAACCGGAACGGGCACGGGGGTGGGCGCGGGGGCGGGCACGGCAGCGGGCTCGGTCGGGGGAACGGCCGCGGGTTCGGGCGGCGCGGCGGGCCTGGCCACCGGGACCGGCACCACCACGGCCGGCGCCACGGGCGGCACCCTCAGCGCGATCGTGGGCTCCAAGGCGGCGATCGCCGGTGCGGGCGTGCTGGTCACCGCGGGAGCGGTCACCGGCGGATACGTCGTCTACGACCAGGTCGGCACCGCTCCGGCCGAGGCGGTCACCGCCGCCGCGACCACCCTGGAGGAGGGCGGCGGGTTCGTGGTCGAGGTCGAGCGCCGCTTCACCGACGCACACGCCGAGGAGGTCGCCGCGCGGACGGGGCGGCTCGTCGAGGCGGTGCTGGAGGAGAGCCGGGCCGCCGTCGAGTACCGCTACGCGGCCGACCAGGACACCTTCCTCGCGCGTGGAGAGGTGATGGGACAGGGCTCCGTCGCGGCGGCCGGCAGGGACGGGCGGCTGTACGTGTACGGGTCCGCGCTGGAGGAGAGCGAGGCCTCCCAGCCGGTCACCCCCGCGTGGGAGGCCACCGCCGATGACCTCGGCCCCCACCTGGTCACCGGGCCCCTGCGTGAGATGGCCGGGTCCGGGGACCTGGAGGAGGACGCCGGGGACGGAACGGACGGCCGGGTCTACACCGGCTCGCTCACCGCGCGGCTGGTGGTGGACGGCGAGGTGGTCGAGGAGGCCGCGCGGGGCCTGGTCGAGGTCGACGCCGAGGGCGCACCGGTGCGCATGGAGTACACCGGCGAGCTCTGGCGGGTCGAGGCCGACTTCACCGGGGCGGGCGGCTCCGTGGAGGTGGTCGACCCCCAACAGGGGCCCGAGCTCGGAGGCGAGCGTCTGGAGGTCCTCCACGCGCCCGCCTGCGGCGAGGTGGAGCTCTACGAACGCGTCTGGCAGGTGCGCGCGGACGCCTGGGAGATGACCTGTGACCGCGCCATGGAGGTGGCGGAGCTGGTGGGAACCGAGAACGAGCGGGTGGAGACCCCCATCGGATACGCCGGAACCGGCGCGGTCACCTACCTCGTGGACCGCGAGATCGCGTGCACGGGGGTGAGGGACTTCGTTCCGGGGCTGTCGGGAGCGAGTTCCCCCTGGTCCCTGGTCCACTGCACGCCCGCGTCCTCCCTCGGTGAGACGGACCTGGGATGGGAGGAGTTCGAGTTCGGGCCCTCCACACTCATCCGATTCGTCCAGGCGGGGTAGCCGCGCGACCGCGAGGGCGCCCGGCCGGCACCGCCGCCGGGACGCCCCTCGCCGGGCGTTCGCGCCCGTCGGGGAGGAGCCTCTCCCCGACGGGCGCGCATCGGAACGGTTCACGACAGGGTGCTGTACTCCGGGGCCTCGGCCTCGGACGCCCGCGCGCTCGGGCCCCGCTCCCGTCCCGGACGGTCCAGCAGGCCCGCCACCACCGCGATGCCCAGGCCCACCACGGCCAGCACCGCGCCGATGGCGGCCGGGGAGGAGTACCCCAGGCCGGCGCCGATCCCGACACCGCCCAGCCACGCCCCGGCGGCGTTGGCCAGGTTGAACGCCGAGTGGTTGGAGGTCGCGGCCATGGTCGGCGCCTGGGCGGCCTTGTTCATCACCAGGACCTGGAGCGGGGTGGCCACACCGAACCCCACCGCGCCCAGGACCAGCACCGTCACCGCGGCCGTCCAGGGGTTGTGCACGGTCACCGTGAACACCACCAGGACCACGGCCAGGGAGGCGAGCGCCCCGTAGATCGTGGGACGCAGCGCGCGGTCGGCCAGAGGGCCGATCACCAGTGAGCCGAGCGTCATGCCGGTCCCGAACAGGGCCAGGACGACGGGAACGCCGGAGGCGGACATGCCCGCCAGCTCGGTCATCATCGGCGAGACGTAGCTGTAGACGGCGAAGACCCCGGCGAACCCGAAGACCGCCGTGACCAGGCCGAGGACGACCTGGGAGCGGCCCAGCTCGCGGACCTCGTGGCGCAGGCCCGTCCCGGGCGGCGAGGGCTGGCGCGGCACGAAGGCCGCGATACCGGCCATCGCGAGCAGGGCGATGCCGACCACGACCAGGAACGCCGCGCGCCAGCCCATCGCCTGCCCCAGGAACGTGCCCGCGGGCACACCGACGATGTTGGCCACGGTCAGGCCCAGGAACATCCGCGAGACCCCCGTCGCCCGACGCCCCGGACCGGCGATGTGCGCCGCGACCAGCGACCCCACCCCCAGGTAGGCGCCGTGGGGCAGCCCGGCCAGGACCCGTGAGGCGAACACGGACCCGAAGGACGGGGCCAGGACGGTGGCGAGGTTGCCCGCGAGGAAGAGCCCCATGAAGACGAGCAGGACCGTCTTGCGTGGCAGCCGCGTGCTCAGCGCGGTGAGCAGGGGAGCGCCGACCACGACGCCCAGGGCGTAGGCGGAGATGAGGTATCCGGCGGTCGGAACCGGGACGCCGAGGTCGGTGGCGACCTCGGGCAGCAGCCCCATGATGACGAATTCGGTGGTGCCGATGGCGAACGCGCCGACGGCGAGGGCGAGCAGGGCCAAAGGCATGGGCGGGTCCCCTTCGAAGGTGGGCCGGGGGCGCGTGTGCCGGGCGCCGTGAGCGGGTCGGCGGCCCGGGAGGTCCGGATCACGGGATGCCGGACGACAGCGGAGGGTGATTTAGCACGTGCTAACTCCAGTGTCGGGCCTACCCGGGGCGAAGCCAACCGTCTCTGCGTGTGATCTGCCTCCTTTGCGGCGCAGACCTCGTTCTTCGGGTCGGGGATAGCCGCTCCCATCGGAATGTCGTAGGCCACCGCTAGGTTCGGTGCCCGCTGGAAGGAGGTGGTGACACCGTGTTGACGGGGTTTCGGTACCGGCTCGCGCCCACCGGCGAGCAGGCCGGGTTGTGCCAGGTCTACGGCGATATCTGTCGGGCGGTGTGGAACACCGGCCTTCACCAGCGCCGTGAGGCCGTGCGCCGGTGGCAGCGCGGCCAGGACCTGCCGTTCTGCGGTTACCACCTCCAGGCCCGCCAGCTCGCCGAGGCCAAGACCGAGGAGGAGTGGTTGAAGGCCGCCCCCTCGCACATCCTGCAACAGACCCTCAGGGACCTGGACCGGGCGTGCCGGGACCATGGCACGTTCAATGTGCGCTGGCGTGCCAAGGGCCGGTGGAAGCCCTCCTTCCGCTTCCCCGCCGGAGCACGCGTCATCGTGCAACGCCTGGGCCGCAAGTGGGGGCGCCTGAAGCTGCCCAAGCTGGGATGGGTGCGGTTCCGCTGGTCGCGCTCGGCGAAGGGCACCGTCGACGCCCCGGGCACTCATGTGCGGCAGAAGGCGGGGTTGAACCGGGCGATCCTGGCCCGGGGGTGGCACGGCTTCAAGCTCGCCTGCCAAAACGCCGCCCGCCGAAGCGCAACCAGAATCGTGGAGGTCAACCCCGCGTACACGTCCCAGACCTGTCATCCGTGCGGGCATGTCGCGTCGGAGAACCGAGAGAGCCCATCGGTGTTCCGGTGCGGCGCGTGCGGGTACAGGGCGCATGCGGACGTGAACGCGGCCCGAAACACTCGTGCGCGCGGATGGACTAGCCCTTCGGGGTGAACCGTGCCAGCCTGCGGAGACCTCTGGGGTGCCATGACGGTGAAGCAGGAACCAGTGCGCGCTGTGAGGCGCGTAGCGCCACCGGGCCGCCAGGCCTGGTCGGAATCCTCTTCCTTCAGGAAGAGGAGGAAGTCAACTGTCTCCCGGTGCCGGTGGTGCCTGCCCCTCAGCGCGGGGGAGCGGCCGGAGGAGGAACGCGTCCGACAGGGCGAACCGGGACCTCCGTGGGGGGAGACGGCCTTGGTACCAAGGGGCCGAGGGCGCCGGGCCGCGTCCGGGCCCCTCAGCGCGGGGGAGCGGTGCTGTCCCGCACGGTGAGGGAGGGCTCCAGCAGCAGGTGGCGGCTGCGGGTGCGGCCCCCGTCGAGCCGCTCGGCCGCCGAGCGTACCGCCAGCCGCGCCATGTGCTCGGCGTCCTGGCGCACCGACGTCAGCCGCAGGAAGGACAGCTGTGCGGTCCGGCTGTCGTCGTACCCCACCACCGACACGTCCCCGGGCACGCTCACCCCGGCGCGGACCAGGGTCGCCACGAGCCCGAACGCGCACAGGTCGTTGGCCGCGACCACGGCGGTGGGCAGGGAGTCCCGGGCCAGGAGGCGTCGGGCCGCCCGTGCGCCCGCCTCCTCGGAGTAGTCGCCGGACAGGACCTCGACACGGTCGCCCAGACCGTGCCCGCGCATGGTCTCGGCGTAGCCCCGCACGCGTTCGTCGGCGCCCGGCAGACCGCCTCCGTCGACGTGGACGATCGCGCGGTGCCCCAGCCCGACCAGGTGCTCGACGGCCTGGCGGACGCCGACGGCGTCGGCGGTGCGCACGCTGTCGGTGCCCTCCGCGCCGGTGCGCTGGCCGATCTCCACCACGGGGACCCGCTCGGCCACCCGGGCCAGGTCCGCGGGCGCCTCGGCGGACAGGCCGATCAGGAGCAGCGCCTCGCAGCGCAGCCCCATCAGTTCGCCGATCGCCTCGCGTTCGCTGCGGGTGCTGGCCATCGCGCTCAGCACCACGCCGTACCCCAGTTCGGCGGTGGCCGGATAGAGCGCCTCGACCAGGTGGGCGTCCATGGGGTACCCCATGCCGAAGAGCACGCCGACCTGCCTGCTGCGCGCCCGGCGCAGCAGCCGCGCGGCCGTGTCCGCCTGGTAGCCGAGTTCCTCGGCTGCCCGCAGGACCCGTTCGCGGGTCCGCGCGCTCGGGCCGGGGCGCTCGCCCAGCACCAGTGAGACGAGCTGGCGGGAGACACCCACGCGCGCGGCCACGTCGGCCATCGTCGGGTGCCGTGCGGACCGGGCGCCCGCCTCGCTCTCGGGCATCGCGTCCTCCCGGCTCTAGGGGGTGCGGGTCATCTGCGGCACGGACTCCAGGCGTGCGACGTCGGCGCTGATCTCGCCCGCCGCGTGCAGCAGCAGGGGCAGGTGGTGGCGGTCGAGGTGCTCCAGCGGTGTCTCGGCGGCGTGGGTGTTGACGTTGACCGCGGCGAACACCCGGCCCCGTCCGTCCCGCAGCGGTGCCGCGACCGAGCGGATGCCCCGGGCCAGGTGCTCGTCGGTCAGCGCCCACCCCCGGGCGCGCACCTCGCGCAGGACGGCGTCGCGCTCCTCGCGGTCGGGCCGCCACAGCGGTACGAGTCCGGACCGGGTGGGTTCGGCCAGCACGCGGTCGACGTCCTCGCCCTCCAGGGCGGCCAGCAGGACCTTGCCCAGCGACGTCTGCAGCGCGGGGAAGCGGGTACCGATCTGCACGTCCAGCGTCACGATCTTGGGCACCGCGACACGGGCGACGTAGACGATGTCCGACCCGTCGAGCTGGGCGATGGAGCACGACTCGCCGGTGCGCTCGGACAGCTCCTCCAGGTGGGGGCGGGCCATCTCCCAGAGGCCGGTCGAGCGCACGTAGGCCACGCCCAGCTCCAGCACGCGCGGGGTCAGGGAGTAGCCCGCCCGGCCCGAGCGCACGTAGCCCAGCTCCTGGAGGGTGATCAGGATCCGCCGCGCGGTGGGCCGTGCCAGCCCGGTGGCCTTGGCCACCTCGGCCAGGGTCATCGTCGGCTGGTGCGGTTGGAAGGTCCGGATCACGTCCAACCCCCGGGCCAGCGCCTCGATGAAGTCGGGTCCGGCGCCCTCGCGCGGCATGGTCACTCCCGTCGGTGTCGTGGAAGCGTCAGCATATCCGGCGTGTGTCCGGACAGCGGACGGTCCGGCACCGGTGTTCACCGGCCGTGGGTGCCCGCGTCGCGGTAGTCGGTGTAGGTGTAGGGGTTGTCGAGGACCTTCGACTCGGGGACGTCGGGGTTCATGCCCGCGGCCCACTCCTGCTCGCCGACGGCCGTGCGCAGGTGCTCGACGGTGCCCTCCACGCTCCGGCGCACGGACGCCAGGTCCACGCCGACCAGCCGGTGCTCGTGTTTGACCACCCGGCCGTCGACCAGGACGGTGTGCACGTCGCCGCGCTGGGCCTGGAAGGCCACGTGGCCGTAGGGGTTGAGCAGGGGGAAGGACACGGGCGAGGCGTCGTTGCGGATCAGCACCAGGTCGGCCTTGCAGCCGGGAGCGACCCGGCCCAGGTCGTCGCGGTTCAGCGCGGCGGCCCCGCCCCGGGTGGCCCACCCCACCACCTGGTCGGCGCGCAGGGCGGAGTGGGTGACGGTGTCCCCGCTCCGCTGGGCCTCCATGTGCTCGCGGCAGCGGTCGGCGCCCAGCGTGGTGCGCATGGCGCTGAACAGGTCGCCGCTCCACCACACGCTGCTGTCCATCGACAGTGACACCGGGATGCCGTGCGCGCGGAGCTCCCAGGTGGGCGGGTAGCCCTGTCCGGCGCTCTGCTCGCTCTCGGTGGAGACCGACACCGAACCGCCGGTGGCGGCGATGCGCTGGTAGGAGTCCCGTGACAGGGAGGCGGCGTGCACGTACACCGTCTCCGGGCCCATGAACCCGTGCTCGTACATGAGCCGGACGCCGTCGTCGCCGGTGGCGCCCCACACCCCGGCGTGGGTGGTGACGGCCAGCCCCAGGTCGCGGGCGGCCTCGAAGGCGGGCCTCTCGGGGAACTCCGGGTCGCCGGTGACGTCGAAGGCGATCTGCACGTCGAGCAGGTCCCCTCCCCGGTGGCGTTCGACGAAGGAGCGGAACTCCGGCGCGGTGGCCCATTCGGCGGGTGCCTGCTGGATGTTGCCGTAGGCCAGGACGTGGCGCCCGGGTACCGAGCGCAGCGCTTCCGCGGCCGCGTCGGCGTGCTCGGGGGTCTGTAGGCCGTGCGACCAGTCCACGACGGTGGTGACCCCGGCCTCCAGCGCCTCGACGGCGGCGAGCGTGTTGCCCGCGTGCACGTCGGCGGGGCGGAAGTGCCTGCCGTGTTCCAGGTAGTACCAGACGAAGTACTGGGTCAGGGTCCAGTCCGCCCCGTAGCCGCGCATGGCGGTCTGCCACATGTGCCGGTGGGTGTCGATCATGCCGGGCATGACCACGCCGCCGGCCGCGTCGATCTCGGCGGTGCCCTCGGGGACCGCGAGGTCGCGGCCCACGGCGGCCACGCGGTCGTCGACGACCAGGACGTCGGTGTCGCTCAGGACGGTACGCGCGTCGTCCATGGGCAGCACGGTGCCGCCGCGCAGTACCACCGGTCGGCCCGGGGGGAAATCGCTGGGTTCGTGCATGGGGGACTCCTCGCCGTGAGCGCCTCGCTGACCGGTTCTCCGTACCATCCACCCCTTTTTCGGACGGTAGTCCGCTAAGTGGTCGCGATGGTGGGCTCCACCCTTGGTGAGGTCGCCGTTTCTGTCAAGGGAGGGAGCGGAAGATCCTGGTCGCGAAGCCCCGGCCGCCGGGCTTCATCGGCAAAGGCCTGTCCGCCGGTGCCGGGGTGGTCGCGGGGGCGATCTCGGGGGTTGACGCGGGCCGGGGCCGAGTGCAGACTCCTGCCAACGGACTCATGTCCGTTCTACGGACGTCGAAGGGATGAGTATGGCGGGGGAAGACCCACGCGCACGGGCCGGGGCCACGGGAGGGAACACCGGCGCCCCGGCCGGGCCGCTGGCCGGGCTGCTGGTGGCGGACTTCTCCCGGATCCTGGCCGGGCCCTACGCCACCATGCTGCTGGCCGACCTGGGCGCCGAGGTGGTCAAGGTCGAGGGGCCCGCGGGAGACGACACGCGCTCGTGGAAACCGCCCGTGCGCGGCGACGTGTCCACCTACTACCTGGGCGTGAACCGCAACAAGCGCTCCGTGGTGCTGGACATGCGCGAGGAGGAGGACGCGGCGGCCGCACGCGAGCTCGCCCGCCGCGCCGACGTGGTGATCGAGAACTTCCGCCCCGGCGGCCTGGCGCGCTTCGGACTCGACCACGACAGCGTCCAGGCCGCCAACGGCGGCGTGGTCTACTGCTCCATCACCGGCTTCGGCACCGGCGCGGGCCGCGACGTCCCCGGCTACGACCTCATGGTGCAGGCGGTCTCCGGCCTGATGAGCCTGACCGGGGACCCGGACGGGCAGCCCTACCGCGCGGGCATCTCGGTGTTCGACGTCATGGCGGGCAACCACGCCGCCATCGGCATCCTCGCCGCGCTGCGCCACCGCGACGCCACGGGCGAGGGCCAGCGGGTCGAGGTCAACCTGCTCTCCTCGGCGCTGACCGGGCTGGTCAACCACAGCTCCGCCTACGTGGCGGGCGGGACCGTGCCGACGCGCATGGGCAACGCCCACCCCAGCGTGTTCCCCTACGAGCCCCTGCCCACCGCCGACGACGACCTCATCGTCACCGCGGCCAACGACCGCCAGTTCCGGTCCCTGTGCGAGGTGCTGGGCATCGCCGGGGCCGCGGACGACGAGCGCTTCGCCACCAACGCCGCCCGCACCGCCCACCGCGCCGAACTGCGCCCGGTCCTGGTCGAACGGCTCGCCGCGCGCGGCGCGCTGGAGTGGTTCGACCTGCTCGTGGCCGCCGGGGTGCCCTGCGGGCCCATCCAGGGCATCGACGGCGGATTCGCCATGGCCGAGCGCTTCGACCTGGACCCGGTGGTGGAGGTCGGACGGGGAGAGCGCGCGGTCCCCACCACGCGCAACCCGATCCGCTTCTCCGCCACCCCCGCCTCCTACCGGCTTCCCCCGCCCGACCTGGACGAGCACGGCGCGGACCTGCGCGCGTGGCTGGCCGAGCCCGAACAGCGAGAGGACGGAACATGAGCGAGCACCGCGAACGGCCCGGGGACTCCGGCGCGGAGCCGGAACCGCCCGGGCACACCGGTTACCCCACCGCCCTGGGCGCCTCCAGCCCCACCGCCATCACCCTGCTGGGCCAGGACCTGGCCGAGGACGTCATGGGCGAGGTGGGGTTCGGAGAGCTCGCCTTCTGGCTGGCCGCCCAGCGCCGCCCGAGCCGCGGTGAGACCCGCGTCTTCGAGGCGGTGCTCGCCGCGCTGGCCGACCACGGGTTCACCCCCACCGCCATCGTCACGCGCCTGACCTACCTGTCCGCGCCGGACTCGATCCAGGGCGCGCTGGCCGCGGGCCTGCTCGGCGGGGGATCGCGCTTCCTCGGCGTCACCGAGGACACCGGCCGCTTCCTGCACGGGGTGCTGCGCTCCCTGGGCGGCGACCTGCCCGCCGACGACGCCTCCTGGGACGAGGTGGCGCTGCGCACGGTGCGGGCCGAGCGCGAGGCGGGCCGCTTCGTGCCCGGCCTCGGCCACCACGTGCACAAGCAGGGCGATCCGCGGACCCCCGCGCTCATGCGCATCGCCCGAGAGGAGGACCTCTTCGGCCCGCACCTGTCCCTCTTCGAGGCGGTCGGACGCGTGCACCCCGAGGTCCTCGGCAAGGAGCTGCCGCTCAACGGCGCCGGGGTGTGCGGCGCGGCCCTGGCCGACCTGGGGCTGCCCATCGAACTCCTGCGCGGCTTCGCCCTCCTGGCCCGTACCGCGGGGCTGGTCGGCCAGCTCGCCGAGGAGCTGCGCGAGCCCGTCGCCAACGACGTCTTCCTGTCGGTGGACCTCAACAACCGGTCCGTCGGACCCACGCCCTACACACCCGACCCACTGAGCCCCTGAACCGCGGGAGGACCGTCCCCATGGCGTTCGTGACCGAGGAGAACCTGACCGACCTGGCCGTGGAGCGCTGGGGGAGTGCCCACGACCCCCGCACCGCCCGGCTGCTGACCGCGCTGGTGCGCCACCTGCACGCCTTCGCCCGCGAGGTCGAGCTGACCGAGGACGAGTGGGCGGCCGCGATCGGGTGGCTGACCGCCACCGGGCAGGCCTGCGACGACAAGCGCCAGGAGTTCATCCTGGCCTCGGACGTGCTCGGGCTGAGCACGCTGGTGGTGCAGCTCAACAACCGCTTCTCGAAGGACGCCACCCCGGCGACCGTGCTGGGCCCCTTCCACATCGACGGCTCACCGGAGGCCGCGTTCGGCCACGACATGTCCGAGGGGATCGAGGGCACGCCCCTGTACGTCACCGGACGCGTCACCGACACCGACGGCGTCCCCGTGGCCGGGGCGCTCCTGGACGTGTGGCAGGCCGACGCCGAGGGCGCCTACGAGTCCCAACTGGAGGTGGACGAGGCGCGGCTGCGCGCCAAGTACCGCACACGCGAGGACGGCACCTACTGCCTGCGCACCATCGCGCCGCTCGGCTACACCATCCCCGTGGACGGCCCGGTCGGCGACCTGGTCGGGCGTACCGGCATCAGCCCGTACCGTCCCGCGCACATCCACTTCCTGATCGACGAGCCCGGCTACGCCCGCCTCATCACCCACCTGTTCCGCGAGGGTGCGGACTTCCTCGCGACGGACGTGGTCTTCGGGACCAAGGACGCCCTGGTCGTGTCCTTCACCGAGCACCCGGCGGGCCGGGCGCCGGACGGGCGCGTGTGCGACCGCCCCCACCTGCGCGCCGAGTACGACTTCGTCCTGGACCGCCGCGGCTGAGCGGCCGGGGTCCGGGCCCCGGCGCCGGGGAGGCGTTCGGAGGAGAAGGGTCCGGGGGTGTGCGGTCGGACCGCACACCCCCGGACATGGCTGTGGCCCACGTCCCCCAACGCGGGCCACAGCGGGCGCGGCCAGTGTGCACTGAGTGCGGTCTGGCCGCTGGGAAGGCGGATGCAGCGTCTGAATACGCGTCGGAAACCCCCATTACCGACACGAGCGCGTGCATCCGCGCATGGATTGTGGTGAGCGCCTCTCAGGCCTTCGATCGGGGTCGGGGTCTGGTCTGGGGCGCTTCACCTGAGAGAACGCCTCGTATGAGTGTGGTGTTCCCGCTGTACGGACCGATTTTCGGATCGTCCGGTAAAAAGCGGGTGCGGACTGCGCAAGCTCTGACTAAGCTCCTGCCCACGTTGCGTCCGAGGAAACGGTAGTCATGTCGGAGCTGTTCACCCTTTGGCGGCCCACCGGGCCGGCGGAACTCGCCCTGGTAAGGGATTCGGGCTGGAGGGAGTGGCCGCCGCGCCTGCCCGGGCAGCCCGTCTTCTATCCCGTCCTCAACGAGGACTACGCGGCGCGGATCGCGCGGGAGTGGAACCTGCCACGCGACGGGGAGGGGCACGTCACGCGGTTTCGCGTGGACGCCGGCTTCGCGTCCCGGTATCCCGTTCGGCAGGTCGGCGGGCGCACGATCCTGGAGCTGTGGGTGCCCGCGGAGGAGCTGGCCGGGTTCAACGCCCGCATCCGCGGCCCGATCGAGCTGGTGCGCTCCTTCCTGCCCGAGCACCCCGAGGGGATCGTCCCCGGATGAGGGCTCCCGGCCGGGACGTGGCGGGTGTGGTGGTCGGCGGGCGCACGCCTGCGAAACCGTGGGCGCCCGCCGGGAGGCGGCGGTGGATCAGTCCTCGGGCCCGTGGACGACCAGCAGGTCCGGGTCGACCTCGGTGAGGGCTGTCATGACGTCGCCGAGGGCGTCGGCGAGCACCACGGGCTCGCGGTCGGTCCGGTCGCGGTCCTGGCGGGGAAGGTGCCGTCGGGGGTCGAGAGTGGTGGCCATGGAACTGCGGGCGCGTGGGTCGGGGCGCGCGCCCTCCTCCTTCGCGTGTGCTCACGTACTCAGCCGTGCCGGTCTCCGTGACACCCGGTGACCGTTCCGGTGCCATCTTTCCCAGGGATACCAGGGGAGGGTGACATTTGACAGATACGGAGCGTGCCTGTGGATGAACGCTGACCCTCCGATCGGCGCACGGTGGGAAGGAATAGGGGATGGGGACCAGGCGTTCGCCGTGATAGTTTAATCGGAAACTACTTCTTTGGAAGATACCTAGGGGAGCGGCCATGCAGTTCGGAATCTTCTCGGTGAGTGACGTGACCACCGACCCCACCACCGGACGTACACCGACCGAGGCCGAGCGGATCAAGGCGATGGTCGCCATCGCGCTCAAGGCCGAGGAGGTCGGGCTGGACGTCTTCGCCAGCGGCGAACACCACAACCCGCCGTTCGTGGCGTCCTCGCCGACCACCATGCTCGGCTACATCGCGGCGCGGACCGAGAAGCTCATCCTGTCCACGGCCACGACCCTGATCACCACCAACGACCCGGTCAAGATCGCCGAGGACTTCGCCATGCTCCAGCACCTGGCCGACGGCCGGGTGGACCTGATGATGGGCCGCGGCAACACCGGCCCCGTCTACCCCTGGTTCGGGCAGGACATCCGCCAGGGCATCCCGCTGGCCCTGGAGAACTACAACCTGGTGCACCGGCTCTGGCGCGAGGACGTGGTGAACTGGGAGGGCAAGTTCCGCACGCCGCTGCAGGGCTTCACCTCCACCCCGCGCCCCCTGGACGACGTGCCGCCCTTCGTCTGGCACGGCTCCATCCGCAGCCCGGAGATCGCCGAGCAGGCCGCCTACTACGGTGACGGCTTCTTCCACAACAACATCTTCTGGCCCGCCACCCACACCAGGAAGCTCATCTCCCTGTACCGCCGCCGCTTCGAGCACTACGGCCACGGCAAGGCCGACCAGGCCATCGTCGGCCTGGGCGGGCAGGTGTTCATGCGCAAGAACTCCCAGGACGCGGTCAGGGAGTTCCGGCCCTACTTCGACAACGCGCCGGTCTACGGCGGCGGCCCCTCCCTGGAGGAGTTCACCCGCGAGACGCCGCTGACCGTCGGCAGCCCGCAGGAGGTCATCGACCGCACGCTGACCTTCCGTGAGATGTTCGGCGACTACCAGCGCCAGCTCTTCCTCATGGACCACGCGGGCCTGCCGCTCAAGACCGTCCTGGAGCAGTTGGACCTGCTCGGCGAGGAGGTCGTGCCGGTGCTGCGCAAGGAGTTCGCCGCCAAGCGGCCCGCGCACGTGCCCGACGCGCCCACCCACGCCTCGATGCTGGCCGCCAGGGAGGCCGCCACCGGCGCCTGACCCGGCCGGGGAGCACGAGACCGGGACACACGAGGGGACCCGAGCGCGGCTCGGGTCCCCTCGTATGTCCCGGTGTCCGCCCGACCGGGCGGACACCGTGGGACGCACTGGCGGGGGTCGGGGGGTGAAGCCCCCGAAGGCACCGCCTAGCCGACCGGCTCCACGGCCTGCTGCGCCGGGACCCCGTCCTCGGCGCGCTCGCCGGAGGAGCGGGGCGCGGCGACGATGCCCTGCTCGACGGCCATGGTGCGCAGCAGCCGGGGCGTGGTCCACAGCGTCGGCAGCATGATCAGCCCCACGGGGACCGCGGTCACCACGATGAAGGACTGTAGCGCCTGGATCCCGCCGTCCCCCACCAGGAGCAGCGCGACGGCGGCCAGGCCCATACCCACGCACCAGAACGCGCGGACGAGTCCGGAGGGCTCGCCCTCGTTCATGCTGGAGGCCGCGATGGCGTAGGACATCGAGTCGAGCGTGGACGCGAGGAAGATCAGAGCGACGATCACCATGAGCACGCCGAGCACCGCGGTCATCGGCAGCGCCTCCAGGATGGACAGCGCCGCGGCGGGAAGGCCGTCCTCGGCGTAGGGCCCCGTGATCGTCCCGGGGTCGCGCTGTTCGAGCCAGATGCCGGTACCGCCCAGCGCGGTGAACCAGATCGTGGTCACCACCGTGGGCATCACCGTCGCCCCGACGTAGATGTCGCGTACGGTGCGGCCCTTGGAGATGCGGGCGAAGAAGATCGCCATCATGGGGCCGAAGCCGAGGAACCAGCCGAAGAAGAACAGGGTCCAGTAACCGAGCCACTGCTCGTCGCCCCGGTACAGGGCCATGGGCAGGAACTCCTGCACCTGCACGACGGCGGACCGCACGTACAGGTCCGCCACGAAGGGCAGCGACGCCATGCCGACGATGGCCAGGATGAGGACCAGCGCCACCCAGACGTTGGCCCGGCTCAGCGTCTGGATGCCCCGCTGGACGCCGCTCAGCACCGACAGGGTGGCCACGACGGTCAGGCCCACGATGATCAGGAACTGGGTGGTGTAGGTGTCCGGCAGCCCGAACAGCTCACTGGAGATGTAGGAGATCTGGAGACCGAGGAAGCCGATGGGCCCCACGGTCCCGGCGACCACGGCGAGCACGCAGCTGACGTCGACGACCGTGCCGATCCAGTGCGTGCGCACGCGCTCGCCCATGACCGGCCACAGCAGGGTGCGCGGACGCAGCGGCATGCCCTTCTCCACCCCGCGCATCATGACCAGGGTGGCCAGCGAACCGCCGACCGCCCAGCCGATGAAGCCCCAGTGGACGAAGCTCTGCGCCATCGCGATCGCCGCGCCCTCGGCCCCGCCGCCGACCTGGTCGGCGTACTGCGGCGGTGGGGAGGCGTAGTGGGCGATGGGCTCGGCCGCCGCCCAGAACACCCCTCCCGCGGCCAGCAGGGTGGTGGTGATCATCGCGATCCAGGAGAACCGGCTGAACCCGGGGGCGCCGGAGCCGCCCATGCGGACCCTGCCGTAGCGGGAGAACGCCAGGACGGTGATGACGACGAAGGTGGCTAGCATGAGGAGCTGCCAGTAGGCGCCGAACCAGCGCGCGGACCAGGTGAAGGCCGCGTCCACCGCGGTGCCGACCGCCTTGGGGGCGATGAGCGCGGACACGACGAACGCTGCCATGAGCAGTCCGCTGATACCGAGGACCCAGGGGTCGACGCGTCTGCCTCGCTCGGACACGCGTGAGCGCAGGGTGGAGAACATGAAGAAGAAGGTGCTCCTCGTATGGAGGCACCGACCGGGACGTGCCGGTCAGTATCGGAAGATCCATGCGCCGTGTGTGCGTGGCGGCCGACGGGACGGGTGTCCGCGGTGGCGGCTGACAGCAGAGCAGGAGAGCATGGAAGGAGGCGGGGACGTCAGAGGCGGACCCCGCCGGCGCCGCCGTCGGAGACGGCGGGAGGGAACGAGGGAGAAGGCCTCCGGTCCCCGCGGTGGTCAACGCGGCGGCGACATCCTGTCATTCCTGCCGTCACAGCTTAACGGCCGTGGCGGCACGAGTGACAGCGCGGCGGGGGCGCCGCGGGCGCCTGGACAGGCGTTTCTCCGCCACAGCAGGGGCTGGACGCCGGCGTCTGTGAGGGGAAACACGGCCGCGCGCGGCCTCTCACCGTGGAGTCCGGCAGGGTGTTCCAGCCCTTCGACAGGGGGAGGACGACCTGGCCGGTGCCGTTCGGGGCGGGCGGGCCGGGGCGGATCCGCCCGAGCCGTCCTCCGGTGCGGTCGCGGTCGCCGAGTACGCGGCCGCCGGTGCGAGGGCGTGCGAGGGCGTACGCCGGTGGCTCGCCGTGTTCCGGCGGGGCCGCGATCCGGGCGTTGGCCGAACGTGACGTGGCGCACGCCGGGATACGCTTCGACTCCGGTCGGCCGCGAGGCGTCGTGCGACGTGGTCCGCGGCCCGGGACCGCTGGTTCTGGAAAGGACCGGACACGGCCCGCCGAGGCCGGTGTGGATGACGGTGTGGGAGGACTTCGTGCCGGTCCCGGTGCGGCACACGGAAGGGAGGGCGCCCATGAACCGGCTGCGGTCCGCACTCTGGCTGCCGCTTTTCAACGACCTCGCCGACCCGCGGGTGGTCGCGCGCATCGCCGCCGACGCGGAGGAGGCGGGGTGGGACGGCTGCTTCGTGTGGGACCACCTGTCCTGGCAGGCGCCGGTCCGACAGGTCGCCGACCCGTGGATCGCGCTGGCGGCGATCGCGACCGCGACCGAGCGGCTGAGGCTCGGCCCGATGGTGTCGCCGCTCGCCCGTCGACGGCCGGCCAAGGTGGCGCGGGAGACCGCGACGCTGGATCGGCTCAGCGGCGGCCGCCTCACCCTCGGCGTCGGCCTCGGCAGCGACCGGTTCGGTGGTGAACTGTCCAGGACCGGCGAGCAGGTCGACGACCGAGGACGCGGACGGATGCTCGACGAGTCCTTGGCGGTCCTGGCCGCCGCCTGGTCCGGCGAGCCCGTGCGCCACCGCGGCGAGCACTACACCGTCGACGGCATCGCGTTCCTGCCGCGGCCGGTCCAGCGGCCCGGCGTGCCGGTGTGGGCCGCGGGATTCCCGGGCAACGCCAAACCGATCCGCCGGGCCGCCCGGCTCGACGGCTTCTTCCCGGTCAACCTCGAACACCCTGACCAGCTCGCCGAGGTCGTCGCCACCCTCGCCGAGCTCCGACCGGGCGCGGTCGGACCGTACGACGTCGCCGTCAGCCTGCCCCCGGACGCCGACCCACTGCCGTACACCGCCGCCGGCGCGACCTGGTGGCTGCCGGAGTTCGAACCGGGTGTACGGCTGGACACGGTGCTCGGCGTACTCCGCGACGGTCCGGCGAATCCGGGGCGGTGACCGAACTGTTCGACTACGACGCCGAACTGAGCCGCTACGACCTGCTGCTGCGAGCGGCCGCCGACGTCCGGAGCACCGACCGCGTGCTCGACATCGGCTGCGGTACCGGGCAGACCACCCGGGACGCCGCCAGGTCCGCGCCGTCGGGAAGCGCGCTCGGCGTGGACCTGTCCCGCCCGATGGTGGACCGCGCCCGCCGGCTGAGCGAGGAGGAGGGGATCCGCAACGTCGGATTCGAGCGGGCCGACGCCCAGGTCCACCCCTTCACGCCGGAGGGCTTCACCTTGGGGATCAGCCGGTTCGGCACGATGTTCTTCGCCGACCCGGTCGCGGCGTTCGCCAACATCGGGCGGGCACTGCGGCCGGGGGCGCGACTGGTGCAGCTGGTGTGGCAGACCGAGGACCGCCAGGAGTGGTTCGGCGCGGTCCGACAGGCGCTGGCCGGTGGTCGGACGGTGCCGGCCGGACTCGGCGGCGGCGCCTTCTCGCTGGCGGATCCGGCCGTCGCGGCCGGCGTGCTGACCGCTGCCGGCTTCACCGCGGTCGAGACCACCGGTGTACGCCGGCCGGTCTACTACGGCCCGGACGCGGCCAGTGCCCGCGACATGCTGCTCGGCCTGCGGATGGTCGAGGACCTGGTCGCCGGTCTGGACGCCGCGGCGACGGCTCGTGCCCTCGACCGGTTGCCGGCCGTGCTCGACGCCCACGACACCGGCGAGGGCGTGTGGTTCGACTCACGCGCCTGGCTGGTCACCGCGCGCCGGCCCTGACCGCGGCCTGTCGCGGGTCCGCTGGGATCCGCGCCCGGGAAGGGCGGAGCATGCGGCGAGGGTGAGCACGGCCGCGACCATCCACGGGTCGACGGAAGCGAATTCCATGTGGAGCGGCGCACCGACACCTCCCTTGGCGGTGGGGGCGACCACACCGGTGAGGGCGGGAGCGGCCACGGCCGCGGAAGACCCGGCTCCCGCGGCGGCTACCCGCCCGAATCCAGGACCGGCCACCGCCGGAGCCACGCGGCCGGGTGCGGCGGCAACCGCCTCAGGAGGCACCGGGCCGGAGCCGCGAGGCAGGCGAGCCCGTGGTCCGCTACGAGGCGGCCGTTCCAATCCGGGTCGTCGACGATTGGTTATGGCGGGCTGTCACACGAAAGCGGCCAGAATGGCGCGTGAGCTCCGGGATTGCATTACGGCTCGGCCGGTCACCCTGCTCCAGGACCGGACCGGCTCCAGGCATTCGCACAGTCGGTCGCCACGTTCCGCGATACCGAAACCACCGCGCCGGTCCTCCTGACCTCCACCCCGGACGCCACCGGGTCGCGATCATCGTTCGTGTACACGGCCCAGGTGCATGGCAGTGCTTTCGACACACGTCCCAGGGCGGGCCCCTGCCCGGACGCCCGCCGTTCCAGTGCGCGCGGGGCGGCCTGAGGTGCGCCGGGGCGGGTCGCACCCGGCGGTCCGGAGCCCGGTGGTCCTCGATCCCGTCCTCGCGGCCCAGCCGCGGGCGGGAGTGGACGACGTGCACGGACCGGTCAACGCCGACGGTTCGGCCACGGTGCCGGGAGGGGAACCGCCGGGGCCGCGCACGAGGTGCGGGCCGCTCTCCGCCACTTTCACTTTATATCAGATTCGTGCCCCTCATGAGGCGCTGAAAAATGTTCCATACTTGCTGCCTTGTGAACCGAACCGGCGAACGACAGGGCAAATAAATTGCGATACGTGATGGATTTCGCACAGATCAACGCGACGAATGTCGCCGACGTCGGCGGAAAGGGAGCACATCTGGGCGAGCTCTCGCGGATCCCCGGTATCCGCGTGCCGGACGGCTTCTGCGTCACGACGGACGCCTTCCGGCGGATCGTCGCCGAGGCACCGTCGATCGAGACCCGGCTCGATCTGCTGTCGCGCGTGGAACCGGACGACCGCGCGGCGATCCGTACCCTGAGCGCCGACATACGCAGCAGCGTCGAAGGCGTCGCGGTGCCCGACGACCTCGCTGCGGCGATCGGCGAAGCGCTCACCCGGATCGATGAGCACGCCTCCTACGCGGTGCGGTCCAGCGCGACCGCCGAGGACCTGCCGACCGCGTCCTTCGCCGGCCAGCAGGACTCGTACCTGAACATCACGGGTCAGGAGGCGGTTCTTCGGCACGTCCGGCGGTGCTGGGCCTCGCTGTTCACCGAGCGGGCGGTGACCTACCGTCTCCGCAACGGCTTCGACCACCGGAAGACGGATATGGCCGTGGTCGTACAGCAGATGGTGTTCCCGGACGCGGCCGGAGTCCTGTTCACCGCGGACCCGGTGACCTCGAACCGCAGGACCGCCACCGTGGAAGCCTGCTGGGGGCTCGGCGAGACCCTCGTCTCCGGCCAGGTCCGCGGTGACGTCTACACGGTGCGCGACGACCAGGTCGTCTCCACAGCGATCGCCGCCAAGACCCGGTCCTCGCAGGCGTCGCCGGGAGGCGGTACCCGTGACGCACCGGTTGAGCCGCGGTCGCGGACGCAGCCGACTCTGACGGAGTCACAGGCCGTGCGCCTGGTGCGGCTGGGGCGGCGCGTCGAAGCGCACCTCGGCCGGCCCCAGGACATCGAATGGTGCCGGGTCGGCGACGACTTCCACATCGTCCAGAGCCGGCCGATCACCACCCTGTTCCCCGTCCCCGCGAGCGATGACCAGGAGAACCACGTCTACGTCTCCGTCGGTCACCAGCAGATGATGACCGACGCGATGAAACCGCTGGGGCTCTCCCTGTGGCAGATGACGACCCCGCGGCCGATGCACGAGGCGGGCGGACGGCTGTTCGTGGACGTGGCCCCCGCCCTGGCGACGCCCACAGGCCGCGCGAACCTCCTGAAGGCCCTGGGGGGCTCCGACCCGCTGCTCGGGGACGCGCTGCGGACCGTCCTCGACCGCGGCGACTTCCTCCGCGCGCTTCCGGAAGAGGACTCCACCACCGCACCCGCCGGTGACGCCCCCGACCCGGTCGAGACCGATCCCGAGGTCGTCAGCGATCTGATCCGGCGCAACGAGGCCTCCGTCGCCGCCCTGCAGCACGAGATCCGGAACCTGTCCGGGCCGGCGCTGCTCGACTTCGTCCGGGCCGACATCGCAGAGCTGAGGCGCGTCCTCTTCGATCCGCGGGGCCTCCGGGTGATCACGGCGGCGATGGAGGCCAGCCAGTGGCTCAATGAGCACTTGGAGGAGTGGCTGGGTGAGAGGAACGCGGCCGACGCGCTCACACAGTCCGTCCCCCGCAACGTCACCTCGGAGATGGGGCTGGCGCTTCTCGACGTGGCGGACGCCATCCGGCCGCACGCGGACGTCGTGGCGTTCCTGCACCGTGTCGTGGACGAGGGCCGCGAGGGCGACGGCTTCCTGGACGAGATGGCCGGGCTGGCCGGCGGACCGGAAGCACGTGACGCCGTCCGTGACTACCTCGAAACGTACGGAATGCGCTGCGTGGGAGAGATCGACATCACCAGGACGCGCTGGAGCGAGCAGCCCGCCGCACTCGTGCCCGCCATCCTCGGCAACATCAGGAACTTCGCACCGGGCGAAGGCGAGCGACGCTTCGAGCGGGGGCTCCGGGAGTCACGGCGGAGGGAACGGGAACTGCTGGTGCGCTTGTGCGCCCTTCCCGACGGCGAGCGCAGGGCCGAGGAGGCCAAGCGGATGATCGACCGCGTCCGCACCTTCTCCGGATACCGGGAGTACCCCAAGTACGGCATGGTCAGCCGCTACTTCGTCTACAAGCAGGCGTTGCTGCGGGAAGCCGGCCGCCTCGTCCGGTCCGGCGTCCTGCGCGAGGAGGAGGACGTCTTCTTCCTCCGGTTCCAGGAGCTGGAGGAAGCCGTGCGAACCAACGACGTGGACGCCGGACTCGTTGCGCGAAGGCGGGAGGCGTTCCGGTCGTACGAGGCGCTCACCCCGCCCCGGCTCATCACATCGGACGGCGAGGCCATCACCGGCCGGTACCGGCGTGACGACGCCCCGTCCGGCGCGCTGGCCGGTCTCCCGGTCTCGGCCGGGGCCGTCGAAGGCCGTGCCCGCGTCGTCACGGATATGGCGCAGGCCGACCTTGAGGCGGGCGACATCCTGGTCACCGCCTACACCGATCCCAGCTGGACTCCTCTGTTCGTCACCGTCGCCGGACTGGTGACGGAGGTGGGCGGACTGATGACCCACGGGGCGGTGATCGCGCGGGAGTACGGTCTGCCGGCCGTCGTGGGCGTGGACCAGGCCACCCGAAGGATCCGGGACGGGCAGCGGATCCGTGTTCACGGAACCGACGGGTACGTCCAGATCCTCGCGTGAACCGTCGCACCGGCCCCGGGACCATCACACAGGGCGCGAACCGTCGTCGGTGACGGAGGGCGCTCTTGCGAACGCGGCCCCGGTCGCACGGTGGTACGTCTACTGGCCGAGGACGCGTTCGACGACGGCGGTGTTCTCCCTCGACCCGGCGCGGAAACAGTGAGCGCCGGTGCCGAGGGAGGCGTGGCCGAGCAGGGCCCGGACCGGGGCGGCTCCGGCGTGTCGGGTGCTGCCAGAGCTCGTCGGCACCGACACCGGCGCGGTGCTCCTCGCCTCGCGGACTCCTGCCCACGGACCCGTTCGCCCACCCGGGCGGGTTCCCGGCGTGGTCGTGCGCGACGTCCGCGCCTCGGTCGGGAGGCCGGACGTGGGAAGGCGGCCGTCTCGCTCAGGAAGTCCTCCCCGCGCACATCCCCGCCCCCGGCCGCCGGGGGCGGGGAGAGCCGGAACAGGCGGGGCGCCTACTCCTTCGGCTCATCCCGCGGCTGGTAGAGGGTGTTGAGCCGCGCCCCCGCCAACAGGGCCGCCCCGACCACGATCAACGCGATCGCCCACGACCCCACCGGCGCCATGGCCGTCCCGCACGTACCGGCCAGCATGCCGGGCGGCATCCCTCCCAAGGCGAACCACCCGTGGTAGGTCTCGTCACCGCCGGACGGGGCCCACCAACCCGCCCCGCACGACCCGCCGGGAACCAGCCCGAGGGCCGCTCCACCGGCGATCAGAGCGGCGGCCACCGTGCGGATGATCTGAACGGGGGACATGGATCTCTCCTCAGCGAAGGGGGTTTCCACGTGGGACGCCCCCGCGCACTCCCTGGTTGCCGCCGTCCCGGGAAGGCCTCCCGCCCTCGGCCACACCCGGCGTAGGCGGTGTCACCGGGCGACCGCGGGTCCGACTCGATCGCTGGGATCCCTGCGGTGCGCACGGGCGCCACGGCCCCGGCCGGTCGACCATCCACAAGGGTGTCGGTGCCCGCCCGGGCCGGGTCGGTGAAGGGCTGTTTCGCGGCTTGGCCGGCGCCACACAGCGATCAACGGGCCTCCCGTCGCACGCGCGTTCGACCTCTCGGGCAGGTTCGATCAGGTGAAGAGCGGCAAGGCCATCCAGGCCGCGACTCCGATCAACGATGCAGCGAACAGGTAGTCGATCCATCGACGCGCACGCTCGTTTTGGAACAGCACGGTCAGTGTTCGTCCGCCGAGTACCCACACTGTGAATGCCAGAAGATTGTTGAGTGTGAAAACGAGCGCGATCGCAACCACCTTAGTCGCGTTGTCTTCGGATGGATGCAGGAATTGTGTGAACATCGCGGCGATGATGTAATAGGCTTTCGGGTTCAGTAGCAGTACCATCGCACCTGCCCAGAATCCGATGTTCTTTTCCTTTTTGGGTTCGAGGTCTCCCTTGGGTTCTGCGCTGGTTCGCGCGGCGCGGATGAAACCGAGCGCGAGCCACAGTATGTAGATGCCGCCGGCCGCGCTGAGTATTCTGGTGAACTCCGGGTGCTCAAAGGCCGTTGCTCCTATTCCGAATCCGATGAGCACGGTGACACCGAAGGTCGCGGCGTGGTATCCGGCAAGAGCCGGAACGGTCGCGCGCGTTCCGTTGGATGCGCCGACCGCCGCGAAGAACGCGTTGCCCGGTCCCGGGCTGTATGCGAGTGGGAGCAAAAACACCAGCAGTCCGATGAGTGTTTCCAGCCTCATGGGCGAAGGGGTTGAATCGAAAGACGCATGAGGTAATCATCGCGGTGTCGGCGCGCACGGTGCTGGCAGAAATCGGACATCGTGTTCCTCGGTGGCGCTCAGCAACGGACGCGCACGGCCTCCGTGAGGAGTCCGCCCGGGAAGGGAGCCACCTCGCGTCCTTCCCGAGCCTCCTTCGTCCTGCCCTCCGCATCTGGAGTACGAGGACCACGCGGGTGGTCTCGCCTGCGGGCGGTGGCGGAGCACCACGGGATCCACCAGTGCTTGAGCCGGGCGGCGGCCCGCGCCCCTGGGAAGCGGAGCTCAGGGGAGGAGGTCCCCGGCCCTTCAGCGAACCCTTCCTACATACCGTCTAGGCCCCGGCCGGGGGCAGCAGGCGCAGTACCAGCGGGGCCGAGCGCGGCTCGGGCAGTTCGGCGCCGTCGAGGACGACCAGCTCGGCCGAGGACGGCACGGGCACCTCCGTTCCGCTCCCCGGGGCGATCCGGCGGAACCGGAACTCCGGCTCGCCGGCTTCCTGGCGCATCGCCGCTCCGTCCTCGGGCCCGGGCTGCCGTGCGGTCGACCGGCTGGTCCGCCCGACCGCCTCCGAGGGGCCCGGGTCGGCACAGCCCCGCGGCCTGGGCGGCGGACGCCCGGGTACCAGCCACAGCGTCTCGCCGGGCGTGCACAGTCCGGCGAGCAGCCCGGGCACGGTGTCGCCCGGTCCGGTGAGCCGCAGCGACGCGCTGCGGCCGCCGGCCAGCCGCTCCAGGGCGGCCGCCTGCTCGCTCGGCGGAGCGTCGGCCTCCAACAGCTTCACGGCCTCCCCGAGCGGCATCGCCTCGGTGGTGCCGCGCCGCAGCGGCCACCGGGGGAAGACCGGGCGGGGCCAGACGTAGGGCAGGCCGCCGGGCGCTTCGGGGAACAGCGGTCCGTAGTGGGCCGGGTCCTTGTACACCAGGGCCGAGCGGTGCGATACGTGCAGCGCACCGTCCCCCAGCCACGGCGGGAGCAGGTCGCGCTCCCACAGTTCCTCCTCCTCGGGGACGCGGCCCCCGGTGAAGGCCAGCAGCGAGGGCAGCACCGAGTCGGCGTGCCCGCGGCGGCGCCACTCACGGCACACCGCGACCCCGTAACCCACCAGCGCGGGCACGAAGCCGCGCCACATCGCCACGGCGGGGTGGCGCTTCCAGCCGTACGCGGGCCACACCAGGGCCCGCAGTATCTGCATGGTCTCCACCCGCTGCTTGCCCAGCCTGCGGTCGTCCAGTGCCCGTGCGCACTCGGCGAACGCGGGATGGGGCAGGAAGGTCTGCATCGTCCCCCCGTCCGACCCGCGGCGTCCTCGCCGGTCAGGCCTGTCGTGCGTCCGCTACCCGTCCGCTGCCGGTGTCACCCCTCCGCCGGGTCCGCCCTCCTCCTCGGACCGACCTTCGAGGGATCGCGTTCAGCGCGAAACGGCCTCCTCCAGGCTGAAGGGCTCGGTCACGTAGCCGGCCCGCGACTCCTGAGGCCAGGCGAGCCGCCGAGCAGCCGTCAGCAGTCAACGGTGACGTCGCCTACGGCGGCCGGGACCTCCTCGACGTAGACGGGGACGCGGCCCCGACCTGGAAGAACCTCGGTAGCAGCGCGAACCCGGGCCGGGCGGCCCCCCGGCCTTGTCACCTACGGGTCCGCGGTCATCGCCGCCGGCTTCCACCGCACCACGAAACCGGTTCCGGAACCCGTCCCCCGGCCGCCGGCAACGAGCAGAGCCTGCTGTGCGGAGTCCGCGCACCGGGCACCGCGCGCCTCAGGCGGTGGCCGACTCCACCGCCGCACGGTAGAACAGGGCGATGGTCACGGCGCCGGGGTCCGGGCTGCCCAGGGCCGACTCGCCCACGTAGCTGGTGCGCCCCCGGCGGCCCAGGAGTTCGCTGGTGCCCTCGGCGCCCACGCGCGCGGCCTCCGCGGCGGACCGCAGCCCCTCCACCAGGCCGGAACCGTCGCCGACCGCCTTGTTCAGAGCCACCGAGGCCGGGGCGATGGCGTCGACCATGGTGCGGTCCCCGACCTCGGCCGAACCCAGCCGCGCCACGGTCGCCCACCCGTTCTCGGTGGCCTCGGCCAGCATCGCCAGGGTGAGGGCCCCGGCGTCGGCGCCCACCTTGCCGAAGTCGCGGAACCACATCCCGAACAACGGGCCGCTGGTACCGCCGCTGTGGGCGAGGAAGGTCTCGCCCGTCACCTGGAAGGGGACGCCGACCGTGGTCGCCTCGACGCCCGCCATGGCCCGCCGTGCGCGGCGCAGCGCGGTGACCATGTTGGTCCCGAAGTCGCCGTCGCCGCTACGGCGGTCCAGGTCGGTGAGGTACTCGCCCGACTCCTCCACCGTGTCGACGAAGCCGTGGACCCACCGCTCGACGTGGGAGGGACTGAGCTGCTCTGCCATGGCCGGTACTCCTGTGCGGAACGTGGTGGACGGGACTTACCAGGTGAGGGCCGGGGTGGCGGCCGGGGCGTCCCACAGGTCCAGGACCTCCTCGTCGGCGCGCACCAGGGTGACCGAGCAGCCCGCCATGTCGAGGGAGGTGACGTAGGAGCCCACGAGCGTGCGCGCGATGTCGATCCCGGCGCCCCCGAGGAAGCGCCGCACCTCGCCGAACACGCCGTACAGCTCCAGGTCGTGGGTGGCGCCCAGGCCGTTGACGATGGCGATCACCCGCTCGCCGCGCTCCAACCCCAGAGCCTTCACCAGCGGTGACACCATCTGGGGGACGAGTTCGCCCGTGGGGCCGAACGCGCGCCGCTCCCGGGCCCGCTCGCCGTGGATGCCCACGCCGAACTCGATCTCGTCTCCGGGCAGTTCGAAGGAGGGGCTCGACTGCCCGGGGTGGGCGCCCGCGGCCAGTGCCACGGACAGGGTACGGCTGTGAGCGGCGACCCTGCGTCCGAGCGCGGTCAGCGCCTCCAGGTCGGCGCCGCGCTCGGCCGCGGCGCCGCAGACCTTCTCCACGGCCACGACCGCCGCCGTGCCGCGCCGCCCGGGACCGCCGGAGTCGCCGGTGTCGGTGGCCAGGTCGTCGTCGACCAGGACGATGTCGCTGCGCACTCCCTCGTCCGCCAGGAGCTCGCCCGCGATACGGAAGTTGAGCACGTCGCCGGTGTAGTTCTTGACCACGTGCACCACGCCCCGGCCGGTGTCCGCGGCCATGGACGCGTCCCTGATCTGCACGGCGGTGGGGGAGGCGAAGACGGCTCCGGGCACGGCGGCGTCGAGCATGCCGGTGCCCACGAAGCCCACGTGCAGGGGTTCGTGGCCCGAGCCGCCGCCGGAGACGACCGCGACCTTGTCGGCGGCCGGGCGGGCACGGGCGACGTAGGCCGGCTCGTCGTTGAGGCGCACGTGGTGCGGCCAGGCCGCGGCGAAGCCCTCCAGCGCCTCGGAGACGATGTCGCCCGGCTCGTTGATGAACTGTCTTCTCACGGGCACGCTCCGCGGTCCGGCGACGGTGTTCGGCGATCCGTACATAGCCGTGGTCCGCGCCCTCCAAACGTCCCGGGGAGTACCGCCTCCGACATCCCGCTGCCGGGCGTGGCCGCGCCGGTACTGGGAAGGAGGTTCCCACGGTCCGTGCGTGAGACGGTTCACGGCGGGCCGTGCGGATCCCGAGCCGAGGAAGAGAACATGACCGAACGCCCGATCCTGGCCATCACCGTCGGAGACCCGGTCGGTATCGGTCCGGAGATCACCGTGCACACCCTCGCCGAGGCCGGCGCCACCGCCCCGGCCCGCGGGGTGGTCGTCGCCGACCCCGCCGTGCTGCGCCGCGCGGTCGGCGTCCGGGGTCTGGACGCCGAGGTGCGCGCCACCACGACCTGGGACCTGCCCCCCGAACAGGAGGGGGTGATCGACTGCTTCGACATCGGCGAGCTCGGCGACACCGAACTGGAGTGGGGGAGGGTCGACGCGCGGGCGGGGGCCGCCGCGGTCCGCGCGATCGAGGTCGCCGCGCGGGCCGCCATGGAGCGGCACGTCGACGGGATCGTCACCGGGCCCATCAACAAGGAGGCCGTCTGGGCCGCGGGCAGCCGCCACCTGGGCCACACCGAGATGCTGGGCGAGCTGACCGGCGTCACCCGGCAGAACACCATGTTCGTGGTGCGCGGCAGGAAGATCTTCTTCGCCACCCGCCACGTCTCGCTGCGCGGGGCCCTGGACATGATCGACGAGGAGCAGCAGGTGGGGGCCATCACCGAGGCGCTCACCGCGCTGCGCGTGTTCGGCCACGACGAGCCGACCCTGGCGGTGGCGGCGATCAACCCGCACGGCGGGGAGAACGGCGCCTTCGGTGACGAGGAGATCCGCCACCTGGCGCCGGCGGTGGAGCGGGTGCGCGCCTCGGGCGCGGACGTGGTCGGGCCGGTTCCGGCGGACTCGGTCTTCCACCGCCTGCTGACCGGCCACTACGACGGGGTGCTGTCCCAGTACCACGACCAGGGCCACATCGCGGCCAAGACCTTCGACTTCGACGGGACGATCTCGGTGACGGTGGGCCTGCCGATCCTGCGCACGTCGGTGGACCACGGCACGGCCTTCGACATCGCGGGCGGGGGAGTGGCCGACCACGGCACCATGCGCTCGGCCTTCCTGCACGGAGCCGACCTCGCCCGCTTCGCCGACCGCCTCCGCGCCGAGTACGGGAGCTGACGGAGCAGGAGCCGGCGGGTCGGACCCGCCGAGAACGACGTCCCCCGCGCGCCGCGCGCACGGGGGACGGAGAACGTGTGTCAGCCGCCCAGGCCCGACATCAGGTCGGCGAAGGGGGTGGGCTCCTCGTAGGGGTCGCCGGCTCCGGGGACGCGCTCGTCCACCAGCATCGCCAGCTGGCGTCCGGCGCGGTCGATACGCGCGGAGAGTTCGCGGCCGCCGCCCTCGCCCGCGCCCCAGTCCTCCGACGCCGCATACACGCCGGTGGGCGCGACCACCGAGCGGGTGTGGGCGAACATCGGCCGCAGGGCGTGCTCCAGCACCAGCGAGTGGCGCGGGGTGCCGCCGGTCGCGCCGATCAGCACCGGCCTGCCGTCCAGGTCCTCGGGGTCGACCACGTCGAAGAACGACTTGAACAGGCCGCTGTAGGAGGCGTTGAACACCGGGGTGACGGCGATGACCGCGTCGGCGCGGGAGAGGTCCTCCAGGACCGGGCGCAGCTCACCGGTGGGCACACGGGTGGTCATCGCGTTGACGATGTCGTGCGCCACCTCGCGCAGCTCCACGGTGCGGATCTCCACATCCTCCCCGCGCTCCTCCAGCGAGCGTGCCGCTGCGGCGGTGAGCCGGTCGGCGAGCAGCCGGGTCGAGGACGGCGTGCTCAGTCCCGCCGAGACGGTCACCAGTGTGCGGGTCGCCATCTGTCCCCCTAGAGAAAGCTTCCTGAGAAGTAATTTAAAACTATCCGGTGAACGGGGAGAGGGGCGGGACTATTCCGGGCCCTCCGGGGGCGCGGATCCCCGGTGTGGCGGGGCCCCGCTCCGTAGAGCGCGTGGTGCTTTACGGGGTGTTTACATGAGAACCGGGTGCGGTTACTCTCATGGGAGCGCTCCCGAATGAGCTGGATCACATCCGGAAGCGTGTAAGATCCGCCGGCGCCTTCAGTCCATCCCTCCACGGCACTCCTCCGCCTCTCTTCTGGGAGCGCTCCCAGTCAGACGGAGAATCCCCCCTGTCGCGACCATCCTCTTGGAGGCCGCGTGCCCCGCGCACCGCCATGCCACCCCGCTCCCCCCGGATTCCACACGTCGGTCGGTGACCGCTCCGCGTGTCCCGACACTCTGGCCCTCTGGCACACCCCCCACCATGAGGAAAGCAAGAGATGAGCAGAATCCTGCGTGCACCGGGCAGACGCCCGGGCGCACGGCGCGGCCTGGCCGCGACATCCGCCATGATCGTCGGCACCGCCCTGGCCGTCGCTCTACCCGCCCCCGCCGGCGCCGCCGCCGGCTGTGAGGTCGACTACCGGGTCAACGACTGGGGCTCGGGCTTCACCGCGGCCGTCAACGTCAGGAACCTCGGCGACGCGGTCGACGGCTGGACCCTGGAATGGGACTTCGCCGGTAACCAGCAGGTCACCAACGCCTGGAACGGCACGGTCTCCCAGTCCGGGCAGAGCGTGACGGCCACCGACGCCGGCTACAACGCCGCCATCGCCACCAACGCCAGCGTGGAGTTCGGCTTCCAGGGCACCTACTCGGGCAGCAACGCCGCTCCCACGGAGTTCACCCTCAACGGTGTGGTCTGCGACGGCCTGATTCCTCCCGACCCGGATCCGGAGGACCCGGAAGAGCCCGAGGACCCCGATGACCCGGGTGATCCGGGTGCGGACGGGCGGGTGGACAACCCGTACGTGGGCGCGGACGTGTACGTCAACCCGATCTGGTCGGCCAACGCCGCGGCCGAGCCGGGCGGGGACGCGGTGGCCGACGAGCCCACCGGGGTGTGGCTGGACCGCATCAGCGCCATCGAGGGCAACGACAGCCCCACCACCGGCAGCATGGGGCTGCGCGACCACCTGGACCAGGCCCTGGAACAGGCCAACGGCGAGCCGCTGGTCTTCCAGGTGGTGATCTACAACCTGCCCGGCCGTGACTGCGCCGCCCTGGCCTCCAACGGTGAGCTGGGACCGGAGGAGATCGACCGGTACAAGAACGACTACATCGATCCCATCGCCGACATCCTCGCCGACTACGAGGACACCGAGCTGCGGATCGTGACCACGGTGGAGATCGACTCCCTGCCCAACCTGGTCACCAACGTCTCCCCGCGCGAGACCGCCACCGACAACTGCGACCAGATGCTGGCCAACGGCAACTACGTGGAGGGGGTGGGCTACGCCCTGGCCACCCTGGGCGATGTCGCCAACGTGTACAACTACGTGGACGCGGGCCACCACGGGTGGATCGGCTGGCAGGACAACTTCACCGCCTCGGCGGAGCTGTTCTACGAGGCGGCCAACACCGCCGGGGCCACCCCCGAGGACGTGCACGGCTTCATCGCCAACACCGCGAACTACTCGGCGCTGGTGGAGGAGAACTTCGCGATCGGGGAGACCGTCGCGGGCACCCCGGTGCGCCAGTCCTCGTGGGTGGACTGGAACCAGTTCACCGACGAGCTGTCCTACAGCCAGGCCCTGCGCGAGGAGCTGGTGGGGCTGGGTTTCGAGGACGGGCTGGGCATGCTCATCGACACCTCCCGCAACGGGTGGGGCGGGCCGGACCGCCCGGACGGGCCGGGGCCGACCACGAGTGTGGACGCCTACGTGGACGGGGGCCGCTATGACCGCCGGATCCAGTCGGGCAACTGGTGCAACCAGGCCGGCGCGGGGTTGGGGGAGCGTCCCCAGGCCGCGCCCGAGCCGGGGATCGACGCCTATGTGTGGATGAAGCCGCCGGGTGAGTCGGACGGGTCCAGTGAGGAGATCCCCAACGACGAGGGCAAGGGCTTCGACCGGATGTGCGATCCCACCTATGAGGGCAATCCGCGCAACGGCAACAACCTGAGCGGGGCCCTGCCCAACGCTCCGGTGTCGGGTCACTGGTTCTCCGAGCAGTTCCAGGAGCTCTTGGCCAACGCCCACCCGCCCATCCAGTAGGTCACCGAAGGCCCGAGCGAGGGCCGTGTGGAAGGGGTGCCCGCCCCCACGGCGGGCGGGCACCTCCGCCCCGTGCTGCCCTTCGGGCCCCTCCGGGGCGGTCCGGCCCGCCCCGGTCGCCCCGAAAGTTTCCGGAACTTAACGAGCAGTAACTTGCTGAACACCCGTTGTCTCCACGTGACGTCGGTGTTAATTTCGGCCCACGCGTAATGGGAGCGCTCCCGGAGACGTGCGCGAAAGCGCGCCCTCCGGGCCCACCGAGACGACACGTAAGGCCCGCCCCCGGGCCCTGAGCCCCCGAGTGGCAGCGCCGCCACCGGCTCCCTCCGTACCCCACCCGCACTCCGACCCGGCCGTTCCCCCGACAGCCCCCGCCCCCGGCGACGCCCCCCGGTGTCCACTCGGCGGGGCGGCACGGGAAGGAGAACCCGTCCAAGGAGGACACGTGATCACCCCCCGCCCCGATCCGCTCCGCGCACGCTGGCGCAGATCCTCGTCCGTGCTCTTCGGCGCGGCGCTCGTCGCCGCCCTCCTTCCGGCAAGCCCCGCACAGGCGGCGCCGATCTGTTCGGTCGACTACCAGACCAACGACTGGGGGTCGGGCTTCACCGCCCAGGTCTCGGTCACCAACGAGGCGGACTCCCTCTCCAGCTGGGAGCTGGGCTGGGAATTCTCCGGCAACCAGCAGATCACCAACAGCTGGAGCGCCCAGGTCTCCCAGAGCGGCAGCTCCGTGACCGCACAGGCCCCGCCCTGGTCCTCCGGGCTGGCCAGCGGGCAGACCGCGACGTTCGGCTTCCAGGCCACCTACAGCGGCAGCAACGCCGCCCCCGCCGAGTTCACCCTCAACGGCCTCAGCTGCGCCGGCGGGGACGAGGAGCCCGATCCCGAGACCCCGGCCCTGGCCGTGGACCCCACCTCGGTCAGCCTCGAACCCGGCGGTGAGACCACCTTCGACGTCGCGCTGTCGGCCGCGCCCGAGGGCGACGTACCGGTCAGCGTGGAGCGCTCCTCCGGCAGCGAGGCCCTGTCCGTGGCCTCGGGCGGCTCGCTGACCTTCGGCGAAGCCGACTGGGACACCCCCCAGGAGGTGACCGTCGCCTCCTCCAGCGACGGCTCGGGTGAGCCCGCCCAGGCCGAGTTCACCGTCTCCGCCGAGGGCTATGACCCCGTGGTCGTCACCGCGCGCGAACTGACGGGCGCGGCCAACGAGTACGAGGAGGAGTTCCTCACTCAGTACGAGAAGATCAAGGACCCCGAGAGCGGTTACTTCCGCGAGGTGGACGGACTCCTCGTGCCGTACCACTCGGTGGAGACCCTGATCGTGGAGGCGCCCGACTACGGCCACGCCACCACCTCGGAGGCCTACAGCTACTACCTGTGGCTGGAGGCGACCTACGGCAGGATCACCGGCGACTGGGGACCCTTCAACGACGCCTGGGCGTCCATGGAGGCGTTCATCATCCCGGGCACCGCCGACCAGCCCACGAACGGCTCCTACGACCCGTCCTCACCGGCGACCTACATCCCCGAGTCGACCGACCCGAGCGACTACCCGATGCCGCTGGACCCCGACGCCCAGGCGGGGCAGGACCCGCTCGCCCAGGAGCTGAGCAGCGCCTACGGCACCGACGAGGTCTACGGCATGCACTGGCTGCTGGACGTGGACAACAAGTACGGCTACGGCTTCTGCGGCGACGGCGGCGACGACGTCCCCGCCTACATCAACACCTTCCAGCGCGGCTCCAACGAGTCGGTCTGGGAGACCGTGCCCCACCCGTCCTGCGAGACCTTCGAGCACGGCGGCGAGAACGGGTTCCTCGACCTGTTCACCGACGACGACAACTACTCCCAGCAGTGGCGCTACACCAACGCCCCCGACGCCGACGCGCGCGCCGTCCAGGTGGCCTACCTGGCGCACGAGTGGGCCTCGGAGCAGGGCAACGCGGACGCCATCGCCGCGAACGTCTCCAACGCGGCGAAGATGGGCGACTACCTGCGCTACGCCATGTTCGACAAGTACTTCAAGGAGATCGGCGACTGCGTCGGCGCCCAGTCCTGCTCGCCCGGATCGGGCAAGAACTCCGCGCACTACCTCATGGCCTGGTACTACTCCTGGGGCGGTGCCCTGGAGAGCGCCGAGTACCCCTGGGCCTGGCGCATCGGCGGATCCTCCGCCCACCAGGGCTACCAGAACGTGATGGCGGCCTACGCGCTCTCGGAGACGGAGGCGCTCCAGCCGGAGTCGGCCACCGGAGCCGAGGACTGGGGCAACAGCCTCGACCGGCAGCTGGAGTTCCTCGAGTGGCTCCAGTCCTCCGACGGCGGTATCGCCGGCGGTGCGACCAACAGCTGGGAGGGCACCTACGCCGAGCCGCCCTCGGGCACGTCGACCTTCCACGGCATGTTCTACGACGAGAAGCCCGTCTGGCACGACCCGCCCTCGAACCGCTGGTTCGGGTTCCAGGTCTGGGACATGGAGCGGGTGGCCGAGTACTACCGCGTCACCGGTGACGAGCGTGCCAAGGGAATCCTGGACGACTGGATCCCCTGGGCGATCGAGAACACCACCGTCGGAGAGGACGGCGAGTTCGCCATCCCCGCCGACATGGAGTGGAGCGGCCAGCCCGACACCTGGACGGGTGAGTCCACGGGCAACCCCGACCTGAGCGTCGAGGTCGTCTCGCACGGTCAGGACGTCGGCATCGCCGCGGGCCTGGCCAAGACCCTCATGCACTACTCCGCGGCCACCGGCCACGCCGAGTCCCGCGCGATGGCCGAGGGCCTGCTGGACGCCCTGATGGCGCACCAGGACGGACTGGGTGTGGCCGTCCCCGAGGAGCGCGCCGACTACGAGCGCTTCGACGACCAGTTCGGCGCCCCGGACGGCGGGCTCTACATCCCCGAGGGATGGACCGGCCAGATGCCCAACGGCGACCCGATCAACTCCGACTCCACGTTCCTGTCCATCCGGTCCTTCTACGAGGACGACCCGAACTGGCCCAAGGTCGAGTCCTACCTCAACGGCGGTCCGGTGCCCGAGTTCACCTACCACAGGTTCTGGGCGCAGGTCGACGTGGCCACAGCTCTCGCCACCCACGGCGAGTTGTTCGGCGACGGCTCCTAGCGGGCCGTGGCCGCGGGGGCGGGCGCCTCGTGCGCCCGCCCCCACCCCCTCCATCCGACGAAAGGAAGAACATGGCGTTCACCAAGGGGCGAAGACGGCTCCGGGGCAGGGCCGCCGGCGCGGTCGCCCTCGCCGTCACCCTCGTCACGGGCGGCCTCGCCGCCGCCGCACACGGCCAGGAGAGCACACAGGTTTCGGCCGAGGACGCCGTCCAGGCCCAGGCGGCCACCCTGCGGGACCTGGCCGACCAGCGCGGGCTGCGCATGGGCACCGCGGTCGGCTCACAGCACCTGAGCCAGTCGCAGTACGCGCAGACCGCCGCGTCCGAGTTCAACTCCATCACCCACGAGAACGACCTCAAGTGGGAGACGGTCGAGCCCCAGCGCGGACAGTTCAACTGGACCAACGCCGACCGCATCGTGGACTTCGCCCAGCAGAACGGCCAGATGGTCCACGGCCACACGCTGGTGTGGCACAGCCAGCTGCCGTCCTGGGTGGGGAACGGGAACTTCAGCCGGAGCGAGCTGCTGGACGTCATGGACACCCACATCAGCACCACGGTGGGGCGCTACAGCGACGACATCGCCACCTGGGACGTGGTCAACGAGCCCATCGGGGACAACGCCCAGTTCCGCGACTCGGTCTTCTACCGGACGCTGGGACAGGACTTCATCGCCGAGGCCTTCCGTATGGCCGACCGGGCCGACCCCGACGCCCGCCTGTTCATCAACGACTACAACATCGACGGGATCAACGCCAAGAGCGACGCCTACTACGAACTGGTCAAGGACCTGCTGGCGCAGGGCGTGCCGATCGACGGCATCGGCTTCCAGGGCCACCTCATCTCGGGACAGGTCCCCTCCAGCATCCAGCAGAACATCCAGCGCTTCGTCGACCTGGGCCTGGAGGTGATGATCACCGAACTCGACATCCGCATCCAGATGCCCGCCACCGAGCAGAAGCTGGAGCAGCAGGCCAGGGACTACGAGCAGGTGGTCAACGCCTGCTACGCGGTCAGCGGGTGCTCCGGCGTGATCGTCTGGGGCGTCACCGACGCCTACTCCTGGGTCCCCGACACCTTCGAGGGCCAGGGCGCGGCGCTGCCCATCGACGACAGCTACCAGAAGAAGCCCGCCTACTGGGCGATCCACGAGGCGCTCGGGGGTGAACCCGACCCGGACCCGACCGATCCGCCCACCGAGGACCCCACGGATCCGCCGACCGACCCGCCGAGCGGTGACTGCGAGGCCGACTACACGATCACCAACGAGTGGAACAACGGGTTCCAGGCCGAGGTGACCGTCACCGCCGGAACCAGTCTCACGGGATGGACGGTGACGTGGAGCCTCGGCAGCGGTGAGAGCGTCTCGCACGCCTGGAACGCCTCGGTGAGCAGCAGCGGTTCGAACGTCACCGCGACCGACGCCGGCTACAACGGCACCCTCTCCGCCGGGCAGTCGACCTCGTTCGGCTTCGTCGGCACCCACGGCGGGAGCGTCTCGACACCGCAACCGACCTGCACCAGCGGGTCCTGAACGCGACCGACCACGACCGGCCCCGGCCGAGGAGGAAGTGACACCCAGGGTGCTGACGTGACCGCCCCGGAACAGGCCACGCCTGCACCATGACCGGGCGCCGGGGGAGCGTAGCCGCCTCCCCCGGCGCCCACACACCCGCTGTCACAGGCAGCGGTCCTCTGTAGCCCGACAACGTTGTCATCACTCTCGTCTGGAGTTCCGCGATGGTCAAACGCCTACTGATCGCCCTGGGGTCGGTCCTGGCCCTGGTGGTGTCGCTGTTCGCGTACACGCTGCCCGCCCAAGCAGACACCGGTTTCCAGGTCAGCGACGGTCGCCTGGTCGACGCGGCCGGAAACGACTTCGTCATCCGCGGTGTCAGCCACCCGCACGCCTGGTACACGCAGGAGACCCAGTCGTTCGCGGACATCAAGTCACTGGGGGCCAACGCCGTCCGCGTCGTCCTCAGCAGCGGTGACCGCTGGACGGAGAACGGCGTCGACGACGTGGCGAACGTCGTCGACGAGTGCAAGGCCAACAAGCTGATCTGCCTCCTGGAGGTACACGACACCACCGGCTACGGAGAGCAGGAGGGCGCCGCCACGCTCGACCAGGCCGTGGACTACTGGCTGCGCGTCCAGGACGCGGTCGAGGGCGAGGAGGACCACATCCTCGTCAACATCGGCAACGAGCCCTACGGCAACGACTCCGCGACCAACCAGAACTGGGCCGGCGACACCAGCGCCGCCATCGACCGCCTGCGCGACGCCGGCTTCGACCACACCCTGGTCGTGGACGCGCCCAACTGGGGCCAGGACTGGCAGGGCACGATGCGCGACAACGCCCAGTCGGTCTTCGACTCCGACCCGCACGCCAACACGATGTTCTCCGTGCACATGTACGGCGTCTACGAGCAGGAGTCGACGATCGTCTCCTACATGGAGCACTTCGCCGACGCAGGCCTGCCGCTGCTCGTCGGCGAGTTCGGCCACGACCACTCCGACGGGAACCCCGACGAGGACGCCATCATGGCCCACGCCGAGCGCCTCGGTCTGGGCTACATCGGCTGGTCCTGGAGCGGCAACGGAAGCCCCGTGGAGTACCTGGACATGGTCGAGGGCTTCGACGCCGACCGCCTGACCCCCTGGGGCGAGCGCATCTTCAACGGTCCCGACGGGATCGCCTCGACCGCGGTCGAGGCCCCGGTCTACGGCGGTGGCGGCGAGCCGACCGACCCGCCCACCGAGGACCCCACGGACCCGCCCACCGAGGACCCGACCGACCCGCCGAGCGGTGACTGCGAGGCCGACTACACGGTCACCAACGAGTGGGGCGGCGGGTTCCAGGCCGAGGTGACCGTCACCGCCGGAGCCGACGTCACCGGTTGGACGGTGACGTGGAGCTTCGACAGCGGTGAGAGCGTCTCGCACGCCTGGAACGCCTCGGTGAGCAGCAGCGGCGCGGACGTCACCGCGACCGACGTCGGCTACAACGGCACCCTCTCCGCCGGGCAGTCGACCTCGTTCGGCTTCGTCGGCACCCACGGCGGGAGCGTCTCCACGCCCGAGCTCTCCTGCGCCGCCTGACCCGGCCCGTACGGCCTGATCCGGCCCGTGCCGGTTCGATCCGCCCGGTCTGATCCCCGCTGAGGGAACGGACCCAGACTCCCCGGCCGCACCGACCGGTGCGGCCGGGCTCCCCCACACAGATTGGAGTGGTCCATGAGGTCACGCAACGCCATCGCACTGACCGTGGCGCTCGGCGGACTCGCCGTCAGCACCGCCGTCGTCGCGCTGCCGGGCACGGCCGAGGCCCACGGCGCGTTCACCTACCCGGCCAGCCGTACCTACGCCTGTTTCCAGGACGCCACCGGCGGCAGCTCCGGCGGTGCCCTCCAGCCCACCAACGACGCCTGCGCCGACGCGCTGGCCGAGGGCGGGAACTACCCGTTCTGGAACTGGTTCGGCAACCTCATCAGCAACTCCGACGGCCGCCACCAGGAGTTCGTGGCCGACGGAGAGCTGTGCGGGCCCACCGAGAGCTTCTCGGCCTTCAACGCGGTCCGCGCCGACTGGCCGACCACCCAGCTGGAGCCGGGTGCCACGGTGGAGTTCCACCACAACGCCTGGGCCGCGCACCCGGGTACCTTCTCCACCTACGTCACCGAGGACGGGTTCGACCCCGCCACGGACGCCCTGACCTGGGACTCCCTGGAGCTCATCGACGAGGTGACCAACCCGCCGCTGCGCAGCGGCGGTGTCGAGGGCGCCGAGTACTACTGGGACGTGGACCTGCCCGACAAGCAGGGACAGCACATCATCTACGTGGTGTGGGAGCGCTCCGACAGCCCCGAGGCGTTCTACAACTGCTCGGACGTGGTCTTCGGCGAGGGGTCCGGCGAGCCCGACCCCACGGACCCGCCGGAGGAGCCGACGGACCCGCCGACCGAGGAGCCCACGGACCCGCCGCAGGGCGAGTACTGCACGGCCGAGTACAGCGTCGTCAACGAGTGGTCGACCGGCTTCCAGGCGGAGGTCGAGGTCACCGCGGGCGAGGACGGGGTCGAGGGCTGGATGGTGGACTGGATGTTCGCCAACGGCCAGGAGGTCACCAACTCCTGGAACGCCTCACTCACCAACCACGCGGACCACGACGCCCACATCGAGGCCACCAACACCGCGCACAACGGCACGCTCGCCCCCGGAGAGAGCACCAGCTTCGGGTTCACCGCCACCCACGGGGGCACGAACACCGATCCCCAGGTGGCCTGCCAGGAGTCATAGGACCTGACGTGACTCCTTCCTGACCCCTTCCAGGGACCGTACCCCCCATGCGGGGCCGCACCAGCGGCCCGCGCGGTCCCGGCGCCACGGTACCGAACGCTGTTCGGTACCGTGGCGCCATGAACACAGCGAAGATCTACACCCGCTGCCAGGACCGCATGCTCGGCCTCGCGGACGACCTGAGCGCGGAGCAGCTCTCCACCCCCGTTCCCGCCCTGCCCGCGTGGACCGTCCAGCAGACCTACGCCCATCTGGTCGGGCTCTGCTCGGACGTGGTCGCGGAGCGGTTCGTCCCCCCGGCCGACGACACCGTGACCGCCCGCCAGGTGGCCGAACGCGCCCACCTCGACATCGCCGGGCTCTGCGCGGCCTGGCGCGAGGACACCCCGGCGCTGCTGCGGGTCTTCGCCACCCAGACGCGGGCCCGCTACTCCCTGCCCGCCGTGGACGTGTGGCACCACGAGAACGACGTGCGGGGTGCCCTTGGCATGGAGGCCCAGACCCAGGACGCCGACGAGCTGGCGGCCTTCAACCTCGGCGCGATGAGCCGTGCGTGGTCCCCCGAACTGCCCGGGGTGCGAGTGCTGGCGACCGACACCGGCCAGGAGTGGACCTTCGGGGAGCGGGCCGACCTGGAGTGGTCCGCCACGGCCTTCGAACTGGTCCGGGCGACCACCGGCCGCCGCAGCGCCGCGCAGGTGCGCGCCATGGACTGGAGCGGCGACCCCTCGGCCGTGCTCGACCGCCTGTCGGCGTTCCCGTTCCCGGAGGCCGACCTGAGGGTCTGACCGGTTCCGGGCGGCCGTGCGCCGCCCGGAGTCAGGGCCGGTAGGGGACGCGGTCCAGGGCCTGTACCTCACCCAGCGTGGACCACTCGTTGCGGCCCAGGCGCGCCAGCGGGCGCAGCAGGGCCGCGTCGGGGTGCCCGTCCACCAGCACCGCCTCGTCCACGGCCGCGCGTACCACCCGGCCCAGCACCACGGTGGAGTCGCCCAGCCCCAGCGTCGAGTGCAGCACGCACTCCAGCGCCGCCGGGGAGCCCGCGACCCGGGGCGGGCGCACGTCCGTGCTGGCCTCGCGCCCGATCCCCAGCGCGTCGAACTCGCTCACCTCCGGCGGGTAGGGGGTGCCGCTGGCGTTGACCTGGTCCCACAGCGGCTCCGGGGCCAGGTTCACCACGAACTCGCCGGTGCGCTCCACGTTGCGCAGCGAGTCCTTGCGCCGCACCGAGGTGAACTGCACGATCGGCGGTTCGACGCAGGAGACCGTGAAGAAGGAGTGCGGGGCCAGGTTGTCCACGCCCTCCTCGGACGTGGTGGAGACCCACGCGATCGGGCGCGGTATCACCACGGACGTCATCAACTGGTAGAACGCCCGTCCGGGCAGGTCTTCTGGGGTCCATTCGGTACGCATCGCACCGATTATGCCGTCCTGCGCCGAGCGAACCGTGCACCGAGCGCACCACGGAGCGCCGACACGGCCACCGCCGCGCCACCGGGGCGGCGGAGGGAGGGGAGGGGCCCGGCACGAGAAGGACGGCCAGAAGCGCCGGGCCGGTCCCGGGGCTCAGCTCACGGCCTGCCTGACGAGGGCGGCGATCGTCTCCCCGGCCTTCCCGGCCAGCCCGGTCACGGCGTACACCGCGCGGTCGGACGCCTCCATCCCGGTGATCTTCGACAGCACGTCGAGTTCGGCGGCGGCCTTCGCCGCGACCGCGGCCGGACTCCTTTTTCAGCTCCGCCGCACGCTCCCTCATGGCGGCACGTTCCTGCTCGTGATCGGCGCGCGGTGCTCGCCACGCCGGCCCCGCCGAGGCGCCCGGTGCTTCTCGGCTCCTGATCGACGCCGCGGAACGCGGCGCCGACCGGGCCTGCGCGGACGACCGGCCCGCGTGGCCTCTTCCCACACCGGGCCGGGGATCCGCCCGCACACGACCAGCGGGGAGATCAGCAGGAGGCCGTGTACCAGGCGAGGCCGAAGACTCCGGCCACCCAGGTCCACAGGAGGCAGAACCCGGCGTGGGCGAGGGTGCGCGGCGGATCCCCCCGCCACAGGGCGGGGGAGAAGTACGCGAACTGGAACAGCCACCGAAGGGACCAGAACAGCGTCTCGGCGGCCAGCAGGGCGCGTGCCACACGTCCGCCCGCCAGCAGCTCCGGGGCCAGAAACAGGGGCAGCGCCCCCAGCAGCACACAGACCACGCCGACGAAGAAGAAGTGCGCTCCCGCGACCTGTCGGGGCAGCGGCGCCATCCGGGCGACCTGGGCCGGCCAGTCGATCAGCCGGGGCAGTACCAGGTGGAACACGCCGAGCACCACCAGAACCGCCCCCACCAGCTGCAACTGTCCCTGGACCGAGAACAGCCAGGCGGTCACCGGTCCGGCCCCACCAGGACGAACACCGTGACGAACCCGCCCACGCGCTGTTCGGACGCCCGGCGCAGACCGGCGCCGCGTGCGGCCCGCAGCCACCGCGAACGCGGCATGAAGTGCTGGGCACCGGGCCCGAAGGCCGCGATGTTGGCGGCGTCACGGCAGTGCTCGACCAGGACCAGAGCGCCGCCGGGACGCAGGACCCGCGCCACCTCGCGCAACGCGGCGTCCTGGTCGGCGGCGGCACGCAGCTCGTGCAGGGCGAAGGGGGCGACGACGGTGTCCATCGAGGCGTCCGGGAAGGGCAGCGCGTCCGCCGCGCACGCCACCGATCCGGGTCTGGGGGCGACCCTGCGGCGTGCCCGCCGCAACGACGGCTCCACCACCGGCAGCGCGTCGTACAGGTCGGCGATACTCTGTTCGGACCGGGGGTACAGGGCACCGATCACGGCGCTGGCCTCGTCCAGACCCGAGGAGACCACCAGGTGCCTGCCCGGGTCAGGGGGTCTGCCCGCCCCGGCCAGAGCCGGAGCCAGCCAGGTCCAGGTGTGGAGCGGCGAGCGGTCGTAGACGGCGTGGGAGGCCGCCAGCGACGCCGCGGTCCACCACGCTCCGGCGGCCCCGGCCGTCCACGAGGCCGTACGGGCGGCCCCGCGCAGCCGCCGCCCCGCCAGCGCCCCGCCGACGGCCACGGCGGTGCCCGCCAGGTACAGGGGCCAGTTGTACGCGACCACGTGACGCGCTCCGGAGGGGCGCCGACGACGGTTCACCCCCGCCTCCCCGCCGGTGTCATCAGCACGCCGCGGTGCCATCCGTAGTCCACACCCGACACGTGGAAGGCGTTGGCGAGAACGGGACGGGTCCCCTGGAAGGGCCCGTGGCGAAAGAAGGTCAACCGTTCCACGTCCACCGCCACCGGGCGCGGTTCCCAGCTCGTCCGGAGCGCCTTGACCACCAGCACGTCGCCACCGCGCCCGCCGTGTTCGAAGGTGTAGGGCAGCGGCCCGGCGAAGCGCCGCGCGTCCCGCCCGGTGGCGAACGGGGACCGCGGGGGCAGGGGCGCGGTGGGCCCGCCCAGGGCCGCGCTGACCCTCAGGTCGGCCCGGCCGTCCCCGGAGCGCACCGCGAAGTCCAGCCGGTCACCGACCCTGCGCGTCCCGAGCACGGCGCGCTCGTACCGGTAGCGCGAGAGCACCGCGCCCGCGGCGGCCAGCACCGGACTCGACGTCTGGCTCCGCAGGATGCGCAGCCCTCTCAGGGTGCGCACACCGGTCCCGGTCCTGGAACGGTCCACCGGCAACCGCGCGAAGACGCGGTAGCCGGTCATCACCTGCTCCAACCCCAGCTCGGCGGGGAGGAAAGCCGGGCGCAGGCCCCGCAGCGCCACCGCGGCGACGGCGGCGAACCCGTACTCCCTCCCGTCCTGCGCGCGATAGGTGTCCAGTTCCAGGCCGGGCGTGAGCAGAGGCCGTAGGACCTCCGGGGGGAAGGCGTAGGTGAGCACCAGCGAGTCGGTGAAGTGCGCCCGCATCGGCAGCGGGTGCTCCTGGATCCTCAACGTGCGCCTCCTACGGTCGTGACGTACAGACTTCCCCACAGGGGGCAGCGCTCCTCGGCCGCGCGCACGGTCGCGGCCGCGTCGCCCGCCTCGCCCACGCTGCGCAGGACGGCGGTACCGCCGGGGCGTACCGCCCGGTCGACGGCGGCGCGCAGCCGCCGCCGGTAGGGGAGGCCGGGGCCGTCCAGGACGTTGGACAGGGTCACCGCGTCGTAGCTTCCGGCCGGTACCGACTCCAGGTGCTCGGCGACGTCACCGAGCACGAACCGCACCGTTCCCGGCGGTCCCGGCGGACACGGGCCGTCCGTCCGCGGCTCCGGCGTCCGTCCGGCCAGGAGCCCCGCGAGCAGGGGGTTGTCGGTGTTGGGGTGGCGGGAGACGACGCGGGCGACGCGGGTCCGCAGCCGGGTGTCGAAACGGGCCGGAACGACGTGGCGGAACCCCGGGGCCAGGGCTGCGGCGAGCACCCCGGCCGGCCTGAGCGCCGTCCCCATGAGCAGGCGCAGTCCAGGGCCGTCGAGGCGGGTGCGCCACCAGTGGGACTGCACGCGCGGGTCGTCCAGGTCGAGGAACTCGTGCAGGGCGGGGCCGCGCCACCGGGGAAGGACGGCGGCGGCGCGGCGTGCCGCCGCGAGCATCAGTTCGGCGCTCCCTGCGACGGCGGGCGCACCGTCGTCGACGCGGGCGCGTGCGTAGGCGAGCTGCACCGGGTTGACGTCGATCGCGGTCACGTCGTGTCCGGCGCGGGCCAGGGCCGCGGCGGTGTCTCCGGCCGAGGCGACGCACAGCACCCGGGCGGGTACGGCGGGGAAGGCCCGCTCCTCCACGCGCGGATCCTCGTACATGCGGCCGAACAGCAGCCGGGGTCCGCGTCCCGGCAGGGTCAGGATGCGTCCGGCGGCCCAGGGGTTGCGGGTCATCTGCGGGCCCCGGCGTGCCGTTCGGCGACGACCCAGGCCAGCGCGACGACCGCCAGGTTGGCGGTCAGCATCCTCCCGGGTTCGTCGATGGTGCCGGGGGAGACCAGCAGCCCGCCGAGGTTGAAGACCCCGATGAGCGCCGTCTGGACGGCCGCCGCCGTGTACGGCCACCGCCCGGACAGCACCCACAGGCCGATCAGGGCCTCCGCGAGACCGATCCCCACCAGGACCGGAGAGACCAGGAGATCGGGCAACAGCGGCAGGTCCGCGATGATCGCCCTGTGGTCGGCGCGTCCCGGCCAGACCTTGCACCACAGGCCCTCGTAGAACCAGACCAGGGAGACAGCCGCCGCCGGGGCGAGCGCTCGCGCGGTCCTTGGGGGGAAGGACATGTCGCTCATACAACCACCCGTCCCACGCATGCCGCGTTCGGGGTCTTCCTCACGGGTGGCGCGGACCTCATGGGCGAGCATCCCCCGGGGGACCGGAGCCACGGGTCCGTAGCCGGTCTGGCCGCCGGTGCCGCGGTACCGGTCCGGCGGCGCCGTAGACGGTCCGGCCCGCCGGACCGTCACGTCTCACCGGGCCGCCCACGTCAGAGGCGCCACCACCGGCAACGGCGAGGAGACCACCGTGGACGCCCGTCCGCACCTCTTCGACGACCCGGTCGCGGCCGAGCTCCCGAAGCACGTCGTCTCGGTGAGCGAGGCCGTCACGGACTCGGTGCTGCCGCCCGTGGCACAGGCACCGGTGAAGATCCGCGCCGGCCGGATCAACGGCCGCGGCTTCCGCACCGACACGCACGCAAGGACGCCGTGCACGCCGGGGAGGTCCCGGTGCGCCTCAACCTGGTCGCGGTTGACCGCGGTTCCCAACGGAGGGGGAGGAGCCCCGGTGGCGGAGGAGGCCCACCTCCGCCACCGGGGCGTTCACCGCTCACACGTCAGCCGCAGTTGCCCCACGTCGTGCGGGTCCCCTGCGACGTGCTGCCGTCGGTCGTGTCGATGGACCCGTGGAATCGGACGCACCGGCCGGCGGCCGACCGGGACACGGCCGCGTAGTGGCCGTAGTTGCCGCGGTCGGTGTAGGCGTCGCCCTCCGGCGGGTTGTAGAGGTACAGGATCGCCGTCGTCAGCGTGGACGTGCCGTGCGCGTGCGACTTCAGGGTCACGACGCAGTTCTCCTGGTAGGTGTTGCTCCACAGCAGGTAGACGGTGCCCGTCTGCGCCCCGTTCCAGCCGCTGCCGCTCCACCGGCGGATCGGCCGGCTGTCCAGGGTGGTGTAGGAGCCGCTCGCCCATCCGCACCCGCCGGAGGACCGTGCGGCGTCGCCGAGCGTGTGCGCCGAGGCGGCGGCGGGGGAGAGGAGGAGGGCAGCCGACGCGATCGCCATGGCGACGGCGGCGTTCTTGATCGTACGCGTGAATCTGGCCAATGGGGGTGTCCGATTCATGATGGGAGGAATCCCGGTTTCCCCGCCGCGCCGTTCGGGGCATGGTGGCGGATTCCCGTACGGGGAATGGTCGCGGCCGGTCGCCGGGATTGCTCGTGGGGGAACAGGGAGGGTGAGGGCCGCTTCGCGTACCCCGCCCCGATGCCACCAGTCGGCGAGACGGTGATGCCTCGCAGCGGGTACTTTACCGTGCCCGCGGAGCGGGGCGACCTCCGATGTCAGGGCGCCGAGGCCCTCTGATACCCGGATATCTCCTGTCCGATAAATCGTTTACCAGAGGTCCCTTTTTGTCGAGGTCGGACCCGTCCTGACGGCGTGCGCCCGTGACCTGCGTATCCGACGCGGAAAGCATGAGGTGACCAGTGATGAATGGCTTGCTGCCAGAGGCGCCGGGTATTCCGTGCCTCTCTTCGCCGAATGTTTGACCGGTGCTTTTTCTGGTGTACGGCCCGAGGCCGACCCCTCCGGTTCCGGTGCGCGGCCCAGACCCCTGGCCCGTACCACCCCTCAGGGACCCAAGGGCCCACAGCGCCGGGCGGGAAGCGGTTCACACCCATGGTGTCCGTGTGGACCCGCCGGAGACCCGTGGCGTGCCCCGCGTTCCACGGAACCGGGTCCATGGAACGCGGACTCAGGACGGGGTGGAGTCGTCCGCGGAGATGAGGGCCAGCCCCGTCTGGGGGTCCACCTTCTTGCGCAGGTGGGCGGGCGTCTCGGTGAGGACGACCTCCATGGTCGGGAACACGCGCAGCTCCTTCAGGTGCCCGGCCAGGGCGGTGGAGTCCGCGCGCCCCAGGACGATGTGCGCGTGCAGGGCGGCCTTGCCCTGGTTGTCGGCGATGTCGCCGATACAGGAGGCGATCTCCAACTGCTCGTCGAAGCCGGTGTACCGGTACTCGCTGGTGTCGCGGTCGAAGTAGCCGAGGGTGACGTGGCTGGCGGCGCCGATGGCGGTCAGGCTCGCGGCGGTGATGCCGTTGGCTTCGGCGAAACCGGTGATCTGCTCGAACGCCTCGTCGCCCTTGTCCATGACGAGCAGGAACGTGCGCAGCCCGTTCCCCTCCAGCAACCGTGTGGACTTCATCGGTGCCCCCTCCATGGTCCTGACACCGGTCAGGAGAGGACCGGTGTGCGCGGAGCGATGTCGTCGGCCTTCCGGGCCGCCCGGGACGTGTGCCGTGTCCGAGGCGCCGGCGGCCGTCCTGGGCACCTGCCCATCGATCAGCGGGGATACACCACCAGTGGACGCGGGCGAACGCCGGCGCGCTACCCGCTGGAGGAGTAGCGGGTCGTCAACATGGACTTTCGGCCGGTGGACCTGTCCTCGCACCGCCTGGTGGACGTCACCACCGACCGCTGCCGGTTCAGGGCGGCGAAGCCGTCTCGTAGACGTCCGCTCGCCGGTGTGGGGAGCTCGATGAGCCGGCCGGCCTGGTGAGGGCCTGGCCGGACGCGCGTCGCTGAGAGCCCCGTCCCCACCTCGGCGCAGTGCCACAGAGCGGTACCGCCCCGCATCTTCGAGGACACTCTGGAGCAGTCGGCGGCGGTGCCGGTCCCGGCTGCTCGACGGACCCACGGCATGGCGGCCCGCATGGCCGACGACGCCCGTCCACACCCTGCCCGGATTCCGGGCTGCCACGACGACGAGATCCCGCCGCGTCGGAATCGGCCTCTCCCGCAGTTCCCCGCGCGCTGCTTCGGGGATGCCCCCGTCGGGATCGGAGAGAAAACCTCCGGAGAGGACCGACTCGCCCTTGCGTGGCTCGACGTCCCTTTCGTGGAGGACTTGACGACCGAAGAGCCAGGATGGCCAGGCCGAGGATCAGCAGTGCGGGGACGGTCGCCAGGTTCCGTTCGGCATGCGGCGGGCCTGCCCTGACAGATCGGCAAAAGGACTTCCCGGAAACCGGTGCTCGTGTGTGCGCGTTTTCCTGGTGCGCCGAAAACAGCTCACGGAGTTTCTGTCTCGGCCGGGATGGCTTCGAGGAAGGCGGGCGGACCGCGGTCGCGCCCGGCATGCGGGCCGCCTGTCGCGATGGGGCGGGCCGTGCCGAAACGGTCGCGGACACGGGTGCCGCCCCGGCGCGGGGCCGGTGCTGCGGTGAGCGTGTATACGCCCTCGGGGGGCTGACTTTCGGCCCGGCGTGAACCCATATTTGGTGGTCGTCGAATAAAGATCGTTCGTGTGTTCAAATGCGCTTGGCCGGGTGCGGTGGGTTTGTGTGGTGCCCGTGTTGCTGGTGGCATTAATCGTGGTTTTGGTCTGTATTTATATCTCTGGGGTTTGTGGGCTGCTGCGGGAATTTGGTAACTTCCTTGCGGCCGGAGCGGGACGTGGACGTCTCGCCCGGATTCTTTTTCGGTCATAGATGGAATGTGTAGGCACCACCCGTAATGCGTCGTTCCCTGTCCCGTGCGACGGCGGCTTGCGCGGCTTACGCCCTGGTCCTTTCGCTGGGGGCGGCCGCTCCCGCCACGGCCGTTGAGGAGGAGGCTCCCTCCGTCACCGACGGCACGGCCGTCTCCGGTGGGCGCGGCGCCTCGGGGGAGCGAAGCGGTGCACCGGGCAGGTACGCCTCGGCCGCTGGGGGACCCCGCGACCAGGCAGGGTCCGACGGCGCCTCCGCCGTCGACGGTCCTCCCGCTCCCGTGCGTTCCGGCGGTGGCCGGGCCGAGGCCGGGAGCTCCTTGTGGACCTACGTGGACCGCGCCTTTCCCGACCGCTCCTACGGCGGCGCCGATACCGCCAGCGTGGGCACGGGGCGCCTCGCGTGGGACCGTGTCTACACCCGCAGGGCCCTGTTCCGGTTCCCTGTCGCGCTCGGCCCCGGCACCGCCGTGGACTCCGCCGTACTGCGCACCGAGGTGGTGTGGTCCTACGACTGCGAGGGCGACTCCTTCGTGCAGCTGCACCGGGTCGACCCCTTCGACGGCGAGGCCACCTGGAACGACCAGCCGGCCGCTCGCGCCCTGCTCGACACCCGAAGGATCAGGGGCGGTCGGGCCGCCTGCCCCGTGAGCGGCGGTGTGGAGTTCGACGTGACCCAGGCCTACCAGTGGGCCGTGGACAACGGAGAACGCCACATCCACCTGCGGCTCGGGGAACGCGACGAGTCCGGAAGCACGGCCTGGCGCCGTTTCGACGTCGGGGGCGACCCGCCGGTGCTGGTGGTCGACCACGGCACACGGCGGACTCCGGGCACGGCCTCTGATCCGGGCGGCTCCCGGGGTGGTGCCGCGGACGCCGGGCCACCCGGTGAGCGCGCCGCCGTCCCCGGCGAGGAGTCCCCCGGCCCCGCACCGACCCGGTCCGCGGAAGGACCCGCCCTTTCCGGCGGCACCGTCCCCGGACCCGGGGGAACCGACGACGTCCGTGTCCGGGGCCTTGTTTCCGGCGGCCGGCTCCGGACCGGGGGTGAGCGCGTCCTTTCCCGGCGGGGGGAGCGGACCGGCCGCCCGACCGCTCCGGGCGGCCGTCGGCGACAGGGCGGGGACACGGTTCCCAGAGCCCGGGGACCCCCGAGCACCACACCAGTCGGAGACCGCACCTCGGTTCACCGGCCGCGGGGAACCGGTCGACAGGCGACGGACCCCTCTCTCCCGATGCGGCATCCGGGCGGGCGGAGGAACGCGTCGGCGGTGGCCCGAGGGGATCGGGCGGTCCGCTCCCGGAGCGCCACGGCGGGCGGCGCACGGACGCGGGCAGGGAACCGTCTCGCCGCCGCACCGGCCACAGGGCAGAGTGGCCGCCTGCGGTGACGGCACGGTTTCGCGCCGACAGGAGAGGTGTTCGTCCCCGACGCCGGACGCACCTACGGCGGAGCCCGGCGGGGGGCTCCGCCACCGGAGGCCGTGGTGGTCCGGAACCGCCTGTGCGCGTGGGCACCGCACAGGAGGACTCCGGGCCGCCACCGGCGTCTGCGCGCGGAGGCCGCGACGAGCACGGGCGCCGGCGGTGCCCATATCGCGAGGTCGCGGCAGCGGCCGACGCGCTCCTGGACACGTTGTCGAAGGAGCGGCGCCGGGCCGTCGTGTACGACTTCGACGACGAGGCCGAGGCGACGGGGTGGTCGAACTTCCCGGTCACCTCCATGGAGCGAGGCGGACCTCGCTCGCCGATCCGGACGAGGAGGCGGCCGGTGCGCCGGCCGACGGGTACGTCCTCGAGTACGACGGGTACGTCCTCGAGTACGACCGGACCCATCTGAGCCGGAGCGGTTCCACCGAGCCCGACGACGTCGGCACCTATGTCCGTCTCGACGGGCCGTCCGCGTGGACCGAGTACCCCGGCCAGCCCGGCGTGGAGGCCGGCCGGGTCCACCAGCACACCGTGTTCCGCGACCGGACGGCCGGCTACGGCGGGGAGCGGGACGGCGCACGGGGCCGCTCGGGGAACGGGGGACGCACCCGGCGGCCGCCGTCGCCGGAGTCACTCGGTACGCAGTCCCTCGGGGCTCGTCATCCGCCACAGGTACGGCAGGCTCGCCAGCGTCACCAGCGCGATCACGCCGAATCCGGCGCCCACGAGTGGGACGAAGCCCCACCAGTCGGTGACCGGGAGGCCGGCGAGCCGCAGCAGGAGGAGGCCGAGACCGACCCCGCCGGCGACGGCGACCACCAGTCCGAGCACCACCGGGATCGCGGTCTGCCACAGCACCGACGCGGCGAGCGTGGACCGGCTGGTCCCGAAGGCGATCAGCACCGAGAGCTGCCGTCTGCGCTCCCGCAGCTGCTCGACCGTGGAGACGACCATGCTCGCACCGATCACCAGCATCGTCAGGACGGCACCGGCCCGGAGCGCCTCGCCGATGTCCGCCAACACGCCGTTGCCGCTCTCCTGTTCCAGGGCGCGCAGTTCGCTCCCGGCGCTGTCGACACCGACATGGTTTCGCACGTGTTCGACGGCGTCCGGATCGCTCCCGTCGAGGGTGGCGAGCACCGTGGACCGGAGGCTCTCCACCTCCTCGACCGGAAAGGCCGACGGGGTGAGGAACAGGCCCTGGTGGGTCTGCCCGGCCAGGACGTCCGTGACCCGGGCCTCGCGCACCCGCGGAACGGTCCAGGGGCGGGGTTCGTCGGTGGGACCGCCCGTGCGGTCGTTGTCGAGGTCCAGCCGGTCCCCCGGACGCACGGCGGAGGCCCCGTCACCCGCGACGAAGGCGTCGCCGTCGGCGCAGGAGGAGAACTTGATCAGCCTGTCCAGGGCGGCGCAGTCGGCGACGACGACCGTCCGCGTCTCCTGTGTCCCGTCGGCGCGGGGCGGAACGTCCACCAGGGGGAGGCGGGCCACGAGGAACGGGAGGGAGGACTCCACACCCCTGGCGCCGTCGATGCCGCGGGCGAACTCCGTGCCCTCGGCGCCGCTCTCCACCGGGGCCGACGCGAGCACCCGCGCCCGGTCCGGGTCCGGGTCGTCGGCGGAGGGGATCTGGTCGTTCATCGCGGAGAAGAGCATCTGGAGCGCGATCGCCCCGGCCACGGCGACGGTGACGCCGCTGACGGTACGGGCCGCGATCCCGCTGTTCAACTGCAGGCGCCGCGTGGCCATCTGCCACGACAGCGGACCACCGCGTAGGCGGCCCACCACGGCCTCGACGACCCACGGCAGCAGCAGGGTGAACCCCGTCAGGGCCACCGACACGCCGACGGCGACGACCCACTCCGTGCCCTCGGAGTTCGTCCCCTGCCCGGGTGCGAACAGGACGGCGCAGCCGACGGCCAGGACCACCACGCGCCACCACAGTCGCCGACCGCGGTCGCCGCCCTCCCGGAAGACGCCCAGCGGGCCGACCTCGACCTTGCGCAGCGCGAAGAGAGTCACCAGGACGGCGCTGGCCGGGACGAGCACCACGACGAGGGCGGCGATCAGCGGCACCGGTGTGACGTCCGCGGGCAGTACGCCCGAGCCCGGGAGCCGCACGTCGTCGGCGAACGTCCGGGCCACCAGGAAGAACCCGGTGCCGAGGAGCAGGCCCAGGACCGCGCCGACGAGGGACTCGCCCGCGGCGATCCTCCGCGTCATCCCCCTGTCGGCGCCCACCAGCCGCAGCGCGGCCAGACGCCGGTCGCGGCTCTCGGCGCCGAAGCGCATCGCGGTGAGGATGAAGGCGGCGATCGGCAGCAGCAGCACCACGATGATGACGACGACGAGCAGTACGAGGACCGCGGTCATGCCATTGGCCGACCGGTCCGCGCCGAAACCGGAGACGGCGTGCTGCGCCGGGTCCTGGGAGAGGGTGTCCGTGCCCAGGTAGAAGTAGAGCTCGTGCGGCCCCCGCAGGCCCTCGTCGCCGATCACGCCGGTGATCGGGGCGCCGTCGAACCGCTCGGCGAGCAGGGCGCCCTCCGGGGAGTCCAGAAGGGCGCGCAGGGCCGGGGAGACGTAGAGCTCGCCCGCCTTCGGCAGCCGGTCGATCCCCGGCGGGCGGACGTCCGCGCGCGGGTTCCCGAGCGGTTCGAGCAGCATGCCCGTGAACATGTCGCCCCGGTACTCGACGATCTCCGGGTCCGCGAGAACCGTGTCCTCGGCGGCCCGCGCCCCCTCCTCCAGATACGCCGGTGCCCGCGCGTCCATCCGCTCCTGGGCCGCGGCGCGCACCGAGGGCGCCGCGGAAGCCAGCAGGAGCACCATCACCCCCAGGCCCACACCCAGTGCCGTGAGCAGGGTCCCCGTCCAGCCGGCACGCCCGCCGCTCAGGGTGAACCTGGCTCCCAAGGCCAGGTCGCGGTACCACCGTCCGATCACGGTGCACCTCCGAACCCGGTGGCGGGAGAGAGGGCCTGGCCGTCGCGGACGACGACCTCGCGGTCCGAGTAGGCCGCGACCCGGACGTCGTGGGTGACCAGGACGACCGCGGCCCCGGTGTCGCGTGCGGCGCCCGTGAGCAGTTCCATGACGCGCTCTCCGTTGAGCGAGTCCAGCGCGCCGGTGGGCTCGTCGGCGAAGACCAGGCGCGGGCCCGCCACCAGCGCCCGCGCGACGGCCACCCGCTGCCTCTGCCCGCCGGACACCTGGCCGGGGCGCTTGTCGTGGACGTCGTCCACTTCCAGGCGGGCCATCCACTCCATGGCGGAGGACTCCGCCCTCCCGCGCCCGGCACCGGTCAGGCGCAGGGACAGCGCGACGTTCTCGACACAGGTCAGCTCCGGGACGAGCTGGCCGAACTGGAAGACGAAGCCGAAGTCGCCGCGCCTGAGCCTGCTGCGCTCGGCGTCGGACAGGGCCGACAGTTCGCGGCCGTCGTAGCGCACCGTTCCGCCGTCGGGTTCGAGGATGCCCGCCAGGCAGTGCAGCAGTGTGGACTTGCCGGATCCGGAGGGTCCCATGACGGCGACGACCTCACCGGAGTCGATGGTGAACTCCGCTCCGTTCAGCGCGGCGGTCGAACCGAAGTACTTGCGAAGCCTGGTGGCGGTGAGCAGGGCTGCCGTGTTCTCGGCCGCCGTGGTGCCGCTCATGCGACCTCCCCGGCGAGCTGGTCGAGGCGGTCGGCGGCCAGCTCCAGCCACCGGATGTCGGCTTCCAGGTGGAACAGGGCGTGGTCGCAGACGAGGCGGTCGGCGAGGTCGCCCTCCGTCTTGCGGCGGGTGAGTTCGCGCATCAGGCGCAGGTGCTCGCTTCGCTGGACGTCCAGCAGTCCGGCGGCGTCACGGCCGGTCAGCAGCGCCAGCACGACCTTGGCGTAGAGGGTGCTCTGCAGGTACGGCTCGGGCCTCTCCGGCGTGGCGAGCCAGCGGCCGACATCGGTGATGCCGGCGTCGGTGATGGCGTAGCGCTTGCGCTCGGGACCGCTTCCCGTCTCCACGCCGTCCACCTCGACGAGGCCGTTCCTCAGCAGGCGCGACATCGTGGAGTAGACCTGGCCGTAGTGCAGCGGGCGGTCGTGTCCGAACCGTTCGTCGAAGAGGCGCTTGAGGTCGTAGCCGTGGCGGGGGCCCGATTCGAGCAGACCGAGCAACGTGTTACCGATAGACATGACGGTGACTATACACAATATGTATACATGGGGTGTATAGAGCGGATGGGGTCCGAGCGCGGTACCGGTCCGCGAGCCGCCCTTGGGCGGGCGGCGTCCACGGGGACGCGTCCACGGGGCAGTCCGACGCCCCGATCCGCGGGATGACCGTCATGCACCGGTCCCACCGGCTTGGCCTGCCGGAAGTCGACGGCGGCGGTGTGGTCCAGCCACCAGCGGGCCCAGGCTGACCGGCAGCATGCGCCGTTCGCCGTACATGTCGCCCAGACGGCCCGCCACAGGGGTGGCCACGGAGCCGGCGAGCAGGGTGGCGGTGATCGCCCAGGCGGCGTTCGCGCTCGAGGTGCCCAACAGCGGAGGGAGGTCGGGCACCAGGGGAATGATCAGGGCCCGCACCGGGGCGGTGAAGCGGTCGACGGGTCGGCTCCGGTCCCACCCGAGCAGGCCCGCCGGGGCTTTTCCGTTCCGAGGGCACGGCACACAACCGGATCGAAGCCGCCAGGCCGTCGGCCCCGGCCGACGGAGGCCGTGTCAGCCCGGGAACCTGGCACGGCTCCCTCGTCCAGGGGTCAGTCCTGTTCGCTCATCCGGGATATCTGCCTGCCCACGGCCCGGAACCCCTGTTCGAGTGCGAGCAGGTCCTCCATGGGCAGGTTCATGAGGATGTCGCTGTGAAACGGTCGGGCCATCATCAGGCGCCGCACGACCGAGGCGCCCCGGGGCGTGGCACGGACGCGGCGGACGCGCTGGTCGTCGGGGTCGGCCGAGCGCTCGGCGACACCGTGGGCCACGAGCCGATCGAGCACGCCGGACATCGACGCCATGGAGACGCCGAACGAGGTCGACAGGCCCCTCCCCGTCGCACCCTCCTCCGTGGTGACCAGGACCATCAGCACCCTGAGCTGCTGGATGGTGAGATCCATCGAAAGCAGCTGCTGGAGGAGGGCGGCCATCACGGTCTCCTCCATGGCCCCGTTCAGGGTCTGGATCTCGTGCACGATGCGTTCGCGTTCACCCTGTTCGACCACCTCTTGCCGCATGCCGCCATGATAGAGCGCCGCTTCGGCCACCCCCGAACACGATTACTTAGCCTGATGCTAACCTTTTTCGTGCACGGTTCGACGACACCACCGTCGCAGCAGGGCGACGGCCGCCCGGATTCCGTTCCACGCTCCCGTGAGCACCACGGTCATCCCCCGCGCGAGCCCGGCGCCGCGTCCGCGTCGTGTGCGACGGCAACGAAGTGAGGACGGCACATGGGCACAGCCTCCGACACGCCCCCAGGCGCCAACGACCACACCGAGATCGATCTCGACGCGCTGCGGGCCAGGTACGCCCGCGAGCGCGACCGCCGCGTCCGCCCGGACGGTGCCACCCAGTACCGCTCGGCCGCGGGCGAGTTCGGCTACTACGCCAAGGATCCCTACACTCCCCGCGCCGAACGCGAGGCGCTGACGGACACCGTGGAGGTGCTCGTGGTCGGCGGCGGGTTCGGCGGCCTGGTGACCGGGGCACGGCTACGGCAGGAGGGCGTGGAGTCCATCCGGATGATGGACGAGGCCGGCGACTTCGGCGGAACCTGGTACTGGAACCGCTACCCGGGCATCCACTGCGACATCGAGTCCTACTCCTACATGCCCCTGCTGGAGGAGGTCGGCTACGTGCCCGAGTGGCGCTACGCCCCCGGCGAGGAGATCCGCCGCCACGCCGTGGCGATCGCCGACACCTTCGGCCTGTACCGCGACGCGGTGTTCCACACACGCGTCACCGGTCTGAGCTGGGACGACCACAACGACGAGTGGGTGGTCGAGACCGACCGGGGCGACCGGATGCGCGCCCGGTTCGTCATCACCTCGTCCGGCACGCTGACCCAGCCCAAGCTGCCCGGCATCCCGGGGATCGAGACCTTCAAGGGCCACACCTTCCACACCAGCCGGTGGGACTACGACTACACCGGCGGCGACGCGGGCGGCGGCCTCACCGGACTCGCCGACAAGAGGGTCGCGGTCGTGGGCACCGGGGCGACCGGTGTCCAGGTCATCCCGCACCTGGGGCGCGACGCCCAGCACCTGTACGTGTTCCAGCGCACGCCCTCCTCGGTGGACGTGCGCGACAACCGCCCCACCGACCCGGAGTGGGCGGCCTCCCTCAAACCGGGCTGGCAGCGCGAGCGCATGGAGAACTTCCTCGCGATCGTCTCCGGCGAACGGGTCGAGACCGACCTGACGAGGGACGGCTGGACCTCCACGGCCCGGCTCCAGCGCAAGATGATCTCCGGGGCGCTGGACACGAGCATGTCCCCGGAGGAGCGCGAGCGGATCGACGAACTCGTCGACGCGCAGAAGATGAACCAGATCCGGGCGCGCGTGGACGAGGTCGTCGAGGACCCGGCTACGGCCGAGGTGCTCAAGCCCTGGTACCGCTACATGTGCAAACGGCCCTGCTTCAGCGACCACTACCTCCAGACCTTCAACCGGCCCAACGTCACCCTGGTCGACACCGCCGACCACGGCGGCATCACGCGCATGACCGAGGACTCGGTCGTCGTCGGCGAGACCGAGTACCCCGTGGACTGCGTGGTCTTCGCCACCGGGTTCGACGTCGGCGTCTCCGGGGTGATGTCCGGAACGATGCCGGTCAGCGGCCGCGGCGGACAGGACCTGCTCGCCTCCTGGAGCCGCGGGCCCCGGACACTGCACGGCTTCTACAGTGACGGGTTCCCCAACTTCTTCCAGTTGGGCGCCGTCCAGAACGCCAACTCGGTCAACTTCGCGCACATCCTGCTGGAGCAGGCCGGGCACATCGCGGCCGTCATCGCCCAGGGCCGCAAGGACGGAGCCCACGTCGTCGAACCCTCGAAGGAGGCGGTCGAGGAGTGGGTGCGGACGGTACGGGAGACCGCGCACGACAACTCCGCCTTCCAGGCGGAGTGCACACCCGGTTACTACAACCGTGAGGGCGCGGGCATCCACGGCGGTTTCTCCTACAGCCCCGGCCCCGTGTCCTTCCACCGGCTGCTGGCGGACTGGCGCGGCGACCGCATGCACGAGGTGCTGGGCACACGTTCCTAGCGCTGCGCCGGTACGGCGCGACCACTCGCGAACGGGGCGCCTCCGCCGTAACCGGCGTTCCCCCGTGGCGCCCCGGCACCCCGGTCCCAGGAGAGCCCCATGCAACCGCCTTTCCACAGGCCACGACGGACCGCGACCACCCGCACACTCACGGCGCTGGCCCTGGTGGGCGCGGTGGCGGGATGCTCCACCACCGCCTCCACGAGCACGGACCAGGCAAAGGACCCGACGGCCGAACTCCTGGTCCAGGTGACCTCCGTCCACGAGGCGACGGGGATGACCCTGCTCGAGGGCCCCACCTTCGACGCCGACGGAGGCCTCGTCGTCGTCGACGTCACCGCTCCTCCCGGAGAACCCAAGGTACTGAGGGTGGACACCGGCTCCCAGGAGGTGGAACCGGTCTTCACCAACGAGACCAGTGCGTACACCTCCGCGCAGTTCAGCCCGTCCGACGGCCGGCTCTACCTGACGGACTTCGTCAGCGGGGAGATCGACAGCATCACGCCGGAAGGGGACGACCACACCACGTTCTTCTCCGGTGACGTCGACGGGACGCCGATGAAACCGGACGATCTGGCCTTCGACGAGGCCGGGAACATGTACGTCAGCGACACGACCGGCCATGCGGGCCCGGCCTGGGAGGCGCGAGGCAGGATCGTCAGGATCGACGGGAAGACGGCGGAGGCCACCGTCCTGGCGGAGAACCTCCCCGCGCCGAACGGCATCTCGTTCAGCGAGGACTTCGCGGGCCTGTGGGTCAGCCAGTACGCCGCGAACCGCGTCGACTACCTCGCGCTCGACGAGCACGGGACCGGGGTGGAGACCTCCCACGCCGCCGTCCACTTCGACGGCGGCACGAGCCAGGTCGACTCCAACGCGGTGGACGCCGCCGGGAACGTCTACCAGGCCGTCCACGGGCAGCCCGCGATCTTCGTGTACAGCTCGACCGGTGAGCACCTCACGACGATCAGCGTCCCGCCCGACGATGCCGAAGGGCTGGACTCGGCCACGAACGTCGCCATCGCGCAGGGGACGACCGACGCCTACATGACGGTCAGCGGGAACGACGGTGGATTCGTCTACACGTTCGACGCACTCGACGAAGGGATCCGCCAGTCCAACGGTGGCTGAGACGGCGACGGCCGTCCCGGCGCCGGGTCCGTCACACCCTCGACCCTCACCGCCGTGCCGGAGGCCCCTTCCGCCCGAAGGAAATGGTGCTTCACGTCTGTGGGAGGCGTTCCCGCCATGTCTGCTGTCGGAGCCACGGGGAGTCCTTCCCCTTTCCGCGCGCGCGTGTCGCCGAGAAGACCTCGGTGGACACCGTGAGGTGTATCGCGCCCACAGCCGCGAGGCCGTGGGAAACCCCGTGGTCCACTTCGATGAGGACGTCAGGCGGTGGAGCTCGACGGCCGACAGCCGTCCCGCGAAGACAGGAGCGCACGGTTCCAGCCCGCAGGCCCGGCGGCGGGGCTCCGAGGTGCGGTACGGACTCCTCCTCTTCCTTCGCGACAAGGCCTGGTTCCTTCGCGACAAGGCCTGGACGAACGCCGCCGAAACCGGACGCCCCGGCGTTCGCCGAGGACGGGACCGAGGTGAAGAGGGCTGGGGCCGCTGCCGTCCCGGCGACGTGTGCCGGGGCCCGGACCGGGCATACACGCCGCATGGAACTGATCACCGCGGACGACGTCCGCGCCGCGGAGACCCGCCTGCAGGGACAGGTCGTGCGCACCCCTCTGACGGCGGGGCCGCCGGACGGGCCGCCCTTCCTCCTCAAGCCCGAGAGCCTCCAGCCCACCGGGGCCTTCAAGCTCCGCGGCGCCACCAACGCCGTCGCCCTGCTCGACGGCGCCCAGCGCGGGACCGGCGTGGTGACCCACTCCTCGGGCAACCACGGCCAGGCCCTCGCCTACGCGGCCGCCCGGCACGGGGTGCCCTGCACCGTCGTCGTCCCCGAGGGCTCTCCCAAGGTCAAGGTCGACCGCATACGCGCCTTCGGCGCCCGCGTCGTCACGGTGCCGCCCGACCAGCGCGAGGCCACCGCCCGCGGACTCCGGGAGAACGAGGGGCTCGCCCTCATCCCGCCCTTCGACGACCCCCGCGTCATCGCGGGCCAAGGCACCGTGGGCCTGGAGATCCTGGAGCAGTCCCCCGAGGTGAGGACCATCGTCGTGCCCGTGGGAGGCGGAGGCCTGGCCTCCGGTGTGGCCACCGCGGCCCGGACCGTCCGCCCCCACCACGTCCGCGTCGTGGGCGTGGAACCCGAGCTGGCCGCCGACGCCGCCGAGAGCCTGCGCACCGGGAGCCTCGTCACCTGGCCGCCCGAGCGCACCGGCCGCACCATGGCCGACGGCGTGCGCGTCTGCCTGTCCGAGCGCACCTTCGCCCACCTCCGGGCCCGCCTGGACGAGATCGTCACCGTGACCGAGGAGGAGATCGCCCACGCCGTCGCCACCCTCGCCCACGGGTCGCGCCTGGTGACCGAACCCAGCGGTGCCCTGGCCGCCGCCGCCGTCCTCACGGGCCGCGTGGCCACGGCCCCCGGCCGCCCGGAGGAGACGGTCGCGATCGTCTCGGGAGGGAACGTGGACCCGGAGGTGTTCGCCCGCCTGGTGGCGTGAGGAGACCGGTTCCCCACCACCCGGCGCGGGCCGGGGAACCACCGGGTCCGGTGCCCGGAAGGGCCGGGCCGCAGAAAACCGGTGGTCCCGTCCGCCGCGGGCACGGAACGATGACGCCCATGACCCCTGGACAGGACTCCCCTCCGGCTCGCCCGCTCGCCCTGGTCACCGGTGTGGGGCGCACCGTCGGCATCGGCTCCGCCGTCGCCCGCCGTCTGGCGGTCTCGGGCTGGGACGTGGCCTTCACTTACTGGACGTCCTACGACGCGCGCATGGAATGGGGCGTCGAACCCGGTGCGGCCGACACCGTGCTCGCCTCCCTGGCCGGGCACGGCGCCCGATCCGTCGCCGTCGAGGCCGACCTGGAGGACCCCGCCGCCCCCGCCCGAGTCCTCGACACCGTCGAGGAGCGCCTGGGCGGTGTGAGCGCACTGGTCATGTGCCACTGCGAGTCGGTCGACTCCGGGCTGCTGGAGACCACCGTGGAGAGCTTCGACCGGCACTTCGCCGTCAACGCCCGTGCCACGTGGCAGCTGGTCCGCGAGTTCGGCCTGCGCTTTCGGGGCGAGCACGGAACCGGGCGGATCATCGCCCTCACCAGCGACCACACCGTCGGCAACCTGCCCTACGGCGCGAGCAAGGGCGCCCTGGACCGTATCGTGCTCGCCGCCGCCCGCGAGCTCGCCCACCTGGGAGTGACCGCCAACACCGTCAACCCGGGTCCCGTCGACACCGGCTGGATGTCGGAGCGGACCAGGGCCGAGTGCGCCGGCCGCACCCCGCTGGGACGCCTGGGCACCCCGGACGACACCGCGGACCTGGTGTACTTCCTCTGTTCGGCGCGGGGCCGGTGGGTCAACGGCCAACTGCTGACGAGCGACGGGGGCATCTCCGCCTGAGGGAGGGAACACGGCACGCCGTCACCGGGCGGGGTCCTCAGGCGCGGGGCGCGCCTCCGTCGGACGCGCCGCCGTCGTGTCCGTTCACGGACGCGACGGAGTCCTGCCAGCGGGTGGAGTCCTGCCAGTGGGCGGATCCCCGCTGGTGGGAGGGGTCCTGCGGGCGCACGGAGCCCCGCCGGTGCCCACCGGTCCGGTCGGCCCGGGTGGTTCGCTCGGCACGGTCCTCGCGGCGGCGCATGACCATGTCCGACAGGGCGGCCAGACCGAAGGCGACCACGACCGCGGAGACGGTCAGCATGGTCCACAGCGCGGTGCTGAAGGAGGTCGGATCGGTCACTGGGTTCTCCGAGGGGCGTAGGGGACATGCCGGCACGACAACCGTAATAGGCGTTAACTTTCGAACCCAGTGTTCGCGCGGGTGAACTGCGCCATACGCGTCGTGTGCACCACGACACGCACGGCGGGCGCACGACGGACGCATACGACAAGGGCCCGCGAAGGTGCCGGAGCACCCTCCCGGGCCCGAGGTCCGCGGTCGGAGACCGCTGAGGACGCTAGAGGATCGAACCGGGGGAGTAGGCGGCCGCCTCCGGGTGCGCGGCCGTGACCTCCTCGATCCGGGCCACCACGGCCGCCACCTGGTCGGCGGCCGCACCGGTGAAGGTGATCCGGTCGGCCAGCAGCGCGTCCAGCTCCGCGCGGTCCAGGGGGAAGCGCTCGTCCTGGGCCAGGCGGTCCAGCAGCCGGTTGCCCACACCCTCCTGGCGCATCGCCAGGGCCGAGCCCACGGCGTGCTCCTTGATGAGCTCGTGTGCGGTCTCGCGGCCCACGCCGGCGCGCACGGCGGCCATCAGCATCTTGGTCGTGGCCAGGAACGGCAGGTAGCGGTCGAGCTCGGCGGAGACCACGGCGGGGAAGGCCCCGAACTCGTCCAGCACCGTCAGCATCGTCTCGACCAGGCCGTCGAAGGCGAAGAACGCGTCCGGCAGGGCCACCCGGCGCACCACCGAACAGGACACGTCGCCCTCGTTCCACTGGTCGCCCGCCAGCTCACCGGCCATGGACGCGTACCCGCGCAGGATCACGGTGAGCCCGTTGACCCGCTCGCAGGAGCGCGTGTTCATCTTGTGCGGCATCGCCGAGGAACCCACCTGGCCCTCGGCGAACCCCTCGGTGACCAGCTCCTGTCCGGCCATCAGCCGGATGGTCTTCGCCAGCGACGAGGGCCCGGCGGCCGACTGCACCAGCGCGGTCAGCACCTCGTAGTCCAGCGAGCGCGGGTACACCTGGCCCACGCTCGTGAACCGCCGCTCGAAGCCCAGGTACGCGGCCACCTCGTTCTCCAGCGAGGCCAGCGCATCGCGGTCCCCGCCCAGCAGGTCCAGCATGTCCTGCGCGGTGCCCACCGGGCCCTTGATCCCGCGCAGCGGGTACCGGGCGATCAGCTCCTCCAGCCGCCCGTGGGCGACCAGCACCTCGTCGGCGATCGAGGCGAACCTCTTGCCCAGCGTCGTGGCCTGGGCCGCCACGTTGTGGGACCGGCCCGCCATCACCGTCTCGCCGTACCGGGCCGACAGCCTTCCCAGCCGGGCCAGCAGCGCCACCACGCGGTCGCGCGCCAGCAGCAGGCTGTCGCGTACCTGTAGCTGCTCGACGTTCTCGGTCAGGTCGCGCGAGGTCATGCCCTTGTGGACGTGCTCGTGGCCGGCGAGGGCGTTGAACTCCTCGATGCGGGCCTTCACGTCGTGCCGGGTGACCCGCTCGCGCTCGGCGATGGAGGCCAGGTCCACCTGCTCCAGGACCTTCTCGTAGTCCTCGACCACACCGGCGGGCACGTCCACGCCCAGACGCGCCTGGGCACGCAGCACGGCCAGCCACAGCCGCCGCTCGGCGACCACCTTGTACTCGGGGGACCACAGCCGGGTCAGCTCCGCGGACGCGTAGCGGGCAGCCAGGACATCGGGGATCACAGGTTTCGCGCTCACGTCGCCCGACCCTATCGCCTGAGCTGCGACGGCCGCGCGGCCACTCCCCTGGGGGAGCGGCCCCTCCCTGGTACCCGTCTCCCGCGACCGTGCCCGGGCTCGCGCCCCGGCCCGGCTCGGGAACCGGCGCACCACCCCCGTGCCGACGGCCTCCACGGGTAGGCCCAGCCCCACCTCCGACCGGGTGGCGGAACCGATTCCCCGCCGCTTCCGGCCTGCCTAACGTTGGGGCATGACCACGTTCGACGCGTTGGCGTCCCCCGATGCGCCCTCCGGTGACGACCGCCGTGAGGGCTTTCGCGAGAACCCCCGGAGGCGGCCGCGCACCCTCTTCCAGGCCCTTCTGAGCCCGCGCTTCCTCCTGACCGCGTGGCCCTGGCGGGCCCTGGCCCACTCCGTGAACACCATGTTCGTCGGATGGGCCCTGGCCGCGGTGGCCATGCCGGTCTACCTGCCCTGGGTCGTCTTCGCGGCGATGCTCGCCACCAGGCCGTGGGACACCCTTCCGGCGGTGTCGATGACGGCGGTGTTCGTGGTCGGCCTCGTCATGGTCGTGGTCTTCACCCCGCTCATCGCCCTGCCCCTGGGCGCCCTGGAGCGCCGCCGCCTCCCACTCGTCACACGCGGCCCCTTCAGCAGCGGCCACCGCCCTCCTCCGCCCGGCCTGTGGGGGTGGGTCCGCACCCGCTGCACCGAGGGCGCGACCTGGCGCGAGATGGGTTACGCGGCACTGCTGATGCCCTTCGCCCTCGCGGTCACGATGGTCCTGGGCGCGCTGTTCTCCATGGCGATCGTCATGGCCGTGGGACCGGTCCTGGTCAGCCAGGGGGGTGAGGCCGAGATCGCCCTCGGCCTCACCACCGTCACCACGCCGGAGGAGGCGGTGCCCTACATGCTGCTCTCCCCGGCCGTGCTCGTCGTGCTGCTCTACGCCTCGGGGATCCTCGCCCAGGGGCACGCCGTGGTCGCCCGCGCCCTGTTGGTGGGACCGCCCAAGGACGAGCTGCGCGCCGAGCTCAGCCAGGTCACCGAGTCCCGCGCCCGCCTGGTCAGCGCCTTCGAGTACGAGCGCAGGCGCATCGAGCGGGACCTGCACGACGGGGCCCAGCAGCGGCTCGTGGCCCTGTCCATGGACCTGGGCCTGGCCCGTCTGGACATGGAGGAGGGCAGTGAGGCGGACCGGCGCGTGGCCGCCGCCCAGGCCAAGGCCAACGAGCTCATCGACGAACTGCGCGAGCTGGTGCGCGGCATCCACCCGCGCGTCCTCACCGACCGGGGCCTGCCCGCGGCCCTGGCCGAACTCGCCGACCGCTGCCCCGTTCCCACACGCGTGGACACCGACATCCCCCGCCGCCTGCCCGCGCACGTGGAGGGCACCGCCTACTTCGTGGTCGCCGAGGCCCTCACCAACGTGTACAAGCACACCGGGGCCGACGCCGCCGCCGTGCACGCCGGCACCGCCTCCGGTGGCCCCGGGCGGCCCGACACCCTCCTCGTGGAGGTCACCGACCACGGCCCGGGCGGAGCCGACCCCGCACGCGGGTCCGGACTCACCGGGCTCAGGGACCGCGTCGCCGTGATGGGGGGAACAATGGAGCTGTCCAGCCCCGAGGGCGGGCCGACCCGAATCCGAGTGGAGCTGCCGTGCGGACCGATCCCTCCGACGCCGCTGACGTGAACGCCGACGTGGACGCCTCCGGTCCGGCCCCCGTGTCCACCGTCCTGGCCGAGGACGACGTCCTGCTCCGGGAGGGCCTGTCCGGGATCCTGGAGCGCTTCGGCTTCCCCGTGGCGGCCTCCGTCAGCGACGGGGACGCGCTCCTGGCGGCGGTGGCCGAGCACGGCCCCGGCCTGGTGGTCACCGACATCCGCATGCCGCCGGGATTCACCGACGAGGGCCTGCGCGCGGCCGTCCGGCTGCGCCGTGAGCGCCCCGGCCTGGCGGTGGTGGCGCTCAGCCAGTACGTGGAACTGAGCTACGCCTCCGACCTGCTCGACTCCGGTGACGGCCGGGGCGTGGGCTACCTGCTCAAACAGCGGGTGGGCGACGTCCGCGAGTTCGCCTCCGTGCTGCGCCGGGTGGCGGAGGGCGCCACCTTCGTCGACCCCGAGGTGGTCCGCCAACTGCTGCGCCGCCGCGCCGACCCGCTGGCGCGCCTGACCCCGCGTGAGCGCGAGGTGCTCGCCCTGATGGCCGAGGGCCACTCCAACGGGGCGATCGCCCGCCGGCTCGTGGTCGGCGACGCGGCCGTCGGCAAGCACGTGGGCAACATCCTGGCCAAACTCGACCTGCCGCCGGACGATGACGTGCACCGCCGCGTCCAGGCGGTCCTGGCCTACCTCCGCGGCCGTCCGGCCTGAGGCGCGGAGCGGGCCCGTACCCGCGCTCAGCGGGTGCGGGCCTGGCGGACCCGGGCTCAGCCGGGGTTGGCGGCGCGCCAGTCGATCACGGTGGCGGTCTCGTCGCCGACGACCCAGGCGTCGTGCCCGGCCGGGACGAAGGCCACCTCTCCGGTGTGGAACTCCTTCTCGGTGCCGTCGTCCATCCGGCAGCACAGGGTGCCCGACACGATGTAGCCGCAGTGGGTCATCATGCACGAGTCGGTTCCCTGGAAGGGCTTGGCGTGCTCGGACCAGCGCCATCCGGGCTCCAGCTCCAGGCGCACGACGGTCTGGCCGCCCACGGTCGCCGCCTCGAGGTTCTCGTGGTCGGCCTGCTCCCTCTCCGGGACCGGTGCGAAGCGGGCCGACTCCATGGCCCGGGCCTCCTCGTCCCAGGCCTGCACGGTGGACTGGTGCACGATGCGGCCGTCCCGCAGGTCCAGCATGGTCATGCTCAGGACCTCGTTGCCGTCGGGATAGGTGCACCGTTCGGTGTAGGCGACGTGCTTGTCGTCCGCCACGGACTGGAGCACCTCGTGGGTCATCTCGCGCGAGCAGAGGTCGCGCACGGCCTCACCGATCTCGTCCCTGCCGTGCAGGACGGTGGGGGCGCTGGGCGGGGTGCGCCGGTCGATCATCTCCATCTCGGCGTCGTCGCTGTACTGGGAGACCAGGGCGTCGGCGTCGGAGGCCTCCACGGCCCGGGTGTAGCGGTCGACGTCGAAGCCCGGGCGGGACTGCGTTGGGGCGGACATGGTCTTGCTCCTTCCTCGCCGGAACCGTCTCTGGCGAGGGCGGTCCCACTACCCAGCCTGCGCCCGCCGTGTTCCTCGATTCGCTCAAGCCCCGGCCATGGATCGGTCTCGTCGCGGACCCGCCCGGGGCCCCGGCGACACCGGACGTATCGTGGGAGCAGAGCCCGACACACGGCGCGAGCCCCCTCGCGGCCCGGAGGAGACCGGATGCAGCCGACCGTCGCCGCCCCCGAGAGCGTCACCTGGAAGATCCACCTGGACCGGTCGATGTGGGTGGCGGGCGTGCGCGCCCTGATGCTCCAGGCCCTGCACCCGGTGGCCATGCAGGGGGTGTGGCAGCGCTCGGACTTTCGCTCCGACCCCACCGGCCGCCTGCTGCGCACCGCCCACTTCGTGGCCGTCACCACCTACGGCAGCCCCGTGGAGGCCGACGAACTCGGCGAGCGCGTCCGCCGGGTGCACCGAGCCCTGTCCTTCACCGACCCGGCCACCGGCCGCCGCCACCGGGTGGACCAGCACGACCTTCTGGTGTGGGTGCACTGCGCGGAGGTCTCCTCCTACCTGGAGACCGCCCACCGCGCGGGGGTCGCGCTGACCGGCCGGGAGGTGGACCGCTACATCGACGAGCAGTCGCACACCGCCACCTACGTGGGCCTGTCGCGCGAGGACGTGCCGCGCGGCCTCGCCGACATGCGCCGCTACCTCGCCTCGGTCCGGCCCTCCCTGCGGGCCACCCCCGAGGCGCGCCAGGCGGTGCGGTTCCTGCTGTGGCCCAAGGTGCCCGAACACCTGTCCTGGCTGGCCCCGCTCAAACCGCTCTGGTTCCCGGTCGGGGCCCTGTCCTACGCCACCCTGCCCGCGTGGGCGCGCCGGGCCTACGCGGTCCTGCCCGAGGTGCCCGGAGGGGAGGCCGCGGCCACCGCGTCGCTGCGGGTCCTGCGCACCGCCCTGAACCAGGTTCCCGAGCGCTACTACAACCTCGTCTTCGACGAGGCCACCGTGCGCAGCGCGGACGAGGCCCGGCAGCGCCTGCTGGAGGCGGGGTACGAGATCGAGAACGGGTTCCGGGCCCTGCGCGCCCGCACCCTCTTCCGCGCGCCGTCCGTGCCGCCTCCCCGTGCTCCGGCCGAGGCCTGACCAGGCGGGGAGCGGGTCCGCGAGGCGTGTCCGGGGTAGCGTGGGGAGTTCCCGCTGCCGAGGGGGGACTTCCTGTGAAGCGCCGGGTACGCCGGTACGGCCTCGTCATGGGAGTGTGCCTGGCCCTGTTCGCCGGTGCGCTGCCCGTCTACTACCTGTTCGGCACCGGATGGGCGGTGGCCATGTGCGTGGTGGCGGCCTTCCTGCCGCCCGTCGCCGTGACCCTGGGCAACCTCGCCGACCCCGAGGACCACGACACCAGGTACGGGCCCAACGCCGACTGACGGCCGCACCCGGCACCCCCCGGGTGACCCGGCCCCGCGCACGGCCCGGCCGACCCGGTCGGGAAGGCGGGGCCGGCCGGCGCGTGCCGCCCGGAGGAGGGGGCGGGCGGCGCGCAGAGACGACGGGCCGGGGGTGAGCAATCCCGCATGGTGCCTCCGGCGGGCCCGCGCGTAGTATTCCGGCGGAATCGGGCACCGTACGCCGCCGTGGCGACGGGAGCCCGGAGCGGCGCACGGCGGGGGAGACGCGGTGACACACACCAGTACCGGAGGCACCGGGACGGACCGGCGGACCGACGGTGTCCGCATGCTGCGCGTGCACCACGACGATCCCCGGGTCGCAGGGCTGCTCGCCGGGCTGCGGGAGGAGTACACCGAGCGCTACGGCGCCGAGGGCGCGGCCAACGAGATGGCGCGCTACCCGGTGACCGAGTTCGCCGCCCCGCACGGCCGCGTCGTGCTGGCCGAGGAGGACGGGGAGATCGTCGCCGGAGGGGCCGTGCGTCCCTACAAGAAGGACCGCGCCACGATGGCCGACACCGCCGAGTTCAAGCGCATCTGGACCTCGGCCCGGCACCGTCGCCGCGGCCTGGCGCGCAGGGTGATGACCGCCCTGGAGGAGGCCGCCCGCGACCTCGGCTACACGAGGGTCCTGCTGTTCACCGGCCCCTCCCAGCCCGAGGCGGTCGCCTTCTACGAGCAGATCGGCTACCGGCCGGTCGACCGGGCCGACATCGACGAACTGCCCTACCCGTCCACCATTCCCTTCGCCCACGACCTGGCCTGAGCCGGTCGCGCTCCCTCGCGGGGCCGTCCTTTCGCACGCGCTCCGCGAGTCCACCCTGGATCCACCGGACCTCCCGCACCGGGGGCATGGCGGGAGTCCGCGCGGCGTTGTTATGGGGACCGCTATGCCCACGGGGCGGCCAGGTGTTCGGGCGCCCCCGTACGATGGGCGGCGACGGCCGTCACCAGCGGTCACTCCGACGAATCCGACGAGGAGAGCACCAAGTGAGCGAGCAGCAGCGCCCCCAGGACGAGACGAACGCCCCCGTGTTCAGTCCACGCAAGAACGGGCAGGCGCAGTCGGTCTCCGACGAGCTCGCCGCGTGGATGAGCACCGGGTGGGCCGACACCGAACTGCGCGACCTGGAGCCCGTCGAGCAGGCGGAGCACACCGCCCGCCGCCGCGCCGCGATCAGCGCGGCCTTCCCCGGGGACCGCCTCGTGGTTCCGGCCGGACAGCTGATCACCCGCTCCAACGACACCGAGTACCCCTTCCGGGCCGCCACGAACTACGCCTACCTCACCGGTGACACCTCCGACGGCGGCTGCCTGGTGTTCACGCCCGACGCCGAGGGCGGCCACGACGTGGTCCTGTACCTCAAGCCCCGCTCCAACCGCGACAACGGCGAGTTCTGGCTGGGCGGCTACGGCGAGCTGTGGACCGGCCGCCGCAACAGCCTCTCCGAGGCCGCCGACCTGCTCGGCGTGGCCACCGCAGACGTGACCACCCTGGCCGACGCGCTGCGCTCCGGTGAGGCCACCACCCGCATCGTGCGCGGCCACGACGCCGAGCTCGACGCCCTGGTCGACGAGCTGCGCGCCGACGCCGACGAGGAGTCCCGCGCCAAGTCCGCCCAGCTCGACGAGGACCTCTCCGTCACCCTGGCCGACCACCGCCTGGTCAAGGACGAGTGGGAGGTCGCCCAGCTCCAGTTGGCCGTGGACGCCACCGTGCGCGGCTTCAACGACGTCGTGAGGGCGCTGCCGCAGGCCAAGGACACCTCCGAGCGCTACGTCGAGGGCACGTTCTTCCTGCGCGCCCGCGTGGAGGGCAACGACGTCGGCTACGGGACCATCGCCGCCTCCGGCTCCAACGCCACCACCCTGCACTGGACCCGCAACGACGGCCCGGTGCGCGAGGGCGACCTGCTGCTGCTGGACGCGGGCGTTGAGACCACCACCCTGTACACCGCCGACGTCACCCGCACCATGCCGGTGTCGGGCACCTTCACCGACGTCCAGCGCCGGGTCTACGACCTGGTGTACGCCGCCCAGGAGGCCGGTATCGCCGCCGTCGCCCCGGGGAGGCCGTTCGTGGCCTTCCACGAGGCGTCCCAGCGGGTGCTGGCCGAGGGCCTCGTCGAGTGGGGCCTGCTGGAGGGCCCGGTCGAGCGCGTCCTGGAGCTGGGCCTGCAGCGCCGCTACACCCTGCACGGCACCGGGCACATGCTCGGCATGGACGTGCACGACTGCGCGGTCTCCCGCCAGGAGGTGCACCTGTACGGCGACCTGAAGCCGGGCATGGTGCTCACCGTCGAGCCGGGCCTGTACTTCCAGCCCGACGACCTGACCGTCCCCGAGGAGCTGCGCGGCGTCGGCGTGCGCATCGAGGACGACGTGCTGGTCACCGAGGAGGGCCGCACGGTCATGTCGGCCGGTCTGCCCCGCTCCTCCGCCGAGGTGGAGGCCTGGCTGGCCGAGCGCCTGCCGCGCTAGACCCGTCCCGCAACGCGGGCGAGGGCCGTCCCACCGCTCCGGTGGGGCGGCCCTCGCCCGTCAGGGACGAGAACCCACACCGGGTTCGGTCTGCAACAGGCGCGGGGAAACGGCGAACCCGTGACGGGAGTAGGCGGAGACGGCCCGGTCGCTGGAGTGGACGCTCACCCGCTCCAGCGCGAGCTCGCGGGCCAGTTCCAGCACCGCCTCGATCAGCCGGCCGCCCAGGCCGTCATCACGCCGCTCCGGTAGTACGTACACACACTGCACATCTCCCGAGGCCCGCTCGAACGCGTGCGGCTGTGGCACCCGCCGTGTGACCGCCAGCCACGCCATGCCGATGACCGACTCGTCCAGGACCGCGACGAAGCAGTGGTGGGAGGCGTCGTTCCTCTTCCCCCAGTCGACGAACCGGGGCACGAACTCGTCGAGGGGGAGGTCGGGCTCCCCGTGGTTCTCACGTGTCCACCGCCATCGCAGTTCGGCGACGGAGTCCAGGTCTTCGGGTCGGGCCGGGCGCACGACGACATCGCTCATGTCCGCGGATTGTGTCACGGCGGTCCGGGTGCTCCTGCCGTCGCCGCCCAACCGGCGCCGACGGCCCCGCGTTCGCCGGAGCGCGGGGCCGTGCCGCCTCCTCCGTCAGTCGAGGACGGCGAACGCCTCGACCTCGACGAGCACGTCGGGCTCGAACAGGTAGTCGACGCCGATGAGTGACACGGGCGGCCACGGCTGCGGAATCCCGAGCTCGTCGGCCACGCGCTCCACACCCGCCATGAAGTCGTCCATCCTCTCGGGGCTCCAGTGCGTGACGAAGAACCTGAGGCGCACGACGTCGGTGAAGCCCGCCCCGGCGCCGGCCAGCCCGCGCGCGGTGTTGCGCAGGGCCTGCGCGACCTGGCCGGTGAGGTCGCCCGTCGCGACGGGGTTCGCCTCGGCGTCGCGCGCGATCTGGCCGGCCACGTGCACGTGACGGGTGCCCGTGCCGGTCGCGACGTGGTGGTAGGGCACGGGCTGCATCATGCCCTCGGGGGTGAACAGCTGCACGGTCATGGGAGTTCCCTCACTTGCCAACGGTAGGTATCCAATGTCTACTTGGTATACGCAGGGAACTTCAACGAAACCAGGTGTCATGCAGGAAACCGCCCACTCCGCGCCCGACGGCCAGATCACCGGGGCGCACCGTGAACTGCTCGACCAGGTGCTCGACAAGTGGTCGCTGCAGGTGCTCGACCAACTGTGCGAGCGGCCCTCGCGCTTCAACGAGCTGCGCCGTGCGATCCCCGTCGTGACACAGAAGTCGCTCACGGCGGCGCTGCGGCGCCTTGAGCGCAACGGGATGGTCGAACGCGTCGTCGTGAGCTCGCGGCCCGTCGCCGTCGAGTACCGCATCACGCCGTTGGGAAGGACGCTCCAGGAGCTGATCGACGCGCTCCTGCGCTGGACCACCGTCAGCATGCCCGGTGTCGAGCGCGCACGCGCGCGGTTCGACGGCGAGGCGTGACGGGGGTTCTTCCCCGAGCCCTCTCGCCTAATATGAATCTACGTCGTAAAGGTGCTGCTTCGTTCAAGCACCTTGTCGCGTGAGGAACGACAATCCCTAGAACAGACGCCACCGCACGCGCCGTCGTCTCGCGGGGCAGGGGAGGGGCGGGTTCCACCGGCCTCGGCGGGTACCGGACGGCCCCGGCCCCGGATCAGGCCAACGGGGTGGAGAGCCGGGCCAGGTCGTCCTCCAGGAGCGGTCCGACGAACGCGCGGGTCCGGGCGGCGGTGTCGCGGTCGTGGCCGCGCGGCGTGGGTTCGGTGAACATGATCAGGTACAGGTAGACCCGGTACAGGGTGAGCCTGCGCAGCAGTTCCGGTGTGAAGTCGACGGTGCCTCCCGCCTCGCGGTAGCCCTCCAGGAACGCGGTGTCCTCCCGGATGTCGCCGAAGAGCGCCAGGGAGACCAGGTCGGCCGCCGGGTCGCCCCAGAAAGCGCGCTCGGCGTCGATGATCCCCGAGAGCCCGGGGGCGCCCGCCCCGTCGGGGCCGGTGACCAGGACGTTGCCGTCCCACAGGTCGAAGTGCGTGAGTACGGGGGTGCGCACCGCGGCCAGGTGGGCGAGGTTGGCCCACACCAGCCGCAGGGCCCGCGCCCCGCCGCCGGGCAGCTCGACGGCGAACCGGGAGGCGTCGGCCACCACCGCCTCCACCATCGCGCCGAAAGCCTCGGGCCAGGTGGGCGCCCGCAGCCCCTCCTGTGCCGGGTAGCCGAACTCGTGCCCGGTGACGGTGTGCAGGGCCGCCACGGTGCGGCCCAGCTCGCGGCGGACCGGGGCCAGCCGTCGCGGGGCCAGGCCGGACCGGACGTCGTACAGGGGCGTTCCGGGCAGGTGGCTGAGGAACAGGTACTCGCGGCGCGGGTCTTCGGGCACCGTGCCCGCGTGCAGGACCTCGGGCGCGAGCGGGCCGGCCGCGGCGCGGGCCCGCTCGTAGACCATCGCCTCGGTGGCCATGATGCCGTGCTCGTAGGTGAGCCGGGGACGGTCGGGAGGGGGAGCCAGTTTGAGTACCGACCGGCGGCCGTCGTGCAGGAGGAGGCGGTGCACGGTGTTGTAGGTGCCCCCGGTGAGTGCCGCGTGTTCGCGTACGCGGGCGTCCTCACCGAACGCGGCGCGCACGAGTGTGTCCAGGGCGGCTTCGTCGGGGGACGGATCGGCCGTGGGGGACGAGGAGGTCATGTCGTCTAATTTAGGCGGGCCGGAACGCCGGAGGTAGGTCCTGTTCGTGCCGGATCCGGTTTCGGGGGCGGACACCCGGCCGTCGGTGCGGTCGAGGCGACGGGGCCGCGTGTCGTCGGGCCGCGTCGTCGTGAGGTTTCGTGGGGACCGATCGGGATAGCCGGGGGAGGGGAGCCGCGGACGGCGGCCACGGCAGGGGAGGGGAAGGACATGGGCGCGTTCTCGGGATCGGGCATGGTCCGTACGGTGATGCTCGGCCTCGCCACGGGGTCGCGCGGCACGCTCGGGAGCGCGCCGCTGTGGACCGCCGCGGGACCCGGCAAACGTGCGGCCATGGTGCTGGCCGCCCTCGGGGAGTTCTCCGGGGACAAGATCCCGGGTATTCCCAGCCGTCTGGTCCTGCCGAGCCTGGCGGGCAGGGTCTTCAGCGCGGGCACCGGCGGGGCCCTGCTGGCCCGGAGCCTCGGCGCGCCGGTCGCCCTGGGCGCGGTGCTCGCGGCCGCGGCCACACCGGTGGGCGCCGCGGCGGGTGTGGGGTGGCGCCGGTACTGGAGCGGCACCGGGCGTCCGGGATGGGTCGGCGGCCTCCTGGAGGACGTCTGCGCGGTCGCGCTCGCCGGAGCCGCCTGCCGGGGTGTGCCCGTGGAGGCCTCCGAGGAGGACTGAGGCGGTACGGCGGCGGGGCGGCGGGCTGTTCCGCCGTGTTCGGCGGGGCTCGCGTGAGTATGGCCCATACCACCGCCGTTCCGGGAACGGGCGGATGGTCGGAGGCGTTGGGATGGCTCTGGGGAGGTTCCTCGGAACCCCCGCGCACACCCGATCGACCATCACGACCAGAGGACACCTGTGACAGGGCAGCCCAGTTCACCCGAGGCCGACGGCGGTTCGGTCCAACAGCACGGTGGCGGCGACACGCGCGCCAACCGCTTCGTCATCCCGCTGCTCCTGATGTCGGCGTTCGTCGTGATCCTGAACGAGACGATCATGGGTGTGGCCCTGCCCGCCCTGACCCGCGACCTGGGTGTCTCCGTGGCCACCGGGCAGTGGCTGACCTCGGCCTTCATGCTCGTGATGGCCGTGGTGATCCCCGCGACGGGGTACCTGCTCCAGCGTTTCCACGTGCGCCAGGTGTTCATCGCGGCGATGACGCTGTTCAGCCTGGGCACGCTGCTGTGCTTCCTCGCGCCCGGGTTCGGCTTCCTGCTCGTGGGCCGGGTGGTCCAGGCGACGGGAACGGCCATCATGATGCCGCTGCTCATGACGACCGTGCTGAACCTCGTGCCGCAGGACCGCCGTGGCCGCACCATGGGCAACATCTCCATCGTCATGTCGGTGGCGCCCGCGGTCGGTCCGACGCTGGCGGGCCTCATCCTCAGCGTGCTCGACTGGCGGTGGATGTTCGGGCTCGTCCTGCCCATCGCCCTCCTGGGCCTGGCCATGGGCGCGCTCTTCATCCGCAACCTCACCGAACCGCGTGCCGCCAGCATCGACCTGCTCTCGCTGCCGGTGTCGGCGCTGGCGTTCGGCGGGCTCGTCTACGGCTTCTCGGGTCTGGGTGAGGGGGAGGCCACCGCCGTGGTCCCGCCGGCCGTGGCGATCGGGGTCGGGGCCGTGGCGCTGGTGCTGTTCGTGTGGCGGCAGTTGCGCCTACAGCGTGGGGACCGGGCCCTGCTCGACCTGCGTGTGTTCCGCTCGACGCAGTTCTCCGTCTCGATCGGCCTGGTCATGATCAGCTTCATGGCCCTGTTCGGCACGCTCATCCTGCTGCCGGTCTACATGCAGAACGTGCTGGGCCACGACACGCTCGTCACCGGCCTGACCCTGCTGCCGGGCGGTCTGGCGATGGGTCTGCTCGCCCCGGTGGTGGGGCGCCTCTACGACCGTCTCGGTCCGCGCCCCCTGGTCATCCCGGGGGCGGCGGTGGTGTCCCTGGTGCTGTGGGGCATGACCCTCTTCGACGCCCACACGCCGATCGGCATGATCGTCACCGCCCACATCCTGCTCAGTGGTGGACTGGGGTTCATGTTCACGCCGCTGCTCACCGGTGCCCTGGGGTCGCTGCGGCCCGAACTGTACTCGCACGGCAGCGCCGTGGTCGGCACGGTGCAGCAGGTCGCCGGCGCGGCCGGTACGGCGACGTTCGTGGCGGTCATGTCCGCGACCTCGGCGGGTCTGCTCTCCGACGGGTTCACGGAGGTCGGGGCCCAGGCGGGTGGCGTGCACGCCGCCTTCCTGCTCGGGGCGGTGGTCTCGGTCGTGGCCTTCGCCATGACGTTCTTCGTGCGCCGGGTGGGACCGGGCGCTCCGGAGGGTGCTCCGGCGGCCCACTAGGAGTGGCCGAAGGACGTGCCGGGGGCCGTGCGCGGGAGGGATGCCCCTTCCGTGCGCGGCCCCCGTCGTCTTCACGGGGGCGCCGGCCGGGTCCGGTTCGCGGTGCCTCGGTCGACACCGGCCCGCCGCGACGGGAACGGTTCGGATCGTCGCGGTGCGGGGTAGGAGGTCGGCGCAACGCTATCCGTCCCGGGAGAGACTCATGGCACGACTGATCGACCTGCACGGCACCGCGATGGGGGAGTTCGACCGGCGGGTCCGGGAGATCAGGTTGACGGACTGGGCGCTGCCCACGCCCTGCGCCGACTGGGACGTGCACGACCTGGTCAACCACCTGACCACCGAGCAGTTGTGGGTGCCGACCCTGCTGGGCGGTGCGCGGGTGGAGGAGGTCGGCGACCGCTTCGAGGGGGACAACCTGGGGGAGGAGCCCATCACGACCTGGGAGGTCGCCTCCCGTGAGGCCCGTACGGCCTGGTTGGCGCCCTCCTCCCTGGAGAGCACGGTTCACCTGTCCTTCGGCGACGCTCCCGCCGAACTCTACCTGTGGCAGATGACCTTCGACCTGACGGTGCACGCCTGGGACCTGGCGCGCGCCCTGGGCGTGGACGAGACCCTGGACCCCGACCTGGTCAAGGAGGTCCACACCTGGGCGAGCGGTCAGGGGTTCGGCCCGGGGCCGATGTTCGACGCGCCTGTGGAGGTGGGGCCCCATGCCGGTGTCCAGGACCGGCTCATCGCCCTGACCGGCAGGACGCCCTGACCGTGGCGGGTCCGGCGCGGAGGGCGGGCGCGGCCCGGCGGTGACGCGGGGCCGGGCGGGAGGCCGGCGGCACGGGGTGGGCGCCGGGAAGCGGTGCGGTGTGGCAGGTTTGCGCGGCGGGGCCCGCGGTCAGTGCGCCTGGGGGAGAAGCTTTTTCGTCCGGTGCCCGGCGCCGGAGAACCTCAGGGAGCGGCATGCGCGCGGTGCGGGTACACGAGTACGGAACGGCCCCTTCCGTCGACGAGGTCCCCGATCCGCGGGTCAGGGGGCCGTGGGACGTCCTGGTGCGGGTCGACGCGGCGGGTGTGTGCCGGACGGACCTGCACATCGTCGAGGGCCAGTGGGCGCGAAAGAGCGGGGTCGCCCTGCCCTACGTCCTCGGGCACGAGAACGCGGGGACCGTGGTCGAGATCGGTTCGGCCGTCACCAACGTCCTGGTCGGGGACAAGGTGATCCTGCATCCGCTGGTCACGTGCGGGCTGTGCCGCCCCTGCCGCGCGGGCGACGACGTCCACTGTGAGAACTCCTCCTTCCCCGGCATCGACGCCGACGGCGGGATGGCCGAGTTGCTGCTCACCAACGCGCGTTCCTGCGTCAAGCTCGCCGAGGGGCTGGCACCCGTGGACGCGGCCGCGCTCGCCGACGCCGGACTCACCGCCTACCACGCCGTGCGCAGGGCGGTTCCGCTGCTGTACCCGGGTGCGCACGTGGTGCTGGTCGGAGCCGGGGGCCTGGGCCACATCGGGATCCAGGTGCTCACCGCGCTCAGCCCCGCCGAGCTGACCGTCGTGGACCGTTCGCGGGAGGCGCTGCGTGTGGCCGGGGAGCTGGGCGCCGAGCACACGGTGGTGGCCGACGGCGCCCACGTCGACGCGGTCATGGAGATCACCGGTGGCCGGGGCGCGCAGGTGGTGCTCGACTTCGTCGGTGAGGGCGGTACCGAGAGGGAGGGCGTGGCCATGACCCGCGACGCCGGGAGCTACTTCGTCATCGGCTACGGCGGTGCGCTCGACGTCTCGACCATCGACCTCGTATCCCGGGAGATCTCCGTCGTGGGCAACCTGGTGGGCAGCTACAACGACCTGGACGAACTCATGCACCTGGCCGCCCGGGGCAGGGTGCGCCAGCGCACGAGGACCTACCCGCTGGAGGCCGCGCCCCAGGCCTTCGACGACCTCGACCACGGGCGGCTGCCCGGGGCGCGGGCGGTTCTGGAGCCCGTCACGGGCTGAGTCGGGAGGAGGCCCGGTGCCGTTGGTGCCGGGGAGCGCGCCGTGTCGGCTTTCGGTGGCCCCGAAGGTGTCACAGACTGTGACGAGCCTTCGACGCGGTGCGTGGAGGGGCGAGGACACTGACCGCACACGAGGGAGGACACCGCCGTTGGAGGCCACGATCACCCTGCACGTCGACGGGGAGAAACACGATCTCACCGTCGACACCCGTACCACCCTGCTGGACGCGTTGCGCGACCGGTTGGGGGTGACCTCGCCCAAGAAGGGCTGTGACCACGGCCAGTGCGGAGCGTGCACGGTCCTGTTGGAGGGGCGCCGCGTCGTGTCCTGCCTGGCCCTCGCGGTCGCGCACGACGGCGCCAGTGTCACCACCGCCGCCGGGCTCGCCGAGGAGGGGCGGCTGCACCCCGTCGCCCGCGCCTTCGTCGATCACGACGGTTTCCAGTGCGGCTACTGCACGCCCGGGCAGGTCTGCTCGGCGGTGGGCATGCTGGAGGAGGCCGCCGCGGACTGGCCCAGCCACGTCACCGGGGATCTACAGGCGCCGGTGCGCCTGAGCGACGAGGAGATCCGTGAGCGTATGAGCGGCAACCTGTGCCGTTGCGGCGCCTACGTCAACATCGTCGCCGCGATCAGGGAGGCCGCCCGGTGAGACCGTTCGACTACAGCCGGCCCGCCGAGGCCTCCGCCGCCGTGGCCGCGGTCGCGGGCGATCCCGGCGCCGCCTACATCGGCGGGGGCACCAACCTGGTCGACCGCATGAAGCTGGGCATCACCCGGCCCACCGCGCTCGTGGACGTGCGCGAGGTGCTCAGCGACCGGATCGAGGACCTGCCGGACGGGTGGATCCGTGTCGGCGGCGCCGTGCCCAACAGCGACCTGGCCGCCCATCCCGAGGTGCGCAGGCGCTTCCCCGTCCTCTCCCAGGCCCTGTTGGCGGGTGCCTCCGGGCAGTTGCGCAACGCGGCCACCACCGGCGGCAACCTCCTACAGCGCACCCGGTGTGTGTACTTCCAGAACCGTGCCATGCCCTGCAACAAGCGCGAACCGGGTACGGGCTGTTCGGCGGTGGGGGGCTATGGCCGCTACAACGCCGTCCTGGGCGCCTCCGAGCACTGCGTGGCCACCCATCCCTCCGACATGGCGGTCGCGATGACCGCCCTGGGCGCGCGGGTGCACGTGCTCGGCCCCGCCGGTGAGCGCACCGTGGACATGCCCGGTCTGCACCGGCTGCCGGGCGCGGAGCCCGAGCGCGACACCGTCCTGGAGCACGGTGACCTGATCACCGCCGTGGACCTGCCCCACCTGCCGCTGGCCCTGCGGTCGGCGTACCGCAAGGTGCGCGACCGCGCCTCCTACGCCTTCGCGCTGGTGTCGGTGGCCGCCGCGCTCGACGTCGTGGACGGCACCGTGGTGGACGCGCGCGTGGCCTTCGGCGGCCTGGCGCACGCGCCCTGGCGTGCCCACCGGGCCGAGGAGGTGCTGCGCGGGGGGCCGACGACCGAGGAGGCCTTCCGTGAGGCGGGGCGGGCCGAGCTCGCCGGCGCCGACACCGGGCCGGGCAACGCCTTCAAGGTCCCCATGGCCGTGAACACCCTGGCCCTGGTCCTGCGTGAGCTGACCGCCGAGGAGGCACGATGACCGAGACGACGTCGCAGCCGCGGGCCATGGGCCGGCCGCTGGCCCGGTTGGAGGGCGCGGACAAGGTCACCGGCCGGGCGCCCTACGCCTACGAGCACGCGCTCGAGGACCCCCTGTACCTGCATCCGGTGCTGTCCACCTTCGCTCGGGGGCGTGTCACCGGGGTCGACGCCTCGGAGGCCGAGGCGCTGGAGGGGGTGCGCGCCGTCCTGACCCCCGGCAACGCCGAGCGGCTCGCCGACACCGAGGACCGCGAGTTCGCCGTCCTGCAGTCCGATGAGGTGGCCTTCCACGGCCAGTTCGTCGCCGCGGTCGTCGCCGACACCCCCGAGACCGCCCGCCAGGCGGCCGGGCTGGTGCGGGTGGACTACGAGCGGTCCCAGCACGACGTGGTGCTGACCGTCGACCACGAGGGGCTGTACCGGCCCGAGAGCGAGGGCGGGCCCGCATCCGACACCGAGCAGGGTGAGGTGGAGGAGGCGCTGGAGCGCGCCGAGTTCCTGGTCGACCACACCTACAGCACGCCCACGGAGCACAACAACCCCATGGAGCCGCACACCACCGTGGCCCTGTGGGAGGAGGAGGCCGGGCGCCTGACCCTGTACGACTCCACCCAGGGTGTGCACGTGGTGCGCGCGTCGGTGGCCGCGGTGTTCGGCCTGGAGCTGGAGCAGGTCCGGGTGGTCGCGCCCCATGTGGGGGGCGGTTTCGGTTCCAAGGGGGAGGCGCACGCCCACGACGTCCTGGCCGCGATGGCCGCCCGTGCCCTGCCCGGGCGGCCGGTCAAGTTCGCGCTGACGCGGCAGCAGATGTTCTGCCTGGTCGGCTACCGCACCCCCACGATCCAGAGGGTGCGTCTGGGCGCCGACCGGGAGGGGCGGCTGGGTGTGCTCGTCCACGACTCGGTGGAGCAGACCTCGACCGTCAAGGAGTTCCCCGAGCAGAGCGCGATGTGCTCGCGGTGGATGTACGCCGCGCCCCACCGGCGTACGACCCACCGGATGGCCGCCCTGGACGTGCCCGTCAACTTCTGGATGCGCGCCCCGGGGGAGGCGCCGGGGATGTACGCGCTGGAGGCGGCCATGGACGAGCTCGCCCAGGCGTGCGGGCTCGACCCGGTGGAGCTGCGGGTGCGCAACGAGCCCGAGACCGATCCCCAGAGCGGCAACCCGTGGTCGGACCGGCAGTTGGTCAGGTGTCTGCGTGAGGGCGCTGAGCGTTTTGGCTGGTACGGGCGTGATCCCGCCCCCGGGGCCCGCCGTGAGGGGGACTGGCTGGTGGGCACCGGTGTGGCCTCGGCGAGTTACCCGCACCTGTTCAACCCGGGTTCGGTGGCCCACGTTCGCTACGGCGACGACGGCCGTTACGAGGTGGGGATCGGTGCGGTGGACATCGGTACCGGGTCGTGGACCGCGCTCACCCAGATCGCGGCGGACGCGCTGGGCTGCTCCGCGGACGGGGTGCGGTTGCGCATCGGTGACACGGCTCTGCCCGAGGCCTCGGTCGCGGGCGGGTCCAGCGGTACCAGTTCCTGGGGTACGGCGATCGTGACCGCGGCCCGTGCCTTCCGGGCCGAGCACGGGGACTCACCGGCGCCGGGCGCGAGCGCGCGGGCGAGTGCGGCCCAGGACACCGTCGACGAGGGGTACGCGGTCTACTCCTTCGGGGCGCACTTCGCCGAGGTGCGGGTGCACTCCTACACGGGTGAGATCCGGGTGCCGCGCATGTTCGGCATGTTCTCGGTGGGGCGGGTGGTCAATCCGCGTACGGTGCGTTCGCAGTTCCTGGGCGGGATGGTCATGGGGATGTCGATGGCGCTGCACGAGGAGAGTTTCCGGGATCCGCGCTACGGCCACATCGCCAACGGGGACTTCGCCGAGTACCACGTCCCCACCAACGCCGACGTGGGCGACCTGCGGGTCGACTGGTTGGAGGGGGAGGACCTGCGTGCCACTCCGATGGGGTCGCGGGGCGTGGGCGAGATCGGCATCGTGGGGACGGCCGCGGCGGTGGCCAACGCCGTGCACCACGCCACGGGTGTGCGGGTGCGGGACCTGCCGGTGACCCCGGACAAGGTGTTGCGCTGAGGACGGGGACGCGGGCCGTGGGCGGGCCCGGGTCAGGTGCGGGGCGCGCCCACCAGGGACGGGCACACACCGGTGGCCACGCCGGGCGACCACAGGAGTGACACGGGCTCGCGGTCGCCGACGTGCACGCCCGCGGCCCGGAGCAGGTCGCCCTGGTAGGTCCAGGAGTGGGCGCGGTACAGGGGCCAGGGCCGGTGGTGGACCCGGATCCACAGGGTGCGTCCCGCGTGGCGGGTGTGCAGGCCCCACCGTGCGGTGACGAAGCGCTCCAGCGGGCCGGGATGGTCCATGCGCTCGCCCACGGTGAACCGCCAGCGGCCACGGGCCCCGCCCCGGGGCAGTCGGCGGCGCACCGCGCCCGCGTGCACGTGGCCCCGGGAGCGCAGGGAGACGTCGGACCACATGTAGGGCAGGCCCGTCAGGGTGCGGGCCGCCAGGACGTTGTGGGCCGAGTCGGCGTCCATGGACAGGAAGACCACGCCCCTGCGGCCGTACCCGTCCACCGAGTACAGGCGCACGTTGACCTCGCCGAATCCGCCGACCGGGATTCCGGCGGCCGTGGTGGTCGGGACGCGGAAGGCCACGAGTCCGACGTAGGAGAGCCCGTCCAGTACGTCGGGCCGGGTGTGCTCGGGCAGCAGCGGCGCCACCTGCTCGGGTGGAAGTGCCCAGTGCGCGAAGACCGTCTCGCGCCAGCTCTGCCTGAGCAGCGGCGGTCCGGGCAGCGGAGGCGGGTCGGCGAAGGGCGTCGGCCGTCGCCTCGCGTGTGCGGACGGCTCCTGCACCGGCTCCTCCCCTCGGGGCGGGTGGTGCGACGGTGTCGGTCGCGTGGGAACGGGGCCGCGCCCGGAAAGACGCGGTTTCCAGGCGCGGACCCGCGAACGCGTGTGCGTCCGCTCGGGGCGGACCGCACGGGCCTGGTCTCCCGGAGGGACTACTCCAGGGTGTCCTTGATCTTACCCACGATGCCCTCGCCCTTGGTGGCCTTGGACGGGCCCTTGGCCGACCCCTCACCGCTGGGCTCGCCGTTGGTTCCGTACAGCTTGGGATCCGAGGGCGGCGCGGAGGCCTTCTCGCCGATCGGCTCGGGCTGGTCGAGGTAGCGCAGCTCGTGCCGGCCGTCGGGTGCGGGCCTGTTCGACCAGCCGGCCTGGGCGGCGGCGGTGCCGTCGGACAGGCCCCAGATGGTGTTGGCGTGCTCCTGGTTCTCCTCGTCGAAGAGGGCGGTGGGGGCGATGTCGCCCTCCAGGCCGTCCTCCTGCAGTTCCTCGATGGCGGCCAGCCACATGTTCTGGTGGACGGTGTCCCGGGCCAGGTTGAACTGGAGCATCGCCTTGACGCCGGGGTCGTCGGTCATGTTGTACAGGCGCGCGGTCTGGAGGCGGCCCTGGGCCTCGGCGGCGACGTTGGCGCGAAAGTCCGCCAGCAGGTTGCCGCTGGCCACGATGTACTTGCCGTTCCAGGGGGTGCCCCCGGAGTCGGCGGGTACGGCGCCGCCCCCCGAGACGATGGCCTGCTGGGGATTCATGCCGCCCACGAGCGCCGCCACCACCGGGTCCTCGACGGCCTTGGCCACGGTGGTGGAGGGGGCGCCCTCCAGCAGGCGGGCCACCATGGTGGCGAGCATCTCGACGTGGCCGATCTCCTCGGTGGCCACGTCCATGATCAGGTCCTTGTACTTGCCCTCGATACGGCAGTTCCAGCCCTGGAACAGGTACTGCATGGTGACGGTCATCTCGCCGTAGGCGCCGCCGATGAGCTCCTGGAGCTTCGCGGCGAAGAGCGCGTCGGGCTCCTCGGGCTTGGCGTCGAACTGCAGGTGTTTGGTGTGTCGGAACATGGTCTCGCCTCATCACTGGGGGATGTGGTCGGAACACTGACTGTTGCGAGCCGCTACCCGGGGTCCTGGTGCGTATGCATCGTTGACGGAGAGTTTGTTCTCCGTGGACCGCCTCCGGCCGTGCGGTAGCCGGGCGAAGGCGCGGGTAGGCGGAGGGGGCCGTCGAAGGAGGGGAAGGAGCGAGGAACGACATGGTGGAGGCGCTGTCCCCTCCCTGGCCGCTGGGGTGGAGTGTGGGACTCTTCGCCCTGGTGGCCGTGGTGACGGTGGTGGCCAGTATCAGGATGGCGGGGCTGGGCGACGTGCTGGCCGACCGCACCGGGTGGGGAGAGGCGGTCTTCGGAGCGGTCTTCTTCGGCACGGCCACCTCCCTGTCGGGGATCGTGATGACGGCGGTCAGCGCCTCGGTGGACCATCCGGGGCTGGCCTACGGCAACGCCGTTGGGGGTATCGCCGCGCAGACGCTCGCGCTGGCGGTGGCCGACTTCTTCCACCGGCGCGCCAACCTGGAGCACGCCGCGGCCTCCTCGGCCAACCTGCTCTTCTGCTGCATGCTGATCGGGCTGCTGTCGTTGGCGCTGCTCACGGCCTTCGGCCCGGACGTGGTGGTCCTGGGCGTGCATCCGGCCTCGGTCGGGCTGGTGCTGTTCTACGCGGGCGGGCTCTGGCTGATCCAGAAGGAGAACAAGCATCCGATGTGGCGGGCCGTGCGCACCACCGAGACGGTGGTGGACGTTCCCGAGACCGAGGACGAGGACGGTACCGGTGCCCGGACGAGCGTGCTGTGGGCGCGCTTCCTCGTGGTGGGCGCCGTGGTCTCCGTGGGCGGGTGGGCGCTGGCCCGGTCGGCCGCGACGATCGTGGAGGCCACGGGGGTCAGCGCGGGGCTGGTGGGCGCCGTGGCGATGGGGTTGGTCAACGCCCTGCCCGAGACGGTCGCGGCGGTCGCCGCGGTCCGGCGGGGCGCGATGACGCTGGCGGTGGCCGCCGTCATCGGCGGCAACAGCCTGGACGTGCTCAACCTGGCCGTGGGCGATGCCTTCTACCGGCGGGGGTCGCTGTTCCACGCCGCCACGGCGGACGAGTTGTTCCTGACGGCCGGGGCGCTGTTGATGACCGTGGTGCTGTTGGCCGGGCTCATCCTGCGCCAGGTGCGCGGTTGGGGCCGGATCGGTTTCGAGGGTGTGCTGCTGATCGCGGTCTACGCGGGGATCGTCGGGGTGCTGGCCTTCTGAGGGGGCCGGTCCCGGGGCCCGTTCAGCGCACCTGGTGCAGGCGGACGTCGTGCAGGCGCGCGTCTCGCAGGGTCGCGGTCATGTAGGTGTGGTGGGGCTGGCGGCGCCGGTCGGTGGGCGAGCCGGGGTTGAGCAGCCGCAGCCCGGAGGGGGCGGTGGTGTCCCAGGGGATGTGGGAGTGTCCGAACACGAGCACGTCGTGGTCGGGGAAGCGTTCCTGGCAGCGTTTCTCGCGTCCCCGCGCGTCACCGGTCTCGTGGACGACGGCCAGGCGTACCCCGCCGAGGGTGGCGTGGGCGACCTCGGGCAGCCGTGCGCGCAGGTCGGGGCCGTCGTTGTTGCCGTACACGCCGATCAGGTGCGCGGCCCGCTCCTGGAGGCGTTCCAGGCTGGCCAGGTCGCACCAGTCCCCGGCGTGGACCACCGTGTCGGCCCGTTCGACCTCCCGCCACACCTGGTCGGGCAGGTCGCGCGCGCGGCGCGGGATGTGGGTGTCGGACAGGAGCAGTACACGCATGCTCCCAGCGTAGGTCGGCCGTGTCCGCTCCCCGGGGAGCGGCGGGGGTGTTACTCGTCGCCGCGGAAGGAGTTGTACTCCCCGGCCCGCTCCTGGCCGGACAGGGCGTGGACGGCGTCCATGACGCGGTCGGTGATGACCCGTCGGGCCTTGCCCGGGGGCAGGTGGTCGTAGCCGGCGGAGAAGTCCATCGGTGTGCCGAAGCGGATGGTGAAGGGGTGCGGGCGCGGCATGGACGCGCCGATGGGCTGCACGTGCTGGGTGCCGCTCACGGCCACCGGTACGACCGGGGCCTTGGACTCCATGGCCAGGTGGCCCACGCCGGTGCGGCCCCGGTACAGGCGGCCGTCGCGGGAGCGGGTGCCCTCGGGGTAGATGACGCAGGCCTCGCCCGCGTGCAGCCGGTCCAGCATCATCTCCAGGGAGAGCATGGCGCCGCGCGCGTCGGCGCGCTGCACGGGCATGGCCCCCAGGGAGGAGAACACGGTCTTGGTGAGGCGGCCCTTGAGGCCGGTGCCCTCGAAGTAGTCGGACTTGGCCAGGAACCGTACCCGGCGCTGGGTCACGGACAGGGGGATGACGACGCTGTCCACGAACGACAGGTGGTTGCTGGCCAGCAGTACCGCGCCGGTGGCGGGGATGTTCTCACGGCCCTGGATGGTCGGGCGGCACAGGGTACGGGCGAGCACCGATGCCGTCTGCCGCAACGCGCCGTAGAGCACGTGGTCTCCCTCACGAATGGTCGGATGCCGGAGTCCAATGTAAGGGCGACCAGTGGGTAACAACGGCGTCGGGGCGGGGAGAGTGCCCCAGGTCACCGGTCGGGTGGAGCGGTCCGCGGCGGCGGGCGGGGGACGCGTGCCCGCCCGCCGTGCGGGCACGCGGTGGCTCCGGGGCGCGCGGGCGGGTCAGTCGACGCGCTGCCACTGGGCGTTGGCTCCGCACACCACCAGGCAGGGGCGCTCGCCCGGGACCCGTCCGGCCAGCCAGGCGGCGAAGGGCACGGCCGCGGCCGGTTCGGTGGCGATGCGGAACTCCTCCCACAGCCGGTCCTGTGCCTGGACGATCTCGGCGTCGCTGACCAGCACCGGGGTCACCGGGTGCTCGCGCAGCACCTCGAAGGGCACCCGGCCCAGGGAGGCGGCGCCCAGCGCGGAGGAGGCCACCGAGTCCACGGTGCCCTCCACGGGGTGGCCCGCGGCCAGCGCGGCGTGCATGCTCTGGCAGCCCTCGGGTTCGGCGCCCACGACCTGGCGTCCCTGCGCGCCCAGGCGGACGCCGGCGACCAGTCCGCCACCGCCCACGGCGACGGCGATGGTGTCGCACTCGGGGGCGTCGGCGGCGATCTCCAGCCCGATCGTGCCCTGGCCGGCGACGACGAGGGGGTCGTCGAAGGCGTGCAGGTAGGGCACGTTCTCGGCCTCGGATCGTGCCCTGGCCGCCTCGGCGGCCACCGCGTAGTGCTCGCCGACCCGGACGATCTCGGCGCCGGTGGCGGCCAGGGGCGCGGCCTTGGCCCGGGGGACGGTCTCGGGGACGTAGACCGTGGCGTGGACGCCGAGCAGGCGGGCGGCGGTGGCCACGCCCAGGCCGTGGTTGCCGCCGGAGGCGGTGATCACCCGGTCGGTGGGAGGTCCGCCCAGGAGGGCGTTGAGGGCCCCGCGCAGTTTGAACGCGCCGGTGCGCTGCAGGTGCTCCAGTTTGAGCGTCAGCGGACGTCCGTCGACCTCGGTGTGCAGTACCGGGGTGCGGCGGGCGTGCGGGGCGATGCGTTCGGCGGCGGCACGGACGTCGGTGGCCGTGGGCACTGCGTGTGCGGTCTGAGGGCTCATGTGTCCCACTGTGCCGCTACCGGTCATTAACTTAAAGTTGGGTCTGCTAAAGATCATTAAGCAGGTCTTTGCGTCGTCCGTCGTCGGAGGGAGTGTGGTCGCCGTGTTGGACGCCCACCGGTTGCGTGTGCTCGTGGAGGTCGCGCACGCGGGATCGATCGCGGCCGCGGCCGAGCGGCTCTCCTTCACCCCGCCCGCCCTGTCCCAGCAGCTCACCAAGCTGGAGCGTGAGGTGGGCTGCCGCCTGGTGGAGCGCGGCCGTACCGGTGCCGTCCTGACCGGGGCGGGCCGGGTCCTGCTCGAACACGGCGAGCGGGTGCTGGGGGAGCTGCGTGAGGCCGAGCAGGCGGTGCGCGCCTTCGCCGGCGCGGTCCCCGAGCGGTTGTCGCTGGGTGCCTTCGCCAGCGCGGGCAAGGTCCTGCTGCCCGCCACCCTGGCCGCGTTCGGTCACGAGCACCCCCAGGTGCGCCTGTCGCTGTCCGACGTCGAACCTCCCGGCGGATACGACCTGGTCACCTCCGGTGAGCTGGACCTGTTGCTGACCCACCGCTATCCGAGTGTGCCCCTGCCCCGCGCGGGCGGGCTGCACCGCGAGCGCGTCCTGGTGGATCCGCTGATGGTGGTCGCTCCCACCGGACATCCGGTCACCGACCGCGACCCGTCGCTGGCCGACCTGGCTGGGGAGGAGTGGATCTGCGGTGCGCCGGGCATCCACAACCGGGTCAGCCTGGACACCGCCGCCGCCGACGCGGGGGTGCGTCTGGGCGTGGCCTATGAGACCCGTGACTACGAGGTGGCCCTGGCGCTCATCGAGGCCGGTGTGGGTGTGGCCCTCATTCCGCTCAGCATCCTGGTGTCGGCCCGCCGGGGCGGCTGGGTGAGCCGTCCGCTGCGCGACGTGCGCCTGGCCCGTGAGATCTACGCCGTGCACCGGCGCCGTCCGCCCGATCCGGTTCCGGCGATGGTCGCGATCCTGCGGGGTGTGGCGGCCCGTGCCCTGGAGCCGCAGGGCGGGGACGGCTGAGGGGGCCGGTGCGCGCACCGCACAGCCCGTGCCGCGTGCTCCCGCTCCCGCCGGTCCGCTCGCGCGGGTCCGTTCTGGTCCGTGCCGTGCGGGTCGGCGCGGGGTCTCACAGGGGCGGGGCGCCGGGCGGGCTGGGCGCGCTCCACCGGTACAGCAGGGACAGCAGCCGCACGGTGAAGCACAGCAGCGCCCCCACCACGGCGATCCAGCCCCAGGTCAGGCCCACGGTGTAGAAGGTGGCGACCAGGCCCGCGCCCAGCAGGGCCGGGGTGGCGTACAGGTGCGAGTTCGCGCTGAGCACGGTCGGTACGCGGTTGAGCAGGACGTCGCGGATGGTGCCGCCGCCCACACCGGTGACGACGCCGAGCAGGGTGGCCTGCAGGGGGCCGAAACCCAGCTCCAGGGCCTTGGTCGACCCGATCACGGCGAACAGGCTCAGCCCGGCCGCGTCGAAGACGAGGATCGGTTTGGTCAGGTGGGTGAGCTGGCGGCTGAGGAAGAACGCGGCGGTCGCGCCCAGCAGGGCGGTGCAGATGTAGCGCCAGTCCTGGAAGGTGGCGGGGGTCACGCCCAGCAGCAGGTCGCGGATGACGCCGCCGCCCAGCGCGGTCACCATGCCCAGGGTCAGGACGCCGACGATGTCCACGCGCGCGGTGCGGATGGCGGTCAGCGACCCGTCGATGGCGAAGGCGAGGATACCGATGAGGTCGAGGACGAGGATCAGGGTCTGGGTGGACATGCGCGTGTGCCGGGGAGGGCGCTTCCTTCCGGGTGGAGCGGCTGGGACCGGTGCCGACCGACCATTCCACCACGTCCCGGGCACGCCGGCCGCCCGTTGGCCCTGTGACGCGCCGCACGGTCGGCGCGGGGCGAGGACCTCCCGCGCCTTCGCCCCGCCCCGCGCGGTCGCGGCGGCGGACGGCGCGGGGCCGTGCGACGGCGTGTCGGCCCCTTCCGCGTCCCGGGCGGGGACACCATCGTGGTGAGTGGGACGCGGGCGGAGTGAGGGCACATGGAACACGAACACGTGGACGCGGTCGTCATCGGCATGGGGCCGGGCGGTGAGACCGTCGCGGGCAGGCTGCTCGCCGCGGGCAGGCGGGTGGCGGTGGTCGAGCGCGAGCTCATCGGCGGCGAGTGCGGGTACTGGGCGTGCATCCCCACCAAGGTGCTGCTGCGCCCGCCGGAGGTGGGACGGGAGGCGGAGGGCGCCGCGGGGCTCTCCCGCCCGGACCTGGAGTGGTCGGGGCTGCGCGCCTACCGGGACCGGATGATCCGCCACCTGGACGACTCCGCGCAGGTGCGGGGCTACCGGGACCAGGGTGCGCTGGTGCTGCGGGGCGCGGGGCGCCTGACGGGCCGCGACCCGTGGCGGGTCGGGGTGGGCGAGGCCGAGCTCACCGCCGACCACGTGGTCGTGGCCACCGGGTCGGAGCCGGTGCTCCCGCCGATCGAGGGGTTGGCGGAGCTGGACTCCTCGGTGGTGTGGACCAACCGGGAGGCCACCACCCTCACCGACGTTCCGGAGCGCGCGCTCGTGGTGGGCGGCAGCGCCGTGGGGGTGGAGCTGGGCCAGTTTCTGGCCCGGGTGGGCTCGCGGGTGACGGTGGTCCAGCGCGGCCCCCGCCTGGTGGACCGCGAGGAGCCCCGGCTGTGCGAGCTGATCGGTGACCAGTTCGAACGCGAGGGCATCACCGTGCACCTGAACACCCAGGTCTCCTCGGTGGCGCGCGACGGCGACGGGGTGGAGGCCACCCTGGAGGGCGGTGAGCGCGTGAGCGCCGACGTGGTGGTGCTCGCCACCGGGCGCCGTCCCCGTACCGGGGGGCTGGGGCTGGCGGAGGTCGGCGCGGAGCTGGACCGCTCCGCCCTGGTGGTGGACGAGCGCTGCCGGGCGGCGCCGGGGCTGTGGGGGATCGGCGACGTCACCGGTCGGGCGATGTTCACCCACGTGGCCAAGTACCAGGGGCGCGTGGTCGCCGACAACATCCTGGGCGGGGACCGCGGCGCCGACTACACCGCCGTGCCGCGGGTGGTCTTCTCCCACCCCGAGATCGCCGGGGTGGGGATCACCGCGGACCAGGCCCGGGAGCGGGGGATCGACACGGTCACCGCCGAGGTCGACCTGCCCGCGTCCCTGGCCCGGCCCTGGACCTATGACACCGATCCGCGCGGCACGCTGGGCCTGGTCGCCGACCGCGGGCACGGGGTGCTGGTGGGCGCGTGGGCGTTCGCCCCCATGGCCTCGGAGTGGATCCACACCGCGGCGCTGGCGATCCGCACGGGCCTGCCGGTCGCGGCGCTGGCCGACTCGATCCCGCAGTTCCCCACGTTCAACGAGGCCTACCTCGTCGCCCTGGAGGAACTGGGCCTGTGAGGGGGAGGGCGCTCAGCTCCGCCTGGCCAGGGCGGCCTCCTCCTCGGCCTCCACCCCCTGGTTCCACTCGCCCTTGGATGCCTGCCAGCCGTCCTCGTCGCGGCCCAGGCGCCAGTAGCCCGACACCGACAGCTGCTCCTTGGGCAGGCCGTGCTCGACGCGCAGCAGGCGGCGCAGGTCGCGGACGAAGGCGGCCTCACCGTGCACGAAGGCGTGGACGCGCCCCTGGGGGAAGTCGAGCGCGCGCACGGCGGGGACCAGGGCCGAGCCGGGGACCCGGCCCGCGCGGTGCAGCCAGTGCACGTGCACGCCCTCACCGCCGCCGAGGCCCTGTTCCTCCTCGGGGCCCTCGACCTCGACGAACACGTGGGCGGTGGCGTCGGGCGAGAGGTGCTGCACGGCGGCGGCGATGGCGGGCAGGGCGCTCTCGTCCCCGGCCATCAGGTGCCAGTCGGCACCGGGGTCGGGGGAGTAGCCGCCGCCGGGGCCCAGCAGGCGCAGCCGGTCGCCCGGCTTGGCGCCGGCAGCCCACACGCCGGCCAGTCCGGTCCCGCCGTGGTGGACGAAGTCCAGGGTGAGCCTTCGGGAGCGGGGGTCCCAGGCGCGCACGGTGTAGGTGCGGGTGACCGGCCACTCCTGGCGGGGGCGCTCGGCGCGCACACGCTCCAGGTCGAAGGGCTCGGGGTCCTGCGGGGCGGGCGGTGGGAAGAGCAGTTTGACGTAGCTGTCGGTGTGTCCGTCGGTGGCGAAGGCCGCCAGGCCCTCTCCGCCGAGTACGACCCGGACCATGTGCGGGGTGAGCCGCTCGACCGTCTCCACCCGTCCCGTGTGGACGGTCCTGGCGGGTCGTTCCTGCCGCTGGGCCACGGCGCCCCCTTCTGCCAAAATGAGTTAGGCAAACCTAAGTAAGACATACCGTATGGCATGGGGTGCTACCCGGGCAAAACACGGGACGTTACCGGGGCAGAGCCTGCGCGGGCCGGTCGGCGGGGTCCCTGCCGTGGTCCCTCTCCGGGCGGGTGAAGACCGCGTGCAGCCGGTGGTCGTCCTCGGGCGCTCCCGCCCGCAGGGCCGCCAGCCAGGCCGCCCCGCCCGCCGTGCACCCGGCCATGGCGACCACGGACCCGGCCGTGCCCACCGCCAGCTTGCGGGTGAGCGCGCGGCGCACCGGCTCCGACCCCGCCAGCACCCCGCCCGCCAGCACCACGGGCAGCCTCTCCCCGGGGGCGCGCACCTGGTGCACCGAGTGCGCCAGGTGCCCGGCGGCGGCCTCCACGATCACCTCGGCCGCCGGATCGCCCAGCGCGTGGGCCCGGCTGACCAGCGGTGCGAGCTCGGCGAGCGTGACCGGGGCGGCGGCGGTCAGGGTCCGGGCGAAGTCGCGGGCGTGCTCCTGGGACAGGTGCTCCTGCCCGTCCCGCGGGCGCCGGCCCGGGATGACCCGTTTGGCCACCGCGCGCGCCAGCGGGCTGAGCGGGCCGCCCCGGGACAGCTGCCGCGCCGTCTCCCGCGCGGCCTGGTGCCCGATCCAGAACCCCGAGCCCTCGTCGCCGATCAGCCACCCCATCCCGTCCGCGGAGCGGGTCCGCCCGCGCTCGTCGATGCGGGTGGCGATGGCCCCTGTCCCGGCGATGAGCACCGTGCCGTGCGCGACCGGGGTCCCCGAGGCGAAGGCGATCTCGTCGTCGCCGGTGAAGACCCCCAGCCCCGGGGGAAGGCCCGCCCGGGCCAGGGCCCGCTCCATGTGCTCGCGCACCTGTTCCTCGCGCAGTGAGGACACCCCGGCCAGACCGACCACGGCGGCGGACACGGCCCCGCGCGCACCCCGGCCGGCCGCGTCCAGAGCGCCCCCGACCGCCTCGGCCAGGTGCTCGGCGGCCCTCTGGGCGCCGTGGGCGTTGGGGTTGGCCCCCTCGGCGCGGGCCCGGCCCACCCGCCTGCCGGCCAGCGTGGTCACCAGCGCACGGGTGGTGGTGCCCCCGGCGTCCACCCCGAGGACGAGTCCGGGCCGCCCGTCCGGCTGGTCGTGTCGGGCCCGGGGTGAGGAGATCGTAGGCGTCACAGGGAAGAGGTGCCCCGTGGCGGCGCGTGTTACTCGCCGGGGCGGCCCGCAAGAGGGGCGCCGTGGCGGGCGCCACGCGAAAAACCACTGGCCTCGGGACGGGTGCGGTTGAGAGAGTCGCCCCATGACAGGTGCGCGACAGGACGGTTCCTCCCGAGACGGCGACTCCGCGTGGACCGTGCGCGGGGGCACGGAGTCCGAGCATCCCGAGGCCCTCAGGGTCTTCACCGAGGCCCTCAACATCCCGCTCCAGGAGGAGCTGCGGGGTGAGCGCGAACATCCCGTGATCGAACACGACCGCACCCTGCTCGCCCTGGACGGAGACCGGATCGTGGGCACCGCCATGGCCCACAGCTTCGAGATGACCATGCCCGGCGGGCCGCGCCCGGTGGCCGGTGTGACGGGTGTGGGCGTGTGGCCCACCTACCGCCGCCGGGGCGTGCTCAGCGCCCTCATGCGCCGACAGCTCGCCGACATCCGCGCCAGGGGCGAGAACCTGGCCGCCCTGTGGGCCTCCGAGGGCGGCATCTACGGCCGGTTCGGCTACGGGGTGCCCTTCCGGGAGATGCGGGCGAGCGTCCAGCGCGTCCACGCCCGCCTGCGCCCCGACGCGCCCCGGGACCCCTCCCTGACCGTCGAACTGGCCGAGCCCGCCCAGGCGCGCGAGGAGATGGAGCGCCTCCACCGGCAGGCCGTCCCCACACGGGTGGGGCAGTTCCCCCGCGGCGCCAACTGGTGGAGCCGCATGCTCACGGACAAGCCCGGCCCCGAGGCCGGGCGCACGCGCGTGGCCCTGGTACACGGCCCCGACGGCCCCCAGGGATACGCGCTGCACCGCCTCCTCAGCCGATGGGAGGTGGGCCTTCCCCAGGGGCAGGTCATGGTGCGCGAGCTGGTCGCCGCCACTCCGGCGGCACGGGTCGCCCTGTACGAGCACCTGCTGGAGCGCGACCTGATCGCCGAGACGGTCTTCCAGAGCCTGCCCGAGGACGACCCCCTCACCGCCCTGGCGGCCGACCCCCGGCGCGTGGACCAGCACGGCTTCGACGCCTTGTGGATGCGCCTGGTGGACGTGCCCGGCGCCCTGTCGGACCGCCCCTACAACCTTGGGGTGGAGGTCGTACTGGAGGTCACCGACCGGTTCGCGCCGTGGAACGCCGGGCGCTGGCGTCTGAAGGCCGGCACCGGCGGCGCCCGGGTGGAGGCCACCGACGCCGCCCCCGACCTCGGCCTGGACGTGTCCCACCTGGGCGCGGCCTACCTGGGCCGCGTCGCCCTGACCGCCTTCGTGGACGCGGGGGTGGCCACCGAGTACACCCCGGGCGTGGCCGCGCGGCTGGACACCGCCCTGTACGCGCCGCGCGCACCCTTCTGCGGCACCGACTTCTGACGAGGCGACACCGAACACCGCACACACCAGCCGTGGCGCGGGCCACGGCGCAGTCGACAGGCTTTGGCACATGACAACTCATCCCAGTTCCCGTACCGAGTGGACCGTGCGGGGAACCGACCGCGACGAGTACATCGAGGTGATGCGCGTCGTCGGCGAGGCTCTGCTGTCCCCGGAACCCCCGCGAGAGCGCGAGCACCACCTGCGGCCCCTCCTGGACGCCGAGGGCTATGACCGCGTCCTGGTCGCCGTGGACGGCGACGAGGTCGTGGGCTCGGTCAACGACTTCGCCTTCGAGATGGCCATGCCCGGCGGGCCGCGCCCGGTGGCCGGTGTGACGGGTGTGGGCGTGTGGCCCACCTACCGCCGCCGGGGCGTGCTCAGCGCGATGATGCGCCGACAGCTCGCCGACATCCACGCGCGCGGGGAGCACTACGCGGCCCTGTGGGCCTCCGAGGGCGCCATCTACGGCCGCTTCGGCTACGGACCGGCGGTCGCGGAGATGGAGACCGGCCTGCGCCGGCCCCACGCCCGCCTGCGCGCCGACGCGCCCCGCGACCCCTCCCTGCGGATCCGCCTGGCCGACCCCGAACAGGTACGCCCGGACCTGGAGCGGGTGCACCGCGAGGTCGCCGCCGTCCAGGCGGGCCGGTTCCAGCGCGCCGAGCACTGGTGGGACCGCACGCTGCGGGACCTGCCCGAGCAGCGCGACGGCGGGGGACCGCTGCGGGCGGTGGTGGTCAGCGCTCCCGGCGGGCCGCTGGGATACGCCCTCTACCGCACCCGCAACAGGTGGGAGCGCGACGGCTCCCACGGCGAGGTGCACGTCCAGGAGGTCACCGCCACGGCGCCGGCCGCGTGGACCGCCCTGTACGAGCACCTGTTCAACCGCGACCTGGTCGGTGAGGTCCTCTTCGCCTCCCTGGCCGTGGACGACCCGCTGCACCACCTGCTCGCGGACCGGGGACGGGCTGTGCCCACGCTCTACACCTCCCTGTGGGTGCGCCTGGTGGACGTGCCCGCAGCCCTGTCCGAGCGCTCCTACGCCGCACCCGTCGAGGCGGTCCTGGAGGTCGCCGACCGGTTCGCGCCGTGGAACGCCGGGCGCTGGCGCCTGAGGGCCGGCACCGGCGGCGCCCGGGTGGAGGCCACCGACGCCGCCCCCGACGTCAGCCTGGACGTGTCCCACCTGGGCGCCGCCCACCTGGGCCAGACGGCGTTGGACGGCTACCTGCGCGCGGGCCTGCTCACCGAGCACACCACCGGCACGGTGGAGCGCCTGGACACCGCGCTGCACTGCTCCCGGGCGCCGTTCTGCGGCCAGGTCTTCTGACACGGCGCCCGGTCCGCGCGCACCGCCGCGCGCGGACCGGGCCTGCGGTTCTCAGCCCCTGAGCGCCTTGACCAGGCGGTCCACGTCGGACTCGTCGTTGTACAGGTGGAAGGCCGCCCGTAGCCGCCCGTCGCGCACGGCGGTGGTGATCCCCTCCCGGGCCACGCGCTCCATGGCGTCCTCGGACACGGGCAGGGACACGATCGCCGACCCGGCCGGCTCCATGTCCATGGCCTCGCGGAAGCGGTCGCCCAGGGCGGCGTCGTGCTCGCCGACCGTCGCGATCCCCACCTCCTCCAGCAGGGCCAGGGACTCCTCCAGGGCGATCCAGGCCGACCACACCGGTGGCAGGTCCAGGCGCCGGGCCCGCTCGGCGAGGCGCAGCGGTCCCCCGTACAGCGACTCCCACCGGTCACCGCCCGCGTACCAGTTCGCGGCCAGGGGGTCGAGCGCGGCCAGGGCCTCGGCGGTGCCGGTGAGCAGGGCGGCCCCGCGTGTGCCCAGCAGCCACTTGAAGGTGGAGCACACCGTGTAGTCGATCCGGTCGGCGTCCAGGGGCAGCCACCCGGTGGACTGGGTGGTGTCCACCAGCAGCCTCGCGCCGTGGTCGGCGCAGGCCCGGGTGAGGTCGTGCAGCGGGGCGAGGACGCCGTCGGCGGACTGCACGGCGGAGACGGCCACCAGGGAGGTGCCGGGGCCGACCTCCTCGGGCAGGTGTTCCAGGGGGACCTCGCGTACCCGCACCCCGTCCTTCTGGCGGTTCAGGAACGGAAAGACCACGGAGGTGAACTCCTCGCGTGCGAGCAGCACCTCCGAGCCCGGGGCCAGGCCGGCGGCCACCGTGCCGACGAGCTGGGCGACGTGGCTGCCGATGGCCACGCGGTCGGCGGACACACCGCTGACGCGGGCGTAGGCGGCGCGGACCCGCTCGATGGCGGGGTCGGTGTCGGCGGGGGAGAACCGGCCGGCGGCCACCTCGCGGGTGTGCCGTTCCAAGGCTCGCAGTGTTCGGTGGGGCGTCAGGCCGTGTGTGGCGGTGTTGAGGTAGGTGTTCTCCGCGGAGAACTGCTGCCTGGCGGAGCGTAGGCGGGCGCGGCTGGAGTCGTCCATGCTCTGATGCTCACAGCCGTGAGGGGAGCGCTCAAGGTCCACTTCGGGCCGCGGCGGACTGGGTTTCCCGGGGGAGTGCGCCAAGCGCGCCGGATGTGCCGGGTGTGCCGGACGTTGCGGGTGGCGCCGGTGCGGCGGCGGGCGGGCCGGGTCCGGCGCGGGCCCGGGGCCCTCAGCTGCGGAACTTGGCCTTGGCGTTGGTGGAGCCCGCCATGAGTTTGTTGAGCAGGCGCACGAGTTCCTGGCGCTCCTCGGGTTCGAGCGCCTGGGCCCAGGCGCTCTCGCGCCGGTTGTGGGCGCGGAAGCCGCCGAGGATCGCCCCGTAGCCGGCCTCGGTGAGGCTGAGCTGGAGGGCGCGCCGGTCGTGGACGGCGCGCTCGCGCACGATGAGCCCGTCGCGTTCGAGGGTGTTGAGCAGTGCGGACAGCGCGGCCCGGCTCATGCCGGAGATCTCGGCGGTGGTCTTGGCCTCCATGGGGCCGGCCAGCCACAGCGCGAAGATCACCCTGAACCCGGGCCAGGTGAGTCCGCGCGGGCGGTGCACGGACGACTCCAGGTCGTAGATGACCATGCTCGTGGCCCGGTTGAGGGTCAGGACCATGCGCATGGCGTCGGCGTTGACGGAGGGCAGTTCCTGCTCGGCCTTCTGCACCGCGTAGTCCACGAATGACCAGAAGGTGAGATCGCTTGGGGGGGCGGTGTTATGGGTCACGGCGACCACCCTAGTACCTGGGGTACGCGCGCTGTTTACCGCGTTTTTCCTCCCCGGCGCCCGTGTGGAGTGGATATGGCACGGCCTGAGTGCTTTGTGAATACGCGCTTCGCGCGACTCCGCGGACGGCGGGGTGAGGGTCCCGGAGCCGGGGTCAGGGGGCTCGGCGCGGAGGCGGCGGGGCGACGGGCCGGTGGAGTGCCGGGCGGTGGCCGGTGGCGGGGTGAAGAGTAGCCTTGCCGTGTGACCTGCATCACGTGGGGACCGGGCCCGTGCCTCTTGGCCCTGTGGCGTGGGGCACGTTATGGTCATAATCATCAAACATTTGATCAATTGGGCGGCCGCGTCCGTCCCCGAGCGAGTGAAGGGTCCTTCGACCATGGCAGCCAAGCCGTTCGCCTCATCCGCCGACACCGAGGCCAAGCCGCAGACCCTGGAGGTCCTGGCCGACGGGGTCTACGCACTCACCGCCGAGGGCGACCCCAACGTGGGCGCCATCGAGGGCGAGGACTTCCTCGTGGCCTTCGAGGCCCTGGCCACCCCCGCCGCCGCGCGGGACTGGCTCGCCCTGCTGCGCCAGCACACCGACAAGCCCGTCCGCTACCTGGTGCTCTCGCACTACCACGCGGTCCGCGTCCTGGGTGCCAGCGCCTTCGACGCCGAGATCATCCTCACCCACGAGAAGACCCACGAGCTCATCCGCGAGCGCGGTGAGGAGGACTGGGCCAGCGAGTTCGGCCGCATGCCCCGCCTGGCCAAGGACGCCGACTCCGTGCCCGGCCTGACCTGGCCCACCCAGACCTTCGCCGACCGCACCACCATCGACCTGGGCGGCGACCGAGGCGAGCTGGTCCTGCAGTACTTCGGCCGGGGCCACACCGAGGGCGACGTCGTCGCCTGGCTGCCCAAGCACAAGATCCTCTTCGCCGGCGACCTCGTCGAGGCCCAGGCCGCCCTCTACACCGGCGACGCCTTCCACCACGACTGGTCCGGGGCCACCCTGGACGGCGTCAAGGCCCTGGGCGCCGAGATGCTCGTCGGCGGACGCGGCGCCGTCAGCCGCGGCCGCGCCGAGGTCGACGCCGCCATCGAGCAGACCCGCAACTTCCTCAACGTCATGATCGCCGAGGTCGGTGCGGTCCACGGTCGCGGCGGTACCCTCAAGGAGGCCTTCGAGGCCACCCACGCCGCCCTGGCCGGCGACTACGGCCACTGGCCCATCTTCGAGCACTGCCTGCCCTTCGACGTCTCCCGCCTGTGGGACGAGTTCTCCGGCATCGAGCGCCCCGTCATCTGGACCGCCGAGCGCGACCGGCAGGTCTGGGACCAGCTCCAGGGCTGACCCCGGCACGCCCACCCCCTCCTTCTCCCGTCCGCGCCCATACGGGGCGCCCACGCCGAACGGAGCCACCACATGCGACCCCCTGCTCCACGCATCCCCGCCGATCCAGCGGCGGACCCCGCCGCCGAGCCCGTCCTGGTGCTCGGCGCGGGGCCGGTCGGCCAGACCGCGGCCCTGCTGCTGGCCCGGCGCGGAGTCCCCGTACTGGTCGTGGACGGGCGCCCCGAACGCGACGCCGTCGGATCCAAGGCCATCTGCCAACAGCGCGACGTACTCGACGTCTGGGACTGGCTGGGCGCCGGGACCATCGCGAGGGAGGGCCTGACCTGGGACACCGCCCGAACCTTCTACCGCGGACACGAGCTGTTCAGCGTCCACCTGGCCGACCCGGCGGCCTCGTCCCTGCCCCCGTTCGTCAACATCTCCCAGTCCCGCACCGAGGAGGTCCTGGACGAGCGCATGGCCCAGGCGGGCGTGCCGGTCCTGTGGAACCACCGGGTCACCGGCATCGCCCAGGACGGGCACGGCGTCACCGTGGAGTGCCACACCCCCCAGGGGCCGGTGAGCCTGCGCGGCTCCCACGCCCTGTCGTGCCTGGGCGCCCACGGCGGCGTGGTCCGCGAGGCACTGGGCCTGGCCTTCGACGGCACCACCTTCGACGACCGCTTCCTCATCTGCGACATCCGGGCCGACCTCGCCGGCTGGGAGCGCGAGCGCCGCTTCTACTTCGACCCCGAGTGGAACCCCGGCCGCCAGGTGCTCATCCACCCCTGCCCCGACTCGGTGTACCGCATCGACTGGCAGGTCCCCGCCGACTTCGACCTGGCGGCCGAGGAGTCCAGCGGCCGCCTGGAGGCCCGTATCCGCCAGATCATCGGCGAGCGGCCCTACGAGATCGTCTGGCACTCGGTCTACCGCTTCCACACCCGCGTGGCCGAGCGCATGCGCGAAGGCCGCGTCCTGCTGCTCGGCGACAACGCCCACCTGGTCGCCCCCTTCGGCGCCCGCGGCCTCAACTCCGGCGTCCAGGACGCCGAGAACGCCGCCTGGAAGCTCGCCTACGTCCTGGCCGGATGGGCGGGCGAGGAACTGCTGGAGAGCTACCACGCGGAGCGCCACGCCGCGGCCCTGGAGAACGCCGACGTCACCAGCGCCACCATGCGCTTCCTGGTCCCCCACGACGAGGAGGCGCACCGCACCCGCGTCACAGTGCTCGAACAGGCCCTCACCGAGGAGGCGGCCCGCGCCCGGGTCGACTCCGGGCGCCTGGCCGAGCCGTTCTGGTACACCGACTCGGCCCTGACCACCCCCTGCCCCGAACGCCCCTTCGGCGGGCGGCCCCCGCGCGGACAGGCCCCCGCCCCCTGCCCCGGCGTGATCCTGCCCGACGCCCCCGTCACCCTGCCCGGCGAGGACGCGCCCACCCGCGTCCGCCCCCTGCTGCGCGAGGGCCTGACCCTGCTGGTGGGCGCCGCGCCCCAGGGCCGCGAGCCCGGCGCGTTCCTGGAGGGCGTGCGCACCGCCGCGCGCGAGGCCACCCGGGCCCCCGTCCACGCCCTGTACCTGGACGGGATCGACACCACCGGCGCGCTCACCAGGGCACTGGACCCCGCCCCCGGCCAGGCGTGGCTGGTGCGCCCCGACGCCCACGTGGCCGCGGTCGTCGCGGGCGGCGACACCGCCGCCGTGCGCGCCGCGGTGCGCACCGCGCTGGGGTTCACCCCCGGCGTTCCCGAGCCCGTCGGCGCGGCCGAGGCGGCCGGCCTGTCGGCCGAGCCCGCCGCCGACACCCCCGGCACCGACCCGCGCGGCGACGAGCCCGCCCCGACCGCCTGACCCGGACACCCGACACGGAAGGGAGAACACGCCATGGCCCACTACCGCCAGGTCGGCGAGGTGCCCCGCACCCGCCACACCCAGCACCGCACCCCCGAGGGCGGCCTGTACTACGAGGAGCTGATGGGGGAGGAGGGCTTCTCCTCCGACTCCTCGCTGCTCTACCACCGGGCCATCCCCTCGGCCATCGTCGACGCCGCCGAGTGGCGGGTCCCCGACCAGACCCGCACCCGCAACGCGCCGATGGTGCCCCGCCACCTGAGGCTGCACGACCTCTTCTCCGACCAGGAGTGGAAGGCCGCCGACGTCGTGGAGTCGCGCCGCCTGGTCTTGGGCAACGACGACGTGCGCATCTCCTACGTCGTGGCCGGGGCCCCCTCCGAGCTGTACCGCAACGGCATCGGCGACGAGTGCGTGTACGTGGAGTCGGGCACCGCCCGTGTGGAGACCGTCTTCGGCCTGCTGGAGGTCGGACCGGGCGACTACGCCGTCCTGCCGCGCGCCACCACCCACCGCTGGGTGCCCACCGGCGACGGGCCGCTGCGCGCCTACGTGGTGGAGGCCAACAGCCACATCGCCCCGCCCAGGCGCTACCTGTCCAGGTACGGGCAGTTCCTGGAGCACGCCCCCTACTGCGAGCGCGACCTGCGCGGCCCCTCCGAGCCGCTGCTGGCCCAGGGCGAGGACGTCGACGTGCTCATCAAGCACCGCGGCGACGGCCCCGGCGGTATCTCCGGCACCCGCTACACCTACCCCACCCATCCCTTCGACGTCGTGGGCTGGGACGGGTGCCTGTACCCCTACGCCTTCAACATCGAGGACTTCCAGCCCATCACCGGGCGCGTCCACCAGCCGCCGCCCGTCCACCAGGTGTTCGAGGGCCACAACTTCGTCATCTGCAACTTCGTGCCGCGCAAGGTGGACTACCATCCCGGCGCCATCCCGGTGCCCTACTACCACTCCAACGTCGACTCCGACGAGGTCATGTTCTACTGCGGCGGCGACTACGAGGCCCGCAAGGGCTCCGGGATCGGCCAGGGATCCGTCTCCCTGCACCCGGGCGGCCACTCCCACGGCCCCCAGCCCGGCGCCTACGAGCGCAGCATCGGCGCCGAGGCCTTCGACGAGCTCGCCGTCATGGTGGACACCTTCCGCCCGCTGGACCTGGGCGAGGGCGGCCTGGCCGGCGACGACGGCGTCTACGCCTGGAGCTGGGCCGGCGGCCGGAGGGAGCAGCGGTGAGCGCGGTGCTGTACCGCGGGCTCTTCGACGACGCGGCGCTCTTCCCGCCCGGCAACGCGCCCATGGGCGGGGCGCTGCCCGCCCACCGGGCCCACCGGGCGGGCCCGCGCGCCGAGTACGTCGGCCCGTTCCTGGTCTCCGACGCCCGCGTGTGCGAGCTGCGCGCGGTCCTGGCCCGAGAGGAGGACCCACCCGGACCGCTCACGGTCGTGGTCACCGTCCCCGGCGGCGCCGACGATGTGGCGCCCGCCGTGGAGTCCGTCCTGGCCGATCCGGCGCTGTGCCTGGCCGGGGTGGAGGCCGCGGCGGAGCCCGGCGGGGCCGCGGCCCTGGCCGAGCGGCTCCGCGCCCACCTGCCCGAGGGAGCCGAGGGATTCGTGGAGGTCTCCCGCCGGGGTGACGTGCGCGCCGACGTGGAGGCGCTGGCGGGCACCGGCCACAGCGCCAAGTTCCGCACCGGCGGACTCACACGCGAGGCCCACCCCGACGAGGAGGAGCTGGCCGCGTTCCTGCGCACGGCGGTGGAGCTGGAGGTGCCCTTCAAGTGCACGGCCGGTCTGCACCACGCCGTGCGCCACACCACCGGCGAGGGCTTCGAGCAGCACGGGTTCCTCAACGTGCTGCTGGCCACCGCCGCCCTGCTCGACGGCGCCACCGAGCGGGAGGCCGCCCACGTGCTGGCCGACCGCGACGGTCCCCGCCTGGCCGCGCTCGCCGCCAAGCTCACCGACGCCGAGGCCGGGCGGGCGCGCCGCAGCTTCCGCTCCTTCGGCACGTGCAGCGTCACCGATCCCCTGGGGGACCTGGTCGTCCTGGGGGCGCTGCCCGCGTCCCGTACCCGCTGACCCGTCCACTTCTAGAAAGCGAACGCCATGCCCGTGCCCGACAGTTGGCTCGACCTCGCCCCCGACGCACAGTTCGGCCTGGCCACCCTTCCCTACGGGGTGTTCGGCACCGACGCCGACCCCGCCCCGCGCACGGGGGTGGCCGTGGGCGAGTACGTCCTGGACCTGGGCGCCGCGGCCCGCGCCCTGGACGCGCCCTTCGCCGACACCGTCTCCGGCCCGAACCTGGACGGTCTCCTGGCGGCCGGGCGCCCGGTGTGGGACCAGGTGCGCGCGGCCCTGGCCTCGTGGCTGACCGACCCCGCCCACGAGGCCGCGGTGCGCCCCCACCTGGTGGACCGCTCCACGGTCCGGCTGCACCTGCCCTTCACCGTGGCCGACTACGTGGACTTCTACGCCTCGGAGCACCACGCCACCAACGTGGGCCGCATCTTCCGTCCCGAGCAGGAGCCGCTCACCCCGAACTGGAAGCACCTGCCCATCGGCTACCACGGCCGCTCGGGCACCGTCGTGGTCTCGGGTACCGACATCGTGCGCCCCACCGGCCAGCGCAAGCCGCCCACGGAGTCCGCGCCGGTCTTCGGACCCTCCACGCGCCTGGACATCGAGGCCGAGGTGGGCTTCGTCGTCGGGACGCCCAGCGCGATGGGCGAGCGGGTGGAGGTGGACGAATTCGCCGACCACGTCTTCGGGGTGTTCCTGCTCAACGACTGGTCCTCCCGCGACCTGCAGGCCTGGGAGTACGTGCCGCTGGGGCCGTTCCTGGGCAAGTCCTTCGCCACGTCCGTCTCGCCGTGGATCGTGCCCGTCTCCGCCCTGGAGTCCGCCCGGGTGGAGCAGCCCGCCCAGGACCCCGAGCCGCTGCCCTACCTCCGGGGGTCGGAGCCCTGGGGGCTGGACCTGCGACTGGAGGTACGGCTGAACGGGCACCTGGTGTCGACCCCGCCCTTCGACCGGATGTACTGGACCGCGGCCCAGCAGCTCGCGCACATGACCGTCAACGGGGCGTCCCTGCGCACCGGCGACGTCTACGCCTCCGGTACGGTCAGCGGCCCCGAGCCCGGCCAGCGGGGCTGCCTGCTGGAGCTGACCTGGAGCGGCAAGGAGCCGCTGCGCCTGCCCGACGGCACCGAGCGCGCCTTCCTGGAGGACGGCGACGAGGTGACGATCACCGCAACCGCCCCGGGCCCGGACGGGACCAGGGTCGACTTCGGTGAGGTCGCCGGCAGGATCCTGCCCGCACGCTGACCCGGGTACGGCCCGGCCACCGGGCCGCCCGCCGCGTCGGGGGGCCGGTGCGCGCCCCGCGCACCGGCCCCGCGTCTCGTCTCACATATTCTTGTACGGTCCAGCGGTGGGCGTGAGGAACTATCTGATCGAAGGAGTTTCCGGAACCGGAAAGACCTCGGTCTGCGGAGAACCGCGGCGGCGCGGTCACCATGCCATCAACGGTGACCGTGAACTGGGTTACCAAGGCGACATCGGGCCTCTTTGCCCGCGTTCCAGAGTTCGACGTGGACCAGCGCGGCACCGCCACGCGCACCTGCCCCGATCACCTCGGTGTGCGCAACGTGCCCGGAGGCGCCTGCCGGGGCGGCAACCCCTGCCGGTCGGTGCCGAGCGAACTCCCGCACCCGCCGGCCCGGCCCCGGACGCCCGCGCCGGGCGGGGGAGGGAAGGACCGCCGAGGGCGGGGATCTGACGGGGGAGGGGCGCCCCGCCTCGGACCGGCCCTGACCGAGCGCATCCTGGCCTCCCTCCCGGCCTGTGGGCCGACCGCCGCCGACGGTTCCACCGAGAGGGCCGGCCCCGCGCATCCGCCCGCGCGGCGGGCGATCATCGACGGCATCCGCCAACGGCTCGCCGCCTGACCGCACCACCAGAATGAAATCTATGGTGTAAAGGTGCCGGTTGTTCTCATATCAATCACGGCTCAGGCGAACCGCGACGGTCAACCGAGCCCCGACCAGGGGTCCTCGCGGCGCCACACGGTGGGCAGGTGGAGCTGGACGTGCTGCTCGTGGGCGAGCCGGGCCAGGACGTGGAGCGTGGCGTCGAGGTCGTCGTGCGTGAACGGCAGCGCGCGCGGGGGCTCGTCGAGCGGGCGGAAGAAGTCGTCCCAGTGGACCAGGACCACGCGGCGGGCGCCGACCGTCTCGACGGTCTCCCGCCAGTAGGCGCGGATGTGGCCCTCGCCCCGGTGGCCGAGCTGTCCGACGCCGAGGTAGGCGACGTCGGCACGGCGGCCCCCGAGCGCACGCGGCGTGTATCCGGCGCTGCCCTGGACCAGGGCGGTACGCCCGCTGGTGTGCTCGACCAGGAGCGACCAGGCCTCCCCGCACTTGTAGGCCGTGGCTCTGGCCGGTGGCACCAGCGGCCGCCCGATCGATCCGGGGAACCGGTCGGGCGCGCTGTGCTCGGACTCGACCATGGTGAGTGTGAAGGCTCCGCATGAGACCGGCTCGCCCGGCCCGGCCACGACGATGCGGTCCTCGGCCAGGCCTGCTCCCCGCCCCACGTTCGCGGCGGACTCTCCTCCTACGAGCGTCGCCCCGGTGCGGGCCGCCACGAACGCGGAGTCGAGCGCGTGGTCGAAGTGGGTGTGCACGGGGACCACGGCGTCCAGGCGGCGACCGCCGTCGAGGGGGTCGAAGCCGAGCCGGCCGAGCGCACCGGTGACGCGGGCGGGGTCGGGCGCGAGTTTGCCGAGGGCGACCCGGAGCAGGCCCGGCCGGGAGAGGAACCCGTCCGTCATGAGGGCCGACTCCCCGTCGTCGAACAGCAGGGTGGACACGCCCAGGAAGGTGACGCCGAGGTGCGGCCCGGCCGGCGGGACGTCGAATCGGGCGGCATGGGCGCCCAGGTCGGGGCGGCCGGGTTTCCAACGCATGACCGGACGCTACCGGTGGTACGTGGTGCGCGATACGCCGGGGACGGCCTGGACGCGTTCCTCACGCGAGGTCGGCCGGTCAGCCCCGCCCGGTGGGCGTCGACGCGGCTTCGGGCCTATGCGGTTCGTGCGCCCAGGGCGCGCAGCAGGTAGGGCAGCAGCCGTTCGGCCATGTCCGTGCCGGGCCGGGAGCCGGGCGTGTGCGGGATGAGGAAGGTGTGGCTGACCATCGGTCCGATCACCATCTCGCCCACCACCAGCGGGTCCTGTCCCGGTGGGATCTCGCCCCGGTCGGCGGCCCGGGCCAGGAGCGCCTCGACACGGGCCTGGAGCGGTAGGACGAACTGCTCCATGAGCACGTCGGCGAGTGCCTGGTTGTGGGCGGCCTCGCCCAGCACGGCGCGCAGCAGGCGCCCGGAGGGGCCGTCCAGGGCGGCGGCCTTGTCGTGCAGGAGGGCGGCCAGGTCCGAGGGCAGGCTCCCGGTGTCGTGGTCGGGGCCCAGTTCCTCGGCCCAGGTCTGGGAGGCCCCCAGGACCAGGTCCTCCTTGGAGCGCCAGCGCCGGTAGAGCGTGGCGGTGGAGACACCGGCACGTCTGGCGACGGCGGCGGTGGTCAGGCCGCTGTAGCCGTGCAGTTGGAGTTCGGTGAGGGTGGCGTCCATCAGCGCGCGGTCCCGGCTGGCGTCGCGTGGCCTTCCCCGGTGGGGGGCGTGCGGCGCGTCCGGCAGATGGTCCGTGGTCATGTCCGGAATCCTATGCCAGACCCTCTTTCGAAACGAAAGTGTTTCGTTTAACATCACCCCATGACGAACACCTCGAACGCACGAGCCGTCGGGAACGCCACCGCGCCGCAGTCCGGTGAGCCGCTGACCCTGACCACCGAGATCCCTCCGATCGTCGCCCGCCTGCGTGCCGCGTTCGCCTCCGGCCGTACCAAGCCGATCGCCTGGCGCCGCGCCCAGCTGCGCGCCCTGCGCCGCCTGCTCACCGAGGAGCGCACCACCCTGGAGCAGGCCCTCAGGACCGACCTGGGCAAGAGCCCGGTGGAGGCGCACACCACCGAGATCGGCTTCGTGGTCAACGAGATCGACCACACCCTCAGGCACCTGGCCTCCTGGCTGCGCCCCCAGCGGGTGTCGGTGCCCCTGGCCCTGGCTCCGGCCAAGGCGCGCCGCGTGCGCGAGCCGCTGGGTACCGTGCTCATCGTCTCGCCGTGGAACTATCCGGTGAACCTGTCCCTGGCGCCCCTGGTCGGCGCCATCGCGGCCGGAAACGCCGCCCTGGTCAAGCCCAGCGAGCTCGCCCCCGCCACCTCCGCCGCCCTGGCCGAGCTGGTGCCCCGCTACCTGGACGCCGAGGCGGTCGCGGTCGTGGAGGGCGGCGTCCTCGAGAGCACCGCCCTGCTGGAGGAGCGCTTCGACCACATCTTCTACACCGGCAACGGCGCCGTGGCCCGTATCGTCATGGCCGCCGCGGTCAAGCACCTGACCCCCGTCACCCTGGAGCTGGGCGGCAAGAGCCCGGTCGTCGTCGAGCCCGGCGTGGACCTGGCCACCACCGCGCGCCGTCTGGCCTGGGGCAAGTTCACCAACGCCGGGCAGACCTGTGTGGCCCCCGACTACGTGCTCGCCGTCGGCGGCACCGCCGAGCCCCTGCAGCGGGAGCTGGCCGCGGCCATCACCGAGATGTTCGGCGACGACCCGGCCCGGAGCGCCGACTACGGGCGCATCGTCAACGAGCGCCACTTCGACCGGCTCACCGCGCTGCTGGAGAGCGGCACCGTGGTCGCCGGCGGACGGCACGACCGCGGGGAGCTCTACATCGCCCCCACCGTCCTGGGCGGGGTGGATCCGGACTCCGCGGTGATGTCCGAGGAGATCTTCGGGCCGATCCTGCCGATCGTGGAGATCCCCGACCTGGACGCGGCCATCGCCTTCGTCAACGAGCACGACAAGCCGCTGGCGCTGTACGGCTTCACGAACTCGGAGGAGACCAAGCGCCGGCTGACCACCGAGACCTCCTCGGGCGGTCTGGCCTTCGGCCTGCCCGTCGCCCACCTGGCCGTTCCCGAGCTGCCCTTCGGCGGTGTGGGGGACAGCGGTATGGGCGCCTACCACTCCGTCGCCTCCGTCGACACCTTCTCGCACACCAAGTCGGTGCTGGACAAGTCGCTGTTCATGGACACCATGAAGGTCGCCTACGCGCCGATCACCGACCTGAAGGAGAAGCTGCTGCGCAGACTCCTGTGAGCGGCGGGGCGCGTGCCGCCCCGCCGCCGGGTCAGTGCTCCCGGGAGGTGCCGCTCCCGGCGGCCGTGGACTCCCCCGCCGCGTACGGGTGGTTGAGGTCGAAGGCGGGCCGCTCGGAGCGGATCCGCGGCAGCGACGCGAAGTTGTGCCGGGGCGGCGGGCAGGAGGTCGCCCACTCCAGGGAGTTGCCGTAGCCCCACGGGTCGTCCACCCCGACCTGGGGGGCCTTCTTCGCGGTGATGTAGACGTTCCAGAAGAAGATCAACGTGGAGGCGGCCAGCACGAACGAGGAGACCGAGGAGATCTGGTTCAGCTCGGTGAAGCCGTCGAAGACCAGGTAGTCGGCGTAGCGGCGCGGGAAGCCCGCGGCGCCCAGCCAGTGCTGGACCAGGAACGTGCCGTGGAAGCCCAGGAACAGCAGCCAGAAGTGGAACTTGCCCCAGGCCTCGTTGAGCATGGTGCCGGTGAACTTGGGCCACCAGTAGTAGAAGCCCGCGAACATCGCGAACACCACGGTGCCGAACACCACGTAGTGGAAGTGGGCCACCACGAAGTAGGAGTCGGTGACGTGGAAGTCGATGGGCGGTGAGGCCAGGAGGACCCCGGTGAGTCCGCCGAACAGGAAGGTCACCAGGAACCCGATGACGAACAGCATCGGCGTCTCGAAGCTGATCTGGCCCCGCCACATCGTGCCGATCCAGTTGAAGAACTTCACGCCGGTGGGCACCGCGATGAGGAAGCTCATGAAGGAGAAGAACGGCAGGAGGACCGCGCCGGTGGGGAACATGTGGTGGGCCCACACCGTCACCGACAGGCCGGTGATGGCGACGGTGGCCGCTACCAGGCCCTTGTAGCCGAAGATCGGCTTGCGGCTGAACACCGGGATGACCTCGGTGACGATGCCGAAGAAGGGCAGCGCGATGATGTACACCTCGGGGTGGCCGAAGAACCAGAACAGGTGCTGCCACAGGATCGCGCCGCCGTGCTCGGGGTGGTAGACCTGCGTGCCGACGATGCGGTCGGCGGCCAGGGCGATCAGGGCGGCGGTGAGCACCGGGAACGCGATGAGCACCAGCACCGAGGTGAGCAGGATGTTCCAGGTGAAGATCGGCATGCGGAACATCGTCATGCCCGGCGCGCGCATGCACAGGCCGGTGGTGATGAAGTTGACCGCGCCCAGGATCGTGCCCAGGCCGGACACGACCAGGCCCAGGGCCCACAGGTCACCGCCCAGGCCCGGTGAGCGGACCGGGCCCGAGAGGGGCGTGTAGGCGAACCAGCCGAAGTCGGCCGCGCCGCCGGGGGTGAGGAACCCGCTGACGGCGATGAGGCTGCCGAACAGGAACAGGTAGTAGCTGAACAGGTTCATTCGCGGGAAAGCCACGTCGGGGGCGCCGATCTGCAACGGCATGATGACGTTGCCGAATCCGATGAACAGCGGGGTCGCGAACATCAGCAGCATGATCGTGCCGTGCATGGTGAACAGCGCGTTGAACTGGTCGGTGGACACGACCTGCATGCCCGGGAGGAACAGCTCGGTGCGTATGAGCACCGCCATGACGCCGCCGAGCAGGAAGAAGGCGAAGGCGGTGATGATGTACATGTACCCGATGATCTTGTGATCGGTCGAGGTGATCCAGTTGACGAGGGTTCCCCTGGGCGTTGTTCCCTGTTCTTCCTCGGCCTCGGTTTTCGCTGGTGCCACTGCTCGTGCCTCCGTGCGGGAATGGGTGAAGATCAATAGGAAAAGGTGGATTTTCCTATTTGGAATGATTTGCGAAAGGCGTTTTCCGGCCCCCGAAAACGCAACCTATCCCATTGCGGTGGTCCCGGCGAGTTTCACGTCAGGCGTACATGCGAATTCCCGTCGCCGACACCCGTGACAAAGGCGCGCGAGAACTGGAGAGGCCTCGAAGGCGGGCGCGTTCGGTCCACGGGCCCGCCCCGCCCCAGGCGCCGTGGTCCGTCCTGGGGCGGGGCGTCGGCGGTGTCAGGGCACCTGTGCGTCGGTGTACACGTCGCCCGGCTCCAGGCCCGGGGCGCCGAAGAGGTCGGTGACCGTGACGAAGTGGTAGCCCTGCCGGTGCAGCCCGGCCAGGACCGCGGGGATCGCCTGCACCGACGTCTCGTGGATGTCGTGGAAGAGCACCACGCTCCCGGGCACGCTGTGGGTCAGCGCGTACTCGCTGACGGCGTCGCTGTCGCGGTTCTTCCAGTCCAGCGTGTCCACGTCCCACAGGATGAGGGGCTGGTCCACCGACCGGCGCACCGTCCCGTCCAGCGATCCGTAGGGCGGCCGGATGGTCGGGGGAACGGAGCCGGTCAGCTCGCGCACGGCCTCGTTGGTGCGCTTGATGTCCTTGCGGATCTCGTTGCCCGACATCCGCGCCAGGTCGCCGTGCTTCCAGGTGTGGTTGCCCAGTTCGTGGCCCTCCTCGGCCATCCGCCGCACCGGGTCGGGGAACTCGTCCACCAGCGATCCCAGGACGTAGAAGGTGGCTCGGGCGTCGTACTCGTCCAGGATGTCCAGCAGTGTGCCGGTGTGCTCGCCGGGTCCGTCGTCGAAGGTCAGCGCCACGCACTTGAGTCGCGCGCAGTCCAGGGTGTGCCCCTGGGCGCTGAGTTCCTCGCCCAGCGGCAGGTCGTCGTCGGCGTTGTTGCCCGACAGCGCGGCCTCCCGGGCCTGGTAGCCCAGTTCGGACAGCAGTTCCTCGGTGTCCTGGGGTTCCACGGGCACCAGTACCTCCTCGGTCCGGCCCGCGGAGGGTATCCGGGAGGGGTCCATCCGCACGGCCAGGCCGCCCGCCGTGCTGAAGGCCAGGTCCTCCAGCGGTGAGCCCGCCCAGTGGTCGGCCGCCTCGCGGGCCCGCTCTGGGTCGGCCAGGCCGGGTTCCCGGGGCCTTCCTTCGCCTCGCGGGTCGCCGGAGGGTGTGGCGTCCTCGTCCAGGCTCGCGGTTCCCGGCGTCGCGCCGTCCTTCTCCCCGCCTCCTCCCCGGGCGACCTCGCCGACCAGGCCGGGCAGTTGCCGGGTGGGGAGGTTGTAGCCCTCCTCCAGCACCTCGGCGACCGCCATGTGGGCCTGCCGGATCGCCTGCTCGTCGCGAAACAGCGACGTCCACGGCAGTACCTCGCCGCTGTCGTCGTCGTACCAGAGGGTGTGGGCCTCGAAGGTCTCCTCCGCCCCGACCGTGGTGGTCGCGGTCAGCCGTACGCCCACCACGTCGGGGGAGGCGGCCAGGATGGTCGCGTCCTGGTGCAGTTCGGGTGTGCCCCGGTCCGGGAGGTCCTCCAGGAAGGCGGTCTGCCGCCGGGCCATGCGGGTACGCGTCTCCACCGTCATCGGGTGGGCGCCGCCCAGCATCGGATAGCGGTAGCCCACCACGCTGTGGTCGGTGGCCACCGTCACCGTCCGTGCCTGTACCCCGGCCATGTCGTCGGGTGAGGTCCTGACGGCCTCGGCGTAGGGCGGGGCCTGTTCCACGGCATGGCAGCCCGGGACCAGAAGCAGGCCAAGGGCGGCGCTGACGGAGATTTTTCGTCGCAGAGAGGTGAGAGCCACCAGGGGACCATATCCGAGCGGTCCGCCCATGTGTGAATCATTCCGCGGCGAAACGGTGACTCTGTGTCGCGAACGGGGTGTCGGGCGCACCGGAGGGGCCTGGGATACTGAGAGGCCGTCACATCCCTCCGGGGTACCCGCCCCGGACTCCCCCGAAAGGCACCCATGAGCTACGGTCCCGGAACCGGTGGTTATCCGCCCCCCGGCGGAGGCAGCGGTGGCTACCCTCCCCCCGGCGGGGGCGGCGGTGGTTATCCGCCTCCCGGCGGGGGCGGCGGAGAGTACCCCCCGCCGCCCGGAGGCTTCGGCGGTCCCCCTCCGCCCCCGGGAGGCTGGTACGGCGGCTCCGGATTCCATCCGCCGCAGCAGCCCGCGAGCCAGGGCCCGGCCATCGGCGCCCTCATCGCCAACGTCGTCGGCCTGTGCCTGTGCTGGGCCCTGGCGATCGTGGGCCTCATCCTGGCGATCGTCGCCCTGACCATGACCAGCACCAACCCCCAGGCCGCCAAGACCTGCACCCTCATCTCCTGGGTGCTCTTCGGCGCCGGGATCGCCCTGTGGATCGTCATGTTCTTCTTCTACGGGGCGGCGGGGATCTTCGCCGTCCTGGAGGAGGGCTCCGTGTCCACCTACTGACAGGTGCGGGTGCCGCGGCCGCGGCACCCGCCCGTGGTCACGGCGGCGGCACCACGGGCGGTCTCCGCTTCGCCGGGGCCGGGCTCAGCCCTTCGCCCGTGCGCTGCCCCACTCCCTCGTCCGCGCCGCGTCGGCGGCCACGGCCGCCACGATCAGACGGACCTGGGCCAGGACCGCGGCGCTCTCCTCCGGTTCCTCGTCCGGGCCCCCGACCAGGGGCAGGTGCACGTGCCCGGCCGGGACCTGCTGCCCGGACCTGTCCCGCAGCAGTGTGTTGCGGTAGGCGATCTCGTTGGACAGGTAGTCCCCGCCGCCTCCGGACCGCGCGGACGAACCCTCGGTGGGGCCGTCCGGGCACCACACCGTTTCGTCGCCGCCCGCCGGAACCTCGGCGACCTCGGTGTTGACCGCCACCGGGTGGGGCCTCTGGTCCGCCGCCGCCGTGATCTGCTCATGGGGCAGTGAGGAGCGCGTCCACTCCGGGGCGTCCGGAACGGGGATCCTCCCCGTGCACGACACGTCCAGGTTGTCCTCGCCCCCTCCGCGCCAGGCGCCGTTCCACACCTCCAGGTCGAAGCGGCCGGGCCGTCCGCGGCTGAGTGTCACGACCGCGTCCGCGCGCCCGTACCAGTCGGCCAGCGCCTCCTCCACCAGGCCCGCGTCGAAGTCGGCCCAGCGCACCGGGAACACGGCGGTACGTACCACGGCCGTGTGCTCGCCCACGGGGAAGGTCCACCCGTTCAGGTCCAGCGCCGCCGCGCCGGAGGGGTTGGAGCACTCGGGGTCCTCGTCCAGACCGAAGGGGTCGAAGCCGGTCACGATCACCCGGATCCACCGGTCGCCGGGTGGGAAGTCCAGGTCGGTGATACCGCGTGAGCCGGTCTCCAGCAGGTGCAGCAGTTCGGCGCGCTCGGCGTCGGAGAGGGGGAAGTCCGGCTGCCAGGACCGCAGTCTGGCGGTCAGCACCAGCCGTGCCCAGTACAGGGGGCGGTCGTCGGATCCGTCGCGTGCGGCCTCCGTCCACAGCCGGGAGGCGTGTGCGATGACCACGTCCCGGGCCTGGGAGAGGTCGCCGCTCGCCCGTAGGTCGGCACTGAACAGGGGATCGGCGGCGCCGAAACCGGAGCGGGTCAGGATCGAGCGCGCCTCGGGGAGGTCGGCGCGCTCTTCTTCGGGGCTGGTGTGGTGGGGCAAGGGGTCGCTATCTTCTCGCAAGGTGTCCGGTCGCGGTCGGGGGAGGGGCCAGGTGAGTCTAGCGCCGTACGAATCCGGTCGTAGCGGGCAGAGCACGGCCTGGCGCGGGGATGAGACGTCGGGGGTGGACCGGGGGGTTCGGACTTGGCAGTGTGTGTAGTGACCGCTGCCCCTCTCAACGGAGAGAGAAACACATGTCCACTTTCGCCCTCCCCGACACCGAGGTCCTCGCCGAGCGCGCACGGGCCGCCCTGGAGCGGTGCGGCCTCGACCGGCCGCGTGAGCCGGCCGGGCCGGCCGGGTCCGCCGGCGCGGCCAGGACGCCCATCACCGGGCGGGAGCTCTTCCCCCTGGACCACGACGGCGCCGCCTCCGTGGAGCGCGCCCTGGACACGGCCCACGAGACCTTCACCTCCTCCTGGCGCGACACCCCCGCCCCCGTGCGCGGGCGGCTCGTACACCGGCTCGGTGAGCTGTTGCGCGAGCACAAGGACGACCTGGCCGAGCTGGTGACCATCGAGGCGGGCAAGATCCGCTCCGAGGCCCTGGGCGAGGTCCAGGAGATGATCGACATCTGCGATCTGGCCGTGGGTGTGTCCCGGCAGCTGTACGGGCGCACCATGCCCTCCGAGCGGCCCGGCCACCGGCTCATGGAGACCTGGCACCCGCTGGGCGTGGTCGGTGTGATCACCGCGTTCAACTTCCCCGTGGCGGTGTGGTCGTGGAACACGTGTGTGGCCCTGGTGTGCGGCGACACGGTGGTGTGGAAGCCCTCGGAGCTGACCCCGCTGACCGCGCTGGCCTGCCACGGCCTGCTCATGCGCGCGGCGGCCGACGTCGGCGCGCCCCCGGGAGTCCACCAGGTGGTGCTGGGCGGACGGGAGGTCGGGGAGGCCCTGGTGGAGGACCACCGTGTGGCGCTGCTGTCGGCGACCGGTTCGACGGCGATGGGACGCTCGGTCGCGCCCAGGGTGGCCGCCCGCATGGGCCGCTACCTGCTGGAGCTGGGGGGCAACAACGCCGCGGTGGTCGCCCCGTCGGCGGACCTGGACCTGGTGGTGCGCGGCAGCGTCTTCTCGGCCGCCGGCACCGCGGGCCAGCGCTGCACGACCCTGCGCCGCCTCATCGTGCACGAGGACGTGGTCGAGGAGGTCACCCAGCGCGTCGTGGACGCCTACAAGCAGTTGCGCGACCGGATCGGCGATCCCTTCGATGAGTCCACCCTGGTGGGTCCTCTGGTGGGTGAGCGCGGGTACACGGCCATGTGCGAGGCGCTGGAGCGCGCCGGCGCCGACGGCGGCGAGGTGCTCGTGGGCGGTGGCCGGCGCCTGGCGGAGGAGGCCGCCGAGGCCTACTACGTCGAGCCCACGGTGGTGCGTATGCCCGGCCAGACCGCGGTGGTGGGGGAGGAGACCTTCGCTCCGATCCTGTACGTGATGTCCTACCGGACCCTGGAGGAGGCCGTGCGGATGCACAACGGCGTGCCCCAGGGCCTGTCGTCGGCGATCTTCACCCAGGACCAGGCCGAGGCCGAGCGGTTCCTGTCCGCGGCGGGGTCGGACTGCGGGATCGTCAACGTCAACATCGGTACCTCCGGTGCGGAGATCGGTGGTGCCTTCGGCGGGGAGAAGGACACCGGCGGGGGACGCGAGTCGGGATCGGACGCGTGGAAGGCCTACATGCGCCGGGCGACCAACACGGTCAACTACGGCGGTGAGCTGCCGCTGGCCCAGGGGGTCCGCTTCCTGTGAGCATGTGTGCCCGCGTCCCGGTGCGGGGCGCGGGCACGGGGCGGCGCGCAGAAAAGTTGCGCCCTATCATGTTGCGCCCAATCGATTTCTGTTACGGTGGTGCCCGACCGGCGGTCCCGTACGCGTGGAAGGGAACACCGTGGCCGAAGCGGAAGGGGACAACCCCCTCGCCCTGGACAACCAGCTGTGCTTCTCCCTCTACGCGGCCTCCCGTGCCCTGACCGGGCTGTACCGGGAGCTGCTGGGGGACCTGGGGCTGACCTACCCGCAGTACCTGGTCATGCTCGTGCTGTGGGAGCGCGGGACACTCACCGTCAAGGAGCTCAGCCGCGCCCTGCACCTGGACTCGGGAACGCTCTCGCCGCTGCTGCGCCGCCTGGAGGGCGCAGGGCTGCTGACCCGCGAGCGCAGCGCCACCGACGAGCGCGTCGTGGAGGTCTCGGCCACGCGTGAGGGCGAGGAGCTGCGTGCACGCGCCGAAGGGGTCCCCGACCGTGTCCTGTGCGCCGCCGACCTGCCCCCGGACCAGGCCGCAGCGCTACGGGACGCGCTCGGTCAGATCACACGTTCGGTGGAGACGGTCTCCAGCAGGCACATTACCTGCTGAGGCCGCCCTCCGGACCGACCGCTCCAACCACGGCGACCGCGTGTCGCCAACGAGAGAGGCAAACATGGCATACGACGTGATGTACACCGCCAACGCCACCGTCACCGGTGAGGGTCGCAAGGGCAGCGGAAGGACCGACGACGGCCGCCTGGAGGTCGACCTGTCCGTGCCCAAGGGCATGGGCGGTGACGACGGCGTCGGCACCAACCCCGAGCAGCTCTTCGCCGTCGGCTACGGCGCCTGCTTCCACGGCGCCCTCAAGGCGGTCGCCCGCAAGGAGAAGATCGACGTCGACGGCTCCACCATCGACTCCCAGGTCAGCCTCGGCAAGTCCGACGAGGGCATGGACCTGACCGTCACGCTCACCGTCACCATCCCGGGCGTGGACCAGGCCAAGGCCGAGGAGCTCGTCCAGGGCGCCCACCAGATGTGCCCCTACTCCCGCGCCACCCGCGGCAACATCGAGGTGAACCTGACGGCCAAGGCCGTCTAGGCACCGCCAGCCGAGGGGGAGGGCGCGACGCGCGCCCTCCCCCTCGGTCGTGTCCGGGGCCGCCCGGACCGGCCACCACCGGTACCAGGAGCGCCGCGCGCACCGCCGCCCTGGGGGCGCTAGGGTGATGCCCGCCCGTCCCGGCCCCCGAAGGAACCGTGTTGTCGGCCGAACCCTCCCCGCCCCCTCCCCGGTTCGGCGCGCCCTTCCACCGGTTCTGGGCGGGCTGTGTGTCCAGCAACCTCGCCGACGGCGTCATGCTCACCACGCTGCCCGTGCTCGCGGCGGCGCTCACCGACGATCCCCTGGCCGTCGCGGGACTGGCGGCCGCACGCTACCTGCCCTGGCTGCTCTTCGGCCTGTTCGCCGGGGTCCTCGCCGACCGCTTCGACCGGGTCCGGACGATGGCCGCCGCCAACCTGGTGCGGGCCGCGGTGATCGTCGCCCTGGCGGTCCTCACGACCGCCGGGCAGGCCACCGTCACGCTCCTGTACCTGGTGATGTTCACGGTCATGACCTGTGAGGTCTTCTACGACGTGGCCGGGCGTGCGGTCCTGCCCTCCTTGGCGCGGGGCGCGGTGGACCGGGCCAACGGCCGACTGGTGGCCGGACGCGAGGTCGCCCAGGAGTTCGTGGGGGCTCCGCTGGGCGGGTTCCTGTTCGCGGTGGCGGCGTCTTTGCCCCTGGCCGTCAACGCCGGCGCCTGGATCCTGGGGGCGGTGGTCCTGCTCGGACTGCCCCTGGCCGCCCGGGGGCCGGGGGCGCGGTCGGCACGGCCTCCCGGTACTCCCGTGCACGGCGTGCGCGCGCCCGTGGTGGGACCGGTCCTCTCCGACCTGGCCGAGGGGCTGCGCTTCGTGTGGCGGGACGTGCCGCTGCGGGCGCTGGTGCTGTTCGTCGCGGTGGCGAACTTCGGCGCCGGAGCGCTGGCCGGGGTGTTCGTGCTGGTGGTCCAGGACCACTTCGGGGTGCCCGAGCCCCTGTTCGGGGTGTTCCTGGCGGTGGCGGCGGTGGGCGCGGTCATCGGTGCCGCGCTGTCGTCCCGGGCCGGTGAGCGGTTCGGCCGGTTCCCGGTCCTGGCGGCCGGGTTCCTGGGGCAGGCGGGGCTGTGCGTGGTGTTCGCCTTCGCGCCGAACGCGTGGGTGGCGGCGGTGGCGTGGTCGTCCCTGGCCGGGGTGAGCACACTGGCCGGTGTGCTCGCGGCGGGAATGGTGCAGCTTGTGGTGCCCGAGCCTCTGATGGGCCGGGTGCTGAGCGCGAAGAAGGTGCTGTCCTTCTCACTGCTGCCCCTGGGCGCGCTGGCGGGCGGCCTCCTGGGCCGGGTGGACCTGCGGGTTCCGGCGGTGTTCGGGGCGGTGGTGGTCGCGGTGGCGACGGTGTGGGTGTGGAACCGCCTGCGCGTGTTGGCCGCACGCGCGGACGAGGCCGAACGGGCGGCACGCCGGTCCGGTCCGGTGGAGGGGTAGGCCCGCGCGGTCGAAGGACCCACCGTGGGCCGGGGAGCGGGCGAGGGTCCACCGCCGGGTCCCGTGGTGGTCCTCCCCGACACCCGGGAGGGGCCGGAAGGGGCGCTGTGCCCCTTCCGGCCCCTCGCCCCACGGTCTCAGGCGGCCGTCTCCAGCAGCAGCAGGCGGTCCAGGATGTCCTGGAGGGTGACCAGGCCGATCAGCTCCCCGTCCGCCTCCACCAGGGACAGGTGGCTGCGGCTCTCCCGCATGATGCTCATCGCCGCGTACATCGGCGTCTGCGAGTGCAGGGTGAGCACCGGGCGCATCAGGTCGGCCGCCGTGGTGCCCGGGGTGTCGGTGAGCGCCTCGCGCACGTGCAGCACGCCCACCGGCTCGCCCCGCTCCATCACCACCAGGCGCAGGTGTGTGGACTCCCGCGAGACCCGCTTGATCTCCTCCACGTCCGCCTCGGGGGCCACCGAGGCGATCTCCTCGCGCCGGGTGACGATCTCGTCCAGCGGGCGTGAGTTGACCTCCAGCGCGGTGGCCAGCTGGTCGCGCCGCTCGGCGTCCAGCGCCCCGGCCTTGGCCGAGTGCTCCACCAGCTCGCGCACGTCCTCGGGGCCGTGGCCGGCCGAGATCTCGTTCATCGCGTTCACACCGAAGCGGTGCAGGCACCAGTTGGCCATGCCGTTCAGCATCAGCAGCAGGGGCCGGGTGAGCCACATGAAGGCCCGCATCGGGATGGCCAGCAGGGTCGCCGACCTCTCCGGGTGCGAGATCGCCCAGGACTTGGGCGCCATCTCACCCACCACCAGGTGCAGGAACGTCACGACGATCAGCGAGAGCACGAACGAGGCCACCGTCGACACCGCGTGCGGCAGACCCGTGAACAAGGGCTCCATCAGGTGGTGGACGGCGGGCTTGGAGATCGCGCCCAGCGCCAGAGTGCACAGCGTGATGCCCAGCTGCGAGCCGGCCAGGAGCAGTGACAGGTCGCGTGCGCTGCGCAGGGCCGCCCGCGCCGACACGCTCGTCTCCGCGGCCTCCTCCAGCCGGTAGCGGCGGGCCGCCACCAGCGCGAACTCGATGGCCACGAAGAACGCGCTCAGGGCGATGATGGCCGCGGTCAGCACCAGCGCCAGCCACACGTTCATGTCGCTCACGCGTGCACCTCCGTTCCGTTCTCGACCGCCTCGCGCAGGCGCAGCTCCACCGTGTGCGGAACGTGTCTGTGCACGGTGTTGACGGTCAGGTTCAGCGCCATGTCGGGGTCTTCCTCGTGTGCGCTGGTGGGGCGGGGCAGGCGGATCTGGGCCTGGTCGCCCACCTCGGGCAGCCGGTGGAGCTCGTGGATGACCAGCCCGCCCACGGTCTCGTAGTCGCCCGGGGGCAGGTCGTGGCCGATCAGGCGCTCGACCTCGTCGATGTGCAGCGCGCCCGGAACCAGGTAGGAGCCCTCTCCCTCCAGGTAGGCGGGCGACTCCTCCTCCGGGGTGTGCTCGTCGGCGATCTCGCCGACGAGCTCCTCGGCCAGGTCCTCGGTCGTGATGACCCCGGCCAGGCCGCCGTACTCGTCCACGACGCAGGCGAACTCCTCGTTCGCCTCGCGCAGCCGGTCCAGCAGCACCGGAAGCGGCAGCGACGCGGGCACCATCACCGTCTCCCGGGCCACCTCGCTGACCTTGACGTCGGACAGGTCGCGGCCGCCCAGGGCGAGTACGTCGCGCAGGCAGATGACGCCGACGATGTCGTCCACGTCGTTGCCCAGGACCGGGAAGCGCGAGTGGTCGGAGGCCATGAGCTCCACGACCCGGCTGACCGGGTCGCCCTCCTCCACGGTGGCCACCTCCGGACGCGGGATCATCGCGTGCCCGGCGGTGCGGTCGTGGAAGTCCAGGGTGCGGTCCAACAGCGTGGACAGCTCGGCGGGCAGGTCCCCGCTCTCCCGGGACTCGGCGATGATGCTCTCCAGGTCGCGCGGTGTCGCCGCGTGCTGGACGTCCTCCACCGGCTCGATCCGCACCGCCTTGAGGAGCAGGATCGCGGCCTGGTCGAACAGCCAGATGACCGGGCCGAAGATCCTCAGGTAGATCCCGGTGGACAGCGCCAGCCAGCGCGCCACCGGCTCGGGCCGGGCGATGGCCAGGTTCTTGGGGAAGAGCTCGCCGAAGACCATCTGCACGATGGTGGAGAACAGCAGCGCGAGGACGGTTCCCACGGCCACGCCGGTCCCCACGGGGACTCCGACCACGCCGAGGAGTTCGCCGACGCCCCGGCCGATCATGGGCTCGGCCACGTAGCCGACCAGCAGCCCGGTCACGGTGATGCCCAGTTGGGCGCCGGAGAGCATGAAGGACGTGCGCCTGGTGATGTCCAGGGCCCGCTTGGCCCCGGTGTCACCGGCTGCGGCCCGCGCCCGCAGGCGCGAGCGGTCCACGGCCATGAAGCCGAATTCCTGGGCGACGAAGTAGCCCGTCGCCACGGTGATCAGGAAGACCACCAGAGCGCCGAAGGCGACACTGAGGATGGTGCTCGTCATCGGGCACGCACCGCCTGGGTCCGCTTCGCGGCACGGCTCCTACGAAGGTGCGCGCCCCTCGTAGAAGGGGGCTCGTCGTCTGGGTCACAGCATCCTGCGAGGATGCTGCCGGTACTTCGGGACGGGTCCACTGTTCCTCTCTCTGCGCCTGGTGCGCGTTGATGGTGTGATGGGAGTGGCCTGCTGTGGAGTAAGGACGAAAAATCGCGGGAGAAAGTTCCCCGGCCGCTCAGTTCCCGGCGGGAGCGTCGGCGTCCTCGCCGAAGGAGGCCCACTCGCGGCGCCGGGCCTCGGCGAGCGCGATCGCGGTGGCCACGGCCACGTTCAGCGATCCCACCCGCCCGATCTGCGGAATGTAGGTGAGGGCGTCCGCGCCCGCCAGGAGCGCGGGGGAGCAGCCGTGGTCCTCCGCGCCCACCGCCAGGCACACGTCGGCCTCCAGCGGGGCGGCGTGCAGCGGGACGGCGCCGCCGGCCAGCTCGACCGCCACCACCCTGTAGCCGGCCTCGTGCGCGGCGGCCAGGGCCTGGGGGGTGGAGGAGAGGCGCGTGTGCTCCACCTTCGCGGCGGTGCCCAGGGCGGTCTTGCCGACCTTGGGGTCGTCGGGGTCGGCGCTGTTGCCCGTGAGCCAGAGGTGGTCGACGCCGAAGGTCGCGCAGGTGCGCAGGATCGACCCCAGGTTGAAGGGCTGGGTGACCGATTCGACGAGAAGGGCGAGGCGCCCCTCGGTGCGCCTGCGCCACTGGCGGTTCAGGCGTTTGACGTCCGTGGGACGCAACTGCGTGCTCAACTGCGGTGTGTTCCTCGACGGGTGTGTCCGGGGTGGACCCGGTGGTCGGTTGTCCGCCACAGAGTACCGGTCAGCGCGTGTGTGTGCACGCACGGACCCTGGCACATCCAGGCAAAAGGTACCTCAAGGGAGGGAACGGCGTACCGCCAGCACGCGAAAGCCCGCCCGTGAGGCCACGCGCTCGGCGGGCAGCCCCTGTGAGTCCAACCACTTCTGCAGCGAGTCCGAGCCCAGGTGGCGCTGTACGACCAGGTGGGCCACGCCCTGGGGCGTGAGCCGGCCCAGCCAGGTGCGCAGCATCGCGTGCAGTACGTCCTTGCCCACCCGGATGGGCGGGTTGGACCACACCGCGTCGAAGGGGCCGAGCAGGTCCTGGGCCGTGGGAGCCGCCGTGTCGTCCCCGCCGTCCTCCGCCGCCGCGTTCGGGGCGCCCTCGGGCCCCACCGCCGCGAAGCGTGCGTTGTCCAGCCCGTGCTCGGCGGCGTTGCGCCGTGCCAGGTCCACGGCGCGGGTGTTGACGTCCACGCCCAGTACGTGTGCTCGGGGCGCGCGCGAGGCCATCGTCAGGGCGATGGGGCCGTAGCCGCAGCCCAGGTCGAGCAGGCGCCCCTGGTCGGGCGGCGCCGGGACCGTCTCCAGCAGCACCCGTGTGCCGAGGTCGACCTTGTCGGGGGAGAACACGCCCCGGTCGGTGCGCAACCGCAGGTGCAGGTCCGGCAGGACCAGGTCGGCGGTGGAGGGGCGGCTGGCGGCGCCCGGATCGGAGTCGAAGTAGTGCTGGGCCACGCCGTGACGCTACCAGGGCCCGGGAGGCCCGCCGGACCGGGCAAAAACCTCGTATCCCCCCATGAACGAAATCGCCAACCTCCCGGCCGAGGGTGCGCGGAGTGGTGAAGATGGAGGTATCCGACGTTTGTGGGGGACCCATGCGAGCACAGGTAGGAGACCGGCTGGTGGTCGAGAGTCCACGTGTGGACGCCCACCGCAGGACGGGTGTCGTCACGGGGGTCCGGGGGCTGGGGGGCTCGCCCCCGTACCAGGTGCACTGGTCCGACGCGGAGCGGGGACACGACACCCTGGTCTACCCGGGGCCGGACGCACACGTGGAACACCCGCCCGGCGGTACGGGCGCGGCGGACGCGGAGGAGGCCGATGCCATGCAGACGACCAAGCGCTGGAACGTCGACGTCGTCGTCTCCGAGGAGAGCGAGGGCGACAGCGCGCGGACCTGGGCCGAGGTGGGCCTGGCCACCGACGACGGGACGGCGCTGAGGGGGCACGGGATGGCCCGCAAGCATCCCACGGACATGGACGTGCCCGAGATCGGGGAGGAGCTCGCGGTCTCGCGCGCCCTGTCCGACCTCTCGCGCCAGCTCCGCCAGGTCGCGGCCGCGGACATCAACGACTACAGCGGCCTTCCGTGGCGGCCCACCTGACCGGGCGGGAGCCGCCGTGGTCGCATCACGAGGGCCGCCCAGGTGCCTGGGCCCGGACCGGTCGCCGGTCCGGGCCCTTGGCGTGACCGGCGACGTTGGGGTACGGGGCACCGGGCCGACACCGCGCGGACCGGAAGTGGTCACCTTCACCACGAGTCGTTTGCGCCCGCCGGTCACCGGGATCGGGCACACTCGGAAGTCGGGTACGGCCACCGCCGGGAGGCGGAGGGGCCGCCCCGGCCCCCAGCGGCCGGGGCGCCGCCGTGCCCGACCAGGCCGTGTCGGGGGAGCGTGCGCCAGCCGGGTACACCAGGCCCGCCGCCGCGGTCCGAGGTAGCGCCGCGCTTTTACCGGAGGTGCCCGGGGGAAGGCGCGTTACCACCGGCGTGCGCGCCGGAGTACCCACGCAAGGAGACCCGTTGCCCACCTCTTCCGGACCCCAGGCCAGGCCCGCCCGTGTCCTTGGCACCGTGGACGCCGTCGCCATCGGCGCGGGCGCGATGCTCGGCGCCGGAGTGTTCACCGTCTTCGCCCCGGCCGCGCTGGGAGCGGGCGCCTGGCTGCCCGTGGCCGTCATCATCGCGGGCACCGTCGCCTACTGCAACGCCGTCTCCTCGGCCAGGCTCGCCGCCCGCCACCCCGAGTCCGGTGGCGCCTACGTCTACGGGCGCGAGCGCCTGGGCGAGCTGTGGGGCTACCTGGCGGGCTGGTCCTTCGTCGTGGGCAAGATCGCCTCCTGCGCCGCCATGGCGCTGACCTTCGCCGCCTATCTCCTGCCGGGCTGGGAGAAGCCCGTGGCGGTGGCCGCCCTGCTCGTGATCGCCGCGCTCGACTACCGGGGGATCAGGCGCTCCACACTGGTGGTCAAGGTGCTGGTGGTCCTGGTCCTGGCGGTCCTGGCCGCCGCGGTCGCGGCGATGGTCCTCAGCGGGCGCCTGGCGGCCGTGGCCCAGGTGGAGGGCCTGGGGCCCTGGCCCGGCTCCTTCGGGGTGCTGGGCGCCGCCGGGATGGTCTTCTTTGCCTTCGCCGGGTACGCGCGCGTGGCCACCCTGGGCGGTGAGGTCCGCGACCCCGAGACCACCATTCCCCGCGCCATCAACCTGTCCCTGGCCGGGGTGCTCGTGCTGTACCTGGTCATCGGTACCGGCCTGCTGATCGTGCTGGGCCGTGAGCGCCTGTCCACCACCGACACCCCGATGGTCGACGCAGTCCAGGTCGCCGGGTTCCCCTGGCTGGCCCCGGTGGTGGTCGCCGGTGCCGCCATGGCGAGCCTCGGCGCGCTGCTCTCCCTGGTCCTGGGCGTCTCCAGGACCACCGCGGCGATGGCCGCCGACGGGCACCTCCCCCGCTCCCTCGCGGTCGTCCACGAGCGGTTCGGGGTGCCGCACCGGGCCGAGCTGCTGGTCGCCGCGCTGGTGGCCGTCCTGGTGCTGTTCACCGACCTGCGCGGCGCCATCGCCTTCTCCGCCTTCGGCGTCCTGGTGTACTACGCCATCACCAACGCCTCGGCGCTGAGGCTGGGGGCCGACGAGCCGCGTCCGCCGCTGGTGGTGCCCCTGACCGGGCTGGTGGGCTGTGTGGTGCTGGCGTGCAGCCTGCCGCTGCCCGCGGTCATCACCGGCATGGCGGTCCTGGCGCTGGGCGCGGGCCTGTGGTGGCTGCGCGAGCTCTTCGCCCTGCGTTTTTGACGCCTGGGGGCGGGTGACCCGGGCTCCGACGCGGGGTGTGCCGAAGCGGGGTGTGCTCAGGGGCGGCTGTGCCGTGCCAGGTGGGCCAGGCCGCGCTGGGCGGTCGTGGACAGGCGCAGTCCGGCGACCTCCTCGGGGGTGAACCAGCCGCAGTCGGCGGTCGAGCCGTCCTCCTCCAGCACCCTGGCCGGCCCCGGCCTGGGCACGAACACGTGGAAGAACGCCCACACCGCGTGGATCTCGTGGCCGCCGGGCGGGTTCCGGTGGTGGCTGGAGACGGTGATCAGGTCGCCGACCTGGCCGTCCTGGCCGGTCTCCTCGGCCACCTCGCGCCGCAGCGCGGCGCGAGCGTCCTCGCCCGCGTCCACGCCGCCACCGGGCAGGTGCCAGGTTCCGGCGCCGGGGAAGCCCTCGGCGATCAGGCTCAGCAGCACGCGGCCGCCGGGGTCGACGGCGATGCCGTAGGAGGCGAACCGGCGCAGCCGGGGGCGGTCCTCGGGCAGCACCTCTTCGGCGGCCAGTTCGGCAGGGGAGGGCGAGAGGCCGCTTCCCGCGGCGGCCGAGGGCCAGGCCGCCCGGGGGCCGGGCCGGGTGAAGACCACCCGGTCGATGTGCAGGGGAGTGCCGTCGGGGGCCTCCACCAGTTCGGTGAGCACGTCCACGGCGTGCAGGGGCGTGTCCGGGGACAGCCCGCCCAGGCCGCGGACCACCTCCGCCGGGTCCTGTCCGAACAGCACACGGGCGCCGATCACCGACGTTTCGGTGACCAGGTGCGCGGTGACGCGCCGTCGCGGTTCTCCGGCGGAGGTAGCGGTCACAGCGGTCCCGCAGCGGGGACCGCGCTGGGCAGGCCGACCATGCGCAGCAGGTCGTCCAGGCTGGTGATGGTGCTCACGGACTCGAAGCGCTGCTGGCCTCGGCGGTCGACCATGACCGGGTGCATACGCGCGGCCACGGCCCCCACGCCGTCGGCCTGGATCTGGTCGCCCACGTGCCAGCAGGAGGTGGGGTCCACGCCCAGGCGCTGGGCTGCGGTGTGGAAGATGCGCGGGTCGGGTTTGCCCGTTCCGGCGGTGTCGGCGCACACCACGGCGTGGAAGTAGGGGGTCAGTTCCAGGGCCTGCAGTTTGGCGTGCTGGAGGGCCTCGATGCCGTTGGTGACCACGGCCAGGCGGTATCCGGCCGATGCCAGGGTGTTCAGGGAGGGGATCGTGTCGGGGAAGAGCTGCCAGGCCGAGCGGTGCGCGTCCAGGTAGAGGCGGTAGAGGTCGTCGCAGTGCTGGTCGGCGATGTCGGCGTGCCCGGCCTGGACCGCCAGGGCGCGGATGCGCTCGCGACGCTGTTGTTCCAGGCTCAGGCGGCCGCGCAGGTAGGAGCCGAAGGAGATCTCGGTCTGTACGTCCCACAGACTGCGCGCGGCACCGAAGTCGGGGTGGCCGAGCCGCTCCATGACCGCGCGGAGCCCTGTGGACGACGCGGCGAGGTCGTCGATGAGGGTGTCGTCCAGGTCGAAGCAGATCGCCGTCGGTGCTGCGGGTGTGTTCGGCATCGTTCCTCAAGTGAATGGGCATGACAAAACATGCCAACGCTAACCCGTGGACATGACGGAAAAGGTGTAAACCCCACCTAAAGGGATGTGACCCAGGTCACTAAACGGGGGTGTGCGGGTGCTCTGGAGCCTACCCCCGGCCTCACGGGAGCCGTTGGAACCACAGCAACGACGTCACCGAGGTGGCCATCGCGAGTATGATCGCCACCAGCACGAATCGTGTGACAATCTCCTCGTGCACCAGTTCGGTACCCAGCGAGGAGCCGATGTCCTCGTAGACGTCGTTGAGCTCGTTCTCGCTCTCGGCCTCGTAGAAGTACCCGCCGGTGTCCTGTGCCAGGCCGCGCAGCGCCTCCTTGTCGATGTCGGCGGGCACCTGGTAGCCGTCGATCTCGATCATCGCCGCGCCGGTGCCGAACGCGATCGCCGACACCGGTACCTCCTGTTCGGCCGCCACCGCCGCCGCCTGCGAGATGTCGCGCCCACTGGTGTTCTCCCCGTCCGACAGGAGCACGATCGCCGAGGGGGGCGGGTCCTTGCGGGCCTTCTCGTCGAAGCTGCGGATCGCCTCCAGGGAGGCGAACACGCCCTCGCCGATCGCCGTGCCCGGGCCCAACTGCAGGTTCTCGATCGACCCGATCACCGCCTGGTGGTCGTGGGTGGGGGAGGAGACCACCGTCGCCGTCGAGGAGAAGGCCACCAGCCCCACGTTGAACCGGTCCGGCAGCGTCTCCACGAACCCCTGCGCCGACTCCTTGGCCGCGTTCAGGCGGTCGGGGTCGATGTCGGTGGCCGCCATCGACAGCGACACGTCCACCGCCACCATGATGGTGGCCCGCTCGCGCGGCTGCTCCACCGGCATCGCGGGCACCGCCATCGAGGTGATGAGCACTCCCAGGGTCAGCGTGAACAGCGCCGCCGGGACGTGCCTGCGCACGTCCGGGCGGTGCGGTGCCACCTGGTCCAGCAGAGACAGGTTGGTGAAGCGCACCGTGTACTCGCGCCGCTGCCTCTGCGCGAACACGTACGCCCCGATCAGCACGGCGATGAGGAGCAGCCACCACAGCCGCTGGGGCTCCAGGAAGGTCATCGCTCAGTCCCCCGTTGCGTAGGCTCTGTCCCGCGGGTCGGCGCCCGCGCCCTCGTTGGGTCCCATGGTGGCCCTCCTCCTCATCTGGGGACGGCCGGGGTGTGGCGGGCGAGGTGGTGTGCGGTCCGCCGCTGGTGGATGACGAACCGTGCCGTGTCCAGTACCCAGTCGCGGTCGGTTCGTAGCAGCAGGTGGTGTACTCCGCACCGGCGCAGCGCGTCGCGTACCGCCGCGCGCTGGTCGGCGGCGGCCCGGCGGTAGCGCTCGCGCACCGCCCGGGTCAGCCGCACGTCGCGCGTCCTGCCCGTGCGGGGGTCGCGCAGGCTCACGTCCCCCACCTCGGGCACGTCCATCTCGAGCGGGTCGACCACCTCCACCACCAGGACCTGGTGGCGTGTGGCCAGCTGCCGCAGCGGGCGCTCCCAGGTGACCTCGCCGCCGAAGGCGGGCGTGTCCAGGAAGTCGGAGACCACCACCCGCAGGCCGCGGCGGCGACGGGTGCGCACCAGGTCCGAGAGCGCGTCGGCCATGGTGGCCTGGTGCGGGGAGGGATCGCGCTCGTCACCGGTCGGCGCGGCGGCCACCGTGGCCAGCAGCGCCAGCAGCGCCTCCTTGCCCGAGCGGGCGGGCCAGCGCCGGATCCTGCCCTGGTGCAGGAAGTGGGCGCCGAACCGGTCGCCCACACGCTGGGTGAGCAGGTTGGCCGCCACCATCGCGCCGACCGCCACATCGTGCTTGGAGTGCAGGCCCGTGCCGAAGTTCATGCTCGGCGACAGGTCCAGCAGGGTCCAGCTCTCCAGCTCGCGGTCGGCGACCAGGTCGCGCACGTGGGGCGTGGTGGTACGGGCGGTGACCGACCAGTCCATGCGCCGTACGTCGTCCTCGCCCGGCTGGTACACGCGGGCCTCTGCGGCCTCCGACCCCGGGCCCAGGCGCAGGCCCAGGTGCTCACCGTGCAGCAGCCCCTCCAGCCGGTGCACGATGCGCAGGTCCAGGCGGCGCAGAGCGGCGCGCAGGCGGGGGTCGGTGCCGATCGCGGGTGTGGTCACGGACCTCACCTCGGGGAGGCGAAGGAGGCGGTCTCCCCGCTGGGTGGCTCGTCCCAGATCACCCGCGGCGCGAGCACGGTCGACAGGATGCGGTCGACCACCTGTTCGGCGGTGACCCCGTCGGCCAGGGCGTCGAAGGTGAGGACCAGGCGGTGGGCGATGATGTCGTGGGCGAGCACCCGCACGTCGTCGGGCAGCACGTAGTCGCGCCCGCGCAGCAGTGCCAGGGCCCGTGCGGCCGAGACCAGGCCCAGGGTGGCGCGGGGGCTGGCCCCGATCTCCAGCACCTGGCGCAGGTCCGGCATCTGGTGGTTCTCGGGCTCCCGGGTGGCCATGACCAGCCGCACCACGTAGTCGGCGATGAGCTGGTGGACGTGTACGCGCTGGGCGTCGGCCTGCAACTCGCCCAGGGTGACGGGGTCGAGCACCTGGTGCGCGGTGGGCGGGGTGGTCGACATCCGGCGCAGGATCTCCATCTCCTCGTGCGCGCGGGGGTGTCCGACGTTGACCTTCATCAGGAACCGGTCGCGCTGGGCCTCGGGCAGCGGGTAGACGCCCTCGGACTCGACCGGGTTCTGTGTGGCGATGACGATGAAGGGGGAGGGGAGTGGGTAGGTGATACCGCCCAGGGACACCTGCCGTTCGGCCATGACCTCCAGCAGGGCCGACTGCACCTTGGCGGGAGCGCGGTTGATCTCGTCGGCGAGTACGAAGTTGGCGAAGACCGGGCCCAGCTCCACGTCGAACTTCTCGGTGGAGGGATGGTAGATGCGCGTGCCGATGATGTCGGAGGGCACCAGGTCCGGGGTGAACTGCACGCGGGCGAAGGAGCCGCCGGTGACCTGGGCCAGGGTGGAGACCGCCAGGGTCTTGGCGATACCGGGCACACCCTCGATCAGGCAGTGGCCGTTGGCGATCAGGGCGATGAGGGAGCGCTCCACCATGCGCTCCTGGCCCACGATGACCGTGGACACCTCGTGCAGTGCGGCGCGCAACAGCCTGGTCGGCTCACCCGGGCTGCTCTCGGGGCCCGAGGAGGGCGCGGAGCCGTTTCCGGTCTCTGCCATGTCCCGCCTTCCTAGCAGGGAGCCCCGACGCGGGGGCACCGGATAGGTTGTGGATCCTCACCTGTGGTGACACTACCCGCTCCGCGGGCAACCAGTCCGGTACACAACGCGGCGAAGCGGACGGTCGGGGCGGGCAGAGAGGGGAATGGCATGGCGGCTCCCACGATGGGGTTGAACGAGAGCGATCCGCGCCAGCTGGGCGGTTACCGGCTGCTGGGGCGGCTGCGCGACTCCTCCCTCGGCGTGGTCTACCTGGGCCAGGACGGTTCGGGGAACCAGGTGAGCGTGGCGGTCCTGGACTCCGACGCCGCCGGTGACGGTACGGCGCGCGAGCGCTTCACCGACGCGGTGCGCGCCAGCTCCGACGTGGTGGCGGCCCGCACGCACGGGCGCTCGGTGCTGTGGGTGGCCGTGCCCCACGAGGGGCCCACCTCGGCGCAGGGCTTCCTGGAGGCGGCGGCGCGGTCGGGCCGGGTGGCCGCGCGCGGCCCGGTGGTGATGCCCCACTGGGCGGGCCCGCGCGCGTCGGTGCGGTGGGCGCCCTGGAGCGGACGGCGGGACAGCGCGGTGGCCGCGGGGCAGGGCAACTGGTGGCTGATCGGCGGTCTGGGCCTGGTCCTGCTGTTGCTCCTGCTGCTGGTGTCGTTGCTGTACTGGTGGATGTTGCAGTTCCCGCCGCCGGAGATGCCGGGGTCCGCACGGCCCTCGGAGTCGCAGGAGAGCCCGCAGGGCCAGCCGGGGGAGGGGGCCAGTCCGGCCGAGGAGGACGGGGAGGGGAGCCCGTCCACGCCGAGGATCCCGTCTCCGGGGGAGGGCGAGGGGGAGTGGGGTGACTCGCCCCAGGACAACCTCTAGGCCGGAGAGAGCCAGCGGAGTTTTCAGCGGAGGGGGTCGGCCCGGCGCCGGCCCCCTCTCTTTGTGACCTACTATAAATCTACGTCGTAAAGGTGGCCTTTCTTTTTAAAAACAACAAATCAAAGAAAAAAGGAGCGGCTTCGCCGCACCGACACCAAAAGCTCCTCTCGAACCGCGCCGGTACGTCACGGTCATGACGGCCGGGTGTCTGGAACGCGTTCAACGCCGCTCGGCGGACACCGCGGGAGTGAGGTCCAGGGGTGGGGTCGGGTCCGGGGCGATTCCCCCGCCTGTGTCCGGCTCAGGCCCTTCGCCGGGTGCGGGTGCCTCTTGGGCGCGCGGGCGTCGGGGGCGTGCCCGCGCCGGGCGGTGCCTATGCTGGTCCGCGTGCTGAGAAAGGTGATCGCGACGCGGTACGTGCTGCCGCTGCGCGAAGGAGGTTCGCTCCCGGGGCTGGTCGAGGCCGACGACCTGGGGATGTACGTGGTCAAGTTCATCGGGGCGGGCCAGGGGCGCAAGACGCTCGTGGCCGAGGTGGTCTCCGGTGAGCTGGGCCGGGCCCTGGGGCTGCCGGTTCCCGAACTGGTCCTGGTGGAGTTCGACGCGGTGATCGGCCGCAGCGAGCCCGACCCCGAGGTGCAGGAGCTGCTCAAGGCCAGCGGTGGGCTGAACCTGGGGATGGACTTCCTCCCGGGTTCGCTCGGTTTCGACCCGCTGACCTTCGAGGTGGACCGGGTCTTCGCCGGGCGGGTGCTGTGGTTCGACGCCCTGACCGGCAACGTGGACCGTTCCTGGCGCAACCCGAACATGCTCCTGTGGCACGGCAGCCCGTATCTGATCGACCACGGCGCGACGTTGATCTTCCACCACAACTGGGCCAACGCCGACAGGTTCGCCGGCCGCGCCTACGACGCCTCCGACCACGTGCTCTCGGGGGTCTCCCCGGATCTGGCCGCCGCGGACGCCGCGCTGGCGCCGCTGGTGGATGAGGACCTGCTGCGTCGTGTGGTGGGGCTGGTGCCTGATGAGTGGTTGGTGGGAGAGCCCGGGTTCGACTCTCCCGATGAGGTCCGTGAGGCGTATGTGCGGTTCTTGTTGACGCGGGTGGCTGATCGTTCCTGGTTGCCGGAGGTGGCGGGGTGAGGCGTTACAGCGATGTGGTGACCACCGGTCGTGTGGGCGAGGAGCGCGACCGCGCGGTGTTCGAGTACGCGTTGTTGCGGGTGGTGCCGCGGTTGGAGCGCGGTGAGTGTGTGAACGCCGGGGTGATCGTGTACTGCCAGGAGCGGAGGTTTCTGGCGGCTCGTTCGGCGTTGGACGAGGTGCGGTTGTTGGCCGTGGATCCTGAGGTGGACGTGGCTGGTGTTCGGCGTGCGCTGGAGGCGGTCGAGGTGATGTGCCGTGGTGGCGCGGGGGCGGGTGCGGCCGGTCGTGAGCGGCCGGGTCAGCGGTTTCGGTGGTTGACCGCGCCGCGGAGCACGATCGTGCAGCCGGGGCCGATCCACGGGGGGCTGACGGAGGACCCGGAGGTTGAGGTCGTGCGGTTGCTGGACCGGCTCGTAAGGTAACCGTCCGGGTCGTAACGGACATCACAGGTGATTGGTGGCTTAAAAAGGAGGCGGTTCGCGGGGTCGAGGTGTTGATATGGAGGAGTCCCGTCGGTGGGAGTCCTTCCTTTCGGCTTTCCCGCTTTTGCGAACTGGAGTGCCTGTGCAGTCCCCTGATTCCCCCTCCATGGCCCCTGAGCAGGGGGCGGCCGAGTCGGCCCCGGTGCGGAGCCGGCCATGGACGCCTTCGCGTAAGTCGATTGCTTTGCTGGTGTTGGTGCTGGGCGTGCTGACGGCGACCGGGCCGTTGGCGACCGACATGTATCTTCCGGCCTTTCCTGAGATCACCCGGGATCTGGGGACGAGTGAGGCGCGGGTCCAGCTGACGTTGACGGCGATGATGCTGGGTCTGGCGGTGGGCCAGCTGGTGATCGGGCCGATGAGTGATGCCTTCGGGCGGCGGGTTCCGCTGCTGGCGGGTGTGGCCGTGTTCACGGTGACGTCGGTGCTGTGTGTGTTCGTGCCGAACGTGACGCTGTTCATCGTGGTGCGGTTCGTGCAGGGTATGGCCGGTGCCGCGGGTGCGGTGATCGCGCGTGCGGTGGTGCGCGACCTGTTCGAGGGCGATGCCGCGGTGCGGTTCTTCTCGCGTTTGGCGCTGGTGATGATGCTGGCTCCGCTGTTGGCTCCGCTGGCGGGTTCGCAGTTGTTGCTGGTGGGTCCGTGGCAGGTGAGTTTTTGGGTGCTGGCGGTGATGGCGGCGCTGAGTTTTGTGCTGGTGTTGCTGTGGTTGCCGGAGAGTCTGCCGGTGGAGGACCGTCGTCGGCGGGGGCCGCGTGCGCTGTTGTCGACGGTGGGTGGTCTGGTGCGTCAGCCGCGTTTCATGGGTCCGGTGCTGACGCTGGGGTTGAGTTTCGGGATGTTGTTCACGTATGTGTCGGCGTTCTCGTTCGTGGCGCAGACGGAGTTCGGTGCTTCGCCGCAGTTGTACGCGGGGCTGTTCGCGGTGAATGCGTTGGGGATGATGGCGGGGACGCAGGCGAACGGGTTCCTGGTGGGTCGTGTGGAGACGTTGCGGCGTCTGGGCCTGGGGTTGATGTTGGCGTTGGCGTCGGTGGGTGTGTTGGTGGTGTTGGCGCTGACCGGTGTGGCTTCTTTGTGGATGATCGTGACGTTGTTGGCGTTCATGATGTTCAGTGTCGGGTTCATCATGCCGAATGCGACGGTGACGGCGTTGGACGGTCAGCCGGCCACGGTGGCGGGTACGGCGTCGGCGTTGATGGGTGCGTTGCAGTTCTCGTTGGGCGGCGGTGTGGCGTCGTTGGCGGGGTTGACGGCTTCGGGTGAGCCGTCGTTGGTGAGTATGTCGGTGGTGATGGTGTCCGCGGCGGGGTTGGCTTTGGTGGCGTATGTGTGGTCTGTGCGCTCGAAGGTCCGATGACCCCAGGTCCCGCGGTGTTTTGTGGTTCTCTGCTCCGGGTTGCTGTGCGATGGGGAAATGGGCACAGTAGGTCGCAATTCCCCGATTGAGGTGGGCCTGGTGTGCCTGCCTTCCGATGTGGCAGAGGATGAGTGGGTATGGGCGATCCGAGTAACACTCCTGGGACGTGGGCTCGGGGTCTTTCCGGGCTGGGCGATCTGGTCTATGGGATGGCGACCGAGGACGCGCGTGCTGAGGTGTTCTCGGTGCGTGGGGAGCGGGCCCGTTGGGAGCGGTTGACGGCTGGTGAGTTCGCCACGGAGGTGACGGCGGTCGCCAAGGGTCTGGTCGCGGCCGGTGTGGGTGAGGGCGACCGGGTGTTGGTGGCGTCGGGTTCGCACCAGGAGTGGGTGCGGTTGGCGTTCGCGGTGTGGTCGGTGCGGGCGGTGCTGGTGCCGTTGTCGAGGTCGGTGTCGGTGGAGCGGGTGGCGCATGTGGTGCGGCAGACGCGTCCGGCGGCGGCGGTGGTCCAGGGTGAGCGGTTGCTGCGTGTGGTGTCGGGGCTGCAGCGGGAGTTGCCGGATCTGGGCCGGGTGTGGCGTGTGGAGGAGGGCCTGGCCGACGTGGTGCGGCTGGGTGCGTACATGGACGCGTCCTCGGTGCGGTTTCGGCGGGATGCGACGGTGCCCGAGGACGCGGCGGTGGTGCTGTACCCGTTGAGTACGGTGTCGCGGTGGACGCGGGGTGTGGTGCTCTCGCACGGGGCGTTGTTGTCGTCTGCGGCGGATCTGGTCGATCGGATGTGGCCGCGGGTGTCGGAGTTGCCGGCGGGCAAGGCGAGTACGTTGCTGGATCTGCCGTTGTCGCAGGTCTCGGGGTTGGCGTCGTTGGTGGCGTGCATGGTGGGTCGTGTGCGTGTGGGGTTGGCGGGTTCCGCCGGCCTGTTGCGGCAGGCGGAGGCGTTCAAGCCGACGGTGTTGGTGTGTTCCGCGGGGATGTTGGAGGGCATCTTCGAGCGTGAGCAGGGGAGTGCGCGTTCGACGGGGTGGGACTCGTTGGGGACGTTCAACTCCGCGGTGGACACGGCGGTGCAGTTCGACCGGTCGCCGAGGAAGGGTGCTTGGCGGCGGTTGTCGCGGTCGATGTATGACTGGCAGTTCGCGCGGGTGCGGGAGATGTTGGGCGGCCGGGTGCATCTGGCGGTGTGCTGGGGTGGTGGCCTGTCGGACCGGTTGGAGTCCTTCTACGGGGGTGTGGGGGTGCCGGTGGTGCAGGCGTTCGGTACGGCTGAGACCGCTGGTGTGTTCGTGTCTGGTGCTGTGGGGGACCGTGTGCCGGGGACGGTGGGGCGTGTTCTTGGCGGGCGTGAGTTGTGGGTCTCGCGTGAGGGTGAGGCCTATGTGCGTGGTGGTGGGGTCTTCTCGGGTTACTGGGACGAGGGGGAGGCCTCGCGTAGTGCGTTTCGTGAGGGGTGGTTGGCGACGGGGTTCGCGGTGGAGGTGGACGCGGACGGGTTCGTGAGTGTGGTGGGCCGGTTGCGGCCGCAGGCGGCGATGTTGGAGTTGCCGGGGCGGTTCGTGGCGCGTGGGCCTGTGGTGGGGGCTCGTGCGGTGGAGCCGGCGGAGCCTGTGGGGGATGTGTTGACCGAGGTGTTGCCCGCGGTGGGGGATGCGGCGGAGAAGCCGGTGGAGGAGCGCGGGGACGCTGAGTTGGTGGCGGAGTTCGAGGCGCGGTTGCGTGCGCATCCGTTGATCAGCCAGGTGTTGGTGATCGTGGAGGGGCGGCCGTTCGCGAGTGCGCTGGTGACGTTGGTGCGTGATCAGTTGGAGTACTGGCGTTTGGTGAACGGGCGGCCGTTGTCGATGGCGCCGGAGGAGATCGCGGGGGATCGTGATCTGCTGCGTGAGGTGCAGGGGTTGGTGTATGAGGCCAATCGGAGTGTGCCGCGGCATTTGGCGGTGCGGTCGTTCCATGTGTTGGCTGAGGAGTTCACGGTGCAGTCGGGGTTGGTGTGGCCTTCGGGGGAGTTGCGGCGTGAGGCGGTGTTGCGGGCGTTCTCGGAGGAGATCGATGGTCTGTATCGGGTGCGTGGTGAGTCTTCGTAGGTAGGGCTGCGTGGGTGTTTTTCGTGGGGCGGGTCGTGGGCGACCCGCCCTTTTCTGTGTGGTGTTGGGTTTACTGGCCGTTGAGGTAGGCCAGGACGGCCAGGACGCGGCGGCTGTCGTCGGAGGAGGGGGGTAGGTCGAGTTTGGTGAAGATGTTGTTGATGTGTTTGCTGACGGCTTTTTCGGTGATGTAGAGGCGTCCGGCGATGGCGGAGTTGGAGCGGCCTTCGGCCATTTCGGCGAGGACTTCGCGTTCGCGGGGGGTGAGTTGGGCCAGGGGTCCGCTCTGGTCCTGGCGGGCCAGGAGTTGGGAGATGACGGCGGGGTCCATGGCGGTGCCGCCGGCGGCGACGCGGCGGACGGCTTCGATGAACTGGCCGATGTCGAAGACGCGGTCCTTGAGGAGGTAGCCGACTCCTCCGGTGTCGTCGGAGAGGAGTTCGCGGGCGTAGAGCTGTTCGACGTGTTGGGAGAGCACGAGGATGGGCAGCCCGGGGATCTGGGTGCGGGCGGCGATGGCGGCTTGGAGGCCTTCGTCGGTGAAGGTGGGGGGTAGGCGTACGTCGACGACGGCGACGTCGGGTTTGTGCTCGGTCAGGGCGGTGTGGAGGTCGGGTCCGTTGTCGAGGGCGGCGACGACGGTGAAGTCGTGTGCTTGGAGGAGTTGTGTCAGGCCTTCTCTGAGGAGGGCAAGGTCTTCGGCGATGACAACGCGCACGGGATCTCCAGGGTCACGATGGTGGGGCCGCCTGGGGGGCTGGTGATGTTCATCGTGCCATCGAAGGCGTCCAGGCGCCTGTGGATGCCGGTGAGGCCGCTGCCGGGGGTGGGGTCGGCGCCGCCGGTGCCGTTGTCGGTGACGGTGGTGACGAGGCGGTTGCGGCCGTGGTTGATGTGGACCCAGGCGTGGGTGGCGTGGGCGTGTTTGGCGGTGTTGGTGAGGAGTTCGGCGATGGCGAAGTAGGCGGCGGATTCGACGGGGTCGGCGGGGCGGCCGTGGAGGTCGATGGTGACGGTGATGGGGAGGTTGTGGGTGAGGGCGAGGGCGTGGACGGCGCCGTGGAGTCCGCGTTCGACGAGGACGGGGGGTTGGATGCCGCGGACGAGGTCGCGGAGTTCGGTGAGGGCGTGGCGGGTGGTTTCGCGGGCTTGGGTGAGCATGGCGCGGGCGGCTCGGGGGTCTTGTTCGACGATGTGTTCGGCCATGCCGAGGTTCATGCCCAGGGCGACGAGGCGGGCTTGGGCGCCGTCGTGGAGGTCGCGTTCGATGCGGCGGATCTCGTCGGTCTGGGTGTCGATGGTGTTGGCGCGGCTGGTGGCCAGGTGGGCGACGCGGGCGGTGAGTCGGGCTTTTTCGGAGGGGGAGAGGAGGAGGTGGTTGAAGCGTAGGTAGAGGTTGGTGGCCGGGGGGAGGAGGAGGCAGCCCAGGGTGAGGAGGATGGCGCTGGGGGCGAGGATGAGGAGTTGGTGGAGGGTGGTGGTGGGGGTGTAGGTGCCGTAGAGGGTGGGGCTGGTGAGGCCGAGGGAGAAGAGGAGTTGGTAGGTGCCGTGGAGGAGGGGGGTGGCGGGGATGGCGAGGAGGGCGATGTTGGCGGCTCCGGAGATGAGCCAGAGGATGTCCTTCCAGGTGGTGGGGTCGGTGATGATCGTGGCGCTGCGTCGGGTGATGCCTGCTGGGGGGATGGGTCGGTAGGCGCTGGGGTGGGGGGCTTTGGGGAGGAGGCGGGCGAGGGTGCGGCGTTGGCTGTCGGCGAGGGTGCGTAGGAGGGTGCCGGTGAGGATGACGAAGGGCAGGCCGATCCAGGCGAGGGTGAGGATGGCGGAGATGATGATGAGGGGGAGTAGGAGGAGGGCGGCGATGTTTTGTGAGAGCAGGAGGAAGAGGTAGGCCAGGGTGGTGAGGCGGCCTGCGCGGCGGTGGGGTGCGGTGGCCATGGGTGGTCTTCTTCCGTCCTGCTGTGTGGGTGTGGGTGTCCTATTGTGTCGTGTTCGGTGGTGGGTCCGCTGTGGGTGGGCGCAGGGGTGCGGCCCGCCTGGTGGGGCGGGCCGCGGATGTGGTGGTCGTCGGTGGTGGGTCCGGTCTGTGGTGGCCGGGCCTTTTTGGTGGTCGCCGCCGTGGGGTCGGGGTCTAGGGCCAGCGCATGTCGGTGGCGGGGCCCAGGTTGTTGACGCGGGTGCTGTGGTGGGCGTCGAGTGCTTTCTTGAGTTGGGCCCAGGCTTGTTGGGGTGTGTTGTCGGTGTTGTTGCAGCTGCGCTGTGAGCAGGCGGTGTGTTGGGACATGGCGCCGGCGAAGCGGAGGGGGTCGCCGGTGTGGGTGTGGCCCCAGCGGCTGATGTTGGCCCATTGGCGTGCTTGGATGCCGTCGGTTCGGTAGATCTGGGGGATGACGTGGATGCGGGGGTTGCCTGCTCCGGCCATGTGGTGCACGTCTGCCAGGGTCCAGCCGTTGGCGCAGTCGCCTGAGGTGGTGGTGGGGCAGGAGTCGGCGGAGTTGGCGGCGTAGAGGGGGATGTCGGTGGCTTTGGTGTAGGCGGTGAGCCAGTCGCGGGCCCAGCGGGGGGTGGACCAGGAGGGTTCGGCGTCCAGGGCGGTGGTGATGGTGACGGCGTCGGTGGTGGAGTTGTCGCGGGCGGTGGTGACCAGGTGGGCCCAGCGTTGTCCGGCGTGGGTGCCGGTGAGGCCGCTGTCGTCCTTGTTGTTGACGCCCAGGGCCAGGTGGGCGGTGGCCTGGTCGGTGCGGCATTCGGTGAAGCCCCGGGCCCAGTGGTGGGCGTACTGGGCGGCTTGGGTGTAGGGGGCGCGGGGTGTGGGGGAGCTCGCGGTTCTGCCTGGTTCTCGTAGGGTGTCGTTTTTTTCCTGGGTGCCGAAGAAGAGGATGCGGGGGCCGGTGGTGCCGGTGCGTCCTTCGGCGCAGCCGTGTTGGTGGGCTTGGGTGGTGGTGGTGTCGGTGAGGACGACGTAGCTGCTGGTGGTGTGGCCCGGGTAGTCGGTGGCGGCGTGTGCGGGGGTGGGCAGGGCCAGGGCGGTGGTGAGTGTGGTGGCGGCGAGTAGGCGCCGCGTGGTGGTGTTCATGGGCTTATTGTGTGTTGGTGTAATGGATTGTGCACGTAGGGTGATGCGGGTGTCGCGTCGCGGGTGTGGGGTGGGGCGGTGGTGGTCGGCGTCGTCCTGGTGGTGGTTTGTGGTGGTGCGCCAAGGGCTGATCCGGGTTTTTGGCGCAACTCGCCGTCGACGATTTCCCGTGTCTTGCCACGACCTGTGATGATCAAGGGTGTGTGGCGTGAACTGATCCTGGAGATGTATCCCGAGGCCGATCTGAGAGATCCGGCCGACGAGGTGACCCTGGCCGAGGTCGAGAAGCACCTGGTGCTGCCCCTGCCCTTCGAGCTGGCGTCCTTGTTGCAGGAGACCGACGGGGTGACCAACGAGTACGGGGACGAGGTGGTGTGGGGTGCGCGGCGTCTGGTGGAGGACAATCTGGCGATGCGGCGGGAGCCGGACTACCTGGAGTTGTACGCGCCCTTCGACGAGATGATCTTCTTCGGTGATTCGGACATGGGGCCGCAGTTCGCCTATGTGCACACTGACTACGGTCCGGGGATCGTGGTGTGGGATCATGAGAGCGATCGGCGGCGCCTGGTGGTGGTGTCGTTGCGCGACTATCTGGCGCGGTGTCTGATCCAGGGCAATTCCTGGTTCCGCTGAGCTGTTTTCCCGGGTGCGGCTGACCTGCCTGTGCGTGCTATTTTTCGGTGATGTCGGTGGTGTTGTGCCACCTGCTTGTCGTGTTCGGTGCGTTGTGAGAGTAGGACCATGTCGGAGCAGTCCAGGCCCGCCCAGGTTGCCGCTGTCGTTCAGGGCCGGGAGGTCGCGGACTTCCCCGAGCTGGCTCCCGAGGCCGCGCGCGGCCGGGTGCGGCGGATCACCGTGACGGGTGAGGAGGTGTTGCATCGCCGCAACGCCGAGGTGCCCGAGGAGATGTTGGGCGGGGCCGAGCTGGCCGGGCTCATCGACGACATGTTCTTGACGATGTACGCGGCCGAGGGTGTGGGGCTGGCGGCCAACCAGGTGGGTGTGGACCTGCGCCTGTTCGTCTACGACTGCCCTGATGACGATGGTGTGCGGCACGTGGGTCACGTGGTCAATCCGGTGCTGGATGAGCGTGACCTGGAGGATCCGGTGGTGGTGGAGGCCGAGGGGTGTTTGTCGGTGCCGGGTCCGCACGCGGATCTGGGTCGGGCGGAGCACGCCACGGTGCGGGGTGTGGACCGTGACGGTGCGCCGGTGGTGGTCAGCGGTGGCGGGTACTTCGCCCGGTGTTTGCAGCATGAGACCGACCACACGCTGGGTCGGGTGTACGTGGACCGGTTGAGTGCGCGTGAGCGCAAGCGGGTGTTGAAGAAGATGGACGAGATGTCCCATGACGTGTTCGCGCGCCGTCAGGAGCGTGCGGAGCAGTTGTCGGAGGAGTTCTCGGCCTGACCGGGCCTGTGGAGGGGTGCGGCCGAACCTGGGGGTTCGGTCGCGCCCCTCTTTTTTGTGTGTGCCGGTGGTCGGCGCTGGTGTGGGTGGGGGTGCCTTTGGCGGGTGTTGGGGGCCGGTGGTGTGGGTGTGGGGGGTCCAATAGGGGTGATTGGCTCTGTTTGTGGCTCTTTCGGAGTGGGGTGTGGCCTTTTCGTGACCGTGGGGCGCGGTAGATTGCCCGGCATGCGTAACGGGGATGAGGTCGGCGGTGAGCCGACGCGGCGAGTGGTCGTCTACACCGACGGGGCGTGCAGTGGCAACCCCGGTCCGGGTGGGTGGGGTGTGTGGCTGCGCTACGGCGAGCACGAGAAGGAGTTGTACGGGAGTGAGAAGCAGACCACCAACAACCGGATGGAGCTGATGGCGGCCATTCGGGCGTTGGAGAGTCTGAAGCAGCCCCTGCCGGTGGTGGTGCACACCGACTCCTCCTATGTGCGCAACGGGATCACCACCTGGATGCACAACTGGAAGCGGCGCGGGTGGAAGACGGCCGACAAGAAGCCGGTCAAGAACGTGGACCTGTGGCAGCGCCTGGACGAGGTGGCCTCGCGGTACGAGGTCGAGTGGCGGTGGGTGCGCGGGCACAGCGGGGACGAGGGCAACGAGCGCGCGGACGAGCTGGCCTGTCGTGGCCGGGACGAGGCCGCGGGGCTGTAGCGGCGTAGCGGCTGGTGCGGTCGGGGCCGGTGCGGGGAGTCTGCCCGCGCCGGCCCCTCGTCTTGTCCGAGGCAGGGGCGGGCCCCTGTGGGTCGGGCGCGGGCGCCGGAGGGGCCCGCCGGGTGTGCCCAGGGTTGTTTCGGCCGCCACCGAAGGGCGCTTCCTAGGGTGGCTGCCATGGGCGTTCCCAGGAGGCGGGCCCCGAGCGCGACGCTGGGGCCCTCATCGAGCGGCGGGCCGTCCGACCGCGCGTCCTCTACTTCGGTACGCCTGTGGCGCTGGTCTGCACCGTCAACGACGACGGCACCGCCGGCCTCGCCCCGATCTCCTCGGTGTGGGCCCTGGGTTGCCTGCTGGTGCTGGGGTTGGGTGCGACCGGTCAGAGTGCGCGCGATCTGGCGGCGCGTCCGGAGCTGGTGGCCGGTTTCCCCGACGCCCGGGACCGGTCGCGTGTGGAGCGGCCGGCTCCTTTGCCCGGGCGTGATCCGGTGTCCTCGGGCAAGCCGCCGGGCACTCGTTTTGAGGCTGACAAGTTCGCCACGGCCGGTGTGGGGATGCGGGCGTCGCAGGAGGCCGCGCCTCCCCGGGTGGCCGGGTGCCCGTTGCGGTCGGAGGCTCGGGCGGTGCGTGTGGAGGCCGACGGGTCGGGGGAGCACGTCGTGGCCCAGGCCCAGGTGGTGCGGGTGCACGCCGGCGCCCGCATGGCGGTGCCGGGTACCGGGCACGTGGACCCCGGTCTGTGGACCCCGCTGATCTACGGTTTCCGCCACTGTTTCGGGCTGGGGCGCCAGCGCGGGCGTTCGTACCGTTCGCAGACCCCCGAGCGGTGAGTGCGGGCCCGGGTCGGGGCGGGGCCGCCTTGGGTGTCAGGGGGTGTCGAGGTCCTCTTTGAGGGCGTCGACCATCAGGCGGCGGGGTCCGGGGCCCGCGGCGGCGAGTTCGTCGCCGGGGTTGGACAGGGTGCAGGTGTTCAGGGACAGGCAGCCGCAGCCGATGCAGTTGGTCAGGTCGTCGCGCAGGCGGGCGAGCTGGCTGATGCGGGTGTCGAGTTCGGTGCGCCACTGCTGGGAGAGGCGTGCCCAGTCCTCGCGGGTGGGGGTGCGGTTCTCGGGCAGGGAGTCCAGGGCCTGGCGGATGCGTGCCAGGGGCATTCCCACGCGTTGGGAGATGCGGATGAAGGAGACCCGGCGCAGGGTGTCGCGGCGGTAGCGGCGCTGGTTTCCGGGGGTGCGTCGGCTGTGGATGAGGCCCTGGCGTTCGTAGAAGTGCAGGGCCGAGACGGCGACTCCGGCGCGTTCGGCGACCTGGCCGACGGTGAGTTCCTTGACGATGGGTGCCACGCCCTCATCCTAGGACGTTGCCGTTGGTGCGGTGGGTGCCGGTGAGGGCGTACAGGCGTGCGTAGGCGCCGCCGCGGACGAGGAGTTGGTGGTGGGTGCCGGTTTCGGTGACGCGTCCCTTGTAGAGCAGCAGGATGCGGTCGGCGGTGCGGGCCTGGGTGGGTTGGCGGGTGAGCAGGAGGAGGCCGGTGTGGGGTGTGGGCGTGGGGCAGGGGGTGTGGGGTGGTGGGTCGGTGAGTAGGAGGAGTCGGGTGTTGGTGCGTTGGGCGTAGGTGTCGCGGGCCTGGTGGATGCGGGGGGTGAGGTGGGCGGGCAGGGCGGTGAGGGGGGTGTGCAGGTGTGCGGGGTCCAGGCCGGTGTGGGCCAGGGTGTGGGCCAGGTGGGGGTCGCCTGGGTCGGGTGTGCTGTGGCCGGTGATGGTGTGGGCCAGGGTGGGGTGGGGGTGGGTGGTGAGCAGGTGGGGGTTGGTGTGGGTGGTCAGGCGGCCGTGGGTGGGGGTGCTCTGGCCGGTGAGCAGGTGGGTCAGGGCGGTGGTGGCGGTGGTGGACAGGCCGACCAGGGCGAGGTGTTCGCCGGGGTGGATGGTCAGGTCCAGGTGGTCCAGGAGGCGGGTGCGGGCTTGGGTGAGGGACACGTCGTGAAACTCCACCAGGGGTGTGGTGGGTGCGTGGGTGTGGTCGGGGTTGCGGCGTGGTCTGCCTCGGTTGGAGAGCCTCACGGGTGTCCGTTCGTGTGGTGTGGTCGTCACCTGCCTGGGATTGTCTCGCACCGGCGGGAGTTCTCGTGATATTTCCGTGACCTTGGTCTCGTGGGCGGGGCGCGGAGTGGCCGGTGGGGGTGGTGGACTCTCGTGGGGGCGTCCTGGTGTGGATGGCAGGAAGGGTGGGGTGGGTGACCTTGTGGTCATCGTGCGGGGGCGGTGGGATGGGGCCATGGTTCACGAGGTGGTCGTCGTCGTCTTCGACGGGGTGCAGAGTCTGGACGTGACGGGCCCGTTGGAGGTCTTCTCCGGTGCGGCGCGGGAGCCGGGGGCGTGTTACCGGGTGCGTACCGCCTCGTTGGGCGGTGGGCCGGTGACCTGTTCCAACGGGTTGGTGCTGGTGCCCTCCGCGGCCTTGGAGGAGGTGGAGGGGGTCGACACCCTGGTGGTGCCCGGCGGTGAGGGCGCCCGGCGCGGGGACGGGGCGCTGGTGGAGTGGTTGCGCGGGCGCTGCGGGGATGCGGGGCGGGTGGTGTCGGTGTGCACGGGGGCGTTCCTGTTGGCGCGGGCGGGGGTGTTGGACGGGTTGCGGGCCACGACGCACTGGGCGCACTGTGAGCGTTTGGCGCGGGAGTTTCCGCGGGTGCGGGTGGATCCGGAGCCGATCTTCGTGCGGCAGGGGCGGGTGGTGACCTCCGCGGGGGTGTCGGCGGGCATCGACATGGCGTTGGCGCTGGTGGAGGAGGACCTGGGGCGGCAGGTGGCGTTGACGGTGGCGCGGTACCTGGTGGTGTTCCTGCGCCGCCCGGGTAACCAGGCGCAGTTCTCGGCGCCGTTGTCGGCGCAGGTGGCGCAGCGTCCGGCGGTGCGGGAGGTGCAGCACTGGGTGGTCGAGCATCCCGAGGGTGAGGCGTCGGTGGAGGCGTTGGCGCGGCGGGTGGGGTTGTCGCCGCGCCAGTTCGCGCGGGTGTTCGCGCGTGAGGTGGGGTGTACGCCGGGCCGGTATGTGGAGCGGGTGCGGTTGGAGGCGGCCCGGCGGTGGTTGGAGGAGAGCGATGCCGGGGTGGTGGCGGTGGCGCGCCGGTGCGGGTTCGCCTCGGCTGAGGTGATGCGGCGGGCGTTCGTGCGGGCGTTGGGGTGTTCGCCGGCGCAGTACCGGGAGCGGTTTCGTCCGCAGGGTGTGTGAGTTCTTCCTGGTGGGTGTTCTCGCCTGTGGTGGCGGGGTCGGTGTCGTCGTGGGTGGAGGGTGGAGGGTCGTGATCGGGCGGCGGCGGTGACCTGGTGCCCGGTCGGACTCAGTACCGCAGCAGGGACGCCGCACCGTCCGTCGCACGGACAGGGGGCAGGATCTCGGTGAAGGCGGCACCGCCCAGAGCGGCGGCGCGCAGCGGCGCCGCGTCCGCGCTCGCCCGCAGACCTGCGCGGGCCGAGGTGTGGGTACGGCCTCCGTCCACGTAGACCAGTTCCTCGGCCGCCGACTGGACGCGGGCATCGAACCCGGAGCGGGCCGGGGAGTTGCCGGGGTCCCTGGCCGCGGCGGACTGGAGGCGCGCGGCGGTGTCCTTGCCCGTCCCGGTGTGCCTGCTCGTGGCCTCTGCCCGTGCGCTGACCAGATCGCTGCCCTTTCCGGCCTGTCTTGTCCGCCTCCTGTCAGGCTCTGGAGGCCCTGGCTCCGCGACGTGGCGGGGTGCGGGTGCGCTGCGTGGGTGAGCGCCGTCACCGGCTCGGAGGGCGGGGGCCGGGTAGGAACACGGCACTTGTCGTCCCCCGGTTTCGAGGAGTTGTGGTCTGTGGAGCATGTAGCTGGTGTCGGTTCGGGTGTGGACCGCGTCGTGGAGCAGTACCGGGGTTTCGCCCAGCACTGTGCGGTCGCCGGCGCTCCCGCATACGCGCGTGTGGCCCGTGCGCTGGCCGAGGACGAGCAGGTGCTGGGGTTGGTGGCCTCACTGCCGGCGGGCAACAAGCGCCAGCCCAACCTGTTGTTGGGGGCGGTGCGGTTCCTGGGCGGTCCGGTGTCCTCGTGGGAGGAGTTCCGTGCCTGGCTGGTGGAGCACTGGGAGCAGGTGCGCGCGGTGGTGATGGAGCGCTACACCCAGACCAACGAGGTGCGCCGGTGCGCGAGCCTGCTGCCGGTCCTGGCGGGGTTGGAGGGGCCGCTGGCGTTGGTGGAGGTGGGGGCGTCGGCGGGGCTGTGCCTGTATCCGGACCGGTACCGCTACTCCTATGACGGCGGTGCCCCCATCGGTCCGGCGGGCAGTCCGGTGCTGTTGGAGTGTGAGACCTTCGGGCCGGTGCCGGTTCCTGAGCGTGTGCCGCAGGTGGTCTGGCGGGCGGGGATCGATCTGAACCCGTTGGATGTGCGCTCGGGCGAGGACGTGCGGTGGCTGGAGGCGCTGATCTGGCCGGGTCCGCACGAGGCGGGGCGTCGGGAGCGGTTGCGCGGGGCGGCGCGGGTGGCTGCGCAGGACCCGCCGCTTGTGGTGGCCGGTGACCTGGTGGAGCAGTTGCGTCTGGTGGCGCGGCGGGCTCCCCGGGACGCGCGGTTGGTGGTCTTTCACAGCGCGGTGCTGGCCTACCTGCCCGGTGAGCGGCGTGATGCGTTCGTCGCGGCGGTGCGGGAGCTGGAGGGGCACTGGGTGTCGAACGAGGGGTGGCGGGTGCTGCCGGACCTGGTGGGGTCGCGCCCCGGGGTGGACGGTGACTTCACGGTGGCGTTGGACGGGCGTGTGGTCGCTTTCGCCGGTGAGCACGGGCAGAGGCTGACCTGGGCCGCCTGAGTCGGGTGGTGCCCGGTGCGGGCCCCGCTCCCCTGGTGGGGGCGGGGCCCCGGGTGTGTCGGGTTACCAGGGGTGGGGGTGGGCGTCGACCTCGGCGATGAGCTGGGCCTTGCGCCGGGGTGGGAGGAAGGAGGCGGTGAAGGAGTTGCGGGCCAGTTGGCGCAGTTGGTCGCCGTTCAGTCCCAGGTGGGTGTGCAGGGCCTGGAAGTTGTCGTGGACGTAGCCGCCGAAGTAGGAGGGGTCGTCGGAGTTGACGGTCACCAGCAGGCCGGCGTCCATGAGGGCGGGCAGGGGGTGTTGGGCCAGGTCGGGGACGGCGCGCAGGCGCACGTTGGACAGTGGGCACACGGTCAGCGGGATCTGGGTGGTGGCCAGGTGGGCGACCAGATCGGTGTCGTCCAGGCAGCGGATGCCGTGGTCGATGCGCTGGGCGCCCAGCAGGTCCAGGGCCTGCCAGATGTAGGAGGCGGGTCCCTCCTCGCCGGCGTGGGCGACGCGGTGCAGGCCCAGGTCGCGTGCGGCGGTGAAGACCTCGGTGAAGTTCTCGGGCGGGTTGCCGACCTCGGCGGAGTCCAGGCCCACGGCGCTGATGTGCTCCAGGTGGGGGCGGGCCTGGTGGAGGGTGTCCAGGGCCTCGGCGGCGGGGCGGTCGCGCAGGAAGCACAGGATGAGGGTGGTGCTGATGCCGTGGGTGTCCTGGCTGGTGTCCAGGGCGGCGGCCAGGCCGTTGACGACGGTGTCCATGCTGAGGCCGCGGCTGGTGTGGGCCTGGGGGTCGAAGAAGATCTCGGCGTGGCGTACCCCCTGGGTGGCGGCGCGGGCCAGGTAGGCGTTGGCCAGGTCGGTGAAGTCGGCTTCGGTGCGCAGTACGTCCATCAGGGAGTAGTACAGGTCCAGGAAGGACTGCAGGTCGGTGAAGGAGTAGGCGCGGCGCAGGTCCTGGACGTCGGTGTAGGGCAGGGTCAGGCCGTTGCGGTGGGCCAGGGTGAAGGCGAGTTCGGGTTCGAGGGTGCCTTCGATGTGCAGGTGCAGTTCGGCCTTGGGGATGGGCATGGTGTCGGTGTGGCCCTTTCGGTGTGGGTGGTGTGTGGCCATTGTGGCTGATGGATGGGGGTGTGGTGGTCCGGGGCGCGGTGGGTGGGGGCATGTGGGGGGCCTGGCCGTGCGGGTGCGGGGCGGGTCTGGTGGGTGGTGTCGGTCTTTCGTGCGGGGGCTGGTGCGCTGAAAGGGCGTGTGGTGGGTAGGTTCGCGGCGTCGTGTCGCGCGGGTTGTCGAGGAGGTCGTGGGTGGGGATCGATGTGGGTGCGGTGCGTGCGGAGACTCCGGCGGTGGCCGAGGTGGTGCATCTGAACAACGCGGGTTCGTCGCTCTCGCCGGTGCCGGTGGTGGACGCGGTGGTGGGGCATGTGCGGTTGGAGGCGCGCATCGGCGGTTATGAGGCGGCTGAGCGTGCCGAGGCCGCGGTGGAGGGTTTCTACACCGGTGTGGCGCGGATGGTGGGGGCCCGCCCGGAGGAGATCGCTTTCGTGGAGAGTGCCACGCGGGCGTGGGAGTTGGCGTTCGGTTCGGTGGCCTTCGAGGCGGGGGACCGGGTGTTGACCACCACCAGTGAGTACCCCAGTAACGCGTTGGGGATGGTCAAGGCCGCCCGTGAGCGGGGGGTGCGGGTGCAGGTGGTGGGTGATGACGCCTCGGGGGTGATGGATCTGGAGGCGTTGGAGCGCGAGTTGGACCGGGGCGGGGTGCGGGTGGTGGCGGTCAACCACATGCCCACCCACAACGGGTTGGTCAATCCGGCTGAGCGGATCGGGGCGCTGTGCCGCCGGGCGGGGGCGTTGTTCCTGTTGGACGCGTGCCAGTCGGTGGGCCAGTGGGATCTGGATGTGGAGCGGCTGGGGTGTGACGTTTTGGCGGCCACGGGGCGCAAGTATCTGCGCGGGCCGCGGGGGACGGGGTTCTTGTACGTGAGGTCGGGGGCGGATCTGGGTGAGCCGCCGGTGGTGGATGTGTCCTCGGCGCACTGGGAGGGGCAGGGGTACCGGGTGCGTGAGGACGCGCGCCGGTTCGAGAGCTTCGAGCGCAGTGTGGCCGGGCAGATCGGGTTGGGTGTGGCCGCGGGTTACGCGGTGGATGTGGGATTGGCGGCGATCCAGGAGCGGGTGGGGTCGTTGGCCGGTTACGCCCGGGAGCGGTTGTCGCAGGTGGATGGTGTGCGTGTGCTGGACCGGGGGGCGCGGCGGTCGGGGATCGTGACCTTCGCGGTGGAGGGGGCCAGCGCCGAGCGGGTGCACGCCTTTTTGGGACGTGCGGGGGTGAACGTGAGTGTGGCCAGGGTGTGGAACCAGGTGTGGGAGCGCGATGTGGGGGTGGATGAGGCGGTGCGTGCCTCGGTGCACTACTTCAACACCGAGGAGGAGGTCGAGACGCTGGTGCGCCTGGTCAAGGAGCGTTAGGCGTCGGGGTGTTTCCGTCCGCGGATCATGGGCGCCTACGCGGCCGTGGACCGGTGGTCGGCCACCAGTGGCGCCCAACCGTGCGGGGTGTTCAGGGAGGTCTATCCGGCGGCCTGGGAGGACGTGGCCGACGACGAGGTGTTCGCGCTGGTGACGGTGGTGGCGTTGCGCGTTCAGGGGGTGGCGGCCCGCACCCGGGTGGGTTTCGCGTCCTACCTGGTGGAGGGCTTCGCGTGTGACCACGTGGTGGTCGAGCACTGGGACGGGTCGCGGTGGGTGTGGGCCGACACCCAGTTGGATCCGGGGTGGGAGCGGGGGTGGACGTGCTCGACCTTCCCCGGGGGCGGGACGCGGTGGGGGCGGCCTTCGCCAGTGCGGCGCAAGTGTGGTCGGCGTACCGTGCGGGGTTGGTGGACGCGGGCGGGTACGGGGTGTCCCCGGAGTCGCCGCTGCGGGGCGGGTGGTTGGTGCGTGACTACGTGCTGTTGGAGTTGGCCCGCCGACAGGGGGATGAGGTGTTGCTGTGGGACAGGTGGGGTGAGAGTGAGCTGGTCGATGAGGTGGCCGCTCTGCTGGTGGCGGCTGACGGCGGGGACGGTGCGGCGGAGGAGGAGTTGGCGGCCTGGTATGCGCGTGATGGGCGGTTGAGGCCGCGGGGGCGGGTGTACTGCGCCTCACCGTCGGGGTATCGGGGGTGGGTGGGCCTGGTCTGGCGGGTGGGTGAGCCCGCCGTGTGAGCCGGCCCGGTGGTGGACCCGGGCCGTGCTGCCCGGGTAGGCCGGGTGGGATGGGCGGGGCGGGAGCGCTGCCGGGTCCGTCTTGGGGGTCGCCCGGGCGGGGGTCAGCGGAGGGTCAGGCGGGTGTGTTCGCGCACCACGGGGGCGGGTTTGCCGGTGAGCGCGCCGGCCAGGAGGCGGCTCACGCCCGGGAGCGCGGCCAGGCGCAGGGCGGCGCGGCGCATGAGCAGCCGGGTGCGGGTGGGGGGAAGGAACCAGTGGGCGGTGCGCAGGGCGGAGCGTTGGCGTTCCCGGACCAGGGGGCGCCACTGCTGTTCGTAGCTTCGCAGGCCCTGGGGCACGTCGGGGGCCGAGGCCAGGTGTTCGGCCAGGACGAAGGCGCCGCCCACGGCCAGTGATGCGCCCTGGCCCGCGAGCAGGGAGACCGCGCCGCAGGCGTCGCCGAGCAGGACGGTGCGTCCCCGGCTCCAGTGGGATACCAGGCTCTGGGAGACCTGGTCGTAGTAGATGTGCTCGGGTTCGGGGCAGTGTTCCAGGGCGCGGGGGACCAGCCAGCCCAGGTCGGCGTGGGTGTGGCGCAGGGTGGCGCGTGGGTCGTGGGGGCGGTCGGGGGTGGGGCTGCGGTGCACGGTGAAGGCGGCCACGCTTCCGTCGCGGAGCCCGTACAGGCCCATCTGGGCGCCGATGGTGTCGGTGAGGTAGAAGCCTCCCTCGACCTGGGCGTGGATGTGGGGGTCGGTGAAGGTGAAGGCGGCGGTGTGGAAGCCCAGGTAGCGCAGGTGGTCGGTTTCGGGTCCCCAGAGCAGGCCGCGCACGGTGGAGTGGATGCCGTCGGCGCCGATGAGCAGGTCGCCGGTCAGGGTGTGGCCGTCGGTGAGGGTGACCTGGACCGTGTCGCCGTGGTCGTGGACTTGGTGCAGGGGGGAGTCGTAGCGCAGGTCCACGTCCGGGTGCAGGCTCTGGCGTAGCGCGTGTTCGAGGTCGGGGCGCGTGAGGGAGACGATGCCGGCGTTGGCGAACTGTTGGATGCCCACCGAGGCGCGGGGTGTGCCGTTGTGGTCGACGAAGGTGGCCTTGTCGATGTCGTATCCCAGCTCGTGCAGGCGGGGCAGCAGGCCCATGAGTTCGGCGGCCTGGTAGCCGGGGCCGAAGAAGTCGATCATGTAGCCCTGGGTGCGTGGCCTGGGTGCCTTCTCCAGGACGGTGACCTGCCAGCCGTGGGTGTGGAGTCGGTGGGCGGCGGCCAGGCCGGCGATGCCGGCTCCGCAGATGATGGCTCTCATCGTGGTGCTCCTGTGTGGTCGTCGGGTGTGAGGAGTCGGCGCAGGACGGGTTCGACGGTGGGGCCGGTCAGGTCGGGGTCCAGTGCGCGGTGGAGCATGACGCCGTCCAGGGTGGCGGCCAGGACGGCGGCGGTGGCTCGGGGGTCGGGGACGGCCGCGGCGGTGAGCCAGGTGGTCAGTCGCTGGCGCAGCAGGTCCAGGACCTGGGTGATGGCGCGGCGCAGGTCCTGGTCGCGGGTGGCGGCCAGGTAGGTCTCGGTGACCAGGCATGAGGCGGGGTCGTCGCCGGGGTAGCGGTCCAGGTCGGCCAGGATGAGGGCGAGTCCTTCCCGGGGTGTGGTCTGGTCCAGTTGTGCGGTGGCTTCTTCGGCGATGGTGTGCAGGGTCTGGATGGCGGCTTCGGTGAGCAGGGCCTGCAGGGAGGCGAAGTGGTAGTGCACCAGGCCGGGGCCGACCCCGGCGCGTTGGGCGAGGGTGCGGGTGCTGACCGCTGACCATCCGCGTTCGCTGATCAGTTCGGTGGCTGCCTGGAGTAGGCGTTTGCGTACTTGTTCGCCTTGTGTCGCTGCCGTCACCGTGCCACCTCTTGGTCATCTGCCTTGGGCGATTGTCTTGGTCGGTCGCCCAATTCCGAGGATGGCACAGTGCCGCGTCGAGGGCAAGGCCGGGAGCGATGACCGGGGAAGCCGCCCTGCTTTTGGGCACGGCGCCGGTGCGTCGCGAGGTGGTGAGGGGGCGGGTGTGTCAGATGGCGCGGGCCAGGGTGATGATCTCGGGGCTGTCGGGGGTCAGGGGTGAGCGGTCCCAGCCGCCGAAGCGCTCGACCGCGCCCAGCCCCGCCCGCCGCAGCAACCGGTCCAGGTGGTGGGCGTCCATGAAGCGCAGGGTGCTGTGGGTGAGCAGGGGTGTGTCCCAGGCCGGGCTGGTGGTGGTGCTGGTAAAGGACACCGACCCCTCAGGTGTGGGCGGGGTGGCGTCGTTGACGTCGGTGATGGGCACGCCCTGGGGTGTGGTCGCGTGCTGAGGGTGGTCGGTGGTCCACCTCTGCCAGGCCCGGGCGGCGGGGTTGCGGGTCTCGAAGGCCGCCAGGGCGCCCGGGGCCAGGGCGCGACGCATCGCGGTCAGTGCTGCGGTGGCCTCGGTGTCGGTGCGCAACTCCTGGAAGGCGTGGCCCGTCATGGTGACCAGATCGAACTCCCCCTCCCAGGCGTGGGTGGACAGATCGCCGTGCGTCCAGGTGATGTCGGTGCGTGCGCGTGCCACCTCCAGCATGGCTTGGGCCGGGTCCACACCGACCAGGGTGCCGGTGTGGCCGTGTTCGCGTGCGCGGTGGAGCAGGTGGCCGGTGCCGCAGCCCACGTCCAGCACCCGGGATGCGCCCATGACCAGGTCCAGGTAGAAGTCGTCGCAGGCGCCCCAGGGGTTGAGGGTGTCGTAGAGGGCGGCCACGGCCGGGCAGTCGTAGGGGTTGTCGCTCATGGGGGCAGTGTGCCGCAGGCCGGTGGGGTGGTCACCGGGTTTTCCGCGAGGGGACGCACGCGGGGCGCGGCGTTCACCTGCCGGATCCGGTCTGGGCGCGGTGGCCCTTGGGACGGGAACCGTGCCGGCCCGGGCATAGGACGGTGGCGTCGTCGGCCAGGTGTTCGCCGCGCGCGCCGGTGACCGCGAAGGCCAGGACCCGTACGACCTCACGGGGGTCGCCGCCGTGGTCGAGGAGGATCTGGCGGGCCTGCCCTGCCCGGCCGGTGCGGTGTGTGCGGCGCCTCGGGAGCGCCGCACACGGACGGGCCCGTCAGGGCTGGAGTAGGGCCTTGGCGGCCCGTTCGGCGTCGTCGAAGGTGTTGTACAGGTGGAAGGACAGGCGGGTGCGGCCGCCGCGCCGGGTGGTGACGATCCCGGCCCGGGCCAGGCGCTCGAAGGCCTCGGGCATGTCGGTGGAGGTGATCGCGGAGTGTGCCGGCTCCTGGCCCAGGGCGGCGCGGAAGTGGTCGGTCAGGGCGGTGTTGTGCTCGCGTACCCGTTCCAGGCCCACCTGTAGCAGGACCTGGGCGGAGGCGGCGGCGGTCAGGGCCGCGAACCAGTTGGGCGAGATGTCGAAGGCGCGCGCGGTGGGGGCCAGGTCCATCTCGGTGGCGTACATGGCCGAGGCCGCCTCGCGTGCGGCGGCCGGGCCGGCGTTGTTGGGCCGCAGCTTCTTGCGCAGGTCGGGGGACAGGTAGGCCAGGGCCAGGCCGCGCGGGGCCATGAGCCACTTGTAGGCGGAGGCGATCAGGGCGTCGAAGTCGGTGGCCCGCAGGGGCGTCCATCCGGCGGCCTGGGTGGCGTCGGCCACGACCAGGGCGCCGTGGGCGCGGGCGGCGGCCACGATGTCCTGGGTGGGGGCGAGCTGCCCGTGGGCGGAGTGCACCAGGCTGAAGGCGACCAGGTCGGTGTCCCCGTCCACGGCCCGGGCCAGGTCCGGCAGGGGGACGGCGCGCACGGTGATGCCGCGGTCGGCCTGGGCGTGCCAGGGGAAGACGATGGAGGCGAAGTCGCCTTCGGGGACCAGGACGCGGGCGCCGTCGGGAAGGCTGGCGGCGATGGTGCCCGCGATCTGGGCGGTGCTGGTGCCCAGGGTGAGGTCGTTGGCGGGTGCGCCCACCAGGGCGGCCAGGCGGGTGCGGGCCTGTTCCGTTTCCCGGCCCCAGTCGGCGGGGTCGCCGGTGGCGGTGCGCCAGCTCTGCATGGCCCGGGTCAGGGCCTGGTGCGCGGGGGCGGGCGGGATGCCGTACTGGGCGGTGTTGAGCCAGACGGTGTCGGTGTTCCACAGGTCGGGGATCGTGTCCATGGGGTGAGTGTTTCAGGCGGTGGTGTGCAGGGCGCGGCGGAGGCCGCGTTCGACGATGCCGGGCACGGTGTCGCGGTCGGGGAGGTCTGTGTCGGGCAGGCGCGGGGCCGGCGACCGGGGCAGGTGCATGGCTAGGGCGCACAGGTCGGTGCGGGCGCCGCCCAGGGGCCGCCGGGTTGCGGGTGGTGGTCAAGGCGCGGGCGCACGAGGGTGTGCTCTTATTCGGCGTCGAAGAACAGTAGGTCCTTCGACGCCGGTGAGGGCGTGGGCCGGACCGGTAGCCCGGCACCGGTTGACCCGCCGCCCGCGCCCACCCTGGGGCCCGGTTGGAGCGGGGAGGGCGGGCGGCGGGGCTGGTCGGGCGACTGCCTCAGGCGCCTGGGGCGCAGAAGGGGCCCTCGTCTTCGAAGACGAGCCCGGCGAAGCGCTCGCCGATGCGGTGGTGTGTGGCGGCGTCGGGGTGGAGCTGGTCGGGCAGTGGCAGTTCGGCGAAGTCCGCCTCGCCGTAGAGGTCGAGGCCGTCGAGGTAGCTCAGGCCGGGGTCCTGGGCCGCCCGCTGGCGCACGATGCGGGCCAGCTCCTCACGGATGACGGTGAGCGTCAGCTTCCCGGCGGCGCGCTCGTCGGGGTCGCCGGTGGCCCGGAACCGTAGTTCTCCGGCGCTCAGGGCGCTGAGGTCGAAGGCGCCGGGCCCCGGGGTGTCCTCGTGGATGGGGCAGTACAGGGGAGAGACGACCAGCAGCGGCGCGGTGGGGTGGCCCTCGCGGATGGTGTCGAGGAAGCCGTGCACGGCCGGGCCGAGGGCACGCAGGCGCATCAGGTCGGCGTTGACCAGGTTGATGCCGATCTTGACGCTGATCAGGTCGGCGGGTGTGTCGCGCATGGCGCGGGCGGTGAAGGGGTCGAGCAGCGCGCTGCCGCCCAGGCCGAGGTTGACCAGTTCCACGCCGCCCAGGGAGGCGGCCCGTGCGGGCCAGGTGGTGGTGGGGCTGGCGGCGTCGGAGCCGTGGCTGATCGAACTGCCGTGGTGCAGCCACACCCTGCGCTCCCCCCGGGGCGCCGCCTCCACGGGGGCGTCGGTGCGCAGGGCGACCAGTTCGGTGGTCTCGTTGTGCGGGAGCCAGATCTCGACGTCCTTGACGCGGTCGGCCAGGCCGGTGAACCGTACCGTGCCGATGGGGCCGGGCTGGTGCTGGGCGGTGCCGGTGGCCAGGTCGATGGTCACGGTGTTGCCGTCGCCCACGCTGGCCTGGTCGGTCAGGCGGCCGTCGACGAGCAGGTCGTACACGCCGTCCGGGCGGGGCGGGGCGCCCCGGTAGACCCTCTTGGTGGGCAGTGTGTCCAGCTCGATGGTGCTGGCCCGGGTGCGCAGTGCCAGGCGTACGCCGGAGGGCTGGGACTCGGCCATGGCCAGTTGCGGGTCGGCGCACTGGGCGCGGGCCCGGGCGGGCAGCCGGTGCGGCAGCACGCCGTGCTCGGTGCGCTCCAGGTCCAGGGCTCCGCGTAGCAGGTCCGGGGTGATGGGTGTGGTGGTCCAGTGGTGTGGGGTGTGCATCGTCTCAGCCTGCTGGTCGGTGTGCGCGTTGCCGTGGTGTGTGGGCGGGGCGCGTGGTCGGGGTCCTGTGGTGGGTGCGGTTCGGGGTCAGGGCGGGGGCCAGTTCCGCAGCAGGGCGTCCAGGGCGTCCAGGGTTCGTGACCAGGTCTGTTGGGTGTCGGGGGCGCTGTGGCTGAACCCTCCTCCCATCTCCAGGCTCACGTAGCCGTGGAAGACGCTGCCCAGCAGCCGGACCGCGTGGGTCTGGTCGGGTTCGGTCAGGTCGTAGCCGCGCAGGATCGCCCGTGTCATCTGGGCGTGTCTGGCGCCGGCGCTGGCGGCCGCGGTGTCGGGGTCGAGTCTGAACTGGGCCGCGGTGTAGCGGCCGGGATGTTCGCGGGCGTAGTCGCGGTAGACGTTGGCCAGGGCGGTCAGGGCGTCCTTGCCGGAGCGGCCCGCCAGGGCGTCGGCGGCCCGGTCGGCGAGCTCCTCCAGGGCGAGCAGGGCGATCCTGGTCCTGAGGTCGTGGGAGTTCCTCAGGTGCGAGTACAGGCTCGCGACCTTGACGTCGACGCGTCTGGCCAGTTCCGAGACGGTCACGTGGTCGAATCCGACCTCGTCGGCCAGTTCCGCTCCCACCCGGGTGAGGCGTTGCGGTGTCAGTCCCGCGCGTGCCATATCCCTCCTTCCGTCTGCCATAGGAGATCATACGTTTGCCTAATGCCTTTAGGCAAATGCCTGTGTGTTGTCGGATCCGTCGCCGGGCGAAGGCGTGTGCCGTTCCCGCCTCCCCAAGGGTCGGCCGAGCGGCCGGGGGAGGCGGGCCGCCCGGGCGGTGAGGTCCGCAGGGCCGGGCGCGCCCACGGGCCCGGGCTCTTGCCGAAGCAGCAAAGAACTTTGTCAGGAGTCGGGGAGCGGACGCAGCATGGGCGGAGAAAGGGGAACAAACATGGACACCACCGCACCGCACAACGCCATCGCCGACCACTACGAGGTCGTCGTCATCGGAGGAGGCGCCGCCGGACTCTCCGGAGCCCTGGCCCTGTCCCGCGCCCGGCGCTCGGTCCTGGTCGTGGACGAGGGCCGGCCCCGCAACGCTCCCGCCGCGGGCGTGCACACCTTCCTGACCCGCGAGGGCACCCCGCCCGCGCAGCTGTTGGAGATCGGCCGCGCCGAGATCACCGGCTACGGCGCCCAGGTGCGCACCGGACGTGTCGTGCACGCCCGGGCCCGGGACGAGGGGGGCTTCGACGTGCACCTGGAGGACGGTGCCGCCCTCACCGCCGACCGGCTCCTGGTCGCCACCGGCCTGGTGGACGAGCTACCCCCGATTCCCGGACTGGCCGAGCGGTGGGGCCGCGACGTCCTGCACTGCCCCTACTGCCACGGATGGGAGGTGCGCGATGAGGCGATCGGTGTCGTGGCCACCAACGCCATGGCCGTGCACCAGGCGCTGCTGTGGCGCCAGTGGAGCTCCCGCGTCACCCTGTTGCAGCACGGGGGCGCGGACCTGGACCGGGGCGAGCGCGACCGGTTGCGCGCACGCGGTGTCGGTGTGGTCGCGGGCCCGGTCTCCAGGGTGCTGACCGAGGACGATCGCCTGGTCGGGGTCGAGACGGCCGACGGCGCCACCGTGGAGCTGCGTGCCCTGGTGGTGGCCACGTACCTGAGGGCCCGCGTGCGGGGCCTGGAGGGACTGGGACTGAAGGTGGCCCAGGCCCAGGCGATGGGGCAGGTCGTGGGCACCCAGGTGGAGACCGACGCCATGGGCGCCACCAACGTGCCGGGCGTGTGGGCGGCGGGCAACGCCGCCACCCCCTTCGACCAGGTCGTCGGTGGTGCGGCCGCCGGGCTGCGGGCGGGCGCGGCGATCAACGCCGACCTGGTCGCCGAGCAGGCCCGTCGGGCCGTGGAGGCTCTGCCCGCCGCCTGAACGGCCTGGGCGGATGCCCGGGGCGGGGCGGCTCCGCGGGTAGGGGGAGCCGCCCCGGCCGGCCTCGTGCGGTGGCCACAGCGGGTGGCCGCCACACGAGGCCGGGCCGTGCCCTCGCGGTGCTCAGCGCAGCGCCGCCGCGTCGATGCCCAGCGCCTCCCGCCAGAGGTGTTCGCCGTGGTCGGTGACCTTCAACGCCCGGCCCGTGCCCGCGGGAACGCACCACTTCCGCTCCAGGGCGTGCCGGCACAGCGCCGCCCCGGCCGCTCCCGCCAGGTGGGGGCGGCGCTCGGTGAAGTCCAGGCACGCGCGTACCAGCGGACGCCGCCCCGTGCGCGGCAGGGGTATGCGCTGCTCGGCGAACCAGGCCAGCCCCGCGTCGGTCAGCGCGAACCCGGTGTCCTGGCGCAGCAGGCCCCGGTGGGTCATCGCCTCGGTGACGGCGCAGCCCAAACGCCCGGCCAGGTGGTCGTAGCAGGTGCGTGCCCGCGCCAGCGCCCGGTCCGCGCTCGCGGTACGCAGGCTGCGGGGGCGCTCGCCCGCGGGGGCGGGTCCGGCCTGGGCGGCCAGGGTCTCCACCAGGTGTGCCGCCCTGGTGTCGGCCAGGCGCACGTAGCGGTGGCGGCCCTGGCGTTCCTGGGCGAGCAGCCCGCCCCCGACCAGCCTGCTCAGGTGGTCGCTGGCGGTGGAGGCGCCCACGCCGGTGTGGCGGGCCAGCTCTCCCGCGGTCCAGGCCCGCCCGTCCAGCAGCGCCAGGCACATCTGGGCGCGGGTGGGGTCGGCGAGCAGGGCCGCCAGGGCGGCCAGGCGGTCTCCGTCGGGGGCGTGCATGTCCTCCAGGATGGGGCACGCACCGTGCGGTGGCGGCCGAAGCGTCGCCGCCGCACGGTGCGGGAGGGCCCGGCTTTCGCTTGGTGGGGGTGTGCGGCCTCTCCCCCGGGTCAGCGGGCGCCGATGAGCACGGTGGCCTCCCGTTCGGGACAGGAGGCCACCTCACAGGACAGGCCGCCCCGGGTGAAGGCCCGCACGGCCGCGTGGACCTGCTGTTCCTGTACCTCCACCAGCAGGTGGCCGCCCGGCGCCAGCCAGCGCCGGGCCCGTGCGGTGACGCGGCGTACCAGGTCCAGGCCGTCCGCGCCGCCGTCCAGGGAGCGGTGGTGCTCGTGCACGCGTGCTTCGGCGGGCAGCAGGGCGATCCGGTCGGTGGGAACGTAGGGCACGTTGGCGACCAGGACGTGGACGCGACCGCGCAGCCGTGGTGGCAGGGCGTGGTACAGGTCGCCGTGGTGCACCGGGTGGCCGGGCAGGTTGCGCCGGGCGCAGGCCACGCTGGCCGCGTCGATGTCGGCGGCGTGCAGGGTGATGTCGTCTCGGGTGTGGGCCAGGACCGCGCCCAGGGCGCCCGAGCCGCAGCACAGGTCGACGGCCACCGCGCCGGGGGTGAGCAGGGAGGCGGCCTTGTGGGCCAGGAACTCGGTGCGGGGGCGGGGCACGAACACCCCCTCGTCCACCTGTATGCGCAGTCCGCAGAAGGCGGCCCATCCCAGGACGTGTTCGAGGGGTAGGCCGGCGCAGCGCCGTTCGACCATCGAGGCCAGCTGGTCGGGGGTGTGCGCGGTGGAGGTGATCAGGTGTGCTTCTTCTTCGGCGAAGACGCAGCCCGCCGAGCGCAAACGTGTGATCAGGGTGGAGAGGGAGACCGAAGAGAGCGGGGACGCCACGAAAGCCTTTCCGAAGGACTGTCGGGCGTTCCGGTCAGGACACGGTGGTGTGTCCCGGGAGGAGGAACGCCCAGCCTGCGACAGCGGTGATCGTTCTCACCTCCTCGGTCGGTTCTTTCGGTGCCCGGCAACCCTATCCCATGCGTGTGGCGCGGTCGGGGTTGCGGGGCGGGAGCGGTATGCGCTGCAGGTCCTGGGCCAGCACGACGTGCCCGTCGAACTCGGCGGCGGCCTGGGTGACGAAGCGGGGGTCCTCCTCCTGCTCGTAGCGTTCGGACAGGTGGGTGAGCACCAGGGTGCCGGCACCGGCGCGGGCGGCGATGCGTCCGGCCTGGCGGGCGGTCAGGTGGCCGTAGGAGCGGGCCAGGTGCTCCTCGGTGTCCAGGTAGGTCGACTCGATCACCAGCAGGTCGGCGTCGCGCGCCAGTTCCACCGCCTGGTCGCATTCGGCGGTGTCCATCACGAAGGCCATGACCTGGCCCCGGCGGGGGCGGGCGCACTGGGCCAGTTCCACCCGGCGGCCGTCGTCGGTGGTGACGGCGCCCTGGTGTTGCAGGCGCCTGATCATGGGGCCGTGCACGCCGTGTGCGGCCAGTCGCTCGGGCAGCATCCGCCATCCGTCCGGTTCGGCCAGCCGGTAGCCGTAGGTGGGGGTGGAGTGTCGCAGCGGCAGCGCGGTGATGCGCAGGTCCGGTTCTCCCACGGGGCAGGACCCGGTGCCGTCGACCGGTTGGGCCACCACGACGTCGGTGTCGTGGAAGGCGGTGGCGTGGCGTAGCCGCTGCCAGTACCGCTGGCCCTGGGCCGGGTAGGCCACGCGCACGGTGTGGGGCACCCGGTCCCGGGCGATGCGCTGGATGGTTCCGGGCAGGCCCAGGCAGTGGTCGCCGTGGAAGTGGGTGATGCACACGCGGGTGATGTCGGTGGCGGCCAGGCCCGCCAGGCTCATCTGGCGTTGGGTGCCCTCACCCGGGTCGAACAGGACGCCGTGGGTGTCCCACCGCAGGAAGTAGCCGTTGTGGTTGCGGCGGCGGGTGGGCACCGCGCTGGAGGTGCCCAGGACGACGAGTTCGCGTACGGACATGGGTGGATCCTGCCACAGGCGGGGTCTGGTCGCCGTGTGGGGCGCCGTGGCCGGCCGGGGGTGTGTTGGCGTGGGCGGAACCGGCTGCTTCCACCCCACGGGGGCCGAGGCCGCGGTGTCCGGGCGGCTCAGGCCTGTGCCAGGTAGAAGCCCCGGGCCTTGTACAGCAGACTCCCCGCGTTCAGGGCCATCAGCAGCGGTACGGCCACCCCGACCAACAGCAGCGGCTGCCCCACGGCCAGGGCGATCACCGCCAGGGCCGCGGCGAAGACCACCAGGGGGAACTGCAGGGCCATGGCGACCCTGTGCGCGGTGGGGCTCGGCCGTCCCAGCGTCCGGGCCGCGACCAGGCAGCCCACACCGTAGGCCAGGGCGATGGCGGCCGTGACGGTGCCCGTGCCCTCCTGCGGCCCGAAGGTGAGCAGGACGGCGAGCAGGAACAGGGCTCCGTTCAGGCACAGGGCCCGCTGGGCGGCGCGCACGATGCCCGGCCGTTCGCGGCGGGGCACGATCCCCGAGGTCTCCCCGTAGGCCCCCTGGCCCGCACCGCTCAGGGCCGCGACCAGGACCACCAGGACCAGCAGGACGCCACAGCCCACGGCCAGCCACAGCAGCGGGCCACCGGAACCTGAGCCCGCGGAGGCGGGGGGAGGGGCCGCCGAGGCCAGGGTGAAGGTGAGGCTCATGGCCCCATGATGGCAGCGGAACCGGGAGTGGGAAGGCCCTGTCGGCATGTTCGTGCCAAGCCGCTTCGAGGCGTGCGCGCGGGCCCGCTCGTCCCAGGGCCGGGCCGGCACCGGCGAAGGGATCGGCCGGGACGCAACCGTTGACGGCCCCGGCCTCTCCTTGGCTGAGGGCCGGGTCTCATCCGCGCTCGCTGAGGTGGTGCTCCAGTTCGGCGGCCCCGGACAGCATCGCCCGCCCGCGCGCGGACAGCCGGTCGCGCCAGTCGCGCAGCGTGGCCTCCAGCGGCTCCAACCCGCCGGCCGAGCGCACCTGGGCGATCAGCGGGGCGATGCGCTCCAGCAGGTAGCCGCCCCGCCTGAGCTGGTGGACCAGCAGGGCGTCCCGTACGTCGGCCTCGTCGTAGACGCGGTACCCGGTCAGCGGGTCGCGGCGCGGGCGCACCAGCCCGGCGCGCTCCCATGTGCGCAGCGTCGCGGGCCGGATGCCGAGCCTTTCGGCCAGCGGCCCGATGAACGTGCTACCGGGCCCGGGTGCCGTGGTGGGCTCTTTCGCGGCGGTGGACTCCAGGTCGCGCAGGGCGTTCTCCACGGCCTGGAGGGTTCGGCGGTCGTCGAGGAGTTGGGCGTGGCCCTCGTCGATGAGGCGCAACGCCTCCTCGGCCTCGCCCCGGTTCACGGCCCGCATGATCGACGCCGCCGTCTGGTGGCCGTGGCCGGGCACGAGAGCCAGGAACGCGCGCAGGGCCCGCGCGTGCAGCGGGGTGTAGGTGCGGTAGCCGTGGGGTGTGCGGTCGGCGGGCGGAAGGATGCCGTCGGCCTCGTAGTTCCTGACGGCCTGCGTGGACAGACCGTGCCCGCGCGCCAGATCGATCGGCCTGAGCTGTCTGCTGCTTTGAAGGTTTTCCGCCATATCCCTGATGATATCGCTGATAAGTTTCAACCGATGGTTCAACGATACCGTTGAAGGTATGGCTACTGACATCAGGAACACCGCCCACGCCGTCGAGGCCGCCGCCGCCATGAAGCTGGTTCCGGGTCGGCCGCGGCTGCTCGCCCTGGGCGAGCCCACCCACGGCGAGGGCACTCTGCTGGACCTGCGCAACGAGCTCTTCCGGCAGCTCGTCGAGCAGGAGGGCTACCAGAGGATCGCGGTCGAGAGCGACTGTGTGATGGGCCTGGCCGTGGACGACTACGTCACCTCGGGCACGGGCACCCTCGACGAGGTCATGGAGCACGGATTCAGCCACGGATGGGGAGCCTTCGCCGCCAACCGCGAACTGGTGCGCTGGATGCGAGCCCACAACGAGGGCCGGCCCGCGTCCGAGCAGCTCCGCTTCGCCGGCTTCGACGGCCCGCTGGAGATCACCGGCGCCGCGAGCCCCCGACAAGCCCTCGCCGCGCTCCACGGATACCTCGCCGCGAGGGTGGAGGCGGACCTGCTTCCCTGTACCGCGCGAACGCTGGACCGCCTGCTCGGCGCCGACGACCGGTGGACCGACTCCGCCGCGATGATGGACCCGTCCCGGTCCGTGGGGCGCTCGGCCGGGGCCGGGGAGCTGCGGCTGCTCGCCGACGACCTGGTGGCGCTGCTCGACGCGCAGACGCCGCACCTGGTCGCGGCGTCCTCACAGGAGGACTGGGAGCGGGCGCGCCTGTACGGCCGTACCGCCATCGGCCTGCTGCGCTACCACTACTGGATGGCCGACACCTCGCCAGGCCGCATGGCGCGGCTGCTCGGCGTGCGGGACTCGATGATGGCCGCCAACCTGCTCGCTCTCGCCGAACGGGGTCCGGTACTGGTGAACGCCCACAACGGTCATTTGCAGCGAAGCAAGAGCACCATGCGGATGGGTGGCCTGCCGGTGGAGTGGTGGAGCGCCGGCGCGATCGTCAGCGCGCACCTGGGCGAGGAGTACGCCTTCCTCGCCACGGCGCTCGGAACGATCCGCCACCAGGGGGTGGACGCCCCGCCACCGGACACCGTGGAGGGACTGCTGTACGCGCTACCGGAGCAGCGTTGCCTGGTCGACGCCCGTCGGCTGGCCGCCGCGCTCGCCGACGCGACGCCCGCGCCCCGCGTGTCCCCCTGGTTCGGCTACTCCCCGCTGGACCCGGCCCACCTGGCGGACAGCGAGGGCATCGTGTTCGTCAAGGATCTCGCGCAGGGCTAGTGCCACCCTCGGCGGCCGGGAACCCCGGCCGCCGACCGGCCGCGGGACGGTGCGGTGACAGGCGAGCGCACCCCCGCATGGCGCGCCGTGCTCGCGCCATACGCCCGCGGGTACGGCGTCGGCGCGCTTCAGGACGGTGCTGTGACCGATGGCCGCGACAGTCGTTGTCCGGTAGTGTTCGAACGCGAACCTACTCATCAGTAACATGGGTTGTCCCAGGAGGCACCATGCCCACCCTCGAACGCGACGGCGACGTCTTCGTCCTCGACATCGGCGACACCGAGAACCGCTTCCACCCCGACTGGATCGCCTCGGTCAACGCCCTCCTGGACGAGGTCGACAAGGCGGAGGGCCCCAAAGCCCTCGTGAGCGCCGCGACCGGCAAGTTCTTCACCAACGGCCTGGACCTGGACTGGCTGATGGCCAACGCCGACTCCCAGAGCGCATACGTCATCAGCGTCCACGCCCTGCTCGCACGCGTGCTGTCCCTGCCGATGATCACCGTCGCCGCCATGCAGGGACACACCTTCGCCGCGGGCGCCATGTTCTCCCTGGCCCACGACTTTCGCGTCATGCGCGCCGACCGCGGATACTGGTGTCTGCCCGAGGTCGACATCAACATCCCCTTCGCCCCCGGCATGAGCGCCCTCATCCAGGCCCGGCTCACACCCCAGACCGCGCACGAGGCCATGGTCACCGGACGCCGCTACGGGGGCACCCAAGCGCAGGCCGCCGGAATCGTCGACCACACCGCCGGAGAGGACGAGGTTCGTTCGGCGGCGATCGAACTGGTCCGCCCGATGGCCGCCAAGGCCGGTCCGGTCCTGGGCACCATCAAGACCCGTATGTACGCCCCCGCCCTCGAACTGCTCAAGGACACCGACAACACCCTCGGCTGAGGGGCGAACCCCACGCCAGATGGCGCTCAACGGCCACGACGTCTGTCACGGTCCGTGGCTCGGCCGCCGTTGGGGCCGAGCCACGGACGCGAGTCCGCACCACCGCGCCCGCCCATCGGCGCGGCCCTGCGCAGGCGACCGGCCGCGTCGCACCGCCCCTGAGCACACGGAACGTGCCCGTATCTGGGATCGGGATGTCCGAGCCCATGGCGGTGCAGCTGCGGGCCGAACCGGACGGCGACGCCGTCAAGGTCACCATCGGGGACATGGCCACCTGTCGGGCGCCGGACCGGTTCGGACTCCTGTGAGAGGACTCTTTGCGCGCTCGTGTGGACTGCCGCGGAAACGAACGCCTCCCGGGCGGTCAGAGCTGGTGAGGAACCTTCCGCCCCGGCATGGACAAACGGCTCGATCGCGAATCCGCTGCCGTGCCGGGCCCGCGCGGTGCGATGGAGAGCACTGCGGCCAGGGCGGGACGAACGCGAGAAAATCCGAGATAAGGGTCGCGGGAAGAACAGGAGGTGATCGGTCAGTTGAACTGCGTGATAAAGGTGCCGGCTCCGTCAGCATAGTGCTCAGCGTAAATGGCATTGTTCGGGTACACCGAGATGCGCACGTTGGCGTTGCTGCCAGGGGTGACCGTCTTCCATGAAGTCCATGAGGTGCCCCCCATGTGCGAGTAGTAGACCCGGACCTTGATCCTGGACCCACAGTTCCCGACCGTGTGGGTCTGGGCTATATGCCGGGTGATCCAGCCATACGCCATTCCTCCGTGGCCGCTACACTGCCGGCTTTCGGTCGAGTCCGCCGACGCCGTGACGGGAAGCCCCAGTACACTGACTACGACCAGTGCGCTGACCAAAAAGGTCCTGACCCGCGATCGACGTGCCAACATGGATGCGCTCCCATCAGTCCAATTCCTGCAGTGACGCATGTCACCGTAGCATGGGGCCATTAATGTCACCATCCCTTCTGGGGTCCCCATATCGGACCTGCCGCATTTGCTTACCGAGTTGGTCGTTCGGGATCGAAGGCCGGGTTTTCGGGGTTTTATTGCTGGTCACAGGTGTGGATGAGGTCGCGAAGCGCTTCGGTAATCCCAGAGAATCGGCTCACCGGCACCCGGGCGGGTTTGAGTTTGAGAGCCCGGTCCAAGCCCTGTTCTCGTATAGCTACCGCCAGGTGATGTGTAGTGCTGAACAACTACTCGGGGTCCAAACCAGGTAATCCTGAAAAGGGCAGCGGGCAGACCACCGGGACCGCCATGGCCCTGCGCACCCGATTGCGTACGTGCGAACACCCGCGATTCGCGCGAGAGGTTGCGCGATTCCTGCCCGCGGCCGCTCCCGCGCACCGGGATGCGCCCTCTCGGACCCCGGTGGTTTTCTCGGGAAATCCAGCACTGAGCGACCGGAGTGCTTGGTCAACGACCAGGTGACGGGACTGGGCGGACTGGTGGTGCCCAGCACCGTGTGCGACCACCCCTGCATCGGGGGTCGGGAATGGCAGGAGCCGTTGATCGAGTGATCTGTATTCTTCGGGGTTCCCGCCGCTCCGGTCGCTGTGTGTTCGTCGGGGCGTAGCGGTTCCAGTTTCCTTCCGTCTGGGCCACCGACCCGGGTGGTGGTCTTGTTGTGAGATCCCAGAGCCTGAGCGATGACCGGAGCAGGGACCTGGAGTACGAGTCACAAGCTACTTTGCGGCTCGCCGTAGCTTCGGAGGAACTGGGCCGGATAGGGTCAATTCGTCTATGTGATCACCGACGCTCTGGGCTCGGTGCACCGAGGAGCCGTCGATGCGCCACTTCGATTCCAGGTACGCCGCACGTCTGGCTGCCTACGGGGCCGTGGCTACTCGTCTGTCGTTGTTGAGCGACCGGCGACTCGGTGACGTCGTCTCGTCAGCCTCTGCGGTTGGATCCGGCATCGGCGGCAGATCCGCGGAATCAGACATCGACGGAACGCGGGTCTTCGTTAAGAGGGTGCCGTTGACCGACGTCGAGACCCAGCCGGAAAATGTCAGGTCCACGGCGAACCTCTTCGGCCTGCCGATGTTCTACCAGTACGGGGTGGGCTCGGCCGGGTTCGGTGCCTGGCGGGAACTGGCGGTCCATACTATGACCAGCGACTGGGTCCTGGAAGGGGAGTACGAGGGTTTTCCCCTGATGTACCACTGGCGTGTCCTGCCCGATTCCCCGCCGGAGGACTTCGTGGACGAGTTCGGTGGCATCGAGGGCGCGGTCGCCCATTGGGAGGGCTCACCGGCCGTGCGCGAGCGGCTGGAGGCTATCGGCCGTTCCTCCCGCAGCCTGGTGCTCTTCCTGGAGCACGTGCCGCGGACACTCGGTGCGTGGCTGAGCGAGCATCGGGAGAATGCGACGTTGGCTGGCGCCAGCCCTCCCTGTCTGTGGGTGGAGGACGCCTTGGCGCGAGGAGCGGCGTTCATGAGCTCTCGCGGACTCGTGCACTTCGATGCTCATTTCAACAACCTCCTGACCGACGGCCGGCTGATCTACTTCGCGGACTTCGGGCTGGCTCTGAGCTCAGGCTTTGAGCTCTCCGCGGCCGAGGAGCAGTTCCTTTCGGACCATCTCGCATACGACCGCCACTACACCGTGAGCCATCTGCTCCACCACCTCGTCGACCGCCTTCGGGGTGATACGGAGACAGACGTGTTCCTGCAGGAGTGGAGCGCGGGTCGAAGGCCCAGCGGTGTTCTGCCTCAGATCGCGGCGATCATCGAACGGCATGCCCGAGCCGCCGTCGTCCTGGACGGCTTCCACCATCAGCTGCTTACGGAGAGCAAGCAGACATCCTTCCCGGCCGCCGAGCTCAACCGTGCCGCGGCCGCCGAGGCAGCACACGGTTGAGGAACTCGGCTATCCCTCCTAGGAGTGAGAAGGCTGGGGGTCGAGAGTGGCCAGAGCCGTTGACCGAGTGATCCGTGTCCGATGTAATCGGTGATCGGCACCGCCGGGGCCGCGAACCAGGACTATCTGCGAAGCCTGGGTGCCCTCGCCATCACGTCCGGCGCTGCCTGGACCTGGACCCTGATGTCGAGCCCGACCACGGGGCGGGCCGCACCACCCGGTGGCACCGCAAACAGATCCGCGCCCGACAGGGGTGACCAACGATCCGCCGCGGGCCCGCAAGATCGCCGCCGAGGCGATCAGTGAAGCCGCCCGAGCCAAGAACCACCCCTTCGACCTGATCAACGTCGCGCTGGACCGCCTGGTGGAGGCGTCACTGGAGCTGCCGGGGTTCACCACATTATTGGACGAGATGGCCGCGCGCATCCGCGCAGAGGTCAACTCCGAGATCTTCGCCGGAATCTGCGAACGGGCCGACGAAGAGGGCCAGGCCCAACTCCAAGCGTTGTTGAGCGTGGCCGAGCAGAACACGTTCTCGATGTTCAACCGGCTCAAGAAGCCCGCCCAGCGGGCGTCCTGGTCACGGTTCAAGGCCCAGGCCGCCTACATGGCCGAGGTGGACGCGATCGGTTCCTTCGCCGGCGCCACCTTCCTGAGCTGGCTGTCCACTGAGGTGGCTCGCCCCGTCATGGCGCTCATCCTGCTCGGCCTGGGCCTGTACATCCTCATCCGGTTCACCGCCTGGGGCATCATCCCCCGACGGAATCTGGGCAAGCCGCTACGCAGGCGCTTCCTGGTGCCCGTGGGCCTGTTCGGCGGATTCGTCGACGCCACCGGCGGGGGGCGGGTGGGGGCCGATGGGCACCCCCGCACTGCTGGCCAGCGGCCGGATCGAACCGCGCAAGGTCATCGACTCCATCGACACCAGCGAGTTCATCGTCACCCTCGCCGCCAGCCTCGGTTTCCTCATCGGCCTGGGAACGGACGGAATCAACATGGGCTGGGTCCTGGCACTCCTGCTCAGCGGCCTGGCCGCCGCCCCGCTGGCCGCCTGGGTGGTGCGACATGTACCGCCACGCATCCTGGGATCGACGGTCGGCGGACTGATCGTGCTGACCAACACCCGCACCCTGCTCAACGCGGACTGGTTCACCCTCCCCGGGGCCGTTCGAACCGCGGTCTACGCGCTCGTGTGAGCGGCCTGGACCGAAGCCGTGGTGTGGTCGGTCCGCGCCCACCTGGCCGACCGCCGCGCCGTCGCGGCCCAGGAGAGGCCTACCGATTCCGGCATGCACGAGCTCTCCGACGCCGAGACCGATGGGTCCCGCCCCTGAGATACACCGCAGGGGCTTGGGCGGGCTCCCTCAGCCCTGGGCCGGGCCAAGCCCGCGGTGCGCAACCGAGGAGCGCAGCTCCTTCAGGTCGGGGATGTGGTTGTACAGCGTCCCCGGGCTGACGCCGAGCAGCTTGGCGATGGAGGTCACCGAGTACTCCGGGTTGGGCAGCATGTCGCGGGCCGCGCGGATCAGGTCGGCGTTGACCACGCTCGGTCGGCCGCCCACCCGTCCGCGGGCACGGGCGGCGGCCAGGCCCTCGCGGGTGCCGGCCACGATGAACTCGGCCAGCGCGGCGAGGACGTGGAAAACCAGGCGTCCACCGGGGGTGGTGGTGTCGAGTCGCTCGTGCAGGGAGGTGAAGCCGATCTCGCGGGTGCGCAGCTCGGCGACCATGGTCACCAGGTCCTGGAGGGAGCGGCCGTAGCGGTCCAGCGAGGGGACGACGAGGGTGTCGCCGGAGTTGAGGAAGGCGTGGCAGGCCGCCAGCTCGGTGCGCTCATCGGTGCGCCCTGACTTCTTGTCGGCGAAGATCCGGCGGTACCCGGAGGCCTTGAGCGCGTCGAGTTGGCGATCCAGCCTCTGGTCGCGGGTGGAGACGCGGGCGTAGCCGATGCGGGTCTCGGTGAGCACGACCGGTTCGGCCGCGAGCAGGTCCGGGCGCCTGCCCATACCCGTGATTCTCTCAGAAAACGGCCCTGGAGGGTTGTTGAACAACTCTGGTTTCTGAAGGGGTTTTTGAAGGATCTGGGCAGCCTCTGACACCCGTTCACCCAGGCCTTCAGATAACGAATGTTTTCTGAAGGCCCCGCTCCGGCCGCCGGGACGCTCACGCGCCCGGCGACGCCGTCCCCACCCCACGGTTTATGACGCTCTCCTTCTTTGGGCGAGCTGCTGAAGTTGCCCTGCGTGGATGTCGCTCACCCACTCCCAACCAGGCTTGGGCGAGTTGACCCGCGGGTCGTCGGGAACACCGCCGTCACGCAGGGCATGTACGTACGCGCGGTCCTGTTCGATCCGTTCGTGTACCTGATCAGCTCCGCAGACGGACCCGTGACCGGGGATGACGACATCGACGTCGTCCGCCACGTCCTCGAGCAGTCGCAGCCCAACGAGGTAGTCCTCGACCGGGTCATCGGTGCCGTTGAAGTCGTCGAGCATCGGAACGAAGACATCAGACAGCATGTCGCCGGCGACGAGCACCCCGCGTTCCTCGATCAACAGCGCCGCATGGCCCGGGGCATGCGCCGGGTGCTCAATAATCCGGACTCCAGGGCCGTCCCAAGGAATCTGCACAGTTCCGGCAGGCAGACCGGTGATGAGGCCGTATAGGTCCAGCGGTGTCTCCTCGGCGATTTCCGGCGGTAGCCCCTCGGCGGCACGGGCCTTCCAGTCCGCGTCTGACCGCACATCTCGCATGTCAGCCGCGCAGCGGGCTGTGCCGTAACGGGGCACTTCGCCAAGGTCGGCGTGCCAGAGCACGTGATCCCAATCAGGATGCGTCGAGAAGCCTGCCACGACGGGCTGGCCCATCTCGGACAGGTCGTTCGCAAGGCAGGTCAGTTCGTCGCCGGTAAGCCCGGGGTCGATGAGCAACACGCCGGCCTGGCCTTGCACGACAACGGCGTTGTTCTGGAGTAACTCGCTTTGGTGGATCAGCACACCCTCCGCGACCTGCGTCAGCATGGCGGCCCTACCTTTCTTCGTGGGTTGATCGAGCCATTCGTAGACAGCTCGGTGAGGTCGGTGATCGTGTAGTCGCCGCTGGTGTGCGTCCGCTGGAGCTCGGCCTGCTGCTTGGGACTGAGCGTCCGGTCAGAACGGCGGTTCGTCTTTGCCGAACCCCCGCAAACGGCCAGTGGCGGTAAGCCGCGCCTCGACGGCTTGCTAACGCCACTGACCGTTCCATTGCCGCTCACGCCCCTTGCCCAGGATCCGCGCCAGGGTGGGGATCACCACCGCCGCGGGGACGAGGTGTAGTCCGAGGAGGGCGGTGGTGGTGGCGGTGTCGGCCCCGGAGAGGAAGGGCGGGACCAATGAGATGGCGGTCAGTGCCACTGCCGTCCACACGAATCGCTCGGCGGGGTGAGCGCTCCAACGAAGAAGAGCGGCGGCAATGACGATGCCCACGACCGAGAAGAAGCCGGTCACTACGGCGAACCCGGACAGCGGGATCGTCTCGCCATCGGTGATCTCGAAGTCGACGCCGACGGCCCGGACAAGCGCGGCGGCGAGGGTGGTGACCGCCGTCGCCGCGAGCGCGGTGATGACGCCGGTGCCGGCGAGCCCGCGGAACCGGTGGGGGCGGCTGGTCCGGCCGGCGGTCGCGCCGACCACGATCCCGGTTTCCTTCGTGCTGTTCATCGTTCCTCCGGTCATTGGTGTACGGGGTGCCTTGACTGGAATGTGAGGGCCTTGGCTCCCGGGCGGAGCGATGATGCGTACCCTCACCCTGCGGCGGCCCGGGTTTCGCAGGGCGCGGACGCCGGTGCCGCGGAGCCAGAACCCGGCATCGCGTTCGAGGACCGGCCCCGGCTCGCCATCGCACAGCTCCAGCTGCACCCGGCCACGGGTGACGAGGCAGAACGCGTCGTGCCACTCCGCCGCGGTCACGGCGATACGCGCGCCGCCGCGCAGTGCGAGCGTCCGCACCGGGACTACTCCGTGCCGTCGGTTGGCAGGTGCGCCGGCAGGCCGAGCCGCGGGAACCGGTCGTCGTGGAACGTGAGGATCTCGGTGATCGCCCCGCCTGTGACACGCAGGACGTCGATCGTCAGCGGCAGGTACGCGCCCTTCTGCTGCTGCCAGAGGTAGAAGGCGAGGGCGGGTTGCCGGTTCACGGTGGTCTGGACGGCGCGCAGGCCCTTCATGCCCTCGAAGCCGCTCTCGACCAAGTAGTTCACCACCGTGTCGCGGCCGACATGCAGGCCCGGCGTGGGCGGCATCGAGAAACGGACGTCGTCGCGCAGCATCGAGGCGAGCGCCGTGACGTCCGTGGACACGCTGGCATCGGTGTAGCGGCGCACCAGCTCACGCGTTTCGGCGTCCTCCTGGCCGCCGGTCCAGTCCTGCCGCTCGGCGGGCAGGTGCTCCCGCATGCCGGCGCGGGCCCGCTGCAGCGCGCTGTTCACGGAGTTGACGGAGTCCCCCAGGAGCTCCGCGACGTCCTTCGCCGGCCAGCCGAGCACATCCCGCAGGACCAACACGGCCCGCGGGCGCGGCGCGAGGTGCTGGACTGCGACCAGGTAGGCCAGCTCGATCGTCTCCCGCGCGACGGCGACGGCCTCCGGCTCGTCCGCGTCGCCCGCGGGCAGCTCGTCGAGCAGCCGGTCCGGGTAGGGCTGCAGCCACAGCACCTCGCCGCCGGTTGCAGGCTCCGGGCGGCGCTTGGCGAGCAGGTCCAGGCAGGCGTTGGTGGCGATCCGATACAACCAGGCCCGGAACGTCGACCGCCCCTCGAAGGTCTCCCGCCGCCGCCAGGCACGCATGAACGTCTCCTGCACGGTGTCCTCGGCGTCCTCGAACGACGCGAGCATCCGGTAGCAGTGCACGTGCAGCTCCCGCCGGTGCCGCTCCGCGAGTCCCGAGAACGCCGGCTCGTCGACCTCGCCCAGACTGCTCACACCCAGCTCCTCCAGTCGCGTGTCCGCACCCGCACCCATCACGTCATCCTTCCGTCCCATCGTGTCCCGACACAGGTATGACGGGTGCGGGCGCGAAAACTCATCACCAGGTTCGTCGCTGGCTTTCGATAATCTGCGGTAAGCAGCCCAGGTTCACGCCCTCTCCGGCGTGTGGTGGCCCGGCCCCTGACCACGGGGCCGGGCCACCGTCATCGGTGGGGGCGCCCTCAGGCCCCGGGCGGCTCCTGTTCGTCGGGCGGGGGCAGCAGGATCACCGGTGAGGGCGCGGGGCCGGCGCCCTCCTGGTCCAGGCAGCGCCAGGCGGTGGCCCAGCGCTGGCACTTCTCCTCATCACCCCCGCACGCGATCACGAACGCGTTGAGCACGGTGAACTTCGGCAGTTCGGTGCCGTTGAGGATGCCGTGGAAGGTCGCCGCCGAGCACATGTGCGCGCACCGTTCGGCCAGCAGCCGAAAGGAGGGGTTGCCCGCCCACCGGCGGTAGCGCCGCATCGCCGCGACGAACTCGGCGGGGGTGGCGGTCTGGAGAGGGTCGGGGCGCAGGTCACAGCCCTCGCAGTCCCGTACCGCGCGGTGGCCGCGCTCCACGGGCCTCGGCGTCGAAGGCGATGTGGATGGTGCGCCGGCGCTCGCGCCGGGCCGCTTCTTCTCGGAGGCTGAGACTGGTAAGAGTCGTTGATCGAGTGATCTGTATTCTCCGTGGCTTCTGCCGCTCCGGTCACTGCGTGTGGTCACTGGGGGCGACTTCGGCGGCGGCGACTGCGCCGCACCCAATCGGAGGGACATGGACATGGCGGTCGTACGCGGGTACACGGGCTCCCGGTCTGGGCGTCTCCCGTCCTCCCCTATCGGGGTCTTGCGCGTCTAGGCTTACCGAGTGACTTGTCCTTCTGAGGCAGTGCTCGCATGGGTGTCGTCGGTTGCCGGCGCGCCGGTGGTCACGGTTGAGGGGCTGCGTGACGGGGCCAACCCGTGGTTGCTGCGTCTTCGCGGCAGCGGACCCTGGGCGTCTGTGGTGCTTCGGACCGGTGGATCCGAGCGGGGGGTGCGCGAGCGGTACCCGGGACAACGGAAACCAGTTGCTCAAGCGGATGGAAGTCGAATCCCAGCGCTCGGCGACTTGTCTCAGCTCGCCCCGGCACCTGCCCTACCTGGAGGAACAGTCCCTCACGTACGCCGAGAAGGGCGGGTGGCCTCCCAGGCTGCCTCGATCATCCCAAAGATCTCGTCCACTGCGGCCTGCGGTTCGGCCGCTTCACGGGCCAGCGAATAGGCGTCGATCACGAACCTCGCGATCGTCCGGCTCGCCGTGGCGGTCCGTGACAGTTCGGGATCGGCTGCGATGGCTGTTGCCAGCGTCTCGGCGTGGCGCAGCCTCATCGACTCCTCGTACTTCCGCAGGGCGGGTGATTCGTCGATCATGCGCCAGATCGGGGCGGCGCTGTCCGCCGTGCAGTGCCTCACCAGGGCCTGGACCTCGCTGCGCAGGGCGGGGATGAGCAGCTCGTGCGGCGCCCGGCCGGTGACCGCTTGCGTGAGGCGTTGCTCGAAGTCCTCGTCCTGCTCGAAGACCAAGGCCTCTTTGGAGGCGAAGTGGGAGAAGAGTGTGGTGACGGCCACGTCGGCCTCAGCGGCCACTTCACGGATCCCCACCGCGTCGTACCCGCGTTCCAGGAAGAGCCGCAGGGCGGTGTCGGCGATCTTCTGGCGGGTCGCGGCCTTCTTGCGCTCACGGCGCCCGGACGGTGCGGTCATGCCATAACCCTATCAGATACGAAAGTGAAACCGTTTTTAAAAGCTAACCGTTAGTGCTACGGTCGCCGCATGAAGAAAGTGAGCTTCGCCGAGTTCGGCGGTCCGGACGTTTTGCACCTCACAGATGCCGAGGAGCCCCACGCGGGCCCCGGCCAGGTACGCATCGCTGTGCGGGCGGCGGGTGTGAACCCCATCGACTGGAGGGTCCGTGAAGGCCAGATCCTGAAGGCCCATCCGATCGAGTTGCCCGCCGGTGTCGGACTGGACGCCGCCGGGGTGGTGGACGAGGTCGGGGAGGGTGTCCAAGGGGTCGAGGTCGGCGACCACGTGTTCGGCGAAGGCTCCAGCACCTATGCCGAGTTCGCCGTATTGTCGGCCTGGGCCCGTATGCCCGATGGACTGGCGTTCGAAGAGGCCGCCGGATACCCCTCCGTGGTGGAGACCGCGCTGCGCATCATCCGCGAGGTCGGTGTGCAGCCTGGGCAGACACTGCTGGTCAGCGGTGCGTCGGGGGGAGTCGGATCGGCGGTGCTGCAGATCGCCCACGACCGGGGCATCACGGTGATCGGCACCGCCGGGGCCGCGAACCAGGACTATCTGCGAAGCCTGGGTGCCCTCGCCACCACGTACGGCGAGGGCTGGGTCGAGCGGGTGCGGCGGCTCGGCCAGGTCGACGCAGCCCTCGACCTGGCCGGCTCGGGTGTCATCCGCGAGCTCGTCGAGCTGACCGGAGACCCGCAGAAGGTGGTCTCCATCGCCGACCTCGGTGCGCCGAAGTTCGGTGTCCGGTTCTCCGGCGTGGCCGGGAGCGTGCCGGATGCGCTCGCCGAGGCAGTCGGCCTCATCTCGCGGGGAAGGCTCCACATTCCGGTCGAGAGGTCGTACACGCTCGCCGAGGCCGCTGCCGCACACATCGACAGCCAGGCCGGCCACACACGCGGGCGCCGGGTCGTGGTCGTCTGAGCCGATTCCTGCACGGTTGCACGGCCCGGCAAGCTGGCCTTTGCGGTGGCGAGGGGGTCCAGGAGGATGACCACAGGATCGGCGGTAGACCCTCACCGGTGCACCGGTCGGTGGTGAGCGCGTCCAGGGCACGGGCCTTGTCGGCCTCGCCGGGCAGGGCGTAGCGGCGGGTGGTGTTGAGGTCGGTGTGCCCCATCAGCTCGGCGGCCGGTACCACGTCGACCGGATCGGTCGTCAGGTCGCCGCGGGCTCGGCCGAGGCCGGTGCCGAAGGTGTGGCGCAGCACGTGCGGCCCGAACGCCTCCCCGCCGTCGGCCTGCCCGATGCCCGCTGCTGCCCCGAACGCGCACACCACCGCGTTTAACGCGGCGAGATCGTCGGCCAGGTCGCCGGGGAGGGCGAGGGCGCGGTAGCCGTACCCGGTCAGGACGTCGGTGCCAGCCGGCTGGTCGGGGGCTTGCCTCCGAGCGCGGGGTGGCGTCGTTCACCGTTGTGGTGCGTGAGCCAGGGCGCGAGGGGGTGCGACGAGGTCTCTCCTTCGCTCACTCCGGTATGACGCGCAGGGCCAGATCGGCCACGCGACGCAACTGCTCCTCGTCGGCGCCGTCGCGGGCGTAGGCCGACAGCCCCACCAGCAGCGTCTGCGCGAAGGCGGCGAGGGCTTCTGCGTCGTTGCCCTCTTCGGCGCCGTCTGCCACTTCCCGCAAGCGGGCCGCGGTGATCGCGCGGTTCTGGGCTCGGTTGCCGGCCAGCTCCGGCTCGCTGTTGACCAGGCATCCGCGCGGATGCGCCCTGCTCGCGTACTCCCGTGAAGCGCAGTCGAACATCACCCGCAGCACCTCGCGCTGGCTCATCCCGGTGGTCCCGGCAGCGGTCACCGACTGCGGGCTGGCCTCGTAGCGGGCGACGGCCTCCTCGAACAGTGTCCGCTTGTCTTCGAACGCCGCGTACAGGCTCGGGGCCGAGATGCCGAGCTCCTGGGTGAGGTCGCTGATGGAGGTCTGCTCGTAGCCGCGCTCCCAGAACAGGCGCATCGCCTTGTCCAGGGCGGCATCTCGATCGAAGCTGCGGGGTCGTCCCATGCCTCGATTCTATATCGCCCACTACAGAAGTGTTATCGTTCTATATCGATCACTACAGAATGGCGATCGTGAATCGTCCAAGAGAACGGACAACCCAGTGACCACCACCGCTGAGACAACGAACGCCTTCCTGGAGAGGGTCGGCGCGCAGGACGCCGAGGGACTGGGCGAGCTGTTCGCCGAGAAGATCGACTGGAACGTACCCGGCACCCCGGCGCTGCCCTGGGTGGGCAGGCGCTCGCGCAGGAGCGAGGTGCCCGACTACTTCCGCACCCTGTGGGCCGGGCTCGAGCCGGGCAAGAGCGCCGTCTCGGTCGAGGCCGTCATCACCGACGGCGAGGAGGCAGTCGTCTTCGCCGTGTTCGACCACGTCGCAGCGCCCACCGGCCGCCCGTTTCGCACCGACGTCGCGATGCGCCTTACCGTGACGGAGGGGAAGATCGTGCGCATGCACCTCTACGAGGACACCGCGGCTGTGGCCGCAGCGTTCGCGGCCTGAAAGCCGGGTTGCGCCAACAGATGCACGGGAGTGCGACCACGAGGGGCAGGCAAGGTCCGGTCGCCGACCGGGTCATCTGGTCGGCGCCCAGCGACTCGGCCGTCGAGGGCCTGAGGCCGCTGCGCGGCCCTGGTCAGAGCGGCTGACGTGCCCCGAGCGCACGGAGAACCCGTCGGCGCTCTCTGCCGGAAGCGGTGTGAGGGCATGGAAGAGCCGGGTCCGCCCACGGCAACAGTGGGCGGACCCGGTGATGTGCGTCAGGGCTTGATGAGGACCTTCAGGCTCGTGCGGTCGTCCATGTCCTTGTAGCCGGCGGGCACGCCCTCCAGGTCGGTGGTGGCGTCGAAGACCCTGCCCGGCTCGATGGTCCCGTCCAGGATGTCGGGCAGGAGCTCCTCGACGTAGGCGCGTACCGGGGCGGGCCCGCCCGCCAGGCGGATGTTGTGCCGGAACAGGCCGGCGAAGCCGATCGGCGCCTCCTCGTACTGCGGAACACCCACACGGCTGATCACGCCGCCGGGGCGGACGACGCCCAGGGCCTGCTCGTAGGCGGGCATGTGTCCGACCGCTTCGAGGACGGCATGCGATCCCTGCCCGCCGGTGAGCTCGCGGACCCTGGCGATGCCCTCCTCGCCGCGCTCGGCGACGACGTCGGTCACGCCGAACTCCCGGCCCAGGTCGGTGCGGTCGGTGTGGCGTCCCATGAGGACGATCTGCTCGGCCCCCAGACGCTTGGCCGAGAGCACCGCCATCAGGCCCACCGCTCCGTCACCGATCACGGTGACGTTCTGACCGGGGGTCACGCCTGCGGCCCTGGCGGCGTGGTAGCCGGTGCCCAGTACGTCGGCCAACGTCAAAAGCGAAGGCACCAGCGCCGAGTCGGGTGTGACCGGCAGCTTCACCAGGGTGCCGTCGGCCAGCGGCACACGGATCGCCTCGGCCTGGCCGCCCTCGTCGAAGATGCCGTCCCAGAAGTCGGCCTCGTGGTGGGAGCACGAGGTCTGCAGGTTCTCCCGACAGAACTCGCACACGTTGTCGGAGACCGCGAACGGAGAGACGACCAGGTCGCCCCTCGCCAGCATGGCCACGTCCGGGCCGACCTCCTCGACGACGCCGATCAGTTCGTGCCCCATCCGGGCAGGGCCGTCGGCGGCGGTCATGGAGTGGTAGGGGTGCAGGTCGCTGCCGCAGATACAGGACGCGGTGATGCGGACCAGGGCGTCGGTGGGGTGCTTGATCCGGGAGTCGGGCACGTTCTCGACGCGGACGTCTCCGGCTCGGTACATGAGGGTGGCGCGCATGGCGGGCCTCTCTTTCGGTGGCGTTCGTCGTTGGGAACCGCCTGTGCGGCGGACGTGTGCGGGTCAGGACAAGGCGTTCACAGCCTCGGGACCCGCCCCCGTGCCACGGCGGCGCTGGATCACGGCCAGTGCGGTCGCGGGGATCGGCGTCAGAGCGGCGATGGCCGTCCCGACGGCGACGGGGCCCAGGGCGCCCAGACCGGTTCCGAGGGCGACGCCGCCGATCCAGGAGGCGGCCGCGGTGCCGAAGTTGAAGGCCGCGACGCTGAGCGAGGACCCCAGGGTGGGCGCGTGGGCGGCGTAGCGGACCGCCAGCGAGATCAGCACCGGGTTCGCGCCGAGGCCGAACAGCCCGAGCAGGACGAGGAGGACCGTCGTCGGGATCGGCGCACTGGAGACGAAGCAGAGCGTCAACAGGATCAGGGCCGTCGCCAGCGGCGCGGCGATCGTCGCCGTGTGCGGGCGGGTGTCGCCGAGCCGGCCGCCCAGGACGGACCCGGCGAGCGAGCCGACGCCGAAACCGGCGAGCACCAGTGGAACGAGGTTCGAGGGGATGCCCGTCTGCTCGGTGAGCAGCGGAGCGACGTAGGAGTACGCGGCCAGGACACCGCCGGTCGTGGCCGCGCAGGCCGCCAACACCAACCACAGCCGCCCGGAGCGCAGGGCGGCCAGCTCCGAGCGGACCGACACCGACCGGTGCCCGGCGCCGCCGCGGGGAACATGGCGGGCGATCATGGGCATCGCGACCACCGCGAGGACCGCCAGCGCCCAGAACGTGCCGCGCCAGCCGACGAGCTGTCCGGCGAACGCGCCGAGCGGAACTCCCAGGACGGTCGCGAGCATGCCTCCGGCGTTGACGACGCCCACGGCCCGCGAACCCGACCCCGGGCCCGCGACGCGGGTGGCGACCACCGCGGCCACGGCCCAGAACGCCCCGGTCGCCAGCGCCGTGAGGAACCGTGCGGCGAGCAGCACCCCGAAGTCGGAGCCGGCGGCGACGACCACGTGCCCGAGAGCGAACAAGCCCAGGGCGAGCATGAGCGTCACCCGCTGCGGCATCCGCAGGGTCAGCATCGCCATGAGCGGTGCGCCCACGATCATGCCGACCGCGAAGACCGTGATGAGCGTCCCCGCCTGGGCGACGCTCACCTGCACGTCGGCTGCGATGTCAGGCAGGATCCCGGCCACGACGAACTCCGTCGTGAGCATCAGGAACGTCCCCAGTGCCAGGGCGTAGACGACGAAGGGAAGGCGGGACGAACGAGCCTTGCGGGAAACCAGGGTGGCTTCGTCGTGCATGGCGGACCTCGTGCCGTGGTGGTGGTTTCGCTGCCACCCCCACTACACCGTCCGCCGCCGCCACGGAGAAGGTTGCGTTCGTGGGGGTACAACCTCAACCCCCCTGGCGCGCTCACCTGTGCCTATCGTGGAAGGCATGGACAACCGCGCGGACATCAGGGGCTTTCTCGCCAGTCGACGTGCCAAGTTGTCCCCGGAACAGGTCGGGTTCCCCCCTGGTGCCCGCCGCCGGGTCCCCGGGCTGCGTCGCGAGGAGGTCGCCGTCCTGGCCGGTGTGAGTACCGAGTGGTACACCCGGCTGGAGAAGGGCCACATCGCGGGTGTGTCCGAAGAGGTGCTCGACGCCGTCGCCCACGCGCTGCGCCTCGACGACGAGGAGCGCACCCACCTGTTCGACCTGGCCCGCGCCGCGCGTCCGGCCCACCGCAAGGCGACCTGCCGCCGCGAGGTCGCCCTCGCGCCGCCCGTGCAGTGGATGCTGGACTCCATCACGATGTCGGCGGCGTTCGTGCGCAACGGCCGGCTGGACGTGGTCGCGACCAACGCCCTGGCCGGGGCACTGCACGCGCCGATGTTCGCCAGCCAGACGACGACCGCCCACGGACGGGCCAACTTCGCCCGCTACCACTTCCTCGACCCGGCCTCCCGTGACTTCTTCGTGGACTGGCAGGCGGGGGCCGCGATGACCGTGGCGCTGCTGCGCGCCGAGGCCGGGCGTGAACCCCACGACCAGGCGCTGCGTGAACTCATCGGTGAGCTGTCCACCCTCAGCGAGGACTTCCGTGCCTTGTGGGCCTCCCACGACGTGCGCATCCACCACGGCGGCGTCAAACGCCTCCACCATCCGCAGGGTGGGCGACCTGGAGCTGACCTACCGGTCCCTGGATCTGCCGACCTCGCCGCGGGCCGCGCACGACCTCTCGCTCTACACCGCAAAACCGGGGACCCCGCACGAGGAACGGCTCAAGCTCCTCGCGAGCTGGTCCGCGCCCAGCACGGCCCACAGGCGGCAGAAGCAGGATCCACTGACCCCTCCCGAAACCGGACCGAGCAGGAACTAGCGCCCGGGGGAGTGCTTGGGGCGGGTCGAACTTCTGGAAGCACACGAACCGGGCGGCCCTCGTTGATCCCGTGGTCGCGGACCGTGTTCGGGTCGCCGAGCGAGCCGCGGAAGACGTCGGCCGTCCCGCGGACGGTCAGCGCCTTTCGGCGGGCAGTCGCACGACGGCGGGTACCGCTTCCCCTCGCCGCAGACAGCGGAGTCGCTCCATGTTCGACCCGGCAACCGTTCCCGCAGGTCGAGATCAGCCGTGCCGCAGACAACAGGGCGTTGTCCGCGGCACCATTCAGACCGGTCCTGGCGCCCCGTCAGCCGCTCACCAGCGATGACGAGCGCTGAGCGCATGATCTGACATGGATGTGCGCCAAGCCCCTGCAAGCACGTGCCCGAGGCGTTGGGCGGCACTGCCGCGATTCACGTGACGTAGCCACCGACGGGTTCCCTAGTTCTGTCGCCGGGCCTTCGGGAGCCCGGACCCGACCTGCCTCTTGCCCCTTGCAGGCTCCCTTGGTTCTCCCTCTAGTACAGCCTGGACTGTACCCGTCTCGTTTTCGGTGTCGTCCCGTGGCCCTGAGCTGCGACGCCAACGAAACTCGGAGCCCCGGGTCGGCTGCGGGCCACCCTGTGCCCTCACCTCCGGTAAGGCCCACTTATCGGAGGTGAGGATCCGAGGGCCTGTGGACGTGTTTACGTTTGCGTACTACCTATTACGTTAATTAGTAACGTAATTATCCAACGTTATTCGTGGTGAGGAGCTGAGGCGCGTCCGAAGGCTCCGCCTTCCTGCGCCGGTGAGTCCCGGCCGAGACCGACGGGCCCTCACCGATCTACGCGGCAGCGGCGTCTCGTTCGGTCTTGGCGCGAGCGTCTACGACTGGACCGACCCGGTGGGCCGCCTGTTCCTACGGGCCCCGGCGATGGTCGCGGAATCCGAGGCCGACACCGGGCACCAGCGCACCCGTGAGGGCACGGCGCCGGCGAAGAAGGACGGGAAGTTGAAGGGCAAGCAGCCGAAGCTGACCGCACGACAGCAGGCGCACCTGGCCAAGGACCGTGCCACAGGCGGGCACATCATCGCTGAGATCGCCGAGGGGATGGTAGGTGGTGAAGGAGGAGTCCTTGTGCCGCTCGATCAGCTTCAACGCGTCCTTGGCGGGCCTGTACTGGTCGTTGGAGGAGCGGAGGTCGATCACGCCGAGGAGCTTCAGCTGCTTCGTCGCCGTTCTCGTTGCTGAGAAGTTCGCCGTAGCCGGGGATCACTGCGCACGGCGGTTCGGACACCGTGTCGGCGTACACGGCCGGCTCCCCTCCTCCCCATAGGTGGGCACGTCTCGCCATCCGTCGTCGCCGCCGGGACGGGCCGGGCCGTCCGCGGGCAGTCGGCCTCGGCGGGAGAGCGCTGAGTCGGGACGGTTACCGCTCCCGGACGGCGTAGGTCAGGTGCGTCACCTTCGGGGAGGGCTCCGCGCGGATCTGCTCCAGGGCCACGCGGCCGGCGTCCACGCCCTCGAACAGGCGGATTCCCGAGCCGAACAGTACGGGTGAGAGCGCGATCGAGAACTCCTCGACCAGGCCGGCGTTCACGTACTCCAAGATCGTCGCGCCGCCGCCCGCGATGCGGACGTCGCGGTCGCCGGCGGCCTCGCGGGCCTGGCCGAGGGCGGACTCGATGCCGTCGTTGACGAAGTGGAACGTGGTCCCGCCCGGCCGCTCCCATGGGTCGCGCTTCTCGTGGGTCACGACGAAGACCGGCGTGTGGAACGGCGCCTCCTCCGGCCACATCTGCTCGCCGGCGTCGAACATGTGCTTGCCCATCACGCTCGCGCCGGTGCGCTCGAACGTCTCCCGCACGATGTCGTTGTCGCGCCCCTCCTCGCCGCCCCCGCCGAGCTTCAGGTTCTCCCGGAAGAACCGCTGCGGGAAGACCCACTGCTGTAGTTCCATCCACAGCCGCCCCATCAGTTCCTCGGGGGACTCGGGCGCGATGAAGCCGTCCAGCGACATCGACACGCTGAAGAACACCTTCCCGGCCATCAGCCCTTCGCTCCCTTCCGAACGATCTCGGCGACGTACGTAGCCAGGTTGCCCAGGGTCTGCTTGCCGCCCTCGATCGCTTGATACTTCTCGACCGCCTCGTCGCGCAGTTCCTTGGTAGGGAACACCGTGCGCATCTCGATCCGGGTCGCCGTACCGTCGGGCTCGAACGTGAGGACCGACTCGAAGGCGTTCGGGTCGTCGCGGGCCTCACCGTGGAGCATCGCGATCCGTTCCGGCGGGGTGAGCTCGGTCCAGGTGATCCACTCCTGGTAGTCCGTCCCGTCCGGTCCGTGCATCACGAAGTCCCACGCTCCGCCGACGCGGAACTCGAACGCCCGCGTGGTGGTGGTGAACCCCTCCGGCCCCCACCACCGTGACAGGTGCCGCACCTCGGTGAACGCCTCGAACACCAGCTCCCGTGGGGCGTGGACAACCCGGGAGATCACGATTTCGCGGTCGGCCGTCGCTGACCGCGCCGACGTGTCCCGTCCTGTGGCTGCCATCGGTCACTCCTCCTGTTTTGCCTGCTTGAGGTCCTGCACGTACTCGTCCAGCCGGTCGAAGCTCTCGTTCCAGAACCGCTCGAACCCGCCGGTCCACTCGTGGACCGGTCGCAGCCCGCTGGCGTCGAGGCCGTACAGGCGCTGCTTGCCTGCCCTGCGGTCCCGCACCAGCCCGACCTCCCGGAGTACCCGCAGGTGTTTGGACGCCCCCGGCTGGGTCATCCCCAGCTCCTGGGCCAACTCGGTCACCGGCCGCTCACCCGAGCGCAACAGCACCAGGATCTCCCGGCGCTGCGGCTCGGCGATCGCGTTGAAGACGTCCGACGTCGTCGCTGCTCGTGCCATGGACTCCATCATATTCCCATATAGGTATGCGTCAAGCCGAAGGAATCCGCGGGTCCTGTCGGACAACGAGCGTGACCCTTTCAGCAGCGGCGGAAGCGGAGCGGTGGCAGGCTCCGGTGACCGGCGCGAGCGACCCGGTCCAGGCGGAGACCGTCACGCTTCCTGCGCGCATCACCACGCGCAGGCACCTGGGACGGGCCTTCGGGCCGGGCATCACCCCCTGCGGCGAGGATCTCCCCGGGGCCGGCCGCTCACGAAGGGCCGGCTCGCCCCGAGCCCGGGTGAGCCGCGGCATGGGGCGTGGACGGCGGGAACCGGTCGGCGGTAGCGTGATCGCCCATGACAGTCCTCGTCGTCGGCGGTAGCGGATTCCTCGGCGGCGAGGTCGTCCGGCAGTCGCTGGCCGCGAACCGTCAGGTGGCCGCGACGTACCTGAGGCGACAGGCCGACGTGGACGGGGCGTCGTGGTTCGCCCTGGACGTTCGAAGCCGCCACCAGGTCGCCGACCTGGTCGCCGCGGTGCGACCGGACGTGGTCGTCAACGCCGCGTTCCGGCAGACCGACTGGGCGAGCACCGCGGACGGGGCCGCGCACGTGGCCCTCGCCTCCGCCGCGGTCGGTGCGCGGCTGGTCCATGTCTCCAGCGACGCCGTGTTCTCCGGTGCCGCGACCCGCTACGACGAGACGGCGGTCCCCGACCCGATCACCCCCTACGGCGCCGCCAAGGCCGCGGCCGAGACAGCGGTCACGGCCATCAGCCCGGGTGCGGTGATCGCCCGTACCTCGTTGATCATCGGCGAGGGCGGGTCCTTCCACGAACGCCGGGTGCGGGCTCTGGCCACAGGCGAGGTCACCGGAGCGCTGTTCACCGACGACGTGCGCTGCCCCGTCCATGTGTGCGACCTGGCCGCCGCGCTCCGGGAACTCGCATCGTCCGACCACTGCGGCATCCACCACGTCGCCGGAACCGACGCGGTCAGCCGCCACGAACTGGGAGTCCTGATCGCCCGTCGGGACGGTCTCGACCCCGCCGCGCTGCCCTTCGGGCGACGGGCCCGCACCCATGCCGGACCGCTCGACGTGCGCCTGGACTGCACGTTCACCCAGCAGCGTCTACGCACCACGCTGCGCGGCGCCCGCCGGTTTCTGTCGGCTTCGACGGGCAGGGCCTAGCGGCGGCCGGTGCCGACGCCGGCGTGCCCCACCAGTTCGTCTCGGTGACCAGCCTGCCGTGGTCGCCTCGGTCCCGGCCGCGGAGGCGTTCCCCAACGAGCCTTCCCACATACATTCCCTGTTTTCCTCCTGAATACATGCTTGAAGGGGAAAACAGAGGAAGATAGGGTTCCTTCGTGGCAGATCGTTTCTACTCCGTGGACCAGGTCGCCGACCTACTGGGCCTCCACGTGCGCACCATCCGCAACTATGTGCGCGACGGGCGGCTGCACGCGGTGCGCGTCGGCAAGCAGTACCGCATCACGCACTCCGACCTGGAGGCCTTCACCGGCGCCCGTGTCCCGGCGTCGGCCGACGAGCCGGCTCCGCCACGGCACACCGAGGTGTCGAGCATCGTCGAGATCGACGGGATCGACGCCCGCACCGCCGACCGGGTGAGCACCCTGCTCACCAGCATGGCCGCCGGTCCCCGCCCCGGAGGACAGCCACTGCGCGTGGAGACCGTCTACGACCGCGACCGGGCCCGGATGAAGGTCATCGTCCTGGGCGGCCTGGGGGAGACCGCCAGCCTGTTCGACTACCTGGAAGGCGTCCTGGCCTCATGAGCACGATCTACACCTCTCCGACCGGCGAGCGTGAACTCAGGCTCCACTACCGCCGTGCCCTGGAGTCCTGGCCGGTGCCCGCCGACCACCTGCGCATATCCACCGGTCAGGGCGAGACCTTCGTGTTGGCCTGCGGACCTCAGGACGGGCCCGCGGTCCTGCTCCTGCACGGCTCGGGCGCCAACGCCACCGCCTGGAACGCGGACGTCACCGAGCTGGCGCGCCGCGCACGCGTGTACGCCGTCGACGTCATCGGCGAACCCGGCCTGAGCGCTCCCTCGCGCCCGCCCCTGGACTCCGGCGCCCACGCCCGGTGGCTGGAGGAGGTCCTGGACGGGCTCGGACTCACCAGCGCCGCGGTCGTGGGGATGTCCCTCGGCGGGTGGATGGCCCTGGACCTGGCCACCCGCTGCCCGGAGCGGGTGCGGCGCCTGGGCCTGCTGTGCCCGGGCGGACTGGGCCGGCAGCGCACCGGGAGAATCCTCCTGAGCATGGCGCTGCGCGTCTTCGGCGCCCGGGGCCGACGCAGGTCCGTCCGGTCCATGACCGGCCTGTCGGAGACCGAGGACCGCTCCGTCCTGGACGCGGTGGAGCGCACCTTCGCCCACTTCCGGCCGCGCACCGAGGGGCTGCCCCGATTCTCCGACCAGGCCCTGGGACGCCTGACCATGCCCGTGCTGGCGATCGTCGGAGAGCGCGACGCCATGTTCGACTCCCGGCAGAGCGCCCGGCGCCTGCGGGCGCGGGTTCCCCACGCCACCGTGACCGTCCTGCCCGGTACCGGCCACGCAGTCCTGGGCCAGGGCGCGGCGATCGCGGCGTTCCTGGACGCCTGAGACCACCGCCCGGCCGAGCACACCCTGAGGAAGAGGAAGACCCGCCATGCCCACCAAGACGCTGCAGATTCCCACCCCGGACGGCCAGGCCGACGCCTTCGCCGCCTTCCCCGACCGCGGCGGGCAGCACCCGGGGGTGCTGTTGTACATGGACGCCATCGGTGTGCGGCCCGTACTGGAGGAGATGGCCCACGAACTGGCCGGGCACGGGTACTACGTACTCGTCCCCAACCTCTTCTACCGGCACGGCCCGGCACCGGTGACCGAACTCCCCGAGCACATCGGGGCAGAGGACCGGCCCGCGCTCTTCGCCCGGCTGATGCCCCTGATCAAGGCGCACACCACCGAAAACGCCCTGCGCGACGCCGACGCCTATCTCAGGTTCCTCGCCGCCCGGCCCGAGGTCAGCGCCGGACCGGTCGCCGTGATCGGCTACTGCATGGGCGCCGTTCTGGCGATGCGCACCGCGGCGGCCCACCCCGGCCAGGTGGCCGCCGTCGCCGGATTCCACCCCGGCTCCCTGGTCACCGACGCGCCCGACAGCCCGCACCTCCTCGCCCCCGAGCTCACCGCCCGGGTCCACCTCGGCATCGCCGAGAACGACATGACCGCCGAGGCCGTCGGCGAGCTCGACCGGGCCCTGGACGCCGCGGGCGTCGACCACACCTGCGAGATCTACCCCGGCACCGTCCACGGGTTCACCATGTCCGACACCGACGCCTTCGACCCCTCCGCGCTGCGGCGCCACTGGGACCGCCTGCTCCCCCTCCTCGACCGCGCCCTGACCAGCAGTTGAGGCTCCGGCTGGGAGACCGCACCTGAAGTACACGGCCCGGGTGCCTTCGCGGCCTGTTCGCCGTGCTCACGCCTCGTCCGCGGCACGGTCGCGGGCGAGGCGCCGCGGACGGGTCCGGGGCCGGTGGCGCGTGGGGAAATCCGGTGGACAGGCGGGGCGCCGGGCGCTGTGATGGCAGGGATCGCCCGTCGCACGAAGCGGGCCCACCGAAGGAGCAGCCCTTGGCGACCGGGAGGGGTGCCAACGCCCGCCCCGTAATCGATGCCGCGCTGGTCAGGCGTTTGGTCGACACCCAGTTCCCGCAGTGGGCCGAGTCGGCTCTGGAGCCGGTCGACCCGTCCGGCTCGGACCATGTGATCTATCGGCTGGGCGGGGAGCTCTCGGTCCGGCTGCCCCGCCATGCCGGGGCGATGGGCCAGGCCGAGAAGGAGTCCGAGTGGCTGCCCCGGCTCGCCCCGCACCTGCCGCTGGCCATCCCGGTGCCGGTGGGTGTGGGAGAGCCCGACTTCGGTTTTCCCTGGCCATGGGCGGTGTCACGCTGGCTGGACGGCGAGGTGGCGACCGTCGAGGCGCTGGGCGACTCCTGTGCGGCCGCCGTCGAACTGGCGGAGTTCCTGACCGCCCTCCAACGGTTCGCGCCCGGGGACGTGCCGGTCCGGGACGCTCGTGGGAACCTCGCCGGCGGGTCGCTGGCCGACCGGGACCAGGCCACGCGGGCCGCCATCGCCGCCCTGGCCGGGTCGGGCGGCGCGTTCGACACCGCCGCGATGACCGAGTTGTGGGACGCGGCGCTCGCAGCCCCCGGATGGGACCGTCCCGCGGTCTGGTTCCACGGCGACTTCCACACCGGCAACCTGCTGACCGTCGACGGACGCCTCAGCGCGGTGATCGACTTCGGCGGGCTCGGTGTCGGCGACCCGGCCTGCGACATGACCGTCGCCTTCACCCTGATGTCCCAGGGGAGCCGTGCCGCCTTCCGTGCCGCGCTCGGTGTCGACGACGCCACCTGGACGCGGGGCCGCGGCTGGGCCCTGGCCACCGGCCTGAACGCCTACACCTCCTATGCCTCCGTCGATCCGCGGATCGCCGCACAGACGACGCGTCAGATCACCCAGGCCCTCGCCGGCTAGGTTCTGTCCGGTGGACTCGGTGCTGTGTCGCCGGGGGTGGCGAGGGCGTTGACGGGGCCGCCGGAGGTCTCGCGGGTGCGCCCGCTCATATCTCACGGGCGCACCGCGGGGGCTGGAGGTTCCCCTACCCGCGGCGTCCGGGCACGGGGCGAAGCGCGGCGGAGCATCGAGGAAACACCGCCTGGTCCGTGCGTACTTGTCCCGTGTCCCGACCTTCGGGGGAACCGGGCCATAATGGGGGCCCGTGATCACAGATAAGGCGATTTACCACCACGGGCAGTGGCAGGACATCGAAGGCGACATCAGCGACACCTTCGACAGGGCCCGTGAGGACGAGGACGACTGTTTCGTGTGGATCGGGCTCCACGAGCCCACCGAGGGGGAGTTCAGCCTCATCGAGGAGGAACTCACGCTCCACCCCCTGGCCGTCGAGGACGCGCTCACCGCCCACCAGCGCCCCAAGATGGAACGCTACGGCGAAACGCTCTTCGTCGTGGTCAAGACGCTGTCCTACCGCGAGGCCACCTCCGACGTCGAGGTCGGCGAGGTCATGCTGTTCCTCGGCGAGGACTTCGTGGTCAGTGTCCGCCACGGCGCCGCCGACCCGTTCGGCCGGGTCCGCGAGCGCCTGGAGGCCGAACCCGCCCTGCTGGCCGCCGGTCCCGCCGCGGTGCTGTACGGGGTGTGCGACGAGATCGTCGACCACTACGGCGTGGTGGTGCACCAGATCGAGTCCGACATCATCGAGCTGGAACGGGTGGTCTTTCGTCCCCGCGGCGCGGACGTCACCGAGGACATCCACCACCTCAAACGCGAGGTGCTGGAGTTCCGCAGCGCCGAGAGCCCGCTCATCCCGGTGCTCCAGGAGATCACCAAGGGGAGGATCCACAGGTTCGAGCACACCCGGGAGTACTTCCGCGACGTCCTGGACCACCTGCTGCGGGTCAACGACGGGGTCGGCGACCACAACGAGTTGCTCACCAGCGCGCTGACCGCCCACCTCGCGTTGTTGGGCAAACAGCAGAACGAGGACGTCCGCAAGATCTCCTCCTGGGCGGCCGTCATCGCGATCCCCACCATGATCGCCGGGTTCTACGGCATGAACTTCGACCACATGCCCGAACTGCACTGGCTGTTCGGGTACCCGATCGTCATGGGGGTGATGGTCGGGGCCTCCGCCCTGGCCTACCACCGGCTCCGCAGGAACGGCTGGTTGTAGGGGCGGGCCGTGCGGGTCACCGCGGCGGGGCCGTCACCGTGTCGACCGGTCGTCGTGGCCGCCTGCCCGGCCAGCGTGTGACCCCGCCTCCGCTTGCGCAACATCTGTTGCCGCCATGGCAAAATAGTGGGATGGACAACGACCTCGACCACACACTCGGAGCGGTCGGACAGCGTCTGCGCGTGCTGCGCCGGCAGCGGGAGGCCACGCTGGCCGAGCTGTCGGAGGCGACCGGTATCTCGGTGAGCACCCTGTCCAGGCTGGAGTCCGGTGCCCGTCGTCCGACTCTGGAACTCCTGCTTCCCCTGGCCAGGGTCCACGGCGTCACCCTGGACGAGCTCGTCGACGCCCCGCCCACCGGTGATCCGCGCATCCACCTGCGCCCGGTCAGCCTGCACGGCATGACCATGCTGCCCCTGACCCGCCGTGCCGGCGGTATCCAGGCCTACAAGCTGGTGATCTCGCCCGGCAGCCGCCGGGAGCCCGACCCGCAGACCCACGAGGGCTATGAGTGGCTCTACGTCCTCAACGGAAGGCTGCGGGTCGTGCTGGGTGAGCGCGACCTGGTGCTCTCACCCGGTGAGGCGGCCGAGTTCGACACCCGCGTGCCGCACTGGTTCGGTGCCGCCGACACCGAACCGGTCGAGTTCCTGAGCCTGTTCGGCAGGCAGGGTGAGCGCGCGCACCTGCGTGCCCGTCCTCGGGCGGGACGCTCTTCCGAGCAGGACGACTAGGGCGTGTGTGGTGGATGCCGCCCGTCGTTTGGAGAGCGCTGCGCGCGAAGCGCGACCGTTGAGGGCGGTGGGAGGGAGACGGGCGGGCGTATCCGGTGGTGGCCTCGCAAGGCCGAAGAAGAAGCGCCCCTACTGTGCCTGCCTCGCGAGCTCGGCAGTGTCGCACAGCGGGGGCCCTCCTGGTCTGGCTGTTGACTGATGAGAACGCGGCGAGGGTGCCGCTGGGGCGTCGCGCAGCAGGGTGAGTATTCGCCATACATGCCCTAGGGCCTTCGGTCCTGTGCCGCCGGGGGCGGCGGGCACGCCGTAGGGCCCAAGGCTCCCGTGCCCCGGCGTCCGAGCACGAGGCGAAGCGCGGCCCAGGGGTGTCGGCGCGGGGAGGTGCCTCAGGCCCTGGTCTGGTTCTCGTCGTCGTGCCGGTCGTGTGCGTCGCCGCCGGGATGGGTGGGTGCGGTGGTGCCCGCGTTACGCAGGAGCGCGGCGGCCGTGAGGGTGACAGCGCCCAGCAGGACCGCCAGTGCGATGGTGCTCACCCGCATTCCCTGCACGAAGGCCTCCCGTGCCACGGTGAGCAGTTCCCCACCGCTGGGCCCGGCCAGTTCCCGGGCCGCGGCCACCGCGCCGCCGAGGGTGTCGCGTGCGGCCTCGACCGCCTCAGGCGGTGTGTCGGCGGGAAGGGCGGCCCCGGTCACCTGGCGGCGGTAGACGGCGGCGCCCAGGCTTCCGGCGATCGCCACTCCGAGCGCGATGCCCAGTTCGTTGCCGGTCTCGGCCGTGCCCGAGGCCGTTCCGGCGCGTTCGGGCGGGGCGCTGCTGATGATCATGTCGTAGGTCAGCACCATCGCAGGGTTGAGTGCGAGGTTGAGCAGGGTGAACCCGGCCACGGTCGGGGCCAGTCCGGAGGGGCCGGCCGCGGCGATCAGGAGGAGGCCGACCACGCCCAGGGCGAACGCGCCGGTGATCACGTGTACCGGTCTCGTTCGTCGGGAGAGCAGGGGGACCAGCAGGTTCGCCGCCACGCCCGCGACCATCGCGGGCACGGTCCACAGCCCGGCCTCCAGCGGGGACAGGCCCAGTACCAGTTGTAGGTACTGCATGACGAAGAACTGGACGGCGCCCAGGACGAACAGGCCGGTGGTCTGGGCTCCCAGGGACACGCTGAAACCGCGGTGGGAGAAGAGCTCCAGGTCCAGCAGCGGGTCGGCCAGCCGCCGCTGCCGCCGTACGAAGGCCCATCCCAGGAGGGCTCCGGCGGCGGCGGAGAGCAGGGGTGCGGCGGCCGGGCCGTCCCTGGCCACCTCCTTGATCCCGTACACCACGGGCAGGATCGAGGCGATCGCCAGCACGACGCTGGCCGGGTCCGGGCGGCCCGCGTCGGGGGAGCGGTACTCCGGTACCACCAGCGGTCCCAGCAGGAGCAGGACGAGCATCACCGGTACCGCGGGCAGGAAGACCGAACCCCACCAGAACGTCTCCAGCAGGGCACCGCCCACCAGTGGTCCGATGGCGCCTCCGAGCATGAAGTTGGCCGACCACACCGCGATGGCGAACCTGCGCTGTACCGGGTCGCGGAACATGTTGCTGATCAGCGACAGCGTGGAGGGCAACAGGGTGGCGCCGGTGATCCCCAACAGGGCGCGGGCCAGGATCAGTACCTGGACGCTGGTGGAGAGGGCGGCGAGCACCGAGGCGGCGCCGAAGGCGAACGCCCCGGCCAACAGCAGCCTGCGGCGGCCGATCCGGTCGCCCAGCGTGCCCATGGCGACCAGGAGTCCGGCGATCATGAAGCCGTAGATGTCCACGATCCAGAGCACCTGTGTGCTCGTGGGCCGCAGGTCGGTGCTCAGGTGCGGCACGGCCAGGTGCAGCACGGTGAAGTCCAGTGCGATCACCAGCGCGGGCAGGGACAGTACGGCCAGTCCCACCCACTGGCGTGCCCCCGCCCGGTGTGCGGCCTCGGACATGGTCGGGTCTCCTTGGTTGTTCCGGTGTCCCCGCGAGGCCGCGGTTTCGCGTTGGCCCGGGGGCGGGGGTGGGCGGGGACGCGCTTCGCCGTGCACCCGCGGGACCGGCTTGCTCCTGTGCCGGGCGGGGCGGGAAGGGGCCGCCGGTGAAGGTGCCGGGGTCTCTCAGCGGCGCCACTGTACCCGGGCGCGTTCGCGCCACAGGTCCAGAGCCCCGCGATCGCCGGTGACCGTGCAGCGGCCGCCACCGGACCGGTTCCACAGCAGGAGGTACAGCTCGTGCGCCGGTCCGGTCACGGTGGTGTCGGCGTCGGGACCGGTCCCGCGCGTGCTCGTGCGGCCGGTGGGGGTCAGCGACATCGTCCAGCCCTGTCCGGTGTCGGTGGTCTCCAGGGCCAGTACCAGCGGGGGGTCGGCCACCAGGGGGCCGCCCGGCCTGGCGAAGAAACCCAGGAGGAGTTCCTCCACCCCGTCGGCGGCCAGTGCCGGGTCGCCGGGGTCGGCCGCTCCCTCCTCGGGGGCGGGGGCGTGTTCCGGGTGCGCCGACTGGGCGTCGACGCGGTGGACGGCGGTCTCGTGGGCCTGGCGGCGCGCCCAGAACGCCAGGGGTGAGGGTGCGGGCAGGAAGGTGAGGCACTCGGTGTCGGGGGCGGCGTCGGAGAGGGTCCTCACCAGGTGGGCGTGGCCGTCACGGAACCAGTCCAGGAGGGTGTCGTCCCCGGGGTGGGGGAACACCGCCTTGGCTGCCTGGCCCCGTACCGGTGGTCCGCCGTTGCCGGAGGCCACGTGCGCCGCGGCCCAGCGGTGTACCTGACCGGTGTGGGCGAGCAGGTCGCGCACCCGCCATCCGGGGCAGGCGGCCACCACGGCGTCGAGTCCGTTGGCGGCGGCGGACTCGGCCATCAGGCGGCCTTCACGGTCCAGGGCGGCGATGTGCGCGGTGACGTTCACGCCGACATGGTGGCACACCGGCCACCGCGGATTCGCATCCGGGCCGGAGCGCGGGAGGGGCACGCGGTCCCGCGCTCAGGTGGAGCGGTCGGACACGAACTCCTGGGCCTGGTGCACGATCCTGGCCAGGTGTGGGTGGTGGGCTCCGGGCCAGTACACCCGGCCGCAGGAACGACAGCGCGAGAACGCCTCGTAGGTGGCGCGGGTGCCCGGTTCCAGCCGGCTCTGGACCTGGTGTTTGGCCGCCGGCGCCAGTGCGCCGTTGCACGCCGGGCACCGTGTCCAGGGGTGCAGTGATGGTGCGAACCGCTCCAGGACCTCGCGCAGCTGGTCGTCGGGGTGGTCCTGGTGTATGTGGGCGCCCGCTCGCAGGTCCCGGCGGCGCAGGAGTCCGCGGTCGCGGGTGAGCAGCACCCTCTCCTCGGCGTTGGCCTGTTCCATCAGCGCCTGGTCGTCGCGGTCGTTGTCGTAGGCGGTGTCCACGCCCAGCAGGCGCAGGCGGCGGGCCAGGGTGCCCAGGTGCACGTCGAGCAGGAACCGTGTGTGTCCGAAGGGCGGGGTCTGCGGCCATCGCACGGCCAGGACGTCGACGACGTCGCCCGGGCACGGGCGGTGGGCGGGTGGGCGGGGGTGGCCGTTGACGCGCAGGGAACCGACCTCGGTCAGCGGAACGCCCAGTGACTGCACGACGTGGCCCAGGGTGGAGGTGGGCTCCGTCTCCACGCGCACCGGTCCGTGTCTGCGCCGTGGGGTGAGGAAGAAGCGTAGTTCGGGCGCGAAGTGCAGATCCAGCATCACCCGTTCCATTCCTCCAGCATGCCACGGGGGCGTGCCGTGTCCCTGGTGGACGGGACCGTTCACCGCAGGAGCGGGCGTACCTGTCGGGCGGCGAAGCGGACGAAGCCCTCGGGGTCGGGTTCGTCGGCCGTGGGCTGTAGGACCACGGTGTCGGCTCCCGCGTCGGCCATACGCCGTACGGCGTGGGCGATCGTCTGGGCGTCTCCGGCCACGCCGGTGCCGGGCGGCAGGTTCTCGCTGTGCAGTTCGGCGTCCATGCGCGCGGTGGCGTCGGCCCCGGTGGCGGCCAGCAGGTAGGCGGTCACGGGGTGGTGGCCGGTGCGTCCGGCGTCCTCGCGTCCCTGGTCGGCCAGTCGTCTGGCCCGGGCCACTCCTTCCACTCCCATGCCGGCGTCCAGGAGGGTGCCGTCGGCGGCCTGGCCGGTCAGGTGCAGGGTGCGCGGGCCGCGGGCGCCGGCCAGGACGGGGGCGGGGGTGGTGGGCGGGTAGTCCAGGCGGACGTCGTCGAGGGTGACGTAGCGGCCCTGGACGGTGACGCGTTCCCCGGCCAGCAGGGCGCGCAGTGCGTCGAGGTGTTCGCGCAGCAGGGTGAGGGGGGAGGCGGTGTGCGCGCCCGCCTGCGCCATCCAGTCCTGGACGCCGTGGCCCACGCCGAGGTGGACACGGCCGGGGAAGAGCCGGTGCAGAGTGGCGGTCTCCATGGCGGTCAGGGCGACGTTGCGCAGAGGGACGGGGAGCAGGCCCACGCCCACGGTGAGGTGGTGGGTCCAGGCCAGGGCGGCGGCCGCGGCGGCGATGCCGCTCTCCAGGAAGCAGTCCTCCCACAGCCAGAGCTGGTCGAGTCCGGCGTCGTCGGCCGCGCGGGCCACGGAGCGCAGGCGTTCGGGGGGAAGTTGGGGCCTGAACACGGCTCCGAGTGTGGTCATCACCCCGTTCTAGCGGAGGAGGGCGGTGGGGGCAACGGTCGTGGTCTTCCACCCGCGGCCCGTATGCGTTCGGCGGGCGGTTCCACGTGTTGGGTGAGGCCGCGTGGGTTCTGTGTGTGCGATGGGGCGGTGACGGTGTCGGTTGCGCGACCGGTCGTCAGTGCGGCGGCGAGGCCGGCACCGCGGAACCCGCGTGGGGCGCAGGGGCGGTCGGGCGGACCACCGGGGCCGTACCCGGCCAACGCGTCCAACCGCTCCAGTGCCTGCGGGGGCAGGACCACGTCCACGGCGTCCAGGCCGTCCCGCAGGTGCTCGGTGTCGTTCGCACCGATGGCGGGATGCGCGGCGCGTGAGCGCGCCGTGGTCCAGGCGATCGCGGCTTGGGAGGGGCTCGCCCCGGTTCGTCGGCGACCGCGCCCACGGCGTGTGCGGCCCGGTGGTCGCGTTCGGTGGGGGAGGCCGGATCGGCCCTGGTGCCGGGGGCGGTCCCGCCCGCGTACAGGGGTGTGGAGCGCCTGGTCCACCCGGAGGTGGGCGAGTTGCGTCCGGCCCATGAGGTCCTGGACGCCGAGACCCGGCAGTCGGTGGTCTACCCGCCCGCCGACGAGGCCACGGGGGTCGTGCTGGGCCGCTTGGAGCGGCGCCGCTCGGATACTCTGCGCGCGATGGGGACCGATGAGTGAGGAGATGTCCGTGGACGCGGTGGTGGAGTCGGTCAGCGGCAGTGCCGGGCACACCTTCAGCAAGGACGTCCTGCCCGGGATCCGCCTTTTGGCGGGGCTGGGTGTGGAGGGTGACGCCCACCTGGGCGCCACCGTTCAGCACCGTTCCCGGGTGGCCGCGGACCCGACCCGGCCCAACCTGCGCCAGGTCCACCTGATCCACGCCGAGCTCTTCGACGAGGTCGCCGGGGCGGGGTTCTCGGTCGGCCCCGGCGAGTTGGGGGAGAACGTCACCACGCGCGGGCTGGACCTGCTGGCTCTGTCCACCGGCACGGTCCTGCGCTTCGGGGACCGGGCCAGCGTCCGGGTCACCGGTCTGCGCAATCCGTGCCTGCAGATCGACGGTTTCTCCGAGGGGCTGCTCGGACAGGTCGTCCACCGCGGCGAGGACGGCGCGGTGGTGCGCAGGGCCGGGGTGATGGGCGTCGTTTTGACCAGCGGGCCCGTCGAGCCCGGCATGCCCGTTCACGTGCGGGTGCCCGAGGGGCCCCACGTGCTCCTGGAGCGGGTCTGATCCGCGGTTTCTCCGTGCTGCCCGTGCCGGCTGGAATCGCGGGGAGGGCGGGCGGACCGGACCTGTTCTCCTCAAAGCGCCCTCACGAGAGCGAGTCCAGCAGGGCGGTGTCGGCGCGCACCTCCATCGCGGCGACACGGTCCTCCCGCACGGTGAACACCAGCGCGGCGTAGGGGCGCCCCCCGCGCAGGGAGACGATCCCGGGCGCCCCGTGGACGGTCACCACGCGGGAGGACTCGGCCAGGCGCGAGAAGGTGATGGCCTGCGCGGCGACCGCCTGTGCGCCGTGGGTCGCCACGGGCACGCCGCGCAGCACGGCGAGTTCGTCGGCGTGTACCGCCACGTCGGGGGCCAGGACCTCCATGAGCGCCCCGAAGTCGCCTTCGCGCGCCGCGGCCAGGAACGCCTCCACCACCCGGCGGCGCCGTGCCAGGTCCTCCTTGGCGTCGGTGCTCGCCCCGCGCACCCGTCGCCGTGCCCGGCTGGCCAGTTGGCGGGTGGCCGCCGGGGTGCGTTCGAGGACCGGCGCGATGTGGTCGAAGGGCATCCCGAACAGGTCGTGCAGGACGAACGCCAGCCGTTCGGCGGGGGAGAGCGTGTCCAGGACCACCGTCAGCGCCAGGCCCACCGAGTCGGCCAGGAGCGCCTGCTGTTCGGGGTCGGTGCCGGGGACGGAGGAGGCGGGCTCGGGCAGGTCCTCACCCACCGGGTCCTCGCGGCGTGAGGTGCGCGTGCACAGCATGTCCAGGCACACCCGTCCCACCACCGTGGTCAGCCACGCGGCCAGGTTGTCGATGCTCTGTGCGTCGGAGCGGTTCAGCCGCAGCCACGCCTCCTGCACCGCGTCCTCGGCCTCGCTCGCCGAGCCCAGCATCCGGTAGGCGATCGAGCGCAGCACTCCCCTGTGCTCCTCGAAGCGGGCGGCCCACAACTGGTCGGTGTTCATCGGTCACATTCTCCCGTTGGCGTCCGTCGTGGATTCGACGTGTCACCGGGTCGACGTTGCGGCGCCGCCCGATGTGACCGGTTCGCGAGTGAGGAGATCCATGGACACCTGTGACGAACTGAGTTCGCTGCTGCGCGGCCGTGTGCTGGCCCCGGGGGAGGAGGGCTTCGACCGGGCCGGACGCCCCTGGAACCTGGCCGTGGAGCAGTCGGTGGCGGCGGTGGTGGAGGCCGCCGACGCCGACGACGTGGCCGCCCTGGTCCGTCACGCCCACCGGGCGGGCCTGGCGGTGGCCGCCCAGCCCACCGGGCACGGTGCCTCCGGTGCCGCGGAGGGCGCGGTGCTGTTGCGCACCGGCGCCCTGGACGAGGTGGGCATCGACGTGCGGCGGCAGGTGGCGCGGGTGGGTGCGGGCGTGTCCTGGGGCAGGGTGCAGGAGGCGGCCGCCGAGCACGGGCTGACCGGTCTGCCGGGGAGTTCCCCGGTGGTCGGTGTGGCGGGGTACACCCTGGGCGGTGGACTGAGCTGGTTCGGTCGCCGCCACGGGTGGGCGGCCGACGGCGTCACAGCCCTGGAGGTGGTGGGGGCCGAGGGGGAGCGGGCACGGGTGACCGCCGGGTCCGATCCCGACCTGTTCTGGGCGCTGCGCGGCGGCGGTGGCGACTTCGCCGTGGTCACCGCCCTGGAGTTCGACCTGCATCCGGCGCCGGGGCTGTACGGCGGGCGGCTGGTGTGGCCCGCCGATCGGGCCGAGCGTGTGCTGGGGGCCTACACCGAGGTCACCTCGAACGCGCCGGAGGAGCTGACGGTGTGGTTGAACCTACAGCATGTCCCGGGTCTGGAGCCGACGGTGTCGGTGGACGTGACCTTCCTGGGCGGTGGGGAGGGGGCGGAGAAGCTGTTGCGTCCGTTCGAGGTGGCCGGTACGCCGCTGCGCGGAAGCCTGGGGGTGTTGCCGCTGACCGCGTTGGGGTCGATCACCGCCGAGCCCACCGACCCCTCACCGAACCTGGCGCGGGCCGCCCTGTTGACCGACCTGGGCTGGGAGGGTGTCCGGGCGCTGCTGGCCGAGCCGATCGCTCCGCTGCTGGGAGTGCAGGTGCGTCATCTGGGGGGTGCCCTCGCGGGTGCCTCCGACACCCCCTTCGGGCCGCTGGACGAGCCCTACTACCTGTACGCGATGGGTGTGCCCCTCACGCCTGAGGTGGGTGAGGGCGTCCGTGCGCGTCAGGACGCGCTGGTGGAGGCGCTGGGCTCCCACGTCAGCGGACGCAGGCCGCTGACCGCGCTGGCTCCGGGTGATTCGGCCGCGGATGCCTTCTCTCCGTCGGTGCTGGAGCGGCTGCGGCGGATCAAGCGTGAGCGCGACCCGCGCGGGGTGGTGCGGTCCAACTATCCGGTCCTGGGCTGATCCGGTGGGGCGGGGCCGGGCGGCGGGCACACCGCCCGGCGCCGTCCGTCCCGCCTGGTGGCGGCGCCGGGCGGGGGCCGTCTCAGATGTCGGTGTCGGCGCGCTGGAGGAGGCGTTCGTGGCGCTGGCGTGCGGCCTGGGCCGAGCCCAGTCCCAGACCGAAGGCGATCTCCTGCCAGGTCATGCCGCGCCCCTTGGACATCCGCAGCAGTCCGGCCTCCAGCTGGTCGAACTCCGCGCGTGCCCAGGGCACCAGGGTCAGGGCGGCGGTGAGGTCGTCCTGGTCCACGGCGGGAACACCCTCCTCGGGGAGTGCACTGCCCGAGGCCAGGTCGGCGACGCGGCGCAGGGCGTCCAGGGGCGGCATGGGCATGCGGTGCTCGTCCCAGCGGCGGCGGTCCTCACCGCCGGCGTGCCGTTCGGTGATGCGCACCAGCGCCTGGTGGGTGCGCAGGCGGCGCGCGGCGCCGGGGTCGGGCTGGGCGAAGGCGTTCTCGGGCTGTGGCTCGGTCATGCCTTCAGGATGGAGGCCGCACCCACGCTTGTCAACACACTATTTTCAACAGGTTGTTCAATCGGTGGTGTGCCGGTCCAGGAACTCCTGGAAGGTGACCGTGCCGACCTCCCGCTGGGGGGTCAGGTGGTACCCGGCCCGGTAGGCGGCGAAGGTGGCTCCCGGCAGGCGCACCGGCAGCACGCGCCGCTCCAGCCCCGCCCAGGACAGGTAGGCGCCGGCCAGGTCGCGGAAGGACTCCACGCGCGGGCCGCCCATGTCCGGGGCGCGCCCGACCGGGTCGCCCTCCGCCAGCCGTGCCAGGCGGGCGGCGACCTCACCGGCGTCCACGGGCTGCACGTCCACCTGCGGGACGGGCATGAGGGGGAGCCGGGCCGCGCCCGCGCACAGGGTGAGGACCAGGTCGTGGAACTGGGTGGCGCGCAGCACCGACCATCCCAGGCCGGAGGCCTCCAGGGCCTGTTCCACGGTGTGCTTGTCGCGGTAGTAGCCCAGCGGTATCCGGTCCACGCCGACGATGGAGACGTAGACCAGGTGTTTGACCCCCGCACGGCGCAGCGCGCGGAGCAGGTGGGTGGCGGACTCGATGTCTCCGCCGGTGGGTGTGGTGGCGCAGTGCACGACGGTGTCCGCGCCCTGGACGGCCTCGGCCAGCCCGGTGCCCCTGCGCAGGTCCACGGAGAAGGAGGAGGGGTCCTGGGAGTCGGGGTGGCGGCTCAGGCCGCGTACCTGGTGCCCGGCTCGGCGCAGGCGTTCCACGACGAGGGTTCCCAGGGTTCCGGTACCGCCGGTGACCAGGACTGTCTTCATGGGATGCTCCTTGGCTGGCCGAAGGACCATGCTAAGACTTCGGGGCCCCGACACGGTGGCGCACGCGGCGGTCGTGGCGCTTTCCCCCAGGCGGCGCCCGGCCCCGGAGCGGGGGGCGGTGGTGCCCCGGAGGCGGGATGTCTGGTTAGAGTGCTGGGCGGCATCGGCGCAGCGGAGCGTCGGGCGCAGTGGTGAGGAGGATGCCCATGTCCGGGATCGCCGAGAGGTTGAGGGCAGCGGTCGGCGCGGAGCAGGTGGTCACCGACCCCCTGGTCATGGAGGGCTACTCCCACGACGAGGCCGAGTGGGCCGGCCACGGCCGTCCCGCGGCGGTCGTACGCCCGCGCGGGACCGAGGACGTCTCGGCCGTCGTGCGCGTGTGCGCCGAACTGGGGGTCCCGGTGGTCGCGCGCGGTGCGGGCACGGGACTGTCGGGGGCGGCCAACGCCGTGGACGGCTGGGTGGTGGTCTCCTTCGAGCGGATGAACCGGGTCCTGGAGGTCGACCCCGTCCAGCAGACGGCCACGGTGCAGCCCGGAGTGGTCAACGGCGACCTGCGCGCGAGGGTGGCCCGGGACGGCCTGTGGTATCCGCCCGACCCCGCCTCCGCGCCCTGGTCGACCATCGGCGGGAACGTGGCCACCAACGCGGGCGGCCTGTGCTGTGTCAAGTACGGGGTCACCCGCGACTACGTGCTGGGCATGGAGGCGGTCATGGGCTCGGGTGAGGTGGTGAGGCTGGGCCGCACCACCGCCAAGGGGGTCACCGGCTACGACCTGTGCGGGCTCATGGTGGGTTCGGAGGGGACCCTGGGCATGGTCACCGAGGTGACGTTGCGGCTGCTGCCGCTGCGCACCGGCACCGAGCACACGGTGGTGGGCTACTTCGACTCGCTGGTGGAGGCCGGTCGCGCGGTGGCGGCGGTCTCGGCCGCCGGGGTGGTGCCCTCGGCGATGGAGCTGATCGACCGGTTCTGCCTGCAGGCGGTGGACTCCTGGAAGAACATGGGCCTGTCCGCCGAGGGCGAGGTGCTGCTGCTGGCGCGCAGCGACCTGCCCGGAGCCGCGGGTGAGCAGGAGGCCGACCTCGTCCTGGAGTGTTTCCGGGCCCAGGGGTCGGTCTACGCGGTGCGCTCCACCGACCAGGAGGAGGCCGAGGCCCTGTTCGAGGCCCGCCGTCTGGCCTATCCGGCGCTGGAGCGGCTCGGTCCGCTGCTGACCGAGGACATGTGCCTGCCCAAGGCGAAGCTGCCGTTGATGTTGGAGCGCATCGAACAGATCGGGGAGCGTTTCCAGACCCGGATCGGCAACGTCGCGCACGCCGGTGACGGCAACCTGCACCCCCTGTTCATCGTTCCGGCCGGGGACGAGGGCGCCAAGAAGCGCGCGCAGGAGGCCTTCGAGGTGATCGTGGACGAGGCGCTGGCCCTGGGCGGCACGGTCACCGGCGAGCACGGTGTGGGCCTGTTGAAGATGCGCGGCGCCGCCAGCGAGATGGGGCCGCAGGTCCTGCGGATGCACCGGGCGGTCAAGGACGCCCTGGACCCGCGGGGGATCTTCAACCCGGGCAAGGTCTTCGCCGCGCACTGACCGCGGCCCGTGCGGGGGCGCCGTGTGGTGCCCCCGCACGGGCTTGTGCCGGCCGGGTGCGGGTCAGATGCCGAACGGCGCGGCGTAGTGGACGGTGCCGCCGGGCAGCGGGTGGCCGGTGTCCAGGGTCAGGGCCATCAGGACCTCGTCGGGGACCTCGATGCTCAGCCCGATGCCGTACCGCGAGGCGCGGGTGAAACCGAACCTGGGGTAGTACCCGGGATGTCCCAGGACGACGACGAAGTACTCGCCCATCTCCGCGGCGGCCCGCAGGGCGGCGCGGACGGCCGCCGATCCGGCGCCGGTGCGCTGGTGCCGTGGCAGCACCGCGCAGGGAGCCAGGCACAGGGCCGGGGTGCGGTCGATGTGGCAGCGGGTCAGCAGCGCGTATCCCACGGGGGCGTCGTGTTCGTCGGTGGCCACGATGGACAGGCCCGGGATCCAGGCCGGGTCGGCGCGCAGGGCGTCGACGAGTTCGGCCTCGGCCGGGGTGTCGAACGCGGCGGTGTTGACGGCGTGGACCGCGGGGATGTCGGCGTCGGTCTCGACGCGGGTGTTCCAGGTCTGGTGTGTACTCATGTGACAGGCCTTTGCTGTGGGGTCCCCGCCGGGGCGCTCCCGTGTGGGCGCGTGCGGCTCACGGCCCGAGGGCGGTCAGGCCGGGACCCGGAAGGTGGAAGGATCGGCGATACCGCTCGTGGTGGCGGCGCACATCGCGGTCATCAGCCCCGCCTCCCTCTCCTCTGGCTGCTGTCAGGGCGTGGACACGCTAGCACGCGAGCGGACTCACGACCGGACGGGAGAGGGGAACCGGAGCGGCAGGGGGCCGCGTCTGAGCGGAGAGAAGCGGAAATCCGCATTTCGGACGAGGAGTCCCCCCATGGAGATCCCCACTGTCCTGGTCCTGGTGATCGCGGCCCTGGTGGTCGTTGTCGTCGGCGTGATGGTGTTCGCGGGTTCGGCCGCCGAACGCCACCGCTCCCGGGCCCTGTCCGCCTGGGCCGAGCGCCGGGGGTGGCGCTATGACCGGGAACGGCCCGAGTTGGTCGACCGGTTCCACGGTGCCCCCTTCCTGGAGCGCGGCTCCGACGCCCGGGCCAGGCACGTGCTGTGCGCCGAGTGGCGCGGCCGCCGGGTGGTGGCCTGTGAGTACGGCTGCACCGCCGCCCACCTCCACGGCCGCGACCGGACCGCCCCGTACGTGTACACCGTGGTCGTGGTCACCCTGCCCGAGGCCGTGCCGCTGTTGCAGGTGGAACCGGTGCGGGGTTCTCCTGACACGCCGTCCCCTCCGACGGGCGCGCACCCCTGGGTCTCGGGCCAGGAGGAGTTCGACGCGTGCTTCCGTGTGGCCACCGTCGGCGACGCCTTCGCCGGGACCGTTCTGGCGGAGGGCACGCGCACGTGGCTGCTGTCCCGGCAGGGCTTCGCCCCGTTCTGCTTCCCGTTCCGTTTCGCCGGCCAGTACCTGCTCTCCTGGGAGCGGGGGCGTCTGGACACCGGACGGGTCCAGGCGCGGGCCGACGCCGTGATCGACCTGTTGGAGCGGATTCCGACCGGGGTGTGGGAGGGCACCCAGGACAGTGTGGGCTAGGAGTGCTCGCGCAGTGGAGGGTTCCCGGGCTCACCGTGCGGGGAGCACCGGTCACTCGGCGGCACATGTGAGCGGACGGGCCTGTGCGGGTAGATGCGCCAACGCGGCACGGAAGGTGCCGGGAAGTCGAGCTGAGGGGGGTAGCCATGGCCGACACGCTCAACGGCCGCCGGATCGCGATCCTGGCGGCGAACGGTGTCGAGCAGGTGGAGCTCGTCAAACCGCGTGAGGCGCTGCTGGAGGAGGGCGCCGACATCGACCTGGTCTCGCTCGAGTCCGGGAAGATCCAGGCGATGAACGGCGACATCGAACCGGCGGACCAGTTCGCCGTGGACCGTGTGGTGTCCGAGGTCGGGGCGGGGGACTACGACGCCCTGGTGGTCCCCGGCGGGACCGTCAACCCGGACAACCTGCGCCAGGACGAGAACGCGGTGGGGTTCGTGCGCGACTTCGTCGATTCGGGCAAGCCCGTGGCCGCCATCTGCCACGGGCCCTGGATCCTGGTGGAGGCGGACGTGGTGCGGGGACGCAGGGTGACCTCCTATCCCAGCCTGCGCACCGACATCCGCAACGCGGGCGGAACCACGGTGGAGGAGGAGGTGGTCACCGACCAGGGGATCACCACCAGCCGCAACCCGAACGACCTGCCCGCCTTCTGCGAGCGCATCGTGCGGGAGTTCGCCGCCAAGTGAGGCCTGCTCCTTGCCGGGCGGAGTCGCCGCCGCGGCCGGGAGGCGGTCGGGGCCCCGGAGCCGCGTGCCCGGGGCCCTCGTCCTGTGGGGGCCGTGGACGCGGACGGGGCGGTGGACACCGCCTCAGGTGTCCACCGCCCCGTGGTGCGGTCCCGCGTCCGGGAGCCGGGCCCTAGTCGGAGCCGTGCTCCTCGGGGTGGCGCCGCAGGTGCAGGACGGCCGCGAGGAGGCCGCCCCACAGCAGGACGATGGAGACGATCATCATGACGATCGCGCTGGCGGACATCAGCGGTCCCCTTCCTTGTAGGTGGTCTCGGCGTCCGTGGCCGTGGCGTACTCGGCGTCCTGGGCGGCCAGGGCGTCAGCCCGCTTCCAGGGCAGGAGCGAGAGGACGATGCCGAAGACGATCGCGCCGATGGCCACGCCCCATCCGGCGGTGAGCAGGAACCCGGACGGGTAGCCCCCGTAGTTCTCCATCAGCTCCGTGCGCAGGCTGTCCCACATCATGAAGCCGAGCAGGACGGGGGTGATGACGCCCAGGGCGATCTTCCACCACACGCCCAGGCGCAGGGTGGAGACCGCGTTGGCGTGGTTCTGGAACACCGTCAGCCTGCGCAGGGCCCACGCGAACACGATCAGCATCACCAGGGCGGCCAGGGCGATGCCGTACTGGTTGATGAAGTGGTCGAACACGTCCAGGTAGTGCAGTCCCTGGGGTGTGGGGAAGAGCAGGATCGAGACCAGCGCGGTGAGGCCGCCCACCAGCAGCACGGCCGGGACGCGGCCCAGGCCGGTGCGGTCCCGTACGGCCGAGATGTTGACCTCGACGATGCTGATCAGCGAACTGATGCCCGCGATGGTCAGGGAGCCGAAGAAGAGCACGCCGAACAGGGCGCCGCCGAAGGGCAGGGTCGAGATGATCTGCGGGAAGGCGACGAAGGCCAGGCCGATACCGGAGGTGGCGACCTCGTCGACGCCGGTGCCGGCGGTGGTGGCCATGAAGCCCAGTGCGGCGAACACGCCGATACCGGCGAGCAGTTCGAAGGAGCTGTTGGCGAAGCCCGCCGTGATGGCGGTACCGGTCAGGTCGGTCCTGCGCCGCAGGTAGGAGGCGTAGGTGACCATGATGGCGAAGCCGATGGACAGCGAGAAGAAGATCTGCCCGTAGGCGGCCACCCACACGCTCCCGTTGAGCATGGCGCTCCAGTCGGGGGTGAACAGGGCGTTGAGGCCCTGGGCGGCTCCGTCGAGGGTCAGTGCCTGGACGACCAGGACCAGGAACAGCACCACCAGCAGCGGGATGAAGATCTTGTTGGCCTTCTCGATGCCGTTGCGGACGCCGAGTGCCAGGATCAGCAGCACCACGGCCCACACGCCGATGAGCGGCAGGGCGACTCCGGAGACGTAGCCCGAGATCGCGCCCGGCGCCTCGCTCATCTGGAGGTACTCGTTGAAGAAGAAGGCGTTGGGATCCTCGCCCCAGGACTCGCGCACGGAGAAGACCAGGTAGGCGCAGCTCCAGGCGATGATGGCCCCGTAGTAGATCGCGATCACGAAGCAGATGGCCACCTGCCACCAGCCGATGGCCTCGGCGGGCCTGGCGATGCGCCGGTAGGACAGCGGCGCGGAGGAGCGGTAGCGGTGCCCGATGCTGTATTCGAGGATCAGCAGCGGAACACCAGCGGTGATCAGGGCGATGAGGTAGGGCACCAGGAAGGCGCCGCCACCGTTCTCGTAGGCGATGTAGGGGAATCGCCAGATATTGCCCAGGCCGACAGCGGATCCGATCGCCGCCATCAGGAAGCCCGCGCGCGTCCCCCACTGCTCGCGAGTCTGTTGGACCATGTTCAGGTCTCCTAAATCATCCCGTAGTTCGCGATCCGCACGGTAGCAGGAGTTGGCCTGGTCAGCATCGTGGGGCGGGCCTGTTGTACACGGCGTCGCTCGACCATGGGCTTTTCAGCGCCTTTTGTCTTGACCTGCACATTGCCCCAAAACTCCCAAGCCACACTTACCAGACACATTCAGGCGTACTTGCGCACGCGCGTGGCGTCGCGGCCGGGAGCGCGCGAACCGCCGGGGGCCTCGTGCGGTTCGGGGACCGGTTCCCGGTGCCGCGCCGGCGGGCACGGCACCGGGCGAAGCGCGCTGGAGGGCGGGGCGCCTCACCAGCGCATGTGGACGTGTTCGGCGAAGCCGAGCAGGCCGTCCACGCCGACGGACTCGCCCTTGTCGGTGCGGACGGTGCCGGTGTAGTGGCCGAAGAGCTGGTGTGTCGCTGACGACCACCCCGGCGTCGGTACGGTCGGCGCGCCCTCGGAGCCGGGAGCGCCACCCATCAGGGTGCGAAGTGCGCCCAGAGGCGCACCGGAGGCGGCCGACGCTTCAACGGCCGGGGCCGACGGCGTGTGGGCCGCGACCCCTTCACCGCGTCCTGAAAGTCCTAACGCCTCCGGGCTGGGGCTCAGCGACAGGAGTCGGCGAATCTGAAGCTTTCCATCTCGTTATCGCGCCACAACTCCGGTATCCACTGACCGGGGCTGACGCATCCCATATAGCCGGTGCCGTTGTCGTTGTCGTACATCCAGATGTGGAAGCCGGTGCGGTTTGCGACACTGCTGATCTCGTTGTCACCGTCCCAGCCGCCGATGTCGACGAGGCTGCCCGAGTTCGATGGCGACGTGGCATACATGGCGATGTACTCCGATCCTTGGTAGCCAGGGTCCTCGTACATGCAGATGTGATCGATACCGCAGCTGTTGGACGTGGTCAGGGCCTCGGCCCGTGTGGTGTCAGCGGCTGCGGGGGCCGCCAGGGCGAGCGAGGACAGAAGTGCGATACCGAGCGCGGTGAACGAAATTTCTCTTCGTGCCATGTGCCTCTCCGAATTCGTGGTACGGCGATCGCCTCTCATGAAAGCATCCGCGCTGCTGAAAGGAAAGGGGGTTCTCACGTCCCCGTCCCGAATCGACGCATCCGCCTGAGGCATCGCGCCATTGGCACGCGCTCTACTAGAATGCACCGATAATGGCATTTTTCGGATTTGTGTTAATTTATTTGCGGCTCCGGGTGCGGGAAAGCTCCGCCGACTCTCCGGCTGGGGGCGGTCTCGACGGGGCCGGGCCGACCACCAGCGGCGTTCCCGCGGGAGTCCGGACAGGTGTGGTGTGGGCGGGCGCAGCACCTCGTGCCGCCCAGTGGCGCCCCCGTCCTCGTTCTGGGCCGGACGGGTCAAGCCCACGCCGTCGGCACCGCGGTGGCTGGCTCGGGCGGACACGCCGCCACGGGAGCGGACCTGCCCTGGTCTGATCGCGCTGACCAGCGGAGACGCGGCTCCTCTCGCGTATGGCCCCAGGCCCTGGGGCCACAACTCAGGCCCACGTGCCAATGCCGCACGTGGTTCCTACCGTTCCGGTCCAGACCACATACGTCGTGGCTGGTCCCGGGCTCCCTCTGGTGTGGGAGGTAGGTTTGGCGTACTCTGGAAAGCGCTTTCACACGGAAGGATGGTAACAACCTATGGGTGACCACATGCTGGGTGTCGCCATGAACGGCGTCACCGGACGCATGGGATACCGGCAGCACCTGACCCGGTCGATCCTGGCCATCCGCGAGGCCGGCGGCGTGCGCCTGCCCGACGGCTCCCGGATCATTCCCGAGCCCGTTCTGGTCGGGCGCTCCGAACACAAGCTGCGCGAGATCGCCGAGCGCCACGGAATCGAGCGGTGGTCCACCGACCTGGACTCCGTGCTCTCCGACGACGACGTCAAGATCTACTTCGACTCCCAGATCACGCACGCCCGCGAGGCCGCCGTACGCGCCGCCATCGCCGCGGGCAAGCACATCTACGTCGAAAAGCCCACCGCGAGCACGCTCAGCGCCGCCCTGGAACTGGCCAAGCTGGCCCGCGACGCGGGCGTGCGCAGCGGCGTGGTCCAGGACAAGCTGTTCCTGCCCGGCCTGCTCAAACTGCGCAGACTGGTCGAGAGCGGCTTCTTCGGCCAGATCCTGTCGGTGCGCGGCGAGTTCGGCTACTGGGTCTTCGAGGGTGACTGGCAACCCGCGCAGCGCCCGAGCTGGAACTACCGCGCCGAGGAGGGCGGCGGCATGGTGCTGGACATGTTCCCGCACTGGCACTACATCCTGGAGCACCTGTTCGGCCCGGTGCGGGCGGTCACCGCCAAGGTGGCCACCCACATCCCGCGCCGCTGGGACGAGAACGGCGAGCCCTACGAGGCCACCGCCGACGACTCCGCCTACGGCATCTTCGAGCTGGACGGCGGTGTCATCGCCCAGATCAACTCCTCCTGGAACGTGCGCGTGGCCCGCGACGAGCTCGTGGAGTTCCAGGTCGACGGCACCCACGGCAGCGCCGTCGCGGGACTGCGCTCCTGCCGCGCCCAGCACCGCTCGGCCACGCCCAAGGCGGTGTGGAACCCCGACCTGGAGGACCCGGGCCGCTACCGCGACCAGTGGGAGCCGGTTCCCGACAACACCGAGTTCCCCAACGGCTTCCGCGCCCAGTGGGAGAACTTCCTGCGCCACGTGGTCCTGGACACGCCCTTCCCGCACGACCTGATCTCCGGGGCCCGCGGCCTGCAGATGGCCGAGGCCGGACTGCAGTCGGCGCGCACCGGGCGCACGATCGAACTGGACGAGGTCACCCTCGCATGAACACACTCCTGCTACCCACCACCGACGGCCGCGCAGCCCCCCACACCCTGGCCGGCACCCCCGTCGACACCTCCCCGCTGCCCCCCGCGCGCTCGCGCACCGCCTACGCCGCGGCCCACGTGGTCGCCGACCCGCTCTCCCCCAACGCCCCCGGGGCGCCCGCCCGCCTGGACTGGGACGCCACCCTGGCCTTTCGCCACCACCTGTGGGACCAGGGGCTGGGCGTGGCCGACGCCATGGACACCGCCCAGCGCGGCATGGGCCTGGACTGGGCGGCCACCGCCGAGCTGATCCGCAGGTCGGGGGCGGAGGCCGCCGCGCGCGGCGCCGCCCTGGCCTGCGGTGTGGGCACCGACCAGCTCGATCCTTCGCACGCCGATCTGGAAAGCGTTATCACCGCGTACGGGGAACAGCTCGACGTCGTCCAGGGCGCCGGTGCCACCCCCATCCTGATGGCCTCCCGGGCCCTGGCCGCCGTCGCCTCGGGCCCCGAGGACTACGCCAAGGTCTACGGACACCTGCTGCGCCAGGTCGACCAGCCGGTCATCCTGCACTGGCTGGGCACCGCCTTCGACCCGGCCCTGGCCGGGTACTGGGGCCACGCCGACCCGGCCGAGGCGATCGAGCCGGTGGCCGCCCTCATCGCCGAGCACGCGGCGAAGGTGGAGGGCATCAAGGTCTCCCTGCTCGACGCCTCCCTGGAGGTGCGGCTGCGCCGCCTGCTTCCCGAGGGCGTGCGCCTGTACACCGGTGACGACTTCGACTACCCGGACCTGGTCCTGGGCGACGAGCAGGGCCACTCCCACGCCCTGCTGGGCATCTTCGCCGCCATCGCCCCGGCCGCCGCCCGCGCGCTGGCGGCCCTGGACGAGGGCGACACCGGGCGATACCGGGCCCTGATGGATCCCACGGTCCCCCTGGCCCGGCACCTGTTCGCCGCGCCCACCTTCTACTACAAGACCGGTATCGCCTTCCTGGCCTGGCTCAACGGCCACCAGAAGGGCTTTCACATGGTGGGTGGGCTGCACAGCGCCCGCGACCTGCCCCACCTGGCCCAGGTGGTGCGCCTGGCCGACGCCGCCGGGGCCCTGACCGACCCCGACCTGGCGGCGTCTCGCATGCGGGCGCTCCTCGAGGTGTCAGGAGTGAGCCAGTGAGCACGCTTCCAGATGGCGCCGAGGCGCCCGTCCCCCAGGAGGGCGCTCCCACCACGACCGCTCCGGCGGTTGTTCCCACGGCGGTGGACGTGCCCTCGGGGCTGCCCGCCGCGGTGCCCACGCCCGAGCCGGGTGACCCGCGGCTGGCACGGCTCTCGCTCAACCAGGCCACCGTCAAGTACTGGAGCCTGACCCAGGCCGTGGACGGCTGTCTGCGCGCCGGGGTGCCCGCCATCGGCGTGTGGCGTGAGCCGGTAGCCGAGATGGGTCTGGCACAGGCCGCCCGCCTGCTGCGCAGGTCCGGGCTGCGGGTGTCCTCCCACTGCCGTGCCGGATTCCTGACCGCTCCCGACAGGGCCTCGGCCCTGGAGGACAACCGGCGCGCCGTCGACGAGGCCGCCGAGCTGGGCGCGCCCTGCCTGGTCATGGTCATGGGCGGTATGCCCGAGGGTGAGCGCGACCTGGTCGGGATCCGCGAGCGGGCGGCGGACGCCCTCGCCGAACTGGTGCCCTACGCCGCCGAGCGCGGGGTCCGGCTCGCCCTGGAGGCCCTGCACCCGATGTTCTGCGCCGACCGTGCCGTGCTCTCCACGCTGGGTCAGGCCCTGGACCTGGCCGAGCGCTTCGACGCCGCCGCCGTCGGCGTGGTGGTGGACGCCTACCACGTGTGGTGGGACCCCCAGGTGTGGGAGCAGATCGCCCGCGCCGGGGCGGGCGGGCGCATCGCCTCCTTCCAGGCCTGCGACTGGGAACTGCCCATCCCCGCCGACGCCCTGCTGGGTCGGGGCATGGTCGGTGACGGCCACGCCGACGTGGGCGCCCTGCGCCGCGCGGTGGACGCCACGGGCTATGACGGCGACATCGAGGTGGAGATCTTCAACAAGCGGGTCTGGGAGGCCGACGGCGACGACGTCATCGCCACCGTGGCCCGCCGTCACGTCCAGCACGTCCTGTGAGGTGGTCCGGGGGCGCCGGGGCGTCCCCGGGCCACCCCGGCAAGGAGCACGAGGAGCAGTATGAACTTCGACGGAATCCTGTTCTTTCCCCTGACCCCCTTCGCCGCCGGGGGAGGGGTGAACGAGGCCGTGCTGTCCGAGCACGTGGCCTCGGGTGTGGAGCACGGCGCGGGCGGGGTGTTCGCGGCCTGCGGCACCGGTGAGGTGCACGCCCTCTCGGCCGCCGAGCACGCCGCCGTGGTGCGGCGGTCGGTGGAGGTCACCGCGGGCCGGGTGCCGGTGGTCGCCGGTGCGGGCGGCAGCGTGGGCACCGCCATCGAACAGGCCCGCGCGGCCAAGGAGTCGGGGGCGGACGCGGTCCTGCTGTTGCCGCCCTACCTGGTGGGCGCCCCGCAGCGGGGGCTGGTGGAGTACGTGCGCACGGTGACCGCGGCCGTGGACATCCCGGTGGTGGTCTACCAGCGCGGCTCGATGGTCTTCACCCCCCAGAGCGCGGCGGAGCTGGCCCGGATCCCCACGGTGGTCGGTATCAAGGACGGGGTCGGCGACCTGGGGCGGATGCACCAGATCGTGCTGGCGGTGCGCGAGGTGCGCGGTGAGGAGTTCACCTTCTTCAACGGGTTGCCCACGGCCGAGCTGACCGTGGCCGCCTACCGGGCCGTGGGGGTGCCGCTGTACTCCTCGGCGGCGTTCGCGTTCGTGCCCGAGGTCGCCACCGCCTTCTACACCGCCTTCCACGCCGGTGACCCGTTGGCCGACACCCTGATGCGCGAGTTCTTCGAGCCGCTGGTGCGCCTGCGCGACCGGGTGCCGGGGTACGCGGTGTCGCTGGTCAAGGCGGGCGCCCGGCAGCGCGGTGTGGACATGGGCGGGGTGCGGGCCCCGTTCGTGGACCCCACCGCCGAGGAGGAGGCCGCTCTGGCCGAGCTGATCGAGACCGGCCTGTCCCTGGTCAAGGGGGCGTGAGCGTGCGCGTCACCGAGGTGGGCGCCCGCGCCTTCCGGCTGCCGCTGCACCGGTCCTGGGACGGGGGTGTGGACCGCAACGACGTCGTGGTGGTGCGGGTGGACACCGACGCCGGCCTGGTGGGCACGGGTTTCGCGTGGACCCCGCTGATCGGGGCGCGGGCGGTGGCCGCTCTGGTCAACGACGACGTCCGGCCCGCGCTGGTGGGACAGCGTGCCCATCCGGCCCGGTGGGAGGAGCTGCGCTGGCACCTGCGTGAGGCGGGCACCAGCGGGCTCACCCTGATGGCGCTGGCCGGGGTGGACATCGCCCTGTGGGACCTGAGTGCCCAGGCAGCGAAGACGAGCCTGGTGGACCTGGTGGGGCGGCGCCGGGAGTCGGTGCCCGCCTACGGCAGCGGGGTGAACCTGGACTACCCCCTGGAGGACCTGGTGGAGCAGGTGCGCGGGTGGGTGGAGGCCGGGCACTCGGCGGTCAAGATGAAGGTGGGATCGCCCGACCCGGCCCGCGACGTGGAGCGGGTGGGGGCGGTGCGCGACCTGGTGGGTGCCGAGCGCCTGCTGATGGTGGACGCCAACCAGCGCTGGGACGTGCCGCGTGCGGTGCGTGCGCTGGAGGCGTTGGAGGACCTCGACCCGCACTTCGTGGAGGAGCCGCTTCCCGCGGAGGACCTGGAGGCGCACGCCCGGCTGCGTGAGCGTACCCGCGTCCCGTTCGCGATGGGGGAGAACCTGCGCACGGTCGCGGAGTTCGAGCGGGCCGTGGAGCTGGGGGTGTGCGACGTCGCCCAGCCCAACGTGGTGCGGGTGGGCGGCATCACCCCGTTCCTGCGGATCGCGGAGTCGATGGCGCGCCGGGGTGTGCCGGTGGCTCCGCACCTGTTGCCCGAGCTGTCGGGGCAGTTGGCGCTGTGCCTGCCCCGGGTGGCCATGGTCGAGGACATCGACCGGGCCTCCTTCGCCGCGCTGGGTGCGTTGGCCCGCCCCAGCGGGGTGGAGTTCGACCGGGGACGGGTGCGTGCCGAGACCGGGCACGGCCACGGCCTGGTGTTCGCCGACACGCTCACGCCGGTCGCGGACGCCTCCCCCTAGCACCGGATTCGCGGCCGGCGGGCCGGGGCACCCCGTGGCGGGGGCGCCCCGGCCCCGTCGTGTGGGCGGGGCCGCTTATTCGTCAGGTGTGTAGCGTTCCCTCATCTCCGATCCGGCGGCCGGTCCCGCGGTGAAGACGTAGGCGTCCGCGTCGTCCAGGCGCCGCCCGGTCACCGCGTCGACCACGATCGGTTCGACCTCCTCGCGGCTCTCCGCGTCCACCAGGATCATGCGGCGTTCCTCGGGGGCCAGCCGGGAGTTTCCCCAGGCGGCCAGGGTGACGACGACCGGGCGCAGCGAGCGGCCCAGTTCGGTGAGCACGTACTCGTGGCGAACGGGTCTGCTCTGGTAGGGCCGCCGCTCCAGGAAGCCGTCCGAGACCAGCCTCCTGAGTCGTCCGGTGAGCATGCTGGACGAGATGCCGAGGTTCCGCTGAAACTCGTCGAAGCGCGTGTAGCCGTCGAAGACGTCGTGCAGCAGCAGGAGCGTCCACCAGTCGCCGACGTACTCGATCGCCGTCGACAGCGGGCACTCGCGGTCCTCCCGGCGTATCCGACCGGTCACGGCACTCTCCTCCATGGTTGCTGCTAATATCGAAGCTAGTAACTTCCATTTTAGAAGTAACTTTGGGGTGGCCACTCCCATGACCACGCTCGGGATGGCGCGGCCGACGGGCCGCTCACTCCCGTGATTCGGAGGATCTCATGACCAGCATCCGAGCCGTCGACCTCGATCGTCTCCCCGGGACCGTCATGGCCTACCTGACCGCGCACAACGCGCGCGACGCGGCGACTGCGGCGTCCTTCTTCGCCACCGACGCCACCGTCGTCGATGACGGGCGCACCCACAAGGGCATCGGTGCCATCACCCGCTGGGCGAAGGAGGCCGGGAACGCGTTCGCCTACACGGCCGTGCCGGTCCGCGCCGAGACCGGCGGCGAGGACCGGTACACCGTCGTCCAGCACCTTGAGGGGGACTTTCCCGGAGGGGAGATCGACCTTCGCCACCATTTCACCCTCAGGGAGGAGTGCATCGCAAGGCTGGTGATCGAGCCGTGAACGCCGTCACCTGGTTCATCACGGGAGGCACCCCGGGCGGGTTCGGTATGGCCTACGCCGAGGCCGTGCTCGCCCGGGGAGGTCGGGTCGCCCTGACCGTGCGCCGCCCCGAGGAGCTCGGCGCCTGGGCGGAGGAGCACGACGGCGACGCGCTCGTCCTACCGCTCGACGTCACCGAACCGGACGGTGTGCGCGCCGCCGTGGCCACTGCCGAGGAACACTTCGGCGGCATCGACGTCCTGGTCAACAACGCGGGACGCGGCTGGTACGGATCAATCGAGGGGATGGGCGAGGCCGCCGTGCGGCGCACCTTCGAGGTCAACTTCTTCTCCGTCCTGCATGTCACCCGTGCCGTCCTCCCGGGCATGCGTTCCAGGGGAGGCGGATGGATCGTCAACATGTCGTCGGTCGCAGGGCTGGTCGGAACGCCCGGATTCGGCTTCTACACGGCGGCCAAGTTCGCCCTGGAAGGAATGACGGAGGTCCTTCGACGCGAGACGGAGCCCTTCGGCATCCGGGTGATGGCGGTCGAGCCCGGAGCGTTCCGTACCCGGGCCTACGCCGGATTCGCCGACGAGCCCGTCCGAGAGGCACTGACCGCCTACCTGCCCATGCTGGAGGAGGTGCGCTCCGCCATGGTCTCCCAGGACGGCCTCCAGCCGGGTGATCCGGAGCGCGGAGTGCAGGCCGTTCTCGCCGCCATGGAGAGGCGGGAGCCGCCGCACCGCCTGGTCCTGGGCGCGGAGGGCTACGAGGCGGTCGCCGCGCGCTGGGAGGAGTCCTTGGTCGCGCTCCGCGCCGACGAGGCCCTCTCTGAGGGAGCCGACTTCCCACCGGGCGGATGACCTCGGCCTCCCGTACCCCAGACGGCCGCCGACCCCGCGAGGGGAGTGTCCGGGGACACCGGAACAGGATCTGGCGCTGAGCGCGGTTCTTCGCTGCAACGCCAGCCGGGCGACCAGACCGGGAAGACGGAAGGTGGCCATGCCCTCGCCAAGAGGACCGTGGGCTGACACCGCGCCGAGCGCTGCTCGGTCCTCCTGGGTGACCGGCGCAGGAGGACCCAGCTGGACCGGATTCGCGGCCGGCGGGCCGGGGCACCCCGTGGCGGGGGCGCCCCGGCCCCGTCATGAGTACGGGTACTCGGCAGAGGTGGGTGCGTGTACCGATGTACGCGGGCGGGCGCGTCCCTAGGTTCGGGACATGACCCCTCTCCTCGGCCACACCGCGATGGTCCTGCACTTCTCCTTCCTCTGCTTCGTCGTCTTCGGCGGCTTCCTGGCCTGGCGCCGGCCCCGGCTGTTCTGGGTGCACCTGGGGGTGGCCGCCTACGCCCTGGGCATCGTCATCGTCGACTGGCCGTGCTTTCTGACCGAGATCGAGAACTGGTCGCGGTCGGAGACCGGGCGCGCGGTGATGGAGGACGGCTTCATCGACTTCTACCTGACCGGCACCCTGTATCCGCGTGAGCACCTGCTGACCTCGCGCCTGGTCATGGCGGGGATCGTGGCGCTCTCCTGGGCGGGCGTGGGATGGACGTGCCTGCGGCGGCGCTCGCGGGAGCGGTCCGGGGTGTGAGCCGCGGGGCCGCTCCGGGGCCCGGGTGAGACGGGGACCGCCGCCCGGGTCGGGCCGTGGTCAGGACGTGTTCCCCAACAGGTGCGCGCAGCCGGCTTCGTCCGGCATCTCGTGGCACGGCAGGAAGGGGTTTCCCTCCGAGTCGCCGAACCCGTGTCCCCACACCCAGTACTGCTGGGGCCGGTCGGGCAGCGCCTCGGCGAAGAAGGGCCGGTCGCCGTCGCGGAGGACGACCTCGTCCGTGTTGTCCCGGGCGTCGCGGTAGCGCGCCCGGATCTCCCACTCACAGGACTGGCCGTGTACCAGCGCCTCCACCCGCAGCCCGCCCGGCTCCAGCCCGCCGCCGAGATCGATCCGCCTGTGGCCGAAGTACGGCAGCCCCTGGTCGGGGCCCTCGTCGGAGATGTACGGAGTCGGGTCCTCCTCGCGCAGATCGACGACCACGCCCGGGTAGGAGGCCTCGCCCTGCGGTGAGAACTCCACGACGGTCGCGGCCGTGGACTCCGCGCAGGAGATGTTGACGGGGGTCATGCCCACGATGCTCAGTTGGGAGGTGCGCGTTGACAGCAGGTCCATGGTGAACACCGTCGCGTCGGGCGGGATGCTCGTTCCGTGCCAGGTCCACCCGTCCGGAGAGGCGGGGTTCATACTGGCGGGGTAGCGGATCAGCCGCCCGCCCAGGGGCCGCAGGAAGTCCCAGACCTCCTCGACCGGGGTGGCCTGGAGCGTTTCCCCCTCCTCCGGTGTCAGGGGCCGGTCGAGGACGATCTTGAAGTTGTGGGGAACGGAGGTGTCGTAGGTGACGGAGCTGGTGAACGGCTCCTTTTCCTGGTCTATCTCCGTCTCGGCCGCCCGCTCCTCACGGGTCAGCGACTCGGTGGACCACCGGTCGTAGACGTAGCCCCCCGCGTAGCCGGCCAGGGAGAAGAGAAAGAGCGCCACGGCGGCGATCGCCAGCGCCGTCAGGCGCGTCCGTCGTGACGCGCTCCGGCCCTCGGGAAAGTACCGCTCTGTAGGAGGTCGAGGGCGGACGGCTTCGACGGGGGCCGGACCCGCGAACGTCCGCGCGTCCACCGGGGGAGCGGAGTCCGTGCTCGTCGACGCTGCCGGGGAGGTGGATGCGGCGGTCGTCCGCCCGGCGGGCGCGGGGGCCTCGGGGAGCCGCCGGGCCTTTGGCCGCCGACGCCTTTCCTCTCCTCGTCCCTGCCCATGGTGAACGCCGATCCTCCTCGCGAGAGCACACCTGGGGTGACGTTAGTCCGTCGCCGCCGCCCGTCGCGTGGTTTGGCCGTAAACGGCCATCCCTTGGAGCCCTTGCGGAAGGGTCCGGCCGTGGCCGGTGCGCGCCGTCGACCCGGGGCCGGGGCCGAGGCCCGGTGAACGTGGCCACCCGGGGCTGGCCAGGCCGGCGTCGTGGGCCGGCAGCGCGGTCCGGGTACCGCCGCAGGTCCTGGCGCTGCCGGGCCGGTTCGTCGGTGAGCGCGAGCCGGTACCGGGACCCCGTCGGCCTTCCCTCGGACCAGTACCGAACCCGGTGGTGGCCCACGGCGTTCCAGAGGGGGCGGCCGTCTCCGCCCCCGCGGGAACGGGGTCAGCTCCGCCGGGGAACCCGGTCACCCGGCGGTACGGCGGAACCGGTACCACTGCGGCGAGGTCTGGTTCATCGGCCACCCCAGGCCGTCGGTGACCGCGTCCTCGACCGAGAGGACCTCCCATCCCGGGAACGCGGCTTCGATCTGCGCCCGCGAAACGCCCTCGACGAGCCGTTGGTACCGCGACGGCCCGAAGGCGAGTATCAGCAGGGTGGCCCCCGGCGCGGCGAGAGCCGTCACACCTCGTCCCTCCGCGGCCCGCTGGCCCGTGTCAAGGCCCTGGAGGCAGCCGATGTCGAGGAAGAGGTCGAATGTGCCCAGGCCGGCCGGCTCCAGGTCGGTCGCGTCCCCCAGGACGTAGGTGATCTCCGCGGGTCCTTGGCGCCGAGCGGCCTCGATCGCCCTCGGAACGATGTCGACGCCCACCGCCTCCCATCCGCGCCGGGCCAGTTCGGGGGTGAACTGTCCGCGTCCGCATCCGATGTCCAACGCCCGCCCGGGGGCGGTGGGACGTTCTTTCGCCTCGCGGTCGAGCAGGGTGCCGAGCTGTGCTCCGCCCGCGGCTCCGTAGCGCTCCCACGGCGTGAGGCCGAGGCGGTACATCCACGCGTATTTCGTCATGGCCTCAAAGTAGGCCGCCCTCTCGGCGCGAGCCCGTCAGCCCCCGTCAACCGCCGCCGGGGCGGCGTCGCCGCACGTCCGGGGCACGGTGCGTTTCGGTGTCAGGTCAGGCCGGCGTCGTGGGCCAGCAGCGCGATCTGGGTGCGGTTGTCCAGGTCGAGCTTGGTCAGGGCGCTGGAGACGTGGGCCTTGACCGTGGCCACGCTCATGTACAGCCGCGCGGCGATCTCGGCGTTGCTGTGGCCCCTGGCCACGGCGAGTGCCACCTCGTGCTCGCGGGGGCTGAGCCGGGCCAGGGCCGTGCGCGCGCGCTGGTAGGAGCCCGCCTGGACGGCGGTGCGCTCCATCAGGCGCCGGGTGATGCTCGCGGACAGGATGGGTTCCCCGGCGGCCACCCGCAGGACCGCGTCCACGATCCGTGCGGGCGGGGTGTCCTTGAGCAGGAAGCCGCTGGCGCCGGCGCGCAGGGCGTAGAGGATGTTCTCGTCGGTGTCGAAGGTGGTGAGCACGACGACCTCGGGCGGGGGCGTGCGCGCGCGCAGCCTGCGGGTGGCGGTGATGCCGTCCACGCGGGGCATGCGCAGGTCCATCAGGACCACGTCGGGGGAGTGGGTGTCGGCCGCGGCCAGGACCTCGTCGCCGTCGGTGGCCTCGCCGACCACGGTGATGCCGTGGACTCCGTCGAGCATCATGGTCAGGCCGCCGCGGACGAGGGCGTCGTCGTCGACGATCAGGACACGTGGCGGACGGCTCATGGGGGCCATGGTAGCCAGGCTCTCAGGTGGAAGCCCTCGCGTGTGCGCTCGTGGTCGAGGCGCCCCCCGGCCAGGCGTACGCGCTCGGTCAGGCCGACCAGGCCGGTCCCGCTGCCCGGTGTCAGGAGGGGCTGTTCCCCGATGGGGGCCGTCCCGTCGGGGCCGGGAACGGGGTTGCGCAGGTCGATCACCAGGCCCTCGCCGGGACCGCCCTCCACGAGCACGCTCACCGGTTGGCCGGGGGCGTGCTTGCGGGCGTTGGTCAGTCCCTCCTGGGCCAGGCGGTAGGCGGTGCGGCCGGTGGAGGCGGGCAGGGCCGCGGGGTCGGCCACCGTATCGTGCAGGTCCACGTGCTCTCCGGCGGCGCGCGCCTCCTCCAGCAGCCGGGGAAGGTCGGTCAGGACCGGCTGCGGGCTTCCCTCGTCCCCGGCGTCCTCCTCGCGCAGCACACCGATCACCTCGCGTAGTTCCTCCAGGGCCTGGTGGACGCCGGTGCGCACCACCCCGGCGGCGCGGGAGAGCTGTTCGGGCGGGGCGTCGGGCCGGTACTCCAGCGCCCCGGCGTAGGTGGCCAGCAGAGACAGCCGATGGGCGAGCACGTCGTGCATCTCGCGGGCGATGCGGGTGCGCTCCAGCATCCGTGCCTCGGCCACCCGGCGGCCCTGTTCGGCCTCGGCGCGGTGGGCGCGCTCGCTCAGCGACATCACCAGCGCGCAGCGGGCCCGGACCAGGGCGCCCCAGCAGACCAGTGCGCCGGACGCGGCGGCGACCAGGGCCAGCCACCAGGCGTAGGAGATGCCGTTGCTGGGCTGGAGCAGGCCCTGGACCGCGTGCGCGGCGACCGCCGTCGTGGCGACCGCGACGGCCAGGGGGAAGGCGCGCCGGCGGGCGACCTGGAGCACGCCCAGCGCGACCACCGGGGTGGCGGCGGGGGAGAGGACGGCGAGTACGGCCGAGCCCAGCGCGCCGGCGACCGGCCACCGCAGCAGGGCGGGGGAGAGCACGCAGGCCAGGATGCCCACGGACAGGTCCAGCCACCGCGACCAGGGGTCGGCGTGCTCGCCCCAGCGCGCCCAGACCGTCGCCGCGACCTGGAGGCCGACCAGGGCGACCACCGCGGCCACGGTCCAGGGGGATCCCCAGCGCGCGGAACGGGTGTCCATCGGGCTTCGCACCCGGTCAGCCTAGCTCCGGGCGGGCCGGGGCCGACACCGACCAAAGTCGAAGTCCGCCTGGCCCGAGGTCGGTGCCCGTGCGGCCCCGAGGCCGATGCGGCGGCGGTGCCGTGAGGGGGAGTGTGGGCCCTGGACGCCGAGAGGCCGGTGCGCCGAACCGCCCGGTCGCGGTGTCCCCGGCGGCGGGGCGCGGTCGGCGCACCGTACCCGGGACCGGTGGGACCATCCGTCCTGCCGGGATACCGCGCGGACGGAGCCCTGCGCCCGTTCTCCGCCAGACGGCCGGCCCCGTTCCGCGACACGACACCGACGACTGCGAGGAAGTTCCCATGACCACCACGGATTCCACCGCTCCCGGCACCTCCTCCCGGCCCACCGCGTGGCGGGCCCTGACCGTGGCCGCCGCGGTGCTCGCGCCCCTGGTGCTGTGGGCCCTGGCCGTTCCGCTGGCGGGGGTGGAGCTGACCGCCTTCCCCGGTGGGCGGCCCCGGGTCGTGGGGCCCGTGGCCGTGGCCGTGGCGGGCCTGGTCTTCGGCCTGGCCGCCTGGGCCCTGCTGATGGTCCTGGAGCGCACCGTGCGGAGTCCGGGCCGGGTGTGGTCGGTCGTCGCCTACATCGTGCTCGTGCTGTCCCTGGCCGGACCGGTCACCAGCGGCGCCGCTCCGGTGGTCGTGCTGGTGCTGGCGGGGATGCACGTCCTGGTCGGCGTGGTGCTGATCCTGGGCCTGGGCCGTTCGGCCCGCGCCTGAGCGGCTCACCGCCACGGTCCCGGACCGGGAAGGGCCCTCTTGGGCGTTCGCGGTCCCGGGGACGCCGAAGAGGAATGACCCCCGGCTCCCCGAGTCCCCTCCTCGTTCCCGCCTCGGCGGCCCGTCGCCGAGGCGGGGCGGGCGCCTCTCGGGAGCGCTACCGGTCGTGTGCGGATCGGGGGCTATCCCGTCTCCGAAAGGCGCCGTCGGGTGCGGGACGGCGCGGACGCGGGCAGTGTGGCGATGACGTCGGCGACGGTGGACCCTGCGAGGCTGTGCCGCCACGCCTCGTGCGCTTCGGCCATCTTCTCGGCGAGGACGCAGGTACGGCGGCACTCGCCGGGGGGCAGGGCTCCCCGTCCCTGTTGGCGGATCTCGCGGCACTCATACGGTGGGGACGTGCCGTCGACGGCCTCGACGATCTGCAGGAGCGTGATCTCGGAGGCGGGCCGCGCGAGTTGGAACCCCCCACGCGGGCCCGTGGTCGCGGCCAGCAGCCCGGCTCTGACGAGCTTCTTCAACTGCTTGGTGAGATAGGGCGCCGGCAGGTCGTAGTACTGGGCGAGCTGCGCCGCCGACGCGCTGACTCCCGGATCGAGCTGTGCCAGCGTCGTGGTGCAGTGCAGAACCCATTCCGTGCTCACAGGTAGCTTCACGGCTCCGAGCCTATCGCAGACATTATGGATCCATTTAGTCCTTGATAGGGTTCACACGGCGACGAGAGAGGAGATCATCATGCGGATCGCGGTTGCCGGCGCGACCGGGAACATCGGAACACTCACGGTCGCGGCCCTTGAACGGGAGGGACACGAGGTCGTACGCATCAGCCGCTCGCTCGGCGTGGACCTGTCCACAGGCGAGGGTCTCGACGCCGCCCTGTCCGGCGCCGAAGCGGTCGTCGACGCCACCAACGGACCCGTGACCGACAGGGATCGGACGACGGCCTACCTCAGCACCACCACACGGAACCTGCTCGCCGCCGAGGAGCGGGCAGGCGTGCGACACCACGTGCTGCTCTCGATCGTCGGAGTCCATCGTGTCGAGGGCAACGCCCACTACGCCGGCAAGCGGGAGCAGGAGCGCCTCGTGGCCGCGGGCCCGGTGCCGTGGACGATCGTTCCGGTCACACAGTTCCACGACTTCGCCGCGATGGTGACGAGCTGGACCGAGCGGGACGGTGTCGCCATGGTCGCACCGCTGCTGGTGCAACCGGTCGCGCCAGCGGACGTGGCCGACGTCCTCGCCGAGATCGCGGTGGGCGAGCCGCGGGGGCGTTACACCGATGTCGCGGGCCCCGGGACACAGGACCTGGTGGACATGGCCCGGCGCACCAACGAGGCGCGCGGTCGCGCGGTGAGGCTTGTACCGACCTGGTCGACGGTCCTCGGACCGGAGATGGCCGGCGACGTGCTCCTGCCCGGCGAGGGCGCCCGCATCGCACCGACCACCTTCGACGAGTGGCTGGGAGTGGTCTCCGGCCGTGGGGGAGTGGCCGAGGGAGGCGGAGTCCCGCTCCGGTGAGGGAGTTCGCCCCGTGGGGGAGCCCACCCCCTCGTCCGCGGGGAACGGGGTCAGCGGGTGGGCGGTGCGGTGCTCTCGCGCTCGACGACCTCGCCCCGCACGGTGACCACGCGGGGCTGGTCGCCGGGCTCGCCGTCCAGGGCGAGCACGGCGGCCCGCTCACCCATCTCCTCCAGGGGCAGGCGCACCGTGGTCAGCGCGGGGGTCAGGTCGCGCAGGGTGGGGATGTCGTCGAACCCGGCCACCGACAGGTCGGCGGGCACACGCAGCCCCAGGTCGCGCAGGGCCGCCATCGCCCCGGTGGCCATGACGTCGTTGACCGCGAACAGACAGGTGGCGTCGGTGCCCACCGCCATCAGGCGACGGGTGGACTCATAGCCCCCGTCGCGGGTGAAGGCGCCGTGCACCACGTTGTGGTGGGCCAGTTCCAGGCCCGCCCCCGAGAGCGCGGAGTGGAAGCCGTCCAGGCGTTCGCGGGCGGTCTGCAGGTCGGTGGGACCGGCCAGGATGGCGAACTCGCGGTGTCCCTGGGCGATGAGGCGGCGGGCCAGGTCGGCGGCCCCGGTGTGGTTGTCGGGGGTGACCGTGTCGGCGGGAAGGCCCTCCTGGGACACGCACGCCACCTGTCCGCCCTGGCGGCGGAACATGAGGATCTCCTCGGACAGGCGCCGGTTGCTCTCCTCGTCGGTGGAGCGCGACCCGACCAGCACCACCGCGCGGGCCCGGTGCGCGCGCAGTGTGGCCAGGATGCGGCCCTCCGTCTGCGCGGAGCGGCTGGTGGTGCCCAGTACCAGGACCAGCCCCTGTTCCTCGGTGTGGCGGGTGACCCCGGCGGCGATCGAGGAGAAGTAGGGGTCGGAGATGTCGTGGACGAGCAGGCCGACCAGGGAACTGCTGTTGCGGGCCAGGGTCTGGGCCGAGGCGTTGGCCAGGTAGCCGAGCTCCTGGGCGCTGGCGGTCACCTTGTCGCGCAGGCGCTGACTCACCTGCCGGGTGCTGCCGTTGATCACCCTGGACGCGGTCGCCAAGGACACGCCGGCGTGCTCGGCGACCTGCTCCAGGGTCACGTAACCGGACTCCACGCCGCTTCCTCTCCTGCCTCGGCCCATGGGAAAACTCTTTCCTAGCCTAGCGGAGCCCTCAGCCCGCTCACGTATGTTCCGATGTCCCCCTCACCTCGTCAGTCCCTGTGGCCTCCCGAGGGGGCGGCGGATCCGCCGGTCGGAACACGCAGTTGCTCACGCCAGGTGCGTGTGGGGTTCCAGCCCAGGGCGTCGTGGGCCGCCTGGGAGGAGAACACCGCGCGGCCGTCGGCCAGGGCGGCGGCCGCCGCGGCGGTGGCGGGGTGGTGCTGGGGCAGCAGGGCGTCGACCGGGCCGGTGGCCAGGGGGTCGGGGGCCATGGCGTTGAACACCTGCCCTCCACGGACCTTGTCGGGGTTCTCCACCACCAGCGCGAACAGCTCGGCGGCGTCGCGGGCGTCGACGTAGTTGAACAGGGAAGTGGCGGCCAGCGCCGGGTCGGCCAGCCGTTCGGCCATGGTGTGCCCCAGCTGGGTGGGGGCGCCCTCCCACTCCTCGGGGGCGACCACGTATCCCGGGCGCACGCACGACAGGACACAGGTGCGGGCGGTGCGTGCCAGGGCGCGCACGGTGTCCTCGATGATCGTCTTGCTCAGCCCGTAGGCGTGCCAGGGCGCGACCGGGTGCTCCTCGTCCAGCGGCAGGTAGCGCGGCGTCCAGGAGGGGGTGTTGTACCCGTAGACGGTGGGGCTGGAGGCGGCCACCGCCGCGTGCGCGCCGTGGGCGACGGCGGCGGAGAGCACCGCCCAGGCCAGTCCGGTGTTGACCTGGAGGGTCTCCACGTCGGGGCGGGCGAAGGGCACGGCGATCCCGGCCAGGTGGACGACCGCCTCGGGGCGGGCGCGGGTGAAGGCCTCCTCCAGCGCGGCGGGGTCCAGGAGGTCGGCGGTGACCGTGTCGACGCCTTCGGGGAGGTCGGCCGGGGCGGTGTCCACGGAGGTCACCTGGTGTCCGCGGGCGGACAGGACGGACACGACGCTGCGGCCGAGCCGTCCGGAGCCGCCGGTGACGAGAACGCGCATGGGTGTTGCCTTCCTTCCGTGCCCCGGTGGCCGGGGCGTTCGTCCACAGGCCGGGACGGGTTCTGGTGCCGCCCGGTGGAGCGGGCCTGACGTTGGTAGCGGGGGATCCCCAGGGGTCTTCGGCCTCACGCCGCCCTGGCCGGGGCCGCCCGCGGGCCCCGCCACCGCACGGGTTCAGGGCAGGGTTCGCGCGGACGCGGCCAGGTCCTCCAGTTCCCGCGCCGCGCCGGTGTGCCCGTCGCGTACCGCCACGCGCAGGCGCCGCCGCAGGTGTGCTCCCTCGGGCAGGGGCAGGCGCGTGTCCCAGGCCAGCGCGGGTCCCACTCCGGGGTACTCCAGCGCGCGTAGGAACCAGGGGTCGGTGTGCTCACCGGGCTGGAGGAAGAGCAGGGTCCACGGTCCACCGTCGTCGCCGGTTCCGGCCATGGCCAGCCACTCGGCGCGTGAGCCGTGCAGGGCCTCCTCGCCCCTCAGCCCGCCGGCGCCGGTGACGGCGGGAGGGGTGGCGGCGAGGGGGGCGCGCCAGAACAGGCCTCCGTAACCGGCGCCGGGGCGGCCGTTGGTGGCGGGGCTGCCGATGCTCAGCTCGCGCCCCGAGGTGTTGCTCAGCTCCGTGCGCACGTCCAGTACCCAGGTGTGTTCGTCCAGGCCCGCGGCGCGCACGGTGCGCTCCTCGCGCAGCAGCTCGGCTCCGCCTGGATCGGTCCACGACAGGAGTTCGACGCGGCGGTCCTCACCCAGCTCCAGCCAGGACAGGTGGCGTTGGCGTCCGTGGTTGTCCAGGAGCACCGATCCCCGCTCGCGGGTGAAGGTGCGACCGCCCCAGAAGCTGGTCCCCGACACGTCGGGCACGGCCACGCTCAGCCCGAAGTGGTGCAGGTGGTCGGCGGGCCGCCGCTCGGTGACCACCGTTCCCGAGCGGGTGCGTACCGGGTGCAGGTAGGGGCGCGGGGACAGGGCCGGTTCGATGTCGGTTCCGTCGTGCAGGACGGCCAGGGCACGGCCGTCCAGGGTCAGCGTGTTCACGGTGCGGCCTCCGTGTGGGCCGACCCCGCCGGGTAGGCGGGAGGCCAGGCGGGGTCGAGTTCGGAGAACAGCGCCAGGTGCTCGGCGCTGCGGTGGATGAGGGTGTCGATGCCGGGGATGATCCGGCGCACGCCCTCGTCGGTGCGGTGGACCTGCTGCATGTGGTCGGGGACCGCCACGGGGTCGGGTGCGGTGCGCACCGCTTCGAGCACGTGCATGAACGCGCGGGTGGCCGGGGGCGGCACCAGGAGCGGTTCCTCCCCGCGCACGTGGGCGAGGAGGTTGGCCAGCAGGGGGGTGCGCGGGTGGGTGGTGATGACCGGGGCGCGGCCGGGCTGGTGCAGGGTGAGGCGGTCCAGCGTGTACTCCAGCTCGATGCGTCCTCGCTCGCCGTGCACCACCAGGCGCGGTGGCAGGTGCTCGGGCGCGCACAGGGTCACCGCCAGGGTGATGGGCAGGCCGTCGCTGGTGCGTACGCGCACGCAGGAGGTGTCGTCGGCCTCGATGGGGTGGGCGTGGAACATCTCCAGCTCCACCCCGGCCGGTGCGTCGGCCTGGCTTCCGGCCACGGCCAGGGCGGTGGCGAGCGCGTGGGCGAAGGGGTTGGTCAGCGCGCCGTCCACCACGTCACGGCCCCGCAGGCGGCGCCGGCCGGCCCAGGGGGCGCGGTCGTAGTAGGCCGAGGTGCGCACCCAGGTGCCCGATCCGCCGATGCCGCGCACGCGGCCCACCGCTCCCCGGCGCACGAGCGTGCGCACGGCTTCCACGGCGGCCGATCCCAGGCTCTGGAAGCCCACCTGGCAGGCCAGGCCGGAGGCGTCCACGGCCGCGTTGAGCTGCTCGAACTCCTCCAGGGTCGCGGTGGTGGGCTTCTCCAGCAGGACGTGGGAGCCGTGTTCCAGCGCGGTGCGGGCCAGGGGCAGATGGGTGTGGATGGGCGTGGCCAGGATGGTGACCCGCGCGCCGGTGCGCTCGATCGCCTCGCCCAGGTCGGCGTGGCAGGGCAGCGGGCCGTGTCCCTCCAGGTCGTCGCCCTCGGGGACGGGGCGCTGGTCGCACAGGCCCACGAGCCGGACCAGGCCGCTTTGGCCCATCTCGCGCAGGGCGCGCAGGTGGGTGCGGCCGTGTCCGTGGACGCCGGCCAGCAGTACGGGTACGGGTGCGCCCATCAGCTGTCCCCGAGCAGGTCGGCGACGCGGACCGGGGCTCCGGAGGCGATGGAGGCGTTGGCGGCCAGTCCGGTGAGCAGGGCGTTGCCGCCGTCCGCGTGGTCGGGGCGGATGCCGTCGTCGCCTCCTCCGAAGAGGGAGTCGAGCATGAGCTGGTCGCCGCCGCCGTGGGTGCCCTCGCCCACCGCGACCTGGATCTCCTCGGGCGGCTGCCAGTGGCGGCGCAGCCACAGCCGGGCGCTGGTGTGCTCCTTGGGGGCGGGCATGCCGCGCACGGGCGTGGCCTCGTCCTGGTGGGGCGAGGTGTACTCGAACTCGGTCATGTCCAGTTCCAGGCGGCCCCTGCTGCCGGTGACGGCGATGCGGTAGCCCTCCCAGGGGGCGTAGGCGACCAGGTGGTAGGTGAGCCGTGCGCCGGTGTCGTAGCCGACCAGCACGGACATGTCGTCCTCGATGGTGATGCCGGGGCTGAAGACGTTGAGGTCGCGGCGGTAGCCGTCCTCGTGCTCGGCCTCCAGGTACAGGGCGCTCAGGTCGGGGCTGTCCTTCATGTGCAGGGCGAAGGGGTCGTGTTCGGCGGCGTCCTCGCCGTGGCCGCGCTCGTAGTCGGCGGCCAGACCGTGGCGGCGGCCGTTCTCCTCGCCGTAGAAGAACAGGCGGCCCGAGGCGAACACGTCGGTGGGACGGGCGCCGATCCACCAGTTGACCAGGTCGAAGTGGTGGCTGGCCTTGTGCACGAGCAGACCGCCGGACTGGGCCTTGTCGCGGTGCCAGCGGCGGAAGTAGTCGGCGCCGTGGCGCAGGTCCAGCAGCCACTCGAAGTGCACCGAGCCGACCTCGCCGATGACCCCGGAGGCGATGAGGTCGCGCATCTGGCGGTGGACGGGGTTGTAGCGGTAGTTGAAGCCGACGGTCACCCGGCCCCCGGTGCGGGCCTGGGCTTCGTTGATGCGCCGCAGCCCGTCCAGGTCGGCGGTCATGGGCTTCTCGGTGATGGCGTCGAGCCCGGCGTCCAGGGCGGCCACGACGTAGTCGGCGTGGGTGCGGTCGACGGTGCACACGATGACCTCGTCGACCCTCTCCTGCTTGAGCATGCGGGTGAAGTCGTCGGGGGAGTAGGTCGGCACGGCATCGAGTCCGGCGTCGGTGACGATCCGGTTGTGCACGGCCATACGGGTGGTGTTGGTGTCGCAGAGGGCGACCAGCCGCCCCCGGTCCCGGTGGGTGCCGGTCAGCGCCCGGGTGTACATCCGAGCGCGGGATCCGGTGCCGACGATCGCGTACCTGCGTGGGGTGGTGTGGTTCACACAGGGCATGGTAAACGCTTTCCCCAGTGGGCGACAAGAGCATCGGCACAGAAGAAGCCGCACTGCAATCGCGAACACAGCGTATTAATTTAATCACCTTAGGTGATATTTCCGATGGAGAACCGCGCGCGGAGCGGGCCTGTGGGGCCTCTGGAGAGCTTCGGGAGGGTAACGATCTGGGGTATGGATCACACTTTTCAGGAAACGTGCCGTTGACACCCATGTAACCCGGTGCTAGAAACTGAACATCTTAGTACGTGGATAGCGCTTACCAAAACGGGTTTCGGCAGTTCATCCCGTGTTCTCGAACACAGAGCGTACGCGCCCTTCCGAACGAGATTGGCATTTTCCATGAATCCAGGACCGCACGCGTCCGCCAGCGTCCCGGCGGTGGCCCCACAGGAGGGTGGATCCCCGTGAGCGCCCTCCTGCAAAGGCGGCCCCCCAAGACCCCGCAGAACACGGCCGCCCCCAAGCCGGGAAAACGAGCCGGCAAGAGGCCGGCCCCGGGCAGGCAGCGGCGTGAGAACCTCGCCGCCTACGGTTTCCTGACCCCGTGGTTCCTCGGCCTGGTGTTCATCACCGCGGGACCCCTGCTGGCCTCCCTGTACTTCTCCTTCACCGACTACAGCCTCATCGGCGACCACAACTGGGTCGGCCTGGAGAACTACGAGCGGATGCTCACCGACGAGCGGCTGTTCAACGCGCTGAAGGTCACGTTCGTGTACGTGTTCGTCTCGGTGCCGCTCCAGCTGGCCATGGCCCTGGCCCTGGCGATGATCCTGGACCGGGGCGTGCGGGGGCTGCCCCTGTACCGGTCGGTGTACTACCTGCCCTCCCTGCTCGGCGGCAGCGTGGCCATCGCCATCCTGTGGCGCCAGGTCTTCGGCGCCGACGGCCTGATCAACCAGGTCCTGGCCTTCTTCGGCATCCAGGGCGAGGGCTGGGTCTCCCACCCCGACTACGCGCTGGGCACCCTGATCGTGCTCAACGTGTGGACCTTCGGCGCGCCCATGGTGATCTTCCTGGCGGGACTGCGGCAGATCCCCGCCATGTACTACGAGGCCGCCGCGGTGGACGGCGCGAGTCCGCTGCGCCGCTTCTGGAACATCACCGTGCCGATGCTCACCCCGATCATCTTCTTCAACCTGGTGCTGCAGTTCATCAACGCCTTCCAGACCTTCACCCAGGCGTTCATCGTCAGCGGCGGCACCGGGGGGCCCTCCGACTCCACCCTCTTCTACACGCTCTACCTCTACCAACGCGGCTTCGGCGCCTTCGACATGGGATACGCCTCGGCGATGGCGTGGCTGCTGCTGATGATCATCGGCGGGTTCACCGCGGTGAACTTCTTCGCCTCCAAGTACTGGGTCTTCTATGGCGACTAAGACAGGGGCCCCCGTGCTCTCCCAGGAGCGCACCCGGGCCCAACGCGTACGGCGGCTGATCACCCACATCGGACTGATCGGGTTCGGGCTGGCCATGCTCTACCCGCTGCTGTGGATGCTCTCCAGCTCCTTCAAACCCACCGCGGAGATCTTCCGCGCACCGGGCCTGATCCCGGAGACCCTCACCTTCGGCAACTATCCCGAGGGGTGGGAGGCCCTGCAGTTCCCCTTCCACCACTACCTGCTCAACTCGGCGATCGTGGTGGCCGGGGCGATCATCGGCAACCTCGTGGGATGCTCGATGGCGGCCTACGCCTTCGCCCGGCTGGAGTTCCGCGGCAAACGGCTGTTCTTCGCCATCATGCTCGCCACGATCATGCTGCCGATCCACGTCGTGATCGTGCCGCAGTACATCCTGTTCTCCGAGCTGGGCTGGATCAACACCTTCCTGCCCCTGATCGTCCCCAAGCTCCTGGCCACCGACGGGTTCTTCATCTTCCTCATGGTGCAGTTCATCCGCGGACTGCCCAAGGACCTGGACGAGGCGGCGCGCATCGACGGCTGCGGCCACGTGCGCATCTTCTGCCAACTGATCCTGCCGCTGTCCATGCCCGCCCTGGCCACCACGGCGATCTTCACCTTCATCTGGACGTGGAACGACTTCTTCAGCCAGCTGATCTTCCTCACCAGCCCGGATATGTACACCGTCCCCGTCGCCCTGCGCACCTTCGTCGACTCGACCTCGCAGACCTCCTGGGGTCCGCTGTTCGCCATGTCGATCGTCGCCCTCGGGCCGGTTTTCGGGTTCTTCCTCGCGGGACAGCGATACCTCGTCAAGGGCATCGCCACCACCGGAATCAAGTAGTCGAAGGGAACCAGACATGCGTGCACACCCTGGCAACGGGCGCCCCCAGGCCCGTCGCCGTAACCCCCTCCTGTCCGTGGCCGCGGGAATGGGCGCCATCATCATGGCGGCCACCGCCTGTGGCGGCTCCGAGTCCGAGGACGGCGTCGTCGAACTGCGCTTCGCCTGGTGGGGAGCGGACGACCGCCACGCCACCACCCAGAAGGTCATCGAGCTGTTCGAGGCCGAGAACCCCGACATCAAGATCACGGCGGACTACACCGACTGGGCCGGATACTGGGACCGTCTGGCGACCAGCACCGCCGCCAACGACGCGCCCGACATCATGACCCAGGAGGAGCGCTACCTGCGCGAGTACGGCGACCGCGGCGCCCTCCTGGACCTCAACGAGGTCAGCGAGCAGCTCGACCTGTCCAAGATCGACCCGCTGGTGGCCGAGAGCGGTGACCTGGACGAGAAGACCTACGGTGTGGCCACCGGCGTGAACGCCTACGCGATCCTGGCCGACCCGCAGGCCTTCGAGGAGGCGGGCGTGGAGATGCCCGACGACTCCACCTGGACCTGGGACGACTACGTCGAGATCTCGGCCCAGATCAGCGAGGCCACCGACGGCGAGATCGTCGGTACCCAGAGCATGTCCTACAACGAGTCCGGTTTCCAGATCTTCGCCCGTCAGCGCGGGGAGAACCTCTACAACGAGGACGGCTCGCTCGGCTTCTCCAAGGAGACGCTGGAGGAGTGGTTCTCGATCACCAACGAGCTCCTGGAGAACGGGGGCCAGCCCAGCGCCGCCGAGAGCGTGGAGATCGAGGCCGGCGGCCCCGACCAGTCGGTGCTGTCCACCAACAAGGGCGCGATGGCCCACTTCTGGACCAACCAGCTGGGCGGCATCTCCGAGTCCGCCGGACGCGACATCGAACTGCTGCGCTACCCCGGTGAGACCGCCAACGAGCGGACCGGCATGTACTTCAAGCCGGCCATGTTCTACTCCATCTCCGCGGGCACCGAGCACCCGGAGGAGGCGGCCCGCTTCGTGGACTTCCTGCTCAACAGCAACGAGGCGGCCGAGCTGATCCTGGCCGACCGCGGCCTGCCCGCCAACGTGGACGTGCGCGAGCACATCCTGGGCTCCCTGCCCGAGGCCGACGCCCGCAGCGCGGAGTTCCTGGCCGGGATCGAGGACACGATCGTGGACGGCAACCCGCCGCCGCCGATCGGCGCCGGCGAGGTCGTGAACATCACCAAGCGCGTCAGCGAGGAGATGGCGTTCGGCGACCTGACCCCGGCCGAGGCCGCCGAGCAGTTCATGTCCGAGGTCGAGGAGGCCACCGGCGGCGCCTGAGCCGCCCCCTTCCGAGACTGCTCCTGAGAAGGAACCGGGCCCGGCGGAAGACCACTCCCCTTCCGCCGGGCCCGGTCTCCGTGTGTACGGGCCCCGCGCCGTACCCGCCGGGCCTTGGACTCCCGTGCTGCCTGGCCGCCCCGGACCGCCCGTGACCCGTTCAGGGTGGGATGGGGGACTGGGAGCGTCCGGGGTCGGCCCCCGGTTCCGGGGCGGTCCCCGGTCCCGGTACGGGGGCGGAGGGAACGGCGGTCTGCGCGATGAGGGCGCCCGTGACGATGACGGCCGAGCCCAGGACCTGCACGGCGGTGAGCGCCTCGCCCAGCAGCACCCACGCCAGCACGATCGCGGTCACCACCTCCAGGTAGGCGACCCCTCCGGCGACCTGCGGGGACAGCCGCCGGATCGCCGAGATCCCGAGGAAGTAGGCGAGGGCCGTGCACACCAGGCCCAGCCACAGGGCGGCCGCCCAACCGGGAAAGGCGAATCCGCCCAGTGCGACCGGGTCGGCCAGTATCCCCCACGGCAGTGTCCAGGGCTGGGCCAGGGCGCCCAGCAGTACCGCGGCGACCAGGGAGCCGAAGGCGACCACGGCCAGGGGGTCGGTGTCCTCGCCCATGCTGTCCGACAGCAGGAAGAAGGCGGCCTGCGCGGCGGCGGCGCCCAGTGCCAGCGCCACCCCGACGGCGTCCAGGCGCATACCCGACCACACCTCCAGGAGCAGGCCCACTCCCGCCACCGCCAGGACCACGCCGACCACGGCGGCGGGGGAGACGCGGGTGCGGCGCACCACGCGCAGCCACAGCAGGACCAGGACCGGACCGAGGAACTCGATCAGGAGGGCGATGCCCACGGGGATGCGGGTGATGGCGGCGAAGTACAGGGCCTGCACCCCGGCCATGGGGAAGACGCCGTAGGCCAGGACCAGCAGCGGGCGGCGCCGTGCGGTTCGCCAGTGCGCCAGGGCCACGGGCAACAGCAGCAGCGCCGCCCCGGCCACGCGCAGCCAGGTGACGTGGAGGGAGTCCATACCCGCGTCCAGCAGGGGTCGGGCGAACACACCAGAGCCGCCGAAGGCGAGCGCCGAGGCGAGTGCGAAGGCCAGCCCCGAGGGGCGGTGGCGCACGGGTGGCACGGACACGGCGGCGCTCCCGGGGACAGGTGGGGACATGGGACCGCTGACGAGCATACGGCTGTCAGGGGAACGCGGCGCGGCGCGTCCTCACGGCCACAGTTCGGTCTGTCCGGGCACCTGCCCGCGCTCGGCGCGGACCCGGCCCAGACACCGCCGACAGGTCACCGCCCCCGGGGCGGGGAACAACCGCAGCGGGTCGGCGGCGGCGTGGCAGGACACCGCGGGAACCTCGATCCCGGCCCACATGTGTGTGGTCAGCCCGTGCACCACCGTGCCCTGACCGATCCGGACCCCCTCGGCGGTGGCCAGTTCGGCGCGGCGGCGGCGCAGCGTGGCGGCCAGGTGCTCGACCTCGGTGTCGGTGAGCTGGTGTTCGGTGTGCTCAGGCATGTGTCCCAGGATGGCCCAAGGACAGGCAGCCGCGGGACATCGTGCGGTACGGGCATGACGTGGACGCCGTACCGCACGGCTTCCGGCGGGGAGGACACGGGCTTCCCGGCCGCGCTCCCGGCCTCCTGGGCGGCCGCACCGGGCTTTTCCTGCGGCGGGCGCCGCACGTTCGAGCGGAGCGGCCGAGGTTTGGCGACCGTCGCCCGTGGACACCATCTGTAACCGAGAGTCACTAACGGCTACCTGAAGTGATGGGATTCGTATGAAGAGCACCAGTCGGATGCTGACCGTCGTCGTTCTGGCCCTGGCCGGCTCCCTCATGGCCGCCGGTTCCGCGGCCGCCGCCCTCGGGGGCGGGGCCGGCAGCGGGGCCGGCGGTGTCGGTGGAGGTGTCGGCGGTGTACTCAACGGCATCCTCAGTTCGCTCCCCATCGGGTGAGGCGCACTGAGCCGTCGATGCGCACACCGTGTCGGCTTCGATTGCCGTAGGCACGCCACGGCCTGGACACGAGGGCCCGCACCTCCGGTCGGAAGGTGCGGGCCCTCGTTCGTTGTCGGGCGTCCCCGGCCACCGGTGGGCGAGGCCGCCCGGCGGCACCGGCGCCGCGGCCGCGACGAAACGTCGCAGGCGCGTGTGAGCATCGGGCTCTGCCCGGTTGAGGAGGCCCCATGTCGTTCCAGGCCTGTCTGGACTCCATCGAGGACAAGACCGGCCTGCTCCCTCGCACGCTCGTCGAGCGCGCAAAGGAGAGGGGCTACGACGCCCCGGCGGTCAAGGCGGGCACCATCGTCCGGTGGCTGGCCGAGGACTACGGGCTGGGGCGCGGCCACGCGATGGCCCTGGTCCACGTCATCAAGAAGGGCACGCGGATCAGCGCCGAGCACGTGGGCACCGCCGGCACCCACCGGGACGCCTCCACCGGACTCCGGCTCGACGGCAAGGCGACCAGACCGCGGACGGCCTGAGTCCGCGCAGGGCGGGTCCTCACCTTGTCCACCGAGGGCAGGGGCCGGGCCCCGGACCGCCGTGGGCCGCGCCATCGTCGGCCACTGACCGACTACGACGGCTCCGCGGGCATCTCGTGCGGATTTCCGTGATCGACTACGGGGACTTCGTGCACCGTACTCCCGAGGCGGTCAACCGGGCCGTGTGCGGTCCGCACCGCGGAAACACCAGTCCGCTGCCGGTTTCCGGCCTGCCCGCCGAGCGTGCGAGAGCGGGGTCCGCACGCTCCACCGCCGCTTCTCGGGCGGTTCTTTACCAGAGGTGGTCCACGATGACCTCGGCGTCGTCGACCTGGTGCTGGTACCGGTCGGGGTAGGCCGAGCGCTGGACGTCCTGGGCGACCTCGCCCAGGGGGGTGTCGTCCCAACTGCCGTCGGGGTAGACGCGGTTCAGCTCGTCGAAGAAGGCGTTGGTGGCCCAGGTGGGATCCAGGCGCTGCTCCTGGGAGCCGTAGTGGTCGCGCTGCTGGAACAGGCCGACGCTGTCACGGTCACCCCAGTCGAGGTTGTCCAGGTGGGTCTCGACGATGGAGGTGGCGACCGCCATGGTGGCGGCGTCCTCGCCCATGTCGCGGTCCTTCGCCGCCTCGACCATCGCGCGGGCGTTGTCGACGTGCTCGTCGGTCATGTTGCCGGCCATGTCGTCGTCCAACTCGGTGTTGAGGGTGGCGGCGATCTCCTTGTCGGTGTCGGTGTCCGCGGCGGCCACGCCCGGTCCGGCCAGGATCAGCCCTGCGCTGATCAGCAGGCCTGAGGTCGCGGTAAACGTCAGCTTGGGTATCGATTCTGTAAACTTCACCCGTGCAACGTATGCGATGACCAGCGCTTTTGACAGTGTTTGAAACCACTCCGCAGGGGTGGGAAAATCAACACCAAGTCCGAGCAACCTCTGGGCCATCACCGGCGATACCAGCGCGAGCGTGACCGGGATGGTGCCCCTGGTGGCGGTTCCGGTGGCGCTGACCGCTGGGAGACGGGCCTTCCGGCGGCCAGGACAAACGTTGGGACACAAAGCCCGCCGCCTGGCAGACTCACCTGCCATGGGCAAGATCTACGACACCATCGACGCGCGGTTGACGCGCTTCCTCCTCGACCAGCCGGTGTTCTTCGTCGGCAGCGCGCCCCTGGCGGGCGACGGCCACGTCAACGTCTCTCCCAAGGGCATGAGCGGCACCTTCGCCGTCCTCGGTGAACACCAGGTCGCCTACCTCGACTACACCGGACCGGGCGCGGAGACCATCGCGCACCTGCGTGAGAACGGGCGCGTCACGATGATGTTCTGCGCGTTCGACGGACCGCCGAAGATCGTCCGTCTGCACGGCCGCGGACGCGTCGTCACACCCGCCGACCCCGAATTCGACGAACTACGGTCCCACTTCTCCAAGGAGCGCGTTGAGGGCCAGCGCGCCGTCATCGTGGTCGACGTGCACCGCGTCTCCGACTCCTGCGGGTTCTCGGTTCCGCTCATGGACCTGCGCGGCGACCGCGATCTCCTGGACCGCTACCACGAGCGCCGTGGCACCGGCTACTTCGACGAGTACCACCGCACCCGCAACGCCACCAGCATCGACGGACTGCCCGCCCTACCCGGGGTGTGAGCAACGGCGGGACAGGATCCGGCGGCCGGCCCGTCTGCCGACCGCTTCCCCGGCCGTCAGACGGGCCGGGCCGGCCTCCCCTCGCCCCGGTCCTGGCCGTGGTCGGCGTGGCCGCGCAGTTCGCGGTGGGCCAGGTCCACGGTGTGCCCGCGGCCGCGCAGGCGTTCGGCCACGTCACGGGCCACGGTGGGGGCACGGTGCTCACCGCCGGAGCATCCCACGGCCAGGACCACGTCCTCGGTGCCCGGCCCGGCGACGAGGGCCTCGGCGGCCGCGACCAGAGCCTCGGCCAGGGCGCTGACGCCGGGGGTGGCCAGGACGTGCTCGCGCACGCGGGCGTCGGGAAAGACCAGGTTCGGCAGGTGCGGGGCGGGATTGAGGAAGTGGTCGCGAAGGTCGGCGACCAGGTGGGCGTCGTCGGGGGCGTCGCCGTGGAGGTAGCCGAAGCTGATGACGTGGACGTCCTGCACGGTGGGTCCTTGGGATTGTCGGTGTCTGGAACGGGGGCCGGCGCCCAGAGGGGCCGGGTGGGTCGCACCGCACCGCGGGAGGTGCGGGACGGGCGGAGCCGTCACCGGGTGGGTTCGGACGGGCTCGGGCCCACGCTCGAATGGTGGCACGGGCGGGCCCCGTAACACCCCGCTCCGTTTCTACGCCGGCCGCCAGGGGCCGCGACGCCGGGTGCGGAGCGGCCGGTGGATCAGGACCGCCCGGCGTGGGCGGAGAGGTCGAGCTGGACCCAGGCGATGTCGTGCCAGGCGTCGAACTTGCGGCCCGCCTTCCGCATGACGCCGACGTCCTCGAAGCCCAGGGACCGGTGCAGGCCCAGGCTGGCGTCGTTGGGCAGGCTCATGCAGGCGATGGCGGTGTGCATGCCCCGCTCGGCCAGGCGGGGCAGCAGTGCCTGGTAGAGGGTGCGGCCCGCGCCGGTGCGGCGGCGGCCGGTCTGGAGGTAGACGCTGACCTCGCATGTCCACCGGTAGGCGTCCCGGGGCCGGAAGGGGCCGCCGTAGGCGTAACCCGCGACTCCCTCCGCGTCCCGGAGGACGATCCAGGCGTGTCGTTCCTGGGCCGCGGCGATCCGGTCGGCCATCTGCCCGGCTGTGGGCGGCTCGTACTCGAAGGTGATCGCGGTGTCGGTGACGTAGGGCGCGTAGACCGCCGCGCACGCCTCGGCGTCCGCCCGGGTCGCGTCGCGGACGGTGAGGGTCGGCATCGAACTCATGTCAACCATAGTAATCATTCCTGTCTTCTATAGTGAACACATGAGCGACGACCTGGGCCCGGCCCTCGCCCTGGCCCTACAGGAGCTGCGGCAGGCCCGCGGGCTGAGCGGAGGCGCCCTGGCCGAGTGTTCCGGTGTCTCCCGGGGCATGATCAGCCGGATCGAGAACGGCGACGTCCAGCCCACCGCCGCGTTGCTGGGCCGCCTGTCCGCCGCGCTGGGCATCACCCTGTCGGAGCTGATCGCCTTCGCCGAACAGGGCGACCGGCGCCTGGCCCGTGCGCACGAGCAGCCCGTGTGGACCGATCCGGAGACGGGGTACCGGCGGCGCGCGGTCTCACCCGCGGCCGGTGGGCCGATCGAGCTGGTGGAGGTCGAACTGCCCCCGGGCGCACGGGTGGCCTTCCCCGTGGAGGCCTACACCTTCACCCACCACCAGATCTGGGTGCTGGAGGGCACGCTCACCTTCTGCGAGGGAGGTGTCGAGCACGTGCTGGGCACGGGCGACTGCCTGCGCCTGGGCCCGCCCGAGCCGTGCGAGTACCGCAACCCGACCGGAGAGCCCTGCCGCTACCTGGTGGCCATCGCACGCCGCCAGGCCTGAGACGGCCCCGGCGCGGTCGGACCGGAGGCGGCTCAGTCGCTCGGGCCGGTCAGGGCGGCCAGGAACACCGGTCGCCGGTCGGCCAGCCAGGCCTGGCGGCGGTCCCATCGTTCCCACCCGCCCAGTCGTTCCAGGTCGCGGACGAAGAGCTCGTCGCCGCTCTCGACCCGTGCGGTCACGAAGGCGCGTGCGACGGCGGTGTACTGCTCGACCACCCCGGGCAGGGAGTGGCGGTCGTCGAAGGAGAGCCCGTAGGCGTCGGCGAGAACGCGCAGGCGCCTGGGGACGTCGAGTCCCTCGCGCGGTGTCCCGGCCGCCGACACGGGATCGAGCGCGGGCACCAGGTAGTAGGCCAGGGCCGCCACGTCCCAGACCGGGCGGCCCGGTGCGGCCAGGTCGAAGTCGATCAGGGCCGCCGCCCGGCCCTGGCGGAAGACGATGTTCTCCAGGCACGGATCGCTGTGGCACAGGATCGGTCCGCCCTCGGGGTCGGCCAGGTCGCGCGACCAGGGGGCCGTGGTGTCCACGGGTACGCGCGCGGCGGCCTCGTGGTAGCGGCGCAGCAGCTCGGCGGCCGAGCACAGGGCCTGTTCGCTCATCGCCCACGCGGGGAAGGGCGGCAGCGCCACGTCGCCCTCGACGAAGCCGAGCTCCTCGTGTCCGTCGGCGCGCAGCCGGAGCGGTACGGGCGCGCCGTCGAACCCTGCCTGGGCCAGGGACCGCAGGTGGGCGTGGATGGCGGGGGATGCGGGGGTGGCCGTGCGCACGACGCGGTCGCCGTGTCGGGAGACGGTGTTCATCATGCCGCCGGCGAGCGGCCGGCCCTTCTCCTCGGCCGGGTCGCCGGACTCACTGGAGTGGGTCATCGTTGTCCGTCGTTCTCGGAAAGGGGCGGGACAGGGGAAGAGCGGGATAAGGGTATGAGATGACAAGGGTGGTTTTGCGCGTTTTTCCTGGTGAAAGCAGCAAAAAGAACGGGGCGGTTTTCCACCCAACCGCACCCGCACCTGTGTTCGCCCCGCTACCGTGAGACCGGAAAAGGAAAACCCGGTCGGTGCTGAAAACACCGAGCCGGGTTGTGGCCGCCTGCCTGCGTGAGCAGGAGAGCGGCCCACCGCCTTCCTGCATCACCAGGAAGACAGCTCACCATCTCCCTGCAGACCCAGGAAGACAGCGCATGCCGCAGTCTAGCGTTTCCGGCCCTGCCGTAACAGCGATACCGAACATGTCGCGCGTCGAAGTCGTGCACGAGGCACCGGTACCGCCCGCCCCGACCCACCCCTCGCCCCGCAAGCGTCCCCGGAAGAGCATGAGCGGTGTCAGGTTCAGGCCCGGCCTGTGGGTCGTCGACGCCCTCAAGGCCGGGCACATGCCCAGCGCCAGCGCCCACACCGTCGCCACGGTCATCGCCGACGCCGCCGACGCCGACGGCCGCTGGTGCTTTCTGTACCTGCGAACGATCGTCGACCGCTGCGGCGGGACCGTCAGCCTGCCCACGGTCAAGCGGGCGATCGACGAACTCATACGAAAGGGACTGGTCCGCAGACTGTCGCCGTCGCAGAAGCGGGAGTTCTTCCACGAAGGCATCGCCTCGAAGAGCTTGTGGAAGGAACGCCTGCCGTCGGTGCTGGAGCTGATGATCCCCGCCAGTGCTTTTCCGTCGGCGGAGCTGAGGGAGATCAACCGGATACGTGCGTCGCTGGGGGAGGAACCGCTGACCGAGCGCTCCCGCCCGCGCCCGGAGGTGGAAGAGGAGAGGGCTCACCGTGAGCCCGGTGCCGGCTCACGACGAGCCACAGACGTTTCCCCTAACAACCCTTCCCCGAACAAACCCGGTCCGTCCGTCCGTGGGAGCTCAGGCACAGCTCGCGCGCCCGCGCGCGAGGCGCCGGACGGACACGGCGTCGGCGGTGGCGGCGGTGGAGTGCGGCGGGAGCCGAGCGGCGGGGCCCTGGAGCTCCTGTCCCGCGTTCCCGACGCGGTCCTGCGCAATCCCGGCCCGGACCGGGCCGCGCTGGCCCACGCCGTGGACCGGCTCATCAAGCAGGGGCTGGCCCAGGAGGAGCTCGTCGCGCTCCTGGACGGCCTTCACGCCCCGCGCCGCCCCTTCGCCGCGCTCATGCGTCGCCTCAGAAGCCTTGAGGACGCACGCGCCTTCCTCGACGGCCACCTGGGCGCGGGCGTCCATCGCCCCGCGGAACGCGCCTCGCCCCCGGGCCTGGGCGGGATCCCCCTGCCCCGCTGCGGCGAGAACGGTTTCGACGTGGAGGGCGGGGACATGTTCGCCCGGCCCGTGGAGTTCGTGGTCGACGCGCGGGGCACGGCGCCGCGTACCTGCTCCGACCACCCGGGCGTACGCAACGTCCCGGGCGGAACCTGCCGTGTGTGCGGCAGAGCGTGCCGGTCCGTGCCCGGCGAGATCCTGCATCCGCCTGCCCCCGCTGCCACCGCACCGGCGCCGCGGACCGCGTCGCCCCTCCCCGAACCCGTTTCCGACACCTCCGCCGAGAAAGCGGGGACCGATCCGGCGGTGTTGGAGCTGATGCGGGCCTCCCTGGCGGGGCCGCGCCGCGAGGACTCCGGCCGTGCCCGCCACGCCCATGCCACCGAGTGCGTGCCCACTACCGCGGGGCGTGCGGCGGTGAAGGCCGTGCGCGAACAGCTGGCCCGCCTCCGACCGAGGGAACCGGGATGAGGCCTGGCCACGGCCCCGCCGCCGGTGCGGGCAGGACCGGATACGCCGGAGGTTTTCCCCACGTGTGAGTGGGGATGCGCTGGTATGGGCGCGTCATGTGGCGGAAACATCCGCGCAACACGGCCTCGAAGCGAACAACCGCATCCGGACTTCGCCGACATCCCCCGCGAGCTGGAGGGATGCCCGTTCCGGCAGAGCGTGAGCCGGTCCGGTACATGCCGGGCCACAGGATTTATGTTCATATCGAGGTAATACACTCCTAACACAGCCACGACCCGCAGGCGTGAGGACCTCAGGGCCTCGGGTCATCCAACGCATGGCGCCATGCGTGCGTGTTTTTCGAGGTTCCCGACACAACGGCGTGTGGGGTGCCCGTTCCACCTGAGCCGAAAGGAACGCCACCCATGCCCTTCTCCTCCGAGGCACGCCGAGACCACCACCCCGGGGTCCGGTCGGCCTATGAGCACATGGCTCGTCGCAACCCCGACGAGCCGGAGTTCCAGCAGGCGGTCCTGGAGGTCCTGGACGACCTCTCGCCCGCCCTGACCAGGCACCCCGAGTACGCCGAACAGCGCATCCTGGAGCGCCTGTGCGAGCCCGAGCGCCAGCTCATGTTCCGGGTGCCCTGGCGCGACGACCAGGGACAGGTGCACATCAACCGGGGCTTCCGGGTGGAGTTCAACAGCGCGCTGGGCCCCTACAAGGGCGGCCTGCGCTTCCACCCCAGCGTCGACCTGGGCGTGATCAAGTTCCTGGGCTTCGAGCAGATCTTCAAGAACGCGCTGACCGGTATGAACATCGGCGGCGGCAAGGGCGGCAGCGACTTCGACCCCAAGGGGCGCTCGGACGCGGAGATCGAGCGGTTCTGCCAGTCGTTCATGACGGAGCTGCACCGCCACCTGGGCGAGCACACCGACGTTCCCGCCGGGGACATCGGCGTGGGCGCCCGTGAGATCGGCTACCTGTTCGGCCAGTACCGGCGCCTGGCCAACCGGTGGGAGGCCGGAGTGATCACCGGCAAGGGCCTGGAGTGGGGCGGCTCGCGAGTGCGTACCGAGGCCACGGGGTACGGCAGCGTGCTGTTCACCCAGCGGATGCTGGAGCGTGTGGGCAAGGCCCTGGACGGACAGCGCGTGGTGGTCTCCGGGTCGGGCAACGTGGCGATCTACTCGGTGGAGAAGGCCCAGCACCTGGGCGCCACCGTGGTGGCCTGCTCCGACTCCGCCGGTTACGTGGTCGACGACAAGGGCCTGGACCTGGATCTGCTCAAGCAGATCAAGGAGGTCGAGCGCGAGCGGATCAGCGTCTACGCCGAGCGGCGCGTCGGCGCCCGCTACGTGGAGGGCGGCAGCGTGTGGGACGTGCCCTGTGACGTGGCGCTTCCCTCGGCCACCCAGAACGAGTTGGACGCCGACGCGGCACGTGTTCTGGTGCGCAACGGGGTGATCGCCGTGGCGGAGGGCGCGAACATGCCCACCACGCCGGAGGCGGTCCAGGTACTGCGTGAGGCCAAGGTGCTGTTCGGGCCGGGCAAGGCGGCCAACGCCGGTGGCGTGGCCACCAGTGTGCTGGAGATGCGCCAGAACGCGCGGCGCACCTCGTGGTCGTTCCAGCACGCCGAGTCCGAGCTGGCCGAGACGATGTCCGACATCCACGACCGCTGCGAGGAGGCGGCCGAGCGCTACGGGGCTCCGGGCGACTACGTGCTGGGGGCGAACGTGGCCGGATTCGAGCGGGTGGCGAGTGCGATGCTCGCCCAGGGACTGATCTAGGGGGCCGGGCAGGGCCCGGGGCGCCTAAGGGTGCGTCCCGGGCTCAGCGGCCTTCGGACGGTGTCCGCCGACCGGAGTGCGCACCGGGTGCGGCGGCCGACCGGCGGTGCTGTCCGCGGCCGGCCGCCATGGGGTTTCTAGGTCCTCACCACAGGTGGTGGACCTGGGGGCGGATGAGCTCGTCGTAGATCTCACGGATCCGGGCGTGCGTGGCGGCGTCCAGCGGGGGCAGCTCGGCGGCGGCCGCGTTGCCGTGTGCCTGGTCGGCGTTGCGGGCGCCGGGAATGACGACGCTGACGCCTTCCTGGTCCAGGATCCAGCGCAGCGCGAACTGGGCCATGGTGACGCCCTCGGGGACCAGCGGGCGCACGCGCTCGACCGCCTTCAGGCCGGTCGCGTAGTCCACGCCGGAGAAGGTCTCGCCCTTGTCGAAGGCCTGGCCCTCCCGGTTGAAGTTGCGGTGGTCGTCCTCACCGAAGGAGGTGTCGGCGGTGAACTTGCCCGACAGCAGACCGCTGGCCAGGGGGACGCGCGCGATGATGCCGACCCCGGCTTCGCGTGCGGCGGGCAGGACCCGCTCCAGGGGCTTGTGCCGGAAGGCGTTGAGGATGATCTGGACGGTGGCGACGCCCGGGCGGGCGATCGCGGCCAGGGCCTCCTCGCAGGTCTCCACCGAGACGCCGTAGGCGCGCATGCGCCCCTCCTCGACCATGGCGTCCAGGTCGTCGAAGACGGCGTCGGTGTCGATGACCCGCGCGGGCGGGCAGTGCAGCTGGACGAGGTCGATGGTGTCCACGCCCAGGTTCTCCCGGGAGCGGTCGTTCCAGGCCCGGAAGTTGTCGGGGCTGTAGTTCTCGGGGACCTGGTCGGCGCGGCGGCCCATCTTGGTGGCCACGGTGATGCCGGGGCGTTCCTTGAGCAGCCGGCCGACGAGCTGCTCGCTGCGGCCGTCGCCGTAGACGTCGGCGGTGTCGAAGAAGGTGACACCGGCGTCGGCGGCCGCGTGCAGGGCGGCCAGGGCGTCGGTCTCACTGACCTCGCCCCAGGAGGCTCCGATCTGCCAGGCGCCGAAACCGACGACGCTGACGTTCTTGCTGGTGCGGCCAAGTACGCGTGTTTCCATATGTCCGATCCTAGACCCTTGGGAGCGCTCCCAATCGCGGCCTGTCCGATGATCCCATCAGAGCGCCTCCCGCATGGTCTCGTGGCGCGCCACGATCCGGCTCGGTACGGGCCTCGAGAGGGCGTGGTCCGAAGCGCTCCCGGTAGGCGGAGGGCTGACCCCGGTGTGGGCGCGCACGCTCGCGCGCAGGTTGGCGGTGCTGCCCGGGCCGCCGACACGCATGCGGCGCCAGAGGTCGGCCCGGGCCGGAGAACGCAGCGTCGGCGACATTCACCCGACTGCTACCAATGGTCACAGTGAGTTCACAGCATGTTGCCCATGGGCGGTTACCTTCGCTGCGTCAGCTTCCCCCTGGCAGAAAGGCACCGCCTTGTCCCGCTTCGCCGCCCACCGCGCCCTCGCCCTGGTGGGCACCACCCTGCTGGCCCTGACCACCGCCGCGACCACCGCCCCGACCGCGGCCGCGACCACCACACCCGAGCGCGTCCTCCTGTCACCCACCGCCGACCCCTCCACATCCCAGACCCTGACCTGGCGCTCGGACACCCCGGACCACCCCACCCTGCGGATCGCACCGGCCACCGACCCCGGCCAGGTCACCACGGTGGAGGGCACCACCACCTCCTCGGTCAACGGCACCTTCCACACCGCCACCGCCACCGGTCTGAGCCCCGACACCGCCTACCGCTACCGTGTCGGCGACGGCACCTCCTTCAGTCCCTGGCGTACCTTCACCACCGCCGCGCAGGGGACCGAGCCCTTCACCTTCCTCTACTTCGGAGACGTCCAGAACGGCATCTCCACCGGCGGCGCCACCATGGTGCGGGCCGCACTGGAGGCCGAACCCGACGCGGAGCTGGCCGTGCACTCCGGGGACCTCGTCAACTCCGCCAACAGTGAGTCGGAGTGGAGCCAGTGGTTCGACGCCTTCGGTCCGGAGGCCACCGGCACCATCAACCACATCGCCGCACCCGGCAACCACGAGTACTCCCTGTTCTCCCTGAGCCGGTACTGGAGCCCGCAGTTCCCGGGCGTGGGAAACGGCCCCGCCAGCGGCCGCCACCTGTCCCAGACCGTCTACCACACCGACTACCAGGGCGTGCGCTTCGTCGTTCTCAACTCCAACTACCGCAACGCCGCCCCGCTGAGTGCTGACCTCTGGCTGGACACCCAGCAGCGCTGGCTGGAGGAGGCCCTGGCCACCAACCCCCATCCCTGGACGGTGGTCACCTTCCACCACCCGGTCTTCTCCAACAGCCCCAGCCGCGACAACGGCCCCCTGCGCGAGTCCTGGCTCGACACCTTGGAGGAGTACGACGTCGACCTGGTCCTCCAGGGACACGACCACTCCTACGGGCGGGGCAACCTGACCGCCAACCGCACCGAGGACCCCGACGTGCAGACCGGTCCCGTCTACACCGTCGCGGTGACCGGCACCAAGATGTACGACGCTTCTGAGGACAACTGGATCGACAACGGCGCCGAGGTGCGCGCGCAGGTGGCCGACACCCCCACCTTCCAGGCCGTTGAGGTGGAGGGCGCCAGCCTGCGCTACACCGCCCGCACCGCAGACGGCACGGTCGTGGACTCCTTCACCATCGACAAGAGCGGCGACAAGAACGTCACCGACACGCTCTGACCCCGCCGCGGCGGTGCCCCCGGAGGTCGGGGCACCGCCCGTGCTCCAGGGCTCCAGCCCGGTCAACGGCCTGGGCCCGAACCGCCCACGGTAGGTCGAGGGGCCGGTCCCGGTGTGGGCACGCACGCCCGCGCGCAGGTTGGCGGTGCCGCCCGGGCGATCGGCCTCACGCGGTGCGCGCGCGGTCGCCCTGGAAGACCTCACGGGCATCCGGCGTAGGGTACGGCTCCGCAGGCCCCAACGGGTCACGCTGCACTCCTGGTCCTTCCACCAACTGGGCGCCTTCATCACCTACAAGGCCAAGCGGGCCGGTGTGCCGGTGGTGTGCGTGGACCCGGCTCACTCCTCCCGTGAGTGCGCCGAGTGTTCCTACACCCACAAGGCCAACCGGATCTCCCAGGCCTCCTTTATCTGCCAGGGCTGCGGCGTCGCCTGCCACGCGGACCGGAATGCTTCCCGTGTCCTGGCCCGCAGGGGCCAGAACGTGTGGAATGCGGGGCGGAAGTCACACGTCCCACCCGACAACCTCTAGCAGAGTTGTCGGGTCAGACGCGGTGGGCTCCCTCGCACCCAGCGGGGTGGTCCAACCGCACGCTCGGTCGTTCACGGCCGAGAAGCTGACGGGCGGGTCTTGGACAGGTCGTTGACGATGGTTCGTTCGGGGACGAAGCGGACGAGCCGTGCGTCGTCGTCGAAGTCCTTCAGGTCGGCGGGCCAGGTGGACTCGTCATCGCCGAGGTATCGGCGGCGCTTGCGTCTGGAGCGTTCCTCGTCGTAGGGCACGACCTCGGCCTCACCGCGCATGATGACCTGGAGGAACTCCAGTCTCTCCAGGTCGCAGGTGTCCACGACCAGCGCGACCCGGGGGTCCTTGGCCAGGAACCGCGACATCTTCGAGTAGGCGCCGGTGATCCACCAGACCGCACCCTCCTCCCACAGGAACCAGACCGGGCGCACCGTGGGCGCTCCGGAGGAGTCGGAGGTGGCCACGCGGGCGACCAGGGGTCGGGCGAGGAAGGCGTCGACGTCGAAGGGGTGTGTCTTCTGACCGGAAGTGCCGGGGGTGTCGCTCACCCCGTCAGGTTAGGCCGAGCGGACCGACCGGGGAAGGCCGCTTCCGGGGCTGTGGACCACTCGCCGCACGGGGACGATGGTGCCTTTGAGCCGTCGCACCGCGTTCGGTGGTGTCGCGGTGCCTGCACCGACGGGCGCCGGACGGGGGGTTCGCGGCGGTGGTTCGGCGTCCTCGCGGAAGACCGGGTGTCCCGGCCGCTGGGGCTTCACGCCCGGGACACCCTCCGCGGTGGAGCGGTTACAGAGCGGTCCACCTGTGGGAGGAGATGTTGTTGTCCAGCACCTCGCCCGAGCCCTTCCCGGTGTTCGCGTCGAACGTCCACTGGCGAAGGTTGTTGAGGACCACACCGTTGTGCACACCCCGGTGGGCGCCGGAGTGGTTGCGTCCCCAGTAGACCCACACGTCGTCGTGGCCACCCGGGTAACCGTTGTTCCACAGCGAGGAGACCTCGTTGCGGCACTTCCCCCAGTCCGAGGAGTAACCCTCCCACGAGGCGCAGTGGCGGCTGCGGTTGAAGTCGTAGTAGACGTGCAGCTTGCCGTCGGCGGCCGCCGTGAGCGGGACCGCGGGCCCGGCTTCGGCGGCCTGTGCGGCGGGGGCGTTCATCACGGCCACGGCGGCGACCGCCATGGCGAGGGCCATCACGCGTTTGATCTTCACAGGTTCTCCATCTCGTGTGTTTCCTACTTCCTTCGGAAGCGGTGTTCGCCCCCGGAGTTCACTGCCGCCCGCTCATCCGCTCCGCCTCCTCGATGACGGAGCGGGCGCGGGGCAGGGCGTCCAACTGCAGCCGGTGCTTCGCCTCCACCGCGGAGCGGTGCAGCCGCTGCAGTTCCTCGCCGTGGTGCTCGTCCAGGTCCGCCGCCGTCGCGGCCAGCCCGGAGTCGAGGGCGCAGCGCGCCTCCGCCAGCGCGAGCCCGACCTCCTCCTCCCTGGGCAGCGGATCCTCCGGCGGAGGTAGCGCACCGCGGACCTCGGTCGGTGTGGCGTAGTCGTGCCCGGCGGCGCCCATGCACTCCGCCCACGGCCGGACGGCCTCCTGGTAGCGCGGGTCGCCGACGACGCGCTGGTAACGGATCTGGGGCAGGGCGTCGACGGTGGTCTCGGCCTGGAACCACGCCGGAAGGTCGTCGTAGAGCTCGCGATCGGCCCATGACTGGCATCCCCGGTCGCTGCGGCCGAACTCCATCCCGTCGGGTGCCGTCGCCGTCAACCCGACGGGGCTGGGCCCGTTGGCGGCTCGCAGCGCCGCCGCCCTGCGCTCCTTCGGCAGGCTCTCGAAATAGCGCTGGTTGGGATCGCTCTCCTGTGACTCGGTCGCCTCGCGCTGAAGCCCGGACCCGTACCCGTGTTCGGCGGCCCAGTCCGGGTCATCGATAACGTAGCGAAATTCCCGGGGCCCGGAAGGGGAAGGGGAAGGGGAGTCATCGGAGACTATCCAGTATTCGAAACCGTGGTTTCGCATGCATTCTCGAAGCAGGAGCTGCTCGGCCCGTTCCAGAGTGGCCTCCTCCTGCGGGGTGGGCTCACGCACGGGGGTGCTCTCCCCGCGGGAATCGGAGCAGGAAACCACGGAAAGAGCGGCTGCTGTCGCCAGAGTCACACCTGTGACCAGGGTGAACATGTGATTCCTGTGGTATTCACAGTGCGCTCCCCTCGGCGTCGCTCCCATGGCCCCTCTTTCGTTCGAATTTCAACGAGTCCCTCTTTCGGTCCCGTTGGTTATTCTTGACCTGCGGCATCGAATTCCGGGATACGTTTTCCCTCGGGCGACAACGTGACCAGAAGATCCAGGAATGCTGGAGAAGTCCGAAATGTCAAAGAAGAGCGCAGGGCTGCGCATCCATTTCAGTCACGATGATCTCGTGCGAATTCGGCTGGCCGATTCCGCCGAACTCATGTGGGAGACCGTCAACAGCCTCCACCTGCTCCAGCACAGGGGCGGAGCACTGTTCTTCGACCCGTGGCGCGACGCGACCCGCGGGGCGCTGCTCGACGGCGGAACCGGCGAGCGCGCACTGCGGTTGCTGCTGGCCCTGGCCCCGTACGCGAACTACTGCCCGGACTTCCTCACCCCGGCCGGCACCGGCCCCGGCTCCGGCGTCGAAGCCGTGCTGAGCACTCCGCTTCCCCGGCTCCGCAAGGAGCTGCGCATCCTGGCCGGCCAGGGGCCCGAGTCCCCGGCACTCGGTCGGCTGGCCGAAGGCGACCCCGCCGCCATGCGCCTGCTCGGCCACGCCCTGCGCGTCTACCACCGCGCCGCCCTCGCACCGTTCTGGCCCCAGATCCGCACCCACGTGCACGCGGACCTGACCCTGCGGGCCCGGACCCTGCGGGGCGGCGGCACCGAGGCGCTCCTCGCCTCGCTGAGCCCTGACATGCGATGGAGGCCGCCCGTCCTGGAGGCCGACTACCCCTTCGACCGCGAACTCCACCTGAACGGACGCGGCCTGCTCCTGGCTCCGTCCTTCTTCTGCTGGGCCATGCCCGTGATACTCGCCGACCCCGATCTGCCACCGGTGCTCGTCTACCCCGTCGAGCGCAGCCTCGGCTGGGCGCAGCGACCGCCACGGCCGGCGGGCCTGGAGCCGCTGATCGGCTCCACCCGGTCCCGGCTCCTCGCGCTGGTGGCCGAGGGCGGGATGTGCACCACGACCGGTCTCGCCCGCACGGCGACCGTCTCGCCCGCGACGGTCAGCAAGCACCTGAACGTACTCCGCGAGGCCGGTCTGGTGCGCAGCCGACAGGAGGGGAAGTACGCCCTGCACAGCGTCACCGGTCTCGGGCTGGACCTGCTGCGAAGGTCCTGACCGCCGGACGCGGAGCCCGGTCCGGGCGTCCCGCCGGAAGGCCGTCGGCGACGCGTCGCCGCGCTGTGCCTACAAGGACCGGGTGACGCCACCCGCTCGCACGGTCGTGCACGGTGGGTCCGCAGGGACGGAAAAATCCGGTGACGGCGGGGGAGCGGTCGGTCATCATGGCCCGATGGTCGACCTCCTCTTCTCCCGGCCGGACATGGCCGAGCTCTACGACTCCTTCTGTTTCTGGGGCTGTTCCCCCGATGACGACTTCTACCTCGACCTGGTGCTGGGCGCCCGCTCGGTACTGGACGCGGGCTGCGGCACCGGCCTGCTCCAGCGGGTGGCGCGCGAGCGCGGTCACACCGGGCGCCTGGTCGGGCTCGATCCGGCCGAGGCGATGCTGGGGGTCGCACGGCGCGAGCGCGACGACATCGAGTGGACCCTGGGCGACCTGGCCCATGGCCCCTACGGCGGGGAGGCGGGCGGCCCCTACGAGAACGAGTTCGACCTGGTCGTCATGACCGGCCACGCCTTCCAGGTGCTCACCACCGACGACGGGCTCCGGGAGGCCCTGGCCGCGGTACGCCGGGCGCTGACCGAGGACGGCCGGTTCGTGTTCGAGACCCGCAATCCCGCCGTACGGGGCTGGGAGGCCTGGTACCCCGAGCAGGTGCGCACCGTGACCGTGCCGGACGGGCGCGAGGCCACCTCGGTGCACCGGCTGGAGAGCGTGGAGGGCGACCTGGTCACCTTCACCTCCGGATACACCGTCGAGGGGTGGGCCCGACCGGGACTCAGCCGCAGCACGCTGCGCTTCCTGGACGCCGACGCCCTGAACGGTTTCCTGGCCGAGGCCGGGCTGGGTGTGAGCGCTCAGTACGGTTACTGGGACCGCAGCCCGCTCACCGAAGCCAGCGAGGAGATCATCACCTTCGCGCGTCCGGTCTGATACGCGCCTCCACCCCGTCGAGCAGGGCGTTCAGCCCGAACCGGAAGGTCTCCCACGCCTCCTGCTCCAGGTAGGGCTCACTCGCGTCCTCGTTGTCGAAGGCGCCCTGTTCGGCCATGAGGGTCAGTACGGGGAAGCGCTCGGAGAAGTCGGGCGCGACCTCCTCCAACTGCGCCGAGCGCGCGTACCACCACTCGTCCTCGGGAACTCCGGTGACCGCGAGTGCTCGGCGGGCCTCGGCCGCGGTCCGCACGGGTCCGCCGACCAGGGTGAACAGGTTGCCGTAGGTGCTGCGGACCTGGGTGGGGCCCAGGCCGGCGCGATGCAGCACCGAGGCCAGCGACTCGAAGAGCCGGTACTCGTTGGGGCCCAGCACGGGCCGGGCCTGGGAGACCTCCAGGGTCCAAGGGTGGCGCAGGTAGAACTCCCACAGGCGGGTGGCCCAGGAGGTCGTGGCCGTCCGCCAGTCCTGTTCCCCGTCGGCCTCCGCGGCGTCGGCCAACTCGCCGAACACGTGGTCGTACATCAACTCGATGAGCTCGTTCTTGCTGGCCACGTAGGTGTACAGGGACATGGCGGTACGCCCCAGGCGCTGGCCCACGGTGCGCATGGACAGCGCGTCCATTCCCTCCTCGTCGGCGACGGCGACGGCCGTCTCCACCACCAGGTCGACGCTGAGCTCGGGTTTGGGCCCGGGCGCGGTCCGGACGGACGGACCGCCGGAGGTGCGCCACAGCAGAGCCATGGAGCGACGGACGTCCCCCTGCCCGGTATACACCACCACTTGCGTCTCCTTATGCCATAAACTAGCGTTCTCGGACCATCAATTTACAGCATAAGCGATTTCTAGGAGCAGCGTGCCCTCCGAACCCGTCACCGCGGACGCCCACGACACCATCCAGGTCAGAGGGGCCAGGGAGAACAACCTCGCCGACGTGTGCGTGGACATCCCCAAACGGAGGCTGAGCGTCTTCACCGGCCTGTCCGGCTCGGGGAAGTCCTCCCTGGTCTTCGGCACGATCGCCGCCGAGTCCCAGCGCCTGATCAACGAGACGTACACGACCTTCGTGCAGTCGTTCATGCCCAGCCTGGGCCGCCCCGACGTGGACAGCCTGCGCAACCTGAGCGCGGCGATCATCGTCGACCAGGAGCGGATGGGCGCCAACTCCCGTTCCACCGTCGGCACCGCCACCGACGCCGCCGCCATGCTGCGCATCGTCTTCAGCCGGGTGGGCACCCCGCGCCTGGAGCCCTCCAGCGTCTTCAGCTTCAACCACTCCGAGGGCATGTGCGGTGAGTGCGAGGGCCTGGGCCGCACCAACCAGATCGACGTGGAGGAGCTCTACGACCGCGACCTGTCCCTGAACGAGGGAGCCATCACCGTCCCGGGCTACGCGGTGGGTTCCTGGTACTGGCAGGTGTTCGTCCACTCGGGCCTCCTGGACGCCGACAAGCGGCTGGCCGACTACACCCGGCAGGAGTGGCAGACCTTCCTGTACCAGCCCACCACCAAGGTCAGGGTGGGCACCAACTCCTTCTCCTACGAGGGCCTGGTCCCCAAGATCAGGCGCACCTACCTGGCCAAGGACCGCGAGAAGATGCAGCCGGCCGTGCGCGCCTTCGTGGACCGGGCCGTGGTCTTCGCGGTGTGCCCCGAGTGCGGGGGCACCCGCCTCAACGCCCAGGCGCGTTCGGTCAGGGTCCTGGGGCGCACCATCACCGAGTGCTCGGCCATGCAGGTCAACGAACTCGCCGAGTTCGTGCGCTCCCTGGACGAGCCCCCGGTCAAGCCCCTGCTGGACAACCTCGGCCACACCCTGGACTCCCTGGTGCAGGTGGGCCTGGGCTACCTGAGCCTGGACCGGGAGTCGGGCACCCTCTCGGGCGGGGAGGCCCAGCGGGTCAAGATGGTGCGCCACCTGGGCTCCAGCCTCAGCGACATCACCTACGTCTTCGACGAGCCCACCGTGGGCCTGCACCCGCACGACATCGAGCGGATGAACCACCTGCTGCTGAGCCTGCGCGACAAGGGCAACACGGTGCTGGTGGTCGAGCACAAGCCCGAGACCATCGCCATCGCCGACCACGTGGTGGACCTGGGTCCCGGCGCCGGCCCCTCGGGCGGGCACGTCACCTACGCCGGGGACGTGGCCGGGCTGCGCGCCTCGGGCACGCTCACCGGGGACCACCTGGACCACCGGGCCGCCCTGCGCACGCGGGTGCGCCGGCCCACGGGAGCCATTCCCATCACCGGGGCCAGCACCCACAACTTGAAGGACGTGAGCGTCGACGTCCCGCTGGGCGTGCTCACCGTGGTCACCGGTGTGGCGGGCTCGGGCAAGAGCTCACTCATCCACGGCGCCCTTCCCGGCCGCGAGGGCGTGGTGGTGGTCGACCAGTCGCCGATCCGGGGATCGCGCCGGTCCAACCCGGCCACCTACACCGGTCTGCTGGACCCGATCCGCACAGCCTTCGCCCGCGCCAACAAGGTCAGGGCGTCGCTGTTCAGCGCCAACTCCGAGGGCGCCTGCCCCGAGTGCAAGGGCGCCGGGGTCGTCTACACCGACCTGGCGATGATGGCCGGGGTCGCCACCACCTGTGAACAGTGCCAGGGCAAGCGGTTCCGGCCGGAGGTCCTCACCCACACGCTGCACGGCAGGAACATCAGCCAGGTGCTGGCGATGTCGGTGGTGGAGGCGCGGGAGTTCTTCACCAACGGCAACGCCCGCACCATCCTGGACCGGCTCCACGACGTGGGCCTGGGCTACCTGGGCCTGGGGCAGCCGCTGACCACCCTGTCGGGCGGTGAGCGCCAGCGCCTCAAGCTGGCGATCAGCATGGCCAAGGAGGGGGCGGTGTACGTGCTGGACGAGCCCACCAGCGGCCTGCACCTGGCCGACGTGGACCGGCTCCTGGCGCTGTTGGACCGTCTGGTGGAGGACGGCAACACGGTGGTGGTCATCGAGCACCACCAGGCGGTGATGGCCCACGCCGACCACATCATCGATCTGGGCCCGGGTGCCGGACACGACGGCGGCCGTGTCGTCTTCGAGGGCGGTCCCGCCGACCTGGTCGCCGACGGTGACACCCTCACCGCCCGCCACCTGCGCGCCTACCTGAAGCGCTGAGCCCCGTTCCCACCGCGGGCCGGGAGGGCCGGGGGCGGCGAGACCGGCAGCGAGATCATCGAAGTGTTCGACGACCGCTGCAACTAACACCCGCATCCGGCAGGCCCCGGCCCCTCCGGCCGGGGTTGTCGGTCCCTCCGTGCCAAGGGCGAGGCGCCCGCTCCCAGAGCGGTGCGCTCTCGCACGGCACTGGTGGGCTCACCCTCGCCGTACTCCGCCCGGGGTGCCCACCGGGCGGCCGGGTCCCCCGGACGGAGCCCTCCCGCCCGGGGGACCACGGGGTCAGGTCCCTTCCTTCTCCAACAGGTCCTTGAGCCGTGCCAGGCGCTGCCTCCAGAACGCCTTGGCGGCCTCGGCCGCCTCGGCGTCGGCCAGCTTGGAGTGCTCGAAGGCGACCACGGCCCTGCTCTCGCCCTTGGCCGTGAACCTGACGGTGAGCCGACCCGCGTGGCCGAAGTCGGCGGTCAACCGCCGGGGCTCGGTGGCGGTGCGCACCGACAGGTCGCCGCCGGGCAGCCACCGCTCACGCCGGTCCGCCTCCGTGAAGGCCGCGAAGAGCCGCTCCACCGGCACGTCGACGGTCTTGCTGGCGCTGACGGCGAATCCGTCCTTCTTCTGCCCCGGCACCCGCAGGCCGCGCGCCTGCTCGTAGGCGACGGTGACGGTCTGCGCCCACCAGTCGGGCACGTCGTGCTCCTGGACCAGCCAGGCGGCGATCTCGGTGTGCGTGCGTCCTGTGGCGCCCCAGGCGTCCAACAGCGCGAACCATCCGGCGTAGTCGCGGCCGGTGCGTTCCCTGACGGACCCGTCGGGGATGCGGGTGTCCATCGCCGCGGTGGAGGCGGTGTGCCCGGCACCGGCTCGGACACCCTCCGAGGCGGTGTCCGAGCGCGTGAGGGAAGCGGAGGCGGGAGCGCCGTCGGCGCGGGCGAGCAGGTGGGCGCGGGCGGAGGAGTAGCTCTCGCCGGTCCTGTCCATCCGGGCGCGCACCCGCTGCTTGAAGGACTTGTTCCTGGTCATGACGGCTCCTCGGCGGCGGCGTCGAAGCCCACGCCTTCTCCGCCTCGCCGGATGAGGCACGTCAGGACCGGCGTCCCGAGAACTCCAGGGTCCCCTTTGCCCCCTCACAGCCGGTGGCGTGGGCACCGGAACCGGGGGTTGGGCGCGGGACCGCGCCTTCTCCAACGGTACTGCGCCTCCGAGGGATTCTCCAGACCCGGGGCCCCGTCACCCCGGGGACGGGTGGGTGAGGGCCCAGGGACGCACCAGGGCCATCCCCGATGGCCCTCTGGCCGCGTGTATTAGATTCTGTCCATGCGGCCAGAAAAAGAACCAAACGGTCAGAGCCGGTCCTTCATCGAGGAGGCCCGCAGGGCGCAGATCATCGCGGCGGCGATCGGGACCATCGCCGAGGTGGGCTACCCCAACGCCTCCCTGGCGCGGATCGCGCGCACGGCCGGGATCAGCAAGGGCGTGATCTCCTACCACTTCGCCGGAAAGGACGAGCTGATGGACCAGGTGGTGACGAACGTCTACACCGAGATCACCGAGTCGGTCGTCCCCGGGGTCCTGGAGCAGGCAAGCGCCGCCGACATGCTGCGCGCCCACGTGCGCGGCGTGGCCGAGTACGCGCTGGCCAACCCCGAACGCATGACCACGCTGAAACAGATCTTCACCCACGCGCGCAAGGCCGACGGCTCCCCGCGCTACGGGGCTGCGGAGTCCGACGCCCTCTACGAGTCCCTGGAGGGGCTCTACCGGGGCGGACAGGAGAGCGGCGAGTTGCGTGACTTCGACGTGCGGGTGATGGCGGTGACCCAGCAGTCGGCGATCGACACGATGTTCGCCTACTGGGACGCCCACCCCGGCCATGACCTCATGGCGCACGCCCGCGAACTGGGAGAACTGCTCGTGCGGGCCACCCGCGCCGACCAGCCCCCACTCCCACCACCGTCCCCCGAATGACGAGGACCCCATGACACAGCGAGCCCGCCCGCCCCTGGACCCGGACGTCACCGCGCCACCGCCGGGAAGGCGCCTCCACCACGTCGACAACCTGCGGGTCATGCTGACCGTGCTGGTCGTCCTGCACCACGTGGCGGTCACCTACGGCAACATCCCGATCTGGTTCTACACCGAGCCCGCCCAGGACCCCTCCGGCGGACTGCTCGACCTGTTCGTCATCATCAACCAGACCTACTTCATGGGGATGTTCTTCCTGCTCGCGGGCTACTTCGTACCCGGCGCGGCCGACCGCAGGGGGCCACGGGGCCTGGTCCGTGAGCGCCTGGTGCGCCTGGGCGTGCCCCTGCTGCTGTTCGTGCTGCTGGTACGCCCGCTGCTGACCGTCAACGCCTACACCGCCGCGGCCGGGGCGGCCGCCGCCGAGGGCTCCGAACTCCCGTACTGGCTCTTCTACCTGATCAGCTTCGACCCGGGGCCGATGTGGTTCGTCGAGGTGCTGCTGGTTTTCAGCCTGGCCTACGTGGTGATCCGGGGCCTGCGCGAGCGCCGCGCCCGGCGTGCGGGCCTGGTCATCGCACCCCCGGCCCCTCCCGCCGACAGCGCGCCGCCGCGCTGGCTGTGGCCGGTCCTGGGCTTCGTCCTGGGCCTGGCCCTGGTCACCTTCGCCTGGCGCTACCTGGCCCCCGCCCCGTACTGGCCCTTCGTCGGCCTGCCCAGTCCCGGCTACCTGCCCCAGTACCTCGCCCTGTTCATGGTGGGCGTGCTCGCCTACCGGGGCGACTGGCTCACCCGCCTGCCCGGCGCGGCCGGATGGTTCGGAGCCGCCCTGGCCGCGGCGGGGCTCCTGGCACTACCGGTCGTCATGGTGGTGGCGGGCGGGGCCGCCCCGACCCCGGGCACCTGGCAGGCGCTGGCGCAGATCGTGGTGGAGACCTGCTTCGCGATGGGCATGGTGCTCATGCTGCTGGTGTTCTTTCGCCGCTTCCTCGACCGGCAGAACCGCTTCGGGAGGTTCCTGTCCGAGAACGCCTTCGCCGTGTACTTCCTGCATCCGCTGGTACTGGTCGGCCTCGGCTTGGCGCTGAGCGGTTGGGAGGCGGCCGCGATCGCCAAGTTCGCCGTGATGGGAGCCCTCGCCGTCCCGGCCTGCTGGCTCCTGGCCGCCGCCGTCCGTGCCGTCCCGGGGGCCAAGAGGATCCTCTGACCGGCCGTCGTCCCACCGTCCCCGCCCTTCAGGGACGGGGACGGTCCCCTTTCCGCTTCCCGCCCCGTGTCGACCGGGTCCGGGGCGTGTGCCCGTCGAACACGTCCTAAGGTCGGACCGAATCGACCCGAAGGGACCGTGGTGACCAGTCAGAGGGAACGCATGCTCGCCGGTGAGCTCTACCAGGCCGACGACCCCGAACTCCAGGCCGACCTGGTGCGCGCGGAGAGGCGCGCGGAGGCGTTCAACAACTCCTCCGTCGACGACCCGGCCCGCCGGGAGATCCTGGCCGAGCTGGTGGGCGAGCTGGGCGAGGACACCTGGGTCCGGCCGCCCCTGCGGGTGGACTACGGGTACCGGATCAGCCTGGGGCCCCGCACGTTCGTCAACTGCGGAGCGGTGATGCTGGACGTGGCCACGATCCGCGTCGGCGCGGACGTACAGATCGGCCCGAACGTGCAGCTGCTCACCCCCACCCACCCCATCGACCCCGAGCAGAGGCGCGCCAAGTGGGAGGCGGCCGAGCCGATCACCATCGGCGACAACGTGTGGCTGGGCGGCGGGGTCATCGTCTGCCCCGGTGTGAGCATCGGGGAGAACACCGTGGTGGGCGCCGGTGCGGTGGTCACGCGCGACCTGCCCGCCGGCGTGGTGGCGGTCGGCAACCCGGCCCGTGTCGTGCGCGAGCTCTGAGGCGTCGCCCGCGGCCCCTCGCCGCCGTCGGCGGTCCGTGCCGGCTCCGCACCCCGGGCCCCACGGGCGGGAGGGGTGCGTCCGTCCCCCGGTGTGGCGCCACCGGGGGACGGGGACTGGGGCCTACCCGGCCGTGGCGGGCTCGGGGTCGCCGGTGGCGAACTGGGTCCGGTACAGCTCGGCGTAGCGGCCATCCCGGGCGAGCAGTTCGGTGTGCGTGCCGCGCTCGACGATCCGCCCGGCCTCGACCACGAGGATGGCGTCGGCGGCGCGGACCGTGGAGAGCCGGTGGGCGATGACCAGGGCGGTCCGCCCCTGTAGCGCCTCTGCCAGAGCCTCCTGTACCGCGGCCTCGGAGGTGGAGTCCAGGGCCGAGGTCGCCTCGTCCAGGAGGACCACCTCGGGTGCGGCCAGCAGCAGCCGGGCGATGGTCAGGCGCTGGCGCTCACCGCCGGAGAACCGGTACCCGCGTTCGCCGACCACCGTGTCCAGCCCGTCGGGCAGGGAGGCGACGAGTTCGTCCAGGCGGGCGCGGCGCAGCACGTCCCACAGCTCCTCCTCGGCCGCCTCGGGACGGGCCAGTGACAGGTTGGCGCGGATGGACTCGTGGAAGAGGTGCCCGTCCTGGGTGACCATGCCCAGGGTGGCGCGCACCGAGTCGAAGGTCAGGTCGCGCACGTCCACCCCGGCCAGGCGCACGGCGCCGGAGTCCACGTCGTGCAGACGCGGGGCCAGTTGGGCGATGGTGGACTTGCCCGCACCGGAGGAGCCGACCAGGGCGACCGTCTGCCCGGGTTCGACCCGGAAGGAGATCCCGTGCAGAACGTCGCGCTGCTCGGTGACGTCCAGGGTGGCGACCTCCTCCAGCGAGGCCAGCGACACCTTGTCGGCGGTGGGATAGGCGAAGGTGACGTCGTCGAACTCCAGCGACACCGGTCCGGCGGGGACCGTTTCGGCTCCGGGCCGCTCGTCCACCAGCGGCTTGAGGTCCAGGACCTCGAAGACCCTGCTGAAGCTGACCAGGGCGCTCATGACCTCCACGCGTGCGCCGGCCAGGGCCGTGAGCGGGGCGTACAGGCGGGTGAGCAGCATGCCCATGGACACCACGGTGCCCGCGTCGAGCTGGCCGCGCAGGGCGTAGAACCCGCCCAGCCCGTAGACCAGGGCCAGGGCGAGCGCGGAGACCAGGGTCAGCGCGGTGAAGAAGACCTCCTGGACCATGGCGGTGCGCACGCCGATGTCGCGCACCCGTCCGGCCCTGCGGGCGAACTCGGCGGACTCCTCCCTCGGGCGGCCGAAGAGCTTGACCAGGGTGGCGCCGGGCGCGGAGAAGCGCTCGGTCATCTGGGTGCCCATGGCCGCGTTGTGCAGGGCGCGTTCGCGTTCGATCCGGGCCAGGCGGGCGCCCATGCGGCGGGCGGGCACCACGAACAGCGGCAGGAGTACGAGCGCGAGCAGGGTGATCTGCCAGGACAGGGCGAGCATCACCCCCAGGGCCAGGACCAGGGTGACCAGGTTGCTCACCACCCCGGAGAGCACGTTGCTGAAGGTGCGCTGGGCACCGATGACGTCGTTGTTGAGACGGCTGACCAGGGCTCCGGTGCGGGTGCGGGTGAAGAAGGCGACCGGCATGCGCTGGACGTGGTCGTAGACGGTGGTGCGCAGGTCCAGGATGAGCCCCTCGCCGACGCGGGCCGAGAACCAGCGCACCGCCAGCCTCAGGACGGCCTCGAGGATCGCGACGGTGGCGATGAGCCCGGCCAGGAGGAGCACCGGTCCCAGTGCGCCGCCGTCGGTGATGGCGTTGACGACCTCTCCGGCCAGGAGCGGGGAGGCCACGGTCAGCACGGCGGTGACCACGCTCAGGGCCAGGAACCAGGTCAGGTGCCGTGCGTGGGGTCTGGCGAAGGCCGCGATCCGGCGCAGGAGGGGGAGGGAGAATGGGCGCTGGTCCTCTTGGGCGTGTACCGCGTGGTACATCGAGTTCCACGCGGCCATTTCCATGCTCATGGTCGTTCACCGGGTCCGTCGGGGTTGTTGCCATGAACCGTAGAACCTCAACAAAGGTTGAGGTCAAACCCCGGGGCGGGAGCGGCGTGGGCGTCGGGGCGGGGAGCTACCGCACGCGCGTGCGTCCCGCGGTCAGGGCACTGGTGGCGTTGGCCGCCACGACCGCCGCGATGGCCGCACAGTCCACCGGGTCCAGCGCCTGGTCCAGCACCACCAGGCCTGCCAGGGCCGCCATCACGGGGTGGACGCTCATGAACAGGCCGAAGAAGCGGGCCGGGACCCGCCGCAGGGCGAACAGGTCTCCCAGGAACGGCACGGTCGAGGACAGCACACCCGCCGCGGCGGCACAGGCCAGCGCGGCCGGTGTCGGCGGGTGGTGCCAGAGCACCCACGCCCCCACCGGCACGAACAACAGGGCGGAGACCCCGGCGGAGGCGGCCGAGCCCTCGATACCCGACACCCTGCGCCCCACCGTACGGTTGAGCAGGATGTAGCCGGCCCAGCAGGCGGCGGCCAGCAGGGCCAGCGCCAGGCCCGTGTGGTCGCTGCTGGGCTGGGGGCGCATCAGCACCGCCACCGCGCCCCCGGCCACCAGGGCGCACCCCAGGTCCACCCACCGGCGCGAGGCGGCCAGGGCCACGGCCAGCGGACCGAGGAACTCCAGGGTCACCGCCAGCCCCAGGCCGATCCGGTCGACGGCGAAGTACAGCGTCAGGTTCATGGTCGCGAAGACCAGGGCCATGGACAGCACCGGCCACCACTGGCGCCAGGTGAAGGAGCGCATCCGAGGACGTCCCAGCGACATCAGGACCAGGCCCGCGACCCACTGGCGCACGGCCACCACACCGGCCGGGCCGATCACGGGAAAGGCCAGCGCGGCGGTGGAGGCGCCGAGCTGGTTGGACATCCCGCCGCACAGCATCACCGCCATACCCACAAGGCGCTCCCGGGGCCCTTGAACCGCTCCGGTGGGGGAGGCCGCCGTGAGGTCCGTGCCTGTCGAGGTCTTCATGGGGCGAGCATGCGACCTGTGCTCACATACGCAAAATGCATGCCCTGATGCTTCTATACGCTGTGCGTATGGGTATGGAGCTGCACCACCTGCGCTGCCTGGTCACCATCGTCGACACCGGCAGCTTCACCGAGGCCGCCTTCGAACTCGGCACCTCCCAGGCGGCGGTCTCCCGCAACCTCGCCGCGCTGGAGCGGTTCCTGGGGGTGCGTCTGCTGCACCGCACCAGCCGCGACGTGGCCCCCACCACGGCGGGCGTGCAGGTACTGGCCCGTGCGCGGGCCGTGCTGGCTGAGGCCGACAACCTGGTGCGCGAGGCCACCACCGGGCACAGCCGGCTGCGCCTGGGGCACGCGTGGTCGGCCGTGGGCCGCCACACCCGCGAGTTCCAGCGGTGCTGGGCGATCCGCCACCCCGACGTCGACCTGCACATGGTCCGGACCAACTCGCCCACCGGGGGCTTGGCCGAGGGGCTGTGCGACCTGGCCGTGGTCCGCGCCGCATTCGACGAGCGCCGCTTCGACAGCGCCGTCGTCGGCCACGAGCGCCGTTACTGCGCCATGGCCTCCGACGATCCCTGGGCGCGGCGCCGCTCCATCCGCCTGGCGGAGATCGCCGACCGACACGTCCTCGTCGACCGCCGCACGGGCACCACCACCGCCGAACTGTGGCCCGAACAGAGGCGGCCGTCCATGGAGCACGTCAACGACATCGACGACTGGCTCACCGGGATCGCCACCGGGCACAGCGTAGGCGTCACCGCCGAGAGCACCGTGACCCAGTACCGGCGCGACGGCATCGCCTTTCGCCTGGTGGGAGACGCCCCGCGTGTCCCGGTCCGGGTGCTCTGGCGGCGCCACGACCCCCATCCGGCCACCTACGCGGCCGTGGCCCTGCTCTCGGACCTGTACGGGGAGCGGTCGGCACGTTGAGGGCCGGGCGGGGAGCCGCGTCGAACTGCGTCACAGGCCGTCCAGGAAGACGACGGGCCCGTCGAGAAGCCCGGTGAGGCCCAGTCCGTGCACGAGGACCAGGAAGCCCACGATGCCGAGGAGCCAGCCCATGGCCTCCCGGGAGCCGGACTCGACCTTGGCGCGCCAGCGCTCCAGACGCGGGCGCAGGCGCTCGCCCAGGGCGCGGTAGCCCAGGTAGAGCAGGATTGGCGGCAGCACCATGACGACGTTGTAGGCGGCGAGCACGGGCACCCACACGGCCGGGGACAGTTCGGCGGTGGTCATGATGCCGACCGCCCCGAAGTAGGGCAGGGCGGTGCCGCCCTCCAGCAGGCCGGTGGCCAGGCCCAGGGCGATCATCGCGGTGGCGCTCAGGGAGGAGGGCCTTCGCTGCCTGCGCGGCCGGTCGGGCGTGAACAGCGCGTAGGCGAACATGCCTCCGCCCAGGGCCGCCATCGGCCAGCCCAGGACGGGACTGTCGGCGAGGCCCTCCAGCTCCTCGAACAGGAAGCCGAAGCCGAACATGAGCGCGCAGCCCAGGGCGAAGTAGAAGACCGCGACGGTGGCCAGGTAGGCGAACAGGGAGCGGGCCACCCGGCGCGCCCCGCTGAGCAACACGTACAGCGAGACGCCGATGGTGGCGGGGCTGAGCGTGTCCAGCAGGGCCAGTCCGGCGACCGGGATCAGCACGTCGAGGGCCGGCATGGGGTCTCCCGTCTTTTTGTCACGCCTGTGCTAAATAAATTATCACAGGTGTGCTAAAAAATGGAGGGTGCCCAAGATCGTCGACCACGAACAACGCCGCCGGGAACTGGCCGAGGCCCTGTGGCGGGTCATCTCCGCATCGGGACCGACCGCCGTGTCCATCCGCTCCGTGGCCGCCGAGGCGGGTTGGTCGCCCGGCGCGCTGCGCTACTACTTCCCCACGCGCGAGGACCTGCTCGTCTTCGCCATGAACCTGTCCGAGGAACGCGTCACCGAGCGCCTCCTGGCCCTACAGCACACCCAGTCACCGGACACGCCCCTGCTGGAGCGGGTGGCCGAGTACGCCGAGCAGCTCCTGCCCCTGGACCAGACCCGCCGCACCGAGTACCGGGCCTGGGAGGCCGCCGGGCTCCTGGGGGAGTACGACCGCGACCGGGAGCGGCGCTGGAACAGCCAGCGCAGGCTCTACCGCCAACTGGTCGCGATCATCACCGGACTGCCGGCACGGGACCCCTTCCAGCCCCATCCCGACCCGTGGACGGAGGAGTGGTCCGGCTACCTGCACACCCTGGTGGACGGATTCGCCCTACAGTTGATGGTCACCCCCGGAATGACCGATCCGGACGACGTCCGGCACCGGCTGCGCGCCTTCCTCGCCCGCATGGAGGAGGCCTGGCACCACCACGCCGGCTCCTGACCGTCCGCCCTTTCGATTACGTATGCATTCACATGTGTCCATGTGTCGTCTTTTATGTCGAAGGTCCGTATTCTCCGCCGCCCTCGGTGGTCGATACTGAGTGGGGACAGTGACCGGAGCCATCGGGGGAGACGCGCGTGACCAGCAGCCAGACCAGTGAGACGGCATCCGGATCCCAGCCTGAGCTGACCTACAGGCACGCCGTGGCCGCTGACGTCCCCGTCCTCGTCGAACTGGTCAACTCCTGTTACCGGGGCGACTCCTCCAAGCGGGGATGGACCACCGAGGCCGACCTGCTCGACGGCCAGCGCGTGGACGCCGAGGGTATGGCCGAACTCCTGGAGCGCACCAACACCATCGTCCTGGTCGCCGAGGCCGAGGGGCGGATCGTGTCCTGCTGCGAACTCCAGCGCGGCGTCAACGGCGCCTACTTCGGCATGTTCTCGGTGCTGCCCACCATCCAGGGCGGCGGTCTGGGCAAGCGGGTCCTGGCCGAGGCCGAGAACACCGCGGCCCGCGAGTGGGGCTGCCGCCTGATGCGGATGAAGGTGCTCAAGCAGCGTCCGGAGCTGATCGCCTGGTACGAGCGCCGCGGCTACACCAACACCGGCAAGACCGAGCCCTTCCCCTACGGAGACGAGAGCTTCGGTCTGCCCAGGCGCGCCGACCTGGCCTTCGTCGAGCTCACCCGGGAGCTGCCCGCTCCCTGAGCCCGCCGCGCCGCCTCGGCCGGGTCCGCGGCCCGGCCGGGTCAGTCCTGTTCGAGGTTGGCCGACATCCGCTCCAGCACGTCGACGGTGATCCGGTACTCCTCGTCGCTGATTCCGCGTGAGATACGGCGCCGGGCGTCCTGCACCTTGGCGAAGAGCGACTCGTGCGCGCTCTCGCCCGCCGGGGTCAGTTCGAGGGCGACCAGCCCCTCGACCCAGCCGCGCCGGCGCAGGTGCTCCACCACCGGGGTCACGGTGTACTCGTTCTCCTCCAGGAACGGGGCGAGCCTGCGATCCAGGTCGGCGATCGTTCCGGGGTCGGTGTGCAGGGAGTTGAGCACCTGCCAGTGGCGGCGCCCCAGTTCCTCCGAGGCCAGGACCCGGTCGAAGTCGTTCTCGATGAGCCGGTCCAGGTGTTTGAGCCAGTAGCCGATCGGCAGGTCGGACATGGTGCCTCCTCCAGTACGGCGTCAGCGGACTGCCACATCTTCCCGGGCGATCGAAGATATATCGCCGTATCGCGACTCGCCAGCGCGTCGGGAAGGTGTCGCCGCCGCCCGCTAGCGTTCCCCCATGTCCTTCCCCACTCCTTCCGGACTACGGATCGTTCGCGGCGACGCCACCGATCCCCAAGCCTTCGGGCCCAAGATCATCGCTCACGTGTGCAACGACCGGGGCGGCTGGGGCAAGGGCTTCGTACTGGCTCTCTCCAGAAGCTGGAGCGAGCCCGAACGCGACTACCGCGCCTGGTACCGCGAGCGCGCACGCAACGACTTCGCGCTGGGCGCCGTGCGCCTGGTGCCGGTCGGAACCGGCACACGGGTGGCGAACATGGTCGCCCAGCACGGTGTCCGGCGGGGGAGCGGAGGCCCGCCCATCCGCTACGAGGCGGTCTCCGCCTGCCTGCGCGCCCTGGCCGGGCACGCACGCGAACTGGGCGCCACCGTGCACATGCCCCGCATCGGCTGCGGGCCGGCCGGAGGCAGATGGGAACTCATCCAGCCCCTGGTCGAGGCCGAACTCCTCGGCCGGGGCGTCGGGGTCACCGTCTACGACACCGACTGACACGGCTGCCCGGACGCCGGAGCACCCCCGTTCGCCGTCCCGACCAGACGGGGCGCGGACGAGGACACCTGTGCCCCGCCCGGGGCCGAAGGAGGCCAGGGCAGGGCGATGGCTCAGTCGCGGCGTGCGGCCCAGACGGTGCGCTCTGTACGCACCACGAGGTCGTCCCGGGCCAGGATGCTGTGGGGGCCGTCGGTGTCGAGCAGCCGGTCCAGCGCGGCGAGGTCCTCGGCCGAGAGCGCGTCCGCGACGGAACCGCGGACGCCCTGCAGGCTGGCGAGGGCGTAGCGGCCGATCGCCTCGTCGCGGGAGCCCTCGATGTCCACGGTGAGGGTGCGCTCCCCCTCGACGGTGAATCCGGCGGCGGTCAGCCTCGGCCCCCAGTCGGCGCCGCGGTGGGGCACGTGCTCGGCGTGGAAGCGGTCGCTCGCGGCATGGCAGCGCTCCTCCAGGCCGGGCCGGTCGTGCGGGGCGTCCTCCGGCAGGAAGCGGGGGGACCCGGCCAGCTCGACGACGGCGAACAGGCCGCCGGGCACGAGCGTGTCGTGGACCTCGCGCATCGTGCGGTCGGGGTCGGCCATGTGGTGCATCGAGGCCGAGGCCCACACGAGGTCCGGTGTGCCAAGGTCGGGCCGTTCCGCGTCGAGATCGGCCTGGACGGTGCGCACACGCCCCTCCACCCCCTGCGCGCGGGCCTTCTCCCGCAGGCTGTGGAGGTGCTCGGCCGAGGAGTCGAAGGCGGTGACGTGTGCCTCGGGAAAGCGGGTGAGAAGGGCGAAGGTGCCGGCGCCCGTTCCGCATCCAAGGTCCACGATCTGGTGGGGGGCCGTCCTGACGGGCAGCCATGCGGTGACGGCGGCGATGTGCTCGGCGAGGACCTGCGCGTCCAGGTCGAGGATCTCCGCCTGAGCGGCGGAACCGTGCTGGTGGTCGTGATGTGCGCCGTGGCGGGCTGCGTGCTGGTGTGCGTGGGTCATGGGCCTCACGTTAGAACGGTCCTGCGCTTACGGCATGGTTTTTTGCCTCATCCGCAAGGCGAGGACCGTGTGGGCTGCCGAACGCGCAAGAACACGCCGGGTGGGTTCCGTGTGTCCCACGGCGGACGAAGGCCGGGGCCGTGTGCGGTCACGGCCGGGAGCGCTGCGCGTCGCGGTCGTCGTCGCTCCGCTGGTGGCCGCGGCGTGCGTCACGGTCGAAGATCCCCAGGATCTCGCAGGGGCCGCCCTCGGCCCCGATGGCGTGCGGAAGCATCGTCGGGAACTCCGCGGCCTGGTTGGTCTCGACGCGGAAACGGCGGTGGCCCAGCATGAGGACCGCGGTGCCGGAGAGGACCACCAGCCATTCCCGGCCGGGGTGGGCGCGCATCCGCGCAGGACTGTCGGGGGGTGGTTCGGTCATGCGCTGCCGCACGACGGTCATACCGGGATCCGCCTTGATGGGCCAGCGCATCAGGCTGTGGGTGCTGTCGATCATCGGGCTGGTGACGACCTCGTCGGAGGCGGTCTCGACGAGCTGGTCCAGGGTGGTGTCCAGGGCACGGGCGAGGGTGACGAGGCTGTCCAGGGCGAGACGGCGCTGACCGTTCTCGATACGGCTGAGCGTGGACTGGCTGAGCCGGGCCCGGGCGGCCAGTTCCTCCAGGGACCAGCCCTGCGCCACGCGCAGGGCACGGATGCGCTTGCGCACCAGGCTGTCCAACTCGCGATCTTCTTGCGTCATAGGCAAGAGTATATGCCCTTAGTGCAAAGCGCGGTTAGCGTCGTGCACAGACGCCCCGGATCGTCCGGGGCCGCGCACGAAGGAGAGGGCACGCGACATGCCTGAGACGACCGCCGCGTACGCGGCCGACACACTGCCGGACGGGCCCGTCGACACCGTGGTGGTCGGCGGCGGCGCCGCGGGGCTGAACGGCGCGCTGATGCTCGCCCGCTCGCGCCGCTCGGTCATCGTGATCGACGGCGGCACACCCCGCAACGCGCCCGCCCGGGCCGTGCACGGCCTCCTGGGCCTGGACGGCACCTCGCCCGCCGAACTGCTGGAGAGGGGACGGGAGGAGGTACGCCGCTACGGCGGCCTGGTCATCGCCGGAGAGGTGGTCTCCGCCGCCCCGGCCGCCCCGTCCGCCGAGGGCGACCCGCGCTTCACCGCCACCCTGGCCGACGGCCGTACGCTGGCGGCCCGACGTCTGCTGGTGGCGACCGGTCTGCGCGACGTGCTGCCGGAGGTTCCCGGACTGGCGGAGCACTGGGGGCGCGGTGTGGTGCACTGCCCGTACTGCCACGGCTGGGAGGTACGCGACGAGCCCATCGGCGTCCTCGCGGTCGGCCCCGCATCGGTCCACCACGCGCTGCTGTTCCGCCAGCTGACCGACGACCTCGTCTACTTCACCCGCGGCACGGAGTTGGACGAGGACACCCGGACACGTCTGGGCGCACGCGACATCCGCGTCGTCGACACCCCGGTGGACGAGGTCGTCAAGGCCGACGACGGCGGCGTCGCAGGCGTGCGCCTGGCCGACGGGCGGCTCGTGTCCCGCCGCGTCCTCGCCGTCGCCACCACGATGCGGGCCCGCACCGAGGGCCTGGACGGCCTGGGGCTGGCGATGGAGGACCTGCCCCACGGCATGGGCCGCCGCTTCGTCTCCGGCATGGCCGGCGCCACCGACGTGCCGGGCGTGTGGGTGGCCGGCAACGCCACCGACCTGACCGCCCAGGTGGGCGCTTCGGCCGCGGCCGGAGCCCTGGCCGGCTCCCACATCAACGCCCTGCTGGCCGCCGCCGACACCGAAGCGGCCCTCGCCGCGGCCGAGAACCGCGACTCCCGCGTCTGAGGCCCGGACACGCACCGGACCCGTGTCGGCTGCGCGCGGCCTGTTCGCCGTCATGGGCGTCCTGTTCCCCACCTTCTCGTCCGCGGCCTGAGGAGTTCGCCCCCCGTGCCCCGGGTGAGACGGGTCCGGCGCGGACGAGCCGCCCAAGGACGCCGTGAACGGTCCCCGGGACCGGGCAGAGGCGCACGGGGCCGTTCTCGTGCCCACCTCGCGTCGGTGCGAAGGACGATCGTTGCGGCCCGCGAGACGGGGTCGCGAGGGCTCCCCGTCAGCCGGTGGCCTCGCAGGGGCCACCGCCGCGCCCCCGGGGAGGACATCCCGGGGGAGGGGCGGCCCGGGAGGGGGAGGGGGCAGCGGCTCAGGCCCGGCACAGGACCGCGCCGCGCGGGATCACGAACACCCCGTCCGGGTCCTGGCTCCACGCCGTCCAGCCCGCCGAGATGCGCTCCAACTCCTGCCGGGTGGCGTGGCCCTCCTCGACGGCCTGGCGGCCCATGTCCGACTCCAGGACACGCCTGGACCACATGCCGCCCCACCAGGCGCGGCGGTCGGGCTCGGAGTGGCTCCACACCTCGGCCACGTAGGTGACGTCGGTGAACCCCGCCTGGCGGGCCCAGGCCTGCATGCGCCGTCCCGCGTCGGGTTCGCCGCCGTTGCGGCGCGCGATCCGCTGGTAGAGGTCCATCCACGCGTCCAGCTCGGGCAGGCGCGGATACCAGTACATGCCCGAGTAGTCGCTGTCGCAGGCGGCCACGACCCCGCCGGGCCTGACGACCCGGCGCATCTCGGACAGGGCGCGGACCGGGTCGGCCACGTGCTGTAGGACCTGGTGGGCGTGGACGACGTCGAAGGCGTCCGAGGGCAGGTCCAGGTCGTGTACGTCTCCGACCAGGAACTCGACGTTGTCGGTTCCGGCCTCCCGGGCGGCGGCGCGGGCCAGGTCCACCGCCTCGGCCGAGGAGTCCACCGCGGTGACGGTCCCGGGGGCCACCCGCCGGGCGAGGTCGGCGGTGATGCTGCCCGGACCGCAGCCCACGTCCAGCAGGGAGCGGCCGGGGACCATCTCGTCGAGCGCGTAGGCGGCGGAGTTGTCCGCGTTGCGCCAGCGGTAGGAGTTGGTGACCGACGGGTGTTGGCCGTGGGTGTAGCGCGTCATGGATCGCCCTCTCATGGGTCGCCGAGGCGTACCGACACCCAGGACCCTACACCTGGCGTCTCTGTTCGTGAGACTTGCTTCTCGACATGTGAGACGCCAGGGTCTCGGTCAGGCGCCGACGTAGGCCGCGAGGTGCTCACCGGTGAGGGTGGAGCGGTCGGCGACGAGGTCGGCGGGGGTGCCTTCGAAGACGATCCGGCCGCCGTCGTGGCCGGCGCCGGGACCCAGGTCGATGATCCAGTCGGCGTGCGCCATGACCGCCTGGTGGTGCTCGATGACGATGACCGACTTGCCCGAGTCGACGAGCCGGTCGAGCAGGCCGAGAAGCTGCTCGACGTCGGCGAGGTGAAGGCCGGTGGTCGGCTCGTCGAGGACGTAGACGCCGCCCTTCTCGGCCATGCGGGTGGCCAGCTTGAGCCGCTGCCGCTCGCCGCCGGACAGGGTGGTCAGCGGCTGGCCGACCTTGAGGTAGCCGAGCCCGACGTCCTCCATGCGCTGTAGGATCCTCGCGGCCGCGGGCACCTTCGCCCCGTCGCCGCCGAAGAACGCGTGTGCCTCGGTGACGGACATCGCGAGCACCTCACTGATGTCCTTGCCGTTCTCCGGACCGCCGAGGTGGTACTCCAGCACCTCCGCCTGGAACCGCTTGCCGTCGCACTCCTCGCACGGCGAGGCGACACCGGCCATCATCGCCAGGTCGGTGTAGACCACCCCGGCGCCGTTGCAGGCCGGGCAGGCGCCGGCTGAGTTGGCGCTGAACAGCGCCGGCTTCACGCCGTTCTCCTTGGCGAAGGCCTTGCGGATCGGGTCGAGCAGCCCCGTGTACGTCGCCGGGTTGCTGCGTCGCGAGCCGCGGATCGCGCCCTGGTCGATCGCCACCACCCCGGCGCTCGCCGGGATCGACCCGTGGATCAGCGAGCTCTTCCCGCTCCCCGCCACGCCGGTCACCACGCACAGCACGCCCAGCGGCACGTCGACGTCGACGTCGCGCAGGTTGTTGGCGGCGGCGCCGCGGATCTCCACGGCACCGGTGGGCTTGCGCACCTGCGGCTTGAGCCGCGCCCGGTCGTCGAGGTGGTGGCCGGTGAGCGTTCCGCTCCCGCGCAGCCGCCCGACCGTGCCCTCGAAGCAGACCGTGCCGCCCTCGGAGCCGGCCAGCGGGCCCAGATCGACGACGTGGTCGGCGATGGCGATGGTTTCCGGCTTGTGCTCCACGACGAGCACCGTGTTGCCCTTGTCCCTCAGCCGCAGCAGCAGGCCGTTCATCCGCTGGATGTCATGGGGGTGCAGGCCGATGGTGGGCTCGTCGAAGACGTAGGTGACGTCGGTGAGCGAGGAGCCCAGGTGGCGGATCATCTTGGTGCGCTGCGCCTCGCCGCCCGAGAGCGTGCCCGAGGGCCGGTCGAGCGAGAGGTAGCCCAGTCCGATCTCCACGAACGAGTCGAGGGTGTCCCCCAGCGAGGTGAGCAGCGGCGCCACAGAGGGCTCGTCCAGGCCGCGGACCCACGCGGCCAGGTCGCTGATCTGCATCGCGCACGCGTCGGCGATGCTGACCCCGTCGATCCGCGAGGAGCGGGCGGCCTCGCTGAGCCGGGTGCCGTCGCACTCGGGGCAGGTGGTGAAGGTGACCGCCCGCTCCACGAACTCCCGGATGTGGGGCTGCATCGCCTCGGGGTCCTTGGCGAGGAAGGACTTCCGCACCTTGGGGATCAGCCCCTCATAGGTGAGGTTGACTCCCTCGACCTTCACCTTCACCGGCTCCTTGTGGAGGAAGTCGCGCATCTCCTTCTCGGTGTACTCGCGGATCGGCTTGTTCGGGTCGACGAAGCCCGACTCGGCGTAGACACGCACCGTCCAGAAGCTGTCCGACTTCCAGCCGGGGATGGTGAACGCGCCCTCGGCGATCGACTTGGAGTCGTCGTAGAGCTGGGTGAGGTCGATGTCGGTGACCGTGCCGCGGCCCTCGCAGCGCGTGCACATACCGCCGGTGCGGTTGAAGGTCTGCTTCACGGCCTTGGTCCTGTCGGCACCGCGTTCGACCGTGATCGCGCCGCTCGCCCGAACCGAGGCGACGTTGAAGGCGAACGCGCTGGGCGGGCCGACGTGCGGCTGCCCGAGCCGGCTGAAGAGGATGCGCAACAGCGCGTTGGCGTCGGTGGCGGTGCCGACCGTGGAGCGGGGGTCGGCGCCCATCCGCTGCTGGTCGACGATGATCGCGGTCGTCAGTCCTTCGAGTACGTCGACCTCGGGCCGCGCCAGCGTCGGCATGAAGCCCTGCACGAAGGTGCTGTAGGTCTCGTTGATCATCCGCTGTGACTCCGCGGCGATCGTGCCGAACACCAGCGAGCTCTTACCCGAGCCCGAGACACCGGTGAACACCGTCAGCCGGCGCTTCGGGATCTCGATGCTGACGTCCTTGAGGTTGTTCACACGCGCGCCGTGCACGCGGATCAGGTCGTGGCTGTCGGCGGCGTGCGGCGCGGGGGACCGCGTGTCCGTACTCGTGGCCGTGCTCATCGTCTCTCCATCTGTTTGGGCGGGACCGCCCTCGCGGCCTCCGTCGGTGTCGCCTGGCCCGGTCCCACCGGTTTCGGGCGGTCCTGGTCCTCCCCGTCGGTCGGCGAGGCCCGTCAGACCAGCCAGCGGCCGTCGCGCATCAGTTCGCGGCCGGCCATCTCGTTCACCTCGCGCCAGGCCTGGACGCGGCGCGGAAGGACGCGGAACCAGCGGTAGGGCGTGGTCAGCGCGCGCGGATCGAAGCCGGTGTGCGCGGCGAACCGGTCACCCCGCTCCCGCGGCAGTGCGTCGATCTCCAGGACCTCGACCTCGCCCTCGATCATGGACACGTCGCGGGTGTGGCCCAGTCCCAGCCGGGCGGTGCGGGCGGTGGCCAGGTTCCTGCCGGTGGGGCTGTCCGTGGGCGTGGCCATCAACAGCGCCTCGCCGTCCCAGTCGAAGGACAGCGGCACCAGGTACGGCACACCGTCCGCCGAGGCGCTGGCCACCCAGAGGTCCTGGTCGTGGGTGAGCCGGTGCTCGGTGTCGCGACGGCGCCGGGCGCGGGAGCGGGGCTGGTCGCTCACCGGTCGGCCCAACGCAGCTCCTGGATACGGATCAGGTTGCCCGCGGGGTCGCGGAAGGCGCAGTCGCGGACGCCGTAGGGCTGCTCGGTCGGCTCCTGGACGACCTCGGCGTCGCCGGACCGCAGCTTCTCGAAGGTGCCGTCGAGGTCGCGGGTGGCCAGGTTGATGCCGGAGTAGGTGCCCTTGGCCATCATCTCGGCGATGGTGCGGCGCTCCTCCTCGGTGACGCCGCAGCCGTCGACGACCGGCGGCTCCAGGACGATGGACGTGCCGGGCTGGTCGGCGGGACCGACCGTGATCCAGCGCATTCCGCCGTAGCCGACGTCGCTGCGGACCTCGAAGCCGAGGGTGTCGCGGTAGAAGGCCAGGGAGGCGTCCGGGTCGTTGTGCGGAAGGAAGGCCTGGTGAATGGTGATGTCCATGGCAGTCACGCTAGAGGCGGCTCGGTGGCCGGCGCTTCTCGATTCCTGACCGGTCTGGTCACCTGCTTGGCCACACACGAGGGCATCCCCGCCGTCGCCCGCGCCGCCTGGCGCCGGTAGACGCTGGGCGCGACACCGACCAGCTCGGTGAAGCGGGTGCTGAAGGTGCCCAGCGACGAGCAGCCGACCTCGAAGCAGACCTCGGTGACACTGAGGCCGCCCCGGCGCAGCAGCGCCATCGCGCGCTCGATGCGCCGTGTCATCAGATAGGAGTACGGCGACTCACCGTAGGCCCGCCGGAACTCACGGCTGAGGTGCCCGGCCGACATGTGCGCACCACGGGCGAGCGCCTCCACGTCCAACGGCCGCGCGTACTCCCGGTCGATCCGGTCGCGGACACGACGCAACCGCGCGAGGTCGCTCAGGTGCTGTGCCGTGGCGGGTCTGCTGGTCACGTGTCATATCGTGCCACGCCGTACCGGAGTTGCCCAGCGCCGTTGGCGTTCCCGGTTCCAGGACCGGCCCGCCCGCCCGCCCGCCCGCGAAGAAGCCTCGGCGTGTGCCGATGAGTTCCGGCGCCCGAACGTGTCCGTATGGGCAGGAAGGCGCGTAGGGCGCGCCGCGTACGGAGAGGAGCGGCCATGACCAGGCTCAACAAGATCGTCCCCTGCCTGTGGTTCGACACCCGGGCCGAGGAGGCGGCCGACTTCTACGTCGGACTGTTCGAGGACTCGCGCATCCTGCGGGTCAGGCACTACGGGCCGGGCGCGCCCCGGCCCGCCGGCATGGTGCTCACCGTGGACTTCGAGATCAACGGCCAGCAGATCACCGCCCTCAACGGCGGCCCCGGGTTCACCTTCTCCGAGGCGGTCTCGCTCCAGGTCGTCTGCGACGGCCAGGAGGAGTCCGACCACTACTGGTACAAGCTCAGTGAGGGCGGCCAGGAGAGCCAGTGCGGCTGGCTCAAGGACCGCTTCGGCTTCTCCTGGCAGGTCTTTCCCGCCGAGCTCGACGACCTGCTGGCCGACCCCGACCCCGGTCGGGCCGGCCGCGCCATGCAGGCGATGCTGAAGATGGGCCGGATCGACCTGGCCGAGATCCGCAGGGCCGCGGACGGGGGCTGAGGCGCCGGCCCCGCCCCCGTGGCCGGGCGGTGCCGGTGGTGCCCGAGGCGGTCTCCCCGGGCACCACCACGTGGGCGCCGGGACCCGGCCCGCCGTCGTGCGCGGGTCAGACCCGGATCAGGGACAGGTAGGCGAAACCGATCGTCTCCCGGGTACCGCGGACACGGAACTCGCGGTGCCGGTCGGCCCCGGCCCGGACCTCGTCGGCGTCCGGGGAGCCGGGGTTGGCCAGCAGCCACTCCTCCCGGCCCCGGGCGTGCCGGTTCTCGAAGTCGTCCCACTCCCGCGGGCTCGCCTGCGAGAGCGCCCGAAGCCGGAAGCCGTGGGAGAGGGCGAAGTCCACCAGGTCCGGAAGGAACCGGTACTGGGCGCGCGGGATGTCGCGCATGACCTCCAGCTCCTCCATGGTCGGCTCGCGCAGCCAGAAGCACTCGCCGAACAGGAACCGGCCTCCGGGTTCGAGCAGGCCGGCGACCGACTCCAGGGCGTTGGCGGTGTGCCTCACCGGGTCACCGCCCCACACGTGGCTGGCACCGCTGTTGACCACCACGTCCGCGCGCGTGCCGGTCCAGGCGCCCACGTCGCCGGCCACGAGTTCGACGCGGTCGGCCAGTCCGCGGCCCCGGGCGTTGGCACGCCCGTGCCCGACGGCCTCCTCGCCGAGGTCGATGCCGAATCCGGTGGCGGTCGGCTCGCTCGCCAGGGCGCGCAGCAGGAACTCGCCCCAGCCGCAGCCGATGTCGACGATCCGCCTGTCCTCCAGGGAGTCCAGGTCGCGGATCAGCCTGGCGGCGTGGTCGTCGGAGAGCGGACCGTTGAAGTCGGCGTCGCGGTACAGGGGAGGAAGGGGTGGAGTGACCATCGGGACAGGATCGCCCACCCGCCCCGAAGCGTCCATCGGATTTCACGGGGGAGGGCCGACACGCCCTCCCCGCGGTCACATCCCGCGCACGGGCGTCCGGCCCGTGGCCCTCACCGGTGCCCGGGAGGTGCGGGTCCGGCGCCGCGGCCCCTCAGGGCCGCAGCGCGCAGTCGCCGCAGTAACCCGCCTCGGGCACCCGGTAGTACAGGCAGCACGTGGTACGCCGGAACACCGCCGCCCCCGAGGCGTCCGTCCCCGTGTAGGCGCCGGTCCCGGCCAGCGAGGGGCGCGCCAGCAGATCCCCGGCCACCTCCTCGGCCCGCTCCCGCCGGGCGGGCCGGTCCGCGCCCAGGGAGCGCACGGCCCCGGCCAGGGCCGCGGCCGTGTTGCCGCGCAGCAGCCCCCGCGCCACCTTGCCCACACCCGACAGATCCCGCGCCACGCGCGCCATCACCCCGAGGACCACCGTGCGCTCGATCCAGTCGGCCACCTCCACCGTCCCGCCGACCACCGGCGCGGCCCGCTCCTGCGCGGTGCGCAGCACCACCGGCCCCTCCCGGTGCGGGTCCCAGTGGAACCGCGCCGCGTCCAGCAGCGCCCCGTGGCACAGCGCCGCCGCCAGCACCGGCGACAGCAGCCGCGTGGCCAGTCCCTGGTGGAACACCGAGGCCGCCACCCGCCACTCCACCGTGGCGCCCGGCCGCCCCGACAGCTCCGCCAGCCGCCCGCGCACCCGCTCCACCTCCGCGGCGAGCCTCCCGTCCTCCACCGCGTCCGCGCCGCCCAGCGGCAGCCATCCGGAGCCGGGAGGCCGTGTCTCCAGGGCGAAGAGCATGTTGATCCCGCCGACGTCGGCCAGCACCGGCCGCACCGCCACACCCCTGTCGTCCACTCCCGCATCCGCCCTCTCGGCTCCCGGGGGAGGGCGCCGGTAGTGGCAGCACCACCCCCACCTCACGTGCTGATGGTCTCGTGCCGACAGGGCCGTGAAACCTAGATTGGTTCCGTGACCGGTCAGAGCACACACGACAGCGCGGGCGGAGGCGGGGACGGAGCTTCCCTGTCCTCCCCCGCCGGCCTGCCCCGTGTGGCCGAAGCCTACGGGGCCACCTGGCGGGTGCGCCTGGTCGAGGTCCTGTATCTGATGACCTCCCTGGCCCTGGCCCTGTTCTACCTGGTGCCCGCGTTCACGCTCATCGTCTCGGCCACCTGGGTCGGCTCCGCGCTCACCGCCCCGTGGCTGCCCGACGTACCCCGGCGAGAACCCCTCCACCTGGCTGAGGACGCGGTCACCTTCCTCCTGGGGTTCCCGGCCGCCGCGACCCTGCTGGCCCGCCTGGCCTGCCGGGTCCAGCGCAACCGGTTGGACCACGTGTTCGGGATCGTGGAGACCAGCCCGCCCGACCCCCTGGCCGACGACAACCCGCTCCTGCGCGCCTCGCGGTTCCTGCTCGGACGCGACGCCTGGTCTGCGGTCGTCTACAGCACCGTCGCCGGGGTCCACGGCCTCCTGGCCGCGGGCGCGGTGGTGGTGCTGGTGGTGTGCGGCGGAGCGACCGCCGTCGGCGCCCTGATCGGCATCGTGTTCGTACTGGTCCAGGGCGCCCCCGGTGACCTGGTCGGTCCGCTGGTCCTGGTCGTGGCCGGCCCGCTGTGCGCCCTGGTGGGCCTGCGCCTGGCCCCCACCATCGTCGCGACCGAGGTCCTGCTGCACCGCATGCTGCTGTTCGAGGCCCCCGAGGTGCGCATCCGCCGCCGCCTGGTCCACGTCCAGGACAGCCGCCTGCGCATGGTCGACGCCGCCGAGTCCGAGCGGCGCCGCATCGAGCGCGACCTGCACGACGGCGCCCAACAGCGGCTCCTCGCCCTGTCCATGACCCTGACCCGGGCCCGTTCACGTGTGGGCACCGATCCCGATACGGCTCTGGAGCTGATCACCGAGGCCCAGCGCGAGTCCCGGGAGGTCATGGACGAGCTGCGTCAGGTCGCGCGCGGACTCCACCCCCGTGTCCTGACCGACCACGGACTGGGCGCGGCCCTGCCCGTGGCCGCCGGACGCGCCCCGGTGCCCGTGCGGGTCGACGTCGAACTGCCGGAGCGCCCCTCGCCGCGGGCCGAGGGGGTGGCCTACTACGTGGCCTGCGAGGCGCTCACCAACATCGCCAAACACGCCGGGGCCACACGGATCACCGTGGCCGCCGAGCGGGTACCACGCACGTCCCGGCGCGGTGGCCGCGGTGGCGACCTGCTGCGGCTCACCGTCACCGACGACGGCGCCGGAGGGGCCGATCCCGAGTCGGGCACGGGCCTGTACGGCCTGTGGGACCGCGTGGACGCGGTCGACGGCACCCTGACCGTACACAGTCCTTCGGGCGAGGGCACCGTCCTGACCGCCGACATCCCATGGGAGGCATGACCGTGCACACCAGCGCGCACACCACACCGTCCGCCGAGAAGGGCCCACGGGTGGTCATCGCCGAGGACTCGGTCCTGCTGCGCAGCGGGATGGCCCGCCTGCTGGAGGACGCGGGCGTGGAGATCGTCGAGCAGGTCGGAGACGCCGAGGCCCTGCTGCGCGCGGTGGAGGACCACCCCGACGTGGACCTGTGCCTGGTCGACATCCGCATGCCGCCCACCTACTCCGAGGAGGGCATCCAGGCGGGCATCGTCATCCGTCAGAGGCACCCGGAGGTGGCGGTGCTGCTGCTGTCCCAGCACGTGGTCAGCCGCTACGCCGCCGACCTGCTGGGCGGCGGTTCCAGCAAGGTCGGCTATCTGCTCAAGGACCGGATCGCCGACATCGACGAGTTCCTGGGAGTGCTGCGCCGGGTGGCCGACGGCGGCGCGGCCATCGACCCCGAGGTGGTCTCACAGCTGCTCAGCAGGAGCCGGGACAGCGCACTGGAGCGCCTCACCCCCCGCGAGGCCGAGGTGCTGGAGGTGATGGCGCAGGGACTCAACAACGCGGGTATCGCGGATCGGCTGACCGTCACCGAACGCGCCGTGGAAAAGCACATCCGCTCGATCTTCACCAAGCTCGACCTGAGCCAGGACGACCACGACCACCGCAGAGTCCAGGCAGTCCTGCGCTATCTGCGCGGCGCGGACCGGAACTGAACGCCAAGACCAGGGGGCGCGAACCCTCGGGAAAGGAAAGACAGTGACATTCAAGGCGCGGGGCCTGTACGCCTCGTCGAGCAAGGAGCCGCGCAGGTTCCGCGTGGGGCCGTGGCTGCTCCTGGGCGCGGTGCTGGTGGCGGCCCTGGTGGTGGCGACCGCGTTCTCGGTCCTGGGCAGCGTGGGCGTGGACCACGGCGACCGCAGCGACACCTACGACGCTCCCCAGTCCATGGAGATCGAGAACAGCACCGGCGGCGACGTCACCCTCACCGGCGGCGACGAGGGGGTGCGGTTGGACCGCACCCTGCGCGGAACCCCCCTCACCGAGCCGGAGGAGGACATCGAAACGAGCGGTGACGCCCTGCAGGTGGAGGCTCTCTGCCTGGGCGTACCGTTCCTCGGCGGCTGCCGGGTCGACTACGAGGTCGCGGTTCCGGAGGGGACCGCGGTGACCGTGGAAACCGTCAGCGGCCGGATCAGCGTGGAGAACGTCCACGGTGAGCTGAACCTGACCAGCACCAGCGGCCAGGTCCGGGTGGACGACACCAGCGGCGACGTCACCGCCGAGTCCACCAGCGGCAGGATCGACGTGACCGGCGCGAGGGGTTCACTGGTCGCCGAGACCACCAGTGGCCGGATCACCGCGGAGGGCGAGGGTGAGAGCCTGCAGGCCTCGAGCACGTCCGGGCACGTGGACGTGTCCGGGTTCGACGCGCGAACGGTCACGGCCGAGTCCACCAGCGGCGGCGTCCAGGTGGGCGGGGACTTCACCGAGGCGCGGGTCTCCACGGTCTCGGGGAGCATCGGGGTCACCACCGAGGACACCTTCGACCTGCTGAGCATGGAGAGTGTCAGCGGCGGTATCCACGTACAGGTACCCGAGGGCGTCTACGAGGTCACCGGGGAGTCCGCGTCCGGGAGCCGCCACGTGGGGGTGGAGACCTCGTCCGGGGCGGACGCACGCATCGAGGCCGACACCGTCAGCGGCACCCTGAGCGTCACATCCGACTAGGAGGCGCCGACCCGCTCGAAGCGCAGCGCCGCCCAGTCCGAGTCGATCGGCACCTGGGCGGTGCCGTGCCATCCGGAGTCGACGAGGAGGTCCCAGCCCTTGTCGGCGGCCAGGTCGGTGATGATGGTTCCGCCGCGCTGGGGATAGCACATCCACAGGCGGGTGCGCGGGCCCACCAGGGTCAGTGTCCGGGGCGCCTCGCGATCCACGGTTCCCCGGTCCAGGGCGAACATGTGGACGTCGTCGTACTCGGCGCCCTCGACGGGCCCCAGGTCGATATGGATGTCGGGGGGCGGATCCAGCAGCCGCAGGTAGCGCTCCGGAGCGTTGAGAACGAGCAGCCGGTCACCAGGCTGCACCCCGAGCCTCTGGGAGAGGGTCTTCGTCATGTCCTCCTCCGTTCTTGGCCTGTCGGGCGGCCTCACACGCCTCCCTGGACACCGTACGGTCCCAGGGCGGGGAATCCGAGTACCTTCCCCGCCTCGCTCCCGAGATGACCGTGTTTTTAGGATGCTCCCATGACAGATGACAACGGCGGACTGCGCTGGGGCGTGGTCGGGACCGGCGGTATCGCACACTCCTTCGTCGAAGGGCTCAGGGCCACCCCCACGGCCCGCGTCACCGCGGTCGGCTCACGCACCCGGGAACGGGCCGAGGAGTTCGCCGACGCCTGGGGCATCCCCGAACGCCACGGCAGCTACGCGGACCTGGCCGAGAGCCCCGAGGTGGACGCCGTGTACGTGGCCACCCCCCATCCCTGGCACCATCCCAACACCCTGACCTGCCTGAACGCGGGCAAGCACGTGCTGGTCGAGAAGCCCATGGCCATGAACGCCCTCCAGGTGGCGGAGATGGTGGCGGCGGCCCGCGACAACGACCGCTTCCTGATGGAGGCGATGTGGACCCGCTACCTGCCCGCCTCCCGCCTGGTGCGCGACCTGGTCGGGGACGGGGCGATCGGCGAGGTGTCCTGGATCTCGGCGGAGTTCGGCAGCAACGTCCCCTACGACCCCGACCACCGGATCTTCAACGCCGACCTGGGCGGCGGCGCCCTGCTCGACCTGGGCGTGTACCCGCTGGCCCTCGCCTCCCAGTACCTGGGCGAGCTGACCGTCGTGGGCGCCACCCGGCAGCTCTCGCCCGACCGGATGGTGGACACCCACACCACCGTGCTCGTGCGCGGTGAGAACGGCGGCACCGGCTCGCTGGTGTGCTCCTCGCGCACCACACTGCCCAACCGGGCGGTGCTGGCCGGATCCGGAGGGTGGCTGGAGATCCCGCACTTCTGGGCGGCCACCGGAGTGGTGCTGCACCGCGACGGGCGCGAGCCGGAGGAGTTCCACCGGCCCTTCCGCGCCAACGGCTACGAGTACGAGGCCGAGGAGGTCGCGCGCCGCGTGGCCGCGGGCGAGCGCGAGAGCCCCGACATGCCCTGGGCGGAGAGTCTGCGCCTGGCCCGGCTCACCGACCGGATCCGTGACATGGGCGGCCTGGTCTACAGCCCGGCCACCGTCAAGGCCGTGCCCCTGGGATGAGTCCGGCCGGCCCCGACCCGCTGGGCGCGGCCCCCGGGACCGGGTCCACGGGGTCGGCGCCGCGCACGGGGCGGCCGCCGACCATGGGCAGGCTCCGGGCCCGCGCCCGCAGCACACGCGCGGCGGTGGCCCGCGCCAGGACGGGCGCGCTCGTGCGGGCCACGACCAGGACGGCGTCCTTGGGGCCGACCTGGTGGGCGAAGTAGTCGTCGAGCGGGGTGTGGCCGCTGCGGGGCCGGGTGCCGTAGATCTCGCCGTCGAACATGCGGTAGGCGTCGCGGACGAGCAGGGTGTCGGCCTCCAAGCGGGGGCCGTCACCCAGCCACTCCGCGGCCTCGCCCGCGATGCGCCGGACCCGAGCGGGGAGGGGCCGGAGTTCGTTGGGGAAGACGCGGGCGGCACCCAGACCCCTGCGCCACCCGGCGTAGACGGCCGGATGGCGGGTGCGCAGGACCACGTAGGTGCGCCGGAGCGGGTGGAGGAGGACCTCGCGGGCCAGGAAGTGGGTCATCAGTGCGGCGGAGAGGCCGAACCGGCGGTGGGCGGGGACCACGCCCGCGGCGTCCAGGTACAGGGCGCGCCGGGAGGCGAAGCGGTGCCGGTGGTAGCCGCCCCAGCCGACGGGGGAGCCGTCGGGTCCCAGGATGAGCGCCAGTGTGGCGATCTGGTCGAAGAACCCGGCCCTGACACGGGCGCGCCAGTAGCCGGAGTGGTCGGCGTCGAAGGCGCGCGCGGCCAGGTCGCGCAGGGTGTGGTGGAGGCGCTCGCGGCAGGGTGGTGACAGGGCGGCGGGGGAGTCCCAGCGGGCGACGCGGTAGCCGGGACACAAGTCCCGAACGGTGGGCGGCGCGCTCAGACCGCGCAGTTCGGGGCTCTTGTTCTGGACGGACACCTACACCACTGCCTTCGCTACTCCTCGGGTATGGATGACTCCTCAAAGTAGCGGCTCCGGCGTGCGTCCGGGTGGACTTCGCCCAATCGGGGAGTGGCGGGGCTACCATTGCCGCAAGGGAACTTCCACGATCGGTAGGCAGGCATGTGCGCACAACCGGTACCGGACTGGCTCATCCCCCCGACCAGAGGATTCAGAGCCGAGGACCTGGACACCCTGCCCGATCTGCCCCCGCACACCGAACTGATCGACGGAAGCCTCGTTCTCATGAGTCCTCAGATGGGCTTTCACAGTGTGGTGCTGGACCTGGTCACCGCCGGCCTGCGGAGTACGGTTCCACACCACTATCGTGTGCGCCGGGAGATGACGGTCACGCTCGGGCCGCGTCAACGACCCGAACCCGACGTCATCGTGGTGGACACCGGTGCGGTGGACAACCGTCAGAGCACCTTTCCACCGAAGGCGGTGGCGCTCGCGGTCGAGGTCGTGTCGCCGGAGTCCGTGGAAAGGGACAGGCACCGCAAGCCCCAGCTCTACGCCGAGGCGGGCATCCCCCACTTCTGGCGGGTGGAGAGGAACGACAACGCACCCGTGGTGTACGTGTACGAACTGGACCCCGCCAAAGCCTGTTACGTACCCACCGGGATTCACCACGAGCGGCTCAAGGTCGAACTTCCCTATCCCATCGACATCGACCTGACCGAGGTCGAGCGGCTCTGAGCCGGTTTCAGCCCGAAGCCGCCGCCCGCTGGAACCTGGTGGCCAGACGGGCCATGTGCTCACGCAGCTCGTCCGGTTCCTCCACCTCCATGTCCATGTCGAGCATGCCCAGGTAACAGGCCATGTGCAGTAGCGAGCCCCCCGAGCACACCAGCACGCACGAGTGCTCGTCCACCGGCTCGATCGGCCCGTAGCCGCCCGCCGTGCGTTCGGCCTCCTCCGCGGGGACGAACAACCTGATCCGCGCACGCACGGGCCACATGTGCACGGTCATCCGCTCCTCCAGGTAGGCGGCCACACCCTGCTCGGGCGGGTCGCGCGGGGGCACGCGCGGACCGGTCGGCGTGAGCGGGCGCATCCGGTCCACCCGGAAGGTGCGCCAGTCGTCGCGGGCGGTGTCCCAGGCCACCAGGTACCAGCGCCGCCCCCGCGTGACCAGCCGGTGGGGCTCCACGATCCGGCGTGAGGCACTGCCGTCGTGGCTCTCGTAGTCGAAGCGCAGTCGCTCGCTGTCCCGGCAGGCGGCGGCCACCAGGGCCAGCGTGTCGGCGTCGACCGCGGGTCCCCGGGCGGGCATGGGTACGGTGAAGGTCCCCACGGCGTCCACCCTGCGGCGCAGTTTCGAGGGCAGCACCTGCAGGAGTTTGGCCAGGGCGCGCACCGAGGTCTCCTCGATCCCCGACACCCCGCCCTGGGCGGCGGTGCGCAGCCCCACGGCGACCGCCACGGCCTCGTCGTCGTCCAGCAGCAGCGGCGGCAGGGAGGCGCCCGCACCGAGCTGGTAGCCGCCCCCGGTACCCATGGTCGCCTGGATGGGGTAGCCCAGCTCGCGCAGCCGGTCCACGTCCCGGCGCACGGTGCGCGGGCTCACCCGGAGCCGTTCGGCGAGTTCGCCGCCCGGCCAGTCCTTGCGTGTCTGTAGAAGGGACAGCAGGCGCAGCAGGCGCGCGGAGGTCGCTCTCATGAGCGCAGTCTGCCAGGAGTGCAGGACGGCTTCGGTCCTGCACTCACGCGGATGCCCGTGTACACCAGTGCGGCCACCAGGTGGAGTCCGGCCGCCACGGCCAGGCACACGGTCACGGAGGCCTCGGCCAGGGGACCGGCGACGGCGGTGCCCAGCGCGAGGGCGGAGATCTTCAGGCTGGCCCCGGTGGTGAAGACCTGCGCACGCAGGTGCTCGGGGGCCTCCCGGTGTCGGACCGCGAACAGCGAGGCCAACTGCGGCCCCTCGGCCGCGCCCACCAGGGCGGCACCCGTCAGGAGCACGGCGGGGGAGGGGGCCAGGGCCGCCAGGGCCACCAGGGCCGTACCGGCGGCCTGTACCAGGACGCAGACCAGGACCACCGCGTCCGCGCACACGCGCGGCGACCTGCGGGCCAGTAGCAGGTTGGCCAGCAGTGAGCACGCGGCCATGCCCGACAGCAGCAGGGCCCCGCTCTCCTGGGAGCCCAGCACGCGCAGGCCCGTCACGGGCGCGCACACCACCAGCATGCCCGTGCCCGCGATGGAGACCGCGGTCACCGCCGTGGCACGCGACAGGGACCGGTTGCCGAGCACCGCGCGCACCCCGGCGAGCAGGTCGGCCGCCACGGACACGGACGCGGAACGGGGCGCACGTCCGGGCAGGGTCCAGGCGGCGGGTACGGCCAGGGCGAGCAGGACCACGGCCGCGGCCACCGCCGTCCCGGCGCCGCAGGCGGCGGCGACCGCACCGGCCAGGGCCGGGCCGAGCAGACCGGCCGCACCGAAGGTCATGGCATCCCACGTGCTCGCCCGAGCCGACCGCCCGGGCGCCCACACCCGGGGCAGTTGCGCGGTCCACCCTCCCGACAGCACGGGTCCGACCAGGCCGACGGCCAGGGCCGCGCCCACCACCAGGGGCAGGGGGAGGCGGCCCAGGGCGAGGGCGACCACCGCCAGCCCCGCCGCGTACACGGCCAGGGCCACGGCCAACGGGCGCCCGGGGCGGGCACTGCGGTCCAGTGCCATGCCCACCAGGGGCCCGCCGGCGGCCGCGGCGGCGGTGAGCCCGGCGAGCAGGGCCGATCCGGCGCCCACCGACCCGGTGAGCGCCATCCCCCACAGGAGCAGGGCCGGCCCCGAGGCCTCGTCGCCGGTGCGCGCGCAGACCGCTCCCGTCAGGTACCGGACCAGGCCGTAACGCTGTGGCATGCCCAGGACGTTAAGAGGTAACGCCTCAAATCGGAAGAGGCGTTACATTGGGCGCCATGCCCTCCACCAACGCGGTCACCGGACGCTCCGTGCGCGCCGTCGCCGAACGCACCACCGACCTGCTCAACGCCCTGGCCGAGGAGGACGCCGACGCGGCGGCCCTGGCCCGGGTGCTGCGCGCCCACGGCGAGACCGACCCGGTGACCTCGGACGACGTCGGCCGGATGCGCGCGGCCGCCTACCGGATCCGCGCGGTCCTGGCCGCGGAGGACGCCGACAGCGCGGCCGAGCGGATCAACCGTCTCCTGGCCCGCGCCCACCAGCCCCGGCTGACCGACCACGGCGGCACCACGCACTGGCACGTCCACGTGGACTCACGCGACGACGCGCCGCTGGCCGAGTGGTTCCTCGCCTCCTCGTGCCTGATGCTGGCGCTGCTGCTCACCGACCGCCAGCGTCCGCCGGGCGGGGTGTGCGCGGCGCACGGATGCGAGCGGGTGTTCGTGGACTGTGGCAGCGGCAGCCCTCGCCGGTACTGCTCGCGCCGCTGCGCCACCCGCGCCAGGGTGGCCGCCCACCGACGGACGGCCGTCCCCGGCGCGGCGGTCAGCCGTCCCCGGACGTGACGGCGACCGCCTCCACCTCGACCAACTGGTCCTCGTAGCCGAGCACGGTCACCCCGAGCAGGGTGCCGGGCGCGTCGTGCGCGCCCATGTGGGCCCGCACCACCTCCCAGGCCCGGACCAGGTCCTCCCTGCGGGTGGAGGCGACGTACACCGTGGTCCTGACGACGTCGGTGAGGTCGGCCCCGGCGTCGTTCAGGGCGGTGCGCAGGTTGCGCATGACCTGTTCGGCCTGGCCCGCGTAGTCGCCCACGGCGACGGTCCCGCCCTCGGCGTCGAGCGGGCAGGCGCCAGCGGTCCACACCACCCGGGCGGGCGCCCGGACCGTGGCGGCGTAGGCGTATTCCACGGCCTCGGTCAGGGTCTGGCTGCGGATCAGCGTGACCGCTTTCATCGTGCTCCCGGGTGTTCGTCGGTCGGTACGCCCCGGATAACGCGCGTGTCCGTCCTGGAGGTTCCGGCCGCCTCTTCCCGGCAACCGGTTGTTACCGACAAACCACCTCGGGTAGCTTTGCCGCGAGCTTAACTCCCGAACCCCCACGCAGAAAACGACTTCGTCGGTGGACGCCCCTCATCGTCCACCAGACGTTGGGCGTTTTGCCCCCTTGAGGAATGAATTGGAATCAGGAATCCACACCGGTAGCCCAACCGGGGTGACACTCCCAAAGACCGAAGACGTCCGGGCCCCGACCCCACGTCCTCCTGCGATCCGCGCCAAGGACCTGGTCAAGACCTACCCCGGGGTGGAGGCGGTCCGCGGGATCGACCTGCTGGTACGCCCGGGGGAGGTCTTCGGGCTCCTGGGCCCCGCAGGAGCGGGAAAGTCCACCACCATCGCGATGCTGTGCGCACTGGTCCGCCCCACCTCCGGAAGCCTGTGGGTGGCCGGGCGCGACGTGCGCACCGACCCCGCCGGGGTCCGGCGCTCCATCGGCGTGGTGTTCCAGGACACCACCCTGGACGGCAAGCTCACGGTCGAGGAGAACCTGCGCGTGCACGCCGCCCTCCACGGTGTCGCGCGCCGCCGGGTACGCCGTCGCATCACCTCGATGCTGGCCCTGGCCGGCCTGCTCGACCGGCGGCACGAACTGGTGCGCGCACTCCCCGAGGGGGCGAAGCGGCGCCTGGAGATCACACGGAGCCTGCTGCACCACCCCGAGGTCCTGCTCCTGGACGAGCCCACGGCCGGCCTCGGTCCGCGCGACCGCGCCGACGTGTGGGTGTACCTGCACCGCATGCACCGCGAGTCCGGTGCCGCGGTGCTGCTGGCCACCCACCACCCGGCCGAGACGCGAGGCTGCGACCGGGTGGCCGTCCTGGACCGCGGCCGGGTCAGGGACCTGGGCACCCCGGCCCAGCTCCGCTTCCGCCCCGGCGACGATCCCGCCCGCCTGGTACCCCCGCCTCCACCGGGCCTGGACGACGTGCTCCCGAGCCGTACCGGGCACCGCCCGCGCCTTCGGATGAGGAAGTCCCACACGTGAGTACAGCGATGGCGGTCCGGCTGGACGCCGAGGCGCGGGTGGTGGCCGCCGTGTGGCGGCGCGAGATCACCACCCTCCTGCGCGGGCGGCTGCGCCTGGTGCTCGGCCTGGCACAGCCCATGCTGCTCCTGGCCACCCTGGGCATCGGGTTGGGCGCGATCGTGTCCGACGGCGGCTCGGGCGTGGGCTACGTGACCTTCCTCTTCCCCGGCGTCATGGTGATGGCGGTCCAGTCCCCGGCCCTGGCCACCGGCGCCTCGATCCTGGGAGACCGCGAACTCGGCTTCCTCCGCGGGATGCTCATGGCGCCCGTGCGCCGCGAGTCCCTGCTGCTGGGCAAGGTGCTCGCGGGCACCACCGCCGCCACCTGCCACGGAGCCGTCCTGCTGGCCTTCGCCGGAGCCGCGGGCGTGCCCTACGACCCGGCGCTGTTCACCTCGCTCGTGGCGGTGCTGGTGCCGGCCTCGTTCGCGCTGACCTCCCTGGGCACCCTGCTGGCGGTCTGCCTGCCCGGCCCGCGGACCTTCCAGGCCACCACCGGCCTGATCCTGGGGCCGCTGGTACTGCTGTCGGGAGTCTTCTTCCCGCTCAGTGTCCTACCGGCCTGGCTGACCGTGGTCACCGCGCTCAATCCGCTGACCCACGCGGTGGAGGCGGCACGCCACACCCTCACCGCCCACCTGCCGGCCGCCGCCTCCGACACCCTGTTCGCCAACCTGCGGGTGTGGGGCCTGCGGCCGTCGACCGTGGAGGAACTGGTGGCGCTGACCTGCTTCGGCGCCCTGTGCCTGTTCCTGGCCGTGCGGCGCTTCTCCAGGCCCGACCAGCAGGAACACCCGTCGGCGCACCGCCCACCGGGCCATGGCGCACCCGCCCGCTCCTGCGAGCGGAGGTGGCTGTGCCTCCTCCACCGAAACGCCGGCCGACGCGGTCTCCGGCACCGCCTCGCACTCGGACACCACGCCGGACCGGCATGACGAGGGGAACGGATGAAGGACGACGGGGACCTGGATCTCGCGCACCGGATGGCCGACCTCGCCGGACGGGTCGCGATGTCACACGTCGCCGCGGGCGATCACCGGGCCGGGCAGAAGAGCGACGGCAGCCCCGTCACCGCGATCGACCTCCGCGTCGAGCGGGAGCTGCGTGAGATGGTCGACCGAGAGCGCCCGGGCGACGCCTTCACCGGTGAGGAGTCCGGCGGCCAGGGGAGTGGACCGCGCCGGTGGATCGTCGACGCGGTCGACGGCACCAGAAGCCTCCTCTCGGGCGAGCCGGAATGGGGAACGCTGATCGCCCTCGCGAGAGGCCACCGCGTCCACCTCGGCCTGGTCTTCGCCCCGGCCCTGGGCCGGCGCTGGTGGGCGGTGCCGGGGCAAGGCGCGTGGACGGCGGCCGCCACGGGGCCCGCACGGCATGACGCGCCGCCCCGCGCCCCGGGCGTCACGGCCACGGCCCGCCTGGACCGCGCCTCGGTCGGAATCTGGCCGCCTCCACAGCGGATCACCGACCAGGCCCGCACGGCGGCCGCCGGACTCGCCGCCAGGGCGGGGCGCACGGTCCCCCCGCTCGACTGGACCGGCCACGAACGCACGGAGCCCACGCCTCCCAAGCCCTCGACCGGCTCGGGAACCTGCCACGGCGGGCTGCTCGTGGCCACGGGCCGACTGGACGCCTTCCTGCTGGTGGGTGCGGGCCCCTGGGACATCGCCGCCCTCGTACCGATCGTCCGGGAGTCGGGCGGCTCCTTCAGCGACCTCTCCGGCGGGGACCGGTTCGACACCGGAGCGGCGCTGTTCAGCAACACCCGCGTCCACGACGAGGCCCTGGACGCCGTGCGGTCCGCTCCCTGAGGACGTCGGACGTCCCGGCCACCAGGCCACGGCACTGGCGGCCAAGACCCGGCGGGGACGCCACAGCCAGTGGCGGGCTTTGGTCGCAGGCTCGGCCCTTGAGGGCCGAGAAGCCGACCGGACCGGTGGAAGGGGGCCGTCCTGCACCCGGCGACGCGGGCTCAGGCCCCGGCGCCCTGGTCCGGGATCAGGACACTCAGGCAGGTCACACACGCCTCCAGCCTCTCGAACTGGGAGATGTCCACCGGCAGCACCCGCCAGCGGTCGGCGGTCAACTGGTGGATGGTCTCCCGCGCCGCCGCGCTGACCATGACGTCGCGTCCGCCCAGCGGCAGCACGTGCGCGCCCGGCTCCTCGGCGACGCGGCGCACCGGCGGCAGGGCGTCGGCCTCCACCAGGTCGGGCAGGCCCACGAGCGATCCGTCCGGCAGCGCGGTCACCGCCGACTTCAGGTGCAGCGCCGCACCCATCCCCACACGCTCGACCTCCCTGCCCAGCGGTTTGAGCAGCTTTTCGAGCTGGGCGGCGCCCTCGGTGTTGGTACGCCCGCCCACGCCCACGTAGACGGTGGAGCCCACCTGGAGCACGTCACCGCCGTCCAGGGTCGCGGGCGCCTCGACGCGCGCCACCCGCAGCCCGAGCGCGCGCACCACGGGTTCGACCCCCTCCACCTCGCCGCGGCGGGCCTCGGCGCCGGGGCGGGTCAGGACCGCCAGGTCCCCGCACACCACCACGGTGTCCTCCACGAACACCGAGTCGGGGTGTTCGGGCGCGGCCTCGACCTCGCACACCCGCCACCCGGCCGAGGCCAGGGCCTCCTGGTAGATCGTGTACTGGCGTGCGGCCAGGACCGGGTCCACCGCCGCGCGGGGGATGTGGGTGACGATGCCCCGTGCCAGCTCGGGGCTGGGGCGGCGCATCAGGGCGACCCCGTAGTAGGTGTATCCGTCCACGTACACGTCCTCCAGGGTCCTGCCACGGGGATTTTCGGGAGAGCACAACCTATCGCGCACCCGTACCCGTTTCCCGGGCACGGCACGCGGGCCGTCCGGCTTGTCCGTGAACGACCGGAGGGGCAGGGTGGACGTCATGGACGTGATCGTTGTCGGTGGCGGGATCGTGGGAACGAGTGCGGCGTTCCACCTGGCCAAGAAGGGTGTGTCCACCGCGCTGGTGGACACCGCGCACCTGGGGCAGGCCACGGCCGCCGGCCTGGGGGTCATCTACCCGTGGCCCTTCCCCTGGGACTCCGGGCCGGTGTGGGACTTCAAGGCCCGAGCGGCCGAGCACTATCCGCGGCTGATGGACGAGCTCGCCCAGGACGGGCAGGCCACCGGCTACGAGGTGGTCGGCGGCATGTCCGTGGACCTGGAGGGGGACGACGCCGGGTTCGACCTGATGCGCACCCTGTCCGAGCGCCCGGAGTTCACCACCATGGGCCGGGTGGAGCGGTTGGGCCCGGGTGAGCCGCGCGAGCGGTTCCCGCTGGTGCCCGCGCCCTACGGCGGGGTGTTCGTGCAGGGGATGGCCCGGCTGAACGCTCCGGCGGCACGGAACGCCCTGTTCAACGCCGCGGAGGAGCGGGGCCTGCGCTACTTCAAGGGCGAGGCCCGCCTGTTGTGGAACGGCCACCGTGTGACGGGCGTGCGGGTGGGCACCGAGGACCTGGAGGCGCCCACGGTCGTCGTGGCGGCGGGCGCGTGGTCGGCCGGGTTGCTCGCGGCCGCCGGGGTGGACCTGCCCGTGCGACCGGTGCGCGGGCAGGTGACGCACTTCGCCCTGCCCGGACGGGACACCAGGGCCTGGCCGGTGGTGCGCTTCGGCGAGCGCGGATACTACGCGTCGGCATTCGGCCCGGACCGGGTGGTCACCAGCGGCACGCTGGAGCCGGAGGCCGGGTTCGACCGGCGGGTGACGGCCTCTAGCCTGCTGCACAACCTCTCCACCGCGCTGGAGGTGCTGCCCGGCCTGGACGAGGCCACGGTGGCGGAGACGCGCGTGGGCTTCCGTCCGGGCACACACGACGGAAGGCAGCTTTTGGGGCCCGTGGAACGCCTGCCCGGAGTGGTGGTGGCGACCGGGCTGGGCGGAGAGGGGCTGACCTTCGGCCCCTTCCAGGGGGTGGTCGCGGCCCGGTTGGCGATGGGGGAGGAGCCCGGGGTGGACCTGTCCCCCTTCCGCCCCGACCGGCCGATGGCATCCGGCGCCGAGGACCTCGCCGGGGCGGGGGAGGACGTGGGCGTGGCCGAGGGCGGGACACAGCGGTGAGAGGGCACCCGCCGGGGCGGTGAGTAGCCGTACTCAGGCGCGGGGCCGGGGCGGGCGGCAGCATGGACGCCATGAACACCTATGCTCCCCAGCCCCGTTCCACCCCGCAGTTCTTCCTCCAGTCCGCCCTGTCCTTCGGGGTCTCCGCGGTCGGGGTGGGCGCGGGAATCATCTACCTCCCCGTCGACCTGTGGATCCGTGCCTTCCTGGGCCTGGGCCTGCTCTACGTCATCACCTCCACCTTCACGCTGGCCAAGTGCGTGCGCGACCGCCAGGAGGACGTGCTGGCCGCCGAGATGGCGCAGAACCAGCAGCAGATCCCCCTCTGGTACGGCAACGAGCAGCCCGTCCCGCGCTCCTGAGCAGGACGGGCCCGTTCGTCGCCCCGGGACCTTCGAGGCGGCGAACGGAGAGGCTTCGGGCCGCGTCGGCCTCAGGCGTTGGGCGGAAGAGCGGTTCCGGCGCCGCGCCGGCGGGGCCTGAGCAGATCGTGGCGCCGGCCGGGCAGGGTGGGCTCTCCCGCCCCCTGCACGGTGAACCCGGCGTCGGCGATCATCTCCAGATCGGCCCCGCCCGCCTGGCCCTCGCTGGTGAGGTAGTCCCCCAGGAAGAGCGAGTTGACGATGTGCAGCGCCAGCGGCTGCAGGGAGCGCAGGTGGATCTCCCGGCCTCCCGCCAGACGGACCTCCACGTCGGGGAAGACGAACCGGGTGGCGGCCAGGACCCGTAGGCACCGCTGCGGGGTCAGCTCCCAGGTGCCCTCCAGCGGGGTTCCCTCGAAGGGCATGAGGAAGTTGACCGGTACCGAGTCCGGCTCCAGCTCGCGCAGTGCGAACAGGGCGTCCACCAGGTCGTCGTCGCTCTCCCCCATCCCCGCGATCAGCCCGGAGCAGGGGGAGAGCCCGGCGTGCTTGGCCCTGGCCACGGTCTCCACCCGGTCGGCGAACTCGTGGGTGGTGCAGATGTCGGCGTAGCGCTCCCTCGAGGTGTTGAGGTTGTGGTTGTAGGCGTCGGCCCCGGCCTCGCGCAGCCGGTCGGCCTGGCCCTCGGAGAGCAGGCCCAGGCAGGCGCACACCTCCACACCCGGGTGCTCGGCCTTGATGCCCTCGATGGCGGGGGCGAGGCGTTCCACGTCGCGGTCGGTGGGACCGCGCCCGCTGGCCACCAGGCAGACCCGGGTGGCGCCCGCCCCCACACCGTGGGAGACGGCCTCGCGGGTCTGGTCGGGCTTGAGCCAGGTGTACCTGACGATCTCGGCTTCCGAGCCCAGGCGCTGGGAGCAGTAGGAGCAGTCCTCCGGGCACAGGCCGCTCTTGATGTTCACGAGGTAGTTGAGCTTGACGCGGCGCTCGAAGTAGCGCAGCCGGACCCGGAAGGCGGCGGCTACCAGGTCCATCAGGTCGTCGTCGGAGCCGCGCAGGACTCCGAGGAGTTCGTCGCGGGTGGGCTTCTCACGGCGCAGGGCCTTCTCGGCCAGGGGAAGGAATGTGGTCACGGGGACGATCCTGGGTCCCCGGACGGGAGCGGCACAGCCCCGGAAGGAGCCAAAAACGCGGGAGAAGTCTTGTACGGGACGGCTCTTCGCGCTCCGGCGCGCCCGCGTCCGAACGTGGCGATCGCACTCCGCGCGCGTGAGGGGGCGGATGGGGCAGGGAGGAGGCGGCAGGCCCGCCGCGGACGCCGGGGCTCACGTCGAGGCGTCGGCGTCCCAGCGGGCGAATTCCTCCCTCAGCCGGGCGGCGGTGGTGAACAGGTGCGCACGCATGCCCGTCTCCTGGGCGCCCCGCACGTTCTCCCGGCGGTCGTCGACGAAGAGGACGCGTTCCGGCTCGACCCCCAGCGCCTCCTGACACCACCGGTAGGCCTCCGGTTCGGGCTTGACGTGGCCGATCCGGCAGGAGAAGGCGCGCACGTGGAAGTCGCGGAGCCAGGAGTGGTGCTCCTCGTAGTACAGGGCCAACTCCTCGGGGATGTTGGACAGCAGCCCGATCCGTCGGCCCGAGGCCGCGAGTTCCCCGACCAGGGCGACCATGGTGTCGTCGACCGCGTCCCAGCTGGCGATGTCGGCCTCCACCAGTGCGGAGATCCGGTGGTCGTCGAAGCGCAGGCCCAGGTCCTCGCCCACGCGGCGCCAGTACTCGGAGGCGCTCACGTCCGCGCGGTCGTAGGAGGGGCGCCGCGCCCAGTACGCCTCCCAGAAGGCCGGGGCGGGTGCGCCCGCGACCCGGACCAGCCGGTCCCCGCCCTCCTCGGACTGGTGGCACGCAACGACACCGAACAGGTCGAAGAGCACGGTCAAGAGGTCACCTCTTCCTTCGGGGGCCGGGGACGGCGCCGTCCAGATCGTACGCGCTCCGGCCGTCCGCGCCCGGGGCGCACGCGCCCGGAACGTTCGGATGAGGTGTCCCACGGCGCCGTGCCCCATACAGGTTGTGTGCCAAAAGTTGGACATCTTTTGGCCTACGGGCGTTTTGTCCGTGACGCTTCGTCTTCGGCGTGTCCACCCTGGGGTCGCAACTGTTGTGCCACGGGGGAAGGAAGCGAATGTGAGCGGAGCCAGAGAGACCGGTTACGAGGGCGCACCATCGGGTGAGGCCAACATCGTCCACGTGACGATGATCGCCGCCGCCGCGGCCATGGGCGGTTTCCTGTTCGGCTACGACAGTGCCGTGATCAACGGCGCGGTACCGGCCATCCAGGAGCGGTTCGGCGTGGGACCGGCCACGCTCGGCTTCACGGTCGCCTCGGCGCTCCTGGGATGTGTGGTGGGCGCCGCGGCCGCGGGTGCCCTGGCCGACCGGGTCGGCCGTATCCGCACCATGCAGATCGCCGGTGTGCTGTTCGCCGCCAGCGCCATCGGCTCGGCCCTTCCGTTCGGAGTCTGGGACCTGACCGCCTGGCGGATCCTGGGCGGTGTCGCCATCGGCCTGGCCTCGGTGATCGCCCCGACCTACATCGCCGAGGTGTCACCGGCCGCCTACCGCGGTCGGCTGGCGTCGTTGCAGCAACTGGCGATCGTTCTCGGTATCGCCACCTCACAGCTGGTCAACTTCGGTGTCGCCCAGATGGCCGGCGGCAGCGCGAGCGACATGCTCGGGGGGTTCCAGGCCTGGCAGTGGATGCTGGGTGTCGAGGTCATCCCCGCCATGGTCTACGTGGGACTGAGCCTGCTCATCCCCGAGTCGCCCCGCTACCTGGTGCGTATCGGACAGACGCCCCGGGCCCGCCGCATCCTCGCCGAGGTCGAGGGAGGAGGCCCCGAGCGGGTGGACCGGCGCATCGGAGAGATCAAGGAGGCGTTGGGCTCGGAGATCAAGCCGAAGCTGAGCGACCTGACCGGCCGCTACGGTCTGCTGCCCATCGTGTGGATCGGTATGGCCATCTCGGCCTTCCAGCAGCTGGTCGGTATCAACGTCATCTTCTACTACTCCAGTTCGCTGTGGCAGTCGGTGGGTGTGTCCGCGACCAACTCCCTGCTGCTGAGCCTGTTCACCTCCATCGTGAACATCGTCGGTACGTTCGTGGCGATCCTGCTGGTGGACCGGGTCGGCCGCAAGCCGCTGCTGCTGGTGGGCTCGGCCGGTATGACGGTGTCGCTGGCCCTGGCCGCCTACGCCTTCAACCACGCGGTGGTGCAGGGCGAAGAGGTGTCACTGCCGTTCGTGTGGGGAGCGGTGGCGCTGACCGCGGCCAGCCTGTTCGTGCTCTTCTTCGCCCTGTCATGGGGTGTGGTCGTGTGGGTGCTGCTGGGGGAGATGTTCCCGCTGCGCATCCGTGCCGCCGCGATGGGTGTGGCCACGGCGACCCAGTGGCTCGCCAACTGGCTGATCACCGTGAGCTTCCCGAGCCTGCGCGACTGGAGCCTGAGCGGCACGTACATGATGTACGCGTTCTTCGCGCTGGTGTCGTTCTTCTTCGTGTGGAGGTTCGTGCGGGAGACCAAGGGCAAGACCCTGGAGGAGATGCAGGGCTGACCAGCTCAGAGCTCCGTTCCCACCCTCCGACCACCCACGGAGTGGGCGGCTGGGGGGGCAGGCGGAGGGCTCAGCGCTCCAGGTCGATCTTCCTCTGGAGGAACTCCTCCCGGTCGATCTCGCCCCGCGCGTATCTGAGCCGCAACTCCTCCTCCGCCGCGTCCACGGCCTGCGACCCGGGCGCGGCGGAGGGGGACCGCCGGTCCGCACGGGTGTGGCCGTCCAGGGCCGCGCCCGCCACGGACGCGACCGTGACGACGAAGAAGACGCCCAGCGCCACCATGACGAGGATCACGAGCGTGGCCACCATGTAGGTCATCTCCACTCCTGGTGAGGAAACCGCTCCTACTCTCTTGTGTACCCCGCCCGGAGGCCTTTCTCCAGGGGCTCCTCGTACCTGTGGACGACCGCCTCCGCCCGGACCGCCGTAACCTTGGAGTACCGCGATCCGGACGAAAGGGGCGGGATGCGCGTCCTCCTCGTGGACAACCACGATTCATACACCTACAACCTCTTCCAACTCCTGGCGCGCGTCCTGGGCCACACCCCCGCGGTCATCACCAACGACGACCCCCGCTGGGACACCCTCGACCCGGCCGACGTGGACGCCGTGGTCCTCTCACCCGGCCCGGGCCGCCCCCAGCACCCGCGCGACCTGGGCCGCGTCCCCCGCCTCCTGGACCACACCCGCCTGCCGGTGCTGGGCGTGTGCCTGGGCCACCAGGCCATCGCCCACCTGGCCGGGGCGGACGTGGTCTCGGCCCCCCAACCCCGCCACGGCCACCTGACCCGGATCCGGCACAACGGATCGGGCCTGTTCGCGGGCCTGCCACAGGACTTCACCACCGTGCGCTACCACTCCCTGGCCGTCGCCGACCCCCTGCCCGAGCCGCTGACCGCGACCGCGTGGTCGGAGGACGGCGTGGTCATGGGCCTGGAACACCGCACCCTGCCCCGCTGGGGAGTGCAGTTCCACCCCGAGTCGGTGGCCAGCGAGTTCGGCGCGCGGACGGTCGCCAACTTCCTGGACCTGGCCCGCCCGCACACCGCCACGGGCACAAGCCGCCCCTCCGCTCCCGCGGACCCGCCGACCAGGGCCCTCGGAGCGCGGGAGAGCACGCGGAAGAGGCACGCGGACAGCCCACCGGGACGGGAGGCCTCCGGCCCGCACCCCCACGCGAACCACCCCGGCCCCCCGTCACGGACACTCCGGCAGCACCCCGGCCAGACGCCCGAAGGCCCCGTTCCCCGCACACGCGAGCTCCCCCTGGCCGTGGACACCGAGGCCGCCTTCGCCCACCTGTACGGCGACGCCGAGTACGCGTTCTGGCTGGACAGCTCCCGACCCGAGGGCCCCGCCCGCTTCTCCTTCCTGGGCGCCGCCACCGGTGAGGTGCTCACCTACCGGGTCGGCGGCCCCGTCCACGTGCGCGCCCCGGACGGCACCGAGCACACCGAGCCCGGCAGTGTCTTCGACGCCCTGGACCGCCGCGTCCCCCACCCCCGTCCCAGCGGGCTGCCCTTCGACTTCGCCGGAGGCTACGTCGGCTACCTCGGCTACGAGCTCAAGGCCGACTGCGGCGCCGCCGACGCGCACACCTCACCCCACCCCGACGCCGTGTGGCTGCGCTGCGACCGGTTCGTGGCCGTCGACCACCACCGCGGACGCACCTACGCGGTGTGCGCCGACGGCCTCCCCGACGGCGACGCATGGCTGGATGAGACCCTGTCGGCCCTCGCCGACCTGCCGCCCCTGGACCCGCCCGCGCCTTCCGCGCCGGCCACCGACCTGGCCCCGCTGCTGGAGCGCTCGCACGGGGACTACGTCGACGACGTCAAGGAGTGCCTGGCCCAGCTCACGGCCGGGGAGAGCTACGAGATCTGCCTGACCAACCGGCTGCGCCTGGCCCACACCGGCGGCGACCTCGACACCTACCGCCGTATGCGCGCCGCCGGCCCCGCGCCCTACGCCGCCCTACTGCGCCTGGGGGCGATGAGCGTGCTCAGCGCCTCACCCGAACGGTTCCTGCGCGTGGACGCCGACCGCACCGCCGAGAGCCGCCCCATCAAGGGCACCGCGCCCCGCCACCCGGACCCGGACCTCGACGCGCGCGTCGCCGAGGAGCTGCGCACCGGCGCCAAGACCCGCGCCGAGAACCTCATGATCGTCGACCTGCTGCGCAACGACCTGGGCCGCGTGTGCGAGGTGGGCAGCGTCGAGGTGCCCGCGTTCATGTACACCGAGTCCTACACCACCGTGCACCAGCTCGTCTCCACCGTGCGCGGCAGGCTGCGCCCGCGGGTGTCGGCCATGGACGCGGTGCGCGCCTGCTTCCCCGGCGGGTCGATGACCGGAGCCCCCAAGGAGCGCACCATGGAGATCCTGGACCGGCTGGAGTCCTCCGCGCGCGGCGTCTACTCCGGCGCGCTGGGCTATGTGTCCTCCTGCGGCACCGCCGACCTCAACATCGTCATCCGCACCGCCGTGCTGGCCGACGGCGAGATGACCATCGGCGCGGGCGGGGCCGTCGTGCTGGACTCCGACCCGGAGGGGGAGTACGAGGAGATGCTCCTCAAGGCCGCCGTGCCCGCCCGCGGCCGCTGACCGCTCCGGGGCGCGGGAAAACCGTTTGCCGCCGCCGGGGGACAGAGGCCATCTTGAGCCCCATGGACTTCCCCCGACACCAGATCCGGGCGCGTTACACCGACACCGCGGTCACCGTCTACCAGGCCTACAGCCCCTCCATCGGACTGCCCGCCGCCCGCGACGGCCGCTTCCCCTCCGCCTGGAAGCGGGACCGCATGACATGGGTCAAGCCTTCGCTCCTGTGGACGGCCTATCGATGCGGGTGGGGGACCAAGAAGGACCAGGAGACCGTACTGGCGGTGGAGGTCACCCGTGAGGGATTCGAGTGGGCACTGCGCAACGCCTGCCTGTCGCACTACACGGCGAACGTGCACGCGGACCGCCGCACGTGGAGGCGCCGACTGCGCGAGAGCCCCGTACGGGTGCAGTGGGACCCCGAACGCGACCTGCACCTGAGGCCGCTGGAGCACCGCTCCCTGCAGTTGGGGCTGGCGGGCGAGGCCGCGCACCGCTACGCCGACGCGTGGATCACTTCCATCACCGACGTCACCCCGCTCGCACACCGCATCCACACGCTGGTCCAGGCGGGAAAGCTGGAGGCCGCCGCCCGACTGCTGCCCGCCGAGCGCCCCTACCCGGTCGCACCGCACGAGCTGGACCACCTGCGCCCCGCCCCGACCGTGGGGGAGGAGGACACGGCCTGAGCGGGGCGGCTAAACCCTGCTCGGGGAGCCGGTAGACCGAGACGTGGCCAGGGCTGGACATCGGTGGACTCGGTCCTGTGCCGCCGGGGGTCCCCGCGGGCGCACCCGCGGGGACCGAAGGCTCCCGTACCTGCGGTGTCCGAGCACGGGGCGAAGCGCAGCGGAGCCTCAAGGAGACACGACCTAGTCGAAGACGGGAGTGCCCTCGCGGACCAGGCGCCAGTTGACGACGTGGAAGTCGGCCGGGTCGATGGTGCCGGTGGCCGTGGCGTAGTCGATCAGCGCCTGCCTGACCTGGACCTGCGCGTTGTAGACCACCGGGGCGCCGGTGATGTGCGGGAACCCGCCGCCACCCGACTGGCGGTAGTTGTTGACCGCCAGCACGAACCGCTGGTCGTCGGCGACCTTCGCACCCTGGAGCGTGAGCGAGGTGATCCGCCCGCCCACGGGCCGGGACACGTCGATGTCGTACTCCAGCCCGGCGACCTGGTCGAAGTTGTAGTCGGGGGTGCCGCCGGCGTTGGTCAGGCCGCCCGGGTCGACCGCGCCGGAGGCGGACACCTGGTGGAAGTAGCGCGCGGAGTACTCCAGGTAGTCGCGTAGCTGGGCTCCGGTGAGCACGCCGGCCAGCAGGGTGTTGTCGTACACGTACAGGCCGGCGATGTCGCGGATCGAGACGTCACCGGCGGGGAAGACCGCCGAGCGGCTGAAGGGCGCCGCGATCGAGAGCACGGGCAGGGCCGCCTCGGCGGTGTCCTGGATCGCCGCGCGCACCGTCTCGATCTGCACGTGCTGGATGTAGTCCACGATCGCGGTGTCGCGCCAGCAGGCCTGGGCCGCGCTCAGCTCCTCCACCGAGGTCGCCACCACCTGGTTGACGTACTCCACCGCCGTGGCGTGCTGGTCGGCCACCAACTCCACGATCTCGGGGTCCTCCTCCACGGTGTTGCTGTTCAGCGTGACCGCGCTCTTGGAGGTGACCCGCCAGCGGCCCCGCTCCCGGCGCAGCGCCAGGTCCATCACCGACAGCCTCCGCCCCCAGTAGGAGGGCATCGTCATCAGGACCTGCTCGCCGGTGACCTTGTTGGTGACGAAGCGCTCGGAGATGTCGCGGTGGGCGTGGCCGAACAGGATGGCGTCGATGCCGGGCACCTCCTCGGCGACCATCGCCGAGGCGTTCTCGACGGGGACGCCCCCGCCGTAGGAGGAGGTACCGCTGTCACCGGAGTGGGCGCTGACGATCACCAGGTCGGCGCCCTCGCCGCGCATGACGGGCACCCAGTGGCGGGCGCTCTCCACCAGGTCCGCGAACTCCAGTTCCCCCTCGACGTTGTGGCGGTCCCAGATGATGGACCCGGGGTTGGTCAGGCCCAGCACGCCGACGACCAGGGGCTGGGTACCGGGTTTGTCGAGGCAGTCCACCTTCATGCGTTTGAGCACGTAGGGGCGGTAGGCGGGCTCGTCGGTGCCGTGGTGCAGGGCGTTGGCGGCCAGCACCGGAGCCTGCATCTGGTCGATCCAGGTGTCCAGGTGCTCCAGGCCGTAGTTGAACTCGTGGTTGCCCAGGGCCACGGCGTCGTATCCGACGGCGTTCATCGCCCGCGCCATCGGGTGGGTCTGCCCGGTCTCGGTGATCGGTTCGACGACGTTGTAGTAGGTGGCCAGCGGAGCGCCCTGGATGGTGTCGCCGGAGTCGAAGAGCAGGGTGTTGTTGCGGCCGCGCTCGGCGCGGACCTCCTTGATCAGGCTGGCCGCCTTGGCGATGCCGATGTGGTTGCCCTCGCCGTCCTCGAACTCGGCGTCCTTGAAGTAGTCCCAGTTCAGGCAGTGGCCGTGCAGGTCGGAGGTGCCCATGACGGTGATGAGGGCGTCGCGTGCCGAGGACGCGGCCGCCGTACCGGGCCAACCGGCCAGGGCGAGGGCGCCCGCGGCGCTCAGACCTCCGAGGGCGCCGCGTCGGGAGATGCCGGGGTCCGCTGACATGTGTGTCTCCTGGGGGTGGCGGGGGTGGGTGAAACTCCCACAGGCTAGTAAGGCGCCAAGGAGCGCGGAACCGGTCAGGTGTTAACAATCGGTGCACGTTCACCGGCGTGCACCGGACAACCGTGCAGGGAGACGGGCATGTGCGGGAGCGGGGACGGGGCGGGCGAGGCGGTCCAGCGGGTGATCGAGGGGGAGCTGATGCTGTTGGAGCCCCGCGTGCGCGCCTCACGCAGGCTCGCCGCGGAGCTGTTGGACGCCGAGTTCACCGAGGTCGGCAAGTCGGGCAGGCACTGGGACCGGACGTCGATGCTGGCGGAGCTGGCCACCATGGACGCTTCCTCGGGGGCCGCCGGGCCGGAGGCCGAGGCGGGGAAGACCGGGCCGGGGCGCGGCCGGGTGCGGGTCAGCGACATGGTGGGCAGGCTGCTCGCTCCGGACCTGGTGCACCTGACCTATGCCACCGAGGTCGACGGCACCCGTGCCCGGCGCAGTTCGTTGTGGCGCCGGGGCGCGGACGGCACGTGGCGGATCTACTACCACCAGGGCACTCCCGTCCCCTGACCAGTGGGGGAGACGGCGGCGAGAGGCGGGAAAAGCGGCCTTGACCCGGTGAACTGGATCACTTATGTTCGCCTAAAGCACAATTGTTCGCAAAACGTACATCCATGGGTTGTCGCGAGGTTCGGGCGCCCCGTCCTGGTCCACACCGACCGTCGGGTCAGCGACCCCCCTTCCCGACCGCCGACCGACTCAGGAGACACAGATGCGCCGACAGTTGACAGCCCTCCTCGGCATAGCCGTGCTTGTCCCGGCCACGGCCTGCGGCGGTGCCGAGGAAGGGGAGGGAGACGGACTACGACAGGTGACCGCCGGCGCGATCCCCATCGTGGACGTGGCCCCGCTCCACCTGGGAGTCGAACAGGGATTCTTCTCCGACCGCGGCATCGACCTGGAAATCCAGCCGGGCTCCGGCGGTGCCGCCGCCATCCCCGGCGTGATCAGCGGCAACTTCGAGTTCGCCTTCGGCAACGTCGTCTCGGTCATGGTCGCCCGCGACCAGGGCCTGCCCCTGAAGATCTTCTCCAACGGCGTGGCCTCCAACGGCGAGCAGGGCGCCGACTTCAGCGCGGTGTTCGTCCTGGACGACAGCCCCGTCCAGGACGCCGCCGACCTGGAGGGCATGACGGTCGCCGCCAACAACCTCAAGAACATCGGTGACACCACCGTCCGCCAGTCCGTCCGCAAGGCCGGAGGCGACCCCTCCAGCGTCGAGTTCGTCGAGATGGGCCTGCCCGACATGGTGCCCGCCCTGGAGAACGAGCAGGTGGACGCGATCTGGCTGGTCGAACCCTTCACCACCATGGCCGCCGAGGCCGGGCACCGCGAGATCGCCTCCAACCTCGTCGACACCCACCCCGACCTCACCGTGGCGGCCTACTTCACCTCCGAGAGGATGCTCGACCAGGACCCCGAACTGATCGCCGACGTCGAGGCCGCGCTACGCGAGTCCCTGGCCTACGCCCAGGACAACCCCGACGAGGTCCGCCGGATCGTCCCCACCTACACCGAGATCGACCAGGCCCTGCTGGACCAGCTCCGCCTGCCCCGCTGGCCCGCGGAGGTCGACAAGGAGTCCGTCGGCGTCCTGGCCGACCTCATGCTCCAGGACGGGCTCATCGAGAGCGAGGCGGACCTGGAGGCGCTGTACCAGTGAGGGCCTCCTGATCCAGGGCCGCGCCGTGCGCCCCACCAGCACCACCAGAAGGAAAGACGTGCCCGACCAGACCGGCCCCACGGTCCGCGAGCGGACCCTGGACCTCATGCGCGAGCTGGGGCTGACCACGCTCTTCGCCAACCCCGGCTCCACCGAGGTCCCCTTCCTCGTGGACCTGCCCGACGACATCGACTTCGTCCTGGCACTGCACGAGGGGTCGGTGGTGGGCATGGCCACCGGCTGGGCCCTGGCTCGCGAGCGCCCGGCGCTGGTACAGATGCACACCACCGCCGGGCTCGGCAACGCCGTCGGCGCACTGGCCACGGCACGCGTCAACCGTGCGCCGCTCGTGGTCCTGGTCGGCCAGCAGGACCGCCGCCACCTGGCCCAGGAGCCCTTCCTCGCCGGGAGGCTGGAGGGGCTGGCCGGGGACTACCCCGTCGCCGTCCACCGACCCGTGCGCGCCCAGGACGTGCCCGGAGCGATCGTGCGCGCCCACCACCAGGCCGTGCACGGGTCGGGCCCGGTCCTGGTCGTGGTCTGTATGGACGACTGGGAGCGACCGGCCGGCCCCGACCGCTCCGGCGACGCGCCGGTACGGGTCGCCCGTCCCGCCCACGTGGCCGCCGACGACCCCGCGGCCGCCGAGGTCGCCGCGTTCCTGGACGCGGCGACCGACCCGGCCCTGGTGGTGGGCGCGGGTGCCGACGGCGCCCCCGCATGGCGGGCCCTGACCACCCTCGCCGAACGCCTGGGGACGCCCGTGTACCAGGAGAGCTTCGGAGCGCGCGCCGGCTTCCCCCAGGACCACCCCCTGTTCGCAGGACACCTGCCCGCCGAGCGCTCCCGGCTGCGCCGGGCGCTGCGGGGGCATGACGCGGTGCTCGCGGTGGGCGCACCGGTCCTGCGCCAGTACGTCTACGCCGACGGCCCTCTCGTGGACCCCGGCACCCGGCTGGCGGTGATCTCGCAGGATCCGGAGGAGGTCCATCGCGGTCCCGTCGAGTTGGCCGTCCTCGCACCGGTCGCGTCCTTCACCGCCGTGGTCGCCACCCTGGTGCGCGGGCGTTCCCGCGCCGGTGCCCGGGCGGCGGCCCCCGTGGCGGCTTCCGAGGAGTCGGCTCCCCCGGAGCCGGGAGAGCCGCTGCGCGCCGCGCACGTCCTACGGGAGCTGGCACGGCGGATCACACCGGACACGGTCGTGGTGGAGGAGACCCCCTCCAGCCGCCCCCAACTGCACCGGCTGCTGCCCGCCCGGGCGCCCCTGGGCTTCCTGTCCGCGGCCATGGGCGGGCTGGGCTTCGCGCTGCCCGCCGCGACCGGTGTGCGCATGGCCGCCCCGAAACGCCCGGTGGTGGCGGTCGTGGGGGACGGGTCCGCCCTCTACCAGGTGCAGGCACTGTGGAGCGCCGCACGCTACCGGGCCGGAGTGCTGTTCGTGGTGCTCTCCAACGGCCGTTACGCGGTCATGGACCGCCTCGCCGAAAACGGTGGCAGCGGCGGCGGCAAACCGCCCTGGCCCGCCTTCCCCGAGGTGTCCCTGGCCGCCCTGGCCAGCGGGCTGGGCTGCCCCGCGGTGCGGGTCCGTACCCACGCCGAACTGTGCCGGGTCCTGGAGGAGACCGTGCCCGGCCTGGCCGAGCGGGAGGAACCCCTGGTCCTCGACGTCACCGTCGCACCGGATCCCGCGTTCCAGCCCTGAGACCGCGATGTTCTCCGGCCCCGGTGACCGGGGAAGGACGCATCTGCGGACCGACGCCTCCCACGTCCCCGCGACCGAGAACCGACGAACACCACCCGCATCCGAAGGGAAGTCGAAGTCCACATGGCACCCAAGTCCCAACCGCCCTACCGGGCCGACCACGTCGGCAGCCTCCTGCGCCCCGAGAAGCTGCTGCGTGCGCGCGACGACCACGCCAGAGGTGAGATCGGCGACGATCGACTGCGCGAGGTCGAGGACGAGTCCGTTCGCGAGGTCGTGCGCATGCAGGAGGAGGTGGGGCTGCGGTCGGCGACCGACGGCGAGTTCCGCCGGGCCTCCTGGCACATGGACTTCATCTACCAGTTGGGCGGTGTGTCCAAGGTCCAGGACGAGCTGACGGTCACCTTCCACAACGACCAGGGCGACATCGAGTTCACCCCCTCGGGGCTGCGGATCGCCGACAGGATCCGCTTCGAGCGGCCCATCTTCGCCGAGGCGTTCACCTTCCTGCGCCAGACGGTCACCCAGAACACCCCCAAGCTGACCATCCCCTCGCCGAGCATGGTGCACTACCGCGGCGGTTCGGCCTCCATCGACCCGCAGGTCTACCCCGACCAGGAGGAGTTCTGGGCGGACCTGTCGGCGGCCTACGCGGCGCAGATCCGCGCGCTGGGCGAGCTGGGCTGCACCTACCTGCAACTGGACGACACCAGCCTGGCCTACCTCAACGACCCCGGCCAGCGCGGGATGCTCGACGAGCGCGGCGACGACAGCGACCAGCTGCACGTGCGCTACATCCGTCAGATGAACGCCGCCCTGGCCGACCGGCCCGAGGGCATGAACGTGACCACGCACATGTGCCGGGGCAACTTCCGCTCCTCGTGGGTGGCGCGCGGCGGCTACGACTACGTGGCCGAGGAGCTGTTCAACGAGCTGGACGTGGACGGGTTCTTCCTGGAGTTCGACGACGAGCGCTCGGGCGGCTTCGAACCGCTGCGCTTCGTCCCCGAGGGCAAGTACGTGGTGCTGGGCCTGGTCACCACGAAGAGGGGTGAACTGGAGAGCAAGGACGAGCTCAAGCGGCGCATCGAGCAGGCCAGCCGCCACATCCCGCTGGAGCAGCTGTGCCTGTCCCCCCAGTGCGGGTTCTCCTCCACCTTCGAGGGCAACGACCTGACCTACGACGAGCAGGTCGCCAAGCTGCGGCTGATCGTGGAGACCGCCCAGGAGGTCTGGGGGTAGGTCCGGCCTCCGCCGCGGGGACGCGGCACGTGTTCGCCGGGGGCCGCGCGAGCGCCTTCGGCGAACACGCCGCTCCGCGGGGTCAGGCCCCGGCGAGCAGCAGGAACAGCGGCATCCTCCGGCGGCGTGCGTACTCCTACTCCTTCGCCCCGAAGTCTCGTTCAGGAGCGCTCGCGCAGCTTGGCGCGAAGCTCGCCCACCGTGCGCGCGCTCAGGGCGCTCAGCTCGCCGGGAACGGGCACCCGCCGCGTGGCGTACAGCCGCTCAACGGTCCCGTTCCAGGGGTGGCACGGTCCGATGTCCCAGGTGTCGCCGAACTCGGCGTCGAGCTGGTCCACGTGGGGCCGGACGAGGTCGAGGGCCCTCCTCTGCTCGGGGGTGAGCTGGAGGCCCTTACGTGACTGCCTCACAACGCCACCTCGCCCTCACGAAGCGGCCTGCCGATGCGGTGGGGCGGGCACTTGAGGAGCCGCTCAAGCTGCTCGGCGGTGTCGCCGTGCAACGTGGGGTCGAAGGTGCTGTGGGGGTTGAGGTTGGTCGCCACCCAGCCGGAGAGCACGTCACCGTTCCGGCTGCGCCACACCCTCCAGCCCGGGTACTCGCGGTTCAGCCTGTCCAGCTCGTTCTGGTCACGCTGAGGAGTCGTAGAGTCCATGAGAGCGATGGTGGATCCGTCAAGGGGGCGCACTGTTCCAAGATGGAACATCCTCGTCTCCCAAGGTCAGGCAAGCCGAGGGCGTACACCTCATGTACGCCCTTCGAGACACGTACCCCTTCACGGTGTGGGCACCTTGGCGAGGGTGTCGGCGACCTGACGCCACCCCGGGAGGCTGCGGGCGGGGTTGCGCAGGAGGGTGACATGGGGAATCTCCTCCAGGAGGCGGAGGCTGCCGTCCCAGGTGGGGTGGCCTGAGAGCCCGTCCCCGGCCTTGGGGACCAGGAACGTGGGGACGCCGCGCCCGATCATCTCGCAGACGAGCGCAACGGCGAAGGTGTCCGTAATGCCGAGCACCGTCTTGTTCGTGCTGTTGAACGACCAGGGGCAGGCGAGGACCGCATCCGGAGGCGGCAGGCTCCTGCCTGTGCCGGGGCGGCGGAAGTCCACGCGCACCGGTTCCTCCGTCAGAGCCCCCAGTTCGTCGAGGTCGTGGAAGCGGGTGCCCGTCGGCGTACACAGGACGGCGACCCGCCACCCCTCGCCTTGGAGCAGGCGGACCAGGTCGGGGGCGGTCTCCTCCGGCGTCGTGGACGCGCCGGAGAGCGTGAGGTAGAGAGTTCGCATGCGGCCAGTCTGGCCGTCAGATGCGCATGCGCGCTACGAGGCCCCTGAGATCTTCGGAGAGGACCCTGTGGCGGTCCTGAAGGTGGGTCGCGACGGTACGCGCGAACGGGTGGTAGCGGGTCATTTGGGGGGCGACGCGCTCTGCCGTCAAGAGCCGCGAGAGTGCTTGCTTGTTGCGGCCTTGCTCCATGTGGACGCGTGACATGTCGATGAGGTGGTGTGAACGGCGCTCCCTGGCCAGGCTGTTGAGTGCATTCAGGGAGATGGCCGCATCACGCCGGACCGCCTCGTCGTAGTCGCCCAGTTCGGTCGCCACCGCCGCGCCGTGGATCAGGATGTTCGCAGGCGAGAAATACGTGCTGTATTCGTCCAGATGAGGACGGCCCGCCCTCGCGCTGATCTCAGCTGCCTGCTCAAAGTGGTCCCAGGCACTCCCAGCGTTGCCCAGGCGGCCCGCGAGAACGGCCGCCCGCAGGTAAAGCGCCCCTGACACCTCCACGTCGCCGGGCCGTCCCTCCTCGATCATCGTCGTACACCGCTCCAGGAGCCGGACGGCTGCCGTGAGAGCGCCGTGGTTCATGAGCACGAGGGCACGCCGCCACGTGATGATCAGGGGGAGGTGCGGGTCTCGCGAGAGCACGGCGAAGCGAGCCGCCTCCTTGAACATGGAGTCCGCCAGGTCGCTGTAGCCCAAGCGGCGGGACAGCTCTCCGGCCGCGCAGAAGACGTCGGACAGCAGCCGCCACACCCGTGGGTCGTCCGCGTCGTGCGCGTGGAAGCTCAGCTCCTCCATGACCGCTGGGAGGGACGCCCCGAGCTGCACGTGGCGGGCCAGGCGTCGAAGCCGTTTGGCGTTCTCCAGTTCGCTGGCCAAAACCTTCAGGGGACGCGGAGGGCCCTCCAACTCGGGCGACAGGTCCGACCATGCCAGGGCGCGGCGCAGATCGGGAATGGCCTGATGGACACGGTCGGTCGAGGGGGTGTCGCCCCGGTAGGGCTGCCCGTACAGCTCGCTCATGTCCACCTTGAGCGCATCCGAGACGGCCGCGATGAAGGCGGGGGTGGCGGCCTTGTGCCCGGCCTCCACCTGTGCGATATGGGAGCGGGCGTAGCTGGTGCGCTGCGCGAGTCCCTGCTGCGTCAGTCCGCTCCGCTTTCTGGCGCGGGCCACGCGGGCTCCAACGCCGTCCGAGGGCCTGGGGGTTTCGTGCTCGGCCACATGCTCGCCCTCCGTGCAGGAGTGGGATTCCAGCGTAAGCGGTGGCGAGTGAGAGGCGGCGGACTTCCCGATCGCTCTCTCCCGAAGGACGAGTCCGGGAGGCCCGGCCCTCGCTCGCGGACACGCCGCTCCGCGGGGTCAGGCCCCGGCGATCAGCAGGAACAGCGGCACCCTCCGGCGGCGCGCGTACTCCTGCTCCTTCGCCCCGAACAGCTCCCGCGCGGGGGCGCACTCACGCAGCGCGGTGAGGGCGAACCCGGCCCCGTGCAGTGCCCGCACATGGTCCTCCACCGTGCGGTGGTACCACGTCACCGGCTCTCCCATCCACACGCGCCGGCGGGGACCGGTGTCGAAGTAGCCGTCCACCACCCATTCCCGCCGAGGCCCGCCGGTGCCTTCACTGGTGTCGTTGCAGGTCAGCACCGGATGTGGAACCGTGAACACCACACGCCCTCCCGGACGCAGCCACCGCCGCGCCGAGGCGAGCACCGGGGCGACGTCGTCCACGTAGTGCAGCGCCATCCGGGAGACGACCAGGTCGAAACCGCCCGGCGGGGCGGTGAACTCCTCCATGTCGGCCCGCTCGACCCTGCCTCCGGTGTCCCGCAGGCGGGAGCGGGCCCGCTCCACCATCGCCGCGGAGCCGTCCACGCCCAGGTAGCTCCGGCACCCCGCCTCCAGCAGGATCCGTCCCAGGTCGGCGTCACCGCATCCCAGGTCGAGCACGTCCAGCCCCTCGGCCGGCCCCAGCTCCTCCAGGAGCGCGGGCTCCTCCATCACCGTGTTCGGGCTGGACACTCCGCCGTGGCGGTGCTCGCCGTAGCGGTCGGACATCCGGGGCAGGTCGTAGAAGGACGATCCGCGCGGGGGCACGTTCGGGGGGTGGGATGCGCTCATGCTCCGGACACTAAGCCCACCGGCTCCGCCGGGAGGCCCCGGCCCTCCCGGCCGCTCAGGGGGAGGCCTCCGGCCGATCCGGCGGCACCGGCTCGGCTGCTTCGGCGGTGCGGCCCAGCTCGGCCCTGAGCGCGCGGACCTGCTCGGTGAGCTCGCGCAACTGCTCCCGCGTGGCCGTGTCGGTCTCCTGCGCGTGCTTGTCGGAGCCGTCGTCGACGCGCTGGACGAGCCAGGTGGACAGCGTGCCGGTGATGACACCGAGCAGGCCGATCCCCATGATGAAGAGGAAGGCGGCGATCAGGCGACCGGTGCCGGTGACCGGGTAGAAGTCTCCGTAGCCGACGGTGGACACCGTCACCAGCGACCACCAGAACGCGTCGGTGAGCGTGGTGATGTTGGCTCCGGGGGCGTCCTGCTCCGCGCGCAGGATGCTCAGCGAGGCCATGAGGAGCATGATGACGGTGATACCCGCGGTGTACAGGATCACGTTCCCGCGCAGGGAGACCGACATGTGGCGGTGCAGCAGCGACAGGACGGTCAGGAGCCGGACCAGTTGCAGGGGGCGCAGCATCGGCAGCACCACGATCATCAGGTCCAGCAGGTTCCCGCGGATGAACGTCCACCGGTTCGGCGCCAGGTACAGGCGTGTGGCGTAGTCGGCGGCGAAGACCACCCACACGGCCACGAGGAGTACCTCGCAGAACTCCCGCCAGTTCTGTGACAGGCCGGGGTCGAGGATGGGCCAGGCGTAGGCGGCGACGAAGACCAGCGCCGCGCCGACCAGGGGCAGTTCGGTGACGGAGCGCCAGCGGGTCAGACGTTCCTGTGACCTGGGAGGACTGGGAGAGGACGAGCTGTGTTGTTCCACGCTCCGATTCGACCAAACGCTTCCGCGCAGACCAAATCCGGGGAGGGGCGAACCGCTTCGGGGCCGTCCACAGGCACGGTGCACAAATGGTGGCCGATGAGCGGTCCGCGATACGGTTATGGGCATGGAAAACGCACCGACACGACCGTCCACGTCGGTTGAGGACTACGTGAAGGTCATCTACGACCTCCAGGAACGCGGCACCGGACCCGTGACCATCTCCGGTATGGCCGAGCGCCTGTCGGTGTCCAACTCCTCGGTGTCGGGCATGCTCCGCAAACTCAGCGAGCTGGGCCTGGTGGAGCACCGGCGCTACGGCGCGGTCACCCTCACCGAGCCCGGGACCAAGGCGGCGCTTTCGGTGCTGCGCCGCCACCGTTTGTTGGAGACCTACCTGGTCGCCGAGTTGGACTACTCCTGGGACGAGGTGCACGACGAGGCCGAGATCCTCGAACACGTGGTCTCGGACAAGTTCGTCGACCGCATAGCCACCCACCTGGGCGACCCGGTGGTCGACCCGCACGGGGACCCCATCCCCACCCGCGACGGCCACATCGTCCAGCACGAGAGCGTGCTGCTCTCGGAGGCGGACAAGGGTGTCAGCGGGGTGATCGTGCGCGTCAACGACACCGAGCCCGACCTGCTGCGCTACCTGGCCGAGATCGAGCTCGGCATCGGGATGCGCGTGGAGGTGGTCGAGCGCCGGCCCTTCGCCGGGTCGATGCAGCTCACCGTGCGCCCCGACGAGGACTCTCCCGAGCGCTCCCAGTCCCTGGGCCTGGTGGCCGCCGAGTCCCTGTGGATCAGCACCGACGGCAACGGGTAGGGATTTTCCAGGAACATCGCCACCGCCCAAAGCAAATGAATACTGTGGGTGACGAGAACGATCCGACACCCGGAGACATCGAAATGCCCACGGAGGATACGGAGCAGACCTGGTTCCCGCCGCGGGCGGTGGAACCGGTGGCCGAGGTGGTCTCTCCGGAGTCGGAGCTGCGCGACCGACAGCGCGAGCCGCAGTTGTAAACCGAGGCCGGCATCCCCAGCTTCTGGCCGCGCGAAGCCCTCGCCACTGCTGTCCGGGGGTCGCCGAAAGCCAGAGCCATCCGGTACCGGGCAAAGCACACGGCGAGACCGGACCACTCGGAGATCCCCGCTTGTCCTACCTCCCGACCAGGCGAAAAGCGGCGTCGGTCGGTGTGGGTCAGGGGTGGGGGGACGACACGACGACCTCGGTCGGATAACCGTCGGGCGGCGCGGCGATCGTGTCGGCGACGACGGCGGCGACCGTCGCGGGCCGCACGCACGCCGCGGGGTCGAAGTCACGGCCGAAGGCCGCCCTGACCGCGCGCAGCAGCGCCGTGTCGGTGCCGCGCGGGTACACGCTGGTGACCCGTACACCGTGTGCGGCCTCCTCGGCGCGCAGTGCGTCGGCGAGCTCGCGCAGCCCGGCCTTGCTCGCGGTGTAGGCCGACCAGCGCGGAACGCCGTGCACGCCCGGAGCCGCGTTGACGAACACGACATGGCCCCGCGCGGCACGTAGAGCGGGCAGCAGTGCCCGGGTCGCCTCGGCCGGGCCGACGAGGTTCACCGCCAGCACGTCGGACCACGTGTGCCATGAGGTCTCGGCGACGCCGGCCACCGGAGCGACCCCGGCGCAGTGGACCAGGGCCGCCACCCGTTCACGGCCCGCGCCCAGTGCGGCCGGCCCCTCGGGTTCACGCAGGTCGATACGCGCCGCGGTGACGCCCTGATGGTGGTCGCAGAGGCGGCGAAGCCGCTCTCCGTCGCGCCCCGCGGCCGTCACCGGGTGGCCCCGCCGCGCGAGTTCGGCGACCACCGCGGAGCCGATTCCACCGGTGGCGCCGGTGACCATGATCTCGCCCTGAGCGTCCATGACGCGATTCTGCCAGTGCGCACGGGTCCGACGCGGGTGCCCCGGCACGGACGGGAGGGCCGCCCAGGAGAGCCGGTCGTGCTATCGAGGAGTCAACAGACAGAACTCATGGCCGTCGGGGTCCGCCATCACCACCCGGCCGACCTCGCCCTGACCGATGTCGGTGCGGGTCGCTCCGAGGGAGACGAGGCGGTCCGCCTCAGCCTGCTGGCCACCGTCGGCGGGTGGAGCGAGGTCCAAGTGCAGCCGGTTCTTCGTCCCGGTCCTCGGCATCAGTGGCGGACCGCCCCAGGTGATCTTCGGGCCGCCGTGCGGTGAGCGGATCGCGGTTTCCTGATCCTGGTCCCAGACCAGCGGCCATCCCAGCGCCCGGCTCCAGAAGTACCCGGCCTCCTGCGAGCCCTCGCAGGCGACCGCTCCGACGAATCCGCAGTCGGCAAGGAAGTCGTTGCCCGGCGCGATGACGCAGAACTCGTTGCCCTCGGGGTCGGCGAGCACCACGTGGCCCTCCTCCGGAAGTTGCCCGACGTCGATGTGCCGGGCACCCAGTTCGAGCGACCTGGCCACGGTCTGGCGCTGGTCGTCGAGGGAGGTGCTCGTGAGATCGAAGTGCATCTGGTTGGGGCCGGACTTCTGTTCCCGGGTGTCGACGAATCGGATCCGGAACCCGGTGTCGTCGGTCGGCACGAGCGTGACGCCCTCGTCGGGGTCGTCGGTCGTCTCCCAGCCCAGGACGCCGGACCAAAAGCGCGCGAGACCGACCGGGTCGTTCGCGTCGAAGCAGAGCGCGATGAGTCGGGACGTCATTCCTCTGCACACCCTCGATCCGCTGGTTCACAGGGGCGCGACCAGGGCGCGCCTTCGAGCACGGGGGCCGACAACGCTACGCACCCGGAAACCGACAAGCAACCCGATTCGGTCAGGGACGGGGGTCTCGTTTCTCGGAGCCGGATCCCCGGGCTCTGGGACCACGTGATCTCAGGAAGGGCGCCGTGGGACGTCGTGGACACCCGACCGGAATCCAGCGCCGCTGAGCCGCCGCCCGGTCCGGGGCCGGCCGCGGGTGCGCGCCACCCGCCGGTCGGCCCCGGACCGGGCACCACGGCCGGGCCCGTCTCACCCCTGGGCGCGCACGCCCGCGACACCGTCGTCGATGACGAACCGCGCCCGGTCGCTGATGGGCGCGCCCGGCTCGCTCACGTAGTCCACGATCCGGTAGTCGACCGTCCACTCGGTGGGCGTGACGACGTTGCGCACATAACCCCGTTTGCGGTTGATGAACCTGATGTGGGGGTTCTGTCGCAGCTGCACCGCGTCACCCGGGTTCTGGTCCGCGCCGTCGCCGCCGCTGGTGAAGGACGTGCCCACCAGCTCGGTGGCCACCGTCGCCGACTCCGGGGCGTCGAAGTCGGCCTTGACGTCGCACACGTAGTTGGCGTGCACGTCACCGGTGATCACCACCCCGTTGCGCACGCGCGCCAGCCGGTCGCGGACCTCGTCGCGCTCGACGCGGTAGCCGTCCCAGGCGTCGTTGCTGAAGTTGGTCGCCTCGCCGTCGAGGAAGTCGCGCTGGGAGAAGAACACCTGCTGGGCGAGCACGTTCCAGCGGGCCCGCGAGGAGGACAGCCCCTCGAACAGCCACTGCTTCTGCCCGGCGCCCAGCAGGGTGCGTGAGGGGTCGCCGTGCCCGGAGTCGCCCACCTGCGGGTCGCGGTACTGGCGGGTGTCGAGCATGTGCATGTCCACCAGGTCTCCGAAGGACAGCCTGCGGTGGAGGCGCAGGTCGGGGCCGTCGGGCCGCTGGGCGCGGCGCAGCGGCATGTGCTCGTAGTAGGCCTTCATCGCCTGGGCGCGCCGCCGGAGGAACTCCTCGGCCGACACGTCCTCCCCGTTGGACTGCTCGTCGGCCCAGTTGTTCTCCAGCTCGTGGTCGTCGAAGACCACCGCCCACGGGAACGCGGCGTGCGCCGCCTGGAGGTTGGCGTCGCTCTTGTACTGGGCGTGCCGGATCCGGTACTGGGTCAGGGTGCGGGCCTCCACCTGGGGGATGTGCCCTCGGCCGATGCCGCCCTGGGCGCCGCTCTCGTAGATGTAGTCGCCCAGGAAGGCGACCAGGTCCAGGTCCTCGTCGGCCAGGTGCGCCTGGGCGGTGTAGTGGCCGCTGGTGTAGCTCTGGCAGCTGGCGAACGCGAAGGAGAACCGGTCCAGCCGCATCCCCGGGGGAGGAGCGGTCTTGGTCCGGCCGACCTGGCTGATCTCGGTGCCGACGCGGAACCGGTAGAAGTACTCGGCGCCGGGCCGCAGCCCCTGGGCCTCCACGTGCACCGAGTGGGCGGCGTCGGGGCCCGTCTCCACGGTCCCGGAGGTGACGACGCGGCCGAAGCCCTCGTCCTCCGCCACCTGCCACTCGACCTCCACCCGCCGGTCGGGCATGCCGCCGAGTCCGTCCTCGGCGAAGGGGTTGGGGGCCAGGCGGGTCCAGAGCACGACGCTGCTGTGGAAGGGGTCGCCGGAGGCGACGCCGAGGGTGAAGGGCTCGCCGATACCGCTCGGTCTGGCGGCGGTGTCCGCGCGGGCCTCGGTGCTCCACGCGGTGCCCAGAGCGACGGCTCCCAGGGTGGCCGCGCCGCCGACCAGGGCCTGGCGCCGGGTGGTGCGCGCGGTCGGGGCCGCGGGGACGGTCGCGGGGGCGGGGGCTCGGACGGGTGTGCGGGGGGCTTCCGGCATGCACGGTCTCCTGACGGGTTACGGGGGAAGCCCGACCTCGTGACGGATCGGGCGGGGGACCGTGTCCCATCCGGCCACAGGAGGCGGAACGTCCCAACCACCGCGTGGTGAACGTTGGTCCCCCATGGGTGACTAGCAGGTGACGGACCGTTGCGACGCAGGTCAGGGGCACAACACGCCGGGAAGGGGGAAAACCTGTTGATCGCCCCCCGCCGGAAGATCATGATCAGGCGAGTCACCGGCAGTTACACAGCGAGGAGCAACGGCGTGCGGCGATCCGACGGAACCTTCGAGACCAGCATGTGGACACGAGTTCCCGAGGACGCCTTTGCCTTCCGCTCCCGCAACCCTGAACATCGGCATCGTCGCGCACGTCGACGCCGGTAAGACCAGCCTCACCGAGCGCCTGCTCTTCGACGCCGGCGCCATCGACCGCCTCGGCAGTGTGGACTCCGGCGACACGCGCACCGACAGCGGCCGCATCGAACGCGAGCGCGGCATCACCGTGCGCACCGCCGTCGCACCGTTTCGCGCCGGCCCCGTGCAGATCAACCTCATCGACACCCCGGGCCACACCGACTTCGTGGCCGAGGTCGAACGCGCCCTGTCCGTACTCGACGGCGCGGTCCTGGTCCTGTCCGCGGTCGAGGGCGTCCAGGCCCACACCCGGTCGCTGACGCGCGTCCTGCGCGAGGCGGGCCTTCCCACCGTGCTGTTCGTCAACAAGGCCGACCGCCGCGGCGCGCGCCCGGACGGGGTGCTCGCCGACATCAGGCGCCTGCTGTACCCGCACGTGCTGGCGCTCAACCGGGTCCACGGCGCGGGCACGCCCGACGCGCACACGCTGCCCCTGGCACTGGAGGACCCCGCCGTCGCCTCCCGGGCCGCCGAGGTCCTCGCCGAGCGTGACGAGGACCTGCTCACCCGCTTGGTGGAGGACCTGCCCCTGCCCGACCCGCTCCGGCTGCGCGGGATCCTGGCCCGGCAGGTCGCGCACGGGTCGGTGTGTCCGGTGGTGTTCGGATCGGCCCTCACCGGCCGGGGCACACCGGAACTGGTGGATGCGCTGACCTCCCTGTTCCCGGTGAACGCGCCCGGGCCGGGCACGGGGGAGCCGCACGGCACGGTGTTCTCCATCGAACGCTCGGCCTCGGGGGAGAAGACCGCCTACCTGCGGCTGCGCTCGGGCCGTCTGGCCGCCCGCGAGAGCGTCCTCTTCGAGCGTCCCGACGGGGACCCGCACCGGGGCCGCGTCACCCACCTGGAGGTGGTGGGCGCCCGGCCCGGTGAGGGCCGCACCCTGGAGGCGGGACAGATCGGCCGCATCCGGGGACTGCCCGGCATCCGGGTCGGCGACCGGCTCGGTCCCGCGCCCAGCGGGTCGGCGCGGGCGGCCTTCGCCCGCCCCTCCCTGGAGTCGCTCGCACGTCCCCGACGCCCCGGGCAGGGGCCGCGCCTGCACGCGGCCCTGGCCGCGCTCGCCGACCAGGATCCGCTGATCGGCGTGCGCACGGTGCCGGGGCGGGGCGTGTCGGTACTGCTGTACGGGGAGGTGCAGAAGGAGGTCGTGGCCGCGACCCTGGCCGAGGACTTCGGCGTGGAGGCGGTCTTCGAACCCAGCAGCGTCGTGTACACCGAGCGCCCCAACGGTGTGGGCCGGGCCGTGCAGACCTTCTGGGAGCAGCCCCCGGACGGCTTCCCCGCGACCGTGGGGCTGCGTGTGGAACCGGGGGAGAGGGACAGCGGCGTCGTGTTCCGCCGCGAGGTGGAGCTGGGCGCGCTGCTGCCCTCCTTCGACCGCGCCCTGGTCGAGACGGTCCACCACACCCTGGAACAGGGCCTGTACGGGTGGCAGGTCACCGACTGCGTGGTGGTCCTGACCCACAGCGGCTTCACCCCGGGCACCACGGCCCGGGACTTTCGCTGCCTGACCCCGATGGTGCTCATGCGTGCGCTGCTGCGGGCGGGCACGCGGGTGCTGGCACCCGTGCACGCCTTCGTACTGGAGGTTCCGGCCCACTCTCTGAACCGGGTCCTGCCCCGCCTGACGGGGCTGGGCGGGCGGGTGCACGACTCCGTGCTCGACGCGCACACGTGGACGCTGACCGGGGAGATGCCCACCAGCGCCGTCCACACCTTCCAGAGCGCACTGCCCGGACTGACCGGGGGCCGGGGCCTGTGGCTGGGGCGCAGGTCGGGAAGCCGTCCGGTGACCGGCACCCCGCCGCGTCGGGCCCGCACCGACGGCAACCCGCTGAACCGGCAGGAGTACCTGATCCACCTGGGCCGGTCCGGTCCCGGCGGGCACGGCTGACCGGGGGTTCCGCTCGCGCGGCGCCGCGCGAGCGGAACCCCCGGTCAGCCCGCACCACACTTCGGATATCGGCACCCCCGCACAATACTTCGGATATCCGAAGTATGATGTGCCGTGTCGAAAGGAGAGCGACCATGGCACCGGAGAACACCCCGTACCCGAAGGCCGACCTGCGCGCACCCTCACCCTCGGGCCACCTCTACATCGCCCTGTCCGTGGCACCGCCCCACGGCCCCCTCCCGCGCCGCAGCGCCGAGCGCGACGACGCCGTCCAGGAGTGCCTGTCCCTGGCACGAACCCTGGTCGAGCGCCCCGACGTACTGCGCGCCCGGGTCTTCGAGGCGGTCCTGATGCCACCGCTGAGGGGAGCCCCCAGGTTCGACGTCACCATGCTCGTGGAGACCGACTCCCCCGAGGCCCTGGAGGGGGTACGCCGGGCCGCGGCCCCCGACAGGCTCGGCGCCGACCTGGTCATGCCCGCACGCGAGCACGCCCGGATCGGGGACACCGAGCACCCCGCGGACGGCACCTACCTGTTCAACCACTTCCGTGCCGCCGACGGCGACACGGCCGCACGCGTGTGGGAGGAGCTGACCGGCTGGTACACGGCCAAGACCGGCGTCGACAACTCAACGCCCCTGCGCGCCCTGGAGGAGTCGCCCTTCCCCCTGGTCAACTACGCGCGCCTGCCGACGGGCCCGGCATCCTTCCTGCTCAGGCAGCTTCCCCGGCCCAGCTTCCACCGGTTCGTCCGCGCCAGGCTCAGGGCCAACGGCATGACCGCCCTGCCGGTGTTCTACCGTCCGGCCTGACCTGCCCCGCACACCCGCTCTCCGGGAAGCCGCCGCGCACACCGCCGCGAGCGGCCGGACCCGGTCCGCACGCGCGCTCCCGCCCCGCGCCCACCGGTGCGAGCCGTCCGCCGAACGCCGGCCGGCCACGCTCCCGATAGCATCGGGCCCGTGAACCAGGACATGGCCGACCGGGGCGGGACCGGTGACGAGACACACGTTCCGGACCGCGCACTGGTCGAGGGGGCACTGCGCTTCGTGCCCCTGATCGAGGCCTACTACCGGCGCGCCCACTCCGAGATGCCCGAGGAGCTGCACCGGCTGTTCACCGAGAACCGCCTCACCGCCCGGCACGGCGCGGTACTGGCACAGCTCTCCCACGGACAGGAACTCGGCGTGGGCGAGCTGTCCTCCCGCCTGGAGGTGGGCCTGTCCACCGTCAGCGAACTGGTCGGCGACCTGTCCCGGGTGGGTCTGGTGGAGCGCCGCAGCGACCCCGCCAACCGGCGGCGCGTCCTGGTGTCCCTGGCCCCGGAGCACCGCGACCTCATGCGCGCGTTCATGGCGCGCAGGGCCCGGCCGCTGCTGCGCACCTTCGAGCGGCTCTCCCCGAGCCAGCGGGAGGGGTTCGCCGCCGGCCTGGAGGCGTGGGCCCGCGAACTCCACGGCGACTGACGCCCGCCCCTCCACCGGCACCAACCCCGTCCGGCGCGGCACCGTTCTCCGCTCGGCCGCCGATGGCATCGTGGACCCGGGGCGCGCGGTGCACCCCCGGGGCGCCCGGGGGCGGACACACCGCCGCCGCTCCCGCGGACACCGCGACCCTCCGGACACGAGGACCTGCATGGGAACGGGAAGAAGGGGCAAGGAGTACGACACGCGGTGGGGCCGGTCGCTGGCGGCCACAGCCCTGATCGGTATCGGCCTGATGGCCGCGGTCGACGAGATCGTCTTCCACCAGATCCTGGCCTGGCACCACTTCTACGACCGCTCCACCCCGACGGTGGCGCTGCTGTCCGACGGACTGCTGCACGCCGGCGAACTCATCGCACTGGTCGCGGGCTTCTTCCTCCTCGCCGACCTGAACCGACGCCACGCCCTGCACCGGCGTGCCGCGTGGGCGGGCCTGCTGCTGGGCATGGGCGGCTTCCAGCTCTTCGACGGCATCATCGACCACAAGGTGCTCGGACTGCACCAGATCCGCTACGGCGTCGACCTGCTGCCCTACGACCTGGCGTGGAACGGCACGGCCGTGCTGTTGCTGGCCGCCGGAGCGCTCACGGCCTGGTGGGCACGCCGCGCACCCGGGGCCGACCGCCCGACCGCGCCGTGACGGGCCCGGCCCACCCCGTCCACGAGGGCACCGGACCGGCCCTTTGCGCCTGGGGAACGGCACCGGCCCTGGTCCTGCTCGCCATCGCCCTGCTCGCCTACACCGCCGCGGCGCGACGGGCACGGCGCACACCGCGCGGCTGGAACGGCCTGCGCACGGCCTCCTTCACCCTGGGGGTGGCGCTGCTGGCCGCCGCCCTGCTGCTGCCGTCCCTGACACACACCGCCCACCACGATCCGCGCGTCCACATGCTCCAGCACCTGTTCATCGGCATGTACGCACCCCTGGCGCTGGTCATGGCCGCTCCCCTCACCCTGGGCCTGCGCACCCTGCCGGCCACGCGGCGCCGCCCGGTGGCCCGTGTGCTGCGCAGCCGCCCCGTGCACGTCCTGGGCCATCCGGCCACCGCCCTGCTGCTCGACACCGGCGTCCTCTACCTGGTCCACCTCACCCCCCTGCACACGGCCATGCAGACCCACCCGCCGGTACAGGCCCTGGTGTACCTGCACTACCTCGCCGCCGGCTACCTGTTCGCCTGGTCCCTCGCCGGCCCCGACCCCGCACCGCGCCGCCCCGGCACGGCCACCCGGCTCACGACCCTGCTCCTGGCCATCGCCGCGCACTCGTTCCTGGCCAAACTCCTCTACGCCCACCCCCACACCTGGCCGCCGGGGGCCGCGCACACCGCACTGGCGGAGGAGGCCGCCCAACTCATGTACTACGGCGGCGACCTGGCCGAACTGCTCCTGGCCGTGGCCCTGTTCGCCGGCTGGTACCGCCGCCGGTCCCGCACACCGCGCCCCCTGGCCGAACGCGGCGCCCACGCCTATCCTGGAGCCATGTTCCAGCGACATTAAGTCCTTCACCGGTCCTCGGCCCGAGCACGCGGCCCACCGGGCGCACCCCCGCCCCGGCGCCCTCGTCCGCTCGACCGAGAGACCTCCATGACCACCTCGCCCTCGCGCGCGGCCCACGCACGCGCGCTCCGCCTGACCCGGCCCCTGTACGCCTACGCGGCACTGGGGGAGTTCGTCCTCCTCTACCCGCTGTACGCGGTCCTGTTCGACCAGAGCGGCCTGTCCGTCGCCCAGATCAGCTCCCTGTTCGCGGTCTGGTCCCTGACCTCCGTCGCCGTGTCCGTGCCCGCCGGGGCCTGGGCCGACGTGGTGCCCCGCCGCTATCTGCTGGCCGCCGCACCGCTCCTGTCCGCCGCCGGGTTCTCGCTGTGGCTGCTCTGGCCCGGCTACTGGGCCTTCGCCGCGGGCTTCGTCCTGTGGGGCGCGGGCGGCGCCCTGGCCTCCGGGGCACTGGAAGCCCTCGTCTACACCGAACTCGGCCACCGAGGCGCCACCGAGCGCTACGCCCGGGTCATGGGTGTGGTCCGCGCCCTGGACGTGGCCGCCGTCGGAGCCGCCACCCTGCTCGCGATCCCCGTCATGGCCCACGGCGGCTACACCGCGGTCGGCGCGGGCAGCGTCACCGCCTGCGTGCTGTGCTCCCTGGCCGCGCTGGCCCTGCCCGAGCACCGCGCCGGCGCGGCGGCCGCCGACCACGCCGACGGCTCCGGCGAGGGGGAGCCCCGCGGTTACCGGGCCGCCCTGCGCGAGGGGCTGGCCCAGGCCCGCTCCAGCCGCCGGGTGCGCGGCGCGATCACGCTGGTGGTCGTGGTCTCCTCGTTCTGGATGATGCTGGAGGAGTACGTCCCCCTGCTGGCCGCCGAGTCCGGTGTTCCCACCGACACGGTGCCCGTCGTGGTGCTGGTGGTGTGGGTGTGCGTCACGGCCGGGGGCCTGCTCGCCGGCCCCGTCTCCCGCCTGCCCGTGGGAGCCCTCGCGCTCCTGCTGGGCCTGGCCGCGCCCGCCGTCGCCGCCGGCGCCCTGCTCCCGGGGCCGCCGGGGTGGGTCCTGCTCGGTGCGGGCTTCGGTGTGTGCCAGGCGGCGGGCGTGGTCGCCGACGCCCGCCTCCAGGACCGCATCACCGGCACCAGCCGGGCCACGGTCACCTCCGTGGCCGCCCTGGGCACCGACGCCCTCACCACGGCCTCCTACCCGCTGTACGCGGGGGTGTTCACCCTGACCGGCCACAGCGCCGCCTTCGCGCTGTTCGCCGCCCCCTACCTGGTGGCGGCGCTGGTCCTGGGCCGAAGCCGCCCCCGGCGGACCGCGTCGGGCGGCCGCTGAAGAACCCGCCGGGGGCCGTGCCGAAGAGACCGGCACGTTCGGTGGACGGGGCCGAACCCGACGGCTTCCACGGGCGTCTTCCCTGTGGCCGGGCGTCGAACGCCCCGGCACTGCGGGACGGGACGACGCCCGCCCCGCCGCACCGTGCCCGAGGACGGCGGGCCACGGTGCACCGGGCCGCAGGTGAGGAGGGACCGCCTGCGGCCCGGCCCCACGCCCCACCGTGTGCCCCTCCCGGTGAAAGCGCCCCTTGCGCACGTGAATAGCATCGGTTCTTGTGGCACACCAGACGACGAACACCGCGAACAGTGACGGCCCGGGCACCGCCTCCGTGCGCGGGATCAGCGTCACCTACACCGACCGCGGAGCCGGATACCCCGTCCTCTTCATCCACGGCCACCCCTTCGACCGCACCATGTGGGAACCGCAGGTCAGGGCGCTGGCCGGACGCGGCTACCGGGTGATCGTCCCCGACCTGCGCGGGTACGGGGGCAGCACCGTCGTGCCCGGAACCACCAACCTGGACACCTTCGCCCGCGACCTGTCCGCGCTCCTGGACCACCTGGGTCTGGACGTGGTGAGCGCGGTGGGGCTGTCGATGGGCGGACAGGTCGCACTGGAGCTGTACCGGCTCTTCCCCGACCGGATCGACTCGCTGACCCTGGCCGCCACCAACCCCCGCCCCGAGACCGAACAGGGTAGGGCCGCCCGCCTGGCGATGGCCGAGCGGCTGCGCGCCGAGGGCATGCGCGGCTACGCCGACGAGATGCTCGTGGGCATGATGACCGCCGACAACGTGCGGGAGCTGCCAGAGGTGGCCGACCACGTGCGCGCCATGATGTACGCGGCCCCTCCCGAGGGCGCGGCGGCCGCGCTGCTGGGCCGCGCCAGGCGCCAGGACTACGTACCCCTGCTGCGCCGGGTGTCCGCGCCGACCCTGTTGGTGGGAGGCCAGCACGACAGGTTCACCCCGCCCGGCTTCACCGAGTCCATGCACGTGATGGTCCCCGACTCGGTCGTGGAGATCATCGAGGGCGCCGGTCACCTGCCCAACCTGGAGCGGTCCGAACGGTTCAACGAGGTACTGCGCCGCTTCCTGGACCGCTGCCGCGCCCGTGTCTAGGGGCGCTGCTGCACCGACCACCGGTTCCCGTCGGGATCAGCGAAGAACACGAAGGAGTTCCACGGCTCGCCGTGCCCCTCCACCAGGGCGCCCTCACCGGTGAAGTGCTGCACCGGTGAGGCCTGCGCCCCGTGCTCGACCAGGTGGGCGCGCGCGGCCTCCACGTCGTCCACGACCAGTTGGGCGGAGAGCGAGCCGGGCGCACCGTGCTGGACCCTGCGGCTGAGCAGGACCGAGCACCCCGAACCCGGCGGAGTCACCTGGACCATGCGGTCCTCTCCCTCCCCCTTGTCGAAGTCGGCCGCGAAGCCGATCCCGGTGTAGAACTCCTTGGCCCGCGCCACGTCCCCCACCGGGGCGACGACCAACTCGATCTTCCAGTCCATGACGGCCTCCAGGGTTGCCGGGGAAGCCCTTCGACGGCTCCCACCCCCAGTCTTTCCGGCGGTGGTGACATTCGGCGGCCGTGGGAGGCGGTGCCAACGGATCCCCGGTCCCCGCCGCGCGGCCCCGGCCGGAGCCGGGGCCGCGAAGGCCGACCTCCCTCAGGCCCGCTCGACCGGCAGCCACAGGTCGCCCTCGGCGGAGGTGGGGTCCTGCCCGTAGTCCACCCTCAGGATCGAGGGCCCCTCCTTGATCCGGTAGGAGGGATGGGAGGGGAACCACTGCGCGAAAGCGTCCGCCCACATCCGCTGCAGGGACTCCGGGAAGCTCCCCGAGGGGCCCTCGAAGGGAAAGACCACCCAGGTACCCGCGGGCACCCGGAGGACCTCCATCCCCTCCGGGGCGGGCGCGGAGGTGGCCGCCGCCTGGTAGTAGTCCAGTTCGCTGCCCTCCTCCGCGGGCAGGCCGATGTCCGCGCTCACCGACAGGACACCGCGCGGCTCCTGGTCGGACAGCCGCGCCAACTCCCGGTGAACCTCTCCGCCCAGCCCTTGGACGAACTCGGTGATGGCCGGATTCTCCCCCTCGTACACCAGCGGCACCCTGGCCCTGGGTCCCACGAGGCGCAGGGCCTCCTTGTCCACGATCCGGTAACGCATGGTGGTGCTCCCCTCGACGGTCAGGCGAAACGTCATCCGCGGTTGGGAGTTGAGCACCGCGCCGGTCCTTCGGGCCTCACCCGGCCCCACGCCGTGCATGGCGCGAAACGCACGGGCGAAGGCCTCCGCCGACCCGTAGCCGTGGCGGACCGCGATGTCGAGCAGGCCCGCCTCCCCACGGAGCACCTCGGTGCCCGCGAGCGTGAGCCTGCGCCGCCGCACGTACTCCGACAGGGGCATCCCCGCCAGCGCCGAGAACAGGCGGCGGAAGTGGTGCTCGGAGGTGAGCGCGATGCGCGCCATCCCCGCCACGTCCACCGGTGCCCGGGTGTCCTCCTCGACCTTCTCCAGCGCCTGGTTGAGCCGGTCCAGCACGGTGTCCTCCCTTCCTCTTCCACCACCGACGTTAGGGACACGGCCCCCCGCCGCACCCGACAGTTGGGGACCCTCTCCGATCGGGCGCCACTTGTCTCCCGGACCACGGGGTAGTGGCAGGCCAAGGCCGGGAAATCCTTGGGCAAGGAGCGTGTCTGCATCGACGTGGCGCGCACCGAGTGAGCAGCATGGAACCGAGGATGGCCCGCAGACCGACCCCGAGAAGGAGGTGAGCGGGGCGGGGACACACGCCCCGCGGATACATGGAGCTGGGTTTTCTGCGACCTCTGTACGAGAGCGATGCTCCGGTGGCCTCGGTACACCTGGACACCAGCCGCGACAGGACCGACGCCGCCAAGGAGCTTGAGCTGCGCTGGCGCCACCTGCGCGAGGACCTGTCCTCCCAGGGCGCCGACAAGACCACCCTGGACGTACTCGAGGAAGCGGTGAGGGAGAGCTCCTCCCGGGCCTTCGGCAACCACGGCCAGTCCCTGTTCGCCTCCGAGGGGCGGCTGCTGGGCGCCTACACCCTCTCGGAGCCGCCCAGGCAGGACCACGCCCGGCTGATGCCGGTCCCCGATCCCCTTCCCCTGGTCATCGACCGGGGACGCTACCTTCCCTACGTCCTGGTGGCACTGGACCGGGTCAACGCCAAGGTGTTCGCCTACACGGCCAAGCCCTCCACCAAACCGGTCTCCGAACACGAGTTCTCCGGAGCCAACCTGCGCAACATCGACACCATGGGCCGTGGTGGACCCGGCATCCTCAGCGGTTACAACGGCCGCTTCGACGGCAAGCACTTCCCCCGCGAGACATGGCGGGAGAACGCCAGCAGGATCGCCCAGCACGTGCGCGACGCGGTCGCCGAGGTGGACGCCAGGGTCATCTTCGTCGGCGGCGACGAGGAGGCCATCGCCTTCCTGCGTGAGAACCTGGGCGAGCGCAGGCTGACCATCCCGATCAGGCTGGTCCCCGGCGGACGGGGCGGCCCCGACGCGGAGGAGCGCCTGCACGAGGCGGCCGAGGAGGCGCTGCGCGACTTCGTCATCGACGGCCATGACGACATCCTCGCCGACTACCAGCAAAAACTCGCCAACGACCAGGCGGTGGAGGGCGCCAAGGAGGTCCTGCCGATGCTCTCGGAGGCACGGGTGCAGACCCTGCTGCTGGGTGCGGAGCGCGACGGCGAATCCGAGCTGTGGGGTTCGCCCCACGAGCCGATACTGGTCGCCGACAAGCCGGCGAACCTGGACGACGCGGACGCGGCGTTTCGGGCCCCGGCCAGCGCGCTGATGCTGCGCTCGGCGCTGGCGTCGGGCGCGGGGTTCAGCGAACTGCTCGACCACGGCCACACCAGTAGCGGCACCTGCGCCATCCTGCGCTTTCCCAACACCGAGCAGCACGGGGCCTGACCGACACGGGTGGCCGCCCGCCTCCGGAGGGAAGGCGGGCGGCCACCACGCGCGGTAGCGGTCGGGCGGGAAGACCGGCGGACGGGCCCGGACGGGACCGCGCACGGGCCGTTCAGGTCCCGGTGGTCATCCCCAGCAGGGCGAGCAGCTCGGCCTCGCCGACGAAGTCGATGCGCTGGCCGCGCGCACGGTAGTCCTCGGCCCTCAGGTGCTTGGCGGTCTTGCCGGCACCGCCGTGACTCCCCACCACGAGCACATCGGTCTTCCTGGTGACGTTCTTGGCGGGGTGGCCGCCCGCCTCGGCCACACGCCGCCACACCTCGGGCTTGTCCATGGACGCGAGGTCGCCCGAGACGCACACGATGCGCCCGTACAGCGGCCCGGAGGGGTCGGCGTCGGGGGAGGGGGCGGGCAGCGGGGTCTGGGCGTCCCGCTGCCACCTGCCGAAGCGGTCCTCGCCCGGGCCGGGCGAGGACGCCGCCGCGGCCCGCTCCACCACGGGCTCGGGCACCGGGCCCCGCTGTCCGACGGCGGCCTGCATCCGGCGCAGGTCCAGCCGGGCGGCGCGGGCCAGGTCGGCCAGCGAGGAGCTTCCGTACCGGGCCATGGCGGCGATCATGATGTGCGCGGCGGCCTCGGCGTCGGCGTCGGCCCGGTGGTGGTGCACCACCCGGTGGCCGATGTGGGCGCACACCGTCGGCAGCTTGTGATCGGACAGCCCGGTCCAGGTACGCCGCGAGAGCGCCAGCGTGCACGCGTACTCCCACGCCGGGTGGGACAGCCCCGCGTGCTCACAGGCCCGACGCAGCACACCCATGTCGAAGGCGGCGTTGTGCGCCACCAGCGGGTCCCCGTCGGCGAACTCCACGATGCGCGTGTGCACCTGGGACCAGGAGGGGGCGTCGACGACGTCGGCCGCGGTGATGCCGTGCACGGCGGTGTTGTGGTGGGAGAAGAAGTCCGCCTGCCGGGGCGGCCGGATCAGGGTGGTGTACCGGTCCACGACCGCGCCGTCGCGCACCCGCACCAGCCCGACCGCGCACGCGCTGCCACGGTCGTGGTTGGCGGTCTCGAAGTCGATCGCGGTCCAGGTGTGGGACACCGAGCACCTCCTGCAACAGGGAACGGAACGAGGCTATCCGCGCGCGGGCACCGCCGTGCACGGATCCGCCGGACACGACCGGAGGAAACGACGGACGCGGCCGACGCCTCCCATCCCGCGCGCGGCCCGCTCCCTCAGCCGGAACGGAGAACACCGGCGCATCCCTTCCCCGCGGCGCCTCCTGAGGACAACCCCACCCCCCACCGGGCACGCACCGCACCGTGGACGGGCGGTCCGCCCCATGGTCCATCCCGGTCCCCGCTCCCTAGCGTGGTCACCACTCCTTTTGCGACGAGACGACGGGACCGACCATGATCACCCTGCGGGGACTGACCAAACGCTACGGAGAGACCCTCGCCGTGGACTCCCTGGACCTGGAGGTACACCCCGGCAGGGTCACCGGCTTCCTGGGCCCCAACGGCGCCGGCAAGACCACGACGATGCGCATGGTGCTGGGCCTGGACCACCCCACCTCCGGCCAGGCCCTGGTCCGGGGCCGCCCCTACCGCGAACTGGACCGGCCCCTGCACCACGTGGGCGCCGTCCTGGACGCCCGGGCCGTACACCCCGGCCGCAGCGCCCGCGCCCACCTGCTGTCGCTGGCCCGCACCCACCGCATCCCCGACCGCCGTGTGGACGAGGTGCTGCAGACCGTGGGCCTGTCCGAGGTGGGACGCAAACGCGCGGGCGCCTTCTCCCTGGGCATGAGCCAGCGCCTGGGCATCGCCGCCGCACTGCTGGGCGACCCGGACCTGCTGATCTTCGACGAACCGGTCAACGGCCTGGACCCCGACGGTGTGCGCTGGATCCGCGACCTGATGCGCTCCCTGGCCGAGGAGGGGCGCACCGTGTTCGTCTCCAGCCACCTCATGAGCGAGATGCAGCTGACCGCCGACCACCTGGTGGTGATCGGCCGCGGGCGCCTCATCACCGACGCGCCCCTGGCCGAGGTGCTGGGCAACAGCGCCTGGACGGCCGTGCTGGTCCGCGCACCCCACCCCGAGGACCTGGTCACCGCCCTGGAGGGCGAGGGAGCGAAGGTGGAGCTCCCCGGACCGGGCGAACTGGTCGTCACCGGCGTGCCCATCGAACGGGTCGGAGAACTGGCCCACCGGACAGGGGTGGCCCTGCACGAGCTGAGCACCCGTGACGCCTCCCTGGAACAGGCCTACCGCGAACTGACCGCCGACAGCGTGCAGTACACCACCGAAAGCAGGAACCGACCGTGACGACCCCCACCAGGCCCCCGGTCCCCGCCGCCCCCTCCACCGACCGCGCCCCCGGCCCCGCGCGGGCCCTGTCCGACCTGGCCGCGACCACCTCCGCCGAATGGGTCAAACTCCGCTCGGTGCGCTCCACCTGGTGGGGACTGGCCACAGCCCTGCTCCTGATGGCCGTGGTCGCACCGGGCGCGGCGGTCTCGGTCATCAGCAACATGCAGAACGGCCTCGTCCCCTCCGCCGACGTGCCCGCCTCGGAGATGGCGGTCTACGCCACCATGTGGGTCGTGCAGTTCGCCGTCATCGCCGTGGCGCTGCCGGCCGTCACCTCCGAGTACTCCTCCCGCTCCATCCACTCCACCCTGCAGGCGGTACCGGCGCGGGTGCGCATGCTCACCGCGAAGGTCCTCTCCCTGGCCGCCACCGTGTTCGTGGCCACCGTGGTGATGGGCACCGTCGGTACGCTCCTGGCCCACCTGGTGATGCTGCACCCGGTCTTCGAGGGCTACGGCACCCTGCACCCGAAGGACGCCGCCGTGGACGTGGTACGCATGGCCGTGTACCTGACCGCGGTGTCCGTGCTCACCGTGGGAGTCGGTACCGCACTACGGTCGGCGGCCGCCGCCCTGACCACGGTGTTCATGCTGATCCTGGGCCTTCCGGTGATGCTGTTGCTGATGGGCAGCGAAATGGGCGTCCACCTCGCCGGCCGGCTGCCGTTCTTCGCCGGAATCTCGTTCGTGGACAGCGCCTTCGTGATCGGGAGCTTCGATGACGCGCTCTCACCCCCGGCGGGCGGCACGGTACTCGTGTGCTGGGCACTGGCGAGCCTGGCGGTGGGCGCCCTGGTGCTCCGGCGCCGGGACGCCTGAGCACACTGGACACGCCGGCGGGTACGCGCGGGTACGCGCAGGGCGGGGAAGAGGGGACGGAAATGGTCGGACAGGCCGGGGCCGAAGACGACCCCCGCGCATGGGCGCGGTCGGTGGCCGCGCCCCTGAGGCGGGCCGGACGCGAGCTGACGGGCACCCTGCTGGGGCTGTGCACCGCCGCCCTCACCCTGGTCTGGGCCCTGGCGGCGGCCGCGGTACTGGCCTCCTCCCCGGCCCTGGCCCCCTCCGCCCGCAACCGGGCACGCCGCGCGGTGTCCCGGTGGGCGGTGCGACTGAGCGAGGCGGACCTGGCCCGGCTGGCCCGGTGGGCCGGATGCGCCATCGACCCCCGGCCCGAGACCGCCCCGCGCGTGGCCTACCTGCTGCTGCGCCTGCCGGTGGCGCTGGCGTGCGGCTACCTGACGCCGCTGGCGGTGCTGCTGCTGGCGGTGTTCTTCGGCGGCGCCGTCCTGGAGCTGCTGACCGGGGACGGCACCATCGTGCCCGTCACCATGCCCGGCGCGCACCTGTACGTCTCCAGCATCAGTATCGGCCTGGTCCTGGGCCTGGCCGTCCTGGCGGCGACGTGGCTGGTGGCGGCACTGGCCTCGGCCGCCGACCGCGCCCTGGCCCGCCGCCTGGTCGGCCCCAGCCAGGAGGACCTGCTCCACCGGCGCATCGACGAACTCACCCACACCCGGTCGGGGATCGTGTGGGCCGTGGACGAGGAGCGGCGCCGCATCGAACGCGACCTGCACGACGGCGTCCAACAACGGGTGGTGGCCCTGGCCATGCTGTTGGGACGGGCCCAGCGCGGCCGCGACCCCGAGCGCACCGAGCGCCTGGTGCGCCAGGCCCACACCGAGACACGGGTGCTGCTGGACGAGTTGCGGGACGTGGCCTGGCGTGTCTACCCCACCGCGCTGGACACCCTGGGCCTGGAGTCGGCGCTGACCGAGGTCGCCGAACGCAGCCCGCTCCCGGTGCAGGTGCGCGCGCACCTGTCGGCGCCACCGCCCGAGGAGGTGGCCACGGCGGTGTACTTCGTGGCGCGCGAGGCCATCACCAACGCCGCCAAACACGCCGAGGCGCACTCGGTGATCGTGCACCTGGACGAGGAGGAGGCCACCCTGAACCTGCGCGTCCTGGACGACGGCCGGGGAGGCGCCGACCCCGGGGGCAGCGGACTGACGGGGTTGGCCAGGCGGGTGCGGGCCCTGGACGGCACACTGGCGGTACACAGTCCACCGGGCGGCCCGACCACGGTGCACGCCGCCCTGCCGCTGACGACCCCACGGATACGGAGCCCCCATGCGCCTGGTGATCGCCGATGACTCGGTCCTGCTGAGGGAGGGCCTGGTGCGGCTGCTGGAGGAGGAGGGCCACGAGGTGGCGGCCGCGGTCGGCGACGCCGACGCGCTGCTGGCCGCGGTCGCCGAGCACACGCCCGACGCCGCCGTGGTGGACGTGCGCATGCCGCCCACCCACACCGACGAGGGACTGCGCGCGGCACTGCGCATCCGCGCCGAACACGAGCGGGTGGCGGTGCTGGTGCTGTCGCAGTACGTGGAGCGGCGCTACGCCGCCGAACTGCTGGCCGGGGGCTCCGGCCGGGTCGGCTACCTGCTCAAGGACCGCGTGTCGGAGGTGGGGGAGTTCCTGGAGGCCCTGGAGCGGGTGCGCGGGGGCGGTGCGGCCTTCGACCCGGAGGTGGTGCGCCAGCTTCTGGCGCGCACCACCCGCACCGACCCGCTGGCCCGCCTCACCCCGCGCGAGCGCGCCGTGCTGGAGCACATGGCGCAGGGTCTGAGCAACACCTCGATCGCCGAGCGGCTGCACGTGTCGGTGAGCGCGGTGGAAAAGCACGTCAACGCGATCTTCGACAAGCTGCACCTGGACCACACCTCCGGCTACAGCCGCCGTGTGCTGGCGGTGCTGCGCTACCTGGACGGCTGAGCGGGGCCGGGCGGGCGGACACGAAGACGTGCCACCCGTCCGGTTCGGCCGCAGCGAAGGAGTCCAGGGGCGGCGCACTCCTCCGGCGGCTTCCGGCCCGTGGTTCACAGCCCCAGGTGGCGCAGGGGGTTGTCGGTCCAGGCGTCGGCGGGACGGATGTAGGAGTCCACGGCGGTGGAGCGCTCCGACCAGCGTCCCTGGCGGGCGATCCAGGCCCGGGGCACGCGGGCGGCGGCCGCGGCGGTGGCGGGCCCGGCGCGCAGGGAGTGCGCGGTGACCCCTTCGAGCCCGGTGGCCTCGGCCAGGTGTTTGACCACGAGGTTGATCCCGGCCCCGGACATGCGCCCCGATCCGCGCCCGGCCGCGTTCGGGGTGCCGGCGAGGCGGCCGTGGCGGTCGATGGAGCGCAGCAGCGGCCCGGTGGTGATCCCGTTCTCGGCCAGGGCGGCGAGGTAGGCCGCCGCGGTGCGGACCGGGCAGGTGCTCAGGTGGGTGCCGTAGGGGATGGCGACCGTCACGCCGGTGGATTCCTTGTCGGTCTTGGAGGTGGCCACGAACGCCTCCAGTCCCTCGGCGACCACGCGCACGTCGCCCACGTCCAGGGCGGCGAGTTCGCTGCGGCGGGCCATCATGGCGTAGCCGAGCAGGAGCAGGGTGCGGTCGCGCAGGCCCCGCAGTCCCCGGCCTGCGGCCTCCAGCATGAGGCGGAGCTGGTCCACGGTCAGTGCGGGGGCCTGGCGGCGGCGACCGCCCGCCCTGGCCCACTGGCGGGTGTAGGAGCGCAGCGCCATCCGGGCGGCCTTGGTGGTGATCGCGTGTCCGTCGGCGTCGTGGCGGGAGGCGATCGCGCCCAGGGCGCGGTCGATGGTGGCCGGGGCGGCGCCGGCGGTGGCGCGGTGGTCGACGTAGGAGGCCAGCGTCTCGGCGGTGGCCGGGAGCGGGGTGCGGCCCGCCTCCGTGCACCAGGAGGAGAAGGCCTTCCAGTCGCGGGCGTAGCCGGCCTGGGTGGAGGCGGCCCAGCCGTCGGCGACGCGGGCCGCGGCCGAGGCGGTGAGCTCGGCGTCGGCCGGGCGGAACATCGCTCCCGGCACCGGGGCGGCCACCGGGCGCACCACGGGAGCGGTATCGGTTCGGGAGCGGCCTTCGTCGAAGAGCACGGGCTGCTCGGAGTCGGCGTCCACGCCCACCCCTTTCTCGTGTGCCTGATGTCCGTTTCTGGGTTGCGACAAGTCAGCTTATCGAAAGCCAGAACCACCAGAATGGCAATCGTGACCCAGGTCACTCAGGTGGGAGCGTAGGCAACGACGGGCTCGAACGGCTACCGGGTGAGCGTGCCCTCCAGGTGCGTTCCCGCGCTCACCTGATGCCCCACCCGGCCTTCTCCGCCTCAGCGGCCAGGCGTGCCACCGCCCCGGGGCCGGCGGGGCCGTCGAAGAGCGGCAGCCACGGCGCCGACCGCGACCGGTTCACGGGCGGCCGCCTCCCGTGTGCCGGACCAGGGCCGACACGAAGTCGTCCCACACCGGCCCGGGCAGGTCGTGACCGGCCCCCCGCAGGACCAGCAGCTCGGCCCCGGGGATCGCCGCACGCAGCGCCTCGCCGTGCGCCGGCGGCAGGAGCGGGTCCCGGTCGCCATGGACCACGAGCGTGGGCGCCGCGATGTCACCGAAGCCGCCGCGGGCCGGCCCGTCCAGGTCGATGGCGTAGTGGTTGACCAGCGTGGACGTGTAGTTCCTGGCACGCGCCACGTCGCGTTCGACCAGCGCCCGGACCGCGGCCTCGTCGAAGTACGGCGAGTCGCCGGCGCAGGCCCGCGCGTCGGCGATCACGTACTCCACGACCGCGGCCGTGTCGGAGGAACGCGGTTGGGCGGGCATGGCCAGGTCGCCGGAGGGCGGTGGCAGGTCCTCGGCCCCGGTCGAGCTCGAGACGAACGTCAGCGACGCGACCCGGTGGGGGTGGTCCACGCCGAGGATGAGACCGCTCTGGCCGAACATCGACTGACAGACCACATGGGCGCGTTCGATGCCCAGGACGTCCTGGATGCCGAGCACGTCCCGGGCCAGGTCGGTGCAGGAGTACGTCGGCCGACCCGGCGGGTAGCAGGTCGAGCGGCCGGTGTCGCGGTGGTCGAAGCGGACCACGAACCGGCCGCGGGCGGCGATTCGCTCGCACAGTTCGGCGTCCCACCACAGCATCGAGGCAGAGGCCCCGGCGACCAGCACGATCGCCGGGTCCGTGTGGTCTCCGAAGGTCTCGACACACAGCTCGACGCCGTTGACCGCGAGGAGTCGTTCGCCGTGGGACAGATGAGCAGTCATGTCAGCCACGCTACGCCCGCACCTTCATGGGGGTTGAGGAGCATCGGACAGGATCCGGCGCTCAGCGCGGGTTTTCGTTCCGATGTTCCCCACGCCCCGCGACGCGGTGTCGCGCAGGGCCTCCGGGGGTCGGACCACCGCCCTCGCCATCACCGGGGGAAGTCCGACCGTGACCTGTGACCGACGTCAGAGGTCCACCAGCTTGTAGTTGATCCAGTAGTCGTCGTCGTTGCCGCGATCCTTCTTGCTGCCCTTCGTGCTGTCCTGCACCGCGTCGGTGAGGTTCTCCAGCACAGGGAGGGAGACCAGCGTGGGAACGGCGATCATGCCGTCGTCGTGCTGGGCGTGGGCGGGCGCGGCGCCCAGGGCCAGGACGGCGGCGGCCAGCGCCAGGGACGAGGCGAGCTTGCGCATGCGGAACCTCGGGTGTGTGGGTCATGTCCTCCGAGGTCTCTATCCCGATGACCTGCACTGACACTCCCCAGAAGCAAGAAGTGACAGGGCGTTTGCCCTCTGTGTCCACGAGGGTGTGAAAAAGCCCCCGCGCAACGCTCGGTCGCGCGGGGGCTCCCACATCTCACCGGACCCTGCGGATCCCCCGATGCCGGCGGTCCAGCTCAGGCCGTGCGCGCTCAACCCCCGTTGGCGCCCGGCCCCGCACCCGCGCCGTGTCATCCCTGGGCCACACGGCCGTGGAGGCCGCCCCCCCGTGGCCCACGGGGCGCGCAGGTGCGCACCCGCCTGCCTACCCGTTCCACGACGGGCGAACATCGGTCTGCCTCGCCCTTGGCCGTACCTTCGGGAAACTGGGCCGGCACCGCGCGGGGAACCTGCCGTCGGCCGCACTTTCTCCGGCGGCCTCCTCCGGCGGCCGCCAGCTCTCCGGAGGGAGAGTGCCGTGCGCGAGAACCGCACAGGACCGCGGTCGCACCAGGACTGCGGTCCCGTGCAGCCTCAGGCGAAAGCGCGGACCCTCCGCAGGTTCGCGTCCGCACAGGTCAGCAACCCGCTGTCACGGGTTCCGTGGTGGCCACGGCCCAGGCAGGCGTGCACGCGCCGAAGTAGGTACACGCCTACACGTACCCGCGCGTACCTAGATCCGCCAGGGAGACCAGTCCTTGGACATCTCACCACCCGCCCCATGGGAAGCGGGTGTCCCGGCCACAGTGGTAGCAGCTCGCCGCCGTGCCGTCGGCCATGTCCAGGAACAGCTTCGGGTTGGCGCGCTTCATCACCACGTCGCAAGGCTCGCACTCGCCGACGCGTGCGTCTTGGTCAGTCAGCGGACGTGAGGGCGGGAAGACGGTGCATGCGGTCTCCCGCACGTAGCCGATCCGACCTCCGGGGACGTGGTCGGCCGGGCTCAGATCCACAGTGGGTCCGCAACGGGTTGGAGCGCGCCGCGGTGTGGCCCCGCTCCGGCCGGGCGGTGAACTCCTCCGGCACGGCCTGGGGCGCGGCCGCGCGGCGGGAGGCGGCGGTCTTGGCTAACCGGCTCGCGCTCGATGTCGACCTGGCAGCGTTCACGCGGCCACCTCGATTCCGGCGCGGCGCAGGTACTCGCCGCCCAAGAGCGCGATCGGGTCCCCGGCCGAGACCGCGGGCATGACGCCGTAGCCACGATCACGATCGTGCCCGGTCCGGCGAAGTCCTTCAGACGGCGGCCAGCGTCTTTCGCGGCGAGACCGACGATTTCGAAGGGGAAACCGTCGACCTCGTCCGACCACGCGAGGGCGGACCCGGCGGGATCGGCTTCGAATTCTTGCAGGTGGTGGGCGATGTTCCACTCGTGGCAGACCTGGTTGGGGTGGGTGCCGAACCTCTCTCGCGCTCGGCGGCCCAGTCGTAGGCGGAGTCGGTGAGGAAGGCGCGGAAGGAGCGGACGGTCTCGGCACCGGTCCTCTCCCGGATGCTCGGCACATCACCGCTCTGGCCGCGGCCGAGGGGAGTCCATGGTCTCACCACGCCCCGACGACCACGCGGAGTGATCAAGTGGAAGGAGGAGGAGAGAACACCGACTATTTCGACTACCGGCCTCCACCAGAACCGCTCCCTATCCGGCTCTGGCCTGTCCGTCCGAGAAGCCGCGCATCCCCAACGGCATCGGAAGGATAAAAAATCAGCTCGCAGTTGAAATGGACAAAAGGGAGATCAGAATCACTGGAAGCACAAGAGAGCAAAAAATAAGGGCTTTTCCGAAGGATCGTGAAAATGCGATCTTGACAAAAACTGACTGCAACAAGAAACCGAGGACGAAAGCAATAAAAGAAACCGTTATTACTTCTGTTGTGGCCCCCCAGCTGAAAGCCAAGGATGCCGGCAGCGCGGCGTACAACAGGGCTGCAAAAGTTGCGGATGCGGCGATGGGGGCGGACAGGGAGTTCTGGCCGACCGAGGACTTGCTTCTTCTGGCCAGGGAGAATGCAATTACGCCAACCGTTGTACACAGAAAAACAAATATTAAGTAGGAGGCGAAGAGAGCGAAAAAAATTATTACCGGAGGCGTGCCGGGGCTGATGCTGAATGGAAGAAGAAGCAGGAGGCAGGCGTGCATACCGCTGCCTGCGGCTGTTCTTAACATTTTTTCGGTAGCGGCCAAACACGCCTCACAAATTCTTAGGGATTCACAGTCGAGCAGTCACCACTGGCGTACGGATCGCTGTGCTCGCTGGTGCTGAAGGTAACTGACGCTGGCGGAAAAGCCAAGCTCCAGAACCCCACGTTGGTGTGCCTGTGTACGCACGTGACGTGGGTTCTGCATGCTGTTGAAGAACTGCCCGACCGATGGAGCATCGGGTATGTTTGGATCTGGTGCGTCGCAACTATAGTATAGCACTGCGGTTGGGAACAGCATCTTTAGCCCCTGCATAGCTGTACGACCCGTCGGCGTGAAGGATGACAGTCAAAGAAACATTGTTGTCGGCGCCTAGAAGGCACCCATCACCGAACAAAGCGGGTTTGTTCAACAGGTGACCATGTAGAATTCTACTGTGGTTCTTTTGAAGAATGGCGCGTTGGCCTGCATCTCATCCAAGGGGGGCGGTTTCAGCGTCTATTTTTCCGCCCCGTCCGGGAGGGTGTTGCGCTCGATCATGAGCAGCTCGCAGCGATCAGCGGACCAGACGGGGACGCCGACGGATGTCTCGCAGCAGGGCTTGGTGCCCATACTGGGTGTGCTCCTTGTCGGGAGTGGCGCGGCCCGTCCCGGGTGTCCTTGGGCGGATGGAAGGGGTGGGCCGCGTGTCTTCGTCACGCGATGTGCGCGTGACGGGACCGGGCCCCCTCCGCCCCACCCCCAGGCGGGGAAGAGGGACAGAGGCAGAGGCCACCGAGGCTCTGCTTGCGGGCGGCCCGGCACTCGGCGACACTCTTGTCTTCTGCCGACACCCCACCAAGGCGGGCACGCGAGATGATCACCGGTCAAGGACACCGAGGACTCTGGGCGGCAGCCGCCCTGGGTCTGACACTCACCGGCTGTACCCCTCCGGATCCACCTCCACCACCGCCTGAGCCGTCCGGGCCCAGCGCCTTCCCTCCGTGTTCGGACTCCAGCGGCCGGCTGATCGCCGATGTCGACAACGACGGCCACCTCGACCGCGTCACCGGCACCGAGGGCACAGGCACCGGCCTGGGCATCTCCTTCGGCGGGGAGTCCGGGTTCGCGCGACCGCGCACACCGGGCGACCTGCTCGGAAGCTCACCTGAAGGGGAGGAAGAAGAAGAGGTCACGGCGGCGGTGGCCGACTTCGACGGCGACGGATGGCTCGACCTGGCGATCGCGGCCGCCGCTCCCATCCGGGGAGACGACCCGATTCCCCCCAGAGTGACCGAGCTACGCCTGGGCCCCTTCTCGGACCAGGGCGTCGGACAGCGCACCGACGAACTGGACCCGGAGGCCACGTACGGCCTGCGCGTGGTCGACTTCGACGATGACGAACACCCCGACCTCGCGTCGTACTACTACCAAGGGGACGGCGTGTACGGGATGAACGCCCTGCTGGGCGGTGCCGAAGACGGACTGAGCGATCGGGTCGAACGCTTCTCCGAATTCGACTTTACCCACAGAGAACCCGAAGAAGATCTTCCTCCCCCGGCCCTGGACCAGTTCCACCCGGCCTGCGATACGTGACCCGGACGCGCTCGACCGGCCGGCCCGCCCCTCGACCGAGCACCTCGCCGGGACGGGGTCGAGGGACGTCCGGACAGGACCCGGCGCTCAGCGCGGGTTCGCGTCCAGGTGTTCCCCGGCCCCCGCCCAGGCGGCCCGGTCGGTGCCCCAGGAAGTGGGAGGACCGGCCCAGTTCCCGGGAGACCCCTCGTAGTGGACCGGCGGGAGCGCGTGGCGCAGGAGGCCGTGGGGAGACGGCGTGTCGGTCAGCCAGTCGGCGGCCTCGTAGGTGCCCTCCCCGGCGGGTTCGCGGGTGATGCCGTGCAGCAGCCAGTCGGCGGTTCCCGCCAGTGAGAACCGCAGGAGGCGCCCCCGGCCGTCGGTCCGCCGTTCGGTCAGTGCCCGCAGCACCCCCGCGGCCAGCAGGTAACCGGTGCCGTGGTCCAGCGCCTGGGCGGGCAGCGCGCCAGGACGTCCCTCAGGGCCCGCCTCGATCGCCGCGATACCGCAGGCCGCCTGCACCAGACTGTCGAATCCCCTCCGGCCGGCCCACGGACCCGACCACCCCCACGCGCACAGCCGGGCGACGACCAGACCGGGGCGGCGGGCCATCAGCTCCTCGGCCGCCAGCCCGCGCCGGTCGAGGGAGCCGGGCCGGTACCCGGTCACGACCACGTCGGCCGAGTCGAGCAGCCCCTGGAAGGCGCTCCGGTCCTGGGCCGAGTCCAGGTCCAGCAGGGTGGAGCGCTTACCCAGCCCGGTGTCGATGTGGCTGTCGGGATCCTCCGGAAACCTCGGCGAGTCCACGCGCAGCACGTCCGCGCCCAGCAGGGCGAGGGTGCGGGTGGCGACCGGACCGGCGATGACCCGCGTCAGGTCCAGGACCCGCACCCCGGCGGCGGGCAAGGGGGCGGGCGGCAGTCGGCGCCCGCCGGTCCCACCGGCCTCCTCGACCTCGGCCAGGGGCCGACCGCACGTGAGGGCCCCCTCGCCCGGTGCGGGGGCCACGGCCACCGCCAGGCCGCCGGCCGCGTAGACCCGCTCCTGGACCTCCCGTGCGGTGAGCGCCGCCAGCGTCTCGGTGAGCGGCCCGACCAGGGCCGCCCCACCGTCGTCCCCCGCCCCGTCCCCGGTTCCACCGCCACCGCCATGCCCCGCGCCGGGGTGAACACCCAGGGCGGCCAACAGCCGGGCACGGTGGTGGGGGTAGTTCGCGTGGGTGCGCACCCATCCGTCGGCGGTCCTCCAAAAACCCGACAGGGGTGCGAAGGGGGTCGGTTCGCGGCCGTTCACCCGCAGGTGCCGTTCGCTGACGAACGCGGTGGCCACGGCCCCCTCGTCCACCCGCACCTCGGGGACCGTCCCCCCGTTGCGCGCGGCCAGCAGCTCGGCCGCGGCGAGCGAGCACACTCCGACCGTTGCACGTGCGAGTTCACGCACCGGCAGCACGGCGGGGAGCACCTTCCCCGCACCCCGGTAGGAGACCCTCGCGGTCAGGTCCGCGGGTCCGCCGACCGCCTTCCACGCGTGGGCCGTCGTCACATCGCGTTCGCTCGTCATGGCTCCATACTCGCCGCCCCGTCCTCACCTGTCCCGGCCGGGGCCGGGTAGGGGACCCGGGCGCCCGCCTACCGGGCCAGGAGGTCGCGCAGCGCCTCGACCACCTCCGCCGGGGCCTCCTCGGCCATGAAGTGCCCGCAGGTCACCGTGCTGTGGTGCAGGTCCTCCGCCCACGCCCGCCACACCGCGGCGGCGTCATAGCCCAGCGCCGCTCCCCAGTCCTGCTGTAGCACCGACACCGGCATGCGCAGCCGGTTCCCGGCCGCGCGGTCGGCCTCGTCGTCCTCCACGTCCACACCGGCCGAGGCCCGGTAGTCGGCGACGATGGAGGTCACGGCACCGCGTGAGGCCCGCAGGTAGGCGGCGCGCACGTCGGCGGGGACCGCGTCGGGGTCGCGCGCCCAGATGTCCAGGAAGTGCCCGAAGAACACGTCGGGGCTGGCTCCGATCAGCTGCTCGGGCAGGCCGGGCGGCTGCGCCATCAGGTACAGGTGGAAGCCCACCGCGGCCGAGGCCCCGCGCAGCACCTCCCACATGTCCAGGGTCGGCAAAACGTCCAGCGAGGCCAGACGGGTGACCGCCTTCGGGTGGTCCAGTCCGGCGCGCACGGCGACCAGGGCGCCCCGGTCGTGTCCCGCCAGGGCGAAGCGCTCGTGCCCCAGGGCCCGGGCCAGGGCGACGACGTCGGCGGCCATGGTGCGCTTGGAGTAGGCGCGCCCGTCGGTGTCGGCGGGTTTGTCGCTGTCGCCGTAGCCGCGCAGGTCCGGACAGATGACGGTGTGGTCGGCGGCCAGGTCGGCCGCCACGTGCCGCCACATCAGGTGGGTCTGGGGAAAGCCGTGCAACAGCACGACGGGGCTGCCCGCTCCGCCCACGGCGGCGTTGAGCGCCACCCCCTCGGCGACGGGCACGCGCTGGTAGTCGAATCCCTGGATCCTGGGTTCCACGGTGCTTCCTTCCGATCGGTTGCCTCAGGCGCCCCCGAAGAACCCCGGGGACGCGGTCGTGCACGAGCCTGCCGGGAGCCGATGAGCAGCCGGTGAGCAACGGATGAGCACGGGCGCCGACGGTCCTGACCGGGGCGGGGCGCCGGATAGATTGACCGCCATGGGGGAGGCGACGGAGACGGCGGAGGCGGAGGTGGCCTTCGGTGTACTGGGCCCCGTGGAAGCCGTCGGCGCGCACGGGCCGCTCGACCTGAGGGGGCCGCGCCACCGCGCCGTGCTGGCACGGCTCCTGGCCGCCGAGGGGCGGGTCGTGCCCCTGGACCGGCTCGTCGCGGACCTGTGGCCCGATCCCCCCGACGGCGCTGTGGCGGCGGTGCGCACCTTCGTCTTCGCCCTGCGCCGCTCCCTGGAACCCGGCCGGGCCGCGCGCGAGCCCGCCCGGCTGCTGGTGACCGCACCACCGGGCTACGCGCTGCGCACCGCCCCGGAGACGGTCGACGCCCAACGCTTCGAGGCGGACCTGGAACGCGCAGGCGCACTGCTCGCCCGGGGCCGGTCCCACCAGGCGCTGGCCGCGCTGGAGGAGGCGCTCACGCTGTGGCGCGGTCCCGCCTACGCCGAACTCACCGCCCACCCCTGGGCGCGCGCGGAAGCCGACCGGTTGGAGGGACTGCGGCTGCTGGCCGTGGAGCGCCGCTTCGAAGCGCTGCTGGAACTGGGCCGGGCCCAGGAGACCGTGCCCGCCCTGCAGGCGCACACCCGGGACCACCCGCTGCGTGAGGACGCCTGGCGGCAACTGGCCCTGGCCCTGTACCGCTCCGGAAGGCAGGGCGACGCCCTCCTGTCCCTGCGCCGGGCACGCCAGACCCTGGTGGAGGAACTGGGCGTGGACCCCGGCCCCGAACTGCGCCGGCTGGAAGCCGACATCCTGGACCAGGCACCACACCTGACTCCACGGACCCCCGCCACCACACGGGCCGACACACACCAGGGGACGGTGCCGGCGCTCCCCGGCCCCGCACCGCACCCGCTCGTGGGCCGCGACCGGGAACTGGAGTCGCTGGAGCGGGCCGCCGCCTCCGCCGCACCGCGCACGGCGGCCCGGGTGGCGCTGGTCTCCGGTGAGGCCGGAGCGGGCAAGACGGCCCTGGCCCACACGCTCACCCAGCGCCTGGCCGCGGCCGGGTGGACCACGGCGTGGGGGCGCTGCCCCGAACACGAGGGCGCACCCCGGGCCTGGCCCTGGACGCAGATCGCCACCGCGCTGACCGCCACCGCCGCGACCGGCGCCGCGGGGTCCGCGGCCCCGTCCGCGGACCCCGCGGCGGCCCGGTTCCACGCCCTGCGCGAGGCCGTACGCCTCCTGGCCACGGCAACGGAGCGGGCCCCCGTCCTGCTGGTCCTCGACGACCTGCACCGGGCGGGACCGGAGACCCTGGACCTGGTCACGGCCCTGACCTCGGAGGCGCTGCCCGGACCGGCGCTGCTGGTGGGCACCTACCGCACCGGCGAGGTCCACCCGGCGCTGACCGCGGCCCTGGCACGCCTGGCCCCGCGCGAGCCGGCCCGGATCTACGTGGGCGGCCTGCCCGAAACCGCCACGGACACACTCGTGCGTGCCCTGGCCGGCCACGACGTCCACACGCGGGACCTGCACACGATCCACCGGCGCAGCGGCGGAAACCCCTTCTTCGCACGGGAGCTGGCCCGCCTCCTGGCCGCGGAGGGAAGCGCCGCGCTGGACACGGTTCCCGCCGGGGTCCGCGACGTCATCCGCCACCGCCTGGACGCACTGCCGCCCCCGGCCCAGCGCCTGCTGCGGCAGGCGGCCGTGATCGGCCGCGAGGTCGACACCGAGGTCCTGGCGGCCCTGTCCCCGGGCGAGGAGGAACTACTCGACGCCCTGGACGCGGCCCTGCGGGCGGGCTTCCTCACCGAACAGGACGACCCCGCGCACCGGGAGGGCACCCACCCGCTGCGGTTCGCGCACGCCCTGGTGCGCGACACCCTGTACGAGGACATCTCCCGACCGCGCCGGGCCCACTGGCACACGGCCGCGGCCGAGGCGATCGAGGCCCTGCACCCCGACCGCGCCGCCTGGCTGGCCCACCACTTCGGCCGGGCGGGCACCCGCGCCACGGCCGCCAGGGCCGCCCACCACGCCCGCCGCGCGGCGCTCCAGGCCCAGGAGCGCTTCGCCCCGCACGAGGCGGCCCGGCTGTGGCGGGAGGCCGTCACCGCCCACGCCCGCTCGGGGGAGACCGACCAGCGCCTCCACCTGGAGGCGGTCATGGGCATGGTGCGCGCCCTGGCCGTGACCGGACGGCTGGAGCAGGCCCGCCACCACCGGGCCCAGGCGGTCGCCGCGGCCGAGGACGTGGGCGACGCTGACCTGACCGCGCAGGTCATCACCGCCTTCGACGTACCCGCCGTGTGGACCCGCAACGACGACGAGGAGATGGCCCGCCGGATCGCCGGGGCGGCCGAGCGCACCCTGGCCGCCCTGCCCCGGACACACCGTGAACAGCGCGGCCGCCTGCTGGCCACCCTGGCCCTGGAGCTGCGGGCCACGCCCGAGGGCCGGGGCCGCCGCGCCGCCCGCCAGGCCGAGGAGATCGCCCGCGACCTCGACGACCCGGCACTGCTCGCCCTGGCCCTCAACGCCCGCTTCATGCACTCCTTCGAACGCGCGGGGCTGGCTCCCCGCCGCGTGGAGATCGGCGAGGAACTGGTCGACCTGGCCGCCCGGCACCACCTGGTGACCTTCCAGGTACTGGGCCACCTCGTCCTCCTCCAGGCCCACGGCGCACTCGCCGACCCCACCGCCGCCGACGCCCACGCCGAGGCCGCCGACCAGCTCGGCGCACGGTATGAGCTCCCGCTCGTGGGGGTGCTGACACGGTGGTACCGCGCACTGCGCATGAGCGCGGCCGGACGCGTGGACGAGGCCGAGGCCGCCTACCGCACCGCGAGCACGCGGCTGGCCGGAGCCGGCATGCCGGGCGTGGAGCAGGGCATCCTCCCGCTGGCCCTGCTGTGCCTGCGCGTGCGCGGCGCCGAGCCCGTGCCGGTGGACCTTCGACAGGACTGGGGACCCTACGCCCCCTGGGCCCGCGCCCTGGCCCGCCCGGGCGCCCACGACGAGCCCGTGCCCCAGGCGCCGCCGGGTCTGCTCCAGGAGGCCCTGACCTGTCTGGCCGCACGCGCCGCCACCGCCGCAGGCCACCGCGACGCGATGGAGCGCGCCTACCGGCAGCTGCTGCCCGCCCGCGGGGAGCTGGCCGGTGCGGGCAGCGGCCTGCTCACCCTGGGGCCCGTCGCCCAGCACCTGGGCGACCTCGCCCGCGCCCTCGGACACCGCGACCGGGCCGCCGAGCACTACCGCCAGGCCCTGCGCGTGGCCGACGGGGCCGGGGCGCCGCACTGGACCGCCGACGCCCGCGGGGCCCTGGAGGACCTCGGCTGAACGAGGCCGTGCCGGGCGGGGCCGTGCCGGGGAACGCCCGCCGGCGCGGTTCAGGCGGGGGCGAACGAGTCCAGGGCCGCGACGCGCTCCTCCTCCAGGAAGGCCCACGAAGGCTCCGGGGACACCCAGGCGATCGTGTAGTACGTTCCCGGGGCCACGGTGATGTTGCGGGCCAGGAGGTGGCGGGCCCGGCCGTCGCCGTTCCAGGTGAACTCCCACTCCGCGGCGGAGTGGAAGCCCGTGGAGCCGGTGACGTCCTCGACGCGCAGCCGCTCATAGCCCGGCATCCGCCCCGAGGCGCGCACGTTCTCCTCCTGGGCCAGCACGTGCTGGTACTCGTCGTCGGTGGGGTGCTGGGCCAGGTCGACCTGGAGGTAGGAGCCGTCGGTGGGGGAGTCGTAGAAGACGGCGCTCCCGTCCACCCGGCGGATCCAGTCGGCGGGGACCAGGATGCCGAAGCCCTGGGGGTCCCGCGTCCAGGTCATTCCCCCCATGGAGGGGACGTCGCCGTCCTCCCCGCCTTCGCCGGCGCTCTCCTGGCCCCCACCGGTGCTCTCCGCGCCCTCACCCTCGCCCGCGCCGGAGGCCGCCGCGGTGGTGCCGGATCCACCCTCCCTCGGATCGAACGCCACCAGCAGCGCGGCCGCCGCCACCAGTGAGGCCAGCCCCAGGGTGAGGACCACCACCGGCCAGGACAGGCGCCCGCCCCCGCGCGGCTGCCCGGGGGACGGGCGGGAACCGGCCGGGGGCGGCGGGACGGCGGTGCCCGTCCCGGTTCCCTCCCCGGCCGCGGCGCGGAGCAGGACGCGGCAGCGCGCGGCGTCGATCCGCCGCGCCGGGTCCTTCACCAGCAGACCGCGCACGGCCTCGTTCAGCGGACCGTGTCCCGAAAGGCCGGCCGGTTCCTCCACGGTGATGGCGTGCAGGGTCGCGGAGACCGTCTCCCTGCGGAAGGGGGAGACCCCGGTGGCGGCGTAGGAGAGGGTCGCTCCCAACGACCACAGGTCGCTCGCCGAGGTGGCCGGGGACGACGCCAGCCGCTCGGGGGCCAGGTAGGCGGCCGAGCCGACCATCCCACCGGTCTGGGTGAGGGCGGTGGCGTCGGCGATGGTGGCGATGCCGAAGTCGGTGAGCACCACCTGTCCGGCGTCGGTGACCATGACGTTCTCCGGTTTGACGTCGCGGTGGATGATGCCCTGCCCGTGCGCGGTGCTCAGCGCGCTGAGCAGGTCCAGTCCCCACCCGGCGATCACCCGGGCGTCGAGCGGCCCCCTCTCGCGCACCACCTTGCGCAGGGAGTGCCCGGTGAGGAACTCCATGACGATCCACGGGCGTCCGTCGTCCTCGATGATGTCGTGCACGGTCACGATGTTGCGGTGGCCGCCCATGGCGGTGGCCCGCGCCTCGCGCTTGGCCCTGGCCGCCACACGGTCGCGTTCGTCCTCGTCCAGCCCGGGGCCGAGAAGGATCTCCTTGACCGCGACGGTGCGGTTGAGCCGCGCGTCGTGGGCCCGCCACACCCGCCCCATCCCGCCCCGGCCGATCTCGGCCAGCAGGTGGTAGCGGTCACACAGCGTGCGGTGCGGTTCGGCCCGCATGGGACTCCCTGAAGGTGTGGGCCGCCTGGGCCCCTGAACGTCCGAAAGCCCGCGGGGACAGAGGGTCTCCCGCGCGCAGGGCGTCAGTCTAGTGACGTCCCGGGCCGCCCCGGTCCCCGGGGTGGGAGCCCCGGGCCCGCTCTCGTTCGCCGCCGTGGGACCGCGTCCCGGCACGGTCCGGTCGGCGTGTCGAGGACTCGGCGTGTCGAGGACGCCGGCACGGGTAGTGGGTGCCCGAACCCGAAGACGTGACCCGCCGGAGGTTCTGCCGCGATGTGTAGTTTGGCTCTCTTGTGGTAAAAAGTTAGGCGTGCCGAACTTTAGAGATGAGGCTCCCACAAAGACTTGGTCGGCGAGGCTCCCCGCCGCCCTCCTCACCCTTGCCCTGACCCTGACCGCCTGCGCCACCTCCACCGGTCAGCCCCGCGAGGACGGACGCCTCCTGGTCCTGACCACGTTCACCGTCATCGCCGACATGGCGCGCAACGTCGCCGACGGCCGCGTGGAGGTCGCCTCCCTCACCCGGCCCGGCGCCGAGATCCACGGCTACGAACCCACACCCGAAGACCTCGTCCGCGGCCAGGGCGCCGACCTCATCCTGGAGAACGGGCTCGGCCTGGAAGCCTGGTTCGCCCAGTTCACCGAGGACGTCCAAGCCCCCACCGCCGTACTCACCGAGGGCATCGAGACCATCCCCATCTCCTCGGGCGGATACGAGGGCGAACCCAACCCGCACGCCTGGATGTCCCCCGACAACGCCCACGTCTACGTCGACAACATCCGCGACGCCCTCACCGAACTCGACCCCGGGGGCGAGGACGTCTACGCCCGGGCCGCCGAGGACTACAAGGCCCGCATCAGCGAGGTCGACGACTACCTGGAGACCGAACTGGCCGAGGTCCCCGAGGGCTCCCGGGCCCTGGTCACCTGCGAGGGCGCCTTCTCCTACCTGGCACGCGACGCCGGCCTCACCGAGATGTACCTGTGGCCCGTCAACGCCGAATCCCAGAGCACACCCCAACAGACCGTCGCCGTCACCGAGTTCGTCCGCGAGCACCGCGTACCCGCCGTGTTCTGCGAGAGCACCGTCAACGACAGCGTCCAGCGCTCGGTGGCCCGCGAGACCGGCGCACGCATGGGCCAGACCCTCTACGTCGACTCCCTCTCCGAGGAGGACGGACCCGTGCCCACCTACCTGGACCTGCTCCGCCACGACGCCGAGGCCGTGGTCTCCGGGCTCAAGGAAGGAGCCACATGAGCCCCGCCATCGAGGTCACCGACGCCACCGTCCGCTACGGCGAGGTCCTGGCACTGGACTCGGTCAGCCTCTCCGTCGCCCCCGGCCGGATCTGCGGCCTGCTCGGCACCAACGGATCGGGCAAGTCCACCCTGTTCAAGACCGTGCTCGGCCTGGTCCCCACCGACCACGGCAACGTGCGCATCCTGGGCCACACCAGAACCGTCGCCCGCCGCCGGGGCCTGGTCGGCTACGTCCCCCAGGCCGAACAGGTCGACTGGGCCTTCCCCGTACGCGTGCGCGACGTGGTGATGATGGGCCGCTACGGACACATGGGACGCCGCCGCAGGGCCCGGCCCGCCGACCGCGAGGCCGTCGCCCACGCCCTGGCCCGCACCCACCTGAGCGACCTGGCCGACCGCCAGATCGGCGCGCTCTCCGGCGGCCAGCGCAAACGCGCCTTCGTCGCCCGCGCCATCGCCCAGGGCGCCGACGTGCTGCTGCTCGACGAACCCTTCGCCGGGGTCGACAAACGCTCGGAGAGCCGCATCACCGAACTCCTCCTCCAACTGCGCCAGGAGGGCCACACCCTGCTGGTGTCCACCCACGACCTGGCCCAGGTACCCGCCCTGTGCGACGAGGCGGTCCTGTTGCAGCGCCGCGTCATCGCCCACGGCGACCCCGAGACGGTCCTGCGCCCGGAGATCCTCATGGAGGCCTTCGGCATCCACACCGACGGAAGAGGAGCGGCATGGACGCCCTGACGGCACTCACGGAGTGGTTCACCGTGCCCATGCAGTTCGGTTTCGTGCAACGGGCCCTGCTGATCAGCGTGGTCGCCGGAGTGGCGTGCGCCGTCCTCTCGTGCTGGATGACGCTGGTGGGCTGGTCGCTGATGGGCGACGCCGTCTCCCACGCCGTCCTGCCCGGAGTGGTGCTGTCCTACATGGTCGGGCTGCCCTTCGCCGTGGGCGCGCTGGTCTTCGGAGCCGGATCGGTCGCCCTGATCGGGGCGGTCAACCGCACCTCCAGGGTCAAGGAGGACGCCGTCATCGGAGTGGTCTTCACCGCCATGTTCGCCCTGGGCCTGGTACTGATCTCCCGGGTGCCCAGCCAGACCGACCTGGGCCACATCCTGTTCGGCAACGTGCTGGGGGTCTCCGACACCGCCATCTGGCAGGTGCTGGTCCTGGCCGGGGTCGTCCTGGCCGTGGTCTGGTACAAGCACCGCGACCTGACCCTGTACGCCTTCGACCCGGTCCACGCCCACGCGATGGGCATCAACCCGCGCCTGCTGGAGACCCTGCTGCTGGGCCTGTTGTCGGTCACCGTGGTGGTGGCGCTGCAGGCGGTGGGGATCATCCTGGTGGTGGCCATGGTCATCATCCCCGGCGCGACCGCCTACCTGCTCACCGACCGCTTCGAGCGGATGCTGGTGATCTCGGCGGTGATGGCCGCGGCCGCCGCCGTGGTGGGGGTCTTCGCCAGCTTCCACCTGAACGTGTCCACCGGCGGGCTGATCGTGCTCACCCAGGCCTCGGTGTTCACCCTGGCCTACCTGGCCTCACCCAGGCACGGCGTGCTCTGGCGGGGCCGTACCGCACGCCGGATCCGCGCACGCGCCGCCACCGGCTGACATCCCCGCCCCGGGCCCGCCCACCGGACGCCGGGGCGCCCCCGGTCCGCCACCGGAGCGCGCTGCCCGGCCGCACTCCCGGGGAAGGCGGGCGCCCCCACGTGGAGGACGTGAGGCGCCCCGCTCCCTCGCCGGCCCCCTCCCGCACCGCCCCGACGGGGACGACCGGGCCCCCGGCGCGGCCGGTCGGCCGAGAGCGCTGCCGGGGATCCCCCCCAGCGCACACCCGGGCACCGCGGCGGACGAGGACTGCCCACGGAGCACGCCCTGGCGGGGACCGCGCCGCACGCCGGATCCGCGCGCGGAAGGGCCGCGCACACGGCTGTCGTACCTCGTGGACGCGAATTAGCCTTCGACGTACCCCGACGGGAACGGCGGATCCGCGCTGACCCGTACCCCTTCCGGGCCCCCGCGACCCACCCGAACACGAGGACGGCCATGACGCTTCTGCTCGCCCATGTCAGCGACCTGCACCTGGACGGAACCGCGCACACCACCGAGCGCGCCCAACGAACAGTGGACTACCTGCGCGGACTCTCCCGAACGCCGGACGCGCTGCTGGTCACCGGCGACATCGCCGACCACGCCGCCGCCGAGGAGTACCGGGAGGCCGCCCGGCTGCTGGACCTGCCCTTCCCGGTGCTGGTCTGCCCCGGCAACCACGACGGCCGCGCGATGATGCGGGAGGCGATGCTGGGGGAGGAGCCCTCCGAGGAGGCGTTCAACCGGGTACACGAGGTGGCCGGCGCGACCGTGCTGGCCTGCGACTCCACGGTCCCGGGCCAGGACGGCGGCCACCTGGACGCGGCCACCCTGATGTGGATCAACGAGACCCTGAGCGCACTGCCCGGCCGGGGCCCCGCGCTGTTGGCCCTGCACCACCCGCCCGTGCGGGTGCACCACCCGCTGCCCGACTCCATGCGCCTGGACAACGCCGACGACCTGGCCGGGCTGCTCCACGCCCACCCCCGGGTGGCGGGCATCCTGGTCGGACACGCCCACACCGGCGGGGCGACCACCTTCGCCGGGCGGCCCCTGCTGTTGGCGCCCGGGGTGACGTGGACACTGCGCATGCCCTGGGAGGGCGAGCCGGCCACCAACCGCGACCAGCCGCCCGGGGTGGCCTTCCACGTCCTGGAGGAGGACCACCGCCTGACCACGCACTTTCGCGCGGTGGTCTGACCCGCCGCGCACGGGGCGAGGCCCCGTGCGGGCGGCGGCCCGCCCCGCGGCCCCCAGGAGCGCTAGAGCAGCATGGCCAACTGGCGGCACTGGGCCACGAGGGTGCCCGTGCCGTCCCAGATCTCCATGTCCTCCTCGTGCATGCCGCCCGACACGTGCTTGGTGAACACCCGGCAGGCCAGCCACCCTGGGGCGGGCCGGGCGCGCACGTGCACGCTCAGCTCGACGGTGATGGTGGCGAACTCGCCGATCTCCAGCACCGCCGGGGGAGCGAAGTCCACCATCGAGGCCAGGGAGTGCGTGTCGGGCTCGCGGCCGTCGGCGAAGCGCATCCAGAACTCGGCGTGCGGGCGCCCGTCCTTCCTCCCCTCCAACCAGGCCGGGCGCCGGGGGTAGCGGTACTCCACGCTGTGGGCGATGCCCAGGCCCTCGGGCCGGTCGAACTCGGGCGGGACGAAGCAGTCCTCGGGGGAGGGCAGGCGCGGGGGCTCCTCCAGGGTCAGCACGCGCGCCTTGGGGTCGGGGGTCAGATCGCCGTAGGTGGCGGTGGCGCGCACGATCTCCTTGCCGCCCTGCTCCATGAGGGCCTGCCCGGTGGCGGTACGGCGCCCCTCACGGACCACCTCGGTGCGCACGGTGGCCTCGCCGGGGGCGGCGGGGCGCAGGAAGAACACCGAGACGGCCAGGGGGTCGGGCTGGTTCAGGCCCTGGCGCAGCGCGTTGAGGGCGGCGCCCAGCACGTAGCCGCCGTTGGGATGGGTGGTGAAGGTGTTCCAGGCGTCGGTGAGGGTGGCTGTGAACTCTCCGTCGGCGCGCTTGTCGACGCGGGTGTCCCGGTCGAACCGGAAGCCCTCGGTGGTGTGGTCAAGGCTCATACCCCGATGTTACCGGCGAGTAGGCGGGGGTGGGCGAACCGGGGCCACACCACCGCGAGAAGCCCCTCGGCCCGGGCACGGCACCGCCCCGGCACCGTTCCCGCGTCGGCCCCGCCGACCACACCCGGCCAGACGGCGCCGGCCGGGGACCCAACGCGTCCAGTACCCGCACAGGGGGCACGGGCACTGGACGCGTTCGGCGGGAGCCGAGGCCGCGGACCCGGACCGCGCCGCACGCCGACGGACACACCAGGACCCAAGGCGCGGCGCGGTGGCGCTCACCGGAGCGGAATGTCGTGCCCCCGCCCGCGTTCGCCCTCGGGGCGGGGGCCGAAGTAGCGGCGCTCGTCCTCGGCGATGGCCACGTCGTTGATGCTGGCCTCACGGCGGCGCATCAGACCGTGCTCGTCGAACTCCCACAGCTCGTTGCCGTAACTGCGATGCCACCGGCCCCCGGCGTCGTGCCACTCGTACTGGAAACGGACCGCGATGCGGTCCTCGCCGAAGCTCCACAGGCTCTTGCGCAGCACGTAGTCGAGCTCGCGCTCCCACTTGGCGGTCAGGAACTCCACGATCTGGGCGCGTCCGGTGAGGAACACCTCGCGGTTGCGCCACACCGAGTCCTCGGAGTAGGCGAGGCTGACGCGGTGCGGGTCGCGGGTGTTCCAGGCGTCCTCGGCCGCCTGGACCTTGGCCAGGGCGGTGTCGAGGGTGAAGGGCGGCAGCGGCGGTCGGGCCTGGGACATGACGGGGGCCTTTCGGGTGGTCTTCTCGGTCCACTTCACGGCGGCGCGGGCAACCGGGGCGGCGTGCCCGCAAGCACCCTTTGACGCCTTCCTTCCATTCCAAGCACGAGCACTCTCGCACGCCGGCGCATCCACTCCCACGGCGGCCCGGCCGGTTCCGACGCCCCGGCGGCCACCGGGCGGGCGGCAGGCCCGGGAGCAGGACGCCCCTCAGGCGCTCGAAGCGCCCGCCCCGGCCGCGGCCCTGGGTTTGGGCTTGGCCTTCGGCAGATGGGCGTCCAACAGCCCGAGCAGCCGCAGAACCACCGCCGCCATCAGCGACAGGCCGCCGCCCAGCTCCACGACCTCCTCCAGGGACTGCTGCACCCGCTCGGCGGAGACACTCCACGTACCGGGATCGATGGAGTCCACACCCACGGAGACGGCGGACAGGACGACACCGACGACCAGGGCGGTGGCGGCGGCACGGTCGGCGCGCACCGCACCCCAGACCGCGGGAAGCAGCACGAGCCCGACGACCGCGACGCCCAGAATGAGGAAGTCACCGGGAGCCACCCAGGGCAGGAACGGCACACTGACACCGCGCGGCGCCAGGTAGCCGTCGCGCACGCGCTCGTGGAGGGCGAAGCGGTCGTCCAGGGCCAGCGCGAGCAGACCAGCGCCCAGCAGCGGCCAGATCCACCGCCGCCCGCCGACCGTGCGCAGCACGAGGGCCACCAGGAAACAGCCGAGGCCGGCGACCACCAGAGCCACACTCTGCACCCAGGTCATCGGGGTCAGCTCCGGCGCGATCCACACCCAGTACCTCGGCCAGCGCGCCGCGGCGAGCCCGACCGGCACCAGCACCCAGAGCACGATGAGGCAGACGACCAGCCCCCTGCGCGGGCCGCTCACAGGACCACCGCCTCGGTGACGGCCGCCGCGGAGGACTCCGCGTCCTGGCGGGGCCAGGTCACCGCGTCCCGCGGCCGGCCCCGCACCGCGGCGAGCAGCCGCTCGCCCCACATCCGGGCCCCGCGCTCCAGCACCTCGTCCCGCCACCAGGCGCTGTGCCCGGTCTGCAACACACGGCCCTGGTCGAGCACGTCGGCGTCGCGCTCGGGGTCCAGGACGCCGTCGTCCACCGCGTACCCGCGCAACCGCCCCGAACGCACCCGGGCCACAACCTCCCCGGTCTCGACCAGGGCCGACCGGGCCACGTTCACCAACAGGGCCTCCGACCGCATCCGGGCCAGCTCGACCCGGCCCAGGACCGGCGGGGCCCCGTGGGCGTGACTCGCGCAGACGGCGACCACATGGCACTCCCCGAGCACACGCTCAGGCTCCACCATCGTGATCCCGTCCGCGCGTGCGCGAAGCACCGCCCGGGGATCGGTGTCCGTACCGAGGACCTCCATGCCCAGAGCGCGGGCGCGGCGGGCGACCTCCCCGCCGATGCGCCCGACCCCCACGACCCCCAGGGTCCGCCCGGTGAGCTCCACCCCGCGCAGCGAGACCTCCGGAGCGCACCGCCCGCGGCTGCGGTCGTTGGCCAGGTGCAAACGGGTGGCCAGCGCGAACAGCATCGCCAGACAGTGCTCGGCGACCGCCGTGGTCGCGTAGTCGGGCATCACCGACAGCCCCACCCCGCGCGATCGGAGGAGGTCGACGTCAATGTGGTCGTAGCCGGTCGCGTACAAAACGATTCCGCGCAACCGGGGCAGGGCGTCCAGCAGCTCGGCGTCCACCCGGGGCAGGCACAGGTTGGTGGCCCCGACCAGGTCCGCGTCGGCCAGGAGCCGGACCGCCTCCGCGCGTTCGGGGGCCGCGTCGGCCCGCACGACGGTGGTGTGCGCGTACTGCTCGATCCCGGCCCAGTGCTCGGGGGAGAGCGCGTCCCTGCCACGACGGCTGAGCACGACGAGTCGATGACGTTTCATGCGGTGTGGACCTCCAGCCTTCCAGCGATCCGCCGTTGTCGGATTCCGAATCCTCGGATGTGACTGTTACGACGGGCCCCCTCCCACGGGGGTTGGCGTCTTCACAGCACCGATACACACCCGACACACGGCGGCGTCCCCTCCTCCCGACCTCCGCGAGGACCCCACGGGTGTCGCCGAGCACGGGGATGCCAGGGGACCCAGCACCGACTCGTCAGTGGGGCGAGCACGGACATGTCCGTGCTCTCCGTCCGCCTCCTCTCCTGCCGGCGGTGCGTGATCGGGGAGAGGGCCCGATCGCGCGGCCGCCCCGAGGGCGAACCCGCCCTCGGGGCGTAGCGGCCGGCGGTGTCGGCCCGCCGATCCGTCGGCGCCCGGACTTGCAACCGGTACCCAGGTACAGGTCTACCGTCGGAGTACCCCCCGGCCACCGGGGGCGCGACGACGGGAGAGAGCGCGATGAGTGATCTGGCATGGGTGCCGCGGTCCTGCACACTGCCCACCCGGGAGCGGCCCCTGCGGGCCGCCGAGTGGGACGCGCTGTTCTCCGAGCGCCTGAGGTCGCTGTCCCGGCCCCGGCCGCTCCACCTGCGCCTTGACCTGGCCGGCGGTCCAGGCGTCCAGGAGCGGGTGCGTGACCTGGCCGAGCGCGAGAGCGGCTGCTGCTCGTTCTTCACCTTCACCACCGCCCCCGGCCCAGGCCTGGTCGGCCTGAACGTCTCGGTGGACCAGGCGCACGAGGCGGTCCTGGAGGCCCTGGCCGTGCGGGCCGCTGCGGCCGGGGAGCAGCGGTGAGCACGGGCCTGCGCAGCGGGCAGGTCGCCGCTGCGGCCGGGGTGAACATCCAGACGCTGCGCTACTACGAACGGCGCGGTCTGCTGGCCGAGCCCCGGCGCAGCAACGGCGGCCACCGCCTGTACGGCGAGGACGCGGTCGTGGCGCTGCGGGTGATCAAGGCCGCCCAGCGGCTCGGCTTCACCCTGGAGGAGGTCGCCGAGCTGTTGGAGGCCGGCCGTCACCGGCACGGCCGCCCTGCGGGCGGGCTCCAGGGGCGTGCCGCGGCCAAGCTCGCCGAGACCGAGGCGAAGATCGCCGACCTCACCACGATCCGCACCGCCCTGGTCAGCGCCCTCCAGGCGGGCTGCGACGACCTGACCGCCTGTGCGTCCAGCGCCTGCTGCCCCATCCCCTTCACCGATCTGGCCGAGGAGCACCGCCATGGCGGACCCTGCTGCTGACCCGCGCCCCCGCCTGGCCCCGAAAGCGCTCGCAGGGCTGGCCGCTGTGGCGTGTGTGGCGTGCTGCGCGCTGCCGGTGCTGATCACGGCCGGAGTCGTGGGCTCCGGTGCCGGGGCGGTGGTGGGGTGGCTGCCCGCCCTGGCCATGGCCTCGGGCGTGCTCGCCGCCGGAACCTGGCGGCTCAGCCGGCATCGCCCCTCCTGCCCCTGCTCCTCGAAGGCCGCGGGCCGGGGCAGGTGCGGATGCGGGGCGTCCGGTGAGCCGCTGGGCGTCGGCGGCCCGGACGACCGGTAGAGCCGGCGGATGAGCGCGGCGGCTCGTTCGGGCCCTCCATGTGCCCGAGGGCGAAAAGCCCTTGGCCTTTCGTCCGTACTCGCCCCCTGTCGGATAGGAGATCGTGGTGTCTGTGACCGTGCGTGTCCGAGGCGGATTCCTGCGCCGGGTCGCGACCCGGCGTCCGACGGCGGTCATCGCGGGTGCGGTGGCCACCGCCCTTGGGGTCAACCTCGCCCTGTGGTCGGCCGGCCTGGTTCTCGGCGGGTCGTTCCAGTACGTGGAGGCCGATGGGTCGCTGCACACCACCACGGCTCCGCAGGGCGTCATCACCATGACGGTGCTGCCCATGAGCGGCGGCCTGGCGCTCGCCGCGCTGCTGGCGGCCGCACAGCGGCGCGCCGTTCCACGGCGCGTGGTCCTGCGGTCGGCCCAGGCCATCGGGGCGGGTGCCGCTCTGGCCACGGCGGCGCCGACGTTCACCGCCGGTTTCGATACGCCCAGCACGGTCGCGCTCGGCCTCATGCACGCCGTCATCGCCGCCCTGGTGGTCCTGGCCCTGGAGGCACTGGTGCGCCGACCGGGAGCCGACCGTGCCGTGGTGGCACAGGCCGCCCACTGAGCGGGCCGGGCGGGCCACCCGCCTGCTGGGGCCCTGGGCCCCGGTCCCGCCAAGGAGGACTGAACCGATAACGCCAGCCGAACGCCTCCAGAGCCTGTTCGCGGCCCTGGCCGCCCTGGCAGGTCTGGCCGCACAGGCCTGCTGGGGACCGTCGGCCCGGCGGCCGAGCACGTGGTACTGCCCGCCCTGCTGGTGATGCCCACCGCCGTGTTCGTGCTCGTCGACAACGGGAAGGACGGGGCCGTGCGAACCTGGGGGTCCATCCCCTGCCCTCGTCTGCGGGAGCCGCCCGTGCGCTGGACCGTCCACTCCGAGAAGAGCCTCTACACCGACCCGTGGATCGACGTGCGGGCCGCCGACGTCGAACTCCCCGACGGGCACAGGTTCGACCACCGCCTCGTGCGCCGCCCGCCCGGCGCCGGCGCCGTGGTGCGCGACGGCCAGGGGCGTGTACTGCTGCTGTGGCGGCACCGGTTCATCACCGACACCTGGGGATATGAGATCCCCATGGGCGGCGTGCACCCGGGGGAGAGCCCCGAGCAAGCGGCCGCCCGCGAGGTGCGGGAGGAGACCGGGTGGCGCCCCGGCCCCCTGCGCCCGCTGCTGTACACCCAGCCCTCCAGCGGACTGATGGACAGCGAACACCACGTGTTCACCGCCGAGGGCGCCCAGCGGATCGGTGAGCCCGAGGACGCCTGGGAGTCCGAGCGCGTGGAGTGGGTGGCACTGGAGCGGGTGCCCGCCCTGGTACGGGAGAGGCGGCTGGTCAGCGGCACGTCCCTGAGCGCGCTGCTGTACCTGTACGCCACCGAGCCGCGGTGAGCACGGCGCCCGCCGGCGGCCCCGCCCACCCGGGAAAACCCCTCGCGCGGCCCCGGCGCACCGCACTACCCGCGGGGCCATGGCACCCACCCGCGGGCACCGGCCCGGCCCTGGCCGAGCCGGTGCCCTGCGACACCGGGCGGTTCCCGTGGCCGGTGGCGGACGCGGGCCATGGACCGCCTGGTGTGCCCCGGAGTGCTCAACGCATCAGCGCCAGCTTCCCGGTGAGCCTGTTGACGTCCCCGCGCGGTCCGAGGACGGCCACCCCCACATACTCCACGTCCTGCGGCCCGGTGGCCGCCAGCGCGTCCAGGTACTCCGCGTAGTCACGCGAGCGGCGCGCCACCTCGTTGAAGCCCACCACCGTCAGCCCCCGCTCGTCGGCTCCGGCCTTGAGCCGGCGCAGCTGCTCACCGGAGGCCACCAGGGTCGGCACCGGATGCGGGTTGAGCCCGGCGTGCGCCCCGCCGCCCGCGTCCTTGCCGTCGGCGGCCAGCGAGTCCTCCAACCGCCCTCCCAGCGCCAGGCCGAGCACCACCCCGGCGTTGGCGGCCAGCGCGGGCTCCAGGTCCTGGCGCAGGACGACGACGATCTTGGTGGACATACCCATGACTACCCCGTTCATATGGCGTGTTAACGATCCATAAACTAGGCAGGCGAACAGCTTCCCGGCGCCGGAGCCGCACACTATTCGGCACGAGTCCTAGGATGGGATGCATGGACGAACTTGATTCGGCGATCGTGCGCGAACTCCAACAAGATGCACGGCAGACCAACCGCGCCCTGGCCCACAGGCTCGGCGTGGCCCCCTCCACCTGCCTGGAACGCGTACGCCTGCTGCACCGGCGCGGCGTCATCCGCGGCTACCACGCCGACATCGACCCGGCCGCGCTCAACCGCCGGGTGGAGGCGTTCGTCTCCGTGCAGCTGCGCCCGCCCAGCCGCCAGGTCATCGAGGGCTTCAAGGCTGCGATGTTCGCCCTGCCCCAGGTGATGGCGGTCTACGTCGTGGCGGGGGAGCAGGACTTCCTGGTGCACGTGTCCGTGCCCTCCCTGGACGCGCTGCACAGCTTCCTCATCGACCGGCTCACCCAGCGCCGCGAGGTGGCCGGCTTCCGCAGCCAGATCATCTACGACAGCGCCCGCAAGAACGTCGCCGCACCCCTGGAGTGAGGAGGGGGAACCAGGTGTTCCGCCTCCACGTCCGAGATGCCACCATGACAAAAGCCACCGGAGGTGACACATGAGTAAGAACAACAACAACCTCGGGCTCGGCCTGGCTCTGGGAGTATGCCTGGGCACCACCTTCGGCGCCCTCACCGACAACCTGGCGGTGGGCGTCGCCCTGGGCATCAGCCTGGGCCTGGCCCTGGGCATGACCACCGGCAAGAGGAACGGTAGGAGGAGCGGCGACCAGGGCGAATGACCATCCGGGTGGCACTCACCACACCCCGACCCGCCCCCACCCCCTCCACCAGGCACGACAGGCGTTCTCACCAAGACCACGCGCCCCGGGTGAGCCGACTGTTTCCCGTGCGTTACGGCCGGACACCTCCAGGCAACGCGGCCTTCCTACCTTGGGCTTCGTCAGCAGCCGTCGAGAAGGAAGGCCCGTTCGTGACCTCCGAGGCTGGCCCACGCGCACCGCGCACCGGCAAGAGCTGGATCTCCCACTGGAACCCCGAGGACGAGGCGTTCTGGAACAGCACAGGACGCGCCGTCGCCCGCCGCAACCTGTGGGCCTCGATCCTCTCCGAACACATCGGCTTCTCGGTATGGAGCCTGTGGTCGGTCCTGGTGCTGTTCATGACCCCGGCGGCCGGCTTCGACTGGTCCGCCGAACAGAAGTTCCTCCTGGTCTCCGTGGTCTCCCTGGTCGGCGCGGTCCTGCGGATCCCCTACACCCTGGCCGTACCAGTCTTCGGCGGCCGCAACTGGACGATCATCTCCGCCACCCTGCTGCTCGTCCCCACACTCCTGGCCGCCCACCTCATCCAAAACCCCGACACGCCCTACTGGCTGTTCGTCCTCCTGGGCGCCACCGCCGGACTCGGCGGCGGCAACTTCTCCTCCTCCATGGCCAACATCAACTCCTACTTCCCCGAGAAGGAGAAGGGATGGGCCCTGGGCATGAACGCCGGCGGCGGCAACATCGGCGTGGCCACCGCCCAACTGGTGGGCCTGGGCATCATCGCCCTGTTCACCGTCCAGGCCGGACACCTCGTACCGCTGATCTACGTACCCCTGCTGCTCCTGGCCATCTGGGTGGCGGCACGGCACATGAACAACCTCTCCAGCGCCCGCACCGACGTCTCCGCCCAACTCGCCGCCACCAGGGACCGCCACTTCTGGATCATGTCCCTCCTCTACGTCGGCACGTTCGGATCCTTCATCGGCTTCGGGTTCGCCTTCGGACTGCTCCTACAGAACCAGTTCGGCCTGAACCCCCTCCAGGCCGCCTCCCTCACCTTCCTGGGACCGGCCATCGGCTCCCTCGTCCGCCCCCTGGGCGGCAGACTCGCCGACCGCGTCGGCGGCGCACGGGTCACCCTGTGCACCTTCCTGGCCATGGTGATCGCCACCGGCGTGGTCGTGGCGGCCATCAACCTGGACTCCCTACCACTGTTCACCACCGCGTTCGGCCTCGTGTTCGTCCTCACCGGCATCGGCAACGGCTCCACCTACAAGATGATCCCCTCCATCTACGCCGCCAAGGCACAGAACGCCATCTCCCAGGGCACCCCGGCCCAGGAAGCCCACTCCCACAACAAGCGCGTCGCCAGCTCCATGCTCGGCCTGATCGGCGCCATGGGAGCCCTGGGCGGCGTCGGCATCAACCTGGTCTTTCGCGAGTCCTTCCGCCTCACCGAGTCCGCGGCCCCCGGCTTCCTCGCCTTCGGTGCCTTCTACCTGGTCTGCGCCGCCCTCACCTGGGCCGTCTACCTGCGCCGCCCCGCCCGCACCACCGCACCCGCCGCCGACCGCGTGGAGACCAGCACACGATGACCACCACCCACTGCCCCTACTGCGCCCTACAGTGCGCCATGCACCTGGAACCGGGCCCCGACGGACGCCTGGCCGCACGCCCCGCGGACTTTCCCACCAACCGCGGCGGACTGTGCCGCAAGGGATGGACCTCCACCGAGGTCCTGACCGTCCCCGACCGCCTCACCCGGCCCCTGATCCGCAAGGACCGCGACTCAGAACTGGTACAGACCGACTGGGACACCGCCCTGGACCACGTCGCCGAACGCCTGCTGGCCCTGCGCGCCGAATCGGGCCCCGACACCGTCGCGGTCTTCGGCAGCGGCAGCCTGACCAACGAGAAGTCCTACACCCTGGGCAAGTTCGCCCGCCTGGCCCTGGCCACCTCCCAGATCGACTACAACGGCCGCTTCTGCATGTCCTCGGCGGCCGCCGCGAGCACACGCGCCTTCGGCCTGGACCGGGGCATGCCCTTCCCCCTGACCGACGTCGGCGGGGCCGAGGTGGTCCTGCTGGCCGGAGCCAACCCCGCCGAGACCATGCCACCGATGATGGGCCACCTGTCCGCACCCACCCTCATCGTCATCGACCCGCGCCGCTCGGCCACCGCCCAGGCCGCACTGAACGGCGGCGGCGTCCACCTGGCGCCCCGCCCCGGCACCGACCTGGCCCTGGCCCTGGGCCTGCTGCACGCCGTACGCGTCCAGGGCTGGTGCGACGAGGACTTCGTCCAAGACCGCACCACCGGCTTCGAAACCGCCTGGGAACACGCCGCCGCCTGGTGGCCCGAACGCACCGAACAGGTCACCGGCGTCCCCGCCGCCCACATCCGCGCCGCCGCCGACCTGCTGGGACGGGCCTCCCGCAACCACTCGGCCTACATCCTGACCGGACGCGGCACCGAACAGCACACCAAGGGCACCGACACCGTCTCGGCCTGGATCAACCTGGCCCTGGCCCTGGGACTGCCCGGCCGGCAAGGCTGCGGATACGGGTGCATCACCGGCCAGGGCAACGGCCAGGGCGGACGCGAACACGGCCAAAAAGCCGACCAGCTCCCCGGCTACCGCAAGATCGACGACCCCGCCGCCCGCGCCCACGTGGCCCGGGTGTGGGGCGTGGACCCCCACACCCTGCCCGGACCGGGCCGCTCGGCCTTCGAACTCCTGGACGCCCTGGGCACCGACGACGGCCCGCGCGCCATGCTGCTGCTGGGCTCCAACCCCCTCGTCTCCGCACCCCAGACCGAACGCGTGCGCGAGCGCCTGGCCTCCCTGGACCTGCTGGTGGCCGCCGACTTCGTCCTCTCCGAGACCGCGGCCATGGCCGACGTCGTCCTCCCCGTGGCCCAGTGGGCCGAGGAGAGGGGCACCATGACCAACCTGGAGGGACGCGTCCTGCGCCGCAACCGCGCCACCGCCCCACCCCAAGGGGTACGCACCGACCTGGAGGTACTCTCCGCCCTGGCCGTGCGCCTGGGACAACCCCCACAACGCTTCCCCACCGACCCCGACACCGTCCTGGCCGAACTGGGCCGCGCCTCAGCCGGGGGCACCGCGGACTACTCCGGCGTCACCCCCCACCGCCTGGCCTCGGGAGAGGCCCTGCACTGGCCCGTACGCGAGAAGGAGGAACCCACACCCCACCTGTTCCTGGACTCCTTCGCCCACCCCGACGGCCGCGCCCGCTTCACCCCGGTCCCACACCAGCCCCCCGCCGAGACCACCGACACCGACTACCCCCTCATCGCCACCACCGGACGGACCATGGGCCACTACCAGACCGGCGCCCAGACCCGCCGCGTCCCCGAACTGCACCGGGCCGAACCCGAGGCGTACGTGGAGGTACACCCCGACACCGCCGCCCGCGCCGGACTGGCCACAGGGCAGTGGGCCCGCATCACCTCACGGCGCGGCCACACCCGCGCCCGGGTACGCCTGACCCCCACCGCACGCCTGGACACGGTGTTCCTGCCCTTCCACTTCGCCGGAGACCAGGCCGCCAACAACCTCACCAACCCGGCCCTGGACCCCACCAGCCGTATGCCCGAGTTCAAGGTCAGCGCCGTACGCCTGGAACGCGAACCCGCCCAACCCTGACCCACCCCCTCCCGCACCACACCGACACCGCCACACCCCCGGCCGACGCCGCCCGGGAGCGCACACACCCACACCAGGAGGCAGCAGTTGAGCACCGTGCAGGGCGCGTCCCCGCGTCAGATCGTGGTCGTCGGCAACGGAATGGTCGGCGCCCGCTTCGCCGAGGAGGCGGCCCGCCTGGACCCGGCGGGGGAGCGGGCCCACATCACCGTGGTCGGCACCGAAGAACACCACGCCTACAACAGGGTCCTGCTCTCGGGCGTGGTCGCCGGGGACTACACCCCCGACCAGATCCGCCTGCCCGTCCCCCACACCCCGGGCGTGACCGTGCGCACCGGCACCACCGCCACCGCCCTGGACACCGACAACCGCACCCTCACACTCGACGACGGCACCCACCTGCCCTACGACGAACTGGTCATGGCCACGGGCGCACGCGCCGCCTTCCCCCCCATCACCGGCGTGGCCGACCCCGACGGAACCCCCGGAGAGGGAGTGACCGCCCTACGCGACCTGGCCGACTGCCGGCGCCTGCTCGCCCTGGCCGCCCCGGGCGCACCCGTGGTGGTCCTGGGCGGCGGCATCCTGGGCCTGGAAGCCGCACGCGGCCTGGTGGGCCGGGGCATGCGGGTGTCGGTGGTGGAGTCCTCCCCCTGGATCATGCGCCGCCAGATCGACCAGCCGGCCGCACGCATCCTCGCCCAGCGCTACGCCGCCCTGGGCGTGGCCGTGCACTCCTGGCGGGTGGCCGCACGCTGGATCCCCGGCACCGGCCTGGAACTGGACGACGGCCGCATACTGCCCGGCGACGCCCTGGTCGTCACCGCCGGGGTGCGCGGCAACACCGAACTGGCCAAGGACGCCGGCATCGAGGTCGAGCACGGCATCGTCGTGGACGACCGCCTGTCCACCTCCAACGCACGCGTGCACGCCATCGGCGACTGCGCCCAACACCCCGGAGGCGGCGCGGGACTCATCCAACCCGGCTGGGAACAGGCCGCGGTCCTGGCCCGGCGCCTGACCGGAACCGCACCCGAGGCGCTTTACACCGGAGCCAGGCCGCTGACCCGCCTCAAGGCCCAGGGCATCGAACTGACCGCGTTCGGGCAGGTCCACGAGGAGGAGGACGCCCACGGCCTGGAAACGGTGACCATCAGCGACCCCTACGGCGGCCGCTACGCCAAGCTCTCGGTACGCCAGGAGAAGGTCGTGGGCGCGGTACTGCTGGGCTTCCCCGAGGCCGCGGCCACCCTGGCCCAGCTCTACGACACCGGAGCCCCCGTACCCGCCGACCGGCTCGCCCTGCTCCAGGGGCTCCCCACCGCCACCCCCGACCAGGACCGGGAGGAGCCCACGTCGCTGGTGTGCCGGTGCAACGCGGTCTCGCGCACCGACATCGAACAGGCCTGGCTGGACGGGGCGCGCACCCGCGAGGCCATCGCCCGGCGAACACGCGCCACCACCGGCTGCGGCGGGTGCGTACGCGACGTGCAGGCGCTGCTCTCGGGGATGCAGGACCAGACCAACGCCCCGGTCGGCTAGGACCGTGTCTCCTTGAGGCTGCGCTTCGCCTGGTGCCCAGACGCCGAAGGCAGGGAAACCTTCGGCAGCCCCGTCGGCGCCCCCGCCACCCCCAGCGGCACAAGGCCGAGTCCACCGAACAGACCCAGGGGCCTGGGCGGCCACCGGCCCACACGCTCGCGCGACAGGCCGGCGTGCCCGCTGCGGCGGGCGCGCCCCTGCACCGTGCGCACCGGCACCTCACACCGGTCCAACACCCCGCCGCCGTGCGAGTCCGGCCGGGCGGCCCCACGCGCCCCCGCTCAGCGCACCGTCAGGGCCACCACCGCACAGACCAGAGCAGCCAGGGAGACCAACGTGCGCAGGTGGTTCCAGCGCACCCACACCGCCTCGAAGGCGCCGCGCACCGCGGCGGGGTCCGCGATCCGCCCGGCCGGACCCGCACGGTCCAGGGCGTCGTTGCGCGGCACGTTGACGGCGAAGGTCACCACCAGCGCCGCGCACAGGCACACCAGCGCCGCACCCGACCACACGGCCGCGGCCACGGCCCCCGCGACGGCGTACAGCACCACACAGGCCAGCACCGCCACCGGGGCGCCGACGAAGACCACGGCGAAGTACGGATTGAGGATGGCCGCGTTGACGCCCTGCATGGCCTCGATCATCACCCGGTCCCCGGACCTGCCCAGACCGGGCATCACCGAGACCGAGAACGCGAAGAACAACCCGGCGAAGAGCCCGGTCACCACCACGGCGAACACCGGAACCACCACGTGCACCATCTCCGCCACGCCCCACCCCGAGTCCGTCCTCAACCGCACACCTGGCCGGATCCTACGCCCAGACCGACCGGACCCACCCCCGGCCCTCGAACCCGCGCCCACCCGCCCCACGCCGGCGGGTCTCAGCCGTGCCACTCGCAGAAGAGCACGGTGGCGTCGTCGCCGAACCGGCCGTGGTGGTACTCCAAAACCCCGTGCACCAGGCGGCGCAGCGTCTCGGGAACCGGCATGTTGTCGGCCTGGTGGCGGATGACGAAGTCCACGAACCGCTCCACACCGAACTCGCGCCCCTGGGAGTCACGGGCCTCGATGATGCCGTCGGTGTAGAGCAGCAGCCGGTCGCCGGGCTCCAACTGCTCACGGCACACCGTGACCGGCAACCCCAGGTCCATCCCCAGCGGGTGGGAGGGCTCGCACTCCAGGCTGCGCACCTGGTTGTTGCGGATGAGCACCGGCGGCAGGTGACCGCAGTTGACCCAGTGCAGCTCACCGGTGGTCATGTTCAACTCGGCCAGGACCGCGGTCGCGAAACGGGTGCGCACGAACTCCTGGATCAGGGTCTCCTCCACCCCCCGGCACATCTGGGCCAGTTCGGTGCCCTTGCGGCGCTCGTTGCGAAAAGCCCCCACCGCCAGGTTCGCGATCAGCCCCGCGGCGGTGTCGTGCCCCATCGCGTCGAACATCGCCAGGTGCGCGACCTCACCCGCCACGGCGTAGTCGAAGGCGTCCCCGGCGTTGTCGTAGGCCGGCTCCGTGGCGGCCGAGATCGTCACCCGCGAATCAGCGAAGGTGCCCGGCGGCATGAGCGTCCACTGCATCTCCGCCGAGACCGACATGGGCTTGGTGCGCACCAGACGGGCGTAGGAGTCGCTGTTGGAGCGCTTGGCGATGACCAGCAGGGCCACCATCGAGGCCAGATCCCGCATCGCCGAGCGGTCCGGATCGCCCGCGTACCCCACGTGCATCACACCCAGACGCTGGGCGCCCTCCAACACCGGCACCCAGTACCGGTGCTCACCCTCCACCCGCACGGTCACACCCGTCACGTAGGCCTGTCCGGCCAGGGAGTCGTTCACGCTCAGGGCCTCACCGCCCTCATGGGCGTCCAGCCCCACACCGGTGAACTCACGCAGCACCTGCTGCTGATGATCGGCCAGGTAGACACGGGCCTGGGACAACTCGGCGCCCTCGGCCTTCTTGGCGATCAACGAGGGCAACTCCTCGAAGGTGGCAAGATGACCGGCTCGCACCAGGGAGATCATCAACTCGTTGGACGCGTGTTGCACCGGCATGGCACACCCCGGTTTCTGGCACGTTGGGCGTTCTCCTGGAACCCCCTACCCGCCGCCTCGCCTCTGGACCACAGGACTCATCGTCGCACGGCCACGCGCGAACCGAAACAGCCCCGAACCCGCCTGTGACCAGCCGATACCCGCTACTTGACCCACCACACGGAAAAATCCCCGCCCCGCGCCCGAAGCGGCCACCACGCAAGTCAGCCCCTCCCGGCCCGGTGTGCCTTGTCCAACGCCGCCACCAGCACCTCCACCGGCTGGGCGCCCGAGAAGGCGACGGTCTCGTCGATGACGAAGAAGGGCACACCGCCCGCGCCCAGGCGCCGGGCGGCGTCGATGTCCTCACGCACGTCCTGGGCGTAGTCCCGACCCTCCAGCACCCGGCGCACCTCACCCTCCTCCAAGCCGGCCTGGGCCGCCACCTCCACCAGGGTCCGCGCCTGGCTCAGATCCCGGCCCAGCACCAACTGCGCGCGCATGAAGCACTCGTGCGCCCACCCGCCCAGACCCCGCTCGCGGGCCAGGTGCAACAGGCGGTGGACGTCGAAGGTGTTGACCATGACCCCCGACTCGAAGCGATACTCCAGCCCCTCCTGGGCGGCCACCCGGGTGACCTGCTCGGTCATCGCACGCACCTGCTCCACCGAAGCACCCATCTTCTGCGCCAGAGCGTCATAGACCGGCTGGCTCACCCCCCGGGGAAAAGAGGGGTCGAGCTGGAAGCTGCGCCAGAGCACCTCGACCTCACCAGCGTGCTCGAACCGCTCCAACGCCCGCTCCAGACGGCGCCTGCCGATGTAGCACCACGGACAGACCACGTCGGACCACACCTGGACCTGCACGAGAGCATCCCCCCTCACACACCCGGAGCCAAGGCGTTCTCGACCCCGCACCACCGCCCGCCCACACCCCGACAGGCACACACCACCGCCGCGCCGCGCCCGCGCACCGAAACGCGTGCCCACCCCGACCCGGGGCGCAGCGCACACCGGGAGCGCAACACCAACGGCACACACCACCGCCCATCCTGACCACAAGCCCCACACCTGTCCACGCCCACCGGCGCACAGGCCCCTCCCGCGCCAAGCAGAACACCCCGGTACGCCCCCCGCCCCACAGGCATGTGACCAAACACCCAACCGCCCCCGACCGGCCCCGCACAACCATCCCACCCTGGGACTTCACCCCGCCCCACACCCCATCACGCACACGCCACCTGCGACAGGAGCACAACGAAACAACCGCGTCACACACGGCTGACCCCGGGGAAACACCCTGCGGGTTGCCTGAAACACGTCCGACCCCGCAGCAGGAGGAGCCGCACACCCATGGAAGAACTCGTCGTCATCGGCAACGGCATGGTCGGCCACCGACTCATCGAGGCCCTCCACGACCGCGACAGCGCCCACCGCTGGCACATCACCGTCGTGGGCGAGGAACCCCGCACCGCCTACGACCGCGTCGCCCTCTCCTCCTACTTCGACGGCGCCACCGCCCAGGACCTGTCCCTGGGCCAGGTCAGCGGCCCCCACGTGGACGTGCACGTCAACGAACGCGCCACCCGCATCGACCGCGCCCACCGCACCGTCACCACCACGACCGGCCGCGTCCTGCCCTACGACCGCCTGGTCCTGGCCACCGGCTCCACCCCCTTCGTACCCCCCATCCCCGGCCACGACCTGCCCGGCTGCCACGTCTACCGCACCATCGAGGACCTGGACGCCATCACCGCCTCCGCCCACGGCGCCCGCACCGGCGTGGTCATCGGCGGCGGCCTGCTGGGCCTGGAAGCCGCCAACGCCCTACGCCTGCTGGGCCTGCGCGCACACGTGGTCGAACTCGCCCCCCACCTGATGCCCGCCCAGATCGACGAGGGCGCCGGATCCCTCCTGCGCAACCTCATCACCGACCTGGGCGTACACGTGCACACCGGCACCGCCTCCACCGCCGTCCACGCCGCCGACCACGGCCGCGTCTCCCACCTGACCCTGGGAGAGGACACCCGCCTGGACGCCGACCTCGTCGTGTTCTCCGTGGGCATCCGCCCCCGCGACGACCTCGCCCGCACCGCCGGACTCAAGGTCGGCGAACGCGGCGGCATCGTCATCGACGACACCTGCACCACCAGCGACCCCCGCATCCACGCCATCGGCGAAGCCGCCAACCACCAAGGCACCGTCTACGGCCTCATCGCCCCCGGCAACGCCATGGCCGAAGTGGTCGCCGACCAGCTCCTGGACGGACAGGCCACCTTCACCGGCGCCGACACCTCCACCAAACTCAAACTCCTGGGCGTGGACGTGGCCAGCTTCGGCGACGCCCACGGCCGCACCCCCGGCGCCCTGGACGTGGTCGTCAACGACGCCGCCGGCGGCCGCTACGCCAAACTCGTCCTCTCCGACGACGCCACCACCCTGCTCGGCGGCGTCCTCGTCGGCGACGCCACCGCCTACGCCACCCTGCGCCCCCTGGTCGGATCCCCCCTGCCCGACGACCCGCTGACCCTGATCACCCCCGAGGGCACAACCGCCCTGGGCGCCGACGCCCTCCCCGACTCCGCACAGATCTGCTCCTGCAACGCCGTCACCAAGGGCGAACTGACCCAGGCCATCGACCACGGCAACCACGACGTGCCCGCCCTGAAGGCCTGCACCAAGGCGGGCACCAGCTGCGGCTCGTGCGTGCCCATGCTCAAACAGGTCCTCGCCCAGGCCGGCATCGAACAGTCCAAGGCCCTGTGCGAACACTTCCCCCAGTCCCGCGCCGAACTGGTCCAGACCATCCGCGCCACCGGCACCACCACCTTCTCCGCCCTCATCAGGGCCCACGGCACCGGACACGGCTGCGACATCTGCAAACCCACCGTCGCCTCCATCCTGGCCTCCCTGGGAAGCGGACACATCCTGGAGGGCGAACAGGCCACCCTGCAGGACACCAACGACCGCTACCTGGCCAACATGCAGCGCAACGGCACCTACTCGGTCGTGCCCCGCATCCCCGGCGGCGAGGTCACCCCCGACAAACTCATCGTCATCGGCGAGGTCGCACGCGACTTCAACCTCTACACCAAGATCACCGGCGGCCAACGCATCGACCTCTTCGGCGCCCGCCTGGAACAACTGCCCCACATCTGGCGACGCCTGGTCGACGCCGGATTCGAATCCGGCCACGCCTACGGCAAGTCCCTGCGCACCGTCAAGTCGTGCGTGGGCACCACCTGGTGCCGCTACGGCGTCCAGGACTCGGTGGGCCTGGCCATCCGCCTGGAGGAGCGCTACCGGGGCCTGCGCTCACCCCACAAACTCAAGTCCGCCGTCTCCGGATGCGCCCGCGAATGCGCCGAGGCCCGCGGCAAGGACTTCGGCGTCATCGCCACCGACCAGGGCTGGAACCTGTACGTGGGCGGCAACGGCGGCTTCACCCCCCGCCACGCCGATCTCCTGGCCGGCGACCTGGACGAGGAAACCCTCATCCGCTACATCGACCGGTTCCTCATGTTCTACGTACGCACCGCCGACCGCCTCCAGCGCACCGCACCCTGGATCGAATCCCTGGACGGGGGCCTGGACCACCTGCGCGAGGTCATCGTCCACGACCGCCTGGGCATCGCCGACGAACTCGAAGCCGCCATGGACGAACACGTGGCCTCCTACACCGACGAGTGGGCCGCCGTCCTGGCCGACGAGGACAAACTCGCCCGCTTCGTCTCCTTCGCCAACGCCCCCACCACCCCCGACCCCACCATCAGCTTCACCACCACCCGCGACCAGCCCGTACCCCGCACACCCGTCAACCTGGGCATGCCCGCCCACCGCCCCCAGGAGGCCACCCGATGACCACCACCACCCAGACCCGACCCACCACCTGGATCGACGCCTGCCCCACCCACCGGCTCCACCCCGAGGACGGCCTCGCCATCCTCCTGCCCGACCACACCCAGATCGCCCTGTTCCGCACCCGCGACGGACACCTGTACGCCGTGGACAACATCGACCCCTACACCGGCGCCGCCGTCATCTCCCGAGGTATCGTCGGCGACCGGGCGGGAGAGCCCACCGTCGCCTCACCCATGCTCAAGAACGTCTTCTCCCTACGCACCGGCCAGAGCCTGGACGACACCGGCGTACACCTGAGCACCTGGCCCGTACGCCAGGGCCGAACCACCGTGCAGATCGCCACCCGCGCCAAGGAGAACACACCATGAACACCCTGCCCCACGCACCGCCCGCACCCGCCACCACCGCACCCCTGGCCGGGTTCACCGTCGGCGTCACCGCCGCACGCCGCGCCGAGGAACTGAGCGCCCTGCTACGCCGCAAGGGCGCCCAGGTCATCGCCGCACCCGCCCTGCGCATCGTGCCCCTGAGCGACGACCAGCGCCTGGCCTCGGTCTCGGACCAACTCGCCCACCGCCCCGCCGACATCGTCGTGGCCACCACCGGCATCGGCTTCCGCGGCTGGGTGGAGGCCTGCGACACCTGGGGCACCGCCCAGGCACTCCTGGAGGGCATGCGCTCCTCACGCCTGCTCGCACGCGGCCCCAAAGCCAAGGGCGCCATCCGCGCCGCCGGACTCACCGAGGAGTGGTCACCCCCCTCCGAGTCCTCGGCCGAGGTCCTGGACCACCTCCTGGCCCAGGGGGTGCGGGGCCTGCGCGTGGCCGTCCAACTCCACGGCGAACCCCTGCCCGACTTCACCGCCGCCCTGCGCCTGGCCGGAGCCGACGTCGTCGAGGTCCCCGTCTACCGGTGGACCCAACCCGAGGACACCGCACCCCTGGACCGCCTCATCGAGGCCCTCACCACCGGGGGAGTGGACGCCCTCACCTTCACCAGCGCCCCCGCCGCCGCCGGACTCCTCACCCGCGCCCACACCACCGGGCACCACGGCGCACTCCTCCAAGCCCTGCGCGGCGACGTCCTGGCCATGTGCGTGGGCCCGGTCACCGCCCGCCCCCTCATCGCCCACGACATCCCCACCGTGTGGCCCGAACGCGCCCGCATCGGCGCCCAGGTCCGCAAACTCACCGAAGAACTACCCGCACGCTTTCCCACCCTGTCCGTGGCCGGGCACCGCCTGCGCCTGCGCGGCCACGCCGTCCTGGTCGACGGCACCGTCCACACCCTCTCGCCCACCCTCATGCGGCTCATGCGCGCACTGGCCCACAAACCCGGACAGGTCCTGGACCGAGCCCGCCTGCTCACCTGCCTGGGCGAGGACGCCGACGCCCACGCCGTGGAAACCGCCGTGGCCCGCCTGCGCACCGCCCTGGGCGACGCCCGCATCGTCCAGACCGTCGTCAAACGCGGCTACCGCCTGGCCCTGGACACCACCGACCAGCCCTGAGACCCCCCGAGCCCACGGCCGCGCCAGAGCACGGAAGGAAACAGCGGCGCCCGCCCCCGCCGGAGCCCCGCCCACACCACACGATGAACCGACACCCGACCCTGCTGCTGGCCGTCCACGGCACCCGCGACCCCCACGGCACCGCCGTGGCCCACTCCCTGGCCCTGCGCGTGGCCGAGGTGACACACCGACCCACCCGCCTGGCCTTCGCCGACGTCCTGGCGCCCTCCGTCGGCGACGTCGCCGCCACCATCCCCGGCCCCCTGGTGGCCGTGCCCGCCTTCCTGGCCTCGGGCTACCACGTGCGCACCGACATCCCCCGCCAGCTCGCCCTGGCGGGCCGCGCCGACGCCGTCATCACCCCCGCCCTGGGCGATCACCCCGCGGTCCTGGACACCGCGGTGCGCCGCCTGGTCCAGGCCGGCCACCGCCCCGGCGACGCGGTCGTGCTGGCCTGCGCCGGAACCTTCGACCCCCACGCGCGCGCCGAACTCGACCAGGCCCGGGCCCGCATGTCCCAGCGCCTGGGCGCCCCGGTGAGCCTGGGCTTCATCGCCACCGGCCATCCCACCCCCGCCCAGCAGGTACGGCGCCTGCGCTCCCAAGGACACCCACGGGTGGCCCTGGCCAGCTGGCTCCTGGCCCCGGGCCTGTTCCACGACCGCCTGGCCGGCGCGGGCGCCGACGTGGTGGCACGCCCCCTGTGCCCGGACCCGGCCATCGCCCACGCCGTGGCCGCCCGCTACCACCAGGCCGCCATCGCCCAACCCGCCTGAGACCACCGGGCCGCCAGAGCCCGGCGGGAAGCACCCGAGGCCCCAGGAGCAGGAAAGCGGGGGAGAGGGGAAAGGGGAAGGGAAGGGCCGACCGGGCGCACCCCGCACCAGGGGAGGGGCGCACCACCGGCACACGCACACCACACGCGTGGCCACAACCGGCCGCGCCGGCCCCGGCACGCACGACGGGCCACCGGACCGGGCACACCCCGACGGGGACCCACGCCCCGCACGCCCCGGCCCACGCAAGGACGCACATGCCCGCACCATCCACACCCCTGGACTTCCACGACCCCCGAAGCGACCGGGCCGTCGGAGCGCTCTTCGGCGCCCCGCTCGCCGCGGCCCTGATCGGCGCACCCCCCGCCCTGGCCACACCCTTCACCGACCCCGCCCACCACCCCGCACGCCTGATCCTCGCCGCACTGAGCGACCTGAACGGCCCCCACCACCTGCCCCAGGCACCCGCCGACCCCGTCCAGCACGCCTGGGCCCAGGTACTGCGCACCGCCGCCCGCACCGGCACCACACCCACCAGCGCCCCCGCCCTGGAACACACCACCGCCCAGGACCCCATGGGCGCCTCATGGCGGGCCCTGACACGCACACCCCGCCCCACCCACGACCCCGCCCACGGATCCTTCGCCTGCACCCACCTCACCGACGCCCTCCGGTACGCCCACACCAGCGCCGGAGACCAGGCCGCCCTGCACACCGCCGTCCTGGCCGCCGCCCTGTGGGGCGCCTCCGCCCTGCCCCTGGGCGCCCTGCGCCACCTGTCGCGCACCACCGACCCCCACACCCTGACCGTCACCGCCCTGACCGGCGCCCGCGGCCCCCACCCCCGTCTGTGGCCCCAACACCCCGTCCTGGTCGACGAACCCCGCCGCCTGCCGCCCTTCGCCGTCCCCCACCCCCTGGACCCCCACGTCCTGCTCGGCAACCTGGACCACCTGCGCGCCCACCCCGACACCGTCGACGCCGTGGTCTCCCTGTGCCGCACCCACCCCAGCGACGCACCCCACCTGCCCGACCACGACTGGGTACGGGTGTGGCTGCACGACCGCGCGGGCGCCAACCCCAACGTGCACTTCACCCTGGACGAGGCCGCCGCCGCCCTGGCCGCCCTGCGCGCCGAGGGCAAACGCGTCCTGCTGCACTGCTGGGCGGGCGCCTCACGCACACCGGCCGTGGCCACCCGCTACGCCGTGGCCACCCTGGGCGCACCCCCGCTGCCCACCCTGGCCACCATGATCCGCACCGTCGGCGGACACCTGGACAACCCCGCCCTGTCCCGGGCCGTCGCCCAGCTCAGCGGAGTGGACCTGCCCGACCCCGCCCGCACCCTCTTCCCCCACGGCGTCCCGCCCCGGCGCCCCGAACTACCCGCACCCCACATCACCGGATGAGGAACAAGAACGACCAGCAGGGCTCAGGAGACACGAACGACCCCTCGTGACAAGTTCCACAAACCACCCCTTTCCGGTACCGTTACCCTCGCGTGACCCCTAGGATCTGCGCCCAGACCCCCGCGCACCAACGGCGGTCCCGGCTCCACCCGCGCCACGCCCTCCCGCACCCGGGGCGTCGCACCCCGCGCCCCTCTGCCACGGCAGCCGCGCACCACATCCCAGGAGCGGACCGCCACGCCCCGTCTCCCACCCGAAGGAACCCTGCCGTGGGCACACACCAGCCCCAGACCCCACCGGGCGACGAAGACACCACCCGTCCCCAGGCGCCCGTGGGCCCCCGCGTGGCCGCCAAACGCTCCCGCCGCAAACGCACCCTGATCCTGGCCTCGGCCACCACGGCGGCACTCCTGGTGGCGGGCACCGCCACAGCCACCGTCATCGCCACCGGAGCCGACCCCGACACCACCACCAACGCCACCGGCGTCCCCGACGCCGACCCCGACCCCCTGGTCACCGACGACACCACCCCCCAACACGGCGAGGACCTGCGCCGACAAGCCCAGGACGCCGTCGCCTCCGCCACCCAGAGCACCAGCACCGAGGCCTCCACCATCCTCGAAGAACCCGAGGAGACCGAGGAGGCCGAAGAACCCGCCGCCCAGGAGGACACCCCCGAGTCCACCGGCCAGGGCGGCACCTGCCAGGCCTCCTACTACGGCGCCGAACTCGCCGGAAACCAGACCGCCAACGGCGACACCTTCGACCCCAACGCCATGACCGCCGCACACAAGACCCTGCCCTTCGGCACCCAGGTCCAGGTCACCAACCCCGACAACGGCAAGTCCGTGACCGTACGCATCAACGACCGCGGCCCCTACGTCGACGGCCGCTGCCTGGACCTGTCCACCGCCGCCTTCGACCAGATCATCGGCACCGGAGCCGGAGTCGGCCAGGTCCAGTGGCAGGTCGTGGGCTAAAACCCACCCCCACCCCCGCACCAGACCCCAGGCGCCCCTTCCCACCACACGGGAAGGGGCCCTCGCGCGTGTGGGCCCACGCACGTCGCCACGACATGGCACAATCCCCAGCACCCACCACCGACACACAAGGGAGCAGGGGCGTTGTTTCGCACCACCACCGGCTGGGTCGTCTCACCCACCGACCTCGTCGACACCCTGGAGTGCGACCACCGCAGCGCCCTCAAAACCGCGCTCGCCGCACGCCTGCCCGGCGCACCCGCACCAGAAAAAGTCGACCCCCTCATAGCCCACCACGGCCTGGTCCACGAACAGGACGAACTCGACCGCCTCACCACCCTGTTCGGCGAAGTCGTCCACATCCCCGACCCCCGCCCCGACGACACCTCCCTGGCACAGGCCGCCACCGCCACCACCCAGGCCATGGCCGCCGGAGCCCCCGTCATCTACCAGGGCAGCTTCCACCACCCCCTCACCCCCCACCACACCGACCACCCCGTCGCCTTCCACGGCCGCGCCGACTTCCTCATCCGCTCCGACCTGGACCCCGCCACCGGCCACCAGCGCACCCCCGCACCCACCACCCCCACCTACGAACCCTGGGACACCAAACTCGCCCGCCACCCCGGCCCCGGCGCCGTCATCCAACTGGCCGCCTACGCCCAAGCCGTCACCGTGGCCACCGGCCACACCCCCCAGCACATGCACCTGCGCACCGGCGACGGCCACACCCACACCCTGGCCACCACCGAATTCACCCCCATCCTGGCCACCGTCACCACCCGCCTCCTGAACCGCCTGAACCAGGAGATCGCCCTGCCCACCCCCACCTGGGGCGAACCCCGACCCGCCTGCGAGAGCTGCGGCTACACCACCTGGTGCGCACAAGGACGCACCGCCGCCCGCCACCTGTCCCTGGTCGCCGGACTACGCACCGACCAGGCCGCCAAACTCACCGACACCGGCCTGAACACCATCGACGCCCTGGCCCACGCCCACCCCGACCAGCGCCCACCCACCCTGCCGCCCCGCTCCTTCGACCAACTACGCGCCCAGGCCGCCCTCCAGGTACGCCAGGACACCACCCGCACCCCCGCCAACCCCCAGGGCACCGTCACCGCCGAAGTCTTCTCCCCCGACGGCCTGGCCTCCCTGCCCGCTCCCAGCCCCGGCGACGTCTTCTTCGACATGGAGGGCTACCCCTACCACTCCCGCGAGGGCGAACGCGGCCTGGAATACCTCTTCGGCGCCACCACCGAGGACGAAGGGGGCACCGAGACCTTCCACGCCTTCTGGGCCCACGACCGCGCCCAGGAGAAGAAGGCCCTGGAGGACTTCGTCGATTTCGCCCTCACCCGCATCGACACCGACCCCGGCGCGCACATCTACCACTACGCCTCCTACGAGGTGGACCGCCTCAAACACCTCAGCTCGGAGTTCGCCACCCGCGAGGAGGAGGTCAACCGCCTCCTGCGCGAGAACCGGCTGGTGGACCTGTACACCGTGGTACGCAAGAGCCTGCGCGTGTCCCAGCGCTCCTACTCCATCAAGTACCTCGAACCCCTCTACCTGAGCGGCGCACGCTCAGGAGGCGTCACCACCGCCACCTCCAGCATCGACGCCTACGCCGCCTACCTGCGCGCCACCCACACAGGCCAACACGAACAGGCCCAACACGTCCTGGCCGACATCGCCGCCTACAACCGCGACGACTGCCACTCCACCGCACGCCTGCGCGACTGGCTGGAGGACCACCGCACCCACCAGGGCATCACCGACCGCCCCCTGGTCCAACTCGAACTCACCGAAGCCGAAGCCGAACGCGCCCGCAAACGCGCCGAGAAGACCGCCCGCCACACCGCCCTGACCCAACCCCTGCTCGACCAGGTCCCCGACAAGGCCGAGGAACGCCGGGGCGACCACCACACCCGCGCCCAACTGGCCGCCCTGGTCGGCTACTACCAGCGCGAGAACCTTCCCCCCTGGCGCGAACACTTCCGACGCACCAGCGCACCCCTGACCGACCTGGAAGCCGACACCGACTGCGCCGTCCCCTGGCAGGTCCACACGGGGGAGTGGATCGAGCCCAGCGGCCGCCAACGCAAATCCCGCCGCGAACTCGCCCTGCGCCTGGACACCTCCCACCCCCACCCCTTCACCCCCCACCAGGACGTCCACCTGCTCTACCCCGGCGCCCCCGGACAGGCCGCCACCACCACCCAGGCCACCATCACCCACGCAGACGCCCACACCCTGACCATCACCGAGACCTGCGACCCCGACGCCACCTACTCCCGGCCCCCCGTCGCCGTCCTGCCCGGCTCCCCGGTCAACCCCGCCCCCAAGGACGGCGCCCTGGAAACCGTGGCCCGTACCGCACTGGACCACCTGCCCGCCTGGCCCCACCACCCCGGCCTGGACGTGGTACGCCGCATCCCACCCCGCCTGGACCCGCCCGGCCCCCTGCCCGACCCCGCCCACCACCAAGACGACCCCCTCAGGGCCGCCATCGCCGCCGTGGACCGCCTGGACCACTCCTACCTGGCCGTACAGGGACCACCCGGCGCCGGAAAAACCTACCTGGCCGCCCAACTCATCACCCACCTGGCCCGCCAGGGCAAGAACGTGGGCGTGTGCTCCACCAGCCACAAAGCCGTGGAGAACGTCCTGTCCGCCGCCCTGCGCGCCGCCCACGACGCGGGCGTCCACCTCGCCGCCGCCAAACGCGCCAAGAGCCGCACCAAGGACACCGGCCACACCCCGCCACCGCCCTGGGAACAGCCCTCCACCGCCCAGGCCCTGGCCACCTGGCGCAACAAACACACCGCCCGGGCAGAACCCGTCCTGATCGGCGGCACCGCCTGGGCCATGTCCAACGCCGCCATGACCGCCGACCCCCTGGACGTCCTCATCATCGACGAGGCCGGACAGTTCGCCCTGGCCGACACCCTGGCCGTCTCCACCGCCGCCCACAACCTCGTCCTGCTCGGAGACCCCCAACAACTGCCCCAGGTCGTCCAGGGCACCCACGGCGAGGGCGCCGACGCCTCCGCCCTCCAACACCTGATGGCCGGACGCCAGATCATCGACCCAACACGCGGCTACTTCCTGGACCAGACCCGGCGCATGCACCCCGACCTGTGCTCCACCGTCTCCACCCTGGCCTACCAGGGCCGCCTGCACGCCCACCCCACCACCACCCACCGCACCCTCTCCACCCTGCGACCAGGCGTGTACACCCACCCCACCACCCACCACGGCCGCACCACCCACAGCCCCGAAGAGGTCCAGGCGGTCGTGGAGGTCGCCACACGCCTGGTCGGTGAGAAACTCACCACCCACCCCGACCAGGGGCCACGCCCCCTGACCGGCCACGACATCCTGGTGGTGGCCCCCTACAACCTGCAGGTACGCGCCCTACGCCGCGCCCTGGAAGCGGCCACCGCCACCCAGCCCGCCCTGGAGGGCGTACGCGTGGGCACCGTCGACCGCTTCCAGGGCCAGGAAGCCGCCGCCGTCATCTGCTCGATGACCACCTCCAACGCCGCCGACACCAGCCGCGGCACCGCCTTCGTCCTGGACCGCAACCGGCTCAACGTCGCCCTCTCCCGCGCCCAACTCCTGGCGACGGTGGTCTTCTCACCCGGCCTGCTCACCACCACCCCGCGCAGCATCGACGAACTACGCCTGCTCGCCTCCTTCACCGGCCTGACCCAAGACGCCCACCCCTGGCCCCACGGGGGCGCGTGAGAAGACCCCCGCACCAACGCACCGCCGAACAACCCGAAAAACACACCCCCGGCCCCACCCGGCCACCGGTTCCCCACACCCCACGGGTGGAGTACGTTTTACACAGCACCCACCCCAACGCCCGCGCACCCGGGCGGGCCCCGCGCGCGTGCGAGGGCCCCACCGCCCACACCCCGCGCCACGGGCGCACCCCCACCCGGACCACCACCCGTTCTCGAAAGGCACCCCGGCCCCCGTGTCTGACCGACCCTCCGCCCCCGGCGGCGGCCGCAACACCCGCCACCCCGCCGGCATCCGCGCCGTCATCTCCCTCCTGGCCCTGTTCGCCCTGGTCCTGGGCCCGGTGGGCTACCTGCGGGGCCTGACCGCCAACGCCCACGCCGGCTCGGCCGCCGAATGGTTCACCCTGGCCTTCGGCGCCGCGGTGGGCATCCCCCTGCTGGCAGCCGCCGTGGCCACCGTCGCCGGAGACCGCAAAGCAGCCCTGTGGTCACTGGCCCTGCTGGCGTGGCCGGTCGTCTTCGTCACCGCCCTGCACCTGACCCAGACCGCCTAAGACCCACCCCGCCCGCACCTGCCACCACACCAGGACCCACAGGCAGCGGTAGGCTACCGGCGTGTCACCCAAGAAACGCAAGCGCCGCAGGGCCCACCAGCCCGACACCACCCCCACCCAGGCGCCCCAGGCCAACACCGAGCACACGGGCACCACCCAACACACCCCGGGGGAGCGGATCAGCCGGACACCGGTGGTACTCACCGACCCGCCCGACCGCAGGATCACCGCCCTGTGGGTGGGCCTGGCCCTGCTGTGGGCACTGGGCACCCCGCTGGCACTGGCCAACCTGCTGTTCGTGTTCATGGACCTGCAGGGAGCCGCCCCCAGCGCCCAAAACCCCACCGCCCCACCCCCAGAGAGCGTGGACGCCATCGGCGACGCCCTGGTCTGGGTCCTGGTCCTGGCCCTGGTGGTCCCGGCCGCCTCAGCCGTGACCGCACTGGTACTGCGCCGCAAGATCGCCGCGATCGGCTTCACCACCGCCCTGGTCGTCGCGGCGGTACCCCTGCTGTGGGTCATGCCGCCCGCCCAACTGTGGGACGCCCTCCTCACCCACCTCCTGGGCCCCTGACACCCCACCCGCACCTACCATGCCCACGCCCCATCCTGGGCCATCATGGATCACCGTGAACACACCCCACCCCACCCACCACGACCCGCCCACCGACGAGGTCGCCCTCCCCGAACCCGTACGCGCCCGCCTGGAACACACCACCCACGGCGTCCTGGTCGACACCCGCGCCCTGGCCCAGGTACGCGAGCGCTTCGACACCGAACAGGCCCACGTCCTGGGCCGCTACCTGGCCAACGCCCAATCACCCAACACCCTGCGCGCCTACCGCACCGACTGGACCTCCTTCACCGCCTGGTGCCTGGCCGAACAGCGCCAGTCCCTGCCCGCGGACCCCGTGGACGTGGCCGTGTACCTGGCCGCCTGCGCCCACACCCGCACCCCCGACGACACCGCCTGGGCCCTGGCCCCCTCCAGCATCGAACGGCGCGCCGCCGCGATCGCCGCCGTCCACGGCGCCCACGGCCTGGAATCACCCACCCGCGCCGAAGTGGTGCGCATGACCCTGCGCGGCATCCGCCGCACCCGCGACACCCGCCCCCGCCGCAAGGACCCCGTCGTCCTGGCCACCCTGGAAGCCCTCCTGGCGGTACGCCCCCACCCGGGCCACCCCCAGGGCGTGGCCCGGCGACGCGACACCCTGCTGCTGCTGACCGGATTCGCCGGAGCCCTGCGCCGCACCGAGCTGGCCTCGCTCACCTTCGACGACCTCACCGTGCGCACCGACGCCTCCACCGGCGCACCCGCCCTGGTGGTACGCCTGGGCGCCACCAAAACCGACCAGGAGGACCGCTACGGCCAGGTGGTGGCCCTGCCCCGGGGACGGCACCGCCACACCTGCCCGGTGTGCGCCCTCGCCGACTGGTCCCACCTGCTCCAGGCCCACCTCCAAGGCGGCACCCAGGCCGTGCGCGAGCTACTGGCCCAACCCCAGGCCAACACACCCCTGACCCACCTGTGCCAGGACTGGAACGGCACCGACCTGCGCGACGGAAGCCGGCGCCCGCTCCTGCCCACCGTGGACCAGCACGGACACATCGGGGCGCGGGCCATGTCGGGCCGGGCCGTGGGCGAGCTGGTCAAACGCTACGCCCGCCGGGCCGGACTCAACCCCGACGACTTCGGCGGGCACTCCCTTCGGTCCGGATTCGCCACCCAGGCGGCCCTGGGCGGAGCCAGCGACCGCGAGATCATGCGCCAGGGCCGCTGGACCAACCCGCGCACCGTGCACGACTACATCCGCACCGCCAACCCCCTGGAGGACAACGCCGTCACCCGCCTGGGCCTGTGACGCCGATCCCACCAGCAACCCCGGTGTCTCAGGTTGTCAACAAACACCCCAGCAACACTCGAAATCACCCACCAAAGTGCGATCCTTCCCTGATGAGACATTAGGTTGGTTGCGTGAGAAAGGGGACGGACCCATGGTCGACGAGTTTCGCGCGGCATTCCAAGAACTGATCGACGCCTCCGTGGCCACCGACCCCCGACACTTCCCCACGGCCGTCCACAAGGTCTACCTCCTGGCCTCCCAGATCCCCGTCTCCGAACGCGAACTGGCCCTGGAGGCCCTGGCCCCCCTCCTGGCCGGAGACCAGGCCGCCCCCGGCATCATCGCCGACCTGTCCGTGGTCGCCGGAGCCCTGGTCGAAATGGGCACCGACCCCGGCCCCACCGGCGTGGAGGTCCTCCACCGCCTACGCACCATGGGCAAGGGCGCCATCGTCTTCGCCCACGCCTGGGAACGCACCGGCGACAGCGCCCCACCCGACCCCGACACCGTCACCGCCGACGCCGAAACCCGCGTCGCCACCGACCTGGGCCCCGACGCACCCGGCGCCACCATGTGCTGGTGGACCATCCGCCGCCACGGCCTGGCCGCCAAGACCATGCTCAGCGAACCCTCCGTACGCGCCCACCTGCGCCGCACCCCCGCACTGCACGCCGAACTCGTGGCCATCGCCAACCAACTCAGCGACCCCCTCCCCGAGTTCGACGAGGTCCGCGCCCTCCTGCGCATGGCCGAAGCCACCAGCGCCCTGGTCATGGACCGCCACTCCGGCCGCGCCTTCCGCGTCCTCTTCGACGGCATCGGCGACAACTTCCAACTCCACACCCTGCTCGCCGACGCCCTCATCGGCCCCCAGCGCCAGGGCCTGCCCGGAGAACCCCCCGACCCGCGCTGGGTCAGCGCCTTCCGCGACACCGCCCCCGACCCCGGCGCCCAGACCGTACGCGGCTGGTGGAACCTGGTCGCCCACGACGGCACCTGGGTGTGGAACGAGGGCGTACCCGCCCAGATCCCCACCATCGACGGCGAACACGTCCTGGTCCTGGACGAACAGCCCTACCCCCGCTCCTGGAACGCCGCACGCCGCCACCCCCAGGTACACGGCTGGCTGGAGGTGGAGTCGGAACTGGACCCCGAGGAAACGGCCCTGTGGTGGAAACGCGTCGCCCCGGCCGAACCCGCCATCCCCAGCGCCGACACGCACCAAGGCCCCCCGCCCCTGCCCGAACCCGTACTCCTCCAGGGCCAGGACACACCCCAGCCCCAACGGGTACGCAACTTCCTGGCCCAGGGCGAGACCACCACGGAACCCGACGCCCCCGCCCCCACGGCCCAGATCCCCACCGTCCCGCCCCCGCCAACGCAGCCCGACCCAGAGCCCGAAGCCGCACCCGCCCCCGCGCCCGCTCCGGAGCCCCAGGGCACCCCCCTCCGCCAAGGCCGCCCCGCCCCGGCCGGCGCCCCCGGCAACAAACTCCTGCCACCCCTGCCCCAAGGGGTGTCCAAAAGCGCCAACTGGGGACCCACCTGGCGCTGAGACCGCCACAAGCCCCGGCCCACACCACACCGGCCCGGGCGGCCCCCGCCGCACCCACGCGCAGGAACCACCCGGGCCGATCCGCCCTCAGGCGCGGTGCCGGGCCGCCGGCTGCGGCGCCGCCTGAGTGGGCCCCTCGTCGTCCCCGTACAGGCCCTCGAAGTACTCCTCCTCCGTGGGACCCTCGCTCTCCCGCTCCCGGCGCCAGCGCCCGCCCACGAACACGGGAGTGAACAGCACCACCACCAGCGGAACGAACACCCCCAGCGGCAACAGGACCAGGGCACCCTCCGTCCCGGGCACCTGCGGCAACCGCTCCAACAGGTGCATCCGCACCAGCGACACCGCGCTCAACGCCCCCAGCGTCAACGCCATCGCCAAAGGCAGCATCGGCGTCAAACGCGCCGGAACCGCGGACAGCGCCACCAGCAGGCCCACACCCACCAGCCCCGCCACCGCCAAAGGCCCCGATCCCTGCAGGACGCCCATATCAGCGGCGTACAGACCACGCAGATGAGCGAACGCCCACCCCGTCATCAGGACCAGCACGGGACCCACGATCAAACCGGACAAAAAACCGACAAAGTGTCGCACGAGGGTGCTCCTCTCAGGGGTTGGGGAGCACCATAGCGGCAAAAACGATCTCCGGCATCACATCCCACCATTTCCCCACACCCCCACCACACCGGCCCATACACCACCCCCACCAGCGCCACCACCCCCACTGAACTGGGCCGACGCGAACAACGAACACCCCGAACACGACCCCGACGTCATCGAACCCGCCACCCGCATGTTCGACCACGCACGCAAGGGCCACACCACCACCCCGACCCGGTACCTGGACGCCGGACTACCGGCCGACCTCACCAACGACAGGGGCACAGGGGCGACACCCTGCTCATGCCGGCCGCCCACCACGACCACACCGACACCGTCGCCGCCCTCCTCCACCACGGCGCCGACCCCCACGCGAGCACCCCACCACCCGCGAGACCGCCCGCATGTTCGACGAACAGGACCCGCTCACCCTCCTCGAACACCGAACCGTCCCACCACACACCAGAGCCCGGCCCCCACCCAGGAGGAACCGGGCCCGCACACACGGCAGGACACACCCGCCGACCACGCCCTAACCGGCGCCGGGACCACGGCGCAACGAGTCCGCACCCGGCCGACCGGGCACCTCCAGCACCCGGTCACTGGGCGCCCGGGCACCCCACCGGCGACGCACCTCATAGGCCACCAGCGCCACCAGCACCGACCCCACCGACGCCAACAGCGCCTGCCGCTGGTCGGGCAACACCACCATCGCCACGAAAACCGTCACCAGACCGAGCAGCACCGCCCACGTCAGGTACGGAAAACCCCACATACGCAACGCCAACCGCTCAGGCTCACGCCGACGCACCCGTCCACCCACCACCAACTGCGAAGCACAGATCGTCAGGAACAGGACCAACAGGATCGCGCCGATCGACGCCACCAGGAACGGGAACACCCGGTCAGGCCACAGATAGTCGGCCACCACCGCGGCATAACCCACCACGGTGCCCAACAGGATCGCCCGCACCGGCACACCCCGACCGTTGGTCCCACGCAACGCACGAGGAGCATCACCCTGCCGCGTCAGGGTGAACAACATCCTGGACGAGGTGTACATCGCCGCGTTGAGCACACTCAACACCGCCACGAACACCACGACCTCCATGATCAACGCCGCCCCGGGCACACCCACACGCTCCATCACGGCCACGAACGGACTACGCCCCGGATCCACGGTGCTCCACGGCAACACCATCACCACCACCAGGATCGACGCCACGTAGAACAACCCGATACGCCAGAGCACGTTCGTGATCGCCGACGCCACACTCCGCTCGGGCTCCACGCTCTCACCAGCGGCGACCGTGATGATCTCCACCCCGCCAAAGGCGAACAGCACCACCACCGTGGCAGCCAGCACCGCGACCCACCCGTTGGGCGCGAACCCGCCGTGCTCCCACAGGTTGGCCACACCAGAACCGTCCGAGCCGCTCCACAACCCCAACGCCCACAGCCCCCCGATCAACAGGAACGCCACGATCGTGGCCACCTTGACCAGGGAGAAGAACGACTCGGTCTCCGCGAAGACACGCACCGAGACCAGGTTGGCCGCCGTCATCGACAACAGCACCAGCAACGCCAGCGCCCACCCCGGCACCCCGGGCACCCACTGGCCCAGGATGGTCGCACCGGCCACCGACTCCGCGGCCACCAACACCGCGTACATCCACCAGTACACCCACCCGATGATGAAACCCGCCCGGGGCCCAAAGGCCAAACGCGCGTAGTCGGAGAAGGACCCTCCCGCGGGAACCGCCACCACCATCTCGCCCAGGGCACGCAGGGTGAAGAACACCAGCGCACCGGCCAGGACATAGGAGAGCACCGCGGCCGGACCCGCCAACTGGATCACCGCACCGGAACCGATGAACAGCCCGGCACCCACCGAGCCACCGATCGCGATCAGCGCCATGTGACGCCGCCGCAGCGAATGGGCCAGCCCCGCACCGGAGGCATTCGTTTCGTTGGCCGCCCCCGAGGGCGGCATCGCACCGCTTGTCACCTGGCCAACCCTAGGCACATCTCATCCCGTGGACATCCCCGACCCCACCAAAAACAACGGATGACCCCATCACGTGCACCACACCCCGGCCCCACACACGAGAGACCCCCACCCGGCACAACCCACACCACCGCACAGCACCCCGCGACACCGGGGGAGGGGCACCCCAGGCGGCGACACGCCCACCACCAGATGAACACACAGCGACAACGCTGCTACGTTCAGCACTCACACCGTGTACGCCACCCACCGCACAGGACCAGCATGCCCCACACACCCGCCATCGACCTGGCCCACATCCAGCACCTGTACCGCACCCACCGCGACGACCTCGCCCGCGTCCGCGAACACATGCGCCACCACCACACCACCACCCCCGGCCCCCACCCACACGACATCGAAGCAGAGATCACCTACCTGCTCCTACGCGCCCACACCCCCGCGCACACCCTCCAGATCGGCACCGGCCACGGCTCCACCACCACCTGGATCCTGCACGCCCTGCGCGACAACGGCACCGGACACCTGCACTCCTTCGACACCCACGACCACGCCACCCGCCACGTCCCCACCCACCTGGCACACCACAGGTGGACCCACACCCAAGGAGACCCCCGCACCAACACCACCCACCTGCCCCCGCACACCGACCACCTCGTCCTCAACCCCACCCAAGGCAGCTGGTTCACCCGCTGGTACCTCAACCACCTGCTGCCCACCCTGCCCGCACACACCCCCACCAGCGTCCACGGCGTCTTCCACCACACCCACACCCCGCCCTACACCGAAGGCGCCCTCATCCTGACCTGGCTCACCAACAACACCACCGGCTTCTTCACCGCCTCCGCCGCCCGAGCACCCCACACCCACCGCGCCCTGTGCGACCTCAAAACCGAACTGGGCCTGGCCACCCCCATCCACCCCGCCCGCCACAACCCCACCATCTACTTCCGCCTGCCCCCACACCCCCACCACCGGGCCACACCCCCCACCACCCGACACACGAAAGAGGGAGCGAAGGCCACAGCCCCCGCCCCCTCACAGGACACCACCACTCAGCTCTCCTCAGCCTCCACCCCAGAAGCCTCCGACCCCCGCAACTCCCGCAACCGGCTCACCTCACGCACACCCACCACATCAGCCGCATCAGCCACGATCCGCGAAAAATTCACCGGCTGATCCAAACTCACCATGTGCCCCGCACGCGGCACGTTCACCAACCGACCATCCGCACACGTGTCAAAGAACTGCTTCTCATGAATCCGGAAGTGGTCCCGCGACCCGTTGACCAACCACACCGGCCCCGGATACGCCGACAACGCCGACAACACGTCCATCTCCGAAACCGCGTCGATCACCGCCGTGGCCGCCTCCACCGCCAGACCACCGTCCAACACCGCCTCCGCGGCACCATCACGCAACGTCAACCGGTGAAAACGCTCATTGATCGTCGCACCCCGATCCGGCAACCGATCCATCAGCACCGCCGGAATCCGATACAACTGCGCCAACAACTGCGCGGGCTTGGCCGTACACCCGGCCGCCACCAACCCCGCCACCCGACCCGGCGCCGCCCCCGCCGCCGCGATCGACACGAAACCACCCAGACTCAACCCCACCAACAGCGCACGACCACCCACACCATCGATCGCACCCAACACCGCATCCACCGCACCCCCCAGCGAGAACTCCTCACCACGCCGCGACCCGTGCCCGGGAAGATCAGGCGCCACCACCGTGCACCCCTGAGCCTCCAACAACTCCACCTGCGGACGCCACATACTCCCCGACAACCGCAACCCATGCACCAGAACGATCGGCACACCCATGAACGCCTCCTCCTACCGCGCTCCGTAGCGCACCGTCACCGGAGCATGATCAGACCAACGCAACCCGTGCTCCACCGCACGCTCCACCCGCGCCGACACGGCACGCGCCGCCAACCCCGGCGTGGCCACCTGCAGATCGATCCGCCACCCCGTGTCATTGTCAAAGGCCCGCCCCCGATAGGACCACCACGTGTAGGGCCCCTCCTGATCCGGACACAACGCCCGCACCACGTCCACATACCCGGCCTCGTCGAAGACCCGCGACAACCACGCCCGCTCCTCGGGCAGGAACCCCGCCTTCCTCCGGTTGTTGCGCCAGTTCCTCAGATCCACCTCGGCGTGCGCGATGTTCCAGTCCCCGCACACCACCAGCTCACGCCCCTGCTCCACCACCTCACGGCGACGCTTGACCAGATAGGGCAGGAACGCCTCCATGAAACGCTCCTTCTCCAACTGACGCTCCGTACCCACCTCACCCGAGGGCAGATACAGACTCGCCACCGTCACCCCACCCAGATCCACCTCCACATACCGGCCCGACTCCTCGAACTCGGCATGGCCGAACCCCACCCGCACACCATCGGGCTCCTCACGCGAGTACACCGCCACCCCCGCACGCCCCCGCGCCGACGCCGGAGCCAACACCACATGCCACCCCTCAGGCCCGATCACCCCCGCGGGCAACTGGTCGGCCTCAGCCCGCGTCTCCTGCAAACACACCACGTCAGCCTCCGTCGAGGCCAACCACCCCACGAACCCCGGATCCTTCTTCGCCGCGGCCCGCAGACCGTTCACGTTCACACTCGACACCGTCAAAGAACTCGTCATCACAGGACAAAGCCTAGTCACACCTCACCCACCCCCACCCTCGGCCACCAGACGCCGCACCACCCCATAGGTACGGTTCGACGAGGCCGCCTCCCGCCGCGCCCGGGACGTCACCTCGATATAGGCCTGCGAGGAAGCCACCGACGCGTGCCCGAGCAAGTGCATGATCTCGGTGACCGAGGCCCCGTCCTCCGCCAACCGCGTCGCGAAGGTATGCCGCAACGCATGCACCAGCGTCCCCCGCGCCACCCGGTCATGCACCCCCGCATGCCGGTAACACTGCTTGACCAGGTACTGAAGCCCACCACGCCGCAACCCCTGCCCACGGTTGTCCACCAACAACGGATCCGACTCCCGCACCACCCCGAACCGCCCACGCCGCGAAACCAGATACGCCTCCAGCAACGCCTCCAACGGCACCTCGATCGGCAGGACCCGCTCACCCCCGCCCTTGCCCACCACACGGATCCGCCGCTCACCCGGACGCCCACCCACCGACTCCACCCGCAACGCGAGCATCTCCGCCGACCGCATCCCCGTCAGCAACGCCAGAGCCAACACCGCCAGATCCCGCTCCGGCCACGGATCACGCGCCTTACGCGCCCCCCGCGCCAACGCCTCCAGCAACCGCTCGGGGGTGTCCTCGCCCATCAACGGCTTGGGAGAAGAAGGCCGCACCCGGGGCCGCGGCACCGCCGACATCGGATTGCCCGCCACCACCTGCTCCGACACCCAGAACGCGAAGAACCCGTTCCACGTCGACCAGGCCCGCAGCACACTCGACGCCGCACGCTCGGCGGCGAACTCCGCGAACGCCGCCCGCAACACCGGCGCCCCCAGATCCGCCCAGACCACCCGCTCGGGCTCCACCCCCACCGCCTGGGCCACGCACTCCAACACCCCGTGCAGGTCACGCCGGTAGGCGGCCACCGTGTGGGGGGAGGGCTTGGCCGCCCGACGCGCCACCAGATACTGCTCAACAGCCTCGACCACAGGACCCGTCTGACCACTCATATCCACAGCATCCCCGATACCGCAGGCACTTCCACCACCCACCACCCGGATTCGAACACTCTTCGGACAGGAAGGCGGGGGAGTGGACCCCAGGAGGGCCGGGGCGGGGGAGAGGCCTCCCTCAGAGCACGTCCCACGGCACCGGGCCACCGCCACGACGACACCAACACACCGTAATGACATGTAACCCTTGGTGACCAATGGTGAACGTCGGCCCTCGGCCGGGGGAGTGGGGGTGAGGGCGCAGGGCATGCGGGCGCGGGGCGTCCCGCCGGGCAGGAGGCGAAGACGGCACACACAAGCACCGGAGCGAGCAGAACCGGGGGAACGTCCACCCAAACGCCCAAATTACGCATAACAACTCAAAACCCTACAAAGTCATGCATAACACGGTTTATGCATGAAACATGGAGAGATCCGACATCCCGAGAGGGGCACGGACACCCCCGAAACCCCCGCCGAGCCACCACCACGGCCGCACACCACCGGGGGACCACCCCACGACAACCCGACCCACCAGGAGGCAGAACGCGCCCGCACACACCGCACCACGGAACCCACCGGGCGCCCACACCGCCCATGAACAGCCAGGACACCGAACCAGAGACCACGGCGCGCCGGCGGCCCACGGCCCCGGACACCGAACCAGGACGGCACAGCCGAACCACCGACCCGCACAGGAGCCGCACCAGCAACGGCATCCGACACGGCGCACGAGCCACTGAGGAGAACCCTGAAGAGAACACGCGACTCCAGGAGCGAACGCGCACCTCGAACCAGGCACATCCGCCGCCGCACCAACGACGACTCCACGGCGCTCACCGGCGAGCAGCCGCCCGGCCCTGCCGCGAGGCGCCGGCCGAGACACCCCAAGACGCCAGACCCACACGAGAAACGCGCACAACGCCCGGACGCCGGCCCTCACAACCCCTTCCCCGCCCCCGCCACAAAAAGCCGATAATGCACATTATGTCAAGTAGAGCTGACGGGCGCCCCCACCACCCAAGAAAACAACGACGACACCCCGCCCCCCGCACACAGACCTACTCCGGCAACCGCAACCACCCCGTACGCACCCGCCACGAACCACCCGACTCCAACCGCTCCACCACCGCACGCTCCAACCGCGTCCGCCGCGGCGCCGACCCCACATCCACCCTCGGCATCCCGAACACGAACCGGAACACATCCGCATCCCCCGGCTGCCCCCCACCCACCAACGTGAACCGACGCTGGAACCGCACGATGTTGGACTCCTCCCCCAACACCCCACCCCACCGCGGATCCAACAACCACGACGTACACGTGGCCACCACCGGATCACACCCCAGATGCTCCCGAGCAAACCCCCGAGCCCGACCCAACGCCCCATCCACCGACACCGGATCCAACCCACCCGTCGGAATATGCAACCGCAAAGCCACATCCCCCCGACCCATCCCCGGCCCCAACCCCGCGGCCTCCTCCTCCGAATACCACTCCACACCGCCCCCCTCCACCAACAGACCAGGCTCGAACTGCAACCCGCCCAACCAGTACAGACGCCCACGGAACTGCGCCGCCACCCACGCCGCCGTCTCCACACACAACCGACCGAACATCCGACGCGACCGCGCCACCTGCACACCCACATCGGCCAACGTCGCCGCCGTCACCGACGGATCCACACCCAACGCCCCATGCGCCTCGAACTGCGCCGGCACCCGCGCCGCGAACGCCCACAACGACGCCACCCGCACCCGCGGATCCTCCGCCTCCACCAACGCCGGCCAATCCCGCCACCGCCCCACCGGCAGATCAGCGTCCGCGCACAACCGCCGATACATGCACCCCACCAGATGCCACAACTCCGGCGGCCACTCCCCCAACGAAGCACCCGACCCCGGCCACAACGCCTCCACCTCGGCCCGATCCACCGCCTCCAACGCGAACAGATCCAACACCCGAGCCGCCTCAGCCCCCACCGGAACCTCCAGAGCCCTCACCGGCTCCGGCAACCGCTCCGCCTCCTCCAACCACGCACGCACATCCGCGCCCAGACCGAACCGTTCCACCACAGCGACGCTATCCATCCCCACATCATGGCCAACCGCCACAGCACGCGCCAGTGAGGCCAGCCTCACAGGTGGGCATAGTGTTGACGTAACCCACCAACACCCCACCAACCGAGAACGAGGACCACCACCGATGCCCGTGCCCGACCCGGCGCACCACATCCGCGACTGGCTCGCCACCTACGACACACCCACCACATCGGTGGCCCACCTCCTCTGCGACCGCCACACCCCCCACACCACCGCCACCACCGAGATCGGCCCCACCCTGGCCGCGACCACCCTCACCTTCGGCGAACTCACCGAACGCTCCCGAGCCCTCGCCGCCGCACTCGCCGACCTGGGCATCACCACCGGCGACCGCGTCGCGACCCTCATCCCCAAGGGCACCGACCTCACCGTCACCGCCCTGGCCGTGTGGCGCCTGGGAGCCGCCCTGGTCCCCCTGCTCTCCTCCCTCGCCCCCTCCGCCATCACCGAACGCCTCACCGACTCCCACGCACGCCTGATCGTGTGCGACGCCGAGTACCGCAACAAACTCGACACCGACCACTCCCCCACCCCACACATCGCCACCACCGGCACACACCCCCTGCGCGAGGGCGACCACACCCTGGCCGGCCTCACCGAACACGGCGCCACCCTCCCACCCCCCGCCGACACCGCCGTGGGCGGCGACGGCCTACTCGCCATCGTCTACGTCTCCAGCGTCATCGGCCCGCCCCGCGGCGTGCGCGTACCCGTACGCGCCCTGGCCGCCATGCACGCCTACCACCACTACGGCCTGGGCGTACACGACGACGACGTGTACTGGAACACCGCCGACCCCGGCTCCGCCTACGGCCTCTACCACGGCCTCATCTCACCCCTGCTCGCCGGACACAACTCCCTGGCCCTGCGCGCCGGGTTCTTCGACCCCGAACTCACCCTCGACGTACTGGGCATCCACGGCGTCACCAACCTGGCCACCGACCCCACCACCTACCGCACCCTGCGCGCCGCCACCAAGACCCTGCCCCCCGAGGTCATGGTCCAGAGCCTGGCCAGCGCCGGAGAACCCCTGGCCCCCGACGTCATCGACTGGGTCACCGACATCTTCGGCGTACCGGTACGCGACCACTACGGGCAGACCGAACTGGGCTGGTGCGTGGGCATCCCCAACGGCGACACCGGCCAGGACGTCGCCCCACCGCCCGGAGCGATCGGCCCCGCGCTGCCCGGCTGGCGGGTCGAGGTCCTGGAGGCCATCTCCGACGACCCCGCTCCCCCCGGCACCTACGGGCGCATCGCGGTGGACCTGGAGCACAGCCCGCTCGCGTGGTTCGACGGCTACGTCGGCCACGAGGGCGCCTCACAGGTGCGCTTCACCCCCGACCACACCTACTACCTGACCGGGGACACAGGGATCCGGGACCGCGAGGGGTCACTGTTCTTCTCCACCCGTGACGACGGCGCGATCCTGACCTACGGCTACCGGATCGGCCCCAGCGAGGTGGAGTCGGCGCTCAACGCCCACCCGCAGGTGGAGGAGTGCGGGGTCTACTCGATCCCCGACGAGCTCGCCGGGCAGGTCATCGGCGCCCGTGTGGTCCTGGCCCCGGGCCGGGACGCGTCCCCCGAACTGGCCGAGGAGCTCAGGGAGTGGGTGCGCGACCGGATCGCCGAGCACGCGGCCCCGCGGGTGGTGGACTTCGTGGACGAGCTGCCCAGGACGGCCTCGGGCAAGATGCGGCGGGCCCACCTGCGGTGAACGCGGGCCCTCCCCTCCCCCGCCGCCACGAGCCCCACCGTGCAGACCCGGTGGGGCTCTTCCACGCCCGCGTCGCACCCCGGTGCCGAAACGACCGCGCCGTCGGAGTCGTCAGGCTCTGAACACCGGTGCCGGGCCCGGCGGCGTCGGGGGCGATGTCCGGCACGGCGCCCGTACAGGGAGGACGGGAGACCCCGCCACCGCTGCCGGTGACCGGGCCGACCGCCTCCGCGGGGCGGTCAGGGGACGAGTTCGTCCACGCGCGCGGCCAGTGCCATGTCCTTGTCGGTGACGGCGCCCTCGGAGTGGGTGCTCAGAGCCAGGTGCAGGGTGTTGTACCTGATGTCGATGTCGGGATGGTGGTCGGCCTGTTCGGCGGCCTGGGCGATCTCGTTGACCAGGGCGATGGCGGCGGAGAAGTCGGGCAGGCGCACGGTGCGGCGGATGGCGGGTGTGTCAGGATCCAGTTCCCAGTCGGTGAGCCGGGCGAGGCCGTCGCGGACCTGGTCCTCGGTGAGCTTCATGGTGGCTCCTCTCCCCCGTGGCCGGTGGTGACCACGTCGGCGGTCACCACGGCTCGTGTGGTCTGCGGTGGATGTTCCCGGGGCTACCTACCCCCGGTGAGGTCTCCGATCACGTTCGGCCCCGGTTTTCGGGTGTCGGTGCGGCGGAGCCGCTCCTTTTTTGTTGTTTTTCTTTTTTGACAAAAAGAACACCCACCTTTACGGCGTAGATTCTTAGTAGGTTCGTGTTACCAAGCTGAGGCCCGCGCTCCCACCTGCGCAAACCCCTCCCGCGTCCGCCCCGGTACACCCCCACGGCTTGCGAAATCCCCCGCAGGACGGTTCACTCTGGAGAACTCCGGCCCTCCCCCGCCCGGCGGACGTACCCCCAAGTCAACGCCCGCCTCTCCCCCGGAAGCGAGCCCATGCCCCACCAGAAGCGCCGGTCGCTTCGCGCCCGCATGATCACGCTGGTCCTCATCCCCAGCACCGTGCTGCTCATCCTGTGGTCCGCGTTCACCGCGCTCCTGGTCAACGACATCGACGAACTGCGCACCACCGCCGCCCTCACCGAACAGGTCGGCACCCCCGTCGTGGAGACCATCGGCGCCCTGCAACGCGAACGACGCGCCACCATGGACTCCGCCCGCGGCTCCAGAAGCGCCGCCATCTCCCTGGACCTCACCCGCCAGCAGACCGACGCGGCCGTGGAAACCCTCAGGCAGCGCCTCAACGAGTTCGACGGCGAAGACCTGCCCCAACAGGCCCATGACTTCCAGAAAGCACTCAACCGGCTCGGCGCCCACCGCGCCCGGGTGGACGTCACCTTCCCCTCCGGCCTCACCCTGGGCAACAGCGCCGCCGTCTACACCGAGATCATCGAGCAGGGCCTGCGCGTGTGGGACGCACAGGTCGAACGCGCCGACCCCGAACAAGTCCCCCACCTGCGCTCCCTGACCTCACTGATGCGCACCCGCGAACTCCTCAACCAACAGGACACCGTGCTGGCACACGCGGTGGCCACCAACACCTTCTCCTCCCAGGCCCACGCCCAGTTCGCCGCGGCCGCCGGAGCCCAGCACTACACCTGGGACCGCGTCGGCGCCGAACTGAGCGAGGAGGACGGCGAGGAGTACGTGATGCTGGAGTCCTACTCCGCCCTACAGCGCATCTACCAGCTCCAGGAGAGCATCATCTCCATGCCCCTGCGGGGCACCAACACCATCCCGGTCAACGCCACCGCCTGGCAGGGCGCCGCCGAGGCCGTGGACGCACGCATGCGCGGCGTCGAACAGGGCCAGACCGACCGCGTCATCGCCTTCAGCCACACCCAGTCCACCGAACTGCGCAACAGCGTCCTGCTGATGAGCGTGCCCGCCCTGGTCGCGGCACTGGCCTCCACGGCGGTGGCGGTGGGCGGCACCCAGCGGCTGGGACGGCGGCTACAGGATCTGCGCACCGCCACCCTGGAACACGCACGGGTGCACCTGCCGGAGGTGACCGCGCGACTGCGCGTGGGCGACAGCGTGGACGTGGACGCCGAGGTGCCCCGGCTGCGGGTGGAGCGCAGCGACGAGATCGGGCAGGTGGCCGAAGCCTTCAACGACGCCCAGCGCGCCGCGGTGGCAGCGGCCGTGGAGGAGGCACAGGTACGCGCGGGCGTGCGCAACATGTTCCGCAACATCGCCCGGCGCACCCAGGCACTGGTGCACCGGCAACTGGGGCTGCTGGACACCCTGGAACGCGGTGAGACCGACCCCGAGGTGCTGGAGGCGCTCTTTCGCATCGACCACTTCAGCACCCAGCTGCGGCGCAACGCCGAGAACCTGATGCTGCTGAGCGGGGACACCCCGGTGCGCCGGGGCCTGGGGCCGGTGCGGCTGCACGAGGCGGTCCGTGCGGCGGCGAGCGAGATCGAGGACTACGCGCGGGTGCGGATGCTGGTACTGCCGCAGGCGGCGCTGCGCGGCGAGGTGGGCTCGGACACCGTACGGCTGCTGGCGGAGCTGCTGGAGAACGCGACGTCCTTCTCCCCTCCGGGCACGGAGGTGACGGTGCGGGGCCGGGCCGTGGAGGCCGGCGGCTACGCCCTGGAGGTGGAGGACCGGGGGCTGGGGATGGCCGATACCGAACTGGAGGCGGCCAACGCCCTGCTGTCGGATCCGCCGCGGTTCGACCTGGCCACGATACGCGAGGACTCCCAGTTGGGACTGTTCGTGGTGGCCACGATCGCGGCGCGGCACGGGTTCGAGGTGACGCTGCACGCCTCGGCCTCCCGGGGCGTCCGCGCGGTCGTGGTCGTGCCGGAGCGGCTCCTGGCCTCCGCGCCCCAGAGCCCGAGCGCCTTGCAGATGACGGGACCGCACCGACGCCTGGACATCACGGGCTCCCCCGAGGGCGGGGTGGGCACCCTCCCCGCCGAGCCGCGGGTGCAGGAGACCGTACCGGACTCCCCACCGCCTCCCGACTCCCCCGCCCCCTCCCAGACCACGCCTCCCGCGCCCGCCGAGGCCACCCGCCCCGACGGGCGACCGGACGGCGCCGAGGGCGCCACAGCACGGATGCGGGCCGCGGAGGACGCACAGGAGACCTACAAGGGCCTGCCCCGGCGGCGGCGCAAGCGCACGCCCCCCGCCCCGGCGGCTCCCGTCGCCCCACCTCCGAAGGAGGGAGCTGACGGCGGACAACGACCGCTGTCGGAGATCCGGTCGATGATGAGTGCTTTCCAGACCGGGACGCTGCGCGCACGCGCCGGGTCCGGGGAGTGGAACGAGGACGGCGTGCGCGAGGCGCGCTCCGATGAGAGCTCGAAAGGGTGATGTCGATGACGGCGGACGCCGCGGCGCAGGGCCGCACCAGCGACGCTGGTGCTGTGGAGGGGCAGCCTCCGGCCAAGACGCTGGACTGGCTGTTGGGCGACCTGGTGGAACGGGTGTCGGGGGCACAGCACGCGCTGCTGCTGTCGGCGGACGGGCTGCTGCTGTCGTCCTCACCCGACCTGGACCACGAACGCGGTGAACGCCTGGCGGCGATCGCGTCGGGGTTCGCCAGCCTGGCCCGTGGGGCCCGTGGGCAACTGGGGGCCTCCGAGGTGCGTCAGACAGTGGTGGAGATGGACAACGTGTTCTTCTTCGTGCTGGCGGCCGGACGGGGCGCCTCCCTCGCCCTGGTGGCCGAGTCCACGTGCGACATGGGCCAGGCCGCCTTCGAGGTGAACCGCCTGGTACGCCAGGTGGGGCCGCACCTGTCGGCGCTGCCCCGGCGCGGTGGCAGGGGCGGAGGGGGGTGAGCCCGTGGAGGCGGTGCCGCCCGGGCGGGACCCCGGGCAGGAGTGGCCCTTCGAGTCGAGCCTGATCAGGCCCTACTCGCTGACGGGTGGGCGTACGCGCCCCTCACGCTCGGACTTCTCGATGACGTCGCAGGTCGTGGCGGTTCCGTCGGTGTCACGGGAGCAGGTCGACCCGGAGGTGGAGCTGATCCTGTCGCTGTGCGCGCGGCCGGTGTCGGTGGTCGAGGTGGCCTCGCGGTCGGGCTTCCCGTTGGGTGTGGTGAGGATCCTGCTGGCCGACCTACTGGACCAGGGGTACGTGATGGTGCATACCTCGAACTGGGAACGGCGGCGTCCGGACGCCGGGACGCTGCGTTCGGTGCTGGAGCGCATCCAGCAGCTGTGAGGTGGAAGTGGTGTGACGTGGAGTGGATGGGACGTTGGTCGTGATGGGCGCCGAGGGCGCGGGACCGGTTCCCGACACCTTGAAGATCGTGATCGCGGGAGGCTTCGGGGCGGGTAAGACCACCCTGGTCTCGGCCGTGAGCGAAGTGGAGTCGTTGCACACCGAGGAGGTGATGACCTCCGAGAGCGTGGGTGTGGACGACCTGGACGGTGTGGAGGGCAAGGCCACCACGACGGTGGCGCTGGACTTCGGACGGATCACGCTGGACGGGTCCACGGTGGTGTACCTGTTCGGCACACCGGGCCAGCGGCGGTTCTCGTTCATGTGGGAGGAGCTGGCCGAGGGGGCGCTGGGTGCGGTGGTACTGGCCGACACCCGCCGTCTGACGGACTCCTTCGACGTGATCGACTTCTTCGAGTCGCGCGGGGTGCCGTTCGTGGTGGCGGTGAACTGCTTCGACGGGCAGCGCACGCACCGGGCCGACGACGTGCGCGTGGCCCTGGACGTGGAGGACCGGGTGCCGCTGCTGTTGTGCGACGCACGGGACCGGGACTCGGTCAAGGAGGTGTTGACGGAACTGGTGTCGTTGGTGCTGCGGCTGGAGCTGTCGGGCGCCTGAGGGCGCGGGGCGGGGACCGGTACGTGCGCGGGTGGGCCCGGCGGAGTGCGCCGGGCCCACCCGCGCGCGGTGTCAGCGCGCGGCGGCGCGGCGGTCCACGGGCACGATCATCGGGGTGTGGGTCTCGGGGTCGTCGATGATGCGCACCGGCAGGCCGAAGACCTCCTCCACCAGCTCGGCGGTGACGACGGTGGCCGGATCGCCCTCGGCGACGATGGCGCCCTCCTTCATCACGATGAGGTGGGTGGCGTAGCGGCAGGCGTGGTTGAGGTCGTGCAGGACGGCCACCAGGGTGTGGCCGCGCTCGGCGTGCAGCTCGGCGCACAGGTCGAGCATGTCCATCTGGTGGGCGATGTCGAGGTAGGTGGTGGGCTCGTCCAGCAGCAGCAGGGGCGTCTGCTGGGCCAGGACCATGGCCAGCCACACGCGCTGGCGCTGGCCGCCGGAGAGCTCGTCCACCGACCGTTCGGACAGGTCGGCGATCCCGGTGGCCTCCATGGCCTCGGCGACCACGGCCTCGTCCTGCTTGGACCACTGGCGCAGGAACCCCTGGTGGGGGAAGCGGCCGCGGGCGACCAGGTCGGCCACGCCGATGCCGTCGGGGGCGATGGAGGACTGCGGGAGCAGGCCCAGGCGGCGGGCGACCTCCTTGGCGGGGTAGGAGCCGATGACCCGCCCGTCCAGGTGCACGTGGCCCCGCGCGGGTCTGAGGGTACGGGAGAGCGCCCGCAGCAGGGTGGACTTGCCGCAGGCGTTGGGTCCCACGATCACCGTGAAGGAGTTGTCGGGGACGGTGACGGCCAGGTCCTGGGAGATGACGCGCTGATCGTAGGCCAGGGTGAGGTCTCGTCCGTGGAGGCGGGAGGCGGCGTCGGCTGGGGTGGTCATGGTTCTTCCTCGGTCTCGCTCAGGCACGTCCGCCGCGCCATTCGGTGTACAGCAGCCAGATCAGGTAACTGCCGCCGATGACGGCGGTGACCACGCCGGCGGGCAGTTGGACGGGGGCCAGGGCGCGCTGGGCGACCAGGTCGGCGACCACGAGCAGGGCTGCGCCCATCAGGGCGGAGCCGACCAGGGTGGTGCCGCCGGTACGTGTCAGGCGCCGGGCCAGCTGGGGTGCGGCCAGGGCGATGAAGCCGATGGGGCCCGCGACGGCGATGGCGGCACCGGTCAGGGCGCTGGCCACGGCCAGCACGGTGAGCTGGGTGGCCTGGGTGGACACGCCCAGTCCGCGCGCGGTGTCCTCGCCCAGTTCCATGAAGCGCAGCCGCTTTCCCTGGGCGAGCAGGACCGGACCCAGCAGGGCCAGGCAGACCCACACGGCGGCGACCTCGCCCCAGCCGCGGCCGTTGAGGCTGCCGATCATCCAGATCTGGGCGCCCATGGCGTCGGTGAGCTCGGCGCGGGTCAGGAGGTAGTCGCGCACCGAGCCGAGCATGGCCGACACGCCGATACCGACCAGGACCAGGCGGTAGCCCTGGACGCCGTTCTTCATGGCCAGCAGGTAGACGACGGCGGCGGTGAGCAGCCCTCCGGCGATGGCGCCCAGGGAGACGGCGACGCGTCCGGCGCCGAAGACCAGGATGACGGTGACGGCCCCGGTGGCGGCGCCGGAGGTGAAGCCGATGATGTCGGGGCTGCCCAGGGCGTTGCGCGACAGGCTCTGGAAGACGGCTCCGGCGATGCCCAGGGCGGCGCCCACACCGATCGCGGTCAGGGCGCGGGGCAGGCGCACGCCCTGGACGAAGAACACGTCGAGGCGCTCGCCGTAGCCGGCGATGGCGCCGGGCACGGCCCGCAGGGGAATCGCGTAGTCGCCGACGGAGACCGACACGACCAGCACCAGGGCGCTCAGGAGTGTCAGGGCGAGGCAGACCACGAGGGTGCGCGGGCGCACGAGCAGGGACAGGCGTTCGCCGAACAGGCGCAGGGCGAAGGAGCCGCGGGGTGTGGTGCGCCCTCCCGAGGTCCCGGGTCGGCGCGGTGGGGCCAGGGTGTCACTCAAAGCTGGGCCATCCTTCTGCTGCGGACCAGGGCGATGAACAGGGGCGCACCGACGAAGGCGGTGACGATGCCCACCTCCAGTTCGGAGCTGGGCAGGACGACGCGGCCGAGGATGTCGGCCGCGGTGAGCAGGACGGCGCCCAGGACCGCGGCGTAGGGCAGCAGCCAGCGCTGGTCGGGGCCGGTGATCACACGTGCGGCGTGCGGGACGACCAGGCCCACGAACCAGATGGGTCCGGCGGCCGCGGTGGCGGCGCCGCACAGCAGGATGACCGCCACGGCGGTGGCGGCGCGGATGAGGGGGATGTTGGCGCCCAGGGTGGCGGCCAGGTCGTCGCCCAGGGCGACGGCGTTGAGGGAGGGGCCCAGGCACAGTGTGAGGACGACGCCCGTGACGAGGAAGGGGGCGACCTGCCAGAGGACGTCGATGTCGCGGCCGGTCAGGGAGCCGACCTGCCAGAAGCGGATGCGGTCGAAGACGAACTCGTTGAGGACGAAGGCGCCGTGGATCAGGCCCTGGAGGACGACGGTCAGGGCGGTTCCGGCCAGGGCCAGGCGGACGGGGGTGGCGCTGGCGCGACCGCGCGAGCCCAGGGCGTAGACGGCGACGGCGGCCAGTGCGGCGCCGACGAAGGCGGGCCAGACGTAGGCGGCTCCCCCGGCGCCGAAGGCGATGACGGCGATGACCACGGCCGCGGCGGCCCCGGAGTTGACGCCCAGGATGCCGGGTTCTGCCAGGGGGTTGCGGGTCAGGGCCTGCATGAGGGCCCCGGCCAGGCCCAGTGCGGCGCCGACGAAGACGCCGATGACGGTGCGGGGCACGCGCAGGCTGCGGATGACGTCGTGGTCGTAGGAGCCGTCGTAGGCGGTCAGGGAGGCCCAGACGTCGGCGACGGGGATGGGTTTGGTACCGACGGTGACGCTGAGCAGGGCGCAGACGGCGAGGGCGCCCAGGGCCGTGAGGAGCCCGATGGGGCGGATGACGCGCCTGGTGGGTGTGGGGCGCGTGAGGGTGGGCGCGCGCAGGGCCACGGCTTCCCCGTTCGTCGTTGCGTGGGCGGTGTGCGGGGCTGACCTGGTGGGGTGCAGTCCTGGTGGCGTCGGCGGGAGACCGTACGCCATCTGAGACAGGTTAGCCTTACCTACGCCCTGTTCGCACGGAAGGGTGCCTTTTGTGCCTGGTGGTCCCGCTCCCCCGGCAGGCCGCCCCGCACTGCTCGCACACGCGGTGGAGGACACCTGCCGTTCCGGACGCCGCCGCTCCCGCCCCCGCACCACGGCCAGACCCTCACACGTGCAGAGGAGGACACCTGCCCTCCCACGGAGCGGCCTGTTGGAGCTGGCTCCCCACCGCCAACAGCACGTCCTCACGCCCCGGAGCCGCCATGAGCTGGACACCGATGGGCAGCCCCTCCCGGCTCTGGGCCAGGGGCAGGCTCAGAGCCGGCAGACCCGCGACGTTGGCCGGAGCGCTGAAGGGCGCGTACTCCGCGGCCCGGTGGAACGCGGTGTCGCGGACGGTGCGGGTGAGGGCGAACTCGCCGACCATGCCGAATCCGGCCTCGCCCGTCAGCGGGCCGCAGGGGGTGCGGCCACGACTGGGCTTGAGGCCGACCAGGCCGCATGCGGAGGCGGGGACCCGCAGGGAGCCGCCTCCGTCGGAACCGTGGGCCAGGGGAACGGCACCGGCCGCCACGAGGGCCGCCGCTCCCCCGCTGGAGCCGCCCACACCGCGCTCGGGGCTCCAGGGATTGCGGGTGGTGCCGTAGCGCCGGGACTCGGTGGCGAGGCTCAGGGCCAGTTCCGGAACGGTGCTCTGTCCCAGGGCGGCCAGCCCCGCGGCGCGGAAACGGGTCATGAGGGCGTGGTCGGTGTGGGCGACGGCGCCGACCAGGGCACGGCTGCCCAGGCAGAACGGCGTTCCCCGGACGAAGGGACCGCTGTCCTTGACCACGAACGGGACCCCGCCCAGCGGGCCGTTCGGGGCATGGTCGGGGACCGGGTCGTACAGGGGGCCGGTGAGCGCGTTGAGGTCGGCGTGGGCGCGTTCCAGGGCACGGCGGGCGGTGTGTTCGACCTCGGCGGCCGTGACCTGGCCGGTATGGACGAGCTCGGCCAGCGCGACGGCGTCCAGACGGGTGTACTCGTGGATCTCCAACGCTCGCCCCCTCCTCGGCCGGCGCCGGATCCTACCGGTGCGCGCCCCGGCGGGCATGTGGTTTTCCGGACGCCCGGGCACCCGGCCCTCAGGTGAGGAAGTCCCAGCCCATGCGTGCCAGCAGGGCCATGACGACCACGAGCAGGACGGTGCGCACGAACCCCGAGCCGCGCCGCAGGGCCATGCGGGCGCCGATCTGGGCGCCGATGATGGTGCAGATGGCCAGTCCCAGGCCCAGCAGCCAGTCGATGTGCCCGGCCAGGCCGAAGACGACCAGGGCGCCGATGTTGGTGCACACGTTGACGATCTTGGCCGAGGCGGAGGCCGAGACGAAGTCCATGCCGATGACGGCGGTGAAGGCGACGATGAGGAAGACGCCGGTGCCGGGGCCGATGAGGCCGTCGTAGAAGCTCACGCCGAGTCCGGCCAGGGCGATGGCGGCCAGGACGCGGTTGCGGGTGCGCAGGCGCGGGTCGGTGGACGCGCCCATGGCGGGGCGGAAGTAGACCATGAGGGCCACTCCGGCCAGCACGACCATGATGACGGGTTTGAGGACGTCGGCGGTGAGCGCGGCGGCCATGGCGGCGCCCAGCCCCGAGCCCAGCAGTGCCAGGGCCGCTGTGGGCAGGACCACGCGCCGGTCGATCCTGACCTTGCGGGCGTAGGCGATGGCGGCGGAGGTGGTGCCGAAGACGGCGCCGAGCTTGTTGGTGCCCAGGAGGGTGGCCAGGGGTGTGGTGGGCGCGGCGACCAGCAGGGCGGGCAGCAGCAGGAGGCCGCCTCCGCCGACGACGGCGTCGACCCAGCCCGCGGCGACGCCGACGAGCAGGAGCAGGACGAGGACCTCGGGGTCCATCTACCGCACGCGTCCGGGGCAGGAGGTGATCATGGGTTCTTTCGTGGCGGGGGTGGGCGTGGTGGGGGCGGGGATGTCCGGGTGAGCTTATCGTTTGTCCGGATGTGTGTTCTTGTTCGGGATTGGTGAAGTGAACATAGAGAAGTGCCACCTTTACTACGTAGATTCGTACGTGGACCGACGCTGGAACCGCACGATGTGGGACTCCTCCCCCAACACCTCCGACGACCACGGCGTACACGCGGCCACCACCGGATCACGCCCCGGGCGCTCCCGAGCGAACACCCGAGCCCGGTGGTGGAAGGAGGGGCGGCGACGCCCGGGATCAGGGGACGCCGCCGCCGTCCGCGGTGCCGGTCAGAACCGGGAGCGCTCGAACCAGTCGCGGGCCTGGTCCAGCGCCTCGGGGGCCAGCCGGTGTCCCCCGGGGTGTTCGTGCTCCTCCACCCGCGCTCCCCTGTCCTCCAACTGGGAGGCCAGCAGCCGCGCCTGGTCGATGGTGGTGACGGGATCGTCCATCCCCGAGCTCAGGAACACCCGGATCCGGGACAGGTCCACCGCTTCGGGCTCGCGCCCCTGCAGCGGCGCCCCGGCCGCGAACAGGGCCGCGCCGCACAGCAGGCGGGGATGGAGCAGCAGCAGGGCCGCGCCGGTGTTGGCGCCGTTGGAGAAGCCGCTGACCACGATCCGGTCGGGGTCCAGGTCGTAGGTCCGGGTGGCGGCGGTGACGAAGTCGGCGAGTTCGGCGGTGCGCGCGATGAGGTCCTCGACGTCGAAGACGCCCTCGCGCACGCGGCGGAACCAGCGGTTCATGCCGTTCTCGGTGACCTTGCCGCGCGGTGAGAGCAGGGCCGCGCCGGGCGCCAGTGCCCGCCCCAGGGGCAGCAGGTCGTTCTCGTCGGCGCCGGTGCCGTGGAGCAGCAGCAGGGTGGGCGTCCCCGGCTCGGTGGCCGGGGTGAAGACGTGGGCGAAGTCGTCGGTGGTGGTCACTGGTCGATCTCCAGGACGGGCAGGCGGGCGGCGATCTGCTCGCGGCTGGGCTCCAGCCACGGCGGGAGTCTGAGGGAGCGGCCCAGCTCCAGCAGTGGTTCGTCGTAGTCGAAGCCGGGCCCGTCGGTGGCGATCTCCAGCAGGACCCCGCCGGGCTCGCGGAAGTAGATGGAGGTGAAGTAGCAGCGGTCGCGGATCTCGGTGACACCCACGCCGTCCTCCTCCAGCCTCTGGCGCCAGGCCGCCTGGACGGGCCCGTCGGGGGCGCGGTAGGCGACGTGGTGGACGGTCCCCGCGGCGACCAGACCGCGCTGCGCCTTGGGCCGGGCCAGGACGTCGACGATGGTGCCCACGCCCTGCCCGGAGTCGTTGGTGTGGAAGCGCAGCCGCCCGCCCTCCTCGCCGGCCAGACGGAAGCCCAGCTGCTCGCCCAGCATCTCCACGGTGCCCTCCACGTCCTGTTCGGTCAGGGTGATGGCGCGGATGCCGCGGACGGCGTGCTCGGTGGGCACCGCTCCCCCGTCCCAGGGGTCGGTGTCGTGGTGGTCGGCGCTGGCGGCGAGCTCGATGACCAGCCCGTCGGGGTCGCGCAGGGTGAGCACGTCCTCCTCGCCCCGCTCGGCGGGCCGGGTGGCCTCCACGTCCAGGGCCGCCAGGTGCTCGGCCCACCATCCCAGGGAGCCCTCGGGGACGGAGAAGGTCGTGGTGGTGGCCTGCCCGGCGCCGATGCGCCCCGGGGGCGCGTCGGGCCAGGGGAAGAAGGTCATGATGGTGCCGGGGTTGCCCGCCCGGTCGCCGTAGTAGAGGTGGTAGGTCTCGGGTGCGTCGAAGTTGACCGTGCGCTTGACCATGCGCATCCCCAACGCGTTGAGATAGAAGTCGGCGTTGGCCTGGGGATCGCTGGCGATCGCGGTCACATGGTGGATTCCCGCGGGACGCACGTCCATGTCCTCACCCTCCGTCGGGGTCGCCGGTGTACCTGTCGACCAATGTAGTTTAATTTTAAACTATCCCGCTCGTGTTGTCTTCTCCCACCCTTGTCCTGTGTACGCCGTGGAACAAGCAGGACCGCCCGTGTCGCACCGCCGCACCCGCGTTTTGCTGTTCTCGCAAAGAACTTTGTCGGCAGGCCACCGGCGTGGGCAGAGTGGCGTCGGAGGTGGTCACGATGACCCGACACAGTGGCCGACACGGCATGGTGATGGACGCACGGTTCTGGGACGAGAAGTACGGCAGCAGCGACCAGGTCTTCAGCGGCAACCCCAACGGGGTGCTCGTCACCGAGGTCACCGGCCTCGCGCCCGGGCAGGCGCTGGACGTGGGATGCGGTGAGGGCGCCGACGCGCTCTGGCTGGCCCGGCGCGGATGGCTGGTCACCGCGGTCGACATCTCACGGGTCGCCCTGCGGCGCGCCGCGTCCGCGGACACCGGCGGCCGTGTGGCGTGGGCCCGCGCCGACCTGACCACCACACCGCCACCGGCCGGCGCGTTCGACCTGGTGTCCGTCCAGTACCTCCCGCTCCCGCACGAGCCGGACCACGCGGCGCTGCGCGGCCTGCTGTCCGCCGTCGCCCCCGGCGGCACCCTGCTCATCGTCGGCCACGACCTCGCCGACCTGCCGCCAGGCCACGAGGGCGGCTTCGACCCGAGCGACTACTACCAGCCCGCCGACATCGCCGAGCTCCTGGACGAGGACTGGACCGTCCTGGTCAACGAGACCCGCCCGCGCACCGCTCCGGCGCCCGCGGGCACGCACCACACCCGCGACACCGTCCTGAGGGCACAGCGCGTGCGGTGACGTGGCCCGCCCTCGTCACTCTCCCGTGCCCCGCCCCGTCGCCGGCCCTTCCGGGGGGCCGGAGCGCCGCGGACCGGCCTCGACCCGCGGCAGGCGGCGCAGGCGCAGCCCCGCCAGCGCCGCACCCGCGCACAGGCCCAGCGCGAAGACCACCGCGCCGTCCCAGCCCACGGTGTCGTAGACCAGGCCGCCCAGCCAGCCGAACAGGCTGGAGCCCAGGTAGTAGGCCAGGGTGTAGACCGCCATGGCCTGGGCGCGCCCGGCCACCGCGCGGGCGCCCACCCAGGCCGAGGCGGTGGCGTGGGCGGAGAAGAAGGCGAAGGTCATCACCAGCAGGGCCGCCAGCAGCCCGGGCAGGGCCGTGCCGAACAGCCCGCCCAGGCCGGCGGCCATCAGCACGGTGGAGGTGGTGAGCACGGCGTAGCCGCCCCAGCGGGCGACGGCGTTCCCGGCCACGGCCGAGCCCAGCATCCCCGCGGTGTAGGACAGGAAGAGCAGGGAGGCGGCGGCCTGGGAGAGCCCGAAGGGCGGGGCCGTCAGGCGAAAGCCCAACAGGTTGTAGACCGTCATGAAGGCGCCCATGAGCAGCAGCGCCTGGGCGTACAGAGCGGGCAGGCCGCGCGTGGCCAGGGCGGCGCGCAGGCGTGCGCCCATGCCGGGTGCGGCTGGACCGGTAAAGGTGCCGTTCCCCGTGGCCGGTGCGCCGTGGGCCGTGGCCGGACCGGGCCCGGCCGTGGCGCCGCGGCGGTGCGGGCCGCAGGGCAGGACCAGGGCGAACACGGCCAGCGCGGCCAGGCCCAGAAGGGTGTTGGCGGCGATCCCCCACTGCCAGCCGCCCAGGTCGGTGGCGAACCCGGCCAGCAGGCGCCCGCCCATACCGCCCAGTGGGTTGCCCGCGATGTACAGGCCCGTGGCGCGCGGGGCGTCGGAGGGGTGGACCTCCTCGGCCAGGTAGGCGACGGCGGCCGCGGGCACCCCGCCCAGGGCGGCGCCCTGCAGGGCTCGCAGGCCCAGCAGCAGCCACAGCTCCCCGGCGAAGGGGGTCAGGCAGCCCAGCGCGGTCGCGGCCAGCAGGGAGACGGCGATGACCCGGGCACGGCCGAGGCGGTCGGCCACGCCGCTCCACACCAGGGTGAAGCCGGCCAGGCCGCCGGTGGCCAGGGAGATCGAGAGCGCGGCCTGGGAGGCCGAGGCGTCGAAGCCCTGGGAGATGGCGGGCAGGATCGGCTGGAGCGACCACAGTTGGGCGAAGGTCGCCACGGCGGCGGCCACCAGCGCCACGACCGTGCGCCGGTAGGCGCTGGTGCCCGCGCGGGGCCGGGTGTCGTGGTCGGGCGGTGAGTCGCTGCTCAGGGTCATGGTTCCACGCTAGGAACACCCTTTTCATACGTCCAATACATGGATCCACACTGGCTCATACTGAAATGCATGAAAGACGGAGAACACCCCGACGGCTCCGACGCGGACGCGCTGGCCCGGGTCCTGGCGCCCAGGCTGCGGATGGTGGCGGCGGTCGCCGCGACCGGGCACATCACCCGGGCCGCCGAGTCCCTGGGAATGCCCCAGCCCACCCTGAGCCGGGCGCTGACCCGGGTGCAGGAGGAGCTGGGCATGGCCCTGGTGGAGCGCAGCGGCCGCGGGGTGCGCCTGACCCGGGCCGGCCGGCTGCTGCTGCCGCACGCCGAGCGCGCGCTACAGGACCTGCGCCAGGGGATGACGGAGCTGACGGGCGCCGAGGAGGGGCGGGTGGCGTTGACCTTCCTGCCCACGCTGGGCGTGGAGGTGGTCCCGGCACTGCTGCGGGGTTTTCGGGCCGAGCACCCGGGGGTGCGGTTCTCCCTCGCCCAGGAGCCCTGGGCGCAGTCGCTGCGCAGGCTCTCGGCGGGCGGCGCCGACCTGGCGCTGACCTCGCCGCTGCCCTCGGGGCGGGGGCTGGCGGCGGCGACGCTGCACACGCAGATGCTGCGGCTGGTGGTGCCCGAGGAGCACCCGCTGGCGCGGGGAGGGGACCGGGCCCGGGAGCGGGGGGTGCCGGGCAGCGCCGCGGCGCACGAGGAGTTCATCCTGCTCAAGCCGGGGCGGGGCGTGCGCCACCTCACCGACCGGCTGAACGAGCGGGCCGGGTTCACGCCCCGGGTGGCCTTCGAGGCCGACGACATCGCGACCGCGCGCGGGCTGGTGGCGGCGGGCCTGGGGGTGTCGGTCCTTCCCGCACGGCCCAGGGGGGCGCTGAGCGGGACGGTGGAGCTGCCGCTGCGGGGCGTGGACGCCCGTCGGCCCATCGGGGTGGTCTGGCCCGAGGAGGGGTCGGGCGGGGGGTACGAGCCCCCGGCGGTGGCGCTGTTTCGCGACTACGTGCGGCGGGTGGGGCCCGGAGTCATCCCCGACATGACCGGGTGAGGCGGCCCGGGCGGAGTCCCTCCACGTGTTCGGCCGCCCCGTCCGCGCCCGAAGCCGGTCCGGATCCGGACACGGGCCGGGCCGCCGCCCCGGGGGCGGCGGCCCGCACCTGGCGCGGGCACCGCCGGGCATCGCGCCAGGGCGCCCGCGGCGCCTAGAACGGGTAGCGCGCCGGGTCGGCCTGCATGGTCACCCACTGGGTCTCGGTGAACGCCTCCAGGTTGGCGCGGGTACCGCCGAACCGCGAGCCCGTACCCGAGTCGCCCACCCCGCCGAAGGGGGCGACGGCCTCGTCGTCCACGGTCTGGTCGTTGATGTGCACGATGCCGCTGGGCACCCGGTCGGCGATCTCCATCCCCCGCATCGGGTTGTTGGTCAGCACGCCCAGGGACAGCCCGTACTCGGTGGAGTTGGCCAGCTCCACCAGCTCGTCGACCGAGGAGAAGCGCACCACCGGGGCCACGGGGCCGAACACCTCCTCGGCGTAGGCCGGGGTCTGGGCCCGGACCCGGTCCAGGACCGTGGGCCGGTAGAACAGTCCCTCGTAGGTGCCGCCCGCGCGCAGCTGCGCGCCCGAGTCCACACTTCCCGTGACCAGTTCATGGATCTTGTCGCGCTGCCCGGCGTCGATCACCGGACCCAGCGCGGCGCCCTCGACCTCGGTGCTGCCCACGGTCAGCGCGTCGGCCCTGGCGGCCAGCCGCTCCACGTACTCGTCGGCCACGGACTCGTGCACCAGGTGGCGGCCGGTGGTCATGCAGATCTGTCCCTGGTGCAGGAACGATCCCCACGCGCCGATCGAGGACGCCGAGGCCACGTCCACGTCGTCCAGGACCACCAGCGGAGAGTTCCCGCCCAGCTCCAGGTGGACGCGCTTGAGGTGGCGCCCGGCGGCCTCGCCGACCTTGCGGCCGGCCTGCGTGGAGCCGGTGAAGGAGATCACGCGCACGTGCGGGTCGGCGACCAGCGCCTCACCGGCCTCCGCCCCGCCCGGCAGCACCTGGAGGACGCCCTCGGGCACACCCGCCCGGCGGAACACCTCCGCCATGACCGCGCCGCCGCACACGGCCGTGCGCGGGTCCGGCTTGAGGATGACCGCGTTGCCCACGGCCAGCGCCGGGGCCACCGAGCGGATGCCCAGGATCAGGGGCACGTTGAACGGGGCGATCACCCCCACCACCCCGGCCGGCACCTGGCGGGAGAAGCTCAGCCTCGGCTTGCCGGTGCGCAGGATCTCGCCGTGCGGCTGGGAGGCCAGGGCCGCCGCCTCGAAGCACTCCCCCGCGGCCACGTGCACCTGGAAGCCCGCCATGCCGACCGCCGCCCCGCCCTCGCGGCGCAGCCAGCCCGTGATCTCCTCGGAGTGGGCCTCCAGCAGGTCCCCGGCACGGCGCAGCACGGCGGCGCGCTCCTCGAAGGAGGCCGCCGCCCACTCGCGCTGGGCCCGGGCGCCCCGGGCGCCGGCCTCGCGCACGTCCTCGGCGTCGGCGATGCCGGTGCGACCCAGGACGGTACCGGTGGAGGGCGAGACCACGGGGGCGTCGCCGCCCCTGGCCGGTGTCCAGGTTCCGGTGAAGACGGAGGAGGTGTAGTCCTCGGTGATCAGGGGCACGGTGTCTCCTTTGACGGATTCGACGCTTGGTCCGCGCGTGGAGCGGGACGGGCGGCGCTCGCGTGCCCGTCCTCCGCCACGGGTGGTGTACTCGGTCAGTGCGCGACGGAGGGGGCGGCGGTCGGGGCCGCCCCGGCGCTCTTCTTGGCCTGCTGGATCTCGGCGTAGACGCGGGCGCGCAGCTCGGTGAAGCGCTCGTCCTGGCGGGTGGTGAGCTGGTCGCGCTCGGTGGGCAGGTCCACGGTGATGTCATCCTGCACCACGGTCGGTGAGGAGGACAGCACCAGCACCCTCTCCCCCAGGTAGACGGCCTCGTCGATGTCGTGGGTGACGAACAGCACGGTCACCCCCATGCGCTGCCAGATCTGGCGGATGAGGTCCTCCAGGTCGGCGCGGGTCTGGGCGTCCACGGCGGCGAAGGGCTCGTCCATCAGCAGGACCTGGGGCTCGTAGGCGATGGCCCGGGCGATGGCCACGCGCTGTTGCATGCCGCCCGAGAGCTGCCAGGGGTAGGCGTGGGCGAAGCTGGTCAGCCCCACCGCCTCCAGGGACTCGTCGACCAGCTCTCTGCGCCGCCCTCGGGGGATCTTCTTCTCCTTCAGCGGCAGCTCGACGTTGGCGCGCACGCTCATCCAGGCGAAGAGGCTGCGCCCGTACTCCTGGAAGACCACGGCCATGCCCGGCGGCGGCGCGGTCACGCTCTGGCCGGCGAGCTCGACGGTGCCGCTGGTGGGCGGCATGAGCCCGGCGATGCATTTGAGCAGGGTGGTCTTGCCGCAACCGGAGGGGCCCACGAGGCAGACGAGTTTGCCCTCGCCCAGGTCGAAGGTCAGGTCGCGCACCGCCTCGACGGCGTTGGCTCCCCCGTTGTAGATCTTCTGCAGGCCGGTGACCTTGAGCATGGTGGGGCGTTCTCCTTGGTGGTTCGTCGTGGCGCCCGGGTTCGCGGCGTCCGCACCCGCGCTGGTACCGCTGTTCGCGCTCATCGCTCTCACTCCCCCCGGTTGGCGGCGCGCAGGCCGCGGTACCAGCCCAGGACGCGGCCCTCGGCGAACTCGAACAGGACCGACAGGGCGAAGCCGATCATCCCCAGCAGCACCATGCCCGCCCACATCTCGGGGATGGCGAAGGAGCGCTGGAACTGCACGACGGCGAAGCCCAGACCGCTGGAGCTGGCGAACATCTCACTGATGACCATCAGGATGATGGCCAGCGCCAACGCCAGTCGCAGCCCGGCCATGATCTGCGGGCTGGCCGAGCGCAGCACCAGCACGCGCAGCCTCGTCGTGCCGTTGATCCCGTAGCAGCGGGCGGTGTCGGCCAGGACGGGGTCCACCGCGCGCACGCCCTCGACGGTGTTGAGCAGGATGGGCCACACGCAGCCGGAGACGATGACCAGGACCTTCATGGAGTCGTCGATCCCGACGAGCAGGATCATCAGCGGCACCAGGACGGGCGGCGGGATGGCCCGCAGGAACTCCAGGACCGGTTCGAACAGGGCGCGTACCCGGGTGGACAGCCCCAGCACCACGCCCAGGCCCACGCCCAGCACCGCGGAGAGGGTGAAGCCCACGGCCAGGCGGGCCAGGCTCGGCAGCACGTCCACGAAGAAGCGCTCGGAGAACCACAGTTCGACGAACGCCGCGGCGATGAGGTCGGGGGTGGGCATGTAGTAGCTGTCGGAGTTGGCGCTGGAGTAGGCGTAGAGGCCGATGAGCAGCGCGGGCAACAGCAGCAGGTGCAGGACCTTGGTGCCCGCGCGCCGCACGGAGGCCGTGGCGCCGGGCCCCGTGCTCAGGGTGGTGGACTGGCTGCTCATGCGGTGGCCTCCCCGCGGACGGACGTGTGCCAGCGCAGGACGCGGCGTTCCAGGACACGCACCCCGATGTTGATCAGCACGCCCAGGGCGCCGGTGGCGACGATGAGCGCGTAGACCGAGGAGACGGCGCCGCTGGACTGGGCGACGGCGATCTCCTGGCCGATGCCGGGAGAGCCGATGATCAACTGGGCGGTGATGGCCAGGATGAGGGCGACCGCGGCGGCCAGGCGCACCCCGGTCATCAGGTAGGGCAGCGTCGTGGGCCAGACCACGTAGCGGATCCGGGCCAGGCGGCCCAGCCCGTAGGAGCGGGCGGTCTGCTCGGCCACGGGGTCCACGTCGGCCACCCCGTAGAGCACCTGGATGTAGATGAGCCAGAAGCAGGCGTAGACCACCAGGAGCAGGGTGGAGCGGAGGTCGGTGCCGTACAGCAGGATGGCCAGCGGGATGAGCGCCACCGAGGGGATGGGGCGCAGGAAGTCCACCGTGGAGTTGGTGAAGGCGCGCACCCGGGGCAGGGCGCCCATGGCGAAGCCGAGCAGGACGGCGGCGACGAAGGCGATGGCCAGGCCCAGGCCCCACCCGATGAGGGTGTCACCGACCGCGATCCAGAGACCGGGTGTGGTGGCGCGCTGGGCCAGGGCGGCCAGGACCGTGGAGGCCGGGGGCAGGAAGCGCTCGGAGACCAGGCCCAGGTGGGGCACGGCCTCCCACATTCCGAGGAAGGCCACGATGCCCACGGCGCCGAGGAGTGGTTTGTTGGGGCCCGTGCGGGCGGCCCCGCGCGGGCGCCCGCCGGCTCCCGCGGGAGCCTCGGGGCGCTCGCGCGCGGTGCCCTGGGTGGTGGTTTCGGTCATCGAATGAACGTGTCCAAGTCGGGTGCGGAGTCGATCAGGCCGTCGGTGACCACCGGTTCGACGAAGTCGGCGTCGGCGGCGTCGCCGCCGCCCACCGGGCGCACCGGGTTCCGCACGGAAGTTTCGCCGATATCGCACAGGTTGTCGATGGCCACGGTGGCGCCACGCGGCCGTGCGGGGGCGGCGGTGCCGCTGCCCCCGGGCACGGCCAGGGCGGTTCGTGTCGCGGTCACGGTCCTCTCCTGCGCGGAGAACGGGGCATGTGGGAGGGGCGCTGTGGGCCCGCCGGGGAGGACGGATGTCCCCGGCGGGCCCGGAGTCACTCCTTGGCGCCGTAGAGGGCGTCCAGGTCGGGCTCGGAGTCGACGAGTCCGTCGGTGACCATCAGGTCGGCCAGGGTCCGCACCGACTCGCGGTTGATCTCGGAGGGGAAGCGGGGCAGGACCAGCTCGTCGATGACGCCCTGGTCGATCTCGGTGTAGGTGGAGATGGTCCGGCGGACCTCGTCGGGGTTGTCCTGGGCGTAGGCCATGGACTCCTCCAGCGCGGCGGTGACGTCGGCGAAGAGCTCGGGGTCCTCGGCCTGGCGCTGCTCGGAGGCGAAGTAGGCGGCCACCGACAGCTCGGGGTGGGTGTCGACGAAGTTGGAGGCGATCTCGCGGTGCCCGGCCTGGCGGATGATCGAGGCGAAGGGCTCCACCGCCCAGACCGCGTCGACCTGTCCGCTGTCCAGCGCGGCGGGCATGTCGGGGAAGGGCAGCTCGACGAACTTCACCGACGAGGGGTCTCCCCCGGCCACGCGCACGGACTGGCGCACGGTGGTGTCACCGATGTTCTTGAGGTTGTTGCTGGCCACGGTGAGCCCCTCCAGGTCACCGGCGTCCTGGATGGAGCTGTCGTCCTGGACGAAGACGCCGCCCATGTCCGCGCCCTGCTCGCCGGTGGTGGTGACGCCGTTGGTGAGGGTGGTCAGGGGCAGGCCCTGCCCCCGGGCGACGATGAGCGAGACGATGTTGCTGAACCCCAGGTCGAACTCGCCGCTGATCACCCCGGGCACGATGGCGGCGCCACCGGAGCTGGACTCCAGCCGCAGGTCGATACCGCGCTCCTCGAAGAAGCCCTGTTCCACACCGAGGTAGACGGGGGCGACGTCGACGATGGGAATGACGCCCGCGGTGACCGTGGTCAGGCCGCCGGAGTCGGAATCGGCCTCCTGCGAGCCGCACGCGGTGGCGGCCAGCAGTACCGCGCCCGTGGTGAGGGCGGCCAACGTTCGGCGCATCAGGAGCTCCAGCCGGTTCAGGGGGCGTTACCGCCCGTTGTTGTACGTTTAGCGAACACGTGTTCTTCTAGCGAACATAAGTGATCCACCTCATCCGGTCAAGGTGATACAAAGGCACATTTGCGTCTCGTGAACAGCCGGTGATGGGATGACCGTGCCTGGTCAGGGCGCTTGCGGGGTGGTCGGTTCGTGTTGACGGCCACGGGGATGTCAGTGGATCGGTCACCGACTTGTCAGTGAGCATCGGCCACGAACATGTCAGTGCTCCTCCTCCGTCTCCTCCTCTGCTGACGGTGAGTGCTCGGGCAGGAGACTGAACCGGACCGCCGGGTCGACGGCGAGCTCGCCCTCGACGGCGTGGGCGGCCAGCCCGGCCGCTTCGGGGTGGTCTTGGAGGTGGTCGAGCGCGGTCCGGAGCCGGGGGTGGGGCCAGTCGAGCACCTGGCACAGCGGTGGGTGTGCAACGGGGGTGCCCGCGTGCGCCAGCGCGGCCAGCACCGTGCGAGCGTCGGCCTCGATGGCGGGGTCCTCGGAGTCGGGCTCGGTGTCCTGGCGGGTGTGGACCAGTACCGGTTCCAGGCCGGGGGCGAGGTCGGCGGGGTGCAGGTCCAACCGGCGGGCGAGGCCGATGAGCACCCGCGTGGGCAGCTCCGGCAGGCGGCGCAGGGCGTCCTCGTCCGGGTGGTGGGGGTGCACGCCCAGCAGGTCCGCGATCTCGCGGACGGTCGCTCCGCACTGGGCCATGCGGTGAGCCGGTACCCGGGCCGGGCCCGGCCGTCGCTCTCGGGCGCGCGGGGGTCGATCCACCGCCACACGGTGCGCTCGCTCACCCCGCGCCCGTCGGCCGTCAGCCGCACGTGCCGGGAGGTGAGCGTCCCCGCCGCGTCGAGCTGGCGCAACCGGGCGGTCGCCGCCTGCCTCTTCTCCGGATCGACCACTGCCCGCCCCCGCGCCCGCACGGCTCCTTCGAGGTGAGTATGCGCCGACACCTTCCGCCGTGTCCGGAGAACGCGCGAACACGGGCGCCCCGCAAGGGGTGACCGAACGTGATCACGGGCGGAGGTCGGGCGCTGGCCGTGACCGTCGCCATCCGGTGGGTCCCGCCGGGCCGGGACGAAACCGAGGACCCGGACCGTGCCGGAGTCGGGGCGCCGCAGCCCTTCCAAGCACTCCACCACGGTGGTCTTGCCCGCCCCGTTGCGGCCGAGAAGCCCGAAGACCTCACCCCGCGCCACGGTGAACGAGACCCCGTTCACCGCCTCGACCCGGCGGTAGTGCTCCACCAGGTCTTTCACCTCGATGACCGTCATGCTTCCAGCGTGGTCGGCGGCGGCGCCCGGCACATCGGTGGACCGGCCGCTGCCCGGCGTCCTCCTTGCCAGGGAGCGCGTTAGCCGACCGGTGGGGTCCACAATGGCCGATCAGTCGATGTGCCGCCTGAGATGTCGACCGCGCACTGGGTAGGGACCACTCCGGTCCGAACCTCACCCGGAAGGCAGGGACGAATGGTCGACGTGCTGGTCATCGGTAGCGGAATCGCAGGTACCGCCGCAGCTCTCGCGCTGCACAAGGCGGGCGTGCGGGTCTCGGTCCACGAGGCGCACCCTGACAGCGGGGCCGATATCGGCGCCTTCCTGACCCTGGCCGGCAACGGGATGACGGCCCTGGCGCAGTTCGGCGCGGACAAGGAGGTCGCCCGGCACGGCTTCCGTCTGACCTCGATGCGCCTCACCGATGGCAGCGGAGCGGAGATCGCCACGTCCCCGCTCGGCCGGGCCGAGGACCCGCTCAGCCGGTACCGCTGTATGCGCCGCGCCGCACTGTGCCGCGCACTGCGGTCGGAGGCCCGGCGCCGGGGGATCGAGGTGCGGCACGGCAGGCGGCTCGCCTCCGCCGTGGAGACGGCGGGCGGTGTCGCGGCGACCTTCTCCGACGGGGAGACCGTCGAAGGCGACCTCCTCGTCGGCGCCGACGGCCTGGGATCCGTCGTCCGGCCGCTCATCGACCCCGGTTCGGTGCCGCGCCGCTACGCCGGGCAGAACATCTTCTACGGGTACTCCACCCGCGCCGACCCGCCCCACACCTCCGAGCGCATCGAGATGATCCGCGGCAGTGCGTCGTCCTTCGGCTACGCGGTCTCACCCGAGGGCGAGACCTCCTGGTTCGCCCGCCTGCCCGGGGATGAGTTGCCGACCGCCGAGATCAACGGGACCCCTCCCGAGCACTGGCGCCGGCACCTGCTCGACACCCTGCGAGCCGACACCACCCCTGCCGCCGACATCGTCGCCGCGACGGACGGCCCTGCCATGGTGACCAACGCCTACGACCTGCCGGTCGGCGGCACCTGGCACACCCGCAGGATGCTGGTCATCGGCGACGCGGCCCACGCCGCCTCGCCGGCCACCGGCCAGGGCGCGTCCATGGCACTGGAGGACGCGGTGGTGCTGGCGAAGGCCCTGCGCGACACGGACAGCACCGCCGCGGCGCTCAGCGCCTACGACCGGCTGCGCCGGGTGCTCGTCGAAGGCAACACCCAGCGGAGCGCCGAGATGACCCGGGGCACGGCTCACCGCGGCCGCGTCACACCGCCGAACGGGTCCGCCCTCAAGGGAGACCAGCACCTTGACCGCCACATGGCCTGGCACGACCGCCTCCCCGTAGCGGACACCTGACGACCGGGCGCTGCCGTCACGCTCGTGCGTTCTCGGGACGCGGGGTCGCACCAACACCGTTGTTCTAGCTGAGTCGAGGGCGCTTTGACGGCTCCGGCGCCCACCGGTGGTGGGGAAGTTGCCGTCGCGGCTGCGAAGCACCACGCTGTGGAGTGCCTGCCAGACCTGTCCACTGTGGTCAGCGTTGCTGTGCCCGGGCTCTGGCGCTCGAAGCGGGCCGTGGTGCTTCGCGCCGCGCACGCGAGGGGGACTTCGCGGGGAAAGTCCCTCCCTGGCCGCCGCGCCTCGACGGCACCACGGCGTGTTGAGGCGAAGCTCGGGTGCCTCCAACCCCGCTCCTCTACGCTCTGCTGCGAAAGCGCAGGTCAAAGCATAGGGATGCCCTAGTGGGCAAACGCTCCAAAAAGCCGCGGGACAAGAGGCTCGGACCACAGAACCCGGCCGCGCGCGAAGCCGCAGCGGCGCCCGCTCCGTCCCCGCCGCCACAACCGAGGCAGAGGGTGCTCCCTCCAGAGCGCCGCACCGTCAAGTACGCCGGAAGTCGCCCCGCTGAGGAGTATCTGGAGGAACTACGGCAGAACGCGAAGACCAACGACTTGCCCGACGACTTCTACGATCGCATCGACCCCACACGGATGGGTCGGCACCCGCTGTTTCGCTACGGCAGGGCCAAGGAGGGCTCGGGCCCCCACGCCGAACCCGTACTCCGAGCGGTCTGCGATGGTGAACTGAGTGGCGCGAGCATCGACGGGATCGGTGTGGCGACCCTCTGCTCGCCCAAGGGGGCCCTCAAGTACCTGCACGGCATGCGGGACGTGGGGTCGCCGGAGGAGCGCGACAGCGTGTGGCACCGAACGAACATCACCCTGGACGAAGCCGAGTACCGCTCACAGGACAGGCCGAACGCGGGGGCGGAGGCGGCGTCCTAGGGCGGTGGCCTGCGAGATCACTGACATCCCCGTGGCCGCAAGCACTGTCGTCTTCGCGGCCGTCAACAGTTCGGTGCCGCCCCGCCCCACGGGCCCGCCGGGCCCGGCCAGGTGAGTGAGCGCTCGACCGGTGGACACCGTGTGCGCCGGGACATCGCGGCGGGAGCGCCTGCCGCGCACGCGCACCGGAGGGACGGGATCCGCGGGGCGGGGACCGGACGAGGGAAGAGGGGGTCGCGCCCGGCTGCGCGCGAAGGCGCCGGAGCCGCCGAAGGCCCTCCCGGCCACCGCGGCGGCTCGAACCGCCGCCTCCGGGGGCCGTGCCCACGGCTCTCGGTGTCCTCGCCCGGGACCTCGGCCCGGCCACGGGCGGGACTGCCGCGGGCGGCCCGACGCCGACAAGGGGCGTGCCCGCGTTCCGGGTCAGGACGGAACCCGGACCACGGACACGGAACCCTCCACCTCATCCTCGGACAGGGATTGTCCGGATGTCAACATTTGAACTTTGAAGTAAACCGGTGCCCGAAACGCCCCCCACCTCCGGGTCCACCCGTACACTCGACGCGGTTTCGGGGCACACGGACCGGGGGCGGACGCGAAGGGAAAGACATGCGCAGGGCGCGGCGGCGCGGACTGGCACACGAGGCGGCCGACCGCGTCCGCGACGCCATCTTCGAGGGGCTGGTACCACCCGGCGCGGCCCTGCGCGAGGTGGAGCTGGCCACCGCCCTGGACGTCAGCCGCGGCTCGGTCCGCGAGGGCCTGGCCGTCCTGGAACGCGAGGGACTGGTGCGCAGCGAGTGGCACCGCGGCGCCCGCGTGATCGACATGAGCCCCGCCGACGTGGACGAGGTCTACACGGTGCGCGCCGCGCTGGAGTGCCTGGCCACCGGCACGGCGGCCGAGCGGGCCGCCCCCGGACACCTGGAGGAGCTGTCGGTCCTGACGGACACGCTGGAGCGGGCGCTGGACGCGGGCGCCGACAGCCCCGCCCTGCTCTCCCTGGACATGGCCTTCCACGACCGGGTCTATGAGATCGCGGGCAACAGCCGCCTGACCCAGGCCTGGCACGGCGTGCGCTCGCAGGTGTACCTGTTCCAGCTCACCCGCATCCGTCTGGGCCACGACCAGTACCGGTCGGTGGTGGTGGAGGAGCACCGCCGCCTGGTGTCGATGCTGGAGCGGGGCGCCACCCCCGCCCTGGCCGAGGCGGCCCGGGAGCACGTGGACTCCGCGCGGCGGGCGCTGGCGCGGATGCTGGCCGACCCGCCCCGGTAGGGCTCCCCCGCCGGGCGCCACGGCTCCCTCCGGACGCCACCCCCGCCCGACGGGAGCATGTACGGGATGGATAGGCTAACCTAACCTTCGCGACTCCGTTTCGCGTGCCCCGCGCCCCGCCCCGGGGACGCCGTGTACCCGCCACCGATTGGACGTGACCCGTGCGCCTGCCCACCGCCCCGGACGGCAGCCGGGGATGCTCGGCCCTGGCCCGCTACACCGGCGAGCCGATCTCCGGAACGGCCGGGCGCACCACCGGATGGCTGCTGGTCGAACACCCCGGCCCCTGGCGCCACCCCGCCTTCACCAGCCCCGGCCTGGACAAGGCCGTGGTCTCACGGCTGGCCGAGCGCATCGCGGGCAGGGACATCAAGCCCCAGTTGATCAAGCGCCCCGGCGACACCGGCCGCGCCGGGGCCGGACAGGGCACCAGGCGCGCCTACTTCGTGCATGTCAGCCGCACCGGTCCCTGGGTGCGCCAGGTGGACTTCACCGACCTGGCCGAACTGCTGGAGTACGACACCACCGCCGTGGAGCGGCCCCGGCCCCCCGCGTTCGGCACCGCCGTGGACCACACCCTGTACCTGGTGTGCACGCACGCCAAGAAGGACCCGTGCTGCGCGGTCCTGGGCCGCCCGGTGGCCGCCGCGCTGACCGGGGGCCGGGCCCAGGTGTGGGAGACCACGCACGTGGGCGGCGACCGCTTCGCCGCCAACCTGGTCGCCCTGCCCCAGGGCGCCTACTTCGGCCGCCTGGAGCCGGAGTCGGCACGGCGCACGGTCGCCGCCTTCGAGCGCGGTGTGGTCCTGCCCGAGAACTACCGGGGGCGGTGCAGCGACTCCTCGGCCGCCCAGGCCGCCGAGGCCGCGCTGCGCGAGCGCCTGGGCGCGGTGGGCGTGGAGGAGCTGACGCACCTGGACGAGGAGGAGACCTCCGAGGGGGTCCGGGTCACCCTGGGCCACGGCGGCGGCCTGTACACGGTCTCGGTGGCCACGGTGGAGGGGCCGGAGTGCCCGACCACGTGCTCGGCGCTCTCCCCCACCCGCCCCGTGCACCACCGGGTGACCGAGATCCGCCGGGAGCGCTCGGAGGCCTCCGCGCTCGGCTGAGGCGTGTTCTCAGGGCCCGGGCGCTCCCATGCCCTCCGGCTCCCGGTCGCCGCGCTCCACAGGACTCGCCCCCGGGATCGGCCGGGACGACGAACCCGTCCCCGTTTCCGTTCCCGGCGCGGAGGCCGGCCGCGTGGGCCCCGCGACGCGGTGCGGGCACCCACACGGCGGTGCGGACTCAGCCCCAGAAACCGAAGCTGTACAGCAACCCGTTGGTCGCCGCGATCGCACCCAGCGCCAGCACCGCGCCGGTGACGAAGGAGGTCCGCAGCGACCGCACCAGGTACTCCAGCGACACCAGGTTGTTGAAGAGGAAGTAGCCCAGCATGGTCGCGTGCCAGAAGGAGTCCATGGTCAACGGCTCGAAGGCGTAGGCCATGCCGTTCCACACACCGCTCTCGGTGGTGAACCACGACCACGCCAGCGCCGCACCGTAGCCCAGCGGGATCTGGACCAGCGGAATGACCAACAGCGGCAGCAGCTTGACGAAACCCCACACTCCCGGCTGGCCGGCCTGGCGCGCCTGTGCCTGCGCCCGGCGGGCGGCCTCCTGCTCGGCGCGCACGCGCTCGCGGTGGGCCCGCTCGGCCTCCTGCCGGCGGCGCTGCTCCAGCCGCTGCTCCTCCGCGCGTCTGTGCTGCTCCTGCTGGTAGCGCTGCTGCTCCTCCATGCGGCGCCGGCGCTGCTCCTCCTGCTGGCGCAGCTGCTCCTGCTGCTGGCGCGGATCGGCGTCGGCCTCGGCGCGCGAGTCGCGCCGCGTGCCGTACAGGTCGGCGTAGGGGTCCCGGTCACCCGGCTCGCCCTGCTGGTACGCGGTGGGCGGCACCTGCTGGGCGCCCGGGAACCGGGCCGTGGGCTGGTAGCCCTGCTGCTGGGCCTGCTGCTGGGTCTGCTGGTAGCCCTGCTGCTGGGTCTGCTCCCCCAGCACCGAGGTGGCGCCGTTGTCGGCCCCCTGCCCCCCGCCCGCGACCCGGGTGGCCTGGTCATCGCCCAGCGCGCCCGCCGCGGCGGCTCCCGCGGCCGCACCGGCCGCACCTCCCAGGGCGGTGGCACCGCCCAGGGCCTCGGTGCGCTGGTGCGCGCCGGTGGCCTGTCCGTCACCGGCCGAGACGGCCAGCGCCTTGTTGACCTTGGCGACCTGCTCCTGCACACCCATCATCACGGCCGGGGGCAGCCAGGCCGGACCCACGTGCACGTCCCCCAGGTAGTCCAGGATCTCCCCCGGGCCGGGACGCCCCTGCGGGTTCTTGGACAGGCACGCGGCGACCAGGTGGCGCAGGGACTCGGGAACGGCCGACAGGTCCGGCTCGTGGCCGATAATGCGCATCACCATGGTGGGCATGTTGCCCTCACCGAAGGGGCCGGCGCCCGTGGCGGTGTAGGCCAGCACGGCGCCGTAGGCGAACAGGTCGCTGGCGGGGGTCAGGGACTCGCCCTGTACCTGCTCCGGGCTCATGAAACCGGGGGTGCCGATGACCGACTGCGTGGCGGCGGTCCCGTCGGTGGCACGGGCGATACCGAAGTCGATCACCCGGGGCCCGTCCTCGGCGAGCAGGACGTTGCCGGGTTTGAGGTCGCGGTGGATGAGGCCGACCCGGTGGATCTCGGCCAGCGCCTCGGCCAGACCGGCGGCCAGCACGCGCACACTGGCCTCGGGCAGCGGGCCGTGCGCCCGCACCGCCTCGTCCAGGGGCAGCGAGGGCACGTAGGAGGTGACCAGCCAGGGCACCTGGTCGTCGGGGTCGGCGTCGATGACCGGGGCGGTGAAGGCCCCGCTGACCTGGCGGGCGGCGGTGACCTCGCGGACGAAGCGCTGGCGGAAGGAGGCGTCGGCGGCCATGTGCGGGTGGATGCGCTTGATCGCCACCGCCCGCCCTCCGGCCGAACGGCCGAAGAACACCTGTCCCATGCCGCCGGAGCCCAAACGACCGATCAGCCGGTACCGGCCGATGCGTTCGGGGTCAGTGCTCTCCAAGGGACCCAACGTCCTCATCCTCCGACCTCTGCGCGCTGCTCTTCCACGCTCTTCCGCCCAGGAACCCCGTGAGCGGCACCGACCGGCGGAGTCAGGCCCCGCCGCCCCGCACCACGGCACGGAAGACCGCCGCGTCCGCTGCGGAGAGGCCCAGTCTAGGGGGTGGCGGGTCCCGCGCCGGCGGTCGCCACGGGCCCGCGCCCCCGTCCGCCCCGCCCGCCCGAACGCCCGCGCCACGCCCTCCGACGGTGTGTCCGCCCCGGGTCCGGCGCGGCCCGCGACGCGCCCAACGCCCCGGGCCGCGGTGGGGTTCCCCGCTGGCCGCAGGCGGCCAAGTCGCCGGTTCCCATGACCTCGCCGGGGGGACGCGCCTAGTGTCGTTGGTACGCAGGAGAGGACCCACGGCCATGCAGATTCTCGACGCCCTTCGCACCGACGCCCGGCTGCGCACCGCCCACGGACTCTCGTGGCTGGCCGCGCAGGCCCGGGACCACCCCAGCCGGCTACTGCACCATCCCTGGCGCGACAACCCCTACCCCACCTACCGGCGGCTGCGCGCCCAGGGCCCCTTCGTCACCAGTCGCCTGGGCTTTCGCACCGCGCACACCCACGAGGCGGTGGGCACACTGCTGCGCGGCCGCGAATTCGGCGTGCAGCCCCCGTCCCAGGAGGCACTGCCCGAGCAGTTCGACGTCCTGGACCTGTCCTTCCTCATGAAGGACCCGCCCGAGCACACCCGGCTGCGCGGGATCGCGCGGCCCGCGTTCAGCCCTCGCCGGATGAAGCAGTACCAGGCCCAGATCGAGAAGACCACCCACGAACTCCTGGACAGGGCCGCCGCCCGCGGCGACTTCGACCTCATGCGCGACTTCGCCCAGCCGCTGCCGATCGCGGTCATCAGCCGCCTGCTGGGCGTACCCGAGGCCGACGACACCGAGTTCGTGCGCATCGGCTACACCGTCGGAGGCGCGTTGGACGGCGCCCGCTCGGCGAGCCACCTGCGCCGGATCCGGCAGGCCACCGCGCGACTGGACGCGCTGTTCGAGCGGCTGCTGGACCAACGGCGCGCCGACCCGCGGGAGGACGTGATCTCCGCCCTGGCCGCCGAGGCCGACGACGGCCGCCTCACCGCCGCCGAGGTCAACACCATGTGCCGTCTGCTCCTGGTCGCCGGATTCGAGACCACGGTGAACCTGATCGGGAACGGGACGATGGCCCTGCTGCGCCACCGCGAGCAGTGGCGGCGCCTGGTGGCCGAGCCCGAGCTGGCCGGAAACGCCGTGGAGGAGGCACTGCGCTTCGACTCCCCCGTGCAGATGACCACCCGCTGGGTCCACGCCGACACCACCGTCCAGGGCCACCATCTGCGCAGGGGCGGCTACGCTCTGTGTCTGATCGGTTCGGCCAACCGCGACCCCGACCGCTTCACCGACCCCGACCGCTTCGACATCACCCGCCCCGACGCCTCCGACCACCTGTCCTTCTCCAGCGGCCTCCACTACTGCCTGGGCGCCCCGCTCGCCCGGCTGGAGGGCCGGATCGCGCTGCGCGCCCTGGCCGAGCGCCTACCCCGGCTACGACCCACCGCGCGGCCCACCCACCGCCGCACCAGCGTCGTACGCGCCCTGTCGACGTTCCCCGTCACCACGGGACACCAGTGAAGACGCACCACGAGAGATGAGGAACAACAGGATGCGCGGCGCGGCCTCCACCCGATGGCACCCACCCACCCGTGGACGCGGGGCCCTGCTCACGGCAGGGGTCCTGTGCATGGTGGTCCTGGTGGTCTCCGCGATCCTCGCGGTCGCCCTGCCCCACCCCGAACAGGAGCAGCCCACGCGGGGGCTGCCCCACCTGGCCCGCGCCCACGGAATCGACCTGGGGGTCGCGGTGGCGGTCAACCCGCTGACACACGACACCCGGTACCAGTCCGTGGTCACCGAGAACTACACCTCGGTGACCGCCGAGAACGCCATGAAGTGGGAGCACGTCCAACCCGAGCGGTCCCGGTTCGACTGGAGCGGACCCGACGCCGTGGTGGACTTCGCCGAACGCAACGGCCTCGACGTGCACGGGCACACCCTGCTGTGGCACAACCAGCAGCCCTCCTGGCTGGCACAGGGTGACTGGAGCGCGCAGGAGCTGCGCCAGGTGCTGCGCGAGCACATGGAGGCACTGCTGGGGCGCTACCAGGGGCGCGTCACCTCCTGGGACGTGATCAACGAACCCTTCCAGGACCACGGGCCGCGGCTGCGCGAGAACCTGTGGTACCAGGTCCTGGGCGAGGACTACATCGCCGAGGCCCTGTCCATGGCGCACGAGATCGACCCCGAGGCCGAGCTGTACATCAACGAGTTCGGCATCGAGGGCGGCGGCGCCAAGACCGACGCCATGTACTCCCTGGTGACCGACCTGCTCGACCGCGGAGTGCCCCTGCACGGCGTCGGATTCCAGGGGCACTTCGTCCACGGCAACGTCCCCCAGGACCTGGCCGAGCACATGCGCCGCTTCTCCGACCTGGGGCTGGAGGTCACCGTCAGCGAACTGGACGTGCGCATCCCCCAGCCCCCGCGGGAACAGGCACTGAGGCAACAGGAACAGGAGTACCAGCACGTGGTCCAGGCGTGCCTGGAGGTGCCCCGGTGCGTGGGCGTGTCGGTGTGGGGGGTCAGCGACCAGCACTCCTGGATCCCCGAGTGGTTCCCCGGATACACCGCCGCACTGCCCTTCGACGAGGACTACGAACCCAAACCCGCCCTGGACGGCATGACCGAGGCCCTGTCCCGGCGCCGCTGAGGACGCCGGGCACACCCCGGTCCCCGGGCTAGAACGTGTAGGGCGTCAGGTACTCGGGCACCACGACACGGCTCCCGGGCGAGACCCGGCGCACCAGGGCGGTGAACTCCGCCACGCTCATGCCCTTCCCGGTACCGTCCACCGGCGGGTTGGCCAACGCGCGCTCGAAGTGGTCCCAGTGCACGGGCACCACGGTCCCGGGCCGCTCCAGCGCCTCCAGCAGCCGGGGCACGTACTCGTGCGTACTGGAGGTGGAGGGCAGCGCGACCATCGCCACGTCGGGCGCCAGCCCGGCCACCTCGCGCTCGGCGAAGTCACTGGCGCCCATGAAGAACACCGAGGGCCCCGACGGCGGGGTGACCTGGAAGGCCAGCGTGTCACCCTCGGGCAGGTCCGCGATGGTGGCGGGCTTTCCCGGCACCTCCACCCGCACACCCGCGAAGGTCACCGAGTGGTTCGCGTTGCGGCTGTGCCTGGAGGAGACGACCTCCACCACGCACCCGTCGAAGTCCAGCACCTCCCCGCCCCGCACCGGGGAGGTCTGCCCCACGGGGACCCCCATCGCCTGCGCCAGGTGGTACGTGGTCAGGGTGCCCACGACCTGGGCGCCGGTGGTGGTGGCGATGTGCGGCACGTCCGAGAAGTGGTCCCAGTGCGTGTGGGTGACCAGGACGACGCCCCCGTCCCCGATGTCGGCGGTGTGCTCGTCGACGGTGCCCGCGTCCACGGTCAGTCGCGTCGCGGCGTCGAACTCGCGGTCGGGGTCGAACAGGCCGGTGCTGAACCGGGTGAGGAAGGGATCGACCAGCACCGACGGCCGGCCCGGCATGTCGATCCGCCAGCCGCTGGTGCCCAGCCAGCGGAAGACGGCCCCGCCGCCCCCTCCCGTGGGGGAGGCCCCCGGTGCGGCCGCCGCGGCGGTGGCGTGGGCGGGCGCCGCCGCGCCCGCCAGCAAGGGGGTGAGCGCCCCGCCCGCGACCGCGCCCCGCAGGAATCCCCGTCGTCCGATCGACATGTGCTGACCTCGTTCTCTCTGGCCTGATGGGTCGAACGGCGCACAGACAAACACGGTTCACGACACAGCGTCCAATAAGCGGCGCGACCGGTTCCGATAGGTGTTCGCCTATCGGAACCGGTCAGCGCCGCGCCGACCGTCCCTCAGCCACCCGAAAACGGAGCACGCAACCGCTCCACGGCCTCACGCGCGGCCCGTCCCAGGGCCATGTCGGCCTCCAGGGCGGTGCGCCCCGTATCGGGGCCCACCGCGCACACGGCGACGGCGTAGCGCCCACCGTCGGGGTACTCGACCACCCCCGCCTCCATACGCAGCCCGGGCAGGGTCCCGGACTTGACGCTGACACGGACGTCGGGGCCAAAGCCCGAGGCGATGCGGGTACGCACCAGCTGACGCGCCATGAGGTCGCGCACGAACGCGCACGCCTTCGGCGGAGCGGCGGCGTCGGTCCACACCAGCCGCAGGAGCCGGGTGATGTCGGCCGGGGTGCTGGAGGTGGTCCGCGAGGGATCACGGGCCAGGAGGGTGGCCGGATCGGTACCGGTGGCGTCGCTCTCGTCGAGCAGGGCGTGCAGCAGGGCACGGGGGCCGCCGGTGAAGCGGGTGCGCTCCAACCCCAGCTCCACGGCGAGCAGGTGGACGGGCTCCACACCCACACGGTCCACGATCAGGTCGGCGGCGGTGTTGTCGCTGATCGTCATGGCCAGCAGGGCACAGTCACGCAGGGACAACTCGACGTCGTCGGCGAAGTCGGCGGTGCCCCAGCCCCCCAGCCGGTCGTCACGGCGCACCACGACCCGCTCGGTGGGGTCCACGAGCCCCGTGGAGGCCTGACGGGCGAACTCCAAGGCGATGAGGACCTTGGCCACGGAGGCCAGGACGACGGGCTCGTCGGCCAGACGGCCGACCTGTCCGGTGCCGTCGATCTCACGCGCGTGGACACGGACGACGGGGGTGCTGGCGGTGGTCACGGCGCTCACGCTAGCGCCCTCCGGCGGTGGTCTAGAGTCGGGCCGTGGATCTTGGACGGCACCTGCGGTACTTCCTGGTGGTGGCACGGGAGGGTCACTTCGGCGAGGCCGCGGTGGAACTGGGCATCGCCCAGCCCGCGCTGAGCCAGTCCGTGCGCCGCCTGGAGGAGGAACTGGGGGTGGCCCTGTTCGACCGGTCGCGCCGCCGCGTGGAACTGACCCCCGCCGGACGGCTGCTGGTCTCCCAGGCCCGCGACCTGGTGGCGGGCGAGACACGCCTGCGCGAGACCATGAGACGCGTCCGCGACGGCGAACTGGGCACCCTGCGAGCGGCGGTACCGCCCGCGACACCGGCGGTCGCGCTGCGCGGCCTGGTGGAACAGATGGCCGACCAGGCACCGGGCCTGGAGGTGGACCTGTGCGAGATGGCCGGCACGGAACTGGTCCGCGCGCTGGGCGAGGGATCGGTGGACACCGGACTGCTGACCGCGCCCTTCGAGGGTGCGGGACTCCTCGGCCAGCCGGTGCACCGCGCGCAGCTGGGCGCGGTCCTGCCGCGCGGTGAGGCGCTGGCACGCGCCGACTCAGTGGACCTCGGGGACCTTGCGGGACGGGATCTGGTACTGCCCGCGCGAAGAAACGCCCCGGTGTGGTTCGAACGCGTCCTGGCGGTGTGCCGGGAGAGCGGCTGGATACCGCCCCGGGTACGTGAGGCCGGCGACACCGAGTTCCTGCTGGGACTGGTGCTGGTCCGGCGCGGAGTGGCCCTGGAGACGGCGGCGGTGGCCGCGCGGGAGCCGCGTCTGGCCTGGCGGCCCCTGACCGGCGCACCGCTGCACCGGCGCACGGAGGCGGTGCGTCCGGCCCAGGACGCCCACCCGGCCGCCGTGGCCTTCGCCGAGGCCGCCGCACGGGTCCTGGCCCGTCCTCCCGCGAACGGCGGGTCGCTGACGGTCGGCGGCGGCCACCGCCCCTGGTCGCGGGTGTACGGGGAGGGACCCATCACCCTGCCCGGATGACACGGCCCCCGCCGAGGCCCCCGGGCCGGGACCCGCCCGACACGCGCAGAAGGGGTGCGCGGCACCGGCCACCGGGTACGGTCACGGCGACCGACCACGGCAGCGAGGTGACCGGCATGCGTTAGACACGCGCCCCTCCCCCCGCTCCTTCGACCGGACCCCACGACGAAGGAGAGGACGAACATGCGCGAGAGCACACCCCCGGTCCCCATGCCCGAGGAACTGGCCAGGACGGTCAGTGGCTTCTTCGGCCCCGAGTGGGTGGACCGCCTGCCCCGGACGGCCGCCCGCCAGTGCGACCTGTGGCGGCTGCGCCCCACCGGCGACCGGACCCTGTACGGAGCGGTGTCCCTGGTGCTGCCGGTACGGTGCGCCGACGGCACCCCCGCCGTGCTCAAGGTGCTGCCCGTGGACCAGGAGAGCGAGGGCGAACCCGACGCGCTGCGCATCTGGGCCGGCGACGGCGCGGTACGCCTGCTCGCACACGACCCCGGGAGCGGGGCACTGCTCCTGGAGGCCCTGGACCCGGACCGCTCCCTGGACGGCGTGGAGGTGGACCGGGCCCTGACCGTGATCGGCGGCCTGCTCGCCCGCCTGAACGCACACCCCGGCCCGACCGGAATGCGCTCCCTGGGCCCGATCACCCGGGCCCTGGTCGAACGCGCCCGCCCCTTCCTGGCGCACGAGCGCCTCGACCACCGGTTCCGTCGGCTGCTGGCCCGGTGGACGGCCGTCGCCCGGGAGATGGCGGCCCAGCCCGGCGACCGGCTCCTGCACTGGGACCTGCACTTCCAGAACGTGCTGGCCCCGCTGCCGGGCACCGGCCGGGAGCCGTGGGTGGCCATCGATCCCAAGCCACTGGTCGGCGACCCCGGGTACGAACTCCTGCCCGCGCTGCGCAACCGGTTCGCGGAGGAGGCCGACCCGGGCGGGGAGGCCCGGTCGGTGCGCCACAGGTTCGACCTGCTGACCGAGGCCGCCGGGATCGACCGTGGGCGGGCCCGCGCCTGGACACTGGTCCGGGTGCTGGAGGACTGCGTGTGGCGCCTGGAGAGCGGAAACCTCCAGGCCCCGCACCCCCAGGTGGTGATCGGCGAGGCCGTGGCCGACTGAGCACGGACCGGCCCCGAAGCAGCACACACCCCCTCCTCGGCTCCGAAGCGGCCGGGGCCGGACCACCGGGACGTGATGGCGATCGCGAACAATGGGTAGCGTCGTAGTCACTGTCGGATGCGCGGGTGTCGACGACGCCCGCGCCGAGGCGCCTGAGGACCTGGGCGCCGCGAGCTCCGGCCGGTGCGGTCATCGGCACCGGCCGGTTCGGGGGGCGAGCGATGCGGCACGCGAGTGTGTGGACCACCGCGAAGGACCGGCCGGGGTTTCCCGGCCTGCGCCAGGACATGGAGGTCGATGTCGCGGTGGTGGGAGGCGGCCTGACCGGACTGACCACCGCGCTGCTGGCGCGGCGGACCGGTGTCGGCACGGTCGCGGTGCTGGAAGCCGGACGCCTGGGACAGGGCACCACAGGGCACACCACAGGGAAGGTGACCTCCCAGCACGGGCTGGTGTACGCGCAGCTGACCAGCCGGTACGGCCAGGACCAGGCCCGTATGTACGCCGACGCCAACCAGGCCGGTGTGGAACTGGTCGCCGCGCTGACCGGTGAGTACGGCATCGACTGCGGTCTCACCCGGGCACCCGCCCTCGCCTACACCCGCGATCCGGGGCAGCGCCGGGCCCTGGAGGAGGAGGTGGCGGCGGCCGTGCGCCTCGGCCTCCCCGCGTCACTGGTGGAGTCGGCCGGCCTGCCCTTCGAGATCGAGGCGGCGGTGCGGTTCGACGACCAGTCGCACTTCCACCCGGGGCGGTACGTCGCCGGCCTGGCCCGGGCGCTGTCGGCGTCCGGCGCGTCGGTGTTCGAGCACACCCGCGCGTTGGAGGTGGAGGAGCACCAGGACGGCACCGTGCAGGTGCGCACCGCGGACGCGACGGTCCGCGCGAAGTCCGTGGTGGTGGCGACGCTGCTGCCGATCGGCATGATCGGGGGATACTTCGCCAGGACGCGCCCCTCCCGGTCCTTCGGGCTGGCGGCCCGGCTCCGCGGTCCGGCACCGCGGGAGATGACGATCTCGGCCGACCCGCCCACCAGGTCCACACGCCCGTGGCCCGACGGCGGGCCCAACGGGCTGATCGTGGTGGGCGGCGGTCACGAGACCGGCACCGAACGGGACACCCAGGCGATGTGGGAGGACCTGGAGCAGTGGACCAGGTCCACCTTCGAGGTGGACTCGGTGGAGTACCGCTGGTCGGGCCAGGACTACACCACCGCCGACCAGGTGCCCTACATCGGCCGTTCCCCGGCGAGCGACCGGGTTCTGGTGGCGACGGGGTTCGGGAAGTGGGGCTTGAGCAACGGCACCGCCGCCGCCGTCATGCTGGGCGACCTCCTGGCAGGCCGTGACCATCCCTGGCTGCCGGTGTTCGACGCGACCCGTCTCGGTGACGCCAAGGCCGTGGACCGACTGGTCAAGGACAACCTCAAGGTCGGTGCGGACCTGGTGGGCGGGCACCTGGACCGCCTGCGTTCCCACCACGGCCGCCACCTGGCCCGGGGCCAGGGCGGGGTCATCGACGTCGACGGTGACTCCGTCGGCGCCTACCGCGACGCGGAGGGCGGACTCCACGCCGTCGGCCTGACCTGCACCCACATGGGCTGCCGACTGGCCTGGAACGCGGCGGAGACCAGTTGGGACTGCGGCTGCCACGGCTCCCGGTACGACCCCGACGGCAACATCCTCAACGGGCCGGCGGTCAGGCCCCTGCCCACCGTCGACCTCGACGACGACTGACCCCACCGGGCCGCGGACGTGGCCGCCGGCCGCCGGGCAGAGGTTCCTGCCCGGCCGGCCGCGGATCACGAGTCGTGGGGAGGCCGGCCCCGCGGTCGGCCTCCCCACGACTCCCCCGACCCCCGGACACGGCGGAGAAGAAAGGGAGAACAACATCCCCCAGTGCTTTTGGCACACCGAATTCCTGGGTATTCACATTCGCCGCCGCCGCACAAGACACGCGTCCTTCTCCACGGACCCGGCATTCACCCTCGGCGAACCGCGGGAGGCGTTCTTCCTGAAAGGGCACCGACCCTGCTCAGAGCGCGTACGCATTACACCCCCGGAAACACGGAGGCCGCCTTCTTCGGTTGTCATATATTTAACGAACAATAGCGGGGGATACACGGGTCCACCGGTCCCGTCCAGGGATACTCGCTCCCATGACCGCATGGAACGTCGACGCCGGCTCCGCCGGAACCGGAACAGGAGCGGTGACCCTCGTCGAGGGGTCCTCCTTCTCCATCTCCGCGGAACACGGCGACATGTCCGCCGACCGGCCGCACGGAGTCTTCCACAACGACACGCGCATCGTGTCGCGATGGGACCTGAGGGTCAACGAGGAACCGCTGGAGCCCCTGGCCGCGATGGTCCGTGAGCCCTACCGCGCCACGTTCCTGGCCCGGGTGAAGAACCCCGAGCAGCCGGACAGCACCCTGCTGATGGAGCGGGAACGACGTGTGGGGACCGGGCTGCGCGAGGACATCACGATGCGCAACCTGGGCCGGGAACCCGCCACCTGCACGGTGACGCTCGCGGTGGAGGCCGACTTCGCGGACCTGTTCGAGGTCAAGGAGGGCCGTATCCGGCGCCGCGGGGACTACTCCTTCCGCACCCAGAGCAACCGGATGCTCATCGACCACGAATGGAACGGCCGAAGGCAAGGCGTCGTCGTACAGGCGGACGACGCCACGTCCGTACACCGGGGAATGCTCACCTTCGAGGTCGTGATTCCGCCCCATGACGAGTGGTCGACCACCGTCCTGGTGCGCCCCGTCGTCGACGGCGAGGAGCTGCGGACCCACTTCCCGGTCGACCGACCCGTCGAGGAGTCCGTGCCGGCCCGCCGCTTCCAGACGTGGAGCAGCAGCAGCCCCAGGGTCACCACCGACAACGAACCCCTGCAGGCGGTGCTGAGCCGCAGCCAACAGGACCTGGGAGCACTCCGGGTCTTCGACCCCCGCCACCCCGACCGCGCGGTCGTCGCCGCCGGCGCACCGTGGTTCATGGCGCTGTTCGGCCGGGACTCCCTGCTGACCTCCTTCATGGCGCTGCCCATAGACCAGTCCCTCGCACTGGGCACACTCCAGACCCTCGCCGACTACCAGGGAGCCGAGGAGGACCCTTCGACGGAGGAACAGCCCGGCCGGATCCTGCACGAGGTGCGCCCGGGCACCTCCGACACGGTCGGCCTCGGCGGCGGGAACGTCTACTACGGCACAGCCGACGCCACACCGCTGTTCGTCGTGCTCCTCGGCGAACTCCACCGGTGGGGACTGGCGAGCAAGGAGGTCGAGGCACTCCTGCCGCACGCGGACCGCGCGCTGGAGTGGATGCTGCACCACGGAGACCTCGACGGTGACGGCTTCGTCGAATACCACAGAGCGAACGAACAGGGCCTGCTCAACCAGGGATGGAAGGACTCCTGGGACGGTGTGAACTTCGCGGACGGCCGGCTGGCCGAGGCGCCCATCGCCCTGTGCGAGGTACAGGCCTACGTCTACGGCGCTTACAGGGCACGTGCCCACTTCGCCTCGGACACGGGAGACGAGCAGACCGCCCGGACCTGGACGGACCACGCCGACCGCCTCAAGAAGGCGTTCAACGAGCGGTTCTGGCTGCCCGAACGGGGCTACTACGCCCTGGCGCTGGACCGCGACAACCGACCGGTCGACTCCTGCACCTCCAACATGGGCCACTGCCTGTGGACCGGCATCATCGACGAGGACAAGGCGCCGCTCGTCGCCGAACGGCTGTTGGATCCGACGATGTTCACCGGCTGGGGAGTGCGGACCCTCGCCAGTGACATGGGGGCCTACAACCCGGTGAGCTACCACAACGGGTCGGTGTGGCCGCACGACAACGCCATCGTGGCGGCCGGACTGATGCGCTACGGGTTCGTCGAACACGCGCAGCGCATCGCCATGGGCATGTTGGAGGCCGCCACCCGGTTCGACGACCGGCTGCCCGAGCTCTTCTGCGGCTTCGCCCGCGACGCCTACCCCGACCCGGTCCCCTATCCCACCTCCTGCTCACCCCAGGCATGGGCCGCGGCCACACCGATCCACCTCGTCAGGACCCTGCTGCGCTTCGACCCACAGCTGCCGCACGGCGAACTGTGGCTGGACCCCGCCTTCCCGCCCGCCTTCGGACGGCTGCGTATCGACCAGGTGCCGATCGCCGGATCCCGGCTGTCCATCGACGTCAACCAGGGCTCGACCACGGTCGACGGGCTTCCCGACGGTGTACGGCTGGTCCGGCAGGTCCGCCGGCTGACCCCGTCCGGTGACCAGACGGCACCCGCAGAACCGGACAGGAACAGCGACGCCCGCGAAAGGTGATTCCCATGTCTCACTCCGGTGCCCGAGGGCCCGTGCGGCTGATCCTGCTCGCGCCACCGTGGTACGAGGTGCCGCCCGCAGGCTACGGGGGTATCGAGGAGATGCTCGCCGAACTGTGCGACCAACTGATCGGATTCGGCCACGACGTGACACTGGTGGGCGCGGGACGGTCGGCGACCGGGGCGAGGTCGCACTCCACCTACGACAAGCCCCAGGGCGAGCGCATCGGGGAGAGTGTCGTCGAGGTCGCCCACGCGGCCGCCGCGCAGCGCGTCATCGAGGAGCTGCGGCCGGACCTGGTCCACGACCACACCCTGGCCGGGCCGCTGGCGGCCCCGGCACGCCCGGTCCCCACCCTCGTGACCGCGCACGGGCCCGTGAACCAGGACTACGCCATGTACTACGGGTCGCTGGGCTCCGCCATCGGACTCGCCGCGATCTCCCACGCACAGCGGCGCACGGCTCCGGAGCTGCCCTGGGTGGCCACCGTGCACAACGCGGTGGCCCTGCACCGCTACACCTGCCGCTCCCGCCGGGAGAAGGAGGACTACGCCCTCGTCCTGGGCCGGTGCACCCCGGACAAGGGCATCGACACCGCGATCCTCGCCGCACGTGCCGCCGGCCGCCGGACCGTGCTCGCCCTGAAGTGCTCCGAGCGCGGGGAGCAGGACTACTTCGACGCGGCCATCCGTCCGCTGCTCGGCCCCGACGTCGACTACGTCGGCGAGGCGTCCGCGGAGGAGAAGACCGAACTGCTGGGCCGGGCGGGATGCCTGCTCTTCCCCGTCCGCTGGGAGGAACCGTTCGGCATGGTCGCCATCGAGGCGATGGCCTGCGGGACCCCGGTCGTCGCGTTTCGGCGCGGCGCACTGCCCGAGACGGTGGTCGACGGCGTCACCGGTGTACTCGCCGACCGGGAGGCGGAGCTTCCGGCGGCGGTCGACACGGCCATGGAACTAGACCCCGGCACCTGCCGGGAGCACGTATGCCGCAACTTCACCGGTGAGACCATGGCCCGCGGTTACGAGCGCGCCTACCTGTCCTTCCTGGACCGGGTGAGGGACCCCGTCGAACACGGACCCCACGAGCACGCGGGGCGGCCCGCCTCTCTGTCACGGCCCTGACGCCCCGGAGCCGAAGGAGGGACCACCTGCTCGGCGCGCGTTCGGAGGGTCGCCGTGTCGCGCGTCGGGTACGGCCCTCTCTTGGTCACTCTTCTCAAGGATGTGTAACAGAAGCAGCACCTTTACGACGTAGATTCTTGGCTGTGTCCCAAGGCGGCGGCACGGACCCGGGCGCGGTGTCCGCTGGGCGGTGTTTCCTTGGGGCTGCGCCGCGCTTCGCCTCGTGCCCGGACGCGGAAGGTACGGGAACCCGCGGTCCCCGCGGTGCGCCTCACAGGCGCACCCGCGGGACCTCCGCCGGCCCCGCCGGCGCCCTCGTCACCCCCAGCGGCGCAGGACCGGGTCCACCGGACAGGACCTAGTCCATCACCGTGATGCCCAGCGCGGCCAGGATCGTGCCCGCCTGCGCGAAGCCGATACTGGCCCCGCGCAGGTATCCGGCCTGCTCCAGGGTGGGCTCCCCCAGGTCGGCGCCGCGCAGGTCGGCGCCCCCCAGCCGGACGTTGACCAGGTTGGCGCCGCGCAGCCGCGAGTCCACCCACACCGTGTCGCGCAGGTCGGCGCTGGCCAGGTCGGCCTCGTCCATGCGCAGCCCCTCCAGGGTCTGTCCGCGCAGCGTGATGCCCTTGCAGCGGGCCAGCATCAGGTTGCAGTGGTCGAAGGTGTAGCCGATCCCCCGCAGGGAGTTCAGCCCCGCCCCGGTCATCCGGCAGCCCGTGAAGGCGGTGTCGGTGAGCAGCGCACCCTGCCAGCGGGTGTTGGCCAGGTCCACCCTCTCGAAGCGGGCGTCGGTGCACTCGGTGTGCGCGAACACGGCGCCGGCCGCGCTGCCGCCGGTGAACCTCGCCCCCTCCAGGAGGGCCCGCTCCAGGCGGGCTCCGTCCAGACGGCAGTCGTGGAAGACGGCGCCGACCAGGTCGGCGTCGGACAGGTTCGCCTCGGTCATGTCGCAGCGGGTGAACACGCGCGGCCTGTCGGGGGGATCGGCCAGGACGTCGCGCAGGTCGGCGCCGGACAGGTCCGCGTCCGTGGTCTCGGGGAGGGAGAGGTCGGTACTCATCGTGAGGACCCTAGCGGCGACCGGTGACACTTCCACGCACGGCACGGCTCCTCCCCCGCCCCCGCGGCGGCCCCGGCCCCTCAGTCGCGGAGCTTGAGCGCCAGGAAGAGGTCCACCCGGTGCTCCAGGCTGCTCAGGTCACGGCCGGTCAGGTCCTCCACCCGGCCGATCCGGTACCGCAGCGTGTTCACGTGTACGTGCATGGCCGCGGCACAGCGCTGCCACGACCCCGAGTGGGCCAGGAACTGCTCCAGGGTCTCCACCAGCTCGGAGCGGTGGTCCCGGTCGTAGGCCAGCAGCGGTCCCAGCAGCCGCTCCCGGTAGGAGGACTGGACCTCCTCGGGGACCGAGGCCAGCAGCAGCTCGTGCGAGTCGATCTCGGCCCCGGCGATCACCCGGGACCGGCCGCCGCGCAGCTCGGCCAGGCGGCGGGCGTGGCGGGCCTCCACCGTGGCGCCGCGCAGCTCGGGCACGTCCCGCACGGCCGAGCTGAGGCCGACGGCGAGCCGGTGGTCGAGCAGTCCGCCCTCCAGGACGCGGGCCCGGTGGAGCAGTTCGGCGCGGACCTCCTCGGCCCGGGCGCGGGCGTCGGTCTCCGGGCCGTCCACGGGGACGACGGCCAGCGTGTCCTCGTCCCCGGTGACGACGGCGCCGGGGTGGTCGGCGACCAGTTCGGCGACCACGCGCCGGGTCAGGTCGGGCACGCGGGGTTCGGGCAGCATCACGGCGCTGACCACGACGTGGCCGCCCTCCCCGCCACCGGCGGGGCCGGTACCGCGCATGAGCTCGGTGACCTCGTCGAAGCGCTGGGCGGCCAGCAGCCGGGGCAGTCCCTCCAGGTGGCGGGCGCCGGTCAGGGCGCGCTCCTCGATGCGGCTGCGGGCGAGCACGGCGATGGACGCCAGCTCGGCCACGGACTCGTGCACCTCCTCGGACCAGGTGGTGTGGTCGCCCTCGCAGACCAGCAGCCAGGAGGCCAGGGGATGGGAGTCCTTGGTCTGGACGGGCAGGACCGTCACCGTCCGCCCGTCCTCCTCGGGCAGGCGGACGGTGTGCGGGAAGGACGGACGGGTCAGGGCCCGTGCGGCGATCCACTCGCGGCCGTCCTGGGGCAGGGGCTCGCCGGAGGCGGCGACGTGGCGTCCGCTGGAGGAGACGATCCACGCGGTCAGTCCGGCCTGTCCGGCGGCCTCGGCGAAGGTGCGGGGAAGGTCGGCGCCGGAGGCGACCTCCGCGATGAGGCGCCGGTGGCGGTCGCGGGTCTCGGCGATGGAGCTGAAGCGCTGCTGGGTCAGGGCGCGCAGCACCTCCTCGGTGACCGCGCCGAAGGAGGTCTCCGGGGGCACCTCCACCAGGGGCAGGTCGTGGGCGCGGCACGCCTCCACCAGGTCGGGCGGGACCTCGCCCAGGGCGGTCCCGACGCCGAGGGCGACCGCCCCGGCACCCGCGATGGAGGACACGAAGGTCTCGGAGTCCTCAGGGCGGGTACGCCACATCATGCCGGTGAGGACGAACTCACCTCCGCGCAGGTAGCGGGCGGGTTCGAGCAGATCGGTGGTGTAGGCCCACCGCAGGACGCGGTGCGCGTGCTCCGCACCCGTCAGAAACCTCAGGTGCAGCCGCTTGACCGCGATCAGCTCACTGATCCGCATGAACGTCCCTCTTGTCGCTCGTGTGGTGTGCGGCGGTGGCGGTGGCGGCTGTCGCCGTTCCCGGAAGCGCCGCTTGTAGGAAACGCCCAACGATAACCGTTCGTCGCGCGGACACTTCATGTCTTCACTTGCTGGTAAGGACCATGTCTCCAGTGGTGTACTTCACAGCACCACCCCATCAACCAGGGACAACGCGACTGACGAAGGACGCGCCGACCGTGTGCGAGCGGCGGCGAGAACTCGGCGACAAGAGGACGAGCATGGAGTTCCTGAGCCCCTCCACACTGGAGGAGGCACTCGAGGCGAAGAGCGCCCATCCCGACGCGGTGCCCATCATGGGCGGCACGGACGTGATGGTGGAGCTCAACTTCGACAAGAGGCGCCCGCCCGCCCTGATCGACCTGGCCCGGATCCCGGAACTGGCCGAGTACGGGCCCGACGGCGACCGTACCCGCCTGGGCGCGGGCGTGCCCTACACCACGGTGATCGAGCACCTGTCGGGGCGGGCCCCGGCCCTGGCGAAGGCCTCCAGGTCGGTGGCCTCCCCGCAGATCCGCAACCGGGGCACCGTGGGCGGCAACCTGGCCGGCGCCTCGCCCGCGGGCGACGCCCACCCGTCGCTGCTGGCCACCGACGCGACCGTGGAGCTGGCGTCGGTGCGCGGCCGGCGACGGGTGCCCGTGCGCGAGTTCTTCCTGTCGCTGCGCAAGACGGCCAGGAGCGACGACGAGCTGATCACGGCGGTGCTGCTGCCGGAGCCGTCGGGCCCCCAGCAGTTCGCCAAGATCGGCACGCGCAACGCGATGGTCATCGCGGTGACCTCCTTCGCGCTGGCCCTGGACGGAGAGCGCAGGGCCGTGGGCACGGGACTGGGCTCGGCCGGGCCCACGCCGCTGCGCGCGGAGGCGGCCGAGGAGTTCCTGGCCCAGGAGTTCGACTGGGAGGGCGGCCGGTCGCCCTCGGAGGCCACCGTGCGCCGGTTCGGCGAGCTGGTGGCCGCGGCGGCCCGCCCCATCGACGACCAGCGGGGCAGCGCCGAGTACCGCCGACACGCCCTGGCGGTGATGGCGCGCCGCGCGCTGAGCTGGTCGGTCACCGACTACCGGAAGGGAGTCACGCGATGCGCGTGAGTTTCAACGTCAACGGCGAGGACGTGACCGCCGACGATGTGTGGCCGGGCGAGAGCCTGCTGTACGTGCTGCGCGAGCGGCTGGGGCTGCCCGGCAGCAAGAACGCCTGTGAGCAGGGCGAGTGCGGTTCGTGCACGGTCTACTTCGACGGTGTGACGGCGTGTTCGTGCATGATCGCCGCCGGGCAGGCGCAGGGGCGCGAGGTACGCACCGTGGAGGGCCTGGCCGAGGGCGCCGGCAAGGGCGCCGAGCGCGCGCTGGGCACGGTGCAGGAGGCCTTCGTGGAGGCCGGCGCTGTCCAGTGCGGCTTCTGCACGCCGGGCCTGCTGGTGCAGACCGACGACCTGCTGGAGCGCACGGTGGGCGCGGGGCTGCCCGCGCCGGGCGACGCCGAGATCCGGGAGGCGCTGGCGGGCAACCTGTGCCGGTGCACCGGGTACGAGAAGATCATCGACGCGGTGCACCTGGCCGCCGGGCGCCGCGCCGAGGCCGGGAGCGGAGCATGAGCGCGGCCGGCACCACCTCCGTGGCCGGCGGGGCCCTCGCCATCGAGGGCGCCCACGTGGTCACCGTGGACGGCGCCGAGTACGCCGACGGGCACGTGGTGGTCCGTGACGGCCGGATCACCGCCGTGGGCGCGGGCCCGGCCCCCGGCGCCGAGGGCGCCGAGCGCGTGGACGGGCGCGGGTGCATGGTCACCCCGGGCCTGGTCAACACCCATCACCACCTCTACCAGTGGGCGACCCAGGGGCTGTTCGCCGACGGCACGCTCTTCGAGTGGCTGGTGGGCTCCTACGAGATCTGGGGCCGCCTGAACGCCGACGTGGTCTCGGGGACCACCTCGGCCGGGCTGGCCCACCTGGCCCTGTCGGGGTGCACGACCGCCTCCGACCACCACTACGTCTATCCCTCCGGCCGGGGCGACATCGTGGCCGCGGAGGTGGAGGCCGCCCGCGAGGTGGGCGTGCGCCTGGACCTGGCCCGCGGGTCGATGGACCGGGGCCAGAGCCAGGGCGGGCTGCCCCCGGACGCCGTCGTGGAGTCGCTGGAGCAGGCCCTGTCGGGTACGGCGTCGGCGATCGAGGCCCACCACGACCCCTCCCCCGAGGCCATGACGCGGGTGGCGGTGGCGCCGTGCTCGCCGTTCTCGGTCTCGCGCGGGCTGATGGTGGAGGCCGCGGCGCTGGCCCGGGACAAGGGCGTGCGGCTGCACACCCACCTCGCCGAGACCCTCGACGAGGAGGAGCAGTGCCTGGCCGAGTTCGGGTGCACCCCCGTGGAGTACGCCGAGAAGCTCGGCTGGCTGGGCGAGGACGTGTGGTTCGCGCACGCGGTGCACCTGTCCGACGCGGCGATCGGGCGGATCGCGGCCACGGGTACCGGGGTGGCGCACTGCCCCACCTCCAACGCCCGTCTGGGCGCGGGGATCTGCCGGGTCACCGAACTGCTGGACGCGGGCGTGAGCGTGGGGCTGGGCGTGGACGGCCCCGCCTCGAGCGAGCTGACCCCGCTGGCCGGTGAGATGCACCAGGCGCTGCTGATGGCCCGTGCCCGCAGGGGCCCCCAGGCGCTGACCGCCCGCCAGTCGCTGGAGATGGCCACCCTGGGCGGGGCCCGGGTGCTGGGCCGCGACGCCGAACTGGGTTCCCTGACGGTCGGCAAGCTCGCCGACATCGCCCTGTGGCGGATGGACGGGTTCGGCCACGACGTGATCGAGGACCCGGTGGTGGCGGCGGTCTTCGGACCCACACCGCCCCTGGAGCGGCTCTGGGTCGGCGGGAACACCGTCGTCGACCGGGGGGAGCTGCGCACCCTGTCCGCGGAGACCGCCGCCGCGCGCGGCCGCGCGGCGCACCGAACCCTGACCCAGGAGGTGAGCCGCTGATGGCGGTGACGACCCGTACCGTGACGGACCTTTCCAGCACCACCAAGGACGGGGTGGGCGCCAGCCCGCGCCGGCCCGACGGAACGCTGAAGGTCACCGGTGAGTTCGCCTACTCCTCGGACATGTGGATGGAGGACATGCTGTGGGGGGCGACCCTGCGCAGCCCCCATCCGCACGCGAGGATCCTGGGCGTCGACGTCACCGAGGCGCTGAAGGTGCCGGGGGTGTCCGCGGTGCTCACCCACGAGGACGTGCCCGGCGACAAGCGCTACGGGCTGGAGCACCAGGACCAGCCGGTGCTGGCCATCGACAAGGTGCGCTACAAGGGCGAGGCGGTGGCCGTGGTGGCCGCCGACCACCCCGAGACGGCCCGGCGCGCGATGGAGCGCATCCGGGTGGACTACGAGGTACTGGAGCCGATCAGCGACTCCCGCAGGGCGGCTCTGGACCCCGACTGCCCTCTGGTGCACGAGCCGGGCACGATCCCCGAGCACCCCGAGTACAACCAGCGCGGCAACCGGCTGCGCTACCAGCCGGTCCGCACGGGCGCCTTCACCGAGGCCGCGGGAGCGGCCGGGCGCGAGAGCGGGGTCCTGGAGCGGCTGCGCGCCGAGGCCGACGCGGTGGTCTCCTCCGAGTACGAGGTCGGCATGCAGGACCAGGCCTTCCTCGGACCGGAGTCGGGCATGGCCGTCCCGGCCGAGGACGGCGGCGTGGACCTGTACGTGGCCACGCAGTGGCTGCACGTGGACCAGCGCCAGATCGCCCCCGCGCTGGGGCTGCCCCAGGACAAGGTGCGCCTGACCCTGGCTGGTGTGGGCGGGGCCTTCGGTGCCCGCGAGGACCTGTCGATGCAGATCCACGCGTGCCTGCTGGCAATGCGCACCGGCAAGCCGGTCAAGTTCGTGTACAACCGCGAGGAGTCCTTCTACGGGCACGTGCACCGGCACCCGGCGAAGATGCGCTACGAGCACGGTGCGCGCGCGGACGGCACTCTGCTGTACGCCACGGCGGAGATCATCGTGGACGGCGGCGCGTACGCGTCGGCGACCCCGGCCGTGGTGGGTGTGGCCTCCTCCCTGGGCATCGGCCCCTACGAGGTGCCGAACGTGCTGGTGGACGCCTACGGGGTGTACACCAACAACCCGCCGTGCGGGGCGATGCGCGGCTTCGGCGCGGTGCAGGCCTGCTTCGCCTACGAGTCGCAGATGGACCGGCTCGCCGAGGAGTTGGGCATGCACCCGGTGGAGCTGCGGATCAAGAACGCCATGTCGCAGGGCTCGCGGATCATCACGGGCCAGGAGATCGACATGCCTCTGCCCATGGTGGAGATGCTGGAGCGCTGCCGCGACCTGCCGATGCCGCCTGAGCGCGGCGCGCTGGCCGATCCCTCCGACCTGCGCACGCTGCCGGGCGGGGTGGCGGGCACCACGCGCGGCGAGGGCGTGGTGCGCGGTGTGGGCTACGGCCTGGGCCTGAAGAACCTGTGCTTCTCGGAGGGGTTCGACGACTACTCCACCGCACGGGTCCGGCTGGAGGTCGTGGGCGGCGAGCCGGTGGTGCTGGTGCACACGGCGGCGGCCGAGGTCGGCCAGGGGCTGGTGACCGTCAAGGGCCAGATCGCCCGGACCGAGCTGGGTGTGGAGAAGGTGGTCATCGCCCCCTCCGACACCCAGGTGGGTTCGGCGGGCTCCTCCTCGGCGTCGCGCCAGTCGTACATGACCGGCGGCGCGGTCAGGACGGCGTGCGCCTCGGTGCGCGCGGAGGTGTTCGCGCTGGCGCGCGAGCGCGGGCTCGTGCCCGAGGACCTGCCGGACACCGACCTGTCACTGTCCGGCGGCAAGCTGGTGTCGGCCACGGCCGGTGCGCTGGTGTCGCTGGCGGACCTGCTGGGCGACTCGACCCAGGGCGGCACGGTGGTCGAGCAGACCCGTGAGTACCACCACCGCCCCACCGAGATGCTGGATCCGGAGCTGGGCCAGGGCGCCTCGCACACCCAGTTCGGGATGTGCGTGCACCGGGCCGTGGTGGACGTGGACGTGGACCTGGGCCTGGTGAAGGTGGTGGCGCTGGACGCGGTGCAGGACGTGGGCAAGGCCATGCACCCCCAGCAGCTGCTCGGACAGATCCAGGGCGGTTCCACCCAGGGTCTGGGCCTGGCGCTGATGGAGGAGGTCCAGGTCACGGACGGGCAGATCCGCAACCCGTCGTTCACCGACTACCTCATCCCGACGATCCTGGACACACCGCCGATGCGGATCGAGGTGCTGGAGCACCCGGACCCGCACTCGCCCTACGGGCTGCGGGGCGCGGGTGAGCCGCCGACGCTGTCGTCGACCCCGGCGATCGTGGCCGCGGTGCGCGCGGCGACGGGGAGGCCGCTGACGCACGCGCCGGTGCGCCCGGAGGACATCGTGGGCATCGAGCTGTAGCCGCGGGGCGGTGCGGCGGGCCGGCCCGCCGCACCGCCCCTCCCCGACTCTCCCGTGACCACCGGACCCGGCGGGCGCGGCCCGTGGCGTACGGGCGGCCGGGATCGGTCACCGCCAGGGACAAGGGCGTCCCGAGGCCAACCCAGATATGGCTACGCGAAGTATCCATGCAGTTTCACACGGTGGCAGATTGCCGCCCCGTCGCCCCCCAGGAGGGGACATGACCCTCGAAGACGGCGCGAAGCAGCGCAAGCAGACACCCCCGGCCCCGGACGGTCGATCCTGGCTCGACCGCTTCTTCCTCATCAACGAGCGCGGCTCCACCGTGGGCCGGGAGGTCCGCGGCGGACTGACCACGTTCATGGCGATGGCCTACATCATCGTCCTGAACCCGCTGATCCTCAGCGGGGTCCCCGACGTCAACGGGGACTTCCTGTCCGCGGCCCAGCTGACCACCATGACCGCCCTGGCCGCGGGGATGGTCACCATCATGATGGGGGTGGTCGGCCGGGCGCCGATCGCCTGCGCCGCCGCCCTCGGGGTGATGGCGGTGGTGGCCTACCAGGCCGCCCCGGTCATGTCGTGGCCCGAGGTGATGGGCCTGGTCGTGTGGCAGGGCGTGGCCATCGTCCTCATGGTCGTGACCGGTGTGCGCACCGCCGTGATGAACGCGCTGCCGCACAACCTCAAGCTGGCGATCGGGGTGGGCATCGGCCTGTTCGTGTCCCTGATCGGCCTGGCCAACGCCGGTTTCGTCAGCGGCGGCGACGGCGGCAGCCTGCTACAGCTCGGCGCGGCCGGCGACGGCGGGAACCTCGCCGGCTGGCCGATCCTGGTGTTCGTGTGCGGCCTGGTGCTGGCGAGCGTGCTGCTGGTGCGCGGAGCGCCCGGCGCGATCTTCTACGGCATCGTCGGCGCCACGGTGCTGGCGGTCGTGGTCCACCAGGTGGCCGGGCTGAGCGGTGAGGACTGGGGCGGCCGCGCGCCGGAGCTGTCCGGCAGCCCCGTGGCCGTGCCCGACTTCGGGCTGCTGTTCCAGGTCGACATGTTCGGCGCCTGGACCACCGCCGGGCCGACCACCGCCGGAGTCATCCTGTTCACCCTGGTGCTGGCCGGGTTCTTCGACGCGGTGGGCACCATCCTGGCGATCGGGGCCAAGGCCGGGATCTCCCGGGCCGACGGGAGCATGCCCCGGGTCAACCAGATCCTGGCCACCGACGGGACCGGCGCCGTGGTCGGCGGTCTGACCAGCTCCTCGGCCACCCTGGTGTTCGTGGAGTCCACGGCCGGGGTGAGCGAGGGCGCACGGACCGGGCTGTCCAGCGTGGTCACCGGACTGCTGTTCCTCACCGCGATCGTGTTCGCGCCGGTGTTCGCCATCGTGCCCTCCCAGGCGGCCTCGGTGGCGATGGTGATGGTGGGGGCGCTGATGATGGCGCAGATCCGCGGGATCGACTGGTCGGACATGTCGGTGGCCGTCCCGGCGTTCCTGACCATCGTGATGATGCCGTTCGCCTACGACATCGCCACCGGTATCGGCATCGGGATCATCGCCTACACCGTGCTGCGTTCGGCGCAGGGCCGCTTCACCGAGGTCGGCTGGCTGATGTGGGTGCTCAGCGCCGTGTTCGTGTTCCACTTCTCCATGCACGCCCTCGGGCTTTAGCGGGGTCCGTGTGACGGGCGGGGAGGCCGGGTCGCCGAGGGGCGGCCCGGCCTCCCCGCCCGTCGGGCACCGGTAAGGACACTGTGGCCCCCAGGTCAGCTACGGAGTGGTCCCCGCCCACGTCAGAGTGGGTGACGGAGGCCGCGACCAGCGGCTCCCCTGCGACAGGGTGCCCCCATGACCACTCCGCTCCTCCCCTCGGACCCCACACGTATCGGCCCCTACGCCGTGGCGGCGCGCATCGACAGCGGCGGCCAGGGCACCGTGTACCTGGCGCACGCCGCCGACGGCTCCCCCGCGGCCGTGAAGGTGCTGGCCCTCGCCTGGTCGGGTGACACCCGGCAGAGGGAGCGCTTCGCCCAGGAACTGGTGGCGGCGCGCAGGGTGGCCCCGTTCTGCACGGCGGCGGTGCTGGACGCCGACATGGACGCGGACACGCCCTACATCGCGAGCGAGTACGTCCCGGGGCCGACGCTGCGCTCCGCGGTACGGGACGCGGGTCCCCACACCGGGCCCGCGCTGGACCGGCTGGCCATCGCCACGGTGACCGCGCTGACCGCCGTGCACGAGGCGGGCGTGGTGCACCGCGACCTCAAGCCCGGCAACGTCATCCTGGGGCCGGACGGGCCCCGGGTGATCGACTTCGGCGTCGCGCGCCTGGTCGACGCCACCCGGCAGACCACCACCGTGGCGGGGACCCCCGCCTACATGGCGCCGGAGCAGATCAGGGGCGAGCCGGCGGGGCCGGCCGGCGACCTGTTCTCCTGGGCGGCCGTCATCGCCTACGCGGCGACGGGGCGCCCCGCCTTCCCCGGTGAGGACACGATGGCGGTGATCGACCGGGTGCTGACGTGCGAGCCCGAGCTGGCCGGCGTCCCGGACAGGCTGCGCTCGGTCCTGGAGGCGTGCCTGGCCAAGGACCCGGGGGCGCGACCGACCGCGGTGGAGGTGCTGGGGACGCTGATCGGCCGGGCCCCCGGGGCGGACGCGCCGCTCGCGGCCACGCTGATCATGGCGGAGGCCAGCACGGCCGTGGGCGAGGGCACCGCGCGCATCCGCCTGCCGGAGCTCCCCCGGGCGCGGACCGCGTACGGCGACGGGCCGCCGCTCCCGCGGGGAACGGACACGGGCGGTCGCGGTGGTCGCGGCGGTCGTCCCGAAGGCGCTCGCCGCGACGGCGGAACCGGGCTCCCCGGGGAGGGACCCGGGCGGCACGGATCCCCAGGACACGTCCGCGGCGGGGGCATGGACCTTCCCCCAGGAGGGGGTGGCGGCCGCGGACCGGGAGGCGGGCCGGCCGCCCCCGGCGGGCGTGCACGGCCCCGCCGGCCGGGCGGGCGCGGGGGCCGCGCGGCGGGGTGGGCGCTCGCGGGCGCCCTGGTGGTACTGGCCGTACTCGGCTACCTGTGGACCCTCGGGCCGGACGGCCCCTGGGAGATGGCCCCCGCGGGCTCCACTCCGCCGGTGTCCTCTCCCCCGCCCGCCGCCGAGTCCTCGGCCGCGGAGGGGGAGCATGTGACCGAGGGGGAGCCGGCGACCGAGGAGGTCCCGGCCGGCACGGGCACCGAGGAGAGCGCCCCGCCGGACACCGGACCGGACTGCACCGCCGATCCGCACGCGCACGGCTGTCCCCCACCCGCCGACTGCGGGCACGCCCCCTGCGACGGCCCCTCGTCCGAGCCCTCGGACGAGGCCGCCGACACGGACCCCAGCGCACCCGACGGGGGCACGGAGCCCACCGGCGGGGACGGCGGGGACGCGCCGGCCTCCCCCGCCTCGGACGACACAGCGGGCGGCGAGCCGGGCGGGACCGGGGGCGGATCCGTCGAGACCCCCTGACGACCGCCGCCGCGCCACGCGCACCAGCGGGCCCGTCGGGCACCGGCACGCGTACCGGAGACCGAGGGGCCCTCGGCGTGCGCGTCCGGTGTGTGTGCCCCGCATGTGCCGGAGCCGCCCGGAACTCCGTTGACAGGCCCATCACGGCGCACCTAAGTTGTCAGTGTCAACTTCGTATCGAGGAAAGCTCCCATGAACGTTCGACTGAACGGCTCCTCCTCCCCCGTCCCCGACTCCCCCGACACCACCGCGGCCGAGCACATCCGCGACCGGCTCGGCCTGACCGGAACCAAGATCGCCTGCGGCACCGGAGTCTGCGGCGCCTGTACCGTCCTGGTGGACGGCGCCCCCACCGCCTCGTGCCTGATGCCCGCCGACCGGCTGGCCGGGCGCGAGGTCACCACCGTGGAGGGGCTGGGCGGCGACCACCCCGTCCAGCGCGCCTTCGCCGCCCACGACGCGCTCCAGTGCGGCTACTGCACCCCGGGGTTCGTGGTGGAGGCCTCCGTCTTCGTCGACGCCTGGCGCGCCGAGCACGGCGACGTCCGCCCGGGCCGTGAACGCGTCGCCGACGCCCTGTCCGGGCACCTGTGCCGCTGCGGCGCCTACGAGGGGATCTTCGCCGCCGTGGCCGCCGCCTGCGCCGGGGAGTTCGACGCCGAGCCGGACCGCGACCCCCCGCGCGTGGACGCCCTGGACAAGGTCACCGGCCGCGCCCGCTTCAGCGCGGACCTGGTACCCGAGGGCGGTTGGGAGGGGGTGATCGTGCGCTCCGCCCACGCCCACGCGCGGGTGCGCGCCGTCCACCCCGGCGGGGCCCGGAGCGCGGCCACGCCCCTCCCCGCGCCCGGAGGGCCCGTGGACGGGCAGCCGGTGTTCACGGACCTGCTCGGCGAGGAGCGCCTGGTGCGCTACGCAGGCCAGCCGATCGCCGCCGTGGCCGCGCCCACCGCCGCCCTGGCCCGGGCCGCGGCGGAGGCGGTACGGGTGGACTACGACCCCCTCCCCGCCGTACTGGACACGGACGAGGCGCGCGCCGAGGGCGCCCCGCAGGTGTACACCACGCGCGCCCAGCGCAGGGCCGCGCCCTCCTACGGCGAGGCCCCCACTCCCCCGTCCCCCTGGCGGGGCAACACGCGGGGCCCGTCCACAGCCAGCTGGCGCGGCGCCACCGCCGTACGGCGCCTGCGCGGGGCCGCCGAGCGCGGCGACCCCCGCCTGGTGGCCCAGGAGTACTCCACCGCCGTCCAGTTGCACAGCCCGCTGGAGCCCCACGTGTGCGTGGCCTCCTGGGAGCGCGACGGCACACTGACCCTGCGCGTGTCCACCCAGACGGTGGTCAAGACCGCCCAGAAGGCCGCGGAGCGCTGGGAGCTGCCGCCGGAGAAGGTGCACGTGGTCAGCGAGTACGTCGGCGGCGGCTTCGGCGCCAAGGGGGGCCTGTCGACGGACATGGTCGCCGCGGCCGAGCTGTCCCGGCTCTCCCATACCCCGGTGCGCGTGTCCTTCGACCGCGCCGAGGAGCTGACCGACGCCGGGCACCGCCCCGGAACCCGCACCAGGGTGGCGCTGCTGGCCGACGCCGACGGGGACCTGGCCGCGATGACCGTGGACTCCGAGGGCGACGGCGGCATCTCGGTGGGCTCCACCACCGCCACGCTCGGGCTGCTGGGATACGGGCGCTCACCGCGCCGGGTCCGCGACTTCGACGTGGTCACCCACCGCCCGCCGGGCAAACCCATGCGCGCCCCCGGCGGCGCGCCGCTGGCCTGGGCCCTGGAGCAGGCCGTGGACACGATGGCCGAGCGGCTGGGCGAGGACCCCCTGTCCCTGCGCCGCCGCTGGGACGGCAACCCCAAGCGGCAGGCGCTGTACGAGCGGGTGGCCGCCCTGGACCTGTGGCGCGACCGCCCTCGCGGGCCGCGCACCGGCCGGTTCCGGCGCGGGGTCGGCCTCGCCTCCTCCAACTGGCTCTACCTCATGGGCCCCAAGGCACGGGTGGAACTGTCGGTGCGCGACGGCCGGGTGCTGGTGCGCTCGGCCACCCAGGACATCGGCACCGGGATCCGCACGGTCCTGGGCGGGGTGGTCGCCGACCGGCTGGGGATGCCCGCCTCCGACCTGCGCGTGGAGATCGGCGACAGCGGCTCGGTGCACGGGACCGGCTCCTTCGGCAGCCGCACGACCACCTCCATGGGGCCCGCCGCGGCCGACGCGGCCGACCGGCTGCGGGACGCGCTGCGCGAGCACGAGCCACGGGTCCCGGAGTCGGGGCCCGTCCCCGAGCACACCCTCAAGGACGCGCTGACCGCCGCCGAGGGCGTGCGGGTGGTCGGTAAACGCGGCCGGGACCGCTGGGGCGCGCTGTCCCCGGACATGGACGACGTGGCCGTGGGCCGCGGCCTGAGCGGCGCCGTGCACGTGATGGAGGTGGAGGTGGACACCCTGCTGGGCCGGGTGCGCCCCACCCGGTGCTGGGCGGGGATGGCCGTGGGGCGCGTGTACGCCGAGCGGCTGGCCCGCAACCAGGTCGAGGGCGCCGTGGTGCAGGGCGTGGGGTACGCGCTCTTCGAGGAGCGCCGCCACGACCCGGGCACCGGGGTGGTGCTCACCGACAACCTGGAGGACTACCGGATCCCGGGGATGGGCGACGTCCCCGAGACCGAGGTGTACTTCCACCAGGAGGGGTTCGAACACGCCGTGGGCGCGGGGGTCGGCCTGGGCGAGGTGTCGGTCGTGGGCGTGGCCGCGTCCGTGGCCAACGCCGTGCACGACGCCACCGGATGGCGCCCCCGCGACCTGCCCGTCCGCCCGGACCGACTGCTGGAGGGACTGCGATGACCGCGACCACACGACCCGAGGGGCTGGACGAGGCCCTGACCCGGTTGGACGGCACGGGCGCCCGCCCGCGCGCCGGGGGGACCGACCTGACGGCGTGCCTGTCCTCGGGGGTCCTCGAACCCGCTCCCGTGGTGGACCTGTCCGGGGTGGCGGAGCTGCGCGGAGCGGAGTGGCGCCCCGACGGCTCGGTCCGCCTGGGCGCGCTGACCGGCGTGGGCGAGCTGTCCGCGGACGCGCGGCTGGCGGACGCCTACCCGGCGCTGGCCCTCACGGCGCGGGAGCTGGCCACGCCGCAGGTGCGCAACGCCGCGACGCTGGGCGGCAACCTGCTCCAGCGCAACCGCTGCTGGTACCTGCGCAACCCCGCCTTCGACTGCTTCCAGACGGGCGGTGACTCCTGCCCGGCGCGCGGGGGCGACCACCTGTACGGGGTGGTCGTGGACCAGGGGCCGTGCGTGGCGCCCCACCCGTCGTCGCTGGCGGTGGCGCTGCTGGCCTACGACGCGTCGGTGCTGGTGGCCGGCGGCGACCGGGCGGAGAGGGCGGTGGCGGACCTGTACGACGCCGCCGACCCCACCCGCGACCACGTGCTGGAGCCCGGACAGGTGCTGGTGTCGGTGACGCTGCCGGTCCCCGTACCGGGTGAGCGGGCCGCCTACCGGCGGGCGACCGGCCGCTCCCGCGCGGAGTGGCCGCTGGTGGAGGCGGTGGCCCGCCTGTCCCTCGCGGACGGGGACTCGGGCCCGGTGGCCTCGGCGGCGGTGGCCGTGGGCGGGGTCGCGCGCACCCCGTTGCGGCTGCCGCGGGTGGAGGCCGCCCTGGTGGGCACGCGTCCCGGGAGTCCGCTGGACGCGGGCGTGGAGAGGGCGCTGGAGGGCCTGGCCGGCCTGTGCTCCCCGCTGCCCGCGACCGGGTACAAGGTGGACCTGCTGTGCGCCACCGTGCGTGACGTCCTCGAACGGGCCCTGGACGTACCGCGGGCGTAGGGACCGTGGGGTGGGGCCGCCGGACTTCCGTCCGGCGGCCCCGGCCCGCGGGCTCAGCCGCGCAGCAGCGCCTGGTGGGCCAGTTCCCGGCACACGACCGCGAAGTCCAGCCCCGCGGCGGAGGCCGCCATCGGGAACGTGGAGGTCTCGGTCAGCCCCGGTGCCACGTTGGCCTCCAGGAAGGTGACCCGGCCGTCGGCGCCCACGATGACGTCGGTGCGGGAGAAGTCCCGCAGGCCCAGGACGCGGTGCGCGGTCAGCGCGGCGTCGGTGGCGGCGGTGACGGCCTCGGCCTCCAGGCGCGCCGGGCAGAAGAACTCGGTGCGTCCGGCGGTGTAGCGGGCGGCGTAGTCGTAGACCCCGCCGTCGGGCACGATCTCCACCGGCGGCAGTGCCACCGGGCCCTCGCCCGTGTCCAGGACGCCCACGGCCAGCTCGGTGCCCTGCACCTGTTCCTCGACCAGGGCCGAGTCGCTGTAGGCGAAGCAGGACACCAGCGCGGCCGACAGGTCCTGCGCCGAGGTGACCGGGGTCGCGCCGAACGCGGAACCGCCCCGGTCGGGCTTGACGAACAGCGGAAGGCCCAGCCGGCCGACCAGCCGCTCCACCAGCGCCGGGGCGCCCAGGTCGTGGAAGGCCGACTTGGGCAGCACGGCTCCGCGCGGCACCCGCACGCCCCTCTCGGCCAGCAGCGCCTTGGCGGCGGGCTTGGAGTAGGCCAGGCGGCAGGCGCCGGGGCGGGCGCCCACGTAGGGCGCCCCGACCAGTTCCAGGACCTCCCGGATGGTGCCGTCCTCGCCCGCCGACCCGTGCAGGACGGGGAAGACCACCTGGGGCGGGTCCTGGGAGAGCCGGTCCAGCAGTCCGGAGCCGACGTCGGCGACCTGGACCTCCACGCCCAGGCGGCGCAGCGCCTCGGCGACACTGCGCCCGGAGTGGACGCTCACCTCGTGTTCGGGGGACAGGCCCCCGGCGAGAACGAGAACCCGGTCAAGGTCTGCCACGGCGCGGACCTCCTTCTGTGCGGCTGTCATCGGTGCTGTGCCCTCGCGGGGTGTCAGGGCAGGTCGGCGGTGGGGGTCTGCGTGCCCTCGGAGTCCGGGGCCAGGGTGGTGCCGAACGTATCACGCAGGTCGACCTCGCCCTCGATGGCTCCGACCAGGCGTCGCACGCCCTCGCGGATCTGCTCGGGTGTGGGGAAGCAGAAGCTCAGGCGCATGTTGGCCCGGCCGCGGTCGTCGGCGTAGAAGCCGGTACCGGGAACGTAGGCGACCCGCTCGGCGACGGCGCGGGGCAGCATGGCCTTGGAGTCGATGCCCTCGGGCAGGGTGGCCCAGACGAAGAATCCGCCCTCGGGGCGGGTCCAGGTGCAGCCCTGCGGCATCATCGCCGTCAGTGCGTTGAGCATCGCGTCGCGGCGCTCCCCGTACATGGTGTTGAACGCCTTGATCTGCTCCTGCCAGGGGAAGGTGTGGAGGTAGCGGCGCACCACGAGCTGGTTGAAGGTGGAGTGGCTGAGCATCGCCGACTCGGCCGCCAGGACGAGTTTGGCCCGTACTGCGGCCGGTGCGAGCGCCCAGCCGATACGCAGGCCCGGGGAGAGCGTCTTGGACAGCGATCCCAGGTAGACGACGTTGCCCTCGCTCTGGGAGTAGAGGGTGGGCTCGGGGTCGCCGTCGTAGCGCAGCAGGCCGTAGGGGTTGTCCTCGACGATGAGCACGTCGTGGCGCTCACAGGCGGCGACCACGCCGGCGCGGCGCTCGGCCGACATGGTGATCCCCGCCGGGTTCTGGAAGTTGGGGACGGTGTAGAAGAACTTCACCGGCCGCCCGTCGAGCTCGGCGCGGACCAGCGCCTCCTCCAGCTCCTCGGGGATCACGCCCTGTTCGTCCATGCCCACGTGGCGGATGTCGGCCTGGAAGGCGGAGAAGGTGTTGATCGCGGTGACGTAGGTGGGGGCCTCGGTCAGGACGATGTCGCCGGGGTCGACGAAGACGCGGGTGATGAGGTCCAGCGCCTGCTGGGAGCCGACGGTGACGATGACGTCGTCGGGGCTGGCGGTGATGCCCTCCAGCGTCATGTAGTCACAGAGCTGCTCGCGCAGGACGGGGTCGCCCTGGGCCGACCCGTACTGGAGCGCGGCCGCGCCCTCCTCGGAGACGACGTCCTTGACCAGTTCGCCGATCTGGTCCAGCGGCAGCGCCGCGACGTTGGGCATGCCCCCGGCGAGGGAGACCACCTCCGGGCGGGAGGCCACCGCGAAGAGTGCCCGGACCTCCGATGCGACCATGCCCTGTGCTCGTCGTGCGTAGCGGCCGAAGTGCGGGTCGACGCGCGAGCCCTGTTGGCCGGGCTGCTGCTCTCGGTGGTCAGCGGACACGGTCCACCTCCGAAGGAAGGACGGTCTGTGGGGTCGACGGGATGTCGGCCGGGATCTTGCCGGTCCCGGGTTCGACGCCCTTGTCGCCCCCGTGGTTCACGCGGTGCCCCTGCCCCGTCCGCGGGCGGGCCGCGAGGGGCCGGGGCGGTCGGGTCGGCCGAGCCGCGGGTGAGCGCGGTTCGGTAAACGCACAGAGTCTAGCCGAGCGGGCGGAGGCGGGCACGGGGGACTCCCTCCCCGTGCTGTTCACCACATCGGTCACGTCCGCCCCCTTCGCACCGTTTCATCCGGGGTACCCGTTCTCCGCGTGCGACTCACGCGGCGGTGGTCGGAAGATGGACGTTCCCTGCCCGGCCGGTGCGCCCGCGCCGGGGATGTGCGCGGGGACGGATCCCCCACCCGTCCCCGCGCGACGCGCCGCGCCCCGGAGATGTCTCTCCCGCGGGACGCACCGCCGGCGCGATGGCCGCGGGGTTCCCCCGAATCCCGTGGGCGGCCATTCTCAGCCCGGTGGCACCTCTCCCGTCTCTCCCCCGGGACCCCCCTCAAGGTCCGAAGGCCGTGAACATGCCACATATCCACCGGTGGTCGGCCCGTCGTGCCCTCTCTCACCCGACGGCGCCACCGGTTCGGGCCGCGCACGCTCAGTCCACCGCATGGGCACCGACACGGCAAGGGTTGCACTAGGTTGCGACGCCATCGCCTAGAGCCATGGCACGACGCCGCCGCGGAGCGCCTCGCGCAGCGCGTGCACGCCTGGGGCCATCGAGCCGGGCAGAAGGTCCTCCGGGTGTCCGGGCCCGGACACCCGGACCCGGACCTCCTCGCTGAACCGGTAGGGGCGGCTCTCGATGATGCCGCCCAGGTGGCGGCGCACGCGTGAGAGTTCCGCGCGCACCGTCACCACGTGTCCGTTCGCGCCGAACACGTCCCGGGACAGCTGCGCGCCCGTGCGTCCCTCCCGGTGCACGGCCAACAGCAGCAGCAGCTCCGCGTGGCGCGGGGTGAGCCGGTGCGCCCACTCCCCGCTGGGCCCGGACACCACCACGGTCGGCGAGGACCTGACCAGGTCCAGGGTGACCTTGGAGGGCGCGGACCGCTCCATCGGCCGGGGCCGGACCAGCCAGCCCCCGGGCAGGGGCTCCAGGGCGCACTCCCCCAGCGCGGGCAGCCAGGCCGTGCCCGTCTCCCGGTGCTTGGGCAGCAGCACCCGCCGGACCGGCTCCATGTGGACCGCGGTCGCGGTCCACCCGGCGTCGTCCACCACCAGCGCGCGCTCGTTCATCCCGGCCAGCAGGGGCGCCGCCACCGAGCGCAGCCGTTCCAGGTGGGTGTGGTGGATGCTCTGCAGGTGCGCCTCGGCCAGTTGGGCCACCGCGTTGACCAGCGCCAGGGTGGAGGGGTGGACGGTCGACATCGGGCCGGTGACGTCGACGGCACCGAGCAGGCGTCCGTCACGGGGGTCGTGGATGGGGGCGCAGGCGCAGGTGAGGGGGTGCAGGGTCCGGACGAAGTGCTCGGCGGAGTAGACCTGCACGGGCCGTCCCACGACCAGGGCGGTGCCGATGGCGTTGGTGCCGGCGCTGCCCTCGTTCCAGAAGGCGCCCTCCACGAGCCCCACCCGGTCTCCGACGGCGCGGAGGCGGCGGGGTCCGTCCCGCCACAGGATCTGGCCGGAGGCGTCGGTGACCAGCATGACGTGGTCGGCCTCGTCGGCGACCGAGACGAGTGAGCGGCGGATCAGCGGCAGGACCTCGGCGATCGGGGAGGCCTCGCGGTGGCGCTGGAGTTCGTCCAGGCGCGCCATCCGGGGCGGTGGAGCGTTGTCGGGATCGATCCCGAAGCGGCGCGTGCGTCCCCAGGAGTCCTCGATGACCGGGCGCAGCGGTGCGGGCGCCGGGCGCCCGGCGAGCGCGGCCTCGTGTACCCGCCGGAGCAGGAGCGCGTGCTCGCGCGCGTCCGCCCCCGTGGGCAGGGCCGTGTCCAGCGAGGAAAACGACATGTGGCCCCCCGGCCTAGGTTTCACAGCGGCGTTCACCCGTTCTCCCGGAGAATGCCCCGGTCTTCGGTTCGGGGAGGAATCCGGGCGGACACCCCCGGCTTTCCGTGCTCTGCCTTACACATACCTCTCCTCGGTATGAATCCTTTTCGTGAGGACGGCGTACGAGTGCCGGGCCCGCCCGGACCCCGAACAGCGGACCCGGTCGGGCCCCACGTTCGGGTGCGTACGCCCTGCGTGGCGCGAAACCCTCGCCCGCCGGCGCACCGCCCACCACCGACGCGGTGAGAGGGCCCCGTACAAGCACACCTGCGCGGCGCCGACCGGACGGAGAAGGTCCGAGGACCCGGCGTTCTCGTCCGAGGCGCCCTCCGTGCCGTTGCGACGGGCACTCCGGCACCGGCACAGCGCGTTCGCGGACCTCTCCGCCGGGCGTGCCCGGCATCCGCGCTTCGGGCCCCGCGCCGGGAAGCGGTCGGAGCGCCGCACCCGCGGCGCGTCCCGTATACGCCGGGGCGGCTCTCTCCGGCCGAGGACGAGACCCCGGTCGAGGCGGCCCGGTCCTTCGGCGACGCCGAACCCGGCCGCCTCCATCGTCTCCCGCGAACCGGGCGGCCGCCGGCACGCCGCCTTCGCCGTGGAGGCCGAGGACCCCGCACCCGCCAGGACCGGGACGTCGACGCGGCCGGGAACATCCTTGCGGCAGGACGTGCCGTGGCCCGGGAGAAGGTCCCGGGTGATGCCTGTGGAGCCGGTGTCGGACGGCAAGGGTCCTCCCTTCCGCGGTCGGCGACGAAGCGGGAAACCACTGTCGCGAGGCGGTCCGCGTGAGCGGAACCGTCCCGAGGGAACGGTCGGATTCCCCCGCCTTCAGACGGGGGAGGAAGTCAAAAGTCTCCTGCCTCGACTTCGACAGAATGGGAAGAATGGGGGCATACGTTTCCTTTCGGAAGCCGGGAACGCTCCCCGCTTCCGTCTCTCCACCGGATTATGCCCCACTCCGTCCACGGCCCGACGGTGATCTCGACACCGGGAACCGACGGAAACCGAAAGGGCCCGGTCCCGGCACGTGGTCCGTGCGGTCTTCCCCGTGCGAAACGGTGAGTGGTGACCGCACGCCACCATCGTGTCCACGGAATCGGCCGTGGTGGGCCGAACAGCGATATTGGCCGGTAACGGCCAGTCACCGCGTCCACAGGACACGAAAGGCGGCGGCACGGGACGAAACACGTACACGGGCACCGGTACGTTCTCGCCGGGTACCGGACGGGCCGGTGCCGGTTCAGCCGTCGGAGCGCAGGCGGGTCAGTGCGAACCACAGGCGCATGCGCTGCTCGGCGTCGGCCAGGTCCACGCCCAGGTCGCGCTCGATCCGGCCGATCCGGTAGCGGACGCTGTTGCGGTGGGTGCCCAGGTCGGCGGCGGCCCGGTCCCAGTTGCCGTGCCGGGTGAGCCAGGCCCGCAGGGTGCGGCGCAGGCCGCGGGCGGATTCGGTCTCCTCGGCCAGGGGGCCCAGGACGTGGCGGGCCAGGTCGGCGGACGCGGGCGCCAGGAGGGCCTCGAAGGGGTCGGTGCCCTCCTCCATCAGCGGCCCGCCGACCGCGCGGGTACGGGCGAGCAGGGCCGCGGCCCTGCGGTTCGCCCCGGTCAGCTCCGCGGGGGGCACCGGCCCGCTCAGTGCGCCGGTCCACCCGTGGGTGAGGAGCAGGTCCAGGTGGTCGCGGTGGGCCGCGTCGCCCCGGTCGGCGAGGACGGCGCGCAGCCGGTCGGGGCCCGCCTCCAGCAGACGGGTGCCCAGGGGCAGCGCGGTGGGGAGGGTCCGGTACGCCCCTCCGGCCGGACGGGCGTGCAGGACCCGGTAGGCGGCGGAGCCCGGCGCGCCGGAACCGGATGCGCCGGGACCGGACGCGCCGGGACCGGGGGGAAGGGTGGCCCGGGTGTCGGGGCCCTCGCCACCGGAGTCGGCGAGTCCGGCCAGCAGCGGCGCGGCCTCCTCGCTGAGCCCTCCCTCCAGGAGCACTCCGGTGAGCAGGCGCTCGGGAACGGGCGGGGCGTCCTCTCGGAAGGTGCGTGCGAGCAGTTCCAGCAGGGCGGTCGCGGTACGCAGCACGGCGCGGTCGGTGATGCCCAGCGGCGCGGCCCTGCCGACCAGGAGCACACCGTGCTCCTCCGGCGGCGTGCCCACCGTGTGCAGGAAGACCTCGTCCCCGCCGGACCGGGCCTTGGCGCTGCGCGGCCCCCGGGGCCGGGTGAGCCGGTCGGTGAGTTCGCGCAGCTGCGGATCCAGCTCCGGCGGCGCGCCCGTGGTGCGGTGGGCCCCCTCCGGCACGGAGGCGGACGGGCGAGCCAGGAACGCCCAGCCGTGCAGGGCCTCGGCGAGCACCCGCAGGACCCGGTCCACCGGGACCGCGTCGGTGACGGCGAGCGCCAGTGCCTGGTGCGCCTCACCGAGCCGGCGCAGGTCGCGCATGTGCAGCTTCTCCAGCTCGGCGCCGACGGCCTGGCTGACGGCCGTGAAGGGCGTGGGCCGGGGCACCTCGACCAGGGGCAGTCCCCGCGCGCGGCACTGCTCGACCAGGGCGGCCGGGACGGTGTCGTGTACAGGGGTGAGGCCGAAGCCGATCGCGCTGACCCCGGCCGCGGCCAGGGAGTCCACGTAGTCGCACAGCCCGGCGCGGGTGCCGGGCAGGTTGACTCCCGCGGTGAGCAGCAGTTCCCCTCCGCGCAGGTAGGCGGCCGGGTCGGCCAGCTCACTGACCACCGCCCAGCCGACCCCCGGGTCGCCCGCCGCCACGACGGTGGCCAGTCCCAGGTCGCGGCGGCCCACGACGGTGCTCAGCGGCACCGTGCGGCCGTCCGTCCGCGTCGCGGCCCCGCTCATGGCTTCCCCCCTCGTCGGTGGCCCGCGCCTGGGCGGCCCGCGCCTTCTCCCCGCCGCCCGGCGGAGCCGGGACGGACACGGCCGACGCGCTCCGGAGCCCCCGCACGGGGACGCGTCGACCACACGTTATGGATACCTCGTCCATACGAACACGCCGAGCGGTGCGATTCGTCCACTGGAGCGCGGCCCGGGGCCTGCCTAACCTGACCGGAGTCCGTGTGATCCGCGCCCATCCCGCCGACAGCACCGACGACATCGACGGCACCGACCACGAGAGGGACACCACCACCCGATGAACGCACCGATCGGACCCACCGACTCCAGCCTCGTACCGCGCTTCGCCGGACCGGCGACCTTCGCCCGGCTGCCCCGCATCGACCAGGTGGAGCGGGCCGACATCGCCGTGGTCGGCGTTCCCTTCGACACGGGTGTCTCCTACCGCCCCGGCGCCCGCTTCGGGCCCTCCTCCATCCGCGAGGCCAGCCGCCTGCTGCGCCCCTACAACCCGGGCCTGGACGTGTCCCCGTTCGCCACCGCGCAGGTGGTCGACGGCGGCGACATCGCGGTCAACCCCTACTCCGTCGGCGACGCCGTGGAGACCCTGGACGAGGCCTCCTCCCAGTTCGTGCGGGCGGGCACCCGCCTGGTCACCCTGGGCGGCGACCACACCATCGCGCTGCCGCTGCTGCGCTCGCTGTACCGGCAGCACGGGCCGATCGCCATGCTGCACTTCGACGCCCACCTGGACACCTGGGACACCTACTTCGGTGAGCCCTACACCCACGGCACCCCGTTCCGCCGGGCCGTGGAGGAGGGCATCCTCGACACCGAGGCCATCTGCCACGTGGGCACCCGCGGTCCGCTGTACGGCAAGAGGGACCTGGAGGACGACCGCCGGTTCGGGTTCGGCATCGTCACCTCCGCCGACGTCATGCGCAAGGGTGTGGACGAGATCGCCGACGCGCTGCGCCAGCGCATCGGCGACCGCCCGCTGTACGTGTCGGTGGACATCGACGTGCTCGACCCCGCGCACGCGCCGGGCACCGGCACCCCCGAGGCGGGCGGCCTGACCAGCCGCGAACTGCTGGAGATCCTGCGCGGGCTGTCCGCCTGCAACCTCGTGGGCGCCGACGTGGTGGAGGTCGCCCCGGCCTACGACCACGCGCAGATCACGGCCACCGCCGCCTCGCACGTGGCCTACGACCTGGTCAGCCTCCTGGCGCTGAACCACGGGGCCTGAGCCTCGTTTCGCGCGGGGGCGGGCGGCCGGGTACGGTCCGCCCGCGTCCGGTGGCCGGGTCAGGGGCTGGTGGCCCCGCGGCGTGCGCGCAGGTGGGACCAGGTCAGCTCGGTGACGTGTCCGGCCATGGCCTCGGGTGACTCCTCGGGATGCTCCAGGAGCCAGTCGGCGAAGGCGTCGGCGGTGCTGACCGCGATGCGCGCCAGAAGCTGGGTGTCCCTGGGGTCGAGGTCGTCGTAGTCACCGCTCGTGCAGGCGGTGATGAGCCCGGCGACCTCGGCCACGACCCGGTCGCGCAGCCGTGCGGTCTCCTCCGCGAGGGGGCCGCCGCGCAGGGCGGCGCGCCGGTACAGCACGGTCCAGCTCTCCCGGTTGCCGGTGACGAAGGCGAAGAAGGCGTGCATACCCCGGCGCAGGGGGTCCTCCCCCGCCGGTGCGTGCGGGTCGTGCACGGCGGCGCGCACGGCCTCGATGAGCCGGTCGGTCTCCCGGCGCACGCAGGCGGCGAAGATGCCCTCCTTGGACCCCAGGTACTGGTACATCGTGGGTTTGGACGTCCCGGCCTCCGCGGCGATCTCCTCCATGCTGACCGTGTGGTAGTCGCCGCGTGAGAACACGGTGACGGCGGCGTCGATCAACTGCTGCTCCCTGATTCGACGCGGGGGTCTGCTTTGTTTGGTCTTCACGGTCCCAGACTTTATTGCGGCGGGAACCTTTGGCCAGGGACCGTTGTCACGAGTACGTGCCTTTCCCGTGCTCCGCGGGATTTCGCGCATGTGTGACCTGTGGCTACCGGTGATCCGCCCCTGACCGGAGGTGGCGTTTCCCACATCCATTCCGACGCGGTGGTCGTATTGCGCACGACCGTTCTTTTTCCGACCTCGTCGGCCCCGGGGTCGACGCCCACCCCCGCTGCCGAGAGTGCGCGGCGGCGGCCACGGGCGGGTGACGGGCGGGAGAGCGCGAGTGGTGGGCCGTGGACCACGGGCACCGCGGCCCCGAGCCTCCGGAACCCTCCCGGGGCGGGCCCGGCCGACCCCGGCGGGCAGAACCGGCACCGCGCCCCTCGCCGCGCCAAAAAGGACGAAACAGGCACCCAGTGCGTTTCAGGCCCAAGCGAGCAGTTCGAACACCAGGGCGCGCAGAGTCCCGCGGGCCCATGCGCGGATTCACCGTTCCCTCGGCCTCACCAGGCGCTTTGGCACACCACCGACTGGCGAACTCCGGCCATTTCGGATTATTTCTGAAAATTGCGGCTTGACTTCCGGCATGTTATCGCTCAGATTCAACGGCAAGGGCAACGACGCCCCGGCTTTCCGGGCAGGCCTGCCGCGGCGGATCTCGGTTCGGACAGGGGCCAGGACACCCGGAGAATGTTAGCGCTAACACCCCCCGAGCGCAGGCCCAGGACCCTCGGTGTACCCCTCTCGGGCGGACCGTACGGCTCCGGGCCTCTGGAGGAAGAACCATGTCTATGTTGAGCAGGTCTCCGATCGCGCGGCCCCCGCGGCCGCGAGGGTGGTTACTGCGGTTCGTCATCGCCGGCGTGATGGTCATGGTGGTCGGCGGTGCCGGTGCCGTGACGGTGCCGACGCCCGCCGCGGCGGCGACGGTCGACACCGACGCGTGGTACGTGCTGGTGAACCGCGGCAGCGGCAAGGCGTTGGACGTGTACAACCAGGCCACCGGCAACGGGGCGCGGATCACCCAGTGGACCCGGAACGACCAGCACCAGCAGCAGTGGCGGTTCGTCGACTCCGGCGACGGCTACTACCGGTTGCGGTCACGGATCTCGAACAAGGTGCTGGACGTCCACAACTGGTCGACCTCCAACGGCGCCGGCATCGTCCAGTGGACCGACTACGACCAGGCCAACCAGCAGTTCCGGTTGGAGGACTCGCCCGGCGGCCACGTCCGGCTGGTCAACCGGCACAGCGGCAAGGCCGTGGAGGTACAGGGCGCCTCGAACGCCGACGGTGCCGACGTCGTGCAGTACGACGACTGGGGCGGCGACAACCAGCAGTGGCGACTCGTCCGCGTCGACGACGAGGGACCCGGCGGCACGTGCGCCCTCCCCTCGACGTACGACTGGACATCGACCGGCCCCCTGGCGCAGCCGAGACCGGGATGGGCCTCGCTCAAGGACTTCACCCACGCCCCCTACAACGGCCAGAACCTCGTCTACGCGACGAACCATGACACGGGAACGTCATGGGGCTCGATGAACTTCGACCTCTTCAGCGACTGGTCCGGCATGGCCTCGGCCGACCAGAACCCGATGCCCTTCTCCGCCGTCGCGCCGACGCTCTTCTACTTCGCCCCCCGGGACGTCTGGGTGCTCGCCTACCAGTGGGGTGGACCCGCCTTCTCCTACCGGACATCGACCGATCCCACCGACGTGAACAGCTGGTCGCCGGCGCAGACGCTCTTCGACGGAAGCATCGCCGACTCCTCCACAGGGCCCATCGACCAGGCGCTCATAGGCGACAGCACGCACATGTACCTGTTCTTCGCCGGGGACAACGGCAGGATCTACCGGGCCAGCAAGCCCATCGGCGACTTCCCGGGCAGCTTCGGCTCGACCTCGGCGACCATCATGTCCGACAGCACCAACAACCTGTTCGAAGCGGTTCAGGTCTACAGCGTCGAGGGCCAGGACCAGTACCTCATGATCGTCGAAGCGATCGGCGCGCAAGGAGACCGCTACTTCCGCTCGTTCACGGCCACCAGCCTGGACGGCACGTGGACACCGCAGGCCACCACCGAGGGCAATCCCTTCGCCGGCCAGGCCAACAGCGGCGTCACCTGGACCGACGACATCAGCCACGGCGAGCTGATCCGCACCGACCCCGACCAGACCATGACCGTCAACGCCTGCGACATGCGGTTCCTCTACCAGGGGCGCTCCCCCGACTCCGGCGGCGACTACGGCCTCCTGCCCTACCGGCCCGCTCTGCTGACGCTGCGGCGCTGACGGGAAGTGCCGGCCGTGGGGCCGGCCCATGGCCGGTGGTGACGCCGGGTGCTCGTTGACGCGGGCGAACACGGTCGCGGAGGAGGCCGGGTCCGGCGCGCCGCCCTTCGAGAGCGGGATGCCGGGCGGTGGATCCGCCCGGCCTGCCCGCCGGACCGGGAGTGCGCCCACACGCACGGATCGAAGCCCACCGATTCGAAGCTCCCGGTCCGGCGGTCCTCCGACCTGGTCGGAAAACCGCCTACCAGGGGCCTCCTGCCGTCCGGGAGGGGTTCCGGGAAGCCGGCACGGAGCCGCGGCCCGCGCCCTCGGGGCGAAGAGGGCCCGGTGTGCGCGGACCCCGGCCGCCCTTCGTCAGACGGACGCGTCGCGCAGTACCAGGGTGCAGCACTTGGCACCGCCTCCGGCCTTGCGCAACTCGTCCAGTTCGACGGGGTGGACGGTGTACCCGAGGGCGCGCAGGCGGCCGGCCAGGGCGGTGGCCTCGGCGGCCATGACGACGTCGTGCCCGTCGCACACGGCGTTGAGGCCGAGCACGGCGGCGTCCTCCTCCGTGGCCAGGAGCGCGTCGGGGTAGAGCGCGCGCAGCACCCTCCGGCTTCCGGCGGAGAAGGCCCCGGGGTAGTAGGCGATCTGCTCTCCGGAGAGCGCGAACAGCGCGGTGTCCAGGTGGTAGAAGCGCGGGTCGGTCAGTTGGAGGGTGACGACGGGGCGGCCGAGGAAGCGCTCGGCCTCCTGGTGCGCGGCCGCCTCGGTGCGAAAACCCGTGGCGGCCAGGATCACGTCGTCCATGGTGATGAAGTCGCCCTCGCCCTCGTTGACGTGCTTGGGCTCGCGGGTCTCGGTGTAGCCCGCCTTGCGGAACCAGTCCAGGTAGGCCGGGCCCTCGGGGGTGCGCTCGGCGCTGGCGAAGCGCGCGCCGTAGACCCTGCCGTCCACGACCAGGCCGCCGTTGGCGGCGAAGACCATGTCGGGCAGGCCCTCGACGGGGGCGACCTCGCTGACGCGGTGCCCCAGGGAGAGGTGGAGGTCGCGCAGTTCCTCCCACTGCCGGATGGCCCGTGTGCGGTCGACCCCCGCGTCGGGATCCATCCAGGGGTTGATCGCGTACTCGACCGCGAAGTAGGTGGGCCGGCACATGAGGTAGTGCCGTGCAACCGGTGCCGAACCGACCGGCCGAGCCATGGAACCTCCCGTGCACCGCGCGAAACGCCGGATGCCTCTCAGTGGTACGCGTGCCCACCACGTCGTGGTCCACGTACGGACGCAGAGGAGATACCCGCACCCGGGGCCGGTCAACAGGGCGCCCCGCGGGGTTTCCCGGAACGGGGACGGCGCGGCTCCCGCCGGGAGGAGCCGCACCGTGTCGGGGTCAGCCCGCGGAGCAGGCCGAACCGTTGAGGGCGAAGCCGGTCGGCCGGCCCGCGTCGCCGGTGTGCGTGGCCTGGTAGCCGATGCTCACACTGGCGTCGGGGGCGATGGTGGCGTTGTAGGAGACGTTGCCGGCGGTGACCGTGCCGCTGTCGGGACTGTAGTCGGCGTTCCAGCCGGAGGTGATGGCCTGGCCTTCGGGGAGGGTGAAGTCCAGGGACCAGCCGTCGACGGGGGCGGTACCGGTGTTGGTGATGGTGAGGGACGTGGTCAGGCCGGTGTTCCAGGCGTTGGTGGTGGCGGTGACGCGGCAGTCGCCGGTACCCGGCTCGGGGTCGGGGTCGGGGCCCGGGCCGGAGCCGGAGTCCTCGTCGAGGCCGAAGAAGGTGATCGCGCGGGCCGCCATGCCGCTCTCGAACAGGTTGTGGCCGGTGCCCTGCAGGCTGACGGCCTCCACGGGGGCCTGGTCACCGGTGGCGCCGTAGCGGGTGCGGGTCCAGCCCGGCCGGGGGTGGTCGGTGCTGACCGGGGTCTGGCCGAGGCCGTGGACGTTGGTCCACTGCTCGATCTCCTCGCCGAAGTTCGCGTAGTCCAGGGTCGCGTCCTCGGTTCCGTGCCACAGCTGCATGCGCGGCCGGGGGCCGGTGTAGCCCGGGTAGGAGGCGCGGACCAGGTCGCCCCACTCCTGCGGGGTGTGGCTGACCGTGCCGCTGGAGCAGGCGTTGTTCCAGCCGGAGCCGTCGGTGGTGGCGAAGCACCCGAACGGCACGCCGCTGAACGCCGCACCGGCGGCGAACACGTCGGGGTAGTTGGCCAGCATGACGTTGGTCATCATGGCGCCGGAGGAGACGCCGGTGACGAACACGCGATCGGTGTCGGCGTCGTGGGTGCGGACGACGTGGTCGACCATCGAGCGGATGCCCACCGGGTCGCTGCCGCCGCCCCGGCTCAGCGCCTCGGGCGAGGACACGTCGAAGCACTGGCTGCTTCGGGTGACGGAGGGGTAGATGACGATGAAGCCGTACTGGTCGGCCAGGGAGGCGTACTCGGTGTTGTCGTAGAAGACGGGTCCGGTTCCGGTGCACCAGTGCTGGGCCACCAGGACCGGGGGGTCCTCGGTGACGCTGTCCGGCACGTAGAGGTACATGCGCAGGCCGCTGGGGTTGGGGCCGAAGTCGGTGACCTCGTCCAGGGTGGCGGCCGATGCCGGGGGCGCGGTGATCAGGAGTGCCGCCAGCATGGGCAGGACGAGGGCGCCGAGGGTGCCGATCGCCCTGGTGAGGGTGTTCGTGCGTTCGTTGGTCACGTTCCGGGCCTTTTCCGACGGGGGGGCGGGGGGGCGTTGGGGCAAGGGTCGGCGGCGGTTATGGGAGCGCTCCCAAGCACTATCGGGTCAGCGGGGGGATCCGTCAACCCCCGTTGTGCCCCCCCGATCGCGGCGGAGCGGCGTCGAGGGGCCTCAGGAGCGGAGGCCGTCGGTACCGGTCAGTCCGACGGCCTCCTCCAGCTCGTCCCGGCTCATCTTCGACCGCCCCGGCACGTCCAGCTCCGAGGCCCGCTGGAGGAGTTCGCGCTTGGTGACCCTGCCCTCGGGCCTCCTCTCGACCCTGGTGCCACGCGCGCGCGTGCGCACCCGCGAGCCGCGCGACCGCGTGTCCTTGCCGCGCTGCTGCGGCAGGCTCTGGCGCAGGGCCTCGTCGAGCCCGGCCGCCTCCTCCGGGGGCGCGGCCTGCTCGGGGCGGTGGGTGAACGTGCTGCCCTTGGCCTTGGCCCGCACCAGCTCGGTCAGGCGCTGGCCGTAGCTGTCCTCGTAGTCCCGCGGGTCCCACTCGATCGAGAGCGCGCTGACCAGCTCCCGGGCCAGTTCCAGTTCGCTCTTGGTCAGCGCGGCGTGGGCCACGGGCGGCATCACGTCGTCGGGTTCGCGGACCTCGTCCGGCCACCACAGGGTGGAGGCCGACAGCACGCCCCGGTTCGGCTCGATCAGGACGGGGTACTCGCGGTCGCGCAGGACGACGGTGGCCACGCCCGCGCGGCGGGTCTGCTCCAGGGCCGTGTACAGCAGCTGGTAGGGCTTGGCGTCGGCCGCCGCCCTGGGGGCGACGTAGTAGGTGGAGGCGTACCACAGCGCGTCCACGGCGCCCTGTGACAGGAAGCCGGTCAGCCCCATGGTGCGCGAGCCGTGCGGGAGGAGTTCCTCCAGCTCCTCGGGCTCCAGGACCACGTACTCGTCCTCGGGTCCCGTCCTGGCCCCGCGCACGACGTCCTCGCTCGCGACCTCCTCGCCGGTGCGCTCGTTGACGCGGACGTAGCGGATGCGGTCGGCGGTACCGCGTTCGAACTGGTGCAGCACGGGTCCCCTGCGTTCGCGCGCGCTGTAGAGGCGCACACCGATCGGGACCCTGCCGAACATCAGTGTTCCCACCCAAACCGGATTGACCATGATCCCTCCTTCGCCCCCATCATCACCGTTACCAGGCAAAACATCGGTCCATAACTGCAAAAGCCCGAAAAAGGTGGAACGTCTGAGGCCGTCCGGCACGACGCGGATCCGCGCGCCCCGGCTCTTGACCGACCGGTCGGTATTGCTACTGTCACGGCAAGTCCCCGATTGGAGTTCCTCCCATGAGTACGACCGTCAAGGCCGCCGTCTTCTCCGAGCAGGGCGCCCCTCCGCAGATCCGGGACCTGGTCCTGCCCGACCCCGGCCCCGGCCAGGTGCGGGTGCGCCTGGCCGCCGCGGGCGTGTGCCACTCCGACCTGTCCCTGTCCAACGGCACCCTGGCCCAGAAGTGGCCCGCCGTGCTCGGCCACGAGGGCGCCGGAACCGTGGACGCCGTGGGCGAGGACGTCACCGGCCTGGTGCCCGGCCAGCAGGTGATCCTGAACTGGGCGCCGCCCTGCCGCGAGTGCTGGTTCTGCCTCCAGGGCGAGCCCCACCTGTGCGAGCACGCGCTGGACCGCACGGCGCAGCCCTACGCCGAGCTCTCCGACGGCACCCCCGTCTACCCGGGGCTGGGCTGCGGCGCGTTCGCCGAGGCCACCGTGGTACCCGCCCACGCCGTCATACCGCTGCCCGACGGGATCGACCCGTCGGTGGCCGCGGTCCTGGGCTGCGCGATGCTCACCGGCTGGGGAGCCGTCAACAACTCGGCGGGGGTGCACGAGGGCCAGTCCGCCGTGGTCCTGGGCCTGGGCGGGGTCGGCCTGTCTGTGCTCCAGTCCGCGCGCCTGGCCGGGGCCGACCCGGTGATCGCCGTGGACGTCTCCCCCGACAAGGAGGAGCTGGCCCGGTCGCTGGGCGCCACCGACTTCCTGGTCGCCGACGACTCCCTGACCAAGGCCGTGCGCAGGCTGACGGGCGGCCGGGGCGCCGACCACGCCTTCGAGGTGGTCGGTTCGGCCAAGGTGGTGCGTTCGGCCTGGAGCGCGTCCCGGCGCGGGGGCACGATCACGGTGGTGGGCGTGGGCAGGGCGGACGACGAGGTGTCGTTCAACGCTCTGGAGCTGTTCCACCAGGCCCGCACGCTGCGCGGGTGCGTCTACGGCTCCAGCGACCCGACCCGCGACATCCCTCTCATCGCCGAGCAGGTGCGCTCGGGAGAGCTGAAGCTGTCGGCGATGGTCACCGACGAGATCTCGCTGGAGGGGGTTCCGGAGGCCTTCGAGCGCATGGCCCGGGGCAAGGGCGGCCGGTCCCTGGTGCGCTTCGGCCGCTGAACGCGGAGGGCTCCGGCGGTGCCGCGCGCGGCACCGCCGGAGCCCGTCCACGAGGACGGTCCAGCCGCGGTCAGCGGCCCGGGCGCTGGATGGGGTTGCCGTCCGCGTCGAGCATGGTGACCTGCAGCGGCGGCGGTTCCGACTCCGTCTGGGGCAGTTGGAGGAGCCGCTGACGCAGCACGCGCACGGAGCGGCTGCGGAGATAGACGATCAGACCCCAGACGGCCAGTGGCACGAACAGCGAGCCGGAGAACAGCAGGGCGTGGGACAGCGCCATCAGCAGCCCGTACAGGGCTCTCCTCAGCATCCGCAGGGGGCCGCCACCCCACTGCTGCCATCCGAGCAGCAGGGCGATGGCGACGACCGCGGCCGGCGGTCCGACGAATACGGTGACCAGCGGATAGACGACCACGAAGAGCGCGGCCGTGTTGGACAGGCTGCTCAGGGCGAAGGACCAGAGCGTCCAGCACAACTCTGTGTCGGTCGGGAGGGAAGGACCGGCCTGTGCCGTGGTCGACCGGGGCGATGCGGCACCGCACCGACTCCTCTCCACCAGCAGGACCACCGCGAACAGCGCGAGCCATACCGAGGCCGCGATGGTTCCGCCCCACGCCATGAGGTCGCCCGCCGACGAGAAGAGCACGTCGGGTTCGTCCTCCTGTACCCGGGGCACGATGAGGCCGATGTCGGCCGAGGTGACGACCCGGGCGGAGCCCACGAAGGCCACGGCCGCGAGGATCTCGACGGGGGACAGCCAGACCCCCAACAGGTTGATGCGCATCAGGGCCGAGGGGCGGCCGGGCTCGGCCGGTTCGCCCAGGCGTCGGACCAGGGGCCGCATCAGCAGGGGCTGGGCCACCAGGAACAGCAGGACGCCGAACCCGATCAGGGTGGCGGCCGGCCCGGGGTCGAAGGTCGGGGGATGGAAGTACACGGGGGAATCCTCTTCGGTCAACACGGTGTCACCAGCGCGAACGGGGCCGGAGGCGGTCAGCGGCCCGGACGCTGGACGGGGTCGCCGTCCGCGTCGAGCACGGTGACCTCCAGTGGCGGCGTGTACGACTCCTCGGTGTGGCCGTACCATCCCCTCCCGGCCATCGCGTTGGCCCCGGCGAACACCCCCCAGAAGACGAGTGGGACGAGCAGGCAACCGGGCACGGCCCAGGCATAGGTGGCCAGCACCATGGCCGAGAAGTACCCCATGATGAGCATCGTTCCGAAGCCGCGACCGAGCCAGGCCCAGGTCTCCAGAAGGGCGAGGGCCACCACGACCGGCAGCGGATCACCGAAGAACACCATGAACAGCGGATAGAACACCACGTAGAACACGAGGACCTGGGTCGTCATCGAGACGGCGAGCCCCAGTGCGCCCCACCGGTTCTCCCGCCCGTCCGCGGGCATGAGCGCGGCCTGCGCCGGGCCGAGGCTCCGGGCCAGTGCGGCTCTGTGAACCGGGTCGGCGGCCTTGCGGCCGTTGGACACGTTGATGGCGGCGAAGACGGCGAGCAGCAGCCACGGGAACAGGATCGCGCCGTTGCCGAAGACGCCGTCGGCCCACTGGACCGCGGGCGGGGACAGGCCGATGTCGGCGGCGCCCACCGAGGCCGCACTGCCGACGAACAGCGCCACCACGAGGATCTCGGCGAGCGACAGCCACAGGGCGGCCCGGTAGGAGCGCACGATCCCCTCTCGCCGTCCCGCCGCCACCTCCTTCCGGAGCCGTCTGTGGAAGACGAGCATGAGGGGCGGCAGGACCACGTAGGCCAGGAGCAGGCCGAGCCCGATCAGGGTGGCGGCCGGCCCGGGGTCGAAGGTCGGGGGATGGAAGTACACGGGGGAATCCTCTTCGGTCAACACGGTGTCACCAGCGCGAACGGGGCCGGGCGGGCCCCGGTTGGCGCGGGCCGGACGATTCTGTCCGAATCCCGATTATTTGTCACCTGGTGACAAGTGATGTGTCGCGCGACACACGTCCCCCTTGCCGAGCCGGTCGGGCGGGGGCACAGTCGTCACCATCGCGCACACCGTGCCCGGGGCACGGCCGACCTGAGGGGAAGAACCGTATGGGTAGCGGAGACGACCACGCCGACGCGATCGTCGTCGGCGCCGGACTGGCGGGCCTGGCCGCGGCCGCCGAGCTGGCCGACGCGGGCAGACGGGTGGTCGTGCTCGACCAGGAACCCGAGCAGTCCCTGGGCGGCCAGGCGTTCTGGTCCTTCGGCGGACTGTTCTTCGTGGACTCCCCCGAGCAGCGCCGCATGGGCGTCAAGGACTCGGCCGAGCTGGCCCTGCAGGACTGGATGGGCACCGCCGGGTTCGACCGTCCCGAGGACGCGTGGCCCCGCCGGTGGGCCGAGGCCTACGTGGACTTCGCCGCCGGTGAGAAGCGCTCCTGGCTGCGTCAGCAGGGCCTGCGGCTCTTCCCCGTCGTGGGCTGGGCCGAGCGCGGCGGCCACCTGGCCGACGGGCACGGCAACTCCGTGCCCCGCTTCCACATCACCTGGGGCACCGGCCCCGGTGTGGTCGCGCCCTTCGAGCGGCGGGTGCGCGCGGCGGCCGAGCGCGGGCTGGTCTCGATGCGCTTCCGCCACCGGGTGGACGGACTGGTGGTCACCAACGGGACGGTCACCGGCGTGCGCGGCTCCGTCCTGGCGCCCAGCGACACCGAGCGCGGGCGTGCCAGCAGCCGTGAGGCGGTCGGCGACTTCGAAGTGTCCGCGCAGGCGGTCATCGTCACCTCCGGCGGGATCGGCGCCAACCACGACTTGGTGCGCCGCAACTGGCCCGAGCGTCTGGGCACCCCGCCCGAGCACATGCTCTCGGGCGTGCCCGAGCACGTGGACGGGCGCATGCTCGCCATCACCGAGGAGGCGGGCGGGCAGGTCATCAACCCCGACCGCATGTGGCACTACACCGAGGGCATCCAGAACTGGGACCCGATCTGGGCCCGGCACGGCATCCGCATCCTGCCGGGTCCGTCGTCGCTGTGGCTGGACGCGACCGGCAAGCGGCTTCCCGCGCCCTGTTTCCCCGGGTTCGACACCCTGGGCACGCTGGAGCACATCATGAGGAGCGGCCACGAGTACACGTGGTTCGTGCTCTCGCAGAAGATCATCGAGAAGGAGTTCGCGCTGTCGGGCTCGGAGCAAAACCCCGACCTGACCGGCAAGGACATCGGCCTGGTCCTCAAGCGGGTGCTCCCCGGCGCGCCGGGTCCGGTGGAGGCCTTCAAGCGCAACGGCGTGGACTTCGCGGTCGCCGACAGGCTGCCCGAGCTGATCGGGAAGATGCGCGAGATCGCGGGCGACGGGGTGCTGGACGCCGACACCGTCACCCGCGAGGTGGTGGCCCGCGACCGGGAGATGGTCAACACCTTCACCAAGGACCTGCAGGTGACGGCCATCCACGGTGCGCGCAACTACCGGGGTGACCGCCTGGTGCGGGTGGCGGGTCCGCACCAGATCCTGGACCCCAAGGCGGGTCCGCTGATCGCGGTGCGCCTGCGCGTCCTCACCCGCAAGAGCCTGGGCGGCCTGCACACCGACCTGGACGCGCGGGTGCTGCGCGAGGACGGCACCCCGCTCCCGGGGGTGTACGCCGCGGGCGAGGTCGCCGGGTTCGGCGGCGGCGGGGTGCACGGCTACCGGGCGCTGGAGGGCACCTTCCTGGGCGGGTGCCTGTTCTCCGGCCGCACCGCCGGCCGGGCCGCGGCGGCCGCCCTGGGGTAGCCGCACGCGTCCTCAGCGGGCCGCGGAGCCGGATCTCCCCTCGGAGCCGGGCTCCGCGGCCCGCTCCCTCACTCCGGTGAGGTGTCGCCTCCCTGGTCCGATTCCTGACCAGGCCCCCGGCCCGGCTCCTCGTCCGGCCCGGGTCTGCGCGGCCGGCCCCGGCGGGGGATGGCCTTGGCCTCCTTCGGCATCCGTCCCGCCTCGTCCAGCGCGCGGCGCAGGAGGAACTCGATCTGTGCGTTGGTGCTGCGCAACTCCTGCCCCGCCCACCGCGCGAGCGCGTCGTGGACGGCGGGGTCGAGCCGCAGCAGCACCTTCTTGCGCTCGGGCACGGCAACCTCACGCGGGTTACTGGTACAGGGTCCCTGCGTTGACGACGGGGCTGGCGGGGCGGTCGGAGCACAGAACCACCAGCAGGTTGCTGACCATCGCGGCCTTGCGCTCCTCGTCCAGTTCCACCACGTCCTCCTCCGACAGGCGGGCGAGCGCGCGGTCGACCATCCCGACGGCTCCCTCGACGATCTCCCGGCGTGCGGCGATCAGCGCGCTGGCCTGCTGCCTCTGGAGCATGGCCTGGGCGACCTCCGAGGCGTAGGCCAGGTGGGTGAAGCGCGACTCCACGATCCGCACCCCGGCGGCCTCGACCCTCTCGCCGACCTCCTTGGACAGCTGCTCGGTGATCAGGTCGGCGCTGCCGCGCAGGGACCGGCTGGTGTCGGCGTCGTAGGAGTCGTAGGGGTAGTTGCCCGCGATGTGGCGCACGGCGGCCTCGGTCTGTATGGAGACGAACTCGACGAAGTCGTCCACCTCGAAGGAGGCGCGGGCGGTGTCCTCGACCTGCCAGACGATGACGGCGGCGATCTCGACGGGGCTGCCGGAGGCGTCGTTGACCTTCATGACCGAGGTCTCGTGGTTGCGGATACGGGTGGAGACGCCCCTGCGCACGGTGAAGGGGTTGACCCAGCGCAGTCCGTCGGTGCGCACGCTGCCCATGTAGCGGCCGAAGAGCTGGACGACCTTGGCCTCGTTGGGCGCGACCATCTCCAGGCCGATGAAGAGCAGGAACCCGACCGCGGCGAGGACCACGCCGACGGGCACGAGGAGTACGGACAGTCCGATGAGGGGGGACAGGGCGACGCCGACGCCGACGAGGAACAACAGGACGCTGACCACGGCCATCAGCATGCCGTCGACGCTGGTCGCGGGATGTTCTCGGTACTGGGGAGTCTGGGCCGGGGGCTGGCCGGTCTCGGTCATCTCGTTGTTTCCGTTCTCTCAGTGGTGATGACTGGACAATAGCATTGTGATATCACTTTTAATAGACACGCGGCCCGACCGGGTCCCGACCGAGAAGGAGACGTGGACGCCATGAGCGCCGACACCCCCCGACTGCGCCCGCCCCGACACCGCGTGGACAAACGCGCCGTGTGGTGGTGGACGACCCGGTCACTGGCCGTGGCCGCCGTCCTCACCGCGATCCCCGTGGTGCCCGCGGTCATCTGGGAGCCCCCGCGCTTTTGGCTCCTGCTCGCCGCCGCCGTGGTCGGCGGGTTCGGACTGCTGATCACCGTGGTCATGCCGCTGTGGCGCTACCGGGTCCACCGCTGGGAGGTCACCGACACCGCCGTCTACACCTCCAGCGGATGGCTCTGGCAGGAGTGGCGTGTGGCCCCGATGTCGCGTATCCAGACCGTGGACACCGCGCGCGGCCCGCTCCAGCGGGCGTTCGGACTCTCCAGCGTGACCGTGACCACCGCCTCGGCGGCCGGTCCGATCGAGATCGCCGGCCTCGACCACGCACTGGCCACGCAGGTGGCCGACCAGCTCACCGACACCACACAGGCGACCCCGGGAGACGCGACGTGAGTTCTCCGGACGAACACCGCCCCGAGGCCGGGGAGAACACCCCGGCCGGTCCCGCCGACGCGCGAGGCGGGCAGGAGGAGACCGCCTCCCCGGAAGGAGGCGCCTCCCCCTCCACCGCGGACTGGCAGCGGCTGCACCCGTTCAGCGTGTGGGCCAGCACGGTCGTCGCGGGCGTCTTCCTCCTTCCCTCCGCGATCGTGGGCACCGTCGTGCTCGTCGTCGCGGGACAGTCCCTGTGGGCCCTGGCCCCGGTCCCGGGCGCGCTGGCGTTCCTGGCGTTCATGACCTACCTCGACATGCTGCGCCTGCGCGCGACCCGCTACCGCGTCACCGCCGAACGCATGGAGATGCGCTCGGGCATCGTCGCCAAGGCCTACCGGTCCATCCCGCGCGAGCGCGTGCGCAGTGTGGACGTGGCGGCGCCCCTCTACGCGCGGATCTTCGGCCTGTGCTCGGTCACCGTCGGCACCGGCGAGAAGGTGGGGCCCGGTTCCGACCAGCTCCAACTGCTCTACGTCACCGCCGAGCAGGGCGAGTGGCTGCGCCGCGACCTGCTGTACCGGGGCACGCCCACGGCCGCCGGGCCCTCGGGGGCTCCGGGGGACGCCGCCGACGGGGAACCCGGCGCGGGCGGGGATGAGGAGACCGAACTGGCCAGGCTCGACCGCCGCTGGTTCGCCTACGCGCCGGCGACCACCGCCACCCTGGGCGTGGGCCTGGGCGCCATCACCGGTCTGCTGGGCCTCAACGCCCAGACCGGCGGCACGGGGTGGGACTGGATCTCCGAGCAGACCGGTCTGCCCAGCATCGCGGAGATGTCCTCGTTCGTGGTGGCGCGGTTCCTGCTCGTGGTGCCCCTGACACTGTTGGGGTTGCTGGTCTCCGGTGTGATCGTCCTGACCGCCGTGGCGGTGGAGACGTGGTGGGACTACCGCCTCACCCGGGAGGCCGACGGCACCGTACGGCTGCGCAGGGGGCTGCTGACCAGCGTTTCGCTGTCGGTGGAGGGGCGCCGCCTCAACGGCGTCACCCTGCACGAGCCGTTCGTGCTGCGCCGCACGGGCGGGGCGGACGTGCGCGCGGTGGCGACCGGCCTGGCCGCCGCGGACGACAAGAAGACCAACGCCAAGAGCCGCCTGTCCCCGGCCATGCCGCGCCAGCGGGCACGCGAGCTGGCCGCCGACCTGATGCGCACGCCCGACTCGCCCCTGGACGTCCCGCTGGCCGCGCACCCCCGGGCGGCGCTGCGCCGCCGCTTCACCCGGGCCACCGTCGTCACCGTGCTGGGCGCGGTGCTCGCCGGTGCGCTGGCCTGGCTGCAGACGATGATCAGCGCGGCCTGGTGGAAGGTGGTGCACGAGGCGGAGCGGGAGTTCATCCCCGTGCCGCTGGCCACGAGCACGGTGGAGGCCGCCCCGAGCTGGGGGTGGGCGGTGCTGGCGGTGCTGATCTCGGCGGTGGCGTTCTGGTACGCGGTGGGCTCCTACCGGGGCCTGGGCCACGGGCTGCACCCGCGCTACCTCGTCGTGCGCCAGGGGATGGCGGTACGCGACACCGTGACGCTGGAGCGGTCGGCGGTGATCGGCTGGCGGATCACCCACTCACCGTTCCAGCGCAGGCTCGGCCTGGCGGACGTGGCGGCCACGACGGCCGCGGGACAGGGGATGTACGCGGCCAACGACGTGGGCCTGGGCCAGGGCCTGGCCTGGGCCGGCGAGGCGGTCCCGGAGCTGCTGGAGCCCTTCCTCGTGCGCGGGGACGGGCACGGAGGCGACGAGCCGTCCCACGGCTGAGCACGGGCCCGTTCGCGCCGTGGCGGCCCCGGCGCTCGCCCCGGGCGGGCCCGGGGCCGCTAGGGGCGTTCGGGGACCGTGTTGCGGATGGGGTCTCCGTCGACCCGCAGGCCGCTGGTGTGCGTGAGCGCCATCTCCAGGATGGGGTAGGTCTCGAACACGCGCTCCATGCCGAGCGCTTCGAGCACGCGCGCCGCGATGGGCGCGGGCTCGGCGAGGACCACGTGCCGCCCCTCCTTGGTGAGGCTCCTGTAGACCGACACGAGGGCTCGGACCCCACTGGCGTCGAAGAAGTCGAGCCCGGACATGTCCACCACCAGGCAGTCGCACCGCGAGGCGTGCGCGGCCTGGAGCAGCCGGTCGCGCATGCGGTCAGCGGTGGCGAGGTCGACCTCGCCGTGAACGGGTACCACCGTCACACCCGTACAGGGGAAACGCTCCTGGGTAGAGAACCGGGCATCCTTCGCCACTCGGGCCACCTCTCACCGAACGTAACCTTTCCACTACGCAACCGCGTACGAGATCGTAACCTCTCCAGAGAGGCCATGGGAGGCTTTCCGTGAGAAAAACCGGCGAAATCTCGCCGATGTGGCCCTGGGGACAGTCCCGTGTCACCCCTCCTGCGGATGACGGGTCGCCCCGCGGCCGGACCCGCGCCCCCGGTCCCTCACTCTCTGCTCTCGGACACTCCCGGAGCCGTCCCCTCACCGTGCTTTACGGGCACGCGTGCGGTAGGAACGAGCACGTGTGCGGTAGGAAGCGGCACAGGCGGCACTCCGTGTCCGCGCCCCGCGGGTCCGGCCCGCGGGCCGACCTCCAGGACAGCTAGAGAAGGGAGGGAGCGGCGGCCCACCCCGGCCGAGGGCCGGGACGCCCCGCCGCGTACCCGATGACCGAAACCGCCGACACCCAGCCAGGCTGGTTCTCCCCCGAGGAACTGGAGAACATCCGCGGCCGCATACCCATCCTCTACGTCCAGGCCGTACCCGTACGGGTGGACGAGGTGGGACAGGTCACCCACGTCGGCCTGCTCATGCGCGCCGACCCCGAAGGCAGCTTCCACCGGTCGGTGGTCTCGGGGCGGGTGCTCTACCACGAGCGGGTGCGCGACGCCCTGCTGCGGCACCTGGAGAAGGACCTGGGCCCGGTGGCCCTGCCGCGCGTCCCCGCCTCTCCGCAGCCGTTCACGGTCGCCGAGTACTTCCCCACACCGGGGATCACCGCATTCCACGACACGCGCCAGCACGCGGTCGCGATGGCCTACGTCGTCCCGGTCTCGGGTGACTGCCAGCCGCGCCAGGACGCCCTGGACCTCGTGTGGCTCACTCCGGAGGAGGCGGTGAGCTCCCAGATGCGCGAGGAGATGACGGGAGGCGAGGACACGCTGCTGCGCCAGGCCCTGGCCTACGTGGGCCACGCCCCCTAGGGCGTGTGTGGTGGATGCCGCCCGTCGTTTGGAGAGCGCTGCGCGCGAAGCGCGACCGTTGAGGGCGGTGGGAGGGAGACGGGCGGGCGTATCCGGTGGTGGCCTCGCAAGGCCGAAGAAGGAGTCATCCTGGTTTGGCTGTTGACTGATGAGAACGCGGCGAGGGTGCCGCTGGGGCGTCGCGCAGCAGGGTGAGTATCCGCCATACATGCCCTAGATGAGTTATTCCAAGGGGTTAGTGGTCGTAGGCGGTCAACGAGCGTAGGACCGGTTGGCCGGTGCGGTCGTTGTGCCAGATCGCGGCGGTCAGCGCCAGGATCCGCTGGAGCACCCGGACGATCACCCCGCCCGGGGTGCGCCCGCCATGGCGCTCCAGGTCCAACTGGCCCTTGAAGGTCTGGTTGATGGACTCGATGACCTGGCGCAACGGCCGCAGCAGGTGCGCACCGGCCCGCGAGGGCTCGCCCTTGCGGGCCGGACGCAACAGGTGCAGGCCCGCTTCGGCCAGGGCGCGTTCGAAGTCGCGCCCGTAGTAGTTCTTGTCCGCGATCAGCGTCTGCCCCGGGCGTTGGGCGGCCAGGTGGGGGTCGGCTGCGAGCATGTCCACCAGGGTGGTGCGCTCGTCGGCCTTGGCGCTGGTCAGGGCGAAGGCGATGGGCAGCCCGCCCGGGGTGCACACCAGGTGCAGGCGCAGCCCCCAGAAGAACCGGGAGTGGGAGGCGCAGTACCCGTAGGCGGCCCATCCGGCCAGGTCCGAGCGTTTGACGGCCTCCCGGGAGCGGGCGCATTCCACGGGGGTGGAGTCGACCACCCACACGTCGTCGGTCCAGGCGCGGGTGTCGGTGGCCAGGTGGCGGATGAGGGTCTGGATCAGCCCGGCGGCCTTGCGCAGGCGCTTGTTGTAGCCGCTCTGCTGGGGCAGGTAGGGGAACTGCTCGGACAGGTGGGTGCGGGCGTAGCGCAGCCACCGGGCCTCGCTGGTGTGGCCGAGCAGGGCCTGCATCAGGGCCAGCGTGACCAGGTCGGCGTCGGACAGGCGGGGCCGGAAGCCGATGGCGGGGCGCCAGGGGGCCAGGTCCGGGCGGTGCTTCAGGAGTCGTTGGGTGGTGTCGTAGAGTGCACGGGCGAGGGAGTTCAGGTCTTGCGTCACAACATGACCATGGGCTCCCTCGCCTCATGCCCAGACCACGCACCCCTTGGAATAACTCATCTAGGACGCGCGGGCGGCGGTGCGCGGCGCACGCGCGCACCGCCGCCGTGGGTGCCCGAGCGGTACCGGCGGGCCGAGGCGCCCGGGGAGCCCCGGGAGTCGCCGGGACCGGCCCCGGCCGTGCGCGTACGCTCGTTCCCATGTCCGAACCGCTTGTCTGCGACGCCGTCGAACTGGCCCGGAAGGCCGCCACCGGCGGGGCCCACCGCGCGGTGCTGGGCCTGGCCGGAGCCCCCGGAGCCGGAAAGTCCACACTCGCCCGCCACCTTGTGGAGGGGGTCGACCGGGAGCTGGGCCCGGGTACGGCCGGGTACCTGCCCATGGACGGCTTCCACCTGTCCAACGCCCAGCTCGACCGGCTGGGGCGGCGCGACCGCAAGGGCGCCCCGGACACCTTCGACGCGCACGGTTACGTGGCGCTGGTGCGCCGCCTGCTGGACGAGACCGACCACCCCGTCTACGTGCCCGACTACGACCGGCGGCTGCACGAGCCCGTCGCCGCGCGGCACGTGATCGCCCCGCACACGCGCCTGGTGGTGACCGAGGGCAACTACCTGGCCGCCGGCGAGGAGCCCTGGGCACGGTTGCGCGGGCTGCTCGCGCAGCTGTGGTACGTGGAGGCCGACGACGAGCTGCGTGAGCGCAGGCTGTACCAGCGCCAGTTGTCGGGCGGGGCCACCGACGAGGCCGCCCGCGAGTGGGTGGAGCGCAGCGACCGCCCCAACGGGGAGCTGGTCAAGCGCTTCCGGGACAACTGCACGCGCGTGGTGCGCCCCGGGAGCCTCGCGGAGGGCTAGGACGTGTGTGGTGGGTGCCGCTGGGGCGTCGCGCAGCGGAGTGGGTATCCGCCGTACACGCCCTGGAGGGCGCGGGCCGACGCACCGGCCCGCGCCGGGGCCCTCAGGCGGCGAGCGCGCGGCGGTCCCGGCCGCTCCGGCGGCCGAAGCGGCGGGCCGCGCCACGCGTCAGGAACAGGTTGAGGTCCGCCTGTCCCCCTCCGCCGCGCAGCCCTCCGTAGGCGGAGGCCACGATGTACTCCTTGTACCAGGCGGCGATCCGCCCGGTCAGGACGAACCGGCGGGGGCTGTCGTCGGCGCGAACGAACTGGACGAGTCCGTCGCGGCGCCCCAGGCTGGCACACTGGAACAGGTAGCCCAACGGGGCGGTGCCGGGCTCCCGCCCGGCCAGGCGCGCGGTGACCGCGTCCGCCGCGCTCCATCCCATGGGCAGGCCCATGGCGCACGACATCCGCAGCTCCCGGCCGCGCACCCCGGTCGCGTGGGCGGCGTCGCCGACCGCGTACACGTCGGGGTGGGAGACCGAGCGCTGGGTGGCGTCCACCAGGACGCGGCCGTCGCCGTCCACGGTGAGTCCGGCGTCGGCGGCCAGGGACGGAACGGCGAACCCGACGTTCCACACCACGAGGTCGGCGGGGACGCGGTCGCCGTCCTCCAGCCTGAGCCCGTCCGCGTCCACGGCGGCCACGGAGGTGTCCTCGCTCAGTGCCACGCCCAGGCGGTCCAGCGCGCGGCGCACGTGCGCCCTGCCCCGGAGGCCGGTGCCGGGGGCGACCCGGCCGCGGGTGAGGAGTCGGACACGCAGGCCGGGGTGGCTCTCGGCGAGCTCGGCGGCCACCTCCAGGCCGGTGAGGCCGCCCCCGACCACGGCCACGTGTTGGGGGCGCTCGTCGGCGACGCGCCGGGCGAGCGCGCGGGCCTGGTCGAGTCCGGCCGCGGTCGCGGCGTACTCGTCGGCTCCCGGTACACCGCCGGATCCGGCGGTGCTGCCCAGGCCGAGGACGAGGGTGTCGTAGGAGACGCGGCGGGGCGTGCCGCCCACGCGCACGGTGACGGCCCCGGCACCGGTGTCCAGGTCCTCCACCCGGCCGACGACGAGGCCGACGCGGCCGTCGAGGGAGTCGGCCAGCGGGTGCACGCCCACGTCCTGTCCGGCGGCGACCTGGTGCAGGCGGACGCGCTCGACGAAGTCGGCGGTGGCGTTGACGAGCGTGACACGGGCGTCGAGCCGGTCACGGCGGACGTTGTCGGCGGCGCGCCGGGCCGCGGCCAGTCCCGCGTACCCCGCGCCGAGGACGACGATGTCGTGTGTCATCGGGAGCTCCCCATCATGTCGTGAACCGTCACGGCACATGACGGGGGAGGCACCCGGGAACGTGACATGTCCGCATGGCTCCCGGCCCCGGAGTCACACGATCCGGTGGGGGAGCTCCCGGCCCGCCGTGAAGGCCTCGACGACGGCCGCCCACTCCCGCCTGCGGCGCTCCTGGCACTCGCGGGTCCTGGCGGCGAAACGGGAGCTGAGCACCAGGTTGTCCAGACGGGGGTAGGGGTTGCGCTCGCCGACCAGGTCCAGGCCCGCGCCCCGGATGCGTCCCTCCCGAAGGGCGTCCGTCAGGGCGTCGGAGTCGAGGACCTCGTCGGGTGAGATGCTGGCCAGGACCGCCGAGGGCTTCATCAGGGACAGCTCCCGTGCGCCCAGCAGGTTCCGGGAGTCGGCGTTGAGCGGCAGGGTGAGGAAGACGGCGTCGGACACCGACAGGAGCTTGGTCATCTCCACCGGGGTCGAGCCCTCCACCCGGCGCGGACCGCGGTTGACGTGCAGCACCTCCATGCCCAGGCCGCGCACCATGCTCGCCACCCCCGAGCCGATGTGCCCCATGCCGACGATCCCTGCGACCTTGCCGGAGAGCTCCATGCTCTCCTGGCCCGCGCACAGCATGTCGCCGCCGCGGACGCGCTCGTTGATCGACACGACGTTCTTGGCGACCGCCATCATCAGGGCGACGGCGTGCTCGGCCACCGCGGCGCCGGTGTACCCGGCGACGTTGCACACGGCGACGCCGCGCTCGCGGCAGTGGTCCAGGTCCACGTACTCCACGGCCGTGGTGGTGGCGACGACCAGCTCCAGCTCGGGCAGCAGGCGCAGGTTCTCCGCGCCCAGGTCCATGTAGGTGGTGACCAGGACCTGCGTGTCCGGGCGGCGCCGGAACTCCTCGGCCGGATCCAGCCTCCCGCTGGAGTCCTGCACCCAGTGCGCCTCCACGCTGTCGGACAGGGGGTCCAGGACGTCCGTGGGAATGGGCTGTCGGTCGTTGAGCACGAGGCAGCGCTTGGGCCGGGTCAAACCGTTCCTCCAGGGTGGCGGGGCGGGTGCGGACGGGTGCCGGTTCCGCGGCCGGTCACGCCGACCGGGCGGTCAGGCCCTCCGCAGGATCTCACCGACGTCCTTGTAGCGCTTCCAGGACAGGCTCCGCAGGAACTCCTCGGAGCCCTCGCCGTGGGCCTCCCACACGTCGGGGGCCCACTCCTGTTCCAGGTTGCGCCGGCCGGTCAGCGGATACAGGTGCTGGAAGGGGGGCGGCGGGGGCATCTCCGCCGCCAGGCGCTCGGCCAGGGAGGCCAGCCGGGGGCGGTCCACCTCGCCGACCAGGGCCAGGGCCTCGGCCAGGTCGGTGTTGCCGCCGCCGAGTCCGTAACCGTTGAGGGAGCCGTCGACGAGGTCGAAGCCCGCCTCCAGCGCGATCCGGGAGTTGGCGACCGCGTGGCCTAGGTTGTCGTGGGCGTGGAAGCCCGCCGTGCCGGACCAGGCCGCCCGCACCCCGGCGAACAGTTCGGTGGCCGCCTCGGGCAGCAGCGCACCGCGCGAGTCGGCCAGGTAGAGCCATTCGGCCACACCCGAGCGGTCGACCCGCTCGACCGCCGCGACCAGTTCCTCGGGTTCGTAGGCCGTGATGCTGATGAGGTTGAGCGAGCAGGTCACCCCACTGGCGCACACCGCCTCCGCGGCGGCGAGCACGTGGTCCACCCGCTCCACGAAGCAGGTCAGCCGCACCACGTCGAGCACCTCCGCACGCGGCCGCAGCAGGTCGGTGACCTCCTGGGGGCCCCTGCCGTTCACGCCGAGCATGGCGACCACGCGGGCCTGTCCCGTGTCCTCGCCGATCTGCCGCAGCAGGTCGGGCGCGCACTGGAGCGTGGCCTCGAGCGCGGGGTCGTCGCTGATGTAGCCGACCTCCACGTAGGGCACGCCCACCTCGCCCAGGACCTTGGCGTGCTCGCGCACGGTGGCGTCGCTGAACCGCCAGGCGTTGAGGTAGCCGCCGTCGCGCAGGGTGACGTCGAGGATCTGTGGTCTCCGGAGTCCGGTGGCGGTACGTCGAGCGGGCAAGGGTGCCTCCTGACAAGCGCCGAGGATTCGCCTTCAGTAATGTGGCCACTACACATAGTCGCCAAACATCCAACCTTAGCGGGAACCGACCCCTTACCCGCCGATTTCGGCGTGCGCGGCCCTTGTGTCCCCGCCCGCACGGCCTGACGCTTGCGCGGTCGCGCGGGAGAGGTTCCCCTGCCCTGTTCGGAGGGCGACATACGTGCTGTGCCCGAGAGAATACGAAGCCGTGCCCGGAAGAGTACGGAAGGTCCGTGTCCCCGCGCTCCTCCGTGTCCCCGTGCTCCGTTTGAGGCGCACGCCCCATCGGGTAGTCGAGGAGCGGAGACCTCCGCCGCCCGACGGCACGGGCGGGCGGGCCGCGCCCTCGGGCCCGCCACCAGGAACGACGGCGGAGGAGGAAAGCGAGGGCACTCTTCTCGGGGGGCTTGTCATGGCCAGAAGAACGAGCGGTGGCGGTGCGGCGGGCAGGAGGCGGGAGGACCCCGCCACGGGTCCGGTCGCACCGCCGCCACCGCAGCAGCGGGGAGCGCCCGACGAGTACGCGGGGACCGACCGCCTCGCCGACGAGCAGGAGCTCCTGGAGGGGGCCGACCTCGTCGAGGGCGACGAGGGGGCCAGCTTCACCGTCCTGGAACGGCAGACCTGCTTCAACCTGCTGAACACGCGCGACATCGGGCGCGTGGCCTTCACGATCGAGGGGGACGCCGCCCCCACGGTCCTGCCGGTGAACTACGCCCTGGTCGACGGGGGCATCGTGTTCCGCTCCACCCTGGCGGGGGCCATCATGCGCCACGCGCGCGGATACGCCGCCTTCCAGGTCGACAGCCTGGACGAGGAGAGCCGCGAGGGGTGGAGCGTGCTCGCCAGCGGGCCCTGCCAGTGGATCCGCGACGCCGGCGAGCTGGCCCGCGTCCCCCAGGGCCGTCTTCCCCGCCCCTGGGCCGAGGGCGAGCGCGACCAGGTCCTGAAGATCACCCCGGGCAGGCTGAGCGGGAGGCGGATCAGCAGGCGCTGAGGACCGGGGCGGCCCGGCCACCACCGACGGCCCGGGCCGCCCGCTCGCGGCGCCCTCCCGGGCCGACGCCCCTCCGGCCCGCCCGGCAGCGCCGTCCCCCCGCACCCCCGGCCGACCCCACGGCCCCCTTCCGTCCGGGCGTCCGTCCGTCGACGGACGTGCCGGGAACACGGAGCGGTGGACACTGAGAGCAGCGAATCTTCACTTAGGGTGTCCACGCGAGGATCCGCCAGTGCCCAGAGACCGGAAAGGCACCATGTCCATTCCCCACGACGACGATGACGACGTACACCTGCGCGCGATCGAGGCGCACCTCGCCGCGGAGGACCCGGACTCCGCCCGGCGGCTGGAGTGCTACGCGGCGCGGGTCGGCGGCCCGCACCCCTGTGCGGGCTCTCCGCCCAACGTCGCGCTGCTGCTGGTCTGGACGGGCATGATCGTCATCGCCCTCCTGTTCCTCCTCGCCTCCCGGTGACCCCCGCCCCACGGTCTGGCCGCCGGGGCCGGCCCGCCACGCCCACACCGCCCACGCGCAGACGAACGGAGATCCGATGACCCGGACGCGAGAGGAAGCCGTGTCCGAGATCGCCGCGGACGACCCCGCGGCCGAACACGCGGAGGCCAGGGGCGGGGTCGTCACCCGCTGGCTCTCCTCGACCGACCACAAGATCGTCGGCTACCTCTACATCATCACCTCCTTCGGCTTCTTCCTCTCCGGCGGGATCATGGCGATGCTCATCCGCGCCGAGCTGCTCTGGCCGGGGATGCAGATCGTCAACACCGAGGACTACAACGCCCTGTTCACCATGCACGGCACCGTGATGATGCTGCTGTTCGCGACACCGCTGTTCGTCGGCTTCGGCAACGTGGTCGTGCCGCTGCAGATCGGCGCGCCGGACGTGGCCTTCCCCCGACTGAACATGCTCGGCTACTGGCTGTTCCTGTTCGGCGGCCTGGTGGTGATGGGCGGGTTCCTGACCAACAACGGCGCGGCCAGCTTCGGCTGGTTCGCCTACATCCCGTTGTCGAGCGACGTGTACTCACCCGGACTGGGCGGCAACCTGTGGGTGATGGGGCTGATCGTGTCGGGCCTGGGCACGATCCTGGCCTCGGTCAACTTCATCACCACGATCACCATGATGCGCGCTCCGGGCATGACCATGTTCCGGATGCCGATCTTCACCTGGAACATCCTGCTCACCTCGGTGCTGGTGCTGCTGGCCTTCCCGGTGCTCACCGCCGCCCTGATCGCCCTGGGCGCCGACCGGATGGTGGGCACGCACGTCTACGACGCCGAGCACGGCGGGGCGATCCTGTGGCAGCACCTGTTCTGGTTCTTCGGCCACCCCGAGGTCTACATCGTGGCGCTGCCGTTCTTCGGCATCATCACCGAGGTGATCCCGGTCTTCTCACGCAAGGCGCTGTTCGGCTACAAGGGCATGGTGGCGGCGACGATCGCCATCACCGGCCTGTCCATGACGGTGTGGGCCCACCACATGTTCGCCACCGGCGCGGTGCTGCTGCCGTTCTTCTCCTTCCTGAGCTTCCTCATCGCGGTGCCCACCGGCATCAAGTTCTTCAACTGGATCGGCACGATGTGGCGGGGCCAGATCACCTTCGAGACGCCGATGCTGTTCGCGATCGGGTTCCTGGTGACCTTCCTCTTCGGCGGACTCACCGGGGTCCTCCTGGCCTCACCGCCGCTGGACTTCCACGTCACCGACTCCTACTTCGTCGTCGGGCACTTCCACTACGTGCTGTTCGGCACGGTGGTGTTCGCGATGTTCTCGGGCTTCTACTACTGGTGGCCCAAGTTCACCGGGCGCTTCCTCAGCGAGACCCTCGGCAAGTGGCACTTCTGGACCCTGTTCTTCAGCTTCCACGCGACCTTCGGCATCCAGCACCACCTGGGGGCGCAGGGGATGCCGCGCCGCTACGCCGACTACCTGCCCACCGACGGGTTCACCTGGATGAACATGCTGTCCAGCATCGGCTCGTTCGTCCTGGGGGCCTCGACCCTGCTGTTCCTCTGGAACGTGTGGTACTCCGCCCAGCACGCGGACCCGGTGGAACGCGACGACCCCTGGGGCTACGGCAACTCCCTGGAGTGGGCGACCTCCTGCCCGCCGCCCCGGCACAACTTCGTCTCGCTGCCGCGCATCCGCAGCGACCGCCCGGCCTTCGACCTGTACCACCCCCGCGAACGGGGGGCATAGGGTCGGCCGCGGCCTCCGGCGCCCCTGGCGGGGCGTCAGTCGGCGGGACGGTGCAGGAGGAACATCCCGGCGTAGCGGGGCTGGTCCGAACGCTGGTCGTCGGTGGCCACGTACTCGTCCAGGACGGCGAGGACGCGCCGGTACAGCTCCTGTACGTCCTCGTCGGACAGGTGCAGGACGAAGCGCGCGAAGGTGCGCACCGACTCCGGCCCGGCCTCGCTCAGCTCCTGTTGGAAGGCCTCCACGGGGGCGGCCGAGCCGGTGTCGGTGTCCGCGAGGGGCCCGTCCAGCCACCAGGTCTCGCCGGTGGAGCGGTAGGGCTTCTCCAGGGCGCCGCTGGCGCCGGTGCGCACGGGGGCGGGCGCGAGCAGGCCGGCGTCCACGAGCTGGCGCACGTGGTACAGGACCGTGCCCGGCGTGGTGTCCAGCCGGTCGGCGAGCTCCTTGTTGGTCAGCTCCCGGGACAGGCAGAGCCGCAGGATGCGCACCCGCGCCGGGTGGGCGAGGGCCTTGGCCTCCCGGACCGTGGCCGGACGTCGTGTGCGGGCACGGGGGGCGGCCCCGCTCTGCTTCGGTTCACCCATGGCCAGAGCGTAACAACGATCGCGGTTCCAAAATCGATTGAGAATTGTCGATCGATCTGTCACTCTCGACCACATGACCGACGACACCCCCCGCGTCGACCCCGTCCCCACGCCCCGGACCGCGCCGTTGGGCGCGGCCTTCTGGAGCCTGTGGACCTCCTCGTCGCTGTCCAACCTCGCCGACGGCGTCCTGAAGGTGGTGCTGCCCCTGATGGCGCTGCGCCTCACCGACTCCCCCGTCCTCATCGCCGGGGTGACGTTCGCGCTGACCGTCCCGTGGCTGTTCTTCTCCCTTCCGGCCGGGGCCCTGAGCGACCGGCTCGACCGCCGCCGGGCGATGCTCGGCGCCAACCTCGCCCGGGGACTGCTGCTCGGCGCCCTGGCACTGGCGCTGGCACTGGACCTGGGGTCGATCTGGCTGCTCTACGCGGTGGCGCTGTGCGTCGGCGTCACCGAGACCCTCTACGACACCTCGGCCCAGTCGATCCTGCCGCAGGTGGTGGGCCGTGACCGGCTCCCACGCGCCAACGGGCGTCTGCACACCGCCGAACTGACCGCCCACCAGTTCCTCGGCCCTCCCCTGGGAGGCCTGCTCATGGCGCTGGGCGCGGCGGTGGCGTTCACGGCCCCGGCGGCGCTGTGGCTGGTCGCGGTGGGTGCGCTGCTGCTGGTGCGCGGCCGGTTCCGAATCGAGCGGTCATCACCCACCACCATGCGCGCCGACATCGCCGAGGGGCTGCGCTTCCTGTGGCGCCACCGGATCCTGCGGTCGTTCGCGGTCATGGTGGGAGTGAGCAACTTCGGCACCAACGCGGCCTTCACCGTCCTGGTGCTCTTCGCGGTCGGCCCGGGCTCGCCCATGGGCCTGTCCGAGCCCGCCTACGGCCTGCTGCTGACCGCCGTCGCCACGGGCAGCGTGGTCGGTGCCCTGGCCGCCGAGCGGGTCGAGGGGCTGTTGGGCCGGATCTGGACGCTGCGGGCCTGCGTACTCACCTTCAGCGTGCTCGTCGGCGTCCCGGCGGTGACCGCCGATCCGTATCCGGTCGCGGTCGGCTTCTTCCTGGGCGGGCTGGGCATCGCCGGGTGGAACGTCATCACGGTGTCGCTGCGCCAGCGGATCACCCCCGACCGCCTGCTCGGCCGGGTCAACAGCGGGTACCGGCTGCTGGCCTGGGGCACCATGCCGCTGGGCGCCGCGGCGGGCGGGCTCATCGCCGAGCTTCTCGGCCTGACCTGGGTGTACGCGACCATGGGGCTGCTGTGCCTGGGGCTGCTCGCCGGACTGGCCCGGATGGACGACGCCCGTCTGGCGGCCGCCGAGCGTGAGGCCGACGGCGGCCGGTGAAAAAGCGGTGGACGCCCCCGCGCGCCCGGTGGACCATGAGGAGTCATGACCGAAACCGACGAAGAGGTTCTCGAGGGCGGCAACGTCGCCGGCCGGGTGGTACGGGTGGGACGGACCGTGCGCAAGCCGTGGCGGCGCTCCTCCCCCTCGGTGACGGCCCTGCTGGAGTACCTGCGCCGGTGCGGTTACGAGGCCTCGCCTCCCCCGTTCGGCAGGGACGGGCAGGGCCGCCAGGTGCTCGGGTACGCCCCCGGGACGATGGCCGACCGGATGGCGCCCATGGCGGAGGAGGAGCTGCACCGGCTGGGCGGGGTGATCAGGCGGCTGCACGACCTGACCGCCGCCTACCGGCCCCCTGAGGAGCCGGTGTGGGAGGTGCCCATCCCGCACGGGCGCGAGGAGCTGGTCTGCCACAACGACCTGGCGCCGTGGAACCTGGTGCGGGACGGCGACGCCTGGACGTTCATCGACTGGGACTGCGCCGGTCCGGGCACGCGCATGGGCGACCTGGGATACGCGGCGCACGGCTTCGTGCCGCTGCACGAGGGCGGCGGTCCCGTGCACGACGCGTGGCGGCTGCGCGCCCTCGCCGACGGCTACGGGTGCGACGACGCCCAGCGCCGGGAGCTGCCCGGCGCGGTCCTGCAGCGGGTACGCGGCATGTACGACCTGCTGGTGGAGGGTGCGCGGACGGGCCGCCGGCCGTGGGCCCGGCTGTACGCGGAGGGGCACGCCGACCACTGGGGGCCGGCGGCGCGGTACGTGGAGCGCAACCGCGGGGTGTGGCTGGCGGCGCTGCTGTCCTAAGGAACCGTCCCCGGGCGGAGAGGCCGCGCACGTCGCTTCCGCGGCGTCCCAGGCCGGCGCGCGTCAGGCCGGCGCGGTCCAGACGAAGGCGACCGAGATGGGATGGCCGCGAAACCTCTCCCACTTGGGCTTGGCCGCCACCCAGGTGTCGTCCACGGTGGCCTCGGACAGCTCGGCGAGGGTCCATCCGGCGGCCGTGGCGGCGCGCACGTGGTCGCTGATGAGGTGGACGTGGGTGGCGATGGCGACGTCCTCGCCGGAGGCGTCGGTGTAGTGGGTGGGCATCCCCGAGACCATCGAGAACTGCGGATGGTAGGCGACCAGTACGCAGGTGCCGCCCGGCCTGACGAGTCGGCGCGCCTCGGCGTAGAGGGGCGCCAGGTCGGGCAGGTGCTCGTCGATGAGCGAGGCGATGGCCAGGTCGTAGGAGGCGCCGGACAGTCCGGTGTCGCGCACGTCGCCCCGGGTGAGGCTGTCGTGGGCGCCGCGCTCGTGGGCCAGCGCCAGCATCCCGGAGCTGAGGTCGACGCCGTCGACGCGCGCGACCCCACGGCCGCGCAGCCAGGCGCCGGTGCGGCCGGTGCCGCAGCCCAGGTCGGCGGCGCGGGTGACGGCCGACCAGTCGGGTGCGGTGAGGCCGTCGAGCAGGGCCAGGTCCATGGCGTCCAGGACGGAGTCCTCGTAGGTGCTCGACCAGCCGTCGTAGCCGGTGGCCACGTCGACGGTGCGGTAGTGGCGGGTGTCGAAGTCCGCGAAGTCAGGCATGGGGGCGAGTATGCCGTGGTCGAGGGCGTGCGTGCGAACCGTTTTCGAGCCGCCCGGCCGACGGGAAAACCCGTTGCCGGGGCTCCGGCGGGCTTCTAGGTTGGCCGTCATGTGCTGCTTCTGCGCTGTCACCGGCCGGGCGTGCGCCTGGCCGGTGAGCGCCCACACCCATGCCGCCCGGCCCCGGTCCGCTCGCCTGGACCGGTAGTCGGCCCGGTCGCCGCGTTCCCCCTCCGCCGCGCCGCCGTACCGCTCCGCGGTGTCGGCGGCGACGGCGGTGGTGCGGTGGTCGTGGTGACCGCTCTCGTGTGATCCGCCGGCCCAGGCCCAGTCACGTCCTCTTCCTCCCTCGGACGGGCCGCCCGGACCTCTCCCTGTCCCGCGCGCCGCGTGGCGCGCGTTCGTGCCGCCCGTCCTCGTCGGCCGCCTCCCGGTGGCTGGAACGGACATCGCTGTGGCACGTACCGTACGTTCTCCTCGCACGGGCGCCGGTGACGACCGGCGCCGCCTCTCCCAGAACTTCCTGGCCGATCCCGCCTGGGCCCACCGCGTGGTGCGTACGTCCGGGGCGGGGCCCGAGGACCTGGTGGTGGAGGTGGGGCCGGGAGACGGCGCCATCACCCGCTTCCTCGCCCCGGCCGTCCGCCGGGTGCTCGCCTACGAGGTCGATCCCCGTCTGGCCGAGCGGCTCTCCGAGCGCTACCGCGACCCCGCGACGGGGGTGCGGGTGGTGCGGGCGGACTTCACCCGCGTGCGCCCACCGCGCGGGGAGTTCCACGTGGTGGGCAACATCCCCTACGCGCGCACGGCCGACATCGTGCGGTGGTGCCTGGCCGCGCACGGCCTGGCCTCGGCCACGCTCGTCACCCAGTTGGAGTACGCGCGCAAGCGCACCGGCGGATTCGGGAGGTGGAGCCGGTTGACGGTGCTGACCTGGCCGGAGTGGTCGTGGGCGCTGGCCGGGCGGATCGACAGGCGGCGGTTCCGTCCGGTGCCCCGGGTGGACGCGGGACTGCTGGTGCTGCGCAGGCGCCGTACGCCCCTGGTGGCCCCCGAACGAATGAACGACTACCGGCGCACGGTGGAGCTGGGGTTCGGCGGCGCGGGCGGATCGCTGGGCGCTTCGCTGCGCCGTGCCCATCCCGCCCGACGGGTGGACCGGGCCCTGAAACGGGCCGGGATCGCGCCGGGCGCTCCCGTGGGACACGTGGACCCGGGGCAGTGGCTGGAGGTGTTCGGCGTGCTGAGCGGCTGACCGGCCCGGGGCCGGGGCGTCGCGTGCCACGGGGCCGGAGGCCGGGACGCCGTGCTCTCCCTCCCGGGTGCTCGGCGCCCCGACAGCCGCGGCGGGCCCCACGTACGGGCGTCCCCGTGCTCAGGCGGGCGGGGAGGCGTCGGAGTCCGTGCGTCCACGGGTCCCGCCGCGTTCTCCCTCCCCGACCGCCGGCTCATCCGGCCCGTCGGTGAACGGTCCCCGTTCCCCGGAGCCCGCTCTCCCGACCGTCTCCAGCAGTCGCTCCAGCCCCTTCTCGAACTCCGCGTCCCAGTCGACCGGGAGGTCCAGCACCTCCCCGAGCCGGTGGTGCGCGGGCAGCTCCCGTGGACCCGCCCGTTCACGGCGTTGGCGTGTGCCGAGGTTCCCCTCGCCGAACCGGCCGCTGACCTCGGAGACCGCGAACCCGAGGACGAACGTGCTGAACATCCGTTCCAGTCCGGCCACCTGCTCACCCGGCACACCCGCGTCCAGGAGCGCCCCGTAGAGCGGGTCCACGACGCGCACCGCCTCGGGGAGCACGACGGGCCTGGTCAGCAGCAGGGGGAACGTCCGGGGATACCGGTGCGCCACCTCGCGGGCGCCCCGTGCGCACACCAGCAGCCGCTCGCGCCAGCCGAGCGCGGGGCCGGGCCTGGGCACCTCCGCCAGAACGCGGCCGACGAGCCCGTCGAGGAGGTCGTCCTTGCTCCGGAAGTAGCCGTACAGGGCCATGGGGGTGAGGCCGACCCCGGTCGCGATCGCACGCATCGACACGGCCGGCAGCCCGTGCTCCTCCGAGAGCCGGAGGGCGACCTCGACGATCTCCGACCGTCTTTCTTGCCTGACGTTTCCCATGGCATTACTCTACACCGTATACAAGCATTCTATACAGCGAACAGAAAGACGAAAACAAGCATGTTGGAAGCATTATGCCTGACCAAGGCGTTCGGCCCCGTCCACGCCTTGGACCAGTTCACCCTGGTCGCCGAACCCGGTGAGATCGTCGGACTCGTCGGACACAACGGGGCGGGGAAGACCACGTTCGCCAACGTCGTCTCGGGACTGCTGCGCCCCGACGGCGGACGGATCCGAGTCAACGGGAAAGCACCCCGTGCCGCGCGCCGGCTCCTCGGGCTGGCCCCCCAGCACCTCGCGCTGTACCCGACCGCCACGCCCCGGGAGACCCTGCGCCTGTTCGGCGGCCTGTACGGCCTGCGCCGCCGAAGCCTCGCCCTCGCCGTCGACGAGATCGCCGAGTCGCTCCGGATCACCGGGTTCCTCGACCGCCGGGTGGGGGTGCTCTCCGGAGGCCAGCAGCGCCGTGTCCAGGCAGCCGCCGCCATGGTCCACCGCCCCTCGCTCCTGCTCCTGGACGAGCCCACCGCGGGCGTGGACCCCGAGACCCGCCAGTCCCTGCTCCACGCGGTACGCGCCCGGGCCGAACAGGGCGCGGCGGTCGTCTACACCACCCACTACCTGCCCGAACTCACCGAGTTGGGCGCCAGCATCGCCGTGGCACGCCACGGTCGGATCATCTCCCGGGGCAGTGCCTCGGAGCTGCTCGACGGCCTGCCCGGGGAGGTACGCCTGGCCTTCGACGACGAGGAGGTGCGCGTACCCACCACCGACCCCGCCGCCACCCTGGCCCGGATGCTCACCGGCACCACCAAAGCCGTCCGCGGCGTGGACCTGAGGCAGCCCACCCTCGACGACCTCTACCGGTCGGTGGCCCATGCGCGCTGACACCGCCCGCCGGCTGACGCTGCTGGTCCGCCACAACATGGTGCTCCGCCTCCGCGACCCCGGACACCTGGTCAGCTACCTGGTCATGCCGATGGTGCTCATGCTCGTGTTCAGCCCGCTCTACCAGGCGGCGCTGCCGGGCGGCGGACGGGCCCAGGCCGTCATCGGCATGCTGGTCATGTTCTCCGTGCTCTCGCTGTCGGTCGTGGGTACCGCCCTGCTGACCGAACGCACCTGGCGCACCTGGAACCGGTTGCGCGCGAGTCCGGCCTCGGGTGTGGAGATGCTCGTCGGCAAGGCGCTGCCCGTCTTCGCCCTCCTGGTCCTCCAGCAGGGACTGCTCCTGCTCTTCGGCTCCCAGGTCGTGGGTATGCCGGTCACCGGGACGTTCGCGCTGGTCCTGCTGGCGGTCTGCGTGTGGTCCTTCGCCCTCCTGGCGATCGGCGTCGCGCTGGCCGGCTTCGTGCGCAGCCACGGAGAGCTCGCCGCCGTCAGCGACGTCGGCGCCCTGGCCGTGAGCGCCCTGGGCGGAGCGCTCGCGCCGATCTCCATGATGCCCGCCTGGGCCCAGGCCCTCGCCCCGCTCTCCCCCGGGTACTGGGCGGTGGCCATGCTCGGTGCCGCCGTCTCCGGAGACACCGGCACCGTGCTCCGGACCGCCCTCGTCCTCGCCCTCGTCGGAGTGGCCGCGGGCGCCCTGGCCTGCTTCCGCATCGGTCGCGGTATCGGTGACCTGCGGGGGTAGGAGCGTGTTCCCGGCGTGGGAGGTCCAGGAGGGCGACGGCGGATTCGGCCGGCGCACTCCTGGACGAGTCGCCCGCCCCGGTGACGAATGGGCGGTTACCGGCACACAGCGGAGCCGGGGTGTGTTCCACGTGCTGAAACCCGGTGTCGCCCCCGCCTCCGGCACTAGTCTGAGCGCATGCGCAGACACATCCCCCTGTTCCTGTCCCTCCCGCTCCTCCTCGCCCTCACGGCATGCGGCCCGGAGGGGACGGTGTCCGTCGAGGAACCGAATCCCACGCCCCAGGGGCAGGAGACCCCCTCCGAGACACCGTCCGTGAGCGAGTCCCCCAGCGGGGAGCCGTCCGCGGGTGCCGCCCCCGACCAGGCGCCGGAGGGGGAACCGTCCTCAGGTGTGACCCCGGAGGGAACACCGCCCTCAGGGGGAACCCCGGAGGAGGCGTTCAGCGAGTCCCACAGCGTCTCGTTCCCGGTCGGCGCCTACAGGCACGAGTACGAGGGGGAGGCCGACGTCGTCTATACCGTCGCCGGCGTCTCCTCCTCCGGCTCCGGACGGGTGGACTTCACCCTGGAGGTGGAGGTGCCGGATCTGGAGCGGGTGCTCGGGCTCAACAACCTCGAAGCCGTGTGCGAGACCGGGGCCGGGGAGGTCGCCGTCGAGAGCACGGACCCGCCGAGTGAGGCGGAGGCGGGCTCCCACACGTTCCCGATGTGGTGCGACGTCGCACCGGGGACCGAGGAGCTGCGGATCATCATCCGCCACGGCGGCGAGGAGATGGTGTTCGACGGACCGGTCGGCTGACCGTCCCGGGCGCGCCTCCCTCAGTCCAGGAAGTCCAGGAGGGCCGCGGTGAGCTCGGCCGGCGCGTCCTCCTGGACGAGGTGCCCGGCCCCGGCGAGCGTGTGCAGCCGCGCGCCGGGGATCGCCTCGGCGAGCCGCCGGCCGCGTTCGGGCGGCAGCCAGGTGTCCTCCTGGCCCCACACCACCAGCACCGGCAGGTCGAGGTCGGCGTACCCGTCCTCGACCTCGGCGGTGTGGCGCTCGTCGGCCTGGGCGATCTGGCGGTAGAAGGCGGGCTGGCCGTCCGCGCCGAGCCAGGGGCGCACGAGCGCGTCCAGGGTGTGGGTGCGCGGTTCGCGGTGCGCGGCCGAGGAGACGTAGGCGCGAACCAGGGCCTCGTGCAGGTGCGGGGGCAGCGCGGCGAACACGTCGGCGTTGGCGTTGACCAGGCGGAAGAAGTCGCTGCCCCAGGGACGCACGCTGACCGCGTCGACCAGGGCGAGGCGCTCGTAGGCCACCTCGTCCAGGACGGCCGCGCGCAGGGCGACCGCGCCGCCGAAGTCGTGCGCCACCACGGTGGGGCGCTCCAGCCCCCAGTGGCCCAGGAGCGCGGTGAAGGCGGTCTGCTGGGCGGCCAGGGACACGTCCTGCCCGTCGTACTTGGCCGAGGCCCCGTAGCCGGGCATGTCCCACACGTGGACGGCGTACCGGGCGCTGAGGGCGCGGGCGACGTGGCGCCAGACGTAGGAGGAGAACGGTGTGCCGTGCATGAGCACGAGCGGGGCCCCTTCTCCGAGGCGGGCCCAGCGCACGGTTCCGTTGTGCGCCTCGAAGCTCTGGTCGAGTGTCCAGGTGTCGTCGGTCAAGAGGCCTCTTTCGTGGAGTCGCGGGCAGCGCCAGCTTAGGAGGCGGTGGTGACGGTCGGGGCTCCCCGGCTCCCGGTCACACCCGCAGGACGGCGAAGGACTCACCGGGCACGTCGACGGTGGTTCCGGTGATCACCGGTCGGCCGCTGGCGAGCAGGAGCTCGCGCGGGGCGGCGTCCAGCTCCACCTCTGCGCCGTCGGCGCCCAGGTTGCACACCACCCGCAGGCCGCCCCGCACCAGGACGAGTCGGCGGCCGCCGTCACCGGCCACGACCGCGAAGCGGTCCAGGCGCGGGTCGGACAGCTCCGGTTCCCGGCGGCGCAGGGCGATGAGCGCCCGGTAGGTGTCCAGGACCCGTGCGTGGGGCCGGTGCCCGGTCTGGGACCAGTCCAGGACCGCGCTGTCGCGGGTGGCCGGGTCCATGGGGTCGGGGACCTCCTCCTCGTCCCATCCCAGGGCGGCGAACTCGCGGCGGCGGCCCTCGCGTACCCCCTCGACGAGTTCGGGGTCGGTGAAGGAGGCGAAGAAGGGCCAGGGCGTGGTGGCCGCCCACTCCTCCCCCATGAAGACCAGGGGGGTGTGGGGCGAGCACAGCACGAGGGCGGCGCCGCACATGAGCAGGCCGGGCGGGACGTGTTCGCCCATGCGGTCGCCCCGGGCGCGGTTGCCGATCTGGTCGTGGTTGCTCAGGTAGGCCAGGAAGCGGCTGCCGGGCACGCGCGCGGTGTCCACGGGTGCGCCGTGGACGCGGCCGCGGAAGCCGGAGTGGGTGCCCGCGTGCCAGAACACGCGGGTGAGCGCGGCGGGCAGCGCATCGGGGTCGGCGAAGTCGGCGTAGTAGCCGTGGGCCTCGCCGGTGAGGGCGACGTGCAGGGCGTGGTGGAGGTCGTCCGACCACTGGGCGGCCATGCCCAGGCCGCCCGCCTCGCGGGGCAGGACGGTACGGGGGTCGTTGCGGTCGGACTCGGCGATGAGGGGCAGGGGCCGGCCCAGGGCGGTGGCCAGGGCGTCGACCTCCTCGGAGAGTTCGGCGAGCAGCGGGGTGGCCCGGTCGTCGCGCAGGGCGTGCACGGCGTCCAGGCGCAGCCCGTCCAGGTGGTGGTGGCGCAGCCAGTCCAGGGCGTTGTCGACGACCATGCGGCGGACCGGGTCGGAGTCGGGCCCGTCCAGGTTGAGGGAGGGACCCCAGTCGTTCTCGCCGGAGAAGTAGGGGCCGAAGCGGGGCAGGTAGGCACCGGAGGGGCCGAGGTGGTTGTAGACCACGTCGAGCAGGACGGCCAGGCCGCGGCCGTGGCAGGCGTCGACGAGGGCCTTGAGGGCGTCGGGGCCGCCGTAGGGCTCGTGGACGGCCGCCCACAGGACGCCGTCGTATCCCCAGCCGTGGGCGCCGTCGAAGGCGTTGACCGGCATGAGTTCGACGTGGGTGACGCCGAGGTCGACCAGGTGGTCGAGCCGTTCGGCGGCGGCCCGGAGGGTGCCCTGGGGGGTGAAGGTGCCCACGTGGAGTTCGTAGACGACGGCGCCCGCGAGGGGGCGGCCGGTCCACGCGCCGTCGGTCCAGGTGAAGGCGGCGTGGTCGTGGACGCGGCTGGGTCCGTGGACTCCGTGTGGCTGGCGGAGCGAGCGCGGGTCGGGCAGGGGCTGGGAGTCCTCGTCCAGGAGGTAGGCGTACTCGGTGCCGGGTCCGGCCCCGTCGACCTGGGCGCGCCACCAGCCGTCGTCATCGCGCCGCATGGGGACGTCGCGCTCCGCGGGTCCGTCGGCGTCGCCGGTGCCGTACAGGCGCAGGCGCACGCGTTCGCGGTGGGGTGCCCAGACGGCGAAGTCGCCGTTGACGCCGCGTCCCGTGACGGCGGAGGCGCCGCTGGCGTGGGACGTGGTCGTGATGGTCTCCGATTCACTCACGGAGGGTGACCTACCCGGCCTGCGCGCCCACCATCCGCGGCCGTCCCTGATGCGCGGCTTGTCCTTCTTCTGGGCCTTCTTCCGGGCCTTCGCCGCGCGGATGGCGGCGGGCCGTCCACAGGCCGGAACCCGGCCTGGCGGGCGCGACGGATACGCGGTTCTCTGGTTACCGGGGGGGGTGCTGAACCTTCGCCCGCCTCGGCGTGCCCGCACACGGCCGGCCCCCGCGAACCCCGCACCGCGGATCCGCGCAGGACGCGGCTCGGACGGAACCGGTTTCCCCGCCCCGGCGTGTCCCGAACCGGCCGGCGGCACCCCGGACCCCTCGGCCCACACCCCTCAGCGGCGCGGCCGGTAGGTGTGCAGCCGCACCGACGCGGTGACCGGCACCGGTGCGGGCAGGTTCGCGATGCGCGCGAGCAGGTCCCGCGCGGCGATGTGCCGGGCGCTCGGTCCCATGCCGACGACGGTCGCGGCGTCGTCGTGGCCCAGTTCCATGGAAAAGCGCAGCTCCTCGGTACCGGCCGGGGCGAAGTGCCCGTGCAGGGAGTCGGCGAGGCGCTCCTCCTTGCGCGGATCCACCTCCAGCAGCCCCAGCGCCTCACGGAGTTCGGTGAGGTGGTCGGCGGCCGGGACGACCACCAGCAGCACCCCGTCGTCGCGCAGCACCCTGCGGAACTCGGCGGCGCCCCGCGGCGCGAACACGTTGAGCAGGGCGTCCACCGAGGCGTCGCGCAGTGGCAGCCCCCGCCAGGCGTCGGCGGTCACGGCGCCGCCGCGCTCGTGGACCCGGGCCGCCTTGCGGGCGGCGAACTTGGACACGTCGACGGTCAGCCCCACCGCGTGCGGCAGGGCCTCCAGCACCCGCGCCAGGTGGCGGCCGGTCCCGCCGCCGATGTCGGCGACCAGCGGCACGGGCGCGGTGAGCTCACGGGCCAGGGCGGCGGACAGCGCGTCGGAGATCCGGTCGTGGTGCCCCGCCTCCTGGAACCTCAGGCGGTCGGCGACCATCTCCCTGCTGTCGCCGGTCCCGGGCGGCGTGGCACCGGTGAGCAGGCTGGCGTACCCCTCGCGGGCCACGTTGAAGCTGTGCCCGCCGGTGCAGGCGAGCCCGCGCTCACCGAGGTCGAGTCCGCGCCCGCAGGCGGGACAGGCCAGGGCGGCCGCCACGGAGCCGGGCATCCGCAGCCTGGGGCCGGTGTGGGGTGGGGTGTTCGCGCGCGTCATGATCGCGGTCAGCCTACCGTCCTGTCGTGGTCGGCCGGTGCCGGCCGACCACACGCCCGACCGCCGCCCGGCCCCGCTCACTCCCTGGTCAGCACCGCCACCGGGTAGCGGTCGAGCACCTCCTCCAGGTGCGCCAGGGTCAGCCCGTCCGCGCGCTCCGGTGCGATGACACGGCCGGTGAGCCGGTCGGTCCACGTCCCCGGCCCCGAGGGCAGCGCCAGCGCGGTGCCCGACCACCCCCCGGCCTCGGCCAGGGTCAGCGGCAAACGTGTGGCGACCACCGCCAGGCCGGGGTGGGCGGCGCCCCGCGAGGTACGCGCGAAGGCCAGGGCGTGACGGGCGGCCGGCCCCGAGGCGGTGAGCGGCAGATACCCCTGCGGGCGCAGTTCCCGCCGGGTGCGCAGGCAGGTACGGACCAGGTGGAGCTTGGCCGCGCCGGTGGCGTCCACCGGCGGGCGCCACCCCCCCTCGACATGGGCCAGCAGGTCGGCGCGGGCCTGGTAGTCCACGGGCCTGCGGTTGTCGGGGTCGACCAGGGACAGGTCCCACAGCTCGGTGCCCTGGTAGAGGTCCGGAACGCCCGGCCCCAGGAGTTGCAGGGCCTTCTGGCCCAGGGAGTTGCTCCATCCGGCCTCGCGCACCGACTCCACCACCGAGACGACCTCCCCCCTCAGGGCCGTGTCGCCCAGGACCCGGGCGGGCCAGGAGCGGACGCGGTCCTCGAAGTCGGTGTCCGGATCGGTCCAGGAGGTTCCCAGGCGTGCCTCCCGTGCGGCCTTGAGCAGGTACTCGGTCAGGCGCTCCTCCCCGATCGGCCAGGCGCCGACCAGGGTCTGCCAGCCCAGCAGGTTGAGCGCGGGTTCGGGCAGGGCGCACCGCTCGGTCCAGCGGCGCACGGCCTCGGCGAAGGGCTCCGCCACCTCGGAGAGGGCGGCCAGGCGGGCGCGCACGTCCTCCGAGCGCTTGGTGTCGTGCGTGGACAGGGTGGTCATGGTTCGGGGACGGGAGGCCTCGCGGCGGGCCGCGCCGTCGTGGAACTCGTCCGGGGTGAGGGCGAAGTCGGCCGGATCGCCCCCCACCTCGTTGAGGGCGGCGAACCGGGTGGCCCGGTAGAACGCCGTGTTCTCGGTGCCCATGGCCACGACCATCCCGCTGGTCTGCTGGATGCGCCGCGCGGCCTCGCCGTGGGGGTCGCGGCGCACCCGCCGGTCGACGACCTCCAGTTCGAAGGCCAGGTCGGGGCGGCGTTCGGCCGCGGTCTCCACCGCACGGACCCAGTCCCGCTCGCCCTCGGGCAGGTAGGAGCGGTACACGTCGAAGGAGCACAGCAGTTCGGCGACGGCCTCCTCGCGCCGGCGCACCGCTTCGTCGGAGGGCTCCTCCCGCCCCTCGGGCGGCCGGGGCGGCAGCAGGGCGGCGATGCGCCGCACCTCGGCGCGCAGCAGTGCGGTGGCGGCGTGGCGTCGGGCCCGCACGTCGGCCTCGACGACGTCCACCTCCACCCCCTGGTCCAGCGCCAGGGTGGTCAGGTCGGCCTCCCCCGAGGGGTCGACGAACACTCCGCAGATCTCGCGCAGGGCGTCGTATCCGGTGGTTCCGGCGACCGGCCAGGACTGCGGAAGGCTCTCGCCGGGTGCGAGGATCTTCTCCACCACCACCCAGCCGCCGAAGTGCTCGGCGAGCCTGCGCAGGTAGCCGCCGGGGTCGGTGAGCCCGTCCACGTGGTCCACCCGCAGGCCGTCGAGCTGGCCCAGCCGGGCCCAGCGCAGGATCTCGGCGTGGGTCGCGTCGAAGACCCCGGGGTCCTCCACACGTACGGCGGCCAGTTCGCTGACGTCGAAGAAGCGCCGGTAGGTGAGTTCGCCGTCGCCGCGCCGCCAGGACACCAGCCGGTAGTGCTGGCGCTCGTGCACCCGCTCGACCGGGTCGCCGGGGGCGTGGGTGCCCGGGGCGAGCGGGTAGCGCTTGTCGTGGTAGACCAGGCAGCCGTCGGCCAGGGCGAGCTCTGCCAGTGCGGCCCGTCCGCCGTCACCGTCGTCGCCGAGCACGGGGACCAGGATCGGCCCGGCGTCGAAGTCGATGTCGAAGCAGCGCGCGTACACCGAGTCCCTTCCGCGCGCGAGGACGTCCCACCACCAGGGGTTGGCGTCCGCCCGCGCCACGGACACGTGGTTGGGCACGATGTCCACGACCACGCCCAGGCCCAGGTCGTGCGCCTTGGCGGCCAGGGCCTCGCGGGCGGTGTCCCCGCCCAGGACGGGCGAGACCCGGCTGGGGTCGACCACGTCGTAGCCGTGCTGGGATCCCGGGGCCGCGGCGAGCACCGGGGAAAGGTAGAGCGCGCCGGCCCCGAGCCGGTCCAGGTAGTCGAGCAGCCCGGCGGCGTCGTCCAGGGTGAACCCCGGACGCAGTTGCAGGCGGTAGGTTGACGTTGGAGCGGCGGCCGTGGACGTGTCGTTCGTGCTCATCACGCAGCTACCCGTGCCCGTCCCGCCCGCGTGTCATGCACTCCGTCACCGGTCCGGGTGAGCGCCATCCCACACGGGGCCGCCTTGGGGGTGCTGGTCCGCCGGTGGTTAAATTCTTCGGCGGTGCTCCATCACCAGCGGCGACGCGCCCGACCGGGAACGCGCCGCGGTGAACACAGGCCACGGACCACCGACGCCGACGAAGGGGATAGAAGCAGTCGTGCTCCCGTCCAACAAGCGCACCAAGACCGGCGCCCCGCGCCACAGAGGCGCCCGCCGGGGCGCGGCGTCGGCCGCGCTGGCCGGTCTGCTGCTGGCGGTCACCGCCTGCGGCAGCGACCAGGCCGTTCCGGAAAGCGCCGCGCCGGCGGTTCCCGAGGACCTGGAGTGCTTCTCCGGGAGTCTGTCGGGGGCCGGCTCCAGCGCCCAGGAGAACGCGATGACGACCTGGATCGCCGGCTACCAGTCGGCGTGCGAGGAATCACGCGTCTACTACAACTCGATCGGCTCGGGAGGCGGCCGCAGCCAGTTCATCGACGGGGCGGTGGCCTTCGCCGGAACCGACGCCGCCCTGGACCCGGCGGAGAACGCCGACGCCCAGGAGCGGTGCGGCGGCTCGGACACCCTCAACCTGCCCGCGTACGTGGTGCCGATCGCGGTGGTGTTCAACCTGGAGGGCGTGGACTCGCTGAACCTGCGCCCGGAGACGCTGGCGAAGATCTTCAACCAGGAGATCACCCGCTGGGACCACCCGGAGATCGCCGAGGCCAACCCGGACGTGGACCTGCCGGACAAGGCGATCACCCCGGTCAACCGCTCCGACGACTCGGGGACCACCGAGAACTTCACCAACTACCTGCACCAGGCGGCGCCGAAGGCGTGGCCGCACGAGCCGGGCGGGCAGTGGCCGATCACCGCGTACGAGTCGGCGCAGGGCAACAGCGGCATCGCCGACACGGTCAAGCGGGCCAAGGGGGCGATCGGCTACGTGGAGATGTCGCACGCGCACGGCATGTCCACGGTGGACCTCGGTGTCGGCGGCGAGTTCGTGGAGATCTCCCCCGAGGCCGCCGCGAAGGTCGTGGCCAAGTCCCCGCAGCGCGAGGAGAACCCCAGCGAGTACGACCTGGCGCTGAACCTGGACTACGGCACGACCGAGTCGGGCACCTACCCGCTGGTCCTGGTCAGCTACGAGGTCGTGTGCCTGGACTACCCCGACGACCAGACGGCGCAGAGGGTCAAGGCGTTCATGAAGTACGTGGTGAGCCCCGAGGGCCAGCAGGCCGTCTCCGAGGAGACGGGTTCCGCGCCGATCAGCGACGACCTGCGCGGGAAGCTGCTGGAGTCGATCAACGCCATCAGCTGATCCGGAGCGTTCGCGCGAAGCGGACGGGAGGGGCGGAAGGGCCGCGGGTCCCGCGGTCTACCCCCGCCCCCTCCGGAGCCGGCGGCGGGTCCGCTCCCACCCCGAGCGCAGCCAGCCGCCGGAACGCGCGCCTCCACGGCGGCCCGTGTCCTCCCGGGCATCGCGCCCTCCCTGTGGCGGAAGCGGCGCGGCGACCTCCACCGGGTCCGGTTCGGTGCGCGGAGGCGGCGGCACCGACCGGTACAGCGACAGGTCGGTCAGCGTCTCCTCGCCCGCGTGGATGCGGTAGCGGCCGTGCAGCTCGGCGACCACGTCTCCCAGGTCCTCGCCCTCGTCGCGCACCCGTATGGCCCGGGCCAGCGCACGGGTGCGCCACAGCCGCACCCCGGCGTCGCGTGTGGGCGAGGTGGCGGAGAAGAGTTCGGTGAGTCCGGCGCGGGCGCGCTCGGCGCTGGCCAGCAGCCGGGACACGGCGACCTGGCCCAGTCCCCAGGAGACCGGAACCTGTAGCAGGAACGGCGAGGGGAATCCCGTGCGGGGCGCGGAGTCGGCGAAGGAGACGCGGGGTTCGCTCAGGTAGGTGGCCTGCGCCAGTCTCAGGTCCAGGTGGAGGCCGGCGGCGTGCCGTCCCTGTCCCGCCCCCTCCCAGTCGGCGACCAGGGTGACGGCCAGGTCGGTCTCGGCGCTGGCCAGCAGCCGGTCCACGCAGGCGCGGACCAGGTCGTAGGGGGCACCGGAGACGTCGACGACGGTGTGCACGAGCGGGGTCCGGCGCCGGTGGACGGGCACACGCTCACGGTAGGCGTGCGGGTGCGGCATGGACTCGGCGAGCACCTCGGTACGGAAGCGCTCGGAGGGCAGCCTGGTGCGCGCGGTACCCGCGCGGCCCACGTGCCAGCCGGTGGCGGCGGGTTCGGGCAGCATGACGGCGCCCGCCTGCCAGAGCCGGTAGCCGAACTCGGTGTCCTGGCCCAGGTCGAGGCCGGGATCGACTCCCCCGGTGGCCTCGTAGAGGCTGCGCCGCACGGCCGCCGCCGCGCCGAGGTAGGCGTGGAAGCCCAGGTGGTCGGCGTCACGCAGGCCGTCACTCTCCGTGAGGAGGCGGTGGACCCACTCGTGGTGCCGGCCGGCGTCCAGGGCCCGGTGGAGTGCGCCGGCGCGCGCCAGGGCCAGTGCCTCGGCGGGGCTGTCGGGGCCGGTGTGGGAGAAGCGGATCCGGCCGAGGGTGACCGCCTCGGCGTGTACGTGCTGCCAGCGGGCCTGGGCCTCGACGAACTCGGGGCACACGACCATGTCGGCGTCCATCCACAGCAGGATGTCGCCGGTGCTGGCGTGGGCGCCGTAGGCGCGGGCGTATCCGGCGCCCCAACCGCCGTCGGGCGGGGTCAGGACGCGGCAGTGCGCGGGACGCAGCGCGGGCAGTCGCAGGGGCGGGGAGGAGCGGTCGTCCACGACCACGACCTCCATCAGGTCCCCGGGATAGGTCTGCGCGGCCAGGGAGGCCAGGGCGAGGTCGAGGCGGCGCTGTCCGTTGCGCGCCGGGATGACGACGCTGACGCGCAGGTCGGGGGTCCAGCGTCCGATGCCGGGCGGTGTCAGCACACTCCAGTCGTTGCGGAAGACGCGGGTGCGGACCCGTTCCACCCGGCCACGGTGAGACACTCCGTCAACATGGGACCCTACGTGCTTGTTCAGTGACACACAGTCACCATACCCTCGTTTGACCGCGCCGTGGAGGCCTTCGCACATGTGTCACGAAACGGTCGTGGAACATCCCCGGTCCGGAAAACGGTGCCGGTCGACAGTACTCCTTCTACGGCCTCCGCCCCTCTGATAGAACAATCCGGTGGGCTTAGACCTCGTACTCCCCCTCGTTTGGACCGCCGTCCTCGTCCTCGCGGTCTACCGCGCCGTACGGAGCCTGGTTCCGGTGCTCAGGAAGCGACGCGAACAGCGGTACCTGGACCGGTCGGGCGTGCGCGCGCGGGGCGTCGTCCACTCCGTGCACCCCCTCCGGCGCAGCCCCGAGGGGCACACCGTCACCGTGGAGGTGCACGACGGCCGCGGCCGCTCGTGGCACGCGGTCGACACCTCGGGGCTGGGCGGCTACCTCGTCCGTGAGGGCACCCCCGTCGAACTGGTCCACTCCCCCACCGACCCCCGGTCCGTCCGGGTCGAGCGGGCCGCCCTCCCCGCCCCCGGCGCGGGTTTCTACCCGCTCCACCCGAGGAGGCGTGCCGACATCGGTCCGGCGGTCGTGGACATCGTGGCCCCCCTGCTCTTCCTGCTCTTCCTCACCGCGCTGCTGGGCATGGAACTCCTCGCCCCACCGGAGTGGAACACCATGGTCACGGACCTCATACCCCTGGTGTTCACGCTCATAGGCACGGCCCTGCTGGTCTCCGTCGCCGGGAGGGCGCTGGGTGCACGCCTGGTCCTGCGCCGGCACACCGCCGAGGCCGAGGGAACCGTCACCGACACCTGGCGCGAGGACGGCGATGTGCACGTCGACGGACGCCGCGTGTCCGTGTACCCGTTCACGGTGCACTTCCGGCTCCCCGACGGACGCGAGGTGCACCGGCGCCACCGCCTCACCAGCACCGTCCACCGCACCTTCGTCGACCAGCGGGTACGGGTCCGCTACGACCCCGAGCGCCCGACCCGGTTCACCGTCCGGGACTTCTCACCGGGCCGGGCGGGGACGGTGGTCCCGGTCATCGTCGGAGTCGGCTTCATCCTCATCGGCACCTTCGTGACCCTCATGTTCCTGACCTCGGGCGGTTCCTAGCCGACGCGGACCGCCGCGGTGAAGACGCCGTCCCAGTACGCCGCCAGGGAGACCTCCTCCAGCGGCTTGGACGGGTTGGAGCCGTGGATCATGTTGCCGTTGCCGGAGTAGATCCCCACGTGGCTGGGGGAGGACTCGCTGTAGAAGAACAGCAGGTCGCCGGGCTGCACCTGGTCCCGGGGGACCCGCGTACCGGCGTTGACCTGGTCGTAGGTGGTACGGGGCAGGCTGACCCCGGCCTGGGCCCACGCGGCCTGGACCAGTCCCGAGCAGTCGTAGCTGTCGGGCCCGGTACCGCCCCAGACGTAGGGCTTGCCGATCTGGGCGCGGGCGAAGTCCAGGACGGCCTGGACGTCTCCCGACACCGCCGCCGTGCCTCCGCCGCCGGAGGAGGCCGCGGAGGTGGTCGGGTCCTGCCCGCCCATGCTCTCCAGGACCTCGGCCTGCTCCTCCAGGGCGGCCTCGCCCTCCTCCTGGGCCTTCTCGGCCTCGGCCAGCGCCTCGGCCGCGTCCTCCTCCGCCGCGGCGGCCTGGTCGCGCAGCTCCTCGGCGCGCTCCACCTCCACGACGTAGTCGGCCAGGACCTCGTCCTGGCCCTCGGAGAGGAAGTTCAGGTCGGCGATGTTCTGCAGGGACGCGTCCGGGTCGCCCTCGAACAGGACCGTGAAGAGGCTGTGGGTGGACCCGGTGTAGGCGGTCCGGGCGATCCCGGAGACCTTGTCCGACTTGGCGTCCAGTTTCTCCTGGGCCGTGCCGAGGCGCTCCTCGATGTCCTCCAGCTCGGTCTCGGCGGCCTCGTGGTCCTCCTCGGCCTGGTTGTAGGCCTCGTTGAGCTCCGAGAGCTCCTCCTGGAGCTGCCCGTGGCGCTCCCGGGCCTCCTCCTCGGTGGGTTCGGCGAGGGCGACGCCCGAGGACAGGACGACCGCGCCCAGGGTGGCGCAACCGACCGTCGCGACACGGCGCATGCTGGATTCGGGGGTGCGAGTCAAGGGACCGACTGCTTTCCTCCCATCACCCGTCTACCGGCGCAGGGCATCCCTGGGACACGCCTGGAACAGGCGTGTGGGGATGTGGTGAGAGGGGGATCCCGGCTGGCGGCGTACGAGAGGGGCCGCGGGAGGTGCGCCGGTGTTGCTGCGGCGGCCTCTGCTCCTGGGAAAGGACTGTCGACGAGCAGAGTGCGACGGAAACCGGACGCCGCCACCCTTGTGGTGACTAACGGGGCGTTCCGACCTGAGGGAACACTAATCCACCGCCCGGGCCGGACGCGACCCTTTCGTTACCTTCTCTTGGGCAACCCTCTGGCCTGCGGTTCCATAACAAGAGGCCCGGAAAGCCGCCCAGCGCGCCGAAACGGCAACTTGTTATCCCCCGTCAGAACACGTCAAAACAGGGTCAAGTCCCCCGAAAAAGTGGCACGCATCACAGGAGCCGGGGGAAGGGGGCGAGGCGTCCCCCCGCCCCCGGCACGCCTCACAGGTGGCGCTGCCACCAGTCCAGGACCGCCTCGAACCGGGCGACCCGGTGGCTGGGCAGCCCCGAACGCGACAGTTCGTGCCCCTCACCGGGGAAGAGCAGCATCTCCGTCTCGTGTCCGCGCCGCTTCAGCGCCACGAACAGGCGCTGCGCCTGCTCCAGGGGGCACCGCCAGTCCTCCTCGGAGTGGATGATCAGGAACGGGACGTCGATCTGGTCGGCGTGGGTGAGCGGGCTCTCCTCGGCCCAGGTCTCCGGCGGGCCGTACAGCGGCTCGGGGAAGAAGGCGCCGATGTCGGACGAGCCGTGGAAGCTCTCGATCGCGTTGACCGCGCGTTCGCTGATCGCCGCGCGGAAGCGGTCGCCGTGGTGGGCCGCGATCCAGGTGGTCATGAAACCGCCGTGCGAGCCGCCCATGACACCCACCCGCGAGCGGTCGAGCCGTTGGTCCCTGAGCGCCTCGTCCAGGAAGGCCAGGACGTCGGTGGCGGTGGTGCGCCCCACCGAGCCGATGACGGCCCGGCCGTGCTCGTGCCCGTAGCCGGAGGATCCGCGCGGGTTGCACAGGACCACCGCGTACCCGGCCGCCGCGTAGACCTGGGTCTCGTCGAAGAACTGGTGGCCGTACTGGGCGAACGGGCCGCCGTGGATCATCAGCACAACCGGGTGCGGACCCTCGCCCTCGGGGACCGCGACCCAACCGTGCACGGGGTGGCCGTCGTCCGTGTGCGCCGTCAGCTCCGTCGTCGGCAGCGGCTCCAGGGCACCGGCGAACTCCGTGAGCGCCCGCGTGCCGGTGTCGGTGACCAGGACCAGCTCGCCGCTGCCGCGCGCGTCGGCGACCACCGCGACGGTGACCCCGCCCACGTTGTCGAAGGACTGGACCTGGGTCCTGCCGCCGATGACGGTCTCGGGCTCGCCGCCCCCGAAGGGCACCAGGACCAGGTCCACCGCCCCCCTGTTCTCCGCCAGGCCGAGCAGCCCCCGGGAGGTGGCCTTCGGCCCTCCGGCCATCCTGGGGTCGTGGGCGGGGGTCAGCCGGACGGGTGCGGCCGAGGCGTCGGCGGGAACCGACCACAGGGCGGTGGTCTGACCCACGAAGTCGTCCAGGCCGGGGCCGAGCTCGTCGCCGCGGAAGTAGACGGTGGCGCCGTCCTCGGAGAAGTCGCTCTCCCCCGCGTCCAGGGTCCCGGCGGTGACCCGGCGCGGCTCGGCGCCCTCCTCCGGCGCGCACGCCCACAGGTCGGTGACCAGGTCGGTGTCGCGGGTCGCGTGCCGATCGGCGGAGAAGACCAGCTCGCCGCCGTCGGGGCGCCAGGAAACGGCCTGGTGGTCGAAGTCGCCCCGGGTCACCTGGACCGGCTCGCCCGCCTCGCCGGAGGGGTCGACGGGCGCGGAGACGAACACGTGCGATCGCCGGTCGTTGGTGAACCCGAGGCCGTCCATCCGGTACTTGAGCCGGGTGATGCGCCGGGGCGGCTCCTTGCCCGGTTCGACGTCCACGTACCGGTCGGGTTCGGGGATCCGCGCGGTGTAGGCGATCCGGCTGGAGTCGGGGCTCCAGCGCGGGGCTCCGGCGCCCAGCGGGTGGAAGGTGGTCTGCCAGGGCTCGCCGCCGTCGGCGGGCAGGACGTGGATCTGGGGGCGCTTGTTCTCGTCGGGCCGCAGGAAGGCGATCCACCGCCCGTCGGGGGAGAAGACCGGGCCGCTGTCCCTGGTCCCCCGGGTGAGCCGGGCGGGCGGGGCCGAGCCGTCGGTGGGCACCGACCACAGGGAGCCGAGGTAGGCGTCCTCCTCCAGGTCCGGCCGGGTCAGGGCGAAGACCGCCCGGCCGCCGTCGGGCGACAGGGTCGGCGCGCTGAGGCTGTGCAGATGGACGATGTCGTCAGGCTTCATACACGAATGGCCGTCCCGGCGCGGAGAGCGCCGCGACCGCCCTCTCCTTTTCCTTCGGCGGTGGAGCCGTCGTTCGGGGCCACCGCGTGCCGGGCGCGGCGGACCATGTCGGGTGCCGCCGCTCGGGTGCGGGGCGCACCCGGTCAGGAGCGCGCCCCGCATGGACCTTATCCAGGCCCCTTACCGGAAATCCAGGTACTTGTCCGGCAAGTGGACACGGCTCCGCAGGAGGAGGGCGGGCCGGTCCGGCGCCGGGCGACGCCGGACCGGCCCGGCGGGGTCAGCGCGTCGGCTCGATCGGCAGGCCGCAGCGGCGACGGCCGACGCCGTCGGTCTCCAGGTGGGTGCACACCCACCGGCCCTCCTCGTGACGGGCCCGGAAGGCGAACACCCGCGAGCGGCGGTCGCAGCGGATCACGGCGCTGGCCTCCACCCCCTCGGCGTCGGAGCGCTGGTGGAACACCCGTGTCAGCCGCGGGGCGAGTTCGCAGGAGACCGTGCCGCGCATGCTGCGCAGCTCCTCGCGGACCGACAGGGTCACGTGGTCGCGCAGCACCTCGATGGCGCGGCGGCCCACCAGGACCTCCGCCATGCTCTGGGCCAGCAGGCGCACGTCGCCGGGGGTCCGGTGGCCCGCCAGCAGAGGGGGACCGCACCGGTGCGCGAAGGTGCGGTGCGGGGCCGGGGGAGTGCGCGCGGGGGTGCGGACCGGGCGGTGGTGCGCGGACGCGCCGCGGGCGCAGAGGGGGCGGGGGCAGGAGTGACGGGCGGGGGTGTGCGACATGAACAGGTCCCTTCCGGGAGGATGACGGCCGCCTTCACCCTGCAGAGAGGCCGCGATCCCTCCCCGTACCACCTGGCATTCCAGGTTTTCCGGCATTCGTCCGCGCACACGCCGACGGGCGCACCGCGTCCCGTACCCGGCATACTGCACACGTGACTGACGCCTACCTCTCCTCTCCCGTACCCGTGGCCCTCGCCCACCGAGGCGGGTGGCTCATCGACGACCAGGGCGAGCGCCGGACCGAACTGGAGAACACGGCCACCGCCTTCCAGTACGCCATCGACCTCGGCTACACGTACCTGGAGACGGACGTGCACGCCACCAGCGACGGCGTCCTCATGGCCTTCCACGACGACACCCTGGACCGCGCCACCGACATGGCCGGCGCCATCGGCGACCTGCCCCACCGTGAGGTCGCCCGCGCCCGCGTGGCCGGGCACGAGCCGGTGCCGCTGCTGGAGGACCTGCTCGGCTCCTGGCCCGAGATCCGGTTCAACATCGACGTGAAGGCCGACGAGGCCGTCCGGCCGCTGGTGGACGTGCTGCGCCGTACCAACGCCTGGAACCGTGTGTGCGTGGGCTCCTTCAGCCAGTCCCGCCTGGACCGGGCACGGCGGCTCTTCGACCGCCCCGTCGCCACCTCCTGCGGCCCCCTGGACGTGCTCCGGCTGCGCGCGGCCTCCCTGTCGCCGCTGCTGCGCGCCCTGGCCAGCCAGGTCCCGGTGTGCGCCCAGATCCCGCTGTGGCAGGGCTCCTTCCCCGTGCTCAGCAGGGACCTGGTCCACACCGCGCACCGGCTGGGCCTACAGGTGCACGTGTGGACCATCAACGAGCCCCCGGTGATGGAGCGCCTGCTCGACGCGGGCGTGGACGGCATCGTCACCGACAACACCGTCGGGCTCAAGCGGCTCCTGGTGCGGCGCGGCCGGTGGACGGGCCGCACCTCGCCCGCCCGGGCCACCGGGACCGGCAACGACCATCCCCTCCAGAACGGACAGTCCCCCTCATGACCGCTCCCACGGAGACGGGCTCTCCCTCCACCGACCCCGACCAGCGCAGACGCGAGCAGCGCGGGTGGTACGTCTACGACTGGGCCAACTCGGTGTTCATCACCTCGGTGGTGACCGTGCTCATCGGCCCTTACCTGAGCAACCTGGCGTGCGTGTCGGCCGGGGCCGAGAACGCCGAGGCCTGCCTGGACCCGTCGCTGGCCCTCGCCCCGCTCGGGATGGACTTCCTCGCCCTCCACCCCAACGCGCTCTACCCGGCGCTGACCACGGTGGCGATCCTGTCACTGATCGTGCTCCTTCCGGTCGTGGGGTCGATGGTCGACCACTCACGGCACAAGAAGCGGTGGCTGTTCTGGCTGGCCACCAGCGGGTCGCTGTGCACCCTGGGGCTGTACTTCGCCACCGACGGCTACCTGGCGGCGTCGGTGCTGTTCGTGATGGCCAACCTGCTGTACGGGCTGTCGGGCGTGGTCTACAACGCTTTCCTGCCCGAGATCGCCACGGCCGACGAGCGCGACCGGGTGTCGGTCACCGGCTGGGGCATCGGCTACCTGGGCGGGGCCCTGCTGCTGGCCGTCCACCTGGGCCTGGTGGTCAGCGCGGACTCCCTGGGCATCGGCGCGGACGACGCCGCGCGCATCGCCTTCGCCTCCTGCGGCCTGTGGTGGGCGGGGTTCACCGTCCTGGCGCTCAAGCCGCTGCGCAACCGCTACGGCGCCCTGGCCGCGCGCGGCCGGGGCCGTCCGGGGGTGGGGCGGTCGCTGCGCCAGTTCGGGCACACGCTCAAGGACATGCGCAGGTACCCGAACACCATCCTCTTCCTCCTGGCCTTCATCCTGTTCAACGACGGCGTGCAGGCGGCCATCCGCTACGCCGCGCCGTTCGCCACGCAGGACCTGGGGCTGGAGCAGGACGTCCTGATCCTGACCATCCTCATCATCCAGTTCGTGGCCTTCGGCGGCGCCTTCCTGACGGGCCGGGTGGCCCGCCACCTGGGTTCGAAGAACACCGTGCTGGTCACGCTCGGGATATGGAGTGCGCTGGTGGCGTCGGCCTACTTCCTCCCGGCCGGGAACGTGCCGCTGTTCGTCACCATGGGCGTGGGCATCGGCCTGGTGCTGGGCGGCACCCAGTCCCTGGCCCGGTCTCTGTACTCCCAGCTCATCCCCAGGGGCCGTGAGGCGGAGTACTTCAGCCTGTACCAGATCTCGGACAAGGGATCGAGCTTCCTGGGATCGCTGACCGTGACCGTGGCCGTCTCGCTCACCGGCGGCTACCGCGCGGCGATCCTGTCGCTGATCGTGTTCTTCGTCATCGGCGGTCTGCTGCTGTGGCGCACGCGCATGCGCGAGGGCATCGTCGCCGTGGGCAACGAGGTGCCGCGCAACCTCTAGGGCGTGTACGGCGAGCACCCGCCCCGCTGCGCGAGGCCCCAGCGGCACCCACCGCACACGGCCCTAGCGCGGGCCCCTGGCACGCCCGCCCCCGTTGATCTTGCTCTTGGTGGCACTGTGGGGCGCCGACAGTGCCACCAAGAGCAAGATCAACGGTGAGGGGGCCCGGCGCGTCCCCAGGCTCCGGGCACCCGTGACGGGCTGTCGTCGGCTCCGGCCATACTGGGGCCCATGGTCGGCGAGGACACGGGAGGCGCGGTGCGGGTTCTGCACGGTGTGTGGACCGGGGACGCGCTGGCGGTGTGGGCCGAGACCGACCCCTCCCCCGCCTCCCCGCCGAAGGACGCGCACGGCCGGCCCCGGCCGCACCCCTTCGCTCTGGACGCCCGCGGTCTGCACGCCCTGCTGCGGACCCCGGGACCCGGACCCGTCACCGCGAGGGCCGGACACCTGGACCTGACCCTGCCGGGCGAGGTCCACGCCCCGTTCGCCTCCACCGGGGCCCCCGGCTCCGCCCCGGCGGCCCTCCATCCCTGGAGCGTGCCCGCGCTGCGGCTGGACGCCGCCTCCGCCGAGGCCCTCCTGGCCTCCGCCCCTCCCCCGCGGGCCCGGCTCGGCCCCTCCCTGGCCCACCTGCGGGCGGTCCGCGACTTCGCCGAGCGGGTGGCCGCCTCCGGGTGCGTGCTGCCCGACCTGGTGGGCGACCCGCCCCGGGCGCGCTGGCGGCCCGCGCCCCTGGACTGGGCCGAGGAGCACCTGTCCGCGCTCACCGCCGCCCTGCCGCCCTCCGCGCGCGCCCACCTGCCCGGGGAGCCCCCGGACGCGGTCGCCCGCGCCTGCGTGCTCGCCCCCCTGGAGCTGCTCACCGACGCGGTGGCCCGCCGCCTGGCACGCGGTCCCCGCCGCGGCGCGGCCCCGGGACCCGACGGAGCCGAGGAGGCCGCCCCCGGCCGGCGGCTGGCCGCCGCGCTCACCGGCGACCGTTCCCGGGTCGACGCCGACACCGCGGCCCGGCTGCGCGGTCCGCTGCGCGAGTGGCGCTCCCGGGTGCGCGGCGCGGGACGGGCGGCGCTGCTGTTCCTGCTGCGCGAACCCGACCGCGACGGGCCGTGGACGGTCGAGTTCTGGGTGCGCTCGGTCACCGACCCCGGCCTGCGCCTGCCCCTGGAACAGGTGTGGCGGGGCGAGGGCGCCGCCTGGCTGCCCGCCGACGTGGGCACCACCGCCCTGGCCGACCTGCGCCGGGCCGCACGCCACCACCCGCCGCTGCGCCGCGCGCTGCGCGACCTGGCCCCGACCCGGATGCTGCTCAGCACCGAGGGCGCCCAGGAGTTCGTGGCCGAGGCGGCGCCCCGGCTGAGCGGGGCGGGCTTCTCGGTGGTCCTGCCCGAGTGGCGGACCCGACCGGCCCTGGGCCTGCGCGTGACGGTCGAGGAGGCCCCCCGCAGGCGCGGAAGCGGCGGTGTGGGCCCCTCGGACCTGGTCAACGTGTCCTTCGAGGCGCTCCTGCGGGGCGGGGAGGACGGGTCCGCGGAGCCGCTCACCGAGGACGAACTGGCCGAACTCGCCGAACTCGCCCGCCTCAAGCGCTCCCTGGTGCGGGTGCGCGGCCGGTGGATGGAGGTGGACCCCGGCCAGGTCAGCGCCGCCCTGGACCTGCTCGAACGGCGCGGCGGCCACTGGATGCGCACCGAAGAGGCGCTGCGTACGGCCATCGGCGCTCAGGACACGGCGCCCCTGCCCGTCACCGACGTGGTCGCCTCCGGGCCGCTGGGCGCCCTGCTGGACGGGGGCGCCAAGGCCGAGCCGCGTCCCCTGGGAAGCCCGCCGGGGTTCCGGGGCACGCTGCGCCCCTACCAGGACCGGGGCGCGGCGTGGCTGCGCTTCCTGGGCGAACTGGGCCTGGGCGCGGTGCTGGCCGACGACATGGGGCTGGGCAAGACCGTGCAGCTGCTGGCCCTGCTCACCGAGGAGCGCGCCGGGAGCACCCCGCCGGGGCCGACCCTGCTGGTGTGCCCGGTCTCGCTGGTGGGCAACTGGCGGCGCGAGGCCGAGAGGTTCGCGCCCTCGCTGAGGGTGCACGTCCAGCACGGCCCGGACCGGCCCACCGGCAACGCGCTGGCCCGCCTGGTGGGGGCGTGCGACCTGGTGGTGACCACCTACGGGGTGGTCGCCCGCGACGCCGGGGAGCTGTCGGGCATGCCCTGGCACCGGGTGGTGTGCGACGAGGCCCAGGCGCTCAAGAACCACGGCACGCGCCAGGCGCGGGCGGTGCGGTCGCTGCCCGCGACCACCCGGATCGCGCTCACCGGCACACCGGTGGAGAACAACCTGGGTGAGCTGTGGTCGATCATGGACTTCGCCAACCCCGGGCTTCTGGGCACGGCACCGGCCTTCGAGCAGGCGGTCAGCGGCGAGGAGGGCCCCGACACCGGCCTCGTGCGCCGCATGACCGGGCCGTTCGTGCTGCGCCGCCTCAAGACCGACCGGTCGATCATCTCCGACCTGCCCGAGAAGCTGGAGATGCGCACCTGGTGCACGCTCACCCCCGAACAGGCCTCGCTGTACAAGGCGGTGGTGGACGACATGGGCGAGCGCATGGCCGAGGCCACCGAGAAGGAGCGCAAGGGGCTGGTGCTGGCGACGATGACGCGGCTCAAGCAGATCTGCAACCACCCGGCCCAGTTCCTGGGTGACGGCTCGGCGCTGTCGGGGCGCTCGGGCAAGCTGGAGCGGCTGGAGGCGATCCTGGGCGAGGCCGCCGCCGAGGGGGACAAGGCCCTGTGCTTCACCCAGTACGCGCGCTTCGGCGAGCGGCTGGCCCCCTACCTGCGCTCACGGCTGGGAGTGCCGGTGCTGTGGCTGCACGGGGGCACCTCGCGGGCGGAGCGGGAGGAGATGACCCAGCGCTTCCAGACCCTGGAGGGCCCGGCGGTGTTCCTGCTCTCGCTCAAGGCCGCGGGGACGGGGCTGAACCTGACCGCGGCCAACCACGTGGTGCACGTGGACCGCTGGTGGAACCCGGCGGTGGAGGACCAGGCCACCGACCGCGCCTTCCGGATCGGCCAGCGGCGGGACGTGCAGGTGCGCAAGATGGTGTGCGTGGGCACGGTCGAGGAGCGGGTGGACGAGATGATCGAACGCAAGAGCGCGCTGGCCGACAGCGCCGTGGCCACCGGCGAGACGTGGCTGACCGGGCTGTCGGTGGAGGACCTGCGCGAGGTCGTGCGGCTGTCCCCGGAGGCGGTGGCCGGATGAGTACGTGGTCCTCCCTGGTCGCCGGGGCCCTGGGAGGGCCCGGCCGGGCGCCGGGGGCCGTCCGTGTCGAGCGGCTGACAGTGCGCCCGGGCGAGGTCGCGGGGCGTGTGCGCGGCCCGGGCGTGCACGAGGTGAGCCTGATCCGCACGGTCGTCCCCGAAGCCGAGTGGGAGCGCCTGTGCGCGGCGCTGGCCTCACAGCCGGTGTTCCGTGCCCGGGTGCTGGCCGGTGAGCTGCCGGTGGCGGCGGCCGAAGTGTTCTCGCTGCTGGGGTGGGACCTGGTGCCGCGCGGATGGGACGATCTGGTGGCGACGTGCTCCTGCGACCGGTGGGACTCCAGGTGTGCGCACCTGGCGGCGGCGGTGGCGGAGCTGGGCGCCGAGGCCGACCGCGACCCGTTCGCGCTGACCCGCTGGCTGGGCCGGGAACGGCGTGCGCTCATGGCGCAGGTCAGAGCGCTTTCCGCGACCGCGGCAAAAGGATCCTCGGTCGAAGAGACGACATTCGGCGAAAACGGTGATGACGCGGTATTCGAAACCGATACCGCTCCCCCTTCGCCACCCGGCGCGGCCCCGTCCTCGGCCGCGGCGTTCTGGTCCTCACCGCCCCTTCCCGCGCCGCCGAGTCCGCCCGACGGAGCCGGAGAGCGCGTCAGAGCCGCGGCTCCCGGGGCGGTGGTCGATGACCTGCCCGGTTTCGGACACCCGTGACCAGGACTCTAATGCGAACATGAGGCAACCGAATACGCACTCTGGACTTTGTTATCGAAAACTCCGGTAAGAGTGCGTGAACACGGTTACCATTCGGCCAGAGAAAGCTCCTCGCCACTTCCTCAGATGGGTGCCCCTCTATGACCGATCACTTTCCTCCCAACATCGACATGGAAACCCCCAGTATCGCACGCATGTACGATTTCCTGTTGGGGGGCAAGGACAATTTCGAGGCGGACCGCAAGGCCTGTGAGGCGCTCGCGGACGGCATACCCGAACTGGTCTCCTTCGCCAACGACAACCGCGCCTACCTCTCACGCGCGGTCGAGCACGTCGCCGCACAGGGGGTGGAGCAGTTCCTCGACCTGGGGGCCGGCCTGCCCACCGCCAACAACACCCACCACGCGGCCCAGCGGGCCAACCCCCGCGCCCGGGTCCTCTACGTCGACCACGACCCCATCGTGCTCGCGCACGGGCGTGCGCTGATCAGCGACAGCGCCGAGACCGCCTTCCTGCTGGCCGACATCCGTGACACCGACGAGATCCTGGGGGCCCCCGAGACCACCAGGCTCATCGACATGGACCAGCCCGTGTGCGTGATGCTGGTGTCGCTCCTGCACTGCCTGCCCGACGACAGCGACCCGTTCGGCATGGTGCGCTCGCTCATGGGCCGCCTCGCACCGGGCTCGTGCGTCATCTTCTCCCACATCGTCTCCGACGACCCGGACTCCGCCACCTGGATGACCGACAAGATCCTGTCCTTCGGCACCCCCTGGGGACGCGTGCGCAGTCCCGAGGAGGCCTCCGTGGTCTTCGAGGGCCTGGAGCTGTCCAGCCCCTGGCTCGACGGGCGCGACGAGGGTCCCCGCGCGGTGGACTGCGCCACCTGGCGGATGCCCGGCTCCGAGCCCCGGTTCCGCCCGGAGAGCCCCGAGGTGAAGCTGTGGGAGCTGGCGGGCGTCGCCTTCAAGCGCTGACCCGGCACCTCCCGGGTGCCCGGCCCGAGTCCCCGGCCGGGCACCGACGCGACGGCCTCAGGCCTGCTCGGTGAAGACCTCCTGGGCGATGCCGAACGCCTTGTTCGCGGCGGGCACCCCGCAGTAGACCGCCGCCTGCAGGAACACCTCGCCGATCTCGTCCTGGCTCAGCCCGTTGCGCAGCGCCGCGCGCACGTGCATGGCCAGCTCGGCCCAGTGGCCGTGTGCGACCAGCGCGGTGAGCACCATGCAGCTGCGGGTGCGCCGGTCCAGCCCCGGGCGGGTCCAGACCTCCCCCCACGCGTAGCGGGTGATGAGGTCCTGGAACGGCTCGGTGAACGCGCTCTTGCGCGCCTCGGCCCGGTCCACGTGCTCGTCGCCCAGCACGGCGCGGCGCACCCGCATCCCCGAGGCGTGGCGGTCCGCGGACGCGAAGTGCTGGGTGAGCAGTGTGTTCACCTTCGCGCTCTGCTGCCAGGACAGCAGGTGCGCGGCGTCCTCCAGCACCGCCAGGCGCGCTCCGGGGACGCGTTCGGCGATCAGCTCGGCGTTCCCGGCGGGCGGCGTGGCCGGGTCGTCGGCCCCGGCGACCACCAGCGTGGGAGCCGTGATCCGGTGCAGGTCCTCGCGCACGTCGTAGGTCTCGATGGCACCGCAGCAGCCCGCGTACCCCTCCGGCGCCGTGGAGGCGATCTGCTCGCGCAGCAGGGAGACCTCCCGGGGGTGGCCCTCGGCGAAGTCCGGGGTGAACCAGCGCTCCACCACCGAGTCCGCCACGGCGCCGGTGCCCTCGGCGCGCACCAGGGCGGCGCGGTCCCGCCAGTTCCGGGGCGGGCCCATGTACGGGGCGGTGGCCAGCAGGGCCAGGCGGTCGATGCGCTCGGGGTGGTGGATGGCGAGCCACTGGCCGACCATGCCGCCGATGGACAGCCCCGCGTAGTGGGCGCGCTCGATGCCCAGCCGGTCCATCAGCGCGATGACGTCGCTGCCCAGGTCGGCCATGGTGTAGGGGCCCTCGGGGACGGGCGACCGCCCGTGTCCGCGGTGGTCGAGGCGGATCACCCGGAAGACGGTCGAGAGCGCCTCGACCTGTGGTTCCCACATCCGCGTGGTGGTGCCCAGGGAGCCTCCGAGCAGCAGGGGCGGCGCGTCGGCCGGTCCGCTCTCGGTGTGGTGGAGGTCAACGCTCATGAGGTGTCCGTACTCCTTCTTCGCTGTCGGTGGGTTCCGCGCGGCCGGTCCTACCCGTTCCCGCCCCGGTGACCCGGTCGGTGAAGGCCGCGGCCGAGCCCAGGTATCCCGCCGGGTCGAGCAGGCCGCGGATCCGCTCACGGTCGCGGACGCCGTCGAGGCGTTCGGTGAGGACCTCGACGAGGTCCCGTCCGGAGCCGGCGGCCTCCCGGCAGGCGTCGGTGACCAGGCTGTGGGCGTCCATGCGGCCGAGCTCGGGGGCCAGGTCGGTGGTGACGCGCTCGGACAGGGCCAGGCCGCCGGTGGCGTCCAGGTTGGCCCGCATCCGCCCGGTGTCCACGCGCAGCCGGGCGGCGCTGGTGCGCAGCCAGGCCACGGCGGAGCCGGTGCGGCGCAGCAGGTCGGTCAGGGGCAGCCACTCGGCGTGCCAGCTCCCGGCGGCCCGCTGGTGCTCCTGGATCTGTGCGGCGAACAGGTTCGCGACGAGTCCCGGGGCCTGGCGTGCGCAGGCCAGGGCGCTGACGGCGGCGACGGGGTTGCGCTTGTGCGGCATGGTGGAGGAGCCGCCGACACCGGGGCCGCCCTCCTCGACCAGTTCGCCGACCTCGGTCTGGGCCAGCAGCACGATGTCCTGGGCGGCGGTGCCGACGGCGCCGCAGATCCGTCCCAGGACGGCGGCCAGTTCGGCGATCCGGCCGCGCTCGGTGTGCCAGGGCAGGACGGGCTCGGCCAGGCGCAGGCGCGCGGCCAGGGCCGCGGTGACGGCGGGGCCGTCCGGGCCGAGGGAGGCCAGGGTGCCGACGGCGCCGCCGAACTGGACGGCCAGGCGCCCGCGCAGCACGTGGTCGAGCTGGTCGGCGGCCTCCGAGAGTCCGTTGGCCCATCCTGCTGCGACCGCCCCGAAGGTGGTGGGCAGGGCCTGCTGGAGCAGGGTGCGGCCGGGCATGGGCGTGGTGCGGTGCGTTGCGGCCAGGTCGCGCAGGTGGTCGGCGAGGGCGCGCAGTTCCGACCGCAGGGCGCCGCCCGCGCGCTGGGCCAGCAGCATGGCGCCGGTGTCCATGACGTCCTGGCTGGTGGCTCCCCGGTGCACGTGGCGTGCCGCTTCGGGGTCGGTCTCGCGTACCCGCGCGGTGAGCTCCCCGACCAGGGGGATGACCGGGTTCGCGCCGCCCGCCGCGGCCCGGCCCAGCTCGGCCGGGTCGTAGCGGTCGGCGGCACAGGCGGCGGCGATGGACTCGGCCCGCTCCGGTGGCAGGGACCCCGTGTCGGCGAGGGCGCGCGCCAGTGCGGCCTCCACGTCGAGCAGGGCCTGGAGCCAGGCGGTGTCGTCGGTGAGTCCGGCTACGGGGCCGTGGTCGAAGACACCGTCGAACAGGCCGGTCATGGGTTCCCCTCCGTGTCGTGGGCCGCCGGGCCGGTCCGTCCCGGCGTGATCCCGTACTCGTGGCGCCTCTCGAAGGGCCGACCCCGCCACAGGTACGGGATCACCGCGGAGGAAGCCCCCTGGTTCACACCGGCGACGTTTCCGGCACGTCCTCTAGATGTCGAAGAAGACGGTCTCCCCCTCGCCCTGGAGACGGACGTCGAAACGGTACCCGTCCCCCTCGCGTCGGGCGACGAGGGTGGCGCGGGCCTGCGGGTCCTCGATGCCGACCAGTACCGGGTCGGCGGCGTTGGCGGCCTCCTCCTCGGGAAAGTACAGGCGGGTGACGACCCGGTTCAGCATGCCGCGCGCGAACACCGAGATGTCGATGTGCGGAGCCTGGTCGCCGTGCGGGCCCGGAACGGCGCCGGGCTTGAGGGTGAGGATCCCGTAGCCGCCGTCGGCGTCGGTGGGGCAGCGGCCGAAGGCGCGAAAGCCCGGGTAGCTCCTGGCCCCGCGCGGGTCGTCGGGGTGGTCGAAGCGCCCGTCGGGGTCGGCCTGCCAGGTCTCGATGACGGCGTCGGGGACGACCTCGCCCGCGCCGTCGTAGACGGTGCCGCGGATCCACACGGCGCCCGGCGTGCCCTCGGCCACGGCGTAGGGGCCGTCGGGCCAGGGCAGGCCGATGTGCAGGTAGGGGCCGACCGTCTGGGCCGGGGTGGTGGGGTACGTGCTCACTCGTCGTCCTCCAGGATCTCTTCCTCGGACTCGAACGGGGTCTGTTCGCGTCCGCGCAGCACGATGTCCCAGCGGTAGGCCAGCGCCCACGAGGGTTCGGTGGTGTCGTGGTCGTAGCTGGACAGCATGCGCTCGCGGGCCCTGGGGTCGGGCACCGAGTTCCACATGGGGTCCTGGAAGAACAGCGGGTCGTCGGGGAAGTACATCTGGGTGACGAGCCGCTGGGTGAAGGCCCTCCCGAACAGGGAGAAGTGGATGTGCGCGGGCCGCCAGGCGTTGGGGTGGTTGCCCCAGGGGTAGGCGCCCGGGCGGATGGTGACGAACCGGTAGCGCCCCTCGGCGTCGGTCATGGTGCGGCCGACCCCGGTGAAGTGGGGGTCGAGCGGGGCGGGCCAGTTGTCGCGGGCGTGGCGGTAGCGCCCGCCCGCGTTGGCCTGCCAGACCTCCACCAGGGTGCTGGGGACGGGCTTGCCGCCGCTGTCGCGGACCTGGCCGTGCACGATGATGCGCTGGCCCTGGGGCTCCTCCTCGTGCTGGCGGGTGAGGTCGTGGTCGAGTTCGCCGACCCGGTCCTGGCCCAGGACCGGCGAGGTGACCTCGGTGAGCATGTGCGGGAGCAGGGTGAGCGGGCGCTTGGGGTGGCGCAGGGCCGTGCTCTTGTAGCCGGGGAAGTCCAGCGGGGGGTGGGTGTCGTGGTCACGGACGTAGCCGGGCACGTACAGACCGGACTGCGTGTGCGCCGCGTCGGGTGGAGTGGACATGACGGTTTCCTTCGTTCGTGCGGTACCGGCTTCCGGTGGCCTGGGGCGTGTTCTCCGCACCGCTCCGGGCTCGTGGGCCCCTGGTCCGGGCGGCCCCGGACCCTCAGGCCTTCAGGACGACGGCCAGGCCCTGGCCGACCCCGATGCACAGCGCGGCCAGTCCCCAGCCCCCGCCGCGCCGTCGCAGCTCGTGGGCGAGTGAACCGAGGATACGGGCACCGGAGGCGCCCAGCGGGTGGCCGATGGCGATGGCGCCGCCGTTGGGGTTGACGATGTCGGGGTCCAGCCCCTTCCAACTGCGGACGCAGGCCAGGGACTGGGCGGCGAAGGCCTCGTTGAGCTCGACGACGGACAGGTCGCCCCAGCCGATCCCGGCGCGTTCGAGGGCGATCTCGGCGGCGCAGACGGGACCGATGCCGAACACGTCGGGGTCCACTCCGGCGGCGCCGCGTCCGGCGATGCGGGCGATGGGCTCCAGCCCGGCGGCCTCGGCGGCGGCGCGGTCGCCCAGCAGCAGGGCGGCGGCGCCGTCGTTGAGGGGTGAGGCGTTCCCGGCGGTGATGGTGCCCTCGGAGCGGAACGCGGGCTTGAGCCCGGCGAGCTTGTCGGCGGAGGGCTCGCGGATGGACTCGTCGCGCTCCAGGTGCGCGCCGGGGACCTGGACGATCTCGTCGTCGAAGACCCCCTTGGCCCAGGCCTCGGCTGCCTTGGCGTGGCTGGCCAGGGCGAAGGCGTCCTGGTCGGCGCGGGTGATCCCGTGCTGTTCGGCCAGTCCCTCGGTGCCCTCGCCCAGGGAGACGGTCCACCTCCCGGGCATGCGGGGGTTGACCATGCGCCAGCCCAGGGTGGTGGAGTGCAGGGTGGCGTCGGTGGCGGGGAAGCCCTTGGCCGGTTTGGGCATCACCCAGGGGGCCCGGCTCATGGACTCCACTCCCCCGGCCACGGCCAGGGAGGCGTCGCCGACCTGGATGGCGCGGCTGGCCTGGATGGCGGCCTCCATGCCGGAGCCGCAGAGCCGGTTGACGGTGACACCGGGCACCGAGGTGGGCAGCCCGGCCAGCAGGGCGGCCATGCGGGCGACGTTGCGGTTCTCCTCGCCCGCGCCGTTGGCGTTGCCGAGGGCGACCTCGTCGACGGTGGCGGGATCCAGGCCGGGTGCGCGTTCGACGAGGGAGCCGACGACGTGGGCGGCCAGGTCGTCGGGGCGGACCTTGGACAGGCCGCCGCCGTACTTGCCGAAGGGTGTGCGGACGGCGTCGAGGATGTGGACGTCGGTCACCGTGGGCCTCCTGGGTGTGGTGCTGCCGGGACGGGTCCGGCCGTGGACGAACGTGAACCTAACAACGTCAGGCAACGGTGGGGCGCGGGTCTCCCCGCACCCTCAGGAGCCCCCGGTCAGGGACCGCACCACCGACAGCTCGGCGTCGGTGGGCTCGGGGGTGACGGCGAGGTCCCCGGCCACCGCGAGGTCCCATCCGGTCGCCTCCCGGACCGCGTCCGGCTCCACCCCCGGGTGCACGCCGGTCAGGACGAGCTCGCGGGTGAGGGGGTCGGGTTCGAGCACGCCGAGGTCGGTGATCACCCGCATCGGACCGGCACCGCGCAGGCCCAGGCGCTCGCGGTCGCCGGGGCCCGAGCCGTGGCCCACCGAGGTGACGAAGTCGACCCGGTCGACGAAGGCGCGGCGGCTGTGCCGCATGATCACGGTGACCTCGCGGCAGGAGGCGGCGATCTCGGGGGCGCCTCCCGCCCCGGGCAGACGCACCTCGGGGTCGGCGTAGTCGCCGATGACGGTGGTGTTGATGTTGGCGTACCGGTCGATCTGGGCCGCGCCGAGGAAGCCGACGTCGATCCGTCCCGCCTGGAGCCAGTAGTTGAAGACCTCGGGGACCGAGACCACGGTGTCGGCGGTGTCTGCGAGGATCCCGTCGCCGATGGACAGCGGCAGGTGGCCCGGGACGGTGCCCAGGGTGCCGGACTCGTAGATCATCCACAGCCCCGGCGCGTGCGTGCGGCGGGCCACGTTGGCGGCGGTGCTGGGCAGTCCGATACCGACGAAGCACGACATCCGGTCACGCAGCGAGCGGGCCGCGGTGACGGTCATGATCTCGTCGGAGGTCCAGGTCACGGTGGTCACAGGCCCCTCCCGGCGGGCTCGGGGGTGGTGGGGGCGGCGATGAGCTCCTCCAGCCAGGCGGTGAAGGCCTCGCGGTCGCGGCCGACGGCGTCCCAGGCGCGGTAGGCCTCGTTGTCGCGCTCGTAGTAGCCGTGGGCGTAGGAGGGCGCCGCGCCGCCGGGGGCGACGCTGACCCGGTCCACGACGCGCTCGGGCAGGATCACCTGGCCGGGGACGGGGTCGAGCGTGTCCACGACCTCCTCGACGGTGACCAGGGCGCGGTCGGCGGCCAGGACCGCCTCCTTCTGGATGCCGGTGATGCCCCACAGCTGCACGTTGCCGTCACGGTCGGCGCGCTGGGCGTGCACGACGGTGACGTCGGGGTTGAGCGCGGGCACGGCCGCCAGTTCCTGTCCGGTGAAGGGGCAGGTGACGGTCCTGATGTTGGGGTTGTTCTCGACCAGGTCGGTGCCGCTGTAGCCGCGCAGGATGGCGAAGGGCAGGCCGGAGGCGCCCGCGACGTAGCGGTTGGCCATTCCGGCGTGGCTGTGCTCCTCGATCTCCAGGGGTACGGGCCAGGAGGAGGTGACGGCGTCGCGGAAGCGGTGCAGCGAGCCGACACCCGGGTTGCCGCCCCAGGAGAAGACGAGCTTGCCGGCGCACCCGGCGCCGATGAGCTGGTCGTAGACGATGTCGGGCGTCATGCGCACCAGGGTGAGGTCGCGCAGGCCCTGGCGGATGATCTCGTGCCCCGCCGCCACGGGGATGAGATGGGTGAACCCCTCCAGGGCGATGGTGTCACCGTCGTGGACGAGTTCGCGTACCGCCTCGTCCAGGGGCACGATCATGGGGCACTCCCGTTCGGATAGCGAATGCATGTTCTCACAGCGAACATCTTGGCTATGACGTTAGCGCCGATCACAGACAGGGTCAAGAGATCGCATGTGCGACCGCTTCTGTTCGGTATGAGAACATCCCTGTGAGTTCTGGCACCGCCCCCCACACCCGAACCAGGAAGGCCCCATGCCCACCGAAGAAGAAACGGCACGCGGCGCCCACTTCGTGCAGTCCCTGGAGCGCGGTCTGACGGTCATCCGCGCCTTCTCCGCGGAACGGCGCTCCATGACGCTGAGCGAGGTCGCGCGCGAGACCGGCCTCACCCGCGCCGCGGCCCGCCGCTTCCTGCTCACCCTGGTCGACCTGGGCTACGTGCGCACCGACGGCAGGCTGTTCTCGCTCACTCCGCGCGTACTGGACCTGGGCTACGCCTACGTCGCCTCCGCCGGGCTGCCGGAGGTGGCCCAGCCCCACCTGGAGGACCTGTCCGCACGGGTGCACGAGTCCGCCTCGGTGTCGGTGCTGGAGGGCGACGACGTGCTCTACGTGGCGCGCGTGGCGACCTCGCGCATCATGGCGGTGTCCATCAGCGTGGGGACGCGCTTCCCCGCCTCGGCCACCTCGATGGGCCGCGTGCTGCTGGCCTGGCGCGACGACCGCGACATCGACGCCTACCTGGAGCGGGTGGAGCTCCGACCGCTGACCAGGTTCACCATCACCGATCCGGCCGAGCTGCGCGCCGAACTGGAGCGGGTGCGCGAACAGGGGTACGCCATCGTCGACCAGGAACTGGAGGAGGGGCTGCGCTCACTGGCCGCCCCCGTCCGAGACGGGTCGGGCAGGGTGATCGCGGCCGCGAACGTGTCCGCCCAGGCCAACCGGTCCTCGATAGAGGACGTGCGACGCGACCTGCTCCCCGCCCTGGTGGAGACCACCGCGTGCATCGAGGCCGACCTGGCCTCCGTGGCACGCCGCGACGCGGGCGCGTGAGGCACCGCGGCGCCACTCGCCCGGCGGGCGCGGCCGCTGCCGAGGGCGCCCTCGGCAGCGTTTCCGCGGAGCCGGAAGCGCCGTGGGCCCCGTGGCGTCTTGCGAGCGCACGCGCCTCCTGAGATCCTGCCCGCGACACCGCCGCGTGTGCGGATCCGCGTACGCGGGGACCACGCGGCGGAGCTCCTCCACCCACACGTTCTGAGCATGCGGCCCCAGCGCCGCCCGGAAGGGCCATCGTGACCGACCTGCACGCCACACCGCGCATCGCCGAACTGTCGGGGACCTTCTCCATCGGCGCGGACCTGCCGGTCCACCGCCTGGGCTTCGGGGCGATGCGCATCGTCGGCGAGGGGGTGTGGGGCCCGCCCCGCGACCGGGACGAGGCGCTGGCGGTACTGCGGCGCGCGATCGAGCTGGGCGTGAACTTCATCGACACCGCCGACTCCTACGGGCCGCAGATCAGCGAGCAGCTGATCCGGGAGGCGCTCTACCCCTACACCGACGACCTGGTCATCGGCACCAAGGCGGGCTTCGCGCGCACCGGCCCGGCCCAGTGGCACAAGCTGGGCCGACCCGAGTACCTCAAGCAGCAGGTGGAGCTGAGCCTGCGCAACCTGGGGCTGGAGCGGATCGACCTGCTCCAGCTGCACCGCATCGACCCGGCGGTACCGCTGGCCGACCAGCTCGGCGCCCTGGTGGAGCTGCGCGAGGAGGGCAAGATCCGGCACATCGGGCTGAGCGAGGTGACGGTGGACGAGTTGTCCGCCGCCCGCGCGATCACCCCGGTGGCGTCGGTGCAGAACCAGTACGCGCCCTCCTTCCGCCAGTCCGAGGACGTGCTGGAGCAGTGCGAGAGGGACGGGATCGCGTTCTTGCCGTGGGCTCCGGTCGGACGCGGTGAGATGGCGGGCCCGGACTCGCCGCTGGCCGCGATGGCCGCCGAGCACGGGATCACCCCGGTGCAGCTGTCCCTGGCGTGGCTGCTGCACCGCTCGCCGGTGATGCTGCCGATCCCGGGCACGTCACGGGTGGCGCACCTGGAGGAGAACACGGCCGCCGCGGCGGTGCGCCTGTCGGAGGAGGAGACCGAGCGCATCAGCCAGTTCCTCGGCACCTGAGACCGGCGGGGGTTCCTCGGCGCCGCGGCCGGCACAGGCCGCGGCGCCCGCCGGGGCGGGGCGTCGACACCGCCGGCCAGGCGCGGCGCACGGTCGGCATCGGGACAGGAGGGGTTCGCGCGGCTCAGCCCGCCGCTGTTCACGGCCGGTCGGGCCACGTAGCCGTGGTCCCCGGCGCACGGACGGGCCGGTCAGGTCGGACGCATCCGGAAGACCTGTAGGCGCATGTCGTAGTACTTCTCGGTCTCGCCGACCCACTCCATGCCCAGCCTGCGTGCCACGGCGATCGCCCGCTTGTTGTTGGGGCGCGCGACCGCGAAGACCTCCTCGATCCCCTGCTTGAACGCCCAGTCGATGACGGCCTGGCTCGCCTCCGTGGCGTACCCCTGGCCCCACACGTCCGGGCGCAGCGCCCAGGTCAGCTCGAAGTCCTCCTCGAAGGGCGGGAGCAGCTTCAACGACAGGCCTCCCACCAGCTCTTCGTCCTCCTTGCGGACGATGGCCCAGCGGCCCGCGGGAGGGACGAGGTTGGGTCCGGCCTCGATCCAGGCGTGCAGCACCGCTCGCATCGCGTCGGTGTCGTTCACCGGACGCCATTCCGGTGTCAGCCAGTGCGCGACCTCGTCGGCCCCGTAGATCCTCTGGGCCGCCTCGGCGTCGTCCAGCTGCCACTCCCGGATGAGGAGTCGATCGGTCGGCAACTCAAGGCTCATCTCTCCACGGTAACCCGGGACAAATCGCCTGGACAGGGGGGAAGGTCAACAGTCTGACCGCCCTGCGAAACAGACGCCCCGGCCCCATCAGCAGCACGTTCCGGCGGACACGGGGGTGCCGGTCCCTCGGGGACGAGCCTGGTCGGGCCGCCTCCCGGGCCGGCGAACCGTCCTCCGGCCCGGACCCGTCAGTGGCGCAGACGGGTGTTGAGCCGGGCGGCCTGGCGCGTCAGGTGGTCGCGCTCGGCGAGGTCGGGCGCCCTGTGGGCCGCCTCGGCGTACAGCCGTGCCGCCGTCGCCAGGTCGCCGTCGCGCTCGTGGAGGTACGCCGCCACCGCGGCGTGGCGGGGCAGTGAGTCGTCCAGCACCATGAGCTCCGCCAGGCCGGCGCGCGGCCCGTCGGCCTCGCCGACGGCCACCGCGCGGTTGAGCCGGACGACCGGGCTGCCGGTCAGGCGTACGAGTTCGTCGTACCACTCGACGATCTGCACCCAGTCGGTCTCCTCAGCGGTGGGCGCGTCAGCGTGGAGCGCCGCGACGGCGGCCTGGGCCTGGTACTCGCCCAGCCGGTCACGGGCGAGGGCCGCCTGCAGGATCCCCACACCCTCGGCGATCGACCCGGTGTCCCACCGGCCGCGGTCCTGCTCGGCGAGCGGCACCAGGCTGCCGTCGGGTGCGGTCCGGGCGGCGCGCCGGGCGTGGTGGAGCAGCATGAGGGCGAGCAGCCCCGCCGCCTCGGGGTGGTCGATCGCGGCCGCGAGCCGCCGGGTGAGCCGGATGGCCTCGGCGGCGAGGTCGACGTCGCCGGAGTAGCCCTCGTTGAAGACCAGGTAGAGGACGCGCAGCACGGTGGCGACGTCACCGGGCTGGTCGAACCGCACTCCGGAGACGGTGCGCTTGGCCCGGCTGACGCGCTGCGCCATGGTCGCCTCGGGCACCAGGTAGGCCCGGGCGATCTGGCGGGTGGTCAGCCCGCCGACGGCGCGCAGGGTGAGCGCGACCGCGGACGGGGGCGTCAGCGACGGATGGGCGCACAGGAAGTAGAGCTGGAGCGTGTCGTCCACCGCGGGCGCGGGCCCGGGCGCCGGCTCCTCGTCGACGAGGCCCTCACGCCGGCGTCGGGCGGAGTCCGCCCGGGCCGCGTCGAGGAAGCGGCGCCAGGCCACGGTGACCAGCCAGCCCTTCGGGTCCCGCGGAGGGTCGGCCGGCCAGGCGCGGACCGCCTCGACCAGCGCGTCCTGCACGGCGTCCTCGGCCGCCGCGAAGTCGGCTCCGCGGCGGACGAGGATCCCGAGCACGCTCGGTGTGAGGCTCCGGAGCAGGGTTTCGTCCACCTCGGAGGTCACTCCGTGATGGTGGCCGGCGCGGTCAGGAACGGGCGCACCTCGAGCCACTCGTGGATCGGCTTCCCGCCCGCTCCGGGGGCGGCCGACAGCTCCCCGGCCAGCTCGACGGCGCGCTCGTAGCCGTCGACGTCGATCACCATCCAGCCGGCGATGAGGTCCTTGGTCTCGGCGAACGGACCGTCGGTGACCGGCGGGCGGCCCTCGCCGTCGTACCGGACGAACGTCCCCTCGGGGGCGAGCGCCTGGCCGTCGACGAACTCGCCGGTCCCCTCGAGCCGGGCCGCGAAGTCGTTCATGTACCGCATGTGGGCCGAGACCTCCTCCGGCGTCCACTGGTCCATGGGCACGTCGTTGACCGGGGCCGGGGCGCCGCGGTAGTGCTTGAGCAGCAGGTACTTGGCCATCGTGTCTCTCCTCGGTGCTGGTACGACCCATTGTGGTCGCGTTCACCGCTGGGACGGAACCGGTTGCGGATCCTCGACATCACCGTCCGGGTTTTTTCCGGTTCTTCTGGAACCGCCGACCACGGGACCGCCGTGAGGGGTCCTGAGCCGCTTCGCACGCGCCCGCCCCGAGGCCGCCGGACCGGGGGACGTTCACCGTTGCCGGTGCGACGGCCCGCCGCCGGTACCGCCATGGCAGAGTGGTCGCGTTCCACTTCCACGGATCGGTGGCGCACGGGTGAGCATGTTCAAGGCGGTACTGGTGGACTGGCGCGGCACCCTGGCCGTGACTCTGACCGAGGAGCAGTGGATCGCCACCGCTCTGAACCGGCTCGACCGACCGGCGTCCCCCTCGGACGTCACGGTGGTCCGTACCCGCCTCGAGGAGGTGGACGCCGGCGAACGCCTGCTCACACCGGGGATGGACGCGGACCCGGACCTGCACCGGCGCGTCTTCGCGAAGGTCCTCTCGGACGCGGGTCTCGACCCGGATCTGTCCGAGGTGCTGTACCAGGTGGAGTCCGAACCCGCCCACGACCTCTTCGCCGACGACGCCCTCCCGTTTTTGGCCCGGGCCCGTGAGGCCGGCGTCCGGGTCGCGATCGTCAGCGACGTCCACGTCGACATCCGGCCCGGGTTCGACTCCGCCGGCCTCGGCGGCCATGTCGACGCCTACGCCCTGTCCTACGAGCACGGTGTGGAAAAGCCCGACCCTCGCCTGTTCGAGGCCGCTCTCGACATGGTCGGCGTGCGCCCGGAGGAGGCCCTGATGGTCGGCGACCGGCACACCCACGACGGTGGGGCCGCGGCCCTCGGCGTCACCACCCTCATCCTGCCTCCGCTGCGCGCCCGGGCCGACCGCCGCCTCCACTTCGCGGAGGCCCTTCTCCACGCAGCCGAGGGGCCGCTTCCCGCAGGGGATCGCTGAGCCCGGACCACGCGGAGCCGGAAGGGGTACCGGCGCTCTCCACCGGACCTCCCGCACGCTTTCGGAGCAGGTCCCGCACGGCGCGGACCCCGGGCCGGGCCGGCGGAAAAGGATTCGCGGCGCCCGGCTCCCGTTGCGATACTGGCCGCCCCGGGCCGGGCCCCGCCACTCCACGGCGGGGCCCGGCCACGCGTTCGGACCGTCAGCCCGAGGAGCCGCCCAGTGAAGTTCGTCCACGATCCCCACCACGACGGATCGCCCGACCACGTCGGCGTCGAGGACGGACGGGCGAGGCTGCGCGTGCGCGTTCCCGGGGGCGCCGACGCGGTGTACGCCCGCGTGGTGGAGGACGGCGAGGCCGTCATGCTCCCGGCCGATCCGGTACGGACCGCGGGCGACGTGGTCTGGTTCGAGGCGGCCGTGCCGCAGCGGCCGGTGGTGACCGACTACCGGTTCGCGATCGTGCGCGGCAACCGGTACACGTGGCTCGACCAGGAGGGCGCCCACGGGCACGAGGTGACCGACGCCGGGGACTTCCGCCTGATCACCGGCCCCCAGCCGCCCGCGTGGGTCGCGGGCACAAGCGTCTACCAGGTCTTCCCGGACCGCTTCGCCCGTGACGACGACTCCGTCGGGCCTCCGGCCGAACACCCCGACTGGGCTCTGCCCCGCTCCTGGGACGACGAGCCCGCCGGCTTCGGCGAGACCGCGGCCCGCGAGTACTTCGGCGGCACGCTGGACGGAGTGCGCCGCCGCCTGGACCACCTGGCCGGACTGGGCGTGGAGGTGGTCTACCTGACCCCGGTCTTCCCCGCGCGCTCCACTCACCGCTACGACGCCTCCACGTTCTCGGAGGTGGACCCGCTGCTGGGCGGCGACCGGGCGCTGCGCGCACTGGCGCGGGCCGCGCACGAGCGCGGCATGCGGGTGATGGGCGACCTGACCACCAACCACACCGGGGACGCGCACGAGTGGTTCGTGACCGCGCGCGAGGACCCCGGCTCCGCCGAGGCCGGGTTCTACCTCTTCACCGACCACCCGGACGGCTACGTGAGCTGGATGGGCGTGCCCAGCCTGCCCAAGCTGGACTACTCCTCGGCCGAGCTGCGGCGCAGGGTCTACGGCGCCGACGACTCGGTGCTCGTGGACTGGCTGACCGGGCCCGACCCCCTGGACGGCTGGCGCGTCGACGTGGCGAACATGACCGGGCGCCACGGCGCGCAGGACCTGAACCGGGAGGTCTCGGGGGAGATCGCCGCACGGATGCGCGAGGTGGACGCCCAGCGCGGCGGCGACGGGTCGTGGCTGCTGGCCGAGCACTTCCACGACGCGGGGCCCGACACCCACCACGACGGGTGGCACGGGGTGATGAACTACGCGGGGTTCACCCGGCCGGTGTGGACCTGGCTGAACACCGCGCCCGAGGGGGTGCGGTACATGCGCACCGACTCGCCGCTGCCCCGGACCGGGGCCGAGGAGGCGGTGCGGGCGATGCGCGCGACCAACGCCGGACTGCCCTGGCGGGTGCTGACGCACAGCGTGAACGCGCTGAGCACACACGACTCGGCCAGGTTCCGCAGCGTGGTGGGCGACGCCGGGCGGCAGCGGGTCGGGGTGGCGGCCCAGGTGACGCTGCCCGGCGTGCCGTTCCTGTTCGCCGGTGACGAGATCGGCTTGGAGGGCCTGGACGGGGAGAACGCCCGCAGACCGATGCCCTGGCACCGGCCCGAGACGTGGGACCGGGAGACGCTGGACGCCCACACGCGGCTGCTGTCCCTGCGCCGTGAGCTGCCCGCGCTCCAGACCGGGGGCCTGCGCTGGCTGGACGCGGGGCCGCACCACATGACGTTCCTACGGACGCTCGGCGGCCAGGTGGTGCTGGTGCACCTGGCCGACGGCCCGCACGAGACGCTGTCCGCGGCCTGCGCCGACCTGGACGTCTCCGTCGTGGAGGTGCTCCTGCGAGGAGGCCGCGCGAGCGCGCGGACGGACGGGAAGGTGGAGCTGGACGCGGACGGGCCCGGCTACGTCATCGTGGTGGGGCGCTGATCGGAACCCGGACCGTCCACGGTTCCGTCGCCCCAACGACCAGAGACAAGGGACACCTCTTGACCGACTCCACCAGCCGACACAGGACCTATCTGGAGGAGCTGTTCGGGATCACCGGCCGTCGCGCGCTTGTGACGGGAGGAAGCTCGGGCATCGGCCGCGGTGTCGCGGAGGCCCTCGGACGCGCCGGAGCGAGCGTCCACCTGGTGGCCCGCGACACCGGACGCCTGGCCGAGACCGCCGAGGCGTTCGCCGCGCAGGGCATCGTGGTCGGTACCACCTCGGCCGACGTTGCCGACCGTGACGCGCTCGACGAGCTCTGTGCGAGTGAACCGGTGCTCGACGCGGACATCCTGGTGACCGCCGCCGGGGTCAACCACCGGCCGCCGTTCGGCGAGACGTCGGAGGAGGTCTGGGCCGAGACCCTGGCGGTCAACCTCACCGCACCGTACCTGCTGGGCCAGGCGTGCGGGCCGCGGATGGCCGGGCGGGGCTGGGGCCGGATCCTCAACATCGGTTCCCAGCAGTCGTGGAGCGCGTTCGGCGACTCCGGGGCGTACGGCGTCAGCAAGGCCGCCGTCGGCGGGCTCTCCCGTTCCCAGGCCGAGGCATGGTCACCCCACGGCGTCACCGCCAACACCATCGTGCCCGGCTTCGTGGTCACGCCGATGACGCTGCCCACGGCCGCGGTGCCCGGCCGCGAGGAGGAGCTCGCGGCCCGCACCATGGTCGGCCGCAACGGCCTTCCCCGTGACTTCGCCGGACTGGCGGTCTTCCTCGCCTCGGACGCCAGCGGCTTCGTCACCGGGCAGATGCTGGCCGTCGACGGCGGTTTCAGCGTGCACTGACCAGCACCGCGGCGAACCGCCGGGGACAGAGGACATCCCCTGGTGCCGCCGAGACGGTCATCGCACTCGCCTGGACGGATGTCGCCCATGGCCTCCCCGCCCCGACCCGACGACCTGACGTCGCTGGTCCTGCGTACCGACTTGGCGGCGACACGGCATGGGCCGCGCTGGAAGCGCAGATCGACGGCTTCGAGGCCGACGGCGCGGTCTACGTCAGCGATCCCGCGTACGCGGGCGTGGGCTTCCAGGCGCTGGTCGACGCGGACGCCGCCGGCGAGGGCGACAGGCTGACCTACCTGTTCCTCGCCGATACGACCACCATGGCCGACGGGGGACTCCCCCTGCTCGCCCTCGACCTGTACGTCGGACCCGGTCGTACGTTCCGGGTGCCGCCTCGCTGGTACGCCGACGTCTCCGCCAACCTGAGCATCGGGAACATGGGCTTCGAAGAGTCCGCCGACGCCGTGGACGGGTCCGGCACGTACCGCGGTTTCGGCCAGGAGTGCCCCGAATGCTCAGGCCTGGTCCGCACTGCCGGGACCGGGATGCCCCGGTCCCCGAGCCGGTTGCGCGTCCCGGGACAGCGCGGCGTGGACGTCCTTGGTGATGCGGGTGGCCACGTCGCCGGTCCGGCCGACGAAGTAGAAGTGCCCGCCGGGCAGCAGGTGGCGCTCGACCGGCCCCTCGGCGTGGTCCTCCCACGCGGCGAGGCGCTCCGGCGGGAAACCGGGGTCGTCCTGCCCGCCGAAGACCGACAGCGGCGCCCGCAGCGGCGGAGCGGCGGGATCCGGGCGCCAGGTGTCGACCAGTCCCAGGTCGGCGCGAAACAGCGGCTCCACGGTGCGCCACTGGTCGGGGTCGGCCAGGGAGCTGGCCGGGATGCCGCCCATGCGGGCGACGCCCTCGCGCAGGCGCTCCGAGGACAGCAGGTGGCGGGGCTCGTCCCGCTCGGGCCCGGGCGCCGGGCTCCACGCCGACACCCCGAGCCAGGAGGGCCGGGACGGACCCTCGGCGGCCAGCAGGTTGGTCAGCTCGTAGGCCAGGAGGGCGCCCATGCTGTGGCCGAAGAACCCGAAGGGGCGGTCCAGTTCGGGGGCGAGGTCCTCGCGCAGGTGGCGGGTCAGTGCGCGGGCCTCACGGAAGGGTTCGGACCGCTTCGCACGCCCTCGCCCGGGCGCCTCCACCAGGCACACCTCCCAGTCGGACGGGAAGTGGCGCATCCACGGACGGTAGCCCCGGGACGACCCGCCCGCGTGGTGCAGCAGGAAGAGCCGGAAACGGGCGTGGGGGACGGGTCGGGGCCGGAGGAGGACGCCCTCGTGCACTGCTTCTCTTCCTCACTGTCCGTATCCGGCGGGGGCCGTGGGGCCACCAGGTCAGGGCAAACTTACCAGTCGGTACTACTGGCGGGTAACAAGGGTCCTCGCCTCCACCACCGCGCCGGAAAACCCCTCGCCGCATCCGGCGGAGCACCGGCACACTGGGAGCGTTTCGCCCGCGGAGGAGGTCCCGATCGGTTCACGTGTGCCCCCTCCATCTCTACGTCACCGGGGGTTCCGCTTCTTCCTCGGGGGCGGGGGCGCCGGCGAACTCGGCTCGGAGATGCTCCCCGTCGCCATGGTGGGCCTGGTCCTGGCCGAACACGGCCCTCTCGTCCTCGGCCTGGTCCTGGGAGCGCGCGGTGCCGCGGGATCCCTGTGCGCCCTGCTCTCGGGCGCCCTGCTCAGCAGGGTCCGCAAGTCCACCGCGCTGGCCGCCGACGGCCTGGTCCAGTGCGCGTCCGTGCTCGGATTCGCCCTCGGCCCCGACACGGCCGCCTGGTTCCTCGGCCTGGCGCTGATCGGCGGCGCCGCCGGTTCGGTGAGCGAGCCCGCCGCCGTGTCGGTCACGCCGCTGCTGGTCCCCGGCCAACGCCTCCAGGAGGCCAACGCCCTGCGCAGCGTCGTGGGGCGCACCATGGGCGTCACCGGCCCCGCGGCGGCCGGGGTGCTGCTCGCCGTCCTGGACGCGCGGACGGCCTTCCTGGTCGTCGCCGGCGCCTTCGCCCTCGGTGCCGCCGCGCTGCTGTGCGTCCGTGAGGAGGCGCCCGGCCCCGACCGGGTCTCGCAGCCGATCGGCGCGAACCTCCGCGCCGGGCTCCGCGAGGTGGTGCGGCGTCCCTGGGTGCTGGCGATCATCGCGGTGGCCACCGTGCAGGCCCCGGCCACGCTCGCCCCCGGTTTCACCCTGCTGCCGATCGTGGCCGCCGACTCCTACGCCGGACCCGTCTACGGGCTGGCTCTGTCGTGCATGTCGGCGGGCCAGCTGCTGGGCGGACTGGTCGCCGCACGCTGGAGCCCCGCGCGCCCCGGCCTGGTGTCCCTGACGGGGGTCCTGGCCTACCCGCTGGTCCTGCTGGGGCTGGCCGCGACCGTGCCCGCCTGGCTGCTGCTGGCCGGTTACACCGTCACGGGCGCGGGCTTCATGCTCTTCGGCGTGTACTGGTACACCGCCCTACAGCGGGCCGTCCCACAGGACCTGCTCGGCGTGGTCGTCGGCGTCGACCAGGTGGGCAGCTTCGGGCTCGAACCGGTCGGCTACGCGGTGGCCGGCGCCCTGGCCGAGACGGTCGGCCCGCGCCCCGTACTGGTCGGCGCCGCCGCGGTCGGACTCCTCACCGCGCTCGTCCCGCTGGCCGTGCCGGGGGTGCCCCGCCTGGCGGACTCCCCCGCCGCAGCGGCCGTGCGCTGACCCCGGGTCGAGCCCGCTGCCCGGCCGGACGGGCCGGAGCACTCCGCGCCGGTCCTCAGACCGAGCGGTCGACGCGGCCGCGCAGCCATCCCAGGGCGGCCGCCGCGGAAGCGTGCACTCCCCCGGCCGCCCCGCGCAGGCGGCGGCGCCACGCGGGCACCACGGGACCGTCCTCCACCTCCGTCGGCAACGCCGTCCCCGAGGCCTCGGCCAGGGCGACGCGCTCGCGCAGACGCTCCCTGACCTGCTCGGGCGTGTAGGCATGACGCTGCCGCTGGTCCCGGACGATCACCGCACCGGTCGCCGCGACACCCACGAAAGCGGCCACTCCAAGGGCCTTCCACCAACGCATGTGCCTAGGCTATGTGCTGTGGCAGAAACGAGCATGTCCCTGAGCGAGGCACTGGAACTCACCCGGACCGGCGACGTCTGGGTCTTCCGGGGCACCAGCGCGGCGGACCGCGCCATCCAGATCACCACCAACAGCCCCGTCAACCACGTCGGCATGTCCGTCGTGGTCGACGACCTGCCGCCGCTGATGTGGCACGCCGAGCTCGGCCGCTCCCTGCCCGACGTGTGGACCGGGAAGCACCAGCGCGGCGTACAGCTGCACGACCTGCGCGACGCCGTCATGGTCTGGGGGCGCAGGTACGGCCAGCGCGGCTGGCTGCGCCAGCTCGACCCCGAGGCGGACGCGCCGATGGAGGACGCGGCCCTGCGCACCGTCGCCCGGCTCGACGGCACCCCCTTCCCCTCCACCGCCCAGTTGGCCGCCCGCTGGGCGCGCGGACGCCTGCCCCTGCGGCGCCTGCCCTTCGGCTCCCGCTCGCGCGAGCGGGCCCTGGAGACCGCCTACTGCGCGGAGGTCATCGCCCTGACCTACGAGGCGATGGGGCTGCTGCCCGCGGGGAAGCGCCCCGGGTACTACGACCCGGGGCGCTTCTGGAGCGGTGACGACCTGGAGCTGGAGGGCGGCGCGGCCCTGGGCGGGGAGATCCGCGTGGACCTGCCCGCCGGCTGAGCGACGCCGCCGCCCGCCCCCTCCGGTCAGCCGAGCTGGAAGTCGGCCACCCGGATCGGTGTGGAGGAACCCGATCCGGCCTCCTGGTAGAAGACGGACAGCACCCCCTCCGAGGCCACCCGGGACTCGTCCACCAGCACCTCACCGAAGGCGTCGATGTCCGAACCGTCGTGGACCATGGTCCACTCGCTCCACCCGGTGTCGGCCCCGGCGGCCATGATGCGGCCGAAGGGCATGACCACGTAGGCCGTGTCGTCGTCGGTGAGCACCAGCCGGGAGCGGCCGAAGGCGCTCAGCGGCTCGGGCAGTTCCACCTTGCGCCACGTCCCCGCGTCGTCCTGGTGCAGGTGGAAGGTGCGCCCCTGCCGCCTGCGGTCCTCGACGAAGTCGGTCGAGCAGTGCCCGAAGCGGCCCGGCCGGTAGCTGACGACCACGTGCGGGTTGCCCGCGGAGTCGATCGCCTGGGACTCCTGGTTCATGAGCGCGTAGTTGGGTGGCAGGGGGTCGACGACGTGGCCGCGGGTGTCCACGGACACGCGGTGCGGGGTCCCGGTCACCGCGGCCACGGCACCGTTGCCGGTGCGCCAGGTGTGTCCCCCGTCGTCGCTGTAGACGTATCCGGTGTCGTGGTTGGACAGCCCGCCGGGGTGGCAGAGGATGTCCCCGCCGGCCGCGGTCTCGCGCCAGGTGAAGGAGGCGTGCAGCCGCCCGTCGTCGCCGTATCCGATCCCGTGCAGGTACATGTTGCGGCTGTCGCTGACCGCCCCGTTGGCCTCGTAGGTCCCCTCCGGTGAGGACCAGGCGCCCAGGTGGGTCCACTCCCCGCCGGCGTACTCGGCGAGCTCCTGTGTCCCGTCACCCGAGCCGCCGGTGCGGTAGGCGAGCTGGAGTCCGCCGTCCGGTGTGGGGACGAACCTGGGATAGGTGATCGAGCCGATGTCCAGTCCGGCCAGGTCGCGCTGGACCGGCTCGAAGGAGTCGGCGCTCCAGGGCGCCCCGCCCGTGACCAGGCCCGGGGACGACCTCGTGTAGAAGACCGGGGTGTTGTGGGTGTCCATGCCCACGTGCAGGCGCCCGTCCTCGGCGGAGACGCCCAGCGAGATGGAGTTGTGCGAGTCGTCGACCGTGAGCCGGTGGGGCAGGCGGACGGTCCGCCACCCGCCGTCACCGCCGCCGTCGAGGGAGCGGCGCGCCAGGACGGCGTGGCGGTCCCCGGTGTACCAGGCGGCGTACTGGAAGCCGCCGTGGGTGAGGATGCCCGACTGCTGGTAGGAGCCGTTGTTGACCAGGCCGTCGTAGGAGACGAAGTACAGGGCGTTCTCGTCCAGGGTCCGGCTGCCCAGGGGTGTGGCCGAGGGCGCGTCGGCCGCGGTGGCCGTGTCGGCCGGGGTCGCGGCGGTGGCGGCGGACGGTCCGACGAGTGCGGCGGACAGTGCCAGCGCCAGCGCGCCGGGCACGGTGGCGGCCAGGGTGCGAAGCGGCGATCGGGGGGTGGAGTGCAAGGCGGTACCTCTCCGGTGGGGATCAGGCCAGATGGAAGATCTCGGTCAGCGGGACCATGCCCTCGTCCGGGCGGCCGGGCAGGTTCTCGAAGAAGGGCGCCATCTCGGCCTGCCAGCGGTCATTGACCTCGGTCCCGGCCATCTCCTCGCGGGCACGGTCGAAGTCCTCGGTCTCCAGGTAGCCGACGACCATGCCCTCCTCGGTGCAGAACAGCGAGTAGTTGTGCCAGCCGGCGGCGCTGAGGGCCTCGCGCATCTCCGGCCAGACCTCGGCGTGGCGCTCCCGGTACTCGGCGAGGCGTTCCCTCTTGACCTTGAGGATGAAGCAGACGCGCTGCACGGGCGTCCTCCCGTCACATCGGATGGTCGGATCCGGCCGGATCACCACGGACCGGATCCAGTACAGGCAGAGCGGTACGTGTTCGCACGGACAGGGGCGGGCGGGGTGTCCCCGGCCCGCCCCGAGTGCGTCAGGGCCGCGTGCGCCGGCCCCGGGCGGGGATCAGAAGTCGAAGTCGTCGATGTTGTCGGCGTCGAAGACCGTCGGCGGGCCGAGCACGACCTCCTGGTCCGCCTGGACGGTGAACTCGCCCAGGTCACCGGCGGTGAAGGTCTCGCCCTCGGCGCCCGTGATCTGCCCCGCCCTGAGCGCCGCACCGGTGTACCCGGCCAGGTAGCCCAGCTCCTCGGGGTTCCACAGGGCGAACTGGTTGACGGTCTCGTCCTTGACGAACTCGCGCATCTGGTTGGGGGTGCCCAGGCCGGTGACGGCGACCTCCCCCTTGTACTCGGAGTCGCTGACGTAGCGGGCCGCCGCCGCGATGCCGACCGTGGTCGGCGCCACCACCCCGTCCAGGTCGGGGTAGGACTGCATGAGGCCCTGCATCTCCTGGAAGGACTCCAGGTCGTCGTCGTTGCCGTAGACGGTCTCGACCAGCTCCAGGCCGGCGTGCTCCTCCTCCTTGAGCACCTCCTCCATCGCCGCGATCCAGGCGTTCTGGTTGGTGGCGTTGGGGGTGGCCGACAGCACCGCGAAGGTGCCCTCGCCGCCCAGGTCCTCGGAGATCATCTCGACCAGGGTCTGGCCGATGAGCTCGGTGGAGGACTGGTTGACGAAGATGTCGGTGCAGCTGGCGTTGGAGTCGTAGCCGACGATGGCGGCGCCGTTCTCCCTGGCCTGGTCGAGCGAGGGGCACACCGCGTCGGGGTCGTTGGCGGCGATGACGATGACGTCGCTGCCCGCCTGGCTGGCGGCGTTGATGTACTCCACCTGCGCGTCGGCGGTGGGCTCGGTGCCGCCCCGCTCGGTGAACTCGCCGGCCAGCTCCTCGACGGCGGTGGCGCCGCCCGCGTTGACGATGTCGGAGTAGGGGTTGTTGAGCTGCTTGGGCAGGAAGTCGATCTTGAGGCCCTCGGGGATCTCGGCGTCCGGGTCGGCGGTGCCGGTCGGACCCGAGTTCTCCTCCTCCTGGGCGTCGTCGATGGTGGTGCCGCCGCAGGCGGCGGTCATCAGCACGGCGAACGCGGACGCGGCCAGGAGCAGGTGGCGTGGACGGGGTTCGGTCATGGTGCTTCTCCCTTGGTGGGGGCGGACGCGGGGGATGGCGCGGACGCCGGTACTGGGCCGGGGGCCGGGGCGGGCGCGCGTCTGGCGCGTGTCCGGGCCACGAGGTTGGGGGTGACGACGGAGGCGATGAGGATCAGGCCGGTGACGATCTGCAGGACCTCGCTGCTGATGCCGAACAGCTGCAGGGCGTTGCGGATGGCGCCGAGCAGCACCACGCCGCTCATCACGCCGAGGATCGAGCCGACGCCGCCGAAGATGGACACGCCGCCGAGCAGGACGGCGGCCACCACCTGGAGTTCCAGGCCGAAGGCGGTGTCGGCGCGCGAGGTGCCGTACTGCAGGGTCCAGAAGACCCCGGCGCCGGAGGCGACCACGCCGCTGAGCGTGAACAGCCAGAACTTGGTCCAGCGCACCGACACCCCGGTGAAGCGGGCGGCCTCGTCGTTGTTGCCGATGTCGAACAGGGACCGGCCGAAGGCGGTGGCGTGCAGCAGCACCCCGAAGGCCGCGGACAGGAGCAGGATCGCCACGGCGATCCACGGCAGGCCCTCGACGCCCAGGAAGGGCGCGCGGACACCGCCGACCCAGTCCCGGGGGTAGCTGGCCACGGCCCGGTCGCCCAGCAGCACGTAGGCCAGGCCCCGGTACAGGGCCATGGTGCCGATGGTCACGGCCAGGGACGGCAGACCGCACACGGTGACCAGGAACCCGTTGAAGGCTCCCAGGGCCGCGCCGACGGCGAGGCAGATCCACAGCGCCGTCTCGATGGGCACCCCGGACTCCCAGAGCACGCCCAGGGTGGCGCTGCTCAGGGCCAGGGTGCTGGCCACCGACAGGTCGATCTCACTGGTGATGACGATGAGCGTCATCGGCAGGGCCATCAGGGCGATGGCGGCCACGCTCAGCACCAGGAAGTCGATGTTGCGTCCGGTGGCGAACATGTCCACGAACAGGCCGGCCCCCAGCAGGGTGACGACGAGCGCACCCACGACCGGGGTCTCGCGGGCCGACAGCAGCGACCGGATCCGGGCGGCGGGCCGCCGCCCGGACGGATCCGGGGCGCCCTCGGGGGCCCGGTCCGGAGCGGGAGCGGTGACGGTACGTTCAGGCGCCACGGGCACCTCCTCCTCGAAGCCTGCGCGCGGTACGCAGCGCGAGCAGCCGGTCCAGTCCGATGGCGGCCAGGATGAGCGCGCCCACCACGGCCTCCTGCCAGAACTGGTTGACCTGCCAGATGGGCAGGGCGGCGGTGATGGTGGTGAGCAGGACGGCGCCGAGCGCGGCGCCGTAGACGGTGCCCACACCGCCCGCGATGGCCACACCACCGACCACGGCCGCGGCGACGACCTGGAGCTCCATGCCGGTGCCCACGGTGGAGTCGACGGTGCCGTAGCGGGCGGCGAAGAGCACCCCGGCCAGTCCGGCCAGGGCTCCGTTGGCGGCGAAGGCCAGGGTGACCCTGCGCGCCGCGGGGATGCCCGACAGCCGTGCGGCGTCGGCGTTGGAGCCGATCGCGTACAGTTCCCGCCCCGAGCGGTAGCGGGCGAGGTAGAAGCCCACCGCGGCGACCACGGCGATGGCGATCGCGGCGGGCAGAGGGACCCCGAGGACGCCGAAGCTGCCCAGGAGCAGGAAGGCGTCGGGCATGTCGTGGGCGTTGACCTGTCCGCCGTCGGCCCACCAGTGGTTGAGGCCGCGGTAGGCGTACAGGGTGCCCAGGGTGACGACGAGGGCGGGGACCCGGGCGGTGGTGACCAGCAGGCCGTTGAGCAGTCCCGCGACCAGGCCGACGAGGACACCGGCGAGCATGACGACGGGGACGGGCAGGCCGGGGAAGGTCACGAAGAGCAGTCCGGTGCCGAAGGCCGACAGTCCCATCACCGACCCGACCGACAGGTCGACGTTCTTGGTGATGAGGACCAGGGCCTGGCCGACGGCGAGGACGGACAGGACGGTGGCGCCCAGGAACAGGTCGTGTACGCCCTGGCTGGACAGGAACCCGGGGTTGTACATCCAGGTGGCGACGACGAGGACCACCACGGCCAGGAGCACGCCGAGTTCGCGGAACTGGATCCCGCGGTGCGCGGGACGGGCCCCGTCCCGGGGCGGTGCTCCGGCGGTGGGGGTCTCGGGGGCGGCGCTGGGTGCGTTCATCAGGCGGCCTCGCTCGGTCGCTGTCCGGTGGCCGCGTACATGACCGACTCCTCGTCGGCCTCGTCGCGGTCGAGTTCGGCGGTGACCCGGCCCTCGTGCATGACCAGGACGCGGTCGGCCATCCCCAGGACCTCGGGGAGTTCGCTGGAGACCATGACGATGGCCAGCCCCTGGCCCGCCAGGGTGGAGAGCAGGCGGTGGACCTCGGCCTTGGTGCCCACGTCGATGCCGCGCGTGGGCTCGTCCACGAACAGCACGCGGGGCTCGGTGGAGAGCCACTTGGCCAGGACGACCTTCTGCTGGTTGCCGCCGGAGAGGGTGGAGACCGGCTCGGCGAGCCCGCCGGACTTGAGGCTGAGGCGTTCTCCCCACTCCCGGGCGGATTCGCGTTCGGCGCTCCGGCGCAGCAGTCCGAGCCTGCTGAGCGGTCCCCGGCGGGTGGCGGTGGCGTTGCGCTCGATGGAGGACTCCATGACCAGGCCCTGCTGGCGGCGGTCCTCGGGCACCAGGGCGACTCCGGCGTCCATGGCGGCCTTGGGCCTTCCCGGGGGCAGGGGCCTGCCCTGCACCCGCACGGTGCCTGCGTCGTAGCGGTCCACGCCGAACACGGCGCGGATGACCTCGCTGCGTCCGGCTCCGACCAGTCCGGCCAGGGCGACGATCTCCCCGGCGCGCACCTCGAAGGACACGTCGGCGAACACGCCGTGGCGGGTCAGGCCGTCGACCTCCAGGACGGTCTCGCCGCGCTCGGCGTCCTCCTTGGGGTAGAGGCTGCTGACGTCGCGGCCCACCATGCGCCGTACGACGGTGTCCACGTCCAGGTCGGCGGTGGGGTCGCAGGAGACGAACGCGCCGTCGCGGACCACGGTGATGCGGTCGCACAGCGAGAAGACCTCGTCGAAGCGGTGGGAGATGAACAGCAGCGCCGCACCGGAGTCGCGCAGTGTGCGGGCCACGGTGAACAGGCGCTCGGCCTCCACGCCGGACAGGGCGGCGGTGGGCTCGTCCATGACCAGTACCCGCGCCTTGCGGGTGAGGGCCTTGGCGATCTCCACGAGCTGCTGGTCGGCGATGGAGAGTCCGCGTGCGGGTCTGTCGGGGTCCATGTGGACTCCCAGGCGCGTGAAGACCTCCTCGGTGTCCCGGCGCATGCGCCCGCGGTCGATGGTGCGCAGGCGGGTGCGGGGCTGGCGGCCGACGAAGATGTTCTCGGCCACCGACAGGTCGGGGAACAGGGTGGGTTCCTGGTAGATGACCGCGACCCCGGCGCGCTGTGCGTCCACGGGTGCGGCGAACTCGGTGGGACGTCCGTCCACCAGCACCCGCCCGCCGTCGGGCCGGTGCACCCCGGCGATGGTCTTGACCAGGGTGGACTTGCCCGCCCCGTTCTCACCGACCATCGCGTGGATCTCTCCGGAGCGCAGTTCCAGGGACAGCCCCCGCAGGGCCCTGACGCTCCCGAAGGACTTGGTGACGTCGACCAGGGCGAGGGGTGGGGGGACCTCTTCTGGATCCACGTGCGCCCTCCTTCTCCGGTGCCGGTCCGGCATTGTTACCGAACGCGGAAAAACGTTTTAATATGAAACGGATGTTAAGTGTCACACACCCTACCGTCAAGGGGACCACCAAGAATTCGCAGGTATCGCCCTGGTAACGAGTCCCGGTGTCGCACCGGGTCGACCCTCGCACGAAGGGTCATCACACCTCTGTGGCCGAAGGTTATTGACACGTTTCAATCCGGGTGTGAGCATGAGGCCTCCGACCGCGGAACCGTGTACACGCCCTGGAGGCCACGGCCGGATCAGTACGATGCGACGCGTTGTCACCTGACGGCCCGTCCGCACACGCCCGGGAGAAGCCCCTTGTCCACCAGGTCCCGATCCGCCCACCCCGTCGTGGGCATCACCGAGGTCGCCCGGCACGCCGGGGTCTCCCCCGGCACCGTGTCCAACGTCCTCAACCGCCCCGAGCGCGTCGCCGAGGCCACCCGGCTCAGGGTCGAGGCGGCCATCGCCGAACTCGACTACGTGCGCAACTCCTCCGGCAGCAGCCTGAGGTCGGGGCGCAGCGCGTCGGTGGGGCTGCTCGTCCTGGACGTCACCAACCCCTTCTTCACCGAGGTGGCGCGCGGCGTGGAGGACGAGGCGGCCGCGTCGGGGCTGGCCGTGGTGCTGCTCAACTCCGCCGAGGCCCGCGAGCGCCAGCGGCGCAACGTGCGCCTGCTCGCCGAGCAGCGCGCGGCCGGGGCCGTGGTGATGCCCGTCGACGACGACCTCTCCGACCTCCTGTGGCTGAGCCGCCAGGGCACCTCCTGGGTGGCCCTGGACCGGGGCGACGTCGCCGAGGACGTGGGGTGCAGCGTCAGCGTGGACAACCACGCCGGAGGCATGGCCGCCGGACGGCACCTGATCGGGCTGGGGCACGAGAGCGTCACCTTCCTGACCGGCCCCTTCGCCATCGAACAGGTACGCCGCCGCCACGAGGGGCTGCGCGCCGCCTTCGAGGAGTCCGGGATGGACCCCGACACCGCGGTGCGGGTGATCGAGCAGCCCCTGCTCAACCCCGCGCAGGGCGAGCGGGCCGTGGACACGATCCTGGCCGGAGGGCCCAGGCAGCGCCCGCGGGCGGTGTTCTGCGCCAACGACCAGCTGGCGCTCGGCGTGATGAAGGGCCTCGGGCAGCGCGGCCTGCGCGTGCCCGACGACATGTCGGTGGTCGGCTACGACAACGTCGACCTCGCCGACCTGGTCCATCCCGGGCTGACCACCGTGGCCCAGCCCAAGTACGAGCTGGGCCGCGCGGCGATGCGGCTGCTGGACTCGGAGCTGAACGGGGCCGGCCACGTCCACGAGCGGGTGCTGTTCACACCCGAGCTGGTGGTGCGGGGTTCCACGGCCGCCTACCGGTCCTGACCCGGTACGGGCCCCGCCCCCGAACGCGGCGGACGGGGCCGACCACCCCCCGAAGGAGACAGGCATGACCACCGCAGCGCAGACCGCCGGCGGCACCGGAACCCGACGCCCCAGGCCCACGGTCGGCCTGGTCGCCGGAGGGCTGGGCGCCTACTGGCCGCAGTTCCCCGACCTGCTCCCCCAGCTGCGCGCCTCCGCCGAGGCGGTCTCGCGCAGGATGCGCGGCTTCGACGCCGAGGTGGTCGACACCGGGTTCGTCTCCGACGCCGAGGAGGGCGGGGCGGCGGCCGACCGGCTGCGCGCGGCCGACTGCGACCTCATCGTCTGCTTCCTGACCACCTACATGACCTCCTCCATGGTGGCTCCGATCGCCCAGCGCTGCCAGGCGCCGGTGCTGTTCGTCAACCTGCAGCCGACCGAGTCCATGGACCACGCCGCGTTCGACACGGGGCAGTGGCTGGCCTACTGCGGGGCCTGTCCGCTGCCGGAGATGGCCAACCTGTTCGAGCGGCTCGGGGTGGACTTCCGGTCGGTGTCGGGCTACCTGGAGGACGAGCGGGCCTGGGAGCGGATCGGCCGGTGGATCCGCGCGGCCGGGGTGCGCTCGACCATGCGCGACGCCCGGCACGGGCTCATGGGGCACCTGTACCCGGGGATGATGGACGTCTCCACCGATCCCACCCTCATCACCCGCAACTTCGGCGGGCATGTGGAGGTCCTGGAGTTCGACGACCTGCGCGAGCGCGTGCCCGGGCCCGAGGAGGCGCCCGTCGCGGCCAAGCTGGCCGAGGCGCGCGAGGTGTTCGAGCTGACCGATTCGGTGGTCGAGGACGAGCTGCGCTGGGGCGCCCGGGTGGCGGTGGGCCTGGACCGCCTGGTGGAGGACTTCTCCCTGGACAGCCTGTCGTACTACCACCGCGGGCTGGCCGGTGAGCTGCACGAGCGGCTCGGGGCCGGGATGATCCTGGGTGCGTCGCTGCTGACCGCGCGCGGGGTTCCGGCCGTGGGCGAGTACGAGCTGCGCACCTGCACGGCGATGCTGATGATGGACCGGCTCGGCGGGGGCGGGTCGTTCACGGAGCTGCAGGCGCTGGACTTCACCCGGGGCCACGTCGAGATGGGGCACGACGGCCCGGCGCACCTGGCCATCAGCGCGCGCAAGCCGCTGCTGAGGGGGCTGGGCGTCTACCACGGCAAGCGCGGATACGGCGTGTCGGTGGAGTTCGACGTGAGGAAGGGCCCGGTGACCCTGTTCGGGGTCGTCCAGCGCAGGGACGGGTCGTTCGCGCTGCTCACCGCCGAGGGGCGCACGGGTGAGGGGCCGCTGCTGCGGATCGGGAACACGACGTCGCGGGTGGACTTCGGGTGCGATCCGGGTGAGTGGGTGGACGCCTGGAGCGCCACCGGGATCTCGCACCACTGGGCGCTGGGCGTGGGGCACCACGCGGCGCAGATCAGGGCGGTGGCGGAGCTGATGGGGTTGGAGTTCGTCCAGCTCAAGCTCTGAGACCCGGCGGATGACGCGAAAGACCCCGGTCCACCCGTGTGGAGCGGGGGCCACGTCGTTCGAGCGGTCCCTTCGGGACGCCCCGGATCACGCATACAGGCGGGAGGCCCGCGGCCCCCGCGGTCGTCCGACCATGCCCGGACCAGTCGCCCTCGCGCAGCGGTCGCGTGGTCCAGAAGCTGAGCACCGTCCCGCTTCGGGGTCGATGCACCACTCTCCCACCGGAAGGCGGAAGCGGAGGAGGTCCCCGCGCGGGAGGCCGACTGTCGCCGCGCCGGCCCTGCGAGTTCGCGTGCTCCGACCAATTGCTCCGGAAACAGCACTCCGCTCGTGTTCCAGAACCAGCCGGACCGACACAGGCGGCGCCATGGCTTTACGGCGGCAATGCCGTCGCTAGCGAATCGAAAGCGCTTCACCCGAGTCTGGACACATGCAGAACCGAGCGAAGCAGGATCCGGACATGTTCGCTGCGGCCATCACCGCCTTCGAGGACCAGCGGGGTCTGTCCTTCGCCGTCGAGTGGCGGCGCTTCCCCTGGACCTACGGCCCGGACGTCGAGCGTGCGCTGGTCGGCCCCTCCTACCTGGGCAACGTCGCCATCGGCCTCAAGGACGGCTTCTCCTGGGGCTACCAGGACCGGCACGGCAAATGGAAGTACGTACAGCGCGACCGCCTCGACATTCTCGTCGAAGCAGTCATATGGGACAGGGCGGGATTCCAGCCGTCGCTTCCAAGCCGTTCCGCGCGCGGACAGGACCGAGGAGCAAAATAGGACCTGGCAGACAAAAACCGAGAAAACGGCACCAGGAACAGAATCCGTTCTCCGCCGACCCCGCTGAGGAGAGGCGACGCGGCGCCGCCCTCGGTATGCGCGTCCGGCTCCTGCCGGACGACAGGAGCCGCCGGTCCACGGCGCCCGCGGCTCCTCCGGCGGTCAGGACGAGTACGCCGCCGCCCTGCGCAGCAGCTCGCCGGGGTCGACCGTGGAGTTGACCCCGGCCGCGACCTCCTCGGTCAGGGGCCGGCCCTCGAAGACGGCGCGCACGGAGTCGAGCCCGAGGGAGCACCCGTAGTAGTCCTGGAAGTGCTCGTGGTGGTACGCAGCGGGATCCCCGTCGCACAGGCCGCCCAGCAGCCACCCGGAACCGTCGTCCCGTTCCCCTTCGACCCCGGTGCGCCAGGAGGCGTCCCCGGGCAGACGCCACAACAGTGCGCTCACCGACAACTCGTCACCGCCGTTGAAGTCGGGATCGGCCAGGAAGGGCGTGAACTCCGCGGGCAGGGCGTCGACCGTCCCCGGCCAGAACTCCTCGTCGTTGGCGTAGGGGCTCATCTGCGACTCGTGGTCGAAGCAGCGGATGACACCGGCCGTGTCCGAGAGCGCGACGGCGTACTCGTCGCCCCCTCCGTTGTCCATCGTCGCCAGGTCCCATCCCGGCCGCCAGCCGGAGGTGAAGCCGTACTTGCGGTAGTGGCCGTCCGGGTTGACGAGGAACTCCAGCAGCGCCGTCCTGCGGGACAGGTCGCGTACGGTGGCCGGGTCGGGCAGGTGGCGGGCGGTCTCGGGTGCGTTCATGCACGTATCGAAGCACGCGCCTGCGACAGGGTCCGACCGCGGTCACACCGGCGGCCGCGCGGAAGGTGGTCCGCGCGGCCGCCCCGTTCCCCGTCAGGGGTCGGCCACGGGCAACGGCTCTCCTCGCCCGCCGGGGCCGCGGGTCACCGCGGCGGAATGGTCACGGGAGAACAGCCGACCCCGCCGATGTAGTGGGACCCCCTGATGAACCAGGTGTCCCCGAGGACGGTGTCGCCCGGGGCCACGCACTGGTAGCTCTTGCCCCCGAACACGTTGGTGGTCTCGATGCGGACGGTGGTGTTCCCACAGTGACGGTAGACGGCCTTCCCGTTGTCGTTGTCGTTGTAACCGCACGACAGGGCCGAGGCGGGTGAGGCCATGGTCGCGGTGAGCAGCCCCGCCGCGACCGCTCCCCCCGCCAGAACCGACACGTAACGTCGCCACTTACCAGACACAGGCACCCCCGAAGAACAGCGGTTATTACCGAGAGCGACATTACATTCACCCGAGCGCGCGACGTGTTCGCCGGCCACGTTCGGCCACACGTCCTCCGCGGGGTTTGGGCCCGCACGGGAGCGCCCTCCGCCTCCGTGTATCCGGCCGCCGGCCCCACCGCGTCCTCGTGTCGGCGCGCGAAGGCGGGTGTCCGAGGGCGGCGGTCGACGGCCCACACGAGCAGGGTGGGGCCCGCGTCGGGGCCGAGCAGGGTGATCCCCTCCCGGCCGGTAGATGTGGCTGTCGATGGTGGAGGTGACCGATGCGACGGTCGCGGCGGGATGTGAGCCGAAAACGGGCTGCGCCCCGACCACGGACCTGGGATCGTCGTGCACCGTGGACAGTGACGAGGTCGTACTCCGACGTGCCGGTGAGTCCGACGCGGCCGGCATGGCCGACGTGTGGCTGCGCTCCTTCGCCGCCGCGCTGCCGACCGTGCGCCGCGCGCACGGCGACGACGCGGTACGGAACTGGTTCTCCTCCGTGGTCGTGGCGCAGGCCGAGAGCTGGGTGGCGGTCGCCGGGGACCGTGTGGTCGGGATCCTCGTACTGGAGGGCACCGAACTGGAACAGCTCTACCTCGATCCGTCATGGCGCGGCCGGGGCCTGGGGAACCGGTTCATGGCCCTGGCCAAGCAGCGGTGCCCGAAGGGACTGGACCTGTGGACGTTCCAGATCAACGAACCGGCACGGCGGTTCTACGAACGGCATGGCTTCGTCGCCGTGGAGCGCACCGACGGGCTTCGCAACGAGGAACGCGAACCCGACATCCGCTGTGCCTGGCGCCCAGGGAGGTAGGACGAGGGCGAGGCCCTTCGGACAGCCGCCGGCGGGCCGGGGTCCGGCACCGGTCCTGATGGTGCCCTGTCCGCAGGCGGGCCTGTCCACGCGGCCGTGGCGGACGACGGCCTGGCCCGGTCTCCTGTCGCCGCAGGGGCGCGTCACCCGTCGCCCAGGGCCAACAGGCCGCGCCGGAAACCCGCCGCGACGGCGGCGGCCGCGGCCCTTGGCGGAGTATCCGTCCCTTCGCTCGCCCAGCGTTCAGGGTGCGTCGGTACCCGCGTCCGGACTCTCCTCCAGGAGGGAGGACAAACGCTTCAGTACGCGTAGTTGCGCGGGGTTGTACAACTGCACGATCGCCTCGGCTATCGTCTGCTCGGCACGCTTCGTGCCACGTGGCGCGGCCGCCGCCATGTCCGCCAGGTGCGGACTCTTCTCGCGGGCTCTGAGGACGACCGGCCGCATGCGCGCGGCGAGGCGTTCGACCGCGCCGTCGTCCGCGTCCGGAGGAAGGGCCTCGAACTCCTCCTCCGTTTCGTCACCTTCGCTGATCTGTGCGCGGAACTCCTCCAGGGACTCCTCGCTGAGGACGCTGGAGTAGACCATCAGCAAGGACCGCTGTCTGTCGGAGAGGTCGCGGGAGACCGGAGCGAAGGCGGGCGGAACATAGGCCGGCGCGCGGTGACGCAGGATGACGGCGAGTTCCGCCCGCACGCGGTTGAGCCGGTCGACCGTCGCTTCCAGCTCCGCGTCCAGCACGCGGATCGCCTCGTCCGGGTCCTCGTCCGCCCGCCCCATCGCCGCCACTTCCGACAGTGGGACTCCCAGATCACTCAGTCGCTTGATCTGTAGCAGGCGGACCAGGTGTGGGACCTCGTACTGCTTGTATCCGTTCGCTGTTCGCTCCGGCACGTCCAGCAACCCGATCTGGTGGTAGTACCGGACGGCCTTCACCGTCGTCCCTGCGAGCTCGGCGACCTGCTGAGTACTCCACGCCACGCGATGCCTCCTGTTGCGCCATAACCGCGCGTGGCCCCGCCCACGCATACGCCAAGCCCACACCCTGCCCCAAGGGCACAGTCAAGTGCACCTCCCGTGTGGTCGGGCGGTTGACTCTGCCCCGAGGGCAGCCCTTGCAATGGGGGCGAGCGCTGGTCGTCGACAGGTTCCGGCTCGGCGCCGGCCACTGACCGTTGCGAAATGACACGGAGCCCGAAGTGATCAAGGACTGGAAGCGGCGCAACGCCGCGCGACGGATCAAGGAGGGAAACGGTCGTCCGCTGAAGCCCTTCCGCTCGTGGCAACCGCTCTCCCGCGCCTTGTTCTACCTCCCCTTGACCAACGATGACGGACGTCAGGCGGTCTACGCCGTCGACGTCCCGTACTGGCAGCAGTTCCTGACACAGGACGGCAAGGGCAGGGCCCACCTCTACCTCGACGGCAGGCATCACTCCGAGTCCACGCTTCCGGCGATGTTCCCCGTACCGGGAGGAATGATCGAGGTGGCGTCCACGACCTTCGGACTCAAACGATGCCACCACGTCACCGCCGAAGGTGCCGCGCGCCGACTCACCCCGGACGAGCGTTCGGCGGAGGGGCGCCGTGCTCGTCTCGACCGCGATCATCCCGCGCTGAGTCGCTGGATCGGCGTGTTGTCGCTGGTCCTGCTCATCGTTCCGGTCCTTCTGGTCATCCCACAGGTCATCGAAGCTGTCTCCCACGTGCCACCGATGGCGCAGCGCTTCGGCACCTTCACCTCGCCCGTCGACCTTCCGCTGTGGCTCAACTCGGCACTCGGACTCTGCGCCTCGACGGCCAGCATCGAGCGCGCGACGCGACTGCGCTGGAACGCGCTGCTGGACGGCAGTAACTGACGGCGGCAACTGATCGACCACCACGCGCCGCGGGGAAGGCCGAGGCGGCCCTTCCGGTAGCGGACGGAATGCCCGGTCACGGGTCCCCGGCGGCTCATCAGCCATCTCGACCACGGAGCAACACGCATGCGAACCCTTCGTCAGCCGTTCCAGATCATCCGCGCGAACCTCCGCGCCTACCTCGCGATGAACGCGCTCATGTACGGCCTGTTCCTCATCGGCATGGGGGCGGCACTGCTCTTCCCCGAACTGAACGCCGCCCAGATCGCCGACCAGCAGGAGAACGGGACAACGGATCTGGTGGTGTCGCTGCTCAGCAACGTCTGGCTGTTCAGCCTGACCATCCTCCTGGTCAACGTGGTGACGGTCGCCGTGCTGACGATCCTGCTGCCCTCGATGGTCGTGCCCTTCGCCGGCATCGTCATCTTCATGTACCGCGCTTTCAACTTCGGCGTGGTCCTCGCTCCGGTCGACGAGACCACGGCGAAGATCCTGATCCCGCACTCCCTGACGATCCTCATCGAGTTCCAGGCCTACGTCCTCGTCATGCTCGCCGCCTACGTCCTCGGAAAGGCCTGGCTGCGCCCCAGGACGGTCGGCGCTCGCAACCGTCGTCAGGGGTACGTCCTCGGGCTGCGGCAGATCGGTTGGCTGGGCTTGCCCGCCATGGTGCTGTTCGTCATTGGTGCGGTCTACGAGGCCTTCGAGATCATCTACCTCGTTCCCCCGCTTTTGGCAGGGTGACACCCGGGCACCGGAGAAAGGAGGGCTGGTGTCGCCGCTTCGGCCAGTCGTGCGTGAGCCCACCGGCCGGAGGCGAAACGAACACCCACCGCCCCCAAAAGAGCCCGCACATGAACACAGATGCCGTGACCGAGAAAGCAAAAGTGCCGACAAGGTTGTTTTACCCATGGGAGAGGTCTTCGATCCGTTAATTAGAATTTACCCCCACATGATTACAGCAAGAGCCGAGCACTTGAATTGACATGCATCAGTCAGCGACACCTTGCCACCCCTCATTGAGAGCACCCCAAGAGAGGTCGGCGGCATGGAAAGTGTTGAGCGCCTTCCATGCCGCCCACCGAGGTTTCCTCAGTGCTCTTGGTGGCGGCTTGCGCGAGGCGACCGGCGAAGAACTGGGCCGGCTCGTCTGGCCGCCCGAAAACGTGGCGCCACAGCCGCTGGCCCAGCCCATCTTGAGTGGGTCGCTCTTACAACTCCGACCGTGCCCGATGGTGTACCCAAGCACCAGTCACACAGCGAGGACCCCGCGAGGTGCCATCGGACGCCACCAGAGGCCGGCGGGTGCTCCGTTTGTGCTCCGCAGTTCCGGACTGCCACGACACCGAGCGACACCCCTTGGCACAAAATGACAGCGGCGATCGGATGGCATGGGACAGATCGGCATGAAGTGACACGTGGCGGCACCAGGGCGCCGGACTTCTCATCCACGGGTTCAGGGCTCGGCCCCTGGAGGCTTCCCTTTCCCACGCAGGCGTTCCTCCTCCGCGAGGGACGCCTTTCGTTTCCGGAGACTTGGGAGCTCGTAGGGAGTCCGGGAGTGCGGAGAGTGTTCCCCGACAGCGCACCGAGCCGGCCAAAGCCGTCGGCACCGAAGCCGCCGTCCATGCGCCGGCCCGGGCTCCCACCGGTACGGCCCTCGGCCATCCGGGTCACGAACTGACCGCAGACGGACCCGGACGCCGCGGCGCCTCGGTCGCGACCGGCGCGGCACGCCGACTGCGCACCAGCATGGTCGCGGGCACCGCAGCGAGGACGAAGAGCATCCCGGCCATCAGGACGTAGAGGTGCACGCCGGCCGCCGTGCTCACCGAGGCGCTGTCGGCGACGGTCCCGGAGATACGGGTGGCCTTGAGGATCTCGCCTCCGGCGAAGCTGAAGACGACCGAACCGAGAGCGAACATGACCGACACCAGGCCGGAGATCGTGCCCTGCCGCTCGGGCGGTGCGAGATCGGTCGCCAGGTTGTAGCCGGACGTCGCGATCGCGCCGGCTGCCAGGCCGACCATAGCCCAACAGGCGATCGCCAGCGGGAGCACCGACACGCCCGCCAGCATCATGAAGGTCGCCACCGTCCCGACGGTGATGGCGGCGAGGAGGGGCCGTTCGGGGCCGAACCGCCCTGCGAACCATCCGGCGAGCGTACCGCCGACCACGATGCCGAACGAGGAGGTGGCGAGGAGTACTCCGATCGCCTCTCCGTCGCCCAACCCGTAGCCGAGCCCCAGGTCAGAGGGCACCTGGGCGATGACGCTCGTCAGTTGCAGCATGCTCCGGAAGGAGCCCGCGGCCAGCACCAAGGCCAGCAGCGTCAGCAGGACCGGTCGGCTGAGGGCACGAATGTCGATGATGGGCTCGGCGACCCTCAGGGCGAGGACCGCCCAACCGGCCAACGCGCCGGCACCGACCACCAACAGCACGAGCATGCCCGCGGACAGCCACCCGGAGTCCCCGCCGAGACTGGCGTAGGCGAGCACCGCGCCGATCCCGCCGCCGAGCAGCAGAGCCCCGCCCACGTCGATCCGGCCGGTGCCGCGGACCGACGGCTCCGGGATGAAGGAGCGCACGCACAGCGCAGCCGCCATAGCGAGCAGGCCTGCCACGACGAACACGCTCCGATAGCCGAACACGTGGATGATCGGCTGCATCACCAACGGCTCGATGATCCCGACGATCGACGAGCCCGAGGTCACGAGTCCGATCGCGGGCATGGCCACCCGCGGGGCGCAGAGTCGGCGGATGAGGGCCACCGTGATGAAGATCGCCCCGAGGGCGGCCCCCTGGAGGAAGCGCCCCACCAGAAAGATCCAGACGTTGGGTGCGACGAGACAGACCAGCGCGCCTACGCATGCGGTCGACAGCGTGATGACGAGCAACCGGCGCTGACCGAAGACGTCGGAGCTCTTCGCGAGCAGCGGCGACCAGATGGCCCCGGCCAGCATCGCGCTTGCGTTCAGCCACGCGACCTGGTCGGTGCCGAAGTGTTCGAGCAGCTGGGGCAGGACCATCATGGGGGAGGCGATGGCCACGTCGGCCAGGACGTTGGCGAGGATGAGGACGGCCGCCCAGAGGATGAGCCGCCTACTCCATCGGTGCTCCCGGGCGCCGGGAGCGGGCTCTTCCAGTGTGTCTTTCACATGTATCCTCTCCAGCGCATCAGGGGTGGGCAACTCTCCGCACCGGGTTCAGCGCGTGTCGGTGCCCGCTGCTTGCAGGGCCTCGTTGCGGGCGGCGATGGCGGACCAGCTGGTCGGCAGCATGCGGTCGCGACCACCGTTGACACTGTCCTGGGCGAAGGCGACGTAGGGGCGCTGCCGGGCCTCGTACCGTTCGAACGCGGCGGTGTGATCGCCGCCGAACCGGTCGAGTTCCTCGGCGAGAATGCGGGCGCCGGTGAGCGCGAGTGACGTACCCCGGCCGGAGAGGAAGGCCGGGCTGTAGCCGGCGTCCCCGACAAGGACGACGCGGCCGCGGTGCCAGGAGGGCAGGTGGATCTGGCTCGCGGAGTCGAAGAAGAAGTCGGGGTCGGCGCGGACCGCGTCGAGCAGTTCCGGGATCTTCCACGACCGGTAGTCCGCAAAGGCGTCGATGACGATCCTCTTCTGGGCGTCCAGGTCGTGGCGATCGTAGGTGAGCGGTTCCGAGAGGAACTGGAAGACCGCGACGGCCTTGTCCTTGTACCAGAAGGTGCCTGCCAGCCTGCGGGGGACGTTGTGTATCGAGTTGACGCCCTCGGACCGGGCTTCGCCGGGGAGGGCGGCGAGCGCGATGTAGACCCCGAGGTGGCGAAGGTGGTTCTCCTCGGGCCCGAACACCAGCCTGCGTACCGCCGAGTGCTGCCCGTCGGCACCGATCACGAGGTCGTACCGCCTGGTGCGGCCGGAGGCGAAACGCACGCTGACGCCGTCGCTGCTTTCGGCCAGTGTCCCGATCGAGTCCCCGAAACAGATCTCCGCGGTGCCCGGGAGCGCGTCGGCGAGGATGCGCATGAGGTCCTCGCGGAGGATCTCGATGTCGTCCTCGGAGTCGCTTATCTGAGCCACGGGGATGCGGCCCACCGGCTCGCCGTCGCTGTCGACGAACCGGGTGGACTCGGTCATCCGCAACCGTTGCTCCTGAATCCTCGGGAGCAGTCCCATCTTCTCCGCGGTTTCGACCGCGTCACCGCGGATGTCGATGGGTGTGCCCGCGAATCGGAGATGACGGCCGTACTCGACGACGGTGACGTTGTGGCCGCGGGTGCCGAGCTCAAGTGCGGCGGCGAGGCCGGCGATACCGGCTCCGGAGACAAGGATGTTCACGTTGGGTGCTCCAGGTGTGTCTGGGTGGACGTGCCGGTCGGGTCGGTGACGGCCCTCCGGTGGGCAGCGGGGAGGCACAGGGCAGTGTGGTCGGCGGATGGGCCACAGCCGTGACGACCGAAGGTTAAAGCAACTAAACGTTGCTTTTACGGAGCTTACTTACGACCGACTTGCACCGCAACGCCACCCCTGGCGACAATCGGCACCCGAGCAGAGGAACAGGAGGTGAGCGCGTCGATGGCCAACGGGAACGCGGACCGCCCGCCCGCACGGCGTCCCGGTGGCCGCAACGCGCGGGTACGGGCGCGGATTCTCGCCGCGACCGCTGAGCTCGTCGCGCGCGACGGCATCGTGGGCTTTCGCTACGAGGAGGTCGCCGAGCTGGCCGGCGTGCACAAGACCAGCGTCTACCGCAACTGGCCCGACCGCGAGGAGCTGGTCGTCGACGCCCTGCTGCGCTACGCCGAGGACCTCGCGTCGGTCGCCGACACCGGCGACCTCCACCGGGACCTGGCGGACTTCCTGATGGGCATTGCCGGTGGCCTGGAAACGCCGTTCGGCCGGACGCTCGAACAGGCCGTCCAGCCCGCCCACCAAAGCCCTCCGGTCCGGCAGGCGCTGGCCAGGATCCTCGACCAGCGCGTGGCCGCCATGCGACGGCGGGTGGACACCGCCGTCGACCGGGGCGAACTGCCCCCGGTCGACAGCTCCTTCCTCGGCGAGCTGATCTCCGGCCCCGTACACCTCATCGTCAACCGCGGCCTACGCGCGTTCACCCGCACGGACGCGGAGCGCATCGTCGCCGTGGTGCTCGCCGGCATCCGAGCCACGGCACCGCTCGACTGAGCACTCGCCGCGCCGACTGACCGGAAGAGCGGCTCGCGCCCGTGCCGAGAAGGTCCGTCAGGAACGCCGACGCCCGCATGGATTCGGATGAATTCCCGCATGCCGGACCATAACGCCCGCGCACCCACGGACTTTTCACCCGTGAGTTCAGGGTTCGCTGGCCTTTGCTCACCGGTTGTGAACGCAGTGCGTACGCTTCTGGCCACCGTGCGGAACTCGCGCATGAGCAGTTCGTGGGCACCGATCAAGGCGAACGAAGGCCAGGCGTGGACGATCCGCGACCACACCGTGGGGTCGGCCACCGCGACGTTGGCCGCCGAAGACACGCCGGTGCCGACGCTCAGCAGCGTCCAGGGCCAAGAGACCGCCCTTGCGGCCGTGTCGGACGTCATTGGGCAGTGTCATGGAGGCGCCCACGACCATGCCGTCCACCGAGAGCGGAAGCAGGGCCGCCCTCCACTCGGCCTCGCCGTGGCGCGGGGCGAGTTCGTACATACGGGAGCAGGACACCACCGCGGCGACCAGCGCCAGGACCGGCACCGTGCCTACCGTGACCCGGCGCGACCAGGTGGAGGCCGCCCCGTCGTCACCGTCCCTCACAGGTCATGGACCGTGTGAGGGGGCCGCACGGCCCACCTCCGAGGCACGGAGAGGAACCCGCGGATCCTCCCGCGTTCATGTTCGCCCCCTCCGGTGTGTGCCACCCCTGGAGGGACCACCCTTCGTGGAGGATGTGCACGGCCCGAGCACCGGGCGCATCGCTCGCCTCCCGGACGAGCCCTCACACGAAAGGGTGCCCCCGTGAACCTGTGCCGACCGAGGCCCTCGTGTCCCGTCCGCTCGGCGGCCGTCCCCGTGGTCGCCGTGCTGGTCGCACCCATGGCCCTGCTCGCGCCGGCGCCCCGGGTGACGGCCGACGTCGTCCCGCCCGCGTCCGGGATCGCCGGGGCCGTGGAGGAGCGGGTCGCCACCGGGGTGGACCTCGTGTCCGGCCCCGTCCCCGGCCCCGAGGGCGGCGGGGAGCAGTTCGCCAGTGTCCTCACCGTCGATCTCACCGAGGAGGTCGGGATCGAGTACGTCGACGGAGGCGGTCTCACCTCACCCGCGACGGTCGCGGACATGGCGGCCGCCGCCGAGCCTCCCGAGGGCTCCACCGTCGTCGCCGCGGTCAACGGCGGCTACTTCGACATCGGCGCGACCCAGGCTCCCATGGGCGCGGGGATGCGCGACGGACGCGTGCTCACCTCACCGGGCGAGGGGTTCGCCCACGCCGTGGTCATCGACGCCGACGGCACGGGCAGTGTGCGGCGGGTGGACTTCGAAGGGACCGTTTCCCTGCCTACCGGGGACCTCGACCTCGACGCCCTCAACGCCCCCACCGTCCCCGCGGACGGTATCGGCCTGTACACGTCGGACTGGGGCGGTCACCCCCGCGAACACGTCGTGTACGAACCGGGGACCGATCCCGGGGGCACGGCCGCCGCCCCCGTCGCCGAGGCCGTCATCTCCGAGGGCACCGTCGAGCATGTCGACGACACCCCCGGCAGCGGCCCGATCGACGAGCACGACCAGGTCCTGGTGGCGCGCGGCTCCGCGGCGGAGCGGGTCGCCGCCCTGTCCGAGGGCGACCCGGTCGGCCTGGAACACACCCTCACCGCCGAGGGCGCCGACCCCCGCGTCGTCCTGGGCGGACGGCACGTGCTGGTCCGCGACGGCGAGCCCGTCCCCGTCGACGACGACTCCCGCGCGCCGCGTACAGCGATCGGGTTCTCCGAGGACGGCGAGGCCATGCACGTGGTGACCGCGGACGGACGCAACCCCGCCACCGCCGGGTCCACGCTCGCGGAGGTCGCCGAACTGCTCGCCGCGTCCGGGGCCGCCCAGGCGCTGGAGCTGGACGGCGGCGGGTCCTCGACCCTGCTCGTCCGCGAGCCCGGGGGCGTCCGCCCGGTGCTGCGCAACCGCGCCGGGGACCAGCTCCGGGAGGTCCCCGACGGCCTGGTGATCACGGCGCCCGAGGGCTCGGCCCGGACCTCGGACCTGTGGCTGCGGCCCGCGCTGGAGCCCCGGCCCGAACACGGCTCCCCCACCCCGTCCCAGGAGGATCCGCGCCGCGTGTTCACCGGCATGAGCCGTACCCTCGCCGCCACCGGGCACGACGAGGCCTTCGGTCCGTCCGGTCCCGGTGCGCCCGACACCCCCGACGACCGCACCGGCGAACTCACGCTGTCCGCGCCCGCCGGGCACGGTGACGGCCCCCGGTTCGTCGCGGGAGGCCCCGGTCCGGTGACCGTCACGGGGCGGGCGGGCGCCCTCCGGAGCACCGTCGACCTGGAGGTGCTGCCCGTCCCCGACACACTTCGGGCCACGCCGGGACGCCTGGGCCTGGCCTCGTCCGACGACACCGCCTCCTTCGTGCTCACCGGGGTCACCGAGGACGGGGAGCGGGCGCCCGTCGAACCGGTCGACGCCGAGGTCGAGGCCGTCCCCGACCTGGTCGAGGTCGTGGGCCGCGACGACGGCCGCTTCGAGGTGCGGCCGCGTACCGGGGAGGGGGCGGGCACCCTCACGGTGACCGCCGGCGGAGTGAGCACCGAGGTGCCCTTCTCCGTCGGCGCGCGGACGGTCTCCGTGGCGGCCTTCGACGACGCGCGGGAGTGGACGGCACGGTCCGCACGCGGCGAGTCCGGTGTGCGCCCCGTGGCCGGGCGCGACGGCCCCGGACTGGCGCTGGCCTACGACTTCACCCGCGACATCCGCGTCCGTGCCGCCGCCGCCCACCCGCCCGAGCCGATCACCCTCGACCGCCAGGCCTTCGCGTTCACCGTGGGTGTGCACGGCGACGGCAACGGTGCCCGCCTCAGGCTCGGCCTCACCGACGGCCACGGTGTCGGCCACTCCCTCGAGGGTCCCGCGGTCGACTGGGAGGGCTGGCGCGACGTGCGCGTCGAGGTGCCCGACGGTGTCGGACACCCGGTCACGGTCTCCCGTGTGTACCTGGTGGAGGACGACCCGGGCCGCGCCTACGCCGGCGAGGTGGTGCTCGACGGCCTCACCGCCACCGGTCCGCCGTCCCGGCCGGACGCCTGAGCCGGGACCGGAGGCCCCTCGGCACAGCAGGGCGTCCGGGCCCGCCGAAGAGGTGGCCGCGGCACGGCCTCCGAGCGGGTCCGTGTGGAGGATCTCCGGAGAGGGCGGGAGCCCGGACTGGCGGGTGACACCGGTGGGCGGGCCCGGTCTCCGCCGCCTGGAACACGGGACTTCTTCGCCCCGCCCCAGGCGGGGCCTCCGCGAGGTGGCGGAGAAGGTCCGTTCCCCGCCCGTCGCGGGCGGGGCGGCCCGGACACGCCCCGCCCGCTCCCTCAGGACAGGCGCGGGGTGCGGGGCGGCTCCCTGCGCCGGTCACCGGTCGCCTCGAAGGCCGCCGCGATCCTCAACAGCCGTGCGTCGTCGTAGGCCCGCCCGGCGAAGGTCAGCCCCACCGGCATCCCGGTGTCGGACATCGTGCCCATCGGCACCGTCACCGTGGGGATCCCCAGATGGCGCCAGACCAGGTTGCCGTTGGCCACCCACACACCGTTGCGCCAGGTGAGGTCCGCCGACTCCGGGTCCACGTCGGCGTCGGAGGGACCGACGTCGGCCACCGCGGGGAAGGCGATCGCGTCCAGGCCCAGGTGGTCCAGCCAGTCCTCGAAGTCCACACGGCGCGTCCTCTCCAGTCCCTTCACCCCCTCCTCCATGTGGGGGATCTCGGTGAGGGAGGTGACGCCGGTGCGGCGCGCGAACTCCGGGTAGGCGGCGATGTCGTCGTCGAACCCGTCGTAGCGGTCCGGAAGGGTGCCCGGCTCGTGCGGGAAGATACGGGCACCGTCGACCCGCCCCAGGTCGTCCAGGTGCGGATCGCCGTTGGCGCGCAGGAAGTCGTGCCAGGCCCAGGCGGACAGGTCGAGGATCTCCCGGTCCAGGTACTCCCGGCTCACCAGCCCCCGGGTCCTGATCGTGGGCGCTCCGGGCCGGTCCCCCTCGTAGTTGGTCACCACGGGAAGGTCGGTGTCCCGCACACGGACGCCGGAGGCCTCCAGGTCGGCCCGGGCCTCCTCCCACAGCCGCAGCACGCTGGGCCGGGTGAGCACCGGCTGCCCGGTCGGGCCCCCGATGCCGGGGTTCTGAGCGGTACCGGCCTCGGTGTCGGTGCCGGTGTACAAGCGGGGAGCACCGATCCGGAGCCCGTCCAGGGCCCGGCGTCCCGCGTCCGCGCCGTCCACGCCCAGAGCGGTGAAGGAGGCCGGACGCACCCGTGAGGCCGCCGGGACGTCGATCCAGGGCTGGAGGCGCCAGAAGTCCCCGCGCGGCTCGGGGTCGTCGGCGACGATGACCTCCAGGAGTTCGAGCATGTCGGTCATGGTGCGGGTGTGGGGCACCACGACGTCCATGGTGGGCACCAGCGGCCAGTTCCCGCGGATGGAGATCACGCCCCAGGACGGGGTGTAGGCGCACAGGGCGTTGTTGGAGGCGGGGGCGCGCCCGGAGGACCAGGTCTCCTCGGCCAGCCCGAAGGCGGCGAAGCTCGCGGCCGTGGCCGTGCCCGAGCCGTTGGAGGACCCCGAGGCGAAGGCCGAGGTCAGGTAGTCCCCGTTGTAGGGGCTCTCCGCCCGCCCGTACACCCCGCGCTGCATGCCGCCGTTGGCCATGGGCGGCATGTTGGTCAGCCCGAGCAGCACGGCCCCGCTCTCCCGCAGGCGCGCCACCGTGAACGAGTCGCGCTGGGCGACGAGGTGTTCGAAGGCCGGTGATCCGGCCGCGACCGTCAGTCCGCGGGCCTGGTAGCTGTCCTTGGCGGTGTAGGGGATGCCGTCGAGCGGGCCCAGGGTCCGCCCACGCGCGCGCCGGGCGTCGGAGGCACGCGCCTCCTCGACGGCGTGGGGGTTCATCACCACCACGGAGTTGAGCGTGATGCCGGTGTGGTCGTAGGCGGCGATACGGGCCAGGTGGGCGCGCACCAGCTCCTCACTGGTGACGCGTCCCCTCCGAAGGGCCTCGCGCATCTGCGGGATCGTGGCCTCGACCACGTCGAAGGACTCCATCAGTGCCCCCTCCTCGGTGCGCCGCCGCGCGGGGCGGGCTGCTGTTGGGTGATGCAGTGGATGCCGCCGCCGAAGCGGAAGACGTCGCGGGCGTCGACCTGTTCGACGGCCCGCCCCGGGTAGGCCTCGGCCAGGATCCGCGCGGCGGCCCCGTCGTTCGGGTCGTCGAAGGAGCACAGCACCACGACCCCGTTGGCCACGTAGTGGTTGATGTAGGACCAGTCGACGAACGCCCCCTCCTCGTCGGTCAGGGTCCGGGGGGCGGGAACGTCGACGACGCGCAGGGGGTTGCCGCGTGCGTCGACGGACTCCTCCAGCACCCGGCGCAGGTGCCGCGTGACCTCGTGGTCGGGGTGTCGGGGGTCGTCCTGCCGGTGCAGCAGCACGGTGCCCGACTCGGTGAAGCTCGCCACGATGTCGACGTGCCCCCTGGTGCCGAACTCGTCGTAGTCGCGGGTCAGGCCCCGGGGCAGCCAGACGGCGTGGCTGGTGCCCAGCCGCGCGTGGAGCAGCTCCTCGACCCCGTCCCTGGTCAGCCCCGGGTTGCGGCCCGCGTCCAACTGCACGGTCTCGGTCAGCAGGACCGTGCCGGCGCCGTCGACGTGGAAACCGCCGCCCTCGTTGACCAGGCTGCTCGCGACATGGGGCGCGCCGGCCAGCCCGGCCACCCTGCGGCCCACGAGCCGGTCCTTCTCCCAGGCCGCCCACCCCTGGGCGCCCCAGCCGTTGAAGACCCAGTCGACGGCGGCCACCCCGCCGTGGGGGTCGTGGACGAAGGTGGGACCGGAGTCGCGGAGCCAGGCGTCGTCCAGGGGGACCTCGACGGTGTCCACCCCCGGACCCAGCAGCTCCGCGGCCGTCCCGGCGTCCTCGGGAGCGACGGCGACGGTGACCGGCTCGTACCCCGCGACCGTGCGGGCCACCGCCGCCCAGGCGGCGCGGGCACGGCCCAGGGACGCGCTCCCGGGCGGGCCGAAGGTGTCGTTGGCCGGAGGGAAGGCCATCCAGGTGCGGTCGTGCGGCGCCCACTCCGGCGGCATCACCGTGGCGGACGGCTCGTCGGCCGAGCCGTGAGCGAACATGTCGGTCCTTGTCGTCGAAGAAGTCGGAACTTGGGGTACCCGCTCTAGGCGGAGTACTCGGTGGTCGCGAACCGGCGCCGGAAGAACCCGGGTTCGCGCAGGTACTGCACGACCATGGCCACGGCGCCCAGGACGAAGACGGCCACACCGAGGACGAACACCAGCCCGACACCGCCGATCTGCGATCCGGAGCCGTAGGCGGGGTCCATGGAGTCCCAGGCGGTCTGGAAGAAGAACACGAGCAGCAGGATCCCGCCGAGCAGGGGCGCCACCAGCTTGGTCACCAGGCTGCCCGGCGAGGAGGCCGCCTCGCGGCGGAAGTACCAGACGCAGGCGAGGGCGGTCACCCCGTAGTAGAAGCAGACCATCATGCCCAGCGTGGTGATGGTGTCCCACAGGACGTTCTCGGAGAGCACGCGCATGACCGCGTAGAAGACCGAGGCGATGACCACCGCCACGACCGTGGCGTAACCGGGGGTGTGGTGGACCGGGCTGACCCGTGCGTATTTGGCCGGGAGGGCCCCGTAGTGGCCCATGGCGAGCATGGTGCGCGCGGGCGAGATCATCGTGGACTGGAGCGAGGAGGCCGACGAGGACAGCACCGCCAGGGACATCAGGACGGCGAAGGGGCCCATGACCGGGCCCGCCAGAGCGGCGAAGACGTTGCCCTGGATGTCGGGGTTGCCCAGCCCGAGCTCACCGGTGGAGACCCCCGAGAAGGAGAGCGTGGCCACCGACACCAGGGTGTAGAGCGTGACGACCACGAGGATGGTGACGATGGCGGCCTTGCCCGGTGTGGTCGTCGTGCCGCGGCTCTCCTCGTTCATCGTCACGACCACGTCCCAGCCCCAGTAGACGAAGACGGACAGGGACACACCGGCGGCGAAGGCGGAGAAGGAGTCGACGCCGAACGGGTTGAACCACTCCAGGCTCACGGCTGCGCCGTCGAAGGCCGCCCCGGAGGCGACCTGGGAGAACGCCGCGACGGAGAACCAGAGCAGCACCACGACCTGGAGCGAGACCAGGACGTACTGGAACGTCTTGGTGGCCTCCATCCCCCGGTAGGAGATCCAGGCCGCGGCGGCCATGAACGCCAGGCAGGTCACGATGTTGACCGGCACGTTGCGCGTGAGACCGGCGATCCACTCCTGGCCGCTGATCTGGGAGATCGCCAGGTAGAAGAAGTCCACGGCGATCCCCGCGAGGTTGGACAGCACCAGGATGGTCGCGGCCAGCAGGCACCAGCTCCCCATCCAGCCGACCCAGGGGCCGAAGGCCCGGGAGACCCAGGTGAAGGTGGTGCCCGAGTCCGGCATGGCCTTGTTGAGCTGGCGGTAGCCGATCGCCACCAGCAGCATCGGGACGAACCCGACCAGCAGGATCGCGGGCAGGTGGTCGCCGACGGCCGAGGCCGTCGGGCCCAGGGAGCCCGAGAGGGTGTAGGCCGGGGCGATGGTGGAGACGCCGATGACCACACCTCCCAAAAGCCCGACGGTTCCCTTGCTGAGGCCCTTCCAGTGGGTCCTGTCGTCGGTACCCGCCTTCGCGGGCTGTTCGGTCGTGTCCGTCATGACTGCTTCCTGTCGTCGCCGTCGGTCTCGGCGCCGAGGCCGGCGCCGTGGGAACCGGTGAGTCCGGGCGGACTCACCAGGGGGTGGGGTTCGTGCGCCGCGCGCCGGCCCCGGAGGCGGGTCACCCGATCGGTGCCTCGGTGTCGACGGGCGCCCCGAGGATCTCCTCGGCGGCGCGGCGGCCCTGGCGAAGGGCCCCGTCGACGTGCTGGTAGCCCTCGGCCGCCAGGTCCGAGCAGGCCCAGTGGAGGGGGCCCACGGGCTCCCTCTGGTGGGCGCCGTAGCGGTGCAGGCCGCCCAGGTCGAAGCTGGCCGCGTACGCGCCGCGGGTCCACTCCTCGGAGACGAAGTCCGACTCGTAGTAGACGAGGGGTTCGAGCGCCTCCTCGCCCAGGTAGCGGGAGAGGGAGCCCAGGACCGCTTCGCGGCGCGCCCCGGCGTCCTGGCTCAGGGCCCGGTCTGCGAGCTCGTCCGAGACGAAGGCGACCAGGGTGCCCCGGGTGTCCCCGTGGTTGGTGTTGTCGTAGACCTCCTGGCAGAGCTCCCTGGCCCCGAAGCCGGTGCCGGAGAGGCCCTTCTCCCGCCAGAAGGGCCTGTCATAGACCGCGTGGACCTTGATGACCAGACCCATCGAGGTGTGCTGGTGCATCTGCTGCTGCAACCACGGCAGGGCGGGCTCGAAGGAGATGCGCGAGTAGAGGGTGGGCGGCACGGCCACGACCACGCGGCGGGCCCGCACGGTGAGGCGGTCGGACCACACCGTGACCCGGCCGTCGGCGTCCCCGTCCCAGCGGATGGCCCGGACCGGGCTCCCGAGGTGGACGGTGCCCTCGTCCAGGGCGTCGGCCATCGCCTCGGAGACCGACTGCATGCCCCCGACGACACGGCGGTCGAGGATGAAGTCCTCGTCCACGAGGCGGGAGAAGGAACCGGCCGAGGCGGCCATGAGGACGGCCTGGAGCGCGGAGAAGGCGTGGACGGGTTTGGTCAGCATGCCCCCGGCCATGAAGATGCCGAGGTTCTCCCGGGCGGTCGCGTCGTCGGTCTGGCCGCGCATCCACTCGTCGAAGGTGACGGTGTCGAGTTCGCGGGCGAGCGGGTGGTCCCAGGGGCGGTGCGGGCCGATCTGTTCGGCCAGGTCGTCCAGGGCCCCGATGACGCGCTTCATCTCCGCCTCGGTGGCCTCGCCCGCGGGGATCATCGTCCCGGTGAACTCGTGGCGGCGGCCGTCCGGGTCGAGGTAGACGTCGGCACCGTCGCGGTGGCGCGGGAAGGTGCTCATGCCCAGCTCGTCGAGGAGTCCGAGCAGCTCGGACTGGTCGGGCGAGACCCACTGCCCGCCGACTTCCAGGAAGGCCCCGTCGATCTCCCGGGACCAGGTGCGCCCGCCCACACGGTCACGGGCCTCCAGGACCGCGACGGACCGGCCCGCGGCCCGGAGGGTGCGCGCGGCCATCAGCCCGGCCGGTCCGGCGCCCACGACGACGACGTCGCGTTCGAGCGCCTCGGCGCTGCCGATGACGTGTGTGCCACTCATGGGTGTGCTCCTTCGAACATCAAAATGAACATCATTCATTAACGGGGAAGACGTCCCCGCTGTCAAACTGCGGCTGGTAGGACAGCCACAGGTCAGCGGCCCGCACCGCGCCGAACCGTCGGCGCCGAGCCGCTTCTGATGCTCTCTCCGAGAACGTTTCGGCCTTCAGGCCAAAGGTGTGTCCGACCCGAACCCCCGACCAGCTCTCAGATCGGACGTTGTTGCTGTTCGACGTATTCACGCACGACAGTCAGCGGCGCTCCGTCACATGATCCGGCGAAATAGGAGCCGGACCAGAATCGGCCGCCCCACAGGTACCGGCCCACATGCTCCTCGTGCTCCTGGCGAAGCCTGCGGGAGCTGACCCCCTTGAGGCTGTTGACCAGCTTGGAGAGCTGGACCTTCGGCGGATAGCGCACCAACAGGTGGACGTGGTCGTCCTCGCCGTTGAACTCGACCAACTCGACTTCGAAGTCCGCGCACACATCGCGCATGATCTCCTCACACCTGAGGAGCAAGGGGTCGGTGAGCGCCCCACGCCGATACTTCGTGAGAAAAACCAAATGGGCATGAAGAGAGCAGACGACGTGGCGCCCGGTTCGCACATCAGGATTTGGTGTCCATCTTGGTGACATAAACCAATGCTATGCTCGCTACCGTGAGTCACGACATCTTGGTCAAGCGGCAGGTCGGGCACCGCGCCCGGCTGGTGCTGTCGCCTGCTCACGTGTCGACGTTGGACGGTCAGGCGCATGCCGCCCGCGCCCTGTGGAACATGCTCCACGAGTGGTGGACCATGGTCGGGGAGAACCGGCGTGTGGATCTCAGGGATGCCGACGCCGCGATCCGGCGGGCCCGCAAGGACATGGACTTCCTGGCCGTGTTGCCCGCGCAGGCCGCGCAGGCGGTGTTGAAGACGTACTTCCGGGCGTGGCGCAACTGTTGGGCGGGCCGCGCCGACGAGCCCACCTTCAAGTCCCGCATCCGGTCGGTCATGTCGGTGGACGTCCCGCAGGGGCAGCATCTGAACATCGTCCGCGTGCACCGCCGCTGGGGGATGGCCAACCTGCCCAAAATCGGTCGGGTGCGGTTTCGGTGGACCAAGGACCTGCCGGTGGGCAAGCGCGCCAACGCCGAGAACCGCATCACCGGAGCACGGCTGATCAAGGACGCGCTGGGCTGGCACATCGCCTTCCGCGTCCAGACTCTGGAGGCCGAGCCGGAGGCGCACACCGGCCCCGAGGTCGGCGTTGACGTCGGGGTCACCGTGCCGTTGGCCCTGTCGGACGGCAACCACCAAGGCCACGGACGTCCCGCCAGGACCGAGGACGGTACGGCTGACCGGGACAAGTGGCTGAACGCGAAGGAGAAGACCAAACTCCTGCGTCTGGAGCGGCGCGCCGCCCAGCGCAAGCAGCACCGCAAACCCGGCGAGCGCACCTCACACCGGTTGCACCGCACCTATGACCAGATCCGCGGGTTGCGCGCAAGATCCACGCGACGCCACCAGGACTGGCAGCACAAGACGACCACCGCTCTGGCCCAGCAGTACGGGACGGTCGTGGTCGAGGCCCTCACCATCACGAACATGACCCGCTCCGCCAAAGGTACTGTCGAAGAGCCAGGGGCCAACGTCGCACAGAAGTCGGGCCTGAACCGCGCCATCGCCCAGGAGGCGTGGGGGCGCACGGTCACGATGCTGGCGTACAAACTCGCCTGGCGGGGTGGCACCCTGGTCAGGGTTCCCGCCCCGGGCACCTCCCAGCGCTGTTCGGAGTGCGGGTTCACCACACCCGGCAACCGGGAGGATCAGGCCACGTTCGTGTGCAAGAAGGAGGGCTGCGGTTTCGAGGCGAACGCCGACGACAATGCGGCCCTCAACATCTTGCATCTGTACCGGATCGGCCACGTCGTGGAGGTCCCGGCTGCCGGGAGGGCAGTCGTCAGGCGCGCTCGCCGCGTCAAGCCCACCACCGAAAGGTAGGCGAGAATCCCCTAGATTCACCCGGGGAGCACTTCAAACTTGAGGAAGATCGCGCCGGTGCCTCGCGGCGACAACAGAAGGAAGGCCTCAGTGAGCCAGCAACCGCCCAGCACACGAGGCAGGGGCAGACCCTCCTCCCCCGTCCTGTCCCGCGAGCGGCTCACACAGGCCGCGATACGGATCGTGACCGAACAGGGTTACCGGCGCCTGACCATGGCCTCGCTGGCGCGCGAGCTCGGGGTCTCGGCCTCAGCGCTCTACAACCACGTCTCCTCCAAGCGCGACGTGCTGGTGCTGATCCAGGACCGCGTCAACGAGCAGATCGACTGCTCCCCCTTCAACACACGGCCCTGGGACGAGGCCCTGCGGGAGTGGGCGCGCTCCTACCGGCGCTGCTTCGCGCAGCACACCGCGCTCATCCCGGTCATGGCGGTCCTGCCCGTGGCCGACTCCCCCCAGACCCTGCGGATGTACGAACGGGTCGCCCGCGCCCTGTGCGACGCCGGGATCGACGGCGCGGACGCCGTGGACATCATCGTCGGGGTCGAGGCCCTCGTCTTCGGGGCCGCCTACGACGTCCTCGCGCCGACCGACATCTTCGACCCCGGCGGCCTGGAGGAGTTGGCCCCGACCTTCACCCGGTTCGCCGCGCAGCGGCCGCGGGACCCCCGCGCGGCCGCCGACCGGGCCTTCGAGCTCGCGCTCGACTCCCTGATCGGGGGCCTGCGGCAGAGGTTCACCGGCGCCGTCGGCTGAGCGGGGCCGCCTCGGGCGCACCGGCTCACACTCCGAGGGCGTGCATGACGTGCTTGACCCGGGTGTACTCCTCCACCGAGTACAGCGAGAGGTCCTTGCCGTAGCCGGAGGACTTGAAGCCGCCGTGGGGCATCTCCGCGGCCAGCAGCACGTGCGTGTTCACCCAGACGCAGCCGAAGTCGAGGGCGCGCGTCAGGCGCATGGCGGTGCCGTGGTCGGAGGTCCAGACGCTGGAGGCCAGGGCGTAGTCGACGTCGTTGGCCAGCGCCACGGCCTCCTGTTCGGAGGAGAAGGTCTGTACCGTCAGGACCGGCCCGAAGGTCTCCTCCTGGACCAGTTCGTCGTCCTGGCGGAGGCCGGTGACCACCGTCGGCTCGAAGAAGTAGCCCTCGGAGCCCTCGACCGGCGCGCCCCCGGCCACCACGGTGGCGTGCCCGGGAAGCCGGTCGAGCTTGTCCCTGACCGACGCGAAGTGGCGCGCGTTGTTCAGCGGACCGAAGTCGTTCTGGGACTCGTCGGCCCTTCCGGTGGTGGTTCCCCGGGCGGCGTCGGCGAGCAGTTCCACGAACTGGTCGTGCGCGCTCTCCTCGACCAGCACCCGGGTGACGGCGGTGCAGTCCTGGCCGGCGTTGAAGGTCCCGAACTCGACGAGCGCCTTGGCGGTCGCGGCCAGGTCGGCGTCGGCGAAGACCACGGCGGGCGCCTTGCCGCCGAGTTCGAGGTGGCCGCGCTTGAGGCCTCGCGCGGCGGACGCGGCGACCTGCCGGCCCGCACGCACCGAGCCGGTGAGCGAGACCATGGCCGGCTCGGGGTGCTCGACCATGAGCTTCCCGGTGGTGGCGTCGCCCAGGACGACGTTGACCACGCCCGCGGGAAGGATCTCGCCGATGAGGCGGGCCAGGACCAGTGTCGACTCGGGGGTCGTGTCGGAGGGCTTGAGCACGACGCAGTTGCCCGCGGCCAGCGCCGGGCCGAGCTTCCACACCGCCATGAGCAGCGGGTAGTTCCACGGGGTCACCTGGGCCACGACGCCGACCGGCTCGCGGCGCACGTAGGAGGTGTGGCCCTCCATGTACTCCGTGGCGGCGCGGCCCTCCAGCGTGCGGGCGGCACCGGCGAAGAAGCGCAGGTGGTCCACGCCCATGCCGATCTCCTCCTGGGAGATCATCCAGCGCGGCTGGCCGGTGTTGCGGTGCTGGGCCTCGACGATCTCGTCGGCGTGCGCCTCGACCGCGTCGGCGAGCTTGAGCAGCAGGCGCTGGCGCTCCGCCGGGGTGACGTCCTTCCAGCCCTCGAACGCCTCACGGGCGGCCGTGAAGGCGCCGTCGACGTCGACGTGGTCGGATACCGGCGACACCGCGACGGTGCTCCCGTCCGTGGGGTCGACGACGTCGATGCCCTCCTGCCCGTGGGCGTCGACGAACCCACCGTTGACGTAGTTCCTGAGGCGGTTTCCCATGCGGTCTCCTCGGCCGTACAAAAAATGATGCTCGTTCATTTTATGGTCGCACAAGGTGGTGGGCAACACATCCCCCGGTCCGGATCGCCGGGGAAGCCGCTCCCGCACCGGCCTCCGGGCACGCCGGACGCACGCCGTCTCCCCTGCGGTGGGGCCCTTCGAGACTCCGGGCACCCCGCCGCCGGGTGTCCCCCCTCCCTCCACCGAGTGGACCGGCTTCCTCGGCACCACACTCCCCCGCCGACCAGCGGACACGGCCGTGCCCGGCCACCGCCTCCCCCGGCGGTGACCGGGCACCCCGCTCTTCATCCGGGTCCACCCGGCGACAGGCACAGGCCGCCCTCGACCGGCCCTGGTCCACCAGGCGCCGGACGGTCAGCGCACATCGCCCCGCGTAGGCGCGGCGGTCCCCTCAGGCACCGCCGAGGTACTCGACGAACCGCACGTCGATCTCGCCCGAGGCACAGCTCACCCCGGCCATGCGGCCGGTGAACCCGCCGGCGGTCTCGGTCGACAGGTAGCGCCCGTCCATCCGGGCCAGCTCGACCGTCCGCTCCGGGGTGCGGACGGCGGCGACGACCACGTCCGGCCCCCGCTCACGGCTGTGCTCGGGCGCCGTCGGCCGGACCACCCGCAGTTCGAGGACCGTGTCCGCGGTCGCGGGAGCCTCCCCCAGCACGGTGGTGAGCGGTCCGACGCGCGCGACGGCGCTCACCCGCGCGCCGTCGACCTCCAGGGCGAACCTGTGCACGGGATCGACACGGACCTCCAGCGCGCCCGTGCCCTCGTGCGCGTCGATCCCGGCCCGGACGGTCATGGTCGTGTGCTCCTGGCGGTGGCCGACGAACACCGGCTCGGCTCCGCGGGCCGACATCCGCCACCGCCCGCGCGACCACCGCAGGGCCCGCTCGGGGAAGACACCGGCGCCGACCCAGTCCGCACCGATCACCCCGTCGCCCAGTGGCGTCCGCACCGCCGGCGTCTCCTCCGGTTCGACCGGTCCGGCGACCACCGGCCAACCGTCCCGCCAGGCGACCTCGGCGGCGAACGTCTCCCTGCCCAGTACATGCCACCCGGGGAAGGAGCCCGAGGGGCGCACTCCCAGGAACACCATCGCCCAGGAGCCGTCGGGCCGTTCGACGAGATCGGCGTGCCCGGTGTTCTGCACCGGCCCGGGTCCTCCCCGGGCGGTCAGCAGGGGTTGGTGCGGGCAGGGCTCGAACGGCCCCGTCGGCGACGGGGCCCGGGCGACCGTCGCCGCGTGCCCGGCGCCGGTACCGCCCTCGGCGATCACGAGGTACCACCAGCGGCCGACACGGTACAGGTGCGGAGCCTCCGGGTCCCTGCCCCCGGTACCGCTCCACAACGGGCGCGGTTCGGACAGCAGGTCACCGGTACCCGGATCGAGAGGGGCCTGGCGGATCCCGCCGTCGGCCCAGGTGAGGAGGCACCTGCCGTCCTCGTCCCAGGCGATGTCCGGATCGACGCCGCCCGCGCCGCGGACACGGACCGGGTCGGACCACGCCCCGGCGGGGTCGGTCGCCGTCATCAACAGGTGTCCGGGGCCGTCGGAGACGTTGGTCGTCACCAGGAAGAAGGTGCCGTCGTGGTGGCGCAGGGTCGGAGCGTAGACGCCCCCGGACGGCGCCGCGTCGGACAGTTCCAACTGGGAGGGACGGTCCATCACCGAACCGATCCGTTCCCAGGTGAGGAGGTCCGACGACCGGAACAGCGGGATCCCCGGCGCGTACTCGAAACTCGAACACGCGAGGTAGAAGACGTCGTCCACGCGGCACACCGTGGGGTCCGGGTGGAAACCGCCGAGGACCGGACGCGTCGGCAGGACACCGGGGGGAAGCTTCTCGGGCTCTGTCATTGCGGGAGTCTGGCACGTCCTCCGCCCGCTTCGGGACCGGGTGCGCCGTCCGAGTCCTTCGGTTCCGACGGCGCGTCCGGTCCCGTGGTCACGCCCTGCGAGGCGGGGCGGGTGGCCCACGCCGGGTCAGGCGAATCCGGCGGCTCCGGCGAGGAGCACGAACAGCGGCAGGGCCAGGTTGTTGACGACGTGGACGGCCACCGCCCGCGGCCGGTCGCCGTGGCGACCGGCCGCGGGGCGTGGCGCCACGGCGGGGTGTCAGACCACCGTGAAGGTGGCGTTGGTGAAGCGCGGGTCGGCCTCGGCGATGGCCGCCGCCTCCGCCAGCGGCCCGGGGACCACCCGGACCACGGGCATCTCCTCGCCGGTCCAGGCCTGGTCCGGCAGCTCCCGCAGCGTCTCGGTCACGTCGAAGGAGAGCCTGGTGCCGTCGGAGTGCGCGGCCCGGGGTCCGACGTTCTCGAAGAACGTCAGGTGGCCCACGAAGGCGGGCCCGGCGGGATCGGTGTCCGACTCGTCCCCGCCGAGGAAGACGAGGAAGGTGGTGCACGGCGCCGCGTCGGCGCGCACGCCCTCGAAGGTGAGCACGACCCGGTCGCCGGATTCCACCGCGGTCTCGATGGTGTCCGCGCCGCTCCTCCCGGTGCCGGGTGAGAGGGTGACCGGCTCGGCGCCCAGGTGGGTCACCTCGTCGGCGACCGCGAACGTGGGCGCTCCCTGCGGCATCCCGACGACCAGGAAGGCCGACGGTGTCCCGCCGGCGCCCATGCCGTCGGTCAGCGACTCGTACGTGTAGGCGTTCCGGGGAAAGGTGAAGACCGGTCCCTCCAGTGTGTGCCGGCCGCCGTTCTCGTCGCGCAGCAGGTAGGGCAGGTCGGGGTCGTCGGGCGCGTGCTTGGGGCGCACCTCGGGCCACCGCCATCCGGTGGGCACCTGGTGCCTGGTCAGCCAGGCGGTCCAGAAGCGGTCGATATTGGCGTGGTGCAGCCAGAACACCGGGTCCCCGGCCGCCGTCTCCACCGCGCCCATCAGACCGCCGGTGCGGACGTGCACCACGTTGTGCGGGGAGCCCTCCAGCACCAGGGAGAAGCCGGCGCGTTCGACCTCCTGCTCCTCCGGCGGCCAGAAGGAGTCCTCCCGCATCGCGACGGCCGGATCGACCTCGCTGAAGGTCATGGCCCTGTCGCCCAGGCAGCGCCCCTCCATGTTGACCGGCAGGTACAGCGGGTTGTCCTCCTCCTCCCGGCCCTGGGGGTCGTGGATCCTGCGCTGCCGGAAGGGCAGCGGGATCCTGCGCCACTCCTTCGAGGCCGCCGGGTCGCCGCCGAACATCAGGTGCGCGTAGTTCCAGTACGGCAGCGCCCAGTCGGCCATGCTCTTCTGACCCAGCTCGGTGACGATGACGTTTCGCACGATCCGCTCGAAGTAGTACAGGTACCAGCGGTGCCAGGGCAGGAAGTACCGGTCCCCGTGCGGGCACTGGTGCCACTCGGGGGGATCGGTCCGCTCCCGCCGGGGCTTGCCGTGCGTGTACCACTGGAACCGCCAGGAGTTCGGATCGTTCCGCCGCTGTTCCCTCATCCAGCCGACGGCCTTGGCGTACCAGTACAGCTCCGGTGCCCAGGCTCCCGTCACGGCGTCGACCAGTCCGGCCACGTCCTTGCGTACGAACCGGCTCCGCGGCGGCTGCGCGAGGCCTGACCGCCGCTGTGGTGCGGCCGCGGCGGCCGACTGGGGCAGTCCCGTGGAGAGGACAAAGGCTCCCGTTCCCGCGAGCAGGGAGCGCCTGGACACATGCATGTGGTTCCTCCGGAGTGGTCTGGGTGGTTCGGTCGGCCTCGCGCAGGTGGCCGGTACGAGCCTCCGCTCGCGCGAGATGGTGACCGTCAGTGACCAGACAACCATGCCGAGAGGTCGGGCGGCCGGATTTTCCACGGGAACCACCGGGACCGGAAAGAAGGCTGTGCGGGCTATTGACCTGCACAAAAGGACAGCCATGGGGAACCGGTGCCCTAACGGAGCGCGTGGTCGGCGTCCCGTCACCGGGCACGGATCACCCAGGGTGTTCACCGCGGGTTTCGGCCGGAGTACACGGCGGGCGGCGGCGGCCCACGCTTCCGAGGCCGGGACGCGGACCGGAAGGCGCCCCGGCCGCGGACGCGGCCGGCCGGGGTCAGCGGATCCGCACGGTCCGAGCGGGTCCTAGGCCGCCGGTCCGGTCGCCCGTGCGAGGTGTCCCGCGATCACGCGGTAGGTCTCCCGCGCCGCGTCGTCGTGGCCCACGTCGTACCCGTGGTCGCGGCCGCGCACCTCGTGGAGCGCGACGAGCGCGCCGACCCGTTCGAGCCGCTCGGCGTACCGGACCCCCTCCTCGCGGAGGACGTCGTGTTCGGCGACGACGACCACGGCGGGGGCGATACCGGTGAGGTCGGCCGTGTCGGTCGGCGCCGCCGGGGAGGCCAGCCGGTCCCGGCCCGCCTCCGGGCCGGGGAGGTAGCAGGTGCTGAAGACCTCTCCCATCCAGGGCCGCAGCATGGGCCGGGCGACGGGCGAGGGCTTGTCCTCCGTCCGGACCGTCAGGTCCAGCGACGGGTAGTGCAGCACCTGCAGCGTGACCAGGGACCCGCCGCCCTCCAGGTCCAGCCGCGCGGCCGCCGCGGCCAGGGATCCGCCCGCGCTCTGCCCGCCGACGGTCAGCCGGGTCCCGTCCCAGCCGTGGTCCCCGCCGTGGGCCGCCGCCCACCGCACGACCTCGTACGCCTGGTGGGGCGGTGTCGGGAACGGGTGCTGCGGGGCGACCGCGTAGTCCACGTTCAGCACGACGGCCCCGGCCTCGGCCGCCAGCACACGGCACAGCGGGTCGTCCATGTCCGTCCAGCCCAGCACGAAGCCCCCGCCGTGCAGGTTGACGTGCACCGCCGGGGTCCGAGGGCCGGGCTCGGGGCGGTGGACGGTGACGCGCGCCGGTCCGTGCGAGGTGGGCACGGTGAGCGACCCGGCCCTTCGCGGATACTCGGGGAGCCGCGCGTGGGCGCGCCGGGTCGCACGTCCCGCGGCCAGCGCCATGCCCGCCTGCATCGAACGGGCCACCAGGCGCGCCACCCGCGGTCGCCTCATGAACGTCATGGCGCGCACGGTACCGGCGGCGCCGTTCGGAGACGACGGGGTCCCGGGCGGCACCCGCCGCCCGGGACCGCTCCCCTACCGCGTCGTCGGGTACCGGGCCTCGGGGACCTCCACCCGCGACCAGTCGGTGTCCGAGCCCAGGTGGAAGCTCGGGTAGGCCGGCTGGTTGTAGCCGCTCTGCTGCCCGGCCACGCCCACCCGGTACTGCGGGTCGTGCATGAGGGTGTGCAGCTTGCGGTCGGTCACCTCGGTGCTGGTGAGGACGCGCAGTGCCGTACTGTCCTCGGTGCGCACGACCAGCTCCTCGCGCCAGTCGCCGAGCACGTCCGCGACCAGGGCGGGGTTGCCCTTCGTGCCGTTGTTGGTGTGGGTGCCCTCGGCGGTGAGCAGGGTGCCGCGGCTCCAGTCCCGGATCCTCGGATCCCGCGTCCCCTCGACGATCTGGGTGGTCATGTCCGCGGCCCAGCGGATGCTCATGTTCGTGCCGGGGGTCCGGTCACCGAGGAACTCGCCGTCGGCGCTCCACAGGCCCGCCTCGACGTCGTCGCCGGGCGGCATCGAGGACCAGACCTCCAGTCCGGGGACGTCCGGGTCGATGTCGCCGGCCATGCCCCGGCCGGTGTCCGTGCCGGTGTACCCGCCGAAGAGCACCTCTCCGGTGGCGGCGTCGCGCATCGCGAACCCGTAGGGCACGCTCGCGGAGCCCTCGTGCACGGTCCAGGCCTCCAGGCCGTCCCGCCCGGGGTCGAGGTCGCCCACGTGCATCGCGTCGCCGTGGCCGAGCTTGACGTACTCTCCCGCGACGTCGCTCTCGGGGGGACCGTGGTCGTGGGAGGAGTAGAGCAGGGAGCCGTCGTCGTCCAGCGTCGCGGCGCCGTAGACGATCTCCTGGCGGCCGTCGCCGTCCACGTCGGCCGCGCTGAAGGAGTGGAAGCCCTGGCCGGCCAGCGTTCCCGTCTCGGGATCGGTGCCGTCGCCGCCGTGCGGGGAGGCGTTGAACGGGTTGTCCATCGGCACGTGCCCGCTGTCCGCGGTCCAGCGCTCGCGAATGGACTCGCCGTCGAAGTCGTAGGCCGCCACGGCCGCGCGCGTGTAGTAGCCCCGGGCGAACACCGCCGACGGGCTGGTGCCGTCCAGGTAGGCCACGCCGGACAGGAACCGGTCCACCCGGTTGCCCGGCTCGATGCGCGACATGGCGTAGTCGCCCCACATGAGGCCGTCGTCGCCGCGTCCCGGCTCGTAGCGGACGGTGTCCAGCTCCGCGCCGGTCTCGCCGTCGAACACCGTCAGGTACTCGGGTCCGCTCAGGACGAAGCCCTCGAAACCACGCAGGTCGTTCCTTCCACTGCGCGAGGGCGCGTACTCGTCGATGAAGAAGTCGGCGAGGGACTCGGCGTCCTCCCGGCTCAGCGGGTAGTCGTGGCGCGGCTCCTCGCCGAAGGCCTCCTCCAGGGTCCGCGGCCAGTTCCCGGCCACGACCTCGGGGTGCTCGTGCCAGCCCAGGAACATCTCCACGACGTGCTCGCGGTAGTCCTCGGCGCTCATCCGGTAGTCGTCGCCGTGCCCGTACCCGGCCTCGACGTCCTCCTCCGGCATGGTCACGTAGTCCTCGGACACCTCGCCGTCCTCGCCGAAGGCCAGCGACCTGCTGCCCGGGGCGGTCTTGAGCATCAGCTCCGAGCGGCCGTCACCGTCGAGGTCGTAGACCAGGAACTGCGTGTAGTGCGCGCCCGAGCGGATGTTCACACCCAGGTCGACGCGGTGCAGCAGCTCGCCCTCCTGGGTGTAGGTGTCCACGTAGGTGTTGCCGGTGTACCCCTTCTGGGAGACGTCCTTGGAGTTGGTGGGGTCCCACTTGACGACGAACTCGTAGCGGCCGTCCCCGTCCACGTCGCCGACGCTCACGTCGTTGGCGGTGTACTCGTACTCCTCCCCCGCCGGGGTCGTTCCGCCCTCGGGCTTTCGCAGGGGCAGGTCGCGGTGGCCCTCGGCCCACACGGCCGTCTCTCCTGCGGGTCCGGTTCCGGGCCTGCCCCGGGGCACCGGAACGACCCTGTACTCGGAGCCCTCCGTGCCCTCCTCGTCCAGGAAGCTGGTGCTGTCCCCGACTGTGCCGACGACCTTCCCGTCCCGGTACACCCGGAACTTCGTGCCCCTGAGCCCCGAGTCCGTGTGACCGGTGACCTCGGAGGCCAGCAGACGCCAGCTCAGGAAAACGCCTTCCTCCACATCGACCGCGACCAGGCCCCGGTCCAGTCGCTCCAACTGGATTTGCGGCTCCTCGCGCGGCTCGGCCAGCGCGGTGGTGCTCGCCGCCATCAGCACCGCGCATACGCCTGCTACCAGCGGACTCGTTCTCAGGACGAAACGTGGGGGGATGCCCATGGATACGCCTCCTCTACGGCTGGGGGGTGGCCCACCCTATAAGGCAAGCGCTTTCCAGCCAAGACTCCTACGCACCCCGGCTTTCCGGGGGGAAGGGCCCGGTCACGGTGGACACGTACACGGAACCCGCCGTGGCGGGGCGGAGCGCCGCGTGAAAACGGCTTGCCGGCACGGTACGTCCTGTTCCTAGGATGCCGGTATGAGCGACGCCGACAGCACCGCGGACCTTGTCGAGGGCAACCACCGGCACTGGGACGAGCGGGTTGCGATCCACACCAGGAGCCCCTTCTACGACCTCGACGGGTTCCGCGCCGGCGCCGAGCCCCTGGACCGCTTCCAGCTCGACGAACTCGGTGACGTCACCGGCCTCGACCTGGTCCACCTTCAGTGCCACATCGGCCTGGACACCCTGTCCTGGGCGCGCCACGGCGCCCGCGTCAGCGGTCTGGACTTCTCCGAGGCGGCCGTCCGGGCCGCGTCCGGCCTCGCCGCCGACATCGGCCTGGACCACAGGGCCCGGTTCGTCGCCGCCGACGTCCACGACGCCGTCGACGTGTTCGGCGCGGGCGCGTTCGACGTCGTCTACACCGGCACGGGCGCACTGATGTGGCTACCCGACATCGAACGCTGGGCCCGCACCGCGGCCGGCCTGCTGCGCCCGGGCGGGCGGCTCTACCTGGCCGAGTTCCATCCGCTGGCCGACGTCCTGGACGACGGCGACGGTGTCACCGCCGTGCACGACTACTTCGCCCGCGGAGCGCGCACCTACGAGGTGTCGGGCTCCTACGCCGACTGGGAGGCCGAGACCACGCACAACACCGCCACCGAGTGGCACCACACCCTCGGCGACGTCATCAGCGCCGTCGCCGGGGCCGGGTTGCGCATCGAGTTCGTCCACGAACACGGGACGATCGCGTTCCGGCGCTGCGACGCCCTCGTCGCCGACGGCGGGCGTTTCCGCTATCCCGACCGGTCCGCGCGCCTGCCGCTGACGTACTCGCTGGCCGCCTCAGCGCCCTCCTAGACCCCCGTCTCCGGCCGCGTCCGGGTCCGCGTGCAGGGCGCACGGCTCCGGCGGCGGGAGGCTCCCGCGAGGAGAGGCCCCGACCGTTTCGGCGGCCCGGGACGGACTCACCTGGGGCCGCCCCTCGGGGAGGACATCCACCACCACGTGCGGGCCTCCCCGTCGCGCGCCCGGCCGAGCACGACGCGTACCGGCGGCCGCCCCTCTCCGCCGCCTCGCAGGAGCTGTCGGCGAGGGATCGGGCAGGAACCGCTCCCCGACCCGCCCGCGGCCGGCGCCCGGGCGTCGTTCCTCCGGCGCCCGGGCCGCGCTCTCCACCCGAAGCGAACCGCGTCAGGGCTCAGCCGGTGAGCGGCTGGGCGCTGCTGCCCCGCACCACCAGGTCGGTCGCCAGGTCCAGGCGCAGGTTGGCGGGGGTGGCCCCGCGGGCCAGTGTGAGCGCCATCCGGGTGGCCTCCTCGGCCATCTCGGTGAGCGGCTGTCGCACGGTGGTCAGCGGCGGACCCATCCAGCGGGCCACCGGCAGGTCGTCGTAGCCGACCACGCTGAGGTCCTCGGGAATGCGTACCCCCAGCTCACGGGCGGCCTCGTACAGTCCCATAGCCTGTAGGTCGTTGCCCGCGAAGATCGCCGTGGGCGGATCGTCCAGCCGCAGCAGCTCCCGTCCCCGGTCGCGGCCGCTCTCGACGTGGAAGTCGCCGTAGCGGATCAGGGCGGGGTCCGGTGTCAGGCCGGCGGAGTCCAGCGCCGATGAGTAACCGTCTATGCGGGCCTTGCTGCACAGCACGTGCCGGGGCCCGCCGATCACCCCGATGCGCCGGTGCCCGAGTTCGAGGAGGTGACGGGTCGCGACCAGGCCCCCGTTCCAGTTGGCCGACCCCACGGAGGGCATCTTGGGGCCCGGATCGCCCGCCGGATCGACCACGACGAAGGGGATGCCGCGTGCGGTCAGGCGTGTGCGCTGCTCGGGCGCCAGGTCGGAGAAGACCAGGATCGCGGCGGTGGACTGGCGGGCGAGCACGGCGTCGACCCAGTCGTCGCGCGGGGTCTGGGCGCCTCCGGACTCGGTCAGCACGACGCTGAGGCCCTCGGCGCGCGCCACGCTCTCCACCCCGCGGATGACCTCGACCGCCCAGGCGCTGTCCAGCTCGTGGAAGACCAGGTCGATCATGGAGGACCGGCCCCCGCCGGGGCCCCGGCGGCGCCGGTAGCCGTGGCGGCGGATCAGTTCCTCCACGCGTGCCCTGGTGTCGCTGGCCACGTCGGCCCGCCCGTTGAGCACCTTGGAGACCGTCGGCACCGAGACGCCGGCGGCTTCCGCAATTTTCGAGATGGTGACCGGCTCCGAGAAGGTCGTTCGCGCGGAGTCGGGGGTCGGGTCTGCACTCACGATGCCTGATCCTACGCGGTCGTGGGCGTGCTGTGGGAACCCAGGTGACCCACCTCTCACTTGCCTATTGACGCCCCACGTCACGCCGCGTACATTCGGGCGCAAATATTTCGAAATACTTCCCGATAGTTTCGAAAGAGGAGTGGCCATGAGAACCCCCCGCCTAGGCTCCGTCGCTGGAGCGACGGCGCTCTGTCTGCTCGCCGCCACCGCCTGTTCAGGCGGCGGTGGCGGTGGCGGCGGCGACGACCAGATGCACGTGTGGATGTACCAGGACACACTGGTCGTCGTGCAGGAGGGCGCCGTCGAACGATTCAACGAGGCCTCCGAGACCGAGGCCGTCATCGACGAGGTGCCCGGCGACAACTACGAGGAGCGCCTGCGCACCGCGATGGGCTCCAGCGAGCGGCCCGACGTGTTCTTCAACTGGGGCGGGGGCAGCATCGAGCCCTACGTCGAACAGGACATGCTCCAGCCCCTGGACGACATGCTGGCGGACAACCCCGAGTTCGCCGAGTCCTTCATCCCCTCCATCCTGGAGGCGGGCCAGGTGAACGGCGTCCAGTACGGCATCCCGCTGCGCGGCACCCAGCCGGTCATCCTCTTCTACAACGAGACGGTGTTCGAGGAGGCCGGTGTCGAGCCCCCCGAGACCTGGGAGGACATCCTGGGCCTGGTCGACACCTTCAAGGAGGAGGGCGTCACCCCCTTCGCCCTCGCCGGGGCCGACCCCTGGACCGAGCAGATGTGGCTCCAGTACCTCGTGGACCGCATCGGCGGGCCCGAGGTGTTCGCCGAGATCGTGGAGTCCAAGGGCGCCGAGGGCTGGGACGACCCCGCCGTCCTGGAGGCCGCCCAGATGGTCCGGGAACTGGTGGACAGCGGCGCGTTCGGTGACTCCTACGCCTCGGTGAGCTACACCGAGGGCGCGGCCTCCACCCTGCTCTCCGAGGGCAGGGCCGCCATGCACCTGATGGGCTCGTGGGAGTACTCCACCATCCTTGACCAGGACGAGGAGTTCGCACAGGAGAACCTGGGGTACGTGGAGTTCCCGCCGATCGAGGGCGGCGAGGGCGACCCCGACAACGTGGTCGGCAACCCGACCAACTTCTTCTCGGTGACCGCCGAGACCGAGCACATGGACGCGGCGCTGGAGTTCCTGACGTACACCTCGGAGGAGGAGTACGTGGCCGACATGGTCGCGAACGGCGAGGTGCCCACCACCGTCAACGCCGAGGAGGCCGTGGCCGACAGCCCCAGCCCGGACTTCGCCACCTTCCAGTACGAAATGGTGCGCGACGCGCCGCACTTCCAGCTCTCCTGGGACCAGGCGCTGCCGCCGGACGTGGCCACGCCGATGGTCACCGAGATCGAGTCGCTGTTCAACGGCCAGAGCACGCCCGAGCAGTTCGTCGACGCACTGGCGGCCCTGTGACCGGCCGCTCCAGCAGCCAGGCGACCGGTGGCACCATGACCGGTGACCCGGCGGCCGAAGGTTCCGGGGCGGGCGGCCGCCCGCCCCGGGGCCCCCGGCCCGACGGTCCGCGCGGCGGCTCCGCCGCGCGGGCCGCCGTCCCCCGCACAGGGCGGCCGGGTCCGCTGTGGGCCGTCCCCGGGCTGCTGTACTTCGCGTTCTTCGCGGCCCTGCCGATGGTGCTGGTGGCCTACCTGTCCCTGACCGAGTGGGGCGGGCTGGGCACACCCCGCTTCGTCGGTATGGAGAACTGGTCGCGCCTGACCGCCGACCCCCTGATGCGCAAGGCCGTGGGGCTGAGCCTGCTGCTGACCGTGCTCTCCTGGGCGGTCCAGACCCCCATCAGCCTGCTGCTGGGCGTCTGGGCGGCCGGCCGACAGCGCAGCCGCGCGGTGCTCTCGGCGATCTTCTTCCTGCCCCTGCTGCTCTCCTCGGCGGCGATCGCGCTCATCTGGCGGGCCCTGTTGGACCCCAACTTCGGGCCGCTGGCCTGGCTGGGCCCGCGCCTGGGCCTGGGGTCGGTGGACGTGCTGGGCGGGACGAACAGCGCGTTCCTGGTGATCGTGTTCGTCAGCGCGTGGCAGTTCATCCCGTTGCACATGCTGCTCTACCAGGGCGGCGCCCGGCAGATCCCGCCGTCGCTGTACCAGGCGGCGGAGATCGACGGTGCGGGACGGCTGCTGGCGTTCTGGCACATCACGCTGCCGCAGTTGCGGCACACCGTCACCACGTCGTCGGTGCTGATGGTGGTGGGCTCGCTGACCTACTTCGACACCGTGCTCATCATGACCGGTGGCGGCCCCGGAACCAGTACCACCATCGTCCCGTTCCTGATGTACCGGGCCGGGTTCGAGAGCTGGGAACTGGGATACGCCAGCACCATCGCGTTCACGCTGGTACTGGTGGCGACGGTGGTCTCCCTGCTGATGGTCCGCTTCACCGGCTTCGGCAACATGCGCAGTACCCGGGAGGGAATGTGAGCGTCCATACGGCCGAGAGGCCCACCTCCCAGCAGCGTCCCGGTGGTCGGCGCCCCGCCGCCCTGCGGTGGCGTGCGGGCCGCCAGCGTCCCAACGTCCTGGGCTGGCTGGGAGCGCTGGTGTGGCTGGCCATCGTGGGGGTGCCGCTGTACGCGCTGCTCGTGGCCACGGTGCAGCGCTCGGAGAACTACACCGCCGAGGGGCCGCTCACCCCGCCCTCGGACCCGACCCTGGACAACTACGTCAAGGCGGTCGAGAACGGGGTCCTGGGATTCGTGCTCAACACCGCGGTCGTCACCGTCGCGGTGGTGGCGATCGTGCTGGTGCTCGCCGCCATGACCGGGTTCGCCGTGGTGCGCTCGCGCACCCGGTGGACCTCGGGAGTGTTCCGGCTGTTCCTGCTGGGGCTGGCGATCCCGTCCCAGGCGGTGATCATCCCGGTGTACCTGATCATCCTCGAACTGGGGCTGTACGACACACTGACCGCCATCGTGCTGCCCACGGCGGCGTTCGCGCTGCCGGTGTGCGTGCTGATCCTGGTGGGGTCGATGCGCGACATCTCCGAGGAGCTGTACGAGGCGATGGCCCTGGACGGCGCGGGTTCGGTGCGCACCTTCCTCCAGCTGGTGGTGCCGCTGTCGCGGTCCGGACTGAGCACCATCGGCGTGTACGCCGCGCTCCAGGCCTGGAACGGGTTCCTGTTCCCGCTGATCCTCACCCAGTCCATGGAGAGCCGGGTGATCACCATGGGTCTGTACGAGTTCCAGGGCGAGTACCGCGTGGACGTGCCCGGCCTGCTGACCGCGGTGGTGCTGGCGACCGTGCCGCTCTTCATCGTGTACCTGTTCGCACGCCGCTCCCTGGTGCAGGGGATGATGGGGGTCGGCGGCAAGTAGCTCCTCCGGCGGCCCCTCCCGTCCGGAGGCCGCGGCCGCACGCGCCTCCCCACGGCGCCCTCCTCCCCTCCCGGTGCCCCGCCCCCTGGTTTCACTCCCCCAGGGGCGGGGCACCGGGCGTGTGTGGCCGCTGCCGCGCGGTGGAACGAGGGGACGTATGAGCGAACACAGCATGGATCCGGCTTCCGTGGCGGAGTCGGAGCTGGCCACCCGGCGGGGGACGTTCCGCGCGGTGGCCTTCCGGGACCCGGTGGACGACCAGGAACACGTGGCCCTGGTGTTCGGCGAGGTCCTCGGCTTCGAGGAGGTGCTGGTCCGTGCGCACTCGGAGTGCCTGACCGGGGACGCCTTCGGAGCACTGCGCTGCGAGTGCGGCGACCAGCTGGGGGCCGCACTGGACGCGATCGTGCGCGAGGGACGGGGCGTGCTGGTCTACCTGCGCGGCCACGAGGGCCGGGGCATCGGCCTGGTGGCCAAGGTGCGCACGCTCGCCCTACAGGACCGGCTCGGCCTGGACACCGTGGACTCGGCGACCGAGCTGGGACTGCCGGTGGACGTGCGCGACTACGGCCCGGCGGCGCGGGTGCTGCTGTACCTGGGGGTGCGGTCGGTGCGGTTGATGTCGAACAATCCCGACAAGGCACGTGCCCTGGACGAGTACGGGATCAAGGTCATGGGGCGGGTCCCCCTGCTGATGCCCGCCCGCGCGGAGAACCTGGCCTACCTGACCGCCAAGCGCGACCGCCTGGGGCACGACCTGCCGCACCTGGACGAGACACTCGGTTGAACGCCGTGGGCGGGCGACCGGCCCTGGCCGCCGGCGCGTGCGCGCAGGTGGCGGTACTGGTGGTACTCACGGTGACCGCGGACCTGGGAACGGCCGGCTGGGCGGCGGGAACCGCCTACCTGCTGACGGGGGCGGCGGTGCTGGCATGGGCGATGCGTCGCGCGGGCCACGACGCCCTGGGCCCCGCCGACCTGGTGACACTGGTGCGGTCGGTGCTCATCGGCGCGGTGACCGCGCTGGTGGCCGACGGCGGTCCCGTGTGGCCGGTGGTGGTGCTGGCGTCGCTGGCGCTGGCGCTGGACCTGGTCGACGGGCCGGTGGCGCGAAGGACCCGGACCGAGTCGTCCTTCGGCGCGAGGTTCGACATGGAGGCCGACGCGTTCCTGATCCTGGTGCTGAGCGTGCAGACGGCGTTCACGCTGGGGCCGTGGGTGGCGGTGATCGGTGTGACGCGGTACGTGTTCGTGCTCGCCGGATACGCGGCCCCGTGGCTGCGGGCGCCGCTGCCGCCGAGCCGGGCGCGCAAGGCGGTGGCCGCCGTCCAGGGGGTGGCCCTGGTGGCGGTCTCCGCCCGGGTACTCCCCCACTGGGGCTCGGCCGCCGTGGCGGCCGGGGCGCTGACCGTCCTGGGGTGGTCGTTCGGCCGCGACGCCGTGTACCTGTGGCGGAACCGCCGACCGGTGGGGCCCGCCGCACCGGCCACCGGCCGGGGAAGGGAGCAAGGAGGAGTATGAGTCGTACGGCACGGGCGTTCTGGGTGAGGTCACCGGGCGAGGGCGAGATCCGCGAGAGCGTACTGCCCGCCCCCGGGCGAGGGGAGGTCCTGGTCCGCACCCTGTACTCGGGGGTGAGCCGTGCCACCGAGGCCCTGGTCTTCGGCGGAGGCGTGCCGCCGAGCCAGTACGGGCTCATGCGGGCGCCCTTCCAGGAGGGGGAGTTCGACGGCGCGGTCAAGTACGGCTACCTCAGCGTCGGGGTGGTCGAGGAGGGGCCGCCCGACCTGGTGGGGCGCACGGTGTTCGCCCTGTACCCGCACCAGACGCGGTTCGTGCTCCCGAGGGAGTCGGTGCGGCCCGTACCCGAGGACGTCCCGGCGCGTCGGGCGGTGCTGGCCGGAGCGGTGGAGACGGCGGTGAACGCGCTGTGGGACGCCCCTCCCCTGCTGGGCGACCGGCTGACGGTGGTCGGCGCCGGAATGGTGGGCTGCTGCGTGGCGCGCCTGGCCGCCGGGGTTCCGGGAGTGCGGGTGCAACTGGTGGACGTGGACCCCGCGCGGGCGCGGGTCGCCGAGCGGCTCGGCGTGGAGTTCGCCCTGCCGGAGGAGGCCGGAAGCGAACGCGACCGGGTCTTCCACACCAGCGCCACCGAGGCCGGGCTGGCGCGTTCCCTGGAGCTGGTCGCGGCCGAGGGCGAGGTGGTCGAGCTGAGCTGGTACGGCGACCGGCGGGTCAGCGTACCGCTGGGCGAGTACTTCCACTCGCGCCGTCTGACCGTGCGCTCCAGCCAGGTCGGCACGGTCGCCCCCGCGCGCGGGGGCCGGCGCGGCCACGGCGACCGGCTCGACCTGGCCCTGGAACTGCTCGCCGATCCCGCCTTCGACATGCTCGTCACCGGTGAGAGCCCCTTCGAGGAACTGCCGTCGGTGATGCCGCGCCTGGCCGGGGGCAGCCTGCCCGCACTGTGCCACCTGATCGTCCATCCGCGGCCGTGAGCGTCCGCGACCGACCACCACCGAGGGAGCGCACTCGTGTACAGCGTCACCGTCCGCGACCACATCATGGTCGCCCACAGTTTCCGCGGCGAGGTGTTCGGCCCCGCCCAGGGGCTGCACGGGGCCACGTTCGTCGTGGACGCCACCTTCCGCCGCCGTGAACTGGACGAGGACAACATCGTGGTGGACATCGGCCTGGCCACACGGGAGCTGAAGGCCGTGCTCGCCGGACTCGACTACCGCAACCTGGACGAGGATCCCGACTTCGCCGGGGTGAACACCAGCACCGAGTTCCTGGCCGGGGTGATCGCGGACCGCCTGGTGGAGCGCCTCGACGCGCGGGCGCGCGGACTGGACGGGATCGCGGTGACCCTGCACGAGTCGCACGTGGCCTGGGCCGGCCACGAACGGGACCTGTGACCACGGTCGTCGTCGTACCACCGGACTCGGTGCCCAGCGGCGGCAACACCTACGACCGGCGCCTGGCCGGAGCGCTCACCGGGCTGGGACGGCCGGTGCGCCGGATCGTCGTCCACGGGGACTGGCCCCGCGCGGACGCCGGTGCCCGCGCCGGGCTCTCGCGCGTGCTGGCGGAGGTCCCCGACGGCGCGACGGCGGTCCTGGACGGACTCGTCGCCTGCGGCGTCCCCGAGGTCCTGCTCCCCCACGTGTCCAGGCTGCGGCTGGTGGTCCTGGTACACCTGCCGCTGGCCGAGGGAAACGGCCTGTCCCCCGAGGCCGCGCGCGACCTGGACGCCCGGGAGCGGCGGGTGCTGCGCGCGGCCGCGGCCGTGGTGGCCACCAGCCGGTGGTCGGCACGGCGGGTGGCCGGCCACCACGGGCTGGACCGGGTACACGTGGTCGAGCCGGGTGTGGACCCGGCGCCGCTCGCCCCCGGCGGGGACGGCACCCGGCTGCTGTGCGTGGCGTCGTTGACCCCGCGCAAGGGCCACGACCTGCTGCTGGCCGCGCTGGCCCGGCTGGATTCCCTGGAGTGGGAGTGCTCGTGCGTCGGTCCGGTCGGAGACCTGTCGGCCGACACGGGCGCGTCGGCCGCCTACGCCCGGTACCTGCGCGCCCTGTGCCGCGACCTCGGCCTCCAAGGCCGGGTGTCCTTTGCCGGCGAGCTCCGGGGAGAGGGGTTGTCCGCGGCCTACGCCCGCTCCGACCTGCTGGTGCTGCCCTCGCGCGGGGAGACCTACGGCATGGTCGTGACCGAGGCGCTGGCGCACGGCGTCCCTGTGGTGGCCGGCGAGGTGGGCGGTGTGCCCGAGGCCCTGGGCCGCGACCCCCGGGGGGAGCGGCCCGGCGTGCTCGTCCCGCCCGGGGACGCCTCCGCGCTGGCCGAGGCGCTGCGCCGCTGGCTGACCAGGGAGGACCTGCGTGGGCAACTGCGGTGTTCCGCCCGTCTGCGGCGGGAGGGATTGGCAGGATGGGAGCGGGCGGCACGGGACATGGCCGCCGTTCTGGACCATGGGGAGCCGCGTTGAGTACCACCGGGGTTCCGGCGTTCACGCCGGAGTGGCTGGCGCTTCGGGAGAACGCCGACGCCGAGGCGCGCGCCACGGAGCCGCCCACGCTCCTGTACGGACACGGGCGGGTGGTGGCCGACCTGGGGTGCGGGACGGGTGCGCTGGGGCGCTGGCTGGCGCCGCGCCTGCCCGGGCCGCAGCGCTGGGTGCTCTTCGACCGCGACCAGGCCCTGCTGGACCTGGCCCGGGACGCGGTGCCCGCCGCCGAGGTGGTCACACGGCGGCTCGACCTGGCCTCGCTGCGGGCCGCCGGCCTGCGCGAGGTCACTCTGGTGGTGGCCTCGGCACTGCTGGACCTGCTCACCCGCACGGAACTGGAGACACTCGCCGGGGCGGTCGCGGTGACGGGGTGCCCGGCACTGTTCTCGCTGTCGGTGTCGGGACGGGTGGACCTCTCCCCCGCCGACCCGCTCGACCGGGCCTTCTCCGAGGCCTTCAACGCCCACCAGCGGCGTGGGGGGCGCCTGGGCCCGGACGCCGCCGGGTTCGCCGCCACGGCCTTCGGGCACCTGGGCTACGGGGTGCGCACCTATCCGAGCCCGTGGCGGCTCGGTCGCGGTGAGGCGGAGCTGACGCGGGCCTGGCTGCGCGGCTGGGTGGGCGCGGCCGTGGACCAGGACCCGTCGCTGCCCGGCGCGGAGTACCTGGCGCGCCGCCTGGAGGAGTGTTCCCGGGGGAGGCTGGCGGCCGTGGTCCACCACACGGACCTGCTGGCGCTGCCCCGGCCGCCGGAGGTGCGGTGACCGGCGGTCGCACGCACCGTTGGTGGCCGCTGTGGGCGCGGACGCTGGCCGGGTTCGCCGTGCTGGCGGCCGTCGTGTGGTGGTACCCGCTGGAGGCCTTCACCGACGCGTTCGGGGTGGTCGGCCTCCCCGCGGTCGGGGCGGCCCTGGGCATCGGCGCGGTGACCACCGTGCTCTCGGCGGTCCGCTGGCTGACGGTGGCGCGCGGGGTGGGGCTGCGGCTGCCGCTGCGGCGCGCGGTCGCCGACTACTACCTGGCCGTGTTCCTCAACGCGGTGCTTCCCGCCGGGGTGCTCGGCGACGTGTACCGCGCGTTCAGCCACGGCCGCTACACCGGGGACATGGGCCGTGGCGTGCGCGCGGTGGTGCTGGAGCGCATGGCGGGGCAGGCGGTACTGGCCGCCACCGGGGCGGCGCTGCTGTTCGCCCTGCCCACCGCCCTGCTCGGTTTCGGGCTGCGCGCGGTCGGGGTGACGGCGGGGGTGGTCGGACTGGTCGCCCTGGTGGTCGCCGTCGGCCTGCGCGTGGGGCGGTCCCGCCGGCCCCGGTGGTGGCGCGCCCTGCGGGCGGCGGCCGCCGACGCCCGGGCGGGCCTGTTCGTACGCGGTCCCCGGGTGCTGCTGCTGTCGGCGGCCGCGCTGACCGGCTACGTGTCGATGTTCCTGGTCGCCGCCCGTCTGGCGGGGGTCACCGCGCCCGTGCTCCAGTTGGTGCCGCTGCTGGTCCTGGCCCTGCTGGCGATGAGTGTGCCGGTCAACGTCGGCGGCTGGGGGCCGCGCGAGGCGGTCACCGCCCTGGCCTTCGGTGTGGCGGGGCTGGGCTCGCGGGAGGGGCTGACGGTGTCGGTGGTCTACGGGCTCCTGGCCCTGGTCGCCGCCCTGCCCGGCGCGGTGGTCCTGCTGGTGCGGCTTGTCCGGCGCCGCAGGGTACCCCGCGAAGGATTCGGGGAGGACGGCGAGCAGGGGCCGGCCCGTGGCGGCCGTGGCCGATGAGGGACGACCGGCCCCCGAGGGGCGCAGGGAGCCGATCCCACGGTGAGCCCGTGGTCGCGCCCACCCGTGGTGTGGCCGGCGTTCTCCCCGCCCGGCCGGGATGGTCTCCCGTGCCCCCGTGCACCGCCACTGGTACGGCGCGTCAGCCGTTCCCGGCGAGGCGCGCGGGGACGGCGCGCGTTCGCGCGGAGTCCGCGGCCCGGGTCACGGGTCCGGGAACGCGGGCGGCGACGGCACCTCAGGATGCGGTCACCGGGGACACGGCCTCCCACACGAACCCGTCCGGGTCGGTGAAGGACCCGGCGTCGCCACCGAGCACGAGCCGGTGCGATCCGGTGCCCTCGGGCGAGACGCCGACGTCCTTGGCAAGGGCTCGGTGCCTGTACAGGGCCAGCTTGACGGGGCTCGGCCCGGTGGCGAACTCGACGTACGCACGGCCGAAGCTCCTCGCCACGCCGAGGCCGCGCTCGACGTAGAACCGCTTGCTCGCGGCCACGTCCGCCACCCCCAGCAGCAGCACGATCTCGTCGACGCGCCGGGTGTCGGGACCGGTGTCCTTCTTCGCCGACGTCGCGACCTTCCAGATGGCCCCGTCCGGAGCCCGTACGACACCGCCGTACCCCCAGAACGACTTCACGGCGGGCTTCAGCGGCGTGGCCCCGGCGCCGAGGGCGGAGCCGATGAGGCTGTCGACGGTGCCCGGCCGGGACACCGTGAGCGCCGTCGCGAACCCGCGGAAGCCGGCCGTGGGTGCCTGCGAGGCCCGAAAACGCACCTGCGTGTCCAGGCCGAAGGCGGCGGTGTAGAAGCGGTCGGCGGCCGTGGGGTCGGCCACGTCAAGGGTGATGGATTCGATGGTCGCCATGACCGTCACGCTAGGCGTGGCCCGATGGCCGGCGCTTCTTGATTCCTGACCGGTCCGGGCACCTGACCGGCCGCGCACGGCGAAGGCGGAAAGGGTCATCGGCACCTGTGGGGGCCGTTCTCCGAGATGCTGCCCGTCCGAAGCCCCCGGGGACCACCCGCCGCGCCCGGGTCATGCGGTACTCGTCCCCGAGCAGCTCGGGGACGAGTACGGCGCCGCCCCCGGCACCCTTCTGGTCCGATGAACGCGGGTCCCGGTCCCGCCGGGTGCGCCACACCCCCGGTCCGGACGGGGCGCGCCACCTCGCCCCGGAGGAAGCACCGCGCTGACGGGAGCAGGGACGGGACCCGGCCCCTGTCCACGCCCCGTACCCGCCCGCGCCGACGGACCCCGCCGAAGGCCCGGAGCACCGGGTGCGCGTCAGCTCCCCCCGGCCTGGGCCCGCCGGGCGTAGGCCCGAGCGGCGCGGGCCCGGTCGCCACAGCGGGTGGAGCACCAGTGCCGGCGGCCGTGGCGCAGCAGGTAGCGGTTGCAGGGGGTGGAACCACAGGCGGTCAGGCGCGCGGCGTCGGGGCCGGTGAGCAGGTCGGCGGCGTCGGAGGCGAGGGTCGCCAGGGCGTGGTCGACGATCTCGGTGACGGGGTGCGGCGTCACCCGGTAGGGACCGTCCTCGTCGTCCCACTGCAGCAGCGGGGCGGTGGGCACCTTGGTCAGCGCGTCGTTGACGGCCGTCAGAGCGGCGGGAAGGGCGGGAAGGGCCGCCACGTGCGAGGCGAACAGGGATCTGATCTGCTCGCGTAGCACGCGTAGCTGTGTGGCGCACATCTCCCGCATGCCGGCGTCGACCGGTGCCAGTCCCCGCTCGGTCAGCCATCGGTTGGCCTGCGCTGGGGCCGCGAGCAGATCCACTGAGCGCCCGCCGGGCAGGACGACCGCGCTGTTGGCGAGGTCGAGGGAGGGGTACTGCTCCGCCCCTGGCGCGGACGGCAGGTCAGGTTCTTCGGCCACGGTCTCGTCCATGGCTCTCATGGTACAAGTTGCCCCATCCGTGAGATACGGCTACCGTGCATCACGGTTGAGCCGTTCCTATCCGTGAGGTGTACTCATGTCCGTCGTAACCGAGCAGTTCCCCGTCCGCGTCTTCGGCGGCCCCACCGCCCTCTTCGAGTACGGCGGCCTGCGTTTCCTGACCGACCCGACCTTCGACGGCCCCGGCGACTACGGGGCGCCGGGCCGCCCGGGACTGACCAAGACCGCGCCCTCCGCCGGCACCCCCGCCGACCTCGGCCGCGTCGACGTGGTCCTGCTCTCCCACGACGAGCACTCCGACAACCTCGACCGCTCCGGGCGTGCCCTGCTCGCCGAGGTGCCCCTCACCCTGACGACCCCCGACGGCGAACGGCGCCTCGGTGGCAACGCCAGGGGGATGGCCGACTGGGCGACCACCGAGTTGGACCGGCCCGGCGGCGGCAGGGTCACCGTCACCGCGGTCCCCGCTCTGCACGGCCCCGGCTCGCGCGAGGAGGTCGAGCCGTTCACCGGCCAGGTCGTGGGCTTCGTCCTGACCGGTGAGGGCCTGCCCGCGGTCTACGTCAGCGGCGACAACGCCTCCCTCGAACTGGTCGGGCAGATCGCCGAGCGCTTCGCCCCGGTGGACACCGCCCTGCTGTTCGCTGGAGCCCCGAGGCTGCCCGCCCTCTTCGACGGCCGGCCCCTCGTCCTCGACAGTGCCCAGGCCGCCGAAGCCGCCCGCGTCCTGGGGGCCCGCCGCGTGGTTCCCGTCCACCACGACGGCTGGGCCCACTTCACCGAGGACGCCGACGACCTGGCCGCCGCCTTCACCGAGGCCGGCCTGGCCGACCTGTTGGACTGGGGACGGCGGGGCTGATCGCCGGTGGTCCCCTTCCGCCCTCCGCGGCGCTTCGCCGCGGAGGGCCTTCGCTCGGGCCCCGCGTCCCGTGTCCACCACGGACGGGACCGGCACGGTCGGCTCGGCGTCCGGGCAGCGCGGGACCGGCGGCCCGCGCCTCCTCACCCGTGCGGCTCGTCCAGCACCGCCAGGTACCCCGCGAAGGACTCCACGAGGGCGGCGAGCAGGGCCCGCCCCTTGGCGGCCGTGGCCAGTGAGGGCCGGCCGGCCACCCCCGAGGAGGTGTAGGGGGCCAGTCCCACGGTGAGCATGTGCTCGCGCGCGCCCGTGGTGTGGTCGGCGTGCTCGTACCCGGGCCGGACCAGGTCCGGGTGGGTGTGCAGGAGCACGGAGGTCTCCAGCTCCCCGGCGTGCATGTCGCGGTCGTTGTCGGTGGCCATCCCGGCGACGACCCGGGCGGCCTCCCAGTCGTGGGGGCCGGGGAAGAGCGCCATACGCCCGCCCGACTCCTGGACGAGGTTGGCCAGCACGTGGTTGCCGCCGTGGCCGTTGACCAGTACGAGCCGGGTGTCGCCGAGGGAGGCGGCGATGTCCCCGACGTACGCGTACAGGGTGGGCGCGGAGACGCTCACGGTCCCGGGCCAGGCGGCGTGCTCGTGGGAGCAGCCGACGGTGACCGGCGGCAGCGGTCGCAGCGGGTGGGCGTCGGCCAGGCTCCGGGCCAGGTCGCAGGCGATGACGGTGTCGGTGACCAGGGGAAGGTGGGGGCCGTGCTGTTCGAGGCTGCCCACCGGCAGCAGAGCCACCCGTGCGGCCCGCTCGCGCTCCTGTGCGCTGGTCGTCAACGGCAGCAGGGACAGTGTCAGGTCGTCCATGGGCACCAGTATTCCCACGGCTCCCGCCTCCAGCCTCCCGGTGCCGGGTCCGGGGCCGGGGCCGGTCAGCGGCCGAACGGCGCCTCGACCTCGTCCAGTGCCTCCTCCACGAACCTCAGCGGGTCCTGCGCCTCCTCCTCGTCGATCCACGTGTTCAGGCCCACGCGCAGGCCGGAGAGGAAGACGGCGACCAGCAGTTCGGGGCGTATCCCGTTCGGGCGGACCCGTCCGGCCAGGGCCTCCTCCAGGTCGCGGGCGAGCGTGGCGTGGTTGGTGAGCTGCCGGGCCAGGAGCGAGGGGTGCTTGCGGGCCAGGCGGGTGCGCAGGGCCCATCCGCGGTCGGGCCGGCAGTCCCAGGACACGTAGAGATCGCGTGCGGAGGCGCGCAGGGCGGTCCAGGCGCCCTCGTGTGCGGGGCGCTCGCGCAGCGCCCGCACCAGGGAGCGCGTGTAGAGCCGCTCGCCGTACAGGACCGCGTCCTCCTTGCAGGCGAAGTAGTTGGAGAATGTCCTCCGGGAGATGTTGGCGGCCTCGGCGATGGCCTCGACCGTGACCTGGTCGAATCCGTGCTCCACGGTGAGCCGCATGGCGGCGGTGTACACCGCTCGCCGGGTTTCGTCCTTTTTGCGTTCCCGTAGTCCCTGTGTCCTGTCCACGGTGCTATTCTACATGGAGTGCAAAAATGCCGACCCTGCATTTTTGCCGGATGAGCAGCCTTAGCAGTCCCCGCGGCCCCCGGCGCCGCGCCTTCCCTCCCGCAGAGGTCAGTCCTTGAACACTCCACGTTCCCTGCCCGAAACCGGGCGACCGTCGATCCCGCGCTCCCTGAGCGGGCTGCTCACAGTGCTGGGTGTGACCATGCTCAGCAGCACGATCGTTTCGGTCGCCCTGCCGCAGATCGTCGGGGCCCTGGAGGGCACCCAGTCGCAGTACACCTGGGTCGTGACCGCGGCGCTGCTGGCCTCCACCGCCTCCACGCCGATCTGGGGCAAGCTCGCCGACCTCTTCGACAAGAAGAGGCTGTTGCAGCTGTCGATCGTGCTGTTCGTCCTCTCCTCGCTGCTGTGCGGCTTCGCGCAGACCACCGGCCAGCTGATCGCGTTCCGCGTGGTGCAGGGACTGGGGATGGGCGCCTCCCAGGTCCTGGTCCAGGTGATCATCGCCTCGCTGGTCAGCCCCAAGGAGCGCGGACGCCTCAACGGCCACATCGGCGCGGTGATGGCCGTGGCGACCGTCGGCGGACCGCTGATCGGCGGCCTGCTCGCCGACCTGCCCGGACTGGGATGGCGCTGGTGCTTCCTCGTCGGTGTGCCGTTCATGCTCATCGCCCTGGTGGTGCTCAGCCGCACCCTCGAGCTGCCCGACGTACGCCGTCCCGACACCAGGGTGGACTACGCGGGCGCCACGCTCATCGCCTCGGGTGTCAGCCTCCTGCTGCTGTGGGTGACCTTCTTGGGCGACGGCTTCGCCTGGATCTCCTGGCAGTCCGGCGCCATGGTCGGCGGAAGCGTCCTGCTGCTCTCCCTGGCCGTGTGGGTGGAGTCGCGCGTGGCACAGCCGGTCGTGCCCCTGCACCTGGTCATGCGGCGGGAGACGGCCATCGCCATCCTCGCCAGCGCGGCGGTCGGCATGGCGATGTTCGGCGGCGCGGTCTTCCTGGGGCAGTACTTCCAGCTGGCACGCGGATACGCTCCGACCGAGGCCGGGCTGCTGACCGCACCGCTCATGCTGGGCACCATGGTCTCGGCGACCGTGTCCGGGCGCATGGTCTCGCACTCGGGCCGGGTGAAGCCCTACGTGGTCACCGGCATGGTGCTGTTGACCCTGGGCTTCCTCGTCCTGTCCACCGTCGACGAGAACACGTCCCTGGCCATCGTCTGCGGGGGAATGCTGCTGATGGGCTTCGGGGTCGGCATGTCCATGCAGAACCTGGTCCTGGTGGTACAGAACTCCGTCCCGCTGCGCGACATCGGCGCGGCCAGCGGCACGGTGACCTTCTTCCGCACCCTGGGCGGCACCATGGGCGTGTCCGTGCTGGGCGCCTTCCTGGCCAACCGGGTCGCCTCGAACACCGCCGAGGGCCTCTCCGCGGCCGGGGCCGGCCCCACCGCCGGAGGCGAGAGCGCCGGCACCCTGGACCTGGAGGGCATGCCGCCGTTCCTGCGCGAGATCGTCGAGGGCGCCTACGGCTCGGCCACCGGCGACCTGTTCCTCGTCGCCACGGCGATCGCCGTCTTCGGCCTGGCCACGTCACTGTTCCTGCCGCGGGTCCGGCTGCGCGACAGCGTCGACCTCCCTCCGGAGGCCGCGCCGCGGGAGTCCGCCGCCGGGGCGGCGAGGGACAACAGGGAACCGGCCGCCGACTGACCGGCCCCGCACGGGAGGCCCTTCCCGGCATCGCCTCCGAGGAGGGCCTCCCGTTTTCACGGGGCCGCGGTGGGGCGCGAGGTCCGCGACGGCGGCTCTCGGGTTGCGGGCACACGGCGGACGCACAAGACTGCGCGTACCGCTTGCCACGGACCCGTCCCCTTGAGAGGCCCCCATGACGGACACCCCCATCGACCCCAGCGTCGCGCACGGCGCGCGGGTGCGGAACTACTGGCTCGGCGGCAGGGACAACTACCCCGTCGACCGCGAGGTGGGCGACACCGTCAGGGAGCTCATGCCGCAGGTCGTCGAAGCCGCCAGGGGGGACCGTCTCTTCCTGCGCCGCGCGGTCACCCACCTGGTCCGGGAGGAGGGGATCCGCCAGTTCCTCGACATCGGCGCCGGGCTGCCCGCCGCCGGCAACACCCACGAGGTGGCGCAGGCCCACGTCCCGGACGCGCGCGTGGTCTACGTCGACAACGACCCCATGGTGCTGGCCCACGCCCGCGCCCTGCTGATGGGCACCGACGAGGGCCGGACCCGGTTCGTGGGATCGGACCTGCGCGACACCGGCACGGTGCTGGAGGCCGCCCGCCGGACCCTGGACCTGGACCGCCCCGTCGGCCTGACCCTGCTGGGGACGATGGGCGCCCTCGGCGACCTCGACGAGGCCCTGGGCATCGTGCGCGCCTACATGGACGCCCTGGCGCCGGGCAGTTTCCTGGCCGTGTGCGACGGCGTCCTCACCGGCGCGGAGACCACCGCAGACGAGCGCGCCCCGGAGGCCCTCCGGCACTGGCGGGAGAGTGTCGCCCAGCCCTACCACATGCGCCCGGTGAAGGAGTTCGGCCGGTTCTTCGACGGGTTCGCACTGGTCGAGCCCGGGATCGTCTCCGTCACCCGGTGGCGTCCCGAGCCGGTCGAGGTCGGCGAGGTGCGCGACATCCCCCAGTACTGCGGCCTGGCCCGCAAGGTCTGAGGCCCTGCGCGGGGCGGGCCCTCAGGGTCCGTGCCACTGCAGGAGGAGGACGGTGGCGTCGTCCTGGAGACGTCCGCCGTGGTAGTCCATGACGCTGTGGATGAGGCGCCGCAGGGTCTCCGGCACGGGGAGGCTGCTGGCGTGCTGGCGGAGGATGAACTCCAGGAACCGTTCCAGGCCGAACTCGCGGCCGTCCGCGCTGCGCGCCTCCGTGATGCCGTCCGTGTACAGGATGACGCGGTCGTCGGGCTGGAGCTGCTCACTGCACGTGGTGACCGGCAGGCCCAGGTCCGAGCCCAGCGGGTGGGAGGGCTCGCACTCCAGGGTGCTCACCCAGCGTCCCTCACGGATGATGACGGGCGGCAGGTGGCCGTGGTTGGTCCAGGTGAGCATGCCGGTGCGGGTGTCCAGGTCGCTCAGGACGGCGGTGACGTAGCGCGTCTGGGCGAAGAAGCCGTCGTCGGTGGAGGCGTCGTAGTACTTCTGCCCGAACTCGGTGAGCAGGGTGTGCTCGACGCCCGCGGCGACCTCGGCCAGGTCACCGCCCTGGCGGCGGTGGTTGCGGCAGGCCGCCACGGCGAGGTTGGCGGTCAGCCCGGCGGCGGTGTCGTGCCCCATCGCGTCGAAGATGGACACGTGTACGTTCCGGCCCGCCACGGCGTAGTCGAAGGCGTCGCCGTTGACCTGGTAGGCCGGCTCCAGCGCGGCGTCGATGGTCACGTGTTCGTTGGTGTAGGTGCGCGGCGGCATCAGGTTCCACTGCATCTCGGCCGCCACGCTCATCTCCTGGACACGGACCAGCCTGGCGTAGGAGTCGCTGTGGACCCGTTTGCTCACCACCAGCAGCGCGACCAGGGACGCCAGGTGCCACATGCGCTCGCGGGTTTGTGCGTCGTCGGCGTCGGTCTCCACCCAGAGGAGTCCCATGCGCTCGGTGCCGTCCAGCACCGGCACCCACCAGTGGTAGCGGTCGTCCTCCTTCGTGGAGGCGCGAAGGATCCTCTCGGTCTGGAAGGCGCGTCCCGCCAGCGTTCCATCGATGCGCAGCGGTGTGCGCTTTCCTCCGGGGTCCTGTCCGGCGTCCGGACCGCGCCCGGTCAGCAGCACCAGCACCTCCTGGCGCACGTCGACCGCGTAGATCAGGACCCCGTGCAGTCCGGCGCGGGCCGCTTGGTCGGCCACGTGGCCCGGCACGTCCTCCATGGCCATCGTGTGGCTGGCGCCGAGCAGGTCGCCGAGCATCCGTTCCGCGGCGTTGGACTCCTCCATGCGGGTTCCATCCTCTCCACGGGTGGTGCGGCCCCGGGCCGGCGGGTGGTCCCACCGCACCGGATTCCAGAAGGCTTCCCCGCGGACGCCGTACCCGAACACGGCGACCGCCCAAAGACCGGCCCCGAAATGACGTAGGCGGATCCTAGGGTCGGTCCCGTACCTTCCCCGGAAACGGGAAACCCCGGTTGAGGAGTCGCGTCATGGGCCAGCCCGTCCACTTCGTCCACCGGTCGCCGGACGGCTTCGCCGGGTGCCCGGACGGGGAGTCCGACCGGCAGGAGACGGGGGCCGGGCCGCCGGTCCACCCGCGGAACCCGAACGGCGTTGCCGGTGCCTGACGTGCCGCGAGGGACCGTGCCGCGCACCCCCGGGGGTTTCACCGGCCGGGGGTACGGGCAGCCTGCATGCACACGGCGTGTCGGGCGCGGAGCGTACGGCGAACGGCCGGGGAGCCCGCGGGAGCGCGTGGGCACGGCCGTCCGGGAAGAGGGAAGCGAGGGAACGTGACACTGGCGATTCTCGTGGCGATGACGATTGCGGCAGCGGTGTGCGTGGACACCCTGGTTCCCCTGGGGAGCAGGAGCGGCCTGGGAGTGCGCAGGGGGGCGGCGCAGAGGGCCGTCGCGGCCTGGCGCGGCCGTCGGCGCGTGCAGGTGCCCGTGCCCTCGGCGGCCGGCGACCGGCGGCAGAACACGGCGACCGGCCGGAACGCTGAGCCGGCGGGGTACGGGCCCGCGGTCGCGGCGTCCGACGGGCACCGCGCCTGGCGCCGGGGCCCCGCACGGACGGGTCGGCCGCACCACGCCGCCGTGAGGACCTCCTCCGTCTGACCGAAGGACGGGCGTGGCCGGTGCTCCTCGTGAGCACCGGCCACGCTGTTCACCGGGGCCGCACGGGTACCGCGTGCGGGGACGACGCCCGAGAAGACGTGCGCGCCATGCCGTCGCCATCGTCGACAGCGCGCCCGCCGACCGCGAGAATTCCGGGAGTCACCGTCCGGCTACGGAGAGAAGGTGCTTCGCGGTGCCGTGGTCCACGACTCGCCACGCCGCGTGGGCGGCGCTGGTCCCGATCGCCCTGGTCCCGTTCACCGGCTGCTCGTCCCCCGCGGATTCCGCCGGTCCGGCGGCCCCACCGCCGTCGGCCGAGGCCGCCGGGACTCCCCCGCCAGCGGAGCCTCCCGCCCCCGTCCCGATGGACTCCGAGTTCGAGCGCCTCGAAGAGGAGTTCGACGTCCGGCTCGGCGTCTACGCGCTCGACACCGGCACCGACCGGGTGGTCGAGTTCCAGGCCGACGAGCGGTTCGCCTACTGCTCCACCTTCAAGGCCCTGGCCTTCGGCGCCGTGCTCGACCGGACACCGGTCGACGGACTCGACCGGGTCGTCACCTTCTCCGAAGCGGACCTGGTCTTCCACTCCCCCGTCACCCGGAAGCACGTGGACAGCGGCATGACGCTGCGCGAGATCGGCGACGCCGCGCTGCGCCACAGCGACAACACCGCCTCCAACCTGCTCCTCGAGGAGCTCGGTGGACCGGAGGGGCTGGAGGAGGCCCTGCGGGGGATCGGCGACGACGTCACCCGGGTGGACCGGGTCGCGCCGGAGATGGCGGAGGCCGTGCCGGGCGACGTCCGCGACACCAGTACCCCGCGCGCGATGGCCACCAGCCTGCGCGCGTTCGCCCTGGGCGACGTCCTGCCCGAGGACGGGCGCGGCGTCCTCGTCGGCATGATGCGCGCCAACACCACCGGCGACGGCCTGATCCGCGCCGGGGTCCCGAAGGGCTGGACGGTCGGGGACAAGACCGGTGCGTGCGGCTACGGCACCCGGCACGACATCGGTGTGCTGTGGCCGCCGGAGGGCGCCCCCGTCGTCCTGGCGGTCATGTCCAGCCGCGACGAGGCGGGCGCGGAGTACGACGACGCCCTCGTCGCGCAGGCCACGGAGCTGGCGGTCGGAGCCCTCGCCTAGGTTCTGTTCGGTGGACTCGGTGCTGTGCCGCCGGGGGGTGGCGAGGGCGCCGACGGGGACGCCGGAGGTCCCGCGGTGCGCCCGTGAGGTAGGCGCGTGCGCACCGCGGGGACCGAGGGTTCCCGCACCTGCGGCTTCCGGGCACGAGGCAAAGCGCGGCGGAGCTTCACCGAACAGCACATCCAGGCCGGGCGGGCACGCGGAGGACCTCCTGCGTCGGTCCGGCCGGACCGGTTCCCGTGTCCGCGCCCCTTCCGGTTTACGGGGCCGGGGCCTGGGTAGCCGCCGCACTCAGCGAACATCCACCGATTCGGGCGACGCGGACGCGTCCCCACCGCTGGTCGGGAGGAAGACCATGAAGGCCGTTGTGTGGCATGGCATTGGCGACATCCGCCTGGAAGACGTGGCGGAACCGAGCATCGAACACTCCCAGGACGCCATCGTGCAGATCACCACGAGCGCGATCTGCGGCACCGACCTGCACATGATCCGAGGCACCATGCCGGGCATGGTGCCGGGCACCGTCCTCGGTCACGAGGGGGTCGGCGTGGTGACCGAGGTGGGCTCCCAGGTGCGCAACTTCCAGCCGGGCGACCGGGTGGTCATCCCCTCCACCATCGGATGCGGGACGTGCAGCTACTGCCGGAGCGGCTACTTCGCCCAGTGCGACAACGCGAACCCCGGGGGCAGCCGCGCGGGCACGGCCTTCTTCGGTGGGCCCGAGTCCACCGGCTCCTTCCCCGGCCTCCAGGCCGAGCGGGTGCGCGTTCCCTACGCCAACGTGGGGCTCGTCAGCGTCCCCGAGCGGGTGAGCGACGAGGAGGCCGTCCTCATCTCCGACATCTTCCCCACGGCGTGGTTCGGGGCCAGGCTGGCCGAGATCGCCCCGGGTGACACCGTCGCGGTGATGGGCTGCGGTCCCGTGGGGCTGTTCGCCGTGCTGAGCGCCTACCTCCAGGGGGCGGGGCGCGTACTGGCGGTCGACGGGGTCGGGAGCCGGCTGGAGCAGGCGCGCCTGCTGCACGCCGAGGTGATCGACTACACCAAGGAGGACCCGGTGGCCACCATGGTGGAGCTCACGGGCGGCATCGGCCCGGACCGCGTGATCGACGCCGTCGGGGTCGACGCGGAGCAGCCCAAGCAGGGGCCGGCCGTCCAGGAGGGCCTCAGGGAGCAGTTCGCCGCGGAGGTCTCCGAGATCGTGCCCCAGGCCCGGCCCCAGGGCGACACCTGGGTTCCCGGCGACGCGCCCTCCCAGGTCACGCGGTGGGCGGTGGACGCGATCGCGAAGGCGGGGACCCTGTCCATCATCGGCGTCTACCCGCCGACGATGACGCACTTCCCCATCGGTGCGGCGATGAACAAGAACCTCACCCTGAAGATGGGCAACTGCAACCACCGCACCTACATCCCCGAACTGCTGGAGATGGTGGCCGCCGGCAGCGTCGACATCACCTCGGTCCTCACCCAGGAGGTGCCGTTCGACGAGGTGGTGAACTCCTACCGCGCCTTCGACCACCGCGAGCCCGGCTGGACCAAGGTGGCCGTGACCACGGCCTGACCCGGCGGCGTCGGCGAAGCCCGCGGGAGCGGCCCGCCGGTGGACGTCGTGGCCGAGCCGCGCGGGTTCGGGGACAGGCCCCGGAGGCGGGCCCGCGCCGATCGGCCGTGTGAGGGTCCCCCGCCGTGGTTCCGCGGCACGGAAGCCGCACACGGGGAGGCCGTGAGGAGACGGGGACTCCGGTCGGGGACCGGAAGCGGCGAGGGGCCGCCGAACACCGGCGGCCCCTCCAGCGCGTGGGGAAGGCGCAACCTCAGCTCCAGAGCCGCCGCTCGGCGGCCTCCCACGGGGCCTGCGGTCCGCTCGGCTCGTAGCGGCGGACCTCGGTGGAGTCGGCCACGATCCGGCGCAGGTCGTCCAGACCGCCCTCCACCGCTCCGACCGCGCGGGCCTGCACCAGCAGGTTGCCGATCGCCGCGCCCTCGACGGGCCCGGCGACGACAGGCAGGCCCACGGCGTCCGCGGTGAGCCGGCACAGCAACTCGTTGCGCGATCCGCCGCCGACCACGTGGACCACCTCCACGTCCGTCCCGCTCAGCTCGGCGGCCTGGCGCACCGCCCCGCGGTAGGCCAGTGCCAGCGAGTCCACCACGCACCGCGCCACCTCGGCGTCGGTCTCCGGCGGGCGCTGCCCGGTCTCGGCGGCGAACGCGGCGATACGCGCGGGCATGTCCCCCGGCGGCAGGAACCGGGGATCGTCCACGTCCACCACGCACGCCAGCGCGGGCAAGCCGGCGGCACGCGCCAGCAGGTCGGGCAGGTCCACCTCGCGTCCCCGCTCACGCCACACGCGCAGCGACTCCTGGAGCAGCCACAGCCCGGTGACGTTGCGCAGGTAGCGGACCGTGCCGTCCACCCCCAGTTCGTTGGTGAAGTTGGCCGCCCGGCTCGCCTCGGTCCGCACGGGGGCGTCCAGCTCCACCCCGACCAGCGACCACGTCCCCGAGGAGACGTAGGCGAAGCGGGGTGTGGCGGCGGGCACGGCCACCACGGCGGAGGCGGTGTCGTGCGAGCCCACCGCCACCAGCGGCGTGCCCTCGGCCGCCCCGGTTCCGGCCCCGGTCCCGGTTCCGGCCCGGATGGCGCCGACGACGGTTCCGGGTTCGACCAGTTCGGGCAACAGGTCCCGCGCCGGGACGCCGAAGCGCTCCCGGAGCAGGTCCAGGCACCGGTCCGCCCAGCGCCGCGCGTGCACGTCCACCAGGCCGGTGGTGGAGGCGTTGGTCAGCTCCGCCACCCGCTCCCCCGTCAGCCAGTACCCGAGCAGGTCGGGCACCAGCAGCAGGTCGCGGGCGGCGGCCGACTGGGCGTCCCCGGAGGCGGCGGCGAGCTGGAACACCGTGTTGAACGGCTGCACCTGGAGGCCGTTGACCGCGTACAGCTCCTCGGCGGGCAGGTGCGCGAACACCCGCTCGGACGCCCCGTCGGTACGGGCGTCGCGGTAGTGGACGGGGTTGCCGAGCAGGGCGCCGTCGGCGTCGAGCAGGCCGTAGTCCACGGCCCAGGAGTCCACCCCGGCCGAGGCCAGCCCGTGGGGTTCGGCGGCCCGCCGCAGCCCTTCGACCACACCCGCGTACAGGGACAGCACGTCCCAGTGCAGGGTGGCGCGGTTCCCGGCGGGCACGGTGACCGGCCCGTTGGGGAAGCGGGCGACCTCCTCGGTGCGCAGCCGCCCGTCCTCGATCCGCCCGGCGATGACCCGTCCGCTGGAGGCGCCCAGGTCGACGGCCGCGTGGACCGCCGTGCCCCCGGCCGCCCGGGCGGAGCGGCCGCCCGGGCCGCTGGCGGCGCTCATCGCAGGAACGCGGCGGCGACGCCGCTGTCCACGGGGATGTGCAGGCCGGTGGTGTGCGACAGCTCCCCGGCCGTCAGCGCGAACACCGCGTTGGCGACGTGCTCGGGCAGCACCTCGCGGCCCAGGATGGTGCGCTTGGCGTAGAACGCGCCCAGGTCCTCCTCCTTGACCCCGTAGACCTTGGCCCGCTGGGCTCCCCAGCCCCCGGCGAAGATGCCCGATCCGCGCACGACCCCGTCGGGGTTGACGCCGTTGACCCGGATGCCCTCGCCGCCCAGTTCGGCGGCGAGCAGCCGCACCTGGTGGGCCTGGTCGGCCTTGACGGCGGAGTAGGCGACGTTGTTGGGCCCGGCGAACACGGCGTTCTTGGAGGCGATGTAGACGATGTCGCCGCCCATGCCCTGGGCCGTCATCACGCGGGCGGCCTCGCGGGAGACCAGGAAGGACCCCTTGGCCATGACGTCGTGCTGGAGGTCCCAGTCGCGCTCGGTGGTCTCCAGCAGCGGCTTGGAGATGGACAGCCCTGCGTTGTTGACCACCAGGTCCACCCCGCCGAAGGCCAGCGCGGCCTCGTCGAGGGCGCGGGCCACCGCGTCGGCGTCGCTGACGTCGCAGGCCACGCCCACGGCCACGTCCGCGCCGCCCAGTTCGGCGGCTGCCTCGGCGGCCTTGCCGGCGTCCAGGTCGGCCACGACCACGCACGCGCCCTCGGCCGCCAGCCGGGCGGCGATCGCCTTGCCGATGCCGCCGGCCGCGCCGGTGACCAGGGCGATCCGGGTGGCGAGCGGCTTGGGCTTGGGCAGGCGGGCCAGCTTGGCCTCCTCTAGCGCCCAGTACTCGATGCGGAACTTCTCCGACTCCTCGATGGGCCGGTAGGTGGAGACCGCCTCGGCGCCGCGCATGACGTTGACGGCGTTGACGTAGAACTCGCCCGCCACGCGCGCGGTCTTGGCGTCCTTGCCGAAGGAGAACATGCCCACGCCCGGGACCAGCACGATCGCCGGGTCGGCGCCGCGCATGGCGGGGCTGTCGGGGCCCGCGTGGCGCTCGTAGTAGGCGCGGTACTCGGCCCGGTACTCCTCGTGCAGCTCGCGCAGTCGCGCGACGGCCTGCTCCAGCGGGGCGTCGGCGGGCAGGTCGAGCACCATGGGGCGGACCTTGGTGCGCAGGAAGTGGTCGGGGCAGGAGGTGCCCAGGGCGGCCAGGCGCGGGTGCTCGGCCGAGGCCAGGAAGTCCAGGACCACGTCGCTGTCGGTGAAGCGGCCGACCTGGGGGTGGTCGGTGGAGGCCAGGCCGCGGATGACGGGGGCCAGGGCGGCGGCGCGCTCGCGGCGCTCGTCGTCGGGCAGGGCGCCGTAGCCCTCCAGGGCGGGGCCGAAGGGGTCGGGGCGGCCGTGCTCCTCGAGGAAGCGCTCGGCGGTGTGGATGATCTCCAGGGAGTTGGCCTGGCACTGCTCGCTGGTCTCGGCCCAGGCGGTGATGCCGTGGCCGCCCAGGACGGCGCCGATGGCGTTCGGGTTTTCCTCCGCGATCTTCGCGATGTCCAGGCCGAGCTGGAAGCCGGGACGGCGCCAGGGCACCCACACCACGCGGTCGCCGAAGCACTCGCGGGTCAGGCGCTCGCCGTCGGCCGCGGTGGCCAGGGCGATGCCGGAGTCGGGGTGCAGGTGGTCCACGTGCGCGGCGCGCAGCAGGCCGTGCATGGCGGTGTCGATGGAGGGTGCGGCGCCGCCCTTGCCGAACAGGCAGTGGTCGAAGGCGGCGACCATCTCGTCCTCGCGCTCCTCGCCGGGGTAGACGTCCACGAGGGCGCGCAGGCGGTCCAGGCGCAGCACGGCCAGGCCGTCCTCGGTGAGGGTGCCCAGGTCGCCGCCGGATCCCTTGACCCACAGCAGGTCGACGGGCCGGCCGGTGACGGGGTCGGTGCGCGTGCCCGCGGCGGAGGTGTTGCCGCCCGCGAAGTTGGTGTTGCGCGGGTCCGAGCCGAGGGTGTTGCTGCGGGCGAGGAGCTGTTCGACGACGGAGTCGGACACGGTGTCCTCCTGTTCGGTGCGGCTGCCGGGTTCTGGCGTGGTCGGTGTCTGGCTCACGCGCCCCACCCGGCCTGGGCGCCGCCCTTGCGCTCCTCGACGGCGCGCTCCACGTAGCCGGAGCGCGCGTGCGCGGCCATGGGGTCGGGGTCCAGCCCCTGGTCGGTGCGCAGGTCGGCGAGCATGGGGCGCACGTCGGTGTTGTAGGCGTCCATCAGGACGGCGTTGGCGGCCAGGACGTCGCCCTCGCGCTGGGCGTCGGCGAGCGCGTCGGCGTCCACCAGCAGGGCCTTGGCGGTGGCCTCCTGCACGTTCATGACCGAGCGGATCTGCCCGGCGATCTTGGGCTCGATGTTGTGGCACTGGTCGAGCATGAACGCGACCCCGGTGTCGGCGGCCAAGCCGCCGCCGCGCACGACCTCGTACATGATGCGGAAGAGCTGGAAGGGGTCGGCGGAGCCGACCATGAGGTCGTCGTCGGCGTAAAAGCGCGAGTTGAAGTCGAAGGCGCCGAGCTTCCCGGCCCGCAGCAGGAACGCGACGATGAACTCGATGTTGGTGTGCGCGGCGTGGTGGCCGGTGTCGACGCAGACCACGGCCTTCTCGCCCAGCTCCAGGCAGTGGGCGTAGGCGGTGCCCCAGTCGGGGACGTCGGTGGCGTAGAAGGCGGGCTCGAAGAGCTTGTACTCCAGCAGGAGGCGCTGGTCGGGGCCGAGCCTGTCGTAGACCTCGGACAGGGCCTCGGCGAGGCGGTCCTGGCGGGTGCGCAGGTCGTCCTGGCCGGGGTAGTTGGTGCCGTCGGCGAACCACAGCTTGAGGTCGCGCGAGCCGGTGGCGTCCATGACGTCCACGCACTCCAGCAGGTGGTCGATCGCCTTGCGGCGCACGGCCGGGTCGGGGTTGGCGACGCTGCCGAGCTTGTAGTCGTCGTCCTGGAAGACGTTGGCGTTGACGGTGCCGATGCCGATGCCCAGGTCGCGGGCGTGGGCGGCGAGCGCGGCGTAGTCGTCCACCTGGTCCCAGGGGATGTGCAGGGCGACCGTGGGGGCGACGCCGGTGAGCCGGTGCACCTGGGCGGAGTCGGCGACCTTCTCCCAGGGGTCGCGGGGGACGCCGGGCTGCGCGAACACCTTGAACCGGGTTCCGGAGTTCCCGAAGGCCCAGGAGGGGAGTTCGATGTGCTGGCGCCGCAGGACGTCCAGGGCGTCCGCGCGGCGTTCGGGGAGTGCTGCCACGGTGGGGCTCCGTTCGGGGAGGGCACGACTGCGGGTGGACCGGCGGTGAAGCGATTGAATCGTTTCACTCAGGCTGCGCTGAAACTACCCCCAGCTCTTCTCGCATGTCAAGACCTCCCCGAAGTCTTCCCTGGTCATCGGATGTCTCTGCTCTTGAAACGTTTTATCACCAGCGTGTAGCGCTCGCGGCCTCTCAGGATCCGAGGGCCATGCGCACGCCCAGGGTGAGCATGACGGCGGCGATGACCGCGTCCAGGACGCGCCAGGCGCCCGGCCGGGCGAAGAGGGGGCGCAGCAGCCGCGCGCCGAAGCCCAGGCCGAAGAACCACACGAAGCTGCCCGTGACGGCGCCCGCCGCCCACCACCAGCGGGCGCCGCCGTCCTGTTGGTTGGCGAGGGAGCCGAGGAAGACCACCGTGTCCAGGTACACGTGCGGGTTGAGCCAGGTGAGCACCAGCGCCGTCGTCACGGCGGCCCCGCGGCCGTCCCCGATCCCGCCGCCGACCACGAGCGCGCCCGGCCGCAGGACCCGGCGCGCCGCGGACAGGCCGTAGACGACGAGGAAGCCCGCGCCGAGGAGGCGGACCACGACGACGGCGGCGGGGGCGGCCTCGACGACGGCACCGACGCCGAGGACGCCGCACACGATGAGCACGGCGTCGGACAGGGCGCAGACCAGCACCGCCGGCAGGACCGTGCCGGTGCGGCCCTCGATGCCGAGCCGTAGGACGTAGGCGTTCTGGGCTCCGATGGCCACGATGAGCGCCAGCCCGGTACCGAGACCGAGCAGGGCGGGGAGAAGGGTCGCGTTCATTGTCAGAACGCTAGGACCGCACACCCCATGCAGTAAAGCTAAACTTCCTTAGGATACCTGAGAGAGGCTTCATATGTCGTTCCAGTTCGACCACCTGCGCACCCTGACGGCCCTGGTGGACGAGGGCACCTTCGAGTCCGCCGCGCGGCGGCTGCACGTGACGGCGTCGGCGGTGTCCCAGCGGGTCAGGGCGATGGAGCAGACCGCGGGCAAGGTCCTGGTGCAGCGCACGAACCCGGTGCGGACCACCGCCGCCGGGGACGTCGTGCTGCGCTACGCCCGCCAGGTGCTGCTGCTGGACGAGGACGCCACCACCGAACTCCGGATGGGCGACCGGGAGCGGGGCCGGGTGTCGGTGCCGCTGGCCGTCAACGCCGACAGCCTGTCCACCTGGTTCCTGGAGGCGCTGACCGACCTGCCCGCCGACCTGGGAGCGGTGTTCGAGATCCACCGCGAGGACGAGGAGCACACCACCTCCCTGCTGCGCTCGGGAACGGTGATGGCCGCCGTGACCTCCACCCCCGAGGCGGTCCAGGGATGCACCGTGGCCGGGCTCGGCGCGCTGCGCTACCAGGCGGTGTGCAGCCCCGGTTTCGACGAGGAGTACCTGTGCGGCCGAGCGGACCCGGAACTGCTCCCGTACGCGCCGGTGGTCAACTTCGACCGCAGGGACGACCTTCAGGACCGGTTCCTGCGCGAGTCCGGCGGAGGCGAGCCCCACGGGCCCCGGCACTACATCCCGGCTTCGGAGGACTTCGCCCGGGCGGTCCTGCTCGGACTCGGGTGGGGCATGGTCCCCGAGCAGCGGTGCGCGGCCGACGTCGCGTCCGGGCGGCTGGTGGCGCTGGCACCGGACCGCCCGGTGGACGTGCGCCTGTACTGGCAGCGGTGGAACCTGCGCTCACCGGCCCTGGACACGGTCTCCGAGGCCCTGCGGGCGGGCGCGGCGGCCCACCTGCACTCGCTGTAGGCGCCCTTCCGTGGTGGTGCACGGCGGCCCGGCGGCGCTCCCGCGGCGCGGCCCCCCGAACACGCGTGGTGAGCGTAACGTGGCCGGGTGGGGCAGCGCACGTGCCCGACCGGCGGGCCGCCGGGGGCGGTGGTCCGCCGACGCCACCGCCGAGGAAGGCCTTTCATGAGTCTGAACGCGACCTCCGTCGATCCGGGGACCTACGGGGTGTGGGTGAAGCGGACCGACCTCACCGCCGAGGTGGCCGCCGAGATCGAGCGCCTGGGCTACGGCGCCATCTGGATCGGCGGCTCCCCCGGCGCCGACCTGGACCTGGCGTCCACGGCACTGGCGGCGACGTCGCGCGTCGCGGTCGCGACCGGCATCGTCAACATCTGGTCCGCGGACGCCGCGACGGTGGCCGACTCCTTCCGGCGGATCGAGTCCGAGAGCCCCGGCCGGTTCCTGCTCGGCATCGGCGCGGGGCACCGCGAGGCCAACGGCCCCGAGGCGGCCAAGCCCTTCCAGGCGGTGGTGGACTACCTGGACGCCCTGGACCGGGGAGGCGTCCCCGAGGACCGGCGCGTGGTCGCCGCCCTGGGGCCGCGCATGCTCCGGCTGTCCGCCGAGCGCGCCGCCGGCGGCCACCCGTACCTGGTCGACCCGGAGTTCACGCGCACCGCTCGGGAGAGGCTCGGCGACGGGCCGCTCCTGGCTCCCGAGCACAAGGTGGCCCTGGGCGGGGACCGCGAGCGGACCCGGGCCGCCGGCAGGCAGGGGCTGAGCGTCTACGTCGACAACCGCCTGACCAACTACCTCTCCAACTTCCGGCGTATGGGCTTCACCGACGCCGACTTCGCCGACGGCGGGAGCGACGCGCTGGTCGACGCCCTGGTCGCGCAGGGCGCACCGGAGACGGCGGCGGCGGAGCTGCGCGCGCACCTGGAGGCGGGCGCGGACCACGTCGCGGTCCAGCCGCTGGCCGAGGACGGCGACCTCCTGTCGGTGCTGGCCCGGCTGGCTCCCGCCCTCGGCCTTCCCGCCCGGGGCTGAGGCCGCCGCTGCCGAGGTGGACCGCCGCGGCGCCGGGGCGGCCGGTCCGCCCCGGAAGCCGGCGCCGCGGCTTCCGGGGCCGCCGCGCGGTCGCCGCCGCGTGCACGCCGGGCACGGGGAGGCGGGCCACGCGACCCCGGGGCTACCGTGCGCGCAGGTGGTCGCGCAGGGACCGCGCCACCCGCGCCATGAGCGCCTCGGCCCCCGGCTGCTGGAAGGCGGGCACACGCGACTCGGTCAGCACCGCGACGGCGAAGGCCTGGCCGCCGTCGTGCTCGACCACGCCGACCTCGTGGCGCAGGTTGAGCAGGCTCCCGGTCTTGGAGGACCACCGGGAGGCGTCGGAGGCGAACTCGGGCGCCAGCCGGTGGCGCAGGACGTTGTCGCCCATCAGCTCCCGTACCCGCGCGGCCACCTCCGCGTCGATGGCCGAGGGCCGCCACAGCGCCTCCATCAGGTCGGTGAACGCCCGCGCCGACCCGGAGCTGGCGCGCGTGGCGTCGAGCTGCGCGATCCGGTGCCCCCGCCCGGCGGTGCCCTCCCCGATGGCCAGCAGGTGGGCGAGGTGGACCTCGTCGGGGTCGAGCCGGTTGGCCGGGGTGTCGCCGATGTCGCGGATCGTGTGCCGCACGGTGATACCGCGCAGACCGGACGCGCGCAGCGACGCGGCGACCCGCGCGGGCGGTGTGAGGTCGAACAGGACGTCCGTGGCCGTGTTGTCGCTCAGGCACGTGCTGAGGTAGAGCAGGTCCTCGACGCTGACCCGGACCGGGTGGCGGAACTTGGTCAGCCCGGTGTGTCCTCGGACGGTGCTCCTGCCCGGCTCCACGAGGATCTGCTCGGCGCCGTCGAGCTCTCCCGCGCGGACGCGTTCGAGCGTGGCGATCGCGAGCGGGATCTTGACGAGGGAGGCCGTCGAGAACTCCAGGTCCGGCTCGATGCCCAGTTCCTCGCCCGTGCTCAGGTCCCGTACGAGGAAGGAGCCCCGCAGGCCCGCCTCGTCGAGTTCGCCGCGCAGCTCGCGGATCAGGGCCGTGGCACTCAAACCGTCTCCTCCTCAGCGCCCAGGCAGCGGGCGATCGTCCGTCCCAGGAGCGTACGCAGGCGCTCGGCCTCGTCCCCGGTCTCGGCGGCCACGTCGTAGCCGCGGGCGAGGCGGATCTCGCCCGTCGGCCGCCAGTACAGCCCCAGCTCCTCGGCCTGCCGTGGTGAGCACAGCAGGAGGTCGTCCGAGCCCAGGACCTCCGCGGCGGCGGAGGCCAGGGAGGCGGCGGAGGCCACCTGCGCGGGCCGCAGGCCCACGGAGTCCCGCAGGCGTGTCAGGGGATCGCGCACGTGGGGGACGTCGTCCTCGGGCTGGAGCCAGATACGGCGCCCGCGCGAGGACAGCCTGTCACGGGACAGGCGCAGGGTCTCGACGTAGACGGTCCCGGCCCGGGGCTGTCCGGCTCCCGCCAGGCCCAGCGCAACCCTCCAGGCGGCCTCGTCCGGCGGTACGCCCACCAGGGCGGCGCGGACCTCCCGAAGACCCAGGAGCTCGGCCCGCGCGGCGGGGGCTGCGGGGCGAAAGTCCAGGTGGAGGCCCTCCTCACGGGCCTCGGCGCCCAGGAGGGCGAGGTCGCGCGCGGCGCAGATTTCGGGCACGGCCAGGCGCAGGGGACGGAGCACCGCCCTCTCGGCGTCGTGCTCCATCTCCTCGGCCAACTGGACCAGGCGCCTGGCCGAGGGCAGCATGTCGCGGCCGAACTGGGTGAGGGTCGCCCGGCGGGTGGAGCGGTCGAACAGGCGCGCGCCCAGGTGCTTCTCCAGGGCGGCGATACGCCTGCTGGCGACCGGCTGGGGGATGCGCGCGGCGGCGGCCCCGAGGGTGAAGCTGCCCCTCTCGCCCACGTTCACGAACGCCTTGCAGGCTCCGACGAGGTCCATGGCCCCACATTATGCCGTTTCCGCATGGAAGTGTCTGTTTCCGTCTTGGACAGCATCGTTGGCGAAGGTCAGACTGCTGCCAGAGGCCGCCCCGGCAGGGAGGCGCGGCGCGTGTGGCGCCCCGTGGGGCGTTCCATCACGGCTTCCTTTATGGGCCGGATGGTCCATAACGGCCGTGCGACACGCATCACCCAGGACAGGAAGAACAGACAGATGGTGCTTTCACCCACCCGACGTACCGGACTCGCGGCCCTGGCCGCGTTCGTCCTCGTTCCCGTCACCGCCTGCGGACCGTCCGGCTCCGGTACCGCCCCGGAGGCGGAGGCGTCGGCGGCTTCCCACGCCACCGAGGCCTCCGCCGGACTCGCCCGGGAGTTCGAGCGGCTGGAGAAGGAGTTCGACGCGCGGCTGGGCGTCTACGCGGTGGACACCGGCACGGAGGAGGAGGTCGTGCACCGCCCCGACGAGCGGTTCGCCTACTGCTCCACCCACAAGGCGTTCTCCGCGGGCGCGGTGCTCCAGCGGAACACGCCGGAGGAGATGGAGGAGGTCATCACCTACACCGAGGACGACCTGCTCGACTACGCGCCCATCACCGAACAGCACGTGGACACCGGGATGACCCTGATGGAGCTGACCGACGCCGCCGTCCGCTACAGCGACAACACCGCGGCCAACCTGCTGTTCGAGGAGCTGGACGGCCCGGACGGGTTCGAGGAGGCGATGGAGGCCGTCGGCGACGACGTGATCGAGGCCGACCGTGTGGAGCCAGGACTGAATGAGGCGGTGCCCGGTGACATCCGTGACACGAGCACACCGCGCGCCATGGCCGAGAGCCTGCGGAAGTTCACGCTCGGGGACGCGCTGCCCGAGGACCGGCGCGACGTGCTCACCGACATGCTCGTCAACAACATGACCGGGGACGAGCTGATCCGCGCCGGGGTTCCCGAGGGCTGGGAGGTCGGCGACAAGACGGGGAGCGGAGGCTACGGCACGCGCAACGACATCGCCGTCCTGTGGCCGCCGGAGGGCGAGCCCATCGTCCTCGCGGTCATGTCCAGCCGTGACGAGGAGGACGCCGAGTACGACAACGCGCTGATCGCCGAGGCGGCCGAGGTCGTCGTGGAGGCCCTTGCCTAGCGGTCGCACGGTGCGGGTGGGCGGTGCGGACGCGTGGTGGGGGGAGACCGCGCCTTCGCACCGCCCGCCCCGGATCGGGGCACCCGAAAGCGTGTCCTAGCCTGGGAGCGGCCCGGACCGGAGAGGTGTCCGGCAGCCGCCGGTGTCCGGCCCGAGCGAGCCCGAACGAGTCCGAGGAACAGCGTGAGCATCAGTCCCCGTGTCACAGCGACCATCTTCCGCGTGGTGGCGGTCATCGAGGCCCTGACCTGGATCGGCCTCCTGGGCGGCATGTACGTCAAGTACCTGGGCAGCGGCAGCGAGGCGGGCGTGCACCTCTTCGGACCCCTGCACGGCGGGGCCTTCGTGGCCTACGTGGTCGTCACCGTCCTCGCCGCGCTCCACCTGCGCTGGAGCCTGTGGCCGACCCTGGTGGCCCTGGCCGCGTCCGTCCCTCCCCTGGGCACCCTGGTCGCGGACTGGTGGCTGCACCGCACCGGGCGGCTGGCGCCTCGCGCCGAGGACCGGGCCTCCGAGCCCGTGGCCTGACCGGAACCGTTCGCGGGGCCCGACGGGACTTCACGTCCTGTTGGGCCCCGCGCCATTTTCTGGAATATCACCCTTTGCGCACACACGGTGACCTGTGCTTGGTTGACAACCAGTCAGTAACCCCCGCTGCGGAAGGACCCCCATGCCCCCCGCTCGCACGGCCGCGCTCACCTGCGCCGCGTTCGTCCTCACCCTGGCCGCCGCCGTTCCCGCCAGTGCCTCGGCCGCCGAGGGCACCCTCTCCCGGACCACCTCCGTGGGCGTGCACAACGCCTACCAGACGGGCACGTTCCCCTACTTCGCCGACGCCCTGGACTCCGGCGCCGGGCTCCTGGAACTGGACGTGTGGACCGACGAGTGGTTCGGCACCTGGCGTGTCAACCACGAACTGGTCGGCCAGGACAACAACTGCGCCGGCGCCACCGCCCCCGACCGGCTTCGCGACGGCGGCGACGGCGACCTCGCCGACTGCCTGCGCGACGTGCGCACCTGGCACGAGGCCAACCCCGGCCACCGGCCGCTGCTGCTGAAGGTCGAACTGAAGAAGGGCTACCACGCCGCCTCCGGACTGGGCCCCGCCGAGTTCGACGCGCTCGCCGACCAGGTGCTCGGGGACGCCCTGTTCCGCCCCGGCGACCTGCTCGGCGCCCACGACACACTGGACGAGGCCGTACGCGCCGACGGCTGGCCCTCCCGCGACGCCCTGGCCGGAAGGGTGGTCGTCTACCTGACCCCCGGCACCTTCGAGAAGGGCAACCCCTTCGACGACCTGTGGACGGACGAGGAGCAGGCGGCGCGCCTGCGCGACCTGGCCGCCGAGGGGTCCGTCGGCGAGGCGGCCACGTTCCCGGCCGTCCTGGGCGCCGAGGGCGGTGACCCGCGCGGGCGCTACGCCGAGGACCTGCGTCCGTGGTTCGTGGTCTTCGACGGAAGCGCCCCCTCCTACGCCGGGGGCGTCGACACCTCCTGGTACGGCGAGAACGACTACCTGCTGGTGATGACCGACGCCCACGCGGTGTCCCCGGCGATCGACGCGCGCACCCCTTCCGAGGACGAGGCCGCCGCCCGCGTCCGCGAGCTCGCCCGGTTGGGCGCGACCACCGTCACCAGCGACTGGGCAAGCCTGCCCCATGTGCTCTCCATGGTCGCTCCGCACGGTTCCGACCTGGGCTGACACCACCGGAACCCGTCAGGGAAGGGGATCGCGGCGCTAAGCCGCGGTCCCCTTTCCGCGTTCTGCGGGACGGCCCGGAAAAAACGTGTCGAGGACAGCGGAAAGGCCCCGCCAAGAGGCGGGACGGAATAGCAGAAACCGCACATGTCCGCCCTATCGTTTCCCCGCAGCCTTGTACGCATCCATCCGCTTACGTCCACCTGGTTGAGGGGCTGACGCCTGACCGTTCGACGGCCGGGAGACTCACCACGTCACCCTCGCGCGCACCGTGGACATCCCGCGTTCCCCGACGGACCGGCAAGTCGCCACACGAACCGCGAAGGATCAGCCATGACCGCCATGAACAGCACCCACCGGCCAGGCCCGAACCGACGCACCGTCCTGCGTGGAGCGGTCGTGGCCTCGGGCTCCGCCGTCCTCGGCGGGACGTTCGCCACGGTCGGCGCCGCGAGCGCCTCCGCCGAGGTGGTGGAGCCGTCCCTGTACACCCGGGCCGACTGGCGGGCCCGCCCGCCCGCGGGCCGGGTCCAGATCCTGGCCACCCCGCCCCGCTACGTCCTGGTCCACCACACCGCGACGGCCAACAGCACCGACCATTCGCTCGAACACGCGCTCGCCCTGTCCCGGGCCATCCAGCGTTTCCACATGGACAACAACGGATGGCTCGACACCGGGCAGCAGCTCACCATCAGCCGCGGCGGCCACGTCATGGAGGGCCGCGACCGCAGCCTCGCGGCCGTCCGCGAGGGAAGCCACGTCCTGGGCGCCCACGTGGCCAACAACAACAGCACCTGTATCGGCATCGAGAACGAGGGCACCTACATGGAGGAGGGGCCCACCGCGGCCCTGTCCGAATCCCTGGTGGCGACCCTGGCGTGGCTGTGCACGGCCTACAAACTGGACCCGCACAGGGCGATCCTCGGCCACCGCGACTTCAACGCCACCGCGTGCCCCGGCGACGTGCTGTACGCGATGCTCCCCGAGCTGCGCGACGCGGTCGCCGAGGTGATGCGGGCCCGGGTCGTGGACCTCGCCGCCCGCCGTGTGCCCGACGGCGAGGGCCCCACCCGTCCGCCCGTGCCCGAGCACGAGCCGGACCACGCCTTCTATCACGGCCCCGCCCGGGGCCCGGACGACCTCACCCGCTAGGAACCGGCCGGAAACACCGCTGGCGGGTCTCAGGCGCTTCCACGGCGCCTTCCGGGCACGGCACCGGCCGGGTGCTCCGGGCAGGCGGGTCCGGTGTGCGGGCCCGCCCCGCGCGGTGGGAGAGACTGGGAGGGTGAGCACCGAGAACCGCCGCCCCGATCCGCCCGTGACCAGTCCGTCCATCATCATCCTGACCCTGGCGCGCAGGATCGAGGCCGAACTGAACACCGCGCTGGCGCCCCTGGAGCTCACGGTGGCCCGGCTCGGACTGCTCGGCCACATCGCCGGGGTCCCCGGCGCCTCCTTCAGCGAGCTGGCGCGGATGTCGGGGGTCACGGTCCAGAGCGTGCACGGCTCGGTGAAGTCGCTGGTCGCCGCCGGACTGGTGCGCGACCACACGGCCCGGGCCGGGACCGCCTCGGCGATCGAGCTCACGCCCGAGGGCGCCCGCCTGCTCGACGCGGCGAAGGAGGCCGTGTCGGCGGTGGACACCGGGATGTTCGGACCGGACGCCGATCCCGTCCAGCGGCGGGTGGGCGACGCCATACGAACCGCGTTCGGCGCCCCGGGCGCCTCCTGACCGGCTCCCCCTCCTCCGACGACCCCTGGCAGGGCCGTGGACCGCCCCCTGCTTCAGGCTGCCTGAAGCAGGGGGTAGGCTTCAGGCAACCTGAAGGATGAGGGAGACCCCCATGGAACACCTGCTGCTCTCGGTCCACGTACTCGCCGCCATCGTGTTCGTCGGCGGCTCGGCCGTCGCCACCAGCCTCTTCCCCCGGTTCGCGCCGGTCGCCGGAGGCGTCCCCGCCGCCGTCGGGGACACCGCCGCCCCGTTCGGGGGCACACGGCCCGGAGCGCGCTCACCCGGAGAGCGCAACCCCGCCGTGGCCGCCCTGCTGCACCGCATCACCCGCGGTTACGCCGTCGCCGGGATCACCGTCCCCGTGGCCGGAATCGCCCTGGCCCTCCTCCAGGGCAGGATGGGCGAGGTCTGGATCACGGTCGCGATGCTCCTGACCGCCGCCGCGGGCGTACTGCTCGCCGCCCAGATCTACCCGCGCCAGCGCGACGCGCTCCGTGAGCCGGGCGACCCCGGTGGACTGCGCACGCTGTCGATGCTCGCCGGGATCTACAACCTGGTGTGGGCGGTCGTCGTCGTACTCATGATCGTCCGTCCCGGCGCGGCGGAGTGACCGGCGCGCGTCCCACGGCACCGTCGCCGAGGTCGCCCGCGCCGTGCTCGTCCTCGGGTTCGAGGCCACCTTCACCTCGGGCGCGGAACTCCCCGTGGACGGCGGCCTGGGCGCGGGGCTCGACCCCGGCCGCTGAGGGCCGCCGCCCGACCGGATGACTAGGCTGGCGCGGTGGAGCTTCGACAGTTAAGACACTTCGCCGCCGTGTGCGAGGAGCAGCACTTCACCCGGGCCGCCGAGCTCCTCGGCATCACCCAGTCGGGTCTGTCGGCTTCGGTCCGCGCACTGGAGAGGGACCTGGGCACACAGTTGCTGCTGCGCACCACCCGGCGGGTGATCCCCACCCCGACCGGGCGGCTGCTGCTCACCGAGGCCCAGCGCATCCTCGCCGCCGCCGACGGGCTCAGGGAGATGGTCGCCGACCACCACGGGGTGCGCGGCACCCTGTCCCTGGGCACCGAGCAGTGCATGGGAGTGGTGGAGGCGGCCCCGCTGCTGCACTCCTACCGCTCCCGGCACCCCGAGGTGGTCATCAACCTCCAGCAGGCGGGCACCGGCCAACTGCTGGACCAGTTGCGCGCCGGGCGCCTGGACGCCGCCCTGGTGGCGGGCACGCTGCTCGCGGAGGAGGGGGTGGACCTTCGGCACTTGACTTCCTCCTCTTCCTGAAGGAAGAGGATTCCGACCAGGCCTGGCGGCCCGGTGGCGCTACGCGCCTCACAGCGCGCGCTGGTTCCTGCTTCACCGACATGGCACCCCAGAGGTCTCCGCAGGCTGGCACGGTTCACCCCGAAGGGCTAGTCCATCCGCGCGCACGAGTGTTCCGGGCCGCGTTCACGTCCGCATGCGCCCTGTACCCGCACACCACGCACCGGAACACCGATGGGCTCTCTCGGTTCTCCGGTGCGACATGCCCGCACGGATGACAGGTCTGGGACGTGTACGCGGGGTTGACCTCCACAATCTGGGTACCGGTCCGCCGAGCGGCATTGACCACGGCCAGCTTGAACCCGTGCCACCCCCGGGCCAGGATCGCCCGGTTCAACCCCGCCTTCTGCCGCACATGAGTGCCCGGGGCGTCGACGGTGCCCTTCGCCGAGCGGGTCATGTTCGTGGTGTGGAGCTTCTCCAACACCACGACCGCGTTCTGACCGCACAGCACACGCGCGGTCCGGGCGGCGAAATCGGCGCGCCGAGCCCGCACCCGCCCGGTCAGTTTCGACAGGGCAGCTTGGGTCCTGGCCCGGTTGGCCGAGCCTTTGTGTTGGCGGGACAGGCGCCGGCGCAGACGGCGCTCGCACTCGTGCTCCTTGGGGGTGTGAAAGGTGCGGTTGAACAGGTCGCCGTCGGAGGTGGCCACCGCCACCACCACACCCCGGTCGATCCCCACCGCGCTGTCGGAGCGCTCATGCGCCCGGGGGGTGGTCTGGCCGTCCTCGCACAGGATCGACACGTACCAGTAAGCGCCGTCGCGGGACACGGTGACCGACCGGACGGTGCCCTTCGGGGAGCGCGACCAGCGGAACCGCACCCATCCCAGCTTGGGCAGCTTCAGGCGCCCCCACTTGCGGCCCAGGCGCTGGATGCTCATGCGCCCACCGTCGGGGAAGCGGAAGGAGGGCTTCCACCGGCCCTTGGCACGCCAACGGACACCGAACGTGCCGTGGTCCCGACACGCGCATCCAGATCCCTGAGGACCTGCTGGAGGATGTGCGAGGGGGCGGTCTTCAACCACTCCTCCTCGGTCTTGGCCTCGGCGAGCTGGCGGGCCTGGAGGTGGTAACCGCAGAACGGCAGGTCCTGGCCGCGCTGCCAGCGGCGCACGGCCTCACGGCGCTGGTGAAGGCCGGTGTTCCACACCGCCCGACAGATATCGCCGTAGACCTGGCACAACCCGGCCTGCTCGCCGGTGGGCGCGAGCCGGTACCGAAACCCCGTCAACACGGTGTCACCACCTCCTTCCAGCGGGCACCGAACCTAGCGGTGGCCTACGACATTCCGATGGGAGCGGCTATCCCCGACCCGAAGGACGGGGTCCGCGCCGCAAAGGAGGCACATCACCGAGGAACCGCTGATGCTGCTGGCCGCCCCCGACCACGCGCTCGGCGGCGAGGACGTGCTGCCGCTGCTGGCCCGGGAGGACTACGTGGACCTGCACCCGGGATGGGGCGCGCGCGACTGCGCGGACAGGGCGTTCGGCGAGTTCGGCGTCACCCGCCGCGTGGCGCTGCAGGTCAACGACGTCTACACCCTGCTGGACCTGGTGCACCGGCGGATGGGGGTGGCGGTGGTACCGCGCCCGGTCGTGGACAAGCCGCAGGCGGCGGGGCTGCGGAGCGTGCCGCTGCCGAGCGACACACGGTGGCGGGTCGCTCTGGCCACGCCCAGGGGCGCGAAGCCCTCCGCCGCCACCCGGGCCTTCGTCGACCTGTTGCGCGGGGAGCACCCGATTGATGACTTCGACTCATGAATCCCACAGGCCCTACCTGTTGGACATGTGCGAGCCCTGCGGGGCATGGTGACGGGAGCGGCGCGCACCCGCGCCGCCTCCGGCCACATGTGGGGAGCAAGGATGTCCGAGCGGGTACAAGGGGTGATCTCCCGTGCCAAGGGAGCACCCGTCGAACTGACCACGATCGTGGTTCCCGATCCGGGACCGGGCGAGGCCGTGGTCAGGATCCAGGCGTGCGGGGTGTGCCACACCGACCTGCACTACCGCGAGGGCGGCATCAACGACGAGTTCCCGTTCCTGCTCGGCCACGAGGCCGCCGGTGTGGTGGACTCCGCGGGCGAGGGCGTGACCACCGTCGAGCCCGGTGACCACGTGGTCCTCAACTGGCGTGCGGTGTGCGGCGACTGCCGCGCCTGCCGCCGGGGACGGCACCAGTACTGCTTCGACACGCACAACGCCGAGCAGAGGATGACGCTGGAGGACGGCACCGAACTCTCCCCCGCCCTGGGCATCGGCGCGTTCGCCGAGAAGACCCTGGTCGCCGCCGGGCAGTGCACGAAGGTCGACCCGCAGGCCTCCCCCGCCGCGGCCGGCCTGCTCGGCTGCGGGATCATGGCCGGTATCGGCGCCGCCATCAACACCGGGGGCGTGGGCCTCGGCGACTCGGTCGCCGTCATCGGCTGCGGCGGCGTGGGCAGCGCGGCGGTCGCCGGCGCGCGCCTGGCCGGGGCCAACCGGATCATCGCCGTGGACCTGGAGGACCGCAAGCTCGAATGGGCGAGCGGCTTCGGCGCCACCCACACCGTCAACGCCTCCTACACCGACCCGGTCGAGACCATCCGCGACCTGACCGGCGGTTTCGGCGCCGACGTGGTCATCGACGCCGTGGGCACGCCCAGGACCTACGAGCAGGCCTTCTACGCCCGCGACCTGGCGGGCACGGTCGTCCTGGTCGGCGTGCCCACTCCGGAGATGCGCCTGGACCTGCCGCTGCTGGACGTCTTCGGCCGCGGCGGCGCGCTGAAGTCCTCCTGGTACGGCGACTGCCTGCCCTCGCGCGACTTCCCCATGCTCGTCGACCTGTACCTGCAGGGCCGTCTGGACCTGGAGGGCTTCGTGACCGAGGAGATCGGACTGAACGACGTCGAGGAGGCCTTCGCCCGCATGGAGCGCGGCGACGTCCTGCGATCGGTGGTGATGCTGTGAGCGTCGAACGAGTGGAGCACCTGACCACATCGGGAACCTTCGCCCTGGACGGCGGAGAGTGGGAGGTCGACAACAACGTCTGGGTGGTGGGCGACCGCGACCAGGCCCTGGTGATCGACGCGGCGCACGACGCGGACGCCATCCTCGGCGTGGTGGGCGACCGCGAACTGGTGGCGGTGGTGTGCACGCACGGGCACAGCGACCACGTCAACGCCGCTCCGGCGCTCGCCGACGCCACCGGCGCGCCCATCCTGCTGCACCCGGCCGACCGGGTGCTGTGGGACATGACCCACCCCGACAGGGCGCCCGACGCCGAGCTGTCCCAGGGGCAGACCATCAAGATCGCCGGGACCGAGCTGACCGTGCTGCACACCCCGGGACACGCCCCGGGCGCGGTGTGCCTGTACGCCCCCGAGCTGGGTGTGCTGTTCAGCGGGGACACCCTGTTCCAGGGCGGCCCCGGGGCGACGGGGCGGTCCTACTCGGACTTCCCCACGATCGTGGAGTCCATCCGCGACCGGCTGCTCAGCCTGCCGGAGGAGACGGTGGTCAACACCGGGCACGGTCCCTCCACCACGATCGGTGCCGAGGCACCGCACCTTCAGGAGTGGATCGACCGGGGCCACTGAGGGGACGTCCGCCGGGGCGCGCGGCGCGCCCCGGCGGCGGTGCCCGGACCCGTGTCAGCGCAGGAGCATCTCGCCGACCGTCTCGCCCCCCAGCACCCGTCCGGTGGGGCGGAAACCGAGCCTGAGGTAGAAGTCCTCCGGACCGCCCTCGCCCGGCACCCACATCACGGTGACGCGGTCGTTGCCCCGGCGGCGGGCCTCCTCGCACACGGCCTGGACGGCGAACCGTCCGTAACCGCGGCCCTGCCCGCCCTCGGCGATGTTGAGTCTCCAGATACCGCACCGGAAGTCCGGTTCCCGCTCCTCGGGCTGGAAGTTGGCCATGACGAATCCGACGGCCTCGTCGCCGTCCATGACCAGCCGGGGCCACGCGGTCCCACATGCGGCGTAGGCCTCGGCCAGGGAGCGCTCCACGGGGGCGACGAACCGGTTCTGGTCCTCGCGGACCTTCACCCCGCAGGCGGTGACGACGTTGTCGGGAGTGATCTCCGCCAGGCGGAGGGAGGGATGGCTCATGAAGGCACCCTACGTTCGGGCTCCGACCGTCACCACCGCTTTCCGTCCGCTCACGCGGGCTGCCCGGCGACGAGGCCGCTGCCGTGCTCCATGGCGGTGAGCAGCGCGGGCACCAACCGTCCGGAGCGCTCCGTGAGCCGGTCGGGGTCGAGGAAGACGCGCAGCGCCCCCGGCGCGAGACCGGCCAGCGCGCGCCGGACCAGGGGCTCGTCCAGGCGGCCGCGCAACCCGGCCACGGTGCCCGGCCAGTGCCGCTCCTGGACGGCGCCCAGGGCCACGGCGGTGAGCCAGAGCGCGAACAGCGGACCCGACTCGGCGCCCAGGTGCTCGGCGCATGCCCGGCGCAACTCTTCCGGCCGCGCGCCCCACTCCCCCAGCACCTCCAGGGTGGGCCGGTGGGCCTCGGGCACGTCGTGGGCGGTGTCGATGACCACGGTGTCGCAGGTGTTCCAGCGCAGGAACGGCAGCAGCGGGGGAACCTCCAGGACCGTCCCGTCGAAGCGGGCGCCCTCCGCGGCGAAGCAGACCGAGCGCCGGATCCCGTGGTCGTCGTTGCCCTTGAGGCTGGGCAGGTCCTCGTGCTCGACCAGGTTGGGCACCGCGGTCAGGGCGGGGACCCCGCGCTCCCGCAGGAACCGCAGGGCGGCGCGGTCGTCGGAACGGCCGCCGGCGTCCTCCATGAAACGGCCCATGCCGATCGCCAGGTCCCGCGGCAGGAGCAGGGCGAGCGTGGGCATGTAGGGGTTGATGACGGGGACCGCGCCGGATCCGGTGAGAACCGCCCACCGCGCCAGGTAGGCGGTGCGCGAACCCCATTCCACGAAAAGGGAGACCGCGGCTTCGGGGTGCCTTTCCACGATTTCGCGCACGGACGCCGGAAAGTCCGCGCACACGCGTACGTCGTCCTGCAGGACCAGGTGGTGGGTGGAGTCGAAACGGGCCGCGTCGGAGAAGGCGACCTGGGAGGCGCGCAGGGAACTGGGCGGACCACCGGGATCGGGGTCCAGGGCCAGGGAGCTGTCGGCGATCCCCAGGGAGTCCAGGACCCGGCGGGCGGATCCGCTTCTGCTGGGATGGGCCATGACCGACGCGGACAGCACGACGGAGGAAAGGGGTTTCGGCATATTCCCAGAATAATCACAGGAAACAGGAAAGCAAGCCGCCGGGAGATAAATACCTTTTCTCGAAAAAACCCTACCCCGCCAGGTTAGCACGCGGGCATTCGATCATTCAATTCTCCTTTTCCGGAAGCGGAGCGGATCCGCCCGGGATCTCGGAGATGCGGTTTCCGGGGGAGGAGGCTCCTGTGGGCACGTCCGGGGTGGATCCTGTCCCGGTCTCGGGGAGAATGCCGGTATGCGTGTCGAAGTCCTGGGTCCCCTGCGAGTGGTCGCCGACGGCCGTACCACGGACGTCGGCGGTCCCCGGCTGCGCGCCCTGCTGGCCCGGCTCGCGCTGGAGGCGGGACACCGGGTCGGCCACCGCACCCTGGCCGACGCCCTCTGGCCGGAGGCCGAGGCGGCGGAGGGACCGGAGAACCCCGTCTCCGCGCTGCACTCCCTGGTCTCCCGGCTGCGCCGGGCCCTGCCCGAGCCCGGCCTCCTCCGCTCCGAACCGTCCGGGTACCGCCTGGACGTTCCCGCCGAAGCCGTCGACGCCCTGCTCTTCGAACGCCTGGTGCTGCGGGGGCACGACGCCCTGCGGTCCGGGCGGCACGCGGCGGCCGCCGAACACCTCTCCCGGGCCCTTGGCCTGTGGCGGGGCGACCCTCTGGCCGACGTCGGCCCCCTGCCCTACGCCGAGGCCGCGGTGGTGCGGTTGCGGGAGGTCCGCCTGGGCGCGTTGGAGGACCGGGCCGAGGCCGGGCTGGCCCTTCCCGGCGAGGCCCCGCGCGCCGCCGAACTGGAGCGGCTGGCCGCCGCGCACCCCCTGCGCGAGCGCCTGCGCACGCTGCTCGTCACGGTGCTCGACGCCGAGGGCAGGCGCGCCGAGGCCCTGGCCGCCTACGAGGCCTACCGGACCCGCCTGGCCGAGGAGCTGGGCTCCGGCCCCGGGCCGGAGCTGCGCGCCCTCCACCTGCGGATCCTGCGCGAGGAACCCGCTCCCGAACCCGCGCCCGTGCCCGCACCGCGCGGCAACCTGCGCGCCCCGCTGACCACCTTCGTCGGCAGGGAGGACGAACGCAGGCTCGTCGGGGAGCGGCTGGCCGAGCACAGGCTGGTCACCCTGGTCGGCCCCGGCGGAGTGGGCAAGACCCGCCTGGCGTCGGTCGCCGCCGCCGACACCGCCGGCCGGGCATGGCTGGTGGAGCTGGGAGCCGTCACCGAACCCGACGCCGTTCCCCACGCGGTGGCCGGGGCGCTGGGCCTGCGGGTGTCCACCCTGGTGGAAGCCCTGTCCGTCACCGACACCCTGCTGGTCCTGGACTGCTGCGAGCACGTCGTCGACTCGGCCGCCCGGCTGGCCGAGGAACTGCTGGGACGCTGCCCGCGGCTGCGTGTCCTGGCCACCGGCCGCGAGCCGCTCGGCGTCCCCGGGGAGGCCCTGTGCCCGGTCTCCCCGCTCACTCCGGAGGCCGCGGAAGAGCTGTTCACCGACCGGGCGCGGGCGGTGCGCCCGGACTTCTCCCCCACCGGCGAGGTGGCCCGGATCTGCCGGCGCCTGGACCGCCTTCCCCTGTCCATAGAACTGGCCGCCGCACGCCTGCGCTCGATGTCGTTGGAGACGCTCGCCGGTGGTCTGGACCGCCGGTTCCGGATCCTGGGCGGTGGCAGCCGTACGGCACCGCCCCGCCACCGCACCCTGCGCGGGGTGGTCGCGTGGAGCTGGGACCTGCTCACCGGCACCGAACGCGACGCCGCCGAGCGGCTGTCCGTCTTCGCCTCGTCCCTCACCGTGGCGGCCGCCGAGCACGTCGGCGTCACCGCCGAGACCCTGTACTCCCTGGTGGACAAGTCGCTGCTGGAGACGAACGGCGACCGGTACCGGATGCTGGACACCATCCGCGAGTACGGACTGGAGCGCCTGGCCTCGACCGACCGGCTGCACGGCGCCCGGGCCGCCCACGCCGCGTGCTTCCTGGACCTGGCCGAGCGGGCCGAGCCGCACCTGCGGGGACCGGGGCAGACGGAGTGGCTGGCCCGGCTGTCCGCCGACCGCGACAACCTGCTCGCCGCCCTGGGACACGCCCGCGAGGCCGGCGACACCGGGACCGCCGTACGGCTGGGTGCGGCGCTGGGCATGTTCTGGGCCGTGCACGGCGACCACGCCAGCGCCGTCGTCCACCTCCGGCCGGTCCTGCGCGCGTCGGCGCCGTGCCCCGCCCACGGCTCCCCGGACGGGCCCGGCCACCGCGGGGACGCCGCGGACGCGGACGGCTCAGGCGGTTCCCGGCAGGACACGAACGGCTCAGGCGCTCCCGGGCGGGCCGGGGCGGAGGAGGACTCCGCTGCTTCGGGAGGAAAGGACGACCTGGTGCGGGAGGCGCGGCTGCGCGCGGCCGCCGCCTACCTGCTCAACGCCACGTTCGCGGGCGAGCTCACCGACGCCCGGGCCGTCGTCGGCCCGCCGCCGGACGCGTCGGACCCCGTCGGAGCGTTCGTGGCGGCGCTGCTGGCCATGGCCGAGGGCCGGTCCGCCGACGGGACGGCCGCCCTGGAGCCGCACCTGGCCCACCCCGACCCCTGGACGCGGGCGATGCTCTGGCTGGCCCGCTCCTTCCTGGACGGCACCGCCGGTGACACCGGCTTCGGCCCGAAGGACGTGGAGCACGCGGTGGCCGCCTTCCGCGAGGCCGGCGAGCGGTGGGGGCTGTCGATGCTGCTGATGTCCCTGGCCTACGCCCGTGCCGCGACCGGCGACACCGGCGAGGCCGTCGCCATGTTGGAGGAGGCCCAGACCCTGACCCGCGAGCTGGGCACCCACCACGGGCAGCGGGTGTGGCTGGCGATGGCGCACGTCGACACCGGGAACAGCGACGGCGCACGCGCCCGGTTGGAGGAGGTGGTCGCCGAGGCCGCGTCCATCCGCCAGGTGGCCCTGGCCCGGGTCTGCCTCGCCGACCTGTCCCGCCACGACGGCGACCTGGCCGGGGCCGGGCGGCACCTCGGCCTCGCCCGCGAGGTGGTGCGGGACGGGGAGCCGCCGGACCGGGCCCTGTACTCGGCCGCGGCCGGATACCTGGCCGCGGCCACCGGCGACCCCGAGGCGGCCGCCCGCCACCTGGGCGAGGCCTTCGCGCTGGCCGACGCCATGCCGGACATGCCGATGCTCGCCCAGGTGGCCGTGGGCGTGGCCGACCTGCTCCTCCGGAGGGGGGAGCCGGAGCGGGCGGCGCGGATCCTGGGGACCGCCCACGCCCTGCGCGGCGGCCCCAACCCGTGCAACCCGGACGTCGCCCGGCTGACCCGTGACCTGCGTGCCCACCGCGCCGCCTACGACCGCGCCAGCCGCCTGACGGCGGGAGAGGCCCTGGCGGCGGTCCGCGCGGAACGCGACGGCCTGACCGCCCGTTAGGAACGCCTCCCTCCGGCGCGGTCCCTACGCCGGGGCCTTCTCCTCCCGCTTCCTCTGCTTCCTCAGGAACTCCTCGCGGCAGTCGGAGCAGCAGAACGCGTGCAGCGTCCCCTCCCACTCCAGGGTGACGGTGTCGTCGTTCAGCGGAACGATCACCCCGCACAGCGGGTCCCGCGCGGCGCGCCCCTGGGCGAGGTCCTCCCGGTAGGGATCGCTCATCATCTCCACGATCCCCTCGGAGCCGACCGCCTTGCCGAACACGCCCATGCTGCCCTCGGTGACCCCCATGACCTGCACCTGGACCACCGGTTCCCGGTAGGGCCGCCCGGAGTCGGCCTCGACCTCGGAGATGACCTTGGTGGCGTAGGCGACCACGGCCCCGCTCATGGCCTTGCGCCACGGGCCCGGCACGTGGAAGCGCACCATGTACCGGGGCGCGGCGTCGGCGCCGAGGGCGTGCTGGTCGACCACCCACACCCGCGGTTCGTGCACCACCACCTGGAACAGGGAGCCCAGGACCTGCTCCCAGCCCTCGTAGATCTTCTCGCCCTCGGTCAGCTCGGCCACGGTCCCCAGGCGCTCGGCCAGGCGGCGGAGCCGCTCCGGGTCGAGGGTGCCCTCGGGGACGAACAACTCGATGAACATCATCGGAAAACACCTCCACGACGGACGGTGCCCCACCGTCCTGTCAGGAGGCTGCCGATCGGCTGTCAGACCGCGGCGAGCGCAGCGGGGACGGCCCTCGGGCACCGGGCGCGGGACCGGAGCGGCTCGAAGAGCACGGTCTGGCAGCACGCGGTGGGCGGGCAGCGGGTCCGTCCGCATGGGCGTCGTCACAAGGACGCGAAACCCCCTGCCAGTACGGGCTTCCAGCAGCGTAATTCGGATCACGCGACTCATCGGGTAAAGCGGGGATGGCATGCTCCTAGCCTCGTGTTGGCGAAAGAGATTCCCTCACGGGACTTCTGCCGGCGCCCCGCCCGAAGGCGGTTCACGGCGCCCCCCGCGCACCGCTTGTCTGTACTTCTCCCTGCGTTGGAGCCCTTGGTGACCCTTGCTTCCGCACGCCCTGAGCGCCGTGCCCAGACCGTCCCGGACACCCAGAACATCCCGACTTCCCAGAACCCCCTGGTCGGCGACGTGCCGCCGCAGGCCGGTGCGCCCGAGCGCGACGGGGTAGCTCGTGACCGGAAGGCGTCCCAGACGCGCCGCCGCACGCTGCTGCTCGTGTTCGTCCTCGGGGTGCTGTCCGCGATCGGCCCGCTCGCCACCGACCTGTACCTGCCCGCGCTGCCGCAGATCGCCTCCGGCCTGGGCACCAGCGAGGCCAGCGTCAAGCTCACCCTGACCTCGGTGATGGCCGGACTGTCCGTGGGACAGCTCGTCATCGGCCCGCTCAGCGACCGGTGGGGACGCCGCATGCCGCTGCTGGCGGGAATCGGCGTGTTCACCGCCAGCACCTTCGCCATCGCGGTGGTGGGCAGCGTGGAGATGTTCAGCCTGCTGCGCTTCGTGCAGGGGATGTCGGCAGCGGCCGGACTGGTGATCTCCCGCGCGGTCGTGCGGGACGTGTTCGACGGCGACGCCGCCGCCACCTTCTTCTCCCGCCTGGTCCTGCTCTCCGGACTGGCTCCCATGCTCGGCCCGATCCTGGGCGGCCAGCTGCTCGTGCTGGGCCCCTGGCAGCTGATCTTCGCCGTGCTCGGCGTGACCGGTCTGGCGACCTTCGCCCTGGTGCTGTTCGGTATGCCCGAGAGCCTGCCGGCCGAGCAGCGTGAGCGGGTCAGCCCGCGGGCGCAGATGCGGGTGTTCGGCCGCCTGCTGCGCGACATCCGCTTCACCGGCCCGACGCTCACGCTCGCGCTGAGCTTCGGAATGAGCTTCACCTACATCTCGACCTTCTCCTTCGTGTCCCACTCCCGCTTCGAGGCCAGCGCCCAGGAGTTCAGCCTGGTGTTCGCGGTGACCACGCTCGGGATGATCCTCGGCAACCAGGTGAACGTGTTCCTGATCCGCCACGTCGAGATCTACCGCCGCATGTTCCTGGGACTGGCCGGATCGATCGTGTCCGTGGCCTCGCTGGTGGCGCTGGACGCATCGGGCAACGCGAACCTGGTGACGGTGACCGCAGCGCTGTTCGTGATGATGGTGTTCACCGGCCTGGTGTCGCCGAACGCGACCGCGCTGGCCCTGGACGGGCAGTCGCCGAAGATCGCCGGGAGCGGCTCGGCCCTGCTGGGCACGCTCCAGTTCGGCCTCGGCTCCGGCCTGGCCTCGATCCCCGGCATGACCGGTCCGGTCACCATGGCCAGCATGACCGCGGTCATGCTCGCCACGGCCGTCGGCGCCGCGGTGGTGTTCACCGCGTTCGCCATGCGCGTCCGGCGCACCTCGCTGGTCGCCGCCTGAGTGTCGGTGCGGACCACTAGCCTGGTCCGTCCGCGACGGCGAATCCAAGGAGCTCATCGTGTTCCCCGATCCCCAAGCCCGTTCCCTGACGGACGAGGCACCCGGCGCGTGGGAGGAGGTACTCCCCCACCTGGCGGAGTCCGCCGGAACGTGCTGGCTGACCGTGACGCGCGCGGACGGCCGACCGCACACCCGGCCGCTGCTGTCGGTGTGGGTGGACGGCCGGCCGTGCTTCGCCTCCGGTGAGGGCACCGCCAAGTCGCGGCTGCTGACCGCCTCTCCCGAGGTGAGCCTGGCGTTCACCACCGGGCGGATGGACGTGGTGGTGGAGGGCGCGGTCGAGCGGGTGCTGGGTCCGGACCGGCTGGAGCGGATCGCCGCCGCCTACGCCGAGCGCCACGGTTGGGCGCCGGTCGCAAAGGACGGTGAGCTGACCGGGCCGGACGGTGCTCCGACCGCCGGTCCCCCGCCCTACCGGGTGTTCGCGGTCGTCCCGTCGACGGTGTACGCGTTCCCCGTCGCCGAACTGCCGCACGGACCCACCCGGTGGCGGTTCGACGTGTGGCCCTGAACGGGGTCCCGGGTCCGCGCACGGCGGTGCACACGGGTGCGGTGGGGCATACGTCCCGATGTCGCGGGATGAGCGAGAAGACGTGTGAGGCCGGGCGGACATCCGGTTCCGGACGGACAAGCGGGTCCGGGTACCGGGTGCCGACTCAGGTGCAACGTCCCGTCTCGCGGGTAGGTCTCCAGCGAGAAGTCAACGCCACCTCCCCATCCCACGACCCCCTGGAGGCAGAGAGTGCGCGTACGGATCGTTCTTTCGACCCTTGTCGTCATATGGCTGCTCATCGGACTGGTCGCCGCGTTCCAGCGCGGCCTGTTCACCAGGGACGAGGCCTCGTGCTCGAACCTGGGACACACCGTCGGGACCATCTTCGTCGGTCCGCTGAACTACGTGGGCGTGAACCCGACCATCGAGTGCCCGCCCCTTCCCGAGCCCTCCGAGTAACAGCGTCCCGATCTGCTGCGGCGCCGCACCCCTTCCACGGGGTGCGGCGCCGACCCGTGTCCGTCGGTCCCCGGCGCCGCTCCCCGCCGTCCGCGGCGCGGCCCGGGGCCGCGTGACCGGCTTGCGAAGCGCCTCCGCGGCTCGTTTCGGCGCCGCGCCGCCCCGCTCACCGCTGGGCGGCGGGTCGGACGACGATCTCGTTGACGTCGACGTCCGGGGGCTGGCCGAGGGCGAAGGAGATCGCCCCGGCGATGGCGTCGGCGGGCAGCGCGTGCCTCCGGTAGGTGCGCATGGCCTCCCGCGCGGCCGGGTCGGTGATGTGCTCGGCGAGCTCGCTCTCGACCACCCCAGGGGAGACGGTGGTCACCCGGATGGCCGGGTCGAGTTCGAGCCGCAGCCCCTCGGTGATCGCCCACGCGGCGAACTTGGTCCCCGAGTACACCGCCGAGGTGGGGACCACCTCGTGGGCTCCGACCGAGGCGATGGTCACCAGGTGCCCGGATCCCTGGCGCTGGAAGTGCGGCAGTGTCGCGGCGACACCGTTCAGCAGGCCCCTCACGTTCACGTCGACCATCTGGTTCCACTCCTCGACCAGGAGCGCGTCCATCCTGGACAGGGGCATGACGCCGGCGTTGTTGACGAGGGCGTCGACCCTCCCCCGCTCGCTCACCGTGTCGTCGACCACGGCGCGCACGCTCTGGAGGTCGGTGACGTCGAGGCGCCGGTGCACGGCGCTGCCGCCGGAGTCCCGGATGCGCCGGACGAGCGCCTCCAGCCGTTCCTCCCGCCGCGCTCCGAGCACGACGTGGTGTCCCTCCGAGGCCAGGCGCAGCGCGGCGGCCTCGCCGATCCCGCTGCTCGCCCCGGTCACGACGACCACCTTGCGGGCCGTGTCCTGTGGCTGTTCCGTCATGTCTTCCTCCTGGATCACTGGGTACGGCCAGTCTTCGCGGGGCCCGGTGGCGAAGGAAGACCGCGGCCTTCCTGGGTGTGACGCACCCAGGCAGGACGGCCCGCCGGGACCTACGCTGGGTGCCATGACCTCTTCGCCCCTGGGTGACTACCTCCGGAGCAGACGCGCGCAGATCGGGCCGCAGGACCTCGGACTGCCCGTCCACGGGCGTCGGCGTGTCGCCGGCCTGCGGCGCGAGGAGGTGGCGATGCTGGCCGGGATGAGCGCGGACTACTACACGCGTCTGGAACAGGGCCGTGAGACGCGCCCGTCCCCGCAGATCCTGGACTCGCTCGGGGAGGCCCTGCGCCTGGACGACGACGGCCGCCTCCACCTGTACCGGCTGGCCGGGCTGAGCCCGCGCCCGGTCCCGGGCGCTCCCGCCGAACGGGCCGACCCGTCGCTCGTCAGCCTCATGGGGGCATGGCACGGCAACCCGGCGCTGGTCCTGGGCCGCGCCTACGACGTGCTGGCCTGCAACCCGCTGGCCGAGAGGCTCTTCGAGGGCTTTCCCCGCTCACGGAACCTGGTGGCGGTGGTGTTCCTGGACCCCGCCTCCCGAAGGTTCTATCCCGACTGGGAGACCGTCGCCAGGAACACGGTGGAGGGCCTGCGCCTGGCCGAGGGCGCCTGGCCGGATGACGCCCGTGTCCGCGACGTCGTCGGGGAGCTGCGTGTCAGGAGCCCCGACTTCGCGAGGCTGTGGAGGCGCAGCGGCGTGCGCGGCAAGAGGCTGGAGTCGAAGAGGTTCTCCCACCCGGAGGTGGGCCCGCTGGAGCTGCGCGTGCACGCCTTCGACGTGAAGTCGGCCCCCGGCCAGGAACTCGTCGTCTACCACGCCGAGCCGGGTTCGCCCAGCGCGGACTCGCTGTCCCTGCTCGGCACGCTGGCGGCCGACACGGCGTCTCCCTAGATCGCGTGCCCTTGAGGCTGCGCTGCGCCTCGCGCTCGTACGCCGAAGGCACCGGGCCCTTCGCCGCCCTACACAGAACCCGGCCGTCCTCACCGGTCCGAGGCCCGTGCCATCCGGGCGAGGAGTTCGTCGAGCAGCATCGCCTCACCGGGCGAGAGCGCCCTCCCCGCCTCCCCCTCGGACAGCAGGGCCCGGAGCGCGTTCGCGTGGGAGGACACGCGGGCGTCGCCGCCCCCGGGCGCGTCCGTGAGCACGGCGGCCAGCACCGCCTCCCGGACCCGGGCGGACAGCCGCGGGTCGCGCTCCTCCTCCGGTTCGGAGATGAGCTGGAGCGTGACCCCCATGCCGGCCGCGTGGATCGTCCCGGCCGCCTCCTCCGCGTCCACCGCCAGACGGCCGGACGCCGCCACACGCCGCACCAGTGCGAGCAGGAGCTCGTGGCTCCTGTGGGCCGCGCCTCCCTCGCCCCGCGGCGACCCCGGGGCGTACATCAGCACGTAGTGCGCGGGGTTCTCCAGCCCGAACCGCACGTGCAGGTCCCAGCCCGCGCGCAGGTCGTCCACGGCGTCCCCCGAGCCCTCCTGCGCCAGCTTGCTGTCCAGGTAGCGCTCGAACCCGTCGGCGGCGACGGCCTCCAGCAGCCCCCGCATGTCGCCGAACAGCCGGTAGATGGTCGGCGGCTGCACCCCCGCCGCCGCGCTGACCGCCCGTGTCGTGACCGCGTCCCTGCCCTCCCGCGAGAGGAGGTCCGCGGTGACGGAGACGATCCTGTGCCGTGTGTCCTTCTTGTCACCCATGAACTGATCATACCATCGATAACAAAATATCTTTATCATCATTGCGCTATCGATGAAACTCGCATAGTGTTATCGACGGAAACAACACAGCGCCCGACACCCGCGGAGGACACCATGGGCAGCAGCGAACGACGCGTCGCCATCGTCACCGGGGGCTCGCGCGGCATCGGCCGCGCCGTCTCCGCCCGCCTCGCCGCGGACGGCCAGGCGGTCGCCGTGGTCTACGCGCACAACACCGGCGAGGCCGAGGGAGCGGTCGCCGACATCACCGCCGCCGGAGGACGGGCCCTCGCGCTACGGGCCGACGTCGCCGACGAGGACGCCGTCGCCGAGGTCTTCGACCTGGTCGAACGGGAGTTCGGCGGGGTCGACGTCGTGGTCAACTCCGCAGGTGTGATGATCCTGAAGAGCGTGGCGGAACTGGACCTGGCCGACCTCGACCGGATGCACCGCACCAACATCCGCGGCACCTTCGTCGTCGACCAGCAGGCCGCGCGGCGCGTGCGCTCCGGCGGGGCGATCGTCAACCTCTCCACGTCGGTGACCAGGCTCTCCCCGCCCACCTACGCCGCCTACGCCGCCTCGAAGGGGGCGGTGGAGGCGATCGGGCCCGTACTCGCCAAGGAGCTGCGGGGACGCGACATCACGGTCAACGCGGTCGCGCCCGGTCCCACCGCGACCGATCTCTTCCTCGACGGCAAGGACGAGGAGACGGTCGAGCGGCTGGCGGGGATGAACCCCATGGAGCGCCTGGGCCGCCCCGAGGACATCGCCGAGGTCGTCTCCTTCCTCGCCGGTCCCGGCCGGTGGGTCAACGGACAGACCCTCTACGCCAACGGCGGCATGGCCTGACCCGGGGCGCGCCGCCCACGCCCGCCCCGGTCCTGCGCCCCCGGAGCGGGGTCCGCGCCGGCGCCGGACGGGCTCCAGCGGCCCCGCACACGGGAGGGTAACCAGGATCACCCTGCTCCGCCCCCGGAGTGAGGGCGCCGTGCCCGACCACCGAGAAAGCGCGCCGACCTGCGGTGACCCCCTCCGAGGGCACGTCCGGCGAGGGCCCGGGAGGCGGCCCCGCGGGGGTCAATGAAAGCAGAGACGCATCATTACCACACCTTGGGGTAGTGCACCAGATAGGAACGGAAAAGTTCCCAGTTCGTAATACTTGGCCCATGCCGCGGCAACCGAACCGCATCCGGTGGATCGGCCGCGATGGGAGAGAGGAGACCGGCGATGAGCATCATGAGGATGGCGAAGCGCCGTCTGGCCCAGGGAGGCGGCCTCCCGACGAGGCGCCCCGGAGTGCGGGATCCCCTGACGAGGACGAAGCCGACGAGCAGGGGCCCCGGGGCCCGGACTCCCCTGGCCCGGGCGAAGAAGCTGGCCCGGTACGCGAACTCGCCGAAGGGGCGGAGCACGCTGGGCCGTGTGACCCGCAGCCTCTCGTCCGGCAAGCGGCACACCCGGTCCCGCAAGGGACCCATGCGGTGGATCAACTCCCTGGCCAGGCTCTGAGGGTCCCCCGTGGTGCGGGGGCGAAACCCGGCTCGCAGCCGACGGGCCGCTGAACACGGGAGTCAGGAAACGACGACGCGGGGGCGGGTCCCATGAGGGCCCGCCCCCGCCTCTGCCGTCAACGCACGTCGTCCGCTTCCCCGCCCGCCGGCCCGTGGACGGGTACTCCAGCCCCCGGGTTCCCGGGGACGGCTCGCCCCAGTAGGCTCCCGCGGGAGCCCTTCCCGCGCCGCGAGCAGTAAGGAAGCCGACCAGCGTGGCATTCGACGCCTCCTCGATTCGAGCGCTCTCCTTCGACGGAGACCAGACGCTGTGGGACTTTCGCACCGCGATGCGCCGGGCTCTCGTTGAGGCCGCGGACCTCCTCTCCGCAGAGGGCATGGTCCGTGAGACGGGAGCCGTGTCAGCGGACTGGCTGGCGAAGGTGCGTGACGAGGTCGCCGGTGAACCCGCGTTCGCACGCGAGACCATGGAGAGCATCCGCCTCGAGTCCTTCAGGCGCGCCGTCGAACACTGCGGCGGCGACGGTCGGGACCTCGTCGCAAAGCTCTACGACAGGTACATGCGCACGCGGTTCGGTGCGATGAGGCTCTACGCCGAGACGGCGAGCGTGTTGGAGGAACTGCACCGCGTCTATCCGTGCGTCCTGGTGACCAACGGCAACAGTGATCCGGGGCGGCTGGGTATCGGCGGCTACCTCACCCACCGCGTGGTCGCGGCCGACTGCGGGCTGTTCAAGCCCGATCCCCGCATCTACGCCCACACGGCCCGGCTGCTGGCGCTGCCGACCGCGTCCGTCCTCCACGTCGGGGACCACCCCGAAGAGGACGTCGCCGCCGCGGGCCGGGCGGGGATGAGGACGGTGTACCTCGACCGCGTCGGCAAGCCCCTCTCCCCCGGGCGGCACGCTGACGCGGAGATCAGCTCCCTGTCCGGCCTCCTGGAGCTGTTGCGGCGAAGAGGGTGACCGTGCCCGCGCATCCGTTCTCCACACCGGGAGGCCAGGACGAGGATCCTCCCCGCCGTCAGGGGCTCGGGGACACCGCGACGTAGACGGTGTTGGACGCGTCGCCCTCTTGGAGGGGGTTGGGGAAGCTCACGACCTCGGCGCGCGCACTCGCGAACACCTCCCCGAGCAGGCCGGTGAACTCCTCGTCCGGCGCGTCGTTGGACCACAGGGCGAAGACGCCGCCGGGCAGGAGAAGGCGCTCCGAGAGGCGGTGCAGCCCCTCGCGCGTGTACAGACCCGCGTGGGAGGGGTGGAGCAGATGGCGCGGCGAGTGGTCGATGTCGACGACCACGGCGTGGAAGCGGTCCGGACCCATCCCCGGGGCGGGTCCCGAACCGGCGTCGACCGTGGCGAAGAAGTCCCCGTGCACCAGGCCGCAGCGGGGATCGGCCACCAGCTCCGCGCCCGCGGGGATCAGTTTCTCGCGGTGCCAGTCGATGACCTCGGCCAGCGCCTCCACCACGACCAGGGAGCCCACCGCGGGGTCCTCCAGCACCGCCTGCGCCGTGTAGCCCAGTCCCAGGCCGCCCACGGCCACACGCAGGTCCGTTCCGGAGAGTTCGGCCAGGGCCAGTCGCGCCAGCTCGACCTCGGCCGCGGTGAACAGGCTCGACATCAGGAAGTCGTCGTCGAGCTTGATCTCGTAGACCTCCTTGCGGAAGAGGGGGTCGTGGCGGCGGCGCAGGCTGAGCTCGCCCATGGGCGTCGCCCGCCAGCCCAGCTCCTGGAAGTGAAGACCCATTCCTGCTCTCCGGTCGGTTCGCTCAGGACGTGCCGACCACGGTCGTACACGTCATCCGGTGGCCTTGGGGCCCCGCCCACCCTAACGCCGGCCGGGGGCGTCCGTGACTCCTCGTGCACGCCGCACCGGCTCCCGGTCCCCGAGTCGGGAGCCGGGAACCGGGAGCCGTGTGCGGTCGCGGAGAACACGGCGCGGCCCACCGGGACTCCGGCGGGCCGCGCTGCTACTGCTGGGACCGGTGTGGTCAGTGTCCGCCGGTGAGGGTGCCCGACAGCTCCTTGTGGAGTTCGGCGCTGGGCTCGTTGAGGCCGGTGATCTGCACCTGCACGTCGTGCCTGCGGAAGTGCTCGGTGACCTGGTCCAGGGCGGCCACGGCCGAGGAGTCCCACACGTGGGCGTTGGACATGTCCACCACGACCTTGGTCAGCCCCTGCTCGGCGTAGTCGAAGCGGCCCACCAGCTCGCCGGTGGAGGCGAAGAACACCTCGCCGTTGACCGAGTACACCCGGGTGCCGCCCTCGGGGTCGAGCACGCTGGTGACGTCGGCCTGCATGGCGGCCCGGCGGGCGAAGGAGATCATCGACACGATCACGCCGACGATCACGCCCAGGGCCAGGTTGTGCGTCCAGACCACCACCGCGACGGTGACGACCATGACCAGGGTCTCGGTCCAGGGCATCCGCCGGACGGTGGAGGGGGCGATGCTGTGCCAGTCGAAGGTCACGATGGCCACGAAGAACATCACCGCGACCAGGGCGGCGATGGGGATCATGCCCACGATGTCGCCCAGGCCCACGCACAGGATGAGCAGGAACACCCCGGCCAGGAACGTGGAGACGCGGGTGCGGGCACCGGACTTGACGTTGATCATGGTCTGGCCGATCATCGCGCACCCGGCCATGCCGCCGAAGAACCCGACGACCACGTTGGCAATGCCCTGGCCGCGCGCCTCGCGGGCGTGGTCGGAGACCGTCTCGGTCTGGTCGTCGACGACCTTGGCGGTCATCAGCGACTCCATCAGCCCCACCAGCGCCAGCGTCACGGCGTAGGGAGCGATCAGCGTCAGCGTGTCCAGGGTGAGGGGCACGTTCGGGATCAGCGGGACGGGCACGGTGTCGGGCAGCTGACCCATGTCCCCGACCGTCTGCGCCGGAATGCCCAGGGACAGCGCGGCGACGGTGAGCACGACGATGGCCACCAGCGGCGCGGGGACCAGCTTGGTCAGGTACGGCAGGCCGAAGATGATGGCCAGCCCGATCGCGACCATGGCGTAGATCGGCACCCCGACCCCGGCCAGGTGGGGCAGCTGGGCCATGAAGATGAGGATGGCCAGGGCGTTGATGAACCCGGTCATCACACTGGGCGGCACGAACCGCATCAGCTTGGCCACCCCGGCCAGTCCCAGGACGACCTGGAAGAGCCCGGCCAGGATCGTGGCGGCGATGAGGTAGTCCACGCCGTACTCGATCGACAGCGGCGCCACGACCAGGGCCATCGCGCCGGTGGCCGCGGAGATCATCGCCGGGCGCCCGCCCAGGAAGGCGATGGACACGGCCATCACGAAGGAGGCGTACAGCCCCACGCGGGGGTCGACCCCAGCGATGAGGGAGAAGGCGATGGCCTCGGGGATCAGGGCCAGGGCCACGACCAGCCCGGCCAGCACGTCCGCGCGCAGTTGGGCGGCTCCGGGGATCCTGGACCTCAGGAACCGGGGGGTCTTCACAGGCAGATTCATGGAACCCATCAGGTTTCGGGCAGCCCACAGCGAGGACCGCGGTGTTCGTGTCAGGCGTTCGGCGACGGCGCGGGCGAGCGCCGGACCTGGGGGGTCGGGTGCGCTCAGGCGCCTGGGATCCGGTGTGGCACGTGTGGTGCCCCGGACGCGGCTCCGTCGCCGCGGACCCGACCGTGTCCGTGGGACCGGCCGGGAAGAGGGCGGTGGTTCCACGGCCGTCGCGGGGAACCAACCTGGACCGACTCTACCCTTACGTAAGAGTCTGGGTCACGCAGAGTGCCTGAGACAACCATCACAGGAGAGGCTCTTCGCTGGTTTTTCCTGCTGAACCCAGACGACCCGAACGACAGGCGCGTTTCCGTCCTGATGACCCAAAGTGACTTTTTGGGTGGGATCCTGGGACGTTCACACCTGTTACCAAGCAGAGCGCCCCGCCGGTCGGGACGCTCCCGTTCCTCCGGACGGGGAGGCACCGCACGGCCTCGGCCTCCGCCACTCGGAGAACGCCCTCAGGTGGTGGCGTTGTTCCGGGACCGCTGCTCGCGCAGCCTCCCGGCGAACTCCTCGGCCATCGCCAACTGCTTGCGCAGGGTCTGGCAGCGGGCGACGACGGCCGCCTCGAAGGCGTCGAGCCTCTCGGTCAGGGCCTCCCGCTCCTCCCGGCCGGTCTCCGCCGCGTTCAGCCGGTCGATGGTCTCCAGCAGCTCACGGGTCTCCTCCAGGCTGAACTCCAGGGGCTTCATCCGCTTGATGAGGTTCAGGCGTTCCACGTCCGTCTCGGTGTAGAGCCGGAAACCGCCGCGGGAGCGCGCCGAGGGTTCGACCAGGCCGACCTCTCCGTAGTAGCGGATCGTGCGCAGGGACAGGCCGGTCCGTTCGGCGACCTCACCGATCTGCATGTGCTGCCCCCCGGGCATCGCGGCACCCCTTCTCCTCAAGTCCGTCCGGCGTCGGGTTCGCCTGCTCGTCGACGACCGCCAGGTGCGCAACGTTAACGTGCCCGCGCACCAGGAGGGTTCCACATGGCGGTGGAGGAGCCGTCCGGGCCGGGGACGGGTGGAGGGGCCGGGCCGCCGCGGGCGCGCACCCGGCCCCCCGGAGAGCGGTCGGCGCCCGGGTCAGGACCGCTCCTCCTCGGAGGTCGGCTCGGAGGCCGGCGCGGGTACGTCGCCGGACCGCGCCCCGGGCGCCTCGCCGCGGTGCCGGAGTGAGAGCAGGTAGCCCAGCACGAGCACGATGGACGTGCCGATGGCCGTGTACCAGGTGAACCCGACGAGCTCCGGCTCGAAGAGGAACAGCCAGACCATGGCCGCCACGGCGACGCCGAAGGAGATCACGGCGTCGGTCTGGCGTGCCCTGCGGATCCACAGTCCCAGGAAGAACGCGCCGAGCAGACCGCCGTAGGTCAGGCTCGCCACGGACAGGCCCAGCTCGACGACGGGGTTGTCGGTACCGGTGAACATCGCCGCCGCCCCGACGAACACCAGCCCCCAGCCGAGGGTGAACAGCCGGCCGAGCCGCAGTCCCTGGGAACCGGTGAGCGTGCGGTGGGAGAACCGCTCGTACAGGTCCGCCATGGTCGAGGACGACAGCGCCGACAGCGACGAGGACAGGGTGCTCATCGCCGAGGCCATGATCCCGGCGAGCAGCAGGCCCGACAGGCCGGCGGGCAGCCCCTCGACGATGAACGTCGGGAAGAGCTCGTCGGAGTTGGCGAGCCCGAGTTCGTCGACCGAGGCGCCCTCGAAGTAGGAGTACAGGGCGAGGCCCACGGTGAGGAACAGGGCGAACTGGAGGAAGACCACGACGGCGCTGCCGATCACCGCCTTCTGGGCGTCGCGCAGGCTGCGGCAGCCCAGCAGCCTCTGCACGATGATCTGGTCGGCGCCGTGGGAGGCGGTGGACAGCAGGGCACCGCCCAGCACCGCGGTGACCGTCGCGTACGGCGACGAGACCGGATTCGACGTGAAGTCGAGGAACCGGGTCTTGCCCTCCTCGGCGGCGACCGCGAGGAAGTTCACGTCCAGGCTGCCCGCGATGACGACCAGCGCGGCGACGCCGCCGACCACGTACAGCCCCATCTGCACCACGTCGACCCAGACCACGGCCCTGATCCCGCCGATGAGGGTGTAGAGGACCGTGACGGCCCCGAGCAGCGCGATGATCGCGAAGTAGGACAGCTCCAGACCGTAGGAGTCCAGGACGATCTTCATCGGGATGGCCGCCGCGAACAGCCGCACCCCGTCGGCGAGAAGCCGGGTGAACAGGAACGCGACCGAGGCCGTGCCCTGCATGCCGCGGCCGAAGCGGATGCCGAGGTAGGCGTAGGCCGTGGTCATCTCGCCCCGGTAGTAGCGGGGCAGCAGCACGAAGGCCACGACCACCCGTCCGATCAGGTAGCCGACCGCCACCTGGAGGAACGTGACGTCGCCCAGGTAGGCCACGCCGGGGACGCTGATCACGGTCAGGGCGCTGGTCTCGGTGGCCACCACCGAGAGGCACACCGCCCACCAGGGCAGCTGCCGGTTTCCGATGAAGTAGTCCTTCGTGTCACGCTGCCGGCCGGACAGCCTCAGACCGAGCCATGCCGAACACAGCAGGTACACCACGATGACCAGGAGGTCGATGGTTTGCACTGCGGGCCTTTCGGGAGTGGGGGTACGGGGGCGAGGGGTACGTGAGCGGTGGGCGCGGGCCGTTCACAGGCCCCGCGCCTCGACGCGCAGGCGTCTGGGAGGGTCGGCCGCCGGTTCGGGGAGCCGGAGCGGCCCGGCGCCCGGGGTGATGCGCCCCGCCACCGGCGCCCGCCGGGCTCCGGTGCAGGCCGGCACGGACCCGGGGATCCCGTGCCAGGTGAGGAAGCCGATCAGCGCGAACAGGTAGGCCTCCTTCGCGTCGCCGTCCAGCCCGAGGTCGTCGGACGAGCCGAGCCGCGCGGGGTGGAGCCGGTCGGCGAGCCGCTTCATCAGGACCGGGTTCCGGACACCGCCGCCGGAGGCGACCACCTCGGTCACGCCGTGGGGCCGCAGCGCGTCCGCGACGGTGGCGGCGGTGAGCTCCACCAGGGTGGCCAGCAGGTCCCCGTCACTCGGTGCGCCCACGTGCCGCAGTGCCGCGCCGAGGTAACCGGGGCCGAACAGCTCCAGTCCGGTGGACTTCGGCGGGGGCAGGCGGTAGTACGGCTCGGCGAGCAGGTGCTCCAGCAGGACGGGGTCGACGCGGCCGGAGCGGGCGAGCGCCCCGTCCGCGTCGAAGTCCGCGCGGCCGCCGGTCACCCGGTGCGTCGCGGCGTCGAGCAGGGCGTTGCCCGGTCCGGTGTCGAAGGCCTCCGGTGCCCCGTCCCGGACGACCGTGGCGTTGGCGATGCCGCCTAGGTTCAGGGCCGCGACCGGCTCGGCGCGCCCGCCGAGCAGGAGGGTGTCCAGCAGGGCGGCCAGGGGTGCTCCCTGGCCGCCCGCGGCCACGTCGGCCGCTCTCAGGTCCGACACCACGGGCAGGCCGGTGGCCTCGGCGATCCACGCGGGCTGACCGAGTTGCAGGGTTCCGTTCACCGCGGTGCCGCTGACCCAGTGGAACAGGGTCTGTCCGTGCGAGGCGACCAGGTCGGCCCGTCCCCCGGCGAACTCCTCGATCCCGTTCCGTGCCGCCTCGGCGAACTCCCGGCCGACACGGGTGTCGATCCGGCACACGTCCTCCATCGTCGTCGGCGCGGGGGGAAGGGCGCCGCGGATCTCCTCACGAAGGTCCGCCGTGTAGGGCGTGGTGCGGTGCCCCAGCGGGGTCAGGCGCACCAGCGTCCCGTCCAGCTCGATGCGCGCGGCGGCGACGTCGATCCCGTCGGCCGAGGTGCCCGAGGACAGTCCGACGACGATCATGCGGTGTCACCGACCGGGTCCCCGACGAGCCCACGGACACGTTCGACGCCCATCCACACCTCCGGCCGGACAACGGTTACCAGCCGTATACCCGAAGTGGTGACCGCCTCAATCTCCCTCCGGTCCGAAAAGGACGGGGAAGTACCGGGGCCCGTGGCAAGGGAACGGCCCCGCCGAGCAGGTGCTCGACGGGGCCGTGAAGAAGCCAGACCGGTGCGGCGGTCACCTCTCGGCGGGTCGCACAACGCGGCTCCCGGCCGCCCCGTGGGGCGCGGTATTCCGCGAAGGCTCTGAGTGGCGCCCGGGGACACTTACGACCGCACTGGCCTGTACCGTCTCCAACGGGCGGGTGGGGCCGGATATTCCGGTCGGTCCACGGCCCGCGCGGCCGGCGCTCCCCCACGCCCCGCCGCCCTCCCGTCTGCGGGCGGACGCCTCGGGGCGAGCGCCTCAGCCCGGTGTTCCGGAGCGCGCCAGGTCCGGCTCGATGTAGATGATCTCGGCGATGGGGACGGCCTCGCGGATCCGCTCCTCGGCCTCGTCGATGGCACGGGCGATACGGCGGGCGTCGTCCTCGGCGTCAACGCCCACCTTGGCCGCCACCAGCAACTGCTCGGGGCCCAGGTGCAGGGTGCGCATGTGGAGGACGGCGTTGATGTCCTCGCAGCCCAGGATGGCCTCCCTGATCAGGCGTATGTTCTCCTCGCTGGCCGACTCCCCGATGAGCAGGCTCTTGACCTCCACGGCCAGGACCACGGCGATCACCACGAGCAGCAGGCCGATGGCCGCCGAGCCGAGTCCGTCCCAGACGCCGTTGCCGGTGATCAGGGTGAGGCCGACACCGATCAGGGCGAACGTCAGCCCGATCAGGGCGCCGGTGTCCTCCAGCAGGATCACCGGTAGCTCCGGCGCCTTGGCCTGGCGGATGAACCCGAACGTTCCCATCTTGGCGCGTGCCGGCCTGGACTTGCGCAACGCGGTGCGCAGCGCCGTCGACTCCAACACGATGGCCACCAGCAGCACCACGATGGGGACCCACTGCCAGTCGGTGATGGGGTGCGGGTCCCTGATCTTGTGCCAGGCCTCGTACAGGGCGAACAGGCCGCCGAGCGTGAACAACACGATCGCGACCAGGAAGGCGTAGACGTAGCGCTCGCGTCCGTAGCCGAAGGGGTGTTCCGGTGTGGCCGTGCGCCTGGCTCTGCGTCCCCCGAGCAGCAGCAGGACCTGGTTGCCCGAGTCGGCCACCGAGTGCACCGCCTCGGCGAGCATGGCCGACGAGGCGGTCAGCAGGTAGGCGACGAACTTGGTCACGGCGATGCCGATGTTCGCCATCAGGGCCATGAGGACGGCCGTCCTGCTCTCTTCCCCGCTCATCGGCCACCTCCCCCACGGTTTCGGCCCGCGGTGCGACACACTCCGCCCGGCCGCCGGGGTCGGCTGCCTGGCGGCCCGGTGATCCGCTTCGTCGGCATGGTCCTCCCTCAGTCCGTACGTCTTCGGCGCCACCTGCGCCGTCCACCACCTTCGCAACACCCCGGGCCGTGAGTCGCGTATGTGATCGGGAGTGTCCGGACGACAACGGAGAAAGAGGGAGAAGCACCGGGGCCGGCGGACCTGAGCGGACCGGGTGTCCGCGCGGCCCCGCCGGTGCGGAGGCCGTCAGGCACTCCCGTCCGCCGGAGGTGTCCGGCCGAGCACGAGGGCGTCGCCCAGCGGAGTACGGGTGTAGAACACCCTGCGGCCGACCCTCCACGAGTGGACCAGGCCCGCGTCGCGCAGTACGGACAGGTGCTCGGACACCGTGGCGGCGCTCCACGGGTGGGTCCTGGCCATCACCGTGGTCGTGGTCGGCTCGGCGAGGATCTCCAGTACCCGGGCGCGTGTGTCCCCCAGGAGCCTGGCGAGGGCGTCGTCGGCCCGGGCCGAGGGGTTCCACAGTCGCGCGACGCCGTTCACCGGGTAGATCAGTGTCGGCGGCCAGGGCTCGTTCGTCTTCATCACGGTCTCCGGCCACACGAACGCGCTGGGCATCAGTACCAGGCCGTGGCCGTCGAGCCGCCGCTCGCCCTCCGCCGGCTCCGGGATGCTCAGGACGTCGCCCCGCCACCGGACGGAGGGGTCCAGGTCGGCGATCACCCGGGCCAGGCCGTGTTCCACCACGGACCGGGCGCGGTAGGAGATGTCGGCCTCCAGCAGGGCGCTGAGCCGGGACCAGTGGGGCCTCACCAGGAGTTCCCAGGCGCGGCGAAGCGCCTCGGCGATCCTGTCGCGGGTCGCCTCGGGGTCCCGCAGGAGCGGCTCCGTGAGAGAGGGCGCAAGCCCTCGGCGCGGGTCCGACAGGCACCGGCGCAGTTCCTCCTCGACATGGGACGGCGGGCAGTCGCGCAGGCCCTCCAGCTCGTGCTCCATCTCGGCCGAGGAGCCGAGTGGAGGCGGCGAGAGGAAGTCGGGGGTGTAACCGGGCCGGGGGAAGAGGAGGGGAAGGGGGTCCAGGTCCGCGCCCTCCGCGGCCCGGGAGGCGAAGGGCCTCATGGGGTGGTAGCCGTGCCCGCCGAGTTCGCCGAGGAGCCGTACGGCGGCGGTGGTCTCCCACAGGGGTGAGACGGCGAAGCGGCACCGCAGCAGGTCGTCGTGGGTGAAGAACAGCCTTCCCGCCATCGGGCACCACATGTTTCGGTCGTGGCCGAATCCTTTGAAACAGCTCTCATGCTAGGTGAGCGTGGGGCCATGGCATCCCCGAACACACGAGACGACGTCGTCGGCACCCCCGGAACCGGGGGATACCGGCGGGTCCTGGCCGTCGGAGAGTTCCGTGTCGTCTTCGTGGCGGAGGTCCTGGCCGTCCTCGGCCAGGTCGCCGCTCAGATCACCCTCTCCCTCACGGTGTACGAACGCACCGGGTCCCCTCTGCTGTCCGCGCTCGCCTTCGCCGCGAGCTTCGTCCCCTACCTCATCGGTGCCACGCTGCTGTCGGCGTGGAGCGACCGGGTCCCGGCCAGACGCCTCATGGTCGTCACCCAGCTGACGACCGCCCTGCTGATCGCGTGCATGGCGCCGTCGGGGACGCCCGTTCCCGTGGTGCTGGTACTGCTGCTCGCCATGGGCGCCATCGCCCCGCTGTACCAGGGCACCCGGGCCGCGCTGGTCGCCGACATCCTGCCCGCGGACGGCTTCGCGCTGGGGCGTTCGCTGTTGCGCATGGCCGCGCAGACGGCACAGATCTGCGGCTTCGCCTTCGGCGGCGTACTCCTCGCGGCCACCTCCCCCACCGCGGCGCTGCTCACCGGGTCGGGCCTGCTGGTGCTCTCCTCCCTCCTCCTGTGGCTGGGCCTCGCGGTCCGGCCCGCCCGCAGGAGCACCCCCTCCTCGGGCGGCTCTCCCCTGGGGGAGTCGGTCGCCGGTGCAGGCCGGGTCCTGCGTTCCCCGAGCCTGCGGCCCCTTCTCGCCTTCATGTGGCTGCTGCCCGCCCTGAGCGTGGCTCCCGAGGCACTGGCCGCGCCGATCGCCTCCGGCCTCGGCGGCGGCCCGGTCGCCGTCGCGGCCCTGCTGTCCGCGGCCCCGGTCGGCATGATCGTGGGCGGGCTGCTCCTGGGCGCCCTGCTGACCGACGGGCAACGCGTCCGCGCGGTCGTGCCGCTGGGCCTGGTGACCTTCGTGCCGCTGCTCGGGCTGGCTCTGCGGCCGGAGCTACCGGTGGTGGTGGCGCTGCTGGCGGTGAGCGGGTGCGGGTACGGATACGCGCTCGGCGTGGACCGCCTGCTGATCGAGCGCGTCGCCGTACAGGACCGCGGGCAGGTCCTGACCCTGGTGACCGCGGGACTGATGATCCTCCAGGGACTGGGTTTCGCCTTCGCCGGCGCCCTGGCGGAGTGGCTGCCCCCGCACACGGTGGTCGTGCTCGCGGCCGTGCTGGGACTGGCCACGACCGTGGGAGCCGGGCTCCGCCTCACCCCGGCGCGTCGCCGCGGCTGAGCCCGTGGAGTGCGTGCCTTGGCACCCCGGCCCGGGAACCCTAGGCTGAACCGCCCGGGGGCGAGCGACCAGCCGGGGACGAGCGAAGGGAAGACGACCGTGCCCGAGATCGACCTCAGTTCCTACACCCGGGGCGGCGACGGATCCCCGCACCTGCGCGGCTACGTGGCCCGCCCCGAGGGCGAGGGGCCCCGGCCCGGCGTGCTGGTCGTCCACGAGGCCTTCGGCGTCGATGTGGAGATGCGCCGCCACGCCGACCGGCTCGCCCGCCTGGGTTACCTCACCGTCGTGCCCGACCTGTACAGCGAGGGCGGCATGTGGCGGTGCGTCGTGGGCGTGATGCGCAGCCTGTCCGCCGGACACGGACGCGCGTTCACCGACATCGCGGCCGGGCGGGCCTGGCTGCTGGACCAGCCCGGCTGCACGGGCCGCGTCGGGGTCGTGGGCTTCTGTATGGGCGGCGGGTTCGCGATCGCCACGGCCTCGGACTTCGACGCCTCGGCGCCCAACTACGGGATGCTGCCGAAGGACCTGAGGGCCGCCGTCGAGGGGGCCTGCCCGACCGTCGCCAGCTACGGCGCGCGGGACCGGTCGCTGCGCGGTGCCGCCCCGCGCCTGAAGGCGGCCCTGGACGAGGAGGGCGTCGTCAACGACGTCAAGGAGTACGCGGACGCGGGCCACTCCTTCATGAACGAGGCGCCCAACGGCCCCCGGCCCCTGCGGGTGCTGTTGCGCGCGACGGGCTCCGGCCCGGTCCCCGAGGCCGCCGACGACGCCTGGCGGCGCATCGACGCCTTCTTCACCGAGCACCTCGGAAGGGCCCGGTAGGCCCGTCGGGACGGCCGCCCCGACGGGCCCGGCGCACGCGGGAGGGAGCGAGGAGGGCTCACGGAAGGGGCGCCAGGGAAGGGCCCCGGCCCTCACAGCTCCCGGGCCAGCAGCGGGATCTGCCCGCCCGCCAGGACGGCCTCGACCTGGCGTTCGGAGAGGTCGTGCCGCAGGCGGTAGTCCTCCCCCTTGGTCTCGTTGTGCAGGATCAGCTCCCGCGACGCGCGCAGGGTGGTGGAGAGGTCCTCCATCACCAGCACGTCCCCGGCGTCGATCCGGTCGTAGTCGCCGGGATCGGTGAACACCAGGGCCAGGACGCCGAAGTTGGCCAGGTTCTGCCAGTGGATGCGCGCGAAGGACTTGGCCACCACCGCGCGCAGGCCCAGGTACCGGGGGGTGATGGCGGCGTGCTCGCGTGAGGAGCCCTGCCCGTAGTTCTCCCCTCCGACGATGAGGTGGCCTGTGCCGTCGGCGGTCTCCCGGGCACGCCGCGGATAGTCCCGGTCGATGCGTGTGAAGGTGAAGTCGGCGAGCTTGGGCACGTTGGACCGGTAGGGAAGCGCCGCCGCACCCGCGGGCGAGATCTCGTCGGTGGAGACGTCGTCGGGGACCTTCAGCAGGACGGGGGCGCTGATCCGGTCCGGCAGCGGCGGAAAGTCCGGCAGGGACGAGATGTTGGGCCCCTTCACCAGATCGGCGCGCTCCTCCCCCGGTTCGGGCGGCGGCGCGAGCATGCGGGTGTTGACGCTGTGCCGGTCGGGCAGGTCCAGGTCCGGAAGGGGCATGTCGAACTTCTCGGCCAGGTCGCGCGGGTCGGTGATGGTACCGGTGAGCGCGGAGGCCGCCGCGGTCTCCGGCGAGCACAGCCACACCGCGTCCTCGTCCGTCCCCGAGCGCCCCGGGAAGTTCCGGGGGAAGGTGCGCAGGGAGTTCTGTCCGGAGGCGGGCGCCTGCCCCATGCCGATGCAGCCGAGGCACCCGGACTGGTGGATGCGGGCTCCCGCCGTGATCAGGTCGGTGACCGCGCCCATACGGGTGAGGTCGGTGAGGATCTGGCGCGAGGTCGGGTTCACGTCCAGGCTCACCGAGGCGTCGATCTGGCGCCCGCGCACCATGGCCGCGGCCATGGCGAAGTCGCGCAGTCCGGGGTTGGCCGACGAACCGATGACGACCTGGCCGACGTCGGTCCCGGCGACCTCGCGCACCGGGACGACGTTGCCGGGCGAGGAGGGCTTGGCGATCAGCGGCTCGATCCGCGACAGATCGATCTCGTCGGTCACGTCGTAGTGCGCGTCCTCGTCTGCGGTCAGTTCGGTGAAGTCCTCCTCGCGCCCCTCCTTGCGCAGGAACTCCCGGACGGCGCCGTCGGAGGGGAACACCGTGGTGGTGGCGCCCAGTTCCGCGCCCATGTTCGCGATGACGTGCCGGTCCATCGCGCCGAGGGAGTCCAGGCCGGGGCCGTGGTACTCGATGATGCGGTTCACCCCGCCCTTGACCCCGTGGCGGCGCAGCATCTCCAGGATGACGTCCTTGGCGGAGGTCCACGGCGGGAGCTCCCCGGTCAGCCGCACGCCCCAGATCTCGGGCATGCGGACGTAGAGCGGCCGGCCGGCGATGGCCGTGGCGGCCTCGAACCCGCCGACCCCGATCGCGAGCATCCCCAGCGACCCGGCCGCACAGGTGTGGGAGTCCGAGCCCACCATCGTCTTTCCCGGTATGCCGAAGCGCTGCATGTGCGTGGGGTGGGAGACCCCGTTGCCGGGTTTGGAGTACCAGATGCCGAAACGACGGCACGCCGACTCCAGGAAGACGTGGTCGTCGGCGTTCTTCTCGTCGGCCTGCAGGAGGTTGTGGTCCACGTACTGGACGCTGACCTCGGTGCGCGCCCGGTCCAGGCCGAGCGCCTCCAGCTCCTGCATGACCAGGGTGCCGGTGGCATCCTGGGTGAGGGTCTGGTCGACCCTGATCCCGACCTCGTTCCCGGGTGCCATCTCCCCCGAGACCAGGTGGGAGGCGATGAGTTTGTGCGCGACGCTGTCGCCCATGGCGGCCCCCTTCCGCTCATCGGAAATCGGTGCGCGCGGACACCTGGTCATCTTGATGCCCGCTGCGCCCGGTTCCATGTCGCGAGAGACGGTGTGCTGTGCCATGTCGGGGGTCGCGTGTGCGCTCTGGTCCCGAACGGCGCGTTCGGAGAGGGGCCGTCGGGGCTCCGTGGTGCCGCCGCCCCGGGCGGCCCCGGCCAGGCGGTTCCGTCGGGCGGACTCAGCCGGCCGGTTCGGTCGGGTGGTTCAGGGGTGTTCGGTCAGGCGGTGTCGCCGAGCAGGCCCTTGACGAAGGAGCGGTAGTCACGCAGGGTGAGGCGGAGTGATTCGGTGTCGGTGCCCTCGCCGTCGCTCCAGGCGGCGCGGAGCGCGGAGCGGCGTTCCTCGATCGCGGCGACCACGGCTTCGGCGACCTCCGCCGCCAGAGCGTCCGCCTCGCGTACGGACTCCTGGGGGTCGTCGACGAACGCGCCCTGCGTCCCGATCCAGCGCTGCCGTACCCCGTCCGGGTCCAGGCCGCGCGGCCGGGGCAGCCACGGCCGTCCCGAGCGGTCCGCGGTGCTCCGCGGCCTGGACGCCCGCCTGGGCGCGGCCTTCCTCGCCGGGGCCCCGCCTCCGCTGGTCCTGGCGGCGCCGGCGTCCGTTCCGTTCTCGGACGCCTTGGCCGCCTCGACCGCCTTGGCCGCCTCGACCGCCTTGGCCGCCTCGGTTTTCTCGACCGCCCCGGTCCCGGACCGCTCCGGTGCCGTCCTGCGGCCGGGCCCCGCCGTGCGTTCGGTCATCTGCGCCTCCTCGTTCCCTCGCCCGTACTCCTGGTGTCCGAGCGGTTGTCTCGGTGGCGGCCCTCCCGGGCGCCGTTCCCGCCGGGTCCCCCGGTCGTGCGCGCGCAGGCTCCACCGGACTCTGCGCGGTTCCGCTCCCCTGTGTCCCGTGGTGTCGCCGGAGTCGCTCACCGTTCTCCCTCCGGTTCCCTCTCCCGTTCCTCCCCCTTCTGCTGCTGCTCGTCCTTGCCCTTGTCCTCCTGCTTCGGCGCGGGTCGCGGTCCGCCCTTCGACGACGGTCGCGGTCCGCCCCTGGCCGCGGGCCGCAGTCCTCCGCCCAGCAGGGCGTCCACCAGCCCGCGGTGGGCCACCAGCACCTCGCGCAGGTGCTCGGTGTGCGGCCGGTCCGGCCCGGTGGAGTGCTCTGCCCCCTGCGCGCCGCGCACGTCGGCGACCGCGGCGGGGTGGTCCACCGACAGGTCCCGGAGCCGCCGCTCGAAGCCTTCGTCGGGTGGGGGGTCGGGGTAGCCCAGATCCGCCATGACGGCGCCCACCAGGGCACGGGCGTCCCGGACGGCGCGGTCGGGGTCGTCCACGAAGACCTGCTGGACCGTGGCCCAGGTGTCGGCGTACGCCTCGCGCTCCTGAACGGCGAGTGCGCGGAGTTCGGTGTCCTGACGGCGGCGGAGTCGTGCGGACAGGTCGCGCTCGGCGGCCGACGTGTCGTCGTGGTCCTGTACGGCGTGGTCGTATTCGGTACCGAAGTGCTTCCTGAGCCGGGCGGTGCGCCAGGCCGGAAGAAGAAGGAAGCGCGCGGCGATCGCGATCCCTCCGGCGAGGGCGACTACCGCTAAGGCGACCAGGACGGTGACGGTCATGGTTCCGGTCTCCATGGGGGGTACCTCCTGTCCGCCTGTCCTTGCCCTCGAAGACCCGCCCAAAAACGCTTTCATGTTTCAGTTGGGGCGCCTGTGGCTGGAATGACGGAAGGGACCGGACACGGCGGTCAATACTGAATTCTTGTAGGTGCCTGGCCTGTATTGATCACTGGCCCTAATCCGTTGGCGGCTCAGTCGGCACGGGGCCGTGGAGTTCCGGGGACCAGCGCCCACCGTGCGGGACGGCTCACGTCCTCCGCGAGAAGTAGGTGTTGGACGCCGGCAGGAACAGAAGCACGAGGACGGCCAGCCCCAGCAGGCCCGGAACGACATCGCGGAAGAGGCCGTAGGCCGACGCCGGCGCCGCCCACATGGTGCCGTCCATGTTGACGGTGGTCAGGAACATGAGCACGGCGAGGGCGCCGACGGCGGCGATCAGGAGACGCGCCCAGTTGCGGCCCCGGCGTATCAGGACGGCGAGGAGGACGCCCACCGCCGCGATCAGCAGCATGACGGTGCCGGAGACGGCGGCCTGGCGGAGCCCTCCCCCATCGCCCGCGGCCGCGCGCATGCTGTCCAGTCCCGTGGGGGCGACGAAGAACACGTCCGACACCCACAGCACCAGGTTGGCGGCGATCAGTGCGAGCAGGAGGAGGAAGGCCGCCTCCACCGTCCCGGGGCGTCCGGTGCTCTCGACGGGAGTACTGGTCATCGGTCCTCGTCTCGTCGCCGATTCCTCGGCTGGGAAGGGGAGACCGGGGCACGGGCCGCCTGGATGGCGAAGGACTCTACAGCAAGCGCCCGAGACCGGCCAGCGGCGCAGGCGGGCGGTGCCGCAGCCGGTCGCGGCGACGCGGGCCGGCCCTTGTCCGGTGGCGGGCCCCTCCGGTCTCCCGTGGTCCCTGCGCGCACCGCCGGGAACGGCGGAGGCCGTGGTGCGCGCCGTGGCCGCCTCTCCTCCTCCGTGCGGGGCGCCGCTCCCCGTGCTCGGCCGCGCCCGGTCGCTCAGCGGTCGTCGCTTCCGCGCGGCGGCTCGGTCCCACGGTCCCGCGCGGGGTGGACGTGGAGCCGGCCTATGTACCCGGCCTGGACGATGGTGCCCCGCACGTCACCGTGAGCCTCGTTTCGCCCGGCCCCCGGTTCCGGAGCAGGCTGCCCGGTTCGTGCCGGGCCGCGGGGAGGCTCTCCCGGGTTCGGCCCCGGCCACCGTCGCGCGACCTCGTGGGCCGGGATCCGCACGAGGAGGTCGGCGGTTCCCACGGCGACTTTGCAGGTGAACAGGCCCGCGGCGAGGGCCAGGAGGAACTGGAGGAGCGTTACGGGGCTGAACCGGGGGACGAGTTCGCGGGCAGGCTCCGCCAGGTGTAACGGCTCCGGAAAGACGGGGCCGGGGTGAGAAGAGCCAGAGCCTCGATCTGCGCGTGCGCCTTTCCGTTCATCCGCCGGGCGGTCCCGGCGAGGATACAGCGGGGGAGCGGCAGCGCGCGAGGGCACGTGACCGGAACCGGGGAGGGGATTTGCCCGGAACCTCCCGGGCGGCTCACCGACGGGTTCGGACCGGGCAGTCCCGTACTCGGGAACCGGGGGCGTGGCCGCCGCCCGAGGTCCTCTCCTCCCCGGCCCGGTGGCGGAACGTGGAAGCCGCCGTCCTTGCCCCGGGAGGCGTCAGGGCCCGGCCGCCGTACCGCTCTCGCTTCCCGCCAGGAGGGCGTCCGTCTCCTTCGCGGTGGGACAGGTGGCCGGGCCCTGGCGGGTGACGGCCAGGGCGCAGGCCGCGTTGGCCCGGCGGGCGGCCTCCAGCGGGGCCAGGCCGTCGGCCACGGCCGCGGTGAACACGCCCACGTGCGCGTCGCCCGCCCCGTTGGTGTCCACGGCGCGCACGGGAAACCCGGGAACCCGTCGGGGTACTCCCCCGGGTTCGGCCACCACGCAGCCCTTCGAGGAGTCGCGCACGACCACCACACCGCCGGGGCGGACCCGGCGGACGAGGAGTGCGGCGGCCTCCCCGGGGTCGGTGCGCCCGGTCATGGTCGCGGCCTCGCCGGCGCTGAGGCTGAGCAGGTCCACACGGGCCAGGACCCGGTCCAGGACCTGCTCGGGAAGGTCGCCCACGACCGGTGCGGGGTCCAGGACCAGACGCACCTCCTCCGGGAGGTCGCCGATCCAGGTGAGGAGGTCCTCGGCGGGCGGTCCGGGGAGCAGGGAGTAGCCCACGGTGTAGACGAAGTCCCCCGGCCCGGGCCGTAGTGTGCGCAGTTCGGCCAGGGACAGGTCCATCTCGGCGCCCAGACGGGTGACGAAGGTCCGTTCGGCGTCGCCCTCGACCAGGGCCACGCAGAAACCGGTGTCCGCGTCGGGGGCGGGGGCGTGTGCCACCGGTACCCCCTCGGAGCACAGCGCCGCACGGGCCAGGTCCCCGTTCGGCCCGCTTCCGTGCGCTCCCGCGTAGACCACCTCCATGCCGGCGCGCGCCGCGGCGGCGATGACGTTGAAACCGCCTCCGGCCAGGGTGTGCGCGGAGGAGGCGAACACCCCCTCGCCGGACCGGGGAAGGGCGTCGACCGCCATCACGACGTCGATGATCACCGGTCCCACGTGGAGGAGGCGTCCTGCCATGGAGGGGGTTCCTTTCGCCTGTGCCGACCGTGCGATTATCCCGTGTCCGCCGGGGGCGGACGCCACCGGGTGGGACGGGGCCGGAGGGGCCGGGCACACGGGTCCGACGCCGGGAAGGAGACCCCGCACGTGTCACCCGGGGCGTTCGACGCCCGGTTCCGGGTCACGGCGGGCGCGGCCGTCCCGCGTCGGGACCGCGGGAGCGCACGTGTACTGGAACAGCGCGGGCCGACCAGGGGCCAGCGCCTCATACAGTGGAAATCCACCCCGGGCGGAGGAAACCCCCGACCGCCCGTGACCGAACACAAGCCCCGCTCAGGCGGGACGCCCCGGAGGGAAGCTCCTTGTACCTGGCCCGCATCAAACTCGACCCCAAGCGCAGCGCCGGCATGGACCAGTGGGCGGTCATGGGGCGGGCCGTACGCAGAGCGGTCGACCCCGACCCCGGGTCCGACGCCCGTGTGCTGTGGGCGCGCACCTCGCCGAACACGCTGGTGGTCAGCTCCGACACCGCCCCCGCCTGGGGCAAGGTCCCCGGTGCGGTCTCCGCCGCGATCCACCCGATGCCGCGGTACGCCGAGGGCGAGACCGTCCGGTGGGAACTCATCACCGCGCCCACCGCGCAGCGCGCGGCGGAGCCCACCGACGAGGAGCCGCAGCCGCGCCCGCGCGGCAAGCGGGTCCCTCTCGCGGAGGAGGAGTTCGAGGACTGGCTGGACGGCAAGTTCGCGGGTGCGCTGAGCGTCACCTCGGTGAGGTGGAAGCACCTGGGCGGCAGGCCCGCCCGGTACCACTTCACCGGGGAGGCCGTGGTGCAGGACAGCGAGGTGCTCCAGGAACTGTGCCTGAACGGTATCGGCGCGGGCACTGCCACGGGAGCCGGGCTGCTCCTCGCCAGCCCGCTGGCCCCGCAGTAGCCGGTCGCGCCCGTCCGCGGGAACAGAGGGTGGGGCCTCGACCGCGGTCACCGCCGTGACAGCGGTCTGGCAGTCGCATGGCAGACCGTCCTGGCAGCGTCTCCCGTACGTCGACACGGAAAGCGGGAGACCACCCGAATGCAGCAGATCGCCAACCACGAACAGCACCGGATCCGGAACGGCGCGGACGGCCGCCACTGGGCCGAGCACCACCAGCGGTACGACACCATGGCCGCCGGCTTCACCGAACCCCTCCTCGGCGCCGCCGCGATCGCCCACGCCCACCGCGTGCTCGACATCGGCTGCGGCACCGGTCAGACGACCCGGTCGGCCGCCCGGCGGGCGTACCGCGGACACGCCGTCGGCATCGACCTCTCCGCGCCGATGCTCGAACGCGCACGCCGTACCGCGGCCGCCGAGGGCGTCGGCAACGCGGAGTTCGAGCCGGGCGACGCCCAGGTCCATCCCTTTCCGTCCGGTGGCTTCGACGCGGTGATCAGCCGGGCCGGGGTGATGTTCTTCGCCGACCCCGTCGCAGCGTTCGCCAACATCGGACGCGCCCTCCGTCCCGGAGGCCGGCTCGCCTTCGTCTGCCACCGGGACCCGGGTGAAGAGGTGCAGGCGGTCTTCGCGGCGCTGGCCGAGTACCTGCCGGCACCGGATCCGAACGACTCGGCACCGGGAACAGCCGACTTCGCCGATCCCGACCACATCCGTACGGTGCTCGGCCAGGCCGGCTTCGACGAGGCGGCCGCCATCCCCACGGAGATCCTGAGCGTCATCGGCACGGACGCGGCCGATGCCGCGGACTTCCTCCTCGCCGGACAGTTGCGCGACGCCGTACACGGCATGGACCGATCCGCCCTGGAAAAGGCACGGCGAGCGGTCACCGCCGCACTCCGCGACTGCGAGAGCGGTGGCGCCGTCCGGATTCCCGCACGCGGATGGCTGGTCACGGCGAGGGCCGGCCTCTGACCCGCACCCGCTCTCGACCGCCCGTCGACGAGGCGGCCCGGGCCCCGCCGCGATGGGCGCCGCCCGGGCCGCTGTCCACCCCAGGCCCCGGGATCCCTCACACCTCGGTCTCCGTGCGGTCTCCGGACCAGTCCGTGTGGAACGTGCCGTCGCGGTCCACCCTCTTGTAGGTGTGCGCGCCGAAGAAGTCGCGCTGTGCCTGCACCAGCGCCGCGGGCAGCCGCCGCGCCCGCACGCCGTCGTAGTAGGCGAGCGACGACGAGAACGCCGGCACGGGCACGCCGCTGCCCGCCGCGCCCGCGACGACGCGGCGCCACGACGCCAGCCCTCCCGCAACCGCCTCGGTGAAGTAGGGGTCGGCGAGCAGCAGCGGCAGCCCGGCGTCACGCTCGTACGCCTCGGTGATCCGGTCCAGGAACCGGGCGCGGATGATGCAGCCGCCCCGCCAGATGCGGGCCATGGCGCCGCGGTCGATGCCCCAGCCGTTCTCCGCCGACGCCGCGGCGATCTGGTCGAAGCCCTGCGAGTACGCCACGACCTTGGACGCGTACAGCGCCAGGCGCACGTCCTCGACGAACGCCTCCCGGTCCTTGACCTCCCATTCCCGGGTGTGCGCGGGCAGGCCGGCCCCGGCCGTGCGCTGGGGCACCGAGCCGGACAGCGCGCGGGCGAACGTGGCCTCCGCGATGCCGGTGATCGGCACGCCCAGGTCCAGTCCGTTCTTGACGGTCCAGCGGCCGGTGCCCTTCTGCTCGGCCTGGTCCAGCACGACGTCGACGAACGCCTGGCCGGTCGCGGCGTCGACGTGCCGCAGCACGTCGGCGGTGGTCTCGATGAGGAAGGACTCCAGGTCCCCGCGGTTCCACTCGGCGAAGATCTCGCCGATCTCCGCGGCGGAGGCGCCCAGGCCCCGCCGCAGCAGGTCGTACGCCTCGGCGATGAGCTGCATGTCGGCGTACTCGATGCCGTTGTGCACCATCTTGACGAAGTGTCCCGCGCCGCCGGGCCCCACGTACGTGCAGCACGGGACGCCGTCGACCTTCGCGGAGATCTCCTCCAGGAGCGGTCCCAGGGACTCGTACGACTCGCGGGTGCCGCCCGGCATGATCGACGGCCCGTTGAGCGCGCCCTCCTCACCGCCGGACACGCCGGTTCCGACGAAGTGCAGGCCGTGGTCACGCAGCGCCCTCTCCCGGCGGATCGTGTCCGAAAAGTGCGCGTTCCCGGCGTCGACGACGATGTCGCCGTCCTCCAGGAGCGGGACCAGCTCGTCGATCACGGCGTCGGTGGCGGCGCCGGCCTTGACCATGACCACGACCTTGCGGGGGCGCTCCAGCGACGCGACGAAGTCCGCCATCGACTCCGAGAGGACGAAGTCGCCCTCGCCGCCGTGCTCCGCCACCAGCGACCGGGCCCGGTCGAAGGAGCGGTTGTGCACCGCGACCGTGTACCCGTGCCGCGCGAAGTTCCGTGCGAGGTTGCGGCCCATGACCGCCAGACCGGTGACCCCGATCTGCGCTCGTGCTGACATTGCGTGCTCCTCAGGAGTCGGTCGTCGGGACGGACGGCGACGCGACGGTCGCTCGCCCATCCGCTACCCCGTGGCTCCGCTGCTCATCCGGCCGTGGAACAGGTCGGACCCGGGGAGCGGGTCGGCGGACAGCGGCGCTCAGGCGGCTGGGCGCCGGCCGGACGGACACCGACGCGGACCGGCCCCGCTCCTGAAGCCCGACGGACCTGGACCCGTGCGGCCTCGGCAGGCGGCGGGCTGGTCGGCGACGGTCCGGTGCCGACGGTGGGCTGTTTCCGCGGGGATGGCACCGGCCCGGACAGGCCATCCGCGAGCGGCATGGTGGGCCGTGTACATGTCTCGGCCCCGAACGACGACGCCGGAGATGTCTCCATTCACAGCATCCACGGCATTCGAGAAGTGCGCTGGCTATTTACCGTTACGTGTCATTTTGTACCGATTTATGCCACACCATTCGATCGGCGGTGCCGTCCGAGACCGTGTGATGCCGTCTGGTGCCGTTTCAGCACGGAAACGCGAATCACGAACGGAGCACACATCGGCGTCCGGTGACATCCGACGGCACCTCGCCAGGTTTTTCGGCGTGGGCGGAGTTGCGCTCCGCACACCGAGCTGACGTGCGTATACGGTCTGAGGCGAAGAACCGGACTCGGCGGTGAGGGGCTCTCAGCGGCGGGCGATTCGGGAAGACGGGCGAACCTCGTGATCACCCGAGAACAGGCTCCGGGTCCAGGCCGAATCGGCGCGGTTCCCGGTGCCCCGCTCCTTGGCAATACATGGAGATGGAACTCGCTGAGAATACTCGGTGCGTCGCGTCAGTCGTCACCGGCTGGTGGTCGGCTGTTGGTCGACAACTGGGTCCTTGTTCAGCCGTATCGAGAAAGGTTGCTTTCCGCCGGTCCCCTGGCCGGTTCTGCTCCCCTCCCCCGTATATCGGAGGCAACCGCATGCCAACGACACATTCACGACATGCGCGAACGCGGCGTGCCCTTCGGGAACACCGCTACTTTCGTACCGCGCTGACGGTCTCGGCGGCCGCCGTCATCGCCGGCTCCCTGACCACGGTGCCCGCCCCGGCAGCGGCGTCGCCGTCCGAGAGCCGGGATGACACCTCCTACCGCGGCGAGGTCGAAGTCGTCCGCACACCGACGGGCGCCGACGACGATTCGGTGCTGACCGGCAGGGTGTTCGTCGACGCCGACCGGAACAGCGCCAGCGACGACGACGAGGCCGGCCTGGCCGGCGTCATGGTCACCAACGGCCGCGACGTGGTGCGGACCGACGGTGAGGGCCGTTACCGGCTGCCCGCGTTCGACAACATGACGGTGTCGATCACGCAGCCGTCGGGCTACCAGGTGCCGATGGACGAGCACAACATCCCGCAGTTCCACTACAACCACCTGCCCGAGGGGTCCCCGGAGCTGCGCTACGGCGGCATCGCGCCGACCGGCCCGCTGCCGTCCGCGGTCAACTTCCCGGTCGTGGAGAGCGAGGGGACCGCCGCCGCCGAGCAGAGCTGCGTCATCGCCGGAGACCTGCAGACCTACGACAGGCAGGAGATCGAGTACGCGCGCGCCGGCGCCATCAAGGACCTGTCCGACCGCCACGACTACGCCGGCTGCGGCGCGCTGTTCGTCGGTGACATCGTCGGCGACGACCTGTCGCTCTACCCCGACGTCAAGGACCTGGTCAGCGAGATCAACGGCCCGGTCCGCTTCCTGCCGGGCAACCACGACCTGGACTTCGACGCCCCGAGCGCCGAGCACTCCTTCGACACCTTCCGCGCGCAGCTGGCGCCGGAGTACTACTCCTTCGACGTCGGTGACGTGCACGTCATCACGCTGAACACCGTCGACTACCCCTGCACCGCGGCCGACGACAGCCCCGAAGGCATCGCCGAGCACTGCGCCGACCCGGAGGGCGACCCGTCCTACAACGGCCGCATCGACGACGACCAGCTCACGTGGCTCCAGCGCGACCTGGACAACGTCGACCGTGACAAGCTCATCGTCCTCGCCAGCCACATCAGCCTGCTCAACTACGCCGACGAGGGTTCACCTGTGCACCAGGTCGACCAGGTCAGCCGCGTGCACGAGCTGCTGGAGGGCCGCAGAGCCGTGGCGCTGTCCGGCCACAGCCACAGCATCGAGAACCTCAAGACCGGCGACGACGTCGAAGGCTGGCGCGACATCTTCGGTGTCGAGGGCCTGCCGTTCCCGCACATCACCGCGGGCGCGATCTCGGGTGACTGGTACTCCGGCGCGATCGGCGAGGAGGGCTACCCGGCGGCGATCGGCCGCGACGGCGGCCGTCCCGGCGTGGTGACGCTGGACATCGAGGGCAACGAGTTCCGGGAGCGCTACACCGTCACCGGTGAGTCCGACGACGTGCAGACGCAGTTGGGCATCAACAGCCCGACCTACCGGGAGTGGTTCGAAGAGCGCCGGGAGTGGAACGCCGACCCCGTCGGTGAGGCTCCCGAACTGGAGGAGCCCCTGGTGGTCGACCGCGCCGACCTGATCCACGGCAGCTGGCTGACGACCAACTTCTTCTTCGGCTCCACCGGATCGACGGTCGAGGTCAGCATCGACGGCGGGCCGGCCGAGGAGGCCACGCGCACCCAGCAGATGGGGGGTGAGGCCGTCAACGTCGGCGCCGAGTACTCCGATCCGTACGCGGTCTCGCAGCAGTTGGTCCACGGCGGCAGCATCGCCGAGCGGACGATGCACCTGTGGCGGTTCGACCTGCCCAGAAACCTCCGCACCGGTCAGCACACCGCGGAGGTGACCGCGACCGACTCCTACGGCCGCGAGTTCACCGACGTCCTCGAGTTCGAGATCGTGGGACGACGGTAGTCGGACTCCCACGCCCGGAGGGCCGTCACCCGCACGGGTGGCGGCCCTCCGTCGTGGGTGCGCGGCGGCCGCGGCGACCGCTTCCACGGCCGGGCAGGGTGGCGCGGGCAGAGCTCAGGCACGTCATCGGGAGTCCGAGGACGCGTTCCCCGTCCTCGGAGCCGCTCCACCGAACGGTTTCAGGCGCTCAGCCGGCGCAGGTGCGACAGCGTGGCCTCGGTCACGGGGTGCTCCACGTCGAGTTCGTTCAGGTAGGCCGTCACCGCCTCCATCTCGTGCACGCGCCGCCCGGCATGCCGCCGGGTGCCCTCCACGAGCCGGTCCACCAGGTCCCGGCCGTTCTCGCCCAGTTCGGCGGCGATCTGGTCGCGGATCTCGTCCGCGGCTCCGGCGGCGCTCGCGGCGTCGAGCGATTCGATGATGAGCGCCGCCAAGCCCTTCATGAACACACTGCGCAGCAGCTTCCTGGCCGCGGCGTCACCGGCTTCGGTGGAGACCGTGCGGACGGGTGTGCCCAGGGGCGAGAGTGCCTCGGCGAAGGCCCCGGCTCCGCTCCCGGCCGCGAGCAGCGGCGTGCGGCTGCCTGCACGCGGGACGGGTGCCATGACCGCGACGTCGGCGAAGGGGACTCCGGAGTCGGCCGCCAGCCTGCCGATCGCCCTCTTCTCACCGGGAGAGAGGGTGTTCAGGTCCGCGTAGACGGCCGATGCGGGCACCAGGGGAAGGATCCTGGCGGCGGCCTCTTCCGCGGCGGAGGGACCGACGAGGCTGATGACGACCTCCGCGCCGGCGAACGCATCGTCCAGTACCGGACTCTGCACGATGGGCGTGTCGGACAACGAGACGAAGGGGTCGTGGCCCTGGACCCGGGCGCCGGCCCGCGCCAGTCCTTCGCCGATGAGCCGGCCAGCCTCGCCCAAGCCGACCATTGTGATGACGGTCATCGCGCCCTCCGTAGCGAGTACCACCCTGATGTGAACAACATTGTTTACAATAATGCACACCAAGATGAGCGAAAGGAAGACCATGACCCAGGAGGCAGTGCGCCAGGGTGCCAACCGTGGCGTCAGCGACGCCGAGCGTGTGACGTCGCGGATTCGACAGGCCATCGTCGCCGGTGAGTTCGCGCCCCGGCAGCGGCTCGTGGAGACGGACCTCATCGAGATGTTCGACGCCAGCCGGGGTGCGGTGCGCGCGGCCCTGGCGACGCTCTCGGTGGAGGGCCTGGTGGAGAGGGTCCGCAACCGCGGCGCCCGGGTGCGCGCGGTGGACCTGGACGAGGCGCTGGAGATCGTGGAGGTGCGCGCGGCCCTGGAGTCGCTGTGCGCGGCACGCGCGGCCGAGCGCATCGATGAGAGCGGCGTGGCGAGACTGCGCGCCGTCGGCGAGGTGATGCGGCAAGCCGTGGAGGCGGGCGACGGCGAGGCCTACGCGCAGGCCAACCGTGATCTGCACCAGGAGGTGATGGACATCAGCGGCGCCAAAGTGGCGCCCGACGTCGTCAAGCGCCTGCGCGCCCAGAACGTCAGGTACCGCATCCGGCTGGCCATGCAGCCGAACCGCCCGACCACGTCGTTGCCCGAGCACCTGGAGATCGTGGAGGCGGTCTGCGCGAAGGATCCGGAACGTGCTGCGGAGGCCATGCGGGCGCACCTGAACAGTGTGTACGAGGCCACGCGGGACTACTTCGCCCGGCGGGGGTGAGCGGCCGGCGCCGACCTCCCGCCGACGGTCGGCGCGGAGGCGAAGCGTCGCACCGCACATGGATGTGACCTGGGTATTGACTGTCGTCACCAAGATCGTTAACAATGTTGCTCATCAGTTTGTTAGCAAAGGGGCGGCATGTTGAAACACCAGGTACCCAGCGCACACGCCCGCGAGCTCGTCCGGGGCGCCTACGACATCCACGTCCACATCGCCCCCGATGTGATGAAGCGCAGGGTGAGTGACCTCGAACTCGCCCCGCGCTTCCAACAGCACGGTATGGCGGGCTTCGTGCTCAAGTCCCACTACACGTCCACGGCCGAACGCGCCGAGGTGGTCCGCAGCGTCCATCCGGACGTCGACGTACTCGGCGCCATCACGCTCAACGCCTCCGTGGGCGGGCTCAACCCCGTCGCGGTCGAGATCGCCGCACGCGGCGGCGCCCGGTTCGTCTGGCTGCCGACCGTGGACAGCGACAACCAGCGCAGTTGCCTGGAGGAGACCCCCGAGGGCGCCACGCCGCCCATGTGGGCCCGGATCCAGGAGGATCTGCGGGAGGCGGGGATCGTCAGCCCCGCCGTCGACGTGCTCGGCGAGGACGGGGAGGTCACGGCCGTGGCCCGCCAGGTCCTCGACGTCATCGCCAAGCACGACATGACCCTGGCCACCGGGCACCTGCACGGAGACGAGTCCGCGAAGGTGATCGCGCTCGCCCGCGAACGCGGCGTCCGACGCGTCGTCGTCACCCATCCCGAGTTCACCTCACAGCGCATTCCCGCGGAGCGCCAGAAGGCGCTCGCCGACCACGGCGCCTACCTCGAACGCTGTCTGACCACCCCGCTGACCGGCAAGGTGTCCTGGCAGGTGTGGCTGGACAACATCCGGTCGGCGGGCCCCGAGTCCTCCGTCATCAGCTCCGACCTGGGGCAGCCCTTCAACCCGCCGGTGGAGGACGGCCTCGCGCTGGCCGCCGACGTCCTCCTCGACAACGGCTTCACCGACCAGGAGGTGCGCTTGATGGTGGTGCACAACTCACGCTGGCTCGCGGGCGCGGAACCGCTCCCCGAGGCGCCACAGGCCCACCACGCGGCACAGGCGGTCAACTCATGAGCACCGTCCTGGAAGTCGAACACCTCACCAAGGAGTTCCAGCGCGACGACGTCGCCACGGTGGCCCTGCGCGACTTCAGCCTCAGCATCGAGGAGGGCACCCTCGTCACCATCCTGGGCCGGTCCGGCTGCGGCAAGTCCACCATGCTGAACCTGCTCTCCGGGCTCTCCAAGCCAACCTCGGGGCGGGTGCTGCACCGGGGCAGCCCGCACAGCGGCCCCACCCCCGACATCGGCTACCTCACCCAGACCGACACGCTCATGCCGTGGCGGAGCGTGCAGCGCAACGTCGAGATGCCCATGGAGATCGCCGGCACCGGCAAGGCCGAGCGCGAGGCGAAGGCGCGTGAGCTCATCGCCACGGTCGGCCTGGCCGATTTCGCCGACAGCTACCCGCGCGAGCTCTCCGGCGGCATGCGTCGCCGCGCCAGCCTGGCCCGCATGCTGGCCAACGGCGCCGAGACCATTCTGATGGACGAACCCTTCGGCGCCCTGGACGCCCAGCTCCGCTCCGAGCTCCAGCGTGAGCTGGCGCGCCTGTGGAGCGCGACCGGGCACACCATCGTCTTCGTCACCCACGACATCGAGGAGGCCCTGCTCCTCGGCGACCGCGTCGTCGTCCTGGGCCCGCTGGGCACCGTCCTGCTGGACCAGGAGATCGACCTCGACCGACCGCGCGACCCCGACGAGGCCAAGGTGGACCCGCGGTTCGTGGAACTGCACGCCACGCTGGCCTCCGCGCTGAAGAAGGGAGCGCGGCCATGACCACCGGATCGGTTTCCGACACCCACGCGCACAACGGCCTGAGCACGAGCGGACCCGTCAAGGAGACCCGCCGACGCAGCTGGTGGCACCGCAACCGCCGCACCACCCTCGTCTGGGGGCTGCGGGCGGGCGTGGTGCTGGTCTTCCTCCTGCTCTGGCAGCTCGCCGGCAGGGTGGCCGTCAACCCCATGTTCGTCTCCAGCCCGGTCAGCGTGTGGGAGCAGCTGCGCGACTGGATACTGGACGGCACCCTGAGCACACACACCTGGATCACCATCCAGGAAGTGGTGCTCGGCTATGTCATCGGCGCCGTCACCGGCGCACTCGCCGGCTTCGTGCTCGCCTCGGTCCGCCTCACCTACGACGTGTTCGAGCCGATGATGATGGCGCTGTACTCGATCCCGAAGGTGGCGCTCGCCCCGCTGTTCATCGTGTGGTTCGGCATCGGCATCGACATGAAGGTCATCCTGGCGGCCGTGAGCGTGTTCTTCCTGGTGTTCCTCAACACCGCCGCCGGCGTCCGCGACGTCGACCGCGGCCTCATCGACGCCGTCCGGCTGATGGGCGGCTCGAACAAGGACATCACGCTCAAGGTGGTGCTGCCCGCCTCCATGTCCGGCCTCATCACCGGCCTGAAGGTGTCCATCCCCTACGCGCTCATCGGCGCGGTGATCGGTGAACTCGTCGCCTCCAACCGCGGCCTGGGCTACCTCATCAACGACTCCGCCGCGCAGTTCAACACCGCGGGTGTGTTCGCCGCGGTCGTGGTGCTGACCGCACTGGCGATGGTCCTCAACACCCTGGTGGGCGCTCTGGCCTCCCGGGCCAACCGCTGGAAGCCGCTCGACGCCGAGTAGGGCCCCGAGCGGACACCGTGCGGTTCATCCCCCAAGGCCGTGGACACTCCACGGCCGCTCACCACCCAACCGAAAGTCACGCCATGAAACTCAGCACGCACCTCAGAACGGCGGCCGCGATCGCGGCGACCGCGGGCCTCCTCGCCGCCACCGGCTGCGCCGGTGACGCGGCCGAGTCCGAGCCGGGCGTCCTCAACGTGGGACAGATCAGCGACTCCGTCGCGTTCTTCCCGCTCTACGTCGCCGAGCAGGAGGGCTACTTCGCCGACGAGGGCGTCGAGCTCGGCGAGCGCCCCCGCCTCGGTACCGGCGCCAAGCTCGCGGCGGCCCTCACCTCCGGTTCCATCGATGTCGGCGCGGGGGTCCTCACCGATGCGTTCAACCTGGCGGAGAGCAATCCGGAAACGCAGGTCACCGGCTCACTCGTCACCGACTACTACGTGGACATCGTGACGGCCTCGGACTTCGACGGTCCGGCCGCGGACGCTCCCCTGGAGGAGAGGGTCCGCGCCCTGGAGGGCAAGAACATCGGTATCACCGGCCCGGGATCGGGCACCGAGGCGCTGATCGTCTACCTGTTCGAGCAGGTGGGCCTGGACGCCAAGACCGACGCCACGCTGGTGAACCTGGGCGCCGTCCCGTCGTCGGCCATCGGCGCCCTGTCCGAGGGGCAGGTGGACGCCCTCGCCTTCTTCCAGCCGACCGGTCAGATGGCCGAGGCGGAGGGAGTCGGCGACATCTACGTCTCCCCGCAGCGCGGCGACATCCCCGACCTGACCGACCCGCTGCACGGCGCGCTGTTCAGCACCTCCGGGGTGATCGAGCAGAAGGGCGAGGAGATCGAGGCCTTCAACCGGGCCGTCGACCGGGCACTGGAGTTCATCCAGACCGACCCGGAGGCCAGCGCGGAGCTGCTCTCGACCTACCTCGACGGCACCGACCCCGAGGCGGTGGAGGCCCTCAACGAGATCCTCCCCCAGGAGTTCGCCACCTCGTCCCAGGTGTCGGAGAGCGCCTTCGACACGGCGGTGGACTTCCACCTGGAGTCCCAGCTGATCGACGAGGCCCCCGACTACGACTCCCTCGTCTGGTCCCAGGTCCAGGAATAGCACTTCACGGGGCAGGACCCACCGCCTGGCGCCGCCACGGCGGCGCCGGGCCCGCTCCGGCCACCACCGCCCCTCCGCGGAGCACGCCGGGCTCCGCGGGCGACCGCACGAGGACGAGGATGACACGTTCGAAGACACCGCCGGCCGAGGAACGACGTGCGGACGGCCACGCGCAGACGGCCCCCGCGGCAACCGCCCCGGCCGCCTCACGCCAGGCCCACGTGCCGCAACGGGTGCACGCCCCGCGCCCGGGGACGCGGGTCCGCGGGCACCAGCTCGCGATCCCCTCGGTTCTGATGCGCGGCGGCACCTCCCGCGGACCGTTCTTCGCCCGCGCGGACCTGCCCGCCGACGACGAGGCCCTCGCCCGGGTGCTCCGGGCCGCGCTCGGCTCCCCCCACCCGTTGCAGGTCGACGGCCTGGGCGGCGGGCATCCGCTCACCTCCAAGGCCGGCATCGTCGGCCCCAGCACGGAGCCCGGCGTCGATCTGGACTTCCGCTTCGCCCAACTACAGCCCCACGACGACTCCGTGGACATGAACGCCAACTGCGGCAACCTGCTGGCCGCGGTCGTGCCCTTCGCCGTCGAGACCGGGATGATCGTGCCCGTCGCGGACACCACCACCGTGCGGGTGCGCACCCTCAACACGGGAGCGGTCGCGCAGATCTCGGTGAGCACACCCCACGACGGCGGTGTGCGAAGCGTCGAGTACGACGGGGACACCCGCATCGACGGCGCCCCCGGCACCTCCTCGCCGGTGACGATCGGTTTCCTCGACACCGCCGGATCCGTCGCCGGCTCCCTGCTGCCGACGGGGAACCCCCGTGACACGGTCGAGGTTCCCGGCACGGGTCCGGTCGAGGTCACCTGCGTCGACAACGGCCAGCCCCTCGTCATCGTCGCCGCCTCCGCGCTCGGCGCCACCGGGCGGGAGAGCCCCGACGAGCTCACCGCGAACTCCGCGCTGCGCGACCGGGTCGAGGCGCTGCGGCTGGCCGGCGGCAGGCTCATGGGACTCGGTGACGTCGCGGACCGCAACTACCCGAAGATGACGCTGGTCTCGCCTCCGCTGCACGGGGGCACCGTGGCGACGCGCAGCTTCATCCCCCGCGTCGTCCACGAGTCGATCGGAGTGCTGGCCGCCGTCACCGCCGCCACCGCCTGCGTGCTCCCGGGAACGGTCGCGCACGAGCTGGCGGAGCCACCGACCGGGCACGGGGCCGAAACCACCCTCTCCATCGAACACCCGAGCGGGGCCTTCGAGGTGCGGCTCGACCGGGAGCCCGGCGATCCCGCCCGCATCACCGGGTCCGCGCTCGTACGCACCGCACGAGCGCTCATGGCCGGAGACCTCTATGTCCCCCTGGGCGTCTGGAACCCACCAATGAAGGAAACGAACCGATGATCATCGACTGCCACGGGCACTTCACCACCGCGCCCGACGCTCTCGGCCAGTGGCGCCAGGCCCAGATCGCCGCGCTCGACGGCGGACCCGAGCCCGGCGAGCTGCACATCGGCGACGACGAGCTGCGCGAGGCGATCGAGGGCAACCAGCTCTCCCTCATGGACCAGCGCGGGATCGACCTGACCGTGTTCTCGCCCCGGGCCTCCTTCATGGCCCACCACATCGGTGACGAGGCCACCTCCGCCCGGTGGGCCAGGATCTGCAACGACCTCATCGCCCGCGTGGCCGAACTCTTCCCGGAGCGCTTCGCGCCCGCCGCCATGCTCCCGCAGTCCCCGGGCGCCGACCCGGCCGGCTGCCTGCCCGAACTGCGGCGCGCCGTGGAGGAACTCGGTGCGGTCGCGGTCAACCTCAACCCGGACCCCTCCGGCGGGCTGTGGGACTCGCCCCCGATCACCGACCGCTCGTGGTACCCCGTCTACGAGGCGATGTGCGAGTACGACATCCCTGCGATGGTGCACGTCTCCACCAGCGTCAACCCCGCCTTCCACACGACCGGGTCCCACTACCTCAACGCCGACACCGCGGCTTTCATGCAGTTGGTCCAGGGCGACCTCTTCGCCGACTTCCCCGACCTTCGGCTCGTCATCCCCCACGGAGGCGGGGCCGCGCCCTACCACTGGGGGCGCTTCCGCGGACTGGCGATGGCCCTCGGCAGGCCCGAGCTGGAGAAGCACGTGCTCGGCAACGTGTTCTTCGACACCTGCGTGTACCACCAGCCGGGCATCGACCTGCTGCTCGACGTCGTCCCGCACGAGAACGTCCTCTTCGCCTCGGAGATGATCGGCGCCGTCCGCGACATCGACCCGCGCACGGGACACCACTTCGACGACACGGGCCGCTACATCCGGCGCGCGGACCTGCCCGACACCGCACGCGAGGCCATCTGGGAGGGCAACGCCCGCCGGGTGTACCCGCGACTCGACGCCCGACTGAAGAGACAGGGCCGATGAGGGCCGGTCCGAACCCGCCCACCCACGCACGAGGAGAGTCATGACCGAGCTCGGAGTCGTCCACCGTTCCATCGAGCGCGCCGCACCGGAGGCCGTCGAGGAGCTGTCCCGCTTCGGCGTCGCCACCGTGCACGAGGCGCAGGGGCGCACAGGCCTGCTGCGGCCCTACATCCGGCCGGTGTACCCGCAGGCCAGCCTGTGCGGGACCGCGGTCACCGTGCTGCTCCAGCCCGGTGACAACTGGATGCTGCACGTGGTCGCCGAACAGGTCCGCCCGGGCGACGTCGTCGTGGCCGGGTGCACGACGGAGTCCGAGGACGGGTTCTTCGGCGAGCTCCTGGCGACCTCCTTCCGGGCCCGGGGCGCCGTGGGCCTGATCATCGACGGCGGCTGCCGGGACGCCGCCGAGCTCAGCGAGATGGACTTCCCCGTCTTCAGCCGTGCGATCAACGCCAAGGGCACCGTGAAGGCGACACTGGGCTCGGTCAACGTGCCCGTCACCGTGGCCAACGCCCTGGTCCACCCGGGCGACGTGGTCGTCGCCGACGCCGACGGCGTCGTCGTGGTGCCCCGCGCCTCCGCCCCGGAGGTGGCCGAGGCCGCTCGGCGCCGCGAGGAGAACGAGGAGTCCAAGCGCGCACGGTTCCAGAACGGCGAGCTGGGCCTGGACATCTACGGAATGCGCGAGAAGCTGTCGTCGGCCGGCCTGCGCTACCTCGACTGACCCGACCGGTCGGCCGACGCCTCTCACCGGGAGGCACGGAGCGGCGGCATCCACCGCCCGGTGGATGCCGCCCACGGACCGGTACGGCCGCGCCTGGCACGGGAGTGCCCCGTGCCTGCTGCGACGGAAGGCCGGGGGGCGTACCGGGACCGCCTCCCGCAATCCGTGTCCTGGGCTTCGCCCCGTGCTCCGGGACGGTCTCGCCCGGCGGGGTCGGTGGGCCTTTCGCCAAGGTGGCTACGGGAGTCGACGTCGCCGCCCGGCTAGTATCGAACGCGTGCCCCGTCACAAGAGCAGGCCCTCCTTGCCCCCACTCGCTCTCGCAGCAGCCCTGACCCTGCTGTGGCATGCCGTGCTCTTCGCGGCCGCCGAACTCGTCCCCTCGCAGGACGCCCCCCATCTGGGCGCCACTCTGATCACCCTCTGCACCCTGCCGGTGCCGGTGCTCGCGGCTCTGGCCATGGGCGGGTGGCGCCACACCGGGTTCGCACCGATCCGCACGGGCGTCCCCGGTTTCGGGGTCACGGTGCCCCTGTTCCTGGTCGGCGCCGTCTATGCCGTTCCCGGCATCGAAGGCGACGGGCGGACGCTCGTGTACCTCGCGTTGTTCTGCCTGGTCGTCGGCGTCACCGAGGAGAGCCTGTCCCGAGGCGTCGTACAGCACGTGCTCGCCCGGATGGGACGGCTGCCCGCGGCGGTCTGGGTGGGTGTGCTCTTCGGGCTCGGTCACGCCCTGTCGGGTGCCTGGTTCGGCCGCGACCTCGGCGACACACTGTTCCAGGTGCTGAGCACCGCCGCGTTCGGCTTCGGCTACGCCGCCGTGCGGTTCCATCTGGCCACGATCTGGCCGCTGGTGGCGGCGCACGCGCTCTACAACTTCGTGCAGTACGCCAGCCCCGGCGCCGCTCCCTGGCCGGTGCAGCTGGGTGTGGCCGCGGGTTTCGTCTGCTACGGGCTGTGGCTCCTGCGCCGCCTCGATCACCGGTCGATTCCCGACGAGGAGGCACCCGCTCCCGCCGGGGCGCGGTGATGGTGCACCGCCGCGTGTGCGCCGTCCGGTACCGGGCCTCTCGTGCCGGACGCGACGGAGGCCCCGGTGTGGTGTCGGGACCGCCCTCTGTCACCGGGCTGAGTGGTGGGTGCGGCGGCTCATGACCGGTTCGGCACGGAGGCTAGGCCTCACCACCGAGAGCCTCGGCGATGGCAGCGGGCCCTGCGTCATGGCGGGAGCAGGTCGGGGCACCCCTCTACGGCGTGGCCGCCGACACGTGCGTTCCACGTCCTCGGCTTCATCATGGGCGGCAGGCCGATCCCCTGGTCCGTGCGATCTCCAGGACCGCCCGGCTCCAAGGCATGGGAGTTCGTCTCACTCGACGAGTCCGCGGTACTGAAGCGGTCGGAGCGCTAGTCGGCGAGGATCTCCTCGATCGCCTCTATGTACTGATCCGTCGCCGGGGTCGTGTACACGGCCGCACGCTCTGTCTCCATCACGTTGTAGGACGCCGTCCTCGGGCAGGTCTTGTCCCTGGCGACCACTTCGAGCGGTTCACCCACCGGCTCGCCGGTCCGGGCCTCATAGATCCGGATTTCCACATCCGTGAGGTGCAACGGTATGTCCGCTCCGTCGAGCGATCTGTGGAAACCGTATTCACAGGTGCCGACCTGTTCTCCCTCGTCGACGCGCTCGGCGCACGCGACGAGCTGTACCCCGTCCGCGTCCGGGTCGTACACCCTGTCCGGTTCAAGGCCAAAGCTCAGGTCCACCCGGCTGAAGAACCTGGGGTCGTGATCCTTCATGTCCTCGAACACGAGGATTGGTCGCACACCTGATCCTGTGTAGGCCGGTGCACCGGGAATCGGGCGGCCTTCGCACAACGTTTCGTAGTCACGCTGGTGCGTGGCGACCTCGTGTCCGGGCCTTGTACTCACGTGGTCGTATGCGATGACCAACACGGTCAGGAAGCCGCCGAGCACCAAAAGCGTGACCGACCACGTCAACGCCGGTGTGGGCGGCCTTGAGTCGTCGCCCGGTTCCTGCGGCGTGTTCTGTCCGCTCACGCATCCACTTCCAGAGTCCATTCGTGCTCGCCCGGAAGGTCCCGAAGGCCGGCTGGGGGGAATTATGGGGCCACGGGCGTGCGCACGCGCCGCCGGCATTCCCGGGCGACTACCGGATTTCGATAATCACGGTTCCCCAGAACAACTACCAAGCCCTGTGACGCTCGGCAACCCCGTGGGGTACGCCGATGACCGGAATTCAGGTTTCCCCCGGCCCTTTCTTGTCCCCGAACAGGACGAACTCCAAGTAACGGCGCTCCCTCTCGACCGCGGGGCCTCCGGCCTCCCCGCCGTGGACGGGGGTGTCCACGGGGAGACCGGACGCCCTCGGAGTGAGGCTGCGGTGCTCAGGCGGGGAGGGAGGCGACCTGGTCGGACAGAGGGATCCCCAGCTTGTCGCGGGCACGGACGTACCCGTACTCCGCGCTCGACTCCCAGTGGATCCACGCCGAGAACCTCGGGATGATCGTCCCGGTCAGCCGCAGAACCCGGGTCGCGAGCTCCGTCTCGCCCGCGAAGTAGAGCGCGGCGCCGAACTCGTGCGCGGTCTCCTGCCTGCCGGGGTGGTCGTCGTCCCCTGACAACCACAGGTCCGCGGCGTCGGTGATCTCCGCTCGTACCCCTGGGTCGGTGAGGTACTCCCGGCGCAGGGACTTGAAGTCGCCGACGGTCACCACGTCGTCCTCCCGCTCCCGCTGGAGCATGATGAACCGCTCCACATGCGCCCGCGGCACCAGGTCCAGCAACGGGTCGCCCCGGTGGGCGTAGGCGGCGACTTCCCGGGCGAAGGCGAACATCTCCTCGTGGGAGCCCTTCCATTTCCGGCACAGGACCTGGAGCCGGGAATGGTGGCTCACGTAGTGCCACGGATCGCGCTCGATGATCCGCTCCCACAGGAAGTCGAGGTCCTTGCGAGGCATCCCCGCTCCCATGCCGAACCACTGCAGGTGGTTCAACGCGTCCGGCCGGTCCGGGGCCGCGTTGGTCGCGTGGACCAGATGCTCGTAGGCCGCGGGGAGCATGGACTGGAACTTCTCGAAGCGCTCCCTGCCCACGTCCTTGGCCCATGCCCCGGTCCGGACCTCCCACGCGGCGATGATCCGCGCCGCCCCGGCCAGGAGGGCGAGATCGGGGTCGTCGTTCTCCTTCAGGCCGTCCTCGAGCTTGTCCAGGAAGGGAACGCACTCTGTCGCCAGGACGTCGACGCGCAGGGCGCGCAGGTTCGGGTCCAGGGTCTTGAGCAGCATGACCGCTGTGTCCGTGTCGCCCGAGCGGACGGCCGGGAGTTTCGACGCCAGGTCCTGGTCCTGCCACGCGCGTCCCGCGGTGACACCCGCCTTTCTGACCACGCGTTGTTCGTGCATATCGATGAGTTTGCTGAGCACCATGGTGTGTTTCTAGCGGGGCCAGGGTGCATTATGGGCATTTTCCGGGCATCAACCACGAAACGGTTTCCTCGGCGGGTCCATGAATACGACGGGCGCACGAGGTCACCACCGGACCACGCCACCGGGGGGTCACCCGCCTGCCGATCCTGCGCCGACCTGACCGAGCGGTGACCACGCCTGTGGACGAAGCCTTCCAGGGCGGGGCGTGGCACCGTTTTCGCTGGTGGTACACCGCCGCACCAGCGCTCCTTCGCACACAGGCGGCGCCGGGCCGGGCTCACCACGAGGCGGCGGGCCCGACCCGCGCAGGGCTCACCTGGAGGAATCGGAGATCTTCCCGTAGCCGAGTGCACCCCAGAAGTCGCCGCGCACGTAGCGCTGCTCGGGCTCAGGATCGAAGTCCCAACGGCGCACCCGCCCGTTCTGCAGCGCCTCGGCGACGAGACGGCGGCTCGCCTGGCTCGCGAGCACATCGGATTCCAGGCCGGGGACGTCGTACCGCGCCTCGAGCGCTGCACGCATCTCCCGAGCGACCTCCTCGTACTCGGGCTCCGCGGCGCGGTTTCGCAGCTCGTCCGGGTCGGCCGAGAGATCGAAGAGCTGCTCCGGGTCGCCGGGGCACAGCACGTACTTCAGGTTCCCCCGCACCATCGTCAGCTGGGGCCGCAACGTGCCCTCCGCGAGATACTCGATCACGATGTCGCGGTCCTCAGGGGCCGCCGCGCCCGCGCGCTCGCGACGTGCGGTCTCGAGCAGCGACCGCCCGTCCTGGTCACCCGCCCCGGGAGCCCCGGAGAGCTCCAGCAGGGTGGGCATCAGATCGAGCAGGCAGACCGTGTTGGCGAAGCGGCCCTTCGGCACCAGGTGTTCGGGGCCGTGCACGATCATCGGTACCCGCGAGGACTGCTCGTACGGTGACATCTTGTACCAGAGGCCCTTCTCCCCCAGCATGTCACCGTGGTCGCTCGTGACGATGATGACGGTGTCGTCGGCGAGACCGAGCTCCTCGACGCGCTCGCGGATGCGGCCGATGTGGTCATCGATGTAGCTCACCGCGGCGTAGTACGCACGGCGGGCCCTGCGTACCTCGTCGATGCCGGGCTCCCGTTCGTCGAACCCGCTCATCGACCGCAGGCGGTGGCTGTGCGGATCCTGCTCAGGATCAGGAACCCCAGGATGGGCCGGATCAGGGATCTCTTCGTCGGCGAACCGGTCCCAGTGCTCGCGCGGCGGCTCATACGGATCATGCGGGTGAATGAACGAGGTGACCACCAGGAAGGGCAGGTTCTCCCCCGCAGCCTGGTTGGCGCGGGCCCTGTCGTTGAGGTGGCGAAGGGTTCGGAACCCGACCTCGTCGTCGAAGTCCTGCTGCACCGTGGCCTTCGAGACACCGGCGGTGAACACGGCATCGGCGTCGTGGTACCACTGGAGCCGGTCCTTCAGCGGGCGGTTCCAGTCGGGCACCATGTCGAGGTCGGCCGGGTAGACGTCTGTGGTCAGTCTCTCCTCGAAGCCGTGCTGCTGGTCCGGTCCGATGAAGTGCATCCTCCCGATCAGAGCCGTGTGGTACCCGCTCGCCCTCAGCCGGTGGGCGAAGGTCGGTTCGGAGGCCGGGAAGTCGTCCCCGTTGTCGTAGCAGCCGATCGCCGAGGGCATGCGGCCGGTCATCATCGACGCACGCGAAGGCGCGCACAACGGAGTGTTACAGTACGCGCGATCGAACACCGCCCCCTCATCGGCGAGAGCGTCGATGTTCGGGGTCTTCGCCGCCTGATCCCCGTAGGCACCGAGAGCCTGGGCTGCCATCTGGTCGGCCTGGACGACGATGATGTTCGGTCGGTTCTGAGACATGACTGTTCCTTTCCGTGAGACGGAACAAGGGGGGCGAATGAGCTGCTGCGGTCCCGCACGCGAGACGGCCGACCGGCGGCTGGAGGGCTCGGAAGGCGCCGACGGGAGGATGCTGGAACGCCTCGCCGCCGCCGCGAAGGACGAGCTGCGGATGATCGGCCTCGCGGGAGGCGCGTTCCTCATGGGCAGCACGGACCGGTTCGCCTATCCGGAAGACGGAGAGGGACCTGTTCGGCGGGAGCGGGTGGGACCGTTCGCCATCGCGCCGACGACCGTGACGGTGGCCGAGTTCGCCGCCTTCGTGCTCGACACCGGATACCGCACCGACGCCGAGAAGCTGGGCGATTCCCTCGTGTTCCGGGGGCTGCTGCCCGAGAGGCTGCGCGACGGTGCCCCGGTGGTCGCACAGACGCCGTGGTGGCGTCAGGTCGAGGGGGCCTGCTGGCACCGGCCCGAAGGCCCCGGATCCTCGGCGGAGTCCCGCAGCGGGCACCCGGTCACCCACGTGTCGCAGCGGGACGCCACGGCCTATGCCGAGTGGGTCGGTGCCCGGCTTCCGTCGGAGGCCGAGTGGGAGTTCGCGTCGCGCGGCGGGCTCGAACAACAGCCTTTCCCCTGGGGCGCCGTACGGGAACCCGACGGGGTGCCCCGCATGAACACGTTCTCCGGTGACTTCCCGGACGGCCCGACCGGCCCGGTCGGCACCGTGCCCGCCGCGTCGTTCGAACCCAACGCCTACGGTCTGCACAACACCACGGGCAACGTCTGGGAGTGGACCAGCGGCGTCTTCGGCCGAACCGATGGACGGCCTGTGCTGCGGGGCGGTTCCTACATGTGCCACGCGTCGTACTGCCGTCGGTACCGCACCTCCGCGCGCACCGCGGTGACCGCGGACACGACCCTTGGCCACACGGGTTTTCGTCTGGCCCTCGACGCCGGCTGAGACAGCGGGGGCGGGGACGACGGAGTCAGTTCCGCCCATGGTCGGCCCCGGTCTTCAACGCCTCCACACGAGACCTCTCCCGCGCCACCGCGAGCTGTTCGGAGGTGGCCTCCGAGGCCTCACCGGTGGCCGCGTCATAGCCGTCGGCCCACTCCCCCGTCTCGAAGTCGTAGCCGACCGGCTCGCCTTCTTCGTTGGTGCGCTGGTACCACTCGGTGTAGCTCTCGTCGGTGGAGTCGATACCCGCCCCGGCCCCGTCTCCGGGACTTGATTCCACGACCTTCAGGGAGAAGTCGTCGCCGTACCGGTCCACTCCCTCGGTGACGGCGTTGTTCATCGCCGTGTCGACATAGTGCATGCGCAGGGCGAGAGGATCGGTGCGCAGTTCCTTGAACCACGCGATGATGGCGACGATCAGCACGAGCGCGAAAGGCACCGCTGTGACGATCACGAGCCGCTGCAGGCCTTCCAGTGCCGTCGCGTCGCCGAGAAGCAGCATCACGATCGCGATTCCCGACATGACCAGGCCCCAGAAGACGACCACCCAGAGGCGGGGCGTCTGGTCCCCCTGTGTGGTGAGCATGCCCATCACGACCGACGCGGAGTCGGCGGCGGTGACGAAGAAGATCGCGAGCACCAGGATCACGACGAAGGGCAGCCACTCGACATACGGCAGGTTGTCGATGAGGGCGAAGAGCACCTCGGGCGCGGGCATGCCCTCGGTGAATCCGGGCGCGCCTTCCCGGTACATCCAGATGGAGGTGCCACCCATCACTCCGTAGGCGATGAAGAGCAGCGAGGACGGGATGAGGATCGTGCCGAGGATGAACTGGCGAATGGTGCGACCGCGGGAGATGCGCGCGAGGAAGATGCCCACGAAGGGCGACCAGGAGATCCACCACGCCCAGTAGTAGACGGTCCACATCGATTGGAATTCCTGTGTCTCAGTACCCCACGAGAGCGAGCGGCCCATCATGTCGAACAGGGACCCGAGGTACTCCATGATCGCCGAGGGGAGCAGGTTCACGAGGAACAGTGTGGGGCCGAGGAAGAGAACGATCGCGACCATGCCGATCGTGAGCACGATGTTCATGTTCGACAGGTACCGGATGCCCCGCGCGACGCCCGAGACGGCCGAGACGACGAAGCCGACGGTCAAAATCGCGATGATGACGACCAGGGTGTCGTTCGTGAGTTCCCCGGCACCCGACACGATGCTGACACCGGCGCCGATCTGCATCGCCGCGATACCGAGGGCGGCGGCGGTGCCGAAGAGTGTCGTGATGATCGCGAAGATGTCGACGAGCTTTCCGGCAAAGCCCTCGGTGAGTCGTCGGCCGAACAGGGCGCGAAAGATCGAGGACATGAGCATGGAGCGGCCGCGGCGGTATGCGGCGTAGGCGACGGCCCCGCCGACCAGCGCGTAGATGGCCCACGCGTGAAAGCCCCAGTGGTAGTACATCTGGGCGAGAGCCGTGTGCAGGGCCTCGACCGACTCCGGCTCGCTGGTCAGCGGAGGCGGTGAGATGAAGTAGCCGAGCGGCTCCGAGGGCCCCCAGAACAGGACCGCCACACCCAGCCCGGCGGCGAACAGCATGGCCGTCCAGGAGAACGTGCTGAACTCGGGACGCTCGCCGTCCTTGCCCAGCGGGATCCTCCCGTAGGGCGAGAGCGCTATGCCCAAGGTGGCGACGAGCACGACGATGGCCACGACGTTGAACATCCAGCCGAGGTTGTCGGTCGACCAGTAGAAGGCTGTCTCAGCGACCGCGGCGACGCTCCCCGGGGACCAGATGCCCCAGACGACGAAAGCGACCGTCAGCGAGCCGGCGATCGCGAAAACGAGCCAGTCGACCCGGTAGTGGCGGCGCTGCTCGTCGATCGAGATGCCCGGCACAAGGACCGGGTGTGTGTCGTGGGGGTAATCGGGATGCCGGTAGTCCAGGCTTCCGAGTGCGGAATGACTCGCCCGGCTCTGGGACCCCGGGGTCTGGTCCCTGCCTTTGTCGTCCTTGCGTCCCTCCCCGTGGTGGCCCGGTTGTTCTTTTCCTCTATGTGGTTTTTCGGACATGACGAACACAGCCTCTGGATATCAAAGCATGGGTGCAGATCATGCCTGGGAGGGCACGAACGCACACCAAGAAAGCGAAACAAATGGATTGAGAAACCGGCGATTATTTCGCCTGGCCTCGACAGAACCAGTAGCAGTCACCGCTGCGGGTGCTACAGAATGGTATGCACGTATCTTTGCATACGTGTTGGTCCGGGAGTCTTCGGCCGCCTTTCCGGCGATGCCGATTCAATGCCCCGGAGGGCGCCTGGTTACGGCTCGCCGCCCGACCAGCCGATCGCCACGCCCGCCCACGAGTCGTTCTCGTAGCCGATCGTGTCGGTCGGGGCCGGGGAGGTGGCCAGGCCATGGAGTACGGCTCGAACCGTAGGGCGCCTCATGAGCCCGGTCCTTGGCTGGCGTTGCACCAACGATGCGAATTCCGACATAAGTAATTATACTAACCGCATTATATGCAACTGTCAACCGGGCGAATGGGAATTCGATGCAGCAACTGGCTTGCGCACCCACCGTTGGGATCAGCAGAAATATTGTGCTCGCCATCCTGGGGGAGTTTGCTCTTCCCTGGTTTGCCTTGCCGGGGAATTCATCGACAGGACCAGGGGGGAGCACACTCCCCTTGGGCCGCCGCGGGAAGCGTAATCAGCGGTTTCCTTTCGGATCGAACGTCGTTCGGTCGCTTGCCCGCCATAATGGTGGGCACCACTGCCGAGAGATGTCGGATACCGTTGGATTCCGGCTTCGGTGGAACCGGTGCGCGAGCGCAGCGACGAGGTTATGCGTATTTCCTCGGTGCTGGCGTCTCTCATTCCTCCCAGGGCTGGGAGCCTCCATCACACCCGGTGGGAAACAGTGCCGTGCCGGTCCGGAACTGCGAAGCACAAACGGAACACACACCGGTTCCTGGCGACGTCCGATGGCACCTCGTGAGGTATTCGCCGGCCACGGACCGGCGGCGGTGCCCCGCCCTGGGTATGACCGCTTCCGCACTACCTCCGGTCGACTTCGGAATTCCTGAGGTCTTCGAGCAGCCGGAGTGAATTCTCCAGTTCCTGCCGGTGCACGGCAGGACGCTCTTTCGCAAGAGCTGTCTTGATCTCGACGGCTCGGGTGATGGCTTCGAGGGCTTCTTCGACCCGCCCCAGCTCACCCAGACGAACGGCTTGGTTGTTCAGAGCCAAGGCGAGATCGGGCAGGTGGACGTCGGGGCGTTGCTCGGCCAGGGCACGGCAGTGATGGACGGCCTGGGTGACCGCCTCCAAAGCCTCCTCGGTCCGCCCCAGATCACCCAGATGAACGGATTGGTTGTTCAGAGCCAGGGCGAGATCGGGCAGGTGGACGTCGGGGCGTTGTTCGGCGAGCACCCGGTAGTGACGGACGGCTTCGGTGATGGCTTCAAGGGCTTCTTCGACCCGCCCCAGACCACCCAGACGAACGGCTTGGTTGTTCAGAGCCCTGGCCAGGCCGGGCAGGTGGACGTCGGGGTGCTGTTCGGCGAGCGCCCGGTAATGGTGGACGGCCTGGGTGATGGCCTCGAGCGCTTCTTCGACCCGCCCCAGACCACCCAGACGGAGCGCCTGGTTGTTCAGGGATCCGGCGAGGTCGGGTAGGTGGGCGTCGGGGTGTTGTTCTGCCAGGGCACGGCAGATGTCGACGGCTCGGATAATGGCTTCGAGGGCTTCTTCGACCCGCCCCAGATCACCCAGACGGTTGGACTGGCTGTTGAGGGTCCTGACTAGCTCGGGCAGGTGGACGTCGGGGTGCTGTCGGGCCACGGTGTGGCGGATGTAGACGGCTTCGGTGACCGTCTCCAGGGCCTCCTCGGCCCGTCCCAGGTCGCCCAGACGAATGGATTGGTTGTTCAGAGCCAGGGCGAGGTCGGGCAGGTGGGCGTCGGGGTGCTGTTCGGCGAGCACCCGGTAGTGACGGACGGCCTGGGTGATGGCCTCGAGCGCTTCTTCGACCCGCCCCAGACCACCCAGACGGAGCGCCTGGTTGTTCAGGGATCCGGCGAGGTCGGGTAGGTGGGCGTCGGGGTGTTGTTCTGCCAGGGCGCGGCGGATGTCGACGGCTCGGATGACGGCTTCGAGGGCTTCTTCGACCCGCCCCAGATCTGCTAGGCGGTTGGACTGGTTGTCCAGGGCCATCGCGAGGCCGGGCAGGTGGACGTCGGGGTCCTGTTCGGCGAGCACCCGGTAGTGACGGACGGCTTCGGTGACGGTCTCGAGCCCTTCTTCGACCCGCCCCAGACCACCCAGACGGAGCGCCTGGTTGTTCAGGGCCCTGGCCAGATCGGGTAGGTGGGCGTCGGGATGTTGTTCGGCCAGCGCCCGATAGTGACGGACGGCTTCGGTGACGGCTGCAAGGGCTTCGCCGGCCCGCCCCAGGTCTGCTAGGCGGTTGGACTGGTTGTCCAGGGCCAATGCGAGGCTTGGGAGATGGGCGTCTGGGTGTTGCTCGGTCAGGGCACGGCGGATACGGACGGCTTCGGTGACCGCTTCCAGGGCCTCCTCAGCCCGCCCCAGATCACCCAGACGAACGGCTTGGTTGTTCAGGGCCATCGCGAGGCCGGGCAGGTAGGCGTCGGGGTCCTGCTCGGCTTGTTCTCGACGCGCTTCGGCCAGGCGCGCGCTCAGGCGCTCGGCCCACACCGCCAGCCGCTGGCTGGACAGGGGCAGGGCATCGCTGAGGTCTTCGAGGGCTTCGGGCGAGATAGCAGGATCGGCTGTCGCGTCTTCCAGAGCTTGAACGAGCGGACCGGGGTGCTCTACCTGTGTGGCCACGTCGATGACCGCTGGACCCAGCGTGTGGATGTGGCGTGTGCACAGTGTGGTCAGGTGCCCTCCTACCGTGGGAAGGGCGGGGTGTGCGGCCGCGCGGGCGTACAGGGTCACCAGACGTTCGGCGTCCGCGGCTGTGATGGTGTCCAGATGGGGGTCGAACAGGGCGGGGTCGCGCTGGAGGCGCTGGCCGAGGAAGTACTCCAACAGCCGGTCCGGTTGCAGGTGTCCCCATGCTTCGGCTCCATCCGGGGAGTACAGGGCGCTGATCCACAGGCGGATCTGGTGTTTACGGGCGGTGGTCTGGCCCTCCAGCACCGCGGCGCTTCCCAGGAGGTGGTCTGCTTCCTCGACGTCGGCGGGGGTGAGGGTGAAAAGCAGGGCCAGCACGTCGCGCAGGGGTTGCGCGAGGTCGGCGTCGCCCAGGCCGTAGGCGGCGGCGGTCTGCTCCCAGTAGCGGAACTCGTGAGCCAGCACCCGATCCTCCACTGCACTGTCGACCGTGACGACAGTGGACTGTTGGGTGGCGTCCAGCAGGTCGGCCAGGGCACGCATGTGCACACTCAGCACCGTCTCCCACTCCGCACCGGACAGGTCCGGATCGGCCAGGCCGGCCGCGACCCGGTCCCAGTCGGCCGGGTGTGGTGTGCGGGCCACGGGCAGTGCGGCGGCGAGGTGACCCAGGGCGGTGCGGTACTCCTGGGCGCGCTCGACCACGCGGGGAGTCAGTGGTGGCAGGGGAAGTCGTCGGGTGATGTCGGCCAGCAGGTGGCCGGTATCCGTGTTGGCCTGCTCCCACCACTCGCCCACGGTGCGCACCAACAACAGCAGCCGAACGGGGGCGTGGCCCGGGGGCCGGTCGCACAGCCGGAGCAGGCGGACCAGCTGTGCGGTGCGGGTCTCGGCGTAGTCCACCACCACCAGCAACGGGGCCGTGGTGTCCTTGACCGGATCCAGTTCCTCGGCGGTGGTGTTCTCCTTGAGCCATACGGTGGCCCACCGTCGCCCCTGGGCGTCAGGGCGGGCCAGGCGTGCGGTGAGTTCGTGGGCCAGTCGGGTCTTGCCCTGCCCGCCGGGCCCGTGCACCACCGTCGCGGAGAGCACGTCATCGCCCTCGCACCACTGTGACAGGGTCTCCATCACTTCGTCACGGCCGTGGAAGTCCACCACCTGGCGGTGGGCCTCCAACAGCGATGCCGGGGAGGGGCGGTGGTGCGTGCGCGGGGTGTGGGTCAGGTGGGCGAGCTCGACCGGCTCCAGCACCAGGGGCACGCCGTGCTCGGCCAACACCGCCCGGAAGGCGGGGTCGTGGTGCAGGACGTAGGCCGGCACGACCTCCAGGGCGGCGTGGTCACGGTGTTCGAGGTCGGTAGCCACCACGCCCACCAGCAGTTGGCCGTCGCCACAGCGCATCGCGGCCCCGGACAGGCCCGCCCACAACGAACGGCGCTGCCCGGCCTGCTCTTGTTGTCGGATCTCGTGGGGGTGCCAGCGGGGCGGGTGGGCGCTCAGGTCCATCACGTGCCGGTGGTTGACGAAGTGGTTGCCCGGGGCCACCCTGCCCACCAACTGCGCGGTCTCCGCGGCCCGACCCGGGCGTTGCACCAGGTCGGGAAACCCCCACACCTCGCACGGGGTGTGGGGGGTGGTGGTGACCAGCCGCCCCCACCGGGTCGTCACCGCACGCTCGGCCCAGTCAGGGCCCGTGATGTGGATCAGTGCGGCGTCGTCATGCCCATGGGGAGTGCCGCGCCAGACCACCTGCCCGGTGTGGGGCTGGTGGTCGACGGCCGTGTGCACCTGCACATGACCATCGAGTGCGGGCACGGTGTGGGCACTGGTCAACACCAGGCGCGGGGCGAGCACGTACCCTGACCCGCTGCCGTGGGGGGTGGTGATGCGGGTGATGCGCTGGGCGGTGTCCAACATGCTCTCCGGTCATGGGCACGAGGGGCTGCCAGAGGACGGGCGGGTGCCTCAGCGGGTGTAGGAGGGAGGTGGCGTGATGTCGGTGTTCTGCCGGGTGCTGGTGATGGACACGTCGCCGTCGGGGGTGTCCTTGGGGTGGGGGGTGAGGGTGAAGGAGACCCGGTGGGTGCGGGCCCGGCTCGCCCCGGTCTCGATCTCGCCGGAGGCGATCCAGGCGGAGAGTTTGCCCTTGGCCTTGCCATCGAGACGGAACTGGACCTCGAAGTCCATCTGGATGGGCCCGACCTTGAAAGTGATGTCGGGGCTTTGGGTCTCGGCCTCCTCGACCGCCTCGGTCAGCTCCTCGCGCAACGTGCGGACGGCGTCGGTCAGGCGAAGCTCCACGCGGGTCTCCTCAAAGGGCAGGGGATGAAAGAGTGCGAGCCTACGATCGCAGAACCCGCGCTGTGGCGTGGACGAGGGGCTGGCCGTATCCGGCCAGGCTGCTTCCCCCGGTCAATGACGGCTTTGATACGTGCCGGGACCGCCTCCTGTCACCCGGCACGAGACACCATCGCCGAGCCGCCGTGCGGCCCGGCTTCGGTACCTGTAGGTAACCGGAACGGGGGAGCACGACAGGAGCCATGCGACACCACCGGCCCCAGGCCGGCCCACGGGTTCGCCCCGGCTGGCCTGGGGCTTCCGCGTTCCTGGAGTCTGGTGCCGATCAGACCACACATGTGCCGGGGTAACGGTGGTCAGGGCTTCCGTGCCCAGGACCGGGCTTCGGTGAGGGCGGTCGTGACGACGGTGGCGTCGATGGTGACCACGGCCATCTCCCAGACCTGTACACCTGCGCGGAAGCTGATGAAGCGCACATCGCCGAGTGCCGCCTCCCTCAAGGAGGACGGCTCCCTCACGTCGAGTACCTCGGTGGGGCCTGGTACGGGAACGGGTGCCGCGTAGGTGCGCAACGGCCGCCACCCGCGCCAGGTGAGGCGTTCGGATGCGGCGAAGTGCATGACCAGGACTCCCTGCCGGAAGACGCGACCGTGTCTCAGGTGCGCCACGGAGTGCAGGGGAAGGCCTTGGCGCAGTTCGGTGAGGTCCTGCTCGGCGATTTCTGGATTGCCGCCCCGGATACCCCACCACCACTGACGGGGATCACGGATGAGGTCCGGGATGCTTCTGGTGCCTGCGGTGTTACGGGACGCAAGGGTCATGCGCGGCTTTCTGGGATCGTTCCTGGTACCGGAGAAGTCTGCGCACCTTCTGACGGAAGGAGCACGGTGCCGGTTCCTGTGTCCAGGTGCTGTCCTTGGCGGTGCTCGGCCCGGGCCGCGCCACCGCCTACCGGATCCTGTGTCGAGGTGCCTTCCCGGTGCCCGCGCACCGGGCAAGGCGTGGGTGGTGCCCGCCGCCGGAGTCCTGACCCGCCTCGATTGGGACCACCTGGCCTTTCCGCCACGGAGTGGGTGTGGGTGCGGTGCGCGTGGTGACCACAGGAAAGGTGAGAAGTAGATGGCTTCTCACGACGGGTCGGTGTTCAAGCGCTGCGGATGCCGCGGCCAGGTGACCGGCAAGTTCCTGGGGACGAAGTGCCCCCGGCTGTGCTGGGAGGAGGGCGGTTGGAGTCCCCGGCACGGGGAGTGGGGGTTCCAGTTGGAGCCGCCCCGCACCGCGGAGGGCGGGCGCGCCAGGCCAGGCGCACCGGGTTGGGCTCGCAGGAGGAAGCCCAGCGGGCGATCGACTACCTCAAGGCGTTGATCCACCTGGCCGAGGTGAGGACGAGGTCCAGGTCGCGGACCTGATCCAGGCCGCTCTGCGGGGCCGCCGCCTTGTCTCCGTATGCGCACAAGAGCCTTCGGGCGGACCGGAGCAGTTACGAGTTCGCCGTCTCGATGGTCTTGACTCCCTCCCCAGATCCTTAACTTCACGGCCTTGGACGAAAAAGGCTCATCGGTACCGGGGCCTGTCAGCCGAGGACTCGGTCGACGACATCGGTGATGAACTCAGGTGTCGCCGCCTCGCCCTCATAGGTCACGCGAACCAGAACGGCGCCGACGAGCATGGCGAGGGAGGGGACGACGTCGCGGGCCGGAAGATGCGCGGCGAGGATGTCGCGGATGCCGTTCGTGGCGGTCTCGTAGAGGCGGTTCCGGAGATCGCGCGCGCCCTCGTCCCGTCCGGCGCGCTCGATGACTCCGGCCATCAGTTGGTCGTAGCGGCGCTCGGACAGGGTGAGCGCGAATCTCCCGAGGAACGTGTGGAGGTCCTCCCGGAGGTTCCCGCTCGGCGACGGAGGCGTGGAGTCCTCGCAGATCCTGTCGATCGCGTCCCGCATGAGATCGGTCGGGGTGGGCCAGTGCGCGTAGACGGTCGCCTTCGAGTACCCCGACCTTCGAGCGACCTCCGCGTGCGTCGCCGCTCCCCATCCGTCCTCGAGCAGGATGGCGGCGCTCGCTTGGATCACGTCGCGTCGGGTTCGCGCCACGCGCGGGTCTCTCGGGTCACTGGACGACTTGGCCACGGATTGAGGCTATCTTCTTCTGCTCGATCAGACCAATAATGGACTTCGAGTACAGTACTGAACTATGAGTCAAATAAGTGCTCGAACCACAAGGAGAGCCGCCCCATGACCGCCACTTCGGTGCCGAGCGTCCAGCGATCGATCGTCCAGACCCGGTACGGCGCCGCGCGTGACGTGCTCGCACTGTCCGAGGACATGCCCGTGTGCGCTCCAGGCGAGCAGGAAGTACAGGTACGTGTGCGGGCATCACCGATCAACCCCATCGACTGGCAGATGATCGAGGGAAACCGGCGCCTGGTCACTCGTCCACGATTCCCCTTCACACCGCTGTTCGATCTCGCGGGAGTCGTCACCGCGGTTGGCGACAGCGTCACCCCCGCCTCCGCGATTGGGCTGCTCGCGACGATCACCGCCCGCCGGATCCGGGGCTCGGGCGCACGAGGCGTGAAATACGTACCGGTCTTCCTCGGAGCCTCCGGCCCCCTGTTCGTCGAAGGTGACGACGCCAGGGTCCACATCGCCCGCACCTTTCCGCTGACAGTCGAGGAAGTGAACGCGGCGATCGACGAGAGCCGTCCGGGGCGCACCGTCGGGAAGCCGGTGCTCACGCGATGACGGGCACGCCACGATCCCACGAGTCGGCCGCGGTTCCCGCGCTCGCCTCCCCGCTCCGTCTACCCCGAGGAATTACTGTCGCGAACCGCCTGGTCAAGGCAGCGATGGAGGAGCAGCTCGCAGACACCGGAGGTCATCCGGGCGGGCGGTTCGTCACGCTCTACCGCACCTGGGACCGCGGCGGCGCGGGCATGATCCTGACCGGCCACGTTATGGTTGATCGCTTCGCCGTCGCACAGCCGGGCGACGTTATCTTGGACGGTTCCAGCGACCTCACACCCTTCCGGGCATGGGCACAGGCGGCACTGAACAGTTCGCTGTGGATGCAGATCAACCACCCGGGTCGCGTGGTCCAGCGCGACACCGGCTCGAGAGCGCTCGCTCCCTCGGCGGTCCCCGTGAGGGTCGGCTCGCTGTCCAAACTCTTCGCCACGCCGGTACCGATGACCGAGGACGACATCCACGAGACCATCGAACGGTTCGCCACCACGGCGGCGCTGGCGGAAGAGTCCGGTTTCGCGGGTGTCGAGATCCATGCGGCGCACGGTTACCTGCTCGCCCAGTTCCTCTCCCCGCTCGTGAACAGGCGTGACGACCAGTGGGGCGGGTCGCTGCGCGATCGCGCCCGGCTGCTCCTCGAGGTCGTGGCCGCCGTCCGTGCGCGCGTGTCAGCGGGCTTCGGTATCGCCGTCAAACTCAACTCCGCGGACTTCCAGCGCGGAGGCTTCGACCTCCACGACGCACGCCAGGTGATCGACTGGCTCAGCGACGGCGTCGACTTCGTCGAACTCTCAGGAGGAAGCGTCGAATCACTCGCCACCGCGGGGCACCCCGCGGACGGACGCACCCTCGAACGCGAGGCCTACTTCCTGAAACTCGCCGGAGAACTCGTAGAACACGCTTCGGTGCCCCTCATGCTCACCGGTGGTATCCGGCGAGCGCGGGTCGCGCAGGACGTGCTCACACGAGGGTTCTCGCTCGTGGGTGTGGCCACCGCACTGGCCCAACAGCCCGACGCCCCTCAGCGGTGGCTCGCGGGCCAGGACGCCGAAGTCGAGCCGCCGTGCACGCTGGTCCGCTCCAAGTCCCTTCGCGCCGCGGCCGTGCAGGCGAGCGTCACCGCACGTATGCACGAACTGAGCCGCGACAGACCGAACCGGTCCGTTCCGCCGCTCGCTGCCCTCGTCCTGGACCAGTGCAAGCGCTCACGTGCGATCCGTCGTCACCGACGAGCGGGGCCGCCTTCACCTTGAAGCGGCCTGGTGTTCCCGGAGAGACGGGGTGGGGTGGGCCGTGAGCGTCGGCTGGCTGTGACCGGCTACCGCGCTGAGCCGTGGAAAACAGAAGTGCGGGCCGAGATCCGACTCGACCCGCACCAGAAGGTCGACGCTTCCCGTGGGGAAAGGGTTCGTGTCCGAGGGGGACTTCGACCATTCCCCCATCAGGACTGGGCTCCCTGGTCCTGAGCACTGACCTGTCCCTGGACAGGCGATGATCTGCAATGGATTCTTCCCGCTGGTCCTGCTGGACCACTATCGTCGCCGTGCTGATGCTGGCCGTGATCGCGGCCGTGGTGAGCTACAGCCATATGTATGAACTCGCCCTGCGGCAGAGCGAGCCGGAGTGGCGTGCGGCGCTGTTCCCGCTGTCGGTGGACGGCATGATCGTCGCCTCACGATCACCTGGAAGTCCCCGTTGAGGGCTTCGATGGTTCGCTGGATCGTCTTGTAGAGGTTGAGCAGAGCGGTTCTGTCGGGCCCGCCAGAGCGACGTTGTCGGGGCTATCTTCGGGAAAGCAGACCTGGGATGGCTGGTCAAGGATGAGGAAGCGTGGCACGGGACAACTTGTCTGGCGCCGGGAGCTATGGAGGCTCTGGTGTGTGCCGCGTTTCGTGATGACTAACCTGGGCCGTGTGGAGCTCACGGGCTGTGGCCATGCGGACGTGCGGCTGCCTTCACCGCTGGAGGAAGTCGACGATGAGCTCCTGCGCGAGCACGGGGTCCGTTTGCTGCTCAAACGCGACGACCTCATCAGCGCCGAGGTGCCGGGCAACAAGTGGCGCAAGCTCCACCCCAACCTCCGTGCGGCACACGGGCAGGGCCACTCCACGCTGCTGAGCTTCGGCGGGGCCTACTCCAACCACATCCGAGCGGTGGCCGCGGCCGGCAGGGCGTGCGGGTTCTCGACCATCGGCATCATCCGAGGCGAAGAGCACCTTCCGCTCAACTGGTCGCTCACCTACGCCGCACAACAGGGCATGCGGCTGGAGTACCTGGACCGGACGACCTACCGGTCCAAGCACACACCCGCGGTCGTCGACGGGTTGCACGAGCGGTTCGGCGACTTCTACCTGTTGCCCGAAGGTGGAAGCAACGCCCTGGCCGTGCGCGGCTGCGCTCCGATCGCCGACGAGATCGACGAGGACTTCGACGCCATCTGCTGTGCGTGCGGCACGGGTGGAACACTCGCCGGTCTGGCGGCAGGTCTGGCCCCAACGCAGGAAGCCATCGGCTTCTCGGTGCTCAAGGGCGGTGACTTCCTCACCGAGGAGGTACGCCGGTTCCAGGAGGAGGCCGGTGTGGTGACCGACAACTGGTCGATCGAGACCGGTTACCACTTCGGGGGATTCGCCAAGCATCCACCTGGGTTGGCCGCCTTCATCGAGGAGTTCCACGCGCGCCACGGGGTGCTGCTGGAGCGGATCTACGTGGCCAAGATGCTCGCCGGGGTCTACGACCTGGTGGCGCGCGGCAGGTTCCGCCGGGGCAGCACCGTGGTCGCGCTCATCACCGGCCCGGCCGAGGGGACGTGACGAGCGATGAGCACTCACAGCCTCATGTGGTACTCGCGGATGGTCCTGTGTGAGGAGGCGTGGTCCACCCACGTGAGGGCCCACTCGCCGGAGTCGACCGAGAAGTCCTTGCCGAACCCCGACCACTTGCCCTTCATGGCGCGCCCCATCGGGTTGATGAGGAGCTGCGGAGTGCCGTGGTGGCCCACGCCGCGGTAGTGACCCGTGAGCGAGGCCCGCTCTCGCTCCAGGAGCCGCCAGCCACACCACGGGCTGTGACGTGGACGTCCAAGGATTCCAAGCGCTCCGCGGCTGCCAGGGCCCGCTCCCCCTCCGTATCGGCATCGGAGGTTCCATGAGCCACGAGCAGGGGCAGCTCATCGGCGACGGACTTCGCCCGGTGGGCGGGGTCTTCCGGCGCTGGCGCAGCCATCGGTGCCGGTCGCGGGAATGGCAGGCCTTGTCGCCGTGGAACTTGGCCGGGCGGCGCCTGCACGCTGATCTGTTGCCGCGCACTCACCAGATGAGACGAGCTCTTAGTTGTTTTTGCATGGGGCCGATGAGTTCCGCGGGATGGTCCGGTCTATCTGAACGACGGCCGACCAAAGAGAAGGGATCTGCGGCCATGAAGCTGACGACCATCACGAACGTCTCTGTCGATGGGGTGATGCAGGGACTCGGCGGGCCGGACGAGGACCGCAGGGGCGGCTTCGAACGCGGCGGATGGGCCCTGCCGCTCTTCGGCGACGAGGCCGAGATGTTCCTCGGCGAGGTCTACCAGCGCGCCGATGCCTTCCTGTTCGGCCGACGGACCTACGAGATCTTTGCCGGCTCCTGGGGAACAATGCCAGATCCGAGCACCAGCCCCATCGCAGCGGCGTTGAACACGCGGCCCAAATACGTGGCATCGTCCACGCTCAGCGACCCGAGATGGGCGAACACGACCGTCCTCTCCGGAGACGTCGCGGCCGCCGTCGCAGAGCTGAAAACCAAGCGGGAAGGGGAACTACAGGTCCACGGAAGCGGCAGCCTGGTCCGCTGGCTACTCGACAACCACCTTGTCGACGCGATCACCCTGTTGACCTACCCCGTGGTCGTCGGCCAGGGCACACGGCTGTTCCCCGACACCGGTCCGGACGCAGCACTCGACCTGGTTGACTCCCGAGCCTTCACGGGTGGCATAACGATCCAGGTCTACCGGACCAGCGGCCGCCCACAGTACGCAACGAACACACGGACCTGACGTACGAGACGCAGGTACCGCGCCACTGGACGCGGGCCGCCTCTGCCCCGGCCAAGCCCCATTGTGCGCCGATGACGTCGAGCCGGTCGGCGGTCAGGTTCCAGCGCCCGCGCGGGTGCCCTGCCCCGATTACCTCGGCCGGCGCGGCGGCTCGTTGGACGGGCGTCCAACACGAGATCGATGACAGAACGATGAGGTACTCCTAAGAACTCCTAACGGAATGACTATCTGGGGTCGGCTGCCTGACGTGGGGTGTCGTCGGGCAGCATGGGGCGATGCACTTCGATCAGCCGCTTCCTCGCGAGGTGAAGGTCATCGATTCATCCTCGCTGTTCAGGCTAGAAGAGCGTGCGCGTGCCCTCGGCTTGAACCAGCGGTTGGACCCGGCATGGGTGCAAGCGAATGCGGCGCCCGACGGAAGCCACTACCTGTGGCCGGCCCTGTGGAACAGCCTGTCCCATCGCCCGGACGTTCCACGTCAGTTGCGGTGTGAGCTGTTGGTCACCTTGAGTACCGGAGGCCGCGTGCTGAGCCTGCTAGACGTGCTTCCCGACGGCTTCACCTCGCTGCCGAGGGTGACCTCACGCGAAGAAGGCATGCATGTCAGTCGGCTGCTCGACCGTGCTCCTTCGGTCAGGGAATGGCTACTGCGGGAGAGCGGAGACTCGGACCGGCTGTGACAGGCGTCGTCGGCAGATGGGTTCGCATCCGAAGGTGAGGAAGACTTCGTGGATATCGTCATCGACTTCCCACGGCTTCGGCCGAGCCGCTCCACACCCCGATCAACGGTCCCGGAACGATCCAACCACCTCGAAAACCATTCCGTTAGGAGTTCTTAGAGCTCAGCTCATTTGGTGAGTTCGCGGTAGCAGATCAGTGTGAGGCGATGCCGGCGAAAGCCAGGAAGTGATCGGCTTCGCGCTCGTAGCGGCGGTGCAGGCGGCGGCATCCGGCCAACCAGGCCATGGTGCGCTCCACCTGCCACCGGTGTCGTCCCAACCGCTGAGAGAACTCCACCCCTTTACGGGCCAGACGGTGGACGATCCCCCGCTGGCGTAGCCATCGGCGCAGGTGGTCGTAGTCGTATCCCCTGTCGCCGTGCAGCTTGGCGGGCCTGCGCCGCCCCGGCCCGCGGCGAGAGCGGAGTCGGGTGGGTGCCTCGGGCACCACCCTCTGGAACAGCTCCCACAGTCCGTCCGGCACCAACCGCTCAACCATCGACACGCGGCCAGGTCACCGAGAACCCAAATGAGATGAGCTCTAAGGACTCCTAACAAAAGTGGTGGGCTTGACCTGGTCAGAGGTCGGTATCGTTCACGAGGCCGCCGGGTAGCGGGACGTGGTCAGCCGCGTAATCGCACGCGATAAACCCGACGACGTCGGCGATCATCCCCGGGATACTGGTCGCCCATGGATGAGATCAAAGTCGTCGTCGCCCATTCCGAGCGCGCGACCCTGCGCGCTGGCGACGTGTTCTTGAAGGTGGACGCCGATCAGGCGCGCATCGACGTCGAGGCCGAGGCGATGTCCCTCGCGCCGGTCCCGACTCCGGAGGTCCTGTGGCGCAAGCCGCCCGTGCTTGCGATCGCCTCCGTCCCGGGGACGGTGCTCGGCCGTCTCGGTGAGCCGTCGACCGCGTCGTCAGCGGCGTGGGCCGCGGCGGGTGCCGTCATCCGGCAGTTGCACGAGGCCCCGTTGCCGCCCTGGCCCGGCCGGCGCCGCCGGGGTCCCGACGAGTTGGCGGCGGAACTCGACGGCGAGTGCGAGTTGCTCGTGACGAACGGTGTCCTACCCGCTGACCTGGTCACCCGCAACCGCCAGGTCGCCGAGGCCGCGCTCCGGCCGTGGACTCCGGTGTTCACGCACGGCGACCTGCAGATCGAGCACGTCTTTGTCGACGGCGACGAGGTCACCGGCATCATCGACTGGTCCGAGGCGGGCCGGGGTAATGCCCTGTTCGACCTTGCCACCTTGACGCTCGGACACGAGGAGCACCTCGACGACGTCATCGCCGGTTATGGCACCGACGTCGACCTCGACGTGATCCGCGCGTGGTGGTCGTTGCGAAGCCTGCTGGGGGTCCGCTGGCTGGTCGAGCACGGCTTCGACCCCTTCGCGCCGGGCTGTGAGGTCGACGTGCTGAGATCCCGGCTGTGAGGCTGCGCGGGCCCGACTGCTGTGGGTGCGTTCTGACGCATCGAGCAGGCCATCCCCTGGGTCGCACCGCCTGCCCTTAGCTCCCGACAAAGTGCGGTGCGCAGTCGTCGCCAGCAGATGACGGCGCACTCGAGGGTGACGAACGCGTGGTGGATGTCGCCGCGGATCTCCCAGCGGATGCGCAGGCGGCGGAACCAGTGCAACAGCGCGATAGCTCGAGCGCACCATGGCCTGGCTGGCCGGATGCCGCCGCCTACACCGCCGCTACGAGCGCAAGGCCGACCACTTTCTGGCCTTCGCCGGCATCTCCTGCACGCTGATCTGCTACCGCAGACTGGCCAAATGAGATGAACTCTTAGGCGGCCCACCTCACCCCTGGTACCGATGGCGCCTGTCCTTCACAGAAGAGGATTGGGACCAACTGCCTGCTGGTCAGGAAATGAGGTCCTTCTTCCTGGAGCCTGACCACACCGGCCACACCCCCATCGAAGACTGGGCACGCTTCTATAACCAATCGGAACGCAGCATCGAGGAGCGCCAAGTGCCGAGGGCCCTCACACGGTTCGAGGACCTGAAATCCAATCCCGTGCCCACAGTCGCCGACGCACTGGCACGGTCCGACCTTCACCCACCTCGACACCTCATCGAGGAAGCGGTGCGCGGAAGCACGTTCGACGCGATGCGCGCGCATGAGGACCGCAAAGCCAGCGGAACGGGCCGAGTCATGCGGCAAGGGCGAGTCGGTGGCTGGGCAGAGTGGATCACCAGTGAGCTAGCCACCCACTTTGCGAAGGAGCCGATCGTTTCGACCGCCCGCAGATACGGCTACGACCTCACCCCTGGAGAACGGGGCGATCGGCCACGATGGTGAATGCCCGCCCGCATCAGCCCGGTTGGCTCGTGGCCGTCGTCCTGGGCAGCGCGGTCTTCCTCGCGCTGTTCGACAGCACCGCGGTGGCTACCGCGCTGCCGGCCATCGGGCGTGAACTGGAGATCAGCTCAGCGAACCTGACGTGGGTGGTCAACGCCTACTCACTCGGACTGGGGTGTTTCGTCCTGGTCGGCGGTCGTATCGCCGACCTCATCGGGCGCCGCCTCACACTGGTCATCGGTCTCAGCCTGCTAGCCGCGGCGTCGGCCCTGGCCGGTACGGCGCCGGTCTTCGGAGTGCTGCTGGCCGCCCGGGTGCTGCAGGGAGTCGCGGCGGCGCTGGCCCTACCCGCCGCTCTGGCCCTGACCGGGCAATTGTTCGTCCAGGAGCCGATGCGCAGCCGTGCCTTCGCGGTCAACGCGGTCGCCGGCAGCGCCGCCGGGCTGCTCGGGGTCATCGCGGGCGGGACCGTCACCACGGTCGTGGGGTGGCGGTGGATCTTCCTGTGTGCGGCCGTGCCCGCGGTCCTCGCCGTGCTGGCCGCGATCGCACTCCTCCCCCGCGATGCCCAGAAGCCTCGACGCAGAACGCTGGACTTGCTCGGCGTCGCACTGGCCGCCGCTGGCCTGGCGGGGGTGCTCTACGGGCTCACCTCAGCCGGCCAAGAGCAGCCCCTGCATGCGTGGTTGCCCGCGGCTGCCCTGGGTGGCGCACTCTTGGGGCTCTTCGTCCTTCGGCAGGTCAAGGCCACCGATCCGCTCCTGAACCTGTCGCTACTGAGATCCCCGCGAACCCTGGGCGGCAGTTTGGGCATCGCTGCTCACTCCGCCGCCTACACGGCCGTGAGCGTGATCGGAAGTCTGCAGATGCAACTGGCCGCAGGGGCCACACCCGCCCAAGCCGGCCTGCTGCTCTCCCCGGTGCTGGTCATCGTCATCATCGCCAGTGCGTTGATCGGTCCCGTACTGCGCCGCTTCGGCACCCGCCTCATCGCGGGAGCCAGTCTTGTACTCAGCGGAGCGGCCCTGGCCGTACCGGCCGCTGTGTCCTCCTCGGCCCCGCTGTGGGCCTATGGGCTGGCGCTCACCGTGTGGGCGGCCCTTGGCGGCGGGATCAACCACGTCGCCCTGACGCGTGAGACTATCGGGAACGCACCCTCGGGCCAACGCGGGGCCATCTCGGGCATCTTCGAGACCGCCACGCATATCGGCGGTGCCCTCGCCCTCGCGATCTACGCCGGGGCCCTGGCCGCCGGCGGCTTCTCCGCGGCCTACCTGTGGGCCATCGCGTTCTCGGTCGCCGGAGCCGCCGCGGTCTTTCTGCTCATCCCACGGCCATCCGCGCGAGAATGCGACGCAGCCCCCGGCGACCGCTCCACGCCCTGACACCACCGGCAGCGTCGGCACTGGGCGATCGATCTGGCTGACACCCGTAGAGTGCGCGAACAAGCAACCGAGCACTGTGGCTTGAGAATCCGGCAACACAGCCCTGCCAAACTCAATACAGGCCGAGAGCCTCCATCACACTCGGCACGAAGCACGTCATGTGGGGCGCTGGCGGGCGGACGCGGGCCCCTGGGCGGCCGGGCCCGCAGGGTCACGGAACGGCAGAATGCTCCGCGAGGTCCCCTCCACCTGTACGAGACCTTGCACTGGGGAGCACACACGGAGCATTCCAGGCCCCGATCGGTGCCGCGCGCCTTGCCTGTTCGACTCGTACGTCCTGTTGACCTGGGGTTTTGTGGCGCACCCGGCAGGATTCGAACCTGCGGCCATCGGATGAGAAGTTCGCCGGTTACGTACCGTGGCGTGTCGCTACGTACCGTTTCATGTCACCCCATCCGATCCGCCGTGCCGCCTGGCGTCATGTCATGCTGCCCGGTGTCGCCCAGTTCCGAAACCGCGGAGCACGAACGGAGCACGCACGCCCTGTCGCTGGCGTCCGATGGCACCTCACGAGGTTCTCGTTCGACGTTCGGCCGCCGACCGCGCGGTGCCCGGCGGTCACAAGGGCGTTCGCCTGCCGATGGGGACGGTCAGCAGCCGGAAGTCGCCCCGGCGGCCTTCCAACCGGGAGTACCACGACCACGTACACCGGTACGCGCCGCGCAGCGTAAGGGCCTCTTCCCGCTTGGCGGTGGTGCCCTGGCCGGCGTAGGGGCGCCAGGCGCGGACGCCCGCCAGGCGGGCGCCTTCGTAGAGGCGGAAGGCGTCGTGGATGGCGGTCCGGTGGTGGTCGGGGCGTTTCCAGTACAGGGCGTCGTTGATCAGGAGCAGGACGCCGCCGCTCCAGCCCAGGCGGTGGTCGGTCAGCCGTTCCAGGTCGCGGATGTCGCGGACCACGTCGTAGCAGGTCAGGTCCTGGGCGCTGTGGTTCTTGAGGGCGAAGCGCTCGCCCGCCACGGTCCCGCTCCAGGCCGCCCGGGGGTAGCGCAGCCGCAGGGCCAAGTGCACCCCCACTGCGGGGACGGACGCGCGCAGGTCCACGCGCTCGGTCCCTCGGCCGTCGCCGGGGTGGAGTTCCAGGGCCGGGTCGCAGGCGCGGATGCTGCGGGCGAGGGAGTGCACCAGGTCCGACTTGGACTGGAACACCGGCCGTGTGCGCCTCAGGTGCTCGATCCACGCCCCGAACCGGCTGCCCCAGTTACTCATGCCGGTCAACCTACAGTTGCACGACCACGCACGGTACAGGCTCCCTCGAACCCGGTACGCACCGGAAAGTCCGGAAACACGTTTTCACCGAAGTCGACACGCATCACCACCTTCATCACACCCGGCGCGAAACGCGCCGTAGATACGGCATGCCGTATCTACGGCGCCTGCCGAGGCAGAGCTTCCTAGGTCGCGGGTGGCTCACCACCCCCGTCCTCAGATTTAGGAAGGGGGCGTATCAGGCGGAGAACCCGCAGAGCGCGGTGTCGGAGGAGAGGGTTGCGCGACCACACTGCAGGAACGACCACAAATAATACAACTAGCAGCAGGGGCCAGCTCGGGGCGGTGTCCAGCACGGCGATCGCCACGTCGACCAGAGGGCGTGAAGGGGACACGGCATTCCTTCCACAGAATCGAAACGGATTGGTGAGACCAGCTTCGACTCTGTGAAAGGAGAGATGGACGGTCGGTGACGGGTACGTCCATCATCGGCCGAAACCTGACAGATGGCCACAGCGCCGGGCTGCGCCTGGCAGGATGTCTGACAGTTTCTGACACCACCGTACTCCCGGCTTGGAAGGAGCCACCGCATGCCACGGCCCTGGAAGCGCCCTGATCTCCCGACAGGCCCGCTTGCCGACCTCAACCGCTCCTTGCATGAACTACATCACCGGGCCGGATGGCTTTCCGCCCGTCAGATCCAGCGCTTCCTAGATGACAAGGGGGTGCCCATGTCCCACACCAAGATCCATGACACCCTCATCAAACCCACGCTTCCAACCAAGGGCGCCGTTGAGATGATCGCTGAGGTTCTGGCTGAAGCCATCCGCGGCGCCAACGTTGACGCTGAAGTCCACCGCCTTCTCGAACTGTGGGACGCCGCCTCCCCTTTTTCACCCGCTCCCGTTGGTACTGAGATAAGGCATGACAGCGAGGCCGATGGTCCACGCGCTGTTGAGCCCTTGCACCCTGAGCAGAAGTTTTCGGCGAGCGTCGCCTTTCCCGACAATCGCAAGCAGGACGCCAGCCACGTTAGCGATCACATTGACTTCCGTAACTCCACCTTCGTAGGTCCGGTTGTCGGCACAGTGAAAAATACACAGGACTTTGAGATCAGGCGAGAACAGCGCCACGACGACCTGGGGCCGCCACACCCTGGAGAGATTCAGACCACCACGGAACCGTCGCGCGCCGCAGGCCAGGACCTATTCGGCTCAATTACCGTGCCGCGCGATTACCGGGTCGCGGCCACTGCACATACAGGCAACAGCCAGTGTTCCCTACCGCTCCCTCTGGTCCTGCACGCACATGTTCCCCATCGGTTCCATATCGAGCATCTCCCTCCTGGTGCTAGCGGGCCACGAACGCAGGAGGTGAGGTTCCGGTTCTGGCCCCCCATCGCCGGTGTGGATGATGCGAACGCCTGGCGATGCCCCTGCGACCGGCCCACCGGTGAGACAACTGAGGGCCAAGGGCACTGGGAGATGCGGGTACCGATCAACCACTCTCGTCCCCCGAACCTGCACTGAACTCCTGGGTTTTGCTGAGATTCCGCTTCTTTGAGACGGGTGCTGGGGCTGCCTCCCGTCACTCGCTCTCATGTCTGTCGGAGCGGAGATGCCTGTCCCTGAAGCTGCGCTACTCCGATCCATCCCTGGTCGGATGTCGGTGCCGCCTGCAAGAATGTGGCGTAGCCGTCGTTGGGTTCACGACAGGAAAAAGTCGCGAGTCAGCGGGGTCGAAGGCTCAACGGGTTCGTGGACTTGGGGATCAAATGTCGGGGAAGCGTGCGGAAGAGCCTGAGCCGGGATCAGCGCGCGACTGGTACTTCGGTGACAGAGAGCCCCAGCTGCTCCCCACCCCCTGGCTCTCGGCCATGCGCTTCGAGGTTTTCGTTGAGCGGCTGTTGAAGGCACAGCCACTTCTCGGCACGGATGTGCGACACGTCGCGGATGTCGTTCGCTGGGGCGTCTCTGGTGATACTCAGGACGGCATCGACTTGTTCGGCCACTTCAATGATGGTGTGCCCGCAGCATGGCAGTGCAAGCACCTCACGTCCCTGCCACCAGCCCAAGTGCGCAAGGCGGTACAGGCACTGACGTTCAAGGGCGCCAAAGAGTTCTATCTCGTCTACGCCGATGTGGCGAAGGCTGGTGCACGCAAGGAGATCAAGAAGCATCCGGAATGGCAGTTGTGGGATCGGCGGGACTTGACCGTGAAGCTGCGTGAGCTGCCGGTGCAGATCCAGCGGGACATCCTTGACGAGTTCTGGGGTCAGGAGGTCAGGCGGCTGTTTTTGGAGAGTTCGGACGACGCCTTCGTGCCGATCGAGACGTTCGCGGACAGCCGACGGCGCCCCGAGGTTGTGATGAACGATCTTGGTGCTCTCGCCGGCCGGACCATCGAGATGGACACGATGAGGGCTGCTTTCGACCGCTTTTCGGGCGATTTCCGGCAAGTCGTGGTAGTGACCGGACCCGGTGGCCGGGGGAAGTCTCGCCTCTTGACCGAGTCGCTTCTCGAACTGCGGGAGCGACAACCGCACCTGCTTGTCATCTGTCTGAGGCCCGGATGGGTGTTCAGTGAGAAGGCGATGGGTGAGCTTCGGGGCGGCGCTTCGGTGGTCGTAGTCGATGACGCTCACGTCGACATCGAGGCGCTCGCGCCGCTATTGAGGTTCGCGCGCAGTCGGGAAGACGTCCAAGTCGTTTTGGCGACTCGTCCGAGCGCGCTGGAAGCCGTTAACCAACAGGTGATCCTGGCGGGTTTCCGGCCTTCCGAGAGAACGAGTGTTTCGGTCGGTGAGCTCACGAGAACACAGGCGCAGAGTCTCGTGAGAGAACTCACGGACGGGATGGGGCTGGGTTTTGACTTGCGGTCCTACCTAGCAGGTCAGGCACAACACAGTCCGTACGTCGCAGTGATCACCACCAACCTCATCCGACACGGGGAGCTGACCGCAGCGCTCGCTGTTGACGCCAACCTGCGCGAAACGGTCCTTGCGCGATACCGCGACCTACGTGAGCCCGACATCGATGGGTTCGACGGCAGCACCACACACAAGGTCCTGGCCACCTACGCCGCACTCGGAGCAGTACCCCGTAAGGACCACGAACTGATGAACCAGATCGCAGATTTCTGCGACCTGCCACTCCCAGATCTGGTGCGGATTATCGCCTCGCTGACCGACCACGGTGTCCTCGTGGAACAGGGCGATGTGTTCCGGGTCGTACCGGACATCGTGGCCGACAGCATCCTTGAAGAACAAGCGGCTTGTGGCAACTTCGATACCGGGTTCGCCACCGAGCTCTGGAAAGCCTTCGGTCACGGAGAGCACCAGCACCGGCTGATGATGTCTCTCGGTGAACTCGACTGGCGCCTGTCCAGGTGCGACGGCCCCCGTGTGATGGATCGAATCTGGGCGACGATCCGTCAGCGCCTCCAGACGTTGACCTATGGCGACTTGCACGACGAACTCGGCCACTTCCCACAGCTCGCGGCGACTCAACCGCGAGCACTGCTCGACGTGCTGGAGGACCTTCGTCTCCGACTGGATGAGGAGGATCAGAACAACACGCCAATCCCTCAGGGCAGTGGTGAACGGTTGTGGCGCCAACTCAGTGGTCTGCCACCCCTGGGTCGGGACGACGTTCGCAGCAAGCTACCTGCCCTGTACGCGCGTGCTGCCGTCCATGCACCCGAACTCCTCGAAACCGCCTTGGACGCGCTATGGGCTCTACACCAGCGCACCCCGCAGCCGTCCCACTCGAACCCAGAGAACGCACGGTGGGCGGTCGAGCAGCACCTCGGCAACCTGGTCAAACTCCCCGACCCTTCCTTCCCGGAACGCATCGTCGCGCAAGTCACCGGATGGCTCACCGAACCTGGCCAGGACGAAAGCGCCGCTACCCCGTTGTTCGCCCTCAAACCCCTTCTGGTGAAGGAAGAAGTCGTAACAGATCAGACAGCCCCACGGACGCTCTCGATGCAAGGAAAATCTATCTCCGCGACCGCGATGCGAACGGTACGCGACCAGATCCGAGCGCTCCTTCTCGACCAGGCCCTCTCCGAGAACCTTCACCACGCCTCTGAGGCCATCGAGCTGTTGCAGCAAGCCCTGCGTCAACCACACGGACACTTCGGCCAGGGAGTCGAGCCCCGCATCATCCTCTCCTGGGAAGATGACGACCTGGCGACCATCACCGTGCTGACCGAGATCTCACGGCGAACACCCATCCCCGCTCTCCGCCGGCGCGTGCGCCACACCCTCACCTGGCCAGCAGAGCGCGCAATGTCGTCACGCGTCATGCATGCCGCACTCACGACTCTGGCCGCACTCGACGGTGTCGACCACCTCGAGGATGACGTCGCAGACGTCCTTTTCGGCAGATGGCTCACACCTACCAGGGTCCATCCGGACGACGTGCCCACACTCGAGGAGCTCGAAGCCTCCCGAGCAACAGAACGTGAGCGTCTAACAGGCCTGACCAAGAGCGAAATCCAGGCCGAGCGTGCTGAGCAGTCAAAACAGAAGGTCCACCGTCGGCACGAACTCGAAGACGCCAGAGACGATGACATTGTCCGGCGCCTCCTCGACTTGGACACGTTTGTTGAAATGCTTGACCTGCTAGACCGCACTGCCCGCGACGTTATCAACCTCCATCACGACCGATCCTGCAACTTGTGGTCCATCTGGCAGCGCATCGCACAACGGGCACCAGAACTCCTCCTCGACATCATCCGCGGAATCGCTGACCGGGAACCCGGGCCCCTCGACCGAGGCTTGCAGCACCTGATCAACCTCATGCTGCAGCACAATCCCCATGAAGCCTTGATGTGGCTCCAGGAGGCTGTCGTCAGCGAGCGCACAGCCGTAAAAACGGCGATCGCTCACGGATTCGACCGCAACGCCTGGGACCACGTCGACGGCCTGTATGCCCTCTGGGTTACGGGCACCAGTGATCCCGATCCCAAGGTTGCAAACGAGTTTCTCAGTGCAGGTGGCCCCTACCTTCGCGCAGCGCCACTGGAAGCTGTCCCGTTCATGCTCGGTAAAGACATCACCGATACCGCCGCCACCTGTGCTCTATCAGAAGCCAGCGGCCTCGACGCAGCATCGTACGGAGCTGGACTCACCAGGGAAGAGGCCACCGCAGTTCTCCGGCTCATCGCACGCGCTGACTACGGGGCCTATGAGATCGAGAACGCGCTCACGGGAATCGCGTCCTCCCACCCCGACCTCGTACTCGACCACTTCACTGAACAGGACGCCGCAGATATCGCGCTACCCGTCGACCTGCACGACCTCGGAGCTGTCTATGACAACCACTCCACCGCGCTCGCATCCTGGCTCCGCCAGAATCTCTCTCTCGACCCCACCGTTCAAGACCGCCTCGGCCGCGTGGTCGCCACAGCCACTAACGATCGTCTAACCCAGGCTCAGGGGACGGCTCTCATTGAAATCCTCCCCGAACTCGACGCGGACTACCTCTTGGCCCTGACCCAGGTACTGAGAAGCGTCGATACGTGGCCGTTGTACCATCCGGTTCTTGCTGAGGCGATCATGACGCGTGCTCGCCAAAACGACGTCCACCACAAGGTTCGGGAGAGCTACCGGGACAGATTGCATCCGAGCCATTGGGGTGGCTGGAACGGCGAATCCTCGGAACTCACCGATGCTCTTGATCGCGCGCGACAGGCCGCGAGCCAAGTCCAGGATCCAGACCTTCGATCCGACTACGAGTGGGCCATAAATATAATTCAGAGCACCATCGACGCTGACCGTCGGCGTCACCAAGAGGACACTGAAAACGGGTGGGACTGACGAACTGGATGTTGCGCAATGACATCACTCCTGAAGAGATCGAGCATCTGTGTGAGGTGGGACCCTATGCATCGCAACCTGAGACATAACCCGGTGCCGCTGGTCTGCACCGAATCGGCAACGGCCTGTTCTGAAGCTGACCTGTCAAGAAGATGGGAAGCTTCGTAGTGAAACTCACGCTCGATACTAACTGCATCATCGCTTTGGATGAGAATCGACAGCCGGTGGCTGGATCTCTACGTCAGCTTCTTGCAGCACACTCGGTCGGGAACGTCCATCTGCGGCTGGTCGCCAGTAGCGCATCAGAATTTCAGCGTACGGGCGTCTACCTGACGAACTTTGGTCAGTTTGAGCAGCGCTTGGCCAGGCTCGACTTAGACCATCTGGAGGTTCTACGGCCACCTGCGACCTTGGGTGTCGGCTATTTGGGCCAGATGGTGCTCATTGGAGACGACGACCTGATCCTGCTGGAACGCATCCACGCAGTGCTATTTCCTTCCCATCCGTTCGAGTTGCAATATGCTATCGACGATGCGCCGCTTGGTACGGCCCAGGACATCGTCGAGCGTAAGTGGCGCAACCGCCGCCTCGACGTCGAAGCCATGTGGTGTCATATCCACTACGAGGGTGATGTCTTCGTCACCACCGACGATAACTTCTTCAAGGAGACGAAGAAGCCCCAGCTTTTAGCTCTCGGTGCACGTTCTATCCTCACACCGCTGCAAGCTGAAAAGCATGTCGAGCAGCGCCGTGCCTGATAAAAGCCACAGGGTGGTGTGCCGGGATTGTCTCCCGTCACTCACCTGACGCACTCCTTCTCCGCGGCCCGCCTATGCCTGGTGGTCATGGGGCGGCGGAGTCGATCCGGCATAGCCTGAGACCCGTGGCCCACACCGAAGACTTCGCCCAACATGCCGCTCGTGCTGTCAGTGTTGCCGCTCGGGCCCTGGGTGTTCCCACTTCACGGCTTGACGGACTTCCCGAGCTCGTTCGGATGGGAGAACGAGCGGTGTTCCGTCTTGGCAGTGACGTGATCGCCCGTGTTGAGCGCTCCGCGGACAGGTGGGAGGAGGCCGACCGGGAGGTGCGGGCCGCCCGCTGGCTCGCCGAAAAGTCACTTCCGGTGACCCGTCCCCTTCCCGGGAAGCAACCCGTCTTGGCCGAGGACCTCGTCGTCACTTTGTGGGAGGCGGTCCAGGGCGAGTGGACCGTTCCCCGGGAACTGGGCCGGCTACTGCGCGCCCTGCACCACCTCACCCCGCCACCGTCGCTCGGCCTGCCCGCCCTGGGCCCCTTCCACCGCGTGGCTGAACGCATCGACACCGCCCCTGGACTCGACACCGCCCAGCGCGACCTGCTCCGCACACACCACCAGGACCTCGCCGCCCGCTGGCCCACGGTCACACCTGTCCTCGGCACACACGTCATCCACGGCGACGCCAACATCGGCAACGTCCTGGCCACCCCCCAAGGGGTCGTGCTCTTCGACCTAGACGGCATCTGCTGGGGCCCACCCGAATGGGACCTGGTCTTGACCGCCCTGTACCGGGACCTGGGCTGGCACAGCGACACCGAGTACGCCGACTTCTGCGACGTCTATGGGTTCGACGTCACCTCCTGGGACGGCTATCCCCTCTACAAGCAGGTCAGGGAGTTGCGGATGACGACCTGGCCCGCTCAGAAGGGTGGGGAGAGCCCTGAGATCGATGCTGAGATCGCTCGGCGGATCGCCGACCTCGCCGACCCCCGGCGCCCTCGGAGCTGGAATCCCTACTGACCCGTGGATCTCACGGTTCCCGTAGTCCGGGCCTGGTGGAGGAACCGGTCCGCTTCCGGCTGCCCCCGATAAGCGTGCACACTGTCGACGAACGTGTCCAGGTATCCCTCACACCTGGCCAAGGATGTCGCCTGTACCTGCGGCACCACCGCGGCACCTACGTGACAGGCCTCCTCGACCTCGCCCTGCCCGAGTATCGCGGACGCCAGCACGAGCCGGGTGAAGACCCGGCTGCGCGCGTACTCCTGCCCGGAGGAGGCGGTCAGGCTTTGCTCGGCCGATCGTCGAGCGGCACGGGCTTCTCCCAGGTCATGATGGCAGTGGGCTACTTCATCGGCGTACTCCGCCTGGTCGAAGTACCCGATCCACGCCGGATCGGCATCAGGGTCACATCGGTTGAAGGCCTGCTCGGCGTGGCCCATCGCCCGAGAACACGCACCTTTGTCCCCCAGGGAAGCATGGGCACGCGCCTCCATCATCAGGAACTGCGCCCGCAGGGTCGCCGTTGCCCGCTCCCCGGCTCCGGTCAACGCCGCCCGCGCCAGGTCCCGCGCTTCGGCATAGGAGCCCACGTAGTTGGCCTGGTGGCTCATCGCCGACAGCACACTCGCCCCCAACAGGCGGTCTTCGGCATGGTCCGCCAGGTCCAAGGCCTGCACGAAGTAGCGTCGGGCCGTCCCGTTGCGCTGGGCATCGTAGGACATCCACGCCAGCGAGAGCACGAACTCCGCAGACACCGCGAACACTGATCGCCCGATACTGCTCGGGTACGACCTGCGCAGCAGCGGAACCACCGTGCCGCTGAGGTACTGCGTGGCCGCTATCCGCGCATGATCACCGCCGAAGCGGTTGTCCAGGCTCGCGAACGCAGCCGCAGCAGCCCGGATAGCCGCTACGGGACCTTCCTCACCCCGAAGCTTCTCGGAAACGGACGGGGTGTGGGACACCAACCACGACAGTACGGCCGAACTGATCACCGAATAGGGCGGTTGCGCTTCCACCCCGGGGACTTCCTCCAGATCCAGCCGGGTCACCCCCTCAAGGACCGACGCGGTCTGCTGCCCGGAGCCGTTCAACTCCAGGCCGAGTTCAGGCGGGAAGCGTTCCATCACCGGGCTAGGGATGTCGTACCCGCGAGTGAGACCCTCCAGCACCCGCTGGACGGTCTCCCGCTTGCGCAACTCGCGCTGTCCGCTCAGGACCCGGGAGACCATGGCCTGCGACAGGTCAACCATCCGCGCGACGGCGTCCTGGGCCAAGTCCGTATGCCGCAACCAACAGAAGGCGGATCAGCGCGTTGACGTCCTGATCGGCCACAGCCCGCCGCACCTGAGGCATGCGCCAAAAACGCGCAGGGACGCAAGAGCAGTCGTCGCTACGCAGGCGGCCACAATTTCCGCAGAGCACGGGTGCCTTCCATCGGAGACCTCGGGGCGGTCGGGTGGCACAGAAGACTACGCGGACCGCATACCGACCGGCCATGACCGGCTTGTCATAACCACCATGCCCGCACAGTCATGGGGTTGTCAGCGTTTTCTCTCAACAGTGGCCCCCTGACCCCAGCGAAAACGACTGAGACCGGACCGGCCGTTGCGCGAAGTGCTCATCGGACACTTCCCGGGCCTCCACACAGCACCCAGCCCCATGCTCACTGCGGTTTCCCGCCACCTTCGAAGACCGAGCTGAGAACAGCGGCGTGGCGAGGAGACGACCAGGGCGGGCCGGTCGTGTATGCCCCGCGCGGGTCGAGTGAGTTCGGTCCGTTGCTGCCACCACCCCGCGCCGATGACCCGGTGGGGCACGGGTACACGGCTTTCCAGGTGGTGCGGTTGGCGGTGTGGGCGGCGCGGGAGTGCCGGTGGGTGGACGCCATGGACCCGGTGCACCGCGCGGAGACCGCGTGGGAGGCCATCGCCGAACACCTCCAACTCGCCCACGAGCGCCCGGAGGAGACGGAGCTGATCGCCCTCGGGTGGAAGGCGATGAAGGCCCAGCATTACCAGGACCTCAAAGTCCGCGGCCTGGGCGGCAAGGACAAGGCCCTGCTGACGCGGGCGTTCGTGCGGTACTGGACCAGCGCCTCGGCACCCGCCCACTCCCACGAGGACCACATCGTCGACCGCCTCGCCCTGGCGCAGATCTGGACCGCACTGAAACCCGCCCACCGCCAGGTGCTCACCGCCCTGGCCGAACACGAGGATCGACGCAGTGCCGAACGTTCCCTGAACATGGACCCCGCCGCTTTCACCCGCACGTTGGGGCGAGCTCGCCGTGCCTTCCTGGCGCTGTGGCACGAGGGGGAGGCCCCGTCCCTGCTGTGGGGCTACGACCGGACCGGGGCGCGGCACCAGAACGTGATGTACCTGGTCCGGCTGCGCAAACGCCGCACCCTACAACGCAAGGCCGAGGGGCATGTGCGCCGCTACGGGCACCGCCCGCCCCGGGACCTGGGGGTTCCCGACGCCGAGCTGCTGGCCCGGCACGAGGCCGGGGAGAGCTACGCGGCGTTGGCCGCGTGCTTCGGGGTCAGCCGCGCACTGATCGCCTCCCGGGTGGCCAGGACCCGGGCCCGGACGCCGACAGGCGCTGGCGGTTCCGGGATTGGGCTGCGAGGCCCGGGCTGACGGCGACCCGTGTATGTGCGGGATTTGGGTCGGGGGTTGAACCACCTCGCGAGGCAGAGCGACCATCGACCAGCCCGCTGCAGGACGCACGTACCCGGCGGGTGTGGGAAGCCGTGTGCCGGGCGCGTCCGGGCGGGAAGCGCAGCCCCGGGCGGTAGACGCCGCCGGGGCCAATGACACTCACCCGGCCTGCACGAACACGCTGAACAACCAACAGAAGACAGGTGCCCCGACCGGTGCTGGAACACCGGACCGGGGCGCGATCACCACCTGATAGCTCCAGGAGGAGACCGTGCACGATCCTACAGTTGGCCGTCACCGGCGGCCGTGTCACAGCATGGCCGGGCGCGTGTGGGCGCTGACCGCCGCGCTGCTGGCCGCCGCTCTGGCTGCACTTTTCAGCCCTCGATCGGATGGAATTCCCCGCCGGGTCCCGCGCGCACTGCCCACCGCACCCCCGACCACCACCGCCGCCAAGTGGGGCGACCTGTTCGCCGACCGTCCCGGCTTCCCTGATCTGGAGGTTTGGATGACTGGAGCCTCGACCGCCTCGGCGCGCTGGGGGCAGGCCTACCGCGACCACTCCGCCTTGTTCGAGTCAGAGGATCGGGTGGACACTGACCCTGACTTGATCGCCGGAGCATTGGTGCGCCCCTACCTCGACCTCGCAGCCATTCCTCACCCCCGCCCGGCCGAACCGGAGGATTACCCGGCCACACCTCCGAGCGTGGAGCCAGAGCCGGTGGAGGAGGAGTTCGCCGAGCTAACCGACCGCATCCGCATCTATTTGGCGCTGCGGGGCTGAGGAAACCGCGAGCAGTCCGGGGCGTCTTCTCCTGCGGGAGGAGACGCCCCGGCGTTTTTCTGCGCCCCCGAGGCCGCCGTGTATTTCTCGATCAATGGCTGCGAAGAAAACACCCGAGATGGGATTCCAGCCAATCGACGCGCTCGGTCGACTTCCAGGCGTGCCGGTTATGTGGCTTTTGCGGGGTGGGCCTGTGACTCCGCCGGAGACTCCGCCTGTGACTGGGCCCAACGGGGTCCCTGTGACTCCGCCTGTGCGTGGGCCCATTAGAGCGGCCCACCCCATCCGCGTTATCAGTGCAGGTCAAAACCGCTCCGGGTAGGCCTTTCGCAACCCAGACACATACCCAAGTGGGTAGTTCCTCTTCACGTAGGGCGGGGCCGCCCCGGGGCTGGCGGGCCTCGGCCCGCCAGCCCGGCGATGCCCTGCCGTGCGGTCGTCTCCTCCTCCTGCTGCTCTCCCCAGCGCTTCGCATTCCCTTTCTCTGGTCTCTTGGAAAGACATTCTCGGAAACGCTGGAAAACAACCCGGTTCGGGGTGCTCGCGTGCCAGAGCGAGGTGATCGATGCACACACGAGGCGATCTGCCGGCCGCCACCTCGTTCGCGAGCCCGGGTGCTGCTCCTGGCGGACGGGGGCGTGCTGCGCGAGGGCTTCTCGCTCGATGTCTCATCGCAGACGCGGGGTGGTGGGTGGTTTCCTTCACGAAGGCCTGCGCCACCTTCTTTTCTGTCGCTCCTGGAGTGTGCTCATCCAAGGTCGGTGCGGTCCGGTTCCGGTGGGTGGGGCGGGCTCGACCTGCGGGCGGCGGAGCGGTGGCTGTCCGGTCTGGAGTGGACACCGCAGCGCCTTGTGCCGTCGTCCTTCTTCGGGGTGGTTCTGAGGGTGGACCCCCGAGTGAGAGCGACGTGAGAAGGGGTCCAACGGGTGGTCCGGCAAGGGGTCCAACGGGTGGTCCGCGCTCCTGGATCCCCCTTCGCTGCCATTCTTGCAGGTCAGGTGCTACTCAGATGGTCCAACGCCTGCCCAGACTCATACCCGGTGGGTAGTTCTCTTCACGTGGGGGGCGGGCGACGCCCCCGCAGGGCGGGAGGCACCGCCCGCCCAGCGGCCTCCCGGAAACCCCTTCCTGCCACTTTCGCTGCACCCCGCCCCCCTTCATTTCTGCTTTTCCTTTCTCTGTTCACCTGTATCGACATGGGTAGCGGAGCGGTGCTGGGGCGTGGCAGTTCGGGCGTGGAGATCGTCCGGCGTCGCGTGGTGGACGCCCCGGCATCGGTACCGACTCGTGAGGGCTTCGAGAGTGGAAGGGGCGGCGCGGGAAGGAGCGGGACCAGCCTGGCCTGGGCAGATCGCTGGGCGGGTGTCGCATCGGCTGCGGGGACGTCTTCATAGGGGTTCATCGGGGCGAGACGACGACACAGGGAAGAGGCCCACCGGTGGCGACACCCATCCACCTCCACCTGGCCCCACAACCTGGGCCAACGAACGGCCACTGGGAGCGGGGAAGTCCGGGGCCCTGCGCGGGGTCGCCGCTGTCGCCGTGCCCGGGGTCCTCGGGGCCACCAGCGCCCCGACGTCGCCCCACTGGCCGTGTCCGACCCATCGCCCCAGCACGCGTCGCCCGGGGCGGTCGGGCCGTTTGACGGCCCCGAATCGGTCGGCCCAGGTTCCCGTGCTGGATGGGCTCATGGCGGGCCCAGGCCGAATCCCTACCAAGCGGACACAGGGGCGAGGTTCTCCGCCCATCGGACGGGCAATCCGTCGAATCTGCTTGACCACCTCGGCGAGGTCGAGCGTGGATGCGTGGTGCCCCGTCGTCGGCGGGGTCGCGTGCCGTGTTCGCGCAGTTCAGAGGCGGTGAGGAGGTGGTTGTGGTGAAGCGGGAAACTCCGGTGATGCTGGCCGAGGTCGCCTCGCTGCCGGTGGTGTTGGGCCCAGTCCAGGCGGGGCGGATGCTCGGTCTGGGACGCACCACCGTCTACCGGTTGCTCCGCGAGGAGGCCTTCCCGGTCCCGGTCCGGAGAGTGGGGAAGGCGTGGGTGGTTCCGACCGCCGGGGTGTTGTCTTACCTCGGCTTGGAGATTCCAACGACCTCGACCGTCACCACTGGCAGGTGCGGGTGCAGTGCGCGTACGAACACCACGGAAGAGGGGTGAGCGACCGTATGAACGCATACGAGGGGTCGGTGTTCAAGCGGTGCGGGTGCCGGAGCGAGAACGGTGGTCGGGCGCTGGGGGTGAAGTGTCCGCGGTTGCGTCGGGAGGATGGGGCGTGGAACCCGAGGCACGGGAACTGGTGGTTCCAGCTCGAACTCCTGCGCACCGACCAGGGCAAGCGCCGCCAGGCCCGAAAGGGCGGCTTGGCCTCGCAGGAGGAGGCCAGGCGGCAGCTCGACCATGTGAAGGCGCTGCTGGCCCTAGCCGAGGGCGAGCAGGATCTTGAAGTCCAGGTCGCGGACCTGATCCAGGCCGCTCTCAAGGGCCGTCGTCCTCTGCCGGAGGTGGAGGAGGTGCGCAAGCGGATCGGCGCCGGGGTGGATGTCCGGCGGGAGCCGCCGCTGGTGGGGGTGTGGTTGCGCCAGTGGTTGGACGGCAAGCCCGACCTGGCGGAGGGTACCCGGGCCTCCTATGACGGGCACATCCGCAAATACCTCATCCCGCACCTGGGCAAGGTCCGGGTGGATCGGTTGCAGGCCCGTCATGTGGAGGTGATGTTCGCGGCGGTGGAGGAGGCCAATGTGCACATCCTGGAGTGCCGCGACTCCGAGGACCCGGAGGTACGGAGGTCGGTGCGGGGGCGTCGGGTGATCTCGCTGTCGACCAAGCACCGGATCCAGGCCACGCTGCGCAGCGCACTGTCGGACGCGGTCCGCTCCCCGGACCTGCCCATCACGGTGAACATCGCCTCGCACGTGCGCCTGCCCTCCTGTCCCCGCAAACGGCCCCTGGTATGGACCGCTGACCGGGTGCGCCAGTGGGAGAAAGACGGGACCGTACCCGGCGAGGTGATGGTCTGGACCCCCAAGCAGACCCGTACCTTCCTGACCCACGCGAGGAGGCACACGTGGTTGTTCCCGATGTTCCACCTCATCGCCGTCAAGGGGCTACGCCGGGGTGAGGCGGTGGGGTTGCCGTGGGCGAACACGCGGCTGGTGGACGGGCAGATCGACATCCGAGTCCAGGTCGTCCAGCTCGCGTGGGAGACGATCACTTCCACGCCGAAGAGCGCGGCGGGCCAGCGCACCATCACTCTGGACGCCGACACCGTCAAGATTCTCCGCGGTTGGAAGAGGTTCCAGAACGAAGCCCGACTCCAAGCGGGTAAGAACTGGCAGGTGACGGGGCCGGTGTTCACCCGCCAGGACGGCTCGGGCTGGCATCCGGGGCAGGTCAGTGACTGGTTCTGCCGCATCGCCAAGGCCGCCGGGCTCCCGCCGATCACGCTGCACGGGCTCCGCCACGGGGCTGCTTCCCTGGCGTTGGCGGCGGGTACGGACGTGAAGGTGGTGTCCTCCGAGCTGGGCCACGCGACCACGCACTTCACCCAGGACACCTACCAGTCGGTGTACCCCGACGTCGCCAAGGCCGCCGCTGAGGCGATTGCCGCGCTGCTGCGCGGGGAACCGGTGTCGGCCGGGTAGCGGGACGGGGGAGCACACCAGGAGCACATATGGCCCTGGAACGCGGCGAGAACCTCTTGCGAGGTCCTCGCGCGCCCCATCTGACCTGGGATTTTGTGGCGCACCCGGCAGGATTAAAACCTGCGGCCATCGGATTAGAAGTCCGGTGCCCCACTCCCCCAGTAAGAGGCCCGGTCTCCGCTTCTCCGTTCCGTTTCGGGAAGCCCTACGGGGACCCACCACGCCCCGGGGCCCGCCCCTCGCCACGGTCTCCGCGTGGTGGACCGGGGGCTTGGCCGCGGCTTCCGGGAACCGCCCTCGCCCTCGCCCTCGCCCTCGAGCACCGTTTCCGCCTGCCCGGCGGGTCCCGGCCGGTCGGAACCGCGATACCGCGATACCGCTCCACGCGGTCCGACCAGCCGGAAAGAGGATCAGGAGGTGCGGTCGCGCAGCTCGCGCTTGAGGATCTTGCCGGAGGCGTTGCGCGGCAGCTCGGCCACCACCCGCACCTCCTTGGGCGCCTTGAACGGCGCGAGGCGGGCGCGTACGTGCTTCACCAGGTCGTCGGGCAGCGTCTCGGGGTCGGCCTCGTCGGTGGGCACCACGAACGCGGTCACCGCCTCGATCCACTTCTCGTCGGGGGCACCGACCACCGCGGCCTCGGCCACCCCGGGGTGGGTGTACAGGGCGTCCTCCACCTCGCGGGAGGCCACCAGGACGCCGCCGGTGTTGATGACGTCCTTGATCCGGTCGACCACCTCGATGTAGCCCTCGGAGTCGATGCGCACCAGGTCGCCGGAGTGGAACCAGCCGTCGCGGAAGGCCTCCTCGGTCTCCTGCGGCTTGTCCCAGTACCCCCGGCACAGCTGCGGCGACCGGTAGACCACCTCCCCCAGCTCGCCGGGCCCCACGTCCTGGCCCTTGTCGTCCATCACCCGCAGTTCCACGAACAGGGCGGCCCGGCCCGCGGAGGCGGGGCGCGCCTCGTGCTCCTCCGGGCACAGGACGGTGGCCAGCGGACCGATCTCGCTCTGCCCGAAGCAGTTATAGAACCCCAGTTCGGGCAGGGCGGAGCGCAGCTTGTCCAGGACGGGCCCGGGCATGACCGAGGCGCCGTAGTAGGCCTTGCGCAGGCTCGACAGGTCGCGGCGGGCGAAGTCGGCGTGGCCCGCCATCGCCACCCACAGGGTGGGCGCGGCGAAGAACGCCCCGTGCCGACCGGTCTCGATCCGGCCCAGCAGGTCGGCGGGGTCGGGCGTCTCCACCAGGGTGTTGCGGGCCCCGACCGCCAGCCACGGCATGAGGAAGACGTGCATCTGCGCGCTGTGGTAGAGCGGCATGGCGTGCAGCGGCTCGTCGTCGGCGGACAGGTCCAGGCCCACCACGCAGGACAGGTACTCGTGCACGAGCGCGCGGTGGGTCATCATCGCGCCCTTGGGGCGGGACGTGGTACCGGAGGTGTACAGAAGCTGCACCAGGTCGGTGTCGGAGACCGCCACGTCCAGTTCGGGCACCGGGCCCCGAAGGCTGTCGGCGAGCAGTGAGCCGGGCCCCTCCCGCAGTTCCAGGACCTGTTCCACCCCGGTCTCGGCGCGCAGGCCGTCCACGGCCGAGCGCAGGGCCGGGTCGGCCAGGACGATGGAGCTGCCGGACTGTTCCAGCAGGTAGGACAGCTCCTCTCCCTGGAGGGCGAAGTTGACGGGCACGTGGACCAGGCCCGCGCGGGCACAGGCCAGGAACCCGATGAGGTAGGCGTCGGAGTTCCTCCCGTAGGCGGCCACCCGGTCGCCGGGGGCGGCGCCGAGGCCGAGCAGCCGTGCGGCGGCACGGGTGACCCCCGCGTCCAGCTCGGCGTAGGTCCAGGTGCGGTCGCCGAAGACCAGTGCGGTGCGCCCGGGGGTGCGCGCCGCACTGCGCCGGAGAAGGTCGTCGACGGTGCTGGATGTCGTTGAACTGTTCATGGCCCTGCTTCCCATCCGTCCGTACGGCTCCCGTGGAGCCGTTGGCACGACCCCATCCTGTTGTGGGCGGACCGCACTGGCAACACCTCGCGGGCCCGCGCGCCTCCTGGCGTCCGGGAGGTCACGGGAGGGACCGGTCGGGGACCGCGCCTTGCCATCGGGTGTCCCATGGTCATACGTTTTGCGGTGTTCGTGAACCACCTGGTTGGAGAGCCATGAAGATCCTTGTCGTGGGAGCCGGAGCGGTCGGCGGCTATTTCGGCGCGCACCTGGTGCAGGCGGGCCGGGACGTCGACTTCCTCGTCCGCCCCGCGCGCGCCGGGCTGCTGCGCGAGCACGGCCTGAGCGTCCACGGCCTGGACGGCGGTGTGGAGACCGTGCCGGTCTCCGCCGTCACCGCCGACCAGTTGGAGGCCGACTACGACCTGGTGATCGTGGCCGTGAAGTCCTACGGGTTCGACGCCGCGCTCAAGGACCTGGCCCCGGCGGTGGGCCCCCGGACCGCGGTACTGCCCCTCCTCAACGGCATGCGGCACATCGACACCCTGGTCGAGCGCTTCGGCGCCGACCGCGTCTACGGCGGGGTCGCCATGGTGATGACCCGCCTGGGCGAGCGGGGTGAGATCGTCGAGGTCGGCAGGATGGGCCAACTGGTCTACGGGCCGCTGGGCGAGCGGCCCGTCCTCGGCCTGGACGACGTCCACGCGGCGCTGGACACCGGGACCCACACCGCCACGCCCACCTCGCAGATCCGCCAGGAGATGTGGCACAAGTGGGTGTTCCTGGCGAGCCTGGGCGCGTGCAACTGCCTGATGCGCGGTCCCATCGGCCGGATCAACAGCGTTCCGGGCGGACAGGAGTTCACGTCCAAGGTGTTCGAGGAGGCCATCGCCGTGGCCACCGCCTCGGGTCACCCGCCGGGCCGGGAGGCCCGTGACCGGGCCAACGCCGTCATCGCCGACACCACGGCCACGACCACGACCTCCATGTACTGGGACCTGACCCACGGCAACCCGGTGGAGGCCGACCACGTCATCGGCGACCTGGTCGCGCGCGGACGCGAGCTGGGCGTGCCCACCCCGCTGTTCTCACTGGCGTACACGCACCTGAGCGTGTACGAGGCGGGTCGGGAGTAGGCTTCCGCCCGTTCACGGACCGCTTCCGAAGGGGGCGCCGACGGGGGCGCCCTCACAGCCGCCCCCGCCTCCGCTCCCTGCCCCCACTCCCTGCTTCCTGCTCCCTGCTCCCTGCTCCCCACGCTCTGCTTCCTGCTTCCACGATGGTCCCGGACGGAAGTCCGTCCGACCGGTTCACACCGGAGGCTCCTCCCGAAACCTCGGGTCCATGTGGTCGGTGATGAGTCCGGCCAGCGCCTCGGGCTCCTCCAACCAGGGGAACGCGGTGCGGGTGGAGGCACTCACCACGTGCGCCCCCGGGACGTTGCGGGACAGCACCGTTCGCAGCGCGGCGCCCAGGCCGGAGAGCTCTCCGGAGTAGACGGTGAAGCGTTCGGGAGCCGCGCTCAGGCAGGCGAACCAGTCGTGTTCGCGCGAGGACGCGGCGCCGTGGGGATCGGACAGGTCGAAGGGCATCGCCCGCACGAACCACGCGGTGGCGATGTCGTGGAGCAGGCGCCTGTCCTGTTCCTCCAGCACCTCGCAGCCGCCCAGGAAGTGGTTCACCATGGCCTCGACCCCCTCCTCGGGCAGCGTCCCGTGTTCGCGCAACTGCTCCTGGTAGGGAGCCATGGCCAGCAGGAAGCCCGCGACCTGCGCGGTGGGCTCGGGGAGCCGGTAGTCGGGATGGTCGACCAGCGCCTGGGCGTCGGGGTTGACCAGGAGGGCGTGCGCGGCGCGCTGGTCGGCGACGAGGCCGCTTCCCGCGCCGGCCGCCCTGTCGGAGGCCACCACCAGGTCCGCCCCCGCCTCGGGCAGGACCGCGCGCGCCGCGGTCCCGATGTGCTCGGCCAGAGCGTCCGGGGCGAGCCGGTCGGTGGGCGGCTGTTCCACCACGAGAGTACGGATCCAGGACGGCAGTGCCTCGATGAGGCGCCACCACACGCGCCGGTCACCGAGTTCGTGGACGAGGCAGACCACCGGAGCCTGGACGCCGTTCATGTCTTCCCTCCCGGGGCGAGGTGCGGGCACGCACACCGTGTGCCCGCACCGGTTCCGTCCCACACCTGCGGTGACGCTCCCGCGGGCCGTCGGACCCGGCCTTTGCGAAGCCGGAGCGAAGTGGAACCGAAGCCGGCTCGAAGCCGCCCGTGCCACAGTCCTTCAGGCGTCCGCAGGAGCGGGTGCCCGTATCTAGGACGGAAAGCCCCCATGTTCAAGAAGTTCCGGAATGCCGCCCTGCTCACGGCCGCCCTGGCCACCGGCTCGCTGGCACTCGCGTCGCCGGCTTCGGCCGCGGGTCCCGTGGCGTCCTACAACAACGCCTGCGGCAGCGGCTACGGCGTCGTCAACTACGCCAACGTCGGTAGCAAGGGCACGGTCTTCCTGACCTACAACAACTCCACCGGCTACAACTGCGCGGTCACCGTCCGGGCCAACCCGGGCGCGGCCGTCGAGATGGTGGTCAGCCTCAAGCGCACCAGCGACCCCGCCAGCGAGGCCAGGGTGGACAGCGGCTACTACACGACCTACGCCGGCCCCGTCTACCGCAGCGCGGCCGGTTCGTGCGTGGACTGGTACGGCTACATCGACGGCGCCAACGAGCACCGCAACGAGACCAACTGCGGCTGATCCGCCCCGCGCCGCGACGGGCGGCGCGCCGACGCACGACTGGAGCACCGTGAAGAACCTCCTGAGGAAGGCCGCCACCCTCGCCGCGGCCACCGGAATCGCCGCCGCGGGCCTGACGGCCACCGCCGCACCCGCCTCCGCCGCCGCCTACAACGGCGCGTGCGGGTCCGGCTACGGCGTCGTCAACAAGATCGAGTTCCACGACAACCGCGGGACGATCTTCCTGACCTACAACAACTCCACCGGCTACAACTGCGCGGTCACCGTGCGCACGAACCCGGGCGCGGCCGCGCCGATGGAGGCGTTCCTCCGGGTCTCGGGCACGTCGACGTGGAAGAAGGACAGCGGCAACTACACGACCTACGCCGGTCCCGTCTACGTGGCGGCCGCGAGCCGCTGCGTCGACTGGGGCGGCACGATCGGCACGATCACGCTCGACGAGTCCCGCACCAACTGCGGCTGACCCCCCGCACCGGGTTCAGCCCCGGACGTTCCACTTCCCGACCCGTGATTCCCGACCCGTGATCGGACATGACATGCACAAGTTCGCGAAGAAGGCCGCGGCCGTCGCCGTGGCCACCGGTATCAGCCTGGGCGGTCTGCTCGTCAGCGCCTCCCCCGCCGCGGCGGCCACCTACGGGGGCGAGTGCGGCAGCGGCTACAAGGTCGTCAACGAGGACAACATCGGCAGCAAGGGCACGGTCTACCTGACCTACAACAGCTCCAACGGCTACAACTGCGTCGTGGCCAAGCGCAACAACCCCGGCTCGGCCATCCTGATGGAGGCGGGCCTGTCGGTCAGCCCGGCCGGCAACCACTGGGACGTCTACGACGGCGGTTACTACACCACCTACGCCGGTCCGGTCTATCTGCACGCCTCCGGTCAGTGCGTCGACTGGATGGGGCGCATCACCGGCACCGAGGGCGGCGACCGCGGCACCAACTGCGGCTGATCCGCCCCTCCCGGGCGGCCCCGGATCTGTTCCTCCGGGGCCGCCCGGCCCGTATGCCCCCATGCCCCAGCCGGGGTTTACGAGTACTGAGAAAACAACTTCCCAAACAGACCGAAAACCAAAGCCCCAGGTCACATCTAAGACATATCGGACGCCAGTAGCATTATTTCTAAATAGGTGGACGGTGCGTCGAAAATTGCCATATGCTCCGCGACGCTGCGCAGTGGAATTTCATCGTGCGTAAGGGGACTCAGGGGTGGAGACCAATCTGTCAGGGATTCGGTACAGATTGCTCGGTTCTGTCGAAGTTCACATCGGAGGGCGTCTGGTCCAGACGGGAGGACCGAAGCGGCGCACGGTCCTGGCGGCCCTCCTCCTGCAACCCAACGTCGTCGTCTCCGACGACCGGCTCATCGACCTGGTCTGGGGCGAACGCCCACCACGCAGCGCCCGCCCCCAGCTCCAGGTCCACGTGCACGGGCTCCGCAAGGTCCTGGGCTCGAACACGATCATCCGGAGCGGCTGCGGCTACCGCGTGGCCGTGACGGCCGGAGCCACGGACAGCGACGTGTTCGAGCGGTTCCTGGCACGCGCGCGCTCCGAGCGCGCCGCCGGCCGCCTCGACGAGGCGGCCCGGAACCTGCGCACCGCGCTGTCGCTGTGGACGGGCCCGGCGCTCGACGGCGTCGCACCGGCACTCGCCGCCCACGCGCGCCCGGCGCTGGAGGAGAGGCGCCTGCACGCCCTGGAGGAGCTGCACGGGGTCGAGATCGACCGCGGCAACGGTGCCACCGCGGTCCCCGAACTGCGCGCACTGTGCGCGGAACACCCGACCCACGAGCGCTTCACCGGCCTGCTCATGTCGGCCCTGCACGCCTGCGGACGCACCGGGGAGGCCCTGGAGGCCTACGCGACGCTGCGCGAGAGGCTCGCCGACGAACTGGGAACCGACCCCGGCGCCTGGCTCCGGCAGCTCCACCTGGACCTGCTCACGACCGGGCGGGGCGGCGAGCGCGCGCATGGTCCGCACCGCGTCCACCACGTCCACCACGTCCACCGCGTTCAGCGGGTCCGGCAGGTCCGCCCCGCCGAACTGCCGTGCGGGGTCGGCGGGCTCGTCGGCCGTTCGGCTGAGCTGTCCGCGCTCGACCGGGCGCTGGACGCCGACCGGGAGGCCGACCGCTCCCCCACGGTGTTCCTCCTCACCGGGGTCGCCGGTGTCGGTAAGACCGCCCTGGCCCTGCACTGGAGCCACACCGTCCGGCAGCACTTCCACGACGGCCAGCTCTACGTCGACCTGCGCGGTTCCGCCCCCGACGGGAGGGCCACCCGCCCCGACGACGCGCTGCGCCAGCTCCTGCGCGGTCTGGGCGCGGCCTCCCAGCGCCTACCGACCGGCACCGGCGAACTCGCCAAGCTCTTCCGGTCGGTGACGGCCGACCAGCGCCTGCTGTTCCTGTTCGACGACGCCGCCTCGGTCGAGCAGGTCGCCCCGCTGCTGCCCACCGGCCCGGGCAGTGCGGTCCTGGTCACCAGCCGGCAACCGCTGACCGGACTGGTCGCCCTGTTCGGCGCCCGGCACCTCCCGCTCGACGTGCTGTCGGAGGAGTCCTCGGTGGAGCTGTTCCTGTCCGTCGCCGGAGCGCGGTCCCCGGCCACGGAGCTCGCGCTGGTCACCCGGATCGCCGACCGCTGCGGGCGGCTGCCGCTGACGCTGAGGCTGGCCGCGGCCGCCCTCGCCGTCGGCGGCTCCCCGGTCGACCGGCTCTGGCCCGGTGTCCCCGGCGCCGTCTCCGGGCCGCCGGCCGAGCGGCCTGCACTGGTCCCCTCGGACCCGGCCCCGGGGTGAGCGGCCGGGCCCGGACCGGGTCCCGCCTCAGGCCGGTCCCGCCTCAGACCAGCGCGCGCAGGGTCTCGGCGACCGGGGTGGTCGGGCGGCCGATCAGCCGGGAGAGCCCGCCCGTGGTCATGGAAAGCTCGCCGTCGCGGATGTTGGCGTCCAGGGCGGCCACGAAGCGCGCGGTGCCCTCGTCCAGTCCGGCGGCGGTCAGTGCCGCCACGTGCTCCTCGGTGGTGAGGTCGCGGTAGAGGACCTCACGGCCGAGCAGCTCGCCCAGGACCGCGGCGAGTTCGGCGTGGGTCCACGCGGTGTCGCCGGAGAGCTCGTGTACGGCGCCCGCGTGCGCCTTCGGGTCGCGGAGCACGGCGGAGGCGGCTTCGGCCAGGTCCTGGCGCGAGGCGCTGGCGACCCGCCCCTCGCCCGCGCTGCCGACGAAGGAGCCCGTCTCGCGGGCCTGGTCCAGCTGCTGCTCGAAGTTCTCGTTGTACCAGCCGTTGCGCAGGACCGTGTACGCCAGACCGGAGGCGGTGAGGACCTCCTCGGTGGCCTTGTGCTCGGGGGCCAGGACCAGCGTGGTGTCGGCGGCCTTGGGGGCGCTGGTGTAGACGACGTGTCCGACACCGGCCGCACCGGCGGCCTCGATCGCGTTGCGGTGCTGGTGCACCCGCTTGCCGACCTCGCTTCCGGAGACCAGGAGGAGGGTGTCGGCGCCCTCGAAGGCGTCCCTGAGCGAGGCGGGGTCCCCGAAGTCGGCGCGGGCGGTGCGCACGCCCCGGCCGGCGAGGGCGGTCAGCCCGCCGGTGTCGCGCCCGGTGGCGGTGATCCGCTCGGCGGGGTGGCCCTTGGCCAGGAGGTCCTCCACGACGAGGCGGCCCAGGTGGCCGGTGGCACCGGTGACGACGACGCTGTTCATGGGAATCCCTTCGTTCGGCCGGTTTCTCCGGCCGTGCGTGGGTGCCAACCACGCTGTTCACCGGCACATTCCAGATGTCGGGTACCCACCTTTTGGTAAGTTCGTGCCATGGACTCTCCCAGATCCCGCACCAGTGCTCCGGCCGGTGGCCAGGTGCTGTCCGCCGCCTGCCCCTCCCGCCGGCTGCTGGGCGACATCACCAGCAAGTGGGGCGTTCTCGTCCTCATCGCCCTGTCCAGGGGCCCCTCGCGCTGGAGCGAGCTGTCGCGGGCGATCGGCGGGATCAGCGAGAAGATGCTCGCCCAGACCCTGCGCACCCTCGACGGGGACGGCCTGGTCCTGCGCGAGGCCAGGCCGGTCGTCCCGCCGCACGTGGTCTACAGCCTCACCGAGGAGGGACGGCAGGTCACCGGTCTGCTGGTACCGCTGGTGGAGTGGGTGCAGGACCACGCCGGCGCCGCCGACGCGATGGAGCGGAGCGGATGACCCCCGGGCCGGCCGGTGGGGCCGGCGGCCCACTCGGCGGGACCGACCGAGGCGACCACCGCCCGTACCGGCTCGACCAGGGCGTCGAGCGTGTCCAGGGAGGGAGGGGCTGGAGCGGTGGGGCCTCCGGCCCGGTGCCCGGCACCCCGAGCACCAGCCGCACCTCGTCGGGGGCGCGGCGGCCGGTCTCGGCGACCGCCCGCATGGCCTGGCATCCGCTCTCACGGTCCTCGGTCGGTCCTCGGTCCGAGGCACCCGGCGTGGTGTCCAGGTCTGGTCTTCGGGCTCGAAGGCGCCTCAGGGCACGACCGGGTGCTCCGGTGTGCCTAACATCCTCCATATGACGTCCCCGACGATCGGGGCGGAGCCCGAGGCCCCGCCCCCGGAACCCGAACCCCTGCCCTACCACCGCCTGGCGCGCGCCCGCTCCCGGCCCCGCTGGTGGCGGATGCCGCTGACCGCGGTGCTGACGGCCGTGTTCTGCCTCGTCGCCGTGGTGCTGTTCTTCGCCGGACTCGACCTCGCCGCCTTCCTCGGGGTGGGCGGCGGCGTGCTGGACGACCTCGACACCACGATGGCGGACACGGAGGACCCGCTCGGACTGGTCCTCGCACTGTGCGTTATCGCGCTCCTCCTTCCCTGCGTCCTGCTGGCCGCGCGGATCTGCGGCCCCCGTCCGGTGGGGCTGCTGAGCTCCGTCGAGGGAAGGCTGCGCTGGAGGTGGACGCTGCACGCGGCGGGGATCTCCGCGGCCGTGTACGCCCTGTCCGTGCCCGCGCTGCTCCTCGCCGGGAACCTCGCGGGCACCGCCGAGTCCGTGCCCGCGCCGTCCGGGTGGACCCTGGTCGCCATGCTCGCCGCGGTGCTGCTCGTCGTTCCCCTCCAGGCCGCGGCCGAGGAGTACGTGTTCCGCGGTGTCGCGATGCAGACGATCGGCTCGTGGCTGCGGCATCCGGTCTTCGCCGTCGCCCTGCCGATCCCCCTCTTCGTCCTGGGCCACGACTACGGCTGGGTCGGCCTGACCGACGTGGCGGTCTTCGCGGTCATGGCGGGGTGGCTCACCTGGCGCACCGGCGGGCTGGAGGCCGCCATCGCCGTGCACGTCGTCAACAACCTGTGCGCCTTCGGGCTCTCGGCCTTCGGCTGGAAGGACGAGAGCCCGACCGCCCTGGTCATCACCCTGCTCGTCAGTGCGGCGCTGGTGTTCCTGCTCGACCGGGCCGGACGCCGCCGGGGTCTGGCACGGGTGCGGCCCTGCCCACGGCCCGCCGCCGCGCTGGAGCCGTGTGCGCGCTGACTCCCCGAGGGCGGCCGCGAACCGCGCGGGTGCTTCGGGCGCCGCGCTCTCGGGCAGGGGCCTTCCACGGCAGCACCGCGGCGCGGCTTCCCGCGCCACCGACCGCAGGACAGGAAGGGAGTCCCGTGAGCGGACGTACTGAGGGCACACCGCCGGAGGCCGACTTCCCGCCTTCGCGTGCACGCGCCTCGTCGGGGAGGGTGCCCGGCCCCAGCAGGGCGGAACTGGAGGCGGCCCGGAGCAAGGTGGTCCCCGACCTCCTAGCGGAGGACCTCGACGTGCTCTTCTGCGGGATCAACCCCGGCCTGGTCTCGGGTGCCCTCGGACACCACTTCGCCAATCCGGGCACGCGCTTTTGGCCCGCCCTGCACCGGTCGGGCTTCACCCCGCGCCGGCTGCGGCTCGACGAGGAGGACGTGCTCCTGTCGCTGGGCCTGGGGATCACCAACGTCGTCGCCCGGACCACGGCCCAGGCGGACGAGCTGAGCCGGGAGGAGATCGTGGAGGGCGGGCGGACGCTGCGGCGCAAGGTCCTGCTGTGGCGTCCCCGGTGGCTGGCCGTGCTGGGCGTCACCGCCTACCGGCAGGCCTTCGGCGACCGCGGCGCGAAGGTGGGGCACCAGGCCATGGAGATCGGCGGTACCCGGGTGTGGCTGCTGCCCAATCCCAGCGGCCGCAACGCCCACTGGCAGCCGGGCCCCCTCGCCGAGGAGTTCGCCCGGCTGCGGGTGGCCGCCGGACTGCCGGACCACTCCCCCGCCACCTGAGTCCACGGGTCTCCTCCGCCCGGTTCGGATGACGCCGTGGGCGGCCCGTGGGCACGGGGTGGGCCGGTGTCCGCCACGGCCTCACCCGACCCTGTCGAGGCAGCCGTGGCCGGTGCCGGGGCGGGAGCGGCTACGGCGGGTCGGGCGGCCTCCCCGGCGGGGCGGTGTCGCACGCGGAGGCGGCCGTACGGCGCCGGTGCGGGAACAGGGTGAGGACCGTGGCCGACAGGACCACCATCCCGAAGGCGGCCCCCCGCGAACACCACGGCGGCGAACGCGGCCGCGATCCCTCCGCCCGCGATGCCGAGGACCGCAAGCACGGGGACGGCGCAGCAGGCGGCGCAGGCCGTCGCAACCGGCCTCCAGGGCCGCCGGCAGGTTGGTCCCGATGGTCTGGAGGTCCCTGACACGGGACTCGGTCTCCACGAGCTTCGCGTCACCGCTCAGGTGGATACGGGCGGTCGTTCCGTGCTGTTCGACCCGGCGCGCGGACGAGGTGAACAGTCCGCCGAACTCGGCCAGGCGCGGAGGGCGTTCGACGGTCCAAAGCGCGCGGCTCCGCGGAACCCAGAATTCCTCTGTACGCCGGACCAGCGGATTCTTCCTCATACGCACCACGCTGAACCCGTACCCGCCTACGGGTTGCAAGTCCTGGACGCGAGGAAATCCCGACGAGAACACCGCAGGGGCATTCGGCGTCCGGGCCGCCGACGGAGATTCACCGCCTCCACTGCTCGCCTTTCCTCGGACTCGCGCCGTGTGCGCCCGGCCCGGTCGGCGGCCCGGCTGTCGCGCGACCGGCCTGTTCGAGCAGGTCGGCGGCGGTCCTGCGGCGACACCAGCCGCCCGGGCGTGCGATCCGGCGTTCCTCACCAGAGGCGCCGAGCGTGCCGGCGGGTCAGAGCCATCCCTTCGGTGAGGGGCGTAGCACCTGTGCACTTTCTGACCAGGCCAGTCCGGAATTTCCTTTCCGCGGTCGGGAAGGACGTGGAGGCGGCTCGCCGGGTTCCGGTGCCGACGCGCGGAAAGCCGTTCCGGCGCCGTTTCAATTCAGGTGGACGACGATCCCCGGGACCACGGACCGAGCCCCTGAGGGGGTCCGCTCCACCGCGGCCCCGGCACGCACCCGGGGGCTTTGGCACACCGACGCTGGACCGTGCCGGGCCGCGGCCCGGCGGGGCGCGCTCCTCCTCGGTACCGGCCGAGGTACCGGCGAGCACACCGGCGTCCGGCCGCTTCGGCGAGGTCCCCGAAAGGCGCGGGTCCACGTTCGTCGGCGCGACCGCCGTGTACTCCCCCACCTCCGGGCCGACGGGCTGGTCGGCGACCATCTGGACGGCTGCCCGGCCAGACCGCCCCGGCCGCGCCGGGTGATCCCCGGCGCCCCTCCAAGGAGGGCCCTGGGCCGACGTTCCGTCGCCACAGGCCGGTGGAACCCATGCGAGTGAAACGTTCTTACTACATCGCGCCCCTCTCTGGTAGACCCGCACGCAACAAAATCCCTGTTCACAGGGATCCATCGAGTGAGGGACAAAGTTTTCCGCGCAACCATTGACCATCGGGAGCATCTGTTGGAAACTTCGCTGAAACGTTTTAAGGCCTGTTCTCAACCGGCTCCACGTGTGCGCGCACGACTTCCCCCGTCGTCCCCGGCGCCCTGCTCCAGCGAGCGGGCGCAGGAAGGAAACCCCCATGCCCCACACACCGTCCCCCACGGAACGCCCGTGCTCCGGCTTCACCCCCACACGCCGCCTGTTCCTGGGGCTGGGCACCACCGCCGCCGCGGCCGCGGCCCTGCCGGCCGCCCTCGGCACACCCGCGGCCGCGGCGGCCCCGCAGGCCTTCACCGGAGGCTTCGAGGCTCCGGCGGCCACGGCCCGGGCGAAGTTCCGCTGGTGGTGGCCGCACGGCCTGGTCGACCCGCAGGAGGTGGCCCGCGAGATCGACCACGCCGCCGACGCCGGATTCGGCGGCATGGAGGTGGCCGACGTCCACCACAGCTCCTCGGAGTCGCTCGACCCCGGGGGACACGGCTGGGGCACCGGTCCCTGGCGCCAGGCCGTGGAGGCGGCCCTGTCCCGGGCCGAGGAGCGCGGGATCGTCGTCGACATGACCATCGGCCCGTCCTGGCCCGCCGCGGTGCCCAGCCTGACCCCGCAGGACAGGGCCGCCGTGCGCGAGCTCGCCCACGGCGTGCGCTACCTCGCCTCCGGTGAGGAGACCTCGGGCGCCCTGCCCGAGCCCGTGGCGGAGCCGGGACACGGGGTCGAGTCGCGCGAGCTCTTCGCGGTGCAGGCGGTACGCCTGGCCGAGGGCGCCTCACCCGAGGACAGGCGCACCGCCCTGGAGGCCGACACCCTGCAGGACCTGACCGCGTCGGTACGGGACGAGGAGCTGTCCTGGACCGCCCCGGGCGAGGGGGACGGCTCCACCTGGGCCCTCATCGCCTACTGGGAGCGCGGTTCGGGCCAGCGCCCCGAGGGCGGACCGCACACCGAGCCGGTCTCCTACGTGGTCGACCACTTCAGCAGCGCCGGCGCCCAGGCGGTCATCGACTTCTGGGAGGAGAACGTCCTCACCTCCAGGATCCGCTCCCTCCTCCAGGGGCCCGCGGGTGGTGCGGTCTTCGAGGACTCCATCGAGATGGAGACCGACGCGACCCTGTGGACGCACGACCTGCCCTCCGCCTTCGAGGGCCACCACGGCTACGACCCGGTGCCCTACCTGCCGGTCCTCGTACGCGTGGACGAGGACCAGGTCTTCTCCTTCGACCCCGACACCGACCGCCGGGCGCTGAACGACTTCAACGACCTGCTCTCACAGCTCTACATCGACCACCACATCGCTCCCATCCAGGAGTGGGCGCACGGACTCGGGATGGACTACCGGATCCAGCCCTACGGCCTACAGACCGACGCCGTGGCCAAGGCCGCCGTCGTCGACACCGCTGAGGGCGAGTCCCTGGGCTTCAAGAACCTCGACGACTTCCGCTCCCTGGCCGGCGGACGCGACCTGGGCGGCAAGAAGGTGCTCAGCAGCGAGGCGGGCGCGGTCTACGGCGGCTCCTACAGCACCACGTGGCAGCAGACCGTGCGCACCATCGCGCGCGAGTACTCCGCGGGCGTGAACATGGCGGTCCTCCACGGCTTCTCCTACGCCGACGCGCCCGGAGCACAGTGGCCGGGGTTCGCCGCCTTCACCCCCTACGGCGGCGGTGTCGGCTACAGCGAGTCCTGGGGACCGCGCCACCCCACCTGGCAGCACGTGTCCGACGTCTCCGGCTTCTTCGCGCGGGCCCAGCACACCCTCCAGTCGGGCACCTCGACGATCGACGTGGCCTTCCTGCGCCAGAAGGGCTACGCCGGCTCGGGCTTCGGCGCCGCCTACTTCAGCAAGGAGGGGGTGCGCCATGGCTGGACGCACCAGTTCGTCAGCCCCCGCCTGCTCCGTATCACCGAACCCCGGGTGGAGGGGGGCCGCCTGGCCCCCGAGGGCCCCGCCTACGGCCTGCTGGTCTTCGAGGGGGACGCGTTCAGCGGACGGCTCCCCACCATGGAGCTGGACACCGCCCGGCGGATGGTGGACTACGCCCGGTCGGGACTGAAGATCCTCATCGTCGGCGACTGGAGCGCCCCGCAGGAGCCGGGGACCGACCAGAGCTCGGCCGAGGAGCTGGTCCGGGCCATGGAGGAGCTGCTCGCGGAGCCCAGCGTGCACCGGGTCGACTCCCGCGAGGACATCCCCGACGGGCTCGCGGCGCTGGACGCGCGGCCCGCCGTCTCCTACTCCCAGGGATCCGCGCTGCTGCACGCGCGGCGCCGGGACGACGAGCTGGAGCTGTACTACTTCACCAACGGCTCCGACGACGAGACCGTCGACCACCGGGTCACCCTCCCCGCCGACATCGACCACGCCTACCCCTTCGCGCTGGACCTGTGGAGCGGACGGATCACCCCCCTGCCCGAGCACACGCGCGGCGACGGAACGGTCGACGTCGGCGTGCGCCTGGCGCCGGGGGCCTCGACGGTCATCGCCCTGGCCCCGCCCTCGTGGACGGCAAGCCATGGCGAGCCGGGACGGAAGATGCCGCCGGGGCGGTTGAAGAAGCTGCGTGTGGACGGCACCGACGCCGACGAGGTGCGCGTGGAGGGCGGGAAGGCCGTGGTCCGGGCCTCCTCGGCGGGCACCTACACCACCGCCCTCTCCGACGGGAGCACCGCCTCCACCGCCATCGACTCCGTCGGCGAGCCCGTCGACCTGGCCTCCTGGGAACTGGAGGTGGAGGACTGGCGGCCGGGAGGGTCGGCCACCGACACCGAGGTGGTCCTGCACGAGCACTCGCTGTCCTCCCTCGTCCCCTGGCAGGAGATCGAGGGGCTGGCCGACACCTCCGGTATCGGCCGCTACACCACCACCGTCGACCTGGGCGAGGGGTGGACCGGAGGCCACGGCGCCCGCCTGGACCTGGGCGGGGTGAGCGACACCTTCCGCGTCACGGTCAACGGCACGGACCTGCCGCCCTGCGACCAGCAGGACACCGTGGTCGACATCGGCCCCTGGCTGCGCGGCGGCTCCAACACGATCCAGGTCGAGGTGGCCACCACCCTGATCAACCGCATGCGGGCCTTCCGCCCCGACGTCTACGGAGACGTGTCCCGACAGGACTACGGACTGCTGGGACCGGTGCGGCTGCTTCCCTACGGCCAGGCCGAGCTGTGACCGTCCACCGTCCGGGCGGTGCGCCGCGCACCGCCCGGACGGTGGTGTGTCCCGCGCTCTTCGGAGCCGGGCTCCTGGCTTCCGGGGCCGCGTGGTTCCAAGGAGGACTCCCGATGGGGTGGTCGACCCGGAGCGGTGACCGGCCGTGGGGCCCTCAGGCCGCCGCGGCCGGCTCCACGGGGAGGCCGCCGCTTAGAGGCGGCCGTCGCGGAGCACCGCCCGGAGGACCGGGCGTCCGCCGGTGGTCGGGGACGCCCCGCGGGGAGCCGGAACAAGCGTTCCGCTCCCCGCTGAGGGGCCCCGGGGAAGAGCGGAACGGGCGCTGAGAGCCGCTCCGGGACAGGCGGACATGTTGAACGCCGGGCTAGAACGCGTCCGGGTAGAGCTCCTGGGCGATCGTCTCCACCGCGTCGATGTTCCCCAGGGCGCCGGGGTACAGGTCGCTCCCGGGAACGGCGATGAGGAGTTCGTTCTCCACCGCCGGGACTTCGGGGAAGGTGCTGCGGAGGTACTCGCGTGTCCGCTCCTCGTGCTCCGGTCCGCTCACGCCGAACACGATGGCCTCGGGGGCGCGGCTGACGATCTCCTCGGGGTTGATCTGTGCGGCGAAGAAGTCGGCGAACTCGGGCCCGTCGGGGTCGAAGACGTTGTCGCCGCCGGCGGTCCTGATGATGTCCGCCTCGATGCCTGCGCCGATGGCCGACAGCGAGTTGCCCTCGACGTAGACCTGCGCGACGGCGGGTGGCGGAGAGTCGCTGATCGCGGCCTCCACAGCGGCCAGTCGTTCCTCGGTGTCCTGTATGAGCTCTTCGGCCGCGTCGGGGACGCGCAGGATGGCACCGAGGTCCTCGATGTCCCTCAGCACGTCGGTGACCTCCGCGGTGTTGCGCCGGTCGGCGCAACCACCGGTCGCGACGTAGGCCCGGGCGCCGTTCTCGTCCAACTGCTCGATGCTGGCGAAGCCCTGTTCGGCCGTGAACTCGTACTCCGTGGGGGAGGCCACCAGGTCGGGGGCGACAGCGAGCAGGTCCTCGCGGGGCGGCGGAGCGTCCGCGCTGAGTACCGGGATGCCGGCGGCCTGCTCGGCGATGTCGTCCGGTAGCGCCGAGACCTCGGTCTGGGCCTGGCCGACGATGGAGTCCCCCACGCCGAGGCGGATGAGCAGCTCGGTCTGCGAGGGCATCAGCCCGACGACCCTGCTGGGAGCGGTGTCGAAGGACAGATCCCGTCCGCAGTTCGTGACCGTCACGGCTTCCCCGGAGGCATCGGAGGCCTCCGGGTCGCTGGTGACGCCGGTACCGCATGCGGTCAGCACCAGCGGCGCCACGGCGAGTGCGGCCCAGACGGTCGATAGGCCGCGGGTACGGGAGCGGCGCCGAGACGTGGCCCGGAAGGCGTTGCGTGTCATGGGGTGGTTACTTCTTCCTCGGTCGGGGTGGGTGGGTTCGTGGGGCCGTGGCCGTTCGGCTTCGGCGGGCTGCAGGCGTCGAAGAGGAGGTGTCGCCGTCCGGAACGCGGATGGGCGACGGCCGTCGACTCGACGCCGAAGACCGAGCGGACCAGGTCGGTGTGCAGTACCTCGTCCGGGGTGCCGAGGGAGAGCAGGCTCCCCTCGGCCAGGACGCCGATGGCGTCGCAGGAGCGCGCGGCCAGGTTCAGGTCGTGCAGGGCGACCACCACGGTGCGTCCGGTGGCCCTGACCAGATCGAGGAGTTCGAGCTGATGGGCGATGTCGAGGTGGTTCGTGGGCTCGTCGAGGACGAGCACGGGTGTGTCCTGGGTGAGCGTGCGGGCGAAGAGCACGCGTTGGCGCTCGCCGCCCGAGAGGGCCGAGAACGGGCGGTTCTCCAGGTGCGCGGCGCCGACGCGGGCGAGGGCCTGCTGGGCGAAGGAGATGTCGTGGTCGGAATCGCGCCCGTACCCGCGCCCGTGCGGGATGCGCCCGAGCAGGACCAGGTCGAGGACGGGGATCTCGAATTCCTCGCTGTGCTCCTGTGCCATCACCGCCACGCGCCGGGCCATCTCCTTGCGGCCCAGCGAGGTGATGTCGGTGCCGTCGAAGCGCACACGGCCGGCTGAGGGGGCCGCGAGCCCCGACACGGCGCGCAGCAGTGTGGACTTGCCGCTCCCGTTGGGCCCGAGCAGCCCGAGCACGGTGCCCGAGGGCACCGAGACGCTCACGTCGGTGATGACGGGCCGCCCCCCGCGGTGGGCTCGGAGGTTCTCGACGTCGACTCTCATCGGCCCACCCCCACGCTGTCGGCGCGGTCGCGTCGCAGCAGCCACAGGAAGAACGGTGCTCCGACCATCGCGGTGAGCACACCCAGTGGGATCTCCGACGGATCGGCCAGGGTACGGGCCAGGAAGTCACAGGTGGTGAGGAACACCGCTCCGCCGAGCAGGGCGACCGGGAGCATCCTGCGGTGGTCGGAACCGACGGTGATGCGCGCGATGTGGGGGATGATCAGCCCGACGAAGCCGATGCCTCCGGAGACCGCGACGACCGATCCGGTCAGCAGGGCCGCGGCGACGAGGGCGCCGCTGCGCAGCCGGTTGACGTTGACGCCCAGGGACGCGGCCGCGTCGTCCCCGACGAGGAGCGCGTTGAGTGCCCGAGCGTGGAACGCGGCGTAGAGCCCCACGATGAGCAGCGCCGCCGAGGGCAGGGCGAGGTGGCCCATCGTGGCGGCGGAGACCGAGCCCAGGAGGAAGAACATGATGCTGAAGACGTTCTGCGCGTGGGTGGTGATGGTCAGGTAGCTGGTCACGGCGCTGAACAGGGCGCCCAGCGCGACGCCCGCGAGGATGAGGCGCTGGGGTGCGATGCGCCCGTTCTTGTGGGCCAGGGTGTAGACGGCCGCGGTGGCCGTGAGTGCGCCGAGGAAGGCCGCGCCCCCCACGCCGAGGGAGCTGGTCCCGACGCCCAGGACGATGAACGAGACCGCGCCGACTCCGGCGCCGGCGGAGACTCCGAGGATGTAGGGCTCGGCCAGGGAGTTGTGGACCACGGCCTGCATCAGCGCGCCGGCCAGGGCGAGCGCGGCACCGGCGGTCGCTGCCAGGAGCACGCGGGGCAGCCGGAACTGCCAGACGGCGTTGTCCTGCACCGTCGTCAGCGACCCGTCCGACATCCACGGCATCCCGGGCACGAGGTGGCCGACGATGACGCGCAGGGCCTCCGCCGGGGACACGTCGATCGTGCCGACGCTGGTGGACAGCACCACCACCGCCAGCAGTGTGAGGGCCAGGACCGGAACGAGGATCCGGGCGGCGAGCACACCGCGCCTCCTGGTGTTTCCCGCCGGAGCGGCCGGAGCCGGGGCGCCGCCAGGGGGTGCTCCTCCGGGGCGCGTGTTGGCCAGAAGGCGTTGGAGGGAGGCCGACACGCGTCTCCCGTTGGTTGCTTGTGCCATCTGTTGCGAAGACTCTCTTACGTCGTGGATGGAGCGGTCCGCGCGGACCCGGTGATCGTGGCGGCGAAGCCGAGGACGGTCGTCCCGAGGCGGTGCAGGCTGTCGAGGTGGTTGCCGCCGTGGCCCGTTTCCGGTGCGCGCCATACGGCGGCGCTGCCTCCGACACGGCGCAGCGCGTCGACGACCGCCAGAGTGTCGTCGGCGACGACCCGGGAGTCCTCCGCCAGCACGATGCCGAGGAAGCGGGGAGGAGCGGTGCCGGGGGTGAGTTCCCGAGCACGGTGCAGCGGTGAGATCCGGCGCAGGTGCTCGATCCCCCCCGAGGCCCCGAACTCGTCGGCCCAGCGCCGCCCGAGCGGGTGGGCGCCGAGGTTGAGCAGGTCGAGCGGCGCCGCGGTGCTGACGACACCGGCGCACAGGTCCGGCGATCCGAGGGCGCAACTGGTGGCCAGGACTCCGCCGTGGGAGGCGCCGGCCAGGACGAGCAGGTCGGGCCGGGTGAGCCCGGCCCCGACCAGGCCGCGTGCGGCGACGGCCAGGTCCTCGATGCCGCGGCCCTTGGCGAGGCCGCGCCCGGCCTGCCTCCAGGCGGAGCCGTGCTCGCCTCCTCCCCGGACCTGTGCGATGGCGTACCGGCCACCGTGCTCGGCCCACGCCGGCACGGTCGGTTCGAACACCGGCAGACTCGGTACACCGAAGCCGCCGTAGCAGGTGAGGATCAGCGGTGCGGGGCCCTTGGCGCCGGTCGGCGAGGTGACCACGACGGGTACGCGCGATCCGTCCTCGGCGGTGAAGGCGTACCGTTCGGTGCGTGTGGGGGCTTCCGGGCGGGCCGCCGCCGGACGGTCGGACAGCAGCTCCTCGGCGGGTACGACCCGTGGGGGCAGGGCCGGGCCCTCGATGAGGACGTGGAAGCGGTCGGCGTCGGCGCTCACTCCGGTCGCGACAGCCGGAGCTCCCCGGTGGGTGACCTCCCGTTCGGCCGCGACCGAGCCCCGGACGAGCCGCACGATGACACCGCGGCCGGCGCGTACGCCGACGGCGACGATGTCCTGGCCGCGGGCGGCGAACGAGGTGACCCGCAGGTCCGGGTCGTCCCAGCGCCACCTCGGGGCACCGCTGCCCGGATCGAGGCCCTGAAGGCGGGCGCCGTCGTCGACGACGACGTCCTCACCCGCGGGCAGGACGCGGACGATGGCGGCGAACTCGGCGAGCTCGGCGCCGGTGGCCCGGTCGATGAGGCGGCCGGGGCTGCCGGGGCGGCTCTCGGCGAGCAGTCCGCGCCGGCCTCCGGGGAAGAGTCTGAGCCGGGTGCCCGGCGGTACGGCCGAAGCCGTCGACCGCCCGGTTCGCGCGTCGAGGCGGACGAGGCTGTGGGACCGGCCGGCGACCAGTTCGACACCGGACGAGTCGTCTTCCCAGAGCATGGGGTCGTAACGGCAGCGGATCCGCGGATAGAGCCGCAGAGATCCGGTGGCGGTGTCGACCAGCCCCAGCGCGGCGTCCTCGTCCGCGCGTTCAGCCAGTTGGACGCAGATGCTGCGCCCGTCCGGGGAGGGGGCCATGCGCAGGATGTGCCCCTCGGGCTCGATCACCGGTGAGCCGGTGTCCGCCCGGTAGATCCCCTGGCGTCGTCGTCCGGGCGGGCGGGCGAGCGCGAACCCGTTCTCCGGCAGGCCCGGGCGTCCGTGCCGTTCCCACTTCGTGAGCGCGGTGTCGATGGCGGGGACGAGGGGAGGAGGGAAGTCGTGCATCGCTCACCGGCCGATGGTGTCGGCGGCGCCGCCGTGCCAGTACAGGTGCCCGCCCTCGTCGAGCGGGCTGGGCACGGTGACGGTGTCGAGTCCGCCGCCATGGAACAGGTGCAGTTGACCGTCGCCTCCCCTGGTCACCGCGACCGTCGTCCCAGCGGGGTCGACGGCCACGGAGCGCCGCTGTGCGGGTGAGCCGCCGACCGGGTCCCAGGGCAGGCGTCCGGGGACGGGCGGGCGCGACATCGGGGGGAGCGGGATCCTGTGCGGGACGCGCATCCGCGGCTCGGCCCGCTCGATGACGGTGAGCTCGTCCCCGTCGGGATGGATCGTGGCGACGGCGGCCCTGGTGCCGCCGAGCGCGAAGCGGAAGGCCAGTCCCCGGGGCAGTCCCAGGCAGCGCGTCCGGCCGGTGGACAGGTCGACGTCGACCAGGTGGTTCGTCCACTCGGTCCACGCCGTCGGGGAGGCGGGCCCGCCTCGGACCACGCCCACCGCACGGCCCGTGGCCGGGTCCAGGCGCAGGTAGTAGGCGCGTCCGGGCACGGGCCAGGCGACGGCGCCGAGCATGCGCGGGACACCGCCGTCGATGACGAAGCGCTCCAGTCCCCTGCCGGTCGCGGTCGCCGCGATGCCGGTTCGCTGGTCGACAACGTCGCCGTGTCCGTCGTCGGCGATCTCGCGGACGACCTCACCGGTGATCCGGGGCACGTGCGAGGCGGCGTCGAGGCACCGGGAGAGGGGAAACGACTCGAGGGCTCCGGGCTCCCTGTGGCGCAGCACGACCACCGGTTCGCCGTCGGCCTGGTCGGGGACGATCATCGCCCCGGGCTCCCCGACCCGGGAGCGGAACCGTACCGACTCGCTCCGATCGAGGTCGACAAGGGTGACGACGTCGCTCCACGCCTTCTCGTTCGCGCCCAGCCCGGTCGTCACCACCACGTAGCGGCCCGAGGCGTCGCAGGCGAGGTGCTCGCCGGGGATGGCCGCGGGGAAGCGCCGTTCCCCGCGGGCCCCCGAGACCACGAGCGCTCCGGAGCGGTCGTCGACGAAGGCCCATTCGGCCTGCCCCTCCCCCCTGCGGGGCAGCGTCAGGAACCCGGCGTGCTCGGCGAGGACGGCGTTGCCGAGCGGCCTCACCGTGCCGTCCGCGACGGCGTACGTGCGACCCCCGCGGTAGTCGGCGACGAGGAGCTTCTGGAAGTTCATGGGGCAAAGCTATTGGAAACGGTAATCATTTTCAAGTAAAGTGACCGTCGTTCGCCCCGACGAACACGTATCGGCACAGATGACCGATACGTCATGGCTTGGAAAGGAAATCCCTCATGGACAACCAGATCGTCGCCGAGATCGAGGAGCCCGAGCAGCTCGCGCACCTGTCGGCCTCGCACTCCAACGCGCTCGTCGAGAACCCCTTCGACGTCGTGGCCGAGATCGAGGAGCCCGAGCAGCTCGCCCACCTGTCGGCCTCGCACTCCAACGCGCTCGTCGAGAACCCCTTCGACTAGTTCTCCCCTCCGGGACGTAGTCAGTGAGAACCACCCGGTCGGGCAGCCCCGCGCTGCCCGACCGGGCCCTTTGAGAGGTCGCCTTGCTCCCACAACCATCCATCGCCCGTGTGCCGGGGACCGGCGCGCACGTCATCGTCGACAGCGGAGGCACCGGTGTCGTACGCACCTCCTCAGGGCGCTTCCTCCGTCTCGTGTCCCCACCGCCCGGTCTCCTGGACGCCCTGGCCGGCGCTTCGGACGGTGACGGGGAGGCCTCCGCGTACGCCGAGGCGCTTCGGGCGAGGATGTCCGCGCTCGAGGAGGAGGACGCGCAGCGCCGTTGGCCGGGTCCTCGGCGCGAGGTCGCCCTGGTCGGCGGGGGCCCGCTCATCGACGCGGTGGCCGACGCCCTGGCCGGTTGGGGCGCGGCCGTCACCCGCCACACCGACGGCGGGGCCCTGCTCTCCACGATGGACGGAGCGGCCGACGGCGGTCGCCGGGGCGGCGGCACGGCCGTCCCCCGAGGAGGGGGCACCCGGCCATGGGGACTGGTGGTCGCGTACGCGGACTCCCCCGTGGAGCGCGTCGGCTGGGACCGGCTCGACACGCTGCCGAGCCAGGGCGTGGCCTGGCTGCGCGCCTACCGCGAGGGCGAGAACTGCTTCGTCGATCCGATCTGCCTCGACGGGGACGACCCCGGAGCCGAGCAGGTGTACCGGCGACGCCTGGCGGCGAGCTTCACTCCCCGGGAACTCGACACCTGGCGGCGCGCGGCCGTGGCCGCCGCGCCCGCCTCGGCCGCCGCACACACGCTGGTGGTGAGCCGGCTCCTCACCCTGGCCCTCGCCTGGGCACAGGAGTCTGACGCGTTGGAGGGCTACCGCACCACGCTGTGGAAACTGGTCACCGCCACCGGCACGGTCAGCGAGCACCCGGTACTGGCCTACGACCCGCCGTCCTCCGTCGACCGAGGGGCGCGTCGGCGGGTATGACGGAGGAGCTCGGACGCGCACACCTGTGCCGGGGCCGCGACGGCACGGTCCTGCGCGGGCGGATGTGGGAATGCGGGAGCCCGGAAGGCATCGTGGTGATCCGCACCCCCTACGACGCCGACCAGCACGTGGCGACGGCACGCTCGTGGAACGCCCGCGGCTACCACTGCCTCGTCCAGGACGTGCGCGGACGGTACAGGTCAGCGGGGGCCTGGTCCCCCTACACGCACGAGGAGGAGGACGGCGGCCAGGTGCTCGCCCACCTGCTCGACGAGTACGGAGGGCTGCCGCTGGTCCTCTTCGGCGCCTCGTACGCCGCTCACACCGCACTCGAGGCGGCCCGGGCCGTGACGCGCGACGGCGCGTGCCCGGTCGCGGCGATCATCGCCCTCGTCCCCGCCCTCGGGCTGGCCGAGACCGCGTGGGACCACGAGGGCTCCCCGCAGATCCTGCACCGGATCGGATGGTGGCACGAACACGGACGCCACCGGCGCTCCCAACGCCCGCTGTCCGCGGCCGAACTCGACCGACGCGTCGCGCAGGCGCGAAGGCAGGGCGTGGTCGAGGCCGCCGAGAACTGGGGCTGGTCGCCATCGGCGTCGACCGGCTGGCGGAGGCTGTGGAGCGCGGACCGCGTGGACCCGGCATCACGCTACGGCCACGTCGACGTGCCGCTACTGGTGGTCAGCGGCGATGACGACTTCTTCCACGACGACGCCCGGCGGCTCGCACGCGAGTGGAGAGCCCCGAGCCACTTCGCCAGCGGCCCCTGGGGGCACCGGCTGGTCGGCGGCGTCGCCGACCAGGCCCTGCGGGCCCGCATCTCGGCCGCGGGCGGACTGACCCACATCATCGACCCGTGGCTGGCGGCCCGGGGACTGCCCGGCTCCCCGGCGGAGTGGACCGGGATCCTCACGGCCGCGTCCACGCCCCACACCCGGTCGACCCTCGATCCCGCGTCAGAGGCATGGCGCCACGAAAGGACCTCACCTTGACCCCCACCACGACCGGGCGGCCCCGCCCGGGGACCGCCGGGACCGCTACGGCCCGGGCCGACCACCCCCTGCCCGTGGACTCGCTGGTCGACCCCGAATGCGGAGTCATCCGCTCCGTGCGGGCCGTGACGCACCCCGCCGGCGCTCCCACCTCCTACATGGGGCTGACCGCGGCCGTCGCCGATGCCCGGCAGCTCGGCGAGTGGCCGGCCGACCGCGTCTCGTTGGGCACGTCCTTCGACGACGCCGGGCAGGCCAGGATCGCCGCGATCGCCGAGGGGGTCGAGCGCTACTGCGGGAACTGGCTGCCCGCCGACCTTCCTCCCGACGAACTGCGCACCGGGTCCCGCGCGGAACTGCTGGCCGCGGGCCGCCGCCCGGTCGGCCTGGAGGACCTGCCCCGGTTCGCTCCGTGGCAGTACGCCCGGGCCGGGTTCCCCTACCAGCCCCTCACCGAGGACACCCCCGCCCTCTGGGCGCGCTGCGAGGAGCGCGACGGCGCCGAGGTCTGGATGCCGGCCTCGCTGGTCTACCTCAACTGGCGGCAGTCGCGCTTTCGCCACCTGCCGCGCGTGCACCACCTGAACTACGCCGGAATCGCCACCGGGCAGGGGGCCGACGACGCGAGGGACCGAGGAGTCCTGGAGATCATCGAACGCGACGCCCTCGAACTGTGGTGGCACCTGGACGGACCCACCTTCGGGATCGACCCCGCCAGCGTTCCCGGACTGGCCGACGACCTGGGCGGCAGCTCCCTGGACGTGTTCCTGACGGCCATGCCCTCGGAGTTCGCCCCCGCCGTGGCCGCACTCGTGCACGACAGGGAACGCGGCCTGTACGCCGCGGGGTTCTCCGCGGCGCTCGATCCCGTGAGGGCCGCCCGCAAGGCCGTCCTCGAAGCCGTCCACACATGGGTCTACACCCAGGGCTGCACCGACGCCGACGGGTGGGTCTTCCGTGCCGTCGAACAGGGGTTGATGGCCCGCGGCCTCCACCTCGACTTCCGCGCCGACGCCGCCTACCTCGACGCCGCCGGCGCCCAGTGCGAGCACGTCATCGACCTGGGCGCGCACGTCCAGATCTGGCTCGACCCCCGGGTCCACGGCCAGGCCCGGCGCTTCACGGCACCGGCTCTGGGGCTCCGGCCGGTCACCGAGGTGCCGGCCGTGTCGATGGACGAGGTCCACCGGCGGCTGGCCGACCGCGGACACCGCGTCCTCACCCGCGACCTGACGACGAGCGATGTCCGTCGCACCTCGCTGCGGGTGGTGCGGAGCTTCGTCACGGGGCTCGTCCCGAACGCCCCCGCGGCTTTCGCCTATCTCGGTATGCCCCGCTTCGAGCACGCGGCCCTCGAACGAGGGTGGCGCACCTCCTGGGACGGGAGCCCCGCGGGCCTCACCCTCGTCCCGCCCCCGCACATGTGAGGCCGCACCCATGCCCCTTCCCCTCCCATCGACCCCATCTCCTTACGGTGCGAGGCGCGGTGCGGCGGAGCCCTCGCGCCTGCCGCCCGCACTCGCACGCGCCTTCTCGGCCGAGGCACCGGGACCGCCCCTTCCGCCCGGACCGCGCGCCAGTCCCTGGCACCGTGCCGGAGCCGACCCGGTGGCGGTACCGGCCCGCGAACGCGCCCTGCTCGACGGCCTGTGGCGCGGCGCGGGGCACCACCGCCTGGCCGACGGGACGGTGACCCGTGTCCGCAGGCGTCCGGTGCCCTCCGCGGGCGCGGCCTACCCCGTGCGCACCCACCTGGTCGTCGGTGCGGACGGCCCCCTGGACGCGGGGCGGTACGCCTTCGACCTGGAGGACGGCACCCTCCACCGACGCGACGAGGCCCGCGAACGGGAGGCGGGCTGGCACGTCCCGGGTACGGGCACCGACGTGACGGGGACCCACCTGGTCCTGAGCGTGCAACCCGGTCGCAGCTTCGGCCGGTACCGTCACCGGGCCTGGCCGCTGTGGATCGCGGACACCGCCTACGCCCTGGCCGCGGTGGAGTTCCTGTGCGCTCCGGCCCCCTCCGCGGTACGGCTGGGCCCCGGACCGTGGCTGCGCGACCTGCTCGGCGTCCCGCGCGCGGCCGAGCACGGCCGGTGGCTCGCGCGCGGGCTCGCGCCGGAGATCCCGCTGGCCACCGTCGAACTGCCCGGCTCCTGGTCGGTCGTACCCGGGCGCGGGGACGCCCTGGCCGCGAGGCGCTCCCCGGCGACCGGCGAGTTCGAGGCCGCGGCGCGCGCCCACGACCCGCGGGCCGTTGACGTCGCGAGGGCCTCCGGGCAGGCCTGGGTCCTCGGGGCCCACCGGTTGGAGACGTGGTCCGTCGCGGTGGACACGCCCGCCGCCGAGTTCGCCCAGGCCCTGTGGCGGGCCCATCGGGCCGCGGCCGGCCTGTGCTACGCGGGCGCGCTGTCCGGGCGATGGCGCTGCCGTCCGATATCGGGATTCACCGCTTCGCGCGACCGCTGGACCGTCCACGCCCTGGCGATGCTCCCCGGCGGACACGCCCTCGACAAGGAGTCAGCCGCATGATGATCGTTCCCCTGCTGTGGCGGGAGGCGGCCCGGTTTCCCGCGGCTCTGGCACGGAGCGCCGCCCTGCTGGTCCTCGTCTTCCTCACCCACGTCGGGCAGGCCGTGGCGGTCGCCTGGTCGATGTCGGCGGTGCTGCGCGGCCAGGCCCAGGACGTACTCCTCGCGCTGTCGCTGATCCTCGGGATCGCGCTGCTGCGCCTGGCGCTCTCCCTGGCCCAGGCGTCGGCCGCCGCGCATCTGGGCGGCCGGGTCAGGCAGGCGGTCCGCCGCCGCGCGATGGAGGCCGCGCTCGTGCCCGAGCGGCTGCACGACACGGCGGCCCGAGACGGTTCGATGCGTGCCAGCCTCGGTGACGGTGTCGACGGCATCGACGCCTACGTCTCCAAGTACGTTCCCGCGATCGTGCAACTACTCCTCACCTGCCCGATCGTCGTGACCGCCCTGTTCTCGCTCTCACCGTGGGCGGGCCTGTGCGTCGCCGCCGGGGTCGTGTTCGCGCTGTTGGGGCCCATGGCGTGGAAGCGGACGACGGCCCGGCGCGGACTCGACCACTGGGACAGCTACGAGGCGCTCAGCGCCGACCTGCTCGAATCCCTGCGCGGCATGGCCACCCTGCGCACACTCGGCGACGTGTCCGGCACCCGCAGGCGGCTGGACCACCGCTCGGAGGCGCTGCGCAGGGCCACCGAGCGCGTGATGCGCGTCTCCCTGGGCGAGACGTCCGTCACCGACGCGGCCGTCCAGGGGGGAGCGGTCGCCGCCGCCGCCGTCGCCGTCGTCCACGCGGTCACCGGGCAGGCCCCCGCCCTCGAGGTCTACCTGATCCTCCTGCTCTCCTCCGAGGCGTTCCGTCCCATCCGGGACCTCTCGCGGCACTGGCACGCCGGATTCCTCGGCCTCACCGCGGTCCCCGGCCTCCAGCGGCTCGGGGCCTTCACCGAGCGGCGCGCCACCGCCCCGGACCACGACGCCCCAGAACACACCGCGTCCGGCCACGGGGACGGCCGGACGGCCCGGGGCAGGACGGCGGACGCGCTGCGGGTGACCGGTCTGAGTTTCCGCTACCCCGGCGCGCACGTGGACGTCATCCACGACCTCGACCTGACGGCCCGACGGGGCTCCCTCACCGCGATCGTCGGGGCCTCCGGGGCCGGAAAGTCCACCCTCTTCGACCTACTCCTCGGCTTCCTCACCCCGCGCACCGGAAGCATCGACCTCGACGGGCGGCCGCTCCGCGCCTTCGACATCGCCGTGGTCTCCCAGCGGCCGGTGCTCTTCGCCGGGACCGTCCGCGACAACCTCGCGGTCACCGGGACCACCACGGAGGCGGACCTCGTCGAGGCCTGCCGCGACGCGGGAGTCCTCAACGAGATCCAGCGCTTCCCGCGCGGCTTCGACACCGAGGTCACCGAAGCCGGCACCAGCCTGTCGGGCGGACAGCGCCAACGCCTCGCCCTGGCCCGCGCACTGCTGGCACGGCGCCCCGTCCTGCTGGTGGACGAGCCGACGAGCGCGTTGGACGCCGACCGCTCCGCGGACGTCGTCCGAACTCTGCACCGTGTCGCCCGCGACCGCGTCGTCCTCATGATCAGTCACCGCTCCGAGACCCTCACCGGGGTTCCCGACGTGTTCAGCCTCGATTCCGGACACCTGTACAGGAGCACCTCGTGAACACCCTCTCCGCGTTCCGGGCCTTTCGCGCACTGCTGCCCGTCCTGCGCCCCGAATGGCGGGGGATGGCCTGGATCTACCTGCTCGGCACCATGAGCGCGCTCGGCCTGGCCGGCCTGACCGTCCTCACGGCATGGGCGGTCGGCCACGCCGTCGTGGAGCGCACGCCGCCCGGGCCCCTCTGGTGGGCCCTGGTCCTCGGACTCGTGCTGCTGCGCGTGCTCCTGACCTGGCGGGAGATGGACGTCTCCCATGCCCTGGCCTACCGCGTGCTGGCGCGGCTGCGGATGGCGCTGTTCGACGCCTACGCGCGCAGCGTTCCCGGTCGGCGCCGCGAGCACTCCGGACGCGCGGCGGCGGTCGCGATGGACGACATCGAAAAGCTCGAGTTCTTCTACGCCCACACGGTCGCCCAGCTCGGCGCCTCGCTCACCCTGTTCACCGCCTCACTCGTGACCGCGTCCCTGCTGCTGCCCGAGGCCGCGCTCGTCATGCTCCTGGGCGCCGCCGTCGTGGCGAGCAGCGCACTGTACTGGGCGCGGGCCGCCCGGCGGCTGGGCGAGCGGGAACAGCAGGAGCGGTCGGACCTGTCCGAGCACATCGTGGACGCGCTGGGTGCCCTGCGCGAGGTACTCGCCTACGGACTCGCCCCTCGCATCATCGCCGAGACCAGCGCCGCCACCGCACGCGCCGCCACGGTCGCGCAACGGCGCGAACTGCTGTCGCACCTGGTCACCGCCCTGCGGGAACTCGTCCTCACCGCCGTGGTCATCGGCGTCATCGCCACCAGCGCCACCGCCGCGGGCGTGCTGTCGGCGGACGTCCCGGTACGGCTGGCCCCCGCGGAACTGCCCGCGCTGGTCGCCCTGGCCCTGGTCGGCATCGCCGCGATCGTGGACGCCACCGACACCCTCACCCGGCTGCATCCGCTCGTCTCCGGAGCCGAACGCGTCGCCGCCGGAATCAACCGCCCCCCGGTCGTCGCCGTCCCCCGAGCTCCGCGGCCGCTGCCCGCCGGACCCCTCGGCCTCCGCTTCCGGGACGTGTCCTTCTCCTACGAAGGCCGACGGCCAACGCTCACGTCCTGGTCCGCCGGACTCGCCCCCGGCGAGCACGTCGGGCTGGTCGGCCCCTCCGGTTCGGGCAAGAGCACCGTGATCGCCCTCGCGGCCCGCCTCTGGGACCCTTCGGCGGGCACCGTCGAGCTCGTCACCGCGGACGGCGGGGGCGTCCCCGTCGCCGATCTGGACGAGGCGGCACTGCGGGAGGCCGTCGCCCTGGTCGACCAGGACGCGACACTCTTCCACGGCACCGTGCGCGACAACCTGCTGCGCGGCTGCGGACCACGGTCCGACGGCGACCTGAACGCCCTGCTCGAACGCGTCGAAGCCGCCGCCTGGATCGGTCTTGACGACGAACTCGGAGAGGGCGGTGTGCGGCTGTCCGGCGGGCAGAGAGCACGCCTCTGCCTGGCCCGCGCCCTCGCACGCCGGCCGCGTGTCCTCCTCGTGGACGAGGTCACCGCCAGCCTCGACCCGGCCACCGAACGACTGGTGTCCGACGTCATCGCCCAGTTCCACGGCACCGTTCTCATCGCGTCCCACCGGGCCGAGACCCTCGCACGCCTCGAACGCGTCGTCGACGTGGCCGCGGCCCCGCACGCCGTACGGAGACCAGGTGGCTGACTCCGCGAAGCGGCCGTCCCCACCTCGGGCCCCGTCGCCGTTGGAGTCCGGGACGGCGGTACCCGCACGGGCCCGGCGGGTCGGCCCTCGGCCGCCGCTTGCGCAGCCGCCCGCACATGCCGAAGTGCCGTGGTCCGGGCCGCCGTCCCGAGCCGGGCCGGGCAGGGACGGCTTTCGCCGCCCGGTGCGGCCCCTCCCCTGCCGGGGCGGGATCCGGTGCCGCCGCCTCGGAAGCACGAACTCGGGAGCATCCGCACGACTGCCCTCCAGGTGAGCCGGGTATCGGAGGGGGGAAGCACAGGCAAGGGCGCCGTCCGCCGCGCCGCCGGAGCACGTCCGGCCCCGGGGCACGGGGCCTCCCGGCCTCCGCGTATCCGCGGAACGCGCCCTTGCCGGACGAGAGGCGAGGACATGGCTGAGGAACGAACGCCCTCCCCCAAGGTCGCGGTGGGCGTCGACGGGTCGGATTCGGCGCGCGGCGCCCTGGAGTGGGCGGCCGCCGAGGCCGGGCACAGGGGCCTGCCGCTGTACGTCGTGCACGCCCTGTCCATGCCGCTGGTGATGTCGGTCTACACCACCCCCACCCGCTTCCATCCCTCACAGGAGATCGCCGAACAGGGCCGCCGGGTCCTGGACGAGTCCGCCGAGCACGCGCGGGAACTGCGGCCCGGACTGAGGGTGGAGACGGAGCTGGCCCTGGAGGATCCCTCGCAGGCGCTGCTGCTCCGCACCGGGCGGAGGGACATGGTGGTCGTGGGCTCGCGCGGTCTGGGCTCGGTGCGCACCGCGCTGGCGGGCTCCTGCGGGATACGGCTGTCCTCCAGGGCGGAGTGCCCGGTGGTGGTCGTCCCCCGCCGCGGGGAGCGCCCCGTCCAGCACCCGGGGCCGGAGAGGATCGTGGTCGGCGTGGACGGCTCGGTGGACTCCCGGCGCGCCCTGGACTTCGCGATGCACCGGGCCGCGGCGCACGAGGGCTCCTCGGTCGTGGTGGTGCACAGCTGGAACGTTCCGCTGCCCTTCGACACCGAGTCCCTGACCGCGTCGGGCTGGGCCCCGCCCGACGACCTGCTGGAGCGCCACTCCGAGGAACTGGTGTCCGGGGTCCTGGCCGAGGTCGTGGACGACGCCACCGAGGGCGTGGACGTCAGCGCCGTGCGCACCCGGCACAACCCGGTGGAGGCGCTGGTGGAGGCGGGCGCCGACGCGGACCTGATCGCCATCGGCTCGCGGGGCATGGGCGGTCTCCGCGGCCTGGTGCTGGGCTCGGTCAGCCAGGGCGTCCTGCACGGCGCCACGGTGCCCGTCGCGGTGCTGCCCAGGCATGCGGCGGAGAACGAGTGACTCCGGGCACGGGGCCGGCCGGTGTCAGCGCGGGGAGGCGCTCCCCTCGGCGGGGGCGATCTCGGCGACGAGCCCCTCGACGCGCTCCCTGATCTCGTCGCGGATGGGCCGCACGGCCTCCACCCCCCGTCCGGCGGGGTCGGTCAGGGTCCAGTCGAGGTAGCGTTTGCCGGGGAAGACGGGACAGGTGTCGCCGCAGCCCATGGTCACGCACACGTCGGAGGCCTCGACGGCCTCGGTGGTGAGGATCTTGGGGTGCTGGTCGGTGATGTCGACGCCGACCTCGGCCATGGCCTCGACCACGGCGGGGTTGAGCGCGTCGGCGGGCGCGGACCCGGCGGAGCGGACCTCGACGCGGTCCCCGGCCAGGTGGGCGAGCCAGGCGGCGGCCATCTGGGAGCGTCCCGCGTTGTGGACGCACACGAACAGGACGGACGGCTTGTCGGTGCTGGTCATGGTGCCTCTTCCTCCTCGGATGCGGTGGCGGTGGCGGTGGCGATCGGGACGGCCACCGGGGTCGGGGCTTCCCCACTTGCGCGCCGACCTCGTCGCGGACCCCGCGCGAGCCGTCGGCCGGGACACCGTGGGCTCGGGGCGGACCGCTCACTTCGCATCAGCCAATGGTGATGCGATAATATCACCGCATGCTGATGTCAGTCGATGCTGATGTGATCAAGGCGGTGGCCGATCCGCTCAGGCTGCGGATCGTGGCCCTGCTCGCCCGCGAGACCCTGTGTACGACGCACCTGATGGACGAGACCGGTGCGCGCCAGACCAACCTGTCCAACCACCTGCGGGTCCTGCGCGAGGCCGGGGTGGTGGAGACCGAGCCCTGCGGGCGCTACACCTACTACCGGCTGCGCCCGGAGTCCCTGGAGTCGCTGTCCGGGGCACTCGCCGAACTGGCCCGGACCGCCCGCTCCGCCGACGCCCACGAGAACAGGAGGCCCTGCTGATGGCCGCCCCCCACGAGACGACCGGAGCCGGGGCCCCTTCCGTCGTGGCAAAGCTGTCCACGCTGGACCGGTTCCTGGCGGTGTGGATCCTGCTCGCCATGGCCGTCGGCCTGGGCCTGGGACGCCTGGTCCCCGGCCTGAACGAGGCCCTGGCCGCGATGGAGGTCGGCGGAATCTCCCTGCCCATCGCCCTGGGCCTGCTGGTGATGATGTACCCGGTGCTGGCCAAGGTCCGCTACGACCGCCTGGACACCGTCACCAGCGACCGGCGGCTGCTGGTCTCCTCCCTGGTGGTCAACTGGCTCGTGGGCCCGGCGGTGATGTTCGCGCTGGCCTGGATCTTCCTTGCCGACCTGCCCGAGTACCGCACCGGACTCATCATCGTCGGCCTGGCCCGGTGCATCGCGATGGTGATCATCTGGAACGACCTGGCCTGCGGCGACCGCGAGGCCGCGGCCGTGCTCGTCGCGCTGAACTCGGTCTTCCAGGTACTGGTCTTCGGACTGCTGGGCTGGTTCTACCTGGACCTGCTGCCCGGATGGCTGGGCCTGGACACCGGCGGCCTGGACGCCTCGCCCTGGCTGATCGCCCTCAACGTGGTGATCTTCCTCGGCATCCCGCTGGCGGCCGGATTCGCCACCCGCACGCTCGGTGAGCGCCGGATGGGCCGCGAGCGCTACGAGTCGGCGTTCCTGCCCCGGATCGGTCCGTGGGCGCTGTACGGGCTGCTGTTCACCATCGTCCTGCTGTTCGCGCTGCAGGGCGGCACGATCACCAGTCAGCCCCTGGACGTGGCACGGATCGCCGTCCCGCTGCTGGCCTACTTCGTGATCATGTGGTTCGGTACGTTCGCGCTCGGCAAGGCGATCGGACTGGGCTACGACCGCACCGCCACGCTGGCCTTCACCGCGGCGGGCAACAACTTCGAGCTGGCCATCGCGGTGGCCATCGCCACCTTCGGGGTCACCTCGGGCCAGGCGCTGGCCGGTGTGGTGGGGCCGCTGATCGAGGTGCCGGTGCTGGTGGGACTGGTGTACGTGTCCCTGGCCTGGCGCAGGAGGTTCGCGCCCGCACCGCGTTAGCGGCGGTGGCCGGGGCGGCCGGGGCCCGCACACGGTTCGGTGTGCGCGGGCCCCGGGGAGCCGGGACGAGGGTGCTCGCACGCACGCGACGAGGGGGAGAGCGGTGGAGACGAACGGCGCGGAACACGTACACGACGTGGCGGTGGTCGGCGGCGGACAGGCCGGGCTGGCCGCCGGGTACTTCCTGCGGCGGGCGGGCCTGGACTTCGTCGTCCTGGACGAGCGCACCGGCCCCGGCGGCTCCTGGAACGGGTACTGGGACTCGCTGCGGCTGTTCTCCCCCGCCGGGCACAGCATGCTGCCGGGCTGGTGGATGCCCGCCGAGGAGGGGCACGAGTACCCGAGCGCACGACACGTGGCCTGGTACCTGACCGAGTACGAGCGCCGCTACGGCCTGCCCGTGCACCGCCCCGTCCACGTGGGACGGGTCGAGCGGGCGGACGGTGCGCTACGGGTGATCGCGCGCGAGGGGACGTGGCGGGCACGGTACGTCGTCAGCGCCACCGGGACCTGGCGCGCGCCCCACGTCCCGCGGGTCCCCGGCCGGGAGGAGTTCGAGGGCCAACAGCAGCACACCGTCGACTACCGGGGTCCGGAGGAGTTCGCCGGGCGGCGGGTGGTGGTCGTGGGCGGCGGCAACTCCGCGGCCCAGATCCTGGCCGAACTCTCCCAGGTAGCCGAGACCACCTGGGCCACCCTTCGCCCTCCCCGGTTCCTGCCCGACGACGTGGACGGCCGCGCCCTGTTCGACATCGCCACCCGGAGCCAGCGGGCCGCGGGGGCCGGCCGGCCGGTGGAGGGCTTCGGCGACCTGGGCGACATCGTGGTGGTGCCCGGCGTGCGGGAAGCGCGCGAACGCGGCGCGCTCAAGGCCGAGCCGATGTTCGAGCGGCTCACCCGCACCGGGGTGGCCTGGGCGGACGGCACCTCCCTGGAGTGCGACGCGGTCCTGTGGTGCACGGGCTTCCGGCCGGTCCTGGACCACCTCGCCCCGCTGGGCCTGGCGGACGGCCGCGGCCGGATCGCCCTGGAGGGCACCCGCGCGGTGGACGAGCCCCGTCTGTTTCTGCTGGGCTACGGCGACTGGACCGGGCCCGCCTCGGCCACCCTCATCGGTGCCGGGCGCACCGCCAAGGCCACCGTCGCCGAGATCACCGGCGCCCTCGCCCGGGAGGGATAGGAGGCGGACGCGGGCGGGGACCGCTGGCCAGCGCGGTCGCCGCGCCCACGGCCGCCAGGGCTCCCAGCACGGCGAACGCCGCCGGATAACCGCCCAGGACCCCGGCCAGGGCCGCGCCGATCCAGGGGGCCAGGGCGACGGCCAGCATCAGCGGCAGGTGCATCAGGCCGCTGATCGCGGCGTAGCCGCCGGTCCCCCAGCGGTCGGCCACGGCGGTGGCCTTCAGCAGGGTGAGGACGCCGCGCGCCATGCCCGCCAGCACCGCGACGGCCATGAGCACCGCCCAGGGGCCGGGAACCAGGGCCAGGAGCAGGGTCGTGGCCGCGCAGGCGCCCAGCACGGCCACCGCCCGGGGAACGGGGGCCGACCTCCGCTCCAGGGGCGCGTAGACCAGGCGGCCCAGCACCTGTCCCACACCTCCCAGGCCCAGCGCCCAGGCCGCCGTCGCGGCGTCCAGCCCCCGGGCCGCCAGGAGGGGGACCAGGTTGACCACGACCGCGTACACGGTCAGCGATCCCAGTGCCAGGGACGCGGTCAGCGCCCAGAAGGCCCTGCCGCGGACCACGGCCCGCACCGCCGCCCCCGGCGCACCGGAACCCCCGTGCGCGACCGGCGCGCTCCAGGCCGGGGGCAGGGCGAAGGCGTGCAGCGGGACCACCACCAGGGCCAGCACGGCCGCGAGCACCAGATAGGCGCCGCGCCATCCCCACGCCTGCTCCAAGGCGGCGGTGAGCGGGGCGAAGACGGTGCTGGCCAGCCCGGCGACCAGGGTCAGCGCGGTCAGCGCCCGCACCCGCCCCTGCTCGTACCAGTGGGTCAGGGCTGCGAAGGCGGGCGGGTAGAACAGTCCGGACATCGCCGCCCCGGCCGCCAGCCAGGCCGCGCCGAAGAGCCACAGGTCGCCCGCCGACGCCAGTACCGCCAGCGACGGGACCGCCACCAGGGCGGCGGCCGTCATGACCGGGCGGGGACCGCGGCGGTGCAGCCACCGCCCCACCGCGACCGAGCCCAGGCCGGCCACGACCTGGGAGGCCGAGAACAGCGCGGTGACCGTGGTCAGGGTCCAGCCGGTGTCGGCGGCGATGGCCGGGGACAGGACCGGAAAGGCGTAGAACAGCACTCCGTAACTGGTGGTGACGGTGACGCACAGGGTCACCAGCCCCCGGTGCGCCCGCGCGGCGGTCAGGACCCGCGCGGGCACACCGAGGGCGTCGGAGATCACGCGTGTCACGCCACCGGGGCCGACCGGCCCAGGTCGACCGTCTGCGGGACGGGGCCGCAGCAGCCGCCCTGCGCCTCCTCGGGGGTGTCGGCCTCGTCGAACAGGCCCGCGCCGCCGCACACCCCCGTGTCGGGCAGGGTCAGCTCCACCCGGGCCGCGCTCTCACGGTCACCGGCCAGGTGGGCGGCGATACTGCGCACCTGCTCGTACCCGGTCAGAGTGAGGAAGGTGGGAGCGCGCCCGTAGGACTTCATCCCCGCCAGGAAGAACCCCTCCTCCGGGTGCGCCAGCTCCTCGGCCCCGTGGGGGTAGACGGTGCCGCAGGAGTGCACGTTGGGGTCGATGAGCGGGGCCAGGCCCACCGGGGCCTGCAACGTGGTGTCCAGCCCCAGCCGGATCTCCGACAGCGGGGACAGGTCGGGACGGAACCCGGTCAGCACCACGGCCTCCTCCACCGGTTCCAGCGCGCGTCCGCCCTCGTCCACCAGCACCAGGCGCCCGTCCCGCTCCGACCGGACCTCGGCGGTGCGAAACCCCGTGACCACCCGGATGTGTCCGGCGTCCACGGCCTCCTTCGCGCGCTGTCCCAGGGCGCCGCGCGCGGCGAGCTGGTCGGCCGCGCCCCCGCCGAAGGCGTCGCCGACCTCCCCGCGCCGCAGCACCCACACAGCACGGGTCCCGGGCTCCTGCTCGGCCAGCGCGGACAGGGAGACCAGGGCGGTCAGCGCCGAGTGGCCCCGGCCCACGACCGCCGTGGTGCGGCCCGCGTGGCGGGCACGCGCCCCGGGGTCGGCCAGGTCGGGAACGCGGTAGGAGAGGCGTCCGGCCACCGCCGCCTCGCCCAGCGCGGGCAGGCCGTCGCCGCCCACCGGGTTGGGCGAGCCCCAGGTTCCGGAGGCGTCCACGACCGCGCGGGCCAGGATCCGCTCCTCGCCGTGGTCGGTGCGCACCCGCACGGTGAAGGGCTGCTCCTCCCGCCCGGCGTCGACCACCCGGTCCCGCCCCAGGCGGCTGACGCCGGTGACCTCGGCGCCGAAGCGCACCCTCTCCCCCAGGACGTCGGCGAGCGGGGCCAGGTAGGCATCGGCCCACTCCCGGCCGGTCGGATAGCCCTCGTCGGCGGGGCGCCGCCAGCCGGTGGCGGTGAGCAGCTTCTCCGCCGCGGGATCGACCAGGTCGCGCCACATGGAGAACAGGCGTACGTGCCCCCACTCGCGCACCGCCGCTCCGGCGCCGTCCCCCTTCTCCAGGACCAGCGCGGGCAACCCGCGCTCGGCCAGCTCCGCCGCCGCCGCGAGCCCCACGGGACCGGCACCGATCACCACGACCGGACGTTCGTCGACCATGACACACCCTTTCATCGACTGGTGTCTATGAAGAGAACCATATAGACACCGATCGATGAACGCAACATCGACTTTCGTCGATATAGATCATCACTGATAATGGGGGCATGACCGTGACGAGCTCCGCCCCAGTACCCGCACCCGAGACGCTCCCGGCACAGGACGCCGAGACCTACGCCGCGTGGTTCGCCTGCCTGGCCGAGCCGATGCGCGTGCGCCTGCTGCACACCGTCGCCGCCCACCCGGGGTCGATCAGCGTGGGCGAACTCGCCCGCGCGGTGGGCATCCGCCAGCCGACCGTCTCCCACCACCTGCGCAAACTCGCCGAGGTCGGCTTCGTGACCATGACCCGGGCGGGCACCTCCACGCGCGTGGCCATCAACCCGACCTGCTGCACGGGCCTGCCGCACGCCGCCGACGCCGTCATGGGCATGCTCAACTCCCGCCCCTGCTGCCCCACCGACCTGCCCGTCGACGTCACCACCCGGGCCATGGCCGACACCGACCTGGAACGGGTGCGCGACATCTACGCCCAGGGCGTCGCCACCGGGAACGCCACCTTCGAGACCGAGGTCCCCGGCGTGGACGCCCTCAGGGACAGGTGGAGCGACGGGCACCGCTGGGTCGCCGAGCGCGACGGCCGGGTGGTGGGCTGGGCCGCCGCCGCGCCCGTCTCCGCCCGCGAGGCCTACTCCGGGGTCGCCGAGACCTCCGTCTACGTCGCCGAGGACGCGCGCGGCCGGGGCGTGGGCAGGGCGCTGCTGTACCGGCAGGTCACCGAGGCCGACGACGCCGGGCTGTGGACCCTGCAGACCTCGGTCTTCCCCGAGAACCGCGCCGGCCTGTCCCTGCACCACCAGGCCGGTTTCCGCACCGTCGGCGTGCGCGAGCGCATCGCCCGGCACCACGGTGTCTGGCGGGACACGGTCCTGCTGGAGCGGCGGCGCCCGGCAGGGGAGGAGTGCTCCACCGGTCCCACCGCCGCCTGCGGCTGCGCTCCCCAGGAGGCCCCGCGGTCCTGACCGGCACCGGGGGCGGCGCGTTCGACGGGGCGGGCCGGGCGGCGGACCCGGTGGTCCCGTCGGCCCCTCAGCCGACGATCGGCCTCTCCTGGGGCAGTTCGTAGACGCGGACGCGGCGACGCAGCGCCAGGGCGGAGGCCAGCGTGATCGGCCCGATCCTGCCCACGAACATCAGGAAGACGATGACCAGCTCGCCCACGAGCGGCAGGTCGCCGGTGATGCCCGTGGACAGCCCGACCGTGCCGAAGGCCGACGTCGTCTCGAACAGGACCTGGTCCAGCGTGAACGGAGTGACGGTCATCAGTGTCAGCGTCGCCGCAAGGACCAGGCCCAGCGCCAGCAGCACCACCGTGGTCGCCTGGGAGGCGGTGCCCTCGGACAGCCGGCGTCCCGCCATGTGCACCGTCGGCTCCCCGCGCACGTTGGCGTAGACCACGAAGGCCAGCACAGCGAAGGTGGTCACCTTGATGCCCCCGGCCGTGCCCGCGCTGCCGCCGCCGACGAACATCAGGATGTCGGTGACCAGCAGCGTCTGGGTGTTCATCGCCCCGAAGTCGAGGCTGTTGAAACCCGCCGTGCGCGGCATCACCGCCTGGAAGAAGGCGGTGAGGAGCTTGCCGCGCAGCCCCAGGCCGCCCATGGTCGCCGGGTTGGCCCACTCCAGGGCGAGGAAGGCGACGAAGGCGACCACCAGCAGGACCCCGGTCATCGCCAGGGTGATCTTGGCGTGCACCGACCAGTGGCGGTGCTCCCCGCGGTGCCGGGTGAAGCGCCACAGCTCCACCCACATGGGGAACCCGAGCCCTCCCGCGACCACGGCCAGGGCGATGGGCACCGTGATCCACGGGTCGGTGGCGAAGCCCGTCATACTGTCGGAGTACAGGGAGAACCCGGCGTTGTTGAAGGCCGAGATCGCGTGGAAGGTCCCGGTGTGGACGGCCTCGCCGAACGACAGCCCGTAGCCGAGCCACCAGCGCAGCGTCAGCACGACCGCCAGGACCGTCTCGAAGACCACCGTCACCGCGAGGATTCCCGTGACGACCTGGCGCACCTCGCCCAGCGTGACGACCTTGGTCTCCGAACCGGTGCGCAGCGCCATCCGCAGCCCCATCTGCCGCCCCACGACCAGCGTCAGCACCGTCGCCAGCGCCATGATGCCGAACCCGCCGACCTGGATCAGGGCCAGGACCACCACCTCGCCGAAGGCCGACCAGTAGGCGGCGGTGTCCACCACCACCAGCCCGGTCACGCTGGCCGCCGAGGCGGCGGTGAACAGGGCGGTGGGAAAGGACGCCCGCTCCCCGCCGTCCACGGCCGAAGGCAGCGACAGCAGCACCGCTCCGACCAGGACCAGGGCGCCGAAGGCCGCCACCGTGAGCTGGGGCGGCTGGGCCCACCGGGTCAGGCCGCGCAGCCTCCGGTCCGCGACGGCGCTGAACCGGACCAGGACGCGTGAGGTGCATGAGGTGCGTGGATTCGCCGGGGGTCTGTCCGTGTCGGCGCTCACACCCCGCCGGTCCCCTCCGGCCGGAACCGGTAGCCCAGTCCGGGCTCGGTGAGGAAGTAGCGCGGACGCGGCGGGTCCGGCTCCAGGCGCTGGCGGATCTTGGTCATGAACACCCGCAGGTAGTTGGTCTCGCGCCCGTAGGAGGGCCCCCACACCTCGTTGAGCAGGTACTTGTGGGTGACCAGGCGGTCGGGGTTGCGCGCCAGGACCTCCACGATGTGCCACTGCCGCGGCGTCAGCCGCACCGGGTCACCGTCCTTGACGACCTGTTTGGCGGCCAGGTCGATCGTGAAGTCCGCGGTGACCACCGGCTCCTCGTACTCGGGCACCGTGGAGCGGCGCATGGCCGCGCGCACACGGGCGAACAGCTCGTCCATGCCGAAGGGCTTGATCACGTAGTCGTCCGCGCCCATGTCCAGCGCCTCGACCTTCATCGCCTCGGTGTCGCGCCCCGAGAGCACGACCACCGGCACGTCCGTCCAGCCGCGCAGTCCCCGCAGGACCTCCAGGCCGTCCATCCCGGGCAGCCCCAGGTCGAGCAGGAGCAGGTCGGGACGGTAGCGGGCGACGAGCTTGAGCGCGCGCTCGCCCGTGTCGGCCAGGTAGGCGGTGTAGCCGCGGGCGCGCAGGTTCACCTCCAGCGTCCTGAGGATGAGGGGGTCGTCGTCGACGACCAGGACCGCGGGCGCCCCTCCGCCCGTGTCCGTACTGGTCTCCGTGTCCATGGTGGTCCGTTCTCGCCCGTCCGGGTTCCCCGGCCCCGGATGGGGGCCTGTTCCCGATGGTAGGAGCGCCGCGGCCGGGCCCTCCCGTGGCGCGGCGCCGCATCGACTCTGCGCGGGCGCGGCACGTGCGGGCAAGCGCGATAACGACCCCTTAGCACCGACGGGACGGGAATTAGCGTCCTGTTAGCAGCCGAATGTCCGAAACCGTCCCCGCGGCCGGGGAGGATGGGGCGGGAAGGAGGTACACGATGACACGCGGCCATCTGCGCGTCTACCTGGGTGCGGCACCCGGTGTGGGCAAGACCTACCGGATGCTGGACGAGGCACACAGGCGCCGCGACCGCGGCGCCGACGTGGTGATCGGTTTCGTGGAGAGCCATGGCAGGACGCTGACGCAGGCCATGGTCGACGACCTGGAGGTCGTTTCGCGCGCGGTGCTCACCCACCGGGGGGAGCGGTTCGAGGAGATGGACCTGGACGCGGTGCTCGCCCGCCGCCCGCAGGTCGTGCTCGTGGACGAGCCCGCGCACGACAACGCCCCGGGAGCACGCAACGCCAAGCGCTGGCAGGACATCGAGGCCCTGCTGGAGGCGGGCATCACGGTGCTGTCGACGCTCAACGTCCAGCACCTGGAGTCGCTCAACGACGTCATCGAACAGATCACCGGCGTCCGCCAGCACGAGACCGTGCCCGACGCCTGGGTCCGCGAGGCCGACCAGATCGAACTCGTGGACATGACACCCGAGGCGCTGCGGCGCCGGCTGGCGCACGGAAACGTCTACAGCCTGGACCGGATCGACGCGGCGCTGGGGCGGCACTTCCGGATCGGCACGCTGACCGCCCTGCGCGAGCTGGCGCTGCTGTGGCTGGCCGGGCGCGTGGACGACGAGCTGGAGCGGTACCGGGCCGAGCACGCCGCGGCCTCGGAGTGGCACCCCCGCGAACGCGTGGTCGTGGCCCTGACCGGCGGCCCCGGCGGGGAGGCGCTCATCCGCAGGGCCGCCCGCCTCGCCGGCCGCAGCCGGGGCGCCGACCTGCTGGCCGTGCACGTGTCCCTGGGCAGCAGCCCGGTGGGCGCGGACCCCGCCCTGCTCGCCCGGCAGAGGATGCTGGTGGAGGACCTGGGCGGCACCTACCACCAGGTCCTGGGCGAGGACGTTCCCAGCGCGCTGATCGCCTTCGCCCGGGGTGTCAACGCCACCCAGCTGGTGGTGGGCGCCAGCAGGCGCGGCAGACTCGCCAACCTGCTGCGGCCGGGGGTCGGGGTGACCACCACGACCCTGTCCGGGCCGATCGACGTCCACCTGGTCACCCACGAGGAGGCGAACAGGCCACAGCGCCGCCCCAGGGCGGGGTCGGTCTCACGGCGCCGCAGGATCGCGGGGTACGCGCTGGTGGTCGCCGCGCTGGCACTGCTGGCGCTGGGAACCGGCCTGCCCCGGGGCGAGGACTACCTCAGCAACGGGATCCTGCTGGTCTTCGCGACGGTGACGGTGGCGGCGCTGGTCGGAGGGCTGTGGCCCGCGCTGGTGGCGGCCTTCAGCGGGTTCGTGCTGCTGAACCTCTTCTTCACCGAGCCCTACCAGACCCTGTTCGTGAGCCACCCGCGCAACGTGCTCGCCCTGGTGGTGTTCGTGGTCGTGGCCGTGGCGGTGAGCGTCGTGGTCGACCAGGCGGCGCGGCGCACGCGGGAGGCGGCGCAGGCCAGCGCCGAGGCCCAGACGCTGGCCACCATGGCCGGGAGCGTGCTGCGCGGTTCACGGCCCCTGAAGGCGCTGCTGGAGCGGTTGCGCGAGACCTTCTCCCTGGAGTCGGTGGCCCTGCTGGAGCGCAGGCCCGGCACCTCCGCGCGCCCCGACAGCCGTCAGGACCCCGACACCTGGGAGACGGTCGCCTCCGTCGGGGACCGGCCGTGCGAAGCCCCGGGCGAGAGCGACGTGGACGTTCCCGTGGACGAGTCGCTGACCCTGGTGCTGCACGGGCACCGGCCCCGCGCGGGCGACCGGCGCATCATCGAGGCGTTCGCCGCCCAGGCCGCCGTCGCCCTGCGCCAGGAGAGGCTGGCCAGGGAGGCGGCCACGGCCGGGCCGCTGGCGGAGGCGGACCGGATGCGCACCGCGCTGCTCGCCGCGGTCAGCCACGACCTGCGGGCACCCCTGGCCTCGGCCAAGGCGTCGGTGACCAGCCTGCGCAGCCGGGAGGTGCGCTTCAGCGAGGAGGTCCAGGCCGAGCTGCTGGCCACGGCGGACGAGTCCCTGGACCGGTTGTCCCGACTGGTGACGGACCTGTTGGACATGAGCCGCCTGCAGGCGGGTGTGCTGGGTGTGACGGTCACGGACCTGTCGCTGAGGGAGTCGGTGTTCTCGGCCCTGGACGAACTCGGCGAGCAGGGGCACGAGGTGCGGGTCCGGGCCCCCGAGGAACTGCCCCCGGTCGTGGCCGATCCGGGCCTGCTGGACCGGGTCCTGGCGAACGTGCTGGGCAACGCACTGCGCTTCAGCCCGTCCGGCCGGCCGCCGACGGTCACCGCCTCCTGGACGGGCGACCAGGTGGAACTCGTGGTCGCCGACCACGGCCCCGGGGTTCCCGAACAGGAGCGCGAGCGCATGTTCGTCCCCTTCCAGCGGCTCGGGGACACCGACAACGAGAGCGGCCTGGGGCTGGGGCTGGCGCTCTCGCGCGGGCTGATGGAGGCCATGGGCGGCTCGCTGGAACCGGAGACGACCCCGGGAGGCGGGCTGACCCTGCGCCTGACCCTGCCCACGGCGCAGGCCCCCTCCCGGTGACGGCGCGCTCCCACCGCCGGGGAGCGGCACGGGCCGACCGGCGCCGCCCCGCCGACCGGGCGGCTCCCGCGCTCACACGGGCAGGTCGCGGCGGCGCAGCGCCCACACCCCCGCGGCCGTGAGCGCGGCGGCCAGGGCCACGAGCAGCGCGTGGGCGGCCGGGACCGACTGGTAGTAGGGATTGACGTGGGCGAAGGGCGAGACCAGCAGGAACAGCGCCTCCGGCACCAGCCCGGCCTTGACCGCGACCTCGGTCAGGATCCCCACGGCGAGCACCGACCAGCCCACCGCCGCGCACAGGCGCGGAACCGCCCCGTGGGCCAGGACCGTGACGGCGACGACCACCCACACGGCCGGGGCCAGGGACAGGGTCAGCGCGGTGAACCGCGCGACGCCGGCCCACACCTCTCCCCCGCCCGCACCCGAGCCCGCGCCCACGGCGGCGCCGAGGACGAGGAGCAGGACCACGGGCGCGGTGAAGGCGGCGGCGGCGGCGTGCGCCAGCGCCCAGCCGGTCCGGCCCGTGGGCCCCGCCAGCAGCAGTTCGCCCGTTCCGGCGCGCTCCTCCTCCCGCACCCGCAGGGCCGTGAGCACGGCCTGGGCCGCGATCGGGAAGACGAACGCGAAGACGACGTAGACGAAGAAGGTGTCGGCGGGCGCCACGTGCAGCTCGGCGGCCATCGCACGCACCCAGGGCATGTCGGCGTACTCGGCCATCGCCCCGGCCCCGGCGTAGCCCACCGCCAGTCCCGTGACCGCGACGGCCGACGCCCACACCAGCAGGGAGGCCCGGTCGAGCCGCCACACCAGGGCGGGCACCGATCCCAGCCACCGCTTGGCCCGCACGGGGCCGCCCCGCCGGGGAAGCAGGCCCGAGCCCAGGTCGCGCCGGTCGGCCAGGGCGAGGGCCGCCGCCGCGGCCAGCGCGACCCAGACCGGGACCGGGGCCAGCGCCCACCACCGCTCGTCGGCGAAGGGGCGGACGTTCTCCAGCCACCCGTTGGGCACCAGCCAGGTCAGCCACAGCGCCCGTCCGCCCGCCAGCGCGCCCAGCCCGCGCACCATGTGCATCGCGTAGAACACGCCCAGGGCCAGGGCCGCGGCGGCCCCCGGGCCGGTGGCGAACTGGACCGCCACGGCTGCCAGCCCCGCACCCACCCAGGCCGCCGATGCGGTGACCAGGGCCAGCGCGACCGCTCCGGCCGCGGGCAGTCCGGCGGCGAGCAGACCGCCCGCCACGACCGTCGCGAGCACCGCCCCCGAGGCGAGGGCCACGGCCAGGGCCGCCGCCAGGTCCGCGTGCCGGCCCAGGGGCGCTCCCGCCAGCAGTTCGCGCCTTCCCGAGGACTCCTCGGCACGGGTGCCGCGCACCACCAGCAGGACCGCGCCCAGGGCGGCGCACATCGTGGCGGCGGCGAACGCCTGCTGGGCGGCCAGGGCCTCGGCGCCGGCCGAGAAGGCCCGGCTCTGGAACAGGACGAACACGGGCACGGTGCGAAGCTGCTCCCAGCGCTCCTGCCGCGCCTCGGGTGTGGGATAGGTGGCTTCGGCCGCCGCCACGCCGCCGAGGACGATCCCGGCCGTGGCGGTCAGCCAGACGGCGATCAGGACCCGGTCCCGTCGCAGGGCCAGCCGCACCAGGTGGCCCGTGCCCGCGGGGAGCACGCCCCGCCCGGCCGGGCGGGGCCGGTCCGTGGCCGCCCGCGCGCTCATCGGTCCTCCCCCGTGCCCGTGCCGACGCCCTCCCGGGGCTCCGCGGCGTAGTGGCGCAGGAAGAGCTCGTCCAGGGTGGGCGGTCGCGCGGTGAGGTCGCGCACGCCCAGCTCGGCCAGGCGCGCGCACAGGGCTCCCAGCGCCTCCGGGTCGGCGTGCAGGCGCACACTCGGACCCTCCACGGCCAGGTCGTGCACCCCGGGCAGGCCGCTGAGCCCGTCGGGGGGACCCGTGAGCCGCGCGGTGACGGTGACGCGGGACAGGTGGCGCAGTTCGGCCAGCGTCGCGCTCCGTACCGTGCGCCCGGCGCGGATGATGCTGACGCGGTCGCAGAGCGCCTCGACCTCGGACAGGATGTGGCTGGAGAGCAGGACAGTGCGTCCCCTGGCCCTCTCCTCGGCCACGGTCCGGCGGAAGACCTCCTCCATGAGCGGGTCCAGGCCCGAGGTGGGCTCGTCCAGGACGAGCAGTTCGGTGTCGGCGGCCAGTGCGGCCACCAGCGCCACCTTCTGCCGGTTGCCCTTGGAGTAGGCGCGCCCGCGGGTGCGCGTGTCGAGCTCGAAGCGGTCCACGAGTTCGGCGCGGCGCCGCGGGTCGGTCCCGCCGCGCACACGGCCGAGCAGGTCGAGGATCTCCCCTCCGGAGAGCCCGGGCCACAGGGCGACGTCGCCGGGGACGTAGGCCAGCCGGTGGTGCAGGGTCGCGGCGTCGCGCCAGGGGTCGCCGCCCAGCAGCCGTGCGGTGCCGGAGTCGGCGCGGGTCAGTCCGAGCAGGACGCGGAGGGCGGTGGTCTTGCCCGCGCCGTTGGGTCCGAGGAAGCCGTGGACCTCCCCGGTGCGCACGCTCAGGTCCAGGCCGTCCAGGGCCGTGGTGGAGCCGAAGCGCTTGACCAGGCCGAGGACGTGGATCGCCTCACTCATCGCTGTTCTCCCGTGGGGGTGGTGGGGTGGGGGCGGTGCCGTCGGCGGGCAGGGACTCGGCGAGCCGCCCACCCTGCTCTCCGGTGAGGAAGTCGGCCATGGAGGTGTAGATCCCGACCATGGCCGTGCCGATGCGCGGGACGTGCTCGGGGGCGAGCGGATCGGCCCCCATGCGCCGGGACATGTGGGTGTGCAGGACGAGGGTGCCCAGGTGCATGGCGCTCATGACGGCGGCGGCGTCGCGGGTGGAGCGGGCGCCCGCGGGATAGCGGTCGGGCCAGCGCTCGGCGAGGAAGCGCTCGGTCAGGTCGGCCCCGGCGTCGAAGAGGTCGGAGGCGGAGCGCGAGCCCTCCACCAGCGCGCGGGCGAGGTAGCGGACGCTGGCCCCGCCGGCCTGGTACATCGAGGCCGCGAAGCCCGGTGCGGCGGCGTCCTCCTCCATACCTCGCCGGGCCTGTTCGAGCAGGGCGCCGATGGCGTACGCGTCACAGGCCTCGCGCAGGCCCTCCTTGGAGCCGAAGTGGTGGCGGATCAGGCCGGTGGACACGCCGGCCGCGGCGGCGATGGCCTGGACGGTCGCGCCCCTGACGCCGCGTTGGGCGAAGACCTCCAGCGCGGCGTCGCGGATGCGCGCCCGCCCGGTGAGGTCCTCGTGCGGATTGGGTGGTGTGGAGCTCATACCCTCAGACTACACGCTCGTGTAGCAAACTACACGTATGTGTAGCACGCATTCCGGACAAGGCCCGCCCTACTCTTGAAAACAAATATCTAAAGTGTTTTCATGGTTCCAAGCCACCAAGCAGAACGGAACACCTCCCATGGACCTGTTCACCGACTTCCTCGCCTGGGCCTGGCCGCGCCACCTCAACCCGCTGAGCTGGTACGTCCGGCCGCTGTTCTTCCTGCCCATCGCCTACTTCTGCTGGACGCACAGGCCCGTCCTGCTGTCCCTGACCATCGCGGCGATGCTGTCCAGCTTCTTCTGGTTCCCGGCGCCCGAGAGCATCGACCCGGCGATGGCCGGGGTCCTGGAGATGGAGAGGAAGCTGTTCGCCGACCCCACCTGGGTCACCTGGGCGACCCTGCCGCTGGTACCCGCGCTGCTGGGCTCGCTGTGCGCGGCCTTCTGGCACCGCTCCCTGGGATGGGGACTGATCGTGATCAACGGCGGCCTGGCACTCAAGATCGCCTGGACCGTCGCCAACTCCGGACAGGACGGCCTGGCCACCCTGCTCCCCCTGGGCCTGGGCATGGTCGTGATGACCGCGGCCGTGGTCGCCGTGGCACGGTGGCGCTCGCTCCCCCTGTCCCTGACCGGCGGGCACCGGAACGGGGGGCGGGAGGAGCACGCACCGGCCACCGCACGGTGACCGGGAACCACCGGCCGAGGAGGAGACCACCATGCCACCCGCGTTCTCCGAGCAGGAGAAGGAACGCATCACCGCCCTGCTGCTGGAGTCCGGCCGCGCCCTGTTCACCACACGGGGCCTGCGCAAGACCTCCCTGGAGGAACTCGTCGCGCCCGCCGGCATCGCCAAGAGCAGCTTCTACGTCTTCTTCGACTCCAAGGAGGCCCTCTACCTGGAACTGATGCTGCGCCAGATGGCCGAGGTCAGGGAGCGCGTCATCGACGGGGCCCTCACCAGCACCGACGACGTACGGGAGGGGCTGCGGCGCTTCCTGCGCGCCAGCCTGGACGAACTGGGGTCCAACCCCCTCTACGGACGGCTCATGACCCACCCCGAGGAGATGGACGCGGTCGTCCGCAAGGTCGACCCCGCCCGGGTCAACGCCTCCCCCGACAACCCCGCGAACGCCCTCGCGGAGTTCGTCGCGGCCGGGCTCGGGAGCGGGGACCTGGTGAAGGCCCACCCCGCCGCGATCACCGGCGTCATCCAGGCGGTCCTGCTCCTGCCCATGAACGCCGACCGCCTGGCCTCGCCCGAGCACTACCCCCAGACCCTCGACCTGCTGGTCGACATCGTCGCGCGGGGCCTGACCCCCCGAAAGGAATGAACGGCGTGCACGTCCTCCTCCTCACCCACGGCACCCGCGGAGACGTCCAGCCCTTCCTGGCCCTGGCCCGGGCACTTGAGGCCGCCGGGCACACCGGCGTGGTCGCGGGCCCCGCGGCCTCCGCCCCGCTCGCCGCCGAACACGGCGTCGCCTACCGCCCCGTGGACGACGGCCCCACCGCGCTCATCGGCGACCCCGAACTGAGCGGTGTGATGGACACCGGCCTGCGCGGGCTGCGCGGCGCCGCCCACACGGTCGCGCTCCTGCGCAGGATCACCCCGCTCATGCGGCGGGTCCACGACGACATGGTCCACGTCGTCGACGGGGGCGCCGACCTCGTCGCGCACCTCCCCGGCATGCCGGGAGGGCACGTCGCCGAACGCCTGGGCGTGCCCTCGGTCCCGGTGGCCCTACAGCCCTCGTGGGTGTCCACCCGCGCCTTCCCCGCCCCCGGCGTGCCCTGGCCGTCCTGGCTGCCGGACGCGCTCAATCCGGTGACGTACCGGCTCACCGCCCTGGCCCTGCGCGGCCAGCGCTCGGTGGCCGAGGAGTTCCGCGTGCGCGGGATGGGGCTGCCCCCGCGACCGGGGCGGCACGACCCGCTGCGCCAGCCCGACGGGACCCCCTCCACCGTCCTGCACGCCTTCAGCCGCCACCTGCTGCCCCCGCGGACGCACTACCCGCCGCAGGTGCACACCACCGGCTTCTGGTTCCCGCCGCCGGACCGGGAGTGGGAGCCCTCCGCCGAACTGGAGGAGTTCCTCGGCGCCGGGAGTCCGCCGGTGTTCGTCGGCTTCAGCAGCCTGCCCACCGCCGACCCGGCCGCCACCGGGCGCATGGTGGCCGCGGCCGCCCGCCGGGCGGGGGTGCGCGCCGTCCTCGCCTCCGGATCGGGCGGCATCGCCACCGAAACGGACTCCGCGGCGGACGGGGACCACGTCCTGACCATCGACAAGGCCCCGCACGAGCGGCTCTTCCCCCTCTGCTCGGCGATCGTGCACCACGGCGGGGCCGGAACCACCGGAGCCGCGCTCGCCTCGGGCCGGCCCCAGGTGGTGTGCCCCTTCTGGGGCGACCAGCCCTTCTGGGCCCGGCGGGCCCACGCCGCCGGTGCCGCCGTCGCCCCGCTGCGCGGCCAGCGGCTGACCGAGGACGCGCTGGCCCGGGCCCTGTCCCGCGCGGTCGGGGACGCGCGAACCGTGGAGCGGGCACGCGTCCTGGGCGAGCGGGTACGCGCCGAAGGCGGTGCCCACGCGGCCGTGCGCCTGCTGGAGCAGGTCGCCGGCCGGCGGGACACCGCCTGAGCCACAGCACCCGTACGGCGCACGCCGGGTACGCCCCGAAGGATCAGCCCCGACGGGACTCGATGGCCTCGATGACCCGTGGACGCAGTTCCGCGGCGCGGATGACCGCGTCCACGGAGCCGACCTCGACCGCGCGCCGGATGTCGTGCACACGGTCGAAGTCCGCGGCCACCTCGCCGAGCTTCTCCACCCGGACCGACGAGCGCAGCTCGTCCAGTTCCGCGGTCAGCGCGGCGCGGTCCGCACCGGAGGCTGCGGCGACACGGGCCTCCAGTTCCCGCACGCGCGGGTCGGCCGCGGTACGGGCGTTGACGTCGCCGGAGAAGACCACCGCGGCGGCGGGGGCTCCGCCGAGCACCGAGGCGAACGAGCCCTCCAGCGCGAGCACGGTCATGTTCGGGTTCAGCGCCTTCGAGAACACCACGAACGCGCCGCCGTGGTAGCGCGAGATCACGCAGAACACGATGGGCCCCTGGAAGTTCACGATCGCGCGGCCGATCTCGGCACCGTACTCCAGTTGCAGCCTGCGCATCGACTCCGGTGAGCCGTCGAAGCCCGACAGGTTCGCCAGCACCACCAGAGGCCGGTTGCCGCTGGCCGCGTTGATCGCCCGCGCGGCCTTCTTCGACGACCGCGGGAACAGCGTGCCCGCGGTGTAGGTGTCCGGGCCGTCGGTGGGCGGGAAACCGCGCCGCTGCACCGACCGCGACTCGATGCCGAGCAGGCACACCGGCGCACCGCCGAGGTGCACGTCCTGCACCACCGCGGTCTCCGCGTCGGCCATGCCCGCCCAGCGCTCCAGCACCGGGTGGTCCTGGTCGGCGAGCGCCCGCATCACGGTCCGGATGTCGAAGGGCTTCTTGCGGTCCGGGTTGGCCTCGGCGGAGAAGATCTCGCCGACGGTGGAGAAGTCGCTGCCCTCCATGACGTGCGGGAAGTCGGAGACGTCGCGGTCGACGGAGTCGGTGGTCGTCGTCCGCCGCGGCGCCTCCTCGCCCGGTGCGACGTAGGTGTGGGCGTAGTGCGACATCAGCACGTCCCGTGCGGCGGCCAGGTTCGGCGCCCAGTACTGCGCCTGCCCGTTCGGGCCCATCACCCGGTCGTAGCCGCCGATGCCGAAGTTGTCCTCGGCCGACACGCCGCCGGAGAAGTCGAGCGACTGCTTGCCCGTGAGCACCATCGCCGAGTCCGGCGTCATCACCAGGATGCCCTTGGTGTGCATGAGCATCGTGGCCTCGGCGTTCCAGTACGGCTGCGCGCCGACGTTGATGCCCGCGACCACGATGTTGATCTCGCCGCCGTCCTGGGTGAACTCCACGATCCGCTTGAGCGCCGCGGCCACCCAGTCCATGTTCTCGGTGCCCGACTCCATCGAGATGCGGGCTCCGGCGGAGAGCGCGTACCACTCCAGCGGCACCCGCATCCGCTCGGCCAGGTCCAGCGCCGCGATCACGCGGCGGCACTCCGGCTCCGACAGCGCGCCGAGCGACTTCGTCGGGTCGCCGAGCAGCACCACCCTGGTGACGCCCTGGGGGTGCCGCGGGGTCGGCGTGGTGACCACGCCCGCGACGATCGCCGCGGTGTTGCGCCCCTTGGGCCGGTCGACCGGCACCAGCACGTGGTCCTCGTCGAGGTCGTGCTCGACGAAGTCGCCGAGCAGGCCGGTCAGCTCGTAGGGGTACACCGTGTTGCGGCTGCTCGCGCGCAGCACCTTCTGCCGGTAGTCGTCGACGGGCTCGATCGGCTCGTCCGACGGCTCGCTGACGGTCAGCTCGGTGCCGCCGGCGGCGTCGAAGGAGATGCGCACGGCGACCTTGGACAGCTCACCGGTCCCACGGTCGCGCTGTCGCGCGATGAACAGGATCTCCTCCAGCCCGGCGCCCGCGGTCGTCGGCAGCACGCGCCCGCCGAGCATCTCCAGCTCCGCGCGGGTGATGTCGATCGGCGGCCAGACGTAGACCACGATCCTGTTGGTGTTGAAGCGCCTCCTCGACGGCCGCTGCGCCTGCGCGCGGCGGATCGAGTCGAGGCAGGCGGCGATGGTGTTCTCGGCCGTCGGCAGCGCGACCAGCCTGCCGTCGTGCTCGCGCAGCTCGGTCAGGTCGCGTACCTGGGCGAACGCGACGAGGCGGTCGTCCGAGGGGTTCTCCCGCGCCACGCACTGGAAGAGGTAGACCTCCTCGTCCGCGGACGGCAGCCGGGTCAGGTCGAACTTGCTCAACCGCTCCAGCTGCATGCGCCGGGCGATGTGGGGGTGCAGGCCGCGGATCAGCCGGTCCTCGGCCATCCCGGTGTCCGACGGGCGGAACGTGAAGTGGTGGTGCATCACCGCGCCGCCCCTGCCCGCGACGGTGGTGGTGATCCGGCGGACCCGGTTCGGCAGCGGGTACACGCTGAGGGCCTCGTGCAGGGCGGCCGCCATCGCGTCGGAGTCCTCCGGCTGCTTCTCCCAGGCGAGGTAGATGTCGGCGTCGACGTCCTCCTCGCCGTTGGCCAGCTCCGCGAGCCCGCGCAGCGCGCCGCCCAGCGCGTCGAAGCTCACCGCGGAGGAGGCCACGCGCGAGCCCGCGCGTTCGGCGACCACGAACGTGCAGTCCGCGACCTCGCTGGTGCGGACACTGGTGAGGCCCTTGTTGCCGTAGTAGCGCCGGGTCAGCACCTCCAGCATGACCGAGTTGTCCAGGTCGGCGCGGACGAGCCGCTGGCCGAGCAGCCGGACCAGCGGCTCGGTGCTGCGCACCATCTCGGCGATGCGCTCGGCGCGGTCCGGCGCGTCCGGGTGCGCGTCCAGGTGGCGCAGGTGCCTGCGGACGCCGGCGTAGACGCGGGCGCGGTTGCGGCGCAGCAGCGGCTGGCCGAACCAGGCGAAGACCACGCCGCGCGCGAGGTCGGCGACCACGGGGAAGCGGACCTGCGTCGCGGCCACCAGCCGCTCCAGCGCCAGACCGGCGGGCTCGCGCAGCGCCTCGTCCGGCGGCGGCTCCCGCAGCCACGTGCGCAGCAGCGTCGTGACGACCGTGACGTCGGCGGACACGCGCTGTTGGGCGAGGAAGATCCGGAACACCGCGGCCTCGAGCTCGGGGGAGCGCTCCAGCTCGGTGACCCCGTAGTGCCCCAGCACCCTGGCGAGCTTGGTCTGGAAGGACGCGGGCAGCCCGGCCCGCTCCACGTCGAGGCTCTGCAGGTAGGTGTGGAAGTACTCGCGGGGACTGTGCACGTGGTTGTCGCCGTCGCCGCCGTCCTCACCCGCGGGCCGGTTGCGGCTCAGCTCGGCGAGGTCGGTGAGCACGCCGACGAGCTCCAGCTCCTCGGCCAGCGGCCGGTGGCCGCCCTCGGCGACCGCCCGGCGCGCGGCGAGGTAGTCGTCGATCACCCGGCGCTCGTCGTGCGGGTCGACGTCGAAGCCCAGCAGCAGGCTGCGCAGGTCCTGACGGCCGCGCGTGAGCCGCTCCCGCGCCGGAACCTCCCCGGCCGCGGCCGGCAGGTCCAGCTCGACGGACTTGGAGGCCGAGGCGTTCTCGGCCTCGGCGTCGTCGGCCAGCGGCTCCAGCCGCAGCAGCGGGGCACCGGTCTCCACCTGGCTGCCCACGGACACGACGCATTCCCTCAGCCGCGCCCTGAACGGCGCCCGCAGCACCGTCTCCATCTTCATGCTCTCCAGCACCAGCACCGGTGCGTCCGCCTCGACCTCGGCGCCGACCTCCAGCGGCGTGGCGACGACGAGTGCGGGCGCGGGCGAGCGGAGGACGCCGCCCTCGTCCCGGCTGACCCGGTGCGTCACGCCGTCCACCTCGACCAGGTGGATCGGCCCGTGCGTGTCGGTGAGCAGGCGGTACCGGGTGCCGTTGACGACGATCCGCCCGGTGTACCGGTCGAAGCGGTTGAGCTCGACGTCGGCGGTGCGCACGTCCCCGCCCGCCTCGACGCCGACACGGAACCGGTGCGCGCCGACCCGCGCGACGCGCACCCGGTAGCCGGCTCCACGCAGCTTGAGGTCCAGCGGACGGCCGCTCTCGTGCTGTACCTGGGGACGTCCGCCGAACGCCGTCGACAGCAGCCGCTGCTGCTCGACGCGCTCCTCCTCCTCGTAGGCCTCGATGGCGGCGGCCGCCAGCGCGACGGCGGAGTGCCGGTGCGAGACGAGTCCGCCCTCACCGCGGACGCGGTCGATCCAGCCGGTGTCCGCGCTGGCGTCGATCACCGCGGGCTGGTCGAGCAGGTCCAGTACGAAGCTCTTGTTGGTCGCGCCGCCCTCGATGACCACGGTGGTCCGCGCCATCGCCCGGCGCAGCCTGCCGAGCGCCTCCTCGCGGTCGCGGCCGTAGGCGATGATCTTCGCGATCATCGAGTCGAAGTCGGCGGGGATGGTGTCGCCCTCGCTGACACCGGTGTCCACGCGGATGCCCGGTCCGGCGGGCAGGTCCAGCCGCACGATACGGCCCGGGGAGGGCGCGAAGTCGCGGTCGGGGTCCTCGGCGTTCAGCCGGGCCTCGATGGCGTGCCCGCGCTCCGCCGGGCGCTCGCCCTCCAGCCTGCCGCCGGACGCCACGTGCAGCTGCGCCTTGACCAGGTCGAGCCCGGTGGTGGACTCGGTGATCGGGTGCTCGACCTGTAGACGGGTGTTGACCTCCAGGAAGGCGAACAGCTCGTCACCGGGGTGGTAGAGGAACTCGACGGTCGCCGCGCCGCAGTAACCGACCGCGACGGCCAGCCTCTCGGCCGACGCCTTGAGCTCCTCCGCCTGCGCGGCGCTGAGCACCGGCGACGCCGACTCCTCGATGACCTTCTGGTTGCGCCGCTGCACCGAGCAGTCGCGCACGCCCAGCGCCCAAGCGGTGCCCCCGCCGTCGGCGATCACCTGCACCTCGACGTGCCGTGCCCCGGTGACCAGGCGCTCCAGGAACACGACGCCGCTGCCGAACGCCCGCGCGGCCTCCTGGCTGGTGCGCTCGTAGGCGTCGGCGAGCTCGGTCTCGTCCGTGACCACACGGATGCCGCGCCCACCGCCGCCCGCGGTCGCCTTCAGCATCAGCGGGTAGCCGATCTCGGTCGCCGCCGCCAGGGCGTCGTCCAGGGTCCGGACCGCGCCGCGGCTCCACGGCGCGACCGGAACGCCGACCTCCTCGGCGATCAGCTTCGCGCCGATCTTGTCGCCGAGTCTGCGCATGGCCTCGGCGCTCGGTCCGACGAAGGTGACGCCGATCCTCTCGCACAGCTCCGCGAACGCCGGGTCCTCCGCGACGAAGCCCCAGCCGACCCACGCGGCGTCGGCGCCGGTCTCCACCAGCGCGCGCTCCAGCGCCTTCAGGTCGAGGTACGGCCGCGCGGACGCCGGACCCAGGTCGTGGGACAGGTCCGCCTCACGGACGAAGGCGGCCGTGCGGTCGACGTCGGTGTGCAGGGCGACGGTCTCGATCCGCTCCCCGGTCTCCGCGGCGAGGTCCCGTACGGCGTGGATGAGCCGCATGGCGGCCTCACCACGGTTGACGATGGCGATACGACTGAACAACCCGACCGAGCCTCCTGTAGACCAACGATGTGCGACACCGCGACACGACGGTCCCGGCACTGTTCCACCCTCTCGTCTTCTGGTCCGCGGCGCCATGTCGAAGACAACGCACTCTGGGCGGTCCCAGTTGTGGAGAACGACCAAAAGCCGTCTGGCGTCCACCCTGACCGGACCGGGAAGGAGGGCGGCGTCACGTTTTCGCCCCTGCCGCGGCGCGGGCCCGACGCGGCCGGTACGTACCGGCCGGTGACGCGGCGCCGCGACGCGTGCGGTCCGAAGGACGGAGGGAGGGAACCGGCCCTACAACGCGTGCAGGGAGCGCCAGGTCCGCCTCAAAAGTACCGCCGACGCCGCGGCGGTCACGACCGCTCCCCCGGCCAGGCACCACCACGGACCCAGGGGACCGGATGCGTACCCCGGAAGGGCCAGTACCGGCCACGCCGGAGGAAGGACGAGCAGGGCCGACGCCCACGGCTGTGGCAGGGCCCACAGCGCCACCGGGACCAGCACCATCACGGCGCCGAGGCCCTTGACCACCACGAGGGCCTCGACCTTGTTGGCCGCCAGCGCGGTCATCCCCGCCAGCAGCAGGGCCGACTGCGCGGCCGCCAGGATCAGGGCCACGACCGTCCCCGCGGACCACCCCGCCGCCATCAGCCCGCTCAGCGGCAGGGCCACGGCGAGGCCGACCAGGGAGGCGGCGGTGACGGCCGCCAGGCGGTAGGCGAGATAGGCCCGCAGCGAGAGCGGGGACACGCGCAGGACGAGCAGGACGCCCTCGTCCCTGTCCTCGACCGCGCGCAGACCGCCCACAACCCCGAACATCATGGGCACGTGCAACAGCACCAGCGCGGCCAGGACCGCGGGCGTGTGGGCCACCAGGTCGAAACCGTGGGAGTCGGCGAGGAAGTCCGCGACCGGCGGGAACGCCAGCCGGATGAGCAGGGCCAACAGCACGGGCGCCACCAGCATCACCAGCATCAGCGGCCCCCGGCCGGTGCCGAGGAGGTCGACGCGGACGAACCCCGCCACCGCCGGGAGGGCGCCCCTCCCGGCGGCCCGAGCCCTTCCGACGGCCCGAGCCCTCCCGACAGCGGGGCCCCGCCCGGACGGCCCGCGCGTGCCCGTGGTCCTCCGCCAGGGCACGCAGGACCCCTCCTCACCGCGCTCGACGCCCCGGCGGGCGACCTCGGCCGCGGCCACCGCCCACACCAGGGCGTAGAGCACACCGGCGGCCACGACGAGCGGCTCCTGCCCCGGCGAGCGCGGGTCGATCCCCCAGCGGATCAGGTCCGCCCCCACGGTGGTCGGCACCAGATAGGCCAGCGGATGCGCCACGGCCCCCGAGACGTGCAGCAGCGGGACCAGGATCAGCGGCGCCACGGCCGGGGGCAGCGCCACGAGGAAACCCGACAGGTCCCGTGCCCGCGCACCGGCCGCCAGGCACACGGTGAGCAGCACCAGGGAGGTCAGCGCCACTCCGGACAGGGACACCCCCAACGCCCATGCCGTGTCGGCGGGCCGCCCCCGCACCGACACCGCCACCATCGGCACGGCGATGAGCAGGGACAGCGCGGTGAGCACCGTGAGCTTGGCCGCGACCGCCTCGGCGGCGCGCAGCGGGGTGGCGGCCAGTGCCCGGCGCGCCCCCTCGGTCCGCTCGAACAGCAGCAGGGCCACCACGAACAGCGCCCCGAAGCCCGCCGTGTCGACGAAGAGAAGATAGGGCGCCACCACACGGGCCGCGCCCTCCGGAACCGCGAACAGGACCAGGGTCCACACCACGCCCAGGCCCACGGCCACGGGCACGACCCCGTAGCGCCGCTCCACCCGCCACTCCAGCGCGGTGGCCGCCGACAGGCGCCTCACAGCTTCTCCCTGGTCACGGCGGCGAAGACCTCGTCCAGCGACGCCTCCCGCGTGTGCAGGGTCTCGACCGCGCCCCGCGCCAGCAGCCGCTGGAGTTCGGTGTCGCCGGTCAGGGCGCCCATGGGGAACTCCCGCGTTCCCTGCCCCCGCACCTCGGCCACGAGCCCGGGCCGCCCGTGGTCGAGCCTGAACCCGCGCGGGGTGTCCACCGCCGCGATCCGCCCCCGCACGACGAAGGCCACCCGGTCGCACAGCAGGTCGGCGGTGGCCATGTCGTGCGTGGTGAGGAAGACCGTGGCACCCGCGTCGGCGGCCGCGCGCACGACCCCGCGCAGCAGGGCGGCGCGCACCGGGTCCTGGCCCGACGTGGGCTCGTCCAGGAACAGCAGGTCGGGCCGGTTGACCAGGGCCCGGGCCAGGTTCAAACGCATGCGCATGCCCTTGGACAGGTCGTCGGCCCGCCGGTCGGCGGCCTCCGACAGGTCCACCCTGGCCAGGAGCTCGTCCGGGTCCTCGACCGGCCCCCGGTAGAGCGAGGCGAAGGCCGCCAGGTTCTCCCGTGCGGTGAGCCTGCCGAACCCCGCGGGCAGCTCGAACCCGACCCCCACGCGCTCGAAGTAGTCCTGCCCCCACCGGCGCAGCGGGCGCCCCAGGACCCGCACCTCGCCCTCGTAGCGGCGCAGGAGGCGGGTCAGCACCTTCTGGGTCGTGGACTTCCCGGCCCCGCTCGGGCCGAGGAAGCCGAAGACCTCGCCCCGGGACACCGAGAAGCTCATCCGCTCGACGGCGGGCGCCTCGCTTCCGGGGTAGCGGACACCCAGGTCCTCGACGGTGACGACCTGCTCGGCCATGGGCACTTCTTCCTCACGGGGGAACGGCCTCGGCGAGGCCGTCTGGCGTCCCATTGTCCACCGCCGGGGCCGGGCCGCCCGGGCGAGCCCGGACGAAGTCCGGGAGCGGGACGGGCGGCGGCCCGGAGGACGCCTCCCTGCGCCGCCCCGTGGGCCGCGGCCATCCCGGGGACTACGGCTTGGGCACCCGCCGGGCGACATGGTCGGGCACCTCCACACCCGGTGCCAGGTCCGGGGCCGGCTCCGGCTCACCGAACACCTGCCGCACCGGCAGCACACCCGCCCACACAGGCAGGCCGTGGTCCTCCTCATCGCCCGACGGAGGCCCGGTGCGCACCTTCACCGACGCCTCCTCCAACGACAGCGCCAGCACGCGCGTGGCCGCCATCTCCTTGGCGCTCGGCCGACGGACCACGTCCCACTGCCCGGGAGCCAACTGCTCGGTCAGCGCGCGCAACCCCTCCCACCGCTCCCGCTCGTCCGTGACCACGCGCGGCACACCGTAGACCACGGCGGAGCGGTGGTTGACCGAGTGGTGGAAGGCCGACCTGGCCATCACGACACCGTCCAGCAGGGTCACGGTGACGCACACCTCTCCGCCCGCGCGCAGCGACCGCGCCCCGGTGGAACCGTGCAGGTAGAGGGTGTCGCCGACGCGCCCGTACCCGGTGGGCACCACCATGGGCGCGCCGTCGACGACCACCCCCAGGTGGCAGACCATCCCCGCGTCCAGCAGGGAGTACAGGTCCGCGCGGTCGGTCCGGGCCTTGTGCTTGCCGCGGCGGAGTCTGGTGCGTTCTGTGGTGGAGAGCATGGCGCTAGCCTAGGAAGCAAGTGGACACCCGACCATGGCCACTTCTTCCCGAAAGCGAAAGACCACTTTGCCCCGACGCCTCACCGAACCGGCCTTCCGCCTGGACCGCTCCGCCCCGCGCCCCCTCACCGTCCAACTGTCCGACGCGCTGCGCGAGGCCATGTCCGGGGGGACGCTCGCACCCGGCGAGCGCCTGCCCTCCAGCCGTGCCCTCGCCACGCAGACGGGCGTCAGCAGGACCGTGGTGACCGAGGCCTACCAGCAGCTCTACGCCGAGGGATGGCTCGAGGGACGGCACGGCTCGGGCACCTTCGTCGCCGAGCACGACGTCCTCCCCGTCGCCGCGCCGGCCCCGGCCGAGGTCCTCACGCCCCGCTGGTCCCGGGAACAGGCCCGGCGGCACGGCATGATCGACCTGCGCCCGGGCGCGCCGTGGGTGCGCGACCACGACCGTGCCGCCTGGCGCAGGGCCTGGCGGCACGCGGCCGAACAGGCCCCGGACGACGATCCCGACCCCCGGGGCCTGCCCCGCCTGCGCGAGCTCCTCGCCGGGCACCTGCGCCGGACCCGGGGCGTGCGCATCGGGCCGGAGAACGTCATGGTCACCCGCGGCACCGGCAACGGCCTGGACCTGGTCGGGGCCGCCCTGCTCGGCGCGGGCACCCGGGCGGGGGTCGAGGAGCCCGGGTACCAGAAGGCCCGCACCATCCTGGCCGCGCGCGGGGCACAGGTGCTCTCCTGCCCGGTCGACCACGACGGCATCCTCACCGGGGAACTGCCCGACGGCCTGTCCCTCGTCCACACCACCCCCGCCCACCAGTACCCGCTCGGCGGGCGGCTGCCGATCCCGCGCCGCGAGCGCCTCCTGGCCTGGGCCCGCGAGAGCGGAGCCATGGTCGTGGAGGACGACTACGACGCCGAGTTCCGCTACGACGTGGCTCCCCTGCCCGCCCTGTACGGCCTGGACCCCGGACGGGTCATCCTGCTCGGCACGCTCTCCAAGAGCCTGTCCCCCGACGTGGGCGTCGGCTGGATCGTCGCCGAGTCCCCGCTGCTGGAGCGCCTGGCCCGGACCCGGCACGACCTGTCCGACCGCACCAGCGTGCCGGTCCAGGCCGCGACCGCCCTGCTTCTGGAGCGCGGCGACCTCGACCGGCACCTGCGCCGGATGCGCCTGGAGTACGCCCGCCGCCGCGAGCTCCTGATCGAACTCCTCCACACGCGCACGACCGGGGACACCGCGGGTCTGCACCTACTGCTCCCGCTGCCCGCCCGCGCCGTGGCCCCGGTGGTCGCCGAGGCCGCCGAGCGGGGCGTGCTGGTGGACGACACCTCCCGCAGCAGCCACGGCGCCCCGACCGTGCACGGACTGGTCCTGGGCTACGGCACGGCGGATCCCGCCGAGCTGCGCCGCGCCTGCGCGGTCCTCAACGAGGCCGTCGCCCACCACACCGGGAACGGCCCGGACCGCCAGCACGGTGGGGAGCAACCCCTCCGGGAGCCGGTTCGGGGGAGACGCTGAGCCCACTGCACCAGGACGGCGCGGGCCCGGACGAGTTCCGCGTACGGCTCGCCGGTACCGGTGGCCGCCCCGGCCTCGCGCAGCCCTCGAAGGCCGGGTCGGCCCAGGTCATCCCGGCTCCTGCTGCGCCGGTCCGGGTCTGGACCGGCGCTGCGGCCCCGGCGTATTCTGCGCCGGTGCCGACACCATGGGGCGGGTCGTGCGGATCCGGTGCCGGGAGAAGCGGACCCCGGCCGACAGGTGCCCCAGGGCCTGGGCGCAGTAGTCGACCGTGTCCGGTGGGGGCTCGCGGACGGGCCACCACCGGATCTCGGTGTGCTTGTGCGGTTCGTTGTTGACCGGGGTGCCCGACCAGAGGCGGCAGACGAAGAAGAAGTGGACCCAGTCCCGGTGCGGGGACTCCTGGCTGTGGATCACGTGGGCGAACCCAAGGTCCACCGGGTCCAGGCCGACTCCGAGCTCCTCGTGGGCCTCACGCACGGCGGCGCCCACGACGTCCTCACCCGTGTCGACCTTCCCCGCGACTCCGGCGTGCCACAGGCCGGGGGCGTAGGACGCATCAGGGCCGCGACGGGTCAGGAGTACGCACCCCTCACGAAGAAGGAGCACGTGCGCGCTCAGCGCCGGGTGCGCCCCGGCCTGGACGGATGCATCCTCGTGTTCGCTCATGGGATCAGCGTGGCCCAGGAGCCGCTGGTGGTGAAGTGGTTCCGGTGAGTCTCTCCTCGTCCTGCGCGCTGTCTCGACGGGCTCTCTCGCAACAGGCCCTACCTCTCGGCCCAGACGCCCAGTTCGTTGCCGCTGGGATCGGTGAAGTGGAAGCGGCGCCCGCCCGGAAAGGCGTAGGGGCCCTTCACCACGTGCCCGCCCGCGGCCTCCACGGCCTCGGCGGACCGGTCCAGGTCGGTGGAGTACAGCAGCACGAAGGGGCCGCCCGGTCGCACCCGCTCGCCCAGGGCGAGTCCGCCCACCTCGGGTGCGTCCGCGCCCCGCGGGTTCTGGATTCCCGCGTACTGCGGCCCGTAGTCGTTGAACCGCCATCCGAACGCCTCGGAGTAAAAGCTTCGCGCCCGGTCCAGGTCGGTGACCGTGAGCTCCAGGTAGTCGATGGCGTGGTGCCGGTGTGAAGGCTGTGTCATACGTCGATTCTCCGTGACGACTGCGACAGTCCGCGGGTACACGCGTCGCTCCCTGCGTGCCACTGGCGGAGTCCTCGGTCCATTTGTCGGCTGGTGGATGCCCGTGTTCCGTGGTGGTGGATGTGCTCACGATTTCTGGAGAAAAGTCATCGGCCACATTTACGATGTAGATCTTCATCTGCGGCAGAGGAAACCATGGGCTGGCCTCCACGGATCGCACGGCCCGGTTCCCACGGTGACGCCGTCCTCCGGCCCGATCACCCCGACCATGGGTTCGAGCACGACCTCCTCGGCCGCCTCCGGATTCTCGGCCTCACAGGAGCAGCGAACGGTGAAGTCGGTGGGCGGCTCCAAGCGGTCACTCGGAAGCGCGTGTCGGAGTGCGCTTTCCGTCAACGGGCACAGGGCGCGGCCCCTCCGAGGAACAGGACCCGAAGCTCCACACGCCACCGCGTCACGGGAAGGACGCTGGTGAGGTTAGCCTTGCCTGAGGTCGTTTTCGCCCGTATATCCCGGTGAGGAAGAAAGAGGTCCCGTGCGCATCGAACAGCCCGGCCGCCGCGCGATGATCCGTACCCGCGTGGTGCGGACCGAGCGCCTGAGCGAGCACTTCGTCACCGTGACCCTGGGCGGACCGGAGCTGGCCGGCTTCGACTTCCTCGGCCGGGACCAGTTCGTGCGCCTCTTCCTTCCCCGCGAGGGACAGGACCGGCTGTCCATGCCCGCGGACGCCGACAAGCGCTGGGTGGAGCAGCTCTACGCGATGCCCCCGAGCCGCCGGCCGCACGTGCGCAGCTACTCGGTCCGGCGGTTAGACGCCGACGCGCTGGAGATGGACATCGAGTTCGTCGACCACGGCGACGCCGGTCCGGCCTCGGCCTGGGCGTCCCGGGCCGTCCCCGGCGACGAGGCGGGGATGCTCGCCGACGGCGTGTACCACCTCCCCTCCGAGGACGCCGACTGGCAACTGCTCGTGGGCGACGAGAGCGCCGTGCCCGCGCTGGTGTCGATCCTGGAACAGGCCCCCGAGGACATGCGGGCATTGGTGTACCTGGAGGTGCCCTCCGCCGGCGACGTGCGCCCGCTCCCCGACCGGCCGGGGGTGGAGGTGCACTGGCTGCCCCGCACCGACCCGCACGCGGTGCCCGGACGGCTCGCCCTGGACACGGTCCGCGCCGCCGAGCTGCCCGGGGGACGCCCCTACTGCTTCGTGGCCGGGGAGAACGCCCTGCCCACCGAGCTGCGCCGCACCCTGGTACGCGAGCACGGCGTGCCCAAGGAGGACGTCTCCTTCATCGGCTACTGGCGCCACGGCCGTTCCGCCATGGACTAGCACCGCGACGGCGGTGACCGGGAACCGGCGGAGCCGATGGCCGACGCGGTGCCGCGACCGGTCCGGCACGAGGCCCTCCGGTGACGCCTCAGGCCGCCGGGGCCGGCTTCCCGAGGTGTCGTCGCAGCACCGGTCGCGGGCGGGGGCGGTCAGAGTCCGAGGGAGGCCAGCAGCACGAGGATGAGGGTGGCCACGGCGAACACCCCGTGACCGCCCACCACGGCGACCGGGAAGTGCCGTTCGGGCGGGTCCTGGGCCGCGGTGGCACGGGCGCGGTAGGTGGGGATCCAGCGGAACAGCATCACGAATCCGAGGACCGCCACCGGCAGCAGCAGGACGAACCCCGTCCAGGCGATGGCGTGGTCGTCGGTGAACAAGTAGACGATCCACACCACCAGACCGACGACCGCCAGGGCGAAGTGGGCGAACACCACGCTCGGAGGGAGGCGGGTGTTCGACTCCTGCTTCCTCGGGCCGCCCTTGGCGATCCAGGTGCCCAGCATGACGAACCCGCCGACGGCGGTGACCAACCAGGTGATCAGTGCTGCGACAGCCATGTCGTTCTCCTACGAAGTGGTCGAAAGGACGCGGGTTTCCAGCCGTGCCTAAATCGGACGGTCCGGTTCGTGGCCGCGGGGCAGGTAGCCCTGGGCCTGGGTGGCCTCGTCGGCGACCCGCACGCCGTAGTGGTAGGCGAGCTTTCCGCCGAGGAAGCCGGACACCGCCAGCACGGCCACGCTCAGGGCTGACAACGCGAGCATGCCGCCCTCCACCGGTGCCGCCCGGCCGTACTCGGTCGAACGCCAGACGAGGTTGGCGGCGTAGGCGCCGGTGACCGCCAGGTTCAGGCTCATGTGCAGCAGGCCGACGCGGAAGGCCGGCGTGCCGGTGGGAATGGCGAACAGGTCCAGGAAGCCGATCAGTGCCGCGGCCACCGCGCCGAGCACGCCGATACCGATCAACCACACCGACCCCTGGGTGAGGAAGGCCGGTTCGGCCACCAGGTGTGAGGCCACGTCGAAGACCAGGCTCGCGACCCACGCACCGATCGGGACGGTGACCAGGATGGGGTGGAACGGGTGACCGTACGGACCCGCCAATGCCGCGCTCACCGGCTGTTTCGCCTGTGCCTGTCGATCGACCATCACGGGCCCCCTCATTGTTATTTCGCTAACTAAGATTAGTTTTATTTTTCAGAGGGCGCAAGACCCCGATGTCAGGCGGATATGCGTTATTTTCGACCTATGAGTGCTGGTTTATCTGAGTTAGGATGACTGGATGACCACCAGTGAGACTGACTCGATCGCGACCGTGGCGGTGCTGGACGACGAGCTACGCCGGGGGATGTACGGGTTCATCCGGCGCGCCCGTCGGCCCGTGGGCCGCGACGAGGCCGCCGCCGCGGTCGGGATCTCCCGCAAACTCGCAGCGTTCCACCTGGACAAGCTCGTCGCCGCGGGCCTGTTGCAAGCCCGCTTCGAACGGGTCGACGGGAGCCGCAGGGCCGGACGCATCCCGAAGGTCTACGAGCCCACCGACGGCGACGTGCGCGTCAGCATCCCCCAGCGTCAGCACGACCTGCTCGCCGCCATCCTGGTCGAGGCCGTGAGCACCGAAGGCGAGGGGGGCGAGTCCGAGACCGCCCGGGAGGCCGCCATGCGCGCCGCCCACGACCGCGGCCGGGCGCTGGGCACCACCGAACGGGCCCGGACCCGTCCCGGCAGGCTCGGCGCCCAGCGCGCGCTGACCCGCGCCGAAGGCGTGCTCGCCGACCACGGCTTCGAGCCCGCACGCGAGTCACCCGTCTGCCTGCGCCTGCTGAACTGCCCCTTCCACCCCCTGGCCGCCACGTCGCCGGAGCTGGTGTGCGGCATCAACCACGCCTTCCTGACCGGCTTCCTCGCCGGCCTCCGGGCACCGACGGTGGAGGCCGTCCTCGCCCCCCGCGCCGGGGAGTGCTGCGTGCACCTGCGCCAGAGCACCGGCGGTTCCTGACCTGGCCGCGCGTTCGGCGGGTTCGGGCGGACGGCGACCCGGCACACGCCTCAGCAGGAGCCCCGCGGGTTCCACGGGCTGAACAGCCCGTCCGGGTTCTCCTGCCAGAGCCACACGTGCAGCGAGTAGTTGACCGGCAGGCCCGGGGCCTGCGGCTCGGAGGGGCCGTCGAAGGGCTGCCCGAAGAGGCGGGGCCGGTCGTCGTCGGTGGAGACGTCCTGGTCCTCGTCGGCGTAGAAGTACTCCACCGCGACGAGCTCGCGGCCGCCGTAGCCGTCGGGCTGGTAGACCAGCGCCTCGGGTGCGCGCGCGTCCAGCTCCCGGTCGATCCGGTCCCATCTGACGTAGTGGTGGCCCATCACGCCCTCGGCGCTCTCCACGCACTCCCCGTCCGGCAGGTAGCCGTCGGCGAGCGCCCTCTCCTCGTCCACGTACACGTCCAGGGCCTTCTTCGTCGAGGCCAGTTCCCGGTCCACGGTCCCGTCCGCGTGCGCGCCCACCGGCGCGAGCACCGCCAGCACGGTTCCTGTCAGCGCGGTGGCGGCAAGGCGGGTGAGGGCTGGCGGCATCGTTTCCTCCTGGCTGCGTGCACCCTGCGCAGGCGCGTCCCCCGGAGGCGGACCGGGGCGGGCCGCCGCGTACGGAGGCGGCGCCCGTCCTACGGGTCCCCGGACGGGGACCGCGGGTGTGCGTACGACGGACAGGCTCTCGGCGCGCACCCCGGCGGAGCCGCCCGACACAGTGGCCCTTGAGGAAAAACCGACGCGGAATTAACCGGGCATGGGCGCCGTCCCGGAGGCGGGCGCCGCCCCGAAGGGTGTGCCGGGCCGCGCGGCCCGGGAACCGCGCGGCCGGGAACGGGCGGCCCGTCCCCGTCCTCAGCACACGGAGGGGACCCCGGCCGCCGCGACCCGCGTCCGTCAGGCCGATGCGCCCTGCCAGCTGCGCCACAGGTCGGCGTAGCGCCCCCCGGCGGCGACCAGGTCCGCGTGCGCGCCCTGCTCGACGATCCGCCCCCCGTCCATGACCACGACCCTGTCGGCCGTCTCGGCCTGGGTCAGCCGGTGCGCCACCACCAGGGTCGTGCGCCCGGCCGTGGCCGCCGCGGCCGCCCGCTCCAGGCGCCGGGCACCCGAACTGCCCGCCTCGGCCGTGGCCTCGTCCAGGACGGCCACGTCCGGGTCGGCCAGGACCAGGCGGGCCAGGGCCAGGTGCTGGGCCTGCTCGGCGGTCAGGGCGTGCCCGCCCTCGCCGACCACCGTCTCCAGGCCCTCGGGCAGGGCGCGCGTCCACTCCAGGGCGCCGACCGCCTCCAGGGCGGCCTCCGCCTCGGCCCCGGTGGCCCCGGCGCGGGCCAGGCGCAGGTCCTCCAGCAGGGTGCCGGCGAACACGTGGGTCTCCTGGCTGACGAGGAAGACGTGTTCGCGCACGCGCCGCTCCCCCAGCTCCTCCAGGGGGATCCCGCCCAGGTACACGCTTCCGGCCGTGGGCGTGCGCAGCCCGCCGACCAGGGCGGCCAGGGTGGTCTTGCCCGCGCCGCTGGCCCCGACCAGGGCCACGCGCTCGCCCGGGGCGACCTCCAGCGACACCTCCTCCAGGGCGGGCGGGCCGCCGGTGCCGTAGGAGTGGGTGACCGCGTCGACGCGCACCGAGGCGCCCGCGGGACCCTCCTCGGCCTCCGGGTCCGCCTCCGCCGGAAGGTCGGCCACACCGGCCAGGCGGGCCAGGCTCGCCCCGGCCGACTGCACCTCGTTGAAGTTCATGACCAGGAAGATCATCGGTCCGAACAGGCGGTGGAAGTACAGGGCGGCGGCGGTGACCATGCCGACGGTGGCCAGGTCGCCGCGCACCAGCCAGAACCCGACCACCAGCACGGAGGTCAGCCCGACGCACTCGGCGCCGTTGAGCCGCGACCCGAACCGGGTGAAGAGCCGGAACACCTCGACCGTGATGTCCATGGCGGCGCGGGAGCGGCCGCGGACGCGGTCCTCGTGCTCGGCCTCCAGACGGTAGGCGCGCACGCTGCCCCGCCCGCGCAGGGCGCCCATCATCGCGTGCGAGCGCTCGCCCATGGCGATGCGCTCGCGGGCGTAGTAGGGGCCCGAGAGCGGCAGGTACCAGCGCACCGCCAGCACGTACACCGGCAGGGAGAGCATTCCGGCCAGGCCCAGGCGCCAGTCCAGGGCGGTCATGCCCGCGGCGGTCAGCAGCACGGTGGCCAGGGCCACGACGACGTCGGGGCCGGTGCGGGCGATGCTCGCGGTGACCACGGCGACGTCGTCGCCCACGCGGGAGAGCAGGTCGCCGATGCGGACCCGTTCCAGGCGGGCGGCGGGCATGCGCAGCACGCGGTCCATGACGCGTTCGCGCAGACGTGCCAGGACGGTCTCGCCGACCCGGCTGACCAGCCAGGCGCCCACGCCCACCAGCAGTCCGCCGAGCACGCCCGACACGGCGATCAGGGCGGCCGAGGACAGCACGGTGTCCAGGCTCCTGCCCTCGGAGATGTCGTCGACCATCCGGCCCAGCACCCACGGGGCGACCAGTCCGCCGGCGCTGCCGGCGAGCACGGTGGCCAGGGCCAGGGGGGTGCTCCAGCCGGTGCGGCGCACCCCGTCGCCGAGCACCGCCCAGGTGCGGCGGGTCGAGGCGGTGGGCAGCAGTTCGCCGTGTCCGTCCGCCGGCGCCCCGGATGCCTCCGGGGCCTCCTCGTCCGGGGTCCTCGCCGTCGTGCTCATCGCAGCACCGCCTCTCCGTAGTACCGGTCCTCCTCGACCAGGCGCGCGTGTGTCCCCGTGCGGTGGACCCGTCCCCCGACGAGCACCACGACGCGGTCGGCGCGGGCCAGCAGTGCCGGGCTGTTGGCCACGACCAGGGTCGCCCCGGCCGGGGTCCGTTCCTCCCTGGCGGCGGCCACGCCCCGGGCGATGGCCTCCTCGGTGACCGCGTCCACGGCGGTGGTGGGGTCGTGCAGTACCAGCACGGGAGGATCGGCGACCAGGGCGCGGGCCAGGGCCACGCGCTGGCGCTGGCCGCCGGAGAGGTTGGCGGCGCGGTCGGCGACCGGCCGGTCCAGGCCCTCGGGATGGCCGCTGACCAGGTCCTGGGCCGCGGCGGCGCGCAGTGCGGCCAGGAGCCGGTCCTCGTCGGTCCCCGCACGGACCGTCAGGTTGGAGCGCAGGGTGCCCTCGAACAGGGCGGCGCCGTGCTCCTCCACCAGGACCGTGCCGCGCAGGGCGTCCAGGCCGAGCTCGTGGACGGGGACGCCGCCCACCGTGAGTGCGCCGTGCACCCGCTCGGGGTCGGCCCGGCCCGAGAGCAGTTCCAGCAGGGCCTCGGCGTCGCGGGGATCGGCGGTGAGCACGCCCACCAGCTCTCCGGGGGCGAGTTCGAGGTCCACGTCGCGCAGGGTGCGGTAGCCGACGCCGGACAGGGCGACGACCGGTCCGCCCCCGCAGTCGCGGTCGCCCGGGGTGACGGCGGCGGGCGCGTTGAGCAGGCGTACGAGCCGCCGCGCGGAGGCGCGTGCGGTGGCGAACATCTGGCCGACCATGCCCAGCCCCTGGACGGGTTCGGCGAGGAACTGGGCCAGGCCGATGACGATGACGAGTTCGCCGACGCTGAGACGGCCGTCGAGCGCCATCCATCCGGACACGCCCGCCACGCAGGCGAGGAAGAGGGCGCTGGAGGCGGTGACCAGTCCCCGGTAGAGGCCGTTGCTGGCGGCGGCGCCGACCGAGGCCTCCAGGGCGCGGGTGCTGGCGGCGCGGTAGCGGGCGGCGGCGTTGTGCCGTGCGCCGATGCCCATCAGGACGCGCAGGCCGCCGACCAGGTCGGTGGCCAGGGCCGTGGCCCCGGCCGCGGTGGCCTGTTTGGCCTCGCTGCGCCGGGTGATGCGGGCGGCGGGGAAGCGCAGCAGAAGCATGAGCAGGGGAACCCCGACGAGCACTCCGAGGCCGAGGGGGACGTCGACGGCCAGCAGGGCGACGGTGGCGACGACGACGGCGACCACGAGGGCGATCGACGCCGACCAGGCGCGCACGTACTGGGCGGCCTGTTCGGCGTCGGAGGTGGCCACCGACAGCACCTCGCCCGCGCGCAGGCCGCTGCGCTCGCCGCGGGGGTCGAGGGCGCGGCGGGCGGCCTCCACCCGCAGCAGGTGGGCCTCGTTCTCTGTGGCGCGCAGGGAGAAGCGGGCGCCGGTGCGGTAGGCCAGGGCCAGGACGGTGAAGAGCACCGCCATGCCCGTGACGCAGACCGCCAGGGCGCGGACGTCGCCGGGGACGACGGCCCAGTCGATGGTCAGGCCGATGGCGACGGGGACGAGGGCCTCGGCGACCTGGTGCAGGGAGAGCATGACCACGCCGAGGACGACGTGGCGGCGGTTGCGCCGCAGGGTGCGCCCGCGCAGGGCGCGCACACTGGTGGGGACGGCCGTGGTGTCCGGAGTGCCCGCGGCGTCCGGGGAGTCCGGGGCCGGCCGTTCCCGTCCGGCGTCGGCGGGAGCGACGGCGCTCACGCGGCGCGTCCCCTCGGTGCGGGGCGCGCGCCCCCGTGCGGGCGTGTACTCATCCGGTGTTCCCTCTCCTGCCGTGTCGTGCCCCGGTCCGGGCTGGTGCGCCGATCGGAGGCCGTCGGGTGGGACGGGCCCGCTCTCGGCCGGGTGCGGCCCGCCGCGTCCGGCCGCGGTGCCCGCCGTTCCCGGGAAGCGGACCCTGAACCGCCGCATCAGCCCTGGTTAGGCTAGCCTTTCCCAGAACGACAACGGTCACCGCGGACGGAAACCGGCAAACCGGATTCTCCACGACCCTCCGCCGCGGAACAACCAGAGGGGCCCCCGCCTTGCGCATCAGGCATCCGAGCCGTCGCACCATGATCCGGACCAGGGTGGCGCGCACCGAGCGCACCACCGACCACTTCCTCACCGTGACGCTCACCGGTGAGGAACTGGCCGAGTTCGAGTTCCTGGGTCTGGACCAGTGCACGAGGATCCTCTTCCCCAGGCCGGGCCAGGACCGGCTGTACCTGCCGGAGGCCGCCGAGGACGACGGGTGGGTGGCCGAGTTCCGCGCCATGCCCGACGACCGGCGCCCGCACGTGCGCAACTACACCGTCCGCCGCTTCGACCCCGACGCGCTGGAGATGGACATCGAGTTCGTCGCGCACGGGGACGGGGGCCCGGCCTCGGCCTGGGCGCTGGCGGCCCGCGAGGGCGACGAGCTGGGACTGTACCCGGAGGGGGTCTACTACCTGCCCTCCGAGGACACCGACTGGCAACTGCTGGTGGGCGACGAGAGCGCCGTGCCCGCGCTGCTCTCCATCCTCGAGCAGGCGCCCGAGGAGATGCGGGGGCAGGCGTTCCTGGAGGTGCCCTCCGACGCCGACGTCCGCCCGGTACGGGCCCCGGCCGGGGTGGAGGTGCGCTGGCTGCCCCGCACCGACCCGCACGCGGTGCCCGGACGGCTCGCCCTGGAGACCGTGCGCGGGATCGAACCGCCCGGGGGCCGCCCCTACTGCTTCGTGGCCGGGGAGAACGCCCTGCCCACCGAGCTGCGCCGCACCCTGGTACGCGAACGCGGCGTGCCCAAGGAGGACGTCTCCTTCATCGGCTACTGGCGCCACGGCGTGGAGGCCTATCCCTGATCGGAGCGGCGGCGCGGGGGCGCCTACGGGGGACCGTCCCTCCCCCGGCCGGGAGCACCGCCCGGGAACCGTGTGACCCTCACCACGTGGGGCTTCCCCCGCAGGTCACCGCGTACCGGCCGGAAACCGCCGTACGCCCCCGCCACCGGGTCTTCCGGACACGCCGAGGGCGTCCGCGCCTCCTCCGCCCGGACTCGCGCACGGGCTTGCGCAACGACGCCGACTCCCCCAACATGGCTTCTGCTTAGGCAAGGCTAAGCTCAATTCCCCGACCGAATGAGGCTCCATGAACCGCGGTCCGCTGATCCGCGGCGGCTCGATCGCCGCCGGCGCGCTCTCCCTCCTGCTGCTCGCCGCCTGCGGCGGCCAGACCACCGGCTCCGCGTCGGAGGGGTCGGACGGCGCGGCCGCCGAGGGCTACCCGGTCACCGTCGAGACCCTGTACGGCGACGTGACGGTCGGGGACGAACCGGCCAACGTCGTCGCCACGGGCTGGTCCGACGCCGAGACCGCCCTCGCCCTGGGCGTGCAGCCGGTCGGCGTGGCCGACTGGCAGGGCTACGGCGGCACGGGCGTGGGCCCCTGGGCGGCCGACCTGCTCGACGAGGAGCCGGTCGAGGTCGGCACCATGGAGCCCAACCTGGAGGCGATCGCCTCCCTGGAGCCCGACGTCATCCTCGACACCCGCTCCGACAACAGCCAGGAGCGCTACGACCTGCTCTCCCCGGTGGCCCCGGTGGTGGGTCCGCCGCCCGGGGTCGAGGTCACCTACGGCACCACCTGGCAGCAGCAGACCCGCCAGGTCGCCCAGGTGCTCGGCGAGAAGGAGAAGGCCGAGGAGGTCATCAAGGACCTGGAGGACCGCTTCGCCCGGATCAGCGAGGACAACCCCGAGTTCGCGGACACGACCATCGCGGTCGGCGCGTACTACGACGGCCAGTACGGCGCCTACGTCCCCGGCGACTCACGGGTGGACCTGCTCCAGGACCTCGGGTTCCAGTACAAGTCCGAGATCACCGAGATGGCCGACGGCGCGTTCTACGTGGACCTGAGTTCGGAGATGGTGGAGGTCCTGGACGCGGACCTGACCGTCATCTTCCCCATCGGCGGCACCGCGGAGTTCCTGCACGAGGACCCGGTCCTGCAGAGCATCCCCTCCGCCGAGGACGGCCGCCTGATCATCCTGGACGACACGGAGCTGGCCAACGCCTTCTCCAGCGGCTCGTCCCTGGGCACCTCCTACGCGCTGGACGGGATCGTCCCGCTGATCCAGGAGGCCCTGAAGGGCTGACGCCCCCCGACGGGAACGGGCCCCGCCGAGCACGCGCTCGGCGGGGCCCGCGCTGTTTCCCGGACGGTTCCGGACGCCGTCGGCGGGCCTCACCCTCCGTGAGGGCGAACACGAAACCGACATACAGCAGAAAACTCACATACCCCTCAAGTCACATGCTCCCCACGGGAGTGTTCCCGAATTCTCGCCAACACCCCTTGCCTGCACGCGTCCGCGTACGTACAGTCACTTAACACCCATTCAGTGGGCACTCGCCCACGCAGGGTCATCCCTGCGCAGACCCGTACGGAACCCGCTAATCCGCGCGTGTCCGAGCGCTGGGCGGCCCTGTCTCCGCTCCTCCCGAAGGACACCATGAGCAGAAGGAAGAACGCCCGCCGCGCCACCGTCGCCTCCACGGCGGTGGCCGCATCCGTCGCCCTCGCGGCGGCGGTCCTCACCGCACCGCACTGGACCGGGGGCACCACGGCCGGGACCGACGCCGACCTGAGCGCCGCCCCCGGCGACCTCGTCTGGTCCGATGAGTTCGACGGTGCCGCCGGCAGCGCACCCAACCCCGCCCACTGGAACCACGAAACCGGCGACCACGGCTGGGGCAACAACGAACTCCAGAACTACACCGACAACCGCGCCAACTCCGCCCTCGACGGCAACGGCAACCTCGTCATCACCGCCCGCCAAGAAACCAACGGCACCTACACCTCCGCCCGCCTCACCACCCAGAACAAAATCGAACACGCCTACGGCCACATCGAAGCCCGCATCAAAATCCCCCGCGGCCAAGGCATCTGGCCCGCCTTCTGGATGCTGGGCTCCGACTTCCCCGACACCCCCTGGCCCCACTCCGGCGAAATCGACATCATGGAAAACGTCGGCCACGAACCCCACATGGTCCACGGCACCGTCCACGGCCCCGGCTACTCCGGAGCAAACGGCATCGGCGCCTCCTACACCCACCCCCAAGGCTGGTCCTTCGCCGACACCTTCCACACCTTCGCCATCGACTGGTCCCCCGGCTCCATCACCTGGTCCGTAGACGGCCACCCCTACAACACCATCACCACCAACGACGTAGGCACCAACCCCTGGGTCTACGACCAACCCTTCTTCATGATCCTCAACGTCGCCGTCGGCGGCCAATGGCCCGGCTACCCCGACCACACCACCCAATTCCCCCAGCAAATGACCATCGACTACGTCCGGGTCTACGAGAACTGATCCGTTGAACGGGTCCCGTCCCCGGCGGCGGCGCCGGGGACGGGACCAGAGGCGGGACCGGGGACGTGGACGGGTCAGGGGCGGAAGAGCACCTTGAACACGCCGTCCTGCTTCTTCTGGAACTTCTCGTAGGCGGTCGGGGCGTCGTCCAGGGACAGGTGGTGGGTGGCGAAGTCCTCCACGCCCAGGCGGTCTGCGTCGTCCAGCAGCGGCAGGATCTCCGGTGTCCAGCGGCGCACGTTGGCCTGCCCCATCCGCAACTGGATCTGCTTGTCGAAGAGCGTCATCATCGGCATCGGGTCGGCCATGCCCCCGTAGACGCCGATCAGCGAGATGGTTCCGCCGCGCCGCACCAGGTCGATGGCGGTGTGCAGGGCGGTCAGCCGGTCGACGCCCGCCGTCTCCATCATCTTGGCCGCGGTCCCCTTGGGCAGGAACGAGGCCATCCGCTGGGCGAACTTGGCCGAGCCGTGCCCCGCCGCCTCCATGCCGACCGCGTCGATGACCGCGTCCGGTCCGCGTCCGTCGGTGCGGTCGCGGATCTCCTGGACCAGCTCGTCGGTGCCCTCGGAGGAGTCGAACACCTCCGCTCCGCGGGAGGCGGCACGCGCGCGCCGCTCGGGCACCGGGTCCACGCCGAACACCTGCCCCGCGCCCAGGTGGCCGGCGACCCGGCAGCACATGTCGCCGATCGGTCCCAGGCCCAGGACCGCCACCGAACCGCCCTCGGGCACGTCGGCGTAGCGGACGGCCTGCCAGGCGGTCGCCAGCACGTCGGAGAGGAACACGTAGCGGTCGTCGGGTCCTTCGGGGGGCACGGGGATCGCGGTGTTGTCGGCGTGCGGGACCCGCAGGTACTCGGCCTGCCCGCCGGGCACCGATCCGTAGAGCTCGCTGTAGCCGAAGAGCGCCGCGCCCATGCCCTGTTCCTTCACCTGGGTGCTCTCGCACTGGCTCTGCAGGCCGCTCCGGCACATGACGCAGTGGCCGCAGGAGATCTGGAAGGGGACGACGACCCGCTGCCCGGGGACCAGGGAGGTCACGCCGCCGCCCACCTCCTCGACCACGCCCATGGGTTCGTGTCCGAGGATGTCCCCGGGGCGCATGAAGGGGCTGAGCACCTCGTACAGGTGCAGGTCCGAACCGCACAGCCCCGAGCTGGTGACCCGGATGACCGCGTCACCGGAGTCCTCGATCCGGGGGTCGGGGACGTTCGCGGTCCCGACGTCCCTCGTACCGTTCCACACCACTGCCTTCATGATTCCCCCTGGTGTCACGCCGGTCGTGGTCGGTCGTGGCCGCCCACTACCCCGGGCACACCGTGGAAAACGGCCCCCGTGGTCCCGGGAAAGACCGACCGGGTTTCGCTACGGTGGGTGATGGACATCCACCATCCGCCCCGGGTCCGCGCCACGGCGGCCGCCCGCGGAGCATCCGGCCGGTTCCCGGCCGTCGGACGGCCCGACCGCGTGGCCGGACTCGCCGCCGTCCAGCGACGAGGAGGCCCCATGGCCGCGAGGACCACCGCCCGCACCCTGCTGGCGTGCGCGGTGGCGCTGCTGCTCCTGTGCGGATGCGTCTCCCCCGCCGGGGACGCCGAACCGGAGGAGCGCACCTTCGCACCGGGCTCGGACCAGCTCACGATCGTGGTGGACCACGGCGACCTGGAGGTCTCCCCCACCCAGACGAACGAGATCCAGGTGAAGCGCTGGGTGTCGGGCCGGTCCGTCATCGGCGAGCCCGGCGTCACCTGGGGGCTCGACGGGGAGACCCTGGTGCTGCGGTCCAGGTGCAATCAGGGAGACCCGTGCCAGGTCCGCTACGAGGTGCACGTCCCCGAGGGCACCTCGCTGACCGTCGAGGGCGGTTCCGGCCGCGTCGAGGCCACCGCGTTCGGCAAACCGCTGACGATCAGCACCGTCGAGGGTTCGGTGGAGGTCCAGAGGGTCTCCGGCCCCCTCTCCCTGCGTAGCACGGAGGGGGACCTGCGCGCCGGCGGGGTGCGCTCGCGCACACTGAGGGCCAGCACCGGGAGCGGGAGGATCGACGTGTCCTTCATCGGTGTCCCCGACGACGTCCGGGTGGTCACGGAGGAGGGGTCCGCGACGCTGGAGCTGCTCGAGGCCGTCTACGACGTGGACGCCTCCGGCGGCGGGGACGTCGTCATCGAGGTGGACACGGACGAGGACAGCCCGCACAAGATCGCCGCCGAGACGGACAGCGGACGGATCCGTCTGGTCCCCGCCGACTGAGCCCCGCGGTGGCCGGCGGCGGTGCCCCGAGGCCCCGAGGTCCGGGCCCGGCGGACTCCTGCCCCGGCCCCGGACGCACGGGCCGGTCGGCCCCGGGCCGGCGGCCGCTTCGGGGGAAGGGATTCCGGTCCCGACGTGCGCGTCCTACGAGGACCCGGTTCCGGCTCCCGGAGTCCGAGGCTGCTCCCCGCGAGTCCCCGGGCCGGGCGGGCAGTGCCAGAATGCGGTGTGTGAGACACCAGCACTCGGATGAACCGGACCCCGCACAGGACTCTCCCCAGGTCGGTCCGCCCAAGACCAGCGCGGCCGGGCTCCCGGCCGTCCTGAACAGCGTCCGCCAGGTCGGCGAGCACGCGGGCGTGCGGCGCGGGCTGCCCGCCATGCTCGCGGTCAACCAGAAGCGCGGCTTCGACTGCCCCGGCTGCGCCTGGCCCGAGGGCGACAGGCGGCACCGGGCCGAGTTCTGCGAGAACGGCGCCAAGGCCGTGGCGGAGGAGGCCACCGCCAAGGCGCTGACCGCCGGGTTCTTCGCCGACCATCCGGTCGCCGAGCTGGCGGAGCGGTCCGGGTACTGGCTGGGCCGGCAGGGCCGGCTCACCGAGCCGATGTACCTGGCCGAGGGCGCCACCCACTACGAGCCGGTCGGCTGGGACCGCGCCCTGGACCTGGTCGCCGAGGAGCTCCGGGCGCTGGACTCCCCCGACGAGGCGGTGTTCTACACCTCGGGCCGCACCAGCAACGAGGCCGCGTTCTGCTACCAGCTGTTCGCCCGGGCGCTCGGCACGAACAACCTCCCCGACTGCTCCAACATGTGCCACGAGTCGTCCGGTTCGGCGCTGACCGAGACCCTGGGCGTGGGCAAGGGCAGCGTGTCCCTGGAGGACCTGCGCGAGGCCGACCTCATCATCGTGGCCGGGCAGAACCCCGGCACCAACCACCCCCGGATGCTCACCGCCCTGGAGAGGGCCAAGCGCGCGGGAGCGCGGATCGTCACCGTCAACCCGCTGCCCGAGGCGGGGATGCGCGAGTTCCGCAACCCGCAGCACGCGGGCGGCCTGCTCGGGCGCGGCACCGAGCTGACCGACCTGTTCGCGCAGATCCGCCTGGGCGGCGACCTCGCCCTGTTCAGCGCGCTCAACCGCCTGCTGCTGGAGGCGGGTGAGCGCGGCGAGGACGTCCTGGACCGGGAGTTCGTCGCCGCGCACACCCACGGCTTCGAGGAGTTCGCCAAGACCCTGCTCGACGAACCGGACGGGGAGTTCTGGCCGCGCACCGAGCGGGCCACCGGCCTGGACCGGGAGCTCATCGAGCGGATCGCCGCGATGGTCACCGCCTCGGAGCGGATCGTGGTGTGCTGGGCGATGGGCCTGACCCAGCACAGGCACTCGGTGCCCACCATCCGCGAGGTCGTCAACTTCCTGCTGCTGCGCGGCAACGTGGGCCGCCCGGGCGCGGGCGTGTGCCCGGTGCGCGGCCACTCCAACGTGCAGGGCGACCGAACGATGGGCATCTTCGAGCGCCCCGCCGACGCGTTCCTGGACGCCCTGGGCGCCGAGTTCGGGTTCGCACCACCGCGCGAGCACGGACACGACACCGTCAACGCCATCCGCGCCATGGCCCGCGGCGATGTGCGGGTGTTCTTCGCGATGGGCGGCAACTTCGTCTCGGCCACCCCCGACACCCTGGTCACCGAGGAGGCCATGCGCCGGGTGGGGCTGACGGTGCACGTGTCCACCAAGCTCAACCGCTCGCACGTGGTGACGGGGACACGGGCGCTGATCCTGCCCGCGCTGGCGCGCAGCGACCGCGACGTGCGCGGCGGCGAGTCCCGGTGGGTGACGGTGGAGGACTCCATGGGGAGGGTGCACGCCTCCCACGGGGCGCTGCCTCCCCTGTCGGAGGGCATGCGCTCGGAGGTGGACATCATCTGCGACCTGGCAGGACGCGTGCTGGGGGAGTCCCCGGTGGCGTGGTCGGAGCTGACCGACTACGACCGGGTGCGCGAGCACGTGTCGAGGGTCGTCCCAGGGTTCGAGGACTTCAACGCACGTGCCCGGCGGCCCGGCGGGTTCACCCTGCCGCACGCGCCGCGCGACGACCGGCGCTTCCCCACCGCGACCGGGCTGGCCAACTTCACGGTGAACGGCACGTACGCCCCGGAGGTCCCCGATGGGCGGCTGCTCCTACAGACGCTGCGCTCGCACGACCAGTACAACACCACGGTGTACGGCCTCGACGACCGCTACCGGGGCATCACCGGTGGCCGCCGGGTGGTACTGGTCAACCCCGAGGACGCCCGCGAACTGGGGCTGGCCGACGGCTCCTACACCGACCTCGTGGGCGAGTGGCGGGACGGACGCGAGCGGCGCGCGGCGCACTTCCGTGTGGTGCACTACCCGACGGCGCGCGGGTGCGCGGCCTCCTACTTCCCGGAGACGAACGTGCTGGTGCCGCTGGACTCCACGGCCGAGACCAGCAACACGCCCACGTCGAAGTCGGTGGTGGTGCGGTTCGAGCCCGACTCCGGCACCGGCCTGCGCCGATGATCTTGCTCCCAGCGGCACTGTCGACCGCCGACAGTGCCACCAAGAGCAAGATCATCCCGGGTGGGCGGGGACCCGCGATCCCGTCCCCCGGTGTGCGGGGGGCCGGGGCCTCGCTCGTACTCTGGTGCGATGCCAGCTATCTACCTCATCCGCCACGGGAAGGCCTCTCCGGAGGCGGAGGACTACGACGAGTTGAGTCCGACCGGCTACGAACAGGCGCGGCTCCTGGGCACCGAGCTCAAACGGCGCGAGCTGCGGGTCGGCCGGGTGGTGACGGGCGCGCTGCGCCGCCAGCGCCAGACCGCGGCCGCGGCCCTGGCCGAGGCGGGCCTGGGCCTGGAACCGCACGGTGACGAGCGCTGGAACGAGTACGACCACCTCGGCCTGCTGGGCGACCACCCGGTCGGGACGGGCTCCCTCCAGGAGCGGCTCGACGCCTCCCTGAGCGCGTGGATCGAGGCCGGGGGCAGCGGCCCGGGCACCTGGGAGGGCTTCCGCTCGGGGGTGCGCGAGGCGCTGGACGACCTGGTCGCCGGGCTGGGCCGGGGCGAGACGGCGCTGGTGTTCACCTCCGCCGGGGTCATCGCGACGGTGTGCTCGACCCTGCTCGGCACCTCCCCGTCCGGGTTCCTGGCGATGAACCGCGTGGTGGTCAACGGCTCGGTGACCAAGCTGCTGCACGGCCGCGGCGGCACGCAGCTCCTGTCCTTCAACGACCACGCCCACCTGGAGCAGGGCGGTTCCGCCCTGATGACCTACCGCTGAACGCGTGCCCAGTGGAAACCGACCGGTCGGTACCTTCCCGTGGATAGTGCCGACCGGTCCTCCTCATCCCGCCTGGGCGCCGCCCGCCGCCTCCCGGCGCTCGGCGTCGCGCCGCAGCACCGCGCGCAGGGCCAGTTCGTAGCCGAAGACGCCGCATCCGGCGACGTAGCCGGCGGCCACCGGCGCGGTCACCGACGTGTGCCGGAACTCCTCGCGGGCGTACACGTTGGAGATGTGCACCTCCACCACGGGCGCCTCGACCGCGTCGATCGCGTCGCGCAGTGCGATGCCGTAGTGCGCGTAGGCGCCGGGATTGAGCACCACCCCCGCCCAGCCGCGCGCCTCGTGGATCCGGTCCACCAGCGCGCCCTCGCTGTTGCTCTGCGCGCACACCACCTCCACTCCCAACTCCCTGCCGAGGGAGGTCACGCGCCGCTCGACCTCCTCCAGGGTGGTGGTGCCGTACTGCGCGGGGTCGCGGGTGCCCAGGAGGTTGAGGTTGGGGCCGTTGAGCAGCAGGACGGCGCGGGACGGGTCGGACACAGTGGACATACGGGTCAGCGCTCCTTCTCGGGTCGGTGGCAGCCAGGTTAGAGGGCGCGCGTGGAGCACGATGGCCCCGGTCACCCCGGAGTCGCGCGGCAGGTAGCATACCGACCAGTCGGTCCACGATTCCTAGGAGGCGACCCGTGGCGTCCACCCTGCTGTCCGCGCGCGACCTGCAGTTCCTGCTCTACGAGTGGCTCGACACCGAGGAGCTCACCAGCCGCTCCCACTACGCCGACCACTCCCGCGAGACCCTCGACGCGGCGCTGGAGCTGGCCGAGCGCGTGGCCACCGACCACTTCGCGCCGCACAACAAGGCCAACGACGCCAACGAGCCGCACTTCGACGGCGAGCGCGTCCACGTCATCCCCGAGGTCAGAAAGGCCCTGGAGGCCTACGCCGAGACCGGCCTGAGCGCCGCCGGGATGCCCGCCTCCGTGGGAGGGGGCCAGCTCCCGCACGTGGTCTCCAGCGCGTGCAGCGCCTACTTCCAGGCCGCCAACCTGGGCACCTCCGCCTATCCCTTCCTCACCGCGGGCAACGCGCGCCTGCTCCTGGCGCACGGCAGCCCCGAGCAGATCGACACCTGGGTGCTGCCCATGGTGGAGGGCCGCTTCACCGGCACCATGTGCCTGTCCGAGCCGCAGGCGGGCAGCTCGCTGTCCGACATCACCACCCGCGCCGAGGCCGGTGAGGACGGCGAGTACCGGCTGTTCGGCAACAAGATGTGGATCTCCGCGGGCGACCACGAGCTGACCGAGAACATCGTGCACCTGGTGCTCGCCAAGATCCCCGGCGGACCTCCCGGGGTCAAGGGCATCTCCCTGTTCGTCGTGCCCAAGTACCTGCTGGAGGAGGACGGCTCGATCGGCGAGCGCAACGACGTCGTCCCCGCCGGGCTCAACCACAAGATGGGCTACCGGGGCACCGTCAACGCGCTGCTCAACTTCGGCGAGGGCCGCCACACCCCCGGCGGCCGGGCGGGCGCGGTCGGCTACCTCGTGGGCGAGCCCCACCAGGGGCTGAAGTACATGTTCCACATGATGAACGGCGCGCGGATCGGGGTGGGCGCGGGAGCCACCGCCGTCGGCTACACCGGCTACCTCAAGTCGCTCGACTACGCACGCGATCGCCTCCAGGGCCGTCCGATGGGCGCCAAGGACCCCGCCCAGCCGCAGGTGCCGATCATCGAGCACACCGACGTGCGCCGGATGCTGCTCGCGCAGAAGAGCTACGTCGAGGGCGCGCTCGCCCTGGTGCTGTACTGCGCCCGGCTGGTGGACGAGACCGCCAGCACCGAGGACGAGGACGTCCGCCGGCGCGCCCACCTGCTGCTGGACGTGCTCACCCCGATCGCCAAGAGCTGGCCCTCCCAGTGGTGCGTGGAGGCCAACGACCTGGCCATCCAGGTGCACGGCGGGTACGGCTACACCCGTGAGTACGACGTGGAGCAGCACTACCGGGACAACCGGCTCAACCCGATCCACGAGGGCACCCACGGCATCCAGGCCCTGGACCTGCTGGGGCGCAAGGCCGTACTCGACGACGGCGCCCGGCTGACGCTGCTGCTGGAGACGGCACGGGAGACCGTGGCCCGCGCCCGGGAGCTGGGCGGCTCCGAGGCCGAGTACGCCGGGCTGCTGTCGGCGGCCCTGGACCGGACGGCGGAGACCGCCGCGGCGGCCTGGGCCGAGGGCGACCCGGCCGTGGCGCTGGCCAACGCCACCCCCTACCTGGAGGCGGTGGGCCACGTGGTGGTGGCGTGGCTGTGGCTGGAGCAGCTGGTGGCCGCGCACGGCCGCGAGGGCGGCTTCTACGAGGGCAAGCGCGCCGCGGCGGCCTACTTCTTCCGGCACGAGCTGCCGCGCACCGGCCCGCAGTTCGACCTGGTGGCCTCCCGCGACCGCACCGTCCTGGACGTCTCGCCCGACGTGCTCTGAGGGGCCGCGCGGGGGGACGGGCCGCCGCATCCGGTCCCGGGCCGGGGTGCGGGGCCCGTCTCCACCGGCGCGGGTTCCGCTGCCGGTTCAGCTCGTGACGTGCCGCTCCAGCCAGTCCAGGAGGGGGCGCAGCGCCCGCCAGTCGGCGCGGACGGTCTCCAGGAGCGCGGGTGAGCACAGCTCGTCGGAGCGCTCCACGTGGTGCTCGGCCCCCAGGGAGCGGTAGCGCAGCAGGTGCACGCGCGGGTGGTCGCCGGCGTAGCCGCGCGGCCGGGTCCTGAGGGTGTCCCCGACGAGGTCGAAGCCCCTACCGGTCAGCTCGTCGACGATCCGGTCCAGGCGCGGGCCCTCGCGGTCGTCGTCGACTCCCTCGCGGAAACGCCGGACCTGCGCGCTCGACATCGCGTGGTAGCCCGCGCCGGCCCACAGCCCGTCCAGGCCCAGCTGGAGGTAGCGGCCGACCGGCCCCCGCCCCCGGCCGACCAACCCCACGTGGGTCTTGTAGGGGCTCTTGTCGTGGGAGAAGCGCGTGTCACGGTTGGGCCGGCCCACTTTTATCGGACCGAACTCCTCCTCCAGCGCTCGGGCCAGGGCGCGGGCGGGCTCGCGCACGGCGCGCACGTAGACCTCGTGGTGGGCGTGGAAGTACTCCTTGGAGTTGTCGCGGGCCAGCCCGTCGAAGAACGTGAACGTCTCCTCGGTGAAGCCGGTGGAGTCCATCCTCCTCCTCACGCGGTGGCGGCCGGCGCGCCCCCGGCGCCCTACCCCGGTGGTTACCCGGATCCGCCGACCGCACGCGGGACCCGCCCCAGGCCGGTCGGCGCACTCGTCCGCAGCACGCACAATGAAGGAGTCCCCCTCCCCTCTCCAGGACGGACCCGCGGGTTCTCGTCGAACCGATCTCCTGAGGAACGCCGTGAAGAACGATCTGCGCGCCCACGTCGCCGTGGGCCACCACGCCGAGCGGGCCGTCCCCTGGACCGTGCTCCTCGCTGTGCCGGGACTGTGGGTTCCGGACCTTCCCGCCTGGGCCCTGGCACTGGGCTTCGCACCGATGTACGCGGCCATGGCCCTGCACTGGGCGACCCACCGCGGCAGGCTGTGCGAGCTGTGCGCGGCCGACATCCCCCTGAGCGGCTCGGAGGTCGCCGAACGGTGGCGGCGCCCCCTGCGCGCCTTCCACTGGGTCGCCGAGCGCCTGGGCCGCACCGCCCTGGTGGCCGCCGCCGTGATGATCACGCTCGGACTCCTCGTCCCCGCCGCGGGGATCTCCCTGTTCTTCGTGCTCGTCTCGACGGGACTGCTGTGGGCCATGCGGCACTCGCGTGTCTCGGTGTGGTGCCCCTGGTGCAGGCACGGGGGCGGTGAGGACGAGGAGTCGCCGGTGGTGCCGCCCCTGCCCACGGTGACCGCCTGATCCGGCCGGCGGCCGTCCCGTCCCCGGGCCCCGCCGGAGGCGGGGTTCAGCTCCCGGCGGGGCGCAGGCGTCCGGTCTCGGGTACGTCCAGCACGAACACGTGCCCGTAGTCGGCCTCCTCGTAGCCGAGGTCGACGTTGGCCACCCGTACCCTGCGCGGACCGACCTCCAGGATCCGCACCGCGATCGGCTCCCCGCGCCCGGGCAGGCTGAGCAGCCACGGGTCGGCGAGGTAGGACAGGCCGCGGGCGTCCAGCGCGGCACGGGCGTCCTCCTCCCCGACGGGGCCGTCCACGGGGTGGCCGAGGAGTGTGACGGGGCGGTACCGCTCCCCGCCCACGGGTTCGAGGTAGCCGAGCACCTCCCCGTCCTCCTCCCGCCGGTGGGCGTGCCAGTGTCCGGGGATCACGCCTGCCCCCTCCATCCCAGCCGTTCGCGGGCGTAGACCCTCATGGCCTCGCTCTGGTAGTCGGCCAGGCCCGGGGCGACCCTGTCGTAGACCTCGCGCCAGGGCCCCTCCTCGGCGTAGACGCGGCCCAGGTCGGCGAAGGCGTCCGCGTCGGGCGTCCACGTACGGTTCACCGTCAGGTAGTGGGCGTGCACCTCGCTCTGGACCACCGGGTCGCCGGCCGGGGTCCCGGCCGCCATGTGCACGGCCATCCGCCCCATCTGGGCGGCGACCTCCGCGCGGCCCCGCGCCCAGCCCTCCTCGGTCAGCCCCTCCGTGGCCCGCACGGCCCGGCCCCACTCGTTCGGCCACTCGGTCCGGGCGTGCTCGGTGTAGAAGGAGGTGTCGAATCCGGCGAACAGCTCCTCGGGCCGGTCTGCGGCCTCCATGGCGTCTCCCTCCTCCAGTGCGTCGACGGTGCGGCGCACGGTGGCGGCGAGGGTGTCGATGCGGTCGCGCTCGGCCAGCAGGGCGCGCAGGTGCTCGCGCAGCGCCTCGGCCTGGCTCCGGTGCTCGTCGAGCACCCGGGCGATGTCGGCCAGTCCCATGTCCAGCTCGCGCATCAGCAGGATGCGCTGGAGCCGCAGGAGCTGCTCGTGTCCGTAGTGGCGCACCCCGCCGGGGCCGGTCCACTCCGGTTCCAGCAGCCCGATCCGGTGGTAGTGCCGGAGTGTTCGGGAGGTGACCCCGCTCATACGGCACACCTGCGCCATCGGCCAGGACATCGCGGCCTTCCCCTCACCGGGCCGGTCCGTCCGGCCCGGGAACGACGTTAGGGGTTGACGTTACGTCAACCGCAACCCCTTGACGGTCGGCCTGCTCCGCTCCGGGCGTCCGGCGGGCCGGAGCCGGCGGCGGGCCGCCCTCCCGCGTAACACCGGGCCTCGAAGGAACGGCGCGCGTCCCGACGATCCCTCCGCCCCCGGAGCTTGACCTCAATAAAGATTGAGGATCCATGCTTGCCGAGAGGTTCCCACCGGTTCCTCCCGGCGGGCCGTACGGGCCGGCCGTGCCACACCCTCACGGAAACGGTGCTGCTGATGAAGACACGGGGAAAGATCCTGGTGACGGGGGCGACCGGCAACATCGGACGGCACGTCGTCTCCGGCCTGCGTACGGCCGGGGCCGACGTCCGCGCGCTGGTGCGCACACCCTCCGCCGCCCGCCTGCCCGAGGGGGTCGAGGTGGTCGGGGGCGACCTCTCCGCGCCCGAGAAGCTCGACCACGCCCTGGAGGGGGTGGACACGCTCTTCCTGCTCTGGCCCCTCGTCACGGCCGACGGCGCGCCCGCCCTCATCCAGGCGGCCTCCCGGCACGCGCGCCGGATCGTCTACGTCTCCGCGGCGGTGTCGGACGAGGCCGGTTCCGAGGACAACGGCGTCTGGGGGCGTATCGAGCGGGAGATCGCGGCCTCCGGCCTGGAGTGGACCTTCCTGCGCGTCGGCGGCCTGGCCGCCAACACCCTCGGCTGGGCGGACCAGATCCGCCTGGACGGGACCGTGCGGTGGACCTACGGCGCGGCCGGGCGGTCCCTGGTCCACGAGAGGGACGTCGCGGACGTCGCCGTGCTGGCGCTCACCGAGGACGGCCACGTCGGGGCGAAGTACGTGCTCACCGGCCCCGAGGTGCTCACCCAGGCCGAGCAGGTGCGTCTCATCGGCGAGGCGCTCGGCCGCCCCGTCCGTTGGGAGGAGGTCCCGCGTGAGGTGACCCGGGACGGGTTCCTGGCACAGATCGGCGACCCGGCGTTCGCCGAGGCGGCCCTCGACGCCTGGGGCGGGATGGTCGAGAACCCCGAGCCGGTCTCCACGGCCGTGGAGGAGGTCACCGGACACCCGGCGCGCACGTTCCGCGAGTGGGCGGCCGACCACGCCCACGACTTCCGTCCCCTGCCGACCGCGGAGGCCGCCGGACACGCCCGGTCCGCGTCCCGGTAGGAGGCGTCGGAGGAGTCCGCCCGCCGGCGCCGGGCGCGGTGCGTGCCGCCCCACCGGAGTCGAGAGGGGAGCACGTGGAGGTGCGCGGCGCCGACGGGCCCAGCAGGAGCGAGACCGCGACCGGCCCCGGCGCTTCGGTGAGGGCCCGCTCAGCCCACGTAGCGCCGGGCCTTGGACTCCCGGCGGGGACCCTCCAGGGCACGCAGTCCCCGTTCCACCTCGGGCGGGACCGGCCTGCGCTCCCTGAGCACCCACGGCAGGCCCGCCAGCGCCTCGGCGACGGCCATCGCGCTGGAGCGGTCGCGCGGCACCGACCGCAGGATCGACCGGGTGTGCCGCCACGCGCCGTCGGCGGGGCGCCGCAGCCAGGCGGTCCACAGGGTGTTGCGGATGCCCAGGCGGCGCCGCCGGGAGGGGTCTCGCACCGGGGAGGCGGCGTGGTGGGCGACCGTCTGCTCGTCCCAGCACATCCACCACCCGGCGGCGGCCAGGTCCAGCGCCAGCAGTTCCTCCTCCCCGCCCAGCCACAGGCGCGGGGAGAAGCCCCCCACCTCCTGGAAGGCGCGGACGCGGAACACGGTGACCCCGGCCAGCACCCCCAGCAGGGCGGGCCCGGGCAGCCAGTCGGGGCCCGGGACCGGCGAGTACCGCAGCTCGGGGGTGAGGGGGTCCTCGTGTCCCCCGGGTTCGACGAGCAGGCGCGCCGTCACCGAGCCCAGGCCGGGGTGGGCGTCCAGCAGCTCGGCCGCCCGTTCGAGGGAGCCGGGCTCCCACCAGGTGTCGTCGTCGCAGAAGGCGACGTAGGGCGTGTCCAGGGCCTCCACGCCGACGTTGCGGCCCACCGAGCCCAGGTTGGCGCCCGCCCGGATGAGCCGTACCCACGGGTGGCGCTCGCCGACCGCGTCGGACGTGCCGTCCGTGGAGGCGTTGTCCACCACCACGGTCGGCGGCGGACCGGGCAGCTCCTCCAGGCGGTCCAGGGTGCGCAGCAGTTCCTTCCGCCGGTCGCGGGTGATGACCACGATCCCGACGCGGGCTTCCTCGCTCATGCCTTCTCCAACAGGGACAGGTCGCGTTCCACGCGCGCGGGCACCGGGCGGCGCCGCGCCATCGCGGCGGGCAGGGCCCGCAGTGCCCCGGCCAGGGCCCCGCGGGCGACCGGGTCGCGCAGCGAGCGCCCGGCCAGCCGCGCCGTCCGGGCCAGGGCCAGGCCCCGCCGGCGGCGCAGCCATACGGTCAGCAGCGCGTTGCGCTCCTCCAGGGTCCGCCGCCACCGGCCGGGCGGGCGCATGGAGGAGGGGTGGTGGTGCACGTGTACGTGCTCCAGGTGGCACAGGTCCCAGCCCGCCGCCGCGAGGTCCTGGGCCAGGAGCGCCTCCTCCCCCGCGAAGAACAGCAGCGGATCGAAACCGCCCACCTCCTTGAAGGCCTCGCGCCGCACCACGGCCGCGCAGGCCAGGAAGCCGAGGATCCGCGGCCCCGGCAGGCCGCCGCCGTCGGGCAGCGGGCTGTGCGCCAGTGCCTCGTTGACCGGGTCCGGCCTCTCCTCCTCCCCCACGAACACGGACGCCGCCACGAGCCCCAGCCGCGGATGGGCGTCCAGGGCGTCGGCCGCCGCCTCCAGCGCCCCCGGGGCCCACCAGGAGTCGTCGTCGCAGAAGGCGACGTAGGGCGTGTCCGCGCGAGCCACGCCGGTGTTGCGGGCGGCGCATCCGACGTTGCCGGGCTCACGCACGAGCATGACGTCGGGGAACCCGGAGCGGACGGCCTCGGCGGTGCCGTCGGTGGAGGCGTTGTCCACGACCACCACGGGCGGTCGGGGCTCCAGCTTCTCCAGGTGCCGCAGCGTGCGCAGCAGTTCGTCGCGGCGGTCGCGGGTGGCCACCACCACGGTGACCCGCGCGTGCTCCGGGTTCCCCATTCCGTCCTCCCCAGCGTCCTGCCGTCCTTCACTCGGCCGTCTCAGTTGGCGGGTGTGGCCCCCTCGGGCAGGTCGTCGTAGCGGGAGCGCTGCTCCACGAAGTAGGCGACGGTGCGCCGCAGCCCCTCCTCCAGGCGTATGCGCGGACGCCAGTTCAGGACCTCGTCGGCCAGGCGGATGTCGGGGCGCCGAAAGCGCGGGTCGTCCTCCGCGCGTTCGATGAACGTGAGTCCCTCCCGCGCGCCGGTGACGTTCAGGACGATGCGGGCCAGGCTCAGCACGGACAGCTCCTCGTCGCTGCCGATGTTGATCGGTCCCGTCGCCTTGCTGTCGGCCAGGGCGAGCAGGCCCCGCACGGTGTCCTCCACGTAGCACAGCGACCGCGTCTGGTGGCCGTCGCCGGCCACCGTCAGGTGCCGGCCCTCCAGGGCCTGGGTGACGAAGGTGGGCACCATCCGGCCGTCGTCGGCGCGCATGCGCGGCCCGTAGCAGTTGAAGATGCGCGCGATGCCCACGTCCGCCCCGCGTGCCCGGTGGTGGGCCATCGTCAGCGACTCGGCGTAGCGCTTGGCCTCGTCGTAGACGCTGCGCGGGCCGACCGGGTTGACGTTGCCCCAGTAGGTCTCGCGCTGCGGGTACTCCAGCGGATCGCCGTACACCTCGCTGGTGGAGGCCAGGACCATGCGCGCGCCGTGCTCCTCGGCCAGTTCCAGCACGTTGCGGGTGCCCAGGCTGCCCACCTCCAGCGTCTCCACCGGAAGGCGCAAGTAGTCCGGCGGCGAGGCGGCCGAGGCCAGGTGGAACACCGTGTCCACGGGTTCGTCCAGTGCGAGCGGTTCGGTGATGTCGGCCTCCCTCAGTTCGAACCGCGGGTGCCCGGCCAGATGCCCCACGTTCTCCGCACGGCCGGTGGCGAAGTTGTCCAGGCACACCACGTGTGTGCCCCTCTCCAGCAGCCGTTCGCACAGATGGGAGCCGATGAAGCCGGCGCCACCGGTGACCAGGGCCTTTCCACTCGACGCGGGTTCTCGCATCGTCGCCCACCTCCTCGGAGGGTCTCACCACTTGCCTGGGTCTGTTGTCTGGAGGGCTGGGTCGTCGGGGCGGGTCCGGGCGCCGCCGGGCGCCGGAGAGGCGCCGGGGGACACGGCGGCACCCGGACACGTGGGCGGGGACGCGGCCTAGGGCCAGGACGTCTCCTGCGAGGAGCAGACGACCATCTCGCGCACCTCGCAGCCGGGCGGCTGGCGCAGCGCGAACACCACCGTGCGGGCCACGTCCTCGGGCGCGTTGAGCTTGGCGTCCGGACCGGGCTTGTACTGCTCGGGCCTGTCGTCGAAGAAGGCCGTGCTCATGCCGCCCGGGACCAGGAGCGTCACCCCGACCTGGCCGGCGAGTTCGGCGGCCAGAGCCCGGGTGAAGCCCACGACCCCGAACTTGGAGGCGCAGTAGGCGGTGGCGTCGCTGAGCGCGCGCAGGCCGAGGGTGGAGGCGCAGTTGACCACCGTGCCCTCGGAGGAGCGCAGGTGCGGCAGGGCCGCGCGGGTCACGGCGGCGGTGCCGAGCAGGTTGACCTGGATGACCTTCTCCCAGTCGTCCGCGGACACGTCCGTGAGCGTGCCGCAGGCGTCGGTCCCGGCCGCGTTGACCAGGGCGTCGATGCGCCCGTGCTGGACGACGACCTGCTGGACGGCGCGCTCGACCGCCTCGCGGTCGGCCAGGTCCACCTGCTCGAAGGGCATGTCGTTGCCCGGGTGCTGCTTGTCGAGAATGATCGGGTGCCCGCCCTCGGCGGCCACGGCCTCGGCCGTGGCGGCTCCCAGGCCCGAGGCACCTCCGGTGATCAGCGTGTTTCCGAGTGGACGCATATATCCCCCGTTCCTCATGTCGGACTCGTCAGTGGCGACCGGCTCGTGGCCGGTGGTCTGTGGGTGGTCGGCGCGGACCCGGCCGTCTCAGCGGACGGGCACGTTGTCGCGGCCCCGACCGCGTATGCGGGTGATCAGCCCGGTCGTGGAGTGGCCGGGCACGAGCGGCACGGTGACCACCTCTCCCCCGGCCCGCCGTACGACGGGTGTCTCCGGCAGCTCCTCCACGTCGTAGTCGCCGCCCTTGACCCACACGTCGGGCCGCAGCTCCTCCAGGGCGTGCGCGGGCGTCTCCTCGCCGAACACGACGACCTCGTCCACGCAGTCGAGCGCGGACAGCACCCGGGCGCGGTCGTGCTCGCCGACGACGGGTCTGCCGGGTCCCTTGAGCGCCCGCACGGAGGAGTCGCTGTTGAGCAGCACCACCAGGTGGTCCCCCAGGGCACGGGCCCGCCGCAGCAGGTCGACGTGGCCCGCGTGCAGGACGTCGAAGCAGCCGCCGGTGGCCACGACGCGCCCGGCGCGCCCGCCGGCGGCGGTCCCCGCGTCGGCCGCGACGCGCGGAGCTGGCGCGGTCGCCGGTGCGGCCGCGGCACGGGGAGCGGGTGTGCCGGGGCGCGGGCGGGTGTGGGCCGCCGCTCCGCCCCGGGCCACGAAGGCCGACGCCGAGCCGACCCCGTGGCGGACGGCGTCGCGCACGTTCGCTCCGTCGGCCAGTGCCGTGGCGCACGCCGCGGCGAAGGCGTCGCCCGCCCCGCAGGTGTCCTCCGGTGCGTCCACGGGCTCGCCCGGCACCAGGGCGCGTGCCCCGGCCCCGTCGGCCCAGGCGGCACCGTGCGCGCCGAGGGTGACGGCCACGGAGTGCGTCCCCCACACTCCGGCCAGCTCACCGGCCCGGTTCAGGGCCCGCTCGCCCTCGTCCTCGGCCACCTGGGCCTCGGCCGCGTTGGGCGTGACCAGGCGCGCCCCGCGCAGGGGCGCCGCGCCGCGCGGGTGCGGGTCCCACACGAGCGGGACGCGGTCCGCGCACTCGGCCAGGGCCTCGCGTACGGCGCTCTGGCGGGTGAGTCCGTGCCCGTAGTCGGCCACCAGCACGGCCGAGGCGCCCGCCAGGGCCCGGGCCACGTCGGCTCCGGACGCGGTCTCCTCCACACCGTCGCACCCCTCGTCCATGCGGGCCACGGTGCGCCCGTTGGCCTGGACACGGGTCTTGGTGGGCGTGCGCTCCATCAGGGGCAGCCCCACCAGGGTGACCCTCCCCTCCAGCAGGGCGGCCAGGTCGTCGGCTGCCGCGTCGCGGCCCACGGCGGTCACCAGGACCACCTCGCGGCCGTCCTCGCGGGCGCACAGCGCGGCCAGGGCCGCGCCGCCCGGCCTGTACCAGGCCTCGGTCCCCTCCAGCACGGGCGCGGGCGCGTCGGGGCAGTCGCGTCGGGACACGCCCCGCATGTCCACGTCGAGCAGGGCGTCGCCGACCACCACCACGGGTCCTTCGGCGGCGCTCACGTGGCGGCCCTCCGGGCCGGGACGAACACCTCGTGCTCACGCGCCGCCACCTCCCGGTCCACCGCTGCGCAGAACACGTGGACGAGCGCCAGGTGGACCTCCTGCACGGTCGAGGTGCTCGGTGCGGGGACCGCGACCGTCTCGTCGCTGAGCGACTCCAGGGCGCTGGGGCCCGGGCCGGTCATCGACCAGCAGGTGACGCCGAGTTCGTGCGCGACCTTGGCCGCGGCGACGACGTTCTCGCTGTTGCCGCTGGTGGACATGCACACCAGCAGGTCGCCGGGCCGGGCGTGGGCGCGCAGTTGGCGCGCGTAGACCTGGCGGTACCCGTAGTCGTTGGCGATGGCGGTGACGCTGGAGGTCTCCGCGTGCAGCGCGATGGCCGACAGGGGCGCGCGCTCGTTCTCGAAGCGCCCGGTCAGCTCGGCCGTCAGGTGCTGGGCCTCGGCCGCACTGCCGCCGTTGCCGCAGGCGAACAGGCGCTGCCCGTCGCTCAGGGCCCGCGCGGCGCGGGCGCCCCACTCCTCGACGCGGGCCGCGTCGGTGCCGTCCAGGGCGGAGCTGAGCCGCCTCAGGTGTGTGTGCATCACTCCTCGCCTCCCCTGGCCGTGGTGCCGACCGGCGTGCTGCTGACCGCGCGGGGCGCCGGAACGCCCGCGCCGACCGTGCCGGTCACGTGCAGGTAGCACTCCTCCGTGCGCCGGGCCACCTCCGCCCAGGAGTAGCGCTCCCGGGCGCGCTCGGCCGCCGCTTCGGCGAAGGAGGACCTGGACCCCTCGTCGGAGAGCAGCCAGCGCATGGCGCGGCCCAGCCGCTTGGGCGAGCGGGGCGGCACGAGCAGGCCGGTCTCCCCGTGCACGACGGTGTCCACGTGACCGCCCACGCGGGAGGCGACCACGGGGACACCGCAGGCCATCGCCTCGACGGTGGAGATCCCGAAGGGCTCGTACCAGGGCACGTTGACGGCCGCGTCGACCGACCTGAGCAGGGCGGGGACCTCGTAGCGGTCCACACAGCCCAGGAAGCGGACCCGGTCCTCGACGCCCATGCGCTCGGCGACCATGCGCAGCCGCACCGCCTCGGGCTGGGTCCACAGGCGGTCCAGGTCGGCGCCTCCCGCGATCACCAGTTCGGCCTCGGGCACCTCGGCCAGCGCACGGATCACCGTGTCCACGCCCTTGCGCCTGACCAGGCGGCCCAGGCTGAGCAGGCGCGGCCGGTCGCCGCGCGCGGCGGCGGGACCCTTCGGGGTGAAGCGTGAGGTGTCCACGCCGCAGGGCACGACGGCGACGCGCTCGGGCGGGACGCCCCACTCCCCGAGTTCGCGGCGCTCCTCGGTGGAGGTGGCCACGACCATGTCGCACTGGCTGGCCACGGCGCGCTCGGTCGGGATGCGGTCCACGGGGCTGGTGTCGTCCGAGCCCTGGTGGCGGTGCTTGACGGTGCCCAGGGCGTGGAAGGTCTGCAGGACCGGCAGGCCCAGGGTGTTGGCGGCCCGCAGTGAGGCGAAGCCGCTCATCCAGAAGTGGGCGTGGACGACGTCCGGCCGGTGGATCCGCCAGGCCGCCCGCAGCCGCTGCGCGAACTCGGGCATGTAGCGGGGAAGCTCGTCCTTGCTGATCGGAGCCGCCGGACCGGCGCGCACGTGCTCCACACGCACTCCCGGGCCCATGGACACGGTGTCGGGTTTCTCGGCGTCGGTGCGGCGCGTGTAGACGGCGACCTCGTGTCCGCGCGCGGCGAGCGCCGTCGCCAGCTCGGCCACGTGGACGTTCTGGCCGCCCGCGTCCTCTCCGCTGATCGCCGCCAGCGGGCTGGCGTGTTCGGAGACCATGGCGATCCTCATGACGTCACCTCCTGTAGCACCCGGTCCCAGTCGTCGAGGAACCGGGTGAGCCCGTAGCGGCGCAGGGCCGCGGCTCGGGCGGCCGTGCCGGTGCGGAAGGCGAGGTCGCGGTCCTCATGGAACGCGTGCAGCGCCTCCGCGAGTACTCGGGGGTCGGTCGAGACGGTGCCCGCCTCCGGTGGTACGGCCTCGTGTGCCTCCGTGGTTCCCAGGACGGCGACGGGAAGGCCGAGCATCATGGCCTCGATGAGGGAGAGGCCGAGCGAGGTCCACCGCAGGGGATGCGCGTAGGCGCGGCGGCGGGCGAGCTGGTCGTGCATGGCGCCCTGGGGCAGGTCCTCGTGGGCGCGCAGTCGTGAAGGCGGCAGCCCGAAGTGGTCGGGGACCCCGGCCACACCCATGCCGAACAGGTCCAGGGGCACCCTCTCGGCGAGTGTGGGGAGCAGGTCGGTGCCGGTGAAGCGCCAGCGGCGCAGGGGCTCGTTGAGCACCACGCCCGTGCGGGCGGTCTCGCCGGTGTACCGGTACCCGGGGTCGGGCACGCCGTGCTCGATCACACGGGTGGGGGCGCGCCCGCAGTCCCAGAACAGGTCGTTGAAGTGGGTGACGTGGACGACGGGGATGTCGTCGCGGTCGGCCATGGGGTGGCGGGTGACCGGCACGTCGTTGCGCGGGGTGTTGTGCTCCACGTAGACGGCGGGCACGTCCCTGCCCAGGGTGCGGCCCAGGAGCCTCTCGGCCAGGGCGAGCTCGTGCGGGCGCTGGAGGATGACCAGGTCGGGCTCGCTCCCGCGTATCCGTTCCCAGGGCGTGTCCACGGCGTTGCGCGGCCAGTCCCACGTCCGCGCGCGCCCCCGCCCGTCCGGCCCCCGGTCGGGGGTCGCCGGCAGCAGGCAGGTGTGCCCGCCGTGGACGAACGCGGTGGTCCACGAGCCGTGGACGTGCCAGAGCAGGATCCGCAGGACGCGCCGGGGCGTCCTGGCCTCGCCCTGGGACATGTCGGCCGAGGCCGTCTCGGCCGAGACGGCCGTGTTCGGTGCCGGGGTCGGGTGGTGGACGGTCATCGTTCCCCCAGGAGTTCGTCGACGGCGGTCAGGACGTCGTCGGAGGAGACGGAGCCCAGACAGGGATGGCCGGGTACGGGGCAGACCCGGGCCCGGGTGTCGGCGCAGGGCGCCCGCTGGTCGCCCAGGACACGCACCGGCGTGCCGTAGGGAGCCCAGGCGGAGGCGGGCACGACCGGGGAGAAGAGCGAGACCACGGGCGTGCCGACCGCGGCGGCCAGGTGGGCGGGGCCGGTGTTGCCCGAGACCAGGACGGCGGCGCGGTCGAGCAGGTCGGCCAGTTGGGCGACGGTGGTGCGCCCGGCCAGGTCCGTGCCGCCGTGCGCGGCGATCTCCCCGGCCAGGTCCGCCTCACCCGCCGAGCCGGTGACCAGGACGCGGTGTCCGCGCTCGGCGAGCGCGGCGACGGTCTTGGCGGCCAGGTCGGGCGGCAGCTCCCGGGAGGGCGCGTCCGCGCCGACGTGGACGACCGCGTACCCGTCCGGCCCGGTCACCCTCCGGGTGTCGGGCAGTGGACGGCGCACCGCCAGGCGCCCGGTCTCGCCCTCGGGAGGCGGGTACCCGGCGGCCTCGGCCAGGGAGAGCATCCGCTCGGCCTCGGGGATGCCGTGGGCCACGTGGTGGCGCACGTCGAGCAGGCTGCCCGGGTAGTCCTCGCTGATGGCGCAGACCCGCGGTACCCCGGCCATGCGCAGGAGCAGGGCCAGCGGCAGGGGCGACTGGTGGAAGGAGGTCAGCAGCACGGCGGCGTCCGCGCCGACGCGGGACAGGCGCTCCACGAGACCCGTGACCTCCTCGCGGTCCACCGGAGGCGGGTCGGCGGCGATCCAGGGAGCGCACCAGGTCAGGACCTCGTCCACGCCCGGCAGCATCGCGGCGGCCTCGGCGCCCCGGGGCCCGGCCAGGTAGACCACCCGGTCGGCGCCGTGGGCGACGGCGCGTACCGCCGGTCCCGACAGCAGGACGTCGCCCATGCTGTCCAGTCGTGCCACGAGCACGGTGCCACCACTCACGGAGCGCCCCCTCCCAGGAGGCGCAGCACGGCCGCCTCCAGGTCGGGTGCGGTCTCGGGGGCGACCCGGCTCTCCGCCTCCAGGGTCGCCGCGGTGGGCACGAGCACCCCGCGCGCGCCCGCGGCGCGGGCGGCGTCGACGTCGGAGCCGATGTCGCCGACCAGAGCGCACTGGGAGGCGAACAGGCCCAGCTCGGCCGCGGCGGAGTGGACCATGCCGGGTTCGGGCTTGCGGCACCGGCAGCCGTCCTCCTCGCCGTGCGGGCACATCCGCCAGACGTCGAAGGGGCCGAGCAGTTCGTCCACACGCCGGTTGACCGCCTCCACCTGGTCGTGGGTGAGCAGCCCGCGGGCGATCCCGGACTGGTTGCTCACCACCCCGACGGCGAGTCCGGCGCGGCGTGCCAGGGCCAGAGCCCGTGCGGCGGTGGGCGTGGGCCGCACCTTGTCGGGGTCGCCGTTGTAGGGGACGTCCTCGACCAGGGTGCCGTCCCTGTCGAACAGGATCGCCCGGACACCGGTGGCCGGGCTCGCCCCGGCGTGGCGGATCTCGCCGCGCAGCCGCTGCCAGCAGGCCAGGGGCGGGATGAGCGCGCTGGTCACCACCATGTCGGTGACCTCGGCGGCGGTGGCGGGACCGCCGGTGACACGCCGCCCGGCGAAGGCGGCGGTGCGCGCCGCCCACAGGGCGCCGAGCGCGGCGGCCGTCCTCCGGTGTCCGGTCAGCGCGGCTCCGGCGGCGGCCGCGAGCGCGGCCGTGGTCACGACGTGCCCGCGCAGGCCGCCGGGCCCCTCACCGACCCGGTCGCGCCAGTGGCGTCCGTGCAGGCGGTCCATCAGAGCGTTGTCGGCGTTGCCGCGCTGGGCGGGAAGGCTGGACCAGCGGCCGCCGCCGCGCAGCGGGTGCACGCACTCTCGCTCGCCCCCGACCAGGGTGTATCCGGCGTCCATGACCCGCAGGGCCAGGTCGGTGTCCTCCCGGTAGGCACGCGGGAAACGCGTGTCGAAGCCGCCGACCGCCTCCAGCGCGCTCCTACGGTAGGCCATGTCGGCGGTGATCCACGGGGCGCCCTCCAGGGCCAGGGTGGCGCGTTCGGCGTCCGTGGGCCCGCGTCCCTCGGGCCGGGGCACGGTGACGCGCCCCTGGCTCGCCCCCGCCTCGGGGGACATGGAGGCCAGGTCCGCGCACAGCCGCTCCGGCCAGTCGTCGGGCGGGGCGACGTCGTCGTCCAGGAAGGCGATACACTCGCTGCGGCAGGAGTGCCATCCGGCCTGGCGGGCGGAGGCGGGACCGCCGCCCCCGGTACGCAGGACGCGCACCCGGGCGTGGTCGGTGCCGGGCAGGGGCCCGGTCTCCGTCAGGGGCCGGTCGTCGGCGACGACGATCTCCTCGGGGGCCGCCTCGGGCGGCGCGTCGAGCAGTGGTCGGAGCACACGGGGCAGGGTGTGGCGCCCCACCGTGGGCACGACGACCGAGTAGCGGGCCGCACTCATCGGTACACCCTCTCTCGCGGGTGGCGGCGGACCACGAACGGTCCGATCGCCAGGACGTCCACGGGCGCCGAACCGAAGCACTCCAGGGCGTCGCGCGGGGAGTCGACCATGGGGCGTCCGGCGGTGTTCAGGCTGGTGTTGACCAGGACGGGCAGGCCGCTGCGCGCCTCGAAGCGCTCCAGCAGGCGCGAGGTGAGCGGGTCGTCGGCCGGTGAGACGGTCTGGACCCGGGCGGTGCCGTCCACGTGGACCACGGCGGGTATGCGCTCGCGCCAGTCGGGGTGCACGTCGTGGACGAAGAGCATGTAGGGGCTGGGCAGGGGCCCTCCGGAGAAGATCTCCGGCGCCCTGCGCTCGGCCACCATCGGCGCGACGGGCCGGAACTGCTCGCGGCCCTTGACCCGGTTGAGCCGTTCGAGGTTGCCGGAGTTGGCGGGGTTGGCGAGCAGGGAGCGGTGTCCCAGGGCGCGGGGCCCGTACTCCGAGCGGCCCTGGAACCAGGCCACGAGGGCGTCGCCCTCCAGGGCCTCGGCCACGGTGTCGGCCAGGTCGTCGGGGCGCTCGAACTCCACGTCGGCCTCGCGCAGTATGCGCCACAGCTCGTCCTCGTCCCAGGAGCGGCCCAGGTCGGCCCCGGGCATGGGTGCGACGTGGTCCTCCACCAACGAGGCCATGTGCATCGCGCCGCCCAGCGCGGTGCCCGCGTCGCCGGAGGCGGGCTGGACCCACACGCGCTCGAAGGGGCTCTCGCGGGCGATGCGGCTGTTGGCGACGCAGTTGAGCGCCACCCCTCCGGCCATCGTCAGGTTCGGGCTCCCGGTCTGCTCGTGCAGCCAGCCGAGCGCGCCCAGGAGCGCCTCCTCCATGGCGGCCTGCACACTGGCGGCAAGGTTGGCGTGTTCCTTGGCGGGCTCCTGGCCGGGCACGCACGGATCGGCGAAGGAGTTCCAGTCCACGCCGGAGGCCCGGACCAGTCCGTCGCCCTCGTAGCCGATGCGCTCGCGCAGCCGGTCGAGCATGGTGGGCTCGCCGTAGGAGGCCAGGGCCATCACCTTGTACTCGTCGCTGGAGCGGTGGAAGCCCACGTGCTCGGTGAGCTCCTCGTAGACCAGGCCCAGCGACTCGGGCAGCGGCTGGCGGGCCAGGACCTCCAGGTGACCGCCGGTGTAGACGCCCGCCAGGTGCGAGGTGCTCTCGCCGCGTCCGTCGGCCACGAACACCGCGCACTCGCCGCCTCCGGCCTCGGCCGGGGCCGCGAGTCCCGTGGAGGCCGCGTGCGCGACGTGGTGGGGCACGTAGCTGACCTTGGCCGGGTCCAGCCCCGGCAGGGCGGTGGCGAGGAAGTGCGGCGCGCGCTCGACGTAGAACAGGCGCAGCCGCTCCCAGCCGCGGTCCTGCCCGGGCCCCTCGGGGTCGGCCAGGGAGGGGTCGTAGGAATAGGCGACGGCGTCCAGGTCGGCCGGGCGCAGGCCCGCCTGTTCCAGGCACCAGCGCATCGACTGCACCGGCAGCTCCCAGGCCGAGAAGGGGACCGCTTCCTTGCCGTGCTTGCGTCGGGAGAATCTCTCCTCCTCGGCCGCCGCGACGGTGTGACCGTCCACGACGAGCGCCGCCGCCGGATCGTGGAAGACGGCGTTGACACCGAGGATTCTCATGACCGCTCCCTCCTTGCCGGAGTCTGTGCACTCGGACGCTGAGCGCACTCACTCGACTACCAGTCGAAGCGACGACTAAACATGGGCCCGGAGCGGGCACACGCCCCCACCTGCCCTGACACCCGCACGCGGGAGAACCCGCCGACACGGAGGGTGACGGGAGGGCCCGCCGGCGCGGGACACGCCGTGCACGGCCGGAGCGGTTCTTGACATGCGACGAAGCGCCATGTTTGTCCCGGTGAATGCGGGCTATGGGACGGATGAGGCCACGGGGTGTTCCGAGCGCTCGCGCCCACACGGGCGGAACCGCTCCCCGGGCGCGAGACCGCCCGACGAACACGGCCGTGGCAGGAGCCGGCAGAAAGGAGCAGGCCATGTTGCGAACCATCGACGAGGTGATGAGCACCCCGGTCCGCACGATCTCACCGGACACGTCGCTGCGTGAGGCCGCGGAGGTCATGCGCGACTCCGACGTGGGCGACGTGGTCGTGACCCAGGACAACAGGATCATGGGCATCCTGACCGACCGCGACATCGTCGTGCGCTGCGTGGCCGAGGGCGGTGACCCCGCCCAGCACACCGCCGAGGAGGTCTGCAGCTCCGAGCTGGCCACGGTGCCGCCCCAGAGCGACATCCGCGACGCGGTGCACGTGATGCGCACCAGCGCCGTGCGCCGCCTTCCCGTGGTGGACGGCGACCGTGTCGTGGGCGTCGTGAGCATGGGGGACCTGGCACGTGCCGTCGACGAGGACTCCGCTCTGGCCGATGTCAGTGCTGCCGACCCCAACCGCTGAGCGTCCGGCCGGGGACGTGCGCCCGCTCCCGCCCGGTCGAGGGGGCCCGGGCGGGAGCGGGCCGTCCCTGCTGGTGTCTCGGGCCCTGGGCCTCGGTGACTTCGCCACGGCCGTTCCCGCGCTGCGCGCGCTGGAGAGGGCGCTGCCCGCGTGGCACAGGGTCCTGGCGGGCCCCTCCTGGTACCGGCACCTGGTCGCGCTGGCCGGGTTGCGCTGGGAGGTCCTGCCGACCGAGCCGTTGTGCGTCCCGGACGGGGCCTCCGCCCCGGACCTGGCGGTCAACCTCCACGGCCGGGGGCCGCAGAGCACTGCGGCCCTGGCCTCCCTGGGGCCGGAGCGGCTGTGGACCCACGGGCACCCGTCCGCGCCGGAGTGGCCCGGCCCCGAGTGGCCGCGGGGGGTCCACGACGCGGAGATCTGGTGCCGCCTGCTGCGTCTGCACGGTGTGGCCGCCGATCCGGACGACCTGAGGTGGCCGCGTCCGCCGGAGTGGGCGGACCGGTCGGGGCCGGGGGACCCTGTGGTCGCGGGGGACACCGCCGTCGTCCACCCCGGAGCCGCCTCGGAGTCGCGCCGGTGGCCCGCGGAGCGCTTCGCGCGCGTGGCCGCACACCTGGCGGCCTCAGGACTGCGGGTGGTGGTGACCGGATCCGAACGCGAGGCGGCCCTGGCCGAGCGGGTGGCCGAGGCCGCCGGGATCGGCCCCAGGGCGGTCCTGGCCGGGCGCACCTCCCTGGACCTGTTGGCGCGCCTGGTCGCCGGGGCCCGGCTGGTGGTGTGCGGGGACACCGGTGTCGGCCACCTGTCCACCGCCTACGGCACGCCGTCGGTACGCCTCTTCGGGCCCGTGCCCCCGCGACTGTGGGGCCCCCGGGTAGACCGGGACCTCCACGTGTGCCTGTGGAGGGGAGGACGGGGCGACCCGCACGCCGCGACGCTGGACCCGGGCCTGGAGGCCATCGGCATGGAGGAGGTCGTCACCGCGTGCGACACCGTGCTCGCCGCGGCCGCCGGCCACGCGGGCGAAGGGGCGGTCGCCGGAAGAGCGGCCGGTGAGAGGACGGCCGGCGAGAAGAGGATCAGCGAGCCCTGACCGCGCCGCGAGGAGCGGTCCGCCTCCGCCAGGGGCGCGCGCACAATCCGGTTGTCCCGGCGGCCGGATCGTGCGGACCACCTCGGCCCGAGGTTCGCCAACACCCGGGCAAGCTTCCTCCAAGTCATGGTTGCGCGCTTTTTCGGGACTCTGCTCATGGGCACGTACACGCTGCGTACCCACCGGCCCCGAGCCGCGTCCGCCGGGCAGGCCACAGAAGCCACAGCCTTCCACCACCGTCCACATGAGCGCACCACCCGTGGGCACCGCGTCTCGGAGGGCGACCGGACATCGCGCGACGACGCGGACGAAACCGGCCCCGGGCCTCAACGAAGTCCATCGACGAGTGAGGTCTTACGTGTCCGCCAACACCGATGCCGTGGAAGCCTCCTCGACCTCCTCCGTCTCCGCGGAGGAGCTCCTGGTGGCCCTGAAGGCACTGTCGAGCCAGGACCCGCGCGCCGTGGCGCTGTGCGAGCGCGTGATGGACCTGTACCGTCCGCTGGTACAGCGGATCGCCCGCCGCTACGACGGCAGGGGCGAGCCCTACGAGGACCTGAAGCAGACGGCCATGCTGGGGCTGGTCAAGGCCATCCACGGCTACGACCCCGAGCGCGGCAAGCCGTTCATCTCCTACCTGCTGCCCACGGTCACCGGGGAGATCAAGCGCCACTTCCGCGACCACACCTGGGCCGTGCGCGTACCGCGGCGGCACCAGGAGAACCGCAGTCAGCTCAGGCGCGTCACCGGCGAGTTCCAACAGGCCCACGCGCGCACCCCCACGACCTCGGAACTCGCCCTGGCGATGGGGATCTCCGAGGCCGAGGTACGCGAGCTGACCCAGGTCTCGGCGGCCTACCGGTCCCTGTCGCTGGACGCGCCCGACGCCTCGGGCTCCGACCGCGGGACGGCCGTCCCGCTGGAGGACCACCTGGGCAGCGAGGACGAGGCCCTGGAGCGGGTGGTCGAGCGCGAGTCGATCAAGCCCGCCCTGGCGCGCCTTCCCGAACGGGAGCGCACGATCCTCATGCTGCGGTTCTTCGGCGACCACACCCAGTCCGAGATCGCCGAGGCGCTGGGCTACTCACAGATGCACGTCTCCCGGCTGCTCGCGGGGGTCCTGGACCAACTGCGCAGGGAGGTCGTCGTGGACCCGGCGCGCGGGGACGGCCGTTCCCGGCCCCGCCGCACGCCACGGACGCCGCCACCGTGACGACGCCGGTGACGCGTTCGGACGTACACGGTCGAGACCGGACGCGGACGCCCGCGGGGGGACGGTGTCCGTAGCTTTGGGGCCATGACCGCACAGAACCGCCCCGCCCTGGGCCTGCCGTGGACCGTGCTGATCGGACTGGCCCTGCTCGCGGTACCCCGCGTGGTACTGCACGACCTCGACGTCATCCACGAGGGGACGTTCGTCAACGCCCTGTTCGTGTTCGTCCCGCCGCTCGTCTGGGTGGTCGTGGCCGTCCTGGCCCGGGTGCCCAGACCGTTCCTGACGCTGTTGGTGGTCGGCCTGGTCTACGGGGTCCTCCTCGCGTTGGGCCACCAACTGCTGTGGGGCGCCTCCTGGGAGGGGAACCCGCCGAGGCTGGGCGGCAACCTCAGCGACCTGCCGCCCCTCGCGCACACGGTCCTCTTCCGCGGCTTCGCCGTGGTGAGCAGCCTGGCCACCGGTGCGGTCGTCGGCGCCCTCAGCGGCCTCGTCGCCTGGGTGATCAACAAGGCCGTGCGCCCACGGGCCCGCGCCTCCTGACGAAGGCACGGCCTCAGATGGCCTCGCGGCGCTGTAGATAGGAGAAGGCGCCCCAGCCGGGCAGCACCGGAAGCCAGAAGGTCAGCAGCCGGAACAGCAGCACCGCGGGCAGCGCGACGGCGGCGGGCACGCCCACCACGGTGGTCATGCCGCCGATCAGGGCCGCCTCCACCGCTCCCAGGCCGCCCGGCGTGGGAGCCGCCGAGCCGATCGCGTTGCCCGCCAGGTAGACCACCGCGACCGCCACCAGGCTCACCTGGGTCCGCGGGTCGGCGAAGGCCAGCACCGAGAAGTGCATGCACAGCACGAACGCCACGGTCAGCAGCAGCGTCCCCCCGAATCCCAGCGCCAGGCTGGACGGGCTCTGGAGCATGTCCAGCAGCCGGGGCAGCACACCGCGCAGGTAGGGCCGGACCCGGTCGACGACGGCCCGCCGAAGCCGGGGCACCAGGAGGGTCATGCCCACCGCGGCCGTTCCTGCGATGCTGATCACGACGACGGTCGGGGACGGCGTGAACCCCGTCCAGTACGAGGTACCGGTGAGGTAGGCGCACACCAGCAGCAGCGGCACGTGCACCATGAAACCGACCAGCTGGGTGAGGCCCACCGCGGACAGGGCCAGTGAGGTGGGCGCCCCCGCCTTGGTGGCGAACCGCGTGTTGATCGCGATCGACCCCAGTCCGGCGGGCGCGGCGATGCGCACGAACGACCCCGCGTACTGGACCATGACGGTGCGCCACCACGGCAGCGGCACGGGCACGAAGCCGATGAGGATCATCGCGGCGGAGAGCGTGCACACCACGGACGCCACGAGGGCGGCCGCCGCCCACCCGGGGTCGGCCTGGCCGATGGTGCTGAAGTCCACCCCGGTGAGCTGGTACAGGAGGACCAGGCCGACGGCGGTCACGACGATCACGCTGACGATGGTGCGCGGACGCATCCGTTCCAGGCGCGCCGGTTCGGAGGGCGCCTCCGGTGCGACGCTCACCACGCGCTCGCGCAGCCGCCCGAGGAGCCCGCGGTCCCCCCGCAGGCCCGCGCGCAGTGTGTAGGGCAGGCCCGCGGGCTGTAGGAACGGCAGGACCGCGGCGGCGGCCGGAACCCCCAGTGCGCGTACCGCGGAGTCCACCGCCCGCTCCACCCCCACCCGCATCGCCAGCAGGGTGACCATGGCGGCCTGGTCCAGGGCGATCTGGAGCTGGGGCGCGGCCACCGCGCCCCGGTCCAGGCCGGTGAAGACCGCGCGTTCGGGGGGCGTGCCCAGGACGCCGACGGTGGCGCCGTTGAGGTTGCCGTGCGCCAGGCGGTGCCGGTGCAGCAGACCGAGCTCGTCCCAGCACAGGTCGAGCAGTTCGTCGGTGAGGTCCCGCTCGTCCAGCTCGTCCAGGGTGCGGAACCCGGGCAGCTCCCGGACCAGCAGGACGGTGCCGGGCCCGAGTTCGCCGACGGCCAGGACGCGGGGGGCGACGACCCCGGCCTGACGGGCGGAGAAGCTCATCAGAGCGGCGTGCTCGGCGCGGCGGCGGACGCCGTAGAGCATCCGGGGCGCCACGGGTCCGCGCAGGAAGAGCAGGTCGCGCAGGCGCCGCCAGAACCCGGTGGTGCTCTCCGAGCTGAGCACGACGACCTCTCCCCCGCGCCCGTCGTCGAGTTCGACCAGGTAGCGGGGGTTGCCCTCCTCGTCGTCGTCCGCGCGGACCACGTCGGTGGCGTCAACACCGAACCGCCGCAGCTCCTCGTGCAGGCGGCCGTCGGGCCGGGGCGGGGGTCTCTCCCCCAGGGCGTAGCGGACCAGGGCCGCGCAGGTGAGGCCGACCAGGGCGGTCAGGACGAGGGCGAGGAGGCTGGTGACCCCGGCCAGGAGCGCACAGACCGCGACGGTGGTGTTGCCCGCCCACAGGGCCGAGCGGACCCGGGGCATCCCGGTGGGCATGGTGCGGGCGAAGGCGAGGACGGCGGCCACGTAGCCGAGGGCCGCGCTGGTGAAGACGCCGTCGGGCGCGGCGATCACCTCGGGGACCCGCTCCGGGCCGATCAGGGCCACGAGGGCGGCGTTGATCAGGGAGGCGAGGGTGTACGCGGCGATTCCGGCGGTGATCGGCCGGGCCAGGGACCGCGGTCCCTCCGTGAACAGGAGGCGCAGGACGACGTAGCTGACCAGGACGATGAGCAGCAGGTTGGCGCCCGCGGCGGCGAACAGGAACAGGCCGGCGGGCAGCAGCGCGCGGAGCCGGTCGGGGTCGGTGGCCTCCACGTCTCCGGTGGCCAGCTGGACGGCGATCATGATCGCCGCCACCACGAGCAGGCCGACCGCGCCCATGAGGAGGTCGACGGGCCTGCGCGGGGCCCGTGCGGCGTGGGGAGACGGGGAGGGGGCGTCGTCGGTTCGGGGTGTCACGTTCCCCAGAGTGCCCGATCGGCGGGGGTCCGGGTACCAGGGGCGGGGGCGTTTCGTGCGAACGGGACCCCTCGCACGAGATCGGATGCGCCGCCGTGCGCGGGGACCGGGTGGGTTCCGGCGCACGGCGGTGTCCACGGCCAGGGGCCTTCTCCGGTGTGGACCGGTCGGCGGGGCGCGGGGCCCCGCCGTCGGTTCCGGCGGCTCAGCGCTTGCGCTGGTAGCGGCGCTGGAAGCGCTCCACGCGGCCCGCGGTGTCCACCACACGGGTCTGGCCCGTGTAGAAGGGGTGGCTGGCGCTGGAGATCTCGACGTCGATCAGCGGGTAGGTGTTGCCGTCGCTCCACTCGATGGTCTTGTCGCTGTCGACGGTGGACCTGGTGAGGATGGCGAAGTCACCCGCGCGGTCGCGGAAGACGACCGGGTGGTAGTCGGGGTGGATTCCGGGCTTCATGTGTCCCCCTGTGGAGTTCGGTCGGTGGAGGGGACCGCCCCGGTCCGGACGGCCGTGCCGTCTGGGCCTGCCGGTGACGGGCCCCGCGGGCGGTGGGCGCTCGCTCAGCGCTCCTCGCGGAAGTCGACGTGCCGGCGGGCGCTCGGGTCGTACTTGCGCAGGGTGAGCCGGTCGGGTGTGTTGCGCCGGCTCTTGCGGGTGACGTAGGTGTAGCCGGTTCCGGCGGTCGACCTGAGCTTGGTGATCGGTCGGATCTCGTTGCGTGCCATGGGTACCTCCTCCGGGTCCACACGTAACAAGTCGATGATAACCGTTTTCATTCCCGCTCCGGCCGGTCGGCGACGGACCGCGCCGCGCCCCGGGAGGAGCCGGGACCTGGAAGCTCCACGGCTCGGCCACCCGCCGCGAACCCCCGCCGTGACACCACACCACGGCCTCCGGGGGCGTGTCGGCGCGACACGCCCCCGGATGGGGCGGTGACCTGCCGTAGGACGTACCCGGGCGCCTCCCGGCCGACACCGTTTGCGGCCGGTACCGCGGGAGCGGCTCCGCCGGTGGAGGTCCTCGGGCTCACCCCTCCGAGGGGGAACCGTTCCGGACCGGGCGCCAGTACTGGCGCCCGCCCTCCTCCCGCACGACCACGCCCAGGCGGGCGAGCTCCTCGCGCAGTTCGGCGCCGTCGTCGGCGTCCCCGGCCTTCAGCGCGTCCTGGCGGGCCCGCAGGAGGGCCTGGGAGTGCTGTTCCAGCCCCGGCATCCCGTCGACCCAGCGCTGGAACTCGTCCCGGTGCGGGTCGCCGTCGTACCAGGGGTAGCCGTGCGCCTCGAACGCGGCGCGGAGCCGCTCGCCGCCGTGGTCGGTGCGCTCCCGGGTGAGCTCGGCGGTGTCGGGCCCGAGGAGGACCAGTTCCCGGCCGTCCATGAAGGCCGCGTCCACCCGCGCGCGTTCGAACGCCGTGGTCGTGCCCGAGCGGGTGACGCGCACCCCGTCCCCGGCCACCTCGACGGCCGTCATGTCGTCGTAGGAGGAGAGCGCGACGAAGCCGCCCGCCAGGATCCCGAGGACCACCAGGACGGCGGTGAGGACCGGCCCGTCCAACCGGGCCAGGAGGGCGGTCTGCTCCTCACCGGGAACCAGCGGAAGCTGGTGGACCCACACGGGTACGCGGGCGAGCCAGCCCGGCACCTGGGACAGCGTCCAGCCGATCCCGGCGCCGAGCAGGGGGAAGACCGTCCACAGGAACACGTGCGTGCCCCTGCCCTCGCGGACGACGGACGGCGGTCGGTGGGTGTTCATCGTGTTCTCTCCCTGTTCCGGATCCGGTTGACCACGACGCGGCCCCCGCGCAGTACCGCCGCCACCCGGCGCAGGGCGCCGAGGTCGGACAGCGGGTCGCCGCGGACGGCGACGAGGTCGGCGGCGCGGCCGGGGGCGACCGCGCCGACGTCGAGGGCTCCCAGCGCCCGGGCGGGTGCCGAGGTCGCCGCGACCAGCGCCCGGCGCGGGGTCAGGCCGCAGGCGGCGAGCAGTTCGACCTCGCGGAGCAGCCCGGAGCCGGCGTGTACCGAGGGCATCCCGGCGTCACTGCCCGCGAGGAGCGTGCCGCCCGCGTCGGCGAACTCCCCGGCCCGTTCGCACAGGGCCGCGGTGACGCGGGTGTCGCGGACGGTCTCGGTGACGGCCAGGGGCGGGGTGAGGGTGACCCCGCGCCGCACCGCCTCCGCGAGCAGGTCCTCCGGCCACCCGTCGAGGGGACCGCGCGCTTCGAGGTGGTGGAGGTGGTCGACCCCGGCCTCCAGCAGTTCCTCCAGGTCGGCCAGACTCCCCCAGTGGGCGGCGACCCGCGTGCCGTGGCGGTGGGCCTCGTCCACGATCGCGGCCAGGACGCGCGGGTCGAGCGGTTCCAGGCTCCGACGGCGGGGATCGCCCCGGTCGTGCACGGCCTTGACCAGGTCGACGGGGTCCTCCCCCGTGACGAGCGCCGCCACCTGCGCACGGGCCTGTTCCGGGCCTCGGGGCACACGGACCCAGTCGTCGTCGGGCGAGGCGCCGACGGTGGCGACCGGGTGCCCGCCGGGGGCGGTGAAGAGCGGCCCCGCGATCAGCAGGCGGGGGCCGGTCAGGGTGCCTCTGGCGGCCCGGCGCCGGAAGTCGTGGACCCAGGCGTTCTCGTCGCCCAGGCTGCACACCGTGGTGACCCCGTGACGGAGGAAGCCGCGCCTCTTGCGCGGCTGGAAGCGGAACCAGTCGGCGACCGCCCTGGTCCGGGCCGGGGGGCGGGGCCCGCCGCCCCGCTCGGACTCGGGCGCGCCGAGGTGGACGTGGGCGTCGACCAGCCCGGGGAGCACGGTGTGCCCCGTGAGGTCCAGGACCCGGGCGCGGGGCGGTACCGGCGCGTCGGGTCCGACGGCGGTGACGCGGCCGTGCTCGACCACGACGACGGCGTCCCCATGCGGCTCCAGGGCCTCGCCGACGAGCACCGTGGCCCCGGTCAGGACGATCGATCGGTCATTCATGACGGCCTCTCGGAGATGTTCGCCGTGGTGGTCGACCACTTCCTAGTTGAGCATATAGGATCCTGTACATGCAAACAGTCCACAGTGAGGACGAGGGAGGACGGCGGTCCTTCATCGAGGAGGCACGCCGTCGCCAGATCGTGGCGGCGGCGGTCACGACCATCGCCGAGGAGGGCTACGCGCGCGCATCCTTCGTGCGCATAGCCGCGCGGGCCTCGGTCAGCCCGGGCCTGATCACCTACCACTTCAGGACCAAGGAGCGCCTGATCCGCCAGGTGCTGGAGTACGTCCACACCCGTCTGGACCGCGCCATGGAGGGAGGGCCCGAGCCGCTGACCGGGTTCGAGGACGGGCTGCGGCGCATCGTCGCGGGCCACGTCATGTACTGCTCACAGCACCCGGAGGAGATGGCCGCGCGCCAGGAGATCATCGGTGCCGCGGCGCCGCCCGCCGTCCGCGAGTGGATCACCGAGAACGAGGCCTCCGGGCGCGCCGAGCTGGCCGGGTTCCTCACCGAGGGGCAGCGCCACGGTGAGTTCCGCGCCTTCGACCCGGAGGTGTTCACCGACACCCTCTTCGCCGCCCTGGGCTCCGCGCCCGGCCGGCTGCGGCGCAGACCGGCCGAGGAGCACGAGGCCTACGCCCAGGAGCTGGCACGCCTGTTCGCGGCCGCCGCGACCGGCCGCACGCCCCCGTGGTGACCGGAGATGCCGGGGCGCCGGGCCCCGGACCTTTCCGAGGGGCACCGGCCCGTGACCGGCAAGAGCGCGATGACCGCCGTCGCAGGCCGGCCGCGACGGGTCGTCAGCCGAGCTGCTCGGCCAACGCGACGATGATCCCCTCGGGGCCGCGGACGTAGCAGAGCAGGTAGCTGTCCTCGTACTGGGCCAGCTCACCGACGAGTTCGGCGCCGTGGGTGCGAAGGCGGGCGACGACGTCCTCGATGTCGTCGACGGCGAACATGACGCGGTGCATGCCCAGCGTGTTGTGCGGCAGGTTGCGCGGTCCGGCGTCGATCGGCGCGGGGGCGTGGTACTTCGCCAGCTCAAGGCGGCCGTGGCCGTCTGGGATCCGCATCATCGCGATGTCGCAGCTGATGCCGTCGAGTCCGACGACGCGGTCCGCCCAACGCCCCTCGATCCGCCCTCCGCCCTCCGGTTCCATGCCGAGTTCGGTGAAGAAGGCGATGGCGGCGTCCAGATCTTCGACGACGATGCCGACGTTGTCCATCCGATGGATCGTCATGGTGGTTCTCCTTCGTCGCGTGGCCTGTCGTGGCCGCTGGTGTACCTGGGACGGAGCCGGAGCCGCGTTCTCGACACCCGGAAACGTGCCGAGTTCCACGGATCCGCGTCCGGCCGTCACCGCCCCGGGGCGCCCACCCCGCCGAACGGGAACCCGCGCGCAAGCCGATCCGCCACCGGACGTGCGTGGAGCGCGGTTCGGACGTCTCCGCCGGGGTTCGCCGAGGACCGAACGCCAAGCGTTGGATCTCCCGCGAAGACCACCGGGTCCCAGAGAGCGGCGACATCGCCACGGCGCACGCGGCGCGGGCCACCGAGAGGCCCTGGCCGCCGCCGCACCGCGTTCCAAGAGATCCGGGTGCACCTTCGCCCCTACCCGGCGAGGGCGTCGTCCAGACCGAGGCCGACGGCGCGCCGTCCCGGTACACCAACTGGTTCGTGTGCCGGTCGAAGTCCTCCCGTCCGTCGGCGCTCTGGGACCTGCCTCGGATCCGGTGCGCACAGTCCGGTGTCCGATCAGGCGCGCGGCGGGACCCGGCGACTACCTCGTACACCTCGGACGGCTTCGAGGAGATCTCCTCATGGTCGGATGGTCACGAAGACCTACCACGGCACCAGGGCGGTCCGAGGTTCCGGCGGCGGCCGAGTCCGGTGACGCGCACACCATGGAGGTTCGATGGCCAGGGGAAGAGTCCGGCGATTCGACTACGCACTGCAATACGGCGCCATCACCCCTGACGAAGGGGCCCACGACGTGCTGTTCAGTGCCTCGGAGATCCGGATGGACGGGGAGGAGACCGGGTGGAGGGACCTGGAGGTGGGCACGCGCGTGTCCTTCGTCCTGCAGTACGAACCCGTCGGTGGCGCGCCCCACGCGATCATGGTCACCCCGCTGGAGGAGGGGGTCCCCGGCCCGCCGGGTCTGGTGTGGAGGATCGCGGGCGTCACCGGCCGGCTCGTGCTGGCCGCCCTGTTCGGCTTCTCCCTCTACGCCGCCGTGCAGGCGTTCGGTTCTTAGCCCTGGATCACGGGCCGGAGCGCCGGAACGCCGGGCCCCGGACACGGCGACGCCGGTGCCGCCGCGGGATTCCGCGGCGGCACCGGCGTGCGGTACCGGCGTGCGGTACCGAGAGGCCGGACCTGGGAACGGCCGTGGGCCGAAGCCTACGCGGCGGTCCTGCCGTCGCGCCTCTCCATGCGCTCGGCTCGCAGGTTGCGGGCCTCGTCCGGGTCCAGGACGGGGGCGGCGTTGAGCAGCTGACGCGTGTACTCACTCCCCGGCGCCTCGTACACCGAGTCGCTGTCACCCATCTCCACGACCTCGCCCGCACGCATCACCGCGACCCGGTCGCTCACCTGACGCACCACCGCCAGATCATGCGCCACGAAGATGTAGGTCAACCCGAAGTCGTCCTGCAACTCCGACAACAACCGCAACACCTGATCCTGCGTGGACACGTCCAACGCCGACACCGGCTCATCACAGATGATCAGCTTCGGCTTCAGGATCAACGCCCGCGCGATCGCGATCCGCTGACGCTGACCACCCGAGAACGCGTGCGGGAACCGGTTGTAGTGGTCGGGCTCCAACCCCACCCGCTCCAACAGCTCCTGCACCTGACGGCGGATCTTCTTCCCGTCCTTCTCCCCCTGCACCCGCAGCGCCGTCCCGATCGCGTCCCCCACCGTCAACCGCGGGTTCAACGACGAGTACGGGTTCTGGAAGACCATCTGCACGTCCCGGCGCAGCGGGCGCAACGCCCGGTCGGACATGTGCGTGATGTCGCGGCCCTCGAACTCCACCCGGCCCCGGGTGGGCTCCAACAACCGCATCACCATCCGCGACAGCGTGCTCTTACCCGAGCCCGACTCCCCCACCACGCCCAGCGTCTCACCGCGGTACAGGTCGAAGGACACGTCCCTCACCGCCCAGAAGTCCGTGGACTTGCCCCACGTACCACCACGCACCCTGAACCGCTGGGAGACGTTCTCCACCCGCAGCAGCGGGGTCTCCTCGGAGGAGGCGTCGTCGGAGGCGGGCGGGGTGAAGGCGGCGAACTCGCCCGGCTCGGTGACCCTGCCCCTGTCGCGCTCGGCCCGGTCGGCCCGGTCCTGGGCGCGCCGCTGGGCGCGGGAGACCTCCACGCGCGGCACCGCCGCCAACAGGGCCTGGGTGTAGGAGTGCTCGGGCTCGGACAGCACCTTGCGCACGTCCCCCCGCTCCACCGCCACACCATGGCGCATGACCACGACCTCGTCCACCGACCCCGCGACCACCGCCAGATCGTGCGAGACCAGGATCAGCCCCATCCCCAGATCCGTACGCAACTCATCCAACAGATCCAGCACCTGCGCCTGCACCGTCACATCCAACGCCGTCGTCGGCTCATCGGCCAACAACACCTTGGGATCACACATCAACCCCATCGCGATGACCACACGCTGGCGCATACCACCGGAGAACTCATGCGGATAGGAATTGATCCGCTTCGCCGGATCAGGGATACCCACCCGGTCCAGCGACTCGATGGCGCGCTTGTGCGCCTGGGCCTTGGTGGCCTTGGGGTTGTGGATCCGGTAGGCCTCGATCAGCTGGTTGCCGATCGTGTACTGCGGGTGCAGCGACTGCATGGGGTCCTGGAAGACCATCGCGATGTCGTTGCCGCGCATCCGCCGCAGCTTCTTGTCCGAGGCCCTGACCACGTCCTGGCCCACGACCTCGATCGCCCCGCTGATCCGCGCCCGGCTGCCCCGGTGCAGGCCCATCAGCGCCAGCGAGGTCACGCTCTTGCCCGAGCCCGACTCCCCCACGATGCCGAGGGCGCCTCCGGCGGGCACCTCGAAGGACAAACCGTTCACCGCCTGGACGTCACCGTCCATGGTCGGGAACGTCACCCGCAGGTCGTCCACGCGGACGACGGGCTCGGTCGAGGCCATGTCACTTTCCTTCGCTAGAGCTGCTCTGTTCAACGCTGGCGCGCGTTACGCGGCGATCCGCACGCGCGGGTCGACGACCGGGTAGAGCAGGTCGACGACCAGGTTGCAGACGACGATGAAGACGGCGCCCATCAGGGTCACACCGAGGACCACGGGCAGGTCCTTGCCGACGATCGCGTCGATGGCGTAGGCGCCGATGCCGTTCAGGGAGAACACCGTCTCGGTGAGGATCGCGCCGCCCAGGACCAGACCGACGTCCAGTCCGAAGATCGTCACGATGGGGGTCAGCGTGGGGCGCAGCGCGTGCTTGAAGATCACGCGGCGCTCACTCAGCCCCTTGGCCCGGGCGGTGCGGATGTAGTCCTCGCCCAGGACCTCCAGCATGCCCGCACGGGTCTGGCGCGCGTACTGCGCCGCGTGCAGGAAGGCCAGGGTCACCCAGGGCAGGAACATCACCTGGAACCAGGCGACCGGGTCCTCACTGAGGGGAACGTACCGCGAGACGGGGAACAGCTCCCACGAGTGCACGAGGAAGACCAGGGCCAGCAGTCCGGTGAAGTAGATCGGCATGGACACGCCCACCAGGGCGGTGCTCATGGCCAGGCGGTCGAAGAGGCTGCCCTTCTTGACCGCGGACAGAACGCCGACGGCCACGCCGCCGATGATCCAGATGATCGCCGCGCCGAAGGCCAGCGAGGCGGTGACCGGCAGGCGCTCGAGCAGCTGGGGCAGCACGGGGCTGTTGGTGGTGAAGGAGTAGCCCAGGCAGGGCGCGGCGCACTCCACCGTCGCCCGGCCGAAGTCGAACTCCTGGCCGAACAGGAGGCCGCGCACGAACTCCAGGAACTGCATCGCGACGGGCTGGTCCAGGCCCAGCCGTTCCACGGTGGCGTCGAGCGCCTCCGGGGTGGGCGCCTTGCCCACGTACATCGCGGCCATACCGCGCGGCGTCACACCCGCCCATCGGGGCAGGACGTAGAAGATCCAGAAGGTCACCGCCGTGACGACGGCGAGCAGCAGTAGTCCCGCGCCCAGGCGGCGAAGAATGTAGTTCAGCATCGCGGTCAGCGGCGGGGTCCACGGGGCCGTGGACCCCGCCGCTTTCACCTGCCTTCTCGTGCTAGTTCAGGCCGGTTGGGGCTCTAGCCCCGGTCCACGCCCAGGGCCATGAAGTCGTACATCGCGTACGCGGACATGTGGTACACGTTCGTCAGCTCGTTCGAGCGGTAGTACAGCGCGCGGTCGAAGACGACGGGCAGGATGGCGGCCTGCTCCATGACCAGGGTGTCGATCTGCTCGTAGATGTCGGCACGCTCGGTCGGGTCCTCGGTCTCCAGGGCCTTGTCCCACAGGCCGTTGACCTCGGGGTCGTCGAGCTCGGAGGTGTTGAAGTTACCCGTGTCCTGGATGGCGTCGCCGTCGGTGATCTTGGAGGCGAAGCCGTAGCCGGTGGCCCAGTCGGGGCTCCAGCCCGAGACGCTCAGACCGATGTCGTTCTCACGGACGTAGTCCCGCGAGCCGGCGTACTGGGCGAAGAAGTCCGCCGCCGGGAAGGTCTGGATGTCGAGCTCGATGCCGACGCGCTTCAGGGACTGCTGGAGGGACTCGGCGGTGGCGATGTCCTCCGGGCGGCCCTCACGGACGGCGATGGTGGTGCTGAAGCCGTCGGCCTTGCCGCACTCCTCCAGCTTGGCCTCAGCCGAGTCCAGGTCGCCCTTGTTGTCCTCGGAGGGGTACAGGTCCGACTCCGGGTTCGAGCCCGGGATGGTCGGCGGGAGCAGGTTGGTGGCGATTTCGCCGCCGCTGTCGCCGCCCCAGGCGCGGTGCAGGCTCTCACGGTCGGCCGCGTACATGATGGCCTGGCGGCAGGCCACGTCCTCGATGATCGGGGTGTGGATGTTGACGTAGCGCAGCGCACCGGAGAACGGGTTGTCCAGGTTGGCCTGGGCGGACTCGTCGGTGAGCAGGGTGCTCGCCATCGCCGGGCCGACACCGGTGCCGGCCAGGTCGACGTCGATGTCGCCGTTGACCAGGCGCCGGTCGATCTCCTCCTGGTCGATGCCGATCTGGACGGTGACCTCGTCCGGCAGGGCCGGGCGGATCGGGTCGGTCTCGGAGTCCCAGTGCTCGTTGCGGACCAGGTTGAGCTTCACGCCGGGCTCGTAGTCGCCGTCGAACTTGTACGGGCCCGAGGAGACGACGTGCTCCTTGTACAGCGCGCCGCGGTCGGCCTCCATGGGCACCGGGGCGGTCTGCGGCTGGGTCAGCACGTACGGGAACTCGGAGAAGGGGCTGTTGAGGTGGAAGACCAGGGTGTGGTCGTCCGGGGTCTCGACCGCCGTGAGGGTCTCCAGCGGGTCGTCGACCTCGTAGACGTTGAAGGTCTCCTGGTCCAGGTGCTGCTGGAAGTAGCGCGGCCCGTTGGGCAGCTCGCCGCCGTTGTAGTTGGAACGGGCGATGGCGTACTCGATGTCCTGCGCCGTGATCTCGGAGCCGTCCTCGTACTTGAGGCCCTCCTGGATCTTGACGGTCCACTCGGTGAAGTCGTCGTTGGGCTCGGGCATGCCGGCGGCCAGGTCCGTGGCCAGCGTGGTGGACTCCTCACCCGGCGCCGGGGTGAAGGTCAGCAGCGTACGGGCGTAGTAACGGCTGAAGTTCCAGCTGAAACCGTAGTAGGTGTCGCCCGGGTCGGTGGAGTCGAAGTCCGTGGCGATGGCGTAGCGCAGGGTGCCGCCGGCCTTGTCGGACGGGTTGACGACCTCGGTCGCCCCCTGGTTGAAGGCGGCGTCGGACCCGGAGTCTCCTCCGGCGGAGCCACCGCCTCCGCAAGCTGAAAGAAGGATGGACGCCGTCGCGCCGAGCGCGACGAAGCCGAGGGTACGTTTCCTCAAGGAACTGCCTCTCATACGGACCTGATGGGGAATGGTGGGATCAACCTGTGGTCGGATCCCTTACCGGTGAAGACCGGACGTGCGGCCTCCGCCAACCGGGAATCAGTCGGAGGTCTTGGGGTCGAAGGCGTCTCGGAGGCCGTCACCGAACAGGTTGAACGCGAGCACGGTGATGAAGATGGCCAGGCCGGGGAAGATGACGAAGTACGGCGCGTTCTCGGCCACGCGTACCGCGTCGGACAGCATCTTCCCCCAGCTCGGGGTGGGCGGGTTGATCCCGACGCCCAGGAAGCTCAGCGCCGCCTCGAACAGGATGTTCGTCGGGATGAGCAGGGTCGAGTAGACGATGATCGGCGTGACCAGGTTCGGCAGGATCTCCCTGAACAGGATGTGCCGGTTGCCGGCGCCCAGGCTTCTGGCCGCCTCCACGAACTCGCGCTCGCGCAGGGAGAGCGTCTGCCCCCGGACGATCCGGGCGACGTAGGGCCAGTTGAAGAAGCCGATGATGAAGACGATGACGCCGATGCGCAGACCGTTGCCGGTCAGGCCGAGGATGCCCTCGGGGATGACGCCCACGAGCGCGATGGCGAAGAGCATCAGCGGGAAGGCCAGGAAGACGTCCATGGCCCGGCTGATGACGGTGTCGATCCAGCCGCCCTTGTACCCGGCGATGATGCCGAGGACGGTGCCCAGGACCACGCACACCACCGTGGACAGGAAGGCCACCAGCAGGGAGATCCGGGCACCGTAGACGATACGGCTGAACAGGTCGCGGCCGGTGATGGGCTCCACGCCCAGCAGGTGGTCCGCGCTCATCCCGCCCCACGGGTCGAGGTTCTCGGTCGGCATGCTGCCGTCGGAGGGGGGCGGAAGGTTCGGGTCCTTGTACGGAAGACCGGTGTCGGGGTGGATCAGGTCCTGGTGGAACAGGGTGGGCGGGTACCCGAACCACTTGGTCAGCAGGGGCGCGAAGATCGCGGCCAGGATGAGCAGGACCACGACGATGCCGGAGATCATCGCGACCTTGTCCTTGCGCAGCCGCTGCCAGGCGATCTGGCGCAGGGACCGGTTCTCGGAGTCTCCGCGGGCCTTGCGGGCCTGCGCGGTGACGTTCACGACGTCGTCCTGCTCCGCCTGCTCCTCCGACTCGGGGGCATGCGAGGGCGCGCTCATCAGGCCACCACTCTCCACTCATAAGCTTCTGGCCGAGGGGAACGGGACAGAACCCACCAGGGATCCCGCATGGAGGGGTGACCCGCGGGTTCTCACAGTGGGGCCGGCCGGTTCTCGACGCTGGCTGGCGTGGGCGCTGTGTCGACGCGGCGGGTGGTGACCCGCCCGCGCAGACGCCGGTCCGTGGGGGTGTGCCACATCACCTGAGGGATTGGACACACCGGGACCGCTGCACCCGGGCTGTTACACAGCGACCAACTTACTCGCCCATCGGGTACAGAGCGTCCAATATCCGATCATGTATCTAAATCGTGACAAACAATGCCAAAAAGCTTATATAACAACAAAAGATGGCACAGTTCGTATTCACCGGACGACCGGCCGCGAGCTGGGGCGATGCCCGATCGCACTGGATCAACGATACGTCCGGATCTACACCGGTTCGTCCGCCAAAGAAGCGCACTATGGCAAGTGCTATGTGTCGTAGCGTGTCAGAACGCATCCGAAACGCGACGACGGCCCCGCACCGGCGGGGCCGTCGTCGGTCGTCGGCGGGTCCTCCCGGACGCCGCGCCGACTACTCGATGCCGCGCTTGCGCAACAGCTCCTCGATGTCACCGAGGTCGGAGAGGTCGTCGGTGTTACCGGACTTCTTCGGGGGCGCCTCCACCCGTCCCCTGGTGTCCTCGGCCCCGGTGGCGCCGGGCGGGGTTGCCTCCCCCGCGGCCCTGGGCGCCTTGTCCCGCGGCCGGGTCCCCGCACCTCGGGCGCGCATGACACCCGAGACCACGTAGAGCACCACCGCCACGCCCGCCAGGACCACGCCGGCCCACACCGCCGGGTTGAACAGCAGGCCGGCCAGGATGCCGAGGACGCTCGCGACGAACTGCCAGACGGCGTTCACCAGCCCGATCAGAGCGGCGGCCAGCGGCAGCAGTGACCACGCCACCCCTCGCAGGCCGGAGGCGGCCCCCTTGGCGCGCCACACGGCGAAGGAGATCACCAGCCCCACGAGGGTGAGTCCGCCTCCCAGGACCAGACCGGCCATCCATGTCAGATTCTCAGGCATGGGTCCAGTCTCCCATCCGGCGCCGGAACGCACATCCGGTCGATCCCTTAGGGCGTGCCCCCGATCCGGCGCCCGCCTCGGGGTTCCCGCCATCCACGGTACCCGCGCGTTCGGCACCCGGACAGGCGAGGACCGGGGCGGGAGGGGAAGGGGAGACGGCGGCGAGCGGGCTCAGCGGTCGGCGACCAGCGACTCCAGCCAGTCCAGGTCCACTCCCACCAGGCTGTCCCGGAACACCACGCCCTCGCGCGGGGGGATCTCCACGTGGTTGGGCACCGCGACCGTGACGCACCCGGCGTCGGCCGCCGAGGTCACGCCGACCACCGAGTCCTCGAAGGCGACGCAGCGCCCGGGGTCCGCCCCGAGGCGCCGGGCGGCCCTGAGGTAGGGGTCGGGGTCGGGCTTGTTCGCGGCGACCTCGTCACCGGCCACCGAGTCGTCGAAGTTGTCCAGGCCGATCCCGCCGATCGCCGCCTGCACCAGCGGGCGCTCGGTGGAGGTCACCAGGGCCACCGGCACCCCGGCCTCCGCCAGCATGGTCACCAGCGCCTTGGCCCCCGGACGCAGCTGGGCCCCTCCAGCGAGCTTGGCGCGGAACCGGGCGTACAGGCGGTCGGCGACCTCGCGCGGAGTGAGGTGGTCGGCCCCGGTCAGGCCGATGATGTAGCGGCCCACGGGCTCGGCGGCGTTGCCGACGTTGCGCGTGTGGTCCTCCTCGGTCCACACCCCGCCCAGTTCGGCGACCAGTTCGGCCTCGGACTCGCCCCACAGGTGTTCGCTCTCGATGAGGGTGCCGTCCATGTCCAGGAGCACCGCCTGGAGGCGTCTGCCCTCGGGTACCGCGGTGTCGGAGGCGTCAAGGCTCAGTGTGCTCTGCTCGCTCATGTGTTCGGTGGCGTGTTCCGGCCGGGACCGGAGGGACACCACACTCTCCCCTCGTGTGTCATGGGTTCTCACCCGCCCAGGGGCGCTCCGGGGTGCGTCGTCATCGTGCTGCACGTGGGGCGCCCACGTCGTGAAGAGGACCTGTCGGCGTCCTTTCCACACTACGAACACTCGGCCCGTGTCGGGGGGAGAGCTGTCCCACAGCCGCCCCGCGCGCGAGGGGCCCGGCCCGTCCCCGGAAGGGACGGGCCGGGCCCGGACGGCCGGGAGCCGGATCCGCGCGCGCGGATCCGGAGCCGGTCAGACGTTGAAGTAGGTCGCCTCCGGGTGGTGGACGACGATCGCGTCGGTGGCCTGCTCCGGCGCCAGCTGGAACTCCTCCGACAGCGTCACACCCACCCGCTCGGGCTCCAGCAGGCGCATGATCTTGGCACGGTCCTCCAGGTCGGGGCAGGCCCCGTAGCCCAGGGAGAAGCGGGCGCCCCGGTAGCCGAGCTTGAAGAAGGCCTCCAGCTCGGCCGGGTCCTCGCCCGCGAAGCCCAGCTCCGCGCGCACCCGGGTGTGCCAGTACTCGGCCAGCGCCTCGGTCAACTGCACCGACAGGCCGTGCAGCTCCAGGTAGTCGCGGTAGGCGTTTCTTTCGAACAGCTCGGCGGTGGCGCGGCTGATCGCCGATCCCACGGTCACCACCTGGAAGGACACCACGTCCAGCTCCCCCGACTCCTTGGGCCGGAAGAAGTCGGACAGGCACAGGTGGCGATCGCGGCGCTGGCGCGGGAAGGTGAAGCGCGTGCGCTCCTCCTTGCCGTCCTCGTCCAAGACGACCAGGTCGTCGCCCTCGCTGTAGCAGGGGTAGTGGCCGTGCACCACGGCGGCCTCCAGGAGGCCGTCGGTCTGGATGCGGTCCAGCCACATCCGCATGCGGGGACGGCCCTCGGTCTCCACGAGCTCCTCGTAGGTGGGGCCGTTGCCGCCGCGGGAGGCCTTGAGGCCCCACTGGCCCATGAAGGTGGCGCGCTCGTCGAGGAAGGAGGCGTAGTCGGCCAGCGGGACGCCCTTGCTGATGCGGTCGCCCCAGAAGGGCGGCGTGGGCACCCTGTTGGTGGTCGACACGTCGCTGCGGGCGGGCATCTCCTCGGGCTCGGTCACCTTGAGCTTGGCGCCGCTCCTGACCCTGCGCTGGCGCAGGGCGGGCAGCTCCGCGCCCTCCTCACCGCGCTTGACCGCCATGAACGCGTCCATCAGGCGCAGGCCCTCGAAGGCGTCCTTGGCGTAGCGCACGTGGCCCTCGAACATCTCGGCCAGGTCCTGCTCCACGTAGGAGCGGGTGAGCGCGGCGCCTCCCAGCAGGACCGGGAAGCGCTCGGAGAGGCCCCGGGAGTTCATCTCCGCCAGGTTCTCCTTCATGATCACCGTGGACTTGACCAGGAGGCCGGACATGCCGATGACGTCGGCGCGCTCGGTCTCGGCGGCCTCCAGGATCGTCGACACCGGCTGCTTGATGCCGATGTTGACCACGTCGTAGCCGTTGTTGGACAGGATGATGTCGACGAGGTTCTTGCCGATGTCGTGGACGTCGCCCTTGACGGTGGCCAGGACGATGCGGCCCTTGCCGTCGTCGTCGCTCTTTTCCATGTGCGGTTCGAGGTGGGCGACGGCGCCCTTCATGACCTCGGCGGACTTGAGGACGAAGGGCAGCTGCATCTGACCGGAGCCGAACAGCTCGCCGACGGTCTTCATGCCCGCGAGCAGGGTGTCGTTGACGATGGCCAGTGCCGGCCTCTCCCGGAGCGCCTCGTCGAGGTCGGCCTCGATCCCGGCCATCTCGCCGTCGATGATGCGGCGCTCCAGGCGCTCCCACAGGGGAAGCGCCGCCAGTTCCTCGGCGCGGGAGGCCCTCATGGACTTGGCGTCCACACCCTCGAACATGTCCATGAAGTTCGAGAGCGGGTCGTAGTCGCCCTCGCGCCGGTCGTAGACCATGTCGAGGGCGACCTGGCGCTGCTCGTCGGGGATCTGGTTGATCGGCACGATCTTGGAGGCGTGCACGATCGCCGAGTCCAGGCCCGCCTGGACCGCCTCGTGCAGGAACACCGAGTTCAGCACGATGCGGGCGGCCGGGTTGAGGCCGAAGGAGAGGTTGGACAGCCCCAGCGTGGTCTGCACGTCGGGGTAGAGCCGCTTGAGCTCGCGGATGGCGTTGAGCGTCTCCAGCCCGTCCCGGCGGGTCTCCTCCTGCCCGGTGGTGATGGGGAAGGTGAGGCAGTCGATGACGATGTCACCGGTGCGCAGTCCCCATTCGCCGGTGATCTGCTCGATGAGGCGGCTGGCGACGCGCACCTTCCACTCGGCGGTGCGCGCCTGGCCCTCCTCGTCGATGCACAGGCCCACCACGGCGGCGCCGTGCTCCTTGGCCAGCTCCATGATGCGGGTGAAGCGGGAGTCGGGGCCGTCTCCGTCCTCGTAGTTGACCGAGTTGATCACGGACCGGCCGCCGAGAGACTCCAGGCCGGCCTCCAGGACGGGCGGCTCGGTGGAGTCGAGCATGACCGGCAGGGTGGAGGAGGTCGCGAAGCGCGAGGCCAGCTCGCGCATGTCGCTGACCCCGTCGCGGCCCACGTAGTCGATGTTGAGGTCGAGCAGGTGGGCACCGTCGCGGATCTGGTCCCGGGCGATCTCCACACAGTCGTCCCAGCGCTCCTCCAGCATCGCCTGGCGGAACTTCTTCGAGCCGTTGGCGTTGGTGCGCTCGCCCACGGCGAGGTAGCTGGCGTCCTGGCGGAAGGGCACGCTCTGGTAGAGGGAGGCGGCCGCCGCCTCCACGATCGGCTTGCGGTTCCTGATACCGCGCCCCTGGACGCGCTCGACCACCTGGCGCAGGTGCTCGGGGGTGGTGCCGCAGCAGCCGCCGACCAGGCTCAGGCCGAACTCGGAGGTGAAGGTGTCGTGGGCGTCGGCCAGCTCCTCCGGGGAGAGCGTGTAGACGGCGCCGTTGGGCCCCAGCTCGGGCAGGCCCGCGTTGGGCATGCAGGAGATGGGGATGCGGGCGTGGTGCGAGAGGTAGCGCAGGTGCTCGCTCATCTCGGCGGGGCCGGTGGAGCAGTTGAGGCCGATGACGTCGATGCCCAGCGGTTCGAGGGAGGTCAGCGCGGCGCCGATCTCCGAACCGAGCAGCATGGTGCCGTTGGTCTCGATACTGACCTGGGCGATGATCGGGACGTCCCTGCCCGCGGCCTTGCGGGCCCGGTTGGCACCGACCACAGCGGCCTTGACCTGGAGCAGGTCCTGGCAGGTCTCGATCAGGACGGCGTCGGAGCCGCCGTCGATGAGGCCGCGCGCGCACTGCTCGTAGTAGTCGCGCAGCAGGGCGTAGGGCGCGTGGCCCAGTGTGGGCAGCTTGGTGCCGGGTCCCATGGAGCCGAGGACGTAGCGGGGCTGGTCGGGGGTGGAGTAGGCGTCGGCGGCCTCGCGGGCCACCCGTGCTCCGGCCTGGGCGATCTCGTGGGTGCGGTCCTCGATGCCGTACTCGGAGAGGCCTCCGAGGTTGGCGGAAAAGGTGTTCGTCTCGACACAGTCCGAACCCACGGCAAGAAAGGCGGCATGGGTGTCGCGGACGATGTCGGGACGGGTGAGGTTGAGGATGTCGTTGCAGCCCTCGTGGCCCTCGAACTGGTCGAGGTCGAGATCGTGTGCCTGGAGCATGGTGCCCATCGCTCCGTCCGCCACGACGACGCGCTGGGACAGTGCTTCGCGGAAGGTGGGACTAGCTCTCATATTTCGCAACTCTATGTCGGGGCACCGCGGCGGCCCAGCCGATGTCCCCGTGACGCGTGGCACTGGGCGGACCCGCGGTGCGAAAGGCGGGTCGGGGCGTCCGGGGACAGCGGCGTCCTTGTCAGTCGCTGTCTGTGAGGCTACCCGATCGGCTGTTCCAGCACGTGAGACGGGTGTCCCACAATGGGCGGTCCGGGCCCTCCGGAGGGAGTACGGACCACTGTTTCCCGGGCGGGTCGGAACCCCGTAGGGTGGACCACGTCCGCGTGCAGGAAGGGGCCATCGATGACCAAGCTCGTCCAGGAGCTTGTCGAACCTGTGATGGTGGCGGCGTTCGAGGGATGGAACGACGCCGGCGAGGCGGCGAGCCTCGCCATAGAGCACCTCTCCAAGGAGTGGGGTGCCTATGAACTGTGCGCCCTGACGCCGGACGACTACTACGACTTCCAGGTGACGCGGCCGCGCATGTCGGTCGTGGACGGTGTCGTCGGCGAGATCGAGTGGCCCACGACCCGGGTCCAGGTGGCCAGGCCGCCGGGTTCGGGACGCGACGTGGTGCTGGTGACCGGCCCGGAGCCGAACATGCGGTGGCGTTCCTACACCGCCGACCTGCTGGCGGTCGCCAGGGAGCTGGGCGTCCGGCGGGTGGTGATGCTGGGCTCGCTGTTGGCGGACGCCCCGCACACCCGGCCGATCCCGGTGACCGGGATGGCCTCGCCCGTGAACCTGGGCACCTCGCTGGGGCTGGAGGCGACCACCTACTCGGGTCCGACCGGGATCGTGGGCGTGGCCCACGAGACGTTCAGCTCGGTGGGCATGGAGACGGTGTCGCTGTGGGCGGCCATTCCCCACTACGTCGCCCAGCCGCCGTGCCCGAAGGCGACCCTGGCGCTGCTGGCGTGGCTGGAGGACTTCCTGGACCTGCGGATGCCGCTGGGCGACCTGCCCGACGAGGCCGTCTCGTGGGAGTCCAACGTCAACGAGCTGACCGCCGAGGACGAGGACATCGCGGCGTACGTGCGCGGCCTGGAGGAGGCCAAGGACACCACCGACCTGCCCGAGGCCTCCGGGGACGCGATCGCCCGGGACTTCGAGCGCTACCTGCGCCGCCACGACGAGGGCTGAGCCCCTCCCCGTGTGACGGGGCCCCGGCGGACGTCCGCCGGGGCCCCGTACTCGTCCGTGCGCCTGTCCGTGTCCGTCCGGGGGCCGGGGCTCCGGGCTCAGAGCCGCAGGTGGCGCCACTCCCCCGTGGCCAGGACCGAGGCCCAGGCACCGGCGATGCGGGCCAGGCCGCGGCGGACCTCGTCCACGACGGCGGGGGCGAGCTGCACCCCGGTGTCGGGGACGGGCTGGAGGCGGACGGTGACGCGCAGGCCGTCCAGGACCCTCTGGCCCCGGGCGATCGCCTCGTGGTCGGGATCGGAGCCGCGCTCCAGAACCGCCCGGATACCGTCGCGCAGGGCGATGGCCTCGTCGAGGTCGGCCAGTGTGATGGGGATGGCTCCCTCGGTGGCCAGGCGGTGCTCGCGGAGGAACCGCGCGAGATCGGCCCGGTCGGTGAGGCTGCCACCGGTGGAGACGAAGTCCGCGATGAGTTCGGCGGCCGTGCTGCGCCGCGTGGGGGTGGTCATCATGGAGGCTATCCCACCACGGTTGGGCTCCGGATGCCGGTGTTTGGACGAGCTCGTGGCCACAGGTGGTCACCGTGCACGTGCACGAAGCGGCGCCGGGCCCGGGAGGCTGGCGGGAGTGGGGCGTACGCGTCCGTCGAAGGAGGCCGGGCGGACGGCGGACCAGGCGAGGAACCCGGTGGTGTCGCCGCCGGAGCCGTAGGCGTGGAAGGTGCGGGTCCAGTCGGTGGTACGGAGTACGTCCGGTCCTGTCTGCATGTCCCCGATTGTGGCGGCGCCCACCGACGGCCCATGGGCGTGGCATCCGGTGCCGGGACGGCGGCGTGGCTAGACTCGTGCCGCTCCGCCGGGTCCGAACAGCAGGAAGGCCGCCTTACATGTCGTTCGCCCGACCGCCCGCCACACCCGCGCGCCGGGCGCTGTTTCGCGCTCCGGTCTGGCTGTACCGGCTCGGGCTGGGCGGGATCCTGGGTGACCGGTTCGTCCTGCTCACCCACCGGGGGCGCACCACGGGCGAGGCCCGGCAGGCGGTGCTGGAGGTGGTGGGCGGCAACGACGCCACCGGAACGGTGCTGGTGGCCTCCGGGTACGGTTCGCGGTCGCAGTGGTTCCGCAACATCCTGCGGGAACCGCGGGTGCTGTTCCAGGTGGGCGGCCGGCGCCGGCGGGGCACGGCCACCGTCCTCTCCCCCGAGGAGTCCGGCCAGGTGCTGGCGCACTACGCGCAGCGGCGCCCCCGAACCGCCATGGCACTGGTGCGGGGGCTGGGACACGAGGTGGACGAGGGCCCGGAGTCCTTCGAGCGGGTGGGGTCCGACCCCGAGAACGGCGTTCCGATCGTCCGCCTGGCCCCCGACGACCCGCCACCGACCTCCTACCCCGACCTGTCCGCGCGCTGAGCCGTCCGCCGGGCCCGCTCTCTCTCACGCGCACGGCCCGGCGGCACGCACGGATCGGCTCGGCGGCACACTCCACACCGCGCGGGACCGCGGCCGGAAGGCGCGCGGCCGACTCCTACAGCGCCACGCCCAGCAGGGTGTCGACGGTGGCGCGCACCAGGGCGGGCGCGCCGGTGTCGGTGCCGCCCTCGCCGAGGGCGGTGTCGGCCCAGGCGTCCACCGCGGCCAGGGCCGCGGGCGAGTCCAGGTCCTCGGCCAGGGCCGCGCGTACGGCGGCGAGCACCGGAGCGGCCTCGGGAGCGGCGCCCAGGGCCAGGGCGGCGCGCCAGCGGTCGGCGCGCGCGGTGGCCCTGGGAAGCTCGGCGTCGGTCCACTCCCACGGCGTGCGGTAGTGGTGGTCGAGCATGGCCAGACGGATGACGGCCGGTTCGACGCCCTGCTCCCGCAGCCTGGACACGAACACCAGGTTGCCCTGGGACTTGGACATCTTCTCGCCGTCCAGGCCGACCATGCCCACGTGCAGGTGGTTGTGGGCGTTGGGGCCGCCCGTGGCGCAGCGGGTCTCGGCCGCGCCCATCTCGTGGTGGGGGAAGATCAGGTCGCTGCCGCCGCCGTTGAGGTCGAAGGCCGGGCCCAGCCGGTCCAGGGCGATGGCGCTGCACTCGATGTGCCAGCCGGGGCGTCCGCGGCCCAGGGGGCTGTCCCAGGAGGGCTCGCCGGGACGCTCGGCACGCCACAGCAGCCAGTCCAGCGGGTCCTTCTTGTCGGTGCGCCCCGGGTCGCCGCCGCGCTCGCCGAACAGCTCCAGCATCTGGTCGCGGTCCAGGTGGCTGATCTCGCCGAGGCCGGTGGCCTCCGCCGCGGAGAAGTACAGGTCGCCGTCGATCTCGTAGGCGGCACCGGTGCCGCGGATGCGCGCGGCGAGGTCGCTGATGAGGTCGACGGACTCCACCACTCCGACGTAGGAGGTCGGGGGGATGATCCGCAGGGCGGCCATGTCCTCGCGGAACACGTCGATCTCGCGGTGGGCCAGGTCGCGCCAGTCGACACCGGTGGCCGCCGCGCGCTCCAGCAGCGGGTCGTCGATGTCGGTGGTGTTCTGTACGTAGTTGACGTCGTGCCCGGCGTCGCGCCACACCCGGTTGGCCAGGTCGAAGGCGAGGTAGGTGAAGGCGTGGCCGAGGTGGGCGGCGTCGTAGGGGGTGATGCCGCAGGCGTACATCCCCGCCCGGGGGCCCGGCGTCGTCGTCCTTATCCGGCCGGTGGCGGTGTCGTGGACGCGGAGGGGGCCGCCGGTACCCGGCAGGGGGACGATGTCAGGCGCAGACCATGAACGCATACGGGAAGCCTATCCGGACGTACGTGCGGCACACCTCCGAAGGAGGGTGGTCGTCCCACGTGATGATCGCCCCAGGCCGGACGGGAATAGCACGGCGGGGTCAGCGGTGCGCGGCGGTCCTTCGGCGCCTCCCGCCGATGAGGACCGCGCCGAACAGCGCCGCGGCGGCGCACACGGCCGCCATGCCCTCGTTGCCCAGCCTCCAGTGCAGCAGAGCCCCGCTGACCGAGACCACGTAGAGCAGCCAGTACGCTCCGGTCTCCACCAGGTTGCCGTTACGGCCCTCCATCGTGCCCCCCGCCGTGAACGCGTGCCTCCACGCGAGCCTGACGGCGTGCGCGCCGTCTCCCTCAGAGACGCACTGGTCACCCTGGGGGTTGACAGGCCTTTCGCGGGTACGAGCGTGACGATGGTCGCGGGAACGCGGCCGGCGGCCGGAGGGCGCGACGCCCAAGGACGGGCGGCGGGGCACCACCGGCCGGACGTCGCCGAGGGGCGCGCCGCACTCGGGAGGCGCCGTGGTCAGGGCCTGGCGGCCTCCGCGGTCTCCAGGAGGTACAGCTCCTCATGTGCCCGTGCCAGGTCGGGATCCTCGGCCGAGCCGAACTCGGCGATGTCCGCCCGGACCGCGCGGAGCCGCCACCTCGCCCGGGCCGTGTCACGGCGTCCGGTGCGCACGTACGGAGTCTGGTCGTCGAGAAGTGCCTGTTCGCGGACGGTGGTGGCGCTCATGTGCGGTCCTTCGGGGTGGGTAGGCGGTCAGGGGTACCCCGGGTCACGGTGGGATGCGGCTCCCGCGTCCCGGGTTCACCGTGAACACGATCCCGTCCCGCGCCTACGGCACACTTCCGGAATCCTTTCGCCCTCTCCCAGGTGAGCGGGGATCGGGAGGGGCGCCGCCACGATGTCCCCGTCCTCTACCCGTTGTCCCGACCGGAATACATAGCACCGGACCACCGCTCGGCGCTTCCGGCCGGATCCTCATCCCTTTCGTCCCTCATGCCCCCCTTGTGCGGAGGCCTGACTAAACGTAAAGTAACTTAACGTTTCAATCCGCTGAGTGATACGGCGACCGCGAACAGTCGCCACCAGCGTGTCCGGCGCTCAGACGCCGGGCCGACTCCGCCCGCCTTCGCCCCGCCGTCGCGGGGCCTCCCCCCGGAGTAGTCCATGCGTACCGCGTTCCCTCCACGTCCAGCCCTCGCCTCCGCGGCCGTGTCCGTCCTCACCGCCGCGGCGCTCCTCCTCCCCGCCACCGCGTCGGCCGCCCCCGTCCCGGAGGCCGGCGCACCGACCGACGGCGCCGAGACCGCCCAGGCGGCGCAGTCCGCCCTGGTGTGGTCCGATGAGTTCGACGGTGCCGCCGGCAGCGCACCCAACCCCGCCCACTGGAACCACGAAACCGGCGACCACGGCTGGGGCAACAACGAACTCCAGAACTACACCGACAACCGCGCCAACTCCGCCCTCGACGGCAACGGCAACCTCGTCATCACCGCCCGCCAAGAAACCAACGGCACCTACACCTCCGCCCGCCTCACCACCCAGAACAAAATCGAACACGCCTACGGCCACATCGAAGCCCGCATCAAAATCCCCCGCGGCCAAGGCATCTGGCCCGCCTTCTGGATGCTGGGCTCCGACTTCCCCAACACCCCCTGGCCCCACTCCGGCGAAATCGACATCATGGAAAACGTCGGCCACGAACCCCACATGGTCCACGGCACCGTCCACGGCCCCGGCTACTCCGGAGCAAACGGCATCGGCGCCTCCTACACCCACCCCCAAGGCTGGTCCTTCGCCGACACCTTCCACACCTTCGCCATCGACTGGTCCCCCGGCTCCATCACCTGGTCCGTAGACGGCCACCCCTACAACACCATCACCACCAACGACGTAGGCACCAACCCCTGGGTCTACGACCAACCCTTCTTCATGATCCTCAACGTCGCCGTCGGCGGCCAATGGCCCGGCTACCCCGACCACACCACCCAATTCCCCCAGCAAATGACCATCGACTACGTCCGGGTCTACTCGCAGGACGGGGACGGCGGCGGTACCGGCGGGGGCACCGGCACGATCACCGCCTCCAACGGCGTCTGCCTCGACGTGGCCGGGGCGCAGACGGGCGACGGGACCCCCATCCAGCTGGCGAACTGCAACGGCAGCCAGGCCCAGCAGTGGACCGTGGGCGCCGACGGCACGGTCCGGGCGTTCGGCAAGTGCCTGGACGTGGCCGGCGGCGGAACCGCCGCGGGCACCCCGGTACAGCTGTGGGAGTGCAACGGGACCGGCGCCCAGCAGTGGACCCGTGACGGCGGCACCCAGGCCCTGCGCAACCCGCAGTCGGGCCGCTGCCTGCAGCCGCAGGGAAGGGCGCAGAGCGACGGCACCCGTACGGAGATCGCCGACTGCGACGGCAGCGCCGTCCAGCGCTGGAACCTGCCCGGCTGATCCCTCCGCCCCTTCGTGAGTGCCGTCCGCCGACCCCGTCGGCGGGCGGCACCTCGCCTGTCAGGACCGGGGCGGCGACAGGTCGATCATCCGCCACGCCCCGGGGTCGGCCGGGGCGTCGGTGAAGGCGTAGCGCACGGTCTCGCGGTCCAGGGCCAGCAGGGTCACCGACCCGGTGGCCCATATCCTCCCGTCGCCCAGGTCCGCGCGGGCGATCAGGCCGGCGGGATCGCCGGACTCGTCGGTACCCGCCGAACGGGGCGCGGACTCGGCCGCCTCGGTGATCAGGCGGGGCCACTCCCCCCACACCTCCTCGACGCCGTCGGCGCGGGAGAGGTCGGCAGGATCGGGCCGTGTGCGCGCGAACACGGGCGTGTGCCGGACGGCGCGCGGGTCGTCCGGGTCCAGACCGGTGTTGACCACGATGCTCACCCCGGTCGGCAGCGTCCGGGTGTCCAGGCAGCGTCCGTCCCAACTGTGCACGCTCACCCGGTGGGCGTCGGCGTCCAGCAGGTGGAAGGGCGCGTACAGGGTGGGGTCCTCGCCGTGCAGCGGGTCCCGCTCCGGGTCCCGGCCCGTGTGGGCGAGGGCGCGCAGCGGCAGGTCCCCGCGGCTGGCCGGGTAGGTGCCCTCCCAGGGCATGCGTCCGTCCCAGGGCCACCCGTTGAGCAGGGCGGCCGCACGGACGCGGACGGGGTCGACGGCCAGCCAGGTGCCCCCGGCCACACGGTCACGGCCGCCGACCAGCCCGGGCTGGTCGGGCCAGTGGTGCGCGGGCCGGTCCCAGGGCCGGGAGGACATCTCGTCCCTGAGCGCGGCGATGACCAGGGGCGTGTCCGCGCCGGGATCGAAGCCGACGATGACAGTGCACATGACGACCTTTGCTGTGACTTCCGGCGGGACGGCCGGGAGGCGAACGGAAATGAACGCAACGGTACTCGGACTCTACGACGCGGTGGGCCCCGTGGGCGAGAGGTGTGGGACTCCGCACGGCCGGGGCGGGTGCCGGCACCACACCGATCCGGGAGCGGGTGTACCTGTGCGCGGGTCGGGAGTCTTCTAGTCTGTGTGTCTCCCTACCCTTGAGTCGTCCGGGGCGGACGCGTCCGGCGCGCCCCACAGGACCCCGTCCCGTTTCCCGTACCACCCAGGAGTGTGCGTGCCCGAGCAACCCGAACGGCCCGACGACGGTGCGGACGGCACCGCGGACAGGGCTCAGGGGGCCTTCCCGGCCGCCACCGGCCCGCGGCCGGGCAGCGGCTCCGCCGGTTCCCCGGACCGCTCCGCCCCGGCGGTCACACCCGCGGCCCGGACCGGGCCGCAGGGTCCCCCGGACGAACCCGGCCTGACCCGGCGGGAGGTCGCCGAGCGCGTCGCCACCGGCCGGACCAACGACGTCCCGGTGCGTGCCAGCCGCACGGTCGCCCAGATCATCCGCGGCAACGTGTTCACCCGGATCAACGCGATGGTCGCGGTGCTGTTCTCCATCATCGCCGTGATCGGCCCCGTGCAGGACGGGCTGTTCGCGATGGTCATCCTCATCAACACGCTCATCGGCATCGTCCAGGAGCTGCGCGCCAAGCACACCCTGGACAAGCTCGCCATCGTCAACGCCAACCGCCCGCGGGTGGTGCGCGACGGCGCCACCACGCGCGTGACCGCCCAGGAGATCGTCCTGGACGAGGTCCTGGAAGTGGGGGTGGGCGACCAGGTCGTGGTCGACGGCACCGTCACCTGGGCCGGAGGGCTGGAGGTCGACGAGTCGCTGCTGACCGGCGAGGCCGATCCGGTGTTCAAGCAGCCCGGCGACACGGTGATGTCGGGCAGCTTCGTGGTGGCGGGCACCGGCCGGTTCCGGGCCACCAAGGTGGGGCGGCACGCCTACGCGGCACGGCTGGCGGAGGAGGCGAGCCGCTTCTCGCTGGTGCGTTCGGAGCTGCGGTCGGGGATCAACCGGATCCTGACGTGGATCACCTTCGCGCTGTTCCCGATCGGTGCCCTGCTGGTCTACAGCCAGCTGTTCATGGGCGGGCACGTGACCCTGGAGGAGCCGACGGCGGGCGGACAGGTCTCCGGCCCGCTGGCGGACGCGCTGCGCGGCATGGTGGCGGCGCTGGTGTCCATGATCCCCGAGGGACTGGTCCTGCTCACCAGCATCGCGTTCGCGGTCGGGGTGATCCGGCTGGGGCGGCACAGGTGCCTGGTCCAGGAGCTGCCCGCGATCGAGGGCCTGGCACGTGTGGACGTGGTGTGCACCGACAAGACGGGCACGCTGACCGAGGCGGGCATGAGGCTGGCGGAGATCCGCGACCTGGGCGGGTACGGCGGCGACGGGCCGTCCCCGTCCCGGGTGCTGGCCGCGCTGGCGGCCGGCGACCCCGACCACAACACGAGCATGGCGGCCATCGCGCGCGGGTGCGGGGCCGGCCGCTCCGCCCCGGACTGGCCGGTGGTGGCGCTGGCGTCCTTCTCCTCGGCCCGCAAGTGGAGCGGGGCGAGCTTCCTGACCTCCGAAGGCGAGGAGCACTGGGTACTGGGCGCGGCCGACGTGCTGGTCCCCTCCGAGGATCCGGCGGCGGCCGAGGCGGCCAGGCTGGGTGCGCAGGGCCACCGGGTACTGCTGCTGGCCCGGGCCTCGGCACGTGTGGACTCCGAGGAGGCCCCGGGCACGGTGGTGCCGGTGGCACTGGTGGTGCTGGACCAGAGGGTGCGCGAGGACGCCGCCCCGACCCTGGACTACTTCGGCGAGCAGGGCGTGGACGTCAAGATCGTCTCCGGCGACCACGCCGCGTCGGTGGGCGCGGTGGGCCGCGAACTGGGCCTGTCGGGCGCGGAGCAGCCGGTGGACGCGCGTGCTCTGTCCGAGGACGGCGGTGAGCTGGCACGCGAGGTGGAGGAGCGCTCGGCGTTCGGGCGGGTGACGCCCGAGCGCAAGCGCGACATGGTGCGTGGCCTGCGCGGGCGCGGGCACACGGTGGCGATGACCGGTGACGGCGTCAACGACGTGCTGGCGCTGAAGGAGGCCGACATCGGCGTGGCGATGGGGTCGGGAAGCCCGGCGTCGCGCTCGGTGGCCCAGCTGGTGCTGCTCGACGACCAGTTCGCGGCGCTGCCGCGCGTGGTGGCCGAGGGCCGCCGGGTGATCGGCAACATCGAGCGGGTGGCCGGCCTGTTCCTGACCAAGACCGTGTACACGATGACGCTGGCGATCATCGTGGGGCTGCTGGCGGTGGCCTATCCCTTCTTCCCCCGCCACGCGACGCTGATCAACGCGGTGACGTTCGGCATCCCGTCGTTCTTCCTGGCGCTGGCGCCCAACACCGACATCGCCCGTCCGGGGTTCGTGATGCGGACGCTGCGGCTGGCGATCCCCTCGGGGATGGTGGCGGGCTTCGCGGCGGTGACCACCTACCTGCTGGTGCTGGGCGGGCGGACGGTGCCCGACCCGACGGACCGCACCGCGGTGGTGATCACGCTGTGCGCGACGACGCTGTGGGTGCTGCTGCTGGTGGCCAAGCCGTACGTGTGGTGGAAGGTGCTGCTGGTGGGTTCCATGGTGGGCCTGCTGACGCTGGCCATGGTGACCCCCCTGGGGCAGTGGTTCTTCGACCTGGACGTGAGCGACCCGGCCAAGGTGCTCACCGGTCTGGCCGTGGCGGGTGTGGCGATCGTGGCGATCACGGTGATCCGTGTGGTGGACGACCGGATGATCGCCCGCTCCGAGGCCCGCTCCGCCGAGGAGAGGGCCCGGGAGGACTCCGAGGAGCGCACCCCCGAGCCCGTCTGAGGCCTCTTCACCGACGTCCGCGCCGGATCCGTCCGGCGCGGACGGGGACGAGGTCTACCTCGTCGTCGACGGCAGGAGGATCTGGTCGTCCGCGGACTCGGTGGACTGTGACCACGACTCCCCCGCCAGGATGCCGGTCAACCGGAAGACGAGCAGCGGCAAGAAGGTGTTCCTGTACGAGTCCGACTCACCCGACGGAGACGACCTCCTCGGCGCCGACGTCGTCGACGGGACCAGCGCAGCCCTGACCTTCGACAACGACGGCGCCCTGTACGACCTCGACTACGGTCCGGCCTGACGGACCGCCCTCGCGGGGTGGCCGACGCCCGCGGGCGGTTCCCCGGGGACCGGCCTGCGGGCGACCAGGTAGGCCTGCCGGGTGGTCTCCGGGCCCTCCGGCTCCCGTAGCACGCGGGTGTGCACGGCCAGCCCGGCCTCCTCCAGCAGGCCCGCGATCCGCTCCAGGGGGCGCCGGTGGAAGTCGAGCGAGACGGCGTGCCCGAAGGCCCCCTCCAGCCGCAGCGGCGGCTCCTCGCCCTCCTGGAACACCACCAGCGCCTGGCCGCCCGGGGCCAGGGCGCGGTGGAAGCCCGCGAACACCCGCGGCAGCAGCTCCAGCGGCACGTGGATGGTGGAGTACATGGCCACGATCCCGCCCAGGGAGGCCTCGGGCAGGTCCAGGTCGGTCATCGAGCCCTCGGTGAAGCGCAGCTCCGGGTGGGTGCGGCGGGCCACCTCCAGCATCCCCGGTGACAGGTCGACCCCGGACACGTCCAGGCCCAGACCGCGCAGGTGGGCGGTGTTCCTGCCCGTCCCGCACCCCACGTCGGCGACGGGGCCGCCCCGGGCCCGCACGAGTTCGGCGAACAGGGCGAGCAGCGCCCGGTCCAGCGGCTTGCCCGCGAGCTCGTCGCGGGCGAGTTCGTCGTAGTCCTCGGCCACGGTGTCGTATGAGACGCGGGTGGCGGCCAGGAAGGAGGGTTCTGGTTCTGCGTGGTCGGGCATGGCGCACATCCGACCAGTATCTCCGGAACAGGGCCCGCATGAGGTGTCGTCCACGGCCCGGACCCCGCTCTGGCGCGGTCGGCCCCGCCCACGGGCCGGGACACGGGGGGCCGTTCGGTCCCGCCCGCCTCCGCGTGCCTCCGGGCCCCTTCACGAGCGCGCACAGGCGTCGGGGCCGGGCCGGTAGTCTCGCGTCGGAGCAGAGGAGGCACCATGGTGGACGACACCGACCTGCGGCACCTGGGGCGCGCGGTGGAACTGGCCGCCCGGGCACTGGAGTCGGGAGACGAGCCGTTCGGCTCGGTGCTGGTGGGCGCGGACGGGGCCGTGCTCTTCGAGGACCACAACCACGTCGCCGGCGGCGACAGGACCCAGCACCCGGAGTTCGCGATCGCCCGGTGGTCGACGACCCGTATGACCATCGCCGAACGCGCGGCGGCGACCGTCTACACCTCGGGCGAGCACTGTCCCATGTGCTCGGCCGCGCACGGGTGGGCGGGCCTGGGCCGGATCGTGTACGCCAGTTCCTCGGCGCAGCTGGTCTCGTGGCTGGAGGAGTGGGGCGTGCCCCCTGCTCCGGTACGGGCGCTGCCGGTGGGCGAGATCGTGCCGGGAGCCGTGGTGGAGGGACCGGTGGACTCCCTGTCAGAGGAGGTGCGCGGGCTCCAGGCCCGTTTCCACGGCCGGTCGTGACGGCCGGCCCGGAAGGCGCCGCCGCGGCGCGCCCGCGCCCTTCCGGTGCGCGGCCGGGAGGGCTCAGTGCCCGGTGTCGTCGGGGTCCTCGGGTTCGAAGCTGCCCCGGATGACGCGGCCCCGGTTCGGTGGGGAGGCCTCGCCGCCGGCGCCGGGGCGGCGGCCGAAGGGCTCGCCCGTGCCGCCGAAGGGTCCCTGCCCGGGGGCGCCGGGAGCGCCGGAGCCCCGGACGACGAACTCCTCCTCCATCCGCTCCTGCATCCGCCTCACACGCCGCTGCGCCCATCCGGCGAACGCCCAGCGCAGGGCGGGCCGGGTGAAGGGCAGGACCATCAGCAGGCCGAGCACGGCGGTGACGAACCCGGGGACGACGAGCAGGATGCCGCCCGCCATCAGCATGAGCGGGTCGAGCAGGCCGCCGCGCGGCGGCTCACCCGACCGCAGGGCCCCGTCCGCATCCCGGAAGGCCCTGGTCCCGGCCCGGCGCAGCACGGCCACGCCCAGGACCAGGAGCGAGACCAGGGCCGCCAGTGTCCACGGCACCCCGATCCAGCCGCCGACCGCGATCATCAGCCACACTTCCACGAACGGCAGCGCCATCAGCGCCAGCACTGTCAGCAGCGGCATGCGGAACCATCCTCAGGGTCGTCGGCCGGGTCCTCCCCACTCTGGAGAACGCACGCGCGGGCTCCAGGGTTCCCTTCGCCCCCGACGCCGCGGGCGAACAGGCGGTCAGGCGCGACGGCGGCGGCCGATGACCACGGCGGCGGCCACAGCGGCCAGGCCCAGCGCGCTCAGCAGCGCCTCGGGGGCCGCGCCGAGCCGGGTGGCGACGGTCGTGCCCTCCATGGCCTCCAGCTCGGCGACGTGGATGTCGGCCACGGCCTCCTCCGAGGTGTAGGCCAGGGTCCCGTCGGGCTCGACCACGGCACTGACGCCGCTGGTGGAGACGACCACCGCCGGGCGCCCGTGCTCGACGGCCCGCAGCTGGGTGATGGCCAGCTGCTGGTTGGTCTGGCCGGTGAAGTTGTAGTTGGCGTTGTTGGTGGGGACCACGATGATCTGTCCGCCCTCGGCCACCGCCTCGCGTACGGGCAGGTCGAAGGCCACGTCGAAGCAGATGCCGACGGCCAGGGTGGTGCCGGCCACGTCCAGCGCGCCGGGCTCGGTGCCGGGGACGGCGTCGGATCCGACCTGTTGCAGGCGGTCCACGAACCGCGTGAAGAAGTCGCGGTAGGGGACGTACTCGCCGAAGGGCACGAGGTAGCGCTTGTCGTAGACCTGCCCCGGGCCGGTCCCGGGGTTCCAGACCACGCTGCTGACGTGGCGGGTGCCGTCGTCGTTGAAGCGGCTCATGCCCCACAGCAGGGGGACGCCCATGTCGTCGGCGGCCGCGTCGATGACCTCCCGGGCGACGGGGTCGCGGAAGGGGTCGATGTCGCTGGCGTTCTCGGGCAGCAGCACCATGTCGGGCCGGGGGTACTCCCCGGCGCGGACGGCGTCGGCGAGTTCGTGGACCCCGTCGGCGTGGTTGTCGAGGACCTGCATGCGCTCGCCGAGGATGGACATCTCTCCGACGCCCGGCACGTTGCCCTGGACCATGCCGACGGTGACGGTGTCGGCGACGGCGGGGCGGCCGAGCGCGGGGGCCGGCGTGCCGCCCGCGACGACCGCGGCGCCGGCGGCGAGGCCGACGGCGGCCAGGCCCAGGTGCGCCGGTGCGCTCCGGCCGCTCCGGTCCGACCGGTCACCGCGCACGGCCCCTCGGGCGGAGGCGGCGTGCAGCACGCTCCACAGCAGCAGGCCGCCGGTGAGGGCGACGGAGAAGGTCACCAGCGCGGAGGATCCCAGGGCCGCGTAGCCGACGAAGGGCGTGTCCGGCTGGGCGAAGGCGAGCTTGCCCCAGGGGAAGCCGCCCAGCGGCCAGCGGGCGCGCACGGCCTCCTGGGCCACCCACAGGGCGGCGGTCCACAGCGGCCAGGCGGGCAGGCGCGTGACCAGCGCCAGGCCCATCGCCATGGGAAGGAAGTAGGCGGTCTCGGCGGAGGCGATGAGCAGCCACACGTCGACACCGAAGATGTCCTGCCACCGCACCAGGGGGACCATGAGCGTGGCCCCGGACAGGACCCCGAGCCAGGCGGCGCGGCGCACGCGGGTCCCGGCGACGGCGAAGGCGAGCAGGGCGGCGCTGAGCGGCCCCAGCCACCACAGGCCGTGGGGCGGCAGGGCCAGGAGCTGGGCCAGGCCGGAGCCGGCCGCGGCGAGCACCCGCCACACGAGGTCGCCGCGCCCCCAGCGGTGTCCCGGAGCCAGGGCGAAGGCGGGGGAGCGTGTCGGGGTCGCCGTCCGCTCCCGCCCCACCGGTTCCGGCGAGGGTTTGTCGGAGCCGGGGACGTCGCCCTGCTCGGTGTGCTCGGCAACCACGTGGGGTGCTCGCTTTCCGCTGGCTGGTGAAGTGCTCGCGGTCAGCATATGGGGGGACGCGGAAAAGGCCCGAGCCACCCTTCGGACCGGCTCCGTCCCGTCGGCGGCGAGCTCGGAAGACCGTTGTCTACTGGATGTTCGGGCCTTTTCCGGGTCCAACCCCCCGCCCGGTCGCGGTACTCCACCCCTCACCCGATCCCAACCGCACCTGGTGCGTGATGCAGCGTCCAATCGGACGAGTGGGGGCCGCACAACCGGTCCGTCCAGTGCTGGACTGGTCGTTAGGTTACCCAGACTCCCCGACCCGATGCCTCAACCCGGCGGCCGTGTCGTGGCCGCCGCCCCGAGGGCGTGAAGGGAAGAAAGTGATGAACCGTCGGACAGGCTAACGCACCTGGGGCCGCCACGCCAGCCGAGCGGACGGGGTGCGCGCCTGCCCGCAACCAGATCGACATCGACCCAAGTATGGACTTTTCGATCAGAATCCTGTCTGATGTGATCAGCAGAGCGACCTGGTTCGATCAACTTCGAAAGACCCAGGTCCGGTGGCACGGACCTTCCGAGACTCGCGTCACCATCACCTCGAACCCGGCCCGGGAGCTGACAACCATGGCGGAGATCGCCCTTGAGGGTGTTGACAAGATCTACGGCGGCGACGTCAAGGCCGTCGACAACCTGAACCTGAAGATCGAGGACGGCGAGTTCATGGTGCTCGTCGGCCCCTCCGGCTGCGGCAAGTCCACCGCGCTGCGCATGATCGCGGGTCTGGAGGAGATCTCGGCGGGCACGCTGGTCATCGGCGACGAGATCGTCAACGACCGTCCGCCCAAGGACCGCGACATCGCGATGGTCTTCCAGAACTACGCGCTCTACCCCCACATGAGCGTCGAGCAGAACCTGGCCTTCGGCCTGAAGCTGCGCAAGGTCCCCAAGCCCGAGATCGCGCGCCGCGTGAAGGACGCGGCCGAGATGCTGGGCCTGGAGCCCTACCTCAAGCGCAAGCCGGGCGCGCTCTCCGGCGGCCAGCGCCAGCGTGTGGCCATGGGCCGCGCGATCGTGCGCGAGCCGCGCGCGTTCCTCATGGACGAGCCGCTGTCCAACCTGGACGCGAAGCTGCGCGTGCAGATGCGCGCCTCCCTCAACCAGCTCCACGAGCGCCTGGGCGTCACCACCGTCTACGTCACCCACGACCAGATCGAGGCGATGACCCTCGGCGACCGGGTCGCGGTGCTGCGCGACGGACGCCTGCAGCAGGTGGACACCCCCAAGCGCCTCTTCGACGCCCCCGTCAACCTGTTCGTGGCCGGGTTCATCGGCTCCCCGGCGATGAACTTCGTCGACGCCCGGCTGGTCGCCGAGGGCGACGACGCGGTGCTCACCTTCGCCGACCACAAGCTCCCCGTCCCGGCGAGCGTCCTGGACTCGCGCCGGAACCTGCGCGAGTACCTGGGGAAGAGCATCATCCTGGGCATCCGTCCCTCGGACTTCAACGACGCCGACCTCGACGGCAGCAGCGACCCGAAGATCCAGGTGACCGCGGGCGTGACCGAGGAGCTGGGCACGGAGATCAACGTGATCTTCGGCGTCGACGCCCCGCCGGTGCGCCACGAGGACGCCGCCGCCCTGGCCAAGGACGCCGCGGGCGAGGAGGGCGGCGAGAGCGGTATGCCGCTGGGCGGCAGCCAGACGCAGTTCACGGCCCGCGTGAGCCCACGCAGCGACGTGCGCCCGGGCAAGACGGTCAACCTGTCGGTGGACGTGAGCCAGCTGCACTTCTTCGACCAGGAGAGCGGACTGGCCATCGGCCACCCGGACAACTTCTAGGTCGCCCCACGGCCGCCCCGCCGGGTCCTTTCCCTCCTTCCGGGACCAGGCGGGGCGGTCTCCTGCGTCCGTCCACCGGATGACCGGGCCGGGCGGTGTTCCCTTGAGGCTCCGCCGCGCCTCGCCTCGCGCCCGGACGCCGCAGGTACGGCAGCCCCGTCGGCGCCCTCGCTGTTTTGTTTTTGAGGCTCCGCCGCGCCTCGCCTCGCGCCCGGACGCCGAAGGTACGGGAACCTTCGGCCCCTGCGGTGCACCCGCTCGTACCTCACGGGCGCACCTGCGGGACCTCCAGAACCCCGTCGGCGCCCTCACTGTGTCGTCTTTGAGGCTGCGCTGCGCCTCGCCTCGCGCTCGGGCGCCGAAGGTACGGGAACCTTCGGATCCTCCGGTATGGCGGCTCGTGCCTCGCAGCCCCACCTACGAATCCTCCAGAACCCCGTCGGCGCCCTCACCGCCCCCAGCGCACGGGACCGAGTCCACCCGGCAGGGCCCAGGCGCCGACCCGAGGAAGGCCGGTGTGCTTCCCGGGTCGTGCACCGACAAACCTTGCCTTGGGGACACAGCCGTGTGCCCGGGGGCAAGGGATCTGTTGCTTGACCACCGGCTCAGACCGCACCAACGATGTGATGGTGCGCAACCGAGCCCCCGGAGCCGCCTTCGCCCCCGACCCGGTGTCCGTCGTCGACACACTGCACGGCCGGGCCGTACCCGATCCCTACCGGTGGTTGGAGGCCGCGGACTCCCCCGAGACCCTGCGCTGGCTGGAGGAGCGGAGCCGCGAGTACGAGCGCGAGGCGGCCACCTGGCCCCTGCGCGCACGCCTGGCGTCGCTCATCCGCTCGCTGGTGGACACCGACCTGTGGAGTCCCCCGGTCCACCGGCCCGGAGCGGCCTTCGCCACCGTGCGCCCCTCCGGGACCGAGCACCCGCGCCTGGTCGTCCTGGCCGGGGACGGCCCGCCGCGCACCCTGTACGACCCCGCCGAGGAGGACCCCGGCGGGCGCACCACCCTGGACGCCTGGGAGCCCAGCCCCGACGGGGGCCTGGTGGCGGTGCAGACCTCCTCCGGGGGCGTGGAGCGCGGTGGTCTGCGCGTGCTGCGTACCGGCACCGGCACGCCGGCGGGCCCGCCCGTGCCGGAGGTGCGCTACTCCCACGTGGCGTGGGTGCCCGGGGGCACGCCCTCCTTCTACTACGTGCGCCGCGACGGTGGGCAGGGCGTACGCGGCGTGTGGCTGCGCCGGGTCGCCGACGGCGCCGAGGCGCTCATCCACACCTGCACGGCGTCCGGCACCGTGCCCGGGGTGCGGGTCCTGGGCCGCAGGTGGCTGCTGGTGACCGAGAGCCACGGCACCGGGCACCGCACCGACCTGTGGCTGGCCGACCTGGCCGCCGACGCGCCGGAACGCCCCGTGCTGCGCCCCGTCCAGGTGGGCGCCGAGGAGGAGACCGAGGCCCGGCTGGGGCCCGACGGCCTGCTGTACCTGCGCACCACCCTGGGTGCGCCGTGGCGGCGGATCTGCTCGGTCTCCCCCGAGGAGCCGGGGACGGAGCACTGGCGCGAGGTGGTGCCCGAGGAGCGCGGCGCGACCCTGGACGCCTTCGCACCGTGCCCTGGCGGCCCCGGAGGCGGTCCGGCGCTGTTCGTGTCGCGCACACGCCTGGGGATCAGCGAGGCCGCCGTGCACGACGCCCGCTCGGGTGCGCCGCTGCACGCGGTGGACCTGCCCGGACAGGGCATGGTCAGCGCCCCGGAGGCCGCTCCCGACGGATCGGTGTACCTGGGGTACGCGGACGTGGCCGCCCAGCAGCGGGTCCTGTGCCTGCCGCCGGGAGAGCGCGTTCCCCGGCCGTGGCCGCCCGGTGCGTCCGGGGAGCGGGACTCCCCCGCCGTGGAGCGCACGGTGCTCTGGTGCCGCTCCGAGGACGGCACGCGGGTCCCGGTGACCGTGTTCGCCGTCGCGGGCGGTGGGGGGCCGACCCTCCTGCACGCCTACGGCGGTTTCGGGCGCCCCCGCCAGTTCGGCTTCAGCGCGACCGTGCTGGCCTGGCTGCTCTCGGGCGGCCGGTACGCGGTCGCCCACGTGCGCGGAGGGGGTGACGCGGGCCGCGAGTGGCACCTGGCCGGCTCCGGCCGCGCCAAGCCGCGTGCCGTGGAGGACCTGGTCGCCGCCGCGGACGCCCTGGTCTCGGCGGGGCTGTGCACACGCCGCCAGCTGTGCCTGTCGGGCGGATCGGCGGGAGGGCTGCTCGTCCTGGCCGCCGCGACCGCGCGCCCCGACCTGTGCGGGTCGGTGATCGCCTCCGCCCCGCTCGCGGACATGGCCCGCTTCGAGCGGATGGGGCTGGGCCGCATGTGGACCCGCGAGTTCGGCACCGCCTCCGACCCCGACGACTTCGCCGCCCTGATGTCCTACTCCCCCTACCACCGTGCGCTGGACAGTGCGGTGCACGCGCCCGGGCGGCGCTTCCCCAGCGTCCTGCTCGCCGGCTTCCACGGTGACACCCGCACCGACGCCGCCCACCCGCGCAAGATGTGCGCGGCCCTGCTGGCGGCGGCGCGGGAGGAGGGGCGTCCACCGGTCCTGCTCCGGTACGAGCGCGACGTGGGCCACGGCCCGCGCGCGGTCGGCCGTGCGGTGGGACTGGCCGCCGACGCACACGCGTTCGCGGCCCACCGAACGGGGCTGTCACCACGCTGAGCGCCGGTGCGGTCCTGACAAGAGAAACGGCACACAGAAAGCGAGGTGTGGTGCGTATGGACCCGATCGAGGTCGAGGTCGAGGACCTGGCGGAGGTGACCTCCCGCGATATCACCGCGGGCGGCGACAACGACGGCACCGACTCCAGTTCCGACTTCATCTGACCGACGTCCCGCCCGGCCCGGTCCCCCCTGGCCGGGCGGGGCCCTCACCGTGCGCGGAAAGGACACGCCATGACCGATCCCGGCCACCTGTTCACCCGGACCCTGTGCGACGTCGTGGGCCGGGAAGCCCTCACCACACGCCTGTCGGAGGAGTTCGTCTTCGCCGACCTGGGCGCGGACGCGGTGCGCTCGCTGCTGACCTTCGACGACCTCAACGAGCTGCTGGCCACCTGTTCCCCCGAGCCGCCGAGGCTGCGCCTGCACCGCGACGGGTCGCCGGTCCCGGTCGACCGCTACACCGAGACCGCGGCCTCCTCGCGCAACGCGCGGCGGGTGGTACGCCCCGAGGCCCTGTACCGGGAGCTGCGGGCGGGGGCGAGCCTGGTCCTGGACAGCCTGGACCGGATGCATCCGCCGGTGGGCGCGGCGGCCGACGACCTGATGCGGCTGGTGCGCGAGCGCGCGCAGGCCAACCTGTACCTGATCTGGGGCGAGTCGCGCGGCTTCGACACCCACTGGGACGACCACGACACGGTGATCGTGCAGGTGGAGGGCACCAAGCACTGGCAGGTGCACGGTCCGGGGTCGCGCCCGTACCCGATGAAGAACGACGTGGACCACACCCACACGCCTCCGCGCGACGCCGACGGCGAGCTGCACCTGGTGTGGGAGGGCGTGCTGCGGCCGGGACAGGTCGTCCACGTGCCGCGCGGCTGGTGGCACACGGTGACCGGGACCGGCGAGGTGAGCATGCACCTGACCTTCGGCTTCACCCGGGCGACCGGGGTGGAGTGGGCGGAGGCGCTGGTACGGCGGCTGTTCGAGGAGGAGGTCTTCCGCCGGGACCTGCCGCGCTTCGCCGAACCGGAGGTGCGGCGCAAGCACCAGGGCGAACTGGCCGCGCGGGTGGCCGAACTGGCCGAGGAGCTGGACGTGGACGGCTTCCTGACCGAGCGGGACGCCCGCTTCCCGCGCCGGACCTCGTTCTCCCTGCCCTGGCCTGTGGAGGAGGGCGCGCCGCCCGCCGACGCCCGGGTGGAGTTCGTGCCGATCCTGCCGCCGCCGCTGTCCCGTGAGGGCGAGAGGGTGGCGGTGACGGTGGGCGGGCGCCGGTACCGGTTCCCGGCCGCGGTCGGTCCGGTTCTGGAGGCGATCGCCGAGCACCGGACACTGACGGTGGCCGAGCTGGCCGGACACGCGGACGTGGAGGTCGAGAGGGCGGCGCAGATCGTGTCCGTGCTGTCGAGGCACCACCTGGTACTGGTGCGGTAGTCGTCCACGGGCGGGAACACGGCCCGGCCCGAACGCCCGGACCGGGTCCGCCATGGACCGGGGGCTTCCCGCCGCGCTCCCGCACTCCGGGCTCCGCCCTGCCCTCCAGCCCGCTGTGCGCCCCGGGGCCCGCCGCGCCCTCAGTCCCGCTCCGGGGCCCCGGCCGCGCGCCGGCGCTCCACATACGCCTCGATACCATCCAGGAGCCGGCGGACGGCGAAGTGCATGTCGTCCACGGGTCCGGCCACACCGTCCGCGCTCCCGGGCGGGGGCTCCTCCTCCAGCGCGCCCTCCCGGAGCAGCCGGGCGATCGTGGGGAACCTCTCCTCGGTGACGACCCGGCGCAGGCCCGTGCTGTAGTCGCGCCCGATGTCGGCCATGGTGGATCCCGTCTCCCTGGCCGCGCGGCCCATCTCCAGCTCGATGCGCAGCGTCTCGCGTGCGGCGGCGGACAGCATCGTCAGGATCTGGACCGCCGGGCCGGTCTCCAGCCCGGAGGCGACCAGCTCGCGCAGACCCGACTCCATCCACCGGAGCCCGTTGGGCCCGCTGGGCGGTCCGCTCAGGGGAAGGTAGACCGACCACGGGTGCAGGCGGTACACGTTCGTCACCCCGTGCGCCCACTCCTCCACACCGGCCCGCCAGTCGCCGTCCTCACGCGGCGCGGGGGGCTCCACGTCCATGACCGCGTCGCCCATGAGGGCGAGCATGTCCTCCTTGCTGTCCACGTACCGGTACAGCGACATGGTCGTGTAGCCCAGCTCCTTGGCCACCCGCTGCATGGAGACGGCCTCCAGGCCCTCGGCGTCGGCGAGGGCGACCGCCGCCGCCACGACCGACCCCCTGCTGAGTCCGGGCTTGGGCCCCCGTCTTGGCTCGGACCGGTCGAGCCCCCACAGGAGCTCCATCTCGCGCTCCATCCGGTTCGTCCTACGCTGCTCGGCCGCCATGCCCCACCCGTCTTCGACTGCGTCGTTGACACCATCCTAGATCTGTGTATTACTTACACTTATACGTGTATGAGATAAACAGTTTATGGAGCACACTGCCATGCCCCACACGGCCCCGGCCATCAGCGCCGAGGGACTGCGCAAGAGTTACGGCACCACCCGGGCCCTGGACGGCCTCGACCTGACCGTCCGGGCGGGGACCGTGCTCGGCCTGCTCGGCCCCAACGGCGCGGGCAAGACCACCGCCGTCCGCGTCCTGGCCACACTGCTGCGCCCCGACTCCGGGCGGGCCTCCGTCGCCGGTTACGACGTGGTCGACCAAGCCGACCGCGTACGCCCCGAGATCGGTCTGACGGGCCAGTACGCCTCGGTCGACGAGCTCCTCACCGGCCGCGAGAACCTCGTCATGTTCGGCCGCCTGTACGGTCTCGGCGCCCGCGGCGCCGACGAGCGCGCCGAGGCCCTGCTGGGGCGCTTCGACCTCGCCGAGGCCGCCGACCGGCGCGCCGACGGCTACTCCGGCGGCATGCGGCGACGCCTGGACCTGGCCGTCAGCCTCATCCAGGAGCCCAGCGTCCTGTTCCTGGACGAGCCCACCACCGGGCTGGACCCGCGCAGCCGCCTCCGGGTCTGGGAGTCGGTGCGCTCCCTGGCCTCCTCCGGCACGACCGTGCTGCTCACCACCCAGTACATGGAGGAGGCCGACCAGCTCGCCGACACCGTCGCCGTCATGGACCGCGGCCGCGTCATCGCCGAGGGCACCCCCGGCTCCCTCAAGACCCAGGTGGGCGGCGACCGCCTCGACGTGGTCGTGCGCGACCCCGCCGACCTGGCCGCCGCCGCCGAGCTCCTGGGCACCGCCGTGGCCGCCCGGGCCACCGTGCACCGCGAGGAGCAGCGCGTCAGCGTTCCGGCCGAGGACCGCATGGAGGCGCTCACGCGTGCTGTGCGCGCCCTGGACGGCTCCGGCCTCCAGGTGGAGGACGTCGGTGTGCGCCGCCCGAGCCTGGACGAGGTCTTCCTCGGCCTGACCGGCGCGCCCGCCACCGACCGTGGGGCCACCGACCACCAGAGCGACCACGCCGTCCGATCGGAGGTACCCCGATGAGCTCCACCACCCCCGTGGGCGACCGGCACCGCCCGGGCGCCGGCGAGGGCCCGCCGCGTCGGCTCACGCGCGGCCGGCGCCCGCGCAAGACCGCCGCCGACACCCTGGTGCTGACCCGGCGCAACCTCCGGCACATGGTCCGCGACCCGTTCGAGCCGGTCATCGCGATCACCATGCCGGTGGTGATGGTGCTGCTGTTCGGCTACGTCTTCGGGAACGTGATGGCCCCGCCCGGCACGGAGAGCTACCAGGAGTTCCTGGTACCGGCGATGCTGGCGATGGTCATGCTCTACGGGATCGGCGGGACCGCCTCGGGCATCGCCCGCGACACCTCCCGGGACGTGATGAGCCGGTTCCGGTCCATGCCCATGTCCCCGGTGGCCCTGCTCGGCGCGCGTGCCCTGGCGGACATGGCGCGCGCATGCCTGGAGGTGGTCCTGCTGCTCCTGGTCGGGTTCGCCATGGGATGGCGCTTCGAGGACGGGGGCGGCGAGGCCCTGGCCGCCGTCGGTGTGCTGCTGCTCTTCCGCCTGTCCCTGGTGTGGCTGGGGGTACTGATGGGCCTGGTGCTGCCCACTCCCGACTCCGTGAGCATGGTCGTCTACCCTTTGACGTTCCCGCTCAGCATGCTCTCGACGAGCTTCCTCCCCTCCACCGCCATGCCGTCCTGGCTGGCCCCGGTCGCCGAGTGGAACCCGCTGTCGGCGGTGGTCACCGCCACCCGCGACCTGTTCGGCAACCCGTCGCCGCCCTCGGACGCCTGGCCCGCGGAGAACGCCCTGCTCCTGGCCGTGGCCGTGCCCGTGGCCCTCATGGCCCTGGTCACCCCGCTGGCCGTGCGCCGGTTCCGGCGGCTCAGCCGCTGACGCCGACCGTCCGGCCTCCGCGAGAGCGGAGCCGCGCCGACCCTCCCCGCACGGCGCCGGAGCGTCGGAGACCGGCCCCGACCACACGGTGCCCCCTCCCCCGCGAGCCCTGTCCCGCGCCGCGGCCGTCCCACACCGACCCCGTTCCGCGCAGAGGAGCAACCGACATGGCCGCACCCGCCGCCGCCCCGCCGACACCGACCGCCGACCCCCCGGGCCCCCGCTGGTGGCGGCGTCCCTGGATCCTTCCGCTCGCCCTGTTCAGCCTGGCCTTCCTGGGCTTCGCCCTGCCCCCGTACGCGGGACTGGACCCGGAGGCGGCCCGGTTCCCGATCCGGGAGGACGTCCCCTGGCACTACCCGGTGATGGTCACGCACATCTTCGGCGGCGCGGTCCTGACCCTGCTGGTGATCCTCCAGGTGTGGCCGTGGCTGCGCGCACGCCATCCGGCCGTCCACCGCTGGAGCGGACGCACCTACGTGATGTTCGGCGTCTCGTTCGTCGGCGTTCCCGCCCTGCTCATCGCCCCGCTCAGCCACACCGGCATATCCGGGCAGGCCAGCAGCGTCGTGTGGGCCCTCCTGTGGCTGTCGTGCACGGTCCTGGGATACCGGATGGCGCGGCGCCGCCGCTACGCCGAGCACCGCGAGTGGATGCTGCGCAGTTTCGTACTGCTCTTCGGGATCGCCCTGAACCGCCCGGTGGTGTTCCTGTTCATCCTGATAGCGATACCCCAGCTGGACACCACCTTCGGCGGCGACACCGACGCGATGGCCATGGCCATCGCCCCCGCGAGCAGCTTCCTGTCCTGGGTGCTCCCGCTGCTCTTCGTCGAGTGGTGGATCAAGTACCGCCGCCCGCGCGGACCGCGCCCGGGGACGGGGGCCGCCACCGCCTGACCCGGCGGCCCGGACGCCGGAGCCGGGCGGCCACCCGCCGGGACGGGGAGCGGAGAGGTCCTCTTCCTCCCCGTCCCAGCCGGCACGTCCATCTCTGCGCGCAAACAGCAAATACTTCACAAAGCCGACACCGCTGCCGGGTTCCACACCACCCACCTTGCAGGGGAACCCGCTCGGGCCTGTGCCCTACCCGCCCTGCGCACTCCCGGATTCCTCCCATGATCATTGCGACCCGCGGGAGCGTTAGGGTAGCCTCACTTAATAGGCGCAGATGCACCCACTCCCCCGGAGGTCACTGCGGCCACACGGACTCCGGACATGACGGCATCGTGCGACGAAGGGCAGGTTCACGCGGTGGTTGCAGATCCGCTCGACGCACTCCGTGGCGCCTGTGCGCCACTGAAGTTCGCTCCGCTGCCCGACCTGCTCTCCCACCGGGACGTCGAGGCCCAGGCCGACCCGGCGGGTCCCGTGCACTGGTACCAGGCCGGTGTCCTGGCCTCGGACGGCTCGCTGCCGGTCCTGTTCGACAAGATGCGGACCGAGCACGGCCCCGGCCACCGCCTGCCCGCCGCCACCAACTTCCTCCGGGTCACCCTGCGCGAACCGATCTTCATGGTCTCGGCGTCGCTGTACCTGACCGGACGGGCCCCGCTGCTGGGCCCGGACACCCTCTACCTGCCCTGGGACACCGCCCGGGCGCGGTTCGGCACACCGGCCTCGGTCGACACCCGTGTGGCGGTCCTGCCGGACGACCCCGCGGCCGACCACCCGGCCACCGTGGTCGTCCAGGACGAGGACGCCCTGCTGCGGGCGGCCGCCCAGGCCCTGTTCGCCACGTTCGAGCCCCTCATCGACGCCCTGCACGCGCACTCCAGGTCGGGCAAGCGCACCCTGTGGGGCTGGGTGCTCGACACCCTGCACTTCTACATGCTCAACCCGGCCCGCTACCTGGGCCGGGACGCCGAGCAGGCCTGGGATCTGGCCACCCGGCTGGGGGACGCGGTGGTCGAGGCCGGCGCGGTGACCCGCAGGCGGCCCCGCCTGTTCCCCTTCGCCCCCGAGCACCCGCGCGGGACGTGGGCGGTGCGCGGCACCTGCTGTTTCGACTACAAGGGCGACCCGGAGCACGGGTACTGCACCACGTGTCCGCTCAAGTGCGACGGAGAGCGCCGGCAGGACCTGTCGGAGTGGCTGCGCGACCCCGCGCTGGCACCCTGACCCGCTCCTTCGCACGGGCCCGGCGTACACCGGCCGGCGCGCACCCGCGTAGGGCCCCGATCGCGGTCGACCCCTCCCCGGGCGCCGCCGCTATCCCGCGGTGAACAGCAAGAGCGTCGTGCAGCCTCCGACGAGGAACAGCAGGAGCAGGAGCACTCCGCAGCCGATGCCCAGGATCTTGGCCCAGGGGGTGGGCCGGGTCGGCGGAGGGCCGTAGCCGCCCTGGGGCGGGTAGAACTGCCCGCCGCCGGGCCCCTGCCCGTATCCCTGTCCGTGACCTCCGGCCGCTCCAGACCCCGGGGCGTATCCCGGGCCCTGGCCGGAGGGGTAGCCACCGGCCTCGGAGTAGCCGGGCGCCTGGCCGGAACTGTAGTTCTCCGGCTCTCCGCCGGGCGGGGAGGCGCCCGGGCCCGCAGCGGAGAAGTCCGCCTCCCCGTATCCGGGTGCGTATCCGGCGTGCTCGTACCCGGCCTGGGCGGGTCCGCTGGGCCCCTCGGAGAGTTCACCGCCCACCGGTTCGGGAGGTGCGCCCGTCGGGTGCCGGTCCCCGTAGGCGTGCGCCCCCGAGAACCGCGGCCCCGTCCCGGGCTGGTCCCCCAAGCCCCCGGGAGCCTCCTGTTCCGGGCGCCCACCCGTCGGGGGCTCGTGGTGGGGATACCGGTGCGGCGGCTCCCCGGGGGGCTGGGAGCCGCTTTCCATCGGGTCGCCGGGATCACCGGGACGCCACTCCTCCGGAGGACGGTGGTTCACCGGGTCCTCGTGCCGCCCCGGCCTCTCCCCCGGTACGCCCTCATCGCGGTCGGACACTGGGAACACACCTCCGTCAGCGGAATCCGCCCACCGGGGTCGGTAGGCACATCACACCTGCACGGTAACCACGCGAACACGGATCTCCGTGGAGATCACGGGGCGTTTCCGGTAAAGACCCGCGCGTGTCGCACGGGCCCGGAGCCGGGGCCGCGCGCGTGCGCTCACCCGGCGTGCGGAGCCCGGTCCCGCCGGACCAGGAGCGCGCGCACGGCGAGCACGGACACCGGCACGGTGAACAGGGCCGCGAAAAGGTTCAGGCCGCCGAACCCCGACAGGGACATCACCACGCCCGACAGCGCCCCGGCCGCGGCACCGCCCAGGTTCATGACCAGGTCGCTGACCCCCTGTGCACGGGGACGCACCTCGGCCGACAGGGACTCGGCCAGCAGCGCCGTCCCGGACACCAGGCCGAACGACCACCCCAGGCCCAGCAGGACCAGCCCGACCGCCACCAGGGTCTCGTCGTGCCCGGCCGTACCCGACACCACCGCCGCGACCAGCAGGACCGCCTGCCCCGTCAGCAGCAGGGGGACGCGGCCGAGCCGGTCGGTGAGCCACCCCACCACCGGGGACAGCGCGTACATCCCGGCGATGTGCAGGGAGATGGTCAGACCGATCACGGTCAGCGCCGCGCCGTGGTGGGACATGTGCACGGGGGTCATGGTCATGACCGCGACCATCACCGTGTGGCTGGCCACGATGCCGACCACGGCGAGCAGGGCGCCGGGGCTGGCCGCGATCACCCGCAGTGTCCCGGCCACGGACAGCCGGACGCCGGAGGGAGCGCCTTCGCGCGCCTGGGCCGCGGTGGCCACGAGCAGCGGGTCGGGACGCAGCAGCGCGAACGTCAGCACCGCGCCCAGGGCGAACCCGGCCGTGGTGAACAGCACCGGGCCCAGGAGCGCGGGCAGGCCGAGGAGGACGGCCGCGCTTCCACTGGGGCCGATCAGGTTGGGGCCCGCCACCGAGCCGATCGTGGTCGCCCACACCACGATGGACAGGTCCCGGCCGCGGCTGCGCTCGGATGCCAGGTCGGCGGCGGCGTGGCGGGCCTGGAGGTTGGTGGCGGTACCGCCGCCGACCAGCACCATGCCCGCCAGGAACAGCGTGAACACGCCCAGCACCGTGGCGGCGATGACGACGGTGCCTCCGAGTGCGCCGAGCACCCAGCCCGTCGCGAGGCCGGGGCGGCGGCCGTGCCGGGCGGCCAGCGAGGACAGGGGGAGGGCGAACACCGCGGCGCCCAGGGTGATCATGGTGGTGGCCGCGCCGGACCACGCGTCGGATCCGGTGAGCTCCAGCGCGATGAGCGCGCCCACGGCGAGCATGGCGCCCATCCCGATGCCGCCGACCACCTGGGCGAGCATGAGGGCCAGGACGGTACGGCGCTGGAGCCGGGACCGCGTCTCCTCGGTGAGACGCCCTCCCGGCTGAGCGGTATGTGTCGACACGCGGCCTGCCTTCCGATTCGTCCCATGCAACGGAGGAAGCCTAGCCCCGGCCGCCGTGCGACGGCCATGTCGGTCTACCCACCATCACGGACACGCGGCGCCCGGCCCCGCCCGTAGCGCCACCGCAGGAAGCCGTGCTCGCGTTCGACGTAGCGCATCTCGGAGTAGAGGACGTGCGGGTCGTGCGCGCTGATGACGACCCCGCTCTCGGGAACCACCGGCCAGCACGCGAACGCCCAGAAGCAGCGGGTGTAGGGACCCCACAGGACGACCCAGGCGCCCTGCTTCTGCCACTCGACGTGTGCGGCGATCCTGCGCTGTTCCTCGTCTCCGGTCTCGTCCATGCCGATGTGGACATACCCGGCACCGGGGCGGCCCACCAGGCCGGAACCGGCCATGCCACCGGTGACGTACGGCCCTTGCACGGACCGCCGGGCGTGCTCCCGCTCCCGCACTCCGCCGGTCGGGGCGCCGGTCTCCGGCGCCCCGGGGAAGCACCCCGGAAGAAGGTGCCCGCGCCGACGCGCGCGGCGTCGGCACGGGCACCCACCCGCCGTGGCGGGGGCTCAGCGGCCGGAGACCAGCTCACTGTCCGGAACCGGCTCGGCCGGGTCGTTGCCCAGGGCGACGATCCTGTTGTCCCGGTCCACGTGCACGATGTGCTGGACGTGCTCGGCCCGCTCGGCCTCGGTCAACTGGGCGTAGGAGATGACGATGACCATGTCGCCGGGGCTGACCAGCCGTGCGGCGGCACCGTTGATGCCGATGACGCCCGTGCCGCGCTCTCCGGTGATCGCGTAGGTGACCAGCCGGGCGCCGTTGTCGATATCGACGATGTGGACCTGCTCGCCGTCGACGATGTCGGCGGCGTCCATCAGGTCGGCGTCGATCGTGACCGACCCCACGTAGTGCAGGTCGGCCTGCGTGACCGTGGCGCGGTGGATCTTTCCGTTGATGAGGGTGCGCAGCACTGCTCAAGCCTCTTTCAGGTGTCTGGCGAACTACAGGCCTCGGGGGTCCCGTGTTTGTCCATGATGGCCCCACACGTGTACCGCTTCGGCCACCGGGGTCCTTCATCGCACGCAACATCCCCGAGGACCCGGGTGTTCCTCACCGGGATCCGCCCGGCGGCCGGTTGCACCGCCCGTGAGGAGGAGCCGGGGCGGACGCCGGCCGGCCACGGGCACACCGGCCGCCTTCCCCGGCGACCGGCGCACCGCCCGCCTAGCTGAACGAGGAGTAGGCCACCACGCCCCGGCGCACCAGGTCACAGGCCTTGCGCGCCGTGGAGCGCACCTCGGCGTCGCCGCTGGCCCCCGCGATCTGGCTGAGCATGTCCACCAGCATCTTGGTGGTGCGCACGAAGTCCCCGGCGGTCATGTCGGCCTGGCGCAGGATGGCGTCCAGCCGGTCGCCGCTCGCCCAGCGGTGCGCCGTCCACACGAACCCCAGGTCGGGCTGGCGCAGGAACGACACCCGGTGCCGGGACTCGACCTCGTTGAGCTCGCCCCACAGCCGCACCATCTCCACGAGCGTCTCCTCGATCCGCCCGCCGGGCAGGCGCGGGTAGGCGTCGTCGCTGCGGCGCGCCTCGTAGACCAGCGAGGCCGCGCAGGCCGTCAGCTCCACGGGGGTCAGGTCCCTCCACAGTCCGCGGCGCAGGCACTCGGCCACGAGGAGGTCGAGGTCGGAGTAGATCTTGGCCAGCCGTGTCCCGTCGTCGGAGACGGCGTCCTTCGACAGGTAGTCCAGGTCCTCCAGGACCCCGCACACCCGGTCGAAGGTGCGGGAGATGACGTGCGAGCGCCCCTCCACCCGGCGGCGCAGCCCCTCGGTCTCCTTGCGCAGCCGGAAGTAGCGCTCGGCCCAGCGGGCGTGGTCCTCCCGGTCGGCGCACCCGTGGCAGGGGTGCTGACGCAGCTCCGAGCGCAGCCGCAGCACCTCGGAGTCCTCCCCCGCCTCACGCGAACCCCGCTCGTAGACGGGGTCGGCGCCCTGCTCCTTGAGCTTGTTGCGCAGCGTGGAGGCCAGGTCCTGGCGCGAGCGGGGCGACTTGGCCGAGAAGGACTTGGGCACGCGCATGCGCCCCGACGGCTGTACCGGCACGGTGAAGTCGCTGGCGTTGACCCGCTTGACCTGCTTGTCCACGGTGAGCACCAGCGGCGCGGGCAGGTTGTGGCGCAGCCCCGGGTCCAGCACGACCGCGTGTCCGGAGAAGCGGCCCGACGGGATGCGGATGATGTCGCCGGTGCGCAGCTTCTCCAGGCTCTCCAGCGCCTCGTCGTGGCGCCGGACGGAGCGGGTCTTGGCGAGCATGGACTCGCGGTCGCTCAGGGCACGGCGCAGCGAGGCGTACTCCATGAAGTCGCCCAGGTGGCACTCGGCGGCCTTGGCGTAGCCCTCCAGGGCCTCCTCGTGCTTGCGCAGCTGCTTGACCAGGCCGACCACGGCGCGGTCGGCCTGGAACTGGGCGAAGGAGGCCTCCAGCATGTTGCGGCTGCGCTGGCGGCCGACCTGGCCGACCAGGTTGACCGCCATGTTGTAGGACGGCTGGAAGCTGGAGTTGAGCGGGTAGGTGCGGGTGCCCGCGAGGCTGGCGACCGCCTCGGGATCGGTCCCGGCCTGCCACACGACCACCGCGTGGCCCTCCACGTCGATACCGCGCCGCCCGGCGCGCCCGGTGAGCTGCGTGTACTCGCCGGGGGTGAGCTGGGCGTGGGTCTCGCCGTTCCACTTGTCGAGCTTTTCGATGACCACCGTGCGCGCGGGCATGTTGATGCCCAGCGCCAGGGTCTCGGTGGCGAACACCGCGCGGATGAACCCGCGCGAGAACAGGTGCTCGACGATCTCCTTGAACTTGGGGAGCATCCCGGCGTGGTGGGCGGAGACACCCGCCTCCAGGGCGCGCAGCCACGGCTCGAACCCGAGCACGGCCAGGTCCGCGGGAGGGATGTCGGCGCACTGGGACTCGGCGTACTCGCGGATCTGGCCGGCCTCCTCCGGGGAGGTGAGCACCAGCCCGGAGGACACGCACTGGCGGACGGCCTCGTCGCAGCCCGCCCGGCTGAAGATGAAGGTGATCGCGGGCAGCAGGCCGCCGTCGTCGAGCTCCTCGATGATGGTGGGCCTGGAGGGCGGCGCGAACCGTGAGCGGGGCCGTACGCTGCCGCGGGCCCGCGACTGCGGGTGGCGGCGCCGGTCGGCCATCTGGGTGAGGCGGGAGTCCTCCTCGGCGAAGCGGGTCAGCCGCGGGTTGATCCGCAGCTTCTGGCCGCCCACCTCGATCTCGCGGGGCTGCCAGCCCTGGCGTCGGCGCTCGCGTTTGCGCTTGCCCTTGCGGCCCCGGGCCCCCTCCTGCTCCTCCTGGCCGTTGGAGGGCTCCTCGATGTCCACGAACAGGTCGTGGATGCGGTCACCGACCATGACGTGCTGCCACAGCGGCACGGGCCGCTTCTCGTCGACGATGACGGTGGTGTCACCGCGCACCTGCTGCAACCACTCGCCGAACTCCTCGGCGTTGCTGACGGTGGCCGACAGGGCGACCATGCTCACCGACTCCGGCAGGTGGATGATCACCTCCTCCCAGACCGCGCCGCGGAACCGGTCGGCGAGGTAGTGCACCTCGTCCATCACCACGTAGGCCAGTCCGCCCAGGGTCGCCGAGCCCTCGTAGAGCATGTTGCGCAGCACCTCGGTGGTCATGACGACCACGGGCGCCTCGCCGTTGACGCTGTTGTCCCCGGTCAGCAGCCCGACCTGGTCGGCGCCGTAGCGCCTGACCAGGTCGTTGTACTTCTGGTTGGACAGCGCCTTGATGGGCGTGGTGTAGAAGCACTTGGTGCCCTCGTTCAGGGCCCGGTGCACGGCGAACTCCCCGACCACGGTCTTGCCGGAGCCGGTCGGCGCGGCCACCAGCACCCCGTGGCCGCTCTCCAGGGCCTTGCACGCCCTGATCTGGAACGGGTCGAACTCGAACCCGTAGAGGCCCTGGAAGGCCTCGATGGCGGCGCTGGAGGCCTCCTGGCGCCGACGGAAGGCGGCGTACCGCTCAGCATGACTACTCATATGGCTTCCAGCCTATGAGGTCGGCTCCAACATCTCGACCGCTTTGGGCACGACCTCACAGACCAGCGGCGGATCGCCCATGCGTTCTCCGTCGGCGTAGGCCGCGCCCGCATCGGCGCGGATGGTGACGGTGCGTCCGCGTTCGACCACCACCTCGTCGAGACCGGTGTGGCTGCCGTTGAACACGCGCGGGAACAGGCGCAGGAAGCGGCCGAGCCGGGCCTGGCGGACGAAGACCACGTCGAGGAGGCCGTCGTCGGGCTCGGCGTCGGGGCACACGCGCATGCCACCGCCGTAGGCACAGGTGTTGCCGACCGCGACGAGCATGCCGGGTTCGGCGATGCGGCGGCCGTCCACGTCGATCTCGTAGTCGATGGGACGGAAGGAGCGCAGTTCGGCCATGAGCCCGACCACGTACCCGGCCCGGCCGACCCGGACCCGCTGGGCGTTCACCCGCTCGTTGACCCGGGCGTCGAAGCCGCAGGCCAAAACGCTGAGGAAGTAGCGCCGGGTGCCGTCGGCCAGGCTCAGGCGCACGGCGTCGGTCGGACGGGTGCGGCCCCGCAGGATCGCGGCGGCCGTGTCGTGGACCGACCCGCGCGGGCGGCCGAAGGCGCGGACGATGTCGTTGCCGGTTCCGGCGGGAACGGCGGCCAGGGGGACACCGGTGCCCACCACCCCCTGCAGCGCCTGGTGGACCAGCCCGTCCCCGCCCACGGCCACGAGGGCGTCGGGCCGGTCGGCGGCGGCCAGGCGGGCCATGCGACGGCTGTCGGCCGCCGAGCGGCCGGTGTAGACGTGTACGCGGGCTCCGGCGTCGCGCAGCGCCTCCTTCAGCCGCACCGCGAGGACGGCCGCGCGGCGCCGACCGGAGTGCGGGTTGACCAGGAGGGCGATGTGAGGGGGCATGCGAGTCCTTAGCTACCCGGGGGACCAGGGGGACGAAGGGTGTACGGGGCGGCGGAGGTCGCCCGCACACCCTCGCGCCCGGGTGCGCGCGCGGGGCTGCTAGGAACCCTCGGACTGCTTCTGCTCGGCTTCCTCGCGCTGGCGGCGATGGTACTCCTCCATAGCCTTGGGCGTGTTCAGCGGAGAGGGCACCCAGGCGGCCTCCGTGTCGGCCTCGCCGCGCTGGATGCGGCGCTCCTCCTCGGTGAGGTACTCCTCGGGGATGTCGAACTCGCCGTCACGGGCGCCCAGGACGAAGGCCTCCCACTCGGCGGGGGTGAAGAACAGGGTGCCCTTCTCGGGGGACTTGCCGTCACGCACGGCGCGGAAGCCGTCGTCGAAGGTGGCGACCTCGACCACGGCCTCGGACTCCTCCTTGGACAGGGAGGACCGCATCCAGACCGCGTCGGTGGTGTCGTGCCACTTCTCGTTGCCCATGGCCTCGGGCGGGAGCTCCCGCCCGGCCTCGGTCTGCTCGCTCATCGAACTTCCTCTTCCCAACGACCGTCCTCGGCCGGGAACCCCCGGACCGGCGGGGCGGCGCCACCGGCCACCGCCCAACGCACGACCCTAGGGCATGGCCGGGACGGCTCAGGAGCGTTTCCCGGACTGCTCGCCGACATCGGGATCCTCCAGGGGCGAGGGGGTCTCGTCCATCTCCGAGATCTGGTCGTCGTCCAGGTCGGCGTAGGGGTCGTCGCGCCGCTTGCGCCGGTCGTTGAGGAAGGCGAACAGCTCGGCCAGCTCGAAGAGGACCACGAGCGGCACGGCAAGGGCGAGCATGGAGATCGGTTCGGCCGGGGTGATGACGGCCGCGATCACGAACGCGCCGAAGACGATGACGCGGCGCCACTTGGCGAGGGCCTCGTGCGGCAGGATCCCGGCGATGTTGAGCAGGGCCACCAGCAGCGGCAGCACGAAGCCCACACCGAACATGCCCATCATGATGAGCATGTAGTCCAGGTACTCGCCGATGGTGAGGAAGGGGTCCGCGTCCTCGGGCAGGAACCCGAAGAGCATGGTCAGCGCGTAGGAGGTGATGTAGTAGGCCAGGCCCGCGCCGACGGCGAACAGCACCGCGGCGAACGGCGCGAAGATGTAGGCGTAGCGCTTCTCGCGGCCGTGCAGGGCCGGGGCGACGAAGGCCCAGAGCTGGTACATCCAGAACGGCGCGGAGACGAGGGCTCCGACGAACAGCCAGACCTTGAAGGCGACGAAGAAGGCGTCGAAGGGGCCGGTGACGATGAGGGAGCAGTCGTCGGGACCGCTCACCTGGGACTCGGGGAGGGAGCAGTAGGGCTCCACCAGGAAGTCCCACACCAGGTCGTGGACCAGGTAGCCGACCACGGCGCCCAGCACGAGAGCGATCGCCGCCTTCGTCAGGCGGCTGCGCAGCTCGCGCAGGTGCTCCATGAGCGGCATCCGGGCCTCGGGGTTGCCAGCCCGGCTTCGTGCCCTCATCGTGCGGTCACTCTCTATCTCCTTCGGCCCGCGCCGGTGGGGGGTGGTGCCTGCGGCCGGGGCGCGGCGTCACGCCGCGCGGTACACCGCGAGGCCCCGGTCCGCGCTTCGACCGGTTCCCGTGCTAGTTGCCGTAGGTGCGGTGCGTGGCCTCACCGGACTCGCTGACGATGCGCTGGCCCGCGGGCAGCTGCGGGTAGCCCTGCGGCTGCTGCTGGGGCTGCTGCGGCTCCGCGGACGCGTTCTGCTGCGGGGAGGAGGCCTGCTGGTGCTGGGCGTCCTTGGCCTCCTCGGTGTCGTTCTCCTCGTCGATCAGGCCCTTGCTCTCGGCCTTGAGGATGCGCGCGCTGCGCCCCAGGGAACGGGCCAGGTCCGGAAGCTTCTTGGCTCCGAACAGCAGGATGGCCAGGATCACCAGGATGGCGATGGTAGGTCCGTTGAACGGTCCCATGGTTCTACCTCTCTGTGGGGCGCGACCAAGCGCCTTCGATGGTACGCGCATTCGGACACGGGGTCATCATGGCCCCGTACCGTTTCGGCCGACGCGCTCACGCAGGTCAGCGCTGCTCGTCCGGTACCCGTCCGAGGCCCGGGCCACCGCCACCGACAACACGTCCGCCGCACGGCGCACACGTAGTGCGAGGACACCGATGACGACGAGTCCGGCCGCGACAGCACCGAACAGGACAGCGAGGACGATCACGCTTTTACCCTATCCCTTCAGACATGGACCGCACCTCGCCCCCGGGTGAACGTCTGGGCCTCACTCGGGCGACGAAGTGGTCTCGACCAATTTCGGAGAGGTTTGAGGTGCGCGGTAGTGCTCCAGGGCCCGCCGCGCCTCGGCACGCGTCTCCTCGGCGAGCGCCTCGGGAGACACCACGCGCCCCTGCGGCCCCAGATGCAGCGCCAGCCTCACCACCCAGGCGGGAGCGGGGGTGCGCAGGGTCGCGCGGATCCCTCCCCCCGGCAGTTCGGCCACCGACTCGCACACGTAGTCCTCGGTCACCCAGCGGGCGGTGGGCTCCAGGTCGAGGACGACCTCGGCGTCGCGGTCCGAGCGCTGGAGCACGCCGCCGGACAGGTCGCGGCGGCCCACGCCCTCGGGCACCTCGGCCGCGTAGGGCAGGACGGTCAGCTCCAGGACCCGGTCCAGACGGAACAGGCGCACGTCGCGGCGCAGGTGGCAGTAGCCCTCCAGGAAGGGGTAGCCGTCCTGCACCACCAGGCCCATGGGATCCACGTCGCGCTCGGTGACCTGGTCCAGGTAGCCCGACAGGTAGCGCAGGTGCAGGCGCTGGCCCGTCTCCAGCGCGTCGGCGCAGCGGCGCTGGGTCCGGGCGACCTGCTCGTCGCCCTCCAGCCGCACCTGGACCGAGTCGGCCAGGGAGCCCAGGGCGGCCCCGGCGGCGGCGCGCAGCTTCTCACCGACCCTCTTGAGCGCTCCGACCTCCAGGCCCTCCGCCTCGGGCAGGGCTTCGAGCAGCGACAGGCCCACGACCAGGCTGGCCGCCTCGTCGGCGGTCAGGCGCAGCGGCTGGGCGAGGGTGTCTGCGTTGCCGATGATGATCTCGCCGGTCTCCTTGGCGGCGTCGAGGTCGACGTCGATGAGGTCACCGGGGGTGTAGCCGGGCAGGCCGCACATCCACAGCAGGCTGAGGTCGGCGACCACCTGCTTCTCACTGAGCCCGAAGTGCCGGGCCACCTCGGGCACGCGCACGTCCCGGCCCAGGGCGTAGGGGACGAGCATGAGGAGGCGGCGCAGCTGGTCGGCCGAGCGCGGGCCGCGCGCGGGGGCTCCGGATTCCTCGGCCGCGCCGAGGCCGTCGGGGGCCGCGGTGGCGGCGGGCTCGGCCTCGGCGACGGCCGCCAGGTGGGCGGCCGAGGCCTCACGGGCCTCGGCGGGTTCGACGACGACGGCGCGCGAGCCGAAGGAGGCCACGCGCCGTACGAGGTCGGGAGTGTCGGCGTAGGGGTAGGTGAGGGTGTCCCAGCCGACGCCGGAGCTGTCGCGCTCGCCGGGGACCACGCGCAGGGCGCTGCGGCGCAGGGCGTGCGCGGAGTCGGTACGCACCCGCAGGACGGCGGTGCGCTCGGGCTCGGCCCTTTGCCCCGCGACCACCGAGCGCAGGTCGACGCCCTCGGGGATGACGACTTCGGGGCCGTCGCGCAGGACGGTCACCTCGCCGCGGACGCGGCCCAGGCGGAAGACCCGGCGGGCGCCGCGGACGCGGTCGTGGCCGACCACGTACCAGTGGCCGCGCAGGTTGACGATGCCCCAGGGTTCGATCTCGCGGTTCTCGGTCTCGGTCTGGCCGGGCTTGCGGTAGCCGAAGGAGATGGGGCGCCGGTCGCGGACGGCCTGCCAGACGGGGCCGAAGGAGGGCTCGTCGGTGCGCATGGCCGGCGTGAGGCCGGGCGCGGCCTCGCTGTCGACCGGAACCCCCGCGGAGCGGAGCTTGAACAGGGCGTTGGCGGCGGCCTCGCCCAGGGAGGCGTGCCGCCACGCGCGGGCGGCCAGGCCCAGGACGAGTGCCTCGTCGGGCAGGAGCTCGATCTCTGGCAGCTCGTAGTCGGAGCGGGAGATGCGGTAGCCCTCCTCGCCGCTGATGGCGTCGCCGGTGCCCACCTGGATGGGGATACCGCTGTCGCGCAGTTCGCGCTTGTCGCGCTCGAACATCCGCTTGAACGCCGACTCGGTCTCCGCCTCCGCGTAGCCGTGCACCGTCTGCCTGATCTCCTGCGCGGTCAGGTGACGGCGCGTGGACAACAGACAGATGACCAGGTTCAGCTGTCGTTCCGTCTTCCTGCGCGACATCGTCCGCACCCTTCTCGACCGTGGTGGATGTACCGGGCGGGGCACGCTGGCGCGTCGTCCCGCGGCCGGTTCAGCAACGACGGTACCGTGCCAGGCATGATCCGGTGGCGTCGCGGCGAAGTCCGTCAGATCCTTCCCTCCTGGCCCGGGGCCGTCCTGTGCGCGGTCGCGGTGGAGTCCGCCGGCGGCGGGACGGACGGGTCGGCGACGTGCCGCGCGCTGGCCTACACCGAACTGGTGGGCTCCCCCGAGGTGGGCGACACCGTGCTGCTCAACACCGGAGCCCTGGACCTGGGACTGGGCACGGGGGGATACGCGCTGGTCGTGGCCGTACCGGACCGGCTGCCCGCCGACCGGGAGGGGCCCGGACACCTGGTCAAGGCCCGGTACACGCCGCTGCAGGCGACCGTCCTGGGCGCCGACGAGCAGGGTTCCCCGTACCACGGGGTGATGCGCTCGGCCGAGGACGTGGACGGAATGCCGGTGGTGGTGGCCGACCTCCACTCGGCGCTGCCCGCCGTGGTGGCGGGGGTGCGCGCGCGGCGGCCCGGGGCGCGGATCGTCAACGTGATGCTGGACGGCGGCGCGCTGCCCGCGGCGTTCTCGCGACTGGTGGGCGCTCTGCGCGAGGAGGGGCTGCTGGCGGGGTGCGTGACCACGGGCCAGTCCTTCGGCGGTGACCTGGAGGCGGTGACCGTGCACTCGGGGCTGCTGGCGGCCCGGCACGTGATGGGCGCGGACGTGGCGGTGGTGTGCCAGGGGCCGGGGAACCTGGGCACCGGGACCCCGTGGGGGTTCTCCGGGGTCTCGTGCGGCGAGGCGGTGAACGCGGCGGCGGTGCTGGGCGGGCTCCCGGTGGCGTCGCTGCGTGTGAGCGAGGCCGACGCGCGCGAGCGGCACCGCGGGGTGTCGCACCACAGCCTGACGGCCTACGGGCGGGTGGCGCTGGCCCGGGCACAGGTGGTGGTACCGCTGCTGCCGGGGGTGTTCGGTGAGCGCGTGCGCGCCCAGGCCGGGGCGCTGGGCGACCGGCACGACCTGGTGGAGGTGGGCGTCGACGGCCTGGAGGAGGCGGTGCGGGCACTGCCGGTGAAGGTGTCGACGATGGGCCGGGGACTGGAGGAGGACCGCGCGGCCTTCCTGAGCGCCGCGGCGGCGGGCCGCCACGCGGCCGACCTGTCGTAGCCGTTCCCCGTCCCCTCCCGCGCGGGACGGGGGTGCCCTGGACCGGGGGTGCCCGGCAGGGCCGTGGGTCCTGTGTCAGCGCTGGTCCGCCGGGCTGGGGTCACCCGTCATGACACCGGAGCCGAGCCCCGGACCGGCCGCCTCCGTGGGATCCGCGGTGTTGTCCGAGGCGTCCTCCGCGGCGTTTCTGGCCGGGGGCACCGTCTGGCCCGCCGACTCCTGTGTCTGGCCGGGCACGGGCGACCGGCGGGTGGCCGCCAGCATGTGCGGTGAGGGCGCGTCGAAGAAGGTGCCCGGCCGGAACATGGCCAGCGACGTCGGCTCCGCCCGTACCCCCTCGTCCACCCGCAGCGCCTCGGGCACGAACACCGTGCCGTCCCCGCAGGTGATCCCCCACTGGCGTCCGTTCCCGGTCGCCACCACCTGGCCGGGCGCACCTTCGGAGAGCCGGCCGGCCAACCGTCCCGCGCACAGCGTGATCCGCGCGCCGCCGAACATCGCGAACGCCCCCGGATAGGGGTCGGCGAGCGCGCGCACCATCCTGTCCACGTCGCCTCCGGACGCGGTGAGGTCGATCTGGCCGTCGCTGGGGCGCCGCCGCGGCCACACCGACGTGTGGCCGGTCTGCGGGCGCCGGGGCGCGCTGCCCTCCAGGAGGCCGTCCAGGTGCCGCACGAGCAGTTCCGACTTCAGCCGGCCGACGCGCTCGTACAGGCCGGTGGCGGTGGCGTCGGGCTCGACGTCGAACCAGGCCTGGTCGACGATGTCGCCGCTGCCCGTCTCGCCCCCCAGGTGGAAGAGGGTGACGGCGCTGGAGCGCATGCCCCGCAGGATGGTCCACGGGATGGGTGCCCCGCCGCGCCCGACGGGCAGCGGGGCGGGGTGCAGGCCGACCCCGCCCAGCGGCAGGGAGGACAGGACGTGGTCGTGGACCGGCTGGGACCAGCCCGCGACGACCATCAGGTCGACGCCGTGCTCCGCCAGGGCCTCGCCCACCTCGTCGGAGTCGAGGTCGGCCGCGCGCAGGTGCGGCAGTTCGTGCCGGCGGGTGACGGCCTCGTAGTCGAGGTAGCCGGAGCGGTGCGCGAGTTCGGCCGGGTAGGACACCACCAGACTCGGTGGACGGCCCTGTGCGCAGAGCTCCTCCAGCGCCGGAGCGCCGAGGCCCAGTCCGGACACGTAGCAGTAGCGTCGCCGGTCCGACATCAGCTTCCCCTCCCCTGTCCGCCGATGTTTCGACTCTACGCACCGCCCGGATACGGGCCAGGGAGGGCACAAAGGTGTGTCTGCACGCGAAGCGTGACGGTCGAGGGTGGCGGAGGGTGACGAAGAGGGAGGGACCGCGGTCGAAGGCCGACCGTTGAGGGTGGTGGAGGGCGACGGGCGGGAGTGTCCGCGGCCGAGGGCGGGCCTCTGGAGGTGCCGTGGGAGCGCACGCGGGCCCCCGCGGGTTCGTTGCCCGCGGGGGCCCGTGTGCGTTCAGGGGTGTGGGAGCGGGCTACTCCTCGTTGCCGCCACCCTCCTCGGGTGCGTCGGCCTGCTCCTCGGCGGAGCCTCCGCCTTCCGCGCCCTCGCCCTCGGCACCCTCAGCGCCCTCCTCGGGCTCGGCGGGCGGCGGGTTGTCGTAGGCGCCCAGGACGTCGATGACGAAGACCAGCGTCCCGGCGGGGGCGCCCATGGCCTCCTCCTCGTTCTCGCCGTAGGCCATGGAGCCGGGCACGACCAGCAGCAGGCGGCTGCCGACCGGCTGTCCGACGATGCCCTTGTCCCAGCCCTCGATGACCGCGCCCGCACCGATCGTGGTGTCGAACGGTTCACCGCCCCGGCTCCACGTGGAGTCGAACGCCTTGTGGTCGCCGTTCTCGTCGGCCTCCCAGCGCACACCGGTGTACTGGACGATGACCTGCTGGCCCTTCTCCACCTTGTCGCCGCTGCCCTCGATGAGCGGGACGACCTCCAGCTCCTCGGGCGGGTCGGTGTCGGGGACCTCGATGTTGGGCGCGCTGTGGCCCTCCTGGGTCACCGTGGGCAGACCGTCACCGCCGTCGGTGGTCTGCTCCCCGGGCACGACCGAACCCTTGTTGTAGCGGTTCATCAGGTCGATGACCAGGACGCTGGCGCCCTCGGGAGCGGGCTGGCCGGACTGCTCGGCCTGGTTCCTCTCCTCCTCGGTCAGCGGCGGGAAGACGTACACCGCCCGGCTGCCGACGGGCTGGTTGACCAGCACGTCGCTGATCTGCTCGGGCATCTGCTCCATACGGATCAGGTCGGGAGCGCCGGTCTCGTAGCTGGACTGCCCCTCGACGGGCTCGCCCTCGCCGGGACCGGTCCACTGGTACTGGACGACGTTGGCGATCAGAAGGTCGTCGGCGCGCACCAGTTCGTCCTCGCCCGAGCCCTCGCTGACGATGCCCGAGAGCTCCTCGTCCGGGGGCTTCACATCGGGGAAGGTGATCTCCGGCTCCTCACCGACCGGACCGGTGACGGTGGGGATCCGCGAGTCGAGCTGTTCCTCTCCCATACGCAGGAAAGCGGGAGTACGCCACTCCTCGGGGATGTTTCCGCAGCTTGAGACCGCCAGGGTGATGGCGGTCAGCGGCACCGCGAGGGCGGCAGCACGTCGGTGCATGAGTCACAACCTCTGATTTCCGGCTCAGGACAGGCTCACACTACCGAAAAGAAAGGCCGTAACCACCCCCGGGAACGTCACGAACACCGTAACCCCGCCACAGGCGGCCTTTTCGACCGCTCCACGAAGTTCCCGGGCGCGCCGGACCCACCGGGCATGTTCCGCGGGTACCGCCCGTCCCACCTGCGACGGGCGGTACCCGCGGAACACACCCCCGGATTCGGGGCTCACATTCCGGCGATGAGTTTCTCCACCCTCTCGTCCACCGATTTGAAGGGGTCCTTGCACAGCACGGTGCGCTGTGCCTGGTCGTTGAGCTTCAGGTGCACCCAGTCCACCGTGAAGTCGCGGCGCTGCTCCTGGGCGCGGCGGATGAACTCGCCGCGCAGCCGGGCCCGCGTGGTCTGCGGCGGCACCGACTTGGCCTCGAAGATCTTCAGGTCGCCGACCACCCGGTCCATCTGGCCGCGGTTCTGCATCAGGTAGAACAGCCCGCGGTCGCGGTGGATGTCGTGGTAGGTCAGGTCGAGCTGGGCCACCCTCGGAGAGGACAGGGACAGGTCGTGCTTGTCCCGGTAGCGCTCCAGCAGCAGGTACTTGGCGACCCAGTCGATCTCCCGGGAGACGGTTTCCAGGTTCTGGGTCTCGACCGCCTCCAGGGTGCGCTGCCACAGTTCCAGGACGCGCTTGCCGGTGGCGTCGGTGCCGTGCCGGTCGACGTAGCTCTGCACCTTGTCCAGGTACTCGCGCTGGATCTCCAGCGCACTGGCCTCGCGGCCGTTGGCCAGGCGCACCTTGCGGCGTCCGGTCATGTCGTGGCTGACCTCGCGGATGGCCCGGATGGGGTTCTCCAGCGTGTAGTCGCGCATGACCACACCGGCCTCGATCATCCGCAGCACCAGGTCGGTGGAGCCCAGCTTGAGCAGGGACGTGGTCTCGCTCATGTTGGAGTCGCCGACGATGACGTGCAGGCGGCGGAAGCGCTCGGCGTCGGCGTGGGGCTCGTCGCGGGTGTTGATGATGGGGCGCGAACGCGTGGTGGCCGAGGAGACGCCCTCCCAGATGTGCTCGGCCCGCTGGCTGACACAGAACAGGGCGCCGCGGGGGGTCTGTAGGACCTTTCCGGCACCGCAGACGATCTGTCGGGTGACCAGGAAGGGGATGAGCACGTCGGCCAGGCGGCCGAACTCGCCGTGCCGTCCGACGAGGTAGTTCTCGTGGCAGCCGTAGGAGTTGCCCGCCGAGTCGGTGTTGTTCTTGAACAGGTAGATGTCCCCGGCGATGCCCTCCTCGTGCAGGCGCTGCTCGGCGTCGACCTGCAGCCCCTCCAGGATGCGCTCACCGGCCTTGTCGTGGGCCACCAGGTCCACGAGGTTGTCGCACTCGGGGGTGGCGTACTCGGGGTGGCTGCCCACGTCCAGGTACAGACGGGCGCCGTTGCGCAGGAACACGTTGCTGCTGCGCCCCCAGGAGACCACCCTGCGGAAGAGGTAGCGGGCGACCTCGTCGGGAGACAGGCGGCGCTGTCCCCGGAAGGTACACGTGACCCCGTACTCGTTCTCCAGCCCGAAGATCCGTCGTTCCACGCGGCCTCACCAACTTCCCGTCACCGGGTGCGGACGACGGGGCCTCGCCGTCCGCACCCGCCCGTCCGGTGCGGCGCCTCGGTCGCGCCGCACCGGGATCATCGTTTCCAGGTCACTCGTCGGCCTCGTCCGCGGTGTCCGCACCGGAGGTCCCGCCTCCGGAGGCGGCGCGTCCGTTGGCCTTGCCCTCCTCGATGAGCCTGGTCAGGCGTCGGCCGTGGATACGGCGGAACTTGCGGTGCTGCCTCGCCCGTTCCAGGATGGCGACCTCCAGGTTGGAGGCCTCCAGTTCGCGCTCCTCACCGTTCTCCCGGGCCAGGGCGTGGGTGGCCGCGTTGAGGGCGGCGCTGAGGGAGGCGTCGGCGGCGAAGCGGTCCTTGAGCACGTCCGACACGTGTTCGGAGGAGCCGCCCACGGCCACGAAGCCCTGCTCGTCCACGATGGAGCCGTCGAAGGTGATGCGGTAGATCTCGTCCTCGTCGGCGGCGTCGCCGACCTCGGCGACGACGATCTCCACCTCCCAGGGCTTGAGGCTCTCGCTGAAGACGGTGCCCAGGGTCTGGGCGTAGATGTTGGCGAGCTGGCGCCCGCTGACGTCGCGGCGGTCGTACTGGTACCCGCGCACGTCGGCGAAGCGCACACCCATCAGGCGTAGGTTCTCGAACTCGGGGTAGCGCCCGACGGCGGCGAAGCCGATGCGGTCGTAGATTTCGCTGATCTTGTGCAGGGTGCGGGACATATTGTCCGCCACCATGAGAATGCCGCCCTCATACTGCAGGACGACGGCGCTGCGGCCGCGCGCGATACCCTTGCGCGCGTAGTCCGCCTTGTCCTTCATCTGCTGTTCGGGGGCGACGTAGAACGGCATCGACACCGCGGATCGTTTCCTTACCTAGTCGGGAGATGTCTGGTTGGGGACGGGGCGGCTCAGCCCAACGGGGCCGTGGGGCCGTCGGGGTTGGCCGCGCGTCCCTCGACCACCTCGGTCGCCAGGCGGGCGACCTCTTCGGTGGACAGGCGGCGGTGGCCGTCCTCGGTGATGACGTCGACAAGGGGGAAGATCTTGCGGTGCAGGTCGGGGCCTCCGGTGGCGGAGTCGTCGTCAGCGGCGTCGTAGAGGGCCTCCAGGGCGACCTTGGTGGCGCCGGTCTGGTCGAGGTCCTCGCGGTAGAGCTTCTTGACCGATCCCCTGGCGAAGACCGAGCCGGACCCGATGGAGTGGTAGCGGTGCTCCTCGTAGCGGCCGCCGACGGCGTCGTAGCTGAACACCCGGCCCTGTTCGGTGTTCTCGTCGAAGCCGACCAGGAGCGGGACGACGACGAAGCCCTGCATGGCCATGCCCAGGTTGCCGCGGACCATCTGGGAGAGCTTGTTCGCCTTACCCTCCAGGGAGAGCGACCGGCCCTCCATCTTCTCGTAGTGCTCCAGCTCCACCTGGTAGAGGCGGGCCAGTTCGATGCCGATCCCGGCCGAACCGGCGATGGCCACCGCGGAGAACTCGTCGGTGCGGAACACCTTCTCCATGTCGCGGTTGGCGATGACGTTGCCCTGTGTGGCCCGGCGGTCACCGGCCACCAGCACGCCCCCGGGAAAGGTCAGGGCGACGATGGTCGTGGCGTCGGGAGTGAGGTGCTCGGTCCCGCCGCCCGGGGGCAGCTTGTGTCCGGGCAGCATCTCGGGGCTGACCGAACTGAGAAACTCGGTGAAGGACGAGGTCCCCGCACTCATGAAAGCGGCAGGCAACCGTCCGCCCTCGAACCCTTCGAACACGCGACTCCCTCCACTCGCGTCCCACCCCTGTGTTGGGGGCGGGTGGGACGCCTCTGTTCTTGTTGACTGTGGCCGGACCGTGTTCCGGCCGTTGGGACTGACCCTAGTCCTGCGTGCGGCGGGGCCGGCCGCGCTGGAATGCGCTGTCAGCGAACCGCCGCCGGGGACTACTGGCCGCCCTTCTGCACGAACTGCCGGACGAAGTCCTCGGCGTTGTTCTCCAACACGTCGTCGATCTCGTCGAGGATGTCGTCGACGTCCTCGTCCAGCTGTTCCTTGCCTTCCTGGACGTCGGTCGAGGCCTCGGTCTCCTCGACCTCCTCGTCGCGGCGCGAGGTGTGCTTCTGACCGCCGGTGTCCTTCGTCGCCATGGCTTCCTACCTCCCGTTCGGGCTCCCCGTTCGGGGCTCTCGCCCTTATCTTGGCCCAACACCGGGCGCCTCAACCCCCTTCCCGGTGCCCGATACTCGCTAGTTACCTTGGACCGTCCGTATGCCCGTGCACGTGCCCGTACGTGTGCCGGTCGCGCTCCGGGCGTGTCAGGCGGAGCGCCGCTCCGACCCCCGGGACCGCTCTCGCGCTCCGTCCCGCCACGGGCGGAGGACCCGGGCGGTGTCCGCGTCCGGCCGCTCCGCACCCCCTGCGTTACCCATGGGCCTGTGGACGGAAATCAACCTTAGCCAAAAACCCCAAGGTCAAACAGACCGCCACCACAGGCCGCATAGTGCGCTACGAAGCTGATATCGCAGGGCACTTCCCCCTCCCGTGCGAATGGCGCGTCCGTGCGTCGGTGCCGTCGGCGACGAGGCGCGCCGGCCGAACGGCGGACGCCGTTCGGCCGGACTCCCGCGACCGACGGATCCGGTTCGGACGGTTCCGCGCCGGCGGGCCGCCAGGCCGGGTGGGACCGGGGCCGCCGGAGCGGTCACGACCGCGCGTGCACGCGTGGCCGCGGGCGCGGGACAGCGGCCGCGACCGCTTCCGGCCAGGCATGCGCCCTTTCGTGCGCATACCGAACCGGTCATTTCTCCCCTCGAGGGGACCCGTGACCTCCGGAGTTACACCCATGTAGCCGGATGATCACCGATGGCACCCGGTACCAGTGTCCGCATCCGGCCACAGAACACCCCTTGCGTACATAGCGCCGTTTCGATCCGTGATCACGCGAATGCGAGGATCGGGAGGTCGCACGGACGGCGACTACGCGTAGCCATCACCAAACGAGGGGTCATGGGACCATCCCCTCCCCTTCTGAATGGATCTACACCAAGAGGGTCTTTTCACCAACAAAGTGTGCACTTATGGTTAGGGATCGTTTACCGGATGTCTCGGTGAACTTCGGGAGTCGGACCAACTCCGGCCCTCGAAAGGGGCTTTACGTACCCACAGGAATGGAAGCCCCGATCCCCCCGTCAATCCCCCTGGAGAGTTAAGGACCCATGCGACCCTCCCCCGTTATCTCCGCCGTCGGCACAGGAGCACTGGCCTTCGGCTTGGCACTGTCCATGGCTCCGGGAGCCCTCGCGGCGACCGGACCCGTACCCCAGACCCCCGTCGCCGACGACAACGCGTCCAGCATGCTGGAGGCGATCGAGCGAGACCTCGACCTGTCCCCGTTCGAGGCCGAGTCTCTCCTCGAGGCGCAGGAAGCCGCCATCGACACCGACGCCAAGGCCACCGAGGCCGCAGGAGAGGCCTACGGCGGCTCCCTGTTCGACACCGAAACCCAAGAGCTCACCGTCCTGGTGACCGACGACTCGGCGGTCAAGGCGGTCGAGGCCGCCGGCGCCGAGGCCACCGTGGTCTCCCACGGCGCCGAGGGCCTGACCGAGGTCGTCGAGGACCTCAACGAGGCCGAGGTCCGTGAGGGCGTCCTGGGCTGGTACCCGGACGTGGCCAGCGACACCGTCGTGGTCGAGGTGCTGGAAGGCTCCGAGGCCGACGTCGACGCCCTGCTCGCCGACGCGGGTGTGGACGCCTCCGCCGTCAAGGTGGAGGAGACCGGCGAGACCCCGCAGACCTACGCCGACATCGTCGGCGGCGTGGCCTACTACATGGGCGGCCGCTGCTCCGTCGGCTTCCCCGCGACCAACAGCTCCGGCCAGCCCGGTTTCGTCACCGCCGGCCACTGCGGCACCGTCGGCACCGGCGTCACCATCGGCAACGGCCGCGGCACCTTCGAGCGGTCGGTCTTCCCCGGCAACGACGCCGCCTTCGTGCGGGGCACGTCCAACTTCACCCTGCACAACCTGGTCTCCCGCTACAACGGCGGCTACCAGTCGGTGACCGGCACCAGCCAGGCCCCGGTCGGCTCCGCCGTGTGCCGCTCCGGCTCCACCACCGGCTGGCACTGCGGCACCATCCAGGCCCGCAACCAGACCGTGCGCTACCCGCAGGGCACCGTCTACTCGCTCACCCGTACCAACGTGTGCGCCGAGCCCGGTGACTCCGGCGGTTCGTTCATCTCCGGTTCGCAGGCGCAGGGCGTCACCTCCGGTGGCTCCGGCAACTGCTCCTCCGGCGGCACGACCTACTACCAGGAGGTCATGCCGATGGTGAACTCCTGGGGCGTGCGCATCCGCACCAGCTGATCCCGTTCCCTGATCCGTCCCCCGTCCGCGCGCAGGCGCGGGCGGGGGACGCCCGTGTGCGGGACACGCGGCGCCGGGCGGCGCGTGTCCCCGTGCGCCGCGGTGCCCGCGGCGCACGGGACGCCCGTGTACGGGGTCAGCGCCCGCCTGTGAGCACCGAGACCAGGTCGGCGGCGGTGTCGGAGGCGTCCAGCAGGTCCCCCACGTGCTCCTTGGTCCCCCGGAGCGGCTCCAGGGTGGGCACCCGCTGCAGGGAGTCGTAACCCGGCAGGTCGAAGATCACCGAGTCCCAGGAGGCCGCGGCCACCTCGTCGGCGTACTTGGCCAGGCAGCGTCCCCGGAAGTAGGCCCGGGTGTCCTCCGGCGGCTCGGTGACCGCGCATACCACATCCGGCTCCTCCAGCAGGCGCTGCATCCGCCCGCGCGCCGCCAGGCGGTTGTAGATCCCCTTGTCGGCCCGCACGTCCGAGTACTGCAGGTCCACCAGTTGCAGGCGCGGATGCGACCACTCAAGGTCGTCACGGGAGCGGTAGCCCTCCAGCACCTTGAGCTTGGCGACCCAGTCCAGCTCGGTGGCCAGGTCCATCGGGTCGCCGCCCAGGCGGTTGAGCACCGACTCCCAGCGGTCCAGGACGTCGGCGGTGTCGGGGTCCACGTCGGTGCCGAAGCGGTCCTCCACGTACTTGCGGGCCTGGTCCAGGTACTCGCACTGCAGCTCCAGCGCGGTCATCCGACGCCCGTCGCGCAGCCGCACCCGGTGCGTGAGGCCCGGGTCGTGCGAGACCGCCCGCAGGTCGGCCACCGGGGTCTCCAGGGACAGGTCCGCGCTCAGGAAGCCGTCCTCGATCATCGACAGCACCAGCGCGGTCGTCCCCAGCTTGAGGTAGGTGGAGATCTCGCTCATGTTGGCGTCGCCGATGATGACGTGCAGCCGCCGGTAGCGGTCGGGGTCGGCGTGCGGTTCGTCCCGTGTGTTGATGATGGGACGCTTCAGGGTGGTCTCCAACCCCACCTCGACCTCGAAGAAGTCGGAGCGCTGGGAGATCTGGAACCCGGTGCCCTGCCCGTCGGAGCCGATGCCGACCTTGCCCGAGCCCGTCACCACCTGCCGGGAGACGAAGAAGGGGATCAGGTGGCGGACGATGTCCCCGAAGGGCGTCGACCGGTTCATCAGGTAGTTCTCGTGGCAGCCGTAGGAGGCGCCCTTGTTGTCGGTGTTGTTCTTGTACAGCTGGATGGGCTCGATCCCGGGCGTGGCGGCAGCCCGGGCCGCGGCGTCGGCCATCACCCTCTCCCCCGCCTTGTCCCACAGCACCGCGTCACGCGGGTTGGTGACCTCCGGCGCCGAGTACTCGGGGTGGGCGTGGTCCACGTACAGGCGGGCGCCGTTGGTGAGGATGACGTTGGCCAGTCCCAGGTCCTCGTCGGTGAGCTGGGTCGGGTCGGCCACGTCACGTGTCAGGTCGAAGCCGCGCGCGTCACGTAGCGGGTTCTCCTCCTCGAAGTCCCAGCGGGCACGCCGTGCCCGAGCCGCCGAGGCGGCCAGATAGGCGTTGACCACCTGGGTGGAGGTGACCATCGCGTTGGCCCCGGGGTTGCCTGGCACGGAGATCCCGTACTCGGTCTCGATACCCATAATCCGCCGCACACTCATGGTGAGAGGTTATCCACCGTGGCCCGGTCTTGAACGCCCACGCGCCAATTGTGGCCCAAGTGCCGTGTTCCCGGGCGTTTCGCGACAGGCGGCACACTACTGTCATCCCAGGTCGGACCGTATCCACGCGTTGAGGGGGCACACGGCACGCCCGGGAACTTCCCGTCGGAGCGGAGGGTGTCCCGGCGCCGGGACGGGGCGCCGGGGCCGGCGGTACCGGACCCGGCGCCCCGCCGTCACCGCGGACCGGCCTCGTGGTCGCCGCGCAGGATCCGGTCGACCAGGTCCTTCCGGAGCGTCCCGTAGCCGGTGGCCGCCCACACGCTCTCCTCCGCGGGCACCTCGTAGTAGGGGACCTCACGGCCGCGGTGGCGCGCGGGCAGGACGGTGGGACGCCGCCGGTCGCGGACGGCCCCGGCGCACGGTGCGCACAGCGGCACCGTGACGTCACCGCGCCCGCCGAACTCGCGCCACCGCGTCATCTTGGTGACGGTCCCGTGGAGCGGGTTCGCGTAGCAGTGCGAGCGCACGGGCGTGGAGCGCCGGCGACCGGACGGGCGGACGGCCCGGTTGATGTGGTCCTCCGCCGCGTCCAGCAGCACCAGCACCCCGGCGATGTCGGCCAGCGCCCCCTCCTCGGGGAGCCCGTCGTAGACCCGGCGGGCCGCCGCGTGTGCGTCGAGTGCCTGGTGGAGCGCCTCGACCGCGGTGGGGTCGTCGGCGGCCGGCACGGCGGCGCCCACCCGTTCACCGACCTCCACCAGTTCCCTCCCGGCCCTGTCGGCCAGTTCGTCCCTGCGGGCCTGGTTCGCGTTGTCGAAGGCGGCGTGCTGGGGCAGCGACGGGGCCCTGCGGGGCCTGCGCCAGCGGAACAGGGCCACGCCCAGCCCGAGCAGGGCGAGTCCGGCCAGGACCCAGGGCAGCACCGTGAACAGCGCGTACGTGCCCGGCCCGAGCGAGTAGTACCAGTCGGACACCCCCGTCCGCCGCTGCTCGTCGGCGGCGGTGTAGATCCCCTCGGGGTCGTCGGACAGCGCGACCTCCACCGCCCTCTCCACGCGCTCCGCGACCGGGGCGTCATAGCCCATCTCCATGGAGACGGCCTGGGAGGCGTAGAAGCCGCGGCTCACCTGGGTCGCGCTCCCCGTGGAGAAGTCGTGCCCGGACAGCCTCTCCCCGTCCAGGACCAGGTAGTGCCCCTCGCCGCCGATCCTGTCGTGCACGGCCGCCGCCATGAGGTCCGCCTGGCCGTTCCAGTCCCCGCCCTCGATCAGGGGGACGGCCAGCACGCGCAGCGGCACGCCGGATTCGGTGATCCGCTGCCCCATCTCCTGGGCGAGCTCCTCGGGGAAGGCACTCGCGTAGGAGGGGTCGACGTGGACCGGCGACTCCTCGAGCTCGGCCACGACCCGTTCCGTCGCGCTCATCTCCTCCTGGACCGTGTCGGCCCGGCCGACCGACGGCGCGGCGGGCACGAGGGCGACGGCCAGAAGCGCCGCCGCCACGGCCGGCCGGAAGCGGGCGGATCGGTGCTCAGCGAACATGGGACTCCCCCATCAGGTCTTCGGCGTCGAGTCGGCCCCCGGCCCCGTATCCGGTCACGACCCACCGTCGGTCCAGTTCCAGGTGCGGCCGGCGCCCGCCCGGGGGGACGGCGACCCTGAGCGTGCGGCGCTCGCGCATCCGGTCCGACAGCAGGGCGCAGGAGGCGCACACGGGCTGCCGGTGGCGGGGGCCGTGCAGGACCGACGGGCCGTGCAGGGGATTCACCATACAGACCGGGGCCCCGGCCCCGGCCGCGGTGTCGGGATCGGAGTCGAGCCGGCGCACCGCGCGGTCCGCCAGCACCACGACCCCGACCAGGTCGAGTTCGTCCGGTTCACCGCCCAGGACGGCCATGGCCGCGTCGGTCTCGCGCAGAGCCCCGTCCAGGCCGGCGCGGTCGGCCGGAGCCTTCTGGACCGCCTTGGCGGCGCGGCGGACCGCCCGGTCGGCACGCGGCCGCAGGAGGCGTCCGGGCACGGTGTCCATACGCGTCACGGCGCCGAGCGCGGACCACACCAGGGCGAGGACCGCCAGAGCGGAGAGGGGGCCGACCGCGAACAGCGCCTTGCCGAAGTCCCCGGAGGCGAACTCGGACAGCTTCGAGGGTTCGGGGGCCGGTTCGGTCCCCCACTCGATCCAGCTCGGCACCGGTGGCTCCTTCTCCGGAGCGGCCGACACCTTCTCCAGCTCGTCCAGCAGCTCGTCCAGCGCCTGTGCGGCCGTGTAGTCGAACCGGGTTCCGGTCACGTCCGTCAGGGGATACCGTCCGGCCTCCTCGGGAAGGGCCACCCCGAACAGGGCCGCCTTCACCTCGGGGGCGGTTCCGGCCTCGGCGCTCACGACGACGAAGACGCCGTTCTCGTCCATGGCGTGGTGGAGCGCGTGCGCGAAGACCTCCGGGTCGCCGCCGGACTCGTCGGACCGGCTCATGGGAAGCACCGCGGTGTAGACCGGCGGTTCGATGCCGGCCACGCGTTCGGCGATCCCGGACAGCGCCTCCGCGCTCTCCCCCGCCAGGGGGTCCACGTACAGGGGATCGTCCCGCATCTGCGCGGCGACCCGGTCGACCCGGACCGTGGAGGTGACGTAGGGGGCGAGGGAGGGCCGGGGCGGCCCCACCTGCTCTTCCTCCTTGGGCAGGGCCGAGGTGTTGAGGTGGATCAGGGACGCGGCCACGGTGGCGGTCCCCGCGAGGAGGACCAGGGTCCTGCCCGCCGCCAGGGCCCGGTCCCCGGGCGGCCTTGCGGTGAGCCCCACCGCGGTGGCCCGGCCGCGCCTCCCCGAGCGGACCGCGGTGAGGAGCAGCCACACCGTCACCGTCATGCCGGCGGTGACCGCGGTGGCCTCGCCCAGAGCCGCCGGGCCGCTGACGGTCCTCAGCCCCAGCTCGTCGATGCGGTGCTTCAGCCACCAGCCGGCCGGGAGGGCCGCGTACCACCGCGGCTCGGCCCGCTCGGCGAGGTCGGGGGCGGTCAGCGTGTCCACGAAGGTGTCGGCCATCGTGTCCAGCGGCGTGTAGTAGGTGAACGCGCTCTCCCAGGAGAGCACCCGGTCCGCCTCCTCCACGGGCAGGTCCACCTGCCGGGCCATCGCCTGTACCCGGGAGGCCCCCGGCTTCAGGAGGACGTACAGACCGGGTTCGCCCACACGGTCCTGCAGGGCGGAGAGGAAGGGACGGCCCCAGGACGCGTTCTCCGGGACGGCGCTGGCCACGACGTGGTACGGGACGTCCAGCCGGCCGAACGAGTCGTTCAGGCTCCGCTCCAGCTCCGCCAGGTCGTAGTCGCCCGCGAGCGACTCGTGGACGACGACCGCCTCGCCCTCGGGCCGCTGTTCCAGGAGTCCGGCGAAGTACTCGGCGTCGCTCACCCCGCCCTCGGGGCGGTCCTCGGGACCGGCGTGGGCGGGGGCGGCGGGGAGCACCACGAGAACGGCCAGCAGCGGCACCGTCAGGAACGACAGCGCGCGGCGGACAGCGGTCGCGGGGAACGGGGGACGCATCACCACAACCTACTTCAGCCCCCCTCCCGGCCGACCTGCGGGTGTGCCGTCTCCCCGGGCCGACCGGCGGCGCGTGCCCGACTGCGGCACCTGCGCCGAGGACGGCACGGACGCCGACCGCATCCGCGACCGCGACGACCACCGGGTGGGAGCCCTCCAGTCGCTGTGTTCGTGGCACCACGCAAGAAAGACCGCGGAAGAAGCCGACACGTCCGGGTTCCACCCCTCCCCGTGAGGTGCACCCCGGCCTGCTGTGACTATCTCTGCTGCCTGCGCGCTTGGACCACAGCGCCTGATCGTGTCGATGGCACTCAGCAGCAGTCAACCTCGGATCCGGGTGGGGACGGAGCTTCGCTGATGTGGCCCCGGCAGCGGCCGCGGCGATGACTGGCTTCCGCTCAACAGGGCGTGACCGGAGCACAGCGACCGCGTGCTGCACAGATGAGGGTGCTCTCCGGGCAGGAGACCGGCCCCGGCGCCGGCCTGTTCGCCACTCACCGCCGTCAGCGGGACCGGCGCTGTGCCACTTGCTCGGTCGGGATCTCCTAGTGACCCCCAAGACACGGAAAGCGCACCAGCAATTCATCCCAAGCCTGACCGGGGATAAAAATATGGTTTATGTGGTTTTGTCTGCTTTGGCGATAAAGAATAGCTTATGTCTTTGAATGGGGTGTATGTGGATTTATTTCTGGGGGTATGTGGCCCGAACACTCATCTCACCGCCCCGGTTCCACCACGGAGCCGGGGCTGTTTCGAGGGAGAACCCATGAAGAACCGAAAGCTGGCACTGCTGGCGTTCGCTCTGCCCGTCGGCGCACTCACCGCAGCGTCGCCCGCCTGGGCCGATGAGTCGACGACGCTGCACGCCGACCTCGCTCCGCTCAACGACTCCGGTGCGAGCGGCACCTCCACGGTGACGGTCGAGGGCACCAGGGTCACCGTCGACATCGACACCTCCGGGCTGCTGGCCGAACAGCCGCACGCCCAGCACTTCCACATCGGCGGCACGAACATGTGCCCGAGCTCGGACGCCGTTGACGACGTCGAGGACGACGACCGCCTCAGCACCTCCGAGGGACAGCCCTCCTACGGCGGGATCGAGGCCTCACTGACCACCGAGGGCGACACCTCGCCCGACAGCGCTCTGGCGGTCGAGCGCTTCCCCGCCGCCGACGCTGACGGCAACGTCTCCTACCAGCGGACCTTCGAGGTGTCCGCGGACGTGGCCTCCGCGATCGAGGCCGGTGAGGCCGTGATCGTCCAGCACGGCGTGGACTACAACGGCAACGGTGAGTACGACGCGGAGGGCGGTGGCGCCAGCGACCTGGATCCGGAGCTGCCCGCAGAGGCCACCGACCCCGCCACGTGCGGCAAGCTCACCCCCGCGCCCGAGGGCGGTATGGCCGCGGGTGGTGGCGGTACCGGTTCCGAGGGCCTGGACGCGCTGGCGCTCGGTTCCGGCGCGGCCCTGGTGGCTGTGGCCGGTGCGGGGTTCCTGGCCCGTAAGCGGATGTTCCAGGGCCGTTGACATGAGTGGGCACGCGCAGTCCGGACACTCGGCCGATGAGCGCTGAGCGCCCACGTGCCGGGGATGGCCGCCGCAGAGGCTCTGCGGCGGCCATCGCCGTGGCCGCGACCACGGGGGCACTGCTGATCGCCTTCGCCCTCACCACAGGCCAGGACGAAGCGCCGGCGCCGCCCGGCCACAGCGCCCAGTCCCAGCGGAGCACGGGGGACGGGCCAGAGGTGGCACGCACCTCCCCGCCCTCACCCCGGGCACACGCGCGGTCGCTACCGCACTCCGCGCCGGTGGGGTTGGAGATCGAGGCGATCGGAGTGGACGTCGACGACGTCGTCCGGCTGGGGCTGGAACCGGACGGCGAGATCGAGGCGCCCCAGGACTACGACGCGGTGGGCTGGTACGAGCACGGGCCCTCGCCCGGCCAGTCGGGACCGGCGGTCATCGGCGGCCACGTCGACTCACGGACCGCACCGGCCGTGTTCTACCGCCTGGGGGAACTCCAGCCCGGGGACACGGTCCGGGTCGAGCGCGCCGACGAGACCACGGTCGGCTTCACCGTGTACGCGGTCGAGCAGCACCCCAAGGACGACTTCCCGACCGAACGGGTCTACGGACCCACCGGCGGCGGCCCCGAGCTGAGGTTGATCACGTGCGGCGGCCGGTTCGACGAGGCCACGCGCAGCTACCGGAGCAACACCGTGATCTACGCGGAACTGGCCCCCCAGTCCTGACCCCGGCGCATGGCGCCCCTCTGGTGAGAGGCGGGCCACGACCACAGGCTTGGTCGGCTTCACCGCCTGCTCGCGGGTCCCGGTCGTGGACACCTGGAGGTGGACGTTCATGGAGGGGTCCGTTTCGTCACAGGGGTGGGACGTGGTGAAGGCACATCACCCCGCCCATGGCCGCGCTGGTGTTCCTGGCATCGCCGTGTCAGCGCCGTCCACCGCCCTGAGGCCGGGTGGATGCTCGGGGCACCGCCCGCCGGAACAGCTCCCACAGTCCGTCCGGCACCGGCCGCCCGACCGTCGACGCCCGGCCGGGCTGCCGAGAACCCGAACGAGACGGGCTCCAGCACGGGGCCGGAGGCGGTCGCGGCACACGAGGGGGCCGACCGGTGGTCCGGTCGGCCCCCGAAGCGCTCTCGGCGTGCGCCGCTACAGGTACTGGCCGGTGTTGGGCACCGTGTCGATGCTCCGCCCGGAGTCCGTACCCTTCTTGCCAGTGACCAGGGTCCGGATGTAGACGATGCGCTCGCCCTTCTTTCCGGAGATCCGCGCCCAGTCGTCGGGGTTGGTGGTGTTGGGCAGGTCCTCGTTCTCGCTGAACTCGTCCACGCAGGCCTGGAGCAGGTGCGAGACCCGAAGCCCCTTGGACTGGTGGTCGATGAAGTCCTTGATGGCCATCTTCTTGGCCCGGTCGACGATGTTCTCGATCATCGCGCCGGAGTTGAAGTCCTTGAAGTACAGGACCTCCTTGTCACCGTTGGCGTAGGTGACCTCCAGGAAGCGGTTCTCCTCCCCCTCGGTGTACATGCGCTCCACGACCCGCTGGATCATGGCGTCCACCGTGGCCTTGGCGGAACCGCCGTGCTCGGCGAGGTCCTCGTCGTGCAGCGGCAGGTCGGGGGTGATGTACTTGCCGAAGATGTCGCGTGCCGCCTCGGCGTCGGGCCGCTCGATCTTGATCTTGACGTCCAGGCGGCCGGGCCGCAGGATCGCCGGGTCGATCATGTCCTCGCGGTTGGAGGCGCCGATGACGATGACGTTCTCCAGGCCCTCGACACCGTCGATCTCGCTGAGGAGCTGGGGCACGATCGTGTTCTCCACGTCGGAGGACACACCGGAGCCGCGGGTGCGGAAGATCGAGTCCATCTCGTCGAAGAAGACGATGACCGGGGTGCCCTCGGAGGCCTTCTCACGCGCACGCTGGAAGACCAGGCGGATGTGGCGCTCGGTCTCGCCCACGTACTTGTTGAGCAGCTCCGGGCCCTTGATGTTGAGGAAGAAGCTCTTGCCGACGTCGCGGCCGGTGCGCTCGGACACCTGCTTGGCCAGTGAGTTGGCGACCGCCTTGGCGATGAGCGTCTTACCGCACCCGGGAGGACCGTAGAGCAGTACGCCCTTGGGCGGGCGCAGCTGGTGCTCGTAGAACAGCTCCTTGTAGAGGTAGGGCAGTTCGACCGCGTCGCGGATCATCTCGATCTGCCCGGTCAGGCCGCCGATGTCGGTGTAGGCGATGTCGGGGACCTCTTCGAGGATGAGCTCCTCGACCTCGGACTTGGGGATGCGCTCGTACACGTACCCCGAGCGCGGCTCCAGCAGCAGGGAGTCCCCCGGACGGACCGGTTCGTCGCGCAGCGGCTCGGCCAGCCGCACGATCCGCTCCTCGTCGTGGTGGGAGATCACCAGGGCGCGGTCGCCGTCCTCAAGGATCTCCTTGAGCAGGACCACCTCGCCGACGGTCTCGAAGGACTCCACCTCGACGACGTTGAAGGCCTCGTTGAGCATGACCTCCTGGCCCGGCCGCAGGCTGTCCAGGTCCACCGACGGGCTGACGTTGACCCGCATCTTGCGGCCGTTGGTGAAGATCTCAACGGTCTCGTCCTCGCGCGAGCCCAGGTAGACGCCGAAGCCGGAGGGCGGCTGGGCCAGCCGGTCGACCTCCTCCTTGAGCGCCACGATCTGCTCGCGCGCCTCCTTCAAAGTGGAGACGAGCCGTTCGTTCTGACCGTTGGCGGCGGCGAGGTTGGCCTGGGCCTCCCGTAGCCGTTCCTCCAACAGGCGTACATGCCGGGGCGAATCAGCGAGCTTACGCCGGACCACGCTGAGTTCCTTTTCCATGTAGGAGACCTGGGCCGTGAGTTCTGCGACTTCACGGTCCCGGTCGCTCTGACGCTCGTCGTCGCGCTCGGCCACGTCCGCCACCTCCCTATGAGGAACTACATCGGAGCCTACCTACCCTCGCCCATTTCCTAACCTCCCGGGGAGGACGAGTGTCGTAGGCCTCATTTCCGAGTCTTGCGTCATCACAGGTCAGAGTGCTACCGGATGACCCGACGTAATGAGAAAGTAACCTCCGCGTCCGGCCCGGGGCAAGCGCCCCACGGATGCCGGCGCTCTTTTCGGCGCACGTCAGCGGGCTTTTCCGGGTACGCCGGAGCCCGCCCGGGCAAGGATCCGCGAGGCCGTACGGAGGGTGTCCGCTGCGGAGTCCGGTGTGCCCGGGCGGGCTCGGAGGAGGGGAGGGGGCGCCGCCTACTCGTCGGCGGAGGAGTCGGGGTCCCCGGGCGTCTCGGGCGCTCCGGACCCGTCGGGCACCCCGGGCGCCTTCGCGTCGGCGGCCGTGTCCCCGGCCTCCCCGACCGGGGCCGGCTCCGGCGCGCCACCGGCCGCAGCTTCGCGGTCGCGCTCCCGCGCGGCGGTGAAGTCCTTGCCGTAGGCGCCCTTGGCCGGACGGCGGCGGCGGTCGGGGGCCTCGACGCCGTCGGCCAGACGGCGCGCGACCACCAGGAACCCGGTGTGACCGATCATGCGGTGGTCCGGACGCACCGCCAGGCCCTCCACGTGCCAGGTGCGCAGCATGGTCTCCCATGAGCGCGGCTCGTAGAAGCGGGCGTCCTCGCGCAGCTCCTCCACCACGCGCGAGAGCTGGGTGGTGGTGGCGACGTAGCAGCACACCAGGCCGCCGGGGATGAGGGCGCGGGCGACCGAGTCCAGGCACTCCCAGGGGGCGAGCATGTCCAGGAAGACGCGGTCGACGTCGGTCTCGTCCAGCTCCTCGACCAGGTCGCCGACCGTGAGCCTCCAGGCCGGGTGCGGACCGCCGTGGAAGCGCTCCACGTTCTTGCGGGCGATCTCGGCGAAGTCGGCGCGGCGCTCGTAGGAGTGCACCATGCCCTGTTCACCGACCGCGCGCAGCAGCCAGTTGGACATGGCGCCGGAGCCCGCCCCGGCCTCCACCACGCGCGCGCCCGGGAAGATGTCGGCCTCCACGAGCACCTGGGCGGCGTCCTTGGGATAGACGATGGTCGCACCGCGCTTCATCGACAGGGTGTAGTCGATCAGCAGGGGGCGCAGCGCCACGTAGGCCGTGCCGGTGTTGGAGCGGACCACGCTGCCGTCGGGCTGTCCGATGAGGTCGTCGTGGTCGACCTTGCCCTTGTGCGAGTGGAAGGCGCCGCCTTCGCGCAGTGTGGTCGTGTGCATGCGACCCTTGGGGTCGGTCAACTGCACGGTGTCGCCGTCGGTGAAGGGGCCGCGGCGGCCATGGATACCGGTCAACGTCGCTCTCGTCTTCCACATCGCTGTTGGTTGGCAGGGCAATCGCCCAGCGTATCGGCCTTCCGGTACCGCGGCGAACCGGCGGGTGCCGCGCGGGGGCGCGGCGGTCGCCGGCCGGGCGCGCCGACCGGGCCGCGGCGGCACGTGCGAAGAGCCGCCCGCCGGGGCAGTATCAGCCTGCGGGGCCGTGACGACGCCCGTCCACCACACGATGACCACGGGAGACGACTACCCATGTCACAGCTGACCACGGGGCTGGGAATCGACATCGGCGGCAGCGGGATCAAGGGGGCGCCGGTCGACCTGGCCACCGGCGAGTTCCTCAAGGAGCGCAAGAAGGTCCTCACGCCGGAGCGGTCCGCCCCCGAGGCGGTGGCCGAGATCGTGCACGAGATCTCCGAGTACTTCCCCGAGACGGCGGGGGCGCCCGTGGGCGTCACCTTCCCCGGCGTCGTACAGCAGGGAGTGGTACGCACCTCCGCCAACCTGGACAAGGCCTGGATCGGCTACGACGCGGGGGAGCTGTTCCGCGAGGCCACCGGCCATCCGGTCCGCGTCCTCAACGACGCCGACGCCGCGGCCGTGGCGGAGACCCGCTACGGCGCCGCCAAGGGGGTGTCGGGGGTGGTGCTGATGACGACCCTGGGCACGGGGATCGGCTCCGCCCTGGTGGTGGACGGGCGGCTGGTGCCCAACACCGAGTTCGGGCACCTGGAGATCGACGGCCACGACGCGGAGACGCGGGCCTCGTCCGCGGCCAAGGACGAGGAGGGACTGTCCTACCGGGAGTGGGCGACCGAGCGGCTGCACCGCTACTACCGGGTGGTGGAGGACCTGCTGTGGCCTGACCTGATCGTGGTCGGCGGCGGGGTGAGCCGCGACGCGGACAAGTTCCTCCCCCTGCTGGACATCCGGACCCCCACCGTGGCCGCTACGCTGCGCAACACCGCGGGGATCGTCGGCGCCGCCCTGGCCGCCGTCGAGACGGAGACCGTCTGAGGGACCGCGCACGGCCCGGACGGCGCCAACCGGCCGGGGTCAGGGATGCAGGCGCAGGCCTTTGAACACCTTGTCGACGTCCCCCCTGGGACCGTGCACGGCCACACCCACCAGGTTCAGGTCCTCCGCGGCCACGGCGAGCACGGCGGCGCGGTTGTCGTCGTCGTTGCCGGTCTTGAACAGCTCCTCGGTGTAGAGCGCGGCGGGCAGGTTCCTGGAGCGGGCGCGGTCGAGTGTGCGGGCCAGGGTCCGCGACTCGGCGGCGTGGACGAGGACGGGTTCGCGGAACATCGGCGAATAGGTGTTGCCGGACGCGTCCTCGTAGGGCTCGCCCATGGACTCGGGCCGGGAGTGGGCGATGCCGCTGCTGAGGAAGGCGACGACGTTGAGCTTTTGCCACGCGGCCAGGTCCTCGCGCACGGCCACGGCGATCTTGGTGTCGAAACGCATGTGCCGATGGTGGCGGAGCCGGCGTTCCCGGTCTTGAACGCTGGTGCGCGCCGGCGGTGCCGGACAATGGGGGCGTGACACAGGACTGGGCCAGGTACTGGAGGTCGCCCGAGCGGCCGCTGGAGGCGATGCACGCGCACTTCGAGCGGCACGCCTACCACCGGCACAGCCACGACGCCTACTCGTTCGGGGTGACGGAGTCGGGGGTACAGGCGTTCAACTGCCGGGGCGGCGCGCACGCGAGCGTGTCCGGAATGGTGCTGGCCTTCAACCCGGAGGACCCGCACGACGGGCACGCCGGTGGCGAGCTGGGATTCACCTACCGGATCGTGCACATCGGACCGGAACTGGTGCGGGAGGTGCTCGCGGACGCCGCCGAGGGGCGGGCCGGGCTGCCGCTGTTCGCCGATCCGGTGGTGCGCGACCCGGCGCTGGCCGCGGCGCTGCGCGGGCTGTACACGGCGCTGTCGCGAGAGGGCTCCGGGCTGGCCGTGGACGAGGCACTGCGCGGTGCGGTGATGTCGACGGTGTGCCGCGGGGCGACGGAGCGTCCGGCGGTGGCGGGGATCTCGGACCCGGACGCGGGGCGCGTGGCGGCGCGGGTGGAGGCCGTGCTGCGTGAGAGGTTTCCCGAGGACGTGGGAGCCGGGGAGCTGGCTTCGGCGGCCGGGCGGAGCCGTTTCGCGGTGTACCGGGCCTTTCGCATGGTGCGGGGAATGGCGCCCAGCGACTACCAGCGGCAGTTGCGGCTGCGGCGGTCCCGGGAGCTGATCGCGGCCGGGGCGTCGCTGGCGGAGGCCTCCGCACTGGCGGGGTTCGCCGACCAGAGCCACCTGACCCGGTGGTTCGGCCGGTACTACGGGATCACGCCGGGGGAGTTCCGCGCGGCGGGCGGCTAGGTCACGGGCCCCGGGAGGAGGGACCGCCGGACGGTGCCGTGTGGAGGGCGGGCGAGGCCGGGCGGCCCCGCGCAGAGGGAGACTGGGTTTCGGGGAGAACCCGGGCCCCGCCCGCCTTCCGGGCGCGGACGACACACGCGCCCGCATGAGCGCGGACCGACGGCCCGCGCGTGCTCAGGTGTCGCCGACGGCCACGGACAGGGCGCCCGCGATCCGCCGCGCGGCGTCGGAGGTCCGGGCGACCGGCGAGAGGGGGACCCCCGCCAGCGACGGCGGCACCCCGTCCTGGAGCGGCCAGCGCATCCACCACCACAGGCCGCCCCGGTGGGGCCGCAGCAGGGCCCGCTGGGGCCGGGCCCTGGGGCCGGCGTCGACGGCGCCGAACGCGCCGTCCTCGCGGACCTCCACCCCCCGCGAACGCAGTTCCGCGGCCAGGCCCCGCAGGGCGAGGCCCGCCAGCTCCACGCGGTCCGCCGCCCCGGCCGTACCGGGTGTACCGGTCGCGCCAAGGGCACATCTCAGACTCGGGCTTCCCACAGCCGGGGTCTCAACGGTCACGGGACTTCCCCTCCCAGGCTTTCCGGGACCAACGACTCTTGCACTCTGCCGTACCGGAGAGGGGGGTGGGCGACTCTATGCGTATCCCGCATGGCCCCTTCTTTTTCACACATAGCCACCAAGGCCGCACGGAATCCCTAACCTAAGCTCATGCCCCAACCAGACGGCGTTCTTCCACCGGACCTGTGGACGCGGCCTCGCATGGCGAGCGCCCTGGCCACCTGTGACATGGCCTCGGTCATCGAGGGCGTGCGCACCGCACGCGGATGGTCCCAGGGCGACCTCGCCCGCGCGATCGACTACTCCCAGAGCTGGGTCTCGCGCGTGGTCAACGGCCAGCAGTCACTGACCATCAGCCAGGTACACGACCTCGCCCGACGACTGGGTGTCCCGCTGCACCTGCTGCGTTTCGGCGACGGCCCTCCCCGGGCCGGTTCCGCAGAGAAGGGGGTGGACACCACGAGACGCCGCGACTTCGGGCGTGCGGTCGCCGCGAGTGCCCTGCTCACCGCCACCGCCGCCACGGCCGCCGCGCCGGCGGGCGCCCGGGCGGCGGGCCACCGATGCGTCAACGAGACGACGGCCTCAGCCCTGCGTTCCATCACCGGGGGCCAGCGCCGCATGGACGCCGACTCCCCCGCCCGCCACCTGTTGCCCAGCGCGGTGGCGCACGTGCATCTGTCCGAGCATATGCTCGCGCAGGCGCACGGGACACCGTTCCACTCGGACCTGAGTGCGGCCGCCAGCGAGGCCTCGGGGTTCGCCGCCTGGCTGCACGCCGACCGCGGCGACACGGGATCGGCCCGCACGTACTACCGCACGGCGGTGGCCCGTGCACGGCAGGCGGGCACACGCCTGCTCGACGTGTACATGCTGGGCTCCCTGGCGGCCTTCGAGACCGACACCGCACAGGATCCCCACCTGGGCCTGGGGCTGGTGCAGGAGGCCGGGCACGTCCTCGGCGCCTCGGCCCACCCCACCGCCCGCGCCTGGCTCGCCTGCGTGGAGGCGCTCGCGCACGCCGGGGTCGGCGACGGCCCGGCCGCCGTGCGCGCCATCGGACGGGCGGAGAGGGAGGCGGCCCGGTCGGCCAACACCGACCCGCCCTGGCCGTGGGTGTTCGCCTTCGACGAGGCCAAGGTCGCCGGCTACCGGGCCCTGGTGGGTGTGCGGCTGAGCCGCCCGCACGACGCCCGCCGGGCCTTCGCCGAGGCGTGCGCCCCGAGGGCGGCCAACGCCAAGCAGTCCGCCGTACTACAGGTGGAGCTGGCCTCGGCGCACGCCGAGGCGGGCGACGTGGACGAGGCGTTCCGCCTGGCCCGGGAGGCGCTGGCCACGGGGATGCGGTTCGAGTCGGAGCGGGTCATCGGACGGGTGCGGTCCTTCCGGCGCCGGTACCCGAGGCCGCGGACGCGCTGTGCGGCCGACCTGGACGAACAGCTCACGTCGCTGGTTACCGGTGTCACCGCTTCCGGGTAGAAGAGCCGCGAAGCGAACAAAAGGGAGATTTCGTGATTCGTATCGGAGTCACCGGCCACCGAGCCCTGTCCCCCGAGGTGAGCGGAGCCGTCGCCGAGCTGGTCTCCGCGCACCTGGAGCCGTACGGCTGCGAGATGGTGGGCCTGTCCTGTCTGGCCGACGGCGCCGACGCCGTCTTCGCCGAGGCGGTCCTGGCCGCCGGAGCGCCGTTGGAGGCGGTCGTCCCGGCCGCCGGTTACCGGGAGGCGCTTCCGGAGGAGCACCACCCCGTCTACGACCGCCTGCTGGCACAGGCCGTCCTCGTCCACGATTTACCGCACACCGAGTCCACGTCAAAGGCGCACATGGAGGCCGGAAGGCTGCTCGTGCGGCGCTGCGACCAGCTCGTGGCCGTCTGGGACGGCCGACCCGCGCGGGGCCCCGGCGGCACCGCCGACGTGGTGGCCTACGCGCGCTCGCTCTTTCGCCCGGTGTCGGTGCTGTGGCCCGATGGAGCCCGTCGCTAGGGCGTGTGCCCGCCGGGCACGTCCTGGGCCACCGGTGCGCGCTCCGCTGGTGCATCCGCCGGTACACGCCCGCCGACACGCGTCCCCGCGGACCCGCGCCGCCCGGCCCCGCGGCGGCGGCCTCAGATCCGGCCCGACACCGCCGCGTTCACGTCCGTGGCCCGCAGCACTCCGCGCACACCGCCGTCCTCCGTCACCACCAGGTACTCGGGCAGCGGATGGCTGGTGAGCGTGTTCAGCAGTTCCTCCCCCTCAAGCCCCACCGGCACCAGTGAGTGCGCGGTGACCGCCCGGGCCACACTCGACACCGGAACCCACGCCCGACGCTCCTCGGCGATCGCCTCGGCCGCCGCCGGATGCACGATCGCGGTCGCCGCTCCGCTGGAGTCGGTCACCACGATCTCCACGCCCCCCGCCTCCAGCGCCCGGCGCCGGGCCTCGGCGAGCGGGGTGTCGGCCGGCACCGTCACCGCCTTCCGGGCCAGGTCACGGGCCCGCAGGCGGGGAAGCCGCTCACGCATCCGGGCGGCGCGCAACGCGTCCGTGGCGCCCATCCACATGAAGCCGCCCAGGACCAGGCCCCACACCACGGTCCACGGGCTGGGCCCGCCACCCGCCGACCAGGCCAACGCGAACGGCAGCGACACGACCACCAGGGCCAGTACCCGGCCGCCCCAGGCGGCGGCCACGCTCCCCAGGTAGGGCCTGCCGGTCAGCTTCCACACCCCGGCGCGCAGCAGCCGCCCGCCGTCCAGGGGAAGCCCGGGCATCAGGTTGAACACACCCACCAGCAGGTTGGCGATCCACAGTTGGAACAGCAGCTCACCGACCACGCTGAACGGGTCGGCGAGCAGGTACAGGCCGAATCCGCACGCGGCCAGGAGCAGGGAGAACAGGGGGCCGGCGAAGGCGATCCAGAACTCGCGGCCCGGTGTGGGCGCCTCGCGCTCGATCTCGGAGACCCCGCCCAGCACGTACAGCACGATGCGCCGGACCGGCAGGCCGTACATGCGCGCGACCACCGAGTGGGCGAGCTCGTGCACCAGGACCGAGACGTAGAGCAGGACGGCGAAGACGAACGCCAGCAGGTAGGCGGCGGGGCCCAGCGCCAGACGGTCCTGGACGATGCCGCCGTAGACCAGGGTGATCAGCACCGCCACGATCAGCCACGAGGGCGTCACGTGGACGGGGATGCCGAAGGGGCGGCCGATCAGCAGCCCCGGCTTCGCGGAACGGCTGCGGGATCGGGGCGATGATGGGTCACTACCGGTCGTCACGCCCCCAGCCTACGGCCCGCCCGGCGCGCTCCACCGGCACGTCCGGGCCCGGCGTCCTCTCCCCGCTTCCGGCTCCCACCTGTCACGGCCTTCTCATAGGCTCGTCACATGACCACCGCGTTCCTTCCGTCCGCCCTCTCGCCCTCCCGGGCCTCCGACTTCCTTCAGTGCCCCCTGCTGTTCCGCTTCCGCACCATCGACCGGCTCCCCGAGGCGCCCAGCGCGGCGGCCCTGCGCGGAACCCTCGTCCACGCCTGCCTGGAGCGCCTGTACGAGCTGCCCGCCGAGTCGCGCACCCCGCGCAACGCCCTCGGCCTCGTCGACCCCCAGTGGAGGAAGCTGCGCGAGAGGAAGCCCGAGCTGGAGGAGCTCTTCGCCGACGAGGCCGAGCGCGACACCTGGCTGGAGTCGGCCCGCGCCCTGGTCCAGCGCTACTTCGACCTGGAGAACCCCGCCGCCCTGGAGCCCCGCGACCGCGAGATGCGCATGGACGTGTCCCTGCCCACCGGGCTCAAGCTGCGCGGCTACGTGGACCGCCTCGACGTCACCCCCTCCGGCCAGATCCGGATCGTGGACTACAAGACCGGCAAGTCGCCCCATCCCCGCTTCGAGGACAAGGCCCGGTTCCAGATCTTCTTCTACGCGGTGATGATCTGGCGCGACCTCGGCGTCGTCCCCACCCGCCTCCAGCTCGTCTACCTCGGCGGCGACGGCGCCGTGCGCTGGTACGACCCCACCGAGGACGAACTGCGGGCCGCCGAGACGGAGATCTCCGACGTCTGGGCACAGATCGAGGCGGCCGGACGCGCCGGTGTCTGGGAGCCCAGGAAGAGCAAGCTCTGCGGCTGGTGCGAGCACCAGGCGCTGTGCCCGGAGTTCGGCGGCACCCCGCCGCCCCTGCCCGTCCGCTCCCCCGCCGCCACCGACCCGGCTCCGGGCCCGGGCCCCTCCCCCGAGGCCTGAGCCCGGGGCCCGGGCGGACCGCGGACCGGTCCCCGGATGCGGCACAATCACTCCTGTGCCCGTCTCAGTACTGCTGGTCGACGACCAGCCCCTCGTCCGCGCCGGCTTCCGCATGATCCTGGAGTCCGACCCGCACCTGTCGGTGGTGGGCGAGGCCTCCGACGGCCGCGAGGCGGTCCGCGCGGTCCGGAGCCTGCTGCCCGACGTCGTCCTCATGGACGTGCGCATGGCCGGGATGGACGGCATCGAGGCCACCCGGCAGATCGTGTCGTGGGCGCGGTCCCTGGACCACCGGGTACGGGTACTGGCCCTGACCACGTTCGACCTGGACGAGTACGCGGTCGAGGTGCTGCGCGCGGGCGCCACCGGGTTCCTGCTCAAGGACGCGCCGCCCGCCGAACTCGTGTCGGCCGTCGGGGTGGTCGCGGACGGTTCGGCGATCGTCTCCCCGCCGGTGCTGCGCCGCCTGCTGGACCGCTTCGCCCCGCTCCTGCCCGCCGCCTCGTCCGGCTCCGGGGACGGCGAGGACCCGCTGACCGCCCGCGAGCACGAGGTCCTGCGGCTGCTCGCGCGCGGGTGGTCCAACGCCGAGATCGCCGCCCACCTCGTCCTCGGCGAGACCACCGTCAAGTCGCACGTGGGCAGCATCCTGACCAAGCTGGGGCTGCGCGACCGGGTCCAGGCGGTGGTGTACGCCTACGAACACGGGCTGGTCCGCCCGGGGCAGCTCGACGAGGACGCCGGGCCGCCCTCCCGCTGAACCGGGGCACGGGGACCGCCCCGGGGCGCCGGGGTCCTTCCTCCGAGTACATCCCCGGGCCCCCGGGCAGAACCCTCCGGGGGTCCGCGGCCGCCCCCACGGCCCCGGCGCGTCGCTGTCGGAGGGCGACACGGCTTGACAGGATGTCCCGGTGATCGAACTCACCGGCCACCGCCCCCGCTCCGGGCGAACCCGGCCCCCTCGGGCCGCGTCCCCTCAAGGGTTTGATCAACGCGCCGACCACCGTGGTGTACAGGCGGGGAGGGAACGGAGACAGGGATGCCAAGCAAGCGGGAGCGGCCCGTACCCCCGAGCGAGGACCGCCTGCTCAGCAGGATGCGGGACTGGCGGGCCGCGCACGAGCGCGAGCTGACCCCGGACGGCCTCGAAGAGGACGAGGACGTCGACCTCCCTGACGCACGCGCCATCGACCTGGTGTTGCGCGCGGGCGAGCTGATGCTGGCCAGCGGTGAGGGCACCGAGACCGTCAGCGAGGCCATGCTGAGCCTCTCGGTCGCCTTCGACCTGCCCCGCTCGGAGGTCTCGGTCACCTTCACCACGATCACCCTGTCCATCCACCCCGGCGGCGACCACCACCCGATCACCGGCGAGCGTGTGGTGCGCCGCCGCGCCCTGGACTACTTCCGCGTCAACGAGCTGCACACGCTGGTCCAGGAGTCCGCGCTGGGGCTGCTGGAGCTGGAGGACGCCGCCGCCCGCCTGAAGCAGATCCGGCGCGCCCGCATGCCCTACCCGAACTGGGTCATCGCGATCGGGTTCGGCCTCATCGCCTCCAGCGCGGGCCTCATGGTGGGCGGTGGCTTCGTCGTGGCGGCCGTGGCGTTCATGGCCACCGTGCTGGGCGACCGCACCGCGGTGTTCCTGGCCAAGCGCGGCGTCGCGGAGTTCTACCAGATGACGGCGGCCGCGATCGTCGCGGCGACCATCGGCGTGGCCATGCTGTGGGTGAGCAGCACGCTGGACCTGGGGCTGCAGGCCGGGGCGATCATCACCGGGAACATCATGGCCCTGCTGCCCGGCCGTCCGCTGGTGGCCAGCCTCCAGGACGGGATCAGCGGCACCTACGTGTCCGCGGCGGCCCGTCTGCTGGAGACCTTCTTCATCCTGGGCGCGATCGTCTCGGGTGTGGGCGTGGTCGCCTACACCGCGGGGCGCCTGGGCGTGGGCATCGACCTGGACAGCCTGCCCTCGGCGGGCACCTCCCTGGAGCTGCCGGTCCTGGTCGGCGCGGCGGGGATCGCGATGGCGTTCGCGATCTCGCTCGCGGTACCGCCCCGCATGCTGCCGACCATCGGCGCGCTCGGCGTGATGATCTGGGTGATCTACGCGGGCCTGCGCTCCCTGCTGGACGTGCCGCCCGTGGTGGGCACGGTCGTGGGCGCGATCGCGGTGGGCATGGTGGGCCACTGGCTGGCGCGGCGCGCGCACAGGCCGGTGCTGCCGTACCTGGTGCCCTCGATCGCGCCTCTGCTGCCGGGAAGCATCCTGTACCGGGGGCTGATCCAGATCACGCAGGGCACCGACAACCTGGAGATCGGCGCGGTGGCGGGCCTGCTCAGCCTGGCGGAGGCGGTCATGGTGGGCCTGGCGCTGGGCGCCGGGGTCAACCTCGGCGGCGAGCTGGTACGGGCCTTCCAGCGCGGCGGTCTGGCGGGCGCCGGAATGCGCAGCCGCCCGGCGGCACGCCGCACCCGTGGCGGGTACTGAGTTTCTTTCCGTCCGGATCCGGACAGGCGGGAACCGCCGCTGACCTGGGGGTGTCCCACAGGGGGAGAGCGGACGACGGCGACAGGGCCGCTCGTCCGCTCCAAACCGCAACAAGCATGTGATGTGAGCCACTACCCTTGGCTTCAGCTCAACGACGAGCACCCGTGGATCGAAAGGCCAGACCCATGTGCAGCCATGAACCTCCCTGCCCGTCCTTCGAGGACACCGACCGCGAGGCGGCCCGGGTCCTCTCCAGTCACCCGGAACAGGGCTGGAGTCTGCTCTGCAACGGCGTCGTCCTCTTCGACGACACCGGCGAACTGCTCCCCGACGGGGTGTCCGTCGCCCCGCACCGGCCCCGCGTCGCCGCCTGAGCGCGCGAGCGGACCACATCCGACGGGGACGCGGTCGGAAAGCGGCGCCCGGCCCCGCGGGACCGGGCGCCGACGCTCCGGGACCGCTCATCCCCCGTTCTCGGGCCAGCCCTCGGGTAGCACGTCCCGACCGCCCGTCGCCTCGCTCAGCCGACGTCGGAAGTCGGCGTGCACGCCGGGGCCCCACACCAGCTCGCTCGGGGTGCGCACGGCCTGCTCCATCGCGGTCCGCAGCGCGCCCGGACGCGACTCCCCCTCCACCACCGGCACCGCCAGCAGGGCGTGCATCCGGGTGATGACCGCGAACAGCTCTCCCGCCAGGGCGGGCGCGCTCGCCGTCGCCACGGCCTCCTCCAGGTAGGGCTCCCACCACGGGAGTCCGGCCTCGCCGCCCTCCTCCTCGGGCGTGGCGAAGCCCCTGCGCAGCCGCCGGCGCACCTCCTCGGCGGTGTCCTGGTCCCGGTCGCCCAGGCCCAGCCGCCAGGCCCGCTCGGCCGCGGCGGGATCCCCGCGCAGGGCGAGCAGTCCCGCGAGAAGCTCCACGGCGGCGGCCGTCTCCCCCGTACCCCCTTCCGAGTCGACGACCGCGCCGGCGTCGGCGATGGCGTGTTCGAGGTGGGCGGCGGCGCGCAGCAGGCGCAGCCCGGGGTCGTCCACGACCGACAGGCCGCGTTCGACGGCCGCCGCGGCGGCGCCGGGCAGTCCCCGTCCCAGCAGGCGCCCGGCCAGGTCGCGGGAGGCGTCGGCGACCGTGGCGGCGTGCAGTCGGCTGACCGCGTCGGGGTCGGGCGGCAGGGTCAGCGCCGCCTCCCAGTGCTCCTCGGCACCGTCGGTGTCACCGCGTTCCTCGGCGGCGCGGGCCAGCCCGTAGTGGGCCACGGCGGTGTGGGCCGGGCCGCCGAGGTCGAGCAGGCGGCGCCAGACGTGTTCGGCCTCGGCGGCCTCGCCGTCCTGCTCCAGGGAGAGCGCGAGGTGGTGGGCCGCGCGCGGGGCGTACCGCGAGTCCCCCGTGGCCAGCGCGCGGCGGGCCGCCTCGCGGGCGGCGGGCGGGTCGCCGCGCTGGTCCTCGACCACGGCCAGGCCGAGCAGGGCCCTGGCCTGCACGTGCGGGTGGGGGTTGGCCGCCACGGCCTGCCGGTAGAGCTTGGCGGCGCGTGCGAGGTGACCGTTCTCGGCGAGGTCCTGGGCCTGGTCGCACAGGCCGGAGGCGTCCCGCCCCGAGGGCGCGGCGGGCTCTGCCGTGTCCTGGGGGTCGGTGGCCGAGGGCGGGTCGGCGGGGCCAGAGCGCGCGGGAGGTCCGGACGTCGTGGTCATGGGTTCCGCTTTCCATGGGGGCGTCGGTGCGTGTGGTGGGAACGCGAGCCGTGTCGTCGCAACCCTAACGCGGTCGCGCCGGGGGCGGCGGCTCGCGCCCGGGTGTCGGCCGGGTGTCTTCCCCCTTTCCCTGCCCCTCCCCGTTCCTTCTCAACACAAGCAGCACCTGTACGACGTAGATTCAGCACCGGGCGCCTTGGAGCGCCTCCCCCGCCATCGGGGAGGCACGCGAAGGGGCGCCGGCCCGAAGGCCGGCGCCCCTCGCGCCCTCGGGCGCCCTACATCTGGAAGGCCTCCGGCGGCGGGCAGGAGCAGACCAGGTTGCGGTCGCCGTAGGCCTGGTCGATCCGGCCGACCGGCGGCCAATACTTGTCCGTGCGCAGCGACGCCAGCGGGTACGCCGCCTCGGCGCGGGTGTAGCCGTGCCCCCACTCGTCGGCGGTCACCGCCTCGGCCGTGTGCGGCGCGTTGCGCAGCGGGTTGTCCTCGGCGTCCCACTCACCCGAGGCCACCCTGTCGATCTCGCCGCGGATGGCGACCATCGCCTCCACGAACCGGTCCAGCTCGGCCAGGTTCTCGCTCTCGGTCGGCTCCACCATCAGAGTGCCGTTGACCGGGAACGACATCGTCGGCGCGTGGAAGCCGTAGTCCATGAGCCGCTTGGCGACGTCCTCGTTGCTGATGCCGCTGGCCTTCTGCAGCGGGCGGATGTCGATGACGCACTCGTGGGCCACCAGGCCGTCCGCGCCGGTGTAGAGGACGGGGAAGTACGGCTCCAGCCGCCTGGCCAGGTAGTTGGCGGACAGCACCGCGATCTCGGTGGCCGAGCGCAGGCCCTCCTCCCCCATCATCCGCATGTAGGCCCAGGAGATGGGCAGGATGCCCGCCGAGCCGAACGGGGCCGCGGAGACCGGTCCCACGCCCGTGTGCGGGCCCGCCTCGGGCTGGCTCGGGTGGTTGGGCAGGAAGCCGGCCAGGTGGGAGCGGACCGCGACCGGGCCCACGCCCGGGCCTCCGCCGCCGTGCGGGATGCAGAAGGTCTTGTGCAGGTTCAGGTGGCTGACGTCGGCGCCGAACTCCCCCGGCTTGGCCCAGCCCAGCAGCGCGTTCAGGTTGGCGCCGTCCACGTACACCTGGCCGCCCGCCTCGTGGACCAGGCGGCACACCTCGGTGATGGTGCTCTCGTACACGCCGTGCGTGGACGGGTAGGTGACCATGATGGCCGCCAGGTCCTCCGCGTGCTCCGCGGTCTTGGCGCGCAGGTCGTCCATGTCGACGTTGCCGTTGTCGTCACAGGCCACGACGGCCACGCGCATACCGGCCATGACCGCGCTGGCGGCGTTGGTGCCGTGCGCGGAGCTCGGGATCAGGCACACGTCGCGGTGGGCCTCGCCCCGCGAGCGGTGGTGCCCGCGGATGGCCAGCAGGCCGGCGAGCTCGCCCTGGGAGCCGGCGTTGGGCTGCAGGGACACCGCGTCGTAGCCGGTGACCTCGGCCAGCCAGGCCTCCAGGTCGTGGATCAGGGCCACGCTTCCGGCGGCCTGGTCCAGCGGCGCGAGCGGGTGCAGGCCCGCGAACTCCGGCCAGGTGACCGGCTCCATCTCGGTGGTGGAGTTGAGCTTCATGGTGCACGAGCCCAGCGGGATCATCGTGCGGTCCAGCGCCAGGTCGCGGTCGGACAGGCGGCGCATGTAGCGCAGCAGCGAGGTCTCGCTGCGGTGGGTGTTGAACACCGGGTGGGTCAGGTAGTCGATCTCGCGGGCCAGTCCGGCGGGCAGGCGGTCGGCGGCCTCGTCCACGCCCAGGCGCCCCCGGGAGGGGCCGCGCTCGGACTCGCCGAAGGCGGCCAGGACCTGCTCCAGATCGGCCTCGGTGGTGGTCTCGTCCACGCTCACCCCGACCGTGTCCCGGTCGACGGCCAGCAGGTTGTACCCGGCCTCCAGGGCGGACCGCACGACGCGGTCCGCGCCGGGCACGCGCACGCGCAGGGTGTCGAAGTAGGCGGAGTGCACGACCTCGAAGCCGCGCTCGGCGAGGGCGTCGGCCAGGGCGGCGGTGCGGGTGTGTACCTGGCGGGCGATCGCGCGCAGGCCGTCGGGGCCGTGGTAGACGGCGTACATCCCCGCCATGACGGCGAGCAGGACCTGCGCGGTGCAGATGTTGCTGGTGGCCTTCTCACGGCGGATGTGCTGCTCGCGGGTCTGTAGGGCCAGGCGGTAGGCGGGCCTGCCCGCGTTGTCCACCGAGACGCCGACCAGGCGGCCGGGAAGCTGGCGGCGCAGCTTCTCGCTGACGGCCATGTACCCGGCGTGCGGACCGCCGAAGCCGAGCGGGACGCCGAGGCGCTGGGTGGAGCCGACCGCGATGTCGGCGCCCAGGTCGCCGGGGCTGCGCAGCAGGGTCAGGGCGAGGATGTCGGCGGCCACCACCGCGAGGGCGCCGCGCTCGTGCGCCCGGGCGATGACGGTGCCGGGATCGCGGACCGCGCCGCTGGAGGCGGGGTACTGCACCAGGACGCCGAAGGCCTCGTCCTCGGGCAGGCCCCGGGACAGGTCGGCGACCACGATCTCGATTCCCAGGGGTTCGGCGCGGGTGCGCAGTACCTGCAGGGTCTGGGGGAAGACGTCGGAGTCGACGACGAACACGTCGGCCTTGCTCCGGGAGGCGCGGCGGGCCAGGGTCATGGCCTCGGCGGCGGCGGTGGCCTCGTCCAGCAGCGAGGCGCCGGAGACGGGCAGGCCGGTCAGGTCCGAGACCATGGTCTGGAAGTTGAGCAGGGCCTCCAGGCGCCCCTGGGAGATCTCGGGCTGGTAGGGCGTGTAGGCCGTGTACCAGGCGGGGTTCTCCATGATGTTGCGCAGGATGACCGGCGGGGTGAAGGTGCCGTAGTAGCCCTGGCCGATCAGCGAGGTGCGCGTGTCGTTGCGCGAGGCCAGTTCGCGCAGTTCGGCCAGGGCCTCGGCCTCGCCGATCGCCTCGGGCAGGTTCAGCGGCGCGCTCTTCCCGGGGCCGGTGAGGATGGACTCGGGTACGGCGTCGGCCATGAGCTCGGCGGGAGAGCCGTAGCCGACGGCCTTGAGCATCTCCTGGGTCTCGGCCGGGGTGGGGCCGATGTGGCGGTCGGCGAACACCCGGGCGGGTGCGCCGGGGGTGTGCAGGGGCTGGTCTGGCACGGAGACCTCCTGGTGACAGGGCCGAGTCTGTTCGGCGGTGTTCCTCACGGTCTCCCCCTCTGTCACCGGGCACGGCGGTGCCCAGGCTTCAGAGCGGCCTACTCCACGCGGTCCATGGTGCCTGAGAGGTTACTGGGGAGTATTGCCCCGTCGGCGCCCCGTTGGCGGGGTCTCTCTCGCGCGGCATCGACAGCCAGCTGACAGTCTGTACATGTGTACAAGCAGGGTGAATGTCGGTTTTCATCCCCGTTGTGACTACGACGGTACTCGATGGCCGTGCCGAGCACCGCCTCCGGTCAGGTGTTCCACCGGGGGGACGGCGCCCTCCTGTGGGATTCCACGAACGGGGCCGGGCTCCGGCGGCGGGTTCTTCCCCCTCGCGCCCGGAGGGGCGGTTCAGCCGGTACGGCGCTCCCGGCGGCGCCTGGCCAGCTCGTCCATGGGCTGGGGCGCCGCGGCGGGCAGGTCGGTCCGCTCCTCGGCGGGGACCACGCCCAGTGCCTCCTCCAGCTCGTGCCAGACGTTGGCCAGGGCCAGGCCGAACATGCCCTGTCCGCGCTGCATGAGGTCGACGACCTCGTCGGGCGAGGTGCACTCGTAGACGCTGACGCCGTCGCTCATGAGGGTGATGCGGGCCAGGTCGGGGGCGGGGCGGCCGCGCAGGTGGTCGACCGCGGTACGGATCTGCTGCAACGATATCCCGGTGTCCAGGAGCCGTTTGGCCACCTTGAGCAGCAGGATGTCGGGGAGGCTGTACAGGGGGGCGTTGTGGGCTCCGGTGCGCACGCTCGGCTCCACCAGGCCTGTCCTGGCCCAGTAGTCGAGCTGGCGGTAGCTGATCCCGGCAGCGGTACACGCCGCGGGGCCCCGATACCCGACGTCCATAGGCAGCGCCACCACGTCCTCTTCGCACAGTAGGCCCTGCTGCCCTGCCAGCCGCAGCGCGAACCGCCTGTCATGGGGATCCCGCTCGCCGCCCGCTACCGCCACGCCGACCTCCGGCTTCTCGTCCCACGGCGGTATCGACAGGGGATGTCCACTCAGGGAACGGGTGCGCCGCGGGTTCCACTGGACTGACGGTAGGACGGCCGACCGGCAGCGTCAACGACACCACGCGGCGCGTCGCCAAGTGCGCGCGGCGCTGGTGTCGCGGAGCCGTCCGGCGGCGCCCTGTGCGCCGACCGGGGTTTCGGCCCGGATCGCTACGGCCATTTCCGTGCTCCAATCTATCACCGGCGCCCGGAACAAAGCCGCAGGTCACGACGTGTCCTTCTCGGCCGCGCCGGTGCGTTCGCACCGGTGCCGCCCACGCGTGGGACCCGCACGCGGGTGCGGGTCCCGGGAGGGGTCGCTCCGGTGCCTACTCCGTACGCCTGCCGAAGTCCTCGGGCGAGATGTTGTCCAGGAACTCCCGGAACGCCTCGACCTGGTCCTCCTGCTCGTCCGGTATCGGCATCCCGGCCTCGGCGATCACGTCCTCGTGGGCGTAGATGGGTGTGCCCGTCCGCAGTGCCAGGGCGATCGAGTCGGAGGGGCGCGCGCTCACCTCCACGCCGTTGCTGAAGACCAGTTCGGCGTAGAAGATGCCGTCGTTGAGACCGGTGATGTTGACTGTCTCGAGTCCGGTGTCCAGGGCGTCGAGCACGTCCCGGAGCAGGTCGTGGGTGAGCGGCCGGGCCGGGGCCACGCCCTGCTGGGCCAGCGCGATCGCGGTCGCTTCCACTCCGCCGATCCAGATCGGCAGGTAACGGTCCCCATCGGATTCCTTGAGCAGGACAATCGGCTGGTTCGAGGGCATCTCAACCCGGACGCCGACGACCTCCATGTGCTTCACAGCGTCTCCGTCCCACGAGTCGTCATGCCGGATGGGCGCTCGTCCCTGCTCCTCCTGTGGATCAGGACCCGAGGGCGAAATCGGCACCCTTCGTTACAAAGCTGTCCTGTGGCGGGGGGCCGCAAACCTCATCGGCCCGCCCGCCGCACCCGCGCTCGCCCCCGGTGTGCCCGTCAGCGTCGCGGTTTGGTCAGCAGCACCATACGGAACTTGCCGATCTGGATCTCGTCCCCCCCGCCGAGCTGGGCCTCGTCGACCGGTTCCCGGTTGACGTAGGTGCCGTTGAGGCTGCCCACGTCGCGGACACCGAACCCGTCACCGCGGCGGAAGAACTCCACGTGGCGGCGGGAGACGGTGACGTCGTCGAGGAAGATGTCGCTGTTGGGGTGGCGGCCGGCGGTGGTCACGTCACTGTCCAGCAGGAAGCGGCTCCCCGCGTTGGGGCCGCGCCTGACCACGAGCAGTGCCGTGCCCGGCGGCAGGGCGTCGGGGTTCGTGGGGTCGTCGCCGCCCAGTTCGTCACCGGACTCCTCGTCCTCCAGTGCCTGGATACCGGAGATGGAGATGGTCGACGTGACGTCTCCGCCGGAGTCCCCGCCAGCGCCGGGCCGGGGATCCTGCTGTTCGGCCTTGCGGAGGGGAGTCCCACAGTGGGAGCAGAAACGGGCATCATCCGCAACGGCGTGACCGCACTGCGTGCAGTAAACGCTCGACATAGGTCGGCTCGGCCTCCTACCGCACGGGGCGGTGCTTGATTCGGCTGGTCGGTGGCGCGTACCGGGCACCGTGCGGGCACCTGGCCCCCACCACGCCCGGAACGCGGCGAGACGTCCACTGTCACGCCAGCGGTGCGCCTCACACGGTCGTCGGTCTCGCTAGGTCTCATCCCCCATGTCGTACTCCTTGTCACCCCCGGTGAAGGGTGTCCGCCGTTGCCGGGATACCCGGCCCCGTGGGCGACGCGGCGCGCCGGGGAACACTCGACTTTAAACCATATCCTTGTCCAGGAAGGTTTTCGCTCCTCCCCGGCCTGCCGTGGGCGCTCCCGGCGCGATCGCGCCGGGCAGCGGTGGATCCGCTGCCCGGGGCACCGCCCCGCGCCGGTGGCCGCCCCCGTCGGACAAGGACACCTGCCCTGGTGCTGATGCCCCGCCGACGGATTTGGTTCTGCGTGGATCCCCGCGGATTCGCGTCGGCCCCACCGGAGGGCCGTGACCTGCCCCGATGCCCGGACCGGTCGGCGGGTCCGCGTCGGAACGGACGCGCGGAGAACCGCCCGCGCCGGCGGAGCGGCACCCGCCGTGTGGGCGCGGGCGGTCCCCCGCCCGCGCCCACACGGCCCGGCTCAGCCCTCGGCGCGCTCCACGACGGCCGACCACTCGTCCAGCAGACGGTGCGCGGTGTCGGGGTTGGGACCTTCGGCCCAAAGATGGGTCACGGCCTCCGAGGTGTCGGGGAGGACCAGGGCCCAGCTGCCGTCCGGCTCGATCACCCGGACACCGTCGGTGGTGTCGAGCTCGCGGTCGCCAGCCGCCTCCACGACGGACCGCATCACGCTCCCCTTGATCGCCCACGGGGTGGGCACGGAACGGCGCAGCAGGTGCGCCTGGGGGATCGTACGGTCGATCTGGCTCAGCGAGCGGCGGGTGCGGGCCACCAGGGACAGCAGCCGCACGAAGGCGGCGATGGCGTCACTGGTGGGGCTGAACCGCGGCACGACGAAGCCGCCCCGGCCGTCACCGGCGAAGATGATGTCGTCCTCGGCCTGGACCGCCTTGGTCAGCTCGTCGGTGGCCGTGGCCGTCCAGTGCACCTTGACCCCGTGCGAGGCGGCCACCGTCTCGGCGACCCGGGTCGTGGTCACCGGCAGGGCCACCGTCCCGCCGCCGTACTCGGCGCAGACCAGCTCCAGGACGACCAGCAGGGCGCGCCCGCTCTCGACCAGCTCGCCGTTCTCGTCCACGATGGACAGCCGTTCGGCCACGGGGTCGAACCGCACCCCGAAGTCGGCGCCGGAGTTGGCGACCAGCTCGCCCAGCCGCGCCAGGTCCCGGTTCTGCTTGGCGACGCTGTCGGTGGGCGAGGACTCGTCCAGCCGGTTGTTGACGGTGAGGACGTCCACCCCGATCCGGCCCAGCAGGGAGGGCAGGATCAGCGAGCCGCTGCCGCCGGCGCAGTCCACCACGACCTTGAGCTCGGCCTCGGCCACGCCGGAGGTGTCCACCCTGCGCAACAGCTCGTGGGAGTAGCTCTCCACGTTGCGGGACGGGAAGGTCAGCTCGCCGATCTCGCCGGGGAAAGCCCGGCGGTACTCGGCGCGGGAGAAGACCCTGTCGAGCTTGCGCTGGGCGGCGGGCGAGAGGTCGGCGCCCTCACCGTCCAGGAACAGGATGTCCACCGACTCCGGGTCACCCGGGCTGGTGCGCACGGTGATGCCGCCGCTGACGCCGCTCTGGGAGGTGTGGAAGCGGGCCACCGGCAGCGGCACCACCTCCAGGTCGCGCACCTCTATGGCGGCGGCGGTGAGCGCGCTGATGACGGCGCGCTTGAGCGTGCGGGCGGCGCGCGAGACGTCACGCGAGGTGGTGACGATCGCGCCCTTCTTCAGGGTGGTGGCGTAGGCGTTGGCCAGGCGCACCGCCAGTTCCGGGGTGATCTCGACGTTGATCAGGCCCGACACGCCCCGGGGGCCGAACAGCGAGCGCTGCCCGCGCGACTCCCAGATGACGTTGTTGCTGACCACCGCTCCGGCCTCGATGGTCTTGAAGGGGTAGACCTTGACGTCGTTGTGGACGTAGGCCTCGGACTCGATGACGCAGTCCTCGCCCACGACCGCGCCCTCCTCGATCCGGGCCGCGGCCATGACGTCGGTGTTCTTGCCGATGACGGCGCCGCGCAGGTTGGCGCCGCGTCCGATGAACACGTTGTCGTGCAGGACGGTGCGGTGGGCGAAGGCCTCCGAGCGCACCACGGCGTTGCTGCCGACCACGGTGAACTCGCGCAGCTCGGCGCCCGCCTCGACCTTGGCGTAGTCGCCGACGTAGAGCGGGCCCTTGAGCACGGCGGCGGGGTGGACCTCGGCCCCCTCGCCGATCCACACGCCCGGGGAGACCTCGAAGCCGTCGATGTCCACGTCGACCTTGCCCGAGAGCACGTCGGCCTGGGCGCTGAGGTAGCTCTCGTGGGTGCCCACGTCCTCCCAGTAGCCGTCGGCGATGTAGCCGTAGAGGGGCTCGCCCTCCTTCAGGAGCTGGGGGAAGACGTCGCCGGACCAGTCGACGACCTCGCCCTCGGCGACGCGCTCCAGCACCTCCGGCTCCATGATGTAGATGCCGGTGTTGACGGTGTCGGAGAAGACCTGGCCCCAGGTGGGCTTCTCCAGGAAGCGCTGGACGCGGCCCTGCTCGTCGACGATGATGATGCCGAACTCCAGCGGGTTCTGCACCCGCTTGAGGCCGATGGTGACCTTGGCCCCGCGCTCGCGGTGGAAGCGGACCATGTCGGTCAGGTCGATGTCGGTGAGAGCGTCTCCGGAGATGACGATGAAGGGGTCACCGCGCAGGTGCTCCTCGGCGTTCTTGACACTGCCCGCGGTACCGAGCGGAACCTCCTCGGCGACGTAGTGGAGCTTCATGCCCAGTTCCTCGCCGTCACCGAAGTAGTTGCGGATGAGGGTGGCCAGGAACTGGACGGTGACCACGGTCTCGGTGAAACCGTGTTTGCGCAGCAGGCGCAGGACGTGCTCCATGATGGGTTTGTTGACCACCGGGAGGAGCGGTTTGGGCTGGTTGGCGGTCATGGGGCGCAGGCGGGTGCCCTCGCCGCCCGCCATCACGACGGCCTTCATGGTGGGCGTGGTGCCCTCCGGGGCGGTGTCTTCGTTCTGGCTCATCGCCGATACCTCCGTACGGCCTTGCCGTCGGGGAAGGCGACGGAAGGATGGTGCGCGGAGCGCGCGCCGTCGCGCGCGGTGGGACATGTTCTCATGACGGAGACGACACTCCCTTTCGATCCGACAGGACTCGTGGTGAGCCGGTCCGTCGGCGGCTCAGGGGCCGGCCCGTCCCTGATCCGGACGGCTCGGCCGGTCCGAGCCGTCGTTCACCGCACCGGGATCACCGTCAGCGGTCGCCGGTGTGGCTGGATCGGGTCGATCCGTGGCGTGCCCGCGTACGGGGTCGCTGTCCCCGACGGCCCTGGGGCCTCCGGCGTGATCAGCGCGTTCGTCGCGGCGGGTCTGGGCGATCAGGCGCAGTCCCTGTACGGCGTAGAGCAGTCCGGCCCACCAGTACAGAGCCGTTCCCCAGAGTGCGAAGGCCCAACCTATAATCCTTGCCACATCTGTGACTATCGAGGCGTATCCCGCGATGAACAGCAGCGGGAACGAGTACAACAGGCACAGTGTGGCGGCCTTCCCGGCGAAGTTGACCGGGAGCGGTCCGTAGCCGAAATGGCGCAGGATCGGCAGCGCGCCCAGGATGACGACGTCGCGCAGGACGAGGATGGCCATCAGCCACCAGGGCACGATGTCGCGGACGACCAGGCCGAGCAGGGCGGCGAAGATGTAGAGCCGGTCGGCCAGCGGGTCGAGTACGGTGCCCAGGCGCGAGGTCTGGTTCCAGGCCCGGGCGATCTTGCCGTCGAGCCAGTCGCTGAGGCCCGCGGCGGCCAGCACGAACAGCGCCCACCAGTCGGCGTGGACCACCAGGATGAGCCACAGGAACAGCGGTACGCCCAGCAGCCGGAGCATGCTCAGTAGGTTGGGAACCGTCCAGACGCGGTCACTGACCGTCGGGCTGACCACATCGCCCCCCGCCGTGAGTCTGCCATCTTCCGCGGATCGCCCCATGGCACCAACGATAACGGGCGGAGGGGTCGTTTCCCGCCGTCACGGGGTCCTCCGGCCCTGGCATGGCCGGAGGGCGGCCTCGGATCGGTCGTGGACCACGCGTTCGCGGGGCCCTTCCCCGATGGTGCCTCTCCCCTGTCCAACGCGGGATACCCGGACACGGTTCCCGGCCCCCGCGGGCCGTCCGAAACGACCTCGGTGCGCGGGAGGGGCCCGGCTCCCCGGCCGGCGCGCGGGGAGTCCGCCGGCCGCGGGCCGCCTCAGCGGGGCACGAGGAGGGCGGCCAGGGAGCGCAGGCGGTCCGGACCGGTGGGCTCGGCGTCCTGGAGCGGGACCTCCACCGTTCCCAGAGCCGCGAAGCGCTCACGGGTGGCGGCCAGGGCCTCGGCCGTGTCGGGCCCGGCCGCGGCCTCCGGCGGGATCTGGTTGACGACCACGGGGGCGAGCCGGAACCCGGCTCCGGTGAGCTGCTCGACGGCCCGGGCGGTCTCGGCGAGCACCATGCGGCGGGGCAGGGTCACCAGACGCACCACGGCGTCCCGGCGCAGGCGCTCGGCGGCGCGCTCCAGGCGGTGGCGGCGGGCGTGCAGGCGCTCGGTGAGGGGATCGTCCTCCTCCGCCGAGTCGCCGACGACGTCGGCGAAGGCCTCGGCGCGGCGGGCCCGCTCGCGCTGGCGGGTCAGGCCCACGATCCACGGGGTCAGGAGCGTGGGCAGGTTCAGCAGGCGCAGCAGGTGCCCGGTGGGAGCGCTGTCCACGACCAGGGCGTCCCACCGCCGTCCCACCTCCTCCATGCGGTCCACGAGCAGGTCGGCCAGCGCGGACTCGGCCATGCCGGGACTGGCCCCCGCCTGCTCCAGGTGGCGGCGCACGGCGGGCAGGACCTCCCGGGGAACGGCCTTGCGCGCGTCCTCGGCGACCTGGGCGATACGCCGGCGCACGGCGGCGTCGGCGTCGGGCTCGGCGGCCCAGAGGTTCGGGGCGACCTGGACGGGCTCGTCCTTGAGCGGGGCCTCCAGGGCGTCGCCCAGCGAGTGGGCGGGGTCGGTGGAGACCACCAGGACGCGGTGTCCGGCGTCGGCCAGGGCCAGCGCGTGCGCGGCGGCCAGGGTGGTCTTGCCGACGCCGCCCTTGCCTCCGACGAAGGTGATCGGCGCGGCGGCGGGGCCGGTGGCCGGCTCGGTCAACAGCAGCCTCCGGGTGCTCCGAAGTCCTCACGGCCCATCCGCTGGTGCCACTCGTGCAGGTCGGCGACCATGTACGGGATGAGGTCGAGGGTCTCGTAGGCGACGGGGTTGTCCACCCCCAGGGTCTCCAGCATGAGCAGGGCCCGCAGGGTGTCCTGCTGGGTGCGGGCCTCGCGTTTGCGCGCGTGCCCCCAGCGCGCGTCGAAGACCGCCTGGTGGAAGTCCTCGACGCGGCGCCAGGCGGTGACGGTACGCCGCCAGGCCCGCTTCAGGGATGCGGGCCCGGCGGCCTCTCGGTGTTCACGCATCAGGGGTCACGGGCTACTTGTCCTCGGTTCCCTCGGCGGCCGCCTCGGCGGGGGCCTTCGGCTCGCCGGGTGCCGCCCGTCGGGCCGCGAAGGCCTTGCGCAGGGCCAGTACGGCCTCCACCGTCATCCAGACGGCCAGAACGAAGATGACCACGTCCAGCGGCGCCAGCACGAAGGTCTGCATGGCGTCGCCCGACCGCAGGAAGCCCATCAGCTGGGTGACGAGCGCCCAGGAGGTCATGACGACGAGGAAGACCAGCGGGACCAGGACCGCGATCGGGTTGCGGCCGCGCTTGGTCACCCAGACCGCGATCACCGCGAGCGCCAGGCCGGCGGTGAGCTGGTTGGTGGTGCCGAAGAGCTGCCACAGCGTCCCGGCGGCGAAGTTGCCGGGCACCAGCGCCAGCACCAGGGGCACGCCCACCGCGATCAGGGTGGCGACGGTGATGTTGCGGGACAGGAAGAGGCACGCACGGTGCACGGGGCCGCCCTCGGCCGCCCGGTCCGCCGCGATGGTGCTGATCTCCTGGACCGTGTAGCGCTGTAGGCGCACCGCGGTGTCCAGGCTGGTGGCGGCGAAGCTGACCACGACGACGGTGGCGAAGACCACGCCGATGCTCTCGGGGATGCCGATGTTGGCCGCGAACCCGGCCACACCCTGGACGAACATGCCCGCGGGGCTGGCCCCGGCGGCGGCCCAGTCGGTGTACAGGTCGGTCCAGGCGCCTCCCTCGTTGGCGGAGAAGACCATGACGCCCGCGGTGCAGGCCAGGATGGAGCAGACCGCGAGCGTTCCCTCGCCCAGGGAGCTCAGATAGCCCACGTACCGGGCGTCGGTCTCCTTGTCCAGCTGCTTGGAGGTGGTCCCCGACGCCACCAGGCTGTGGAAGCCGGACACGGCGCCGCAGGCGATGGTGATGAACAGCAGCGGGAAGATCGGGGGCGAGCCCTCGGGCATGTCGCCGCGGAAGGCCGGGGCCTGGATGGTGTCCATGCCCACGACGATGCCGACCATGATGATGATCAGGCCCAGCACCATCTGCTGCTGGTTGATGTAGTCACGCGGCTGCAGCAGCATCCACACGGGCAGGCGCGAGGTGAAGAAGGTGTAGGTGAAGATCAGCACCAGCCACACCAGAGCGGGTTCCACGCCCAGTGCCCCGGCGACCGGGTCGACGGTGATGGGCAGTGCCTGCCCCAGCGGGATGCAGGCGTACACGATCACCAGGGAGGCCAGCGAGGGCAGCAGGGCGGCCGTGCGGCGGCGGTAGATGAGCTGGCCCACGCCGATCGCCAGCGGGATCGTGACCAGGGTGGGCAGCACGGCCTCGGGGTTGTCGATGAACAGGCCCGCGATGATGACCGCGAACACCGCGTTGACCATCGTCACCAGGAAGAAGATGATCAGCAGGAACAGGATCCTCGCCCGGGCGCTGATCACGTCGCTGGCCAGCGCGCCGATGCTCTTGCCCTTGTGCCGGACCGAGACCACGATCGAACCGAAGTCGTGGGCGCCGGAGGCGAAGATCGTTCCCAGCACGACCCACAGCAGAGCCGGCCCCCACCCCCAGAAGACCGCGATGGCCGGACCGACGATCGGCGCGGCCCCGGCCACCGAGATGAAGTGGTGCGCGAAGACGATGTGCTTGTTGGTCGGGACGTAGTCCACGCCGTCCTTGTAGGAGTGCGCGGGCGTCACGAAGGCCGGGTCCAACGCGTAGACGCTTTTGGCCAGGTAAGCCGAGTAGAAGCGGTAGCCGAGCGCGAACAGCGCCAGGGCTCCGAGGAGGACGGCTACGGCAGGCATGGGGATTCCTTCACTGTGCGCACCTTACGGGGGATGACAGCGGCTGCTCGGGCGCTGTGATGCTGTGGTGCTGTGTGTCGGCGGTTCGAGTACAGTCCCGAGAAATTAACATGAGGTGCACATCACAGAAAAGGACACATGTGAACGATTTGGCCACAGCGTGGCGTGGTTCCTCCGCGGGTGAGCTGTGCTGGTTGGCCGCCGACGGGCCCGCGGCCGTCCCGGTCGTGCCCCTGTTCGTGGACCAGCCCTGCGTCGCCCTGCCGTTGGCCCACCTTCCCGAGATCGACTCGCTGCCCGACCGCGCCGCCTTCTGCGTGAGCGCCCCGACCGGCCCGGACGGGTCGAGCCTGGTCGCCACCGGCACGATCAGCGTGAGCCTGGACCCGCGGGGCACGGAGTTCGGCGGCGACCTGGTGGAGCAGGAGGTGCTCAAGCATCCGCCGAGCCGGTTGCGTGTGGGCAGTCTGATGGCCCGCAGGGAGAACTGGTGGTGGATGGCGCGCGCCCTCGTGCGGCTGACCAAGGTCGACGGCGTCCGCGAGCTTCCCGCCCGCAAGCGCGCGGAGGACGCCGTCCTGGTGCGCGAGCGGGACTCGGACGTGCGGGTGGACGTGGTCACCGCCGAGGACTGGTCCGCAGGTCCGGGCCAGGACGTGGAACTGTGGCCGCGTGACGGCGGCGGCCTGGACGGGCGGGGCGACACGGTGCTGGTGATGGGCCACCAGGCCAGCCCCGACTTCGAGCGCTGGGAGCGCTGGACGCGCACCGGCACGCTCTCGGGGCAGACCCTGCGCGTCACCGGCGCCGACGGCGGCCCCGAACCGGATCCGCGCCCGTACCGCCTGATGGAGCGGCTGCGCAACCACCGGGAGGTGGAGCGCGCCTGCCGTGCGGGCGTGGCGGCGGTGGAGCGCCGGTCGAGGAGCTGATCCCCGGCACGGGTCCGGCCCCTGCGGCGGGCCGCGTCCGGGGTCAGAGTCCCAGGATGTCGTCGGCCGCCCTGCGCCCCGACAGCAGGGCGCCGTGCACGGTGGCCGTGTGCTCGATCTCGGTGGCCTCTCCCCCGAAGAAGACCTTCTCCCCGATCGGTGCGCCCAGCGCCACCCGGTCGTCGTCGCTCGATCCCACGGCCGTGAAGGAGAAGGCCCCCCGGGAGAACGGATCGTCCGTCCAGTGCGTGACGAGGTGGCCGACCGGGTCGGGTGCCTTGCGGAACATGCCGCGCAGCGAGGCCATCGCGTGCTCGACCACGTCGGCGTCGTCCATGTCCGCCAGGAACCGGGCCGCGTTGCCGCCGTTGCGGCTGACCAGGATCGGCGCGCCCAGGACCCTCTGCCCCGAGTACCAGTGGAACCACGTTCCCTCTTCGGTGCCCAGGTGCACGAGGACCTCGGCGTCGCCCCAGAACACCTCGTCGAAACGCAGGAACAGCTTCTCCAGGCGTCCGTTGCCCAGGCGCTGTACCGCCTGGACCTTGTCGTCGGACAGCGGCGGGTCGAAGTCGACCTGCCCGGCCTTGAGCACGCCCAGCGGCAGGGTCACCAGGACCCGGTCGCCGGTCACCACGTCCTCTCCGCGGGGGGTGTCCACGCGTACCCTGACGCCGCCGTCGTCGTGGGAGACCTCCAGCGCCACGTGCTCCAGGCGCACGTCCAGCCCCCGCGCCAGGTGGTCGGTGAGCTGGCTCATGCCCTCGGGGAAGACGACGTCGTCGCCGCTGAACTCGTGCAGGGCCGCCACCGTGGAGAAGGCGATCTCCTCGGCGTCGGCTCCGTGGTCGGCCTCGACCATGCGGTGCGCGATCTCGTTGGCGTCGCGGGCCCGGGCACGTACCAGGTTGGCGTCGTAGAGGGCCTGCTTGATGCCCTCCTCCAGCGACTCCTGCGGGCCGGCGCCGACCTTGTCCCAGTACATGTGCTCGTTGAGGAGGTGGACGTCCTCCATGTTGCGGCGGTGGCGGTCGAAGAGCAGCCGCCGCCCCTTGGGGTCGTAGGCGGTCTCGGTGGAGCGGTTGAACACGGCCGTGCGGATGTCGGCCTCACGGACCAGCCGTGCGAGGGGGTTGTTCTCCTCGCCGCGCATCCAGGAGGCGCCCGCGTCCACGGTGGCCGAGCCCTCCCACTCGCGGATCGAGTGGATGCGCCCGCCCAGGCGGTCGCGGCCCTCCACGACGGTGACGCGCTCCCCCTCGTCGGCGAGCCGGTCGGCGGCGGCCAGACCGGCCATGCCCGCGCCCACCACGATGGTGTGTCCGCGCCCGGGTTCGGCCTCGCGTCCGCGCGGCCGGGCCGCGTGCTCTTCGCCCCCGCCGCCGCTCGGCCCCTCGCCTTCGGCGCTGCTCTCCTCGCTGAGGTCCCCCGGGTCAGTCATACTTCCCCCTCCGTGCCGGTGACCGACAGTGCGAGCCTAAGCGCCCCGGGTGCCCGCCCCTTGGAGGGACACCCGCCGACCCGCGGAGTCAGGCACGGCCCGGCACCTGTTCGACGGGCGGACCGGCCGCGCAGGCATCCAGGAGGCGTGCACGGGAAAGGCGTTTCCACGGCGGCCAGGCCACCATGCGGTGCGACCCCCGCCCGGACGGGTCGGGAAGGACCACCGACGGCACGTCCCCGCCGTTCGGGCGGACCCGGTACCGGGGCTCGCCCGGCTCCTCCCCGGCCGTCCGCCGAGCCTCTCGACCCGCGCGTTCCCTCGCGGAAGGAGCCGTCCGCCGAGTGGGTGGCGCGGAGGTGTTCGACGACGTCTTCCGAGGTGGCCGGGGCGATGGTCCTCACGGGTGTGCCCCTGTTCCGCCGCCAGGGGATGCGGCCACGCCCCGAGGGGGCGTGTGCTGCCTCCGCCGCCTCCTGTCGGAACGGAACAGGTCCTCCTGACCGCCTGGGACGGTCTCCACGGGCGTCCCGCTCGCCGGCCGCCTCCGCGCGGCCCCTGTCAGGCCGCGCGGAGGCGGCCTGACAGGCGGACCGTCAACCGGTCGTGGGCGGCTCTCCCTCTTCGTCCTCCAGCTCGATCCGCTCACGGCGGCGCTCGCCCCTGACGTGCTCGTCATGGGTGACGCCGCGCTTGCGGACGTGGACCTCCTCGACGGGGACCTGCTCCTTGGAGACGACCGGCCGCTCCTCGTAGAGCGTGAAGCTCTCCTCGCTCTCGCCCATCTGCTCGTCCCTCGGCACCGCGGAGGGGTCGTCGATCGGGCGCCGGTCGACCTGCAGCTCCTCGTGGTGCAGCGGCACCGTCTCGTCGAACTGCTCGCTCTCCACGTACTTGTGCAGCCGGGCCCGTCCGGACTCGCGCCGCTCCACGCCGATGTCCACGCGCTCCTCCGAGCGCGTCACCGACACGTCGTCGGTCTCGCCCGCGGGCGCACCCGAGGGAGCGGCCGTCTGCGGTCCGGGGCCCTCCCCGGCGACGTGGCGTCCCTCCTGTGCCGCGATCTGGGACTGCACCGGGGGGCCGCCGTGCTGGGCGTAGTACTCGCGGACGGTCTCCTCCTCCTCGGGGGAGATGTGCCGGTCCGCGTCGATGTGCGGTGCGTCCTTGACGGTGGACTTGTCGTAGGGCACCCGGATGTCCTCCTCCGCGGGCTGGGAGCCCTGCAGCGGAACGAGGGTCTCGTGCCTGCCGAACAGGCCGGTGTGCACCGACACCCAGCTCGGCTGGTCCGTGTTGTCGTCCAGGTAGACCTGGTTGATCTTGCCGACGTTGTGACCCTCCTGATCGAGGACGTTGTGCCCGATCAGGTCTGCGGGTGTGCGATCGCGTGCCACGATGTCCCCCAAAGGTTGCGTGGTCGAGAGGGGCGCCGGAGCGCCCCCAACGCTGTCCGCACACTCCCTACCCGTCACGACCTGGGAGGACTAACTCCCGGCACCAGTCGCTAACCGAACGTGGGCGAGTCTTGTCCGGGAATTTTCCCCGGGGCCCGGCCATTGGTCCTCGCCTGGTGCCGCCCTGACCGGGAAAGGAGCTCGCCCCGCGGCTCTGTCGCCCGGAGCTGTTGGAATATTACTACGGGTTACCACGGGGGTCTCCCGCGCCGCGTGGCACGACGGCGCGCGGCGCCGGGCCCGGCTGCGTCGCCGGACCCGGCGCCGTCTCGGCGGATCAGCAGGTGTTGTCGCTGCTGTTGCTCCACGTGATGTCGCGGACCACGGTGTTGACCGCGCACGGGCTCTCGTTGAGCGCGGTGTCCACCAGCCTCAGGTTCTGGAACGTGATGTCGGAGGTGTTGGCGAACTCGGAGCGGGCCGCGATCCGGATGTCGCCGGGACCCGCGATCGTTCCGCCCTCCTCGGCGATGGTGACGTTGTGGCAGTTCTCGACCAGCACGGCGTTGCTGCCGGTGTCGGCGATGTCGACGCGCTCGATCACCGCGCCGCCGCTCTCGGAGACGCAGAAGATCCCCCGGCCGCCGCCACGGGCGCGGACCTCGCCGACCCGGATGTTGGTCGGGTAGCCGCCGTTGAGCAGTCCGTTGCGGTTGGCCATGCGGAAGGCCGCGTAGCCCGTGCCGGTTCCGGCGCCCTCGGCGTCGACCAGGCCGACCGTGGCGTTGACGGTGTCGTTGAGCAGCAGGCCGGAGTAGCCGGTGTCGCGCGCGGTCACGGTGCCGATGGTCAGCCCGTCCACCCCGTAGGTCTCCACACCGTGGTTGTTCGTGCCCGAGACGTAGACGTCGTCGATGCTGATGTCGCGCGCCTCGCGGACCGCGTCGTTGTCGCGGCTGTCGATGCGCATGCCCAGGCCGCTGGACAGCCGCAGGTCGACCTGCCCGAAGTGGACGTTCCGCGAGGTCCGCACGTAGACGCCGAAGTACGGGGAGCCGGTGACCGACAGGTGGGGGACGGAGACGTCCTGGGCGTGTCTGATGCGCACGGCCGCGTTGTCGGCGCCCACCGAGCCGGTCACGTCGATCGTGCCGCAGACCTCCAGGGAGGTGTGGCTGGGCAGGTCGAGCGAGGCGTTGCCCGGCATGGAGCCGGAGCCGCGCACCACCACGCGCTCCTGCGAGGTGCGGCCGGAGCTGAGGCTGTCGACGGCCGCGCGCATGGCGGAGAGCATGTCGCCGCCGGTGTAGACGGTGCTCCCGCCGTTGCGGGCGGTCCAGGTGGAGCCGTTGAGCACGGCCTCGGCGTGGTAGGAGCCGCTGCCGCAGTCGCCGGAGGGGTCACCGCCGCCGTCGCCGTCCACGCGGACCAGGTCCCAGACCTGGTTGGCACCGCCGAGGGAGTCGTACTGGGACAGGCGGTCACCGGCGGTGGTGCTCCACTCCCAGACCTCCAGGGCCTTGCCGCTGAGGCGGTTGACCAGCTGGACGCCGCCGCCCGTGTCGACCGGGCGCCACTGCTGGTTGGCGCCGCCGAGGTCGGTGAACTGGCGGATCTCGGCGCCGTTGGCGGTGGAGTGCTCCCAGACGTCGATGGCCTTGCCGCTGTTGCGGTTGACGATGCGGTAGTAGCCGTCGCCGGCGGAGACGAAGCGGAACTGCTGCCAGGGCCGGTCGGTGCGGTTCCACTGGATGATCTCGGCGCCGTCCTCGGTGGAGGCGCTCTCGACGTCGGCGACCAGGCCGCTGTGCTGGTTGCGCAGGACGTAGTAGGCGCCGGTGTCGATGTCGGCGGCCTGCGCGGAGGTGGTGGCGACCGCGGAGAGGCCGCCCGTGCAGAGCAGGACGGTCATGGCGGCGTACAGGAACCGGCGCAGGCGGGAGAGGGGCCTGCGGGTTCCGCGGGTGGGTGGTGGCGCGGCCGGGGCCGGCCCGGGGAATACGGGGGGGTTGACGGGCATCGCTGCTCCTCTGTGCGAACTCCGGACGGCGGTGTCCGGATCCGGGGGGGTATGTGAGCGCTCTCATGCCAATTGGTTGCCGGGAACCTAACATGGAAAGCGCTTTACCGGTAGCGGCGCGACTACGGAAAGGAAGACGCGGACCCCGGCGCGGATCGTGGATCCCCTCGCGGCGTGTCGAACGGCGAGGACGGGCACGCGGCGTGCGCGGATGTGAGGAGTCCTCGTCACCGTTCCCACGCGCGGGGGCACCAGGCCGGAAAACCGCTTTCCCCGCCGGGGCGCGGTGGACACGGGCACCGCCTGGTCCGGCCGCGGACGCCCACCCCGGCGAACATCGCGCTCACGGCCATGACCAGCAGCAGGGCGCCGGCGGCACGGACCAGTCGCATGTGCGCCGTGTTCGGGACGCATAAGGTCACCGGGTCTCCTGAGACCCGTGGGGGCGCGGCGGCCGGGCGTGCGCGAGCGCCGAGGGCGTGCGGCATCCGACGATCGCCGGAGCCTCGTGGACCAGTGCGTCGTCGGTGACCGCCTCCACCATGAACAGCGCGAAGTCGGTCCGCCGCGTGATGTTGCTGGCCAGCACAGGGTCGCCGACGTGCCGGCTCCACACCGGCAGCCCCTCGCCCTCCCCCTCCTCGAGGTCGCTGCCGCGCACGACCGTCCACCGGGCGTCGCTGTCGAAGATCCGGCGGCACGCCTCCACCTGGTCGTCGATGTCGATGGCGCGGACCAGCCGCGCCAGCACGCTCACGACCCTGACGGAGGCGCGGAACCCGCGCGAGTACACGTCCCTGCCGTCGCGGGTGATGTGCCATCCGCAGGAGAACACCAGCCGCGCCCCCTCGGGCGCCAGGTCGAGCACCGCCTGGGCCGTGCCGGAGGAGTATCCGTGGACACCCCAGGGGACCAGGACCGTCAGGACCGCGTCACACCCGGCGACCGCGCGCCCGATGACCTCCCGGTCGTCCGTCGGCCCCGCGACCACGGTGATGCGGTCCGCGAACTCCGCCAGCTTGCCGACGCTCTTCTCCCGGCACACGCCCACGACCTCGTAGTCGCGGTCCAGGGCGTGCTGGACCATGTACCGCCCGAGCTTGCCCGAGGCCCCGACGACGCAGACCCTCGTCCGGGGCCCGCCGTCGGCCCTCCCTTGTCCCTGTCGCGTGTCCATACGCGTCCCTCCCGCTCGTCCGGCGGGCGCCCCGGAAGGACCGGTACGGCCGCGAACCTCGTCCCTTACACCTGTAAGGCTGTACTCGGAGGCTATCCTTACACCTGTAAGGCCGTCAAGGACGGGCGGCGAGGCACCGACGTAGTTCACGGAGACCCCAGGTGACACCGACTCCCAGACGGCAGCGCACGCCCCGTTCGTCCCTGAGCAGGGAGCGCGTCCTCGAAGGCGCCATACGCGTGGCCGACGAGCGTGGAGCCGCCTCGGTGAGCATGCGCAAGGTGGCCGAACACCTCGGAGTCGAGGCGATGTCGCTGTACCACCACGTGGCCAACAAGGACGAGATCCTGGACGGGATCGTCGACCTGGTCTTCGCCGAGATCGACCTGCCCCGGGACGCGGCCGACTGGAGGAGCGCCATGCGTCGGCGCGCGTTCTCCGCCCGAGCCGTGCTCTTTCGCCACACCTGGGCACTGGGCCTGATGGACTCGCGGCGCAACCCCGGCCCGGCGACGCTGCGGCACCACGACTGGGTGATCGGGTGCCTGCGCGGGGCGGGTTTCCCGATCGCGATGGCCGCCCAGGCGTTCTCCACCCTGGACAGCTACGTCTACGGGTTCGTCCTCCAGGAGTCGAACCTGCCCTTCGACACGCCCGGGGAGCTGGAGGACGTGGCGACGGCCATGGTCAGCGCCTTCCCGGCCGACGCCTACCCCCACCTGAGCGAGATGATCACCGACCACGCCCTGCGCCGGGACTACGCCTACGCCGACGAGTTCGCGCCCGGCCTGGACCTGATCCTCGACGGCCTGGAGAGGACCCTCGAGGGGTCGGCCGGCCCTTCCGAGGCGTGACCGGTCGCCCGACCGCGCACACGGGTTTCCAGGCCCTGGGCCGCCGACCGGGTCCGTTCACCGGTCCGTCGGCCGGCGGGGAGCCCGCCCTGCGCTCCGGAGCCCTCGAACAGCGCGGAAGCCCGGGAGGGATGTCCCGCGCACCGACGTCGCGGGGATGGCCGGGAGTGGCGACCCCGCTTCACCGACAGCGGTTCGACTGATGGGCTTTCCTTCACGGCGGGCAGGAATCACCATGGGGGAATGCGCACGAACGTGGCGGGGCCAAAGCCGTGAACGAGAACAGCGACCACACCACGCCCGTAGAAAGAGCCCTGGACCTGCGCAACGCGCTCGCCGTCGCTGACATCAAGCAACTCGTGCGCGCGTCGCGTGAGGGTGACGAGGACGAAATGGGGCGGATACGGCAAAGGTATTCGGAGGGATGGGCCGGACATGGCCAAAAGCCCTACGGGGCAAGGCTTCCGTGTTAGCTTCGAGGCCCGATGAACGCTGCGGAGCCCGAGCGGAGAGCCATGGGACTGGAGCTGTTGACCAAGGACGACAATTCGGTGGACAAGGGCTGCCCCTCGTCTACCTCAGCGACACGGTTGACTTCGTCGTCCAGGGCGCTGGGCTCAACGACGCCGGCTTCGCGAAGCCGACCGATCCCCTGGGCGAGGCCGCGGTCCGTGTCTCCCGAGACGGTCCTCGCCGCCGTCGAGTGCTTCCGGCGGAGGGGCGTGTGACCTCCGGCAATGCCGGGTTCCGGCCCGCAGGTATCCCCCGTTTCGACGCCGATATGCGACCCCTGTGACAGACACCGAAAACCCCCGGACCACGAACACCGTGCACGGCAGCCCGGAAACCCTGGTGCAGGCAGGCACAGTGCATGGTGACGTTCACATCGTCTCCCGACCCGCACGCCCCGTCCGCGTACCGCACCAGCTGCCCCTGGCCGCCACCGGCTTCGTGGACCGCACCGCTCACCTGCGACAGCTGGACGCGCTGGCAGCCGAGGCGGAGACGAGTGTTCCCGTCGCGGTGCTGGCCGGACCGCCGGGAGTCGGAAAGACCGCCCTGGCCGTCCACTGGGCACACCGGGCACGGAGCCTCTTTCCCGACGGTGATCTGTACACCAGCGTGCACGGGCACGCTCCCGGCCCGCGTGCCGAGGCCTCACAGGCGCTCGACGCGATCCTGCGAGCGCTCGGAGTTCCCCCCGAACGCATCCCCCTGGATCTGGACGGCCGTTCGGCCCTCTACCGCTCCGAAGTCGACGGTAAGCGCCTCCTGGTCGTTGTCGACGACGTGCTCAACCCGACACAGGTGCGTCCCCTGCTGCCCGCCGCGCCCGGCTGCATGGTCGTGGTGACCAGTCGGAGCACGCTACCTGGGCTCGTCGCCCGGGAGGGCGCCCGGCGGCTGTCCCTGGGCGTCCTCCCCGTAGTCGACTCGGTGGCCCTGCTGCGGAACACCATCGGAACGCGGGTGGAATCCGAACCGCGTGCGGCACATGAGCTGGCCGAGCACTGCGCGCGCCTTCCCCTGGCTCTCCGGGTGGCCGCCGAGCGGCTTCTCGACCGGCCGGACGCGACGCTGAGCGACCTGGTGAACGAACTGGCCGCCGAGGAGTCCCGTCTGGACGCCCTGGCCGAGGAGGACGAGTTGAGCGATCTGCGCGCCGTGATGACGGCGTCCTACCAGGCCCTGGACGACGACACCGCCCGCTTCTTCCGGCATCTGGGCCTCCATCCGGGGCCCGAGTTCTCCTCCGGAGCCGCCGCCGCGCTCACCGGTACGCGACAGGTTCGGGCACGCGGGTTCCTGGACCGCCTGGCCCGCGCGCACCTGGTGGAACGACTGCGTGAGGACCGCTACCGTCTGCACGACCTGGTACGGCTGTACGCGGTCGAGCGGGTCCGCGCCGAGGACGGACCGGAAACGATGGGCGAGGCGGTCGGACGGGTGGCCCGGTGGTACACACACGCCGCCGCCCGGGCCCAGCTCGTGGAGCTCCCCAACTTCCCCGTCGTGCCCGGGGAGGAACAGGACCACGAACTGCCCGGCTTCGCGTCCGTGGAGGACACGCTGGCCTGGTTCGAGGCCGAGCGCACGAACCTCCTGGCAGTGGCACGGGCCGCCCTGGACCACGGCCACCACGACACCGCCTGGCGGCTGCCCGCGAGCGTCTATCCGCTCTTCGAGCTGCACCGGCACTGGCACGAGTGGCGCGACTTGCACGCCATCGGCCTCCGGGCGGCCGAGGAGGCGGACGACGCCTTCGGAGCGGCCCGCAACCACCTGGGCATGGGCGACGCCCAGTGGCTGTTGGGCGACCCCGACGCAGCGGTGCAGCACTACGGGTTCGCCCTGGCGGCCGACCGCCAAGCCGGTGACCCGTGGGTGGAGGGCTTCGCGCTGCGCCAGCTGGGCGTGGTGGCCTGGCAGCGCGGCGAGCGGGAGGACGACACGGCCGGATACGTGGAACGCGCCATCACGGTCTTCCGCGAGTCGGGAGAACGGCGCGGCGAGGCGATGTGCCTGCTCAGCCTGGCCGACTTCGGCGCGGACCTGGCCAGGTGGGAGGAGGCGCTCGGCCGCTGCCGGACGGCGATCGATGCGTTCGGCGGTATCGGCGACGTGTGGAGCGTGGCGTGGGCACGGTGCACCCTCGGCCGGATCCTCACCGGCTCGGGTCGGGCCGCCGACGCCGTGGCGGAGTACCGGGCGGCGATCGGGGTCTTCGAGGAACGCGACGACGCCGACAGCCGGGCGGCGGCGCTGCTCGGCCTGGGTGACGCCCACGCCGAACTGGGCGACACAGGCGAGGCCCGGGCGGCGTGGCGTGCGGCCCTGGAACACCTGCGCGACCACGGCGATCCCCGCGCCGAGGAGGTCGAGGAACGTCTGGGCCGTCGGGCCGCGGGCGGCTGAGGTGCCCGCCGTGGCAGGCGGGTGGCCACGGACAGGCGGTCACCGTTCGACGTGGGCCGCGAGGTTGGCCAGGGACGAGGCGAAGGCCGCCTCGTGGTCGGTCTGGGAGACACCCCGGGGCACACCGGTCGCCTCGACGGCCACCAGGGTGCCCTCGGGCACCTCGGTGAGCCGCCAGACCATCGTCATCGTCCCCGCGAAGTCCGGATCCGGGGACTCGAAGACGACCCGCTGCACGATCCGCTCGTTCGGGACCAGTTCGGCGAACTCGACCTCGGTGACGTCGCTCGACTCCGAGGTCTTGCCCTGTCCGGCCTGCGGGTCGAGGTAGGTCAGCACCATGCGGAACCCGCCTCCGGGCCACGGCTCGAAGCGCTCCGTCCGTCCGGTCATGCCCTCCGGCGGCAGCCAGGCCGCGAGGGCGTCCGGGTCGGTCATCGCCGCGTAGACCGCCGACGCGGGCGCCCGAACGGTCCTGCTTCCCTGGTCCTTGCGCGGTTGCGTCCGGCCCACGGTCCCCACCTCTTCGCGACGGCACTTCCGTCTCCCGAACCTAGCGCCGTGACCGCGAGAGTTCACCGGGATATGCCCAACCGGGATGATCTTGCTCCCAGCGGCACTGTCGAGCGCTGACAGTGCCACCAGGAGCAAGATCACGGCGGTGGGACCCCACCCGACGGATCCCGGCCGGGCCCTGGCCCTCAGTTCGGGCGGCGGCCCTGGACCGAGTAGACCGCACAGGAGCAGGCCCGGAAGGAGGGGTCGGCGAGCAGGGCGCGCACGTCGGCGAGCTTGCGGTCGGTCATCCCCTCGCGCACGAACGCCTCACGCAGGTGGCGGGTGTGGTGCGCGATCAGGTGCACCCCCGGCGAGTCGGCGTCCCACAGCTCCAGCCGGGGCCGGGGGTCGACGTCCACCAGGCCCGCGCGGCGCATCGCCTCGGCGGCGTTGCGGCCCCAGGCCGGGTCGGCCCCGGCACGGATCATCAGCCTGGTCTTGGCCTCCTGGAACTCCTCGTAGAGCTTCTGGGACGCGGCGTCGGGCATGAGCAGCCCCGGCCCGTAGGTGATGTCGAACTCGTCGAGCTGGAGCACCCCGCCGGGCTTGAGCGCGCGCACCAGGCGGTCCAGGACCGCGATCCGCTCGGGGAGGTGCAGCAGCACCAGCCGGGAGTGGATGAGGTCGAAGGCGGCTTCGGGGAGCGGGTCGCGGACGACGTCGTGCCGGACCACCTCCAGCCCGTGGGTGTGCGGAATCCGTTCGGGCTTGATGTCCGTGGCCAGCACGCTCCCGGTCGGGGCGACGCGGTGGGCCAGCCAGAGCGCGACGCTGCCGCCGCCGGCGCCCACCTCCAGGCAGTCCCACCCCGGTCCGACACCGGTCCGCTCCAGGCGCTCGGTGGTCATCGGATCGTAGGCGGCCGCCAGGAAGCGGTGCTGGTCGAAGGCGTGCTCGCTGTGGTTGTCGAAGAGATAGCGCGAGGCCTTCCCGTCGGCGGGTGTCTCGGCGGCTGTGTCGGTCACCGGCTGCTCCTTACGGTGTCGTCTGTCGGTGGTGCGCGCCGACGGCCTCGGCCGCGACGCGGGTCAGGGTGGCCGTGCACACCTTCCCGGTGGGGCCGAGCGGCAGTTCGGGCAGGACCACCACGTGTTCGGGCAGCGCGCGGGTGTCCAGGCCGCGCTCGTCGCGCAGGAAGGCGATCAGCTCCCGCGGGGCGGGCGCCGCGGACCCCGCCGATGGGGACACGCAGGCGCACATGCGCTCGCCCAGGTCGGGGTCGGGCACGGGTACGCAGTGGGCCTCCGCCAGGGAGGGGTGGGCGCCGAGTGCGCGCTCCACCTCGGCGGGGAAGATGTTGACCCCGCCCCGGATCACCGTCCGGCGCAGGCGGTCCACCACCCAGAGCGCGCCGCCCGGGTCCAGTCGGCCCAGGTCGCCGGTGCGCACCCACCCGCCCGGGGCCCGGCGCTCGGCGTCCAGACCGGGTGCGGCGACGTGGCACAGCGGTGTCATCGGGCCCAGGGCCCAGATCTCGCCGGTCTCTCCGGCGGGTACCGGGCGGCCCTCGGGATCACGGACGCTCACCCGGGCCACGTCGGGCGCGGGGTAACCGGCCATACCCGGCTCCCAGGCCTGCGGTCGGCGTCCGGTGTGGCAGTTGACCCCGTCGGTGGAGCCGTAGACGTTGACCACCGGTCGGCCGAAGCGCGACGTGCAGGCGTCGTGGACCTCCCGGTGCAGCGGCGCCCCGCTGGACACCACCACGCGCAGGGACGAGGTGTCCGCCCGTTCGGGCAGCGCGGCCACGCGCCGCAGCATCGTGGGGACCCCGACCAGGTGGGTGGGGCGGTGCCGTTCGATCGCGCGCAGCGCGGCGAGCGGGTCGAAGCGGGGCAGCACCACCAGGGTGCCGCCGTGCCGGGCCAGGGTCACCGGCACCCCGCAGGACCCGAAGGAGGACGCCAGCGAGACCAGGACCAGGGCGCGCATCGGACCGGGGCCCGTGTGCAGCGCCGCCACGTAGTTGCCCCGGCCGCCCGCCATGGCGTTGTGCGTGTAGGCGACCATCGAGGGCTCGCCCTGCGAACCGGAGGAGACCAGGACGCGGGCCGGGGACTCGGGGTCGGGGCGCGCGGGACGCCAGCCGCCGGCCGCCTCGGGACCGGGTCGGTCCAGGCTGCACGCCCCGGAGCGGGCCGGACCGAACGTCCACACCCGGCGCAGGTGCGGCAGGTCCATCCGGCGGATCTCCTCCACCCTCTCCGGGACGGTGACGAGCGCGGAGGCCCGGGAGCGGAGCAGGAGGCTGCGCACGTCGTCCGGGGGCCGCCCGTCGGGAACGGGCAGCGAGACCGCGCCGACGGCCGCGACGGCGAGTTCGGCCACGGCCGCGTCGCGTCCGTTGGGCAGCAGGACGCCGACGACGTCCCGCTCCTGCCCGCCTCCGGCGGTCAGCGCGGCGGCCGCGCGGCGCACCGCGGCGTCCAACCCGGCGTAGTCGAGTGCGCCGCGGTCGTCGACGACGGCCGCCCGGTCGGGATGGGACCGCACGTGTTCGCGGAACAGGGTGTACAGGTCCTTGCCCGGACACCATCCGCGAGCGGTCCACTCCGCGCGCAGACGCCGCGGAACGAGGTCGGTCAGTACCAGTCCGTTGGACGAGGTCCACGTCATCGAGTCTCCGGAGAGGTCGAAGGGCACGTCGGGGCCGGGTGGGGCGAACCGTGTCGGCCCGGCGGGACCGTCCGCTGTGTCTCGTCCGCCCCGTCGGCGGTCGTGCGCCCTCATCGCGTCCTCTCCAGACCGGCCACGGAGGCCGCCGGGGCGCCGTCGACCGGCCGCACCGCGGCACGGGCGAAGCTCCACGGGGCCCGGAAGCAGGACGCGCCGCCGACCGTGTCGAAGGCCCCCGCGAACTCCGGTGCGGCGGCCATCTCCGCCAGGTCCCCGACCGGAGCGGGACCGCCCCGCTCCCCGGGCGCGGTGCCGCGTCCGGCGCGGCGCAGCAGCCGGGCCGCGTCCGACAGCGCGGTCCGGGCCCGTATCCCGGTACCGGTGCGGGCGCGGGCCAGCAGCGCGGCCACCGCCCCCTCGGCCGCGATGGTCCCGCCGAGCACGTCGGTCAGGGTCAGCAGGGACGGTGAGGGCTCCTCCCCGGGGCCGGCGAGGAGATCGGCCACCCCGCCGTGTGCCTGGACCAGGTAGTCGGTGGCCAGCGCACCGGGTTCGGGGGGTTCCCCGCCCCACCCGTCGGCGTGCACGTGGACCAGGGCCGGGGCACGGTCGGCGAGGTCGTCGGGGCCCAGGCCGAACCTCTCGGCGCGACCGGGCGGCCAGTTGTACAGCAAGGCGTCGGCCGTGGCCGCCAGGTCCTGTGCGGTCCTGCGCCCGGAGGCGGTCCTGAGGTCGGCCTCGACCACGTCCTTGCCCCGGTTCAGGGCGAGGAACCGGGCGGAGCAGTCCCCCGCCATCGGCGGCACCCCGCGCATCGGGTCGCCGCCCGGCGGCTCGACGCGCACCACCTCGGCGCCGAGCATGGCGAGCAGCAGGCCGGCGAGCGGGCCCTGGATCCGGTTGGTGGCCTCCACCACCCGCAGGCCCGACAGGGGTGCGGTGGCGTCGGCGCAGGGCCCCGCCGGCGGGAGAGCCGGGCCACCGGTGCCGCGCAACCGCCACTCCGACGCCGGATCGGGTTCCCGGGCGGCCTCGGCGGTACGGACCGGGGAGATGCTCGTCCCCGTCCGGAGCGCCGCCGCGCGCACCCGGTCGAAGTCCACGGCGGCGACCGCGGCGGGCAGCTCCGGCGGCAGCGGACACACCGCGGTGGCGAAGCGGCCCTGGAAGTGCGGCCATCCGGCGGCGACCGCGTCCGGGGCGGCCCCCAGGTCGGTCCAGAACCGCAGCCAGACCTCGGCGTCCAGGGTCTCGATCTCGAAGCGCGTCCCGTCGGCGGAGCGAAACGGCGGAACGGGCGCTTCGCCGGATCCCCTCCGACCGCTCGGCGACGCGGCGCCGGACGCCGACGCCTCCCCGCCGGCGGGCTGAGCGGATCCGGCGCCGGGCGCGGTGACCGCGGCGACGTGGGGGCCCGCGGCGAGCAGGGCGGCCTGGGCCACCGAGACCGACGCGGACAGGGCCGGTCCGCCGCGCGCCAGGGCCAGCGCGGAGGCCGCCACCGCCTGTGCGGCCAGCATCCCCGCGCACACCGACGCGTAATCCATACCGAGGAACCGGGGTTGCCCGCGTGCCCTGCCGTGCAGGTGGGCGAGCCCGCAGGCGGCCTGGACGTCGCGCTCCCCCGCCAGGGGCGCCGCGACCGGACCGGACCAGTCGATCGCGCAGCCGACCGGTGCCGGCGGCCTCGCGTGGGCACCCTCTCCGCCGTGGGCGCCGACCAGGCCGATCCATCCGGCCGGGGCGCCCGGGGGCGGCTCCCCGGCCACCCGGGAGACGGCGCATCCCAGCGCCTCCAGGCGCAGCGCCGCCACCCCCAGCGCGGCCGAGTCCCCGACCGCGCGGGCGGTGGCTCCGGCCAGCGGGAACACGGCCGCCGCGTCCGCCGACCGCGGCGTCATGTCCACTTTCCCGTTCCGCAGGTGTCGGGGCGCAGGCCCAGGCGGTCGCGCAGTACGGTCCGGCGGACCTTGCCGGTGCCGGTGCGCGGAAGCTCGTCCCAGGTCCTCACCACGGGGTCGGCGAGTTCGGGCAGGTCGGCGACGGCCTCGCGCCACGCGTCGGTGTCGAGCCGGCCGTCGCCGGTGACCACCACGGGCACCGGAGGACCGTCCGGGACGCTCAGTACGACGCACTCCAACACCTCGGGCAGGCGGTCGTCCACGACGTCCTCCACCTCCAGGCAGCCGCCCTCGCGCAGGGCGTCGACCTCGCGGTCCACCAGCCTCACCCCGCCGGTGCGGGTGATGACCCCGATGTCGCCGGTGTTCCACCACTCGCCCACCAGTTTGGACCGCCACCGGCCCTCCTCGCCGACGTAGCCCAGGCACAGGGCCCCGGTACGGCAGAACAGCAGGCCGGGAACGCCCGTCGGGACGGGACGCATGGTGTGCGGGTCCACCGCGCGCAGCCGGGTGCGGGTGGGCACCGGGTGACCCAGGTCGCGGGTGGTCGGATGGCGTTCCCGCTCCCGGGCCAGCGCCCGCCGGGTGAGGAAACGGAAGGTCAGCGGCCCGGTCTCGCTCTGGCCCCAGCCCTGCATCCACACCGGGTGTCCGTGCCCGGTGGCGCCGAGGAAGGTGCGCACGGTCGGCGGGTGCATGGCGTCGAAGGTGCTGACGTAGAGCCGTACCCGGTCGAACGGGTGGTCCCCCCGCTCCGCCCGGTGCTGCCAGCGCACGAAGGTGGCGGGATGGGCCTCCAGGGTGGTGGGGCGGTGCCGGTGCAGCAGCGGGCCGGCCTCGTCCCAGTCGTCGCTGGTGAGGGCCGACAGCGCGGCCGGGGACAGCCACAGCACGCTCGCGGTCCAGGCGAGCGCGCGGCCGTGCGCGAAGGAGAACGCCCCGGTCACCGTGTCGTCGGGCCGGCTGCCCAACAGGGGCCAGCGGTGCGACTCGAATCCGGCCAGGCGGCGCATGATCGTGCGGGTGGAGTGCGTGACCAGTTTCGGCACACCGGTGGTGCCGGAGGTGTGCATGATGGACAGGGGCGCGTCCAGGTGCGGCCTGCGGGGCGGCGGTGCGTCGATGCCGCGTACCTCGTCCAGGCACAGGACGTGCCCGGCCGGGCCCCCGAGCCCGGCCGGACCGTCGACGACCAGGGTGCGGGCGGCGTGGACGGCGGGGTCGGCCCCCGCGTCCCGGGCCGCCGCCAGCAGCGCCGTGTCGGTGACCAGCAGCGCCGGCTCCAGCCGTTTGAGCAGGATCTCCAGCGTCCCCGGCTCCAGGTGCGCCGACAGCGAGGCGGGCACCGCGCCCAGCCGGGCCACGGCACAGCTCAGCAGCACGTAGTCCCAGTGGTTGCGTTTGGCGATCGCGACGCGGTCGCCGGGCCGGACACCGGCCGCGGCGAACCAGCCCGCGGCCTCGCGCACCAGTCCGGCCACTCCGGACACGTCCAGTTCGGTGCCCAGGTGGGGGGCGATGTCCAGGGGCCTGCCCAGGTGCACGGCGGTGGTGGCGCCGCGCCCGGCCAGGTCGTCGAAGAGGGTGCCCAGGTGGATGGGCTTGGTGAACAGCGTCATCGGACTTCCCTGGGGATCGGTACGGGGGTCGCGGCCGTGGAGTCGAGGAAGGCGAGGACCCGCCCGGCGGCCGTCGCGGCGGAGGAGACCGCTCCCTCGCTGCACGGGCGCAGCGCGATCCAGTCCCCGGCGTAGTCCACGGCCGAGGGCGGGCGGGCGACGAAGGCGGCGCGTGCCCCCAGCGCGCGCGGGCCCGCCGCGGGCAGCCCGTGGCGGAAGCGGTGTACACGGACCGAGTCGACGTGGTCCGCCAGCCCGGGTACGAGGCGCTCGGCGCGCGCCGTGAGCCGCGCGGCGACCTCCTCGTCGGGGGCGTCGAGGAGTTCGGAGGCTCCCCGTGGCGAGGCGACCAGCGAGACCAGGCCCCGGCCCTTCGGTACCCGTCCGGGGTGCTTGTTGTGGTCGGCGGTGACCACGTTGAGCAGGGGGTCCTCCGCGGCGGGCACCAGGGTGGCGAATCCGCCGCGCACCCCGACCGGTGCCATGGGACGGTCCAGCACCAGGGAGACCCGGAGCATGGGCGCGTACTCGCACGCGTCGAGGTAGGCGCGCTCGGCCCGGGACCCGCCCGGGTACAGCCGCGCCGCGACCGGGGCGGGTACCGCCAGCACGGCCGCGCGGGCGGTGACCGGTCCCGCCGGGGAGTCCAGCCTGACCCCGCCGGGTCCCGCCGCCACGCCGGTCACCGGGTGGCCCGTGGCGACGTCGAGCCGGTCGGCCAGGGTCCGCGCGAGGGTGTCCATGCCGTCGCGGTAGGTACACCACCGGGCCGTGCTGCCGGCGGAGGCCAGGTGCGCGGCGAAGGGGGCGGCGGCCGTCCGCTCCGGGTCCCAGCCGAAGAACCCCGCGGCCAGCGGGCCGATCAGCCGCTCGCGCAGCTCCGGATGGTAGGGGCGCAGCAGGTCGGCGAGGGTGCGCGCGCCCAGCGGGGAGCGCTCGGGGTGTTCGGGGTCCGGCGCGGCGCCCGCGAGCCGGACCTGCAGGCGCAGCAGGTCGACCCGTGCGCGCGGGGACAGTCCGGCCCCGGTGAGCAGCCCCAGCGGGCGGCCCGTGTGCGGCCGGGCGCGGCCGCCGCGCCACGACGCCAGGGCGCCGCGGACCCGGGTCACCGCGCCCCGGTCGGTGTCCAGGCCCAGGGCTCGGATCAGCCGCCAGGTGGCCGGGTAGGCGGAGGCCGGCGGCAGCATCTCCGCGCCGGTGTCGATCAGGAAGCCGTGTTCGCGCAGGGTGCGCATCCGGCCGCCTACCGCGTCGGCGGCCTCCAGGACCCGTACCGAGCGTCCCGCCCGGGCCAGGGTGTGGGCCGTGGCCAGTCCGGCGGGGCCGGCGCCGACCACGGCGACGTCGGTCGTCTCACTCATGCGGCGCCTCCCACGAGTGCCGGGGCGAGCAGGTTCGCGGCGATCAGCAGGACCACGGTGACCCGGTGGGTGTGGATGGCCATGCGCCGGGCGCGCAGGATGTCGCCGTACACGAAGCCGATCACCAGCTGGGTCACCCGCAGCACGAAGACGGGGACGAGCACGACGGGGAACCACCACGGGGCGATCCCGGCCAGGGTCGATGCGGAGATGAGCAGGCTCTCCGCCACGGTCGCCGCGATGATGAAGGCGGTGTTGAGGTGCCGGGGCACCAGCGCGGCGACGGTGATCCGCCCCGCGGCGCGGTCGCCGTCGGCGTCGTTGGTGTTGGAGTACAGGCCGAACAGCATCGGGCCGAAGCCGAAGAGCAGCGCCTGGACCACGACGAAGCCGTTGAGCCCGCCGGTGAGCAGCCCGTAGGGCACCAGCACCCAGCCCACGCCCAGGCCGATGAGGAAGACCTCCTGGAATCCCCGGTAGCTGATCCTGAGTCCCCAGGAGTACTGGACCGAGGCGAGGACGCACAGGGCGGCCAGCGCGACCGCCCACGCGGGCCGGTGCGGGGCGGCCAGGGCGACGAGGGTCCACAGCACGGCGCTCACCCCGGTCGCCGCCCAGGCGAAGCGCAGGGCCTGCGGTTCGGTGAGCGTCCCGGCGACGAGGGGTTTGCGGGCCAGCCTGCGGCGGGCCGCGTCCGATCCGTAGTTGGCCGCGTCGCTGCCGTCCCGGTATCCGGTGACGTCGTCGAAGGCGACCATCGCGGCCACCACGGCCACCTCGGCGAGCAGGATGAGCAGGAGCAGGCCCAGCGTGCCCGGCTGCCAGCGCAGCGCCGGCGCCAGCATGGCCAGCACCAGCGGCAGGCCGATGTAGTAGTCGACGATGTCGAGTTTGGCCAGGCGCGCGTAGGCGGACAGGGTGGCGCGCGCGGACGCGGGCGGAGGCGCCTGCGCGGACGCGGGCACGGCGGTCGGTTCGGTGGCGGTCGACCGGGTGGTGTGGTCGGTCATCGGGGCGTCCTCCTCGTCCGGTGGGCGAACGCGCACACCGTGTCGGCGACGTGTTCCACCCGGGCGTCGCTCAGGTGCGGGTAGAGCGGCAGGGAGAGGTTGCGCCGGGCCGCCGACTCCGCGTTCGGCCAGCGTCCGCCGGGTGGTGCGTACGGGGCGAAGGCGGGCTGTTCGGGCAGTGTGCGCGGGTAGTACACGTGGGTGTGGACTCCGTGTGCGGCCAGGTGCGCGCGCAACTCGTCGCGCCGCTCGGCCAGGAGCGTGTAGACGTAGTGGCAGCGCCCGTCCCCGCCCACGGGCGGCGCCGTGATCCCGGCGTCGGCCAGTGGCGCGAACCGGGTGGAGTAGTACGCCGAGATCTCGGCCCGGCGCGCCAGTCGGTCCTCCAACCCCTCCAGCCGGTGCAGCTGGAAGGCGGCCATGACCTCGTCGAAACGGCTGTTGTGGCCGATGCGGTGGTGGAGGAAGCGGTGCTCGCCGTCCTGGCCGTGGTTGCGCAGCATCCGCGTCCGCGTGGCGAGTTCGGCGTCGCCGGTGACCACCACGCCGCCCTCACCGGGCATGCCGAAGGTCTTGACCTGCACGAACGAGTAGACGCCCGCGTCGCCCCACAGCCCCGCGGGGCGGCCCTGGAGCGTCCCGCCCTGGGCCAGGGCGGAGTCCTCGACCAGGCGCAGCCCGTACTGGCGGGTCAGTTCCCGGTACCGGGGCATGTCCGCCATCACCGAGAACACGTGCGCGGGCATGAGCGCCCGGGTACGCCCGGTGACGGCCGCCTCCGCCGCGGCCGGGTCCATGGTCAGCGCGACCGGGTCGATGTCGGCGAAGACCGGCTGCGCGCCGCAGCCGATGACGGTGCTCGCCAGCGGCGCGCAGCCGAAGGCCGGTACCACCACCTGGTCGCCGGGTCCCACGTCCATGGCGGCCAGGACCAGGGTGAGCGCCGAGGTCCCGCTGGAGCAGGCGACGACGTCGGCCGCGGCCAGCCGGTCACGCAGCGCGTGCTCGAACCGGGCGGTGTGCTCGCCGAGGATGAACTTCTGCGCGGCACCCGTCCCGATCTCGTGGACGGTCTCCAGCAGCACGTCGCGGTCGTCCTCGAACAGGTCGGGGGCGAAGAAGGGGATGTCCCGGGTGGTCGTCGTGCTCACGCGCGCCTCCCGGCGTAGAAGTCCTCGATCTCGTCGCAGACGCGGTCCACCTGCGCGTCGGTCAGGTCGGGGTGGAGCGGGAGCGCGACCGCCGCCTCGCACGCGGCCTCGGCGCGCGGGAAGTCGCCCGGGACGTGTCCCAGGTGCGCGAAGCACGGTTGCAGGTGCAGTGGGACCGGGTAGTAGGTCTCGGTCCCGATGCCGGCCGCGGCCAGGTGGTCCACCAGGCCGTCGCGCTCCTCGGCCTCGACGAGGTGGACGTAGACGACCCGTCCGCCGCCCGGGTGCGGCGCGGTGTCGCCGGGCACGGCGCGTATCCCCGAAACGCCGCGCAGGCGGGAGTCGTAGCGCGCGGACAGCTCCGCGCGTCGGGCGATACCGGCGTCGAGCCGGGTGAGCTTGGCCAGCAGCACGGCGGCCTGGATGTCGTCCATCTTGCTGTTGCAGCCCGGGACGACCGTGGGGTTGGCGATGCCGGGGAAGTCGTCCAGGGTCCGCCCGGAGCGACCGTGGTGGCGCAGTGCCCGCGCGGTCTCGGCCAGGAGCGCGTCGTCGGTGAGCAGGGCGCCCGCGTCACCGATCGCGCCGAGTGTCTTGGCGGGGAAGAACGACAGCACGCCTCCGGCGCCGAGCAGTCCGGCGTGCACACCTCGCAGCCGCATGCCGATCGCCTCGGCGCTGTCCTCCAGCACGGTCAGTCCGCGCCTTCGGGCGACCTCCTGCACGCCCTCCATGTCGGCCAACCGGTCGAACAGGTGCACCGGCATGACCATCCGGGTGCGGGGTGTGGCCACAGCGTCCACCGAACGCGGGTCGATCCCGTATCCCCGCTCCTCGATGTCGGCGAAGACCGGGACGCCTCCGGCGAGCACCACGGCGCTGGCCGTGGCGACGAAGGTGTAGGCGGGGACGATCACCTCCTCGCCGGGACGCAGCCCGGCGGCGCGCAACAGCAACACCAGTGCGTCGGTCCCGGAATTGACGCCGACCACGTGTCGTGCGCCGGTCCAGCGGGCCAGAGCGCGTTCGAATTCGGCGACCATCGCACCGTGCGAGAACTTCCCCCGGTCCATGACGCGCAGACAGTTATCGCGGATATCGGGCCACAGTTCCCGGAAGGTGTCGGACTGGTCGAAGAAGGGGACGGGAAAACGTGTTCTCCCCGTGGTCGGCGCCTCGGGGGGCGAAAGCGTTCTCTTCACTTTTCCGTTTCCGTACCGAGGAGGGGGCGAGGGACCGGGGCCCGGTCGCGGCGGGGGGTCGCCGCGACCGGGGACGGGGTCAGCCGCCGAGGAGGGGGATGTCGTTCTTGCCGAGGTGGTAGTCGCGGACCGCGGCGACCAGCTCGGCGGTGGACAGACGGCCGCTGCCGTCGGTGTCCAGCTCGGAGAAGGCCCGGGTGGCCTCGGCGCCGCCCAGGCCGATGGCGTCGAACCACTTCTCCATCTCGCTCGGGCTGATCTCACCGCTGCCGTCGACGTCCAGCACGTCGACGATCGCCTGGATGGTCGGCTGGACGATCTCGGCGAAGCCGGCGTCGCCCCTGCCGATGATCTTCTGCTCGGCGACCCTGACGAACTGGTCCTTGGTCATCCGCTGGCTGCCCGCGGCCGCGGCCAACTGGTCGAACATGCCCAGGTACGCCTCCCTGAGCGCGTTGCCCTTGGCGGTGCCCTCGGCCCCCAGGCGCGAGATGATGCCGTTCGCCTCGTTCTCGAAGTCGGAGCGCTCGATCGCCCCGTTGCCGTTGTTGTCCCAGAGGCGGAAGCGCTCCTCGAGGCGGCTGTTGGCCTTGGTTGCGGTCGTCATTGAATTTCCCTCACATTCAACATGGAAAAACAGACGTACGATGTCCCGTCGGAACACTGGAAAGGATCTTCGACCGAGCCCAGCCGAACTCCCTCCACTTCCAAAGATTACCGCCGGACCACCTCTCACGAAAGGGGGATCAGAACAATAAGATCGAATAATTGATAATTTATATCGGACATTTATGAGCAAATACCGGATTCCTCTGGAACCGGTTCGGCGGACGTTGTTCCCGTCGCGGCGTCCGGGACGCCCTGGCGGAACACCAGCGCCTCCCCCGCGGCCAGTCCCAGGTCCCGTCCGGTCGGCACCGGGTCGGCGTGGACCAGCACGTTGTAGTGGTTGGGCATGTGGCAGCCGTCGAAGCCGAGCACCACCCCCACCCGGCGGGAGCCGATCCACACCTCGTCGCCGCGGTCGACCACTCCCGCGGCGGTGATCTCGGCGAACCCGAGGAAGCCGACCCTGTCGATCCGGGCCCCCGCCGCCGTCTCGGTGTGGTCGGTGGCGACCAGCTCGTGCACCTCCCCCGCGCGCACGCACCGGCTCGCGTGGGGGACGAGCCGCATGCCCCGCTCGTCCCTGCGGTGCACCAGGACCTTCACCAGCGTCGCGGTGACCTCGCGTTTGGGACCGTCCTCGTACGGGTTCACCTGGCTCCCTCCTGTGTTCGCCTCTCCTCGACGGCCGCCAGCCGGTAGGCGTCGCCGACCAGCTTCAGCGCGGACGGCCCGCCCGGATCCTCGACCAGGCCCTCGCGCACCCGCCACTCGAACTCGGTGAGCACCCCGACGTACTCGTGCCACAGGGATCCCTTGAAACCGGGATGGCCGGCCAGCATGTCCGTCCTCAGGTCCGTGCCGTCGTCGGTGCGCACCTCGACGTCCTTGCGCTCGCCGGGATGCGACCAGTCGAGCAGCACCCTGGCGCGGGCTCCTCCCGCCCACGGCCCGTCTCCGACGGTCGGCCCGCGGCCGCGGCCCCCTCCCCGTCGCCCGTCACCCGTCACCGGCGGGCGGCCTCCGGCCCGGGCCCCCCGTGCGCGCAGTTCGACCTCGGCCCGCCGGTCGGTGCCCGCGGCGTCCCGGTCCACACGCGCCGCCACCACATCGACCGGGCCGAGCAGCGACTCGACCAGGTCGAACGCGTTGGGTCCGTTGTCGGCGACGCATCCGCCTCCGCACCGGTCCGGGTCCAGGTACCAGGTGTCGGTCCCGGCGTGCTCCTCGATCCGTTCCAGGTAGCGCACGGTCACCTCCACCACGCGCCGGCCGACCAGGTCCTCACGCAGCCGCGCGACCCCGGAGTTGTACCGGCGGTGGAAGGCGGTGAACAGCGGGGTGCCCCGCTGGCGGGCGAGCTCGGTGAGCGGCTCCGCCTGGGCGGAGTCCAGGGCGAGCGGCTTCTCCACGCACACGGCCGCGCCCCACCCGAGGGCGTCGGCGCAGATCCGGGCGTGCGCGTCGTTGGGCGCGGTGACCACCACCGCGTCCGGGGCGGCCTCGTCCAGCATCCGCGCGTGGTCGGTGTAACCCGGCACGCCGGCCGGGCGCGCGGCCAGCACGGCCGGGTTCCGGTCGCACACCGCAACCAGTTCCAGTCCGGGCACGGTGCGCAGCGCGGCGAGGTAGAAGCGGGAGATCACACCGAGACCGACCAGTCCGACCCGTAGCGGCGGCCTCATCGCGGGGCTCCCTGGACGGGCGGGACCCGCAGCCCGGTCCGCTCCGCCAGCTCGGCCAGCTCCGCGTACAGCGGAGCCTCCAGCGGCACGCCCCCGCGGCGCCGCTCCCCCGCCCGGTGGTACTCGTGCCAGCCGGGATAGCGCACCGGCTCGGCCCGGTCGGTCGGCGGGCACGCCAACAGCGCGCCGAACAGCTCCTCCGCGTCCTCCCCGGCCCCCTCCCGCAGGGCGTCGGGCGCGACGGCGGCGACGAGGAAGCCGATGTCGTCGTCGCGGCCGCTCGGTCCGCCGTCACCCGTGAGGGCGTCGGGGTGCGGTCCCAGCCCGGCGCCGGGCACCAGCGCGGCCAGCACCTCCACCATGAGTCCCAGGCCGAACCCCTTGTACCGGCCCTCCCGGCCGCCCAGCCACATCAGGTGCGCCCGCCCCGCGTCGAAGGCGTCCGGGTCGGTGACGGGCGCGCCCAGGTCGTCGCACAGAAGCCCCTCGGGCAGGGTGTGCCCCTCCCGGGCCGCCTGGCGGATCCGGCCGGTGGGCGCGGCCGTGGTGCTCATGTCGAGCAGGAACGGGGGGTGCTGGCCGGCCGGGGCCGCGACGCTGAGCGGGTTGGTGCCCAGCATCGTCACAGCGCCGCCGGGCGGCCGGGCGATGCGCTGGCGTCCGCAGTTGCTGGCCACCAGGCCCACCATGCCGTGTTCGACCGCGCGCAGGGCGTGGTAGCCGGCGCATCCCAGGTGGGTGGCGCCGCGTACGGACACCAGGCCGACGCCGTGGCGCCCGGCGCGCTCGACGGCCCGGTCCATGGCCTCGCTCGCCACCCACAGGCCCAGCGCGCGGCGCGCGTCCAGGAGTACGGCGGCGCCCAGGTCGGTGACGGTACGCGGCTCGGCGGCGGGGTCGGCCCTGCCCTCGTCGAGCAGTGGCAGGTAGAGCCGGGTCAGGTTGGCCAGGCCGTGCGAACGCGGTCCGGCGAGGTCGCCGTGGCACAGCGCGCGCGCCGCCTCGGCCGCCCGGTCCGGCGCGAGGCCGCGGTGGGCGAACACCCCGGCGGCGAAGGCGGTCAGGTCGTCGTGGCCCACCCGCACGGCACCCTGGTCCGGCGGGGCCTGCGGCGGGATGTGGGAGGTGGTGCTCACGGTCGTCCGTTCGTCTGGGCGGTGAAGGCGGTCAGGAGGCGGGCCACCGCGTCGGCGAACCCGTCGAGTTCGGCGGCGTCGGCGAACTCGCCGTCGGCGTGCGCGTTGTTGGCGGCCAGGTCGCCGGGGCCCAGCACCGCGGTGTACGCCCCGGCGACTCCGGACATCCAGATGGCGTCGCAGGTGAAGGCCGGTTCGTCGGAGGGCCACGGGTCGATCCCGGCCCGGCCCATCAGGTCCCGCCCCCAGGGGTCGCGGTCGTCCAGCACGGGCAGGCCGCGCTTGCGCCACTCCAGGCGGGTCAGGGCGCGCGCGTCCGCGGCGGTCCGGTCGAACAGCGCGGTCCCGGTGAAGGCCTCCGCGAACGCGTCGAGGCCCTCGTCGAGCGCCTCGGTCAGCGCGGACTCCAGCACGCGTCCCGCGTCGGCCCGGGTGTAGGAGAGGTTGAGCAGCAGCGATCCGGTGCCGTAGACCCTGTTGTGCAGGGTGCCGGTGTGCAGGCCCGCCACGCACACGGCTCCCGTTCCGGCGTGCGCGTCGAGCGCGCGCCCCAGGTGTTGGGCCAGGAAGCCCAACAGCACGGCGGCGTTGTGTCCGGTGTGCGGGCGGTCGTCCACCGCGTCGTCCCCGTGGACCGACACCCGGGCGGTCATCGCCGCCGTGCTGCGCGGGAGGAACCGCGTCCGGGTGGGCTCGCAGAACACGTTGAGCCGGCCGGTGTGGCCGCGCTCGACCAGCGGGCGGGTGCCCAGCACCCCCATGGCGCCGCCCTCCTCCCCGGCCACGGCCTGGACGACCACCGCGACGTCGCGGCCCAGGGCGGGGCACCGGTCGCGCGCGGCGCGCACCCCGGCCAGCAGCGCCACCGCCGGGCCCTTGGCGTCGATGGCTCCGCGCCCGTGGAAGCGCTCGCCGTCGAAGCCGACCGGCAGGTCGCCGGCGACCGTGTCCAGGTGCACGTTGAACATCACGGTGCGTTCCGCGGGCAGTTCGGGTCCCAGTCGCAGCACCAGGCTGGGCTGGCATTCGAGGAAGGCGGGGTCGGCCAGGGCCTCGCGCACGGGAGCCGGGACGTCGGGCCGGTCCATGTCGGCGGGATCGGCCGGTGCGTGGCGTACCACGCGAAAGCCGGTCCCGGCCGCGGCGCGGGCGTAGGCGTTCTGGGCCTCGCGCAGGCGCGGCCGCGGCCCGGCCGGCCCGGTCTCCAGCGGCCCCGCGGTGGGCAGCTCCATCAGCCGCAGCAGCAGGGCGTGGTCATCGGGTGTGAGGGTCGCGCTCACCTGGCCCCCTCCGCGCGGCGGGGTGCGGGCACAGCGCACCACTGCTCGGCCACGAGCCGTTCCAGCTCGCGCCCGTAGGCGACGAAGGCGGCACGGTCGCCGCGTCCGGGGTCGGCTCCCGAGGCCCGCAGGTGCGGGCGCAGGTGCAGGTGGGGTTCGATGGACAGCGCTCCGGTGTAGCCGTGTTCGGCCAGCAGCCCCAGGCACGCTGCGACCCCGGCCTCTCCGGTGCCGGGGAGCACGTAGCCGACCTCGCCGCCGGGCCCGGTCACCGCGTCCTTGACGTGGACGTGCGCCACGTGCCCGACGAGGGCGCGCAGCATCTCGGGGGCGCGGTATCCGTGGGCGACTCCGTTGCCGGTGTCGAACAGCAGCCGCAGCGACGGGCTGTCCACCTCGGACAGCAGCTCCAGCGCCCGCTCCGCGCTCTCGCCCGCCCAGCCCGCGCAGTTCTCGTGCACCAGTACCAGGCCGGCGTCCTCGGCCCTTCGGACCAGCTCGCGCAGGCGCGCGCGGACCCGGCGTCCCCACGCGGGCTCGGCCAGCCCTCCCGAGGGGTAGGACATGATCCTGACCAAACGGGTGCCCAGCACCGCGCAGCGCCTCGCCAGGACCTCCAGCTCGGTCAGGTCGAGGGACGGGTCTCCCGTGGCGGGCCGGGACCAGTCCCCGATGCGCGAGGCGACGGCGACCACGTCGGTTCCGGCCTCCCGGATCCCGCGCGCGGCGCGGTCGAAGGCCCGCTCGTCCAGCTCGGCGATCGGGACCGCGTCGACGGTGCGCAGTTCCAGGCGGTTCCAGCCGAGCTCGGCCAGGGCCGCGAGCTGACCGTCGAGGCCGGGCGCGGCCTCGTCTCCGATCCCCGCGGGTACCGGGCGGGGCGGTTCATGCGCCGACGACACTGCCCACCCCCTGTCCCCGGGTACCGGACGCGCACAGGTTCTTGGCCTCGGTGAGCAGCCGGACCGCCTCGATCTGGGCCGAGAGTGCTCCGGGGGCGCGGTGGGACCGGGCGTAGCGGGTGTAGGCGGCTCGGATGAAGGCGGGGAACGCGTCGTCGTCGAAGACCGAGCGGATGGGCTCCCACCCCTGTGCGTCCACCCGCAGCTGGGCCGTGTGGTCGGCCGCGCTGCACGGGTAGTGGCCGGTGAGCAGGGCCCTGTCGAACTCCAGCACGATGCGGCGCTCGCGCACGGGGGAGGTCAGGTCCGAGTCGATCCGGCTGAGCACCCCGGAGTGGTGCCTCAGGCCGAGCCGGGCGCGGCCCAGCCTGGGCAGCCGCGTCCGGTCGGTCACCATGTCCTCCAGGGAGGCCGAGGCGATGTCCGCTCCCCCGGCGAGGGTGATCACCACGGCCAGCGCGTGGGGCACCTCCACGTCGAAGGCGGTGGGGTGGCCCGGTGCCTCGGCGGTGCGGGTGAAACGGGGTTTGTTCTGCAGCACCGTGATGGCGCGCAGGTCCCCGAAGGCCTTCCCCCGCAGGACCGCGAGCAGCCGCCGGGTGAGCGCGCTGTCCAGCCACTGGGTGGTGACGGTGATGTCCAGCCCCCAGCGCCGCCGGAGCCGGGCGACGGAGGCCAGTCCCACCAGGTCCAGGGCCAGCGGCTTCTCCACGATGATCCTGCGGTAGCCGAGCTCCGCCAGGTGCTCCAGCAGGCCGGAGCGCAGGTGCGGCGGTGTGCACAGGTGGACCACGGTGCTCAGCGGCGGCGCGTGGTGCACCGCCTCCTCCGGGGATTCGACCATGAGCACCCCCTCGGCCGACGCCCGGAACGGGTCGAACCCCACCACCGGGCCCGGGGCGAACAGGGTGGGTTCCCTGGCCCGCGCCTTGGCGAGCGATGGCAGGTGCAGCCCTTCTCCCGACCTGCCGAGGCCGACGACGAAGGTGTGCAGCATAACGGACGAGCACCTTTCCGTTTCCTTGTCCTCGCGATACGCGGGACACCACCGCTGATTTTCCGCCCGCCTCCGGCCACCGCGCCGAAAGCGCCGGACGCCCGGAGGAACCTCCCCGTGCGAAGAATCCGGGAACGGTCGCGTCCTCACCCGTGCAAATGCGCGGTGGAGGGGAATCGCCGCGGCGGTCTCCGCCGGCCGGACGGTCCCGCGGGTGCTGTTCGCCCGCCGCGGGACCGGGTCGGTCAGGACACCGAGAAGCTGAACATCCCGCTGGGCGGAGCGTGCCAGCCGTGGTCCGGAGCCACCACGAAGCCGGGGCTCAGGCAGGTGGGGCCGGCGTGCATGCTCACGTCGGAGTCGGTGAGGTTGACCAGCACGTGCGCGGTGACCGGGAGCTGGTGGCAGGACCCCGACGGGGGGTCCGTGTAGCGCTCCAGCGCCTCGAACTCGGTGGTGAACACCACGACCTCTCCCGTGGCGGCGTATGCCGGAACAGCTCCCAGAACGGTTCCGCCCACCGCGAAGGCGAACACCGCGGCGACGGATACCAGAACCCTCATTCCTGCCTCCTTTTGCCCTTCGAACGTTTCCAGGAAAAACACGGACCGCACGCATCACCGGTGCGGCGGGGCGTCCCGGACCATCCTCCCTCCTCCCCCGCAGAAAAGACCAGACCCACAACAAAGCGGCAGTGGATTTCGGACCGCCACTAAAATTCACAAAACAGAATAAATCCCAGAGCAAGGCAAATCGTGAAAACACGATTTTTGCAGAGAATCATGGTCATCTTCGCCTGTAGGGCCTGGTATCGCCTGGAAGATGCCTGTTTCCGGGACAGCGGAGTCCTGGATATGTGGGGCCACGGGTGCTGCCACTACCTACTGTTACAGGTGGTGTCACAAATGCCGTACACCAGTTCTCGTTGGGCGCCGTGTTGTTCGGGCCTGGTCCTGTGGTGCGGTACCCGCCGTGCGCCCTCGCGGTGAGAAAAGACGCTCATTCCTGCATGCACAAAAAAGCCCGTCCCCCCGAGGGAGGGACGGGCACGGTCGCGCCGGTCAGACCTTGCGCCACTTCGGGACCCAGGCGCCGTCCTGCACCTCGTAGTCGCCGAAGAGCGCCGGGGCCTCCTCCCGGAGCGCCTCGCCGATGAGGTGGAACAGCAGTCGGATCTCCTCCTCGGCGCCGGGAGCGGTGCGCGCCTCCAGGGTGTGGCGCAGGGTGCGCACGTTGGCGGTCCACACCAGGCCGGTCGCCACGCCCTCGGGAGCGAAGCGGCGCATGAAGGAGGTCTTGTGCTTCTTCTCGGCGAACTTCACGCCCTCGTCGTCCAGGCCGAAGTGGTCGGCCATCCAGAGCTGGAACTCCTCCATCTGCTGGAGCATCGCGGTGGCGCGCTCCATCAGCTCCGGGTCCTCCTCGGCCCAGTCGGGGAACCAGAACGGCAGGTCGCTCAGGCGCACGAAGCGCAGGGACTCCTGGGAGACGGCCACACCCGGGCGGTGCCGGATGAGCTCGTGGGTCAGTACACGGGACACGTTGTGCAGGACGAAGCTGAAGCTGATGTGCTCCAGGACCGAGCCGTGCAGGCTGGCCAGGAGGTTGCCGAGGTAGGCGTCCTGGTCCTTGCGCACCCGGGTGACGTTGGGGTTCAGGCCCGGCTCCCAGGAGCGGTAGCACAGGCGCCCGGCGAACTCGGCGAGGTTCTGCGGGTCGTTGAGGTGGGCGTCGAGCTCACCGCGGTCGAACCTCTCCAGCCACGCCTCTCCACCGACCTCCTTGAGGTAGTCGGTGACGGCGTCGTAGTCCACCTGCGGACGCGCCACCAGACGGACCTGCGGCTCGACCCTCTTCACAGCATGCCTCCCGTTCGTGATCCCCGCTCCCCGAACGCACGCCGAACAGCCGCGACCAGGGGTTCCGGGGCACGGGAGCGTGATGGGGGCGAGGGCTGACCAGCCTCACACGAGGGTACACGGGGCCGGGCCCGGTCGGCCTGGGGGCCGAACAGGAGCGGGCCGGGCCCCGCCGTTTCGGTCGGAGGCCCGGCCCGCGTTCGGTGCTGTCCGTCGTACCTTCCGCCTGTGGTGTCCGGGTGGAGGAGGGACCACAGGCTAGAAACCGTAGAAGTAACCAGGAGCGATGAAGAGTCCGACGACAATGGCGATGATGCCCCAGAGCATCTGCCCGCGCAGCACTCCGAGAACGCCGGCGACGATGAGGATGATTCCGAGGATCGTAAGCAAAATACCCATATACAACCACTGTCCCGTAACAGGTTGATCAAACTTTTTGGTTGGCTGTGTTTGTGGAAAAGAAGTCTCAACGCAGGTGAGAGGCCGTGTACGGGGTGCCGGAGTGGCCGCGGGCCCGAAGGGACCGGGGGCCCGCGCGTGAGGAGCGCCACGCGCGGACCCCGCCGGAGGGCGGGGTGGCGGGGGTGGTGCGGGCGGCCCGGCTCAGCCGCGGGCCAGGCGCAGTGCCTGTGCCACGATGCCCTCCCCGACGGCCGCGGTGAGGATCGACTCGGGGTGGAACTGGACCGCGTACCACCGCGCGGCCGGGTCCTCGACCGCCATCACGACAGGCTCCTCGCCGGCCTCGCCGTCCAGGACCGCGGTGACCTCGAAGCGCTTCACCAGGTCGGGGACGGTGTAGGTGGAGTGGTAGCGGGCCGCCGGGAAGGCGTCACCGCCGTCCAACCCGGTGAGGAGTTCACCACCGGACACCCGGACACGGCCGGGCTTGCCGTGCACCGGATCGTCCAGGGTGCGCAGTTCTCCCCCGGCATGCTCCACCATTCCCTGTAGCCCCAGGCACACCCCGAACACCGGCAGGCGGCGCGCGGCGAGCTCGTCCAGCAGGGCCGACATCCCGAAGTCCACGGGCAGGCCGGGACCGGGTGAGAGGACCACCAGGTCGGGGGAGAGCCGGTCGAGCAGGGAGGCGTCGAACCCGTAGCGGACGGTGGTCACCTCGGCCCCGTGGCGGCGTACGTAGTCGGCCAGGGTGTTGACGAAGGAGTCCTCGTGGTCCACCAGCAGCACCCTCATGCCCCGGCCGGGGAGTTCGGCGGGGGCCGCGTCGGCCTCCTCCGTGCTCCCGGCGCCCTCCTCCCGCTCTCCGATCCGCTCTCCCAGGGCGAGGGTCTCCAGCAGGGCCCGCGCCTTGAGGAAGGTCTCCTTCTCCTCGGCCTCGGGGTCGGAGTCGTAGAGCAGGGTGGCGCCCGCTCGCACGGCGGCCACCCCGTCGCGGATGTGGGCGGTGCGCAGGGTGAGGCCGGTGTTCATGGAGCCGTCGAAGTTCAGGACGCCGACGGCACCGCCGTACCAGCGGCGGGGGCTGGTCTCGTTCTGCTCGATGAACCGCATCGCCCAGGTCTTGGGCGCTCCCGTGACGGTGACCGCCCACATGTGGGTGAGGAAGGCGTCCAGCGCGTCGAGCTCACGGCGCAGGGTGCCCTCGATGTGGTCGACGGTGTGGATCAGGCGCGAGTACATCTCGATCTGGCGGCGGCCGATCACCCTGACGCTGCCCGGCTCGCACACGCGGGACTTGTCGTTGCGGTCCACGTCGGTGCACATGGTCAGCTCGGACTTCTCCTTGACCGAGGAGAGCAGTTCCTGGATGTTCTCGGCGTCGCCCAGGGCGTCCTCGCCGCGGCGGATGGTGCCCGAGATCGGGCAGGTCTCGACCCTCTGCCCGGTGCCGGGCTCGCCGCTGACCCGCACGAACATCTCCGGGGAGGCGCCGACCAGGTACTCGCCCCCGCCGAGGTTGAAGAAGAACTCGTAGGGGGCGGGGTTGCGCTCGCGCAGCAGCTCGTAGAAGCGGGCCGGCGAGGAGCAGCGGGCGTAGGTGCGGTGGCCGGGTACGACCTCGAACAGGTCGCCGCGGCGGAACTTCTCCTTGGCCTTGGCCACGACGCGCGCGTAGGAGCCGGGTTCGGGCCCCTCGGGCACCTCGGTGGCGACCACGGGCGGGGTGAGCTCGGTCTCTCGCGGAAGTCCGCGGGTGGTGGCCTCGGCGCGGTCCCCGTCGGCGGGGACGGTGAAGTCGTAGGTGTAGCGCACGCACGTCTCGCGCTTGCGGTCGCGGACGATGACGGCGTCGGGCAGGTGCAGGACCAGGTCGCGGTCGTCGGGGTCGCGGTCGATGTGCCGCTCGATGGGCTCGAACTGGAAGGCGAGGTCGTAGCCGAAGGCGCCGTACAGGCCCAGGTTGGTGTCCTCGGGGCTGTGCAGGGCGGCCAGGACCGCGCGCAGGGCGGTGAAGACGCTGGGACGGCGGCTGCGCTCCTCCTCCGTGAAGAACGCGCCGGGGTCGGGCTCGGGGACGGTGACGGCGACGCGGCCGTGCCCGAGGTCGGCCGTGGCGTCGTCGGGGTCGGGGACTCCGGCGGAGTACAGGGCCCCGGCCAGGACGGGCAGCAGGACGCGGCCGCGGTCGTTGAGGGCGGTGGCGGTGACGGCGCGCCCGCGCGTGGTGATCTCCAGGCAGGGGTCGACGTAGCCCAGGTGCCAGCGGTCGTAGCGGCCCGGATACTCCATGCCGGAGGAGAGGACGCCGCCGCGCCGGTACTCGACCGACCGGACGAGTTCGGCGAGGACCTCGGGGTCACAGGGGGTCGCGCTGCGGTGGACGGTCACGCCGCCCTGGGTGCGGTACGTGGTGGTCTGTACGTCGCTGGGGTTCACGGCCGGTCCTTTGGCACTGTGGTCGGTCGGGGTGGGTCACACCGGCCGGGGCCGTGAAAACAGGAAACGACCGCCGGTCCGGGGCGGTCGCTGCATGGGTATGCGCACTCGGAGCACCGCCTAGGGGCGGCGCCACCACTGGGCCTGGGTGGTCGTGTGTCGCATGCGCATGAGTGTAGCGGGTGCGGAGGGTTCTGGGGAGGGAGACACCGCGTCGTGTTCTCCCGGGCACCGGGTTCCCGGTTGCGCCTTCGCCCGGGGGTCCCGCGCACCTGGCGCAGCCGCTCCTCCCGCCACGCCACCCGTGGTCTCCCGGTGCGTGGCCGTAATGCGGCCGTCCCCGCCCCGGGAGCGCGGCGACGCGGCAGAGGCAGAGGCAGAGGCAGAGGCAGAGGCAGAGGCAGAGGCAGAGGCAGAGGCAGAGGCAGAGGCAGAGGCAGAGGCAGAGGCAGAGGGCTGGAACCCGGGCCGTGTCCCACGCGAAGGCCTCCCGGCGCGGACCACGGGAGCGTCAGCACGTGCGAAGGCGCTCGCGTGGAGGCGCGGCGCCGTGTTAAGCTGTGGAGTTCACTGCCACTTCTAGAACTAACCACAAAAGCCCTACACTACGGAGCATACCAAGCAGATGGATTTCTGTCAAGTGGACGCCGAGGAGGCCTCGTCGGCCGCCCTGGCCGTGGAACAGGCCCGGGTCAGTGCGATGTACGAGCGCCTGGACGCCCTGCGCGCGCGCACCGCCGACCAGCTCGCCGCCGCCCACATGCAGGAGCGCGGGGGCTTCGCGGCCGCCGTGGAACGCGAGACGCGCTCCTACGAGCAGGCCCGCCGCCAGGCCCAGCTCGGGTCGGTCGAGGAGGGCCTGTGCTTCGGCCGGATCGACCTGGCCGAGGAGGACGGGAGCGGCTCCGACGAGGACGAGGGGCGCGAGACCCGCTACGTGGGCCGGATCGGGCTGCGCGACGCCGAGTACGGGACCATCCTCGTGGACTGGCGCGCTCCGGCCGCCCGTCCCTTCTACGCCGCCACCCCGGGTGACCCGCAGGGGCTCACCCGCCGTCGCCACCTGCGGGTACGCCGCCGCAGGGTGGTCGGGATCGACGACGACGTGTTCGACCCCGACGGTCTGACCGACACCGACCGCCGCCAGCTGGTCGGCGAGGCGGCGCTGCTCGCGTCACTGAACCAGGGACGGACCGGGCGCATGGGCGACATCGTCGCCACCATCCAGACCGAGCAGGACCGGGTCATCCGTGCCCGGCTGGCCGGGGTCCTGGTGGTCCAGGGCGGTCCCGGCACCGGCAAGACCGTCGCGGCCCTGCACCGGGCCGCCTACCTGCTCTACACCCACCGCGCCGTGTTGGAGCGGCGCGGGGTGCTGGTGGTGGGCCCCAACCCGGCGTTCCTGCGCTACGTCAGCGACGTGCTGCCCGCCCTCGGGGAGACCGACGTGGTCATGCGCACGGTCGGGGAGCTGCTTCCGGGAGTGGCGGCCTCCGCGCACGACGCGCACGACGTCGCCGCGGTGAAGGGCTCGCCTGGGATGGCCGACCTGCTGCACGCGGCCGTGGACGACCGCCGGCGCACGCCCGAGGAGGCGTTCGGCGGTGAGGACCTGCTCGTGGAGACCGACGCGGGCGTTCTCACCGTGTCCGGCGCGCTGTGCGAGCACGTGCTGCGGACCGCGCGGGGCCTGCGCCTGCCGCACAACACGGCACGCAAGTACGTGGTGAAGACCCTGCTCGAGGAACTGGCGCACTCCGAGTCGAAGCTGCTGGGCCGCCCCGTGGCCGAGGAGGACCTGCCCTTCGTCGGTGAGCGGCTCTGGCACGAGGACCCGGTACGGGAGGCGCTGGACGGATTGTGGCCGTACCTGACCCCGCAGCGGCTGCTGCGCGATCTGTTCGCCGACCCCGCGGCGCTGGAGCGGGTCGGGGCCCGGGCCGGGATCGGCGCCGAGGCGTGCGCGTCCCTGGCCCGCGCCCCCGAGCCGCCGTGGACCGTGGAGGACGTTCCGCTGCTGGACGAGGCCGCCGAGCTGCTGGGGCACGACGACAGCGCCGAGCGTGCGCGCGAGCGCCGCGCCGAGGCCGAGCGGGCCGAGGAGGAGCAGTACGCACAGGGGGTGCTGGAGCTCGGCGGCCTGTTCGAGGACCAGATCATCCAGGCCGACGCGATAGACGTCTCCATGATGGCGGACCGGCACCGTGACACCGGTCCGTCGCTCACCACCGCCGACCGTGCGGGGGCGGACCGTGAGTGGACGTACGGTCACGTCATCGTGGACGAGGCCCAGGAGCTGTCGCCGATGGCCTGGCGCACGGTGATGCGCAGGGTGCCGACGCGGTCGTTGACCGTGGTGGGCGACGTGGCCCAGACCAGCAGTGCGGCGGGGGCCCGGTCGTGGACGGCCGCGCTGGAGCCGTACGCGCGGGACAAGGTGCACGTGGAGCGGCTGCGGGTGAACTACCGGACCCCGGCGCCGATCATGGCGGTGGCCGCCGACGTGCTGCGTGAGGCCGCGCCGGACGAGGAGGTGCCCGAGTCGGTGCGCGAGGAGGGCGATCCGCCGTGCGCGGTGCGGCTGGCGTCGCTGGAGGAGGGCCTGCCCGGCCTGGTCGACGGGGAGATTCGAAGGATCGGTTCGGGCAGGGTCGCGGTGGTCACCGCCGACCGGTGCCTGGACGCGGTGGCGGCGGCGCTGCCCGCGGCCGCCCGCCCGGGACCGGGCGGTTCGGGGTCGGGCCGGGACGCCCTGGAGGAGGCGGTGGTGGTACTGACCGCGACCGAGGCCAAGGGGCTGGAGTTCGACTCGGTGGTGGTCGTGGAACCAGACGCCCTGCTGGCGCAGCCGCGCGGTGCCAACGACCTGTACGTGGCGGTCACCCGGGCCACGCGCCGGTTGACGGTCGCGCACACCGGGGAGCTGCCGGACGTGCTGGGCCGCCTCGACCGGGAGTGAGGCCGGGTCACACGAGATGCACGGGGGCGCGGGGTGCGTCACCGACCGCCGCGCGGGTGGACAGGGCGCTCCACCGGCTCAGAGGGGCCACCAGGATGCACCGGTGATCCTCGCGGCCAGCAGGCCGAGCAGGTCCGTGGTGCCCAGGCCGAAGCGGGCGCCCGCCTCCAGACCGGTGGCGAGGAAGGCGGCCAGGAGGATCAGCACCAGGGCGGGGGCGGGCCATCGGCGGGAACGGGACGCCTCGGAAGCGTCACCGTCCTCGCCCGGCCCCTCCAGCCAGGGGCGTTCCAGGCGGGCGACCTCGCGTCGCAGCTCCTGCACCTCCGCGTGGTAGTGGTCGCGTTCCTCGCGGACCCGCTGCAGTTCGGCGCGTTCGGCTCTGACGGCGGCGCGGACGTCGACGACGTCGACGCGCGCGCCCTCCGGCCCGTGTCTGGAGTGCCAGCGCTCCAGCCGGGACAGTGGCAGGTCGACGTACTGGGTGGGCCAGTTGTTGTCCGAGTCCTCCTCCCCGAGTGCCTCACCGGGCTCGGGTTCGGTCTCGGCCGCGTAGTCGGACGGCGCCTCCGCCGCGGTACCGGTTCCGGCCGTGGCGCCGACTCCGCCCGCGCCGGTCCCGGGGACCACCGGCAGGGGCGGCGCGTCGGCGGGCGTCCGGTCCTCGGGGCCGTCCGTGAGGTCGGGGCCCTTCGACGGCTCGGGGACCCCGTCCGACCGGCCCGGTGTCTCCGGGGGTACGGGGGACGCCGCGACGGTCCACTCGTCCTGGGGCCGAGGCGGTTCCTGGGGTTCGAGGGACTCCGGGGGTGGTTCCGTGGGCTTGTTCGAACTGACTGGCCCACCCGTGCCGAAGGTGTCCTGGGACGGTACGGGAGGGACTTCCCCGTCCTGCGCCTTCGCCACCTCCTCCTGGAGTCCCGTGGCGTCCTCCCCGGGTTCCGGCGCGTCCCGGACGACGCGCGGTCCGCGGGGTTCCCGGAGCCCTCGGGGCTCGGGCGCCCCGAAGATCCGGGGCCGGCCGGACGGGTCCGGGCCCGGTCCGGGCGCGTCCTTCGAGTCGTCGGGGGCGGGATCCTCCGGGAGGGGCTCGGGCTCGGGGACGGTCTCGGGCCAGAGCGCCTCGTTGTCCTCGTGCGGCGAGCCGTGCGCCGCGCGGCCCTCCCCACCGGTCCGGTCGGTGGAGCCGTCGCCGCGTCCCGGCGCACCGGTCCCGCCGGGGGAGCCGGACGCCCCCTCCCTGGTGATCCCCCTCAGCGAGCGCTGTCCGCCGGGCACGTGCGCGGCGGTACCGGCCGCGGGCACGGGCACGGCGTCCTCCGCTCCCGGCCGGTCCGGGGAGGGGCGGCGCTCGGAGAGCGGCTGCGGTCCGGTCTCCTCCTCCCCCGGCTCCTCCGCCTCGGGCAGGTCGGGAAGGGGCGTCCCGGCGTCGGCCCCTCCTCCGGAGGTTCGTTCGGAAGCGGGGTCCCCGCCGCCGGGAAGGCGCCCGGATGCGGGGACGCCGTCCGCGGCACCGGCGGGGACGCCGACGGTGGAGCGGGGCCGGGGATCGAGCCAGTCGCGGAGCAGGGCGCGGCGGTCGGCGAAGGTCGGGGCGTCGGGCACACCGCGCTCGCGCAGGTGTGCGGCGAGCGCGTCCCCGCCCTCCTCCCGCAGGACGGTCACGAGCCCCTCCGCGGTCTTCCGGTAGTCGGGGGCCGGGGGGTTGAGGAAGGGCGACGGGGTACCGGGGACGGGCGGGCCGAAGGCCAGGTGCTGGCCCTCCGCGGTGCCCAGCACCGGGTCGTAGGTGGAGAACGACCAGCTCCACCCGGCCGCCGGAATGGCGCGGGGCGGAGTGAGCACGTCGTGCAGTGCCCGGTGCACGCCCCACAGGAAGCGCAGCTGCACCGCCTGCCACAGGTCGGCGCGCTCGGGTTCCAGGGCGATGTGGACCGGCAGGTCGGGGCGGTACAGGGCGGCGGCCACGGCACCGACCAGGATCGGCTCGTCCTCGACCGCGGTCTCGGCCGCGCGCCTGTCACGGGTGCGCACGGCCCCGGGGGTCGCGGTGCGCTCCCAGGGCTCGGGCACGGGCAGGGTGGCCATGGTCGCCCAGCCGGGTACCGGCGGCCGGCGTTGGGCGGGGCGGGTGTTGGGGTTCTCGTGCAGGGACAGCACACGCGGCAGGGCGAGTCCGTACGCCGGTCCCACGATGGCCCAGGCGTGCGCGGATCTGACGTCGCCGGGCCACCGGTAGACCAGGGCGGCCTGCCCGTCGGGGTAGGCGCGGGCCCAGAGGGTCTCGGGGTAGTCGGCGGGGTCCTTCCCCGGCAGCGCGGACCGGTAGTCGGCGGTGAGCGCGGGGACGAGGCGGTCGCGCCACGAGCGCAGCACGGGCTGCTCGGACTCGGGAAGGGAGGAGGCCGCCGGACCGGGGCCGGACCGGCCGAGGAGGGTGGGTTCGGCCCAGGCGAAGTGGATCTGGTGGTACATGCTCTCCGGCAAGTCGCCCCTCCCACGGGTTCGCGGACCGAGACGGCGCGGCCGCTCCGCCGCCACTAGGAAGGTATCCGGTCAAGGCATCGTAAAACCGAGCGATCTTACATATGTGGTGTTACGCGTGGTTTATCCAAGATTGGTGACCGACCCCGGCCTCGGTTCCGGCTTCGCCCGTGCCACTACGCGCCGCGCCGGGCGGTCCGCACGCCGAACACGACCGCGCCGGCCAGGGGCACGGCGTCCGGGGGCCGACCTCCCCGGGGCCTCGGGCCCGTCCGCCGAGCGGACGGGCCCGGTCCGTCCGCGCTACCCCGCCTCGGCCAGGCGCCGCCACTGCTCCTCACTGAGCACCAGGTCGGTGGCCTCGATCGCCTCGTTCAACTGCTCCAGGGAACTCACCCCCACCAGCGGCACCACGCTCGGGTCACTGTCCATCAGCCAGGCGAGCACGACCTGGTTGCGGGTGGCCCCGGTCTCCCGGACGACCTCGTCCAGCGCGGCCAGGCGGGCGGGCGTGCCCGGGTGGTCGTAGGCCCCGTCCAGCTCGGCGGCCTTCTCCGGGCGGGTGTAGGCGCCCCACAGGAGCGGGGTGTAGGCCACCAGCGTGTGCTCACGGCCCTCGGCGGCCTCGGCCCGGACGAAGTCGAGCAGCTCGGGGGTGATGTGCATGTGCCCCATGGACCGTAGCGGCACGTCGAACCGGGGCTGCAGGTAGCTGTACCGGTACTGCAGCACACGGGGGCGCGGCCAGCCCCGGGCCTCGGTGACGGCGCGGGCCCGCTCCAGCTTCCAGGAGCGGTGGTTGCTCAGGCCCACGTTCTCGACGGAGCCCTCGTCGACGAGCTCGGCGAAGGCGCCCAGGGTCTCCTCCAGCGGGGTCCTCTCGTCCTCCTGGTGGGCGTACAGCACGTCCAGCCGGTCCACGCCCAGGCGCCGGCGGCTGCGCTCGGCGGCCGCCGCCACGACCTCGGCGGACAGGCCCTCCTTGGTCTCCAGCCCGGTTCCCGGCACGGTGGGCTGCGCGCCGAGCTTGGTGGCGATCACGACCTCGTCGGTGATCCCGCGCTCGCGGCGCCACCGGCCCAGGAAGGTCTCGCTCTCGTGCCCCTCGAAGCCCTCCACCCAGAACTGGTAGCAGTCGGCGGTGTCCACGAAGGTGCCCCCGGCCTCCACGAAGCGGTCGAGTACGGCGGCGGAGGTGGCGTCGTCGGTCTCGCTGCCGAACTTCATCGCGCCCAGGCACAGGGCGCTGACCCGGCGGTCGCCGATGGTGGTGTAGCGCATCAGGAGGTCTCCTTGACCTTCTCGGGGGTGCGCTCGGCGAGCACGCCCAGGTAGTAGTCGATCTTGTGCTGGATCGCCGCCTGGCACCGGCGCATCTCGGCGATGCGCTCGTCCAGGCGGCGCTGGTGGCTCTGGAGCACGTCCAGGCGCGAGGGGATGGTGTGGTCGCCCTCGCGGACGAGTTCGGCGAAGTCGCGCAGCCGGGCGATGGGCATGTCGGTGTCGCGCAGGCACCGGATCATGTTGAGCAGCTCGACGTCGTCGGCGCGGTAGCGGCGGTGCCCGTTGGGCGAGCGGTCCACCCGGCGGAGCAGACCCGCCTTCTCGTAGTAGCGCAGGGTGTCCAGGGTGAGGTCGAAGCGCTCGGCGATCTCACCCGGGGTGTAGTAGTCCCTCATGGAGAGAAGCATGGGACCTGGAGTGCGCTCCAGGTCAAGGGGGCGGGGGAAAAGCCCTCAGCCGCCGCTGCCGCTGATGGCGCCGACCACCGCGTCGGTGAGGTCGTCGATGATCTCCTCCTCGCCGACCTCGGGGTGCTCCAGCCACCACTCCCCCGCCGCCTGCACCATGCCGACCACGGCGTGCGCGACGATCTGGGAGCGCGTGCGGTCGCCGATGCGCAGTTCCGCGACGAGCTGGTCCGCGAGCTCCTCGCCCAGGCGGCGGACCATCATGCCCAGGTCGCTGCGGGTGCGCGAGTCCTCGGAGGTGGCCCGGTCCATGAGGAACCGGTAGAGGTTGAGGTTCTGGGAGATCATCGACAGGTAGGCGCCGACCGTGGCCCGGGCGCGCACCTCGAAGCCGGTGTGCTGGTGCAGCTCCTCCCGGATGCGCTCGATGAGCGGGTCCACGTGGCGCCGGGCCAGCGCCCGGTACAGGCCGCCCTTGTCCCCGAAGTGCCGGTACAGGATCGGCTTGCTGATCCCGGCCTCGGCCGCGATGGCCAGCATCGACGCGTCCGGGCCGTCACGCTGGATCACCCGGTCGGCGGCGTCCAGGATGGCGCGGCGCCGCTCGGGGTCGCGTCCGCGCCCGCCCCGGCCCCCGCGTGCGGGGGGAGCCCCCGGCACGGGCGTGCCGGGGGCGTCACTGCTGTTGCTCGGCGCGGTCTGCCGCGTGCGTTCGAAGGCCACAAGGGATCACCGTAGCGGTTCGGCGCCGTGGGGACCGCGGATCAGGTCCGGAGTGCGATCCAGGTGGCCCTGGCCAGGGCCATGAGGCGTCCCTCGGCGTCGTAGAGGGCGCTGCCGGTGCGGATCTTGCGGCCCTCGACCGACTCCAGGTGGCCCATCACCACGTGGGTGTCCCCGGTCCGGGGCGCGCGGTCGACGCGGACGGTGATCCTGCCGAGGAGGGCGGGGCGGCCGACCACGTCGCTGGACCAGCCTCCGGGGCAGTCCAGGGCGGCCCACACCTGGGCGAGGCCGACGGTGCCGGAGCCCTCGTCCAGGGCGGGGTGGGGGGTCCAGGTGCAGGCGACGGTGTTGCCCACCGCGTCGGGGCCGGTACCGGGGCGCACGGAGCCGGCGAACAGGCGCAGGCCGTCGCCCTCGGCTCGTTCGGGGCCGCAGCTGTAGCAGCGCGGGAAGGGGTGGGCGGTCAGGCCCGGGTAGCGGCTCTCGGCCTCCTCCGCCTCGGGCGCACCGACCGGGCCGCCGGGGATGACGGGGCTGTCGGGAGTGTCCGGGAGTTCGGTGACCGCCGCCTCGGCGACCAGCCGGGCGCTCTCCTCCTCGGCGGCGGGGTCGGTGAGGCTCAGCGTGCCGTTGGGCTCGCACTCCACCGTCAGCGGGTGGTCCAGGGGCGGCGGGACGCGCAGGGTGACCTGGACGGCGGGTCCGCCGACGGCCGTGAGCCGTGAGGCGAGCAGGCCCGCGGTGTAGCCGCCGTTGCCCGAACCGTCGGGACCGTTGTAACCGGTGGGAATGGTGATGGTGGTGGGGGCGCCGTTGCCCGTGGTGGCGTTCATGCCGCCAGGGTAGAGGTCGGATGTTCGGATCGGCGAGGGCGGTTCCGGGCCGGCCGGCACCGAACCGGCCAGGACAGGGCGGCGGGTGCTCCGGCGTCCTTCGGATCCGCGGCGCCCGAGCCCGCCGAGCAGGCGGCGCAGCAGGCGCGTGTACGCGCTCCGGCGTGCGGGGGCGCGCACTGTTCCGGTGAGCTCGTGCTCGGCACGGTCCAGGGCCTCCTCCAGCAGTGCGTCGTGCAGGGGCCGAAACACCAGCGGCCAGGTCAGCAGGGCCGGGCCGCCGGCACGCATGGCGAGCAGGTGGCGCAGGACGGTTCCGCCCGAGGGTCCGGGGCGGACGGTGAGCTCGTGGAAGCCGTCGAAGCCGCGCGGCGCCCGGAAGCGGAAACGCACCCGCCGTCCGGGGACGTACTCCTCCACCGTGTAGCGGACGGGCCCGTGGCCGCCCGAGGCGCCGACGGCCAGGGGAGCGTCCAGGCGCAGGCCGGGCCAGTCGTCGCGCGGCCAGAGCCGGTCGTCGGCACCGGACAGGCCGTCGACCAGCGCGCCCACACGTTCCGTTTCCGCGGGGAACCGCCGCTCATGCAGGTTGTACACGTCCATACCCACTCCTTCTAGAGAGATGCCTCTAAAACCTAGTAGAGCATAGTCTCCAGAACATGGGTAGACCCGCGCGCTTCAGCACCGACGGACTGGTCGCCGCCGCCACCGCCCTGGCCGCCGAGGGCGGGCCGGCGGCGGTGACCATGGCCGCCGTGGCCCGGGAGGCGGGGGCGCCCAGCGGCTCGCTGTACCACCGCTTCCCCGGGCGGTCCGCGCTGTTGGCCGCCGTGTGGCTGCACGCGCTGGAGGCGTTCCAGGCCGGATGCCGTGAGGCACTGTCCGCCGGGCCGGCGCCGGAGGCGGCCGTGGGCACCGCCCGCCACGTGGTGTCGTGGAGCCGGGCGCACCCTGACCGGGCCCGGGTGCTGCTGCACCGGCCGGCCGACTTCGACCTCCCGCACTGGCCGGAGGCCGACCGCGCCCGGTGGGAGTCGGCCAACGCCGGGATCGGCGCGCTGCTCGCACGGGTCGCGCGCGGCCTGCGCGAGCCGGGAGAGGAGGAGTCGCACGCGCTGGAGCGGGTGCGGCTGGCCGTGGTGGACCTGCCGCTGGCCCTGGTCCGGCGGCACCTGCTCGGAGGCCGGGACGTCCCCGGAGGAGCGGAGGAGCTGGCCGCCGACTCCGCCCGCCGCCTGCTGGCTCCGCGTCCCGCCACCGGCTGAGGTCCGCGCGCCCCCGTCCGCTCCCGCCCCGACGGCACCGCCCGTGCGGGCCACACGCCCCGCGGTCGGGGGCCTCCTCGGTCCCACGGCCGGGTCAGCCGGGTCAGCCGGCGCCCGACGGCTCTTCGGCAGCGTTGCCACGGGTGTCGTCGTCCGGCTCCGCGGGGCTGAGGAAGAAGGCGCCCAGCACGCCGGCCAGTGAGGCGAACACGACCACCGAGTAGACGGCCAGGACCACCTCCAGGCTCTGGGCGAACGCGTCGTCGGCGGTCAGCGGCTCCCCCGAGACGGTCGCCAGCGCGGCGTCGTGCAGGGCGCCCGCGTAGTCGCCGTAGGAGCCCAGGATGTACAGGAGCTGGCTGGAGCCCAGGACCACGATCGCGGTGACCACCGTCAGCCAGGTGATGCGGCCCGACAGCAGGCGCGAGGCCGAGCGCGATCCCCGGACCGCCGCCGAGAGCACTCCGCCGATCCGCGCCGTGCGCAGCAGGGCGAAGGCCCGGGCGAAGCGGAGGAAGGGCAGGGCGAGGAAGAGGACCTGCCACCAGTTGCGCCTCCAGAAACGGCGCTGGTCGCGTGCGACGTAGGCGCGCAGTGCGAACTCGGCCACGAAGAACAGCCACAGCAGCCAGCCCAGCAGGGACAGCGCGGTGACCACCGAGGGCTCCGTCGCCAGGGCCTGCCCGAGGACGACGAGGACGAAGAGCAGCCCGAGCGCGCCCATCGGCTTGTCCAGCCAGCGGGCCAGGGCCTCCGCGGCCTCCACGCCGCGCCGCTCCCCCAGCGGAGGCCGTGGTCCGGTAGATGTGCTCATGGGCGACTACTACCCGTGGCCCGTGGCCGGTCACCAGGGCGCCGCGGTGCCGGTGCCCGCCGCCGCGCGTCCGGGCCGCGCCGCCGGTGCGTGACATGCCGTCGGCGGCGTAATCCGCTCTTCGCCCGGCTGGGGAGGCCACACTGTACTGCGTTGGTCACGGTCATGTCCGGAAACCGTGTGCACTGACCGCGTGGATGGGCCTTCGAGCGGGCCCGGTGGGAGCCGTCGGTGAAAGGACCGGAGGTGGGTGCGATGAGCGGCGTCAACTGGCCGCCGGAGACCGACCTGCTGCGCGCGGTGTTCGACAGTCTGGGCGCGGGGATGTTCGTCACCGACACCACGGGACGCATCACCGCCTGCAATCCCTACGCGCTGCAGATCCTCGGTTGGTCCAAGGAGCGGGTGGTGGGCTTCGACCTGCACGACCTGCTGCACCGCGACTCGGAGGGAGGCGAGGTCCCACGCGAGGAGTGCCGCGCCCTGACCGTGCTCGCGAGCGGCCGGTCGACCGAGGGGAGCAGCGAGTTCTACCTGCGGGGGGACGGCACGCTCATGCCCGTCATCTGGGCCGCCACCCCGCTCCAGCACGAAGGCGACGTGGACGGCGTGGTCCTCGTCTTCCACAACTTCAAGAAGCACCGCGACTCCGCCGAGCAGACCGCGGCCCACCTGGCCGCCCTGGAGGAGCTGACCGCCCGGCTGAGCATGGTGGCGGAGGTCTCCGGACTCCTCATCTCCACCCTGGACACCCCCGAGATGCTGGACAGGCTGGTCCGGCTGCTGGTGCCGGACATGGCCGACTGGGCGGTGATCGCCCTGCTCCCGGACGGGCGGACGGAGGAGATGCGACGCATCGCCGTGCACTCCCGCGGCGACCCCGGCGCCGCCGAGTCGTTGAAGGGCCCGCTGCCGCAACCACCGCACAACTCCCGTACGGCGCTGGCACACGCCCTGTACAGGGCCCAACCCACCCTGCTCGACGAGCGGGCCCTGGGACAGGAGCCGGACGAACCGCTCGCCCGGGCCCACCAGCAGCTGTTCGACCGGCTGGGCGGGCACTCCGCGGTGGTGGTGCCGCTGTACACCCGCAGGCAGGTCTTCGGCGCGCTGACCGTGGCCCGGACCGGTCGGCAGCCCGCCTACACCGATGCCGAGGTCCTCGTACTGAGCGACATCGGACGGCGCACCGGACTGGCGTTGGAGAGCGCCCGTCTCTTCGAACAGCAGCGCCATGTCGCCGAGACCATGCAGCGCCAACTCCTGACCCCCCTGCCCCAGGTCGACCACCTGCGGCTCGCCGCCCGCTACCAGCCCGCGCAGCAGGCCGCGGAGATCGGCGGGGACTGGTACGACGCCTTCGTCCTCGCGGACGGCGTCATGGCCCTGGTCATCGGCGACGTGGTCGGCCACGACCTCCAGGCCGCCGCGCACATGGCCGAGGTCCGCAACATGCTGCGCGCCCTGGCCTGGGACAGGCAGGGGCCTCCCAGCCTGATCATGCGGCGGCTGGACGAGGCCATGACCAACACCAGCGACGCCCCCATGGCCACCGCCGTCCTCGCACGTCTCGAAGGCCCCGAGGGCGGGCCCTGGGACCTGCACTGGGTCAACGCCGGGCACCCCCCGCCGCTGCTCGTCACCGCCGACGGCCACACCCGCTACCTGGAGGGCGGCCACGGCCCCCTTCTCGGTATGAGCGCCACACTGCACATGGGCCTGGACTGGCCCGACGCCGGCGAGGAGCTTCCCGCGCGGTCCACCCTGCTGCTGTACACCGACGGCCTCATCGAGAGCCGCGACCGGCCCATCGACACGGGCATGGCCGACCTGCGCCGCCACGCCGCGGCCCTGGCCCACCACGGCCTGGAGGACTTCCTCGACGAACTCCTCGTCCGCATCGACCCCGGCGGCGACGACGTCGCCCTGCTCGCCCTGCGCCTCCCGCCGGCGGGCGCGGGCGCCGCTGGCGACACGCGGCCGCCCCCGCCACAGCACGCGCACAGCCCCGCCGCCCCCGAGCGGGGGGCTCCCGGCTCACGCGCGGAGGACACCCCGGTCAGGGACACCTCCGAGGAGGAGTAGGCCCGGCGGCATCCGCCCTCCGGGGCACGCGGACACCGTCGGAGGGGGCGGACCACCCGGCCCGCCCCCTCCGACCGCGCGCAGCCGGACCGGGCCCGGCCACGCGGACGGCACCCCGGCCGGCGCTCCGACCCGCGCGAACGTCAGCGGATCGGCAGGCCGGTGATCCGACGGCCGATGATGAGCTTCTGGATCTCGCTGGCGCCCTCGAAGATCGTGAAGATCGTCGCGTCGCGGTGCCACCGCTCCACCGGGTACTCCCTCGTGTACCCGTTGCCCCCGAGGATGCGCACGGCGTTCTGGGTGACGAACGTGGCGGTCTCGCTGGCGTAGAGCTTGCTCATGGAGCCTTCGGCGTTGTCGAAGTCCTTGTCGTTGCGGGCCATCCACGCGGCGCGCCACACCAGCAGGCGGGCGGCGTCGATGCGGGTGGCCATCTCGGCCAGGGTGAAGGCCACGCCCTGGTTGTCCCCGATCGGGCGACCGAACTGCTCGCGCTGGACGGAGTAGTCCCGGGCGTACTCGTAGGCGGCGCGGGCGCAGCCGACCGCCATCGCCCCGACGCTCGGGCGTGAGGCCTCGAAGGTCTTCATCGCGGCCTGGCCCTTGGAGCGCTTGCCCTCGCGGACGCGGGCGAGGCGCTCGTCGAGCTTCTCCTTGCCGCCCAGCAGGCAGGACCCGGGGACCCGCACGTCGTCCAGGACGACCTCGGCGGTGTGCGAGGCGCGGATCCCGTGCTTGGCGAACTTCTGCCCCTGGCTGAGCCCGGGGGTGCCGGGCGGCACGATGAACGTGGCCTGTCCCCGGGAGCCGAACTCGGGCTCCACGGAGGCCACGACCACGTGGACGTCGGCGATTCCGCCGTTGGTGGCCCAGGTCTTGGTGCCGTTGAGCACCCACTCGTCCTTGGCCCCGTCGTAGACCGCGCGGGTGCGGATCGCCGAGACGTCGCTGCCCGCGTCGGGCTCGGAGGAGCAGAACGCGCCGAGCTTGACGTCGTCGGCGGTGCCGAACATCTGCGGCACCCACTCGAAGAGCTGTTCCTGGGTCCCGTTGGAGGCCACGGCCACGGCCGCCAGCCCGGTTCCGGTGATGGACAGGGCGATGCCCGGGTCGCCCCAGTACAGCTCCTCGAAGGCCACGGGGATACCGACGCCGCTGGGCTCCAGCCACTGGTTGGCGAAGAAGTCGAGGGAGTACAGGCCGATCTTGGCGGCCTCCCGGATGACCGGCCAGGGGGTCTCCTCCCTCTCGTCCCACTCGGCGGCGGCGGGGCGGATGACGTCGGCGGCGAACCCGTGGGCCCAGTCCCGGACATCGCGGACGTCCTCGCTCAGTTCCAGGCTGAAGGCGGGCGCGGCGGCCTCACTCATACGTTTACATCCCTTGTCGGTGTCGGGCCCTCCGGGGGGAGGGACGGCCAGCATCTGTTACCAACGGTAACACCTGGGCCTCCCCGCCACAACGCCGCGTTCGCGCACGGTCCGCACACGGACAGTGCGCACAGAGGAGGGCCGGAGTGCGCACACTCCGGCCCCTCGCGTTCCGGCCGGCTCAGTCGAGGGCGGAGTGCTTCTCCAGGAAGGTGTAGACGTCGTGCTCGTCCACGCCGGGGAAGGTGCCCGAGGGCAGCGCCGAGAGCACGTGCGAGTGCGCCCGGGCCGACGGCCACACGTTGCCCTCCCAGCGGGCGGCCAGGTCCGCGGGCGGACGCACACAGCACTCTCCGCCGGGGCAGTTCGACTTGGTGCGGTTGGTGGTCTCGCGGCCCCGGAACCAGCGCGACTCCTTGTAGGGCACGCCCAGGGTGATGGCGAAGTTGCGCTCGCGGCTGGGGTCCACGTGCGCCACGCACCAGTGGGTGCCGTTGGGCTTGTCCGTGTACTGGTAGTAGATCGAGTAGCGGTCCGGCGAGGCGAAGACCTGGCGCCCCGACCACTGGCGGCACATGCGCTGGCCCTCGATGGCCCCGGTCTCGTCGGTGGGAAAGACCAGGCCGTCGTTCTCGTAGGCCTTGTAGATGATGCCGGTCTCGTCGTTGCGGATGAAGTGGCAGACCAGGCCCAGGTGGCGGTGGGCCAGGTTGGTGAACCGGTGCGCGGCCATCTCGTAGGAGACCGAGTACACGTCGCGCAGGTCCTCCACCGACAGGTCGCGCGCCTGCTTGGCCTCCTGCAGGTAGCGCACCGCGGTGGACTCGGGGATCAGGACGGCGGCGGCGAAGTAGTTGGCCTCCACCCGCTGGCGCAGGAAGTCACCGAAGTCGAGCGGGTGGCCGTGGCCCAGCACCACGTGGCCCAGGGTCTGCAGGAGGATCGTGCGCGGGCTGTGCATGCCCAGCGTGGTCTCGCGCTTGAGGTAGATACGCCGGTTGACGTGGTCGGTGAGGGAGCGCACCGAGCGGGGCAGGTCCTGCACGTACTTGAGGGAGAACCCGTGGTGGGTGGCGATGGAGAGGATCTGTCCCTGGGACAGGGCGCCCGCGGTGTAGTTGACGGCGTTGAGGGTCTCGGCCGCCGCCTTCTCGATGTGCTCGAAGTAGTTGCCGCGCTCGCGCATCTGGCGGCGCAGGTCGGCGTTGGCCCGGCGGGCCTCCTCGGGGGTGGCCGTGGGCTTGGCGCTGCGCCGCTTGAGCTCGTCGTACAGGCCCACGATGTGTTCGAGCACGTCGTTGGGGACGCGCTTGCCCACCCTCAGGTGCGGCAGGTTCAGCTTCTGGTAGAGGGCGTCGCGCTGGGCCTCCTCCACGGAGATCTCCAGTTGCGCGCGCCGGCTCGGGGGCTGCTTGGACAGCAGTTCCTCCACCGAGACGCTCAGGGCCGAGGCCAGGGCCGTGAGCAGGGAGAGCTTGGGCTCACGCTTGCCGTTCTCCAGCAGGGAGAGCTGGGAGGGAGCCCTTCCCACACGTTCGCCCAGGTCAGAGAGGGTCAGGCCACGCGCACGCCGCAGATGGCGGAGTCGCTGGCCAAAGGTGACGAGATCTAGGTCACCTGTCAAAGACGGTATTTCTTCAGCACCAAAGTACGCCATGGCTTCATGGTACGGAAAGAATCGAAGATCTTCACCCGATTTCAGGTGGAAAAGTCTTGGTTCTTGCCCAAGAATCATAGTTACCGGCGGGGAACTTACCGCTCAGGGCTCACCCCCTGACTCTGGGCAGGACCTCCCTCGACCGGTGTGAACACCTTGGGGACTATACGTAAGGCGGGAACGAACATGGGCACCAGCGCTCGACGACAGGAAGCCAGCGCCGAACTCCAGCGCGACTGGGAGACCAACCCCCGGTGGGCTGGTATCGAGCGCACCTACTCCGCGGACGACGTGGTCAGGCTCCGCGGTTCGGTCACCGAGGAGCACACCCTGGCCCGTCGCGGCGCCGAGCGCCTGTGGGAGCTGCTCCACACCGAGGACTACGTCAACAGCCTCGGCGCCCTCACCGGCAACCAGGCGGTCCAGCAGGTCCGCGCCGGCCTGAAGGCCATCTACCTCTCCGGTTGGCAGGTCGCCGCCGACGCCAACCTCTCCGGCAACACCTACCCGGACCAGAGCCTGTACCCGGCCAACTCGGTCCCGTCCGTGGTCCGCCGCATCAACAACGCGCTCATGCGCGCCGACCAGATCACCTGGGCCGAGGGCGACGACAGCGCTCCCGACTGGTTCGCCCCGATCGTCGCGGACGCCGAGGCCGGGTTCGGCGGCGTCCTCAACGCCTACGAGCTGATGCGGGGCATGATCGCCGCGGGCGCGGCCGGTGTGCACTGGGAGGACCAGCTGGCCTCCGAGAAGAAGTGCGGCCACCTGGGCGGCAAGGTCCTCATCCCCACCAGCCAGCACGTCAAGACCCTGAGCGCCGCCCGCCTGGCCGCGGACGTCGCCGGTGTCCCGTCCCTGGTCATCGCGCGGACCGACGCCCAGGCCGCGACCCTGATCACCAGCGACGTGGACGAGCGCGACCAGCCCTACATCACGGGTGAGCGCACCGCTGAGGGCTTCTACCGCTTCCGCAACGGCGTCGACGCCTGCGTGGCCCGCGGCCTGGCCTACGCCCCGCACTCCGACCTGCTCTGGATGGAGACCGGGACCCCCGACCTGGACGTGGCCCGCGACTTCGCCGAGCGCATCAAGGCCGAGTACCCGGACCAGATGCTGGCCTACAACTGCTCGCCGTCCTTCAACTGGAAGCGCCACCTGGACGACGCGACCATCGCGAAGTTCCAGCGCGAGCTGGGCCACATGGGCTACAAGTTCCAGTTCATCACCCTGGCGGGCTTCCACTCGCTCAACCACTCGATGTTCGACCTGGCCAAGGGCTACGCCCAGAACGGCATGACGTCGTACGTCGAGCTGCAGGAGGCCGAGTTCGCGTCCGAGGCCGCCGGATACACCGCCACCCGCCACCAGCGCGAGGTCGGCACCGGCTACTTCGACGCCATCAGCACGACCATCTCCCCTGAGGGCAGCACCACCGCCCTCACCGGCTCCACCGAGGAAGACCAGTTCTCAGCGGCTCACTGACACTGGTCTTCGTTCCCAGGAGGCCGTTCCTCCCCGCTTTCGTGGCTGGGGCGGGGCGGGGCGGCCTCCACCCCCTAGCCGTCGGCCATGCGCGTTCCGTGTCACACGCGCATGGCCGGCGGCTTTTCACGTGCCGCAGGCCGGGGCCTGTTCGCGTGCCGGAGGCCGGGCCTAAGCTTGCGCTGCGCGGACCCGCGCACCCCCGAAGGACCGGAGGCATTCCCGTGAGACTCCCCGAACCCCTCCCCTCCACCCCGGCCGCGCTGCGCCGCGTGCTCGCCGTGGGCGCCCTGGCCGCGGCCATGGCCCTGGGCACCTCCGCGTGCGAGGAGGTCATGCCGGAGATGGAGACCGAACAGGGTGAGGACGGCGACGAGGGCGGCGACCAGGACCAGGGCGGCGACCAGGACGAGGGCGGCGACGAGGACCAGGACGAGGGCGGGGACGAGGACGACGGCTGAGCCCTGGGCTCCCCGGACCGCGCCGCCGCACCGACCGGCACGCCCGGGGCGGCGCGGGCCCCCGCGCCGAGAGGACCCTCCCCCGGCCGGGCACCGGGTGGGGGACGTGGCCCCACCAGGGGATCGTCACTCCCCGTGTGATCCTGGTAACGAAGGCGCGTCACGTCTAATGTGGTCCGCACGTGGGCCGCAGACGGACGACACCCGGCTCGCGCCGCCTCGAAGGACGTGTGCCTCTCCGGACGCGCACCGCGAGGCGGACCGCACCGCGGACCGGGGCCGGCCCATGGCACCCGTCCACGAACCGATGGAGTCAGCGATGAGGCTTGGGCACACCAGCCGGAAGACCGTGACCACCGTCCGCCGCGTGCTCGCGGGCGGCGCGATCGCCGCCGTCGCGGTGTTCGGCGCCGCGGCCTGCGAGGACGAGGGGGACAACGGCGACATCGAGGAGCCGGCCGTGGAGAACCCGGACATGGAGGGCGAGGAGGAGTAGGAGCGGCCTCCGCCGCGGCCCCGCACGGGCTCGGTGCGCCCGGGCGGCGTGGTTCCCGCCCCGGCGCACCGCCCCGGCGCAGGGCTCCCCCGGTCACGTACCGCCGGGCTCAGGACGTACATTGCATGGCGTGACCGACAAGATCCACTCCTCCCGCGCCGAGCAGCCCGCGGAACCGTCTCCCGCCCCCGCCGCCCCCACAGCCCCGGTCGACCGGCACCTGCTGCGCTGGGAGATCCTGTGCGTGCTCGCCCTGTCCCTGGGAGCCGCGGGGGTCTCGGCGGCCATCTCCTTCCTCGGCGTGCTCACCGAGCCCGAGTCCCTGGCCGAGCAGACCGCCAGCCTGGTACGCCCCCGCGCGGAGGAGGAGCGCCCCTGGCTGGACCTGTCCTGGCAGATGTTCGTCCTGGTCAACGCACTGGTCCCGGTCCTGCTGGTGGCCTACCTCATGCGCCGCTCGGGGGAGTCCTCGCACACGCTCGGCTTCGACGTGCGCCGTCCCGGCTTCGACCTGGGCAGCGGCGCCGCCCTCGCCGCGCTCATCGGCGCGGGCGGCCTGGCCGTGTACGTGGTGACCTGGCAGCTGGGACTGACGGTCGCCATCAGGCCCAGCACCCTGGCCGGCCACTGGTGGGACGTCCCCGTCCTGGTGCTCCAGGCCGTCAAGAACGGTGTCCTGGAGGAGGTGATCGTGGTCGGCTACCTGCTGCACCGGCTGGGGCAGCTGGGCTGGACACCGTGGAAGGCGGTGCTGGCCAGTTCGGTGCTGCGCGCCTCCTACCACCTCTACCAGGGCGTCGGGATGTTCTTCGGCAACCTGGTGATGGGCCTGGTCTTCGGCTGGTTCTACCTGCGCTACGGACGCGTGATGCCCCTGGTGGTGGCGCACACGGTCATCGACGTCGTGGCCTTCGTCGGCTCGGTGTACCTCATCGGCCGTCTGGACTGGCTTCCCGGGTGAGGCCGCGCGCGGCGAGGACGTCCTCCAGGTAGCGGGGGCGTCCCAGCAGCATGCCCACGGCCAGGTTGACCGCGACCAGGGACGCCACCAGGAGCAGCGGCGCGTGCCAGCCGCCGCTGCTCTCGTGCAGCAGCCCGAACAGGAAGGGCCCCGCGCCGCCCATGAGGTAGCCCAGGCTCTGGCTGGAGGCCGACAGCGCCGCCGTCCCGGCGCCGGTGCGGGTGCGCAGCGCGAAGGAGGTCAGGGCGAAGACGAAGGTGCCCATGCCGATGCCCACGAGCGTGGTCCAGACCCACACGCCCGACAGCGGGGCGATCCACAGCCCGGTCAGGCCCGCCGTGTAGGCGACGGCGAACACGGCGACGAAGGGGCGCTGGTCGCCCATACGGGTCAGCAGTGTGGGCAGCAGCAGGGACATGGGGATGCCCAGGACGGTCAGGTAGGACAGCGCCAGGCCCGCGGTCTGGGCGTCCATGCCCTGGTCGCGGAGCATCTGCGCGTACCAGCCGAACATGATGTAGGCGATCGAGGACTGGGTACCGAAGTAGAGCAGGGACTGCCAGCCCAGGCCGGTGGACAGCACCTGGCGAAAGCCCAGCGCGTGGGCGGGGTCGCCGCGTCCGGGCTCGTGGCGCAGCACCAGCAGCCACGGCACGGCGGCCACGACGCCGAAGAGGGCGTAGGCGCCCAGGGCCACGCGCCACTCACCGGTGGACTGCTCCAGGGGCACGGTGGCCGCGGCGGCGATGGTGGTGCCCAGGGCCAGGGCCGTGGTGTACACGGTGGTCATCAGGCCCACGCGCTCGGGGAAGTGCTGCTTGACCAGGGCGGGCAGGATGACGTTGCCGACCGCGCCCCCGGACAGCGCCACCGCGCTCAGGGCCAGGAACACCCACGGCTCGGGGGCCACGGCCCGGGCGGCGAGGCCGGCGGTGAGGGCGGTCAGCGCGCCGACGAGCAGGTGGTGCTCGCCGAGGCGGCGGGCCAGGAGGGGGGTGAGGCCGCCGAAGAGCGCGAAGCACAGTACGGGCAGGGTGGTGAGGACCCCGGCGCCGACCGCGGTCATGCCCAGCCCCGAGGTGACCTCGTCGAGCACGGGGCCGACGCTGGTGATGGCGGTGCGCAGGTTCAGCGCGGCCAGGGCGATCCCCGCGGCGATCAGCAACAGGACCACTCGCGGGGGGCGGACCGCCCTGCCTGCGGAGGAACCGCTCGACACGGGGGTGCTGGGCGCTGGTCCGACGCTCATGGAAGACGACTCGCAGAAATTCGTAGGATGACCCGATGTACTTCATGAGGATAACGCATTGCCGCTCGAAGCCAATTCCCGACCGTAACTGGTCTAAGCTCCGGGCTTAACCCTTCCGTACCTGTGCGCTGGCCCTGTCATCCGGCGACCCGCCCTAGGAGGTAAACGCGTGCCCCTCGCCTCGACACGCCGGACCGGTCTCGTCGACCAGGTCATCAGTCAGCTCAGAGCCCAGATCGACTCGGGGGAATGGGGCGTCGGCGACCGCATCCCCACCGAGTCGGAGCTCTCCGACCAGCTTGAGGTGGGACGCAACACCGTCCGCGAAGCCGTGCGCGCCCTCGCCCACGCGGGTCTGCTGGAGATCCGCCAGGGAGCGGGCACCTTCGTCCGCGCCTCCAGCGAACTCGGCGGCGCCCTGCGCCGCCGCCTGGAGCGCTCCCGCCTGAGGGAGAACCTGGAGGTGCGCCGCGCACTGGAGGTGGAGGCGGCCCGGCTGGCCGCGCTGCGCCACAGCGAGGAGGACATGGCCGACATCGACCGCGCCATGGCCCTGCGCGAGGCCGCCTGGCGCGAACGCGACATGGGCGCGTTCGTGGAGTCGGACTTCACCTTCCACCGGGCGGTCGTCAACGCCACCCACAACACACTGCTCATCGACCTGTACGACGACATCGCTCAGGTGGTGTACGCGAGCATCGCCCACACGGCCTACGAGCAGAGCGACGGGGCGACCGACCAGCCCTCCTCGTCCACCGAGGGCGTGGACCACTCGAAGCTGACCGAGGCGATCCGGGGCGCCGACGCGACCGGGGCCGCCCGCGAGGCGACCTGCTACATCGACGAACTGCTCTCGCTCACCGAGGACTGAGCGAACCGGCGTGTCCGGGAGCACGGCCGGCAGGGGTCGGCGCCCGGACGCCACGGGCCGCCGGCCTCCGTGCGGCGTTCAGTCGCCCCGGTAGGCGTCGCCCACGGCGGAACGCGGCGAGATCCTCGGCCGGCCCGCGGAGCGGCCCTCGACGCCGTGCGCGGACGCGTCACGCAGCGCCCCGAGCGTCCGCGAGCGCCCCGTCCCGCCGCGGCGGGAGCGGTCGCCCCCGCCCTCCCAGCCGGCGACCCTGGAGGGGTCCAGGCCGAGCAGGTCCAGGGTGCTCTCCCCCGCGTACACGGCGTCGATGATCTCCCGCTCCCGGGAGATGCTGTCCAGGGTCTCGGTGATGATGGAGCCCACCTGCCCCCGCGGCAGGCACACCACGCCGTCGTCGTCGGCGACGATCCAGTCGCCCCGGCGCACCGGCAGGGGCGCGGGGCCGCCCGCCGTCATGCTGATCTGGCGCCCGACCGATCCGCCCGCCTCGTGTCCGGCCTCGCGGACGGCGACCCCCGCGCCGAACACGGGGAGCTCGCAGCGGACGATGGCGGCGATGTCGCGCACGCAGCCGTCCAGGACGATCCCCCTGACCCCCCGGGTACTGGCGGCCACGGCGAGGAGCTCGTCGACGTAGCCGTACTCGGCCTCGCCCGCGACGTCGACCACGAGGGCGGATCCGGGAGGGGCCTGGGCCACCGCGACGTGGATGGCGAGGTTGTCCCCCGGTGTGCAGCGGACCGGGAAGGCGGTCGCCGCGAAGGCGGCCCCCGGCCAGACGGAGAACAGGTGCGTACCGAACGGTCGGCCGCCGCACCGTGCCAGCGACACCGTGCCCACAGCCGTCAACGTATCCGCAAGCGCCACGTCAGCCTCCCACTACACCCGCGCCCGGTGCGGCCGGCTCGGACCGGCCCCTTCCTATACTCACGGGTAACTTAAGCGTGACGCAAGCCATACGGGGCGGAAACACGTAAAAATGCTACCGCTGGTTACAGATTCGGACGAGGAGTACGGAAGGACCCGCCCCGAGCGGGACGGGAACACCCCGCCCCGGACCAGCGCGGCCGACCCCCGCCCAGCGCGGTCAGGCGGTCCACTCCACGGGGCGCTCCCCTCCCCGCCGTTCCTTGCGCACGGACAGGTGGTCCCAGCACTCCACGTAGCCCACCCCCGGCGCCGAGCGCACCGCCTCCAGCGCCTCCACCAGCTGGCAGCGGTCGGGCGCGGTGAGGACGCCGATGATGTCGTAGCGACCGAAACCGCTGGCCAGGAAGGAGATTCCGGACATGTTCGCCAGTGAGGCGCCCAGCGCCTCGGCGTCGCCCCGGCAGCGCACGCCGAAGCCCAGCCGCTCGTTGGCGCCCACCGCGGAGGGCTCCACCAGCGCGGTCACGTGCACCACACCGGAGTTGAGCAGCCGCACCACCCGGGAGCGCGCGGCGGCCTGCGACAGGCCCACCTGGCGGGCCAGGTCCGCGTAGGAGGCCCGCCCGTCCCTGAGCAGCTGGCGGACCAGGCGCCAGTCCAGGGCGTCCAGCTCGATGTCGTGCAGCTCCCGGACGCTGCTGTGGGCGTCCTTGAACACGGCGTTGGCACGGAAGACCTCCGCGCCGTCCACACCCGGCAGCGAGCGCAGTTCGGCCAGTTCCTTGGCCAGGGCGGCGTCGTCGGCCACCCGTACCTGCGCGACGGCGGGGAAGCGCCCGGCCGACTGCGCGGCGAAGGTCACGGCCTCGCGTTCACCCAGCGCGTCCAGCAGCGCCCCCACGGGCCCGCTGACGCGGAACGACACATGGCCGAGCACCTCCATTCCCACGACTCCGGCGTGCAGGACCCCGACGATCCTGATCGCTCCTGACTGCACGAGCTGGCGCACTCTCGCGCGCACCGCCGTCCTCGACAGGCCGACTCCGTCGGCCAGTGCCTGGAACGTCGCTCTGCCGTCCCCCTGCAGCGCACGCATGAGCGCGGCATCAACCGCATCGAGCACGATGGCTTGCCTTTCGTTCCCATGACGCCGTCCTTCCCCCGGACGACGCCCCCTCCTGCGGCCAGATCATCCCAGTTGCGGCGCCCGTTCACTACTGATCGCGAAAGAAATCGGCTGATTCACCCCTTTGACTGCTCCGAAAGCTTCGCCCAATGCCCCATCAACCACCTCAGCGCCACATAACAGACTTGTATAGAAGATCCATCATCACTGAGTAGTCGTCCCCACAACTCTCGCAAAGCGCCACACTGATCTGGCGGGCCCACCGACACCCCCAGGGAATCTCCCCATGCCCAGAGGCCACACGGGCGGCCCGCTCCACGCGTCCGAGCACACGCACGCCTCCGGCAGGGAACCGAACGACCCTTCCCAAGCGTGTACATAACAGGGGGTTTCGGACACTTCCGACCCCAGGCACCGCTCGGCGGGGACGACGGAGACAACGGGGCGGACAGCCCCGCGGCTGGAGAGGAACCACCGGTGGCAGCGGAGGACGATCAGCGGGACGGGGCGCCCGCGCGCCCCAGTACGGGACGGGCACTGCTGTGGACCGCGGCGTCGGTTCCCCTCCCGGGCCTGGCACACCTGCGGATGCGCCGCAGGGTCGCGGGCACGGTGATTCTGGGCCTGTACCTGTCCATGGTCCTGGGCCTGGCTGCGTGGGGCTGGTGGCTGGTCGCCAGCGAGACGGGGACCATGACCCTGGTGGCCACCATGGCCCTGCAGAGCCGGTGGCTGCTGAGTGCCATGGGCTTGGTGTTCGGTGTGGCGGTGCTGTGGCTGACGGTGATCGTGCACTCCTGGGTGATCACCAGGCCCGCCGGCGCCTCCCGGGGCTCGCGGGTACTCGGCGCCGCGATGGTCCTGCTGCTGTGCCTGACCGTGGCGACGCCCTCCGCACTGGCCCTGCACGGCGGCTACACCGCCTACCAGACGCTCAACAACGTGTTCCAGGCCGAGGAGGACCCCCTCCATCCGCCGCACGACGAGGCCGACCCGTGGAACGGCCAGGAGCGGGTCAACGTGCTGCTGCTCGGCTCGGACTCGGCGGACAACCGCTACGGCGTGCGCACCGACAGCATGATGATCGCCAGCATGGACACCAGCACCGGCGACACCGTGCTGGTGGGCCTGCCGCGCAACCTGGAGAACGCCCGGTTCCCCGAGGGCAGCGCCCTGGCCGAGCGCTACCCCGAGCCGTACGGCTTCGACATGATGCTCAACGAGCTCTACCAGGTGGTCGCCGAGGAGCCCGAGGCGCTGGCCTTCAGGCCGTCCGCGTCCGACCCCTCCGCCGACACCCTCAAGAAGGTGATCGCGCACAACGTCGGCCTGGAGATCGGCTACTACGCGATGGTCGACATGATGGGCTTTCGCGACCTGATCGACGCCATCGGCGGCGTGGAGGTGCTCATCGAGGAGCCGATCCCCTACGGCGTGCACGGCGGTGTGCTGGAGCCGGGCCTGCGCCGCCTCAACGGCCACGACGCCCTCTGGTACGGCAGGTCCCGGACCAACAGCGACGACTACGGCCGGATGGGCCGCCAGGGCTGCCTGCTCAAGTACGTCGCCGAGCAGGTCGAGCCGACGACCGTCCTGACCAGCTACCGCAAGCTGGCGGGCGCCACCGAGCGCACACTGAGCACCGACATCCCCCAGGCCAAGGTCCCCGCGTTCGTCGAGCTGGCCGACATGGTCACCGACAAGGGCGAGATGAGCACGCTCCAGCTTTCGCCGCCCCAGGTCAGCACCGCCGATCCTGACTGGGAGGAGGTCAGGAAGCTGGTCGACGAGGCCATCGCCGGGGAGGAGGCCGGGGACGGGGCCCCGACGGACGAGGCCTCCGGTTCCCCGTCCCCGGGCGCGTCCGACGAGCCGAGCGGGCCGGCCGGGGAGGAGACCGGGGACGACGGGCTCACCGAGTGGCAGGAGTACACCGGCCTGGACGAGGAGCGCCCCGACGAACCGGGCCGCCAGGTGGGCGAGGACCCCACCGCCCTGGAAGCCCTGTGCCCCTGATCCGGCGCTGACCCGGATCCCGGGCCCGGCTGCCCCGGAAACGCCGAAGCGAAACCCCCTCTGACCGGTGTCGGTCAGAGGGGTTCGCGCTGTTGCGGCCTCCCCACGGCCGTGTGACTCTGGCGCCGTGACCCCCGCCCAGATCTGGTCCCTCGTCGCGTTGGGCGCCTTCCACGGCCTGCACCCGAGCATGGGCTGGCTGCTGGCCGTGACCCGCGGCCTCCAGGAGGGCGGCCGGGCCGAGGTGCTGCGCTCACTGCCCGCCGTCGCCGTCGGCCACGCCGCCAGCGTCGGCGTCGCGGCCGTGGCCGTCACCGTCACCGGCTCGGCCACCGCCTCGGTGCTCTTCCCGGTCGCGGGCGGCACGTTGATCGTGTTCGTGGGGCTGGTGATGCTGCTGTCGCGGCGGCACTTCCACTGGCGCGAGGTGCGCCTGCCGCTGTGGCAGCTGACCGCGTGGTCGTTCCTGATGTCGTCGGCGCACGGCGCGGGTCTGATGCTGATGCCCGTGCTGGCGGGACGGCTCGCGCACACGCACTCCGACGGGCACTCCGACGGGCACGGGGCGCACGGCGCCGGGGGCCGGCCGGCGGAGGGGGTGGAGGAGGGCGCGACCGTGGGCACCGGCGGGGCCGGGGCGGCACCGGCGCCGGAGGAGGCCGCGGCGGCCGTGGAGACGTGGAGCCTGTGGGACGCGACGCTGGTCGGCCTGGCCGCCACCGGGGTGCACACGGTGGCGATGCTGGCCGCGGCGGGGGTCGCCGCCCTGATCGCCTACGACTTCCTGGGGGTGCACGCGCTGCGCTGGCGCGGGGTCACCATGGACCGGATCTGGGCGCTGACGCTGGTTCTCGGCGGCCTGTTCGTCCTGTGGTCGGTCCGTTAGGGAGCACTCTGTGACCGACACGGCAGTCGGCGCGTCCTGCCTGGTCACCGGCTTCGAGAACGGTGCCCGGCCCCCGATACGGAGAAGATGCCCGTATCGTCTGAAATCTGGTGAATTCCGTAGGAGTTGACCACTCTGAAGCCCGCGTCGGCAGCCGACAAGCGCGGCCCGGCACGAACGTGGAGGAGCGAGGGGCATGACACACAGAGCCGTACGGCCCGAGCGCCGGTGGTACAGGCTGGCCATCGCCGTGGCCGTCCTGGTCGTGCTGGGCGTCATCGCCGCCGTGGGCGTTCGCTGGCTGTCCCGCAACAGCGACGCCTTCCCCATGTCGACCCCCTGGGGCCCCGACTGCGCGGTGTGGACGGGCGAGGAGCAGGTCCGGCTGGACCGGGACCAGGCCCGGCGGGCCACCACCGCGGCCGCCGTCGCCGTACAGGGCGACGGCGCCCCGCTCGGGGCGCCCGACACCAGCGACATCCCCGATGCCGTGATGACCCTCCTGGAGGAGGGGCCCGAGGAGGACGCCGGACCCTCGCTGACCTGCCGGTCCACCAAGAACCCCGGGCTGGAGGTGCAGGAGGACCTGGAGCCCTCCGGCCTGACCGCGCGCGCCCAGCGCCTCAAGGACGGCCTGGACGAGCACTTCTCCGACCTGAGCCTCGGCGGCTACCATCCGGGCGGCTACGACACCGGGCACGGCGAGGACTCCGCGCACTACGAAGGCCGCGCCATCGACATCTTCTACCGGCCGGTCAACGAGGAGAACCGTCGTGAGGGCTGGGTGATGGCGCACTGGCTGATCGCCCACGCCCCGGACTACGAGATAGACGTGATCATCTTCGACGACAGGATCTGGAGCACCTACTACCCGTCGCTGGGATGGCGCGACTACGAGGCCGCCGACCCGGACAACGAGATCCTGAGGCACCTGGACCACGTACACGTGGACGTGCAGCGCGGCCTGGAGGCCTCGGCCGAGGGTTAGGCCGTGTCCCCGCCACGATCTGCGCGCGGTGGCCGCTCACGCGAGCGGAGCCGTCCCCAACAGGAGGGCCGTCCGCTCGTAGACGAGGCGGGCGAGCCCGTCGTCGCCCGCGAGGGCCGAGGGCGACCCGGGACGGGAGTCGCTGAAGGACCCGCCGTTGGGCTCGGGAGGCGTGTCCGCCACCGCCAGCGCCAACGGTGTCCGCGCACCCTCCCCGACGGTGCGGGACCAGGGGCGCGTCAGCGGGGCGGTCAGCCGCATGAGTCCCCCGGCGCTGCGGTTGACCGCCGTGCCCCGGACCATTCCGGGATCGGCGTTGTAGGCGCGCATGCCGGCGGGCGGGCGGCGCGCGAGTTCGCGGGTGGCCAGCAGGCTGAGGAGCTTGCTGGTGCCGTACACGTGAATCCGGGAGTAGAACCGGTGCCGCCACGAGGTGCCGGCCACGTCGGGGTCGGCCGGGTCGAGGCGGCCGCGGTGACGGCGGCGACCGGGCCGCCACCGCGGCCGCCGTCCCCGGACCGCGGCCCCTCACTCCTCCAGGCGGAACCCCACCTTGAGACCCACCTGGAAGTGCGCGACGTCGCCCTCCTCGATGTGCCCCCGGATCTCGGTGACCTGGAACCAGTCGAGTTCGCGCAGCGTGGCCGAGGCCCGGTCGATGCCGTTGCGGATGGCCTGGTCGATCCCCTGCGGCGAGGTGCCGACGATCTCCGTGACGCGGTAGGTGTTGTGGGACATGTGGGACCCCCTGCGTAGTCGTTTACACGGTCGCGCACGGCGCGACCCCCGATTCCTGCTCTCCCCGCAATCCCACACGGCCACACGGAAGCGCTCTCCGTCCACCCGCCCGGCGCCGTGTGAGCGGGGCCGGACGCTTTGCCGTGTGTCGACGGAGACCAGGGATATGCGTGGGATTACTTTGACCCAGGAAACGTGTGTTACCCCGCGGAACAGAGGGGCACATGTTATGGGCGAAATGTCAGATGAGTCCTGGACTGGGACCTAAGACCCTGCATCGGTGGGACCCTCCCGAGACAACGTTGTAACTGACTCTTGACGTACACCGGGGGGCATCGGTGTACATTGGTTTCTAGCGCTTCGGTCCCCCGTCGAAGCGCGGGTGCGATGTTTCGAGCCCCCGTCGAAACATCGCCTGCGACGCCGGGTGGTTTGCCCCCGTAGCCACCCGGCGTCGCCTTGTGTTCGGCCCAGGTCGCCTTTCCGGTCGACCTGCGGAGAACACCGGCTCGTGCCCGTGGCTTTACCATGGGGACCGTTTCTTCGACTGGGGGGTCAGCATTGGGTAAACCGGACGACCGGCCGCGCTGCTCACGGCGCGACTGCCGTGCCGAGGCGACGTGGGCGCTGGTGTGGAACAACCCCAAGCTGCACACTCCCGACCGGCGCAAGGTGTGGGTGGCCTGCGACGAGCACCGGGAGTACCTGTCCAACTTCCTGGGCATGCGCGGGTTCCTGCGCGAGACCACGCCCATGGACGAGTTCGAGGGCTGACCGGAGCCGCAGGAGCGCTCCCGGCCCGCGGAGCGGTGGCGGGGACGGCCGGAGACCGGGTCTTCCCTTCCTCCTCCGTCCCCGCCGACTCCTGTCGCCCCTACTCCACGGCTATCCGCCATGCCTCCACGCGCACCGCCCCGTGTCCGAGGTCGCCCGCACGGGAGAGCAGCTCCGGCCAGGCCCCGGACCACTCGGTCTCGGTGCCCGCCCGCTCCACGATGCGCAGGCCCACCAGGGCCACCGTCTCCCCCACGGCACCGTCCGTCCGGGCGGCGGTGTCGAAGACGTGGCGCACCACCTCCTCCAGCGTCTCCAGCGGCACGCGGTCCCCGCGGAAGCCGACCATGGACCGCACGAGCCTCTCCGTCCTCCACGTGAGGGCGGGCCGCCGGGCCATGAGACGGGCCGTGAGCAGGATCAGTCCCGCCAGCGACCGGGCGTGGGTCTCTCCCGCGGCCCCGATCCCGGCCCCGATCATCCGGCGGACGACGGCGTCCGCCTCGACGAGGTACTCGTCCCTGGAGGCCAGCAGGCCGAGCACGCTCCTTCGCTGTTCCTCCAGTACGCGGGCGCCGTCCCCGCCGACCGCCGTCGAACCGTGCAGAAGCCGGAGCACCCTCCTCACCCGCCGGTGGGCTGAGTCTCCCCGCTCCCGGTGGGACCGGCGCAGGGGTACCCCGTGCTCGGGGCCGGGGACGGCCGCCAGGAGCCGGCCCAGTATCCCTCTGATCCGGTCGGCGCCCTTCCCCGCGAGGACGAGCGCGCCGAGGGCCTGGATCGCCTGTTCGCCGTCCCGGTCCAGGTCGCACACGGCCTCGACCACCTCGTCGACGTCGTGGTCGGCCCAGGGCGCCCAGCGGCTCGTCCACCCCTGGAACCGCCAGTGGCCGCGTGACGGGGCGGGCAGCGAGGCCACCATCCGCGCGGCGGCCTTCCGCAGCGGCGGCGGGCAGGCCTGGGGCGGCACCCGCAACAGGGCGAACTGGACCTCCACCTCCGTGAACCCGTGGACGTGCCGGACCAGGGCGGGCAGTGCGGCCGGGTGGTCCAGGGCGCGCATGAGCGCGCCCGCCGCGGCCGCGCGCACGTCCCGGTGCTGCCCTCCACCGGCGTCCAGGACGCGGACCAGGCGCTCGATCCCGCCGGGCGGCCGGTGGTGCTCCAGCAGGCGGGCCGCCGCCTTGCGGACGGTGACCTTGGCCGGACCGTCCAGGGCGCGCGCCAGTGCCGGGCCCAGGCGGGAGGGCGCGACGGCCCTCGCGCACCGGGACATCGCGGGTCCGGCGGCCCGGGACCGAGGACCGTCGGCGTGCGCCAGGACCAGGTCCAGGGCGCGGCCCGGGTCGTCGCCGCGGCCGAGGGCGCTCACGGCGGCCTCGCGCAGGACGGTGTCGGGGCCGTCCAGGTAGGGGGCGATCCGGTCGGCCGTGCCGGGCAGGCTCCCCAGCTCGCACAGGGCGTCCTCGCGATCGTCGAGGGCGAGGGAGTGGTCGTCGGCGATCCCCGCCAGGTGGTCGACGACCCGGGCGCGCAGCGGCTCCGGCCAGTCCCGGGCCACACGGCGGTCGGTCCGGGGCACCCACGCCCGGCCGTCGGCGGACCGGTGCTCGGCGGCGTCGAGGGCGGCGCGGAGCGCGGACGGCGTGTGGTGGCGGGCGAGGACCTCCCACACCCGGGGGACGCGGGCGGCGGCCTGATCGGCGTCGAACAGCGCCAGTGCGTCGGCGCGGGCGTCCCGACCTGTCAGGTACAGCTTCGCCGCCTCTCCGGCGGTACCGGTCCCTGCGCTGTCGCTGGCTCTGGTGGTGCCGATGTCACTGGTGGTTTTGGCGTGGTGGAGGACGGCGGCCGCCAGGTGCTCCCTGATCTCGGGGACACCGTGGACCCGGCGGCCGAGTTCGCGTGCCAGGGCGACGACGGGAGAGAAGTCGCCCCGGGCGCGGGCCGCGTCGAGCACTGGGGCGAGCCTCCGGTGGAGTTCGCCCTCCGCGCCCCGGGGCAGTACCTGGTCCAGGGTCGGCTCCGAGTCGGAGGAGGCGGGTGTCCGGTGCGGCCCGCTCCACCACGGAGGGCGTGAGCGCGGACGGCCGCGCTCGCCCAGCCCCCGCGCGCCGAAGCGCGTGACCAGGCCGGTGTAGGCCTCCAGCGCCCACTCCACCGCGTCCGCGTCCTCGCGGGTGCGTGGATGGCGCAGCAGCCGGGCCGCCAGGTCGCGCAGGGACCGGCGGGTGCCCGCCGAGGTGTCGCGGGAGCGCAGGGTGTCGGTGAGCAGCCGGTGCAGCGCGGGAAGGGAGGCCTCGGCGAGCAGTGGCGGGGCGACGGAGGCCAGCGCGCACAGCAGGGAGCGGCGGACCGGGTCGCGTTCGGCCCGGGCGCGCTCGGCGCGCCCGGCGAGGACCCGGGCCAGCAGGCGGGGATCGCCGGTGCGTGCGGTGGCCTCCACCAGCCGGGCCAGGCCTCGCGCCCGGCGGTCGGTGTCCCCGGCCGCGGCGGCGTCGTCGAGCGGGCCGGCCGCCTCTCCGTAGGGCAGGTGGGCGATCGCGTCCAGGTCCTTGTGGGGGTCCGCGTAGCGGGCCCTGCGGCCCTGGAAGACGTTGATCTGCGCCAGGGCGCGGCGGGCCCCGGCCTCGGCCCGCTCCCGGGGCAGCAGTCCCAGGTAGGGCAGGAGCGCGAGTGTGCCGTATCCGCTCCGTTCCTGGACGAACCGGTCCAGGTAGGCGGTGCTCATCGGCTGGGGCATGGCCCGAAGGACGGACAGGGCCGACGGAGGGCTGTGGAGCATCTGCTGGAACAGCTCGCGGACGGAACGTCCGCCGCCGGGCAGGGCCGGGTAGCGGAAGGGGTACTGGTGGCGGTCTCCGTCCCGGTACGGGAGCCGCTGGGCGTGCGGGAGGAGGTGGAGCAGCCTCCGGCCACGGGGTTCGAGTTCCTCGACGAGTGCTCCGGTCCCGGCCGGCCGGACCGGGTCGAGTGCCTGGAGGGCGCGCCGCCAGGCGGGCAGCCGCACGGGCAGGCCCCCGTTCTCCGCGCCCAGTTCCCGGAGGTGGCCCAGCAGGACGTCGGGATGGCGGCGGGCCAGGCGGCGCCAGGAGCGCACGGCGTGCAGGAGGTCGGGCAGGTGGCGGACGACCTGTCCGGGTGAGCAGGCGGGCAGGAGCGCGGCGGCCTCGGCGTCGCCGTACTCCGCGCGGACGCGGGGCAGGAGGGTGTCGGCGGCGCCGGTGCGCCGCGCGTGGAACAGGGCGCGGTACAGGGCACGGCGCAGACCGGTGGGCGCGTCGTCCAGAGCGGGTGCGACGGCCTCGCCCGGGAGGTCGCGGACCGCGCGCAGGGCGGCCCGGCGAAGTTCGTGGTCGGGTCCGGCGAGGTGGCGGGCCAGGGTGCCGGTGTCGCGCGCGACCGTGGCCATGTGCACGGCGAGGCGGCCGTGGCCGGAGGTTTCGAGCTGCCGGAGGATCCCGGCGAGATGGGATGTGCCGGCGTGGTCGCGGGCGTAGAGCGCGAGGACGCGCATGCGCCGGGAGACGGCGCCGTCCTCGAGGGAGTGCAGGAGCCGGGTGGCCGACCCGTACGTCGGCGCGGTGGGGCTCAACGGCCCGGGCGGGTTCCGCCCTTCCTGATCGTCATGGCGGACATCATGGACCACCGGACCGCTGCTCGGCAAGCGGCGGCCCGTTTCAGCCGGCCGGGGGCTCCAGCAGGCGGCGGGCGCGGTCGAGGTCCTCGGGGGTGTCGCAGTCGGCCACGGCCAGGTCGTCGGCCGGCGGCACCGCGCGGGGCCGGAGGGGGCCGAGCAGGCGGTACAGGGACCGGCCCCGGTAGTCGGCGAGGGCGGCGCGGACGGCGTCGGCGCGCCATACCCCTGTGAGCCACTGCTCGTGTCCGGTGGAGTCCACGAACACCGCTCCCGCGTCGTCCTCGCTCAGGGCGGCGGTGAGGGCGGCCAGGTGGCCGGTGTCCAGGTGGGGCAGGTCGGCGGCGAGCAGCGCGAACCAGGGAGTGCGCACGTGCGCCAGGCCGGCGCGCAGGGCGGGCACCGGGCCCGAGCCGGGCGGGTCCTCGCGGACGTAGAGCGCGCGGGGGCTCTCCCGGGTCGGTCCGACCACGATCGTCCGGCCCCCGCCGGCGTCCTCCCCGGCCTCCCCGCGGCTGCCCGCGGTGTCCCGCGCGTCCTCGGGCGTCGCGCCGACGGCCGCCGTGCCGGAGGGAGCCACGGTTCCCGCGCCGTGGACGCGGACCGCGTCGGCGTTGTGGGCGCGGACCACGTCGGTGACCCGCTCCAGCAGTGTCCGTCCGGCCACGTCCAGCCCCGGTTTGTCGACGCCGCCCATGCGGCGGCCCGCTCCCCCCGCCAGCACGACCGCGTCCAGGGGGGCGCCCACCTCGCGGACCATGTCACTCATCCCTCCGCCTCGGCCAGTCCGTCGACCACGTCGTCCAGGACGAACCCGCGGTCCTCCATCGGCATCAGCCGCAGTTCCTTGAGCGCGGGCACGGTGTCCACGCTGGTGCCCTGCGACCCCTGGACCGTGCACACCCGCATGCAGTGCTGGGTGGGCTCCCGCCAGAAGTCGCGTTCGTCGATGGGCGCGATGCGGTACACCGTGGCCGGGTACTGGACCGGTCGGCTCGGCGAGTACCACTGCTGGGTGCGCGCCAGAACGAACCCCGTCAGGAGCGAGTCGAACACCCCGCCGGAGGCGAGGTCCCTCAGGGCCTCGCGGTCGCCCTCACGCTGGCACTCCTCGCAGCCGTCCAGCTCGGCCCGCAGCAGCCATCGGGCCCGTGCGTGGCTCACTTCGGAGTTCTTGAGCTTGCTCGGGTGTCGGTGTCCCATGGGAAGAAGGTTACGCAGGCCGGCGAAGACCTCCGCCGGCCCGACGTGTCAGCCCTTGACGCACACCACCTGGCGCAGGCGGGCGACCACCTCGACCAGGTCGGTCTGGGCCTCGATCACCGACTCCAGGTCCTTGTAGGCGGCCGGGATCTCGTCCACCACACCCGCGTCCTTGCGGCACTCCACTCCCCTGGTCTGCTCGGCCAGGTCGGCCGCGCTGAAGGTCTTGCGGGCCTTGTTCCGGCTCATCCTGCGCCCCGCCCCGTGCGAGGCGGAGTTGAAGGAGGCGGGGTTGCCCAGCCCGCGCACGATGTAGGTCCCGGTCGCCATGCTGCCCGGGATGATCCCGAGCTCGCCCTCCCCGGCGCGGATGGCGCCCTTGCGGGTGACGAGCACGTCCACGCCGTCGTAGGACTCCTCGGACACGTAGTTGTGGTGGCAGGAGATCCACTGCTCGAAGCGGGCTCCCGGGACCTGCTCGGCCACGGCGCGGCAGGCCAGGCCCATCATCACGTCCCGGTTGCGCCGCGCGTACTCCTGGGCCCAGAACAGGTCGCGGCGGTAGGCCTCCATCTCCGGTGTGCCGCCGACGAACACCGACAGGTCCCGGTCGGGCAGGTCCTGATTGTGCGGCAGCTTCCGGGCGCGCTCGATGTGGTGCTCGGCCAGTTCCTTGCCGATGTTGCGCGACCCGGAGTGCAGCACCAGCCACACGGCTTCGTCGTCGTCCAGGCACACCTCCAGGAAGTGGTTGCCGCCGCCGAGGGTGCCCATCTGGTGCCGGGCCCTGGTTCGGCGGGAGTGGACGGCGTCGGCGAGGCGGTCGAACCCGGACCAGAACGCGTCCCAGTCCGTGCTGCGCAGGGCGGGAACGGTGGCGGGGTCGACCGGCTCGTCGTGGGCGTGGAAGCCGACCGGGACCACGGCCTCCAGGGCGGAGCGCAGCCGCCCCAGGTCGTCGGGCAGGCGCTCGGCGGTCAGGTCGGTGCGCACGGCGGTCATCCCGCAGCCGATGTCGACCCCGACGGCGGCGGGGCTGACGGCGTCGCGCATGGCGATGACCGAGCCGACCGTCGCCCCCTTGCCGTAGTGCACGTCCGGCATGACGGCCAGGCCGTGCACCCACGGCACGCGGGTGACGTTGCGCAGCTGTTCCATCGCCGCGGCCTCGACCTCGGCGGGCGCGACCCACATGCGGATCGGAACGCGTTCCCCGGCAACCTCGGTGTAGGGCATGTCAGGCCACCTCCCTTTCCGGACCGGGCCCGTGTGTCGTTCGCGGGAGCACGTACGGGTGCCCCGGGGCGTCCGGCCCCCGAGACGTCAAGCCAGAGCGGAGCGGGGCGTGCAACGTGTTTCCGTGGATACCCGGGATCGCGGGAACGCACCCGTCGCGTGGAACGGGCGACGGGAGGGTGCGGGAGGGTGCGGGGGTCGGTGCGGGGTCAGCCGCCGATCGCCGACATGGGCCGGGACGGCTGTAGGAAACTGGGGTCGTTGATGCCGTGCCCGGGCAGCTTGGTGGCCACGGCGGCGGTCCAGCTCCGGGCGATCTCCTCGTCGGTGGCGCCGCCCCGCAGCAGGGCGCGCAGGTCGGACTCCTCCCGGGCGAACAGGCAGTTGCGCACCTGCCCGTCGGCGGTGAGGCGGACCCGGTCACAGGCCCCGCAGAAGGGGCGGGTGACCGAGCCGATGACGCCGACCGTCGCCTGCTCCCCGTTGGGGAAGCGGGCTCCGCGCACGTGGAAGAGCTCGGCGGGCGCGCTGCCGCGCGTCTCGCTGTCGGCGGCGTCCAGGGTGAACTCGGCCTCGAGGGAGGCGAGGATCTCCTCGGCGGTGATCATGGTGTCGCGCCGCCAGCCGTGCTGGGCGTCCAGCGGCATCTGCTCGATGAAGCGCAGCTCGTAGCCCCGCTCGACGCAAAAGCGCAGGAGGTCGGCCGCCTCGGCGTCGTTGACGCCGCGCATCAGGACGGTGTTGACCTTGACGGGGGTGAGTCCGGCGTCGGCCGCACCCGCCATACCGTCGAGGACGTCGTCGAGTCGGCGGCGCCGCGCCAGGGTCTCGAACACATCCGGTCGGAGGGTGTCGAGGGAGACGTTGACGCGGTCGAGTCCGGCCTCGGCCAGGGCGGGGGCCATGCGGGCCAGACCGATGCCGTTGGTGGTCAGGGCGGTCTGGGGTCGGGGCCGCAGCTCGGTCGTCCCGGCGATGAGGCCGGGCAGTCCGCGGCGGAGCAGGGGTTCACCTCCGGTGAAGCGCACCTCGGTGATGCCGAGGCGGGTCACACCGATGCGGACCAGGCGGAGGAGTTCGTCGTCGGTGAGCAGTTCCGGCTTGGGCAGCCACTCCAGCCCTTCCGGCGGCATGCAGTAGGTACACCTGAGGTTGCAGCGGTCGGTGAGCGAGACCCGCAGGTCAGTCGCCACTCGCCCATAGGAGTCGGCCAGCACGGGCGTCACCCTCTCCAGTCCGAGTTGCCGAGCGGTCGTGCACAGAGGCACCTGCCCGGGAGATACCCATAGATAAGCGTAGAAGATCCCCTTTTAACGATGTGTATTTATGGACACACCATATGCCGCAATTCGTTGCTCAACACGAAAAATTTTCGGCATTCGAGGCGGCCGCGTACGCACACGGGCGTGATCGTTACCTCTCCGATGCACGGGGGTCCCTCAGCGCCGCCCCGATCGCGCCGGTCTTGTACGAAGGTCCAACACCGGCCCCGTGCGTACCGGCCCCGCTCCACCGTAGGGTTCCGGGGACGGTCGCGGACCACCCCGATCGTCGCAGACGAGGCCGCGGGCAAGGAGGCGGAACACGGTGATCACCACACGCGAGTGGGCTCTGGCGGGCGGACCCGACGGTTCGGAGAGGCTGGCGGCGCGGGCGTGGGCCCCGACCGGGGGCGAACCGACCTGGCTGGCGGTGCTGGTCCACGGCTACGGCGAGCACCTGGGACGGTACCAGCAGGTGGCCGAGGACCTGGTCGCGGCGGGCGCGGTGGTCTACGGCGCCGACCACCGGGGACACGGGCGCTCCTCCGGCGAGCGGGTGCTGATCGACGACTACGCGGACGTGGTCGAGGACGTGCACCGGGTCATCACCCAGGCGCGCACGGCCTACCGGGCGCTGCCGCTGGTGCTCATCGGCCACTCCATGGGCGGGCTGATCGCCTCCCGCTACGCCCAGACCCGCCCCGACGAGCTCCGGGCGCTGGTGCTCTCCGGGCCCGTGCTGGGCCGGTGGGCCGACCTGGAGCAGCTCGCCGCCGCCGAGGAGATCCCCGACGTTCCCATCGACCCGTCCACGCTCTCGCGCGACCCCGCCGTGGGCGAGGCGTACGTGGCCGACGAACTGGTCTGGCACGGCCCCTTCAAGCGCGCCACCGTGAAGGCCATGCTCGCCGAGATGGAGCGGGGCCTCGCCGCCGGAAGTGTGGGCACGCTGCCGCTGCTGTGGGTGCACGGCTCCGACGACCGGCTGGTGCCCCTGGAGGGCACGAAGGTGGGCATCACCTCGGTCATGGGCGAGGACTTCACCGCACGGGTCTTCCCCGGCGCCCGGCACGAGGTGTTCAACGAGACCAACCGGGACGAGGTGCTCGGCGAGGTGGTCCGCTTCGCGCGGCGGTTCGCCGTGCCGGCCGGAGGGGCCTGAGGGCTTGTGGGGGCGGCGGCCGCCGCCCTCACACGTACAGCTGTCCCCGGGACTGCGCCGGGTGGGCCAGGGTCTCGGCGTAGGCGGCGGCCAGGCGGTCCACGGCGTCGGCGAGCACGTCCGGCGGCTGGGTGTAGGACAGGCGCAGGTAGCGCTCCAGGGTGCCGTCGTCCCCGAACACCGGGCCGGCCGCGGGACGCACCCCGTGCCGGACGGCGGCCGCGGACAGCGCGCCGGCCATGGGCTGGGGCAGCGCCGTCCACAGCACCAGCCCGCCTCCGGGCACGCTGGACCGCCAGTCGGGCAGCCGCTCCCGCAGCGCGTACAGCAGCGCGTCCCGGTTGCGGCGCAGTTGGCGGCTGCGCTCGGCGCGGATGCGCATCACGTCGGCGAGCAGGTGGGTGGCGGTGAGCTGGTCCAGCACCGCCCCGGCGAGGTCGAAGCGCTGCCGGGCGGCCATCAGACGGGTCACCATCGGCGGCGTGGTGCGCACCCACCCCACCCGCAGGCCGCCCCACAGCAGTTTGGCCACCGAGCCCACCGTCAGCACCCGGCCGTCGGTGTCGTGGGCGGCCACCGGCGCGGGCAGGTCTCCGGAGTCGATGGCCAGTTCCGTGACCGCCTCGTCGATGACCAGGTAGCTCTCCGCCCGGCGCGCCTCGCGCACCAGGACGCGGCGCTCCTCGTCGTCCATCAGGGCGCCGGTGGGATTCTGGAAGTCGGGGACGAGGTAGGCCAGGTCGGGCTTCCACCGGCGGAACGCGTCGACGAGGTACTCCATGTCCCAGCCCTGCGGCGTCACCCCGACGGTGCGTATCCGGGCCCCGCCGCGGCGGGCGGCGTCCAGCGCGTGCGGATAGGTGGGCGACTCCACCAGCATCTCGTCACCGGGCCGCAGGAGCAGGTCCAGGGCCAGCGCGATGCCCTGCTGCGCGCCGTTGGTGACGAAGATCTGCTCGGGGGTGGTGGGCAGCCCGCGCTCCACGTAGCGGCGGGCGATGGCGTGACGCAGCTCGGGCAGGCCGTAGGGGTGGTAACCCAGTCCGCCCACGTGCGCGGAGAGCTGCTCGGCGGCCCGGAGCGCGGCGGCGCGCAACCCCTCCACGGCCGGGGGCGCGGCCACGCCCAGGTCGATGTGCTCGGCGGCGGGGACGAACGGCGAGGGCTCGTCGGTACCGGAGCCCGGCAGGACGGTCCAGCTGCCCGCGCCCTGCCTGCTCTCCAGGAATCCGTGGTCGCGCAGCCAGGCGTAGGCGGCGGTGACGGTGTTGCGGCTGACCCCGAGGGCGGTGGCCAGGTCGCGTTCGGCGGGCAGCCGGGTGTTGCTGGGGACCCGTCCGTCCAGGACCAGCCCGCTGACGGCCCGGGAGACGGCCAGGTAGTAGGGGCGCTCCACGGGCGCCTCGCCGATGAGGCGGGCGAGGAGGCGTCCGTTGATCCGCCGGGTGCCGCTCCCCGGACGCTCCGCCGCGCGGTGGCCGCTCTGCCTCGCCATGCCGTCTCCCGCCGCCGTGTCGCGAACCAGGCCACTTGCCCGTGATTGGCACTTCATTCCCAGCGCCGCATCCGCCACGATACCCAGGTGGCTCCCCCGCCGGACTCCGGTGGCCCCATGACCCGGTTCCACGTTCTCCGGACCACGCCTCCCGGCTCCGCGTCCTTCGCGCGGGCCTTCATCCGATGATCCCAGGTGTGAAGGGAACCCCTGTGAACGCACAGCCCCGTCCCGTCCGCGACGCGGCCGCCGAACTGCTGGGCCGGGTGATGATCACCCCGGCCCTGCCCCGTCCCCGGCTGCGCCGCCTGACCCGGCTGTACGCGGGCCTGACCCTGTACGGGCTGAGCGGCGCCCTGCTCGTCCACGCCGAGTTGGGCGCGATGCCCTGGGACGTGCTCCACCAGGGCCTGTCCCGACAGACCGGGCTGTCCATCGGCACATGGAGCGTGCTGGTCGGCGCGATGCTGATGCTGCTGTGGATTCCCCTGCGCCAGAAGCCGGGCCTGGGCACGCTGAGCAACGTGGTCGTGGTGGGCATGACGGTGGACCTGTTCCTGTGGCTGCTACCCGAGACCGACTCGCTGGTGGTGCGGGTGGCGTTGCTGGGGCTCGGGGTGGTGGTGTGCGCGGTCGCGACCGGGTGCTACATCGGCGCCCAGTTGGGCCCGGGCCCCCGGGACGGGCTGATGACCGGCCTGGCCGCGCGGGGGTGGTCGGTGCGCCTGGCTCGGACCTCGATCGAGGCGGGCGTCGTGGCCACCGGCTTCCTCATGGGTGGGACGGTGGGTGTGGGGACCCTGGTGTTCGCTGTGGCGATCGGCCCGCTGGCCCAGGTGTTCCTGCCCCTGATGCGCATGCCCGACCGGGAGTCCGAGACCAGCGGGCTCCCGGACTCCCGGTGACCCCCGGCGGGCCGGTCCGACGGCACGGCTCCCGTTTCCGCACCACCGTCCCGTCTCGTGCCCGGTCCTTGGAATCGCCTACGCCGCCGGGGTTCCGGCCGTCCGACCACCCTGCTCTCAATGGCCGGAAGTTGGCCCGTGACCGAATATTGGTCACCACGTCGTAACTTCTGAACTGACAAACTCCCTCATTTCCCCACATTTCTCCTTGCACATTCCTATGCACGTGCAAGCGCGGTGGCGTGTCTCCCCCCGAAGAGGGGAAGATGGGGACCGCGGTGAACGGAACGGACCGTGTTCGGGACGGTTCCTGGCCACCGGCCTTTTCGCCTGCCCTCACCTGGGCACATAACCGGGTGGAAGGCATGCGGCGGCTGGTGCGGAGGCAGAACGTGGCCCGAACGGCGCCCCTTCCCGACCACGGGTCCGCTCCCGGTGGCGGGCTGGGTGGGAGGCTCCCGGCGGAGCGTGCGCACGGACGTGCGAGCGTCGGACCGCGAGATCGCGGTGCCGACCCACGAGGCGCCGACCGCAGGAATCATGACGACGTGATGGGGGTGAGCCGCGTGCCCGGCTGGATCGAGGACTACGCAATGATCGGCGACATGCAGACCGCCGCGCTGGTCGGACGTGACGGCTCCATCGACTGGGCGTGTCTTCCCGACTTCGACTCCTCCGCCTGCTTCGCCGCGATGCTGGGCGACGACCAGAACGGCAGTTGGATCCTGCGGCCCGCCGAGGGCGCGTCCCGCGCCACCCGCCGCCGCTACCGGGGCGACACGCTCATCCTGGAGTCGGAGTGGGACACCGGCGACGGTTCCGTCCGGGTCATCGACTTCATGCCGCCGCGCGGCGGCGCCCCGCACATCGTCCGCATCGTGGAGGGACTGGCGGGCTCGGTGTGCATGGAGACCACCATGCGCATCCGCTTCGACTACGGCCACGTCGTTCCGTGGGTGCACCGCGCCGGTACCGAACTGGTGGCCATCGCGGGCCCCGACTCCGTCTGGCTGAGCAGCCCCATCCCCCTGCAGGGCCACAACTTCACCCACGACGCCACCTTCACCGTCACCGCCGGCCAACGGGTTCCGTTCGTGATGACCTGGCACCCCTCCCAGGTGGAGGAGTCGGACCACCTGGACGCGGAGAAAGCGCTCTCCCGCACCGAGCGGTTCTGGGAGAAGTGGGTGAACCAGTGCACCTACGAGGGCCCCTACCGCGAGGCGGTCATCCGCTCCCTCATCGTGCTCAAGGCCCTCACCTACAGTCCCACCGGCGGAATCGTCGCCTCGCCCACCACCTCGCTGCCCGAGCACCTCGGCGGGGTGCGCAACTGGGACTACCGCTACTGCTGGCTGCGCGACGCCACCATCACCCTGGAGGCGCTGATCCGCTCCGGGTACAAGGACGAGGCGCTGGCCTGGCGCGAGTGGCTGGTGCGCGCGGTCGCGGGCGAACCCCAGCTCATGCAGATCATGTACGGCATCCGCGGCGAACGCAGGCTCACCGAGTGGGAGGCCGACTGGCTGCCGGGCTACGAGGCCTCCCATCCGGTCCGGATCGGCAACGCCGCCGTGGGCCAGTACCAGCTGGACGTCTACGGCGAGGTCATGGACGTGCTGCACCTGGCCCGCCGCCACAACATCCGCGGCGGCGACTACCTGTGGGGCCTACAGCGCTCCCTGGTCAACTACCTGGAGTGGTGCTGGGACGAACCGGACGAGGGCCTGTGGGAGGTGCGCGGCCCGCGCCAGCACTTCGTGCACTCCAAGGTGATGGCCTGGGTGGCCGCCGACCGGGCGGTGCGCAGCATCGAGGAGTTCGGCAAGGAGGGCCCCATCGAGCGGTGGAAGGCCCTGCGCGACACCATCCACGCCGAGGTGTGCGAGTACGGCTACGACCCCCAGCGCAACACCTTCACGCAGTACTACGGCAGCAAGGAGCTGGACGCCGCGCTGCTGCTCATCCCCGAGGTGGGTTTCCTGCCCTACGACGACCCGCGTGTGGTCGGCACCATCGAGGCGATCCGCAAGGACCTGATGGTGGACGGGTTCGTTCTGCGCTACCGCACCGACCTGGACGACTCCGCGGACAAACTGCCCGGTGACGAGGGCGCCTTCCTGGCGTGCAGCTTCTGGATGGCCAACGCGCTGCTGTCCATCGGCCGCCAGGACGAGGCCCGCGACCTGTTCGACCGGCTGCTGTCGCTGCGCAACGACGTGGGCCTGCTGGCCGAGGAGTGGGACCCGCGCGAGAACCGCCAGGTCGGCAACTTCCCCCAGGCCTTCAGCCACGTGCCGCTGGTGACCACCGCGCTGAACCTGAGCACCCGCCAGGGAGGCTGGCGCGCCGAGTAGGGCCTCCGCGACCGGCTCGACCGGCCTCCGCACGATCCTCCTCCCCCGGCACGTCCCCCGCCCCGCACCACCCCCCACCGGAACGGACCGGCCACGGCAGGCAGGACAGGCCGGAGCACACGGCGCCCCCGCGGGCCGAGCGGTCCGCGGGGGCGCCGCCGTGTCCGGTGCCTGCGGTCTCAGCCCCTGCCGAGCACGGGATCGGCCCAGACCGGGTAGATGCCCCTGTCGTCGCTCTCCACTTCCAGGCGCAGGCGCAGGGCGTCGGAGACGTCGACCTCGATATCCATCATCTCGCCCAGGCGCAGCGTCTCGGTGACCTTGGCCTCGCCGTCCACGTGCACGGTGAACGTGGTGGTGGCCCCGGCGTCGGAGGTGTCGTCGACACCGATGGTGGAGGTGAACGTCGTCCAGTCACGGCCGAGGTTGTAGTCGATCCAGCCCGTGCACTCGGAACTGTGCTCGGCACAGAAACCGGAGACGATGGCGCGGCTGTAGGACTCTCCGTCGAGTTCCGCGCGTCCGGTCTCGGGGCGCCAGTAGTCCGTGGAGGCCCCGTCCACGATCTCCATCTGGGTCAGCAGGGTGGACTCCGCTCCGGTGCCCCCGGGTGAGGCGGGCACGTCGGACTCCCCCACCGGGGGCTCCCCCTCCTCGGAGGCCGAGTCCCGGACGGGGTCCTCGGCGGCCTCCGGGGCGGCGTCGGTGTCGGCCCCGCCCGGGTCCTCGGCGGCGACGGTGGTGGTCGCGAAGCGGTCCATGACCACGTAGGTGCCCGTCGCACCCGCGACGACGCACAGCACCCCGAAGATCGAGAGCCCGATGAGCACGGGCTTGCGCGACCTACGCTTCCTGGGCTTCTCGGCCTCCGCGGACGCGGGGCCCTGCGCGGCCGTGTGCGGGAGGGCACCGGTGGCGTTGGGCCGGGAGGGGTCGTTCCATCCGGGCCGCGGGCCGGTGGCGTGCTGGAAGTGCCCCGGACCAGCCGGACCGGAGTAGGCGGCGCCGGGTGCCGGAGCGCCGGGCATCGGCGGCTGTTGGGACGCCGGGCCCCGCGGGGGTGCTCCCCGAAGCGGAGGCCTGGCCTGCGGCCTCGGCCGGGGCCCGCCCTGGACAGGTCCGCCCGGCTGCGGTCCGCCCTGGGCGGGGCCGGCCTGCCCGGGGCCGGCCTGCTCCGGCGGCGGCCCGGCCGGGGACGCGTCACGGGGGCCGCTGGTGGGCGGCGGCACCGCCTGGCTCGGCCGGCCGCGCATTCCGCCTACCGGGCGCGGGGACATGCTCTGGGCATCCGGCACCGGGGCGCTCTCCGGCGGCGGACCGGACACCCGGTCGCCCCGTGGAGGGGAAGAGGCCTCCACGGCGGCCCCCTCGGGCGGCGGCGCGGAGGGCTCGGAGCCCTCGGCCGCGGCCGCCGCGAGGACGGAGCCGCCCGGTTCGGACACGGGTCCCGTCCACGGCACCGACGTGGCCAGGGAGCGCAGCGCCCGGATCCAGTCCGAGGTCTCGGGGCGCTCCCCGGGTTCGGCGGAGAACATGGACATGACCAGCCCGTGCTGGCGCTCACCGGCACCCGCCACCAGCGGCAGCGCGCCGAAGCGCTCACGCAGCTGCTCGGGCGCGGGCGGCGGGTCCTCACCGGTCAGGGCGAAGAAGGCGATGGCGCCGAAGGCGTAGCGGTCGGTCGCCGCCGAGTACTCGCCGTTGAAGATCTCCGGAGCCGCGTAGCCGGGCGTGAACCAGGGACGGGCGGTCATGTGGCGGGCCGCGATCCGGCTGAGCCCGAAGTCGACCAGCGTGGCCTGGCCCTCGTCGCTGATCATGATGTTGCCGGGCGACAGGTCGCCGTGCACCACCACCCGCTTGGACGGGGTGGCGCGGCCCGAGTGCAGCATGTCCAGCACCAGCGCGATCTGCTCCAGGTAGCGCAGCACCTCGCGCTGGCCGCGCGGCCCCTCCACGGCGTGCTCGGCCCGCCAGTCGCGCAGGTCCACGCCCTGTACGTAGTTCATGACCAGGTACAGGGCGCGGTCGGTGTACTCCCCCGCGCCGTCGGCCGGGTGCTCGGGCACCCCCTCGAAGTGCTCGCGGACGCCGACCACTCCGAGCCGGTTGATGAAGCGCAGCAGTTCGGCCTGCTCGCCCCACTTCGCGCTCAGCTCGGCGAACTGCTCCTCGTTCGCGGTCACGTCGGAGTTGAGGACCTTCACCACGACCGGCTCGGTCTGTCCGGCCAGGCTCACTTCGGCCAGGTAGAGCGTGGCCTCTCCACCACGCCCCACGGACCGGACGAGACGGTACTTGTCCGGTTGGGAGTCCGGACCTACGTAGAGATTCAGGCTCACGGCTCTGATACTCGTTTCCACACGGGGGTCGGGGATACAAGGCCCAGAACTCGGGGGTTTCGGTCCTGGGGTGAAAGACCACACTAACGCGGACGGCTGTACCCTTACGCCCGGTACGACCGCGACGGCCGACAGTGGCCACGGGGATCGGGCGCGAACGCGGACGCTGACGGTGAGGGGCTTCGGTGGCCGAGGAACGGGTGCTGGGCGGCCGCTACCGTCTGCTCTCCCAGCTGGGCAGGGGCGGCATGGGCGAGGTCTGGCAGGCGGTGGACGAGCTCCTGGACCGGTCCGTCGCGGTCAAGCTGATCAGGGCGGGCCGTGCCGGTTCGGAGGAGGTGGCCGCCCGCTTCCGCCGCGAGGCGCGGCTCACCGCCCGTCTGGCGGGCCACCCCAACGTGGTGATCCTGCACGACTTCGGATACGACGGGGCCCACGGCGGTTCCGGACCGGTGTACGCGGTGATGGAGCTGGTGGCCGGACGGTCGCTGACGGCCGTGCTGCGCGAGAGCGGACCGATGCCGGTTCCGCGCGCCGCCGATCTGGTCTCCCAGGCCGCGTCCGGGCTCGGCGCGGCGCACGCGGCGGGGATCGTGCACCGCGACGTCAAGCCGGGCAACCTGATGGTGGTCGAGGAGGGCTCCGGGGGCGGCACGGTGAAGGTGCTCGACTTCGGGATCGCGGCGCTCACGGCGGCCACGCAGAGCCGCCGTATCACCCGGACGGGCCAGGTGATCGGCACTCCCCTGTACATGTCACCCGAGCAGGTGCGCGGCGAGCGGGTCGAACGTGCGGGCGACCTGTACTCGCTGGGCGCGATCCTGTACCAGTTGCTGACCGGGCAGCCGCCGTTCGCCTCCCAGGACTCCCTGGCGGTACTGCACCGGCACCTGGTGGAGGCCCCGCGCCCGGCCGCGCAACTGCGCCCGGAGGTGCCGGAGCCGCTGTCGGAGCTGGTGGGGTCGATGCTGGCCAAGCGCGCTCAGGAGCGGCCCGCGACCGCCGAGGAGGTGCGGGACCGCCTGGCGCCCTTCCTGGCCTCCGGTCCCATCCGGCCCTCGCGTCCCCGGTCCGAACCGCGCACCGGCACCCCCGCCCCCGTTCCGCCGACGCGGCCCTACACCCGGGTGGCCACCACCCGGCCGGAGACGGTCGGGCCGGAGGATCCCGGACGGCTGCTGGCCCTGGTGGACGGTGCCCGGGCCACGGCCGACGCCGGGCAGTTCGCCGCCGCGGCACGGGAGCTGCGCGGACTGCTGCCCCGGCTGCGGTCCACGTTCGGGCCCGAGCACCCGGACACGCTGCGGGCCCGGCGCCGGGAGGCCTACCTGACCGGGAAGAGCGGAGAGCACCGGCGGGCCGTGGAGCGGCTGGACGCGCTGCTGGCCGACCTGGCACGCCTCCACGGCGCCCGGCACCCCGAGGCGCTGGCCGTGCGCCACTACCTGGCGACGAACGCGGGCCGGGCGGGCGACCACGCGCTGGCCGCGCGGGTGCACGGTGACCTGGTGCCCGACCTGGTGGCCCTGCACGGGCCGGACGCCGAGCGCGTACTGACCACGCGGCTGTACCTGGCCTTCGAGGCCGGCGAGGCCGGCGGTCCGGAGCGGGCGGTGGAGCTGCTGGAGGAGCTGGTACCGGACCTGACCCGGGTGCTGGGTGAGGACGACCCGTCCACGCTGCGGGCCCGCCACTACCTGGCCGCCTACCTGGGCCACTCGGGCCGGCCCGCCGAGGCGGCGCGCCGCTACCACGCCCTGCTCGCCCACCACACTCGGGTGCACGGCGCGCAGAGCGCCGAGGCGGAGCGCATCCGCGCCCACCTGCGCCAGTGGCAGGACCGCGCCCGGGGATAGCGGGGACGCGCGAACGCACTGGACGCCCGACTCCGGAACACGGTCTTGTCGTTCTGCTGCGCCGGACCCGTGCCTCGGCCTAGTCTCAGGCGCTATGGGACAGACCAACAGCCCGCCTGACCATGTCTTCCTTCTCGGGCGAGAGATCGGCACGGACGGGGACGTCCTCTCGATCCGTGATCCGGCACTACGTGTGCTCACCGTGGAACGTGTGCCCTGCGGTGTGGAACTCGGTGTGGCCCTTGCCCTACTGGAGTCCACCGGGGCGGAGGATTCCCACCAGGTGCTCTTGGAGGTCGTCCGTCCCTCCGGGGTGGTCGCGCTGTCGATGACCGGAACGATCGACACGGCACCGTCCGACCGCACCGGCGTCTGGGCCCGCGCCCTGCACGTGGTGATCGACGAGACCGGTGAGTGGACGGTCAGCGCACAGGTGGGCCGGATCCGGGCCGTGCGCGTGATCGACGTCGTGTCGAAGGCGGCGGAGTAGATGCCTCCCCGTCTGACCGCACACCTTCGCGAGAGGATGCGGCGACGGCACATCACGGAAGAAGACGTTCTGGCGACGCTGCGACGCCCTCTGGAGGAGAAGCACGACTTCGAGAACAACTCCTACAAGTTGTACGGACACACCGGCGACGGCAGGAAGATCTATGTCGCGGTGAAGGACACGACCTGGGGAACGCAGGACCCTGTGATCAAGACGGTGGTGGAAGTATCGTGACCCCTATGGCAGCGCCTCGGAGAGTGACGATCGACCAGGAAGCGGACGCCGGTTACCTGACGCTTACCGACGCCCCCGTCGAGAAGACCGTCGACCACGGTGCGTTCATCGTGGACTACTCCGTCGACGGCCGACCGGTGGGAGTCGAGGTGCTCACCCTGGGGCGCCCTCTGGACGCCACGGCCGTCCTGCGTGTCCTGGAAGAGGCCGGAACAGCACCGGACGTGGACACACGCGCCTGGGTGAACGCGTTCGCCGCCCAGATCCTGGGCCTCGACGACCAGGTGCCCTCGACCATCCCGCCGCTTCGACATGGATCGAAGGAACCTCCGGAAGAGGTGCGCTTCCTGACGGCCGCCGAGGTCGCCTCGATCATGCGGGTGTCGAAGATGACGGTGTACCGGATGGTGCACTCGGGAGTCCTCCCGGCCATCCGTGTGGGACGCTCCTACCGGGTCCCCGAACGCGCCGTGCACGACTACGCGGACGAACTGGACGCCCGGCTCCGGGTCCTCGGGTGAGGCCACGCGCCCGGGAGGCACTCCGAAGGCCCGAAGCGGCCGTGGATGTCGCCCCGTGGCGCTAGTGTTCTGGCCATGCCCAAGGACCTGAAAGAAATCATGGAAGCCGGCTGGGCCGAGGCCCTGGAGCCGGTCGCGCCGCAGATCGCCGCGATGGGCGAGTTCCTCCGGCAGGAGGTCGCGGAGGGCCGCACCTACCTGCCCGCCGGGGAGAACGTCCTGCGCGCCTTCCAGCAGCCCTTCGACGACGTGCGCGTGCTCATCGTGGGCCAGGACCCCTACCCGACCCCGGGCAACGCGGTGGGCCTGAGCTTCTCGGTCGCCCCGGACGTGCGCCTGCCCGCGAGCCTGCGCAACATCTACAAGGAGATGGTCGACGACCTGGGGGTCCCCATGCCCTCCAACGGCGACCTGACCCCGTGGACCCACCAGGGCGTGCTGCTGCTCAACAGGGTGCTGACCGTGGAGCCGGGCAAGGCCGGGTCGCACCGGGGCAAGGGCTGGGAGGCCGTCACCGAGCAGGCCATCCGCGCTCTCGCCGACCGGGACAAGCCGCTGGTGGGGATCCTGTGGGGGCGCGACGCCCGCAACCTGCGGCCCATGATGCCGGGTGTGCCGTGCGTGGAGTCCGCGCACCCGAGTCCGCTCTCGGCCAAGAACGGGTTCTTCGGCTCCAAGCCCTTCAGCCGCGCCAACGAGCTGCTGAAGGAGCAGAACTCCGAGCTGGTGAACTGGGAGCTGCCCTAGCCGGTCCCGCACCGGCCACGAGCACGCCCCCACACCTTCCTGGACCACGTTGACCTGCGGACTCGGCACCTCCCCCGGTGCCGGGTCCGACCCGTGTGCGCACCCCCGAAACCGGAGAGGCCCCCCGATGGCGAAACGGCTCACCTACGCGGACGCCCTGAAGATCCTCGGCCAAGGCGACTCGGAGGTGACGGGCCTCGCCGAGAGGCTGGCCGACGGCGGCCTGGGACTGGTGGGGGTGCCGGACCTCTTCGGGATACGGGGAGCGCTGGTGAGCGGGGGGCGCCGGGCCATCGAGGGGATCCGGGACAAGATCAGCGGTGAGAGCCGCATGTCTCGGACGGAGAAGATCGAGGCGGCGCACCAGATCCTGGTGGTCGTCGCGTTCTTCGAGGCGGTGGAGGAGTCCCTGACCGCGCTGGAGGCCCCCTTCACCCTGGCCGACCTGGAGTTCACCAGGGAGGAGCAGGCCGGCCTGATGGACCGCGTCCTCGCGCACTCCGTGTCCGCCCCGGCCATGTCCCTGGGCCCGGCCTGGGCCCCGCGCTTCTTCTCGGACTTCCTGTTCAGGGACTTCGCGGCGGCCCTGACCGGGCTCGCGGTGGCCGAGCGGCACGGAGTCACCTCGGACGACCACCCCCTCCTCAGGAACATGCGGAGCCTCGTCCCCGAGTACGCCTCCAACCGGTACCGGGAGTCCTACCGCCAGCTCTCCGCCGACATCCCCGAGTTCGGGATGTGGGCGCACCTGGCCGAGCACGAGTACACGCGCGAGGTCGTCGGAACCGGGCTCGGGGAGCTGCGGCGGCACCTGGAGGAGATCGGCTCCCGTCGCGCGGTGGACGTCCGGCGGCGGGAGCTGTCCGCCGGGTACCGGGCGGTCCTGCGCCAGCCCGTGCTGCGTTCGGACGACATCCCCGCCGGGCTCTCCCTGCCCCCGCTGGAGGAGGCCTACATCCCGCCGCGCGGCCGCGCCGCCTACGCGGTGCACAGCGGCACCCCCTCCTCCGAGGGGTGGTGGGAGCGGCTGCCCGTGGTCGGCGACCTCCAGCCGGTCATCGCCGCCCACCTCGTCCACCCGCTCGCCACGGAGGTCCCCACGGTCATCCTGGGCCACCCCGGCGCGGGCAAGTCCAAGTTCACCGAGATGCTGGCGGCCAACCTGCCCGTCGCCGACTTCCTCCCGATCCGGGTGGAGCTGCGCTCGGTCCAGCCGAACGCCCCCATCCACGCGCAGATCGAGGAGGGACTCGCCGCGACGCTCCACACGCGGGTGTCCTGGCGCGAGCTCGCGGAGTCGGCGGACGGGGCGCTGCCCGTCGTCATCCTGGACGGCTTCGACGAACTCCTCCAGGCGACCGGGGTGGACCGCTCCGACTACCTGGAGCGGGTCCAGGAGTTCCAGCACCAGCAGGAGGCGCTGGGCCAGCCGACGGCGGTGATCGTCACCAGCCGCACGGTGGTGGCGGACCGGGCCCGCTTCCCCGACGGCTCCATGGTGATGCGGCTGGAGCCCTTCGACGACGCACAGATCGGCCGGATGCTGGAGGTGTGGAACCGCGCCAACTCCCACGCGTTCGCCGCCTCCGGCACGGGGCCCCTCACCACCGACGTCCTCGTGCGGTACCGCGAGCTGGCCGAGCAGCCCCTCCTCCTGCTGATGCTGCTCATCTACGACGCGGAGGGCAACGCCCTGCGGCAGGCCTCGGACACCCTCTCCCACGGCGAGCTGTACGAGCGCCTGCTGACCATGTTCGCCAAACGCGAGGTGGACAAGCACCACTCCTCCCTGAGCACGGGCGGCTTCGAGGACGCGGTCGAGGACGAGCTGCGCCGCCTGGAGGTCGCCGCCCTGGCGATGTTCACCCGGCGCAAGCAGAGCGTGAGCGCCGAGGAGCTGGAGCAGGACCTCGAGGTCCTCATGCCCGACGCGGCGGTGCGCGCCCCGGACGCGGACCTGCACGGCCGGATCGACCCGGCCCACCAGGTCCTGGGCAGGTTCTTCTTCGTCCACGAGTCACGGGCGCAGGTGAGCGACGGCACGGCGAGCGTGTTCGAGTTCCTGCACGCCACCTTCGGCGAGTACCTGGTGGCACGGGTCGTGATCGCCGCTCTGGAGGAACTGGACGAGTCCCGTTCACGCGCCTCCCGGCGCCGCAGGAGGAACGCGCGCCCCGACGACGGCGAGCTGTACGCCCTGTCCTCCTTCGCCGGCTACGCGGGCCGGGAGAAGGTCGTGGACTTCCTCGCCGAACTCCTGGAGCGCCGGTTCGCCGAGGAGCCGGAAGCCCGCGCGGACTACGCGGACCTGCTCGTGGAGCTGTTCCAGGAGGCGCCCTTCCCCGCTCCCAACCGCTCCTACACCGACTACGAGCCCGTGCGCCTGCCGCTGACCCGCCGCGAGGCCAACTACACCAGCAACCTCGTGATCCTGCTGTGCCTGGTGCGCGAGGAGCCGGTCGACGTCAGCGAGCTCTTCCCCGACGCCTCCGAGCCCGACCAGGCCCTGCAGGGCACGGCCGCTCTGTGGCGCACCCTGTCCGGATCCGAGTGGTTCAGCATCATGGGCGCGCTCCGTGTCCGCCACCTGAACGGGTGGGACGAGAACGGACCGGTCACCGTCATCGGGCGTGAGGACGGCTCGCCGGTCGACGTCGGGGAGAGCATCGGGTTCGAGCTCCGGTCGAGCACGGGCGCCCGCCCGGACGTGACCGACCCGTACGGGATCACCGTGCCGTACGAGTCGACCACCTCCCGACTGCTGCGTTCACTGGCCATGCGGGTCAACGGGACCGCAGGGCGCTTCTCCCTGGGGCTGCTCCCCTACCTGCGCCACGTCTCCGACGACCTGGCGACCTGGTACCAGGACACCGGGGACGACAGACCCGGGTGGACCGAGACGCACGAGGTCCTGCGGCTGCGCCTGGAGCCCGTGCACCACGATCCCGAGGGGCGCCTGGACAGCTACCGCAGGCTGCTCTCCACGTCACTCCTGGGACGCCTGGAACTCCTCGTACTGAGACAGGCCTCGGAGGACCTCCGTGTGTACGGCTCCGATCCCTCGCTGGGGGGCATGCGCACGGCGTTGGAGGAGCTGGTGAGGGCCTACCTCGGCCGGCTGGAGGACGTGGTGGAGGGCGAGCAGCTCAGCGCGGAGAGGGTCGAGCCGGTGCTGCGCTCCCTGCCGGAGGACCTCGGGACGGGAGACGGACTCACGGACCGCGTGCTCCGCGTCCTGCGCGGCCCCGCCCCGGCGATCCGGTCCGTGCCCGCCGACCGCGTGGCCTACCAGCGGCAGGACCAGCGGCAGGGCCACCCGGCCATGAACGCCTACGGCAGCGCGGGCCGGGACCGCTAGCACCGTCTGCGCCGTGAGCCCTCGCCGGATGATCTTGCTCCCAGCGGCACTCTCGGCCACCGACGGTGTCGCCAAGAGCAAGATCACCGGGGTTCAGGGGGCTCCCACCACACCGGCGACGTTTCCGGCCGGCCCGTCAGGCCTGCGCCGCGCGCACGCGCTCCACCAGGGCGGGGACGGCCTTCCCGATGGGGTCGCGCAGGACCACGGCGGCGAAGTCGTCGTAGGGCGTGGGCTCGGCGTTGACGACGACCAGGCTGGCGCCCGACATCATGGCCACGTCGCACAGCCCCGCCACCGGGTGCACGGTCAGCGAGGTGCCCACGGCCAGGAACACGTCGCACTCGCGGGCGGCCCGCGTGGCCTCCTCGACGACGTCCGCGTCGAGCCGCTGGCCGAAGGAGATGGTGTCCGACTTCTGGATGCCCCCGCACTCCACGCACCGGGGGTCGGACTCCTCGTCCAGGCGGGCCAGCACCTTCTCGCTGGGCGTGCGCAGCCCGCAGGCCATGCACACCACCCGCAGCAGGGTGCCGTGCACCTCGACGACCCTGTCGCCGGTGACCCCGCCCACCTGGTGCAGGCCGTCGACGTTCTGGGTGACCAGCGCCCGCAGCCGCCCCGTGGCCTCCAGCTCGGCGAAGGCGCGGTGCGCGGCGTTGGGCCGGGCGCGCCACATCCGGTGGGCGCGGCGCTGCGTCCACACCTCGCGGCGCACGTCCACGTCGCCCATGTAGGTGTCGATGTCCGACAGGGCCTGCGCGCCCGGATCGGTCGTCCACACCCCCTGCGGGCCGCGGTAGTCGGGGATCCCGGAGTCGGTGGACACTCCCGCGCCGGTGAGCACCGTGACGCGTTCGGCGGAGACCAGCAGGTCGGCGGCCCGTTCGAAGTCCTCGGGGTCGACGAAGGAGGCGGAGTCGGTGGTGGTCGAGGCCATAATCCCATTCTTACAGCGACTTGGTGACCGCTTTCCCCGTCTTTGGCCCCGGACGAGTGCTTCCACCCGCCGACACACCGTAGTCTCGAAGGCGTGTGGGGTGCAGAGGCGAAATCCCCGGCCGATGCACACGAGATGGGCAAAGGGTGCAAAAATCAACACAATCATGAAGCAGCCGTCCTACATTCTCGTGGTCAACGGGACCAAGGTCCAGCGTCCGGTGTTCGTGCTGGGCGCTCCCCACTCGGGGGTCGCCAGGATCTCCCGTGCCCTGTCACGTGTTCCCGGGTTCCACATCGGCTCGGGTTCGTCGGGCGTGCTCAACGCGGTCTACGCCGTGGCCAGGCGGCCCTCCCTCGCCCTGGAGAAGGCCGCGGGAACGGCGAGCCTGCTGCGTGAGGCCTACGCCGAGGCCTGGCAGCTCACCCCCCTGACCTGCCCCCGGTGCCCGGGGCCGCGGGCGCGCGTGCCCGCCAACGTCTCCGCCGAGCCGTGCGAGCACAGCGCGGACGTGCACCGCTACGGCGACGCCAGCCCCGACCTGCTGTTCAGCGCCACCGCCCTGCACGCGGCCTTCCCCGACGCGCTGTTCGTACAGGTCATCCGGGACGGCCGCGACGTCATCGCGGACATGATGGAGGACGAGCACTCCCTGGGCTGGCTCAAGCCGAGCTTCATGAAGCTGGACCACGAGTTCCCCAACCACTTCTTCGGGCTGGAGGAGGAGTCGGACCTGACCGCGTTCACGGAGGGGTCCACGGCCGCCAAGTGCGCGATGCGGTGGCGGGGCGCGGTCCGCATGTCGGCGCTGCTGCGCAACAGTATCGGCGCCGGGCAGTTGCTGACCCTGCGCTACGAGGACGTGCACGGCGGGGAGGTGGACACCGCCGAGCGGCTGCGGGAGTTCACCGGGGCCCGGGTCTCGGCCTCGGAGCTGCTGACCGAGGAGTCGTGGGGCGTGGGCTCCTGGCGCGAGCGCCTGTCCCGCGAGCAGTACGGGGACGTGCACGAGGTGGCGGGCGTGGAGCTGTCCCGGCTCGGCTACCGCTGAACACGGTCGGGCCTGGCCGGGTCGGCCCGGGTCGGCCCCGGCCCGGCCCGGAGGAGGCACGGCCCCGAGCACGCCTGACGAAGCTCCTCAGGCCGCGCCGTGGACGGTCATCAGCGCGTCGGCGGCGGCACGGGCCGTGCGTGCCGCGTCCGTCACCCCGGTGACGTTGCGGGCGACGACGGCTCCCTCGTGCAGCATGGCCAGCGCGTCGCCGAGAGCCGCCGGATCGCCCGCCCCGGCCCGTTGGGCGAGGTCGGCGTACAGGTCGCGCAGCCCTCGCTTTTGCTCCTCGGCGACCGCGCGGCCGGGGTGCTCGGGGTCGGAGAGCTCGGCGTAGGCGTTGACCATGGCGCAGCCGCGCGGGTTCTCCGCGCCCATCCAGTCGTCCAGGGCGTCGAAGGTGGCCGCCACCCGTGCGCGCGGCGTGTCGGCCCGCCCGAGGTAGGCGTGGAGGTGCTCGCGCCAGCGGGCGTCGCGGGCGCGCAGGTACTGCACGACGAGCTCCTGTTTGGAGCCGAAGCGGTCGTAGATGGTCTTCTTGGTGACCCCGGCCCGCTCGGCGACCAGCTCCATGCCCACGGTGTTGATCCCGCGCGTGTAGAACAGCTCGGTCGCCACGTCCAGGACGCGGCGCGCGGCCGGGGTCATCGGCCTGGTCCCGGTGTCGGCCATGGTGTCCACTCCCCTGTCTCCCTGGTTCTCCCGTCCGGCTCCGCGGCTTCGCGGCCGGTGACTACATTGTGAGTATACCGACCGGTGTGTTTACCTGACGGCATGGAGCACAGGAAAGCGCACACGTTCCGTTCCCTGCCGCCCCTCCTGCTCGCCGCGGGGCTGGTGGTGATGTGGAGTTCCGGTTTCGTCGGCGCCGAACTCGGTACCGCGTACGCGCCCGCGACGACCCTGCTGGCCTGGCGCTTCATGGCCGTGGCCGCGCTGCTGGCGGCGTGGTGCCTGTGGCGGCGGGCCCGGATGCCGCGGCGGGACCTGGCGGCGCACGCCGTACTCGGGCTGCTGTCCCAGGCCGGGTTCCTGTACGGGGTGGTCGCGGCCGCGCAGGTGGGCGTGGCCGCGGGGACGAGCGCGCTGGTGGCCGCCCTCCAGCCGCTGGTGGCGACGGCGCTGGCGGTCCCGCTGCTGGGCGAGCGGGTGCGGCCGCGCCAGTTGGCGGGACTGGCCACGGGACTGGCCGGTGTCGGCCTGGTGGTGTACGCCGACCTGCTGCGGCCGGGCGCCGCACCCTGGTGGGGGTACCTGCTCCCGTTCGGGGCGATGCTCTCCCTGGTGGCCGCGACCCTGCTGGAGCGCCGTGTACGGCCCGGAGGCTCACTGGTGGAGGCCCTGGCGGTGCAGTGCACGGTGAGCGCGGTGCTGTTCACGGGACTGGCCGCCGGTACCGGAACACTCGCCCCGCCCGCCGAGCCGGGGTTCTGGGCGGCGGTGGCCTGGGTGGTGGTGCTGTCGACGCTGGGCGGCTACGGCCTGTACTGGGCCAACCTGGCCCGGACGGGCGTGACCCGGGTGTCGGCCCTGCTGTACCTGACCCCGCCCACCACGCTGGTGTGGTCCTGGCTGATGTTCGGCGACCCCGTGGGGCCGGGCGCCCTGGCGGGGATGGCGGTGTGCACGGTGGCCGTGGTGCTGGTGAGCACCGGAGGCGTCAAGGAGAGCGCCGAGGGGCCCGACGGTGGGAGGACGGATGGAAGCGCTCCCGCCCGGGCGTACCGCCAGGGGCGTCGGGAGCGCCGGGGACGTCCTCGTCCCGCGCATCACTGACCAGGGTGTCCTCCACCTCCTCGACCAGCTTCCAGGTCTCCTCGGCGCGCATGGGCCCGCTCTCGGGCACCTCCGGGACCACGGCGGTGCACAGCACCTCCACCAGGGCGTCGGGGTCCAGGAGACCGGTCACGCCCAGCACCGTCATCGGCGGGTAGAAGCGCCCCATGTAACGGCGGTAGACCGCGCCGACGGTCCCGCTCTCGGCCCGGTAGGCCGGCATGTCGGTGGTGAAGACACGCATGTCCACCACGTGGGCGGGGTCGGCGCCCGCGGCGCGCAGCGCCTCCACCATGTTGGCGAGGGCACGGTCGAACTGCTCCACCACGCCCGCGCCGACCACCGTGCCGTCGGAGCGGCGCGCGCACTGCCCGCCGACGTGGACGACACGCCCGGGGCTGACCACGAGCGCGTGCGAGAACCCCACGGGTTCGTTCAGGGACAGCGGATTGACGATCTCGTGCGGTGTCCGTCCCATCGACGGCCCCTCCTGACTGGCGGCGCGCCCTCCGCCCGTCCGGCGGCCCCGCGAGGGACCGCCGGACGGGCGGCTACGATGAGCGCATGTCGATCACTTTCCTGCTGTCCGTCATCGCCCTCGTCGCCGTGCTCGGGGTGGTCGCCGCCATCTTCGTCGCGGGCGCCGTCTACGTCCGGCGTGTCCGCCGTGACGGCACCGACTCCGTCCTGGCCGGTGCCCGCAGGCATCGGGAGCTGCGCGACTAGGACCTTCGGGAGCTCCCCCTCCGGGAAGGGCCCGGGACGTGTCCTAGACGCCGTCGAACTCGTCGGGGTCGGGACCGAAACGGCTGTCGGTGTTGAGCCCGCTGATGCGGTCCATCTCCTCGCCGGAGAGCCCGAACTCGAAGATCTGGAAGTTGGACCGGATCCGCTCCGGGGTCACCGACTTGGGGATCACCACGTTGCCCAGCTGCAGGTGCCAGCGCAGCAGCACCTGCGCGGGCGTGCGCTCGTGGTCCTCGGCGATCGCGGTGATCGTGGGGTGGTTCAGGAGCTTGCCGTGGCCCAGGGGGCTCCACGCCTCGGTGACGATGCCGTGCTCGGCGTCGAAGGCGCGCATGGCCTCCTGGGTGAGCAGCGGGTGCAGCTCGATCTGGTTGACCATGGGCGTGATCCCGCCCTCCTCCATGACCCGTTCCAGGTGCGGCCGCTGGAAGTTGGAGACCCCGATGGCGCGGACGCGTCCCTCGGCGTAGAGGCGCTCCAGCGCCTTCCACGTGGGCACGTACTGGTCGCGCCCGGGCAGGGGCCAGTGGATGAGGTACAGGTCCAGGACGTCCAGCCCCAGGCGCCGCAGGCTGGCGTCGAAGGCTCTCAGCGTGGCGTCGTAGCCCTGGTCGGAGTTGGACAGCTTGGTCGTGACGAAGACGTCGCCGCGCTCCAGGCCCGAGCGGCGCAGCGCCTCGCCGACCCCCTCCTCGTTGTCGTAGGCGGCCGCGGTGTCGATGCTGCGGTAGCCGGCGTCGAGTGCCGTGGAGACGGCCGTCACCACCTCGTCCGGGGGCACCTGCCACACACCGAACCCCAACTGCGGAATGCGTAGCCCATTACCCAGGGTGAGTTCGGGAACTGTCATCTGCTTCATCTGTCTCATCCCCCGTTAGCGCTGAACGGTACTGCTCGTTCTCACGGTGTGCGGCCTTCCGCAGTCGCATACTGCCATGTTCGTGCTGGTCACCGCCCCGGGTGCGCACAGCTGTGCGCGCTTTTTACCGTTCGCACCCGCCGACGGACGGCGGGGAGGACACCCCCGCCGGAACGGGGACGCCTTCGCGTGCGCGAGCGTCCGCGGCGGCGTTCCCCTGATCCGCTCCCCGCCCCCGACGACACCTCCCATCAGCGGTCCTCTCCCCCACCCCCTACCCCGGCGGGACCCGAAGCTCCCACGGCGCGGGGCGCGGGGGCTCCCGATAGGCTGCCCGGGCCGGGGCTGGAGGTGGGATGGGATACGAACAGCGCGCCCTGGTCGGCGCCGAACTGGCACGGGACCGGGCCGGACTGGTGGAGCGGATCGTCTCCGAGGTGCACGCCGAGGTCCCCGCCTACCGGGCTCTGCACGGGTCCCAACTGGCGGAGGTACGGGCGATCACGGGGTGGCTGGTGAGCCGCTCGCTGGAGCTGTGGGCGGCCGGAGCGACGCGCCTGCCGCCGGGGGACGTGGAGAGGCTGCGCGGCATCGGGCGCTCCCGGGCCGCCGACGGGCGCTCGATCGGCGCGGTGGTGCGTGCGCACCGGGTGGGATCTGCGGCGGCGGTGCGGCTGGTGTCGGAGGCGGCGTCCGACCGGCTCGACGCCGCCGACGTGTTCGCTCTGAGCGAACTGTGGCTGACCTCGATCGACCAGATCTGCGAGAGCCTGTCCGCGGGCCACGCCGAGGCCGCGCACCGGCTGGACGCCGACCTGGAGCGGGCCCGCCGGGCGTTCCTGGACGACCTGCTCATCGGAAGGCAGGCCTCGCGCGGGGCGATCCGCGACCGGGCGCGGACCCTGGGCATCACGCCGCCCGACCCGGCGGTGCTGGTGGTGGCCGAGGCCCGCGCGCACCCCTCCGGCGAACCGCCACAGGCGGTCACTCTGACGGCGGGGATGGAGCTTCTGGGCCTGGTGGAGCCGGCGGGCGCCGACCCGCTGCTGACGACGCGCTCGGGGCGGGCGGTGGTGCTGCTGTCCCCCGGCGACGGCGCCCGGATGGCCGCCGTACTCGGCCGGGAGCCCTGGCGCGGGTGCGTGCTGGCGCCGCGCGCGCTGACCGACATGTCGGCCGCCTACCGGCTGGCGGACGACGCGCTGGATACCGCTCCGCCGCACGCGTTCGGCGCCCGGAGGCTGTTGGGGGACGCGGACGCGTGCGTGCTGGCGCTGCTCAACGGCGGCCCCGTCACCCCGGCCGCGGTCCGCCGCGCCGTTCTGGGACCGCTGCTCTCGGAGGGCAACGCACACCTGCTGGAGACGCTGCGGGCCTACCTCCGGGAGGGCGCGGCGACCACCGCCGCCGACGCGCTGCACGTCCACGCGCAGACACTGCGCTACCGGCTGCGCCGGGTCCGGGAGCTGACCGGGCACGACCCGCACCGGCCCTGGCCCCGGTTCGTCCTGGAGACCGCCTGCGCCATCGCCCCCTGACCGGCACCGCCGGAGGAACCCGCTCCCGTGCCCGCCGGAGGAACCCGGGACACGGCGCACCGCTCCCGTGCCCGCCGGCGTACCCGTGAGGAGGAGCACCCGACAGCCGCCCCTGGTCGGGGCGAGGTTAGGCGTTCGTCGGCGGTGGGTAGCCGAGTCTGGCAGACACAACGTGCGGCGGCCCGCGTCCGCGGCCGCGACACGAAGGTCACATCGACTGGAGGGGGACCAGACGTGACGACAGACCACAAGGCCGGAACGGCGCCCAAGCCCAGGAGCAGCCAACCGTGGCTGCACCAGAGCGGCGAGGAGATCCAGGAGTTCGGGACGGTCCGCCAGTTCCCGGTCGGACTGTCCTACGACACACGTATGTACTCCTGCCAGCGGCTCAACCAGGTGCTGTGCGACACGCGCATCCTGCACGACCTGTACAAGAAGCACCACTGGCTGATGCGGGGGCAGACCTTCTACCAGCTGCACCTGCTGATGGACAAGCACGCCGGTGAGCAGACCGCGCTGATCGACAGCATCGCCGAGCGCGTGCAGACCCTGGGCGGTGTGGCGGTCGGCGACCCCCGGCACGTCGCGGAGATCACCAACATCCCGCGCCCGCCGAACGGTGTCGAGGAGGTGCCCGCGATGCTCTCCCGCCTCCTGGAGGGGCACGAGACCATCCTGGAGGACTGCCACGACGCGGCCGCGCGTACGCAGGAGCTGGGGGACGACGGCACGAACGACCTGCTGGTGTCGGAGGTGATCCGCACCAACGAACTACAGGCCTGGTTCGTGGCCGAGCACCTGGTGGACACACCGCTGGTGCGCGCCTAGGACCTGACGCGCGGTGGGCCGGTCAGCGACCGCTGGCCGGCCCACCGTCGTGTGCGCGCAACACGCTGCCCCGCCGCCCTGCCCGCCTCCGGTCGCACACCGCCCGAACGCGGGCCGGTTCCACGCCTCGGGCTACAAACGCTTGCTGTATACCGCTTCGCGGGGCAGCAGCCACCCGGCTCCCCTCCTGCCGCGACTCCGGCGAAGCCCCGACAACCCCCCTGGAAATCGAAGTCGGGGGTTGACGGAGTGTTCTCAGATCAGGGAAAGTCATGCAATCGGTTGCAGAAACATCCCCGACTTTGGGAAAGCGCTTCCCGCACGAGAGGGACCACCCCCATGATCCGCCGCAGCTTCCTCACCGCCTCCGCGATCACCCTCGGACTCCCCCTGTTCGCCACCCCCTCCTGGGCGAGCTCCGCCGACCGGGCCCCACGCGTCTTCGTGGCGGGCGACTCCACGGCCTCCACCTACGCCGCCCGTGAGGCCCCGAGAGCCGGATGGGGACAGGCCCTCGGGCTCTTCCTCGGCCACGGCGCGAGCGTGGACAACCGGGCGCTGTCCGGCGCCAGTTCCAAGAGCTTCGCCGACCTGGGCCTGCTGGACGGCGTCCTCGACGACATCCGGCCCGGCGACCACCTGCTGGTCTCCTTCGGGCACAACGACGCCAAGGACGAGGACCCGGACCGCTACACCGAGCCGTGGAGCACCTACCAGCGGCAGTTGGGCGCCTACCTCGACGGCGCGCGCGAGCGCGGTGCCCACCCGACCCTGGTCACCTCGGTGGAGCGGCGCCGCTTCACCGCCGAGGGCACGCCCCGCGAGTCCCACGGCGACTACCCGGAGGCCATGCGCGAGCTGGGCGCGCGCGAGGGCGTGCCCGTCGTGGACCTGACCGCGCTCAGCCTCGGCCTGTGGGGTGAGCTGGGGCCGGAGGGCACCAAGAGCCACTTCCTGTGGCTGGAGCCGGGCGAGCACCCCGGCCATCCCGACGGCGTCGAGGACAACACGCACTTCCGGGCGCACGGCGCGATCGAGGTGGCCCGGCTCGTGGCCCGCGAGCTCAAGCGGCTCCGTGCGCTGCCGCCCCGGCTCGTCCGCCGCCTCGGCGACTCCTTCCCCGACGCCGAGGGCGCCCTGCCCTGGCCCGAGGAGCGCCCGGTCTGATCCCGGGCCGGTGGCGCGGTCCCCGGCCCCCGAAGGCACCCGCGGCGACCGCGCCACCCCCGGGGACTCCCGTCCCACGCACGGCCGGCCCGCCCACGAGAGACGGTCACCCCACGAGAAAGGGAGAACACCCGTGAGAGACCACCCGACCCCGCCCCGGGCGCACGCCACCATGGCGGTCGCACTGGCGGGGCTGTTCACCGCCGCGCTCACCGCCATGCTCACCACCGCGCCCGGCGACGCGCACGCCGGCACCGGCTCCTCCGACCGCCCCCACGACGCGGAGGGACCCGTGATCACCGTGGCCGCCGACGGCTCCGGCGACCACACCGGCGTCCAGGCCGCGGTCGACGCCGTCCCCGAGCACAGCGCCGAACGCGTGACCATCCGCGTCAAGGCGGGAACCTACTACGCACCGGTGGTCATCCCCCCGGACAAGCCCAACATCACCCTGGTCGGCGCGACGGGCGACCCGCGCGACGTGGTCATCACCTACGACCGGGCGTCGGGCACCCCCAAGCCCGGCGGCGGCACCTACGGCACGTCCGGCAGCGCCAGCGTCGTCATCTCCGGGGACGACACGCACGCCTACGACCTGACCTTCGAGAACTCCTGGAAGCGCGCGGAGCACCCGGAGATCACCTCGACCCAGGCGGTGGCGGTACGCACCACCGGGGACCGGCTGGTCTTCGACAACGTGCGCTTCCTCGGCCACCAGGACACGCTGTACGCGAACTCGCCCGGTGTGGACACCCCCTCGCGGCAGTACTACAGCGACTGCTACGTCGAGGGCGACGTGGACTTCGTCTTCGGCCGGGGCACGGCCGTCTTCGACGGGTGCGAGATCCGCTCCCTGGACCGGGGCAGCGACACGACCAACGGCTACGTGAGCGCGCCGAGCACCCCGCCCGGCCAGGAGTTCGGCTTCCTGTTCACCCGAAGCTGCTTCACCAGCGACGCCCCGGCCGGAACCGTCTACCTGGGCCGCCCCTGGGTGCCCAGTTCACACCCCGACGCCGAGCCGCAGGTGCTGGTCCGCGACTCCTGGATGGGCCGCCACTTCCGTGAGGAGGGCTGGATCGAGATGTCCTCCGGGCACGACTGGCGCCGGTTCCGGATGCGCGAGTACGACAACTTCGGCCCCGGCGCGCTGGTCACCGAGGACCGTCCGCAGATGGACCGGTCCGACGCCGCCCGCCACACCGCACGCGCCTACCTGGCCGGTGGGGACGGCTGGGACCCGGTGCGGGACCGCACGCGGCGGCCGGTGTGCACCGCGCGCGGGCGCTGACCGAAGATCCGCAGGCGGTCGGCGCGCGGCGGCCCGTGGTCGGAAGGGCCGGCCACGGGCCGCCGCGCGCCGACGTGCCCCGGACCCGGCCACAGGGGTCAGGAGGCGCTGACGCCCCAGCGCCGGCGGATGGAGCGGTCGGCCCAGTTGAAGAACACGTCGATGACGATGCCCACGCACAGCACGATGAGGACGTAGGCCAGCAGGCCCTCGGAGTCGTTGAACTGGCGTGCCTGGCTCAGCGCCCAGCCGATGGAGTTCTGCTGGTTGATGATGACCAGCAGCTCGCCCGCCATGAGCGAGCGCCAGGCGAAGGCCCACCCCTGTTTGAGGCCGGAGACGAACATCGGCAGGGCGGCCGGGACGATCAGCAGCGTGTACCGCTGGACACCGCGCAGGCCCATGGCCTGGCCCGCCCGCATCAGCTGCGGGGACACGTAGTCGATCCCCGAGGTCAGGCCGCCCGCGATGGAGGGTGCGGCGCCCAGGACGATCACGAACATGATGGCCGACTCGCTGATGCCGTAGAGCAGCATCGCGAAGGGGAACCAGACGATGGACGGCATGGTCTGCAGGCCCGTGATGAGGGAGCCGATCGCCACGCGCAGCAGCCGGAACCGCGTCACGGCCAGGCCGAGGAGCACGCCCACGGTGAGGGCCAGCGCGAAGCCCGTGAGGGCGCGGCGCATGGTGACCCGGAAGGCCTCCCAGAACTCGGCGGAGGCGACCTCGGTGAACAGGCGCGGCAGGACCTGGTCGGGACCGGGCAGGACGTAGACCGGCCGCCACCCGCTCCACACCACGGCCTGCCAGGCCACGAGCACGATGGCCACGGCGGCCAGCTTGGGCCAGGTGGCCGCCCACGCCCTGGCCGCCACCCGCACGGCCGCGGGCCGGTCGGACCGCCGCGGCGGCGCCATCTCCAGGGCGTCCAGGCCCTGGACCTGGCGGTCCTGCACGCTGGGGTCAGCCGGCATGGCGCGACACCTCCACCTTCAGCCGGTCGGTGATCTCGGCCGCCTGGGAGGCGATCCGGGCGGAGTCGATCCGGCGGGGCCGCTCGCCCTCCACCGCGAACTCCTCGATGACGCGGCCGGGGCGGCTGGAGAGCAGGATGACCCGGTCCCCCAGGCGCACGGCCTCGCGCACGTTGTGCGTGACGAACATGATGGTCAGCGACTTCTCGCGCCAGATCCGCTCCAGTTCGTCGTGGAGGATGTCGCGGGTCATGGCGTCCAGCGCGCCGAAGGGCTCGTCCATGAGCAGCACGTCGGCGTCCTGGGCCAGGGCCCGGGCCAGGGCGACGCGCTGGCGCATGCCGCCGGAGAGCTGGTGCGGGCGCTTGCGGGCGAAGCCGCTCAGGCGCACCAGGTCGAGCAGTTCGGCGACGCGTTCCCTGCGCCGGGCCTTGGGCACCCCGTTGACCCGCATGGGGACCTCGATGTTGCCGCCGATGGTGAGCCAGGGGAACAGGGACGACTCCTGGAACATCATGGCCACGCGGTGCCCGCCCACGTCCACGGTTCCGGTGGTGGGCCCCGCCAGGCCCGCCACGAGTGAGAGCAGGGTGCTCTTGCCGCAGCCGGAGGCGCCCACGATCGCGACGAACTCCCGTGCCCGCACCGAGACGGACATGCCGTCGATGGCGGTCACGGCGCCCGTACCCTCGCCGAACACCTTGGAGATGTGGTCGATCTCGATGGCGGAGGCGCGCGCGGTGCCCGTACTGATGCTCTCGGTCGTGGCTGTCACTGTTCCTCCTGTGGTCCGGCGACCTCGTCCCGCCCGGCCTCCCGCAGGAGGCCGTTGAGCGGGTCGAGGGCGTAGATGCCGTTCAGGTCGACCGGGTCGATCAGGCCCACGGTCTGGGCGTGCTCGGCTCCGGCGGCCAGGGACGGGGCGATCGGGTCGACGGTGAAGGTCATGTTGTCGAAGGCCGAGGCGACGACCCCGGGTTCGGGCCGGCTGCCGGTCAGGTCTGCCAGGTGGGCGGCGGCGGCCCTTCGCGCGCCCTCGGGGTGGTGGTTGATCCAGTCGACGGTCTCGACGTGGCCCCGCAGGAGGCGCTCGACCTCCTCGGGGTGGGTGTCGAGGTAGTCGGCGTTGACGATGAGGTGTGTGGTGACGAAGTCGCCGCCGGTCCCCGGCCACTGCTCGGCCTCGTCGAGCAGCAGCTCGCCCCCGGCCTCGGTGACCAGCCGGCTCAGGTAGGGCTCGGGGACCCAGGCGCCGTCGATCTCGCCGAGCGTGAAGGCGTTCACGGTCTCGGCGTTGTTCTGGGGAAGGATCGACAGGTCCCCGCCGCCCTCGGTGTCGACCCGCCAGCCCTGCTCCCGGGCGAACCAGCGCAGCGCCACGTCCTGGGTGTTGCCCAGTTGAGGTGTGGCCAGGGTGGCGCCGGGCAGGTCCTCGACGCCGTCGATGCCGGGGCGCACGACCAGGCCGGCGCCGCCCGAGGTCGACCCGGCGATGACGCGCAGCGCGGCGCCCTCGGACTGCGCCCAGCCGTTGACGGTCGGGCTGGGGCCGATGAAGGCGGCGTCGATCTCGCCGGAGAAGACGGCGTTGATCGCGTCGGGGCCCGCGTTGAAGGTCTGGGTGGAGAGCGGGGCGGCCTCGCCCAGGGCTTCCTCGAGGAGGCCCTTCTCCACGCCCACCAGCGCCGGAGCGTGGGTGAGGTTGGGGAAGTACCCGAGTGTGAGTCCGCGGTCGTCGCCTCCGCCCCCCACGGCCCCGCACGCGGTGGTCACCACGGCCAGGACCAGGGCCGCCGCGGTGGCGCGGAGCGGGGACGTGCGCGGGGACATCGGGATCCTCTGGTTTCGGGGCTGCCGGACCGGCACCCCAAACTCTACTTAATGAGTAGGTTTTGTGGAAGCCGGATACTCCGACCCCCTTTCCCCGGATGACCGGCCCAAACGGGAGGTGAAGGCCCCCGAAACGGCGCCGGATCGGAGGGAAGGCGCAGCTCAGGCGGCCGCACGGAGGACGGTGCCCGGAGTGTCGCGTTCCACCGCCCCTCGGCCGCCTCCGGCGTGTGACGCGGATCACCACGGACGGCCCGGGCATGTCGGGGCGCCCCGACGGCGTGAGGGCGGCGGAGCCGGAAAGCTCCGCCGCCCTCGTGATCGGCCGGTGTGTACGGACAGGACGCGCGACGGGCCGGCCCGTCGCGGGCGCCGGCCCCCGCCGCTACTTCCGGTCGCCGCCCTTGTCGTTCTTGTCGCTCTTGTCGTCGTCGGCGTCCGAGTCCGTGCTCTCGTCGGCGGCGCCGGCGCTCCCGGTGCCGGACTCGACGATGGCGCCCTCGGCGTCGACGGGCAGGACGATGCCCTTCCAGGTCTCCTGGACGTACTCCAGGACCCGCTCGTCGTGCAGCAGCTCGGCCAGCAGTTGGACCTGCTCGTCGTCGGCGTTCTCCGCCAGGGTCACCAGGCCGTTGGCGTAGGACTCGACGTAGTCCTCACCCTGGGGCTCCCAGGCCAGGACGTTGGACTCCTCGGGCAGGTTCCTCTCGATGGCGTAGTTGCCGTTGACGACCGCGGCGTCCACGTCGGCGATCGAGCGGGGCAGCTGCGCGGCCTCCAGCGGGGTCACGGTGAGGTCGTGCGGGTTCTCGACGATGTCGTCCTCGGTGGCGGACGCACCGGCCTCCGGGTCGATGGTCACCAGGCCCTCGGCCTCCAGGACGCCCAGGGCGCGGGCGAGGTTGGCCGGATCGTTGGGAACCGCGATCTCGGCGCCGTCGGGCAGGTCGTCGATGCTCTCGACGCTCTCCGAGTACAGGCCCAGCCGCTCGATGTGGACGTCGGTGAGGTAGGTCAGTTCGGCGTCCGGCCCGTTGGACACCCACTCGTCGAGGAAGGCGCGGTGCTGGAAGTAGTTGGCGTCCAGCTCCCCCTCGACCAGGGCGGTGTTGGGGATGTTGTAGTCCGAGATCTCCTCGATCTCCAGGTTCAGGCCCGCCTCCTCCGCGAGGTTCTCGTCGATGAAGGAGAGGATGTCGCCGTGCGGTACGGGGCTGACGCCCACCCGCAGCACGTTCCCCTCGCCGCCGGAGTCGGCGGCCTGCTCGCTGGGCGCGCCGCAGGCGGTGAGCGCCAGGGCGAGGGTGGCTGCTCCGAGGACGGCCGGGGTCGTGCGCATGGTGCGCTCCTTCGTGATCGTGGAGTGGAGGATCGCGGCGGCCGGTGTCCGGCGACCGCGCGGCTCGCGGCTCGCGGCCCCTGTGGGGCACCGCCGAGCTGGTCAGAGCCTATCCAACCTGTTTGGTAGGAATTGTGGCTCCACCCCTCCGGCGCACGTGGGATCGGACACATGCCCCGGCCCTCGCGCCGGCACGGGAGCCGCCGGGACCGGCGGTGGCTCCCCGCCTGGCGCGTCGGGACGGGCGCGTTCCCTCTGGCAGCGCTTTCCAGTCCCACCCTCCATCCCCTAGGTTGTGAAGGTTGCCACCCCACCTGCCCTCACGGAGTGAAACGATGCCCCTGGTCGCCGGAGTCGACAGCTCGACCCAGTCCTGCAAGATCGTGGTCTGCGACGCCGACAGCGGCGCGGTCGTGCGCGAGGCGCGCGCCCCGCACCCCGACGGAACCGAGGTCCACCCCGACGCGTGGTGGTCCGCCCTGACCCAGGCCTCCTCCGGCCTGCTCGACGACGTGGCCTCCATCGCCGTCGCCGGACAGCAGCACGGCATGGTCGCCGTCGACGAGCTCGGCTCGGTGGTGCGCCCGGCCCTGCTGTGGAACGACACCCGCTCGGCCGGGGCCGCGCTGGACCTGGTGGAGGAGCTGGGCGGCCCCGCGGAGTGGGCCGGGGCCGTGGACAACATCCCCAACGCCAGCCTGACCGTCAGCAAGCTGCGCTGGCTGGCACGGCACGAACCGGACCACGCCGCGCGCACGACCGGCGTGATGCTCCCCCACGACTGGCTCACCTGGCGGCTGACCGGCGCGGGGGCCGAGCCCACCACGGACCGGGGCGACGCCTCCGGCACCGGCTACTGGTCGGCGACCGAGAACGCCTACCGTCCCGACCTGCTGGCGAGGGCCTTCGGGCGCGAGATCCGGGTGCCGAGGGTGGCCGAGCCGGCCGAGGCCGTGGGCCGCACCCCGTCGGGCGCGCTGGTCGCCCCCGGAACCGGCGACAACATGGGCGCCGCCCTGGGCCTGGGGCTGCGCCCGGGCGACGCCGTGGTCTCCCTGGGCACCAGCGGGACCGTGTTCGCCGTCAGCGAGGGCCCCACACGGGACCCCAGCGGGATCATCTGCGGGTTCGCCGACGCGACCGGCCGGTACCTGCCGCTGGTGTGCACCCTGAACGCGGCACGGGTGCTCAGCGCCACCGCCGCGATGCTGGGCGTGGACCTGGCGGGGCTGGACGAGCTGGCGCTCGCCGCCGAGCCGGGCGCCGAGGGGGTCGTGCTGCTGCCCTACCTGGACGGCGAGCGCACCCCGGTGCTGCCCGACGCCGCGGGTTCCCTGCACGGCCTGCGCCGTTCCAACATGCGCCCGGAGAACATCGCGCGCGCGGCGGTGGAGGGGATGCTGTGCGGGCTGGCCGACGGACTGGCCGCGATGACCGACACCGGCGTCCCGGTCAACCAGGTCATGCTCGTGGGCGGGGCCGCGCGGTCGGCCGCCGTGCGCGCGGTCGCCCCGACCGTCCTGGGCGCGCGGGTGGTCGTGCCGCCGCCCGCCGAGTACGTCGCGCTCGGTGCCGCCAGGCAGGCGGCGTGGACGCTGGCGGAGACCGCCGAGCCGCCGGCCTGGGGCACCGGTGAGCCCGAGGCCGCCGCCGACCCCGTGGACGTGCCGCACGTGCGTGAGCGCTACGCCGAGGCGCGCCGGTCCACGCACGGCGTGTAGGGCCCGCCCTGCCGTGACACTCCGGCGGGGAGGAGAACGATGGCCTCCCCGCCGCCCGCTGGCCTAGCCTGTCGACCGCACGCATCCGGCACCCGACAGGACACGGTGATCATGAACGACGTCCAGCTCCGCCGCCTCGGCCGCTCCGACCTTCGAGTGTCCCCCCTGTGCCTGGGCGGGAACGTCTTCGGCTGGACCGCCGACGAGCGCACCTCGTTTCGGATCCTGGACGCCTACACGGCGGCGGGGGGCAACTTCGTCGACACCGCCGACTCCTACTCCGCCTGGGTCGAGGGGCACCGGGGCGGCGAGTCCGAGCGGGTCATCGGCCGCTGGCTGGCCTCCCGCGGACGCCCCTCGGACCTGGTCATCGCCACGAAGGTCAGCCGGCACCCCGACTTCCCCGGCCTGTCCGGACCCAACGTCAAGGCGGCCGCCAAGGCCTCCCTGGCGCGGCTGGGCGTGGAGACCATCGACCTGTACTACGCGCACTTCGACGACCCCGAGGCCCCGCTGGCCGAGAGCGCGCGGGCCTTCTCCGAGCTGGTGGACGAGGGCAGGGTGCGCTACGTGGGCCTGTCCAACCACGGCCCCGACCGCATCCGCGAGTGGCTGGACGTCTGCGAGCGGGAGGGGCTGCACGCCCCGGTGTGCGTGCAGCCCCCGTACAACCTGATGGAGCGCGGGGTCGAGTCCGACCTGGTGCCGCTGGCCCGGGAGCGCGGCCTGGCCCTGCTGCCCTACTTCGGCCTGGCCCGCGGCTTCCTCACCGGCAAGTACCGTCCGGACGCCGCCGAGGTCGACAGCCCGCGCGCGGGCAAGGCCCGCGCCTACCTGGACGACCCGCGCGGTGAGCGGGTGCTACAGGCGCTGGACACCGTCGCCGAGCGCGGCGGCCTCTCCCAGGCGGCCGCCGCTCTGGCGTGGCTGGCGGACCGGCCCTCCGTGGTGTCGGTGCTCGCCAGCGCCCGCAGCCCCGAGCAGCTCGCGGACCTGCTGCCCGTCAACCGCGTGCGACTGGGCGACGAGCCCGTGTCCCTGCTCACCGAGGCCTCCGACCCCGCGCGTTCCGCGGCCCTCTGAGGCCCCGCCGGACGCGTTCGGACGGGATCCGTACGAGGAGGCCCGGGTGGGGCGGGCGGGGATGCGGGGCAGGCCCCGTCCGTGTCAGTCCTGGTCGGCCAGGAGTTCGCGGACCAGGGCGCAGACCTGGTCGTCCTCGACGAGGAACCCGTCGTGGCCGTGCGGTGAGGTGATCACCCGCGCCCGCCCGGGCACGGGCAGGCTGCGGGCGATCTCGTCCTGCTGCCGCAGCGGGTAGAGGTGGTCGCTGCTCACCCCCGCCACGATGGTCCGCTCGGGCATCCGGCGCAGGGCCTCGGCCGTACCGCCCCGTCCCCGTCCCACGTCGTGGCCGTTCATCGCCTCGGTCAGCAGTACGTAGCTGGCCGCGTCGAAGCGGCGGGACAGCTTGCGCGCGTGGTGGTCGAGGTAGGACTCCACCGCGAAACGGCCGCCCGCCCCGGGGTCCTCCCCGTCCTGGGGACGGCGGCCGAACCGGTCGTCGAACTCGTCCGCGCCCCGGTAGGTGACGTGCGCGATCCGCCGCGCGACCCCCAGTCCGGCGCCCGGGAACCGGCCGGTGTCGTGGTAGTCGCCGCCGCACCAGTCCGGGTCTGCGCGGATGGCGTGCAACTGGGGCGCGGCCCAGGCGATCTGCCAGGCGGTGGTGGCCGCCGGGCAGGCCAGGAGCAGGAGCCGGCGGACGCGTTCGGGGAAGGTCGCCGCCCACTCCATGGCGCGCATGCCGCCCATGGAGCCGCCGATCACCGCCGCCCAGGAGTCGATCCCCAGGGCGTCCGCGAGAACCTCCTCGGCGCGCACCGTGTCGCGGATGGTGATGCTCGGGAACCGGCTCCCCCACGCCCTTCCGTCCGGCGCGGCCGTGGAGGGGCCGGTACTGCCCTGGCAGCCGCCCAGCACGTTGGGGGCCACCACGAAGAACCGGTCGGTGTCCAGGGCCAGTCCCGGACCGACCAGCCCCTCCCACCAGCCGGGGCTGGGATGGCCGGGTCCCGCCGGGCCGGTGACGTGGGAGTCACCGGTGAGCGCGTGCAGCACGAGGACCGCGTTGGTGCCGCGGGCGTCGGGCGTGCCCCAGGTCTGGTAGGCGATGCGCGCGCCGGGCAGGCTCCGCCCCGACTCCAGTTCCAGGGGCGCGTCCCACCCCGCCCAGAGCCGCTCGCCCACGGGGTCGCCGTCCCGCCACCCACCGGTGGCGGAACGGCTGGGAGCCTCGGTCACTGCTGCGCCTTCGCGGCCCGAAACCCCAGTTCCAGGTCGGCCTTGAGGTCGTCCACGTGCTCCAGGCCGACCGCGAGCCGGATCAGCCCCGGGGTGACTCCGGAGACGGCCTGCTCCTCGGGGGAGAGCTGGCCATGCGTGGTGCTGGCGGGGTGGACGATGAGGCTGCGCACGTCACCGATGTTGACCAGTTGGCTGAACAGCTCGGTGCCGTCCACGAAGGCACGTCCGGCGTCGACGCCGCCGTGCAGGTCGAAGGAGACGACGGCGCCCGCGCCCCGGGGCAGGTACCGGCGCGCCTGCTCGTTGGAGGGGCTGGAGGGCAGGCCCGCGTAGTAGACCTTCTCGACCTCGTCACGCGACTCCAACCACTCGGCGAGTGCCTGGGCGTTGGCGACGTGGCGCTCCATGCGCAGCGACAGGGTCTCGATGCCCTGGAGGATGAGGAAGCTGTTGAGCGGGGCGATGGCCGCGCCGGTGTCGCGCAGCAGCTGGACACGCAGCTTCGCCGCGTAGGCGCCCGGGCCGAGGGCCTCCCAGTACTTGAGGCCGTGGTAGCTGGGATCGGGCTCGACGAAGCCGGGGAACCGGTCGCCGTGGGCCCCGAAGTCGAAGGTGCCCGCGTCCACGACCGCACCGGCGACGGTGGTGCCGTGCCCGCCCAGGTACTTGGTGGCCGAGTGCACGACGATGTCGGCACCGTGCTCGATGGGCCGCAGCAGATAGGGGGTGGGCACGGTGTTGTCGACGATGAGCGGCACGCCCTCGGCGTGCGCGGTGTCGGCGACGGCGCGCACGTCCAGGACGTTGCCGCCGGGGTTGGCGAGGGTCTCGGCGAAGTAGAACCCCGTCTCGGGGCGGGTGGCCGCGCGCCAGGCCTCGGGGTCGTTCTGGTCCTCGACGAAGCTGACCTCGATGCCGAGCCTGGGCAGCGTGTAGCGGAAGAGGTTGTAGGTGCCGCCGTAGAGCAGGGGGCTCGCGACGGCGTGACCGCCCGCGCCGACCAGGTTGAGCACGGCGGCGGTGACGGCGGCCGCTCCCGAGGCGAAGGCGACGGACGCGACACCGCCCTCCAACGCTGTCATGCGCTGCTCCAGCACATCCTGCGTGGGGTTCATGATCCGCGTGTAGATGTTGCCCGGTTCGGCGAGGCTGAAGAGGTCGGCGCCGTGCTGGGTGTCGCGGAAGACGTAGGAGGTCGTCTGGTAGATGGGCGTGGCCCGGGCGTTGGTGGTGGGGTCGGGCTGGGCCCCGGAGTGGATCTGCCGGGTCTCGAAGGACCAGGCCTGCTCGGGAGTGGCGTCGGCGGTCATGGCTCAACCTCTGTCCGGTGGTCGGATCGGAAAATCAGGGCTCTGGGACGGTGGGGCGGCCCCCGCCGCCCACCGAGGTGTCAGGGCCTACAGAGCATGCTGGCCACCCGCGCGTGGTCGACGTGGAGTCGTCGGATGAGCACGGTCATGGGATGAGATTAACATCCCGTATCAACAGGTGACCAGCGCTTCTCACATCATGGACATCCGTCACACGCCGGCCGGGGAGACCGCGCTCCCCGCCGCGCGTTCGGGCACGGCGGGCCTCCCCCGCCGCCGCGGCGTGTTATCCCCCACCGGACCCGGGTAGCGGGCCGGGACGGGGTGCCCGGCCCGGCGCGGGTCCCCTGACGCGAACCCGGTGCGGGCGGGCGGCGGCCCTCGCGCACGTTCCGTCCCCCACACCGGAGGGCGTTACCGGCCAATCCACGGTCATTCACCTAGGGTGAAAAGGCCACTACTGAACGCACGGGGGACGAGACGAGATGACCAACGACTTTCCCGAAGACCGCGGCAGCGACCCGGGGTCGTTCGACGAGTTCCTGGCGCGCTTCCTGGGGGCACGAGGACCGATCCGCCGCGTGGACCTGTCCAAGCTCATGAGCCCCGAGGCCCAGCAGGTGGCCGACGCCGCGGTACGCAGCGCCCTGGAGACCGGCGGCGCCGACGTCGACACGGTCCACCTGCTGTGGTCGCTGCTGCGGTACCCGCCCACACGGGAGCTGCTGGAGCACACGGGGTCCGACACCCGCCAGATCATCGACATCACCGACCAGGCGGTGGCCCAGGCCCCGAGGTCGGTGCGCGGTTCGGCCCGGCTCACGCCCGCCGCCAAGCGCACCCTGCTCGACGCCCTGCAGATCGCGCGGGCCACGGGCAGCTCCAGCATCACGCCCGAGCACCTGCTCTTCGCCCTGGCGGTCAACACCGACAACGCCGTCGGCCAGCTCCTGAACAGCTCGGGGATCAACCCCCAGTCCCTGCAGAAGGCGGCCGGGACCCCGTCCACCGCCGGCCAGGCCGAGGAGGAGCCCTCGCCCACCCCGACCCTGGACGAGTTCGGCACCGACATGACCTCGATGGCCCGCGAGGGCCGCCTGGACCCGGTGGTCGGCCGCGACGACGAGGTCGAACAGTGCATCGAGGTGCTGGCCCGGCGCCGCAAGAACAACCCGGTCCTCATCGGCGACCCGGGCGTGGGCAAGACCGCGATCGTGGAGGGCATCGCCCAGCGCATCTTCGACGACGACGTCCCCGAGATCCTGCGCGGACGCCGCCTGGTCCAGCTCGACCTGTCCGGGGTCGTGGCGGGCACGCGCTACCGGGGCGACTTCGAGGAGCGGCTGAACAAGATCGTGGAGGAGATCCGCAGCCAGTCCGACCAGCTACTCATCTTCATCGACGAGCTCCACACCATCGTCGGCGCCGGTGCCGCCGAGGGCTCCACGAGCGCCGGGAACATGCTCAAGCCCGCGCTGGCCCGCGGGGAGCTGCACATCATCGGCGCGACCACCGTGGACGAGTACCGCAAGAACGTCGAGAAGGACGCGGCCCTGGAGCGCCGGTTCCAGCCGATCCTGGTGCCCGAGCCGTCGGTGGAGGACACCGTCGAGATCCTGCGCGGGCTGCGCGACCGCTACGAGGCCCACCACCAGGTGAGGTTCAGCGACGAGAGCATGGTCGCGGCGGCCGAGCTGTCGGACCGCTACATCACCGACCGGTTCCTCCCGGACAAGGCCATCGACCTCGTCGACCAGGCCGGCGCGCGGGTGCGCCTGCGGCTGAAGACCTCCAGTTCCTCGCTGCGCGAGCTGGAGGGCAGGCTCAGGAACCTGGAGAAGGAGAAGGAGAAGGCGGTCCAGGAGGAGGACTACGAGCGCGCGTCGGCGCTGCGCGACGAGATCGCCGACGCCAAGGGGGCGATCCACCAGGCGCGCGGCACCGGTTCGACGGTGCCGGAGGTGACCGGCGCCGACATCGCCGAGGTGGTCTCCCGCAGCACCGGCATCCCGGTCGCCCAGCTCACCCAGGAGGAGCGGGACCGCCTGGTCAACCTGGAGGAGGTGCTGCACGGTCGGGTGATCGGCCAGGACGAGGCGGTCACGGCCGTCGCGGAGGCGATCCGCCGGTCGCGGGCCGGTCTGGGCGACCCCGACCGTCCGGTGGGCAGCTTCCTGTTCCTGGGCCCGACCGGTGTGGGCAAGACGGAGCTGGCGCGGGCGCTGGCCGAGGCCCTGTTCGGGTCCGAGGACTCCATGGTCCGCATCGACATGAGCGAGTTCCAGGAGCGGCACACCACCAGCCGCCTGACGGGTGCTCCCCCCGGGTTCGTGGGGTACGAGGAGGCGGGCCAGCTCACCGAGGCCGTGCGGCGCCACCCGTACTCGGTGCTGCTGCTGGACGAGGTCGAGAAGGCCCACCAGGACGTGTTCAACCTGCTGTTGCAGCTGCTGGACGACGGGCGGCTGACCGACGGCCAGGGCCGCACGGTGGACTTTCGCAACACGGTGGTCATCATGACCAGCAACCTGGGGTCGGAGGTGATCACCGGCGGCGGCCCGATGGGCTTCACCGGCGGCGGCCAGGTGGACCCCGACACCGAGCAGCGGGTGATGCGGCGGCTGCGTGAGGAGTTCCGCCCCGAGTTCATCAACCGCATCGACGAGGTCATCGTCTTCAAGCAGTTGAACGAGGAGGAGCTGAGCCGGATCACCCGGCTGATGCTGGAGCGCACCGAGAAGCGGCTGCGCGCGCAGGACATCACCGTGCGCTTCACCGACGAGGCGGTGAAGTGGCTGTCCGAGCGCGGCTACCAGCCCACCTACGGCGCCCGGCCGATGGCGCGCACGATCCAGCGCGAGGTCGGCAACCGGCTCTCGCGCATGGTGCTGGACCAGCAGGTCGTGGCGGGCGACCACGTGCTGGTGGACGTGGACGACACCGGGGAGCTGCGGATCTCCACCGCGCCCGCGCCCGCGACCGCGCCCTGAGCCGTGGGCCGGGCGGCCCGCTCCGTGCGGGGCGGGCCGCCCGGCCGATCCGGTCAGCCGGACGGACGATGGGTCAGCCGGTCGGTCTGTCCAGTAGGCCTGGTCAGCAGGCTCCGACGTCCCTCCAGACACCCCATTCACCCGTGGTGCCCGGTTCCTCGCCGCTGGTCCACCACTGGGCCTCGTACAGGCGTCCTCCGTGGCCGACCCGGTCCCCGCCGGTGTACACCTCCCCCGAGGACCAGGCCGGGGCCTCGCACCCGTCGGGATCGGTGGGCGGCTCCGTGGGATCGGTGGGGTCCGTGGGCGGGGCGTCCCCGCTCTCGCGGATACGGTCGCGGATCCACTCCCCCGCCGGCTTGAGGGAGTCCGTGCCGGTCCAGGGCCCGTCCGCGGCGCAGGTGCCGGGCTCGAAGACGGCGCCGGAGCGGAAGTCGTCGGAGAAGTTCCAGTTCACCCAGCTGATCCGCTCCTCGGCCATGAGGTCGAGGTAGGCCTGGGCGGAGGCGAAGTCGTCGGGCCCGTCCCCCGTGGCCTCCTGGGTGCCGAACTCGGTGACGAACAGCGGCAGGTCCCGCGCCGCGGCCCGCAGGCCCTCCCGGTGGAAGTCGCCGTGCGTGGCCGCGTAGAAGTGGAAGACGTACATGATGTTGTCGGCGTCGACCGGGTCCGCGGTGATCTCGGTGTGGTCGGAGCCCTCGGACAGGCCCAGGGAGGACCAGCCCCGGGTGCCGACCAGGACGACGGCCTCGGGGTCCTCGGCGCGCACGACCGGGATGATCTCCTCGGCGTAGCTCCGGATCGCGTCCCAGGAGACGCCGTGGGGCTCGTTGGCGATCTCGTACAGGACGTTGTCCTTGCCGGCGTGCGCGGCCGCGATCTCGGAGAAGAAGGTGCGCGCCAGGTCGGTGTTGTGGTTCGGATCGCCGGGCGTGAGCATGTGCCAGTCGACGATCACGTACATGCCGCGCTCGGTGCCCTCCTCGATGAGCTCGTGGACCCGGTCGGTGAAGCCGCGCGGATCGGTCTCGTAGCCGCCCTCCTGGACGTACATGGACACGCGCAGCACGTCGGCGCCCCAGTCGTGGGCGAGCGCGTCCAGGGAGCCGTCGGTGAGGCAGTCGCCGTACCACTGCAGGCCGTGGGAGCTCATCCCGGTGAGCTGGACGGTGTCGCCGCTCTCGTCGCAGAGCTTGAGGCCGCAGACCCTCAACCGGCCGTGCGCCTCCACCGGGCCGGCCGCGGCCTCCCGGGCGGCCGCTCCGGTCCCGGACGCGGTGGGAGTGGTGTCGGCCGGGCCCTGTGCGGACGCGGGAGCGGTGAGGGAGGGGACGGTGAGAAGTGCGCCCACGAGGGCGGCCGCGGCCAGGACGGTGCGGCCTCGGGCGGGGGGCGGGGGTGGCGCCACGGTTCTTCCTCCGGCGGGTGGCGGCTCGGCACCGCGCACAGTGGCCGAACCAGAAGGAGTCTTTCCTTTTTCTGGCAACGTAGGCCCACCGTCACCCAGGGGGCAAGCCCCCCTACGGAACGGATCCGTGCCGCCCACGGCGGGACCGGCTCCGTCCGCGTACACGGGGAGCCGGACGGCGGCGGAGGGCGGGGCCGCTCGGAGGCTCCGGCGGCCGTGGAGGACGGCGCCGCGGTGGAGGACGAAGCGGCCGGGGGACGCAGCGGTCGCGCAGAACCCGGCGGACGTGGACGAGGGAGCCGCGGTGCAGGACGAAGCGACGTACGCGGTCGGATCTCGGGGCCCGACGGATGGAAGACCCCCGCCGGACACACGCGTCCCACGGGGCGCACAGATCCCGTGCGTCCCGCGTCTCTGCCGCACCGGTGTTCCCGGCGGTCCTCGTCTCAGACGGGCACGGCAGCCTCAGACGGGCGCCGTGCGCTCAGGCGGGCTCTGGCTCGGGTTCGGGACCGGGCGGCTCGGGGAAGGGCTCCCGTCCGGGCGGCTCGGGTTCCGGCTCCGGCGGAGGCTCCGGCATCGGGGTCGGGGGAAACGGGTCCGGCGGCATCGGATCGGGCTCGCGCAGGGTCCCGTCACGGGTACGGGTGCTCATGTCTCCTCCTCGCTGGGCGGTGCGCGGGAGGCCGCGCACCGCTTCCGGTTCAGGCCTCGGCCCGGAGCCGAGGCAGGACCTCGTTCGCGTAGAACTCGAAGAAGCCCTCCTGGTCGTCACCGACCTGGCAGACGTAGACCTCGTCCACGCCGGTCTCCAGGTACGGCCTGATCGCGGCCACGTGCACCTCCGGGTCGGGGCCGCAGGCGACCTCGTCGGCCACCATCTCCGGGGTGACCAGGCTCTCGGTGAGCTGCGCGAAGTGGCGCGGCAGCGGAAGCAGCTGGGGAGCCTCGCCCGCCAGCGCCTCGGTGGGCCACCTCTCGTACGCCACGCGCCGGGCCTCCTCCTCGGTCTCGGCCCAGCAGACCTTGAGCCCGCCCTGGACGGTCTTGTCGGTACCGCCCTCGGCGCGGAAGTGCTCGATGGTCTCGCGGCTGGGCGCCACCTGGATCAGGCCGTCGGTCTCACTGGCGGCCAGCCTGGTCGCCTTGGGGCCGAACGCGGACATGTAGATCCTCGGCGGTTCCTCCGGCAGCGTGTACAGGCGCGCGGTGTCGACCTCGTAGTACTCGCCCCTGTGGTTGACGAGCTTGCCGGTCCACAGCTTGCGTATCACCTCGATGGCCTCCTCCAGCATCGACAGACGCCGGGAGGCGGGCGGCCAGGGCTGGCCGAGGATGTGCTCGTTGAGCGCCTCGCCGGTGCCCACGCCCAGGGTGAATCCGCCCCTGACCATCTCCGCCGAGGTCGCGGCCGCCTGCGCGACCACCGCCGGGTGCACGCGTGTGGTCGGGCAGGTCACCGCGGTGGTGATCGGCAGGGACGTCACCTGCCCGATCGCGCCGACCACCGACCACACGAACGGGCTCTGCCCCTGGGAGTCCAGCCACGGGTGGTAGTGGTCGGAGATCCACAGGGCGTCGAACCCCGCCGCCTCCGCCGCCTGGGCCTGGCGGACCAGCTCCCTGGGCCCGTGCTCCTCACAGGCGAGAAAGTATCCGAAACGCGTCACGTCGCAACCCCCGATCGCCGCTGTCTCCGTGCTCTCACCGCCGTCTCCCCCGCCTCGCGCCGATCACCGGCCCGGCGCTTCCGGCCCCTCGCCACGGGGCTCCTGTCTGGGCGGCCCCTCGCCGCCGGGCCCCTGGTTGAGGCGTTGGCCGGCGCCCTCGTTGAGTGCCGTGGGCAGTTTCAGCGCGCGGTTGACGGCCTCGTCGTCCACCTCTCCCCCGGTCCGCTCCTCCGCGTGCTCGGACGGTTCGGGCAGCACCCTGTTCATGACGCGCGTCACGCCCTGGACGAGGGAGGGGCACAGTCCCCGGGTGATGATGACCATCCTGGCCAGCGGCGTGAGCACGAGGTAGCTGTGCCCCCGGGCGGCGGACTCCACGATCCTGCGTGCCGCGCGCTCGGCGTTGACCGAGACCAGGGGCAGTCCGGCCCCCAGGGAGAACCAGGTGTACTCGCGTTCGGACCTGCCCGAGAACATCGCGGCCTTGTGGGAGCCGGTGCGCATCAGCCCCGGGACCACGGTGGTGACCCGCACGCCCCGGCTCGCGACCTCGGCGCCCAGCCCCTCCGACAGCCCGACCTCGGCGAACTTGGCGCAGGAGTAGGGCAGCAGGTGCGGCACGCTCAGGTGGCCGCCGATGGAGGTGATGTTGACCAGGGAGCCGCCCGTCTCGCCCAGCGGGCCGAGCGCGGTCCGTGAGATGCGCAGCGGCGCCCAGAACATCGTCTCCATGGCGTCGCGGAAGCGGCTCTCGGAGAGCGTCTCCTGCGGTCCGACCTGGATGATGCCGGCGTTGTTGACGACGAAGTCCAGGCGGCCGAAGGCCGCGGCGGCCTCCTCCACCAGGCTCTCGGCCTGGTCGAGGTCGCGGATGTCGCACTGGACGCCGTGCGCGCGCACGCCCCTGCCCTCCAGGTCGGTCAGCGCACGGTCGAGCTCGTCCCGGTCGCGCGCGCAGACCACGACGGACGCACCGCGCGAACCGAACTCGCGGGCCAACTGGAGTCCGAGCCCGCGGGAGCCGCCGGTGATCAGCGCGACCTTGCCGGGCAGCCGGGTGACGCGCCGGGGCCCGCACAGCGCCGCGGTACCGACGCCCAGGGCGGCGCCGGCCACGGCGTAGGAGACCGTGCCGCCGCGACGGCCGCGCACGGGTTCGGGCTCGTTCCTGCCCCGCAGTCTGGACACCGCCCAGCCCGCGGCGGTCAGGGCCAGAGTCGCCTTGCCTCGCATCACCGGCTGCTCCGTCCGTCGTGGCCGAGGGCCCGGCGCGCGTTGGGTGCCACCACCATGTCACTCCCTGTTCGTCGAGAAAACGGTCCAGGAGGGATGTGTGGGGGTACGGCTACCCGAGGTGAACGAGCCGAAAACCGGACATGGCAGCACATGGACTGATCCAGACCCCGCCGTCACGGTCGGGGTGCCCCCGGGTGCGTGTACGCGCCCCGGGGGCACCTCTCCAATCCCGGTCCCGCGCCGGGGCCGCGGTCCCGGGGGCCTTCAGCCCCGGCTGTCCTGGAGGGTGAGCCGCCGCAGGTCCTCGGGCAGGGCCTGGCGGACCTTGTCCATGACTCCCCCGGTGGTGGCCTCGTCGAGCACGTCGAACACGGCGTGGGCGCTGTGGGCGGCCGCCGTCGGCTCGCTGTGCGCCCGCTGCGCCACCCTGCTGAGGAACTCCTGCTGGTCGAAGCCCTCGGCGCCGGGGCCCTGCTCCGTCTGACGGGTCACCCGGCGCATGTTCTCCCCGATCTCACGCGGCAGCTGCGCGGCGAGGTCCTCGCCCAGGCCGGGGTCGACCCGCTCGGCGAGGGTCTCCAGCGTGGCCCTCGTGGCCTCCTCCGCGGCGCCGCGGCTGTCCAGGCGGGCACGTGCCTGGACCTGTCCGATGAAGGTGTCGTGCTGCATGGTGCTTCCCCCCTTCTGGCGTCGCCGCGGCACCGTGGCGGTGCGGGGAGGAGCCCCGTCGTGAACGGACTCCCTCAGCGTCACGCGCACGGGGTACCGCGGCGGACACGGCCTCCCGCCCCGCGGGGCGGGGCGGGCCGCCTCATTGTTGGTCGCCCTTGGGTTTGGCGGGCTGGTTGGGAACGCCGTGCGGCGGCGGACTCGACGCGGGGGCCGCGGTGTCCGCGCTCACCGGTGAGCCGCCGGCCGGCGGACCGGGACGCTCGGGTTGGAAGTCCTGTGCGCCCCCGGAGGGCTCGGCGCCCTCCTCCAGGTCGTGGAGCCGGTGGCGCAGGATCTCCAGGACCCCGGCGCGGTTGGCGTGGCTCTCCTCGTAGTCGACCAGCCGGCGCATCTGCTCGGTGTCGAGCGAGCGGACGCGGTGCTGGAGCGTCCCGACCGGAAGTCCCTCATAGCCCTCGATCGGAGGTGTGGTCTCGTGCATCGACGTTCCCTCCCTGCTGCTCCGTACGACGGTGGGGTGTAGGGGCACAGCTACCCGTGAGGCCGGGCGCGAAACAGCAGGTGAAACGGGCTTTGGTGACGGTCCGGGGCCGGTCGGCGACGGGCGCGCCGTTGATGCTCCCGCCCCGCGGGAGTAACGTCGGCGCGTGGCCCTCCCCCCGTACGCCGGGCGCGCCTTCGCCGGGCGCCACGGCCCCTCCCCCACCACCCCCTCTCCCCCCGCAGCCGTCCCCCGCCCCGCACGGGTCCTGCCGTGACCCCGCCGCTGCCGCGTACCCGGCTCCTGGGGTACGGGGTGGGCTCGGTGGGCACCGGCGTCTTCTCCGCCCTGCCCGGCCTGCTGCTGCTCTACTACCTCACCGACGTCCTGGGCGTCGCCGCCGGGCTCGCCGGGCTGGTGCTGGTCCTGCCCAAGGTCTGGGACATGCTGGTCGACCCCGTGATCGGAGTGGCCAGCGACCGCGAGGCCGTGCGCACCGGCCACCGGACCCGGCTCATGCTCACCGGAGCGCTCACCCTGCCGGTGCTGTTCGCCGCCATGTTCGCCGCGCCCGCGCTGGCCCCCGTGTGGTCGGCGGTGTGGGTGGGATGCGCGTTCACGCTGGCCACCACGGCGTTCAACCTGTTCCAGGTCCCCTACGTCGCCCTGCCCGCGGAGATCTCCCCGCGCCGCGACCAGCGCGCCCGCGCCATGTCGTGGCGGGTGGTGTGCCTGACCCTGGGCGTCCTGGCGGCGGGCGGCCTCGCGCCCGCCGTGGTGGAGTCGGCCGGGGGCGGGCGCGCCGGCCACCTGGTGATGGGCGCGGCCATCGGCCTGGTGCTGGGCGCTGCGCTGGCGGCCTCCACCGCCGGCACCCGGTGGATCATCGGCCGTCCCGGCCCGCGCACGCTCGGACCCGTGGCGGCCCTGCGCGCCGCGCGCGGCAACAAGGCGTTCTTCCGCCTGGCCCTGGCCTTCGCCCTCCAGGCCCTGGCGGTGTCGGTGATGCTCGCCGCCGCCCCGTACGTGGCCGCCTACCGCCTGGACGACTACGGGCTGACCTCGGCCATGTTCGTGTGCGTGGTCGGCCCCAGCCTGGTGGCGGTCCCCGCCTGGTCCGCCGCCGCCCGCCGGTTCGGCACGGTGCGCTGCTACCTGGCGGCGGTGGCCGCCATGACCGCCTCGGCCCTGCTGCTCCTCCCCGCGGTGCTGAGCGAGCGGGCCGTGCCCGTGCTGGCGGCGACCGGCCTGGTGGGCCTGTGCTACGCCGGCCTGCAACTGCTGCCGCTGTCCCTGCTCCCCGAGACCGTGCGCGAGGACGCCGGGCGCAGCGGACAGGCCCAGGCGGGCACGTTCACCGGGATGTGGACGGGCCTGGAGACCGGCGCGATGGCCCTGGGACCGGGGCTGTTCGCGGCGGTGCTGGGCCTGACGGCGTTCCGCTCCGCCGAGGCGTCGGTGGCGGTGGCCCAGCCCGCCGGCGCCCTGGCCGGCATCGGAGCGGGCTTCACCCTGCTGCCCGCCGCGCTGTTCCTGGCGAGCCTGCCGCCGCTGCTCGCCTTCCGACGGGGGAACCCGGGCGACCACCCCCTCGGACGCACCGGCCCCGCCCCCGAGACCGAACCCGGCCACGAGCCCGACACCGACCCCGGAGACCGCAGTGCTACCTGAGTCCGGACGCTCCACCGACGACCTGCTCGCCGAACTCTCCCGCCTCCGGGAGGGCGACCTGCCCGTGCGCGAGGGGCGGGTGGCCGCCTACGTGTACGACCCGGGCCGACCGGGGGTGCGCGAGGCCGGGCACCGCGCGTACATGGAGATGGTCGAGGTCAACGGCCTGGACCCCACGGCCTTCCCCAGCACCGTGGCCCTGGAGCGACGGGTGGTGGGCGCGGTCGCCTCCGTCCTGGGCGGCGACGCGTCCACACCCGGGATCTTCACCAGCGGCGGCACCGAGTCGATCATGCTGGCGGTCAAGGCCGCCCGCGACACCCGCCCCGTCCGGGGACGCGGCGAGGTCGTCCTCCCCGTGACCGCGCACCCGGCGTTCCGCAAGGCCTGCCACTACCTGGGACTGGACCCGGTGACCGTCCCGGTGGACCCCGAGAGCCTGCGGGCGACCCCCGGGGCCGTGGCCGAAGCCCTCACACCGCGCACCGTGATGGTGGTGGCGTCGGCGCCGTCCTACCCGCACGGCGTGGTCGACCCGGTGGCGGAGATCGCCGCGCTGGCCGCCGGGCGGGGCGTGCTCTGCCACGTGGACGCCTGCGTGGGCGGCTGGATACTGCCGTGGCTGGAGAAGGGCACGGTGCCCCCGTTCGACCTGTCCGTTCCCGGGGTCACGTCGCTCTCCTGCGACCTGCACAAGTACGGGTACACGCCCAAGGGCGCCTCGGTGGTGCTGTTCGCCGACGGGCGGCTGCGCAGGGGCGCCTACTACGCCGGCGCCGACTGGCCCGGCTACACGGTCATCAACTCCACCGTGCAGAGCAGCAAGGGCGCCGGGCCCCTGGCCGGGGCCTGGGCCACCCTGAACGCGCTGGGCGCCTCGGGATACCGGGAGCTGGCCCGGGAGGCGATGGACGCGGCGCGCCGCCTGCGCGAGGGCGTGGCGGGGATCCCCGGACTGCGGGTACTGGGCGATCCGGACGCGCCGCTGGTGGCGCTGGCCTCGGACGAGGTGGACGTGTTCGTGCTCGCCGACGAGGTGGCGGAGTCGGGCTGGTTCCTGCAGCCGCAACTGTCCTACGCGGGGATCCCCGCCAACCTGCACCTGACCCTGACCGGGGTGTCCCTGGCCGGGGTGGACGCGTTGCTGGAGGTGCTCGCCGGAGCGGTCGCGGCGGTCAGGGGAGTGCGCCCGCCGGTACCCGAGGGCCTGGCCGAGGCGGTCTCCGCCCTGGACCTGTCCGCCCTGGAGGACCGGGAGTTCGTGGAGCTGCTGGCCTCGGTGGGGGTGGACCTGGCGGCCCCCGGAGGTTCGGGGACGGCGGTGGTCAACACGGTGCTGGACGGCCTCGAACCCCCGCTGCGCGAGGCCCTGCTGCTGCGCTTCCTCTCCGCGCTGCACTCTCCGCACGCCGACCGGCCGGGCGCCGCCGGCTGACGGGTCCCTCGCACGCCGTTCACCGCGGGGACCGGTTCCACGGGATACTGCGACCGCGCGGCTTCGGCCGACGCACGGACCCCGGCGGGGAAGCGCCCCGTCCGCGCTCCGACGAGCGCACAGCCACAGGAGAGAGAAGGACACATGACCTACGTCGCCGCCCCGACGCGGTACGAGACGATGCCCTACCGAAGGTGCGGCCGCAACGGCCTGCGCCTGCCCGCCCTGTCCCTGGGCCTGTGGCACAACTTCGGCCACGACCGCGGTATCGAGGTCCAGAGCGACATCATCCTGCGTGCGTTCGACCTGGGGGTGACCCACTTCGACCTGGCCAACAATTACGGTCCCCCGCCCGGGTCGGCCGAGGAGAACTTCGGCCGGGTCATGGCCCGCGACCTGCGCGCCTACCGCGACGAGATCGTGGTCTCGACCAAGGCCGGGTTCCTGATGTGGCCCGGCCCCTACGGCGAGTGGGGCTCGCGCAAGTACCTGCTGGCGAGCCTGGACCAGAGCCTGGAGCGCATGGGCCTGGAGTACGTGGACGTCTTCTACCACCACCGGCCCGACCCCGACACCCCGCTGGAGGAGTCCATGGGCGCGCTGGACACGGCGGTGCGCCAGGGCAAGGCCCTGTACGCGGGCGTGTCCAACTACTCCCCCGAACAGACCCGCCAGGCCGCGGCCATCCTGCGCGACCTGGGTACGCCGATGCTCATCCACCAGCCCTCCTACTCGATGTTCAACCGGTGGGTGGAGGACGGGCTGCTCGACGTACTCGACGAGGTCGGCGCCGGCTCCATCGCCTACTCGCCGCTGTCGCAGGGGCTGCTGACCGACCGGTACCTCAACGGCGTTCCGGAGGGGTCCAGGGCCGCCGGAAGCAGCCCGTTCCTGACCGCCGAGGGCATCACCGAGGAGGTGCTGCGACGGGTGCGCGCGCTCAACGCCGTCGCCGAGCGGCGCGGGCAGTCGCTGGCCCAGATGGCGCTGGCCTGGGTGCTGCGCGGCGAGCGGGTGACCTCCGCGGTGATCGGTGCGAGCAGCGTCCCCCAGTTGGAGGACAGTGTGGCGGCGGTTGGCAACCTGGAGTTCGACGCGGACGAGCTGGCCGAGATCGACGGGTACGCCCGCGTGGACTGAGCCGCCGGAGCGCTTCCTCATTCGAGCCGGCGGTCCGGGCGGTCGGCACGGCCCGGACCGCCGACACGGGCTGTCGGCACGGGCTGTCGGCACGGGCTGTCGGCACGGGCGGCCGCTGCCGGGCGCACGTCCGGGGGCGGCCGTTCCCGGGGGCGGCGGACCGTCCCCGGCGGGGTCCGGCGGGACTGCTCCGACGCGGTTCGGCGAGGTCGGGCGGGCTCCCCGGCCGAGGCCACCGCTCTGACCAGTACCTCCGCGGTGTGGGACGGAACACTTCTGGTTTGGCGCGACGCACACGGGTAGTCGCACCTGTACACCCCAGAAGATCACAGTCCTATTACGGCAAGGCGGTGCAAGTAACTGTGAAGAACGTGTTCGTGGTCGGTTTGGACGAGCGCAACCTGGAGATCCTGCGCAGGACCCCGACCGGCCGCCAATGCCGGTTCCACCAACTGCTGGACCTGGACGAACTCCAGGCCGGCGAGGTGGACATCAACGCACTGATTGCCAAGGCCGAGCAGATCCTGGACGACTTCGACGGCTCCGTCGACGCGATCGTCGGTTTCTGGGACTTCCCGGTGACCCTGCTCGTCCCCATCCTGTGCTCCAGCCGCGGCCTGCCCTCGGCATCGCTGGAGTCCTTCGTCAAGTGCGAGCACAAGTACTGGAGCAGGCTGCTACAGAGCGAGGTCATCGACGAGCACCCGCCCTTCGCCCTGGTCGACCTCAACGACGAGAACGTCAAGCCCCCGGAGAGCCCGGGCTACCCGATGTGGCTCAAGCCGGTGAAGTCGGCCTCCTCCCTGCTGGCCTTCCGCGTAGACGACGACGAGGGCTTCTACGACGCCGTGGCCAAGATGCGCGAGGGCATCGACATGATCGGCCGACCCTTCGAGCAGATCCTGGAGCGGGTGGACCTGCCCCCGGAGATCGCCTCCGTGGGCGGACGCACCTGCCTGGCCGAGGGCGCGATGCACGGCGTGCAGGCCGCCGTCGAGGGCTACGTCTACAAGGGCGAGGTCGTGGTCTACGGCTCCCTCGACTCGGTCGACTACCCCGCCAGCCCGGTGTTCCTGCGCCACCAGTACCCCTCCGAACTTCCCGACGAGGTGGTCCAGCAGATGCGCGACGTCGCCGTCAAGGTCATCAGGAAGTCCGGGATGGACAACTCCACCTTCAGCATCGAGTTCTTCTACGACCCGGTCGAGGAGGGCCTCAACCTCCTGGAGGTCAACACCCGCCACTCCCAGTCCCACGCGAAGCTCTTCGAACTGGTGGACGGAGTCCCCAACCACGAGCGCATGCTCCGGCTGGCCCTCGGACAGGACCCGCGCCTGCCCGACGACATGAAGGGCGAGTTCAACGTGGCCGCGGAGTGGTACTACCGCCGGTTCGACGACGGCGTCGCCGTGCGCGTGCCCACCCCGGAGGAGGTCGCCGAGGTCGAGGAGTCCCTGCACGGCGTGAGCGTCGACGAGATCGTGCCCCAGCAGGGCGAGCGCCTCTCGGACATGGCCTTCCAGGACAGCTACAGCTTCGAGCTCGCCAAGATCACCATCGGCGCCGAGGACGACACCGAGCTGCGCGCCAAGTACGAGCGCTGCGTGGAGGACCTGAAGTTCGAGTTCATCGATGACGGCGACGACTCCTCCGACAGGACGGTCCAGCACTGAAGGGAGGCCCCCGTACATGCACGTGGTCAATAACCTGCCGCACGCCGTGCACATCGACGAGCACCTCTGGATCCCCATGTCGGACGGCGTGCGGCTGGCCGCCAAGGTGTGGCGCCCCACCTCCTCGGACGCGACCCCGGTACCGGCGGTGCTGGAGTACATCCCCTACCGCAGACGCGACCTGACGGCCGTGCGGGACTCCATGCACCACCCCTACATCGCCGGGCACGGCTACGTCTGCGTCCGCGTGGACCTGCGCGGAACCGGTGACTCCGAGGGCGTGCTCACCGACGAGTACCTGGAACGCGAACAGCAGGACGCCGAGGAGATCCTGGCCTGGCTGGCCGAACAGCCCTGGTGCGACGGCAACACCAGCATGATGGGGCTGTCCTGGGGCGGGTTCGCCGCCCTACAGGTGGCGGAGCGGCAGCCTCCCAGCCTCGGCACGATCATCATCAGCTCCTTCACCGACGACCGCTACGGCGACGACTTCCACTACATGGGCGGCTGCCTGCTCTCGGACAACCTCGCCGAGGCGGGGACGATGTTCGCCGCGGCCACCCTGCCCCCCGACCCGGTCATCGTCGGCGAAGAGTGGCGGCGGATGTGGTTCGAGCGGCTGGAGGCCAGCGAGCCGTGGGTCCTGGAGTGGCTGCGCCACCAGCGGCACGACGACTACTGGCGGCACGCCTCGGTGTCGGAGAACTACTCCCAGGTGCGCTGCCCCGTCCTGGCCTCCAGCGGATGGGCCGACGGCTACTCCAACGCCGTCCTGCGGCTCCTGTGGAACCTGAAGGCCCCCGCCAGGGGACTGGTCGGCCCCTGGTCGCACCGCTACCCGCACATGGGCGAGCCCGGCCCGGCGATCGGCTACCTCCAGGAGGTCGTGCGCTGGCTGGACCACTGGCTCAAGGGCGAGGACAACGGGATCGACGAGGGCCCGTCCCTGTGGGCGTGGATGCAGGACAGCGTCGCGCCCTCCACCGCCTACCACCAGCGCCCGGGACGGTGGGTGCGTGAGGAGGAGTGGCCCTCACCGAACGTGAAGTACACCCCCTATCCCCTGGCCAAGTACAGGATCGGATCCCCCGGGGAGGAGATCCGGAGCGAGTCCCTGACCCTGCGGTCCCCGCTGACCGTGGGCCAGTTCGCGGGCAAGTGGGCCTCCTACAACGCCCCGCCCGACCTGCCCTACGACCAGCGCGAGGAGGACGGCGGCTCCCTGGTCTTCGACAGCGAGGTCCTGGCCGAGGACGTGGAGATCCTGGGCACCGGCGCGGTGGAACTGGAGGTCTCGGTCACCGAGCCCGTGGCCATGGTCGCGGCCCGGCTGGTCGACGTCGACCCCGAGGGCAGCGCCACGCGCGTGACCTACGGGCTGCTCAACCTCACCCACCGCACCGGGCACGAGCACCCGGAGTCGCTGGAGCCGGGCGAGATCTACCAGGCGAGGCTGACTCTGAACGGTGTCGCGCAGGTCTTCCCGGCCGGCCACCGGATCCGGCTGTCGCTGTCCACCTCCTACTGGCCGCTGGCCTGGCCGCCGCCGCGTCCGGTGATGCTGACCGTGCACCCGCAGAACAGCAAACTGATCCTGCCGGTGCGCCCGCACCCCGAGACCGACGAGCCGCACCCGCAGCCCTTCGGGGAACCGGAGGCGGCGCCGGCGATCCCCACCACGCGCAGGGAGAAGCCGGAACACCGCTGGACCGTCCACCGTGACCTGGTGGACACCCACTCCTCCCTGGAGATCGTCAAGGACGGGGGCATCCTGCACTTCGACGACATCGACCTGGACGTCGGGCGCCGCGCCTACGAGCTCTACGAGTCCGTGGCCGGTGACTTCGCCTCCGCGCGCGGACAGTCGACGTGGACGGTCCGGTTCGCTCGCGGCGAGTGGCGCACCCGCACCGAGACCCACACGGTGCTGGAGTGCACAGAGACCGACTTCCGGGTGTACGCGACCCTGGACGCCTTCGAGAACGACGAGCGGGTCTTCTCCCGGCAGTGGCGGGAGACGCTGCCCCGCGACCACGTGTGACCGGAGCCCGGTTCCCGGACGCGGTGGACGGCGGTACAAAGCCGGAACCGTGTCCGGGACCGGGGACCCGGACCCGGGGTAGGGACCCGGGACAGGCACAGGGCAGGGGGCGAGACAGGAAGCCGGACAGGAGACCGGGAGCGGACCGATCAAAGAGGGGAGCGGTTCCGATGCCCACACAAGACCGGCAGGAGGCGGACCTTCGGGGGCGTCCCCGGGGACGGGTGCGACACCCGGGCACGTCGGAGACCGCGCGTCTGCTGACCTCGGTCCTGCTGCCCAACGTGGCCCGGGGCGTGATCCTGCGCCGCCCCCTGATGACCAGGCTGGTCACAGGGCTGGACGCCGACCGCAGGGCGGTCGCCGTCCTGCGCGAGATGCGCGAACGCCACGGCGACGACCCCCTGCCGCTGCGCTTCGCGGGGCGCCGGGCGGCACTGGTGCTGTCCGCCGAGGACGCACGCCGAGTACTGCGCGAGACCCCGGAGCCCTTCTCCCCCGCCGGCAGGGAGAAGAGCGGCGCCCTGTCGCACTTCGAGCCGCACGGAGTACTCGTCTCCGACCAGGCGGACCGCCCCCGGCGGCGCGCGGCCAACGAGGCCGCCCTGGTACCGGGACAGGCGGTCCACCCCGACGGGGACGTCCTCGCGGCGCAGGCCGACGAGGAGGCGCTCGCCCTCGCACTCGCCCTGCGCGAGGACGGCGGCGACCTGGACTGGTGGCGCTTCACCCGGTCCTTCAACGCGATGGCCCGGAGGATCGTCTTCGGCGCCTTCGCCGCGGACGACCACCGGACGACCGAACTGCTGTACAACCTGCGGGCACGCGCGAACTGGACGTACCTGGCCCCCGTCCACCACGGAGCCAGGACCGAGTTCCTCGACCGGGTGCGCGCCAACGTCGAACGCGCCGAGCCGGGCAGCCTCGCCCGGAGGCTGACCGCGGCGGCACCCGCCGGGGACGGCACGGACCCGCGCCCGCAGGACCAGGCGGCACACTGGCTGTTCGCGTTCGACGCGGCCGCCGTCGCCGCGTTCCGCTCCCTGGCCCTGCTGACCTCGCTCAGCCCCGGAGCCCACGAGGCCCGCGAGGAGATCGACACCCGCGAGGGACTCGACCTGCCGCTGCTGCGGGCGACGGTGCGCGAGTCGGTACGGCTGTGGCCGACCACGCTCATGGTGCTCCGGGAGAGCACACGCGAGACGGCCTGGCGGGAGGAGGTCCTCGAAGCGGGAACCGTCTTCCTGATCGTGAGCTCCTACTTCCACCGGGACTCCTCGCGGCTTCCCTACGCCGACGCGTTCGAGCCCGGGATCTGGCTCGACGGACGCGCCGAGAACGAGCCCGGCATCCTGCCCTTCAGCCAGGGACCGGCCGCGTGCGCGGGGATCGACCTGGTGCCGCTGGCGGTGTCCCTGTTCCTGCGCGCGCTGCTCCGGGGCCGGGACCCGGCCCGTGTGGACGCGGGCGGCCCGCTGCCCGCGTCGGGCCTGCCCGCGTCGCTGAACCACTTCGCACTGCGGTTCTCGCTTTCGACCTGAGCTCCGGGCCGGATCCGCGGCGGGTCCGGCCCGGGCCTGTTGAGGAGGAGACATGAGCGTCGTCGAACAGATGCTGGACACCCACCCCGGCAACCGGGGATTCGGGGTGGAGGGGAAGCTCCGGGCCTGTATCGAGGCCTGCGGGGAGTGCGCACAGGTCTGCACCCTGTGCGCGGACGCGTGCCTGGGCGAGAGGGACGTGGCGGAACTGGTCACGTGCGTGCGCGCCGACCTGGACTGCGCGGACCTGTGCGAGGCCACCCAGAGGGTGCTCTCCCGCCGGACCGAGGGCGACGACACCCTGGTCCGGGCGCTGGTGAAGGCGTGCGCGGAGGCCTGCCGCATGTGCGGCGAGGAGTGCGAGCGGCACGCCTCGCGCCACGAGCACTGCTGGGTGTGCGCCGAGGCGTGCCGCCGCTGCGAGAGCGCGTGCCGCGAGCTCCTCGCGGCCCTGTGAGGGGGCCGCACCGCCCACACCCGAAGGAGGGCAGCGATGGAATGGCCGACACTCGGCTGGCTTTTCGGGATCCTGGTGGCCATCGCCATCCCGATCGCGGTGATCTTCCTCGTGCTGTGGATCATCCGCCGGGAGACGATCCGCAAGCAGGAGGCCGTGCGCTCGCCGGACTACTGGAAGGAGAGGCCCGAGGGCAGGCGGTACCCGACCGGGTGGGAGAACAGAGGCAGCATGCCCGGCCTGGGAACCGCACGGCCCGGAGAGGGAACCGCCGAGGAGCCCCAGTCCGGCGGGGACTGGAAACCGCCGCCCGAGGGCGGTGACCCGCCCGACCGCGGGCCGACACCGCCCGACGACGGCTGGAGGCCGCCGCCCGCGGGGCGGTGACCTCCCTCGGATCGTCAGGCGTGCCCCGCTCCGCTCGGACACGGCAGTCAGGGCACGGACCCGGCTACGGACCCGACCGGCGGGACGGGGCCGGCGGGCGGGGCATGGGCGCGGTGGGCGGCATACGGGCGCGGTGGGTGGGATGGAGCCGGCGAGCGGGGTACGGCCCCGGCCGGGTTCAGACGCGGTCGGCGGGGAAACCGCCCGTGGCGACCGGCCCCCACCTCTCCGGGGTGACGCGGATCAGCGCCTTGCCCTGGCGGCGCATGGCCTCGCGGTACTCGTCCCAGTCGGGGTGCTCGCCGGAGATCACCCGGAAGTACTCGACCAGGGGCTCGACGGCCTCCTCGCCGTCGATGACCTCGGCCTCGCCGTCGACCTGGACCCAGGGGCCGTCGAAGTCCTCCGACAGGACCACGACACTGACCCGGGGGTCGCGCCGGGCGTTGCGGGTCTTGGCGCGCTCGGGATAGGTGGACACCACGATCCTGCCCTCGGTGTCCACACCGCAGGTGACCGGCGAGGCCTGGGGCTCACCGTCGGACCGGCGGGTGATGAGGAGCGCCCGGTGCCGGGGACGTACGAACTCCAGCAGACCGTCGAGGTCGACACGGGTGTTGGTGGCGATCGAAGGGCTCATCGTCTCGCTTTCACTGCTCGCGGTGCCCGCGCCCGTCGCGGGGACCGGGCCAGCGTATCCCCGCACGCGCGAGGAGCGCCGGGGCCGACGCGGCCCCGGCGCTCCTGGCAATCGCTCTTACTCTTCCCCGCGGTCGCCCTCCCCGAAGTCCTCCCGGTTGAGGTTCTCCTGCTCCATCTTGTCCTGGAGCTCGGCTTCCATCTCTCCCCGGGTGTCCGGACGCTGCTGGTCGTCGCTGTGGTCGGCGTTGACGACCTGGTCGGTGTCCCTGGTCTTCGGCCTGGACTCCTCCGGAACGCTCATGTCCGGGCCTCCTCCCTAGTCGGATTCCTGGCAAGCCCCTACCCGGCGTCATCAGCGATCACACGCTCCCTGCGTCCCAGGAGCCCCACGGGTGACCGAGGTCGCAGCGGGACGTGGCGGCGTGTCCTGAGAGGTCGTCTCCGCGTGCGCGGGGAGCACGCGCTCACCGACCTCGGGGGGACAGGGGTCGAGACCATCCCCGCGTGCGCGGGGAGCACAGTAACTGAGCTGCGAACTTACCAGCGACAAGCGAGCGTTTTTCCAACTTCTCGAAAGTTAGACATAAATCCCAAAGTGACCATTGGCGCACAAATCCCGCATTTATGGGCTAACACGACTCGCCCTGTTTAGTGCCGACGAGGAAAGCATGCCACTCGCCACCAGGGAACGAGAGAGCGCACAACGTACGGTGGCTGGTGTCCCGGACCGCTGCTGCGCCACCCAGGTCGGCCACCTCGACACACGCGGCCTCGCTCTGCGAGTAGCTCGATTTGCGGAAAACGGCGTCGTCACCGACGACGAAGACTGATGACTGCATGCTTCTAGTCCTTGTGCTGGCGGTGCTCGTCGGCGATACCTCGGAGCAGCTTGAGGGTGGGCTTTCCGTCGTCCAGGGCAGACGCGCGTAGGCGGTTGAACGTTCCCGCGTAGTGCTCCACGTTTTCCGCACTGGACATGAACATGTGGGACGAAGGGCCCTGGAGATAGACCGTCACCAGCCCATGGTGGTCCACGCGCAGGATGGAGAACGAAGCGAGGGTCAGAGCCGCGTGGGCCCCGGCGCTGTAGGGCAGCACCTGAAGCGTGACGTTCGGAAGAGCGGCCAACTCGACAAGATGATCAAGCTGCTCTGCCATGAGCCCACCGCCACCGATACGCTGCCGCAGAGCGGCTTCAGCGACGATCATCCACACCTCAGGCGGAGCGGTCTTCGTCAGCACCTCCTGTCGGGTGAGACGGACCTGAACTTCTCGGTCGAGATCGCTGTCAGGACGCATGGTCGCCTCGATGACCGCGCGAGCATAGGCCTCCGTCTGAGCCAGACCGGGGATGAGCTGGGACTGGTACATCTCGACCGAGGTCGCCTGAGCCTCGATGTTGGCGTACGACCGGTAGCTCCGTTCCAGCTCGTAGGGCTGCCAGCGGTCCGGCTCACGCGCCTGCTTCCGGAGCGCGAGCAGACGGTCAAGTTCCTCCGAGGCCCCGTACAGGCTGAGCAGGCGCTCGATGGCCGCAGGACCAGGCACCGCCCCACCGTCGCCGGGCGTCTCCCAACGCGACAAGCTACTGGGCGCGGTCCGCATGGCCTTGACCACGTCACCGAACTTGCGTTCACCTCGGAGCTGTCGCAGCTCCTGTGCTAGTTGCCACTGCGCAAGCGTCGGGTTGTCAGCCATCCCTTGATAATGCCCTTCTTCGCATGAGGGGACAAAATTCGCCACTTTCAAAAGCTACTTGCATTTGCTCGTGGCTCTTAGTTTACTGATGGTGAAGCACCTCACTTTTCCAAGGAGGCCTCATGGCTATGAGCCGCCAGACAAGCAGCAGGTCAGCGAGCGCGGAGCATTCTCAGGGAACCGCGTCGGAATGGGAGCGGTTCGGGGAGCGGGTCCGGGCAGTGCGGGAGCGCCTGGGCCTGTCGGTCGAGGAGCTGGCCGAGGGCGCTTCCGCCTCTCCCCACCGGATCCGGCAGGTCGAGTCCGGCTCCTACGAACCCCAGCGCAACGACGCCCGCCGCCTGGACAGCGCCCTCCAAGCCGAGGGCGTGCTGTGGGACGCCTGGGCGCAGACCTTCATCACAGCCGGCCTTCGGGCCGGTGCCACCGTGGCCGACCTGCTCCCCCAGGCGTTCCAGGTCCGGGCCTACGCTCCCCTCGTCCTGCCCGACGGCTTCCTCACCGAGGACTACGCCCGCGCGCTGAACCGGGTCGAGCGCCCGATGGAGGCCGACTTCCTCATCCCGGACCGGCCCACGATCCGCGAGGTCTGCGGCACGTTCCCCGGCCCGCCGTACTACTGCCTGATCGCCGACGAAGCCTCCCTGACCCGCCCGGTCGCCTCCCCCAGCGTCATGCGCGCCCAGCTCACCCGCCTTCGCGACCTGGCCACCGGCGACCGCGTCACCGTTCACCTGCTCCCCCAGGGCACCGCACCCCACCCCGGCCTGCGCGGCGCGTTCTGGACGCTGGCCTTCTCCCCGCGCCACAGCCTCGCCTACACCCCGCATCCGCGCGGACCAGGCCACCTGGTCACCGACGCCACCCACATCAAGGGCTACGCCGACCTGTTCTCCACCCTCCAGGGCGTGGCCCTGTCGGCCACCGACTCCCTGCGGCTGCTGGACCAGGTCATCGAGCGCTTCCCCGACAAGCCCAGGCGGCGCGCCCTCACCACGGGTCTGCACCACGGGACCAGCGACACGTATGGCACCGCCGCCGCGGCCAGGGGCTGACCACGAACTCGTCCCCCCGTGTCACCGGCCGGACACGTCAAAGCCCTGGCAGGCGTTAGTCCGCCTCCAGGGCACGGCCAGCACACAGAACACCCAACAAAAAGGAGATACCGGCATGGTCATTGTGCCGCAGACCTCTGTCGCCACCACCCACCCGGAACGGCGCTGGGAACCGCGCCTCTACCCCGGCACCCTGGCCACCGCCAGCCGTGTGCGCTCGGACATGCGCACCGACCTGGCCCGGCTCATCGGGCTCGGTGACGACCTGGTCGCGACCGTGGTGCTGTGCGTCAGCGAGATGTTCGCCAACGCCGTCGAGCACTCGCGGTCGGGAGAGGCCGACGGCCGGGTCATCCGCACCCTGGCCGTCCACTCCGCACCGGACGCCGGGACCGTGCTGCGTCTGTCGGTCATCGACGACGGCACCAAGGACACCGGCCCTCTGATCCCCCGCCAGCGCACGGCCGAGGAGTGGCGGGAGGCCGAGCACGGCCGGGGCCTGCTGCTCGTCGAGCACACGGCCGCCGGCTGGGGCACGCGTCCCGTGCTGGACTTTCCCTTCTGCGCGGGGTTGGGCACGGTGACCTGGGCCGAGTTCGCCCTTCCCGCGCCCGCGGGGGCTGAGCGCGGTCGCTGACGGTTCCGATCACGCCGATCACGCGGAAGGTCCCGGGAGCGCCCCGTCGAACGCGTTCCCGGGACCACTGGCCACTCCGTGGCCACTACTCCCCCCGCTCCCCCGCCCTACTTGGCGAGGAAGGCCAGCAGGGCCTCGGTGACCTCATCGGCGTGGGTCCACAGCAGACCGTGCGGGGCGCCCTCGATCTCGACGTAGTCCGCCGACGGCAGCAGGGCGGCGAACGCGCGGCCGGTGGCGTCGATCGGCAGGATGTTGTCCGCGGTGCCGTGCAGGATCAGCGCGGGAACGTCGATCTTGGGGATGTCGGCGCGGAAGTCGGTGAACCAGGTCAGCGGAGCCGCCGCCGCGGCGACCGCGCCCGAGCCCGCCGCGACGTTCCAGCTGTTGCGGACGGCCTCCTCGCTGATGCGGGTGCCCAGGTTCTCGTCGAGGTTGTAGAAGTTCTTGTAGAAGTCGGTGAAGTAGGCGTACCGGTCGGCCTTGACGTCGGCGACGACCCCGTCGAAGAACTCCCGGGGCGCGGCACCGTTCGGGTTGTCCTCGGTCTTGAGCAGGAACGGCTCCAGGGAGGCCAGGAAGGCGGCCTTGGCGACGCGGGCGGAACCGTAGGTGCCCAGGTAGCGGCCGACCTCGCCGGTGCCCATGGAGAAGCCGACCAGGACGGCGTCGGTGAGGTCGAGCGTCTCCAGGACCGTGTTGAGGTCGGCGGCGAAGGTGTCGTAGTCGTAGCCGGTGGAGGGCTGGGAGGACTGCCCGAAGCCGCGGCGGTCGTAGGTGATGACCCGGTACCCGGTGTCGAGCAGGGCGGCGGCCTGCTTCTCCCAGGAGTGGCCGTCGAGCGGGTAGCCGTGGATGAGGACGACCGGCTGGCCGGTGCCCCGGTCCTCGTAGTACAGCTCGATCGGAGTGCTGTTCTCGGTTCCGACGGTGATGCGCCCCATGATGGACCTCTCCCCTGAATGAGAACGATCGTTCTCATCTGAGCCAATGGGCGAGAACGAACGTTCTCGCTTGTTGTGAAGTCTAGAGAACGATCGTTCTCAACGCAAGTACACTGGCGGACATGGACATGAACAAAGAGGAGTACCGCCAACGGATCATCGCCGCGGCCGACCGGCTCTACTACACGCGGGGCTTCTCGTCCGTGGGCATGGACCAGCTACGGGACGCCGCCGGGGTCTCGCTGCGCCGCCTCTACCAGCTGTTCCCCTCCAAGAACGACGTCGTCATGGCCGTCCTGCGGGGCCGGCGGCGGATGTGGGCCGAGGGGCTGGACGAGCACGTGAGAGCGGCCGGCACTCCCCGGGAGAAGCTGTTGGCGGTCTACGGGTTCCTGTCCGACTGGTTCTGCGAGGAGGACTTCCGGGGGTGCGGGTTCATCAACGCCTTCGCGGAGCTGGGTGCGGTCAACTCCGACGTCGCCGACATCGCGCGCGAGCACAAGGTGTCCTTCCAGCGCTACCTGGGCGAGCTGGTGGAACGGATCGGCGTGGACCCCTCCCTCGCCGTGCAGCTCGCGCTCCTGGCGGAGGGTGCGCAGACCACCGCCGCGATCACCGGTCAGGCGGAGGCGGCCGACCGGGCGCACGAGGCCGCCGAGGTGCTCATCGACGCGGCCCTGGAAAGGGCCGGCTCCGACTCGCGGGGAAAGAACTCCCGGGCCTGCGTCCCGAGCGACGCGTAGGCCGAGCCGTCCTGCGTGCGCGAAGGCACGGGGAGCCTCCCGAGCCCTACCGGCCGTTCGTTACGGACGTCTCCAACGGCTCCCCAGCAGGCCCGCCCGAGGACGGATTGCTCCAGCCGGGCCGGCCGCCGGAGGGCCGCCCGGCCGAGAACACGGACCAGGCCGCCGACTCCCCCGACGGCCGCGTGGCCCCGGACACGGTGGTCTTCCGCACCCGGAGCCACGGCGGCGGGACGGCAACCGGTGACCCGAGGCCCCGCCACGGCGCGGCCGTGGGCGCGAAGCGTCCGGTCCTGCCCTTCTTTCACATCCTCCCATGAGTTCATTTATATATAGCTAATTAGGAACCCGAAAGCCTCCGCGACCTCGGAGGCATCGCCGGACAAGGTGATGGGGCAACGGAAAAGTCATCCATGCGCAGGGTTTCACTCTGACCGGGTCTCGTGTTAGCTATATTAAAAGGAACCAAAAAGAGCACTCGACGACAGCCCCGTGCCGTGGGAGCCCTGATGAAACCGCCCTCCTCCGAGGTAGACCCCGCCGAAGATCCCGAGTTGTTGTTCCCCGCGCCGAGGACCTGTCCCTTCAGCCCCCCGGAGGCGTACACGCGGCGTCGGCGCGAACGCCCCCTCGCCCCGGTCAGGATGCTGGGCGGGAACGAGGCGTGGATGGTCACCCGCTACGAGGACGTGCGCTCCGTCCTCGGCCACCAGCACACGAGCGCGGACCGGCGTGCGCCGGGCTTCCCCCGCTTCGCCCCCGCCGGCGAGCGGCTGCGCCGCGACTCCTACTTCCGGACGCCCCTGAACTGGCAGGATCCGCCGGAGCACACACGCACCCGGAGCGCTCTCACCGCCGAGTTCACGATGCGCCGGGTGTCGCGGCTACGACCGCGCATCCAGGAGATCACCGACGCCCGCGTGGACCGGATGCTGCGCTCCGGCGGACCGCTGGACCTGGTCCGGCACCTGGCGCTGCCCGTGCCGTCGACGGTGATCTGCGAGATCCTCGGGGTGCCCTACTCGGAACACGCGCGTTTCGAACCCGACAGCGCCCTGATGATGGACCGGAACACCCCCGCCGCCGAACGCTTCCGAGCGGCGCACACCGTCCGCTCGTACCTGGGGGAGGTGGTGGCGTGGAAGGAGCGGTGCCCCGGCGACGACCTCCTCAGCCGTCTCCTGGCCGAAGCCGAGACCGAGGGGCGCCCGGATCCCGACGGGGTGACCAGCACCGCGTTCGTGCTGCTCGTCGCGGGACACATCACCACCTCCAGCATGATCTCCCTGGGGACGCTGGCCCTGCTGGAACACCCCGGACAGCTCGCCCTGATGACCGCTGATCCGGCGCGCGTCCCCGGTGCGGTGGAAGAGCTGTTGCGCTACTGCAGCATCGTCGAGGCCGCGACGGCCCGCACCGCGTCGGCCGACCTCGACATCGCGGGGACCCGGATCGCGAACGGCGAGGGGCTGGTTCCGGTGATCCAGACCGCCAACCGCGACCCCGAGGTCTTCGACCGCCCCGACGAACTCGACATCGGCCGCCGCGGACGGGGGCACCTGTCGTTCGGGCACGGCCGGCACCACTGCCTGGGCAAGAACCTGGCCCGCGCCGAACTCCAGATCGTCCTCGGCACCCTCTTCCGGCGGATCCCCTCCCTTCGCGCGGCGGTCCCGCTGGGCGAAGTCGCCTTCCGCGGCGAGTCGAACATCCACGGCCTGCGAGAGCTCCCCGTGACGTGGTGACCCCTCTGGACCCGACGACTCCGCGGGGGACCCGCCGCGGATCCGAGAAGAAAGGCAGGACGTCCATGAAGGACACCGGCGGCAGGGATCCCCGAGTCTTCCCCCACGACTCCGAACCGGAGCTGGAGGCGCGTCGCGCCCTGGCCAAGCTCCTCTCCGAGACGCCGATCCCCCCGGAGGAACTGGTCGACGCCCTCCCCCTCTACCTCCGTCGGCAGCAGATCGCCGACCTGATGTCCATGGACGCCCTCTACCGGATGGTCCTCGACGTCCCGGGGGTCATCATGGAGTTCGGTGTCCGGCACGGCCGTCACCTCGCGGCCTTCACCGCCCTGCGGGGAGTGTACGAGCCCTACAACCCCTTCCGCAGGGTGGTCGGGTTCGACACCTTCACCGGTTTCCCCGACGTCTCCCCCGTGGACCAGGTGAGTCCGAGCGCGGTGGTCGGCAGGTTCGCCCTGCCCCCGAGCTACCCCGACCACCTGCGAGCGGTGGTCGCGGCGCACGAGCAGGCCGATCCCATGCGGCACGTCGGCGAACGCACGATCGTCGTCGAGGGCGACGTCAGGGAGACCCTGCCGCGCTACTTGGAGGACAATCCCCACACCGTGATCGCCCTCGCCTACTTCGACCTGGACGTCTACGCGCCGACCCGTGCCGCGCTGGAGTGCGTCCGTCCCTACCTGACCAAGGGCAGCGTGCTCGCCTTCGACGAGCTCGACCACCCCAAGTGGCCGGGCGAGAACCTCGCGGTACGGGAGACGCTGGGGCTCGGCAGCGGCGAGTTCCGCCTCCTCCCGGGGCGCCCCGCCCCCGCCTACCTCCGATGGCCGGGATGACCCCGTGCCGACCGCGACGGAGGGTCGCGGGGGCCCTCGGACGACACGAGAGACCGTTCCGAGCGGGCCCTGGTCCGCTCCTGACGCAAGACGGTGATCGCACCCCATGAAAGGCATCGTCCTCGCGGGAGGCAGCGGCAGCAGGCTCTCCCCGCTGACCAAGTCGACGTCCAAGCACCTGCTCCCGGTCTACGACAAGCCCATGGTCCACTACCCGTTGGCGACGCTCATGGAGATGGGCGTTCGCGAGATCCTGTTGGTGTCCACCCCGCGCGACCTGCCCCGGTACCGGCTCCTCCTCGGTGACGGGCACCAGCTCGGGATCGACATCTCCTACGCCGAGCAGCCGGAGCCGAGCGGGCTGGCGGAGGCGTTCACACTCGGTTCCGACTTCGTCGGCGCGGACAGCGTCGCGCTCGTCCTGGGCGACAACCTGTTCCACGGGCAGGACCTGCCCCGGTTGCTCCGGGAGTCCGCCGAAGGGCTGGACGGGTGCGTCCTCTTCGGCCGCCGGGTCCCGGACCCCCACCGCTACGGTGTCGCCGAGGTGGGTCCCGAGGGCTCGCTCCGCTCCATCGAGGAGAAACCCGGCCGTCCCCGTTCCGACCTGGCGGTCACCGGGCTCTACCTCTACGACAACGACGTCCTGGATATCGCCGCCGAGGTCAAGCCCTCGGACCGGGGGGAGCTGGAGATCACCGACGTCAACCTGGCCTACCTCGAGCAGGGCCGGGCGCGGCTCGTGAACCTGGGCCCCGACGTGCTCTGGATGGACGCGGGGACCGAGGAATCCCTTCTGGAAGCAGCCCTGCGGGTACGGGACACGGCGCGCCGCGACGGGGTGCGCGTCGCCTGCCTGGAGGAGATCGCCCTGCGGGAGGGGTACATAGACGCGGACGACTGCCTGGCCCTCGCCGAGGAGCTCGGGCAGTCGCCCTACGCCGAGTACGTCGTCCGCGCCGCGGTCGGCGCACGCGTCCGCCGCTGACGGGCCGTGTAGCGGCCCGGGGCCGCTACACGGCCCGTGCCACCGCGCGCAGGCAGAGTGTCGTCGAGGGGAGCGCGACGCCGTCGGCGTCCGCGTGGGAGGCTTCGACCTCCTCGGCGACCGCCTGCCAGACCTCGGGCGCGTCCTCGGTACCGTACCTGTCGCGTACACGCGCCATCAGCGCGGGCGGTGCGACGGCACGTGTGAACTCCGCGTACTGGGCGCCCGTGGCCAACCGGAACGGCGCCACGGTCTCGGTGACCGTCACGTCCTCGAACCCGGCCTCGCGCAGCTCGGCGGTCGCCTGCGCCGGGTCCGCCATGGTGAACGGTCCGGGGGCGCCCGGCGCGGGCGGCGGTAGTTCGAGCATCCTGCCGATCACCCCGTAGCCGAACGACATCATCGGCGCCGCACCGGGCGGTCCCCAGACCGCGGCGGCCAGGACCCCGCCGGGCACGAGCAGCCGGGCGAGCGCGCGCATCATGCCCACCCGGTCCACGGCGAACATCAGCCCCCACCGGCTGAGCACCACGTCGAATGAGCCCGGCGCGCGGTCGATCCCCTCCAGGTCCGCCACGGCGAACTCGACGTTGCTCCTTCCGTCGGCCCTTCGGGCCGCGAGCTCCAGCATCCGCGGGGAGATGTCGACGCCGAGGACGCTCCCGCCCGGGCCGACCGCGTCGGCGGCCGTCAGCGCGGGTTCCCCGGGCCCTGTCGCGACGTCGAGCACCCGCTGGCCCGGCCGGACGCCACCGAGCTCCAGCAAGTGGTCCGTCACCCGCGACGCACCCCGCTCGAAGGTGTCGAACACGACTGCCCAGCCCGGGCTGATGGCGTCCCAAGCAGCACGCTGGTCGCTCTTGACGGTGTGCGGATCAAGGTACGGACGGGACACGCTATACCTCCTGGGGTGGAACGGACATCGGGGGCCGGGCGAGGGGGCCAGGCCCTTGGGTCAGCAGGCGGCGGTGCCCACGGAGTGCCCCCACCACCGGCGGTTGGTCCGGTACCAGGCGACCGTGTCGGCCATGCCGTCCGCCAGGTCGACGGTCGGGCGGAAACCGAGCTCAAAGCGGATCTTGGCCCAGTCCAGCGAATAGCGCCGGTCGTGCCCCTTTCGGTCCTCCACGTGGCGGACCCTGTCCCAGCCCCGGCCGCAGGCGGTGAGCAGGGCGCCGACCGTCTCCTTGTTGGTCAGCTCCGTGCCGCCGACGTTGTAGACCTCTCCGCTTCGGCCGTGCAGGAGGACCCTCTGCACGGCGTCGCACAGGTCGTCCACGTGGATCCATTCCCGCACGTGCATGCCGTCGCCGTAGAGGGGTACCTCTCCGCCCTCCAGGAGGCGGGTGACGGAAAGGGCGACCAGCTTCTCCGGGAACTGGTAGGGCCCGTAGGCGTTGCAGCTGCGGAGGATCCGCACGTCCATGCGATGCGTGCGGTGGTAGGAGAGGGCCAGCAGGTCCGCCGCCGCCTTGGACGCGGCGTAGGGAGAGCTGGGACGCAGCGGGGAGTCCTCCGTGCAGGCTCCCGACTCCACCGACCCGTAGACCTCGTCGGTGGAGACTTGGACGAAGGGCCCCGCCCCGTACTCACGGCAGGCGTCGAGCAGCGTCTGGGTACCCACGACGTTGGACAACACGAAGTCCTGAGCCGACAGGATGGACCGGTCGACGTGCGACTCGGCCGCGAAGTGGACCACGGCGTCGTGCGTGGAGACGAGCGCCCGGACCAGGGCGGCGTCGGTGGTGTCACCCTCCACGAAGGTGAACCCGGGTGTTCCCTCCACCGCTTCGAGGTTGGCCCTGTTACCGGCGTAGGTGAGCTTGTCGAGCACGGTGACCCGCCGCGTCGCGCCGTACGGCTCCGGCGCGGGGGATCCGAGGAGGCGCCGGACGTAGTTGGAGCCGATGAACCCGGCCGCCCCCGTGACAAGGATCCTCATACGCCGCTCCGCCCGCACTCGTCGCCGCCCGTAGGCCCGGCCGCGCCGCAGGGGGGAGCCCCTCCCGCGCCCGCGCCGACCTCCGGCCTCCTGGGAGCGTCCACACACCCCACCCCTCCACGTCGTGGCGCTCCCCCGTCAAACGGTGGCGCGCAGTGCCGTCAACAGGTCCTCGACCAGGTCCGCGGCGTCCTCGATCCCCGCCGACACCCGGACCAGGTCATCGGTGAGGCCCAGTTCCAGCCGCGTGCTCCGGGGGATCCCCGCGTGCGTCGACCGCGCCGGGCACTGGATGAGCGATCCGACTCCGCCGAGGCTCACCGCGCAGGAGTGGAGCCGCAGCCGGCGGAAGAGCTTCTCCGGCTCGACCGGGCACTCGAAGCAGACGATGGAGCCGGGCCCCGACATCTGCCTTCCGGCCACGTCGTGCTGGGGGTGTTCGGGCAGCCCCGGGTAGCGGACGGCCCCGGTGAGGCCCGAGTCCCGCAGCGCCTCGGCTATCGCCTGCGCGTTGGCCACCTGCCGGGCCACACGCAGGGAAAGGGTCTTCAGCCCCCGGTGGACCAGGTAGCAGTCGAGCGGTCCGGGGACGTTGCCGACCGCGGTCCGGTAGGAGAGCAGCCTCCGGTGCAGTTCGGCGTCCCGGTAGACGAGGGCCCCGCCGACCGCGTCGCTGTGGCCCGCGATCGACTTGGTCGTGCTGTACAGGCTCACGTCGGCCCCCAGGTCCAGCGGTCGCTGGAGCACGGGGCTGGCGAGCGTGTTGTCCACCACGACGACCGCCCCGGCGGCGCGGGCCCGTGGGCACACCTCGGCCAGGTCGGCGATCTTCAGCAGCGGGTTGGTGGGCGCCTCGATCCACACGAGGTCCGGCCCCCGTTGCAGGGCCGCGCGCAGTGCGTCCCGGTCGGTGAGGTCCACGTGGTCCACCGTGATCCCCCTGCGGTCCAGGAGGGCGAACAACGCGCGGGTGCCCCCGTAGACGTCGTCGGAGGCGACCACCCGCCCGCCCGGGGGGACGACGGAGAGGATCGCGTCCCCCGCGGCCTGCCCGGAGGAGTAGGCGGTGGCGAAGGGAACCTCCTCCAGGGACGCGAGCGTGTGCTCCAGCGCCTCCCGGGTGGGGTTCTCACCGCGGGCGTAGAAGTAGCGCGGCGGGTCCTGGTGGCGCTGGTCGTAGGTCGTGGCGACGTGGATGGGGGGCACCGTGGCCCCGGTTCCGTCGGCTTCCCGTCCGCTCTGGACCAGCCTGGTGTCGAACCGCATGTCACAGGAACCGGCTGTCGGGGTGGTTCTTGGTCCACTCACCGGGTCGGACCGTCTCCAGCGCCCGGACGAGGAAGTCGATCTCGTCCACGGTGTTGTAGACCCCGAAGGAGATCCGGACCGTGCCGAGCAGTCCCAGGTCGTCGAGGAACGTACTGGCGCAGTGCACCCCGCTGCGGACCGCGACACCGTGCCGGTCGAGGTGCCCGCCCACGTCGTAGGGGTGGACGCCCTCGACCACGACGGAGACGATGCCGCTGGGGTCGGCTTCAGGAGCACCGACCACCCGCACCCGGTCGACTCCCCTCAGTACCCGGACCGCGTGGTCGACGAGCTCGGCGTCGTGTCGGCGTACGGCGTCCCAGCCGAGGCCGTCGACGAAGTCCAGGGCCGCGACGAGTCCGATCGCGCCCGCCACGTCCGGTGTGCCCGCCTCCAGCCGGGAGGGAACGGGGACGTGGCGGACGGGTTCGTCGTGCGCGACGCCCTTGACCGTTCCTCCGCCCACCTGGTATGGGGGCAGATCGGTCAGGAGTTCCCGCCTGCCGTAGAGCGCTCCGGTGCCCGTCGGACCGTAGACCTTGTGTCCGGAGAAGCAGTAGAAGTCGGCGTCGAGTTCGCGCACGTCCACCGGACGGTGCGGGACGGCCTGGGCCCCGTCGACCACGACGGGGACACCGTCCCGGTGGGCGTCCGCGATCATCTCGCGGACGGGGTTGACCGTGCCGAGCACGTTCGAGACGTGGGCGACCGCGGCCAGTCGCACACGCGGCCCCAGGGCTGCTCGAAAGTCCGCCGCCGCGACACGGCCGTCCCCGTCGACGGGGACGACGACCAGTTCCGCGCCGCTCCGCTCACAGAGCCTGCGCCAAGGAAGCAGGTTGGAGTTGTGCTCCATACCGCTGACCACGACCTGGTCTCCCCGGCCGACGACCCGCGCCCCGAAGGTGTCCGCCAGCAGGTTGGTCGCCGCGGTCGTCCCCTGGGTGAACACCACCTCGTCGGGGTGCTGGGCGCCCAGGACCTGGCGCACCCGTTCGCGGGCGCCCTCGTACAACTCGGTCGCGTTCAGGCTGAGCCGGTAGTGGCCCCGGCCGATGTTGCTGTTGTCGCGGGAGTAGTAGCCGACGATCGCGTCCAGTACGCTGTCCGGCTTCTGGGTGGTGGCCGCGTTGTCCAGGTAGGTGAGGGGGACGCCGCCCGGGCGGGTGGACAGGATCGGGAACCGGTCCCGGACCGCTCGGCCCACCGTGCTCCGTGTGTCCGCGGGGATGCCGTGGCTCATTCCTCCCCCTCCTCGTCACAAGGGGTTCCGGTGCCCCAAGAGGAGGAAAGACGGTTCATCTCCGTATAGTCCGGTCGATGCCACCCCAAGGGTCGGGCCGACGCTCCCGCCAGGGGGACCACAGCGCGCCCTGCCAGGGAACACAGGTGGTTAACCGAACTCAGAGGGAATGCTTCGATCGCATGAGCCATGCCGTAGCCACCATCCTCCATGCCGACAATCACGGGGACACTGCGTACACGATGGCATATTACAACTTATTTTTAAAGCATCCGGATGAGCGGGACAAGTCGACCAGGAGGCCCCGGAGAGCACCGGGGCCCTTCCGGGCCGGGCGGGGTCCTCAGACCGACTCCCGCACCTGGCCCCGCGCAACCTCGCCGTCGACGAGGCCGAGCAGTTCCATGACCCGCTGGACGCACTGCTGGTCGCCCTCCAGGGAGAGCCGGCCGCTGACCACGGCCATGATCGGGCTCAGGTTGCCGGAACCGATCTCGACGAAGGTCCGCGCGTCGGTGACCGCGAGCATGGCGGGTGACTCGCAGCGGCCCTCGTGGGTGGTGGCCCTGCCCCCCTCCACACGGATGTGGAAGTCGGACCCGTCCACACGGAACTCGTAGCACTCGTCGAACTCCCCGACGCGCGACTGGTCGAGCATGGACTGCACCGCCAGGAAACCCCAGTGGGGCCGCACCTCGTGTTGGGGTTCGGGGGCGCCGAGGTGGCTCAGGCCCCAGTGGGCGATCTGGAGAACGGGTTCGCGCAGCAGCTCACCGTGCGCGGTGAGCTCGTAACCGCGCTCGTTGGCGCCCTCCGCCCTCCGCACGACGCCGTTCTCCGTGAGGAACTTGAGCCGCTCGGCCAAAAGGTTGGTACCGATGCCGGGCAGCGACTCCAGCAGGTCGCGGTAACGGGCCGGGCCCAGCAGGAGCTCACGCACGATGAGCAGGGTCCAGCGCTCCCCGATGATGTCCAGCGCCGACGCCAGACCACAGTACTGGTTGTACTTACGGCGCGTCCGAGACATCGGATCCCACCTTCAACGGATAGTGATTTCACTTCTCAATCACATACTACTTCATTTTTGCGAACTTCACCCGGCCCCCTGCCCAGGCCACCTGGGAAGAGGCCCGCTCCGCAACCCGCCGGGGCCTCACACGCCCTCCGGGAAGGCGCTAAGTTCTGCGCAGACGACGGTGCCACCCCGGAGGAGACCCGTGCCAGGCGAAGTGGACCAGGACCTCATCGGGCTCCGTCCCCGGGAGACCGCCGACGCCGCCCTGGAGCGCGCGGCGCGGCTGGGGGCCGAGCACACGTCCGTGCGTGTCGAGCGGACCCGGCGCTCGGTGGTCTTCCTCCGCGACGGGGCCCCGTCGAACAGCTCCGATTCCACGGACACGGCGGTGGCGGTACAGGTGCTGCGCGGGGGAGGGACCGGCTTCGCCTCCCGCACCGCCCCCGTCCCGAGGAACGCGGCGCTCTGCGCGGAGCGCGCGGTGGACCTGGCGAAAGCGGCGGCACGGGTGGGCGGGGGCGGATCGGATCCGGTGGACGAACCGGTGCACCGCGCGACTTGGCGGGCCTCCTACGAGGTGAACCCCTTCGACGTCCCGTCCGAGGAGCGCACGGCCCTTCTGGCGGACTGGAGCCGGCGCCTGCTCTCCTCACCGCCGGTCTCACACGTGTGGGCGATGCTCGCGATCACCGAAGAGAACAAGTTCTACACGGACTCGGCCGGGACCGAGACCCTCCAGCGGCGGGTGCGGACGCACCCCATGCTGGTGGCGGTGGGAACCCATCCGCGCACGGGCCGGACCGCGAGCCTACGCACCCTCGGAGGCCCCAGCGGGCAGGGTTGGGAGTACCTCTCGGGCACCGACTGGGACTGGGAGGCCGAGCTCTCGGAGCTGCCCGGGCACCTGGACGGCAAGTTGCGCGCGCCCTCGGTCGAACCTGGCCGCTACGACCTGGTCATCGATCCGTCCAACCTCTGGCTGACCCTGCACGAGTCCGTGGGACACGCCACCGAGCTCGACCGGATCCTGGGCCACGAGGCCGGTTACGCGGGCACGTCCTTCGTCTCGGCCTCGGACCTGGGGACCCTGTGCTACGGCTCGGACCTGATGAACGTCCGGGCGGACCGCACGGCACCGGGCGGGCTGGCCACGGTCGGCTTCGACGACGAGGGCGTGAAGGCACAGGAGTGGTCCCTGGTGGAGGAGGGCCTGCTGGTCGGTCTCCAGCTCGACCGGCGGGGCGCGCGCACGATCGGATCACCCCGGTCCAACGGCTGTTCGTACGCCGAGTCGGCGGCGCACGCCCCGCTCCAACGCATGCCGAACGTCTCGCTGAGGCCCTCCCCCGGCGGCCCCTCGACCCCGGACCTCCTCGGCGGTGTGGACGACGGCATCTACGTCGTGGGGGCGGCGGGCTGGTCGATCGACATGCAGCGCCGCGACTTCCAGTTCACCGCCCAACGGTGCTACCGCGTACGGGGAGGGCAGGTCGCTGAGCCGGTGGGCGACGTCGCCTACCGGGGGAACACGCAGGACTTCTGGGCGGCGCTGTCGGCGGTCGGGGGCCCGCAGACCTACCGGCTCTTCGGGGCCGACCTGTGTGCCAAGGGGCAGCCGACGCAGTCGGCGCCGGTCAGCCACGGCTGCCCCACCGCCCTGTTCGAGGGCGTGAGCGTCCGGCGCTCCGTCTGACCGACGCGTGGATCCGACAGCGCGAGGAGGAGAAGTGGCCGACCGTACCCCGCAGGAGACCGCCGAGAGGGTGTTGGCGGACTGCCGCGCCGACGCGTGCGTGGTCATCGTCGAGCAGGGCGGCGGCACCCACCTGCGGTGGGCCGCCAACACCGTGACCGCGAGCGGGAGCGCGGACGTGGGGCGCACGACCGTCATCGCCCTGCGAAACACCCGGGAGGGGACCTCGGCGGGAGTCGTCTCCCACAGCGGCGTCCACGGTGTGGACACCTCCCGGATCGCGGAGGAGGCGTGGCGCTCCTGTTCGGGGAACCCGGTCGTCGCGGACGCCCCTGCTCTCCCCGGCCCAGGTGAGGTTCCGGTCGGCTCCGCCGCCGAATGGCGCTCCCCCGCCCCCGCCCCGCCCGAGGACCCGCTCGGGAACGTGCCCGAGGAACTGCGGTCCGCCTTCGCCCGGGCCCGCGCCGAGGGCCGCCTGCTCCACGGGTACGCCGAACGACACGTCCGTACGACCTACCTGGCCTCCTCCACCGGGGTGCGCCTGCGGCACACACGTCCCACAGCCCTCTTGGACCTCACCATGCGCGGCGTCGAGGACCCGGCGACCTCCTGGGCCGGTGACAGCGCGACCACCGCCCCGGACACCCCGTTCCCCGAGGGCTGGGTCACGGCCATGGACGACCGCCTGCGCGCGCGTCCGCGCCGCACCCGCCGCTCCGCGTGTCCCCCGGGCCGCTACGAGGTTATCCTGTCCCCCTCCTGTGTCGCGGACCTCATGCTCCACCTGTACCGAGAGTTGGACGCGGACGACGCGCTGCACGGCCGTACCGTCTTCGGGCGTCCCGGGGGCGGCACCCGGCTCGGCGAACGGCTCACCTCCCAGCCGCTGGCGCTCAGCAGCGATCCGGCCCTGCCGGGGATGGGGGCCGTGCCCTTTGTGGTGGCGCGGGGCGCCGACGGCGCCGCGTCGGTCTTCGACAGCGGGCTCTCGCTCGGTGCGACGGACTGGATCGCCGACGGCGTGCTGAACACGCTCGTGCATGACCGGAGGTCGGCCCTGAGAGCCGGTGTCCCCGTCTCCCCGAGGATCGACAACCTGCGGCTGGAGGGTCCGGCGGACGCCCCGTCGCTGGCCGACATGGTGGCCTCCACCCGGCGCGGTCTGCTCGTCACCAGTCTGTGGTACCTGCGCCAGGTGGACGCCGCCTCGCTACGGCTGACCGGCCTCACCCGGGACGGGGTGTACCTGGTGGAGGACGGCGAGGTCACCGGAACGGTCGGCAACTCCCGGTTCGATGAGAGCCCGGTGGGACTGCTGGAGCGGGTGACGGAGGTGGGCCGGTCCACCAGGACCCTGCCGAGGGAGTGGGGCGACTGCACCGTGCGGACGGCCATGCCCCCGCTGCGGGTGGCCGACTTCGCGCTGTCCGCGGCGACCACCTCCGTCTGAGCACCGGTCGGCCGTACGGCGGCGGAAGCCCGCGTCAGCGCTCCGGGCCCCGCCCGAAGAGGGCCAGGAAGTCCCGGAGGAGCCCAGGGCCGAGCGCCACGACCTTCTGCTCCGGATAGGGGCGCTCCGACGGTGGGAGGTACCCGGCCTCGCCCCTCCTCGGCAGCCGTCCCCGGGAGTCGGCCAGGTGGGGCCCGTAGTAGAACCAGCAGATCTGCGCCACCTGTTCGGCGAACAGCACGGGATGCGCCCGTTCCGGGTACATCCGCATGTGGCTGTAGGTGGCGCGGAACTCCCCCTTCGGTCCGAAGCCGTTGCCGTGCATCACGTGCCCGAAGGCGTCGTGGACGGCCCGGAAGACGTCGTTGTGGGTGAACCGCACCCCGTCGATCCGCACCGGTGAGGGCTCCCTCATCGGGTGGGGCCGAGATTCCCCTCCGGGTCCGTGGCCGGAACTGGTCAGGTAGACGTGGAGCACCCTCGTGGAGAGGACGCTGCGCCTCAGGTGAGCGGACCCCCGGTAGGGCTCACCCGCCCCACGCCACGGCCTGACCCGGAGCCCGGCGCTGGTCATCGCGCGGAACTGCTCCAGGCTCTCGCGCTGGAGGCTGCGGTAGGAGCGCAGCAGCCAGGGAGGCGGGGCCACGACCGGAGCACGGTGGAAGTGCTCCGCCACCGCACGGCAGTAGTCCTCGTCCCAGTCGAGCCGCGTCCGCGGGAGCTGCCGCAGGCCGTTCTCGGCCCCCGGGAAGCGCCGCCGCAGATAGTCCTCGGCGACCGCCTCTAAGTCGAACCGCACCAGGAAACCTCCGCCCGGCAGACATTCTGACTCACGACAGCATGACCCACTTACTATAATAATGCATAGCTTTTTGTAGACACGAAGTTCAACTCGGAGGTCACTCTTGCCCCAGCAGCCCCCCACCGAGGGCACCTCCGGCATCGACGCCCTCCTGAGCGCGCTGCCCAAGGTGGATCTGCACCTGCACCTGCTGGGCGCCGCGGAACCGGAGGCCGTGGCGCGTCTGGCCGCCCGCCGTCGCGGGCACGGAGTTCCGACGGACGCCGACGGTGTACGCCGCTACTTCGCTTTCACCGGCTTCGCGCATTTCATCGAGGTGTACACGTCGGTCAACTCCCTCGTCACCAGCGCCGCCGACGTCGAGGACCTGGTCCGCGGCCTCGGCAGGCGGCTGGCCGAACACGCGGTCCGCTACGCGGAGGTGACCGTCACCCCCCTCTCCCACCTGCGCAGGGGACTACGGCCGGAGGAGCTCGCCGAGGCCCTGACCCTGGGCCGGACCCTGGTCGCCGAGCGGCACGGCGTCACACTGAACTGGATTTTCGACGCCTCGGGCGACGAGGGACCGGAGGAGGCGTCGGCCACCGTGGACTGGATCGTTCGGCACCGGCCGGAGGGAACGGTGGGCTTCGGGCTCGGTGGACCCGAGGCCGTCGCCCCCCGTGCCCTCTTCCGCGACGCCTTCGCCCGGGCCAGGGACCACGGGCTGCACAGCGTTCCGCACGCCGGGGAGACGACCACCGCGCAGGAGGTGCGGTCGGCGGTACTGGACCTGGGTGCGGAGCGGGTCGGCCACGGGATCCGCGCGGCCGGGGACCCCGCGCTGCTGGAACTCCTCGTCGAGCGGAACGTGACCCTGGAGGTGTGCCCGACCTCGAACCTGCGCACCGGCGCCGTCTCCTCTCTGGACGTCCATCCGCTGCCCGACCTTCTCGGCGCCGGGGTTCCCGTGGTGCTGGGAAGCGATGATCCGGCCATGTTCGGCACCGACCTGGAGGGTGAGTACCGGCTCTGCGCGCGGCGGTGGGGCCTCTCCCTGTCCCGGATCCTGGACCTGGCCGAGGCGGGGGTGCGCGCCGCCTTCTGCGGGGAGGAGCTGCGGGCGCGCATGCTCGATGACGTCGCCCGGCTGCGCGACTCCCTTGAGGGGACGCCCGGGGTCAGCCGCCGGCCAGGGGCGGGACGATGGTGACGGTCGTCCCGGGACGGACCGGGGCGTCGGCCCTGTGGCCGCGGGGCACGAACTCGTCGCCCAGGTAGACGTTGAAGTAGCCGAGGGGCTCGCCGTCTCCGTCCAGAAGCCGGTGGCGGTAGGCGGGTTGGCTGACGGCGAACTCCTTCAGGACCTCGTTCAGCAGCCCCTCCCCCACCTCGAACCTCGTCTGACCGCCCTGCGCCCATGCCGATGAGAGCACGATCGTGACCATTGCCGCTCCTTATTCCCTAGGCGTCCACGGCGCACCGGAACCCCGTCGCGAAGTTGGACCATCCGTCCGGGTCCCCGTACATCCGCTCGCTGCACCGCACCTGGTAGCGGAAGTTCATCCACGAGCCGCCCCGGATCACCCGGTAACGCCCCACGACCATGCGCAGTGTGGCGTCGCACTCCACCTCCTCGTCGTAGAGGTGGGCGACGGTCGAGTTCCACTCGTAAACGTTGCCGGCCATGTCGGAGCACCCGAAGTAGCTGTCGCCCTCCGGCCCGAACGCACCCACGGCCGTGGTCTGCGGCAGGGGCCCGGACCTGGAACGAACCGACTCCCACCACCGTCTCCACTCCCCGGGTGAGTGGAGGCGGCCCGCGTGGTACTCGGCGGTGTTGGCGTTCTCCCGCCTCCAGTCGTCGCCCCAGGGCCAGAGGCGGAAGACGGGGCCCCGCGCCGCGAACTCCCACTCCGCCTCGGTCGGCAGCCGTTTGCCGGCCCACGTCGCGTAGCTCTGCGCGTCCTCGAAGGAGACGTGGACGACCGGGTGGTCGCCATAGCCCTCGGCCCTTCCCTCCCCGGCGGGGCTGTGCCAACAGGCCCCCGCCCGCTCCTCCCAGTAGCCGGAGCCGTAGACCATTCCCCGGCCCGCGCGCTCGGCTCCGGTCCGGTAGCCGGTGTCCCGGACGAACTCCGCGAACTCGTCGACGGTCACGGGGTACCGGTCGATCCGATAGGGCCGCACCGTCCGCGTCCGCTGGGGGGTCTCGTCGCCGAACCACTCTCCGGGGAAGGGCTGGCTCTCGCGCTCCAACCAGGCGAGCACCCACGGAGGCGACCCCATGGGGAACGTTCCTCCCGGCACACACACCATCTCGCCCATCCAACCGACCCCGCTTCCGTAGGACATCACGGAAAATACTATAATTATATATAGCTAATTGGGTCATGGCCATACCTCGACAGCCTCAGGACGACTTCGGCCCCGGTCGCGGCCCCGCGGGGCCGCGACCGGGGCCGAAGGACCGGGGTCAGGCACCCTTGAGGGAGCGCGCGTAGGCGACCTCCACGGCCTTGGCCCAGAGCGCCCCGCGCTCGGCTGCGCGCTTTTCCACCTCGGGGGTGAATTCGAACCACTCCGAGGTCGGAGCGTCCGGCGTCTCACCCTTGAGGTAGCTCTCCAGGAAGTCGAGCGGCATCTCCCAGCCCACACCGACGCCCCAGTCGCCGGTCTCCGGATCACTGACCAGGAAGGACTCGCTCACCGAGGCGTGCTCCAGCTCCAGGAGCGTGCCACCGCCCTCGGCCTCGGACAGCCGGAGCTCCACATAGGCGGCGGGGTCGTCCCCGTACTCCCAGGTGAGCGCCAGGAGGTGAGGGGCCTCGCACTTCAGGATGCTGCCGCTGGCGTTGCCCTCCAGCGCGAAGTTCCCCCCGGCCCGGAGGTCACCCGCGGGCTCCATGAACCACCTGTTGATCCGCTTCGGGTCGGTGCAGGCACTCCAGACCTCCTCCACCGAAGCGCTGTAGGTCCGACGGATCAGCGCGGTGTGGGCCTCCCCGGCATCGATCGTGCGTCGGCCCACCTCGCGGTGGGTCCCGGCGGACGAACTCGCGGTCTCGGTCATTGCTCTCCCCGTTCCTCTCCAACGGACGACCGTCCGTGACGACGGCCGCCATGACGACGAAAATTATCCATTCTCTGCTTATATAAGTCAAGGCTAATCAAAGCGCGTTCGGCGTGCCTCCGCCCATGGAGCCCGTGCGCGCTCGAACGCTCACCTCCTGACCCCGACGAACAGCCCGCGCCCGGTCAGCCACGTCCCGTGGAAGTCGACGTCGCACCCGGCCAGGTCGAAGGCCGCGCGGTATTCGGCCTCGGTGAACATCATCAGGTGTTCGACCTCGGTGAACCCGCTGACACCCGAGGGGCCGGCGACGGTCCAGTGCACCTCCAGGCGGGTCGCACGCCCCTCTCTGCGGGAGTGGGACACGCGCGCGATGGTCTGGTCCCCCTCCCGGACGAGGTCCCCGGCGACGTGTCCTTCGAGGAAGCGTTCGGGGAACCACCAGGGCTCGACGACGAGCACGCCCCCCGGCACCAGGTGGTCGGCCATCCGCCGGACCGCATCACGGAGTTCGGGGACGCCTCCGACGTAGTTCACCGAGGTGAAGAGGCACGTGACCGCGTCGAAGGAGCGGCCGAGCCCGAAGTTGCGCATGTCCCCGGAGTGGACCGGCACCGACGGCAGCCGACGCCTGGACCGCTCGCGCATGGTCAAGGAGATCTCCAGTCCCTCGACTCGGTCGAACAGGCCGGAGAGGACTTCCAGGTGCGCCCCCGTGCCGCAGCCGACGTCGAGCAGCGAGGAGGCGCCGGGGAGCACGGACCTGATCCGCCGGGCCACGTCCCGGGCCTCGGCCTTCCAGTCCTTGCCGCGTGCCCGGTACACGCGCTCGTAGACGTCGGCGTGCTCCGGCCCGAAGGCCTCGACCGCGGGAGAGGGGGGCATCGCTCCTCCTTCGTCCGCGCCGAAGGGCTCCCTGGCGCGGGAACGGAAGTCCGGGACGCGTGCGCGCGGACCGGAGCGTCCGGGCACCGCGTACATAGCGTCTCAACTCACTAATTCTTTATCAAGCACATGTTCGCGGCTACCGCTGTTTCCGGTTGTAGAAGAACATCGTGAGAGGCGCGAACAGCAGGATCAGGACCCCGCAGGCGACGAACCCTCCGAGCAGTTCCCCGGGTGTGAGGGAGCCGTGCATGAGCCCCCGGACCACGGTCGTGGCGTGGCTCACAGGGTTGGCCGAGACGACGAAGCCCAGCCAGGAGGGCATGGTGTCCGGGTCGACGAGGATGTTGCTGCCGAACACGAGGAGGAACTGGAGCGGGAAGGTGGCTCCCTGGACCGCGGTCGGCGTGCGCATCATGACCCCGAACAGCGTCCAGATCCACGCCAGGCTGAAGGTGAAGAACTGGATGAAGAGCAGCGCCAGGAGCACCCCCACCAGGCCGCCCTCCGGCCGGAAGCCGAGGAGGAGTCCCAGGAGCAGGGGCACGGTCGAGGCGACGGCGTACCGGACGACGTCGCCGAGCATCGAGCCGACCAGGACCGACGGCCTCCAGATGGGCAGTGAGCGGAACCGGTCGAAGGTCCCCTTGTGCATGTCCTGGTTGAGCGTGATCCCGGTGTACATGCTCGTGAGCGCCACGGCCAGGACCACGACCCCCGGAAGGAAGTACTGGAGGTACTCCGCCGGGGATCCCGACATCGCCCCGCCGAACAGGTACGTGAACAGCAGCGTGAACATGACCGGGAAGATGATCGCGTCGCTGAGCTGGTCGGGCACGTGCTTGATCTTCAGCAGAGCCCGCCAGGCGAAGGCGAGGGACGCCGCCACGGGCCCCGACCGCCTCGGGCGCTCGGAGCTCACCAGTGCCCGGTGCAGCGCGGAGCGTTCGGTGTCGCTGAGGGGTGTGACGGGGGCGCTCATCGGATCGCCTCCTCTTCCTCTCGTTCGGCGGTCGTGGCCCTGTACCCGGTCATCGCGAGGAACGCCTCGTCCAGGCTGGGCCGGTCGGCGGCGAAGTCGCTCACTTCCACCCCCTGCTGTGAGAGCCGGGTGACGGCCTCCGCTGCCAGACCGGCTTCGGAGATGGACACCGACAATCGGCCCGTCTCCGGGTCCCAGGAGGTCCGTGCGCCGAAGTCGCGTCGCAGGAGGTCCTCCGCCTCCCCCCGTCGCCGCGGGTCGTGCAGCCCCAGGCGCAGGGTGGCGTTCCCCGCGGCCTCCCTGATCTGCTTCGGCGTCCCCCGGGCCACCACGCGGCCCCGGTCGAGGAAGGCGATGTTGCGGGCCAGGCGGTCGGCCTCCTCCAGGTACTGCGTGGTGAGCAGGACCGTCGTGCCCGTATCGACCATCACGCGGATGATGTCCCACACCCGGCTGCGGCTGCGCGGGTCCAGGCCGGTGGTCGGCTCGTCCAGGAAGAGCAGGTCCGGGGTGACGACGATGCTGGCCGCGATGTCGATGCGGCGCCGCTCTCCGCCCGAGTAGGTGCGCAGCAGCCGGTTCGCCGCCTCGGCCAGGTCGAACGCGTCCAGGAGCTGTTCGGCGCGCTCGCGGGCGGCGCCGCGACGAAGGCCGCGCAGCAGGCCGGCCAGCACGAGGTTCTCCCCGCCGGTCAGTTCCTCGTCCACCGTGGTCGACTGCCCGGTCAGGCTGATCCGGGAGCGCACGGTGTCGGCCTCGGTGACGACGTCGTGCCCCAGGACGCGCGCGGCGCCGGAGTCCGGCCGGATCAGCGTGCTCAGCAGGCGGATCGTGGTGGTCTTACCGCATCCGTTGGGACCCAGCAGGCCGTAGACGGCACCGCGCGGGACGTTCAGGTCGAGTCCGTCGACGGCCCGGGTGGATGCGAAGCTCTTCTTCAGGTCCACCGTCTCGATGGCGGGACCCGAGTCCGAAGTCATGGTGGTCCTCTCTCTGGGGTGGTGGTGCGGTGCGGCCGACCGGCCCCCGCGGGCAACGCGCCGGCTGGGTCGTACCGCCCCGCCGGGACGGCGGCCCGCCTGGGCGGAGCCGGGATATCGCGCCCCGAACCTGACGGCGATCATAGAAGCACTTGCTTATATAAGTCAAGGTTGATCTCTTGCCCCAAGAGGAACGGCGGCGTGAACCACGAGAGGCCTACCCTTATTAACTACAGATATATATAGTTAGCGTGAGGGCGGTCCCACGCGGACCACGACGCCACCACCCAGGGGAACGCATGCGACCGCGTCACATCTTGTGCCTCAGCGTCCAGGGGCACGGGCACGTCCACCCGTCACTCGACCTGATCGGGGAACTGACCGCACGAGGCCACAGGGTCAGCTACGTGACCGGCGCGATGTTCGCCGAGGCCGTGGAGTCGGCCGGGGCGGCGCTGTTCCCCTACCGGTCGGTCTTCGACGACGTCCACGTCCCCGACCTGGTCGGACAGGACGACGCCGAGACACGGATGCACCTGCTCCACCTCCAAGAGAACCTCGCCATTCTGCGCGCCGCGGAGGCGGCCTTCGACGACGACCCGCCGGACCTCGTGCTCTACGACGTCTTCCCCTTCATCGCGGGCCGGCTCCTCGCGCGGAAATGGCGGCGGCCCGCGGTGCGCCTGTCGCCGATCTTCGCCGCCAACGAGCACTACTCCATCTACGAGGCGCTGTGGCGCGGCAACGGGTTCCGGCATCCGGCCGACGTGGCGGGGTTCGAACCGGTGATACGGAAGGTCTTCGCGGAGTTCGGTGACGAGCACAGGTCCGTCAGGGAGTTCTGGGACGAGATCGAGGACCTGAACATCGTGTTCATCCCGCGGTCGTTCCAGGTCGCCGAGGAGACCTTCGACGAGCGGTTCGTCTTCGTCGGCCCCTCCTCCCCGCCCACCACCGAACCGGTCGGCTGGCGACCGCCCGAGGGCGGCTCCCCGGTCCTCCTGGTCTCCCTGGGCAACCAGTTCAACGAGCACCCCGGGTTCTTCCGCGCGTGCGCCGAGGCCTTCGCCGGCTCCGAGTGGCACGTGGTCCTGGTGGTCGGGCAGTTCCTCGACCCCTCGGAGCTGGACGGGCTCCCCGGCCGCACCGAGGTGCACGCCTGGCTCCCCTTCGACGAGGTCCTCCCGCACACGACGGTCCTTCTGACCCAGGGCACCACGGGCGCGGTGATGGACTCGCTGCGCCACGGCCGCCCCCTGCTCGTGGCGCCCCACTTCGCGCCGGAGGCCCGCCCCTCCGCCGACCAGGTGGTCGAACTGGGGCTCGGCCACCGCCTGGACCCCGACGACACGGACCCCGCGGGTATCGCACGGGCCGTCCGCGCCCTGGCCGCGGACGCGCGGACCGCGAAACGGGCCGCCGCCGCCCGCGCGGACATCCTCGCGGCGGGCGGCGCAGGACGAGCGGCCGACGCCGTGGAGGAGTTCGCGCGGACGTCGGACCCGACCGCCCGTTCCGGCCGGCGTAGGGGGCGAACGGCCGACACCGGCCAGTAAAATCAGCTTTGACTTATATAAGCAAACCGCTAAACTCTGGGTGTGCGCGCTTTCGACATACTTGGTGAACCCGTCCGCCGCCGAATCCTCGAACTACTCGCCGACGGCGAACGGACCGCGGGCCAGGTCAGCGCCGTGATCCAGGAGGAGTTCGGGATCTCGCAGCCCGCCGTCTCCCAGCACCTTCGGGTCCTGCGGGAGAACGGCCTCGTGACCGTCCTGGCCGAGGGAACCCGGCGCCTGTACGCCGTGGCTCCCTCACCCCTCAAGGACGTCGACCTGTGGCTGGAGCGCTACAGGAAGTTCTGGAACCAGCGGCTCGACTCACTGGAGACCGACCTGGCGCGCGGGGCACGCGAGTCGCGTGTGGGACCGGAGCGCCCCGAGGCGGACGCACGTGTCCCGCCCGACACCGAGCGCACGGCCAGGCCGCGCCCGGACGGGGAGGCGTAGCGCGCCACCGGCTTCTCACACCTCCTCGACGTAGGAGTTCTCCGCGTACCACCCGCCGCGGCCCGCGGGCAGCAGGTCGAGTACCTGCCATACCGGCGAGAGCAGGTCGATACCCCGCTCGGACCGCGTCGGCGAGAGTTCCGGGCGCGCGCTGTAGTGGTGGCGCACCACCCCGTTCGCCCGCACGAACACCGACACCCCGGGGGCCTGCTCGCAGTCCTTGGTCTCCACTCCGAAGTCGTGGTTGAAGGTGTTCTCCAGACTGGAGAGCAGCCGCAGGCCGCCCCACCCGCGACGCGCGCCCCAGGACCTCAGCTCGTCCGCACCGGCCTTCGCCACGACCGCGAACGCGGTGTGCCTGGCCAGGTGTGCCGCCACACCCTGGAACCCGTCGACCCACATCGAGCACATGGGGCACGCCTGCCCGCTCCCCGGTTCGAACATCAGGTGGTAGACCACCAGGGTGTCGTGCGGGCCGAAGAGGTCGGCCAGGGCGGTCTCGACGGGGCCGTCTCCCCGCGCCGGCCCCGCTGGCCGCTCCCGGAAGACGTACTCGTCCACGACCGCGCCCCTGGGCAGTGCGCGGCGCTCGGCGGCCACGCTCTCGGCGAGGTCGTGGAGTTCGCGCTCCCTGCGCAGCAGGGACCGGCGCGCGGCCGCGTAGGCGGAGTCGGCCGCCGCCGGCCACAGGACGATGTCGTCCTCCTCGTTCACGGACCCTCCGGTGCTCCCCTGGTTCTGACCCATTTCGCTCCCTTTCCGACAGACGAGTACTCACCCGCCGGGCTCCCCGGCCTCCGCGGGCACCTCCCCGGAGCACGGGTGCCGCCCGGCGGCGCATCGGGCACGGCACCGGCCCCGAATCGGCCCTGGCCGCCCGAACGCGCCCATGCTACGGTCAAGAGTATATTTTTTTAAACTATTTAGGTTGGTTTCCGGGAAGGTTCGGGGTTCTGACCGCGAGGGGCGTCCCACGCCGCCGCCGTGACCGCCCGTCAGGACCGGCCACGTCCCGGTGAGGTGAAGGGAGAGGACATGAACCGTCCCCGACGCCCGGGGCCGCCTCGGCTGCTCGACGGAGGGCTGGCGACCGAGCTCGCCCGCGCCGGCGAACCCGTGGAGGCACCTTGGTGGACCAACAAGTCCCTGTTGGTCGGTACCAGGCGCGAACGCCTGCGAGGGATCCACGAGGACTTCCTGGACGCCGGCGCGGACGTGCTCACCGCCAACACCTTCCGGTGCAACCTCCGGACACTGGACCGGCTGGGGTTCGACCCGGGCTCGGGAAGGGCGTGGATGGTGCACGCGGCGCTGGGAACCGCAGAGCGGGCCGCCGAACGGTACCCGGGGGTGGACGTGGTCGGCTCCATGGGACCGGTCGAGGACTGCTACCAGCCCGGCTCGGTCCCCGCGGACGACTCCGTCCTGCGCGCGGAACACCGCTGGATGGCCACCGAGCTCCGGCGCTGCGGGGTGGAGGTCTTCCTGGTGGAGACGATGAACACCGTCAGGGAGGCCCGGATCGCGGTCGAAGAGGTCGTCGCGGTGGGCGGCGTGCCGTGGGCGGGGTTCGTCTGCGGTGACGGCGCGGCCCTGCTGTCGGGCGAGCCCCTGGCCGAGGCGGCCCGGGCCGTCGAGGCGGCCGGAGCGGCGATGGTCTGCGTGAACTGCACCGCCCCGGAGAGGACGGAGGAGGCACTGCGGGTCCTGCGCACGTCGTACTCCGGCGCGCTCGGGGCTTATCCGAACATCGAGGAACGCGGTCCGGACACCTCCGTGGAGGGACCCCTGGCCCCGGCGGTGGAACCCGCCGCCTTCGCGGCGACCATGGCGCGCTGGGCCGGAGAGTACGGACTCGACCTCGTCGGCGGCTGCTGCGGGACGACGTCCGCGCACATCGCCGCCCTGGCCCGGGCCCTGGCCGGAGAGCACGCCGCGGCTCCCGGCGGGTCGCGGCCCTGACGGCGCGCCCGCCGGGGCCGGGCACGGCGGCCCCGGCGGGCGACCACGCCTCAGGCGGAGAAGAGCCCCTTGTTCAGCATGGGCTTGGCCGTCTCCTGGAAGTCGATCCCCGGGTGGAGTTCGCGGATCGTCCCCTCGACCACCAGCAGGGAGAGCAGGGGGAAGACGAGCTCCGCGGCAGCGTGCACCCCGTGTCTGCGTTGCAGGTCGAACATCTCGGTCGCGAAGGCGACGAGGCTGAACTCCTCCGCCGAGAGCCCGTGGCTGCGGTGGACCAGGTCCGCCATGAGCACGGTGAAGCCCTCCAGGTCCGCGTCGGGGCCCAGCCCGGTCGAGCTCTCGATGACGATCTCGGCACAGCGTGTGCCGCGTCCGACGGCCATGTTCATGAAGAACTCGGCGAACAGCCGCCGCAGCCGGTCGGATAGCTGGACGCTGAACCCGGCGTCGAGGAGGACCACCTGCCCCGCCTCGGTGAAGTACAGGTTCCCCCGGTGCAGGTCGCAGTGGACGAAACCGTCGACGAAGAGCATCCGGTAGACGGCGGTCAGCCCGGCTTCCGCGAACCCGCGGCGCAGCACGGGCGAGCACCGCCGCGGCGTCTCCGTGTCGAGTCCGGGCACGAACTCCATCGCGACGCAGTGCGGTCGGCACAGTTCCTCGTAGACCCGGGGCGCGCTCACACGCCGCACGGCGGAGAGGTTGCCGCGCAGCCGTTGGAGGGCCTCGGCCTCGCGGGGGAAGTCGAGCTGGCCCAGGACCGCGTCGGCGACCTGTCCGACGACCTGGACGACCGGCATGCCGGCCAGGAGCGGAAGCCGGGCGGCCAGGGCGGCGCCCCGGCGCATCAGCCACAAGTCGCGTTCCATGACCTCGGGGACCCCGGGCCTCAGGACCTTGAGCGCCACCGCGCCCCGGGACTCGCTGTCGGCCCGGTAGACGCAGGCGATGCTGCCTCCGGCGACCGGCCGGAAGTCGATCCGCCGGAACAGTTCCGGCATCTCCTCCCCGTAGACCTCACGCAGGAGGCGTTCGCTGCGCGCCTCGTCCAGGGGGGCGACGTCGTCCTGGAGGCGGGAGAGCTCGTCGCAGAGGGCGGGCGACAGCATGTCCCTGCGGGTTCCGAGCACCTGGCCGACCTTGACGAACGCGGGGCCCAACCGCATCAGCAGTCCGGTCATCCGCCGGTGGAACCGTCGGCGGCCTCGGTCGCCGCCGGAGGCCACAGCCACCGCCAGCCCCTCCGCCGCCGCCGCGGGGAGCGCCACGGCCACGGTGGAGAACACTCGCGCGGCCCGGCGCAGGTACCTGAGTCCTTGTGGCACGGGGGGCTCCCTCAGCATCGTGAGTCATGGCCGGCGGACCGCCGGAAACCCGGCAGTTCGACCGCCCGCAGCTGTAGCGTGTCGTAGTCGCAGTACCAGTGCAGCCTCCCGTCCCATGTCAGGGCGCTCGGCCTGCCCCACACCGAGACGGCCAGGCGCCGGTGGTGCCCGTTGACGTCCAGCAGGGTGAGTCGGGACCTCTGGTGGTCGGCGTAGGCGACGAAGCCGTCGGAGACCGTCACACCGGTGGGGTGCCCGCCCACCGAGACGGTCTCCAGCAGGGCGAGGCCGTCCAGCGAGCGGAAGTCGAGGACGCCGAGGTCCCCGTAGCTCATCCAGATCCCCTCCCGGCCCGCCTCGATCCCGGTGACGGCGTGGCCGGGGCGGGGGTTGGGCGCCTCGTCGAGGGTGGCCCCGTTCCCGGGGTCCAGCAGCCGCAGCCGGTCGTCCTCCCCCACGATCTGGAGCAGTCCTCCCCGCAGCGTGGTCAGGTCGGTGCTCATGTCGTCGCAGGAGATCTGGTGCACGACCTCCCCCGAGTGGGGGTCGACCGCGCTGATGCGCCGTGTGAACCCCTCCGAGAACCAGAGGAACTGGCCGAACCAGGTCAGTCCGCACGGGGTGAGCGCGTTCACGGGGAGGTCGCGGACGATACCCGCCAGGATGGTCATCGCGCCTCCCTCCCGCGAACGATCCGGCAGTCCATCCGCCACTCCATGACGTCGCGCACCGTGTCGGGCCTGTGCATCCGAACCCTCAGGACGTCGCCCTCCGAGACCGCGGTGTGGCGCAGGGGCCAGATCCAGACGCCCCAGTTGCATCCCGGGTAGGAGGGGAAGTTCGACAGGGAGACGTCGGGGGTGAACGCCGCCGTGAACGATCCCATGATGGCGTGGAGCCTGCCGGGGCGGACGACGGTCAGTTCGTGGGTCTCCCCGAGGGACGAGGGGCCCTTGGCGCCCAGCTCGGACTCGGCCGCGGGGACGGGGGCGCTCAGCAGGACGGGGTCCCTCTGGAAGAAGTGGAGCTGGGCCGCGGGGACGGCGTGCTCCTGGACCACCGCCAGACTGTGGCCGAGGAAGCCGTCCGACCAGATGCCCCAGCCCTCACCGTCGAACTGGATCGCCGCGAGCTCGGTGGTGAGGGCGCGGGGAACGCACCTGCCTCCCTTCGCGAGGTTGGCCTCGGCGAACCGGGCGAAGGTCTCGGGCATCTCCTCCTCCGGTCCCAGGTTGCCCATGAGCTCACCCACCACCACGTCCGCCGGAACGGGCAGGCGCACGGAACGGGCGTCGCCCTGGATGACGGTGAGCCGGTCCCCGAGCCCGTTGCCCTCGGCGATACGCGCGGCGAGCGCGGCGGTCGCGGGGTCGCCCTCCACCGCGAACACGTGCCCCGCCCCGTGGCGGAGGGCCAGCAGGCTCAACGCGAGCGTGCCCGCACCGAGGTCGGCGACGACGTCTCCCGGGGTGATCTCCTCTCTCAGAGCCCGGTCGTAGGCGTCCAGCCGCCTTCCGTCGGAGAGCATCACCTGATGCATCAGCAGTGTCCGGCTGTCCACGGCGCCTCCTGTAAGCGGGCCCTCCCGCACGCCGAGGCGTACGGGAGGGGATGTGGGATCGGGTCAGACGTTGACGGCGGCGTGCTCGCCGACGATCGCCTCCCGCATGACGAGCCGGAGCCCGGACAGGCGGGCCTTGGCCTCGTCTCCAGTGGTCAGGAGGGCGGCGTCGGAGCCGACCATGGTCAGCTCCGTGCCCTCCGGGTCCAGGTCCGACAGACGTCCGGAGACGTGGACCGGGTTCGCCGCGTACAGCACACCGTGCGGCGTGACGACCTCGAACTCCGCGTCGATGTGCAGGTCGCCGGGGTAGCGGACGCTGCTGAGGCTCTCCTCGGTGCCCTCGCCCAGGGTGCCCCCGGACGGCCGGGGCCAGCTGGCCCTCAGCATGACCCTGCCGCCGAGCTCCTCGCAGTGGCCCACCAGCGAGGTCCTGGCGAGCTGGGCGAGGACCCCGCGGCCCTCGCCGTGCTTCTCGGGACCGAAGAGCAGGATCTCCGCACCAGCGGCCAGCTTGTGGTCGCCGGTCACCTCGACGGTGACGGTCCGCCCGTTGACCTCCAGCTGCAGCTGGCCCTCCATCGAGACCTGCATGATCATCGAGGGGTCGACCAGCATGGACATGCAGGCCGCGGGGCTGTCGGCGAAGAACACCGAGGGGGTGGTGCCGATCGGCTGGTTGTCGTCGGTCGACGGGTACCAGGCCTCGGGGAGCGTGGTGCCGCGGACGACGCCCGGGGACTGCACGAGCTCCATCTGCTGGTCACCGCGCGGGTAGCCCAGGTAGGGGCGTCCCAGGGGCTTCTGGAAGGGCGGGACCGAGTCGACGACCCCGTAGATGTCGATGACGTTGCGGTGCACCAGCCGCATGCTGCTGGTCTCCAGGATGCCGAAACGGCGGATGTGGAACTCGGCCGGGAAGTTGGTGCCCGGCGCGATCTGCCGCACGTGCCCCGTGTTGGGCAGCAGGGGGTTGGACAGGATCTGGATCCGGTCGTTCAACTCGTAGCTGAACCCCTTGATCCCCACCTCGGGAGCGCTGATCAGCTCCGTGTCGAACTCGGCGTGTCCCTTGGCGTCCACGCGGTGCTCGAAGCCCGGCATCGGCCACTTGTTCATCTGGACGAAGCCGGAGAGATTGATGGTCTCCCGCTTGCCGCCGTAGTAGTCATCGCCGTAGACGATGGTCGCGGCGGCCAGGATGTGCGGGCGGATCGGCTTGGGCGCCAGATCCAGCGATTCGTAGTTTTCCATGGCCATTGAGGACCTCCAACTCGATGCGCCGCCGATGAGCGGCAGGGAGCATCGATTCAGAAGCTATATTTTTTTAAAGTCACCGTCAATGCTATGAGAGCCACGGAAGACAGTTCTCACTCCGAGGTGAGGTCGTCCCCCGGACAGCCCGAAACGGGCGGCCACCGCGGTGGCCGCCCGTGGAGCGGAAGGGGGTCGCCTCAGCCGACCCGGTCCGGCGCCTCCTTCCTGACGTGCAGTTCGAAGGCCGGCCCCGCCGCCCGGAGCGCGTCGAGACAGGCGCGCCCGGAGTCCTCCACCACGACGGCCAGTCCGTAGCGCCCCCAGACGTGTCCCTCGGGCGGCGGCGCCACCCGGTCCCCGCACTCGGCCGTCGCGGTGGCCGTCACCACCGACGCGGGCAGCGCGGACCGGTTGATCTCCACCCGGTCCACCGTGAGCGCACGATCGGGGTAGAGGAAGCGCACCCCGGCGACCCTGCGGCGGGTGACGGCCGGGGCCGGCCTTCGCCCGAGAGCGATCGACGCCGCGACCTTCGCCGCGTCGATTCCGGTGGCGGCCCTGCCCAGCAGGGGGATCAGGTCACCGCCCAAGCGGCAGTTGACCTCGATCACCTGCCATCCGCCGGGCCCCAGGCGCAGTTCGGTGTGGGTCATCCCGACGGTGAAACCCAGGGCCCGGTGGGCGCGCAGCAGCGTGTCGAGCAGCCGGGGGTCCGAGAGCAGGGGGTCGGACCCGTCCACCACGTGCCCGATCTCCTCGAAGTACGGGGCGAAACCGCTCTGTTTGCGCGCGACGAACAAGGGATGGAGGTGCCCGTCCCCGCAGGCCGAGTCGACGCTGATCTCCGGCCCCTCGACGCACTGCTCCACGAGTACGCCCGCGTCGTAGTACCGGGCGATGGGGACGTGGGCGGCACGCGCGTGGGCGTACGCCGACTCCACCTCCCTCGCGGAGCCGGCCCGGACCACCCCCAGGCTCGCCCCGAGTGCCCGGGGCTTGACCACGACGGGGAAGCCGATCCGCGTCGCCTCGCGCACCGCGTGCTCCGCCGAGAGGACCAGGACGGAAGACGGTTGGGGCACGCCCGCCGCGGCGAGGGCGGTCCGGGTCCTGTGCTTGTCCCGGCACCTGTCGATCACGTCCGGTGACGCCCCGGGGAGTCCGAGTTCGGCCGCGACGCGCGCGCTGTTCTCCATCTTCAGCTCGTCCCAGCACAGCACCCCCCGGACCGGACGGCGCGCGGCCACGTCGAGGGCGGCGGCGAGCAGGGCCTCGGGGTCGGAGGTGTCGACCACGGTATGCCCGAGGAGGTGCTCGTCCTCCCAGGTGGTCTCGTTCTCGGCGAGCAGCCACACGTCGGCCACCTCCGCGACGCTGCGCAGCAGGTAGCCCCGGTAGTGCTCGAAGACGACGCCCACGAGGAGGAGGACCGGACGGCCCTCCGGCCGTTCGGCGGCGCCGCTCACGTCCCGCTCCCGTCGCGCAGGACCTCCGGGAGGATCGCGCGGAAGGCCCGGCCCGGGAAGTCGCAGTACCAGAGCAGCCGTCCGTCCCACGCCATCCCGGTGGGGTTGCCCTCGGCGGGGGCGCTGAAGACCTTCCGCTCGGTGCGTACGTCGTACCCCCGGATGACCTCCTCCTCGTAGTCGCTGTAGAAGACGATCCCCCGCGCGTAGGTGAGGCCGGAGGGGTTGCCCTCGACCGGGAACTCGCGCTGGACCGTCATGGTGGCGATGTCCCGCAACTGCACGACGGGGGGCCTGCGCAGGCACATCCACAGCCCCTCCGGTCCCGCCTCGGTACCGCACAGGCGCCCGTTGGAGGGACGGACGGCCTTGCGGCCCTCGATCTCGCCCGTGTCCGGGTCGATCAGCAGCAACCGCTTGGGGCGCTCCCCCACCTGTGAGAGCAGGCCGTCGAAGTGGGCGAGGTCCGCGCGGGCGCCGGGGCAGGCGTACCGCTCCAGGACCCCGCCGCCGTCAGGGTCGAGGGCGTAGAGCTCACCGGCCCGCTGGTCCGAGTGCCAGAACCGTTCACCGTCCCAGGTCAGACCGCAGAGATAGGTGCCCGGTGAGGGCAGTGAGGAGACCACCGACCCGTCGTCTGTGAGCTGTGGCGTCATGGCGTCCGCTCCGTTCGTGTTCGGTCTCCTGGCCGCGGCGCCGGGAGGGAGGGGAGTTCCGGGTGCCGTTCGTCGGCGAACGAACCAGAAGAAGAGAACTTCATATAAGTATAGTCATTAAGTGCATCACCGAAGTCAACCGTGCACCGGGGCAACCACCCACATGACGGGAGAAGGACCATGGACGACCACACATCCGCGCTCTTCCTCTACGAAGAGGCGATGGCCTACACCTACTCCGCAGCGCTGCGAACAGCGGCGGCGCTGGGTGTCGCCGACCACCTCGACGACACCCCGGCGGACCTCGGGCCACTCGCGGAGGCGACCGGGGCCCGCCCCGACGCCCTGCGGCGCGTCCTGCGGCTCCTCGCCTCCCGGGGAGTGTTCGACGAGCACCCCGGGGACCGCTTCTCTCTGGGGGACCGGGGGCGCGCGCTGCGCGGCGACTCCACGGCCCCGGCCTCCCCCGGCGTCCTGATGTTCACCGACACGATGTTCTGGACGATGACGCACCGCCTCCCCGAGAGCGTGCGGGACGCCCGGCCCGAGTTCGCGCGGTTCTTCGGACGCACCCTGCCCGAGTACCTCGACTCCGACCCGGCCCTGGACGGGCTGTACTACGAGGGCATGGCCACGGTGTCCGACGCGGAGAACGCCCTGGTGGTCCGCGGGTGCGAACTTCCCGCGCACGGCGTCGTCGCCGACCTGGGCGGACGCAACGGCAGCCTCCTGGCCAGCGCCCTGCGTGAGCACCCCGGACTGAGCGGCGTCCTCTTCGACCGGCCGGGCGCCGTCGACACGGGCCGCTTGGAGGCCGCCGAGGACCTGCGCGGGCGGTGGCGGACGGCGGAGGGGGACTTCTTCACCGAGGTACCGCCCGCCGACGTCCATCTGCTCAAGCGCATCCTGCACAACTGGGACGACGAACAGAGCGTGCGCATCCTGGAGAACTGCCGCAGGGCGTTGAGGCCCGGGGGGCGCGTCCTGGTCGTGGACGCGATCGTCCCCCAGGACGGCACTGAGCATCAGGGCAAAGCGATGGACCTCATGATGCTGGCCGCCCTGACCGGACGGGAGCGCAGCGCGGCCGAGCTGGAACCGCTCTTCACGGAGGCGGGGCTGCGCCTGTCCAGGGTCATGGGCACCTCGTCCGTCATGTCCGTCGCGGAGGGGGTGATCGCCTGAGACCCGTTCCGCCCGGGTCGCTCCAGTCCTCTCCCTTGCGCTCGCCATCAAGATGAAGGTATATGTATTTTAAGTGGATTGTGCCGAAGTGATCGCTGCTGACTCCGTCCGCCGGGCCTGGAGACAGCCGACCCAACGGGAGAGCGTGTGCGGACCGACACCGAGGTGAGGGAGACCGGGCTGCCCGAGCGGTTGGCGGCGTCGGCACGGTCCCGCACCCTCCCCCGGAAGGGTGTCGCCGACTGGTTGGAGGCCCGGCGCGACAGCGGCTCCTTCCGGGTCGAGCGCGTCCCCTTCGACCGGCTCCGGGGCTGGGGGTTCACTCCGGGTTCGGGCGACCTCGTGCACAGCAGCGGCAGGTACTTCGGTGTCCGGGGCCTGGACGTGCGAACCGACGGCGGATCCCCGCCGCACTGGCGTCAGCCGATCATCCACCAGGCCGACATCGCGATCCTCGGGGTTCTGGCCAAGGAGGTGGACGGGATCCTGCGCTTCCTCATGCAGGCCAAGATGGAACCCGGCAACATCACCACGGTCCAGCTCTCCCCGACCGTACAGGCCACCTCCAGCAACTACCTGCGCACGCACCGGGGCGCACGGCCGCGCCACCTGGAGTACTTCACCGAACCCGGGCGGGCCGAGGTGCTCGTGGACGTGCTCCAATCCGAACAGGGGTCCTGGTTCCTCGGTAAGCGCAACCGCAACGTCGTGGTGGAGACGGCCGCGGAGGTCCCCGAGGGCGCTGACTTCGCCTGGCTGACGCTGGGGGACATCCTCGACGCCCTGCACCACCCCCACCTGGTGAACATGGACACCCGCACGGTGCTGTCCTGCCTGCCCTTCTCCGCCGCCCCCGGCGGGTCACCCCGCGAGAACACCGGCTTCGCGGAGGAGGTGGAGCGCTCCTTCGGAGCCACCGAACAGGATTCCCTCAGCTCCCTGGCCGGGATCAGAGCGTGGGTCACCGGCCAAAAGAGCGGCCGGGCCCTGAGCGCGCGTCCGATCCCCCTCGACGAGGTGACGGGGTGGGAGCGCACCGACGAGGAGATCCGTCACGAGTCGGGCCGGTTCTTCTCGATCCTGGGAGTGGACGTGGAGGCCACCACCAGGGAGGTGGCGAGTTGGAGCCAACCGCTGCTGGCCCCACGGGGAACCGGGCTGACGGCGTTCCTCGTCCAGCCGGTCGCGGGCACGTTGCACGTGCTCACACGCGCTGACCTCAGGCCCGGCTATCTGGACTCGGTCGAGGTCGGCCCGACAGTCCAGTGCGATCCCGCCAACCTGGAGGTACTGCCTCCCGACCGGCGCCCCGCCTTCCTCGACCTGGTCCTGGACTCCGCCAGGACACGTGTGCACTACGACGTCGAGCAGTCCGAGGAGGGCGGGCGCTTCCACCACGCGACCACACGGCACCTGATCGTGGAGCCCCGCACGCCCCTGCCCGAGGACCTCCCACCGGGGTACGCCTGGATGACCGCGCGGCAGCTCACCGAACTCCTCCGCCGCAGCCACCACGTCAACATCGAGGCCCGGAGCCTGCTCCTCGCCCTCAGTTCGCTGCGTCCGCGCGGCTGAGGCCGGGGACTCCGCACGGCTCCGGGAACAGCACCACACGCCGCACGCCGGGCCGGTACCCGCCGTGCTCCCGACCGCAGAGGGAGAGACCTTGGTTTCCCGCACACAACTGTCCCGGACGGTTCCGACCCCCGGCACGCAGCCGTCCGGCGGAGGGCTCCGAACGGCGTCCTGGGACGAGATCCGCGACCTGTTCGCACTCGACCGCGACAGCATCCACCTCAACACCGGAACCGTCGGGGCGATGCCGTACGAGGTCCTGGAGGTCAACGACCGGGTGACCCGGGAGTGGACCGGGGGCCTGATGAACGTCTATCCGCCCGCCATGTACACCGAGCACCGGGCGAACATCGGCCGCGCCTTCGGCGTGGACGAGGACGAGATGGTCATCTGCCACAACGCCACGGAGGGGGTCGCCAGGGTCATCCAGGGGCTGGACCTGAAGAGCGGGGACGAGGTCGTCACCACCAGCCACGAGTGCTATTCGGTCCTGTCCAACTTCAACCTGGTGCGGAACCGGCACGGGTTGACGATCCGCATGGTCACACCGCCCTCGGGCCCTGACGTGCGCGCCGAGGAGATCGTCAGGCTGTTCGAGGAGCAGATCACCCCCCGGACCAAGGTGCTGGCCTTCGCCGCGATCACCCTCTTCACCGGCACCATGATGCCGGTCCGCGCGCTGTGCGAGTTGGCCCACCGCCACGGCCTCATCACCGTGATCGACGGGGCCCTGATCCCCGGAATGCTCGACTGCGACCTGCGCGCCTACGGCGCCGACTTCGTCTCCTGTTCCGGGTCGAAGTTCCAGTGCGGCCCCCTGGGGACGGGACTGCTCTACGTGCGCAACAAGGTGCATCCCGAGCACAACCCGCTGCCCCTGCCGACCTTCTGGCCCCTCATCTCCACGTGGTACCCGATGATCGGCGCCCCGCCGCCGAGGACGACGACCTCTGTGGAGAGCTACAACATGGGCGACTACCTCCAGAGCGCGGGAAGCGCCAACATCGCCAAGGGGGCCGCCCTGGCCAGGGCCTGTGAGCTGTGGGACGAGATCGGCCGCGACCGTATCGAGGCCCGCGTCCGGGAACTGGGCGAGTACGCACGGGACAGGCTGGTGGAGCACTTCGGCTGGGACGCCCTCTACTCCCCCTCCTCCGACCCCCGTCTGCGCTCACCGCTGATCGCCTTCAACCCGTTCCCCGCTCCCGAGGACGCGTGGAACATCAAGAAGTTCGCCACCTTCGTGGACCGGCTGGAGCAGGAGCACCGAATCTGGATCAGGTGGACGGAGTTCGACGTCCCCCACTCCCCCCACCAGCACTATGCCGCACGCCTGTGCACGCACCTGTTCAACAGCCACGGCGAGATCGACCGGGCCGTCACGACCATGGCCGCGCTGGCGCGCGAGCTCTCCTGAGGGAGAAGGGCAAGGGACATGAACGACGACACACGTTCCGGTGGGACGCTCCGCCTGCGGGGGCCCGCCGACCTCGAACCGCTGGACGCGGCACTCGCACAGCAGTCCCCCGCCGACCAGCTCCGGCGCCTGTGGACGCGCCAGCTGTTCACCTACGCCCCGGTGGAGAACCCCGACCAGTGGCAGGCCGTCGAGCCGGTGCCCGACCTGGCCGCGGCGGTGCCCTCCACCTACAACGCGGGGCTGGGGGCGAGCCACACCTCCTACGTGGTCCACCTGCGCCCCGGGGTCCTCTGGGACACCGAACCGGCCCGCGCGGTAACCGCGCACGACGTCGTCCGCGGGCTGAAGCGACTGTGCGCACCCGTCGCGCGTCCCGCGGCGACCAGCCACCTCACCAGCACCATCAGGGGCATGGCCGGCTTCGACGCGGCCTACGCCGCGGCGGTCCCCGATCCAGCCTCCGACGCCCAAGCCTTCGCCGACTTCCAGAACACCCACGACATCCCCGGCGTGTTCGCCCTCGACGACGAGACCCTCGTGATCGAACTCGTTCGCCCCGCGCTCGACCTGGTCGACCTCCTGGCCCTGCCGTGCACCGCGGCCGCGCCCGTCGAGTACGACGCCTTCGTCCCCGGGAGCGGGGAACTGTCCGCGCACACGCGCTCCAACGGCCCCTACCGTGTGGCCGCACACGAACCGGGCGCTCGCCTGCGCCTGGAGCCCAACCCGGTCTGGAACCCGGAGTCGGACCCCGTACGGGCGCGGAACCTGGACGCGGTGGAGGTCACCGTGGACCACTCCGGAGCAGCCGGGATCACCGAGAGCATCCTGAACGGTGACGCCGACCTTCCGTGGGGCATCGAGCTGGCCGGGTCCCACCCGCTCCCCGCTCCGGAGCCCGGCCACCGGCTCGGTTACTCGCTCGACCCCTACCTGGCGTTCAACCTGGACGCGGCCGGGGACGGCCCCCTGTCCGACGTCAGGGTGAGGCGGGCCCTGGACCGCGCCATAGACAGGAGGGCGCTCGCCGAGATCGCCGCCGCCTCGGGGGCGGGGACCTCCGTCCGGGTGGCGGACGCGATCGTGCCCCCGGGCAACGACGCCGCGAGGGAGCCGGGCGCGGGCCCGGCCCCCGGCGGCGACCCGGCTGCCGCCCGCGCCCTGCTGGCCGAGGCCGGGGCGGACAGCGGACTGGAGCTGACCGTGGTCCACCCGGCGGGGGAGACCGAGACGGCGATGGCGCACTCGTACGCCGCCGACCTGGAGAAGGCGGGCGTCTCCGTCACCCTGCGCGGCCTCGGTCCCTCCTCGCTGCGGCGCGTACTCGCGGGGTCCGGCCCCGGCCGTTCCCAGGGCTGGGACCTGGCCGCCCTGTCCTGGTCCCCGAGCTGGTTCCATGAGAACGCCCGGGCCTTCCTCCAGCCCCTGTGCTCGCGTGGAGTGCCAGGCGGCCCGAACCCGGGCGGGTACGGGACCCCCGAGGTGGACGAGCTCGTGGACCGGGCGCTGCGCTCCGTGGAGGACCCCGAGAGACGCGACGCGGCCTGGTCGGAGGTCGAGGAACTCGTGCTCGACGACGTCCCGTTCCTCCCGCTGCTCTTCCAGACGCCTTGGGCGCCCCGTCTGCGCGGGACGCGTGTGCGGGACGCCGTCGCGATGCCCAGCCTCGGCTTCTCCTACGACCTGGCCACACTGCGGCTCGCCGCGGAGGAGGAGTCACTGGAGAACCCGGGCTAGTGTCCTGAGCCGCTGGCTCGTCGGCGGGGGCGCGGGGACCCGAGGGCCCCTCCCGCCGTCTCGCGCCACGCGGACGGGCGGGGCAGGCGTTCGCGCCCGGGTCCGGGCGCGAACGCCTGCCTCCAGGAACCGGGCCGAGGTGTGCGCACCCCGGCCCGCGTCACCGCTGGACCCGGGACGCAGGGCGCGGGGCCCGGCCGGACGGTGGCTCCGCCCCGTCGGGCCGGGCCAGCCAGATGTGGCTCGCGTCATACCACCGGTCCACGTGCGGAAGCGGGATCGCGTTGCGGACGCGGTCGCTCATGATGTGCGGGATGGTGGGCTCGCACACCAGGATCGGCACGATGGCGGCGTCCTCGACGACCTTGCGGTCCACACGGTGCCAGAGTTCCTCGGCCCGCTCGGGGGACGGCTCGGAGAGCGCCTCCTCTATCAGCCGGTCCACCTCCGCGTCGCGGTAGCCCCCGTAGTTGGCCGTGCCCACGGCGAAGTGCGACTGGAAGAGCGGCTGCACGCACGTCCGGCCGTTGTTGCCGAACCAGTCCGGTGTCCAGGCGGCCGCGGTCAGGTCCCATTCCCCCGCCTCGGCCCGGGCCGGGTCCTGGAGGATGCGGTAGTACTCGTCGGCGTGGCGGATCATCCGGAGCTCGGTGTCGATGCCCACTCTGGCGAGATCGGCCGCGAGGCGTTCGCCGATGTCCCGGTGAGGGGTCTCCTCCCGGTACAGGAGCCGCAGGGTGAAGCGGTCCCGCCCGGACTCCGCGAGAAGCGCGCGGGCCCGCTCGGGGGAGCCCCGGTCCCCGGGGACGGGGCGGGGGGCGGGCGGGCGGTGGCCGATGTTGCCCGGGGGGATCGCGGTGTGCGCCGTCTGGGTCACCGTGCCCAGGTCCATGTCGTCGAACAGGCGGACCATCGCCGCCTTGTCGATCGCGTGGGCGATGGCGCGGCGGACCCGCAGGTCGCGCAGGGCTCCTCCCGCGTTCGGGCCGCGCATGTTGAAGACCAGGTAGGGGTTCATGGCGTACCCCACACGCCGGTCGCCGTCGGGCACCACGCGGTCGGGGTTGATCACGGGGGCGCCCCAGGAGAGGTCCGCGCCGCCCTCTTGGACCGCCCGGCGCACCTCGTCGTCGGAGACCCTGCGCATGCGTACGTCGATACCGTCGACGTACTGGTGCCGGAGGGGGTCGGTTTCCTGTCTCCAGACCGGGTTGCGCTCCATCACGAGGGAGTCGCCCCTCTCGTAGGCCGTCAGGCGGTAGGGACCGTTGGAGCGGATCCCGGCGACGAACTCGGGGCTGTCGGGGAGGAAGGCGTCGTACTCGGCGGGAGCGGCGGAGGCGAAGGTCGTCGCCAGGATGTTGACCAGGTCGTTCGCGGGCTGGCGGAGCTCGATGACGAGAGTCCTGTCGTCGACCGCGCGCAGGCCCCGGATGTCGTGCTCCTCCTGGTAACGGGCGAGCGCGACCGGTGTGGCGGGGGTTCCGGCCACCGCCTCGCGGTATCCCCGCTCGAACTCCGCCATACCGTCGATCGTACTGGTGAAGTAGGTGAGGGCACCCGCTCCCGCGACGGGGTTGCAGAGCCTCTTCAGGCCGCGCACGAAGTCGGCCGCCGTCACCTCCCGCGCCGGTTCGGTGTCCCAGAGCACCCCCGGGCGCAGGCGGATGGTGTACGTGCGCCCGTCCGCGCTCACACCCCCGTTCCCGGTCGTGGGCATCTCCCGCGCGACGTCGGGCGCCGGGGAGAGGGCGGACTCGTCCAGGGCTGTGGGGTAGCTGAACAGCTGCCGGGCGAACAGCCGGATGATCTGGTGGGAGAAGGCGTAGTAGGCGCAGGCGGGGTCCATGTGGTCCATACCGCCCGGCCCGAAGTAGCGCAGCGTCCCGCCTCTGACCGGTGCCGTGTCCATCTAGTCCCCTCCCCTTCCCTCACCCGGGCCGGGGGCATGGCCCGGGACGATCCCGCCCTCCGGCACCTGTGACCACCAAGGACTGTCACACGCCCACGCGACCGTCCTCGCGACCCCCTCCTCGAAGGGGACGCTCCACCGCCAGTCCAGGATCCTCAGCGCCTTGGACACGTCGGGTACCCGGCGTCCGATGTCCTCGTAGGCCGCTCCGGCGCGGGCGGCGGTGTCGAGCACGCGCGGCTCGGCGTCGCTGCCCATCGCCGCTGTGACGGTCCGGATGGCCTCGGCCATGGTCAGCTCCCGGTCGCTTCCGATGTTGAGGACGTGTCCGTCTGCGGCCCGGCTCGTCCCGGCCAAAAGCGTGGCCTCCACCGCGTCGTCGACGTAGGTGAAGCACCTGGTCTGCGCCCCTCCGTCGTAGAGGACCGGCCGTTGCCCGCGCAGCAGGCGGTGCACCGTCCTACTGACCACGTAGGCGGGGCGCTGGCGAGGGCCGTAGACGTTGAAGTAGCGGACGATCGACAGGCGCGTCCCGAACCGGCGCGCGTAGGCCAGGGCGAGGTGTTCGGACACCGCCTTGCTGGAGGAGTAGCACCACCGGTCGGCGGACGTGCTGCCCAGCACCCGGTCGTCGTCCTCCTTCCAGGGGGTGACCGGATTCCTGCCGTAGACCTCGCTGGTGCTGGCCAGGACCAGCTTGGCGCCGGCCCTCCTGGCCAGATCGAGCACGTTGCGGGTGCCCAGGACCGAGGTGTCGATGACGTCGAGCGGATCCGTCAGGTACTGGTCCACCCCGACCAGGGAGGAGAGGTGGTAGACCTCGTCGATCCCCCGGACGTCGACGCTTCTGAGGGATTCCTCGTCACGTACGTCGGCCGCGACGTGGCGCACGGCCGCCCGTCCGTCGCGCAGGTCCGCCGGCGGGGGCGCCGGGTCGACCACCACCACGTCGTCCCCTCTCCGGACCAGCCTCTCGACGAGGTGGCCGCCGATGAAGCCGAACCCGCCGGTCACCAGGGTCGCGCGCCGGCTCATCGCCCCACCCCCCGATAGTGGAACCCGAGTTCGCGGAGCCTCGCGATCTCCTCCGCCGTGAAGTAGGAACGCCCGTCGAAGACCAGTGCGGGGGCCGGGACCAGGTCGCGTAGCCGTTCCGGGGGAACGTCGCGGAACTGCGGGTGCCCGGCGAGGAGGGCCACCGCGTCGGTGCCGCGTACCGCGTCATCCAGCGAGTCGGCCACCGTCGCGCCCATTTCGGCGCGCATCCGGTCCGGGTCGACCAGGGGGTCGTACATCCGCACCCGCGCGCCAGCGCCGCGCAGGTGGCCCACCACCTCCTTCACAGGAGTGTTGCGCAGATCGCCCGTACCGCCTTTGAAGGCGACGCCCAGTACGGCGATCTCGGCCGCCGCCGGGTCCCGGCCCAGTTTGACGAGCTCCTCCAGGATCATCTCGGCGGTGTAGGCGGGCATCCCGTCGTTGACCCGGCGAGCCGTGTCGATCGTCCGCAGGCGCACGCCCCGATCCATCGCCGCGCGCCAGGCCATCCACGGATCCTTCGTCAGGCACGCGCCGCCCACACCGATCCCGGGCTGGAGGATGTTGACGTTGCCCGCGCCCTTGGGCAGCGAGTTCGAGGCGCCGATGACGTCGGTGACGTCGATGTCGAAGGCAGCGCAAAATTGCGCCAGCTCGTTGGCCATCGCCACGTTGGCGTCGATCCACCAGTTGGTGGCGAGCTTGACTGTCTCGGCGGCGTCACTGCTGGGCAGGACCCGGGTGGGCACCGACAGGACCCGCTCCCAGAACCGGGCCGCGGCGGCGACACCCTCCGGCCCGCTGCCTCCGACCACGACCGGCAGTTCGCCGATCTGGGCCAGGGCCTCGCCCTCGGCGAGCCGTTCCGGGCAGCAGACCAGGCCGAAGTCCCTCTCCTGGGTGAGGCCGCCATGTTCCAGCAGGGGCGCCACAAGGGTCCTGGTCGTGCCGGGCACCACCGTGCTCTTGACGATGACCAGCCGCCCCGGCCGGAGCCTGGGCGCGACCTGTTCGCACACCCGTTCCAGTTGCTCCGTCATCAGTGATCCGTGCTCGTCGACGGGGGTACCGACGGTGATCACCACGACGTCGGCGTCCAGGAGGCCGTCGTAGTCGGTGGTGAAGGACAGGTCCGGCGATCCGGCGAGCCTGGCGAGCGCCTCGGTGACGCCCGGCTCGGGCACGGGGCACTGGCCCGCTCTCAGTCTCGCGACGAGCGCGGGGTCGTTCTCGATCCCGACGACGGTGATCCCGTTCTCGGCGAGGGCCACGCCGAGGCAGCACCCGACGTAGCCGAACCCCACGACCGCCACTCTCGGACTACGGTGTTCGGGCAAGAACCGCATGGGTTGCCTTCCGTGTCGCTCCTACGTCTGGTCAACCGCGCCGTCTAGAACAGGGACTCGACGATCCCGCGCTGGACGGCCGCCGGCGTCGGCAGGGAACGGACCTCGTCACAGACCTCAGCCGTCACGGTACGCAGCGAGGTGTCGTCGATGAGTCGGCGGAGCAGGGCGGGCCGTACCTCCTCGGGCTCGCCGACCAGACCGATCCCCCGGTCCCGCACGGCGTTGCACGCGGTGTACTGCAAGCGGTCCCTGGGGTCGGGGGTGAGCAGCTGCGGGATCCCGGCGTCGATGGCGGTGAGCGTGGTGCCGCCACCGCCGTGGTGGACGACCGCGGTGCAGTCGCGCAGGAGGGTGTGCAGCGGGGTCCATCCCACGGAGGAGACGTTGGGCGGCAGGCTCCCGAGAGGGGTGACGTCGATGTCACCGAGGGCGAGCACGAAGTCGGCCGACACGTCGGCGGCCGCGCCGATCAGGGGGTCGAGCATGCTCAGGCCGAAGGTCTGGAGCTCGATGGTGCCCATGGTGATCGCGACTCGCGGGCGCTCGGGGGGCGGTGGCAGCCGGTCCCCGAGGACACCGCCTCCGCCGTAGGGGACCCAGCGCATGGGACGGCCCTCCTCGGGCACGCCCTTGAGCATGCTCGGAGGGAACGACTCCACGGTGATGTCGGGCCGGGGCACCTCCACGCCGTACCTCTCGCACAGGTCCGACAGTTCCGCCCCGACCGCCTCGTGCATGCGGCCGGTGCGCCAGGCGCTCTGGTTGCGCTGGACCGACGGCACGCCGCGGCGCGCGGCGGCGAGCAGGCCCACCGTCGCCCCCTGGTCGTAGACCACGAGGTCGGGGCGCCACTGGTCGGCGAGCGCCATGGTGCGTTCGACCATCGGCCGGTTGACCGCGGCGATCTGGATCGCCCAGTCCTCGATGGCGGCCTCGGGCCGCTCGGCCATCCGGGCAGCGAAGTCCGGATGCTCCGCGGCCACCCGCTCGAAGACGGCGACAGCACTGTAGTCGGGTGCGACGTCGACGACCTCGAGCCCGGCGGCCGCCGCCCTCTCAGCGTGCTCGGCGATGGCCACGATCACCTCGTGCCCCTCCGCGCGGAAGGCCCAGGCCAGCTGGACGAGGGGGAAGAAGTGTCCGAGGCCGGGTGAGGAGGAGAAGAGAACGCGCATACGGTCGTTTCCTTTGCTCGTTTACGAGGGGGCTGGAGGAGTGGCTGGGATTCACCAGCCCGACCTGATCACGTCCACGATGTGGCTCCGGTCCTCTTCGGTGAGCCACCAGCCGACAGGGACGTAGATGATCCGGTCCTGGATCCGGTCCAGGCCTGGGAGTTCGCTCCGGTACGGGGCCACACACGTGTGTTCGTCGTTGCGGCGGGAGATCAGGCTGGTCATGATCCCCCTCTCGGCCAGCTTGCGGGTGAACGCGTCGCGGTCCTCGACCTTGAGGGGGTAGGCCCAGAAGGAGGGTTCACGGTCGTCGGCCCGCTCGGTGAGCTCCACCCCGGGGACGCCGGCGAGCTCCTTGTCGTAATGGGCGGCGTTCTCCCTGTGCCTGGCCAGGAGGGGGTCGACGATGTCCAGGTTGGCCAGGCCGACCGCCGCCGCGGTGTCGTTCATGGGGAACCTGAATCCCCACTCCGGGACGTCGTAGTCCCCGTGGACGCGGTCGGCCGCGCGGTCGATGCCGAACCACCGGCGGAGCACGGCGCGACGGTGCAGCTCCTCCTCCGGGAGCACCACCAGCCCACCACCACCGCAGGTGAGGAGTTTGATCGCCTGGAAGCTGTAGACGCACGTGTTCCCGTGGTTGCCCAGGGGGAGTCCGCGGTAGGTCGCCCCCCATGCCTGGGCGCAGTCCTCGATCACCGGCGGCCGGAAGCCCAGGCGCCGCTCGGCCCGGTCCACGATCCCGCGGAGCCGGTCCAGGTCCACGGGGTAGCCGAGCCAGTGCACGACCATGATCGCCTTGGTGGAGGGGGAGATCTTGCGTTCCAGGTCGTCCAGGTCCATGTTCAGCGTTTCCGGGTCGACGTCGACCCAGCGGATGCGCATGCCGTGGGCGAGGATCGGCCAGTTCGTACCCTCGAAGGTCAAGGGCGTGGCCAGGACCTCACCGGTGTCCTCGTGCGCGCCGCCGGAGCCTCCGTACTGTCCGGCGACCAGGCTCAGGGCGAGGTGGAGTCCGGAGGTCCCGCAGTTGACCGCGGTGACCAGGGGGTTGCCCAGGCGTTCGGACAGGGCGGCCTCGAACTCCTCCACGCGCGGCCCGTGTTCGAGCTGGCCGCAGCGCAGTACCTCCGCGACACGGTCGGGAGCCTCCTCCGACATCGCGACCTTGAACAGCGGAATCATCCCGGCTCCCCTCCACGGCCGCTCGCATGTCGCCCGTACCTCTCGACAGACTCTCATTTCAAAATATTATTTTAAAGCTAGCTACACAAGAGCCGCAAGACTAGCCGAGCCATCGGTAGAGATGCTTGAAAATCATACAGCGATATGGAACCTTGGCTTTGCTCAGCCCACACGCCCGATCCGGAGGACAGGGATGCCGCACCAGAACACTCCGCACACCCGTCTCGGCCGGACCGGCCTGAGGGTCAGCCGTCTCTGCCTGGGCACGGTGAACTTCGGCGGCAGGGTCGAGGAGCCTGAGGCCAGGACGCTGCTGGACCACGCCCTCGACCACGGAGTCGACTTCGTCGACACCGCCGACATGTACGGCTGGCGGGTGCACAAGGGCTTCACCGAGGAGATGATCGGCCGGTGGCTGGGCGACAGCCCCTCCCGTAGGGACGCTGTCGTGCTGGCCACCAAGGTCGGCAATCCCGTGGGCTCGGGTCCGAACGACGAAGGCCTGTCCGCCCGCCACATCATCTCCGCCTGCGACGCCTCGCTCCGCCGCCTGCGCACCGACTGGATCGACCTCTACCAGATGCACCGGATGGACCCGGGCGTCCCGTGGGACGAGGTCTGGCAGGCGATGGAGACACTGACGGCGCAGGGCAAGATCCGCTATGTAGGGGCGTCCAACTTCAGCGGGTGGGGACTGGTCTCAGCCCAGGAGGCCGCACGGCGGCGGGGGTTCCCGGGTCTGGCTTCGGAGCAGTGCCTGTACAACCTCCTCGTCCGCCACCCGGAGCTGGAGACCGTCCCCGCGGCGTCGGCCTACGGGATCGGCGTCCTCGTCTGGTCACCGCTGCATGGCGGTCTGCTCAGCGGAGTTCTGCGCAAGAGGGCCGAGGGGACGGCGGTCAAGTCGGCCCAGGGCCGGGCCGACTCCGCGCTGCCGATCCACCGCAACGCGGTCGAGGAATTCGAGGGCCTCTGCGCGGAACTGGACCGCGACCCCGCGGAAGTGGGGCTGGCCTGGGCCCTGGCCCGGCCCGGCGTGACGTCCGTGGTCATCGGCCCGCGCACGCCCGCGCACGTGGACGGCGCTCTGCGTGCCCTCGCCGAGCCCCTCGACACCGCCGTCCTGGCCCGGCTCGACTCGCTCTTCCCCCCGGTCGGGCGCGGCGGTCCGGCCCCCGACGCCTGGCTCGGATAACCCCCGGCCCGCCCATGACAGCGCGAAGAGCGAGGACCCCATGAGCCACATCCTGTTTGTCAACGTCGCCGAACACGGCCATGTCCGTCCGTCCCTCCCATTGGTCACGGAGTTGGTGCGGCGCGGACACCGGGTCAGCCACACCAGCACCCCCGGGTTCGCCGGGCGGTTCACGGCCGCGGGCGCCGAACCGGTGCCCTACACCTCAGCGGTCGCCGCGGTGGACACCGCCGAGGTCTTCGCCCGCGACGAGGACGGCGCCGCGGCACACCTGTTGTACCTGGAGGAGAACCTCGCCCTGCTGAGGGGGGTGACGGACGCCTACGGCACGGAACGGCCGGATGCCGTCGTCTACGGAGACTTCCCCGTCATCACCGGCGGGATCCTGACGGAACGGTGGGGGGTGCCCGCCGTCAGGTCGAGCGCCGCCTTCGCCTCCGATGAGCGGTACTCGTTCTCGCGCGACCTGGTCGACTCCGCGGGGTTCGACGACCCCCTGACGATGCCCCGCTTCCGCGACCGCCTGGCCGAGCTCCTGGCCGCGGAGGGCGTCCGCGCCTCCACGGAGGATTTCTGGAACCGGGTGGAGGACTTCAACCTGGTGTTCGTGCCACAGTCCTTCCAAGTCCACGGCGAGGGCTTCGACGAGAGGTTCTCCTTCGTCGGGCCCTGTACAGACGGGCGCGCGCCCGCCGACGGATGGCACCCCCCCGAAGGCGGACCCCCGGTGGTGCTCGTTTCCCTGGGCACGACCTTCAACCGGGGCCCGGAGTTCTTCCGCGCGTGCGCACGGTCATTCGAGGGCTCCCCCTGGCACGTCGTCATCACGCTGGGCGGCCTCATGGAACCGCAGGAGGTCGGCCCGTTGCCGCCCAACGTCGAGGTCCACCCCTGGCTTCCGCACGCGGCCGTGCTGGAGCACGCTCGGGTCTGTGTGACGCACGGCGGAACGGGGACCCTCATGGAGGCCTTCTCCCGGGGCTGTCCCGTCGTCTGTGTGCCGCACTCGCCCGACGTCCTGCCCATGGTCCGGCGGGTGGACGAACTCGCGCTGGGGACGGTGCTCTCCCCGGAGGAGACCGGGGCCGAGGACATCCGCGCACGGGTGGAACGGACGGCCCGCGACGGTCGGGTCCTGGAGAGGGTGCGCGCTCTGCGCGACGAGATCCACGCGGGCGGCCCCGCGCACGCCGCCGACGAGCTGGAGGCGTTCCTGTCCGGATTCCGGGGAGGACGCGCCGGGAAGCGGCGCACCGTCGGCTGACCGGGGTCAGCCGCGCGCCGCCAGCACGTGCCAAAAACGCGCGGTGCGCTGGAACGCCTCCTGGTCGCGAAGCGCCAGTTCCAAGCGCTGGAGCTCGGCGAGGAATCGCTCGTCGTGCTTGCGCTCGTCGTCGGGCATGAGGTCGATGACGCAGCGAACACCGAAGCGGTGGGTGACCACGCACCCGTGTTCGCCCAGGGCGGCTTCCGCCTCCTGCCGCTCTATCCTGCGCATATCGCGGCCAAAGGCCTGCGAACGGACCGCGTCGGCGTCGAGCAGGGCGAGGGCACCGGCAGGATCGCCGCCGCGCACCGCGGCGGCGAGTACGTCCATAGCCGGGTTGGGAGCCAGCAGGGAGATGGTTCCGCCCTTGCGCACGGCACGGGCGAGCACACCCACGGTGTCCGCGGTGTCGGGGGTGTACTGCACGACATTGTGGCACAGCACCATGTCGTAGTCGGCACCGAACTCCGCGGCCGGGACGCCTGTGGCCAGGTCATCGAGATCTGCGCGGACCGTCCTCAGGACGTGCTCCAACCCCTCCGCGGCCGCCCTCTCCTCGGCCAGGGCCAACAGGGCCGGGGAGTTGTCGAGGACCGTGACCTCGTGGCCGCGCGCGGCCAGGGGAAGGCCGTCACCCCCGTCGCCGCCGCCGACGTCGAGGACTCGGCACCTGCGGCCGAGCCGCTCCGCGGCCATGGCGAGCGTGTGCTCCACGAGCCGGTACCGCAACCCGCCCCAGGGGGTCTCCCTCCACCGGAGCCAGCCTTGCACCCCGTCGTCGAACGGGTTCCGTTCGGGCCGCCCACTCCCGCGCTGCCGCACTTGGTCGGACATGGAGCCCATGTTACTCGGCCGGCGCGGCCGCACCTCGGGAGCCACTTCACGCCCATCCCCGGAACGCCTAATAAACTTTTCGTAAAACTATGTAATTCTTTATCGCAAACAACAACAGCAGCAACACCATCCACCTCCGTCACAGTTTCACACGCGAGCAAGGGGCTAAATAATGCCTGCAAGAGGGCGACATGCCCCCCTCGGAAGCACCAAAATAGAAAGCATGTTCGATTTCGGACGAACATAAAAATCAGAACTGCGAGACAGGCAAAGAGCAAAGATAGAGAAGTTCCTCATGGCCGCTGATACCAAGATAGAGCGGTGCAGCAACGACAGCCCCCACTGTGCGAAGAAACCGGCCGCCCCAGGGCCTCACGGCGTCGACACTCAGGAGTGGAAGTGCGCGATTCAGTCCGCAGTGCCATCGCGATGATGCACAGACGTTTTCCCGAGCAGATCGTCCTGGAGGACATAGCGTCCGAGGTGTTCATCAGCCCTTTCCACTTTTCCCGGGTCTTCTCCCAGGACACCGGCGTATCTCCGGGAAAGTTCCTCACTGCCATCAGGATGTTTGAAGCCAAGAAGCGCCTCATAGCCTCCACCATGAACATCTGTGACATCGTCCACAGCGTCGGCTACAACAGCGTGGGCACATTCACGAGCCGTTTCACCCGGTCCGTGGGCATGCAGCCAAGGCAGTACCGTGATCCCGAGGTCAGGCGCCTGCTCGTGGCCGTCTCCGAGAGGCTCTGCTGCATGCCCTCACTCTGCGATCTGAACCAGGCGGAGTCACAGCAGAACAACCGGGCCCACCATACCGGGACGCTCAGCGGAATCGTCGACTTCCCCCCGCGCACCCCCCGTATGAACGTCCTCGTCGGCGCCTACCAGGGGTTCCTCCCGCAAATGGCCCCCACCGTGCATCGCGCGTTCTCCACCGACGCGAGCACCTACTTCACCCTCAACGGGGTTCCCGCCGGAAGCTGGGCCCTGATCGCCATCGCCATGCCGACGACGGGAACCTTCAAGGGATGCGAGAACGTGTTCGTCGGTTCCTCCGCGTCCCCGGTCTCCGTCCACAGCGGCGGCGCCTCCTGGACACAGCTGGGTATGCGCAGGTTCGCGCCGACCGACCCTCCCCTGGCAGTGACCCTCGCCGGAACCGAGCCCGCGAACCGCTCCTGCCCGATACCGCCCCCTCGGAACGGCCACGCCCACCACGCCACCGCCCTGCGGACGCGGTGAGCGCGCGAGGACTCCGGGGCGGCGCCCACGCCGCCGGCCTGACCGGGGCACCGGATCCCCCGAGGTCCCGGTGAGCCCCCGCAAGGCGGACCCCGGGCTGCGAACGGCCCTGGTGGACGTCGCCGCACGCATCCTGGCGTCCGAGGGGCCCAGAGCACTGACCACCCGCCGGGTGGCCCACGAGACGGGGCACTCGACGATGGCCGTCTACACCAACTTCGACGGGATGGCCGGGCTTGTCCGGGCCATGGTCCACGAGGGGTTCGCCCGGCTGCACGAGAACTTCTCCCGTGTGTGGGCCACCGCCGACCCGGTGTCGGACCTGGCCACGTTCGGCCGGGCCTACCGGGCCAGCGCGCTGGCGGAGCCCCACCTGTACGCGGTGATGTTCGGGACCTCCTCCCTGGCCGGCTTCTCCCTGACCGAGGACGACCGTCAGCACGGCAGGTACACGATGACCGGGGTGATCGAGTGCGTGGAACGCTGTATGGCGGCCGACCGTTTCCGACACACCGATCCCGTGACCGTCGCCCACCACATGTGGAGCTCCGTCCACGGCCTGGCCTCCCTTGAGCTGGGCGCCTACCTGGTCGAGCCCTATGGCCCCGACACCTGCTTCGAGACGCAACTGTCGGCCCTCATGGTCGGTGCGGGCGACTCCCCCGAGTCCGCGGACCGGTCCGTCGCGGCCTCCCGCCGCACCTTCGCGGCGGCCTTCACCTCCTCGGCGCCCCTGCCCGGGGACGGGGAGCGGATCCGAGGCACCTCAGCCGTCAGGGAAGTGCCGGGTTCCCGTTGACCAGGTGTTCCCCCTTCCGGCCGCGCCGACCGCCGCGGGCCGGTCCCGACCACGGACACCGCCGGGCGGGCGTCGCGGCGCCGGGGCCTCCCCGAGTCCGGGAGAGGCCCGGGAGGACTTCTGGAAGGCCCCGTCAAGGAACACCAGGGCCGGCAGGTCGGCGCCCCGGACCGCGTCGAGCACACCGCCGATGAACACCGAGTGGTCACCCGCCGGAACCTCCTGGGCCACCTCGCACTCCAGCCACCCCAGTGCCCCGGTGAGCAGGGGCGCCCCCGTGTGCGGACCCGGGAACCACTCCAGGGCGTCGAACTGCGCCCACCCGTGCGGCCGCGCGTGGTCGGCGAAATGGCGGGCGACGTGCTCCTGGTCGGCGTTCAGCACCGACACCGCGAAACGCCCGTCGGCGGAGAGCGCCTCGTGCAGGCGGCTCTCGCGGGACACACAGCACAGGGCGAGCGGGGGGTCGAGGGAGACGGAGCAAAAGGCGTTGGCGGTCATCCCGCCGGGTTGGTCGCCGCTGACCGTGATCACCGTGACCCCGGTGGCGAACGCCGACATCACTCGGCGCAGATCCGCCATGTCAGACCACCGCCCCGCGCGCTCCGGCCGCCTGGTCCACGTAGGGCGCGAGGGCCGCGCGCAGCTCCTCCGGCACACGGGTGGGCACGGTCTCCGCGTTGGGGCCGCGCATGCAGACGACGCGCTGGCGGCCCCGCGCCACGAGTGTCTCCGTCCCCGACCCGAGGCGGACGTAGTCGAAGGCGAACTGCACCTGTGTCTGGCTCAGCTCCTCCAGCCGCATCCGGATGGACAGTTCGTCGAACGCGGTGATCTCGGCGAAGAACTCGCAGTCCACCCGAAGAGTGAAGAGCTTGAGGTCGTCCCACACCTGCGCGAGGACTCCGGGCGCCCGTTCCTTCAGGAACATCTCGCGGCAGCGGCCCTGCCAACTCAGATAGTGGACGTAGTAGACGTTGCCCACCAGGTTGGTCTCCTCGAAGCCGACGGTGTGGCGGAACTCGTAGTAGTCGGACATGGTCACTCCTCTCCGGCCAGGACCGTGAAGACCACGGGGTCCGGTACCCCGTTCAGGATGGTGGCCCAGGTGGCGACGCGCGCCTCCCCGTTCGAGAGCACGGTCCACCCGTGCTCCCCGACCGAGTCCAGGACCAGGGCCCGGCACGGCTCACCCGCCTTGCTCAGACACTCCAGCGCCCCCCAGACCCGTGTGGCCGCGGTGTGGACGGACTCCCCGACCTGCTGGGCGACCAGGTCCCGCAGTGGGACGAGCCCCGCACCGAGCAGCCCGGCCCACTCCTGTTCGGAGCGCTCCACGACGGTCTCCACGTCGCAGGCGAGCGTGCCGTGCCCGGTCACGGCCAGGGTCACCCCCGCCCCGTGTGAGACCGAGACCGTCGTGCCGGGGACCTCGGGACGGCCGTCCGGCCGATAGCGGACCCGGACCGGCCGGTCCAAGGCGCGGCTGACCGCGCGTTCGGTGTCGGCCCTGCGCTCGCGGATCCCGCCGTCGAACGACGAGTCCGGATCGACGACCACGGCCAGCGACCCTCCGAGCACGTGTTCCAGGCGGCGCTCCAGGTGGGGGCCGAGAAGCGCAGGAATCCACGGTCCGGTCCCGTCGGTCCTGCGCACGACGCGCAGTCTCAGCCCCTCCCACCGTTCGACCAGGGCACCGGAGGAGTCACGGAGGTCGACATCGTAGACGTGTGAGTCGCCGTCCTGGGCACGCTCGACGGCGTCGAGCCACACGTGGCCGCCCGGGTCCTCGTCCCCATTCTGAGCCAGTACGAGCAGGTCCACGCTCTCCGGCAGCAGTGTCCCGTCGGGCACACAGGCCTGGAGGACGTGCATCGCGGTGTCGCGCACCCCCGGGTCGGCGAGGGTCCGCTGCTGGGGGAGGAAGCCCCCGAACCAGTCGTCCTCGCCCGACGTGGACAGTTCGGCGACCACATGGCGTGCGCTGGCGCGGTAGTAGGACAGCAGCCGCTGGAACCTCTTGCCCTGGAAGAGCAGGCCCCCGTACAGCTCGGAGGGTTCGATACGCACTCTTGGCAGGGCGGGGAGCCCCGCGGCGGGGGAAGGGTGCTCCTCCGGCGGCTCCGTACGCGACCAGCGCAGGCGGGCACGGAAGTGGTCCGCGTCGTAGCCCGTCTCCTCGCTGCGGATGACCACGTCCACGGTCTCCGCGTCGCGCACGAGCGCCGCCACCCGGATGGTGGTCGTGCTTCCGGGGCTCACGGTCACGGGGCGTTGGAAGCGCATCCCCTCCATCACGGGCGGACCGCTGTGGCCGCTCACCGCGGCCGCCACCTGCGCCATCGCCTCCATACCGATCACGGCTGGGAAGAGGTGGTCTCCGTCGAGGAGGTGGTCGTCCAGGTAGGGGTCGTCAGGAGAGGAGAGGACGGCCTCCGTGACCAGCTCCACCCCCGGATAGTGGATGAGCGGCCGGTCCGTGAACCGGCCCAGGGGGAACTCCCGCCGCTCGGTGGTGAGTGTGGGCAGGTCACCGGTCCGGCCGCTGACCACCAGGACGGGCCCGGCGGAACGGTCCGTGAGGACACGGTGGAGGACGGCGACGCCGTCCTCCACGGAGAGGGGTGTCACGCCGTCGCGCGCCAGTGACTCGACCACGCCCAGCCGGTCCCCCATACCGGCCCCGGACCAGACCGACCACTCCAGGGCGAGGACACGTGTGCGGGGGTAGCGCTCACCGAACTCGACCGTCATCTCGGTGAGCCAGTCGTTGGCGGTCGAGTAGTGGGCCTCGCCCCGCAGGCCCGCGCGTCCGATGACGCTGCCGAAGGCGACCAACAGCCGGAGCGACCGCGGGTCCAACGCGTCCAAGACCGTCGCGAGCCCCTCGGACTTGGGGGCGATGGCTCCATGGAAGGCCTGCTCGGTGAGCGTCCGCAACGACGCGGGCTCGTTGCGCCCGGCACCGTGAAGGACGGCGGTGACCGTCCCCAACCGCTTCTGGAGGGCGAGCACGGCGTCACGGACCTCCTCCGGCCGTGTCACGTCCGCGCGCGAGTAGGCGAAGCGGGCCCCCGCCCCGGACATCCGCTCCAGGTTGGCGGTGAGCTCGGGGTCCCCCTCCTCCGCGCGGCCCACCAGGGCTAGCGCCGCCCCGTACTCCTTCGCCAGGGACAGGGCGCACTCGGCGGTGATGCCCTTGCCCCCGCCGGTGACCAGTACCACGTCCTCGGGCCCGAGGGGCGCGTCCGCGGACCCGGTGTCCGCCGTCGCCGCGTCGGGCGGAAGCGCGCGCAGGACAGGAACGGTCCGTCGGCCGTCGGCACCGTAGCGCACCTCGGCGAAGACGGAGGTGGCGGCCGTCTCCGCGACCACACGGCGCACCGCCTCTTCCCGCACCTGCGGGGACACGGGTTCGGGATCGCTCAGGGTGACCAGGGTCGTGGCCACCCCCCGTGCTTCCTGGCACAGCGTCCGGGCGACTCCCGCGGCGCCCCGCCGCCCCTGGACCACGACGAATCGAGTACCGTCCCCGGAGGCCACCGCCTCCCGGGCGGCGTCGAGCATGGTCCCGACGTGTTCCGTGCCCGCCTCGGCCGGAAGGCACAACAGGACGCCGGGTCCCAGGCCGGAGAGGGCCCGTGCCAGAGGTTCGGCCAGCGGATGGCCGGGAGAGGCGTGCACGCTCCACCCGCTCCCGTCCGAGAGCGCGGGCGCGACGGCCCGGGGCACGGGTCCGGCCACGTGGGCGACCTCGAAGGCCCGGACCCAGGGGGCCGCTCCCGCCACCCGCGTGTGCTCCTCGTGCTCCCCGGCGGTCTGGGCGAGCGCGTCGATCATCTCGGCCAGCTCGCCCAGGCTGCTGGTGGCGTATCCCGTGGTCGCCTGGAGCGGCGGGAGGCCCAGGCCGAGCGTGACCTCGTTCACCAGCTGGCCGACCGTGATGGAACTCAGGTGCAGGTCGTCCAGGGGGAGCGTGTCCGCGTTCACCATGGAGACGGGGAGTTCGGCCCGCGCAGCGGCACGGGAGCGGAGGAGCTCCAGCGTGTCCGCGTCCTCCGGTCCGGGGGACGGATCCCCGGCGGGACCGGCCGTGTCCCCGGCGGGCCGGTCCGCTCCGCCGGTGCGTCCCAGCGCCGTGCCGGGGGCGGACTCACACGGACTGGCCAGGAACGTCAGCTCCTCGGGCAGGTCACGGTGCAGCCGGCCCTCGAAGAGGGAGCGCGTGTCCACGGGCGCGCCGAGAGCGTAGGCGGCGGCGACCGCTCCCAGGAACGGCGCCAGGGACGCCGCGTCCGAGTCCACGGCGACCGCCGGAACGTGGGGGACGGTTCGGGCGGCCAGGGCCGACAGGACGTTGCCGGGCCCGACCTCCACCAGCAGGTCGGCATCCTCCGCGAGGCGCGTGAGGGCCTCGTGGAAACGCACCGGTCGCACGACCTGTTCCCTGAGCAGGGCACGCGGGTCCGTGTCGCGGGCCAGTTCCCGTCCGGTCACCGTGGAGACCGCGCCCGGTGACGGTGGGCCGAAGTCGATGCCGTCGAGCCGGCGGCCGAACTCCACGGCCGCGTCGGCCACCAGCGGCGAGTGGAAGGCGTGGGACACTCTGAGCCGGGTGGCGCCGACTCCCTCGGCCCGGGCCCGGGCGCAGACCCTCTCCACGGCCGTGACCGATCCGGAGACCACCGTCTGCTCCGGACCGTTGTACCCGGACACGACGGCCTCGGGCTCCCCCTCGACCAGGGCCTCGGCTCTCCCGGGCGCGCAGGCCAGTCCGGCCATGGCCCCGTCGGGGCGCCCCGTCCGAGCCATGATGCGACCGCGTAAGGCGGCCAGGCCGAGGGTCGTCTCGGAGTCGAGGGCTCCGGCCCAGTGCAGGACGGTCAGTTCTCCCAGGCTGTGGCCCGTGGCCCCGTCCGCGCGGATCCCGATGTCGCTCAGGACGTTCAGGGCGGCCAGGGAGCCGGCCACGATGCGGGGCTGCGCCACCTCGGTGGCCACCTGGTCGCCCCCCTCCGGGAGCCCGACCGAGGCCAGGACCCTCTCCGCCGCGGTGAAACGCCGCCGGAGCACGCCGCCCCCTCTGCTTCCCGACCCCTGCCCCGGGAAGAGGAAGCGGATGCTGGGCGGGGTGGTGCCGTGAGCGAGGAAGATCCCTCTCTCCGGGGAGAGGACCCTCGTCTCGCCCCCGTCCAGTCGTTCGACGAGGGCGCGCACCGACCGCCGCGCGGACTCGGGAGAGGACGCGACCACGGCGGCGCGCGCGGGACGGCGCGCGGACCGCTCGGCGAGCGAGGCCGCCAGGTCGGTGAGTTCGGCGTAGGACAGACGCGGGAGCAGGTCCGCGAGGTCGGTGAGCCGCTGACGTAGCTCGGCCGGGTCCGAGCCGTCCACCACCAGCAGTTCAGCGTCCTGACGCCCGGAGACCAGGGCGCGGGCGCGGGACGTGAGGCCTTCGCCCCGGTGCTGTGCGTCGGCTTCGATGGTGATGTGGGTGTTGATGCCCCCGAACCCCATGGCCGAGACCCCGGCGCGCACAGGGCGGCCCTGCGGCCAGGGGGACGCGCGGTCGGGGACGTGCAGAGCGGCGTCCTCCGCCTCCAGCAGGGGGTGCGGGGAGTGGTGGCCGGTGGCCGGCGGGATGACCCGGTGGTGCACCGACATGATCGCCTTGATCAGCCCGGCGACTCCGGCGGCCGCCTTCGTGTGGCCGATGTTGGCCTTGAGAGCGCCCAGGGCGGCCGGAGGCGCGGAGGGGTCCGCGGCGGTCCGGGCGCCGGAGAGTGCCATGAGCTCGGTCTCGTCACCCAGCGCGGTCCCCGTACCGTGCCCCTCGAAGTACCCCACGGTCTCGACCCCGTACCCCGCGCGCGCGTAGGCGCGTTCCAGAGCGATCCGGTGACCGCCCTCCTCGGGCCGGGTGATCCCGCCCTTGCCGTCGGAGGAGACGCCCCACCCCGTGACCAGGGCGTAGGGACGTCGTCCCTGGGCGATCGCGTCCTCCTCACGGAGCAGGACCAGGGCGCCCGAGCCCTCGCCCGGCCAGAAGCCGTTGGAGCCCTTGTCGTAGACCCTCATCTCCCCGGTGGCCAGCGCACCCGTCTTGGCGAAGCCGACCATCTCGAAGGGGTCGATGGACAGGTCCACCCCGCCCGCGATGGCGACGTCGAGGTCGCCCTGGGCCAGGGCGTTGGCGGCTGTGACGACCGACAGCAGGGAGGAGGAACAGGCTCCGTCCACCGTATAGCCACCGCCTCCGAGGTCGAAGTGGTTGCACACACGACCGGCGATGGTGTTGGAGAGCCCTCCGGCGAGGGTGTCCTCGTCGATCCGGGGGAAGGGCTCCTTGTATCTTCCCTCCAGGTCCGTCAGGAAGGCGCCGGCCTCCTCCTCCCCCCATCCGTGGTCGACCAGGGCTGCGGACACGGTCCTGCGCACGTAGGGCCAGCGCAGCCGCATGGTGTTGGCGCGGGTGAACTCCCCGGTGAGGCTGTTGCCGACCACCACACCCGTGGAGCGGCGCGGCAGCCCCTCTCCCGCCGGAAAACCCGCGTCCTCCAATGCCCGGGACACCGTCTCCAGGGCGAGCCAATGCGTCATGTCCGTCGAGCGGAACGAACTTCCCGAGACACGGTAACGAATCCTGTCGAACTCGAAGCCCTGGAGTACAGCGGCCTGCCTGGAGTAGAAACGGTCCTCCGCCAAAGGGTCCTCGGACCAGTAGTCCGCCAGATTCATACGTTCATCCGGAATCTGACGGAAAGCCCTCCTGCCAGCGAGAACGTTATCCCATAGATCTTCGTGCGAATCCGCGTCAGGAAAACACAGGCCCATTCCGACAACAGCAATACGGACGGTTCTCATAATCCACCCCACATCCGCCTCGCAAAGGACTGGCAGAGGCCAACCCCACACCAAGCATGCGGGACGCCCACCGAACCTTCTTCTTCTTTCATGCCATTCCAGGAAACCCCTATTAAATAACAGCGTGATTATTGCTATGCGGGGAAGTGCACGGTCGCGTTCACCGTCGGGAATCACCGGAGTCCGGCTGTTCGTTTCCGCGGTGGGCGGGACTCCCCGCACCAGCGGGTCCGGGAGGCCGCCACGGGCTCCGCCGCCCGAACAGGGCCGCCCCCTTTCGGGCGGGGCGGGAACGCGATGGGGACGCCGCCGGCCGGGCCGCGCACGACTCGACCCGGCGTCGAGAAGGGGGGCCGGGGCGGGGGCCTGCTTCGCCGACGAGGCCGGGACCTCCCTGGCCGGCACGGTGGAGCGCGCCCGGACCCGTCCGGTCCGGTACCACGGCCGCGCTCAGGCCGAGGGGTGTGGGCGCACCCGCGCACCGCCGCTCCGGCGTCCCCGGCCTCCGTGGAACTGGCCGCTGCGGCGGACCCAGCGCCGTCCGGAGCCGGTGGCCGCCTTCCTCTCCCGTGCCGGGCTACGGCCACGGACCCCGTGGCCGGGTCTCCGTCAGTCCGGAGGAGCCTGGCCGCCGCCCACCCGCCGGGGCCGGACGGCCCAGCCGCCGACGCCCAGCCCGACCAGGATCATGGCGGCCGTCATGATCCACTCGTTCGAGCCCTCGGGCCCGTACACCCGGCTGGCCGACCCCACGTCCACGGCGGAGGCGGGCTCCCCCACAGGGCAGGACTGCCGGTCCCTCCCGTAGAGGTAGACGTCGGTGCGCTCGGGACCGCCCGAGTCCGGCACGTAGACGCCGTAGCAGGTGCACGACTCGTGGCCCGGGTGCTGGACGCAGTCGAGCCTGGTGCCGGTGAAGGTTCCGGCGACACCGTCGGCGCGGGCGGCACGCAGGCTCCGGTCCACGTTGGAGGCCCCCAGGTAGACGATGAGCGCGGCGACCAGCAGCAGCGCCACGGTGAACGCCGAGATCCGGCGCGGAGCGCGGCTCACTCGTGCGCCCCCCGGGAGGCGTGTGCGCACGAACAGTCCATGGCCTCGCGTTCCGAGGGGTTCGGACGCATGTGGAGGTACATCGCCACGACCATGGGGACGAAGACGATGGTGTTGTAGAACAGGTGCAGCTCGACACGGGGGATCAGCAGTTGGATGAGGCTGGTCGGGGCGTCACCGCCGCCGATGTTGACTCCGTTGGCCGCCTGGACGAGCAGGAGCAGGTGCTCGAAGTGGTGCCAGACCTGCACCAGCAGGGAAGCCGTCCACCACGCGCGGCTCCGTCCGGTGAAACCCGGCAGGAGCAGGAGCAGCCCGATCAGCATGATCAGGGCGTATCCGTAGTGCAGCCACTCGGAGGTGACCAGCCAGGGGAAGGGGATGCCGAGAGCGCCGCGGGCCTGCTCCACCGGCCAGTCGAGCACGTAGATCTGGGCTGCCTGGATGATGTGCTCGGCCCAGTGCGCGAGGACGATGACCATGTACAGCTTCAGGCACAGGTGGTGCCCCCGGGAGTTCAGAAAGCGCATGGCCCTGCCGTAGAGGCCGGCGTGGGTGGTGTCTCCGGGGGCGGACGGGGTTCCGTGGGGGGGTTCGGTCTTCGGCATGTGTCGCTCCGCTGGTGTGGTGTTCAGGCGGTCGGGGCCGGACTCGTGGCGGTGGCCGCACGGGTCCGGCCGAACCGGGGCGCGCAGACCAGGACGGCCCCCCGGAGTGCACAGGTGATGACCAGGGCGAAGAAGAGGCCGAACACGACGTGGAAGGTGACGAGGAGTCCGTAGACCATGGCCGTGGTCAGCCCGAAGACCACCTGGTTCCGGGGTTTGGAGGGTGTGGTCCCCGGGTCAGTGATCATGTAGTTCGTGAACAGGACGAAGGCCACCCCGGTCATGGGCAGCAGGGCCGCCAGGAGCGCGTGGTCCAGGACCAGCCACCGCAGCACCGCCTGTAGCGCGAAGCCGCCCGCCCATCCGAGGATGAGCGGCCAGCGCTTCGTGAGGTTGATGTTGAGCATCGTCCCCGCCATGAGGATGCCCAGCGGAATGAGCCAGTCCAGGGTTCCGTCGATGTTGTTCGTGAAGTGGTAGGGGGGTGCGATCCCCACCCATGGGAAGAGCAGCAGCGTCACCGTGATCCCGAAGTTGGACGGGTTGAGGAAGTGGCGTTTGCGGCCCGCCACCGGGATCCGGAGCAGGTACTTGCTGCACACGGCGACAGCCACCGCGAACAGGTACGGCCACAGCGAGACGTTGCCCCACAGCAGCAGCGCGCACGCCAGTCCCGCGATGTGGGTGGGAAGCAGGTAGTCGATCATCCTGCCGACCCCGCCCGCGTAACCGGGTTCCCGGTCGGCGGCACGGGCGTCGAGTGTCTCCAGGACCAGATCGAACACGTAACCGAACAGAACGGCCGCGACGGGGGTGACGGGCGACTGCTCGAAACCCAGGAACAGGTGTCCCAGGACGGTGAACGCGGTGATGGAGGTGGCGAACATGCGCAGCGCCATCACCCTCCGGTCCGAGGCGGGGCGGGCCGCGGTGGCAGGAGGGGGCCCGGATCCCGCGGTCCGGCCCTCGGCGGCCTCGGGTGCTCCGGACTCTCTCTCTTCGGGTTTGGTCGCAGTCATCGGACAACCGCCGTTCCGTCGTCCTCGAGGAGGATCGTGTGCGTTCCTGGTTCCACCACCAGATCGGTGGTGTGCCGGGTGCCTTCCCCGTCACGCCAGGAGAGGGTGACCGGCAGGGCGCCCGCTGGCGCCGCCAGGTGGACGATCGAGTCGGAGACCCCCACATGGCCGTTGGCGGGGAAGAGCTGTTCCGTCTGCGGGGGATGGCCGGGGGCGTCCACACGGGCCGAGGCGCCGACCGCCGCCACCAGGGCGCCGTCACCGGCGGCCCCCGGGCGCACAAGGCGCAGGATGGCGGCCGGGTCCGCGTCGGGCGCCCTGTTCAGCAGCATCCGGGAGTTCTGCCACTGATTGGCCACCGCCATGTCAAGGAGTCCGTCGCCGTCGACGTCACCGACGGCGAAGGCCCGGGTGACGTCGTACTCGGCGATGCCCAGCGGGGCCGCGAGGTCGGTGTATCGTCCGTCCTCCCCCCGCACCCAGAACGGATTGGTCTCGTGCCCGGAGAGGTCGTCCCCCTCGGAGAACCTGGGCCAGGCCTGGGGGTACTTGAGCAACTGGTCGTTGCCCATCGCGATCTCCTGGAGCTCCGGCCAGCGTGTCCGGTCTCCCTTGAGGAACCCGGTGGCTTGGACCAGCTCGTCGGTGCCGTCGTTGTCGAAGTCGGCGGCCTTGACGTCCCATGCCCATCCGCTCCGGGCGATCCCCAGTTCCTCAGCGCTCTCGGAGTAGGGCACCGTTCCCTCCAGGAGGTCGGCGCCGTCACCGTCCGGTACGAAGGCGAGGTTGCTCTCGTGCAGCGCGTAGGGGGTGGTGATGTTGCTGACGACGATGGTCGGCAGGTCCGCGCCGTCCGTGTAGGTGTAGGTGACCCCCATTCCCTTGTAGGAACCGTTCGCCATGACCTGTGACTTCGGGGTGACCATGTCCCGCTCTCCCTTCAGCGGCTCCAGCCGGAGCTCTCCCGGGGTGGAGCGGTTGACGAGGAAGCTGTCGTTGCCGAAGTCGTTGGCCAGGTAGAGGTCGGGGACCCCGTTGCCGCTCAGGTCCTGGAAGCCGGCCGCGAGCGTCCAGGCGTTGGCGACGTGCTCGGGCAGCGCCGTACTGGCGTCGGTGAACACGGGGGGCGTGTCCGCGGCGCCCTCCGGCTCCGTGAGCAGGATCCGGTTGCGTCCGCTGTTAGTGGCCAGCCCCATGCTCTGCTGCATCTCCATCCGGGAGTCGCCGGCCGCCTCGGGGTCCAGCACGCGCGCTCCGTCGGGGAAGTAGTTGCCCACGAGGACGTCGAGTGAGCCGGACCCGTCCAGGTCGGCGATGTTCAGCGCGGTCGTGTTCCAAGTCTGCATCGGCTCGACCGTCTCGTGGGCGGTGAAGCTCTCCGCCGCCGGTGTCGCCTCGGGGCCGGCCGTGTTCACGAAGAGGACCGGGGAACGGCCCCAGTAGTAGACGAGAAGGTCCAGATCGCCGTCCTCGTCCAGGTCAGCGGGCACACAACCCATGGGCGCCATGGTGCGGTCGTAGGGAAGGCCCTCAGGCAGCAGCTCCACGACGGGATAGTCGTCGGCACTGCTCCCAGGGGCGTTGCGCAGGGTGACACTGTCGTCCCGGGGGTCGACCAGGCACACGTCGGCCGACCGGTCCAGCCCGCGCAGGTCCAGAAGAGCCGCCCCAGCCCCCACCGCGGAGATCCACCCCTCGAAGTGCTCCAGGTCGGGGGCCACCTCGCGTTGGGTGCGGGCGCCGTCGGGCTCCGAGTTGAGCGCACGTGTCTCGAACGCGAAGGAGGACGCGCGTTCGTCCCTCTCCATCTCGCTCATAGAGGGGCGGACGGTCAGAGTACCCAGGGCACCCACCATCGCCAAGGCCAGTGCGAGTGTCGCCAGACGGTACATCAACCGCATGAGGGCTCCTCAGTGTGGTGGCGCCGCCACCTGCTCGAGTTCGCAACACCACCAGCATCCATAAGAAGGGCGCAGTTTTTCCATATCCATTCTTGCCCTGCCTGCGGTGAGCGCGGAAAGAGAATCAGGCCCCGCACTGCCCGCACTACCGGACACGGGCACGGAGCCCTCGTTCGGAATGTTTCGCGCCGTGCCGCACCGACCAGCGGATGTTTTCCGGTCCGAAACAATTCCTGGCACGTCCGGGGCATTCGGATGCAGCCCGCCACGGTGGCGAAACGGGCGTCGCCCACGGCAGCGCCGAAGGTGTACGAACCGGCTCCTTCGGAGGACGGGAGATGAATCCGTACCGTGTGCCGTCACGGAACGGGTTCGTGCGCTCCGGGTTCATCGAGGAGTCCGGGCGGGGGGAACGGAGGAGTCCGGGCGGGGGGAACGGAGGAGTCCGCGGGGCGGCTTCCCGGACCCGCCGGCCTCACGACCCGTCCCCTCCGTGGCGGGCCAGCTCCTCGGCGAGGCGAACGCGCCACGACTCGTACGGGGGACGGGCGGGGTCGGCCTCCGCCTCGGCGGGTCCGGGGCGCAGGTCCCGGCAGAGGCGGGCCGCCCGGCCCACGCCCATACCGCACAGCACCCTCGTCCCGCTCTCGCAGGCCGGAACGACGAGACCGCTGCGCACCCGCGCCTCGGCGGCGAAGGCACCGCCCTGCGCCAGGAACCACCGGTGCTCGCCCGCGCCCCGGCACAGTCGGCGCAAGTCCGCCTCGTCCGTGCCGCCCGCGTAGGTCGCCGCCAGGCCGATCCCGGCCCAGAGGTCGGACCTGCGCTCCGGGGGAAAGGAGTCCACCAACCCGACGGCACGGACCGCGTCCGCACCGGCCACGAACCACAGGGCCCGCCCGATCCCTTGGTCGGCGGCGCGCAGCGCGTAGGGGCCGTCCCCCGTGCGCCGGGCCGCGCTGTGGTCGCGAAGCTGACGGTGTACGTACCGACCGGTGTGGAAGTAGGCCTGGTGGAAGCCGTAACCGTCGTGTACGAGCCACCGGAGCAGCGGGTCCAGGGCCTTGGTATCCGGCCACAGCGGCCGTGGCAGGCGGGCCATGGCCCAACCGATGCCGATGTAGGCCATGTAGACGTGGGGGGCGCCGGGTCCGTCGATGAAGCTTCGGGCTCTGGTACTCCCCGGGAGAAACCCGTCCAGGAGCGCGAACCCCATCGCGGCGCCCTCGTAGGCGAACCCCCGGTAGCGTGCGGGCAGACCCTCCAGCCGTTGGTCCGTCACATGGGGGGAGGCGGTCTCCACCGCGTCGCCCAGGCCGTCGAGGAAGGAAGCCCCCACCTTCTCCAGGATGCCGCGAGCGGTCGGCCCCTTGTCGTGGAAACCCCTGGTCCTCAGCGTTGTCTCGGATAGTTTCGGGGTTATGATCCGGCGCCGGAACGCCCCCATCGCACTCGACAAACCGCACTCCCCGCCACTCGATCCGCCTCAGTTACCCGCTTTCCATGCTCGTGCGGCCCGGAGCGGACGTCTACTCCGTCCTTGCCGAGCACGGCTCCGCACGAAGAGACGACGCGGAACGCACAGGCGACCGTGGTTCCACAAGGCCTTATATAAACCCTGAGTGATAATATGTGGCCATGCATGCCTTCGACGTTCTCGGTGACCCGGTCAGACGGCGTCTCCTGGAGCTGTTGTCAGCGGGAGAGCTCAGCTCAGGCGAGCTGACCCGGGTGGTCCGCGAGGAGTTCGGGATCAGCCAACCCGCCGTCTCCCAACACCTGCGCGTGTTGCGGGAGAGCGGGATGGCGAACGTGCGCGCCGAGGGCACGCGGCGCCTGTACTCGGTCGACGCCGCGTCCCTGCGCTCGGTGGACAGCTGGCTGGACTCGTTCCGCCACTTCTGGGAGCCGAAGCTGGCCGCGCTGGAGACCGAGATCGCCCGGGGCAAGCGCCAACGCCGTACCGAGGAGAGACAATGAGCGTTCCGAACTCCGTGGAAACCCAGATCAAGGCCGTCTCACGAGGGCTGGACAGCCGTACCCGCGAGGGGCGGGAGACCCGGGTCTCGACCATCAGCCAGAGTTACCCCACCACCGTGGAGGACCTCTGGGAGGCCTGTACGTCGGCCGAGCGGCTCCCCCGGTGGTTCGCGCCGGTCAGCGGCGAGCTGCGCCCGGGCGGAACCTACCAGGTGGAGGGGAACGCGGGAGGCACCGTCGAGTCCTGTGAGGCGCCCCGGTCCTTCACGGCGACCTGGGAGTACGGCGACGATGTCAGCTGGATCGCGGTCCGGGTGGCCCCGGACGGCGACGGCGCGCGGCTGACCCTGGAGCACACCGCGTACGCCGACACCACAGCGGAGTTCTGGGAGCGGTTCGGCCCGGGTGCCACGGGCGTGGGCTGGGACCTGGCCCTCATGGGGCTGGAGCGGCACCTGACCACCGGGTCCGACGGGCCCCCCGAGGTCGACGGCTGGGAGCGGACCGACGAGGGGCGCCGGTTCATCACGGCGAGCAGCGCGCGGTGGGCCGAGGCCAGTGTCGAGGCCGGGACCCCTCCCTCACAGGCCGGAGCCGCCCGGGACCGGACCACCGCCTTCTACCTGGGCGAGGCCCCCGAAGGGGCCTGACCTCCTCGTCCGAGGGCCGCAGGTCCGAATCCCGACGAGACCACGGAACCTCGGTTCAGACGGGTTCTGCGGCCTCTCTCCTGCGGCAGGCGCCCGTGAACCGGCACAGGGGCCGTGCCAGCGAGCGAGAGCATCCCTGGGAGGACGGAAGGCGTGCTCTCGCCGGCTAGTCCCTACGTGCACGGGGAGCGCGTGGGGTCGTGCCGTTACGCGGAGTCTTGGCCACCCGCCGCCGACGTACACGGACACCTGGCGACCGAAGCCGCCGGTGACGTGCCTGATCACCGCCCTCGCGTGGCTGCTGGCCCAGGTCTCGCCCTTTTTACTCCATTGGCACTGTCCGTCCTGGTTTTGGGGCACGTGGAGTACTGGACGGGCCAGTTTCCACAGCGAACCGTGCGCGCGGTACCGCGCCGGGAGGGACTGAAGAGACCATGTCGCACCACGAACCCGAGACGCACACGCTGAAGGTGCCGGGAGCCAAGCTCTACTACGAGGTCCGCGGGTCGGGCCCCGTCCTGCTGCTGATCCCCGGCGGCCCGCAGGACGCGGGGGTCTACGACGGGATCGCCGAGCGCCTGGCCGACCACTACACGACCGTGTCCTACGACCCGCGCGGCAACTCGCGGAGCCCTCTGGACGGCGAGCCGGAGGAGCAGAGGGTGGACCTGCACGGCGACGACGCCGCGCTCCTGATCTCGGAAGTGGGCATACCGGCCTACGTGTTCGGCAACAGCGCGGGCGCCCACGTCGGGCTCGACCTGGTGACGCGCCATCCCACGCTGGTGCGGGAGCTGGTCGCGCACGAGCCGCCGTGCCTGACGATGCTCGACGACCCCTCGGAGATGATGGCCGGCGGCAAGGACGTCTACGACACCTATCTCCGCGGGGGCGCGGGGGCGGCGATGGGCAAGTTCCTGGAGCTGAACGGTCTGGACGGCGGGTCGGAACCGGAGGGTGGGAGCACGCCTGCGGACAACCCGTGGCACGAGGACCCCGAGACGTACGAGCGTGTCAGCGGGAACTTCGACTACTTCTTCTCCCACGGGCTGATGCCCCTGTCCCTGTACGAGCCCGACGTGGAGGCCCTGCGCACGAGCGGGGTCCCGGTGACGGTGGGCCTGGGCGAGGCGGACGCCGGCAAGGCCATCTACGACATGGGCCTCGCCCTCGCACTGCGGCTCGACACGGACCCGGTCGCCTTCCCGGGCGACCACCTCGGCTTCGGTCCTCATCCCGAGGCCTTCGCGGACACCCTGCACCGCGTGCTGGACGGAGGCTGAGCGGCGCGCGAAGGGCCCTGAGCCCGGGAGTGCGGTCCCCGGGGCCCGCGGTCCCGCGGTCTCGGAGCCGGGGCCTCAGTCCCTTCGGGCGCCCTCGGGCCAGAGGACGTCCACCGGCACGCCCCGGTCCCGGGCCGCCTCGACGGCGTCGCCGGTCCCGCCTCGGCCACCCGAAGGACGGCCGTCCCACACCGCGAACAGCCGGTCCACTCCGTCCAGGACGGCGTTGTTGGCGTCCTCGTAGGCGGAGCGGCCCGCGCTGCGGTGCGGCATGTAGCGCACCAGGGCCGAGCGCACGAGGAGGTCGTCGAACCGGTCCAGGTCGGCGGGCTTGACCTTGGTCTCGCGGTAGTCGGCCGAGGGCAGCACGACCTCCACCCGCCCCCCGGCGTCGAGCACGGCCTCGGCGAAGAGCTGGTCGGCACCGCGCGCCAGACAGGAGATCCCGACGAGGTCGTCGTCGGTGTAGGGGACGAGGGCTTCGTCCAGGGCCTTGCGTACCAGTGCCACGCTGTCGGTGGAAAGATTCGAGTGACCAGTGATTCCGATCCGAGTCACGTCATTCCCTTCACATCTGGCTGATGGTGCAGCAGCGTACGTGACAACTCGTCGCGGACTTCGGCCACCTGCGGGTTACGGTGGTGCGCGGCGGACTCGGTGTACCAGTCGCCCAGGCGCCTGCGCACCCGGCCGGAGTCGAGGGAGGACTCCAGGGCCGCGGCCTGGCTCACGACCCGGGCGGACTCGGCGGGTTCGTCGAGCAGCAGGTAGGTGCGTCCGAGCCCCACGAGGTCGAAAGCGCGGCCGCGTTTCCTGGCCGGGTCCCTGGACCGCAGTGCCTGGGTGATGTAGGCGGCGGAGGACTCGGCGTGCCTGTGCCTGGCTCCCCGGTCGTCGCGGCTCGCGGCCAGGTCGCGGTAGCGGGCCCCGACCACCCCCGACAGTTCGGCGTGGTCGAAGCCGCCCGTCCAGCCGGGTGCCTCCTGCGCGTCCCTCTCCTCCGGTCCCCCGACCGCGAGGAGGTCCTCGGCCTGGACGACGGTGCGGCGGTAGGCCTCCGGCCGCCCCATCCGCGCGTAGGACCAGCCCTCGCGCGTGCGCAGCATGGCCCGCACCCGCGGGGGCGCTCCGGCGGCGTCCGCGCTGTCGAGTGCGAGGCGGCAGATGTCGAGGGCGTCGCCGGGCCGGTGCAGGTCCAGCATCTGCCGGGCCATGGCGGCCAGGACCCCGACGCCGTAGGCGCGGTACCCGGGTCCCGCCTGGTGGAGTGCGCGCAGGGAGAGGGTGTAGTACCGCTGCGCCGTCGGGTGGTCCCCGGAGTCGAAGGACATCGAGGCCACGGTCTTGGACAGTTCGGCCATCACCGCGAACAGCCGTGTCTGGACGGACGCGGACTGGGGGTGCTCGACGAGTTCGGAGACCTCCGAGAGCTGGCCGATGACGGCCTTGCGCCGGATGCCCAGGCGCCACCGGTCGTCCCAGTGCCGCAGCGCCACGGTGGCGGCCTCGATCCGGCACAGCTCCGACTCCCCGATGGTGCCGCGGCCGCGGCCGGGCGCGGCGGTCCGGGGCATCAGCCAGTGCTCCAGCGTCTCCGTCAGCGTGGCGCCCACGATGAGCGCTCCCCCGGCCGCGAATGCGTCTCTGCGTTTCATCAGGTCCTTCAGCGTGATCTCGACGATGTCCTGCGCCGTTCTGGACGCGGACCACGAATCGCCTTCTTCCACCGAGTTATCTGTCCAGGAAACGCCTGCCGAATACTCTTCGTCCGCATCTGCGAGGCCCAATGTTCGGCGGGCCTGGGAGGGCATCACCAGTCCGTCGGCGATGCGCTGCCACGTCTCCAGCGCGGTGACCACGCGTTTTCCCGACATGATCGCGCTCACGTGCGGCTGGGCCATGTCGACGGCGGATCCGATCGCCTGCTGGCTCGCGCCCGTGTACCGGCGCAGGAGTCCGAACAGGGCGCCCGCGTCCCGTTCGGCGAGTGACCGGCGGACGTCGGCGCGGGACCAGAAGGACGATGGCGGGGAGAAAAGGGGGGCGACCAGGGATTTTGCCATACATACCGCCGGTGTATATCGGCACGGAATTCCGCTTTGGTGGGCGAACGGTGTTGTGTCTTGCGTAGTAATCCTTACCCGGAAACGTCCGTTCTCCCAATGGACGCAGGACCCTGATGTGCTCTGTTTCGGGACCACCCGAGGAGGAGGAACGGTGACCTCCACCGCGCCTGGCGGACACGGCGCCGGCTCCGGGACCCGCGGACTCCGGACCGCCGCCCTCTTCGCTCCCTCCGTTCCCACCGCTCCCCCAGTCCCCTCCGGCCCCTCCGGCCGCGGACGCCACCGACCCGGTGAGCGGCACGGCAGGTGTGCGCGGTGATCCCCCCGCACCGGAGGATGGTCGAGGACCTCGCCGAACGGGGCGTTCTGCCCTCCGACTGGCACGCCGCGTTCGCCGCCGTCCCCCGGCACCTGTTCCTGCCGGACGTGATCATCGACGCCGGCACGGGCGGGCACGTGGACCGGGAGGTGGACGAGCGGGGGTGGCTGGAGGCCGCCTACGCCGACGCCCCCGTCCTCACCCAGGTCGACGGCGGGGACCGCCGCGGCCCCGGTGAGCCGACGTCCTCGGCTCCGGCTCCGTCCGCGCTGGCCGGGGTCATGCGGCACCTGCGGGCCGTGCCGGGGATGCGGGTGCTGGAGGTGGGCACCGGCAGCGGGTACAGCGCCGCCCTGCTCTCGCACCTGCTGGGCGACGACGCCGTCGTGTCGGTGGAGATCGACTTCGAACTCGCCGAGCGCGCCCGGATCAGTCTGATGGGCGCGGGGTTCACGCCGCTGGTGGTCGGCGGGGACGGCATGCAGGGCTGGGCGGGACGCGCCCCCTACGACCGCGTGGTCAGCGGCGTGGCCGTGCGCCGGGTCCCCTACGCCTGGGTGGCGCAGTCCCGGCCCGGCGGACGGATCCTGACGCCGTGGGGCGACGCCTTCCACCACGGGGTCCTGGCCGACCTGGTGGTCGGGGCGCGCGGAACGGCCCGTGGGAGGTTCGTCGGGCACACCGACTGCGTGTGGGCGCGCGCGGACCGGGCCCCGGGCCGCCTGTGGGAGGCCCGCCCCCGCCCGGAGCCCGACCACGCCGCCACGCGTACCCGGCTGCGCCCCGAAGACCTGGTCGGCGACCGCGACGCCGCCTTCGCCGTGGGTCTTCAGATGCCCGGCGTGTACCGGCGCGTGCGGCGGGCGCGGGAGAGGGGGGATCCCCGGCTCACGGTCCAGCTGGTGGATCCGGTCACGTGGTCCCGGGCCTCCTGGCACGTCGGTCCCGAGCACGGGGAGTCCGGCCACGAGGTGCGCCAGCACGGCCCCCGGAGGCTGTTCACCGAACTGGAGGCCGCCCACCTGCGGTGGGTGGAGGCCGGGCGGCCCGCGCCCACGCGGTTCGGGCTGACCGTCTCCGCCGAGCGCCAACTGGTGTGGCTCGACGACGAGGACTCGGTCCTCGCCTCGTCGGGATAGCGCGGGGCCGGAGAGGACGCCCGCGTCCGAGGAGCGCCGCACGCCCGGAAAGACCCCGCACCCCATCCGCCCCGCACCGAGGAGGACCCGAGATGACCGTCCTGCCCCAGCCCCGACGACCAGTCGGCTCCGACCGTCACTGGGCGCCCCGCACCTATCCAGCGAGCCCGTACGCCATCGGTTGGCTCAGGGCGGACCTGCGCGCCGACCTGGCCTCGGTGTCCGGGGCCCGGGGTGAGCCGACCGCGGCCGCGGTGCTGTGCGCCAGCGAGATGTTCGCCGACACCGTGGGCCGCGCGCCGCGCGGTGGGAGCCCGCAGGAGGTGGTGTGCGTGCTCTCCCTTCACCACCTTCCGGAGGGCGGGCGCGTACTGCGGCTGTCGATGGCCGGCCAGGAGGCCGTGGGCGCCACCGCGCGCGGACCGTGTCCGGCGCCGGACGCCGGGGGGCGCGGCGGCCGGCGCGGCCGGCGGCCCGGCGACTGGCGTGCGGGCGTCCGGGGCCAGGGGCTGCTCCTGATCGACCACTTCGCCGCCCGCTGGGGGACCCGGCGCACCGGCTCCTCCGGCGGGGAGGGCGGCGTCGTCTGGGCCGAGTTCGACCTGCCTCCGGCGTGGGGGTGAGGGTCGGGGACGGCCGGTCCGCGGCCGCGCTCCGCTTCCTCAGCCGCGCCGGGGCAGGGCGGCGGGGAGCCCGAAGTGCGGGAAGAGGGTGGTGTCGAAGAACATCGCCGTGTGGACGACCTCCCCTCCTTCCGGGGACAGGTCCAGGACCTGGAGGCCGAACGCCCGGTGGAGGCCGTCCCCGCCGCGCATGTACACCGCGAAGGCGGGCTGCCCGTTGGCGGCGGTCGGCACCAGCGCCATGTCGCCCGGTCCGCCGGCCGGGCACTGGGCGGCGATGAGGCGGCCGATGTGCTCGCCGCCGCGCACCCAGGTGGCGAAGGGCGGCATCTCGAACACCGCGTCGGCGGTGAACAGCGAGGTGATGGCCGGGATGTCGTAGGACTCGAACGCGGCGACGTAGCGTGCGAGGGTCTCGCGCTGGGCGGGCTGTGGTTCGGCCACCTTCTCCTCGGTGGGGGTCACCCGGGCCAGTTGGGCGTGGGCCCGCTGAAGCAGGCTGTTGACCGCGGGGACGGAGGTGTCCAGGGTGTCGGCGACCTCGGCGGCGCTGAACCGCAGGACGTCGCGCAGGATCAGCACCGCCCTCTGCTTGGGTTGCAGGTACTGCAGGGCCGCGACCAGGGCCAGGCGCACGCTCTCGCGCGCCTCCACCACCGTGCCGGGGTCGTCGGCGCCGACCAGGGCGTCGGGCACCGGCTCCAGCCAGGGCACCTCGGGCCGGTCGGCCAGCTCGCCCTCGGGCTCGGCGGTGGGTCCGCCGAGCCCGGTGGGCAGAGGCCGCCTCTGGCGCTTGTCCAGGGCGGTGAGGCAGGCCGTGGTGGCGATCCGGTGGAGCCAGGTGCGCAGGCTGGACCGGCCCTCGAAGCGGTCGTAGGCCTTCCAGGCGCGCAGGTAGGTCTCCTGCACCAGGTCCTCCGCGTCGTGCACCGAGCCGAGCATGCGGTAGCAGTGCGCGAACAGCTCCCGCCGGTACGGGTCGGCGAGCCTCACGAAGTCCTGGTCAGACGCGTGTTCCATCACGACCGTCACGTTACGCCTCCTGTATGACAGAACACACGTTCCCGAACGGGTCGGCGAACCACGCGACGGCCGGCTCGCCGCGCGAGATCCCCCTCTCGTCCTGGCCGAGGCCCTCGTAGCGCAGCATCCGGACGCCGCGCCGGACGAGTTCGTCCACGGTGGAGTCGATGTCGTCCACGGGCAGGTTCAGCACGGTGAATCCGGCGGGTTCGTGGTCCGGCTTGGGATAGACGAGGATGCCCCGCCCCTCCCCCAGGTCGATGCGGAGCATTCCGTACTCCTCCATGCCCTCGACGGGGCCGACCGGGAGTCCGAGGGTGTCCCCGTAGAACTCCCCGGCCCGGTCGGTGTCGGGAACGGCGAAGGAGCCGAAGGCCCTGTTGCCGTCGAACACGGTGTCCTCCCTACTCGCCGCTCTCCATGGCGGCGCGGTGCTCGTCGCTGAGCTGGATGATCTGGACGTAGTTGCCGTCGGGGTCCACGGCGGTGCCGAACAGGCTGCCGTCGCGGTCCTCCAGGGGTGCGAGCCACTCGGTGCCCCGCTCGTCCATGCGGGCGGCGACGGCGCGGGCGTCGTCCACGTCGAAGTTGAGGATCATGCGGGTGGGCTCGCCCGCCTTGGGCCCGACGTCGTCGCGGCGGTCGATGAGCAGGTGGAAGGCGCCGAAGCGCAGGACGCGGTAGCCGTCCACGTCGTTGTCGCCCTGGGGCGCCAGGACGGCGGCGTACCAGTCGTGCAGCCGGTCGGGGTCGGTGGTGGCGAGCAGGATGCTGTCGAGGCTGGGACGGTCCATGGTGTCCTCCGTCGGTGGTGTGCGCATCGCGGTCCGTGTCCGGTTCAGGTCCGGCCATCGGTGCCGCTCACCTGTACAGACCCCTGGTCGGCCGTGGACTCATCGGCCTCCGAATGTTTTTCCGCCGCCTTTTCCGCCGTCTCCTCATTCACCGGGTCGCCCGCCGGGCTCCCCACCGGCGCGCCCTCCGGTTCCGTTTCCGCCGGTTCCGTTTCCGCCATCGGTTCCGCCGCCGGCGCCGCGCGCAGCATGACGAGGGCGAGCGCTCCGAACACGACCATGGCCACGAAGCCGATCGCCCCGGCCAGGTTGAGGCCGTCGGTGAAGGCCTCACGCGCCGAGTCGAGCAGCCTCCCGGCCGGGTCCGCGGGCAGTCGCCCGGCGGCGGCGACGGCGGCGGGCAGGGTCCGCCCCGCCTCCTCGGGCACGCCCTCGGGAAGGACCACGTTGGCGCGGTAGACGGCGGAGGCCAGGCTGCCCAGGACGGCCACACCCATGGCGATGCCGAACTCCCCTCCGGTCTCGGACATCGACGCGGCGGCCCCGGCCCGCTCCCTGGGCGCCGATCCCACGACGATGTCGGTGCCCAGCGCACCGCCGGGGCCCAGGCCGACGGAGGCCAGGACCAGTCCGGCGACGACGACGGGGGTGCCGTTCTCGGCGGGGGCCAGGAACAGCAGGACGAACCCGGCGGCGGTCACGAACATGCCGCCGCCGATGACGTTGGCCCGTCCGATCCGCGCGGCCAGCGGCGCCGCGGCCATGGTGGCGGCGATCATCGCCAGCGACCCGGGTACCTGCCACATCCCCGCGACCAGCGGGGAGTGCCCGGCCACCATCTGCAGGTACTGGCTGAGCAGCAGGAACGTGCCGCCCATCGCGACCGCTCCCACCGCCATCGCGGTCAGGGCGGCCCCGAAGGAGCGCTCGCGGAACAGTCCGAGGTCCAGCAGCGGGTCGGGCAGGCGCAGCTGTCGGCGCACGAACACCGTGCCCGTGGCCAGTCCGAGGAGCACCGCCGCGAGCGGCACGGGGCCGGGTCCGTGTTCGGCGAGGGACTTGAACCCGTAGACGACCGGCAGGATGGCGGCCAGGGACAGGGCGACGCTGGTCGGGTCCAGGCGCCCGGATCCGGGAGAGCGGTACTCGGGCAGGAGCAGGGGCGCGCACACCAGCAGCAGCACCATGACGGGGACGCCGAGCAGGAACACCGAGCCCCACCAGAACCACTGCAGGAGCAGTCCGCCCACGAGCGGGCCCACGGCGGTGCCGCCCATGAAGCAGCTCATCCACACGGAGATGGCCACGGCGCGCTGGCGCGGGTCGGCGAACATGTTGCTGATCAGGGCCAGGGTGGAGGGCATGAGGGTGGCTCCGGCCACGCCCATGAGGGTGCGGGTGACGATGAGCGCCTCGGCGCTGGGCGCGAACGCCGCGGCCACGGAGGCCAGTCCGAAGACGGCGGCGCCGACCATCAGCAGGCGCCTGCGTCCGACGCGGTCGCCCAGGGTGCCCATGGTGATGAGGAACCCGGCGATCATGAAGCCGTACACGTCCATGATCCAGAGCAGTTGGCCGCCGGAGGGCCGCAGGTCCTCGGCCAGGTGGGGCAGTGCCAGGTAGAGCACGCTCATGTCCAGGGACAGCAGCAGGGTGGGCAGTGCCAGCACTCCCAGCCCGAGCCACTCGCGCCTTCCCGCGCGCGGGGGGCTGGGTTTCTCGCCGTTCATCGCGGCCTTCCTCGTCCGTCGGTTCCGCCCGGGGCGGTTCGTTCACACGTACGGACACGGTCGGCGGCCAGGACTCATCGGGACGGGCAAAAAAGACCGGACGGTTTTCGGAACCTGTGTTGACAGACGGCACTGACCTGGGTTGATAGCGTCGAGCGGCCATGTGTGTACCGGGAGTGCCGGTGGTGTGCGCCGCGCCGCCCGCTCCGCGGAAGAGTGGGGAGACACCTATGCGAGCCGTGGTCTTCGAGAACTACGGGCGGTTCCCGTCCCTGAAGGACGTCCCCAAGCCCGAGCCCGGCCCCGGGGAGGTGCTGCTGCGGGTGGCGGGCGCCGGTGCGTGCCACTCCGACATCAGCGTCTACCGCCACTTCCGGGAGGGCCAGCCCGGGGCGCAAAAGCCCCCGTTCGTGCTGGGGCACGAGAACTCCGGGTGGGTGGAGGCGCTCGGCGAGGGTGTGAGCGAGCGCGTCGAGGTCGGCGGCGCCTACCTGGTGTACGGGCCGACCGGCTGCGGCCACTGCCGCAGGTGCGCGCGGGGGCAGGACACCTACTGTGAGAACGCCGCCACGATGCCCTACATGGCGGTCGGTCTGGGGCGTGACGGCGGCATGGCCGAGTACATGACCGTGCCCGCCCACCACCTGGTCCCCCTGGGCGACGCCGACCCGGTGGAGGCCGCGCCGCTGTCGGACGCGGGCCTGACCCCGTACCACGCGATCAAGGAGGCGCTGCCGCACCTGGAGGGCGGCGGCCGCCACGCCCTGGTGATCGGCCTGGGCGGCCTGGGACAGATCGGCGTGCAGATCCTGAGGGCGCTGACCGGCGCGACGGTGGTCGCCACCGACATCAAGGAGGAGGCCCGGGCCGAGGCCGAGTCCTACGGCGCGATCACCGTGGGGGCGGGTGAGCGGCAGGTCGAGCAGATCCGCGAGGCCACCGGCGGCCGGGGCGTGGACGCGGCCTTCGACTTCGTCGGCGCCACTCCGACCATCACCACGGCGGCCGCGGTGATGGCCCAGGGCGGACGGCTGACCGTGGTGGGGATCGCGGGCGGCACGCACCAGTTCTCGTTCTTCACCAACCCGTACGAGTCCTACGTCACCAGCACCTACTGGGGAGCGTTGGGAGAGCTGTGGGAGGTGGTGGACATGTACCGGGCCGGGCAGATCCGCCCCGAGGTCGAGCGGTTCTCCATGGACGAGGCGCTGGAGGCCTACCGGAAGCTGGAGGAGGGGAAGGTCTTCGGCCGTGCCGTGGTGGTGCCGGGCGGGGTCTGACTCCACCCGATACGCGCGCGGGCACGGCCCCGCCCGGTCCCGACCGGCTCTCGCGCTCGCGGGAGCGGTGCCGGGCGGCCGCGCCCACGGCCCTCCGATGGTTCGGGCCGCGTCCGACGCGATGGCCGCGGCCTGAGGCACGGCCGTCCGGGTTTTCCGGTGGACCGGGTGGAAACGACGGGGCCGGTGGGGCCGACTGGGCCGGTGTGCTGCCAGGATGCCGTGTGCAACGCCAGGAGATTCGAGGAGGGACATGGACCTGGGAATCGCGGGGAAGGTCGCACTGGTCACCGCCGCCAGCTCCGGCCTGGGGCGGGCCATCGCCGTCGCCCTGGCCGCCGAGGGCGTGCACGTGGCCGTCACCGGCCGCGACGAGGAGCGTCTGGAGGCCACCGTGGCGGCGTGCACTGAGCACGGCGTGTCCGCGCTGGCCCTCACCTGGGACCTGGCCGACCACGGGCGGGCGCCCGAGGTCGCCGGGCGTGTGGCCGAGGAGCTGGGCCCGGTGGACATCCTGGTCAACAACACCGGCGGCCCGCCGCCCACTCCCGCACTCGGGCAGGACGCCGGGCTCTGGCAGGACATGTACGGGGCCATGGTGCTGCCGGTCATCCGGCTCACCGACGCCGTGGTCGGCGGGATGCGCGAGCGCGGCTGGGGGCGGATCATCACGAGCACCTCGTCGGGTCCGGTCGCGCCGATCCCGAACCTGGGGATCTCCAACAGCCTGCGGGCCTCGCTGCACTCCTGGTCCAAGACGGTGTCCAACGAGGTCGCGGCGGACGGGGTGACCGCGAACGTGATCGTGCCCGGCCGGATCGCCACCCCGCGCACGGACTCGCTGGACCGCGCCCGCGCCGAGCGCGAGGGCCGCCCGCTGGAGGAGGTCGAGGGCGACGCCCGCGCCGGGATCCCCGCCCGGCGCTACGGCAGGCCCGAGGAGTACGGGGCGGTGGCCGCGTTCCTGGCCGGCCGGCAGGCCGCCTACGTCACCGGCTCGGTGGTGCGGGTGGACGGCGGCCAGATCCCCTCCGTCTAGTGTTCTGGCCGGTGGACTGGGCCTGTGCCACCGGGGGTGAGGGCGCCGAAGGTTCCCGTGCCTTCGGCGTCCGGGCACGAGGCGAAGCGCAGCGCAGCCTCAAAGACAACACAACGAGGGCGCCGACGGGGCCGCCGAAGGCCCCGCAGGTGTGCCCGTGAGATACGAGCGGGTGCACCGCGGGGACCGAAGGTTCCCGTGCCTTCGGCGCCCGAGCACGAAGCGAAGCGCGGCGCAGCCTCAAGGAAGCACCGCCCGGTGGAGCGGCCGGAGCCCTCGCCGTGTGAGGAAAGGGGCCCGGCCTCGGTGGTCCCGTCCCCATGGCGGGGTGCGGCGCTCCGGTCCCGCTGTGGGCACGAGGCCACGGCGTGTGAGGCGGCCCCTTCGGTCACCGCGCCGGGCGGGCCTTCGGCGGGTCGGTGACGCGGCCGCCGGCGCCCGGGACCGGCACGGTCCCGGTGTGGCCGACGCCACGAAGGGCCGCCCGAGGGCGCGTCTTTATGGACATCCGACCCCTCGCGTCACACTCTGGGGCAATGAGTCTCAAGAGTCGCCTTCACAAGCTTGACAAAAAGGTCTACGACCGGATGACCGGTGTGGGGCCGCCCGTCCTGGACCCCTACACGCCCAAGTTCGTACAGGCGACCGACAACATGGCGCCCTGGTTCCTGATGTCGGCCACCCTCGCGGCCACGGGCGGGCCGCGGCTGAGGCGCACCGCCCTGCGCGCGATCCTGGCCGCGGGGACCGCCAACACCGTCTCCGCGGTGGTCAAGCAGCTGTCCAACCGGTCCCGTCCGGACAACTCGGCCGTGCCGCGGGCACGGTCTCCCTACCGCTCCTATCCCAGTACCTCCTTCCCCTCCGGGCACACCGCCGCCGCGGTGGCCTACGCGGGCGGGGTCATGTCGGACGCCCCCAAGCCGCTGGCCGCGCTGGCCGTCACCATGGCGGGCGCGGTGGCGTTCTCCCGCGTGCACAGCGGCGTCCACTACCCCGGTGACGTGCTCGCCGGGATGGTCATCGGCTCCGGCGCGGCCGTGCTCTCCCGGATGGTGGTGCCGCACCGCCCCGAGCTGCTCTTCGGTGCGGGCGCGGTGCCCGACGGGGAGTCGGACGTGGACCCCGAGGGCTCCGGGGTGACGGTGGTGGTCAATCCGCGCTCCGCCGCGGGCGCGGTGCCCGCCCTGACCGTCGCCGACGTCACGAGCAGGGTGGCCCGGACACTGCCCAAGGCGCGGATCCTCCCGCTGTCGGCGGAGGACGACGTGGAGGAGGTCATGGACCGGGCGGCGCGCACCTCCGAGGTCCTGGCGGTGGCGGGCGGCGACGGCACCGTCAACGCCGGGGCGCACGCGGCCCTCCGGTACGACCGGCCGCTGCTGGTCCTGCCGGACGGCACCCTCAACAACTTCGCCCGCACCCTGGGGCTGACCTCGGTGGACGTCGCGCTGCGGGCGTTCGCGGACGGGAAGCTGGCCCGGGTGGACGTGGGCGAGGTGGACGGCAGGACCTTCCTCAACACCGCGTCGTTCGGCTCCTACCCGCGCATGGTGAACCGGCGCGACCGGTGGGCCGACCGCATCGGCAAGTGGCCCGCGTTCGCGCTGGCCCTGTGGCGGGACCTGCTGGAGGTAAGCCCGACCGCCGCGCTGGTGGACGGCGAGCCGACCAAGGTGTGGTGGGCGTTCGTGGGCAACTGCAAGTACCGCACGCACGCCCGGGTGCCCGCGCTGCGCGAGCGGCTGGACGACGGGTGGCTGGACGTACGGGTGCTCACCGCCAAGGAGCCCTTTCCCCGGCTGCGGGCCCTCGCCGACGTGCTGCTGGGCCGGTTCTCGCGCGGTGACGGCTACTCGGAGCGGTTGACCACGGGACTGTCGCTGGCCATCAGGGGGGAGCCGCGGCTGCTGGCCGTGGACGGCGAGGTGACGGAGGGCTCGGCCACCGTCGTCTTCACCAAGCGGCGTGCGGCCCTGCGGGTGTTCGTGCCCGCGCTCAGCCCCGCCCGGTGAGCGACGGACAGCGACGGCCGCGGCGGTGGCGGCGGGTGGCGTCCCGGTCGGTGTCGCTGCCCAGCAGGAGGCTGATTCCTGCCCCCAGCAGCCAGGAGTCCTTGGCCAGGGCGAGGCCCTGCTCCGTCGGACGCAGGCTGTTGGGCCGGCGCATCCCCGGGGTGCGCAGGTACAGGCCGACCAGTCCCGCCCCGAACGCGGTGAGGCCCGCGCCGGCGATCCGGCTGGGGACGACGGGGAGCAGCAGGGCGGTGCCCAGGGTGAGTTCGGCGGTCGACAGCATCCGCGCGAAGGTGACGGGGTCCACGTCCTTGAGGAAGGGGTAGGCTCCCGCCGCCATGCCGTGGAGCCCCTGGGCCGTCTCCTCGTCGGCACCGCGCTTGTCCAGTCCGGAGTTGAGGACGAACGCGCCCGTGGTGATGCGCAGGGGCAGGTCGCGCGGTCTGAGAGGCAGCTTCATGATCGCTCCGTGGCCTGGTCGGGTCCGTGGTGTGGCCGGTCGACCGGGGGCGTCGGCGCGTGTGCTCCGGCCGTACCCCTTTCCGGTCGCTCTGGGTTATGAGAACGATACTTACCCCGGGGCCGAAAGACCGGACGCGACCCGCCGGGGCACCGGAACCGGGTCAGAGAGCGCTCGACCGCGCCCCGTCCCCGAGGCGTTCGACGACGAAGACCAGGTCCCGCCACGCCTGCTCGGTGTCGGGGCCGCCCCGGTGCGGCGCGGAGAACCAGTCGACGAACTCCACGACGTCCTGGAGGTCCCAGCGCAGCCGGTACAGGTCCATCAGGGCGGGGTCGGGCTCGTGGCCGCTGACGCGGGCGTAGCGCGCCAGTTCGCCGGGGTCGTCGGTGACCAGCCACAGGTCGCGCTCGGGCACTGCCAGGCCGACGGTGTCCCAGTCGACCAGGAGCGGACGGCCGCCGCGCCACAGCAGGTTGCCGGGGTGGGGCTCGCCGTGGGTGAGGACCGCGGCCGCTCCCGCCAGGGCGCGGGCGCCGTGGTCGAACTCCGCCAGCCGCTCGCGCAGGACCCCGGCGTACCCGGCCAGCAGTTCGGCGGTGGGGGCGGCGTGGGGTCCCCCGTCTCCTGTTCCGGCCGGGTGATCCAGGAGCGCGGCCAGCCGGTCCCGTCCGGGGAGCCCGGCGGGGACGGCCGGGGCGTCGCCGGGATCGCGCCGGTGGAGCTGGGCCAGGACGTCCAGGACGCGTGCGCGCCGGTCGGCGGAGAGTTCCCCGCCGAAGTCGCCGGAGGTGCCGTCCACGAACGGGAAGACGCTGAGCGCGTACCGGTCGCCGACCGGTACGACGGTGTCGTCGCCCGGTGTGCGCAGGGGCGCGACCACGAACCCCAGCCCCTCGTCGTCGTGCAGCCGGGCCGCGGTGTCCATGGCCCGTGTCAGGCCGCGTCGCACGGAAGCGGGGTCCGGCCCGAGGAACGGCTTGTGCGCGAGGTCGGCCGCGGTGGCGAACCACCGGCGCCCCGAGGTGTCGGTGGCGCTCCAGTGGTGGTCGCCGGAGCCGAGCGGGAGGTGGTTGAGCGCGACAGCGTGGATGCCCCACACGGCCAGCGCGTCGTACAGCCGGTCTTCCAGGTCGGGTGGCCGTTCACGCATGCGGCGAAACTACCAGCCGGAACGCCGCCGGCGGCGCAGGTACGCACGGTGTACCGCGATGGCTCGGATCCGTCGGCCGGAGGCCTCCCTCCGGCGCTGCCCGGCCCCCTCCGGTGCCATCCGGCCTCGGCGGCCGCCAGGAAGCGCGCGAGCACGTCCCCGTCACCGGTGGTCCGCCCCCACAGCAGGAGCAGCAGGTCGGAGGCTGTGCCCTTCGCTCCGGCCGACGGCGTCACGCGCGTCCCAGACGTGGACGGGGGTCTCCCGGGCCATCTTTCGAAACACCTCTTCATGGCAGCATGCCGGCCCGAACAGCCGCGTGCGAGGAGAACCCCGCCATGGGCGCCACGCGGCGGACCGGCCGGCGAAGCCACTCCCAGGACTCGGTGAAATCACCGTAAACCTGTGCCAAGTCGACGCCTCCTCACCGATGTGCGCCTCCCCGGGTGTTTCGCTTGCTGGACGAGCCATCACCACACGACGGGGGGACGTCATGGCGGAGGCGACCGGGGAGGATCCGCGCACGCGGCGGCGCGGTCCACGGAGCAACTGGGTCCCGCTGGGTGTGGCCGCCGGAGCCGTCGCCCTGCTGGTGGTGGCCTGGCCGCTGGTCAACGCGCTGCTGCCCGCCTCCGAGTCCGTCTCCTCCGGCGACCCCGTGCCCGTGGGGTCCGGGGGCGGCTACCAGGCGTCCCTGACCTTCCCCCAGGAGGGATGGTCGCTGAACACCGGCGCCAGCCAGGCCGGGCACACCTACCGCTTCCACCGCGGCCCCGTGGAGCTGACGCTCAACTCGGTCACACCGGCGACCTCGCCGCCGCCCAGCGTCAGGGAGCTGTGGAAGGGCATGGGCCGCCTCATCCGCGCCGGTGAGGCCTCGGCACGGTTGAGCGAGCCGGAGGCCATCTCCACCCACGACGGCGACGACGGGCTGGCCGGGACCCTGGAGAGCGGCTCCCGGCGCGGCACCGCGGTGGTCTACCCCTCCCCCAACAGGCGCATGGCCGTGGAGATGACCCTCGCCGGACGCGAGGCGACCACGGACGACATCGCCGCGGTCGCCGACGTCGTCCGCACTGTGTCCTTCACCAGGGAGGGTTCGTGAACCACGGATCCGAGGAGCCGCGCGCGCCGGGCGCGACCGACCGGGGGGCGGTGCCGTCTCCGCGCAGGGCCCACCGGGACGGGCCCGGCCGCCGGCACTCCGCCGACCGGGTCCCGGACGGGCGGCCCGGGCCCGGCCGCCGGCTGCCGTCGCTGGTCGCGCTCGTGCTGGTCGCCGTGCTGTGCGCGGTGGGGCTGGTCTTCCTGGCGCTGCAGTTCGCGGGGCTGGCGCGCGTCTTCTCCTCCGAGGCGGCGCTGGCCGTGCTCCTCGGCGCGGTGACGCTGGCCTTCGGGTTCTGGGTGCTGCGCCGGATCCGCCCGGTGCGCGCCCCCGCCCTGAACGCCTCCCTGACCGCGGTGGCCTGGGGCCTGACCGCCGCGCCCGCGGCCGGGGTCCTGGCAAACGGCGGCCTGTCGTCGATCTGGGCCAAGGGGCTGGGGCTGGCCTTCTCCGGGGTCTGGGGTCCCGCGCTGACCGCCCCGCTCAACGAGGAGGTCCTCAAGCTGGCCGGGATCGTGCTGGTCGCGGTGGCCTTCCCCCACGCGGTGCGGGGCCCGGTGGACGGGTTCGCGATCGGCTCCCTGGTCGGCCTGGGCTTCGAGGTGTCGGAGAACTTCATCTACTCGATGAACGCGGTGGTCCAGGCGGGCGGCACCGGCGGCGTGGTGCCGGTGGTGCAGACGTTCATCCTGCGTGTGGGCGTGGCCGGTCTGGGCTCGCACTGGGCGATGTCGGCGGTCGCGGGCACCGCGGTGGGTCTGCTGGCCGCCGCGGCGTGGCGGCCGGGCACGCGCCGCGCGGTCGGCGCCGCCGCCCTGGTGGTGCTCGCGATGGCGCTGCACTGGCTGGTGGACTCGCCGCTGCTGGGCGGCCTCCCGGGCATGCTGTTCGAGGTCGCCGTGGTCTTCCTGACCACGATGGCGGTGTACTTCACGGTCCGGCACGCCTACCGGCGCCGGGTGCGCGGGGCCCTGGCGTCCGAGGGCGAGGCGCTGGGCATGCGGCGGTCGGCGTCGGTGGCCCTGGCCAGCCGGCACGGCCGCCGCGGGGAGTTGCGGCACGTGGCGCGTCCGGAGCAGCCCGACGTGGAGCGGCGCCAGGAGCAGATGCTGGCGATCGCCGAGGACCGGGCCGCGCGGTACACGCCCTGACCGGTGCGCGCGGGGCCGTGGATTTTCATCGGCGGCAGTGTGGGCATAACGTGCCGCATGGGCGAGCGAGCACGAAAGGGCACGAGGACGACACCGCCGAGGACGGGACGGGGGCGCACGCGCGATCCCAGTCTCACGCCACGGGCGCTGGCCGCGGCGCGGGCCGAGTACGGCAGGGCGGGATGGGCCTCGTTCACCCTGGACGGGGTGGCCCGCAGGGCCGGGGTCGGCAAGGCCGCCCTCTACCGGCGCTGGCCCACCAAGGAGCGCCTGCTCGCCGACGCCATCGGGGAGCACGCCCGGCTGCCGGCCCCCGCCGACACCGGCAGCCTGCGCGGCGACGCCCGCGCGCTGGCGACGGCGCTGCTCGACCACTTCCTGGCCCCGTCGGGGTGGGTCACCCTGCGTGTGGCCGTGGACGCCGCCACGGGCCTGGAGACCTTCGCCTCCTTCCACGAGCAGATCGTGCGCGCCCACCGCGAGGGGGTCGCGGACATGGTGCGGCGGGCCGTCGAACGCGGTGAGCTGGCCCCGGGCACCGACACGGGCACCTTCGGCGAGGCGCTGTACGGGGCGGTCCTGGTGCACGCCATGGCCGTGGCCCCCCGTCGGCGCGAGCACGTCCGGGAGCACGCGGGCGAGCACGCGCTCCCGCTCGCCGACTTCGCGCTGGCCTCCCTGACCGGCGGCGCAGACGCCGCGGGGGCCGACGGCAGCTCCGCGGACTGAGCACCCCCGGTGCCCCGGCCAGGCATCGGATCAGGAGCCGGAGCGCAGCCAGCGCTGGAGGAGGGTGCCCTCCGACTCGATCACCACGCCGGGGACGAGGGCGCGGTCGGCCACCGTGCCCACCGCGATGCGCTGTTCGAGCCCTCCCGCCAGCAGCGGCACGACCGTCAGGCACAGCTCGTCGAGCAGGTCGGCGGCGGCCACGTCGGCCAGCAGGCGGGGCCCGCCCTCGCACAGGATCCGGGGCAGTCCGCGTCCGGACAGGGCCGCGACGGCGGCGGGCAGGTCCACGCCCTGCCCACCGCACACCAGCACGCGGTCCTCCCCCAGGATATGGCGCGCGCGGTCGAGGGCCTCGGCGCCGGCCGCCTCGCAGGTCACCAGCAGCACCCCGCCGCCGTCCTCGGGCCTGTCGGCCAGCAGCGGCGGCACCTGGCCGGTACCGCTGACCACCGCCAGTTCCGGGTGGGCGGCGCGCCCCTCGGCGGCGGCACGGGCCAACAGGTCGCGGGTGCGCGGGCGCGTGTGCCGGTAGCCCTCGACGCGGGCGGTGCCGGCGCCGACCAGCACCACGTCGGCCAGGTCGCGCAGGAGCGTGTACACCACCTGGTCGGCGGGGGTGTTGATGCTTCCCGTCCGGCCGTCGTTGCCCGCGGCCGCGCCGTCCAGGGTGGCGACCATGTTGGCGCGCAGCCACGGCCGGTCGGGGTAGGCGTAGAGCCGCTCCAGGGCGGAGGCGTCGAGGACGTCCCCCGGGGAGGCCGCCCCGGGGACGGTGTCGTTCAGAAGGAGTCGCACGGCCACACCGCCACGAAGTACATGACCCCGAACGGGTCGTCGGCGTAGAGCACCTTCGGCCCCACCGGGCCCCCGGTCGAGGCGAGCGCGTGCGCCATGACCTGGAAAGCGGCCCGGCCCGCGGCCATCAGGTCGGCGGCGAGGTCGGGGTCCAGCCGCAGCAGGCCCGCACGGTCCCCCTCGGACAGGCAGCGGCGGACCTCCTCGTCGAAGCCGAAGGCGCGCTCGTCCAGGTGCCCGGGTGCCCTCGTGCCGCGCCGGGCGCTGCCGTCGCCCATGACGAGCAGGGCGACCCGTTCGGTGCGGTCGGCGACACGGCGTCCCAGTGCCTCCACCTCGTCCGCGGAGGCGTCCCAGGCCACGGTGGCCGTCTCCACACGCCCGCGGTACCCGACCGACTCGATCAGCCGCCGGGCCACGCCCAGGCTCAGCGGCAGGGTCCGCTCTCGGGAGACCCGCTCCCCCGTGCCGCCGAACTCGCGGACCGGTACGAGCCGTTCGGTGTGCTCACCGGAGGAGTCGTGCCCGCCGATGACGACCAGCACGTCCGGGGAGTGCGCCGCCAGCGCCTCCAGGGCCGACTCGCACTCCTTGCGCAGTTCGGCCGCCACGTCCTGGCCCCCGCCGAGTTCGCGTATCAGCAGCGGCGGGTGCGGACAGACGGCGGTTGCGACGATCACGCGTACCTCCTCACGCCAGCCCCCGGACGGCCCGTGCCGGAGGACGGACTCCCCGGATGGTGGCGACCATGTCGAGCACCTGCCGGGTCTCGGCCACCTCGTGGACCCGGTAGATCTGCGCGCCGTGCCAGGCGCACACGGCGGTCGCCGCGAGTGTGCCCGTCAGGCGCTCCCCCACGGGCAGGTCCAGGGTCTCGCCGACGAAGTCCTTGTTGGACAGCGACACCAGCACCGGTCGGCCGGTGGCGACCATCTCGTCCAGGCGCCGGGTCAGCTCCAGGGAGTGCCAGGTGTTCTTGCCGAAGTCGTGCGCCGGGTCGATGATCGCCGACGCCGGGTCCACTCCCAGGGACACCGCGCGCTCGGCCTGGGCGACCGTGTCCTCGACCGCCTCGCGCACCACGTCCTCGTAGTGCAGCCGGTGCGGGCGGGTGCGCGGGGTGACCCCGCCGGTGTGGGTGCACACCAGGGCCGTACCGAACTCGGCGGCGACCTCGGCCAGTCCCGGGTCGTAGCCGCCCCAGGCGTCGTTGAGCAGGTCGGCTCCCGCCTCGCACACCGCCCGGCCCACGGAGGCGCGCCAGGTGTCCACGCTGATGACCAGGTGGGGGAACTCGGCGCGGACGGCGGCCACGAAGTCCACGATCCGGTGCTTCTCCTCCTCGACGCCGACCTCCTCGCCGGGTGCCGCCTTGATACCGCCGATGTCCACGATGTCGGCGCCCTCGGCCACGACCCGGCGCACGCGTTCGAGGGCGGCCCCGCCGTCCCAGGTGGCGCCCCTGTCGTAGAAGGAGTCGGGGGTGCGGTTGACGATTGCCATGACCAGCGTGGTGTCCGCGTCGTACTCCCGACCGCGCAGTCTCAGCACCGGCCGACCACTCCTTCCAGAACCTCCGCGTCCCCGGCGCCGACCTCGGCCGCCGGTGGGCGCTCCACGACGCTGACCGTACTGTTCAGCGGCTGTCCGCGCTGCTCCCCGGCGCCGAACTGGCGTATCCGGACCGCGTCGGTGCCGTGGTCGATCCCGGCCCGGCGGTCGGCGACCGCGAGCAGCTCGGTGGCCATCGCGCCCAGGCCGCGCAGCGACTGGTGGCGGTGGGCGCGGCGGCCCAGGTCCACCTGCGCGACGGCGTCCACGCCGTACCGCAGGGCGGTGTCGACCAGCACGGCGAGTTCCACGCCGTAGCCGGTGGGAACCGAGAGCCGCTCGAACAGGTCGCGGCGCACGGCCCACTCCCCGGACAGGGGCTGGACCACACCCGACAGCTGGGGCCAGCGCAGGGCGATGGTGGGACGGGCCACGAGTTCGGTGACCCGGCCGCCCTCGTGGGAGACCGCCTCCTCGGAGACCTCGCCGCCGGTGCCGTGGGGCCGCCCGGCCGTGCCCGGCCGGTCCAGCACACGGTCGTAGAAGCCCTTGACCAGGCTCACACCGGGTTCGGTGAGCAGCGGGCCGAGCAGCCCGGACACGAAGTGGGTGTCCCACTCGACCAGGTCTGCGTCCATGAAGGCGATGATGTCGCCGGAGGTGACGAAGAGCGACTTCCACATGGCCTCGCCCTTGCCCCGGTGGTGGCCCAGTTCGGGGCGCACCTCGCCGACGCGGTGGACGACGGCCCCGGCGCCGCGGGCGCGGGCTCCGGTGTCGTCGGCGGAGTCGGAGTCCATGACGACGATCTCGTCCAGCAGGGGCGCCTTCTCCTGGAGCTGCGCGCGGACCCGGGCGACGATGCCGCCGACGGTCGCCGCCTCGTCGCGTGCCGGGATCACCAGGCTGATCGTGCTACCCCGGCGCCGTTTGAGTTCGACCAGCCGATCGACCGTCCAGTCCGAGGACCGGTAGGTGCGACGCTCGAACCACTCGTTGTCCACAAAGCCTCCCCCAGCGGCCAACACTAGGGCACGTCCCGCCGTGGGAGCCCGCCGGTGCGGGCTTGTTCCGGACGTGGTGTACCCCACGCACGGGCGGGGATCCCCGCTGGTCCCGGGCGGTGGCGGGGTCACCCCTTATCGCGGAAGGCGGCGGCGCGTTCGGTGAGCCAGTCGAACAGGGAGGGGTCCTCCCCCATCTCCGGGTGCCACTGCACGCCGACGACCCCGTCGTCGTCGGCGTACTCGACGGCCTCCACGGTGCCGTCGTCGGCCCAGGCCGCGGCCACCACTCCCCCGCCCAGGCCGGCCACGGCCTGGTGGTGGTAGGCGGGCACCTCCAGCCGGGTCCGGCCGAGGATCCGCGCGACGCGCGAGTCGGCGTCCACGGTGACCGGGTGGCCGTCGAAGACCCCGGGCCTCCGGCGGTGCCCGTCGTGGCCCACCACGTCGGGCAGGTGCTGGTGGAGGGTGCCGCCCCGGGCCACGTTGAGCAGCTGCATCCCCCGGCACACGCCCAGCACCGGCATGCCCCGGGCCAGTGCGCCCGCGAGCAGGTCGCTCTCGACCGAGTCACGGACGCCCTGGACCCCGGCGGTGTGCTCGTCGGCGCCCTGGCCGTAGCGGTCCGGGGCGATGTCGCCGCCGCCCGCCAGCAGCAGGCCGTCCAGGCGCTCCACCGCACCGGCCGCTCCGGTGACCGGGGGCAGCAGCACCGGGACGGCCCCGGAGGCGGCGACGGAGTCCACGTAGGCGTGCGGCAGCAGGGCCGCGGCCATGTCCCAGACCCCGCCCCAGCGGGCCTGCTCGGCGTAGGTGGAGATTCCGATGACGGGTGGCACTGCGCCTCCTCTCGACTGGTTCGGGAGCAAGCGTACGAGGTGGCGCGAAGGGCCCTGACGGCGCTCGTGTCCGGATCCGATCAGTTCGCCCTCCCGAACCGCTCCTTCTCTGGAACCCGGTTACGTGTTACCTTTATATTGATGTCAGAACCAAGCAGTCCACCCGTTCCGGCCGAACTCGTGAACGCGGCCCTTCGCGCCGCGCAGAACCGGGGAGAGGACGTGGCCGACGTGCCCCTGATCGCCATCGCGGAGGAGGCGGGCGTCTCCCGCAGCACCCTGCTGCGCCGCGTGGGCGGCTCGCGCCGGGCGCTGGACGAGGCGGTGCGCGCCACGGGCGTGGACCCGGGCGGTCGGCTTCCCGTGCGGGAGCGCTCGATCCGGGCCGGGGCCCGGCTGGTCAGCGAGCAGGGCCTGGGTTCGGCCACGCTGGAGGCGGTCGCCGCCTCCGCCGGGTGCTCGGTGCACAGCCTCTACGCGACCTTCGGCGGCCGCGACGAGCTGCTCCGCGCGATCTTCGAGCGCTACAGCCCCATCCTGGACCTGGAGGCGGCCCTCGACGGGCCGGAGGAGGACCTGGCCGCGCGGGTCCACGGGATCCACCACCTGCTGGGCCGCGGGTTCGGCCGCGAGCCCCGGGTGCTGCCCGCCATGCTCGCCGACGTGTTCGCCCGGCCCGAGGGGCCCACCGTCGACATGCTCGCCCGGTTCTTCTTTCCCCGCCTGCTCGCCGGGCTGGGCGGGTGGCTGGCCGAGGAGATCGCCGCGGGCCGGGTCCGCGACCTGCCGGTCCCCCTGCTCATGCAGCAGCTGCTCGGTCCGCTCGCCGTGCACTTCATGCTGCGCCCGGCACTGGAGAGGGTGCCGGGCGTGGAGTTCCCGGACGCGGAGGAGGTCTGTTCGGTCTTCGCCGACGCGTTCCTGCGCACCGCCGCGGTCCCGGAGGGGCACTCCCGCCCGGACCATCCGAACACGACCCTGGAGCCCTGATGAGTGAGCGTACGACGTGTGTGATCGCCGGCGGCGGCCCCGCCGGAATGGTGCTGGGCCTGCTGCTGGCCCGCGCCGGTGTCGAGGTCACCGTGCTGGAGAAGCACGCCGACTTCCTGCGGGACTTCCGCGGGGACACCGTGCACCCCTCCACCCTGGAGCTGCTGGAGGAGCTGGGCCTGTACGAGCGGTTCGCCGAGCTGCCCCAGAGCAGGCTGGACAAGGCCGTCTTCCCCGTCGGACCGGACCGCGCCGTGACCATCGCCGACTTCCGGAGGCTGCGGCGCTCCCTCACCCATCCCTACATCGCGATGGTTCCGCAGTGGGACTTCCTGAACCTCGTCGCCGAGGCCGGGCGCGAGGAGGCGTCCTTCACCCTGCGGATGAGCACCGAGGTGACCGGGCTCGTCCGCGAGTCCGGCCGGGTGGCGGGGGTGCGCTACCGGGGCCCCGAGGGCGAGGGGGAGATCCGCGCCGACCTGACCGTGGCCTGTGACGGCCGGGGATCGCTCGCCCGCCGCGAGATGGGCCTGGTGCCCCGGGAGTTCCCGGTGGGGATCGACGCGTGGTGGTTCCGGCTGCCCCGCGAGCCGCAGGACCGCACGGAGCTGACCCCGCGTGCGGGCCTGGGCCGGTTCGCCCTGGTGATTCCGCGCGAGGGCTACCTGCAGCTCGCCTACATCGGGCGCAAGGGCACCGACGCCCGGCTGCGCGCACGCGGGATCGAGGCCTTCCGCCGGGACATCGCCGAGCTCATGCCGGAGCTGGCCGACCGGGTCGGGTCCCTGGAGTCCATGGACGAGGTCAAGCACCTGGACGTGCGGCTCAACCGGCTGCGCCGCTGGCACGCGGAGGGCCTGCTGTGCATCGGCGACGCGGCCCACGCGATGTCCCCCGTCGGCGGTGTGGGCATCAACCTCGCCGTGCAGGACGCCGTGGCCTCCGCGACGCTGCTGGCCAAGCCGCTGAGCGAGCGGTCGCTCACCGGCCGCGACCTGTCCGCGGTCCGCAGGAGGCGGATCCTGCCGACCGCCGCCGTCCAGGCCCTACAGCGCCTCATGCACCGCGGGCTGGCCGACCCGATGGTCAGGGGGGAGCGCATGGGCCCGCCCAGGCCCGTGCTGGCGGCCCTGGACCTCGCGCCCTGGCTGTCGTTCGTGCCCGCCTACCTCATCGGGAAGGGGATCCGGCCCGAGCACGCGCCGGGCTTCGCCCGCCGCCCCCGCGGAGCCGTCCGGTAGGAGCGGGCCAGGTCAGGCCAGGTCGGGGACGCGCTCGCCGGCCGGGACCGGGCCCGGAGCGGTACCCGCGCCGAAGGGGCCGCCGCCCAGCTCCTCTCGGTGGTGGGCGGTGAGCCAGCGGCGCGGGTCGGGACCGGCGGCGATGATCCGCGTCGGGTTGATCGCCGTGTGGACCCAGTAGTAGTGCGTGCGGACGTGGTCCAGGTTCGTGGTGTCGCCGAACCCGGGCGTCTGGAACAGGTCGCGGGCGTAGGCCCACAGCACCGGGTACTCGCTCAGCTTGCGGATGTTGCACTTGAAGTGGCCGTGGTAGGCGGCGTCGAAGCGCACCAGGGTCGGGAAGAGCCCGATGTCGGCCACGGTGATGGAGTCCCCGACCAGGTAGCGCCGGGTGGACAGGTGCTCCTCCAGCGCGTCGAGCCTGGCGAAGACGTCGGCGACCGCGGCGTCGTAGTGCTCCTGGTCCGGGGCGAACCCGGCCCGGTAGACGCCGTTGTTGAGGTCGGTGTAGATCTTCCCGGACAGGGCGTCGATCTCCGCGCGCAGCGCCTCCGGGTACAGGTCCGGAGCGCCCTCCCTGACCAGGGCGCCCCACTCGGTGGCCATGTCCTTGACCAGCCGGTCGAAGTCGTTGGAGACCAGGTGCCCGTCGTCCACGTCGACGAAGCCCGGGACGCTGACCCCGCCGGTGTAGTGGGGATCGCGCGCCAGGTAGGCCTCGCGCAGGGCGTGGATGCCCAGGACGGGGTCCCTGCCGCCGGGGCTCCCGGTCTCCTCGGTGAAGACCCAGTGCGGGTCTCCCTCGATGATCTCCTGGCGGGGGTCGGTGACGGCCAGGGAGACGACCCTCTCCAGCCCCATGAGCCTGCGCGTGATGACGACCCGGTGCGCCCAGGGGCAGGCGCGGCTGACCACCAGGCGGTAGCGGCCGGGTTCGGCCGGGCGGCCGAAGCGGCCGTCCGCGGTGACCCGGTCGGTGAAGGCCGCCGGTGCCCGCTTGATCTCCTCGGTGGGGATCTCGTTCGCCCTCAACCCTGGCTCCCTTCGAGTTCGGGTGGATCTCGGTCGCGGCTGCACATGCTATCCGTGCGACGGCCGAGCGCGGGGTCCGACGGACCGTGGCGCCGGAAACGGCGTGGCGCGCGCGGGGCACCGCCGGGGCCGGACCGGCACATACGGGACGCCGCCGGGGCCGGCCCGGCTCATCCGAAGCTGATGGGCAGTCCGGCGTAGTTGTGGGCGAACTCGGTGGCGGCGGCCTCGGAGTCGATGACGCGCTGGAGCTGGGAGAGCTGTAGGCGGGCGTCGAAGTCGTCCCCGTGGCGGTGGAGCGTGGTCGTCATCCACCAGGAGAAGTGGGTGCACCGCCAGACCCGGCGCAGGGCGGTGTCGGAGTAGGCGTCGGCGAGGTCCTCCCGGCCGTCGCGCAGCCACGCGGTGAGGGCCTCGGCGAGCAGGGTGACGTCGGCGATCGCCAGGTTGAGGCCCTTGGCGCCGGTGGGCGGGACGATGTGCGCGGCGTCCCCGGCCAGGAAGAGGCGGCCGTGGCGCATGGGCGTGGTGACGAAGCTGCGCATCGGGAGCACGCTCTTCTCGGTGATGGCGCCGGTGCGCAGATCCCATCCCTCCATGCCCGCGCCCAGGCGGGTGGCCAGCGCCTCCCAGATCCGGTCGTCGCTCCACTCGTCGATGTCCTCGTCGGGCCGGACCTGGAGGTAGAGGCGGCTGACGGTGGCCGAGCGCATGCTGTGCATGGCGAACCCGTCGGGGTGCCAGGCGTAGATCAGCTCGTCGGTGGAGGGTGCGACGTCGGCGAGCACGCCCAGCCAGGCGAACGGGTAGGTGCGCTCCCACACCCGCTGCCGTGCCGCGGGGACGGCCCGGCGGCTGGGGCCGTGGAAGCCGTCGCAGCCCACGACCGCGTCGGCGTCCACCCGCTGGGGGCGCCCGTCGGCGTCGGTGAAGGTGACGTGGGGACGGTCGGTGTCGACGTCGTGCGGTGTGACGTCGGAGGCCAGGTAGAACGCGGGGCGGCCGGCCTCCTCCCGGGCGGCCATGAGGTCCTTGGTCAGCTCGGTCTGTCCGTAGATCCACACCGACCTGCCGACCAGTGCGGTGAAGTCGACGTGGTGGCGCTCGCCCGGCCACTGCAGGTACACGCCGCGGTGCTCGTCGGCCTCGGTGGCGAGCCGCCGCCCGACGCCCGCCCGGGTGAGGACGTCCACGCTCCCGGACTCCAGCACCCCGGCCCGGACCCGTGAACGGACGTGGTCGGCGGTCTGGCGCTCGATGAGGACCGAGTCGACGCCCTGGAGTCCGAGCAGGTGGGACAGGAGCAGCCCGGCCGGGCCCGCTCCGATGATGGCGACCTGGGTGCGCACGGTCGTTTCTCCTCCTGGTGCTTCGGCGCACGCGCACGGGAGGGAGTCCCGGACGCGCGGCGTGTCGTCGTGGCGGCGGGCGGCTCCGAGGGCCCCGGTCCGCCCGCCTCTGCGGGCTCGGACGGCGGCGCCCGGCGGTCCGGGCGGACGCGGTGTGCCGGCGCTCCCCGGAAGCCCGGATGCGTCGACGATGCACCACGCGTGACCGGCACCACCATACGGTTCTCACTGATTGAGAAACGGACCCCCTCCCCGGGCCGGCGGGAGAGCGGGAGGGGCCGGGCCGGGGCGCGTGCCCGCCGGACACGCCCTGGTGCCCTCAGCCGCCCATGGCGCGGGAGGCGGAGCGCGCGGCGGTGCGTACCGCCGGGACCGCGAGGGCGGCGCGCTCGTCGTTGGGCACGATCACCGACAGCGCGGCGGCCACCGCCCCGGTGGCGCCGTGCACGGGTGCGGCGATACCGGCCGTCTCCTCGTCGATGAACCCCCGGGACAGGACGTAGCCGGACCTGCGGATCTCGGCCAGCAGGGGGCGCAGCCTCCGGGCGTCGGCGACCGTGTTCGCGGTGTAGGCGTGGAAGGGTCCCGCCAGGATCCGCTCCTGGAGCGGCGCGGGGGCGTGGGCGAGCAGGACCAGGCCCGAGGAGGAGGCGTACAGCGGCAGCCGTCCGGCGATCCGGGTGATGTTGACGACCGCGCCCGGGGCGGAGAGGCGCTCGACGAACAGGACCTCCTCGCCCTGGAGGACGCCGAGCTGGGTGTGCTGGCCCACCACCGCGTGCAGGTCCTCCATGAACGGTCCGACCGTCTCGCGCAGGCCCAGGGCGGGCGAGGAGCGCACGGCCACCTCCCACATGCGCACGCCCACGCGGACGCGGCGGTCGGGGCCGCGCTCCAGCCAGCCGTGCCGGACCAGTTCCTCCACGAGGCGGGAGGCGGTGGCCACGTGCAGGTCGGCGCGCCGCGCTATCTGGGAGACCCCCAGTGCCGGGTGCTCGGAGTCGAAGGCCTCCAGGACGCGCACCACCCGGGACAGCACGGACTCCCCGTTCGCTGCTTTGACCACGGCATCAGTGTCCACCCCGGGCCCCGGCCGAGTCCACCGGGGCGGCCGGGAGGGATCAGCCGCCGGTGTTGAGCCGCCAGACGGAGTAGTTGAGCGCGGCGGCGAACACGACCCAGGCCCAGTACGGCACGAGCAGGGCCGCGGCCCAGCGGGACCGGCGGGCGAAGAGGACGACGGTGGCCGCCAGCACCACCGCCAGCAGGCAGATGTCCACCAGGGCCGCGCCCCGTAGGCCGAGGGCGAAGAACAGCGGGGTCCACGCCGCGTTCAGCAGCAGTTGCGCCGTGAAGAGCGAGAGTTCCACGCGTGCGCCCCGCCAGCCGTACCGGCGCCAGACCAGCCACCCCGACACGGCGATCATCGCGTACAGGGCCGTCCACACGGGACCGAAGAGCCATGGCGGCGGAGCCCACGGCGGCTGCCGCAGCGCGGTGTAGTCCGCGGCGGTGTCGGCGCTGGAGAGGACCCCGACGAGCGCGGCCGCGGCGACGGCCCCGACGAATGCGGCCAGGCCCAGCAGGGACGCCGGAGCCGAGGGGGCGTTCGGTGTGTCCGTCGCAGCCATGCTCCCTCTTTCCGAGGCCACGGAAACGGTCGTGCGCCCGGGTACCGGTCCGCAGCGCACTCCCCCACTACCTCCGAGCACCCTCGGCAAACAAGCGTCTTGGAAAGCGCGCTCTATGGCCGCGGCGGGGGCTCCTTTCCGTGTCCTCGGTGCCGGAGGCCTCCACCGCCCGGGGAAGCGTCCCTCCCGGTGCCGCCCCGGGGAGGACGTCACAGCAGGCCCAGGACCGGGCCCGCCGCGATGCCCATCCCCAGGGAGGCGGCCGCCGCGGTGACGGCGACGCCGGTGCTCCACCGGCCCGGGGGCTCCGACCGCTCCCGCTCCTCCGGCGGCTCCCCGGAGGCACGGAAGAGGGGCAGGATCCAGCGCAGGTAGTAGAAGAGGCTGGCGACGGTGTTGACGGCGGCCAGCACCATGAGCCAGCCCAGATCCGCCTCCAGCGCCGCGGTGAAGAGGGCGAGCTTGCCGACGAACACCGCCGTGGGCGGGGTGCCCACGAGGCCGAGCAGGCACACGACCAGGCTCAGGGCGAGCCAGGGGTGGTCGCGGAAGAGGCCCGCGTGGTCCTCCAGCGTCCGGGCCCGCAGGGCGCACACGACCGCGAACGCCCCGAGGTTGGCCGCCGTGTAGGCGCCGAGGTAGAACAGCAGTCCCGGCTGGACCAAGTCCGCACGGCCGCCCACCGCGGCCACGGCCATCAGCAGGTAGCCGACCTGGCTGACGGTGGAGTAGCCCAGCAGGCGCCGCGCGTCCGTCTGGAGGAAGGCGCCCAGGTTGCCCAGGGTCATCGACGCCGCGGCCAGGAGCGCGGCCGGCAGCGCCCAGTCCGGCGCGGCCCCGGCCAGCACCTGGTCGCCCCACCGGTACAGGGCCGCCAGCGCGCCGATCTTGGGCACGGTGGTGACGAAGGCGGCCACGGGTGCCGGGGCGCCCTCGGCGACGTCGGGCACCCAGAAGTGGACGGGCACTCCCCCGGCCTTGAACAGCAGCCCCGCCAGCACCGCGATGACACCGGCGGCCACGAGCGCGCGCGGCGCCCCGGGCAGGGCGTCCGCCAGGCCCGCGTAGCCGGTGGTGCCGCCCGCCCCGAGCAGCAGGGTGGCCCCGGTCAGCAGCAGGATCCCCGACAGGGCGCCCAGGAGGTAGAACTTCAGCGCGGCCTCGGTCCCCGGGGAGTCCTTGGCGAAGCCGACCAGCGCGTAGAGGGGGATGCTCGCCAAGAGGTAGGCCGCGGCGAGCACCAGCAGGTCGCTCGCGCCCGCCAGCGCCATCGTGCCCAGGGCCGCGAGCAGCAGCAGGACGTGGAACTCCGACTCCCGCGGATGGGCGGCGAAGGTGTCGGCGGCGAGCAGGACCGTGGCCAGGACGCCCACGAGCACCACGACGCGTACCGCGTGCGTGGCGGTGTCCACGGTGTGGCCGCCGGAGTCCGAACCGGTCCCGGTCGCCGCCGCCACGAGCGTGGCGGCCAGTGCGGCCAGCAGCGCCGCGGTCACGCACAGGCGGACGCGCCCCTGCCTGCGCCGGGGCGTCCAGCTCCCGAACAGGAGGGCGCCCACCGCGGCGAGCGCCAGGATCAGCTCGGGCAGCAGGGTGAGCGGGTCGACCGACTCCATGCCGCTCACCCGGTCACCAGAGCGGCCAGGGCCCGGGCCGCGGGTTCGACGCGGCCGAGCAGGAAGTGGGGCAGGAGGCCGATGAGGACGGCCAGGGCCAGGAGCGGCGCGATCGCGGCGGACTCCCGTGCGGACAGGTCGCCGACGCGGTCAGTGCACGGTCCCGGGCCTCCCAGGAACAGGCGTCGCAGCGCGCGCAGGAACAGGGCCGCGGTGACGAGGATGCCCAGCAGCGCCAGCGCCGTGGCCACCGGGACCGGGCCGAGGCTGCCCGCGAAGATCTGGAACTCGGCGATGAACCCCGACAGGCCCGGCAGCCCCAGGGAGCCGAAGAAGGCCACGGCCGCGAGGGCGGCGAAGCGCGGGGCCCTCGCCGCCAGGCCGCCGTAGGAGCCCATGTCGTAGGTGTCGGCCCGGTCGTGCAGCACACCGGCCAGCAGGAACAGCGCGCCGGTGAGCAGGCCGTGGCTGACCATCTGCGTGATGCCGCCGGTGATCGCCAGTGCCGCCGCGCCGGACTGCGCGCCCGTGGCCAGACCGGCGGCGCCCAGCCCCAGGATGATGTAACCCATGTGGTTGACGGAGGTGTAGGCGACCATGCGTTTGAAGTCGGTCTGGGCGAGCGCGACGAGCGCGCCGTACAGGACCGAGGCCACACCGACCACCACGAGGACCATCGCGTGGTCGCTCCACGCGCCCGGCAGGATCGGCATCGCGATGCGCACGAACCCGTAGGTGCCCATCTTCAGCAGGACCCCGGCCAGGATCACCGATCCGACCGCGGGCGCGTCGGTGTGCGCCGGGGGCAGCCAGGTGTGAAAGGGGACGGTGGGCGTCTTGACGGCCAGGCCCACTCCGATGGCCAGCAGCACCAGTCCGCCCGCCGGGCCCCGGCCCTCCAGCGGGGTCTGGCCCGCCAGCTCCACCATGTCGAAGGTGCGGGGGTCGGAGGCCACGTACAGGCCGATGAAGCCCAGCAGCAGCGCCAGCGACCCCAGGAAGGTGTAGAGGAAGAACTGCAGCGCCGACCGGGCCGGGTTCCCGTGCCCCCAGCCGGCGATGACGAAGTACATCCCGACGATGGACAGGTCGAAGAAGACGAAGAACAGCAGCAGGTCCAGGGCGCTGAACAGCCCCAGCGAGACCGTCTGAAGGAACAGGAAGAGGACGGCGTGGGCACGGACGCGCCCGCCGCGCCGGCGCAGGGAGTAGACCGCGCACGCCAGGAAGAGCACCGCCGTCATGGCCATCAGCGGCAGGGAGAACCCGTCGACGCCGACGTGGTAGGACGCGCCGACGCTGGGGATCCAGAGCACCCGCTCCTCGTAGGCCAAAGGGCCGGTCACGGTCCCCCGGGAGCCGGATGCGGACGGGTGGTACACCCACAGGCCGATGACGAGCGCCAGGTCCAGCGCCGCCGCCGCGACCCAGGTCCAGGCCACCGTCCCGTCGCGCGGACGCGGCAGGACCAGCAGTACCAGGCCCACGGCCAGGGGCAGGAACACGACGACGGAGAGCACGCCTCACCTCATCAGGACGACGACGGCGGCCAGGACGACGAGTGCGACGACGGCCTGGACGTAGTACTGGTGCAGCAGCCCGGTCTGGGGGCGCAGCGCCCACGCGGCCAGGGTCCGCGCCCCGGAGGCGACCGCGCGCACCGCCTCGTCGGCCCCCGTCTCGCCCCGGCTCCGGGCCAGGTCCGCGGTGCGTGTCACCCCGTCGGCGCAGGCGCGCACGCCCCGGGCGAGCACCCGGTCGTCGAAGGCGGCCAGGGCCTGGGCGAGCGCCGCCACGGGCCTGACGACCAGGGTGTCCGCCGCCGTCTCCAGGCCGAGCCAGCCGCCCGCCCACCGCCGGCCCGAAGCGGCCTCCGCGCGGCCGCGTGCGCACATCCACCAGGTGGCGGCGAGCACCACGGCGGCCAGCAGGCCCGACACCGCCATCTCCCACGCCGGGGGCTGCGGTCCGCCCGCGGCTCCCAGCAGCGCACGCCACCACCGCGCCGCGGCGGGAAGGACCAGGACGCCGAGTCCCACCGTGGCGGCGGCCAGCGCGGCCAGAGGCAGCGCCTCGGACGGGGGCGGACGCTGCTCGGACCCCTCCGGGGACGCGCCGCCCTCCTCCGCCGGTACCGGGGACCAGACCGCGGCCAGGGCCCGGGCGGCGTAGGCCGCGCCCACGGCCGACGCCGCCAGACCCACCGCGTAGGGGGCGGGCCCCAGGTGCAGCACCGCGGCGAGCACCTCGTCCTTGGCCGTCCACAGCGGAAGCGGGGGCAGCCCGGCGACCGCCAGGGCACCGACCGTGAAGGCCGCCCCGGCCAGGGGGCGTCGGCGCGCGGCTCCGCGCAGACCGTCCAGTTCCTGCGTGCCCCGGGCGGCCAGCCACACCCCGGCGCACAGGAACAGCAGGCTCTTGGCAGCGGCGTGCGCGGTGAACTGCAGCATCCCCCCGCCCACGCTGCCCGCGCCCGCCGCCATGACGACGAAGCCCAACTGTGAACAGGTCGAGGCGGCCAGCAGCTGCTTGAGGTCGGACTGGTGGAAGGCCACCGCCCCCAGCAGCAGCGCGGTGGCCGCGCCGGCCCAGACCAGGACCGGGCCCGCCCACGCCGTGGCCGCCAGCGCGGGTTCGATCCGCACCAGCAGGTAGCCCCCCGCCGCGACCATCGTGGCCGAGTGCAGGAGGGCGGAGACCGGGGTGGGGCCGGCCATCGCGTGCGAGAGCCAGAAGCTGAACGGTAGCTGCGCGGACTTTCCCAGCGCGGCGACGACCACCCCGGCCACGGCCGCGTCCCGCCATCCGCCGTCCAGGGCGGCCAGGCCGGAGAGCTGGAGCGCGCCGGCGCCCCCGGCCAGGGCCGCCCCGGCGGCCAGGTACAGGCCCAGGTCGCCGGCTCGCGTGGTGACGAAGGCCAGCGTCGCCGAGCGGACGCGGGAGGCCTCGCCCCACCAGTAGCCGATGAGGGCGTAGGAGAGGGCGCCCATGACCTCCCACGCCGCGAGCAGCGTGAACAGGTCGGTGGCGGTCACGGTGACGAGCATCGCCGCCGTGAAGAGCAGCATGAGGCCGAAGAAGCGGCCGCGCGCCTGGTCGGCCCCCATCTCGGCGGAGGCGAAGAGGAGGACCGCCGTGGCGACGGCGGCCACGGTGAGCACCGCGACCGCCGACAGGCCGTCCACGGCCAGCCCCGCGGGGATGCCCGCGAGCATCGGCACGGACACGCTCGGCCGGGACACCGCCGCGACGCCGGCCGCGGCCAGCGCCAGGCCCGCGGCGGCGACCGCGCAGGGCGCGGCGACCGGATCGGCGCGCCGCCCCGACACGAGCAGGACCGCGCCCACCATGGCGGGCAGGCCCACCAGCGCCCACAGGGAGGCCGTCACCGGTCGCCACCGTCCCCGTGGTGCCCGTGGTGCTTGTGACTCTCGTGGTCGCCATGATCACCGTGGTCGCCGTGCTGCCCGTGGTCGCCGTGGTCACCGGAACCGCGGTGATCGGCGAGATCGGCGGCCATGTCGACCATGTCGACGTCGCGCGCGCGGAAGATGGCGGTGGTGACGGCGAAGCCCATCGCCATCTCCACGGCCATCGCGGTGACGGCGACCAGGACGAGCACCTGGCCGTCGGGCCGTTCGGGCGAGGTGTGGAACCAGAGGGCGGCCGCGGCGACGATGACGGCGTTGACCATCAGTTCCAGGCCCATCATCACCATGACGACGGACTGCTGGCTGAGCGCGCCGAAGAGCCCCACCGCGAACAGGGCGGCCGCCAGGAGAAGGTACGCCTCCAGCATCATCGGCCGAGACCACCGCCGATCGGGTCGTCGGGGCGCTCGCGCCGCAGGTCGTCGCCGTAGCGGTCGTAGCGGCCCCGGTGCGTGGTGAGCACGGTGGCGGCCACCATGGTCGCGAACAGCACCAGGCCCACGAGCATCATGACGAGCATGTGCTCCCCCATGACCGCCTCGCCCAGCGCGCGCGTGGGGTCGGCGGGGGGCTCGCCCGTCCGCTCGGGCCAGGGCACGAGCACGGCCCCCGCGGCCAGCAGCAGGAACACCCCGGCGGACACCACCAGGGAGCCGACCTTGTTGTGCACCATGGTCATCGGCATGAGCCCGGCCGGGTTCATCATGTACATGATCATGAAGACGGCCATGACCATCATCTCCATGACCATCATGAGAATCACCAGCACCCCGAGGTAGGACAGGCCCAGGAGCAGGACCGCCACGGCGGTGAGGAGGAAGGACGCCAGCAGCGCGAAGGTCGCCCGAGCCATGGAGTCCACCACGAACACCGCGGCACCGGACGCGACCGCGCCCACGGCGCAGACCGCGAACACCACCGTCTCGGCCACCGTTCCTCCTAACGCGTCAGTACGAACACGGCCACCACGAGGGCCTGGACCAGGGTCAGCGGGACCAGCACCACCCACGCCACCTCGGTGAACCGGTCCATCCGCACCGCGGGCAGCCGGTGCCCCAGCCAGACCAGGAGTGCCACGACCCCGGCCGTCTTGGCCAGCGTCCACGCCCAGCCGGGCAGGAGCGGGCCCGCGCCGCCGCCCAGGAAGAGCGGCACCGCCATCGCGGCCACCACGGCCAGGAACATGTACCGGCCCGCGCGAAGGACCAGGAGGTCCACCCCCGACAGCTCCGCGGCCGCTCCCCCGGCCAGGTCCCGTCCCACGGGTGTTCCGAAGGGGCCCCAGAAGGCCATGGCCAGCGCCGAGAGCAGGTAGACCGCGAAGGCCACCGGCATCAGCACGGCGAACCAGACCTGGTCCTGGGCCGCGACGACGTCGCTCACGCGCAGCGAGCCCGCGCCCAGGGCCGCGGTGGTCAGGGCGAACATGTGCGGCAGCTCGTAGGAGAGCCCCTGGACGAGGAACCGGTAGCCCCCGACCAGGCCCCAGGCCGAGTCGGCCCCCCAGCCGAGCATCCACAGCGCGGCCCAGATCAGCACCTCCATGGCGTTGAACCACACGACGCCGACGGACAGGTCGCTGACCGCCGTCGGGCCGAGCGGGACGACCAGTGCCGCCAGGACGGCGGCCACCGGGACCAGCGCGCCTCCCAGCCGCCACAGCAGCGTGTCCGCTCCGGGGATCGTCCTGCGCCGCTGCACGAGCAGCCGGGCCGACTCCCGCGCCGGAGCGGTCAGCCCCGCCTCCGGTGCGGTCCCCGCGGCCCGCGCGCGGAGCGCGGCCGTCCCCGCCGCGGCGCCGTAGCCGAAGGCGAGCAGCAGCACGGGCACGAGCAGGGCGGTCCACAGCGGCGCAGCCCCGCTCATGTTCCACGCTCCGGGGTGTGGGCTCCGACGGCCTCGGTGTCGGGGTCCAGAGAGGCCACGATGAGCCGTGCCGCCGCCAGTTCCCGGCCGACGACGAGCTCGGGCACCAGGTCCAGGGCCGCCCGGGCGGTGTCGGGTGCGGTGGGGACCGGCTCGGAGGCGGACCGGTCGGGCTCCACCGCCGCCTCGATCCACTCCAGCCAGCGCGACCAGCGGTCGGTGGCGTCGCCGCGCAGCTCTCCGGGGGCGTGGTCGCCGACCGTTCCCAGACCGTCGGTGGCCCAGCGCAGCAGGTGCGAGCGGCGCACCCCGCGCAGCCAGCGGCGCAGCTCCGCGTCGGGCCCCGGACCGGTGCCCGGCTCCAGCAGCGCGTCGCGCAGCCGGCGTCCCGCCAGGGCGGCGGCGGGCCAGCCCGCGACGAACAGCAGGCGCTGCGCCGCGTCCAGGGCGGCGGCCGCCGTGGTCCGCGGGTGCCCGGGGCTCCGGTCGGTCTCGGGCGAGGCGTTCCGGGACGTGTCCCGGGGCGCGTCCCAGAAGGAGGGGCCGTCCCGCGCCCCGACGAGGTGGACCCGTGCCTCCTGCACCACGTCCCCCTGGAGCACCACCCGCAGGGACAGTCCTGCGGGCCAGTCGGTCAGGGCCGGGCCGAGGGCGAGGTGCAACCGGTCGAGTGCCAGGCCGTCGCGGTCCTCGCCCCGGTCGGCCATGGGCAGGCCGCCGGGCATGTGCTCCTCACCGGCGGCCTCGGCCCGCTCACGCGCGGCCCGGTCGCGCTCGTCGGCGTCACGGCGCTGGGCGGCGGCGTCGAGCAGGTCGGCGCGGGCGCGATCCAGGACCTCGACCACCCGCTCCGGGGAGGAGGCGTCCGCACGGGCACGCGGGCCGGGCATCTGTCCCCAGACACGGTCCAGCGCCTCGTCGAGCTCGGAGTCCGCGGGGCCGCACACCACCAGCAGGTCGGCCTCGGCGGGGGCGAGCGCCTGGCGCCAGCCGCGTTCGCGCACGGCCCTCTCCACGGCCAGCCGCGCTCCGGTACCGCCGATCGCCGTGACGACGAAGGCGCACGGCGCGGCGCGGCGCAGCAGCCATCCGGTCACGTCCACCGGAACGCCCCCTCCCGCCACGCGTAGACGACGGCCGCGACCAGGACGGCGAGGAAGGCGAACATCTCGACGACGGCGGGCGCGCCCTCGTCCGCCACGACGAGCACCCAGGGGTACATGAAGACCATCTCCATGTCGAAGGCCAGGAAGAGCAGCGCCACCGTGTACCAGCGCACGTGGTACCGGGAGGCCGCGTGCTCGGTCACGGCCGCGCCCGACAGGAACGGTTCGCAGACCACGGGCGTCCGCCGCAGGCGTACCGCCGCCGAGAGTGCGTAGAGGCCCAGGACCAGCGCGGCCGCGATCCCGGCCAGGACGAGCACGGGCCCGAACGAGTCCACGTGCCCCTCCTCCCGCGCCGAGGCGCGTCTGCCCGTCCTCGGCGGTCGCCGTCGGAACCACGGTCCACACCGGCTCTCAGGCTAGGAGAGGGCGGGGCCGGACCCGGGGAGGGACACGCGGGGACGCGGATCCGCGCCGGAGGAGGGAGGGGGAGTCAGTCGAGAACCGCGTGCCCGTACCCGTGGGCGATCTCCGCCACGTCGGGTTCGCCGAACCGCTCCACCATGGCCGCGAACAGCGCGGCCTTGTCCGGCCCGAACCCGTCCGCCTTCCGCGTGTAGGCCCCCGCGGTCAGGAACACCGGCGGGTCCGTCTTGCTGTGGAACTTGTCCGCGTACATGACGACCTCCTCCTCAGGCGTCCCGGGAAGGTAGTCGTCGACCGGGATCGGCAGGTCCTGCAGGCGCACGTCGTCCCGGGTGATGCCCACCCCCGTGTGGCACGAGCAGAACCGGCACAGCGCCTCGGGGTAGCCCTCCTCCGCCAGCAGTCCGTGTCCGAGCACCCCGTGGCGTACGTACCGCGCGCGGTCGAACCCTCCGGAGCCGTCGAAGAGGCGGTACACCCCGATGTCGTGCAGCAGGCAGCCCGCCCGTACCAGGTCCACGTCCACGGGAAGGAGGTTGGCGCGGACGACGCGCTCGGCCAGCTCGCACACGATCCGGCAGTGCGTGTACACGAGGTCGAAGGCCGCGCGGGTGGGAGCGTGCTCCAGGTGCAGGGAGCGGATCTCCTCGTCGGTCGGAATCTGCATACGGGTCGCTCCGGGAGGCTCAGTAGGACGAGATGTGCACGTGGTCGTAGTGGTTCTCCGTGATGCTGCCCCGGTTGTTCATCGCCACCCACTGGCGGTTGGTCGAGTGCCAGATCCGCTGCTCCCAGATCACGTACTTGACGCCGAGCCGGTCCACGTTGTCGATCGCGTACTGGGCGATCGCGTTCCCGGTCGCCCGGTTCTCCGCGCTCGGGTGCGTGCCGATCACCGACACCATGAAGTCGCAGGCCTGCCCCGTACCGTGGTCGTCGTTGCTGCTGCGCGCGCAGCCCACCTCGTAGGGGGAGCCGACGTTGAGGATGATCTCGTCGCGGATCGCGGCCATGCGCGGCGTCGCACCGTCGAAGCCCCACCCCTTGAGCCTCTCGGGGATGGTGCCTCCGCCCGACGGCGCCGCGGACTCCTCCGGCGGCTCGGGGACCTGTTCGGCCTCGTAGCGCTCGATGGCCTCCTCGACCTCCTCGCGGTCCTCCTCCAGCGTGGCGATCAGCTCCTCGGCCTCGGAGAGCTCCTTCTCGGCCTCCTCCGCGATCTCCTTCCTCGTCTCCTGGAGTTCGACGAGCTCGGAGATCTGGCCGGCCTGCTGGCGTCCCAGCTGTTCCATGGTGGAGGTGTCCTGGAACAGGTTCTCGGGGGAGCTGGTGAAGAGCACCTCCAGCGTGGGGTCCAGACCCGAGCTCTTGTACTGGCTGGCGGCGATCTGGACGACGCTGGAGCGGGACCCCTCCAGCTGCTCCTCGACCTCCTTCAGGTCCTCCTGCGCCTGTTCGGCGCGTTCCTTGATCTCGTTGAACTGGAGGAGTTCGCCCTCGTAGGTCTCCTCCAGCTCCTCCGCCTTCTCGTTGAGCTCGTCGATGTCCATGTCGTCGGGGGCGGCATGGGAGGCCGACGGCGCGACGAGGACCGCGGCCAGGGACAGGGCGAGGACCCCCGCGCCCGAACGCGCGTTCCGACGGTTCGGGGCGTCAGCGGGGAAGGAGAGGACGTTCCGGTTCATGCGAGCTCCATGGGTCGTACCGCGAGCGAGCCCGACAGGCGAGGGGCGAGAGGACGGTGAGGCGGGGCGGGGGGAGCCCGGCGCCGGTGTGCCCATCGCACGGCACCAAAGGGAAGGTGCCTACGGGTCGGCGGGTGCTCAGGAGACAATACGAGATCTAACCGTCATATACCTAATGCTGTTCTTGTGACTTGGTTTCGCCGGCCCCGAGCGCCCGGCCGGACGGCCACGTGGCGGCCGACCTCCGAAGGACCGGATATCGTCCGCCGTACGCGGGAAGGGCCCCGAGGGCCGCTGAGAGAAGGAAGTCCCAGCTTGCGTACAAGCACTCCACCGGAACCGCACCGGGCTCCGCGCCCCGACCAGAGGAGCACCGTGCCGCGGTGGCTCCCCCGGTCGCTGATGCTGACCATGTGGGTCGTCACGGCCTTCGGTGTCGCCCTGTGGCTGTTCCTCCAGTTGCAGAGCCTCATCGTGCTGCTGCTGATCTCGCTGTTCCTCGCACTGGCGCTGGAGCCCGCGGTCAACTGGCTGCACCAGCACCGGTGGCGGCGCGGTCCGGCCACGGGAGTGGTGATGGCCCTCGTCATGCTGGCGGTCCTCGCCTTCCTCAGCCTGCTCGGCTCGATGCTGATCGGGCAGGTGCTGGCGTTCGCCGTCGAACTGCCGAACATGACACGCGCCGTGCTGAACTGGGTCAACACGACGTTCGACACGTCCTTCTCCCCCACGACCCTGCTCGACGAGGTCTCCAGCGCGAGCGGGCTGGTCCAGCAGTACGCGTCGAGCATCGCCAACAACGTCTGGGGAGCCGGGACGACGGTCCTGGCCATGCTGTTCAACGGGCTGACGATCGCGCTCTTCACCTTCTACCTGTGCGCCGACGGTCCGCGCTTTCGCCGTGTGACCTGCTCGGTCCTGCCGCCGCGGACCCAGCGCGAGGTGCTGCGGGCGTGGGAGATCGCGATCAGCAAGACGGGCGGCTACCTCTACTCCCGGGCGCTCATGGCGCTGGTCTGCACGGTCGCGCACTACCTGGCCCTGGTGGTCCTGGACATCCCGTTCGCGTTCGCCCTCGCGCTGTGGGTGGGGGTGCTGTCGCAGTTCATCCCCACCATCGGCACCTACATCGGCGGCGCCGTCCCCGTGCTGGTGGCGCTGTTGCAGAGCCCGTGGCAGGCCGTGTGGGTGCTCGTGTTCGTCATCGTCTACCAGCAGTTCGAGAACTACCTGCTGCAACCCCGCATCACGGCCAGAACGCTCAACATGCACCCGGCGGTGGCGTTCGGGTCGGTCATCGCGGGCATGGCGATCATGGGCGCTCCGGGCGCGCTGCTCGCCCTCCCCATCAGCGCGAGCCTGCAGACCTTCCTCGGTATCTACATCAGGCGCTACGAGGTCGAGGAGCACCCCCTGCTGGACGGCGGCGGCAGCGGCGAGCGGGCCAGGGACGGATCCGGGGAGGAGGACGGCCCCGTACCGAACGGAGACGACGACGTGGACGGGGCCGACCCCGATGACGACGACATCATCGGGTGACCGACGGCCGAGGTTCACGTCGTGCATGCGTCACCCGCCGCGCGGCGGAACCTCGCCGCGAGGCGATCGAACGCCGCCGCGAGCTCGTCTCCGTCGACCACCTCGATGTCGACGTCGAGCCGTGTCATCCACAGCGCGAGCCGGTCCGGGTCGTCGGCACCCAGCTCGACATGGCACGTGGACTCGTCGACCGCCTCGATATCGACCGGGACGGGGATCTTCGCGGCGACCTTGGCGGCGGAAGCATGCACGAGTACCCGGGCGCGGTACTTCCAGGCCGCCTTGCTGACGCGTCCGACGACGTACTCGACGGCGTCGTCCTCCGAGATCACGTGCGGCTGGAACCGCACACCCGTCGGTGCGTGCGGTTCCATGCGGTCGACACGGAAGATCCGCCAGTCGTCACGGTCGAGATCCCACGCGAGCAGGTACCAGAGCGGTCCCCAGCTCACCAGCCGTTGCGGTTCGGTGTGGCGGGCCCCTTCGCCGCCCCCGGGCTTCGTGTATCCGAACCGGAGCCGTTCGTGGCCGCGGATCGCGGCAGCGACCGCGCCGAGGACCGAGAGGTCGAGCGGCGGTTCAGCCCCTGGAACGACGCTCGTCGCCTCGCGTACCGCCTCGACGCGCCGACGCAGGCGCGAGGGCAGCACTTGCTCCAGTTTCGCGAGCGCGGTGAGCGATGTCTCTTCGACGCCGAGCTTTTGTGTCGCGACCGCACCCAGTCCGACCGCGACGGCGACGGCCTCGTCGTCGTCGAGCAGCAGTGGGGGCATCGCCGTCCCGGCGGCCAGCCGGTACCCGCCCGCGACGCCGGGGCGCGCGTCCACGGGATAGCCGAGCGACCGCAGCCTGCCGATGTCGGCGCGCACAGTCCTCGTGCTCACGTCGAGCCGGCCGGCGAGCTCGGAGCTCGTCCAGTCGCGCTTGAGCTGGAGCAGTGACAGCAGTTCGAGCAGGCGGGCCGAGGTCTCCAACATATTCTCCATCGTTTCAGCGATCGCGGAAGCCAACCTTCCGCATTGCCTGGAAACGTCGGTGTCATGAACGAGGACAACGCACTCACACCGTTTCGCATCGACATCCCGCAGGCCGACATCGACGACCTGCGTGACCGTCTGGCACGCACGCGCTGGCCGGTCCCCGTGCCGGGCCGAGACGATCGCACCGACTTCGGCCGCGGCATCCCGCTGGTGTACCTGAAGGAGCTCGCCGAGTACTGGCGCGACGGGTTCGACTGGCGTGCGCAGGAGGAGAAGCTCAACGAGTACGGACAGCTCACGACGGTCGTCAACGGCCAGACGTTCCACGTCGTCCACGCGCGATCGACGAACCCGGAGGCCACCCCGCTGATCCTGAACCACGGCTGGCCGGGTTCGTTCGTCGAGTACCAGCGGCTCATCCCCTTGCTGACCGACGAGTTCCACGTGGTCATCCCGTCGCTGCCCGGCTTCGGGTTCTCCACCCCGCTCTCAGGGACCGGCTGGGAGCTGGCGCGGACGACGGAGGCCTACGCCGAGATCATGACGCGTCTCGGCTACGAGAGGTTCGCGGCCCACGGCACCGACATCGGTGCGGGCACCACCGGCCGCCTCGCGGCCCTCCACCCGGAGCGCGTCATCGGCACGCACATCGGCGGCGACCCCCGGTGGCTCGGGTTGGTCGGCGACAAGTTCCCCTACCCCGACGGCCTGTCCGAGGACGAGACCGCCCAGATCGAGGCGGTGCGCTCCGAGGACGCGGCCGAGCGCGGGTATCTGGAGATGCAGAACCACCGTCCCGACACGATCGGCGCGGCGCTCACCGACTCGCCGGCCGGTCAGCTCGCGTGGATCGCCGAGAAGTTCAAGACCGGGACCAGCGGCGCCTACCGGACGCCGGACGAGTCGGTCGACCGCGACCAGCTCCTCACGAACATCAGCCTGTACTGGTTCACCCGCAGCGGCGCGTCGAGCGCGCAGTTCTACTACGAGTCCGAGCACTCCGGAATCGACTTGGTCATGGCCTCCGACGTGCCGTCCGGATGGGCCGTGTTCGACACCCACCCGCTCATACGCCGCGCGATGGACCCGTGGAAGGCGATCGGCCACTGGAGCGAGTTCACCGAGGGCGGCCACTTCCCCGCGATGGAGGAGACGGAGCTGCTCGCGAACGACATCCACACCTTCTTCCGCGGCATTTCCTGACTCCGCGTCAGGGCCCGCGGGCCGCGAAGACCCATTCGAGGTCCGGCCGGCCCTCGGGGCTCGAACAGGAACGAGCCGCCGGGCCGGAGCGCTCCGCCTGACCGCCGCGAGCGCCTCCGCCCATTCGGCGTCGGCGCGGAACACCTGCGCGACTCCGCCACCGGCGTCCTGAACCGGACCACACAGCGCTGACCGCTTCCGAAACACTCCCCAGCCCCTCGGCCCACGCCCGGAGAGGCACCGGCGGCGCACGCCTGTTGCGGCTCCGCTACGCGCCGAGGACCTGGGAGACCGGCGGGCCGCCCGGCTGCGCGAAACCGTGAACGCCTTCGGGCGGCCGGGCTCCGGGAGAGCCGCCACCCGGCGGGTGGGGCCTCAGCGCCTCCCCGGCGGGGTGTCCGTCGCCGGACGGGATGCGGGGACGCCGAACGCGAGGAGGGCGGTGTCGTCGCCGAGGCCGTCGCCGAATCCCCGCAGCAGTTCTGTCAGGGCGTCGACCATGCCGCGGGGTGTGGAGGGGGCGTGGTCGGCGGCGAAGGAGAGCAGGGCGTCCTCGCCGTACAGGGAGTCGCTCCCGGGCCCCGTGCGGGCCTCGGTCAGGCCGTCGGTGTAGAGCACGAGGGTGTCGCCGGGGGCGAGGGTGGTCCCGGTGGTGGCGAAGTGGGCGTCGGGCAGTACGCCGACGAGCATCCCTCCGGGTGTGGGCAGGAAGTCGGCCCGTCCGTCGGCGCGCATGACCAGGGCCGGGGGGTGGCCGCCGGAGGCGAGGCGGACACGGGCGCGGCCGGTGTCGCCGTCGGGTTCGAGGACGCCGAAGACGGCGGTGCAGTAGCGGGGGTCGCCGTTGTCGGCGTAGCGGTCCAGGAGGACGGTGTTCAGCGTGGCCAGGGCGTCGGCGGGCTCGGGCGAGTGGAGTGCGGCGGCGCGCAGGGCGTAGCGGCTCTGGGAGGTCAGGGTCGCGGCCTCGGGGCCCTTGCCGGACACGTCGCCGAGGAAGAACACCCAGCGCGTGTCACCGAGGGGAAGGAGGTCGTAGAAGTCGCCGCCCAACTGGTCGGGAGAGGCGGTGTGGTAGTAGGCGGCCGTCTCCATGCCCGGTACGTCGGGCAGGGTGTCGGGCAGGAAGGACTTCCGCAGGATGGTGAGCGCCTCCGTCAGGCGGGCCCGGTCGGCCTCGGCCCGCAGGCGCTCACGTTCCGCCTCGGCGCGGGCCTGGTCGGCCTCCCTGCGGCGGCGCAGCAGCTCCTCCTCGTAGGAGCGGCGGTCGGTGGCGTCGAAGACGGTGGCGCGGACCAGCGAGGGCCTACCCTCCGCGCCCTGCCTGACGACGGAGGAGACCAGTACCGGAAGGCGGCCGCCGGCGGTGGTGCGCATCTCCAGGGCGACACCGCTGACCTCCCCCCGCATGTGCAGCAGGGGCGCGAAGTGCGTCTCGTGGTAGAGCCTGCCGCCCACGGTGAGCAGGTCGGCGAAACGCATGCGTCCCACCACGGTTTCGCGTTCCAGGCCGAGCCACTCCAGCAGCGTGCCGTTGATCCTGACGATCGTGCCGTCCATGAGAGTCGACAGGTAACCGCAGGGGGCCGACTCGTAGAGTTCCTCGGCGCTGTCCTCCGACAGCGCGGCGAGGGCCGCCGTCGTGCCGGCCCCGAGCGGCTCGGGTCCCTCGCTCACCCGACGGGCCACAGGTCCTCCAGGAAGTCCAGCACCGCCGCCGCGGTGGCCCGCGGCGCGCTCAGGTGCGGGCAGTGGCCGGTGGCGTCCAGGGTGACCAGCCGGGAGGAGGGGATCGCGCTGTGGACGAAGGCGCCGACCTCGCGCGGGGCGATGAGGTCCCGGGCGGACTCAAGGACCAGCGTCGGGACCTCCACGTCCCCCAGGTCCGCGCGGTTGTCGGACAGGAAGGTGGTGCGGGCGAAGACCCGGGCCATGTCGGGGTCGGTGGCGCAGAAGCTGTCGGTCAGTTCCTGTTCCAGCTCCGGCCGCTCGGGAGTGCCCATGATCATGGGTGCCACGGCCGATGACCAGCCCAGGTAGTTCGACTCCAGCGAGTCCAGCAGTTCGTCGATGTCCCCCGCGGTGAAGCCGCCGCGGTAGCCCTCGTCGTCGATGTAGCGGGGCGAGGGGGCCACCATCACCAGCGCCCGGATCCGCTCGGGCACCGCACGCGCGGCCAGAACGCCGACCATGGCGCTGACCGAGTGCCCCACGAACACCACCCGGTCCAGGTCCAGTTCCCGGCAGACCTCCACCACGTCCTGGGCGTAGCCCTCCAGGGTGGAGTACCTCTCCTCGCTCCAGGAGGACGGGTCCGACCCTCCGGAACCGACGTAGTCGAACAGCACCACCCGGTACCGCTCGGCCAGGGCCGGTACGACGAGGCGCCACATGTTCTGGTCGCAGCCGAATCCGTGGGCCAGCACGACCACCGGCCCGTCGGCGACACCGGTGACCGTGACGTTGTTCCTGCGCAGGACGTCCATACCGATCATTCTTTCCCCTACCCAGCCCGTCCGAAAAGGGGTATCAGGTCACATACCACCACGTTCGGGAGTCAGGCCCGGTGCGTCCGGCATCCGCCGGCCGACGCGGGTCCGCGCGGCCTCCTCGTACTACGGTGACGGTGCCGGGGGGCGGGCGGCGCCGCGAACGCCGCGGACCGAGGCCGTCCCGACCGCCGAGGGGAGAGCAGACGTGACCGAGCAGAGGATCCGTGCTTGGGGAGGCGAACTGCGGGCCGTGCACCACCGCCTGCGCCAGGCGCTGGAGCTGGCGCGCGAGTCGGTCGAGAGCGGCGCCCGGGCCGAGGCCGTGTCCCGGGACCTCCGGCTCTTCTGCCTCGGCTTCTGCACCGCTCTGGCGGGCCACCACACGAGCGAGGACGCCTCCCTCTTCCCCCTCGTCGTGGAGCGCCGTCCCGATCTCGCACCCGTCGTCGCCAAGCTCAAGCAGGACCACAGCATGATCGAGTACCTGATCGGCGGGCTGGAGAGGGCCCTGGACGCCGGGGAGAGCGACGAGGAGAAGCTGCGCCACCTCGACGGCATCGGGGCGGTCATGGAGAGCCACTTCCGGTACGAGGAGAGTCAGTTGGTCGGCGTCCTCGACGCCCTGGACGGCGAGGACCTCGACAGGACCGCCCTGTTCGGCCCCATCGCCTGACGGAGCCGGCCGGCCATGTCCCGGCGTTGCACACGGACCTTCGCCGACAGGCCGGGAAGGCACCCGCGAAGCTCCTCTCCGGCACGGGACCGGGCGGACGGGCCCGTGCCGGATCGGGACCGGTGTCAGTGCACGTAGGGCCAGCCGGAGGAGTCCCAGCCGAGCCAGTTCACGCCCAGCAGCGCCGTGCCGTCGTCGGCGTAGTAGTGGTAGGCGAGGATGTCGCTGTCGGTGTCGGCGAAGACGTCCTGGTGTCCGGGACCGTGGACGCCGCCGTGGCCGGCCAGGACCTCGGTACCGCCGCCCGAGGTCATGGCGGTGCCGGCACGGTCGTGGTAGGGGCCGGTGATGCTCCTGGACCGGCCGACCATGACGCGGTAGGTGCTGTCGGCCCCGCGGCAGCACAGGTCGAAGGAGACGAACAGGTAGTACCAGCCGCCGCGGTGGAAGAGGGTCGGAGCCTCGATGGCGCCGCCGCCTCGGCCGGCGATCGCGTGCAGGGCGCCGTCGTAGCGCTTACCGGTCGCCGGGTCGATGCGCACCATCTTGATCCCCGACCAGAACGAGCCGAACGCCAGCCACCAGCGGCCCTGGCCGTCCACCTGCAGGTGGGGGTCGATGGCGTTGAAGTCGTCGGAGGTGAACGACTCGACGACCAGGCCCTCGTCACGCCAGGTTCCGGAGTCTCCACTGGTGCTGGTCGCCAGGAAGATCGCCGAACGGTTGGATCCGAAGGTGGAGGCGGAGTAGTAGAGGTGGTACCGCCCGTTGTGGTGGGACAGGTGCGGCGCCCACAGGTTGCGCGCACCGCCGGTGTAGGGACTGGTCCACGGGGCGCCGCCGGGAAAGGCCACGCCGGCGTTGCTGAAGGCGGTCCGGTCGGCCGAGGTCTTCAGGGCCAGGTCGTTGCCGGTGTGGGCGACCAGGTAGCCGCCGTCGGGCCGTTTGACGAAGGACGGGTCGTGCATCCGGACGTCCCCGGTCACGTGGCCGGGACCGGGGTAGGCGGCGGCCGCGGCGTGCCGGGGCGCGGCCGCGTCGGCGGCGGCCGGGGTCGCGGCCAGCGCTCCCGTCGCCAGGGCGGCGCCCAGCAGCCTGCGGCGCGAGAGGGGGGCGGGGGGCACGGAGGGGGTGCTCGGGTCTTCGGTCACGGGAAAGCCTCCTCGGGCTCGGTCGGGGGGTGTGAGGAGTGTCGGGGGAACGGGTCGGGGAATCGGGCCGGTGGACCACGGGGGCGGAATCGGTACCGGGAAGGCGTCCGAAAGCGCCGGGGCCACGGGGCCGGACGCGGTGGAACCATCGGAAAACGTGGATTGTTAGCGCTAACATTCCGCCACGCAAGAGACCGTCGGCGCCAACGGTCAGCGCCTCGGGAAACACGTGCACGAGGACTGCGCAAGGGGGGTGCGGACACCGGCCGCACAGGGCGCCGGCGGTCGTCGTTGAATAGTATGAACACGCTTAGTAAATGTTCATGCATCGTAAAGTAGCGGTTTTCCGGCGTCAACCCTCCTATGCGCACCTTTCGGATCCGATCCGTCACTCCGGGTTCACGCCAGGGCGCCCAGGAGAGCCGAAGGGGCCGGGAGGCACGGTCACGCCGTCGGGCGACAGGGCGCCACGGACGCGACCACCCGGGAACCTAGGAGTTCCCGGAGTGCGCGGCTCCCCGCCCGGCCCGCGCCGGGAGTTCGGTTACCGGGGCGAGCCAGAGGCCGGTGAGGGCGTCGGTCAGTCCGGCGGCGGCCCGATGCCAGGAGTCCCGGGGAGTACGGCCCCCCTCGGCCAGGGCGCGCTCCCGCTCGGCGATCACGTACACGATGAGCCGGCTGGCCATGTCCTGGCGCTCCGCGCGGACCTCCGCCGGCAGGTCGGGAAGGCACCGACGAAGCTCCTCTCCGGCGCGGGCCAGGGAGGGGGAGCCGAGGGACTCCTCGACCACGATCTCCCGATAGGCGGAGTCGCTCATGACCTGCGCGCTGAACCTCCCGAACCAACTGGGTATGCCCAGGTCGGCGAGGTGCTGGGCGAAGGGCTCCACCGTGCAGGCGACCCAGTCCCGCACCTCGGTGGAACCGTCGGCGCGCAGCACCATGTGCAGGCGTATCCCCTCGATCTGCTCGGTGTGCCTGCGCACGATCGCGCGGACCAGGTTGGCCTTGGACCCGAAGTGGTAGCTGACCGCCGTGTTGTTGCCCTGACCCGCCTCCTGACTGATCTGGCGGTTGGAGACCCCGGCCACTCCGTGCTCGGCGAAGAGCCTCTCCGCCGCGGACAGGATCGTCTCCCGCGTCGCGGCGACCTGGTCCGACCTCGTCACCCTGCCACTCATGGGGACCACCGTACCGATCCCCGCCCGCCTCGGCCCGTCGGCGCCGCCCGGCCCGGGGCCCGCTCCCGGCTCCGGCGTCGTGCGCGGCCCACGCGGCCTCGTCCGACGGGAGCGCGGACACCGTCGGCCGGCGGCCCTCCCGACACTGTGACCTCTCCCTCCCACCCGGCCCGGACCTGGAACCGGCCGGGCGCGTCCTGTTAATGTAAGTCAAGCGCCTGACTTAAAAGTAGGGCGCTTTCGCACGTATGGAGACGGGGGCCACTCTCAATGACTCATGCCCGCACCAGAGCGGCCGGCGACGCGCGACCACCCGTGAGGCCGAACGTGGTCGTCTCCGTCCTGGCCTTCGGCGGCATCATCGTCTCGCTCATGCAGACCCTGGTCATCCCGCTCGTTCCCGTGCTGCCCGGCCTGCTGGGAGCCACCCCCGGGGACACCGCCTGGGCGATCACCGCCACCCTGTTGACCGCCGCGGTCGCCACGCCGACGGTCGGCCGCCTGGGTGACATGTACGGCAAGCGCCGCATGCTGCTGTTCAGCCTCGCCGTCCTCGTCGTCGGCTCGGTCTTCTGCGCCCTGGCCACCAGCCTGGTACCGATGGTCATCGGCCGGGCCCTCCAGGGCCTGGCGGCCGGGGTCATCCCCCTGGGCATCAGCATCATGCGCGACGTCCTGCCTCCCGAGCGGCTCGGCGGGGCGACCGCGCTGATGAGCGCCTCACTCGGGGTGGGCGGCGCGCTCGGCCTGCCCTCCTCCGCGTTCATCGCGCAGAAGGCGGACTGGCACACCCTCTTCTGGGTCGCCGCCGCGCTGGCGGCCACGGCCGCCGTGCTGGTCCGCACCCTGATCCCGGACTCCGGGTTCCGTACCGGCGGCAGGTTCGACCTGCTGGGATCGGTGGGCCTGTCCATCGCCCTGTTCCTGCTGCTGCTGGCGATCTCCAAGGGCTCCGAATGGGGATGGGGCAGCGGTGTTCCCGGCGCCATGCTCGCCGCCGCGGCGGTGGTGCTCCTGGTGTGGGGCTGGTGGGAGCTGCGGACACCGCGGCCCCTGGTCGACCTGCGCGTCAGCGCACGGCGCCAGGTCCTGCTCACCAACGCCGCGTCCCTGGCGTTCGGCTTCTCCATGTTCGCCATGTCCCTGGTCATCCCGCAGCTGCTCCAGATGCCGGAGGCCACCGGTTACGGCTTCGGGCGGACGATCCTGGTCGCGGGTCTGGTGATGGCGCCGAACGGGCTGGTGATGATGGCGATGTCACCGGTCTCGGCACGCCTCTCCCGCGCCATGGGCCCCAAGACGACCATGATGGTCGGCGCCCTGCTGGTCGCGCTCGGCTACGGCCTGAGCCTGCTGCTCATGTCGGCCGTCTGGCAGCTCATGATCGCCTCCACCGTGATCGGCGCGGGTGTGGGCCTGGCCTACGGCGCCATGCCCTCCCTGGTCATGGCCGCCGTTCCCCGGTCGGAGACCGCGGCGGCCAACAGCCTCAACACCCTGATGCGCTCCATCGGCACCTCCACCGCCAGCGCGGTCGCGGGCATGTTCCTCGCCGGCATGACCATGTCCGTGGGCGGAGAGGTCCTCCCCGCACGGAGTGCCTTCACCCTGGTCCTGGGCATGGGCGGACTCGCCGCGCTCGCCGCCTTCGCCATCGCCGCCTTCCTCCCCACGCGCCGGGTGGCCCCGACCGACCCGGCCGGGGGCGAGCGGGCCGCGCCCACCGGTGCCGCGACCGCCCGCAGCACCTGACCGCCCGAGCACCCGCACGGGAGGGAGGTCCGAGAGCTGCGGGCACGGGCCCCTCGGCCCGCTCCGGCGGGCCGGGGACCGAGGCCATCACGCGTGCCGCGTCCTGACACCCCACCGAAGACGCAGAAAGGGGCCCGCCACACGGCGGACCCCTCCACGACCTGCTGCTTCTCTGTCGGGACGGCGGGATTTGAACCCACGACCCCTTGACCCCCAGTCAAGTGCGCTACCAAACTGCGCTACGTCCCGTCCGTCGCGCGAACGCCGTCTCCGGCGCCGCCAACAGGTGAAACTGTATCGCATTCGGCGGCGCCCTCGAACCGCCCGCCCTCCGGCGGCGGGCTCCGGCGCACGGCCGCGGTCAGGGCACCAGGCCCTCCACGAGGGGCCCCTCACCGCTGCGGTAGTCCCCGTAGTCACCGTCCGTGTGCAGGACGACCGCACCGGGGACCGCGAGCATGTCGGTCAGGAGCCTCCCGCCGGGATCGATCCACCGCGCCGTCTCCCAGGTCACCGACCCACCGAAGGGCGCGACCGCCAGTTCGACCTGTTGGTCGTCCCTGTTGAGGGGGCCCCGCATGCGCGGGACGAGCGCCATGTCCTCCAGCGCGACGACGTCGTCCACCGCGGTCCCCACGTTGATGTCACCCAGGTCCGCCGTAGCGGTGATCTCGCCGGAGGCGTCGGCACGGTGGATCAGCGCACCGCCCCTGGGGGCCTCGTGCACCACGCTGCCCTCGGTGTCGATCCGGACCACGCCCCCGTAGGTCTCGGATCCGGTCCCGTCCCCGTCCAGCACGAAGCCGGGCAGGTGGTCGAGCCGCTCCCCGGTGGCGGCGTCGAGCAGGAGCAGTTCCGGGTCGCCCCCGGGCCGTTCCAGCACGATCACCGGGGTGCCGTCCCCCGCCGGGGAACGGCCCTCGACCAGGTCGGGCGACCTCTCGTCCGGCTCGGTCTCCCATCCGTACCGCCAGGCCTCCTCCCCGGTGGCGACGTCCACGGCGGTGACCGTGACCTCCACGCGGACTTCCCGGGACATGAAGAGGTTCTGGAAGTCCTCGTATCCCGCCCCGTCCGGTGGCTCGGTCGCGCACCCGTACAGGACGACCAGGAGGTCCGCGTACCGCCGGAGGGCGCCGTGCCGGCACATCCGTCCCTCGCCGGGTGCGGCCAAGGTGCGCGACCACAGCTCCTCTTCGCCCTCCAGGGAGGTCGCCCCCAGCACGAACTCACCGTTGGAGTCCGCCCGGAACCGCTCGATCCGGGCCTCGGGCGTCATCGCGACGAGCTTCCCCTCCCCCGGTTCGAGGGCGGTGGACTCACCGACGACCTCCCCGGTCGCGATGTCGAGCACCACCGTCGTGCGCTCGACGGGCTCCCCCGACACGTCGGCCGGGGTCTCCTCCTCCGGCGGGGCGCCGTGGGCGTAGCGCACGTACACGTGCTCGTCGTCGGCCCACGCGCTCCCGCCCCAGTCGCGCGGGCGACGGAAGGACCACAGCTCCTCACCGGTGGTCCCGTCCAGGGAGACGGCCCCGTCGTCGAGCAGGACGAGGGGCCCGTGGGTACCGGCGCGGACCTCCTCGATCCTCACTCCCATCGGGGGCGCCCAGCTCCAGCCCACACGGCCGACCGCTTCCGGTACCGGCGCCGGATCGCCGTTCCCCTCGGCGACGGTGTGCGGTTCGCGGGGGAACACGACCGCCTCCACGAGGCCGCCGGCCAGCACGACCGCGAAGACGCCCGCCGCGGCGAAGGGAAGGGAGCGCCGCAGGGGAAGGAGCCTCGGCGGGCGCGCGGACGAGAGCATGAGCAGGCACCCCAGGGCGACCATGCACACGACGAGCCACATGCCGGCCGCCGCGGGAGAGGGGTCGTACTGCCAGGCTCCCTCCGCCGTCGCCTGGAAGGCGTCCGCGGGAAAGCCCGCGAAGGCCAGGTATCCGACGCCCAGCGCGCACAGGGAGAGCCAGAACACGCGGCCCCGGCCCCGGGGATCGTCGTCGAGGACCCGGGGATGCCTCACCTGCCACCGGACCCCGAAGGACAGGACCACCAGGGCGACCACGGCCGAGACGAGCCACCAGCCGCCGGTCTCCTCCAGCAGGCCGTCCTCGTACCTCCCCCGGTTCAGCGCCGCCGTGACGGCCGCCAGGGCGAGGGCGCCGACGAGCAGTCCCACACCGGTCCACGCCAGGGCCTTCCGTGCCTGTCGGCGCCACGGCCGCGCTGCTCCGTCCACTTCCGTCCCGCCTCCGGTCCGCGCTCCGGACACGGCCGTGTCGCGTCCACACGGCCGCATCGCCCGTTATGTCCGCGGACAACCTAGCAGCGGGCGAGACCACGCTCACACGGGACGTCCGGACCGGCTTCCGGGGCGGGCGGCACGGCCTCACAGCCCGGTGGGCCAGGTCTCCTCCTCGCCCGAGTCCGCCTCGACCGAGTGCAGCGGGGTGAGCGCCCGGGTGTGGTCGACGAACACGAAGGCGTCGTAGCGCTCCCCCAGGACGGTCGGGACGTAGTTCCCGTACCGGTCGCGTCCGGGGTGGTAGACGACCCCGATGGCGCGGTGCGGGAGTATCTCGTCGGCGAACGGATCGTTGGCCTCCTCACCGGTGAGGACCAGCAGACCCGCGTCCCCGTCGAGCGAGCCGTGCAACAGGGCCTCGACGCTGCCGTCGCGCGCCGCGGGAACCGGCATCGGCTCCGGGGTCGCACCCCACGACCTGCCCGCGACCACCCGGCCCTCGTAGGTACCGAAGCCGATGAGGACGACCCCGTCGTCACCGTGGCGTTCGCGCACCAGCTGGCCGACGTTGACCATGCCCGCGGCGGACATGTCGGTCGCCCGTGCGTCGCCGACGTGGGTGTTGTGCTCCCACACGACCGCTCTGGCCCCCGGGCCGTGGTGCTCCATGAGCCGGTCGAGCGTGTCGGTCATGTGGTGGTCGCGGACGTTCCACGACTCGGGGCCTCCGCGCACCATCGACCGGTAGTACTGCTCGGCACCCGCGAGCACCTCGGCGTTCTGGCGCGCGGCGAAGTCGGCCAGGCCCTCGTCGGTGGGTCCCCCCACCTGGCGGCGCAGCCCGGCCAGCAGGTCGACGACCTCCCGCTCGCAGCTCTCCGGGACCAGCCGCGTCGCCTGGGCGTAGGACCGGGGATCCTCTCCGTAGGGCTCGAAGCAGCGGTAGGCCCTCAGCGCCGGCTCCACCTGTTCGGGCATGTTCTCGCGCAGCCACCCCAGCACCGCGTACAGCGACTCCCACAGGCTGTAGACGTCCAGGCCGAAGAACCCCGCGCGCTGCTGCTCCGGGAGCCGGAGGTTGCGCTCCCTCAGCCACCGCGCGAACTCCAGCACATCGGTGTTGGCCCACATCCACCGCGGCCACCTGCGGAAGCCCTCCAGTGCCTCCCGCGGGTCCTCGGGTGCTCCCGGGGCGCCCACGACGGAGCAGTGCAGCGCCTGGCAGTCCGGCCAGTCGCCCTCCACCGCGACGAAGGAGAAGCCCTCCTCGTCGATCAGGCGCCGGGTCAGCTCCGCCCTCCAGCGGTAGAACTCGGATGTGCCGTGCGATGCCTCGCCCAGCAGCACGTACCGCGCGTCGCCGATCCGCTCGACGAGCGGGTCCAGCGACCTCGGCCCGGTCAGCGGCAGAACCGCGTCCCGGTCGACTGACCGTCCGTCCGTCACCATCTCAGTCCTCCCAGTGCGGGAACAATCCGGTCGGGTGCCCCTCCGGAACCCGGCGCGGGCCCCGGAGGGGCCCCGGAACGGCGGATCCCGGAGCGGGATCGGCGCGGTTCACCTCTCCCGCTCGCCGAGGACGCCCGCGAACCAGCCGGAGGCGGCGTCGGCCACCTCCTCCAGCGCGCCCTCCTCCTCGAACAGGTGGGTGGCGCGGGGAACGACGTGGATCCGGCTCGGACCGCCGAGCCAGTCGGCCGCGTCCTCGTTGAGCCGGAGGACGTCGGTGTCCGCCCCGCCGACGATGAGCAGCGTCGGGGCCCGCACCAGTTGTAGCGCCTCCGTGCCCGCGAGGTCGGGACGGCCGCCGCGCGAGACGACCGTCGCGACCAGGTCCGGGCGCTCGGCGGCGGTCCGCAGCGCCGCGGCGGCACCGGTGCTGGCGCCGAACAGGCCGATGGGCACCCCCTTGGTGCTCTCCTGGGCGGCCAGCCAGTCCACCGCCCCGGTCAGGCGCCGGGTGAGCAGGTCGATGTCGAAGCGCTGCTCCCTGGTCACGTTGTCGGTGCACTCCTCCTCCGGGGTCAGCAGGTCGAACAGGAGCGTGGCCACGCCCGTCCGGCGGAGCTCCTCGGCCACGGCCTGGTTGCGCGGGCTGTGCCGTGAGCTTCCGCTGCCGTGTGCGAAGGCCACGACCGCGGTCGCCCCGGGGAACATGTCCAGCTGCCCGTCGAGCCGCGCGTCCGGGGTCCGTACCGTCACGTCCACGGCGGTCATGGTGCTCTCCCTTCGTCGGGACCGGCGCGGCCCAGCAGGGCCAGCACCTCCTCATCGCTGACCTGGGGGAACTCCTCGTACCACAGGCTGACCGCGCCGAAGTCCGACGGCGTCTCCAGACAGACGACCTGGTCGCACACGTCGGCGAGCGCCCGTACCGCGCTCGGCGCTCCCACGGGGACGGCCAGCACGAGGGACGCGGGGTCCTGTTCGCGCAGCGCGGTCAGTGCCGCCCGCGCGCTCATGCCGGTCGCCAGTCCGTCGTCGACCACGAAGACGTCGCGTTCGGCGACGTCCAGTTGGGGTGCGCCTCCGCGGTAGGCCCGGACCCGTCGCCGCGCCTCCGCCTGCTCCGCCTCGACCGTGTCGGCCAGGCGCTCCTCGGAGAGCCCCAGCAGGTTCAGCGCCCTCCCGTCGAACAGCGGAGGCCCCTCGGCCGTGGTCGCCCCGATCGCCGTCTCCGGGCTTCCGGGCACGGGGATCTTGCGCACGACCACGATGTCCAGCGGTACCCCGAGGACCCCGGCGACGCGCTCCGCCACGGGGACACCGCCGCGCGGCAGCGCCAGCACGAGCGGATGCGGCTTGTTCTGCCCTTCCAGCACGCGGGCCAGTCGCTCACCCGCGTCTCGCCGGTCTCGGAACACGTTCCTCACCCCAGTCGCGTCGTCGCGGTGCACGGCGCCCACGCCGCGGACCGCGTACCGCGGGCCGCACACGTTTGCGCAGTTCACCGGCATGCACGAACCTTGTGGTGAGCGCTACCCCCGTGCCCTGTACGCACACATGGCGAGGCGGCGCGTGCCGGGCCCCGGCGCCGGGAGCGCCGCGGCCCGAAGCGGTCCGCCCCGGCTTGGGCTACTCCCCCGGGGTTCCGTCGAGCCGCTGGACCACGCAGAACTCGTTGCCCTCGGGGTCGGCCATGACCGCCAGCAGGTGCCCGTCCTCCTCGACGGTCGGGCGCAGCACCTCGGCGCCCAGTCCGCGCACCCGGTCGATCTCCGCCGCCACGTCGGGAACGACCACGTCCAGGTGCATCCGGTTCTTGCCCGCCTTGGCCTCGGGCACCTTCTGGAGCAGCAGGTCGGGCCAGCGCCCGCCCGGGTCCCTGAGCGCGAGATAGGTCTGGTGCTCCCCCTCCTCGCGCTCGAAGCCGAGCACCGCACACCAGAAGTCGGCCTCCGCTCGAAGGTCGTTCGTGTCGAGGACGTAGACCAGGCGCACGTGAATCCCCTCGGATCGCCGGGCGGGGCCGCGGCGGAGTTCCGCGGCCATGCGGCACACCCTACGCGGATGTGCCGCCCGTCACACCGTGTACCGGAAACCGCCTCTCGGTACGCGGTGTCCGAAGAGCGCCCGGGTCCTACGACGCCCCGGCCACGGCGGCTTCCCTCCGCACGGCGGGGTCGGTGCCCCCGGCCTCGGACAGGCCCTGCCGGTACTCCACGGCCTCAGGGACCTCCTCGATCTGCTCCTGGAGCCGCTGTCCCCGTCCTCGTCACCCTTGGAACGCAACGCGGCCAGGGCGTTCTCGTAGGGGTACCGTTCCTCGTCCAGGCGTGCCCTCTCCCGGTCCGGCTCCGCCTGGGCCCGGCGCCCCCTCGTGCAGGCGGGCCCTCCCAAGGCCGTGGTGGCCCGGACGGCGCCCCGTCCTCGCGGTTCGTCGCCCGGGCCCTGCCCCTGACGCCGACCAGGGCGGTCTTGTAGGCCACCGATTCACCCGGCGGGTGGGAGCGGGAGTGGACGCCGGCCTCCTGGGGGCGAGGAGGTCCTCGGTGACGACGACGTGTGTGCACAGTCCGGACAGGCGTGCCTCCAGCACGGTCCTCCCCCGGGCTCACCGGCCCCTGACCTGGCCGAACCCCGGCCGGGCCCTGGAGGTTCGCTTTCCCGAGGAGCGGGCAGGGGATCTGGACAGTGACCAGCCGACACGCGGTGAGGAGGTCGACATGAGCACGAGCTACGACGAGTTCCTGAACGAGGTCCGCGAGCTGGGTGAGTACGCCGACCGCGAGGAAGCCGACCAGGTGAGCCGGGCGGTGCTCGGCGTACTGGCGCCCCGGCTTCCGGCCAACGGGGCCGAGCACCTGGTCGCGCAGCTCCCCGACGAGCTCAGCGACGCGGTGCGGCAGGGAGAGCTCCTCGACGCGGAGTCCTTCGGGGTCGAGGAGTTCCTGACCCGGGTGGCGGCGGCCACCGGCGCGCGTCCCAAGACCGCGGAGTGGGACGCCAGCGCGGTACTCACCACCGTCGCCCGCAGGATCACCGGGGGCCAGTTCAACCACATCCTGAGCCAGCTCCCCTCCGGCTTCGCCGTGCTGTTCGGCAAACCGGAACTGAGCGACTGACCGGCCGCGTGCCCCACCGGAGGAGCGCCGGAGCGTGCCCGGTGGGGCACCCGTGCCCTTCCCCTGGAATCCGCCGCGCCGGGACGCCCGACCAGGCGCCCATGGGCGGCGCAAGGCATCCGGACTCGCCTCACATCCTCTTTATGCCTTGACGGTTATATAACCATCGAGGCATACTGAATGTATGCCCGATCTGTTCACCGTCCTCGCCGACCCCAGCAGGCGCCGCATCCTGGACACGCTGCGCGGGAGCGAGGGACTGCTCGTCAAGGAGCTGGTCGCCGCACTGGGACTGACCCAGCCGAACGTGTCCAAGCACCTGCGCGTGCTGCGCACCGCCGGACTGGTCGCCGAGACCGCCGAGAGGCAGGGGCGGCGCTACCGGCTGCGGCCCGAGGCACTGCGCGAGATGGACGACTGGCTGCGCCCCTACCGGGTGTTCTGGACGAGCAGGCTGGACGATCTGGGCGACTACCTCGACTCGACCCGCCCACATGAGAGGCCGCAGCCATGACCACCCGAGTCCGCGTCGACACGAGCACTCCCGGCACGCCCGTCCTGCACTTCACCCGCCGCTACGAGCACCCGCGGTCAGCGGTCTGGGCGGCCCTGACCACCGGGGAGGCGCTGAGCAGGTGGTTCCCCTGCCAGGTGGAGATCGACGCCCGCCGGGGCGGCGCCCTCACGCTGACCTTCCCCGACGAGGCCCCGGAGACCGCGCCCATCACCGAGTTCGACCCTCCGCGCACGCTGGCGTTCCGGTGGGCCGGGGAGGATCTGCGCTGGACCCTGGAGGAGGACGGCGAAGGGTGTGTGCTCAGGCTCTCCAACACCGTCGTCGACCCTGCGTGGACGGCGAACACGGCGGCCGGGTGGGACGTGTGCCTGGACGCGCTCGCCGCGGCCCTCGACGGGCGCCCCCGGCGGGCCGGGGCCGGCCCGGACGAGGAGCTCATCGCCCGCTACCGGACCGTGCTCGGCACCGAGTGACCCGGGAGGCCTCCCGGGCACACGGATGCCGGCCGAGGGTCGCCGAGGTACCACGCGGTCGGCGCCCGCACCGCTCGCGCCGACCGGTTACCGCGCGTCCCGGCGGACGACCGCCTTCTTCCCCTTGATGGTGCTGCCCTTCAGAGCGGCGATGACCTCGTCGGCCGCGGACTCGGGGACCTCCACCAGCGAGAAGCGGTCGGCGATCTCGATCGCACCGATATCGCGCCCCCGCAGGGCCGACTCACCGGCGATCGCGCCGACCAGGTCCTGCGGCCGGATCCTGGCGCTGCGCCCGGCGCCGACGAAGAGGCGCGTCATCCCGCCCGACGACGGGCGGCCGCGCCCTCCCGAGCGTCCGGGCGCCTCGCGGCGGCCGCGCTGCTCCCGCTCGGGCCTGACCGTGATCTCGGGGATCTCCTCCTCGTCGGCCGCGGGCCCGCCGGCCTCGTGCGCCAGCTTGACCGCGGCGAGCGCCACGTCCATGACGTCGAACTCGTCGGCGAGCGTCTCGACCACGACGCGGACGTGCTCCAGGGAGCCCTCGTCCTCCAGGAGGCTCTCGTGCAGCGCGGCGCGTGTCAGCTCCAGGCGCCGGCTCTGCATGTCGGCGATGGTCGGTACCTTCTCGATCGGGATCCGACTCTTGGTCGCCCGGGCGATGGTCTTGAGCATCCGGTGCTCACGCGGCTCCACCAGGGTGATGGCCACGCCCTCGCGGCCGGCCCGGCCGATCCGGCCGATCCGGTGCACGTAGGTGTCGGAGGCGGAGGGCACGTTGTAGTTGACCACGTGGGTGAGCTGTTCGACGTCGAGTCCGCGCGCGGCCACGTCGGTCGCGATGAGCAGCTCCGCCGTCCCGCTCCGCAGGCGTCCCATCACGCGGTCGCGCTGCTCCTGGCTCATGCCGCCGTGCAGTGCCTCGGCCCGGTAGCCCCGCCCGTTCATCGTCTCCGTGAGGACGTCGACCTCCTCACGCGTACGGCAGAAGACGATCGCGGCCTTGGGCGCCTCCACGTCCAGTACACGCCCCAGCGCCGCCGGCTTGTGCGCCCGCGGAACCATGTAGGCGCTCTGCCGCACCAGCGGAGCCTCGCCCGGGGCGGTCGTCTCCTCCTTGACCTGGGTCCGGACCGGGTCGGTCAGGTGGCGCTGGGCGATCGTGTTGATGCGCCTGGGCAGGGTCGCGGAGAAGAGCACCGTCTGGCGGTCCTCCGGCGTCTCCTGGAGGATCGCCTCGATGTCCTCGGCGAATCCCATGTCGAGCATCTCGTCCGCCTCGTCGAGGACGACCATCTGCAGGGATCCCAGGGAGATCGTGCCCCGGCTCATGTGGTCAAGCGCACGTCCGGGTGTGGCGACCACGACGTCGACCCCGCGCTCCAGGGCGCGGATCTGCCGTCCGATCGGCTGCCCGCCGTAGATCGGCAGGACGCGCGCGCCCAGGACCCGGCCGTAGCGGTGGACCGCCTCCGACACCTGGATGGCCAGCTCGCGCGTCGGCGCGAGGACCAGTGCCGTCGGTTCCGGTCCCCTGTTGCCCTGGGGCAGCCGCTGGAGGATGGGAAGCGCGAAGGCGGCGGTCTTTCCCGTCCCTGTCGCGGCCTGTCCGAGCAGGTCGTACCCCTCCAGCAGCGGCGGGATGGCCTCGCGCTGGATGGGGGTGGGCTCCTCGTAGCCGAGGGCGGCGAGCGCGTCCAAAAGCTCGGTCCGTAGTGCCAGACCGGAGAAACCCGTCGGGTCATCGGTTGGGGTCGGGGTCATGGGTTGAGCTCCTTGTACCAAGATTCCACACGGGTCCACGCTGGTGCCTCGTCCCACCTGCGGGACGTCAACACTCTGCGGCTACCCAGGGTCCCACTCCTACCGACTCCGACGCCAACGGAGCGGGCGCCGCCGGTGCTCGTGTCGGCCCGTACGGCACGGCCACATGGACCGGCCGGGTCCCTCACCCGCTCTCCCTGGGCCTCCAGCTCCTGCCCCGGCCCGCCTTCTTGGGCTTGCGGACCAGGGGCCGGGAGGGCTCCCCGTCCTTCTCGGTGGCGACGGGGAGCCCGGCGCCGCCCTCCTCCCGGAGGGGCTGCCGTTTCCTTCCCTCCAGCCTCTCCAGACGCTCCATCCGTCCGGTGAGCGCGGGTCGGCCCGGCTCGGCGGGTTCGGCGGACCCGGCGGAGGTGCCGTGGGCATCCAGGTCGCCGACCCGGGCGGCACGGTCGGGACGTGCGGGCTCACGGGCAGGCCGTGCGGGCTCACGGGCGGGTCCGCCGGTCGCGGCCCTGCCCGGTTTCCCCGAGCGGGGACGGCTTCGCTGGGCGCGCGCGGGAGCCTCGGCGGGCTCCGGAGGTGCCACGGGCTCCACGGGCTCCACGGGTTTCACGGGCTTCGCGAGTTCCGTGGGTTTCACGGGCTTCGCGGGTTCCGTGGGTTTCACGGGCTTCGCGGGTTCCGTGGGTTTCACGGGCTTCGCGGGTTCCGTGGGTTCCGCCCGTTCCACGGGCGCCGCGGGAGCCTCGGCGGCCTTCGCCCGTTCCACGGACTCCGCGGGCGCCATGGGAGACACGGACGCCACGGGCTCCGGAGCCGTCGCGGGTTCCGAGGGCTCTGCTTGTTCCACGGGCTCCGCGGACGCCACAGGAGACGCGGACGCCACGGTGGAGACAGGGATCACGGGCGCCGGCGCGGCCTGCGCTCGCGGTGCCGCGCCCGGGGCCTCCACCGGTTCCGCCTCCGCGGGCGAGGAGTGCCGGTAGGCGCGGACCGCGTTCATGACCTGGTCAGCGGTGGAACCGGGCCAGGAGTGGTGGAAGACGAGGTTGAGCGGAGGACTGGTCTCGGTGATGAGGCCGTCCTCCTCGATGACGCAACTGCCGCCGAGCGGCCAGCGTCCCAGGACCACGGCCGTGATGCCGCGGTGCTGCCCGTGCAGCAGCAGGCCGGAGAGCGCGGTCTCGTGCCGGGGGCTGGGCGCGGCCACCAGGGCCAGGGGCGGGCGCGGTTCCTCGGTGCCCCGGTGCAGTTCGCGCTGGAGGACCGTGAGCGCCTCCTCCATGGTGCCGACCATCCGCACGGGCTCGCAGGGATGCGCGCGCAGCAGGTCGCGCCCCCGCTCTCCCAGCAGGCGGGCGGCGTCGGCCTCGGTGAGCAGTACGCGCACGGCGTCGCGGTCGAGGCGGTCGAGCGCGTTGGCGATCAGGCGCCGGGCGGCTCCGGCGGCCCCCGGGCCGGTGATCCCGAGCCCGGGCACGTGGTCGAGCTCCACCGTCACCCGCTCGTCGATGTCCTCCCCCGGGACGGGCCGGGGCGGCGGGGCCGGAAGGGCGAGGCGCCGCTGCCGGGGCACCGTGGGCACACGCGGAAGGCTCAGGCGGACGCGTGGCACGCGGACGCCGCCCCGTCCCAGGACGTATCCCCCGGCCAGGCCGGCGAAGGCCATCGCGCCGGTGAGCGCGCCGCCGGGGACCTCCACGACCAGCACTCCTTCGCCGCCCGGGTCCGCTGCGGTGTCGGCCGCGGCCTCCACGGGGCCGGTGTCGGCGTCCGCGTTCCGGGGCTGGGCGGGCGCCGGCTGCTGGGGGACGACGGTGTAGGCGACCTCCGCCCTGCGCTGGGCGGCGGCTCCCCCGTCGCGGGGTTCGCCGGACCCCGCGCCCTCCACCGTGATCTCGGGTGCGTCCTCGCCCAGGAACCCGCCGAGGTGGTCGGCGACCGCCTGGGCCCGGCGCTCGGACAACTCCATGTTGGCCGACGCGCTTCCGGTGGGGTCGGTGTGGCCGGTGACCCGTACGACCGTGCCGGAGTCCCCGTAGGAGGCGATCATCTCCGCCACCGGCGCCAGGTCCTCGCGCATCTGCTCGGTGAGGTCGGCCGACCCCACAGCGAAACCGGCGACGGTGCGCACCCGTTCGGTGGGCTGCGCGGTGAGGGACTCCTCGGGCGTGAAGGACTCCGCGTCGTCCTCCGCGCCGCCCTCCTCCTGCCGGTCCTCGGAGACGACCGTGTCGGCGAACGCGGAGGCGGGTGCGAGGGCCACCGTGCCCACCGCGGCCGCCGCGACGGCCTGGAGGGGCCCAAGGGGGCGCAGCCGCCGGGGGACACCGCGCAGGCGGGCGAGGGCCTCCACGGCCAGACCGGCCGCGTACAGTCCCCACAGCGCCCACAGCACGGTGATGAGCAGGGCGGTGGGCACACCCGGCGGCAGCCGCCATCCCCGCAGGTGGGCGGCGGCCAGGGCCCACGAATCCGGCGGCTCCGGCCAGGGCAGGTGCCACAGGAGCAGGTAGGGAACACCGGTCAGGACCGCTGCGGCGAGCAGGACCGCGCTCAGCCGTCGGATGTGGGACATGTCCGCCTCACGGGAGCTAGGGGGTCGGCTGGGTGTGGGGACGTGCGGTGGCCGTGGCGTCGACGGTGGTCGAGCCCATCGGCAGGAGGGTGAAGGAGTAGGGGACCGAGCAGGTCACGGTCACGGTGTCGCCGCTGACCGCGACCGTCCCGGTGGCACCGGCGGCGCCGAGGAAGGAGTGCGCGGCGGCGGAGGCCGCCGAGGGGTCGAGGGCGACCTCGTCCGTGCCCTCGCGGTAGGCGGCCCAGTCGAGCTGCTGGGCGCCCGCGCGGGCCGCCTCCTGGGCCAGGGTGGCGGCCTCGTTGCGGGCGCGCAGCACGCCTCCGCCGTCGGTGACCAGGCCCAGGCACAGCAGGAGGGCCGACGCCATGACGGCGACGAACGCCGTGGTCTGGCCCTTGTCGTCAGGTCTTGTCACGGCCGCCCCCTGAAGGTGTCCACGACGACCGTCGCGTCCCCGGTGACCGTGTAGGTCCCCGGAACGCCCAGGCCGGTCAGGTCGCCCAGTCCGACGCGGCACTCGACCACGGCGGTGACCGCCCCTCCGGGGGCCAGTCCGCCGTGGTCGAGGGCGACGGTGTGGTCGCCGCACGCCAGGCCGTTCTCGGCCAGGGAACTCGCCGCGGTGCCCGACGCTGCCGTCTCCGCGGCGGCCACCGTGCGCTCCAGCGAGGCCGCGCGCGCGGCGGCGTGCGCCACCTCCTCGGCGGTGGCGCGGGCGTCCACCACCCTCCCCGCGAGCACCATGAGCAGTGCGAACGCCAGGAGGGCGGGGGTGAGGAGCACCAGCTCCACCGAGGCCGACCCGCGGTCGCCGCGCCCGGGGTCCATGGAGTGCGCGGGACTCACGGGGCGGCCTCCGCGGGGACGAAGCGCTCCACGGGCGCGGTGATCTCGTGGCCCACCGGCCAGCTGAAGCCGGGAACGATGCTGGGCACCTCGGCGTCCACCACCACGCGCACCTCCTCAGCGCCTCGGTCGACGGACACGTCGAGCCCGGAGAGGAAGGAGCCTCCGCCTCCCTCGGCCACCGACGCGGCGCCGCCCGCGGTGCGCGACTGCTCGGCGGTCCTGCGCGCGATGTCGGCGGCGACGTGGTCACCGTGCATCCACAGGGCGGTCTGGACGACCAGCAGCACCAGGAGCAGCAGCACGGGCGCGGCCACGGCCAGCTCGGCACTGCCGCGATCGTCCCGGGGAGCGGGCACGCTCAGCCCACGGAGATTTCGTCGACCTTGGCCTCCACAACTGCCTTGATGGCCGCGGCAACCCCAGCGGCGGCGGCCACCAGGATCGCGGTGATGATGACCGTCTCGGTCGAGTAGCCGTCGTCCCTCCGGGTGAACAGCAGGGAGCTGAGGTAGGCGGTGATGCGCTGCATCGGGGGTCTCCAGGAGGTGTCGGGGATTCATGAGCTGAACAGGATGTGGCTCATCGCCGGATAGCCCAGTAGGGCCAGGAAGCCGGCGAAGAGCAGGACCACCGGGAGGCTCATCCGCTCGGTGGCGGACTGTGCCTCGGCGTCCATCTCGGACAGGAACTGGGTGCGCAGTGTCTTGGCCTTGGAGGCCAGGGAACTGCGGATACGGGCGCCGTCGGCACCGGCGAGCTGGAGGCTCGCCGCGAGTTCGGCGAATTCGAGGGTGTCGTAGCGCTCACCGAGGTCGCGCAGCGCGGTCCAGGGCGGCTGGCGCATGAGCGCCGCTTCGCGCAGGCCCTCCCGGATACGGGCCATGGCCCATCCGTTGCCCGCCGCCCCGGCGTCGGCCAAAGCGCCGTTGACACCCGCTCCCCCGGCCAGGGACACCACGACCAGGTCGGCGAAGCCGGCCAGAGTGCGACGCATGCGCTCCCGACGCTTGTCCGCCTCGTCACGCAAGGAGAGGTCAGGAGCGAACCAAGCGACCACGGCGAAAGCCACCCACATGCCCCCGGCGACCGCGCCAGAAGGCAGGACACCGGCGAGGGAGAGCATGCCGCCCAACAGCGGGGGGAAGGCCAGTCCCAGCACCAAGGCGGTGAACTTCTCAGCGAGGTAGGAGGCCGGTTCGCGCTCGCACACCCGCAGGTTGCGCCGTGTACGGGGCCCCGGCATGCCGAAGCCCTCCAAGGCCGGAACGCCGACCTTTCCCAGACGCGTCAGTACCCCGGTCTTCGGGCCCGAGACCATCACCGGTCGGGGAGGAGGCGGAGCGGCCAGGCGCTCAGCGAGCGTGGGCCGAGCCCAGCGTGCGGCGAAGAGCGCCCACAGCGCCAGTCCGACGGCGGCTCCGGCCGCGGCGGCGGCCAGGACGGGGGTCATCGTGCGGCCTCCGGAGTACGGGCGGGTTCGGGCGCGAGTACCCGCGGCCCCAGGTCGAAGCGAGACATGCGGGACAGCCAGACGAGCGCGGCCGCCCACAGGCCGCCGATACCGGCGAGCACCACCTGGCCCAGGAAGCCGTCGAAGGGCTCCATGTACTCGCCGTTGAACACCAGCAGGAACGCGGCCATGCCCACGGTCGTGCCGACGATGATCCGGGTGGAGGTCCGCAGCCGTGCGCGGCTCGCCGCCACCCTCACTAGCATCGCGGCCTGTTCGCGGGTGGCCTCGGACAAGGTCCCCAGTAGCGTGCCCAGGTCGGTGGCGTGCCGGGTGGCCGCGGTGGCCAGAGCGGCGGCCACCAGGTCGGCGGTGGGATTGTCCACCTCGTCGGCGAAGGAGCGCAGCGCTTCCTGCGTGGGCCGGCCCGCGCGCAGCCTCTCCGTCAGACGGGCGACGGCGTCCCGCACGGGCTCGGGCGCGATGGGCGCCGTGGCCGCGACGGCCTGGTGCAGTCCGGAGGCGCCGGCCATGAGGTCGCGCAGCATCTCGGTCCAGGCCGCGACGGCCTCGACCCCGGCCACCTGTCGCTCATGGCGGCGGTCGGGTCCCAACACGGCGGGGCCCCACCAGCAGCCCGCGGCGGCGAGCACGCCGGCCACCGGCCAGCCGGTGAGGAACCAGACGAGCAGGCCGCCGGCGACCGCCGCGACCAGCCGGAGCGGTCGCCGGCGGCCGAGCAGGGCCGCGCGCCACCGGGGGATCCGTGACGGGCCCGAACCGCCGGACGCGGCCAGCGAGGCCAGGGCCAGCCACAGCCCCGCGCCGAGCAGGGCGCCGGCGGCGGCGACGAGCAGGACAGGGGTCGTCACCGTGCCCACCCCACCGTCTCCGGGCTGAGCATCGCGGGGTCGAACCCGGCCTCGGCCAGGGCGTCGAGCGTGTTGGGGCTGGGTGGCGCCGAGGGCAGGAACCCGTCGCGGTCGCGCCGATAGATCTCGTTGGACACCACGCTCTGCCCCTCCGCGCCCACCACCTCGCGCACGCTGGTGACCATGCGCCCGCCCGTGGGCAGGGCCGACACGTGGATGACCAGGTGCACGGCGGCGGCCACCAGGGAGGCGGTGGCCTCCAGGGGCAGGCGCTCCGCGGACTGGGCGGCGTAGGCGCCCAGCTTGGTGAAGGCGCCCGCGGAGTCCGCGGCGTGCAGGGTGGTGAGGCTGCCGTCGTTGCCCTGGCTCATGGCGTTGAGCAGCGGGACGGTCTCGTGGCCGCGCGTCTCGCCGACGATGACCCGGTCGGGGGACATGCGCAGGGCCGTGCGCACCAGGTCGGCGATGGTGATCTCGCCGACGCCCTCGACGTTGGCCGGCCGGGCTTGGAGGGCGACGCAGTCGGGATGGGCCGCGCGGTCCCGGTCCAGTCCGAGTTCGAAGACGTCCTCGATGGTGACGAGGCGCTCGTCGACGGGGATCTCGGCGGCCAGGGCGCGCAGCAGGGTGGTCTTGCCCGCGCCGGTGCCGCCGGTGATGACCATGTTGCGGCGGGAGCGCACCCCCGCGCGCAGCAGGGCGACCAGGGTGTCGTCGACCGTGCCCAGTTCGCGGAGCTGGTCGAGGGTGGTGCGGCTGTGGCGGTGGCGGCGGATGGAGACCGAGGGCTGCCGGGAGACCTCCATGACCGCGTTGAGGCGCTCGCCGCCGGGGAGCTGCATGTCGAGGATGGGCGCGCCCGGGTCGAAGCGGCGCTCCCCCGTCTCGGACTCGGAGGCCAGGCGCCGGACCAGGGCGACGACCTCCTCGGGGTCGTCGAAGAGCGAGTCGTGCCGCTCGCGGCTGCCGTCGGCACGGCGCACCCACACGTGCACGCCGTTGATGTTGATGTTCTCGATCCCGGTGTCGTCCAGGAAGGGCTGGAGGGGGCCGAGCCCGCACACCCGGGCCAGGGCGCCCGCGGCGACGGAGGCCTCCGTCGCGGCGTCGAGCACCTGCCTGCCCTCGGCCAGGGCGCGTCCCGCGTCCTCGTCGAGGATCTGGGCGATGACGCGTTCGGCGCGGGCGCGGTACTCCTCGGGCGTGTCCTCGGGGGCTCCGCGGGTCTCCTCGCTCAGCCGCCGGGTGGCCTCGGTGACGGTCCGCTCGACCCGGTCCGCCACGGTGCGGGCGTGGTCGGTGTCCAGGAAGTAGCTGTCGGCGATGTCGTATCCGGCGTCGTGTCCGCTGCTCACGTGTGGACCCCCGTCGGCTCCGGCGCGGGAGGCGGGGTTCCCGGAACGGGTGCGGGAGCACGGTCGGCGCCGTCGGCGAGGTCGCCCGCCAGACGCGCCGCCGCCTTCAGCAGCGGCCTGTGGTGCGGTTTGCGCGGGTTGGTCTCCCCGCGCAGGAAGGCCGCGGAGCGCTCGTCGGCGGGGAGCCGTCCCCACACGCCCGGGCCCAGCGCGCCCTCGATCTCGCGGACGCTCCCGCTGCCGCCGACGACGACGGTGCGCAGGCTCGGCAGGCTCCGGACCAGGGCCTCGGAGGCCTCCTTGGCGCGGCGCAGCTGGGCCAGGGAGTCGGAGACGAGCAGAAGGGCCTCGTCGGCCCGGGCGGCCAGCGCGGAGGCGGGCGCGCCGGGGGTCAGGCGGCCCAGGTCCAGGACGACCGCGGCCCCATCGGCGGAGGCGAGCACGCCGGGGTTCTGGGCGACCAGGCGCACCGCGCCCTCGGCGCGGTCGGCGGTGACGGGCGCGTGGCACACCGCCAGCCCTCCGGGGAGGGTCTGAGTGTGCGCGGCCAGGTCGGCGGAGGCTCCACCGTGCCGGGCGGCGGCGGCCAGGCCGGTCAGGCCGGGGGCGGGCTGGAGGCGTCGCCACGTGGCGACGTCGCCGCCGGAGGCGTCGGCCTCCACGAGGACGGCCCCGGCCCCGCCGGGCCAGACCGCGGCCAGCGCCATGGCCGCGCAGGTGACGCCGGGTGCTCCGCCCAGGGAGAAGAGCGCCACGGTCCTGTGCATCACGCGCCTCCCCTGGGGTTGACCTGGACGACGCTGACCCGCTCGGCGGCGGCCGCCGAGGCGACGGCGGCGGCGTCGGTGGAGGCCGCGACGAGTTCGAGTTCGACCGAGCCGTCGTCGACGGCGGAGGGCTGGACGCTGCGCACGAGGGCGCGGTAGGCCTCCACGCCGGTCGTGGCGCCCTCCTCGGGGTGGACCACCACGGAGACCGCGGTGCCCGGAACCAGGGAGGAGGGGAAGCGGCCGGGGCGCAGGGCCACGCCGAGCACGGCGCGGTCGGGCTCGGGGAAGGCCGCCTCGGTGCCCAGAGCGGCCTCGGGCAGGACGCCGCCCTCGGTGACGGGCACGGTGAGGGTCTGGCCGACCGTCTCCTCCAGGTGCTCGGAGCCGACGAAGGAGACCCCGTCGGCGACGGCGATCCGCGCGACCCGAAGGTCCTCCGCGGTCACCACGTGGCCCGCGGGCAGGTCGGTGTCGGCGACGAGCACCCCCTGCCGGTCATCCATCCGTTCGAGGGCCAAGGCGCCGCTCAGACCGCCCGCGGTCATCATGCCCAGGGCCAGGACCAGCCACCGCCATCGGCGGGGACCGGTGCCCAGGAGCCGCACCGGCGGGGCCTCCCGCTGCCGCGGGGAGGCCGCGGGCGCCGGTGCCGTCTTCGTGTCCACCACGTCTGTCGTCTTCTTTCGCTGTCAGCGGTTGTCTAGTCGGTGACCAGGCCGTGGGACTCGGCCACCCGGAGTTCGACCTGCGAGGTCGTGGTGACGGGGTCGAACGCGCCCGCCTCACCGTCGGAGAACTCCCAGCCCACGTCCCAGCCGACCTGGACGGAGACGGGGTAGACGCCGCCCTCCTGGGAGTCGGAGGGCAGGGTGTAGACGTGCCCGCAGTCGGGAGAGGCCGAGGCGGGGTCGTGCACGGCCGGGTCGAAGGGAGTTCCGGGGCCCTCACAGCGGACCTGCGTGCCGTCACCCAGGTTCCAGACGGTGGAGGTGGGGTCGGCGGTGACCGTGAGGGACCAGTCCTGCACCTCGGCGGAGGTCTCGGCGGTGTCCCAGTCCTGGGAGTCCACCCACAGCCACACGGGGGTGTTGACCAGGACCAGGGAGTCACTGCCCGGGGAGGTCCCGATCCTGGGCGGAGGCAGCTCGAAGGCCGCCATGGCCTCCTGGATGAGGGTGACCGGGTCGGTGGGGGCCTCCCCCTCGCCCTCTCCCCCGTAGTCGATGGACTCCCAGTCGATGGCGTCCCAGTCCACCTGGGACCAGTCGATCGCGTCCCAGTCCACCTGGGACCAGTCGACGCCGTCGCCGGAACCGGCCGGGACGCCCGGGACGCCGGAACCGCCGCCCGAGCCGCCGGAGCCCTGCTGGCCCGCGTGGGTCTTCCACCAGCGCAGCAGGATCGAACAGCCGACGCCGCCGGAGCTGCCGCACTCGACCTGGCCGAGAAAGGAGCCGTCGTCGGCGTGCGCCGGAGTGGCCGCTCCCGCCGCCAGCAGGGTCAGTACCGCGGCCGCGGCCGCGGGTCGTACGGGTCTCAGCATGATCCCGCCTCCCAGATCCGCAGGTCGGACACGCGCCAGGCGAGTCCGTCGTGAATGAGTGTGGCCTCGACGAGTCGCGGGCCCCGCCCGGAGGAGGAGCCCACGCCGAGGTTCCAGCCGGAGTCGTCGAGGCAGTCGTCGACCGTCGCGAGGTCGGGTCCCTCGACCGCCACGCTGGGGTCGAGGACGGGTTCACCGGTGACCTGGGCCCCGGCCGTACGGGCGCCCTCCAGGGCGGTGCTCATGAGTGCGAGCGCGCCGCCCACGGCGTGGTCCTCCAGCTCGGAGGGGACCCCGCCGCCCTCGTGGGAGGCGGCCACGACCACGTCCCACATGCCGGTGTAGGCGGCGAGCGCGGCGGCCTCCTCATCGCTTGGCGAGGGACTCGAAGGCAGCGCCGTCGCCGCCTCCTCGGAGGTTCCCTCTCCGGGAGCGGCGCAGCCCGCCGACAGGGCGAGGGCCGCACAGCACCCCGCGGCCGCGGCCCGGTGCCGGGCGGAGCCTGCTCTTCTCGCGACGGTCGTCATTCGTGTGTTCTCCACTGCCGTGGAAGGAGAGGACGGTGCATGGCGGAGCCGGCCCGGACGCGCGGGCCCTCTCCCTTCCGACGAGGGGGCGGGGCGGCCCCCGCCCGGGAGGTCACGGGACCGGGCGGGGAAACCGGTGAACGAACGGACGGGGGACCGCTTCTCCCGTCCGGGTTCCGGTCGGCCGGGATCCGACGCGACCGGGAGTCGCGCGGGCCGGAGCTCTCGGCCTGACCGAAACCATGTGGCATTAGGTGTGTTTTTACCTGTCTTTGCGTGAGCTTATAGAGGATTTGCCTGTCATAACAACCCCCCAGGCCCCCTCTTCGACTGTGATCCGGTTGACTTTCCGGCCATCAGCCCCAAAAGGGACACGCACTCGGAGCGATCCGACGAACACATGTGAAACCACACATGAACGGACACCGCCGACAGGGCCAGGGTCAGACCGCGAGCACACGCGGGCCGCGCCCGCGCAGCCTCCGGAGGTCGTCGGGTTCCGTCCCGGTGTCGGTGATGAGGCAGTCAGTCTCGTTCAGCCGCGCGAACCGGGAGATGCGGTCGTTGCCGATCCTGGTGTGGTCGGCCAGCAGCACGATCCGGTCCGAGGCGCGCACCATGGCGCGCCTGGCCATCACCTGAGCGGGATCCGCACAGGTCAGACCGCGCCCGGGGGACACACCGTCGGCGACAATGAAGGCCACGTCGACACGAACCTGGTCCAGCAGGTGCACGAAGGTGGGGGTGGTCCCGGCCTCCTCGCTCACGCGCCCTCCCAGCAGGTGCACGGAGAGGTCTCGGCGCGAGGCCAGCCCCAGCGCGGCGGGGATCGAGTTGGTCAGGACGTTCAGCCCGCACCCGGCGGGCATCAGCCACGCGATCCGCTCCGCCATCGGCCCGGCGTCGAGCAGGACCGACCCGTCACGCGGCAGTTCCGCCAGAGCGGCCCTGGCGATCCTGTCCTCGGCGGACGAAAGCCGCCCCGGTCGGAGCGGGCTCGTCACGGCGGCTCCCGCTCCGCGCCTGGCGGCGGCGTCACCGCTGAGACCGCCCGCGAGGTCCTCCGGTACGTCCACGTGCACGTCCACGTCCCCTGGTGCGAGGGCCGTACGCCCCGTCCCACCACGTGGATTCGATCGGTTCATCTGCTTCTTCACAAGGAGAACATCTCGCGTGCAGGGGAACGGCATGCGAATGCCTCCACCTCGAAGGGAGAACCGTTGCGAAATGACAGCGCCGACGGTCCGCCCGCGGCTCCTCAGGGAAGCTGTGCGAGGCGCCGGGGAGGAGATGCGCGCCCGTGCGGTCCTACCGCAAGCGAGAGACACGCAAGGCAATACACAAGGACGAGAACACAAACATAAGCACAACTACTTCCACATCCGGACCTGCCGGTGCTACCTTCATGCCTTTCGCGCTACGGCCGGGGAGGTGGAATCGCGTATGCCGTTGGACCACAACATGCCCGACTCCTCACGCACCGCGATCAAAGCCCTCACCGGCATCGACGTCCCCCGCGCCAACCCCGCCAAGCTCTTCCACGCCGCCGAGGTCTACACCACCCTCATCCACCGCCTCAACACCCTCGACGAACTCATCCAACTCAGCCGCACCCACGTACGCCGCAACTTCAACGGCCGCACCGCCCGCTACTACGAACACTCCCTGAACCAGTTCACCCAAGGCGAGAACAACTACGTCGGCTCAGCCAAGGACAACTCGGCCACCATGACCACCGAGCTGCGCAAAGCCGGCGCCAACGTCGAGTACATGCACATGATGGTCATCGGCCAGTTCATCCAACTCCTCGCCGAGATCGCCTGGGCCATCGCCACCGCCAAGTTCACCTTCGGCGCCACCCTGAAGTTCATCCCCGTCTTCAAAGCCATCCGCAGCCTGGCCATGCGCCGCATCCTGGCCTGGCTCGTGATCACCGTGCCCAGCCACCAGATCATCAGCCAGATCTTCGCCAGCATGGACAGCATCATCCAACGCATCCAAATCGGACGCGGCACCCGCACCCACACCGACAGCACACTCACCAAAAGCGCCCACATCGGCGGCGCCATCGAAGGAGCACTCTCCGCCGTCCTCTCCGCCGGCATGGACGGCCTCTTCAGCAAAAACCTCCACCACCTCCTCAAGAACAGCCTCAACGACCTCGACCAACTCCCCGACCCACCACCCCTGACCCGCACTCCTCCACCCGGACCTGATGGCCCACCCCTTCGCGACACCCCGAACGGCCCCCCACCCGGAGGCGGACCCGACGGACCCCCACCACCGGCCAGGGAGACCCCGCCGCCGAGCAGCGGACCCGACACCGACACACCGCCCCCGGGAAGCGGGCCCGACCGCGGCACCGACACGCCACCGCCCGGAGGCGGGCCCGACCGCGGCACCCCTCCTCCGAGAGAGGATCCCGATCAGAGCCCGGGTACGTCCTCGCCCAAGGACGAACCCCCCTCCGACCTGCCGGCCCCGTCCCTGAACAAGGACCTGGCCTCCCTGTTCGGGCGCCACACCGACGAACTCCTCACCCCCTACAACCCCGCCAGCCCCATCGGCGCAGGCGCCTTCGACAACGCCGCCAAAGCCAACGCAGCACACAACGACTTCGCCGACCTCTTCGCCCGCCACTTCGGCCACCACCTCGGCGAAACCACAGCACGCGACCTCGGACGCGACTACGCCCACACCCTCACCCGCAACTGGAACAACCCCCACCTCGAACAACACCTACGCGACACCATCGGCGACCGACTGCCCCCGCACCTGCGCGACCACCTCGCCAACGTGCCCGCCACCCTCCAAAAACCCCTCACCGACTACTTCTCCACCGCCGGCGCCTACGCCCAACAAACCAGCGGCAGCATCGGCAGCGGAGCCACCGAGGGCTACCTCGGCGAAGGCCTGGGCAGCCTCGCCGACGGACGCGGCTGGGACGCCTCCGCCTGGTCCGCCACCGCAGGCGCCACCCAAGCAGGCATCCAACAAAGCACCACCGACACCACCCTGGCCGCCACCGACCTGTTCCAAGACAAGGACAAACCCCACCTCACCCCACCCCCACCACCACAAACCGAGAGCAACGGCACCGACAACCGCGTCGGCCCCGACAGCACCAGCCCGTGGGGGCACGGAAACGACGACCCCGGCCAGGGTGGTGATCGGGCCCCCGAGCGCGACGGCGACAGCTCCCCGGCCGCCGCGTCCGGCGGCCGAGCCCCCGAACGCGGCGGAGACGGACCCCAGCGGGGAGACGACCGCGACGACGGCCCCGCCCCGTACCGTCAGGACGACGGGTCGTCCCTGTACGGCCGTGACGGTGTTCCCGACGTCGACGACGTTCCCGACCTGGTCAGCGACACCGGGAGCGACAACGGCTCCGAGTTCGGCGACCCCGACGACCCCGACCGGCCCTCGGACGACACCGTGCGCGTGCACGACGACGAGGACACGCGTACCCCGTTCTCCGACCCCCTCAAGACCCCCGAAAACGGCAAGGCCCCCTTCTGGGCAGGGGGCACCACATACCCCGGCCTCAACGACGGCCTCCTCCCCCCGGGGACGAACGACGACCCTCTCATCGTCAACTTCCTCAACGCGATCGTCCCCGACGGTCCGGAGACGAACGCACTCCCCGGCGCCGAGCAGACCACACCCACTCCGGGGAACGACGGAGGCAACGGCGACCCGAACCCGGCCGACCGCTCCGTTCCCCAACCGGAACAGCACACCCCCGCGCCCGTCGCCGTGGCGCCTCCGGTCGGCCAGGCCGCTCCGCCGCCCGCGACCGCTCCGCAGAACCCGGCCTCCGACAGCGGCCAGCGCTCCGCGTCCTCGGAGCGGGACGGCGGTGGGCGTCCTCCCCAGCGCACCGGCGACACCCGCGCACCGGCCTCCTCCACCGACCGGCCGGTCGGCGACGATGTGCGCACCGCCACCGGGAGCGCACCTCCCGCTCCGGAGACCGCGACCACCGGCGACACCACCGGACGGGACGAACCGGGCGGTTCGACGGACGAACAGCAGACGGACCCCGGCACCGTACGCACCTCCGAGCAGCGGACGGAGTCGGAGGACGCTCCTCCGTCCCCGCCGCCCGCCGCCGCCAGCGGGCAGGGGGACCCCGTCCCCCGGGCCGCGTCGAACAGGATCACCACCGCCATCCGGCTCGGGGAGCTGGCCTCAGCCAGCATCAAGGACGCGATCAGCGGCTACCAGCGCGCCCAGGACCTGGTCGACCAGACCAGGGAGGCCGAGAGCCGGGGCCGCCCCGACGCCGCCGACCTGCGCGCCCGCGCCCACGAGGCGCAGCGCGAGGCCAACGAGGCCTACCGGAGCTACGACGACCTCGCCCGGATGCAGGCCGACCTGCTGCGCCCCGACGGCCCGACCACCGTCATGGCCGTCACGGAGACCCCCGCGGGCCCGGGCGGCGACACCGGCCCCGTCCCCCTCGGCGGGACCGGCAGGGACGTCCCGCTCGGCCCCCTCAGCACCGACTCCCCCGCTCCCCAGGGCGAGAGCCTGACCGGAAACACCCCCGACCCCGCCGGCCGCGGACCGGACGACGACCGGAACGACACCGGTACCGAGAGCGGCGGGGACCCGGACCGGAGCACCCAGGAGGGAGCCCCGCCGGAGGGCTCATCGCCCCGGCCGCTCCCGGCCCTCACCTACGACGGCGGCCTCGTGCCGGACCGGAGCGGTCAGGGCTACGACCTGGGCTACCTGGCCACGTCCAACCTCCTCGGGCCGCACATGCTCTTCGCAGAGCACCTGCCCGGGTTCGTCGACGACGTCCTGACCAGCACTCCGGGCATGCCCGGCCCCGCACGGCGGGGAATCGTGGACGGCGTGGTCGACGTCCTCACGAGGGAGGGGCCGCGGCCCTTCCTGCGCGAGGGCGGACACCCCGTCAGCACCACACACGACGGGCAGACGTGGAGCGTCGGCATCGATCTGCGCCCCAGCGACGGCGACTTCTACCACGTCGAGGCCAAGGTCCTGAGCGGCGGCGGGGACTCCAGGTTCCTGAAGCTCCACGACACCGGCCCCGGGGTGGACTCCGGCGACGGCGGGTCACGCGGCGCGGGCAAGACCCTCGGCGCCAAGTTCACGATGAGCCCCTTCTACATGACCGGCGTCAACGGCAACGACGCCGGGCCGATCGCCGCTGTGGGCGGACGCGGCGGCGCGAAGGTCCGGGGCACCTCCGGGTCGGCCTCGACCAGCGCCAACTCCGCCAGCGGCCTCGAACTGCTCGGCGCCCCGAACCTCTACGTCGGCGACCTGCGCATGGGGGCGTCCGTCACCGGCCCCGGCCTCACCGCACCGCGCGTCCAGGAGGGGACCGCGTACAACGGCATCGTCATGAACCTGCCGGGCGAAGTGCTCTCCTCCTCGGACGCCCCTTTGCGCATCGTTCCCGACAACGGACCGGCGGACGCGAACGGGCACCACCTGCCGGTGAACCGGCCGTTCATGGGTACCAGCCACCCGATCGAGATCACCCGTCTCTCCCCGGTCCCCCCGCCTCCCGCCACGGCTTCGGGCGCTGGGAACACCCCGGGGAGCACGATTGGCGACACCACCGGCGACACGGGCGGGAACACCACGTCCGGCGACGGTGGGCCCGGCCGCAGCGGCGGCGGCCGACCGGGAAGGAGCACCCTCGGCACCTGGCTCGCCGACCACTTCCTGGGCCCCCGCCCCGAGGGGGGCCGGGGCAGCGGCCGCACCCCCTCCAGGCGGCAGCGGCGCGACGACGAGTACCGCGAGCGGATCGAGACCACCTTCGACAACGACCGGGTGCAGCAGTACCTGCCGCAGATGGCCAACGGTTCCGCGCACATCCGGATCGAGATGCCCGACAGCCGCCCCCGCATCATGCGGATGTGGTCGGTGTCGACCGAGTACGGCCGCAAGGACTTCGTCCCCGGCCTGGCCGACTTCGTGCACAGCAACACCGCGGTCAAGAGCGACTCCTCCAGCGTGAAGCACTCCACCGTGGCGTCCGGTTCGGTCGGCGGCGGCTTCGGCATCTGGCTCGACCTGCCCAACGGCAAGAGCGTCCGGCTCGACGTGCCCTTCGTGGAGTACTCGGCGACGTTCGAGAAGAGTGCAGGGGTCGCCCTGAACAGCTCGGGGACGAACAGCCATGTCGTGCACGCCCCCTCCGGCCACGCGGCCTACGACGTGAAGCGCGACTACTACGTCCACATCCAGGGCGAGCCGGAAGCGCACCGCTTCGAGGGGAACTCCGTCGAGCTGCTCACGATCGAGGACGCCCGCCGGCTCAACGGTGAACCGTCCAAGGCGCCGGACCCGACCGGCGAACCGACCGCACCGCCCCGGCCCCCGTTCCCGAACCTCGCGGTGGACCGCCCCACGGACCTGAGCGGGGCCACCGTACGCGGATTCGGCCACGCTCCCCCGGCCGCTCCCGCGGACAACGGCGGGACGGCGGGAACCACGGGCAACAGCAACACGGGGACCACGAACACGACGGGCACCACCGGGAACAGCAGTGCCGACGGCGATACCCAGCCGCCTCCCCCACCACAGCGCCCGTTCTACGACGACCTGGCGTACCGCGTGCTCAGCGGCATCTCCGAGAAGCGCCCCGGACTGGTCATCCCGGACCTGGCACGGACCGGCAAGGACTACGCCGTCCGCCCCAGCCACATGGACCCGGACGGACCGATGCGCAGCTTCCGCGAGCGCTGGGGCCTGCGCCGCAACGTGGACGTGGCGCGGGAGAACACCCTGAAGGTCATCAACGCGCTCTCCGAGTCCGGGCTCAAGAGCGGTGCGTCCGACCTGACCGGCAACGGCGTTCCGGTCCGCCTCAAGGAACCCGCCCTGATCGACCCGACGATGATCCGCGAGGACGGGGGCGGCCGTCCCGAGACCGTGACCGTGCGCGTCTACGGCGACTTCGATCGCCTGGTGCACCAGTTCGACACGACCGCCAGCGGCGGCGGCCGGTTCGCGGGCTCGGCCGGCATCACCACCACGAAGGGGTGGAGCGTCAACCACGCGCTCAGCCTCACCACGGGCGCCAGCGTGCGCACCGACGCCGGCGCCGACGCACGCGGCGTCCCCCGGGTCCTGGGAAACCCCTCGATCTCGTTGAGCGCGTCCCTGAACAAGGGCAAGGGATCCAGCCAGGGCCTCTCCCACAGCTCCGAGGAGACGGTGCTGTTCAGCGGGGACTCCGACGTGTGGACGTCCCGCACCCGCTTCACCGCACGGCTGTTCGAGCACGACGACATCGGGATGGCGCGCGACGACCGTCCCCAGCGCGAACACGGCGTCCCGCTCCTGGCGGACGGGATGGACGCACAGACCGTCCTCCTCACGCCCAAGATGCCGCCGATGGCCTCCGACTCCCCGAACACCGTGTCCGACCCGACGGGCACGGCCCGCGACGGCGAGACCGCCACCTCCTCCGACGGGCGGGAGACGCGGAACGCCCCCGAGGCCACCGTCACCACCGGCACACGGGGAGGAGACTCCACTCGGACGAACACCCCTGGGAACACGGCGCCCGCCACGCCCGGCGGCCGGCAACCGCTCACGCCCGAGCAGGCACGGGACATGATCGTCCGGAACTTCGTCCCGCGGACCACCCCCGGCGGCACGGCGGTCGATGGCCGGGGAGGCCGGTGGACCGTCGTCCGGGACGGGGTCGTGCACACCTGGGGACGCCTGTTCGGCGGGGGCGCCGAGATCGTCACCCCTCCCCAGAACACCACCGCGGACACCGCCACCGGCACCGACGGCGACCAGGCCGTCGTCCCCACCCCGCCGCCTCCTCCCGGCGGCACCGCGGACACCACCACCGGGACGGCGCCGGAGGCCGCTGCGCCGGTAGGCGACCGGAGCGCCGACGGCGCACCGGACAACCGGCCCCCACAGGGCCCGCCGGCCCTGAACCAGGCCCGCGCCCAGGCGATCCGCCGCATCGGCGGCACCTTCGAGCGCGTGAACACCCACTTCGACACCGGGAGCCGGGGCATGCGCGGGCTGCTGGAGGAGACGTACCGAACCTTCTCCGAGCCGCGCAGCGGCCTCCACGACGGATACCGGCGCAAGCTCGAGTCGTTCCTCTCCCAGTCGTCCGGGGGCGGTCGGCAGTTCGAGAACCACCTGTCGGCGGAGGAGCTCGCCACGAGCAAGAGCGTGACCACGCCGTCGGGCTCGCGCGTCCGCCAGGAGATGAGCGGCGGTCTCTGGTCACCGCACGACGTCCGCGCCACCGTCGCCACCAAGGTCGAGATCGACACCGTCACCGACTTCCGCCCCGTCGACGCCCAGATGCGGTGGAACGGCGGCAGCGAGGTGACCCTGTCCACCAGCTCCTCCCTGACCGGCGGCCTCGGCCTCAAGCTCGGAGGGAGCGGGGGCCGCAACCCGAACCCGCACCCCTCCGACGGCTCCCTGCCCTCCGAGGCCGTCAGACCGATCCCGCTGCTCGGGCCCTCCATCTCCCGCACGTTCTTCTCCCGCGGCACGTCGCACACCCAGTCGACCTCGTTCACATCGTCGGTGCTGTTCATCCCGGACAACACCAAGGTGTACGCCTTCCGCGCCTCCGGCCACCTCACCCAGGCGGTCGAGTTCCTGAAGAACTGGAGCATCGGTCCGCCGCTGAACTGGAAAACCCTGTTCCACGGGTGGACCGCTCCCGTCCAGAACCTGCTCACGGGCTACGTGCACTCCCGCGACGCCCAGCAGGAGGGGCTGGTGATGGACCGGGCGATCCGCGACGAGAGCGGGACGGGGGTGAACCTGAGCCCGCAGCCCAACCCGAAGACGCCCGACACCGCGCACGTGCGACCCGGGTTCGAGGACAACGGCAGGCAGATCCAGCCCGCCGACCCCGAGGCCGCCATCCAGGAGTTGGTGAACGACCTCGCCGGGAACGGACTGGAGCTGACGAGCGGCGGCCGGGAGCTCCTGTTGCAGAAGCTGACCACGCACCTGGGACAGAACCCGGACTCCACCGTCCCGGTGCCGGTCAAGGTCCGCGCGCTGGGGCCGGAGCCCACCCCGGACTCGCGTCCGCACCCCATGCGCTCGGCCTCCCCGGGGAAGGTCTACGTGAACCTGACCAGGGACCCGGGCCGCACCGACGTCTCGTACGTCGGCCGGTCCGGCTACTACATCGAGTCGCACACGTGGAAGGCGACCGACGCGGACTCGCGGAACAGGGGGACCGGGACGACGGTGGGCGCGGACGGCGTGCTGCTGCAACCCCTCCCCTACGCCCAGGACGACCAGGGGCCGGACGGACAGCCGGAGCACCGCCCGCTGTTCGCCTCCCCCGCCGGGGCGGTGTCCTCCTCCACCGGCGACGGGCGCTCCTTCGGGGAGTCCCAGGACGACGCCCGCACCGTCGAGCTGCACCTGAACACCCCGTACGCGAAGGTCGGCGCGGACACGACGCTGACCCTCACCCTCGAACTCGGCGAACCCAGGAGCGGGGAGAACGGTGGCCCGCCGCGATCGACGTACACGGGCACCGCCGGCAGCGGGCGGATCGAGACGATGTACCCGTTCGCGTACATGACCTTCGATCCCCCGGCGGCGACCACCACGGGAGACGGCGCACAGAGCACCGGCAACGAACCGCCGGCGCCTCCCCCCGCCATCGCCACGTCCACGGACGGCACCGGCTCCACGGGGACCGCTCCCGCCGACCAGAACACCCCTTCGGCCCCGGAGGGCGGCAACACCACCGGCGACCGGACGGGAACCGACACGGCCGGGGACGAACGCGCCCCCGCCCCACCGGAGGACGGCGGCACGGCGCAGCGCCCCGGAGCCCTCGTCTACGCGTCCGTGTCCGACGCGTTGCGCACCTGGACGGGCGACGCCGGCCCCCGGCCCGGCAACGACACCGCCATCACCAAGCCGGCCATGGTGCAGGACGGCGGACAGGCGCTGCGCGACAAGGCCAACGTCGTCATCGCGCAGTCCCTCGGCTGGCGGCCGCCCGCCGACACCCCCGAAGGGGGGCAGCCCACCCGCGCCACGGCGGACGCGGCGCGTGCCTACCTCGCCGACGCCTACGGCCAGGACCCGGTGTACAACGAGATCGACCACAGCCTCAGCGACAAGGCCGTCAAGGCCGTGTACCCGTCGGCCTCACGCGACTCCGCTGGGGTGCGGTTCACGGACGTCAACCGCACCGAGTGGGGCGCCAAGGCCGTGCCGAGCAGCCGCGGAGCGAAGATCCTGGACGCACTGCCGGGCAGCCAGCTCAGCGACTCCCGTGCCCGGCCACGGACGAACAGCGCCGGCGACTCCCACGGCGGGGGCCGGGGCCGCGGTGGGGACCTCCGCCCCGCCGGGCTGACCACCGGCGGCATCTCCTACGACGGACACGAGGGCATCCACACCGGCGCGCCGGGTGTGAACACCAGCTCGTCCCATGGGGCCGAAAGGGGCTCCAACCAGGCCGTCAAGGGCTACCAGGAGTCCGACCAGCTCCGCCAGGGGCCCGTCTACCTCGTGGAGTACGACGCCACCTGGGCGTTCGCCGCGGGCAGCAAGCTCAAGGCGCCCGCCGCCTTCCACCCGAACGACCCGAGCCTTGCGCCGACCCCCTTCTACTCCCGGCCCACCCGCTGGGGCGTGGACGACGTCACGGTCAGGATGGCCGGCTGGTTCTCGGAGTCCGACGCGGTCGCGATGGGCTTCCTCACGCCGGACCAGGCCAAGGACCTGGCCCCCGTCATGGACCGGGTCGACCAGGCGCGGGAGGAGTTCGGCCGGGCGGAGGCCGAGTACGCCGACACCCGGGCCCCGCTGGAGGGCCTGGCCGAGCGGTACGCCGCCGACCCGGGCGACCGGAGCGCCGAGAGCGCCTACAACGCGCAGGAGGAGAAGTACACCAAGGCTCTGTCCGACTTCGACGACCAGATCGACGCCCTGATCGAGACCGTGAACAGCACGCGCACCACGCTGGGGAGCGCCGGGCAGGGGACGGACGGCGGCACCGCTCCCCCCGTGCGCACGGTGAGCGGCGACGGAAGCGGAGGGACGACCCGCGCACCGGCCACCGCGAACACCGGGGGCGCCGGGAACACCAGCAACACGACCACCACGAGCACGGGGAACACGAGTGCGCCCCCCGCCCCCGGTGGAGCGCCCCCGGTCGGCACCACGACCACCGGCGACACCGGTGGCGCCACCACGGCCACCGGAGACACGGCCGCCGGCGGGCCCCAGCAGGCCGCCACCGTGGCCCCGCCGGACCCGGCGCCCGCGCCCACGGGACCGCGCCAGGAGCTGGTCGACCGCTTCCGGGCGGAGCTGAACCTCCGTCCGCCGGAGGCCGACGTCCCCGACCGGGATCCCGGCGCGCTGGACTCGGGCGGCTCCGGGAACCCCCGGGGCGGCCAGGAGCAGGACACGGACGCCGTGGACGCGCGGGTCGAGCGCGCCTCCGACGCCGCCGGCACCGCTGCCCGGAAGGCCCGTGACGCACGCGATGACGCGAACGGCCTCTCCACCCTCCTGGACCGAGGCAGGGCCGACCTTCGAAACGGCATCCGCGTCCTCACGGGTTCCGGCGGCGGAGCACCCGCCGCCGGGGCCGGAGGACCCGCGCCCGGGACCGACGGCGCCCCCTCGCCGGGGGCGGTACGGCAGGCACGTGACGCGCGGGAGGCGGCGGACACCGCGCACGACGGTGCCACCGCCGTCCGCGACGGCTTCGACACCGCCCGCGACGAAGCACTCACGAGGATGCCCGAACCCGATCGCGGCGCCTTCAACGAACGGGGCGAGGCGGCCGCCACGGCGTCCGAGAGCGCGGCCACCGCCGCGGCCGACGCCTGGAACACCGCGGACAGGCACGAGGACACCGTCGCGGAGCTCGGGAACGACCTCGACGAGACCCCGCCGCGGTACGGGGAACTCAGCACCGCCGTGGACGGCCTGACCGGGCAGGACCGGCCCGTCGGCGGGGACCGGGCCGCGCAGGACGCACGCGACCAGGCCAACAGCCTGATCTTCGACCTGGAGGGGATCGCCGAGCGCGCCGACACCGCGCGGGAGGCGGCGGAGACGGCCGCGACGCAGGCCGGGACGGCGAAGACGGACGCCGACACCGCGCGGGAGGCGGCCGACCGGACGGCCGCGGACGCCGAGACCTTGCGGACATGGGCCGAGGAGCTCAGCACCAGCGCGTCCGGCCACCGGGACGGCGCGGACCGGGCCGCCCAGAACGCGCGGGACGCCGGTGAGGCGGCCCAGCGGGCCGCCGACGCGGCCGAGGACGCCCGCACCGCCGCGGACGCGGCGGCGGACAGGGCCGCCGAGGTGCGCATCGGCGCCGCGGACGCCACCAGGGACGCCGCGCGGGCCGAGGCCGACGCCCGCGCGGCCCGCACCGCCGCGGACCTCGCGGCCCAGGCGGCGGCGAACGCCTCCCGGCCCTCCCCCGGCGGGCGGGCGGAGTGGGACGGCACCGGACCCCGGGGGACGGCGAACCCGCCGGACAGGACCCCCGGCGACACGGGGGCGCGGACCGCGCCGGACACGGCCGACGGCCGCGGGAGGACGACGGACACCCGGGGGGACGCCGCGCGCCGGGACGCGGAGGACGCGCGGGCGAGGGCCCAGGAGGCCCGGCAGATCGCCCGCGAGGCGGCGGAGCGCGCGGCCCGGGCCGCCGAGGACGCGAGGCAGCTGGCCGAGCGGGCCCGGAACCTGCGCACCAGGGCGGACACCACCGCGCGGGAGGCCGAGAGGGCCGCCGCTCGCGCGGACGAGGCACGAAAGATCGCCGAGGAGGCCCGGAGTGCCGCCGACATGACCGTGCAGGCCGCCGACGAAGCCGCCGCCGTCGCCCGTCGCGCACATGAGTCGGCGCAGCGGGCCGCACAGAGGGCGGCGGCCGCGGCCGAGCGTGCCGCGGAGGCCGTGGAAACCGCTCAGGAGGCCCGCGACGACGCCGAGAGAATCGCCGACAGAGCACGGAAGCGCGCCGAAAGCGTACGGAAGCTGCTGGAGAGGATCATGGCGGCCATGAGGCCGGGAAGGAGGTCGTCCGAGGGCGGCCCTCCACCCGGGCAGAACCCCCCGGGGCGGCCGTCCGGCGGATCGGGTTCCACGGTTCCCGGCCGGAGCTGAGCCCGGGGGCGGGAGGGCGCGGCACCGGTTCCGAGAGGGGCTCTCCAGTCCGCCGCCCGCCTCGCCCGTGACCCGGAGACCCGCGGGGAGCGCCCCGCCCCCTGGCTCCGGGGAGCGGGAATGCGCGCCGTGCCGCGCGGTGCCGGGCCGGGCCGCACACGCGGCACCGGGCGCACGGGATTCTCCCCGTTCCCTCACTCGGCGGAGGAAGGGAACGGGGAATGCGCTTCTCCTGACGAACGCGCATCTCCTGTTTACCCGCGAGCCGTTCGACCTTTGCCATCCAGCAACACAGAGTCATACCACCTGAAACACGGAAATGGATTTCCGTGGAACAGGAAATGAACGACCTCCTTGCTACGAACCGCCCCGACAAGGGCGCCGCCGCGAAAGCAGACCCGCCGACGACCGCCTCCCCCGGAACCGGGGTCGACTCCCCCCACGGACGCGGCGACCGGTGTCGGCTGACACGGGTTCATCCGCGCCCCCGCCCGGCTTCCGACCCGCCGCCACCAGGCTCCCGCCCGGACTCCGGACCAGTCCTCCTCCGCGAGCGCGACCCGCCGCAAGGGGAACAGGAAGAGAATAACCGGTCGGCTCCAGGAGAACCGTTATCGAAATACGCGGCACGCCGATCGGGTGAAACGCGTTCCAAAAATTCCCCGCCGCTCCCGGAGCACGCCCATGAGCTTTGGGAACTGACCGCGAGGACGCCACCGAGGGTTCCGGTCCGGCGAATGGGCCACCGATCATCGCGACTTCCCCGGTGCTACTTTCGTGCCCGCGTAGCGGCCCGGCCGGGGAGGTGGAATCGCGTATGCCGTTGGACCACAACATGCCCGACTCCTCACGCACCGCGATCAAAGCCCTCACCGGCATCGACGTCCCCCGCGCCAACCCCGCCAAGCTCTTCCACGCCGCCGAGGTCTACACCACCCTCATCCACCGCCTCAACACCCTCGACGAACTCATCCAACTCAGCCGCACCCACGTACGCCGCAACTTCAACGGCCGCACCGCCCGCTACTACGAACACTCCCTGAACCAGTTCACCCAAGGCGAGAACAACTACGTCGGCTCAGCCAAGGACAACTCGGCCACCATGACCACCGAGCTGCGCAAAGCCGGCGCCAACGTCGAGTACATGCACATGATGGTCATCGGCCAGTTCATCCAACTCCTCGCCGAGATCGCCTGGGCCATCGCCACCGCCAAGTTCACCTTCGGCGCCACCCTGAAGTTCATCCCCGTCTTCAAAGCCATCCGCAGCCTGGCCATGCGCCGCATCCTGGCCTGGCTCGTGATCACCGTGCCCAGCCACCAGATCATCAGCCAGATCTTCGCCAGCATGGACAGCATCATCCAACGCATCCAAATCGGACGCGGCACCCGCACCCACACCGACAGCACACTCACCAAAAGCGCCCACATCGGCGGCGCCATCGAAGGAGCACTCTCCGCCGTCCTCTCCGCCGGCATGGACGGCCTGCTCAACACCAACCTCCACCACCTCCTCAAGAACAGCCTCAACGACCTCGACCAACTCCCCGACCCACCACCCCTGACCAGGCCCGGGCCCGACGGCGGACCACCGCCCGCGGGACCGCTCAACGACGCCCCGAACAGCCCCCCGCCCGGACCGCACAGCGGGCCCCCGCCCGACCCCAAAGGGCCCCTCAAGCAAGACCCGCCCCCGGGAAGCGGACCCGACCGCGGCACCGACACGCCACCGCCCGGAGGCGGGCCCGACCGCGGCACGGACACACCACCGCCGGGCGGCAAACCCGACGACACACCACCGGCAGCACACCCTGACCGGGACCCGGGTACGTCCTCGCCCAAGGACGAACCCCCCTCCGACCTGCCGGCCCCGTCCCTGAACAAGGACCTGGCCTCCCTGTTCGGGCGCCACACCGACGAACTCCTCACCCCCTACAACCCCGCCAGCCCCATCGGCGCAGGCGCCTTCGACAACGCCGCCAAAGCCAACGCAGCACACAACGACTTCGCCGACCTCTTCGCCCGCCACTTCGGCCACCACCTCGGCGAAACCACAGCACGCGACCTCGGACGCGACTACGCCCACACCCTCACCCACAACTGGAACAACCCCCACCTCGAACAACACCTACGCGACACCATCGGCGACCGACTGCCCCCGCACCTGCGCGACCACCTCGCCAACGTGCCCGCCACCCTCCAAAAACCCCTCACCGACTACTTCTCCACCGCCGGCGCCTACGCCCAACAAACCAGCGGCAGCATCGGCAGCGGAGCCACCGAGGGCTACCTCGGCGAAGGCCTGGGCAGCCTCGCCGACGGACGCGGCTGGGACGCCTCCGCCTGGTCCGCCACCGCAGGCGCCACCCAAGCAGGCATCCAACAAGGCGCCACCGACAGCGCCCTGGCCGCCACCGACCTGTTCCAAGACAAGGACAAACCCCACCTCACCCCACCCCCACCACCACAAACCGAGAGCAACGGCACCGACAACCGCGTCGGCCCCGACAGCACCAGCCCGTGGGGGCACGGAAACGACGACCCCGGCCAGGGTGGTGATCGGGCCCCCGAGCGCGACGGCGACAGCTCCCCGGCCGCCGCGTCCGGCGGCCGAGCCCCCGAACGCGGCGGAGACGGACCCCAGCGGGGAGACGACCGCGACGACGGCCCCGCCCCGTACCGTCAGGACGACGGGTCGTCCCTGTACGGCCGTGACGGTGTTCCCGACGTCGACGACGTTCCCGACCTGGTCAGCGACACCGGGAGCGACAACGGCTCCGAGTTCGGCGACCCCGACGACCCCGACCGGCCCTCGGACGACACCGTGCGCGTGCACGACGACGAGGACACGCGTACCCCGTTCTCCGACCCCCTCAAGACCCCCGGAGCCGACAAGGACCCGTTCGCCCCGTACGGTTCCCCGGACCCGAAGTCCTCTCCGCACGGTTTGGGATCCAACCCCTTCCTTCCGGGCCCGCTCCCGCCCGGCCTGGCGAACGACCCGCTGACGGTCTACTTCCTCAACGAGATCGTTCCCGCGAACCCCGAGGCGGGACAGTTCCCCCCGGCCCAGGGAGCACCTCTCCCGGGCACGGAGACCACCGCGCCACCAACCGCGCAGACGGGGCCCGCACAACCGGAAACCGCTCAGCCGGGGACCGCGCCCGCCTCCCCCGGGAACGGGCAGGAGCAGGAGGACCGGTCCGCCCCCTCCACCCCGGCCGGTACCGACAACCCCCAGGGGCAGCCCCCGGGTTCCGGCGACGGTGACACGCCGACCGTGGAGCGGCCCTCGTCCGCCGAGAGCGCGCAGACCCACGTGTCCCCGGACGACGCCAACCGTTCGCAGCAGGAAGGCGACGACCGGAACGGTCCCACGGCCGACACGGAGCAGGTCGACACGGAGCAGACCGCCCAGGACACGGCGGTGAACGACACGGACCAGGAGACGCCCGCACCGCTCCCTCCGCACGGCGCCGAACAACAGGACTCCCCGGAGCACCAGTCCTCACCCGAACCCTCACCCCAGCGGCAACCGGAGAGCGCCACCTCCTCCGACCGGGGAAACCCGGAACAGGAACAGCAGGAGGACCCGGGCCCCGAGCCGGTCTACGCCCCTCCGCCCCCCGGATCCCTATGGACACCCGGTCAGCAGAACCCCCTCCCCGCCCCGGCACCGGTGGCCTCGACCGGAGGCACCCAGAACCCGGCCCCCGCTCCGGCACCGGAGAGGGAGGGAAGCGGACGACCGCACCAGAACAGCTCCGACACCCGCGGCACGAACAGCGGCACCTCCGGGAAGCGCCCCGCCCCGGGCACGGACGACGTCTCGCGGGACCAGGAGACGCCGCTGCTCCCACCGCCCGCCGCGCCCGTTCCGACCGACACCGACAGCGCGGTACCGGAGCCGCCGGTACCGTCGGCCGACACCGGTGACACAGGCACGGACACGCAGCAGGCGCCCCCGCCACCCCCGCAGCGCACACCCCCACCACCTCCACCGCCTCCGCAGAGCAACACCGAAAACACCACCGGCAACAGCGACGCGGACACGCAGCAGGCGCCCCCGCCACCTCCCCAGCGCACGCCCCCGCCTCCGCAGAACGACACCGAAGACACCACCGCCCACAACGGCGACGACGACACCGGCGACGCGCACACGCAGCAACAACAGGAGGAGGAGACCCCGGACCGGAACTACCCGGGCTCCGTGACGCCGGACCGGACGGGCGTCCCCTACGACATCGGCTACCTGCTGACGTCCAGCCTGGTGAACTCCAGCATGATCCACGCCGAACACCTGCGTTCGTTCGTGGACGACACCCTCTCCGGTAGCGCCGGACGCATCGACGCCGAGGCGCGCGACGCCGTCAGGGAGCAGGTCGACGCGCAGGCGCGCAGGCAGATGAGCGCGTTCTTCCGGCCGGAGGGGTTCTCCACGACGGTCACCGGGGCGGACGGCTCCACATGGCGGGCGGACCTGCGGCTCAACCCCTCCCGCGAGGGCTTCCACCACGCGCCCACACAGCCGGAACAGGGATCGGCCTCCACCGAGCTGAAGCTGGTGGACGAGGCCGGGGAGGCCAACCCGGCCGAGGGCGGCGGCGGCCACGGCGGCAGCAAGCTCGTCGGGCTGGGGTTCCAGGTCTCCCCCCTGCTCCTCGGCACGGTGGGCGGAAGCGACATCGGTCCCCGTTTCACCGTCAGCTTCTCGGGCGGAACGCGCCAGCGCCAGACCGGGGAGACGACGGCCAGCATCCACGACGGCTACACCAGCTACGAGATCAAGGGCAAGCCCGAGGTCTACGCCGCCGACCTGAGCATGTCCTTCGACCTGACCCCCGTTCCCGCCCCGGGGAACGGACCGGCCCGCGACGACGCCCCGGCGAACCAGGGCGTGAACGCCCGGGCCGAGTCCCCCAACGGGGTGCTCCTGGTCCTTCCGGGCAAGGTCGTGGCCAACTCCGGTCCGGAGTCGATCCGCCTGCGCGACCCCTTCGCGACCGAGGACCACCAGCGCGGCCGGGACGACGACGCCGGGCCCGCGGGCCCCCACACGGACAAGGGACACCCCGTGTGGGTGGGCGACATCCGCCTGAGCGACGGGTCCTCCGACAAGCCCTTCTCCGACTGGGTCGCCGACCACATCTGGCCCCCCGAACAGGACCGCGGGTGGTGGCGGCCCATGGTGGACAAGGTGACGCCCGCGTCCGTCGAGAAGCGCAGGCGGCAGAAGCTGGACGCCTTCCGCGACCAGGTCGGGGAGACCTTCTCGGAGAGGTCCGTCCGCAACAACCTGCCGAAGATGACCTCGGGGCCGGCGGTCTTCACCGTCACCGACCCCTCGGGCACGCCCCGTCTGGTGAGCGTCCAGTCGGTGCCCACCTCCTACGACGCCAAGCCCCACACCATCCAGCCCGCGAAGTACATCAAGGGCAACAAGTCCGAACGCGAGAGCGGGACCACGCTCCGCCACCACGACGTCCTCGGCGGGAGCCTGGGCGCGGGCGTGAGCGTCGACGCCGGGGTACCGGGCGGCTCCCGCAAGGCCCGCGTCGACGCGATAGCCCTGGAGGGCGGTGTGCGGGGCCGGGCGACCGAGGAGGGCTCACGGTCGTCGTCGGGATCGGCCAACCGCATCAACTACGGCAAGACCCCGTCGTCCGCCTACGACGTCCAGCGCAACTACTACGTGCACTTCGACGGCGAGCCCACCGTGTACCGCTTCCAGGGCGACACCGTCGAGATCCTCACCGTCCAGGAGGCCCGCATCCTGAACGGGGACGAGCCCTCGGACAAGGTGCCCGCGCCTCCCGCCCCCGTCCAGACGGAAGGGGACGGCACGGCGCCGGCGCCTCCGGCGGTGGACGCCCCCGAGGCCGCTCCCGACACCGACGGCGACCAGCGGTCCGGGGACCATCGGCCCGCGGGCGGCCAGGACGGGAGCGGGCAACCCGCGGGTGAACAGCCCGGGAACGGGCAGGACGGGAGCCAGGGCAGCGGGGACACCCGGGCCGGGGAACAGCGTCAGCGGCGGGGGGAGGGGCAGGACGGGGAGCAGCGCCCCCGGGAGGAGCGGTCCGAGGTCCCGCGGCCCCCTCGTCCGAACCTGGCCGAGGACCGGCCGCTCACCTTCCACGGAGCAGTGCCCCGCGACTTCACCTGGCCCGACGGCAGCCAGTACCGCGACGTCGACGGGCAGCAGCGCAGCATCTACCAGCAGATCGCGTACGAGGTGCTGACCGGACTGGCCGCCAAGCGCCCGGGCCTGGTCCTGCCCGAGCTGGCGCGCGACCCGAAGGACTTCGCGCGGCGGCCCGGCCACGAGACCGCGGGACCCTTCACCGGTTCCACGCGCGAGCACCGCCCCTTCCGGCGCGACCACGACGCCGCCGTCTTCAACACCCACAGGGTCATGGACGCGATCTCCGCGTCCGCGTTCAAGAGCGGCACGGACGACCTGACGCTGCACGGCCAGCCCGTCCACCTGGTCGACACGGGGAGGTTCGACCCCAGCGCGCTGTTCAAGCCGGGCAAGGACGTGCTGCGCCCCCCGTTCGTCGCGGTACGCGTCACCGCGGACTTCTCCTCCCTCAGGCACGCGGGGGAGACCAAGAGGGGCACCGGAGGCGAGTACGCGGGCGCCTCCGAGCGCACCACCGGAGACGGCTCGCAGACGCGCAAGATGGCCCGGCTCACCAGCGGCGCCTACATCCGCCGGATCGACGCCGTCGACGCGGCCGGGAACCCGGGCGACGGAGGCGTGTTCTCGGTCTCCGGCCAGCTCAGCAGCACCAAGGGGAGCGGCCGGGGCCTGGGCGTCAAGGCCCAGAGCGAGGAGGTCGTCCAGTACGCGGAGGACTCCAGCGTCTGGAACTCCACGGCACGGTTCTCCGCGAAGCTCTACGAGAACGACGACCTCGGCATGGTCCTGGGCGGCGACAGGCCGCTGGCCGACCGCGGGCACGACCTGCTCGACGCCCCGGTCGAGGCGCTGGCCACGATGGACACGGCCAAGGCCGTCACGGGCGGAGAGCGCGGCGGCCGGAACGGCACCGCCCCGCAGGCCACGCGGATCCGGCCGATACCCGTCGAGCGGGCCAAGGAGCTGATCGACGGCCACACGGCGCCGGCGCCGGACAGCGTCCGCAAGCGGCGCGACGTGACCGGGACGGTCAGGAGGTGGTTCGGCGGAGGACGGGACCAGCAGCCTCCGGGCGGACGGCGGGGCGACGGCGCACCGCCCGTCAACCCCGCCCCGCGGCCGGAGAACACCGCGGGGAGCGGTACCGGGCAGCGGGACACGGCGGGAAGCAGCACGGGGCAGCAGAACACCGGCACCCGGACCGGCGAGGCCCCGGCCCCGCCGACGACGGAGACCACGGGCACCGACGGCAACACCACCGGCACCACCAGCGACAACACCGACACAACCGACACGGGCGACGACACCACCGGCCGGCAGGACACGGAGGCCGCCCCGGCGCCGGACACGGACACCACCGGGCAGGACCGGGAGCGGTCGAGAAGCGACCACGACGGCGTCCCCGACATCCGCACCCCCCAACAGCGCCGGGCCGAGCTGATCCGCGACCTGGGGCCCACCGTCGAACACGTCAACACCCGGTTCACCACCGGCGACGGCAACCGGGTGGGCAGCCTGCTCGACGCCTCCTACGAGAACTTCTCCTCCGTCCCGCCGTGGGAGAGGGGCGACGGCGTCCAGCGCACCCCCGGAAGGTTCGGTTTCGAGCGCAAGCTGCGGCACTTCCTGGTCCGGGGCCAGGGCAGCAGGCAGTTCTACGCCAACGCCCTCTCCCCGGAGAACCTCGCCGGGAATCCGGCGTTGCAGTCCTCCGGCGGCACCCGCACGCGCACGGAGATGAGCGGAGGCCTGCTCTCCCCGCACCACGTCCGCGCGACGACGGCCACCCGGTTCGACATCGACTCGGTCGACCGCTTCGAGCAGTCCGACGGCGCGATCGTCTGGAAGGACAGGAACACCCTGGAGGTGTTCACCAGGACGGGGAAGAGGACCGACCTGTCCGTCCTGGCCACCGGCGGGGGCCGGTTCAACACCAACCCCGTCCAGCCGTCCGGGCAGCCCGCCGACGGCACCGCCCCCGCGCCCGACTCCGCGAGCGCTCCCCTGATCCAGCTCGGCCCCTCAGCGGGAAAGAGCCTGTTCGACCGCTACACCAACACCAAGCCCACCTCGAAGTTCTCCGAGACGGTCGAGTTCCACCCCAAGATCCCGATGTCGTACGCGTTCTCCGCCTCGGGGCGCGTGACCCAGGCGATGGAGTTCGTCAAGAACTGGAGCATCGGGCCGACGATCCCCCGCGCCGCGCGCTACCGGGGCTGGCAGGCCGACGTCCGCGACCTGGTCACCGGGCTGGTCCACATCCGCGACGCCCACCAGGCGGGCCTGGTCGAGGACCGGGTCGAGGAGACCGACAGCGGGCCGGTCCGCGTCCCCCAGCCCGAGCCCGACCGGCCCGCGTCCGTGCGGCCGCGCCCGGGCTTCGAGGACTCCGGCAGGATGATCCGGCCGGCCGACCCGGACGAGGCCCTCCAGAGCCTCGCCGACGACCTGGCCTCGCAGGGATGGGAGCTGACCGGGGACAGCCGGGAGACCATCCTGCACACCCTCAACTCCCACACGGGGCTCAACCCCAACACCGGAACGCCGGTATCGGTGAAGGTCCGCCCCATCGACCACTCGATCGGCGACCTCAACGCCCCGACGACCGCGCCGCTCTCCCTGGACGCCACCGTGAACCTGCGGCTCGACAGGGGCGACACGGAGGTCAAGTACCTGGGCGGCAAGACGGAGTACCGGCAGCGGCAGGGCTGGGAGAGCGGGGACAGGCTCCAGCAGGGCGAGGAGGGCTCCGCGTCGGCGGGAGCACAGGGCTCTCTCCTGACACCGCTGCCCCGGTCGGGGGGCGACCAGCCCGGGGGCGCCAGCCCGCCGAGCCGCCCCTACCTGATGGGCCTGTACGGCGACGCCTCCGCGGCGAACGCGCACGGCAACGGCGGAATCGCCCGGAACACGGACAAGCGCTCCATCGGCCTGACCATGGAGACGCCCTACGCGCGGGTGTCCTCGGACACGCGGCTGACGATCGACCTGCACATATCCGACAAGCAGGGGTTCGCCAACTCCCTGACGCGGGAGACGCCGGGCTCGGGCGGACGGCGCGACTTCACCGGTACGGGCGACTCGGGACGGGTGGAGGCGCTCTACCCGACCCCCTATCTCGACCTTCCGCGAGAAGGGGACACCGCCGGCGGGAACGACACCACCAGGCCGGACGGCGACCGCAGGCGGGCGGGGAACCGGACCTCGCCGGAGAACCCCTCCAACGACCACCACGCCTCACTGGCCGACATGATGCGCAACTGGTCGCGGACCAGTGACCCGGACTCCCGGGGCGACTTCAAGGACGCCGTGGTCCTGCCCACGGCCGTCGAGGACAACGGCAGGGACGTCCGCGACCTCGCGCACGTCGTCGTGGCCAGGTCGCTGGGCTGGACCCCTCCCGAGGGCTCCGTCCGCGACGGGCGCTACACCCCGGACTCCGTCAGGCAGGCGGCCGAGTACGCGGCGGACAAACTGGAGCTGAACTCCCGCAACAACGCCATCGACCAGTCCCTCAACGGGATCGCCCTCAAGGCCCTCTTCCCCGAGGCCAACGCCGAGGCGGGCACCGAGCTGATCGAGATGGGCCGGACCACGTGGGGTGTGCGCGCCGTGCCCCGGCCGGAGACGGCGCGCGTCATCGACTACAACCCGAGCGTGCGCCTGACCGACTCCTCGGAGTCGGGCAGGACGTTCTCCCCCTTCCACAACGACTCGTCCACGACGACCACGGGGTTCGACGCGCGCCCCTCGGGACGCACCGGGACGGGGCCGCCGACGACGGCCACCCACTACGGCTCGGCCGGCGCCACGGGATCGTCCACGTCCGGGGGCGACACCGCGCGGGGGAGCAAGCCGAAGGAGCCTCCCCACTCCGACCGCGTCCGCACCGGCCCCGCCTACCTGGTGGAGATCGACACCGACTGGGCCGTCGGCGCCAGGTCCGAGCTGCGCGGTCCCTGGTACAAGCGCTCGGCGCGCTACGTCGGGGACAAGGCCGCGTCCGCGGGCAAGTACACCGCGGCCAAGGTGCGCGGCGTGTTCGGCGACCGGAGCGCCCCCGCCCCCGGGCCGTCCCGCCCCGCCCGGTGGCAGCGGGGTGAGACCTCCGCCAAGGTGACCGTCTGGCTCTCCCACGGCGACGCGGTGAAGCTGGGCGTCCTCACCCCCGGCGACACCGCCCGGACCGCCCCCCTGACCGAGCGGTTCAACGCTGCTCAGAAGGCGCTCGGCGACGCCGAGAAGGCCTACCTCGAAGCCCGTCTGCCGCTGGACGGAGCGGCCGCCGACCGGATCGCCTCCCCCGACGACCCGCGGGTCCGGCAGCGCTACGACGACCTGGAGACCGCCTACCGGGACCGGTTGGAGGAGTTCAACACGGCGGAGCGCGACTGGGAGACGGCGCTCAGGCAGCTGCGCGAGGGGCTGGCCGCCCCCACCGCCCTCCCCCGCCCGCGCACGCAGAGCGCGCCCTCCCTCGACACCGTCCAGGAGGAGCCGCCGCCCCCGCCGCAGGGGAACACCCAGGACCCCGCCGCCGATCCCGAGGCCATCGAGCTGCCCGAGCGGAACGACCGGCGAACCGAGCGGGGCGACCGACAGCCCGAGCAGGGCGACCAGCGGCCCGAGCAGGGCACCGGGCGGCGAAGCGCCGAACCCGGCCTTCTCGACCAGTTCGGCTCGGACCTCAACCTCCGGCCGAAGGAGGCCGAGCGAAACGGCGCACCGCCCGCGCCCGGGCCCCAGGCGGGGAGCGCCCCCGCGCCCGAGCCGGGGACCGGTGGCCTGTCCGAGGCCGGCCCGTCCACGAGGTCGCCGGAGGAGCGGGACCGGTTCTTCGAGAACCCGGACCTCGGGCGCCCGCCGACCCCGCCGCGGTGGACGGAAGGGGACTCGCTCCCCGACCACGGAGGACAGAGCTCCGCCACCCCGCCGGAAACGCACCACACCCCCGGGAACCAGCCCACTCCCCGATCGGAGACCGGTCCCGCACAGGAAGCACGGCGCTCCCCCGCCCCGGCCGAGGCGGCCCCCGATCCCGACGGACGGCCGCGGGGCGGGGCAACCGCGCAACCGCCCCTGCCGGTCCCCCAGGAGACCTCCGGCACGGAACCCCGCCCGCGTTCCCGGGCCGAGGGCGACGGGGACTCCCACGTCCTGCCCCGGGAGCACGGGGACACTTCCCAGCAGAAGGAGCCCCCGCTCCCGGAGGAACCCTCCGACCCGGCGTCCGACCTGTTCGCGTTCTTCGACCAGGCGCTGAACGGCCCCGCGGACAACGCAGACGGCGGCTCCGCGCAGGACACCACGCGCACCTCCTCCGGGGAGGAGGCGGCGGCCGGGCCCGCTCTGACCGTCGACGGCGACCAGGTACGGGAGACCGCGGGTCCCCGGACAGCGCCCGAGGCGACCGAGTCCGGCCCGCCCCGGAAGCAGCCCGAGGACGGGGACGGGCGGACGGCGAGGGACGGGGACGGTTCCGAGGACACCCCCGACGGGAACGGCCGGAAGAAGGACGACGACAAGGACGGCACCGGAGGCGGCGAGGGTTCCGGCGGCGACCGGTCCGGCGGCAGCGGAGGCCCCGCCCCGGAGGGGGACGGCGGTCACTCCTCCGCACAGCCGCAATCCGACTCCGCGTCCCAGGAGGGCGTTCCCGGCACCACCGGGCAGGACCGGCACACGGACGTCTCCGCCGGAGCCGAGAACACCGAGAACACCGACCAAGACGACACCCGGGAAACCCAGGAAGAAGACAACAGACCAGCCACCGAGATCCTCGGACTGGAAGGCGAACCCGAAGGAGACCCCTGGTTCCCGAGTGACCTCACCGACGGAAGAATCCTCGGCACCATCCCCGACAACCGCACAGGAAAGGACGACAACGGAAGGATAATCACGGTCGACGGAAAGCCGCTACAAGAATTCCAGAACGACCTGCTCACCATGCGCGTAGCGGAGATCAAGAACATCTTCAAAGAAAAGATCCCCGTCAGGGTTGATTCGAGGACCTTCCACAGACCCGACGTCAATCCCCCCTCGGACCCGGACGCGAACCCCCTCACCGAGGTCATCCTCGCCAGGAACGACCTGGGGGCGGTCAACGGCGCGGTGAACGCGATCGTCGTGGACCGCGTCACCGGAACCGTAGCGGAAGGGCTCAACGGAAGAGCCAGGTTCTCCGTCATCCCCGAAGACCGACTACACCCCAGACTGAAAGAGCGCATCGACGCCATGTACAGCGAGAGGGGATACCACATGTACGATCCCCTCACCGGCGAACCCATGATGGTGACCGGCAGAGACGGCCGAACCACCCAAAGAACCAGCTCCTATCCCCACAACGACCTCCCCACCCGGCACGCGGAGATCAAGGCGATCAACACACTCCTCTGGGAACGCGACGACGCGGAGATCAGCGATTTCCAACTCGACACCTGGTTCACCCTCAAGAACGACGGTTCGATCTGCCCGTGCTGCGCGAACTGCACCCGGATCACCAGGGGGGCACGCGCGCCCCGCTCCGGAAAGAACTCACACCCCCCGGGCCACCCGGAATGGTCCAGGAAATACAACGACGGATTCCCCGATGCGCAGAGTTGACGACGAGGAGCTCGACCACCTGGAGGAGACCACAGCCGTACTCCACGGCGAAGGCTTCACCGGACAGGTGGTGGAGGCGGACGAGACCGAGGTGACGGCCCGCACCTTCGTCAACGGCGTCGCGAGCGGCCCCGACCTCTCCTGGAACGGCCGCGGCCAGCTCGTCTCCCTGGGCAATCTCGCCACCGGAGGACTGCCCGTCGGCCCCTCCCACCACTGGGACGCCCAGGGCCGCCTGGTGTTCGAGTACGTCAACGACGTCTCCGGCAACCACCGCCTCTCCCGGCGGTGGGACGCCTCGGGCCGCCTCGTCAGCGAAGAACGCCACGAGGCCCAGTTCGGCGGGTTCGACCCCGCCACCGGGGAGAGGGTGTTCCTGCCCTGGCAAAGGATCAGGCTGGCCCCGGACATGCGGCCCCCCGAACACGGGGGCTTCCTGCCCGCGGTCGGCCTCGACGCCCTCACCGTCTCGGACGTGGAGGGGCTCGGCCGCCGGGTTCTGCTGAAGGGCACGCCCTACACCGGGGAGGCCGTCACCCGCGACCGCCGGGGCCGGGCCCAGATGCACACCTTCGTCGAGGGCGTCGAGGACGGCCCCACCCTGACCTGGGCGCCCAGCGGCAAACTCGTCATCCAGGGCATCACCCAGCACCCCCACGGCCCCGTCGGCCCCTGGCACCAGTGGGACGAGCAAGGACGGCTCCTGCGTGAGATCGTCCACGACGCCCTGGGCAACCGCGTCATCGTCCGCGAACTCGACCGGTCCGGAAACATCACCCGCGAGGAACGCAGGCCCCCCACACGCCTGGCCCGCGACCCCGAAACCGGCGCGGAGCACCCCGCCCCCTGGCTCTGAAGGCCACCACACCCGCCGCGGCGGCCCGCGGAGCCCCCGCCCCACCTTCCGTGGAGCCCCCGCTCCGAGGGAAGCGGGCCCTTCCGCGGTTGAGGATGCGGTCGGGGGCGGGTGTCGGCGGGTGGGCGTCGGGGTCCACCGTCCGGAAGACCCCGACATGCTCCACGCCGTCTTCGCCGCGCCCTGTCCGACCACGTTCCGCCGTCTCGGCGAACTCGGTCCGGAAGCCGTCGGGCAACGCCCTGGGCCGGACCAGCCGGTGGTCCGGAGCCGGGGTCGCCGGGCCGCGTTCACCGATGGGCGGCCAGCACCGCCGCGAGGCCCTCTTGCAGGTCCTTGACGAAATACTCGGGAACCTCCAGCGACGGGAAGTGCCCCCCGGTTTCGGGCGCCCTCCACCGGACGATGTGCCGGTACCGCTCCCGCGCCCAGGGGCGCGGGTACTTCTCGATGTCGCGGGGATAGGTACTGATCGCCGACGGGACGTCGACCCGGAGTCCGGGGTCCAGCGAGTTGTGGCTTTCGTAGTAGATGCGGGCCGACGACGCGCCGGTCCGCGTCAGCCAGTACAGGGTGACGTTGTCGAGAACGCGGTCTCTGGAAATCGTCTCGAACGGGCTGTCCTCGGTGTCCGACCACTCGGCGAACTTGTCGAGGATCCAGGCAAGGAGCCCGACCGGTGAGTCGACGAGCGAGTAGCCGATGGTCTGCGGCCGGGTCGCCTGCTGTTTCGCGTACGCCGCGCGGTTGTGCCAGAAATCGCGGGTTTCCTCGGCCCACTCGCGCTCGACCGCCGTCAGCCCGTCCGTCGTCAGTCCGGGCGAGGCATGCGCGACCGTTGTGTGGATGCCGAGAACGTGTGCCGGGAACCTGCCGCCGAGGACCGTGGTGGTATTACTTCCCCAGTCGCCGCCGTGGGCTAGGAACTTGCTGTATCCGAGCCTTCCCATGAGTTCGACCCATGCGGCCGCGATCTTTTCGATTCCCCACCCGGTGGTGGCCGGCTTGTCGCTGAAACCGAAGCCTGGAAGCGACGGGACCACCACGTGGAACGCCGGCGCATCCGCGTCTTTCGGATCCGCCAGCTCGTCCACCACATCGACGAACTCGGCGATGCTGCCCGGCCAGCCGTGCGTCAAGATCAGCGGAGTGGCGTCGGCGCGCGGGGATCGGCGGTGCAGGAAGTGGATTCCCAGGTCGTCGATGGTCGTGCGGAACTGGCCGATCCGGTTGAGGCGCTCTTCGAACGACCGCCAGTCGTACCCGGTGCGCCAGTAGTCCACGACATCGGCGAGGTCGGCGAGGGGAACGCCCTGTTCCCATCGGCGGGAATCGGGCGCGGGGCGATAGACCGTCTCGGCCTCGGGCAGCCGTGCCGCGGCCAGTCGCGCGCGCAGATCGTCGAGGTCGGCGTCGGTTGCGTGGGCTTCGAACGCTTGCACGTCGCTGGTTGGACCGGACATGGGACCTCCTGGCCGTCGTGGAACCGGTCACGATCTACCGAGAACCTTCTTAGACGGTTCTAGCAGGCCTCCGCTCCAAAGTGCAACCTGCTAAGGTGGTTCCATGCCTGCCGAGTTCCCTGACTTCCGCCTCGGCAACGTGCTCGCGACCAGCTTCACGGCGACCCTGACGGAGCGGCGCGGCAACGCCGTGGAGCGCATCCCCACGCCGCACCGACTCGTCGACTGGCTGGCGGTGAACGGCCTCGCCGTGGACTCCTGCACCACCGCCCAGCTCGACCTCGCCCGGGAGCTGAGGGAGTCGATCCACGCCGCCGCGACAGCGGCCGCGTCGCAGCAGGCTCTCCCCGCCCCCGCCGTCCACGTCATCAACGACCGCAGCGCCCAGGGCCGGGCCGCGGCGGTCCTGACGCCCGGGGGTGAGCGGCGATGGCGGCTCAGCTCGGCTTCCCGCGTGGAGGACGCCCTCAGCGTGATCGCCGCCGACGCGATCAGCGTCATCGCGGGCGAACGAGACGGAAGACTGGCCTTGTGCGCGTCACCGACCTGCCAGGCCGCGTTCTTCGACACCAGCCAGAGCCGCACCCGCAGATGGTGTGACATGAACACGTGCGGGAATCGGCAGAAGAAAGCGCGCCTCAAGGCCAACCAGCACAAAAAACCCAGATCAGCGGAGTGATCGTTACCCGGGCAAGCACGTGGTGCGGGCCGTGACCGACGCGGTCACCAGCGGCGTCCCGACGGCGATGAACCGGGAAACGACGCGAACCGGTCACCGGACGCTCATGGAACGTACACGGGAAACCGAGTACGCTACCGCAGTCGGCCCTCCTACCCGAGGCCCCGCCCGCACAGACAGCGGCTCCTCCCACGGCGACGGCCGCGGTCCCGTCCAGCGCGGAAGGGATCCGACGGGACGGCTGTGAGCGGGCCCCGGAAACGGCGCGCCGCGGTGAGGCCGGCGCAGGAACGGGGCTTTCCCCGTGCCCCTCCCCCACACGACCTCCGCGCGGGAGGACGTATCCCCGCCCGGGTCGCCCCACCGGACGCGAAGCACCCCGAGGACCCCCGGACAGTCTGGAGCACACAGCAGGTGACCGCACACACCGATCCGGGGACGGCCCGGTCCCGGCGCCGCCGCACCGCCGCCGCGGCGCTGGCCCTGGGACTCCTCGCACCCCTCCCGGCGGCTCCGGCGGCGGCCGAGACGCCCCGGGACCCCGTCTCACTCACGCAGGTCCACCCCTTCAAGGGCGACAGCCAGCCGTGTGCGGCCGCCGGCGGGGACGTCGTGGAGCAGACCCCCTGGACCCACCACTTCCTCGGCCTGTCGCGGGCCCACGAGCTGAGCACCGGCGAGGGGGCGGGCGTGGCGCTGCTGGTCCCGGAGGTGGACGGCGGCGTCCCCGCGCTGGCCGGCGCCGTGGAGGGCGGGCGGTCCACCGACTGCCTCGGGTTCGGCACGTCGCTGGCCGGCGTGGTCGCCGCCCGCCGGGTGGAGGGCAGCGGCCTGCTCGGGGTGGCGCCGGGCGCGTCGGTGACGGCCGTGGCGACGGGGGATCCCCGGACCGGCATGGCCACCTCGCAGGAGGTCGCCGCCGGGATCGAGAGCGCGGTGGACTCCGGGGCCCGCGTGGTCCTGGTGGGCACGGGCTCGTGGGAGGGGTCCGCGGCCCTGGAGTCCGCGGTGGCCGCCGCCGAGGAGGCCGACGCGCTGGTCGTGGCCCCGGCGACGGTCCCCACGTCGCGGGGGCCGATGCCGGGCCACCCCGCCCAGCACGCGGCGGTGCTGAGCGTGGCCGCGCACGACGTGGAGGGCGTGCCCGTGGCCCGGGGACCGCTGGTCCTGCCCAGCGGCGACCTGGCCCGCGTGGACCTGACCGCGCCGGGAGACCGGGTGGTGGGGACCGGCCCGGGCGGCGGCCACGTGGCCACCGCGGGCGACGGCGTGGCCGCGGCGTTCGTGGCGGGGGCCGCGGCCCTGCTCATGGCGCGGGAGCCGGACCTGGGCGCCGAGCAGGTGCGCGAGCGGCTGGCCACCACGGCCTACGCCTCCCCGAGGGGGGACGCGGACCCGCTGTCGGGGCACGGCCGGGTCGACCCGCTGGCGGCGTTGGCCGTCACCCCGGGCGGCGCCCCCGCCGGGGTGGCGGGCGAGGGGTTCGTCCCCGGCCCCTCCCCCGAGGGTTCGGTGGACGCGCCGCCCACGGCGGCCGTCGTGTCCGCCGCGCTCCTGCTCATCGTGCTGTGCGGCCTGGGCGGGGCGGTGATCAAGCGCGGACGCGCACGCGGCTGGCGTCCGGCCGCCCCCGGCGAACCGGTGCGCTGACGCGCGGAAGGGGCCCGGTGCGCACCACACGGTGTGCCCCGGGCCCCTTTCCGCGTCCCGCGCGGGGCTCAGTCCTCGGCGCCCTCGGCGATGGCCAGCTGCACCTCCACCGGATCGCGGCGTGAGATCCACAGGGCGCGGCCCGGAGGCATCGTCCGCGCCCGGATGTTGCCGAACAGCATGCCCTCGGAGGGCGGGGCGGACAGCATGATGCTGGGCGTGTTGGAGTCGATGAGCGACCGGATGACGGGGTCGGAGGAGGCCCGGCTGAAACCGCCCGCGGCGTGCACGAGCACCACGTGCATGCCGATCTCCGCGCCCTGGCTGAGCATCGGCAGGAGCGGGGCCAGCGGGTTGGGCCCGCTGCCGGAGACCATCTCGAAGTCGTCGATGACGATGAACAGCTCGGGGCCGGTCCACCAGTCGCGTTTGCGGATGCGGTCGGGGGTGATGTCGGGTCCGGGCAGGCGCGCCTTCATGGCCTGCGCGGCCGCGGCCATCATCTCCTTGACGTTCTCGCCCGACACCGCGTAGCCCAGTTGCATCTCCTTGGGCACGGCGTCGTAGAGCTGGCGGCGCTGGTCGGCGAGGACGACCCGGCCGGTGGTCGGACCGTAGTGGCTGCGGATCGCGTTGGTGATGTGGCGCAGCAGGGTCGTCTTGCCGGTCTCGGTGTCGCCGACCACGAGCAGGTGCGGTGTGACGCCGAAGTCGTGCCAGAACGGCTGCATCCGACGGCTCTCCAGACCCAGGGGCACCTTCAGGCCGCCCGCCTTGGTGAGCTTGGAGCCGGGCAGCTCGTTGGCGCGCAGCAGCGGGGGCAGGGTGCGCACCGGCGGGGCGGGCGGTCCGGTCCAGGCCGCGCGCACGCGGTCGACGAGCTCGGTCATGCCCGCGGACAGCGAGACCGAGTCGGCGTTGCCGTCGGCGCGGGGCAGGCCGGTGAGGAGGTGGTGCTTGGTGTCGGTGATGCCGCGTCCGGGCACGCGGGGCACGGTCTGCGCCGCGCGCATGTGGACCATGGAGTCGACGGGGTCGCCCATCCTCAGTTCGAAGCGGGTGCCCATCAGGTCTCGGATACCGGTGTGGAAATCGGCCCAGCGCGGGGAGGCGACCACGATGTGCAGCCCGTAGTTGAGGCCGCGCTGCACGAGTTGGACGATGGGCCCGACCAGGTCCGCGTAGTCCTGGCGGATGGTGCCCCAGCCGTCGATGACGAAGAAGACGTCGCCGTAGGGCTCGTCGGCGAACTCCCCGGCGGCGCGGCGCCTGCGGTAGGTGCCCATGGAGTCGATGCCGTGCTCGGCGAAGAACGTCTCGCGCCGGGTGAGCAGCTCGTTCATCTCCATGACGGTGCGGGTGATGCGCCGCTCGTCGGTGCGCGTGACGACGCTGCCCACGTGCGGCAGGTCCTTGAGCGAGGTCAGCACGCCGCCGCCGCAGTCGATCCCGTAGAACTGGACCTGTGCGGGGGTGTTGCACACCGCCAGGGTGAGGATGAGCGTGGCCAGCATGGTGCTCTTGCCGCTCTGGGGACCGCCGGCGACGCCGACGTGCCCGCCGGCCCCGGCCAGGTCGGCGACCAGCGGCAGGCGCCTGTGCTCGAAGGGACGGTCGATGATCCCCAGCGGCACGCGCAGGGTGGTCCCCTTGCCCTGCCAGGCCAGACCGCCCGCGGGCAGGCGGGTGCCGACCATGGCGAGCAGCCCGTCCACGAGCGGCGGCACCTCCAGCGGGGGCAGCCACACCTCGCGGGCCGCCGGGCCGAGGCCGTCCATCCGCGCCAGCGCCGTCGCGAGGAGGGACTCGCCGCTCTCCTCCTCCTGGGCCTCGGGCTGCTCGGGTTCGGGGGCGTTCGCGGCCACGGGGGTGTCGGTGAAGAGCACCACCTCGCCGCCGACCGTGTTCCTGCGGGCGGCACGGCGCTTGACGCGGTAGGGACCGGAGACGTAGGCGGCCTTGAAGCGGGTGAGGGTCTCGGTGTCGGTCTTGAGGTAGCCGTTGCCCGGGGAGGAGGGGAGCTGGTGGGCGTCGGGGACGCCGAGCACGCCGCGGCTCTCGATGGCGGAGAAGGTGCGCAGCGCGATCCGGTAGGACAGGTGGCCCTCCAGCTGGTGCATGCGGCCCTCGTCCAGGCGCTGGGAGGCCAGCAGGAGGTGGACGCCGAGGCTGCGGCCCAGACGCCCGATCATCACGAACAGGTCCATGAAGTCGCGGTGGGCGGCGAGCAGCTCGCTGAACTCGTCGACGACCACGAACAGCGTGGGCATCGGCTCCATGTCCGGGTTGGTCTCGCGGGCCCTCTCGTACTCCAGGGCCGAACTGAAGTTGCCCGCGGCCCGCAACTGTTCCTGGCGGCGGACCAGCTCGCCGTGCAGGGCGTCCTGCATGCGGTCCACCAGGATGGCCTCGTCCGCCAGGTTGGTGATGAGAGCGGAGGTGTGCCGCAGCTTGTCGAGGCCGATGAAGGTGGCGCCGCCCTTGAAGTCGACGAGCACGAAGTTGAGGGTCTCGGAGGAGTGGGTCAGGGCCAGGCCGAGCACCAGGGTGCGCAGCAGTTCGCTCTTGCCCGAGCCGGTGGCGCCGATGAGCATGCCGTGCGGGCCCATGCCGCCCAGCGCCGATTCCTTGAGGTCCAGCTCCAGCGGCGCTCCGTCAGCGTTCATGCCGATGGGCACGCGCAACCGGTCCTTCTCGTGCAGCTCGCTCCACATGCGCTCGGAGTCGTGCCGGTGCAGGTCGGGGATGCCCAGGAGCGTGGTCAGCTCGAAGTCGGTGGTGAGCGGCTCGGTGACCTCGGCGACCATGCCGATCCGGTAGGGCGAGAGCAGGCGGGCCAGGGAGGTGGCGCGGGGCAGGCTCAGGGAGTCGGGCCGGCCCAGCACCTCCTCGGTGTCGCGGCCGCTGTGGTCGCGCGAGAGCATCACCAGGCGCTCGGACTCCACCCGCAGGGCCAGGGTGTAGGGGTCGTCCTCGGGGGGCATCGGGTCGGCGACGTCGATGACGACGGCGTTGCGGTAGCCCCCGCCCAGCATGCGCGACCCGGGGGGGACGCGCCCGCCGTCCACGACGATGACGGTGAAGGGCTCCTCGCGGCTGGGGGCGGCGGCGGGGTCGAAGCGGGGGCGGTCGGCCAGGTCCGCGACGAGCTGTTCGAGCTCCATCGCGTCCGTGCACAGCAGCCGTGCCTGGCCCGCGCCGTCGCGTGCGGTGGGGTGCTGGCTGTGGGGCAGCCACTTGGCCCACGACCACAGGGGCAGGGACTCGGCGGAGGCGCACACGGCGACGCGCAGCTCGTCGTGGGCGTGGAAGACGGTGAGCTGGCCGAGGAGGGCGCGGACGAGGCCGCGGCCGGCGTCCAGGTCGCCGCGCATGGTGATGCGGGAGTATCCGCGCAGGTAGATCTGGACCGGCTGGTCCTCGACGGTTCCGTAGGCGCGGATGAAGCGGCGCAGCGCGTGGGCGCTGAGGGGTTCGAGGTCCTCCACCGGCTTGGAGGAGACCGGGGAGATGGCCATGGACAGTGCCTGCTCGCCCACGGCCATGCGCGCCTCGGCGAAGTCGTCGTCCGTGCCCCGCCGCTCCCACAGCCGGGAGGTGCGCACGATCGACCACAGGGCGTCCGGGTGGGGCGCCCGCCACAGCATCGCGTCGCGCTGCTCGGTGACCACTCCCCGCAGGCGGGTGCGCATCTGCTTGAGGTAGCGCAGGTAGTCGCGGCGGTCGTCGTTGAGCTGGCGGCGGCGTTCCAGCATGGTGCGCAGGTACTGGCCGCCGAGCATGACCACGGCGCCCACGAGCATCATCCCGCCCGCCAGGTAGGGCATGACGGAGCTGCCGCCCCCTCCCGTCGCTCCGGGACGGATGAACAGCAGGACCATCGCCATCGAGGTCATGGCCATCGGCAGGTAGGTGAACACCGCCGAAACGTTGGCCTGCGCCTCGGGCAGCTCCGGGGGCTCCTGGAGGCTGACCTCGCCTGAGGGCAGGTCCGGCCCGGGACGCCGTGGAGGACGGCGGACGAGGATCGTACTCACGGGGCGGGGTCCTCCCTTGCAGGTAACAACGGGGAGCGGTCCGGAACCGGGACCGTAACCGGTATCCAGACCCGGACGCCGGAAGCAGAACACTACTATTGCCAATCAAAGTGACAGACATCAAAATTTAAAACAACACACCTCCAAAATGGGCCGTCGGAGTGTTACCGTCACTTCCGCTCCTGTCACGACCCCGCCTCATGATGGGCCCCACCGGATGAACGATGTCGCCTCCCCGGACCTGTGCCGACTGCTGATCCGCGCCCCCGGGCGCTCCTTCGAGATCGCGGCGCCCACCGAGGTCCCCCTCTCCGAGATCCTTCCCACCCTCGTGCTCTACGCCGAGGGCGACAACGGCGAGGACCTGGACGAGAGCGGCCTGGAGCACGACGGATGGGTCCTCCAGCAACTGGGCGACGAACCCCTGGAGGAGGACGAGACCCTCCGCTCCCTGGGGCTCTGCCACGGCGAGACCCTCTACCTGCGCCCCCGCCGCGACCAGCTGCCGCCGGTGCACTTCGACGACCTGACCGACGGCGTCGCGACCGGCATGGGCGAGCGCTCCGACAGGTGGCGCCCCGAGTCCACGCGCGTCCTGCTCCAGGCGCTGGGCCTGGTCGTGCTGTTCACTGGTCTGGCCGTCCTGGTCAGCGGCGGCACCGGACTCCTGACCGCGGTGTCCGCCGCGTGCTCGGCGATCCTCATGCTGCTGTCGGCCTGGGCGGCCTCGCGCGCCATGGGCGACCTGACCGCCGCCACCGGCCTGGCCGCGGCGGCCACCCTGTACATGGCGGTGGCCGGGGCGTCCGTGCCCTCCGGCGACCCCGGAACCGTCCTGACCGGAGCGCGCGTGCTCACGGGCGCCGTGACCGCGGCGGGGGCCAGCGTGCTCGGACTCGCGGTGGTGGCGGGCTCCGTGCCCTTCTTCGTCGGGCTGTTCACCGCCGAGGTGCTGTGCGCGCTGGGCGCGCTGGCCCTGATGTTCGTCCCCGGCGCCGTGGCCCCGGCCGTGGCGGGGATGGTGGCTCTCATCGCGCTGCTCCTGGGCACGTTCGCCCCCCAGCTCGCCTTCCGCCTCTCCGGCCTGAAACTGCCGCCGCTGCCCTCCAACCCCGATCAGCTCCAGGAGGGCATCGAGCCCTATCCGGCGCGCGGGGTCCTGGACCGCGCCGCGCTGGCCGACCGGTTCCAGACCGCCCTGTACGCGTCCACCGGCGCCGTCCTGGCGGCCTGCCTGGTCGTGCTCGCCGCCTCCTCCGGGTGGGTGCCGGCCACGCTGTGCGTGGTGGTGTCGCTGGTGATGCTGCTCCAGTCACGCGGGCTGGCCGGGGCCTGGCAGCGGTCGTTCGTGGTCGCACCGCCCTGGATCGGACTGACGGCGCTGGTGCTGACCCTGGTGTGGACGGCCGAGCCCATGCCCCGAACGCTGGCGATGGTGGGCCTGTTCGCCGCCTCCGCGATCCTGGCGGTGGTGTCGTGGAACCTGCCGGGAACACGCCCCCTGCCCCACTGGGGCCGGGCCGCCGAGATCATCCAGTCGCTGCTGACGGTGGCCGTCGTGCCCCTGGTCCTGGCCGGTTTCGGCGTGTTCTCGCTCCTGCGCGGAATCGGCGGCTGACATGCAGTCACGTCGCGACAGGGTGATGGCCCACAACTTCACCGTGGGCCGACTGGGCACGGCCATGCTGGAGGGCGACCCCGACGCGGTCGACGCCCCCATGCGCCGCACCCGCACCGGCACCTACATCGGCATCGCGATCGCCGCGGTGCTGTGCGTCGGCTTCCTCGTGTTCGGCCTCATCTTCCCCGGGGGCGCGACCAGTTGGCGCCAGGAGGGGCGGCTGATCGTGGACCGCGACACCGGGGCCTCCTACCTCTACTCCTCCGGGGTGCTGCGCCCCGTGGACAACAGCGCCTCGGCCCGCCTGGTCCAGGGCGCCGACGCCGCCGTGAGCCTGGTCTCGGCCAGGTCCCTGGAGGGCGTTCCCGTGGGCGGTCCCGTGGGCATCGCCGGCGCGCCCGACGCCCTGCCCACGGAAGCGGGACTGGAGGAGTCGGTCTGGCGGGTGTGCGCGCTGCTGCCCGAGGACGAGGAGGGGGAGCGCGGCCGCACGGCCCTGGTGGTCGGCGACGCCCCCGCGCCCGTCTCACCCTCCGCGGAGCAGGCGGTCCTGGTCTCCGGGCCGGACGGCGCCCCGCACCTGCTGTGGAACGGCACCCGCCTGCGCCTGGACGAGGAGGGCGGCGCGGTCCAGGCCCTCGGCTACGGGACCAGCGACGCCCTGCCCGTCACCTCCGCGTTCCTCAACACCGTGCCCACGGGCCCGGACCTGACCGCGCCGGAGGTCCCGGGCGCCGGTGAGGACGCGGGCGCGTCGGCGGGCGAGCCCCGGCGCGTGGGACAGGTGTTCGCGGTGTCCGCCGCCGAGCAGGACGTCCAGCACTACCTGCTCACCAGGGACGGCCTGGTGCCGCTCACCACGACGCAGGCGCTGCTGCTGCTGGCCGACCCCGACGTCTCCGGCGCCGCCTACCCCGACAGCCCCGCCGAGGCGCTGCCGATCCCCGCGGGCGAGGCGCACGCCCGGCTGGCCGAGGGCTCCGGCCCGCGGGAGGACCGGCACCCGGCGTCCCCTCCGACCCTGGTCGGAGCCGGTTCGAGCGTTCCGTGCCTGCGACTGGCCCCCGACGGCTCGCTGTCGCTGACCATGGACGACCCCGCCGGGGTGGAGGCGTGGCCGGTGCAGGAGCAGCCCGGAATCGCTCCGGGATGCCCGACCCCCGACCTGGTCGGCATCGCCTCCGGCCGGGGAGCCCTCGCCGCGGCCCGGCCCGTGGGCGGTGGAGGAGCCTCCACCACCCGCTACCTCGTCACCGACAGCCCGGCCAAGTACCCGGTGCTCGACGACGCCGCCCTGACCGCTCTCGGCTACCAGACCGGCCAGGCCGTTCCGGTCCCGACCTCCCTCCTGCGGCTGCTGCCCTCCGGGCCGGTGCTCGACCCGGAGGCGGCCGCCCTCCCCCTGGCGCCCCCGAACACCGCCGAGGACGCCGGCTGCCCCTGATGGAACGAACCGAGGAGACCCCGTGAACCAGAGGACAAGGACCACAGACGAGGCCGAGCGCATCGCCCAGGACGCGATGACCGAGGCCCACGGCAACTGCGACACCATCTACACCAACGTGGACAGCACGCGCGACAGGCTGCGCATGTCCTGGCAGGGCGCGGCCTCCAACAAGTACAGCGAGGCGGTCGTCGGCTGGCTGGACGAGCTGCGGCTCATCACCAACGACATGAACCGGATGATCGGCACCTTCGGCGGCACCGTCCACGCCATGCACGCCACCGAGGACGCGGCCGTCATCACCGGTTCGCGGTGGATGAGCGAGCTGAACCCGAACCAGCCCGGCTGAGGCCGGACAGCCGCCCCCACCAGCACAAGCCCCCTCCGGAAGGCGAGAACATGACCATCAACGGTTTCGACGTCAGCTACGCCTACGTCGACGAGGCCACCGACGAGCTGCGCACCCAGACGAAGGCCGTGCAGGACCAGATCGAGTCGCTCGACTCCCAGATGCAGGTGGTCAAGGCAGACCTCGACGGTGCCATGGCCGCGGAGTACGACCGCAAGGTCGCGTCCTGGCGGGCCAACGTCGTCGACATGCAGCTCCTGCTGGGCAAGGCCGAGGCGGCTCTGAACGAGATCCGCAACAACTACGCCTCCACCGACGGTCGCGAGGCCATGAACTGGCAGGCCCTGCTGTAGTCCGCCTCCCCCAGGGGCGGGCGCGACCCACCGCTCCCCTCGGCGCGCCCGCCCCGCCCCCGACAATCCAGACGAACGACCGCCCTGCGGGCGGTGAGGAGGTCCTGACGTGGAGCCCCCCCTCTTCGACTTCCGTGCTGCCCTCTCCGGAGAGGAGCCCGACCCGACCGCCCCCGAGGAGGGCACCGCCCTCCAGGGGCAGGGCGCCAACACGAACCGGTCGGAGTCCGCGCCGGTCAGTGTGGACCTGACCAGCGGACTGCTCCTTCTCCGGAACGGAGCCTCCTCGGTCGAGGTGGACACCGCCACCCAGGAGGCGGTACTCGACCCGGGCGGCTCCGAGGTGACCGTCGGCGACGACGGTGTCATGCTCCTCGGCGCGCAGCGGGACGGGGACAGCGCCTCCTCGCTCCTGTTCGACGGCGAGGCACGGCACACCGTCGCGGTGGCCTCCCCCGAGTTCGGGGACATCTCCGGCCAGGAGGTCCACCGGGGCGAAACACCCGACCCGGCGGTCCAGGGGGAGCCGACCACGCTCCTCGAACCACAGATGCTGGGGGAGCCGGCCATGCTCCTCGAACAGCAGAACGTCCCAGCCGGGGCGGCCTTCGAGGAGACGGCCCTCCTCGAAGGCGAGACGAGGCTCCCCGAGACCGTGCCGGCGGAGCCCGCCGTGCTCGCGGAGCCGTTGGAGACCACGGCGGTCGAGCCCGGGGAGCTGTTGGAGCCGCTGACCCCCCAGCTCACCGAGGCCATGGAACCGGTCTCCGGTATGGAGCTCATCTCCGCCGACGCCGACGACCCCGCCTTCGGCGAGACCGCCTCCGAGATCGACGGGGCACCGGTCGTGACCCTCGACCCCGACACGGGCGTCACCACCGTCGAGGCGGGTGGGCTCAGGTTCGTCCTGGACGCGGACACCGGCACGATCAGCATCGAACCCGGTGACAGGGACGTGCCCCTCGACCCCGAGGCGGCGCCGGTCACGGTCGAGGCCGGGCACCTGAGCCTGACCATCGATCCGGCCGAGGGCACCGTCGGAATCGAGACGACCGGCCCGGGCGACGGCGACGAGGTCCTCCCCACCACGATCGAGATCGGCGACCTGCGGCTCACCCTGGACCCCGAGACCGGCGAGGTCTCCCTCGACCCCGGCGACGGGAACGTGGAGGTCGATCCCGAGACCGGCCTGATCACCGTCTCCGAGAAGGACGAGGGCGACGAGGACGGCGACGAGGAGAAGCCGGGCCAGGACGGCCAGGACGGCGGCGAGGAGCAGGTCGGAGGCGACAGGCCCGGCGGCGGTGACGCCGAGGGCGGGAGCACACCCGGTGGTGAGGACTCCCCCGACCACGAAGAGGAGTACCGGCCCGGCAAGCCCGACCACGAGCACACCGGCCACGGTGACGACAGGTCCGAGCATCCGGGCGAAACGAGCGGGGAGGACTCCTCCGACCACGGGGAGAACCAGCACCCCGACCGCCCCGGCGCACCCGATCCGATCGGTGGCGGGACACCCGGCCCGGTCGGTGGCGGGACACCCGGCGTTCCTGTGGGCACCACCCCGCCTCCGGTGGGGGGAGGCGCTCCTCAGGAGGAGCAGGGCACCTCCGACGAGGAGCAGAACGCCCCCGACGATGAGCAGGTGTCTGGGGAACCGGGCCAGGTGACCGAGCCTCCCGTCCAGGAACCGGGCGACGCCCCCGGCGAGCCCACCGAAACGCCCTCGGACGAAACCCACACCGGCTCCACCCCCGACACCAACGAAGAACCAGGCGACGCCCCGGGCGGAGAAACGCCAACCCCCGAACCGACCGAACTCGTAGAACCGGGCGTCGAGCAACCGGGTGACACCCCCGGCGAACGCATCGAAGCGGGATCGGACGGGCTCAGCACCGAACCGACCGGCGACAACGTCGAGGAACCGGGCGACATCCCGGGCGGAGAGACGCCGGATCTCGAAGCGACCGAAGCGAACACCCGGCCCGCGGTGGCCTTCTCCGGCGCTCCCGACGACGGTTCCGAAACGGATACCTCAGAGGGCGAGGGACCGAGCAGAGGCCGGACCGAGGCTCAAGGCAACAGCGAGGACGAAGAGGAAGAGGAGGAAACCGAGGAGGACGGAGACGAGGAGGAAGAGGAAGAAGAAACCGAGGAGGACGAGGAAGAAGGCGAGGAAGAGGAGGAAGGCGAGGAGGAGGAAGAGGAGAACGAAGAGGAGAACGAAGAAGACGGAGGCAACGGCGACGGTCAGGGCGAGGACAGCGGGAACGGCAACGGGCAGGACGGGGACGGCAAAGGTGGTGAGGGCACCAAGATCGATCTCGACAGGATCAGGGATTTCCGCGAGAAGATCGTGACGCCCCTGCGCGAGGCGGTCGACACCCAACTCACAGCGTTCTCCGTGTACGAGGGAATCGGCGGCGGCGAGGGGGGCGGGTACCACCGGCTCGGCAATCCCGAGGGGCTTCCGATAGCCGGAAGGCTCGCGGGGAAGATCGACACCTCGATGGGCAACATCCACCAGTTCCTCAGTGACCTGCAACTGGAGCTGACCGAGATCGAGGACAGGCTCTCGGAGAACCTCATCACCTTCGTCGACCTCGAGGACGAGCAAAGCCTCACGGCCCAGGAGATCCACAACCTGATCGGCTCGGGCACGGGCGGCACGTCCAGCTCGGGCGGTTATGGCAACGGTTACGGCAACGGCGACAACGAGGACGAGGACGAGGAAAGCAGCGAGTCCAGCGATTCCCAAGCCTGAAGCTCGATACACCGGAGGAGGTCAGTATGCCCGAAGAAGTTCCTGAAAAACAGCTACATGAGATCATGAACATCTTCGCCAACAACGGCGGAGAAGACTACGGCCCCATGGAACCCGTCAGCAAGGTGACCGAACCTCGGTGGGTCGACGGCGGCCGTTACCATTTCCACGAGGACACCAAGCCCTTCGTCGGCTTCGAGTGGGGCGACACGGATCGCTGGTGGAGTTACAAGGACTACTACACCGCATACATGTCCGGCTATGGGGGTTATTCCTACTCCTACCAGACCTACGGCATCGACTACGCCGGCTACGACATGCAGGACCAGTTGTGGACCGACGAGAACAGTCAGCAGAACAAGTTCCGCCAGCAGTTGCTCAACCTGGCGACCATGGCCGACTACGAGACGAACAGGTTGGTGTCCGATCACTGGAACCTCACACGGCTCCAGGAGACCGTCGACAACCTGGACAACCTCCACAAGGCACTGACCCCCTACATCGGAGGGGATGAGGGCGGCAGCCTGAACAAACTGTGGAAGGAGATCGACACCCCGGACGGGCCCATGACGGGTTCGGCCGCGTCTGCGTACCAGTACCGCCTCAAGGACCTCGCGTACCGTCTGACCCAGATCCACGACAAGATCCCCGACTTCAAAAAGGAGTTGGAAAAGATCAGGCCGGATCTGAAGACCAACACGTATAAACTCTCCCAAAGCGTCAATAATGCCATCAACACGTACGGTGGCACCATCAAGGACGTACTCGACAAGTGGTATTTCAACACCGCCGCGGGGTCGGAGAGGTTCGTCGAAGAACGCGATCAGTTCGACATCCGGATCGTTGCAGCCGGAACCGGTGAAGACGGGAACTCCCAGGGGGAAGTGCGCGGCATCGTCGGCGACGACATCACCGACAGCAACGTCAACAACACCCTCTACAAGATGTTCCGGGACCACTACAAGGCCGTCTACGAGGCGGCGAACACGCTGCACACGCAGATGGCCAAGGATTACTCCGATATCCACACGGCGCTCCAGTCCATCCGCCCTCCCCGGCCGCTTCCGACGGAGACCCCCGGCAGCGTGGGGAACAACGGCCCCAGCAACAACCCCTTCGGCGACTTCGAGATCGACAACCCCTTCGACGACATCGAATTCGACAATCCCTTCGACGACTTCCAGTTCGACAACCCCTTCGAGAACTTCGAATTCCCCCCGCCGCCACCACCGCCGCCACCACCGCCGCCGCACCTGGGATACAACGGCCCCGGAACCGGTGACGGCCTCGGCGACGGAGGGCCCGACCTCAACGAGGTCCTGACGCCCCCGCCTCCCCCACCGAACCTCGGTCTCAACGGACCCACGGGCAACGAAGACCCCGAGGGGCTCGGCGGACCACCACCTACGCCGGATCTGGGTCTCAACGGGCCCACGGGCAACGGAGGCCCCGAAGTCGTCGGCGGCCCCGGCCCCGGCATGAACGACCCCCTCACGCCTCCCCCGGCCCCGCCCAACCTCGGCCTCAACGGACCCGGCTTCGACCAGGGCACCAACAGCGGCCCCGGCCCCGGCATGAACAGCCCCCTCATGCCACCGCCGCCCCCGCCCAACCTCGGCCTCAACGGACCCGGCTTCGACCAGGGCACCAACAGCGGCCCCGGCCCCGGCATGAACGGCCCCCTCATGCCACCGCCGCCCCCGCCCAACCTCGGCCTCAACGGACCGGGAAGCGGTCGTGGCGGCCCGGGAGGCTACAACGGTTCACTGGAGCGCGACCCGGCGACGGGCCTCCCCATCAACCCCGAAACCGGTCAGCCCTTCCCCACCGACCCCGAAACCGGACTGCCCTTCAACCCCGAAACCGGGCTGCCGATCAACTACGACCCCACCACCGGCCAGGTCCTGCCCATCGACCCCGTCACCGGACAACCGGTCGGCATAGACCCGCAGACCGGGCTGCCGACCGACTACGGACACGGGTCGCAGCCACCACTGCCACCACCGGACCTGGGCCTCAACGGCCCCGGCTTCGGACCGGACACCGAGGTCCCGATCAACCCGGTCACCGGTGAGCCCTACGTCATCGACCCGATCACCGGCCAGCCCTACCCGATCGACCCCGAGACCGGCGCACCGGTGACGGGCGACTTCGACGTCCCGGACGGGCCGATCCCCGACACGCTGCCGCCGTTGCAGTCACCCGAGGACGTGGGACTCAACTACGGCGGCCTCAGTCCCGGTCCCGGTCCCCACTCCAGCGACGGCCTCGGCGGCGCTCCGGGCAGTTCCGACCGCTCCTCGCTCTTCACCGCCCCTGACGGCACCCAGTACCAGGCGGGCGACCCCAACGGCGCCCCCGCCGGACAGGGCGCCCCGGGCGGCGCCAGCGGGCTCGGCGGTGTGGGGAACCTGGGCGGCCAACCCGGAACAGGCTCCGGGGCGGGCGGCATGGGCGGCATGCCGATGATGCCGCCCATGATGGGCGGTATGGGGGGCGGTACGGGCGGCGGCGCGGGGGACAACAACCGCGACCGGCAGCGCTCCACCTGGCTCTCCGAGGACGAGAAGGTCTGGGGCACCGCGGCCGACGGGCAAAGATCCGCGCTGGGACGTCCCGTGCCCGGTCAGAACAAGAAGGGAACACCCCGGCATGAGTTCGCCGATGCAGCGTCAGATGGAAGAGGAACTGGCACAGCTTCACAGGACGATGGGCCGGCTGGCGGACGCAAGCGCAAGCCTGGAGTCGGCAACCGAAGAGGTCGTGGCCAAGAACAGGCTGGTGGGCGCGAAGGTGGACGCGACGGGGGAACTGGTTGAGCTGAAGTTCCACACCCAGGCCTACCGGGACATGGCCCCCACCGAGCTGGCCGCCGCCATCACGGAGGTGGTCAACAAGGCACGGAGCCGGATGGCCGAGCGCGTCGCGGAGGCCTACGGCCCCTTCCTCCCCGAGGTGGCCGGCGCGGAGGAGGTCATGAACGGCGACCTCGACCCGCTCAAGCTGCTCGACCGGTTGGGCATCCCCTCCGACGACCCGGGGCAGTAGGCACCCCCACGACACCCACGGCCGAGGAGCAGGAGACGACCATGACGGACGGCGACGGCGGCCTCTTCGCCGACCCCGAGGGCCTGGCCAGGGACGGCTGGAAGATCCACGACACCGCCGAGTACACCTACGAACTCCGGCAGTGGCTGGACAACGAGCTGGCCTCCCTGGGCGACATCTGGGGCAGCGGCGACGAGTTCGCCAACGACATGGACAAGTCCCTGGGGGTCCTCAGGACCTCCATCAGCGAGTACATCGACTTCCTGGTCACCGCCCAGAAGGACCTGGCGGACCACACCGTGCAGATGGGCGGGAACTACGGACGCGCGGAGGGCGTGAACGAGGACATCGCCTCGGGCATCGACCCGGCGAACGGGTCCCGTCCCGGCGGAGGACGCCGGTGATCCCCGCCCCCACCTCTTCGGACGGCCGCTCCCGCGGCCGTCCGGCCCTCCCGAGAAGGAGTCCCGATGTCTGAGAACGCGCAGGCGCGCGGCACGGCCGACGACCGCCCCGCACCGGCGGCCGAGTTCCGGTCGGTGCTCTCCGGCGGAGTGGGCGGCGCCGCCTCCGGCGAACCCGCGGGCTCTCCGGTACACGACCCGCCCGCTCCCCCTGCCGGGACCGCCGAGGGAGCACAGGAGGCCACGGCCGTTCCCCGGATCACGGGTGCCCTGAGCGAGCCCTCCGCGACGCGGGGCCGGGAGGAGGCCCTGGACCGCCCGGGCAGGCCCGTCCTGGCGGGCGCCGCCATCGCGGGCCTGCTGATGGTCGCCGCACCCTTCGCCATGACGGCGGGGGTGCCCGGGGTGACCCTGGAGTCGACCCCGCTCGCCTCGGGTGCGGGCGGTGCCGGCGGCCAGGCTCCCGGCACCGCCGAGGCGGACGGCTCTGGCGGCGGTGGGTCCGGGGGCGCCGCGGCACAGGCGGACGCGGGCACCGCGCCCCAGCAGGGCTCCGCGCCCCAGGAGACCGGCTACATCCCCGAGGTGGTCGGGGACGGGTCCACGGCCCCGACGATGCCCGACCCGGGCACCGGCGTCACGGGCGGTACGGGCGGGGAGGACCCGGTGGAGGCCGCCCCCGCCGTGCGGGAGGGGTCCGAGGAGGCGTCGGCGCCCGCGGGCGAGTCCACAGCCGAGGAGTCCGGTGCCGAGGCCGCGGTGTCCGGAGAGGGCATCGGGGAGGGAACCCCCGCCGACGGCGCCGAGGACGGGGCCGCTGCCGGGGACGGAGGCGGTGAAGCCGACGTGCCCTCCGGCGGGGACGGAACCGCCGCCGAGGCGTCGGCGGACGGGAACGGCGCGAACGCGCCCGCCGCGGACGCCGAGGCCGCCGGATCGGGGGGCGGCGGCGAGGAGGGGACCGGAGCGAACCGGGAGGGCGGCGACACGGCGGCCCAGGAGCAGGACACCGCTCCGGCCGACACCGCGGGGGACGGCTCCGGCGGTGCGGCCGACACGGGCGCCGAGGGCGTCCCGGGCACCTCCTCCGAAGGACAGGCCGCCGAGCCCCGGATGGCCGAGGGCCAGCACGGGGCGGACCCGCAGCCCCCCTCCGAGGGAGGCGGCTCCGTCCTGGAGGACGCGGTCGCGACGACGGGGGCCTCCGAGGCCGAGCCCTTCCTCGCCGTCGCGGGACCCGGTTGCCAGGCCTCCCCCGGCGCCTCCTACACGAACGCGGGGCGCTGGGACAGCGCGGAGGGCACCTCCAGCTGGGCCACCCGGCCCGGCGGATACGCGCAGGAGGGCTGCGACGGCGGTTACGAGGCCCTTCCCGTCTCGGGCGACCCGGAGCGGGGCGACGGCCAGTACGCCGCGTGGACGTTCACCCCAGGGGAGGCGGGAGTCGTGTGCGAGCTCTACGTCCACGTGCCCGACGACGAGAGCCCGCTGTGGGTCTCCCCCGGCGAGGCCCGCTACCAGCTCTTCTCCGGCCCCGCGGCCGAGGGGTCGGCCGTGGCGGTCTTCGGGTTCGACCAGGCACGGATCCGGGGCGGCTGGGTCCAGGTGACCGGGTTCACCTCCCCCACGGAGGAGTTCACCGTCCAACTCACCAACGCGGGGGCCGACGCCCTCGCGGACCGGGAGCACACCAGCGCGCACGTGGCCGCCTCGGCCGTGCGCGCGTCCTGTTCCTGACCACCACCGGCGGGGCGGTCCCGCGCCGCCCCGCCGCCGCTCCTCCCCCGACTTAGGAAGACACCGATGACCAGGCAGCTCCTCACCGTCGACGCCGACGCGCAGGACGGGCACGCGACGATCACCGAGGCGGTCGAGGCCGCCGGCAGCGGCGCCCTCATCACCATCGCCCCCGGCCGCTACGAGGAGAGCCTCGTACTGCGCGACGTGGTCACCCTGATGGCCCGCGACGGCCTCGGCAGCGTGGAGATCACCACCGGCACCGGCAGCGCCGTGGTCTCGGCCGCCGAGGCGGTCAAGCTCTCCGGCCTGGTCCTGCGTGGACGCCACGCCGACTACCCGGCCGTGGACATCCCCGTCGGGCAGTTGGAGATGGCCGACTGCGAGGTGGAGGGGGCGTCCTGGACCGCGGTGTCGGTGCGGGGCGGCGGCGCGCTCGCCATGCGCGACAGCCGCGTCACCTGCTCCGCGGGGGCGGGCGTGGTGATCACCTCCTCGGGGCCGAGCGTCATCGAGGACTGCGTGGTCGAGGAGGTCGAGACCAGCGCCGTGGTGATCGGCGAACAGGCGCGTCCCACGCTCCGCTCCTGCGTCCTGCGGGACGCCGGGGGCAACGGCGTGTTCGCCAGCGGACAGGCCGGGGGCACGGTCCGGGACTGCGAGATCTCGGGGACCAGGAAGCCCGCGGTGGCCCTGGAGGAGGGTGCGGCCACCTCGCTGTCGGGCGTGCGCGTACACGGCACCGAGGGCGACGGGCTGTCGGTGTCCAGCCGTTCCCGTCCGGTCGTGGAGGACTGCGTGTTCGAGGACGTGGGCGGGCGCGGTGTCGTCGTGCACAACGGGTCCGACCCGCAGGTGGCGCGGGTGCGCGTGGTGCGTTCCAAGGACGTGGCCGTCCACCTGACGGGACGTGCGCGCGGCACCTTCACCGACTGCGAGGTTGCGGAGTCGGGCGGCGACGCCGTGTACGCCGGGGAACGCGCCTCCACCGCCTTCCTCGGCCTGGTCGTGCGCGGCGGCCAGGGACTGAACCTGGGCGGCGACAGCGCCGTGGAGTTCGACCGCGGACTGATCAGCGACACCGCCGGTCCCGGTGTGGTGGTCGAGGAGTGCGCCCCCTTCCTGCGCGGGACGGCGATCAACGACACCCGGGGGCAGGGCGTGGTGTTCGGCAGGGGCGGACGCGGACGCCTGGAGGACGTGACGCTGAACCGCAGCGGCAAGAGCGCCGTGTCCGTGGACGAGGGGGCGCGTCCGCTGCTGACCGGCGTGCGGATCGCCGGGAGCCGCGACGCCGGCATCGCGGTCGGCTCGGGCGGGTCCGCGGACGTGCGTGACTGCGACGTCTCGGAGTGCACGGGCGACGGTATCGCCGTGCGGGCCGGGGGCTGGGCGACGGTGCTGCGCACACGCGTGTACAACGGCCGCCGCAACGGCGTGCTGGTGGCGGCGAGGGCGAGCGCCACGCTGCGGCGGTGCGAGGTGTTCGGCAACGGGGCCGACGGCATCCTGGTGCACTCCGCCGAGGACGTGGCGGTGGAGGACTGCTCGGTGCGCTCCAACGGCCGATCCGGACTGCGCCAGACCGTGGCCAGTGAGAGGGTGCGCACCGACGAGCTGCTCAGCCACGGCAACGGGGCCCCCGACGCGTTCGGCGCCGAGGCGGGTGCTCCCGTCCCGATGCCGGAGGTCCCCGTCTCCGAGGAGGGGGGCGAGGACGTCGAAAAGGTCGGCCCGCTGCTGGAGCTGGACGCGCTGGTGGGCCTGGCCGGGGTCAAGCACGAGGTCAGGACGCTCGTCACCCGCAACCAGATGGCCCAGCGCAGGGCGGAGATGGGCCTGCCCACACCGCCCATGAGCCGCCACCTGGTCTTCGGCGGCGCGCCCGGCACCGGCAAGACCACCGTGGCACGGCTGTACGGGCAGATCCTCGCCGAACTGGACGTGCTGCGCTACGGGCACGTGGTGGAGGTGGCCCGCGCCGACCTGGTCTCGCAGTACGTGGGCGGCACGGCGATCAAGACCACCGAGGTGTTCGAGCGCGCCAAGGGCGGTGTGCTGTTCATCGACGAGGCCTACACGCTGGCGGGCGGCGGCGAGGGCGGCAGCGGCCCCGACTTCGGCCGGGAGGCCGTCGACACCCTGGTCAAGCTCATGGAGGACCACCGCGACGAGGTCGTGGTGATCGTCGCCGGCTACACCGACGAGATGCAGCGCTTCCTGGACACCAACCCCGGACTCGCCTCCCGGTTCAGCCGGACCATCGAGTTCGCCAACTACGCGCCGGAGGAGCTGGCGGAGATCGTGCGCAGGATGTGCGGCTCGCACAGCTACCGGATGGCGGACGAGACCGAGGAGGCGCTGCTCTCCTACTTCGAGCGGGTGCCCAAGGGCCCGGCGTTCGGCAACGGCCGTGAGGCCCGCAAGGTGTTCGAGGAGATGATCGACCGCCAGGCGTTCCGGCTGGGCGGGACGATCCCCGACAGCCCGGACTCGCTCACCCTCCTGCTGCCCGAGGACCTCGGGCAGGCGGCCGGGGAGGAGGAGCCCGGCGGCACGGCGGAGGGGATCGCGGCCCTGCGCGGGGAGCTGGACGCCATGGTGGGCCTGGCGAGCGTCAAGGAGACCGTCAACGACCTGGCCAACCTGCTGCTGATGTCGCAGCAGCGGCGCGCCATGGGGCTCCCGGTGGCGCCGATGAGCCACCACCTGGTGTTCGCCGGTCCCCCCGGCACCGGCAAGACGACCGTGGCCCGCCTGTACGGCAAGCTCCTGCACGCGCTCGGGGTGCTGCGCGGCGACCACGTGGTGGAGGCGGCCCGATCGGACCTGGTGGGGCGCTACGTCGGGCACACCGCCCAACTGACCGCCGAGGTGTTCGAGCGCGCCAGGGGCGGCGTGCTGTTCGTCGACGAGGCCTACACGCTCGCGCCGCGCGGGTCGGGCAACGACTTCGGCCAGGAGGCCATCGACACCCTGGTCAAGCTCATGGAGGACCACCGCGACGAGGTCGTGGTGATCGTCGCCGGCTACACCCACGAGATGCGGCGCTTCCTCGACTCCAACCCGGGCCTGGCCTCGCGGTTCAACCACCAGGTGGAGTTCCCGGACTACGGCGACGACGAGCTGGTCACCATCGTCGGGCGGATGGCGGCGGGCTCGGGGTACACCTGCGGCGAGCCGACGACGGCGGCCCTGCGGGAGCACTTCGCGGGAGTGCCGCGCGAGGCGGGCTTCGGCAACGCCCGCTACGCGCGCCAGGTGCTGGAGCGGATGATCACCCGCCAGGCGGGCCGTCTGGTCAACGACGTCCGAAGCGCCACACGGGAGGACTTCACCGCGCTGCTCCCCGAGGACGTCCCGCCCCACTGACCCGGGCGACCGGACGGACACCGTTCCCCGGCCGCGGCCACCCACGTGCTGACCTGCGCGTCCTCCCACGGTATGCCGCGGCGCCCGGCAAGGATGGGGAGCACGCACTACGACCTCACTGCGGGAGGGTGGGATGGGCGCGGGCGAGGCCGCCGCGGACCGGGCCGGGACGCTGTGGCGTGCGATGCGGGGGCGGGATCCGGGCGAGGAGCACCGGGCGGCGACGCCGTTGGAGCTGTTCTTCGACCTGACGTTCGTGGTGGCGGTCGCCCAGGCCTCGGTCCAGCTCCACCACGCCCTGGCCGAGGGCCACTCCGGCACCGGGCTGGCGGGGTACGCGGCGGTGTTCTTCGCGATCTGGTGGGCGTGGATGAACTTCACCTGGTTCGCCTCCGCCTACGACACCGACGACGTGCCCTACCGCCTGCTGACCCTGGTGCAGATGGCCGGCGTCCTCGTGCTGGCCGCCGGAGTGCCCGCCGCGTTCCAGCAGGGTGACTTCTCCGTCGTCGTGGTCGGCTACGTCGTCATGCGCGTCGCGATGGTCACCCAGTGGCTCCGGGCCGCCGCGGAACACCCCGAGGGCCGCGTGAGCGCACTGTGGTACGCCGCGGGCATCACCGTGGTGCAGGTCGGGTGGATCGCCCGCCTCTGGGCCCCGGGTGTGTGGGCCCCGGTCACCTTCGTGGCGCTGGTGGCGGCGGAACTCGCCGTCCCGGCGTGGGCCGAGTACCGCGGGGGCTCCACCCACTGGCATCCCGGGCACATCGCCGAGCGCTACGGACTGTTCACGATCATCGTGCTCGGCGAGGTGGTCCTCGCCACGCTCGCGGCCTTCCGGTCCGCGATGGCCGACCACGGCCTGTCCGCGACCGTGCTGATGATCGCCCTCGGCGGCCTGCTGCTGGTCTTCGGCCTGTGGTGGACGTACTTCACCGGCGACGACGCCGGCCTGCCCACCCTGCGCACCGCCCTGGCGTGGGGATACGGCCACTACGCCGTCTTCGCCTCCCTGGCCGCGCTCGGCGCCGGCCTGGGAGCGGTCCTGGACACCGTCGAGCACCACGCGCACCTGTCCGGCCAGGCGGCCGGACTGGTCGTGGCCGTACCCGTGGCGGTCGTGCTGCTCCTCCTGGGCCTCCTGCACCGGATGACCGGCACCGGCGCCGTGGGGCACGGGCTCCTGGTGGCGGCCGGTGCGCTCGTGGTCCTGGCCCTGGGCCTCTCCTCGCCCGTACTGGGCGTGGGAGGCGCCGTACTGGGCATGGGCCTGGCCGTCGCCGCGACCCTGGCCGCCAACGTCGTGGTCCTTCGCCGCCGCACGGGCGGAGCGGGCTGAGCCGGCGCCGCGCCCCGAACGGGCCGCGGCGCCTGGTGCGAGGACCCGGCCCGGCCGAACTCCGGAGCGTGGGGGTTGTCACAGGGGCGAGTGTTTCCTAGCATGGCGGGCATCCGTCGAATCGATTCGACGGATGTGCGCGCCGGTTTGTCGAAGCGCTTCGACACCGCAGAGGGAGGACGCGCACCGTCCACCGAACCGACCGACCGCGTCCCCCACGGCGACAGCTCCCCACGGCCCGCACCGCATCGCGACGCGGCCGCCGCGCCCACCTCCCCGCCGAAGAGGCCCCGATGCACGAACACCCCCACCGTCCGCCCCGACCGGTGTCCGCGGCCGCCTGCGCCCTGGCGCTCGCCCTGACGGGCGTCGGCTGCGCGGCCGAACGCGACCCGGACGTGTACACGATCATGAACTCCAGCACCGACGAGCCGTACCACACCTGGGACCAGGAGGCCATGGACTCCTGCGGAGCCCGGGTGGGCGTGGAGGTACGCCAGATCAGCGTGCCCGCCGACCAGCTCGTTCCCAAGGCCCTGAGGATGGCCTCCTCGAACTCCCTGCCCGACGTCCTCTCCGTCGACGGCTCGGACCTGCCGCAGTTCGCGGCCGCCGGCGGCCTGGTCCCGCTGGAGGAGGTCGGCCTGCCCACGGAGGACCTCTCCGAGGGCGCGCTCTCCATCGGCAGCTACGAGGGCGTGTACTACGGCGCGGCCCGGTCGGTGAACTCCCTCGGCCTCTTCTACGACACGGACGTCCTCGCCGAGGCGGGCGTCGAGCCGCCGCGGACCTGGGAGGAGCTGCGGACCGCCGCGGCCGAGCTGACCGGAGGAGAGCGCTACGGCCTCGCCGTCAGCGCCCTGGCCACCGAGGACGGCGTCTACCAGTTCCTGCCGTGGCTGTGGTCCAACGGCGGTGACGAGAGGGAGCTCGCCTCGCCCGAGTCGGTGGAGGCGCTGGAGTACGTCACCTCCCTGGTCGAGTCGGGGTCGGTCTCGCCCTCGGTCGTCAACTGGACTCAGGCCGACGTCAACGACCAGTTCATCGCGGGCAACGCGGCCATGATGGTGAACGGCCCCTGGCAGCTTCCGGTCCTGAAGGAGCATCCCGAGCTCGACTGGGCCGTGACGGAGATCCCCGTCCCCGAGGCCGGGGACACCTCGGTCGCACCGATCGGCGGGACGACCTTCACCGTGCCGGTCAACGCCGGCCACCCCGGCCGCGAGCGCGTCGCCGCCGAACTCGTGGCCTGCATGACCACGGCGGAGGCGCAACTGGACTGGTCGACCAAGGGCAGCAACGTGCCCGTCGCCCCCGAGGCGGCCGAGCGGTACCGCGAGGAGGTCCCGGAACTGGCGCCCTTCGTGGACCAGGTCCGCACGGCGCGCAGCAGGACCGAGCACGCCGGCACCGAGTGGAACACCTATTCCCAGGCCATCGGCACCGCGCTCCAGGCGGCGCTCACCGGCGAGGCGAGCCCCCGGGACGCGATGGAGGGGGCGCAGGCCCGGGTCGAGGCGGAGCTGGAGGACCGGTCATGAAGACGGCGACGACCGCGCCGCTGCGGCGGGCCCCCACCCCATGGCTGTTCATCGTCCCCGCACTGCTGTACATGCTGCTGTTCTTCGGGTATCCGCTGGTCCGCAACGTGGTGATGAGCTTCCAGGACTACACGTTCTCCACGTACTTCACGGGAGAGGCTCCGTTCAACGGCCTGGAGAACTGGCGGGCCGTCTTCGCCGACGACCTGTTCGGCGCGTCCCTGTGGCACACCCTCGTGTTCACACTGGGATCTCTGGCGGGCCAGTTCGGCATCGGCATGGCGCTCGCGGTCTTCTTCAGCCGCAGGTTCCCGCTGTCGGGGATCATGCGGTCCCTGCTCCTGCTGCCGTGGCTGATCCCCATGGTGGTGGCCGGCACCGTCTGGCGCCGGGTCCTGGACCAGGAGACCGGCGTGCTGAACGAGTCGCTCCAGGCGCTGCACCTCACGTCGTCGGCCGTTCCCTGGCTGAGCAGCCCCGACCACGCGCTGCTGTCGGTCGTGCTGGTCAACATCTGGATCGGCATCCCCTTCAACATGGTGATCCTCTACGGCGGACTCCAGGAGATCCCCGCGGAACTGCGCGAGGCGGCCGTCCTGGACGGCGCGGGCCCGCTGCGCGGCTTCTTCAGCGTGACCCTGCCCATGCTGCGGCCCGTGGTGACCGTGGTGCTGGTGCTGGGCTTCATGTCGACCGTGAAGATCCTGGACCTGATCCTGGCCCTCACCAACGGCGGACCGGCGCACTCCACGGAGACGCTGGGCACCCTCACCTACCAGTTGTCGTTCCTCCAGCTCGACTTCGGCCAGGGCGCCGTCGTCGGCAACGTCCTGATCGTCATCAGCATGGTCTTCGCGGTGATCTACCTGCGTGCCAACCGAGGAGGTGTGGCCCGATGAGCGCCGTGCCGAGCAGTGCCGCGTCCAAGGCCTCCGCCCCGGCGGGACCGGCCCCGCGGGGCGGGGCGCCCGACGCCGCGCCGCGGCCCCGGCGGCCGCGCGTGACGCGCAAGGCGCGGGGCGACGCCGCGAGCACCGTGTTCGGGGTCCTCGTCCTGGCCGTCCTACTGTTCCCGCTGTACTGGATGGTCAACACCGCGCTGCAACCGGGCGCCGCGATGGCCGAGCTCCGGTGGTTCCCGCGCACACTCGACCTCGGCAACTTCCAGCGGGCCTGGGAGTCGCAGGCGGGCAACCTGCTCACCTCGATCCTGGTGGCGCTCGGCGCGGTCGCGGTCTGCCTCGCCGTCGCCGCCCCGGCCGCCTACGCGCTGGCGCGGTTCCGGCTGCGCGGCGCGGACACGGTCGTGTTCGCCACACTGATCACCCAGATGGTCCCGGGCGTCGTCGTGGCGAACGCGCTGTACAACGCCTACGTCGAACTGGAACTGGTCAACTCCTACCTCGGGCTGATCCTGGCCGACGCGTCCCTGGGCATCCCCTTCACGATCGTCCTGCTGCGCGCGTTCATGGTGTCCATCCCCGAGGAGGTACTGGAGGCGGGGATGCTCGACGGCGCCGGCCGGCTGCGCGTCCTGGTCTCGGTCGTGCTGCCGATGAGCCGCAACGCGCTGATCACCGGAGGCCTGTTCACCTTCCTGTTCGCGTGGTCGGACTTCCTCTTCGCGCTGACACTGAACACGACCGACGCGGTGAAACCGGTGACGCTCGGCATCTACGAGTACATCGGCGCGCACGTCGGCGACTGGGGCGCCGTCATGGCCGTGGCCGTCCTCTCCTCGATCCCCGCGGCGGTACTCCTGGTCGTCGCGCAGAAGTACGTGGCGGCCGGGATCTCCGGCGGATCGATCAAGTGACCCACCGCCCGCACCACCGGCGGACCGAGACGAAGACGAGAGGGAAGAGCCACCCATGAAGTTCACCGACGGCTTCTGGCAGATGAGGGAGGGCGTCCGCGCGCACCACGCGCGTGAGGCGCGCGACGTCCAGGTACACGACGACCGGTTCACCCTCTACGCCCCCGTGCGCCCGATCCGGCACCGCGGGGACACGCTCAACACACCGCTGGTCACGGTCGACTGCTGGTCGCCCGCTCCCGACGTGATCGGCGTCCGGACCACGCACCTGGCGGGTTCGGTCCGGCGTGCGCCGGTGTTCGACGTGCGCAACGACCCCGGCGCCGCTCCCCGGGTGAGGCGGGACGGCTCCGCCGTCGAGCTGACCAGCGGGGCGCTGTCGCTGCGTGCGAGCACCGACGGCCCCTGGCGGATGGAGTTCCGCGCCGGCGACACCACGCTGACCAGCGTCGACGCGAGGGGAACCGGCTTCGTCGAGGACGCGGACGGCGCCCACCACATGCTCGGACAGTTGTCGCTGGGGGTCCGCGAGCTCGTGTACGGCATGGGCGAGCGCTTCACCCCGTTCGTGCGCAACGGCCAGACCGTGGACATCTGGCAGGCCGACGGCGGCACGAGCAGTGAGCAGGCCTACAAGAACGTGCCGTTCTACCTGACCAACCGGGGCTACGGGGTGTTCGTGGCGCACTCCGGCCCGGTGTCGTTCGAGGTCGGCTCGGAGTCGGTGGGCCACGTGCAGTTCAGCGTCGAGGACCACGCCCTGACGTACTACGTCGTCCACGGGTCGAGTCCCAAGGAGATCCTGTCCAGGTACACCGCGCTCACCGGGCGTCCCGCGCTGCCTCCGCAGTGGTCGTTCGGGCTGTGGCTGTCCACGTCGTTCACCACCTCCTACGACGAGGACACGGTGAACCGGTTCATCGACGGCATGGTGAGCCGGGACGTGCCGCTCAGCGTGTTCCACTTCGACTGCTTCTGGATGCGCGAGTTCCACTGGTGCGACTTCGAGTGGGACCCGGAGGTCTTCCCCGACCCCGTCGGCATGCTCTCCCGGCTCAAGGCCCGCGGGCTGCGCACCTGTGTCTGGATCAATCCCTACATCGCCCAGCGGTCGGCGCTGTTCGAGGAGGGCGCCCGGCTGGGGCACCTGGTCCGGCGGCCGGACGGAACCGTGTGGCAGTGGGACATGTGGCAGGCGGGGATGGCGCTGGTCGACTTCACGTCCCCGAAGGCGCGCGCGTGGTACGCCGACAAGCTCAAGCCGCTCCTGGACATGGGCGTGGACTGCTTCAAGACCGACTTCGGCGAGCGGGTTCCGACCGATGTCGTGTGGTCGGACGGCTCCGACCCGCACGGCATGCACAACTACTACACACAGCTCTACAACGCGACGGTGTTCGACCTGCTGCTCCGTGAGCGGGGGGAGGGGGAGGCCGTCCTCTTCGCCCGCTCGGCCACGGCCGGCGGCCAGAGCTTCCCGGTGCACTGGGGCGGCGACTGCGCCTCGACGTTCGAGGCCATGGCGGAGAGCCTGCGCGGCGGGCTGTCCCTGGGACTGTCGGGGTTCGGCTTCTGGAGCCACGACATCGGCGGCTTCGAGGGCACCCCCGACCCCGCGCTGTTCAAGCGGTGGCTCGCCTTCGGCCTGCTCTCCTCGCACAGCAGGCTGCACGGCAGCCGCTCCTACCGGGTTCCGTGGGACTTCGACGACGAGGCGACCGACGTGGCCCGCACGTTCACCCGGCTGAAGTGCGAGCTCATGCCCTATCTGTTCGGAGCGGCCGTGCAGGCCCACCAGCGGGGTGTGCCCATGATGCGCGCGATGCTGCTGGAGTTCCCCGACGATCCGACCTGCCACCACCTCGACACGCAGTACATGCTGGGTGAGGACCTCCTGGTCGCTCCCGTGCTGAGCCCGGACGGCTCCGTGGAGTACTACGTCCCCGAGGGCGTGTGGACCCACCTGCTCACGGGCGAGACCGTACGGGGCCCGGCCTGGCGCCGCGAGGTCCACGGCTTCGACTCCCTGCCCCTGCTGGTCCGGCCCCGCGCGGTCCTGCCCGTCGGAGCGGTACGCGACCGCCCCGACTACGACTACACGGACGGACTGACCCTGCGCGTGTACGGCGCGGGGGACCCGGCCCCGCCGCCCGGCTCCCCCGCCGGCTCCCCCACCGTCGTACCGGCCGCCGACGGCTCCGCCGCCGCGGTCTTCCGTACCGTGCGCTCCGGGGACGGGATCACCGTGGCGGCCGACACCGCTCCCGTCCACGGATGGAGGGTCCTGCTGGTCGGCGTGCGCGGCGCCGAGGCCGCCGATCCCTCCACGGAGGTCGCCCTGACGGCCGAGGGGACCCTCGCCTCGGCCTCGGCCGGAACTTCTTTCATCCGCCTGCACATGCCCTGACCTGGGGTTTCGTCGCCGCGGGTCACGACGGCACAGGTCCCGGCAAAATTTGTTCCAACTGGTGCGGCTGGGGCGGAATACATCGAGGGTGGTGTTGTTGTATTGGGTGATCGTAGTTTTCTGTGTATGTGTTTGACCTAGTGTTTGACGCTCGCGGGAGTCGACGCGGGTGGTAGTCCGGCCAGGGATGGTGGGGCGCGCCGCTACTCGAGTGCGATCACGAGTCCGCACCGTGGATTCGTACCCATCTGCCTGTCAGGAGACAGTTATGGCTCAGGGAACAGTGAAGTGGTTCAACGGCGACAAGGGCTTCGGCTTCATCAGCCAGGATGAGGGTGGCCCGGACGTCTTCGTCCACTACAGCAACATCGAGGGCAGCGGCTTCCGCAACCTCGAGGAGAACCAGCGCGTGGAGTTCGACGTCACGCAGGGCCCCAAGGGCCCGCAGGCCGAGCAGGTCCGCCCGGCCTAGTCTTCGGACACGTGCCGCGGCGAGGCTGATACGCCTCTCGTAACACCGAAGCCGCCCTCCGCCCTTCCAGGCGGGGGGCGGCTTTTCCGTGTCCTGGTGCTCCGTGCACGGGCGGCGTGGCCCCGGGCACGGTCGTCGGCGGCCCCCGGAACCCGTTCCTCCTCAGGACGCGTCGGCCTCGCCGCCCGCTTCGGACAGCTCGTAGGCCAGCGCGGTGACCACGCCGAAGGCCAGGTGCGGCACGAGGTCGGAGATCCACGACGTGGCCGACCACTCGCGGGGATCGGTGACCCCGAGCGCGGTCATGGGCGCGGTACTGCCCAGGTTCGCCGCCGCACCGGCTCCGACCGCGAGCAGGGCGACCGGCAGCCGCGGCCAGCGGGAGCGGACGGCGCCGTAGAGCGTTCCCGCCGCCACTCCCGTGGCGATCCCGAGCAGGGGTCCGAGCCCTGAGCGCCGGTTGGCCTCCTCCCCGGAGTCGCGCCCGGCCCGGGACAGCCGTGCCCCGGCCACCTCCTCCATTCTTTTGACGGTCTCCTCCGGAGTCGTGCTGGCGGGCCTGGCCCGCAGCGCCATGTCCAGGTAGGTGACCGTGTTGAGTGCCGTGGTCCCGGCGGCCCCGGCCACCGCACCGCGCAGCAGATGGGTCATGGCCTTCTCCCGTACGTCGGCTTCGTGCGCCTTGTGGCGGAACCCCCCTATCCCTGGTGAGGGCCCGCAAACCCGGGGTGACGGCGGCGCCGCGGCAGGTCCCGGTGGGATCCGCGCATCCGGGACACGGGAAGATGAACGACATGACCTTCCGAGACGACGCACAAGAACTCCTCCGGACCGCACAGCACGTCAAGGCCGACAAGGGCGGTCTTCCGATCAACGTGGGCGACCTCGCCCGGGAGACCGGCTGGTCCATGAGCGCGGTGCAGACGGTCCTGAGCCACGTGGACGGCAAGGGCTACCTCGCCGGCGTCTCGTACTCCGACGGGGACGGGGCGGTGGAGAACATCGGCAGGGACACGATCGTGTACTTCGACGACCTGACCGAGGCCGGCCACGCGGCGGTCGAGGTCGGCGTCGATTAGGCCGTGTTTCCCTGAGGCTGCGCCGCGCTTCGCCTCGTGCCCGGACGCCGGGGTCACGGGAACCCCGGCCCCCGCGGATGCGCCCGCGCCTACCTCACGGGCGCACCCGCGGGACCTCCGACGGCCCCGTCGGCGCCCCCGCCACCCCCAGCGGCACAGGACCCGGTCCACCGAACAGAACCCGGGTGTGAGGGGCCGCCCGCGTGGACGGCGCGACCGCTGACCGAGGTGCCGGTGCTGGTGGGAACGGGGCCGACCGCCCGCGTGGACGGCGGGGGCCGGTGCGTGCTGGCGGTCAGCCCAGCCAGAGGGCCACGACGGCGAAGACCACGAAGCCGACGGTGAGGTAGAAGCTGTCCAGGCGGCTCTGCCTGGCCTCGTGGGCCTTGGGAATCATCTCCTCGATCACCACGCTGAGCAGCGCGCCGCCGGTGAAGGACAGTACCGACAGGGTCACCACCTCCGGTGCGTCGCGTAGTACGAGATAGCCCAGGACCGCGCCGAACAGGATCGGCACCGTGAAACCGGCGCCCGCCAGCACCCGCCACCTCCGTGCCACACCGGCGCGGCGAAAGGCCGCCTGGGCCGCGAAGCCCTCGAGCAGGTCGGCGGGCGCCTGCCCCACGGCCAACAGCAGGCCCAGGGCGGGGTTGATGACGCTTCCGGTGCCGATCATGACCCCGTCGCTGAACAGGTCCAGCGCGACACCGGAGTAGACGCCCAGGGAACCGCCCCCGCCGCGTCCCGGGACACGGGCCTGGACGAAGCCGGACAGGGCGTCCACCCCGAGGAACAGCCCCCCGCCGACGGTGAAGGCGACCAGCGGGGCCCAGGCCGGCTCGGCCGCCAGCGCGCGGGGCATCAGCTCCAGGCCGATGACCGCGATGACGATGCCGACGGCCAGGTGGAGCGCGGCGCTGAAGACCCTCTCCGACAGGGAGACGACCTCGGCGACGAGTCCGCCCAGTATGTTGGCCGCCGCGGGCACGAGCGCCAGCAGCATCACGAGCAGCAGGTCCTCCACGAGGGTCCCTTCCCTCCCCTTGCGGACAGGGGTGAGCGGAGGGCGTGGAGGGCCGCCGGGGCGCAACCGGGACGGCCCGGCGACGCGGCCTGGGCGGTCGGCGCCGACCGGACACCAGGGCGAGCGGTCTGGCGGCCGGGTCCGGCGCCCCCGCACACCGCCTTCGGGAACCGGGGACCGCGGAATCCGCCCGCGCCCGTCGGAGTCCGCCCCCGTCACGCACCCGTCCGTCGACGCGGACTAACCTCGCGGGACGTGGTCCTGGTGGACGAAGGGCTTGTGCCCGCGGACCGCGGGCTGTCCCTCGGGCGCCGTCTCCTCCCCCTTGTTCGTACGTGCGTCAGAGGAGAGCCACTGCTCGGCGGGCTTGTCGACGTAACGCCACTCGGTGCCGTCGGGCCACGGCCCCTGGCCCTCGTTCCAGGGGCCACGCGACGTCTGGCCGTCGGACATGTTGAAGGCGAGGTTCTGGAAGCGGTCGTCGCCGGTGAGCTTCCCGGGCGGGAAGTTCTCCTCCAGCCCGTTGAGCGCGGCGGTGAACTGCTGGAAGTGGGCGACCTCGCGCGTCATCAGGAACGTCAGCGTGTCCTGCACTCCGGGGTCGTCGGTGAACTGCTTCAGGTACTCGTACACGATCTTGGCCCGGGACTCCGCCGCGATGTTGCTCCGCAGGTCGATGGAGGGTTCTCCGTTGGAGTTGACGTAGGAGCCGCTCCACGGCGTGCCGGCCGAGTTGACGACGTCGGGCCCGCCACCGCTGAGGGCGTAGTACAGCGGTGTGGCCGCCACCTGGTGGATCACCTCCTCCTTGCCGTCACGGCTGGCGACGTAGGGCATCCAGTCGCAGTGCTCGGTGGCCTCCTTCAGGTCGTCGTTCAGGCCGTCGAGCAGCATGGTGATCGTCGTCCCGACGATCTCCAGATGGGTCAGCTCCTCGGTGGCGATGTCCATGAACAGGTCGTACATCTCGGGGTTCCTCCCCCGCAGCACGAACGCCTGGGTGAAGTACTGCATCGCGGCCTTCAGCTCGCCGTTCGCACCGCCGAACTGCTCCTGCAGCATGGTCGCGAAACGCGGGTCGGGGCGTTCGACGCGGACTTCGAACTGGAGGTCTTTGACATGAGTGAACATGGAGGTTCCCTTCGAGATGAGACTCGAAGTTACCATGTGTGACATATATATAACTGTCAGTGCAATCGCCGTGTCGGCCCCTCGGACGCACCGCCCGGTGAAGGCATGGAGCGCCCGGGGGCCGACTGGCCCCGGCCGAGCCCCCACGTGCGAACGAACCCCGGGCGCCGGCGACGCCGTGGATCGCGGCCGCGCCAGGACCTCGGCCCCCGGACGCACGGACCTTGGTCCCGTGAGCGCGGACGATCAGCCCCTGGGGGCGCGCACCGGGAACTGCTGAGATCGGGGAAGGCGACGCGCCGCGGCTCCGCGGCCGCCGCGGACCACCGCCAAGGCATCATTGCCAACAGTGTTCGTGCTACTACCCTCCGCGTTCTCTGTCCCGCGCGGTTCGACCTCCGACCGGCTCCGGCGGGCGGCGCGCCGCCACGGGGCGGTCCAGACAGGGCAGGCAGAAAGGTGCTTCCGCCGTGAAACAGGCAGATCCGCGTGACAGAGGTGGGAAGCGACCCGGCGCGGGACTGGACGGTCCGGTGACCGAGGCGCTCCTGAGGACCCGGAGGTTTCTGCGCCCCCGTGAGGTGTCCCAGGACCTGCGCACCGTGCACCGGACCGGGGGCCGCGACGCGGACACCTTCTACAGGGACCGCTGGAACCACGACAAGGTGGTGCGCTCCACACACGGCGTCAACTGCACCGGCTCGTGCTCGTGGAAGGTCTACGTCAAGGACGGGATCATCACCTGGGAGGGCCAGCAGACCGACTACCCGTCGGTGGGGCCCGACCGCCCCGAGTACGAGCCGCGCGGCTGCCCGCGGGGCGCGGCGTTCTCCTGGTACACCTACTCCCCCACCCGGGTGCGCTACCCCTACGTGCGCGGCGTGCTCCTGGACATGTACCGCGAGGCCAGGCAGCGCACCGGCGACCCCGTCCTGGCCTGGGCCGACATCGTCTCCGACCCGGAGAGGTCCCGCCGCTACAAGGCCGCGCGGGGCAAGGGCGGCCTCGTGCGGGCCTCCTGGGACGAGGCCGTGGAGATGGCCGCCGCCGCCCACGTGCACACGGTCAAGGAGTTCGGTCCCGACCGGATCGCCGGCTTCTCCCCCATCCCGGCCATGTCGATGGTCTCGCAGGCGGCCGGATCGCGGTTCTACTCGCTGATCGGCGGGACGATGCTGTCCTTCTACGACTGGTACGCCGACCTGCCGGTGGCCTCGCCCCAGGTGTTCGGCGACCAGACCGACGTCCCCGAGTCCGGGGACTGGTGGGACGCCGGATACCTGATCATGTGGGGGTCGAACGTCCCGGTCACCCGTACGCCCGACGCCCACTGGATGGCGGAGGCCCGCTACCGGGGGCAGAAGGTCGTCGTCGTCTCACCCGACTACGCCGACAGCACGAAGTTCGCCGACGAGTGGCTGGCCGCCCAGCCCGGCACCGACGGCGCCCTGGCCATGGCGATGGGCCACGTCCTGCTCAAGGAGTTCTTCGTCGACCGGACGACCCCCTACTTCGACGACTACGTCAAGCGCTACACCGACCTGCCGTTCCTCGTCCGCCTCGACCGGGACGGGGACTCCCACCGGCCCGGCAAGTTCCTCACCGCCGCCGACCTCGGCGACACCGGCGAGAACGCGGCGTTCAAGACCGTGCTGCTGGACGAGCACACCGGAGAGGCGACCGTGCCCAACGGCTCCCTCGGCTTCCGCTACGGCGACGGGGGCAAGGGCCGGTGGAACCTCGAACTCGGCGACACCGCGCCGCTGCTGACCCTGTACGCCGAGGGGGGCGAGACGGCCGCCGTCGACCTGCCCCGCTTCGACGGCGCCGACGGCACCGCGGGGTCCCTGCGCCGCGGCGTGCCCGTGCGCGAGGTCGGCGGTCACCTGGTCACCACCGTCTTCGACCTGCTGCTGGCCCAGTACGGCGTCTCCCGTGACGGACTCCCGGGTTCCTGGCCGACCGGGTACGACGACGCCACCCAGCCCTGCACCCCGGCGTGGCAGGAGGCCGCCACCGGCGTCCCGGCCCACAAGGCCGAACGCATCGGCCGCGAGTTCGCGGCCAACGCCGAGGAGTCCCGCGGCCGGTCGATGATCATCATGGGAGCCGGGACCAACCACTGGTTCCACTCCGACACGATCTACCGGGCGTTCCTCGCCCTGACGACGCTGACCGGCTGCCAGGGCGTCAACGGCGGAGGCTGGGCGCACTACGTCGGGCAGGAGAAGGTGCGGCCCATCACCGGGTACGGCCAGCTCGCCTCGGCGCTGGACTGGTCGCGCCCGCCCCGGCAGATGATCCAGACCGCCTACTGGTACCTGCACACCGACCAGTTCCGCTACGACGCCTTCGGCGCCGACACCCTGGCCGCGGCGAACAGCGACGGAGCGTTCTCCGGCAGGTCCACCGCGGACGTGATCGCCCAGTCCGCGCGCATGGGGTGGATGCCCTCCTACCCCACCTTCGACCGCAACCCGCTCCAGCTCGCCGACGACGCCGAGCAGGCCGGCCTGCCGGTGTCGGAGTACGTGCCGCGGGAGCTGAGGGCCGGGCGGCTGCGGTTCGCCTGCGAGGACCCCGACGCCCCGGAGAACTTCCCCCGTGTCCTGACCGTGTGGCGCGCCAACCTGTTCGGCAGCTCCGCCAAGGGCAACGAGTACTTCCTCAAGCACCTGCTGGGCACCGACTCCTCCGTGCGGGCCGCCGAGGCCCCTCCGGAGGCGAGGCCCGAAGACGTCGTCTGGCACGAGGAGGCTCCGGCCGGAAAACTCGACCTGCTGCTGTCGCTGGACTTTCGGATGACCAGCACCACCGTCTTCTCCGACATCGTGTTCCCCGCCGCCACCTGGTACGAGAAGCACGACCTGAACACCACCGACATGCACCCCTTCGTGCACCCGTTCAACCCGGCCATCGCACCTCCCTGGCAGGCACGCACCGACTTCGACGCCTTCGCCACGCTCGGCCGTGCCTTCAGCCGGCTCGCCGTCGACCACCTGGGCGTGCGCAAGGACGTCGTCGCGGTCCCCCTCACCCACGACACCCCCGACGCGATGGCCAACCCGCACGGACGCGTCCGGGACTGGAAGGCCGGGGAGTGCGAACCAGTACCCGGGTCCACGATGCCCAAGCTGGTGGAGATCGAGCGCGACTACACCGCGATCGCGGACAGGATGGGCGCCCTCGGCCCGCTGGCCGAAAGCCTCGGCGCGACGACCAAGGGGGTGACGTTCGACGTCAGGCGGGAGGTGGACTACCTCGCGCACAAGAACGGTTCCGTCCGCGGCGGGGCCGCGAGCGGACGGCCGGCCCTGAGCCGGGACGTCCACATGTGCGAGGCGATCCTGGCGCTGTCGGGGACGACCAACGGGCACCTGGCCACACAGGGGTTCCGCACCCTGGAGGAGCGCACGGGAACCCGGCTGGCCGATCTCGCCGCCGAGCACGAGGGCAAGCAGATCACCTTCGCCGACGTCCAGGTCGCACCCGTTCCCGTGATCACCTCCCCCGAGTGGTCGGGCAGTGAGAGCGGCGGACGCCGCTACTCGCCGTTCACCATCAACGTGGAACGGAAGAAGCCGTGGCACACCCTCAGCGGGCGCCAGCACTTCTTCCTCGACCACGACTGGATGACCGAGATCGGCGAGAACCTGCCGGTGTACCGGCCGCCGCTGAACATGCACGCCCTCTTCGACGAGCCCGAGATCGGCGACACCGGCGAACTCGGGGTCACCGTGCGCTACCTGACCCCGCACAACAAGTGGTCGATCCACTCGGAGTACCAGGACAACCTGCTCATGCTGAGCCTGTCACGGGGCGGGCCGACGATCTGGATGAGCGTGCGGGACGCCGCCAAGGTCGGGGTGTCCGACAACGAGTGGATCGAGGCGGTCAACCGCAACGGGGTCGTGGTGGCCCGCGCCGTCGTCTCCCACCGGATGCCGGAGGGGACCGTGTACATGTACCACGCCCAGGACCGGCTCATCGACGTCCCCAGGTCGCAGACCTCGGGCAAGCGCGGGGGTATCCACAACTCCGCCACCCGCCTGCTCATCAAGCCCAGCCACCTCATCGGCGGCTACGCCCAGCTCAGCTACGCGTTCAACTATCTCGGCCCGACCGGTAACCAGCGCGACGAGGTGACCGTGATCCGCCGGCGTTCCCAGGAGGTGCGGTACTGATGCGCGTCATGGCCCAGATGGCGATGGTGATGAACCTCGACAAGTGCATCGGGTGCCACACCTGTTCGGTCACCTGCAAACAGACGTGGACCAACCGCACCGGCATGGAGTACGTGTGGTTCAACAACGTCGAGACCCGCCCCGGCCAGGGCTACCCCCGCACCTACGAGGACCAGGACCGCTGGCAGGGCGGCTGGGAGCTCAACAAGCGGGGACGGCTCACCCTCAGGGCCGGCAACCGGCTGAAGAACCTCCTGACCATCTTCTCCAGCCCCAAGATGCCCTCCATCCAGGACTACTACGAGCCCTGGACCTACGACTACGAGACCCTGACCGACGCGCCCCTCCAGGAGCACACACCCGTCGCCCGCCCCAAGTCCCTGATCAGCGGCAAGGACATGGACATCTCCTGGAGCGCCAACTGGGACGACGACCTCGCCGGCGCCCCCGAACTGGCCAAGGACGACCCGGTGCTGCAGAAGGTCTCGGACAAGGTCAGGTTCGAGTTCGAGCAGACCTTCATGTTCTACCTGCCCCGCATCTGCGAGCACTGCCTCAACCCCTCCTGTGCCGCCTCCTGCCCGTCGGGAGCCATCTACAAGCGCAGCGAGGACGGCATCGTCCTGGTCGACCAGGACAAGTGCCGCGGCTGGCGCAAGTGCGTCACCGGGTGCCCCTACAAGAAGGTCTACTTCAACCACCGCACCGGCAAGGCCGAGAAGTGCACCTTCTGCTTCCCCCGGATCGAGGTCGGCCTGCCCACCGTGTGCGCCGAGACCTGCGTCGGACGGCTGCGCTACATCGGCCTGGTGCTCTACGACGCCGACGCGGTCCTGGAGGCCGCCTCGGTCGAGGACGACCGGGAACTGCTCGCCGCCCAGCGGCAGGTCCTCCTCGACCCCGACGACCCACGGGTCGTCCGCGAGGCCGAGCGCTCCGGGATCCCCCGCGACTGGATCGAGGCCGCACAGCGCTCACCCGTCTGGTCGCTGATCAACCGCTACGAGGTGGCGCTGCCGCTGCACCCGGAGTACCGCACCATGCCCATGGTCTGGTACATCCCGCCGCTGTCACCCGTGGTCGACGTGGTCTCCGACACCGGTGAGGACGCCGAGGACCGGGGCAACCTCTTCGCGGCGATCGAGTCCCTGCGCATCCCCGTGGAGTACCTCGCCGAACTGTTCACCGCCGGCGACACCGCACCGGTCACCGCCGTGCTCAAGCGCCTCGCCGCGATGCGCTCCTACATGCGCGACATCAACCTGGGGCGCGAACCCGACGAGTCCATCCCCGAGGCGGTCGGTATGGACGGCGAGTCCCTCTACGACATGTACCGGCTCCTGGCCATCGCCAAGTACGACGAGCGCTACGTCATCCCGCCCGCCCACGCCGAACAGGCGCACGGCCTGGAGGAGCTGGCCACAGAGTGCAGCCTCGACTACGAGGGCGGTCCGGGCATGGGCGGCTGGGGGCCGTTCGGCGAGGGCTCCGGCGGCACCACGCCCATCGCGGTGGAGAACTTCCAGGCCCTCAAACAGCGCCAGACCACCAACACCCTCGGCGACCCCGAGGACAAGGAGAGCCGCGTCAACCTGCTCAACTGGGACGGCAAGGGCAAGCCCGAGGGACTCTTCCCGCCCAGGCCCGGCCAGGACCGCGGCGCTCCCGAGCTCATGGACGGAACCGACCCCGACGCGGAGACGGACCCCAAGCCGTGAGCCGGATCCTGAGCGCCCTGCGCCGCCACCCGGTCACCGAGCGCCACCGCGCACTGACCCACCGGGTCGCCGCCCTCCTGCTGGACTACCCCGACGAGCGGCTCACCGCTCTGCTCCCGGTGCTGCGCACCGCCGTGGACGAGCTGCCCGATCCCATGCGCGGACAGCTCGGCGGGGTCCTGGACCACGTGGAGCGGACCCCGACGCGGAGCCTGGCCGAGCACTACGTGAAGACGTTCGACCTGCGCCGGCGCTCCTGCCTGCACCTGACCTACTACGCCTACGGTGACACCCGCGAACGCGGCACCGCGCTGCTCGGGTTCACCCACGCCTACCGCCTGTCCGGCTTCGACCCGGACACCGAGGAACTCCCCGACCACCTGTGCGTCGTGCTGGAGTTCGCCGCCACCGTCGACCCCGGCGCCGGCGCGCGGCTGCTCGTCCAGCACCGGGCCGGACTGGAGCTGCTGCACCTCGCCCTCCAGGACGACGGCTCGCCCTACACGGGCGCCGTGTCTGCCGTGAGCGCCACCCTGCCTCCGCTGACCGGGCGGCTGCGCGACGCCGTGGCCCGCCTCGCGGCCGAGGGGCCGCCGGACGAGGAGGTCGGCCTCGAACCCTTCGCACCGACGGACCACACGAAAGCGCGCCCATGACCACCACACCCGACCTCGTGCTGTGGGTCGTCCTCCCCTACGCCTGCCTCGCCGTCTTCGTCGTCGGCCACTACTGGCGCTACCGCTACGACAAGTTCGGCTGGACCACGCTGTCCTCCCAGCTCTACGAGAGCCGGCTGCTGCGCTGGGGCAGCCCGCTGTTCCACTTCGGCATCCTCGCGGTCCTCCTCGGCCACGTCATGGGCCTGGGCATCCCCAAGAGCTGGACCGAGGCCGTGGGGATCTCCGAGGGGGTGTACCACGTGCTGGCGGTCGGCGTCGGCGCCGTCGCCGGGTTCTGCACGCTGGTCGGCATGGCGATCCTGATCTACCGGCGGCGCACCGTCGGCCCGGTGTTCAGCGCCACCACGCGCATGGACAAGGTCATGTACCTGGCCCTGGCCGTGGTGATCCTGCTGGGGATCGCCAACACCGTGGGCGGCAACATCATCGACCACTACGACTACCGCGAGGGCCTGTCGGTCTGGTTCCGCGGCATCTTCCGCCTCGACCCGCACCCCGAGATCATGGCCGGGGCCCCGTTCACCTTCCAGGCCCACGCGGTGACCGCCTTCCTGCTGTTCGCGCTGTGGCCCTTCACCCGTCTGGTGCACGTCTTCAGTGCGCCCATCGGCTACCTGTGGCGCCCCTACGTGCCGTACCGGAGCAGGGAGGACCGCCTGGGACAGCGCCGGGGAGGCCGCGGCTGGGAGCGCGTCGGCGAGAACAGGCGGAGATGAACACCCGTACGGGCCGGGGGACGGTTCACTCCATCCCTTCGGCCCCCGAAAGGCGACGGCCCGGTCCCCGGGCCGCGCCGGACCCGAGCGACCTGGACGACCTGGAGATGGACCGCGATGAGTGCCGAGGCGGAAACGACCGCTTCCCAAGGACGCGCCGGCGTGAACCTCGCCCTGGCGACGACCGCGTTCGCACTGCTGTTCTGGGCGTGGAACCTGGTCGGGCCGCTGGCGCCGGCCTACAGCGAGCGCCTTGGCCTGACCCCCACCCAGACGTCGGTGCTGATCGCCTTCCCCGTGCTGATCGGCTCCCTGGGGCGCATTCCGGTGGGCGCCCTGACCGACCGCTACGGGGGGCGGCTGATGATGGCCGCCGTCTGCTTCGCCTCGATCGTCCCCGTGCTGCTCCTCGGGTTCCTCGGAAGCTCGTTCGCGGCGCTGCTGGTACTCGGCTTCTTCCTCGGGGTCGCGGGGACGTCGTTCGCCGTGGGAGTCCCCTTCGTCAGCGCGTGGCACCGGCCCGAGCGGCGGGGTTTCGCCACCGGCGTCTTCGGCGCCGGCATGGGCGGCACCGCGCTGTCGGCGTTCCTCACCCCCTATCTCGCCGAGATGCTCGGGATCACGGCGACGCACGTCCTCATGGCCGTGGCCTTGGTGGCCATGGGGGTCGCCATGCTCGTCCTCAGCCGTGACGCGCCCGGTTGGCGGCCCAGCACCGCGCCGGTGCTCCCCCGGATGAGGGAGGCGCTCGGCATCAAGGCGACCTGGCAGAACATGCTGCTGTACGCGATCGCCTTCGGCGGTTTCGTGGCGTTCTCCACCTATCTGCCGACGCTGCTCACCACGGCCTACGGGTTCGCCCAGACGGAGGCGGGGCTGCGCGCGGCGGGCTTCTCCCTCACGGCGGTCGTCGCACGTCCCGTGGGGGGCGTGCTGTCGGACCGGATCGGCCCCGTACGGGTCTGCCAGATCTCCTTCTCCGGTACGACGCTCATGGCCCTCGCCCTGGTCTTCCACCCTCCGGCGGAGCTGGTGGCCGGCACCGTCTTCGTGCTCATGGCGGCCTTTCTCGGGCTCGGCACCGGCGGTGTCTTCGCCCTCGTCGCCCAGCTCGTCGAACCGGCGCGCGTCGGCACGGTCACGGGCATGGTGGGAGCCGCCGGCGGCCTCGGCGGCTACTTCCCTCCCCTGGTCATGGGGATCGTGCTGGAGGTCACCGGCGCCTACACCGTCGGCTTCGTCCTGCTGGCGTGCGCCGCCCTTGGAGTGATGGTGTACACCTCGCGCGCCTTCCGCGGCGTGTCGAAACCGGCGTAGGCCGGTGCCCGCGGCGCGCGGACGTTCGGGGCCGCCTCGGCGTGCTCCTCCCCACCGCGCACGTGCCGCCTTCGGTGGAGCGGAGTCACACGGCGCCGACACGACGGCCGGTGACGCGCTCGGGCTCGACACGGACCCAGGCCTCGCGCTCACCGCCCGCCCACGGGCGCGGGGAGTGGTGTTCGCGCAGGGCGGCCAGCTCGGCCCCTCCGTCGACACGGCGGGCGTGCCCGGCCACGAGCACACTCCAGCCCTCGCTCATGGCGCTGTCGAGCCGGTCGACCTCGAAGCCCATCGGACCGGGTACGTGCCGGGCGATGACGCCGTCGGCCGCTGTGCGAAAGACCACCGTGTCCTCGCTCAGGACGTAGTTGACCGGCAGTACGAGGGGTGCGGTGTCGGCGGTGTCGGCGAAGGCGACGCGTCCCACCCCTCCGGGGTCGATGAGCGCCAGGCACTCTTCGGTCGTCAGTGTCCGTATCCCCGGTTCGGGCACGGCGGTGGAGGAGCTGCCGGGCGGTGTGTCGGTGTCGGCTCCCAGCAGGTGGTCCGGAGAGGTGTGCAGCGCGTGCGCCAGGTGGTACAGCGCCTCCTGGCTGAGGCGTGCCGGCTGCTCCTCCATATACGCCACGTAGCCGGGATCCATCCCGGCGCGCTCGGCCAGTTCGGCTCGGCTCATCCCCAGTTCGGACCGGCGCTGGGTCACACGGCGCCCGACGTCGCTGGCGTTCGCGTTGCGTTCGAACCCCATCACGCCTCCCCTGCCTCTTTGCCGTTCACTCAGGTCATCGTGCCCCTCTTCCCGCGTCGCCACGCACGGGAGGTGAGCGGACCGTGGGACGTTGGCGCCCTCGGGCCGGGACGTAGGTCCCCTTTCGGACGCCGGCGGCCGGGACGAAGGTCGTATCGCCACGGGAACAACGGTGCTGGCACGCCGCGGGCGCTCCGAACAGACTGGGAGAGCCACCGGACCGCCACCACGGCGTCCGGCGCCACCGCAGCGGATGAGAGGGCCACACCGTGAACCACACCGACAGCACCGACGACGCCCGCGACGTCGGGAACGCGCGGGCGCACCGCGACACGACGGGCATCGTCGTGGGCGTGGACGGCTCGCCGGCGAGCCGTGCGGCCCTGGAGTGGGCGGCCCGGGAGGCCGCCGGCCGCGGCCTGGAACTGCTGCTCCTGCACGCGCTGAGCATGCCCGTGATCGGCGCGCCGCTGGGACACACGCTGCGGATGCCGCCGTCGCAGGAGCTCACCGACTGGTCCGCGCACCTGCTCCAAGAGGCCGTCGACCACGTCACCCGGACCCGCCCCGACCTGGAGGTGCGCACCAGGAGCTCCATGGTCGATCCCGCCCACGCCCTGCTCAACGCCTCGCGCGCGGCCTCGATGGTCGTCGTGGGCTCGCGCGGCCTGGGCGGTGCCGCCTCGGCGTTCCTGGGGTCGGTGAGCATCCGCGTCAGCGCGCACGCACCCTGCTCCGTCGTGGTGGTACCGGCCCCCGGAGAGGCCCCGGACGGCGAGGAGCGACGGGCGCACGAGGGCCGCGGACGCGTGGTGGTGGGCCTGGACGGGTCCCGCGACGCCGAGGCCGCGCTGCGCTTCGCCCTGGAGGAGGCCGCCCGTACCGGTGCGGAACTCGTCGCGGTGCACGCCTGGACGGTGTCGGTGCCCCTTGACCTCACGGCGTTCGCGGCCGACGCCTACGCCGCCGAACGCGAGGACCTCGCCGTACACGCCGACAAGTACGTCCGCGCCGTGGTGGAGGAGGTGCGCGACGAGCACACCGGGGACGTGCCCGTGAGCTTCGCGGTGGTGGAGGACCAGGCGGCCCACGCCCTGCTGTCCAGGGGCGGGGACGCCGACCTCCTCGTCGTGGGCTCGCGGGGGCGCGGCGGCTTCGCCGGGCTGCTGCTGGGCTCGGTCAGCCAGTCGGTGCTGCACCACGCCCGGGTACCGGTGGCCGTGGTGCGCCCCCGTCCGGAGGAGGCCGGCGGCTGACCTGCGGTCCGCTGCGCGGTCTCAGCCGAGGTCGTCCTCGTCGAGGGGAGCGCTCCAGCTCAGCCGGGTGCCGCCGCCGGGCCGTCGGCCCGCCTCGAACGCGCCGCCGCACCGGGCGGCGCGTTCGGCGAGGTTGCGCAGCCCGCTACGGCGTCCTCCCCCGGGCAGGCCCACACCGTCGTCCTCGACCTCCACGCCGACCCCGCCCTCGACCACGACACGGATCTCCACACGTGAGGCGCCGGCGTGGCGGGCGACGTTGGACAGCGCCTCGCCCAGCACCGCCAGCACGTGCTCGCCCACGTCGTCGGGGACCCGGCTGTCGATGGGCCCCTCCAGCCGCAGGTCGGCCGAGAAGCCCAGGGGCTCGGTGGCGGCGTTGACCACGTCCAGGATCCGGTTGCGCAGCCATCGGTTCTCCTCGCCCACGTGCTGAAGCGCGAAGATGGTCGAACGGGTCTGCCGGATGGTGTCGTCCAGGTCGTCCACCGCCTGCTGCACCCGCTGGGCGGGTTCGGGGTCGTCGATGCGGCGGATGGAGCTCATCAGCGACATCGCGATGGCGAACATCCGCTGGATGATGACGTCGTGCAGATCCTTGGCGATGCGGTCGCGGTCCTCCAGGATGCTCAGCCGCTCGGCGTCGCTGCGCGTCTCGGCCAGCTCCAGGGCCACCGCCGCGTGGCCGACGAAGGTGTGCAGCATGCGTACCGTGGTGCGCGCGAACGGCGCGGCGCCCTCACCGCGCCCCAGCACCAGTACACCGCGGGTGTTCTCACCCGCGCCCAGGGGCACCAGCAGCACCGGCCCCAGCCCCAGCCCCTCCAGCAGGGGCGTGGACTCGGAGTGGGGGCGGCTGATGTCGGTGATGACGGGTGCCTCGCCGCGGAAGGCCCGCCCGGCCAGGGTGCCCCGCGTCGCCGCGGAGCGCCCGCGGATGCGCACGGCGTCGGGCCCGTCGGCCACACGGACGGTCAGCCGCTCGTCCCCCTGCCCGGGTGTGGCGATGGCCACCAGGCCGGCGCCGGACATGCTGCGCGACCGCCGGGCGATCAGGTGCAGCACCTCGTCGGTGTCGGCGCCGGTCAGCAGACGGGTGGTGATCTCGTCGGAGGCCTCCAGCCACATCTCGCGGCGGCGGGTCTCGTCGTAGAGGCGGGCGTTCTCGATGGCCACGCCGGCCGCGGTGGCCAGGGCCACCACGACGGCCTCGTCATCCTCGCCGAAGTCGGCGCCGTCGGCCTTCTCGGTGAGGTAGAGGTTGCCGAAGACCTCGTCGCGTACCCGCACGGGCACGCCGAGGAAACCGCGCATGGGCGGGTGGCCCTGCGGAAAGCCGCGGGACTCGGGGTGGTCGGCGAGCTCGCGCAGCCGCAGCGGTCGCGGATCCTTGATCAGCAGGCCGAGGATGCCGCGGCCCTCGGGCCAGTGCTCGATGGCGGCGATCCGCTCCCCGTCCAGGCCCACCGGGATGAACCGCTCCAGCTCTCCGTCGTCGCCGATGACCCCCAGAGCGCCGTAGCGCGCGTCGACCAGGTCCATGGCGGCCTCGACGATGCGGCGCAGCAGCGTCTCCAGATCGAGGCCGGTACCGATCATGACGACCGCGTTGAGCAGGGAGTGCACCCGGTCGCGGGTGAGGATGGCCGCGCTGAGCCGGTTCTGCAGTTCCGCGAGCAGCTGGTCGAGCTGCATCTGCGGAATCAGCACCCGCATCCGATCGGTCTCGGAACCGTCGCCGGACACTTTCACCTCCGAGACGCCGATGCGGTCCGCGCACTGGCCAAGGACCGTACCCTACGCACGGATTCTAGGCCGGTGCTCCCACCACCCCGGCGGCGGCCGGGTCGGAGCCGTCAGTCGAAGCCGCGTCCGGGCGTCCGCGACTTCAGCTTGGCGGCGTAGGCGGCCACCTGGGTACGGCGCTGCATCTCCAGTTTCGACAGCACGCTGGAGACGTAGTTCTTCACGGTCTTCTCGGCCAGGAAGACGCGCTCGCCGATCTGGCGGTTGGTCAGTCCCTCGCCGATCAGCTCGAAGACGCGGCGCTCCTGGTCCGAGAGGGCGGCCAGCGGGTCCTCGTGCGCGGCGCCCTCGCGTATGCGGCGCATGATCCGGGCCGTGCTCCGCGGGTCGAGCAGGGACCCGCCCGCGGCGACGGTGCGGATGGCGCCCACCAGGTCCGAGCCGTGGATCTGCTTGAGCACGTAGCCCGAGGCCCCGGCCATCACCGCGTCGTAGAGCGCGTCGTCGTCGGCGTAGGAGGTGAGCATCAGACAGGCCAGCTCGGGCATGCGCGAGCGCACCTCGCGGCAGACCTCCACGCCGCTGCCGTCGGGGAGGCGGACGTCCAGCAGCGCCACGTCGGGCCCGACCGCCGGTATGCGCGCGATCGCCTCGGCCGCGCCGGCGGCCTCGCCCACCACCTCGATGTCGGGCTCGTCGCTGATCAGCGCACCGACGCCGCGCCGCACCACGTCGTGGTCGTCGACCAGGAACACCCGGATGGAGCCGTCGTCCTCGGCCACAGAAGGTCACCTCACTTCCACCGCGGCACCGCCGCCAGGGCACCGCGCGGGCCAGGATCCGCCGCGCCGGTGACCACACAAGTCTGCCATGTCCCGACTTTTCGGCCCCACCGCCGTCGTCGTGCGCACCTCGCGCACGAACGCGCCCGCGGGGCCGGTGGCCACGCCCGAGAACGGCTCCCGCCGGGAACGCGAAGAGGGGCCCGCCACACGGCGGACCCCTCCACGACCTGCTACTGCCCTGTCGGGACGGCGGGATTTGAACCCACGACCCCTTGACCCCCAGTCAAGTGCGCTACCAAACTGCGCTACGTCCCGTTCGCCGCGCGAACGCCGTCTCCGGCGCCGCCGACGGGAAGACTCTACCGCATTCGCGGGGCCGCCCGTACCGCGGTTCCGGCTCGCCGCCCCTCCCCGACGGGCCCGGTTCCGCGCCGCAGAAGCAGGCGTCGCCCCCGGTGCTCGGAAGAGTTTTGTTCTGATCCATCCACAAAATGATATCGTCTCCCCATGGGGAGACCACGCCAGTTCGACGAGGAGCGGGTGATCCAGAGGGCCTGTCGTGAGTTCTGGGCCAAGGGGTTCGACGGGACCTCCACGGCCGACCTGTGCCAGGCGACCGGACTGACCCGCAGTAGCCTCTACAACACCTTCCACTCCAAGGAGCACCTGTTCCGACGGGCGCTCTCGCACTACGTCAACACCATGACCGCACGCCAGGGGACGGTCCTCGACGCCTCGGGAAGCAGTGGGCTGGAGCGCATCCGGTCACTGCTCACCGTGATCGTCGACGACGAGACGGCCAACCAGGAGAGCGGCCACGGATCAGGATGCTTCACCGTCAACACCATCACCACGATCGCCTCGCGCAACCCCGACATCGCCCGGGTGGTCGAGGCTGATCTGCACAGACGTCTGTCATCGCTACGCCTGGCCATCATGGACGGCCAGCTCGACGGCTCCATCGCCGCCGACCGCGACCCCGGAGACCTGGCCTGGTATGTGACCTCCCTCGTCTACGGGATGAGGGTCGCGGCCCAGTCCGGCGCCGGACGAACTGCGCTGGAGGGCATCGCGTCGACCGGGATCGAGGCCCTCACACCCTGACCCGCTGACCACGGCCCCGACCGCGGCCGCAGGGCGTCCGCCCACACCCTGCCCCGTGTCGGCACGTCGTCCTCCGACACTCCCCATGCGCGCTCTTTTTTTGTTCTGATCTGTACAAAACCGAGAAGGAAGAGTCGATGCCAAAGTCCGTCTACCTCATGGCGCTCGGCATCTTCGCCATGGTCACCAGCGAGCTCCTCGTCGGTGGGCTCATGCCGCAGATGTCCGAGGACCTGGGGGCCACCATCCCGCAGATCGGCTACCTCATCACCGCGTTCGCGCTGGCGATGGCGCTCGGCGGCCCGCCGGCCACCCTGGCTGTGCTGCGGCTGCGTACCGACCACGCGCTCCTGGTGCTGTTCGTCGTCTTCTTCCTGGGCAACGCCCTGGCCGCGCTGTCCACGACCTACTGGCCCATGCTCATCGCCCGCGTCATCACCGGAGCCGCCTCCGGCGCGTTCTTCGGCGTCGCCCTGTCCGCCGTCGCCCAGGTCACCGAGCCGCACCTGCGCGGACGCGCCACCGGGGTGGCGTTGCAGGGCCTCATGGTCGGAACGCTGCTCGGCCTTCCCCTGTCCGCGCTCATCGGCGGTCAGTTCGGGTGGCGGGTCGCCTTCGCCGCCGTCGGCGTACTGACCGTGATCGTCGCCGTGGCCACCATGGTGGCCCTGCCCCGGCTTGAGAAGTCCGACGAGGCCGGAGAGCTCCGCACCGAGATGGCGGTGTTCCGCAGGCCCCGGCTCTGGTTCGTCATGGCCACCTCCACGCTCATCATCGGCGCCACCTTCGCGGCCTTCTCCTACTTCACGCCGATCCTCACCGAGGTCACCGGCTTCTCCCGGGACATCGTGCCGCTGCTGCTCCTCGGCTACGGCGGAGCGACGGTGATCGGCAACATCGTGGTCGGACGCCTGGCCATGTCCCACACCATCACGGTCATCGTCACCGGCCTGGGGCTCAACACGCTCTTCCTGGTCACCTTCGCCCTGTTCGCCGACCTGCCGGTCCCCGCGCTGCTGGCCATGGTGGGCATCGGCCTGGTCGGCATCACCCTGAACCCGGCGATGATCACCCGCGTCCAGAGCGCCGGGAACGCCCGAGCCCTGGTCAACACCGTGCACTCCTCGTTCATCACCATGGGTGTGGTGCTGGGCTCGTGGATCGGCGGCATGGGCATCGACGCCTTCGGCCTGCGCGCACCGCTGTGGGTCGGCGTCGGCCTGGCCCTGCTCGCGCTGCTGGCGATGGTGCCCGCGGCCCTCACCGCGCGCCGGGTCGGCCACGAGGCCACCGACACCCCGAGGGCACCCGCCCACCGCGAGCGGCCGGTGGAGCAGGACCGCGCCGCCCGTACCGCGGGCGCCTGGCCTCCTGCCGGCGCCACGAGGGCGTGGCCGGGGAGACCGTCAACGCGCCGGCGTTCATGAGGGCGTGCGGGACCCACCCGCGCCGAGGAGCACAGGACCCGGCGGTTCGACGGCTCCCGAACGAGGTGCGCGGCTTCTTCGAGGTCCACGAGGCTCCGGGCACCCACGCGGGCGGCATCCACGTGGAGCTGACCGGGGACGACGCGACCGATCGCGTGGGCGGCGACGGGATCGCCCTGCTCGCTCCGTCGGAGGGCGTCCTCCGACGGAGCGGCGGCTCTCCAGGGTGGGCAAGATCGGTCAGGCGCCCGCGCCCTCCCGGCGAACATACTGGTCGCATGACCGAGTCCACCCCGGGCCGGGACCGCCTGCGCGAGCTGCTCGACGCGGTCCTGGACGAGGAGAACACCCGCCTCACCGACATGGCGGACCACGCCTTCGCCTCGCCGTTCCACTTCACCCGCAGACTGACCCGCGACACCGGGGAGTCCCCGGTCGCGCTGCGACGCCGGGTGCTCCTGGAGCGCGCTGCCTGGCAGATCGGCCAGGGCAGCAGCGTGACCGACGCCGCCTTCGCCGCCGGATACGGGTCGGTCGAGGGGTTCATACGCGCCTTCGGACGCGCCTTCGGGCGTCCGCCCGGCTCCACCACACCGGGCAGCGGCACCTGGCTGTCCGCGCCCAACGGCATCCACTTCCACCCGCCGATCCACCTGTGGGTCCAGGAGAGAACCGAGGACCGACCCGGAATGGACCTGATCGCCCTCCAGATCCACCACGACGTGGACGACACCGCGCACCTGATCCGCCTGGCCGAGGGGCTCTCCGAGGAGGCCTACCGGCGGGTGCGGGCACCCGGGCTGACCGTCCTGGAGTGGGACGGGCCCGAGGAGTCGGTCGCCGCCGTCCTCGACCACCTCGTCCGGGCCAAGGAGGTGTGGCTCGCCTCGATCGAGGGGGCCGACCTCCCCGAACCGGGCGCGGACGACACCGGGGGCCTGCTCGAACGGCACACCCGTGTCAGCGCGCGCTGGATCGCCACGGTCGACGACATCGGACGCCGCGGCGCCTGGGGCGACCGGCTGATCGACGCCCTGTGCGACCCGCCCGAGAGCTTCGTCCTCGGCAGCGTCGTCGCACACGTACTGACCTACTCCGCGCACCGCAGGCAGCTCGTCCGCCACATGCTGCGCGCGGAGGGCCTGGAGGTGGGTCACGGCGATCCCATCGAATGGCTACAGGACCGACACCACGACGGAGGTACACAGTGAGCAGGACGGTCTACAACACCGCGACGAGCCTGGACGGCTTCATCGCCACCGAGGACCACTCCCTGGAGTGGCTCTTCTCCGCCGACGGGGACGACGCCCTGGGGGAGGTCGAGGACTTCATCCGGAACGCGGGCGCGATCCTGTGCGGCGCGAGCACCTACGAGTGGATCCTGCGCCACGAGGGTGACAAGCCCTGGCCCTACGGCACTCCCACGTGGGTACTCACCCACCGGGACCTGCCCAGGGTCGAGGGCGACGTCCGCTTCGCCGGCGCGGACACCGACCAGGAACTGCGCGACCTGCACGCGGAGATGGTCGAGACGGCCGACGGGCGCGACGTGTGGCTGGTCGGCGGTGGCGGGATCGCCGCGGACCTGGCCCGGCTCGGGCTGCTCGACGAGGTGGTCGTGTCGATCGCCCCGGCCACCCTGGGCTCGGGGGCGCCGCTGCTGGCCGGACGTGTGGACCTGAGGGTGCTGGACGTGCACCGCGCCGGGGACTTCGCCTGCGCACGGTACGAGGTCGTCCGCCGCTGACGGGGACGGGGGACGCCACGGGACGGCCGGAGCCGGGGCCCGCCGGAAGGACCGGGCGGGTCCGCCACCAGGACGCCTCGGACCCGGGGCGTCCCTCAGACGTGTTCCAGCGCGCGCAGGCGCTCGGCGGCCCGCGCGATCTCGTTCTCGGTGAACACGGCGACGCCGTGCTCCTGGAGCAGCCGCGCGGTGACCCCCTCGCCGGGCGCCTTGCGCCCGGTGAAGGACCCGTCGTAGACCTCGTGCAGTCCGCAGGACGGGCTCGACTCCTTGAGCACGGCCACGCCCACGCCGTGCGCCCGGGCGGTGGCCAGCGCCGCGCGGGCGCCGTCCACGAAGTGGCCGGTCACGTCCCGCCCGTCGGGGGTGAGGATGCGCGCACGCCCCGCGAGCACCTCGGCGGCGGTGGCGCCGGGCTCGATCTCGGCGGGCGGTCGGGGCACCGGCAGGCCGCCCGCGACCTCCGGGCAGTGCACCACGAGGCGCCCCTCCTCGCGCCAGCGGGCGACCACGTCGTCCTCGACCGTCTTGGCGCGTCCGTCGTAGCGCACCCTGCGTCCCATGAGGCAGGCGCTGACCAGCACCTTGCGCATGACTCCCCCTCTCGCCCGGTCACCACGCTACCGGGCCGCGGCACGGGCGGACCGTTCCCGGCCGCGGTGCGAGAAACCCACGGTGCACGCTCGCCCGTACCGGCTGCGGGGGCGTTGGCCGGATGCCGCAGCGGTTCGGGCGCCCCCAGGCTCCCACCGGCGATGATCTTGCTCCCAGTGGCACTGCCGGCGGCCGAGAGTGCCGCCAAGAGCAAGATCATCCGGTGCGGGTCCCGGTCAGCGCGTCAGCGGCGGCGGTGCTTGCGGTCGGGACGCACGCTGCCCCTGGAGGCGCGTCCCGGAGCACCGGCCCTCTTCTCGCGGATCCGCATGCTGATGTGCACCGGGGAGCCCTCGAAACCGAAGTCCTCCCGCAGGCGCCTCTCGATGAAGCGGCGGTAGTTGTCCTCCAGGAACCCGGTGGTGAACAGGACGAAGTGCGGCGGACGCGCACCCGCCTGCGTCGCGAACAGGATCTTGGGCTGCTTGCCGCCGCGCACCGGCGGCGGGGTCGCGGCCACCAGGTCCTTGAGCCAGTTGTTGAGCTGCCCGGTCGGGATGCGCTGGTTCCACCCGCTCAGGCTGGTCTCGATCGCCGGGACCAGCTTCTCCATGTGGCGCCCGGTCTTGGCCGAGACGTTCACACGCGGGGCCCAGGCGACCCTCGACAGTTGGCGGTCGATCTCCTTCTCCAGGTAGATCCGGCGCTCGTCGTCCAGGACGTCCCACTTGTTGAAGGCCAGGACCAGGCCGCGGCCGGCCTCCAGCACCTGCTCGACGATCCGGATGTCCTGCTCGGCGAGGGGCTCGCTGACGTCCATCAGCACCACGGCGATCTCGGCCCGCTCCAACGCGGTCCCGGTGCGCATGGTGGCGTAGTAGTCGGCTCCCTGCAGGTTGCGGAACCGGCGGCGGATACCGGCGGTGTCGATGAACTTCCAGGTCCGGCCGCCCAGTTCGACCAGTTCGTCCACCGCGTCGCGGGTCGTGCCCGCCACCGAGTCCACGACCACGCGGTCCTCGTCGGCCAGCCGGTTGAGCAGGCTGGACTTGCCCACGTTGGGGCGGCCCAGCAGCGCGATGCGGGGCGGGCCGTCCTCGCCCTCGTCGTCGTCCTCCCCGATGGGCTGCTCGGGGAACTCCGCGACGAGCGCGTCCAGCAGGTCGCCGGTGCCCCGGCCGTGCAGGGCGCTGATCGGGTAAGGCTCGCCCACGCCGAGCTGCCACAGGTCGAGCGCGTCGGCCTCCTGCTTGCTGCCGTCGACCTTGTTGGCGGCCAGCACCACGGGGCGCTTGGTCGAGCGCAGCACACGGGTGACGGCGGCGTCGGCGTCGGTCACGCCGACCGTCGCGTCCACCACGAACAGGATGACGTCGGCGGTCTGTGCGGCGTACTCGGCCTGCTGGGCGACCATGGCGGCCAGACCGCTGAGGTTGCTCTCCCAGCCGCCGGTGTCCACCAGGGTGAACTTGGTGTTCTGCCACTGGGCGTCGTAGGCGACCCGGTCACGGGTCACACCCGGCACGTCCTCCACCACGGCCTCGCGGCGGCCGATGATGCGGTTGACCAGGCTGGATTTGCCCACGTTGGGGCGGCCGACCACGGCCACCACGGGGAGGGCCGCGGGCTCGGCGGCGTCGGCGCCCTCATGGCCGACGTCAAGGTTGTCGAAGTCACTCATGTACTGCTCCCGGTTCTTCGTCCTCGCGCGCCCAGGATGCGTGCCGCGAGGATGCGTAGGATCGACCCCGCCCCGGTGTCCCGGAGGGCGCGGATCGGCGAACGGGCGCTGTCGGCGCCCGTGTACTGGCCACGGGGAAAGAACCCCCGCGGATGTTCGTGTGTTCCCCGAAAGTGGTTGTTGTCGGCCGGTGTGGCCGGTGTTACCGGTCGCGGGCCTCGTCGGCCAGCTTGGAGACCAGGGCGACGACCTCGTCCAGGGTCAGCCCGGTGGTGTCGAGCTCGGTGGCGTCGGCGGTCTGCCTGAGCGGCGAGTGCGCCCGGTTGGAGTCCAGCTCGTCGCGCCGGGCCAGGTCGGCCTGGGTGGCGGCGACGTCGCTGGTGCGGACTTCCTTGCTGCGCCGCTGGGCACGCGCCTCGGCGCTGGCGGTCAGGAACAGCTTGACCGTGGCGTCGGGGGCGACGACGGTGGTGATGTCGCGGCCCTCCACCACGATGCCCGCGCTCTCGGCCCTGGCCTTGGCGATGATCTCGCGCTGGGAGCGGACCATGCGCTCACGCGTCTCGGGCACGGCCGACACCGCGCTGACGTTGGTGGTGACGTCCCTCTCGCGGATCTCGGCGGCCACGTCGCGGCCGTCCACGGTCACCGTGGGGGCGTTCGGGTCGGTGCCCATGACGATGACGGGGCGCTCGACGAGGGAGGCCACGGCCTCGGCGTCGTTGACGTTCACGTCGTTGGACAGCATCCACCAGGTGATCGCCCGGTACATGGCCCCGGTGTCGAGGTAACGCAGGTTCCGCACCCTGGCCACACCCCGGGAGGTGCTCGACTTGCCCGACCCGGAGGGACCGTCGATCGCGATGACGATGCCCTCGGTGCTGTCCTGCGCGCTCACTGCCGTTGACTCCCGCTTGCTGCCACTGTTGCCGACGCCCAACCCTACCGGTGACCCGTGTGTGCGGCGGACCGTACGGCCCCGCGCCCGAGCGGTCACACCCCGGGGTGGACCGACCAGCCGTCGGCGGCCAGTGCCCGCGCGAGCGTGTCCACGGCGTCGGGCAGCACGTACAGCTGCGCCACACCCAGCGGCAGACCGGGGGTGTGCTCGATGCGCACGTCCTCGATGTTGACCCCGGCCTCCGCCGCGGCGGCGAACAGCCGGCCCAGCGAACCGGGCTCGTCGGGGATGACCACCGGGATCACCGTGTACTCGGGCCTGTGGACGGTGCCGTGCTTGCCGGGGATGCGGCCGTGCCCGGACCGCCCGCGCTCCAGCAGGTCGCGCACCGGCGCCAGGGTCTGCGAGGACGGGCCGTCGTGCGCCCGTCCCGCCGTCGCGCGCAGGGCGTCGGCGGCCGCCGCCAGGTCGGCGGCCATCGCCTCCAGCACCTCCGCGACCGGGGCGGCGTTGTGCGTGAGGATCTCGGACCACATGGCGGGGTCGCCGCCCGCCACCCGGGTGACGTCGCGCACGCCCTGTCCCGCCAGGGTCAGCGCCGCTCCGTCACCGGAGACCAGCCGGGCCGCCACCGCGGAGGAGGCCACGTGCGGGGCGTGCGAGACCAGCGCCACCGCGCGGTCGTGCGCCCCGGCGTCCAGCACCGTCGGGTCCGCGCCGCACAGGCGGGCGATCTCGGCGACCGCCGCGACGGCCTGCGGGTCGGCCTTGCCGGTGGGGCACAGTGCCCAGGAGCGGCCCAGGAACAGGTCGGCGCGTGCGGCGCCGGGCCCCTGCTTCTCCCGGCCGCCCATCGGGTGCCCGGGGACGAACGTGGCCATGTCGCAGCCCATCCGCTCGGCCTCGGCCAGCACACTCGCCTTCACACTGGCCACGTCCGTGTACACGTGGGCCAGGCCCCGGTCCTGCGCGCGGCGCAGGACGGAGGGGATGGCGGCGGGCGGCGCCGCGATGACCGCGACGTCCGCGGGAGCCGAGGACGGGTCGGCGGACTCCTCCAGAGGATGTCCGGCGCCCAGGTCGCAGGCCAGGCGGAGGGAGGCGCTGTCGGGGTCCGAGAGGACGACGTCGACGCCACGGGAGCGCAGGGCGAGCGCCACCGACGTTCCGATGAGGCCGGTCCCGACCACCGCCACCCGGCGCACCGCGGGCCGCTGATCCTCGATGCCCCGCCCGTCGCTGGTGTTGCCCACTGCTCTCTCCGCCTCCGACGTGTCCTGTGTTCCCAGCCTACGGTCCGGCCGGGAGCCCGTGCCGCTCTACTGAGCGATGTCCAGCCGCAGGGCCTGGGCCCCGCGCAGGTAGACGTGCTGCAGGTCCGAGCGCGGCCGGTCCGTCTCCACGTGCGCCATGAGCCGGACCACACGCGGCAGGGCGTGCGGAACGGCGATCTCGGTCGCGCACATCAGCGGGACGTCGGTGAAGCCGAGCTTGCGCGCGGCCAGCGCGGGAAACTCGCTCTTCAGGTCGGGGGTGGCGGTGAACAGCACGCTGATCACGTCGTCGGTCTCCAGCGCGTTGCGCCGCATCACCTCCGAGACCAGTTCGGCCGTGGCCTCCAGCACCTGATCCCGTTCGTCCGCGTCGATCTGCACCGCACCGCGGATGGCCCGTACCGCCACGTTCGATCCCGCCTTGTCCTCGTTCGCCGTACCGTCCCCGCACAAGGGGACGGCGGCCGCCACCCGGAGGGGGACGGCCGCCGTCAACTGTATCTACAGGCCCGCCGCCTCGTAGAGTTCGCTCACCTCACGGGAGGTCAGCGCCCGCATCGTGCCCAGCTTGAGGGTGTTGAGGTCGATCGGGCCGACCTGTGTACGGGCGAGGTCGGCGACCGGGTGGCCGACGGCCTCCATCAGGCGGCGCACGATGTGCTTGCGCCCCTCGTGCAGCCGGATCTCGACGAGCGCCTTGGGCGGCTCGTTCTCGACCACGCGGAAGGAGTCGACCTCGACCGGGCCGTCCTCCAGCTCGACGCCCTTCTGGACCTCGCGCACGACCCGGTGCGGAACCGGGCCGGGCACCTTGGCGATGTAGGTCTTGACGACCTTGTACCGCGGGTGGGTGAGCCGGTTGGCCAGCTCGCCGTCGTTGGTCAGCAGGATGAGGCCCTCGGTCTCGGTGTCCAGCCGGCCCACGTGGAAGATCCGCTCCGTGGTCTGGCCGGTGTAGTCGGCCAGGGTGGGACGGCCCTCGGGGTCCCACATGGTGCTGACGACGCCGCGCGGCTTGTTGAGGGCGAAGTACAGCTTGTCCGGGGCGGTGACCACGCGCATGTCGTCGACGCGGATCTCGGAGGTCTCCGGGTTGACCCGGGCGCCGAAGCGGCGCACGACCTGGCCGTCCACACTGACGCGTCCGGCCGCGATCATCTCCTCGCTGGCGCGGCGGCTGGCGACACCGGCCGCCGCGAGCGCCTTCTGGAGGCGGATCCCGTCCTTGACGTCGGTGTAGGTGTCGCGGTCCTCGTCGGGGACGCGGTCCTCGTCGTTGGGGTCGTAGTCGGCGCGCAGTGCCTTGAGCCGCTCGCGGGCGGCCTTGGAGAGCTGGCCCTCCTTCTTGGGACCGCTCGCCGGTGCGCCGCTCTGGGGCGCGGGACGGTTGCCGCGCTCGCCCCCGAGGGCACGGCGCTTGTCGCGGTCGCTGAGCTTCTCGCGGTTGCTGCGCTTGTCCCGACCGCCGCGGGAGTCACCGCGGTCGCGGTCGTCGCGTCCGACACCCGGGCCACGCCCGCTCCGCTCGTAACGGCCGCCACCACGCTGGTCGTCACGACCACGGCCGGTGGAGCGATCACCCGCACCACGGGAGTCACGGCCGTCACGGTCGCCATAGGAACGGCGGTCGTCGCGCCCGCCCCCGGAGGAGCGGCGGTCGTCCCGTCCACGGTCATCACGGCCACGGTCGTCGCGGCCGCCCCGGTAACCACCGCGGTCGCCGCCGAAGGAGCGGCCCTCGCCGCGCTGGCCGTCCCGGCCACCGCGGTTGTCGCGGTCACCGTGGGAACGGCGGTCGTCGCGGTCACGGAAGTCGCGCCCGCCACGGTCGTCCCGGTCCCCCCGGAACCCGCCGCGGTCGCGGTCGTCGCGTCCGACACCCGGGCCACGTCCGCCCCGCTCGTAACGGCCGCCACCACGCTGGTCGTCACGACCACGGCCGGTGGAGCGATCACCCGCACCACGGGAGTCACGGCTGTCACGGTCGCCATAGGAACGGCGGTCGTCGCGGTCACGGAAGTCACGTCCGCCGCGGCTGTCACGGTCGCCGCCACGGAAGTCGCGTCCGCCGCGGTCGCCGCGCTGGTCCCGATCACTCCGGAACCCGCCGCGGTCGCGGTCGTCGCGACCGCCCTGGAAGCCGCCGCGGTCGCGGTCGTCGCGGCCACCGCCCTCGGAGCGGCGGTCGTCACGGCCCTTCCGGCCGTGGTCGTCCCGGTAACCGCCGCGGGGACGGTCGTCCCTGCGGTCCCGGTCCTCACGGCGGCCCTGGCCGCCGCGCTTGTCGTAGTCGCCGCGCTCACCGCGCGGGGCATTGTCCCGCGCACCGCGGGATCTTTCGTTAGGTGTGCTCACCGGTGTCGTCTAGACCTTCGATGTCGTCGGGGAGGAACGGCGCCAGATCAGGCAGCTCGTCGAGGCCTCGCAGGCCCAACCGTTCCAGGAAATAGGAGGTGGTCCGATACAGCAGCGCACCGGACTCGGAGTCGTGCCCGGCCTCTTCGATCAGCCCCCTCAGTACGAGGGTACGCATAACCCCGTCGCAGTTGACACCGCGTACGGCGGAGACCCTGCCCCGCGAGACCGGCTGGCGGTAGGCCACCACCGCCATCGTCTCCAGCGCGGCCTGGGTGAGCCGCACCTCCTGCCCCTCCCGGAGGAAGTGCTCGACGACGTCGGCGCACTCGGGACGCGTGTACACGCGCCATCCGTCGGCCACCGCCCGAAGGTCGAAACCCCTGCCCTGCTCGGTGTATTCCCGGGACAGGGACTCCAGGGTCCGTGAGACCACGGTGACGGGCACGTCCAGGGCCCGGGCCAGGTCGTACTCCGACACCGGCTGGTCCACCACCATCAGCACCGCCTCCAGGTCGCGGCGCAGGGCGGGCGGGGCCTGGGCACCGTCGACCGTGCTCCCGGCGGCCGCCTCCCCGACCACCACGTCCCCGGTGCTTCCGGCGCTTGCGGCCGTCATGTCCTCGGCGGTCATCCTCGCTCCTCCGTCTCCCCTGGTCCGTCCGCGCTCCCGGCGCCGACGGCCCCGGCACCGTCGGAGCCGTCGTACTCGCTGCGCACCTCGACCTCGGCCTCACCACCGGTCCAGGTGACGAGCAGCTCACCCAGCGGCTCGGGCTGGTCGAAGTCCACGCTGGAGGCCCGGTACAGCTCCAGCAGCGCCAGGAAGCGGGCGACGACCTCGAAGGTACCGGTGCAGGCCGCGGTGAGCTCGGCGAAGGTCAGCCGCCCGTGCTCGCGCAGCTCCGCGACCATCAGCTCGCCCTGCTCCCTGACCGAGGTCTTGGTCTGGTGGATGTGGGTGACCGGCACGCTGGGCGGTTCCTTGGGTGTGAACACCATCCCGGCCAGCGCCGCGAACTCCTGGGGACCCAGCTTGAACAGCACCTCCGGCCTGAGGGCGGCGAAGCGCTCCTCCAGCGGGACGGCACGTGCGTAGCGGCGCCCCTGCGAGGCCAGCCGCCCGCGCATGAACGAGGCGACCTCCTTGTAGGCCCGGTACTGCAGCAGCCGGGCGAACAGCAGGTCGCGGGCCTCCAGCAGGGCCAGGTCCGCCTCGTCCTCGACGTCGCCGCGCGGCAGCAGCCGGGCCGCCTTCAGGTCCAGCAGGGTCGCCGCGACCAGCAGGAAGTTGCTGGCCTGGTCCAGGTCCCACTCCTCGCCGTACGCACGGATGTGGGCGATGAACTCGTCGGTGACCCTCGACAGGGACACCTCGGTGATGTCCAGCTTGTGCTTGGAGATCAGCGCCAGGAGCAGGTCGAAGGGCCCCTCGAAGTTGTCGAGGTGCACCTGGAAGGCGTTCTCGTCCACCTCGGCCTCGGCGTCCACCCGGGTCCCCTCAACCACCATGGCACCGACCCCACGTCGTCTCACTCATGCAACAAGGGTGTCACCGGCGTGAACCCGCCGGTGACACCCGCGACCCTTCCGTCGCCGAACCGGTACCCCCTCCGGTACCGGTGCGCGAGCTCAGTCCTCGCTCAGCCTGCGTACCAGCATGCTGGAGGATCCGTGCTCCTCGAAGTCGGCCAGCAGCACCGCGACCGCCTCCCGGACGAGTCGGCCCCTGTCGGCCGCCAGTCCGTGCTCGGCCCGCAGCGACAACCGGGTCTGCTCCAGTGCCAGTAGTTCGGGCGCGGAGACGTAGACGGTGATCTTCTCGTCGTGGCGCTGGCGCCCGCTGGGTTTGGGCGCTCCCCGCACCCTCGTGGCGGACCGGCCCTTGGACCTGCCGTTGGGGCGCGCCGACGTCTCGGTCTTCCTGCTCTGCTGCTCCGGTGCCGTGTACTGGCGTTCGGTCTCTTCCGGCGCCTCCTCGGCGCCGTTGGAGCGGAAGAACATCTCGTCCGCTCCGGGTAGGGTCACGCGCCGTGACCGCTGAGAGGCCACCTCGCCAGCACCTCCTTGGCCAGATCCCGATAGGCGTTGGCCCCGGCCGAGGACGAGTCGAACCTGGTGATGGGTTCGCCCGCCACGGTGGCGTCCGGGAAACGCACGGTACGGTTGATGACCGTGCCGTAGACCTTGTCACCGAACCCGTCGATGATCGTGGACAGCACCTCACGCGCATGGAGCGTGCGCGGGTCGTACATGGTGCCCAGGAAGCCGTCGATGACCAGGTCCTCGTTGAGCCGCTCCTGGACCTTCTGGATGGTGTCCATGAGCAGGGCCACACCGCGCAGCGCGAAGAACTCGCACTCCAGCGGCACGATGACGCCGTCGGCCGCGGTGAGCGCGTTGACGGTGAGCAGGCCCAGCGAGGGCTGGCAGTCGATCAGCACGACGTCGTAGTCGTCGATGATCGGGCGCAGCGCCCGGCCGAGCATCTGTTCGCGCGCGACCTCTCCGACCAGCTGCACCTCGGCCGCGGACAGGTCGATGTTGCTCGGGATCAGGTCCAGGCCGTCGATGTCGGTCTTGAGCAGGACGTCCTCGACCGCCACGTCCCGCTGCATGAGCAGGTTGTAGACGGTCAGGTCCAGCTCGCGCGGATCGAGGCGGCCCAGGCCGACGGAGAGCGCGCCCTGCGGGTCGAAGTCGACCAGCAGCACCCGTCTTCCGTACTCGGCGATGGCGGCACCGAGGTTGATCGTCGTGGTGGTCTTGCCGACCCCACCCTTCTGATTACAGAGTGCTACAATCCGTGCCGGGCCGTGTTCGTCGACGGGCTCGGGCTCCGGATACGTTCGCTCGGGTCTTGTGGTGTGCAGATCAGCCCCCGTGTTGCGTGTCGTCCCCCATGGATTGGTCACCGGGTCGACGATTGCCTCCTCGCCGACGGGTGCGGTGCTCGCAGCCTCGTCGTTCTCCCAGTTCACAACCCTTGACCTCCCCTACGGACTGGCCACGGCTCCGAGGGACACCGTGCTCCTGGGCCTGGCCGCCGTCGGAAACTCAATATGTCGACAGCAACGTACCTCTGTGCGGCGACTCTAGAACGCCGACACGACGCACTTCAACGAAACGTACGGGTAGAATCCCACGCCTTCGCCCCAGGAGGAAATCGAAAGGTCCCGAACCGGGCCGCTTCGCCCCGCCCCGCGGTGGGGGATCCCCGCGTCCGCGGCCGTCTCAGCGCCGTGCCCTGGGATGACTCGACGCGTACACCTCGCGCAGGTGTTCGACTGTAACGAGTGTGTAGACCTGGGTGGTGGTGACCGAACTGTGCCCTAGGAGCTCCTGCACGACTCGGATGTCCGCCCCGCCGTCGAGGAGGTGGGTGGCGAAGGAGTGGCGCAGCGTGTGCGGCGACACCCCCTCGACTCCGGCGCGTTCGGCGACGGCCGTCAGGACGCCCCAGCCCCCCTGGCGGGTGAGCCTGCCGCCGCGGGCGTTGAGGAACAGCGCCGGACCGCCGCGGCCGGAGGCGGCCAGGCTCGGCCGGGTCCTTACCAGGTAGCCCGAGAGCGCCCGGCGGGCGTAGGAGCCCAGCGGGACCACCCGCTCCCTGCCGCCCTTGCCCCGGAAGCGCACCAGGCCCACCGATTCGCCGTCCTCCACGGCGTCGGCGACGTCGTCCACGTCCAGCCCCACCGCCTCGGAGATGCGCGCGCCCGTGCCGTAGAGCACCTCCAGCAGGGCGCGGTCGCGCAGGGCCAGCAGCGCGGCGCGGTCGCCGGAGGCCGGGGCGCCGGCCGGTCCGGCGGCGTCCAGGAGGCGCTCCACCGAGTCCAGCGACACCGCCTTGGGCAGCCGCATCGGCGGGGCCGGCGGGGAGACGTCGGTGGCCGGGTCGGTCCGCGACCACCCCTCGCGCGCCGCGAAGCGGTGCAGGCCGCGCACAGCGGCCAGGGCGCGCCCGGCCGAGGCGGCGCCGAGCGGCGGGTGGTCCTCGTCCCCCTCTCGCAGTACCCGCAGGAAGTCGCCCACGTCGCCCGGTCCCACCGCGTCGGGGGAGGTGACTCCCCGCGCCGCCAGGTGGGCGCGGTAGCGGCGCAGGTCGCGCCGGTAGGCCATGAGGGTGTTGGCGGCCAGGGCGCGCTCGGCGCTGAGGTGGTCCAGGAAGGCGGAGCACACCCTCGCCAGCGGCCCCGGCTCCTCCTGCGGTCCGGCGGGGTCCGGTCGCTCGGACACGGTCAGTCCGCGCCGGGCTCGCGCAGCGACGCAAAGCCGTCCGCGGCGGCGGCGTGGGCCGCCAGGATGCCGATCTGGGTCGCGCCGTTGTGCAGCCGGCCCGTCATGACCAGGCCGACCGCCTCCTCCAGGGACACCCACTCGGCGACCAGGCCGACCTCCTCGTGCTCGCGTTCGAAGTCGACCTCCTCGTCGGGCACCACCGACAGGTCACGGGCCAGGAACACGTGGATGCGCTCGTTGGAGAATCCCGGACTGGGGAAGAAGTCGGCCAGTTCGTGCCAGCGCCCGGCGCGCAGGCCCGCCTCCTCGACCAGCTCGCGCTGGGCGGTGGGCAGCGGCCCCTCGCCCTCCACGTCGATCAGCCCCGCGGGCAGCTCCCAGAGGGTGTGCCGGGTGGCGTGGCGGTACTGGCGCTGCAGGAGCACCCTGCCGTCACCGTCCAGGGCCAGGGCCGCCGCGGCGCCGGGGTGGTCCATGTAGTCGCGGGAGGCCACGGTCGTGCCCTCGCCGCCCGCCCCGGGCATGCGCACCCAGTCCGTACGAACTCCGCACTTGACGCCGCGGAAGCGTTCCTCGGACCGTTCCACCGGCCACGACTCGGGGGCGTCCGCGAGCTTCGCGTCCGCCCCCGTGGTCTGGTCCGGATGGGCGTCACTGGGCATGGATCCCGCCTCTCAGGACTCGTGCCCCGCCCGGCCCGGCCTCCGTCAGGAGTTGTGGTACTCCAGGGCCGCCGAGACCAGTCCGCGGAAGAGCGGGTTGGCCTTGGTCGGACGGGATCGCAGCTCCGGGTGCGCCTGTGTCGCGACGAAGAACGGGTGGGCGTCCCGGGGCAGTTCGATGTACTCCACCAGCTTGCCATCAGGGGAGAGCCCGGAGAACACCAGGCCCGCCTCCTCCAACTGGGAACGGTAGGCGTTGTTGACCTCGAAGCGGTGGCGGTGGCGCTCGGAGGCCTCGCCCCGCCCGCCGTAGAGCTCGCGCACCACGGTGCCCTCGCCCAGCTCGGCCGGGTACATGCCCAGGCGCATGGTGCCGCCCATGTCGCGCTCACCGGCGACGACGTCGGTCTGGTCGGCCATGGTGGCGATGACCGGGTTCTGGGCCTTGTCGTCGAACTCGGTGCTGTTGGCGCCCTCCAGGCCGAGCACGTCGCGGGCGTACTCGATGACCATGGCCTGAAGCCCCAGGCAGATGCCCAGCAGCGGAATCCGGTGCTCGCGGGCGTAGCGGATGGCGCCGAGCTTGCCCTCGATACCGCGCACACCGAAGCCGCCGGGGACGAGGACGCCGTCCGCGCCGTCCAGCTCGGCCGCTGCGCCCGAGGGGCTGGCGCAGTTGTCGCTGGCCACCCAGCGGATGTTCACGCGGGTGTCGGTGGCGAAGCCGCCCGCGCGCAGCGCCTCGCTGACCGACAGGTAGGCGTCGGGCAGGTCGATGTACTTGCCGACCAGGGCGATGGTGACCTCGTGGTCGGGCTGGTGCACTCGGCGCAGCAGCTCGTCCCACTCGGTCCAGTCCACGTCGCGGAAGGGCATGCCGAGGCGGCGGACGACGTAGGCGTCCAGGCCCTCGCGGTGCAGGACCTTGGGGATGTCGTAGATGGAGGGGGCGTCGGGGGTGGAGACCACACCGGCCTCGTCCACGTCGCACATGAGGCTGATCTTGGACTTCAGGCTCTGCGTGATGGGGCGGTCCGAGCGGCACACGATCGCGTCGGGCTGGATACCGATGCTGCGCAGGGCGGCCACGGAGTGCTGGGTGGGCTTGGTCTTCATCTCCCCGGCCGGGCCGAGGAACGGGATGAGGGACACGTGCAGGAAGAAGCAGTTGTCCCGGCCGATCTCGTGGCGGATCTGGCGGACCGCCTCCAGGAAGGGCTGCGACTCGATGTCGCCGACCGTGCCGCCGATCTCGGTGATGACGATGTCGACGTCGGGGGCGTCCATCGCGTAGATGCGCGCCTTGATCTCGTTGGTGATGTGCGGAATGACCTGCACGGTGTCACCGAGGTAGGCGCCCTGGCGCTCCTTGGCGATGACGCTGGAGTAGATCTGGCCGGTGGTGACGTTGGCCGTCGCGGACAGCTCGGTGTCCAGGAAGCGCTCGTAGTGGCCCACGTCCAGGTCGGTCTCGGCGCCGTCGTCGGTGACGAACACCTCGCCGTGCTGGAAGGGGTTCATCGTCCCCGGGTCGACGTTGAGGTAGGGGTCGAGCTTTTGCATGGTGACCCGCAGGCCGCGCGACTTGAGAAGTCGTCCCAGGCTGGAGGCCGTCAGGCCCTTGCCAAGACTGGAGGCGACGCCGCCAGTAACGAAAAGGTGCTTGGTACTCGCGGCGGATGCCAAAGTGATGCTCCCGTGGGTTGAGTGGCTACGGCTGGCTCGGGGCGAACTGAGCGGCCGTGCGGCGGTCCGGTTGCGGGCGGTTGCTCATCGCTCCGGCCGCCGGACTCCACGGGGCACCAGGATAACAGGCCCCCCGTACATACACACCGAGAACACCTCCGTGTACCTCGCTGTTCCCCTCCCCCAGCCGTCACGGCCGGGCCGCGGGGCCTGTGGCGGCACCGTGGCCGGAAGGCCCGTGCCCGACCCGTTCCCGGCCGCGCGGGGCGCCTTCTCCGACGGGCGCGGAACGCCTTCGCGGCGGGTGCGGCGCCGGGGCCCGGTCCGGGGAGGGGCGGTCCCGGGCGACGAACGCCACACGGCCGTGTCCGGACCGGGCGCCCGCGGACCGCCGGTACCCGGGCGACGGTGTGTCAGGCGGGGAAGGCGCCCGCGCGTCCCAGGTAGGCGGGCGGCTGCTTGTCCAGGCGCTCTCCCATCCACTCGCCCAGGGCGGCGGCCTCCGACAGGCTCACACCCGTGTGCAGGCCGCTGCGGTGCAGCATGTACAGCAGGTCCTCGGTGGCGATGTTGCCGGTCGCTGCGGGTGCGAACGGACAGCCGCCGAAGCCGCCCAGGCTGGAGTCGAGCACCCGCACTCCCCCGTCCACGGCCGCCAGCGCGTTCGCGTAACCGGTGTTGCGGGTGTTGTGGAAGTGACAGCGCAGCCCGCGGCCGTCGGCGACCTTCCCGACCCTGGCCAGGAGGTCGCCCACCTGCCGGGGCACACCCACGCCGATGGTGTCGGCCAGGGCGATCTCCACGGCACCGGTGTCGGCGATACGGCGGACCACCTCGACGACCTGCTCGGGCGGTACCTCACCGTCGAAGGGGCAGCCGAACGCGGTGGAGACGGTGACGCTCAGCGGGATGCCCGTACCGGCGAGGGCGGCGTCGATGTCGGCGAGGACGCCGAGCATCTCCTCGACGGTGCACCCCTGGTTGCGGACGCAGAACCCGTCGGTGGCGGGCACCGCCACGTTGACCTCGGAGACCCCGGCCGCCACCGCGCGGTCCAGGCCGCGCCGGTTGAGCACCAGGCCGATGTGGGAGACCCCCGGCGCGCGCGTGACACCCGCCATGACCTCCTCGGCCCCGGCCATCTGCGGCACCCGCTTGGGGTTGACGAAGCTGACCGCCTCGATCCTGCGCGCACCGGCGGCCGCGGCGCGGTCGATCAGTTCGACGCGGTCGTCGACCGAGAGCGTCCTGTCCTCGTTCTGGAGGCCGTCGCGCGGCCCCACCTCGACGATCTCCACGTGTTCCGCGCCCTGGGGCCCACGGTCGTTCGCGGTCATCCTGCCTCACCCTCCACGCACCGTCGCGCTTTCGCGCACAGGTTAGTGGACCTTCCCGCGCGGGGTCCGCACCGGGTCGTCAGCGCAGGGCCAGGGCGGGGCGGACCTCCCAGGTCGTCCACACCGGGCGGTAGCCCATGCGGTGCCAGAACGGGCCCGACAGCGGGTTCATCGCGGCGTAGTTGAGCACCGAGACGCCCACGCCGTGGCTGTCCAGGGCCTGGTGCGCCTGGCCCACCAGTGCGGTGCCGATCCCGTTGCCGCGCTCCTGCGCGACCACCACGCCGTAGCCGATGTGCGCGATCGGGCGGGCGTTGACCAGGGACTTGGCCCACCGGGACCGCTCGGGCGGGGACACCCACAGCAGCCCCACGGCGCGACCGCGCCGCTCGGCCAGCCAGATCCAGGAGCGGGAGCGGTTGAGCGCCCGCGCGGCGACCTTGCGGGTCTGCTCGGCGGTGTCCTCCTGCAGGAACACCCCGCCGAAGTGCTGCTCGTAGCGGTGCTCCTCCATCAGGAGCCCGACCACCTGGGTCAGGTCGCTGCGGTCGGCCAGCCTGATGGTCACGTCGCGCGGCGGCAGCGACGGAGGCACTCCGCGGCGGCGCTGGCGGGCGGCCAGCACCGTGTAGGGCTGTAGGCCGTGGCGCTGTAGCGGGATGATGCCGCACACGTCGCGGGCGGGCCAGCTCACCAGGGCCGCCGACTCCGAGCCCGTGCCGGTCGGCAGGTCCTCCAACTGGTCGCGCCAGCTGGTCAGGAGGGAGTCCAGGGCGCGGCTGGGATCGGGACCGCCGACGATGGGGGTCAGCCAGTGCTGGTCCGGCACGCCCCAGATCCGGCCGACCTCGCCGGGCTGGTACCACGTGTAGTGCATGGTGCCGGCGGCGACGGCGCGACCGTCCTCGTCGCTGACGGTCAGGAGGGGGTAGGAGCCCGGAGCGAAGTTGACGGGCTCGGGCAGCAGGGGATCCGTGTCGGCCCAGCGCTGGGCGGCCGACCGCACCAACGGGTCCAGGCCGACATCGCCCCCGGGCGACTCATCATGTCGCACCCGCGCGACATAACCGCTCATCCACCCCTCCCCTAGCGGGTCCTCACGTCGAACACGCCGTCCCTGACCGGTGACCGGAAGGGCGCGTGCGACGCCGCTGACCGTCGTGCCGCCCCGACGGAACCGGTTGTACCGCGGGCGGGACGAATCGACCGTACCGCCTCGGAACCGGCCGAGAGGACGAAATCTCCGATTGCAACCGAGAATTCACTCCGCGTCGCCGTGCCCACCCGACCTCGGTGTCCGCGCGCCCCTGCGCGGGCCGGGCGGACTCGCACCACGGTAACGGATCGAAGGTCACTCCGGGATGCCGGGGCGGTCAACTCACCGACACGAAACCGCCCTGCCCACCGGCCTTCCCGGATCACTTCCCGGCGACGCCGCCCTCGGTCACCGTGGTGTTGCGGCCGTGGTTGACCACCTCGGGCCTGCCCGAGGCGAAGGAGACGACGTTGTCCACCCCGATCAGCACGATCTTGTCCGCCGAGCCCACGTCGACGGTGGACCCGCGTCCGGTGGCCCGCACCAGCCCGCAGTCGCCGTGCAGTACCACGACGGCGTCGTCCGCGGTGACCATGACCTCGCGGCCGTCGCAGTCCTCGTTGATCTCGGCGCCGTCGTCGACGACGATCAGCGTGTCGCCGTTGCTGACGTTGTGGTCGGGTATGACCACGTCGTCCGCGGCGTCCTCGGTGCCCGGTGCGCCGTTGGGCACCTCGACTTCCTCATGCCCGAAGGCGAGACCGCAGCCCGGAAGCAGGGAGGTGAGCAGCAGGCCACCGCCTGCGGCCGCCAGGAGCCGAACCCTCATGTTTCCCCCACAACCGAACAACCGGCAATTGCGACATACAGCTTGCGCGAAGCCAAGAGTATGTCACGCGGAGGTAACCACGCGACCTCGCTGTTCCCCAAACGTTCTTGTTCCGATACCCCTGGGCCGCTCCGGTCCCGGCCTCCCCGGGCCGGAACCGCTGTCCCGTGGGGATCGGCGTCACCTCACCCCGGCCGCGTCCATGCCGCGAAGCTCACGCTTGAGCTCGCCGATCTCGTCGCGCAACCTGGCCGCCAGCTCGAACTGGAGGTCGGTCGCCGCCTGGTGCATCTGCTCGCTCAACTGCTCGATGAGGTCGGCCAGCTCCGCGCGCGGCATGGAGGAGACGTCGGCCGAGCGCTCGCCCAGCGCGGGCACCGGGGCACGGCCGCCCTTGGCGGAGCTGCGGTAACCGGTGGCCATGAGCTCCTCGGTGTCCACGTCCTCCCTGTTGAGCGTGTCCAGGATGTCGGCGATCTGCTTGCGCAGCGGCGTGGGGTCGATCCCGTGCTCGGCGTTGTAGGCCAGTTGCTTGTCCCGGCGCCGGGTGGTCTCGTCGATCGCCGACCGCATCGAGTCCGTGACGTTGTCGGCGTACATGTGCACCTGGCCCGCGACGTTGCGCGCCGCGCGGCCGATCGTCTGGATCAGCGAGGTCTCCGAGCGCAGGAAGCCCTCCTTGTCCGCGTCCAGGATCGCCACCAGCGACACCTCGGGCAGGTCCAGGCCCTCGCGCAGCAGGTTGATGCCCACCAGCACGTCGAACTCGCCCACCCGCAGCTCCCGCAGCAGCTCCACCCGGCGCAGCGTGTCCACCTCGCTGTGCAGGTAGCGCACCCGGATGCCCATCTCGGCGAAGTAGTCGGTGAGGTCCTCGGCCATCTTCTTGGTCAGCGTGGTGACCAGGACCCGCTCCTGGCGCTCGGCGCGCACCCGGATCTCGTGCACCAGGTCGTCGATCTGCCCGTCGGTCGGCTTGACCAGCACCTCCGGGTCGACCAGGCCGGTGGGACGGATGACCTGCTCCACCACGTCGCCGCCGCTCTGGCGCAGCTCGTAGCGGCCCGGCGTCGCCGACAGGTAGATGGCCTGCCCGATCCGCTCGGTGAACTCCTCCCACCTCAGCGGCCGGTTGTCCATCGCCGACGGCAGCCGGAACCCGTGGTCGACCAGGGTGCGCTTGCGCGCGGCGTCGCCCTCGTACATCGCGCCGATCTGCGGGACGGTCACGTGCGACTCGTCCAGCACCAGCAGGAAGTCCTCGGGGAAGTAGTCCAGCAGCGTGTTGGGCGGGCTGCCCGGCGCACGGTCGTCGAAGTGCCGCGAGTAGTTCTCGATGCCCGAACAGGTACCCAGCTGGCGCATCATCTCCAGGTCGTGGGTGGTGCGCATGCGCAGGCGCTGTGCCTCCAGCAGCCTGCCCTGCGCCTCCAGCTCGGCCAGCCGCTCGCCCAGCTCCGCCTCGATCAAGCCGATGGCGCGCTCGGTGCGCTCCTCGCCGGCCACGTAGTGCGAGGCGGGGAAGATGAACATCTCCTGGCTCTCCCCCAGCACCTCGCCGGTGAGCGGGTGCAGGGTGAGCAGGCGCTCGACCTCGTCACCGAACATCTCGATGCGGATCGCCAGCTCCTCGTAGACCGGGATGATCTCGATGGTGTCGCCGCGTACGCGGAACGTGCCGCGCGTGAACGCGGTGTCGTTGCGGGAGTACTGCATCTCCACCAGGCGGCGCAGCAGCTGGTCGCGGTCGACCTCCATGCCCACCGCCAACTGCGCCATCCGGTCCACGTACTCCTGCGGGGTGCCCAGGCCGTAGATGCACGAGACCGACGCGACCACGATGGTGTCCCGGCGGGTGAGCAGCGAGTTGGTCGCCGAGTGGCGCAGCCGCTCCACCTCGTCGTTGATCGAGGAGTCCTTCTCGATGAAGGTGTCGCTCTGCGGGACGTAGGCCTCGGGCTGGTAGTAGTCGTAGTACGACACGAAGTACTCGACCGCGTTGCCCGGCAGCATCTGCCGCAACTCGTTGGCGAACTGCGCCGCCAGGGTCTTGTTGGGCTGCATCACCAGGGTCGGCCGCTGGAGCTGCTCCACCGTCCACGCCACGGTCGCCGTCTTACCGGTACCGGTGGCGCCGAGCAGCACCGTGTGCGGGTCTCCCGCCCGCACCCGCTTGCTGATCTCGGCGATCGCACCTGGCTGGTCCCCCGCCGGGGTCATCTCCGAGACCACCTCGAAGGGCGCCTCGCTGCGCTTGATGTCGCTGACCGGTCGCACGTCGCCTCTTCTCCCATCGAACGGCGGGCCGCCCCCGCGTCCGCGTGTCCCTCACACCCAACGCTACAGACCACCTGTGACATCCCTGGCCGGTCGTGGGTAGGGAGTCAGCATGGACCCGGCGCCCCGTGTCCGGAATGGAGGTGTCAGCCGTGTCCCGTCCTCGCCGACCCACCTTCGACCCGGCCCTGCCGCCCCGGGCGGTCGCGCGCATGCGGGCCCGTCCCGAGAAGCTGCTCCCGGCCTCGGCCAAGTCCTCCCGCCGCCTCACGTGGAGGCGGGGGGCCGCGCTCACCGCCGTGGGAGGTACCTCGCTCGCCGCCGTCGCCCTGCTCTCACCGGCCGCCGGTGCCGTCCTCATGCTCCTGCTGTGCCTGGGGACGACCATGGTCGTTCTCGGACTGGTCTCCCTGAAGGACTCCTTCACCGACGACTGGGCCGACCTGGCCATGCACGCCTTCTGGGCGCTGCCCGTGTCCGTGGCCGGGGTCGCGGGCGCCCGGCTGCTGCTCGAACAGGTCGTCGGACCGCTCGGATCGGTCGTCCCCGGCGACCCCACGACCGCGGCCCTCTACCTGACCGCCGCCGCGGGCGGGACCGGAGCCATCATGCGCCCGGGCATGGTCACCCGCCTGGCCTCGGAGAACGCCGACCACTACGTGCTGCCCGAGGACTTCGGCCGCCCCTACAGCTACGCCAGCCGCCGTGAGGAACCCGAGGCACACCTGTTCGCCCGGCTCCAGCAGGCCACCGACCGGGTGGAGGAGGGTATCCGGGTGCTGGGCGGGTCCTTCGACGCCGACCACACCCTGTCCCTGCTGCGCGAGGAGGAGTGGCGGATGGCCCACGAGCTGCTGCGGCTGCGCTCCCTGCGCGAGGAACTGCTGCGGCGCGGGCGCGAGGCGGTGTCCGACCAGGTCACCCGGGCGCTCGAACCGCAGAAGGAGGCCGTGGACCGCGCCCACGCGGCGCTCTCCGAGCGGGTCGGGGTGCTGGCCGGCTACGGCGAGCGCGTGCACGCGGCGGTGACCGCCCACCGCGAGTGGGAGCAGTGCCAGGAGATCGCCGACCGCGCCGCGGAGTACGCCGACCTGGCGCTGTCCTCGTCCCAGGAGTCCGTGCACGCCGAGGAGCTCGACGACGGCCTGCTCAGCGTGGAGGCCGCGCACTCGGTCCGGGAGGAGCTGGTACGCGAGGCCGTGGACGCCGGCGCGTCCCTGTCCGCGGCCCTGCGCCGGGGACAGGACCGGGACGGGAAGGAGGACGGCTAAGCCAGGCCGGCGAAGAACGCGCGGACGTCCTCGACCAACAGTTCCGGCTCCTCCATCGACAGGAAGTGGCCGCCCCGGTCCAGTTCGGTCCACCGCACGACGTTGTGGTCGCGCTCGGCCCACCGGCGCACCGTCACGTCGTGAGTGGAGACCAGCACCCCCGTCGGCACCGTCCCTCGGCCCGGGGTCCAGTCGCCCGCGGCCCCGCCGTGGCCGGTGTCCTCCTCGGAGCCGCCCCACGCGTTCGCTGAGATCTCCTCGTAGTAGATCTGCGCCGACGACCCGGCGGTTCCGGTCAGCCAGTACAGCGACACGCACGTCAGCATGCGGTCACGGTCCAGAGCCTCCTCCGGCAGTCCCTCCTCGGGCTCGGTGAGCTCCTTGAACTTCTCCACGATCCACGCGAGCTGACCGACCGGGGAGTCGTGCAGCGCGTAGGCCACCGTCTGCGGCCGTTTGGAGTTGCACTGCAAGTAGCCGTCGTTGAAGTCCTGCATCGACTGCCAGCGGCGCTGCTCGACCACGGTCAGCCCCTCGGTGTCCCCGTCGGTGAGCGGGAAGGTGATCATGGCGTTCACGTGAACCCCGATGACGCTCTCGGGCCTCAGCCCTCCCATCTCCGGCGCGACCCACGAGCCGGTGTCGTAGCCGTGGACGCCGTAGCGCCCATAGCCCAGGCGCGACATCAACTCCGTGAGGACCCCGGCCATCCGGGCCGCGCCCATCCCCGGACCGGCCAGCGGCGTGGACATGCCGAACCCCGGCAGGGAGGGGACGACCAGGTGGAACGCCTGGGACGGATCACCGCCGTGGGAGCGGGGGTCGGAGAGCGGCCCGACAACGTCGAGGAAGTCCGTGACCGTCCCCGGCCAGCCGTGCAGCAGGACCAGCGGGGTGGCGTCGGGCTCCGGCGAGCGCACGTGCAGGAAGTGCACGTTCTGCCCGTCGACGGTGGTCGTGAACTGGGGGTGGCTGTTGAGCTCCGCCTCGTGCCTCCTCCAGTCGTAGGAGGTACGCCAGTACTCGGCGAGCTCCCTCAGGTACCCCACCGGGACTCCCCTGCTCCAACCGACGCCCGGCAGCTCGCACGGCCAGCGGGTGTCGGCCAGGCGCGCCCCGAGGTCGTCGAGCCGCTCCTGCGGGATGTCGATGCGGAATGTGTGGACGTCGCGGTCCGTGTTCGTCATGGGCACTACGCTAGGGAGGAGTTAGGACAGGTTCCTTCCCAACCGGATGACAGAGTCGGATCCATGGCTGAGACCTCCGCACGGCTGCTCGCCTTGTTGTCGTTGCTCCAGACACACGGGAACCGGTCCGGTGCCGACCTGGCGGACCGCCTCGGCGTCACGGGCCGCACCGTCCGCAGGGACGTGGACCGTCTGCGCGAACTCGGATATCCGGTACACGCCACCCGGGGCACGGCCGGGTACAGCCTGGGCGCCGGCGCACGCATGCCGCCGCTTCTGCTGGACGACGAGGAGGCCGTGGCCGTGGTGGTGGGGCTGCGCACCGGCGCCGACGGTTCGGTCAGCGGCATGGAGGACGTCTCGCTGCGCGCGCTCGCCAAGCTGGAGCAGATCCTGCCGGCCCGGCTGCGCCAACGCGTGAACACCCTGCACGGCTCCACCGTGCGCGCCGGAGCCGAGCCCGGTCCCAGGGTCTGCCCCAAGGTCCTCATGGCGGTCGCCGAGGCCTGCCGCCGCGGGGAGGTCCTGCGCTTCGACTACACCGGCCCCCGCGGGGGCACCGCGGTCCGGTCGGCCGAGCCGCACAGTCTGGTCAGCTTCGGCCGCCGCTGGTACCTGGTCGCCTTCGACCACCACCGTGACGGCTGGCGCACGTTCCGCCTGGACCGCCTCACCCCGCGCACCCCCACCGGTCCGCGCTTCACACGGCGCGAGATCCCGCACGGTGACGCCGCCGTCTACGTGTCCCATCAGCTGTCCTCGAACGCGTGGCCCTTCCGCGCCGTCGTCGAACTCCACGAGTCGGCGGAGTCCGTCGCCGACCGGGTGTGGCCCGGCATGGGTGTGCTGGAGGCCGCCGGCCCGGACCGCTGTCTGCTCCACCTGGGCGCGGAGACGCCCGATGACCTGGTCTGGATGATCACCTCGGTCAGGACGGACTTCACCCTGGTGAGCGGCCCGCCCGAACTGAACGACGCCCTCCGCGCCCAGGCCGAACGCTGTGCCGCGGCCCTGGGCCCCCGGTGACGCCGGTGCGGCTCCCCCCGTGGCGCGGCACCGCTCCGCGTTCCGCCGGGAGCCCGAAGGCCGCCGGCGGACACCTGGTGCCGGGTCGGAGCCGCTAGGCGCGTTCGAGGAGTTCGCGCCAGAGCTCGGCGACCCGCTCCCGCAGCTCCTCGCGGGTACCGGAGTTGTCCACCACCAGGTCGGCGGCGGCCAGGCGGGTCTCCCGGTCGGCCTGTGCCCGGATGCGGGCACGCACCTGCTCGCGCGGCATGTCCCGGTTGACGGCCACCCGCTCCACCCGGACCTCGTCGGGGGCGTCGACCACGACCACCACGTCGTAGAGCGGTCCCAGGTCGTTCTCCACCAGCAGCGGGACGTCGTAGACCACCACGCGCGTCCCGGAGGCCACCGCCTCCTCCATCAACCGGGCGCTGCGCTCGCCCACAAGGGGGTGCACGATGGCGTTGAGCCGGGCCAGGCGCTCCTCGTCGGCGAAGACGATCTCGCCCAGCCCGGGCCGGTCCAGCCGCCCCTCGGGAGTGAGCACCTCCTCCCCGAACTCGGCGACGACCGCGGCCAGGCCGGGCGTGCCCGGCTCGACCACCTCCCGGGCGATGGCGTCGGCGTCGATGACGACGGCTCCGTAGGCCGCCAGTTCGGCCGAGACCGCGCTCTTGCCGGAGCCGATCCCGCCGGTGAGTCCCACTTTCAGCATGCTGGGCAGCCTAGACCGCCGCTCCCCGCTCGGAGAGGCCGCCCCCGCCGGACCGGCCCGGGACGAGTTCCTTGCGCATGTGCACCATGACCAGGTGTTCGGCCACCCGCTCCCGGGAGGTCTCGGTGTATCCGAGCCCGCGGTAGAGCCGCTGCTGTCCGGTCTCCTGGGCACCGGTGGACAGGTCGAGCGCGCTCAGGTGCGGGTGGCGTTCGCGCAGGTGTCCCTCGACGTCGGCGAGCAGCGCCCGCGCGATCCCCCGGCGGCGCAGGTCGGGGACCACCGCCAGGCGGCCGATCACGGCGCTGGTGCCCATCACCCGCGCCCGGACCGTTCCGACCAGGCGTGCCCCGGAGACCGCCTTGAGCGCGAGGGTCTCTTCCTGTCCCAGCAGCCTCTCCACTCTCTCCAGGCTCTCTGTGAGCGGCAGCACGAACGGGTCTCCGAAGGCCTGGGCCTCGTCGACGAACGCGGCCCGCTGGAGGGTGAAGATCTCACCCGCGTCGGCGGGGGTGGCCGGGTGGATGTCGAACACGTCGCCTCCTCAACACGCCCCCGCCCTCGGGGACACGCCACGACACTATTCCCCGAGCCCCGGGAGCGGCCCCGGACACGGCGAAGGGCCGCCCCCTCCGTGAGGAGGGGACGGCCCTTCGGGGCTGTCAGCGAGTCCTGTCGGACCTACTGGCTAGGCGTCGCCGCCCGCGAGCTTCTCGCGGAGGGCGGCCAGGGCCTCGTCCGAGGCCAGGGCGCCGCTGGAGGAGGCCTCCGAAGCGGGCTGGTTGGCGCTCTGGCCACCGTTGCCGCCGGTGTACTCCTCTTCCTCCTCCGGGGCGGCGGGCGCGTTCGCAGCGTCGGCCTCGGCCGCGAGGGCCTCCTCGACCTGCTTGCGGTGCGCCTCGAAGCGGGCCTGCGCCTCGGCGTAGCTGCGCTCCCACTCGTCGCGCTGGGCCTCGAAGCCCTCGAGCCACTCGCCGCTCTCGGCGTCGAAGCCCTCGGGGTACTTGTAGTTGCCCTGCTCGTCGTAGTCGGCCGCCATGCCGTACAGCGTGGGGTCGAAGTCGACCTGGTCCGGCGAGACGCTCTCGTTGGCCTGCTTCAGCGAGAGGCTGATGCGGCGGCGGTCGAGGTCGATGTCGATGATCTTGACGAAGATCTCGGTGCCGACCTGGACGACCTGCTCGGGCACCTCGACGTGGCGCTCGGCCAGCTCGGAGATGTGGACCAGGCCCTCGATGCCCTCCTCGACGCGGACGAACGCACCGAACGGAACCAGCTTGGTGACCTTGCCGGGAACGACCTGGCCGATCTGGTGGGTCCGGGCGAACTGCTGCCACGGGTCTTCCTGCGTCGCCTTGAGCGACAGGGAGACGCGCTCGCGCTCCATGTCCACGTCGAGAACCTCGACGGTGACCTCCTGGCCGACCTCGACGACCTCGCTCGGGTGGTCGATGTGCTTCCAGGACAGCTCCGAGACGTGCACCAGTCCGTCGACGCCACCCAGGTCCACGAAGGCACCGAAGTTGACGATCGAGGAGACGACGCCCTTGCGGATCTGCCCCTTCTGGAGGGTGTTGAGGAAGGTCTGGCGGACCTCGGACTGGGTCTGCTCCAGCCAGGCGCGACGGGACAGGACCACGTTGTTGCGGTTCTTGTCCAGCTCGATGATCTTGGCTTCGAGCTCACGGCCGACGTAGGGCTGCAGGTCGCGCACACGGCGCATCTCGACCAGGGAGGCGGGCAGGAAGCCGCGCAGGCCGATGTCGAGGATGAGACCACCCTTGACGACCTCGATGACGGTGCCGGTGACGACGCCGTCCTCCTCCTTGATCTTCTCGATCGTGCCCCAGGCGCGCTCGTACTGGGCGCGCTTCTTGGACAGGATCAGACGACCCTCCTTGTCCTCCTTCTGGAGGACGAGGGCCTCGACCTGGTCTCCGACGGCAACAACCTCGCCGGGGTCGACGTCGTGCTTGATCGAGAGTTCCCTCGAAGGGATCACACCCTCGGTCTTGTAGCCGATGTCGAGCAAGACCTCGTCTCGATCGACCTTCACGATGGTGCCCTCGACAATGTCACCGTCGTTGAAGTACTTGATGGTCTCGTCGATCGCCGCGAGGAAGGCTTCCTCGGACCCGATGTCGTTGACCGCTACCTGGGGTGCCGAGGTGGCTTCGGTGCTGCTCGTCATTTGTGGGTGGACTCCGGATACGGACAGATTCAGGAAGATGGGCACGCCGTAGGTTCGAGCCCGTCGATCCGTCGTCCAGAGGTGAGAAGCAGGGTCACGGCGACATTGAGCCGCCTGACCACCAGCCGCCGGGTCCAGAGTGTTGACCGAATCGGCGCCATCCCGTTGTCCCTCATCGGAGACAGAGGACGCCCGCACGAACCCACAACGCTGCCCCCAGAATATGAGACAAGGGCGTCCTGGTCAATCGGAACCCCGGCCCGCCAACCCGACTTAGGTCACAATGGCGGCAATTTACCCGAGTATGGCAGTCAAGATCAACTAGCGGTAGCCCCACGTCCGCAGGGGCGTACCGCCTCGGGGTGAACGCCGGGCGCACACCGGCGGGACACCTGTGGGGCGCCGAAAAAAATTGTGGGGAACGTGCGGGGCCGGGTCCCGGTCAGTCCATGGGAGGCCGGGAGCGTGACCGCTTGACCTCGCTCCGTTGCCGTTTGGCGTCCATGCGGCGCTGTCTGGCCCTCCGGCTGGGGCGGGTCGCACGGCGCTCGCGGGCGGGCGGGGCCATGGCCTCCGCCAACAGGGCCGCCATCCGCTCCCTGGCCTCGACCCGGTTGCGCGCCTGCGACCGGTGCGTCTGCACCGTCACCGTCAGCACACCGCCGACCAGGCGCCCCTGGAGCCGCTCCAGCGCGCGCTGGCGCCGCGTGTGCCCCAGGCCGGCGCAGGAGGCCACGTCGAGCGACAGCGACACCCGGGTGTCGGAGGTGTTGACGTGCTGGCCGCCCGGCCCCGAGGAGCGGGAGAACCGCCACGTGAGCGCGTCGGCGGGAACGGTGACCGAGCCCACGGTCAGTCCTTCGGGGGCTCCGCCGTGTGTCGCCACCGTTCCCGCCTCCTCGCCTCGTTCCACGGTTCTCCCGCGCCGCGGCTCAGTGCGCGGCGTCGTGCCAGTTGTGTCCGCTGCCGACCGAGACGGCCAGCGGGACACGCAGATCATAGGCGGAGCCCATGTGCCGCGTCACGAGGTTTTCGACCTCCTCGCGTTCGCCCGGAGCGATCTCCACCACGAGTTCGTCGTGCACCTGGAGCAGGACCCGCGAGGAGAAGCCGCCCTCGGTGAGCGCCGCGTCCACCCGGAGCATGGCCACCTTGATGATGTCGGCCGCCGACCCCTGGATGGGTGCGTTGAGCGCCATCCGCTCGGCCATCTCCCGGCGCTGGCGGTTGTCGCTCGTCAGGTCGGGCAGGTAGCGGCGGCGTCCCAGGATCGTCTCGGTGTAGCCGACCCTGCGGGCCTCCTCCACCACCGAGTCGAGGTAGTCGCGCACTCCGCCGAACTCGGCGAAGTAGTTCTCCATGAGGCGCTTGGCCTCCTCCGGCGCGATGCCCAGCTGCTGGGACAGGCCGTAGACGCTCAGCCCGTAGGCCAGGCCGTAGCTCATCGCCTTGATCTTGGAGCGCGCCTCTCCGTCGACCTGCTCGACCTCGACGTCGAAGACCTGCGCGGCCATCTGCGCGTGGAAGTCGTAGCCGCTGTCGAAGGCCTCGATCAGCGCCTGCTCGCCCGACAGGTGCGCCATGATGCGCAGCTCGATCTGGCTGTAGTCGGCGGTGAGCAGCTCGTCGAAGCCCTCCCCCACCACGAACGCCCGCCGGATGCGCCGTCCCACGTCGGTGCGCACCGGGATGTTCTGCAGGTTGGGCTCGGTGGAGCTGAGGCGACCGGTCGCGGCCACCGTCTGGTTGAAGGTGGTGTGGATGCGGCCGTCGTCGGCGACCGTCTTGATCAGCCCCTCGACCGTGGTGCGCAGCTTGGTCTGGTCGCGGTGGTGCAGCAGTACCGCGGGCAGCTCGTTGTCGGTCTGTGCCGCCAGCCACGCCAGCGCGTCCGCGTCGGTGGTGTAGCCCGTCTTGATCCTCTTGGTCCTGGGCAGGCCCAGCTCCTCGAACAGCACCTGCTGGAGCTGCTTGGGCGAGCCGAGGTTGAACTCGTGCCCCACCACCTCGTGCGCCCGCTCCACCGCGCTGCGGGCCGCGGAGGCGAACTCGCCCTGCAGGCCCTCCAGGTACTCGGTGTCGGCGGCGATCCCCGCCCGCTCCAGGCGCGCCAGCACGTCCACCAGCGGCAGTTCGACCTCGTGCAGCAGGTGGGTGCCGCCCCGCTTGTCCAGCTCCGCGGACAGCACCCCGAACAGGTCGCGGGTGGCGCTCGCGCGCACCGCCAGCAGGTGCTGGTGGCCCGAGCCCGCGTCGCCGCCGTCGCCCAGGTCCAGGGTCAGCTGGTCGCCGGAGGAGGCCTCCTCCAGCTCCCGGCCCAGGTACCTGCGGCACAGGTCGGCGAGGTCGAAGCGGCGCTGCCCCGGCTGCACCAGGTAGGCGGCCAGCGCGGTGTCGCTGACCACGCCGCCCAGCGTCCACCCGTGCGCGCCCAGGGCGAGCAGGGCCCCCTTGTACTCGTGGACGACCTTGGGGCGGCCGGGGTCGGCCAGGAAGGCGGCCAGGGCCTCGGTGTCGGCCGGGTCCAGCACGGTGGGGTCGACGAACACCGCCTCCCCCGTGGGCACGCTGATGGCCAGCGCGTCCACCCTGCCGGTGCCCCGGCCCCAGGTGCCGTCCACGGCCACTCCGGCGGGCGCCGTGGGGGTGAGGGTGTCGCTGCCGGCGGTGTCGGGGGCTGCGTGCTCGGTGATCCAGGAGGCCAGCTCCCCGGTCCCGGCCACGGTCAGGTCGACCCGGAAGCCCTCGGAGGGCGCGGCCTCGGCCGTCTCCGCGCCGTCCTCCAGCCGGATCACGGAGTACAGGCGCTCGCGCAGGTTGGAGGCGAACTCCAGGTTGTCGAAGAGCGCGTCGATCCCGGTCCGGTCGGCCTCGCCCAGGCCCAGCGCCCTGACGTCCACGTCCAGGGCCACGTCCGTGGCCAGCCGGTTCAGGCGCTGGTTGCGCAGCACGTCGTCCAGGTGGTCGCGGAAGTTCTGCCCCGCCTTGCCGGGGATCTCGTCGGCGTGGGCGACCAGCTCGTCCAGGGACCCGTACTTGGTGATCCACTTGGCGGCGGTCTTGGGTCCCACTCCGGGCACGCCGGGCAGGTTGTCGGCCTTCTCGCCCACCAGGGCGGCCAGGTCGCGGTAGCGCTCCGGGGGGACCCCGTACTTGTCCTCGACCGCCGCGGGATCCATGCGCCGCAGGTCCGACAGGCTCTTGCCCGGGTACAGGACCGTGCAGGAGTCGGTGATCAGCTGGAAGGCGTCGCGGTCTCCGGAGGCGATGAGCACCTCCATCCCGGCCTCTCCGCCCTGGTGGGCCAGGGTGGCGATGACGTCGTCGGCCTCGAAGCCCGGCGCGGACAGGTTGGCGACGCCGACCAGCCGCATGAGGTCCTGGGTGAGCGGCACCTGGGAGGGGAGCTCCGGCGGTGTGTCGGAGCGTCCGTCCTTGTACTCGGCGTACTCCTCGTGCCGGAAGGTGGGGCCGGACAGGTCCCATGCCACCGCTATGTGGGTGGGCTCCTCGTCCCGCAACAGCTTGACCAGCATCGACGCGAAGCCGTAGACGGCGTTGGTCGACTGCCCGGTACTCGTGCCGAACTTCTCCACCGGGAGCGCGAAGAACGCGCGGAAGGCCATCGAGTGGCCGTCCAGGAGGAGGAGGCGGGGGCGCCGGCCACCGCTGCCGGCGGGGGCCGCGCCGCCCGCCCCGGTGCCGGCCTGGGATGTCTGGTCGGGGGTCTCTCGCTTGGTCACCACAGACGAATCCTAGGATGCGACGCGGACACTTCGCGGCCACACCGCGAGAACACCGGAGGCCACCGCCCCGGACCGGAGACCTCTCCGCCGTCCGGAGCCGGGTGGCACCCGGCCGATCGGAAGGCACACATCATGACGACGGACTCCGAGGCGATGCGCCGGATGCTCGACACGGGCGCCCTGACCAGCGGTCTGGGCGAGCGCATGGGCATCGAGGTCACCGAGGTCTCCGCCGAGCGCGTGGTGGGACGGATGCCGGTGAAGGACAACCTGCAGCCGTTCGGGCTGCTGCACGGGGGCGCGTCGTGCGTGCTGGCCGAGTCCCTGGGCTCGATCGGCTCCACCGCGCACGCCGCCCAGTTCGGCAGGGTCGCGGTCGGCATCGAGATCAACGCCACCCACCACCGGTCGGCCACCGACGGGTACGTGACCGGAGTGGCCACACCGGTGCACCTGGGCCGGACGCTGGCCACCTGGGACATCACCATCACCGACGACGGGGGCCGGAAGGTGTGCACCTCCCGGCTCACGTGCATGCTGCGCGAGATGCCCGCCAAGTAGGGCGGGCGCGCGCGGCCGGGGAGGGACACGTGGCCGGCGACGGCCGGAGGGACGGCGGCGTATATAGGTCAAGGGTTTTTCTGCTTACGGAAGGACCACTTCACACACGCGTGCAGCGCTCCTGTAGTTTTCCTACAGCCCGACCGTAGCTCTTGACGGTCGGGCTTCGTCATGCCTGGTCGTCGCGACAGTTTGCTGCCCCCTGCACACGGATAGCTGCGAACTGTAAAAACATCGGGCGTGGAAGACCAATGATGACTACAGAGGCATAACAGCATGACGGCGAGTCGGCACCAACGGTCTTCCTGCGCTTTCCGATCCGGAACTTTCGTGATTAAGCTCCGCTAATGCTCCTGATTAAGTCATGCCACACACCGCGGACATCAGGACGCACATGCACATCGGCACGGCTGCGTCACGCAGTGCGTGTTTCGCCGGTTGAACGGAGTGACCACGATCATGGCAAGCAAGAAGGCCCTAGGCCTCACTGCCGCAACCGCGGCCCTTGTACTCGGCCTGACCGCGTGTGGCAGCGGGGGCGGCGAAGGAGACGGCGGTGACGGAGGGGGCGAGGAGTTCACCTACGGCATCCTCTACCCGCAGACCGGCAACCTCGCCTTCCTCGGCCCGCCCCAGATCAGCGCGGCGAAGTACGCGATCGCCGAGATCAACGAGGCCGGCGGCATCCTCGGCACCGAGGTCCCCGCGATCGTCGAGGGCGACGAGGCCGGCGACAACGCCCAGGCCAACGAGGCCGCCAACAGCCTCGTCTCGGACCAGGTGAACGCCGTCATCGGCGCCGCCGCGTCCGGTATGACCCAGGCGACCTACGACACCGTCACCGGCGCCGAGATCGTCCAGTGCTCGGGCTCCAACACCTCCGCCGCACTGAGCGACATCGAGGACGACGGCTACTACTTCCGTACCGCGCCCAGCGACAAGCTCTCCGCCGTGGTGATGGCCCGCAAGATCGCCGAGGAGGGCCACGCGAACGTCGCCATCGTCGCCCGCGCCGACGACTACGGCGGCGGCTACGCCCAGGCCCTCCAGACCGAGCTGGAGAACCTCGGCGCCCAGGTCGTGGTCAACGAGACCTACGACCCCATGGCCACCACCTTCGACTCGGTCGTCAACAGCGTTGCCAACGAGGAGCCGGACGCCGTCGCGCTCATCGCCTTCGAGGAGGGCGCACAGGTCATCGCCCAGTTCCTGGAGAGCGACGTCACGGGTGACCAGATCTACGTCACCGACGGGCTCAACGACCCGCAGCTGGGTGAGACCGTCAACCAGGAGGACCCGAACAGCGTCAAGGGCATCACCGGTGTCGCCCCGAGTGCGGAGAACCCCGAGTTCACGGAGGGTCTGACCAGCTTCAACGAGGAGCTGGAGGTCTTCCAGTTCGCTCCGCAGGTCTACGACTGCGTCACCGTGATCGCTCTGGCCGCCGAGGCCGCCGGCAGCGTGGACCCGTCCGAGTACGTGGCCGAACTGCCCAACGTCAGCCGCCCCGAGGGCACCGAGTGCTCCTCCTTCGCCGAGTGCAGCGACCTGCTGGCCGACGGTGAGGAGATCAACTACCAGGGCGCCAGCGGCAACATCGACTTCGACGACAACGGCGACCCGACCGCCGCCACCTTCGAGATCTTCCACTACGGAGACGACGGTCACGAGGTCCTCGCCTACGAGGAGCACTCCCTGCTGGACTAGGGGGAGGGCCGGCTCCGGCCACCCGACACCGATTCACGGGAAGCGCCCCGGGAGAAGGATCTCCCGGGGCGCTTCCCGTCGTCCGCGGCCGCTGCCCGTGTCGGAGGGGGAGGAGGCGCGGGGCCGGCGGCCCGCCCCTACCGCTCCTCCCCCTCCCCGGTCACCGGGACCAGCGGCGGGCGATGTCGGCGGCCAGGGCGCGCAGTTCCTCTGCGGAGCGGTTCATGGCCGCCTCCACCGAACCGGAGGACTCGACGAGGGAGTAGGTCTCGGTGATCCCGGCCTCGGCGGCCTCGGCCCGGCCGACCTTCACGGCCCCGGCGGTGACGATGCAGGGGACGCCGTGCCCGCTGGCGACCTGGGCGACGCCGTGCGGGAGCTTGCCGCGCAGGGACTGGGAGTCGAAGGAGCCCTCGCCGGTGATGACGAGGTCGGCGCCGTCGAGGCGCTCGGCCAGGCGGACGGAGTCGAGGACACGGCTGATGCCGGACTCGACGGTGCCTCCGAGGAGGAGCAGGGCGAAGCCCAGGCCGCCCGCGGCACCGGCGCCCGGGACGTCACGGGTGCCCTTGTCGGGGTCGACCCGGTCGGCGAAGGCGGCGAGGGCCGCGTCGAGGCGCTGGACCTGGTCGGGGTCGGCGCCCTTCTGGGGGCCGAAGACGGCGCTGGCGCCGTGGATGCCGAGGAGGGGGTTGTCGACGTCGGTGGCGGCGACGAGGCGGACCCCCGCCACGGCCTGGCGGGCGGCTTCGAGGTCGACGGCGTCGACGTGCTCGGCCAGGGTGCCGCCGCCGTGGCCGAGGTGGTCGGAGGGGGTGGCGCCGAGGGCGGCGAGGAGCCCGGCTCCGGCGTCGTTGGTGGAGCTGCCGCCGAGTCCGACGACGACGGTACGCGCACCCGCACGGACCGCGTGGGCGACCAGTTCGCCCACGCCGTGGGTGGTGGTGCGGCCGGGGTCGCGGTCCTCCGCGGGCACCAGGTGGAGGCCGCAGGCCTGGGCGCTCTCCACGTAGGCGGTGTCGCCGTCGAGGAGGTACTCCGCGGTCACGGGTGCACCGAGGGGGCCGGTCACCTCGGCCCGGTGCACCTCGCCGCCGAGGGCGGTGTGCAGCACCTCGACGAACCCCGGACCGCCGTCGGAGAGCGGAAGCAGCTCCGTTCGGGCGGAGGGGTCGGTCCGGTGCCAGCCGTCGGCGACGGCCTGGGCGGCTTCGAGCGCGGAGAGGGTACCGGCGAACTTGTCAGGAGCGATGAGGATACGCACGGGACCAAGTGTGCCAGGCCACATCGCCGGGGGTTCGGGGCACCCCTGGTCAGAGGCCGCGCTTCCCTGCTCAGAGCCCGGGGGCGCCGTAGACCGGGAACCAGCGGGATCGGTCCTTCTCCAGGGGCAGGTCCGTGCCGATGGCCGCCTCGGCCTGGAGTTCGAGGGCGTTGTCCCTGCGCTGGCCGCCGACGGGCGCGAAGGGGTAGAAGGTGCCGCGCTTGTAGAGGTAGACCAGCCCCAGGGAGCGGCTGCCGTCGGTGAAACCGACCAGGGAGCACAGCAGGGAGGGCCCGTACCCGTTGGCCTCCAGGGTGGAGTTGACGGCGTGCAGGTCGGTCACCAGGCCGGTGAGGTCCGGACCGCTGCCCTCGCTTTGGAAGTCCGGAGGGGCCGGATCGCTCCGTGAGCGGACCACCAGCCAGGTGTAGCCGTAGTCGTCGGTGACCTGCTCGACGGGCGGGCCCTCGTCGGCGTCGAGCAGGTCGGTGATGTCGCGCGCCAGGTCGGCGAAGGCGGCGCCCTCGGTGGCGCGGAAGGCGACGGAGCCGGTACCGGTGGGCCGAAAACCCGCGGCGGCCCGCAGGGTGACGGACGCCGAGGGCAGGCCGAACAGGGCGTCGAGGTCGGGCTCGGCCGGTTCGGAGCGCCCGAACAGGGCTCGCCAGAAACTCATCGTGTCCCCCTCGTCCTTTCGGGTCTGGGATCGGCCGGGTCCGGCCAGTCGGTCGGAGGCCGGCGGAACCGGCCGGGACCGGCCGCGGTCAACCGCCCTGGCCGAGTTGCCGGGAGATGTCGGACAGCTGGGCCAGGCGCTGCTGCACGGGCGGGTGGGTCGCGATCAGTTGGCTGAAGCTGAACCCCTTGCGGGAGAGGGCCGGCGCGAAGAAGAAGGCGTTGAACGGCTCCACCTGGCGCAGGTCGCGGGTGGGGATCCGGACCATGTCGCCGGTGATCTTGGTCAGGGCGCTGCCCAGCATGGACGGGCGCCCGGTGAGGTAGGCGGCGGCGCGGTCGGCGGACAGCTCCCGGTAGCGCGACAGCGCCCGGGTGAGCAGGAAGCTGAGCGCCCAGGCGACCGCGCTGACCAGCACGACGAGCAGGGCGATGACGGCCGGGGCCGGCCCGTTGTTGTTGTTGCCGCGCATCCCCCCGGTGAACAGGGCGAAGCGCAGCCCGGCCTGGGTGAGGAACCCGGCGACGATGCCGAGGAACCCCGCGATGGTCATCACCATGACGTCGCGGTGGGCGACGTGGGACAGCTCGTGGGCCAGGACCGCCTCCAGTTCGGGGCCCTCCAGGCGGCGCATGAGGCCGGTCGTCACGCAGATGACCGCGGACTTCTCGTTGTGCCCGGTGGCGAACGCGTTGGGGACGTCGGTGTCGGCGATCCCCACGCGGGGCTTGGGCATGTCCGCCATGGCGCACAACCGGTCGATCACGGCGTGCAGGTCGGGCGCCTGCTGTGGGGTGACCTCCTTGGCCCCCATGGAGAACATGGCGATCCTGTCGGAGGCGAAGTAGCTGAACAGCGCGAACCCGGCGACGATGAGCAGGACCAGCCACACGCTGAGGCCCGCCAGGACCAGCCCGGCGATGAAGGCCGCGTAGACCAGGGCCAGAAGGCCCATGGTCATCACCATGCGGGTGGTCAGCCCCCGGTCAGGTCTGAACTTGGAACCGGCCATGCCGTTCCCCTCCCCGACACGTCGACTGTCTCGGAGTGTAGTTCGCCCAGGTGGGAAAGGGTCCGAGGCGGCCCGCCGTGTTCCCGCCACGGCCGCCCCCGCACACGGCGGGGCCGCCGTGCCCCGGGGGTCACGGCGGCCTGGAAACGCGCGCGCAGGCACCGAGCTGGACTCCGACCGGCCGTGGCCTGGCCCGTCGGACCCGCTCACCCTGTCCGGAGGCACCTGGACGGAAACGGTGCGTCCGGACGGAAACGGCCCTCACCGGTCCTAGCCGGGGATGAGCCCGTCGTCCTGCAGCATCTCCCGCACCTCTTCCATGGTGGCGTCGGCGGGCGGGAGGATGAACTGCGAGGGCTCCAGCGCGTCGGCCGGCAGTGGCTTGCCGTCCTCGCGCACCTTCTCCAGCAGGTCGTGCAGCGCCTGGCGGAAGGTGGCCTCGTCGCCCGACTCGATGGCCGACTCCAACTGGGAGTCGAAGGAGTTGAGCAGTTCCAGGTCGGCGTCGGTGAGGTCGAGCTGCCCCTCACCCATGATGCGGACGATCACGCGCCCTCCCGGTTGCCGGTGTTGCCAGCGCCGTTGCCGCGCTCGATCTGCGGAGCGGACTCGCCGCCGCCCTGCCCGAGCTCCATCTTCATGCGCTCCAGGTCGGACTCGACGCTGGTGGTGCTGGCCATGCGGTCGAGCTCGCTCTGGATGTCGTCCCGGGCGGTGCCCGTGACGTCGTCGAGCGCGCCCGAGGCGAGCAGCTCGTCGACGGCGCCCGCGCGGGCCTGCATGTCGGCGGTCTTGTCCTCGGCGCGCTGAACGGCCATGCCGACGTCGCCCATCTCCTCGGAGATGCCCGAGAAGGCCTCGCTGATCTGCGTCTGGGCCTGTGCGGCGGTGTAGTTGGCCTTGATGGTCTCCTTGCGCGTGCGGAAGGCGTCCACCTTGGTCTGCAGGCGCTGCGCCGCCATCGTGAGCTTCTGTTCCTCGCCCTGGAGGTTGGCGTGCTGCTCGCGCAGGCCCTCGATCTGCTGGGCGAGGCCGGAGCGGCGGGTCAGGGCCTCGCGGGCGAGGTCCTCCCGGCCCTGGGTCAGCGCCGCACGGCTCTGCGTCTCCAGCTTGCCGGACTGCTGTTCCAACTGCTGGATCTGGAGCTCGACGCGCTTGCGGGAGGTCGCGACGTCGGCCACACCACGACGCACCTTCTGCAAGAGTTCGAGCTGTTTCTGGTACGAGTAGTCGAGTGTTTCCCTTGGGTCCTCGACCGAGTCCAAGGCTCTGTTGGCCTTGGACCTGAAGATCATCGAAAGTCGCTGAAACACGCTCATCGGCGTGGCCGTCCCCTTCTCGGTGCGTACATCGGCTGTTCCCAGCGGGCGCTTTGCCCAACCCTACGCGCTCTGGCCTGCGGTCGCCATAATGCGACGAGCGGCTACCCTGTGGGTGTGTTCCGACGTCGCTCCGCTTCCACAGCCCCGGACTCGGCCACCGCCGAATCCGCCAGCCCTGAGGCCACTGAGGCCACCCAACCTAAGGGATATACCCCCAAGAAAGGGGTCCCCACCCCAAAACGCAGGGAATCCGAGGTGGCCCCGCGCAAGCCGCTGAAGGCGCCAGAGACCCGCAAGGAGGCCTACCGGGCCTACCGGGAACGTCTCGAACGTCAACGCGGCTCCGGCGCCAGGGGTTCCAGCGCGCCCAAGGGCGTGCCCAAGGACGAGGCCCGCCACTACCGCCAGCAGGACATGGGCGAGGCCCGGGCCTTCGCCCGCGACTTCGTCGACTCCCGCCGCAGCGCCAGCGAGTTCTTCCTCCCGTTCTCGGTCCTGATCGTCGCCCTGCTGTTCGTCAACAACCCGGTCTTCCAGGTCGGCGTGGCCTACGTGGCGTGGCCGCTGATGATGGTGACGATCATCGCCGAGGGCGTCCTGGTGGGCCGCACGGTCAAGAAGCGCGCCACCGAGTACTTCCCCGGCGACCCGACCGTCAAGGGCATCGGGATGTACGCGGCCATGCGCCAGTTGCAGTTCCGCCGCCTGCGCCTGCCCAAGCCGCGGCTGAAGGTCCGCGAGGACCCCACCCCGCGCGGTGCGCGCTAGGCCGTGTTCCCTTGAGGCCCCGCCGCGCCTCGCCCCGTGCCCGGACGCCGAAGGTACGGAAGCCCCCGGCCCCCGCGGTGCGCCCGCGCCTGCCTCACGGGCGCACCCGCGAGACCTCCGGCGGCCCCGGCGGCGCCCTCGCCACCCCGGCGGCACAAGGCCGAGTCCACCGAACAGAACCCGGCCCCATTCCCCCTCCCCGCCCAGGTGGAGCAGCGTGAGCAGGGCCGGTGTCCGCACCGGCCCTTCACCGGCCCCCTCATGGGAGCGTTCCCATTCCTTTCCGTGCATCCGGTCGGAAACCTCGCGAAGGGCCACAACCGCCTACTAGAGTGCTCGGCATGGACTTTCGGCATCTAGGCAACAGCGGTCTCATGGTCAGCGAGATCGCCTACGGGAACTGGCTCACGCACGGATCCCAGGTGGAGGAGGACACGGCCAAGGCCTGTGTCCGCGCGGCGCTGGACGCGGGTATCACCACGTTCGACACCGCCGACGTCTACGCCCAGGGACGGGCGGAGGAGGTGCTCGGCCGCGCCCTGAAGGGCGAGCGCCGGGACGGGCTGGAGATCTTCTCCAAGGTCTTCTGGCCCATGGGAGAGGGCAAGAACGACAAGGGCCTGTCCCGCAAGCACGTCATCCGCGGCGCGGAGGACTCCCTGCGCCGCCTCGGGACCGACTACCTGGACCTGTACCAGGCGCACCGGTTCGACTACTCCACGCCGCTGGAGGAGACCATGCGGGCCTTCGAGGACCTGGTCCGCCAGGGCAAGGTCCTCTACGTCGGGGTGTCGGAGTGGCGTGCCGAGGAGATCGAGCGGGCGCTCAAGATCGCCGACGAGATGGGTTTCGACCGGATCGTCTCCAGCCAGCCGCAGTACAACATGCTGTGGCGGGTCATCGAGCCCGAGGTCGTCCCGCTCTCCGAGCGCGAGGGCATCGGCCAGATCGTGTGGTCGCCGATCGCCGGAGGCGTCCTGACCGGCAAGTACAAGCCCGGCCAGGAGCTGCCCGAGGGCTCGCGCGCCGCCGACCCCAACAGCGGGAAGTTCCTGCGCGGACCGCTTGAGGACCAGGTCCTGCTGGAGCGGGTGCAGCGGCTGGAGCCGCTGGCCGCCGAGGCGGGCCTGTCCCTGGCCCAGTTGGCCGTGGCCTGGGTGCTGCAGAACCAGAACGTGTCGTCCGCGATCATCGGCGCCTCCCGCCCCGCGCAGGTGGAGGACAACGTCAAGGCCGCCGGGGTCAGGCTCGACGAGGGGCTGCTCACCAGGATCGACGAGATCCTCGGCGACAGCGTCAAGCGCGACCCGGCGCTGACCAAGAGCCCGGAGAACATCCGCGGCTAGGCGGTGCCTCCTTGAGGCTCCGCCGCGCCTCGCCCCGTGCCCGGACGCCGAAGGTACGGAAGCCCCCGGCCCCCGCGGTGCGCCCGCGCCTGCCTCACGGGCGCACCCGCGAGACCTCCGGCGGCCCCGGCGGCGCCCTCGCCACCCCGGCGGCACAGCACCGAGTACACCGGACAGAACCCGGGTGTGCTGTTCGGGGGCTCCGCCCCATCCCGCGTTCGGGCGCCTTGGAGGCGGAGGCCTCCGGCGCCCGAACCACCCCCGGGGCCTCGGTCACCGCCCGCCCGTCGCCCTCGGCGGACGCCTGCGGCGCGGAGCCCTCCTCGTCCGCGCGCACCGGTCCCGACCCCCCGGGTGGCCGGGGCCCCTCGCGTCCGCCCTCCACGAGGGCCCTGGTGTCGAACCGCCCACTCTGGGTAGCTGCTGCCCGACACACGCCGGGGAGGAGGGGCCCATGGACATCGCAGAGGTCATCGAGGCGGTGGGGACCGCCGTGGACGTCGCCGGGGTCGGCGTCATCGTCATCGGAGCGGTGGGCGCGACGGCGCTGTTCGCCTACCGGGTGGTGAGCGGCGGAGCGTTCATGGAGGCCTACCGGCCCTATCGGCAGGGGCTGGGCCGGGCGATCCTGCTCGGTCTGGAGTTCCTCGTCGCGGGGGACATCATCCGCACGGTCGCGGTCTCCCCCACCTTCGCCACCGTCGGGGTGCTCGCGGGGATCGTCCTCATCCGGACCTTCCTCAGCTTCTCCCTGGAGGTGGAGCTGGAGAACCGCTGGCCGTGGCAGTCACGCCGCTCCCCCTCCCCCGGTGCGGGCTGACCCGCACCGCCCGGCTCGGACGCGGGCTGTCAGCGCGCCATGTCGCGGGACAGGTGGGAGCGGTGCAGGCGCCGGGTCCGCAACAGCCGGGACAGGTCGGCACGCGTCTGGTGGGACAGCTGGACGTGGAAGTAGTTGACGTGCTCCAGGACCGCGAACAGCCACAGGCCCAGACCCGGCCACACCCGGGTCCAGGGGACGCCCTCGGCGAGGGCCGCCGCCACAACCGCGCCGCCCGCGAGGAGCAGCGGCGGGTTCACCCGCCTCAGGACACGGAAGACCGGCATGCCCTCCGGGGCCCGGGCCCGCGTGCGCAGTTGGCGCACCTTGATCCACCAGTAGGCGCCGCCCTGGACCAGCAGCAGGGCGAACAGGGCGAACCCGGTCAGGTTGGCCGGGGAGGCGGGCACGCCCAGGAGCGGGAAGAGCACCACGGCGAACAGGGGGATGTTGGCCAGTTCCATGACGGCCATGTTGCGCAGAGGAGAGATCACGTCCCGATTGTCCTCGCATGTGCTCCGGTACCGTCCGCGAGGAGGGACCGTGCCCCGGCGGGGCACGGCGGAGGCGTCCGGGGCCTGCTCGGTGGAGCTCCTGCGCCACCGGGGGCGGCGGAGGCGCCGGCGGGGCCCCGGAAGGTCCCGCGGGTACGCCCGTCCGTACCTCACGGGCGCACCGTGGGGGCCGGGGGTTCCCGTACCCCCGGCGTCCGGGCACGGAGCGCAGCGCGGCCTCGAGGAGACACGCCCTAGTCGACGGGTTCCAGGGACATCGCGTAGACCTCCTTGTCGTCCTCCAGCAGGGCGACCCGGTCCACGCCGCCCTCGGAGAGTTCCTGCCAGTTCTCGCCCAGCCAGCTCTCCGCGTCGCCCCGCGAGGTGAACGACTCGGAGGGCAGGTCCTGTCCCGCCGAGCCGGAACCCTCGGCCCCGTAGTAACGCCAGGTCCACGCCATGTCCAACCACCCCTTCGTCGAGGAGGCCACGGCATCCGGTCACCGCGGCCCTGCGCCGAGACTAACCACTGGGCGGCCGGGCCGGGGCTCCACCCGCGGACCGGATCCGCCCCGAAACCGGGAAGCTGACCGGGACTTGGTGGACCATGCGGTTTACTCGTTCGGGTGCGTATCCGTTTTCTCGGGACAGCCGGCCATGCGGGATGGCCCGCCCCGCAGTGCACCTGTGCCTCCTGCAACAAGGCCCTCGCCGAACGGCGCCTGCCCCTACGCGTGACCGTGGACGACCGCTTCCGTATCCGTGAGTCGGGTGCGGTGGGCCCGGTGCCCCCGGGGTACTCGGTGTTCCCCACACCCGACGGCGTCCTGCTGGAGGGCCCCGACGGCGGCAAGCTGCTGTACGCCCGCACGGGGCCCGGCCCCCTGCCCGGCGTCCCGCCGGTGGAGGCACGGGCGGAGGGCTCCTCCGGCTACTCCTCGACCCGGCCCGACCAGCAGGTGGACATGGTCGTCGTGGACGCCGCGCAGCGCCCCGAGGTCATCGGCGAGCTGCGCCGCTCGGGGGTGGTCGGGGTGACCACGGCCGTCGTCGCGGTCGGCGGCGACCACCGCGTCCGCTCCCCGGCGGAGTTCGCCCGACGGGCACGGCTGTGGGGCGCCCTGATGCCGGGCGACGGGCAGGTCCTGTCGTGTCCGCCCGCCGTGTGGCCGGAGCCTCGGCCGCACGGTCCGCACCGGACCCTGGTGACCGGCGGCGCCCGGTCCGGCAAGTCCACCGAGGCCGAGCTGCGCCTGATGGCCGAGCCGAAGGTGCTGTACGCGGCGCCCGGCCCGGTACCGGACCCCGCCGAGGACCCCGACTGGGCCGACCGCGTGGCCCGGCACGTGCGGCGCCGCCCGTGGTGGTGGCGCACCGAGCAGACCACCGACCTGGCGGCGGTGCTCAAGCGGTCCCGGGGCGCGGTCCTGGTGGACTGCCTGGGCACGTGGCTGACCTGGGTGATGGGCGAGGCCGGCCTGTGGGAGGAGGCCCCTCCCCCCGACGCCGAGGACCAGGTGGAGGCCGCGGTGCACGGACTGCTGGAGGCCTGGCGCGAGACCCAGGCCTACGTCGTGGCGGTCACCAACGAGGTGGGGTCGGGCGTGGTGCCCGCGACCCGCGCCGGAAGGCTGTTCCGCGACCACCTGGGCCGGTTGAACCAGTGGGTGGGCGCCGAGTCCGAGGAGGTCGTACTGGTGACCGCGGGCCGCGTCATGGAGTTCCCGTGACCGGTGCGGCCCGCGGCGGCTCCCCGGGCCCCGGCCGCGGCCCGGCCCCCTCCGGAGCGGTCTCCGACGCGGTCGCCGGTGCGCGGATGGCGCTGGGGACGTTCACCGTGTTCCCCGTGCGCGTGGAGCGGGTGGACCGCTCCGTCGCCGGCTGGGCGATGGTGTGGGCGCCCGTGCTGGGCGCGTTCCTGGGCGCACTGACCGGCGCGGTGGCCGTACTGGGCACGGTGGCGGGGCTGTCCGCTCCGCTGGCGGCGGTGCTCGCAGTGGGCCTGGCCGCGCTGCTGACCCGGGGGCTGCATCTGGACGGCCTGGCGGACCTGGCCGACGGGCTGGGCAGCGGCCGTCCGGCCGGAGGCGCCCTGGAGGTGATGAGGCGTTCGGACATCGGCCCGTTCGGCGTGGTCACCCTCGTGGTCGTGCTGGGCGCACAGGTGCTGGCGCTGGGCCAACTGGCGGCGGCCTCACCGTGGGCCGCGCTGACGGGCGCGGCGGCGGCCGGGACGGTGGGACGGCTCGCGGTGGCGCTGGCGTGCACACCGCGCGTGCCGCCGGCGCGGCCGGAGGGTTTGGGCGCGCTCGTGGCGGGGACCGTGCGCTGGCCCGGAGCGCTGGCGGCCGGCGCGTTCACGGTCGCGGTGTGCCTGACGGGCTGGGCACATGCTCCGGTGTTCGCCCCGGCGTGCGTGCTCGCGGCGGCCGCGGGCCTGCTCGCGGCGGGCGGTGTACTGCGCCGGGCGGTGCGGCGGCTGGGCGGTGTCACCGGCGACGTGCTGGGCGCTCTGGCGGAGTCCGCCACGACGGCGGTACTCGTGGTGGCCGCGGCGGCCTCCGCATGGGGGTGAGGGCCGCCGGACCGGGACGCGCGGGATCCGCCGTGCACACGGGAGGCGGTTCCCACCAGTCCCACCAGGCGGTTTCCCGACGACGGGCCGCCTCCGGGGCCTCCCGATGTCGGGATCATCACATTTTTTCACACGGGGTTTCACGGATTCCGCACACGGGGAACCGGCGACCCCCCGGCGACGGCGCACGACGCCCTCCACCGGCAGTCAGAGCCCTCCTGGCCGCCCGAGCGGGCCGGAGCCGCCCCGGGGAACCCCCGCTCCCCGGGATCGTCCGCAGCGCCGTGTCAGCCCCCCTCCCACGCCGGGGCGCCGCGTCGCCGCCGAGCGCGCGAGGCGACTAGCATCGGGAACGTGAGCACGTCGTTGTCAGTAAATACGGAGTCCCCCAGTTCGCTCGACGCCGACGCGGTTGTCGTCGGTTACCACTCCGGAGGCGATGCTCCGGAGCCCGCGTCGGGCGCCCAAGACGTCGATGCCGCCTTCTCCGGCGGCCTCGCCCATACCCTGTCGCTCATGGGAGCGAGCGGCGCCCCCGAGGAGGTGCACACCCTTGCCTCCCTCGGAGCCGTCAAGGCCCCGGTCGTCGTCGCGGTCGGTCTCGGCCCGGCGCCCGCCGAGGGCCCCGTCGACTCCGACGTCCTGTCCCGTGCGGCCGGTGCCGCGCTGCGTTCCCTGACCTCGCGTCCGGAGGGCGCCGGCCGGGTCGTCCTGGCCCTGCCCGCACAGACCTCCGCCGAGGCCGAGGCCGTCGCCCTCGGCGCACGGCTGGGCGCCTACGGCTTCGACCGGTACCGCACCGGGAAGACCGAGAAGACCACCGAGCTGGTCCTGGCCTCCTCCGCCTCCGACGCCGGTGACGCCGCCGGGCGCGCCGCCGTCCTGGCCGAGGCCGTCAACCTCACGCGCGACCTGGTCAACACCGCCCCGGCCGACCTGGTCCCCGAGGACCTGGCCGACACCGCCCAGGAGATCGCCCGGCAGACCGGCCTCCAGATCGAGGTCCTGGACGAGCGCGCCCTGTCCGAGGGCGGCTACGGCGGCCTGACCGGGGTCGGCCAGGGCTCGGCCAACCCGCCCCGCCTGGTCCGGCTCTCCCACACCCACCCGGAGGCCACCCGCACCGTCGCCTTCGTCGGCAAGGGCATCACGTTCGACTCCGGCGGCCTGTCCCTCAAGCCCGCGGGCTCGATGGACTGGATGAAGTCCGACATGGCCGGCGCCGCCTCCGTGCTCGCCGCCATGCGCGCCATCGCCGCACTGGGCCTGAAGGTCAACGTCGTCGGCTACCTGGCCGTGGCCGAGAACATGCCCAGCGGCACCGCCCAGCGCCCCTCCGACGTGCTGACCATCTACGGCGGCAAGACCGTGGAGGTGCTCAACACCGACGCCGAGGGCCGCCTGGTCATGGCCGACGCCCTGGTCCGCGCGCAGGAGGACGGGCCCGACCTGGTCGTGGACATCGCCACCCTGACCGGCGCCCAGCTGGTCGCGCTCGGCACCCGCGTGTTCGCGGTCATGTCCAACGACGACGACGTGCGCGCCGACGTCGTCTCCGCCGCGGGCGCCGCGGGCGAGACCTCCTGGCCGATGCCCCTTCCCGAGGAGCTTCGCTCGGGACTGGACTCCTCGGTCGCCGACATCGCCAACGTGGCGGGCGAGCGCTGGGGCGGGATGCTCTCCGCGGGCGTCTTCCTCAAGGAGTTCATCGAGGACGGCGTCAAGTGGGCGCACCTCGACATCGCGGGCCCGTCCTTCAACCAGGGCGGTCCGCACGGCTACACCCCCAAGGGCGGCACCGGCGCGGGCACGCGCACACTGGTCCGCATCGCGGAGGAGTACGCCAGATAGTCCCCGTGGACGGGGCGGGGCTCTGTGAGCCGGAGCGCCCGCCCCTCCCCGGCACCGCGGACGCGGACGCCGCCCCCCTCGCTTCCCCAGCCCCGTCCGCGGCCCCACCACCCATCACCAGCCACACAACAAGGAGTTCGTTCCCGTGAGTGAGAGCGGCGGCACCTTCGACCTCGTCGTCCTTGGCGGCGGCAGCGGCGGCTACGCGGCGGCACTGCGCGCCGCGGAGCTGGACATGAGCGTCGTCCTGATCGAGAAAGACAAGCTGGGCGGCACCTGCCTGCACCGCGGCTGCATCCCCACCAAGGCCCTGCTGCACTCGGCCGAGGTCGCCGACTCCGCCAAGGAGAGCGAGAGCTTCGGCGTCAGGGCCACCTTCGACGGCATCGACATCGAGGCCGTGCACAAGTACAAGGACAAGGTGATCGGCGGCCTGTTCAAGGGCCTGACCGGCCTGGTCAAGTCCCGCGGCATCACCGTCGTGGAGGGTGAGGGCAAGCTCACCGGCAAGGACGAGGTCACCGTCGGCGGCACCGTGTACAAGGGCCGCAACATCCTGCTGGCCACCGGTTCCAAGCCCAAGACCCTGGGCCTGGACATCGACGGCGAGAAGGTCATGACCAGTGACCAGGCCATGGACATGAACCGTGTCCCCGAGTCGGTCATCGTCCTGGGCGGCGGTGTGATCGGCGTGGAGTTCGCCAGCGTGTGGCGCTCCTACGGCGCCGACGTCACCATCGTCGAGGCCCTGCCCCACCTGGTGCCCGCGGAGGAGGAGTCGAGCTCCAAGCTGCTGGAGCGCGCCTTCCGCAAGCGCAAGATCAAGTACGAGCTGGGCACCCCGTTCGAGTCGGTCAAGACCACCGACTCCGGAGTGACCGTCACCCTCAAGGGCGGCAAGACCCTGGAGGCCGAGATCCTGCTGGTCGCCATCGGCCGCGGACCCGTCTCCGAGGGCCTGGGCTACGAGGAGCAGGGCATCACCCTGGACCGCGGCTTCGTCCAGGTGGACGAGAACCTGCACACCGGAGTGGGCAGCGTCTACGCCGTGGGCGACCTCGTCCCCACCCTCCAGCTCGCCCATGTGGGTTTCGCCGAGGGCATCTTCGTCGCCGAGCACATCGCGGGGCAGAACCCGCCCGCGATCGACTACGACGGTGTTCCCCGCGTCACCTACTGTGAGCCCGAGGTCGCCTCGGTGGGCCTGACCTCCGAGGTCGCCAAGGAACGCGGCCACGACGTCGTGGAGATGAACTACAGCCTCGCGGGCAACGGCAAGAGCCAGATCCTGCAGACGCAGGGCGCGGTGAAGGTCATCGCCGAGAAGGACGGCCGGGTACTGGGCGTCCACATGGTCGGCAGCCGCGTCGGCGAGCTGGTCGCCGAGAGCCAGCTGATCTACAACTGGGAGGCGCTGCCCTCCGAGGTGGCGCAACTGGTCCACCCGCACCCGAGCCAGTCCGAGGCGCTCGGTGAGGCGCACCTGGCGCTGGCGGGCAAGCCGCTCCACGTCCACGACTGACCGCACCATCCGGGGGCGGGCCGCCAAGGCCCGCCCCCGCACACATCCGCGCTGCCCAGTCAAGGGGTTGGGCAGAGACCGCGCCCAGATCCAACGAGGAACCCATGCCGACTTCCGTTTCCATGCCAGCCCTGGGTGAGAGCGTCACCGAGGGCACCGTCACACAGTGGCTGAAGAACGTGGGCGACACCGTCGAGGCAGACGAGCCGCTCCTTGAGGTCTCCACCGACAAGGTGGACACCGAGATTCCGTCACCGGTCTCGGGCGTACTCACCAAGATCCTCGTCGACGAGGACGAGACCGTGGAGATCGGCGCGGAGATCGCCGTCATCGGCGACGAGGGCGAGAGCGCCGACGAGGGCGGCGGCGAACCCGCCGCCGAGGCCTCCCGGCCCGAGCCGGAGGAGGAGCCCGAGCCGGAGCCCGCCCCCGAGCCCGCGGCGGCCGAGGAGCCGGAGCCCGCGCGCGAGCCCGAGCCCGCCCCGTCCGCGCCGTCGGAGGCCTCCTCCGAAGGTCCGAAGACGTCGGTGACCATGCCGGCCCTGGGTGAGAGCGTCACCGAGGGCACCGTCACGCAGTGGCTGAAGAACGTCGGCGACACCGTCGAGGTGGACGAGCCGCTCCTCGAGGTCTCCACCGACAAGGTGGACACCGAGATCCCGTCACCGGCCGCCGGTGTGCTCACCAAGATCGTCGTCGGTGAGGACGAGACCGTGGAGATCGGCGATGAGATCGCCGTCATCGGCGGTACCGGCGACGAGCCCCCGGCCTCCTCCGAGGCGCCCGCTCCGCCCGAGGCCGCGCCGAAGCCCGAGCCGGCACCCGAGCAGCCCGAGCCCGCCGCGAAGCCCGAGCCCGAGCCCGCACCGGAGAAGCCGAAGCCCGCTCCCGCTCCCGAGCGCGAGCCCGCCGCGGACAGGGAACAGGCCCAGGAGGGGCCGTCCGTGGACATCGAGACCCTCAGCGGCACCGGCCGCGCCTCGGGCACCGACTCCGGGACCGAGGCCTACGTGACGCCGCTGGTGCGCAAGCTCGCCGCCGAGCACGGCGTGGATCTGGGCCGCGTCAAGGGCACCGGCGTGGGCGGACGCGTCCGCAAGCAGGACGTGCTCAAGGCCGCCGAGGAGCAGGGCGAGGCCGCGCGCGCCGCCGCACCGGCCCCGTCCTCGGCGCCGAGCAAGGTGGCGGACGACGCCTCGCTGCGCGGCCGCACCGAGAAGCTCAGCCGCCTGCGCCTGTCCATCGCGGACCGGATGGTGGAGTCGCTGCACGTCTCGGCCACGACCACCCAGGTCATCGAGGTGGACGTCACCAAGATCGCCCGTCTGCGCGAGCAGGCCGCCGACCGCTTCGCCGACCGCGAGGGCATCCCGCTGGACTTCTTCCCCTTCTTCGCGCTGGCCGCGGTGGAGGCCCTGCGGTCCCACCCCAAGCTCAACGCGGTGGTCGACAGCGACAAGCGGGAGGTGACCTACCACGACGTGGAGAACCTCGGCGTCTCGGTGGACACCGCGCGCGGTCTGCTCGCCCCGGTGGTCAAGGAGGCGGGCAAGCTGAACCTGAGCGCCCTGGCGCGCAAGATCACGGACCTGACCGAGCGCGCCCACACCGGCAAGCTCGGTCCGGACGAGCTGGGCGGCGGCACGTTCACCATCGCCGAGACCGGCTGCACCGGCGCGCTGTTCGGCACGCCGATCATCAACCAGCCGCAGGTGGCGATCCTGGGCACCGGCGCGGTCGTCAAGCGCCCCGTCGTGGTCGAGGACCTGTCCATGGGCGACGAGGTGATCGCGGTGCGCTCGATGGTGTACCTGTCGCTGGCCCACGACCACCGCCTGATCGACAGCGCCGACGCCGGCCGCTTCCTCCAGGCGGTGAAGGAACGCCTGGAGCAGGGCGCCTTCGAGGGCGACCTGGACCTGTCCTAGGCGGGTCGGGCCCGGCCCGACCGCATCGCACGACCCCGCCGGGTCGGGTGCCGTTCCCGCGGTTCCCGGCCCGGCGCCGTCTTCCGGGTCGGCCTCCTCCCGGTGGCGGACCTCCGGGGCCCGGTCGATTTGACCTCAAGCGCTGTTGAGGTTCTAGCGTTGGCCCGTCCCGAAGAACCGACGGTGCGCCGCGCGGCTCCTTTCCCGGCAGGGCAGAGCCGATCCGCGCGTGCCCGCCCGACGTGCCCGCTCTCCCGTGGGCCGAGACGGCACCAAGAAGCAAGGACCCACATGAACAACCTTCGGATCGCGGTCATCCTCGGCGGTAACCGCAGGGGCCGCACCGGCCCCGCCGTCTCGCGCTGGTTCGTGGACCGCGCCGCCAAGTACCCCGACCCGGACGTGGAGTTCGGCTTCCTGGACGTGGACGACATCAGTCCGGCGGACGGCCACGGCGGGCCGATGGCCCCGGACTCGGCGCGGACCGTGGACGCCGCCGACGGGTTCGTGGTGGTGACTCCGGAGTACAACCACGGCTACCCCGGTGAGCTCAAGAGCGCCATCGACGCCGCGCGCAGGGAGTGGTTCGGCAAGGCCGTCGGGTTCGTCTCCTACGGCGGGATGTCCGGGGGCCTGCGCGCGATCGAGCAGCTGCGGTCGGTCTTCTCGGAGCTGCACACCGCCACGATCCGCGACACGGTCAGCCTGCACAACGCGCAGACGATGTTCGGCGCCGACGGAGAGCCGGTGGTGGACATGTCGGAGGCGGAGGCGGCCGTGGAGAGGATGCTGCACCAGCTCGCGTGGTGGGCGCTGGCCCTGCGCGAGGCCCGGGAGCGCCGCCCCTACCCCGGTTAGCGGAGCCCCGGGGAGGTGTCGTTCGGGCGTCGGCGGGGTTCTGGAGGATCCGCTGGCGGGACGGCAGGTACCGCGGCCGCAGGCCGTCCGTTGGGGGTGGTGACGGACGGGCTCCGGGGCGAACACGGTGGACGGGGCGGTGCCTCACGGCACCGCCCCGCCTTTCTACCCCACCAATCACCATCCCCTGATGATCCCCATCATCAAAGGTCTGTGTCGGGCGCGCGGCAGCCAGCCCGACAGCGCGTCGCCCACAGTATCTCCGCGGTGACGCGGAGTTCCTGTCCCACCTTCAAGGTAGAAGAGCGGGGAGCCCTTCCGCAGCTCTTTCGCGGAAAAAGCCGAGGAAAAAACCGGTGGGCGCCCCGGGACGCACCTTTGACGGCCTCCGTCACGGGAGTTCGGAGGCCCTGAGGGTAGACCCTGGACCATGAGAGTGGCGATCACGGGGGCATCAGGACTCATCGGCAGGGCGCTGGAGGCGTCCCTCCTCGACGACGGGCACACGGTGGTGCGCATGGTGCGGCACCTGCCGCGGGGGCAGCATCCACCGCACGTGGAGGAGGCGGAGTGGCGCCCCGAGCAGGGGCGGGTGGACACCGTGGCCCTGCACGGGGCGGACGCCGTGGTGCACCTGGCCGGCGCGCCGGTCGGCCCGGCCCTGTGGACACGGCACCGGCGCACCGTCATCCGGCGCAGCCGTGTGCGCGGCACCCGGACGCTGTGCCAGGCGCTGGCGGGCATGGCCGACCCGCCCCCGCGGCTGCTGACCGCCTCGGGGACGCACTACTACGGGGACACCGGCGGGCACGCGGCCACCGAGGACAGCCCGCCGGGCACCGGGTTCCTGGCCGGGGTCTGCCAGGACTGGGAGGAGGCCGCCGCCCCCGCAGCCGAGGCGGGCCTGTCGGTGGCCCACATGCGCACCTCGGTGGTGCTCGACCGCTCGGGCGGCATGCTGCGCACGCTGCTGCCGCTGTACCGGGCCGGGCTGGGCGGCCGCCTGGGGTCGGGTGCGCAGTACATGAGCTGGATCGCCATGCGCGACCACATCGGGGCCGTACGGTTCCTGCTGGAGCACCCCGAGATCACCGGACCGGTGAACATGTGCGCGCCCGAGCCGGTGAGCAACGCGGACTTCTCCCGGGCCCTGGGACGGGCCCTGGGACGCCCGGTGTTCCTTCCGGTCCCGGCGGCGGCGCTGCGCGCGGTCCTGGGGGACTTCGCCGAGGAGACCGCGCTGACCGATCTGAGAGTCCTGCCCGAACGCCTGGCCAAGGCCGGATATTCCTTCGCGCTGCCCACCCTCGACCGTGCGCTATCCGACATCCTGGCCAGACCGGGGCCCTCCACCGGGGCGTAAGGTGGGTGTGTGAGTGATCTCGTTTACGCATGGCTGGGCGACGCTCCCGTCCCGTACCACCAGGGATGGGACCTGCAGAAGCGGCTCCACGAGCGCCGCGTCGCCGATGAGGTGGCCGACACGGTCCTGTTCCTGGAGCACGAGCCCGTCTACACCGCCGGAAAACGCACCGGGAGGTGGGATCGTCCCATCACCGACCCCGGGGCGCCCGTCGTGGACATCGACCGGGGCGGCAAGATCACCTGGCACGGCCCCGGACAGCTGACGGTGTACCCCATCGTCAGGATGCCGGACCCCGTGGACGTGATCGCCTACGTACGGATGCTGGAGGAGGCCATCATCCGCACCATCGCGGAGTACGGTCTGACCGGCAGGCGGGTGGAGGGACGCACCGGGGTGTGGCTGGACGCCGACCCCGGGCGCGGCCTGGTCGAGCGCAAGGTGGCCGCCATCGGCTGCCGAATCGCGCGGGGGGTCGGTATGCACGGACTCGCGTTGAACTGCGACAATGACTTGTCGTGGTACGACCGGATCATCCCGTGCGGAATCACCGACGCCGGGACCACCTCGCTCTCCGTCGAACTGGGGCGCGACGTGACCGTGGCCGACGTACGGCCGCGGATGGAGCGCCACCTGGCGGACGTCCTCGGCGCGGAGGGGTACAGCCACACCGACGGCGCCGAACTCCTCTCCGGCGCCACCGCCCGTGGATGACACACCACACCATGAGCCAGTCCCCGCAGGGACGAAGCGCCCCCACAAGGGGCGGAAGGGTCCCCGTCACGGGGCACAGAAGGGAACGGGTTCACGTTGACCATCGCTCCTGAGGGCCGCAAGCTGCTGCGCGTGGAGGCGCGCAACAGCGAGACCCCCATCGAGAAGAAGCCGCCGTGGATCAAGATCAAGGCGCACATGGGGCCCGAGTACACCGAGCTCCAGTCCCTGGTCAAGAGCGAGGGCCTGCACACGGTGTGCCAGGAGGCCGGCTGCCCCAACATCTACGAGTGCTGGGAGGACCGGGAGGCGACGTTCCTCATCGGCGGCGACCAGTGCACGCGGCGCTGCGACTTCTGCCAGATCGCCACCGGCAAGCCCACCGCCCTGGACCGCATGGAGCCGACCAAGGTCGCCACCTCCGTCCAGAAGATGGAGCTGCGCTACGCCACCGTCACCGGTGTGGCCCGTGACGACCTGGAGGACGGCGGCGCCTGGCTGTACGCGGAGACCGTCCGCAAGATCCACGAGCTCAACCCGGACACGGGCGTGGAGCTGCTCATCCCCGACTTCAACGCCGAACCGGACCAGCTGGCCGAGGTGTTCGGCTCGCGTCCGGAGGTGCTCGCGCACAACATCGAGACGGTGCCGCGGATCTTCAAACGCATCCGTCCGGGCTTTCGCTACGAGCGCTCCCTCCGGGTGATCACCGAGGCCCGCGAGGACGGCCTGGTCACCAAGTCGAACCTGATCCTGGGCATGGGCGAGACCCGTGAGGAGATCAGCGAGGCGATGCGCGACCTGCACGAGGCCGGGTGCGACCTGCTCACCATCACCCAGTACCTGCGCCCCTCCAAGCTGCACCACCCGATCGACCGGTGGGTGCGGCCCGAGGAGTTCGTGGAGCTGGGCCGGGAGGCCGAGGAGATCGGTTTCGCCGGTGTCATGTCGGGTCCGCTCGTGCGCTCCTCCTACCGCGCCGGCCGTCTGTACAAGCAGGCGCGGGAGAAGCGGGACGCCGAGAACGCCGCCCTGGCGAACAACGCGTAACGGGCTTTCCGCCCGAGTCGTGACCAACCTGGAACGGTGGCCCGCGGGCCACCGTTCCTCACATAGGAGCACGTCCACATATCCTGGTGAGGAAGAGGCGCCCCGTCGGTGGCGCCGAAAGGCGCCGCACCCAGGTCGACCGCGAAGAGGAGGCAAGGCAGCCCGGGGATCTCCTTCCCCGCCGACCGGTGTCGGCGCACGCTGCCTGAGAGCACGATGGCGAAAAAGGGTTCCCAGAACACGGCCCAGGGCAAGGACGGGGCCGAGAAGCAGCCGGGCCGGCTCAAGCAGATCGGCATGGTCGCCAAGGTCGTCCACCAGCAGAGCCCGCGCAGTATCCCGCTGGCGGTCGCCGCGGCGGTGGTCATCCTCGCGGTCTTCATCGGTATCGGTCTCTGGACCGGCTCGTGGATCCTGTGGCCGCTGACCGGTCTGCCGGTCGCCTTCCTGGTCGGCTTCATCATCTTCACCCGCTCCGCGCAGCGCGTCCAGTACAAGATGCTGGACGGACGCCTGGGCGCGGGGATGGCGATCCTGGAGAACATGCGCGGCAACTGGTCGGTCGAGCCGGGCGTGGCCGCCAACAAGCAGATGGACGTCGTGCACCGGGTGGTGGGCCGCCCCGGCGTGGTCCTGGTCGGCGAGGGCGACCCCAACCGGCTCAAGCCGCTGATCGCCGGTGAGAAGAAGCGCGTCTCCCGTGTCGCCAACGACACCCCCATCTACGACTTCAAGGTGGGCAACGGCGAGGACCAGGTGCCGGTCTCCAAGCTCCAGCGCACGCTGGTCAAGCTGCCCCGCAACCTGGACAAGGCCGGGACCGCCGAGCTGAACTACCGGCTCAAGGCGCTGCCCGCCAAGATGCAGATGCCCAAGGGCCCCATGCCCAAGGGCGCGAAGATGCCCAGGGGCATGCGCGGCCAGATGGGCGGCTAGGTTCTGCTTGGTGGACTCGGGCCTGTGCCGCCGGGGGGTGGCGAGGGCGCCGACGGGGTTCTGGAGGCCCCGCAGGTGCGCCCGTGAGGCACGAGCGGGCACACCGCAGGGGCCGAAGGTTCCCGTACCCACGGCGCACGAGCACGAGGCGAAGCGCAGCGCAGCCTCAAGGAAACACGTCCTAGACGGCCCTGCCGGGCCCGAACACGTGGAGGGGGCCGCCGCACCCCTCGGTGCGGCGGCCCCCTCCACGTGTTCGGCGTCGGCCTGCGGGCTCAGCCGGACCGGTCCGGTTCCCCGGGGTCCGTCTCGGGGTCGTAGCCGATCAGGTCGCCGGGCTGGCAGCGGAGCTCCCGGCACAGCGCGGCCAGGGTGGAGAAGCGGATCGCCCTGGCGCGGTCGTTCTTGAGCACCGACAGGTTGACGACGGTGACGCCGACCCGCTCGGCGAGCTGGGTGAGGGTCATCCCGCGCTCGGCCAGGAGCCTGTCCAGGTGGACCCGGATCCCTGTGGCGTCCTCCGGTGGCATCAGACGAGCCCCCTGACGTCCTCGCGCGGCCGCGTGCCCCGGCGGAAGACCTCGGCGAGCGCGGCCAGGACGAGCCCGGCGAAGACGTGGGTGAGGGAGACGCCGTCGGGGCCGCCCACCGTGAAGGTGAAATCCTCCGTGCCGAGGGCCCGGGACCGCAGGACCCCGTCGCAGGCCATCCTGGCGAGGGGGACGAGCACGGAGGCCGCCAGGACCGTGAAGGCGATGGCGGAGACACGGCGCACGTTGGCGGGGACGAAGGGGTCTCCCTGGCCCAGGCTCCGGATGACGCGCGACACCATGGCCATCACCACGAGGGCGGCGAGGCCCAGCAGGGCCGGGAACACCAGCAGGAAGCGCTCCAAGGTGGTGGGGTCGTGGAACGTGAGCCGCACGAGTCCGACCGGTCCGGCCTCGTAGGCGGCGCCGGTGGTCGCCACGTCGACCCGGGGCTCGGGAGCGTCCTGCGGGAGCCGGGACGTGACGGTGTTGACGGGCATACCTTCGCCGGCGGGGAGCAGCGGAGTGATCCACACGAGGGCGTAGAGGCCCGTGAGGCCCGTGACCGTGATCCCGAGAACGAGTGCGCCGTGGACGATGAGGTTGTCGACCCTGCTCCAGCGGAGCCGGTACCACCTGGACATGACACACCCTCCATATCGTTTATCGATAATAACGATAAACGTTATGCCATGGCCTGTCACGTCCGGACCGTGTTCCGGCCCCGGCGGCCCCACCGGCTCCCCGGACACGAGGAGGGCCCGTGGGCACCTCGGGGTGCTCACGGGCCCTCGCCCCTCGCGGCCGTCGGTACTACTCGCAGGAGACCGTGTCCTCGGCGGCGGAGGTGGCGCCGAGCTCGGCCAGCGCGCCCTCGCCTCCGCCGCCGGTCGGGGCGGAGCCGTCGCCGGCCAGACCCTTCCAGTCGGCCGCCATCACCAGCTCCAGCTCCTCGCCGAAGTCGGGGACCTCCTCGGTCCGCACGGTGTCGAGAGCGGCGGCGAGGGTCTGTGCCGCGGCCTCCTGGCCGGGTCCGTGGTAGATGGTGCTCTGCTCCGGGTTGCGCGGTCCGGGGTTGCCTACACCGGCGACCGTGAAGCCCTGGTTCTCCAGGAGCCCCTGAAACGTGTCGGCCAGGCCGGTCCTGCCGGTGCCGTTGAGCACCCGCACGGACACGTCGCCGGGTTCGACGGCGGGCTCCGCGGACTCCTCGTCCTCGCCCTTGTCCCCGCTCTCCTCCTCGGGCAGCACGTCACCGGAGGCGACCGCGGCGAACAGCTCGTCAGCGGCGGGCTGCTTGGGATCCACCTTGTACTGGTGGGTCTGTGAGTTCACGACCGGCACCATCACCATGTTGATCCGGCTCAGGTCCACCTCACGCATGGCGATGGCCAGCTCCGCCATCTTGTCCACGGTGAATCCGTCGTCGGTCACCATGCTGTCGGTGACCGACCCCAGGAAGTCGTAGAGCGTCGTGGGACTGGATAGGGTCTCACCGCTGGTGACCTTGCGCAGGATAGCGCCGATCAGCCGCTGCTGGCTCTTGATCCGCCCCATGTCGTTCTTGTGCTCGGTGCTCTGGCGGGAACGGGCCAGGGCGAGTGCTTCTTCGCCGTTGAGGGTCTGTGTCCCCGGGTCCAGCGACAGATGAGCCTTGGGATCGTCGAGCGGCTTGGAGATGCACAGTTCGACGCCGCCGATGGTGTCCACGATGTTCTCGAACCCGGCGAAGTCCACCATCACCATGTGGTCCAGGTGGATGTCGGTGGTCGTCTCCACCGTGTTGCCCAAACAGTCCAGACCGCCGTAGGTCGCGGCGTGGTTGATCTGCTGTAGTCCGCCGGGCCATCCGGGGAACTCGCCGACCGGATCACACTGGGGGATGTCCACGATCAGGTCGCGGGGCAGGTTGACCATGGTCGCGGTGCCGTTGTCCACGTTGATGTTGACGATGACCAGCACATCGGGGCGTTTGCCCTCCGACTCGTTGTCCCCACCCAGCAGCAGGATGTTGTGAATGCCCTCCACCTGTGCGGGGCGGTCGCCCCAGGCGTCGGTGTCGATCTCCTCGGTCGCGATGCTGAGGGCGTCGCGGTATCCCGCGTAGACGGTCAGGCTCGCCGCGATGAGCAGGCCGGTCATCCCGCACGCCACCCACTGGCCGGGACTCATCTTCCTGGCCGGGGCCGAGGACACGTTTCTGGGAGCCACGAGGCACCTGCGATTCGGTATGGGACAGGGGCTGGTCCGGTCGCGGTGGGGGCCGGGGCACGCGGTGCGCGCGGCGACACGGACGTAACGGGCGGATGCTACCGGAAGGTACGTACCGTGTCAGGTCGCACCCGCCCGCCGGACGCCTCAGCAGGCGCTCTCCTCCGCCTTCTCCGCGGTGGTACCGCCCAGGTCCTCGGTGACGGAGAGCTCCGGTTCGGAGGAGCCGCCGCCGTCGGTGAAACCGCCCCAGTCCTGGCCGATGACCAGCTCCAGGGTCTGGGGGAGGCCGGCGACCTCCTCGGTGACCGCGCTCTCCAGCGAACCCGCCAGCAGGTCGGCCGCCGCCTCCTGGCCGGGCGCGTAGTAGACCGTGGTATCCAGCGGAGCCCGGTTCACGGGGTTGCCGACACCGGTGACGCTGTAGCCCCGGTCGAGCAGGACGCCCTCGACCTCGCCCGCCAGGCCGTCGATACCGGCGTTGTTGATGACCTGCACGGAGATCTCGGAGGGGGCGGGCCCGGACTCGGCGCCACCGGACTCCTCGGGCTTCCCGGACTCTTCCTTCTTGTCGCCGCCCGAGAGGTCGGTGCCGGAGCTGATCGCATCGAACAGCTCGGAGGCGGCGGGCTGGCTCATGGCCAGCCGGTTCGGGTCGGCGGGGTGCTGGCCGTTGGGCACGGTGACGAACTGGACCCGTTCGAGGTCGACCTCGCGCATGGAGATGGCGATGTCGGTCATGATGTCGACGGTCAGCTCCTCGTCGGTGGTCACCGAGTCGGTGATCGCGCCGAGGAAGTTGGTGATGGTCACCGGGCTGGTCATGACCTCGCTGCTGAGCACCTGGCGCAGCATCGCGCCCATGAACTCCTGCTGGCGGTCGATCCGGGACAGGTCGCTGCCGTCGCCCTGGCCGTAGCGGGAGCGCACGTAGCCCAGCGACTCCTCACCGTTGAGCTTCTGCGTCCCCGCGTCCAGCGACAGGTGGGCCTTGGGGTCCTCGATCGGCTGGGGAATGCACATCTCCACGCCGCCGATGGCGTCCACCATGTCCTTGAACCCGGCGAAGTCCATCATGACGAAGTGGTCCAGGTGCACGCCGGTGATCTGCTCGATGGTCTGCCACTGGCAGCCCACGCCGCCGAAGGTCATCGCCGAGTTGATCATGCCGCTGTGCGCGTTCATCCCCGGGTAGTCCTCCGTCGCCTCACAGGCGGGCAGGTCCACCATCAGGTCGCGGGGCAGGTTGACCAGGGTGGCCGCGCCGTTGTCGACGTTGATGCTGGCGATGAGCATGGTGTCGGGACGCGCGCCCTCGGCCTCGCCGTACTCGGCGTTCTCCCCCGAGCGGATGTCGGAGCCCATGATGAGCAGGTTCATCACGCCCTCGACGCTGCTGGGCCGGTCCCACGTGTCGGTGTCCACCTGCGCGGTGGTGATGTTGCCGACGATGCCCTGGTACCAGCCGTAGCCGCCGAGGCTGACGGCGATGGCCAGGGCGGTGGCGACACAGGCGACCCACTGCCCTGCGGACATCCGCATAGCGTTGAGTACGCCCGAGGGGCGGGGAGCGGAGCGTTTGCCAGCCATGCGAACCTTCGGACGGATGCGATGTGCGTGGGAGGGGTGGGGGCTGAGCACCGTGCGGGGTCCTCGGTCCGCCCGAGCCTCACAGGTGCTCCGCGGACACACGTCCGCCCGTCGTCCTCCGACCGCCCTCGGCCGGTGCCTGGGGCACGGTGGTCTTCGGGCGACGCGCGGGGCCCGCGTGACACGCCCTGCGATGAACGGATGCTAACAGCAGCTCGGAGGGGGCGCGCACACGCGTGCGGGCCCGCCGGCCGCCCCGGGGACGAGGCGTGAGGGGTCAGTAGCGGGTGGCGACCGTTCCGGCCGCCCTGTCGTGCAGCCCGCGGGTGTCGCGGTCGTAGACGACGGCGGGGACGACCAGGCACAACAGCAGGGTGCGCACCGTCATGGAGACGAACCAGGGCCAGGAGCGCTCGCCGGTGGCGCGGATTCCCACACCGGCGACGCGGCGGCCGACGGTCGTGCCGAAAAGGGTGAGCAGGAGGATGCTCATGACCGCGAAGACGACGAGGGCGGTGTTGCTGACCATCGGCGCGACCTCCTCCGCGGCGGTCGGCCCCGAGCCGACCAGGCCCAGGCCGTAGGCCGCCCAGGCCAGCATGAGGGCCAGCGCCCAGTCCAGGGCGAGGCCGACCAGGCGGCGGGAGATCCCGGGCACCGAGCCCGTACCGCTCTCGGGCAGGCCGAGCCGGTTGCCCCGGTACCGGAAGTCGTCTCCGGGGGCGGTGGTGGTGGCGCCCCGAGTCTCGTCGCTCATGCCCCAACGGTATCCGCGTCCCCGGCGCACCCGCGTCCGGGCCGGTCGCGACGGCGTGACGTGCGCTCGGCGGCCCGGTGACGGAGGACACAACCGGTGTTGCGAAGCGTCCCGTTTCGGCCCCGTACGGGTAAAATAACCGGGTCAGACGCGTTGGACTGCGAAAACGGTCGGCTCCGTAACACGCAGGAAACAATCGAGACATGGCACGGAAACGGCCCCCTCCTAGCTTCGGTAGCGAAGCCGGGAGACGGCGCGCGATCCGACGTGTCCTCGATGGAGCGGACCCCGGTCCACCGTCTCAGCCACCTGCACGGAGGTTCGTTTTGTTCAGCAGCGTCGACGAGGTGCTCGCCTATATCCGAGAAGAGGACGTCAGATTCCTCGACGTCCGTTTCACGGACCTGTTCGGAGGCGTGAACCACGTTACCCTCCCGACCGAGAACGTTGACGAGTCCACGTTCACCGACGGCCAGATGTTCGACGGCTCCTCGATCCGCGGCTTCCAGGCCATCCACGAGTCCGACATGCTGCTGCTCCCGGACCTGAGCACCGGTGTGCTGGACCCGTTCCGCAAGCACAAGACGCTGAACATGACGTTCTTCGTCCACGACCCGCTGACCCTGGAGTCCTACAGCCGCGACCCGCGCAACGTCGCCCGCAAGGCCGAGGCCTACCTGCGCGGATCCGGTGTCGCCGACACCGCCTTCTTCGGTGCCGAGGCCGAGTTCTACATCTTCGACGACGTCAAGTTCGAGACCCGGGCCAACACCGGTTACTACGAGATCGACTCCATCGAGGGCGCCTGGAACACCGGTTCCACCCTCGAGGGCGGCAACCGCGGCTACCGTCCCCGCTACAAGGGCGGCTACTTCCCCGTCGAGCCGGTCGACCACTACAGCGACCTGCGCTCGGACATGGTGCAGCACCTGATCAAGTCGGGCATCGACGTCGAGCTCCAGCACCACGAGGTCGGCACCGCGGGCCAGGCCGAGATCGGCATCAGGTTCGGCACCCTGCTCCAGCACGCGGACCGCGTTCAGCTGTACAAGTACATCGTCAAGAACGTCGCCAACGCCGCGGGCAAGACGGCCACCTTCATGCCCAAGCCGCTGTTCGGCGACAACGGCTCGGGCATGCACTGCCACCAGAGCCTGTGGAAGGACGGCGAGCCGCTGTTCTTCGACGAGTCCGGCTACGGCCAGCTCTCCGACACGGCCCGCTACTACATCGGCGGCCTGCTCAAGCACGCCTCGGCGCTGCTGGCCTTCACCAACCCGACGGTCAACTCCTTCCACCGCCTGGTGCCCGGCTACGAGGCCCCGATCAACCTGGTCTACAGCCAGCGCAACCGCTCGGCCTGCATCCGCCTGCCGCTGACCGGCTCGAACCCGAAGGCCAAGCGCATCGAGTTCCGCGTGCCGGACCCGTCGGCCAACCCGTACCTGGCCTTCTCCGCCATGCTGATGGCCGGTGTCGACGGCATCAAGAACAAGATCGAGCCGCCGGAGCCGATCGACAAGGACCTGTACGAGCTGCCCCCGGCGGAGGCCCAGTCCATCAAGACCGTCCCCGCGTCTTTGGACGAGGCCCTGGAGGCCCTGGAGGCCGACCACGAGTTCCTGCTCGAGGGCGGCGTGTTCACCAAGGACCTCATCGAGACCTACGTGGACTTCAAGCGCACCGAGGAGATCGACTCCCTGCGCCTGCGCCCGCACCCGCGTGAGTTCGAGCTCTACTACGACGTCTAGGCGGCGGCCGGGTCCGCCCGGCAGCTCCCCATCGGGGCCGGTATCCGTTCGCTCGGGTACCGGCCCCGACCCGGTTCCGGGCCCCGGTGCCGACCACCGGGCACGGGAGCGGCGGGGCGGCCGGGAACGCCCGGACGCCGACCGCACGGTTACCGTTGACGCGTGGCAAGGGACGGAAGAACAGACATGACGGCAGGCGCACTCGCCAGACGCGGTTTCAGCGACAGCATCCGGGCCCTGCGGCTGGTGGCGGAGGCCGGTCTGGACGCCCAGGCCGACACCGACGTCATCGACGCCCTCGCGGCGGCTCCCGACCCCGACCAGGCCCTGCTCGGGCTGATCCGGGTCCTGGAGTCCGACGCCGATCCGGACGAGGTCCTGGACGCGCTGCGCGAGGACCGCGAACTGCGTGCACGACTGTGCCGGGTGCTGGGCACCAGCCCCGCCCTGGCCGACCACCTGGTGCGCCATCCGGGCGACTGGCGGGAGCTGCGGGGCGCCGACGCCGCCCGCTCCCCCGAGCAGGAGGAGGTGCGCCGGGGGCTGATGCACACCGTGGGCGCCGACCCCAACGGTCCCGCGCCGGTGGCCGACCCCGCCGTGTCCGAGGACGGGTCCGCCACCGCCCTCCGCCACCTCCTGCGCGTGGCCTACCGCAGGCGGGTGCTGCGCCTGGCGGGGCGGGACCTGACCGGCATGTGCACGGTGGACGAGGTCGCCGCGGAGCTGGCCGACCTGGCCGCGTCGGTGCTGGACGCGTCCCTGGCGGTGGCCCGCGCCGAGCACCCCGAGGACGCGGCGCTGTGCCGCCTGGCGGTCATAGGCATGGGCAAGTGCGGCGGACGGGAGCTGAACTACGTCAGCGACGTGGACGTGGTGTTCGTGGCCGAGCCGGTCGAGGAACCCGGCTCCGACGAACCGGTGGACGAGCAGGCCGCGATGCGCGCGGCGACCCGGCTGGCCACCGCGATGATGCGCGTCCCGTCGGAGACCGACGCCGAGGGCACCCTGTGGGAGGTGGACCCGGCGCTGCGGCCGGAGGGGCGCAACGGGCCGCTGGTGCGCCCGCTGTCGGGACACCGCGCCTACTACGAGCGCTGGGCCAAGACCTGGGAGTTCCAGGCGCTGCTCAAGGCCCGCCCGATCGCCGGCGACGCGGAGCTGGGCCGGGCCTACATGGACGTGATCTCCCCGATGGTGTGGGGTGCCGCGAACCGCACGGACTTCGTGGAGGACGTGCAGGCGATGCGCCGCCGGGTGGTGGCGCACATCCCGGCCGGTGAGGCCGAGCGGGAGCTCAAGCTGGGGCCGGGCGGGCTGCGCGACATCGAGTTCTCGGTGCAGTTGCTCCAGTTGGTGCACGGGCGCACCGACGAGCGGCTGCGGTCGGGCAACACCCTGGAGGCCCTGCGGGTGCTGTCCGAGCACGGGTACGTGGGGCGCGGGGACGCGTCCGGGCTGGCCGACTCCTACCGGTTCCTGCGGCGGTTGGAGCACCTGCTGCAACTGGAGCGGCTGAGGCGCACGCACGTGATGCCCGACTCCGCCGGCCCGGAGGGCTCCGAGCACCTGCGCCGCCTGGGGCGGGCCCTCGGTTTCACCGCGGACCCGGTCAGGGAGCTGACCGGTGCGCGCCGCCGGGTGTCCTCGGAGGTGCGGCGCCTGCACGAGAAGCTGTTCTACCGGCCGCTGCTCAACGCGGTGGCCAGACTGCCGGACGAGGAGGCCCGGCTGTCGCCGGAGCAGGCCAGGGACCGCCTGGAGGCCCTGGGGTTCGTGGATCCGGGCGGTGCTCTGCGCCACCTGGAGTCGCTGACGTCGGGGGTCTCGCGCCGGGCCTCGATCCAGCGGACGCTGCTGCCGGTGATGCTGGGCTGGTTCTCCGACTCGCCCGACCCCGACTCGGCCCTGCTGGGGTTCCGGCAGGTGAGCGAGGCCCTGGGCACCACCCCGTGGTACCTGCGGCTGCTGCGCGACGACGTGCGGGTGGCCGAGCGCATGGCGTGGCTGCTGGGCACGAGCCGCTATGCGACGGAGCTGCTGCTGCGCGCCCCGGAGGCGGTGGCGATGCTGGCCGACGACGCCAACCTGGCGCGCCACAGCCCGAGGGTGCTGGCGGCCGAGGCCGAGGCGGCGCAGCGCCGGTACGACACGGCCGAGGAGTCGGTGGCGGCGGTGCGCGCGCTGCGCCGCCGCGAGCTGCTGCGCACGGCCGCCGCCGACCTGCTGGAGGTGTCCTCGATCCAGGAGGTGGGCTCGGCGCTGACCGACATCGCGGCGGTGACCATCGAGGCCGCGCTGCGCCTGGCGCAGAACCGGGTGGTGGCCGCGTCGCGGGACGAGCCGCTCACGCGGGTGTGCGTGGTGGCGATGGGCCGGTTCGGCGGCGGGGAGCTGACCTACGCCAGCGACGCGGACGTGATGTACGTGCACGATCCCCTGCCCGGGGTGGACAAGGGCGCGGCCACCAAACAGGCGATGGCGATCGTGCGGGAGCTGGCGCGGCTGCTGGAGATGCCCGCCGCGGAACCGCCGCTGAAGGTGGACACCGACCTGCGCCCGGAGGGGCGCAGCGGCCCGGTGGTGCGCACGCTGGAGTCCTACGCCGTGTACTACGGGCGCTGGTCGCAGGTGTGGGAGAGCCAGGCGCTGCTGCGGGCCAAGCCGGTCGCGGGCGATCCGGGGCTGCGTCAGGCGTTCACGGAGCTGATCGACCCCATCCGGTATCCGAAGGGCGGGATCGACTCCTCCGCGGTGCTGGAGATCCGCAAGCTCAAGGCGCGGATGGAGTCCGAGCGGCTGCCGCGCGGGGCCGACCCGACGCTGCACACCAAGCTGGGCCGGGGCGGGCTGTCGGACGTGGAGTGGGTGGCCCAGCTGACTCAGTTGCGCCACGCCCGCGAGTACCCGGACCTGCGGACCACGGGCACGCTGGAGGCGCTGGAGGCGGCCGTGGCGCACGGGCTCCTGGACGAGGAGGACGGCGAGGTCCTGGCACAGGCATGGAAGCTGGCGTCGCGGGTGCGCGGGATGGTGATGCTGGTGCGCGGCCGGGGCGGCGACTCGCTGCCCACGGACCTGCGGGTGCGCGCCGCGGTGGCGGGTGCGATGGGCTGTGGCGGCGACGACGAGGACGAGGAGGTGTGGGAGGGCCCGTCCGACCGGCTGACCGAGTCCTACCTGCGTACCACCCGTCGGGCGCGCGCGGTCATGGAGCGGGTCTTCTACGACGACTAGACCGTGTCTCCCCGGGGCTCCGCCGCGCTTCGCTGTGCGCTCGGACGCCGGGGGTACGGGAACCCCGCCGGCGCCCACGGTGCGGCCGCTCCTGCCTCACGGGCGTACCCGCGGATCCTCCGGCGGCCCCGCCGCCCCCGGTGGCGCGGGACCGAGTCCACCGGACAGGTCCGGTGCGCCGGCCGCGAGGGCCCGGCCCGCGTTGGCCCTGTGCCTGTGGACGCCCTCGGCACTCGAAGTGCGCCGTGAGTACGGGATCACGGTGTACGGGGCCCTCTCCGGTCACAGCACCGTGGTCCCCGGGAGGGGCGCCCCCGTGTCGAGGGAGTGGGGCACGGGGGCGCCGGGGCCGGGAGTGGTTCGGCCCGGGGTGGTGGTCGGCGGATTCCTCGAAGGTCCTCGCCCGCCGGTCCCTCCGGACGGGCGGGTGGACGGGCGGCGCCCCGAAGCGGGGCGGCGGGGCGCCGCGACGGGGCCGGCGGGGTCAGTCGCGCCAGGTGACGGTGGAGGCGGGGCCGACGCGGTTGGCGCCGGACTCCCACTCGGCGTTGCCCGCGCCGTCGACCTTGACCAGCTTCCACTCGGTGTCGGCGCCGAAGGGGACGGTGCCCGACCACACCGGGTAGGTGGACTCGTCGGTGGACAGCCTCACCCCGTCCAGCGGGTTCCAGGAGCCCAGCTCGGGGGTGGAGCCGACCACGTACACCTCCTGGCCGTACCAGGTCTCCACGGTGGCGGAGACGCTGCTCCCGGCGGGGTCGTCCGGGTCACCGGGGTCGGTGCCGCCTCCGCACTCGGCGGAGTCGTCGCAGGTGCCGCCCACGTGCAGGGCGACGGCCCCGTTGGCCGGAACCCGGGCGCTGACCCGGCCGTCGGCGACGGTGAGGGTCCCGCTTCCGGCCGCGTTCTCGTAGCTGCCGTCGGGCAGGGCGGTGTCGGCGGTCAGGTTCCAGGTGCCGCCGCTCGCGTTGAAGGCGGCGAAGCCGCGGTCGCCCCGGTCGAAGGCGAGCCGGGAGGCGCCGTCGGTGGCGCGCTGGACCACCGGGGTGTCACCGGTGGCGTTGCGGAAGGCGGCCATCCCGGCGACGGCGGGGTGCCTGTGCTCGCAGACCCACTCGGAGTCGGAGCAGTCGGCGTCCTCGGTGATCCAGCCCGCCGGGTTGCCGGGCTCGGATCCGGTGCTGGGCGGCCCCTCGGTCACGTTGTCGCCGAAGTCGTAGCTCGACATCACCACCGGGGTGCCGTAGGGGTGGGCGAGCATGAACGCCGTGGCGAGGTAGTACCGGTCGCCGTCCTTGAAGGTCAGGGTCGGGTGGTAGCGCTGGCTGTCGTGGTTGTCGATGAAGACGGTGGCCTGCTCGTCGCTGAGCCCGCCGTAGTCCGGCAGGTGCGCCAGGCCGGAGATGTCGCCGTTGGCGAACCTGCCCGAGATGTCGCGCTGGTAGTCGAAGGCGGTCACGTCCCCGTAGGGCGTGTAGGCGGTGTAGGGGATCGTCTGGTCGCCGATCACCTCCTGGTAGATCTCCGGCCGGCCGCCGAAGACCGGCACCTCGTGCAGGTCGGAGAGGATGGCCCCGATGTGCTCCTCGGGGACGTGCTTGGCCGCGTCCACGCGGAAGCCCGCCACGCCCATGTCCACCAGGTCGTTGAGGTAGCGGCGGATCTGCGCGCGCACCCGGGGGTCGGCGGTGTCGAGGTCGGCCAGGCCCACGAGCTGGCAGTTCTGCACCTCCCACTTGTCGTTCCAGTCGGCGATCTCCTCGTAGCAGGGGCCGAAGTCGGCGCGGTCGTAGCCGGCGCCGCCGTCGCCGAACAGGTCGGGGTGGTCGTACTTGGCCCATTCGGTGCCCGCGCTGCCGGTACCGGAGCCGTCGCCGGTCATGTGGTTGATGACGGCGTCGACGTAGACCTTCACACCGCTGTCGGCGCAGGTGGAGACCATCGCCTCGAACTCCTCGGCGGTGCCGCGCCGGGTGTTGTCGATGCGGTAGGAGACGGGCTGGTAGTCCTGCCACCAGGGGTGGTTCCCGCCTTCGGCGTAGGGGATGACCACGTGCTCCTGGGGCGGTGAGACCTTGACCGCGCCGAAGCCGCGGGGGCCGAGGAAGTCGGTGCACTCGTTCGCCACCGCGTCCCAGGTCCACTGGAAGAGGTGGACGACGGCCTCCCCGTTGCCGGTGGCCGCGGCGGTGGCGTCGGTGGAGGCGGTCTCGATCTGTCGGGGGGCGGGGCCGGGCAGGAGGGGAACCGCTAGCAGGCCGGCTCCCACCAGAACCGACCCGGCCGCGGCGCCGAGTCCGGATAGCTTCATGTGCGCTCCTCGGGGGAAGGTGCGCGGTGGGGCGGCACTGCCCCGACCGCTGTCCTCTTGCAGTTATTGCAAGAGTTTGCGTGAGCGTGATGAAGGTAACAGAAGGGTTCGCCCTTGTGAACAGCCCGTGTCACCGGGGTGTCGCCTTTCACGCAGCGCGACGAATGCCGACCCCACCTGGGCGGACACCGGGTACAGCGGCGCCTTCGCGGCGAAGGCGGACCGGGGGCGCCGCCGCCGTGAACTGCGGGGACGGCGATGCGGGACCTTCGGCTTGAAGCACGAAAAACCTTGCAAGATTACTGAAAGGCACAGAAAAAGCCGGTGGTGGTACGGACCCCGGGGTCCGTACCACCACCGGCGGGGGCGGCCTGCGGGGACCGCGCCGGGGGACGCGGGAGGGCGGGGAACTACCAGAAGACGGCCACGCCGATGTTGACGACGGCGAGCACGCCCGCGATGACGGCGAGCTTGTCGGCGGGCTTGCGCAGGTTCAGCACGCCCACCACCACGACGGCCAGCGCGACCACCAGCTTGACCGCGATCTTGACGTGGTTCATCTCCGTGAGGTCGGCCATCTCGGCGACCCCGACCAGCAGCAGTCCGGTGACGAGCTGGAGCAGGGAGCTGTGCAGCAGGACCTTGGTCGACTTGGCGTTGCCGGTCATGACCTGCATGAGGAAGCCCGCGAGGACGCCCGCGAGACCGAGCATGTGCAGGAAGACGAGCGCGGAGTAGAAGATGTCCATACCGGAACATTACTACGCCTTGTAGTTGCCAGTGCGCCCCGGCCGCCCACCGGGGCGGTACGCCAGACGGGGCCGGGCGGGACCGTACGCCGGGGCGGCGCGGCGCACGTCCCCGCCCCGGCTCACCCGCGCGCCGAAGCGCTCCTGCGCCGCCACAGCACCCAGGCCAGACCGGCCAGCAGGGCCACCCCCGCCGCCCTCACCAGGCCGTCGCGGTCCATGTACTCCGACGCACGTCCCGCCACGGTCGTCTCGGCCACGACCACCGTGTCGCTCGCGCACATGGCCGGGTCGGAGTCGCGGTCCAGCAGCAGGCAGGCGGTGCTCGTCAGGCGCTCCCGGCCCTCGGCGTCCTCCGGCACCCGCACACGTACCGTGTACGCCGTCTCCTCCCCCGCGGGTACGGCGACCCGCCAGTTCACGATGCCGTCCTTGACCACCCCGTCACCGCCGACCTCCACGATCTCCAGCGACTCGGGGACGTGCTGGGCGAGCAGGGCGCCCTCCACGGCGCCACCGCCGCCGTTGGCCAGGGTGGCGCGCAGCGTGAGTTCCTGCCCCGGCCCCGGCGGCTGCGCGCCCGCGTCCAGGGTGAGGCCCATCCCGGCCGCCGGACCGGCCCCGTCGTCGGCGAGGGCCGGCGCGGCGAGCACTCCCGTCGCCATCGCCACCAGGCCGGCCGCGGCCGCCCGCCCGTACGCCGTGTTCCGACAGCCCTTCCGGACCATTCCCGTCATCCCGCGCCTCCCGCGTGTTCACGATCCGACACCCCTAGGAAACTATGCGTGATCAGGTGAGTGCATGCGGTGACACGCCTTCCGGCCGTGGGACTCGGGCCGGCGGCTCCGCCCGGGGCCTTAGGGCCATACGTGCCCCGTCCCGCCCCAGGACGGGGATTCCTCCCCATGTGCGCCCCGGGGTCTTAGGGCGATCGTGGACACCAGACGGCGGGGACACCGGGTCCGCGCCCCGAGGACGGGGAGAACACCGTGTTCCACACCGAGCTGATGAACGCCAACGCCCGGGAGATGACCGAGCAGCGCGTCCGCGAGGCGCAGAACGTCCAGGCGGCCCGCCGGGCCCACGCCAGGGAGCGCGCGCAGCGAAGGCACGAGCGCGCGCAGCGCAGACAGGAGCGCCGCGAGCACCGCCTCCTGTCGCGGAAGCGGGAGGACTACGGCCGCGCCGTCTGACTCCGCCGGACGGCCGTACGCCGCCGCTGCCGCACCGAGGCCTCCGGCACTTCCCGGACCTGCTGGCGCTCTGTACCGACTGGACCCGGACGCCACGGCGGTACTGCGCGCGGCCTCGGTCGGCGCGGTCGGCCGCGCCGTCTGACTCCGCCGGGCGTCGGAACTGGCCGAGGACATACCGGGGTCGTCCCCGCACACGCCGGTGGACGCCCGCCTGTTGCGGGTGATCGGGGACGGGTACCGGTTCCGGCACGCCCTGCTGCGCGAGGCCGTCCACGGCTCCCTGCCGCCCGGAACGCGTTCCCGGCTGCACCTGCGCTTCGCCCAGCTCATCGACGAGCACCCCGACTACGTGCCCGCCGAGCGGTGCACCGCCGAGCAGGCCCACCACTACCACTCCGCCCAGGACCCGCCCGAGCGATGCAGGCGGCGTGGGTGGCGGCGTGGCGGTCCGGGGGCCGGGGAGTCGCTGGCCCACAGTGAGCGGCTCGTCATGCCGGAGCGCGTCCCGGCCCTGTGGAACCGGGTGCCCGACGCCCGTGCGCGCGGGGGCCGGGAGGAGGCGGTGCGGCGCTGGGAGCGAACGCCCCTGGTGCTGCACCTGGCCGAGGCCCGGCTGCGTGCGGCGCACGCGGCGCTGGCCGGACACGACCAGGCCGCGGCCCGCGCATGGCTGGGACAGGCCCAAGGCGCGGCGCACGGGTGCGGGGCGGTGCCGCTGGAGCGGTCCGCCGCCGGGCCGGCCCGGCGTGCGGGTCTGCGGCTCGGCGGAGCCTCGGAGCCCCCGCGGGACCGACTCCGCGCGAGACGGAGGTGCTGCGGCTGCCGGCGGTGGGCAGCACCGACGCCCAGATCGCCGGGGAGCTGTTCATCTCCGCCAAGACGGCCAGCGTGAACGTGTCCAACATCCTGGCCAAGCTCGACGTGCCCAACCGGGCGACGGCCGGGGCGCGTGCCCGCGACCTCGGCGCGGTCTGAGGGCGCGGTAACGCGCGCGGGGAGCGGCGGGAGGAAGGTGTCCGGGCCTTCCCTTCGCGTGCCGTGCCGCGTGGCGGAGGAGCACCTCGGTGACGGGACGCCCTCTCGGGCGGGGCGCCCGCCCGGACGGCCGACGAAACGGGCCCGGTCCGGTTCGAGCCCGCGGCGTCTCAGGCGGGGCGGCCGTCTTAGACCGGGCGGCCTCCCAGAGCGGGCGGTGTCCTACGGCCAAGGCGTGCGCGGGGCCGGGAACGGGGTGTTCTCCCCATGTGGGGACGGGGGTCTTAGAAGCATCGTGGGTGGTGCCGGTGAGGGACACCGGACCAGCACCACCAGGAGAGACCGTGATCCACCCCGAACTTCTCGCCGCCGTCACCAAGGAGACGACCGAGGCACGCCTGCGTCGTACCGAGGCCGTACTCGAGGCCCGCCGCAAGCGCGCCGAGGAGCGTGAGCGCCGCCGCGAGGAGCGTCGTTCCCGCTTCGGCCGGGCCGTCTGAGATCCGGCGTGCGATTCCCGACGACACCCACGGTGTCCGACCTTGTAGGCATAATGAGCGTCATGCCCGTTCTTGTCGAGAGCAACACCGTGTTCGTGGGCCGTGAGCCCGAGCTCCGGCTCCTCCGGGACCATGCCCGGCGATCGCACACCGAGGCGCCTGGAGCGGTCCTGGTCGGCGGGGACGCGGGAGTGGGCAAGAGCCGCCTGGTCGGCGAGTTCGTCTCGGCCCTGCCCCAGGGATCGGTCTTCGTCGGCGGCTGCCTCCAGCTCGGCGTGGACGGACTGTCCTACGCACCCTTCACCGCCGTCCTGCGCCAGCTCCTGCGCGAACGCGGACGGGAGGCCTTCGAGACCGCCGCACCCGGCGGGGTCGGCGAGTTCTCCCGGCTCCTGCCCGAACTGGGCGAGGTACCCGCCCAGCGACCCGAGAACCGGGGCATCCTCTTCGAACAGGTCCTGCGCCTGCTCAACCAGGCCGCCGAGGACGGCGGTGTCACCGTGGTCCTGGAGGACCTGCACTGGGCCGACGGCGCCACCCGCGACCTGCTCGTCTTCCTCGTTCGCAACCTCGACCTGCCGGGCGTGCAGATCGTCGCCACCTACCGCAGCGACGACCTGCACCGCACCCACCCGCTGCGCCGCCTGCTCCCCGAACTGCGGCGCGCACCCGGCGTCGAGGCGCTCGAACTGGCGCCGCTGAGCCGCGACGAGGCCGGCGCCCAGGCCGCGGCGATCCGGGGCACGGCGCTCACCCACCACGAGATGGACGAGCTCTACCGGCGCACCGAGGGCGTCCCCCTGTTCGTGGAGTCCTTCGCCGAGTCGGTCGGCGATCCCGCCGGCGACGACCACGGCGTGCCCGACCAGTTCCGCGACCTGCTCCTGGAGCCCCTGCACCGGTTCGACGACACCGCCATGTCGGTACTGCGCGTGGCGTCGGTCGGCGCGGTCTCGGGCAGCATCGAGCACGAGATGCTCTACCACGCGGCCGGCCTGGCCGAGCGCGAACTGGAGCCCGCCCTGCGCACCCTGGTGGACGCCAACGTGCTGCGCGCCGACCGCACCGGGTACCGCTTCCGGCACGCCCTGCTGCGCGACGCCGTGCACGGCGAGCTGCTGCCCGGTCCCCACGCCCGGCTGCACATGCGCTTCGCCCAGCTCATCGACGAGTACCCCGACTCCGTCCCCCTCGACCGGCGGGCCGCCGAGCAGGCCCACCACTACAACGCCGCGCAGGAACTGCCCAGCGCCCTCCAGGCCGCCTGGTGGGCCGCGGTGCGCGCGAGCGACACCCTCGCCTACGGGGAGGAACTCGACATGCTGGAGCGGGTCCTGGCCCTGTGGGACCGGGTACCCGACGCACGGGAGCGGGTGCAGGGCCTGTCCTGGGCCGAGGTGGTCAGCCGCGCGGCGGGGGCCGCCGTGGAGGCGGGCCGCCCCCGGCGCGCCCTCGACCTCGCCGACGAGGCCCTGGCCACCCTGTCCGAGGACGACCGGGACGACCACACGCTGATGGTGCGGGCGTGCCTGCTGCGCCGTCGCGGGCTGGCACGCGCCGAGGAGGCCTGCGGCAGCGGGATCATCGACCTGATCACGGCCCTGGAGCTGCACCCGCCGCACATGCCGGGGTACGTCATCCTGCTGGCCATCCTGGCCAGGGAGACCATGGTCCACCGCGGCGACCGGCGCGGGACCCCCGGACAGGAGCGCCTGAAGGAGCTGGAGAAGGCCGGAAGGTCCACGCGCGCGCTCGCGGAGGAGGCCATCGCACTCGCCGGGTCCGCCGGCCAGGAGGACATGTGCGCGGCCGCCGACGCCCGCATCACCCTGGGCGGGCTCCACATGGACTCGGGGGACCTGGAGAGGGGCCGTCCGCTGATCGAGGAGGCCATCGGCTACGCCGCCGAGATCTCCGACCCCTCCCTGGAGGCGCGCGGAGCGGGCAACCTGGGCCACTTCCTGCGGGAGCTGGGCCACCACGAGGAGGGACTGGCGGTGCTGGAGGAGTCCCTGGCCCGGCACGAGGCGATGGGCTGGGCGTCCGTCCACAAGACCTTCAACCACCAGAACCGCGCGGAGATCTACTTCGAGCTGGGCGACCTGGCCGGGGCGCGGCGGATCGTCGAGGCGGTCCTGCGCACCCACCCGCTCAACAAGCACCGCTACTACGTCGACGCGGTGCTGGTCCGGGCGGCCGCCGCCCAGGGGGACCTGGCCGCCGCGCGCCGGGCCATGCAGGTGCCGGGGCGGTCGGACGCGCTGACCTCGCAGCGGATGAACATCGTGCAGCTGTCCCTGCTGGCGCTCCTGGAGACGGACCTGGCCGCGGGCGCGGTCGACGACGCGCTCGCGTTGTCCGAGCGGACCCTGGAACGGCTGGTCCTGGAGTCCGCGCACGGTTACACGTGGCCGATGGCGGACGTGATGGCCGAGGCCGCGCGGCTGGGCACGGTCTCGGGACGTCCCCACGAGACGGTGGACCTGGCGCGCCGGGTGCGGGACCTGGTGGCCGACCTGGTGACGCTGATGCCGGCCCACGGAACGGCGCAGCAGGCCTACCGGGCGTCCGTGGCGGCCCGGCTGGCCGCGGTGGACGGTGCGGAGCCCGCCCCGCTGCTGGAGCGGTGGACGGCGGCGGTGGAGGCATGGGAGGCCACGCCGATGCGGCTGCACCTGGCGGGAGCCCGGCTGCGGGCGGCCGAGGCGGCGATGGCCGCCGGGGACCGGGGCCGCGCCCTGGAGTGGGTGCGCCGGGCGCACGCGGCGGCCGAGGAGTGCGGAGCGGTACCGCTGGCCGACGCCGCCGCGGACCTGGCGCGCAGGATGGGGGCGGGCCTGGTGGAGGACGCCGCCCCGCCCACGGCACCGGCCGGGCTGACCGCGCGCGAGGCGGAGGTGGCGCGGCTGCTGGCGGTGGGCAGCACCAACGCCCAGATCGCCGGGGAGCTGTTCATCACGCCCAAGACCGCGAGCGTGCACGTGTCCAACATCCTGGCCAAGCTCGACGTGCCCAACCGGGCGACGGCCGGGGCCCGGCTGCGCGAACTCGGCCTGGCCTAGGGCTCGTTGCCCGCGCCCTCACGGGCGCCGCCGGGAGAGACCGGGTCGGTGACGTGCCGATGGGGCGGGCGGGGTTCAGCCCCGCCCCAACTCGGTGCAGACACAGGCTTTGTCGCCGTCCGGGTCGGCCAGCACGACGAAGGCCGGGGCATGGCCGTCGTCGACGACGCGTCCGCCTGCGGCGACCGCCGCGGCGATCCGCCGGTCGGCGGCTTCCGGGGGAACCGTGACGTCGAGGTGGAAGCGCTGTCGGTCGGGTGCGGTCGAGTCGGTCGCCTGGAACCACAGCGGCGGGAGCTCCCCCGCCGGGTCGACGACGTCGCCGCCCGCCTCACCACCGCCGAGAACGGCCGCCCAGAACGGCAGCACCGTTTCCGACACGGGCGCGTCCAGGGCCAGCTCCAGCACCTGTACCCGCTCCGGGCACGGGGTCAGCCCCTGGTCGGACGCGAGCGCGCTGATCCTCTCGGCCAGTCGGACGTCCCTTTCGGTCACCCCTCCGACGTCGTGGCTGCGCAGCACGAGCTGGACATGCTCCGCACGCAGGTCGACGTCGGGATGATGGCCGACCGTGTCGGTGAGCCGCCCCATGGCGGCGACGAACGCGGCTCCCGCTCCGAACGAGCCGGTCCCGAACCGAGCACGCAGCGCTCCCAACAACCACCGCCAGTCAGCCAGATCGACCTGCCGGACCCCGAGACGAGTGGTCTGTCGCACCATGCCCCGACGATAGGCCACGGCTCCGCGGCCACGCCCCCGCGGCCCCCTTCCGCGACACCGGCGACGAGCCCGGGAATGTCGTAGGCCGGAGTGATGATTCCGGTGTCCGCCCACGACCACAGGCACGGGACGAAAACCCGTTCCCAGGAGTATCCGATGACACCACCAGCACACTGCCCGTGCCGCGGAGTCCGCCGGTGAGCGGCCGCGCGGACCTGTGGCCGCTGATCCACCAGGAGCGGGCGGCGCTGGCCGACGACCTGTCCGAGCTGACCGAGGAACAGTGGGCGACACCGTCGCTGTGCGAGGGCCTGACCGTGCGCGAGGTACTCGCGCACCTGACCTCGGCGGCGACCCTCAACGGCCTTCGATGGCTGGCCGGGGTCGTCCGCTGCCGGTTCGACTTCGACGCCCAGGTCGCGATGCGCCTGGCGGAGCAGATGGGCACCTCCGGCGCCGAGACCCTCGCACGCTTCCGGGGGGTCACGAGGAGCACGACGTCACCGCCCCTGCCCAAGCCCGCCATCCTGGGGGAGGCGATCGTGCACGGAGAGGACATCAGGCGGCCCCTGGGCATCGTCGGCGCCCGTCCGATCGCCACGCTGACCCTCGTGGCGGACTACTACCGGGGCTCGGACCAGGTCGTCGTCGCCAAGAGCCGGGTGCGGGGGCTGAGGCTCCAGGCCACCGACGGTCCGTTCGCCTCCGGCACCGGACCGCTCGTCTCCGGGAGCACGCTCGCCCTGGTCATGGCGATGACCGGTCGCTCCGCGCACCTGGACGAGCTCACCGGCAGCGGTGTGGACATCCTGCGCGAACGTGTGAACGGCTGACCCGCACCGGCCGTGGCGCGGGAGGACGCCCGGCCGGTGACCCCGGAGAACGGGACTTCTCCTTCCGTGGACAACGCCGAAGGGGCGGGCGCGTGGCCACGCGCCCGCCCCTCACGGCTCGTCCCGGAAGCGGTCCGGAAGCGGCCGGTCAGAACAGCCCGGTCTCGCCCTCCACGATCACGCTCACCTCGCCGGGCGCGTGCAGCGACACGTCGGCGACCACCATGTCGTCACCGACCTCGTCCCCGGTGAGCTCCCGCATCTCCCCGCAGAGCCCGTCCTCGGGAGCCTGCGGGGGGTCGTTCGGCCCGGGGGCCGGCCGCGAGCCCTCCCCCGCGGCCGACCCGTTCTCGGCGTCGGTGTCGGTGGAGGCTGGCTCCCCGTCGGCGTCGAGGTCGTCCGTGTCGTTCTCGGACCCGCCACAGGGCTCCTGGACCGGCTTCCTGAAGCCGGCGATCTCCTGGTCGACCCCGGCGAGGGCGTCGCGCAGCTCACCGACGGTCATCCCCGCGGGTTCCATGCCCTCCAGGGCCTCCCCCGGGGCGGTCGCGGCGTTCGTGCTCTCGTAGTGCTCCCCGGCCTCGGGTTCCCGGCCGAAGACCACCTCGACCGGGTTGTCGTAGTCCTCGGGGATGCGCACACCCACGGGGCAGCCCCCGCCCTGAGGAGTGCACTCCCCGGGCGAGGTCACGACCTCCACGTCGCGTTCGTCGGTGCCCTCGCCCGTCATGTTGTCGTCCAGGTAGACGAGGTTGCCCACGACGGTGGGAGACGCCGGGACGAAACGCAGCGTGACGTCGAGGCCGTGCTCGGCGAACTCGGCCGCGTACGCCTCGGCGTCGGCGGTGGGGTCGAGCACCTCGGCCACCACCACGCCCTCCTCGACACTGACGTCCAGTACGGCGGCGGCCGCGGGCTCGGGGCCGAGCGGAAGGGAGGAGCCCTCATCGGCGGAGGGGTCGAACAGCACGGTGGCCGCGACGCCTCCCACGGCGAGGGCCGCGGCGATCGGAGCCGCGACGAGCAGGCGCTTCCTGCGGGGGGACATGGACATGGTGGTCTCCTGGTTCCGGGTGGGGATCAGCGAACGCAGCTCACGCGCGGCGGGGGCCGCGGGGTCGAGCCGGTGGGACGCGTCCACCTCGGGGCGGAGTCCGGCCACCATGCGGTCGATCGGGTCATGGTTCATCGCGCCGCTCCTTTCAGGGACGTGGCACGCCGTGGGCGTGGGGTGGTGACCGAGGAGGGGGCTCCGGTCCCGGTGTCCAGGCCGGCCCTGCGCAGGGCCCTGGCGAACCGGTTGCGTGCCCGGTGCAGGCGCACGCGGGCGGTTCCCCGTGCGCACCCCAGGGCGACCGCGATCTGCCCGGTGTCGAGCTGTTCCCAGCCCGCCAGGGAGAGGATCTCCCGGTCCCGTTCGGGCAGGGCGCGAAACACCCTGCCGACCTCGCCCAGGCCGGGATCACGTGCCTCGGGCAGGGTGACGGCGACCTCGCGCAGGTCGGCACGCAGGCGCGCGGCCAGGGCGTTGCGGCGCTGGTCGCCGCGCCGGTGGTTGGCGAGCACCTTGCGTGCCACGCCGAACACCCACGGCCGGGCCTGGTCCTCCGGCGGGACGTCGTCGATCCGGGACCAGACCACCGTGAACACGTCGGCGACGAGGTCGGCGGAATGGTCCGGGTCCTGTGTGCGGCGCAGCAGGTAGCCGAGCACGTCACGGAACGTGGACTCGTAGAGTTCCTCGAACCGTGCGACGGACTCCTCCCGCGACCGCACCGGGTGTTTTCGGGGCAACGTGCACCCTTTCCCCTCGGTGGTGGTGCGTCCTACACCCCCACACATGTCCGGACCCCGCTCAGCGTTACGGGTTCGGGAGGAAGAACCGGAAAAGTACGCGGAAGTCCCCGGACCGACCGGCGGACCCCGGCCGTGCGCCTGTGCGGATGGTGTGCCCCGGGCAGGGCACTCTACGTCGGCCTTCGGGTCGGGCCGCCGCCGGACCCCCGGCGGGGACCCGCGCGTACCGCCTCGGACCGAGGAGTTCCGTCACACTCGGGGAACCGCGGGCGAGGCGAGGTGGCGGAGCGAAAGCCCCGGCCACAGGTCATAATGCGTGTGCGGGGAACGGACCGGGCAGGCTTGTCGGCGTGTGCGGAAATACCCCGGAAATATCCGCACGGCAGACTGGTCCCGGGACACTGTGTCCGGCTCGGCTCCGCGCACGGCGGAACAGTATCCGGACCGACCGGCATCAAGGAAGGTTGACCGTGAATCGACAGCAGGAATTCGTGCTCCGCACGTTGGAGGAGCGCGACATCCGGTTCGTGAGGCTGTGGTTCACCGACGTGCTCGGGTACCTCAAGTCCGTGGCGGTCGCCCCCGCCGAACTGGAGGCGGCCTTCTCCGAGGGCATCGGTTTCGACGGCTCGGCGATCGAGGGGTTCGCACGCGTCTACGAGGCCGACATGCTGGCCCAGCCCGATCCCTCCACCTTCCAGGTGCTGCCCTGGCGCAACGAGCCGCACGGCACGGCGCGCATGTACTGCGACATCCTCATGCCGGACGGTTCGCCGTCCTCGGCGGACCCGCGCCACGTGCTCAAGCGCCAGCTCGGCAAGGCCTCCGACCTGGGGTTCACGTTCTACACCCACCCCGAGATCGAGTTCTACCTGCTCAAGAAGATGCCCGAGCAGGGCGAGTTCCCCGAGCCCAACGACTCGGGCGGCTACTTCGACCACACGCCCCACAACAGCGCGCACGACTTCCGGCGCAACGCCATCAACATGCTGGAGGCCATGGGCATCTCCGTGGAGTTCAGCCACCACGAGGGCGGCCCGGGACAGCAGGAGATCGACCTGCGCTACGCCGACGCGCTGACCACCGCCGACAACATCATGACCTTCCGGCTCGTGATGAAGGAGGTGGCGATGGAGCAGGGCGTGTACGCGACGTTCATGCCCAAGCCGTTCACCGAGTACCCGGGCTCGGGCATGCACACGCACCTGTCGCTGTTCGAGGGCGACCGGAACGCCTTCTACGAGCCGGGCGCGGACTTCCAGCTCTCCAAGGTGGGACGCGGATTCATAGCGGGCCTGCTGCGGCACGCCGACGAGATCACGGCCGTGACCAACCAGTGGGTCAACTCCTACAAGCGCCTGTGGGACGACCCGGCGGCCTCCGCCGGCATGGGCGGTGAAGCCCCCGCCTACATCTGCTGGGGCCACAACAACCGCTCGGCGCTGGTGCGCGTGCCGATGTACAAGCCCGGCAAGTCCAACTCCAGCCGGATCGAGATCCGCTCGCTGGACACCGCCTGCAACCCCTACCTGGCCTACGCCGTCATCCTGGCCGCCGGGCTCAAGGGCATCGAGGAGGGCTACGAGCTGCCCCCCGGCGCGGAGGACGACGTGTGGGCCCTGACCGACTCCGAGCGCCGCGCGCTGGGTATACGCCCGCTGCCGCAGAGCCTGGACGAGGCCCTGCGGATCATGGAGAACAGCGAGCTGGTCGCCGAGACCCTGGGCGAGCACGTCTTCGACTTCTTCCTGCGCAACAAGAAGGCGGAGTGGAACTCCTACCGCCGCCAGGTCACCCCGTACGAGCTGGCGCGGTACCTGCCGACGCTCTAGGCCGCGGGTCCTCCGCCTGCGGCGACACGTGCGTGAGCCCTCTTCCCGGGCGTCCGGGAAGGGGGCTCGGTGCGTCTGGGGGCTCCAGAAGGTTCAGGGTGTGGAGCCCTTCACCGCCTCCAGGAGGGCGGTCCACTCGGCTCCGGTGGCCTCCAGGCAGCCCAGGTGCCGGTTCTGGGTGTCACGCACGGCGGCGCCCGTCGTGGTTCTCCGAGCTTCGACGCAGTTTCCACCGTTGCCATGGCTGAAGGTGGACTTCTTCCACTTAGGTGAGAGCTTCGTCATCGTCATCCCTTAACCGCTCCCAGGAGGGCGGTCCACTCAGTGTTGTTGGCTTCCAGATGGCCGAGGTGGCGGTTCTGGGTGTCACGCACGGCGACGGCGGCGCGCGCAGCGTTCTGCCTGGCCTCTACGCAGTCACCGCCGTTGCCACCGCTGTAGCTGGACTTCTTCCACTCAGGTGAGAGCTTCGACTTCGTCATCATGCTTCCTTCGATGCTGGTGGAGAACCTTCAGCGACTTCTCAGGCGACAGCGCGACCCCCAGGAGGTCGCTGAAAAGCGTATCCATCCGGGCCACGTCGTCCTGCTCGGTCACCATCCGGCCCGATAGCGCGTCCTCCAGGTACAGCGTGTCCGACTGGTCCTCGAAGCTCAGGAGGGTGAAGGGCATGACCGCCGGGGGACCCGACGTGTCCAGAGGAACGACATGAATCCTGATCCGTTTGGTTTCCACCATATCGATCAGCTTGGTGATCTGCTCGGACAGGACCTGCGGTCCGCCGATAGAGGCCAGGAGGACCGCTTCGTTCAGAACGACCACCATGCGGGGAGGGTCAGGGAGGTCCCAGAGCCTTTGCCTTTCCATCCGACCTGATACCAGCTCCTCGATATCGCGAAACGGTGCGAGGCCGTTGTTCGCCACGACCAGGGAACGCGCGTAGTCCTCCGTCTGGAGGAGGCCGGGAATGACCGTGGCCTCGAACTTGCGCATGACCGTTGCCATGGGTTCGGCCTTCACCAGGTCACCCGCCCAGGCGGGGTAGGCCTGCTTGGAGTTCAACCGGTCCCAGAGCCTGACGAGGGTCCCCTCCCCCGCGACCAGGACGTCCAGTTCCACCGCCATCTCGCGTGAGGGCCAGTGCGTGCCGGACTCGAATCCGGAGATGAGCGTGTCAGAGCAGTTCAGCGGAGCGGCCAGGCTCTTCTGGGTCCTGCCCGCCCTGGCCCGCAGAACCTTCAGTTCAGTTCCCCACTCCCGGGCGTTCGGCCTGATCTTGTGTTTCGCCATTACTCCACCCTTCTCCACCATCCTCGCACCACCGAGAACAGCACTCCTCAAATTCTCCCATAAGCTCATGCACTCTATGGTTCCGAGCTCCTCTCTCGGATGATCGAATTCGAGGCCGACGGCGATTCATGGCAGCGGCCTCGAGAGCATTCCACCATTCCACAGAGAAAAGGGACATGTCAGAATCGAACAGCCCGGCAACGGTGACCAGGGAGGCGGCCAAGCGGCTCGCCCTGGAACTGGACGCGCTGAACCTCAAGCCGCTCCCCCAGCCGGGGATGGTGCTGGTGGCGAAGCGGGGTTCCCAGGAACAGCCGGTGCGCCTGATGCGGACGGACTCGGGACAGTGGCACTGGTTCTGGATGTGGGAGCCGTTCCGCACGGAAGGCACGTGGGAGTACGAACAGGGCCTTCCCCTGGGCCGGGAGCGGGACATGGCCCGCCGTCTCCTGGGTGTCCTGGAGATCGCGGAGGCCGGGGAGAAGGTCACGTGAGCGCGCACGAACTCCCCCGGTTCCTCGCCGAGGTCGGCCCCGAGGCGGCCGACTCCCTCGCCGCGACGGCGGGGGTGGAGAAGGTGGCACCGCGGCGGATCCTGTGCTCGGCCGTCGGCCTCCTCAACCTGCGCAGGCCCGGGGGAACCGTCTTCTTCGCACGCGGCGGAGCCGTGCTCACCCGCCCCGGGCAGAGGGTGGTGACCTTCTCCGAGCTCCGTGCGGGCGACCTTCCCGGGGAGTGCCTGTGAGATCCGGAGGCCCCGCACCGAAGCGCACGGGCCCCTCTCCCGGGCAGGGCTCCGGGAGAGGGGCCCGTGCGCTGGGGGGTTCGGCCGTCCGCGACCGCCCGCACACGGTTGCCGAGCGCGGGGCGGCCGTGCGAGCGCACCCGCACGACCGCCCCGACCCGCCCGGTGGTCAGGGTGTGTACACCTCCGGCCAGGGAGCGGGCTCCATGCCGTCCCCGATGAAGAAGCTCGGGTGCGGCGGCTGGTTGTAGGCGGTGTTCTGCCAGGCGACGGCCACCCGGTACTGGGTGTCGTGCATCAGGGTGGGCATCCGCAGTTCGGTGGGGACGGGCGTGGAGTAGATCCGCAGCGCCCGGTTGTCCTCGGTGCGCCAGACGACCTCCTCACGCCAGTCACCGAGGATGTCGCCGCTCAGCGCCGGTGTGGACTTGGTGCCGTTGTTGGAGGCCACCCCGGAGCCGGTCAGCAGCCGGGTGTCGCCACCGGTCCCGTACTCGTCGATGCGGGTGCCGTCCAGCAGTTCCCGCAGCGGATCGCCGTCCCACCAGCTCACGAAGTTCACGGAGGAGGGAGCACGAACACCCAGGCGGTCGCCCTCGGCGTCGTACACGCCGCTGACGCCGCCCCCCGCGACCCAGAACTCCGAGCCCGGGTTGCCCGGCCACACGTCCGCGGCCACGCCCCGGCCGGGCCCCTCCTCACCGCTGGCGGTGGGCCTGCGCCAGACCACGTCGCCGGTGGCGGCCTCGGCCACGTATGCGCCCGCCGCGCCTCCCGTGCGCTCGGTGATGGTGAAGACCTCCAGGCCGGAGCGGTCGGGCAGCAGGTCGCCCACGTGCATGGCGTCCCCGTGACCGTGGCCGGTGCTCCACATCCCGCCGCCGTCGTCGTCGACGGCCATCGAGCCGTACATGACCTCGTCGCGGCCGTCGCCGTCGGCGTCGGCGATGCTCAACTGGTGGTTGCCCTGTCCGGCCCACTCCGACCCGGCGTCGTCGCTGTCGAAGGTCCAGCGGCGGGTGAAGCGCCCGTCGCGCCAGTCCCAGGCCGCGATGACCGAGCGCGTGTAGTAGCCGCGCGCCATGATCAGGCTGGGCCGTTGGCCGTCCAGGTAGGCGACGCCCGCCAGGAACCGGTCCGCACGGTTGCCGTAGCAGTCGCCCCAGTCGCAGACGTCGCCGCGTCCGGGCACGTAGTCCACCGAGTCCAGTTCGGCCCCGCTGCGGCCGTCGAACATGGTGAGGAACTCCGGCCCGCTCAGGATGTAGCCGTCGCCGTTGCGGTGGTCGGCCCCGGCGTCACCGATGACCCCGCCGGTGCCGTCGACGGTGCCGTCGGCCGTCTTCGCGGCGACCTCGGACCGCCCGTCGCCGTCGAAGTCATAGACCTGGAACTGGGTGTAGTGCGCACCGGCGCGGATGTTGCGCCCCAGGTCGATGCGCCAGAGCCGCTCACCGCCGAGCTCGTAGGCGTCGAGCAGCACGGGGCCGGTACGACCCGCCTGGGAGTTGTCCTTGGCGTTGGTGGGCTCCCACTTCAGGACGATCTCGTACTCACCGTCGCCGTCGAGGTCGCCCACGCTGGCGTCGTTGGCGTCGTAGGTGTAGCCGCTGCCGCCGGACGGGACGTCCAGGGGGACGTCCAGGTAGCCGTCGCGCAGCGCCAGGGAGGTTTCCGAGGCCTCCGCCTCCTGACCGCCGACCACGGGTCGGACCGTGTAGCGGGCGTCGGCGGAGGCGCCGCCGTCCAGGTAGGAGGTGGCTTCGGTGAGGGGCTGCGGGTTGAGGAGCGTGGAGCCGCGGTAGACGTTGAAGGCGACGTCCTCGGGGTCGGTGGCCAGCAGGCGCCAGCTCACCAGGTTGCCCCGCGAACCGTGCACGCTCACCAGGCCGCGGTCCAACTCCTCGACCTGGCGCCCCTCGCCGGTGGTGGGCGGCTCCTCTTCGTCGGGCGGCTCCTCACCGGGGGGCTCCCCGGTGTCGCCGGTGCAGGCGGTGCCGTTGAGCGTGAAGGACTCGGGGAGCTCCGGGGCGCCGCCGTGGGAGGCGTTGAAGCCGAAGCCGACCGAGGCTCCGGTGGCGATGGCCGCGTTCCACCCGGCGTCGCCCACGCTGACGTGGTCCCCGGAACCGGCGAACTCGCCGTTCCAGCCGTTGGTGACGCGCTCGCCCGCGGTGAAGTCCCACTCCAGGGTCCAGCCGTCGACGGGATCACCGAGGTTGGTGACGGACACGGCCGCGGTGAAGCCGTTGTTCCACTGGTTCTGAACGGTGTAGTCGACCTCGCAGCCGGCGGCGGCGGAAGCGGGGCCGGTCGCCACGGCGGCGAACGCGGCGCCCGTGACGAGGGAGACCGCGAGGGATGTGACGCGCCGTGTCCGATGACGGGCGGCGGGGGGTATGGGGGGCATGGGAAGGACACTCCTTACCGCATCCGGTGCCGACGTACCACGGCGGCCCGGATGCATCGATGGAGTGGGAGCGCTCCCGAAAACAACGAGAATGTAACACGGACGGTAGCGGCTTGGGAACAGCTCTTTCTAAACCGATTTATACCTGCCGGAAGCACCCGCGTCCCAGTTGGCACAGGACCTCCGCCCGCCATGCATCCAGGGTGAGTGGGAACGGGGTAGTTGAAGATAAAACGTTTCAAGCCCGGGTCGCCACCCCGTTGGCACGGACGGCCCCGTGGGCCTTCCGGCCGGACACGCCCGCCGGGACCGGACCGGCCCGGAGCCCGAGGACGGATGAGGCGGTGGTCTCGGGCCGCCGGTTTCCCGCGGGTCCCCGGCCCCCATGCCCGTGGAGCGACAGGGGCGGTCGCCCCGGCCGCTCCCGGCGGGGGCGCCGGAGAGCGCTCCGCTGGGAGAATGCCCTCATGCACCCGCCTTCCCGCCCGGTGGCCTCCACCTCCACCCTGGTCCTCGCCTCGTCCGCCCTGCCGGCGGTCCCCGCCTCCGCCGGGGCCTCGCCGTCGGTCCCCGGCCCGCCGGGCCCGCACGAGGTGAGGTTCGCGACGTTCAACGCCGCGCTGGAGCGCCCGGAGCGGGGAACGCTCGCCGAGGAACTGGCCGCTCCCGGCAGCGAGCAGGCGCGCAACGTCGCCGAGATCATCCAGCGCGTGCGCCCCGACGTCCTCCTGGTCAACGAGTTCGACCACGACGAGGAGGGCGCCGGTCCCCGCCTGTTCCAGGACAACTACCTGTCCGTCGGCCACAACGGCGCCGAGGCCGTCGAGTACCCGTACGTGTACACCGCGCCCGTCAACACCGGTGTGGCCTCGGGAGTGGACCTCAACGGCGACGGGGAGGCGGTGACCGAGCCCGGCGGTCCCGCCTACGCCGAGGACGCCTTCGGCTACGGGCTCTTCCCCGGCCAGTACGGGATGGTCGTGTACTCGATGTACCCGATCATCACCGGGCTGGTGCGAACCTTCCGCACCTTCCGGTGGGCGGACATGCCCGGCGCGCTCCTGCCCACCCTCCCCGGGACCGGCGAGCCCTACTACTCCCCCGAGGCCCTCGAAGTCCTGCGGCTGTCCTCCAAGAGCCACTGGGACCTGCCCGTCGACACCGGCGGGGGGCGCCTGGTCCACTTGCTGGCCAGCCATCCCACGCCGCCCGCCTTCGACGGACCGGAGAGGCGCAACGTCGCGCGCAACCACGACGAGATCCGCTTCTGGGCCGACTACGTCACCCCGGGCGCGGACTCCTACGTCTACGACGACCGGGGACGGCGCGGCGGCCTGCCCGCCGGTGTGCCGTTCGTCATCGCCGGTGACCTGAACGCCGACCCCGACGACGGCGACGCCCACCCGAGGGCCGTCGCCCGGCTCCTGGAACACCCCCGGGTCAACGACGTGCGCCCGTCCAGCCAGGGGGGCCGGGGCGCGGCCCGGCGCCAGGGCGGCGCCAACGACGGGCACGCGGGCGACCCGGACCTGGACAGCGCCGACTTCACGGACGAGCCCGGCCCGGGCAACCTGCGCGTGGACTACGTGCTGCCCTCGCGGACCCTCACGGCCCGCTCCTGCGGGGTGTTCTGGCCGACCGTGGACGACCCCCTGTTCCGCCTGACCGGCGACCGCCCCTTCCCCAGCTCCGACCACCGCCTGGTGTGGGTGGACGTGGTCCGCCCCGGGGCGGGGCCTTAGGGCGTGTCCGGCGGGTGCTGCCCGTCGCGCGGCGGGGTACGTGCCCGCCGGACACGCCCTGAGGGCTCACGCGGTGTGCGCGGCCTCCTCCTCGGCCGCGGCCAGTCCGGCGCTGATGACCTCGCCCATGATGGAGGCCAGCCGCTCCGGACCCAGGCGCGGGGCGCGCTCGGCCATGCGCTCGACCAGTTCCCGCTCACGCCGCATGTCGCGCCCGGCGAAGTAGCCGACCGGCTTGAGCCGCTGCACCCGGGCGGCCACGAGGGCGCGGCGTTCGAGGAGTTCGGCGAGCTCGTCGTCCATCTGGTCGATACGCCCGCGCAGCCGGCGGATCTCCTCGTCCGTGGAGGCGTCTCGGGGCGCCGGGGACGCGGAGGCGGAGTGGTTCTGGGACACGGTGTCTCCCTCGGTGTGGGAACGGGCCTTCAGGGCCCGGTACGGACGCTGTGCGGCCGTACGTCCCCCGCGGAGCGGTGCGTGGAGAGCGTGTCGTGGGGCGTCGGCCGCCTGGAGAAACGAAAGAGCACCGGGGCCCTGGCCCGGGTGCTCTGTTGCCGACGATCCCTGCTGCCGCCTACGTGCGAGCGGCCGACGGGAGCGTCGGCTGGCTAAACACGTGATAACGGCGGATCATGCCGGTGATGTTACCGGAACCGCCGCGGGAAGTGCCACGGCGCGTCCGAGAACGTCCTCTCGGTCCGTACGTCGGAGGGGGTGTCCGCTGGTCGGCCGCGGTCAGCCCTCCTGGGTCCCGGGCACGCTGACCTGGATCATGAGGGCGGTCGCCTCGGCGGTGACCTCGCCGTGGGCGCGGATCCGTCCGGCCACGAAGACCTTGCGGCCCTCCACCCGCTCCACCCACGAGGTGACCTCCAGCGGGGTGAACAGCGGCGTGGGCCTGCGGTAGTCCACGTTCAGGTTGGCGGTGAGCCCGGGCGCGGTCTCGACGGCGGAGACGCTGCCGACGGCCTGGTCGAGCAGGGCCGCGATCCAGCCGCCGTGCACGAGTCCGGGCGGGCCCTGGTAGACGGTGTTGAGGGTGACCTCGCCGCGCAGGCCCTCGGGAGTGCGCTCCAGCAGGAGCGGCGGGGCTGCGGGGTTGGTGTCACCGGCGACGATGTTGGTGATGGTGCCGAACTCGGTGTCGCCGGACTGGAGGTCGCGCTGGACCATGGTGCCGATCTGGCGCCGGGCGACGTTCAGCCCGTCGGTGAGGCCCTCGACGGTGGAGGCGGCCTCGGCGAGGGTGTCGGCGTCGGCCTCGGTGTTGGCGACGGCGTCGATGAGGTCGTGGACGCGGGCCACGAGGGAGCGGAGCTCAGCGGGGATCTGGGCCTGCTCGACCACCGGGAGACCGAAGGCGCGGGGGTCGGGGCGCTCGGCTACCGATTGCGTGTTGACCGTCATGTGTTCCTCGTCGATTCGGCGTGTGCACGGGCGGCTGGGGGCACCACCAACGAACCGAATCCTACTCGGTGGTATTCCGTCTCGCCCGGGCTCGGCGGTGCGCTCCCCGTCACAGGACTCGGAGACGGGGAGCACCGACGACGCCGTCAGCCCAGCTCACGCACCATGTGCAGGTGCGGGATCCCGGCGTCCAGGAACTCCTCGCCGTGAGCCGTGTAGCCCAGTTGTGCGTAGAAGCCCAGCGCGTGTGTCTGCGCGTGCAGTTCCACCGCCCCCAGTCCGCGCTCGCGGGCCCGCTCCTCCGCCGCGCGGACCAGCGCGGCGCCGGTACCGTTGCCGCGCCCCTTGGGCAGGACCGCCAGGCGGCCGAGGAGGCCGGTTCCGCCGCCCAGGTCCACCAGGCGCACCGTTCCCACGGGGACGCCGCCGTCCAGGGCGAGAAGGTGGTCGGCGGTGGCGTCGCGCTCGTCCCACTCCTCCTCGATGGGCACCTCCTGCTCGGCGACGAACACGGCTCCCCGGATGACGAACACTGCGGCACGGTCGCGCTCGTCGCGCGCCATGCGGATCTCGGTCGTAGTCATGCCCGCAGGTTAGCCCCGCCGCCCGACCGCTCTCCCCGCGGGTGGCCCCGGGCATCTCCGCCGCACGGGGAGGGGTGCGCCGCACGGTGGAGGGCGCGATGCGGTGGAGGACGTGCGCGGGGGACCCGGCGGGGAGGCACGCCCGAGGCGGGCTGGCAGGCGGCGGGGCGGCGGGTACGGCAGGCACGTGCGGGGTGGACTGGCGGCGAGTGCGGTGAGCGAAGACGTCGGGGCCGTGGGCGAAGGACACGGCGAAGGCGGGCGAGGCGGGAGGGAGGCGCCGGGGCGGCGGCCGCCTCCGCCGGCGGCACTCCCTAACCTGGGGGTATGGGCATGCCCAGCGACATCCACCCGAAGGTCGAGGACCCCCGTGCGGAGCACGCACGCTACTGGCGCTTCTCCGGGCTGCCCGAGACCGAACTCCTCACCGCGCACTTCGTCACCACCACGTTCACCCGGCACACCCACCCCACCTACACCATCGGGGTGATCACCAACGGCATCGAGGAGTACTCGCACGCCCGGGGCCGGGTGCGGGTGGGGCCCGGCGGGCTGGCGGTGGTCGGTCCCGGGGAGGTGCACACCGGTCACGCCGGGGTCCCCGAGGGCTGGGGCTACCGCGTCTTCTATCCCTCTCCCGACGTGGTGGTCGGCATCGCCCGCGAACTGGGGATGCGGGGCACCCCCGGGTTCACCGAGTCCGGTATCGACGCGCCCGAGGCCGCCCGGGTGCTGGCCGCCGCGCACGTGGCCGCCGAGCGGGGAGACCGGCTGGCCTCCTCCTCCCTGGCACGGCAGGGGCTGGGGATGCTGCTGCGCTCCCACGGAAGCGAGCGGGCGTCCGATCCGGTCCGGCGCACCGCCCGCCCCGAGGTGGAGCGGGCACGACGGATCCTCGCCGAACACCTGGTGGACCCGCCGACCCTGGAGGAACTCGCCTCCCGGCTGGGCATCGGGCCGTTCGCCCTGTCCCGGGCCTTCCGCGCCGTCCACGGGCTGCCCCCGCACGCCTACCTCAACCAGTTGCGGGTGGACCGGGCCCGGTCACTGCTCGCCTCCGGGCGCCGGGCGGGCGAGGTCGCCGTGGAGGTCGGTTTCGCCGACCAGCCGCACCTGACCCGCCACTTCAAACGCCACCTGGGAGTGCCGCCCGGCGCCTACCAGCGTGCCCTGCTGGCCTCCTGAGGCCTCCTTACGCTCCTCGCTCCCGGAAGGGGAGGAAGGGGCGGGCGGGCGGGACGTGGTCGTGCGCGGTGCCGCCGGAGGCGGGGCCGCAGGGGCAGGGGCAGGGCCGCCGGAGCCAGGATCGGGGACGGGGACGCGGGCGGCAAGAACGTTCAAGACACCGAACGGCCCCTCCCCCTAGCGTCGGACGCGTGAAACCCTTCTCTCTCCTCCGTTCGCCGGTGGTGCGCGACAGCATGGGCATCGGCGTCGCCGTGGGCGCCGCCGGCCTGGCGTTCGGCACCGCGGCCGTGACCGCCGGGCTGTCCCCGGCGCAGTCCGTCTTCCTGAGCCTGTTCATGTTCACCGGGGCCTCCCAGTTCGCCCTGGTCGGGGTGATCGCCGGAGGCGGCAGCCTGGTCGCGGGAGCGCTGGGGGCGCTGCTCCTGGGCGCCCGCAACACCCTGTACGGACTGCGCCTGGCGGACGTGCTGGGCTGGAGGGGCGCGCGGCGGGCACTGGCCGCGCACGGTGTGATCGACGAGACCACGGCGGTGACCCTGGTCCAGCCGGACCGGGAGTCGGCGCGCACCGCGTTCGTGACGACCTACATGGTGCTGGGCGGCTTCTGGGTGTCCACGACCCTGCTCGGCGCGCTGGCCACGGAACGGGTGAGCGACATCAGCGCGTTCGGGCTGGACGCGGTGGGCCCCGCGATCTTCCTGGGGCTGCTGTGGCCCCGCCTGCGCGAGGGCGACGGCCGCACCCGGCTGACGGCGCTCCTCGGCGCGGGGCTCGCCCTGGCCGCGACGCCGTTCCTTCCCTCCGGTGCCCCGGTGCTGCTGGCCGCCTCGGCCGCGCTGGTCGCGCTCCTGGGCCCCGACACCGAGGCGGGTACCCCCGCCGAGGCGAACCGGCCAGAGGAGGTCCGGCCGTGACCCTGTGGATCGCGCTCATCGCCACCGCCGCGGGCTGCTACCTGCTCAAGTACGCGGGACTGGCCGCGCCCCGACGGCTCCTGGACAACCCGTGGCTGCGCCGGTTCGCCACCGCCGTGCCCGTCGCGCTGCTGGCCGCGCTGATCGCGGTGGAGGCCCTGCGCGGCGAGGGACAGGCGCTGGCCTGGGACACCGCCCGGATGGGCGGCCTGGGCGCCGCCGTCCTCGCCCTGGTCCTGCGCGCGCCCTTCCTCGTCGTGATCGTCGCCGCCGCGGCCACGACGGCGGGCCTGCGCGCCCTCGGCGTCGGCTGAGCCCCGGCGGGGCCGTCCACAGCCCCTACCGAAGACCGCCGCGCTGCGGTTTCCTGGACAAAGGGGGGCCCACCCCACGGCGGCCTCGTGCTGCCCCCAACCGATGTCCTGCGACCGCGGCGGTCCTTCCCGTCACCCTCCACCACCGCCGACCGGCGGCCCACAACCGCAACAACCCTCCCGCTACCCCCCACCACCCCGACCGGCGTCCTGCGGCCGCAGCGGCCATCCCCGTCCTTGACCGGCCCGGGGCGGGCTGTCAAAGTCGGCCGCATACGCCCGGACACGCCGCGTCATCACGCGCCGTGTCCGGACACACCGCGTGGACCTTGCGACGATGGAAGGAAATCCACCCCCATGGACACAGCCGCCGACCGCCCCCGACCGCCCACCGACACCGCCGCGCACGCGGTGGCGGAGGTCCTGTCCGCGGCCGGGATCAGACGGTGCTACACCGTCCCCGGCGAGAGCTTCCTGGAACTCACCGACGCGATCGACCAGCATCCCCGGATGCGGTTGGTCTCCACACGGCACGAGAACGGCGCCGGGTTCATGGCCGAGGCCGAGGCCAAGCTCACCGGCGTCCCGGCCGTGGCCGCGGCCACCCGGGGCCCCGGAGCGTCCAACCTGGCGGTGGGCGTGCACACCGCCATGCAGGACTCCACCCCCATGATCGTGTTCCTGGGCCAGGCCGAGACCGAGCGGTTGGGCAGGGAGGCCTTCCAGGAGGTGGACCTCACCGCGTTCTACGCCCCCATCACCAAGTGGTCCACCACCGTGCACCGGGCCGACCGGCTCGCGGAGACCACCGCCAGGGCGATCCGCGTGGCCACCACCGGGCGGCCCGGGCCGGTCTCCATCGCGGTACCCGGCGACCTGTTCGGCCAGTGTGTGGGAGCGCAGGACCCGCCTGAGCCGCACGTGGTCCCGCGTCCCGTCCTGGGCGAGGCGGCCCGGGACCGGCTGGCGACCTGGCTGGCCAGGGCCGTGCGCCCGGTGATCATCGCGGGGGGCGGCGCACGCGCGGCCCGCGAGGACCTCGTCCGGGTCGCCGAGCGCTTCAACACCGGCGTGTACGCGGCCTGGCGGCGCCAGGACGTGTTCCCCAACGACCACCCGCTCTACCTCGGCCACCTGGGGCTGGGGTGCCCTCCCCCGGTGCTGAACGCGCTGTCGGAGGCCGACGCGGTCCTGGTCGTCGGATGCCGGCTGAGCGAGACCACCACACAGGGGTACCGGCTGCCCGAGCCGGGCGGACGCGTACGGGTCGCGCAGATCGACATCGACCCCGGCCAGGTGGGGGCCACCGCCAGCCTGTGGTTCGGCGCGGTCGCCGACGCGCGCGAGGCGCTGCGCGAGCTGGCCGAAACCCCGGTGCAGGCGCCCTACCGGGACTGGAGCTCGGCGCGCCGGATATGGGTGGACACCGCCACCGTGCCGCCCGAGGCGGTCGAGGGCACCGGTTCGCGGATGCACCCGTGGGCGGTGGTCGCGGGGATGCGCGCGGCGCTGCCCGAGGACGCGCTGATCACCAACGACGCGGGGAACTTCGCCTCCTTCCTGCACCGGGGCTGGTGGTTCCGGCACCCCGGCACCCAACTGGCGCCGACCAGCGGGGCCATGGGCTACGCCGTGCCCGCCGCCGTGGCGGCCAAGATCACCGCCCCGGACCGGACGGTGGTGGCGGTGGCCGGTGACGGCGGCGCCCTGATGACCGGGCAGGAGCTGGAGACCGCGGTGCGGATGGGCGCGCCGATCACCGTGGTGGTGTTCCAGAACGGCCTGTACGGCACGATCGCCATGCACCAGGCCCGTGAGCTGGGCCGGATCGCGGGAACCCGGATCAGCGGACCGCTGGACCTGGCCGGGTTCGCCCGGTCGCTGGGGGCGCGGGGCGCGACCGTGCACACCCGGGAGGAGTTGGAGAAGGCGCTGGCGGAGTCGGTGGAGGCGGATCTGCCCACCCTGGTCGACGTACGGACGGATCCGGAGGTGATCAGCCCGTCCGCCACCCTGTCCGGCCTGCTGGACGGCTGAGGAGGCGCGGTCCGCCGCCGCTCCCGGTAGCGGCCCCGTCCCTCTCCAAGGTTCCGGCAGGCCCGTCACCGGCCTCAACGCCCACCGGCCCCGGCCCGCGCCGGGGCCGGTGACGGTGGATCAGCCCCCGTAGGCGGCGGCCGCCTCGCGCAGGGCGCGGACGGTGGCGCGGATCCCCGGTCGGCGGGAGGCGTCGGTGCGCCAGAACACGTACACCTGGCGTACCAGCGCGGGCTGCACGGGCACCACCCGTACGCCCTCCGGCAGGGGTCCGCGCCCCAGGCGGGGCATGACGGCGGCGCCGATCCCGGCGGCGATGAGCGCCAGCTTGGTCTGGTGCTCCTCCACGTTGTGGATGATGGTGGGCTCGCCTCCGCGCGCCCGGATCATGCCGTGCAGCCAGTCGTCGCAGACCGATCCGCGGGACCAGCTGATCCAGGGCAGGTCGAGGATCTCCTCCGGTGCGAGGATCTCGCGGTGGGCGAGGGGGTGGTCGGCGGGCAGGGCGATGTCGCCGACGTCCTCCATGAGCGGGGTCCGGCTCATGCCGCTGGGCAGGCTCAGCGGGGCGCCGACCCAGTCGATGACCATGGCCAGGTCGGCGTCTCCCCGGGCCATGGCGGGCACGCTCTCGTGCGGTTCCTCCTCGTGCAGCTCCACGTGGAGGCCGGGGTGGGCCTCGCGCAGGGAGGCGAGCGTGTGCGGGAGGAGGCCGCGGACCGCGGTGGGGGCGGCGGACAGGCGCAGGTGCCCCGTGACGTCGTCGCGGTGCGCCTCCAGGTCGGCCTCGGCGCGCTGGACCATGGACAGGATCCTGGCGGTGTGCTCGACCAGGAGCTCGGCGGCGTCGGTGAGGCGGACGCCGCGGCCGTTGCGTTCGACGAGGGGCTGTCCGACCTCGCGTTCGAGTTTGGTGAGCTGCTGGGAGACCGCGGAGTTGGTGACGTGGAGGGCTTCGGCGGCGGCGCTGAGGGAGCCGTGCGCCGCGATGGTGTGGAGGACCCGGAGCCGGTCGACGCTGAGCATGTAAGCGACTCTAACGCCTGGCTTAAGAAATACGAAGTAGACCTAAGACCTTGGCCGACGCTACAAACATCCCATGCCCGTTGTCTTCCCCGCGTCCGCTCCGTCCACCACTCCCCGCCGCCGCCTGCTGTCCGACTGGCGCGCCAAGTTCGTCCTCCTCGCCCTGATCTGGGGCATGAGCTTCCTGTTCATGAAGGTCGCGGCCGAGGCCCTCTCCCCCATGCAGATCGCCCTCGGACGCATGGTCACCGGGGCCGTCCCCCTGCTGGCGGTCCTGCTGCTGCGGGGCGGCCGCCTGCCGACCTCTCCGCGCCTGTGGGGCCACCTGTTCGTGTCGGCCCTGCTGCTCAACACGATCCCCTTCACCCTGTTCGGGTACGCGGCGCACCTGATCCCCTCCGCCCTCATGGGGATCGTGAACGCCTCGACGCCGCTCTTCGGCGTGGTGTTCTCGATGCTCCTGCTCTCCGACGAACGCCCCGACCGCGACCGGGTCCTCGGCCTGGGCATCGGGTTCCTTGGCGTGCTCACCGTGTTCGGGGTGTGGAACTCCCTCGGCGAGGTGGCCGTCGACGACCGCGAAGCCGTGCTCGGCATGCTGTTCGTCGTGGGAGCCACCGCCTGCTACGGGATCGGGACCCCCTACCTGCGCCGCTTCGTGGCGGGCAGCTCGCACGGCGCCCTGGAGCTGAGCGCCCTGCAACTGCTGCTGGGCTCCGTACCGCTGGTGCTGCTGGTCCCGGTGCTCACCGAGGCACCCACGGGCCTGACGTGGCAGGTGGTGGTGTCGGTGAGCGTCCTGGGCGCCCTCGGAACCGGCCTCGCCTATGTCCTGCAATACGCGATCGTGCGGGAGGCCGGAGCGACCGTGGCGACCACGGTCACCTACGTGGCCCCGGTCGTGGCGATCACCGCAGGCATCGTGCTGATGGGCGAGACCCTGAGCTGGAACCAGCCGCTGGGCGCGGCGGTCATCATCCTGGGCGCGGCCCTGTGCCAGGGCGTGGTCCGCACCCGGTACGTGATCCCGCGCTCACGGAGAGGCTGACGTCCTCCCCGGGGGTTCCCACGGCCTCGCGGCCGAGGGCGCTGCACACCTCACGGTGTCCGCCGGTTCCCGGGCGGCGGTGCCGTCCACAGGCCTCGGAACGGTCTGGCGGTGGGCACCGGCCGGAGCCGCGCTCCTCGGCGGGGGCACCTCGCACCGCCTTCGGGCGACCGCGTCGCCCCCGGCCCCGACCATCCCCCGGAGGGCGCGGTCCCCGCCCGCACACCTGTGGGCGGCGCCACCGGGAGGCGGGGAGGCCGGGTGCCGGCCACCCGCTCCGGCCGGGTCAGTCCTCGCGCAGGACGTCGATCGCGGCGGCGAGGTCGTCCGGGTAGGGACTGGAGAACTCCACCGGGCGGTGCTCGCCGGGGTGCTCGAAGCCCAGCCGTACCGCGTGCAGCCACTGGCGGCGCACGCCCAGCCTCTCGGCCAGCGTCGGGTCGGCCCCGTAGAGCGTGTCGCCCACGCACGGGTGCCGCAGCGCGGCCATGTGCACCCGGATCTGGTGGGTGCGGCCCGTCTCCAGCTTGATCTCCAGCAGGCTGGCGGCCCGGAAGGCCTCCTGCGTGTCGTAGTGCGTCACCGACGGGCGCCCGCCCGCGACCACGGCCCAGCGCCCGTCACCGGACGGATGCCGGTCGATCGGCGCGTCCACGGTCCCCCGGAACGGGTCGGGGTGTCCCTGGACGAGCGTGTGGTAGCGCTTGTCCACGGTGCGCTCCTTGAACGCCCGCTTGAGCGCGCTGTAGGCGATCTCGCTCTTGGCGACCACCATCAGACCGGTGGTGTTGGCGTCCAGCCGGTGCACGATGCCCTGGCGCTCGGCGGCGCCTCCGGTGGCCACCTGCACCCCGGAGGCCAGGAGGCCCTCCAGGACGGTGGGCCCGGTCCAGCCGACCGTGGGGTGGGCGACCACGCCGACCGGCTTGTCCACCACGATGATGTCGGCGTCCTCGTGCACGATCCGCATGCCCGGAACGGGCTCGGGGCGCGGGACGGGGGCGGTGGGCGGCGGCGGGAGGGTGATCTCCAGCCAGGCCCCCGCCTGGACGCGGTCGGACTTGCCCGCCTCGGAGCCGTCGACCAGTACCTCGCCCTCGCCGATGAGTTCGGCGGCCCGGGTACGGGACAGGCCGAACATGCGGGCGATGGCCGAGTCGAGCCGGTCGCCCTCCAGGCCGTCGGGCACGGGCAGGCTGCGGGTGTCGCTCACTGGCCTCTCCCCCCTCTCATGTCGTCCTCACCGGTGCCGGAGTTCACGTCACCGCCGCCGTCCTGCTCTCCGGGGCCGTCGGCGCCGGCGGCGCCTCCGCCGTCCTCCTCGCGCTCGTCCACGACGACGCTTCCGTCCAGGTTGAGCCCCCTGAAGGTCAGCACCACCACCAGGACCGCGCCCACGACCACGCACGAGTCGGCGATGTTGAAGACCGGGAAGTTCCCCACGCTGATGAAGTCGACCACCGCGCCGTGGAAGGGTGCGGGGTCGCGGAAGAGGCGGTCCAGCAGGTTTCCTGCGGCGCCGCCCATCATCAGGCCGAGCGTCACCGCCCACCAGCCGTTGCGCACGCGCAGGCCTATGTAGCCGATGGTGAGGACCACGAGGCTGGCGATGCAGGTGAACACCCACGTGAAATCGGTGCCCATGGAGAAGGCGGCACCGGTGTTGAACACCAGGGTGAACTGGAGGATGCTGCCGATGACGTCGAGTCTCTCGCCCTCGGAGAAGGCCGACAGGACCCACTCCTTGGTGAGGAGGTCGACGCCGATCGCGGCGAACGCGACGAGCAGCAGGAGAAGGTACCTGCGCGGACGGACGCCGGTGTTGTCGGTCGTGGTCGTGTTGCTGTCCCCGGAGGGCTCTACCTCAGTCAGCGACGCTCCTCGCGCTGTGTGCGGGTGACGCACGGGGCCGTGCGCGGAGAGGCCCGAAGGCGTGCCCTCCCGGTGGCCCGACCGCATGTGTCACAGACCCCCGTGGGTTCCCGCGTCCATCCGTTCGATCGCCCGCTCGCGTTCGGCGAACAGGTCACGAGTATTGTAGGCCAACGCCGGATCGCGTTCGTGCTGGAAGGCGCCGGGCCGGAGCCCGCCGGACCGCGCGTTCCCTCCCCGCACGCCCTCCCGGGCAGTGCCCCGGACGGTTCCGGGAAAGCCCGGGTGCCCCACCCGTACAAGGCGCCACGGCCCTCAGAACTTCCGGCGGTACCGCACCCGGGGCAGGACCACGCCGTTGATGGGCCCCTCCTCGGTGACGGTTCCGTCGGCCTCCCAGCCGTGGGCGGCGTAGAAGCGCCGGGCGCGCGGGTTGTCCCGGAGCACCCACAGGACGGCCTCGGCGCACCCCGCCGCGGCGAGGGCCTCGTGCACACCTGTGATCAGCCGCTGGTTGACCCCGCTCCCCCACACCTCGGGGAGGGAGTAGAAGGCCTCCAGTTCGAGCGGTTCCCCCGCGCCCCTCCCGGCCTGCCCGCCGCCCTCCTCGGCGGGGGCGAAGCAGGCGAAGGCCGCCACTTCGCCGTCCCCCTCGGCGACCAGCATCCCGGCGCCCGGCCAGGCGGCCCCGTCGATCCGGTCCGTCCACCGGGCGCCCCGCCGGACGGTGTCCATGGCGTCCAGGTAGTCCTGTGGGACGAGGCCCCGGTAGGCGGTCCGCCAGGCGCGGACCTGCACCTCGGCGACGGCCGGACCGTCCTCGGGCACGGCTCTGCGAATCATCATGCCCGCATTCTCACGGTCCCGGCCGCGCGCACCAAGTCCTTTCCGCCCGTCCGGCGTACGGCCGCACGCGGTCCCGGCCGGCCCACGGAAGCGGTCACTCCGCGACCGCGAAACCGCCGTAGTCCTGCGCCAGGGCCGACAGGTGGGGTTCGTCGAACACCGCCGGACCGCCGTGCGGCCCCGTGTGCACCTCGATCACCCAGTCCACGTCCTCGGCGTCGTCCTCGCCCGCGAGCATGTCGCGGTGCACCAGGCACGGCTCGTAGTTCTGCTCCAGGAGCTGCTCGGCCAGCTCCTCGGCGTCCTCACGGTCGGGCAGTGTCACCAGGACCGCACCTTGCACGCCCTTCACCAGACGGCCCCCTTCCACGAACTGCGCGGCGGGCCTCACCCGCTGCGTTATCCTGACTCCAGGTGTCGATGGGGACGAGTAGTGCTGGCCCCGACCGGACGGACACAGCCTAGGAGGGCTGGTCCGGCCAAGCGACCCGGGGGTGGTGGGAGCCCGGGGGCACGACCAGCGCGAAGATCACCCCGGAGCCGCCGGAAGAACGGGCGCCAGCGCGGCGAGCGCCCCAGTAGAACCGGCACAGCGCAACGAAGAGGGATCCGTGACCTCGCCGTCCTGCGGCGTGGCCGTGGTCCAAGGAGGGTGGTACCGCGGGGCCGTGCGCCTCGTCCCTCCGTCAGGAACACCCCTGATGGAAAGGTACGACGGTGGCCAACGACCCCCGGCCCGAATCCCGCGCGCTGCCCCAGCTGCCCGCGCAGATCGACCTGCCCGCCATGGAGCGCGAGATCCTCGGCCGCTGGTCGAAGGAGAACGTCTTCCAGCGCTCGCTCGACCAGACCCGCGGCGGCCCCAACTGGGTCTTCTACGAGGGCCCGCCCACCGCGAACGGCCAGCCCGGCGTGCACCACGTCGAGGCCCGCGCGTTCAAGGACGTCTTCCCGCGCTTTCGCACCATGCGCGGCTACCACGTGGACCGCAAGGCGGGCTGGGACTGCCACGGCCTGCCCGTCGAGGTCGCCGTGGAGAAGGAGTTGGGCCTGTCCGGCAAGAAGGACATCGAGTCCTTCGGCATCGCCGAGTTCAACGACCGCTGCCGCGAGTCGGTCCTGCGCAACGTGGACGCGTTCACCGCCATGACCGAGCGCATGGGCTACTGGGTGAACATGGACGAGGCCTACCGCACCATGGACCCGCAGTACGTGGAGTCGGTGTGGTGGGCGCTCAAGCAGATCTGGGACAAGGAGCTGCTGGTCCGCGACTACCGGATCAGCCCCTACTGCCCGCGCTGCGGCACCACCCTGTCCGACCACGAGCTGGCCCAGGGCTACGAGACCGTCACCGACCCGTCGGTGTACGTGCGCTTCCCGGTGACCTCCGGCCCGCTGGCCTCGCCCGAGCACCCCACCTCGCTGCTGGTGTGGACGACCACTCCGTGGACGCTGGTGTCCAACACCGCCGTGGCCGTGCACCCCGAGGTGGAGTACGTGGTGGCCACCGACGGGAACGAGCGCCTGCTCGTGGCCCGTCCGCTCTTCGAGAAGGTGCTCGGCGAGGGCTGGGAGCTCACCGGTGAGAGCTTCGAGGGCGACGAGATGGAGCGCTGGACCTACCAGCGCCCCTTCGACCTGGTGGCCTTCGACGAGCCCGCCCACTACATCGTGCTCGCCGACTACGTCACGGTGGAGGACGGTACCGGCCTGGTCCACCAGTCGCCCGCCTTCGGTGCCGACGACATGCTGGTGTGCCGCGCCTACGGCCTGCCCGTGGTCAACCCGGTCCGCCCGGACGGCACCTTCGAGGCCGAACTGCCCCTGGTGGGCGGGGTGTTCTTCAAGGAGGCCGACAAGACCCTGGTCCGCGACCTCAAGGACCGCGGCCTGCTCTTTCGCCACGTGGCCTACGAGCACTCCTACCCGCACTGCTGGCGCTGCCACACCGCGCTGCTGTACTACGCGCTCCCGTCCTGGTACATCCGCACCACCGCGGTCAAGGACGAGCTCATCAGGCAGAACCAGGCCACCAACTGGGTGCCGGAGAACGTCAAGGAGGGCCGCTTCGGCGAGTGGCTGCGCGGCAACGTCGACTGGGCGCTGTCCCGCAACCGCTACTGGGGCACCCCCCTGCCGATCTGGGAGTTCCCCGACGGCCGCCAGATCTGCGTGGGCTCCCTGGAGGAGCTGGGCCGCCTCAGCGGGCGGGACCTGTCCTCCCTGGACCCGCACCGGCCCTACGTCGACGACATCGTCATCCCCGACCCGGACGCCGACCCCTCCCTGCCCGAGGAGGAGCGGGTGGCCCGCCGCGTCCCCGAGGTCATCGACGCCTGGTTCGACTCCGGATCCATGCCCTTCGCCCAGTGGGGCGCCCCGCAGCGCCAGGAGGAGACCTTCCGGGCCAACTTCCCGGCGCAGTACATCTCCGAGGCCATCGACCAGACCCGGGGCTGGTTCTACTCGCTGCTGGCGGTGAGCACCCTGGTGTTCGGCCGCAACTCCTTCGAGAACGTGGTCGTGCTCGGCCACATCCTCGCCGAGGACGGCCGCAAGATGAGCAAGCACCTGGGCAACGTCATGGAGCCGATCCCGGTGATGGACCGGCACGGCGCCGACGCGCTGCGCTGGTTCATGCTGGCCAGCGGCTCGCCGTGGACCGCCCGCCGGGTGGGCCACGCCGCCCTGGAGGAGATCGTCCGCAAGGTGCTGCTGACCTACTACAGCACCGTCTCCTTCCTCACCCTGTACGCGAACGCCGGTGAGGGCTGGGACCACTCCAGGCTGGCCTCGGCCCCCGAGCCGCAGGACCGGCCGCTGCTGGACCGGTGGCTGCTCTCGGAGCTGAACGAGGTCGTCCGGGACGTCACCGAGGCGATGGACTCCTTCGACACCACCACGGCCGGTCGCCGCCTGACCGCCTTCGTGGACGACGTGTCCAACTGGTACGTGCGCCGCTCCCGCCGCCGCTTCTGGGGCGGGGCCGGCACTCCCGAGGGCGCGGCGGCCTTCGCGACGCTGTTCGAGGCGCTGGAGACCGTCACGCTGCTGATGGCGCCGATCGTGCCGTTCCTGACCGACCACGTGTGGTCGGCGCTGCGACGCCCGGACGCACCGGACTCGGTACACCTGGCCCCGTGGCCGAAGGTGCGCGAGGACCTCATCGACCCGGGGCTGTCCGCCGACATGGCGCTGACCCGCCGCCTGGTGGAGCTGGGCCGCTCGGCCCGGGTGGACTCGGCGGTGCGCACCCGTCAGCCGCTGGCCCGCGCCCTGGTGGGCGCCTCGGGCTTCGCGGACCTGCCGGAGCAGCTGCGCGGCCAGATCGCGGACGAGCTGAACGTGGCCTCGCTGGACTCGCTGTCCTCGGTGGGCGGCGACCTGGTGGACTACGTCGTGAAGCCGAACTTCCGCGCACTGGGCAAGCGGTTCGCCAAGCGCACGCCGCTGGTGGCCAAGGCCGTCCAGGCCGCCGACCCGGCCGCCCTGGTGCGGCAGGTGCGCGACACCGGCTGGGCCCGGGTCCACGTCGAGGACGAGCCGGTGGAGGTCAGCTCCGACGAGCTGCTGGTGACCGAGCAGCCCCGCGAGGGCTGGACGGTGGCGTCCGAGTCCGGCGAGACCGTCGCCCTGGACCTGGAGCTCACGCCTGAGCTGCGCCGCTCCGGGCTGGCCCGCGAGATGGTCCGGATGCTCCAGGACGCCCGCAAGAGGAGCGGGCTGGACGTGTCGGACCGTATCGAGGTGTGGTGGTCGGCCACGGACGAGGCCACCGAGCTGGCGCTCGACGAGCACGGCCGGGCGATCGCCGCCGAGGTCCTGGCCGACACGTTCGCGCCCGGCGACCCGGGCGGGGAGCTGTACACCGTCTCCTCCGACGAGTTCGGTGTGGCGTTCGGGCTCCGCAAGGCCTGACCGGGGCCGTCAACGCGGACGGGCGCCGCTCCTGCCGGAGCGGCGCCCGTCTTCGTGTGCGGGTTCAGCGGCCGTCGTCGGAGCCGCTGCCCGGGTCACCCTCCGAGGCGGCGGCGTGGACCACGGCGGAGTCGTCCTCCCCGTCCTCCCCGAGGTCCTCGGAGTCCTCGGGGGCTTCGGAGCCCTCGTCCTCCTCGGCCGTCCCGTCCGAGGGGCCCACGGGAACGCGGTAGCTGAAGGGCTCCGAGGGCTCGGAGTCCTCGTCGGCCACCGCTCCGGGCCCCTCCCCGCCGTCCTCGTCCGCCTCGGTGCCGTCCTCCCCCTCGAAGACGTCCTCCTCGGGCTCCCCCTCGGGGGAACGGCCGGGAATGCTGTAGGAGAAGGAGGAGGCGCCCGGGGAGTCGGCGGCCGTGTCAGCCGCCTCCTCCTCTTCCTCTGTCCGGTCCTCTCCCTCTGTCCGGTCCTCGGCGCCGTCGGCGGAGGCCTCCTCCTCGGGCTCCTCCGACCAGTCCCCGGAACCGCCGGCGGAGAGGCCCTCGGCGGCGTCCGCCTCGACCTCTTCCCCCGTCCCCCAGTCCTCTTCCTCCGACCAGTCCCCGGTGCCTCCAGCGGAGGCCTCCTCGAAGACGTCCTCCTCGGGCTCCTCCGACCAGTCCCCGGAACCGCCGGCGGAGGCCTCCTCGAAGACGTCCTCCTCGGGCTCCCCCTCGGAGGGACGGCCGGGAATGCTGTAGGAGAAGGGGGAGGCGTCCGGGGTGTGCTCACCGGACTCGTCCCCGGCCCCGGGCTTGGGACCGGGATCCGGTTCGGGGGCCGTGTCGGCCACCCGCTCCTCGGATGCCTGGGCGGGGATCCGCCAGCCGCCCTCGGCGGGGGTCTCCCGGCGGAGGGGCTCCTCCTCGACCGGAGCGGGGCCGGCGGCCACCGTGTCCGGTTCCGGCCAGTCGTGGGCCGTGGGAGTCTGCCAGCGGGGAACGTCGTACTCCGGCTCCTCGTGGCCGGAGTCGTCCGACGCCGGAGCCGGCCAGGAGTGCCGCTCCTGGAGAGGGAGTTCCCGCACCGGTCCGGAGACCGGCGCGGGTACGCGCCCGGAGTGCTCCGGTTCCACGTGTGTGCCCTGTGCCGCCGCGTAGGCGGGCTCGGTGTGGACGGACGCCTTCCCCAAACCGTCCGTCCCGAAGCGATCCGGGTCGTCCCCGCCGGACCTTCCCTGGACGAGCGCCCCCAGCAGCAGGAGGACGCTGATGCCTGCCAGTCCCAGTGCGACGTACACCAGGACGGTTTCGGCGAGAACCAGGGCAGCCGCGATGACGGCGATGGCCGCCAGCACCGCCACGGTTGCGAGGATGCTAAGGATCACGGATCGACCAGGGCCTTTACACGTGTTGTGCCGGAGTCTTCAGTTGTTCGGAGCAGATGCCGCCTGATCGTCAGCGACGCTCGTGCGGAGCCTCGCCCGGGTGGAACCCACCGTGCTGGGCGGGCTCGGGCTGCCCGAACGGGTTGCCCGCTGCGGGGCCGTGCTGCTGGAGGGCGGGCGCGCCGCCGGTCTGCGGAGCCATCGTCTGGAAGCCGCCCGTGGTGTTCGGGTTGGGCTCCGCGGGCTTGTTCTCCTCGTTGAGCTCGCGCAGCTGGCGCTCGAAGTAGTCCTTCAGGCGGCTGCGGTACTCGCGCTCGAAGCCCTTGAGGACGTTGACCTTGTGCTCCAGCTCCTCGCGCTGCTGCACGAGGCTGCCCATGACCTGGCGGTGGCGCTCCTGGGCGTCCCGGTCCAGGTTCTCCGAGCGGGCGCGGGCCTCACCGATGATCTGGTCGGCCTGCTGGCGGGCCTTGCCGAGGATGTCCTCGGACTCGTGGCGGGCCCGGCCGAGGGTCTCGTCGGCCTCGCGGCGCGCGTCGGAGATCGCCTGGTCGGCGGTCTGCTGGGCGAGGGCCAGGACGCGGGCGGCCGTGTCCATGTTCTCCTCGCCGCCCATGGCCAGGTTCGCGCCGGTCATCGGCATCTGCTGCTGGGCCTGGGGCTGCGGCTCGACGGCCTGGGGTGCCTGGACCGGCTCCGGGCGCATCTGCTCGTGCTGCTGCTCCGGGGCCTGCTCCTGGAAGTCCTGCATACCGGCGTTGGGTACCTTGCCCCGCAGGCACTCGGCCAGCTTGCCGCGCAGTTCCTCGTTCTCCTGGATCAGGCGGTCGAGTTCGGACTCGACCTCGTCGAGGAAGGCGTCGACCTCTTCCTCGTCGTATCCCGGTCGAAGCCGGGTCGTACTGAACTGCTTGTTCCGCACATCGGCGGGTGTTAGCGGCATCTTCGTCTCCTTGGCGCGCTTGGAGTCTGTCCGTAGGGACGCTACCCGATCGTGACCTTACGGCAATCCGGATCATGACCAAGACCACATAGCGGAATCCGGGGCGGACCTTCCGCCCTCCGCCTCTTCCCTACCGGGCAAAAGGGGTGAGCAGGGCAATCAAGATGTACACACCGATGAAGAGGACCAAGACGCTCAGGTCGAGGGAGATGCTCCCCAGGCGTACGGGCTTGATGAACCTACGCAGGAACCTCAGTGGCGGGTCGGTGATCGTGTACACGATCTCGGCGATCACGAGCACGAACCCCGTGGGGCGCCACGTTCTGGAGAAGGACTGCACCATCTCCAGGATCACCCTCGCCAACAGCACGAAAATGAAGAGCTGCAGGAGGAAGATCAGCACGGACAGGACGATACTCACGGTCGTTCCTCGACCCAATCTCTGGACAAAAGTGATGTTCTAGCTCTGATTGAAGAACCCTCGCTCGGCGATCCGCGCCTTGTCCTCGGCGGTCACCTCGACGTTGGCCGGGGACAGCAGGAACACCTTGTTGGTGACGCGTTCGATACTGCCATGCAAACCGAAGATCAGGCCAGCCGCGAAGTCGACCAGACGCTTGGCGTCGCTGTCGACCATCTCGGTCAGGTTCATGATCACCGGCGTGCCCTCCCGGAAGTGCTCTCCGATGGTACGCGCCTCGTTGTAGGTGCGGGGGTGGAGCGTGGTGATTCGCGCGAGGTCGGCGGTGGAAGCGGTCGCGGTCGAGCCACCGCGTCGTTCACCTGTACCCAGGTATCCGCCGGTGTCCATCACTGCGTCGCCTCGTGCTTCCTCGCCGGGTGGGCTGTCAGCGTCGCGGGCGCGCTGCTCGTCCACTCCCTCGTCGAAATCGTCGAACTCATCATATTCGTCCGCATAGCGGTGGTCGTAACGGTCGTCCTCCACGAGGCCGAGGTAGACCGCCATCTTGCGCATCGCGCCGGCCATCTCATGCCCTCCGTCGTCCCCGCGGCCTTCACCGCGCCGACTCCTCCGTACTGACCCGTCCAGCCCCGTGTTCTGGGGGTGGGCGCCCATTGGGGCGAATTCCACAGACGGGCTCCAAGGTCTATGTGGGGACATTACCCCACGATCGGTTCCCGGTTGCCGAGCAACGCCGTACCGAGCCGCAGGTGTGTCGCGCCTCGCTCGACCGCCGCTTCGAGGTCCGCGCTCATACCCGCGGAGATCACCGTCGCCAGAGGGTGGCGATCGCGGATCCGGTCGGCGACCGTGCGAAGCCGTGCGAACGCGGCTCCGGGGTCGCCCCCGCGGGGAGCGACCGCCATCACACCGCCGAGGGTGAGCGCCTCGTGCTCGTCGATCCGCGCGGCGATTTCGAGGGCGTCATTGGGATCGACGCCACCGCGCGGCCCGATCACCCCGGCCCGCGAGTCCTCGTCGAGGTTGACCTGGACCAGGCAGGTGAGGCGGCGGTCGGCCGCGGCGGCGCGGTCGCCCAGGACGCGGGCCAGTCTGGCGCGGTCGACCGAGTGCACGACGTCGGCGTAGGAGGCCACCGACCGGGCCTTGTTGGTCTGCAACTGGCCGACGAAGTGCCAGGTCAGACCGAGGTCGGCGGTCTCGGCGGCCTTGGGGGCCGCCTCCTGGTCGCGGTTCTCCCCCACGTCGGTGACTCCGAGGGAGGCGAGGATCCGTACGTCGGAGGCCGGATAGGTCTTGGTGACGGCGACCAGCGACACCTCCTCGGGGCTTCGTCCGGCCGCGGCGCAGGCCGCCTCGATCCTGCCCCGTACGGCGGCGAGGTTGGCGCGGACCCGCTCGACGCGAGCGGGGTCGGCGTGTGTCACGGTCTTCCTTCCCTGGGACGGATCCCACTGCTGTTACTTCCCGCACTCTCGTGCGTACTACACGGTCCCGGTGGCCGCCACCCCGGTCGGCGGGGACGGGGCGCGTCCACCACCCCTCCCGCCGGGAAAGCGGTGGGGCCTACGGGGCGGCTGGTCACCGGGAAGCAGGAAGTACCTGTGTGACCCCGGTGGCCCCTGTGATCTCTGGAACACATCCTGGCGGCCCGGTACGACAGTCAGGTCCGCCAGAGGAAGGACGCGAACCTTCCGGTCGGCGCGTTCCGGCGGTGGGAGAACAGCTCGGGGCTCTCCAGGGTGCAGCGACCGTCGGCGCGGATGTCGGTGACGCCCGCACGGCGCAGTTGGGCGGTGACGGCGGCGCGCATGTCCACTCCGGCGGTGCCCCTCCTGGTGGTGCAGGCCGCCTCGGGGGTGTCGCGGGCGGTCTCGTCCCGTACCCGCGGCGGTACCTCGTAGCACCCGCCGCAGATGGACGGGCCGAGGAAGACGGTGATCCGGTCGGCGCGGGCGCCCTGGCCGGCCATGGCCTCGACCAGGTTGGCGGCCACCCCGTGGGCGGTGCCGAGGCGTCCGGAGTGGGCGGCGCCCAGCACGCCCGCCTCGGCGTCGGCGGCCAGGACGGGCAGGCAGTCGGCGGCCAGCGAGGCCAGGACCAGGTCCGGACGGGTGGTGACCACACCGTCGCAGGTGCCCACACCGCCGGGTTCGGTCGCCACGAGGACGTCGGCGCTGTGCACCTGGTTCATCCACACGATCCGGCCGGTGTCCAGTCCCAGGTCCCGGGCGGCGGTCTCGCGGTTGGCGAGTACCGTCCCGCGGTCGTCGCCCGAACCCAGTCCCAGGTTGAGCGAGTCGTAGGGCGGGGCGCTCACCCCGCCGTGCCGCTCGGTGACGGAGGCGCGTACCCCGTGCCCAAGGTCGATGACGTTGCCCATCCGTTCGCGTCCTCCCGCTCCTCGGGAGGGGACCGGTGCGCACCGCGGACCATGGATCCGGCGCGGGCACCGGCGTCCCGGTCGGGCCCGGGCGAAGGGTTTTTCCGAGGAAAGAAGAAAGGTGGCCGTTACCGGCCTGGCCGTTACCGACCCCGCCGTCCCCCCGGTCCAGGACCCTACCACCGCCGTTTCGGGCTCACGGGGCCCGGCCGTCCCGGTGGTGGGCCTCCGGCGGCGCCGGCGGAGGCGGTCGCGCCGAGGTACCGGGCGGCGTCCCCACCACCGAGGGCCCGGCCGCGCGCCGCCTCCTTCGAGGAGGAACCGCGCACGGCCGCCCCCGGTCCCGGGACGAAGGTCCCGGGTGGGGCGGCTACTTCAGGAACTCCGGCACGTCCAGGTCGTCGGGGTCGTCGAAGATGACCCGGCGGCGGGGCGTGGGTGCCTCTCCCCGCCGCTCGGCGGTGGAGTCCGCGACGGCGTGGATGCGGCTGGACTGGCCCTCCCCGTACGCGGACGGCTCCTCCTGGGCGGCCTGCGGCTCCTCGGCGGCGGGCTCGGCCGCCGGAGCCGCGGGCGGAGCCTGCTCGGTGAAGGCGGACGTGCCGTGGGCCGGGGTCTGCGCCCCGGTGTCCTGCTCGACCGGTGCGGGCCGCTCCCGCGGAGCGGGCTCGGCCTCGACCGGCTGCTGGGCCTGCCGCTGCACGGGCTGTGGCTGGACCGGCTGCTGCACGGGCTGCTGGGCCTGCTGCGGCTGGGCCTGCTGCTGGACCGGCGGTGTCTGCGGACGGGCCGCCTCCGGGGCGGACTCGGCCGAACGGTTCTGCGTGATCCACGGCATGCTGGTGGCCGACGTCCCGCTCGCGCCCGCCTCGGCGGGCGCCGCCGGAGCGGACGACTCCTCCTTGGCGAACGTGATGCCTGCCTTGGGGACGACGGCCTCAGGAGGGTCCACCGGACGGCGCTCCCTCACCACCGGTCCCGTGATCTCCGGCTCGTCGAAACCGGCCGCTATGACGGTGACCCGGACCTCGTCGCCCAGGGCGTCGTCGATGACGGCGCCGAAGATGATGTTGGCCTCGGGGGCCGCCGAGTTCGCGACGAGCTGTGCCGCCTCGTTGATCTCGAACAGTCCCAGGTCGGAGCCGCCCTGGATGGACAGCAGCACACCGTGGGCACCGTCGATACTCGCTTCCAGGAGTGGTGAGGAGATCGCCATCTCCGCCGCCGCGACCGCCCGGTCGTCCCCGCGTGCGGAACCGATGCCCATGAGTGCCGACCCCGCCCCCGACATGACCGACTTGACGTCGGCGAAGTCCAGGTTGATCAGTCCCGGTGTGGTGATCAGGTCGGTGATGCCCTGCACACCGGAGAGCAGGACCTGGTCGGCGGCCTTGAAGGCGTCCAACACGCTGACCTGGCGGTCGGAGATGGACAGCAGCCGGTCGTTGGGAATCACGATGAGCGTGTCGACCTCCTCGCGGAGCATCGCTATCCCCGACTCGGCCTGGGTCGCGCGCCGCTTGCCCTCGAAGCCGAAGGGGCGGGTGACCACACCGATGGTGAGGGCGCCCAGGGAACGGGCGATGTTGGCCACGACCGGGGCGCCGCCGGTGCCCGTGCCACCGCCCTCACCGGCGGTCACGAAGACCATGTCGGCCCCCTTGAGGACCTCCTCGATCTCCTCCCGGTGGTCCTCGGCGGCCCTGCGGCCGACGTCGGGGTTGGCTCCGGCTCCCAGGCCGCGGGTGAGTTCACGGCCGACGTCGAGTTTGACGTCGGCGTCGCTCATCAACAGCGCCTGGGCGTCGGTATTGATGGCGATGAACTCGACGCCTTTGAGCCCCTCTTCGATCATTCGGTTGACGGCGTTGACACCGCCGCCGCCGATGCCGACGACTTTGATGACCGCGAGGTAGTTCTGCGGTGCTGCCACGACGAGGGGCCTTTCCGCTCGCATACGCCGCTCCGCCTCCGCAACCGGTGGCTGTGTGCCACCGGGTACGCCGCCGGACCGGCATCCGGTTCTACAGTGTGCGTTTCGGGTTCTCCGACGGGGCGTGTGCAACGCCGTGGTCGGGAGACCCCGGGCCGCCGGTTCCGTCTTCCGTCTTCCGTCTGCCCGGCGGGACCGGTGTGGTCCGCCGTGAAACGGGATGGAACGGTTCCTGCGTACCCGAAAAGCGTGTTTTGCTGCTTTGTTGACGTTGGTTGTGCTTCCCGACAGTAAGCGGACCGCCGACCACGGGCAACCGGTGACGGGTTCAGCCTAACGTCGCACGACACGGGGAAGCGATGTGCTGCCTCGGCGCGTCGCGTCTGGAATGTCCGCGCGTACCGTCCCGGACCTGGCCACACGTGTCCCGGAGGCACCCGTGCCGGACGGTGAACGGTTCCGCCCGCGGCGTCCTCTCCTTTTCCAGGTCCTGAAGACCGCTTCACCTGACGATGGCCAGATCGGGGGTCGCCACGTCGTACACACGCCCCTCCTGGGGCGGGTGCTCTCTCATGAGCACCTTCAGGATGGCACTCTTGTCGGCCGTGCCCTCCGACGAGCCCCACTCGACGAGGGAGCCGTCGGTGAGCTCGACGGCGATCGCGTCGGACTCGGTGGCGTCGATGAGCCGGATCCGGGTGATGAGGGAGTCCGGAGCCTGTTCGACGATGTCCGCGGCCGCGCGGACGCCCCCGTTGCCCTCGATCTCCCCGGTGACCCGGACCAGCGGGTAGGCGTCGGGACGGTTCCCGGAGTCCTCGATGCGCACACCGTCACCGTCCACGAGCCGGTACTCCTCCCCCACCTGGACGGCCAGCAGGGGCCGGCGCTCGACCACCTCGACCTCCAGGGTGGCGGGCCAGCCGCGTTCGACCGTGGCCGACTCCACCAGGAGCAGGGACTCGGCGCGCTCGCCGCTCCGGTCGAGGTCGACCCGGAGCAGGGGTGTGCCGGTGGCCACGTCCAAGGCCGCGACCACCTCCTCCTTCGGGACCCGTTCCACTCCGGTGACCGTGATGTCGCGGACCACGAGCAGCCGGGAGCCGAGCAGGATCCAGGTGACCACGCAGACCAGGGCGACCACCAGCAGCGCCACGAAGGTGACCTTCCACGGGTCGGACCTCCCGCGCGGCCCGGCCTCCACGGCGGTCTCGTCCCGCTCGGCGTCCACCTGTGCCTCCCCACTGTGTGCTCGTCCCGGTCCGTGCCCGCCCCGTACCGGCCGGGGACGGCCCGACGTGCGGACGGGGCCTCGGTCCCCGGTCCCCGTGCGCAGGCGGGCGGCACGGCCCCGCGGTCAGCCCCGGGCGTCGTCGGCCGCCCCGGCGACGGCGTCCACGATGCGCGGACCCAGCTCGGTGACGTCGCCCGCGCCCATGGTGAGCACGATGTCGCCGGGTCGGACCAGTTCGGCCACCCTGCGCACGACCTCGTCCCTGCCGGGCACGTACCACACGCGGTCGTGGTCCACACGCGAGGTGATCAGCTCGCCGGTGACCCCGGGTTCGGGGTCCTCCCTCGCGGCGTAGACCTCCATGACCACGACCTCGTCGGCCAGGCTCAGCGCCGCGGCGAACTCCTCGGCGAAGATGCGGGTGCGGCTGTACAGGTGCGGCTGGAACAGGGCGACGATCCGTCCCCCGGGGCGCTCCTCACCGATCTCACCGGCCGCCTCGGCCTCCTCGGCGAAGGACGCCAGCACGGCCCTGGTGGCGTGCAGGTCGGCCTCGATCTCGGTGGGGTGGTGGGCGTAGCTGTCGTAGACGACCACGCCCCCCGCCTCGCCCTTGAGCTCGAAGCGTCGGGCGGCGCCGGCGAAGTCGGCGATGCCCTCCACCGCCACGTCCAGGTCGTGGCCCATCTCGTCGGCGACGGCGACGGCCGCGGCCGCGTTGAGCACGTTGTGGCGGCCCGGCACGGCGATGTGGCCGTCCACGGGGTCGCCGTCCGCGGTCTGGACGGTGAACTCGGTGGTGAAGCCGCGTGCGAGCACCCGGGTGATCCGGTAGTCGGCGTCCTCGGCCTCGCCGTAGGTGAGCACCTTCTTCCCGCGCTCACGGGCCAGCTCGGCCACCTGCCGGGCGCCCGGGTCGTCGACCCCCACGATCAGGGTGCGCTCGACGCGGTCGACGAACGAGGCGAAGTTGGCGTGGATCTCCTCGATGCCGCTGTAGTTGTCCAGGTGGTCGGCCTCGACGTTGGTGACCACGGCGATCTTCGGGGAGAGCATGAGGAAGGAGCCGTCGCTCTCGTCGGCCTCCACCGCGATGACCTCGCCCATGCCGGCGTCGGCGCCCAGGCCGGTGGTGACCAGCTTGCCGCCGATCACGTAGCCGGGGTCGACCCCCAGGTGCTGGAGCACGACCGTGACCATGGAGGTGGTGGTGGTCTTGCCGTGGGTGCCGGAGACGGCGATGCCCTCGCGGCCCAGCAGCAGCGCGCCCAGGGCGGCGGCCCGGGGCAGCACACGCAGGCCCCGGCGGTGCGCCTCGGCCAGCTCGGGGTTGTCCTCGCGGATGGCGGAGGAGACCACGAGGGTCTCGGCCGTGCCGAGGTTCTCGGCGGCGTGTCCCACGTGGACGTCGGCGCCCATCTCCTCCAGCTCGCGCAGGGTGTCGCTGTCGCGGGCGTCGCTGCCGGAGACCTCAACCCCGGACTGCAGCAGTACACGGGCGATGCCGGACATACCCGCACCGCCCAGCCCGATGAAGTGGGTACGCCCCAGCTTGTCCACGGGAATCGGCTCGGTCGGCCGCACCAGGCTCATCGGGTGTCCTTCCCGTCGTCGTAGAGGACCTCTTCGCCGTCGTCGTCGGGCAGCGGCAGGTCGGGGGTGGGCTTGTCGCCGCGAGCGATGGCCATGACCTCGCGGGCCAGTTCCATGTCGGCGTCGCGGCGGCCCATCCGGGCGGCCGCCTCGGACATGGCCACGACCCGGTCGGTGTCGGTGAGCACCGGGATGAGCTGCCGCGTGATCCACTCGACGGAGACGTCGGCGTTGTCGACCATCAGGCCGCCGCCCGCCTGGACGATGGGCTCGGCGTTCAGGGCCTGCTCGCCGTTGCCGATGGCCAGGGGCACGAAGGCGCCGGGCAGGCCGACGGCGGTCAGCTCCGAACAGGTCATCGCGCCGGAGCGGCACATGGCCATGTCGGCGGCGGCGTAGGCCATGTCCATGCGGTCCACGTAGGGCACGGCGACGTAGGGGATGCCCTCCTGGGTGAGGTCCTGGGGTTCCTCGGCGTTCTTGGGGCCGACGACGTGCAGGACCTGCACACCGCTGTCGCGGAAGGCGTCGCGGGCGGCGAACGCGGTCTCGTTGATGCGCTGGGCACCCTGGGACCCGCCGAAGATCAGCAGGGTGGGCAGGTCGTGGCGCAGGCCGAAGTAGGCGCGCGCCTTGTCCCCCATGGCCAGGCGGTCGAGCGTGGTGATCTGCTGGCGCAGGGGGATGCCGACGAAGCGGCCGTTGCGGATCTGGGTGTGGGGGTGCCCGGTGTACACGTGCGGGGTCAGGCGCGCGCCCAGCCGGTTGGCCAGCCCCGGCAGGGGGTTGGCCTCGTGCACGACGATGGGGATGCGCCTGCGCCGCGCGGCCAGGTAGCCGGGGGTGGCCACGTAGCCGCCGAAGCCGACGATGACGTCGGCCTGCAACCGGTCCAGCTGCTCGCCCGCCGCGCTGAGCGCGCCCGCGAGCTTGCCCGGAACGGTGAGCAGCTTGGGGGTGAGTCTGCGCGGCAGGGGAACGGCCGGGATCAGGCCCAGCTCGTAGCCGCGCATGGGCACCAGGCGGGTCTCCAGGCCCCGCTCGGTGCCCAGGCAGAGGATCTCCGTACTGGGGTCGATGCGCCGCAGCGCGTCCGCAAGGGAGAGTGCGGGCTCGATATGCCCGGCCGTGCCGCCTCCGGCGAGGGCTACCCTCATCGTCGCCGATTCCTCCTTGGCCGGTCACCAGCAGGGACCGGTCCGCTCCTGTGCTTGGCCGTTGTCCCGCCACCGCGGGGCTCCGCCGTGCGCGGGCCGCGTGTCGTGGTGGCGCGCCCGGAGGGCGCGGCGCCGCGGTTGTTCACCGAGGCAGCGGCATTCTCCAGGCCCAGCCAGCTTAGAGCCCTTTGTACCCGGCTGGGACCTCGGGCCTCCAGGGTCTTCCTCGCCTGGGGCTCGGTCTTGGCCAGCGCCAGGAGCACGCCGAGGGCCACCATGGTGGAGACCAGCGACGAGCCCCCGTAGGAGACCAGGGGCAGCGGGACGCCGGTGACGGGCAGCACCCCGATGACGGCGCCCACGTTGATCATGGCCTGGCCCAGGATCCACGTGACGATGGCGAAGGCGGCGAGCCGCGGGAAGGGCTCCTTGACGCGGAAGGCCACGCGCAGTCCGGCGTAGCACAGCATGCCGAACAGGGTGAGCACGAGCAGGGTGCCGATCAGGCCGAACTCCTCACCGATGATGGCGAAGACGAAGTCGGACTCGGCGAAGGGCAGGAAGCCCCACTTCTCGCGGCTGGCGCCGATGCCCAGCCCGAAGATCCCGCCGGTGCCGAGCGCGTAGAGCCCGTGCAGGGCCTGCATCCCCGAGTCCATGGGGTCGGCGCCCGGGTCCAGGAAGCTGGTGACGCGTGCCATGCGGTAGGGCTCGATGGCGATGGCGATGACGGCCAGGCCCAGGACCAGGCCGAACATGGCCACGAAGAGCCTGCCCGGAGCGCCGACCACCCACAGCAGCCCCAGGAAGGTGACCAGGAACACCAGGGCCGTGGACAGGTTGGAACCCAGCATCACCAGCAGGACCAGCATGCCGCAGCCGGGCAGCAGTGGAATGAGCAGGTGCCGCCACTCGGTGAGCTCGCGCAGCTCGTCCTTGCGGGCCAGGATGTTGGCGCCCCACAGGGCGAAGGCCAGCTTGGCGGGTTCGGAGGGCTGCACGATCAGGCCGCCGATGTTCAGCCAGCGGGTGGCGCCGTTGACCTCCACGCCCTGGATGATGGTGAGCAGCAGCAGCGCCGCCGCCACGATCATCGCCGGGTGGCCGACCTTCCGGAAGAGCCGCTGGGGCATGTGGGAGGCCAGGAACATCAGGGGCAGGCCAATGGCGGCCGAGACCATCTGCTTCTGGAACATGGAGAAGGCCGAGCCGGTCTCGGCGATGGAGTTGACCATCGTGGACGAGAGCACCATGACCAGGCCCAGGGCGATGAGCAGCACCCCGGTGCCCAGGATCAGGTAGTAGGAGGTGAGCGGCCGGTCCAGGGACCGCGCCCACTCACGCCACAGGGCGCGCTCGCGCCCGTTCGTCGCCACACGTCCCGTTGTCGCCGCGCGCCTCTTGGGCCGGGCCGCCCGGGGAACCGCCGTCGTCGCCATCCACACCCTCCGCACCACTAGCGCCTCAATACTGGCGTACGGGCGGGTAGGGAACCGTGGACATTCTCCGCGTGTTGGCCATCTTTGGCCGCCGGGAGGGTGTTGGAGGGCACGGCGCGGCCCGCCCGCGCGTGTTCTGTCACGCACGGGCGGGCCTTCGCCACTCAGAGCAGTCGGCTGACGGCCTCGGCGAAGAGGCGCCCCCGCTCGGGATAGTTGGTGAACATGTCCATGGAGGCGGCCGCCGGTGCCAGCAGCACGGTGTCCCCCTCCTTCGCCAGGGAGGCGGCGGCGGCGACCACCGCGTCCATGACGGTGTGGCCCTCGGGGGCGTCGGCGGCGGGTCCCTCGACCTCAGTCACGGGCACCTCGGGCGCGTGTTCGGCCAGGGCCTCGCGCAGACGGGCGCGGTCGGCGCCGATGAGCACGGCCCCGCGCAGCCGGTCGGCGGCCGCCGCCACCAGCTCGTCGACCTCGGCCCCCTTGAGCAGGCCGCCCGCGATCCAGACCACGGAGGGGTAGGCGCCCAGCGACGCGGCGGCGGCGTGCGGGTTGGTGGCCTTGGAGTCGTCGACGTAGTCGACTCCCCCCGCCGTCGCCACGAACGCGATGCGGTGCGGCTCCGGTTCGAAGGCGGCCAGCCCCGCCCGGACCGACGCGGGCGCCACGCCCACCGACCGGGCCAGCGCGGCGGCGGCCAGGGCGTTGGCGACGTTGTGCGGAGCGGCCGGGCGCACGTCGGCGAGCGTGGCCAGCTCCTCGGCGCCGCTGTGCGGCTCGTCGACGAAGGCGCGGTCCACCAACAGGTCCTCGACCACACCGACCTCGCCCGCGCGGGGGGTGTCCAGGCGAAAGCCCACCAGGGGCGTGTGCGGGTCGCCCTCCTCCTCGGCCAGGCGCGTGGACCAGGCGTCGGCGGTGTTGGCCACCCGGATGGTGCCGGGCGCGAACACCCGTCCCTTGGCCCGGGCGTAGGGGTCGATCCCACCGTGCCAGTCCAGGTGGTCGGAGGCGATGTTGAGCACGGTGGCGGCGTGCGGGCGCACGCTGGAGGACCAGTGCAGCTGGAAGCTGGACAGTTCCACGGCCAGGACGTCGTGGACGCGGCCGTCGGCGCCGGGCAGCACGGCGTCGATGACGGGGGTGCCGACGTTGCCGACGGCCAGGGCGTCGCGGCCGTCGGCGCGGAGCATGGCCTCCAGCATCCGCACGGTGGTGGTCTTGCCGTTGGTGCCGGTGACGGCCAGCCACACCTGGTCGGCGGGCTTGAGCCGCCAGGCGAGCTCGACGTCCCCGATGACCTCGATCCCGGCCTCGGCGGCCCGGACCAGCAGCGGGGAGTCCGGGCGCCAGCCCGGCGAGGTGACGACCAGGTCGCAGCCCTCGGGCAGCGGGGTCCCGCCCAGGACCACCTCGGCGCCGGCCTCCCTCAGCGCGTCCGCGACGGGGCGGACGGTGTCGTCGTCGCGGCCGTCGACGACGGTCACGCGGGCCCCCCGGGCCAGGAGCGCCCTGGCCACCGGGGGTCCGGACACCCCCAGACCGGCGACGCAGACCAGCCGCCCCTCCAGCTCGTCCGAGCCGGGGGCCGGGTCGTTCGGTGTGTCGGCAGCGTGGTTCGACATGCCTACCTCGGCATCCATTCCAGGTAGAAGAGCCCGATGGCGATCGCCACGAACAGGCCCTGGATGATCCAGAACCGGATCACGATGGTGGGTTCGGCCCAGCCCCTGAGCTCGAAGTGGTGCTGCAGCGGCGCCATGCGGAACACGCGCTTGCCGGTGAGGCGGAAGGAGGTGATCTGGATCATCACCGACATGGTGATGATGACGAACAGTCCGCCGATGAGCAGCAGCAGGAGCTGGGTGCGGGTGGTGATGGCCAGGCCCACGATCAGGCCGCCCAGCGCCAGGGAGCCGGTGTCGCCCATGAAGATCTTGGCGGGCGGGGCGTTGAACCACAGGAAGGCGATGCAGGCGCCGAGCACGGCGGCGGCCACCACGGCCAGGTCCAGGGGGTCTCGGACCGTGTAGCAACTGTCCGACAGGTAGGACACGCAGGACTGGCGCAGCTGCCAGTTGCCGATGATGACGTAGGCGCACAGGGAGAGGATGGTCGCGCCGGTGGCCAGTCCGTCGAGGCCGTCGGTGAGGTTGACCGCGTTGGAGAAGCCGACGATGAGGAACAGCGCCCAGAGGATGAACAGGCCGATCATCATCGGGGGGCCGAAGTCGCGGAGGAAGGAGAGGCTGGGGGCCGCGGGGGTGTAACCGTACCCGTTGGGGAACTGGGTGACGCCGTAGGCGAAGCCCACGCCGACGACGGCCTGGCCGACCATCTTGGCGCCGCTGCGCAGGCCCAGGCTGCGGCGCTTGTAGATCTTGATGAAGTCGTCGAGGAAGCCGACACAGCCCATGCCGACGAACAGGAACATCACCAGCAGGCCGGAGGCGGTGGGCCCCGTGGAGGAGGGCTGCACCAGCCACAGCACCAGGTGGGAGCCGAAGTAGCCCACCACAGCGCCGAGGATGACGACGACGCCGCCCATCGTGGGCGTGCCCTGCTTGGTCTTGTGTCCCTCGGGTCCGTCGTCGCGTACCTCCTGGCCGAACTTGAACCTGTACAGAAGCTTGATCAGTGGCGGCATCAGCGCCATGGAGACGATCAGCGCCAGCGCTGACGCGATGGAGATGCCGATCACTGGACATCACCTTCGGTGATGATGTCGATGACCTTTTCGAGAGCTGCCACGCGCGATCCCTTCACAATGACGACGTCTCCTGTGCGCAACCGTTCGCGCAGCGCCGCTGCGGCCTCCGGAGCGTCCGCCACGCGAACGCTCTCTCCCTGCCACAGCCCCTGCCGGGCGGCGCTCTCGGCACCGGAGGCGATGCCCTCGGCCGCCTCCCCGACCACGATCAGGTGGGCCACGCCCGTGCGGGCGGCCAGCTCACCGATCCTCTCGTGCTCGACGTGCCCGTCCTCGCCGAGCTCGGCCATGTGGGCGAGGACGGCGATCGAGCGGCGGTCCCGGGCGAGCGCTCCCAGAGTCGCCAGCGCCGCGCGCATGGACTCGGGGTTGGCGTTGTAGGCGTCGTTGACGAGTGTGGCGCCCTCGTGCTCGGTGACCTCCATGCGCCACCGGCTGGCCGGGGTGGCCGCGGCGAGCGCCTCGGCCACATCGGCGACGTCCATACCGAGTTCGTCGGCGACCGCCGCGGCGGCCAGCGCGTTGGAGACCTGGTGGGCGCCCACGAGCGACAGGTCCACCCGGGCCTGCCTCCCGCCCAGGTGGAGGGTGAAGGAGGGGGCGCCGGAGTCTCCCAGGACCACGTCGGTGGCGCGTACGTGCGCTTCCTCCGCCAGGCCGTAGGTGACCACGCGCGCCCGGGTCCGCGAGGCCATCGCGTTCACCCTCGGGTCGTCGGCGTTGAGGACGGCGACTCCTCCGGAGCCCCTGCCGTCGGAGCCGGGGGGAAGCGACTCGACCAGTTCGCCCTTGGCCTTGGCGATGGTGTCCCGGTCGCCGAACTCGCCCATGTGGGCACTGCCGACGTTGAGGACCACACCGATCCGGGGCGGGGCCACGCGGCACAGGTGGGCGATGTGCCCGATGCCCCGTGCGGCGACCTCCAGGACCAGGTGCCGGGTGCCGGTGTCGGCGCGGAGCACGGTGAGGGGGTGGCCGATCTCGTTGTTGAACGAGCCGGCCGGGGCGATGGTCGGACCCGCGCGGCCCACGACCTGCGCGATGAGGTCCTTGGTGGTGGTCTTGCCGGAGGAGCCTGTGACCGCGACGATCTCGGTCCGCTCCGCTCCGCGCCGGGGATCGCTGAGTTCCAGGGCCGTGTACCGGGCGAGCCGGGCCAGTGCCTCGACCACCCCGTCGTCTCCTCCCTGAGCCAGGAGGTGCGGTGCGTCGACGGGGCGGGAGACCAGTGCGGCCACCGCTCCGGCCTCGACCGCGGAGGCGGCGAAGTCGTGCCCGTCGACGTGCTCACCGCCCAGGGCGGCGAAGAGCGCGCGGGGCGCTGCCTGCCGCGAATCGATGACGACGGGGCCGTCGACGACGGCGTCGGGGCGCGCTGATCCGCCTATGGCGGTTTGGGTGATCTCAGCGATCCGATCGAGCGTGAGCGCGATCAAATCCACTCCTCATGTCAGGCCCGGTCCACGGCGCCACAGGGGCGGCTGGCCACCCGGCCGGAGTCAGGTCAGGGGATGGCACCGCGGAAGCCGTGCGCTGCCGCGCCGGGCCTCACCACGGTGTCGGCATAGGCCGCGTCATGGGCGCCACCGTGGGCGGCACGTGTCGGGCTGCGATTGCCGGACCTACCTTAGAACATATTGGGGAGTCCGGGGTCCCTCCAGGGCCTGTGTGCAGCAATATGCTCCGCTTCGTAACCGTTCGGTTCCCCGGCGCCGTGTCGCGAACGCCCGGGGACCGGCGCGAGGAGGGGGCGCGGGCCGTGCCCGCGCCCCCTCCTCCCGGCTGCTCCGACCAGTGGCCTCTGGCGTGTTATCCCTCGTCAGGCACCCGGTGGACGTCCTGGAGGGCTACTCCCAACCGCTCGCGGGCGCTCATCCCGAGGTGCTCCTCGATCATCGAGCGCAGCACCTCGCGGTCGTCGAAGGGCAGGATCTCGCCCTTGACGTACTGGCCGGTCTCGTGGCCCTTGCCCGCGACGACCACCACGTCGCCCGGCTGGGTGCGCTCGACGGCCAGGCGGATGGCCTCGGTGCGGTCGAACTCCACCGTGACGCGGGCCCGCTGGTCCTCGGGGACCTTGGCGACCCCCTCCAGCATCGACGTGGCGATGGTGAGGGGGTCCTCGGTGCGCGGGTTGTCGTTGGTGATGATGAGCTGGTCGGCCAGGCGCGCGGCGGCCTCGCCCATGAGCGGGCGTTTGGCGCGGTCGCGGTCACCGCCGCAGCCGACCACCATGGTCACGGCGCCCTCGGTGGTGGCGCGCAGGGCGGTCAGGACCGCCTCGATGGCCCCGGGCTTGTGGGAGTAGTCGACGAGCGCGGTGAAGTCCTGGAAGGCGTGGGAGACGTCGCGCGCCACGACCGGCTCCATTCGGCCGGGTACGCCCGGCGCGTCGGCCACCCCGGCGATCGCGGTCTCCAGCGGCAGTCCGGCCTCGACCAGTCCGACGATGGCGGCCATCGCGTTGGACACGTTGAAGGGGCCGGGCAGGGAGACGGAGGCGTCCGCCTCCATGCCGCCGGGGCCGACGATGCGGAAGGCGCTGCCGGTGGCGCCCAGACGCACGTCCACGGCCTGCCAGTCGGCCTCCATGGCGGTGGCGGGGTCGGCGTCGGTGTGGCCCTCCACGGAGAAGGTGGTGACGGGGACGCTGCCGTCGGCCTCCACCATGTCCACGAGGGCCCGGCCGAACCGGTCGTCGGCGTTGACCACCGCGATGTCGCAGTACTCGGGGGTGAACAGGCGGGCCTTGGCGTCGAAGTAGTCGCGCAGGTCGGAGTGGAAGTCCAGGTGGTCCTGCGACAGGTTGGTGAAGACCGCGACGTCGTAGCGCGTACCGCCGACCCGGCCCAGCGCCAGGGCGTGGCTGGAGACCTCCATGGCCGCGGCGGTGACGCCCCGTTCGCGCATGAGGGCGAACAGGCCGTGCAGGTCGGTGGCCTCGGGGGTGGTGAGCGAGGACACGACGCGCTCGTCGCCCACGCGCATCTCCACGGTGCCGACCAGGCCGGTGTGCATCCCGGCGCGGCGCAGACCGGACTCGACCAGGTAGGTGACGGTGGTCTTGCCGCTGGTACCGGTGGTGCCGATCAGCAGCAGGTCCTGGGCGGGGTCCTTGAAGATCCAGGAGGCCGCCCGGCCCAGTGCGGCGCGTGCGTCGGGGACCACGATCACGGGCAGCCCGGTGGCGGCGGCCCTCTCCGCCCCGGCCGGGTCGGTGAGGATCGCGGAGGCGCCCGCCCCGGCCGCGTGCGCGGCGAAGTCGGCGCCGTGGGCGCGGGTCCCGGGCAGCGCGGCGTACAGGTCGCCGGGGCCCACCTTCCGGGAGTCGTGGGTGATGCCCCTTACGTGTACCTCCCTGTCGGGCACCTCGGGGGGTCGGTCCGCGCCGAGGTCCGGGCGCAGGAGGGTGGAGTCCGGCCCGAGCAGCGCTGCGAGGGCGGACAGGGGACGAAGTGGCGTGTGTTCAGGTCGCATTACCGGTGGCACGTGTGGAGGTTAACCGCTGCGGACGACCGGTCGGTAATTTCCACGCTGCGTCAGCCGGAGTTTCCCGAACCGGGTGTTCGGCCCAGGTTACGTGTGCCGCGCCGAACGCGTCGATGGCCGTCCGGTGTCCTGTGGACGGACCGCTCCCCTCGCGCACCTGCTTCCCCGGCCGGGGCCCTGGCGCGGGGGTGCCTCGGAAGGCCCGCGGGCACGGGACCGCCGGGGCCGCGGAGCGCACGCCCGGCCTAAGCTGGAGGGATCCTCGTGCGTGGAGGTTCGACATGCCCGGAACCGCTTCCGGCGGGCGTCCGCTGGTGCTCGACGGCGGGCTGGCGACCCGCCTGGAGTCCTACGGCTGCGACCTGGGCGGCGGGCTCTGGTCGGCGCGGCTGCTGGCCGAGGCGCCCGAGCTGGTCCGCCGGGCGCACCGCGACTACTTCGAGGCGGGCGCGGACGTGGCGATCGCCGCCGGGTACCAGGCGAGCGTTCCGGCGTTCACCGCCCGGGGCGTCGGCGAGGCGGAGGCCCGCGCGCTGGTCGCCCGGTCGGTGGAGCTGGCGCGGGCCGAGCGCGACGCCTTCGGCCGCGGCCTGGTCGCAGCCGGGGTGGGCCCCTACGGCGCGGCGCTGGCGGACGGTTCGGAGTACACCGGCGACTACGACCTGGACGAGGACGGCCTGTACTCCTGGCACCGGGAGCGGTGGCGGGTGCTCGCCGACGCCGGGGCGGACCTGATCGCCTGCGAGACCGTCCCCTCGGTGCCCGAGGCACGGGCCCTGGCCCGGCTGCTGGAGGAGTCCCCCGGCGCCCGCGCGTGGATCAGCTTCTCCTGCCGGGACGGCGAGCGCGTCAACGACGGCACCCCCCTGCGCGAGGCCGTCGCCGAGCTCGCCCCGCTGCACGCCGCCGGGCGCCTGGTGGCGGTGGGTGTCAACTGCACCGCTCCCCGGCACGTCCCGTCGCTGGTGCGCGCCGTCGCCGGGGCCGGCGTCCCCGCGGTGGCCTACCCCAACTCGGGCGAGGTCTGGGACGCGGCGCACCGGCGCTGGACGGGTACGAGCGAGCCCGAGGAGTTCGGCAGGGCCGCCGTGGACTGGTACGCGGCCGGGGCCGTGCTCGTGGGCGGGTGCTGCCGCACCGGCCCCGAGCACATCCGCTCCGTGCGCGACCACCTGGACCGCGCCGTCGGCTAGGGCCGTGTTTCCCTGAGGCTCCGCCGCGCCTCGCCCCGTGCTCGGACACCGCAGGCACGGAAACCTTCAGCCCCTACGGTGCACCCGCTCGTACCTCACGGACGCACCTGCGGAACCTCCGGCAGCCCCGTCGGCGCCCCCGCTGTGTCGTCCTTGAGGCTCCGCTGCGCTTCACCTCGTGCTCGGACGCCGCGGGTACGGGAACCCTCGGCCCCTGCGGTGCCCTCGCTGTGCGGTGGCACAGCACCGAGTCCACCGAGCAGCACACCCGGGGCCGTGAACGCCGCGGGGGTGACGCGGGAGGTTCCGCTCCGGGCGGGGCGGCGTCCCGGCGTCCCGGCGTCCGCCACGCTAGGGCGCGTTCTCGAACAGGCGGATGGCGGGCGGGTCCGTCTCCGTCGGGGGGACCTTCAGCGACTTCAGGGCGAAGGACATGATGTCGTTGAACACCGGCCCGGCGGCCTGGCCGCCGTAGTAGGTCTCCTTCGGGTTGTGCAGGACCACCTGGACCACGACCTGCGGGTCGTCGGCGGGCGCGAAACCGGCGAAGGTGGCCGTGTAGCCGCCGCCCTCGTAACTCCCCGTCTCCGGGTTGATCCGGTTGGCGGTACCGGTCTTCCCCGCGACCCGGTACCCGTCGATGCGGGCCTCCGGCGCGGTGCCCTCGTCGCTGGTGACCGCCTCCAGCATCAGCGCGAGCTGCTCGGCGGTCTCCTCGCTGACCACGCGCCGCCGGTCGGGCTCCTTCGCCGGGGCGAACTCCCCGTCGGGGTCCACGGTCCCCGCGACCACCCGGGGGTCCACCCGCACGCCGCCGTTGGCGATGGTGGAGTACACCGACGCCAGCTGCGCGGCGTTCACCGACAGGCCGTGGCCGATGGAGACCGACGGCAGCTGGGTGCCCCACCAGTCCTCGGGGTCGGTGAGTATGCCCTCGTTCTCCCCGGGCAGCTGCAGTCCGGTCGGCTGGCCGAGGCCGAAGTCCTCCATGTAGGAGTGCAGGACCTCGGCGCCCACCTGGTCGGCGATCTTGATGGTGCCGACGTTGCTGGACTGGGCCATGATGCCGTTGACCGTGAGTCGCTGGGTGCCGTGGTTGGTGGAGTTGCGGAAGGTCTGATCCTGGTACTTGATGCTGTAGGGCACGGTGTACACCGTCTCGGGGGTGGTGATCCCCTCCTCCAGCGCGGCGCCCAGGGTGATGACCTTGTTGGTGCTGCCCGGCTCGAAGGTCTCCGACACCGCGCCGTTGAGCCACTCCTCCGCGCCGCTGGTGGAGATGTCGTTCGGGGAGTAGGTCGGGTAGTCGGCCATGGCGAGGACCTCGCCGGTGCCGACCCGTTCCACGATGACGCTGCCCCCTTCGGCGTCCAGTTCCTCCACCCTGTCGGCGAGGGTCTGCGCGGCGTACCACTGGATCTCCTGGTCCAGGGTCAGCCGCACGTCCTGGCCGGGCTCGGGCTCCTGGACCAGGCCGCCCGCCATGGGGATCTGTGTGCCGTTCAGGCTCACCTCGACCCGGCGCTTGCCCGACTCCCCTGCCAGGGTGTCGTCGAGGTAGCCCTCCAGCCCCTCCAGGCCGTGGCCGTCGTCACCGACGAAGCCGACCAGGTCGGCGGCGCCGGTCTCCTCGGGGTAGACGCGGTTGTAGGAGACCTTCGAACCCACCCCGGCCAGGCCCAGTTCCTCTAGTTCCTCCCAGTCCTCGGGCAGGACGTCGCGGGCGATCACCTCGTAGCGGCTGGGATCGGCGTCCACCTTCTCGGCGACCTCGCCCCTCTCCAGGTCGAAGCGGGTGGCGAGCTCGTCGATGAGCTGGGCGCGCTGGTCCCCGTCGACCACCCCGGGGTCGACGAAGACCGTGCGCACCTCCAGCGACAGCGCGAACGGGTTGCCGTCCGCGTCGGTGATCTGGCCGCGCAGGGTGGGGATGTCGATGGTCCGCAGGCGCGTGTTGGAGGCCGCCTCGGCGTAGTGCTCGGCGTCCACGACCTGGATCTGCACCAGGCGGCCCGCGAAGAGCAGCAGGATCACCAGGACCAGTACCCCGCCGACCTTGATGCGCCCGAGCGGCTCGCCCCGGCGGAAGGTGCGGCGCAGCAGCGGCGGGGGCGGAGGCGGGGACGCCGGCCGGCGGCGGGCGCGCTCGCCTCCGCGCGCCTCGCGCGGCGCCCGTCCCCGGGAGCCCGCAGAGGGGCTGGGGCGCACACCGCCGTCGGGGCGCCGCGGCTCGCGCTGGGGCCGCTTACTGGGCCGGGAGCCCGAGCGGCTGGTCGCTCCGGGTCTGCGGGGGTCTCGGGGGCGTCGGTCCCTGGGCGCGCTCACTCACCGCTCCCGGCACTCCCGGCGATCTCACCGCGCTCGGGGTCGAGGAAGAGCGGGGCATCGCCCTGCTCCATGCCCATGGCCTCGGCCTCCTCGGAGATGCGCTCGGAGGTCTCCATGTGGGCGACGGTGCTGCGCAGTTGCTGCTCCTCGTAGGAGAGCTGCTGGTTCTGGTCCTGGAGGTTGGCGATGGTGAAGGCCCCCTCGGCCACGACGCTGCGCAGTACGAGCAGGCTGACCAGGGCACCGCCGAGCAGGCAGAGGATGAGCAGGACGAAGGGAATGCGCGGCGCCCGTACCTGGGCGCCCGCCCTCGCCCGTGCGCGCTCCGCGGTCGGGCGCGCGGTGGTGCGCCTGGTGGGCGCGGGGGATGCGGGTGCGGTGGTCCCCGCGGTGGTCCCCCTGCCGCGGGCGGGTGCGCGGCGCGTGTCCGTCCTCGTGCTCATCTGTTCTCCCTACTGCCGCGGCGGCCGCACCCGCTCGGCCGCCCGGAGGCGGGCCGACTGGGCGCGTGGATTGCGTTCTTTCTCTTCGTCCGGGGGGAGTTCGGCCCCCCTGGTGAGGAGCCGGAGTTCGGGCTGTCGGTCGGGGAGGGGGACGGGCAGGTCGGCGGGGGTGGTGTCGGTGGACAGCGCGGCCAGGGCCCTCTTGGTCATCCTGTCCTCCAGGGAGTGGTACGACAGCACCGCGACGCGCCCGCCCATGCCCAGGCGCGCTACGGCGGCGGGCAGGGCGCGTTCGAGGATGGACAGTTCGGCGTTGACCTCGATGCGCAGGCCCTGGAAGGCGCGCTTGGCGGGGTGGCCCCCGGTGCGGCGTGTGGCCGCGGGGATGGCCTCGCGCACCAGTTCGGCGAGTTCGCGGGTGGAGTCGATGGGCGCCTGGGCGCGCCGGCGTTCGATGGCCCTGGCCACACGCGAGGCGAAGCGCTCCTCGCCGTAGGAGCGCAGGACGTGGGTGAGCCGGGCGAACGAGTAGGTGTTGACCACCTCGGCCGCGGTGAGGGACTGGGTGCGGTCCATGCGCATGTCCAGGGGCGCGTCGTGGGCGTAGGCGAAACCGCGGTCGGTCTCGTCCAGTTGCGGCGAGGACACCCCGAGGTCGAGCAGGACCGCGTCGGCCTCGGCGGCGCCCGCCTCGTCCAGGGCGCGTGGGATGTCGGAGTAGACCGCGTGCACGAAGTGGGTGCGGTCGGCGTAGGGGGCCAGGCGTTCGGCGCTGCGCTCCAGGGCGGTGGTGTCGCGGTCGACGCCGACCAGGCGCATCTCGGGGCACGCCTTGAGCAGGGCCTCGGAGTGGCCGCCCAGGCCCAGGGTGCCGTCGACGAACACGGCGCCGGGCCTGCTGAGGACGGGGGCGAGCAGCTCGACGATCCGGTCGAGCATCACGGGCACGTGCAGGGGGTCGAGTCCGGCGCGGGCCGCCGCGACGCGCGCCTCGATGCCCTGTTCGCCCTGTTCCCCGTCGGGGCGGGCGCCGCCCCCTGGCTGGCCGTGCTGCCGGATGTCCCCCATGCGCTGCTGTTCCTCCACGCTGTCACCGTCTTCCCCGAGTCGCCGCGGCCGCACCGTGGTCGGTGCGCTCCGCGGTGTCCCTGCGTGGCCCGGCGGACTCCGGCGGGCCCCCGGACACGGCCGCTATTGTCCACCTTCCGGTGGACCCGCGTTCACGACCTGGCACCGGGGAAGTCGCGCCAGCTCGTGGGGACCGCGTCCGGAGGCCGTTGCCGGACTCCGGCTTGGGAGGGTGTGGACTGTGTGCTGGTCGGACCGGCGGTGGATCCGCCGGGGTCACAGCACCCCGGGCAGCACCTCCTCCGACAGTTGCGCGAAAGCGGGCTCCTGTTCGGCCTCGTACTGCGACCACGCCTCGGCGTCCCAGATCTCCAGGCGTGTGTTGGCACCGATCACGACGCACTCGCGGTCCAGGCCCGCGTAGTCGCGCAGCTTGGCCGGAATGGTGACCCTGCCCTGCCTGTCGCAGCTTTCGTCCGAGGCGCTGGCGAAGAGGACCCTGCTGTAGTCGCGCACCGCCTTGGCGGTGACCGGGGTGCTGGCGAGCGCGTCGGTGATGCGCCGGAACTCCTCCGTCGGAAAGACGTAGAGGCAGCGTTCCTGGCCCTTGGTGATCACCAGACCCCCCGACAGCTCGTCGCGGTACTTCGCGGGGAGAAAGAGCCGCCCCTTCTGGTCGAGGCGGGGCGTGTGGGTGCCGAGAAACACACTTCCACCTCCCTCTCCCTCGAAGCGGAGAATTCACCCTCTCCACGTTGCCCCACCTTACTCCACACTTCCCCACCGTCAACAGCTTCTATGGGGATTCGGACCCCGAAGAATTGATAAATACGCAGGTCACAGCATTGAATGCTGGGGTGGGGGAGAGTGGAGCGCAAGGTGGGGCCGTGGAGTGTCGCCTCGCGGCGGAACCACCCGTCACTCCCCGCCCGGGAACGCGTTGAGTCCCACGGACTCGTGAGGCCCCGCGACCCGGCGGTGCGCTGACCAGCACCTCGACTCCCATATACGGGGAGGAGTGCCTCCGATTGGCTCATACTGTGCTCTCGCGGGCACCTGGTGCGTATCCTGGTGGTTCCCCTTGGGTCACCCGGCCAGGGTCGGGAAAGACCAGGGAAAACTGAGGAAACTGTCAAACCTCGGTTCCGAAGACCGGCACATGAAGCCATAGGAAGCGGGAGGGGTCTGGTGTCACTCGGCACACACCACGGCGGTCACGGGGGCGGCGTCCAGGAGGACGTCGGTGAGATCGTCGCCGTGGCCGACCGCGTCCGCGGCGCCATCGAGACCGTCATCGAGGGCAAGCCGGAGGTGCTGCGCCTGGCGCTGACGGTCCTGCTCGCCGAGGGGCACCTGCTCATCGAGGACGTCCCCGGCGTCGGCAAGACCATGCTGGCCAAGGCCCTGGGCCGGGCCGTGGACTGCTCCGTGCAGCGCGTCCAGTTCACCCCCGACCTGCTGCCCAGCGACATCACCGGCGTCAGCGTCTACCACCAGGACCGGCGCGAGTTCGAGTTCAACCCCGGACCGGTGTTCGCCAACATCGTGCTGGGCGACGAGATCAACCGGGCCTCGCCCAAGACCCAGGCCGCCCTGCTGGAGTGCATGGCCGAGCGGCAGGTCAGCGTCGACGGCCAGACCCGCGCCCTGGAACGGCCGTTCATGGTGGTGGCCACCCAGAACCCCGCCGACATGGAGGGCACCTACGCCCTGCCCGAGGCCCAGCGCGACCGGTTCATGGCCCGCGTCTCGGTCGGCTACCCGGCGCCCCAGGCCGAGCTCGACATGATCGACTCGCACAGTTCCCGCTCACCGCTGGACGACCTGGCCCCCGTCACCAGCGCCGCCCAGATCCGCGACCTCGCCGACCGGGTGCACTCGGTGCACGTGGCCCCGGGCATGCGCCGCTACGTGGTGGACCTGGTCAACGCCACCCGGACCAGCCCGGAGCTGCGCCTGGGCGCCTCTCCCCGCGCGACGCTGCACCTGGTCCGGGCGGCCCGCGCCTACGCCGCCCTGGACGGGCGTCACTACGTCGTCCCCGACGACGTGCAGGCCCTGGCCGTGCCGGTCCTCGCGCACCGCCTCCTGCCCGGGCCCGAGGCGCAGATGGAGCGCCTCTCCCCCGAGCAGATCGTGGCCAAACTGGTCGCGCGCCTGCCGGTCCCCGGCCCCCAGTAAGCCCCCGCTCCCCCGCCGCCGTCCGCCCCCTCGTCCCCTGTTCGCATCCGCCCCCAAGAGAGGGTCCATGCGCCCGCACCGAACCCTCACCGCACGAGGCGTCTGCATGCTCGTCCTCGGCCTGGTCGCCCTGGTGTCCGGACTCGCCGTGGGACAGCGCGAGATCGTGGGCGTGGGCGTACTGCTGGTCTCCGTCCCGCCGCTGTCGGCCCTGACGGTCCTGGGCGGCGCCTCGCGCCTCGTACACAGCCGTACCATGACCCCCACCCGGGTCCGGGCCGGGCACGACGCCCGGGTCCAGGTGCGCGTGGGCAACTCCTCGCCGGCCTGGCCGGTGACCTCGGTGTCGCTGTCGGACACGCTGCCCGTTCCGCTGGGCGCCGAGCCCCGCTACACGGTGGGCTACCTGGGCCCGCGCGCCGTACGCGACGTCAGCTACCTGGTACGTCCCGCCGTACGCGGCAGCTACCCCGTGGGCCCGTTGCAGGTCGGGGTGACCGATCCGCTGGGGTGCGTGCAGGTCAGCCGCTGTCTGGGCGCGCCCTCGCACCTGCTCGTGACCCCGGCGACCGTCCCGCTGGGCACGCTTGGCGCCGCCGACGGCGCCAAGGGCGACGACTCGCCGCGCCGCTCGGTGAGCGGTGTCGGGGAGCAGGACCCGGTTCCGCGCGAGTACCGGTACGGCGACGACCTGCGCAAGGTGCACTGGCGGTCCACCGCCAAGCACGGTGAGCTGATGGTGCGCCGGGACGAGCAGCACTGGCGCGAGAACAGCGCGGTCCTGCTGGACACGCGGCGCCGCGCGCACGGCGCCCCGGGCCCCTCGGGCTCCCTGGAGACCGCGGTGAGCGTGGCCGCCTCCGTGGCGGTGAGCCTGCTCGGCGACGGACACGACCTGCGCCTCCACACCGAGCGGGGCGGGGTGCAGACCGTGACCGCGGCCGGCGTCCTGGACGGCCTGGCCCTCACGGAGCCCTCCGACGCCGCGGGGCTCCTCGGCGGGATCGGCATGCTGGCCAACACCCGCGGGACCACCAGCCTGGTGGTGGCGGTGCTGGGCGCGGTCGGCCCGGAGGAGGCCGCCGCACTGTCCCGGACGGGCGGCAACGGGATCCGTGTGGCCGTGCTGTGCGCACACGCCGCCTGGCCCGACCGCGACGCCCTGGCCGGGGTCCACGACGTGCTGGCCACCGCCGGCTGGCGCGTCATCGTCCTGTCCTCGGCCACCGAACTGCCACCGCTGTGGAGCCGCGCGACCGGGCCCGCGGCGGCGTCCACCGCGAGGACCGCGCACGCCGGTCCGCACACCCCCGGGAGGGGACCGCGTTGAGAGCACTGATGCCCCTGGGCTCCCTGGCCTGCATGCTGATGGCGCTGCCCCTGCTGGATTCACTCGTACGCGGCGGAACGTGGTGGGTCCCGGCCTTCGTCATGATGGTGGCGGTGGCCGGTGTGTCCGCGCTGTACCGGTTGAGCGGATGGAACGTGCTCCCGGTGCCGTTCCTGCAGGCGTTGGCGGTGGCGCTCCTGGCCACACCGCTGTTCGCCGGGCACATGGCGCCCCTGGGGCTGCTGCCCACGGAGCGTGTTCTGGTACATCTGGTAACGGTCTTCGAGCAGGGCATGAAGACCATCGACGCCAGCGCGCCACCGGTCTCGTCCTCCGCCGGGGTCATGCTGGTCATCGCGCTGGCCCTCGCGGTCCTCACGGGCGCCGCGGACTTCCTCGCGGTGACGGCGCGCTGTCCCGGCATGGTCGGCGGCCTGCTGCTGGCACTGGTGTCGGTACCGGTGCTCCTGGACGGCTCCGGGCTGGACTGGCTGCCCGCGACCGCCTGCGCCGTCGGCTTCCTGGCGCTGCTCGCGATGGACATGTGGGTGCGCGGCCACGAGTGGGGGGCGCGCGTCCCCGACGAGCGCGGCTCCCGGGCGGGGACGCCGGGGTCGGTGCGCGTCCCCGACGGGCCCGACTCCCGGGCGAGGAAGCTGGGGGCGGTGCGCGGTGTGGCGACGGTGTCGCTGGCCTCGGCCGCCGCGGTGCTGCTGGCGGTGACGGTGCCGCTGATGCTGCCCTCGCTGCGCACCGACACGCTCCGCACGATGCTCGACGGGACCCGCATCGGCACGGGCGGGAACCACATCACCACCACGCACCCGCTGGTCTCCCTGCGTCGCGACCTGTCCTTCTCCGACCGCAGGGTGCTGACCTACCGGACCGACGCCGAGCAGCCCCCCTACCTGCGCACGTACGTGCTGGACGAGTTCGACGGCGTGAACTGGACGATGACCCCGGTGAACGCCTCGATCGGCACCAGGGTCGACGGGGAGCTGCCGCTGCCGACCGGGTGGGGCTCGGCCCCCTCCGAGGACGTGGTGACCACGCGGATCTCGCTGGACTCGGAGACTCCGCGGATGGACTTCCTGCCGCTGCCGTACTGGGCGCGCACGGTGAGGGCGCCCGGCGAGTGGTACGCCGATCCCCGGAGCCTCATGGTGTTCACCACCGACAGTGCTCCCACGGGTCTGAACTTCACCGTGGAGACCGTGGACCGGGTGCCGACGGCCGAGGAGCTGGCCGACACCGGGAACCCGCGGTCCCTGCCGGGCGACTACCGGAACCTGCCGAACGGGCTGGACCCGCGTGTGCGGGAGCTGACCGACGCGTTGACCGAGGAGGCGCGCACCCCCTACGAGCGGGCGGTGGCGTTGCAGGAGTACTTCACGGGGGGCGCGTTCACCTACGACCTGGACCCGCCCTCGGTTCCCAGCGACGCCGACCCGCTCGTCCACTTCCTGCTGGAGGACCGGGTGGGCTACTGCGAGCAGTTCGCGGGGGCGATGGCGGTCATGGCCCGGCAGGCCGGCATCCCGGCGCGGGTGGCGGTGGGCTACACCGCGGGCGAGCGCATGGGCGACGGCCGGTGGGCCGTGTCGTCGGGCGACGCCCACGCCTGGCCGGAGCTGTACTTCGAGGGCGCGGGCTGGCTTCGGTTCGAGCCGACCCCGGCGGCGGCCGACGGCCAGGGGTCGGCGTCGGTGCCCGACTACTCGCGGGGTTCGGAGGAGGGCGGCGCGGACAGCCCCGGCACCGTCCCGGAGGAGTCCGAGCTCTCGCCCGACGAGGCCTCGGAGGACCCGCGGGAGGACGGGGCGCCCGAGGAGGAGCCGAGCCAGGCGCCCGAGGAGGGTGGGGAGCCCGAGGACGAGCCGACCTCGTCGGTGGCGGCGCCCGGTGACGGCTCCCCCACCGCCGGGGGGCTGGCGTGGCTGCCCGTGGCGGGTGCCGCGGCGGTCGGAGTGCTGCTGCTACTGGTGCTGCCCGCGCTGGTCCGCGCCCTGGTGCGCTGGTCCCGGACGACCGCGCTGTCGGCGGGTACCGCCGGGGCGGCGGAGGCGCACACCGCCTGGCGGGAGCTGCGGGACACGTGTTTGGACCTGGGCGGTACGTGGACGCCGGCGGAGAGCCCGCGGGCCACGGCCGAGCGCCTGGCCCGCTCGGGACCGTCGCCGGCGACGGCGGAGCCGGGAGGACTGATGTCGGGGGCCGCACGGGAACCGGTGCCTCCGGAGGCCGCGGAGGCGCTGTGGCGCCTGGCCCTGGCCGAGGAGTCGGCGCGCTACGCGCCCTCTCCGGGATCCCCCGAGGGACTGCGCGAGGACCTGTGGACCGCCCTCTCCGGACTGGACGCGGCGGTCGGCCCGGGGGCACGCCTTCGCGCGGTGCTGCTGCCCCGTTCCCTGGCACCGTGGCACCGTCCGCGTCCGGCTCCGGGCCCCGGACCCGTGACCCTGTAGCACGCCGGCCGGGAACCCCGCCGGTGTGGCGCGCGAGGGTTCCCGGCCGGTGACCGGGGCGGGAAGGACAGGTGCGCGCGCCGCGGGGCGCGGGCGGCCCGGGAACACGAGAACGTGGTGGGGTCCCGCACGATCGTGCGGGACCCCACCACGTTGTGCTCCGTGCCGGGCGGGATCCGCTCGGAGAATCCACCGGCGGGGCCGTGACCAAGTGGGCGGGGGCGGCCGAGAGGCGGTCGGAGGCCTACTCCTCGCCCTCCTGGCGTCGCCGCCAGCGCTCCTCGAAGCGGTTCATCATACCGGGGCGGTTCCCGCCCCTGCGCTTTTGCTTGGGCTCCGCCGCCGCGGCGGCGGCCTCGGCGCCGCCTCCCGACGCCCTGCGCCAGGCACTGGCCCCCCACAGGAAGCACGACAGCATGACGAGGAAGCCGAGAACGCTGATGGCGACCTGGGCGACTGTGGACTGGAGCATCAGCCCCGTCATCAGCAGGACCACGCCGACGACGAATCCGAGTCCAGCCTTGATGATCCAGCGCTTGTAATGGACCGCGGGGTTCGTTTGCCGAACAGTGTTCGCGAACTTCGGGTCCTCGGCATACAGCGCCCGCTCGATCTGGTCGAGCATGCGCTGCTCGTGTTCAGAGAGCGGCACGGCGCCTCCCTACGGCAGTCCCCGGTTGGGGTGACGGGTACTGATGAACATTCTCTTGGTCAGTGATATGCCCAGAATACGGTGCGCTAGCGCCCGGTGGAAAGAAAAGCTGCGTGCGTACATGGCCCACAACGGCCACGATACCCTCGCCCTGTATCGGAAACACCGGCTTCCATGCCTCTCTTCTACCCTGACTCCGGTCCTACCCTTGGAACGCTTCGCAGGCCCCGGAAGTTGCCGCATCATACGTCGTTTTCGTCACGCTTGGCCAGCACGGCCGACTGTATCGCCCCTGGACCGAAACGTGCCGTTACACGGTCCATCACCCGTTCGACATCCCTCCATCCCGATTCCTCCTCCCCCAGCGCCAGCTGGTGGTGCGCCCGCTCCACCGGCATGACCCCCTCGACCCGCACCCCCACCAGGCGCAGCGGCACACCGCGCAGACCGGAGGCGGTGTACAGCTCGCGGGCGAGGGCGCTGATCTCGCGGGCCACGTCGGTGCCCTCGGGCAGGGTCCGCGACCGGGTGATCGTGGAGAAGTCCCCGCGGCGCAGCTTCACGCTCACCGTGCGCCCCGCCTGGCCCGACGCCCGCAGGCGGCGCCCCACCTTCTCCGCCAGCCTCAGCAGTTCGCGGTCCACCACGTCCGGGTCGGCGACGTCCTCGTCGAAGGTCTCCTCCGCGCCGAGGCTCTTGTCGGGGGTCTCCGGCACCACCGGGCTCTCGTCCACGCCCCGGGCCAGCTCGACCAGCCTGGTCCCGGCCTTGTCGCCCAGCTCCATGCGGAGCATGTCCGGCTCGTAGCGGGCCAGTCGGCCGACCGTGCGCACGCCCAGCTTGGCCAGTGTCCGCTCGGTCCGGTCCCCCACACCGGGCAGCGCCCCGACCGGGAGCGGATCCAGGAAGCCCCGCACGTGGGCGGTGGGCACCAGCAGCAGGCCGTCGGGCTTGCAGTGCGTGGAGCCGAGCTTGGCGGTGAAGCGGGTGGCGGCCACCCCCACGGAGCACGTGAGGCGCTGCTCGGCGCGCACCCGCTCGCGGATCATCGCGGCGATCCGCACCGGTCCGCCCAGGCGTCGGCGCGCGCCGGACACGTCCAGGAAGGCCTCGTCCAGGGAGAGCGGCTGCACCAGCGGGGTCACCGAGCGCAGGATGTCCATCACGGCCTCCGACACCTGCCGGTAGGCACGGCCGTCGGGCGGGAAGACCAGGGCCTCCGGGCACAGGCGCGTGGCCCGCGTCATGGGCATCGCCGAGTGCACGCCCTTCGCGCGGGCGAGGTAGTCGGCGGAGGAGACCACGCCGCGCGGGCCGGTACCGCCCACGATGACGGGGCGCCCGCGGGCCTCGGGGCGGCGCAGCTGCTCCACGCTCGCGAAGAACGCGTCCATGTCCAGGTGCAGGATGTGGCAGTCGGAGTCCGGGCCGGACCCGTCCGCGGGGAAGTCGGCGCCCAACGGCACGATCCCGCTCGGGGAGACCATGCCCCGCATCGCGGTACCGCGTTCCAGTTGGCGTCGGCTCATGATGTCAGGCTATGTCCTGCCGGTACGTGCGCTCCTTCGGGCCCGGAGCCGCTGGCCGCCCTCCCGTACGCCTCGCGGCGCGGGGCCGGGGGCTCAGTCGCGGTGGGCGACGACGTGCAGCTGGGTGGCGACCCCGATCAGCTCGGGGTACTCGGCGGCGGACCTCTCCAGCTCCACCAGGCGCTGCCCGGCGTGGGCGTCGCCCTCCCAGGCGTGCCCGGGCACGAGGTCGGCGAACGTCCGGACGCCGCGGACGCTCTCCCCGGTCAGCCCCGCACCGCCGATCAGCTCCAGGACCTGCTGACGGGTGAACCGGCGCGGCATGGGGTCGCCCTCGCCCCAGCGGCCGTCGGGGTCGCCGAGCAGGTGGTGCGCCTCGTCGATGTGCCCGGCCAGCGCGCGGTGCAGGGCTCCCGCGACCGCGTTGGTGACCAGCAGGCTCACCGCACCGCCCCCGCGGGTGATACCGACCACGTCGCGCAGCGCCGCCGCCGGTTCGTCCACGTACTCCAGCACGTTGTGCACCAGCACGAGGTCGGCGCTGCCGGGCTCGAACATGGAAGCCAGGTCGCGGGTCTCCCCCTGGACCCCGCGCACGGCCACGTCCCGTTCCGCGGCGCGGCGCTCCAGTGCGGCGAGCGAGTCGGGGCTGGGCTCGACCACGGTGACCCGGTGGCCGAGCTCGGCGAGCGGAACGGCGACACCGCCGGTGCCGCCACCCGCGTCGACGATCTCCAGGGGGCCGCCGTGCCCGAGCCGGGACAGCAGTTCCACCAGGGCGTCCCACACGACCGCCGTCCGCGCCGCGTTGGCCGCCCGCGCCGGTCCGGTCGATCCCCCCGCGCCGAGGCCGCCGCCGGCGGTCGCGGTCGCGCTGGTCCTGTCAGTCACCTGCGTCCCCTCAATCCAGGTTGCCCCGACGGTCCCCGCCCACCGGTGTCAGAGCGAGAGCGTCGACTTGTTCTCCATCAGCCTGGACAGGAGTCCGCTGATGAAGTTGGGCGACTCGTCGGTGGACAGCTCCTTGGCGACGCCGACCGCTTCGGCGATCGCCACACCGTCCGGGATGTCGTCGGCCCAGAGCAGTTCGTAGGCGCCCATCCGGAGGATGTTGCGGTCCACGACGGGCATGCGCTCCAGGGTCCAACCGATGGCGTAGGTGTTCAGGAGCTCGTCGATGCGCTCACGCCGCTCGTCGACCGAGCGGGCCAGGCTCTCGGTGAACTCGTTGATCGGCGGTTCGGGCTGGGCCCGGCGGCGTCCGATGACGTCCTCCACCGAGGTGGCGCGTACTTCCGACTCGTAGAGGACCTCGACGGCGCGCCGCCGCGCCTTGCGCCGTGCTCCGCTCATCAGTTGACTCGCCCGAGGTAGTCACCCGTACGGGTGTCGACCTTGATGCGCTCGCCGGTGGTGATGAACAGGGGCACCTGGATGGTGGCGCCGGTCTGGACGGTGGCGGGCTTGGTGCCGCCGGTGGAGCGGTCGCCCTGCACGCCCGGGTCGGTCTGGGTGATCTCCAGCTCGACGGCGGCGGGCAGCTCGATGTAGAGCGGGTTGCCCTCGTAGGTGGCCACCGTGGCCCTGGTGTTCTCCAGCAGGAAGTTCTTGGCGTCGCCGACGACCGTGTCCGGGACCGGGATCTGGTCGTAGGTCTGGGTGTCCATGAAGATGAAGGACTCGCCGTCGTTGTAGAGGTACTCCATCTCGCGGCGGTCGACGTTGGCGAACTCGACCTTGGCGCCGGCGTTGAAGGTCTTGTCGACGATCTTGCCCGTGAGGACGTTCTTCAGCTTGGTACGGACGAACGCGCCGCCCTTGCCCGGCTTGACGTGCTGGAACTCCAGGACGTTCCAGAGAACGCCGTTCTCGAGCCGCAGGGTCGTGCCGTTCTTGATGTCGTTCGTCGAGGCCACGTCGGTCGTCTCTCCAAGGGGTCTGACACGTCGGGAACCGGGCCCGTGGGGTCCGGTCGGTGGTCGGTGGGGCTGTGCGCGGGCACCTCGGGGAGCCTCCCCTGGCGCACCGGTGCGCATGTCGCCTGTGTTCAGTCTAGTGGCTTTGTGGAACACGGGCGTCGCCCGTGACCGCACGATAGGCCTCGTCGAGCAGCTCGGGGGCGGGACCGCTGAGGATGGCGGGCCGGGCCGGGCCGTCCAGGACGACGAAGCGCAGGGTGGCCCCGCGCGCCTTCTTGTCCACGGTCATGGCGGCGCGCAGCTCGGGCCACGCCTCCTGGGCGTAGGAGGTGGGCAGGCCCACCGACGAAAGCAGGGAGCGGTGCCGCCGGACCAGGTCGGCGCCCACACGGCCGTCCAGGCGGGCGAGTTCGGCGGCGTAGACCATGCCGATGGAGACCGCGTAGCCGTGCCGGAAGGTGTAGTTCTCGGCACGTTCGATCGCGTGCCCCAGGGTGTGCCCGTAGTTGAGGATCTCGCGGCGGCCGCTCTCGCGCAGGTCGCCGGAGACGACGTCGGCCTTGACCCGGACGGCGCGCTCGATGAGCTCGCGGGTGTGCCTGCCCTCGGGGGTGGCGGCGCCCTCGGGGTCGTCCTCGACCAGGTCGCAGATGACGGGGTCGTCGATGAACCCCGCCTTGACGATCTCGGCGAGGCCCCCGACGTAGTCGGCCCGGGGCAGGCTCGGCAGGGTGGACAGGTCGCACAGGACCCCGGCCGGGGGGTGGAACGCGCCGACGAGGTTCTTGCCCTCGGGGGTGTTGATGCCGGTCTTGCCGCCGACGGCGGCGTCGACCATGCCCAGCAGGGTGGTGGGGACCAGGACCGAGCGCACACCGCGCAGCCAGGTCGCCGCGACGAACCCGGCCAGGTCGGTGGTCGCTCCCCCGCCGACGCCGACGACGGCGTCGCTGCGGGTGAAGCCCCGCCGTCCGAGCCGCGACCACAGGTCGGCGGCGACGGCGGCGGTCTTGGCGGCCTCGCCGTCCGGGACGGGCATGGCGTGGACCCGGTACCCGGCGGCCTCCAGGGCACCGAGCACGGGGCGGGCGATCGCGCCCAGGCCCTCGGGGTGGATGACGGCGACCTGCGCGGCGCCGCCGACGAGCGAGGGGAGTTCGGAGAGGACACCGCTGCCGACCACCACGTCGTAGCGGTCGGCGGAGTCGCCCACACCGATCCGTGTCACGGTCACTGCTGAGCCCTTCCGGTGTCCTGTCCGGCCAGCGAGGGCAGGATGGCGTCGACGATCTCCTCGGGGTGGTAGCCGGTCGTCTCCACGGTGACGGTGGCCAGGCGCTCGTAGACGGGAAGGCGCTCGTTGAGCAGTTGGCGGAGCCGGGTGCGCGGGTTGCCCGCGAGCAGGGGGCGGGCGACGTCCATGCCCACGCGCTTGGCGGCCTCGCCGAACTCCACGTGGAGGTAGACCACGTGGTGTCCCTCCAGGTCCTTCCGCGTGGCCTCGTCGAGGACCGCGCCGCCGCCGACGGCGATCACGCCCTCCCAGGCGCGCAGGCCCTCCGCGACCACCTCGCGCTCCAGGGCGCGGAAGTGCTCCTCACCGTCCTCGATGAAGATGTCGCCGACGGGCTTGCCCGCGCGTCTTTCGATCTCGGTGTCGGTGCACAGCAGGTCCGAGCCCAGCCGCTCGGCCAGGGCCTCGCCGACGGTGGACTTGCCCGATCCGGGCGAACCGATGAGCACCGCGATCGCTTTTGCCACGCTCTGCCTGCCTAGGGGATCCGTGGGGCCGCCCCGCCCGCGCGGGGACGGCACCGTGTGACGTACTCGTCTCTGTCTAGCAGACACACGGCTCCGTCGTGTGGGACGTCCCAGCACGTGGACACCCGCACGCCCGCCGGGTCGCGTCAGGGCTCCCCGTCCCCGCGCAGCAGGACGAGGGCGAGCACCGTCGTCCACGCCAGTCCCACGACGAGCGAGAGCCGCTGGTAGAGGCCGCCCAGCTCCACGAGCTCCGGCGCCTGGGAGAACCCGAGGCCCGCCAGGAGGAACAGGCCGAGGAACAGGACGGCGCTGAGCACGGAGTACGCGCCGAGGACCCACCTGCGGCCGCGCGCGAACCAGAGGGCGAACGCGAGGCAGGCCAGCGGCAGCCCGAGGAAGAACAGCATCGACGCGGCGTCGTGGAGGGCGCCGGCCGGGGTGTACACCAGTTCGTCCGGCGTGCCCGGCGGGTAGCCGCTCACGGGATCGGTCGGGAACAGCCCGGCACCGAGCAGCCCGACACCGGCGGCTCCCAGGGGCCACGGCTTCACCCCCGCGCCCGAGGACCGTCCCAGAAGCCGCCGCACGCCCACCGCGAAGGCCACCAGGAGAGCCCCCGCGACCAGGAAGTTCGCGGTCTGGTTCCATCCGGCTCCGGTCAGCGCCAGCGAGCTGACGGGGTGGCGCAGCGGAAGGTAGCCGGGACGCACCGCCCCCGCGACGGTGAACACCGTGGCGAAGAGGGGCCCCGCGACGATCCCGCACGCCAGGAGCCCGCGTGTCATCGACATGGGGCCGCCTTCCTCGGGGGACGCTCCGCACCCAAGGTAGACGGTGCCCAAGGCCCGTGGGAGACCGCCGCCCCCGGCCCGCCCCGGGAGGAGGGGCCGGGCGCGGGGCTCAGCTGATGGTCAGCGAGTCCAGGTAGCCCCTGAGGTTGCGCGCGGTCTCGGGGACCGAGTCGCCGCCGAACTTCTCCACGGCGGCCTCTGCGATCACCAGGGCGACCATCGCCTCGGCGACCACACCGGCGGCCGGGACCGCGGTGACGTCGCTGCGCTGGTGGTGGGCCCGCGCGGGCTCGCCGGTCTCGGTGTCGATGGTGTCCAGCGCCTTGGGCACCGTCGCGATCGGCTTCATCGCGGCGCGCACCCGCAGCGGGTCGCCGGTGGTCATACCGCCCTCGACACCGCCGGCGCGGTTCGTGCGGCGGCGCACGCCGTCCGGGCCGGGCTCGATCTCGTCGTGCGCGGCCGAGCCCCGGCGGGCGGCGGTACGGAACCCGTCGCCGACCTCGACGCCCTTGATCGCCTGGATGCCCATGAGCGCACCGGCCAGGCGCGCGTCCAGGCGCCGGTCCCAGTGCACGTGGCTGCCCAGGCCAGGCGGCAGGCCGTAGACCAGCACCTCGACCACGCCGCCGAGGGTGTCGCCGGACTTCCTGGTGTCGTCGATCTCCTCGACCATGCGCGCGCTGGTCCGGGAGTCGAAGCAGCGCACCGGGTCGGCGTCGACCGCCTCCAGGTCCTCCGGGCGCGGCTCGGGAGCGTCCTCGGGCACCGCCACGGGCCCCATGGACACCACGTGGCTGAGGATCTCCGCGCCCAGTGCCTGGCGGCAGAACTGGCGGGCCACCTCGCCGATCGCGACGCGGGCCGCGGTCTCACGGGCGCTGGCGCGCTCCAGGATGGGCCGTGACTCCTCGTGCCCGTACTTTTGCATACCGACCAGGTCGGCGTGCCCGGGGCGGGGCCGGGTGAGCGGCGCGTTGCGCGCCACGCCCTCCAGCTCCTCGTCGGGAACGGGGTCGGGCGACATCACCTTCTCCCACTTGGGCCACTCGGTGTTCCCGACCTCGACCGCGACCGGACCACCCTGGGTACGGCCGTGGCGGATGCCTCCGATGACGGAGACCTGGTCCTTCTCGAACTTCATCCGGGCCCCACGTCCGTACCCGGCGCGACGGCGGAGCAGCGCGGCGGCGATGTCGTCAGAGGTGACGGACACACCGGCCGGGAGGCCCTCCAGAATCGCGACGAGTGCGGGTCCGTGGGACTCCCCCGCGGTCAGCCAACGCAACATGTGCACGATCCTCCCACGGATCGGTGTACGGCGGCGCACCCGGGCTCAGGGTTGGGGCAGCAGCGGCCCCTCGGCCAGGACGGTGGCGAGGGCGGCGGCGAGCATGAACGGGCCGAGCGGCAGCGGGTCCCTGCGGGTGAGCCGCCGGAGCGCCATGAGGACGAGGCCTACGAGCGAGAAGGCGGCGAAGGCCCAGAAGACGGCGACCAGCGCCCCGAGGGGGCCCGCGGCCCAGCCCGCGTACAGCCCGGTGAGCCCGGACAGTTTGACGTCGCCGAACCCGAGCCCCGCGCGGTGCACCCGCCACAGCAGCCAGTACAGCACCGTGACCAGGGCCATGCCGACCAGTGCGTCGACGAACCGGTCGGTGTCGGGGCCCCCGGGCGGCAGGAGGGCGGCCGCCCCGATCAACACCGCGGCCACCGGGTAGGCGGGGGCCACGACGGCGTCGGGCAGGCGCATGACCCTCAGGTCGATGACGGACAGCAGCACGCCGACGGCGACCAGCCAGAGCACGGCGAGAAGGTCGAACGGGCACCAGGGGGACCGCGTCAGGGACCAGAGTCCGGCGGCCCCGAAGAGGAGGGCGGTCAGGGCGACGACCGCGGGGTCGGGGCGGATGACCTGCTCGCAGTGGGGACAGGCCCCGCGCTTGCGCAGCGCCCGGGCCTCCACGACGGGAAGCCAGCGCAGGAAGCGGAGTTCGGCACGGCAGTGGGGGCAGCGGGGCGGCGGCGGCCCCTCGTCGTCGTCCTCCTCCGGCGGCGGACGCTCACTGGGCACGCCCTCGGTGTCCACGTGGACCCTCGTGGCGTCGTTCCCCCGCTCCGCGGGGAGCGGCAGGTTCCCGCGCGGTGCGGGTGGGTTCGGGGAACCGGGGGTCAGCGGTGCCCGCGCCGGGCCGAAGAGGTGGACCAGGCGGCCGTTGAGCCGGCCCGCGACCGCACCGAGCAGGGCGAGGAGGACGACGGTGACGGCCGTCCACAGAAAGGGGTGGAGCGCGAATGCCGAGGGGATGGGCATGTTGGGAAGTTACCGTTTCGGGCCCCGCGGCGACACCACCAGGTCCGGCCTGTGGACGACCACGGCACGGTCCCGGCGGCTCCGGACACGGGGAGGGCGCCGCCGCGCCTCCGCCTACGCACCGCCGCCGACCCGTCTCCGTGTCGGCCGTCCCTCCTCCGGGCTACTCCTCGTCGGCCGCCTCCCGGCCGGGCTGCTCGTCGGCCGCCTTCCGGCCCGGCTCCTTGCCGTCGTCCCGCCGGGCGCGCACGACGGCGCTCAGCTCGATGCCTCCGGGCAGTACGTGCCGCAGTTCGGCGGTGAGCCGCTCGGCCACGCGCCGCAGGGCCTCGTCGTCGCGCTCGTCGAGTTCGAGGCGGATGCCGATGTCGCCGCGCTCGGAGGGGTGGATGCGCACGCGCTCGATGCCGAACTCGGTGTGTGTGACCTGGTAGACGAGCGCGAGGACCTGCGGGTCCTCCCTGGGCTCGGGAACGGCGCCGGTCTCGGCGAGCATGGTGAGGAAGCGGCCCTGGACGGTGTAGGGCGCCGGGCCCGCCACGTCGACCACGAGGGCGTCCGCCCCCTCCTCCACGGCCGCCTGGCAGGCGTCCTTGGTGGTGAAGGGCACCGGCCGCGCGTCCGGGCGCCAGCGGCGGACCGCGTCCACCGAGGTGAAGGCGAGCATGCCCCGGCGCCCGTCCTTGCCCGTCATGATCGGGACGGCGACCTCGCTGTGCTTGTCCTTGGTGAGCCCGCCGAAGCCCTCCTCCGTCCCGGTGGCCGTGGCGACCACCGGGATGAGCACGCGGGACCCGCTGAGCGCGGCCAGCACCTGGCGGTCGCCGTTCCGTCCCGACGCGTGTTCGCGCAGGCGCGCCTCGACCTCGGGGTCGGCGCTGCCGTCGTCGTCACGGAAGTTCTGGGCGCCGGTGATGGATGGTCTGCTCACGGGCACCGACTCTACCGGGGGCCGGTCGGCGGTGCGCCCCGCGCTCGCGCGAACCTGGCGGACCTGTCCGGGCCCCCGGCCGGCGCGGGCCCCGCGCCCGTGCGGACCTATCCGCGGGGAGGGGTCCCGTCGCCGTCGAGGGCGGCGATGATCGTGCTGAGCTGGGAGACCTGCTCGCCGGTGAGCTTGTCGAACATCAGGGAGCGCACACACGCGGCGTGTCCGGGCGCGGCCTGGTCCAGGAGCAGGGATCCCTTCTCCGTGAGCACGGCCCACAGTCCGCGCCGGTCGTCGTCGCAGTGCTCCCGGCGCACGTAGCCGTCGCGTTCGAGCCTGGCGACCTGGTGGGAGAGCCTGCTCTTGGAGACGATGACGCTGTCGGCGAGCATCCGCATGCGCATGCGCTGGTCGTGCGCCTCGGACAGGTGCACGAGGATGCCGTACTCGATGAGCGAGAGCCCGGTGCTCGCGCGCAGGTCCCTCTCCAGCTCGTCGTAGATCCAGGCGTTCATCCTGAGGAAACCACGCCAGACGTGCTGTTCCTCGCCGTCGAGCCACGTGGCCTTGTCCATGGGCCCCATCGTAGTGGCGGCCTGCGGGCCGGCCTTGCACGAGTGCGTCGGAACACGTAACCCCTTCCAGGGAAGATACTTCTAAGGTACCTTGTTACTCAGCAGTGAGCAGGACCCGACCCCGGGTCCGCCGACCCGACGAGGGAGACACCATGGCAGAGCAGGAACTGAAGCCCGGCACCTGGACGATCGACGCCGCCCACAGCGTCGTCGGCTTCTCCGTACGGCACATGATGGTCAGCAAGGTACGCGGCCGGTTCGAGAAGTTCGACGCCACGCTGACGGTCCCCGAGGACCCCACGCAGTCCTCCGTCGAGGCCACCATCGACGCGGGCTCCATCAACACGGACAACGGTGACCGCGACACCCACATCCGCTCGGCCGACTTCTTCGGCGTCGAGCAGCACCCGCAGTTCACCTTCCGCTCCACCGGTATCGAGGCCAAGGGCGAGGACTTCGTCCTCAAGGGTGACCTGAGCATCAAGGGCAACACCCGGCCGGTCGAGATCGCGCTGGAGTTCAACGGCTCCACCATCGACCCCTACGGTCTGACCCGCGCCGGCTTCACCGGCTCCACGCAGATCAGCCGCAAGGAGTTCGGCGTGGACATCGAGATGCCGATGGAGAGCGGCGGCGTGGTCGTCGGCGACAGGATCACCATCGACATCGACGCGGAGTTCACCCGCCAGGACTGAGCGGACGCGGAACCGGGCGGGGCCGCACGGGACCGCGGCGTCGGGACGGCATCCGCGCCGGAGCTTTGACGACACACCGTCACCATCTCCGGAGCCCCTCGGATATCGTCGGCGGGGGAGGGCCACACGCCCTCCCCCGCCCGCTTTTCCCGCATGCGCCCGCCCGCCGGCCAGGAGGTCCCGTGCCCCCGACCCACCCCTTCTCCCCCGAGGTCGTCGCCGCCGTCACCGCCCACATGAACGGCGACCACCCCGAGGACACCCTGCTCATCTGCCGCGCCCTGGGCGGCCTTCCCGAGGCCACCGCCGCCCGCATGACGGGCCTGGACGGCGACGGCGGCGACTACGCGGTCACCGCGGGCGGCGCCGAGCACACCGTCCGCATCCCCTGGGCCCGGCCGCTGACCGAGCGCGCCCAGATCCGCGCCGAGGTCGTGCGCATGTACCAGGAGGCCCGCGAGAAGCTCGGCGCGGCCCCGCGCGAGGGGCACTGAGCCCCCTCCGCGTCACCGGTCCCTCCCGGATCACACTTGTTCGTCGGAACTCCGCGCGGCCGCGGGGAGTCGAACGAAGGCAGGGAGATGACGACACGTCCCGGACAGTGCCGCCGACGGCGCGCGACGGGCCGCACCGGCCTACTCTGGAAGGACCGTCGATCCCCCGCCCGTACACGACAGCAACGCCTATCCGAAGGACGGCCCCGGCCTCCATGGTGATGCCCGACCCCGGCGACGACAACGCGCCGACCCAACGGATCGAACCCACCGCGCCGACCACGCGAACCGGCCCCGGTGCGGGCTCCACCCGCACGGGAGCCACACGCTGGGTCACGCGCGTCCTGCGCCCGGGATCCGCGCGGCGGGACGACACGGCGCCCACCCGCGTCACCGCCCCCGGCGCGGAGCGCACCAGCGCCCTGCCGGGCTCCGCCCGGGCGGACCGCTCCGCCCCCGCCGCCCCGACGGCGGTGGCCGGCGCCCCACGGTCCGCTCCCACCGTCCCCGGCGGCGGACGCGGTGACGACCGCGCCCCCTGGTGGCGGGCCCTGTTCGGCCCGCTCCTGGACTGGATGGCCCGCCTGGTCTCGCGCGTGGTGGTCGGACCCGCGGGCGACCTCGACTACGCGGTCCCCGCCGAGCTGCGCCGCCGCTACCGCGTGCTCGACCACATCGGCGCGGGCGGCGAGGCCGTCGTCTACCTGGCCGAGCCCACCGACTCCCCCGGACGCCGGCTCGCGCTCAAGGTCTACCGGCCCGGACACGACATCAACCGCGAACTCCTCGACCGGCTCCGCGCCCGCGGCACCGCGTCGCCCCACGCCCCCGCCATCCACGGCTACGGCACCGCGGCCAGCGCCTGGGGCGAGGACCTGGCCTGGGAGGCGCAGGAGTACTTCTCCCGGGGGTCGCTGCGCACGCTCATCGACCAGGCCCCCCTGGAGGAGGAGCGGGCCAGGGCCGTGGTCTCCGCGGTCGCCGAGTGCCTGCACCACTGGCAGCACGAGCTCCAGCACAACCACACCGACGTCAAACCGGAGAACCTGCTGGTGCGGTCCCTCGACCCGCCGGTCGTGGCGCTCACCGACTTCGGCGGCGCCGTGCGCGCCACCATGAGCCGGGTCTACGGCGGGCTGGCCATCACCGAGGACTACGCCGCGCCCGAGGTCGTCGAGGGCCGCCGCGAGGCACCCGCCGCCTGGTGGTCCCTGGGCGTGATGGCGCACGAGCTGGTGAGCGGCCGGCGCCCCGAGCGCGGCGGCAACTGGCTGACCGCGCGCAACACCGAGGTGGACATCTCCGCGATCACCGACGAGCGCTGGCGTCTGCTGGCCCGCGGCCTGCTCGCGCCCGCCCCGTCCGCGCGCTGGGGTTACGACGAGGTCGTCCAGTGGCTGGCCGGCGAGCGCCCGCAGATCCGCACGGCACGCCGCCTGCGCCCCATCGACTTCGCGGGGGTCAGCCACGAGGACCCGCCGAGCCTGGCCTTCGACCTGCTCGACCGCTCCGACACCGGCGCCATGTGGCTGCGCAGCCACTGGCCGCAGCTGCGCACCTGGCTGGACCGGGAGGTCAACGACTACACCTTCGACCGCGCCTACCTGACCGGCCTGGACGCGTACCCCGAGCGGGCGCACGTGGCGATCAGCGCGCTGGCCGCCCGGTACGTGCCGGGAATGCCGCCGCGCTTTCGCGGACACGAGATCAGCGCCGACGGGCTGCTGGCCCTGGCCACCGGCGAGGCCAGCCGGCACGCGGTGGTACGCGAGGCCGTGGCCTCGGGCGCGGTCGGGCTGGGCGCCCAGCACTGGTGTCCGCACCCGGGCTGCCGTTCGGGCGGCTCGGGCCGGTGCGCCCTGCTGGAGCGCGTCCAGCACGAGGTGCCCCTGATCATGCGGCGGGTGTCCGAGACCCTCGACCGGCTGGTCGGCTCGGGCCCGGACGCCCCTCGGAGCCCGGACACCCACGAGACGGACACCGCGTGGGCGCGTGCGGTCGAGCTGGTGCTGGTCCCCGAGAGCGCGTCCCGGTACCGCTCACTGCTGCGGCACCAGTCCTGGCACCCCCGTCGGCGCAGCACCGCCCCGCACGCCCCCTGGTGGGCGGAGCAGCGGCGCCTGGCACTGCGCGACGGCACCGGACGAGACGCCCTGGCGACCAGGAGCGCCCTGGTCACCGCCGTGCTCCTGCTGCCCGAGGCGGTCCGGGTGGGCGGCGGTATCGCCGAACGCGAGCGCGCCGACGGCAGGGCACGCCGCCAGGACCGGTGGGCGGCGCTGGCCGGTTCGGCCCGTGAGCGCTGGTCCCAGGTCCGGGAGAGGGTCTCCGCCCCCGGGCGGCGCGGGACCGGGGCCGCCACGGCACCGACCAGGCCGGACCAGTCGGCCGTCCCGCAGCCCTACGGCCCCGCGGGTACGCCGGAGCCGGTGCCGAGCCCCCGCGAGCAGGAGCGCCGCAGGCGCCGGGCCGATCGGACCATGGGCCAGATCCAGCGGGCGATGAAGGCGGGCAAGTGCCGCCGCTTCGCCTATCCGGCGGCGCTGCTGGGCCTGGTGGACGGACTGGGCCGGGTGGTGCGCCCGCCGCAGGGCTTCTACCCCGAGAGCGAGTTCGTGACCTCGTCCTACACGGGGCTGTTGGGCGCCGCCGACGGCGCCGTCCTGGGCTGGCTGTCGGAGGTGACCGGTTCGGTGACCGGGCTGCTGCCGGGCGGCACGGGCGACGCGTGGTGGTTCCCGGTGCTGTTGTCGGTCGTACTGGTGGTGCTGGGGCGCTCGGCGGCCAGCAGGAAGCCCACCTCCCGGGCCCGCCGCCGCCTGGGGGCGTTCCGCCTGGCCGTGGCCGGATCGCTGTTCATGGTGGTGGTGCTGTTGTCCACGGGCCTGGTGGCACTGGGCTCGGGCGTGCTGATCCCCCTGGACGGGCTCCTCGGCTGAGCACGCGAGGATCCTGCTTGCGGGACATCCCTCGCCCGTCTGGTGTGCCGACCGTAAACGTTGCCGGTGTGGCGGGTGGGTCCGGACCGGCCGGAGCAGCATGCCGCCGCACACGCTTGAGGACCGACCCGGCCGGAAGCGGCGAGGGGCGCGGTACCGCGCGTGGGGCGCGGCCACCGGGGCCGGTGTGGGCTATGATCACCCGGTTCGGCATGCGTCCGGACGAGACCACGACGGGGAAGCGGGTGACAGGTGGGTGACGTGATCGAACTGCACGCCGGAGAGTACCGGGCGGGCATCGACCACACGGGGGCGGCTCTGCGGTCACTCACCTGGCGCGGCCGGGACGTGGTCTGGCCCTACGGCGCGGACGGCCCCACGGCCTTCCAGGGCCAGGTCCTGGCGCCGTGGCCCAACCGGGTGACCGAGAAGGGCTACCGGTTCGGCGGCGCCGAGTACCACCTCGAACCCAACGACCCGGCCACGGGCACGGCCATCCACGGCCTGGTCCACGACCGGACGTGGTCGCCGGAGTCGGTGTCCGGGGACGCGGCCACCCTGCGCCTGGACTTCGAGGGCACGCCCGGCTTCCCCTTCCCCCTGGAGCTGTCCGTCACCCACCGGCTCACCGGGGACGGGCTGGAGGTCACCACCACCGCCCGCAACCGGGGCGGCTCGCCCGCGCCGTTCGGGCTGGGCTTCCACCCCTACCTGACCCTGGGCGAGCCCCTGTCGGCGCTGGCCGAGCGCGGCGAGCTCACGCTGGAGGTCACCGCGGGCGCACGCCAGCCGGTCGACGAGCAGATGCTGCCGTCGGGCGCACCCGTCCCGGTGGACGGCGGCCCGCTCGACTTCCGACCGCCGGGCCGCGGGCTCGGCGACACGGTCCTGGACACCGCCTTCACCGCGCTGGAGCGCGACGGCGACGGACGCGCGTGGGTGCGTGCCAGCGGCCCGGAGCACCGGGTCTCGCTGTGGTGCGACTCCAGCTTCGGCTGGCTGCAACTGTTCAGCGCCGACACCCTCGGCGGGGCCGACCACCGGGCCCACCTGGCGGCCGAGCCGATGACCTGCCCGCCCAACGCGCTGGCGACCGGCACCGACCTGATCGTGCTCGCGCCGGGCGAGTCGACCGGGCACACGTTCGGCATCACGGCCGAGGCCCGGGGCTGAGCGCCGCCGGCCGGCCGCGCCTCATCCCGAGCCGGAGGGCTCGCGGCCCAGAACGTCGCTGAGCCGCTCCAGGTCCTCCACGGTGTCGATGTCCTCCGGGCTGGCGACGTCGTCACAGGCCACGGGGGTGACCAGGTGCGAGTACGCCCGCAGGAACGGGCGCGCTCCCACGTCGTGCACGGCCATGGCGTAGACGGTCGACCAGTGCTCGCGTCCCAGCAGCACCGGGTTGCGCTGGTTGCCGTGGTAGGTGGCCACCGCGGCGCGGGCGCCCTGCTCGTGCGCGCGCACCAGGCGGCGCACCGCCTCGGGGGTGACCAGGGGCTGGTCGGCCAGCGCGATCAGCACGGCGTCCACCGTGCCGGGCAGTGCGTCGATCCCCGCGCGCACCGACGACCCCATACCGGTCCGCCAGTCGGGGTTGTGCACCGTGTGCGCGCCGTCGACCGGCGTGTCGGCCGCGCCCAGCACCACCATCGCGGGGGCGCATCCGCCCTCGGTCAGGATGCGCACGCCCCGGTCGACCAGGCGCTCACCGCCCACCTCGACCAGCGCCTTGGGGCGCCCGAGTCTGCTCCCCGCCCCCGCCGCCAGCAACAGGCCCGCCACCCGGCCGGCACGCTTCCACTCCCGGTCCTGCGCGTCCCCAGTACCCATGACGAGATGATGCCACGCGAGCGCGCTCCGGGTGGGCCGCCTGGCACAGCCGGTCCGGGCTCCTCACGCGGCCCCCCTCCTTCCCCCGCGGTGACCAGGTGCTTCGACCCGGAACGGGTTTCGGTTCACTCTGCTGAGTGACCGAATCCGGCCGGAATGAGGGACGCCTTCGGCGTGTCGTGGTGGATGCGTCCGCTGGTCTCGCGCAGCGCGCGGCCGCTGCCGCCCCACCGGTCGCGTACCAGCTCCGCGGCGATCGACACCGCCGTCTCCTCCGGGGTGCGCGCCCCCAGGTCCAGGCCGATCGGCGAGTGCAGGCGCTCCAGCGCCTCCTCCTCCACCCCCGCCTCGCGCAGCCGCTCCAGCCGGTCCTCGTGGGTGCGTCGCGACCCCATCGCGCCGATGTAGCCCGCGCGGGTTCCGAGGGCGGCCCTGAGCACCGGCACGTCGAACTTGGGATCGTGGGTGAGCACGCAGACGGCGGTGCGCTCGTCGATCTCGTCGGCGATCTCGTCCAGGAACACGTGCGGCCACTTGACCACCACCTCCTCGGCGGTGGGGAACCGCTTGGCGGTGGCGAACACCGGCCGGGCGTCGCACACCGTCACCCGGTAGCCCAGGTAGGTGCCGAGGTCGGCCACGGCCGCCGCGAAGTCGATCGCGCCGAACACCAGCATGCGCGGCGCGGGCGCGAACGACTGGACGAAGACCTCCAGCGCGTCGCCGCGCCGCTGCCCGTCGCTCCCGTAGCGCAGCAGGCCGGTGCTGCCCTGGGCGAGCATGCCCCGCGCGTCGTCGTCCAGCGCGTCGGCCAGCCGGTCGCTGCCCAGGTCGCCCTCGGCGTGGCCGGGCCAGATCACGCGGCGCCGCCCCACCCGGCCCTCGTCGGAGGGGTCGGAGACGATGGTGGCCACGGCGACGGGCTGATGCTCGTCGACGGCGCCGATCACCGAGCCGAGCTGGGCGTAGGTGGCCCTGCTGATCGGCTCGACGAACATGTGCAGGGTCCCGCCGCAGGTCAGCCCCACGCTGAAGGCGTCGTCGTCGCTGACCCCGTAGGTGCGGCGCACCGGCACGCCCGTGCGGATGACCTCCAGGGCCTCCTCGTAGACCGCGCCCTCCACGCAGCCGCCGGACACGCTTCCCACGACCTCGCCGGAGGCGCTGACCAGCATCGCCGCGCCGGCGTCGCGCGGTGCGCTCTTGTAGGTGTCGATCACCGTGGCCAGCGCGAACGTCTCGCCTGAGGCGTACAGGTCGGACACGGCCGCTCGGATGTCGCGCACGCGGTACCTTCTTCCACGTTCGGTCAGGTGGCTCCCAGTACCAAACTACGTGGCTCACGCAACACCGCGGGAGTCCCCGATCCTCAAGAATCCGGCGCCTCCCTCGGGAGGTTCCTACGAGTATCCGGGCTCCTGGGCCTCGCCGCGGTCGTGCAGCAGTGCGCGGAACTCCGCCAGGCCGCGCCGGGCGAGTTCGCCGTCGGCGCTCTGGATGCCCATCACCGCCAGGGTCGTGCCGTCGGACAGGTCCACCGAGGGCCAGGGCTCACCGGTCGGCATCCGGATGTCCACCACCTCGGCCCACGACAGCACGTGGGTGCGGATGCTGTTGACCACCGTCACACCCTCCTCGGCGGCCACCAGCCGGGGCCGGGCGAGCAGGTGCAGCGCGGCGGCGATGACCAGGCCCGTGCCCACCATCAGGAACCGGTCCATCGGCCCCCACTCCCCCGGCATGATCACGGCGAGCACCGTCAGGGTGGCCACGATCAGCAGGGCCAGGCCGTAGGCGACCCACCGCACCGACCGGGGCCGCCACGTCCTGGGCAGGACCGGCCGCTTCGACGCCTCGTCCACGGGCTCTTCCCTCGTCCGCACCGACTACTCCACTCCTGACCGGCCCGTGTGGCCGGGCGACCGCCCGACCACCGGGAACACCGTTTCCGCGCGACCCGGTCCGGTCAGCGGCGCAGACCGCGCAGGACCACCGCCGTGTCCAGGGCGGCCAGCGCGGCCTCGGCGCCCTTGTTCTCGGCGCTCCCCGGCAGGCCGGCGCGGTCACGCGCCTGCTCCAGGGTGTCACAGGTGAGCACGCCGTTACCGACGGGGGTGGAGTGACGCAGGGCCACCTCGGTCAGGCCGTGGGTGACCGACTGGCACACGTAGTCGAAATGGGGCGTGCCGCCCCGGATGACCGCGCCCAGGGCGATCACGGCGTCGTGCTGCCGGGCCAGCTCCTGGGCGACCACGGGGATCTCGACCGCCCCGGCGACCTCCACCACGGCGGGTTCGACCACCCCCGAGGCCTTCACCACGTCCAGGGCGTTGGCGAGCATCGGCTGGACGAGGGAGGCGTTCCAGCGGGTCACGACGATGCCCACCGACATCCCCGAGGCGTCCACGGCCTGCTCGTCCGGACGTCCTTCACCACTCATGGGTCCTGCTTTCTGTCTGTGCCGCGGAGGGGCCGACCGGGCCGCCCCGCGGGGTCCCGCCGGTTCCGGGGACCGGTCTCAACGGGCGACGCCGGTCAGGTCGTGGCCCATACGGTCGCGCTTGGTACGCAGGTAGGTGAGGTTGTCCTCGGTGACGAAGGAGGGCATGCCCACCCGCTCGCCGACCCGCACGCCGTGGCGTTCCAGCCCCTCGGCCTTGTCGGGGTTGTTGGTCAGCAGCCGTACCGAGGACACGCCCAGGTCGGTGAGGATCTGGGCGCCGGCGCCGAACTCGCGGGCGTCGGCGGGCAGCCCCAGGCGCAGGTTGGCGTCGACGGTGTCCACGCCCTGGTCCTGGAGGCTGTAGGCGCGCAGCTTGTGCAGCAGGCCGATCCCGCGGCCCTCGTGCCCGCCCAGGTAGACCACCACGCCGCGCCCCTCCTCGGCGATGTCGGCCATGGCGGCGTCCAGCTGGGCACCGCAGTCGCAGCGGTGGGAGCCGAACGCGTCGCCGGTGAGGCACTCCGAGTGCAGGCGTGCCAGGACGTCGGCGCCGTCGGACAGGTCGCCGTAGACCAGCGCGACGTGCTCGGCGCCGTCGGTGGTGCCCTTGAAGCCGATCGCGCGCCACTGCCCGTACTTGTTGGGCATCCGGGTCTCGACCATGCGGGTGACCAGCGGCGGGTGGGCCTCGTCGTCGGTGAGGACCTCGCCGAGAGCGGCGCGGTGGACGGCCAGCTGCTCCACCGACACCAGCTTGAGCCCGTGCTCGTCGGCGAACTCGCGCAGCCGCGGCAGGCGTGCCATGGTGCCGTCGTCGTTGACGACCTCGGCGAGCACGCCCGCGGGGCGCAGACCCGCCAGCCGGGCGAAGTCGACGGAGGCCTCGGTGTGTCCGCGCCGGGCCAGGACGCCGCCCGGGCGGGCGCGCAGCGGCAGGATGTGGCCGGGGCGCACGAAGTCGGTGGGACGGGTTCCGGCCGAGGCCAGCAGGCGGATGGTGCGGGCGCGGTCGGCGGCGGAGATGCCGGTGGTGACCCCCTCGCGGGCGTCGACGGTGACCGTGTAGGCGGTGCGCAGGCTCTCCTCGTTGCGCGCGGTCATCAGGGGCAGGTCGAGGCGGTCCAGGTCCTCGCCCTCCATGGGCACGCACACCACGCCGGAGGTGTGGCGGATCATGAACGCCAGGAGTTCGGGTGTGGCGAGTTCGGCGGCGAAGATGATGTCGCCCTCGTTCTCGCGGTCCTCGTCGTCCACCACCACGACGGCCCGCCCGGCGGCGAACTCGGCGATGGCCTCCTCGATGGGGTCGAGGACGACGGCCTGGTCGGTCTCGGTGGTGGCCGGGGTGGCGTCGGTGACGGTCATTGCCGCTCCCTGGGGTGACTCGTGGGTGGAGATGGTGTGCCGGGTGGCGGCCCGCCCGCGCGGGTCCGCCCCCTGGTGCCGTGTGCCGGGTCGGGGCTCACGCCCGTGGACGGGCCGAAGCCACGGCGGTGATGCGCTCGACGTACTTGGCGATGACGTCCACCTCGATGTTCACGGTGGTTCCGGCGGTGAGGCCCCCCAGGGTGGTGGCCCGCAGGGTCTCGGGGATCAGGCTGACCTCGAAGAACTCCTCCCGCGCTCCGGGGTCGCTGACCGCGGAGACGGTGAGGCTGGTGCCGTCGACGGTGACGGAGCCCTTCTCGACCACGTACGGGGAGAGGTGGGCTGACAGCCCGAAGCGCAGAACGTCCCAGTTGTCGCCGGGATTCCGGGAGAGCAGGCAGGCGGTGCCGTCGACGTGGCCCTGGACGATGTGGCCGCCGAGGCGGCCGTCCACGCGGGCGGCGCGTTCGAGGTTGACCGGGGAGCCGACGGTGAGCGAGCCGAGGCTGGAGCGGTCCACCGACTCCTTCATCACGTCGGCGGTGAAGGTGTCCCCGTCGCGGCCGACGACGGTCAGGCACACGCCGTTGACCGCGATGGAGTCGCCGTGGCCGACGTCGGAGCTGACCAGGGGTCCGCGCACGGTCAGGAGCAGGGCTTGGCCGCCCGCTGGTTCGATGGAGACGATCTCGCCGAGTTCTTCCACGATTCCGGTGAACACGCCCTTGCCTTCCTTCGCCTGGTCGGCTCCGGGGCGTCAGGGGTGTGGAACGGGTCCACGGCAAGGCGGCACCGGCTCTACCGCGCGCGAGGGGCGCTGCGACAGGCGGACCGTCCCGACACGTACTGCCTCCCATCCGGACTTTCACCGTCGGTACCGGAATCTCACCGGTTCAACCGGCCGATGGATTCGGCCGGGTCGCGGACTGTCACCGCCGGTTCGGAATTACACCGACCCCGGAGCACGTGTTTGACTGTTGTCTCAACGATTCGGATCCTAACCCCTCGTCAGCCGGAACACATAGCCCGTGTGACACGAATCATCCGCGTTCGCCCCTGTCAGAGGGATCTGCGGAGGTGTCGGACGACGTGTCGGCGGAGGCGTCTTCGGGTGTGTCACCGGTGGCGCGGTCACCGTCTCCCACGGGTCCGCGGGCGGAGTCGCCGGCCGGATCCGGGGGTCCGGGCCGCTCGGCCAGGCCGCTGCGCACGAACATCTCCGGGGCGAGGTAGGAGGCCCAGAAGGCGATCCCGGCGTAGGCGAGGAAGGCCGCGGCGGACGCGGCCGGACCGGACAGTTCGCCGAAGAGCACGTCGACGACCACCTGGACGAGCACGATCACCGAGATGCCGAGGACGAAGCGGGCGGCCCGTGAGACGAGGGTGCCCCGGGCGCTGTACCAGCCGCGTCCGGCGAGCAGGGTGAAGCCGCAGAGCCCGCCGAGCAGGGTGCCCGAGGCGGTGTACAGGCCGGTGAGGGTCTCCCCGGCCGGGTCGGTGGGGATGGCGCCGGTCCACGCGACGGGAGCCGTCCAGCCGTCGCGCACCAGCAGCTGCCACAGGGTCGCGGCCACGCAGGGCAGCAGGGTGAGGGCGAGGGCACAGCCCACCCAGCGGGCCGTGCTCAGCCCCAGCCACCAGGCGGTGATCCGCTCCTCCCAGCGCAGGGCCGCCCACAGCACGAGCGCGCCCAGCAGCAGGCCGGCCAGGACGTCGCTGATGAAGTGCGCGCCCAGGTAGACCCGCGAGAGGGCGACGAGCGCGATGACGGCGGCGGCCGCCCACAGCACGGCACGGCGGCCGGAGCGCAGACCGAGGTAGCCCCAGGCGACCATGGCGCCCTGGGCGTGCCCGGAGGGGACGCCGAAGCTGCCATGGCTCACGTGGGCCTTGATCCGGGCGTCGAACCAGGAGGGGCGCGCACCGTAGAGCACCGACTTGAACAGGTAGTTCAGCACGCTGGAGGAGGCGACCACGACGAAGAGCCGGACGCCCAGCCCCGGGCTGAGGCACCAGAAGACCAGGGTGAGCCCGACGATGACGACGGCGTGGGAGCCGAGATGGGTGACCGCCCCCAGCGGATAGGCGAGCCAGTCCCCCAGCCCCTGGAGCCACAGGACGGGAGTGGCCTCCGCCTCCCACAGCACGTCCGCGACCCCCTGCTCGGCCGTCCGATCGTTCAACGCGTACTCCTCACGGGTCCGCGCCTGGCAACGCGCTCACGCCGCGCCGCTCCCCCGCACGCGTGGACGCGGAGGGGAAGACGGAGCCGCGACCAAGCGAAATCAACGACTACGAGTCGCACAGCCTAGGGCCGTGGGCCGCCCGCGTGCCACCCGCGCACGGGCCGTGTCGGGATCGTTGCGCACGGGCGGACCGGGAGGCGGAGGCGGGCCGGCCGGGTCTGCCGGGTTCCGACCGGGGTCACTTCCGTCCGGAGGCCTCCGCGGCCAGGGAGCGCAGGGACTCGACGGCCCCCGCCGGGTCCTGGGCCCCGTAGACGGCCGAACCGGCGACGAAGACGTCGGCCCCGGCCTCGGCCGCGCGCTCGATGGTCTCGGCGCTGACACCGCCGTCGACCTGGAGCCAGACGGAGGCGTCGCGGCTGTCGAGGAGCTCGCGCGCCCTGCGGATCTTGGGCAGGACCATGTCGAGGAACTTCTGGCCGCCGAACCCGGGTTCGACGGTCATGAGCAGGAGCATGTCCATCTCGCCGATGAGGTCGGCGTAGGGCTCGACCGCCTCGCCGGGGTTGAGGGCCAGGCCCGCGCGGGCGCCGAGGCGGCGGATCTCACGCAGGGTGCGCACGGGGGCGCCGGCGGCCTTGGCGTGGATGGTGACGCTGCCCGCGCCCGCCTCGGCGTAGGCCGGGGCCCACCGGTCGGGCTCCTCGATCATCAGGTGACAGTCCAGCGGGGTGTCGGTCGCCTTGAGCAGGGACTCGACGACGGGCAGTCCCAGGGTCAGGTTGGGGACGAAGTGGTTGTCCATCACGTCGACGTGGAGCCAGTCGGCGGACGGGGACACGGCGGCCGCTTCGTCGGCGAGGTGCGCGAAGTCGGCGTTCAGGATGCTGGGTGAGATCTGGATGGTCACGCGTGCAGTGTAACCACGCGGCTCCGAACTGCGTGTACGCGGTCGGACGGGGTCCGTCCGTTCCTTTCCCACGAAACGAACAGAACGTTCGTCCGGCACCTTTACGGCGTAGATTCACCAGGTTTCCCGGGGACGCGGACCGGGGGCACGGACCGGGGTCCGGGCGCTCAGGCCTCCCCGCCCCTGCGGAACAGCGCCAGGAACATCGCGTCGGTCCCGTGGACGTGCGGCCAGAACTGGGCGTACCTCCCCTCGGGGCCTGCCGCGAGGTCGGGGACCTCGTCCAGGTGGTCGGCGGCGCGCAGCAGCGTGAGGTCGTCTCGCTCGGAGAGGACTCCGCGAACGATCGCGTCGGTCTCGTCCAGGTGCGGCGAGCACGTCACGTAGGCGACCACCCCGCCGGGACGGACGGCGTCGGCGGCGCTGTTCAGCAGGGCGTGCTGTAGGGGCGACAGGTCGGCGGCCGAGGACTCGGTGCGCCGCCAGCGCGACTCCGGACGGCGGCGCAGCGCGCCCAGACCGGTGCACGGGGCGTCCACCAGCACCCGGTCGAAGGCCCCCGGGCTCCAGGCGGGCGCGGTGCCGTCGGCGACCACGACCCGTCCCGCGTCGCGCGGGGCACGGCGTACCGACCTGGCCACCAGGCCCGCGCGCGCGGGCTGCACCTCGGCGGCCAGCAGGCGGGCGTCGCGCTGTCCCGCCAGGGACGCCAGCAGGGCGGCCTTGCCGCCCGGACCGGCGCACATGTCCAGCCAGCGGGCGTCGTCACCGCGGACGTCGACCCTGGTCAGGGCCAGGGCGACCAGTTGGCTGGCCTCGTCCTGGACCGCGGCGCGGTTCTGGTGCACCTCGCGGATCGAGGCGGGATCGCCCTCGGGCAGGTAGGCGGCGAACGGCGAGTAGCGGGCCTCCTCGGCACCGGCGGCCACCAGGTCGGCGACGGTGGCGCGGCCCGGCTTGGCCACGAGGGTGACCCGGGGGCGCTCGTTGTGCGCGGCGAGCAGGTGCTCGGTCCTGACCAGGCCGTCCTTGGACCTCTCCCCCAGCGCCCGGGCCAGCTCCTTGACCACCCAGCGCGGGTGGCTGTGCACGACCGACAGGTACCCGCTGGGGTCGACGGCGCGGTCGGGGGCGACCACGGACATCCACGCGTCCAGGTCACGGGCGGACACCTTGCGCAGGACCGCGTTGACGAACCGGCCGCGGTGGTGGCCGACGACCCTGCGGGCCAGGTCCACGGTCGCGCTGACGGCGGCGTGCGGCGGGATCTTGGTGGACAGCAGCTGGTGGGCGCCCAGGCGCAGCAGCGGCAGCACCTCGACGTCCACGGAGGAGAGCGTGCGGTCCACGCAGCGCTCCAGGACGGCGTCGTAGGAGCCCTGGAGGCGCAGGGTCCCGTAGGTCAGCTCGGTGGCCAGCGCGGCGTCGCGGCCGCTGATGCCGCGCTCGCCGAGCAGGGAGGGCAGCAGCAGGTTGGCGTAGGCGTCGCGCTGGTCGACCGCGCGCAGCACGTCGTAGGCGACCCGGCGCGCGGGATCGCGGGGCGCGGGCGGCGGTCCGGACCTGCCCTGGCCGCCCTGGCCGGGCCTGCCGCCCCTGCGAGGGTGGCGGTACGGGGATCGGGACTGCTCGCTCAACGTGTGTGCCTCAACAAACCGGGGACGGGGCCTGGGTCGTGTTCCCTGGCGGGCTTCGGCCCGCCAGGTCGAGACTACGGCAGCTCAGCGGCCCAGGCGGTCGTCTTCGGTGGGACGCACGCCACGTGCCCAGTCGACCGCGGCCATGGCGCGCTTGCCCTGGGGCTGCACCTCGCCCAGGGCGACCGGATGGGTGCTGGTGCCGACGACGACGCGCTTCTTGTCGACGTGCAGCTGGCCGGGGTCGAGCGCCGGGGTGTCGGCGTCGGGGAGGGGGGTGAGGGGGCCGACCTTGAGGCGGCCGCCGCGGAAGGTGGTCCAGGCGCCGGGCGCGGGGGTGCAGGCCCGGGCCACCCTGTCCACGCGCAGGGCGGGGGCGGTGAAGTCGAGTTCGGCGTCCTCGGGGGTGAGCTTGGCGGCGTAGGAGACGCCGTCGGCGGGCTGCTCGACGGGGCTGAGCCGCCCGGCGGCGATGCCGTCGAGGGTGCGCACGAGGAGCTCGGCGCCGGAGACCGAGAGCCGTTCGAGGAGTTCACCGCTGGTGTCGGTGGGGCGCACGTTCTCGGTGAGGGTTCCGTAGACCGGCCCGGCGTCGAGCTCCTTGACGATCTGGAAGGTGGAGGCTCCGGTGATGTCGTCGCCGTGCAGGATCGCGTGCTGCACCGGCGCGGCGCCGCGCCAGGCGGGCAGCAGGGAGAAGTGCAGGTTGACCCAGCCGTGGCTGGGGACGTCGAGCGCGGACTGCGGCAGGAGGGCGCCGTAGGCGACGACGGGACAGCAGTCGGGGGCGATCTCGGCGAGGCGCTCCAGGAACTCGGGGTCGCCCGCCTTGGCGGGCTTGAGGACCTCGATGCCCTCGCCGGCGGCGAGTTCGCCGACCGGGCTGGCGGAGACCCTCCGGCCGCGTCCGGAGCGGGAGTCGGGACGGGTGACCACGGCGGCGACCTCGTGGTCGGAGTCGAGCAGCGCCCGCAGAGACGGCACCGCCACCTGTGGTGTTCCGGCGAAGACGAGCTTCATGCTTATATCCCCATTCACTGGCCCGGGACCGCCCACGGGTGTCCGCGGCCCGGGTCCCCGTGCGCGGGGCCCGGTCGGGGGAGGCGGAAGAGCCCACGAGCGCGGTCTGTCGGGTTCCCATTTCTACCAGTCGCCGGGAGCGGGACCCGCCCGTGCGGGAGCGGTGTCGCCGTGTCCGTGGAGGCCGCCGGACCCGCCGCGCTCGAAAGCGGTGTCGCAGGCCTCTGGTAGACAGAAAGCGATGACAACGCAGCCCGGCCAGCCCGACGGGGCCCTCTTCGACCTTCCGGAGAAGAGCGGGGCCCCGGCGGCCAGGAAGTCCCGCCGTCCGGCCCCGCGCAGGCCCGCCGAGCGGCTCCCGATCGCGCGCGTGGTCGTGGACACCCCGCTGCCCCACCTGGACCGGTACTTCGACTACCGGGTGCCGGCCGACATGGACGAGGCGGCGGTGCCCGGCTGCCGGGTGAGGGTGCGCTTCAACAACCGCCAGCTCAACGGCTTCCTGGCCGAGCGGGTGGAGACCTCGGAGTTCGCGGGACGGCTGGCGTACCTGGAGGCGGTCGTCTCGCCGGAGCCGGTGCTGACCCCCGAGACCCTGGAACTGGCCCGCGCGGTCGCCGACCGGTACGCGGGCACGCTGAGCGACGTGCTGCGCCTGGCCGTGCCGCCCCGCCACGCCCGCGTGGAGAAGGAGGAGGCCAAGGCCTCCGCGGCCGCCTCCGAAGCCGCTCCGGCGCGGGAGGCCGACGCCGACCCGGACACGGCCGGGGAACCTCCGGACGCGGCGCAGGAACCCGCGGCCGCGGAGGACGGGGCCTCCGGCCTGGAGAGTGCCGGGGCGGCCCCGGACGGGGTGGAGCCCGGGCCCTGGGCGGACTATCCCGAGGGCCCCTCCTTCCTGCGGGCACTGCACGAGGGCCAGCCCGCCCGCGCGGTGTGGAACGCCCTGCCCGGCACGGACTGGGTGGAGGCGGTGGCGGTCGCCGCGCGGGCGACCCTGGCGGCGGGGCGCGGCGCCGTGGTCGTGGTGCCCGACGGCCGCGACGTCGAGGCCGTCGACGCCGCGCTGGGCCGCCGCCTCGGCGGGGGCCGGCACGTGGCGCTCACCGCCGACCTGGGACCCGCCGAGCGGTACCGGCGCTGGCTCTCGGTGCTGCGCGGGCGGGTCCGGGTGGTGGTCGGCACGCGCGCGGCGGTGTTCGCGCCCGTCCGTGACCTGGGACTGGTGGTGCTGTGGGACGACGGCGACGACGTGCACGTCGACCCGCACGCCCCCTATCCGCACGCGCGCACGGTGCTGTCGATGCGCGCGCACCGCGCGGGCGCCGGTGCCCTGATCGGCGGGCACACCCGCACCACCGACACCCAACTGCTCGTCGAGTCGGGGTGGGCGCACCCCCTGACCGCCGACCGGACGACCCTGCGCCGCCGCGCGCCGGTGGTGCGGGCGGCCGGGGACGACCGGGAGCTGGCCCGCGACGAGGCGGCGCGGTCGGCGCGGATGCCGAGCTTGGCCCTGCGCGCCGCGCGCGAGGCCGCCCGCACCGGCCCGGTGCTCTTCCAGGTGCCGCGCCGGGGCTACCTGAACACGCTTGCGTGCGCCGGATGCCGCGAGCCCGCCCGCTGCGACTCCTGCCGGGGCCCGCTCGCGGTGCGCGGATCGCACGCCATGCCCTCGTGCGGCTGGTGCGGCCGGGTGGCCGGCCAGTGGGCGTGCCCGGAGTGCGGCCTCACCCGCATGCGCGCCGTGGTGGTGGGCGCGCGCCGCACCGCCGAGGAGCTGGGCCGGGCCTTCCCCTCGCTGACCGTGCGCACCTCGGGCCGCGAGGAGGTCCTGTCGCGGGTGGCGGACACGCCGTCGCTGGTGGTGGCGACCCCGGGCGCGGAACCGGTGGCCGAGAACGGGTACGCGGCGGCGGTGCTGCTGGACGGCTGGGCGCTGTTGAACCGGATGGACCTGCGCGCCTCGGAGGAGGCGCTGCGGCGCTGGCTGAACGCGGCGGCGCTGGTGCGGCCGGGCGGCACGGTGGTGGTGTCGGCCGACGTCTCGCTGCCGGTGGTGCAGTCGCTCGTGCGCTGGGACCCGGCGGGCTTCGCCGAGCGTGAGCTGGCGGAACGCCGGGAGCTGGGCTTTCCCCCCGCGGTGTCGATGGCCTCGGTCACCGGCGGCCCCGAGCACGTGCGCGAGCTGCTCGACCAGATCGAGCTGCCCGAGGGCGCCGAGCTGCTGGGGCCGGTGCCGGTGGGTTCGGACCGCGCGGTCGGCCCGGACGGCACCCACCAGACGGAGCGCGCGCTGCTGCGGGTGCCCCGCGCCGGGGTGGGCGCGCTGACCCGGTCGCTGAAGGCGGCGGCCTCGGCCCGCAGCGCACGCCGGGACGAGCACCTGGCGCAGGTGAGGGTGGATCCGCCGCACGTGGTCTAGAAGCCCGTGCGGTGGGCGCCTCCCGGGGAAAACCGGTGGAGGAACCACCGGAACACGTGGAGACTGCCTGCCATGGCACACTCCGCCGCGGACCTCTTCGACTCGGTGGCCGACGTCTACGACGAGTCGGTGCCCTTCTTCGCCACCTTCGCGCGGCGGCTGACGGCCTGGGCCGGGCCGCCTCCCGGCGCACGGCTGCTGGACCTCGGCGGCGGACGCGGAGCCGTGTCCCTCGCCGTCGCAGAGGCGCTGGGCCCCTCGTGCGCGATCCTCGCCGTGGACGTCTCACCCAGGATGGTCGACGCCCTGGCGGCGCTGCCGGTCCCGGGGCTGCGGGCCCGTGCTATGGACGCCGCCGCGCTCGACCTGCCCGACCGCTCCCGCGACGCGGTGCTCAGCGGATTCCTGCTCCACATCCTGCCGGATCCGGGCGCGGCGCTGCGCGAGGCGGCCCGGGTGCTCCGGCCCGGCGGAACCCTCGCCTTCTCCGTTCCCGGCCCCAGCGCCGACGGAGGATGGTGGTCGCGCTACGGGGAGGTCCTCGACGAGTTCGGGTCCGCGCACACCCTGGACGCACCCGCCGGGATGGGCGGCGGGACGAGCCCCTCCTGGGAGGAGCTCGCCGAGCGGTCCGGGCTGCGGTACACGCGCACGGCCGCCACGGAGGCCGAGTTTCCCCTCGACGGGCCCCGGGCGCACTGGGACTGGCTGCTCTCGCACGGCAACCGCTGGCTCCACGACGCGCTGGAGGAGCCCCACCGCCGCGCCCTCGAACAGAGGGTGTTGCGCACTCTCGACGAGCACCACCCCACACGGGGGCACAGCCTCATCGCCGGAGCCGTCCTCCACGAGATGACCAGGCCCTAGGACGCCTTCGGCCTCCGTGGCGGCGGGGCGGCCGGCTCCCGTTCAGCGTCCGTACCCGGCGCGGTACAGGTCGCGCAGCACCGCGATCTCGGCGCCGTGGTGGATGATCTCCCGGTTGAGGTGGAGCACCAGCGCGACCATCGGGAGGTCGTCCCACTGGGATGACTCGGCGCCGCCCACGGGAGCGGCCAGGCCGTCCTCGTCCAGCGCCTGGATGTGCTCGGACCAGGTCTCGTAGGCGTGGCGCAGCCGCTGCCTGGCGTCGGTGGCGGTCACGGGCCAGTCGATGCCCCGGCTCGTGGCGGTTCGGTCGCCGAAGTGCCAGTTGATGCGGGTCTCCAGCACGTCCACGACGATGTGCCCGAGCCGCCAGGCGATGGTGGTCACCGGCGGCGGGTCCGGTTCGGGGACGGCCACGTCGGGCTGGTGCCAGCCCTCCCGCACCTCGCGGACGGTCCAGGCGTCGGGCACCGGCTTCCAGAGGAGCTCCTCGTCGGTGAGCCCCTCCAGCCTGGGCCACAGGGAGTACTCCCAGTAGAACTGGAGCTGTGCCAGAACCTCGCCGGTCCAGTTCACCGCCATCGGTGCGTTTCCCCTCCCCGCTCGGGTGCCCGTCGGCCGAGTCCCGCCAGGATTCCGGTGCCCTGGCCGGACACGTCCTCGTCAGGGTAGGGCCACCACTCGATGTCGGCGACCCCCGGCTCGATCGGCTGGAAGGGGGAGAGCGCCCGCTCGACCACCGGCCGCGGCTCCGGGGAGGCGAGCGCGAGGTAGCCGCCGCCGCGCATGAGGGCGTGCAGGTCCCCGATCCCGACGGGCGGGCCGTCGGCGGGAAGGGACCGGGTCATCAGAACGGCGACGGGCTCGTCGAAGTCGACGAGCCCGGAGGTGCTGAGGCGGCGCAGGAGCGTGTCGGATCCGGAACCGTCCGCGGAGAGCACCGAGGTGCCCGCTCCGGAGAGCATGCCCGCCGCGCCGGACGGGGCGACGTGGACCACCGAGGCACCGGGGCTGGCGGTGTGGACGCGTTCGGCGGTACCGGGCACGGGGCATCCCCAGTCGACGAACTGGCGCACGCCCGCGTCGGCGCACAGGTAGTCGATCACCCGCCCCAGGAAGGCCTGGTGCGGGCGGGTGTGCGGGAGGGCGGGCGGCTCGCCCCCGCGCGGGTCGAGGCCCACCACACGTGGCCGTCGGCCGGGGACCGGGACGGGCTCGCGCCCACGGAACACGGCCCTGAGCGGACCTGTCTTGGGTCCTCGGACGTTGGTCACGATCACGCTCCCCCAGCCGGTTCGCTCGCGGGAGGCAGGACGCGCCACGGGGAGGGCCGGTCGGGCCCGGACAGCGTTGCGCCATGCCGTCAGGGCCCGATGGTACCGCCTGGGAAAGTGATCCTCGGCACATGCATGGGTGTTATGTGCCCCATTTCGCCGTTTGTGGAGTCCTGTGACGTAAGGGAGTTCTCGTCGACCCGCGGGCGGGCAGGCCACGGCCTCCTGCCCGGGCCCGGCAGGCATCCGTGCGCCCGCGCGGGCGGCATCCGCCCCGGGAGTGGGGGGAGTGGAGCCTCCTGGCGCGGCGCCCCGCCGAAGGGGACCCGCCCCGCCGCAGGGGGCCCGGCGGGGTGGGTCCCTCCCCCGGATCGCAACAGCTTGTCAGAACGCCCTGTCGGGATCGGGTACCGGGGCCAGGCGGCCGTCGCAGTCGGCGTACTCCCAGCGCGGACCACGGGCGACCAGGTCGGCGACCGCGCCGACGAGCCGGTCCACGTGCTCCCGGGTGGTGCCCACGCCCAGGCTCGCCCGCACCGCCTGGCCGTGCCCCTCGGGCAGCAGGTGGCGGGTGAGCGGGTGCGCGCAGAACAGCCCGTCGCGCACCCCGATCCCGTACTCGGCGGACAGCGCGGCGGCCAGCAGGTCGGCGGGCAGGCCGTCCACGGTGAACGACACGATGCCCACCCGGGGGTGCTCGTCCCCCCACAGGGTCAGCTCGGTGACGCCGTCGATCCCGGCCAGTCCCGCACGCAGCCGCTCCAGCAGAGCCGACTCGCGGATGTGCAGCGATCCCTGTGTCCGGGGGGTGAGGGTGTCACAGGCCGCGGCCAGCGCCACGGCGCCCAGCACGTTGGGGCTTCCCGCCTCGTGCCGCGCGGGCAGGTCGTTCCACACCACGTCGTGCTCGGTGACCAGCCGGGTGGCGCCGCCCCCGGACAGGTAGGGGGTGGCCTCGCGCAGCCAGTCGGCGCGCCCGGCCAGCACGCCGGAGCCGAAGGGCGCGTAGAGCTTGTGGGCGGACAGGGCGACGTAGTCCGCGCCGGTCTCCGCCAGGCTGAAGGGCAGGTGGGGCACGTACTGGGCGGCGTCCACGGCCACGCGCGCACCCTCGGCGTGCGCCGCCTCCACCAGTTCCCCGACCGGCCAGATCTCACCCGTGACATTGGAGGCGGCGGTCACGCACAGCAGCCGGGGCCCCTCGGGCGCCCCGCGCAGCGCGGTGCGGGCGGCCTCCACCGCGGCACCGGGGGTGGCGGGCAGCGGCAGGCGCACCACGCGTCCGGCGCGGGAGGCGGGGTGCTCCCAGGGCAGCAGGCCGGCATGGTGCTCGGACTCGAACACGACCACCGTGCAGCCCTCGGGCACCGCGCGGGCCAGCAGGTTGAGGGCGTCGGTGGTCCCGCGCACGAACACCACGGCGTCCGCGGGCCGGGAGCGCACGCCCAGGAAGCGGGCCACGCTGCGGCGCGCGCGTTCGTAGGCTTCGGTGCTGACCTGGGAGTGGTGGCCCGCCCCGCGGTGCACACTGGCGTAGCGGGGCAGCGCCTCGGCCAGGGCCTCGGCCACCGGGGTCAGGCAGGGGGCACTGGCCGCGTAGTCGAAGTTGGCGTACTCGACGCGCTCGCCGGTGACCAGGGGGACGCCCTCCTCGGAGGCGAGGACCGTGCACCGGTCGGTGCCGGACGAACGCGCCGAACGGGCGGAACGGGCGGTGTGGATGGAGCTGACAGTGGTCATGGGGCACCTCGCCTACGGGTCGTGGGACCCGCGGGGGTGCCGTCACGGCGACGCCTCGGGGTCCGCGCTTGTCCGACACGGACGTGTCGGGACCTGGTCCTCACCCGGGGCACCCCACCGCGGAAGGAGGGTTGCCGGCCAGCAAGCCGGGGCTTGACGCTGGCACTCGTGACCTGCGACGCAGATTAACACAGCCGTCCCCCGGCGGACAGTGCGAGCCGCGTGTGGCCCGAACCACCGCCCCGCTTGACAGCCGCGAACGCGTTGGGGACATACTTGTCCCTGCCTGCCCTCACGCCGCGGGTGTCCGGTTCTCCCCGGCCGCCCTCCAGGCGCGAGACTCCAGAGCGTTGGAGTTTTCGCGTGCCCGCGAGCGAGAGGTGTGCATGTTGCAGGGCAACGACCGTATTCAGCAGGTCTTCCGTAATCCCAGGGTCGTCCTGGTCTCCGGCTACGCCCGTCTTCCCGACTCCGTGGCGAGCCACTCCCAGTACCAGCGCCTCGGCGTCGTCCTCGCCGTGGACACCGCGGACGGCCGTATCGTCGCCGCGGACACCACCCTGCTCACCGACCTGGCCAAGGACTTCTTCCGCGCCCTGGTCGAGGGCTCCTCGGTGACCGAGGACATCGCCGAGCTCGTGCGGCGGGTACAGACCCGGTACGCGGGCCAGTCCGGTGCCGCGCTGACCACCGCCCTGCGCCGGTGCCTGGAGACCTACGGCCAGCTGCGGGAGGGCGACCAACTGCCCGGCGGCCCCGACGGCGAGGAGTGAGCACCCCGTGACCGACACCCGTTCCGAGTCCGGCTCCCCCGCCCCGCTGCCGCTGGCGGGGGTGCGCGTCGCCGACCTGTCCCGGGTCCTGGCGGGCCCGTACGCCACCATGCTGCTCGCGGACATGGGCGCCGAGGTCGTCAAGGTGGAACAGCCCGGGCGCGGTGACGACACCCGCTCCTGGGGGCCGCCCTGGGCCGGGGCCTCGGAGTCCTCTCCCGGCGAGGCCGCCTACTTCCTGTCGGTGAACCGCAACAAGCGCAGCCTGGCCGTGGACCTGAAGGACCCCGAGGGCCTGGCCGCCGTACAGGAGCTGTGCGCGGCCTCCGACGTGGTGATCCAGAACTTCCGGCCGGGGGTGATCGACCGGCTCGGGCTCGGCTACGAGGCGGTCAGCGCCCGAAACCCGGCCGTCGTGTACTGCTCGGTGAGCGGGTTCGGGCCCGAGCACGACCCGGGCACGCGCCCCGGTTTCGACATCGTGGTGCAGGCCGAGAGCGGCCTGATGGCCACCACCGGGCCGGCCGAGGGGCCGGCGAGCAAGGTGGGTGTGGCCCTGACCGACGTGCTCACGGGACTGAACGCGGCCGTGGGCGTCCTCGGCGCGCTCATGCGGGCCCGTGTGACCGGCAGGGGCGAGAACGTCAGCGTGTCGCTGATCAACTCCACCCTGTCCGGCCTGGTCAACCTCACCCAGCAGGCGCTGGTGACGGGTGCGGAGCCCGCCCGGGTCGGCAACGCGCACACCACGATCGTGCCCTACCAGACCTTTCCCACGGCGGACGCGGAGATCGTCGTCGCCGCCGGGAACGACGCCCTGTACCAGCGGCTGTGCGCGGCCCTGGACCGCCCCGACCTGGGCGGGGACCCCCGCTACGCCACCAACCCCGGGCGGGTGGCGCACCGGGAGGAGCTGGTCGCGGAGCTGTCGGCGACCCTGCGCGCCCGGTCCGCCGACCACTGGATGGAGGTCCTGGTGGAGGCCGGGGTGCCGGTGGGGCGGGTGCGCGGGGTGCTGGACGCGCTGCGCACCGCCGACGCCAGCGGCGACGACGTCCTGCGCACCGTGGAGCATCCCACCGCCGGGCTGGTCGAACAGGTCCGCGCGGGGTTTCGGCTGGAGAACAGCCCGCCGCCGCTCACCGCTCCGCCGCTGCTGGGCCAGCACTCCCGGCAGGTCCTCGCCGAACTGGGCGTGGACGATGCGACCGTGGACGGGATGGTCGGGCGCGGCGCCGTCCAGCAGCCCGACCTTCCCTGAACCGGGACCGCCCGTACGGGGCCGCACGCCAGGACCGACCGACAGCACGAACACGAGGACCCCGCACCCGCCTCCCCTCCGGCCGCACGGGCCGGACGCACCACGAAGGGACACCACCATGAGCGACCACCGCAAACCCGCGGCCCCGGACCCGCACGACTTCCTGGCCGTGGACGCCGACCTGTCCGACACCGAGCGGGACGTCCGCGACGCCGTGCGCGGCTTCGCCGAGCGGGAACTGCTGCCGAACGTGGCCGACTGGTTCGACGCGGGCACCCTGCCCGACCCGCGCGGGCTGGCCAAGGCCTTCGGCGACCTCGGCGTGCTGGGCATGCACCTGGAGGGGTACGGCTGCGGCGGGTCCAGCGCGGTCGCCTACGGCCTGGCCTGCCGCGAACTGGAGGCGGTCGACTCGGGCCTGCGCAGCTTCGTGTCGGTGCAGGGTTCGCTGGCGATGGCGGCCGTCCACAAGTTCGGCTCCGAGGAGCAGAAGAACGAGTGGCTGCCGAGGATGGCCGCGGGCGAGGCGATCGGCTGCTTCGGCCTGACCGAGCCCGACTCCGGCTCCGACCCGGGGTCCATGCGCACCCGTGCCCGCAGGGACGGGTCGGACTGGGTGCTCAACGGCACCAAGATGTGGATCACCAACGGCTCGGTGGCCGACGTGGCGGTGGTCTGGGCCACCACCGACGAGGGGGTCCGCGGGTTCGTGGTACCCACGGGGACCCCCGGGTTCTCGGCCAACGTCATCCACAAGAAGCTGTCGCTGCGCGCGTCCGTCACCGCCGAACTGGTGCTGGAGGACGTGCGGCTGCCCGCCGACGCGCTGCTGCCCCTGTCCCGGGGGCTGGGATCGCCGCTGTCGTGCCTGAACGAGGCCCGCTACGGCATCGTGTGGGGCGCGGCCGGCGCCGCCCGCGCCTGCTACGAGGCGGCGCTGGAGTACGCGCTGAGCCGCGAGCAGTTCGGCCGACCCATCGCCGGGTTCCAGCTCACCCAGCGCAAGCTCGCCGACATGGTGGTGGACGTCAACCACGCCGGCATGACGGCGCTGCGGATCGGCCGGCTGAAGGACGAGGGGAACTGCCACCACAACCACGTGAGCTTCGGCAAGTTCTCGTGCGTGGCCGCCGCCCAGCGGGTGGCGGCCGCCGCGCGCTCGGTGCACGGCGCCAACGGCATCACCCTGGAGTACCCGGTGATGCGGCACATGGTGAACCTGGAGACGGTCGCCACCTACGAGGGCACCGAGGAGATCCACGCGCTCAGCATCGGCCAGGCCGTGACGGGGATCTCCGCGTTCCGCTAGGGGGTCGGGGTAGGAACGCCGGGACGGGGCACGGACACGTCCCCTCCCCGGTGTCGTCGGCCGCGCGCACCCGCCAGAATGGGGAGCATCCGAGCGAGGGAGTTGCCGAGATGGGGAACGAACCGACGAAGCGGTTCGAGATGACGCGGCTGCGGCGGACGGCCAACGCCTGCGTCAGCGGCTTCGTCAAGTACGGGGTGTGCCTGCCCGAGTTGCACCTGCTCACCACGCGTGGGCGCAAGACGGGCTTCCTGCGCACCATCCCGCTCAGTGTGCTGGACAGTGACCGCGGCCGGTTCCTGGTCTCCCCCTACGGGGAGGTCGACTGGGTCCGCAACCTGCGCAAGGACGGTTTCGCGACGCTGCGCCAGGGAGGCTGGATCGAACTGGTCAGCGTGCGCGAACTGGGCGCCGAGGAGGCCGCCCCGCTGTTGAAGGAGTACCTGGACCATCCGCGGGCCGCCGTGGTGGGGCTGTACTTCGAGACGCCGCCGGACGCCCCGGACGAGGCGTTCGTCGCCGAGGCCGAGCGCCACCCGGTCTTCGAGATCGTGCGCTCCACCACGATCCGCATCTGAGCGGAGGGTCCGCAGTGCCCCGGGCGCTCCGTGCGCCCGGGGTCCTCAGTTGCGGACGCGGTAGACGTCGTAGACGCCGTCCACGCCCCGGACCGCGCGCAGCACGCTGCCCAGGTGGGCGGGGTCGGCCATCTCGAAGGTGAAGCGGCTCTGCGCCACCCGGTCGCGACTGGTCTGGACGGTCGCGGACAGGATGTTGACGTGCTGGTCCGACAGCACCCGGGTGATGTCCGACAGCAGCCGGGACCGGTCCAGGGCCTCCACGTGCAGCGCCACCAGGAACATGGAGTCCTCGGTGGGCGACCAGTCCACCTTCACCATGCGCTCGGTGTCCAGGGTCGCGGTGTTCACGCAGTCCTTGCGGTGCACGGACACCCCGTTGCCCCGCGTCACGAAACCGACGATCTCGTCTCCCGGCACGGGCGTACAGCACTTGGACAGGCGCGCCCACACGTCGGCGTCGCCCTCCACGACCACGCCCGGGTTGCCGGACTGGTGCTGGCGGAGCGCCGCCTTGGTGGGCAGGGCCGACTCGGCGATGTCCTCGGTGTGGCTCTCCAGCCCGCCCATCGACTCGACGAGCTTGCCCACCACGTGCTGCGCGCTGACCTGGTGCTCGCCCACGGCCGCGTACAGGGAGTCCACGTCCGGATAGCGCAGGTCCCTGGCCAGGGCGATGAGCGCCTCACCGCTGAACAGGCGCTTGACCGGCAGCTCCTGTTTGCGCATGATCTTGGCGATCTCGTCCTTGCCCTGTTCTATGGCGGCCTCGCGGCGCTCCTTGGTGAACCAGTGGCGGATCTTGTTGCGGGCGCGGGCGCTCTTGACGAAGTTCAGCCAGTCGCGGCTGGGCCCGGCGTCGGGCGTCTTGGAGGTGAGGATCTCCACCGTCTCGCCGTTGTGCAGCTTGTTCTCCAACGGCACCAGGCGGCCGTTGATACGGGCGCCCACGGTGCGGTGGCCGACCTCGGTGTGCACCGCGTACGCGAAGTCGACGGCGGTGGCGCCCTGCGGCAGGGAGATGACGTCGCCGCCCGGGGTGAAGACGAACACCTCCTGCACCGACAGGTCGAAGCGCAGCGACTCCAGGAACTCGCCCGGGTCCTTGGTCTCCTGCTGCCAGTCGATGAGCTGGCGCAGCCACTGCATGTCGGAGCCGCCCCTGGGTTTGCTCACGCCCCCGCTGGTGCGGTCCTCCTTGTACTTCCAGTGCGCGGCGATGCCGTACTCGGCGCGCCGGTGCATCGCCCGGGTCCGGATCTGCAACTCGACCGGGTTGCCCGAGGGCCCTATGACCGTCGTGTGCAGCGACTGGTACATGTTGAACTTGGGCATCGCGATGTAGTCCTTGAACCGCCCCGGCACCGGGTTCCACCGCGCGTGGATGGTCCCCAGGGCCGCGTAGCAGTCGCGGACGCTGTCCACCAGGACCCGCACGGCGATGAGGTCGTAGATCTCGTCGAAGCCGCAGTTGCGGGCGATCATCTTCTGGTAGATCGAGTAGTAGTGCTTGGGGCGCCCGCGCACGGTGGCCTTGAGCTTGGACTCGCGCAGGTCGGCCGAGACCGCCTCGATGACCTCCTGGAGGTAGACGTCGCGGCGCGGGGCGCGCTCGGACACCAGGCGGGCGATCTCGTCGAAGCGCTTGGGGTAGAGGGTGGCGAAGGCCAGGTCCTCCAACTCCCACTTGATGGTGTTCATGCCCAGTCGATGGGCGAGGGGGGCGAAGATCTCCAGGGTTTCGCGAGCCTTCTTCTCCCGTTTGGCACGGGATGGCAGGTAGCGCAGGGTGCGCATGTTGTGCAGGCGGTCGCACAGCTTGATGACCAGCACGCGGATGTCGCGGGCCATGGCCACGACCATCTTGCGGACGGTCTCGGCCTGGGCGGCCTCGCCGTACTTGACCTTGTCCAGTTTGGTGACACCGTCGACCAGCTCGGCGATCTCGTCGCCGAAGTCGGCGCGCAGCTCGTCCAGGGAGTACTCGGTGTCCTCGACGGTGTCGTGCAGCAGGGCGGCGGCCAGGGTGGCCTCCTGCATGCCCAGCTCGGCGAGGATCGTGGAGACGGCGAGCGGGTGGGTGATGTAGGGGTCGCCGCTCTTGCGCTTCTGGTCGCGGTGGTGGTGGGCGGCGACCTCGTAGGCGCGCTCGATCAGCCGCACGTCCACCTTCGGGTGGGTGGCGCGCACTGTCTTGATCAGTGGTTCGAGCACCGGGTTCATCGTCACTCCCCGCTGGGCGCCGAGTCGGGCGAGCCTTCTGCGTACTCGCACCGTGGAGGGCGTGGTGGAGGGGGTCGGCTGCCGCGTGGCCCCCGCTCCGGAGACGTCGGAGGGCGCCGCTCCACTCGCGGCGCCCTCCGGGCGGTCCTCCTGTGGTCTTGTGGCGGCGTCCGGCGCACCGGTGCCGTCCGCGTGCCCTCCTGGCATGGCCGGCCGCGGTTCTCCGGGGGCGTTCCGCCGCGTCTCGTCCGCCGCTACCGCCCCGGTCGAAACCACTTCGCTTGGCATGCCTACCTCCCGCGGATCCGCCCGGGTCGCGCGGGCGCCGTCGGCGCCGCCCGGCTCCACCGGTGCACGTGCGTGTCATCAGGGCCAGTGTGGCGTGGCCGCCGCGGTACCTCTCCCACCAGTCTAGTGGGACCGTCCCCCCGGGTACGGGAGACGGTCGGGCCTTCCCGCACCCGCCGTGACCGGCGGGTGTGACACAGGCCACCAGGAGCGTCACTCCTGGTGGTGGAGTATGTCAACGATGACGGACCGTCGCGCATTCCCGTGCGGGAGGGGCGCCGGTCGCGGCGCGGGTCGGCGGAGTCAGACCGAAAGGAGGGTGTGCAGCTCCACGTCGGGCATCTTCTCGTGCCCCCGGAGCGAGGAGAGCTCCATCAGGACGGAGAATCCCACGACCGTACCACCCGCCTTGCGGATCAGGTCCACCGCGGCCTTGCCGGTGCCGCCGGTGGCGAGGACGTCGTCCACGATCAGCACACGGCTGCCCGGGGTGACGGCGTCGGCGTGGATCTCGACGGTCGCGGTGCCGTACTCCAGATCATAGGCCTGACCGATGGTGCTCGCGGGCAGTTTCCCCGCTTTGCGCGCGGGAACGAAACCGGCGCCCAGCGCCATGGCGACCGGGGCCCCGAAGATGAACCCGCGTGCCTCCAGGCCGACCACGTGGTCCACCCCGGCGCCGAGGAAGGGCGCGGCGAGGCCGTCCACGGCGGCGGCGAGGGCCTCCCGGTGGTTGAGCAGCGGCGTGATGTCCTTGAACAGGATGCCGGGGTGCGGGAAGTCCGGGACGTCGCGGATGTGGGCCTGGATGAGTTCCAGGTCCGGGGCGGCGTCCGTGGTCGCGGTGTCGTCGGACATGTGCGGTGGGACCTTCTGCTGGAGAGGTGAGGACTGTCGGGCGGGATCCGGCCCCGACACGGCGGTACCGACCCCCGGGCGGGGGTCGGTACCGAAGCCTGTCGGGCCGTGCGCGGCCCGCGGCGGAGTCCGCCGCACGCGGGCGGGCGCCGCTCCGCCGTCCGGGGCCGGGGTGGCGAGGGGACTAGCCCTTGGGGTTGTCGTCGTCGCCGAAGTCGGGACGGTCCTCCACCGGAGTGTCGCTGGCGGCCGGGGTGATGACCTCACCGATACCGGCCTTGAGCATGCGGATGCGGGTACCGGGCGCGATCTCCAGCACGACGTCCTGCTCGTGGATCTCGACGAGGGTGGCGAAGATACCGGCCTTGGTCATCACCTCGACGCCGGGGACCAGGGAGCTCTGCATCTTCGTCTCCTGCTGACGGCGCTTCTGGTTCGGGCGCCAGAACAGCAGCCAGAACACCACGAGGATCAGCAGGAACGGGAACAGCATACCGAGGAGTCCGCCCGTGGGCTCTCCTTCGGCTGCGAGGTGGTAAAGGCCCTGCACGGGGCGTCCTTCCTGACGTTTCGTCGTGTGGCCGACGGATGTCGGCTCGGACACCACCACGGCCACCTTGTTCGCGCCGGTCCGGACCGTCGCGGCCCGAACCGTACCCGGCACGTACAACGTGCTGGAGGGCCGACTCGTTCCGCCGGTGTCGAACGACACGTACGGAGCACTGCCCCGTATCGGCTGGTTCGTCCCAGCTTACGTGGCGTCGGTCACCGGTATCCCACCGGTCGAGATCGGAGTGTTAACGGTTCGGCCCCGGATTCTCGTGCGCAGCACCCATTGTGCCCGGACCGACGCCCCGTGTCAGCACACCCGGTCAGGGACCCGACGTGCCTCCGGCCCCGGGGCCGCCCGTGGAGGAGGGCTGGCCGTTGGCGGCCGCCGCGCCGAAGGCCGCGTCCGGCGGAGGCGTGAGCCCCATGTGCGCCCAGGCCTGCGGGGTGGCCACCCGGCCGCGCGGGGTGCGGGCCAGGAAGCCGGACCGGACCAGGAAGGGTTCGGCGACGACCTCCACGGTCTCGGCCTCCTCCCCCACCGAGACCGCCAGCGTGGACAGGCCGACCGGGCCTCCGCGGAAGCGGTTCATCAGCACGTCGAGGATGGCCCGGTCCAGCCGGTCCAGGCCCAGGCGGTCCACCTCGTACAGTTCGAGCGCGGCGCGGGCGGTGCCCAGCGACAGCTTGCCGTCGCCGCGCACCTCGGCGTAGTCGCGTACCCGGCGCAGCAGCCGGTTGGCGATCCGGGGCGTGCCGCGCGAGCGCCCGGCGATCTCCCGGGCGGCGTCCTCGTCCAGGGGGGCGCCGAGCAGGCCGGCCGAGCGGTACAGGATCAGTTCCAGTTCCGCGGGCGTGTAGAAGTCCATGTGCGCGGTGAACCCGAAGCGGTCGCGCAGGGGGGCGGGCAGCATGCCCGCCCGCGTGGTGGCCCCGACCAGGGTGAACGGGGCGATGTCCAGCGGGATGGCGGTGGCCCCGGGACCCTTGCCGACCATGACGTCGACCCGGAAGTCCTCCATGGCGACGTAGAGCATCTCCTCGGCGGGGCGGGCCATCCGGTGGATCTCGTCCAGGAAGAGCACCTCGCCCTCCTGGAGGGAGGAGAGCACCGCGGCCAGGTCGCCCGAGCGCTCGATGGCCGGACCGGAGGTGATGCGCAGCGGGGCGCCGATCTCGGAGGCGATGATCATGGCCAGGGTGGTCTTGCCCAGGCCCGGACCGCCGGACATCAGGATGTGGTCGGGCGCCCGGTTGCGCCGCTGGGCGCTGTGCAGCACCAGGGAGAGCTGTTCCCTGACGCGTTCCTGGCCGACGAACTCGCTCAGGACGCGGGGGCGCAGCGCGCCCTCGACCTGGTGGTCGTCCACGCTGACGTCGGGCGAGACCGCCCCGCGCTCGTAGGCGGGGGCCTCCTCGGCGGTGAATCCGCTGTGGGGTTCCTCGTGGGAGTCGTACACGGGAGTTCCTCGTCCCTCCTAGGCGCGGCTGAGCCTGCGCAGGGCGCTGCGCAGCAGGACGGCGACGTCGTCGGTCTTCTCGGCCTCGGTGGCCACGGCGGCGGCCGCGGCCTCGGCGTCCTTGGCGGGCCATCCCAGGTTGACCAGGCCGGACACGACCTGGCCGCGCCAGGCGTCGCCCGGCCCGCCCTCAGGTGCGGCGGCCTCGGCACCGGGGAGGGTGCCGTCGGTGAGTACGGGCGCGTCGAGCTTGCCGCGCAGTTCCAGGACGATGCGCTGGGCGCCCTTCTTGCCGATGCCGGGCACGCGGGTGAGCGCGGCGGTGTCCTCGGTGGACACGGCGTGGCGCAGGCTGGAGGGACTGTGCACCGAGAGCATGGCCAGGGCCAGGCGGGGACCGACGCCCGAGGCGGTCTGCGCCTGTTCGAACAGGTGCTTCTCGTCGTCGTCGGCGAACCCGAACAGGGTCAGGGACTCCTCGCGGACGACGAGGCTGGTGGCGACGGTGCCGGTCTCGCCCACGTGCAGGCGGGACAGGGCGGAGGGAGTGCACTGCACGGTCATTCCGACCCCGCCGACGTCGATCACGGCGCTGCCCGCGCCGCGTGCGGCCACCCGGCCGGTGAGGAACGCGATCATCTCGTGTGGGCACCGGGGACGGTGCCCTTCTCCTTCCTGGGGGCGTGGCGCTACCGGCCGCGGGTGCGGCGGGCCAGTTCCACCTTGCGGGCGAAGTCCTGCTGGGCCTGGGCGACGCGGGCCTGGGCCCCGCCGCGCCAGATGTGACAGATGGCCAGGGCGACGGCGTCGGCCGCGTCGGCGGGCCTGGGCGGTCCGTCGAGTCCGAGGATACGCGCCACCATGGTGCCGACCTGCGCCTTGTCGGCGCGGCCGTTGCCGGTGATGGCGGCCTTGGCCTCGCTGGGCGTGTGCATGGCCACGGGCAGGCCGCGGCGGGCGGCGCAGACCAGGGCGATGCCGCTCGCCTGGGCGGTGCCCATGACGGTGCTGAGGTTGTGCTGGGCGAAGACGCGCTCGACCGCGACGGCGTCGGGCCGGTAGTGGTCCAGCCACTCCTCGATGCCGCGTTCGATGCCGACGAGCCGCTGGGGCAGGTCGGTGTCGGCGCTGGTGCGGATGGCGTCGGCGCCGAGCAGGGCGAGCGGCCGGCCGATGGCGCCCTCGACGGCACCGATGCCGCACCGGGTCAGTCCCGGGTCGATCCCCAACACGCGCACGCGTTTCACCCTCGTCTTCTCGAACGTTCGTTCGCCCACATGCTAGCGGCGGGCACCGACCTTCGCCGTAGGCCCGCCCGCGTGTCAGCGCGCGGTCGGCCGCCGACCGGTGCGGGCGGGGACATCGGCCCCGGTCAAGCCTTCCACCCCGGGCGCCCCCTGAGGACAGTATCCGCCTCGGGCCCCGGCGCGCGCACGGCCCGGACCCGGTCGCGGCCCCGGGAAGGGGGTGGACGGCGCCGGAGGAGCGTGCTAGGTTGCACTCAGTTCGAGAAAAACTCACTATGAGAGCAACATGGGGGCGCACGTGACCGCCGAAGAACCGCGACAGGAGGAGGGCGAGGGCCGGTTCCTCGCCGGCTACGACCCGCACGCCTTCGCGCCGGCCGCGGTCACCGCCGACGTCGTCGCCCTCACGATCCGGTCGGGAGAACCGCACGTGCTGCTGACACGGCGCGCCGCCCATCCGCAGCGCGGCTGGTGGGCCCTGCCGGGCGGATTCGTCCGGGCGCAGGACGGACCGGACGGGCCCGCGGACCCCGACCTGCCCGACGCCGCCCTGCGGGTGCTCTCGGAGAAGACCCTCCTGCCCACCGAGCTGCACCTGGAGCAGTTGGGCACCTACGGCGCCCGGGACCGGGACCCGCGCATGCGCGTCTTCTCGGTCGCCTACGTGCTCCTGGCCCCCGACCTGCCCGACCCCCGCACCGGCCGCGACACCGAGGAGGCCGCCTGGGTCCCGTGGCGCGAACTGGGCCACGGCGACGGCGCCCGTGCCGGCCGCGAGCTGGCCTTCGACCACGGCCGCATCCTCGCCGACGCCGTCGAGCGCGCCCGCTCCAAGCTGGAGTACACCGCGCTGGCCACGGCGTTCCTGCCCCCCGCCTTCACCATCACCGCGCTGCGCGAGGTCTACCAGGCCGTGTGGGGACGGGCTCTGCACGCCGCCAACTTCCACCGCAAGATCCTGGCCACCCCCGGGTTCGTGGAGGACACCGGGGAGCTCGCCGAGCGCGGCGGCGCGGGAGGCGGGCGGCGTGCCCGGCTGTACCGGGCGGGCGGCGCGGCCCTGCTGCACCCGCCCCTGCTGCGGAGCACCCAGCCGGCCGCGGGAGGAACCCCCCGATGACCGGCCACCGAGGTGGGGCCCCGACCTTCGAGGACGCCGAGCGCGACGTCGCCATGGCATCCGGGCCCGTCGAACTGTTCGGCCCGCCGCCCGAGGACGGCTCGGTGCCCCCGGCCGCGACCGACCGGTACCGCCGGCTCGCCCGTGCGCTGCACCCCGACAGCGCGCCGCGCGGGAGGGGCGCCGCGTCCTTCACCCGCCTCACCGAGCTGTGGGACCTGTACCGGGAGACGGCCGCGGGCGGCCCGGGCCTCACCGAGCCCACCCTGGCCACCCGCACGCGCGTCTACCGGGTCGACGGCCCGAGGCTGGCCAGAGGACACGTCGCCGACCTGTACCCGCTGCGCCACCGGGCGCCGGAGTGGCGCGAGGCGGTGCTCAAGCTGCCCCGCTCCCCGCGGGACAACGACCTCATGGAGGCCGAGGCGACCGCCCTGCGCCGTGTCCGCGAGCGGGGGCACGAGCGCTACCGCGCGTTCGTCCCCGACCTGGTGGAGTCGTTCAGGCACCGCGACGCCGCGACCGGCGCGGAACGGCGCGCCAACGTCCTCGGGCGGCTGCGCGGGTTCCACACCCTCGACGAGGTGCGCCGCGCCCATCCCGACGGCGTCGACCCCCGCGACGCGGCGTGGATGTGGCGGCGGCTCCTGGTCGCGGTCGGCAACGCCGCCCACGCCGGGGTGGTGCACGGCGCGGTCGTACCCGAGCACGTGATGGTCCATCCCGGGGAGCACGGCCTGGTGCTGGTCGACTGGTGCTACTCGGTGACCGCGCACGCCCCGCGCACCGCGCCGCACGTTCCCGCGACGGTGCCCGGCCGCGAGGACCTGTACCCGCCCGAGGTGGCCGCCCGCCGACCCGCCCTGCCCCAGACCGACATCCACATGGCGACCCGGTGCGTGGAGTACGTCACCGCGGGCCGCCTGCCCCGGCGGCTGAGGGCCTTCGCGCGCGGCTGCACCCTGCCCGCGCCCGAGCGGCGGCCGCGCGACGGCCTCGCCCTGCTCCGCGAGCTCGACGAGGTGCTGGAGCGCCTCTACGGGCCGCGCCGGTTCCGCCCCTTCTCCATGCCGGATCCGGTCCCCCGCCCCTGATCCGACCGACCACGACCCGGCCCCGGCCCCCGGCCTCCGTCCACCCCCGCACCGCACCCCCACGAAGGAGACCTCCCATGGGAAGCAGCAGTTGGTCCACCGACGCCTACCACGCACGTCAGGCCTACAACTCCTCCGTCGGCTCCAGCAGTTTCGGCTACACCGACGACGTGCTCTCCTCCACCCCGCGCAGCGCGTGGAGGACGCACGCGTCCCTCGACCCCGAGGGGGTGGCCACGCGCGAGAGCCGTGACTCCGCCGAACACCCGAACTCGCTCGCCATCTCCGTGCTGTTCGACGTCACCGGGTCCATGCGCGACGTGCCGCGCGTGCTCCAGACCAAGCTGCCGGACCTGTTCGGCCTGCTGCTGCGCAAGGGCTACGTGGAGGACCCGCAGATCCTGTTCGGCGCGATCGGCGACGCCACCTGCGACCGGGCCCCGCTCCAGGTCGGCCAGTTCGAGTCCGGCAACGAGCTGGAGGACGACCTGGGCAACATCCTGCTGGAGGGCGGCGGTGGCGGCCAGGTCACCGAGTCCTACGAGCTGGCCATGTACTTCATGGCCCGGCACACCGCCATGGACTGCCTGGAGAAGCGCGGACGGCGCGGCCACCTGTTCGTCATCGGCGACGAGATGGCCTACGGGTCGGTCAAGGCCGGGGAGGTGCGCGAGGTGATCGGCGACGACCTCACCGAGGACATCCCCTTCCCGCGGATCCTCGCCGAACTGCGGCGCCGTTTCGAGGTGTACTTCATCATGCCGACCGGTAGCGGGCACTTCCACAACCCCAAGGTCCGCGGCTTCTGGGACACGCACCTGGGCCAGAACGTCATCTACCTCGACGACCTCGACGCCGTGTCGGAGACCATCGCGGTCACCGTCGGGCTGGCCGAGGAGGCCATCGACCTGGAGGAGGGGCTGGCGGACCTCGCCGAGGCGGGCTCGGAAGCGGGCGCGGCGGTCGGCAAGGCGCTGCGGCCGCTGTCGCGCACGCGCGGCTCCGTGGTCGTCGCCGACGCTCCGCGCGGGATGGGCGGGGACGGCGGCGGGGTGGACCGGCTGTGACCGCCGCTCCCCCGCCGTGGGCCGACGGGCACGCCGCCGTCGTCGACCTGGGCTTCGGTGACGCGGGCAAGGGCGTGACGGTCGACCTGCTGTGCGCGCGGCGGCGCTTCGGCTCCGTCGTGCGCGCCAACGGGGGCGCCCAGGCGGCGCACAACGTGGTGACCCCCGGCGGCCGACACCACACGTTCGCGCAGTTCGGCGCGGGCACGCTGGCTCCCGGCGGCCCCGTGCCCACGCACCTGTCGCGGTTCGTGGTGGTGGACCCCCTCGCCCTGGCCGCCGAGGCCGGGCACCTGGCCGCGCTCGGCGTCCCCGACCCGTTCGCGCTGGTCACCGTGGACCGGCGGGCGCTGATCAGCACGCCATGGCACCGCGCCGCCAACCAGGCGCGGGAGCGGACGCGCGGAGGCGGACGGCACGGGTCCTGCGGGATGGGGGTGGGCGAGGCCACGGCCTACGCCCTGGCCCGCCCCGAGGACGCGCCGACCGTCGGCGACTGTGCGCACCCGGAGCGGCTGCGCCGCAAGCTGCGCCGCCTGGCCGACCACCTGTACGCCGTGCGCCGGGAACTCGCCCGCCTCGGTACCGGCACGGAGGAGGGAGGCGGAACCGAGGCGAAGGACACGGAGGGAGGAGGCACTCCCGCGAGCACGCCCGCGAACGGCCCCGCGGACCCCGGCGTCGAGGAGTGCGTGGAGGCCTACCTCGCCTTCGCCCGACGGGTGCGGCTGGTGGACGAGGGATACCTGCCCCGGCTGCTCACCCGCTCCCCCGTGGTGTTCGAGGGCGCGCAGGGCGTGCTGCTGGACGAGTGGCACGGCTTCCACCCCCACACGACCTGGTCCACGACGACCACCGCGAACCCGCTCACGCTCCTGGCCGAGGCCGGGCGGCCCGGCGACGCCCGCAGGATCGGGGTGGTGCGCACCTACACCACCAGGCACGGCGCGGGTCCGCTGGTGGCCGAGGACCCGGCGCTGGGCGCGGTGCTGACCGAGCCGCACAACGGCACGCACCCCTGGCAGGGGGCCTTCCGCGTGGGGCACCTGGACCTGGTCGCCCACCGGTACGCGGTCGCGGCCACCGGCGGGGTGGACTCCCTGGTGGTCACCCACGCCGACGCGCCCGCCCGCGCGGGCGGGAGGCTGCGCTGGTGCACGGGCTACACCGCCCCGGACGGGTCACCCCTGGAACCGTCCCCCGCCGAGGCTCCGGCTCCCACCCGGCCGGGTGCCGCCGTGGACGGCGCTTCCCACCTCGCACGGCAGGAGCGGCTCACCCGGGCCCTGCTGGAGGCCCGGCCCGTGCTGTCGGCGATGCCCGGCTCCCCCGCCGAGGCGGTCGGCGAGGCGCTGGGACTGCCGCTGGAGGCGGTGTTCTCGGGGCCCTCTCGCGACGACGCCCGCGCGGGCGCGCGACGGCCGCCGCGTACGTGGACACCGCACGGACGCGCGGACCCGCCCGCGCGGTCCGCCACTTCCCGAGACAGCGCCGTGTCCTGCCGGAGGAGGCCTCCGCCGCGCACTAGCGTGAACCCGTGACTTCCATCTCCGACCCCAGGGTCCGCGACTTCCTGCTCCAGGGCACCCGCACCGGCATGCTCGCCTACACCGCCTCGGACGGCCGGCCGCTGGCGGCGCCGGTGTGGTTCACCGTCGAAGGCGACGAGATCGTCTTCAACACCGGTGAGAAGACCGCCAAGGGCCGCTCGATCGCCCGCGACCCGCGCGTGACGCTCACCGTCGACCTGCCCGAGCCGCCCTACGCCTTCGTCCAGGTGCAGGGCGAGGCCAGTGTCTCGGCGGACACCGACGAGCTGGTGCGCACCGCGACCGCGATCGCCCGCCGCTACGTGGGATCGGAGCAGGCGGAGGAGTTCGGTCGGCGCAACGGCGTTCCCGGCGAGCTCGTGGTGCGGTTGCGCCCGACCAGGGTGAACGCCGCCTTCGACATGACCGACTGACCACCGCCCGGAGCACGGGCGCCGCGGAGTTCACCGCCCGGGTGCTCGCCCGCCCCGGCACCGACCCGGGGCGGGGCCGCACCACCCCTCCTCCTTGGCCCAAGCCCACAAACAGCGGATGTCTCTTTGTCCGTTCCCGACAAGCCGTGTCCCGGCATGATCGAGCAGGCTGGTGGTGGGAAGCAGAGGTCACTGAGGGGGAGACGCGGGAATGGCGGACATGGGGCTCGACGGCCACGCACGGAGGGTGCTGGTCGTGGGGGCGGGGATCGTCGGACTCTCGACGGCGTGGTTCCTCCAGGAGCACGACGTACACGTCACCGTGGTCGACCGGGACGGCGTCGGCTCGGGTTCGTCCTGGGGCAACGCCGGGTGGCTCTCCCCCGGGCTGGCCCTGCCCCTGAACGAACCCGGGGTCCTGCGCTACGGGATCCGCTCCCTTCTGGACCCCGCCGCCCCGCTGTCGGTTCCGGCCACCCTCGACCCCGAGCTGTGGCTGTTCCTCGCACGTTTCGCCGCCCACTGCCGATGGGGCGCGTGGAACCGGGCCGTACACGCCAACCTGCCGCTGAACACCGCGTGCCTGGACGCCTTCGGCCTCCTGGCCAAGGGCGGCGTGGAGACGACCATGGTGGACGCCCCCGTCACGGCGCTCTTCCGTTCGCCGGGCGCGGCGACCGGTCTGGTGCGGGAGCTGCGACGCGTCACCCGCTCCGGCCTGCACGTGGACCACAGCGCGCTCACCGGTGACCAGGCGCGCGAGGCGCTGCCCCAGGCCTCCGAGCACATCGGGGCGGCCGTGCGCCTGGACGGACAGCGCTACGTCGATCCGGGCACGCTGGTCCGGAACCTGGCCCGGTCCGTGCTCGAACGCGGCGGGGAGATCCGCGGCGGGTTCGAGGCCGTCGACGTCCGCGCCGGTGGCGGCACGGTCGTCACGACCTCCGCCGAGAACGAGCCGCTGCCCGCGGACGCCGTCGTGGTGGCCAACGGCGCCTGGTTCGGCAGGCTCGCCCGCGCCCTCGGTGTGCGCACCCAGGTCCGCGCGGGCCGAGGCTACTCCTTCACCGTGCCCACCCGTGAGCCCGTACCCGGCCCGGTCTACCTCCCCGAGGCCCGGGTGGCGTGCACGCCCTACCAGGGGGCCCTGAGGGTGGCCGGAACGATGGAGTTCCGCCCTCCCGACACGGCCCCGGACCACCGGCGCGTCGAGGCCGTGGCCACCTCCGCCCGGTCCTACCTGTCGGGTGTGGAGTGGGACGGCCGCACCGACGAGTGGGTCGGCCCCCGTCCGGTCACCCCAGACGGTGTCCCCCTGGTCGGGGCGACCCGTGTGCCCGGCGTGTACGTGGCGGGCGGGCACGGCATGTGGGGGCTCACCCACGGGCCGGTCACCGGGCGGCTGCTCGCCGAGCAGATCGCCACCGGAGAGCGCCCCGAGGAGCTGCGCGCCCTCGATCCCCTGCGCTGAGGAGAGGCCCCGGCCGGGCGTTCCGTGCGCGGAGCGCCCGGTCGGCGTGCCGTCGGCCGCGCCCGCTTCGCCCGCGCCCCCGGGGCAGTCCCCTCCCCCGTCCTGGCACACGCGGTTCAGGGCCCGCGTCGTACGCCGCCGGTTCCCGCCCTGTCCCAGGTGAGAGATGTTGATCCAGGTACCGGTGTACGGACATGTGTACCGATCCAGACCAGGCGAGACCGCGGTGCGTTCGTGGTGTGAGAGGGAGTTGGCCGGTGGTCCGGGGACGCGTTCCCCGTACGACCTGACCGCGGACGGGCGACCGACCCGGGTGCACGTACTGGAGGGAGGCCCGGGGACACCGGTCCTGGTCCTGTCGGGTGCGGTCCTCAGCTCGGCGGCCCTCACCGGGCTCGCCCGCCTGGTCCGCGCGGACCGGACCGTGATCCTGGCCGACATGCCCGGGCAGCCGGGGCTGAGCTGCTCGCGCCGCGTGTCCGGACGGCGCCCGGCGGCCTACGGGGCCTGGCTCGACGCCCTGCTGCCCCAGGTCACCGACCGGCCGGTGGTGCTCCTGGGGCACTCGCTGGGGGCGGTCGCCGCTCTGTCGTCACTGCCCTCGCCGTTGGTGAAGGGCATGCTGCTGGTCGGTCCGGCCGGACTCGCCGACCCGGTGCTCGGTCTCGAGCGCCTGCTCGCGACGTGCACATGGCGGTTCTCACCCGGTGAGCGGACCAGCCTCCGGCTCCTGGACGCGCTGTGCGGTCCGCGTGGGGCGGGCCCGGGACCCGGTCCCCACCCGCTGGAGGAGTGGATGACGCTGGTGGGACGGCACTGTCGGGTGGGATCGCTGCCGGGGATGCTCCGGGGCGAGGAGTTCGGCGACTGGCGCGGGACTCCCGTGACCGTGGCGACGGGCTCCCACGACCGCGTCTTCTCCCCCGCGCTCCTGCACGGCGCGGCCCGCCGCCTGCTGGACACCGGAGTACACGTGGTCGAGGGCGCGGGGCACCTGGTGCCCTACGAGGCGCCGCACCGCGTCCGTGAACTGCTCAGGCTCGTCTCCTGACCCGGCGCGGCCGGGACGTCCGGCGAAGTGGGGCGGGGCACGAGGAACGGTCGGCCCGTGCCACCGGCCGGAGGCCTCCGGTGGGAGCGGCGTGCCCCGCGCGAACGCCTGTGGCCGCGGCCCGGAGGGGGCGCGGCCACAGGCGTCGGGTCCGTCGGGTCAGCCGATCTCGGCCATGACCTCGTCGGGGATGTCGGCGTTGGTGTAGACGTTCTGCACGTCGTCGGAGTCCTCCAGCACGTCCACCACCCGCAGGACCTTCTTGGCCGCGTCGGCGTCGACCGGGATCTCCATGGTCGGCAGGAAGCTGGACTCGGCGGAGTCGTACTCGATCCCCGCCTCCTGGAGCGCGGTACGCACCTGCACCAGGTCGGTGGCCTCGCAGACGATCTCGAAGGACTCGCCCAGGTCCTCGACGTCCTCGGCGCCGGCCTCCAGCACCGCCATGGTCACGTCGTCCTCGGTGGTGCCCTCCTTGGGCACGATCACGACGCCCTTGCGGTTGAACAGGTAGGACACCGAGCCGGCGTCGGCCATGTTGCCGCCGTTGCGGGTCACCGCCACGCGCACCTCGGAGGCGGCGCGGTTGCGGTTGTCGGTCAGGCACTCCACCAGCAGCGCCACGCCGCCGGGCGCGTAGCCCTCGTACATGATGGTCTGCCACTCGGCACCGCCGGCCTCCTCACCGGAGCCGCGCTTGCGGGCGCGCTCGATGTTGTCGGCGGGCACCGAGTTCTTGCGCGCCTTCTGGATGGCGTCGTAGAGCGTCGGGTTGCCTTCGGGGTCCCCACCACCGGTACGCGCGGCCACCTCGATGTTCTTGATCAGCTTGGCGAAGAGCTTGCCGCGCTTGGCATCGATGACGGCTTTCTTGTGCTTCGTGGTGGCCCACTTCGAGTGGCCGCTCATGAATGTCCTTTCACAATGTCGACGAAGAGGCGGTGGATGCGCGTGTCGCCGGTCAGCTCGGGATGGAAGGACGTGGCCATCAGGCCGCCCTGTCGTACGGCGACGATCCTACCGGCCTCGTCGGGGCCGGGAACTTCGCCGAGGACGGTGACTCCCGGCCCCACCGACTCCACCCAGGGAGCGCGGATGAACACCGCGTCGAAGGGGTCGCCCTCCAGCCCGTCGATGTGCACGGCCGTCTCGAACGACTCGGTCTGGCGCCCGAACGCGTTGCGGCGCACCGACATGTCGATCCCGCCGACGGTCTGCTGGTCCGCGGCCGCGCCCAGGAGGCGGTCGGCGAGCATGATCATCCCGGCGCACGTGCCGTAGGCGGGCATCCCCGCCGCGATCCGCTTGCGCAGCGGCTCCAGCAGGCCGTACCGGACGGCCAGCTTGGACATGGTGGTGGACTCCCCGCCGGGGACGACCAGTCCGTCCAGGGTGTCGAGCTGGTCGGGGGAGAGCACCTTGACGGTGTGCGCGTCCAGGGCGTCGAGGACGCGCAGGTGCTCGGCGACGTCGCCCTGTAGGGCGAGGACGCCGATGGTGGGTCTTGCGGTCAAGAACGGCCTCACTCGTTTGGCTCGCGTACTGGCTGGGCGGGGGCGGGACCCGTGCGGTCCCGCCCCCGAGGTCGTCCGCCGGTCGGCGCCGGTGGACGTGCCGTCCCGGTGCGCGCGGGCGCGCCGAGGCTGCGGGCTACCAGCCGCGACCGGCGTAGCGCTGGGCGTCGGACAGGTCGTCCAGGTTGATGCCGACCATGGCCTCGCCCAGGCCGCGGGACACGCGCGCGATCACGGCGGGGTCCTCGTAGTGCAGGGTGGCCTGCACGATGGCGTCGGCGCGCCCGGCCGGGTCGCCGGACTTAAAGATGCCCGAGCCCACGAACACGCTCTCGGCGCCGAGCTGGCGCATGAGCGCGGCGTCGGCCGGGGTGGCCACGCCTCCGGCGGAGAACAGCGGAACCGGGAGCTTGCCCAGCGACGCGACCTCCTTGACGACCTCGAACGGGGCGCGCAGCTCCTTGGCGGCGCCGAACAGCTCGGGCTCGTCCAGCGTGCCCAGGCGCTTGATCTCGGAACGGATGGAGCGCATGTGGCGGGTGGCCTCGACGACGTTGCCGGTGCCGGCCTCGCCCTTGGAGCGGATCATGGCCGCGCCCTCGGAGATGCGGCGCAGCGCCTCGCCCAGGTTGGTCGCACCGCACACGAAGGGGACGGTGAACGCCCACTTGTCGATGTGGTAGGCCTCGTCGGCGGGCGTGAGGACCTCCGACTCGTCGATGAAGTCGACGCCGAGCGACTCCAGGACCTGGGCCTCGACGAAGTGGCCGATGCGGACCTTGGCCATGACGGGGATGGACACGGCCTCGACGATGCCGTCGATCATGTCGGGGTCGGACATGCGGGCGACGCCGCCGTCCTTGCGGATGTCGGCGGGGACCCGTTCCAGGGCCATGACCGCCACGGCACCGGCGTCCTCGGCGATCTTGGCCTGCTCGGGCGTGACGACGTCCATGATGACGCCGTTCTTGAGCTGCTCGGCCATGCCGCGCTTGACGCGCTCGGTACCGACGGCGTTGTCGGAGGTGTTCGATGCGTTGTTGGCCACGGTTGTGGGCTCCCGTTGTGTCGTTGCTGAAGGGCTGCGGTCCCCCGGCAGCGCCGCTTCCTCCCGGCCGTGCCGGGTGCTGCGGGCGGTGCCGCGGTCTCGGGCAGCGGAGTCGGCGGCCTCACGCGGCGGTGCGCGGACACCGTCGGCGCCGCGCACCCTGGTCGACCAGCCTCCCATCCTACTTCCACCCCCTTTCGGGGGTTTTGGCCAGATCGGTGTTTTCGGGGTCCTTCCCCTTACGGGGTGTCGGGCCCGACGGGGAGGAGCGGGATGCGCGGCGGCTGGTCGTCGATCTCGAAGAAGTCCGGCAGCGGCGCCGTGCCCGCCAGCCGGAACGCCCGTACGAGTCTGGAGCGGCGGGCGCGGCGGGTGTCGGAGACGGCACCGTTGTAGAACGTGCGGGCCATGTGGACGCCCTTGGCGGCCGCCTCCACCTCGGCCAACTGGGGCCGCAGCAACTCCCAACGCCCGGTGGCGCCGTGGGATTCCAGGGAGGCGCGCAGTGCCCGCGAGAGTGTGCTCTCGGCCAGGTCGCGCTGGCCCTCCCCCGCGTGGCGCGCGGCCTCGGCCGCGTCGGACAGCCCGCCGAACGCACCGGTGTCGGCGGCGGCCAGGGCGAGCGCGGCGTCACGGCGCCGGTGCAGGGCGGCCTCCAGACCGGCGCGGGCGATGTCGACCCGGTGGTGCAGGCGGTGCAGGCGGGTGGCACGCCACGACAGGTAGAACCCGAACAGCACCAGCGCCAGGAGGGTACCGACGACCGTGATGGCGAAGAGGACGTCCTCGGTCAGGGCCGTTCACCCCGCTCGGACAGGACGCGCACGCGTCCGTGCGGATGGGCGTCGGTCACGGTGCCCCCCGGCGCAGCAGGGCGGTGGCGCGGGGCCCGGTGTCCAGGCGCACCCCTTGGGGGTGGCCGTTTCCGGCCCCGCCCCACATCAGGACGGTCCGGTAGACGTGGGCGACGTCGGCGGCGACCGTGTCCCAGTCGTAGGCGCGCACCGCCTGGCGGGCGGACAGGGACAGCTCGGCGCGCCGCTCGGGGGCGTCCAGCAGCACCCCGGCGCGCTCGGCCAGGTGGGCGGGGTCGCCCGCGGTGAACAGCTCCCCGGCGGCACCGCCGTCCAGGACCGCGGAGAAAGCCGGGATGTCGCTGGCCACGACGGCCGCGCCGGCCGCCATCGCCTCGGTCAGGACGATGCCGAAGCTCTCCCCGCCCAGGTTGGGCGCGCAGAACACGTCGGCGGAGTGGTAGGCGCGCACCTTGTCTTCGTCGTCCAGGCGGCCCAGCAGCACGACGCGTTCGCGCAGGTGCTCGGGGACGGCGGCCATGGCCGCGGAGGGGTCCCCGGGGCCGGCCACCAGCAGGCGCAGGGACGGGCGCGCCGGCGCCATCAGCGTGAAGGCATCCAGCAGGACGCCCAGACCCTTGCGGGGTTCGTCCAGGCGGCCCAGGAAGCCGATCGAGCCGCCCTCACCCGGCCAGCCGGGCAGCGGCTCGGCCTGGGCGAACCTGCGTACCGACACCCCGTTGGGGATGAGCACGGCGTCCCCGCCCAGGTGTTCGACCAGGGTGCGCCGGGCCGCCTCGGACACGGCGATGCGCCCGTTGATCTTCTCCATCGCCGAGCGCAGCGCCGGGGAGCTGACCGCCATCGCCCGCGAGCGCGGGTTGGAGGTGTGGAAGGTGGCCACCAGCGGCCCGTCGGCCGCCCAGCACGCCAGCAGCGAGACACTCGGCGAGGAGGGCTCGTGGATGTGCAGGACGTCGAACCCGCCCTCGGCGATCCACCGGCGCACCCGCGAGGCGATCCTGGGCCCGAAGCTGAGCCTGGCCACGGAACCGTTGTAGGGCACGGGGACCGGCTTCCCGGCGGGAACCAGGTAGTCGGGCAGGCGGCTCCCCTCGGCGTCGCCCACCGGCGCCAGGACCGACACCTCGTGGCCCATGCCGACGAGTGCCTCGGCGAGGTCGCCGACGTGCTGCTGCACCCCGCCTGGGACGTCCCAGGCGTAGGGGCAGACCAGACCGACACGCATGGCCGCGGTCACCCGTTCCGTTCGTCGTGTTCGGGGGTCCCCGCCCCGCCGTGCTCCGCGGCACCGGCGCCGGGCGCGGGAGCGGCGGCCGCCTCGGCCCGCCCTCGGGAGGCACCGTCGCGCTCGCGTTCGTGGTCGGAGCTGAACACCGGCTGGAGCATGTGCCAGTCCTCGGGGTGCTCGGCGATCGCCCCCTCGAAGACGCGGACCAGCTCCTGGGTGGTGTTCTGGACGCGTTCGGCGCGGGTGGCTCCCCCGGCGACGGGGATCTCCTCGTGTACGCGGATGTTCCAGTACGGACCGTCGTACCAGAGCGAGACCGGCATCAGGGCGGCGCCGGTGTTCAGGGCCAGGGCGGCGGGTCCGGAGGGCACGCGCGCGCTCTCCCCGAAGAACTCCACCTCCAGGCCGCTGCCGCCGACGTCGCGGTCGGCGAGCAGGCACACCAGTCCGCCGTCGCGCAGCCGCCGGGCCAGGGTGCCCACGGTGCTGGAGCCGCTCCCGGTCAACGGCAGCACCTCCATGCCCAGGGACTCCCGGTAGGCGGTGAAGCGCTGGAACAGGCTCTCGGGGCGCAGCCGCTGGGCGACGGTGGTCAGGGGGATGCCGTTGAGGGTGATCCAGGCACCGGCGTGGTCCCAGTTGCCCATGTGCGGCAGGGCGGCGACCACTCCGCGACCGGACCGGATGTGCTTCTCCAGCACGTCGATGCCGGTGGCGCGGGTGCGGTCGAGGATGTACTCCTCCCCCATCGCGGGGAGGCGGAACATCTCGTAGTAGTAGCGCATATAGGACCGCATACCCGCGCGCGACAGAGCACGCAGCCGGGCGTCGGTCGCCCCGGGGCCGAGCAGGCGCCGCAGGTTGCGCTCCAGGCCGCGGGTCCCGGCGTCGTGGGCGCGCCAGGAGCGGTCGGCCAGGCGCCGGAAGACCGCCCGCCCCGCGCTCTCCGGCGCGCGGCGGACCATCGCCCAGCCCGCGGAGTAGGCCAGGTCGGCCATGCGTTCGTCCACGTCTTCTCCCCCGTACTCCCGGTCGCTGTCAGGCCTCGCCGCCGACGTCCCCGGCCTCGGCGGCGTCGGCGGGGTCGGGGTCGTTGAGGCGGGCCCGGGTCTCCACCAGGCGCTGCAGGACCGTGGTCAGGCTCATCACGGCGAGCAGCCACAGGCCCCCGGCGAGGATGTAGGGCACGCCCATCTCACTGAGGCCGACGGCGACCAGGATGACCACCAGGCGCTCGGTGCGCTCGGCGACGCCGACGTCGCAGTTGACCCCCAGTCCCTCTGCCCGGGCCTTGACGTAGGACACCATGAATCCGGTGATGAGACAGAAGAGGGTGAGACCGGCGAGCAGGGGGTCGTCGCCCTCCCCGATGAACCACCACAGGAGTCCGGCCAGGATGGCGGCGTCGGCCACCCGGTCCAGGGTGGAGTCGAGGAAGGCGCCGAACGCGCTGGCGCTGTTCCCGGCCCTGGCCACGGCGCCGTCGAGCATGTCGAAGAGGGCGAAGACGGTGATGACCACCGAGCCCGCGTACAGCTGGCCGCGCGGATAGAAGTACAGGGCGCTGACGACGACGCCGGTGGCGCCGATGATCGTGACGAGGTTCGGGGTGAGGCCGATGCGGGCCATGCTCCGGCCGAGCGGAGCGGTGACCCGGGAGGTGATGGGGCGAAGGATTCTCAGCATGTCTTCTTGGGATCGTAGGGCGGGAACGGTCGCGGAGGTGGGAACCGCACCGGTGGGGGTGGCGTGCCGCCGGACGCCGTCCGGGCGGGGCGGAAGGAGGCGCCGGTCTCCGGCCCCGGGCTCTCAGTCCCTGGGCCAGTGCTCGGCGAGCCTGGCCCGGGTCTGCTCCAGCATCTCGGGCAGTACCTTGGTCTGGCCGACGACGGGCATGAAGTTGGTGTCGCCGCCCCAGCGGGGAACGATGTGCTGGTGCAGGTGCGCGGCGATCCCCGCACCCGCCACGGTACCGAGGTTCATGCCGACGTTGAAGCCCTGCGGCCCGTAGGCGGCTCCCAGCGCACGGATGCCCGCCTGGGTGAGCGCGGCCACCTCGGCGGTCTCGTCCTCGTCCAGGGAGGTGTAGTCCGCGGCGTGGCGGTAGGGGCACACCAGCAGGTGGCCGCTGTTGTAGGGGTAGAGGTTGAGCACCGCGTAGGCCGACTTGCCCCGGGCGACCACGAGGCCCTCGGGGTCGGACAGTCCGGGGGCCCGGCAGAAGGGGCAGCCGTCCTCGGGTCGGGAGCCGGTGGGCTTGTTCTCCCCCTTGATGTAGGCCATGCGGTGCGGCGTCCACAGCCGCTCCCAGCCGTCGGGGCTCCCCGTCCCCGCGCCGGGAGGGTCCCCGGGACCGTTTCCGTGCTCGTTGTCGGCACCGCTCATGGCTCGTCCGTTTCCGTCGCCTGTCCGTACTCTCTCGCCCCACCAAGCATAGAAGCGCGGGAGGGAGGGCGCGTCGAGGGCGGTGGACCCGTGGGCGGCTCCGCGGGGGCGGTCCCGGCCCGGGGTGCTCCGGGCCCCGCCCGGGCGTCCCCGGGGGCACGGAGGAGCCGCGGAGCCCTCCCCCGACAGCCTCGTTTGCGTGATCGCACTGTCCCCGCCGCTCCGGCGGACCACGAGGCGCTGACCGCGTTCCTGCGCGGGGCCGACCTGACCCTGAGCGGGCTCGGCTCCCCGTCGGTACACCTGTGGAACGAACGGGACGCCGACGGAGCGGTCGCCGCCACCACGGGCTTCGAGCTCAGCGCCGACGGACGCGACGCGCTCATCCGCAGCGTGGCGGTCAGGGAGGACCGGCGCCGCGCGGGCGCCGGGTCCGCGCTGGCCCGGTACGCGATCGAGCGGGCCGCCGCGGGCGGCGCCCGGCGGGCGTGGCTGTTCAGCCGCCGCTCCGGTCCCTTCTGGCGCAAGCTCGGGTTCGAGGTCGCCGACCGCCACGAGCTGGCCCGCAGGCTGCCCGACACGTACCAGGTGCGCCTGTTCGGGGAGACGGGCCAACTCGACCGGGAGGTCGCCTGGCGACGCCCCCTCCCGTGAGACCTGTTTTGAGTGAAGCCGCAGCCCCAGGGGGTTGGTTCGGGCGTCCACGGGGTTCTGGAGGCGCCGGAGGTGGGACTGCGAGGAACGAGCCGTCGCACCGCAGGCGCCGAAGGTTCCCGTCCTCCGGACGCCCGAACACGGGCCGAAGCGAAGCGAAGGCCCAAAGAAAACAGAGGGTTGGTTCGGGCGTCCACGGGGTTCTGGAGGCGCCGGAGGTGGGACTGCGAGGAACGAGCCGTCGCACCGCAGGCGCCGAAGGTTCCCGTCCTCCGGACGCCCGAACACGGGCCGAAGCGAAGCGAAGGCCCAAAGAAAGCACACCCGCTCACAGCCCCAGCAGTGTGCGCAGGTGGCGCGGGGGCGGGCTGCCGTGGGCGAGCATCGCGTCGTGGCGCTGGCGCTCGGTGAGCGAGGGGCGCGCCGCCGCCAGGTCGCGGGAGATGTCGCCGACCTCGGCGTAGCCGACGTAGTAGGTGGACAGCTGTGCGCTGGTGAGCTGGGCCCTGCGCCACTTGCCGACGGCCTCGCCCTCCTCCTGGTGGCCGCGCTGGGTGAGCAGGGCGATCGCCTCGGACTCGGTGAGGTCGCCGGTGTGCAGGCGCACGTCCAGGATCGCGTTGAGGATCATGCGCAGGCGCATCTTCAGCTGCACCAGGCGCAGGGCGAGGTTCTCGCGGCGGTCCCCCGACCAGCCGTGGCGGGCCATCGCCTCCTCGGCGTAGACCGCCCAGCCCTCCACGAAGGTACCGCTGAGGAGGACGTTGCCCACCCGGGTCCCGCCGGTGTGGCGGGCCGCGTGGGCCAGTTGCAGGGCGTGGCCCGGTACGGCCTCGTGGACCATGAGGTTGCGCAGCATGCACCCGTTGTACTCGCGGAGGAACGACTCCCTCCGCTCGGCGGGCCAGTCCGCCGGCGGCGGGGACACCGCGATCAGGGTCGGCTGCTCCCTGAGCCGGGGGTCGGGCGGGGAGGGGACGACCGCGCCGGAGGCGTCCGTGGAGGGCGGCGCGGGGAGGCGGGCGGGCGGATCGCAGTAGGCCACGGAGATCCCCCGGCGGGACTCGGGCATCGGGACGATCCGCACCGGGTCGTCGTGGACCGTCACCATGTCGAGTTCGCGTACCCGCCCGTCCAGGTGCGCGAGTGCGTCGGCGCAGACGGGGCGGACGGTATCGGCGCCGGTGGCGTTCTCGTCGGCGAGCGCGGAGAGCACCTCGGCCACCTGCCCCCGGCGGCGCGGCGTGCCCTGGTACTCGGCGGCGGCCTCGGCGATCGCCTCCTCGGTGGCGAGCAGGTCGCTCTCGGCGCGGACCAGGAGCGCCTCGGGGGACAGCTCGGAGTCGAGCGTGTACCAGAGCTGGGCGGCGAAGTCGCGCTCTCCCAGGCGGGGGTCGGCGGTGGCGTCCTCCAACCGGCCGCGCAGCCAGGCCGTGTACTCCTCCACGGCGGCCAGGGCGGCCTCGCGGGCCGGTTCCACCTCGGAGGCCGCGGACGGCTCCTTCGCGGCCAGGGCGGGCACGTCGGAGAGGAGCATGGTGCGGGCCCCCTCGGCCTGCGCCAGGGCCGTCTCCACGTGCACACGGGGCATCCCGGGGCCCTCGGACAGGCGCGAGCGTGCGGTGGCGAGGTAGTCGGGGAGCGCGGCGCAGCGCGCGGCGAGCGCCGAGAGGCGCTCGGGAAGGGGGAGGGTGTCGCGTTCCAGGAGGGCGTGGAGGGCCTCTCCGGGCGAGTGCAGGAGCGGGTCCCACGTGTGCGGCCGCAGCTCGGCGGTGTGCCACAGGTCGGCGCTGACGCGGGTGCGCAGTACCTCCAGGTCGACCAGGTCGCCCTCGGGGATCAGGTCGGCGTCGATCTCGTCCAGGGAGCCGAGGGCGTCGGTGAGTACGCCGACACGGCGCACGTCGGCGTCGGCGGAGTGGTCGGACAGGCGGGCGGCGCCCCGGGTGTCACCCAGGTCCAGCGCCCACTCGGGGGCGTCGTCGAGCAGGGCGTCGAGCACGCGCTCGGCCACCTCGCGGAACCGCCGGGTCATCGCCTCTGCGTCGGGCTGGGAAGAGCTCATTGCGCCATGATGCCAGCACGGACGCCCGGTTCCCGACTTGCGGGAACCGGGCCGTGCTCTGTGCGGGACCCCGGCCCGGGTGGCCCTCCTAGCGCCAGGAGTTCTGGCCGCCCGTGGATGTGGGCTGTCCGGCGGCGCCCTCGGGGTCCCCCACCGTGATGGCGTGTTCGACGAGGGTGATGAGCGTCGACTTGGTGGAGGCACGGTCACGTGCGTCCACCTGGACGATCGGGATCTCGGGACTGAGAGTCAGAGCGTCCCGGACCTCGTTCGCGGCGTGGGGGTAGTAGCCGTCGAAGCCGTTGATCGCCACGATGAAGGGCAGGCGCGCCTCCTCGAAGTAGTCGATCGCGGGGAAGCAGTCCGCCAGGCGGCGGGTGTCCACCAGCACGACGGCGCCGATCGCGCCCTTGACCAGGTCGTCCCACATGAACCAGAACCGGTGCTGTCCGGGGGTGCCGAACAGGTACAGGATCAGGTCCGAGTCCAGGGAGACACGACCGAAGTCCATGGCCACGGTGGTGGTCTGCTTGTCCGGCGTCTTGGCGAGGTCGTCCACCCCGACACTGGCGCTGGTCATGACCGCTTCGGTGGTCAGCGGCACGATCTCGGAGACAGAGCCAACGAATGTCGTCTTCCCGACACCGAAGCCCCCGGCGACGACGATCTTGACCGACGTCATCGCGTTCCCCCCAGCACCGCCTTCCTCGGCTGGGCTAGAGCTTGCGAAGTCCACTGAGCACCCTTTCAAGCAGGTTGGTGTTGGGACGGGCTTCATTGTTGAGCGAGGACCTGATCTGGACCAGTCCCTGCTCGGACATGTCCGCCACAAGCACCCGCGCCACACCGAGCGGCATCCGCAACAGCGCGGAGATCTCCGCCACGGAACGCCACTCCCGGCACAGGTCGCTGATCGCCTGCCACTCGGGCGTCAGCGTCCCAGACTCGTTGCGGGCCGCCGCGGTGGCCGAGATCAGAGCTTCCAGGGGAAGCTGCGACTTCGGCTTGGTGCGGCCCTTGGTCACCGCGTAGGGGCGGACCAGAGAACTGGGCGCGCTCCCCGCGGGGGGTCGTTGTTCGTACGGTTGTTGGATTGGTCGGGGAACATCTCCGCCGCCCGGAACCGCCGGCATTCCCCCCGTGGGGGGACCGCCCGGCTGTTGTCCGAACCACGAGGCGCTCCCGGCATCTCTACTGTGAGGTGCCACCACTTCCTCCTGTCGGTGGTGGTTCAGTGGATTCCCGAGGTGCGCGCCGTTGGTGTCAGCGCCCGCCCCGCCCGCTCGACGAGCAGAGTCATCTCGTACGCGACCAGGCCGAGGTCGCTTTCCGCCGCCGCCAGGACCGCGAGGCAGGAGCCGTCGCTGATGGCCATGATGAGCATCAGCCCCCGCTCCATCTCCACGACGGTCTGGGCGACCGCGCCACCCTCGAACACCCGGGCCGCGCCCTGCGTCAGACTCGACAGGCCGGAGGCGATCGCCGCCAGCTGGTCGGCCCGGTCAGCCGGGAAACCCGCCGACGAGGCCAACGGGAGGCCGTCAGAGGAGACGACGATCGCGTGGGCGACATCGGGGACCCGGTCGGCAAAGTCAGTGATCAACCAGTTGAGTTCATTCACCTGTCGACTCATCTGATCTCCTGTCCAAATTCGCCGGCTGATCTGTGGGCACTGCTACCGCCGGCACAGCATGTGACAGCACTGCCTCTACGAGCTGCCCGGCCCCTCCCGCGGGGGTGACCGGGAGTCTGGTGTTCCGCTCTCGTCAAGCTACGGGTGTGGCGCGTCCGAGAAGCTCGGTCGATGCTATTGCATCCGGCCCCTGTGGATAAGAGGGACCCCGTCCCACCAGGTTTCACTGGAGTCATCCCTCCGTCGGACCTTCGCCGAGCCGGTTCCGGCCCTCCCGGACGCCCTTCTGGAAGCCCGAGAAGCGGTTGCGGACACGGTCCGCGCTGCGTACGGGCATCTGCTTGAAGTTCTCCGGCTTGGGTGCCGTCCCCGGAACAAGGTTTGCCTTGGGGACCCGTTTTGGCAAGCCCGAGGTGGTCAGCCCGCCCGCGAGGGGCTCGGCCGCGGTGCGTGCGGCCTTCCAGCCGCGGTCGGCCGCCGAGTTCCACTCCTGCTCGGAGTGGGTGCTCTGCTCGGTGCGCGCCGCCGTGCTCCGGTCGGCGCCGTTGCTTTGCCGGCGCTGCCCCTTCTCCGCCGAGACCTGCTGGATCGGCCCGGTCTCGGTGGTGTCCACGGTGGGACCGCCGCTGCGGCGCTTGAACCAGTTGGACTCGATCGCGTCGAAGATCGGCAGCGAGTCGCTGTCCTCACTCGCCGGGGACGGCGGCACGACCGTGTTGTTGGGCCCCTGGGCGCCGCCGTAGCGGCGGGAGAGGTAGGCGGTCGAGCCGTAGCCCTCCCTGGAGTCGGTACCGCCGTCGGAGCGCCGGTTCCCCGTGTCGGAGGGCGGCGGGGTCTGTGCGGCGCCGCCGTTCCAGTCGGAGGAGACGGCCGGGAAGGTCTCGGTGTCGTCGCCGCGGACCGGGGCGGCGGAGCCCTCGTGGGCGCTGGTGTCCCGGCGGAACAGGTCGCCGCCGCCGGCGCCGGAGTGCTCCTGGGGCGGCGTTCCGGTGTTGCCGAAGCCGTCGTAGGAGTCCTTCGCCCCCGCCGGCTGCCGGAAGGCGCCGGTGTCGGTGACCGGGCGGCGGAAGGCGCCGGTGTCGGTGGTGGGACGGCGGAACGCTCCGGTGTCGGAGGGCCTGCTGAAGGACCCGGTGTCGGAGGAGCGTCCCACGGAACCGCTGTCGCCGAAGGACGGGCCGCCGCCCGCGTCGGAGCGGGGAGCCGGGTCGAAGAGGCTGCGGCCGCCGCTCTCGGGCTGCGGGCGCTGCGGCTCCTCGTCCTCGGGGACGTCGTAGGGGTCGACGACCGTGCGGCCGCCGTCACCGGCGCCGCCGCCGGTGGTCCCCGCCCCCCGGGTGGTGTCCCACACCGAACCCGAGCTCGACGCGTTGCCCCACAGGTCCTGGCCGCTGGGCGGGTGCTCCTCGGTACGGGCGCCGCCCGGCTGGCGCTTGGGCAGTCCGCCCAGCTCGCCGGGGCCGGCCCCGCTCTCCTGGGTCTGCCAGGGGTCACCCGGCTCGGCGGGCGCCTGGGTGGAGGCGAAGGCCGCCTCGGCGTCGGCGTAGGTGTTGGGCGCACCCGAGGTGAGCTCGGGGCGCTGGTCCGCGCCGCCCAGGGAGTGCTGCCCCTCGACGGGGGTGATCAGCAGGTCCGGCGGGAAGACGACGTGGGCGGTGATCCCGCCGCCGTGCGCCTCCTCCAGGCTGAGCTTGACACCGTGGCGGTGGGCCAGGCGCGAGACCACGAACAGGCCCATGCGGCGCGAGACCGCGACGTCGATGACCGGCGGGGCGGCCAGGCGGGCGTTGACCGCCTCCAGGTCGTCGGCGGCCATGCCGATGCCGCTGTCGGTGACGTCGACCTGGACGCCGCCGTCGTCGAGGCTCTTGGCGCTGACCAGGACCTCGGTGTCGTGCGGGGAGAACGAGGTGGCGTTCTCCACCAGCTCGGCGACCAGGTGGATGACGTCGTTGACCGGGCGCCCGAGCACCGAGATGTGGGAGGGGGCGCGCACGTTGACGCGCTCGTACTGCTCGACCTCGGAGACGGCGCCGCGCAGGACGTCGACCAGCGGGATGGGCTGGGCCCACTTGCGGGTGTTGTCCTGGCCGGACAGGACCAGCAGGTTCTCGTTGTTGCGGCGCATGCGCGTGGCGAGGTGGTCCAGCTGGAACAGGTCGGAGAGGCGGTCGGAGTCCTGCTCGGACTGCTCCAGACCGTCGATGAGGCGCAGCTGCCGCTCCACCAGGGTCTGGCTCCGGCGGGACAGGTTGACGAACATCGCGTTGACGTTGCTGCGCAGGGCGGCCTCGTCGGAGGCCAGGGTCAGGGCCACGCGGTGGACCTCGTCGAAGGCCCGGGCCACCTCACCGATCTCGTCGTGGGTCTCGACCTCGATCGGTGCGACCCTGACGTTCTCGGGGACCGTCCCGGCCTCCTGCATCCGGTTGATCGCGTCGGGCAGGTCGCGCTCGGCGATCCGGCGTGCGCCGTCCTCCAGGGCGCGCAGCGGGCGCACCAGGGAGCGGACCACGAGGGAGGTGAGGATGAAGACCGCGAGGAGCACGACCGCGACGACGAAGAGGTCCATCAGGGCTCGGCCCATGGCCGCGTCGCGCAGCGTGTCGGCCTCGGCGGCGATACCTTCGGCGAGCCCCTCCTCGACCTTCTGGAGGCGGTCCAGGGCGACGTCGGCGATGGCCCTGTAGTCCTCGGGGCCGTCGTTGGCGGTCACACCGGTGAGGTCGTCCTCGCGGTCCGCGCGGTACATGACGCGCATGCGCATCGTGGAGACCTGGCTGACCTCCAGGCCGGTGAAGTTGTTGTCGAAGAGGGTGCGCTGGTCCTCGCTCGCCGCCTGGACGAAGTTGGAGATCTCGTTCTCGTAGCGCGCGCGGCTGGAGTCGATGGCCTCGGCGATACCGCCGGTCATCGTGTTCCGGGACAGGGCGTGGCTCATCAGCGCGGTCTCGTACGAGAGCTGGTCGCGCGCGTTGGACAACGCGGTCAGCGTGCGCACGCTCTCGCGCAGGGCGGTGTCTCCGGTCGCGTCCGCGATCGTCTGGTTGAACTCGGCCAGACCGCGGGTGATCGTCCGGTACTTGGTGACGACCGGCAGGACGGTGATGCGCGTCTCGTCGACCTCGGTGCGCAGGGACTCCAGGGTGGAGACCTGGCTGCGCATGGTGGACAGGCGGGTGGCGGCGTTGCCCTCGACCTCGCCCATGTCCTCCAGCTCGGCCTTGAGGGACTGCTGAAGGTCGCGGGAGGTGTCGCGCTCCTCCTCCAACTGCTGGCGCAGCTCCTCCGACCGCCGCTGGGGGTCGGCGTTGTCGGAGATGTAGATCGCGCTGGCGGAGCGCTCACGACCCAGCTGGTTGGCCAGCTGCACGATGAGGACGCCCACCTCGGCGCGGTTCTGGATGTGGGCGTGGGTGACGGTGGAGACCGCCGCCTCGTAGACCCGCAGACCACCGAGCGCGAGCGCTACCGCGGTGGGAATGACGATGAGGGCCACCAGTCGGGAACGCACCCGCCAGTTACGTGGCCGCCACCAGTCGGCTCTGCGCTGGGGCGTGGCATCGGCATGTTCGGCCTGCGCTGCCTCGCTCTGCGCGCTGGCCCCGTTTTTCGTCGCTCGTGTCGACACGGACCCTCGCAACCTTTCGTGTCACCGCTTCGAGCGGCTGGTTGGACCCCAGGGGCCGACCACTCCGACCGAAGAATCTTCGGGAAAGCCGGTATAGACCAAGGTCCACCGAACCGGGAGCGGTGGGGAATGTGGGGAGATGTGAAGACTGTCCGCCGGACTCGCCTGGGAGGAGAAGAGCCGCGCACCCCAAGGTTTCCGTGTAGGTGCACGTGCGGTGGATAGCGTATCAATGGGCGGGAAGGACTCGCTTCGGCGGTTTGACGGCGATCGACGAGATCATCTTCGGTTGCCCGGAATCATAATGCCCACAATGTCGGCATTATGACCAACCCAGCAGGTCAGACACGGGGACCGAAACCCCAAGGGACACCCAGGTAACTTTTTGGACACACCGCCAACTTCTCCGCCAACACCACCCTGACATGACATCGTGACAAGACGTATACGCAGGTCCCGGGGAGGAAGCGGAAATGCGTCCCTCGTCATGCCCTGACACGAGCACGTTCGGTGACAAAGCACAAGCGAAGGGTTTCACGCGTGTGCGGATCAAGGACGCCTTCCGGCGCGCCTTTTCGGTCAGTACCGCGCTGCCAGTGGGGATGGCGGTGCTCCTGGCCCTCTCCGCCGCGGCGCCCGGAGGCGCCGACGACTCCGGCTCCGCCGAGGTGACCACGCTGGGCGACGTGCGGGTCGAGCTGGCCGCCCTGCGCGCGGACATGGAGACCCTGCGCCAGGAGGCCTCCGCCAGGATCGAGGAGTACCAGGCCGCACGTGAGCGCCTGGACGAGCTGGTCGAGCGCAGGAAGGCGGCCGACGAACGCGCGGAGAGGGCCGACGAGCGCGGCGAGGCGGCACGCCTGGCCGCGGCCCGTCAGGCCGCCACCGCCTACAAGGGCGGTGGCCTGGGCATGGTGAACGCCTGGGCCGGCCCGGAGGGCCCCGAGGGAATGCTCGAACGCGGTGCCTACCTGCTCCTGCTGGGCGAGCACCGCGAGGCCGACGTGGACCGGGCCGAGGCCGCGCGTGTGGCCACGGACACCCTCGCCGGGATCGCCGAGACCGCCGAGCAGGAGCAGGACGAGGCGGTCGAGGCCGCGGACGCCGCCCGGGAGGAGGCCGTGCAGGCGGTCGCCGACCAGGAGGCGGCGGTCGAGGAGCTGCTGGAGGAGCAGACCCGGCTGGAGGCGCGGCTCGCGGAGGCGCGCGACGCCGAGGCCGAGGAGAGGCAGCGCGAGGAGGCGCTGTCGGACGCGCGCTCCGCGGCGGGGAACGCAAAAGGCAACAATGACCATTGGCGCAATAACAAAAAGAAGAAAGGTGACGGGGAGACGCACTCCACAGCGGAGAATGCGAGCAGCGGATGCACCGCGGGCGGCGCGGCCGTCCACGCCAACGGACACCTCCCGGAGTCGGTGCTGTGCCCCCTGCCCCAGCCCGGCGAGCGGCTGCGGGCCGACGCCGCCGAGGCCTTCATCGAGCTCGACGGCGCCTACCGGCAGGTGTTCGGGCGGCCGATGTGCGTGGCCGACTCCTACCGCCCCTACCACGAGCAGGTGTACCTGTTCCAGCAGATGCTGCCCGGTATGGCCGCCAAGCCCGGGACCAGCCAGCACGGGCTGGGCGTGGCGGTGGACCTGTGCGGCGGCGTGAACCGGCTGGGCACGCCCGAACACGAGTGGATGCTGGCCAACGCCCCCGACCACGGCTGGCACAACCCCGCCTGGGCGCGCGGCGGCTTCGAACCCTGGCACTGGGAGTTCACGCCCTAGGAGGCGTCCGGACACGGAGGGCGCCGCGCCGCAGGCGTCCGTTGGGGGTGGTGGAGGGCGACGGGCGGGCGAAGCGGAGCGGAGCCCCCAAGAAAGCACCAGGGCGGCGGCACTCAGACCTGGGAGCCCACCCGGACCTCGAAGGTGCCCAGCGCGTCGGCGTCCACGAACAGTTCGTCGTCGGCCTCCAGCGGCGGTGTGGCCACCGGCAGCAGCGCGCGCACGCCCGCGGATCCGGACACCAGCCACTCGTGGTCGGGGGCGACCAGCCCGCGGCCCAGTTCGCGGTCGTCCACCGAGGCGCTCATCCGCAGCGGTTCCCCCGCGACCTCGTCGGCGGTGACCAGCACGGGGCCCAGGCTCAACTGCACCGGCCGCCCGGCCCGGTCCAACCACAGGCATGCGGGCGTGTACGCGCTCACCGGGCCCCCTCCCCCGGCGACGGCGGCCACGCCCACCCTGGCCGAGCGCGCGTCGGGCGGCACGGCGTCGTCCACGCCCCGCACCAGTCCGGGCGCGACCTCCCACACGTCGTCGCCCGCCCGCACGGCCACCGGGGCGGCCGGCACCACCGGGGCGCACATACGCGCCTCCGGCTCGACGATGATCTCGATCGGCGCGTCGAGGGCGCGCCCGTGGGCCGCGCCGAGGGCGTCGCCGCCCGCCTCCAGCAGGTCGGCGAGGCGCTCGGCGCCGGGGCTGCCCAGTACGTCACCGTCGTCCAGGGCCCCGAGGCGCTCGCCACCGCCGCTCGGCGACAGATAGGTCACCCAGCGCATGTACGTCTCCTTGTCCACCGCGGAAGCGGTCCGGGGCGTGTCGGTACAGCGGGCAGGTGTCCGCCGGGCACGCCCCACCTCAGTGGGCGGCGGTCGGACTGTGCTCCTTGCCCGTCCCCGCGCAGCCGCGGCAGGGCTCGTCGACCCGGAGCCAGACGATCACCCCGCTGCCGTCCCGGTGCGGCTGCTCCGGCCGCCACCAGCCCGTTCCGGAGCAGAACCGGCAGTCGACGCCGTCCTGCTCGCACCATCCGCACGAGGAAATCGCACACCGGGCGTGTGTCGGTTCCCGCATCGGGTCCATGCGCTCCCACCGTCTCCCGCGAAATCGCGACCAGCCTTGCACAGCGGTCGCGTGCGCGTCCAGCGGGGGCGGCGCGAACGGGCGGGTCAGAGCCCTCCTGAGCCGTCCGTTCCGGCTTGCTCAGCCCGACGCGCGCACCACCAGGTGGGTGTCGAGCATGATCGTCTCCGCGTCCCTCTCCCGCGGGATCGCCACGTCCACCAGGAGCCGCGCCATCTCCTGGCCCATCTGCACCGTGGGCTGGTGGATGGTGGTCAGCGGCGGATCGCAGTGCTGGGCCATGACGGTGTCGTCGTGACCGATCAGGGCGATGTCCTCGGGCACGCGCAGGCCGCGGGAGCGCAGCACGCGCAGTCCGCCGATGGCCATCATGTCGGAGGCCACGAACACCCCGTCGGGGTCCGCCCCGCTGTCCAGCAGCCGCTCCATCGCCTCCGCGCCCCCGTCCACGCTGAAGTCGCCCTGGACGACGAGCTCGTCGCCGACCTCGATCCCGGCGGAGGACATGACCTCGCGGTAGCCGCGCAGCCGCTCCACACCGGCGTTCATGTCCTGGGGGCCGGTGATGGTGGCCACCCGCCGGCATCCGCGGTCCAGGAGGTGCCGGGTGGCCGCCTTGGAGCCGCCGATGTTGTCGATGTCGACGCAGAAGGGCGCGGGCTGGTCGGGCGAGTGGGGGCGTCCGCCGTGCACGACGGGCACACCGGCCTCGGCCAGGCGGGCGGAGAGCGGGTTGTCGCGGTGCAGGGACACCAGCAGCGCCCCGTCCGCGTGGAAGCCGCTGAGGTAGTCGCCCACGCGCTTGTGCTCGGACTCGGTGCGGGCCGTGGTGAGCATCAGCTGCAGGTCGCGCTCGTGCAGGACCGAGCTCACGCCGCGGATGATGTCGGCGAAGAAGGGGTCGGCGAACAGCCGGTCACGGGGCTCGGAGACGACGAGCGCGATCGTGTCCGTGCGCCTGGTGACCAGGGTGCGCGCCGCCTGGTTCGGGCTGTAGCCGAGTTCGGCGATCGCGCTGTGCACGGCCTCACGGGTACGGGGGCTCACCTGGGCGGAGCCGTTGATCACACGCGAGACGGTTCCACGTCCGACCCCGGCACGTTGCGCCACCATCTCCAGGGTCGGACGCTTCCGACCCTCACCGATCTTGACCACTTGCGGGGCTCCCTCTGGGATCGTGTGCCGCGGCCCGGCATCGCACCGGGCCGCGGCCTGTTCGACGGGCGTTCTTTTCCTACCCGCCGGAAACGACTGTGTGGGGCGCCCCGTGAGACACCCCACCGTCGTCCGTGGTTCACCGCTTAGCGCTCGGGGAAGACTCCCGTCTTGGCCAGCTCGGCGTACCAGTGCCCGCTGTCCTTGACGGTCCGCTTCTGGGTCTCGTAGTCGACGTGCACGATCCCGAACCGGCGGGAGTATCCCCACGCCCACTCGAAATTATCCAGGAGTGACCAGGCGAAGTATCCACGCAGGGGCACTCCGGCCTGGATCGCCTCCTTGGCGGCCCTCAGGTGGCCCTCGTAGTAGTCGACTCGGTCGGTGTCGTTGACCTCGCCGTCCTCGGTGACGGTGTCCTCGAAGGCACACCCGTTCTCGGTGACGTAGAGGTCGATGCCACCGCTCTCCCCGGCCAGGCGCATGAGCACGTCGTACAGGCCGGTGGGGTCGATCTCCCAGCCCATGTGGGTGACGGGCAGGCCCTGGGAGACGTGCACCTCCTCGGGCTCCGCGCCGAGCCAGGCATCGCCCTCGCCGCTGACCAGGGCGGGGTCCAGCCCCTTGGCGGAGGCGGCGACGAACTCGGGTGAGTAGTAGTTGACGCCCAGGAAGTCCATGGGGGCGGAGATGGTGTCCATGTCCCCGTCGACGAGGAAGGAGAAGTCGCTGACCTCGGCGAGGTCCTCCCTCAGGTCCGCCGGGTAGCGGCCCTTGAGCAGGGGGTCGGTGAAGACGCGGTTGCGCACGGCGTCGGCGCGGCGGGCGGCGCGGGCGTCGGCCGCGCTGGGCCCGTGGGGGCGGATGACCGCCTGGTTGTGGGCCAGGCCGACCCGGGCCGGGTTCCCGGTGGAGCGGATCGCCTCGGCCGCCAGACCGTGGCCGAGCAGCAGGTGGTGGGCGGCGGCCAGGGCCGCGGCCGCGTCGTGGTGGCCCGGCGCGTGGTGGCCGTTGTGGTAGCCGAGGAAGGCCGCGCACCAGGGCTCGTTGATGGTCATCCAGTTGCCGACGCGGTCGCCGAGGGCGTCGGCGACGACCTGGGCGTAGTCGCGGAAGCGGTAGGCGGTGTCGCGGTGGGGCCAGCCGCCCGCGTCCTCCAATGCCTGGGGCAGGTCCCAGTGGTAGAGGGTGGCCCAGGGCTGGATGCCGGCCTCCAGGAGGCTGTCCACCAGTCGGTCGTAGAAGTCGATCCCGGCCTGGTTCACGGCGCCCGCTCCCTCGGGGAGGATCCGCGGCCAGGCGATGGAGAAGCGGTACGCGCCCAGGTTGAGCCGGCTCATGAGCGCGACGTCCTCGGCGTAGCGGTAGTAGTGGTCGTCGGCGGGGTCGCCGGTGTCTCCGCCCAGGATCTTGCCGGGGGTCTCGGCGAAGGTGTCCCAGATGCTGCGACCTCGGCCGTCGGCGGTTGTGGCGCCTTCGATCTGGAACGAGGCGGTGGCCGCCCCCCAGAGGAAGCCCTCAGGGAAATCGTTGCGGTTGCTCACTGCTTGTGTACGCACCTTCCATGACGAGGGGACATCGTTTTGGGAGCGCTCCCATAAAAGAAACAGAGAAGTACCTTGGTGTCAATCAACACACCTGGCACCGCAACCCAACCGTTACGGGCCGAAAGCGGTGGTCGCGCCGGTGCCCTCGCCGGATCCTCGTGCCCTCCGTGGTCGCGGCTCTCGGGCCACCGCTCCCCGACGTCCGCCAGAATGTGTCCCTCGTGGACCTCTGCGAGACATCGACCGTTATGAGTTGTATCAGACCCTATGCGGCGAAGTCTTCAAAAAAGTCCTGTTCACCGCGCTCCCCCGTCGCCGGTGGGACCGCCCGTGGACGCGGAAGGGTCCCCGCGGCCCCGGCCGACGACTCCCGTCAGCGTCGGGACAGCCTGCGCACCAGCAGGTCGCCCAGGCTCTGGGCGATCTGCACGATCACGATGAGCAGGATGACGGTGGCCCACAGGTAGTGCTCGTTGAAGCGCTGGTACCCCTCGCGGATGGCCAGGTCGCCCAGGCCGCCGCCTCCGATGGCACCGGCCATCGCCGAGTAGGAGATGAGGGTGACCACGGTCATCACCAGGCCCGCGATGAGGCCGGGGAGCGCCTCGGGCAGCATGACCTTGCCCACGATGGTGGTGCGGCGGGTGCCCATGGCGTGCGCGGCCTCGACGACCCCGCGGTCCACCTCGCGCAGGGAGGTCTCCACCAGTCGGGCGAAGAACGGGATCGCTCCGATGCTCAGGGGCACGACCGCGGCGGTGGGCCCCAGGGTGGTGCCCACCAGGAATCGGGTCAGGGACAGCACCGCCACCATCAGCACGATGAACGGCAGCGAGCGGCCGACGTTGACGATCCCGCTGAGCACGGTGCGCACGGCCGGGGCGGGGGTGAGGCCGCCCCGGTCGGTGGTCACCAGCAGCACGCCCAGCGGCAGGCCGACGAGGACGCTGAAGACGGTCGCCCACAGCACCATGTAGACGGTGTCCAGGGTGCCCAGCCACAGGTCGGGCCACATGGCGGGCCACGCCCGGACGAAGGCCGCGACGGAGTCCCAGGCGCTCGCGCCCTCCGTCGCGGCGGCGATGACGAGGGAGGGATCGGTGGTCACTTCGCGGCCTCCTCGACCAGCAGGCCGTGATCGGACAGGTAGGTCAGCGCCTGGTCGCGGCGGTCGCCCCGCAGGTCCACGCTCAGGCGGCCCACGGACTGCCCGGCGACCTTCTCCACACCGCCGCCGAGGATGTTGACGTCCACGTCGAAGCGGCGGGTGAGCTCGGACATGAGCGGCTCGTCGAAGGAGCGCGGGTAGGTGACGTAGACCGTCTCCGGCCCGCTGTGGGCGGGCAGCGGGAAGAGCGACCGCGCCAGCAGCGAGCCGGGGGTGCCGATGAGGTCCAGGACCCGCCCGGACTCGCGGAACCCGCCGGACTCCATGATCGCCGCGGAGTCGCAGATCCGTTTGATCACGTTCATCTCGTGGGTGATCAGCAGGATGGTCAGGCCGAGCTCGTCGCGCAGGCGGCGCAGCAGGACGAGGATGGACTCGGTGGTTTCGGGGTCGAGCGCGGAGGTGGCCTCGTCGCTGAGCAGCACCTCGGGGCGCGAGGCCAGCGCGCGGGCGATGCCGACCCGCTGCTTCTGGCCCCCGGAGAGCTGGGAGGGGTAGGCGCGCGCCTTGTCGCCGAGCCCCACGAGTTCGAGGAGTTCGCCCACACGCGCCCGGCGGCGGGCGCGGTCGACGCCGGAGACCTCCAGGGGAAAGCCCACGTTGCCCGCGACGGTGCGCGAGGACAGGAGGGCGAAGTGCTGGTGGACCATGCCGATGCCGCGGCGGGCCGCGCGCAGGCGGGCGCCTCGCAGCGCGGTGAGCTCCTCGCCCGCGACGTGGACCGTTCCGGCGTCGGGGCGCTCCAGGAGGTTGATCGAGCGCAGCAGGGTGCTCTTGCCCGCGCCGCTCTGGCCCACGACCCCGAAGATCTCGCCGGGCTCGACGTGCAGGTCGACCCCGTTCAGGGCGTTCACCCGGTGCTTCTTCAACCGGTAGGCCTTGTGCAGGCCCACTGCGTCAATCACGGTCTTCCCATCGGCGTGTCAGCGGTGGTGTCACGACGCGGCCGCCGGCAGCGGCCGGCTCCACACGGTGGTCCGCCCAGGTGGGCGCGGTGGTCGCCTGGTCGTACGCGGGATCCCCCACGTTTTCAACACAACCATGGGCATAGGAGTCGGTTAGCCGGAATCGCCCCCTTTGGCTAGGTTATGTAAGCCACATCGAGGCTCTCGGCGCACGGTGGAATCGTCCCGTCTCTCCCGGTTCCCCGTACGAGTGCCTACACTCGGGACCGTCCCGCTTCCTCCCGCCCCCATCCGCAGGCGCGCGGGAGAGCCGGGGCTGCCGGGCACACCGACAGCCGCGGACCCCCCGTCCGGGAAAGACGAGAAACAGTGCCCGTCCCGCCCCCGCTGCCCGCGGAGAGGCGCGACCGGGCTCAAGGAGCGACCACACCGTGCAGTTCGACCGCCAGAACCGAGTGGACGATTTCGCCGACTTCTGGGCTCCCGATCCCACCGACCCCACCTGGGTCGACCGGGCCGAGGCCATGGCCGCCGCCCTCCCCGCGCTCCTCCGTCCCGGTCGCGCACGGGTCGCCGCCCTCGCGGTGGCCCTGTTCGGAGCCTTCCTGGCCCTTCCCCAGGCAGCCGTCTCGGCGGTGCCGGCGGAGCCCGAGAGCATGAACTCGCTCAAGGAGCGCGCGGACGCCCTGGGCGAGGAGTACAACGGCGAGCTGCGCGACATGGAGGGGGTCATCCAGGAGGCCGAACTCGCCCAGAAGCGCGCCGAGGGCACCCGTGAGGAGGTGGAGGCCGCGCGCGGGCAGGTGAGGTCCCTGGCCGTGGCCACCTACATGGGCGGCGGGATCGACCTGTCGATGCTGCTTTTCGCCGGGACCGAGCCCGACGAGGTCATCGACCGGGCGGTGCTGATCGACTACCTGTCCACCAGCAACCAGGAGAAGATCGACCACCTCGCCCAGGCGCTGAGCCGTGACGAGACCGCCCAGGAGACCGCCGAGGGGAAGCTGGAGCAGGCCGAGGAGGACCTCCAGGAGCTGGAGGAGCGCCGCACGGAGGTGCAGCGGATGATCGCCGACCACCCCGCGCAGCCCATGGGCGGCCCCTACAACATCACCCCGCGCACCGAGCAGATGCGGGCACTGGTCATCGAGGAGTTCGGCGAGGGCGAGAGCGTGGGCGGCGTGGGCTGCTACCGGGCGGTCGGCGGCTGGGTCGTCGGCGAGCACCCCAAGGGCCGGGCCTGCGACTTCATGCTGAACCCCAACGGGAGCATGCCCTCACAGGAGCAGGTCGACCGGGGCTGGGCGATCGCCGAGTGGGCGAGGGAGAACGCCGAGGACCTCGAGATCATGTACGTCATCTACCGCCAGCAGATCTGGGACAGGCGCCGGGGCGACACGGGCTGGCGTCCGATGGCCGACCGCGGCAGCGTCACCCAGAACCACTTCGACCACGTGCACATCTCGATGTGGTAACCCCGGGTGTCCGGCGGGCGTCCGGGCGCTCACCGGAGGCCCCCGCCGGGGATCCCGGTGGTGCGGCGGCGGACCAGCGCATACGCGCGGCCGGAAGCGTCGGCCGCGGGGACGCGTCCCTTTATCCCGGACAGGGCACGTACGTCCACCGGCCGGAATCACGATTGCGTCACTTACGCGGCGAACTCCCTCACAACCGACACAAAACAGTGACGATTCCCCCCTCCGGCCCCGGCCCGACCTGCCCTCGGACCCTCGGGCACAGCTAGGATGCACACGTTCCGGTCCGGTCCGAGGAGTCCCTCGACCCCCGGCCTCCACCCTGGCGGCCGGTGCCCCGGTCTGCCGGAACCCTCCTCACGCACACGGGAAAGCCCCGCCCCACGCCCCCGCTTTTCGCCCGCGGCAGGGCCGCGCGGGAAGTCGTGAGAACCCATCGGCGCACACACGCGTCCCAGACAACACGGTCAGCACACACGGGCGAGGGGAGCCATGAGCGAAAACGGACCTTACAACCAGCCACCGCAGAACCCTTACGGTGGCGGGGACAACAGTGGGGGCCAGCCGCCCTTCGGCCAGCCCTACGGCGACCCCAACACCGGCGGGCAGCCCGGCTACGGCCCCCCCAACACCGGTGGACAGCCCGGATACGGCGCCCCCGCGGGTTTCCCCGGCTCTCCGGAACAGCAGATGTACGCGGGCGGTCAGCCGCCCTACCCCGGCGGCCCCGGTGGTCCTGGTGGTCCCGGCGGCCCCGGTTACCCCCCGCCGCCGCCCCAGCCCTCGGGCGGCGGCAGCAAGGCCGGCCTGTGGGTCGTGATCGGCGGCGGCGCCGTGATCATCGTCCTGGTGATCGCGGTCGTGGTCATGCTCATCACCAACGGCGGCGGCAACGACCAGGCCACCCCGCAGCCCGCCCCCGATCCCTCCCAGGGTGCCGAGGCGACCACCGGCGGGGACGACGGCGGCGACGGGGAGCCCGAGCCCGAGCCCGACACCGACACGGCCCCCGCGGGCGAGCCCCCCTACACCGTGCCGGCCGAGCCCTGTGGCGCCTTCACCGAACAGGTGGTCTCCGACTTCCAGATCAACGACGGCGGCAACAAGTCCGTCCGGGACGAGAACTCCTACTGCGACACCCTCGAGGCCTCGGTCCCCGAGGGCAACCCGGCCGAGGGCTACGCGGCCTTCGAGGTCGTCTACGAGACCCCCTACTCCGCGTCCGACTCCGTCGAGGCCGCCGAGAGCGACTACCAGGCCAACGTCCAGGAGGTCACCGGCGAGGACCCCTACCTCGACTACTACAAGGCCGAGGACGTGAAGGAGAGCAAGGAGGTGGACCTCGGCGACGAGGCCCACTACGTCCTCACGAAGTACGACTTCCTGGGTGACAAGGTCCCCCAGGCCGTGCTGATGATCCGCACCGCCAACCTCAACATCCGGATCGAGTACCAGCTGCACCCGCCCTTCGGCGAGGAGGACTCCTCGGAGGACCTGGTCATGCCCGACAACGTCGAGGAGATCATGCTCAACGCCGGCGCCGACGCGCTGGCCGTGGTCGGCACCTGACCGTCCCCGGACGGCATGGCGTGGGGAGAGGGGCCGCGGCGTTCGCCGCGGCCCCTCTCCCGTACCGCCCTCCCCGGCCGTGCGCGGCCCGGACCCGGTGGCCGGCCGGAGGCGTCGCCGGTGGGGCCGGAGGGCTCCGGCCCCCGGTGATCCCGTACCCGTGGCGGGGTTCGCCGCTCCGGGCGCGCTACGAGTACGGGATCACGGCGCGTGGTGCGGGTCGGCGCGCACCTTTTCCGGTCACCTCACCGGCGCAGGTCGGCGCGTACCCGGCGGGCCGCCTCCACCATGTTGCGCAGGGCCTGTTCGACCTCGGCGTAGCCGCGCGTCTTGAGGCCGCAGTCCGGGTTGACCCACAGGTTTCCGGCGTCGATGTGCGCGACCGCCAGCCGCAGCGCGTCCTCGACCTCCTCCACCGGGGGCACCCTCGGCGAGTGGATGTCGTACACGCCCGGGCCGATCCCGCGCTTGTAGCCGCGCTCCCCGAGGTCGCGTACCAGTTCCATGCGCGAGCGGGCGGCCTCCACGCTGGTGACGTCGGCGTCCAGGGCCTCGATCCCGTCGACGATCAGCCCGAACTCCGAGTAGCACATGTGCGTGTGGACGGTCGTGGACGGCGACACCCCAGAGGTGGCCAGGCGGAAGGATCCCACCGCCCAGTCCAGGTACTCCCCGCGCCGCTCCTCCCGCAGCGGCAGCAGCTCGCGCAGGGCCGCCTCGTCCACCTGGATGTGGCGGATCCCGGCGCGTTCCAGGTCGGCGGCCTCGTCGCGCAGTGCGAGGCCCACCTGGCGGGCGGTCTCGCCCAGCGGCTGGTCGGTGCGCACGAACGACCAGGCGAGCATGGTCACCGGTCCGGTCAGCATGCCCTTGACCGGCTTGTCGGTGCGCGACTGGGCGTAGGTGGTCCACTCGACCGTCATCGGCTCGGGGCGCGAGACGTCGCCGAACAGGATCGGCGGGCGCACGCACCGCGAGCCGTAGGACTGCACCCAGCCGTTCGAGGTGGTGGCGTAGCCCTCCAACTGCTCGGCGAAGTACTGGACCATGTCGTTGCGCTCGGGTTCGCCGTGCACGAGCACGTCCAGGCCGATCTCCTCCTGGAGTGCGACGACCCGGTCGATCTCCTCGCGCAGGATCTGCTTGTAGGCGTCCTCGGACAGCTCTCCCCGGCGGTGCGCGGCACGGGCGCGGCGCAGCTCCGGGGTCTGCGGGAACGATCCGATCGTGGTCGTGGTGAGCGGGATCTCCGTGGGCCTGCCCCGGTCCTGGGGGCGCTCGTAGGCCTCCGGGCCCAGCGCGTCGAGGCGCGCGCGCACGCGGGCGTCGGTGAAGGCCGGGGGACGGACGCCGCCCCCTCCGGTGTGCTCGGCCTCGGCGCCCTCGGAGAGCACGCGGCCGAGCAGGGCCACCTCCTCCGCCTTCTGCCTGGCGAAGGCCAGGGCTTCGCGCAGCCCGGGGGCCAGGGAGGTCTCGGCCTCCAGGTCCAGGGGCACGTGCAGCAGGGAGCAGGAGGTGCTCACGGTGAGCTCGTCGGTGAGGGCGAGCAGTGTGCCGAGCGTGGCCGCGGCGGCCGGGACGTCGGTGCGCCAGACGTTGCGGCCCTCGACCACGCCCGCGACCAGGCGGGTGGCCCCCAGGCCGGAGACCTGTACCAGGTCGTCCACGCCCTCGTCGTCGGTGACCAGGTCCAGGCCCACGGCCTCGACCGGGGAGTCCTTGAGGACGCGCAGGGCGGGCGCGCCGATGGAGCCGAAGTAGGTGGAGACCAGCAGGGCGGGACGGTCGGAGAGGGAGCCCAGGCGCTGGTAGGCGCGCTCCAGGCGGCCGACGGCGGCACGGCCCTCGTCGGTGGCCAGGATCGGCTCGTCCAGTTGGACCTCGGTGGCGCCGGCGGCCCGCAGCTCGCCGAGGAGCCGGGCGTAGGCGTCCAGGAGCTGGTCGAGCAGGACGATGGGCTCCCACCCCTCGGGAGCGTCGTCGGCGGCCTTGGCCAGCATCAGGAAGGTGAGCGGGCCGACCAGGACCGGGCGGGTGTGGAACCCCGCCTCGGCGGCCTCGCGGAACTCGGCGACGGGCTTGTCCCCGACCAGGCGGGGACGGGTGCTCGGTGACAGCTCGGGGACCAGGTAGTGGTAGTTGGTGTCGAACCACTTGGTCATCTCCAGCGGCAGGGCTCCCTGCTCGCCGCGGGCGAGGGCGAAGTAGCGGCGCAGCTCCTCGTCCCGGTCGTCCGCGGCGGCGGGCGGGGCGAAGCGCGGGGGGACCAGGTCGAACAGGACCGCGGTGTCCAGGACGTGGTCGTAGTAGGAGAAGGTGTTGGACGGGATGTCGTCCACGCCGGCCTCGCGCAGCTGGGCGTAGACGCCCCGGCGCAGGTCGGCCGCGACCGCGTCCAGCTCCTGGGCGCTGGTCCCGCCCCTCCAGTAGGACTCGCTGGCGCGCTTGAGCTCCCGGTGGGGGCCGATACGCGGGTAGCCGTGCACGGTGGAGCGCACGGAGGCGGGAGGTGGGGACGCGTCCGGGGAGGCGGGGGCCTCCGCGGGCCTGGGTGTCTCGGTCATGAGCTTCTCTCCCTCGTCGAAAGCCGGGTACCGGCCACGAGGCGGAGCGAGGAGCGGACCCGCCGGTGAACGCGCCGTGAGCGCACACCCGCCGCCGTCCTCGGCCCTCCCTCGGGGCGCGGGACCACCGGCGGCACGGGTGCGCCGCCGGGTGGAGGCAGGTCTTCGGACTCGGGGGCTCGGACGGTGCGGACACCGTTCCTCCTACTGGCCGCCGCTTCCCGGTTTCCGACCTTTCCGACCGGACTACCAGTGCTTGTGGCGACGCTCGTTCCCCCATACCGCTGCGGGGCAGTCCCGGATTCGCACCGGGTTCCCTCTTGCGACACGCCCCTCCCCACCGGGTACCGTCCCGACCGCGGGGTGGCGCGTGTACCTTCCACGGCTGCAAGTATAGGGAGACCCCTCGCCCCTGTACCCGGCGTACACCCCCTGTGTCCGGCCCCACGGCGTGAACCCCTGCCGCACGACCGGCATCACACCCGATGTGAAACGTCGCGCGGGCGAGTCTCCCCTGTCTCTCCCCGCGGACGTTCGTTCGACGATGAGCGCGGAGATCCCCTGGTGAAGAAGCACTCCCATCCGACCATGGACCCGGACCACCCCCTGATCACGGTTCTGGTAGCGCTACTGGTTCTGGCGGGAATGGTGTTACTGGCGGCCCGGCCCTCCGACGAGGCCGGTCCGCCGGCGGACGAGGCACCGGCGGCCGCCGCCGAGGAGAAGAAGGCGCCGCCCCGGGCCGAGGGCGGCCCCGACGGGCTGACCGTGGTGGACGCGGCGGACGTGGTGGGTGTCGGGGAGGCCGAACTGGCCTACGACGGCGGGATCCCCGCCTCGGTGACCTACCCTGTCATCCCCAACGCCGAGCCGCTGGCCGACTTCCTGAAGCGCGAGCTCGACGCCGAGGTGCGCGCCTTCGAGGCCGCGAGTCCCGGCGCGGTCTCCTTCGAGGCGGACTGGAACCTGACCACGGCGGGCGACGGCCTGGTGGGGGTCCGGATGACACGGGTCGAGACCGACTCCGAGGGCTCCAAGGAGGGGTACACCACCTACTGGTACGACACCGCCACCGCCCAGCACCACCCCTCCACCGCCCTGATCGCCGGACAGGAGGAGCTGGAGGAGCTCAACGCCCTGGTGCGCGAGACGGTGGGCGGCAAAGACGGCGGCCTCCACCCGATCAGCTCCCTGTACGACTCGATGGGGTTCAACCCCGACGGGGACCTGGTCGTGGAGTTCGACGCCGGACAGGTCGCGGCCGCGTCGGAGGGCCGCGCGTACGCGGTGGTCGACGCGGAAAGGGCCGGGGCGCTGCTGTCCGAACTGGGCGCGCGCGTGCGCGACGCGGCGACCGTGGGCGTCGAGGACTTCGAGATCCCCACCCCGCCCCCGGCCGGCGGGGACGGCGGTGGTGACGCTCCCGTGCCCGGGGAGCTGAGCCCGACCGACGACGGCGTCGACTGCTCCGACCCCGACACCAAGTGCGTGGCGCTGACCTACGACGACGGCCCCGGCGGACGCACCTCCGAGCTGCTGGACGTCCTGGCCGAGCACGACGCGCGGGCCACCTTCTTCCTCACCGGCCACCCGGTCATGGAGCACCCGCACACGGTGCGGCGCGCCTACGCCGAGGGGCACGAGCTGGCCAACCACACCCTGAACCACCCCGACCTGGCCGCTCTGGGCGCGGGCCGGGTGCGTTCGGACCTGAACACCGTGCAGGCGCTGGTGTACCGCGAGACGGGATACCCCATGAACCTGATGCGTCCGCCGTACGGCTCCACCGACGACGGCGTGGCGTCGGTGACCGCCGACATGGGCCTGGCCCAGATCCTGTGGAGTGTGGACACCCTCGACTGGAAGGACCGGGACGCCTCGACGGTCCGCGACCGGGTGCTGAAGGGCGCCTCGGAGGGCGCGATCATCCTCATGCACGACATCCACGGCACCACCATCGACGCCGCCGGCTCGGTCATCGAGGAGCTGGACGCGCGCGGGTACACCATGGTCACCGTGTCCCAACTGCTCGGAACCACGACCCCCGGCGAGACCTACCGCGACGGGGTTCCCGACACTCCCGAGGAGGACGCCCGGGCCGACGCCTAGGCATGTGACGGTGACCACATGCGGTCACCTCCACGGGACCGGGCACGACGTCCTCTATGTTGCTCCCATCAGCCACGTCAGCCTCCGCGCAGGGATGAGGGAGTCCGGTGTTGTCGTCGACCCGAGTTCGTCCGAGCGAGGCCGTCCGGTGTCCGGTGGACGGAAGGCGCGGACCGCGGGAGCGCAGACCGCTGTGGCCCGCGGCCGTGCTGGCGGCGCTGGTCCTGCCGCTGGCGGCCTGTGGCGTCCAGGAGGCCACCTCCGGGGTCGAGGATCCGGAGCTGATCACGGTCCTGTTGGACGAGCCGGGTGAGGGGGTCACCGAGTGGCGCGGTGACGCGGGCGACTTCGCGGACCACCCGTACAAGCCGGAGGGCCTGGAGGTCGACGTCGCCTACCCCCGGTTCGAGGGGGCCGAGGCCTTCTCCCGGGGGCTGGCCGCGCGGGTGGACCAGGAGGTACGGGACTTCCGCGGCGCCAGCCGGGACCCGGTGAGCCTGGGCATCGGGTGGGAGGTGGCCGCCGCCGGGCACGGTGTGCTGGGCGTGCGTCTGGTGCGGACCGAGGAGGACTACCACGGGCTGCGTCAGGGATACGGGACGTACTGGTACGACACGGCCACCGGCCACACCGCGTACGCCACGGAGCTGCTGGCCGACGACGCGGCGCTGGAGAAGCTCAACGGGATCGTGCGCGAGGCGTTCGCCGGGGATCCGGACGTGGACGTGGAGAGCCTGCACCCGGTGATGCGCACGTACGACTCGATGGGGTTCAACACCGACGGGGACCTGGTCGTGGAGTTCGACGACGGTCACCTGTCCCCGGTCGTGGAGGGCCATCCGCCGACGTCGGAGCCGGGGCGGATGGTCGCGGTCGTGCCCTCGGAAAAGGCCCTGCCGCTGCTGTCCGACCTGGGTGAGCGGGCGCGGAGGGCGTCGCTGGCGGAGGATCCCGTACTGGCGGTGGAGGCCCCGAGCAACGCCCCGGGCCCTTCCCCGGGGGTGCCGGGGGTGGTCTCTTCCGGTGGCACGGACGTGGACTGCGCGAAGGACAAGTGCGTCGCGCTGACCTTCGACGACGGCCCGGCCAAGACGACACCGCACCTGCTGGACCTGCTGGCGGAGGAGGACGTGACGGCGTCGTTCTTCCTGAACGGCGACCCGGCCCTGACCCGGCCCGGCGTGCTGCGGCGCGCCTACGCCGAGGGGCACGAGATCGGCAGCCACAACGACCTGCACGAGCACATGCCGAAGCACTTCGCCGGCGAGGAGCTGGCCGGCCAGGTGGCCGCGGTGAGCGCGATGGTACGCCGCCAGACGGGTCACACCGTGAAGCTGTTCCGGCCGCCGTTCGGGGACAGCTCGCCGGAGGTGCTGGGGGAGATCGGCAGGCAGGGCATGGCCGAGATCCTGTGGAGCCGGGACAGCGGGGACTGGACCGGCGCGAGCCGCGACGAGATCGTGGAGAACGTGGTGGGGCAGGCCGAGCCCGGCGCGGTGGTGCTGCTGCACGACACCCTGGCCCCGACCCTGGCGGCGGCGCCGGAGATCATCGAGAGGCTCCGTGGGCAGGGGTACGTGTTCGCGACCGTCAGCCAGGTCTACGGCGGCCCGGAGGCCGGTGAGAGCTACCCGCCCGAGGGCCTGGCCTGACGGCCGCGCGAAGACCCTGCGGGTGCGCCCGCGGGGTGGGCGCGGGCGCACCCGCGGGGGCCGGGGGTTGCCCGTACCCCCGGCGTCCGGGCACGGGCGAGGCGCAGCCTTGGGAAGAGAAGCTCTAGCCGCCGGTGGCGGCCGCGGAGTCCGGCCGCTGCCCGGTGTCCGCGGGAGCGGGGACGTCGGCGCCGACGGCCTCGCCGATGGAGCGGTAGCCGGCGGAGCGGACCAGCCGGGCGAGGCCCCGGTGGATACGGCGGGGCCAGAGGGGGCCGCCGTAGATGAGACCGGTGTAGCCCTGCACGAGGGTGGCTCCGGCACGGATGCGGGCCCAGGCGTCCTGTGGGGTCTCGATGCCGCCGACGGCGACCAGGGTGACGCGGTCGCCCACACGGGCGCGCAGGCGGCGCAGCACCTCCAGGGAGCGCTGCTTGAGCGGAGCGCCGGACAGGCCGCCCGCGCCGGCGGCCTCCACCTGGTCGGCGGAGGTGGTGAGGCCCTCGCGGGAGATGGTGGTGTTGGTGGCGATGATGCCGTCGAGGCCCTCGGCGAGGGCGAGGTCGGCGACGGCGTCGACGTCCTCGTCGGCGAGGTCGGGGGCGATCTTGACCAGGAGGGGCAGGTCCGGGTGGCCGGCCTCGGCCATGGCCTCGCGCACGGCGGCCAGGAGCGGGCGCAACTGCTCCACGCCCTGGAGGTTGCGCAGCCCCGGCGTGTTCGGCGAGCTGACGTTGACCACCAGGTAGTCGGCGTAGCGGGCCAGGCGCAGGGCGCTGACGGCGTAGTCGGCGGGAGCCTCCGCCTCGGGGGTCACCTTGGTCTTGCCGATGTTGACGCCCAGTACGGGGCGGCGTCCGCCGCGCCGGTGGTGGAGGCGCTCGGCGACCAGGGCCGACCCCTCGTTGTTGAAGCCCATCCGGTTGACGATCGCGCGGTCGCCCACCAGCCGGAGCAGGCGCGGTTTGGGGTTGCCCGGCTGGGGCTGGGCGGTGACGGTGCCGATCTCCACGAAGCCGAAGCCGAGCGCGGCCAGTCCGGCGGGGCTCTCCGCGTTCTTGTCGAAGCCCGCGGCGAGCCCCAGCGGGCCGGGGAACTCCCGGCCCAGGGCGTGCACGGTCAGCTCCGGCTCACGCGGCCCCAGGACCCTGCCCATCGCGGCGGCGACGCCGGGGAGGGCGGTCACGCCGCGCAACGCGGCGAAGCTGAGCCTGTGGACCTTCTCCGCGTCCACGCGGCGCAGGACCGCGCGGAAGACAATCTGGTAGAGCACGGTCATCCGTTTCCGTCGCCCTCGCGCTCTGCGAGGTAGCGTTCGAGTTCCGCGCCGAGCTCGTCGGCGGTGGGCAGTTTGGCCTCGTCGTCGGCCAGCGGGAGCGTGGGACGTTCCTCGGGGTCGGTCTGCGAGGACATGATGTCGTCGTACTGGCGCTCCAGGTTGGCCACGACACGCTGGACCTCCTCGGAGGCCGCGACCTGTTCGGCGATGTCGACGTCGGTCGTCCGGGCGGCCTCCTCCAGCTCCGCGGTGGGCAGGGCCAGGCCCGTGGCCCCGGCCACGTACTCGGTGGCGGCGATGGCCGCGCGCGGGTACTGGGACTGGCCCAGGTAGCTGGGCACGTGGACGGCGTAGCCGACGAAGTCGTGACCGCTCTCGCCCAGCCGGTACTCCAGCACCGAGACGGCGCTGCCGGGCACCTCGACGCGGCCGATCCACGGGATGTGCTCCTCGACCAGCTCGGGGCGGGTGGAGTGCGGGGTGACCGTGATCGGCCGGGTGTGCGGAACGGCCATGGGGATGCCGTGGGTGCTGATGGACAGCGTGACGGAGAAGTGGTCGACGAGTTGGCCGACGGCGGCGGCGAAGGCCTCCCACTCGCGGTCCGGCTCCGGGCCGTGCAGGACCAGGAAGGGGGCGTCCTCCTCGTCGTGCATCCGGTACAGGGCCAGCTTGGGCGCGTCGTAGGCGGTCCAGGTGTTCTCGACGAAGGTCATCATCGGACGGCGCGACCGGTAGTCCACGAGGCGGTCGGCGTCGAAGGTCGCGACCTCCTCCGCGGTGAACCGCTCGAACAGCGCCGTGGCCATCTGGCGTCCGGTGTGTCCGGCGTCCACGAAGCCGTCCAGACAGACGAGCATCGCCAGCCCGGCGACGTCGTCGAAGCCAGGGTGGAGTTCGTACAGGTCTGCGGGATCACGCACCGGGTTCTCGTCTCCAAAAGGGTCGGGGTCGCAGGGCCCGTGTTCACCCGGCGGCCGGGACACGGCCGGACGGGCCCGGCTTGGTATCGCCTGGGATGTTGTGCCCTGCTTTTCCACAATACCGATCCGGCTCCCCCGGAACTGAGCCGCACGGTGTCCCCCCACCGGATCGGTGGGAGCCGGTTCCCCCGGAACCGAGCCGCACGACGTCCCCCCACCGGATCGGTGGGAGCCAGCTCCCCCGGAACTGAGCCGCACGGTGTCCCCCCACCGGATCGGTGCGAGCCGGCTCCCCCGGAACTGAGCCGCACGACGTCCCCCACCGGATCGGTGAGAGCCGGCTCCCCCACAGCCGAGCCGTGGGACGTTCCCCACACCCGGAGCGGTGCCCCCACCGCACGGCGGGGGCACCGCTGCCCGTCAGCGCAGGTCGGCCACCCGCAGGGCACGCAGCCGGTTGAGGACGGCGGCGACCTCGTACCGGCGCGGCAGGACGTAGTCGCCGCCGAAGTCGGAGCCGAGCAGCGTGACTCCCCTTCTGCCCAGGGCCTCGTCCAGGGAGTCGAGCGCCTCGGCGAGGGTGCGGGCGCCGTCCATGTGGCGGCCGCCGACGAGTTCGCGCAGGGCGAGACCGGCTCCGGTGATCTGGCCGGGGTCGGCGAACTGCTCGATCGCGCGCACGTCGATGTCGCTCTCGCCGAACACCAGCACGTCGGTGTCGCGGCGCTTGATCCTGCCCCGGCCGCGCGCGGTGGTGTCGTCCACGGAGGCGGGGTCGACCACACGGGCGCGCGGCAGGGTGAAGTCGGCGTCGACGCGCTCGTGGGCCAGCGCCCGGGCCTGGTCGGTGACGTCGTGCGGGTGGTAGGCGTCGAGCATGACGACCTGGTCGGCGACGTCGAAGTAGTCGCCGCTACCGCCCATGACCAGGACCGTGGACACCCCGTGCTCGCGGTACAGGGGTCGGACGAGGTCGATGAACGGGACCAGGGGCTCGCGGTCGCCGTGGACGAGGGCCTGCATGCGCTCGTCGCGGATCATCAGGTTGGTGGCGGTGGAGTCCTCGTCCACCAGCAGCGTGTGCGACCCCGCCTCCACCGCCTCGCAGATGTTGGCGGCCTGCGAGGTGGATCCCGAGGCGTTCTCGGTGCGGAAGTCGCTCGTGTCCGCGCCGGTGGGCAGGTTGCGCACGAAGGGGCTGACGTCCACGCGCTCGACCCGGCGGCCCTCCTCGGCCCGGATCTTGACGGCGTCGTCCCTGGTCACCACGAGTTCGCGCCCGTCACCGGGCACGTGGTCGTAGACGCCGCGCTCCAGGGCGTGCAGCAGCGTGGACTTGCCGTGGAAGCCGCCTCCGACGATGAGGGTGATGCCCTCGGGGACTCCCATGCCGCTCACGGTGCCCCGGTGCGGCAGGTCGACGCTCACCCTCAGGCTCTCGGGTGGGCTGAAGGGCACGGCGCCCCGGGTCATGGGCTCGTCGCTGACGCCGCTGCGCCGGGGCAGGACGGCTCCCTCCGCGACGAAGGCGACCAGGTTCCGCTCCGCCAACTGGGCGCGCAGGGCGACCGTGTCGGCGACGGTGTCGGCGAAGGCGACGGCCTCCTCGGTGTCGATCTCCTCCCAGTCCAGGTCGTCGACCAGGTCGGGCAGGGTCCGGCACAGCTCGCGCTCGGCGGTGCGGCCGTCGATGCGGCGGCCGTGGCCGGGCAGGTCGATACCGATGCGCAGGTCGATGCCGCCGTCGGTGAGCTGGCAGGAGGAGCGCTCGATGACCTCCTGGCCGCCGGTGTCGATCTTGAGCAGCGATCCCCGCAGCAGCCTGCGTGCGCGCCGCCCCAGGTAGTCGGCGGTGGCGCGGCGGCGCACCGGGTCGCCCCAGGCGCTCTTGGGGATGCCGGTGTCCGGGACGAGCACCCGCACGCGCGAGGGCGGGGCGAAGGGGTCGGACTGGACCCGCTGCACGGTCAGGGTGAAGTCACCGAAGTCCCAGTCGCCCTTGAGGGACTTGTAGCGCCCGTAGGAGGCCCCGTCCATGCGCAGCAGCTCGCTGGAGAGCCTGGCCTCGTCGCGGACGCCGCTGATGGGTTCGGGCTCGGGTTTGCGCCCGCCGCCGCGGCCTCCACCGCCGCCGTACCGGCGCCCCTGGCCGCCCCCGTACCGTTCCGCCATGGCTGTCCCCCTGGGTGTCGCTTCTGCTGCTCCGGCCAGGTTAGGCGTTTCGCGGATCCCCCGCAGAGGGCCTGTGGACACACCGCGGGCGCCGCGGGACGCACGGACCCGTGTCCGCGCCCGGGAGCGGTGGGGCCCGGACACGAGACCGGCCCCGGGGGGTGCCGGGGCCGATCTCTCGGGGGTACGCCACACCTTCCTCCGGCACCAAGGGGGTGCGCCGGAGAGTGTGGCGGGCACCTCCCCGGGAGGGGTGGGGAGGTGCCTCGGTTCAGTTTTACCGGAAGTCGGGGGCGTGCGCGGGGGAAACCCGGATTTCGTCGGCCCCGGAGGCGTTTTCGAAGGTCACCGGGGGTTCTCCGGCGCTCGTTGTGCCCGACCGGACTTCCAGATGGTGTCCGGTCAGCCCTCCAGGGCGACGCGCAGGGCCCGGTCGTGGTCGTCCACGGGACCGTCGGCCGGGTCGTCGACGAACACCGCGACGAGCTCCCCTCCGCCGTCGGCGACCCGGCCGAGCAGTTCCCGCCAGTGGTGCAGGTTGGGGTGTTCGAGCTCCGTGCACGCCTCGGCCGGGGCCAGCTCCGCCACGGCCGCCTCCAGCCGGCTGGTGGGGAGGGGGTGGCTGGCGGTGCCGCTCCGGTGGCCGACCGCGCGGGCCAGGACCACCGCGGGCAGGTAGCCGCCGCCCTCGTTGGCCAGCTCGAACACGGTCTCCCCCGCGTGTACGAGGCCGACCCCGTAGGCGGCGGGCCTGCGCCAGCCCGGGTGGGCGGCCTCCAGGCGCTCGCGTGCGGCGACGATCTCCTCCTTGGTGGTCCACCGCTCCGCGGAAGGCTCCTCCCGCTGGTCGCGGCCCACCCGGAGGTGCAGGGTCCCCGTGGCCACGGACACCGCCTCACCGCCGATCAGCACGCGCTCGCCCCGGTCCTCCAGGAGGAGGTCGCCGCCGCGCGCGGAGGCCTGGTGCGCGGTCAGCGCGCTCCGGCCCAGGCGCCGGGCCCAGAACGGGGTGAGTACGGTGTGCGCCCTGCCGGTGACCGGGTCCTCGGGCACGCCGATGGCGGGGGCGAAGACCCGGGAGACGAAGTCGGGACCGCCGTCGGCGCGCGCGGTGACGATCACCAGGTGGTACGGCATCCGGGCGAGCGCGGCGGTGTCGGGGGCCAGGCCGCGCACGGCGTCCTCGTCGGCGAGCTCGACCAGCAGGTCCTCCTCCCCTCCCAGACCCACCCACAGGGGTCGGGCTCCGAGGGCCCGGGCCAGTCCCTCAGGCGCCTCGGTCCGCTTCGGGGGCTCGGCCGGGAAGTCCATCCACAGCCGACCGTCGCGCTCGGTCACGGTGAGGAGGCCGCTGCGGGTGGTGAAGCGGTAGGGGCCGGGCAAGCCGCGCTCAGCCAGGGTGTGGGCGGTGGCCAGGGTCGCGTGCCCGCACAGGTCGATCTCGACGGTGGGCGTGAACCAGCGCAGCTCGTAGTCGGCCCCCTCCTCGTCCACGGGACGGGCGAAGGCGGTCTCGGACAGGTTGAACTCGGCGGCCACCCCCTGCGCCCAGCCGTCGGAGTAGTCCTCGTCCATGACCAGGACGGCGGCGGGGTTCCCGGCCAGGGGCCGGTCGGTGAAGGCGTCGACCACGCGGTACTCGGGCATGGGCCAAGACTAGGTTCTGCTTGGTGGACTCGGTGCTGTGCCGCCGGGGGCGAGGGCGCCGACGGGGTTCTGGAGGATTCGCAGGTGGGGCTGCGAGGAACGAGCCGCCATACCGGAGGATCCGAAGGTTCCCGTACCTACGGCGCACGAGCACGAGGCGAAGCGCAGCGCAGCCTCAAAGACGACACAGCCCAGGGTTCTGTTCGGTGGACCGGGTCCTGTGCCGCCGGGGGTGGCGAGGGCGCCGACGGGGTTCTGGAGGTCCCGCAGGTGCGCCCGCGAGGCACGAGCAGGCGCACCGCAGGGACCGAAGGTTCCCGTACCCGCGGCGCCCGAGCACGAGGCGAAGCGCAGCGCAGCCTCAAGAAGACACAGCCCAGGGGCGCGCCAAGGTCCGGTCGGGGGCCCGGTGGACCCTTTCCCGCCGCGCCCGGGTGCCCTCCTACAGGGGCGGCTCGTCGAGGATGAACATGGTCTGCGTGCTCTTCACCTCGGGAAGGCGCTGGAGGCGTTCGAGGACGAAGGTGCGCAGGGCCGCGGCGTCGGTCACCCGGACCAGCAGGAGCAGGTCGACGTCCCCCGAGACCAAGGCGGCGTGGTCGACCTCGGGGATGTCGCGCAGATAGCCGCGGAAGCGCTCCCAGGAGTGCTGTTCGATGCGCACGGACACGTAGGCGGACAGGGCCGTGCCGTACTTCTCGGGGTCGATGACGGCGGTGAACCCGCGGATGACGCCCTCGCCGCGCAGGCGCTCCAGGCGGGAGTAGGCGTTGGCGCGGGAGATGTGCGCCTGTTCGGCGACCGCGCGGATGGACATGCGTCCGTCGTCGCGGAGCAGGGAGATGATGCGACGGTCGGTGTCGTCCAACTGCACGGCCATGTGTCTTACCTCATACCGCTCACACGATGATCGAAGGAGAACATCCGGATCGTCGGGCCGCACTACTGGGCAGTTCGTCCAGCATCGGCGTGGGGATATCGACAATATGGGGTTATTCACCTCATATTCAAGACATGAAGCACATCGATGGGCGATCTCAGGCTCCTCCGCTCCCCTGGACGGAGCCCGGGCGCCTCGTGGACCGGCACGGCCGGCGCGCGGAACGCCTCCCGCGGCCTTCCTCCCGCGGAACGGCCACCGGGTGATCGGCGTGCCCCGGCGGATCCCTCCTCGGCGCCGCACGAGGCGGTCGCGGCCGGCGCGTCCCTGACCGCCGTCGCCCCGCCACGCACATACCTCCGTGCCGGCCTCCGAAAGGAACCCGGACCCGTCGGCGGCAACGGCGCCGCCGACCACGCGGGCCCGGGAACCGCCCCGGGGGCCGCGGCACGGGACCCGGGCGCGCGGACACCGCGCCGACGCGCCCGCGGGGAGGGCGGGCCGACACGGTCAACGGCGACCGGCGGCCCGTCCACGCCCCCGGCCGGGCGGACCCGCGTCCGCTGCCCGACCACGTGTGCGACGACCGCGTCGAGGGGCCGCGGCACCACGCCGCGACCCCTCGACCGCCGTACGGGGTTCTCCGGGACGCCCCCGACCCCCGCCGTCGTCCTACCTGCCGCGCAGCCTGTCGACCACGGAGTTCAGGCGCGAGCCCAGGCTGTGGCGGCCGCTGCTCTGGGCCGTCAGGCCCCTGCCCCTGTCGCCGGCACCGGCGTGCGCGCCGGACGGGCGGCGGGTCCAGGCGAAGAGCAGGGCGATCAGCAGGGCCGGGATGACGGCCATGGCCAGCAGCCCGGTGCCGCCCATGACACCGTTCGCACCCATGAGGTCGAAGCCGGAGAGGTCGTTGGCGGCGGTCTCCGCGGTCACACCGCCGTCACCGCCCTCACCGCCGGTGGCCGCGCCCTCCTCGGACCGCTCCTGCTTGGCGGCGTCCCGCCCGGAGCCGCCGTCGGTGGCCTTCTCGGGTGCCTTCTCCTCCTTCGAGGGCTCCTCCGAGGGCTTCTCGGCGGGCTCCTCGGACTCCTGCTCCTCGTCGGCCTTCTGCTCCTCCTGGGGCAGGGCCTCCTCGGGGATCGGGGAGACCGCGTCCTCGCACTTGTTCCCCGGCTGCTGGAAGGGGTGCGGGGCCCCCTCGGTGCCGTTTCCGTCGCCCCACTCGGTGATGTAGTACTCCACGTCGAGGTGGCCGTTGCCGCCGCTGACGGTGTAGCTGGACTCGTTCCAGGTCTCACCGGTGATCTCGGCGAAGGTCTTGCCGTCCATGTCGAGCAGCACGTCGCAGTTCTGCGAGGGGGCGCCCGGACCGCGGTCGCCGATGAAGAACTCGGCCTTCTTGCCCTCGTAGACGACGTAGCCCTCGGTGCCGAGCGGCCAACTGGGGCTGGAGAACAGGCCCTTTTGCATGGGTTCCCCGCTGGCGGGGGCTCCCGTGTCTCCGTTGATGCCGGAACCGTCGTCCCAGAAATAGGTCGCGGTGACTTCGCCGTATTGAATCGGAGTGTCGTTGCTCATGAAGTGAAGGCCAGGTAGACGACAGGGCCGAGAAGACCTTGGACACGACGCGTCGAACACGCGGGCACGCTGGTGCGCGCCCACGCGGGGGCGTGTCATGGCAGGGTTCTCCCGCGTCGCTGGCGGCGATGGCGGGCGGGAACGGGAGGTGTCTCCGCTGGCACAGGCACGTGGATTCGTGCGGCCCTGATCCCGAGGGTGAGGTCTCGACTCCCTTGCGGCGCGCGGCCGGTCAAGGGCTCGGCATCGGTTCGCCAAGAGGTAATAACGAACCGATCACGATGGACCCTAACCCACCCTTTGAGTAAAGCGTGCGACCTTGCGGGTAAAATGACTTTGCGTGTCTGCCGCAATACGTTATGAATAGGGACGTACAAGGGGCCGGAAAGGCGAAAAACCCCTCTCCAGGAGGGGTTTACGGACCCGCCCGAGGACGACGGGCGGGTCCGCGCGTGGCTCTCGTCATACGCCGGCGCCCGTCCGTGCGCGGCGGATCGGGGCGGATCGGGGCCACATGTGCACCGGTGGACCGGGGACTCCCGGGGCGACACGGATCAAAGATGGACAAAGGTGGCAAAAACCACGCCATCCAAGCACTCGGTGGCGGTCAACGGCCGTCAGGTCACCTGTGCGCGCCGGGAGAAGCGCTCCTGGCGCCACTCCCCGGTCTCCACGACCTCCACCAGGGCCGTCGCGGCGTCCCACACGTCCACATAGCGCAGGTACAGCGGGGTGAACCCGAACCGCATGACGTCGGGAGCCCGGAAGTCGCCGATCACACCGCGCTCGATGAGCGCCTGCACGATCGGGTACCCGGCGCCCTCCTCCGGCTGCACCAGGGCGACCTGGCTACCGCGCCGCTCGTGCTCCGACGGCGTGATCGAGGAGATCCCCACCCTGGCGGCGCGGTCCAGGAACAGGTCGGTCATCGCCAGGCTCTTGGCACGCACCAGGTCCAGGTCCGCCTCGGCCCACACGTCCAGGCTCGCCTCCAGGGCGGCGTCGGCCACCAGCGGCTGCGAGCCGCTCAGGAACCGGGACACGCCCTGCGCGGGCTCGTAGCCGGTGCTGAAGTCGAACGGGCGCGCGTGCCCGTGCCAACCGCTGAGCGGCTGGTCGGCCACGCTGTGGTGGCGTCGGGCGGCATACAGGAACGCGGGGGCGCCCGGACCGGCGTTGAGGTACTTGTAGGTGCACCCCACCGCGAAGTCCGCGCCGCTGCCGGACAGGTCGACGGGGACCGCGCCCACGCTGTGGCACAGGTCCCAGATCACCAGGGCGCCGTGCTCGTGGGCCAGGCGGGTGATGCCCGGCATGTCGCGCAGGATGCCGCTGCGGTAGTCCACGTGGCTGAGCAGCAGGACCGCGACGTCCCCCGCGGCCAGCGCCCCGGCCAGCCCGGGACCGTCGGGGTCCACGCGCCGCTGGGTGGCTCCCGCGAGGGCGGCCGCGCCCTCGGTGACGTACAGGTCGGTGGGGAAGTTGCCCTCCTCGCCCAGCACGACCGAGCGGTCGGACATGCGCAGCGCCGCGACCAGCGTCTTGAACAGGTTCGCCGAGGCGCCGTCTCCGACGACCACCTCGTCGGGCCCGGCCCCGACCAGCGGTGCGACCTTGGCGCCCAGGGTGCGCGGCTTGTCCCACCACCCGGCGTCGTTCCAACTGCGGATGAGGTCGCGCCCCCACTCGCGTTCGATCATGTCGGCGACCCGGCCGGGGGTGGAGCGCGGCAGCGCGCCCAGCGAGTTGCCGTCCAGGTAGATCACACCCTCGGGGAGGACGAACTCCTCCCGGAACGCGGCGAGGGGGTCGGCCTCGTCGAGCGCGACGCATTCCTCACGGGTGGTGGGGATCATGGGGTCCTGCTTCCTCGGAGCGGTACGGGCGGGGGACGGGAGCGGGGGCAGGCGGTGCTGCGCCCGGAGAGGGCGGGTCAGAGGCGGACAGGACGCGTCAGACGGTACTGCGGAGGGACCACAGCTCGGGGAAGACGTCCTGCTCGGCGTTGCGGGCCAGCCAGGTCAGGCCGTTGGAGCCGCCGCTGCCGGTCTTGCCGCCCATCGTGCGCTTGACGGCGACGAGGTGGCGGTGCCGCCACCCGGTCACCCGCTCGGCGACGTCGAGCAGCGCCTCGGCCAGCAGGAACAGGTCGTTTCCGGGCCGGTCGTCGGCGTAGACGGCCTTCCACGCCTCCTCGACCCCGGCGCTGGGCTCGTAGGGCCGGGTCCAGTCGCGCTCGGCCCGGTCGTCGGGGACCGACAGGCCGCGGCGGTGCAGCAGGCGCAGCGCCGCGTCGTAGAGGCTGGGACGCTCCAGCAGACCCGTGAGCTGGTCGACGACCCCGCTCATGGCCTTGTGCGGGCGGATCATGGCGGCGGACTTGTTGCCGAGCAGGAACTCCAGCTTGCGGTAGCCGTAGGACTGGAAGCCCGAGGCCTCGCCGAAGGAGTCGCGGAAGCGGTTGAACTCGGTGGGCGTCATGTCGGCGAGCAGGCCCCAGGAGTCGTTGAGCACGTCCTGGGCCTTGCACGCACGGCGCAGCCAGGCCAGGGCGCCGGGCACGTCGTCGGCCTCCAGCGCGTCGCGCGCGGCCTCCCAGCGCTCCTGCACGAGGGCGAACAGCAGCTCCATGACCTGGGTGGCGATGATGAACGCGGACTCGGCGGGCTCGTCGGTGCGCGGCTTCTGGAGGCCCAGCAGGGTGTCGATACCGGTGTAGTCGACATAGGGGGTGTTCCGGTCGAAGGACAGGTTCGGCCCGTCCTGCTCGGATCCGCCCTGATCGGCTCCGTCCCGCCGCGCCCCAGCCGCCTCGACCGCATCGGCCGCACCGGCCTCCGCGGCGTACGGGCACTGCTGGGCGGTGGTGGAGAGCATGGAAAAACCCCTTGTCGGACTCGCGTGAACGGTGGTGCGGCCAGGGCGCCGCGGGGAGGGAGCCCCCCGCACGCGGCGCCGTGGCGTGAGGTCACATCATCGGACAACGGCACCCCGGAAAGGAATGGCCACCGGACACGCAATCCGGGCATTGGTTTAGCATTCGTAAGAGATAGCGCCCCTCGACTTTGGGAGCACAAAGCATGGCCTCACGGTTGGCAACCCCGTTGGACAGCGTTGACCAGCGCATCCTCTCCGAGCTCCAACAGGACGGGCGGCTGTCCTACAACGAGCTGTCACGACGGGTGAACCTGTCGGCGCCCGCCGTGGCCGACCGTGTACGCCGTCTCACCGACCGCGGGGTGATCACCGGCTACCACGCGCACGTGGACCCGGCCGCCGCCGGACTGCCGGTGACCGCGCTGGTGCGCATGGAGTGCTTCGGAGCGCACTGCCTGCTGCGCGAGCGCTCCTCGCTGGAGCTTCCGGAGATCCTCCAGGTCCACCGGGTGACCGGGGACGACTGCTGCGTACTGCTCATCGCGGTCCGCTCCATGGAGCACTTCGAGGAGGTCATCGACAGGCTCGCCGAACACGGCCGGCCCTCCAGCACCATGGTCATGTCCAGCCCGGTGCCCTGGCGCGCCGTGACCGCGCCCGTGTCGGGACGCCCCTGACCGGCCGTCCGCCCACGCGCGTCCACCGCTCGCCTAGAGTTCTGTGGTGAGCGTTCTCATCGACACCCCTCTCTGGCCCGGGCCGCGCGGCTGGCTGTTCGCCCACCTGGTCAGCGACCGCTCCCACGAGGAGCTGCACACCTTCGCCAGCGCGCTCGGCGTGGACCCGCGCGCGTTCGACCGCGACCACTACGACGTCCCCGAACACCTGCACGCCCGCGCCCTGGAACTGGGCGCCGAGCACGTCGGCAGCCGCGAGCTGGTCACCCGCCTGCGCGCTTCGGGACTGCGGCGGCCCAAGGCCCCGCGGGCGCGCGACCGCGCCTGACCCCGCGGACCGGCCGGAGGAAGGCGTCGGACACGCCGCGCGGAGCGGGGCCGGTTCAGGGCGGGGGCAGCTCCTCCGGGGGCCGCGCGTCCAGCCGGTCGAGCTCGGCGAGCATGTTCACCCGCGCCCGCGCCTCCCAGCGCGCACGCCCGAACGGGGTGTGGAACAGGTGCGGGGCCTCCAGCAGCGACCGCAGCACCCCGGTGCGGCCCGCGCGGAACTCCTCGTCGGAGACGTGGCGGTACTCGGCGCGGATCGCCGTCGTGTAGGCCAGGTACTCGTCGGCCGGAGCGGCCAGCACGGACAGGTCGGCGTCACAGAGCACCGCGCCGTCGGCGTCCCACCTCCCGGGCCGGTGCGTCGCGGTCACCCCGACCAGGCGCGCGACCTCGCGGACGAACGCGGGCTCGGCCCCCATCAGGGACAGCAGCCGCTCGGCCAGTTCCGCGCTCTCCTCCTCGTCGCGTCCGGGGACCCCCTCGTAGACGGCGTCGTGGAACCAGACCGCGTAGCGGACGCGGTCGGCGTCGCGGGCCTCGTCCCGGAGGAGGTCGACCGCGCGCAGCGTGGCCTCCAGGTGGGTGAGCGTGTGGTACCGGCGGTGCGGCTCGTTCCAGCGCCCCAGGAGTTCGGCGCCGACCGCCACCGCCTCGGGGGTGTTTCCGGCGAGCCCGCGCCAGGCGGCCTCCAGCCGTACCGCGATCCGCTGGTTCGGCGGTGGCGCGCCACCGGGGCTGTGAGAGCTCATACCCCCTTCCTTCCCACCCGGTCGCTTCGGGCTCAGCCGCGGGAGGTGTCCACGAGTCCGGCCTCGTAGGCGAGGATGGCCGCCTGCACCCTGTTGCGCATCTCCAGACGGTTGAGGATGGCGCTGACGTAGCTCTTGACGGTGCCCTCCACCAGGAACAGCCGTTCGGCGATGTCGGCGTTGGACAGCCCCGCGCCCACCAGGGACAGCACCTCGCGCTCGCGCTGGGTGAGCTCCTCGATCCGGGCCGCCGCGGCCGCCTCCCGGGAGGCCCGGGCCCCGCCGAACCGGGCGATCACCTGGCGTGCCACCTGCGGGGACAGGTAGGCGCCGCCGTCGGCGACGGCGTGCACCCCGCTGATCAGCTCGCGCGGGTCCCCGGCCTTGAGCAGGAAGCCGCTGGCGCCGCCGCCGAGAGCCTGGGAGATGTAGCTGTCCTCGCCGAAGGTGGTGAGGACTACCACGGCGGTGGCGGGCGCGACCCTGCGGATCTCGACGGTGGCGGCGAGCCCGTCCATCCGGGGCATCCGGATGTCCAGAAGCGCCACGTCGGGGCGGTGGGAGAGCACCAGTTCGACGGCCTCGCGCCCGTCCGCGGCCTCGGCCACCACCTCGATCTCCGGATCGCTGCGCATGATCGCCCGCACACCGGCGCGGATCATCGCCTCGTCGTCGGCGATGAGCACCCTGATCACGTCTGTTCTCTCCTCTGGTGTCCGGTTCGGGGGGTCGTGGTCAACGTAGCGGCGCCTCGCCCTTGGTCAGCAGGCGCCCCTCGGCGAAGCACACCTGGTAGACGACCTCCTCGGACGCGAAGAACGCGGCGTCACTGCGGTAGTAGCTACAGGACGCGCCCTTGGGGACGGCGTCCTCCTCCAGCATCCGGGCGTCCACGTACATCGAGGCCGCCGGAAGCGCCTCCTCCACCTCGGCCTGGCTGTCCCCGACCTCCAGGGAGGCGAACTCCTCCGGGGTCAGCGCGGTCTCCTCCAGGCTCCTGACACCGGTCCAGCCCAGGGCGAGGACGATCATCACGGCCGCTGTGACCGGTGTCAGCACCAGGGCCAGCGACCAGCCGCGCGCCCTGCGGTGGGCGGCCGACTGGAGCTGGTCGATCTCGGCGCCGTCCTCCGTCGAGGTCTCCGCCTCGACGGTGCCGTCCAGCGGCATGGCCGCGCAGACCTCCCAGCCGCCGTCGCCGTCCGGTCCGGCGGCGAAGGAGCCCCCCGTCAGGCGGACGCGCTCGCGCAGGCCGATGAGCCCCCGCCTGCCGCCTCCCTCCGTCTCCGGGAGCCGTCCCCGGGGCATGGAGTTGGTCACCCGGACCTCCAGCCGCTCCCCGTTCGCGGTGAGCCACACGGTCACGTCGGAGCCGGGCGCGTACTTGGCGGCGTTGGTGAGCGACTCCTGGACGACCCGGTGGACCGCCCGGTCGACCATCGGCAGCAGGCCGGAGGTGTCGCCCTCGCGTACCAGGGCGACCCGCATCCCGGAGTCGCGGACACGGCCGACCAGGGCGGCGACGCCCTCGTCCGCCGGGGACATGGGAACGGGTTCGGCGTCGGTGCGCAGCACACCGATGATCTCCCGCAGGTGCTGGGTGGCGGTGACGGCGGTGGCGCGCAGTTCGGCGGCCGAGCGGCGGTGCTCCTCCTCCAGGTCGGGGGTGACCTCCAGAGCTCCGGCGCGCAGGGCGATGAGACTGAGCTCGTGGCCCAGGGAGTCGTGCATGTCCTGGGCGATGCGGGAGCGCTCGCGCAACCGGGCCTGGTCGACGGTGAGCCGGTGCTCGCGCTGGAGCTGCCTGGCGTGTTCCCAGCCCGCGGTGGCCAGGGCGACGTGCTGGCGCCGGTAGACGCCCACCAGCCAGGGGAGCACGACGCTGAACACCATGGTGCTCACGGTGGTGGTCCACACCACCACGTCACCGGGCCCCGTCAGGGACGCGACCGCCAGCCACAGCACTGTGCCGGACACGAAGAGGACCACCGCGGACCACACGTCGGGCATACGGCGCCCGACCAGGTAGGACACGCAGATCACCAGGACACCGAATCCGTACACCCAGAACGAACCGAGCAGGGCCACGACCAGGGAGAGCAGCGGGTAGAGGCGGCCGAGCACGACGGCCAGGACGGTCAGTGCGACGGCGGCCGCCGCGGTGGCCGCCGCCTCGGCGGTGGGCAGGCTCCCGGAGGTCCACCGGAAGAGGAACTCCACCAGGCACAGGGCGGTGATCGCGGCCCCGAACAGCACGTCGCGCAGGACGGCGCCCCTGGTGGGCCAACCCGCCAGCGGACGCAGTGCGCGCTGGACGAACGCGCGCGGTTCGGACAGATCCATGCCGGTGAACCTACACACTCCACCGGTGGGAGCGGCACTGCCGAAAGTCGGGGTGGCGCTCCGCCGGCCGCCCGGACCCTCCGCCTCCGTCAGGGCCCCTTCCGGTCCGCGCCTCCCAGGTGGGGAGTGGGAGGCGCGCGGGAACCGGGGCCACCACTGGGAATCAGCCATATCATGGGATGAATTCTGGTCCTTCCGTGATGAACCGCGCCGTACCGCCGTGCCGGAGTCCGAGGGGCGCGGGCACCACCACAGGACGAGGACGGATGTCACCACTGCAGACCCTGCGGCGCATGCACGACATCGCCGGATGGCCGCTGCTCCTGACCACCTTCCTGGCCCGCCTGCCCATCTCCATGTCCCTGATCGGGCTGCTCACCCTGGTCACCACCACGACCGGCAGCGTGGCCGCGGCCGGTGCGGTGACCGGCGCCTTCGCCCTCGGCGAGACCGTGGGCGGCCCCGTCATCGCCCGCTTCGCCGACCGGCACGGGCAGCGGGTCCCCGTACTGGCCACCGCGCTCGTGGACGCCGTACTGATCACCGTGCTCGTCGGCGCCGTCCTGGCCGGAGCCGCCGCTCCCGTCCTGGCCGTGCTGGCCGCCGTGGCGGGCATGTGCATGCCCCAGATCGGGCCCATGGCCCGCACGCGCTGGGTGGTGCTGATCCGTCGGGGCGGGTACCGGGGCGTGCAGCGGGAGCGGTCGCTGTCGGCGGCCATGTCGGTCGAGGGGGTGCTGGACGAGGCCGCGTTCGTCCTCGGCCCCGCGCTGGTGGGCCTGCTCACCGTCGCCCTCTCACCGTCGGCGAGCGTGCTGGGCGCGGCGGTGCTCATCGGCCTCTTCGGGTCCGTGTTCGCCCTGCACCCCACCGCGCCGCCCGGGTCCCCTCCCGCACCCGGCGCCGAGGGCCGCATCGCCACGCCCGCGCTGCTGGTCCTGGCCGTTCCCATGTTCTGCCAGGGCCTGTTCTTCGGCGGCATGTCCACCGGTGTGACCGCGTTCGCCGCCGACTCCGGACACGGCGACCTGTCCGGGCTGATGTACGCGGTGATGGGTGCCAGCAGCGCCGCCGCGGGGCTGATGATGGCCTCCCTGCCCGTGGGGTTCGCCCTCACGGTGCGCACCCGGATCGCGGCGGGCGCGCTGTTCCTGCTCACACTGCCGCTGTACCTGGACCACGGCGCGGCCGGCCTGGCGGCGGCCGTCTTCGTGCTGGGCGCGGCGATCGGCCCGCATATCGTGAGCCTGTTCGGGCTGATCGAGCGGGCCGCACCCGCCAGCCGCCTGTCCCAGTCGATGGCCGTCATCCTGAGCTGCCTGATCCTGGGCCAGGCACTGGGGTCGACGGCCTCGGGCGCCCTCGCCGACGCCCACGGCCACCAGGGCGCGTTCGCGCTGGCCACCCTGGGCGGGCTGGTCTCCTTCGCGGTGACCACGCTGGCCATGCGCACCCGTTGGTACGGCCCCGCGGAGGGCATGGCGCCCTCCTCCGCGGCGAGGACGGGAACCGCGGCGGAGCCCGCTCCGGAAGACTGAGCGAAACACCCTGCATGAACAGGGTGATCCCGGGAACATCGGGCGTTAAACCCGCGTTAAAGAGTCGCCCATCATTCCGACTCCGACCTAGGCTCGATGATCGTGCTCGACCTACTGGCCACCATCGGCCCCCGCCGCAAAGAGGTGCCCGTGCCACAGCTCAACGGGCTCGCCCGCGTCACTCTCTCGGTCCGCGACCGCGACGAGAGTGTGCGCTTCTATCGCACGGTCCTGGGCTTCCAGGTCCTGGGCAAGCGCGACCACGAGGGCACACGGCGCACCGAGTGTCAACATCCGACCTCGGGACTGCTGCTGGCGCTCATCCAGCACCGAGACAACTTCAAGGGCAGGTTCGACCGCAGACACTGCGGTCTGGACCGCCTCACCATGGGTGTCGCCAACCTGGGCGAACTGGAGGCCTGGGAGGAACGCTTCGCGGAGATGGACGTGGAGCACTCCCCGGTGATGCACGGCGTGGAGGGCTCCACACTGCTCTTCTACGACCCGGACGGCACCGAGCTGGCCCTGTTCGCCCGCGCCGAGATCGACGCCGACGAGAGCTGAGGGTGCGAGGACGCACCGGATCCAGAGGAACCCGCACCACCGGGGTACCGCGCCGCGGGCCCTCCACCGAGGTGGTGCGGGTGTGTACGCACCGCACCCCACCACCCCCGCCGAGAACCCCTACTCCACCTCGACCAGATTCAGGCGGACGTCGCGCTCGGCCAGGTCGTCCACGGCGGAGCGCGGCAGCCGGTCGTCGGTGATGATCAGGTCGAACTCCTCCAGGCTGGCCACCCTGAAGGTGCCGAACTTGCCGTACTTGGTGCTGTCGACGGTGAGCACGCTCTTGGAGGCGATCCGCAGCAGCGCCTGCTTGGCGACCACCTTGGCCTCCGAGGGGGTGGTCGACCCCCGTTCGGCGTCCCAGGAGCTGCTGGCGATGAAGGCCAGGTCCACGTTCACCTGGCGCAGGAAGTCGGCGGTGAAGCGGCCGACCGAGGAGTGGTCGGAGTGCGAGACCACGCCACCGGTGTGGATCAGCTCGATCCCCGGGTACTCCATCAGGTGGCCGACGACGTTGAAGTCGCTGGTGATGACGGTCAGGCCGACCTTGTCGGTCAGCAGCGGGACCATCTGCAGCGTGGTCGTGCCCGCGTCCAGGTAGATGGTGAAGTTCTCCCGGACCAGGTCGGCGGCGGCCCGGGCGATGGCCCGCTTGGCGGGTACCTCCAGTTGGGCCTTGGCCAGGTAGGAGGGTTCGCTCTTGAGCCGTGCCGCCAGCCGCACACCGCCGGTGACCGACAGGACCTTGCCGTCGTTCTCCAGCGCCTGGATGTCGCGCCGGACCGTCATGTGGGACACGGACAGCATCGACGTGAGCTCGTTGATGCTCAGCACGTGGCGCTCCTGGAGGAGCTTGAGGATGTGCTCTCGTCGCTGGTCCGGAATCATCATTCGCCTCACACTCAGGGACGGCCATGGGAACGCCGTGCGGTCACGACGCCGTGTGACAAAGTTTCCCAGTTCACCGCACCGCGTCGGTGCCCGTGCGACGTGAGTCCGCTCGCAGTCGTGTGCGCCGCGTGTGCGCACCGCCGCCCCGAGCGGGAGCCGACCCGGCCCTCCGGGCCGTCCCGGTGGACGTTTTTCCTGTTTACACCACGTGGAGCGGAAGTCTTTGCCACTCTTGGCACCATGACGCTGTCCATCGCACTACGCGGAGACACCGCACGCTTTCCGGGAAACACCCTTCCGGCCCTGCGTTCAGCCTCACGTGCCGGGGCGGACCTGGTCAAGATCGACGTCCACCTGACCGCCGACGGGTACCTCGTACTGATCGACGAACGAACAGTGGCCGCCCCTGGTTCCCCGCCCCGGCCCGTGGGCGAGCTGAGCCTGGCCGAACTGGCCGCCGCACGCGAGGACGTGGAACGGCGCGTGCCCACCCTCATGGAGGTCCTGGCCGAGTTCGAGGGCGGTGGTCCCCCTCCCCTGCTCGTGGACGCCGGCGCGCCGGAGACCGCGCTCGCGGCGGACACCCTGCTGCGCGGGCGCGGGTTCGGCGACCAGGTGCTCTTCACCGGCTCCACCGAGGCCCTCGGCGCGCTGCGTGCCCGCAGCCCCGACGCCCGGCTGATGCTGGCCTGGGACCAGCCGGGGCTGCCTCCCGAGGACGTGACCCGCTCCCTGCGCCCGAACTTCCTCGGTGCGCACCACACGCTGCTGACCCGGGAGTTGGTCGAGGAGATACACCGTTCCGGTCGCCGCGTCACGGCCTGGACGGTGAACGACTTCCCGGAGATGGCACGCCTGATGGGGATCGGCGTGGACGCGCTCGCCACGGAGCGGGTCGAGGACCTGGTGTCGCTGACCACGGGCCGCGCGCGGGGCGAACCGGCCCCCGACCCGGTCTGACGCGGGCCGGCGTTCCCCGTGGACGGCGCCGAGGACGGTCCCCGGTCCCCGCGTCCACGTCGCACGGCCGCCGGAGCCGCGCGGTACGCGACGCGTCGGACTCCGCCGCTCCGCGTCCTTCCGCGATGGCACGGACTCCCGAAGACAACGACCCGCTGGGTGAGGACCACACGCCCTCGCTCCCCCCTCGAAGGCGTACCCCAACCGATGAGACACCACCGCATGACGGCCGGCACCTCCCCTCACGCGCTCCGCACGACGGCCTCCGTCCTGGACTGCGCCGCGCGCCTGTTCGCCGAACACGGCTCCCGGGGTCTGGCCACGTCCGCGCTGATCCGCCGCGTCTCGGCCGAGACCGGGACCGACGCCGCCTCGCTCAGACGCGCCTTCCCCACGTGGTTCGACCTGGCCTACGCCGTCGTACTGCGCTCCACCCGGGAGCGGGTCGACGGGCAACTGGCCGCGGACCAGCCCGGCCTGCCCGCGGCCGAGCGCATGTCGTCCCTGGTCAGACGGCACGTGGAGATCGGTTGGAAGCACCGTGCGGCGACCTCGCTGGCACACGAGATACTGCCGGTGCTGCGGGCCGTCCATCCGGACCGCCACCGCGAGGTCGGCTCGCTGACCCGCACCTACCGCGAGCACGTCCGCGGGATCATCGTGGACGGCCTGGTCGCGGGCGCCTTCGGGGTGGACGAGCCCGGACGGGCCGCCGACGAGGTGCTGGCGACCTTCGACTCCCTGCTGCACTGGTACGAGCCCGAGGCCGGGCTGAGCCTGGACGACCTCGGCGCCGTCTACGTGGACCTCGTGCTCCACCACCACCTGGGGCACCCGCGCTGACCGTGGAGGCTAGCTCCCGACGAGCTGGTACAGGTCGATGGACTCGGCCAGCGCGCGCAGGCCGGCGTCGCCGGGGTGGAGGTGGTCCCCCGAGTCGTAGGCGGGCCGCATACGGGCGGGGTCCTGCGGGTCGCGCAGGACGGCGTCGAAGTCCCACACCCCGTCGAAGGGCGACATCGGGTCGTTGATCTGGGAGCGCAGGTAGGTGTTGACCTGCTGGCGGGCCTGCTCGACCTCCGCCGTACAGCGCGGATCGCCCCCGCACGGGCCGAGCGTGGCCACGAACACCCGCAGGTCGTACTCGTGGGCCAGCCGTGCGATGTGTCCGATCCCGCTGATCACCGCCTCGGGAGAGGTGCCCAGGCGCAGGTCGTTGATGCCGGCGAAGACGACGACGGTGTCCACGCCGTTCTGGACGAGCACGTCCCGGTGGACCCGGCGGGTCATCGCGACGCCCCTGGGGATGGTGGCCACCCCCTCGCCCGGGTAGTCGTCCCTGACCACGTGGTTCCCGGACACCCCGAGGTTGAGCACGCCGGGGTCGGGCAGCCCGGGCCGCGCGGCCAGGCGGGCGCTGAGCACGTCGGGCCAGCGGGAGTAGGCGTCGCGGGTGGAGCGGACGCCGTCGGTGATGGAGTCGCCGAGCGCCACGATCGCTCCCGGCCCGTCGAGCACCTCCACGCCGGTGAGGAAGGGCCACTGGTCGATCCGGCCGGTGAACGGCTCCCCGGTGGTGTCCAGGGTGTGGTCGCCGCTGCCGGGCGCGCTGGTGTAGTTGGTGTCCACCGAGGCGTAGTGCACCGGCGCGGTGGCCACCCGCTCGGGCAGGTAGACGCTGACCAGGACGTTGGTCTGCGGCGGCACGGAGATCCCGGCGGGATCGCTGAACACCTGTCCCCCGGCCGGTATGACGGTCGCGGAGCGCCCGCCGAAGGTGAGCGGGACCGCGGAGCCCCTGACGGCCGCGCCGGTGTCGCGCGGGGCCAGTGAGGCCGCTCCCACGGTGACGGGGGCGTCGGCGAAGGTGTTGTCCAGACGGATCCGTACGTTGGCGCCGCCGGTGGTGGTGCGTACCGACAGCCGCAGGGTCTGGTCCTCCCAGGGGCCGACCTCCATGTAGCCGGAGGTGGCCCGGGCCCAGGTACCGGTCCACTCGGGGCCCACCTCGCGCCCGCCCACGGAGAACAGGTGGATGCGGCCCTCGCCCTCCCCGGTCTCCGGCAGCACCACGTGGGAGATCTCGCGTGCGGGATCGACCGGGACGTCACGCGCGTACAGGCGCACCGCGCCGAGCCCCGGGTCGGGGCCGGAGGCGGAGTTGGCGTAGGGCAGGGTGAGCGCGGCCTCGCTCGCGGGCCCGGTGATCCAGTCGGGGACGGACAGGACGAACTCCTGTTCCCTCCCGTCGGTGTAGACCACCCGGCCGGTGCCGTGGACCTCGGCCCCGGCGCCGCCGGTGTCGATCCCACCGGCCCCGGTGTCCCCGGTCTCGGTTCCGCCGGTGCGGGTGGCGGTGGCCAGGAAGGTGAGCGAACGGTAGCGGTCGGCGCCGAGCCGGACGGCCTGGCCGTCGGAGACCAGGTGGTCGGGGCGCCCGGGTGCGTAGTCGGGCAGTTCCAGGGGTGCGCCGAGGAGGACGACCTCGCGGCCGGGGATCCACCCGGCCGAGGCCAGGGTCTGCGCGGACAGGCTGTTGCCGGAGCCGTCGAGGTCGACGTTGGCGCTGGAGCCGTCCCGGGATACGCCGATCCGGTCGACGAGGGCGCCGAAGGGGGTCCCGGGCGCCTGGGGGTTCGTCTGCTCGGCCTGCTTCGGGGGCTCGGTCCCGAGTCCGTGGGAGACCGTGATGGTGACGACCGTCGCGAGGAGCACCGCCGCGACAGCCGCCGCCGTACCGCGCAGCAGGTAGTAGGCCGGGTTCCCGCGGCGGCGGCGCCCACGCCGCCGCGATGTTCCGTCCGATCCCAACACTCGCCTCCCCGGAGTACACCCGTCCACCGATCTGTCGGACGACGCCGGGCACGCGGTGGTTGCCGAGACGTGGCACACCACGCCCCTCTGGCCGGCCGTCAGTGTAAACGAGCGGGCTCCGTGCGGCGGGGAGGTTCCAGGACCGCGTCGCGCACCGTTCCCGGTGCGCGAAGGCGCAGAGCAGGTGAGGGGGCGGGCCGGGCGGAAGCCGGATTCGTGCCCGAGGGCGGGTCCCCGGACCGACCGGCGTGGGCGGCCGTCCCGGACCGTGTCCGTCGCCACGGCCGGGACCGAAAGTCACCGGGACGAAGCACAATGGCCGGAGCACTTCCGTCTCCGATCCCTCCCCCCTGTCCGCCCGTCCTCACCGCACGCGTTCCGAACCGGCGAGAAGCGAGCACCCCCCGAGTCCGGCCCCGTCCCGAACCCGGATTCCAAAAGTGCGCGGCCGCGCCCGCCCGTTCCACGGAATCCGGTTCCCGAAGCCGCATCATCAGAGGAAGCGCCGAGCTTCTCCCGTCGAACCCCCGACCCCAGAAGGGCCCGCATGACCTGGCACACCCGTCCCATGGCCGCGTTCGACGTCGAGTCCACCGGCCTGGACCTGGACCACGACCGGATCGTCACCGCCGCCCTGTGGCGCATCGACCCCGTCCACCGCACCAAGGAAGTCACCACCTGGCTCATCGACCCGGGCATCGACATCCCCCAGGAGGCCACCGACATCCACCACATCACCACCGACCACGCACGCGAGCACGGCCGGCCCGCGTCCGAGGCGGTGCCCGAGATCGGCGCCGCCCTGGAGAAGGCGGCCGTGGACGGCCTGCCGGTGGTGGTCTACAACGCCCCCTACGACCTGGGACTGCTCGCGGCGGAGCTCCAGCGCCACCAGTCCGGGGCCCGCTTCGACGAGATGCTGCGCGTCCTGGACCCCCTCGTGCTGGACAAGCGGGTCGACACCTTCCGGCGCGGCTCGCGCAAGCTGGTCGACGTGTGCGCCCACCACGGCGTGCGCCTGGACGCCGACCAGGCGCACGGGGCCGCCGCCGACGCGCTGGCCGCCGCCCGACTGGCCTGGAAGCTCGCCGCGACCCACCCCGAGCTGGCGGACATGGGCATCGACGAGCTGCACACCGCACAGGTCACCTGGAAGGCCGAACAGGCCGCCGGTCTCCAGGCCTACCTGCGGCGCAAGGACCCCGAGGCGGTCGTGGACGGCTCCTGGCCACTCGCCGCCCGCGCCTGAGCGCACCGGCCCGGCCGCCTCCCCGACCGCACGCGCTCAGGAGGGCTCGAAACACCAGCCCGTCTCCGCGAGCGCCCGCGCCCGTGCCTCCACGACGGCCGTACGAGCGCTCCGCTCCCGCTCGTCGGCGTGCGGGGCGGCGGCGGTGGCCTGCCCGGGCCACTTGCGGTAGAGGAGTCCGGTCCGCGCCGTGAACCAGCCGCGGCTCACGGCGTTGAGGGCGAGGAGGAGCCCGGTGTCCTCGGACGCCGGCAGCGCCATCCACCCGCCCAGGGCCAGGAGCAGGTCCCGGCGTACGCACAGGGTGGCCGGGTGGACGGGCGGCAGGAAGCCGTTCGCCTTCCAGGAGTCCAGGACGGCGCCCCGCTCGATCGGGCCCTCCGGCGGGTCCCCCTCGAACCCGGTGGTGGACCCGTCGGGCATGAGGTCCAGGGCCCGCGAGGTGGTCCAGCAGACCCCGGGCGTCCGCGTCAGGGCCCCGATGTCCCGGGCCAGCGCGCCCGGCGTCAACTGGTCGTCGGCGTCCAGGACCCGGACGAACTCGCCCTCCGTCCGGGAGAGCGCCATCGTGCGCGCCGTTCCGGCGCGGCCCGCCCGGCCCTGCCCGAAGCTGACGCGCGGGTCGTCCGGCACGCGGGACCCGACGGCGTCGGTCTCCCCGTCCTCCTGTACGACCCACTGCCAGTCCCAGCCGTCGGGGAGGACCTGCCCGGACAGCGACCTGTACGCCTCGGGTAGGAATCCGGCGCCCGGGGCGTGCACCGCCGTGACGACGGAGACGAGACCGGCCATGGTCACCACCGTTCCAGACGAGTCGTGAAGACGGCCTCGGTCCGGTCGCCCGGAAGGATGACCTCCGACCAGTCCACGACGCGGCCGTCCGTGTCGACGCAGGCCTTCCGGAGCACCATCACGGCGGTACCGGGCGGCAGCGCGAGCTCCCGTGCCTCCTCGGCGGTGGGCGGCCGCGCGGTGACCCGCTCCTCGACCCGGTCGACCTCGACGCCCACGGTACACAGCTGGCTCTGGGTACCGCCGGGCCACGGCTCCCTGGCCGCGTCGAGCAGGTCCGGGTTGGAGGCCACCATCGCGTGCACCAGGTAGGAGCGCGTCATGTTGAGGGGCGCGGCCTCCTCCCGGTAGCGCGTCCGGTAGAGGCGTTCCACCAGCCTGGTCCCCACGCGCACGCGAAGGGCTCGGGCCAGCTCCTCGTCGGCCCTCACGTCGTGGTACTCGGCGTGGAACACGAGGTCGTCCACGGTGAGCCCGGTGTCGTGTTCCGTGGCGCCGGTCGCCCCGCGCTCCTCCCGGCCCGCCCGGGCGCGGTTCTTCTCCCACTGGTGCCGCTCGTTGGTCCTGCGCACGAGGCGCCGGGGCCCATGCCCGTACGCCCTTCCCCGAACCACTTCGGTACTCACCCGCCTCCGTCGGCCGACACGCACGCTCCAGGCCCCGGGAGAGACCGGGAGCCTCTCCGAGGGCGCGCGTCCTCTGGATCTATTCCGACGGCGGGCCGATGTCCAGCCACCTCACCGGCGCGGCGCGGCAGGAGGGCCGTGAGTTCTCCGGCGCGCGGCTCCGCCGTACCCACATGACCGAACCAGGGTTTTGTCCACCACAAGTGGCGGAATGGGCGGAACACAGCCTTGATGTCCTACTTCGTATTCAAGCCCGCCGCCTTGACGAGGGCGAACGCGAATCACGGTGCGGGACCGCGGACGAGGGCGCCGAGTTCTGGGCCCCGGACTTCGGCGCGTATTCCCCGCGGCCGTCCGGACGGGACCGTATCCGGCCGCACACACCCCGATAGCGAAGAAAGCGCCGCTGGCCCGTATCCGCAGGTCGGCGGCGCTTTTGTCATGTTCGGAAGGGGTAGGCCGGGCAGGACTCGAACCCGCGACCCAGGGATTATGAGTCCCCTGCTCTAACCAACTGAGCTACCGGCCCGCCGTCATCGGCGAACGTCATCCTAACAGGGTGCGTCCTCCGTTTCCGCGCCGTAAATCCGTTACCGCACGGAACCCGCGACCCCCGGCGAGGGGCACGCGGATCCCCTACCGCGCACCTGGTTCACGCTCCGCGAGGACGCGAGGTCTAGGGTGGTGAGGTGCGCGGCGCGCACCTGGACGACCCCAGCGCCCGGTACCGACGCCGCGTCGAACCCGTTGGTAACATCGCGGGTCGCACAACGTCGTTCAGGAGAGTTCACGCATGTCCAAAGCACCCGTCAACATCACCGTCACAGGCGCCGCCGGCCAGATCGGCTACGCGCTGCTGTTCCGGATCGCCTCCGGGCAGCTGCTCGGCGCCGACACCCCGGTGAAGCTGCGCCTGCTGGAGATCCCGCAGGCGGTCAAGGCCGCCGAGGGCACCGCGATGGAGTTGGACGACTGCGCCTTCCCGCTGCTCCGGGGCATCGACATCTTCGACGACGCGGCCCAGGCCTTCCAGGGAGCCAACGTCGCCCTGCTGGTCGGCGCCCGCCCGCGCGGCAAGGGCATGGAGCGCGGTGACCTGCTCGAGGCCAACGGCGGCATCTTCAAGCCCCAGGGCGAGGCGATCAACGCCGGCGCCGCCGACGACATCCGCGTCCTGGTGGTCGGCAACCCCGCCAACACCAACGCCCTCATCGCCCAGAGCCACGCCCCCGACGTCCCGGCCGAGCGCTTCACCGCGATGACCCGCCTGGACCACAACCGCGCGCTCACCCAGCTCGCCAAGAAGCTCGGCGTGTCGATCAACGACATCAAGAAGCTCACGATCTGGGGCAACCACTCCGCCACCCAGTACCCGGACCTGTTCAACACCGAGGTCAACGGCACCAGCGCCGCCAAGACCGTGGGCGACCAGTCCTGGCTGGAGAACGACTTCATCCCGACCGTCGCCAAGCGCGGCGCCGCGATCATCGAGGCCCGTGGCGCCTCCTCCGCCGCCTCCGCCGCCAACGCCGCCATCGACCACGTCCACGACTGGGTCAACGGCACCCCCGAGGGCGACTGGACCTCCGCCGCCATTCCCTCCGACGGTTCCTACGGCGTACCCGAGGGCCTCATCTCCTCCTTCCCCGTCGTCTCGCGCGGGGGCCGCTGGGAGATCGTCCAGGGCCTGGAGATCGACGGCTTCTCCCGCTCCCGCATCGACGCCTCCGTCAAGGAGCTCGTCGAGGAGCGCGACACCGTCAAGCAGCTCGGCCTGGTGTAGCACCCGCCCGGGCCCGCGCGCCTCGCTCGGGGCGGGGGCCGGACCGTGTGCGCGGGCACGCCTCGTTCGGGGCGTGCCCGTCGTCGTCTCCGAGGCGGCCGGACGGGTTCCGGGGCCTGCGGGACCGGCCCCGGGCGACCGGACCGGGCTCCGTGAACGGGCACACGGCACTGTCCCGGGGGGCCTCGGGAAGCAGGCAGTATAGAGACCGTGAGTCTCATCGATGTACTTCCGGCCGAACCAGAACCCGACTCCCTCTTCGAGGCGTTCGCTTTGTGGGCCGAGGAGCGGGGCCTCACCCTCTATCCGCACCAGGAGGAGGCGCTCATCGAGGTCGTCTCCGGGTCCAACGTCATCCTCAACACCCCGACCGGATCGGGCAAGAGCATGGTGGCCACGGGCGCGCTGTTCGCCGCCCTGGCCCGCGACGAGTGCGCGTTCTACACCGCGCCCATCAAGGCGCTGGTGTCGGAGAAGTTCTTCGACCTGTGCAAGATCTTCGGTACCGAGAACGTCGGCATGATGACCGGGGACGCCAGCGTCAACGCCGACGCTCCCATCGTGTGCTGCACGGCGGAGGTCCTGGCCCAGATCGCGCTGGCCGAGGGCGCGGACGCCGACATCAACACCGTCGTCATGGACGAGTTCCACTTCTACGCCGAACCGGACCGCGGGTGGGCCTGGCAGGTGCCCCTGCTGGAGATGCCGCAGGCGCAGTTCCTGCTGATGTCGGCGACCCTGGGCGACGTGAGCCGCTTCGAGGAGGACCTGGAGAAGCGCACCGGGCGTTCCACCGCCGTGGTCGCCTCCGCCGAGCGCCCCGTTCCCCTCTACTACGACTACCGGGTCACACCGCTGCACGAGACGCTGGAGGAGGAGCTGGCCAGCGGCAGCGCGCCCGTGTACATCGTGCACTTCACCCAGGCCCAGGCCGTGGAGCGCGCGCAGTCGCTGACCAGCATCAACATGTGCACCAAGGAGGAGAAGGCGGCGATCGCGGCGGAGATCGGCAGCTTCCGCTTCACCACCAAGTTCGGCCGCAACCTGTCCCGGTACGTGCGGCACGGCATCGGTGTGCACCACGCGGGCATGCTGCCCAAGTACCGGCGCCTGGTCGAACGGCTGGCCCAGGCCGGGCTGCTCAAGGTCATCTGCGGCACCGACACCCTGGGGGTGGGCGTGAACGTGCCCATCCGCACCGTGCTGTTCACGGCCCTGAGCAAGTACGACGGGACACGGGTGCGCCGCCTGCGCGCCCGCGAGTTCCACCAGATCGCCGGACGGGCCGGACGGCCCGGGTTCGACACCGTGGGCAGCGTGGTGGCCCAGGCTCCCGAACACGTCGTCGAGAACCAGAAGGCGCTGGCCAAGGTCGGTGACGACGCCAAGAAGCGGCGCAAGGTGGTGCGCAAGAAGGCCCCCGAGGGGTTCGTCTCCTGGGACGAGGCGACCTTCAACAAGCTGATCGAGGCCGAGCCGGAGCCGCTGACCTCCCGTTTCCGGGTGAGCAACGCCATGCTGCTGAGCGTGATCGCCCGGCCCGGGAACTGCTTCACCGCGATGAAGCACCTGCTCAGGGAGAACCACGACGACCGCAGGACGCAGCGCCGCCACATCCACGAGGCGATCGCCATCTACCGGTCGCTGCTGGACGGCGGGATCGTGGAGACCCTCCCCGAGCCCGACGAGCAGGGGCGCCCCGCCCGGCTGACCGTGGACCTACAGGCCGACTTCGCGCTCAACCAGCCGCTGTCCACGTTCGCGCTGGCCGCTCTGGACCTTCTGGACAAGGAGTCGCCCACCTACGCGCTGGACGTGCTCAGCGTGGTGGAGTCCACCCTGGACGATCCGAGGCAGATCCTGGGCGCACAGCTCAACAAGGCCCGCGGCGAGGCCGTCCAGCAGATGAAGATGGACGGGATCGAGTACGAGGAGCGCATGGAGCGGCTGGAGGAGGTCGACTACCCCAAGCCGCTGGAGGAGCTGCTCAGCCACGCCTACGAGGTGTACCAGAGCGGCCACCCGTGGGTCGGCGACCACCCGCTGCGGCCCAAGACGGTGGCCCGCGACATGTACGAGCGGGCGATGACCTTCACCGACTACGTGGGCTTCTACGAGCTGGCGCGCTCGGAGGGGCTGGTGCTGCGCTACCTGGCCAGCGCGTACAAGGCGCTCAACCAGACGGTTCCCGACGACGCCAAGACCGAGGAGCTGCGCGACCTCATCGAGTGGCTGGGAGAGCTGGTCCGCCAGGTCGACTCCAGCCTGCTGGACGAGTGGGAGCAGCTGACCAACCCCCAGGCGGAGGTCTCCGGGGACGAGGAGCCCCCGGAGGAGAGGGTGCGCCCGGTGACCGCGAACACGCGGGCCTTCCGTGTGCTGGTGCGCAACGAGATGTTCCGCCGCGTGGAGCTGGCCGCCCTTCGCCGCTACACCGAACTGGGCAAGCTGGAGGACGGCGGGGAGTGGGACGACGCCGAGGCCTGGGAGGAGGCCCTGGAGGAGTACTTCGAGGAGCACGACTCCATCGGGATCGGCCCGGACGCGCGCAGCCCGGCGATGCTCCTCATCGAGGAGGAGCCGGAGCTGTGGCGGGTGCGCCAGATCCTCGCCGACCCGGCGGGCGACCACGACTGGGGCATCAGCGCCGAGGTGGACCTGGAGGCCTCCGACGCCGAGGGGCACGCGGTGGTGCGCGTGGTGGACGTCAACCGGCTCTGACCGATTCCGCCCCACCTGGTGGGAACGGGGTCACCCCACCAGGTGGGCGTTGACCTCGCGGACGCCCGAAGCCAGGTCGGGGCGCTCCACCACGGTCCGTCCCGCCGCGCGCAGGCGCTCGGCCCCGTCGCAGTCCACGAACAGGGCGGGCTCGCGCCAGGCGAAGACCACGCGCGGGACCGGCGTGGCCAGGACCAGGGCGCTGCAGGACCGCGGCCGTGAGGAGCGTGAGCTGCACGGCTCCAGCGAGGAGTACAGGGTGGCGCCGGCCAGCCGGGGGTCGTCGGCGGCCACCTCGCGCAGGGCCGCCTCCTCGGCGTGGTCGCCGGGATCGTCACGGCGCGAGTAGCCCTCGCCCAGGACGGTGCCGTCGTCGGCGACCACGACGCATCCCACGGAGAACGCGGTGTCCGAGGGCGGGCAGGAGCGGGACAGCTCGACGGTGCGGCGCAGCCAGTGCGCGTCGGCCTCTCCCCCGGCCGGGGGCGGACCGGCCCTCACGCCTCCTCCCCTGCGCCCAGGCGGTAGCGCAGGACGGCCACGTCGCCGAGCGCCCTCGCCTCCACCAGGCGCATCGGCGCGTCGAAGGTGTACGGAAAGGCGCCGGGCAGGACGAAGCGCGGGGCCTCCTCCTCCCCCACGAAGAACGGGGCGACCGCCAGCCGGAGCTCGTCGGCCAGCCCCGAGGTGAGGAACAGGGTGTGGACGTGCCCGCCGCCCTCCACCAGCAGGCGGGACACCCCCCGGCCGGCCAGGTCGGCCAGGATCGCCTTGGCGGTGGGGGGATCCCCGGCGTCCACCACCTCGGCGGGCGGGTCGTCGGCGGGCCTTCCCTCCAGTGCGCGCCGGGCGGTCCCGACGCCCGTGCCCCCGGTGTAGACGACGGCTCCCGCGTCCCCGGTGGAGAAGAAGCGGGCCTCGGGGGAGAACTCCCCGCTGCGGGTGACCAGGACCTTCAGCAGGTTCTCGGTGCGTCCCCGAGCACGGCGGCGCTCCCGCAGCAGCGGCGAGCGCACCAGGAGGCGTGGGTCGTCGGCGCGCAGGGTGCCCGCGCCGACGAGGATCGCGTCGCATCCCGCGCGCAGTTCGTCGATCTCGGCGAAGTCGGCCTCGTTGGACAGGCGCAGCCGCCGCGGTCCGGTGTCGTCGATGCGTCCGTCGACCGACGCCGCGCAGCTGAGGATGGTGTAGGGGCGGTCCATGCCCCCAGGTTAGCGAGGGTGCGCGACCCGGGTCGGCACACCTCGGCCGGACGGAGTATTTCCGCCGCGGAAACGGGAATTCCCGCAGGCAGCGGCCGCGAACACGGAATTTCCCGCCAACGTACGGTACGCGCCTTTCTCCACGCGTGCGCGCAAGGGCGCGGGGCCGCCCGAGGACGGGCAGACGACACTTCCCGGGGGTTCTCCCCGGCCACACCGCCGCGTCCGCGAAGCCCGCCTCCACGGGCTTGCGGGGACCGGAGCCGACTCTCAATTCATCACATAATGGACATTAAGCATATAAGTCCTAGCCAGCCCAAGTGAGTCCTTCCACGTACCGCGCGACACTTCCCGGGCACACCGAGCGACGATTTCCGCGAACTGTGTCTGTGACTCGGTTAACAACACCGCACACTCGGAATACAATCCAGAGGTCGACCAGACTTCCCCACCTCAGACAAGAGGAAGGCGATGCCTCGATTCTCCTCCCCCGATTTCCTCAGGCAGGCGGGGGGCAAACACGTCAGGGCCAATCCACCACCCCTCCTCGACCTGGCGCAGCCCAGTGTGGCTCGTCTGCACTCCTTCCACCTCAAGGGCAAGGACCACTTCGAGGTGGACCGGGACCTGGCCGCCAAGGCGGAGCGGGCCGCACCGGGGTTCCAGGACCTCGTCCTGGGCGAGAGGGCCTTCCTCCAGCGCGCCGTGCGCCATCTGAGCGCGGAACTGGGCATCCGACAGTTCGTCCAGTTCGGCGCGGGCCTGCCAGCGCCCGGCGACCCGCACGAGATCGCACGCGAGAGCGCTCCGCGGACCCGCGTCGTCTACGCCACCGACGACCCGGTGGTACTGACCCACCACCGCGCCCTGCTCCGCAGCGGACGCGCCACCACGGCGGTGCGCGCCTCCCTCACCCGGCCCGACGAGCTCCTGGCCGATCCCGGGATCCGTGACTTCATCGACCTGGACGAGCCCGTGGGCCTGCTGCTCACCGGCGCGGTCTCCCACACCTCCGACGCCGACGCCCCGGCCGAGCGCATCGCGACCCTGCGCCGGGCCCTCGCTCCCGGCAGCCACATGGTCCTCAGCCACTACTGCCGCCCCGACCCGACCGCCTTCCCGAAGGACGCGGCGCGGGCCGAACAACTGGAGCGTGTCTTCCTGGACCGTCTCGGATCCGGCCGCTGGCGCTCCCGGCAGGCCATCGAGGCCCTCTTCGGGGGCTGGCGGATCTGTGAACCCGGTGTGATCGAGGTCCAGCGCTGGCGCACGCTGCCCGTGGCACCGCCCGTGCCCGGCTGCTACCAGATGCCGCAGCGCAACCGGCGGCTGATCCTCGGCGGTATCGGCAGGATCTGAGGTCTCCGACACTCCCTCTCCCCGCGTCGAAGCCATGCGGACCGGCAGCGGGCGAGGGCCGCCCCGTCCGGGCGGGACCACCGGAGCGCCTCGACGTGCCCGAACCCGGCCGCGGCGCATCGCGGTGGAGGCACAACGACGACAGGGCCCCTCCCCTGGTGGGAAGAGACCCTGTCCCTACTGCTCCCGCGACTGGACTCGAACCAGTAACCTGCCGGTTAACAGCCGGCTGCTCTGCCGATTGAGCTACGCGGGATCGTGCTCCGCCGAGAGGCCCGAGGCCCTGGCGACGCCCACCAGCCTAGCGCCTCCCGGAGAGTGCTCGCGACGCGTTTTCCGCCGCGCTCCCCCGGGCGTGGGTCTTCGCGTCCCGTGACCCCGTGGCCCCGCGTGAGGTCCCGCGGATCCGGACGGGGTCCCGCCCCGGCGGGTGCGGAGCCGGGGCGGGACCGTCAGGGTGTGCACGGGATCGGTCAGGGGCTGGAACAGGTGATGCCGCCGGGCTCGGTGGAGGAGTCGCCGGTGGCGGTGAAGCCGAAGGTGACGGTGCTATCGGCCGCGACGGTGCCGTTCCACGGGGTGTTGCTCACCGTGACGGATCCGCTGGTCCCGGTGCTCTCGCCGTTCCAGAGGTTGCTGATGGACTGCCCGGAGGCCAGGGTCATGTCGACGGCCCAGCCGTCGAGCGCGCCGGCGCTGTCGTTGCGGACCGTCACCTCGCTCTGGAAGCCGCCGGACCAACTGTTGACCGTCCGGTAGTCGGCGGTACAGACGCCTCCCGTGCCGTCGCCCGGCGGCTCCTCGTCACCGGGCGGGTCCTCGTCGCCCGGGGGGTCCTCGTCGCCCGGCGGCTCCTCGCCGCCGTCTCCGGTCAGGGTCGGGGTCCGCCAGTTCCTCCACCCGGACAGGTCACCGGCCTTGCCGGGCGAGATCCTGAACACGCCGGGAGCCTCGCCCGTGCCCAGCAGGAACGCCTCGATGCTCTGCCGCAGGGGTCCCCGCCACTCGGACCTGGTGGCGCAGTGGGTACCGTCCTGGACGTCGGACGAGTAGCTGATGTTCTCCTCGGCGCCGAGCGCCTTGTAGACCTCGGCTCCGCCCAGGGCCGCCACGCTGCCGGACCGGGCGCCCAGCCACTCGACGTGGGGGTTCTCCATGACGAAGAGCCCCCGAGGCGCGATCATGCCCACGATCTCGTGCGTGTCCACCGGCAGCGCGCTCGGGTCGCCCGTGTAGGAGCCGAACGCGTCGCCCAGCCACGGCTGCTCTCCGTAGGCGCTGTCCAGTGGCTGGGAGCCGCTCTCCCGCGCGATCCCGCGGAAGGCGGGAACACCACCGGTGCCCGACTCGACCGGCATGGTCAGATCGATGCGCTGGTCGAAGGCACCGGCCACGAAGGCGCCCTTGCCGTACCGCGAGCATCCCGTGACACCGGTGCCGTCCGTCCGGAGGACACCGCCGCCCGACTGCTCGATGACGTCGATGATGCGGCTCGTGCCCCAGGCCCAGGACATGAGCAGCCCCGTGCCGCTCGACGAGCCGTAGATGTCGTAGAACGCGCCCTGTTTGTTGTTTCGGGACGTGCCCTCCGCCCCGACCGTGAAGGGGTCGTAGCTGATGACGGCGGCGCCGGCGGCCTTGATGGTGTCCGTGTCCGCGCCGAACCCTCCGTAGACGATGACGGCCGGGAAGGGGCCGGAGCCGCTCGGCAGGTCGACCGAGGCCGAGAAGCTGGTGCTCCGTCCCTGGTCCGTCACGTTCACCGTGATGTCGGACGAGGAGACCGTTCCCGTCACGCTGTCCGGCGGTGCGGGCTTCTCGCCGTAGACGGAGCGCTCCGCCAGTTCGTGGATCTCCGCCCGCCGGCACTCCCACTCCGCCTTGCTGGAGACACGCGTGCCGTCCAGCTTCGTGAAGGGATCGGGAAGCAGGGATTCGGAGACCGGGGGGACGGAGCCGGGTACCGCGCAGTCGGCGCCGTTGTGCTCGTCGGCGGACGCGGCCCGCGGGCTGAGGGTGGTGGTGGCCAGGCTCGCGGCGACCACGAAGGCGGCGGCCGCCCACGCCCGGGGGCGATGTCGATGGAAGTGCATGGAGACCTCCGGAGGAGGGCGCGCGTTCGGCGGGAACGGCCCCGCGCCGGAGGGCGCCGGACACGTGGCCGCCGGTGCGCACCGATGGGGGGTAGGCATCGGTCCCGCCTGGCGAGGACGCCACCGGGGACGCGATGGCGGGGAGGGAGCGTGTGGACTTCCGGCGGGTGGTTGCTGTGGGTCGCGGGACGGAACCGGATGGTGACCCATACTAAGAAGAAGTTCCGGCTGTTTTCCAGGAGGGGAACGGAGTTTTTCCGGAATATTTCGGATGTAGGCGTGCCGGCGAGCGGGAAGGGGGCGGTGGCCAGGCCACACGCCCGTGACCGTCACGCCGTTGGGGGTGCCGCGCGCGATCGCGCGTGCGGTCGAGCCAGGCCGGCTCTCCGCCCAGCCGGACGGGGATGCCGCGTGCGATCGCGCCTGCGGGGACGCCCGGGAACGAGCCGGTGCGGCGGCCCGGCGGCGTGGCGCCGAGACGCGGGGAACCCGCGGTCCGGGACACCCGGGGGCCGCGCCCGCGCGTGGCGGCCCGGCGGCACGCCACGACGCCTCCCGCCCTCGGAACGACGACAGGGTCCCTCCCCTGCCGGGGAGGGACCCTGTCCCTACTGCTCCCGCGACTGGACTCGAACCAGTAACCTGCCGGTTAACAGCCGGCTGCTCTGCCGATTGAGCTACGCGGGATGGCCTACCCCGCGGCCCTTGGGGGCCGTGAGGACACTCCTAGCCTAGCGCCCTCCGAGGAGTGCTCAGGACCGGTGTCGCCCATGTGTGGTGGAGTCCCCTCGGGGTAACGTCGAGGCAGGATCACGCCGATCGTCCCCAAGGCTGAAGAGGTATCCCATGCGCTACCGCATCACGTTCGCCGCCGGACTCGCCATCGGTTACGTCCTGGGCGCGAAGGCGGGCAGAGCCCGTTACGAGCAGCTCACCCGCAGCGCCCGCAAGGTGGCGGACAGCCCCGTCGTCCAGGAGGTCGCCGGACTCGTCGGCGCCCAGGTCGGCAACGCGGGCCGCACCGTCTACGACAAGGCCGTGGACAGGATGCCGGTCACGTCGCTGCGCGACTTCCTGGCCCGGCCCACCGACGAGGAGGTCGAGTTCGTCGAGTGGGAGAGCCGCAGCTCCAACGGCACCCAGCCGCGGGGCGGTAAGAACGCTCCCGGCACCGGCGAGGAGAACTAGTGGCCCTGTTCTCCAGGGGCGTGCCCGCCGGGGTGCGCGCCCGGCTGGAGCGGGGCGAGCGTGTGCTGGCGCACGCGCCCGTCACCGCCCCGGCCGGGGAGGACACCCCGGTCCTGGCCGCCACCACGCGCGCCCTGCACCTGCCCGACGGCCGCACCGTGCCGTGGCAGGACATCGACCAGGCCCGCTGGACCCCCGACGCCTTCACGTTCCTGGAGGAGGGGTCGGGCGAGCACACCGTAGGCCTGCGCTCGGACTCCGACTCCGACGGCGTGGACTACCGCCGCCTGGCCGAGACCGTCTCCGAGCGCGTCACCGCGACCATCCTGGTCAACCGGTTCGTGCCCTTCCCCAGCACCGACTCCACCACCGGCTTCCGACTGGTGGCGCGCCGCCCGCCCGGCGGCACCGACGTGGCCTGGCGCATCCACCTGGGCGAGGGAGTGGACCCGCGGGACGAGCGCCTGTCCGACGCCGTCTCGCGGGCCCTGGACGCCCTGCACGACCAGATGGGCGTCTAGGCGGTCGCCCCTCCGGCACCCCGTGGACGCCTGGACCGCCCCCCTGGAGCCGGGGCCCCTCGGTCCGCCAGGCCCCGGGCGAGGACCTCGGCCAGGTGCAGTGCGCGGCGGCCCGTGCCCTGGCCGATCTGGGTGCGGCAGCTGTAGCCGTCGGCGAGCACCAGGGTCTCCGGCGCGGCCTCGCGCACCCGCGGCAGCAGGTCGCGCTCACCGATGGCCGTGGACACCTCGTAGTGGCCCTCGGTGAACCCGAAGTCGCCCGCCAGCCCGCAGCAGCCGGAGTCGAGCACCTCGCCGTCGATGCCCGCCCGCGCGATCAGCTCCCGGTCGGCGTCGAAGCCCATCACCGCGTGCTGGTGGCAGTGCACCTGGGCCATCGCCGAGGCCGGGATCCGGGGCGGCTGCCAGTCGGGCGCGTACTCGTTGAGGAAGCCCGCCAGGGTGTGCACGGAGGCGGCCACCCCCTCGCTCTCCGGTCCCGGGAGCAGCTCCAGGAGGTCGTGGCGCAGCGCGGCCGTGCAGCTGGGCTCCAGCCCCACCACGGGCAGCCCCTCCTCCACCAGCGGCGCCAGGGCCCGCACCGCGCGGCGCATCACCGCCCGGGCCACGTCCAGTTGACCGGTGGAGACCCACGTCAGGCCGCAGCACACCTGCCCCCGGGGCAGCACGACGGTGAACCCGGCGTCCTCCAGCACACGCACGGCGGCGACGAGCACGTTCGGGTCGAGGTGGTTGCCGAAGGTGTCCGGCCACAGCACCACCCGGGGCCCGTCGGTGCGGGCCTCACCGCGCGCCGCACGGCGGCGGAACGCCCGGGTGAAGGTGGTGCGGGCGAACGAGGGCAGGTCGCGCTGCACGGCCACACCGGCGACCCTCTTGGCCAGGCGCGAGACCCCCGGCAGCCTGGTGGCCCGGTTGGCCTCGGCCGGGGCGAGCGAGGCCAGGCGCGCCCAGACCGGCAGCCAGCCCATCGAGTAGTGGGCGGCCGGACGCACCCGTCCCCGGTAGTGCTGGTGCAGGAACTCGGCCTTGTAGCTGGCCATGTCCACGTTGACCGGGCAGTCGCTCAGGCAGCCCTTGCAGGACAGGCACAGGTCCAGGCTCTCGCGCACCTCCTCCGAGCGCCAGCCGTCGGTGACGACCTCGCCCTTGGCCATCTCGAACAGCAGGTGGGCGCGCCCCCGGGTGGAGTGCTTCTCCTCCTGGGTGACCTGGTAGCTGGGGCACATGACGCCCGGCCCCTCCTGGCGGCGGCACTTGCCGATGCCGGAGCAGCGGCGCAGCGCCTTGGCGAAGTCGCCGTCGTCCTCGGGGTAGGCCATGGTGACGTCCGTCAGCGGCAACGCGGGCCGCGGGTCGGTGTCCACCCTCACGTCGGCGTCGAGCGGGAGCGGGTCGACGATGATGCCGGGGTTCATGATGTCGGCGGGGTCCCAGATCCGCTTGAACTCGCCGAAGGCCCGGATGAGGCGCTCGGGGTACATGCGGGAGAGGAGTTCGGAGCGCGCCTGTCCGTCTCCGTGCTCGCCCGAAAGGGAACCACCGTGCTTGACGACGATCCCCGCGGCCTCCTCCATGAACTCCCGGTACTCGCGGCGGCCCCGCTCGTGCGTGAGCTCGAAGTCGATGCGCACGTGCAGGCAGCCGTCGCCGAAGTGGCCGTAGACCACGCCGAAGCGGCCGTGGCGCTCCATGAGGTCGTCGAAGTCGCGCAGGTAGCCGCCCAGGTTCTCGGGAGGCACCGCGGCGTCCTCCCAGCCCGACCAGGCCTCGTCGCCCGCGGGTGTGCGCTGGGTGAGTCCGGCCCCCTCCTCGCGGATGCGCCAGAGCGCCTTCTGGTGGGCGGGGTCGGCGACGACGAGGGCGTCCTGGGGACGTGAGGCGTCGGAGAGCCCGGTGAGCATGGCCTCGGCCGCCTCGGCGGCCCGTTCGCGGTCCTGCCCGGCGATCTCCACCAGGAGCCACGCCCCGCCCTCGGGCAGCGGCACGCGGGACCCGGAGCCGTGGCTGTCCAGGGCGGCGACCATGCGCTGGTTGATGCCCTCGACCGTGAGCGGCCGGTGTCCGAGCAGGTCGGGTACGGCGTCGGCGGCCGCGGGGGCGTCCGGATAGCCCAGGACGGCCAGCGCGCGGGCGGGCGGCGTCTCGACCAGGCGCACGGTGGCTCCGAGCACGAACGCGCAGGTGCCCTCGGTGCCCACCAGCGCGGCGGCGACGTTGCGGCCCTTCTCCGGCAGCAGCCGGTCCAGGGCGTAGCCGGACACCCGGCGGCGAAAGTCCGGCATGGCCGTGCGCAGCTCGGATCGGTACTCCTCCACCAGGCGGGACAGGGCCGCGTGGATCTCGCCCTCGCGGCCGGGACGGCGCGCCAGGTCCCGCAGCTCCTCGTCGCTGTCGTAGGAGCCCACGGTGAGCCTGGTGCCGTCGCTGAGCAGTAGGTCGAGGGAGACGATGTTGTCGGCGGTGGTGCCCCAGGCCACCGAGTGGGAGCCGCAGGCGTTGTTGCCGACCATGCCGCCGACGGTGCAGCGGCTGTGGGTGGAGGGGTCGGGGGCGAAGGTGAGCCCGTGCTCGGCCGTGGCCCTGCGCAGCTCGTCCAGGATGACGCCGGGCTGCACGGTGGCGGTACGGGCCTCGGGGTCGATGTCCTCGATGGCGCGCAGGTGGCGGGAGGTGTCGATGACCACGCCGGTGCCGATGGAGTTGCCCGCGATGGAGGTGCCGCCGCCCCGGGGAACGACCGGCACCTCGTGCTCGGCGCAGGCGCGGACCGCCGCCACGCAGTCCTCGACGGTCTCGGGGACGACCACGGCGAGGGGCACGCGGCGGTAGTTGGAGGCGTCGGAGGTGTAGAGGGCGAGGGTTCCCGCGTCGAAGGCGACCGTGCCCCGGACACGGCTCTCCAGATCGCGGCGCAGTGCGGCGACGTCGGTCGGTTCTGTGGTGCTGTGCGGGTCGGCCATGGTGCACAGCGTGGCGGGTGGACCGTGGCGCCGCAAGCATGCCGCGCGGACCCGGCCCGCCGGGCGGTTCCGGTGTTCGGGGCCCGGGGGCCGAGCCCGGTTCCGGAGCCCGGTGCGGCCCGCGCGCAGGCCTCACGCGGAGCCCGCGCGTGCTCCGGGGTCAGCCCCTGAGGGACTCGTCCATGGCCTGGACCAGCTCGCCCTCGGGGTCCATGTCCAGGCTCCACACCATGAGCCCGCCCAGGCCCTGTTCGAGGACGTACTCGCCCTTGAGACGGATGACCTCGGGGTTGTCGTAGGTCCACCACTCGTCGCCGTCGTAGAGCCAGTGGGCGCCCGCCTCCTCGTCCAGGAAGCGCCGGCCCTCACGCTCCCGCAGTTCGGAGAAGGCCATGGTCGGCCCGTCGTAGGCGTCGTCGGCGGGCCCGTCCGCCGCCTGTCCCAGTCCGGCTTCGGCGGGACCCACCCCCTGCCAGCCCCGTCCGAAGGCGGGGACCCCCACCACCAGCTTCCCCGACGGAGCCCCCATGTCCAGGTAGCGCTGGACCGCCCGGTGGACGCTGTTGGCGTCGGGATCGGATTCCGGGGCGTACAGGTTCGAGTGGTGGGCGGTCTCCTCGCTCCACGGCCCGGAGAAGTCGTAGCCCTGCACGGTGGCGAAGTCGACGTGGTCGAAGACCTCGTCGTCGTAGGCCTCGCCGTTCCCGGCCCCGCCGGGCAGTGACACGGACAGGGTGTAGTCCTCGCCGGTCTCCCGGGACAGCTCGTCGAGCTGGCGGCGGAACTCGGCCACCAGGAGGGGGAAGTTGGCCGCGTCGTCGGGGTGCTCCACGTTGCCGGGGTGGCCCCCTCCCCCGGGCCACTCCCAGTCCAGGTCGATGCCGTCGAAGATCCCGGCGGCCACCCCCTCGCCGCCCTGCGGTTCGTCCTCGAACACCGGCAGGTCGCCGCGCAGCCACAGGTCCAGGCATGAGGACACGAACGCCTCCCGCGACTCCTCGGTGCGGGCCGCGGTGGAGAAGTGCGTGGACCAGTTCCATCCGCCCAGGGACAGGCTGGCCCCCAGGTGGGGGTGCTTCTCCTGGAGCAGGCGCAGTTGGTGGAGGCTGCCCGCGAGCTCCTGCTCGTAGTCGTCGGCCCGTCCGTCGACGCTCTCGTCCGCGTCGTAGCGGCGCTGGTAGAGCTGCCAGGGCTGGTCGTGGGTGCTCGGGACGTGGCACAGCCCCTCCGGACTGACGGCGCCGAACGCCCACATCAGGCGGGTCAGGTGCTCGGGGGCACCGCTGTCGTCCAGTTCCTTGATGGTGAAGTCGCGATTGGCCACGTTCCAGTCGGCGAAGTACCCGATGCGCTCGGGCTTCCTTGCGTTCGCCACCACGAAGACCCCCGTGATCAGTACCGCCGCGGCCACGACCGCGCCCAGGGCGAGCAGTGGACGCCGCCGGAGGGGGGACCCGGTTCTCGGTGCGGGCGGAAAGGCGTTCACGCCTCGACCCTAGACGCCGCACGGCGTGAATCCCGGGGTTACCGGCAGGTCGGCCACATCAGGCCGTCGTGGAATGCCCGTGGAGCCCCGGGTGTTGGTGGAGCCCCGAGTGTTGGGAGTGGCCGTCCGGGCCGGCCCGCTCAGCCGCCGACGAGGAAGTCGCGCAGGGTGCCGGCGCGCGAGGGGTGGCGGAGCTTGGCCAGTGTCTTGGCCTCGATCTGACGGATGCGCTCGCGGGTCACCCCGAACTCGCGCCCCACCTGCTCCAGGGTGCGCGGGTAGCCGTCGGCCATCCCGAAGCGCAGCCGGATGATCCGCCGCTCCCGGTCGGACAGGCCGGCGAGGACGAGCCCCAACTGCTCCTGGAGGACGGTGAAGGACGCCGCCTCGACCGGGACGACCGCGTCGGAGTCCTCGATGAAGTCCCCGAAGTCGGACTCCTCCTCGCCGATGGGCGACTGGAGCGAAACGGGTTCCCGCGCGATCCGCTGGATTTCCAGGACGCGCTCCCCGCCGAATCCGGCGGCCGAGGAGATCTCGGCGATACTGGGTTCGCGTCCGAGTTGCTGGTGCAGTTGGTGCTGGACCCGGACGACCTTGTTGATCGTCTCGACCATGTGCACGGGAATGCGGATCGTGCGCGCCTGGTCCGCTATCGCCCGCGTGATGGCCTGCCGAATCCACCACGTCGCGTAGGTGGAGAATTTGAAGCCCTTTCGGTAATCGAACTTCTCCACCGCGCGGATCAGGCCGAGGTTGCCCTCCTGGATGAGGTCGAGGAAAAGCAGCCCCCGCCCCATATAGCGTTTGGCGATGGACACGACGAGTCGCAGGTTGGATTCGATCAGGCGCCGTTTGGCCCGTCCGCCCTCCTCGGCCAGGGCGGTGAGTTCCTCGGCCGTGCGCACGCCCTCGGCGGGTTCGCAGCGCTGCGCGTACAGGCCGACCTCGATCGCCTCGGCCAGGTCCACCTCCTGCTCGGCGGTCAGCAGCGGCACCCGGCCGATCTCACGCAGGTAGAGCCGTACCAGGTCCGATCCGGAGCGCCGGCCACCGTCGGAGGGGGGTCCGGCCTCCTCGGGCTCGGCGACCTCCACACCGGCCTGGGCCAGGTGGGCGACCGCCTGGTCCAGGTAGTCCGGGGGAAGGTCCAGCCGGTTCAGCGCCGAGGCGACCTCGCCGCGGCTGACCGGGCCCCGACCCGGGTCGGGGAGCAGCCGGACCACCTGGCGAACGGACTGCGTTTCGTTGGTCACAACTGTGGGAGCCACTCCCCCATTGTGCCCGCCCGGGTACCGATAAAGGGAGAACTACTATTGTCACCCCGGCGCTACATGCCGCTCGCCCGCTCCTCCTGGAGGGCGCGTTTTTGCTGCTGAAGCGCCATGAGTTCGGTGAATACCCGGTTGTGCTCCTCCGCCTGGGAGACCGCGTCGATCCGGGAGAGCCGGGACTTCAGGTTTGACTCGCGCCGGTTGATGGAATGAGTCTTGACTGTGCCCAGTATTTGCCGGGCGTAATGCTCGTCGAGTTCTCCATAGAACTCCAGCTGTTCGACCGCCAAACGTGTGAGGAAATCACGCTGCGTGTCATTGGGGGCGGCCTCGCGCAGGCTGTTCACCCACGCCGCGGGATCGTGCGCGGCGGCCACGCCGCCCCGCTCGGTGATGAGCTTGAGCACCGCCCGGTGCTGGGGGACGGTGAAGTCCTCCTCGGTGAAGGCGTCGAAGCCGACGGCCAGCCAGGGGTACTGCACGGCGATCTTGAGGGCCTGGCGCTCGCGCTGCACGGAGGGGTCGCCGAGGTCGTAGGGGGCCTCCCCGGCGTCCGGGGTGGGCACGGGCCGCGCGGAGTGGGGCCGGGGCGCCGGGCCCCGGCCGCGGGGGCCGCGCATGTGCTGCTTGACCCGGCGCAGCACGAAGGCCTCGTCCATCAGGCCGAGCCAGCGGTCGAGGTTCTTGCCGTAGTCCAGGCGCACACCCTCGTTGCGGATGCTCGCGACCACCGGAGCCGCGGCGTCCAACGCGGCGATCCTCCCCTCGGCGGTGCTCAGGTCGTAGCCCTCCATGACGTTGCGGATCATGAACTCGTAGAGCGGCGGAGGGTTCTCCACCAGGTCGACGACAGCCTGTGCTCCGTGCTGGAGCCGCAGGTCGCAGGGGTCCAGGCCGTCGGGCTGCACGGCGACGTAGGTCTCGGAGGTGAGGCCGTGCTCCTCGGCGAAGGCGCGCACGGCCGCCTTCTGTCCCGCCTTGTCGCCGTCGAAGGTGAAGATGACCTTGCCGCCCTGGTTGGTGCGTCCGAGCAGCATCCGGCGCAGGATCTTGATGTGGTCCTCGCCGAAGGAGGTGCCGCAGGTGGCCACGGCGGTGGTCACCCCGGCGTCGTGGCACGCCATCACGTCGGTGTAGCCCTCGACGACGACCGCCTTGCCCTCCCGGGAGATGTCCCGTTTGGCGAGGTCGAGCCCGTAGAGCAGCCGCCCCTTGTGGAAGATGGGACTCTCGGGGGAGTTGAGGTACTTGGGCCCGTCCTCGTCGGAGCTGAGCTTGCGGGCGCCGAAGCCGACCACCTCGCCGGTGACCTCGCGGATGGGCCACAGCAGACGGTTGCGGAAGCGGTCGTAGGCGCCGCGTCGCCCCTGGGTGGCCAGGCCGCCCTCGACCAGCTCCTGGTCGGTGAAGCCCTTGCGGCGCAGGTGGGCGGTGAGGTTCTCCCACCCCGCGGGCGCGTAGCCGAGGCCGAAGCGCTCGGCGTGGACCCGGTTGAACCCGCGCTCGTCCAGGAAGCGCCGTGCGGTGACCGCTCCGGGCGAGAGCAGTTGTTCGGAGTAGAACTCGGCGGCCGCCCGGTGCGCGTCGAGCAGGCGCTGGCGCTTGCCCGAGTCGTGCCTGGCGGTGCTGCGGCCGCCCTCCTCGTAGCGCAGGGTGACGCCGATCTGGCGGGCCAGCGTCTCGACGGCCTCCGCGAAGCTGAGGCTCTCCATCCTCTGCACGAAGGAGATGGTGTCGCCGCCCTCGCCGCAGCCGAAACAATAGTAGAGGTTTTTGGAGGGGGTGACGTTGAAGGAGGGCGACTTCTCGTCGTGGAAGGGGCACAGTCCCTTCAGTGAGCCGCCTCCGGCGTTGCGGAGCTGGAGGTACTCACCGATCACGTCCGCGATGGGGGTGCGCTCGCGTACGAGTGCGATGTCTTCGTCTTTGATCCGGCCTGCCACGGTCTCCAGGGTAGTTCTCCCCGTCGGCCTTCCGCCCCCCGTCCACAGGCCCCGGGGCGACGGGGCGGGTGGAGGCGGGGGCAGCGGGGTGTTCACACGGCGTTGGATTCCGGGACGGGCTCCCGTACCCCCGGTTTGAGCGGTTCGTGAGGTAATACTTCTCGGTAACAACGTGGCAGCGCTACGTGTCGACCCCCCGAGGAGAACCGTATGGAACCCATGGAGAGACCGCCGGTCGGCCGGACCGCGGCGGCCGCGACGGCACTGGCGCTGTGCGCTCCGGTGCTGTTCGCCGCTCCGGCCCTCGCCGACGACGTATCGGTCGTCGACTACCGGGTCGAGACCCCGCCGGTGTTCAACGACGAGAACGACGCCGACGCCGACGACCCGGCGATCTGGCTCAACCCCCGCAACGACAAGCACAGCCTGGTCATCAGCACCGCCAAGGAGGACGGACTGTACGTCCACGACCTCGACGGCCGGGAGCTCCAGCACATCCCCGCCCCCGACGCACCGGGCGAGGGCGACAGGCCCGGGCGCCTGAACAACGTCGACATCGTCTACGGCTTCGAGCTGGACGGCGACGAGGTCGACCTGGCCGTGGTGTCCGACCGGGGACTCGACCGACTGCGCGTCTACGAGATCGACGCCAAGGGGGGCGGCCGGGGCCGGGCACCGCTCAGGGACGTCACCGACCCGGACGAGTCCCCGTTCGTCTTCTCCGAGGACCAGGACGAGGTGAACGAGGAGTTCACCGCCTACGGCCTGACCACCTGGTCCGACGGCGACGACCACTACGCGGTGGCGAGCCGCAGCGACGGCGCGGCGCTGGCCCTGCTCGAACTCGACGGCGAGGACGGCGCCGTCGGCTACGAGCACGAGGCCGGCATCGACCTGCCCACCTCCTTCGGGCTGCCCGACGGAAGCACGTGGGAGCCGTGCGTGGACCCGGGCGAGCTTCCCGTGGTGGAGGGCATGGTCGTGGACGCGGAGCGCGGGCTGCTGTACGCGGCCTACGAGCAGGTCGGCATCCTCCGGATGCCCGCCGACCTGTCGGAGGAGCCCGAGCTGGTCGACACCGTCCAGGAGTTCGGAGTCCCCGCCCACTACGACCCCGGGACCGACGAGTGCGTCGCCGGGGAGGACCCCGGTTTCGGCGGCGCCGACCTCAGCGCCGACGTCGAGGGCCTCGCGCTCTACCGCGCGGCCGACGGGGAGGGCTACCTCATCGCCTCCAGCCAGGGAAGCGACGCCTTCGTCGTCTACGACCGCGACCCCGGCACCGGCAACGCGCTCGTCGGCTCGTTCCGGCTCGGTGGCCCCGAGGGGGAGGACATGGTCCGGCACACCGACGGCATCGACGTGCTGAACGTGCCCGTGGGGCGGTTCGACGGCGGCCTCTTCGTCGCCCAGGACGGGGAGAACCAGCCCGACGTGACCGGCCCGGACGGCGGGGTCCGCGAGCAGACCAACCTCAAGTTCGCCCGCTGGGACGACATCGCCGCCGGCTTCGAGCCCGCCCTCACCGTGGATCCCCGCGGCTGGCACCCCCGCCGGTAGCGCCGTGTCCCGGCCCGGGCGGGCGTGGCCCGGGCCGACGGCGCCTGACCTCCGCCGGGGCCCGGCCCGGGCCCCGGCCGTGGTCCGGGCCTCCGTTCCGGAGGGGCTCTCGCGCTCGGCGAGGCTTTCCCGCACCGCCACCGGGCGGCCATCTCCCGGTCGGCTCGGTGCCGGCGCGCCCTGGCAGCGTGGGAGCCCCACTGGGCGGTTCCGAGGAGGGTCGGCACAGGTGCGCATCCCCCACACGTCCGGCCGGGGCGCGTTCTGGTTCGTCGTGGTCGCGTCGGCCGTCGCGGTGGTCCTGGCCGCGGCGCTCGGCCTCGTCGTCGTGAACCGCCTGGCCGGCGGCGACCTGGTGCTCGTGGAGGGCGTGGTCGGCTCGGAGAAGGTCGCGTTGTTCGACGACGAACTGGTCGGGGAGCGCTTCGCCGAGCTCGGGTACGAGGTGCGGGTGCGTCCCCGTGGCTCGCGGCTGATGGCCGAGGACGTCGACGGCGCGGACTTCGTCTCCCCCGGATCGGGTCCGGCGTCGGAGCACGTACGGGAGCTGCACGGGATCTCGACCGAGTACCGGCTCTTCAGCACCCCGATGGTCCTGCTCAGCTACCAGCCGGTGGTGGACGCGCTGGCGGGGGTGGATGTCGCCGGGCGCGGCGGGGACGGCACCTGGTCCTTCGACCTGGCCGCCTACCTGGAGCTGACGCGGGAGCGCACCCGCTGGCGTGACCTGCCCGGGGACGCGGTCAGCTCCAGCAACCGCAACGAGGTGCTGGTGCGCACCACCGACCCGCGCACCTCCAACTCGGCGGCGATGCACGTCGCGGCCCTGTCCTACCTGCTCAACGGCGAGGAGGTGGTCACGCCCGGACAGGTGGACGACGACCTCACCGGCACGCTGGCGCGCCTCTTCCTCGCCCAGGGCCAGCCGCCCGAGTCCTCCCAGCAGCCGTTCGAGCAGTTCCGCGACCTGGGGGCGGGGCACACGCCGCTGCTGTGGGCCTACGAGTCGCAGTACGTGGACGCGATGGTCAACGGACCCGCGCTCGCCCGGGACGCGGTGGTGCTCTACCCGGAACCGACCGTGTACGCGGTGCACACCGCCGTCCCGTTCACGGAGGAGGGCGACGCGGTCGGGCGGCTGCTCGCCCGGGACCCGGTCCTCCAGGAGCGCGCCGCGGCGCACGGGTTCCGCACCGAGGGCGGCGCCCACTTCGAGGACCTGGTGGCCGAGCACGGGCTGCCGGTGCGCACCCGGATCGCCGACGTGGTGAACACGCCCACCTACGGGGTCCTGGAGGACCTGCTGGCGGGCATCGAGGACGCCTACGGCGACAGCGGGGCGCGTCCTCCCGCCCCCGATGAGGCGGCCCGCGGCGGCGGGGCCCAGTAGTGGTACGTACACCAGACCGGGAGAGCGGAACGGGAATGACCTCTGGAACGAAGCGCGGAGGGGTCCGCGGCACGTGCGCCTCGGTGCTCACGGCGGCCCTGGTGGCGGCGGGCTGCTCCGCCCCCGGACCGGCCCCCGACGTGACGCTGCGGGTCCTGGCCGGAAGCGAGGTCGCCGACCTGGAGCCGCTGCTGGAGGAGGCGGCCGGGCGGACCGGGGTGGCGGTGGAGCTGGAGTACACGGGCACGCTGGACGGCATGGCCCGGATCGCCGCCGGGGACCGCGGGGGCGGGGGCGGGGAGTACGACGCGGTGTGGTTCGCCTCCAACCGCTACCTCAACCTGCACGAGGGGGGCCGGTCCGCGGTGCACGTCCAGACCCCGGTCATGGTCTCCCCCGTGGTGCTGGGCGTCGCCGCCGACCGCGCGGAGGAGCTGGGGTGGGCCGACGGCGGTGAGGTGACCTGGGCGGACGTGCACCACGCGGTCGCGGAGGAGGGCTTCACCTACGGGATGACCAATCCCGGTGCCTCCAACTCGGGGTTCTCGGCGCTGATCGGGGTGGCCTCCGCGATGGCCGACACGGGCTCGGCGCTGCGGTCGGAGGACGTGGAACGGGTGGGGCCGGAGCTGGCGGAGTTCTTCTCGGGGCAGGAGGTGACGGCGGGGTCGTCGGGGTGGCTGGCGGAGGCGTTCGCACGGCGCTCGGAGCGGGGCAGGCCGGTGGACGGGCTGGTCAACTACGAGTCGGTGATCCTCTCGCTGAACGCCTCGGGCGCCCTGGAGGAGCCCCTGACGGTCGTGTACCCGGCCGACGGCGTGGTGACCGCCGACTATCCGCTCACCCTCCTGTCGGATCCCTCCGAGGAGGCGCTGCGGGGGTACGAGCGGCTGGTGGAGGACCTGACGTCGGTGCAGACTCAGCAGCGGATCGCCGACCGCACCCGGCGGCGGCCGGTCACGGCCGGGGCGGAGCTGTCCCCGCCGGTGCCTCCGCTGGTGGAGCTGCCCTTCCCCACGAGCCAGGAGGTCGTCGACGGCCTGGTGTCGGACTACTCCGCCGCGCTGCGCCGTCCGGCGCGCACCGTGTACGTGCTGGACGTGTCGGGGTCGATGGAGGGCGAGCGGCTCCGGGAACTCCAGTTGGCCCTGAACGCGCTGACCGGCGCGGACGGCGGTTCCCTGACCGGCAGTACGCAGTCCTTCCAGGAGAGGGAGGAGGTGACGCTGCTGCCCTTCTCCACCACGCCCGCGGAGCCGCTCACCTTCGTGATGGAGCCGGGGTCGGTGGACGAGTCCGGCGCCGACCTGGCCGAGGCGGTGGCCGGTCTGGAGGCCGGGGGCGACACCGCCGCCTACGACGCCCTGGTGCGGGCGTACGAGCTGTTGGAGGAGGGACGCACGGGCACGGACGGGGACCACCTGATGTCCGTGGTGCTGATGACCGACGGCGAGGTGAACGGGGGTATCGACCTGGCCGGGTTCGGCGACTCCCTGTCGGCGCGGCCGGACGCGGTGGCGGAGGCGCCGGTGTTCACCGTGCTGTTCGGAGAGTCCGACATGCCGGAGATGACCGAACTGGCGGACCTGACGGGCGGCCGGGTGTTCGACGCCCGGGAGCAGGACCTGGAGGAGGTCTTCCGGGAGATCCGGGGCTACCAGTGACGCCCAGGACCTCCCGGAGCCGTCCCCCTCAGCGGTTCGCCCGCTCCTTGCCGGCGGGGTGCGGCGAGCCGCCGCCGGCCCCCTCCCCGCCCTTGTCCGGCCGGGAGGCGGCCGAGGCGGCGGGCCTGGTGGCGACACGGCGCTTGTTGTAGATGTCGAAGGCCACCGCGAGCAGCAGCACCAGCCCCTTGATCAGCTGCTGCCAGTCCACGCCCAGGCCGATCAGCGACATGCCGTTGTTCAGGACGCCCATGACCAGTGCGCCGATGACGGCCCCGACGACGGTGCCCACGCCTCCGGAGGCGGAGGCGCCGCCGATGAAGGCCGCCGCGATCGCGTCGAGCTCGAACATGGTCCCGGCTCCGGGCGTGGCCGCGTTGAGCCGTGCCGTGAAGACGATCCCGGCCAGCCCCGAGAGCACGCCCATGTTGACGAACACCCAGAACGTGGTGCGCTGGGTCCTGATCCCGGACAGCGCCGCGGCCTGCTCGCTGCCGCCGACGGCGTAGACGCGCCTGCCCATGGTCGTGGAGCGCATCACGAACGAGTACCCCGCGATGAGCGCGACGAGCAGCAGCCCCACGACGGGCAGCCCGTTGTAGTCGGCCAGCACGTAGGTGAACGCCAGGATGGCCATGACGGTGACCGCCGAGGTGGCGGCGGTCACCGGCGCGGGCGCGACCGGAAGCCCGTACCCGCGGGAGCGGGACCGCGTGCCCCACTGGATCCACACGAGCGCGGCGGCCCCGAGCGCGCCCAGCAGCAGGGTCGGCAGGTGCAGGCCCTCACCTCCCCGGCCGGGCAGGAAGCCGCTGGCGATGTCGCGCAGGGCCTGCGGGAGCGGGGCCACGGACTCCCCGCCCAGGACCGCCAGGGTCGCGCCGCGGAAGATGAGCATCCCGGCGAGGGTGACGATGAAGGCGGGGACGCGCACGTAGGCGACCCAGAAGCCCTGCCACGCGCCGATGAGCGCGCCGAGCAGCAGGGCGACGGGCACGACCACGACCGTCGGCAGCCCCCACGAGGTGAGCATGATCGCCGACACCGCGCCGGTGAACGCCACCACCGAGCCGACCGACAGGTCGATGTGGCCGGTGACGATGACCAGCATCATCCCGATCGCCAGGATCAGGATGTAGGAGTTCTGCATGATCAGGTTGGTGACGTTGAGAGGTGTGAGGAGCAGTCCTCCGGTGAGCATCTGGAACAGCACGATGATGGCCACCAGGGCGATGGCCATGCCGTACTGGCGGGAGTTCCCGCCCATCAGCGTGCCGCCGATCCGTGCGAGGCGGGAGGTCGTGCCTGGTTCTTTCACGGGTGTCCCCCGGTTCGCGTCATCAGTCTCATGAGGGTTTCCTGGTCGGCCCCCTCGCCGGGGACCTCTCCGGTGATGCGCCCCTCGCACATCGTGTAGATCCGGTCGCACATGCCGAGGATCTCGGGGAGCTCGGAGGAGATCAGCAGTACGCAGGCGCCCTCGGCGGCGAGCCGGCGCACGATCAGGTAGATCTCGTACTTGGCCCCGACGTCGATGCCCCGGGTGGGTTCGTCGAGGATCAGCAGTTCGGGCCGCGTGAACATCCACTTGCCCAGCACGACCTTTTGCTGGTTGCCTCCGCTGAGGGTGCGCACGAGCTGGGTCGTGCCCTGGCTCCTGACCCGCATCCGCTCGCTCATCCGCGAGGCCTCCACGGCTTCGAGGCCCGGATTGAGGACCCCGCGCGAGGACACGCGGTCCAGCGCCGCCATCGTGGTGTTGTGGCGGATGTCGTCGTCGAGCACCAGGCCGAGCGACTTGCGGTCCTCGGGCACGTAGGCGATCCCGCTCCGGATGGCCTCGGCGACGCTTCCGGTCGCCGCCTCGGCGCCGTCCTTGAGCAGGGTGCCGCGGACGTAGCGCCCGTAGGAGCGGCCGAACAGGCTCATCGCGAACTCGGTGCGTCCGGCGCCCATGAGTCCCGCCATGCCCACGACCTCGCCTGCGCGCAGGGTGAGGTCGGCCCCGTCCACCGCGCGCCGCCCGGACCCGTCCGGGTGGTCCACCGTCCAGTCCCGGACCTCGAAGCGCACCCCGCCGATCTCGCCGGTGCGCGGGGGGTGGCGCTGGTCCAGCTCGCGGCCGACCATCCCGCGGATGATGCGGTCCTCGTCGATGGAGGGTGTCCCGTCGGCGTCGCGCTCCACGGAGAGGGTCTCGATGGCGCGGCCGTCCCGCAGGATGGTGATCTCGTCGCAGACGCGCACCACCTCGCCGAGCTTGTGCGAGATGAGGATGCACGTCACGCCCTGGTCCCGCAGGTCCAGGAGCAGTTCGAGCAGCCGGGTGCTCTCCGCCTCGTTCAGCGCCGAGGTCGGCTCGTCGAGGATGAGCAGCCGCACCCGCTTGGCCAGGGCCTTGGCGATCTCCACGAGCTGTCTGGCGCCCACGCTCAGCGCCGAGACGGGCGTGGACGGGTTCGCGTCCAGCCCGACCCTGTCCAGGAGTTCCCGGGCCCGTGCGTGGGTGGCGCCCCAGTCGACGACGCCGTACCGGGCCCGCTCGTGGCCGAGGAAGATGTTCTCGCTGATCGACAGCTGCGGGATGAGGGCGAGTTCCTGGTGGATGATGGCGATGCCGGCGCGCTCGCTGTCGGCGACGCCGGAGAAGGTGCAGGGCTCGCCGTCGACGAGGACCTCACCCGTGTAGGAGCCCGTCGGGTGGACGCCGCTGAGCACCTTCATCAGCGTGGACTTCCCGGCGCCGTTCTCCCCCATCAGGGCGTGGATCCGGCCGTGCGCGACGCTCAGCGACACCCCGTCCAGGGCTCGTACCCCGGGGAAGTCCTTCTGGATGCCGCGCATCGAAAGGAGCGGCCCGCCCCGCGGGGCGGGCCGCCTCTCCTCCTGTCTCATTCGAGTTCAGACTCCTCGTAGTAACCGCTGCCGACCAGGACCTCGTGGTAGTTGTCGACGTCCACCGAGACGGGTTCGAGCAGGTAGGAGGGGACGACCTTGACCCCGTTGTCGTAGCTCTCGGTGTCGTTGACCGGCACCTCCTCCCCCGCCAGCAGCGCCTCGACCATGTCGACCGTCTGGGTGGCCAGGGCCCGGGTGTCCTTGAAGACGGTCTGGGTCTGCTCCCCGGCGATGATCGACTTGACCGAGGCGGCCTCGGCGTCCTGGCCGGTGACGACGGGCAGCGGCTTCTCCTCGGTGCCGTAGCCGACCGCGCGCAGGGACTCGATCACGCCGAGGCTGATGCCGTCGTAGGGCGACAGGACCGCGTGCACGTCCTCGCCGGAGTAGTTGGCGCTGAGCAGGTTGTCCATGCGGTCCTGTGCGATGGCGCCGGACCAGCGCTGGGTGGCGATCTGGTCCATGGAGGTCTGGCCGCTGCGGACCACGAGGGTGCCGTCGTCGATGTGGGGCTGGAGGACCGACATCGCCCCGTCGTAGAAGTAGTAGGCGTTGTTGTCGTCGGGCGACCCGCCGAACAGCTCGATGTTGAACGGCCCGTCCTCGTTCTCCAGGTCGAGGGTGTCCACGATGTACTGGCCCTGGAGGACGCCCACCTGGAAGTTGTCGAAGGTGGCGTAGTAGTCGACGTGCTCGCTGCCGCGGATGAGGCGGTCGTAGGCGACCACGGGGATGTCGCTGGAGGCGGCCATGTCGAGCGCGTCTCCGAGGGCCTCGCCGTCGATGGCGGCGACGACCAGGACGTCGGCGCCCCTGGTGATCATGTTCTCGATCTGGGCGACCTGGTCCTCCACGACGTCCTCGGCGTACTGGAGGTCGGTGCCGAAGCCGCGGGACTCGAACTCGGCGACCATGTTCTCGCCGTCGTTGATCCAGCGCTCCGACGACTGGGTGGGCATGGCGATGCCGATGGTGGTGCCGTTCTCCCCGGTGTCCTGGGCGGCGTCGCCGACGCCGTTGCATGCGGTGAGCAGCAGGGCCGCCCCGAGCAGTGCCGGGACGACCGTCTTCCTGTGGTGTGGCATGGGTTTCTCTCCTTGGGGACGGGGGCGGGAGACGGGTTCAGCGGCCGTCGGCCGTCAGGTCGACGACGGTCCAGGAGACGGGGGGCAGGGTCACCGAGAGCCTTCCGGCGTCGAGGTGGGCGGACTTGTTGTCCCGGGGGGTGACCCGGTCGGGGTTCTCCATGGTGTTGGCGGCGTACACGTCGTCGTTGGCGAGGGTGAGCGCGCGGGCCACGCCGGTCGGGGCGAGGCCGCGCAGGTCGGCGTCGAGGGTGACCGGCTGGTCGGTGGAGCGGTTGACGACGAACAGGGCGGCGCGTCCGGTGTCGGGGTCGGAGGTGACCACGGAGTCGACGACGGGCACCTCGCCGTACCTGTCGGTCTCCTGGACGGGGGCGGTGACCTCGGCGCGCAGTACGTGGCCGGAGGCGGACCCGGCGGTGAGGGCGAAGGGGTGGAAGACGGTCTGGCGCCAGGCGGGACCGCCCGGCTCGGTCATGATGGGCGCGATCACGTTGACGAGCTGGGCCTGGCTGGCGGCGGTGACACGGTCGCTGTGCCGGAGCAGGCTGATGAGCATGTTGCCGACCACGACGGCGTCGGCCACGTTGTACCGGTCCTCGATGACGCGGGGCGCGATCCGCCAGTCGTCGGTGGGCTGCACGGCGGCCTCGGCCTGGTGGCGGCTCAGGTACCAGACGTTCCACTCGTCGAAGGAGAGCTGGATGCGCTTGGGGTCGCGGAGCCGGGCACCGACCGCGTCGGCGGTGGAGACCACGGAGTCGATGAAGTGGTCCATGTCCGTGGTGGCGCCCAGGAAACTGGCCAAGTCCCCGTCGTGCTCCTCGTAGTAGGCGTGCAGCGAGATGTGATCCACAGCATCGTAGGTCTCCTCCAGGACGGTGGCCTCCCACTGGCCGAAGGTGGACATGGCCGACCCCGAACTGCCGCACACGACCAGTTCCAGGTCGCGGTCGGCCATCTTCATGGCCCGGGCCACCTGGGCGGCCTTGCGGCCGTAGGAGCGGGCGTCGAGGTGGCCGATCTGCCAGGGGCCGTCCATCTCGTTGCCCAGGCACCACATGCGGATGTCGTGGGGGTCGGGGTGGCCGTGGGAGGCGCGCAGGTCCGAGAGGTGGGTTCCGCCCGGGTGGTTGCAGTACTCCAGCAGGTCGAGGGCCTCCTGGAGGCCCCGGGTGCCGAGGTTGGCGGCCATCATCGGTTCGATGTCCAGGTTCCGGCACCAGGTCATGAACTCGTTGAGCCCGAACTGGTTGGTCTCGATGCTGTGCCAGGCCAGGTCGCGGCGGACCGGGCGCTGCTCCTTGGGACCCACGCCGTCCTCCCAGCGGTATCCGGAGACGAAGTTGCCGCCCGGGTAGCGCACGGTCGTCACGCCGAGTTCGCGGACCAGCGCGGCGACGTCGCGCCGCAGGCCGTCGGCGTCGGCGGTGGGGTGGTCGGGTTCGTGGATGCCGGTGTAGACGCAGCGGCCCATGTGCTCGACGAAGGAGCCGAACGTGCGGCGGTGGACCAGGGCTACGGGGGTGGCAGCGTCGACGCGGAGGGAGGCGTTGAGCATGGCGGTCTCCTGGTGGTGTGGCCCGGCCCGGGCGCGTCACCCGGGCCGGGAGGTCGTTGGGTCGGCGGGTCTACTGGACGCGGGGCCAGCCGTCGGCGGTCCAGTGCAGCTTCCGGACGGCCATCCGGAAGTCGAAGTCGGGTCCCAGGTCGGTGTCGTAGTAGTGGTAGGCGAGCAGGCCGCCGGAGACGGACTGCCCTCCCGAGCCGGTGATGGTGCCCTCCTCGGCGAGGACCACGGTGCCGCCGCCCTCCAGCAGGGGGACGCCGTCGGCGTCCACGTAGGGGCCGGTGACGTCGGTGGACCGGCCGACGGCGACCTTGTAGTCGCTGCCGACGCGGCAGCAGTGGTCGAGGGAGACGAAGAGGTAGTAGTAGCCGTCGCGGTGGATGATGTGGGGCGCCTCGACGGCGTTGGGCGGCTCGCGGCGGTCGGCCAGGTGCAGCACCTCCGCTCCCTCGACGGCCCCGCCGCTCGGCCAGTCCAGCTCGACCATGCGGATACCGCTCCAGAACGAGCCGAACGTCATCCAGTGGCGGCCCTCGCCGTCCTCGACGATGCCGGGGTCGATGGCGTTGTAGGGGTCGCCCTCGAAGGACTCGAACACCGGCCCCCGGTCGACCCACTCGTAGCCGGGGTCCTCGGGGTCCAGGGTGGTGTTGGTGGCCAGGGCGATGAGCGAGCGGTTCGAGCCGAAGGTGGAGGCCGAGTAGTACAGGTAGTAGGTGCCGTCGGAGTGGTGGATCTCGGGGGCCCAGAGGGTTCCCACTCCGGGGATCCTCTCCGTGAGCCAGGCGGGCTTGGTGTCCCAGACCGTGCCGGTGTAGGTCCAGTGCCGCCCGTTCGGGGAGCTGCGGATCTGGATGTTGCCGTCGCCGAGTTCGGCGTGGCCGGTGCCGAAGACGTACCAGTCCTCGCCGTCGCCGCCCCGGTACAGGGCGGGGTCGTGGACCCTCAGTCCCCCGGCGAAGGGGTGGATGTCGTCGGGCTGGTGGCCGAAGAGGGGCAGGCCGGGGTTGTTGGGCGGCACGTCCCAGTCGGCGCGCGCCGCGGAGGCGGATCCGGCCGGGGCGGTGGCCAGGGACGTGGCCAGGGCCGCGGCGGTGAGGGCCGCCGCGATCCGGACGAGCGGAGGTCGCATGGGGGGCTCCTGGGGGTGGTGGGAGCGGAACGGGGGCAGCGGGTCAACCCTTGATCCCGGCACCCGCCACGCCCGTGACGATGTGCCTCTGGAAGAGCAGGTAGACCACGAGCAGGGGCAGGGCGCCCAGCACGGCGGAGGCCATGACCTGGGCGTACTGGATGCCGTACTGGCCCAGGACGGTGCCCAGGCCCACGGGCAGGGTCATCATCTCCGGGTCGTTGACCACGATGAACGGCCACAGGAAGTTGTTCCAGGCGCCGATGAAGGTGAAGATGCCCACGGCGGTGAGGATGGGCCGGGACAGCGGCAGGATGACGCTCCACAACACGAGCAGCGGTCCGGCTCCGTCCATCTTGGCGGCGTCCTCGTAGTCGCGCGGGATGGCGTCGAAGAACCGCTTGAGGATGAACACGAACACCGGGGCGACCACCTGGGGCAGGGCCACGCCCCAGTAGGTGTCCACCAGCCCGAGCTGGGTCATCAGCACGAACTGGGGCACGATGAGCACCTGCGGCGGGATGAGGATGCCGCCGATGACCAGGGCGAAGAGCCAGCCGCGGCCACGGAAGTCGAACCGGGAGAAGCCGTAGGCGGCCAGCACGCACACCACCAGGGTGAGCGCGGTGACGATCGTGGTGGTGATGAGCGAGTTCATCGTCCAGCGGATGATGTCCCCGCGGCCCAGGACCTGCGCGTAGGCCTCGAAGGTGGCGTTGGGGGTGAGCCAGGCGGGCGGCATGACGGTGGTCTCGCCCTCGGGTTTGACCGAGGTGGCGAAGGCCCACAGCAGCGGGACGAGCCAGAGGAGGGCCGCCAGGGCGGCGACCGTGTACAGGGCGGCGGAGCCCACCGTGACGCGCCGCCGCCGGAGGAGGCGCGCGGGCGCCGTGGCCGGCGCGGCGGGCCGGGACGTGGAGGTGACCATGGTCAGGCCTCCTTCCGGGAGAACAGGCGGAACTGGGCGATGGAGGCGGCGATGATCAGGACCATGAAGATGTAGGCCATGGACGAGGCCAGGCCGACGCGCAGCCCCACGAATCCGGAGTCGTAGATGTACTGGATGACGGTGCGGGTGGCGAAGTTGGGGCCGCCCATGGTCATCAGGTAGATCTGCTCGAACACGCGCAGGGACCCGATGAGCTGGAGGACGGTGATGAGCGCGGTGGTACGCGCCAGCAGCGGCAGGGTGATGCGGCCGACGCGCTGCCAGGCGCCCGCGCCGTCGATGGCCGCCGCCTCGTAGACGTCCTTGGGGATGGACTGCATGGCGGCCAGGTAGAGCAGGTAGTTGAAGCCGACCTGCCACCAGGCGGTGGCGATGACCACGGAGAACATCGCCGTGTCCTCGCTGAAGAGCCACTCGGGGCCCTGGACGCCGAACCGGGCCAGGGTGCCGTTGAACAGGCCCAGACTCGGGTTGTACATCCAGTTCCAGATGAGGGTCATCACCGCGACCGGGAGCACGAACGGCGCGAAGAACGACAGCCGCAGGAACCATCCGAGCCTGCGGGCGTGATCGGTCAGCAGGGCCAGGCCGAGCGCGAGCAGGACCATCAGGGGCACGCTGAGGATCGTGAACCACAGCGTGTTCCACAGGGAGTCGTACAGGGCGCGGTCGGTCAGGCTCTCCTGCCAGTTGTCCGGTCCCACGAAGGAGAGCGGGCCCCCGGCCAGGCTGCGGTCGGTGAAGGTGTAGCCGAGGCCGACGACGGCGGGCCACAGCAGGAAGAGGAGGTAGAAGGCGAGGAAGGGCAGGACGAACCACAGGCCGGTCCACGTGGTGGGCCTGCGACGCACGTCGACGAGGTCGCGGTCGGCTCTTGGGGGCGCGCCGGGGGACGTACGCGGCGCGGGAGCACTGGTCTGGCTTGTCATGGTGGGGCTCCCTACACCGGTGACGGCACGGTCAGCAGTTCACGGATGGTCGCTTTGAGTTGCGCGAGCGCCTGCTCCGGAGTCTGGGTGCCCTGGTGCAGGGTGGTCAGCGCGCCGGTGGCCTCCTCCTGGAGGCGTCCCGCCGAGCCGCTGAACCAGGCTTGCGGCTCGAACTGGACGTTCTCGGCGGCCTCGCGGTACTCGGACTGGGGGTGCAGCTCGTCGTATTCGGGGCTCTCCACGACCGGCTGGTAGGCGGGGATGTGCCCGCCCTTCGCCCAGGTGAGGCTGTGGCGCAGCATCCACGCGGCGTACTCGACGGCGGCCCGGGTGCGTTCGGGGTCGCGGTCGCGCTGGTGCGGGAACACGTAGCAGTGGGAGTCGCCGCGCGTGCGGTGGTTGCCGAACACGGCCGGGAACTGGGTGGCGGAGAAGCCCACGCCGGTGGCCTCCAGGGTCGGAATCTCCCAGTTGCCGTGGATCATCAGCCCGGCCTGGCCGTTGGCCAGGTTGGCGGCGGTGTCGGCGAGCATGGAGTGGCGGGGGGCCAGCCCCTCCTCGGAGAGGCGGTAGAGCACCTCCATCGCGGCCAGGGCCTTGTCGTCGTCCATCTCGTAGTCGTCCTCGCCGAGGACGAGCTCGCCGTCCTGCTGGCGGTAGAGCGACCAGAAGTTGGACCAGGGGTTCCAGGTGTCGATGGACAGGCCGTAGGTCCCGGTGACGGCCTTGATCTCGCGGAGCATGTCGAAGTACTCCTCCGTCCCGGAGACCTCCACGAGCCGGTCGTCGGCGTCCAGCAGGCCCGCCTGCCGGCACACGTCCAGGTGGTAGTACTGGATCAGCACGTGGGTGTCGAGGGGGATGGCGTACAGCCGGCCGTCGAAGAAGCACTTCTCCCAGATGTTGGGCAGTACCACGGTGTCGTCGATGCCCGCCTCGGCCAGCATCGCCGGGTCGATCGGGTCCAGCAGCCGGCCCGGTGCCAGGCTCTCCAGCCGGGACACGTGCGCGGTGGCGATGTCGGCGCCCCGGCCGCCCGCGGCGCCCATGGCCACCTTGGTGTAGAACGGCGCGCCCCAGGTGAAGGTGGTCGCGCGAAAGTCGATGTCGGGGTGCTCGGCCTTGTAGGCCTCGTGCATCTCGATCATCCGCAGGCCGTCACCGCCGGCGAACAGGTTCCACTGGCGCAGCCTGGTCCTGCCGCTGATGAGGGTGTCGGGGGGCCCGCACCCCACCGCGGCCAGTCCGGCGGCGGCCACGGCCCCGGTGACGAAGGCCCTGCGGCCCGGTCCTGCGGAGGCGGCCGGCGGTGGTGCGTGGTACGACGGGGATGGTGCGTCGCGCATGGTGGTCTCCTTGCGCTGAGGGGGGGTCGAAGGGCTCCCCGGAGCCCTTCGCTGGGGGGTGGTGGTGCGCCGGGGCGCTGGTGCCTTCCGGGTCAGACCCGGACGTACTCGATACCGGAGAGCTCGCACAGGACCCGCCAGTCCTCGGCGCGGGCGCCGGTGTTCATGACCATGTGGTGGGTACCGCCCGCGCGGAGCCAGGAGTCCATGCACCTCCGCACGCCCGTCTCGGGGCGGAACTGTCCGTAGGGCATCTCCAGGGACGGCAGTTCGGGCGCGTCGATGACCTCGCCCTCGGCCACGACCAGCCGGAACTCCTCGCCGCCGAGGGCGACCAGGGAGGCGAGGGTGGCCGGGCCCGGCCGGTAGCGGAAGAGGATGGTGGGCGGGTCGGCCAGGCCGCCGATGCCCAGCGGGCGTTTGATCAGCCGGACGGGCTCGTCCTCGCGCGCGACCCTCCAGTTGCCCTCGCCCATGTGGCTCATGAGGATGGAGTCACTGGGGAAGTCCATCGCGTACATCTCGGTGAAGTGGCCGTCTCCGGCGAGCTGGTGGCCCGCGTAGACGATCGAGGCGGCCAGGACGTCGCCCTCGCCCGCGAACCCGTATCCCTTGGCCATCAGGGTGGAGGCGGCGGCCATCGGCAGCCGGGCGAAGCGGCCGTCCTCCCCGATCGCGTCGAAGTGGGTGGAGTAGGCGCCGCACCCCGTCTCCTCCAGCAGCCGTTCGATGCCCAGCTGCATGCGGGCGTGGTCGACGCGCTCCTCCTTGGACAGGCGCCCGTCCACCTCCAGGGCCGTGTCCTCCCAGGCCATGAGGTCGCGGACCGCCTCCTCGGGCAGCTCGGCCATCTCCCTGTGCAGCGCGCCCGGCGCGATGACGTGGATCTCGGGGCCGAGCTTGCGCAGCAGGGCGCTCTCGTCCACCCGGGCGTCGCCCATGCCGTTCATCGGGTAGCCGAACACGCCGACCCGGAGGGAGCGCAGCGCGCTGACCGCGCGGGCCGCGCGGGCCCAGCGGTCCACGCGCGCGGCGAACTCCGGGCTCTGCCACTCGCCGGTGATGACGTCGAAGGACAGGCCGGCGCGCACCATGGCGTTGGCGGTGTCCTGGGCCCCGTGGATGCCCTGGTTGTAGGTCATGTCGTCCATGTCCCAGGAGGGGCTGACCGCGGGGTCGGGCTGGATGTTGGCCAGCGCCACGGGCAGCCTCATCTGACTGAACATCCGGGTGACGCGCAGGGAGGGGCCGTAGGTGAGCATGACGACGAGGACGCCGTCGAGCCCGTCGGCCTCGAACGCGCGCATCGCGCTCTCGGCGTCGGCGCGGCCGCGCACCGGCGGGCTGACGGTCCACTCGGCGACGTCGGAGAGCTTCTCGGCGACACGGGAGGCGTAGGCCGCCTGGTGCTCGGTGATGCCGGGGATCATGTCGTCGTAGAGGGGCTGCATGATGCCGAGCAGGCCGATGCGGGGCCTGCGCGTCCGCACCGGCGGGTGCTCGGTGGCGGGGGGTGTGGGTACGGGCACTGTTGTTTCCCTACTGGCCGTAGACGTTCTGGTAGCGGTCGTGGAGCGCGTCGATGTGCTCCTGCGGAAGCCGGTGGAGGGGACCGCCCTGGCGGGCGATGTGGATCGTGTGGGCGACGTCCTCGCACATCACCGCGGCCTTGACCGCCGCCCTGGCGTTCGCGCCGACGGTGAACACGCCGTGGCCGCGCATGAGGACGGCGGGCGAGCGGTGGCCGTCGAGGGTGGCGACCACTCCCCTGCCGATGTCGTCGCCGCCGATGAGGGCGAACGGACCGACGGGGATGTCGCCGCCGAACTCGTCGGCCATCGCGGTGATGGCGCAGGGGATGGCCTCGCCGCGCGCGGCCCAGGCGGTGGCGTAGGGGCTGTGCGTGTGCGCGACGCCGCCGACGTCGGGGCGGGCTCGGTAGACGTGGGCGTGGGCGGCGGTGTCGCTGGAGGGCTTGTGCCGCCCCTCGACGACCCGGCCGTCCAGGTCGCAGACGACCATGTCCTCCGGGGAGAGGTCCTCGTAGGAGACGCCGCTGGGCTTGATCACCATCAGGTCGGCGCCGGGCACGCGGGCGGAGACGTTGCCGCTCGTCCAGGTGACCAGGTTCCACCGGGTGAGCTCGGTGTGCAGGGCGCACACGTGGGCACGCAGGCGCTCCACCTCGCCGTGGTGCTCTTCGGGAACCGTCGGGGACGTGTCGGTGGTCATCGGTCTCCCTTCTCGGCGCCGCCCTGGGCGCTGGTCAGGACGGAGTTGCGCAGGGCCCGCAGGCGGTGCAGGCTCCGGCTGCCGCCCCGGCCGAAGTGGTCGTGGAGCTCGGTGTAGACCGCGTGGAGCTCGTCGTAGGCGGCGGTCCTGGCCGGGTCGGGGTCGACGGTCTCCGCGCGGACCCGGCCCATGGCGTCCGAGGCGGCGTGGATGTCGGGGTGGGCGCCCGCGGCGACGGCGGCGTGGATGGCGGCCCCGACCGCGCAGCCGTGTTCGGAGGCCACGATCTTCAGGGAGCGGCCGAGCACGTCGGCGTAGACCTGGAGGACGAAGGGGTTGCGGACCATGCCCCCGCCGATGGTGAGGTCCTCCACCGGCACCCCGGAGGCCGTGAAGGCCTCGACGATGGTGCGGGTGCCGAAGGCGGTGGCCTCGACCAGGGCCCGGTAGACCTCCTCGGGCCTGGTGGCCAGGGTCATGCCGACGAGCACGCCGGACAGGTCGTGGTCGACCAGGACCGAGCGGTTGCCGCTGTGCCAGTCCAGGGCGACGAGGCCGTGCCCGCCCACCGGCGCCTCGGCGGCCTTGTCGGAGAGCAGTTCGTGGAGGGACAGGCCGCGCTCGCGTGCCTCCTCGTGGTAGGCGGGGGGCACGTAGGACTCGGCGAACCAGCCGAAGATGTCGCCGACGCCGCTCTGGCCCGCCTCGTAGCCCCAGGCTCCGGGGGTGATGCCGCCGTGGGCCAGGCCGCACATGCCGGGTACCTCGGCCAGGACGTCGGAGTTCATGACGTGGCAGGTGCTGGTGCCCATGATGGCGAGCATCCGCCCGGGGCCGGTGGTCCGCGCGGTGGCGGCGGTGACGTGCGCGTCGATGTTGCCGACGGCGACGGGAACGCCCTCGGGCAGGCCGGTCCAGGCCGCGGCCTCGGCGGTGAGGGAGCCAGCGCGCTCGCCGAGCTGGGCCAGGGGGTGTTCGAGCTTGTCCCGCACGAAGCCGGCGAAGCGCGGGTCGAGCGCGGCCAGGAAGTCCGTCGAGGGCCAGGCGCCGTCCTGGTGGATGCCCTTGTACCCGGCGGTGGCGACGTTGCGGGTCTCCTGTCCGCACAGCTGCCAGACGATCCAGTCGGCGGCCTCGATCCAGCGTTCGGCGCGCTCGTAGGCGCCGGGATCGTCGCGTAGGACCTGGAGCGCCTTGGCGAACTCCCACTCGGAGGAGATCTTCCCCCCGTAGCGCGCCAGCCACTTCTCCCCGCGCTCCGCGGCCAGGGCGTTGATCTCGTCGGCCTCGGGCTGGGCGGCGTGGTGGCGCCACAGTTTGGGCCAGGCGTGCGGGCGGCGGGCCAGGTCGGGGAGCTCGCACAGGGGGGTGCCGTCCGCGGTCACCGGCATGACCGTGCAGGCGGTGAAGTCGGTGCCGATACCGACGACCTGCCCGGGCGAGACGCCCGAGACTCGCAGGGCCTCGGGGACGGCGGTGCGCAGGACCTCGCGGTAGTCCTCGGGGCACTGGAGCGCGGTCTCCGGCTCCAGGGGGTCCTCCGACTCCGGCAGGCGGTCCGTGATGACGCCGTGCCGGTAGTCGTGGGCGGCGGATCCGAGTTCGACTCCGTCTCGGACCCGGACCACGACGGCGCGGCCGGAGAGGGTCCCGAAGTCGACTCCGATGGTCACCGGTTCGGGCGGAGATGAATTGTTAGCGTTCACATTCTGGTCCAAGGGGAGTTCCTTCCACGAGGGGGCGGACGGGGACGGAAGGGACGGGGAAGGGGACGCGGGCGGAGGAGGGCACGTTGACGGGGTCGGGGGGTCGGGGCCGGGGACAGGGGGTCAGGGTGGCGGGGGTCCGCTGCTGCCCCGGACCCGCAGCCGCGCCGGGACGACCCTGCGCGCGGTTCCGGAGGAGCCCGACGAACCGTTCCGCTCGGTCCCTATCTCGCCGAGCAGCAGCGCCAGGCTCTCCTTGCCCACCTGGGCGAAGTCCTGGAAGACGGTGGTCAGGGACGGGGTGAGGTACTCGGCCTCGGGCACGTCGTCGAAGCCGACCACGCTGACGTCGCCGGGCACGCGCAGCCCCGCCTCGTGCAGGGCGCGCAGTACCCCTATGGCCATCTGGTCGTTGCCCACGAAGATCGCCGTGACGCGCTCCCCCTCGGCCCGCCGGGCCACCAGCGAGCGCCCCAGCTCGTAGCCCGACCGGGGGCTCCAGTCGCCCGGGAGCGGTTCGGGGACCGGCACGCCGGCCTCCTCCAGCGCCCGGCGCCAGCCGACCACGCGGGCCTCCGACTCCAGCCACAGGGGATCGCCCTCGATGTGGTGGACGGTCGCGTGTCCGAGTTCCAGCAGGTGGCGGACGGCGTCGTGGGCGCCCTGGACCTGGTCGACGCAGACGACGGGCAGGCCCGATCCCTCACCGCCCTCGACCGCCACCAGGGGGTGGGGTCCGGGCAGCGCGGCCAGGGCGTCGACCAGGCTGCGCTGGGGGGCGATCGCGACGCAGCCCTCGACCGACTGCTGGATCAGGTACTCGGCCGCCGCGACGATCCCGTCCGGCGACACGTCGTCCAGGCTGACCATGCTCAGGAAGTAGCCCGCCTCGCGCGCCGCCCTCTCGATCCCCGACAGGGTCTGGGCCGGACCGAAGAGCGTGGTGTCGAAGGCGATGACGCCGAGCACGTTGGTGCGGCGGGTGACCAGGGCGCGCGCGGTGGAGTTGCGGTGGTAGCCGAGCTCGTCGATCGCTCGCCGCACCCGGAGCACCGTCTCCTCGCGGACGTTGGGGTGTCCGTTGACGACCCGGGACACCGTCTGGTGGGAGACGCCGGCCAGCCGGGCCACGTCCGCCATGACGGGGGTACGGCCACCTGGTGGATTCATCTGAAACGACACCTCCGGGCCGTGGGGGAACACCTGTGACGTGAGCAACATTGTTAACGCTCACATAGAGGAAGTCAACCCCTTTCCCCAAATCGGGAGGGGGTTGCCCCCTCAGCCCACCAGGCGTGCGTGCAGGGAGGTCGCGGAGGTGTCGGTGAGCGAGGCTACCTGGTCGACCACCACGCGCAGCGCGGCGGCGTCGTCCCCGGCCTCGGCGAAGGAGGCGCGGAACTGCGGGTCCAGGCCCTCGGGCGCGTTCTTCCAGAGGGCCTCGACCAGTTCGCTGATCAGGCGGCGCTCCTCGGCCTGGTAGACCAGGGCCTCCTCGCGCGAGAGCACGAAGTGGGCGGAGACCGCCTTGAGCAGGGCGCACTCCAGCAGGGGGCGGCGGGGCACGATGAGGTCGGCGCCGTAGCGGGTGAGCCGCCCGGGGCCGTAGGCGGCGAGGGTGGCCTCCTCCGCGGCCCGGCAGAAGCGGCCGATGAGTTCGCTGGTGAGGTTCTTGAGGGCGGCGAGGGAGGGCAGGTCCCCGGTGAACGCGCGGGGCCAGACGGGGTCGGCGACCAGGTCGGTGAACACCTCGTCGAGCTCGGCGGCCTCGGCGTCGCAGTAGTGGGCGGCGGCGATCCGGACGATCTCGGCGCGCTCGGCGGCGCCGTGCAGGGCGGACGGGTCCACCAGCCCGGCGTGCAGGGCGTCCTCGACGTCGTGGACGGAGTAGGCGACGTCGTCGGCCCAGTCCATGACCTGGGCCTCGAAGCAGGTGCGGCCCTCGGGCGCGCCCCGGCGCAGCCAGGTGAACACCCCGGTGTCGTCGGGGTAGCAGTTGAACTTGTGGGTGTCGCCGCCCTCGCCCCTGAGCCAGGGGTACTTGACGGTCGCGTCGAGGGTGGCGCGGGTGAGGTTGAGCCCCGCGCTGCGCCCGTCGGGTTCGATGACCTTGCCCTCCAGCCGCACGAGCAGGCGCAGGCTCTGGGCGTTGCCCTCGAAGCCGCCGCAGTCGGCGGCGGCCTCGTCCAGCGCGCGCTCGCCGTTGTGGCCGAAGGGCGGGTGGCCGAGGTCGTGGGAGAGGCAGGCCGCCTCCACCAGGTCGGGGTCGCAGCCCAGGGCCTGGCCGAGTTCACGGCCGATCTGGGCGCACTCCAGGGAGTGGGTGAGGCGGGTGCGCGGGAAGTCGCTCACGCCGGGCTGGACCACCTGGGTCTTGGCCGCCAGGCGGCGCAGGGCGGCGCTGTGCAGGATCCGGGCGCGGTCGCGCTCGAAGGGGTCGCGGGCCCGGTTCTTGCGTTCCTCGCGCGCCCGGCGCTCGGTGTCCCGGTGCGTGTAGCCGGGTGCTCCGCCCTCGCGGGGATTGTTCCTCATTGCTGGCGACCCTACTTCCCAGCGGCGACAGAACCGCGCCGCCCGTACTGGTCAGGCGGCGTTGACCTGGAGGTCGCTGCTGTCCTTGAAGATCCAGTAGTACCAGAGCGCGGCCGTCTCCCTGGAGATGTACCACAGCTGGGTACTGCGCTCGATGACCGCGGGACCCGAGCGCGAGGGGGAGGTGCCCGCGTCGATGCCGTAGTCGGCCGCCATCTGCGCCGACCGCAGGCTGTGCCAGGGGTCGGAGACCAGGATGGCGGTGTCCCAGGAGTGCTCCTCGAAGACCTCCGAGACGGCGTCGATGCTCTGGAGCGTGTCGCGCCCCTCCTCCACGGCGATGATCTGGTCGCCGGGGACGCCCACCTCGATCAGCCAGTTCCTCCCCGAGGCCGCCTCGGTGAAGTTGTCGTCGGGCAGCTTGCCCCCGACGGTGACGATGACGGGTGCGACGCCCTCCAGGTAGAGGACCTGGGCATGCCGCAGCCGTGCCTCGTAGACGGGTGAGGGCACACCGTTGTACTGGCTGGCACCGAGCACGACGATGGCGTCGGAGGGGACGCGGTCGTCCTGCCGGGCGGTGTACCAGACCCAGCCCCAGGTGCCGAACGGCAGGGCCAGCGCGATGAGCAGCAGGAGGGTGACCAGCCAGCGCAGACGGAAACGGCGCCTCCCGCGGCGGGGCCCCCGGGACTCTCGGGGCTCTCGGGGTCGGCGGGACGGTGGTTCGGGCCGTGCGTCGAGGGGTTCGGGCTCCGGGGCGGGCGGGAGGTCCTCCTCGGGAGGGTCCGGCGCCGTGGGGCGAAGGGCCTGGCCCCGGCCGGGGGGCCGGCCCCGGACGAAGCGCCGGGTGAAGGCGGCGCCCCCGGGTGCGCCCTGGGCGTCGGCGGCCCGGGTGGACTCACCGGTCCGGGCCGTACCGGTCGGCACGGGCTCCGGGGGCTCCCCGCGCCGGAACGGCCGGGTGGCCTCGCCGTCGGGGTCGCGGGAGAACTCGCGGGTGTCGTCGGCGGCCCCGGTACCGGAGGCGGGTGTGAGGGTCTCGCGGGAGAAGACCCGGGTGGCCTCGTCGTCGGGAGAGGGCGCGGTGGTGGGATCCTCCCACGGCTCCTCGCCGCGGCCGTCGTTCGCCGTTCGCACCGGCTCACCTCCGCACAAATCTTCGATCGGGGATGTGTACCCCCGCTGGGACGGCCTCCGCCCGCCTCTGGTTCGCGGCGGTCCCGGCCGGGAGGCCGTGGCGGAGGTGGTGTCGGCGCGCCTCCGCTGCCGTGTGTGGGGTGTCCGGCGGGAAACGGAGGCCCTTCTGGCGGTCAGAATACATCACGAACAGGTCACGACCATGGCGCGCTACGGTCGCCGACCGGGATGAGTCTAGAGCTTTTCCGGTGTGGTCCCGCCCCGTGTACCGGATCCCTGTACGAACACCGGACGCGGTGGCCGGGAGCCACCGCGTCCGGACCGTGCCCGGGCCCCGTCAGTGCGCCGTGCGGCCTGCGGCGCGACCCGCCTCCAGGCGGGCGACGGGTACCCGGAAGGGCGAGCAGGACACGTAGTCCAGGCCCACCTGGTGGAAGAAGTGCACCGACGCGGGGTCGCCCCCGTGCTCGCCGCACACCCCGAGCTTGATGTCCGGGCGGGCGGCCCGCCCCTCCTCCACGGCGATGCTGACGAGACGGCCGACCCCGTCCACGTCCAGGGACTCGAAGGGCGACACACCGAACACGCCCTTCTCCAGGTAGGCGGAGAAGAAGGAGGCCTCCACGTCGTCGCGGGAGAACCCCCAGACCGTCTGGGTGAGGTCGTTGGTGCCGAAGGAGAAGAACTCGGCGTTCTCGGCGATCTGTCCGGCGGTCAGGGCGGCGCGGGGCAGCTCGATCATCGTGCCGATGGCGAGGTCGAGCTCGACGCCGTGCTCCTGCTCCACCTCGCGCAGTACGCGCAGCGCGTCCTCGCGGATGATCTCCAGCTCCTGCACGGTGCCCACCAGCGGGATCATGATCTCGGGGCAGGGGCGGCCGCCCGCGGCGATCCGGTCCACGGCGGCCTGGGCGATGGCGCGCACCTGCATGGTGAACAGGCCGGGCACGACCAGGCCCAGGCGGACGCCGCGCAGGCCCAGCATCGGGTTCTGCTCGTGCAGCTTATGCACGGCCTGGAGCACCCGCAGGTCGTTCTCGTGGCTCTCGCCGCGCGCCTCGGCCACGGCCACGCGCACCGACAGCTCGGTGATGTCGGGCAGGAACTCGTGCAGCGGCGGGTCGAGCAGGCGCACGGTCACCGGCAGGCCGTCCATGGCCTCCAGGATGCCGCCGAAGTCCTCGCGCTGCAGGGGCAGGAGTGCGTCGAGGGCCTGTGTCTGCTCCTCCTCGGTGTCGGCGAGGATGAGGCGCTCCACCAGTTGGCGGCGATCGCCCAGGAACATGTGCTCGGTCCGGCACAGGCCGATGCCCTGCGCGCCCATGCGGCGGGCGCGGGCGGCGTCCTCGCGGGTGTCGGCGTTGGCGCGCACGCGCATGCGGCGGGCGGCGTCGACGTAGTGCATGAGCCGGTCCACGGCGCGCACGAGGTCGTCCGCCCGGTCGGAGGCCGGGTCGATCTCGCCCTCGAAGTAGCGCACGACGGGCGAGTCCACCACGGGCACCTCGCCGAGGTAGACCTCGCCGCTGGCGCCGTCGATGGAGATGACGTCGCCCTCCTCGACCACCTCGCCGCCGGGCGCGGTCATACGCCGGTTCTTGGTGTCGATGTCCAGCTCCTCGGCGCCGCACACGCAGGTCTTGCCCATGCCCCGGGCGACCACGGCGGCGTGCGAGGTCTTGCCGCCGCGGCTGGTGAGGATGCCCTCGGCGGCGATCATGCCCTCCAGGTCGTCGGGGTTGGTCTCACGGCGGCACAGGATGACCCGCTCGCCGCTGCGCGACCACTTGACGGCGGTGTAGGAGTCGAAGACGGCCTTGCCGACGGCGGCGCCGGGCGAGGCGTTCATGCCGTGGCCGATGCGGTGGACGCCGGTACCCGAGAGGGCCTCCTCGTCGAAGCGCGGGAACATCAGCTGGGCGAGCTGGTCGCCGGTGACGCGCTGGACCGCCTCGTCCAGGGTGATCATGCCCTGGTCGACGAGCTGGTCGGCGATGCGGAAGGCGGCGGCGGCCGTGCGCTTGCCCACCCGGGTCTGGAGCATCCACAGCTTGCCGCGCTCGATCGTGAACTCGATGTCGCACAGGTCGCGGTAGTGGTTCTCCAGGGTGTCCATGACACCCATCAGCTCCCTGTGGCTGCGGGCGTCGATCTTCTCCAGGTCGGCGAGGGGCACGGTGTTGCGGATACCGGCCACCACGTCCTCGCCCTGGGCGTTCTGGAGGTAGTCGCCGTAGACGCCGGGCTGCCCGGAGGCGGGGTCGCGGGTGAAGGCGACACCGGTACCCGAGTCCATGCCGAGGTTGCCGAAGACCATGGAGCAGATGTTGACGGCGGTGCCGAGGTCCGCGGGAATGCGCTCCTGGCGCCGGTACAGGACGGCGCGGGGGGCGTTCCAGGAGTCGAAGACCGCCTTGACGGCGAGGGTCATCTGCTCGCGGGGGTCGCTGGGGAAGGGGGCGCCCGTCTGCTCCAGCACGACCTCCTTGAAGCGGTCGACGAGCCGGCGCAGGTCGGCGGCGTCCAGGTCCAGGTCGCTCTCGACGCCCTTGGCGGCCTTGACCTCCTCGATGGCCTCCTCGAAGAGCTCGCCGTCGATGTCCTGCACGGTCTTGCCGAACATCTGGATGAGGCGCCGGTAGGAGTCCCAGGCGAAGCGCTCGTCGCCGCCCTGGGCGGCCAGGCCGGCGACGGAATCGTCGTTGAGGCCGATGTTGAGGACGGTCTCCATCATGCCGGGCATGGAGAACCTGGCGCCCGAGCGCACGCTGACCAGGAGCGGGTCGTCCGGCTGGCCGAGACGGCGGCCCATGGCCCTCTCCAGCTCCTTGAGGTTCACCTCGATCTCGGCGTCGAGCCCGGCGGGCACACTGCCCTCGGAGAGGTAGTGGCGGCACGCCTCGGTGGTGATCGTGAACCCGGGGGGAACCGGCAGGCCGAGGTTGGTCATCTCGGCGAGGTTGGCCCCCTTGCCGCCGAGAAGGTCCTTCAGGTCCTTGTTTCCCTCGGTGAACTTGTAGACGTACTTGGCCACGGGGGTGCTCCCTCGTTCGTCGTCGACTCAGCGCTGGGTCGGCGCCTGTGCCCGGATGGCGCGACTCTTCCACACTCTGCGACCTCGCCCCCTTATGAACTCCCTGTTTTTGGTGTATGCCCAGTTCAGAGCCATTGAAAAGGTCTATACCAATGGTTCAGCAAAGATGCACGGCGCCTTCCCCGCCGGACCCGGGGCAGGACACCCCGGCGAGCACGAAGTCACTGGTCAAAGAGGTGAGCGCGCTCACAGAAGCACCCGGAATCGGAGAACGCCGCCCCGGGTAGGGAACCGACCAATCCCATGTCACCACCGCCACGGGAAACGCCCTGTGCCACGGAACACAGGGGTACCGGCAGGTAACTTACGGGTCCGTAGGTTAGGCTTCCGGCAGGACCGCAGCGGGGCGGACCCCGGATGGAGGAGTGCAGCGTGTCGGAGGAACAGGCTCGGGGAACCGAAGGCGCGGAAACCGGTCCGACCGACCCGGCGCCCCCCGGGAGGAGCGGTCGGCACGACGGTCGACACAAGGGAGCCGCGGCGGCGGCCGAGGACCTGTTCGAGGCGGTCAAGCCGCGGCTGCGCGGCTGGCTGCACCTGGGAACCGCGCCGCTGGCCCTGGCTGCGGGCATCGTCTTGGTGGTCCTGTCCCCCACCCTGACCGCGATGGTCGCCAGCGCCGTGTACGCGCTCAGCTCGGTACTGCTGTTCGGCACCTCGGCGGTCTACCACGTGGGCCGCTGGTCGACGGGCGCGGAGAAGGTGCTGCGCCGCATGGACCACTCGAACATCTACCTCATCATCGCGGGCACCTACACGCCCTTCGTGCTGCTGGTGCTCGAAGGCACGCTGCGCACCGCCATGCTGCTGCTGATCTGGGGCGGGGCGATCGCCGGGGTCGGCTTCAAACTGCTGTGGCTCAACGCGCCGCGCTGGCTGTCCACCGCCCTGTACCTGGCCATCGGCTGGGTGGCGGTGCTGTTCATCCCGGACCTGGTCGGCAACACCCATCCGGCGACGTGGATCCTCATCCTGGTGGGCGGGGTGCTCTACAGCGTGGGCGCGGTGGTCTACGCGCTCAAGCGGCCCAACCCGGCACCGCGCTGGTTCGGCTTCCACGAGATCTTCCACTCGCTGACCATCGCGGCCTTCGTCTGCCACTATGTCGCGGTCTCCTTCGTGGTCTACACCTCGGGCTGAGACCGGGAACCGCGACCGCGTCTCTCCTTCGTGGCCCACACCCCCGGCCGAGACCGGGAACCGCGACCGTGTCTCTCCTTCGTGGTCTACACCTCGGGCTGAGACCGGGAACCGCGACCGCGTCTCTCCTTCGTGGCCCACACCCCCGGCCGAGACCGGGAACCGCGACCGCGTGCGCCCTCCGTGATCCCCACCCCGGACCGACCCGACTCCCCGCACGGCGAAAGCCGTGGGCGCCCGCCCACGGCTTTCGCGTCTGTCGGGGACGTGGTCGTCCGCGTCAGGCGAAGCCGAACAGCGGCGGGAACACCAGCACGACCAGCCCCGCCCAGACCGCGTAGACCGGAAGGTAGGCCGTCTGCCAACGTTCGATCGCGGCGAACGGACGTGTGCCCCGTACGAAGCCCACCATCAGCCACGCCGACCACACCAGGTGCACCAGCAGCACGAGGTTGAGCCCCAGCGCGGCGGTCTTGTTGGCGGTGAACCCGAACTCGGCGATGCGCGTCAGCATCGCCGTCAGCGCGACGGCGTCCACCGCGAGCGCCGCTCCGACCAGCGCGAGCTGGAGCCAGTCGAAGACGCCCGCCCGGGCCATCGGGTCACGGGCGGAGATCGAGTACAGCAGGAGGAACAGGACCAGCACCAAAATGGCGTCCATGAGGATGAGCAGGTCGCGGTCCACCGTGGTCAGCGGACCGTCCACCAGGAGCGCCACCAGGTCCGCGGCCAGCATCAGGAGTGCCAGCGGCGTGAAGACCCGGGTCAGGACGGGCGCGATGTTCTCCACCACGCTCTTCTTGGCCTCCACCAGCCACGCGGCCACCAGGAGCGCACCGGGCAGGCCGAACGGCAGGAGCCAGTCCTCGAAGAACGGTTCGAGGTCGACGTCGACCAGGGCGAGCACCGCGAAGGTGAGGCCGACGAGGACCACGGACCCCAGCATGATCAGCGCCAGGTATATCACCAGCTCGCCCATGAACCGCACGAAGTCCATGCGCCGCTCGTGGGACCGCCAGTGCCCGCCCGTGTGCAGGACGCCCACGAGCAGCCACAGGAGGACCGGAGCGTGCGTGAACGCGAGTACGGCGGTCATCCCGGGCGACGGGAACGGGCCGGGGGTCGCCTCGAACGGGTAGAGGTTCACCGCCAGGGCCGGTACCGCCGCGACGGCGGCCACCGCCGCGCACGTGCGCCAGGTGACGCGCCGTTTCCAGGCGAACCACCCCGCGAGGAACGGGAGCACCACGAAGGCGACGTTGCGGATCTGCGCGATCTCACCGTCGACCGACGTGAACAGGAGTTTGACCGCCAGGCCCGCGCCGAGCGCGCACGCGAGCACCACACCGAGCTCGCGCCAGCGCGAGAGGCCGCCCGCGCCGTCCTCGGCCTCGGGGACGAGGACCAGCTGTTTCCAGAGCCGGTGGGAGTGCTCGCGCGCGAACTCCCGCGACACCTCGTCCAGGTTGCCCATGCGCTTGACCGCGACGAGGAAGGCCTCCTCGGCGTCGAGGCCGTTCGCCCCCAGGTCGGCTATCCGTTCGCGCAGGTGGTCCTCCATCTCCTCGACGTCCGCCGGAGAGATGGCGCGGCGGCGGCTCACGAAGCCGCGCCACTGATCGATCTGGTCCTCCAGTACGTCCCCTCGTGCGGCGTCGCTCATCAGGCGATCCCTCCCGCCGCGGCGCTCCCGGGGACCGGGGGGTGCGATGTGGCCCACCACACCTGCTTGAGCGCGTCTGCGACGACGCTCCACTGCTTCTGCCGTTCGGCCAGCGTCTCCAGCCCCGCCTCCGTGATCGCGTAGTGCTTGCGGCGGCGGCCCGCGTCGGACGTACCCCAGGACGCCCGGACGTAGCCGTTGCGCTCGAGGCGGTGCAACAGGGGGTAGAGCATCCCGTCCGTCCACTGCATCCGTCCGCCGGAGAGCTCGTTGACGCGTTTGACGATGGCGTAGCCGTAGGACTCGCCCTCGGCCAGGATGCCCAGGACGAGCGGTGTGGCCGACGCCGCGACCAGGTCCTTGTCGATGTGCACGTGTACTTCCCATACCTAGTTCCGCTAGGGGTCATTACCCTAGCAGAGCTATACATCGCGGTGCGAGGTGTCGGGGCAGGCCTCCCCCGCCGTGGCCATGAGGGTGAGCGGCTACGAACCGGACGAGGAATTCGTCGTCACGATTCACTTACGCGGTAGGACAATCCGCATCAAACAGCCAGGTACCGCACAGGCCCTACCACTAGGTTGAGACCCAGGAACCCTCAGCCGTGTGCGGCCGAGGGAGCCGAGGAGGCGGCCGGAGACCCCCATCCCCCCGGGTCCGGCCGTCTCACCTCCTCCGGAACACACGACGGCGCCCGCCGTCCCTGGGGACGGCGGGCGCCGTCGGCACAGCTGCGGCTCGGGTCCTAGCAGCCGGGCAGGCGCTCGAAGAGGTAGGTCTCCACCCGGTCCAGGGACACACGCTCCTGGGACATGGTGTCGCGCTCGCGCACGGTCACCGCGTCGTCCTCCAGGGTGTCGAAGTCCACCGTCACGCAGAACGGGGTACCGATCTCGTCCTGGCGGCGGTAGCGGCGGCCGATCGCGCCGGCGTCGTCGAACTCCACGTTCCAGCGCCTGCGCAGCCGGGCGGCCAGGTCGCGCGCCTTGGGCGACAGGTCGGTGTTGCGCGACAGCGGCAGCACCGCGACCTTGACCGGGGACAGGCGCGGGTCCAGGCGCATGACGGCGCGCTTCTCCAGCTTGCCCTTGGCGTTGGGGGCCTCGTCCACGTTGTAGGCGTCCAGCATGAACGTGAGCACCGCCCGGTCGACACCGGCCGCGGGCTCGATGACGTAGGGGATGTAGCGCTCGTTGTTCTCCTGGTCGAAGTAGGACAGGTCCGCGCCGGAGGCCTCGGAGTGCGTCCTGAGGTCGTAGTCGGTGCGGTTGGCGACGCCCTCCAGCTCACCCCACTCCGAGCCCTGGAAGTTGAAGCGGTACTCGATGTCGACGGTGCGCTTGGAGTAGTGGGACAGCTTCTCCTGCGGGTGCTCGTACAGGCGCAGGTTGTCCTTGGCGATGCCCAGGTCGAGGTACCACTGGTGGCGGGCGTCGATCCAGTACTGGTGCCACTCCTCGTCACTGCCGGGCTTGACGAAGAACTCCATCTCCATCTGCTCGAACTCGCGGGTGCGGAAGATGAAGTTGCCCGGGGTGATCTCGTTGCGGAACGACTTGCCGATCTGGCCGATGCCGAAGGGCACCTTGCGGCGGGCGCTCTGTTCGACGTTCTTGTAGTTGACGAAGATGCCCTGGGCGGTCTCCGGGCGCAGGTAGGCCAGGCCCTTCTCGTCCTGGACGGGGCCCAGGTAGGTGCGCAGCAGGCCGTTGAACATACGCGGCTCGGTGAAGGAGTCCTTGGCGCCGCAGTTGGAGCAGGCGATCGCGGACAGGCCCTCGGCGGGCTCGTGGCCGTGCTTGGCCTCGTAGGCCTCGATGAGGTGGTCCGCGCGGAAGCGCTTGTGGCAGGACTGGCACTCGGTGAGGGGGTCGACGAACGCGTTCACGTGGCCGGAGGCCTCCCAGACCTCACGGGCCAGGATGACACTGGAGTCCAGGCCGACGATCTCCTCGCGCTCCTGCACCATGGCGCGCCACCACTGGCGCTTGACGTTGTTCTTGAGCTCGACGCCGAGGGGGCCGTAGTCCCAGGCGGCGCGCAGACCTCCGTAGATCTCACTGGAGGGGTAGACCAGACCCCGGCGTTTGGCGAGGTTGACCAGTGCGTCCATTGCCTCTGACTTGGCGGCCATGGGTGACTCTCCATCCGGCTGGGTGTCGGTGGATCGCGGTTAGCGATACATCGGTTGTCGTGTGGGCGGTGAACGTGCGCCGAAACCCGGGAGCGGCAACGGCGGACGACCGCGTCCACCCAGGCTAGGGCACACGACAACCGCGAACACACGCTTTTCCCTGCCCACGGGGCCCGGACGGTTCAGGCCGGGGCGCCGCCACCGGCCATGACCTCGAACGCGGTGGGTTCGTCGATGGCGCGTGAGAGCAGCGGCACGGCGTTGACCTTGACGTCGAAGTCGGACAGGGCCCGGCGGTAGAACCCGGCGCCGTCCCACTCGGTGACCACGGTCCACAGGCAGGGGTCGTCGGCGGCGCGGCCCACCCAGTGGCCCCGGAAGCCGGGGCGGCGGGAGAGCACGTCGACCGCGGCGGCGGCGTCGGTCTGGAAGGCCGCGGTGTCGGCCTCGGGCACGGAGTAGCGGGTGATGACGATCACGGGTTCATTGTGGCCCATCCCGGGTCACACGGCGTTCTCGGCGTCGGCCTCCGGAGCCCTCGGAGCTCGGGGGGCTCCCGGATTCACGGAGGTCTTCGGGGCCTCCGGAGCCCTCGTGCCCGGGGCCTTGTACGAGCGCGCCGTGAGGGCGTAGACGACCGCCGCGAGGGTCATCCCGACGGGCAGGGACAGGTCCAGTCCGATCGCGCGGGCGACCGGCCCCGTGTACGGCAGGGTGTCCACGCACAGGGTGGCCGCGGCGGTGCCGGCGACCAGAGCGGCGAACCCCGCCCAGTTGACGCCGGAGGAGTACCAGTACGGCCCCTCCTCGGTCGTGTCGGTGAGGCCCGGGCCGTCGTAGCGGTTGCGGCGCAGCAGGATGTCGGTGGCGTAGATCGCCGTGCTGGGGCCGAGCAGGACGACGGTGAGCTGGAGCATGTTGCTGACCGAGTCGAGGAAGTTCGACACGAACAACGCGTACGTGGTCAGGGCCGCGGCGAGGACCCCGTCGACGATGACGCTGAGGGACCTGCGGATCCTGACGCCCATGGCTTGAAGGGCCAGGCCGGAACTGTAGGCCGACATCGCGTTGATCGCGATCGTGCTCAGGATGAGCACGAACGGGAAGACGGGCACGAACCAGCCGGGCAGGATCGACTCGAGGGCGGCCTGCGGCTCGGCCATGTCGATCGCGGTGGCGGCGAGCGAGCCGAGGAAGGTGACCACGACGCCGGGGAGGAAGCCTCCGAGCGTCGTCCAGCCGGCCACGGCCGCCGGGGAGGTCGTGCGCCTCAGGTAGCGGGAGAAGTCCGCGCTGTTGGTGTACGACAGCGGGCCCGAGGCGATGAGGGTGACGCCGATGAGCAGGGCCGCCCACAGGGCGGTGCCCTCGAGCGGTTCGGCCGGCGTGTAGTCCCACCGTGCGCGCCGCAGCACCTCGAAGCCGATGATCGCGAAGGCCCCGGTGAGGAGCAGGGTGATCGGGAGGTAGAGCTTCACGATCGTGGCGTGGCCGTAGACGCTGATGGCCAGGGTGATGGCGGAGATGACCACGATCACGGCGGCCCGCACACCGGTGTTCGCCTCGACACCCGCCTTCTCGACGAGGGAGAAGCCGGCGACCGCGGCCGCGGCCAGGTTCAGGGCGATGTAGCAGATACAGAGCGCCCAGCCGGTGACGGCGATGTTCACCCGGTTGCCGCGGACGCCGAACATGGCCCGCATGACCACCTCGCTGGGCGTTCCCGACGCGGGGCCGGACACGGCCAGGATCCCCACCAGCACCCAGAACAGGTTTCCCACCACGCACACCAGCAGGGCCTGCCACAGGGAGAGGCCCATGAGGATCAGGACGCCGCCGACGACCAGGCCCAGGTAGTTGACGTTGGCCGCGGCCCAGACCGCGAAGAGCTCCCGCGGTCTCCCCTGCCGTTCGCCGTCGGGGATGTGGTCGATTCCGTGGGCCTCGACCCGGCCGGCCCTGTTGGACGCCGGGGAGGTGTCGGCGGCTCCTCCGCCAGAGGGGGGATGCGTGGATGCCATGGAATCCTCCGGTCCGCTGTGACGGTGCCCACCGCCCGCTTGCTTATTGGTCACACACTCAATAGCATCGTGGACATGTCGTCAAGCGTCCAGAGGAAACGAATCCGCAAGTCACCGGCGGACCGGCGCGCGGAGATCGTCGGCGAGGCCGCCGCCGTCGCCTTGGCCGAGGGGCTCGAATGCATCACCCTGCGCCGGATCGGTGAGCGGCTCGGCGTACGGCCCGGCCTCGTCAGCCACTACTTCCCCGCCGTCGAGGACCTCGTGGCAGAGGCCTTCGGCAGCGCGGCCGCAGGAGAACTCGACACGCTCATTCCGAGGGACAGAAGCGACGGGACGCCCACGCACCACCTCGCGCGGTTCTTCGCGCTCGCGATGGGAGAGCCCTACGACGACATCAGTCGGCTCTGGCTCAACGCCCGCCACCTCAGTCGCTACCGCCCCGTCCTGCGCGGCAGGGTCGAACGCCAGGAGGCCATGTGGCGCGAACGCCTGGAGGGCCTCATCCGCGACGGCGTCGACGGCGGCGCCTTCCGCACCGACGATCCGCGTGTGGCGGCCGTCCGGATCCTGGTGGTCGTCGACGGTCTCGGCGCACACGCCAACACCGACGACGGCGACCGCCCCGAAACGGTCAGGCACATGGCCGTCACCACCGCCGAACGCGAACTCGGCCTGGACGGCGGCGCCCTTCTGCGCCACGCGGCCGCGCTGGAGGACGGCCGAAGCGGCGCCCGGCCCGTCCCCGGCTCCGACGACGGCGCCGGCACCACCGCCGACCGACCCCGACGAACCGACCACGAGGAGCCGTAGTGCCCACCAGCCTCGTCCTGCTGTCCGCCCGCCTGCTCGACCCGGTCACCGGAGGGCCGCTGCCGGACACCGCCCTGGCCGTCTCCGAGGGACGGATCTCCGCGCTGGGCGACGACCGCCGGATCCGCGCGCTCGCCGACTCCTCGACGACGGTGGTCGACCTCGGGGGAGCCGTGGTGACGCCGGGCCTCGTCGACGGCCACCTCCACCCGGTGTCGGGCGCCGAGCTCACCCAGGGCCTGGACCTGTCCGGCCACACCGGCCTCGACGGCGTGCGCGGGGCCCTGGCCCGCGAGGCGCGCTCACTGCCCCCCGGCGCGTGGCTGCACGGCTGGGGCCTGGACCCGAACGTGTTCGGCGACCGACCCGTATCGGCCGACGCCCTCGCTCCGGTGCTCGACGGCGTCCCGGCCCTCCTCCAGCTCTTCGACGCGCACTCGATGATCGCCAGCGCCCGCGCCCTCGAACTCGCGGGCGTCGACGGTCCCCGCCGCTTCGACCAGGCGGCCGAGGTCGTGTGCGACGACCGGGGGCGTCCGACCGGTCTGCTGCTGGAGGACGCGGCCTGCGAGCTCGTCGAGCGCGCGGCCCCCAGGCCCACCGCCGCCAAGCGGCGTGAGCGCCTCGCCACCGCCCTGCGGAGGATGGCCGCGTCCGGGCTCACCGGCGGACACGCCATGGACGCCAACGGCGACAGCCTCTCCCTCTACGCCGAACTCGACGCCGCCGGGGAACTGCCGCTGCGGCTGCGCGTCGCCCCCTGGTGCCAGCCGGACACCGGCTCGGACGGGCTGCGTGCGCTCATCGAGCAGCAGGGGACCGCCGGCCGGCTCTGGCGGACCGAGGGCGTGAAGCTCTTCATGGACGGCACCATCGACAACGGCACCGCGTGGCTGGAGCGACCGGACCGGCACGGGAGGTCCACCCACGCCTTCTGGCCCGATCCCGAGGACTACACGCGCACCGTCGCCGAACTGCACCGGGCCGGTGTCCCCACCGCCACGCACGCCATCGGCGACGCGGCCGTACGGCACGTGCTCGACTCCGTCGAGAAGGCGCGGGCGCAGGGCGGCGGGGGCCTCAGGCACCGCGTCGAGCACATCGAGACCGTGCCCGACGACACCCTGCGCCGTTTCGCGGAGGTGGGGGTCATCGCCTCCATGCAGCCCACCCACTGCTGTGACTACACGCGCGCCGACCACACCGACAACTGGTCCCGCCGCCTCGGCGAGGAGCGGGCCTCCCGCGCCTGGCGCTGCCGCGACCTGTGGGACTCGGGCGCCACCGTCGTCCTGGGCTCCGACTGGCCCATCGCCCCGTACGCCCCGCTGGGGGTCATGGCCGGCGCCCGCCACCGCCGTCCCAGCCGCGACCCGTCCCAGCCCCCGCACGGCCCGGAGCAGGCCCTCACCGCGTTGGAGGCCCTCCAGGCCATGACCGTCAACCCCGCCCACGCGGCGGGCGAGGAGCGGGTCGCCGGACGTATCGGCGTCGGCCGGCGCGCCGACCTCACCGTCTTCGCGGACGACCCGCTCACCACCTCCGACACCGACCTGCCCGGCCTGCCCGTCGTACTGACCGTGCTCGACGGCCGCGTCACCCACCGGGACCCGAACCTGTCGTAGGCCCCGACCCCACGCGCGGACGTTCCGGAGAGGGGTCGTCTCCGGGCGTCCGCGCCGCGGTGCTCCGTGTCAGTCCCGGCCGAAGACCCGGTCGACGACGCGCGCCGCCGCGTGCCCGTCGTCGAGCGGGCAGAACTGCTCGACGAAGGCCCGGTAGGAGGCCTCACTGCGGGCGGCCACCTCGTCGATGTTCAGCAGGGCGTCGACGACCTCGTCGGACTCGGTCAGCAGCGGCCCCGGCGCGGTCTCCTCGAAGTCGAAGTAGAAACCGCGCAGGTTGTCCCGGTAGCTCTCCAGGTCGTAGGTGAAGAAGAGCATCGGGCGGCCGGTGTTGGCGAAGTCGAACATCATCGACGAGTAGTCCGTGACGAGCACGTCGGTGATCAGGAACAGCTCCATGATCTCCGGGTACAGGGACACGTCGTGGACGAAGCCCTCCCCCACGATCGGCACGCTGTCCACCACCCGGGGGTGCCGGCGCACGAGCAGCACGTGGTCCTCGCCGAGCTTGTCGTGCATCCGGCGCAGGTCCAGGTGCAGGTCGAGCTTGTGCTTGCCGCGCGTGTAGTACTTGTCGTCGCGCCAGGTCGGCGCGTACAGCACCACCTTCTTGCCCTCGGGCAGGCCGAGCCGCCTGCGGGTGCGCTCGGCGATCGCGTCCCGGTCCGGTGAGAAGAAGACGTCGTTGCGCGGGTAGCCGGTCTCCAGGATCTCGCCCTCGAAGCGGAAGGCGCGGCGCAGGATCGGGGTCGCCCAGGGGCTCGGTGAGACCAGGTAGTCCCACTGGGCGGTCTCCCAGGCGAGCTTGTCGAAGTAGTCGCGCGACTTGCCGCGGATGTTCTCCACGTCGAAGCCGATCCGCTTGAGCATCGAGCCGTGCCAGGTCTGCACGACCACCTGGTCGGGGCGCCGGTGGAACCACGCGGGCTGGCGGGAGTTGGTGACCAGGTAGCGGCTGCGCGCCAGGGCCTCGTAGTACTCCCGGCCCCGGTGGCGCACCGGGACGAGGTCGTCGGGCAGGCGCACCTGGCCGTCGGCGACCAGCCACGACATCGGGTAGTCCGCCCAGCGCTCCCGCCCGCGCAGCTCCGCGTAGACGCTCTGCGGGCTGTCGGAGTACTGGCGCCCGGTGTAGGTGTCGAAGAGGATCCCCTCGGTGACGGGCTCCCGGCGCTGGGCCGGGTAGTGGTGCTCGCGCAGCGCGCGCTGGGCGAAGGCGCCCCGCTCGGAGGGGCGCAGGTCGCTGCCGACCTGGAGCACGGGGATGCCGCTCCCCTGGTAGGAGAGGACGTAGGCGCGCTCCCTGGTCCGCGTCTCCAGCGGTAGGTCGGGGATGAGCGCGTCGGAGAACTCCACGCCCACGTCCGTCGATCCGCTCTCGGCCGCGGGGTCGCTGACCCGGCCCCACAGCTGGTAGGTACCCGCGGGCAGGGACAGGGTGCCCGACAGGGTGGCGACGTCGGCCGGGGAGAAGCGGGCCGTGAAGCGGTGGCCGGAGCGCTCCACCGCCAGGGAGTGCTCCTCGTCGCGGCCGCGCGCCCTGGCGACCAGGCGCAGCTCGGCGCGGTCGAGGAACTCGCCCTCCAGGACCAGGTCGCGCCCCTGCCAGCGGGCCCGGTCGACCGTGGGGCGGGCGTGCCCGGCGCGCAGCTTCAGGTGGCCGGTCGCCGTGCGCTGCACGGCCAGCTCCCGCCGGATGCCCTCGTCCGCGTAGGCGGCGGTGGCCACCTCGTCGGGCAGGACCAGCGGAACACCCCGCTCCCGCGGGGTGGCCAGGTGGACGTCCCACTCCTCCTGGCGGATCACCCCGCCGCACTCGGTGACGCTGCGGGCGAGGAGCTCCTCGGCGTGCATGCGTACGATGAAGCGGCCGTCGTGGACGAAGACCGGGTACGTGAGCTCGGCGGTGCCGGGGCGCCGCGTCAGGCGCAGCTCGGCGTCCCGGGCGGCGGGCGCGGACACCAGTTCGCCCTCCAGCTCCAGTTCCCTGGTCCGGGTGTCGAAGCGGTGGCCGGTGACGCGGACGCGGGTCGGTTCGACGCTGACCACCAGTTGGCGGTCCCTGTTCCAGTGCGGCCGCACCCACACGTCCTCGGCCACCTGGTGGTAGCCGGGCCGCTCGGGCGGTCCGGGAACGGGGCCGGAGACGAACCTGCGCCGGGTGATCCCCCGGTTGAGGACGACCAGCTCCAGTTTCCAGTCGCCGGGTTCCCAGGAGCCGGAGGTGCGCAGCCTGTTCGGGTCGAGGACGGCGGTGAAGCCGCCGTAGTCGTGGCGGGCGGCGTCGGCGACGTCGGGCAGCCGGTACTCGGCGGCGAGCCGGACGCGCACGGGCACGCGGACCCTGCGGTGGGTGGCGGTGTTGACGGCGAAGGCCACCACGTGCTGCTGCCAGCGCCGGCGGGCGCGCAGGTGGCGGATACCGATCCGGCCGCTGACGTGCAGGCGGCCGCGGCTCCAGTGGATCTCCTCGGTCTTCTGGCGGACCCGGATCTCCTCGTTCAGCCGGTACACCTCGCGTGGCACGGCCCTGGCGGGGTCCTCGGACTCGAAGAAGGGGTAGCGGACGTAGTAGCCCAGACCGCGCCGCACGACGGGGGCCTTCTTGATCTCGACGCTCTTGGCGAAGACCGCGACCTCCAGGACGTCGGAGACGCGCCGCTTGCGCACCAGGTGGTACAGGAGGCGGTCGAGGACGTTGAGGCCGTGCAGGAGCCGCGCGGGCACGTGGTCGAGGTAGCCGTTGAGCAGGTCGACGGCGACCGCACGGGCCTCCTCGTCGGCCTCGTCCAGGCGCAGGAGGATCTGGTGGAGCTCGCCCCGGAGGAGGAGGCGGTCCCACAGGTCGCGGTCGGCCCCGGGCAGGCCGGCGGCGAGCTCGCCCATGGCGGTGATGCGGCGGGTCAGGACGGCCTTGTCCAGGGGGACCGACGCGTCCTCGCGCTTGCGCCTGAGCAGGACGGGTGCGGGCAGGACGTCGGCGGTGCGGGCGGACAGGAGGGCCCGGCGCAGGCCGAGGTCGGCGTCCTCGGGGTCGAGGGAGTGGTCGGCCAGGGACTCCCAGAACCCCCTGCGCCAGAGCTTGTTGCCGAGGGTGCCGTCGGCGACCAGGGCGGGGAGGTCGCGGGGGTCCTCGGCCACGCGGTGCTTGTTGCAGTACTTGCGGTGCGCCTTGGAGGGGGAGGCGCCCAGCTCGTCGAACTTGTACACGTTGCCGGCCACCAGGTCCGAGTGGGTGTCGGCGGCGCTGTGCAGGAGGTAGTCCAGGGAGTAGCTGGTGAGGGCGTCGGATCCCTCCAGGAAGAGCAGATGGGTGCCGCTGGTGGCGGCGGTGGCGCGTGCGCGCGCGGCGGGCCGGTCGGGAGCGGGCCCGCCGGCCAGGAGGGTCACCGTGAGGCCGGGGGGCGGGGACTCGGCGAACGCGGCGGCGACGGCGCGTGCGTCCTCACGCGCGGACTCGACGGCCTCGTCTCCCTGGTCGCCCTCCTCCTGGCCGCCCTCCTCGGCGCGGCCGGCGGCCCCGAGGACCGGGACGAGGACGACTTCGACGGGCGCCGCGGATCCGGGCGCTCGGGCCCCGTCCCGGCCACCGCCGCGTTGGCGGGCCAGGGAGTCGAGGCAGTTCTGCAGGTGTGGCTCCGTGACGTCGAACGTCACGGCAACAGTGGCTTGGGGCACGGAAGCCGACTTCCTCCGAGAGATTGACTACTGTGAGCAATATCCGGGTAACCATAAGTGGCTCCCGCGTTCGCGGGACAGATGCCAGCTTAAAGTGATTTCTTTGTTACCCCAGGTGCGTGGAACCCGCTGGTTCCTCCACCGTACGAAAAGGGGGGACGCGCGGCGCAAGGGACCGCGCCGTCGCCAGGCGACGCGTCGGGAGCCTGCACTAGGGTTCAGGAGAACAAGTACCACAGGCCCCGGCGGACCCGCCGCCCATCGCCTGAGGTGGGCGCGTCCGGCCGACGGGTGCGCCCGGCGGCGGCACAGGACCAGAAGCGGATACGGACGATGGCCCCTCCCGAGCACGGTGACGAGAAGCGGCGGCAGGACCGGGGACGCCCCCTCCCGGGGGGAGGCGCCCCCGGCCCCAGGACCGAGGGGGCGGGAAGGCTGCGCAGGTCGGTGGAGGAGCGCAGCGCGGTGCCGCTGGTGTGGCTGCACCAGCGGCCGCGGTGGCTGGCGCCGCTGGTGCTGGGCGCCCTGTTCGTCGCGGGGCTGATGGCACCCGGCCTGGTCGGGGCGCTGTGCCTGCTCCTGGTCGCGGTGTTCCTGGTGTGGCTGGCGTTCCTGACCTGGCCCTCCCTGGCCGCGCAGCAGAGGATGCCCCGCGTACTCATGGTGGTGGTCGTGCTGGTGCTCGCGGCGGCACGCCTCCTGGGCTACTGATCCCGTTCTGCCGCTCATCCGTCATACTTTGACAACCGTTTTCGTTTTCGTGATAATGGAACGGTGTCTGACCAGTTCACGGACGTCGAGGCCGACGTACCTCCCTCCTTCCAGATCGTCGACGCACGTGTGGCCTACGACGGAGTCTCCGTACTCGACGGTGTGAACGTCGGCGTACCCGCGGGCCAGACCATGGCGGTCCTGGGCCCCAACGGCTCGGGCAAGTCGACCCTGATGCGCGCGATGCTGGGCATCGTGCCCCTCACCTCCGGCCAGGTCCTCGTGCACGGCGCCCCGCTGCGGCGGTTCCGCGCCTGGCACCGGATCGGCTACGTACCCCAGCGGATCACCGCCGGGGGCGCCGTTCCCGCCACCGTCCGCGAGATCGTCGCCTCCGGACAGGTCGCCTCGCGCCGCCGCCTGTCCCTGTCCACCCGCGCCGACCGGACCGCCGTCGACGAGGCGCTGGAGACCGTGGACCTGGCCGACCGCGGCCGCGACTCGGTGCGCGAGCTGTCCGGCGGGCAGCAGCAGCGCGTACTCATCGCCCGCGCGCTGGCCGGGCGGCCCGACACCTTCGTCATGGACGAGCCCATGGCCGGCGTGGACGCGGAGAACCAGCGGGCGCTGGCCCGCACCATCGCCCGCCTGCGCGAGCGCGGCTCCACCGTGGTGCTGGTCCTGCACGAGCTGGGCCCGCTGGAGGACGTCATCGAACGCGCCGTGGTCCTGGAGTCCGGACGGGTCGCGCACGACGGTGCCGCGCCCGAGCCCACAGGTGAGTGCGCGCGCCCGGGCCACGAGCACCAGCACCCGCATCCCGACCCCAACGCTCCCGAGTCCGTGGACACCACCACGGCCTCGGAGATGATCCGACTCGAGGTACCCGGCCGTGACTGAGCTGCTCGACTACGAGTTCATGCGGCGCGCGCTGCTCGCGGCCGTGCTCGTGGGCCTGGTGACCCCGGTCATCGGCACCTACCTCGTCCAGAGGCGCCTGGCCCTGCTGGGCGACGGGATCGGCCACGTCGCCCTGACCGGGGTGGCGCTGGGCCTGCTCACCAGCACCTCCCCCGTGCTCACCGCGGCCGTGGTGGCCACGCTGGGCGCCGTCCTCATCGAACTGGTGCGTGTGCGCACCCGCACCAGCGGGGACGTGGCCCTGGCGCTGCTGTTCTACGGCGGCATCGCGGGCGGCGTGCTGCTCATCGGCCTCACACCCGGGGCGAGCAGCGCCACACTGGTCTCCTACCTGTTCGGCTCGGTGAGCACGGTGGAGGAGTCCGACCTGTGGGTGGTGGGCGTACTCGCCGCCGGGGTGGCCGCGGTGGTGGCGGTGTTCGGCCGCGAGCTGTTCGTGCTGTGCCAGGACGAGGAGGTGGCGCGGGCCCACGGGCTGCCGGTGCGCTTCCTGAGCGTGCTGTTGGCGGTGACCGCCGCGCTGACGGTGGTGATCGCGATGCGGGTGGTGGGCGTGCTCATGGTGAGCGCCCTGATGATCGTCCCGGTCGCCGCGGCCCAGCAGCTCACCAAGAGCTTCCGGGTGACGATGCTCCTGGCCGTGGTGATCGGGCTGCTGTCCTCGGTCGGCGGCCTGACCACGTCCTTCTACGCCGAGCTCTCGCCGGGCGCGACGATCGTCGTGCTGGCCCTGGCCGTCTTCTGTGTGTCGGTGGCGGTCGGCGGCGCGATGCGGCGCCTCTCCGGGCGCCGGCCCCCGGCCACCCACCAGCCCGTCGGGGACGGTGTGGCCGGTACGATGCCCCAGACTGATCGGGGGAGGGTGTGACATGAGTACACGACGCGAAGCGGTACGCCAGGCTCTGAGCGGGTACTCCGGCTTCCGCAGTGCCCAGGACCTGTACGCGGACCTGCGTGCCGAGGGTTCCAAGATCGGACTGACCACCGTCTACCGGGCGCTTCAGGCACTGAGCGACTCCGGTGAGGTGGACGTGCTGCGCACCGACGACGGCGAGGCCGTCTACCGGGCGTGCGACACCGAGAGCCACCACCACCACATCGTGTGCCGGGTGTGCGCGACCGCCGTGGAGATCGAGGGCCCGACCGTGGAGAGGTGGGCCGCCGAGATGGGAGCCAAGCACGGCTTCACCGGCGTGACGCACACCGTCGAGGTCTTCGGCACCTGCACCGGCTGCTCCTAGGCGTACCGGCCGCCGGGGCCGGCTCCCCCGGCGACGCGCCCGACGGCGACGGTCCCGCTCCCAGGGGCACTGTCGGCGGTCGAGGGTGCCGCCGAGGGCGGGGATCACCGGGTGGGCCCCGGCCGCGGTGCTATTCGCGGTGCAGGCGCAGCGGCTCCAGGCTGGGACGCTTGGGACGCACGTTGTCTCCCGAGGAACGGCCGGTGAGGCGGCGGCCGATCCACGGCACCAGGAACTCACGGGCCCAGTACAGGTCCTCCTGGCGCGCGGCCCGCCAGTGGCGGGGCTCCGCCACCGGCCAGGGCTCCTTCCAGTCGCCCTCCGCCGGCACCCCGAGCACCTCGCACACGCGCAGGGCCATACGGCGGTGCCCCTCCGAGGACAGGTGCAGGCGGTCCCCGCTCCAGGCGCGGGCGTCGTCGAGGATCCGCATGCTCCACACGTCGACCACCTCGCAGCCGTAGCGGTCGGCGATGGCCCGCAGGTGCATGTTGTAGGTGGCGATCCTGCCGCGCATGTGGCGCATCACCGGCTGCCAGTTGGTGTCGAACCCGGTGAAGACGACGATGCGCGCCCCGGTCCGGCTCAGCTCCTCCACGGCTCCGGCGAAGGCCACGGCCACGGAGTCGGGGTCGGAACCGGGTCGGATGATGTCGTTGCCGCCCGCGCACAGCGTGATCAGGTCCGGTGCGAGCTCGACGGCCCGGGGGACCTGCTCCGCGATGACCTGGTCGATGAGCTTCCCGCGCACGGCCAGGTTGGCGTAGCGCACCTCGGCGACGTGGTCCGCGAGGTGCTCGGCCACCCGGTCGGCCCAGCCCCGGTAGCGGCCGTTGGGCACGCTGTCGCTGTCCGGGTAGGGGTCGCTCATACCCTCGGTGAAGCTGTCACCGAGGGCGACGTAGGAGATGATGTCCTGCTGCGCCGCGTCCGTCCCAAAACCGATCATGGTGAACGATGATGCAACCCCGTGCCCGGGTTACGCGACAGTAGGTTGACGCTTCTCCGGTTTTTGGGTGCCACGTCACACCGGGGCGGTCAGCGGTCCTTGGTGATCCGGGTCAGTTCCGGGTACTTGGCCGTGACCGCGTCCCCGGAGGAGCGCCCCGTCAGGCGGCGCCCGATCCACGGACCGAGCGACTCCTTCACCCAGGTCAGGTCGTCCCGGCGCGCCCGGGACCAGCGGACCGGCTCCAGCGCGGGCCACGGCTCGTCCCAGCGCTCCGTCACCGGCACGCCCAGCACCTCGGCCACGCGCAGGGCCAGGCGCCGGTGCCCCTCCGGGGACATGTGCAGCCGGTCCGCGTCCCAGGCGCGGGCGTCGGTGAGCGCCTTCATCGGCCACTGGTCCACCAGGAAGCAGCCGTGCTTGTCGGCGACGGCGCGCACGTGCATGTAGTAGCGCGCGAACAGGCCGATGGTGCCGCGCATGTAGCCCGTGGTGACGTTGACGCCGGTGAACAGGACGACCTGGCTCCCCGCGTCCCGCAGGCGCCCGACCGTGTGGTCCAGGACCCGGGCCATCCGCTCGGGGTCGCCGCCCGGGCGCAGCAGGTCGTTGCCGCCCGCGCTCAGGGTGACCAGGTCGGGGGACATCGCCAGGGCGGGCGGGATCTGGTCGGTGACGATCTGGCGCATCAGCTTGCCGCGCACCGCCAGGTTCGCGTACCGGATCTCACCCAGGTGGTCCGCCAGGTGCTCGGCCAGCCGGTCCGCCCACCCGCGGAACTCCGCCCCCGGGCCCGGGTAGGGGTCGCCCACGCCCTCGGTGAAGCTGTCCCCCACCGACACGAGCGACATCCCCGGCCTGAGCACCGAGCCGTCCTGCGCTGACTTCACTTCTTCTCCTCCGGTACGGGGTTGGGCACGGCGCCGCCGTAGCGGCGGTCCCTGCTCGCGTAGATCTCACAGGCCCGCCACAGGTCGCGGCGGTCGAAGTCGGGCCAGAGCGTGTCCAGGAACACGAACTCGGCGTAGGCGGACTGCCAGAGGAGGAAGTTGGACGTGCGCTGCTCACCGGAGGAGCGCACGAACAGGTCCACGGGCGGGACGTCGGGGGCGTACAGGTGCTGGGAGAGGGTGTCCTCGGTGATCTTGTCCGGGGAGAGCAGTCCCGCCGCGGCCTTGCGGGCCATCTCGCGCGCGGCGTCGACGATCTCGGCCTGACCGCCGTAGTTCACGCAGAACTGGAGGGTGAGCCCGGTGTTGTCCCTCGTCATCTCCTCGGCGTCCTGGAGCTCCCTGATGACGCTCTTCCACAGCCGTCCCGGGCGCCCGGCCCACTTGACGCGGACTCCGCGCGCGTGCAGGGCGTCACGGCGCCTGCGGATGGTGTCGCGGTTGAAGCCCAGCAGGAAGCGCACCTCGTCCGGGGAGCGCTTCCAGTTCTCGGTGGAGAAGGCGTAGGCGGACAGGTTGGGGATGCCCATCTCCAGGGCGCCCTCGATCACGTCGAAGAGCGAGGACTCACCGGCCTTGTGCCCCTCGGTGCGCGCCAGCCCGCGGTCCTTGGCCCAGCGGCCGTTGCCGTCCATGACCACCGCCACGTGCCGGGGCACCAGGGCGGCGGGCAGTTCGGGGGGACGCGCGCCGCTGGGGTGCGGGACGGGCGCGGTGTACTCCCGCCGTTTGTCGAAGCTGAACAGACTCAAGAACGCTCCACGTGGCGCAGTGATCGGATTCCGTTCTCCAGGTGCCACTGCAGGTAGGCCGCGACCAACCCGCTGCACTCGGAGCGGTGCCTGCCCTCGCTGGCGTCCGCGCCGTCCCAGTCTCCTCCGAGCAGGGCCGACATCAGTCGGAGCGTGTCCGGGGAAGGGTGCACGGAGCCGTGGGGACGGCACACGGAGCAGACCATACCGCCGGCGTGGACCGCGAACGCGCGGTGCTCTCCCCTGCTGCCGCAACGGGCGCACTCGTCCAGCGACGGAGCGTATCCGGCGACGGCGAGCGAGCGGAGCAGGTAGGCGTCCAGGACCAGCCGGGAGTCGTGGCCGCCCTCCCCCAGGGTACGCAGTGCGCCGATGAGCAGGAGGAACTGGCGCAGTGCCGGGTCCTTCTCCACGGAGACGACCTTCTCGGCGGTCTCCAGCATCGCGGTCGCGGCGGTGTAGCGGGAGTAGTCGGTCACGACCGCCTTGCCGTAGGAGCGCAGCGTCTCGGCCTGCGTGATGACGTCCAGGGTCCGGCCGGTGTGCAGTTGCAGGTCGACGTGGGTGCACGGTTCCAGCCGGGCACCGAAGCGGGACTTGGTGCGGCGCACGCCCTTGCCGACGGCGCGCACCAGGCCGGTTCTTCGGGTCAGGAGGGTGATGATGCGGTCGGCCTCGCCCAGTTTCTGGTTGCGCAGGACGACACCCTCGTCGCGGTAGAGACTCACCCCCCCATTGTCGCGGATACCACGGACCGTCCGCGCGGACGGTCGCCCCGTGGACCCCATCTTGACCAGGTTTATTACAGTTTGGTTTCCCTTATCGGGACATTTGCTCTACTCTCACGCGCTAGGGCGTCCCTTGTCGGGCCCGCCGCCCTTCCCCCGCGGCACTCCGGCGCCACCGCGCGCGTACGCGCGCTCCCGACACCGGCCACCGGGAACCCGTGTGGCCACGGGCACCGACAGCACGGGCCGTGGGAGGAGGCCTCCCACCACCGCGGGAGGCCCCGACCCTCCCGCGGTACCCGACCGATCCCATCCCAAGGAGAGCGACATGGCGCGTGGTCGTCGAGGCAGGCGCAGGATGAGCGCCCCCGGACACCGCTCCCCCCGCGGCGGGCGTCAGCGCCGCGGGGCGGCACTCGCGGTCTCCCTGGCCGCCGTGCCGGTCGGCCTGGTGCTGGCGGGCGCACTGCTGGTCAGCGGGGTGGGCGAGGGCCTCAACCCCTTCCAGAACACGGCGGACGGCCAGGTGGGGGACCAGACCGGTGTCCCCTCCGCCGGGGCCCCGCCCGAGGCGTCCGAGGACGACGACTTCTTCGCCCGGCCCACCACGGCACCGGAGGAGCCGGGGCAGGAGCGGGAGCCGACGCCCTCCGGCGACAGCGAGCCGCAGAGCGCGGACGTGACGGCCTCCTCGATTCCGGAGGACTCCGGTGGCGGGGGAAGCGACGGCGGCGACGGCGGTGGCAGCGACGGGAACGGCTCCGGAGGCGCTGACGGGGGCGAGGGCCCGGGCGGCGACGGGAACGGGGGCCGCGGCGAGGGGGACGGCGGCGTTTCCGGCTCCTCCGCCGGCTCGGTGGCCGACCAGGTCGTGACCCTGGCCAACGACGAGCGCGCCGAGGCCGGGTGCGGTCCGCTGACGGTGGACCCGCGGCTGACCGCCGCCGCGCAGGAGCACAGCGAGGACATGGCCCGGCGCGACTACATGAGCCACGAGAACCCCGAGGGCGAGGGCCCGGGCGACCGCGCCCGGCGCCACGGCTACGACGCCTGGGGCGCGGAGAACGTCGCCAAGGGGCAGACCAGCCCCCAGCAGGTGATGGACGCCTGGATGAACAGCGACGGGCACCGCAGGAACATCCTCAACTGCGACCTGGTCTCGATCGGCGTCGGCGAGTCCGGCGACGCGTGGACCCAGATGTTCGGCTGGGAGTAGGCCGTGCTTCCTTGAGGCTGCGCTCCGCCCCGTGCTCGGACGCCGAAGGCACGGGAACCCTCGCCCTCGACCTCCACGGGCGCACCCGCGAAGCCTCCAGGCGCCCCCGCCGCCCCAGCGGCACAGGACCGGGTCCACCGAGCAGGACCCGGGCACCGGCGCGCACACACGGCGGGGCCGCCCCCCTGTGGGAGGCGGCCCCCCGTGCGCGGACAGGGTGCGGCGGCCGGGCTCCGAACAGGAGAGGGAAGCCGCGGAAGTACCGCCCGCAGAATCCCGCCGCCACGGGGCCACGGACCTACCGCCCATGGTGATCCGGGCTCCGGAGCCGCCGCGTCGAGGCGGCGGCTCCGGGTCCCGGTACGCCGCCGGACCGGCCGCGAGGCCGTGTCAGGCGCGGCCGATGGCGCTGCACAGGGCCTTCAGCGAGGCCGTGGTGATGCTGCTGTGGATACCCACGCCCCACACCACCTGGCCGTCGATGTCGGCCTCCACGTAGGCGGCGGCGCGGGCATCGCCGTCCCCGCCCATGGAGTGCTCCACGTAGTCCATGACGCGGACCTTGACGTCCACGTCGGCCAGGGCGTCGCAGAACGCGGAGATCGGACCGTTGCCGGTACCGGTCAGTTCCCGGATCTCGCCGTTGACCCGGGCGTCGGCCTCGATCCGGTACGTGCCGTCGCCGTCGGTGGAGGAGCGGTGCGCCAGCACCGCGACCGGACCGTGGTCGGACAGGTAGGTCGTGGAGAAGATCTCCCAGATGCGCTCGGCTGCGAACTCGCCGCCCTCGGCGTCGGTGAACTTCTGGATGACCTGGGAGAACTCGATCTGCAGGCGGCGCGGCAGGTCCAGCGCGTGGTCGCGCTGCATGATGTAGGAGACGCCGCCCTTGCCGGACTGGCTGTTGACCCGGATGACCGCCTCGTAGTTGCGGCCCACGTCCTTGGGGTCGATGGGCAGGTAGGGCACGTCCCAGTCGGCCTGCTCCTCCTGGGCGGCGAAGCCCTTCTTGATGGCGTCCTGGTGGGAGCCGGAGAAGGCGGTGTAGACCAGGTCGCCGCCGTAGGGGTGGCGCGGGGCGACCGGCAGCTGGGTGCAGTGCTCGACGGTGCGGCGGATCTCGTCGATCCCCGAGAAGTCGATCATGGGGTCCACGCCCTGGCTGAACAGGTTCATGCCCAGGGTGACCAGGCAGACGTTGCCGGTGCGCTCCCCGTGCCCGAACAGGCAGCCCTCGACGCGGTCGGCCCCGGCCATGACGGCCAGCTCGGCCGAGGCCACGCCGGTGCCGCGGTCGTTGTGCGGGTGTACCGACAGGACCACGTGCTCGCGCCGCGACAGGTTGCGGCTCATCCACTCGATCTGGTCGGCGTAGACGTTGGGCGTGGAGCGCTCGACGGTGGCGGGCAGGTTCAGGATGATCTCGCGTCCCGGGCCGGGCCGCCAGACGTCCATGACGGCCTCGCAGACCTCCAGGGCGAAGTCCAGCTCGGTGTCGACGAAGATCTCGGGCGAGTACTCGTAGCCGAAGTACTCGGTTCCCTCCAGGTACTGCTCGGCGAAGCGCACGACGTGCCGGGTGCCCTCGACGGCGATCCCCTTGCAGGCCTCCCGGTCCACCCGGAAGACGACGCGCCGGAAGGTGGGCGCGGTGGCGTTGTACAGGTGCACGGTGGCGCGCTTGGCGCCGACCAGGCTCTGCACGGTGCGCTCGATCAGGTCCTCGCGGGCCTGGGTCAGCACCGAGATCTGCACGTCGTCGGGGATCAGGTCCCCCTCGATCAGCGACCGGACGAAGTCGAAGTCGGTCTGGCTGGCGGAGGGGAAGCCGACCTCGATCTCCTTGTAGCCCATGCGGACCAGCAGCGCGAACATCTCGTGCTTGCGGGCGGGGTCCATGGGCTCGATCAGCGCCTGGTTGCCGTCGCGCAGGTCCGTGGACAGCCAGCGCGGTGCCTCGGTGATGGTCTTCGTCGGCCAGGTGCGGTCGGGCAGGTCCACCGGCGCGAAGGGCGCGTAGCGGTGGGAGGGCATGGGGCTGGGCTTTTGCTGCGGCACCATCTCGGTGGCTCCTCGGGGTGGTTCTGGCGCGTGGTCACGGTCGACCAGGGCAAGCCGAAGTCCCGCGGCGAGGGAGCCGACCTTTTAACGACCCCCGCCGCGGCCGCTAAGGAGAAGCAGCTCGCGCAGCATAGTGGTCATCACGCTAGCAGACCGGCACGAGATCCTGGTACATCACGTCCACATGGTGGGACGCATGTCACCTGACCTGGAGGTTCCCCGACCGGCGGGGCGCGGCGCCGTCGGCCGCGCCACTACAGGTACCTCGATTTCGAGAGACTCCCCAGAGGTCTGTACCATTTCGGTGAACCCTTCAGTGCTAGGGGGGTTGTTGCAGATCCCGCCGACGGGACCCAGGGTGCGGCCAACACCCGAGGCCGCCGCCGGGCGCGCCACACGGCGCGCCGGCGGCCGGGCCGGTACCGTCGGCGGGATTTCTCGTCGCGCGGGCTCAGTCCCCCAGGTACGGGTAGTCGGTGTAGCCGCGGTGGCCGCCGCCGTAGTAGGTGGCCCGGTCGGGCGCGTTGAAGGGCCCTCCGGCCCGGATCCGGGCGGGAAGGTCGGGATTGGCGATCCAGGCCGTGGCCACTGCGACGGCGTCCGCCCGCTCCTCGGCCAGGGCCGCGGTGGCGGGGCCGAGGTCGGTTCCGGAGGCGGTGTTGAGCACGAACGCGCCCGCCCACTCCTTGCGCAGCCGCTGGGTGTACTCGGCCGATCCCGACTCGGTCAGGTGCAGGTAGGCCAGGTCGCGGGAGCGGTGCCGCAGTCCGTCGAGCAGGGCGAGGTACTGCTCCAGGGGGTCGCTCTCGCTGATGCCGTTGAAGGCGGTGCCCGGGGAGACGCGCAGGCCCGTGCGGTCGGCGCCGACGGTGTCGGCGACGGCTTCCACGGCCTCCACCGCGAAACGGGCCCTGTTCTCGGCGCTGCCGCCGTAGTCGTCGGTGCGCCGGTTGCTGCCGTCGGCGAGGAACTGCTGGATGAGGTAGCCGTTGGCGCCGTGCACCTCCACCCCGTCGAATCCGGCGGTGAGGGCGTTCCGTGCGGCGGAGGCGAAGTCGTCCAGGGCCTCGGCGATGTCGGAGGCGGTCATCTCGCGCGGCACCGGGTGCGGAAGTTTCCTCTCACCGTCGAACAGGGACGCGCCCGAGCGGACGGCGGAGGGGCCGACCGGCAGGCCGCCGTCGGGGTAGAGGACGGGGTGGCCCACCCGGCCCGCGTGCATGATCTGCGCGAAGACACGGCCCCCTCTCTCGTGGACGGCGTCGGTGACGCGCTTCCACGCCTCGGTCTGCTCGGCGCTGTGCAGGCCCGGGGTGTCGGTGTAGCCCTGGCCGCGGACGCTGGGCTGGATCCCCTCGGTGATGATCAGTCCGGCCGAGGCGCGCTGGGCGTAGTACTCGGCGACCAGGTCGCCCGGGATGCCGCCGCGGGAGCGCGAGCGGGTCATCGGTGCCATGAACAGGCGGTTGGGCGGCTGCATCCGGCCGATCCCGACTGGATCGAACAGGTCGCTCATGGGGGCTCCGTGGATCTGGGGGTGTGAGGGCCGCGCCCTCGGGACGCCCTCACGTTAGGAGGGGGCGCCGTCCGCCTCCCCGCCGGGTACCACCGTCCGCCACGAAGGTCACGGCACACCTTGCTCCAGCGGATCTGATCCGCCCCGGACTCCCCGTGGCCGGATGCGGCCACGGGGCGCGCCTGTGCGTGCGAGCGCGGAGCAGGCTTCACCTGCCCCAAGGGCTAAACAAGTCAGTTCGCCACGCATGTGACAGAAAGTTAGCCATATTGACAGAACGCATGGCTTTCTTTTGCAATAACGCCACGTATCCGACGCCTCACCCCCGCTCACGGAGGCATCGTGGCCCTCAGTCCCCTTCGAAGAACCCTTGTTCCCGCGGCCGTCGGCGCCCTGCTCCTGGGCACCCTGGCCCCGGGTGCCGCCGCCGAACCGGCCTATGACCTCTACGAGGTCCACGGCGCGCTCACCGCCCAGGACCGTACGGAGATCGCCGCCACCGGCGCCGCCGTCGACCAGGTCGGTGACGACTCGGTCCTGGTCACCGCGACTCCCGACGGCGCCGCGGAGATCGGCCGGCTCGGCTACGGCGTCGAGGAGTTCGACCCGCCGGTCCCCCTCGCCGGCCCCGACCCGGGGTACACCACCTACGACGAACTGCTCGGCGTCGTCGACCAGGTGGTGGCCGAGAACCCCGGCATCGCGACGAAGTCGGTCATCGGGCGCTCCCATGAGGGACGCGACCTGGTCGCGGTCAGGATCAGTGACAACGCGAACGCGGACGAGGACGAGCCCGAGGTGCTGTTCGTCCACGCCCAGCACGCGCGCGAGCACCTCACCGTGGAGATGGCCGTCCACCTCATGCGCATGCTCACCGAGGGGTACGGCGAGGACGGGCGGATCACCGGGCTGGTCGACAGCCGCGAGATCTGGATCCTGCCCAACGTCAACCCCGACGGCAGCGAGTACGACATGGCGGGCACGGACTGGCGCAACTGGCGCAAGAACCGGCAGCCCAACCGGGGCTCCTCCGCTCTGGGCACCGACCTCAACCGCAACTGGGACTACATGTGGGGCTGCTGCGGCGGTTCCTCGGGCGACCCGGGCGGCGTCACCTACCGCGGCTCCGCGCCCGAGTCCGCGACCGAGGTGCGCGCGGTCGCCGACTTCGTGCGGGGACGGGTCGTCGGCGGTGAACAGCAGATCACCACCGCCGTGGACTTCCACACCTACAGCGAACTCATCCTGTGGCCGTTCGGCCACACCTACGGCTCCGTCGTGGACGGGATGACCGCGGAGGAGTACCGGACCCACGAGGCCCTGGGCGAGTACATGGCCGAGGCCAACGGGTACACGCCCCAGCAGTCCAGCGACCTCTACGTCACCGACGGGTCGATCAGCGACTGGCTCTGGGGCGACCAGCGCATCGTCAACTTCGCCTTCGAGATGTACCCCGGCAGCGCCTGGGAGGGCGGCTTCTACCCGCCCTCGTCGGTGGTCGGGCGCGAGACCGCGCGCAACGAGGAGGCCGTGCTGCGCCTGCTCGACTACGCGGACTGCCCGTACCGGATCATCGGCGCGGAGGCGGCCCACTGCGGCTGACCCACCGGTGCCGGTCCCGGGCACGCGGCCCGGAGCCGGCACCGGTCAGAACTTCCCCTCACAGGCCCGCTGGACGTCGTCGGCGCCGAAGTCCTTCACGTAGGTCTCCTCCGGAGCCTCCTGGAGGTAGCCGGCCGTCTGGGCTCCGTAGAGCATGACGGGATCCTCGCCGTTCCACTTGAACTGCAACTGACAGTCCTCGTTGACGTCGTAGGTGGCCCACCAGAACCCCTGGGAGTCCGGTGGCGTGATCCTCAGCTCCTCGCCCGGGAAGCCGTTCTCCACCAGCAGTTGGTGGAACTCCTCCTCCGATCCGCCGTCGGGGGAACAGGCGGAGAGGGTGAGTGCGGCGGCCGCGACCGCGGCCGCCGTGAGGAGACGCGTGTGGGGGAACATGCTCTTCCAACTTCCGAGAGTGCCGACGACGGGTCCGTTGCGTTCGCCCGCTCTCTGACACGGCGGTCCCGTCGTCCACGTGTTTCCCACGTTTCCCCAGGTGCGGGCTGGAGAAAACGCACGTCACGACACACTCCGGACACAACCCCGTAACGGGGGATTCACCAGCGCGGGTGCCCGGACGGGGAGGCGGCCCCCTCCCCGTCCGGGTCCCTGGGAGCGGGGATCAGGCGCCGGGAACCGGCTCGAACTCCTTCACCGCGTCGATCGCGGGGCCGTGCGGGGTGTTGGCCTCGCGCTCGATCATGATCTCGACCAGCACCGGCCGCGAGGTGGCCTGGGCCTGTTTGCGGGCCCACTCCAGGGACTCACGGATCTGGCCGGGCTCCCACACGCGGCGGCCCGAGCAGCCGTAGGCCTCCATCAGCTTGACGTTGTCGGTGCCGTACTCGTCGTAGTGGATGTCCACCTGGTAGTTCATGTCGAACCCGATCGAGGCCTGGCGGATCAGGCCCAGGTACTCGTTGTTGAGCATGATGATCACGTAGGGGACGTCGTACTGGGCGGCCACGGCCAGTTCCTCGACCATGTACTGGAAGCCGTAGTCGCCGACGATGCCCACGACCTCGGCGTCGGGCTCGGTCTCCTTCAGGGCCTTCTTGACGCCGATGGCGGCGGGGATCTCCCAGCCGAGCGGGCCCGCCTGGCCGCAGATCTGGTAGTGGCGCGGCTTGTGCGCCTTCTGGTGCTGGCCGCCCCAGATCTGGTAGAGGCCGATCGCGGTGACGAAGTAGGTGTCCTCGTCGAAGACCTCGTTGATCTCCTTGTACACGCGCGGGGCCTTGACCGGAACCGTGTCGTAGTCCTCGCGCCGGGTCAGGGTGGCCTTGAGCTCACCGATCCGGTCGATCCAGGGCCGCACACTCGCCCTCACGTCACGGCGCCTCGCGGCGGCCAGCAGCTCGCGGAGGAACACCTTGGCGTCGGAGACCACCCCCAGGTCGGGTTCGAAGACCCGGCCGAGCTGGGTGGCCTCGATGTCGACGTGGACGAACTTGCGCTCGCCCCGGTAGACGTCGATCTGACCGGTGTGGCGGTCGGCGAACCTCGCGCCCACGGCCAGCACCAGGTCCGACTCCAGGAAGGAGGCGTTGCCGTAGCGCTGGGAGGTCTGCACGCCGGTCATACCGGAGTACAGGGGCGAGTCCTCGTCGAAGGAGCCCTTGCCCATGAGCGTGACCTGCACCGGCACCTGGAGCTGCTCGGCCAGCTCGCGCAGCTCCTCGGAGGCCTCGGCCAGGATCACGCCGCCTCCGGCGAGGATCAGCGGGCGCTCGGCCTCCAGCAGCATGTCCAGCGCGCGCTCGACCCGCGGCGGGTGCGGCTCGACCGTGTTGACCTTCAGCGGGGCGTCGATGGCTGGGTCGTAGTCGATCATCCGCTGGGCGACGTCCAGCGGGATGTCCACCAGCACCGGGCCGGGACGGCCCTGCCGCGCGATGCGGAACGCCTCGCGGAAGACCCAGGGCGCGGTGGCGGCCTCCTTGATCTGGACGGCCCACTTGGTGACGGGCTTGGCGATCTCGACGATGTCGACCGCCTGGAAGCCCTCCTTGTCCAGCAGGTCGGTGCGCTGCTGGCCGGTGATGCACACGATCGGGACGGAGTCCGCGATGGCCGTGTACAGGCCGGTGATCATGTTGGTCCCGGCGGGACCGGAGGTGCCGATGGCCACGCCGACCTTGCCGGTGGTACGTGACCAGCCGTCGGCCATGTGGGTGGCGCCCTCCTCGTGGCGGACGGTCAGGTGCTCGATACCGCCGACCTGTTCCATCGCCTTGTAGAGCGGCAGGATGGCTGCCCCGGGGCAGCCGAAGGCGGTGTCGACGCCCTCGTCCTTGAGGACCTCCACGACCGCGTTCATCGCGGGCATCTGTGGCATGGGAAGTGAACCCTTCGGTACTGGGGCTCTCGGACGCCCGCCGGCCCCGCGCCGCGGTCCGGGCGCCCGAAGGCGGGAGCCTTCGGGCGCCCTCGGGACGCACGGGCACGGGGGCGGCGAGGCGGAGCCCCGGAGGGAAAGCGGTGCTAGGGGTGTCGCGGGCCGGCTGCCGCGCCGGCGGTGTCCCTGGTGCGGCCAACACCGGGGACCCCGACGCGGGGCCGTGCGGAGAAAGGAGTGGAGAGAAGCCGTGCGGATCGGGGCCGTTACCGGCCGGAGAGCTGCTCCACGATCTTCAGCAGCGCGGAGTGGTCGAGCGATCCGTGGCCCTGGGCCTTCAGCGCGGCGACGTACTGCGCCACCTGCGCGCCGAGCGGGATCGAGATGCCCGCGGCGTGCGCGGAGTCGGTGACGATGCGCATGTCCTTGTCGTGCAGGGCGATGCGAAAGCCCGGGGCGAAGTCGCGCTCGCGCATGGCCTTGCCCTTGCGCTGGAGCACGGTGCTGCCCGCGAGCCCGCCGCCCAGGACCTCCAGGCCGGCCTCGGTGTCCACCCCGTGCGCCTCCAGGAAGACCAGGGCCTCGGCCAGGAGCTGGATGTTGCCCGCGACGATGAGCTGGTTGGCGGCCTTGACCGTCTGGCCGGAGCCGCTCGGGCCGACCAGGACCGGGGTGCTGCCCAGGACGTCGAAGACGGGCCGGGCCGCGTCGAAGTCGGCCTGGTCCCCGCCGACCATGATGGAGAGCTTGGCCTCGACGGCGCCGGCCTCGCCGCCGCTGACCGGGGCGTCCAGGACGCGCAGGCCGCGCGCGGTCCCGGCCTCGGCGACCTCGCGGGCGACGTCCGGCCGGATGGTGCTCATGTCGATGACCAGGGTGCCGGGCTTGGCGTTGTCGTAGACGCCGCCCTCGCCGAGCATGGCCTCCCGCACGTCCGGGGAGTCCGGGACCATGGTGATGACGGCGTCGGCGTCGGCGACGGCCTCCGCGATGCTCCCCCCGCGCAGGCCGCCCTCGGCCACCAGGGCGGCGACGCGGTCGTCGGTGAGGTTGTGTCCGGTGACGGTGTAGCCGGCGCGGACGAGGTTGACGGCCATGGGCAGGCCCATGATGCCGAGACCGATGAAGGCGATCTTCTTGATGGGCACGTCGGCCCCCTTCGTGGCTGGTGCTCGTGTGGCTGTTCGGTGCTGCGTGGCTGGTGCTGGTGTGGCTGGTACTGCGCGGCTGGTGGTTGAGCGGCTGCTCAGTCCCGCCAGCCGAAGCTCTTCTCGCTGGGGACGGTCGGCTTGTACTCCAGGCCGACGAGGCCGTCGTAGCCCGTGTCCTGGGCGGACGCGAGGAGCTCGTCGATCGGCAGCCGCCCGCTGCCGGGTTCCCCGCGCCCGGGGCTGTCGGCGATCTGGATGTGCCCGAACTCGGCGGCGTGGTCGCGGACCACGGCGCCGACGTCGTCGCCGTTGACCACGAGGTGGTACAGGTCCGCGAGCAGGGCGACGTTGCCGGCCCCGGCCTCCCTGGCCCGGGCCACGAACGCGAGTCCGTCCGCGGCGGTCGTCAACGGATAGCTCTCGGCACCGCTGATGGGCTCGATGAGCACGGTGCCGCCGACTCCGGCCACGGCTGCGGCCGCCGCGAGGGTGTTCTCCAGCGCGGTCCGGTCCTGTTCGGCGGGATCGGTCCCGGGCTGGCGCAACCCGTAGAGGGCGTTGAAACCGGTGGCGCCCGTGCGCTCGGCGATGCGCACCACGACGTCGATGTTGGCCCGGAGCTCCGCGCTGCGCGAGGGGTGCGAGAGCACGCCCCGGTCGGGGCCGGGAAGCACCCCGGCGAAGAAGTTGAGTCCGGTGAGGCGGACCCCGGCCCTGTCCAGGGCCTTGACGAAGGCGTCGACCTCGTCCTGGGGCGGGGTCGGACTCTCGAACGGCCACCAGAACTCGACGGCGTCGAAGCCCGCCTCGCGTGCGGCCCGGGGTCGCTCGTGGAGCGGGAGTTCGGTGAACAGCAGGGAGCAGTTCACCGTGTACCCGAGGGTGTGGCTCATACCTTGCCTCCAGCTCCTACTTTCGCGATGTGGAAAGTAGTTTTCGCTTTAAGGAATGATTGAAGTGTGCGACGGCCTCCCCCGCTTGTCAACCACCCCTCGCGTATTCCGCCGGACGCCGCCCGCGCCGGCGCCCGGCGCCGTGCCGCCCTCCCCCGGGCTCCGCGGACTCCCGTCCTTGGTGCGGACATACGGATCTTCCTGGTGCGATGACACGGATCTCCTCGCGTCCAGACGATTGCGCCGAGGGTGTTGACAGAGTCACACTGCTATCAACTAGAGTCCCTGCAATCCGCAATACGGAATTCTTTGTCTGCACTACGAAAATCTCGGGAAGCGTTCCACGGGGCCCACGGGCCGAGGACCGCGGACGCCCGCCGAGCCACGGGAGAGCACATGCCCGAGACCGCCCCGGAGGAGCGGGTGGACGGACCCGACCCGGGTCTGGACCGCCTGAACAAGCTGCCGGCGGAGGAGTTGCGCGCCCGGCTCGCGCAGTGTCTGAACGTGGACCGCTGGGTCGGGGCCCTCGCCTCCGAGGCGCCCTTCCCCGACCGGGCCGCCCTGCTGGCCTCCGCCGACGGGCACGCGCGCTCGATCACCGCCGACGAGGTGGCCACGGCCCTGGCCCGCCACCCCCGCATCGGGGAGAAGGCCACGGGCGGCGGCACCGAATCCGCCTGGTCCCGCGGGGAGCAGTCCGCCTTCGCCTCCGACGCCGACGACGCCTCGGCACGCGTACAGCGGATCTTCGCCCACGCCCAGCGCGAGTACGAGGACAGGTTCGGGCAGATCTACCTGGTCTGCGCCAGCGGCCGCTCCAGCCGCGAGCTCCTGGCCGACCTGGTCGGGCGCCTGTCCAACGACCGCGACACCGAACTGGACGTGGTGGGCGACGAACTGCGCAAGATCGCCGGGCTGCGCCTGGTCAAACTCCTGGAGGACGCATGAGCCATGTGACCACCCACGTGCTCGACGCCGCACTGGGGCGTCCCGCCCGCGACGTCCCCGTACGGCTGGAGGCCGCCGCCGACGGCGGCCGCGGGTCCTGGAAGACCCTCGCCGAGGGACGCACCAACGACGACGGACGCGTGCCCGACCTGGGGCCCGACCAGCTCGCCGCCGGGTTCCACCGGGTCGTCTTCGACACCGCCGCCTACTTCGACGCGACCGGCCAGCGCGGGTTCTACCCCGAGGTCGCCATCGTGTTCGACCTCGCCGACGAGGACACGCACTACCACGTCCCGCTGCTGCTGAGCCCGTTCGCGTACTCGACCTACCGGGGCTCCTAGCCACGACCGGTACGAATCCCGACCCGACCGAGGGGAGCGGCTGACAGGAGAGGTTTCCCAGCCAAGGTGTGACACCTGAATCTTCGAGTGCGTGACAGGTCCTTCCGCATGACCGCAGCGGTCCTCCCTCGTACGCACGACGCGCATGCGCGCACGATGACGACTTCACGTATACACACGGATGGAGTTCACCCTGATGGGCATCCGACTCGGAGATAACCAGTACGGCAAGGCCGAGGTCCGCCTCGTCCACATCGACCGCGACACCGACGTCCACCGGATCAAGGACGTCAACGTCACCTCCCAGCTGCGCGGGGAGCTGGAGTCGGTCCACACCGACGGCGACAACAGCACGTGCCTGCCGACCGACACCCAGAAGAACACCGTCTACGCCAAGGCCCGCGAGTGGGGCGGCGTCGGCGCCATCGAGGAGTTCGCCCTGCGCCTGGCGCGGCACTTCGTGGACGAGCACTCCTACGTGCACGGGGCCCGGCAAGAGGTCCACGAGTACTCCTGGGACCGGATCGAGACGGCCGACGGCCCGCACGACCACGCGTTCTCCCGCCGTGGCGCCGAGACCCGCACCACGGTCGTCAACAAGGACGGCGCCCGGGAGTGGGTGGTCTCCGGCTTCGAGGGCCTGAGCGTGCTCAAGTCCACCGGCTCGGAGTTCCACGGCTACCCCAAGACCAAGTACACGACGCTGCCGGAGACGACCGACCGCATCCTGGCCACCGACGTCACCGCCCGCTGGCGCTACGTCGGCGTGGACCACGACTTCGACGCCGTCTACGCCTCCGTCCGCGCCCTGTGCCTGGAGGCCTTCGCCCGGACGCACAGCCTGGCCCTTCAGCAGAGCCTCTACGAGATGGGCCGGGCCGTTCTGGAGGCCCATCCCGAGATCGCCGAGATCCGCTTCTCCATGCCGAACAACCACCACTTCCTGGTGGACCTGTCCCCCTTCGACCTGGACAACCCGGGCGAGGTCTTCTTCGCCGCCGACCGGCCCTACGGCAAGATCGAGGCCACCGTCGAGCGCGACGACGCCCCCGACGCCGGGGACGCCTGGAAGGCCGTACCGGGCTTCGTGTAGCCCTCTCTCCGGGGCCCACCCGCGCGTTGGCCGGGCCCCGACCCCTCCTTCCGTGACCGGGGGCCTCCCCCCGGTCCCCGCCCGCCCACCGCGGCGGGCCCCGGCTTCGGCGTGCCCGGCCACGGGCCGCCCCGCCGGTGCGACACCACCGGGCCGCGTGCCCGAGATCCCGGCCCCCTCCCGGGTGGCCGCCAAGCGCAAAGGCTGGAAACTGGCCATGTCGAACAGTCCGTCTCCGAAGGACCCGGCCACAACGAACGCCTCACCCCCCGCCCGCCCCGAGGACGAGAGGCTGCCCCTGCGCCTGCTGCTCGTCTACGGACTCCAGCACATCCTGACCATGTACGCCGGAGCGGTGGCGCCCGCCCTCGTCATCGGCGCCTCCGCCGGGCTCGCGAACGATCCCGCGTCCATGGGCATCCTGGTCAGCGGCGCGCTCCTGGCGGCGGGCTTCGCCACGCTCCTACAGACCGTGGGCCACCGGCGCGTCGGCGCCCAGATGCCGATCGTGGTGGCCTGCTCCTTCGTCCCCGTCAGCGCCATCACCGCGCTCGCCGCCGGCGAGAACGGCGAGAACCTGCCCGTCGCCTTCGGCGCCTCCCTCGCCGCCGGGCTCTTCGCCCTGGCGCTGACGCCGTTCTTCGGGCAGCTCGTCCGCTTCTTCCCCCCGATCGTCACGGGCACCATCATCACCGTCATCGGCGTCAGCCTGATGCCGGTGGCCGCCCGGTGGATCATGGACGGCGCCACCCGCACCATGGAGGACGGCTCCTCGGTCCCGGCCGCGACACCGGCCGGCCTCGCCCTGGCGGGGCTGACCCTGGTGGTCATCCTGGTCTGCTCCCGGGTCCTCCCCGGCATCTGGGGACGGCTGTCCATCCTGCTGGGCCTGCTCGTGGGCACCCTGGTCGCACTCCCCACGGGCATGGCCGACTTCAGCCGGATCGGCGAGGCCGACGTCGTGTTCGACCCGACCTCGCTGTTCTACTTCGGCGCGCCCCGGTTCGAGGCCGCCGCGATCATCACCATGTGCGTCATCATGCTCGTGGTCCTGACCGAGGGCGCCTCGCACATCATCGCGGTCGGCGAGATCACCGGTTCCAAGGTGGACGCCAAACGCATCTCCGCGGGCCTGCGCGCCGACGTGAGCGGCTCCCTCATCGGGCCGATCTTCAGCGCCACCCCCACCAGCTCGTTCGCGCAGAACATCGGCCTGCTGGCCCTGACCAAGGTGCGCAGCAGGTACGTGGTCGCCACCGGGGCGGGCATCCTCATCGTCCTCGGACTGTTCCCCGTGCTCGGCAGCGTCATGGCCGCCATCCCCGCCCCCGTGCTCGGCGGTGCGGGCCTGGTCCTGTTCGGCAGCGTGGCCGCCAGCGGGATCAAGACCCTGGCCAAGGTGGACTTCACCAACAACCTCAACCTGGTGCTGGTGTCGGCCTCCATCGGCGTGGCGATCATCCCGCTGGCCTACCCGACCTTCTACGCCCACCTGCCCGAGTCGGTCGAGCTGATCGCGCACTCGGGCATCATCGGGGCGGCCGTCACCGCGATCGTGCTGAACGTGTGCTTCAACGTGGTCGGCCGCGGCCGGGGGGCCGCATCCACGGCCTCCATCGACACCGAGGAGATCGGCAGCGCCGGTCCCGGCGAGGCCAAGTACACCGACCAGGCGGGGGCCGCCTACCGGCGTGGCGGCTCCGAGCCCCTGGGGGATCCCCGACCCTGATCCCCTGGTGGGGGCGGGCGGCGTGCGCGTCGCCCGCCCCGTAGCCGGTGGGACCGGGACGCGCCGTTCCCACCGGCGCGGGCGGCACTGAGACAGGGAGCGCGGAGACCGGAAGCACGAAGGCCGGCGACACGAACACCGGCGTTCCGTTCAGAGGAGCTGAATGGTATCCCTGGGAACGTGACCGACTGGGATCTGCGCAAGCTACGCGTCCTCCGCGCCCTGGAGGAGTTCGGAACCGTCAGGGCCACGGCGGAGGCCCTGAACATGACCCCCTCCGCCGTGTCCCAGCAGCTCTCCTCCCTCTCACAGCAGGTGGGGGTCGCGCTGCTGGAGGCGCACGGGCGAAGGGTCCGCCTCACCGAGGCGGCACACGCCCTGCTCCGGCACACCGACATCGTGCTCGCCCAACTGGAGCGGGCCGAGGCCGAGCTGGACGGCTTCGCCCGGGGCGAGGCCGGGCGCGTGCGCGTCGGCGCCTTCGCCACGGCCATCCCCAGCCTCGTGGTCCCCGCGCTGAACACGCTCCGGCGCGAGTACCCCGGCCTCACCACGAGGGTGCACCAGGCCGAGGCCTCCGAGGTCTACGACCTGCTCTCGGCGGGCGAGGTGGACATCGGCCTGTCACTGGCCGCCCAGGCACCCAGCGGCCACGACGGCCGCTACGACCGGCGCGAGCTGCTCACCGACCCCCTGGACGCGGCCCTGCCCGTCCACCACCGCCTGGCCTCCGCCCGGGCCCTGCGCCTGCGCGACCTCGCCGAGGAGCCCTGGATCTACGGGGCGGCGGGCCCCTGGCGCGACATCACCGTCGCCGCGTGCGCCCAGGCCGGCTTCGTGCCCGAACAGGCGCACGTGGCCTCCGACTGGAAGGCCATCCTCGACATGGTCGCGGCGGGCATGGGCGTCGCGCTGGTTCCCCGGCTGGCCGCCGCGGACGACACCCCCGGCGTCAGCCTGCGGGTCCTGCGCTCCGACCAGCCGCGCCGCCACGTGGTCTGCGCGGTGCGCTCCGGCTCGGGTGGGCGGCCGCAGACCGCCGTGGTGCTGCGCGCCCTGGCGGACGCCGCGGCCGGGCTGGGCGGCAAGATTGTTCATTCTGGCTGAACAGAGTGATCGGAAACTTTCGCTGGACGTGACCGTTTCACCTTGGGACCCTGGGAAACATCCGACAAGTCCACCTCTGGAGAGATATGAGCGGGGCCCAGCCCATCGATCCGCGTGACTACAACGCCCAGCCCTACGCGGGCGGCGACCCCTACGCCGACTACCGCGACACCGACCTCGACTTCTCGGCCCAGGTCGACCTGGCCGACCGCCGCCTCGGCGCCGGCGTCGTCGCCGCCAACGACGAGTTCTTCGCCCACCGCGAGAACCTGCTGCGACCCGAACCGGCCGTGTTCGACCCGCACGCCTTCGGGCACAAGGGCAAGGTCATGGACGGCTGGGAGACCCGCAGGCGCCGAGGCGTGAGCGCGGACCAGCCGCACCCCACCGCCGACGACCACGACTGGGCCCTGGTCCGCCTCGGCCTTCCCGGCGTGGTCAGGGGCCTGGTGGTGGACACCGCGCACTTCCGCGGCAACCACCCCCTCCAGGTCGGTGTCGAGGCCACCCACCTGGCGGGCACCCCCACCACCGAAGAACTGCTCGGGGCGGAGTGGACCGAGATCGTCCCCCGCACCCACGTGTACGGGCACGCCGCCAACGGCTTCACGGTGGAGGCCGGGCGCCGGTGGACCCACCTGCGCCTCAAGCAGTTCCCCGACGGCGGCGTCGCACGCCTGCGCGTGTACGGCGAGCCCGTGCCCGACCCCGACTGGCTGACCGCCCTCGGCGGCTTCGACGTGGCCGCCCTGGTCAACGGCGGCACGGTCGAGGACGCCTCCGACCGCTTCTACTCGTCGCCGGGCAACATCATCTCCCCCGGGCGCTCCCACAAGATGGACGACGGCTGGGAGAACCGCCGCCGCCGCGACGACGGCCACGACTGGGTGCGCTTCCGCCTCACCGCCCAGGCCTCGGTCCGCGCCCTGGAGCTGGACACCTCCTACTACAAGGGCAACGCCGCGGGCTGGGTGACCGTCCTCGGCAGGGACGCCCGCTCCGGCGCCCCGGACGAGTGGTTCGAGATCGTGGGCCGCACCCGCCTGGAGCCCGACAGCGCCCACCGCTTCGTCCTGGACTCCCCGGTCACCGCCACCCACGTGCGCACCGACGTCTTCCCCGACGGCGGCATCGCGCGCCTGAACGTCTTCGGTTCGCTGACCGAGACCGGCACCGCCGACCTCCGACGCCGCTGGGACGCCCTCGGCGGCTGACGTCCACGCCGCGGCGAGGCTGCGGCCGGGGTCGCCCGGAGGCCTCGCCGCGGCGTCGCCGCGGCCTTGTCGCGGCACCGGAGGCCCTCCTCCTCGCACACCGGGGCGGGTGGCGTGTCCACGCCACCCGCCCCGGTTCCGTGTTCCGCTCCCGGGGCCCTAGTCCCGTACGAGCATCCGCCCGGCCGTGCTGTCCGGCCGGACGTCCTCGCCGCGCAGGACGGTGCGGCGCACGCGCCCGAACAGCTCCGCGCCGTCGTAGGGGCTCACCGGGTTGCGGTGCCGGAGCTCGCGCACGTCCACCCGGAAGGACTCCTCCGGGGCGACCACCGCGAAGTCGGCGTCGTGGCCGGGGGTGAGGCCCCCCTTGCCGCGCAGGCCGGCCACCCGCGCGGGACCGGCGGCCATCCACCGCACCACGTCCTCCAGGGACATGCCCCGGCTGCGCGCCTCGGTCCACACCGCGGAGAAGCCGACCTGGAGTCCGGACACCCCGCCCCACGCGGTGCCGAAGTCACCGGTGTCCAGGTCCTTGAGCTCCGGGGTGCTCGGCGAGTGGTCGCTGACCACGCAGTCGATCAGCCCGTCCGCGAGCGCCCGCCACAGCAGGTCGCGGTTGGCGGAGTCGCGGATGGGCGGGCAGCACTTGTACTGGGTGGCCCCGGCGGGCACGCCCTCGGCCTCCAGGGTGAGGTAGTGCGGGCAGGTCTCCACGGTCAGCGGCACGCCGTCCGCCTTGGCCTGGGCGATCAGCGGCAGCGCGGAGGCGCTGGACAGGTGCAGCACGTGCACCCGGGTCCCGGTGGCCTTGGCCGCGTCGATGACCCGGGCGATCGCCGCGTTCTCGGCGGTGTCGGGCCGCGAGGCCAGGAAGGCGGCGTAGTCGCGCCCGGCGGCGGACGGCGCGTCCTCCAGGACGGCGGGGTCCTCGGCGTGCACGATGAGGCGGCCGCCGAACTCCCCGATCGCCTCGGCCGCCGCGAGCAGCTCCTCCGGGGACAGGTGGCCGAACTCCTCCACCCCGGACGGGGACAGGAACGCCTTGAACCCGTACACCCCCTCCTGCCAGAGCGCGGCGAGCTCCTTCGTGGCACCGGGACGGCTGTTCTCGGGCACGGCGCCGCCCCAGAAGCCCACGTCCACGGCGAGCTTGCCCTCGGCGGCGGCGCGCTTGGCCTCCAGACCGCCGACGGTGGTGGTCGGCGGCACGCTGTTGAGCGGCATGTCCAGCAGCGTGGTGATCCCGCCCAGCGCGGCTGCGCGGGTGGCGGAGGCGAAGCCCTCCCACCGGGTGCGGCCCGGCTCGTTCACGTGTACGTGGGTGTCGACCAGTCCGGGCAGCAGCACCTCGTCGTCGGCCAGGACGATCTCACGGCGGGCGATGAGGACGGCGTCGTCCCCCGACAGGACGCTGGTGACGCGCCCGTCGCGCACTCCGACGGTGACGGAGCGCTCCCCCTCCGGGGTGAGGGCGCGGCGGGCGCGGACGGCGAGATCGTGTTGGGTCATCGGTCCTCCTGTCCGACGCGTCGGCTGGCCAGGGCGGCGAGCGTACCGGTGTCGGCTCCGGCGGCCTCGGCCACCTCGGCCTCGTCCAGCGCCCCGCAGCGTATCCCGCTCACCAGGGCCGAGGCCAGGGCCTGGGCCGTGGCGGGCTCGTCCAGCACTCCCCCGGAGACGGCTCCGAGGTAGGAGCGCAGGCGCTCCGCCGCGGGTGCGAAGGCCTCCCGGTAGAAGACGTAGGTGGCCAGGTAGCGGGTGGGCAGCTGGTGCGGGTGCAGGTCCCACCCCTGGTAGAAGCCGCGCTCCAGGGAGCGGCGGACCAGGGAGGCGTGCAGCAGCCAGGCGCGGTGCACCTCCTCGGCCCCGCCGACGGGCAGCACGTTGGTGGAGCCGTCGGAGAGCCACACCCCGGTTCCCGCGGCGGCCACCTGCATCACGGCCTTGGCGTGGTCGGCGACGGGGTGGGCCATGCTCTGGTAGGCGGCGGTGATCCCGCAGGCGGCGCTGTAGTCGTAGGTGCCGTAGTGCAGGGCGCTGACCCGGCCCTGCCCGGCGCGGATCATGCGGGCGACGGCGACCGTGCCGTCGGGCAGCAGGATCGACTGCGGGGTCTCGATCTGCAGTTCGAACCGCAGCCGCCCCGCGGGCAGGCCCAGGAGCTGCTCCAGCTCGTCGGCGAGCCAGGCCATCGCCTCCACGTGCTCCACGGAGGTGATCTTGGGCAGGGTGAGCGCCAGCCCGTCCGGCAGGGCTCCGCGCTCCTCCAGGAGGGTGCGCAGGAACAGGGCGAGGCTGCGGGTGCCGCGCTCGCGTCCGGCGGCCTCCATGCCCTTCATCCGGATGCCGAAGACGGGCGGGGCCTGTCCGGCTCCGAGGTCGGCGCACAGGGCCTTGGCGGCCGCGACCACGTCGTGGTCCTCCTGTTCGTCTCCCCGGTCGCCGTAGCCGTCCTCCAGGTCCACGCGAAGGTCCTCGACCGGCTCGCGGCCGAGTTTGTCGCGCAGGCGGGGCAGGACCCCGGCGACGGCGTCCTCCTCCATGCCGGTGACGTCGGCCAGGGTCGCGGCGTCGGGCGCGTGCTCGTCCAGGCAGGCCAGCGCGGCGCCTCCCCACTCCTGTGCCAGCCCGGTCCGGATCCGGTCCGCGGGCACGTAGACCGTGTGCACGGGCTGCCGGCCCCCGGAGGACCCGGGATAGTCGCGGGCGAGCCGGGCGTCGGCGTCGGCCAGCCGCGCGTTCAGCCCTGCGGTGAGCATGTCCAGACCCGATTCGGGACCCGTGTGCGTCTTCTCGGGCCGATCCTCTTCCACGTGTGTGTCCTTCCCCCAATGTTTTCCCTATCGCGGATACTAACTTCTGCAATCCGGAACAACAAGGAGCACAGGAGCGTTCAGGAGTCAGAGCGAAGCTTCCCGACGAGCGGACCGCCGCCACCTCACGTGCTATAGAAGAAGTGATGCCGGGAACGGCCCTCGCATCCACGAAGGCAGGAACCCGAACCCACGGCCCTCAGCATGGGAGCGCGATCGTTGTCAGCCCCACATACCCCTCTACGCCCCGAAGAACAGGGAAAGCGCGAACGGTCCAGCGGCGTGCAGTCCCTCGACCGGGCCTTCTCCCTGCTGGAGATCATGGCGGACGCGGGCGGCGAGACCTCGCTGAGCCAGCTGGCCGACTCCTCCGGCCTGCCTCTGCCGACCATCCACCGCATCATCCGCACACTGGTCGGCAACGGGTACGTGCGCCAGCTCCCCTCGCGCCGCTACGCGCTGGGCCCGCGCCTGATCGGCCTGGGCGACAAGGCGTCGCAGATGCTGGGAACCTGGGCCCGCCCGCACCTGGCGCAACTGGTGGAGGACCTGGGCGAGACGGCGAACCTGGCGATGCTGGACGGCGACAAGGTCGTCTACGTGGCGCAGGTGCCCTCACAGCACTCCATGCGCATGTTCACCGAGGTGGGGCGGCGCGTGCTGCCGCACTCGGCGGGCGTGGGCAAGGCCCTGCTGTCCCAGCTCGGCGACGAGGAGGCGCTGGCCACGGTGCGCCGCACGGGCATGCCCGCCGCCACCGAGCGCACCATCACCGACCCCGACGAGTTCATGGCCGAACTGCGCCGGATCCGCTCGAACGGCTTCGCCATCGACGACGGCGAGCAGGAGGTCGGCGTGCGCTGCGTGGCCGTCCCGGTGGTGGGGGCGCCCTCGGGGATGGCGGTGTCGGTGTCGGGGCCCGAGGCACGGGTGAGCTGGGACTTCGTGGACCGGGCCGCACCCATCGTGCGCCGCTGCGCGACCATGCTGTCCACCGACCTCAACAACCAGTCCTAGCGGGCCGGCCGCGACCGTCGCCGGTGTGACGCACGGGATCCGACCACGGACGATCTTGCTCCCAGTGGCACTGTCGGCGCCCCACGGTGCCACCAAGAGCAAGATCACGGCGGGGGCGCGGGCCGGGGGCACACGCCCCGGCCCGGCCGGAGCTGAGCCCGAGGCGAGAGGGCCCCGGGGCAGGCAACCCGCCTAGGTCTGCTGGTCGAAGCCCAGCTTGCGCAGCTGCTTGGGGTCGCGCTGCCAGTCCTTGGCCACACGCACCCGCAGGTCCAGGAACACCCTCTGCCCCAGCAGGGCCTCGATCTGCTTGCGGGCCTGCGAACCCACGTCGCGCAGCCGCGAGCCCTTCGAGCCGATCACGATCGCCTTCTGGCTGGGCCGCTCCACGTACAGCGACGCGTAGATGTCCACCAGCTCCTTGCCGGGACGGGTGTTCTCGCGCTCGTACATCTCGTCCACGACCACCGCGATGGAGTGCGGCAGCTCGTCGCGCACGCCCTCCAGTGCCGCCTCGCGCACCAGCTCGGCCACCAGCATCTCGTCCGGCTCGTCGGTCAGGTCGCCGCCGGGGTACAGCGGCGGCCCCTCCGGCAGGTGCGAGCACAGCACCTCGGTGACCGTCTCCAACTGGAACTCCCCCTTGGCGGACACCGGGACGATGTCGGCCCAGTCCCCCAGCTCGTCGACCGCCATCAGCTGGCGGCCCACGGCCTCCCTGCCCACCAGGTCCGTCTTGGTGACCAGCGCGACCACCGGGGTGTTCGTCTGCTCCGCCAGCTCCTTGGCGATGTAGGTGTCACCCCGCCCGATCGGCTCGTCGGCGGGCAGGCAGAACGCGATCACGTCCACCTCGACCAGGGTGGACCGCACCAGCGAGTCCAACCGCTCGCCGAGCAGGGTGCGCGGCTTGTGCAGGCCTGGCGTGTCCACGATGATCAGTTGTGCCTCGGGCCGGTGCACGATCCCGCGCACCGTGCGGCGGGTGGTCTGCGGCCGGCTGCTGGTGATCGCCACCTTCTGCCCGACCAGCGCGTTCATGAGGGTGGACTTGCCCACGTTCGGGCGGCCCACGAAGCACGCGAAACCACTGCGGAAGCCCTCCGGGTGGGAGGGCATCTCCAGCGGCACCCGCAGTTTTTCCAGGTCGAGCTCGTTCATCGGTCCTTCTCAGCGCCGGGTGATGCTCGCGGGCACCCCGTCGGGGGCCGCGATCACCACTACCTGGGTCTTCAGGTCGTCCGCCACCGCGCGGTCGTCCTCGGTCAGCTCCACGGCCTCGGTGACCACCGCGGCGGCCTCCAGGGCCGAGGCCTCACTGGAGACGGCGGCGGCCACGGCGGCCTGGAGCGCGCTCAGCCGCAGCGAGGGCAGCGACACCGTCGTGGCCACGTAGGTACGCCCGGTCTCGTCGCGTACCGCCGCGCCCTCCACCGCCGCGTTGCGGGCACGTGAGGCCCGCGCGAGGGTGATGAGCTTGCCGTCCTCAGGGCCCAGCCCCGTCGTATCCGTCACTGGTCCATGCTCCTCATGTCGTCGTCATCGGCCTGGAACGCCCCCTCGGCGTCGTGGGGCAGGCGCTCCACCAGGACGGTGGTCATCCTGTTCCGGCGGCTGCTCTTGCCCTCAAGGGTCAGCCTGAGACCAGCGTATTCGGCCTGGGCCCCGCCGACCGGCACCCGGCCCAGCACGAACGCCACCAGACCGCCGACGGTCTCCACGTCCGGCACGTCCAGGTCCCGGTCCGGGAACAGCTCGTCCAGCTCGCCCAGCGGCAGGCGCGCGGTCACCCTCACCCGGTCGTCGTCGAGCCAGTCCACCGGCGGAATCTCGTGGTCGTACTCGTCGGTGATCTCACCGACGATCTCCTCCACGATGTCCTCCAGCGTGACCAGGCCCGCGGTGCCCCCGTACTCGTCGATGACCACGGCGACGTGGTTGCGCTGCTTCTGCATCTCGCGCAGCAGCTCGTCGATGGGCTTGGTGTCGGGGACGTAGGTCGCCTGGCGCATCACGTCCCCGGCGGCGAGCGGCACGTCGCCCCGGCTGCCCGCGGCCGCCGCCCAGCGGTCGCGCAGCCGCTCCACCAGGTCCTTGAGGTAGACGATGCCCACCACGTCGTCCTCGTCCTCACCCGTCACCGGGATACGCGAGTACCCGCTCGCCAGCGCCAGGGCCAGCACCTCGTCGGCGTCGTCGTCGCGGCTGGTGAACACGATGTCGGGGCGCGGCACCATCACCTCGCGCACGGAGGTGTCGTCGAGCTTGAACACCGAGTGGATCATCTGGCGCTCCTCGGGGTCGATGACCTCCCCCTGCTCGGCCAGATCGACCAGCTGGCGCAGTTCCACCTCGGTGCTGAAGGGACCCTCGCGGTCGCCCTTGGCGCGCGGGGTGAGCGCACGGCCCGCCCCCACGAGCAGCTGGGAGATCGGGCCCACCACGACCTGGAGCGGGTAGACGACGGTCGCGCTGGCGCGGGCGACCGGTCCGGCGAACTGGCGCCCCAGGATGCGCGGAGCGATCGCGATCAGCACCGACTCCACCACGACCATCGCCACGGCGGTCAGCGCCAGCGCGGGCCAGCCCAGGCCGAGCAGGAAGACCATGCCCACGGCGGCGGCCAGCACCGCGCACACCTCGCACACCACGCGCAGGAACAGCAGCACGTTGAGGTGGCGGGTGGGGTCCTCCGCCACCCGCTCCCAGCGGCGCTCGGCCACGGCGGCGCGCTCGACACCGCTCACCGCGGGCAGGCCCACGGACATGACACGCGTGACCGCGACCTCGGCCGACACCAGGAAGCCCGCGACGGCGGTCAGCACGAGGGCCGCCGAGAAGGCGGCGAGCCACTCGGCGGGATCCCCCGTGGTCAGCGGGGCGACGTCGGGCCACTCCGACGGGCTCATCGGGTGCTCTCGTCCTCCTCGGGACCGGCCGCCTCGCGCTCACGCCAGGCGGCGAGGATCTCGCCCTGCAACCCGAACATCTCCTTGTGCTCGTCGGGCTCGGCGTGGTCGTAGCCCAGCAGGTGCAGGATGCCGTGGGTGCACAGCAGGTCGATCTCGGCCTCGGTGCTGTGCCCGGCCTTCTCCGCCTGGGCCTCGGCGACCTGCGGGCAGATGATCACGTCACCGAGGACACCCGGCTCGCTCGTACGGCCGGGGCCGCCGGGGCGCAGTTCGTCCATGGGGAAGGAGAGCACGTCGGTGGGTCCCGGCTCGTCCATCCACCGCACGTGCAGGTCGGTCATCGGGTCCTCGTCCACCAGCACGACGGACAGCTCGGCCAGCGGGTGGACGCGCATGGCGTCGAGCACGTGCCTGGCCAGGCGGGAGAGCCTCTCCTCGTCCACACTGGTGACGCCGGACTCGTTGGCGACGTCGATACTCATCGGTTGGGGCTGCCTCACTTGGGATCGCGGTGGCCGGGCGACGCGCCCGGCCGGGGGTGCGGCGCGCCCGAACGGCGCGCCCGTGGCATTCGAACCGGTGGGCCCACGCGCGGCGGACCCACCGGTTCGGATGTCTACCTGCTCAGTCTGCCCGTTCCTCAGGCCCCGCGCCGCCCGTCCCCGGCTCCTCCGGGGTGTCGGCGGATCCGCTCCGCGCGGATCCGCCCCGGGAACGGCCGCCGCCGGAGTCCCGGCGCCGCCTCTGGGACGCGTCCTGGGCGGCGTCGTAGCGGCCGTAGGCGTCCACGATCTTGCCGACCAGCTTGTGCCGGACGACGTCGTCACTGGTCAGGCGGCAGAAGGCGATGTCGTCGATGTCACTGAGGATGTTCTCGATGGTGCGCAGTCCGCTGGTCTGCCCGCCGGGCAGGTCGACCTGGGTGACGTCACCGGTGACCACGATCTTGGAACCGAAGCCCAGCCGTGTGAGGAACATCTTCATCTGCTCGGGCGAGGTGTTCTGGGCCTCGTCCAGGATGATGAAGGAGTCGTTCAGGGTGTTGTGGGTGAGCAGGAAGTCCTCGGTGACGTAGAGGGAGTCCTCCGCCGCCACCTGGATGCAGACGCACTCCTCGGTCCCCGCGGGTTCGATGGAGTCGATGAAGCGCATCGGACGGCCACCGCCGCTGGCCTGGTACTTCTCTATCTTGCGCCTGAGCCGGAAGGGCGCGACACCCTCCGGCAACCGCAGGTCGAGAAGGTGCGTGTCATGCCGGTGGAACACCTCCCTGCCCCTGGCCAGACCGGGTTTCCTATCCTTTGCGGCCCGCGTGCGGGCGTATGCGACACCGCCGAGGGACTGCGTCAGGAACCTCACCGCGGAGCTCAGCATCGGGGAGGCCGTGCCGTACTGGATCCGGCAGGCGCGGCCGTTCTGGGAGACCGGTCCGCCGTCGGAGTCCAACAGGCCCTGCAGCACGGCGAGGCGCACCTCCGCCGAGTTGTACAGGTAGGCGTCGGGAACGAACTTCGTCGCCGAGGTGGTTCCGCACAGGTCCAGGTCCCGCATGACCGCGGTCACCGGATTGGCGATGGTGATGACGTCCCCGGGCTGCGTCTCCCGGTTGATGACGTAGTCCGGGCCCTGCTTCCAGCTCACCCGGATTCCGGGAACAAGGCCTTCGAGCGCTTCGGCGAGCTCGGGGTCCTCGGTGGAGAAGCTCGGCGTCGTCGAACCCGTGAGGCAGCCGTCGCCCAGGAGCAGACCCAGGGCGTAGGGATCCATCGGAAGGTCCCGCTCCGGGAACTCCATGGGTTGGCTGAGCAGCGGGAGCTCGTACTTGCGGTAGTGGGCGCACCGGAGGCCGCTCTCACGGATCTCCTTCGCCGTGAGCACCCTGTGGGGCTTACCCCTCCTGGTGTCGTCCCGGGTGCGCACGGACCAGAGGTGGTCCTCCGAGCACAGGGTCGAGGCTCCGTCCTGCGTGGTGATCCGGTAGACCGCCTTCTCCCCCTGCGGGTAGACCCCCAGGACCGGGGTCGGCTCGCCGTTGGAGCCGACGACCAGGTCGCCGACCTCCAGGTCACCGATCGGCCGGAAGCCCTCCGGGGTCAGGACGTTGGTGTGCACCGGCTGCGCACGACCGCGCATGTACGCCAGGGGCGCGACCTCGATCGTCCCGGCCGCCATCAGCTTGGGGATGGAGTCGGGGTCGAGCATGTCGTGCAGGGCGTCGTACAGCGGACGCAGGTAGGGGTCGATCTTGTCGTAGAGGCTGCCGGGCAGGAAGCCCAGCCGCTCCCCCGCCTCCACCGCCGGACGGGTGAGGATGATCCGGTTGATCTCCTTGTCCTGGAGCGCCCTGACCGCCTTGGCCATGGCCAGGTAGGTCTTGCCGGTGCCCGCGGGACCGATGCCGAACACCACGGTGTGCCGGTCGATGGTGTCGACGTAGCGCTTCTGGTTCACCGTCTTGGGACGGATGGTCCTGCCCCGGTTGGACAGGATGTTGGTGGTCAGCACCTCCGCGGGCCGCTCCGTACCGGGCGAGCCCAGCATGTGGACCATGCGCTCGATGGTGTCGGGGGTGACGTGGGTACCGCTCTTGACGAGTTCGATCAGCTCCTCGACGAGGCGGACCACCACGGCGGTCTCCTCGGGAGTGCCGCTGATGGTGAACTCGTGGCCGCGCACGTGGATGTCACTGTCGAAGGCCCGCTCCAACGCCCTGAGGAGTTCGTCCCCCGAGCCCAGCAGGCTGATCATCGTGTGCTCGTCGGGCACCACGACCTTGACCTGTGTGTCCCGTGGCGAGTGCGTGTGCGTTGTCTCGGACATGATCTGGCCTGGCGGCCGAGGTCCCCCACCCTTCGCTCCGACGCCTGCCCGCCCCTTCTCGGGCGGCGCGCCTCGTGTACGGTTCCCGCCGCCGCGGACGACGGCGTCGGGCCGGACTCCTCGCCGGCGTTCCCAGCGGTCACACCGAACCCTCGGAGCCCACGGCCTCGAGTCTACCAACGGCTTCCCACCCCGATCGATCCGTTATCCCGGCCCCGCCGGGGCTCCGCCGCGGGCACCCGCGGGGGTGCTGGGGGCGGGGCGGGTCCCCCACCCCCTCGGGCGCCCGGGAGCGGGTGGAGCGGGGTTCCCGGGGAGGCGCGGCTACCCGGGGGGCCAGTTCAGGCCGCGGCCGCCGAGCAGGTGCCCGTGGAGGTGGAAGACCGTCTGCCCTGCGCCGCTTCCGGTGTTGAACACCAGCCGGTACCCGAGGTCGGCGACGTCCTCGGCGGTGGCCACCTCGTGCGCCTCGCGGACGATCTCGTCGATCAGGCCGGTGTCGGCCGCCGCGGCCGCGGCGGCCGTGGGGTAGTGCTCGCGCGGGATGATCAGCACGTGCGTGGGCGCCTGGGGGTTGATGTCGCGAAAGGCCACCGTGCGCTCGCTCTCGCGGACGATCTCGGCGGGTACCTCCCCCTTCACGATCTTGCAGAAGAGGCAGTCGTCCTGGGCCATCGAGAACCTTTCCGTCTGTGCGGCCGCCGTCGTGGCCGCCGCCTCGGGTCGTCCGGGACCATGATGCCGCAGGTCGACCGTGGAAGAACGACTGGAAACAGTCTTTTCGTGATCTTCCGGAAGCCTGTTCGGCCTTGGTCTGAGTTCCAGTCGCGATAGTCTTTCCACCCGTGCGCGTCAGGTCGTCGGCTCCGTCCGGCCCCGGCCGAGTTTCCACGTGTTCGGATTGAAACGCACGTCTACCTGGAAAAGAAGAGGTATGCCCTTTCGTAAACCCCGCGACAAGGGTGTGCGTCGAACTGATGTGACGACAGAAACCATGGTGGCTGGAGCCACCACGGCTCCTCTCTCGGTGGAGTGGGACGCCGACCACGCCGTGACGGAGCTCTACCGAGAGCACTATCGTCCGCTCGTTCGGCTCGCCGCACTGCTCGTCCGCGATCACGCGACCGCGGAGGAGGTCGTCCAGGACGCGTTCGTCGCCATGCACAACGCATGGCGCCGCCTGCGCGATCCGAACAAGGCCCTGTCCTACCTCCGTCAGGCCGTGGTGAACAAGGCCAGGTCCGTGCTCCGCCACAGGGCGGTCGTGGAGAAGCACGCACCCAAGGCCCTGCCCGACGCACCCAGCGCCGAACACGGCGCCATGAACCTGTTGGAGCGCGAAGCCGTTATTCGCGCTCTGCGCAAACTACCCACCCGTCAGCGAGAGGCCATCGTGCTCCGGTACTACGGCGACCTGTCCGAGGCCCAGATCGCGGACGCCATGGGGATCAGCCGGGGCGCGGTCAAGAGCCACACATCCCGCGGCATCTCCGCGCTCCGCTCTGTTCTGGAGCAGACGACATGACCAGCCCGACAGATCCGACGAACGACCCGTTCGAGGAGCAGCTCCGCCAGCTGCTCAAAGCCGAGGCCGACACGGTCACGACCTCGCCCGAGGCGTTGAACCTGATTCGTGAGCGCACCGAGCGCAACCGCGGCTCGATCTGGTTCGGCCTGCCCTGGCTACGTCCCGCGCTGGCCGTGGCGGGGGCCACCCTGATCGCCGCCTCCGTGATCATGTCCAGTCCCCAGGTGCGCGACCACGTCCTGGAGATCGTCCCCGCGGGCGCCGACCGCGAGGGCACGCTCACCGAGCGGGGCCAGAGCGAGGACGTGGCCGTCCCCGATCCCTCCACCGGCTCCGTCGACGGCACCACCCAGCCGGAACCGGTGCCCCCGGAGAAGCCTGCGGCCTCGCCCAGCCCCGAGGTCGAGGAGGAGGGCTCCGCCCCCGAGGAGGACCCGAAGACCGCCTCCACGTGCCCGGAGCCCGTGGAGGGGCCCTCTCCCTCCCCGACGGCGACCAGCGGCGAGGACGGTGAGGCCGGCGCCGCCGAGGAGGAGGGCTGCGAGCCGGTCGAGAAGCCCAGTCCCGGCACCGGCGGCGACGAGGGTACCGGCGAGGGTGAGGGCGACGGTGCCACCGGCGAGGACGGTACCGGCGCCGGCGGTGGCGGTGAGGACACCGGTAGCGGTGAGGGCGGAGGCGACACCGGCACCGGCGGTGGTGGCGAGGACACCGGCGGAACCGTCGGAACCGGCACCGCCGACGGCGACACCACCAGCAAGACGGCGTCGGGAAGCTGACCCGCACCCGCCCACGCACGCACGAGAGGCGCCCCCGACCCGAAGGTCGGGGGCGCCTCTCGTGTGTGCGTGGCCCTGTGTCCGCGTGGGCGGGAGGGACATGGGGAACGGCGTCTACCAGCGGCCGGTGCGCGCCTGGAGCACCGACAGCGCCGCGACCCCGGCCGTGGAGGTGCGCAGCACGCTCGGGCCCAGCAGCGCCCGGACCGCGCCCGCGCCGGTGAACGCGTCGAGTTCGGTGTCGGAGAAGCCGCCCTCGGGACCGACCACCAGGACGATTCCCGGGCCGTCGCCGGTGGGCGGTTCCAGCTCGGACAGGCGGTCGTCGCCGTCCTCGTGCAGCACGATCCCCAGGTCGGCGGCGGCCAGCAGGTCGGCCACCGCGGAGCGGTCCGCGAGGTCGGCGACCTCGGGCAGCCGTCCGCGCCGGGCCTGCTTGGCCGCCTCACGGGCGGTGGCACGCCACTTGGCCAGCGACTTGGCCGCCCGCTCGCCCTTCCAGCGGGTGACGCAGCGCTCCGCAGACCAGGGCACGATCGCGTCGGCCCCGGCCTCGGTCATCATCTCCACGGCCAGCTCGCCCCGGTCGCCCTTGGGCAGTGCCTGGACCACGGTCAGGCGGGGGCGGGGGGCCGGGTCCTCCCGGCGCTCCACCACCGCGCAGACGATGTGGTCCTTGGCCACCGCGGCCACGGTGCAGCGGGCGACCAGGCCCCGGCCGTCGGACAGGTCGACGGTCTCGCCCTCCCGGACGCGCCGCACCACGGCGGCGTGGCGGCCCTCGGCGCCGCCCACCGTCACCCGGTCGGCCGCGAGGTCCGCGGTACCGACCAGGAAGACCGGTGGTGTCACTTCGCGCCGAAGGCGTCGCGGATCTTGGCGAAGAAGCTGCCGTGCCCGGGACTGAAGCGGCCCGGGGACTGGTCCTCGCCGCGCAGCTCGGCGAACTTGCGCAGCAGCGCCTCCTGCTCCTCGTCCAGCTTGCCCGGGGTCTCCACGTCCACGCGGATACGCAGGTCGCCCCGGCCGCCGCCGTCGAGGTGGCTGACGCCCTTGTTGGGGAGGGTGATGACGTGGCCCGAGTTGGTGCCCGGGCGCAGGTCGATGTTCTCGGTCCCGTCGAGGGTGTCGAAGGCGAAGGACGCGCCCAGCGCGGCGGCCGTCATGGGAACGGTCACCGTGCAGTGCAGGTCGTCGCCGCGGCGCTCGAAGGTGGGGTGCGGGCGCTGGAGGATCTCCAGGATGATGTCGCCCCGCGGCCCGCCGTTGGGGCCGACCTCCCCCTCGCCGGCGAGCTGGATGCGGGTGCCGTCGTCGACGCCCGCGGGGATCTTGACGGTCCGGGTGACCTTCTCGCGCACACGGCCCTCGCCCGCGCAGTCGGCGCAGGGGTTGGTGATGACCGATCCCTGGCCCGAGCACTGCGGGCAGGGGCGGGAGGTCATGACCTGGCCCAGGAAGGACCGGGTGACCTGGGAGACCTCTCCCTGGCCGTGGCACATGTCACACGTGGTGCGGTGCGACCCGGCCGCCGTCCCCTCGCCCTGGCACGTCTCGCACAGGATGGCGGTGGGGAAGGTGATCTCCTTGCTGACCCCGAACGCGGTCTCCGCCAGGTCCAGCTCGACCCGGATCTTGATGCTGCGGCCGCGGCGGACCCGCTCCCGGGGGCCGCGCCCACCGGGCTGGCCTCCGCCGAAGAACGCGTTCATGATGTCGTCGAAGGCGAATCCGCCCGCGCCGCCGAAGCCTCCGGCGCCGCCGCCCCCGCCGGGGGCGTACGGATCCTGTCCCATGTCGAACATCCGACGCTTGCTCTCGTCGGAGAGGACCTCGTAGGCCTGGGTCACCTCTTTGAAGCGATCCTGGGTGGCCGGGTCCGGGTTGATGTCCGGATGCAGCTCGCGTGCGAGCCGCCTGTAGGCCTTCTTGATCTCGTCCTTGGAGGCGTCCCGACGCACCCCGAGAACCTGGTAATAGTCTCTGGCCACTGAGTTACTGTCCTGCCAAAATCTGTCCGATGTACCGAGCCACGGCGCGTACTGCTCCCATCGTCCCGGGGTAGTCCATCCGGGTGGGCCCCACCACGCCGATCTTGGCGAGCGACTGGTTTCCCACACCGTAGTCGGCCGAGACGACGGAAGTGGATCTGAGTCCCTCGTGAAAGTTCTCCGCGCCGATGCGCACCGTGAGCATCGACGGGTCCTTCGCCTCTCCCAACAAACGGATGAGGACCATGTTCTCTTCCAGTGCCTCCAGGACGTCCCGCAGACTGGCCGCGAAGTCGACGGCGGCGAGGTTGGCCGTCCCCGCGAGGACGATCTTCTCCTCGTGCCGTTCGACGAGGCTCTCCAGAAGGACGGAGAGGACCGACAGCGCCATGTGGCGGTGCTCGGGCGGGACCTGGGAGGGAAGGTCCTCCACCGCGCCGGGAACCTCGCCGAGGTAGAGCCCGGAGATGGCCCGGTTGAGCATGCCGCGCAGGTCGTTGACGGCGGTCTCGTTGATCTCGCCCAAACCGTCGATGACACGCTGTTCGACACGGCCCGTGTTGGTGATCACGACCATCATGACCCGCTGGGTCCCGAGGGGGATCAGCTCCACGTGCTGAACCGACGAGCGGGTCAGCGAGGGGTACTGGACGATCGCGACCTGGCGTGTGAGCTGGGAGAGGAGCCGCACGGTGCGGGCGACGATCTCGTCGAGGTCCACGGCGCCGGTGAGAAAGGACTCGATGGCGCGCCGCTCCGCGGACGAGAGCGGCTTGACCGAGGAGAGCCGGTCGACGAAGAGCCGGTACCCCTTGTCCGTGGGCACCCGGCCGGCACTGGTGTGCGGCTGGGTGATGTAGCCGTCCTCCTCCAGAGCGACCATGTCGTTGCGGATCGTCGCCGGGGAGACGCCGAGCCGGTGACGGTCGGCCAACGCCTTGGATCCCACGGGCTCGTTGGTGTTGACGAAGTCCTCGACGACGGCACGCAGGACCGCGAGCTTGCGCTCATCCAGCAACTCGCCACCTCCTGGCACTCCATGGTCCTCAGTGCTAATTCTATGCCCGGCCGCAAACCCGGTCGGCTACCGGTGGGTAGAACACCGGGACGCGGCCTCTTCCTTCCTTCTTCCCACCGGATCGGCGGCACGCGCCACCACCGCAGGGGGCCGAGGCCCCGCACCAGTAGACTGCACGACCGTGGCAACCAAGGGAAACAGCCGTTACGGCCGTGACGTGCTCGCCGGGGACTGGCGCAGGCCCGGGAAAGGGGCCGTGCGCGAGGTGCCCCTGGCCCGTGACCTGGTCGTGGAGGACGCCGACGAGGCGTTCTGCGGGGCCGTGGTGACCTGGGACAAGGCGACCGTGACCCTGGAGGACCGGCACGGCCGCCGCCGGGTGTTCGAACTCGGACCGGCCGCGTTCCTGGTCGAGGGCGAACCGGCCACGCTCGTGCGCCCCGCCGCGGCTCCGCGGGGGCCGCTGCGCAGCGCCTCCGGGTCGGTGGCGGTGCCCGGCGCGCGAGCGCGCACCGCCAGGGAGAGCCGGATCTACGTCGAGGGCGTCCACGACGCCGAACTGGTGGAGCGGGTCTGGGGCCACGACCTGCGCGTCGAGGGGGTGGCCGTCGAGTTCCTGGAGGGGATCGACGACCTGCCGTCGATCGTGGCGGACTTCTCACCCGGCCCCGGCAGGAGGCTGGGGGTCCTGGTGGACCACCTGGTACCGGGTTCCAAGGAGACGCGGATCGCCGAACAGGTGCGCGGCGAGCACGTGCTGGTGGCCGGCCATCCCTACGTCGACGTGTGGCAGGCGGTGCGGCCGCGTGCCGTGGGCATCGCGGGCTGGCCCGAGGTGCCGCGCGGTGTTCCCTGGAAGGAGGGGGTCGTGCGGGCTCTGGGGTGGCGGATGGAGACGGGCGAGGCGTGGCGCCGGATCCTGGGATCGGTCCGTACCTATGCTGATCTGGAGCCAGCCCTGCTCGGCCGGGTGGAGGAGCTGATCGACTTCGTCACCGGACCGCACCCGGACCTCCCCCAGGAAGCGCCGCACGAAGGGAACAGCGGCAGGACCTAGGATTTCGCCCAGAGCGAGGTGTCGGCGCCGTCGGCGCCTCGGGTCCTCCCCGCCTCCGGCCCTGCGCGGTCGTCGGTACAGCCCGGTAGTACGAGAACCGCATCCCACCAGCGGAGCCAAGGAAGAGCATGAGCGAGACCCCGACGAATCCCCCGTCCCCGGAGGACCCCCACCAGGGGCAGCAGCCCGACGACGGGCAGCAGGAGCACGACAGGCCCCGGCAGCCGGACCAGGACCGGCCCTCGGGTGGGCAGCCCGGGTACGGGCAGCAGCCCCGGTACGAACAGCCGCCGGGGGCCCACCCCGCCTATGGACAGCCCTCCGGAGCCCAGTCACCGTACGCACCCCAGCCCGACCAGGAACAGCCGCCCGGCCACGGACAGCGGCCGGATTACGGGCAGCAAGAGTACGGACAGCAGGAGTACGGGCAGCAGTTCTCCGGCGGCCAGCCCGCCCACGGACAGCCCTCCGGGGCCCAGCCGGGTCACGGTCAACCCGGATACGGCCAGCAGCCCCAGTACGGCCAGCCCCAGCAACCCCGGTACGAACAGCCCCAGCAGCCGGGCTACGGCCAGCAGCCCCAGTACCCGGGAGCCCCCGCGGCGTACGGACCGCCGGGTGCCCACCCCGCCTACGGACAGCCCTCCGGAGCCCAGTCACCGTACGCACCCCAGCCCGACCAGGGACAACAGGTCGGCGGCCAGCCCGCCTACGGACAGCAGCCGCCCGGTTTCGCTCCTCCCGGTGGCCCCGAACAGCCCGGGTACGACCAGCAGCAGCCCCGGTACGGGCAACCGCAGCAGCCCCAGGCCCCACAGCCCGGCTACGGGCAGCAGGAGTACGGGCAGCAGTTCTCCGGCGGCCAGCCCGCCTACGGACAGCCCTCCGGGGCCCAGCCGGGTCACGGACAGCCCGGATACGGCCAGCAGCCCCAGTACGGCCAGCCCCAGCAGCCGGGCTACGGCCAGCAGCCCCAGTACCCGGGAGCCCCCGCGGCGTACGGACCGCCGGGTGCCCCCGGCCAGGCCCAGCAGCAGCCCGGCGGCGACGACGGCACGCTGGTGGCCATGCTCGCCCACCTGTCCGGTTTCGTGGTCGCCTGCCTGGGGTGGATCCCGCCGCTGGCGGTCTACCTCGCCAAGCGCAACCAGTCGCCCTTCGTGCGCCACCACGCGTCGGAGGCGGCGAACTTCCAGCTCACCCTGCTGATTCCGTACGTCTTCGCCTGGGTCGTCTTCATCGGTCTGGGTATCTTCTTCCCAGAGATGTCCTGGATCGGTTCCCTCCTGATCGCCCTGATATGGATCGGCGCCATCGTTTTCGGCGTCCTAGGTGCCAGCGGCGCGAACAAGGGAACGTGGTACCGCTATCCGGTGAGTATCCGTCTGCTGAAGTGATCCCCGCCCGCGTGTAGTCCGACTCGTCCGCGCAAAGGAACCAACGATGTCCTACCCCAGCAATCCACCCGAGGACCCCCACGGCCAGGGCCAGCAGCCGGGCCAGGAGGGATCCGGCGGGTACCCCTCCCAGCCCGGACACCCCAGCGGTGGTTACCCCTCCCAGCCCGGGCACCCCGGCGGGGGCCACCCCGACCAGCCGGGTCAGCCCGGCTACCAGCAGGGCGGCTACCCGCCTCCTCCCGGCGGCTACCCGGGTCAGCCCGGGTACCAGGAGCAGAGCGGCGGCTACCCGGCCGGCAACTACCAGCAGCCCGGCTATCAGCAGGGCGGCTACCAGCAGGGCGGCTACGGCCAGCCGGGAGGCTACGGCCACTCCTCGGCCACGACCGGCCAGCCCAACTCCGACGAGCGCCAGATGGGCCTGTTCGCCCACCTGGGAGGCGGCCTCCTCGGCTGGCTCGTCCCGCTGATCATCTACCTGCTGAAGAAGGACGAGTCGCCGTTCATCCGCGACCAGTCCGCGCAGGCGCTGAACTTCCAGCTCCTGATCCTGATCGGCTACCTGATCTCCAGCGTCCTGATGATCGTCATCATCGGTGCCCTGACCTGGTTCGTCGTCTGGGTCGTGTCCATCGTCTTCGGCATCCTGGGCGGTATGGCCGCCAGCCGCGGCGAGTGGTACCGCTACCCGTTCAACGTCAGCTGGGTCAAGTAGGACCGTGTGCGGCGCACAAGGGGTCCGGCCACCGGCCGGGCCCCTTCGCCGTGTCCGGGCACGGGCGGCGGGCCCTCAGGTGAGATCGCGCACCACGGCGTCGGCGAGCAGGCGCCCCCGCCTGGTGAGGACCGCCCTGCCCGCCTCGTGGGCGTCGGGGTCCAGCAGGCCCTCGGCGACGGCCCTCTCGGCGGCGACGCGGCCGTGCGGCTCCAGCAGGTCCAGCGGGCAGCCCTGTTCCACGCGCAGCTCCAGCAGGACGCGCTCGAAGCGGCGCTCCTCCCCGGTGAGCACCTCGCGGGCCAGGCCGGGGCTGTCCCCGGCGGCCAGGCGGGCGGCGTAGGCGGCGGGGTGCTTGACGTTCCACCAGCGGGTGCCGCCGACGTGGCCGTGCGCGCCCGGCCCCACGCCCCACCAGTGGCCGCCGGTCCAGTAGAGCAGGTTGTGCCTGCTGCGCCCCTCGGGGGTACGCGCCCAGTTGGACACCTCGTAGGCGGTGAACCCGGCCGAGGAGAGGACCTCGTCGGCCATGAGGTAGCGGTCGGCCATCGCGTCGTCGTCGGGCTCGGTGAGCTCGCCCCTGCGGACCCGTGCGGCCAGCCGGGTGCCCTCCTCGACGATGAGCGAGTAGGCGGAGACGTGGTCCGGTCCGGCGGAGACCGCGGCCTCCAGGGAGGCCCGCCAGTCGTCGTCGCTCTCGCCGGGCGTGCCGTAGATCAGGTCCAGGTTGACGTGTTCGAACCCGGCCCGGCGCGCCCACTCCACGCACTGCTCGGGGCGGCCGGGGGTGTGGCCGCGCTCCAGCACCCTGAGCACGTGGGTGCGGGCGCTCTGCATGCCGAAGGAGATCCGGGTGAACCCGGCCCGGCGCAGCCGCTCCAGGTAGTCGGGGGTGACGGTCTCGGGGTTGGCCTCGGTGGTCAGCTCGGCGTCGGGGGTGAGCCCGAAGCGGTCGCGGACCGCGGCGACGATCCGGCCCAGGTCCTCGGCGGACAGCAGGGTGGGCGTCCCCCCGCCGACGAACACGGTGCTCACCGGCGGGCGCCTCCCCGTCAGGACCCGGTCGGCCAGTTCCACCTCGGCGATGGCCTGGTCGGCGTAGTTGTCGCGGGAGGCGGTGGCGGTCCCGTCCCGGGAGACCAGCTCCTCGGCCGTGTAGGTGTTGAAGTCGCAGTAGCCGCAGCGGGTGACGCAGAAGGGCACGTGGACGTAGAACCCGAGGGGCCGGTCGCCGAGTTCGGCGAGGGACTGCTCGGGCAGTTCCCCGGTGCTCGGTACGGGATCGCCGTCGAGGGCAACGGAAGGCATGTCCCCAGTGTCGCCGACGGGACGAGGTGCCCGGGCACGCGCGCGAGTGCCCGGGACCCCTCAGCCGCTGTGGCGGCCGCGGGCCTCAGACCCGGGGACGGTCGGCCTCGTGGTCGGCGGAGGCGGTGTCGACGGAGGGGACCCGTGTGGCGGAGGGGGTCGGGGAGGTGACGGAGGTCGCTTCGGGGGCGTGCCTGCGGGCGGGGGCGATCGCGGTGGATCCGCGGACGACCAGCTCGGGGTCGAAGACGTACTCGGTGTGGGAGACGGGGTGCCCGGCGATCTCGTCGCACAGGGCGCGCACGGCGGCCAGCGCCATGGCGCTCACCGGCTGGCGGACGGTGGTCAGCGGGGGGTCGGTGAAGGCGATGAGCTGGGAGTCGTCGAAGCCCACGACCGAGAAGTCCCGGGGGACGCGCATGCCGCGCTGGCGGGCGGCGCGGATGGCGCCCAGGGCCATCATGTCCGAGCCGCAGACCATGGCGGTGACGCCGCGCTCGATGAGCCTGGAGGCGGCGGCGTGGCCGCCCTCCACGCCGAACAGCGACAGCTCCACGAGGTCGTCGCCGTCCAGTCCGTGCCGTGCCAGGGCCTGGTGGTAGCCGTCGAGCTTGCGGCGGACCGGGACGTAGCGCTCGGGACCGCTGGTGAAGCCGATGCGGGTGTGGCCGAGGGCGACCAGGTGGTCGACGGCCAGACGGCCGGCCTCCCGGTCGTCGCAGGAGATGAACGCGGCGGGGATGGTGTCGGCGAACCCGTTGACGAGCACGATCGGAAGCCTGTGCGAGACCAGGGCGTGGTAGCGCTCGTGGGAGGCGGTGGTGTCGGCGTGGCGCCCGGAGACGAAGAGGATGCCGGAGACGTTGCGCTCCAGGAGCAGCTCCACGTACTCGTCCTCGGTTATTCCGCCGGGGGTCTGGGTGCACAGTACGGGCGTGTACCCGCGCTGGGCGAGCGCCCCCTCGGCGGCCTGGGCGAACATCGGGAAGACCGGGTTCTCCAACTCGGGTATGACCATGCCGACCAGACCCGCCGAACGCTGCCGCAGCCGGGCCGGGCGTTCGTAGCCGAGCACGTCCAGAGCGGTCAGGACGGCTTTGCGTGTGTCGCTGCCGACACCAGGCTTGTCGTTGAGCACCCGCGAGACGGTCGCCTCGCTGACGCCTGCGTGCCGCGCGATGTCGGCAAGTCGTGGACCCATAGGCGCAACTCTAGTCGAGATCGGCGTCACATGGCCGAAAGTTGGCGGTAATCTTGCGCAAGAACTTGCAGTCGCCCATAGGGAAGGACCCCCACTGATGGAGCCTCAGTCGCACTGGTGGCGTGACGCGGCCATCTACCAGATCTACGTGCGCAGCTTCGCCGACTCCAACGGTGACGGGGAGGGCGACCTCGCCGGTATCCGTGAGCGCCTCCCCCACCTGGCCGAGCTCGGCGTGGACGCGATCTGGTTGACCCCGTTCTACGTATCCCCCCTCGCCGACGGCGGATACGACGTCGCCGACTACCGCGACGTCGACCCGCGCTTTGGCACCCTGGAGGACTTCGACGCCCTCCTGGCCGCCGCCCACGACGCGGGCATCCGCCTGATCATCGACGTCGTGCCCAACCACTCCTCCTCCGCCCACCGGTGGTTCCGCGAGGCCGTGGCCGCGGAGCCGGGCGACCACGCCCGTTCGCGGTACATCTTCCGGGACGGCCGCGGGCCCGACGGGGAGGAGCCGCCCAACAACTGGAAGTCGATCTTCGGCGGTCCGGCCTGGACCCGCCTCAAGCGGCCCGACGGCACCCCCGAGCAGTGGTACCTGCACCTGTTCGACCCCGAGCAGCCCGACTTCGACTGGACCAGCCAGGAGGTGCACGACGAGTTCGACGACGTGCTGCGCTTCTGGCTGGACCGGGGAGTGGACGGCTTCCGCATCGACGTCGCGCACGGCATGGTCAAGGACCCCGAGCTGCCCGACATCGCCGAGGACGCCAAGGCCGACCTGCTCGACGGCAGTACGACGCTGCCCTACTTCGACCAGGACGGCGTGCACGAGATCTACCGCCGCTGGTCGCGGATCGCGGCCGAGTACCCGGGCGACCGCGCCCTGGTGGCCGAGGCGTGGGTGGAGAGCGCCGACCGGGTGGCCCGCTACCTGCGCCCGGACGAGCTGCACCAGGCGTTCAACTTCGAGTACCTGACCGCGCCGTGGGACGCCGGCCGGCTGCGCGAGGTCATCGACGGCTCCCTGGCGGCCAACGGCGCGGTGGGCGCGACCACCACGTGGGTGCTGTCCAACCACGACGTGACCCGGCACGTGACCCGTTTCGGCGGGGGCGAGCAGGGACTGCGCCGGGCGCGCGCGGCGACGCTGCTGATGCTGGGCCTGCCCGGCTCCGTGTACATGTACCAGGGCGAGGAGCTGGGCCTTCCCGAGGTCACCGACCTGCCCGAGGACGCGTTGCAGGACCCGACGTGGGAGCGTTCGGGCCGCACCGACCGCGGCCGGGACGGCTGCCGGGTGCCGCTGCCGTGGGAGGACGGGAGCGCCCCGTACGGGTTCGGCCCCGAGGGCAGCGTCCCGTGGCTGCCGATGCCCGAGGGCTGGGGCGCCCTGTCGCGCGCCTCCCAGCGCGGTGTGAAGGACTCGACCCTGGAGCTGTACACCCGGGCGCTGCGCCTGCGCCGGGAACTGGACGCGCTCGGCGACGGGTCGATGGCCTGGCTGGACGCGCCCGAGGGCGTGCTGTACTTCGAGCGCGGGTCCGGTGTGCGTGTCGCGGCCAACCTCACCGGTGAGGCCGTGGAGCTTGCGGCCCCGGGCGAGGTGCTCGTGGCCAGCGGCCCGGTCGACGAGCCGACCGGGGACGCCCTGACGCTGCCCGCCGAGACGGCGGTGTGGCTGCGCGGCTGACCCCGCCCGGGCGGTACCGGAGCACACGCCCCGGTACCGCCCGCACCCGTGGACCCGGGTCCGCGGCGCCACCGGCCGAGACGCAGGTCACGAACGCTTCCGAGCGGTCCGGCACGGTGTGTTCAATGGTGTTACTAAACTTCTGTTCATCACACGGATGATCATCCTGGCGTCACAGTGCCGCTACGCACCGCAGGATGTCACGCCCTCGTTTCCACTGCGTTTCCACATCTTTATGCAGGGAACCCGCAAAGTCTTTCAAAGCTTGCAAGTTATTGCTAGCGTCACATCACCACGCATGCCCGGCCCGGGGCCACCGACGAAGCGCATGCGCGACCTCCTCAGTACGGCCTCCCGGAAGGAAGACACCATGAGATTCCGCAGCGCACCTGCGGTCACGGCTATCGCCGCGATCGCGCTGACGGCGACCGCGTGCGGCGGCGGTGGCGCCGACGAGGGCGGCGAGACCGCGGCCGAGAGCACCCTCGTCATCTGGTCCGACCCCGAACGCGCCGACGCCATCAAGGCCGCCGCCGCCGAGTTCGCCGAGGCCAACGGCATCAAGGTCGACGTCCAGGGCCTGGCCTTCGGTGACATCCAGGGCGACCTCCTCAACGCCCACCAGGCGGGGAACGCCCCCGACGTCTTCATCGGTGCCCACGACTGGACCGGCAACCTGGTGCGCAACGGCGCCGTCCAGCCCGTCGAGCTGCCCCAGGACCGCGCCGCCGGCCTGTCCGAGACCTCGTTGCAGGCCCTCGACTACGACGGACAGCTCTTCGGCGTGCCGTACTCGCAGGAGAACATCTTCCTCATGCGTAACGCCGACCTGGCGCCCGAGGCTCCGGAGACCTTCGAGGAGATGGTCGAGGTCGGCACCGAGCTCAAGGAGTCCGGTGAGACCAGCGAGGTCCTGTCCATGGCCGTGGGCCAGGAGGGCGACCCCTACCGGATGAACGCCCTGTTCACCTCCGCCGGCGGCTACCTCTTCGGGCAGGACGAGGAGGGCAACTGGGACCCCGCCGACCTGGGCGTGGGCTCCGACGAGTCGATCGCGGCCATGGAGAAGGTCGCCGAGTACGGCGAGGACGGCGAGGGCGTGCTGCGCCGCTCCATCACCACCGACAACGACGCCTCCCTCTTCTACGAGGGTGAGGCCCCCTTCTTCGTCGCGGGCCCGTGGAACATCGCGGACGCCGACGAGTCGGGCGTCGACTACGAGATCAGCCCCATCCCCGGCTTCGAGGGCGAGGAGCCGGCCAGCCCCTACATCGGCTACCAGGCCTTCTTCGTCACCGAGGGCAGCGCCAACAGCGCCCTGGCCCAGGAGTTCGTGACCAACTACGTCACCGACACCGACTTCGTCCTCGACCTCTACGAGGCCGACCCGCGCATGCCCGTGCAGACCGAGGCCCTGGACGAGGTCTCGGCCGACGACCCCAACATCGCCGCGATCGCCGAGGCGGGCGCCGAGGGCATGCCGATGCCGTCCATCCCGGAGATGGGCGAGACCTGGGAGCCGCTCGGCGTCGCCCAGGCCGCGATCATCGGCGGCGCGGACGTCCGCGAGGCCATGGAGAGCGCGCACGACACGATCGCCGAGCAGATCGGCCAGTAGTGGTGGCATCCAAGAGAGACGACGGCGCGGGCGCCTCCGGACCGGGGGCGCCCGCCCGTCCACACCTTCCAGGCGGCCGGTTCGCCGGGAACGGATCGCTCGTGGGCCAGTTCGCCAAGATCGCGCTGCTGGGCCTGTTCACCGCCCTGGGCGTGTGGGCGGTCCTGCCCCTGTACGTGGGGGACAACTGGTGGGGAATCGGCCTGGTCGTCGCCGTGGTGGGACTCGTCTACTGGGTCTACCTGTCCAAGCGCGCCGTCCCGGCCAAGTACCTGCTCCCCGGCGTCCTGTTCCTGGTGGCCTTCCAGATCCTGCCGGTGCTCTACACGATGAGCACCTCGGTGACCAACCTCAGCGACGGCCACCGGGGCGACAAGCAGCAGGCCATCGCCTCCATCGAGGCGTACTCGGTGACCAGTTCGGAGGACGCCGAGGAGTACACCCTGACCGTGGCGACCACCGGCGCGCCCGAGAACGGTGCGCTGGTCTTCCTGCTCACCGACGCCGAGGGCCGCACCTACGCCGGAACCGAGGAGGGGCTCAGCGAACTCGACGGTGCGACCGTCGAGCCCTCGGGCAAGGTGACCGAGGCCTTCGGTTACACGATCCTGTCCCCCACCCAGGTCAACGCGCGCAGCGGCGAGCTCCAGGAGTTCGCCGTGCCCACCGGTGAGGGCACGGGCATCCGCTCCAGCGGGCTGTCCACCGCCTTCGAGGGCAGGGCGACCCGCGTCTACGACGAGGCGTGCGACTGCGTCACCGACACGCGGACGGGGGTGGTCTACCACGCGGACGACGAACGCGGCGCCTTCTACAGCGAGGACGGCGACCGCCTGGCGCAGGGCTGGCAGGTCGGCGTGGGCTTCGACAACTTCGCCCGCTTCCTGTTCGACCCGACCTTCGCCTCCTCCTTCTTCACCATCCTGGTATGGAACATCGCCTTCGCCGTCTCCGTCACCTTCCTGGTGTTCGTGCTGGGGCTGGCGATCGCGCTCGTCCTGCACGTGCCCGGACTGCGCGGCAAGGTCGCGTACCGGGTCCTGGTGGTCCTGCCGTACGCGATGAGCTCACTGGCGATGTTCCTGCTGTGGCGGGACATGTTCAACACCGACTTCGGCCTGTTCAACCGGATACTCGGCCTCGAGGTGGACTGGCTGGGTGACCCGTGGTCGGCCCGGGCGGCGGTGATCCTGGCCAACGTGTGGCTGGGCTACCCGTACATGTTCCTGGTGGCCACCGGCGCCCTCCAGGCCATCCCCCGTGAACTGGGCCAGGCGGCGCAGATCGACGGGGCGAGTGCCTGGCAGTCCTTCCGGCACGTCACCCTGCCGCTGCTGATGGTCGCGATGACGCCGATCCTGATCGCGACGTTCGCGTTCAACTTCAACAACTTCAACGCGGTGTGGCTGATCACCCAGGGCGGGCCGTTCTCACCGGAGAGCCCGACGGCCGGCGCCACGGACCTGCTCATCACCTACACCTACCGGCTCGCCTTCAACGAGGCCACCGCCCAGTACGGGTACGCGGCGGCGCTGTCGGTGATGATCTTCCTGATCGTGTCGGTGATGTCCGTGGTCAGCCTGCGCAGGAGCAGTGCCCTCAAGGAGGTGGACTGATGGCGGTGGACACCTCCGGCGGCGCGGTACGCGCGCCCTACCGACGCGGTACGGGAGTCCGTCTGGGCCTGTGGGCCCGCAGGAAGGGCTGGCGGCACCTGGTGATGCTGGTGGTCGTGGCCTTCGCCCTGTTCCCGGTGATGTTCGTGGTGTCGGCGGCGCTCAACCCGCTGGGCACCCTGTCCAGCGCGCAGCTGTGGCCCTCCGGGGCGAGCCTGGAAAACGCCGTGGACCTGTTCCGGAACACCCCGTTCGTCACCTGGTACGCGAACTCGCTGTTCTTCGCCGTGGCCAACGCCACCGTGACGGTGCTGTTCTCGGCGCTGGCGGCGTACGCGTTCAGCCGGATGCGGTTCCGGGGACGCCGGGTGGGGTTGTTGGGACTGCTGGTCATCCAGATGTTCCCGCAGTTCCTGGCGATCGTGGCGATCTACCTGATGTTCTCCAACATCGGCGACTACTATCCCGTGGTCGGCTTCGACACCCGGTGGGGACTGCTGCTGGTGTACCTGGGCGGCGCCCTGAGCATCAACACGTGGCTGATGAAGGGCTTCTTCGACACGGTGCCCAAGGAGCTGGACGAGTCCGCGCAGATGGACGGGGCCTCGCACGCGCAGGTCTTCTTCCGGATCATGCTGCCGCTGGTCACCCCGGTGCTGGCGATCGTGGCCCTGCTGGTGTTCATCGCCACCATCAACGAGTTCCTGCTGGCGAGCGTGTTCCTGCGCGACACCGACGCCAAGACGCTGGGCCTGGGGCTGTACCAACTGGTGGCCTCCCAGCGCAACGCGAACTTCGGCATGTTCGCGGTGGGCGCCATCATGCTGTCCCTGCCCACCCTGGCGGTGTTCTGGTTCCTCCAGCGCTACATCACCGAGGGCCTGACCGCCGGAGCGGTCAAGGGCTGAGACGGCCGTGGGAACGAAGGAGGGGCGCCCCCCGGCCGGGGGGCGCCCCTCCTTGCTCCTTGCGTACCCGCACGTGGACCGGGGCGCCGAGAACCGGGGCTCGCCGCCGACGCCTGACGCCCGTGCCCGCGCCGTCGCCCGCCACCGCCCTCAGCGGACGCCCACGGCGCAGTACCCGTCGCGTCCCGGCCCCTCCCGCGGAACCCGGTACGCCCCTCGCGCCTTCGCGGTCGGCGGGCGCCCGACCACTACTTCTTCTTCTTGTCCTCGACGCTGCCGCTGTCGGTGGACAGGGCGGAGATGAAGGCCTCCTGGGGCACCTCGACCCGGCCGACCATCTTCATCCGCTTCTTGCCCTCCTTCTGCTTCTCCAGCAGCTTGCGCTTACGGCTGATGTCACCGCCGTAGCACTTGGCGAGCACGTCCTTGCGAATGGCGCGGATGTTCTCGCGGGCGATCACCCGGGCGCCGATGGCCGCCTGGATGGGGATCTCGTACTGCTGCCGGGGGATGAGCTCGCGCAGCTTCTTGGTCATCTCCACGCCGTAGGCGTAGGCCTTCTCCCTGTGCACGATCGCGGAGAAGGCGTCGACCGCCTCGCCCTGGAGCAGGATGTCGACCTTGACCAGGTCGGAGAGCTTCTCGCCGATGGGCTCGTAGTCCAGGGAGGCGTAGCCCTTGGTACGGGACTTGAGGTGGTCGAAGAAGTCGAAGACGATCTCGGCCATGGGCAGCACGTAGCGCATCTCCACGCGGTCCTCGGACAGGTAGTCCATGCCCTGGAGCTCACCGCGCCGCTCCTGGCACAGCTCCATGATCTGGCCGATGTGGTCGGAGGGGCTGAGCAGCGTGCCCTTGACCATCGGCTCGTAGATCGAGGCGATCTTCCCCGCCGGGAACTCGCTCGGGTTGGTGACCGTGTGCTCCTCGCCGTCCTCCATCTCCACGCGGTAGATCACGTTGGGCGCGGTGGAGATGAGGTCGAGGTTGAACTCGCGCTCCAGGCGGGCCCTGGTGATCTCCAGGTGGAGCAGGCCGAGGAAGCCGCAGCGGAACCCGAAGCCCAGCGCGGCGGAGGTCTCCGGCTCGAACGCCAGGGAGGCGTCGTTGAGCTGGAGCTTCTCCAGCGCGTCGCGCAGCACCGGGTAGTCGGTGCCCTCGATGGGGTACAGGCCCGAGAACACCATGGGCTTGGGCTCGCGGTAGCCCTCGAGCATCTCGGTGGCGGGCTTGGACAGGGTGGTGATGGTGTCACCGACCTTGGACTGGCGCACGTCCTTGACCCCGGTGATGATGTAGCCGACCTCGCCCACGCTCAGGCCGCCGCACTTGGTGGGCTCGGGCGAGCTCACGCCGATCTCCAGGATCTCGTGCGAGGCGCGGGTGGACATCATCTGGATGCGCTCGCGCGGGCTGAGGTGGCCGTCCACGACACGGACGTAGGTCACCACACCGCGGTAGGTGTCGTAGACCGAGTCGAAGATCATCGCGCGGGCCGGGGCGTCGGCCTCGCCGACGGGCGGCGGGATCTGGGTGACGATCTCGTTGAGCAGCTCCTCGACGCCCTCGCCGGTCTTGGCGCTGACCTTGAGCACCTCGGAGGGCTCGCAGCCGATGATCCCGGCGAGCTCCTCGGCGTACTTCTCCGGCTGCGCGGCGGGGAGGTCGATCTTGTTGAGCACCGGGATGATGGTGAGGTCGTTCTCCAGCGCCATGTACAGGTTGGCCAGGGTCTGCGCCTCGATGCCCTGCGCGGCGTCCACCAGCAGGACCGCGCCCTCGCAGGCGGCCAGGGAGCGCGAGACCTCGTAGGTGAAGTCGACGTGGCCGGGGGTGTCGATGAGGTCGAGCGTGTAGGTCTGGTCGTCGAGCGCGGTGAAGGGGATCCGCACGGCCTGCGACTTGATGGTGATGCCGCGCTCGCGCTCGATGTCCATGCGGTCCAGGTACTGGGCACGCATCTGGCGGTCCTTGACGACCCCGGTGATCTGGAGCATCCGGTCGGCCAGCGTCGACTTGCCATGGTCGATGTGCGCGATGATGCAGAAATTGCGGATCAGCGCGGGATCGGTCCAGTTCGGCTGTGCCACCGTGCTCCGTTCACAAGGTTGGGTCCGGGTCGTGTGCGCCTCGGTCGGCGCCGCCCCGCCGCGGCGTGGGCCTACGGCGTCGTCCATCTTCCCACGGCGGCCGGGTCGTCCTCTCCTGGGACGGCCGCGGCCCGTACGGCAGTATGGGGCGCGGGCGCGGGACTCGTGTCCAGATTATGCGACCCGGTGCCGGGAACGGGCCGTTCGGAGGCGTGCGGCGTGAAGGGCTCGGACGTGGGAGGAGCGGGCGGTTGAAGTGGCTGTTGACACGGCTGTTGGCCGGGCTGGCCGCGGTCGCGGTCGTGGTGGTGGGGGCGGGTGCGCTGCTCGCCCACCAGTTCTCGGGGGAACCGGCGCCGTGGGCCTCCTCCCAGGGCGCCGACGCGGCGTGGGTGGGCTCGTGGGAGGACACCGGCGCCCTGGCGCGGGTGCTCGGCACCGGCGGGGTGGACACGGTGTACGTGTACGCGGGCGACATCGACTCCGAGGGCGCGGTCGAGCGCGTGGAGGACACCGGGGCGCTGCTGTCCTGGCTGGAGGAGGAGTACCCGGACGTGCGCGCGCTGGCGTGGCTGCGGCACGTGGAGAGCGGGTCGTCGCTGGTCCGGGACCGGCTCGACGAGGAGGCCCGCGAGGCGCTCGCCCCGGCGGTGGCCGAGGTCGCCGCGGACGGGTTCACGGGGGTGCACCTGGAGATCCGGCCGGTGACCGTGAACGACCCGTCGGTTCCCAGGCTGGTGTCGATGGTGCGCGAGGAGCTGGGCGAGGGCCCGGTGCTGTCGGTGCGGTCCCACCACGTGGAGCTGGTGCCGGGCGGGCGGGTGCCGTCCTTCGTCATGGAGCGCGAGGAGAAGTACTGGTCCCAGGGATACCTGGCGCGGGTGACCGAGCACGCGGACGAGGTGGTGCTGCCGGGCGTGGGCGCCGGGATGCCCGGGGACGCGCTGTACGGCGGGTTCGTGGTCCGGCAGGTGACCGAGGCGGTGACCGCCCTGCGCGGGCGCGAGGACGTGGTGGTGCGGTTCGGGCTGCCCACGTACGGCGGCGGCGAGTGGGCGCCGAAGGACTCGGAGGAGTCACTGGTGACCGCGCTGGCCGCCGTTCGGCTGGGAGTGACCAAGGCGGAGCCGCCGGAGGGGATGACGGTGGGGGTGGCGTTCTACCTGGGCGACGAGGCGACCGAGAGGGACGTGGCCGCCTACACCGCGGGGTGGCTCTCCCCTGGGGCGTGAGGGGCGGCCGAGGGCCGTGCGGGCCTCCGTGAGGGCACGTGCGGGCTCCGTGTGCGCCCGTGGGGTCCGCACCGGCTTCCGTCAGGGCACATGCGTGTCCCGCGTGTGCCCCGTCCGGGTTCGAGCGGTGTCCCGTGTAAGGCATACTGGAAGTCCGTGTCTCGGACTTCCACGTTCGAATTTTGAGCCCCGTGGACTCACACACCCGGCGCCGGTACCCACTCTGGCCTCTCGCGGAACGGCTGCCCGCGAGCTGAGCCGCTGGTCCGACCGGCGCGATGATCAAGATTAACTTGGAGCACGTTTTCGCATGGCGAACATCAAGTCGCAGAAGAAGCGCATTCGGCAGAACGAGAAGGCTCGTGTCCGCAACCAGTCGGTGCGCTCCTCGCTGAAGACGGCCATCCGCAAGTTCCGCGAAGCTGCCGAGGCCGGGGACGTCGAGAAGGCCACCGTCGCGCAGCGCACCGCCGCGCGCGCGCTGGACAAGGCGTCCAGCAAGGGCGTCATCCACAAGAACCAGGCCGCGAACCGCAAGAGTTCGATCGCCAAGCGTCTGCACGACCTGCAGTCCGCCTGAGGGCCGGCTTCCTGAGACCCCGGCCCGGTGCTCGCCACCGGGCCGGGGTTTTTCACGCCCGGGTCGCGGCACCGCCGCCGTAGGTTGTCCACAGCCTGGAATCGGCTGCTGACACAGCGTTCACGGCTTTCTAACGTAGCCGTATGACCACTCAGCGCCGTTTCCGGCGCCACTCCCCCGTGCCCGACCAGCAGGACCGCCTCCGCGCGCTCCCCTTGGACGCCTCCCCCGCCGCCCGGCGTCTGCGCGCACGTATCCCCCGGCCTCCCGCGGAGCCCGCGTCGCCACTCGTGGAGCCCGCGTCGCCTCCCGGGGGCCCGCCGATCCCGAGCGCGCCCTACGCCGTGGCCGCGCGGACCGCGTACCGTCCGCCCCCGGACTCCGCGGGCGCGCCTCCCCGGCCCCACGGTGCCCGGCCCCCGGGCACGCTCTTCCGGGGCCGCACCACCCGCTCCGCCGAAGCCGCCACACGATTCCCGGAGACCGTTCAGGGCCATGTGGCCCAGCCCCCGCCCGGGAGCGCCGTCCGGTCCCGCGGTGCCCGTCCCGCAGGAACCCGTGCCCACTCCCCCGCGGGAGCCCGTACCCGCTCCCACGGCGCCCGGCCGGGGCGTGGGGAGGCCTCCGCCTCTCCCGGCACGTGGTCCGGGGACGACCCGCGCGGCCTGTCGTCGGCGCCCTCGTCCGGTACCGGGCCGAAGAGGCGCGTGCCGGACAGGCGCACCCCGGAGAGGCCCGCGCCTGAGGAGCCCGCCTCGGAGGGACGCGCGCCGGCAAAGCCCGCACCGGAGGAGGCCGTGCCGGGGTGGGCCTCGCCGAAGAGGCCCGTACCGATGAGGATCCCGCCGGAGAGGCCCGTACCGGGAAAGCCCGCGTTGGAGGGGCACCCGGCCTCCGTCCGGAAACCGGACGGGCCCACCGGAGAGGGGGCACCCCCGGGCCTCACCCGGGAGTGCCTCCCGGACCCGTCGTGCGATCCGTCCGAGGGGCGGCACCGGCGCCCGGAGCGTCCCCCGTCGGGGTACACGGAGTTCGATCCGGAGCCGCCCGACTCGCTCCTGGAGCGGCTGGCCCGCCGGTGGGCGCCCAACGCGGTGCTGTCCCGCCGCGCGGTACTCGCCCTGATCGTGCTGGGGGCGCTGGCCGTCGCGCTGGTGCTGGCGCTGCACGACCGGCCGACCACGGTGCCCGCACCGGAGATGGTCACCCGGGCCGCGTCCGCCGCCCACCCGGTCGAGGAGGGGAGCGGTGGCGCCGAGGCGGCGGAGGGCCCCTCGGCGTCGGAGGCCGCCGCGGCGCGGGAGGACCTGGTCGTGCACGTGGGCGGTGAGGTGGAGGAACCGGGGCTGTACACGCTGCCTCCGGGATCGCGGGTCGCCGACGCGGTCGAGGAGGCCGGCGGCGCGCTGCCGGAAGCCGACCTCGACCTGCTCAACCTGGCGCGTCCGCTGGCCGACGGCGAACAGATCCTGGTGGGTGTTCCCCCGCCCGCCGGCGGAACCGGGACCGGGCACGGGACCGGCGCACAGGGGATCGGCGGGCCGGTGAACGTCAACCAGGCCGACAAGGCGCTGCTGGAGACCCTGCCGGGCATCGGCCCGGTGATCGCCGACAACATCATCGCCCACCGGGAGGAGCACGGTCCCTTCCGCGGTGTCGACGACCTCGTCAACGTGAGCAAGATCGGCGAGAAGGTGCTCGACAGCCTCAGGCCCCACGTGACGGTGGGGTGACCGGGCCGTGGTGACGTGGCTGGGGACGGACGCCTACGGGCTGGACCGGCCACCCGACCTCCGGCTCCTGGTACCCGCGGCGGCGGCCTGGCTCACCGCGCTGGCGGCGCTCGCCGTGCCGCCGTGGGCGGCCTGGGCGCTCGGCGGGGCGGCGGGGTGCGCGGCGGTCGCTCTGTTCGCGGTGGCCCGCCCGCCGCTGGAGGCGGTGGCGCTCACCGCGGTGGCGGCGCTGGCCTGCACGGCCACGGTGGCGGCGGTGACCGGCGTCCACGTGCACCGGGTGGACGGGAGCGCGGCCGGGGAGGTGTCGGAGTACCAGCACGAGGCGGAGTTCGAGGCGGTCGTGAGCGCCGATCCGAGGTCGCGTTCGGGGACGCCCCGGCCGGGACGGGCGGAGTGGGTGGTCGGGGCCAGGACCTCGTGGGTGCGGACGGAGGACGGGGTCCGGGCCTCCCGTGCGCCGGTGGTGGTACTGGCCTCTGGCGGGGGCTGGCACGGCCTGCTGCCCGGCCAGTCCTTCCGGGCGCGGGGCGTCTTCCTGGACGCCGAGGACGAACCGCTCACCGCCGCGCTGGTGCTGGTGCGCGGACCGCCCGAGGAGGTGGGCGCCCCCAGCCGGTCGCAGGCCCTGGCCGGGCGGGTGCGGGCGCGGCTGCGCGAGGCCGCCTCCGCCCTGCCCCAGCCCGGGCGCGGACTCCTCCCGGCGCTGGTCGTCGGTGACGTGTCCCTGGTGCCGCCGGAGACCGCCGAGGACTTCCGGGCGACGGGGATGACGCACCTGCTGACCGTCAGCGGGGCGAACCTGGCGGTTCTGACGGGTCTGGTGCTGGCGGTGGCCAGGATGGTGCGGGCTCCGCCCTGGTGCTCGGTGGCGGGCGGCGCGGCGATGATCTGGGTGTTCGTCCTGGTGTGCCGGCCGGAGCCGAGTGTGGTGCGTGCCGCGTTCATGGGATCGCTGGGACTGCTGGCCATCGCCACCGGACGCGCCCACGCGGCGCTCGGCGCGCTGAGCGCAACCGTGGTCGGGGTGCTGTTCGTCGCCCCGGGGCTGGCCGCCTCGTTCGGGTTCGCGCTGTCGGTACTGGCGACCGCGGGGATCCTGCTGCTGGTGCCGCCGTGGGCACGGGCGTGGTCGGGGCGCCTGCCGCGCCCGGTGGCGGAGGCCCTCGCCGTGGCGGTGGCCGCCCAGGTGGCGGTCTCGCCCGTGCTGGTGCTGTTGTCGGGTGAGCTGTCGTGGGTGGCGGTCCCGGCGAACGTGCTGGCCGCCCCGGTGGTCGCGGCGGTGACCGTGGCGGGGTCGGCGGTGGCGGCCCTGGCCACGGTGTGGCCGGGCGCGGCGGCGGTGGCGGTGCACCTTCCCGGGCTGGGGGTGTCGTGGATCGCGGCGGTGGCCCAGGCCGGTGCCCGGATCCCCCACGGTGCGCTGCCGTGGCGCTCCGACCTGGCCGGGGTCCTCTTCCTTGCCGCCGTGCTGGCGGTGCTGGTGTTCACGCACGGACGGTTCCGCCGCGTGGTCGCCGCCGTCGTGGTGGCCGTGCTGGTCCTGGCCCTGGCCGCCCGGTGCGTGCCGGGCGGCTGGCCGCCGCCGGGGTGGGCGCTGGTGGCGTGCGACGTCGGCCAGGGCACCGCGTTCGTCCTGTCCGCGGGTCCGGGCGCGGCGGTGGTCGCCGACACCGGCGAGGACCCCGAGAGGGTCGACGCGTGCCTGGAGCGTCTGGGGGTGCGCGAGGTCCCGCTGCTGGTCCTGAGCCACGACCACGCCGACCACGTGGACGGCACACCCGGGGTGCTGCGGCACCGGAGGGTGCGGGCCGCGTTGGCGCCGCCGGGGTTCGGTGCCGGCGCCACCGGGCGGCTGCTGGCCGGGGCCGGTGTGGAGTTGGTGGAGGCCGAGCGCGGCCAGCGGTTGCGGGTGGGGCAGTGGCTGCTGCGCGTGCTGTGGCCGGAGCCGGGCTTCACGGGGTCGGTGAACGACGCATCGGTGGTGGTGCGTGCGGACGGGAGGGCGCTGACGGTGCTGCTGACCGGAGACATCGAGGAGGAGGCCCAGAGGAGGCTGTTGGAGGGGCCGGACGCGGACCTGCTGCCGGTGACCGTCCTGGCCGTCCCGCACCACGGGGCGAAGACCCGGGTGCCGGCCTTCCTGGAGGCCGCCGCCCCGGTGGTGTCGGTGACCTCGGTGGGTGCGGACAACACCTACGGGCATCCGGCGCCGTCCACGTGGAGCGTGCTGGAGCGGGTGGCGCGGGTGAACCTGCGCACCGACCGGGACGGGGACGTGGCGGTGCTGGACGGAGGCGGTTCCGGACCGGGCGCGGCCGTGGTGCGCGGACCCGGATTCGCGCGGTAGGCGTGCTCCGCGGGCACCGCACGTGGCGCGGCGGCGCGCGTCGGCCGGACACGCCGCGCCCGGCCGGTCGGCGGGGCGTGGCATGCTCTGTTGTATGCCTGTACCCGCCCTGCTCACGATCATCGTCGGGGACGAGGAACTCCTCGTCGACCGGGCCGTCGCCGCCATCGTCGCGGAGGTCCGCGAGGCCGACCCCGAGGTGGACGTCCACGACCTGGTACCCGCCCAGATAGGGATGTCCACGCTCGTCGAGGTCACCTCGCCCTCGCTGTTCGGCGACCGGCGGGTGGTGGTGCTGCGCTCGTCCCAGGACCTGACCAAGGACCTGGCGGCGACCGTCACCGACTATCTCAAGGACCCCGCCGACGACGTCAACCTCGTGCTCACGCACACGGGCGGCAACAAGGGCAAGGCGCTGCTGCAGGAGGCGGTCAAGGCGGGCGCCCAGCGGGTGGACTGCAAGGGGCCCGGCAAGGCCTCCGAGCGGGTGGCCTTCGTCAGGAGCGAGTTCTCCCGGGCCGGGCGCCAGATCACCGCCGACGCCGCGCAGGCGCTGGTGGACTCGGTCGGCAGCGAGTTGCGCGAGATCGCGGCGGCCTGCACCCAGCTGGTCGCCGACACCGAGGGCCGGGTGGACGCCGCGGCGGTGGCCCGCTACCACTCCGGCAAGGCGGAGGTCTCCGGGTTCGCCGTGGCCGACCGCGCCGTGGAGGGCCGCCTGCCCGAGGCGCTGGAGCAGCTGCGCTGGTCGCTGTCGGTGGGCACCGCCCCGGTGCTGATCAACAGCGCCCTGGCCGGTGCGGTGCGCGGGATCGCCGTGGCCGCCCAGCCGCCGCGCGGCGTTCCAGAGGCGGAGCTGGCCAAGCGGGCCAGGGTGCCGCCGTGGAAGCTGCGCACCCTGCGCCAGCAGGCCCGTGGGTGGAGTCCGGCCGGGGTCACCCGGGCCATGGCGGTGATCGCCGAGACCGACGCGCTCATCAAGGGCGCCGGACGCGACCCCGCGTACGCGCTGGAGCGCGCCGTCATCGAGATCGCCCGGGCACGCGGCAGGCGCTGAGACCCGCCCGCCTCAGCGGATGGTCCGGCCGCCCTGCCACACGCGCAGGGTGTTCAGGCCCATCGACCAGGCGAACGCGCCCTCGTGGTCGGCGTCCCACTGGACCAGGTCGGCCAGGCTGCCGGGTGCGAGCACACCGCGGTCGCCCAGGCCCAGGGCGCGGGCGCTGCCCACCGTGGCGGCGTGCAGTGCCTCCTGGACCGTCATCTCGAACATGGAGATGGCCAGCGAGATCACCAGCGGCATCGACATCGTCCCGGACTGCCCGGGGTTGTGGTCGGTGCCCAGGCCGATCGGCACCCCGTGGTCGAGCAGGGTCCGCACCGGCGGGGTGCGGCGCTCGTGCAGCGATGTGGTCGGGCAGGCCACCACCGGTGTGCGTGTGGCGGCCAGTGCCAGGACGTCCTCCTCGTCGGTCTCGTGCAGCAGGTCCACCGACGAACAGCCCATCTCGGTGGCCATGCGCACGGCACCGTGCCGGGGCCGGGAACAGGCGTGCATCGTGGTGCGCAGCCCCACCGACTGGCCCACGCCCAGCAGCATGTGGGCGTCCTCGGTGGTGAACTGCTGGTTGTCGCAGTACACGTCCACCCCGTCGGCGCCGGCCAGGGCGGCGTCGCTGAGCCAGGAGGCCGCGGTGGCCGCGTACTCCCGGGGGCGTCCGAAGAACTCGGGCGGCACCCCGTGCGCGGGGAAGAAGGTGACGTGCAGGCGCGGCATGCCCGGCTCCTCCTCCAGGGAGCGCAGCAGGCGCACGTCGGCCAGTTCCCCGTCCCTGGTCAGGTGGTAGCCGGTCTTGGCCTCCACGGTGGTGCTGCCGGTCAGCACCCAGTGCCGGAGCCGCTCGCGGACCGCGTTGCACAGAGTCCACGGGTCGGTGCCCCGGGTGATGGTCACGGTCGTGGAGACACCGCCGCCCGCCGCGAAGATGTCCCCCTTGGACGCGCCCTTGGCCCACATGTTGACTTCGGCGTAGCGGTCACCCGCGTACACCGGGTGGCAGTGGGCGTCGACCAGGCCGGGGGTGATCATGCCGCCGCCGATGTTGACGACGTCGTCGACGTCGGTGAGGTCCTCCACCACGCCCGGGATGCGCTGGGGCAGGTCGGCGGCGGGTCCCAGCCAGGCCACCCGGTCGTCGTCCATCAGGAGCGCGGCCTTGGTGAGCAGCTCGTTCCCGGTCCACAGCCGTCCGATGTTGCTGAGGAGTACTACCGCCATGGGATCGCCCGTCCTCGCCGGTCAGATCCGCCGCTGTGGCTGGAGGACGCGGTCGGGGGATACACGGGCGGACATGGCGACCTCGTATCTGGAGCGGTCCGACAGAGCCGGTGGGGCGGCCGGGGCCGCCGCGGGTGCCGGACAGTGGGGGAGCGTCGGCTGTCGCCGGGACAGCGGCCACTGACGGCCAGTGCTCCAAGACCGTAGTCCATCCTCGGACTCCGTGTACACCTCCCCCGGATGACGAATGCGAATGTACCGGAGCAAAACTCGCAAGTACGTGGAGTGATGATCGCCACGACCACCCGTGCCGAGCGGCGAACGCGCTCGGACGGCACGTGCGGGACACGCCTGGGGCGCGCGGCCCACCGGACACGACAGGACCGGGGCACCCCCTGGGGGGCGCCCCGGTCCTCGGCCGTCGCGGCGCGCGTCGCGCCGCGTGCTTCTCAGACCGCGCTGGGCGCGTACTCGTTCAGCTTGGCGGCGAGCAGCTCGGGGACGAAGGCGTGGAGCGCCGTGCCCTCGGCGGTGTGCTCCTCGCTGAGGATGCGACCCTCCTCGTACACCCGCGCGACGAGGTCGCCCCGGGAGTACGGAACGAGCGCGCGCACCTCGTGCGCCAGCTCGGGCAGCGCGCCGGCCAGCGCCTCCACCAGGTCGGGCACGCCCTTGCCGGTGCGGGCCGAGACCTCGACCATGTCCGGGTAGCGGGTGCGCAGCGCCCTGAGCACGTCGGGGTCGGCGGCGTCCACCTTGTTGACCACGATGAGCTCGGGCACGTCGACGGCGTCGATGTCGGCGAAGACCGAGCGGACCGCGCTGATCTGGCTCTCGGGGTCGGGGTGGGACCCGTCGACCACGTGCACGATCAGGTCGGAGTCGGCGACCTCCTCCAGCGTGGAGCGGAAGGCCTCCACCAGCTCGTGCGGCAGGTGCCGGACGAAGCCGACGGTGTCGCTGAGCGTGAATCCGCGGCCGTCGGGCGTGCGCGCCTGGCGGACGGTCGGGTCCAGGGTGGCGAACAGGGCGTTCTCCACCAGGACGCCGGCGCCGGTCAGCCGGTTGAGCAGGCTCGACTTGCCCGCGTTGGTGTACCCGGCGATGGCCACGGACGGCACCTCGCGGGTACGCCGGACGTCGCGCTTGACCTCGCGGGCGGTGCGCATGTGGACGAGCTGGCGGCGCAGCTTGGCCATCTTGTCGTTGATGCGCCGGCGGTCGGTCTCGATCTTGGTCTCACCGGGACCGCGCAGGCCCACGCCGCCGCCCGAGCCGCCGCCGGAGCCGCCCGCCTGACGGGACAGGGAGTCACCCCAGCCGCGCAGTCGCGGCAGCAGGTAGTTGAGCTGGGCGAGTTCGACCTGGGCCTTGCCCTCGCTGCTGCGCGCGTGCTGGGCGAAGATGTCCAGGATCAGGGCGGTGCGGTCGATCACCTTGACCTTGACCACGTCCTCCAGCTGTCGCAGCTGGCCCGGGGTGAGCTCACCGTCGCAGATCACGGTGTCGGCGCCGGTGGACTCCACGATGTCGTGCAGCTCGGCGGCCTTGCCCTTGCCGACGTAGGTGGCGGGGTCGGGCTTGGAACGGCGCTGGGTGAGACCCTCGAGGACGAGGGCGCCCGCGGTCTCGGACAGGGCCGCCAGCTCGACGAGCGAGTTGTCGGCCTCGGCCTGGGTCCCCCTGGTCCACACGCCGATGAGGACGACGCGCTCCAGCCGCAGGGACCGGTACTCGACCTCGGTGACGTCGGTGAGCTCGGTGGAAAGCCCCTGTACGCGGCGCAGCGCGTGACGCTCGGCGAGTTCCATCTCGCCCTGGTCGGGGACGTTGTTCGGGTCTTCGTAGCGGTCGCCACCGGTGGCCTGGGCCTCGCGGGACGCGTCTGTTGCGTTGACCCCGTCCCCGACGGTGATCGCCTCGCGGAACGCGTCCTCGGCCTCGTGGCCGTGACGGGCGCTTCCGCGGGTGTCAGCTGTATTCATATCCCTCCAGGTGGGTCAACGTGATCGCCACCGTGATTCTTCCCGTGGCCGGGCCGTGGCGGTGCCCTGCCGGGTCGATGGTGACATCTCGTCTCCGCCGGGGCACCTGAATTATCGCAGGACACACGGCGGAGTACGGTACCGCGCGCGGGCCGGGGCGGATCCTTGGCACCTTCGCCAAGAATTCAAAAACTTGCTCGGAGAAGTTTTTACGATCTTCTCAGCGCGGGAAACTTCCCGGGCACGTGAGACACGCGCGACGTTGACCGCCCGAAGAACCGGGCGGTAACTTGATTTCCACATACCAGAAGCTTATTTCGTATTGCGGAAGGTTATCCATGGGCGCCACGCACGGGGTCGAGATCACAGGCCCCCTCCACGAACGGTTCGACGAGATCCTCACCGAGGACGCCCTCGCCCTCGTCGCCGAGCTGCACCGCACCTTCGAGGGGCGCCGCCAGGAGCTCCTCGCGGCGCGCGAGGCCCGGCAGGAGCAGATCTCGGCGGGGACCGACCTCGGCTTCCTCCCCGAGACCAAGCACATCCGCGAGGACGACGGCTGGCGGGTCGCCCCGCCCGCCCCGGGCATCACGGACCGGCGGGTCGAGATCACCGGCCCCACCGACCGCAAGATGACCATCAACGCGCTCAACTCCGGCGCCAAGGTGTGGCTGGCCGACTTCGAGGACGCCAACACCCCGCTGTGGGAGAACATGGTCGGCGGGCACCTCAACCTGCGCGACGCGCTCGACCGCGAGATCGACTTCACCTCGCCCCAGGGCAAGACCTACGCGCTGAAGGAGGACGGCGAGCTCGCCACCATCGTCGTGCGCCCGCGCGGATGGCACCTGGACGAGAAGCACATCCTCGTGGACGGGCAGCGCGCCAGCGGCGGCATCGTCGACTTCGCGCTCTACTTCTTCCACTGCGCCCAGCGCCAGATCGACAAGGGCAGGGGCCCCTACTTCTACCTGCCCAAGATGGAGAGCCACCTCGAGGCCCGGCTGTGGAACGACATCTTCGTCCTGGCCCAGGAGCGCCTGGGGATCGCGCGCGGCACCATCCGCGCCACCTGCCTGATCGAGACCATCCCCGCCGCGTTCGAGATGGAGGAGATCCTCTACGAGCTGCGTGAGCACTCCGCCGGGCTCAACGCGGGCCGCTGGGACTACCTGTTCAGCATCATCAAGGTCCACCGCACCCGCGGACGCGAGTTCCTGCTTCCCGAGCGCAACGCCATCACCATGACGGCGCCGATGATGCGTGCCTACACCGAGCTGCTGGTCAAGACCTGCCACAAGCGCGGCGCGCACGCCATCGGCGGCATGGCGGCCTTCATCCCCTCCCGCAGGGACGAGGAGGTCAACAAGGTCGCCTTCGCCAAGGTCCGCGACGACAAGTCCCGTGAGTCCGGCGACGGCTTCGACGGCTCCTGGGTCGCCCACCCCGATCTGGTCCCGGTCGCCATGGAGGTCTTCGACGGCGTCCTGGGCGAGCGCCCGAACCAGCTCGACAAGCAGCGCCCCGAGGTGGAGGTGTCCGCCTCCGACCTGCTCGCCGTGAGCCGGACCCCGGGCGGCGTCACCCTCACCGGGCTGCGCGGCAACATCAACGTCGCCCTGCAGTACCTGGCGTCGTGGATGGGCGGCAACGGCGCGGTGGCCATCCACAACCTGATGGAGGACGCCGCGACCGCCGAGATCTCGCGCTCGCAGATCTGGCAGTGGCTGCACAACGACATCACGCTCGACAACGGCCCCAAGGTCACCGTCGACCTGGTCAAGCAGATCATCGACGAGGAGCTGGCGACCATCCGGGAGTCCCTGGGCGAGAACTTCGACGAGAACCTGTTCAAGCAGGCCACCGAGCTGTTCACCGAGGTCGCCCTCGCCGACGAGTACGTCGACTTCCTGACGCTCCCCGCCTACGAGCGCATGCCGTAATACCGGTACAAATTTCACAAAACGGAAAATAATTTCCACCGTGCCCCTTGCCTCGGCAGGGGGCACGGTCGTACTTTCGCCTTGCGAGCTCGCATCCGGCGGGGGCGGGACCAACCGTGTCGGCGCCGGTGGAACCGGGAGGCCTCCATGTCCGAGACCGCGGCCCCGACGGGGGCCCAGGCCGACGTGGCCGCGCTCGTCCCGCGGCTGCTCCGGATCTGCGGCGAGGACGGCGTCCTCACCGACACCGCCCGGCGACGCACCTACGAGAGCGACGGCCTCACCCACCACCGCGCCGTCCCCGGCGTCGTCGTGCTGCCCACCACCGCCGACCAGGTCGCCGCCGTCGTGCGCCTGTGCGCCGAGAACGGCGTGCCCTTCGTCCCGCGCGGTGCGGGCACCGGCCTGTCCGCGGGGGCGCTCCCCCACACCGAGGGCGTCCTGCTCGTCACCTCGCGCATGCGGCGCGTCATCGAGGTCGACGTCGAGAACGAGTGCGCCGTCGTCGAACCCGGCGTGGCCAACCTCGACGTCACCCGCGCCGCCGCGCCGTACGGCTACTACTACGCCCCCGACCCCTCCAGCCAGCAGGTGTGCTCCGTGGGCGGCAACGTCGCCGAGAACTCAGGCGGCGCCCACTGCCTCAAGTACGGGTTCACCGTCAACCACGTGCGCGGCCTGGACATCGTCACCCCCTCCGGCGAGCAGGTGAGCCTGGGCGGCAAGAGCCCCGGCGCGCACGGCTACGACCTCATCGGGGCCTTCGTCGGCTCCGAGGGCACCCTGGGCGTGGCCACCCGCGTCACCGTCGGCCTCACCCGGTCGCCGGAGCGGACCGTCACCCTGCTCTCCGCGTTCACCTCGATGAACGCGGGCGGGCAGGCGGTCAGCTCGATCATCTCCGCCGGGGTGCTGCCCTCGGCCGTGGAGATGATGGACGCGCTGGCCATCGAGGCCGCCGAGAAGGCCGTGGCCTGCGACTACCCCGAGGGCGCCGCCGCCGTGCTGGTCGTGGAGCTGGACGGGCCCGCCGCCGAGGTCGACGCGCAACGCGCCGAGGTCACCCGGCTGTGCGAGGAGGCGGGCGCCTTCGAGACCCGCACCGCCACCGGAGCCGACGAGCGCGCCCGGATCTGGAAGGGCCGCAAGTCGGCCTTCGCCGCCGTCGGCCGGATCAGCCCCGCCTACATCGTCCAGGACGGCGTCGTCCCGCGCACCGCCCTGCCCGAGGTGCTGCGCCGCATCACCGAGCTGTCGGCCGCGAGCGGCATCCGAGTCGCCAACGTCTTCCACGCCGGGGACGGCAACCTGCACCCGCTCGTGCTGTTCGACGACGCCGAGCCCGGCGCGGGGGAACGGGCCGAGGAGGTCTCCGGCGCCATCCTGGACCTGTGCATCGAACACGGCGGGTCCATCACCGGCGAGCACGGCGTGGGCGTGGACAAGGCCTGCAAGATGCCGCGTATGTACGGGCCCGACGACCTGGCCACCTTCGACCTGTTCCGCCGGGCCCTGGACCCGGACGGGATCGCCAACCCGGACAAGCTGCTGCCCACCCCGCGCCTGTGCGGCGAGCAACCCGGTGTGCGCCGGGGAGTGCACCCGCTGGTGGAGTCGGGAAGAGCCGAGCAGTTCTGAGCACCGGGGGTACCTCCGGGAAGGACACGAGAGTGGGGAGACGCGCGTGACACTCGCCGGGGAGCCGGGCACCGATGACCGCGCCCCGCGGAGGGGGACCGGCGCAGACGCGGTGGGCGGCCTGGTCCCCGCGCGTGTGGCGCGCCCCGAGAGCACCGAGGCGCTGGGACGGGTCATGGCGGCCGCCGCGCGGGAGGGGTCGGCCGTCGTCGCGCGCGGCAACGGCACGGCCCTGGACTGGGGCGGCCTCCCCCGCCGTCTGGACCTGCTCGTGGACACCGCCGGCCTGTCCTGGATCGAGCACATCGCGGGCGACCTGGTGGTGGAGGTCGGCGCGGGCACCCCCGTGGCCGAGCTGTACGGGGTGCTGGCCGCCGCCGGACAGCGGCTGTCCATGGACCCGGTGCGCGCGGGCGGCACCGTGGGCGGCATGGTCGCCACGGGTGTGAGCGGCCCGCGCCGCCTGCTCGGCGGGGCGCTGCGCGACCTGGTCATCGGTATGACGGTGGTACGCGCCGACGGGGTGGTGGCGCGCAGCGGCGGACGGGTGGTCAAGAACGTGGCCGGGTACGACCTGGCCAAGCTGCACACCGGCGGACTGGGCACCCTGGGCGTGATCGCCTCGGTGGCCCTGCGCCTGCACCCGCTCCCTCCGGCCCTGCGCGTGGTGAGCCGCGCGACGCCCTCCCACGAGCACGCCGAACGGGCGCTGGCGGAGCTGCGGCGGAGCACCGTGGTGCCCTCCGCGGTGGAACTGGACCGGCCTCCGGAGGGCCCCGGGCACCTGCGGGTGGTGCTGGAGGGGACTCCGGACGGTGTCGGAGCACGGGTGGCCGAGACCGCCCGGATCCTGGGCGGGGACCCGGAGGTGGCCGACGCCCTGCCCGAGGGCTGGGGCGTGCTGCCCGCCGAGGGAACGCTCGCCCTGGTGTCGGTGCCTCCCGCCGAGAGCGTTCGGGCCGCCGTGCGGGTGGGCGGGCTCTCCGGTGCGGCGGGGGCGACCGCGCACGTCACCGGCTCCCTCCCGGCGGGCGCGCTGTACGTGTCCTTCCCTCCGGGCGCCGGCGCCGAGGCGGTGGGAGCGGTGGCCGACGGCGTGCGCTCCGTCCCCGGCTGGTCGATGACCCTGCTGCGCGCCGAACCGCACGTCCACACCGCCGGGGTGGACCTGTGGGGCGAGGTTCCCGGGCTACCGCTGATGCGGGCGGTCAAGGACTCCTTCGACCCCCGGCACCGACTGGCCCCCGGGCGTTTCGCGGGCGGCATCTGAAGACCACGAGCACCCGGGAGGACCCGTGACCGACCTACCGACCGACGCCGCGAACACGACCGCGCACGGGGCCGCGGACGAGACCGCGAGCGGTGCTCCGAGCGAGCGCGAGCGCCTGTTCGGCGACCTCCTCGACGACTGCGTCCACTGCGGGTTCTGCCTGCCCACCTGCCCCACGCACGTGCTGTGGGGGCAGGAGATGGACTCACCGCGCGGGCGCATCCACCTGATGGAGCAGACGCACACCGAGGACGTGCTCACCGAGACCGCCGTCGGGCACTTCGACAACTGCCTGGGCTGCCTGGCGTGCGTGTCCGCGTGCCCGTCGGGGGTGGCCTACGACGCCCTCATCGAGCACACCCGGCACCGGGTGGAGGCCGAGTACGACCGTCCCCGGAGCGAGCGGGCGCTGCGGGGGGCGATCTTCGCGCTCTTCCCCTACCGGAACAGGCTGCGACTGCTGCGCGGCCCCCTGCGCGCCTACCAGGCCAGCGGCGTGTCCTCGCTGGTACGGCGGTCGGGGCTGCTGGAGCGGGTCTCCCCGTCCCTGGCCGCGATGGAGCGCATCTCACCGCCCCTGTCCGCTCCCCCGCCGGCGCTGCCGGAACTGGTGCCCGCCGCCGGGCGGGCGCGGGCCCGGGTGGGCATGCTGGTGGGCTGTGTGCAGGGGGCGTTCTTCCCCGAGGTCAACACCGCGACCGCGCGCGTACTGGCCCTGGAGGGCTGCGACGTGGTCGTCCCCCGCTCCCAGGGATGCTGCGGCGCCCTGTCCGGGCACGCCGGGCGGATCGGCGAGTCCGCCGACCTCGCCCGGGACCTGATCGAGGTGTTCGAGCGCGAGCGCGTGGACCGGATCGTGGTCAACTCGGCGGGTTGCGGCTCCAGCATGAAGCACTTCGACCGCACCCTGGCCGAGGCGGGCGCCGACGAGGCCTGGGTGCGCCGGGGCCGGGCCATGGCCGAGCGGGTCGTGGACCTCACCGAGTTCCTGGTGGACCTGGGCCCGCGCGCCGAGCGCCATCCCCTCCCCCTGCACGTGGCCTACCACGACGCGTGCCACCTCTCCCACGGTCAGGGCGTCACCCGGCCGCCGAGGGCCCTGCTCGCGGACGTCCCCGGCCTGCGCGTGTCCGACCTGCCCGACAAGGAGGTCTGCTGCGGTTCGGCCGGGGTGTACAACCTCCTCAAGCCCGAGGCCGCGGGCGAGCTGGGCGACCGCAAGGGCCGGGACGTGGCCTCCACGGGCGCTGACGTCCTGGTCTCGGGCAACCCCGGGTGCTCGTTGCAGATCGCCGCCGCCATGGACCGCGCGGGCTCTCCGATCACCGTGACGCACACCGCCCGGGTGCTGGACGCCTCCCTGCGCGGCCTGACCGTGGAGCAGCTGCTGGGCCGCGGTCGAGCCGACCGGCCCGGGGCCGGCGGGAGCCGGGCGTCGGGGACCGGGGCCGAAGGCTAGGGCGGCTTAGGGCATGTATGGCGAATACTCACCCTGCTGCGCGACGCCCCAGCGGCACCCTCGCCGCGTTCTCATCAGTCAACAGCCAAACCAGGATGACTCCTTCTTCGGCCTTGCGAGGCCACCACCGGATACGCCCGCCCGTCTCCCTCCCACCGCCCTCAACGGTCGCGCTTCGCGCGCAGCGCTCTCCAAACGACGGGCGGCACCCACCACACACGCCCTAGAGCAGCGAGGTCTCGCCCTCGGCGACGATGACGGCGGGACCGCCCAGCCGCGCGCCCTCCGGGTCCAGGTCCACGGTGCACTCGCCTCCCAGAACCCGCACGCGCCAGGTCGCGGCCTCGCCCGCGGGACTGGCGGCCACCGCGGCGGCGACGATCCCCGTGCCGCAGGAGCGGGTCTCACCGGAGCCGCGCTCGTACACGCGCATCTCCAGCACGCCCGGGGCGACCTTTCTGTACACCTCGACGTTGGCGCCGGCGGGGAAGGCCTCGCCGTCCAGCGCCGGCGGCTCGGTCAGGTCCACGTCCGCGACGGCTCCGGCCACCTCGCAGGCCAGGTGGGGGTTGCCCACGGAGATCTGCGTACCGTGCACCACCTGCCGGGCGAGCTTGGCGGAGGAGGTTCCGTGCACCTCCACGAAGCCCATGTCCACGGTGATGTCGCCATCGGCCTCGACGCGCACCTTCTTGGCGCCGTCGCGGGTGCCCACCTCGAAGCGGTCGCCCTGGACCAGCCCCGCGTGCAGCAGGTAGCGGGCGAACACCCGCACCCCGTTGCCGCACATCTCGGCGATGCTCCCGTCGGCGTTGCGGTAGTCCATGAACCACTCGGGGCGCTCGGCCGTGCGCGCGGCCGGGGCGAGGGTCTCACCGAAGGCGCGCGTGCGCACCACGCGCAGGACGCCGTCACCGCCGATCCCGGCCCGGCGGTCGCACAACAGGCGGACGGTCTCCTTCGTGAGGTCGAGTTCCCCCTCCGGATCGGGGAGGATCACGAAGTCGTTCTCTGTTCCGTGGCCCTTGGCGAATCGCATGCCGACCATCCTAGGTGCGACCACCAACCTTTCCCACTTTCCGCTTCCACGGCCCACGCGCCCCGCACCGAACGGGTCGGGGCAGGCCCCCGGCTGAATACGCTGGAGGAATGATCAAGGTGATCGCGGTCGTCGGCCCGACCGCTGTGGGCAAGTCGGACCTGGCCGTCGAGATGGCCCTGCGGCTGGAGGAGCGCGTCGGACGCCGGGGCGAGGTGATCAACGCCGACTCCATGCAGCTCTACCGCGGCATGGACATCGGCACCGCCAAGCTCACCGAGGCCGAGAGACGCGGAGTCCCCCACCACCTGCTCGACGTCTGGGACGTCGACGAACCCGCGGACGTGGCCAGCTACCAGGCCATGGCCCGCGACCGCGTCGAGGAGTGCACCGACCACGACGCCATCCCCATCCTGGTGGGCGGTTCCGGCCTGTACGTGCGATCGGTCCTGGACCACCTGGAGTTCCCCGGTACCGATCCCGAGGTCCGCGCCCGCCTGGAGGCCGAACTGGGCGACGTCGGCCCGGGTGTGCTGCACGCCCGCCTGGCCGAGGCCGACCCCGCGGCGGCCCGCGCCATCCTGCCCGGCAACGGGCGGCGGATCGTACGCGCCCTGGAGGTCATCGAGCTGACCGGTGAGCCGTTCACCGCGAACATGCCGGACCACACCTCCTTCTACCCGTGCACGCAGATCGGCCTGACCGCCCCCCGCCCCGAGCTGGACGAGCGCATCGACACCCGCGTGGACCGCATGTGGGAGCAGGGCCTCCTGGAGGAGGTCCGCCGACTGGAGAAGCAGGGGCTGCGCGAGGGCCGGACCGCCTCGCGCGCGCTCGGGTACGCGCAGGCGCTCGCCCAGCTGGACGGAGAGCTGTCGGCGGAGGAGGCCAGGGAGGCCACCGCCCAGGCCACGCGCCGGTTCGCGCGCCGCCAGGAGTCGTGGTTCCGCCGCGACCCGCGGGTACGCTGGCTGCCCTACGACGCCTCCGACCTCGTGGAGCGCTCCCTGGCCCAGGTGGAGCGGGCCCTGTCGGTGGCCTCGGAGGAGCCCGGAGAGGCGCTGGTGGACGTGTCCACCTGGGTGCCCAGTACCCAGCGCACCACGGAGTAGCCACCTCCAACGAACACGGGGGCCGGGTCCGGCGGGGCCCGGCCCCCTCTTGCGTCCGCCCGCCCCGGTCGCCCTCCGAAGCCCCTTGTCCCCGGGTGCCCGGTCGCCTATCTTGACTGTATGACCAGATTTCAAATCTGGTCACGGAGTCACGGAGGAGAGGTGTGGGGATATGGTCATCGCGACAACACGCGTGGTCAGCCGCCGCGCCCACCCTCGATCCACAGGAGCACACCGTGGCCCCGTCCACCGACACGTCCGCCACCGAACGCGAACTGCGCGCCGACCGCATCCTGGACGCGGCGGAGGAACTGATCGTGGCCTGGGGACACCGCAAGGTCACGATCGAGGACGTCGCCCGGCGGGCGAGGGTCGGCAAGGGCACCGTCTACCTGCACTTCTCCACCAAGGACGCGCTGATCGTCACGGTCATCATGCGCGCGCAGCTCGGCGCGATCGAGCAGATGCTGGACGCCATGCGCCGGTCACCCGAGAACATCCGGCCCAGCGAGCTCGCGCGCAACATCTACCTGCGCCTGCTCGACTCACCGATCCTGCGGTCCGTGTTCGCCGACGGCACCGCGTCCCTCGGCGAGATCTCACGCAGCGCGTCGGCCGTGGTCGGCGACCTCACCCAGGAGCGGCTGAAGGCCCTGCGCACCGCCTGGACGCTGCTGCGCGAGCACGGGGTGCTGCGCACCGACCGGCCCTTCGACGACCAGCTCTACGCCTTCAGCGCGACTGTCCTCGGCCACATGGTCGCCCCTCCTCTGCTGAAGGAGGTCGACTTCCACGTGCCGGACCGCACCACCCGCGCCGGCCTCATCGCCCAGAGCGTCCGGCGGCTCATGGAGGAGGACGTCCTTCCCGAGGGCGCGCACAGGGTCCAGCCCCGGATCGTGGAGGTGTTCTCCCACCTGGAGAAGCGGGTCCGCGACGAGATCGAACGGCAGAAGCAGGCCACACGCACCGCGTAGAGCCCCGAGGAGGGCCCATGACAGCCACGTCCCCGTCCGACGACCCCATCGACCTGCGCTCACCCGAGTTCGCCGCCGACCCCTTCCCGGTGATCGAACGGGTCCGTGAGGCGGGCGGATCGGCCCCGGCCCTCTTCGTGGACACCATGGAGGCCGTCCTCTTCGTCGACGACGAGGACGTGCGCACCATCCTCGGCGACCGGCGGTTCGTCCTCGACCCCGCCAACGTGACCCGGGGGCGGGTCACCGCCAAGCGCTCCGACGCCCTGAACGCGCTGGGCATCCGCCCGGACCTGATCACCTACCTGACCGAGTCGATCCTGGACAAGGACGGCGACGACCACACCCGGCTGCGCAAGCTGGTCTCGCGCACCTTCACCGTGCGCCGGATCAACGAGCTGCGGCCCAAGGTGCAGCGCGTCACCGACGACCTGCTCGCCCGGCTGCCCGGCCTCGCCGACGGCGACGGGGTCGTGGACCTCATGCCGCACCTGTCCTATCCCCTGCCGATCGCGGTCATCTGCGACCTGGTGGGGGTCCCGGAGGAGGAGCGCGCCGCCTGGCGGGAGTGGAGCCGCCGACTGAACAGGTTCGACCCCACCCGCGCCGAGCTGATGAACGACACGCTCGGCGAGATGGTCGACCACATCAGGGGCATGCTCGCCGAACGCCGGGAGGAGCCGACCGACGACCTGCTCGGCGCGCTGGTCCGGGCCCGCGACGAGGACGGCGGCCGCCTCGGCGAGAGCGAGCTGATCACCCTGGTGTTCACCCTGGTCGTCGCCGGGCACGAGACCACCGCGCACCTGCTGGGCAACGGTGTGGCGACCCTGCTCGCCCACCCCGGGCAGACGGAGGCGCTCAGGTCCGACCCGGATCTGCTGCCCTCGGCCGTCCACGAGATGCTCCGCTACGGGGGCACCGCCGTGGTCAGCAAGGCCCGGTACGCGGCCGAGGACGTCCAGCTCAGGACCGGCCGCCTGGCCGCGGGGCAGCGGGCGATCGCGGTCATCGCGGGCGCCAACCGCGACCCGCGGGTCCACCCGGACCCGCACCGGTTCGACATCACCCGCCACCGGGGAAAGCCGGGTGAGGCGCACGTGGGCTTCGGTCACGGCATCCACTACTGCCTGGGCGCGGCCCTGGCCCGCCAGGAGGGCGAGGTGGCCGTCGGTTCCCTGCTGAACGCCTACCCCGGCCTGTCCCTGGTCCCCGGACGCGACCCCCGGCGCACGCCCTCCCCCGGCGCCCTACGGATGGACAGCCTGCCCGTCCGCCTCGGGTGAGACCGGACCCGGACGCCCCGGGACGACGGCGGCCCCCGGCGCACACGCGCCGGGGGCCGCCCGTGTTCACGCGGCGGTCAGGTCTCGCAGCAGCCGCCCGCGGCGGCGGGCTGCTCGGCCGGGACACCGATCGCGGGCATGCCCAGCAGCACCTCCGGCTTCCTCTCCGGCACCGGGCGGCCGTTGCGGGCCGCCCAGGCCTCACCCGCACGGGTGCGGCGCAGGCTCCGGACGCCGGAGTCGGACACGAGGTGGTGCGGGGCGGCGTAGGTGACCTCCACGGTCACCGTGTCGCCGGGGCGCGGCTCCTCGCCGTCGCCGACGGCGAAGTGCACGAGGCGGTTGTCGGGGGCCCGGCCGGACAGGCGGCGGTGCTCGCCGTCCTTCTTGCCCCCGCCCTCGGAGACCAGCAGCTCGACCTCCCGGCCGACCAGCTTCTGGTTCTCCTCCCAGGAGATCCGGTCCTGGAGGTCGACGAGCCGCTGGTAACGGTCCTTGACCACGTCCGGCGGCACCTGGCCGTCCATGGTGGCGGCCGGGGTTCCGGGACGCTTGGAGTACTGGAAGGTGAACGCCATGGCGAAGCGCGCCTCGCGGACCACGTGCAGCGTCTCCTGGAAGTCCTCCTCGGTCTCGCCGGGGAAGCCCACGATGATGTCGGTGGTGATCGCGGCGTGCGGCATGGCGGCGCGCACCTTCTCCACGATGTTCAGGAAGCGCTCCTGGCGGTAGGAGCGCCGCATGTCCTTGAGGACCTTGCTCGACCCCGACTGCAGCGGCATGTGCAGCTGCGGCATGACGTTGGGGGTCTCGGCCATGGCCTCGATGACGTCGTCGGTGAAGTCGCGCGGGTGCGGGGAGGTGAAGCGGACCCGCTCCAGCCCCTCGATCCCGCCGCAGGCGCGCAGCAGCTTGGAGAAGGCCTGCCGGTCGCCGAAGCCGCTGCCGTAGGCGTTGACGTTCTGGCCGAGCAGGGTGACCTCGCTGACGCCCTCGTCGACCAGCGCGCGCACCTCGGCGAGCACGTCGCCGGGGCGGCGGTCCTGCTCCTTGCCCCGCAGCGCGGGCACGATGCAGAAGGTGCAGGTGTTGTTGCAGCCGACGGAGACCGACACCCACGCCGCGTAGGCAGACTCGCGGCGGCTGGGCAGCGTGGAGGGGAAGTGCTCCAGCGACTCGGCGATCTCCACCTGCGCCTCCTTCTGGACGCGTGCGCGTTCCAGCAGGGTGGGCAGGGACCCGATGTTGTGGGTGCCGAACACGACGTCGACCCAGGGCGCGCGGCGCGTAATCTCACCGCGGTCCTTCTGCGCCAGGCAGCCCCCGACGGCGATCTGCATGCCCGGGTTGGCGTCCTTGACCGGGCGCAGGTGCCCGAGGTTGCCGTACAGGCGGTTGTCGGCGTTCTCCCGGACCGCACAGGTGTTGAAGACGACGATGTCTGCGGTGGTGTCCTCGGCTGCGCGCGCGTACCCAGCGTCCTCCAGCAGACCGGAGAGGCGCTCGGAGTCGTGGACGTTCATCTGGCAGCCGTAGGTCCGCACTTGGTAGGTACGACTCTGGCTCACGGCCCCAGGCTATCCGGTACCGCGGACCGTACGGGGCCCGTCGGCGCATCCCTCTCCGGCGCACTCCTCGGCCCTTCCGCCCTGACATGGGACGACACCGGCGAATCGCGGAACACGGGGAGGCTGTACGTGCCCGGAGGGGGTCCGTGTGAGACGCTGAAGCACGGAACCGCGACTGGGAGCGACAAACACACACCTAATCCTCCAAACAGGTAACAGTTTCGCCGATCACGCCGTAACAAGTCTGCTACTCCGCAGACGGGCGGCGCTTTTGTGATGACACGGCAACACGGACCCGTTAGGTTCGCGGGCATGACCTCAACTCCTCTCGTCGTGCTGGAGAACGTCAACAAGCACTTCGGCGACCTGCACGTGCTCCGCGACATCAATCTGACGGTGAACTCCGGCGAGGTGGTAGTCGTCATCGGGCCCTCGGGCTCCGGCAAGTCGACTCTGTGCCGCACGATCAACCGCCTGGAGCCCATCGACTCCGGGACGATCACCCTGGACGGACAGCCGCTGCCCGCCGAGGGGCGCGGCCTGGCCAGACTCCGCAGCGACGTGGGCATGGTCTTCCAGTCGTTCAACCTGTTCGCGCACAAGACCGTGCTGCAGAACGTGACCCTGGGGCCCACCAAGGTCCTGCGCATGGGCAGGGCGGAGGCCGACAAGCGCGGCATGGAACTGCTGGACCGTGTGCAGATCGGCAACCAGGCGGACAAGTACCCGGCACAGCTCTCCGGCGGCCAGCAGCAGCGCGTGGCGATCGCCCGCGCCCTGGCGATGAACCCCAAGGTGCTCCTCTTCGACGAGCCCACGTCCGCCCTGGACCCGGAGATGGTCCAGGAGGTCCTCGACGTCATGACCGACCTGGCCGGCGAGGGCATGACGATGGTCGTGGTCACCCACGAGATGGGGTTCGCGCGCCGTGCCGCCAACCGGGTCGTCTTCATGGCCGACGGGCAGATCGTCGAGGAGAACACCCCGGAGGAGTTCTTCACCAACCCCCGGTCCGAGCGGGCCCAGGACTTCCTCTCCAAGATCCTGACCCACTAGGTTTCCCCGCATTCTTCGCACGAACCAAGGAAGAGGTACCCCAACATGCGAGTTCGTCGCATCAGCAGCATCCTGGGCGGCACCGCGGCCCTGGCCTTCGCCCTCAGCGCCTGCGGCACCGCCGACGTCGGCGGTGGCGGCAACGACAGCGGCGACGGCGACGGTGGCGGCGAGACCATCACCATCGGCGTCAAGTACGACCAGCCCGGCCTGGGCCTGCTCAAGGGCGACGCCCCCGTCGGCTTCGACGTGGACGTGGCCACCTACATCGCCGGCGAGCTCGGCTACGAGCCCGAGCAGATCGAGTGGGCCGAGGCCGCCTCCGCCAACCGCGAGTCCTTCCTCCAGCAGGGCACCGTCGACATGGTGATCGCCACCTACTCGATCACCGACGAGCGCCGCCAGGTCGTCGACTTCGCCGGCCCGTACTACGTGGCCCAGCAGGACATCCTGGTCAAGGGCGACAACGAGGACATCCAGGGCCCGGAGGACCTCGAAGGCAAGGTGCTGTGCTCGGCCTCCGGCTCCCGGTCGGCCCACAACATCGTCGACGAGATGGAGATCGACGCCGAGCTGCGCGAGGCCGGCAACTACTCCGAGTGCCTGTCGCTGCTCGGCAACGGCGCCGTCGACGCGGTGACCACCGACAACACCATCCTCGCGGGCTTCGCCGCGCAGAACCCCGGCACCTACCGGATGGTCAACAACCCCTTCGGTGAGGAGCGCTACGGCGTCGGCCTGCCCGCCGGCTCCACCGAGCGCTGCGAGGAGGTCAACGCGGCCATCGTCAAGATGTGGGAGGAGGGCGTCGCCCTCGACGCCCTGAAGAAGGCCTTCGGCGAGACCGACTTCGCCTACGAGGAGAGCACTCCCGAGGTCGACGCCTGCAAGTAAGGCCCCTCCTCTGACCGCACGCCCCGCGGCGGGGCCGGACGCGTCCGGCCCCGCCGCCCGGCCCCTGACCAGCTGGGACCCATGGAAGCCTTTCTCAGCAATATCGACAGGGTTGTCGACGGTTTCTCATGGACCGTCCGGCTCACCCTCCTCAGCGCCCTCTTCTCCTTCGCCCTGGGCGTCCTGCTCACCGCCATGCGGGTCTCCCCCGTCCCGCTGCTGCGCGGTCTGGCCACCGCCTACGTCGAAGGCGTCCGCAGCACGCCCCTGACCCTCGTCCTGCTGTTCTGCGGACTGGGTCTGAACAGCGCGCTCGGCCTGCACCTGTCCGGCACCGTCGCGCTGGACGTCTTCTGGTGGGCGGTGATCGGCCTGTCCGCCTACACCGCCTGCTTCGTCTCCGAGTCGCTGCGCGCGGGCATCAACACGATCCCCCTCGGCCAGGTCGAGGCGGCCCGTTCGCTGGGCCTGACCTTCACCCAGAACCTGCGGCTGATCGTCATCCCGCAGGCGCTGCGCGCCGTCGTCGGCCCGCTGGGCAGTGTGCTCATCGCGCTGACCAAGAACACGACCGTCGCCTCCGTCGCGGGGCTGGGCGTCCAGGAGGCGTCCCGGGAGATGAAGCTCATGTTCGACCAGGGCGTCGCGCCGGTCCTGCCGACCTTCGTCGGCTTCGCGCTCGGCTTCCTGATCCTGACCCTGCCGATGGGCTACTTCTTCGGCTGGCTCTCCAAGCGCGTGGCGGTGGTCCGGTGAGCACGCAGAAATCCGTCCTCTTCGACACACCCGGCCCCAGGGCCCGTGCGCGCAACGTCGTCTACACCGTCATCACGCTGGTCCTGTTCGCGGTCGGCCTGGCGGTCCTCTACCTGGGGTTCAACGACTACTTCCGGGGAGAGAGGCCCTCCCTGTTCGACCCGGCCACCTGGGCGGTCAACCCCTCCGGTGAGTGGACGGCGGACAAGTGGGAGCCGTTCCTGCGGCCCGGCACGTGGACCGACTACGTCATCCCGGGCCTGCGGAACACCCTGACCGCGGCCCTGACCGCCTCGGTCCTGGCCATCGTCTTCGGCCTGGTGTTCGGCATCGGGCGCATGTCCCAGCACTGGTGGATCCGTGTCCCGTCCGGAGCCGTCGTGGAGTTCTTCCGCGGCATCCCGCTGCTGATCCTGATCTTCTTCACCATGGCCCTGCCCATCGTGGCCTACCAGGTGTTCGACATCCCCACCGGCACCTTCCAGGTGACCGCCCTGGCCGCCGTCGTCACGGGTCTGACCCTGTACAACGGCTCCGTGCTGGCGGAGGTCTTCCGCGCGGGCATCCTCGCCGTGCCCAAGGGGCAGTCCGAGGCGGCGCAGGCCATCGGGATGACCAGGAGCCAGAACATGTGGCTGATCCTGATCCCGCAGGCGATCACCGCGATGATGCCCGCGATCGTCGCGCAGCTCGTGGTCCTGCTCAAGGACTCCGCGCTGGGCTACATCGTCGCCTTCCCCGAGATGCTGCGCAGCTTCACCCTGCTGGCGACGCGCGAGGGCAACGTGATCCCCGCGGCGATCATCTGCGCGGTCATCTACATCGTCATCAACTTGTCCCTGAGCCGGGTCGCGATCTGGCTGGAGCGCCGCAACTCCCGCCGCGGCCGGGTCTCGGCCAAGCCCGCGGACGCCGAGAACGAGCCGGTGAAGGCCGACACGACCACCGGCCCCGCGGGCACCGTCGCGGTGGAGACCACCGTGCAGGAGCCCCTGCCGGACACGCTCAGCGAGGACGGCCCCGCCGAGCCCGGTGACGACGATGACGACGACGGCGATGCCACCAGTGGTGACGCCCCCCGGGACGGGCGGGACTGACCCCTTCCCTCCCGGCCCCACGGCCCCGCCCGCGCCTCGGAGCGCGGACGGGGCCGTCGTCGTTTCCACGGCCCTCGCGGTGCTGCGCGGAAAAGCGTCTGAGGACTAAGGTCGACATGTCATCTGATCGAACCCACGACCCTTCCTGAGCGGACATGTCTGAACTGTCGAGCCCCCACGGCTCCTGGCCATCGCCCATCAGCGCCGGTGACGTCGCCCGAGGAGTGCGGCGCATGGCGTTCCCGTCCGTCGTCGACGGGACCGTCTGGTGGGAGGAGGGACGTCCGGAGGAGGGGCGCACCACCCTCATGCGGCGCGACACCGACGGGACGGTGACCGAGCTGCTGCCCGCTCCCTGGAGCGTCGGCACCCGGGTGCACGAGTACGGGGGACGCGCCCACCTGCCGGTCCCCCGCCGCGACGACAAGGCCATCACCCGTATGGGCGTGGTGTTCTCCTCCTCCGCCGACCAGCGCCTGTACCTGCTGGAACACGGCTCCCGGGAACCGTTTCCGCTCACCCCCGACGACGAGGCCGCCTCCCGCTACGCCGACCCCGCGCTGAGCGCGGACGGGCGCGGCGTGCTGTGCGTGCGCGAGCGGCACGAGGACGACTCGGTCCGCCGCTCGGTGGTGTCGGTGCCGCTGTCCGGCCGGGGCGCGCAGGACCCGTCGGCGGTGCGCGAGCTGGTCTCGGGCGCGGACTTCTACGCGTCGCCCACACCGTCGCCCGACGGCGCCCACCTGGCGTACGTGCGGTGGAACCACCCCCGGATGCCGTGGGACGGCAGCGAGCTGCGGGTGGGCGCCCTGGACGCGTCCGGGCTGTCCGGCGAGTACACACTCAAGGGCGGTGTGGACGAGTCGGTGGTCTCCCCGACCTGGGTGGACGACACGACGCTGTACGTGGCCTCCGACTGGCCGGGCTGGTGGAACCTGTACCAGGCCGGGATGACCGGGCAGGCGATCGCGCTGTACCCGGCCGAGGAGGAGTTCCACGCGCCGCCGGGGCGGCTGGGCAACCGGTCCTTCTGCGTACTGGACTCGGGCGTGGTCGTGGCGCTGCACGGGAACGCGGACATGACCCCGAGCGTGTACGACCCCGACACCCTGGACCTGACGCCGGTGCGGACCGAGCTGACCACGTGGTCGATGCTGGACACCGACGGGCGCGCGGTGGTGGCGGTGGCCTCCTCACCGACCGAGCCGCAGTGCCTGGTGCGGCTGGACCCGGGCTCGGGAGGCGTGGAGGTGCTGCGCCGCTCCGCCGAGGAGCTGCCGTACGCCGCCTACCTGCCGGTTCCCCGGAGGGAGACCCTGCCCGGGCGGTACGGGGCACCGGTGAACGCGAACGTGTACCCGCCGACCAACCCCGACGTCGCGGCGGAGGGGCCCGCCCCGTACGTGGTGTGGGCGCACGGCGGTCCGGTGTCGGCGAGCACGCTGGAGTTCGACCCGGTCAAGGCCTACTTCACCAGTCGTGGGATCGGCGTGGTGGACGTCAACTACGGCGGTTCCACCGGGTACGGACGCTCGTACCGCAAACGCCTGCACAAGGAGTGGGGCGTGGTGGACGTGGAGGACTGCGCGGCCGCCGCGCGGGCCCTGGTGGAACAGGGCGCCGCCGATCCGGAGCGGCTGGCGATCCGCGGGCCGAGCGCGGGCGGGTACACGGCCCTGATGGCGCTGACCGGCGACACGTTCGCGGGCGGGGTGTCCCTCTTCGGCGTGACGGACCTGTTGGGGTTCAGCGACACCACGCACGACTTCGAGTCGCACTTCCTGGACTCCCTGGTGGGAACGCTGCCGGGGTTCGCGGAGCGGTACCGGGAGAGGTCGCCGGTCCACCGGGCCGAGGACGTCGGCGCGCCGGTACTGCTGTTGCAGGGCCTGGAGGACAAGGTGGTGACACCGGACCAGGCCACTGCTATGGCGACGGCGCTGGGGCGGCGCGGGGCGCCGTACGCGCTGTTGGAGTTCGAGGGCGAGGCGCACGGGTTCGTCTCGCAGGACGTGCGCGTCCGCGCGCTGGAGGCGGAGCTGGCCTTCTACGCGCGTGTGCTCGGCTTCGAGGCGGACGTGGCGCCGCTGGAGCTGGTGACCACGCCTCCCGAACCGCGCCCGGAGCCGGAGGCCTCCGCGGAGGAGCCTGGTCCGGCCGGGGACACCGGGGACGAAGGTACCGCTGCGTCCGGAGAGGACGAGACCGCCGGGGACACCGCTGCCGCCGAGGCCGACGCGGATCCCGAGGCGCAGGCCACCGGGGCCGTCGGGGAGGCGCCGCGTTCCGCAGGCACCGCGACTCCCGCCACCTCGGACTGAGCCCGGGCACCGGGGCCGGGCTCGGCCGCCGGACGGCGGCGGCTCAGAGCCCCGGCCCGTCCGGGTCGGTGTCCACGCTCTCGTGTTCGAGCTCCTCGCGGACCAACCGGTAGGACAGGCCCGACGGGTAGCCCTTGCGGGCGAGCGCGCCCAGGGCGCGGCGGATCCGGGTCTCCCTGTCCTTGCCCCGGCTGTTGGCCAGGCGGCGGCGGGCCAGGGCGCGGGCGGCCTCCTCCTCGTCCTGGTCGCTGAGCTCGCCGACGGCCTCCTGGACGGTGTCCTCCTCCACGCCGCGGGTGCGCAGCTCCTGGGCCAGCGCACGGCGGGACAGGCGCCTGCTGTGGTGGCGGGAGGACACCCAGGCCCGGGCGAAGGTCGCGTCGTCGATCAGCCCGGCCTCGCCGAACGTGTCCAGGACCGAGGTGATGACCTCCTCGGGGAACTCCCTGCGGTGCAGTGCCCGCTCCAGTTGGGCGCGGGTGCGCGGGGAGTGGGTGAGCATCCGCAGGACCAGGGCCCGGACCTTGGCCTCGGGGTCCTCCCCGGGCGAGCCGCGCCCGCCCGGGGAGGGATCGTCCTCTTCGGACCCGGGTTGGTGGGGCCGGTCCTGGAACCGGCTCCCCTCACGCATCCGTCGCGGGCGCCTTGGTCGTCCTGGCCGCGGCGCGCTTGGCGGGGGCCTTGGCCGCGGCCACGGCCTCCTTGGCGGACTCGGCGGATCCGGCGGTGTCGGCGGCCGGAGCGGAGGCGGAGTCGGCGGCCGCCCCGGAGGCGCTGTCGTCACCCAGGGAGGGCACGCCCAGCTTCTCCTTGATCTTCTTCTCGATCTCGTTGGACACGTCGACGTTCTCGCGCAGGAACTTGCGCGAGTTCTCCTTGCCCTGGCCCAGCTGGGTGCCGTCGTAGGTGAACCAGGCACCCGACTTGCGCACGATGCCGTGCTCCACGCCCAGGTCGATGAGGCTGCCCTCGCGGGAGACGCCCACACCGTAGAGGATGTCGAACTCGGCCTGCTTGAAGGGCGGGGCCACCTTGTTCTTGACGACCTTGACGCGGGTGCGGTTGCCGACCGCGTCGGTGCCGTCCTTGAGCGTCTCGATGCGGCGCACGTCCAGGCGCACCGACGAGTAGAACTTCAGCGCCTTGCCACCGGTCGTCGTCTCGGGCGAGCCGAACATGACGCCGACCTTCTCGCGCAGCTGGTTGATGAAGATCGCGGTGGTGCCGGTCTGGTGCAGCGCGCCGGCGATCTTGCGCAGCGCCTGGGACATCAGGCGGGCCTGCAGGCCGACGTGGCTGTCGCCCATCTCGCCCTCGATCTCGGCGCGGGGCACCAGGGCCGCCACGGAGTCGATGACGATGACGGAGATCGCGCCCGAGCGGATCAGCATGTCGACGATCTCCAGCGCCTGCTCGCCGGTGTCCGGCTGCGAGAGGAGGAGTTCGTCGGTGTCGACGCCGATCTTCTTGGCGTACTCGGGGTCGAGTGCGTGCTCGGCGTCGACGAAGGCGGCGATGCCGCCCCCCTTCTGCGCGCTGGCCACCGCGTGCAGGGCGACGGTCGTCTTACCGCTCGACTCGGGCCCGAAGATCTCGACGATGCGGCCCCTGGGAAGGCCTCCGATGCCCAGGGCCACGTCGAGGGCGATCGCCCCGGTGGGGATCACCTCGATCGGCGGGCGGTCCTCGTCGCCCAGACGCATGACGGAGCCCTTGCCGAACTGCCGCTCGATCTGGGCGAGTGCTGTTTCGAGAGCCTTGTCTCGGTCTCCGGATGCCACGGGATACCCCTGTTGTTGGGTCGATGCCTTTTTCTTCATGATGAGCACGACGCTACGCGGCCGGTACGACAATCGCGACGTCCGGCGTCCGCCTGTGGATATCCACACTACCCGAACTTGTGTTCGATGTGACGTACGAAACGCGTACTCATGTGGGGTCAGCGCATGGACTCGGGGATGTCGAAGGCCTCGCACACGGCGCGCCACACCTCCTTCGGCCCCACTCCGTCGGCGAGCGCCTGCTGGATCGTGCGCGACCCGAGCCCCTCCAGGACGTAGTCCTTGGCCAGGCTCTGCGTGTAGGACTCGCCGAACTGCTCGTACATGTTGTTCCAGAAAAGCGTGAGTCTCATCCGGCCCAGTATCGGTGATCGGCGCGCCCGCCCCGCCCCGGCGGATTTCTGTCACGGCCCCCGGGCACACTGGCGGCATGAGCCGTGCGCCGCATCCCCTCGAACGCTTCGGTCCGGCCGCCCGGGCCTGGTTCGACCAGGCCTTCCCCGCCGGTCCCACCCCCGCGCAGACCGGGGCCTGGGAGTCGGTCTCGCGGGGAAGGAACACCCTGGTGGTGGCCCCGACCGGCTCGGGCAAGACCCTGTCGGCCTTCCTGTGGTCGCTGGACCGGCTGACCTCGGCGCCGGTCCCCGAGGACCGCGCCCGCCGCTGCCGGGTGCTGTACGTGTCCCCGCTCAAGGCCCTGGCGGCGGACGTGGAGCGCAACCTGCGCGTCCCCCTGGCCGGGATCGCGGCCGCCGCCAGGGCCGCAGGGCGTGAGCTGTCCCCGGTCACCGTGGGGGTGCGCACCGGCGACACCCCCGCCGGCCGGCGGCGCGGGCTCGCCGACCGGCCGCCGGACGTGCTCATCACCACACCGGAGTCGCTGTTCCTGGTCCTCACCTCCCGCGCCCGGGAGGGACTGGCCGGCGTGGAGACGGTGATCGTCGACGAGGTGCACGCGCTGGCGGGCACCAAGCGCGGCGCGCACCTGGCGCTGAGCCTGGAGCGGCTGGACGCCCTGCTGGACCGCCCGGCACAGCGGATCGGGCTGTCGGCGACCGTGCGCCCGAAGGAGGTGGTGGCGGAGTTCCTCGGCGGCGCCGACGTCGTCTCGCCGCCCGACTCCCCCGGCATGGACCTGCGCGTGGTGGTGCCCGTCCCCGACATGGACGACCACGGGGCGCCGGGAACGCCCCCGGCGCCGCCGGGCGGCTCCCGCGGCGGCGGGTCCCTGTGGCCGTACGTGGAGGCGCGGGTCCTGGACCTGGTCGGGTCCCACCGCTCCACCATCGTGTTCACCAACGGCCGCCGCACCGCCGAGCGTCTGTGCGCCCGCCTCAACGACCTGCACGCCGAGCGGCACGGCCTGGAACTGCCGCCGGAGGAGGTGCCCGCGCGGGTCATCGCCCAGTCCGGGCAGAGCCGCGGCGGCGCCCCGGTCATCGCGCGAGCCCACCACGGCTCGATGTCCAAGGCCGAACGGGCGCTGATCGAGGACGACCTCAAGGCGGGGCGGCTGCGCTGCGTGGTGGCCACCTCCAGCCTGGAGCTGGGCGTGGACATGGGCTCGGTCGACCTGGTGGTACAGGTGGCCTCGCCCCCGTCGGTGGCCAGCGGCCTCCAGCGGGTGGGCCGGGCCGGGCACCAGGTGGGCGAGACCTCGCGCGGGGTGTTCCTCCCCCAGTTCCGGGGCGACCTGCTGTCGACGGCCGTGGTGGTGGAGCGGATGCGCGCGGGCGGTATCGAGCGCCTGGAGACGCCGCGCGCCCCGCTGGACGTGCTGTCCCAGCAGATCGTGGCCATGGCCGCCATGGACGACTGGCCCGTGGCCGGGCTCGCCGACCTGGTGCGACGGGCCGCGCCCTTCTCCGGCCTGTCCGACCCGGTGCTGGAGTCGGTCCTGGACATGCTGTCGGGGCGCTATCCCTCGGACGAGTTCGCCGAACTGCGCCCGCGCCTGGTGTGGGACCGGGAGGCGGACGTGGTGAGCGGTCGGCCGGGCGCGCAGCGGCTGGCGGTGGTCGGCGGCGGCACCATCCCGGACCGGGGAACGTACGGGGTGCACCTGGCCGCGGAGGGCGCGGCCCGGGGGCGTGCGCCCACCCGGGTCGGCGAACTGGACGAGGAGATGGTCTACGAGTCGCGGGTGGGCGACGTGTTCGTGCTGGGGTCCACCTCGTGGCGGATCGAGGGGATCACCGCCGACCGGGTGCTGGTCTCGCCCGCGCCGGGGCGGCCGGGGCGGATGCCGTTCTGGAAGGCCGACGCGCAGGGCCGCCCGGCCGAGCTGGGACGCGCGGTGGGCGCGCTGACCAGGGAACTCGCCGAGGCGGAGCCGGATGAGGCGCTGGCCCTGGCCGAGGGCCTGGGGCTGGACCGGTGGGCGGCCCGGAACCTGGTGGCGTACGTGGCCGACCAGCGCGAGGCCACCGGCCAGGTGCCCGACGACCGGACCGTGGTCGTCGAGCGCTTCCGCGACCAGGTCGGCGACTGGCGCGCGGTGGTGCACTCCCCCCTGGGCGCCCGGGTGCACGCGCCCTGGGCTCTGGCGATCGCGCACCGGGTGCGGGCGCGGTTCGGAACGGACGCGCAGGTCGTGCACGGCGACGACGGGATCGTGCTGCGGCTGCCGGACAGCGGCGGGGACGGGCTCGACCGGCCGGGCCGGCTGGCCGGCCTGGTGGCGCTGGACCCCGAGGAGGCGGAGGCGGCGGTCACCGACGAGCTCCCCGGGTCGGCGCTGTTCGCCGCCCGCTTCCGCGAGTGCGCGGCGCGGGCCCTGCTGCTGCCCCGGCAGCGCCCGGACCGGCGTATGCCCCTGTGGCAGCAGCGGCTGCGGGCCTCGCACCTGCTGTCGGTGGCGGGCCGGTACGGGTCGTTCCCGATCGTGCTGGAGACGGTGCGCGAGTGCCTGCGGGACGTGTTCGACGTGCCCGCGCTGGTGGAGGCGCTCGCGGACATCCGGGCCCGCCGCACACGCGTGGTCGAGGTGGACACCGACCGGGCGTCGCCGTTCGCGCGGTCGCTCCTGATGGAGTACACGGCGGCCTTCCTGTACGAGGGGGACGCTCCGGCCGCCGAGCTGCGGGCGCAGGCGCTCACCCTGGACCCGTCGCTGCTGTCCGACCTGCTGGGGCGGCCGGACCTGCGTGAGCTGCTCGACCCGGGGGTGGTGGAGCACGTCGGCGCGCTGTTGCAGCGCACGGCCGAGGGCACGGGCGCGAGGGACGCGGAGGGCACGGCGGACCTGCTGCGCGAGGTCGGCCCGCTGACCACCGCCGAGGCCGCCGAGCGCGGTGCCTGGCGGGAGTGGCTGGAGGCGCTGGAGGCCGCAGGCCGGGTGGTGCGGATGGTCGTGGCGGGCGCCGAGCGGTGGTGCGTGGTGGAGGACGTGGCGCGGCTGCGCGACGCCCTCGGCGCCGAGCCGCCCGCCGGTGTGCCCGAGGCCCTCCTGGAACCGGTGGAGGAGCCGACGCGCGACCTGGTGTCGCGGTACGCGCGCACGCACGGACCCTTCACCGCCGGTGAGGCCGCCGGACGGCTGGGGCTCGGGCGCGACGTGGTGGAGGGCGTGCTGCGTGAGCTGTCCCGCCGGGGGCGGGTGTCCGTGGGCGGGTTCCGGCCGGACGGGGCGGGCACCGAGTGGTGCGACGCCGAGGTGCTGCGCCGGTTGCGGCGCGGCTCTCTCGCGCGGTTGCGCCGGGAGGTGGAGCCGGTCGCCCCGGAGGCGCTGGCCCGGTTCTCGCCGCTGTGGCAGCGCGCCGTGCCGGGTGAGCGCCGGCGCGGGCCGGACGCCGTGTTCGAGGCGGTGGAGTCGCTGCGCGGGGCGCCGCTGGCGGCCTCGGCACTGGAGTCGCTGGTACTGCCCGCACGGGTGGAGGACTACGCGCCCCACAGGTTGGACGAGCTGACCCAGGCGGGCGAGGTGGTGTGGGCCGGTGCGGGGGCGCTGCCCGGACAGGACGGGTGGGTGTGCCTGTTCCCGGCCGAGGAGGCGCCCCTGCTGCTGCCCGAGCCGGTTCCTCCCGAGGAGGGCACACTGCCGCACACGGTGCTGGAGGTGCTGCGTGAGGGCGGAGCGCTGTTCTTCCGCGACGTCGCCGACCGGACGGCGAGGGCCGTGGGCGGTTCCGCGGTCACCGACGGGGACCTGGTCGCGGCGCTGTGGGAACTGGTCTGGTCGGGCTGTGTCACCAACGACACCCCGGCGCCGCTGCGCGCCGTGCTGGGGTCGGGGCCCGCTCCGCGCCGTGCGGCGTCGCGGCGGTCCCCGCGTGCGGTGGGGCGCCGCCCGGTGATGCCCACCCGGTCGGGTCCGCCCGCGGCCGCGGGGCGGTGGTGGGTCCTGCCGGAGCGCGAGGGCGATCCCACCAGGGCCGCCCTGGCCCGGCTGGAGGCTCGGCTGGAGCGCCGGGGCGTGCTGGTGCGCGGCTACCAGGGCGGACGGATCTCGCCTGAGGAGTACCGGGTGCTGCGGACGCTGGAGGAGTCGGGCCGGGTGCGCCGGGGCTACTTCGTGGAGGGGCTGGGCGGTGCCCAGTTCGCCCTGCCCGGCGCGGTGGACCGCCTGCGGGCGCTGTCCGGGGGCGGGGCGGAGGCCCCCGTGGTCCTGGCGGCGACCGACCCGGCGAACCCGTTCGGCACGGACCTTCCCTGGCCGCGGGGAGAGGAGGATCCGGGGCAGCAGGCCAGACCGGGCCGGACGGCGGGCTCCCTGGTGGTGGTCGACGACGGCCGGCTGACCCTGTACGCGGGCCGGGGCGGCCGTTCGGTGCTGACCTTCGGTGCGCCGCCCGACCTGCTGGAGCGGGCGGCCCGTGCCCTGGTCGGGGCGGTGCGGGACGGGCGCGTGGCGTCGTTGACGGTGGAGCGCGCGGACGGGGCGGAGGTGTTCGGCAGCCCTCTGGACACCGCGCTGGTGGCGGCCGGGTTCCACGTGACCCCCAAGGGGCTCCGCCTGCGCCCCTAGGGCATGTACGGCGAATACTCACCCTGCTGCGCGACGGGCGGCATCCACCACACACGCCCTAGACGGTCGATGCCAAGGGGCCGGTGAGCGAGCGGAGGGCCTCTTGCCCCCTGGACCGGAGCCAGTCGCCTCGGGGAGGGATCCAGGCCTCCGACGGGGTTCATGACCGCCCGCGGCCGGGACTCGGCGTGGCTCCGAAGAGGCCGTCACCACTTTCGGTGCACGGTTGCCTTGCCACCGGTCACCAAGCTTGCCGGCGGGACGTCGTCGGCCACGACCGCGCCGGCGGCGACCACGGCGTCACGGCCGATGCTGACGCCGGGCAGGATCGTGGCACCGGCACCGATCCACGCATTCTCCGCCACGTCGATGGGCGCGCCGGTGAGGTACAGCCGCCGCTCCTCGGGATCGACCGGGTGGCCGCTGGTGATGAACGTGACCTTCGGTCCGATCATCACGCGCTCGCCGAGACGGATGCCGGCATAGTCCAGGAACGTGCAGTTCTGGTTGATGAAGACGCGTTCGGCGAGGTCGAGGTTCAGGCCGTGGTCCGTGAAGAAGGGTGGATAGATCGTGGCTTTCGGCGGCAGTGGCCTGCCGAGGATCTGTTCGAACAGTTCCGCCTTGCCCGCCTCGTCTTCGAAAGGCAGGACGTTCAGGCGGGAGGTGAGCTCGGTGGCCCGCAGGACCCTCTCGGCCATGGCCTGGAACTCGGCGCTGTGGATGCGCATGAGACGGTCGCTGGACATACCAGGATCCTTTCCGTGTACCAGTGGCCGGACAGGACTCACCGGATGACCAGAGCCGGGGGGGTGGCGCCGGAGGCGCGAATGGGGGGCGTCCACGATCGTCTTGCGACGAGCCACCCGGACACCCTCGCGACGGCACTCTACGTGAGGACCGACGACCCGCTGGAGGCGTCCCCGCATCCGGCGCCGTGGCCCGGCCGTGGGGACCGCCCCGCGGCTCACCGACGCCGGACTCGCCACACCGGCGATGACGCGGGCCGTGCTCGGCTTCGCCTCTGAGGTCGGGTGGTGCCGCAGTTGGCCGCGAAAACGGCTGGACGAGACGGCCGTAACCGATCAGGATGACGCCCGTCCGGAAGAGTGCGGGGAGGCGCGGTGGAGTACGCGTGGATCCGGCCGATGCGGCCGGAGGACACGTCCCGGCTGGTGGAGGTGTCGCTGGCGGCGGACACGGTGTTCGCCGGGGCCGGTGTGGTCCTGCCTCCCGACGATCCCCGGGAGATGCTCGCGCACGCGGAGCGGGTCCTGGTGGCCGGCGACCCGGTGACGGGCGCCCCCGTGGTCGGCCTGGCCGCGACCGTGGCCGTGGACGGCCGACCGCACCTGGAGCAGCTCGCCGTGCACCCCGGCCACGGCAGGCGCGGGATCGGCGGCGCCCTGCTGGAGGCGGTGTGCGCCGAGGCGGCGGCCGCCGGTCACGCCCGTCTCACCCTCACCACCTTCCGCGACCTGCCGTGGAACGGCCCCTGGTACGCGAGGCGGGGCTTCACCGTGCTGCCCCGGGATGAGTGGGGCCCCGGCCTGGAGCAGGTGTGGGAGGCCGAGGGACGGGCGGGGATCCGGGTGCTGCCGCGCGTGGTGATGGTGCGGGAGCCGTCCCCGCCGGCCTGAGGACCCCCGGCCACGCGCCCCGGCCGGTACCGGCCCACCGAGGTCCTCCACACCCGCCCTAGGATCGGGACGCCGTGTCCCCCCGCACCGGAGGCCCCCTTGCAGAACCCAGAGCGCGCTTCGAGCCGTCACCGGCCTCCGGAGGGGACCGGCGGTCCGGCCGCCGGACCCGTGACGCCGCGGCCGGAGCACCCGACCCGGCCCTTCGCTTCCCGGGTTCGGGGCCCGCTGCTGATCGGGCTCGGCCTGGTGTGTGTGCTGGTGGTGGCGGTCGCCCTGGTGGTGGCGACCGACCGGCTGACCGTCCCCGACGCCGAGGTGGCCGCCGAGACCACGGAGGCGGCCGTGCCTTCTCCCAGCGGCTACTCCACCTTCAGCGACGAGTACGTCGTCCTCCGTCATCCCCGGGGATGGGACCCCTTGGACGCCACGGAGGGTGCACGCCGGTTCCAACCCGGCACCCTCTCCGAATTCCGGTTCACCTCGCCCTCCGGCGAACACCAGGTATGCCTCAGCGTCTTCGAGTTGGAGGAGGACGAGGAGCGCACCGCGCGCGAGCACCAGGAGGGCTGGGAGTCCGACCTCATGGAGTACTCGAGCATCTCGGAGTGGCAACGGCTCAGCCTGGAGGAGGTCCCGTCCGCGCCGCCGGGATGGGACACCTCTCACATGGAGGTGACCTACCACAACAGCGGCTGGGACCAACCCGACCGGTGGATGCTGTGGAGGTACACCGTCATCGCGAAGGAGAGCAGGGGGTACTACCTCCAGTTCAACGTTCCCGCGTCGGAGCAGGAGGAGTACGCGCCGGTCGTGGAAGAGGTCTTCGGCTCCTTCGAACCGGTGCTCTGAGGAATCCGCCGCGCCCCGGCCGGGGAGGAGGGGCCGGGGCACAGGACGCGGACGAGGGCACGCGGCCTCCAACGGGAGGACGTGTCCGCCGGCCAGTGCCTTGGGAGGGCTCCCACGGCCCCGGAGGGCGCCGGTTCACACGGTGGAGGAGAACACGTCCTCCCGGGCGCGTTCGAGGGCGTGCAGGAGCGCGCCGCGCACGACCGGACTGCCCTCCACCCCGCCCAGGGCGACCTCGGTGGCGTTGGGGGCTATCCGGGCGGTGGCCGCCTGGACCCGCTCGGCGAGCTTGGCGCCGCCCGCGCGGGCGACGTCGCCGCCGAGCACCACCAGCCCGGGGTCGAGGATGACCGTCACCGCGGCCACACCCCGGGCCAGGCGCTCGGCGAAGGCGTCCAGGAAGGCGTCCCCCTGCGGGGTCCCCGCGGTGGCGGCCGCCGCGACGACCTCGGTGACGTCGGTGCCCTCGATGCCGTACCCGGCGGCGAGCTCGACCACCTGTCCGGCCTTGACCAGGGCCTGGAAGCCGTGCGGCAGTTCGCGGTTGGCACCGTCGCGCAGGGACTCGTACCCGCCGGACAGCCCCACGTCGGTGGGCATGGGAGCGCCGGGCACGGGCAGGTAGCCGATCTCGCCCGCGCCGCCGGAGCGCCCCCGGTGGATGCGGCCGTCGATCATGGTGGACATGCCGACGCCGCCGTTGGCGCTGAGCCAGATGAGCACGAACTCGGCCACGCCCGCGGCGGCGCCCTCGGAGTGCTCGGCCAGGGCGGCCAGGTTGACGTCGTTCTCGATCACGACCGAGCGCTTGAGGTCGGCGCGCAGGGCCTCCAGGACACCCTCGTGCCAGGACATCAGGTCGAAGGAGAAGCGGATGTCGCCGGTGCGGGGGTCGACGACGCCCGGGGTGCCGATGACGCAGGCGCGGACCCTGCCCAGCGGGACCCCGGCGGTGTCGGCCAGGCGCATCACCGCGGTGTGCACGAGCGCGACGGGGTCGTCCGAGGCCCGGGGGTCGACGGTGACGTCGCTGATGATCCTCCCGGTGATGTCGGCGATCGTCGCGGTCACCCGCTGCGCGCTGACGTCCAGGGCGGCGACGTAGGCGCTCTCGGGCACCACCGCGTACAGGGCGGCGTTGGGCCCCCGTCCGCCCGCCTGGCTGCCCACCACGCGCACCAGGTCCCGCTCCTCCAGCCGCGCCAGCAACTGGGAGGCCGTCACCTTGGACAGACCGGTCCGCGTTCCCAGCTGAGTCCTTGTCAAGGGTCCCGCGGATAGCAATAGTTCCAGCGCCGCGCGATCATTGAGCTGGCGTAGAAGCCGGGGCGTCCCTGGACGTTGAGACATAACCGTGACACCTCACCCTGTTTTTATTAGGAAAGTTTCCTGTTAATTTAGCTCACAACCTCACAGGAGGTCACGTCCTGGCAGGCCCGCTTTTCGGGCCCTTCCGGTACCCGCGCCGGCGGGGCGGCCAACGTGCGATCCCAGCACAACCCCCACGAAGACGTCGAGTCGCGGGGATGGTCCCTCGATCATCCCAGGTCGATTCGAGCACAGGCGTCGAACCCCAGCGCGCCGTGCGAAGGGAGAAGAGGTACACATGAGGTTCCCCAAGATCGCAGCGGCCACGTCCGTGGTCCTGCTCGCCGCGGCATGCGGCGGCAACTCCGAATCCGGCGGCGGTGAGGCCGACAGCCTGACCGTCTGGGTCATGGGCACCTCCCAGGAGCCCCTCGTCGAGTACTTCGAGGACACCGAGGCACGCTTCCAGGAGAGCCACCCGGGTGTCTCCGTCGAGGTCGAGTTCATCCCGTGGCCCGACGCCCAGGAGTCCATCACCAACGCCCTCGCCGGCGGTGACGCACCCGACGTCCTGGAGGTCGGCAACGACCAGGTGTCGAGCTGGGCCGCACAGGGCGCCCTGATGGACATCACCGAGCAGGTCGAGGGCTGGGACGCCGCCGCGGGCATCGACCCGAAGGCCCTGGAGTACGGCACCTACGAGGGCGTCCAGTACGGCGTTCCGTGGTTCTCCGGCGTGCGCACCCTGTACTACCGCGCGGACTGGCTGAAGGAGCTCGGCCACGAGCCGCCGGAGACCTGGGACGAGCTGGTCGAGGTCGCCGAGGACATCAAGGCCGAGTACGAGGTCCCCGGCTTCGCCGCGCCGACCGACTTCACCAACGGCATCGCCAGCTTCATCTGGAGCAACGGCGGCGAGATCGCCGTGCAGAACGGCGACACGTGGGAGGGCAGGCTCACCGACCCCGCCACCGTCGAGGCCATCGAGTTCTACGCGGGCCTGACCACCGACGGCATCTCCCCCCAGGACTACGTCGGACAGAACGAGCTCATCGCCCTGGCCGACATGGCCAACAGCGAGCTGGGCATGTACATCGACGGCGGCTGGGCCCTCACCTCCATGGAGGAGCAGGCCGGCGACCCGTCCGTCATCGAGGACATCGCCGCCGCGCCGATCCCCGGCGCCGAGGGCATCGCCCCGGCCTTCGCGGGCGGCTCCGCCCTGACGGTGTTCACCACCACCGAGCACCCGGACCTGGCCTTCGACCTGCTGACCGTCCTCGGTGACGAGGAGGGCGGCAAGGGCTACGCCGACGTCGCGGGCTTCTTCCCGGCCTACCCGCACCTGCTGGAGAGCGAGGAGTACCAGGAGGACCCCGACCGCGCCGCCGCCGCGACGCAGATGCAGAACACCCGGTTCTTCCCGACCACCCCGCGCTGGACCGCGGCCGACCAGGACAACAAGATCCTGCCGAGCGCCGTCCTGGAGATCGTGCAGGGCGGTGACTCCGAGAAGGTCCTGGAGGCGGCCAACGAGGAGCTCACCTCGATCCTCAACGAGCCGGTCGAGTAGCCGGACCCGCCTCACCGTGCAGAGCTGTGGGCGGGCGGGGCCCGCACCAGGACCCCGCCCGCCGCGTCCGGCCCACTCGATTGCGAAGACCATGGCACAAACCGTCGAACCAGCGACCCCGCGCGGGGCCGAGGAGCCCGTCAAGGCCCCCGTGGCCGAACCCGCGCCGCGCCGCCGCACGTTTCCCACCCCGTACCTGCTCATAGCTCCGGCCCTGATCCTGCTCGCGATCGTGCTGCTGTGGCCGATCGTGCAGATGGTGTGGTACTCGCTCACCAGCTTCACCACCCGCAACCTCCTGCCGAACCAGCCCGGTCCGGCGTGGAACGGCTTCGCCCACTACCGGACGCTGCTGACCGACCCCGAGTTCTGGGCGATCCTGCGCAACACGGTCGTCGTCTGCGTGCTGATGGTCGGCAGCACGATGGTGCTGGGCACCCTCGTGGGACTGCTGCTGCACAGGCTCCCCAAGTGGTTCTCGGCGTTCGTGGCCCTCGGCATGATGCTCGCGTGGGCCACCCCCGCGCTGAGCGCCTCCCTGGTCTTCCGCTGGCTGTTCCTGCCCGAGCGGGGGCTGGTCAACGTCGTGCTGGACCGGCTGCCGGACTGGCTCGTGGGCGGCGGGTGGCTGAACTACAACTGGTTCCTCGAACCGCTCTCGCTGTTCTTCATCCTGATCACGGTGATCGTCTGGCAGTCCTTCCCCTTCGTCGCCGTCTCCGTCCTCGCCGGGCTCAAGAGCATCCCGCACGAGCTGTACGAGGCCGCGAGGATGGACGGCGCCGGCGCCTGGAAGGCCTTCTGGAACGTCACGTTCCCGATGCTGCGTCCGCTGTTCGCCCTGCTGCTGGTCCTGCAGATCATCTGGGACCTGCGGGTGTTCACCCAGCTGTACATCCTGGCCAACAGCTTCCAGAACAAGGACGTCTACCTGCTCTCGTACTACATCTACCAGCAGGGCTTCAGCGCCAGTCCGGCCAACTACGGCATGGGCTCGGCGATCGCGGTGGTCATGACCGTGATGATCCTCGCCGTCACCGCGTACTACCTGCGCATCATGATCCGCCAGGGGGAGACCCGATGACCGCGACCGACAACACCACCCGCCCCGCCCCGGACCGGCCCGCCACCGGAGGCGCCGGGGCCGGCGCGACGGGCCGCTCCGGGCGCGTCCGCCGCCGCAGCCCGGCGCGCCGCCTGCGCTCGGTCCCGCTGTACCTGGCCGGTGTCGCGGTGTTCCTGTTCTCCGTCTTCCCGGTGTACTGGATGGTCATCACGGCCTTCAAACCGGTGGGCGAGATCTTCACCCGCGACCAGACCGTCCTTCCGAAGGCGCCGACGACGGAGCACTTCGACAGGGTGCTCAACGGCCAGCTGATCCCCGGCGTGAACTTCTGGCAGTTCCTCGGCAACAGCCTGTTCGTCACCGTCTCCGCCGTGGCCATGGGGGCGTTCCTGTCGCTGCTGGCCGCCGTGGCCGTGGCGCGGTTCCGCTTCCGGCTGCGCACCACCTTCATCATCCTGCTGATGGTGATCCAGATGGTGCCGATGGAGGCGATGATCATCTCGATCTTCATCAACTTCCGCCACCTGTCCGACATCAGCGGCGTGGAACTGCTCGGCAACCTGTCCGGCCTGCTCGTCGTGTACACGGCCGTGTCCCTGCCGATCACCATCATGATGCTGCGGGGCTTCGTCGCCGCGGTGCCCAAGGAGCTGGAGGAGGCCGCGGCCATCGACGGCGCCGGCCCCTGGACCGTCTTCTGGCGCATCCTGATGCCGCTGGTCGCGCCGGGCCTGGTCGCGGCGAGCATCTTCGCCTTCATCACCGCCTGGAACGAGTTCATCGTCGCCCTGACGTTCCTGGGCCGCAGCACGGACCACTACACGCTGCCGCTGACCCTGTCCTACTACTTCGGGCGCTTCGGCACCGAGTGGGGACCGATCATGGCGGCCTCCACGCTGCTGACCATCCCCGTGATGCTCTTCTTCCTGTTCGTCCAGCGGCGCATGGTCTCCGGCCTGACCATGGGCGCGGTCAAGGGCTGACCGCCTCCCTCCGGGACGGATCCCGCGCGACGGGCGCCGCGGGACCCGCCCCGGACACGCACGCCCCCGATCACGTACCCGCCCCCACGCCACACGTCTGCCCCGCCCCGGGCACCCCTTCGCTCACCGAACGGAGTCCGTCATGCCGTACGACCCGACCCTGGCGCGTCTGGCCAACGCCACGCTGCTGGTGCCCTTCGAGTCCTACCAAGCCCCGCGCTGGGTCCTGGATGGTCTGGCGGACGGCATCGCCGGTGTCTGCCTGTTCCACAACAACCTCGACGGCCCGGAGCAGGTGGCCGCGCTGAACGCCTCCCTGGCCGAGGCCACCGACACGCCCCTGATCTCCCTGGACGAGGAGGGCGGCGACGTCACCCGTATCGGCCAGGCGCGGGGCAGCGACTACCCGGGCAACGCCGCGCTGGGCGCGGTGGACGACCCGGGCCTGACCCGGGCCACCCTCCGCTCCCTGGGCGGACGCCTGGCCGAGCTGGGCTTCAACCTGGACCTGGCCCCGTCGGTGGACGTCAACGTCGCCGACGACAACCCGGTGATCGGCACCCGCTCCTTCGGCGCCGACGCCGCGCTCGTGGCCCGCCACGCGGCCGCGGCCGTGCTGGGCCTGCAGGAGGCGGGCGTGGCCGCGTGCGCCAAGCACTTCCCCGGCCACGGCGCGACCTCCCAGGACTCCCATCACGTACTGCCGCGCGTGGAGGCCGACGCCGACCTGCTGCGGCGCCGTGAGCTGCTGCCGTTCCGCGCGGCGGTGGAGGCGGGGGTCCGGTCGATCCTGACCGCGCACATCGAGATGCCCGGGCTGGGCGGTGACGGGCCGGCCACGCTCACCCCGCACATCCTCAACGACCTCCTCCGCGGTGAGCTGGGCTTCACCGGGACCGTGGTCAGCGACGCCATGGAGATGCAGGGCGTCAGCGGCCGGATCGGCATCCCCGAGGCCAGCGTGCGCGCGGTGGCCTCCGGGGTGGACCTGCTGTGCCTGGGCAGGTTCGTCTACGCCGACCAGGTCGAACTGGTCCGCGACGCCCTGGTGGACGCGGTCCACGAGGGCCGTCTGCCCGCGGAGCGCCTGGAGGAGGCGGCCGCGCGCAACGCCGAACTGCGCACCTGGATCCGGGAGTCGGCCTCCCGGCGCGCGGCCGTCCCCGAGGCGGACGGCGTGGGCCTGGCCGGTGCCCGCCGCGCGCTGCTCGTGAGCGGTGACCTCCCGCCGCTGAACGACCCGTACGTGGTGGAGGTGGACGCCCCCTCCGGCATGGCGGTGGGCGAGGTCCCGTGGGGTCTGGGCCCCTGGTTCCCCGACGTCGAGCGGGTCTCCCCCGAGGAGGCGCACGCCGAGCGGCTGGCGGCCGGCGCCCGGGGCCGCGACCTGGTCGTGGTGGTGCGGGACGCGCACCGCTACCCCGGCACCCAGGCGCTCGTGAGCCGCCTGCTCAGCCTCCGGCCCGAGGCCGTGGTGGTGGAGATGGGCCTGCCCGTCTGGCGCCCCGGGTCCGGGACCCACGTGAGCACCTACGGTGCCGCGCACGTGAACGGACTGAGCGCGGCCGAACTGCTGGGGGGCGCGGTGGGCGTCCCCTCCCCCGGCGGGAGCTGACCCCCTCCCGCCCGGCGGGAGCCGAGGGCCCGGTCCTGGACGGGGGCCGGGCCCTCGGGCTTCCACGTCCTCGGCAAACGAAGGGGACAGAAAGAATAAAGGGGGACATACCATCACACGCAGCCCCGGGGTGGGAACGTCACCGATGTCCCCGAAACCCGGTAGGAGAAGTACCCTTACCCTGAAGCACTCCGAGCCGTCGGCACACCTGTCGGCGCTCGGTGCCCCATTCGCCCTTCTAACCACGGCATAATCACAGCATGCGCCTTTCAGCCCGGGTCGACTACGCGCTACGCGCGGCGGCGGAGCTCGCCGTCGCCGAGGAGGGGCCGGTGACGGCCGAGCAGCTCGCACGCGCGCAGGACATCCCCGGAAAATTCCTCGAGAACATCCTCACCCAGCTACGCCGTGCCGGCCTGGTGCGCAGCCAGCGCGGGCCCGTCGGCGGGTACTGGCTGGCCCGACCCGCGGCGGAGATCTCCCTGGCCGACATCATCCGCGCGGTCGACGGACCCCTCGCCAACGTGCGCGGGGAGCGCCCCGAACACGTCGACTACGACGGCGCGGCCCGCAGCCTGCAACAGGTGTGGATCGCCCTGCGCGCGAGCGAGCGCGTCATCCTGGAGGGCGTCAACCTCCAGCACCTGGTGACCAACGAGCTGCCCGCGACGGTGCGCACCCTGGCCGAGGACCCCGAGGCCTGGGTCAACCACACCCACCGCTAGGGCGTGTCCGGTGCGGCCGGCGAGGCCCCGACGCGCGAAAGGAGCCGACCCCCGGGTCGGCTCCTTCACGTGGTCACGATGGCGATGGACGGACAGTTCCGAGGAGGGGGTCAGACCCCCACCATGTCGGCGACATGGGGAACGCGATCCGGTACCGGGTCGATGCCGAGGTCCTGGGCGGAGACGGGGTCGGTCGTGACCGAGTCGCCCAGCAGCGCGGCCTCCTGCAGCTCGGCGAGGGCAAGCTGGTCGGAGACCTCCCTCAGTACCTGGGAGAGCGGGACGCCGAGCGCCCCGCAGATCGAGGAGAGCAGTTCGGAAGATGCTTCCTTCTGCCCGCGCTCGACCTCCGACAGGTAGCCGAGGGACACACGTGCATCGGCCGACACCTCGCGGAGGGTGCGGCCCTGGCGCTGCCGGAGCCGCCTGAGCACGTCACCAAGTAGGTGACGAAGCAGGACCATCATTCGCGCTCCCTCCCACCGGTAGCGACCTTCATATACAACACCGTACCTGCCCCACGCCCGATTCGGGCACCTCTTGCCGTCCTGTTCGCTGGAGGGGGAACCACGTCCGGGGGTGGTTTTGTTCCCCCGGGACGAGGGGAGGAGGGCCTGACCGAAGGGTTCAGGTCCGGGTGCTTTCCTCCGTGCTCCCGCGAACGACCGAGTCCAGGAGCGACAGCGCCCCCTCGACCGTTCGGTATCGGATACCCGCACGGTCCCCGGTGAAACGGAACTGACGGACACGGGTCTGATCACCCGGCATGGCGACGGCCACGTGGACGGTGCCGACGGGCTGTCCGTCCTGGGCCTCGGGGCCGGCCACGCCGGTCACCGCGACGCCGTAGTCGGCTCCCAGCAGTCGGCGGACGCCCAGCGCCATGTGCTCGGCCACCCCGGGGTGGACGGCGCCGTGCTCGGCCAGGAGGTCTTCCGGGACACCCAGCACACCGGCCTTGACGTCGGTGGCGTAGGCGACCACCCCGCCCCGGTAGGAGCCGGAGGCGCCGGGAACGGCGGTCAGGTGGGCGCCGACCAGGCCGCCGGTCAGCGACTCGGCGGTGGCACAGGTGGCGCCGCGGTCCAGCAGGGCCCGGTGGGCGGCCCCGGCCGCGGTGAGCGCCCCGGACCGCGGTTCCGGGTCCTCCGGGCCCAGGTCGGCCCGGTGCTCCTCCCGCCTCACTCCGTGTGCCCTCCTCGGGCGCGGACCGCGCGGACGGCGTCGCGCACGTAGGTCAGGCCGGTCCACAGCGTGATCGCGAGCGCCGCGCCCATCGCCACGTGGGCGAACCAGGTGAGGACGCCGCTGAGGGGGAGCACCTGCAGGGGGAACAGGTAGACGCTGATCGCGACGATCTGCAGGACCGTCTTGAGCTTGCCGCCCTGGCTGGCGGGCATGACCACGTAGCGCAGGACCGCGAAGCGCAGCGCCGTGACGCCCCACTCGCGGACCAGGATGGCGATGGTGACCCACCACCACAGGTCGCCCTGGAGGGAGAGCACCACCAGCGCGGCGCCGGTGAGCGCCTTGTCGGCGATGGGGTCGGCGATCTTGCCGAAGTCGGTGACCAGGTTGTGCCGGCGGGCGAGCTCGCCGTCGACGCGGTCGGTGATGGCGGCCAGCACGAAGACCGCGAAGGCGGCGAACCGCCACCAGGAACCGTCCAGGAACATGAGCCACACGAAGAGCGGCACCATGACCAGGCGGCTCATCGTGAGGATGTTCGCGATGTTCCACAGCGGAACGCGGGGGGCGGGCGTGGCCGCGGGCTCGTGGTCGCTCATCTGCGCACGGCTTCCGGCTGGGCGTCGTCCTGCTCCGCGACGAGGTCGGCTCCGGCCGACTGGATGACGGTGGCGCGCACCAGGTCGCCGACGGCGAGGTCCCCGCCGTACAGGATCGTGCTGCCGTCCACATCGGGTGCCTGGTGCTCGGCGCGGCCCTCGTAGGCCCCGTCCTCCAGCACCGACTCCACCAGGACCCTCACCTGCGAGCCGATCCGTTCCTCGGCGCGCTGGGCCATCAGCTCCTCGGCGAGCCGGCTGAGCCGGTCCACGCGCTCGGCGACGGTCTCGTCGGGCAGCTTGCCCTCGTGGGTCGCGGCCTCGGTACCGTCCTCGTCGGAGTAGCCGAACACGCCGACGGCGTCCAGTCGGGCCTCGGTGAGGAAGGAGACCAGGTCCTCGAACTCGGCCTCGGTCTCGCCGGGGAAGCCGACGATGAAGTTGGAGCGGGCGCCGGCCTCGGGTGCGCGTTCGCGGACCGCGCCCAGCAGCTCCAGGAAGCGCTCGCGGTCACCGAAGCGCCGCATCCGGCGCAGGAGGGCGCCGCTGGCGTGCTGGAAGGACAGGTCGAAGTAGGGGACCACGCCGGGGGTGCCGGTGAGGACGTCCACCAGCCCGGGTCGGACCTCGGCGGGCTGGAGGTAGCTGACGCGGACCCGCTCCAGGCCCTCGACGGCGGCCAGGCGGGGCAGGAGCGTCTCCAGGGCGCGCACGTCGCCCAGGTCCTTGCCGTAGGAGGTGGAGTTCTCGCTGACCAGGAACACCTCGCGGACGCCCTCGCCCGCCAGCCACTCGGCCTCGCGGACGATCTCGTCGGGGTCGCGGGAGATGTAGGAGCCGCGGAAGGCGGGGATCGCGCAGAAGGTGCAGCGGCGGTCGCAGCCGGAGGCGATCTTGAGGTTGGCCACCGGTCCGCCGGTCAGGCGGCGGCGCGGGACCGCGGCACGGTAGGGCAGCTCGGTGCCCTCGGCCCCCGCGGAGTCGGAGAAGTGGCCGGGCACGTGCACCTGGGAGGCGTCGCGCTCGGCCGGGCTGATCGGCAGCAGGGTGCGCCGGTCGCGGGGGTCGTGGGGGGCGAGGGGGCGCCCGGCCACGACGTCGTCGAGGCGGTCGGTGATGGCGGCGTAGTCGTCGAAGCCGATGACCTGCGCCTCGGGCAGGGCCTCGGCGAGCTCGGAACCGTACCGCTCGGCCATGCACCCGGCGGCGACGACCTTCCCACCGTTCTCCGCGGCTCCAAGGAGGGTCTCGATGGAGTCCTGTTTCGCCGCGTCGATGAACCCGCAGGTGTTGACGAGGGTGACGTCGGCCTTGGTGTCGCCGTCGACGAGGTCCCAGCCTCCGGCTGACAGGCGCCCGGCCAGCTCTTCGGAGTCGACCTCGTTACGCGCACACCCCAGGGTGACAAGTGAGACAGTACGGCGCGATGACATGGCTTCCAAGCGTATGGGAGAGCTTCGAGTGGTGCGGGGGCCGGCCGGCAGCGGTTGGACCGCGTCCGGGGCGCGGCGTCGCATGGCGCCGCCCGCAGCCCCCCACACTACCCTGACCGGCTCACCCTCCCGTACTCCGGCCCGGCTTCCCGCCGCCGGCCGGCGGCCCCGTCACTGGACCAGGCCGTCCGCGCCGACGGTGACCTCCTTGACCTCCCCGGGCAGCCCGGCGGGTTCGAGCTCCTCGCCGTCGACGGTGATGCTGACCGCCCCGGCGTCGCCGAGCCACAGGTTGAGGTTCTCCTCGGTCACGTAGTCCTGCTTCTCGCCCTCCAGGAGGAAGCCCACGTACAGGCTCTCGCCGTCGGCTCCCGTGACCTCGATCCAGCTGCGCGCGGAGGCGCTGAGTTCGACGGTGAACTCGGCGGGCTCCGGCGGAGCCGCCTCGGTGCCCTCCCCGGCGGCGCCGGGGTCCACCGCGGAGCCGACGGTGCTCTCGCCGGTGGAGGAGTCGAAGGCGGCCCTCAGCGGGTTGCCCGCGTCCCAGTCCTGCCACGTGCGGACGCCGATGAGGACGGACAGGGCGACGATGGCGCAGACGACGGCCCAGGGCCAGTGGCGCCGGACCGCCTCGAGCCGCCGGCGGCCGGTGCCGAGGGGGCGCGGCGCGGGTCTGCCGCCGCGCGCCCTGCCGCCTCCGGCGTGCCTGCCGCCCCGGAACACGCCCTTCGCCGACCTGTCGTACACGGGGATTCCGTTCATCGGCCCGCCGTGTGCGTGTCCCCCGCCGTGCGTGTGCCCCCCGTCGTACACGGGTCCCCCGTCGTACGCGCGGTGTCCGTCGTCGTACACGGGTCCCCCGTCGGGGGCGCGGTGCCCGCCGTACGCGTGGTACTCGTCGTAGCCGCGGTGGCCGTCGGAGACGGGGTGCCCGTCGCCGTACGCGCGGTGCTCCCCGAGGGGAACGTGGTGCCCTGCCTCGTAGGCGCGGTGCCCGTCGGAGACGGGATGCCCTTCGCCGTACGCGCGGTGCTCCTCCCCGGCACCGCGGGGTTCGGGAACCCGCGTGGACCGGACGTCCCGGAGGTCCTCCTCCCCCTCCGGAGAACGGCCCAGGATCTGCCGGCGTTCGAAGTGGCCCCAGCGCTGGGCGCCGACCCCGGAGTCGTCGTCGCCGAAGCGGTGCGTCGGTGACGAGGACCGTGCGTCCTCCTCCCTGGCCTCCCGCGCGTCCTCCCGCGTGGCCGCCGCGGCGCGCGCCGCGGCGGCCGCGCGGATCCCCTCGGGTGTGGCCGCCGGGTGGCGCTGCAGAGGAACGAAGGCGGGTATGGCGCCCTTGGCGTGCTCTCGGTCGTACTCGTCCAGGAGTGGTGCCGGGTCCAGGCCGAGCGCGCGGCAGATGCCGCGGATGTGTCCGCGTGCGTAGAAGTCCCCGCCGCAGGGGACGAAGTCCTCCCGCTCGATGCCCATGAGGACGGGTTCCCGGATACGTGTACGGGCGCTGAGGTCCGCGACCGTGTACCCCGCCGCGACTCGGGCGGCGGACAGGGTCTGGCCGATCGTCGCCATGCGCACTCCCCCCGCTACTGTGCGTTTATGCCGGAACCCACTCTGCCTGCTCAAGGGGTGTTCTCGCAGGTCACCACGCCCCATGAAGCCCCCAAGATCACACCAAATCGGGCAGGCCCGTTCCTAAGGGATGCGAGTGGAGGTTCGGGAATCCGCGCCACGGGTCACGAGACTCCGGCGCGTCCCGCGCCCGCCCCGTGCCCGCCCCGTGCCCGGGGCGGGTCAGGAGCCGCGGATGTCGGCCAGGACGGCGGGAAGGTCGTCGGGGGTGACCAGCACGTCGCGGGCCTTGGACCCCTCGCTGGGACCGACCACGTCACGGCTCTCCATGAGGTCCATCAGGCGACCGGCCTTGGCGAAGCCGACGCGCAGCTTGCGCTGGAGCATGGACGTGGACCCGAACTGGGTGGTGACCACCAGCTCGACGGCCTGCAGGAGCAGGTCGAGGTCGTCGCCGACGTCCTCGTCGATCTGCTTCTTCTTGGTCTCGGGGGCGGCCACGTCCTCGCGGTAGCTGGGCGCGGACTGCTGCTTGCAGTGGTCGACGATCCCCCGGATCTCCTTCTCCGCCACCCAGGCGTTCTGGAGGCGGATGGGCTTGCCCGCGCCCATCGGCAGGAAGAGGGCGTCGCCCTTGCCGACCAGCTTCTCGGCCCCGGGCTGGTCGAGGATGACCCGGCTGTCGGACAGGCTGGAGGTGGCGAAGGCCAGGCGTGAGGGCACGTTGGCCTTGATCAGGCCGGTGACGACGTCGACGCTGGGCCTCTGGGTGGCCAGTACCAGGTGGATGCCGGCGGCGCGGGCCAGCTGGGTGATGCGCACGACGGCGTCCTCCACGTCGCGGGGGGCGACCATCATCAGGTCGGCCAGCTCGTCCACGATCACCAGCAGGTAGGGATAGGGCTCGTAGTGGCGCTCGCTGCCGGGCGGGGCGGTCAGCTCACCGGTGCGCACGGCGGCGTTGAAGTCGTCTATGTGCCGGTACCCGGAGGCTGCCAGGTCGTCGTAGCGGCGGTCCATCTCCCCCACCACCCACTGCAGGGCCTCGGCGGCCTTCTTGGGGTTGGTGATGATGGGGGTGATCAGGTGCGGGATGCCCTCGTACATGGTCAGCTCGACCCGTTTGGGGTCGACCAGGATCATCCGCACCTCGTCGGGCGTGGCGCGCATCATCAGCGAGGTGATCAGCCCGTTGATGCAGGTGGACTTACCGGCGCCGGTGGCACCGGCGACCAGCACGTGCGGCATCTTGGCCAGGTTCGCGACCACGTTGGAGCCCTCGACGTCCTTGCCCAGGCCCACCAGCATGGGGTGGTCGTCCGAGGTCGCCGCCGGGGACCGCAGCACGTCGCCCAGGCTCACGATGTCCTTGTCGGTGTTGGGGATCTCCACACCGATCGCGGACTTGCCGGGGATGGGCGACTGGATGCGCACGTCGGCGCTCTTGACGGACAGGGAGATGTTCTTGGCCAGGGCGGTGACCTTCTCGACCTTGACCGCCGGTCCCAGCTCGATCTCGTAGCGGGTCACCGTCGGACCGCGGGTGAAGCCGGTGACGTCGGCGTCGATGTTGAACTGGGTGAGCACCCCGGACAGGGCCGCCACGACCTCGTCGTTGGCCTTGGTGCGCGGCTTGGACGGGCTGCCGGGTTTGAGCATGGTCGGCGCCGGCAGCTCGTAGTCGCCCTCCACCACGCGGGAGGGGATGGTCAGCTGCTCGGTGGTGGCGGGCGCCGGCGTGGGGTCGGGGACCTTCACCTTCTTCCCGCGCGCGGACTTCCTCCCGGTCCCGGCCTCCTCGGCCGTCCCCGCCCCCGTCTCCTCGGCCCCGGCCGGCAGTGCGGCCTTCTCCTCCTCCTCGCCGGGGAGCGCGGCCTCGGGCCCACCGGACAGCACCGGGCTGTCGTAGGGGCGCTCGTGGTCGCCCGCCACGGTCCCGGCGCCCGCCTTGCGGGGCTTGCGCCCGCGCGGCTTGGCGGGCTTACCCGCCGTGTCGTCGCCCAGGATGCCGAGCCCCGAGTCGGGCCCGCCGTCGCGCTCCAGGAGCGCGGTGAACAGGGTCTGCAGGCGCTCGGGGATGCGGCGGATGGGGGTGGCGGTGACCACCAGCACGCCGAAGAGCAGCACCAGGAACAGCAGCACCCCGGTCAGCCAGGGGGTGACCACGGCGCTGAGCGGCCCGGAGGCGACGAAGCCGATGAGCCCGCCCGCCCCCTGGAGGGCCTCCAGGCCGTCGGAGGGCCGCGGGATGCCGCGGGCGATGTGGATCAGGCCCAGCAGGCCCAGCATGATCGCGGTGAAGCCGATGAACAGCCGTCCCGCGTCACCCTCCCGGCCGCTGCCGGGGGTGCGCATCAGCCTGATCGCGATCGGCAGGAACAGCAGCGGCAGGATCGGGGAGAACGTGCCGAAGCCGCCGACCACGACCATGCGGGTGTACTCCAGCAGGAGCCCCTCGCTGCGCCACCACACGGCGGCGGCGATGAGGACTCCCGCGGCGAGCAGGATCAGCCCGGCCCCGTCGCGGCGCAGGTCGGGGTCCAGGCCCCGGGCACTGCGTCCGACCGCACGGGCGGAGCCGCCGACGGTGTGCGCGACCAGCTTCCACAGCACCAGCAGGAACTGGCCGAACATGGTGACGGCGAGGGCGATCGGCCCGTCGGGCATGCGCTTCCTCGCCGCGGACCTGCGCGCGGCGGGCTTCTTGCGTCCGGAACCTCCGGAGGAGGCGCGCGTGGCCATCGGGGGTCACCTCCGGGAGGACGGGGTCGTTCGGACGGTCGGGCACGGCGGCCCGCCACGGCGAGCAGCCTACTGGGGTGTCCACGCCGTTGGCCTCCAACGGCACGGCGTGTCGTCCGAACGGGGCGGCGCGGCGGCCTTCCGCCCGGAGGCGCGGGACCCGGGCACGCGAACGGCCCGGGCGCGCCGTGGCGCGCCCGGGCCGTTCGCCGTACCGTGCTCCGGGTCAGACCCCGGTGCTCCGGGTCAGACCTCGACCAGGACGGGGATGATCATGGGACGGCGACGGTAGGTGTCGCTGACCCAGCGGCCCGTGTTGCGGCGGATGAGCTGCCGCAACTGGTGGGGGTCGTTGACCCCGTCCCGCGCCGCCTTGTCCAGGGCGTCCTGGATCCTGTCGACGACGTCGTCGTAGGCGTCCGCGCTGATGCCCGCGCCGCGGGTGTGGATCTCGGGCTCGCCCATGATCTTGCCCGTGGTGGAGTCCACGGCCACGACGACGGAGACGAAGCCCTCCTCGCCGAGGATGCGGCGGTCCTTCAGCGAGGCCTCGGTGACGTCGCCGACCGAGGAGCCGTCCACGTACACGTACCCGGCCTGCACCGCGCCGACGATCTTGGCGCGGTTCTTGTACACGTCCACGACCACGCCGTCCTCGGCGATGACGATGCGGTCCTTGGGCACGCCCGTGAGCTTGGCCAGGTCGGCGTGGGCGCGCATGTGCCGCCACTCGCCGTGCACCGGCATGAAGTTGCGCGGACGCACCATGTTGAGCACGTACAGCAGCTCGCCCGCGGGCGCGTGCCCGGACACGTGCACCAGGGCGTTGCCCTTGTGCACGACGTTGGCTCCCCAGCGGGTCAGGCCGTTGATCACCCGGTTGACCGAGTTCTCGTTGCCCGGGATCAGGGAGGAGGCGAGCAGCACGGTGTCGCCCTGCTCGATCCGGATCTGGTGGTCGCGGTTGGCCATCCGGCTGAGCGCCGCCATCGGCTCGCCCTGCGAGCCGGTGCAGACCATGAGCACCTCTTCGGGGCGCACCTGGTCGAGCTGCTTGGCGTCGATGATGGTGTCACCGGGAACGCTCAGGTAGCCCAGGTCGCGCGCGATGTTCATGTTGCGGACCATGGACCGGCCCACGAACGCGATCTTGCGCCCGTGCTGGACGGCGGCGTCGATAACCTGCTGGACACGGTGCACGTGCGAGGCGAAACAGGCCACCACGATGCGCTTCTCGGCCTGCCGGAACACCTTGTCGATGGCCTCGGTCAGGTTGCGCTCGTTGATGATGAAGCCGGGCTGCTCGGCGTTGGTGGAGTCCGACAGCAGCAGGTCGACGCCCTCGTCGCCGAACCGGGCGAAGCCCGCCAGGTCGGTCAGGCGTCCGTCCAGCGGCAGCTGGTCCATCTTGAAGTCGCCGGTGTGCAGCACCGTCCCGCCCGGGGTGCGGATGCCCACGGCGAGCGCGTCCGGGATGGAGTGGTTGACCGCGAAGAACTCCAGGTTGAAGGGGCCGCAGTCGTGCCGCTCCCCCTCCTCCACCAGGACGGTCTCCGGCTTGATGCGGTGCTCGCCCAGCTTGGCGGTGATCAGCGCCAGGGTGAGCTTGGAGCCGACGAGCGGGATGTCGGGCCGCTCGCGCAGCAGGAACGGCACACCGCCGATGTGGTCCTCGTGCCCGTGGGTGAGCACGATCGCCTCGACGTCGTCGAGCCGGTCCCGGATGTGGTCGAAGTCCGGCAGGATCAGGTCGACGCCGGGCTGCTCCTCCTCCGGGAAGAGCACGCCGCAGTCCACGATGAGCAGGCGTCCGCCGTACTCGAAGACCGTCATGTTGCGGCCGATCTCGCCGAGGCCGCCCAGGGGGACGACGCGCAGTGCGCCCTTGCCCAGGGGCGGCGGCGGACCCAGCTCGGGGTGCGGATGACTCATACGGATCCCTCCGTGAGGCGCTCGACGCGCACGGCGCTGGCGGGGACGGCCTGGTGTGGGGCGAGGCCGATGGGGCCCTTGACGCCCGCGGCGGCCAGGTCCTCGCGGAGGAGGGCCTGGAGCTCGGACGAGGCGTCGGCGAGCGGTGTGCGCACCGGGCCCGAAGGCAGCCCGAACAGGTTGAGCACGGCCTTGGTGGTGATGACGCCCTGCGTACGGAACATACCGGTGTAGACCGGGGTGAGGCGGCGGTGGATGGCCAGGGCCTGGCCGACCTCGCCCTTCTCGAAGGCGTCGATCATGTCGCGCAGGTCGGAGCCGACGATGTGGCCCACGACGCTGACGAACCCGGCGGCGCCGACGGACAGCAGCGGCAGGTTGAGGATGTCGGTGCCGCAGTAGAAGGCCAGGTCGGTGCGCTCCATGACCCAGGAGCTGGCGCCGACGTTGTCCTTGGCGTCCTTGTTGGCCACGATGCGCGGGTGCTCGGCCAGCCGGACCAGGGTCTCGGAGGCGATCGGCGTCCCGGTGCGGTGCGGGATGTCGTAGAGCATGACCGGCAGGTCGGTGGCGTCGGCGATCGACGTGAAGTGCCGGATGAGGCCTTCCTGCGGCGGCTTGTTGTAGTACGGAGTGACCGTCAACAGGCCGTGCGCCCCCGCCTTCTCGGCCGCCTTGGCCAGCCTGATGCTGTGGCGGGTGTCGTTGGTACCGACCCCGGCGACGACCGTGGCGCGGTCGCCGACGGACTCCACGACGGCTCTGAGAAGGCGGTCCTTCTCGTCGTCGCTGGTCGTGGGCGACTCACCGGTGGTGCCGCTGATGATGAGCCCGTCGTTGTGCTGCTCGTCGACGAGGTAGGCGGCCAGTCTGGCCGCGCCCTCGTAGTCGAGCTCCCCGTCTTCGAGCATCGGGGTGACCATCGCGGTCAGCATCTTGCCGAACGGGCGGTTCTTGGTGTCCACCATCGTGTGTGAAAGGCGTGCGGACCGCCGCCCGCGGGCGGTGGGGTCCGTGGTAGCCCCTCCTCCTCTCGGTGTGCGTCGGCAGCTGTGGACGTCCCGTGTCTTCTTCTTTCGTGCACGGGTGGGCGGCACTGCGTGTCCGCCACCGCGACCGGCGTGTACACGACGGTCGCGGGAAAGATCTGGGGTGCCCCTGGGGGCGCGGGATCCGGCTCCCGCCAGGCCACCGTCCTCGTGGGTCGAGGTTGATGGCTCCGAGAATGTGAACCTACCCGTCCCGGGCCCGTACCATCCGGACGGGCCCGGGGTCCGCACGCAGGTCAGGGCGGACGGGAGGGTTGTGTGACTGCTAGTCGTCCCCGCCGTCGGGAAGGAACATGCTCAGCAGCCAGCTCACGATGGTGACGACTATCGCGCCCCAGAAGGCGGGCCAGAACCCCTCGATGTGGAAGGGCAGGTCGAACAGCCCGGCGATCCAGTCCGTGAGCAGGAGCAGGAGTGCGTTCACCACCAGGCCGATCAGGCCCAGTGTCAGAGCGTAGAACAAGCACCCGACTGCTTTGACGATCGGTTTGATAATCGCGTTGACCACGCCGAAGATCGCGCCGACGGCGAGGTAGACCAGGATCTGTCCGACCGTGTCCTGCGCCGTGACGTTGATCCCGTCGATCAGAAAGACAGCCGCCCAAAGGGCGAGCGCGTTCACGATAACTCTGATAATGAGGCTCACAAGGTAGATGTTCCCATGCCGTGGCAAGGTCCGGGAACTCCGGTGTAGGTGACCTTGCCGTCAGGCGTGTCGCAGCCCCCCTCGAAGGAGATTCCACCGTGTCCAGTGCCCAGTTCGTCCGCCCCGCCCGTGCCTCCGACGTGGACACCGTCGTCGACGTCCAGGTGGCCTCCTGGCGGGCGGTGTACGGGGCGCTGCTGCCCGAGGACGTGGCCGACGCGCTGGGCGGTGAGGAGGCCCGTGAACAGTTCCGGGAGCAGTGGACCGCGGCCCTGCAGTCCCCGCCCACCTCCAGGCACAGGCTGGTGGTGTCCACCGACGAGGTCGGCGGGGTGCGGACGGTGACCGGTTTCGCGGCGTTCGGCCCGGCCGGGGACCCGGACGTGTGGCCCGCCACGGACGCGGAGGTCTTCGCCCTGCACGTGGACCCCGACCGGGCGCGCCAGGGACACGGCAGCCGCCTGGTGAACGCGTGTGTGGACCACCTGGTGGACGACGGCTTCACCACCGTGCACGTGTGGGTGCCCGAGGCCGACAACGCGCTGCGCGCGTTCTTCGAGGCCTCCGGGTGGCGCCCGGACGGCGCCCGCCGCGAGATCGACATGGGAAGGCTGCTCCCGATGGTGCGCCTGCACGCGGCGATCTCCCGCTGAGCCGCCCGCCCCGCCGCCCGCCCCGCCGCCGGCCCGGCACGGCACGGATGGGCGGACGCGGGTTGGGGACCGCTCTGGGCAGGCACTACCTTGGGGTGGTTGTCTCGGCGCGCACCGGGTGGTACGCGCCGTCGTCGAGCGGGGAGGGACCGGCGCGTGGCCACGGTCAGTGAATGGGTCTCGGGGCTGCGTCCCCGTACACTTCCGAACTCCGTCGTGCCGGTGGCGGTCGGCACGGCCCTGGCCGTCGCCCTGGACGGGTTCGTCTGGTGGAAGGCGCTGCTGGCCCTGGCGGTGTCCATGGCGCTGCAGGTCGGCGTGAACTTCGCCAACGACTACAGCGACGGCGTGAAGGGCACCGACACCGAGGAGCGGACGGGCCCGGTCCGCCTGACCGCGACCGGCCTCGCCGCGCCGGGACAGGTGCTGGCGGCGGCCCTGGGCAGCTTCGCCCTCGCCGGTGCGGTCGGCCTGGTCCTGGTGGCGACCTCGTCGTGGTGGCTGCTGCTGGTGGGCGCCCTGGCGATCGCGGCGGCCTGGTACTACACCGGCGGCCGCGCCCCGTACGGGTACCGGGGCCTGGGCGAGGTCTCGGTGTTCGTGTTCTTCGGCGTGGTGGCCGTGGTGGGCACGGTGTTCGTGCAGCTCGGCTCGGCGCCGTGGCAGGCGTGGGTGGCGTCGGTGCCGGTGGGGCTGCTGTCCTGCTCGGTACTGGTGATCAACAACCTGCGCGACATCCCGACCGACCGCGAGACCGGCAAGATCACCCTGGCCGTGCGGCTGGGCGAGGCGGGCACCCGGCGCCTGTACGCGGGGGCGATCGTGGTCGCCTACGCGGCGGCGCTGGCGCTGACCCCGGTGTCCTGGTGGACGCCGCTGGTCCTCTTGTCGGTACCGCTCGCGGCGTCGCCGGTGCGGCGCGTGCTGGGCGGCCAGGCCGGCCGCGACCTGGTGCTGGGCCTGGGAGAGACCGGCAAGCTGCAGATGGCCTTCGGCCTGCTGCTCTCGGTCGCGCTCTTGCTGGGCTGACCGCGGTGCTCCCCGGGGCCCGCGAAGGCCCCGGAGGCCTCCGGCCGGCGGCGGCTCCCGGGCCGACACGCCGGACGGCCGACCGCACAGCGGTCTCCCGCTTCGCCGGAGCACAGTAGGATGCGGCCCCACCCCAGACAGGCGCGTACGACACGGCAGAGAGAGATGACACCGTGCCCAGTGAGAACACCGCCCCCGACCCCCTCGAACAGGCTCCGGACCCGCAGGCGTGGGCGGAGCGCTCGGCCCGGCAGGCCGCCGCGTTCGACGCGATCGGGGAACGCTACGACGAGGCCTTCCCCCGGAAGGAGGGCCAGGAGGAGCGGGTACGGCGGCTGCTGGACCTCCTGCCGCCCGACGCGCACGTACTCGACCTGGGATCGGGCACGGGTCTGCCCACCACCAGACAGCTGGCGGCCGCCGGCGCGCGGGTCACCGGCTACGAGATCTCCGGGCGGATGATCGAGATCGCCCGTCGGAACGTGCCGGAGGCGACGTTCGTCCAGGCCGACATCCTCGACCTGGAACCGGCGGAGGCCTCCTACGACGCCATCGTGGCGTTCTTCTCCCTGCTGTGCCTGCCCAAGGCACGCATCCCCGAGGCGCTGAGCCGTATCCGCGCCTCCCTGACGCCGGGCGGGCTGCTGTGCCTGTCCATGGTGGAGGCCGACCTGGACGACGCTGCGATCCCGTTCCTGGGCTCGGACATCCGGGTGTCGGGCTACCCGCGCGAGGAGCTGCGCCGGGTGGTGGCGGGGGCCGGGCTGATCGTGGAGGACGAGCGGGTCGTCTCCTACGAGCCCGAGGGCGCCCGGCCCGAGGTCCAGGTGTTCCTCACCTGCCGCCGCGGCGCGTAGACGCCCCGGGAGGGCGCTGGGAGGGCCGCGCCCGGCACGGGGGGCGGCCCTTCTCCTAGTCCAGGCCGAGGAGGGCGTCCAGGCCCACGGTGAGCGGCTCGGACAGGTCGGCCACCCCCCGCACGCCCAGCAGCACGCCCGGCATGAAGGAGGTGCGGTTCATCGAGTCGTGCCGGATCTTGAGGGTCTCCCCGTCCGTGCCGAACACGACCTCCTGGTGGGCGATGAGCCCGGCGATGCGCAGCGCGTGCACGCGCACGCCCTCCACGTCGGCGCCGCGGGCACCGGGGATCTCGGAGGTGGTGGCGTCGGGCATGGGCGCGGCCGCGGCCTCGCGGCGGGCCTCGGCGACCAGCTCGGCGGTCCGGTAGGCGGTGCCGCTGGGGGCGTCGGCCTTGCCCGGGTGGTGCAGCTCGATGATCTCGGTGGAGTCGAAGTACGGCGCGGCCTTGCGCGCGAAGTGCATCATCAGCACGGCGGCGATGCCGAAGTTCGGGGCGACCAGCACCTTGGACCCGGGTGCGGCGGCCTGCATGGCGCGCACGCGTTCCAGCTTGGCCTCGTCGAAGCCGCTGGTGCCCACGACGGCGTGGATCCCGTGGCCGATGAGCCACTCCAGGTTGTCCATCACCGCCTCGGGGTGGGTGAAGTCGACGACGCAGTCGGCCCCCAGCACCGCGCTCCGGTCGTCGGCGCTGTCCACGCCCGCGACGAGTTCCATGTCGTCGGCGCCCTGAACCGCCCTGACGACCTCTGACCCCATGCGCCCGTCGGCGCCGAAAACTCCTACCTTGAACACGGCATGAGCGTACCGGAACGGGAGGGTCAGCGGACCGAGGCCAGGGCGAGCGCGAAGTCCCCGTCCGGGTCGGTCCACCAGTGGACGAGGTCGAACCCGGCGGCGTCCAGCTCGGCGGCCAGGCCCTCCCTGCGGAACTTGGCCGAGATCTCGGTGAGCATCTCCTCCCCCGCGGCGAAGTCGACCTCCAGGCCCAGGCCGGCGATCCGGACGCGCTGGTCGGTCCGGGAGCGCAGCCGCATCTCGATCCACTCCCGCTCGGCGTTCCAGCGCGCCAGGTGGTCGAAGGCGGCGGGGTCGAAGTCGGCGCCGAGCTTGTGGTTGATGACGTTGAGGACGTTGCGGTTGAAGGCCGCGGTGATCCCCTGGGCGTCGTCGTAGGCGGCGACCAGGCGGGCGGCGTCCTTGACCAGGTCGACGCCGAGCAGCAGCGAGTCGCCGTGGCCGAGGACGCCGCGGACGTCCCGGAGGAAGGCGGCGCGCGGACCGGGCTCCTGGTTGCCGATGGTGGAGCCGAGGACGGCCAGGAGCCGGCGCTCACCGGCCGAGGCGACCGGCAGCAGGCCGAGGTGCTCCTCGAAGTCCCCGACGACGGCGTGCACGTCCAGCCCGGGGTGGTCGTCGGCGACGCGGCGGGCGGAGGAGGCGAGGAAGTCGCCGCTGACGTCGACGGGCACGAAGCGGTTGAGGCGGCCGTGGTCGCCCATGGCCTCCAGCAGGAGCCGCGTCTTGATCCCCGAGCCGGAGCCGAGCTCGATGAGCGCCTCGGCGTCCGCCGACTCGGCGACCGCGTCGGCCCGCAGCTCCAGGATGGCGCGTTCGGCGCGGGTGGGGTAGTACTCGGGCAGCGCGGTGATCTCCTCGAACAGGGCGCTGCCGCGCTCGTCGTAGAACCACTTGGGCGGGAGCCGCTTGGGCCGTGCGCTCAGCCCCTCGGCCACGTCCGCGCGCAGGGCCTTGTCGAGGTCGTCGGCGGTCAGGTTGCGGTCGATCCGGAACATGGTGCCTCCTGCGTCCCGGGCTGGTCCGGGACGGGACGGGTGCGGTTGCGGAAGGTGGAGGGGTCCCCTCAGCCCAGCGGGTGGATCTCGGTGCGCTCCCCCGTGGCCACGACCACCGAGTCGTCGGGGACCTCGCGCCAGCCGGGTGCGTCGTCGAAGGGCTCCGAGGCGAGGAAGACCCCTCCACCGGGCTCGCGCAGGGTGAACAGGGTGTCCCCGGCGGCCGTGCCGACGAGCGCGCCGCCGTCGCTGGCCAGCAGGTTGTAGCGGCCCCCGGAGTGCTCGCGGGCCTGGCGGACCACGCCGGCCAGGGCTCCGGGCAGGTCGCCCGAGGCCCGCCACAGCCGCACGGTGTGCGCGAACAGGGGCGCGGAGTCCAGGGCGGCACGGGCGTCCAGCACACCTCGCGGCGGAGGCGAGGAGAACGCCGCGGCGAGCGCCTCGTCGTCCTTGACCGCGCCGTTGTGGCTGAACAGCAGCCGGTCGGCCCGGAAGGGCTGGGCACCCGACTCCTCGGAGCCGAACCCGGGGGTGGCGTCGCGGACGGCGGCCACCACGCACCCGGAGGTGATGGCGCGGGCGGCGTCGGCGAAGGACGCGTCGCCCCACATGGGCATGGCCCGGCGGTAGCGCAGCGGCTCGGCGTCCTGCCGGGGATACCAGCCGACGCCGAACCCGTCGGCGTTGACGGTGCCGTACCTCTGCATGCGCGGTGCCCAGGACTGGACGTACAGCGACCGGGGCGCCGCGTACAGCAGCTCGTGCACCGTGCGCGGCGGCCCCAGGTAGGCGAGGTGGCGGCACATCAGGCGGGTTCCGCGTCGCGTGCGCAGCGGAAGCCGCTGAAGATCTGCCGCCGGACCGGGTGGTCCCAGTTGCGGAACGTGGACCGGGCGGCGGTGGGGTGGGTGGCCCAGGAGCCGCCCCGCAGCACCTTGTACCCGTCGTCGAAGAAGGCCTCCGAGTACTCGCGGTACGGGAAGGCCCTGAACCCGGGGTAGCCGGTGAAGGTGGTGGAGGTCCACTCCCACACGTCGCCGACCAGCTGCTGCACGCCCAGCGGGGAGGCGCCTTCGGGGTGGCGCCCCGCCGGGGAGGGGCCCAGCCTGCGCCGGCCCAGGTTGGCGTGGTGGGGCCCCGGTTCGGTCTCCCCCCACGGGTAGCGGCGGGAACGGCCGGTGCGCGGGTCGAAGCGGGCGGCCTTCTCCCACTCGGGTTCGCTCGGCAGCCGCTTGCCCGCCCAGGCGGCGTAGGCCCGCGCCTCGTGGAAGCTGACGTGCTGCACGGGCTCGTCGTCGGGCACCATCTCGCGGCGGCCGAACCTGCGGCGGGACCACCCGTCGCCCTCGCGGGCCCAGAAGGCCGGGGAGAGGGCGCCCCTCTCCTCCCGCCACTCCCATCCCTCGGGGGTCCACCAGCGGCGGTCCTGGTAGCCGCCGTCGTCCATGAACTCCCGGTAGGCCGCGTTGGTGACGGGCGCGGTGTCGATCCAGTAGGGACCCAGGTCGACGGTGCGGGCCGGGCGCTCGTTGTCGTAGGCCCAGGGGTCGTCGTCGGTGCCCATGGTGAACTCGCCCTCGGGCACGAGCACCTCCTTCTGGGCGGGCGGGCGCAGCATGGCGACGTCGGCGGTCTCCTCCAGCAGGACGGGCTCGCCCTTGCGGAGCTGGTGGGTGGCGAGCATGGTCTCACCGTGCTGGTGCTCGTGCTGGATGACCAGGTGGTAGACGAGTCCCGCCTCCAGCAGGGGGGACCGGTCGCCGCGCGGTCCGGGCACACCGAGGTCGGCCGAGTCCAGGACGTCGAGCACCTCCCCGCGTACCCGGTCGTTGTACGCACGGGCCTCGTCCGGGCGCAGCAGCGGCAGGCTGACACGTTCGGCGCGCGAGTTCTCGAAGGCGTCGTAGAGGCCGTCGATGTCGGGGCGCAGCGCCTCGCGCCCCCCGGCCGCGCGCAGCAGCCACTGCTCCTCGTAGTTGCCGACGTGCGCCAGGTCCCACACCAGCGGCGACATCAGGGGCGAGTGCTGGGCGAGCAGCTCCTCCTCGTCGAGGGCGTCGAGCGTCAGCCCGTTGCTGCTGGCCCTGCTGCGGTCGAGTTCGGCGGCGATGCGCTCCTTGGCGCGCTCCTGTGCGTGGTTCACCGTGCTCCTCCAGCGTGTCCGGAGTCGGGACCCGCGGACCGCTCCGCGGGCTGCCGCCCGCGCACCGGGCGCGGTGCGGGCACGCGCGGCCGCGTCCGGGCGGGGCTGGTCCCCCGCCGCGTGTAGCGGTCGGCGTAGTCGTTGACCAGGACGGACAGGGCGGCGGCGCCCATGCGCGGCAGTGCCTCGACGGCGGCGTCGAAGCAGGTCCGGGCGCACCGGGCGACCTCGGGGTCGGTGATGCCGTGCTGGGCGGACCGCATCCACAGGCGGCGGTCGGGGAAGCGCCCCCGGCACAGCCTCTCGGTGGACTCCTCCGCCACGGCCCGGGCGCGGGGGTCGTCGACCAGGGCGGCGGCGAGCGCCACCGGGACCGGCCACCAGTGCGTGGGGAGCGCGTCGATCATGCGCAGCTCCCACCAGCCGCGCGGGCGCACGGGCGGGAAGAGCGTACTGAGGTGGAAGTCCAGGTCGGCGCGGGTGATCGGACGGGGCCCCTGCCCGTCGATCCACTGGGCGAGGGTGACGCCGGGGTCCGCGGTCCAGGAGGTGCCCGTGTCGGTGCACGCCGGGACCGCCATGACGTTCGCGGCCAGCGCGTACTCGGCCCACGCCGTGGCGGGGTCGGGGTGGCTGCCCTCGTCCAGGACCGGCCGGGTCCGGGTGGAGTCGATGGTCGCCCAGATGGCCCAGCGGGTGGACTCCCAGCCGGTGGGACGGCCCCGCCAGAAGGCGGAGTTGGCGAAGGCGGCGACGAGCACGGGGCCGAGCCGGTGGCTGAGCTCCCAGCGGGCGCGGACGTCGGCGGCGTCCGCGCCGATGTCCAGGCACACCTGGAGCGAGGCGGTGCTGCACATCATGGTGTGGCCGCCGGAGTACCGGTGGTTGGCGAAGAACCGCTCCATGGCCGTGTAGCGGGGCTCCCGGAGCTGGAGCCGCGGCGGGCGCGCGGTGTCGAGCGCGGTCTCCACCAGGTGCAGCCCGGATTCGGCGAGGGTCTTGCCGATGTGGCCCAGGTCGGCCGAGAGCGCCTCGTGCGCCCGCGCCGGTCCTGGGAGGGCGGGCGAGCTGAGTTCGAGCTGTCCGCCGGGTTCGAAGGTGATGCGGCTCCCCCCGGGCGGGGGGCCGCCCGCCTCCACCAGCGCCGCGAGGCGGTCGACGGAGACGGGTGCGTCCGGGTCGGCCAGGTCGGTGACCAGCCACTCGGTCTCGGCGCCGACCTTTCCGGGAGGGCCGGTCTTGAAGCAGATGCCGTTGATGTACTCGTGAACGTCTTCCGTGGTCATCCGGGCCATGGGCTACCCCCTCGACAGCGGTCATCCCTGCCGGATGACGCCTGACGATTCCAAGTCCTGCCCACGACGACGTCAGACGGAACGCGTGTAATGCCCACGAATCTCCGAAGAAGTCAGGACACTCCCGATACGAACGACGTGCACCGGAATCGGGAGGCCAGGTGGTAGAGGCCTTCGCGGTGGGTGGGCGGGCCCCCACCCACCGGCGTGTGACGACCCTCACATTCCGGTGAACTCCCGGAGCCGCTCCTCGACGACGGCCCGTTCCTCCTGGTCGAGGACGATGCCGAACACCTCCTCCAACAGCCGCCCCACCTCTTCGACGGGCACCTCGCGCTCCTCGCTGGTGCCGTCGGGCGCGGAGACGGTCAGGGTGGTGTCCGTCAGCCGGTGCTGGAGGCCCGGACCGGTGTACTGGGCCACCAGCCCGCCCCGGAACGGCGAGCGCGGGTGGCCGACCAGGTGGTGGGTCAGCTTCTCGGCCGTGAACGACCGAGCTTGCAGTTGAACACCTGACTGGCTGCCAGGAACATCCACCGCGTCTGACCCGCGAACCCAGGGGAACGCGGGTGGGACGTGTGACTACCGCCCCGCGTCCCACACGTCCTGGCTCCGACGGGCCAGGACACGGGAAGCGTTCCGGTCCGCGTGCGCAACGACACCACACGACCGGCAGGTGAACACAGCCTGGGAGATCCGGTTGTGCCGGTGGGTGCAGGAACACTCGGCGCACTCCTGGGAGGAGTAGGCCGGATTCACGAACACCACTGGCACACCGGCCCGCTTGGACTTGTAGGAGATGAAGCCCGCGAGTTGGGCGAAGGCCCAGGAATGCAACGCGACCCGTTGGGGCTTTCTCTGCCGTACCCTCTGCCGGATGCCCGTGAGGTCTTCCAGGGCGATTCCGCGCAAGGTGCGTTCGGCCTCGGCCACGATGCGTTTGGAAATCCGGTGGTTGGCGTCCCGGGAACGGCGGGACTCCTTACGGCGCTGACGTTTGAGCAGCCGCCTGGTGGACTTGGTGCCTTTCTTCTGCAATTTCTGGCGCAGGCGCTGCTGTCGTCGGCGGTACCGGTTGGGTTTACGCCCGGCTAGGACCTGCCCGTCGCTGGTGGTGGCGATGTTGACGATCCCCAGGTCCACCCCGAGGAAGGAGCCGGGCTCGATCTCGGGGGCGTCAGGGACGTCGACGGTGACCGCCAGGAACCAGGTGCCGTCCCGGCAGAGCAGGTCGGCCTCGCCGTGTTTGTACTCGGCCAGGGCCTTGATCTGGTCGGTTGATCCGGCGAACGGCACGTCCTTCAACCGGCCCTGGAAGGTCCACAGCGAGATCGTGCGCGCATCCAGGGCGAAGGACAGGTTGCGCGCATCATAGGGGTGCCCGGAGTCGGGGCGAAAGGTAATGGGCCTGGACTCGATCCGCTCCCGGCGCACCGAACCCTTCGGGCCGTAGTTGCCGTGGTTCAGGTTCGAGCGGCGGGTGCGGTAGGCGTCGCACACTTTCTTGATGGTGTGCTGGGCGGCCTGAGACCCCACCCCGGCCTCGCGCAACTGCTGGTAGGTGTGCTTGCGCAGCTCATAGTTGCGCGTCACCCCGCATTCGTGGGCCACCTGCGCCACCCAGGTGGCGTGGGTGTTGAGATCGCGCAGGGTCGACTCCAGCACCGTGGCCTGCTCGGGCGACGGCGTGAGCTTGAGCTGCACGACGATCTTCGACACACCCACCATCATGCAACCGGCCAGTGACAGAACGCAGCCAAAAGCAGCCCGGTGTGACCCCCGTCACCAGAGGACCGGTGTGGTTTGCGCGGCGATGCCTCCCGGGGCTTCAGCTCCGGGGCTCCTCGCCAAAGCGAAGCTGAAGATCGCGTAGTCCTGGCGCACCGCCGCGGCGGTGGCGAAGGAGTACTGCGGGCGCCACTCCCGTCCGTCGAAGGAGCGCAGCAGCCACTCGTCCTCGCCCACCTCCGCCACACGGTCCAGGCGCAGCCCCCACCCTCCCTGGACCTCCTGGTGGCCGTCGGTGAGGGGACCGGTTCGAGCAGGCCCCCGCCGCCGAAGCCGACGTCGGCCAGCCAGGGCCCCTCGTCCAGGTCCACGCGTAGCAGGGAGTGGGTGGAGGGCCGGGGACCTCCGGTCGCACCGGACAGGACCCGGGCGGCGAACCCGGTGACCGCGAAGCCCAGGCGGTCGAGCACGGCCGCCAGCAGGAGGTTCTGCTCTTAGCAGTATCCGCCCCTGCGCCGGCGGACCATCTTGTCCACCAGCGAGGGCACGTCCAGCGGGATCGTGCGCCCCAGGACGATCTGAAGGTTCTCGAAGGGGATGGCGGCCAGGTGGGCGCGGTGTACGGCGCGCAGGGTGTCCAAGGTGGGCGGCAGGTCGCCGGACAGGCCCACACGGGCCAGGTAGGCGTCCAGGTCCAGCTCCGCGCCGTGCCAGAAGTCGCGGTCGGTGGTGAAGCGCTCGGGGCGTGGTGCCGGAGCGGAGACGTCGGGGCCGGGGATGACGGTTTCAGATGGCATGTCGGTCCTGAACCGGGTCCGCGAAAGCGCTGTTCCGCTGCGGCTCCCCCTCTCCGTGGCCGGATCCGGTCATGGAGGACAGGTGTGTCCGGTGTGTTCGCGGAGACGTCCGCGGCCGGTGCCCCGCCCCGGCCTCAACCGGTGTCCGCCTCCCGGCCGCGGATCCGTCCGGCCGTGTCGGCCGCCGCCCAGTGGCAGGCCACCCGCCGCTCGGCGCCGCCCTCCAGGATCGCCGGGTCCTCGGTGCGGCAGCGGTCGGCGACCCCCGCGCGCTCGGCCTCGCCCGAGGCCAGCACCGGGCAGCGCGGATGGAACCGGCACCCCCGGGGCACGCGCTTGGGGTCCGGCGGCTCGCCGGACAGCACCACCGGCTCGCCCTCCGCGTCCGGCAGCACCGACAGCAGCGCCCGGGTGTAGGGATGGGCCGGCGCGGCCAGCACCTCCTCCACCGTGCCCAGCTCCACCACCCTGCCCAGGTACATCACCGCGACCCGGTCGGCGATGTTCCACGCCAGTCCCAGGTCGTGCGTGGCCACCAGGGCCGACAGCCCCAGGCCGGCGCGCAGGTCCAGGATCAGGCGCAGGATCTCGCCGCGCACCGACGCGTCCAGGGAGGCCACCGGCTCGTCGGCCACCAGCACCTCGGGGCCCAGCACCAGCGCACCCGCGATCACCACGCGCTGGCGCTGGCCCCCGGACAGCTCGTGCGGGTAGCGGGGGAAGAACCGCTCCGGCGGGCGCAGGCCCGCCTCGGCCAGTGCCGCGCCGACCCGGTCGGACTCGTCGGCGGTGGTGCCCCCGTGGATGCGCAGACCCTCGGCCACGGACTCGTAGACGGTGCGGCGCGGGTTGAGCGAACCGGTGGGGTCCTGCTGCACCAGTTGCACCCGGCGCCGGTAGCGGCGCATGTCGCGGGAGCCGTAGCGCAGTGGGACTCCCTCGAACACCACGTCGCCGCCGGTGGGCCGCTCCAGGCCCAGCAGGGTCCGGGCCAGCGTGGTCTTGCCGCAGCCGGACTCCCCCACCAGCGCCACGATCTCCCCCGCGGCGATGTCGAGGTTGACGCCGTCCACGGCACGGGCGGTGCCCCGTCCGCCGCCGGGGGCGAACCCGGCCGCGAAGGCGACCTCCACCCCCCTGGCGCTCAGGACGGGGACGGTTCCCTCCCCGGACGTGGGCGGGGTCTCGTGGGAGTCGGTCTCGGTGGTGCTCAAGGGCGCTTCTCCTCTGTGGGGGCGGCCGTCAGCGGTCGGGCGGGACCCACGTGCACGCACGCCGCCTGCCGGGTGGAGGCGCCCTCGGCGTCGGGGTCCACCGGCCACAGGGGCGGGTCGACCGTGGCGCACACGGTCTCGGCCACCGCGCAGCGCGGCCGGAAGACGCAGCCCGGGGACCGGTCCGCCGGATCGGGCGGGTCGCCGGGCAGGCCCCGTGGCGCCAGGCGCGAGGCCGGGTCGCCGATGCGGGGGAAGGCCGCGCTGAGCGCGTCGGCGTAGGGGTGCGCGGGCTCGTGCACGACCTCCCGGGCCGGTCCCTGCTCCACGATCCGCCCCGCGTACATGATCGCGACCCGGTCGCAGGTGGAGGACAGCACGGACAGGTCGTGGCTGATCATCAGCATGCCGATGCCGTGTTCGGCGACCAGCCGCTTCAGCAGGGTCAGGATCTGCGCCTGGATCATCACGTCCAGGGCGGTGGTGGCCTCGTCGGCGATGACCAGGCGGGGCTCGCACGCCAGCGCCATGGCGATCATGACCCGCTGGCGCTGGCCTCCGGACAGCTGGTGGGGGTAGTCGCGGTACCGGGAGTCGGGCAGGCCTACCTGCTCCAGGAGCGCGGTGACCCGTGCGGGCACCTCCCCGGCGGGGACCGTGCCGTGGACGGCCATGGGCTCGGCGATCTGGTCGCCGATCCGCCGGACCGGGTTGAGCGAGTGCATGGCGCCCTGGAAGACGATGGAGGCGCCCGCCCAGCGGACCGCGCGCAGGCGGCCCCAGCGCATGTCGAGGACGTTCTCGCCCTCCAGGAGCACCTCGCCGGTGACACCGGCGGTCCCGGGCAGCAGGCGCAGCAGGGCCAGGGCGACGGTGGACTTGCCGCTGCCGGACTCCCCCGCCAGGCCCAGGGTGCCGCCGGGGTCCAGGGCCAGGTCCACGCCGCGTACGGCGGGGACGTCGCCGCCGCCGGTGCGGTAGGTGACGCACAGGTCGCGGACGTCGAGCAGGGAGGTCAACGCTACCCCCGGAGTCGCGGGTTGATGACGGATTCGAGTGCCCGGCCGCACAGGGTGAAGGACAGCGCGACCAGGGCGATCGCCAGGCCGGGCGGGACCATGTACCACCAGATCCCGGAGCTGATCGCGCCGGCGTTGCGGGCCGCCTCCAGGACGCCGCCCCAGGACACGACGGTGGGGTCGCCCACGCCGAGGAAGGCCAGGGTGGACTCGGCGATGATCGAGGTGGCCACGAGCAGGGTGGTCTGGGCGAGCACGACCGGCATGACGTTGGGCAGGACGTGCCAGGCCATGACGTGGGCGTGGCCGCCGCCCAGGGCACGGGCCCGCTCCACGTAGGGGCGGGCCTCCACGGCCAGGGTCTGGGCGCGCACCAGCCGGGCGGTGGCGGGCCAGACGGTGAGGCCGATGGCGATGATGATGGTGCCGGTGCCGCGCGGCAGCACGGCGGCCAGGGCCACGGCCAGGACCAGGGTGGGCAGGACCAGGAACCAGTCGGTGACGCGCATGAGCGCCGAGGACACGATCCTCCCGGCGGCGCCGCCTGAGGCGCCGAAGTGCCCGGCGGTCATCCCGACCAGGGTGCCCAGGACCACGGAGACGGCCGTGGCCAGGAAGCCCACCGTGAGCGAGACGCGGGAGCCCCAGATGACCAGGTCCAGGATGGAGCGGCCGAAGTTGTCGGTGCCGAGCGGGTACTCGACGCTGGGCGGCTGGTAGGCGGCGCCGGGCGCGCCGGTGATGGTGAGGTCGGCCTGGTCGACGAGGAGCGGGGCGGTCAGCGCCAGGGCGCCGATGGCCAGCAGCGCGGCCAGGCCGAACAGTCCGGCGCGGTTGCGGGCGTACTCGCGGGCGAAGCGGCGCAGGGCCTCGCGGCGGCGCCTGCGGGCGAGGGCTCGGGGTGTGGCCGGCGCGGCGCCTTCGGCCCGGTCGGTCCGGTCGCCGGCCTCCGGGGTGCCGGGCGTCCCGGCGGGGGCGCTCACGGGCGCACCCGGGGGTCGAGCAGCGGGTACACCAGGTCGGCGAGAAGGTTCATGAGGATCACCGAGGCCGCGAAGACCACGAACAGGCCCTGGACGAGGCCGAGGTCGGGCACGCGCAGGCCGGAGTAGAAGAGCTGTCCGAGGCCGGGCCAGGAGAACACGGTCTCCACGAGGATCACGCCGGACACGACCTGGCCGAGGTTGAGGAAGACGAGCGTCACGGTGGGCAGCAGCGCGTTGGGCACGGCGTGCCTGCGCCGCACGAGGGTGTCGCGCAGGCCCTTGGCCCGTGCGGTGGTGAGGTAGTCGGCGCCCTTCTCGTCCATGAGCGAGGAGCGCATGATCATCAGGTACTGGGCGTAGATGACCGCGACCATGGTGGCGACGGGCAGCACCATGTGCCGTGCGGTGCTCAGTGCGGTCTCCAGGGCCCCGTCGGCGCCGGGGGCGACCATGCCGCCGGTGGGGAACAGGCCGGGCACGAACCCGCGCCCGGAGGCCAGGAACACGATGAGCAGCAGGCCGAGCCAGAACGTGGGCACCGACCAGAGGAACAGGGCCACGGCGGTGTTGACGCGGTCGCCGCGGCCGCCCGGCCTCCACCCGGCGCGGGCGCCCAGGAACAGGCCCAGGAGCGCGGCGACGACCGTGCCGGTCCCGGCGAGCAGGACCGTGGGGCCGAGGCGGTTCAGGATGAGCTCGGCGACGGGTTCGCGGTACTGGAAGGACGTGCCGAGGTCGAAGCGGAGCAGCCCGGCCGCGTAGTCCAGGAACTGCTGCCACAGCGGTTGGTCGAGGCCGAACTGGCGGCGCAGCTCCTCGCGCTGTTCGGCGGTGACCTCGCGGCCCTCGGTCATGGCGCGGACGGGGTCGCCGGGCAGGATCCGGAAGAGGAAGAACCCGGCGACGACCACGGCGGCCAGGGAGGCCAGCGCGGTCGTCAGGCGTCCGGCCACGTAGCGCGCGACCCGGCCGGCGCGGCCCGCGCGGCCGGGACCGGCGGGGTCCGCCGGGACGGGGGCGTCGTTCGCCCCGGGCCCGGGCGGATCCCCCGCCCTGGTGGGAGTACTGGTCACTCGCGGTCCTCCCTGGTGGCGCGTCGGCGGAGCAGCAGGAATCCCCCGCCCGCGACGAGGACGAGCACGACGGTTCCGACGCCGATCCAGGCCCCGGTGGAGGGCCCGGAGGCGGCGGCTCCGGCCTCGGCGGAGGCGGGTTCGGCGGACCACCAGGCCCAGTAGCCGTCCTGGCCCCAGATGTTGCCGCCCTCGGCGGGCTCGTACTGGATGGAGGCGATGTGGTCGGTGCGGTAGGCCTCCATGATGTTGGGGTAGGCGAGGACGTTCACGACGGCCTCGCGGTGGAGGACCTCCTGGAGCCGGTGGATGATCTCGGCCCGGGCCTCGCGGTCGTACTCGGCGAGCTGGGCCTCGTAGAGCTCGTCGTACTCCTCGTCGCAGAAGTAGGCGTCGCCCTGCATGGTGCCGGGCTCGGTGGGCAGGGCCCCGCAGGTGTGGATGCTGAGGACGTAGTCGGGGTCGGGGTTGACCGTCCACCCGGTGAAGATGAGGTCGTACTCGCCCGCGAAGAGGGCGTCGCTGAGTACGCCGGGGTCGACGGTGAGGTTCCTGACCTCGATACCGATGTCGGCGAGGCGCTCGACCAGGACCAGCCCGGCGTTGACGTTGGCGGGGCGGTCCTGGTGGACGTGCATGCGCAGTTCGAGGCGGTCGCCGTCGGGTGAGACGCGCACGCCGTCCCCGCCCCTCTCGTACCCGGCCTCGTCGAGCATGGTGTTGGCGGCCTCGGGGTCGAAGTCGGGGAGGGCGCCGCCGCCCTCGGGCTCCCAGTGGAAGTCCTCGTAGCGGGGCGGGATGTAGCCGCCCGCGGCGACGGCCTGGCCGCCGTGCGCCTTGTCGACGATCTCCTCGTTGTCGACGGCCATGGCGATGGCCTGGCGCAGGGTGCGGTCGGCGAGGGCGGGGTGGCCGTCGCCGAACTCCTCGCCGTCCTGGGTGACGGCGCCGGGGTTGACGGTGAAGGCCTGGAAGCGCTTGCCCTCGGCGACGTTGACGTGGATGTCCTCGGTGGTCCGCAGGGCTTCGGCCTGGGCCTGGGTGAGCTCGTAGACGAAGGAGACCTCGCCGCTGCGCAGGGCCTCGACCGCGGCGTCCTTCTCGGAGTAGTAGCGCAGGACGATCCGGTCGAAGCCGGGGGCGCCGCGCCAGTGGTCGGGGTTGGCCTCCAGGGTGATGGACCTGCCCCGGTCGTGGCCGGTGAGGACGAAGGGGCCGCTGCCGACGGTCGGGAACTCCTCGTTGCCGTACTCGGCGAAGGCGTCCCCCTCCTCCTCCAGGATCGGCTCCCAGACGTGCCGGGGCACGACCGGGACGTTGAGGGAGGCCATCGTGGCCTGGGGCTGGTCGAGTTCGACGACCACGGTGCGGTCGTCCTCGGCGGTGACCGACTCGAAGCCGGAGACGTAGTTGCCGTTGGCGACGGCCGCGGCCTCGTTCTCCATCATCGTGGTGAAGGTCCAGACCACGTCGTCGGCGGTGAGGGGCTCGCCGTCGGAGAAGGTGACGCCGTCGCGCAGGTGGAAGGTCCAGGTGAGGCCGTCCTCGCTGGACTCCCAGGACTCGGCCAGCGAGGGGGCGGGCTCGTTCGTCTTGGGGCTGACGGTGATGAGGGAGTCGTAGACGTGGCGGAGGACGTTGGTGGTGACGGCGAGCTGGGCCGTGAAGGGGTTGAACGAGTCCACCTGCTGGGAGGTGGCGATCGTGAGGGTGTCGCCACCGTCCTCGTCCGCCGCGGCGGGGGCGGAGGCGAGGGCGGGAACCGCGGCCAGGAGCAGGGCGGTACCCGCGGCGGCGGCACGGCGGAGGCTGGGGGGTCGAAGGAGGCCGGAGGAATGTCCGTGGGAGTTCATGTGCGGCCCCTGTCAGAGGATCGTGTGGTGGGAGGCGCGCCACCGCCGCCCTGGGGTTGGTGGTTGTTTACCAACCTGCGGTGATCGGCGTCAATGATCTACGGGGAGCGCCGTGACATTGGAATACATTCGCCTCTGGGAACCGGGGACGGAGTGGTCCCTGTGCGCCGCGTGACGTGCGGGTCGTCCACCGCCACCCCGCGTTGGCAGTGAATGCCGTACTCCGCTACGGTTCCGGCCATGATGGGGCACTCTCACGCACTGAGCGGCGTGGTCGGTTGGATGGCGGTCGTCCCGCTGGTTCAGGGCATGGAATTTCCCGGACTCAGCTTCGACCTGGGACCCGGCGAGATCGTCGCCGGGTCCCTGGTCTGCGCCGGTGCGGCCCTGCTGCCCGACCTGGACCACAAGAGCGCCACGGTGACCAAGACCTACGGCAAGGTCACCGAGACGCTGGGCGGCATGCTCGGCTTCCTCTTCGGCGGTCACCGCATGGGAACGCACTCGTTCTTCTTCGCGATCCTCGTGGGCGTGCTGGTCCAGTTGCTGGCCCTGTGGTCGGAGCTGGCCGTCCAGATCTTCGTGTTCCTGCTGATCGGCATCGCCCTGCAGGGCCTGGGATTTGGCCTGGACAAGAACCGCGTCGCCTCGGGGATCATCAACGCGATGGTCACGGGAGGGATCACGCTGGCCCTGTTCACCGCCGGGGTGAACTACAGCTGGCTGGGCCTGGCGGTGGCCTTCGGCGTGGTGCTGCACTTCTTCGGCGACATGATCACCAAGATGGGCGTGCCGATCTTCTGGCCCTTCTACAAGAAGCGCTTCGGCCAGGACAAGGGCTTCGTCACCGACGGCCCCGTCGAGCAGAAGCTGGTCACCCCGCTGCTGACCATCGGCGTCATCGTGGGGACGGTGTACCTCTTCGACTGGCCCTCCCTGTTGCCCGAGTACTAGTGCTTCCTTCGGGGCTCCGCTCCGCTTCGCCCACCCCTCGCCCTCCGCCACCCCCAGCGGACGCCCGCGGCGCGGCGCCCTCCGTGTCCGGACGCCTTGGAGACGGGAGCCTTCGGCTCCTCCGAAACCCCGCCGGCGCTCTGGTGCCTTCCTTGGGGCTCCGCTCCGCTTCGCCCCGTGTCCGGACGCCTCGAAGGCGGGAACCTTCGGCGCCCCCGAAGGGTTCACTCGTACCTCGTGAACCCTCCTACGCCACCTCCAGAACCCCGCCGGCGCTCTGGTGCCTTCCTTGGGGCTCCGCTCCGCTTCGCCCCGTGTCCGGACGCCTCGAAGGCGGGAACCTTCGGCGCCTCCGAAGGGTTCACTCGTACCTCGTGAACCCTCCTACGCCACCTCCAGAACCCCGCCGGCGCTCTGGTGCCTTCCTTGGGGCTCCGCTCCGCTTCGCCCCGTGTTCGGACGCCTCGAAGGCGGGAACCTTCGGCGCCTCCGAAGGGTTCACTCGTGCCTCGTGAACCCTCCTACGGCACCTCCAGAACCCCGCCGGCGCCCGAACCACACCCCCAGGGGGCTGAGGCAGGACTCGCCACGCACCCCGGGACACAGCGGCCCGGTCCGGGTGATGCGGGAGGTGCTGTTCTAGGCTGGCGGGCGTGACACGATCCTCAGAGGGCCTGACTCCGGAACTGCACGCCTACATCGTCGACCACAGCGAGCCCGTGGACGAGGTGCTCGCCGACCTGGCCGAGGAGACCGCTCGGCTCTTCCCCGACTACCGGGGGATGCAGATCGGTCCCGAGCAGGGTGCCTTCACCACCCTGCTCACCCGGGTCTGCGGCGCCCGCGACGTCGTGGAGGTCGGGACCTTCACCGGCTACTCCTCGATCTGCTTCGCGCGCGGCCTGCCCGCGGACGGCCGCCTGCTGGCCCTGGACGTCAGCGACGAGTGGACCTCCGTCGCCCGCCGCTACTGGGAGCGCGCCGGGGTCGCCGGCAAGATCACGCTCAGGCTCGGCCCGGCCCTGGAGTCCCTGCGCGCGCTCCCCCCGGAGCCCCAGTTCGACCTGGCCTTCGTGGACGCCGACAAGGAGGGCTACGTCGGCTACTGGGAGGAGCTGGTCCCCCGCATCCGCCGGGGCGGCCTCATCCTGGCCGACAACACCCTCTCCCACGGGCGCGTGGTGGACACCGCCGACACCTCCCCGGTGGTGCGGGGCATCCGCGACTTCAACGACCGCCTGGTCGCCGACGAGCGCGTCGAGCAGGTGCTGCTGCCCGTAGGCGACGGCCTCACCCTCGCCCGTAGGCACTGACGGGTCCCGCCGGGGCCCGCGGACACCGATATCCCACAGTCGTCCACAGAAGGGGATTTCCCCGAACGCGGTACGCCCGTCTTCGGTAATGTCCGGTGCCATGCGCCTGCTGCACACCTCGGACTGGCACCTGGGTCGCTCCTTCCACAGGGAGAACCTCATCGGCGCCCAGTCCGCCTTCCTCGACCACCTCGTCGACACCATCCGCGAACGCCGGATCGACGTCGTCGCCGTGGCCGGCGACCTCTACGACCGCGCGCTTCCCTCGGTGGACGCCGTCCGGCTGTTCGACCGGGCGCTCAGCCGCATCCGCGAGACGGGAGCCCGCGCCGTCCTCATCAGCGGCAACCACGACTCCATGACGCGGATGTCCTTCGCCACCGGCCTCATCGACGCCTCGGGCGTCCACCTGCGCAGCTCCCTGGACGGGGTCGGCGCCCCCGTCGTCGTCGACGACGAGCACGGCCCCGTCGCCTTCTACGGCATCCCCTACCTCGACCCGGAACTCGCCCGCCACCAGTGGGACCTGCCCGAGCGCGGCCACGCCACGGCCGTCGGATACGCCATGGACCTGGTCCGCGCCGACCTCGCCGAGCGCCCGGGCACCCGCTCGGTGGTCCTCTCGCACGCCTTCGTCACCGGCGGAGAGCCCTCCGACAGCGAACGCGACATCTCCGTGGGCGGCGCCTCGCACGTGCCCGTCCGGGTCTACGACGGGGTCGACTACGTCGCCCTGGGCCACCTGCACGGACGGCAGGCCATCACCCCGTCCGTGCGCTACGCGGGCAGCCCGCTCGCCTACTCCTTCTCCGAGGAGCACCACGTCAAGGGCTGCTGGGTGGTGGAGCTGGACGCCGACGGCCTGGCGGACGCGGAGTTCGTCGAGGCGCCAGTCCCCCGCCCGCTGGCCCGGATCCGCGGCCGGATCGAGGACCTGCTCACCCTCCCCGAGTGGGACTCCCACACCGACCACTGGCTCCAGATCACCCTCACCGACCCCCGCCGCCCGGCCCACCCCATGGACCGGCTGCGCGAACGCTTCCCCCACACCCTGGTCCTGGACTTCGCTCCCGAGGGCGCCGCCCCCGACACCCGCCCGGTCGCCGCCTCCGTCGCCGACCGCAGCGAGCGCCAGGTGGTCGCCGACTTCGTCGAGTGGGCCCGCGGCACCCCCGCCACCCCCGAGGAGGAGGCCCTCGTGAACACCGCCGTCGAGCAGGTCCGGTCCCAGGAGGGAACGCGCTGATGCGGTTGCACACCCTCACCATCGAGGCGTTCGGCCCGTTCGCGGGCACCGAGAAGGTGGACTTCGACCGCCTCAGCGCGGGCGGGCTCTTCCTCGTCCACGGCCCCACCGGCGCGGGCAAGACCTCCGTGCTGGACGCGGTGTGCTTCGCCCTGTACGGCAGCGTGCCGGGCGCACGCGGCAAGGACCGCTCCCCCAAGAGCGACCACGCGCCGCTGGACCGCGTCCCCCGGATCACCCTGGAGTTCACCGTCCGGGACCGCCGTGTCCGCGTCGAGCGCAGCCCCCGCTGGGAGCGGCCCAAGAAGCGCGGGACCGGCACCAGGGTCGAGAACGCCAAGGTCCTCGTCCAGGAGCGGCTCAACGGCCGCTGGGAGGGCGTCACCAACCGCCCCGACGAGGCCGGGCAGTTCGTCGGCGACCTGGTGGGGCTCACCCTCGAACAGTTCTGCCAGACCGCCATGCTCCCCCAGGGCGACTTCGCCCGGTTCCTGCGCGCCAAGTCCGACGAACGGCGCGACTCCCTGGAGCGGATCTTCAACACCCGCGTGTTCCGCGACGTGGAGGAGTGGTTCAAGGAGCACGCCAACAGGCTGCGCCGCGAGGTGGAGTCCGCCGACGACCGGGTGCGCGCGGTCGCGGGCCGGATCGCCGAGGTCGGCCGGTGCACCGCACCCGACCTGCCCGAGGAGCTGTCGGCGTGGGCCGCCGAACTGGCCGCCGTCACCACCGCGACCGCGCGCGACGCCGCCTCCGTGGCCGCGGAGTTCACCGGGGCACGTGAGGACGCGCGGCTGGCCCTGGCCGAGGGACGGGAGCTGCGCGACCGCCAGGATCGGCTGGCCTCCGCGCGCCTGCGCCGCGCCGAGCTCGCCGAGCACGCCGACTGGCGCGCGGAGGCCGACACCCGGCTCGACGCGGCCGAGCGCGCCGATTCGGTGCTGCCGTTCCTGCGCGCCCGCGACAACCGGCGCACCGAGCTGGACAAGGCCGAAATGGCCGTCACCGACCACCTGGCCCTGGTCAGCGGCCTGCCGGGGGTCGACACCGCGGACCTGTTCCCCCCGGAGCCGGGCGGGCCGGGCCCCGAGGAGGCGCTGCGCGGCGCCGAGCGGGAGCGCCGCGACGAGCTGGCACGTCTGGAGCTGCTGCGCGGGGACGCCGAGCGCCGCCGATCCCTGGGTCGCTCCGTCACCGAGCTCACCCGGCACCTGGGCGAGATCTGCGACCAGTGGGACCACCAGCGCGGGCTGGTCGCCGACCTGCCGCCGCAGGTGGAGCGGTTGACCGACCGGCTGCGCGGTCTGCGCGACCGGGCGGGTCTGGTGGAGTCGGCCGAGACCGTCCTGGCCGCCGCCGAGCGGCGCCGGGACGGGGCCGTGGAGGCGGAGCGCCTCGGCCGGGAGCTGGAGGCGGCCCGGGAACGGCACCACGCGGCGGTGGACGCCGCCCAGGAGGCCCGCGACCGCGCCCAGGAGCTGCACGAGCGCCGGATCACCCACATGGCCGCCGAACTGGCCGGGAACCTCGCCGACGGTGAGCCGTGCGCCGTGTGCGGGTCGGCGGAGCACCCCGCCCCCGCCCGGCCCTCCGGAGAGGGGCTGGTGTCCCCGGATGAGGAGGAGCGGGCCCGGGCGGCCGCCGACACCGCCGCCGCCCGGCGCACCGAGGCGGAGAACGCCGTGACGGCGCTGCGTGAGCGGTGCGAGGCCGCCCGCGAGCGCGCCGAGGGCCGCACCCCCGAGTCCGCCCGCGAGGAGGTGCGGGCCCACCGCCTGGCGCTCTCGCAGGCCCGGGACGCCGTCGGTGAGGCGCGCCGCGTGGAGGAGGCGCTGGAGAGGGCCGCCGCCGACCTGGAGCGGGCCCGTGCCCGCGAGGGCGAACTGCTCCGCCAGGAGACCCGGGTGGAGGCCGACCGGGAGAACGCCGTCCGCGAGCACGAGAGGCTGACCGCGCGGCTGGATCGGGCACGCGGGGACGACGCGGGGCTGGACGAGCGGATCACCAGGCTGAGCGGCGAGGCCGACCTGCTCCGCGCCGCCGCCGAGGCCGCCGTCGCCCGGGACCGCGCGGCCGAGGAGCTGCGCGCGGCCGCCGCCGAGGCCGAGCGGGCGCGGGCCGAGGTCCGGTTCGCCGACGAGGCCGGGGTGTGGGAGGCCGTCCTGGACGAGCGGCGGCGGCGTGAGCTGCGTGAGCGCGCCCGTTCCTTCGACGGCAAGTGGGCCACCGTCGAGGCGGCGCTGGCCGATCCCGGCCTGGCCGCCGCGGGGGAGCTGCCCGCCCCGGACCTGGAGGCGCTGGACGCCGAGGCCCGAAGCGCCTCGGACACCGCCGACCGCGCGGTGACCTGGCGGAGCACGCTGGAGCAGCGGGCGAGCCGGCTCACCGAGCTGCGCGGGGACCTCCGGAGGCAGTTGGCGGACTGTGAGCCGGTGCTGCACCGCTACACGGTGGCCGAGGGGCTGCGCGGCCTGGCGGCGGGGACCTCCCCCGACAACACCGACCACGTGCGCCTGTCCGCCTACGTGCTGGCCTCCCGCCTGGAGCGGGTGGTGGCCGCCGCCAACGACCGCCTGGTGACGATGTCGGACGGCCGGTACGAGTTGCGGTACACGGTGGACAAGGCCGCCGGTGACGGGCGCGCGCGTTCGGCCGGAGGCCTGGGCATGCGGGTGGTCGACGCCTGGACGGGGGTGGAGCGCGACCCGGCCACGCTCTCGGGCGGGGAGACGTTCTTCAGCTCGCTGGCCCTGGCCCTGGGGCTGGGCGACGTGGCCAGTGCCGAGGCGGGCGGCGCGGACATCGACACGCTGTTCGTGGACGAGGGCTTCGGCACCCTGGACGAGGACACCCTGGAGGAGGTGCTGGACGTCCTGGACCGGCTGCGCGACGGCGGCCGCGCCGTGGGCGTGGTGAGCCACGTCGCCGACCTGAGGCAGCGGGTGTCGACGCGGCTGAGGGTGGTCAAGAGCGCCTCGGGGTCGAGGGTGGAGCACGTGGGCTGACCGGCCCGGTCCCGCTCCCGGGACGGGCGGCGCCGGCCACTGCGCTCGGGCCCTTCGCACACCCACCCCGGATCCGGCCGCCCTCCGACCGGTGCGACAATGACCAGCGTGAATTCGCTGGTCGACATCGCCGTGTTCGGAATCGTGGGCGCCATCATGATGGCGGCCCTCATCGGTCTGCTCCTCGTGCTTCCAGGGGGTGCCCGCGAGGCGCCGCCCGGGGTGCGGGTGGCGTTCGGAGCCGCCTCGGTGGTGCTCCTGGTGGCGCTGCCGGTACTGGCCGCGGCCAACACGCTGTCCGCCGGCTCCGGCTTCTGGACGGCGTTCGCCGTGGCCAGTTGCGTCGTGGCCGTCGTGTACGCGGTGAACGTGGCGATGCTGCCGCTGGTGGCCCGCCGCCAGGCCGCGTCCGGGGACCGGTCCGCCCTCGCATCGCTGCGTCCGTCCCTGCCGGTCCTGGCCGTGGGCCTGCTGGTCTGCCTGACCCTGGGGCTGGTGGGCGCGTCCGTGGCCGCCCTGATCATCTGACCCCGGCTCCCCGCTCCCACGCCCCGCGCCCTCCGGCGCGGGGCTTCTCACGTGGCGGGCTCCGTGCGATGGTCCCAGTGCGGTGGGCCCCGTGCGGCGCGCCTCCGCATCGCGGGCTCCGTGCGTGGGCCGCGAGTTCCGTACGCCACGGGTGTCCGGCGGGGCGTTCGCCCCGTGGGACTCCGAGCGCCGACGCCCGGGGAGGGGCCTCCGACGCGGCGGCGGGGGCGCACCCTCCGGTACGCCCCCGCGCGGATCCGCCCGTGCGCCGCTCACGGCGCCGCGTCCCTATCCGTTCGGCTCGACCTGTCCGCCGGGCTTCGCGTCCGCCTCCGGCTCGGGCCGCCCGTCCGCCCGCTCCTGCGGCTCCGGGGCGCCCGGGGCCACCGCGGCCTCCGTCGCCGCGGCGCCAGCGGCCGGGCCCGCACCCGCACCCGCACCGCGCGAGCGCCGGTCGAGTTCGGCCAGGTAGGCGTTGTAGGCGTCCATGTCGGCGTCGTCGGAACCACCCCGGCGGCTGTGCCGTTCGCGGCGGCGCTCCTCCTTCTCGTCGTCGCGCGCCCACTGCCGGACCAGCGCGATCATGACCAGCGCGGTGGGGATCTCGCCCAGCGCCCAGGCGACGCCGCCGCCCTTGTACTGGTCCTCGGCCTGTCCCTCCATCCACGGCACCTCGAACTGGCCGTAGAAGTCCATCGCCAGCGGCGCCGACTGCATCATGATCGTGATGCCGAAGAAGGCGTGGAACCCCATCACCACCAGCAGCAGCAGGATCCGCAGCAGGAAGGGCACCTTCCTCGGGGCCGGGTCCACGCCCACGATGATCCAGTAGAAGAGGAAGCCCACGAGGAGGAAGTGCACGCTCATGAACATGTGGCCCAGGTGGTCGTTCATCAGCGTGGCGAACAGCGGGGTGAAGTACAGCGCGTAGGGGCTGAGCACGAACAGCGGGGCGGCGACCGCCGGATGCGTCACCACCTTGGAGTAGCGGCTGTTGAGGAACAGGTTCAGCCACTCGCGCGGCCCCCGGTCCCCGCGCCGCGCGGCGGGCCGGAACCCGCGCAGGGCCAGGGTGACCGGCGCGCCCAGCACCAGCAGGATCGGGGTGAGCATCGACAGCACCATGTGCTGGATCATGTGCGTCGAGAACATCACCATCGAGTAGGTCGCGAACCCGCTCAACTGTGTGACGACGATCGTCAGCAGCCCCGCCATGAAGGCCACCGTGCGCCCGACGGGCCAGGCGTCGCCCCGGCGCCGCAGCCGCACCACGCCGGCCGCGTACAGCCCTCCCCCGAGCACCACGACCATGGCGAAGAACAGGTCGGGGCGCCACAGCGTGAGCAGGTTCGCGGCGCTCATGGGCGGCGGGACCGGGAAACCGAGGATGATGGTGGCCGGGTCGACGGTGCTCTCCAGCGGCGGGGGCGGCGCGGTGCGCCCCAGTCCGACGGCCACACCGATGACGGCGGCCATGATGAGCACCTCGACCAGTGCCACGCGCAGGAACAGCGGGCGCCGGAAGGCCTCTCCCGCCGGGCCCTCCGGCGCGTCGTCGAGGCGCTTGAAGGTGAACTCGCGCTGCATGTAGCCGAACGCGCCCAGGACCACGAACAGGATGGTCTTGACCAGGATGATCAGCCCGTACTCGGTGGTGAGCAGGTCCCCGGGGGAGTACAGGCGCGCCAGCGCGCTGGCCACGCCGCTGACGGCCACGCCGGCGTAGGCCCACAGGGCCATGCGGCTGAACCGGTTGGCGGCCACCGACGGGGCCTGCGCGTCCCGGCGCGTCGCGTGGTAGGTGAGGGCGGCCAGGCCGCCCACCCACACGCTGATGGAGATGACGTGCATGGCCAGTCCGGTCACGGCCAGTTCGTGCGCCCCGGAGGAGGCCGAGTGGCCGGTCAGCGCCGGGGGCGTGATCGCGACCAGGGCGAGGACGAGCAGCCACAGGCCCCCGGTGGCGCTGGTGGTCGTGCGGCCGAACAGGGCGATGCCGGTCGTGAACAGGACGACGAACATCAGCGCGATGCCGCCGGAGATGGATCCGGCGTAGGCGGTGACCTCGTCGACGCTGACCTGGCCGACGGCCCTGGCCAGGAACTCCGAGGTCTGGAAGTAGAGGGTGAACACGGCGGAGACGGCCCACGCCAGGGCCGCCCAGGTGGCGCCGTGCACGTAGCCGACCGCCTGTCGGGACAGCCGGCCCTTGTGGGAGGGCAGCAAAACCGTCGCGAGCAGCAGCAGGCCGATGGCCACGACCCCGGAGGCGTCCATGGCTGTCTTGGCCAGCGGCAGGCCCCAGCGGACGGCCTCGCCGGCGTCGGGCAGGCCCGGGATGACCTCGGGGAAGGCGGCGCCGCCGAGAAGGAGGGTGAGGCTCAGACCGAGCAGGCACAGGGCCGCGGCGGCCACGGCGAAGAGGGGGACGCGCCCCGGGCCCGGGGCGTCGTCATGGTGTTCCTGAGGAGGGGATTTCGGGTTCAGTGCGGGAGGAGCCACGCGCCACTCCGTCGTCGGTCTCGTTTCGATGGCTGGTCAGCGCCCTTGGCCGTTGGCCGCCTCGCTGCTGTCCAGTCACTTCCGGCAGGGGCCGCGCACGGAGGAACACCTCGACCAAGGTTAAACCGTTTACTACACGGTGTCGGACTTGGGCGCCCCCGGCCACCCCCGTACACGTCCCGAACCCGAGACGTGCCCGGGAGGATGTCGTGTTTCCCCCTCACCGAGGGGCCTCCCGCGATACGCTCGTCCTCCGGCCGAGACGACTTCCCCGCCCGCCGTTCGACCACTCCTCCCCCGTGCCGCGGGCTCCTCCGCGGCTCCTCACAGCACACCCTCCCGTCGCGAGCGTAGTGAAAAGGGGACCGGCGATGACCGTGTTCGACAGTGTGGTCAGGTCCAGGCGCGTGGTCGCCGCCGACGGGGTCGCCCCCGCCTCCGTCGGAGTGCGCGACGGCCGGATCGAGGCCGTGGACGCCTACGGAGCGGACATGCCCGCGCGCGAGGTGACCGACCTCGGCGACGTGGCGCTGCTGCCCGGCGCCGTCGACGTGGACACCGGCGCACACGCGCCGGGGCAGGGCCTGGCCGAGTCCTACCGCCTGGTGGGCACGGCCGCCCTGCGCGGCGGGGTGACCTGCGTCGTGGCCTCCCCCGCCCCGGCCCGGCCCGCCATCACGTGCGCGGACGCGCTCCAGACCCACCAGCGCGCGGCGGCGCCCTCCCCGGTTCCGGTGCTGTTCCTGGGCGGGGTGACCCCAGGCACCGGCCCGCTCGACCTGGCCGACCTGCAGGCGGCGGGCGCGGTGGCCTTCCGCTGCTCCCTGTCGGACGGGGGAGCCCCGGACATGGCGTCCCTGGGCGACGCCCGGCTGCGCAAGTCGATGGCCGAACTCGCGGCACTGGACAGCGTGCTCCTGGTGCACGCCGAGGACGCCCGGGAGCTGGGGACCCCGCCGGTGTCGGCGGAGCAGCGGCCGCCCCGGGCGGAACGGCGCGGACTGGAGCGGGTGATCGCGGCGGCCCGCGTGGTGGGGGCGCGCACGCACGTGTGCCCGTTCACGGCGGCCGAGTGCGCCGCGCTGCTGGCGGCGGCGGGGCCGATCGGGGTGGAGCTGTCGGCGCAGACCTGCCCGCACTACCTGTGCCTGCCCTCGGAGTCGCTGGCACAGGATTCGCCCGCCCACGCCTGTCGTCCCCCGGTGCGCTCGGACGCCAACCGCAGGGCGCTGTGGAGCGCGCTGCTGGCGGAGGAGTCGTCGATCACCACGGTGGGGTCGGGGCACCTTCCCGCCCACGGCCTGTACACGCTGGAGTGGAGCCTGTCCGCACTGTGGACGGCGGCGCACCGGCGCGGTGGCGGACTGGCCGACCTGGCCCGGTGGACGGCCGAGGCTCCCGCGCAACTGCTGGGACTGGGCGGCAAGGGGCGGATCGCGGCGGGCTTCGACGCCGACCTGGTCGCCTTCGACCCCCTCGCACGGGTGGCGGTTCCGGGCGTGGATCCGAGCCCGTACGCGGGTAGGGAACTGGTGGGCCGCGTGGAACGCGTGTGGATCGCGGGACGCGGGACCGGGCCGGAGGGCGGTCGCGTCGGCTCCCCCGCCGACGGTCCGTGACGCGGCCGGACGAGGTCCGGTCACAGGCCGGACGGGGCGCTTCGGAGCGAACCCGCCCGCACCGGGTGCGAACTCGTGTCCCATCCCACGCATTCGCTTTACACGTTGCCAACAAGGTCGCCGACAGTCATGCATGTTGACGATGGCGGCGAGGGGCCTTCGCAGGTCACAGTGGGGATATCAACGGAGATACCAGTAGGAGGAACCGTGCGCATCGGCGTACCCCGTGAGATCAAGAACCACGAGTACCGGGTGGCCATCACTCCTGCGGGGGTCCACGAACTGGTCAGCCGGGGCCACGAGGTGGTCGTCGAACGCGACGCGGGCCTCGGATCCTCCATCCCCGACTCCGAGTACGCGGCGGCGGGTGCCCGCATCCTGGAGACCGCCGACGAGGTGTGGGCCGCGGGCGACCTCATCCTGAAGGTCAAGGAGCCGATCGCGGCGGAGTACCACCGCATGCGCGAGGGGCAGACCCTCTTCACCTACCTGCACCTGGCCGCGTCGCGCGAGTGCACCGACGCGCTGCTGGAGCGGCGGGTGACCGGTATCGCCTACGAGACCGTGCAGCTTCCCGACGGCTCCCTGCCGCTGCTGGCCCCGATGTCGGAGGTCGCGGGCCGCCTGGCCACGCAGGTGGGGTCGGTGACCCTTCAGCGTCCCAGCGGCGGGCGCGGCGTCCTGATGGGCGGGGTGCCGGGTGTGCGCCCGGCGCGGGTGACCGTGGTCGGCGCGGGCGTGTCCGGCCTGAACGCGACGCAGGTCGCGGTGGGCATGGGCGCCGACGTGACCGTGCTGGACCTGAACGTGAACAAGCTGCGGCACGTGGACTCGATCTACCGGGGCCGCGTCAAGACCGTGGTGTCCAACGCGTTCGAGCTGGAGCAGTCGCTGCTGGAGTCCGACCTGGTGATCGGCGCGGTGCTGGTGCCGGGGGCCAAGGCGCCCAAGCTGGTGTCGAACGAGCTGGTGTCGCGGATGCGCCCGGGCGCGGTGCTGGTGGACATCGCCATCGACCAGGGCGGCTGCTTCGAGGACTCGCGTCCCACCACGCACGCCGACCCCACGTTCCAGGTGCACGACACCGTGTTCTACTGCGTGGCGAACATGCCGGGGGCGGTGCCCAACACCTCCACCCACGCGCTGACCAAGGACACCCTGCGCTACACGGTGGCGCTGGCGGAGAAGGGCTGGCGGCGGGCCCTGGCCGAGGACGAGGCGCTGGCCGGGGGCCTGAACACCTTCGACGGCGACGTGGTGTCGGCGCCGGTCGCCGAGGCGCACGGGCTCAAGCACCGTCCGCTGGACGAGGTGCTGGCCACGGGCTGAGAGACGGCGGGCTCTGCTTCGCGGGCCGTCCGCGGCGCCGGTCGGCGCCGCGGGCGGCCCCGTTCCGTGAGGGGCCGTCGGCCCGCGGCGAGGGCACGGGGCGGCCGGAGGGAGCCTCCACCTGGCCGGCCAGGTGGCGCGGACCGCACCGCGCGGGCTGGTCGTGCAGGTCGGCCGGGGGTACCGTCGAGAGGACAGCCCGTGTCCGGCCCGGTGGCCGGACGACCGGCGGGAGGACGAGCACCGAGGTGGGACAGCGTGGCACACACCGACTCGGCGACCGCGACCCGGATCGTCGAACTCGAGCTGATCCGGCTGCGGCCCCAGTCGGGCGTACGGGGCACCGGAGCCGACGGCCCCGTCCTGGTCCGTGTGGCCGACGGCGAGGGCGTCAGCGGCTGGGGAGAGCTTCCACGCGCCACCGGGCCCCAGTGGGAGGCCCTGGCCTCGGCCTTCGCCCCCGCCCTGCTGCGCCACTCCTGGAGACGGCCCACCGAGGCGGGTGAGGCGTGGGCGGACCTGCCCTGGGACCCGGCGGTGGCCGGCGCCCTGGACACCGCCTGCTGGGATCTGTGGAGCCGCCAGCGCGGCACTCCGCTCTCGCACGCCCTGGGCGGTGAGCGCACCGCGCTCACGGCGGGTGTGACCCTGCCCCGGCAGGTGACCGTGGAGTCGGTGGTCACCGAGGTCAACCGGCAGGTCGGGGCGGGATTCAGGCGGATCCGGCTGGAGGTCGAGCCGGGTTGGGACGCCGACGTGGTACGTGCGGTGCGGGGCAGCTTCCCGTTCCTGGTCCTACAGGCCGACGCGGGCGGACGGTACACCGAGTCCCCCGCCGACCTGGACGCACTGCGCGTCCTGGACGGACTCGGCCTGCTGGCGATCGAGGACCCCTTCGCCCCGGGTGACCTGGCCGCGCACGGCCGCCTGGCCTCGGAGCTGCGCACCCCGGTGGCTCTGGGCCGGTCGCTGGACTCGGTGGAGGACCTCGGCGAGGCGATCCGCGCCGAGGCCGGTGGAGCGGTGAACGTGGACCTGACCCGGCTGGGCGGCCTGACGTCCGCCCGCCGCGCGGTGGACCGCGCGGTGGACGCGGGCTGGCAGGTCTGGTGCGGCTCCTCGGCGGTGACGGGGGTCGGGCGTGCGGCCGCGGTCGCGCTGGCGTCCCTGTCGGGGGCGACCCTGCCGGTGGAGATGCCCGGCGCCGGAGGCCGCGGCCGCGACCTGGTGGTCCCGCCGGTACGCGCGCACGACGGGGTGGTGCCGGTCCCGTTGACGGAGAGCGGCCTGGGACACGGAGTGGACCGCACGGCGGTGGCCGGACGCACCGCGCAGACCCTGCTGGTGGACGCCGACGGCACGCGCGAGGCCCTCGCCGAACGCGGCGGCGGAGCCCGCCGCGGCCGGGGCCGCTGATCCCGAGCCGCCTTCCGGGAGGGACTCCCCCTCCCCTTTAACCGAACAGCGTTAGGTAGAGTTGCGGCACCGTCCGGCTCCCGTTCCGGACCCGACGACTGTGGAGGCGCGGTGCGCGTATTCGCCGACATCAACGAGGTCATCGCATCCCAGGGCGAGCACCTGGGCTACACCGACTGGGTGACCATCGACCAGGAACGGATCTCCCTCTTCGCCGACGCGACCGAGGACCACCAGTGGATCCACATCGACCAGGAGAAGGCGGCGTCGGGTCCGTTCGGCGGCACCATCGCACACGGGTTCCTGACCCTGTCGATGCTGGCCCACTTCTCCCAGTCCTCCATCTCACTCACCGAGAAGCCCAGCATGTCCATCAACTACGGGCTCAACAAGGTGCGCTTCCTCCAGCCGGTCCCCTCCGGCGCGCGCATCCGTGACGGCATCGAGCTCAGCTCGGTACAGGAGTCCCCCAAGGGCTACCTGGTGACCACGACCCACACCGTGGAGATCGAGGGCCAGGAGCGCCCCGCCCTGGTCGCCGAGTCGCTCGGCCTCTGGGTGCCGTAGGCCCCTCCCCGCCGGCGGCACGGCCCCGGAGGGCTCTGGAGGCGGCGGAGGCGGGGACAGGTACCGCGGCCGAAGGCCGTCGTTCGGGGTTGGTGGCGGGCGACGGAGAGGCGGGCGCTGGAGCCGGAGGCTCTCCGTTGAGGGTGGTGGGAGGGTGACGGAGAGGCAGGGACCGGAGCCGAAGGCTCTCCGTTGAGGGTGGTGGGAGGGTGACGGAGAGGCAGGCGCTGGAGCCGAAGGCTCTCCGTTGAGGGTGACGGGCGGGCACGAGCCCTCCCACCGCGGACACCGAGGGCTCCCGCCCCTGGGCCGCCCGGAGCAGGCACCGCCTCAGCGAACGATGCGGCGCAGCACGCGGCGGACCAGGTCCGGGGTGAACCAGCGCAGCTTGCGCTCGGCCCGCTCCGCACGGCGCCGCAGGCTCCTGGCCTCGTTCTCCGCGCGGCTCAGGCGCCGGCGCAGAAGGGCCGCCTCACCCCCGGCGGCTCCGGTCTCCTCCGCCGCGGCGGAGGGGACCGCGAAGATCCCCTCCCCGCCCGCCCAGTGGATACCGCAGACCTGCTCCACCAGCCGGTCGCGCTCCTCCTCCCCCGCGTCGGGGGAGAGGTGGCGGGCCCTGGCGTAGGCGGCGGTGCGCTCCATCCGCAGCACCCCTCCTCCCCGCGCGTCCCCGGGCGGAAGCGAGCGCAGCAGCCCCGCCCCCGTGCGCTCGGCCGCCCGCAGGAGCTCGTCGAGGGCTCCGGGCGCCAGCCGCGCCCCGGCGGGCACCCGCAGCAGGAAGGGCGTCCGCGGATCGTGCTCCGGCCCGGAGCCGGTGAACCGCACCCGGGGATCGCCGCGGAAGAGCTCCCGGACCAGCCGCAGGTCCAGGTGCTCCTCCTCCAGCAGGGGCCTGCGCCCCTCCTCCAGCGCGTCCCACGAGCCGACGAGCCACAGCCGGATGTCGGGGGTGATGCCCGACAGCAGCGCCGAGGCGGTGGCTTCCACGTCCTCCAGCGCGACACCGTCCACGTCCATCACCGCCTCCAGCGCCGGCACCTCCCACAACCGCCCCGGGCGCCGGGTGCGCAGGTGGAAGTAGGGCACGCGGTTGGCCACGAACGGCATTCTGTAGCGGGTCCCCGCCTCGTGGCGGGTCTGCATCTGGGTGCGGCCCAGGTGCCAGCTGCTGGTGTCCAGGTCCGGGACGAAGACCGCCCCCTGCTGGGAGGCGCGGTAGCCGAACTCGCTGTCGCCTCCCAGGATGAGCTCGGTGTCCATCCCCCCGGCCCCGTCGAACAGCGTGCGGTGCAGTGACCCGGTGGCGCCCACGAACACCTTGTACGCCTTGTGGTGGGCGGTGCGGAGCCGGTCCTGCCTGTCGATCGTCCGCTCCACCCAGTGCGGTTCGGCGCTCTCGCGGTCGAACAGGTCCGCCGCCCGGCCGGCGCGCACCTGTTCGGCCACGTACCCGGGGTTCATCGTCTCGGGGTCGAAGTCCACGAACATCTTGTGGCCCATGACCACCGCGTAGTCGACCAGGTGGTGCCAGCGCATCTGCGACTCCACGTGCTCGCGGTAGACCAGCATGTCCGCGTCCAGGCGCAGGACCACCTCTCCGGAGGAGTCCGCCACACCCGTGTTGACGGCGTGCCCGGAGCCCCAGCCCCCGGAGGCGGAGGTGATCAGCCGCGTGTTCTCCGGGCGCACCGGCGGCAGGGTGAGCGGCTCGGGCGAGCCGTCGTCCACCACGACCACCTCCGTCAGGTGCGCCGGGTAGCTCTGCGCGGACAGGGAGGCCAGCACCATCGCGAGCTTGTCGGGATGGCCGTGCGCGGGGATGACCACCGACACCGACAGCGTCGGCGTCCACTCCCCCAGCGGCGGCGGCTGGAGCACCGAGTAGTCGTTGCGCCACAGCAGTGGCATGGGACGGCCGTCGGAGCCGTGGGGGCCGGTGCTCCGGATCTCCGTCACCGGGTCCGTCCGCCCTCGGCGCTGACCGGGTACCAGGCCCGATCCGGAAGCGTGGTCTGAGGTGCTCAACGGTGTCCTCCCGTGTACTCGGTCACTCCGCCGGGTCGTCCCAGGGGTTCGGGTACCCCCTCCATCAGGGCGCTGGGGCGCCAGCCGGACCACTGCTTGGTGCTCTTGCGCACGAAGTAGCCCGGGTCCTCGTTCCAGGTGTGGCCCTCGGCCACGCGGCGCAGCATGTAGCACAGCCCGTGGGCGCGGTAGATGCGCCCGCCGACGCGCCGCACGGCCAGGAGGAGCTGGCTGTCGATCGCCCGGGGCAGGGGGCGGAAGCCGCCGACCTCCTCCAGCACCGAGCGGTCGGTGAGGATGGTCCCTCCCGCGACGTGGGGTGAGGGGAGTTCCGAGTGGTAGCTCCTCCACGCGGTCAGGTCCAGTTCCTGGAGGTAGACGTAGTCCGTGCTGCTGCCCACCAGGTCGGCCCCGGAGTAGGTGCGCGCCAGCATCAGGTCGGCCAGGTGTTCGGGGCCGTACCAGTCGTCGTCGTCCCACTTGGCGATGATCGGCCCCGAGGCGCGGTCGACGGCGTCGTTGAGCACGGCCCCGAACACCTGGTCCGCGGGGGCCTCGTGCACGATGACCCGCGCCCCCGTGGCGGTGAACTCGGCGACGGCCGAACTCACCTCGGGCAGGTCGGCGGAGAATCCGTGCAGGGTCAGCACCACCTCGAAGCGCACGTGGCGCTGACGGGCGATCTGGGCGAGCGCGAACCCCACCATCTCGGGGCGCCGGGTGCACATGACCACCGAGACCAGGGGGTCGGGCGGCAGCGGGACCCCGGCCCGCCGGGCCAGGGAGCGCCAGCGGGTGAGCTGGCCGTGGGTCCGCAGGGCGGCGCGGCGCAGCCGGATGCTGTGCTCCTCGCGCAGGAGCGGGTCGCGCAGCGCCTCCTCCCCCGCCGCGGTCAGCAGGTCGGCCAGGGGGTGGCCGAGGGCGCTCGCCCAGGCCGGGACGGGGCCGCTGACCGTCGGTACGCCCGCGGCCGCGAGGGAGGCGACCGCGCGCACCGCGGCCGCGGGTCCGCTGTGCCCGGACCAGTCCACCCGTACGCCGCGCAGGTAGCGGGCCCGGCCGATGTCCAGATCGGTGACCGTCCCGTTCTCGGGGATCACGGCCAGGACCTTGTTCCCGTCGCGGATGACAGCGTGCTGGTCGTGGACCGTGAGGTCGCCCATGGGGCCGCCGGACTTGCGCGCGAAGCCGCAGGGGTTGATGACGCGTTCGTCGATGGGTGCGACCAGTTCCGCGGGGTCCGCCTCCCGCACACGCGGCGGGGCGCCCTCGCCGGGCCTCCACGTGTGGTGCCCGCTCCCGTGGTGCCCGTTCCCGGAGCGGGTCAGCCGCTCCCAGGACCCGGCGGCGGTGGTCTCCAGGTCCAGGCAGGGGACTGCCTCGTCCTCCCAGTCGGGCGGCGGGCCGCCGTCGTGGGTGCGTACGACCAGGTCGACGACCGGTGTGACCCGGCGCAGCGGGACGGGGCCGGTGGCGCTCACGCCCGAGGCCGAGGCGTCGCCGGAGCGCCACAGCGCGCCCTCGGGCCCGTGCAGCCCTCCCAGGGGAACGGGCCTGGGGCCGCGCCTGCGGCCGCCCGTCCCGTGCAGGACGGTCTCCAGGGCCGAGGCGGTGTCGGTACCGCCGGGGAAGAACAGCTCGCACACCCAGCCGCTCTTGCCCGTGCGGCGCAGCCGCAGCTCCTGGAGGCCGTGCCATTCGTTGATACCGGGAGGGGCGGGCAGCAGGGGTCCCTGGTGGCCCGGCATGTCGGCCACGACCGCGACCAGGTGTACGGCGGGCGGCAGGTGGACCGCGGTGGTGAGGGAGCGGCGAAGGTCGGTGAGGCTGGCCGCGACGACCGCCAGCAGCCCGACCTCCTCCGCCTCTCCCCGCCCGCCCACGCCCCTCACCCGGACCGGTTCGCCCATGGGGCGGGTGTCCAGGTCGACGATCCGGTCACGGACCCCGAGCCGGAGCCAGTCGAAGTAGACGCAGCCCCGCCCCTGGAATCCGGTGTGGCACAGCACCGCGGGTTCGTTTCCGCGTGTGCGCAGGCCCTGGCGGAGTACGGAGGTGATCATGGGGCGACCTCGGTGGTGTGGGAGGCGGAGTCGCGACCCGTGGGACGCGCACCAGTTCCGAGTGCCCAGAGTAGTCAAATAATCACTGACAGCACTTGGGCACGGCGGTGTGTCGTGGACAGCCGACACACCGCCGTGCCCCTCCCCCGCCCGGAAGGCCCTCAGGACCGGATCAGCGGGCCAGCTTCCGCAGCACCCTGCGGGCCAGCCCGGGGGTGAACCAGCGCAGCTTGCGCTCGGCCCGCCTGGCCCGTGCCCGCATCCGCTCCACCTCGGCGAGCGCCTGGTCGAGCTTGCGCCGCAGCGCCTCGGGGCTCTCGGGCCCGGCCTGTCCCTCCTCCTCCGGGACCACGAAGTCCGTCCCGGGCATCCAGTGGGTGCCGTAGACCTCCTCCACGCCCCGGTCCAGCTCCTCGGCCGCGGCCTCCGGCCAGAAGCGGCGGGCCCTGGCGTAGGCGAAGACCCGCTCCAGGCGCAGGACGCCGTCGCCCCGGGTGGCCCCGGGCATGGGCGCGCACAGCAGCCCCGCCTTGTTCTTGTTCGCCGCCGCGACCAGGTCGGCCACCGCCCGGTCGCGCGGCGCCGCCCCGGCGGGCACCCGCAGCAGGAAGGGCACGCGCGGGTCGTGTTCCGGCGCCGCCTCCGCCAGGCGCACCCTGGGATCGCCCCGGAAGGTCTCCCCGACCAGCCGCAGGTCGAGCCGCTCCTCGTCCAGCGGGGAGCGCCGCCCGTCGTCGAGCGTGCCCCAGGGGCCCACCAGCCACAGCCGGATGTCGGGGGTGGTGCCCGACAGCAGCGCCGAGGCGGTGGTGTCCACCTCCTCCAGGGTGGCGCCGTCCACGTCCATGACCACGTCGACCAGCGGCACCTCCCACTGCCGGTCGGGGCGCCTGCGGCGCAGGTGGAAGTCGGGCACACGGTTGGCCACGAACGGGGCGCGGTAGCGGGTGCCCGCGTCACGGCGGGTCTGCATCTGGGTGCGGCCCAGGTGCCAGCTGCTGGTGTCCAGGTCCGGAACGAACAGGGCGCCCTGCTGGGAGACCCGGTAGGCGAACTCGCTGTCGCCGCCCAGGACCAGCCCCCCGTCCAGACCCCCCGCGGCGTCGAACAGGGTGCGGTGCAGGGAGCCGGTGGCCCCGATGAACACCTTGTAGGCCAGGCGGTCGGCGGTCCGCAGCCTGTCGTGGTTCGCGATCGTCTGCTCCACCCAGTGCGGGTCGGCGCTCTCGCGGTCGAACAGCTCGGCGGCGCGCCCCTCACGGACCTCGGCGGCCACGTACTCGGGGGTCATGGCGCCCGGGTCGAAGTCCACGAACATCTTGTGGCCCATGGCGACCCCGTAGTCGACCAGGTGGTGCCAGCGCATCTGCGACTCGACGTGCTCGCGGTAGACCAGCATGTCCGCGTCCAGGCGCAGGACCACCTGCCCCGACGAGGCGGCGACACCGCTGTTCACGGCGTGCGCCGATCCCCACCCGCCCGGGGCGGAGGTGATCAGCCGCGTGTTCTCCGGGCGCACCGGCGGCAGGGTGAGCGGCTCGGGCGAGCCGTCGTCCACCACGACCACCTCCGTCAGGTGCGCCGGGTAGCTCTGCGCGGACAGGGAGGCCAGGACGAGCGCGAGCTTGTCCTGGTGCCCGTGGGCGGGGATGACCACCGACACCGACAGCGTCGGCGTCCACTCCCCCAGCGGCGGCGGCTGGAGCACCGAGTAGTCGTTGCGCCGCGCGCGGGGCTGGTTCCGGTAGTCGACCTCCCCCCGGGGAAGGACGGCCCCGACCTCGGGGCCGCTGGTGCGGGAGCTCGGCTCCGGGCTCATGTCAAGCGTGGTCAACGGATCTCCCCCGTGTACTCGGTGGCGGGCTGGCCGAGAGGCGAGGGCTCGCCCTCCATGAGGGCGCTCGGACGCCAGCCGAACCACTGCTGGGTGTGGTTGTGCAGGAAAAAGGCCATGTCCTCGGACCAGGTGTGTCCGCCGCCGGTACGGCGGAGCACGTACCCGAGCCCGTGGGCGCGGTAGATGCGCCCGCCGCCTCGGATGACGGCGATGAGGAGCTGGGTGTCGATGGCGCGGGGCAGTGGCCGAAAGCCCCCGACCTCCTCCAGCACCACCCGGTCGGTGAGGATGGTGCCCCCGGCGATGAACCGGGTGGCGGCCTCGGACCTGCGGTTGCGCCAGACCGTCAGGTCGACCTCCTGGAGGTAGACGAAGTCCTGGCCGACACCGACCAGCTCGGCACCGGAGTAGGTGCGCGCCAGCAGCAGGTCGGCCAGGTGGTCGGGGCCGTACCAGTCGTCGTCGTCCCACTTGGAGATCAGGTCACCGGAGGCGCGGGCGACGGAGTCGTTGAGCACCGAGCCGAAGACCTGGTCCGCGTCGGCCTCGTGCACGACCAGAGGCCGCCCGGTGTCCCTGAACGCGGCGACCGCGGAGCGCACCTCGGGCCGGTCCGCGGGGAATCCGTGCAGGGTCAGCACCACCTCCAGGTCCACGCCGCGCTGCCGGGCGATCTGGGCGAGCGCGAACCCCACCATCTCGGGGCGGCGCGTGCACAGGATGACCGACACACGGGGCTCCCGGGGCAGGGGGATCCCGGCCTCGGCCCCCAGTGCCCGCCAGCGGGAACGCTGACCGTGGGTCCGCAGGGCGGCACGGCGCAGGCGGACGCTGTACTCCTCACGGCGCAGCTGGTCGCGCAGGTCCTCGTCGCCGGCGCCGGTGATCAGGTCCGTGAGCGGTGCGCCCAGGCCCGACGCCCACGCGGGTACCCCGCCGCTGAGCAGGGGCACTCCGCCGGCGGCCAGCGAGGCGACCGCGCGCACGGCGGCGCTCGGCCCGGTGTGCCCGGACCAGTCCACCCTGACCCCGCGCAGGTGGCGCAGCCGTGACAGGTCGACGTCGGTGACGGTGCCGTCGGCGGCGACGGTGACCAGGTCCTTGTCACCCTCCCGGACGACGGCGTGGGCGCCGTGGAGCGTCAGGTCGGCCAGGTTCCCGTTCCCGACCCTGGTGAACCCGGTGGGGTTGACCGTGGTCTCGTCGATGGGCGCGACGGCGTTGACGGACGCCGCCTCGGTGCGCGCGGCGGTGGCGGCCCGGACGCCGGTGTGCTCGTCGGAGGCGATCCGCTCCCAGGAGTCGGCGCCGGTGGTGGCCCGGTCCAGGACCGGGACGACCGGGTCGGTCCACCCGGGCCGCTCACCGTCGCCGGACACGCGCAGCGCCAGGTCGCCGACCGGGGTCACCCGGCGCAGCGGGACGGGCCCGGCCGCGTCCACGCCGTGCGCGCCGGTGTCGCCGGGCCGCCACAGGGTGGCCTCGGGTCCGTTGAGGACGGCCATCGGCGCGGTGGCCGGGCCCCGGCGGCGGCCGCGGGTGCCGTGTACGACGGCGTCGACCACCTGGGCGGTGTCCACCCCGTTGGGGAAGAACAGCTCGCACACCCAGCCGCTCCTGTTCGCGCGGCGCACCCGCATCTCCTGGAGGTCGCGCCACTGGCCCATGCCGGGGGAGGCCGGGATCGGGGGCTCCTGCTGGCCGGTGGTGGCGGCCAGGGCGACCAGGACGTGCACGGCCCGGGGCAGGTGCACGGCGGCGGTGAGGGCGCGGTGCAGGTCGGTGGGCGTGGCGGCCAGGACCGCGACGAGTCCGACCTCGGCCTCCCCGTCCCTGATCCAGGCCCTCGGGAGCTCCAGGGGCCGTCCCAGGGGATGGGCGTCCAGGTCCAGGAGGAGGTCGTCGGGGCGTAGCGGCAGTTCGGCCAGGATGGAGCGGGTGTCGGCGCCCGCGTGGCACAGCACGGCGGTCTCCGTGCCACGGGCGCGCAGAGTGTGCCGCAAGGCGGTGGTGATCATCGGGTGACCTCGGGTGTGTCGGTCGGACTCCGGCGGGAGCCCGTCGGGTGGTGCGGTGGCGGACCGTGAGGGGACGGGAGGCCGTGGAGGTGTGGGAGCACGGGGCCGCGGGAGCGGTGTCGAGCTCAGGCCCCCTTGCGGCTGAAGACGTGGGCGCCCTTCTCCGCGGCCTCCTCGACGCGGTGGAGTTCGGGGTACTCGTCGAGCCAGCGGTCGCCGAGGCCGCGCTCGTCGTCGCGCGCGGCGTCGTCCAGGACGATGACGACGTCCTCGGTGCAGCGCGGCAGCAGGACGGGGACGGCCGGGTAGCGGGCCTGTAGGCCGGTGGCCTTGGGCGGACCGTCGACGAACACCAGGCCGACGCCCTCCAGGTCGGCGAAGGCCGAGGTGTCGTACCAGCGGTCGGCGGTCGAAAGCCTCTGGCCGTCGACGGTGACCGTGGTGCTCGCGGTCTCGACCAGTGGGGCGTGGCGGACCTCGACGACGTCGTCGAGCCCGTGCGCGGCGACCAGCTCACGGCTGAGTTCGGCGTAGCGGGCGTCGTGCTCGAAGGCGACGAGTCTGCCGCCGCCCGCGCGGCGCAGCGCGTAGCCGATCCAGACGCTGGACGCGCCGCTGCCGCACTCCACGACCAGTTCCGGGCGCAGCCGGTCGATGTGGCGGACCAGCACCCTGAGCACGTCGGGGGAGGCCGCCCAGCCGCGCAGGGGCGGCATGAAGGTGGCCGTGTCGAGGTGTTCGCGCAGCTCGGTCCAGGCGACCTGCTGCTCGTAGTCGTTGCGGCCCTGCACGGTGACCGCGTTCCTGATCTCGCGGTTCATCCGGGGGAGCGTGTGCTCCTGGAGGTGGACGAAGCGCTCGTGGACGCCTTCCAGGACGCGGACGTTCTCCAGCCGGTCCTGGCCGAGCGTCTCGGCGATCCTGCGGCTGTGGGCGTCCATCGCCGTGGTCACACTCCTGGACAGGGCTCCCATGCGGCGGGACAGCAGCAGCACGCTCGCGCCGAGGGCGCCCACCGCGGCGCAGAGCAGACCGAGGAGGGTGAGGGTGACCGCCTCGGTCCATCCGATCACCCCCGAGAACCCCAGCACCGCGGGGACACAGAGCACGACGGCGCCGACCACCGCGCCGGTGGCCAGGATCAGGCGAAGACGACTGCGAAGCGACCGCATGGACGGATACCTCCACGGGAGTTCCTGACACGGCACCGCCGAGTGCGGGCCGCGGGGGGACGAGAGGGGAAGGAGCCGGTTTCCCCGTGTTGAACCACCGGCCCGCCCGCCTCCGCCGGAAGCGGTGGCCGGTGAACCGCTCAGACGCTTCCGACCTTAACGCTTCGGGGAAATAACGGATGCTCCGTAACGGAAATCGAAACCTGGAGTACATGCAATTCCCCTGTTGTTCACTCTCTCCTCATATATTTCTCATTCCTGTGCATCCGTTGTTTTTCTTCTGTTCCGGACGGGCCGTCTCCGCCCGCGCCCCGCGCGGGGCCCCGCGCGGGGCGCGGGGCCCGTGCTGCGCCGGCGCCCCGCATCCTCCGCCCGGGGCGGGGCCGCCACTCCTCGTGTGTCGGGGACGTGGACGGACGCGTCCGAGGACCGCTGGGAGCGCCCCCCGGCAACGGACACGGACACGGCGGTGGCGGCTCCGGGGAACGGGGAAACCGTGTTCTCCTCGTTCTCCTCCGCCGGGCGGGGACGGGAACGGCCTCGGCCCCCGCCACGAATTCGTCGGCGGATTATCGGCGCCCGCGGATCCGCACGGATGAATACCGGACGGACATCCGTCCCACGGTCCGGTGACGGACGGATGTCGCCTCCCGGAAGGGACCGCGGCCGCTCCGCGGAAAACGCGTCACATCCCGCCACACCACACACACGAGGAGATTCCTCCACGCACGTGATGATTGGGAGAAGACAGGAGGGGAAGTGCTGGAGGGGACGGTGGGACGGCGGGCACGGGAGTTCGCCCCTGAGAGTCCAGTGCCCTTGGCGACGCGGCCCGCACGGTCGGTGACGGCGAGGATCCGGACACGGCGGCCCGGCAGATCCGGTTTATTCCCGGACCGGAGTGTAAACAGCCTGACATCGGGTGAGCGGTCGGCTGACTGATAGCTTGCTGCATAGCGATCCCATCGCTGGTAAACACGACGAATCGCGTCATTGGAAAGGTGCGTCAGAAGAGATGTCTGCGCCGTACTCGCTTCCCGAACTGCCCTACGACTACGCGGCCCTGGAGCCGTGGATCTCCGGTCAGATCATGGAGCTGCACCACGACAAGCACCACGCGACCTACGTCTCCGGTGCCAACACGGCCCTGGAGAAGATGGCCGAGGCCCGCGAGAGCGGTGAGTTCGGGACCATCCCGATGCTGGAGAAGAACCTGGCCTTCAACCTGGGCGGCCACGTCAACCACTCCATCTTCTGGAAGAACCTGTCCCCCGAGGGCGGCGACAAGCCCGAGGGCGAGCTGGGCGCCGCCATCGACGACCAGTTCGGCTCCTTCGACGCCTTCCGCGCGCACTTCACCTCCGTGGCCACCACGATCCAGGGCTCGGGCTGGGCGATCCTGGCCTGGGACGCACTGGGTCAGCGCCTGATCATCGAGCAGCTCTACGACCAGCAGGGCAACACCGCCCTCAGCTCCGTCCCGCTGCTGATGCTGGACATGTGGGAGCACGCCTTCTACCTCCAGTACAAGAACGTGAAGGCGGAGTACGCCAAGGCCTTCTGGAACGTGGTCAACTGGGCCGACGTCCAGGAGCGCTTCAGCAACGCCCGCGGGGTCAAGATCGGCTGACGCCGAGGGCTTCCGTCCGGTGAGGCTCCGGACATGGCGGAGGGCGGCACCACACGTGGTGCCGCCCTCGCGCGTGTCCGGAGCGGATCAGACCACCAGGCGGACCGGCTCCTCGGCCACCGGGCCGTACCGGTCGAGTTCGCGCCAGGCCCGGGCCAGCCGCCAGACCAGCTCCTCCTGGGTGGCCCGCTCGTAGGCGAAGGGCAGCCGGAAGCACTCGGAGTGGCGGCCGTCGGTGTGCGCCGACATGATCGCCCCCGGGACGAGGTCCACGTCGTGGCAGAGCGCGACCTGTACGTAGGCGCGGGCGTCCACGCCGGGCAGGCGCACCCACAGGGCCGCCCCGCCGTCGGGGCGCTTCCACTCCCAGGAGGGCAGGGCCTCGCGCAGCAGCTCCTCCATGTGGTCCAGCGCCTCGCGCAGCATGTCGGAGCGCTGCCGGGAGAGCTCGTCGTAGCGCCCCAGCAGGCGCACGGTCACCGCCTGGTCGAGCAGGGGGCCGGCCAGGTCGGCGAGGACCTTGCGGCGGCTCAGGCGCAGGGCCATCTCGGCGGGCGCGCGCAGCCAGCCCACCCGGAGCCCGGCCCAGCCGATCTTGGACAGGGACTCCACGGTGATGACCTCGGCGCCGCGCGGGGCGAACGCGGCCAGCGGCGGCGGCTCGTCCGCGACGCGCATGCCGGTGTAGGCGGAGTCCTCCAGGACGGGCACACCGTGGCGCGCGGACAGCTCACCCAGCTCGCGGCGGCGCGCCACGGACATCATCGTGCCGGTGGGGTTGTGGTACGAGGGCATGGTGTAGATCAGGTGGGGCGCGTGCTCGGCCACGGCACGGCGCACTCCGGTCCCGTCGATGCCCTGGTCGTCGAGGGGGACGGGGACGAAGCGGGCGCCCCTGTCGCCCATCAGGTCCAGACAGCCCGCGAAGCCGGGGTCCTCGACCACGACGGGCGAGCCCTTGCGCAGGTAGAGCTGTGAGACCAGGTTGACGGCCTGGTGGGCTCCGTTGGTGACCACGATCTGGTCGGGGGTGGTGGGCAGGCCCCGGCCGCCGTAGTGGTCGGCGATGGCCTGGCGCAGCGCGGGCAGGCCGCTCGGATGGTAGGAGCCCTCGGCCATGAGCGCGGGCAGGTCCTCGGCCACGACCTCGCGGATGGCCTCCTCCACCCCGGGGAGGGCGGGGGTGCTCAGGCAGGCGGTCGAGATGAGGCCCTCCTCCCGCTGGAAGAGGTTGCGGTACATGGGGTTGCCGTTGCCGCTGGCGGTCCAGCCGTCCGAGCGCACGGGCGCGACCCGGCTGCTGATGCGGGTGCCGCTGCCCTGTCTGCTGTCGAGGATGCCCGTCGAGCGCAGGGAGTCGTAGGCGGAGACGACGGTGGTGCGGCTGATCCTGAGTGCGGCGGCCAGGGCACGCTCGGACGGCAGGCGCTCACCCGGGGTGAGGGTGCCCTGGTCGATGAGTTCGCGCAGGGTGTCGGCGAGGCGCCGGTAGAGGGGGCCGCCGCCCCGGGGCCAGGCCCCCAGAAGGTCCGCGATTTCCGCGGCGCTTCGAGAAGAGTCCATTTTTCCCTCCATTGGATCTACTGGGGCTACCCCCGGACTTCCATACTGGCATTCGACGGGGGATACCACCAGAGCCAATGTGGCCCCCTTCAGAAGAGTCCAATTCACCTGGAGGCCACCATGCAGTCCCTGGACCAGCGTCAGCGAGTGCCCGCCGCCCGTTCCTCCTCCCACCACCCGCGCCGGGCCAGGGATCACGGTCCGGCCCTCCGGGGCGGCTCGCCGGTCCTGGTGGAGGCGCGCACCGTCCGGGGCGACCGGCGCTTCCTCGGGGCGTTCGCCGCCGCGCTGCGCGAGCGTGCGCGGAGCGGCCCCGGCCACCTGGGAGAGGTCCACTTCTCCGACGAGGGGGACCACATACACATGGTCGCGCTGTGGCGCTCACCGGTGGACCTGAGGTCCTTCGTGGAGGAGGCCCACCCGGACGTGCTGGCCCTGCGTGCCCGCAGCGGCGCCTTCCCCGAGGTGGAGCGCGTCCTGTGGTGGTCCACCGCCGGGGCTCCGGTGTCCCGGGAGGAGGCCGGGGAGCGTGCCCGGCGGCTGCGTGAGCACGGTCCCGGACCGCGCGCTTTCACACTGGCCTCGCCGGTCCCCGCTCCGGCGTGAGCCACGTACCGCCCAGGCACGGGGCCAGGAAACGGCGGGCCGTGTCCGCGAACGCGGGCGCGGCCAGTGCCCCGCTGCCCTCCGGCACCGCGCCCACCAGCGGACCGGCGCCCATGGCGGGCAGGTCGGTGAGGTTGCAGCGCATGGCCAGGTCAGAGCGGTCCGGCCAGGATCCCACCACCACACCGGCCGGGGAGAGTCCCCGGGTACGCAGGGCCTCCGCGGTCAGCGCGGTGTCGTTCAGGGTTCCCAGCCCGGGCCGGGCCACCACCAGCACCGGCGCGGACAGCAGCACCGCGACGTCGGCCAGGGTCTGGCCCTCGGCGTTCAGCCGCACCAGCAGGCCGCCCGCGCCCTCCACCAGTACCAGGTCGTGTGCACGGGCCAGGCGCCACGCGGCGTCGGCGGCCTCCTCGGCCCGTACGGCCGCCGCCCCGCACCGGGCGGCGGCCGTGGCCGGGGCCAGCGGTTCGGGGTAGCGGGCCAGCTCCGCCGTCGTCACCCCCGGCACGAGCCGGGCCACGGCGTCCGTGTCACCAGGTTCGGTCGGCCCCGTCCCGGTCTGAGCGGGTTTGAGCACGGCCACCCGCAGCCCCCTCGCACGTGCCAGCGCGGCCACCGCCGCCGTGACCACCGTCTTTCCGACCCCGGTCCCGGTGCCGGTCACCACCAGGACGCTCATCGCGGCCCCTCCCCCAGCGAGGCCCGTGCCGCCGCGACCATCCCGGCGGCGATCACGGCCACGTCCTCCGGACCGCACACGTAGGGCGGCATCGCGTACACGTGGTCGCGGAAGGGCCGCAGCCACACCCCGGCCTCCACCGCGGCGCGGGTGGCCTCGCCCATCCGCACCGGCGCCTCCAGTTCCACCACCCCGACGGCGCCGAGCACCCGCACCTCGCGCACACCCGGCAGGCGCTCGGCGGGGGCCAGCCCCTCGCGCAGGCCGGCCTCGATCCGCGCCACGTCGCCTCGCCAGTCGCCCCGCGTCAGCAGCTCCACCGAGGCCAGCGCGGTCGCGCAGGCCAGCGGGTTGCCCATGAACGTGGGCCCGTGGGCGAGCACCGGCACCTCTCCCCCGGCGATGCCCCGGGCCACCCGACCCGTGCACAGCGTCGCGGCGAGGGTCAGGTAGCCGCCGGTCAGCGCCTTGCCCAGGCACATGACGTCGGGTGCGACCCCCGCGTGGTCGGCGGCGAACAGCTCACCGGTGCGGCCGAAGCCCGTGGCGATCTCGTCGAAGACCAGCAGCAGTCCGTACGCGTCCGCGATCCGCCGCAGCTCGCGCAGGTAGCCCGGGTGGTGGAAGCGCATGCCGCCCGCGCCCTGCACCACCGGCTCGACGATGATCGCGGCCAGTTCACCCGCGTGCTCGGCGGCCAGGCGCTCGAAGGCGTCCACGTAGAGGGGGTCGGGCTCGGTGTCGAACCCGGCGGGCGGTTCGGGCGCGTGCACCTGTGCGGGCAGCACGTCACCCCACAGGGAGTGCATGCCACCGGAGGGGTCGCAGACGCTCATGGCGTGGAAGGTGTCGCCGTGGTAGCCGCCCCGCCAGGTGAGGAAGCGGCGCCGTCCCGGACTCCCGGTCGAGCGGTGGTACTGCAGGCACATCTTCATGGCCACCTCCACCGACACCGAGCCGGAGTCGGCGAGGAAGACGTGCTCCAGCGGCTCCGGGGTGAGCGCCACCAGCGTTTCGGCCAGCTCGGCGGCGGGTCCGTGGGTGAGCCCGCCGAACATGACATGGCTGTAGGAGTCCACCTGGCCGCGCACCGCGGCGTCCAGTACCGGGTGACGGTAGCCGTGGATCGCCGACCACCAGGACGACATCCCGTCCACCACGTGGTACGTGCCCTCCTCCGACCACAGGGACAGCCGCGTTCCCCCGGCCCCGGTGACCACGTACGGCCGCTCCGCCCCGGGAACCGCGGCGTAGGGGTGCCACAGGTGGGCGGTGTCCGCTGCGCGGACCCGCTCGGGGAGGAAGCGTGCGGTACCGGTGGGCGTGGAGTTCATGCCGCCTCATTGTTCACTCTCCGACCACGCGCGTGCCCGTACGGTCCCGCCAAGGAATCCGCGCGGATCTTTGTGGGCTTCCGCGGGTGACGTGCGCACCCGCCGACCGGCAGGGTCGTAGACGCCTCCCGGCACGGGGACCGGGCCGCCCCAGCGGGATTGGCCGCCGCTGGGTCGGCCCCGTCCCCGTCCTGCCCGAACGACCGGAGTGTGCCCGACACGATCCGAGGAGGCCGCAGCCCTCATGCCGAGCCCCGCCGTCACCGGCACCGCCCCGCCCCGCCGCCCGTGGACCCTGCGCGCCTCGGCCCGCACGCGCTCCGCGCGCGCACTGCCCGCGGGAGACCCCTTCGCGTGGCTGGACGGGGCCGCCCGGGCGCGCGCCGAGGCCGGGCTGACGCGGCGCACGGTGCCCCGGGAGGCCGACGACGGCCTCCTGCTGGACCTGGCGGGCAACGACTACCTCGGACTGCTGCGCCACCCCGACGTGGTGGCGGCCGCCGCCGGCGCCGCACGTGTGTGGGGCGCGGGTGCTGGCGGGTCGCGCCTGGTCACCGGGGACACCGGCCTCCACCACGAACTGGAGCGCGAACTCGCCGACTTCTACGGCGCGGAGGCGGCGCTGGTGTTCTCGTCCGGGTACGCGGCGAACCTGGCGATGGTCACCGCGCTGGCCGCACCCGACGGCGGCGCCCCTCCCCTGGTGGTGTGCGACCGCCACAACCACGCCTCCCTCATCGACGCGACCCGGTTGGCCAGGGCCTCCGGCGCGCGCGTGGCGCTCTTCGACCACGCCGAGCCCGGCCGGGCCGCCGAGGCGCTCGCGACCGCCGAGGGGCGGTCCCTGGTGCTGAGCGACACCGTGTTCTCCGTGGACGGCGACCTCACCGACACCGCCGCCCTGTCCCGGGTGGCCCGCGCGCACGGTGCCGCGCTACTGCTGGACGACGCCCACGGCCTGGGCGTGGTGGGCCCCGGAGGGCGGGGCACGGCCACCGCCGCCGGGCTGCGGGGCGCGGACGACGTCGCGGTCTCGGTGACCCTGTCCAAGGCGCTGGGCTCCCAGGGCGGCGCGGTGCTGGGGCCGCGCGGAGTGATCCGCCACCTGGTGGAGACCGCGCGCACGTTCGTCTTCGACACCGGCCTGGCCCCGGCCGCGGTGGGCGCCGCCCTGGCCGCGCTGCGCGTGCTGCGCGCCGAGCCCGGGCGGGCCGGGGCGGTGCGCGAGAGGGCCCGGCGCCTGGCGGAGGGCCTGCGCGAACGCGGGCTGTCGGCGAGCGCGCCCGACGCCGCCGTGGTCTCCGTGCCGGCGCCCTCCCCCGAGGCCGCCCTCAGGTGGCGGGAGGCCTGCCTCGCGTCGGGCGTGCGCGTGGGGTGCTTCCGTCCCCCGTCGGTACCGGACGGCCGGTCCCGACTGCGGCTGACCGCCCGGGCGACCCTGGACGGGGGCGACATCGACCGCGTTCTGGAGGTCATCGCGACGAACCGGCCCGGGTAGTCTTGCGGATGCACAGGAGCCGTCCGGAACGTGGGAGGCAGCAGCGGCCGTGTCAGCACGTGGCGAGGAACCCGAGGTGCCGGAACCCGTTCCCGGCGACTCCTCCCCCGCCGACGACCCCGCACCGGGCACCGGGCAGGCCGAGGCCGGCGGAGCCCGCGGGGAAACCGATACCGCCGGGTCCGACGGCTCCGGCGACGGTGGCGCCTCCGGCGGCGACGGCCCCGGTGACGGCCCCGAAGGACCCGACGACGGCGACGGCAGTGGAGAAGGGCCCCGGAGGAAGAGGTGGCGCCGGTCCCGGATCGCCCTCACCGTCTCCCTCCTCCTGGTCGTGGCCCTGCTGGCCGTCCTGGCGCTGCCCTCCACCCGCGGCGGCCTGGTGTCCCTGTGGTGCGACGTCACCGGAGGCGTGTGCCCGGCCCAGGAGTTCCCCCCGGTCACCGAGGACGAGGAGGGCGACCCCCGGGTCCGGATGGAGCCGGAGGAGGCCGCGCTGTGGGGCAACTACGTGGCCCTGGGCGACTCCTACTCCTCCGGTGACGGCGCGGGCGACTACGACCCCGCCACCGCCGAGCCGGGCGGCTGCTGGCGTTCGGAGCACGCCTACCCCAGGGTCCTCGCGGAGGAGTTCGACTTCGCCGGCGCGCTGGCCTTCTACGCGTGCAGCAGCCACAAGGCCTCGGAGATGGTCGACCAGCTCGGCACCTCCGAGTCGCAGATCGACCGGGTCACCCCGGGCACGTCCCTGGTGACCCTGGGCATCGGCGGCAACGACCTGGGGTTCATCCCCGTCCTGCGCACCTGCATGGTGCGGATGCCACTGCTGGAGAGCGGTGTCTGCGTCGAGCAGGAGAAGGAGATCGAGAAGCGGATGGAGGCCCTCGAGAAGACCCTGACCGAGGTCCTCGGAGAGATCCGCGACCGCGCGCCCGACGCCCGCGTCCTCGTCCTGGGCTACCCGCGGCTCTTCCCCGAGGACCCGCCGGGCATGTACTACACCCTCACCAAGAGCGACCAACTGTGGCTGAACGGGCTCACCCAGCGGTTCAACGAGCTCCTCCGCGACGTGGCCTACCGGGTGGACGGCGACGTGTACGGCTCGCGCGGGACCGGCAGCGTCGAGTACGTGAGCACCTTCACCGCGCTGACCGGACACGAGGTGAGCGCCGAGGACGCGTGGCTGAACGGCATCGTGCTCGGTCCGCTGGGCGAGGGGCTGAGCGTGGAACGCGCCAGTTTCCACCCCACCGCCCAGGGGCAGATGTCCATCGCCGAGCGGGTGCGCCTGCAGATCGAGGAGGGCCCGGAGCGGGTGCTCTACGTGTCCCGGAAGACCCTGGACAACGTCGACCCGACCCAGTTGAAGGCGGAGCTGGGCGGTCCGCTCGACCCCGCGCTCAACTCCGAGCCCCCCGAGGACACCGCGGTCACCGAAGGCACCGGGGCACCGAGCCCCGCCGACAGCGGGGCCGACACCCCCTGACCTCCCCGGTGTGGGGGGCGCCCCGCCCGTATCCGGCGGGACGCCCTGTCACGACCTGCTCCGGCGCGTGGTCACGCCTCACGCCGGCGGCACCGCCGGACGGCCCACGGCACCCGCCACACACGCCCTAGCGGCCCGCCCTGAGCTCCCCGATCACCTCGGCGAAGCGGTCCAGACCCCAGTTGAGGTCCTCCTCGCTGATCACGAGCGGCGGCGACATCCGCACGGTGGAGCCGTGCGTGTCCTTGACCAGGACGCCGTGCTCGGCCAGCCGCCTGCACAGCTCCTTGCCCGAGGCCAGCGACGGGTCGACGTCGACGCCCGCCCACAGCCCGATGCTGCGCGCGGACACCACCCCGTCGCCCACGAACTCCTTCAGGCGCCGTCCGAGCACCTCGCCCAGGCGGCGCGCGTTCTCCAGGTAGGGGCCCTCGGTCAGCATCCGGACGACCGTCCGCCCCACCGCGCCGGCCAGCGGGTTCCCGCCGAACGTGCTGCCGTGCTGGCCCGGCCGGATCACGCCGAGCACGTCCTCGTCGGCGACCATGGCCGACACCGGCAGGACGCCGCCGCCCAGCGCCTTGCCGAACAGGTAGGCGTCGGGGACCACCCCGCTGTGCTCACAGGCCCGGACGGTGCCGGTGCGTCCCAGGCCCGACTGCACCTCGTCGGCGATGAACAGCACCCGTTCCCGGTCACAGACCTCCCTGACCCGGGGCAGGAAGTCCTGCGGCGGCACGACCACGCCCGCCTCGCCCTGGACCGGTTCGATGAGGACCGCCGCGGTGGTGTGGTCGATGGCCTCCTCGATGGCGGCGGCGTCCCCGTAGGGCACCGTGCGAAACCCCGGCGTGTACGGCCCGAAGCCCGTCCTGGCCTCCGGGTCGGACGAGAAGGAGATGATCGTGGTGGTGCGCCCGTGGAAGTTGGCTCCCGCCACGACGATGGTCGCCTCGTTCTCCGGGACGCCCTTGACCTCGTAGGCCCACTTGCGGGCCACCTTGATGCCGGTCTCCACCGCCTCGGCACCGGTGTTCATCGGCAGGACCTTCTCCTTGCCGACCATGTCGGCGAGGGCGCTGACCCACGGACCGAACTGGTCGTTGTAGAAGGCCCGGCTGGTCAGCGTCACCCGGTCGAGCTGCCGGTGCGCGGCTTCGAGCAGGTCGGGGTTGCGGTGGCCGAAGTTCATGGCCGAGTACCCGGCCAGACAGTCCAGGTACCTCCTGCCCTCGACGTCGGTCACCCAGGCGCCTTGGCCCTCGGCGATCACCACGGGAAGGGGGGAGTAGTTGTGTGCCGACCGCGCCCGTGCGAGCGCGATGTGGTCCGTGCTGGAGAGTTCCTCTCCGCCGGGGTCTCCGGCGGAGTAACGCTGGCCCAGATTCTGGGTGCTGCCCATCTAGCCGCTCCGATCACCATTGACCGATGTCAGACAAGTGATACCCACCGCCGGGCTCGGTAGCGCCCCTCCGGCGGGATCCCCAAGAGTTGAGCAGATGATCCGGTGGACCCACAAGGGGTGGCGCGTATCACAGCGCCCGGGCGCGGCCCGAAACCCGGGGCGAACGGGCCCCGCGCACCCGCTGAACGGGGCTGTTACGAACACCGTGACCTGGGATAAGACCCCTGGTGACGCGCTCCACAGCCCCGACCTCGATCGGGCGCTCTCCCGAGGGGTACGGTCGCACCAACAGCCACTCCGCCGCCGCGAGCCCCGAGCCGTGGACGGCCTGTCGATCGCGTCAGGGAGGCCAGGCGTGTCCATCCCCGCGTCCACGGACGACCCCTTCTCCCTCTCCCGGCTGTTCGCCGCGGTCGCCGACGCCGTCCCCGACCGGATCGCCCTGGTCGCCGGCTCCCGGAGGCTCACCTACCGCTCCCTGCACGAGCGCTCGCTGCGCCTGGCCCGGCACCTGGTGGAGGCGGGCGTGGGCCGGGGCGAGCACGTCGCGGTCCTGGCCTTCAACCGCACCGAGTGGGTGGAGTCCTTCCTGGGGATCCTGCGCGCGGGAGCGGTCCCGGTCAACGTCAACTACCGCTACGTCGCGGGCGAACTGCGGCACGTCCTGGCCGACTCGCACGCGGTCGCACTCGTCGTCGAGGACTCCCTGGCCCCGACGGTCGCCGTGGTCCGCTCCGACCTGCCCCGGCTCCGGCACGTGCTGCTCCTCGCGGACGGCTCCGCGCGCGAGGCCGAGGGGACCGACTACGAGCAGGCCCTGGCCTCGGCTCCCGAGGACGCGGTGCTGCCGCCCACCAGCGGCGAGGACCACTACCTGCTCTACACCGGCGGCACCACGGGCTACCCCAAGGGGGTCCTGTGGCGGCAGGTGGACATCTTCCGCGCCGCGCTGGAGCGCCGGGCACCGGGTGCGCCGCGCGCCCGGACCCCGCAGGAGTCCGCCGAGCGCGCCACCCGCTGCTTCCCCCAGCGCATGCTGGTGCTGGGGCCGCTGATGCACGCGGCCGGGCAGTGGAACGCGCTGAGCATGCTGCTGTGCGGCAAGCGGGTGGTGCTGTACACCGACCGCAGCTTCCAGCCGGACCGGGTGCTGGAGACGGCGCACCGGGAGGGCGTGCACACCGTGCAGCTCGTGGGCGACGCCATGGCCCGTCCCCTGGCCCGCCACCTGCTCACCGAGCCCGGGCTGTGCCCCGAGCTGAGCTCGGTGCGCTCCGGCGGCACCCCGCTCACCCCGGCGGTGCGCGCGCTGTGGCACGCCTGGCGCGAGGACGTGGCCCTGGCCGACTCCTACGGGGGTTCGGAGACGGGCGTGTGCGGATCGGCGACCGGAGCCGAGCGGGACGGCGGCCGGGAGGGGGCCGAGGTCCTGTCCGGTGCCTCCGACAACCGCAGCTTCACCATGGGCGGCAGCATCGCGGTGCTGGACGACTCCCTGCGCCCGCTGCCGCCGGGTTCCCCCGAGGTGGGGCGGATCGCGCGCACCGGCCGGATCCCGCTGGGCTACTACAACGACCCCCTGGCCACCGCACGCACCTTCCCCACCGACGGCGAGGGCCGCCGCTGGGCACTGTCGGGCGACTTCGGGACCCGGGCTGCGGACGGCTCGATCGTGCTTCTGGGCCGGGGCAGCGTGGTCATCAACACCGCCGGGGAGAAGGTCTACCCGGAGGAGGTGGAGGCCGCGCTGAAGGCCCACCCCGCGGTGGAGGACGCCATCGTGGTGCCCGCCCCCGACGAGCGGCTCGGGCAGCGGGTGACCGCGCTGGTCTCGCTGGCTCCGGGCGCGCGGCTGGAGCAGGCCGAACTGCGCGCGTACTGCCGTGTGCGGCTGGCGGGGTTCAAGGTGCCGCGGACCGTGCACTTCGTGGACCGGGTCCGTCGTACGGCGGTCGGCAAGCAGGACTACCGGTGGGCGGCGTCGGTCGCACGGGTCGACACGGCGGCTCCCGACCCGGTCGGGCCGGACCCGCTCGCGCGCTGAGGGGCCCGGTCCCGGGACGGCCTTGCTGACCCGGACCGCACGACCTCGGGCGGCGCGGCCTCGGGCGGCGCGATCCCGGGTTCCGCGCCCCGGGGCCGCGAAGCCCCAGGCTGCGGGGCCGCGCACCCCTCCGCTGCGGAACTCCACACCCCGGCGGTAGGGAGTCCTTCATTTCGGGCACAGCGTCAATATGCTCTTACCCAGCCGAAACAGGGGTTCGGCGCCTTCCGGACCACTCCCCGCCCGTCCCGCCACCGCTAGACTGACGACTCCTGGTTCCGGGCCTCACGGTCTCTTCTCCCCCGCCCCGGCCTGGTCGGTGCGTCCGGCCGGTGTCGGCGGACCCCATCGCGTGTCCGGTCGGGACCGTGGATCACATGGACAACCCCTGACCCACCCTCCACCCGTGCACACAGTGCGCGTGCGGTGGCACCACTAGGACGGAGGACGGCGCCCTCGCCCGGGTTCCGGCCCGTGCGGCGCCCAACAACCCAGATGCCAAAGTCAGTAGGCAGCTACATCTTCAACGCGGTGCGCGGCGGCGCGGTGGGAGCCTCCGAGGCCCTGCCCGGCATCAGCGGCGGCACGGTCGCCCTGATCGTCGGCCTCTACGACAAGCTCATCGGCGGCGCGGGCCACATGGTCAGCGGCATCAAGCGCTACGTCACCGACGTCCCGCGCGGCCGCGGCAGGGAACGGGCCCGGGAGCAGTTCCGCCAGGTGGACTGGAGCGTGCTGATCCCCGCCCTGGTCGGCATGGTGGTCTTCCTCGGCCTGGCCGCCATCCTGCTCGCCCCGCTGGTCGAGTCCTACTCCCAGTACGCGTACGCGCTGTTCTTCGGCCTGGTCCTGGCATGCCTGTGGATTCCCTACACCGGCGCGGGCAGGAAGTGGCGGGCCTGGCACTACCTCGTCGCCCTGGTGTTCGCCGCCGGCGCGTTCCTCCTCACCGGCCTGCCCGGCGCGAACCTGCCCACCCACCCGGTGGTGGTCTTCCTCGCCGCGTCCGTGGCCATCTGCGCGCTCGTCCTGCCGGGCCTGTCCGGTTCGTTCATCCTGCTCACCCTGGGCCTGTACGAGCCCACGATCAGCGCGGTCGGCGACATGGACGTCGCCTACCTGGCGGTGTTCGCGCTGGGCGCGCTCACGGGCCTGTCGGTGTTCGTGAAGATCCTGCAGTACCTGCTGGAGAACTTCCACCACCTGACCCTGGTCGTGCTCACCGGTCTGATGGCCGGTTCGCTGCGCGCCCTGTGGCCCTGGCAGACCGAGGAGCGCGTCATCCTGACTCCCACCGAAGTCCCGGTCACGGTGGTGTTCATGGTGGTCGGCTTCGCCGTGGTGACGGCGGCCATCGTGTGGGAGCGCCGCAAGCGCGGCCAGGATGTGGAGACCGAGCACCACCAGGTGCCCACCCGCGTCTGAGAACGGGAAAGACGGCCTCATGGCGACGAATCCGTGGACGGCGGCCCCTGCGGCGGAGGGGTCGGCCCACCAGTACGAGGGCTTCATCGGGTGGATCCTGAACCTGATGGACACCCTGGGCGAGCCGGGCGTGGGCGTGGCCCTGTTCATCGAGACGTTCTTCCCCCCGGTGCCCAGCGAGGCGGTCCTGCCCGGTGCTGGTTTCCTCGCCTACTCCGGGGAGATGAACGTGTGGCTCGCCATCCTGTGGGCGACGGTCGGCGGCCTGCTCGGCGCGTGGGGCTTCTACGCCGCCGGCGCGCTCCTGGGCCGTGACCGCACGGCGCGGCTGGTCCGGAGGACTCCGCTGCTGGAGATCGAGGACTTCCACAAGGCCGAGCGCTTCTTCGCCCGGTTCGGCGGCCTCGCGGTCCTCCTGGGCCGGTGCGTGCCCGTGGTGCGCAGCTTCGTCTCCATCCCCGCCGGGATCGAGCGGATGCCGCTGTTCCGGTTCTCCGTGTACACGGTCGTCGGTTCCGCGGTGTGGAACACGATCTGGATCGGTCTCGGCTTCGCCTTCGGGCCGGCCATCGAGCCCGTCCTGCTCCAGTGGAGCGGCATCATCAGCAATCTCGTGATCGCGGTCACCGGCCTGCTGGTGCTGTGGTTCGTCCTCGCCCGCCTCCGTAAGCTGGCCAGGGCCCGCCGTTCCGAGGACACCTCCACCTGAGGGCCCGGGGGAGCGCCCCGGCTCCGGGCGGCGCACGCCCTCGGGATACCCTCCCTGGAGAACACCCACAGACGCATACCGAGGTGGGGGCCGCAGCGGCGGCCCCCACGGCGCGGGGTGCCGGGACACCGTCCCGGCTGAGAGCACACCCGTCGAACCTGCCCTAGTTAGCACTAGCGAAGGAACGCCCATGAGCGCGTACAACATCGTGTCCGTCGCCGGCAGCGACCCCAGCGGGGGCGCGGGGATCCAGGCCGACCTCAAGGCCTTCTCCGCGCACGGGACCTTCGGGATGACCGTGGTCACCGCGCTGACCGCCCAGTCCACACGCGGTGTCACCGGGGTCCACCCGGTCCCGGCCGAGTTCGTCGCCCACCAGATGGACACCCTCTTCGCCGACGCCACCGTGCACGCGGTCAAGGTGGGCATGCTGGGCACCTCCGAGGTCACCGAGGCGGTGGCCGAGGCGATCGGGCGCCACGCGCTTCCGAACGTGGTGGTGGACCCGGTGATGGTCGCCAAGAGCGGTGACCGGCTGCTGGAGTCCTCCGCCGTCGAGGCGCTGCGGAGTGAGCTGCTGCCCCGCGCGGACCTGATCACCCCGAACCTGCCCGAGGCCGCCGACCTGCTGGAGGAGCCCGAGGCCGCCGACCTGGCGACGATGCGCGCCCAGGCCGCGCGGCTGCTGGAACTGGGGCCGCGCCGGGTCCTGCTCAAGGGCGGTCACCTGTCCGGCGGGGAGAGCGTCGACGTCCTGGCCTCCCGGGGCTCCGACCCGGTCGAGTTCCGCGCCCCGAGGGTGGCCACCCGCAACACGCACGGCACCGGGTGCACCCTGTCCTCCTCGATCGCGGCCCTGCTGCCGCAGCGCCCGGACGTGGCCGCGGCCGTCGGGGACGCCAAGGCCTACCTGACCGAGGCGATCCGGCGCGCCGACGAGATCGACGCGGGCGGCGGCCAGGGCCCGGTCCACCACTTCCACGCCTGGTGGTAGCGGGCGCCGCCTCCGGCGGCCGCGCGACGACACGAGGGGGGACCGGCTCCGTGCCGGTCCCCCCTCCTCGTGCGCGGTGGGCTATCCGCTCACGTCTTGCTCACGTCCTCCATGACCTTGCTCGGGTCCCTCCAGTCCGGGTGGTCGAAGAACTTGCGCGTCTCGGCCACGACGATCGGGGACAGCAGCAGGAGCCCGATGAGGTTGGGCAGCGCCATCAGTCCGTTGGCGATGTCGCTGAACAGCCACACGGAGTCCAGGCTGGCCACCGCACCGATGAAGATGACCGCGATGAACACCAGGCGGTAGGGGGTGATCATGCGGCTGCCGCCCAGGAACTCCACGCACCGCTCGCCGTAGTAGGCCCATCCGAGCAGGGTGGTGAAGGCGAACACGGCGACCGCGATGGCCACGACGTAGGCGCCGGCCGGGGCGAGCGCGGGGCTGATCGAACCCAGGCCCTCGGTGATCGCGTAGGAGGTCATCAGCGAGCCGTCATCGCTGTTGGCGGCGCTCCAGGCGCCGGTGACGATGATGACCAGGCAGGTCATGGTGACCACGATGATGGTGTCGATGAAGGTCTGGGTCATCGAGACCATGGCCTGGCGGACCGGCTGCCTGGTCCTGGCCGCGGCGGCGGCGATGGCGCCGGTGCCCAGGCCCGACTCGTTGGAGAAGATGCCGCGGGCGAAGCCCTGCTGGATGGCGAGCATGAAGCCCGCGCCGGCGAAGCCGCCCGCCGCGGACGTGCCGGTGAAGGCGTCGGTCACCACGAGCTGGAGCGCCGGCAGGATGGCGTCCCAGTTGACGGCCAGGATGACCAGGCAGATGCCGACGTAGAGGACGATCATGAGCGGCACGAGCGCGGAGGCGACCCGGCCGATGCTCTTGATACCGCCGAGGATGACGGCTCCCGCGAGCAGCATCAGGATCAGGCCGACCATCCACGGGGCGAGCGGGGTGACGCTGGTGATCTGCTGGGAGACGGTGTTGGACTGCGTGCCGTTGCCGATACCGAAGGCGGCGATGGAGCCGAAGACCGCGAAGGCCACGCCCAGGGTGGTGCCCAGACCGCCGCGGATCCCGTACTTGAGGTAGTACATCGGTCCGCCGCTCTGCTCGCCCCTGTCGTTGGTGCGGCGGAACTTCACGCCCAGGAGGGCCTCGCTGTACTTGGTGGCCATGCCGAGAAGGGCGACGATCCACATCCAGAACAGCGCGCCGGGGCCGCCCGTGCCGATGGCGAGCGCGGCACCACCGATGTTGCCGACGCCGACGGTGGCGGCGAGGGCGGTGCTCAGGGCCTGGTAGTGGGAGATGTCGCCCTCGACGGACTCGTCCTCCTTCCGGCGGACGAAGGCGAGCCACAGCGCGTGCGGCAGGCGGAAGAGCTGGAGCAGGCGCAGTCGGATCGTGAGGAACAGCCCGACACCGGCCAGCAGCGGGATGAGGACGAAGGGTCCCCAGATGATGCTGCTGACGATGCCAGCCATTTCGAGGAGTTGGTCCACAGGGGATCTCCCTATCGGTGAGTGGGTGGGGACGGGGCCGCCGGTGTCTCGGTGCGGGGAGTTCGGGCACCCTTGCGATCGCGTCGGCACTGGTGGAGGCCTGGCGATACCGGCAAAGAATCGCACCGACGCGTAACGAACGAATCACGCCTGTTCCACATGCCGGTTTCTTCGTGTGCGCACGCGTCTTCTCCCGCGTGCGCGCGCTCAGACACCGCCCTCGTCGTCCTGGGCCAGGGCGAGCCTGCTGAGGACGGCCGCGGCCTCGTCGGGGTCCGCTCCCCGCCCCACCGCCACGCCGAGGAGATAGGTGGTCAGGGGCGCCGCGGGCCGGGCCACGGAGTGGGCGGCGTCCCTCGCCAGGTCCAGGACCCGATCGACGTCCGCTTTCCGGAACGGCTCCGTACCGGTCAGATCCAGTTCTCTTCTGACCACTTCCGCCCATTCGGTGAGGGTCACCGTATGACTCCTTAGAGAGCACGTCGATTGCGTCAGCCGATCATAGCCATCGGCGGATCACCCGGCGGCAACACTGGCGCCGGAGCGCCGTCACCGCCCGCTCGGTCGGTCCACGCCCGGTCTTCGGACGCGGTTCTCCCACGCCCCGACCGGGATTCACCCCCCGAGCCTAACGTCGGAGGCAGCCGTCCCCCCGGCGTTGGGAGCCACTCGCATGTCCCCGACCGAGACGCGCGGACCACTCCGCGTGGCCATCGTGACAGAATCCTTCCTTCCGCAGGTCAACGGGGTGACCAACTCCGTGTGTCGTGTCGTCGATCTGCTGGCCGCACGGGGCCACGAGGTCCTGGTGCTGGCCCCCGGACCCGGCCCCTCCTCCTACGCGGGCTTCCCTGTGGTCCGCATGCCCTCCATGCCCCTGCCCTTCTACCGGGACTTCCCCGTGGGGCTGCCCGCCCGGCGCACGATGACCGCGGCGATCCGCTCCTTCTCCCCCGACGTCCTGCACCTGGCCTCGCCCGCCCTGTTCGGCTCGGCGGCCGTGGAGACCGCACGCAGGTGGGCGCTGCCGACCGTGGCCGTGTTCCAGACCGACCTGCCGGGTTTCGCCGGTCGCCACCGCGTGCCCGGCGGGGAGGCCCTCTGGTCGCTGCTGCGGCGCACCCACGCGGCCGTGGACCGCACGCTGGTGCCGTCCTCGGCCACCATGGAGGCGCTGTCCGCCCGGGGGTTCCCGCGGCTGGACCTGTGGCGGCGCGGGGTGGACACCCGCCTCTTCGATCCCGCACGCCGCGACGGGGAGCTGCGGCGCCGGCTCGCTCCGAACGGGGAGGCGATCGTGGGTTATGTGGGACGGCTGGCCAGGGACAAGCGGGTGGACCTGCTGGCGCACGTGGCGCGGCTGCGCGGCATCAGGCTGGTCGTGGTGGGTGACGGTCCCGAGCGCGCCCGTCTGCGGCGGCGCCTGCCCGACGCGGTGTTCACCGGTCAGCGCACCGGCGGGGACCTGGCCCGCCTGTACGCGTCCATGGACGTGTTCGTGCACACCGGCGCCGACGAGACCTTCTGCCAGTCCGTCCAGGAGGCCCTGGCCTCGGGGGTCCCGGTGGTGGCTCCGGCCGCGGGCGGGCCGCTGGACCTGGTGGTTCCCGAGCACAACGGGCTGCTGTACGCCCCGGACTCGGTACGCGAGCTGCGGGTGGCGGTGGGACGGCTGGCGCACAACCGCGAGGTGCGGCGGCGGATGGCCGCGGGGACCCGCCCCTCGGTGGAGCACCGTACGTGGGAGGCGGTCGGTGAGCAGCTGCTCGACCACTACCGCGCGGTGATCGCTCCCAGCCGGGAACTGGCCGAGCGCGGCACCGGGGCGGACATGGTTCCGGCCTCCCCCGGAAGGAGCGGCCGGGGGAGGCCGGAAGAGCGCACGTCCACCCCGCCCCCTTCACGGGGCGGACGCGAATCTAGCTGACCGTCTGCGGAGCGGGGGCCCGGGGCCGTGAGAGGGCGGGGTCGGGCGCCTCGGCCAGCAGTTCGTCCAGGACCTCGGCGAGACGGTCCAGGTGGGCGCGGATCCACGGCAGCGCCAGCGGGTCGGTGGCCGCCAGGGCGGTGTAGCGGCGTTCCTCGGTGTCGCCGTAGAGCATGCTGGTGGCGACCCGCATGCGCAGGGCACCGGAGCCCTCTCCGAACTCGGCGGCGGGCAGCACGCCCATCCCGAAGCGCTCCAGCAGCAGCCCGGTCAGCTCCGGGCCGGTGGTCACGCCGTACCGGTCGGCCAGCTGGCCGCGGGCCGGTTCGAGGTCGGGGTAGAGGTAGAACGCCGCCCGGGGCGCGGAGACGGCCGCGCCCGCCCGGGTGAACGCATCGGTGACCGCGCCGGCGACGATGCCGTGCAGGCGGCGGCTGCGGTCGACGTGGTCCCGGAGTTCGGCGGGCTCGGTGAAGGCGTACGCGGCGGCCTCCTGGACGGGGGCGGACGGGCTCGACCAGATCTCGCTGGCCACGCCGAGCAGTCCGCCGCGCAGGCGTTGGCCGATCTCGGAGTCGGGCAGGCGCACGACGCCGATCCGCCAGCCGCCCAGGGCCAGGTTCTTGCTCAGGCCGGTGGAGACGACGGTGCGCTCGGGCGCGAACTCGGCCGGACCGTGGACCTCCACGGGTTCCTCGCCGGGGGCCCCGGGGTGGACGAGGTCGCGGTAGATCTCGTCGGAGACGATCACCAGGTCGAGTTCACGGGCCACCTCGCACACGCGGCGGACGGTGTCGGCGTCGGCCACGGTGCCGGTCGGGTTGTCGGGCAGGGTGACGATGACGGCGTTGACCGTGCGGCCCTGCTCCCGGGCGTCGGTGACGGCGGCGTGCAGCAGGTCGGGCTGGGGTACGCCGCCCTGCCCGGTGGTCGTGGGGACCATGACGGGCCGCTGGCCCACCAGGCGGCTCTGCGCCGCGTAGCTGACCCAGCTGGGCGCGGCGATCGCGGTGTCGCCGCCGATCTCCAGCAGGAGGCTGTACAGGAGCGGCTTGCTGCCGGGGCCGGCGATGACCTGCGCGGGGTCGGTGGGCAGACCGCGGCGCTCCCAGTACCCGGCGGCGGCCTCGCGCAGCGCCTCCGACCCGGCGACCGGGCCGTAGGCGTTCGCACCGTTCGCCGCGGTGAGCTGGTCTCTCATGACCGGGTGCACCGGGAGCCCGGCCTCACCGAAGCCCAGGGGAAGCACGCGCACCCCCTGGCGGCGCTTCTCGGCGAGGGCTTCGTTGACGGCGAGGGTCGCGGACACAGTGACGGTCATCGGTGACTCATCTCCGACTTGTCGTGTAATGCGTGGTCACACCATGGGTGTCGGCCTGTCACCCCCACACTGCCCAGTTCCGGGCATCAGTACAAGCGCGTCTTTACGATGCTGAGCGTAAGATCTTCTTATGCTCAATCTTCGCCGCCTCCAGATCCTCCGCGAGTTCAGCGCCCGGGGCACGATCGTGGCCACCGCGAACGCCCTGGGCTACACGCCCTCGGCGGTCTCCCAGCAGCTGGCCACGCTGGAGAGGGAGACGGGTGTGGCGCTGTTGGACCGGTCCGCCCGGGGCGCGGAGCTGACCGACGCCGGACGGCTCCTGGTGGCCCAGGCCGAGGACATCCTGGCGCTGGTGGAGGCGACCGAGTCGGTGATCGCCGAGCAGTCCGACCTCGCCCTCGGCGTGGTCACCGTCACGGCGTTCCCGACCGCCGCCGTGGCCTTCGCGCCCCTGCTCGTGCCGCGGCTGCGCCGGCACGAGGGGATGCAGCTGCTGCTGCGTCAGACCCTGCTGGCGACGGGGACCCAGCAGGTGCGCTCACGGGAGGTGGACATCGCGCTGGTCGACGACTGGGCCCGGCAGCACCCCGGGCGCGGCCCGGACATCGGGCTGCGGCACATCCACCTGATGCGCGACCCGATGGTGCTGGCGGTACCCGAGGACCATCCGCTGGCCGATCCCTCCACACCCGTGGTGCTGGAGACGCTGCTGAGCGAGTCGTGGATCGTGACGCCCGAGAGCGAGCGCTCGCGCTACGGCATGGACCGGCTCCTGGCCGAGGTGGGCGGCCTGCCCTCCTCGGCCTGGGAGTTCGAGGGGCTGGGGACGGTTCTGAGCCTGGTCTCGCGCGGGATCGGGATCGCCGCGGTCCCGGCCCTGGCGATGGCGGGAGGGCCGGCGGGACTGGTCTACCGCGGCCTGCCCCCCGCCGCGCCCGAGCGGGACGTGTACGCGGTGGTGCGCTCGGTGACCGCGCGCCGTCCGGCGGTGCAGGTGACCCTGGCCGCCCTGCGCGACGCCGCACGGCAGGTGGGCGAGGAGATCAGCGAGACCGCGCTCGCCTGACCCGCGGCGGTCCTGCTCCCAGCGGCACTCCCGACCGCCGGCGGTGACGCCGGGAGCGGGATCGCCCGGCGGGTGCGGACGAGGACGCGCGGCCCGCTCCTGGCGGCCGCGCGTCGGTCGTGTCGTGTTCGGTTGTGTGACGGTCTCCGGTCGTTCGGCGCTCGCGCACCGCTCACCCTTGGCTTTCCCTGCGACGCGTCCGGTCGATCCGGCGGCGCAGTCTGCGACAGACATGGCGTGCCCGGTCACGGTCGTCCCGGGCGTTCCACCATCGTGCGTAGGCTTCCAGTCTCCTTCTTCGCAGTGCCTCCAGCTCAGCTTCCATCCGGTTCACCCGGTGTTCCAGGTCGATGCGCTCACGTTCGAACACCGACATGTCGCGCTCATGGAACCCCGCCTCACGTTCGGCGCTGACGAGCCGTTCGGTGAGGCCTTCGGCGGCGTTGCCGCCACGGGCGATCCAGCGTCGGCCGGACTGTGCACTGATGCCTTCGAACCACACAACATCTGGTGTTTCCCGCAGCGGGACAACATCACAGGTCGCTACGCAAAGAATACGGAAAGTGGCAAAGGTAGCAAATGCCTATAAACAGCACATTCCAGACATAACAAGGGGGCGGTGACCCGCCGCGGAACGCCCCCGCGGCGACCCCCGCCCCACGGCACACGGGGCGCACACAGGGCTTTCCCGAGGCACCGGCCGCATCCGGCGGCCGGGGCGACCCGGGTATCCGTCGCCTCATGCCACGGTCAACACGCCACCGTGCCCGGGAGGCGACAGGATCCCCATCCGTCACCCGGCACGTTCGGGCATCCGGCCCCGCGCCCGCGGCCCCCGGCTCCTCCCCGGCACCGGACCCGGCCCCCTCCCGGAGCGTCCCGGGCCTTCCCGCCCCGGCCCCGCGCCCTCGGGTCACACCGCGACCGCCCTCTCGGCGACCGCCCTCTCGACCCACAGCGGCACCGGTGGTGCTCCCCGCAGCCGCCTGTAGGTGTCCTCGAACCGCTCCAGCGACCGCCGGTGGTCGTGCCGCAGCGCGATCTCCCGGCTGGCGGCGCCCATGGCGAGCCGGTCCCTCTCCGGACCGAGCACGGTGAGCAGCCGGTCCGCCAGGCGCGCGTCGTCTCCGGGCGGGAAGAGGAACCCGTTGCGCCCCTCCTCCACCAGGTGCGGCAGCGCCATCGCGTCGGCGGCCACCACCGGCAGACCGGTGGACATCGCCTCAAGGGTGGCGATGCTCTGTAGCTCGGCCACGCCGGCGATGGCGAAGGCGTCCCCCGCCGCGTACACCAGCGGCAGGTCCTCGTCGGGCACGAACCCCAGGAAGAACACCCGGTCGGCCACCCCCAGCTCCGCCGCCAGCGCGCGCAGCTCCTCCTCGCGCTGACCGGTCCCCGCCAGGGCCAGCTGGGCGTCCCGCTCCGGCACGATCCTGGCCAGCGCCCGGATCGTGTCGACGATCCGCTTCTCCTCGTCCAGCCGTCCCACGAACACGATCGTGTCCCGGTCGGGCAGGCCGAACCTCCGGCGCGCCGCCGCCCGGTCCCCGGCCCGGGGACGGAACCGCTCCAGGTCGATCCCGCACGAGATGTCCTCGACCGTACGGGCGAACCCCTTCTCCCGCAGCAGCCGTGCCGCGCGCGGCGTCGGCGTGGTCACGTAGTCGGCCTCGCCGGCCACCCGGATCATGTCCCTCCAGGCCAGTGTCCCCGCCGCCTCCCGCATCGGAGCGGGCACCCGTGCGTGCGCGTACAGGTTGTCCGGCATGAAGTGGTTGGTCAGCACCACCGGGATACCTGCCGCCCGGCCCTTGCGCAGCGCCGCCCGGCTGACCGGGAAGTGGCTCTGCGCGTGTACGACGTCCGGGTCCATCCGCTGCACGATCCTGGCGAGGTGCCCGCCCAGCCCCAGCGGGAGGGCGGCGCGCATGCTGGGCTGGAAGGGTATGGGGGCCGAGGGCATCCGGTGCTCGGTCACCTCGCCGTTGACCGTCACGTACGGCTCGCCCCGCTCGGAGGGGCACACCACGTGGACGCGGTGCCCCCGCCGCGCCAGCCCCTCGGCCAGGCGGTGGGTGAAGTATCCGGCACCGTTGACGTCGGGCGGGTAGGTGTCGGTGGCGATCAGGACGCGCAGCGGACGGTCGAACTGAGCCATGGTGGAACTCCTTCGTTCAACGTGTGGGGGCATTGGGGCTGGTTCCGGTGGACCCGGGGCCCCGCGGGGCCTCGGGGTTGCGGTGGCGCACCTGCGCCAGCGCGATGGTCCCGGCGACCGCCAGGACCGTGAAGGCCAGCGCGCCAAGCTGGGCGGGCAGGGTCCTCGGCGCACCCTCCCCGAGGAGCAGTGCCCCGATGGCCACGCCGACCACCGGGTCGGTGATCAGGAGGGTCGCGTAGGCGGCCGAGAAGTGCCCGGTCCGGTAGGCGTTCTGCATCAGCAGGGCGCCGAAGACCCCGGTCACCAGGGCGAGCGGGGTCAGCCAGCCGATGACGCTGGTCCAGTCCGTGTGGGCGTTGGCGGTGATGACCCGCGCCAGCCCCGACGTGGTGCCCATGGCCGCCCCGCCCGCCAGGGCGAGCAGGATGGCCCGGGCCGAGCTGTTCATCCAGTGCGCGGTGACGTGGACGAGGACCCCGGCGCCGAGGGCGGTCCCGGTGAGGACCAGCGCCACGCCCGTGGTCATGGTGGGGGTCTCGGCCGCGTGCGGGAACAGTGAGAGCACTCCGACGAGGCCCGCCATGACGGCGGTCCCGGCGATGATCTGGGAGGGGCCGACCCGTCGGCCGTTGAACACGGCCGACAGCACGATGGCGAAGAGCAGGCCCGTCACACCGATCGGCTGGATGATGGTCAGCGGAGCGCTGCTGAGGGCGGCCAGGTGCAGGAGCGACCCCAGGACCGCCGCGGCGCTGCCGACCATCCAGCGGGGCTGGCGGAGCAGGTGCAGCAGGAAGCCCCCACGCGCCACCTGGTGGCCCGGGGCACGGATGGCGTCGCGTTCCTGGAGAGCGGAGCCGAGCGCCAGGGTGAACGCCCCCGCCACGGCGATCAGGACCGGCAGCAGCATCAGCGCCACCGCCCCGTGGACCCCCGGGGCCTCCCCCGCATCCTCTGCACCGTGTCCTCCGACGCTCGATTCCGGTCCGCGCGCACCCGGCCGCGGATTTGGCCACAACGGTACGGACGGGCACCGTGCCGCGGCGATAACGACAGCCCCCGTCCGGAGGTGGTGCTCACCCCACCCCGTTCCGGGGCCGACCACCGCCGCTCTCCCTCGCCTCCCCGAGGGAGCGGATTTGTAACACGCGCCCGCGGCGGCGCCCGCCGACGTGAGCGGACCAGGGCGGAAGCGGACAGGGGGCCGCCCCGATCCGGACGGGCCGAAGGCCTCCGGGGGTGTGCCTCCGTGAGAGCTCATGACACTATGTCCGGTATTGGTCTAGACCGGATAGGAGCGGTTCCCCGTGCTTGACACCTCCCCCTTCCCCAGCCGTCCCGTCATTCCCCGTCCCGCCACGGCGGTCGGGGGCGACACCGAGGGACTCACCCTCACGTCGTCGACCAGGGTCTCCGCCGACCCCGAAGCCCGGGGCACGCTCACGTGGATCCAGCGTGAACTCGGGGCGGCGACCGGGCTGTCCCTGGCCACCGGTGAGGAGGCCAGCGCCCAGATCCGGCTGAGCGTGGACGCCGACGCGGGCCTGGGCCGCGAGGGCTACCGGCTGATCGTGGACGGCGAGGGCGCCATCATCGTCGGCAACGACCCCGCCGGGGTGTTCTACGGTGCGCAGACCCTCCGCCAACTGCTTCCCGCCGACGCCTACCGCGACGCCCCGCTGGGCGGCGCCGCGTGGTCCCTGCCCGCGGTGAGCGTCACCGACGCGCCGCGCTTTCGCTGGCGGGGCGTGATGCTGGACGTGGCCCGCCACTTCGTTCCCAAGCGCGAGGTGCTGCGGTTCATCGACCTGATGGCCATGCACAAGCTCAACGTGCTGCACCTGCACCTGACCGACGACCAGGGATGGCGCGTGGAGATCCGCCGCTACCCGAAGCTGACCGAGGACGCCTCCTGGCGGTCCGAGAGCCAACTGGGCGCCGGCAGGCCGCCCGTGTTCGACAACCGACCGCACGGCGGCTTCTTCACCCAGGACGACATCCGCGAGATCGTCGCCTACGCCGACGCCCGGCACGTGGCGGTCGTCCCCGAGATCGACGTGCCCGGCCACTCCCAGGCCGCCATCCACGCCTACCCCGAGCTGGGCGAGAGCGGACGGATCCCGGTGGGGACCCAGTGGGGCATCTTCGAGGAGGTGCTCGCGGTGACCGACGAGGTCCTGGAGTTCTACCGCAACGTCTTCGACGAGCTGATGGAGCTGTTCCCGAGCACCTACGTCCACGTGGGCGGCGACGAGTGCCCCAAGGAGCAGTGGAGGGCGAGCGAGTCCGCGCAGAGGCGGATCAAGGAGGAGGGGCTGGCCGACGAGGACGAGCTGCAGAGCTGGTTCATCCGTCAACTGGACGAGCACCTGGCCTCGCGCGGGCGCCGCCTGGTGGGCTGGGACGAGATCCTGGAGGGGGGAGTCGCGCCCGGGGCGACCGTGATGTCGTGGCGCGGCGAGGAGGGCGGTGTCGCCGCCGCCCGCGCCGGACACGACGTGGTCATGAGCCCCACCCGCACCTCCTACCTGGACTACAGGCAGTCGGACTCCCACGACGAGCCGGTCAAGGTGGGCACACTGCTGCGGACCGAGGACGTCTACCTGGCCGAGCCGGTGCCCTCCGGCCTCACCGAGGAGGAGGCCCGGCACGTCCTGGGCGCGCAGGTGAACGTGTGGACCGAGCACATCGACACGCCGCGCAGGCTGGACTACATGGTCTTCCCGAGGCTGTCGGCGTTCGCCGAGCAGGTGTGGTCCGCCGGAGAGCGCGACTACGCCGAGTTCGAGCCGCGGCTGAGGCGGCACCTGGAGCGGCTCGACGCGGCCGGGGTGGAGTACCGCCCGCTGGAGGGGCCGCGCCCGTGGCACACCCGTCCGGGCGTCGTGGGCTGGGGCTGAGGCCCCCGGAGCGGGAGCGGCCTCAGAAGTAGGTGGCCACCGCGTCCACCACGGTGTCCCGGTCGTCCACCACCGGGATGACCCTCCAGCGGTCGAACGCCGTGCACGGATGCGAGATCCCGAAGGAGACCAGGTCGCCGGGGCCGACCTCCAGCCCCGGCGGCACGCTCAGGTAGGCGTGGTGGTCGTTGAGGTCGGTCACCTCCAGGCCCCGTGCCGCCACGGTGCTCCCGTCCGCGCGACGGATCCGTCGCGGGACCGGGAACCCCTGGTCGTGATTGGCCTCACGGCGGCCCAGGCCGGCGATCGCCAGGCCTTCCTCGGGGACGGAGGTGACCTGCGCCCACAGCTCCAGGGCCCCGGACAGGGCCCCGGGCCCCTCCGGCAGGCGGCGGTAGGGGGTCGTGCGCCGGTACAGGCCGTCGTCGTGGGCCACGTAGGCGCCGCTGCGCAGGATCGGGACGACGTCCCCGCGGCCGCCGACCTCCTCGGCGACCAGGTCGAACCACGCGCTGCCGCCCACCGACAGCACCGGCCGGTCCACCCCGCACCCGGCGGCCAGGGCCTCGGCGTCCCCCAGCAGCTCGCGCAGGAATCCGCGGACGGCGTCGGCCCCGCCGAGCGGACCCTCGTAGCCCGCGACCCCGGCCGGTTCCAGGCCGGGCGCTTCGGCCACGGCACGGGCCACCGCGAGCACCTGTTCACGGGTGCGGCAGCCGGTGCGCCCGCCGGGGACCCCGCGTTCGACCATCACCCGCAGGGGGCGGCCGCCGGGCCGGCCGGTCGCGGCGCGCGCCGCGACCGCGACCCCCTCGGCGGAGTCGGCGTAGAACAGGAACTCGAAGTCGGGGTCCCGGTCGAGCTCGGCGACCGCCCAGCTCAGTACCCGGCCGTCCAGCAGCTCGTTGGCGAGCAGGATCCGGCGCACGCCGAACCGGCGAAAGTCCAGGACCTGGTTGGCGGTGGCGGCGGTGACACCCCAGGCGCCCGCGTCCAGCTGGCGCTGGATGAGGGCCGGGGCCATGGAGGTCTTGCCGTGGGGGGCGAACAGCAGGCGGTGGCGCCCGGTGAACTCGGAGAGCGCGGCGATGTTGCGCTCCAGGGCGGAGGCCCGAAGCACCATCAGCGGCCAGGTGAACGGACCGGTGAACAGGTGGTCGCGGCGGGCCGCGAACTCCTCCAGGGTGATCGGTTCGTCCGTCCACCACAGGCCCTTGGTGCGCCAGTCGACGTGCTCTCGGGGGACGGTCAGCCGGTCGCTCACGTGGGGTACGCCTCCTGTGTGCCCGCGGCCCCGCCCGGGAGTGCCTGCTCGGCGTCCTCCCGGGGCGGGGCCCCAATGTGGTCCGGACCGATCATCCCACCGGTACGGACCAGTGGCCAGAGCGCGGTCGGTGGCGGAGGCGGCCGGAGCGCCGTCAGCGGAACAGGGACAGGGGCGGCTTGACGATCCTGACGGTGGGCCGGGACTCCTCGCGTTGGGCGGCGACGGCCTTCAGCCCGATCTCGGGGAAGTCGGTGATGAACCCGTCGACCCGCCACTTGAGGACCGCGTCCATACGGGACCGTTCGTTGATGGTGTAGGGCATGATCTCCAGCCCCGCGTCGTGCACCCGCTCGACGTAGGCGGAGTCGATGGTGGTGTGGTTGGGGTTGATCATCTGCGCCCAGGTGAAATCCGGGATCCGGCTCTCGGGGACCCGGCCGAGCAGGGCGTGCGGCACGGACGGCATCAGTTCCTTGGACCGGCGCACCGACTCCCAGTCGAAGCTCTGCACGACGAGGCGCGGGGTCCCCCGGGAGGACCCGTCCTTCAGCCAGCCGTCGCGTCCGCCGAACTCGGCGGCGATCTCCTTCTCCACGCCGGGGTAGAGCTCGGGTGACTTGACCTCCAGGAAGAGGTCGAGGTCCAGCTTCTCCATCCGGTCGAGCGCCTCCGCGAAGGTGGGGACCTCCTCGCCCTCGAAGGAGGAGTCGAACCACGATCCGGCGTCGAGCTCGCGGATCTCCGCCATGGTGAAGTCGCCGACGTTGTAGGGGCTGCGGTCGGGGAAGACGTCCTCGACGTCGGTGGTGCGCTCCAGGGTGGTGTCGTGGACCAGGACGAGGACACCGTCCCGCGTGCGCTGGACGTCGACCTCGACGGCCTCGGCTCCGAGTTCGTGTGCCGTGTCGAGGGCGACCAGGGTGTTCTCGGGCGCGTGGCCGGACGCTCCCCTGTGGGCGACCACCGTCGGTGACCGCTTCGAGGGCGCGTACTCGATGGACACGGGTCTCTCGCGGCGCGGCTCCGAGGACTCGGAGGCCTCTGCTGCGGACGCTGCGCTCGCGCTGGTGGCGATGATGAACGATACGGCTGCGACGACGATCCCGATGCGCTGCACCGGACCTCCCAAGTGCGCGTGAACTGGGCGACTGCCCCCAGACTGAGTGCGTATGGTGACCACCCGGTTACCACGCGCGGAGCGGCCGGTGATCCGCCGCCCATCATCTGGTGGGTACTGCACTAGTTCGACGAAATTCTCACTTAATGCATCCATTTGGTCACTTCATGTGCGTTCCTTGACTCCGCAGCCTCTTGTTGATTACGGAGAGCCTGCGACCATCACTAGGAGTAGTCGATGGGAAGGAAGTCTCATGCGCAAGCACCACAAAGGGTGGGTCGCGCTGTTCGGCGCCGCCACGATCGCGTCGTCGGGATTGGCCGGGCTCCCGGGGGCGGCGGCCGACGAGAAGGGCACACGGGCGCTGGACTGGCCGGTGGTGAGCCAGAGCGTCTCCTCGTACAGCCTCGACGGCTACGAGATCGGTTACCTGCCCGAGGACCTGGAGGGGTACGGGATCAACGCCTCCTCCATCACGGACCGCAGGGGCAACAGGCAGTCGCAGATCTCCTGGACGCAGGGGCCCGACCGGATGCTCGCACGGGTGGCCGTGCTGCGCTCGGAGCGCTTCCAGAGCCTTGAGGACCTCCGGTCGATCCGGTACGGGCACCTGCCCGAGGGGTCGCTGCACCGCATGGACCGGAACGAGGCCCTGGAGCACGAGTCCTACCTGTCACAGGAGACCGGTGACCTGTTCTGGCTGGAGAGGCCCGGTGTGGCCATCGCCGTGCACCTGCAGCCGGACCGGTGGGACAGCGGCGAGCTGGTCAGGATGGCGGAGTCCGTGGTCCCGCTGGAGTCCTCCCCCGAGAAGCCCGCGGAGGAGGGCGCCGGCGAGGGGGCTCCGGCAGAGGAGCCCGCGGCCGAGGAGCGCGGCCAGGACAGGCCCGTGCCCGGGGAGCAGGCGACGGAGACCGAGGGCGCGCAGGAGCCCGCCGGTCCCCCCGCCGTGGGAGCGGCCCCCGTCGACGAGGTCGCGGACGGCACTCCGGTGGGCGTCGCGGGCACCGCTCCGGTCGGGCGGCCCGCGGACCCGCGGCCGTCCGACGCTCCGCAGGCTCCCGAGAGCCCCGAGGCGTCCGGTGCTCCCGAGAGCCCCGCCGGGCAGGAGGAGTCCCCGGCCGAAGAAGCCCCGGCCGAGGAGGGCACGCAGGAGGGGGCCCCCGCCGAGGAGGCTCCGGCCGGGCAGGACGAGGCTCCGACCGGGGAGACCTCCACCGGGCAGGGCACGCCGACCGAGGAGGGCACGCAGGAGGGGACCCCCGCCGAGGAGGTTCCTACCGAGGAGGGCGCACAGCACGAGGGCGTCAGGGTCCCCCAGGTCAAGGAGTGCGTCATCGGCCGGTTCGTGGACTTCGAGACCGGCGAGACCGACCTGGTCCAGGCCGGGATGACCCCCTCCAGCGGGGAGTTCGTCGAGCGGGTCCTGGCCGGGGAGCAGCTCGGCGCCGCCGAGCTCGACCGCCTGCTGGCCACCGTCTGGCACTACGGCGACGAGGGCGACAAGACCGGCGCGGTCAGCGCCTGCGCCCAGGACCTGAGCCTGACGCGCGCCGAGGTGGAGGAGATCATCTTCGACCTCTCCCCGCTGATCGCCGAGCTCGTCCAGGAGGCCGAACAGTACGAGGCCGGCTCCACCCGGACCGTCGAGCCGATCGGCGCCGAGGAGTGGCAGGAGCTGTGGGACTCCGTGCCGTGGAGCTTCCCGGGCGAGAACTCCTGAGGCGCCCTGAGTCACCCTGAGCCGCCCTGAGGCGCGCTGGGACACGAGGCGGCGGGCTCGGGGCCCGCCGGGCGGGGCGGTGCGAGCGGGCACCGCACGCGGAACGCGGCCGCCGGGAGCACCGGGCGAAGCGCACAAGGAACCCGGGGCCGGACACGGATGTTGGCCCCGGGTTCCTCCTGTGCGGAACCGGGGCCGTGGAGAACCCGGACACCGGGCCACTCAGGGGAACAATCCATGATGTACCGTCGCCTCAGGTCCGAGGCCGGTGACCACAGTCACCCTCCGGTCGCGAAGCCCCCACCCGGGCACACCCGACCCGGACCGCGGTGGCGACCCCGCCATCCCCCACACCCGAGGAGGACCCGCCCAGATGCCCGGTTTCACCACCCGGCCCCAGCTCCGCGGCGATTTCGGCATGGTCGCCTCCACCCACTGGCTGGCCAGCGCCACCGGCATGTCCCTGCTCGAACGCGGCGGCAACGCCTTCGACGCCGCCGTCGGGGCCGGCTTCACCCTCCAGGTGGTCGAACCCCACCTCAACGGACCCGGCGGCGAGGTCCCCGTCGTCTTCCAGGCCGCCGGGAGCGCTCCCCGGGTCCTGTGCGGGCAGGGCGTCTCCCCCGCGGCCGCGACCATCGACGCCTACGCGGGCATGGACCGCGTCCCGGGCAGCGGCGTGCTCGCCGCCACCGTTCCCGGCTCCTTCGACGCCTGGATGCTGCTCCTGCGCGACCACGGCACCATGACCGTTCGCGACGTGCTCGACCACGCCATCGGGCTCGCCGAGCGCGGCTACCCCGTCCTGGACCGGATCGCCGCCGCCGTCGAGGCCCTCGCCCCCGTCTTCTCCCGCCACTGGACCGGCTCCGCCGCCGTCTACCTCCCCCACGGCACCGCGCCCAGACCCGGCTCCCGGCTGCGCAACCCGGCCCTGGCCGCCACCTACCGGCGCGTCGTCGCCGAGGCCGAGAGCGCCGGAGGCGGCCGCGAGGCGCAGATCGAGGCCGCGCGCCGGTCCTGGTCACGGGGCTTCGTCGCCGAGGCGGTCGGGGCGTTCCTGTCCTCCCCCGTCCCCGACGGATCCGGGGAGCCCCAGCGGGCCCTGCTCACCGCCCAGGACATGGCCGACTGGAGCGCCACCTACGAGGACACCGTCAGCGTCCCCCACGGCTCCCACACCGTGCACAAGACCGGCCCGTGGGGGCAGGGGCCCACCATGCTCCAGCAGTTGCGCGTCGCCGAGGCGCTCGGCACCGGCCGCGACGTCCTCGACGGGGTCGGCGCCGACTTCGTGCACCGGGTGACCGAGGCCGCCAAGCTCGCCTTCGCCGACCGCGAGGCCTGGTACGGCGACCCCGACTTCGTCGACGTCCCCCTCAAGGAGCTGCTCGGCGCCGACTACGCCGCCCGCCGCGCCGCCCTGGTCGACGACGGCCGCGCCAGCATGGAGCAGCGCCCGGGCCGCGTCGGCACGCGTTCGCCCTTCGAACCACCGCTGTACGTGCCGGGCCAGACCCCCGCGGACCGCACCACCGGTGAGCCCACGGTGCGCGACGCGGCCGGCTCCGGGCCCGCCGAACTGCGCGGGGACACCTGCCACGTGGACGTGGTGGACGCCCGGGGCAACATGGTCTCGGCCACGCCCAGCGGCGGCTGGCTCAGCAGCTCCCCGCTCATCCCCGGACTCGGCTTCCCCCTGGGCACACGGGCCCAGATGTTCTGGCTCGACCCCGCCTCGCCCAACGCGCTGGCGCCCCGCAAACGGCCCCGCACCACCCTGTCCCCCACCCTGGTCACCCGCGAGGACGGCCAGGCGGTCCTGGCGATCGGCACCCCGGGCGGCGACCAGCAGGACCAGTGGACGTTCACCGCCCTGCTGAGGATCCTCAACGGGGTGGAGGACCTCCAGGAGGCCCTGGACACGCCGATGTTCCACACCACCGCCTTCCCCAGCTCGTTCCACCCCAGGGAGACGGTTCCGGGCGGCCTGGTCGTGGAGCCGCGCGTGGGAGAGGGGGTCATCGACGCGCTGCGTGGACGGGGCCACCGGGTGGAGGTCGTCGAGGACTGGGCCCTGGGGCGCCTGGCCGCCGTGGCACGCGACCCGGAGTCCGGCGAGCTGCGCGCCGCCGCCGACGCCCGGGGCGTACAGGGGTACGCCGCCGGGCGCTGACCTGGAAGAAGACGAAGCGGCACGGAAATCGGGACGGTATTGGTCGGTATGGGTGGCACAGGAGGTTTGAGAGCGCTTACCTGCCTTGGTCTGGCCTCTTGCCAAATCGCCCGGTCACTGCTTATGTAGACCCTGTGCGACGGCACTCCGGGAAAGCCCCCGATCGCGTTCCGTCAGAACTCAATACCATCACATCAGGGTTCGTACGCTGTCTCCCCCTCCCTCAGTGACGACCCTGTTTCCCCCTCCTGCCTGAGACCTGCCTTCCCCTCCCGGCTGGGTTTTTCGGGCAAGGAGAAACGAGTGGGCCGTGGTGTCACCGGCGCGGTGACACCACGGCCCACTCTCTTTCCCCGTTTATCTCCGTGCCGTCCATTTGATTTGGCTAAAGCTTCTTGGGTGCGATTGTGCGGGGCACAATCCTTTTGAGTACGTTGTGCGCACGGATACCGCGTTCCTTTTTCCGCACAGAAGTACACCCCGACCGGCACGGCGGCCGGAGGGGGTGTCGGGGGCAGGGGCCGCGTCAGGTGTTGACGCGCACGGCTCCCGCGTAGTTGCTGGTCCGCACCGGGGTGACGCGCACGTTCAGCCCGGTCCGCGGCGCCTCCAGCATCATGCCGTCGCCCAGGTAGATGGCCACGTGGGAGATGTAGTCGGGCGCGGTGGGGTCCGTACGCCAGAACAGCAGGTCACCGCGCTGGATGTCGTCGAACTCCACGCGCCGGCCGGCGTTCCACTGGTCGTGGGTGACCCTGGGGATGGACACCCCCGCCTCGTGGAAGGCCCACTGGAGCAGGCCCGAGCAGTCGAATCCCCCCTCGGGGGTCTCACCGCCCCAGACGTAGGGGACGCCGAGCTGGCTCTCGGCGTTGGCGATGACCTGCTCCACCACCGAGGGGGCCACGGCCTCGCCGCTGACGAGGGGCTCGGGCGCGTCGGCGACGAGCTGGAGGGAGACGTCCTCGCCCAGGGCCTCGGTCAGGGCCTCGTGCAGCTCCCACAGGTCGGCGTCGGGGGCGGAGACCACCAAAGCGTTGCCCTCGGGCATGCCCAGCTCCGCGGCGCGCTCGCGCGAGACCAGCGCGTCGATCCCGGCGATGCCGGAGGTGGCGTGCGTCCACACCTCCAGGGGGACCTCTCCGCGCCCGCCCGCGACGGTGACCTCGCTGCCGACCTCCAGGCCGCGCTCGGTACCGACGTCGTTGGACAGCGCGATGTGGCCCTCGGCCACGCCCTGCCAGATCTTGTCGGACTCGGCGGAGGGTTCGGGGGCGTGGTTGCGGAAGTTGGAGGGGTTCACGCCGAGCACCGAGGTGGTCTCGCCCTCGATCTCCACACGGGCGGCGTCGACGGTCAGGACGCCCTCGACACCGTCGATCCCGCGGACCGCCGAGACGGCCTCCCGGGGCAGGGTGCGGGGGGCGACGGCGAAGTACTCGACGCTGCGCGCCTCGCGGAAGGGGGCCACGTGGGCGTCCCGCCGCAGTTCGGCGTCGGAGACGTCGGGGGCCCGGTCCCCGCCCTCCCTCTCGCGCGTGCGGGGGTCGGTGCCGCTGGGGGAACCGGGGGCGAACTGCTCACTGACGGGGGGACGGTCCTCGACCACGGGATCCGCCCAGGCCGGGGTGGCGCCGAAGGCGGTGAAGGCCACGGCGAAGGCCGCGGTGGTACCCGCACATGTTCTCAAACGGCTCCGCACGGGGGGAACTCACCTTTCTGTGAGCCGTCCGGTCCGGGGGAGGACCCCTGTGGCGTACGGCCTGTCGACAACTTGTCCGCGTCCAAGAATGGGCGTACACGGACGACTTTGCAAGAAGTCCACGCCGTCCGATACCGGACGTCCACTTCGCGGTCATAAGGACGCATAGTTCTGGGTGACCACCGGGGACAGGGGGAATCGCACCGGGGTGTCCCCGAAGAGGATCGCGCTGGCCTGGGCCTCGGCCTCGGCGACCGCGCGCACCGACTCCCCGGCCAGGTCGGCGGGCACGTGCAGGACGACCTCGTCGTGGACGAAGAAGACGACTCCCGCGCCCTCGGGCATGTCCGGCAGGCGCCGGCGCAGCGCGGCGAGCAGGACCAGGGCCCATTCGGCGGCGGTGGCCTGGACGACGAAGTTGCGGGTGAACCTCCCGTGGGCCCGGCGGCGGCGCTCCCCGTCGGGGCCGGAGACGGTGGCGGACCACGCGCCGGGCGCGGGAGAGGTGCGCCCCAGCCAGGAGCGGACGACGCCGCCGCCCTCGCCCGTGCGCGCGGCGGAGTCCACGTAGTCCAGGGCGCGCGGGTAGAGGCGGCGCATGGTGGCCAGCAGGGGCGCGGCGTCGCCCGAGGTCTGGCCGTACATGGCCGAGAGCATGCCGATCTTGGCGCGTTCGCGGTCGCCGCCCACGTGCGCCGCCAGGCGGGCGTACAGGTCCTCCTCCGCGGCCGCCGCGGCGAGGGCGCCGTCCCCGGAGACCGCGGCGAGCACACGGGGTTCGAGCTGCCCCGCGTCGGCGCGGACCAGGACCCAGCCGGGATCGGCCCGGACCGCCCGCCGGACCGACTTGGGGACCTGGAGGGCGCCCCCGCCCCGGGTCGCCCAGCGCCCGGAGACGACGCCGCCGACCACGTAGTCGGGCTGGAAGCGGCCCAGGCGCAGGCCGTCGGGGCCGGGGCGCTCGCGCACCCAGGTCTCCAGCCACGACCAGCCGTTGGCCGAGTGCAGGCGGGCGAGTTCCTTGTAGCGCAGCAGGAGCGGGACGACGGGGTGGTCGACCCTCTCCAGGACCCAGGAGCGGGTGGACTCGACGGGGTGGCCGATCCACGCCATCGCCCTGAGGACCTGCGCGGGAGAGTCGGGGTTGACCTCGTGGCCGACGGCCTCGCCGATACGCGCCGCGAGGTCGGCGAGCACGGGAGGGCGCTGCCCGGAGGGCGGCCGGGGCCCGAGGAGCTCGGTGAGGATCTCGTCGTGGACGTCGGGCCGCCAGGGCAGGCCGTCGTGGCTCATCTCCGCCGCGGCGAGCCCGCCCGCCGACTCCACGGCCGCGAGCAGGCGCATGCGTCCGGGCTCGGGGAGCCGGGCGACGCGGTCCAACTGGTCGGCGTGGACCTCGGCCAGGGCGGCGAGGCGGTCGGTGCCCGGGGGCAGGGTGGAGCGGTCGGCCTCGAAGAGGGCGGGCTGGGCGGCGGTGCCCTCTCCGAGGGGGCGGACGGGGTCGTCGGGGACGGGAAGCCCGTGCAGGCGGGCCCAGGCCGCGCCCAGGGAGGAGGCCTCGCCGTGGCGGGAGTGGTAGCCCAGCAGCAGGGCCTCGGTCAGGGCGGTGTCGTGGCAGCGCGCGACCCTCACCCCGGCGCGGACGAGCTCGGGGTAGACGTCCTCACTGGCCGACCACACCCACCGGGGCGGTTCGGGACGGGCGTGCTCCGCCTCGCTCACGGCGGCCGCGAGGTCGGCGACACGGCGGACCGGGCCGGGGGCCTCGTCCAGTTCCTGGAGCCAGCCGCCGCCCTCGCCGTCGGCGACCACCGCGATCCGCATACTCCCAGTGTGTCCCTCACCGCCGACAGTCGGACATAACACGCACCGGCGGGTACGCCCGCCCGACCGCCAGGGGGCGTCGCCCGTGCGCCGACGGGGTTCGTTCGGGCTCCGGCGCCGCCTACCGGCCGCGGCGGGCGGCGCCGGGGCGGACCACGTTGGCCAGCTCCTCCCCGGCGGCCCAGCGGGCGAGCTGGGCGTCCATGAAGGCCCTGGCGCGAGGGTAGAACGCGGCCGCCCCGCCCGCGACGTGCGGGGTGATGAACACGCCGGAGGCGCTCCACAGCGGGTGGTCCCCCGGCAGGGGCTCGGGGTCGGTGACGTCGAGGGCGGCCCGCACACGGCCGTTCTCGGCCAGCAGCGCGCGGGTTTCCAGGACGGGCCCGCGGCCCACGTTCACCACGAGCGCGTCGTCGCGCAGCAGGGCGAGTTCCGGTGCGCCGAGCAGGCCGCGGGTGGCCTCGGTGAGCGGGGTGGCCAGGACGACGACGTCGGCGTCCGGCAGCAGGGCGTGCAGTTCGTCGATGCCGTGCACGTCGGGGCGGGCGCGGCTGGCCACGCGCACGACCTCGGTCTCGAAGGGCCGCAGGCGGCTCTCGACGGCCCGGCCGATACTGCCGTAGCCGACGATCATCACCCGGCGGTCGGCCAGGGAGCGCAGCGGCGCCGGGTCCCACCGGTGCTCCTTCTGCGCGACCGCCCACCGGGGCAGGTCCCGCTGGGCGGCCAGGATGAGCGCCAGGGCGTGCTCGGCGGTACTGGCGTCGTGGAGGCCGCGTCCGTTGCACAGGGTCACGTGGTCGGGAACCAGCGGGAGCACGTGCTCGTACCCGGCGGAGAGGAGCTGGACCACCTCCAGGGACGGCATCCGCGCGATCATGTCGAGCCGCTCGTCGACGCCCTGCGTGGAGGGGGCGTAGGGCACCTGGTAGAAGGTCACCTCGTCCAGGCCGCCGGCGGGGGCCGGCCCTCCGGGGTAGAGGTCCACCGCCAGGGAGTCCGGGGCGTTGTCCCTGTTCTGCTCCCACTGCACCAGCGCTCGGCCGCCCATGTCCCCGTGTCCTTTCGCTCGGTCCGTCTCGGGAGCCAGCCTAGGGCGTCCGCGGCCCCTCCCCCCACGGTGGAACCCGTGCCCACAGCGGGGTTCGAGCGTCGAGGCGCGCCACGGGTACGGGACCAGCAGGATGAGGACCCCGCCCGCCGCACCTGCGACGCGGTCGACGCACCGGCGGGACCTCCCGCGCCGGGGTCACCCCACCGAGCGGGACAGCTCGTAGCACGCGATGGCGGCCGCGGCGGTGACGTTGAGGGAGTCGACGTCGCGATCGGCCATGGGGATGTGCACCCGGGCGGTGGCCCGCTCCAGCCACCGGGAGGACAGGCCGTCGCCCTCGGTGCCGAGCAGGAGCCCGACCCGGTCGCCCGGGCCGAGGGCGGCCATGGCGTCGCGCATGGGCAGGGACCCCTCGCCCGGGGTGAGCGCCATGAGGTGGAATCCGGCCCCGCGCAGGGTGTCCAGGCCGCCGTACCAGTCGTCCATGCGGGTGTGGGGAAGGGTGAACACCGCTCCCATGGACACCTTGACCGCCCGCCGGTAGAGGGGGTCGGCGCAGCGGGGCGCGAGCACGATCGCGTCCACGCCCAGCCCGGCGGCGCTGCGGAAGATGGCGCCCACGTTGGTGTGGTCCACCAGGTCCTCCAGGACGACGATGGTGCGCGCCCCGGCCAGGACGTCCTCCAGCGGGGGCAGGGCCCGGCGGTGGAAGGCGGCCAGCGCGCCGCGGTGCAGGTCGAAGCCGACGAGCCGGTGGGCGGTGTCCTCGCTGACCACGTACAGCGGCGCGTCGAAGGCGGCGACCACGTCGTCGAGCGCCTCGGCACGGCGTTCGGTGAGCAGGAAGCTGCGGGGCTCGAACCCGGCCGCGGCGGCCCGGCGGATCACCTTGTCGCCCTCGGCCATGAACAGGCCGTGCTCGGCCTCCAGGTGGCGGCGCAGGTTCACGTCGCGCAGGCGGGTGTAGTCGGCCAGGCGCGGGTCCGCGGGGTCACTGACCTTGATGACGTCCATGGAGGACGATGGTCTCCTGTTCGGGGCGTGTGCGCCTGGAGAGCGCGTGTTCGGGCGTGTGCGTCCGGAGGGTGCGCGTGCGAGAAGCGCGTGTCCGGGGTGTGTGGGCGGGGAGCGCGTGCTCGGGGAGCGTGCCCGTCAGCTGATCTGGTCGGTGAGGGCGCGCAGGCGCTGCCAGCGCGCCTCCTCGCAGGAGCCCTTGCGGGTGAGGGTCGTCTCGACCTCCTGGCCCTCCCAGGTACCCACGATGGTGGCCTCCTGGGGGCCGTACACCTCGTCGGTGCACACGGTTCCCTCGCGCACCTCGGTGAACAGCCCTTCGCCATCCGGGGCGGCGGCCTCCGTCGGGGCGGCGTCGTCGGAGGCGGTCTCCTCGTTCCCGACCGGCCTTCCGGTGTCCCCGTGGAGCTCCTCGGCCGCCTGTGCCAGCTCGGCGCACTCGGCGGGGTCCTTCTCCAGGTCCCCGGTGCACATCAGCGTCTGCACCCAGGCGCGGCCGCGGTCGCTCACCTGGATCTTCAGGTGTCCGGTGGGCCCCTCCTCCACGGACTCCTCGGGCTCCTCCGCCACGTCCGGCCCCGCCTGCGTGGTCATCGCGCTGGTGGCCTGCACGTCCTGCGGCGGCAGCATCGACGGGCCGACGACCACTCCGTAGGCGACCGCTCCGACGCAGCACACGCCTGCGAGCAGAGTGGTGCCGAGTGTGCCGCGGCTCCGGTGGTCACGATGCGATGGGGACATGCCAAAAGCCCTCGGGGGTCGGTGTCACGGTGCGTCCAGTGAGGGGGAAGGGCCGGGTGTGGACGCGGGGAAAACAGCCTAGCGGGGAGCCCCAGGTGCTCCCTGCTGTGCACGGTAACAAAGCGGTCACCTCGCTCAAGCCGTCGGGAAGCGCTCCGGGGAGCGGGGACCGCTCTTCCACTTGCGCATTACCAACGAGTAAGGTCCTGGAAAGGAATCGTCCGCGCCCCATGATGGGGTCGTTCGCCTCCACACCGTGGGACGCCGCGGGGCGTGTGACGGTTCTCGTCCTCCTACCGCGTGTGCGGGACATCACCCTCGCAGCCGCCCTCGCACGACCGGCTTCCGGGCGGCCACCGGACGGAAGCCGGACACAGATACGCCCCCGGAGTGCCCGTGTCCAGTGGACGCCACCGACTCGCCTCACCGACCACCTCGACCACCCGCAGACTTCTCGGGTCACCGCTGGGGGTCACCGCGATCGTCGTCGCGCTCGTCACCGTCACCGCGGTCGCGGTCCCGGTCGGTCTGGACGTGCTCGGCTGTGGCGAGACCCGCTACCTGCGCGTGTCGGCGACCCAGAGCATGGCGCCCGTGCTGCGCGAGGCCGCCACGGAGTTCAACGACGACCGTCCCAGCTACGACGGCGAGTGCGTGTACGCGCAGGTGGACGAGATCGCACCGCACCGGATCATGACGACCCTGTCCGGCGGCCGCTCCGGGGACTCCACCATCGCACCGCACGTGTGGGTTCCCGAGTCCTCGGCCTGGGTCGAGCTGACCCGCGTGTCGGAGGGCGGCATGCACGGCATCGACACCGACCCGCCGTCCCTGGCCAGCTCGCCGGTGGTCCTGGCCGCCCCGGAGGACACGGAGGGCATGCCCGCTCCCGACGACACCAGTTGGACGCTGGTCCTGCCCGGCGAGCGGAGCCCCGACCGGCCGCTGGTCATGGTCGACCCCAACCGCGGTGTCGACGGCATGACCGTCATGCACGCCGTCCGGCGCCACCTGGGCAGCGGCGACGACGCCGACACCGCCATGACCGACTTCGTACGCGACGTGCAGCGCGACAGCGCGTTCGGCGAGATCGACCTCAACACCTTCTACACCGGGTCGGCCGCCGTCGAGGAGCGTGTCGACCCGGTGATCGTCGTCCCCGAGCAGGCGGTGGTGTCCTACAACGCCAGCCGCGCCCCGACCGCACCCCCGCTCCAGGCCCACTACCCCGTGGAGGGCACCGTCAGCCTCGACTACCCCTACGTCACCACCACGGACGTGTCCTCCCTGCGGTCGGCCGCCGCCGACCTGTACGAGGTGCTGGACCAGGACTCCTACCGCTCGCACCTGCGGGAACTCGGGTTCCGCGATCCCGACGGCACCGCGTCGCCGGCCCTGGCCGACCAGCCCGGCCTGACCGCCGAGGCGCCGCCCGCCCACGACGACCTGACGGGGGACGCCCTGCTGGCGTCGGTCACCGACTGGAACAGGCTGTCGATGCCCAGCCGCACCCTGGTGCTCGCCGACACCTCCGAGAACATGGCGGAGGCCCTCGACGGGGAGCAGAGCCGGATGGAGGTCGCCCGGCAGGCGGCGCTCATGGGCCTGTCGCTGTTCCCCGACAAGACGGACATGGGCCTGTGGCTGATGTCGGACGAGTACGGCGAGAGCGGCCGCGAGGAGGCCGCGGACATGCACCGGCTGGGCACGTCCGACGAGGACGGTGAGGCCACCCGCCGACAGGAGCTCATCGGCGTGGCCGAGGAGATCGGGGTACAAGGCGGCGGTTCGCGCCTGTACGACAACATCCTGGCCGCCTACGACGAGGTGGCGGACCACTACCACGAGGACAAGATCAACAGCGTCATCCTGCTCACCGCGGGACAGGACGAGGGCTCCAGCGACATCTCCCACGAGGAGCTGGTGGCGGCGCTACAGGACCGCTTCGACCCCGAGCGCCCGGTCAGCACGTTCATCATCGCCTTCGGCTCCCAGGCCGAGGAGGACGAGCTGCGCCAGATCGCGGAGGCCACCAGTGGATCGCTGTTCGTGACCGAGGACTCCAACGAGATCGGCGACATCTTCCTCAGCTCGATCTCGCGGCGGCTGTGCGTGCCCGACTGCGACAGCTAGGCGGCGCCCGGAAACCGGATGATCTTGCTCCCGGTGGCACTGTCGGCGGGTGAGAGTGTCACCGGGAGCAAGATCATCGCTGTCAGGCTCTCCGTTGAGGGTGGGGGAGGGTGACGGGTGGGAGTACGGTTGCCCACGCACAAGCCGTTTCGGTCCACCCCCCGGCATGGACCGGACCACGGCCGACTGGGACGAAAGCCGTCCGATTGCCCCGAAGCGGTCTCGATTGGATATCGGAATCGAATTTCGGCCGGACCGCTTCCGAAAAGCAGAGACGGACGGAACCAACCGAACTTCCCGAGGTAACCGGCCCTGTGCTCAGGTTTGACACATGGGCACCCCGGACCCACCACCGTGCGACCGGTTCGACCGATATTTTCTCCACCTGAACCGTTGAGTACCGTTTCCCACCAGGAACACACGTGTGGTCGATCCGTCAGCCGGATCGGTGCGTGCGGCCCTCCCGTACCGCCACCCCCGTACCAACACATCCCCCCTGTACGACACGTGTCCGTACACCACCCCGTGAGGAAAGCTGTGGGACGTCACCGCGGAAGATACGCAGAAGAACCCTCCAGCCGCGCCAGGCGCCGCCGCGGCCGCGGTGGCGCCTTCGCCGCCCTGGCCGCGGCACTGGTGATCGTGCTCGGCCTGACCGTTGCGGGTGTCTACATGTTCGGCCAGTCCGACGGCTGCGGCGGCTCCGACATCACGCTGGACGTCGCGGTCAGCCCCGAACTGGCCCCCGCCCTGGACTCCATCGCCTCGGACTTCAACGCCGAGGAGCACCAGGTGGACGGGCGCTGCGTGCACGCGGAGGTGCGCCAGGTCGACTCCGCCAACGTCGCCTTCGGTATCACCGGCGCCGGCGCCACCATGGGCGACACCGAGTCCGACGTGTGGATCCCGGACTCCTCGATGTGGCCGAGCCTGGTGAAGAGCCAGGCGGGCGACGCCGTCATCACCGAGACGGGGACCTCCGTGGCCCGCTCGCCGCTGATCCTGGCCGAGCTCGCCGAGCACGCCGAGGAGAGCGGCGAGCCCCGCGCCTGGACGGACGTCATCCCCACCTCCGCGCCCGGGGAGGGGGCCACCAGCACGGTCCGCGTCGCCGACCCCGCGCGCAACTCCACCGGTCTGGGCACCCTCTACCTGGTGCAGGGCGTGCTGGAGGAGAGCAGCCCCGACACCGAGGCCTTCAACACGCGCATGACCGCCGCGCTGCAGGCCCTGCACAAGGGCACCTCCCCCGACGAGGAGTCCGCCTTCCTCGCCTTCAGCGGAGGCGGCGCCGAGGCCCCGCCCGTGATGGTGATGTCGGAGCAGGCCCTGTGGCGCTACAACTCCACGCACGAGGAGGCCGGCGCCCAGGCCGGTTACGTGAAGGGCGAGACCTACTACCTCGACTACCCGTACATCGTGCGCAGCGAGGAAGGCGACGTCACCCGCGCCGCCGAGGAGTTCCGCACGGAGGTGCGCAGCGACGAGGCCCGGACCCGCATCCTCGAACAGGGCTTCCGCGGTCCCGAGGGCGAGATCGACACGTCCGTGCTCACCGAGGACGTCGGCTTCATGAAGGAGCCGCCCCCCGAGCTGGCCACGCCCTCCGACGGTGCGATCACCGACCTGATCCGCTCCTGGAACCAGCTTGAGATGGACTCCCGGGTGCTCACGATCGTGGACGTCTCCGGGTCCATGCTGGCCGAGGTGCCCGGAACCGGGATGACCCGCATGCAGGTGACCAGCGCCGCGGCCACGGAGGGGCTGAAGATGTTCACCGACACCTCGGAGCTGGGCCTGTGGGAGTTCTCCACCAACGTCAACGGCGACCTGCACTACCAGGAGACCGCCCCGATCCGCGAGCTGCAGGCGACCACCGAGGACGGCACCCTGCACCGGGACGCCATGGCGCACAGCCTGAGCTCGCTCGAACCGATGCCGCAGGGTGACACGGCGCTGTACGACACCTACCTGGCCGCGTACCAGGAGATGGCGGACACCTACAAGCCGGACCGGACCAACGTCGTCCTCATGCTCACCGACGGGGACAACGACAACCCCGGCGGCCTGAAGCTGGACAAGCTGCTGTCCGAGATCAACGCGATCTCGGACCCGTCCCGGCCGATCCCGATCATCACGATCGCGTTCGGACCGGACGTGAAGCACCTGGAGCCGCTCCAGCAGATCGCCGCGGCCACCGGCGGCGCCGCGTACATGACGGAGGACCCCACCGAGATCGGTGAGATCTTCCTCAAGGCGTTCTCCCTGCGGATCTCGGAGAACGAGACCGAGTAGGCCCCCTCCTCCGGCCACATCCGGGCCGCGGCGTGCGACGCCGCGGCCCGGACCCGTGTCCGGGGCCGGCACGCTCCCTCCCACTGCGCTCCCCCTCCCCCCCGCGGCGCGCGCACGGCGCCCTCGCGCCGCGGAGTACCGAACACGCCCTGGAAGTGACAAGTCCCTGTCCTTCCCCGGAGGGGCTATGGACTTCTTCCCCGTGTTGACGTACTCAGAAAGGAGCCGGGGCCCGTCCCCACGGCGGCCGCTCCCTCCGGGACGCCGCGCGTTCGGGGGTCGGGAGGGGAACGGAGGGGAAGGGGACCTGCCCGTCCGGGCCTCCCCCGCACGCCGGACCCGGCACACGACGACGGGATTGGGGAAGGCCATGGCGGAGGCATGGATGCCCGGCACCGAGAGGCTCGACGGCGGATCCGTCCGGACACCTCCCGGAATCGGCGCCCCGCGCGCCGTGTGGACCGTGACGGAGTCGGATCCCGAGGCATGGTCCGCGCACGAGGAGGCGCGGCGGATGGTGGACGAGGGGCGTGCGGCGCACCTGGTGTGGAACCCGTTGACCGGTGAGGTGGTCCAGACCCTGGCGGCGACCCGCCGCGGCCGGCTGGCGCTGGGCGGCACCGACCAGCACGGGCTGCACCTCGACCACGGGCACGAGGGAAGAGTGTGCCTGGTGGTGGCGGCGATCGCCTTTCGGGAGGCACCCTTCACCGACGGCCCGATGCGCGGTCTGACCCCGATCCTGGCGTGGCTGGACTCGTGGGAGGTGGCACGGGACTGGCCCGCGGGCCCTCCGGGGAGGGAGGGGGCCAAGGCCGGGGAGGCGGCCCGCCGATGGGCCCGGGGCGGCCACTTCGGCCACGACCAGGTGCCGGGCTCCTCCGCCAAGGGACCGGGAAGGCTGGACACCGCGCGCCTGCTGGCCGCGAGCCCGCCCGTGGAGGGGACACCCCGTACTCCGCGTCCCCGCCCGGAGGCACGACGTTCGGCGACCACGTGAACACGGGACGGAAGGAGAAAAAAGCACCTAACCCCCATGAACAGGAAGAACGGGATACCACTGGTTCTTCATCGGTCCACAACCCCTTAGTCTGTCGCCCATGGGTGGATCTATCGAGCCGGGTTGGTACGCGGACCCGCAGGGCGACGCGCAGACGCTCAGATGGTGGAACGGTGACGAGTGGACGCGGCATACCCGTTCCCTGAGCGAACTCCAGGGAGGTGCCACCGGCTCCGACGACGAGGAGCCCGCCACCACCTACCTGGGCGGTTCCGGATCGAGGGACTCCCCCTCCGATGAGGAGGAGGACCCCGGAACAGTGCGGCTGGGCCCCTCCACGACCCCCGCGCCGATCGACGACGAGCCCAGCACCATGCGCATCGACCCCTCCTGGGCCCGGGACGGGACCGACGGCCCCGCCGCCCCCGTGGACGACGAGCCCAGCACGATACGTATCAGCCCCTCCCCGGCGCAGGGCTCCCCCCAGCAGGACTCCGCCCCAGCGGCCCCCCAGGCTCCCGCCCCCATCGATGACGAACCCAGCACCATGCGGATCAACCCGTCATGGGCACAGACTTCCTCCCCCGCTCCCCAGACCCCCGCTCCCCCGGCGGCCCCCGCGCCGATCGACGACGAGCCCAGCACCATGCGCGTCGATCCCTCCTGGACCCAGGGCGGGACCGACGCGGAGAGGCCCACCGCCGACCTGGGCGGCACGGACTCCACCGTGCCGGTCGATCCGGCCGACGTCCCGGGCCGCGTCGGCGACCGGGGACCGGCCGCCGACGACGGCGGCACGGGCGCGACCATGAGGGTCGGTCCCTCCGACCTGCCCGGGCGCGACGATGACGAGCTGCCCACCGCGGACCTCACCGACGACGAGATCCCCACGTCGGACCTGACCGGCGGCGGTGGTGGCGGCGAGGACGTTCCGCGTACGGCCGTGTTCGATCCCGGGTCCGTCGGTGACGCGCCGCGCACCGCGGTGTTCACCCCCTCCGGGGGCGAGACCTCCGGAACCGCCGTGTTCGACCCCAACGACCCGGCGTTCTCGGGCGGCGCCGGTGAGGAGGACGGCAAGAGGGGCGGCAAGTTCAACAAGTTCCTCGGCAGCCTCAAGGAGGGGTGGGCCGACCTGTCCGAGGAGCGCAAGGAACAGCGCCGCAAGGCCGAGGAGGAGGCCGCCGAGCAGCGCGAGGAGGAGGCCCGCCGCCAGGCCGAGGAGCAGGCCGGGAACCCGTCCGGGCAGGCCCCGGGCGCGGGCGCCCCCGCCGACGCACCGGGTGGTGCGCAGCCGGGCGCCCCGTGGCCCCCGCCGCGGCAGTCCTCCGCCCCGGAGGCTCCCGGACAGCAGCAGACCCCGGGGGCGCAGACCCCCGGCCGGCCGGCCTCCGGCGCCCAGACGCCCGCCCAGCAGCCTCCCGGCGCCCAGTCCTCGGGGGCGGAGCAGGCCCAGCACCCCGGTGCTCAGCCCTCCGGTCCCCAGTACGGGTACTCCGCCCCGGCCACTCCCCCGTCCGGGCCGCAGCCGGGCATGTTCTCGCCCCAGAGGCAGGCCGGTCCGCCGCAGCCGCCGTCGGGCCCCCAGCCGGGCCACCACCCGTACCCCCAGCCCCAGCAGGGCGGTTACCCGCCTCCCGGGTACCCGCCCCCGCCGCAGGGAGGCCACCCGAACGCACCGGGACGGCCGCCGCAGGGTCCGCCGCCGGGTCCCCCTGGACAGCCGCCACAGGGAATGGGCCGTTCCGGTCCGCCTCCGGGGTTCCCGCCGACCCCCGGCCCGATGGCCGGCGGCCCGGGCGGTCCCGGAGGGCGGCCGCCGATGGGCGGTTACCCCGGTGGCCCCCAGCGGCCCCAGTGGGGCCAGCCGGGTCCGGGACAGCCGGGTCCGGGACAGCCCCCGGGCGCGTATCCCTACCAGCAGCGGCCCCCGCAGCAGCCCAGGAAGAAGAAGCGCGGCTGTGGCTGCGGATGCTTCCTCCTCTTCCTGATCGTGCTCGTCGCCGTGGTCCTGGCCTACCTCCAGTTCTGGGACGTGTGGGACTGGATGTACGAGATCCTCGGCGCGGGCGCACCGCCCGGCGTCTCGGACGACTGGGTCTGGGACTGACCCAGTCGCCTCAGGGGCGGTCGGACGGTGTTCCGGCCGCCCCTTCGCCATCCCCGGCGCTTCTCACAAGCCCCTAAGCTGACCGGTATGACTGACAGTTTGGTGTGGATCGACTGCGAGATGACGGGCCTGGACTTCGAGAGCGACGCGCTCATCGAGGTGGCCTGTCTGATCACCGACGGGGAGCTCAACATCCTCGACGAGGGTGTGGACGTCGTGATCAGACCACCGCAGGACGCACTGGACCGTATGGGCGACTTCGTGCGCGACATGCACACCACCTCCGGGCTGCTGGAGCAGCTGGACAAGGGTGTGAGCCTGCAGGAGGCCGAGGACATGGTCCTGGAGCACATCCACCAGTACGTGACCGAGCCGCGCAAGGCCCCGCTGTGCGGGAACTCGATCTCCACCGACCGCACGTTCCTGGCACGTGACATGAAGCGCATCGACGAGTTCCTGCACTACCGGATGGTGGACGTGTCCTCCATCAAGGAGCTGCTGCGCCGCTGGTACCCGCGTGTGTACTACGCGAGCCCGGAGAAGAACGGCGGCCACCGGGCGCTCGCCGACATCACCGAGAGCATCCGTGAGCTGCGCTACTACCGCGCCGCGGCCTTCGTCCCCCCGCCCGGCCCGAGCTCGTCCACGGCCCGCGCCATCGCCGCCGACGTGGCCGCCGGAGGCACCGGAACCGAGGCCCGCGAGGAGGCTTCGGGGAACGGCACGGCCGAAAACTGATCGAAGCACTCCCCCGAGTCCGCTAAGCTTGAGACGTACGCAGGGCCGAGAGGCCAGGCGCACGTGGTGGGTGTAGCTCAGCCGGTAGAGCACTTGGTTGTGGTCCAAGAAGTCGCGGGTTCAAGTCCCGTCACTCACCCCAGAGGCTTAAGCCCCTGACCAGCGGAAACGCAAAATGGTCAGGGGCTTTCGCGTTGCCGGGGGTGGAGTAGCAGTCACCCTGTTCGGCGGTTGAACAGTGACGAAGCCAGAGCCGACCACACTGGCCGTTGATCCCCTGGCATGGCAGGATGGCGCTCATGCCCCAATCGCCCCCCTTTGGGATCCCCTCGAACACTCCCCAGCCCGGCCGATTGGGCGCTGCGCCACAGCACCGGCAGGGGTCGCCCGCGGACAAGGCGATCACGATCGTCCTTGTCTGCCTTGCGCCACCGGTATGCGTTGGGACGAGTTTCTGGGGCGTTTTCTCGGTCATGGCGACCGCGAGTTGTGGAAGCGACTGCGGCGGCGCCGTCGACATGGCCATCCCACTGATGATCTTCTCGCCATGGGTGGTCTGGCTGATCGCCACTGTCTGGGCGATAGTGCGCCTGGTCAGAAAACAGCCCGCGGTCTGGGTGATGCTCCTCGGCCTGGGAATGGCGACCGTGATCTATGTGGCGGCGAACATCATGCTGTTCACGGGCGTTGGCTGATCATCCACAGGCATCGAGGTCCCGCCGATCACCGGGGCGAGACCGCCGGTGCCCTCGGGGACGTGGCGTCGGTGGGGACTCTCCCGATCGCACCGCCCGTCCCCGCGAGGACCACAGGTCCCTCGCTGGGGTGGCGAGGTGCCGGTGAGCCTCAGGCTCTCACCCGCGGCTCGCAGTTCCTCTCCGCACTCCCCCACCGACGCCCGTGGTCCCGGCTGCGGGGACCGGGCCAAGAAGGGCGGCGACCGGTGCGGATCGGCCTGAACCCATGACGGTTCATCACTCCTCGCCGACTACGATCACCGGCCATCAGGGCCGCGCGACGTATCTGTCGGCGGTGCCCCCACCCGAGGCTTCTCCTCCACGCGGGCGGGGACGGCACCGGGGCTTTGGCGGTCAGTGGTAGAAGCCGACGATTCCGTGGCCCTGCTCGGCCGCCACCCGGATCCACTGCAGGACCGTGTGCACCGACTCGCGCATGGAATGGTCCTCCAGGGCCTCCACCTGTTCAGGGGTCACGGAGCGCGCCTGCTCGGCCGCCCGGCGAACGCCCTCCCTGCTCCACTCCTCGCCGTCCTCGTCGCCCATCCACAGGTCGTCCATGCGCACCGCGTCCACGCCCAGTTCCGTCAGCGCCTTGTCCACCTCGGCGAACCACCAGAACTTCACCGGGTAGAAGGGGGCGTTGGGAAGGAAGCGCCCGTGGCGTTCGCACTGGCTCCGGTAGAGGGCCGGATCGGCGCGGGAGATGCGGTCGAGGTCGACGCTGTAGGCCATCAGTCCTGAGCTCATACCGAGGAATGTACGGACCGCCCACGACAAGGCGGATACGGCGCCCGCGTCGGGGCTGCCACGCTCGCGCGGCCCTCCCCGGAACCCGCCCGGAGAGGGCCGCGGTCCTACGTGGGTGCCGTCAGACCGGGGCGGGAGCACACGGCCCCCGCCCGTTCATGAGAAGGCTCAGAACTCCAGCACGAGGCGTCCGCGTACTCCGCCCGCTTCCAGCAGGCGATGGGCCTCGGCGGCCTGTTCGGCGGGCAGGGTCCGCGCCACACGCGGGGTCAGGACCCCCTCCTCCACCTGCCGGCGCAGCCGGTCGAGTTCGTCCCGCTCCCTCAGGTAGTCCACGACCATGACCGGATGGAAGGAGGCGCCCCGCTCACGCGCCCGATCGGTTCCGGTGTAGCCGCGGACGGTCGCGATTCCTCCACCGTCGCGTACGGCGTCCAGGACCAGCTCGTCCTGCACCGCGGCGTCGACGAGGGCGTCGGCCCCGCCGGGGACCACCTCGCGGACGCGCTGGGCGACGTCGTCCCCGCGGGCCACCACGACGTCGGCTCCCAGTTCCTTGACCAGCACCTCGTCCTTGGGAGCGGCGTCGGCCACGACCCGCAGCCCCTCGGCCTTGGCCAGCTGGATCACGTACCCGCCGAGCACACCGGCCGCGCCGGTGACCGCGAGGGTCCGTCCCGCCTCCAGGTTCAACATGTCCAACGCGCGCCGCGCCGTCAGGCCGTTCATCGGCAGGGTGGAAGCGGCGGCGGTCGAGACGCCGGCCGGGGCCCGGACCACCGAGTCGGCGGGCAGCACCAGGCTCTCGCCGTAGGCGCCGTGCGAGGCCTTCGGCGCGACGATCGCCATCACGGGGTCGCCGACGGCCAGGTCCCCGGACACCTCGGGGCCGACCTCGTCGAGCACCCCGGCGGCGTCCATACCCGGCACGTAGGGCGGCGGGAACTCGCGCTGTGCGTCAGCACGCCCGCCGTTGCGGACCAGGGTGTCGGTCGGGTTGACCGCCGCCGCGCGCACGCGGATCCGCACCTCGCCGGGGCCCGCGTGGCGCTCCGGAACGTCGAAGCCCCGCAGAGCCTCGGGGCCTCCGAACTCGTCTACTCCGATAACTCGCATGCCCGCGGCAACACGTGCCCGCGCGGCGGCATTCCTGCCCCCGCACAGGGCGGGAAGGGACCCGATCCGGGGGCCACTTCACTGAGCACCGGCCGCTCGGGCACCGGCCGCTCAGGCCGACCGCAGGTGTCAGTCGGCGGGTAGGAGCCGCACCAGACCGACCCGGGTGTGCTCGTCCGCCCAGGCCTGGACGGCACCGACCCTCCACCGGCCGGAAGGCAGCGGAACGGGCGCCTGTTCGGGCATCCCGCCGCCGGGGTACTCGACGTCCAGTTCGACTGCCGGCACGGCGGAGTCCATGAGCACGGCGGAACCGTCCGTCACCCAGACCCCGCACTCCTCCCACTCCGTGGCCGGGTCCGCCAGGACCACCTCGACCGCGGCCCTCAGAGGGGCCTCGGAGTCGGCGGCGAGCCAGCGCAGGAAGACCCGGTGCTCGGGCAGGTAGCAACTCGTGGAAGGCAGGTCCCCCAGGACCAGCGCCTGCGCGCCGCTCCCTCCCACGGGGACCATCCCCGCCAGGCCCACCGCGCAGGCCCGGTCGTAGTCGTCGGGGGGTGTCCGAGTCCCCGACGACCATCCCCTCCTCCGTGCAGCCACCCCATGCGGCCAGCGCGGAGGAGGGAACCACCAGCAGCGGGCCGCCGAACGAACCCACCCAGGTGGGAGGAGCAGGGGACGCGTCGGTTTCGGTGGAGGAGGAGCCGCTCATGCGGCCAGTGTCCCCCACGGCCACTGACAATGTCCTGCCGGGCATCGGCCCACCTCTGTCACCAGGGCTTCTCCGCCGGTTCTGTCCGGGTGTGGCCGGATGTGGCCCCTCCCCCGGCTTCGGAACGAACATCCAGGTGGAGCGGCGATCCCCTTCGGAGATCAGTCGTATCCCCAGGCAGGAGAGGTTTGTCGTGTCCGCCCGGTCACTGTTAGCTTCCTTGCCAGCCGGTCGCCTCACGTGACCGAGCTTGCGGTGTCCCCCACCCAGAACCCCCCCGTGGAACAGCGGCACGCGTGCTGCCGCCACGGCGCCGTCATCGGCTATGTCATCCTCGACGTCGCGGAGCCCTCGTCGTGGACCCACATGTACCTGGCAGTCTCCGGTCCCGAATCCCACTCCCGCTACGCGGACTGGTTTGAGGAGGGCTACCCCTCCTTCAGCCGCAGCTTCCCCATCGAGACCCATCCCATCGACGAGTTCGGTGCCGTGGGCCCCAAGGGTTACCACCTGGTCTTCGACGCGCCCCGGGCCAAGCCCGTCGAAAACGGGCGCATGGTCATCGACACCCTGAGGGAGATGGCCCGCGAGGGGTGCGCGGTGGTGGTCGCCACCCACAACGACAACGTGCGCGATGCCTGCGACGCGGTGTTCGACGTCCAGGACCAGCGCCTCACCGCGGCCGTGTAGGACCAGCACGCCCGGCCCGGAGGGGTGGGCGGTGATCCGCGCCCACGGTGAAGGCGTGTCCGGCAGCGCCGGGGCCAGGCGGCCGACGGCGCTGACCGCCGATGCCACCGCGCTCGACACTCGACACCCTGTTCTGGCTGATGTTCAGCCGCTCGGCGGGCCGAACCCTGGTGAGGCCGGACGGTTCACGGTCGCCGGAGCGTGCCGTCGGTCCACCGGCGCATCCACTCGGTGAAGGTGAGCTCCCGGGGGAGCAGCATGGTGCCCGGATCGTCCTCGGTCATCGTGTTGGGGTCGATGGCCCACATCCCACCGGGCGGGTCGCCGCAGTCGACCAGCAACTCTATGCCGCACCCCAGTCGCACAGCGACAGGAGCGACTCCGCCATCGACTGCAGCTCCCGGGCCACTCCGCCTGTTGTTCGAGGGCGCCGATGACGGAGGCGCCGTTCTCCTGCTTCCGCAGCGGCAGCAGGCCGTAGCCGGGGCCGAAGCCCCCGTCGCCGAGTTCGAGGTAGCAGCGCCGTAGCAGCGGTGACATGGGGCGGCCGAGGAGCTCCTCGCACTCGCGTACCGCGTCCTCCGGCGCGGGCGTGAGCGGCGGCAGCGGGTCGAGCCGCCCCGAGGCGAGGGCGGTGTCGTACTCCGGGGTGCCCCTGAAGCAGACCGTCCGCCACTGTTCCTGGTCGACGCGATGCCGGGTCACGTCACCGCCGGCGTCGATCGGCGGGCCGAGCCGGTGGTCCAGGTACTCACCGGCGAGCACTCGTGCGCGTACGGCCTCGAACACCGCGTCGTCATCGCTCTTCACGCGTCCAGTGTTCCCACCGCATACGACAGAACCGTCCCCCTGTCCCCCTCGAAAACCGCTGGCGGCCGGACTCCGTGAACGGGCGGCCACCGAGCCGACGGGGCCGTCCCCCGCCCTTCGTTTCCCGGGGGCGCGCGGCGCCTGGTGCACGCCGGATGTCCGGGCGGCCACGGGTGGGTGAACGCGCGGGGGAAGACACCTGTCCGTCTGGACACCAGGCTCCCGACGGGACGAGGATCGGTTCCCTGCCGGGCAACGAACGCACAAGCCCGACATACGTGGACATTCGGCGTCTCCTGGAAGGGTCGGAATGAGTGTGGACGGCGCAGGCGAGGTCTCCCGGACCGAGGGCGCGGCCCCCCGCAGGTGGCGCCCGCGCCGAATCGGAATCGCCGTCGGCCTGGTGGTCCTGGGCGCGGGTGCGGTGCTCCAGGGACTCCCCGACCTGCTCCCGGGCAACGAGGGCCTGCCCGTCTTGGCGATCAGCGCGCTCGGCGGCGGGCTGGTCGCCGTCGCGGGATGGCTGCTGGAGAACCCCGACCACTCCTCCTCGCAGGCGGAGGCTCCCGCGCTGCGCCGGCGGCTGCCCCCGCCCATCGACCACTTCACCGGCCACGCCGGCCTCATGGCGGAGCTACTGGGCGAGTTCGCCCGTTTTCCGCGCAGGGGTGCGCGCCGCCTGGTCAGCCGACCGGTATGGCTGACCGGTCGCCGCAAGGCCCGCGGACCGCTGGCCGTCGCGCTCACCGGCGAGGGCGGCACCGGCAAGAGCCAGCTCGTCGCCCAGGTCGTCGACAAGGTGGCCGACCGCTTCCCCGACGGCAAGCTGGAGTTCGAGCTCTACGGCGGCGCCGCACCCGAGTCCTCCCCCGAGGCGCGCCCCTCCTCCGGGCACGGCTCCGACGGGACCGGTCCGACCGCCCCGGTGCGCCGCGAGCCCCGAAGGCCCGAGGACGTCCTCGCCCAGATGATCACCGAGGTCGGGGGGCGCCCTCCGGACGGCGCCTCCCTGGACGAGCTGGCCGGGCTGTGGAGGACCGCGACCGAGGAGCGCAGGCTGCTCGTCGTCCTCGACAACGCCAAGGACTACGCCCAGGTGGAGCCGCTGCTGCCCGGCGGACGGGGGTGCGCGGTCCTGGTCACCAGCCGCAACGACTTCCCCGACGCGCAACGGCCCATGCTGCGCCGCCACCTGGACCCCCTGCCGCCTGAAGAGGGCCTGGAGCTGCTGGACAGGCTGGTGAGCGGCTCGCCCCGGCCCCTGTCGGAGGCCGACCGCGCCGCGCTGCCCGGCCTCGTCTCCGCCTGCCACGGGTTCCCCCTGGCGCTCTGCCTGGTGAGCACACAGATCACCCAGGAACGGGGACCGGGCGCCGCCGACCTGATGCGCCACATGAACGATCCCGCCCTGCGGCTGACCGTTCCGGGCCCGCAGGCCATCGCCCAGTCGCTCGCGTTCAGCCTGCAGCAGTGCGAGCCGCGGGAGCGGCTGCTGCTGAGCCGTCTGGCCGGTGCCGGACTGGCGACCTTCGCCGCGTGGTCGGCCGCCGCCCTGCTGGGCATCTCCGAGGACGAGGCCAAGCCGCTGCTGCTGCGGATGAGCCACCGGTACCTGGTGACGTACCTGTACGAGGCGGGAGGGTTCGACCGTTTCCAGTTGCACGACCACGTCCGGAACACCCTGCTGACGGCGGGGCCCCGCGTGCTCGGCGTCCCGGAGGAGGAGCGGCCCGACTGGTCGCGGGAGGAGCTCGGGCTCGCGGTGGAGCGGCTGCTGCGCGCCTTCGACCGGATCGCGGAGGCGGCCGCGCGCCGGGCCGCGCCGCACGAGTGGAGTTTCGGCTCCCCCCTTCCCGGCCGGGACGGCACTGCCCCGGAGGAGCCGGGCTCGGAGGGGCCACGCACGGGAGAGCCGGGATGGGAGGGTCCGGATCCGGCCGCGTCGCGGGGGCCGACCGATCCCATGGCGTGGCTGGAGTCCGAACGGCGGGGCTTCGAGGTCTGCTTCCAGTGGACGCGGCCGCGCCGGACCACCGGGGACGACCGGCGGCTCGGGTGGACCGCCGGGCAGGAGCGGCTCAGGATGCGCACCATCGGGTACGGGTGGCGGCTGCGCCGGGCCTTCTCCGTGCTGTGCCGGACCGGGCGCACGCGGTGGGACGCGATGAGGGAGGCCACCCAGCAGGCGACCGCGCTGGCCCTGGAGATGGGTGAGCCGCTCGCCTACGGGATCGCCCTGCTGGACCGGGCCGAGGTGGCCAGCGGCCACGGCGACCACGACACGGGCCACGAGCGCGCCCTGACCGCGCTGTACGTCCTGGAGCAGTTGGAGTCGGCGGACCCGCGGTGGAGGGCGCGGGCGCACAAGGCGATCGGGGTGAACCTGTACCGTCGCGGCGACCTGGACGACGGCCGGGCCGAGATCGAGGAGGCCGTGCGGATCTTCTCCGACCACGGCGACCGCTGGTGGCAGGTGCGGGCACTGTGCAACCTGGCCGAGGTCGACCGCTTCCAGGGACACCGGAAACGGGCCTACGAGCTGCTCATCCGTGCGCAGCAGCTGCTCGTGGGCTCACAGGACTCCCCCGAGCAGTGGACCAGGGTCCGGCTGCAGAAGGGCGAGGTGCTGCGGCTGCGCGGGTTCACGCTCAACGCCTGGTTCGTGCTGGACGACGAGCGGGAGCGGCTCTCCCGGTCGCCGGGCGGGGACTGGTACCACGCCCGCTACCTGCGCTCACTGGGCCAGCTGCCGGCCAAGAGGCTCAACCGGGAGGCCTGGGAGTGCGAACTGCTGTTCAGCCCCGCGCGTGAGCGCGACCGGCGCCGCCTGACCGCGCGGGACCCGGAGTGGCCGAGGAAGCAGCGGGACAAGGTCGCCGACCTGTTCGTCGACGGAGAACAGGGGTACGCCGAGCGCTGCGCCGAGACGGGTCCGGCGCGCGGGCCGCTGCGCCGACGGGCGCGGCTGCGCGACACCTGGCAGGACGCGGAGCAGATCGCCCGGCTGCGGGACGCGGAGCAGGCGTTCCTGCGGATCGGTGACGCATGGGGACGGTGGCGCACCTGTCTGGTCCTGGGCCAGGCGCGGATGGCCCAGGACCGGGAGCGGGGCAAGGAGGAGATGCTGCGTGCCGCCGAGGGCTTCCGGGAGCTGGGCGACAAGTGGTGGCACGCCCGCGCGCACCGTATGGCGGCGGAGTCGCTGCAACGGGCCGACCGGCTGTCCGAGGCCGAGGAGCTGGCCAGGGTGGCGGTCGACGGATACCGGGGCCTCCAGCACCGTTCCGGTCAACTGCGGGCGATGACGCTGCTGGCCGCGATCATGACCGGCCGCGACCTCCTGGAGGCGTGGCGGACGCTCAACGAGGCCGAGGAACTCGCGGAGGAGGGTGTGCGGCGCGGGGCGGTGCCGGCGTCACTGCTCCAGGAGATCCGGGACATGCTGCGCGTCACCGAGCACGGTTCCGGCTCGACCCTCGGCACCGGTTCCGCCCGGCGGCCCGGGGACCCGGCCGGAGACGCCGGGCCGCGGACCGGGCGCCTGGGCTGAGGTCCGGGTCCCACCGCGGTCGGGCGTCGGGAGGATACGGGCGCCAGCCGGGGCCTGGCGCCGGGGATGTGCGGGCGGGGACGGCGTCGGCGGGGGGCGAGACCGGTGGCGGGAGCACCGGTGCCCCCAGTACCGGCACGGCCGCGATCGGCCGGTGACGGCCGGGGAGCGGATCGGCGGTGGTCAGGAACCGCTCTCGGGCGCCTGGGCACCACCGGCGCCCGGCAGCGCGTCGTCGCCGTCCAGCTCCGCGTACTCCTCGCGGATGCGCCGCGCCACCTCGGAGAAACCGCCCCGCTCCAGGAGCTCCAACTGGTCGCGGGCGAACTCCGTGCGGGTCGGCCCGCTCGGGAGGGAGTCGATCAGGCTCCGCAGGATCGCTACCTGCACGTCGCGCTCGGCCGACTCGTGTCCGCCGCCCTCGGCGGGCCACCAGTAGCTCTCGTAGCCCTCGACGTCCACGTCGCTGCCCGGACCGGGAGGCACGGCGGGCTCGTCCTCCCCGTAGCCCGGCGGTTCACCGAGCGGATCGCCCAGCGGGTCGAGTTCCCCGTCAGGGGCCGGGCGCGGAGGCAGGACCGGCCCCGCCGGTCCGACCGTGAGACCCTCCAGCTCCTCCGACTCCTCCTCGGCGTCGCGGACGGCCTCGCGCAGTTCGCGGTCCTTGCGGAGTCCGGCCACGCGGTGCAGCCGCTCGGCGTCCTCCTCGGGCAGGCGCAGGCCCACCTCCTCCGCCCACACCACGATCCCCGCGCCGGTGACCGCGGTCTCCACCGCGAGCCGGGCGGCCAGTTCGCACTCGGCGACGCCGTGCTCCGAGGGGGTCACGCCGCGGGCCAGCTCCGAGGCCCGGGTGACGACCGCGAGGACGGCGGGAGCGACCGGGTTGCGCAGGCGCAGGTCCACGTGGCCGTCCCACCGCCAGTGCACGACGGCGGAGAACACCAGGTCGTAGTCCTCGACGGCGCTGGGCAGCGCGGTCGGGCGCACCCGGGTGCCGCGCGCGGCGCCGGGAACCTCCGGGGCCGTGCCGGAGGTCTCGGAGGCCGGGCTTGAGGTCGGATCATCCCAGGTATCGTCGTTCCTGGTGAACGCGCCGTCGAAGCGCTGGAGGAGAGTTCCCAGGAGCAGCACGGCCGGGATCCACAGAAGTGTCCAGAGACCGACCAGGGGGTAGAGCACGCAGGGGACGACGGCCACCACGGTGGCGGCCGCCACGAGGCGCGTCGGGGTGACGGGGGTGACGGTGTGCCTCCTCTCGCGGCGCGGCCGTGCCGGGCCGTGTCCGGGCCCGTGCGGTAGCGCTCGACACCGCATGACACCGGAGGACTCCTTCGGGGGACACCCGACAGTCTGCCCCAGTTCCGGAGCGGACGTGCCACGAACGGGTTCGCGCGCGCCCGCGGGGGAACATCCGACCACGGGAGTGTGTCGTCCGTACCCCCGTTGGGCGAACACCTGACTCCGTACCGCCCCCGGGGTCGCCCCTGGTCCCCGACACACCACACAATGCGGTCATCCCCCCATAAGACCGTTCCGTCATGCCCCGTGACCGAGTCCGCCCTCGGAGCCAGCCATATGTTCACAGCACCCGCCCGGACCGGACGCCGGTTCCGTCCCGAGGTCCAGGGGCTGCGCGCCGTCGCCGTCCTGCTCGTCCTCGTCTACCACCTGAACCCCGCCCTGCTTCCGGGCGGATACGTCGGCGTCGACGTCTTCTTCGTGATCTCCGGCTTCCTCATCACGTCCTTGCTGTACCGCGAGGCCGGCGAGCACGGCCGGGTGTCGATCAGCGGTTTCTACGTGCGCCGGGTGCGGCGGCTCCTTCCCGCCGCGACCACGGTGCTGCTGACCACCGGCGTCGTCGCGTTCTTCGTCCTTCCTGTGACCCGTCTGGCCGACACCGCCTGGCAGCTGGTGGCCTCGGCCGCATACGTGGAGAACCTCTACCTGGCCCGCCAGGCGGTGGACTACCTGGCCTCGGACACCCCGCCCGGCCCCGTCCAGCACTTCTGGTCGCTGTCGGTGGAGGAGCAGTTCTACCTGGTGTGGCCGCTGCTGTTCGTGGCGTGGTCCCTGGCCCGGCGCCGCTGGCGCGCCGAGACCCGCACGCTCGTCGTGATCCTGGGCTCGGTGCTGGTGCTGTCCCTGGCCTGCTCGGTGCTGCTGACCCAGCGGGAGCCGGCCTCGGCGTACTTCCTCCCCCTCACCCGCGCCTGGGAGCTGGCCGTGGGCGGCCTGCTCGCGGTGGGGCTGGCGCACGGCAGCCTGCCGGAGCGCTGGCGCCCGCTCCTGGGCTGGTCCGGCCTGGCGGCCGTCGCGGTCTCCGCGCTGGCCTACGACGACGGGACCCCCTTCCCCGGCTGGGCGGCGGCCCTGCCGGTACTGGGCAGCGCGGCGGTGATCGCGGCCGAGCAGTCCGACGGGCGGCTGGCGGCGTCCCGGCTGCTGGGCACCGCCCCGGCCCGGTGGATCGGCGACCTGTCGTACTCGCTGTACCTGTGGCACTGGCCGCTGATCGTCTTCGCGCTGGTGCTGACCGGACGTGACCGGCTCGGCCTCCTGGAGGCCGTGGCGGTCGCGGCCCTGTCCGTGCTGCTGGCGTGGGGCACCCGGGTGTGGGTGGAGGACCCGGTGCGCGACCGCAACCTGGTCCGCGGCGGCCGTTCGGCCCTGACCGTGGCCACCGCGGGCGTGGTGACGGTGGCCGCGGTGGGCGGCGCGGTGTACCTGCAGGTCGACCGGGAGGGGTCGGTGTCGTTCGACCCGGCGGTGCACACCGGACCCGCCGCGCTCGGCCAGGCTCCTGACACGGAGCTGATCTACCCCTCCCCCGTCAACGCCGAGGACGACGTTCCCACCCTGTACGACGACGACTGCCAGGCCTCGCGCACCGAGACCGACCCCGGCGACCCGTGCGTGTACGGCCCCGAGGGCGCCGACACGGACGTGGCGGTGGTCGGGGACTCCCACAGCGCCCAGTGGGTCCCCGCGCTGGAGAAGATGGCCGCCGAGCGCGGCTGGCGGATATTCGTCTACACCAAGTCCTCGTGCGCGTTCACCGACACGGTGGTGAAGGGCCCCGAGGGCGGCCCCTACACCGCGTGCGGCGAGTGGAACCACGCGGTGGTCGATGAGCTGGACGAGCTGCGGCCGGAGCTGGTGTTCACCAGCTCGTCCACGGCCAGCGGACCTGTCGAGGAGTCCTCCCCCGAGCAGGAGCGGGCCGAGATGGCCGAGGGCATGAGCCGGCTGTGGGAGGACGTGGCGCAGGTCAGCGGCGAGATCGTCGCGCTGCGCGACACCCCGCGCGCACGCAAGGACGTGGTGGAGTGCGTGGCGACCCACATCGATGACCCGTCGCGGTGCGAGCGGCCCGTGGAGGACGCGTTCGACGACGCCGACCCCCAGGAGGACGCGGCCCGCTCCCTCGACGAGAGGGTCCACTGGATCGATCTGAGCGACCGGTTCTGTGTCGACGGCGGGTGCCCGGCGGTGATCGGCAACGTGATGGTCTACCGCGACGCCGGGCACATCACCAGCACCTATGCCGAGTTGCTCGCCGACGACCTGTCCGCGCGGATCGACAGGTCCGTGCGGCTCTGAGGCGCGCACGCCCGTGTACGGGGGCGGAGCGTCCGGCGGCCCCGGCGGGCCACCCGCGCGGGTGGCCCGCCCTCGGGGGTGGCCCGCCCTCGGGGGTGGCGTGGAACCTCCTGCGGCCGGGCACCCGGCACGCCTTCCGGCCGCGCATTCGTGGCCACTCACACCGGAGTTCGCTGCGGCAGCGGGCACGCACGGGACCGCCGCCGACCGCGCGGGGAGAGGGAGATCCCGGGCGCAGTAATGGCGCCCCTCTCCATTTCCACGGCATTACCCCGGACATAGGGAAAACTCTGACAAAGCCCGACAAACCCAACATATGACCTGGTCAGCGCACATCATGTAATTCCATGCCACACCGGCAAATATGACACAGACACGCGCAGGGTCAAAAGTCCCGTGTTCTCCCCGTCAACGCACTCCTGGTGGGTATGCTCGTGATCCTGAACGGTTGACTGCGAAAGCGACGGCGGTGAAAGGCGGGGGCGATGCGATTACCACCACGGCGCGAGGTGCCGACCGGAAGATGACCTGGCCCCTCCGGATCACCGACAGGCCGACCCGCTGACCGGCACCGCCACGCCCGCCTCCTCCGGACACCGCCACCCGCACCCCCACCACCCCCTCATCGGACCGTACGACCACGCCCACACGAGGGGAGCGGCACCGCACGATGCCCTGGGACGCACAGGACCGCACACGTTACGAGGACGAGGTACTGGTGGCCGCGCGTGCCCGAGGGCTCCCGGCGGACCTGTTCACGCGCTACGGCATCGGCCCCCGCCTGGAACGGCGGCTGCGCGCCGACCCCACCGCCTTCACCGAGCACGTCGCGGAGGTGTGCGCCTACTGGCGGGCGCTACAGGGACGCCGCCGCTCCCTGAAGAAGGTGCTGGCCGACCTGATCGCCGACCACGAACGCATGGAGGGCGAGGGCTCGCTCACCCATGCCCACTTCCACCGGGTGCGCTGCGAGACGGCCCGGCGCGCGCTGGCCGAGTGGGCCGGGATCGCCGGGAACCTGACCACCACCCTGCTGGACCGGGACGCCCTCCGGTCGATGATCGCCCCGGTGGGCGTGGCCGAGGCCGACGCCGAGCGCGTCCTGCTCGACCACGGCGTGCGGGTCGTGGACCGGCTGCCCGAACTGCCGGACGCACCGCCCGTGCGCGCCTTCCGCGCCCTGCGCGAGAACCTGCGCGTCCGGGGCGTGGCCTTCTCCCCCATGGTGGTCTTCGGGGAGCAGCGCCTGGCCTGCGGGTTCACCGTGCTGGACGGGTTCCGGCTCCTGGACGGCACCGCCCTGGACAAGGTCGCCCTGGACGAGGCGGCCCAGCGCGTGCGGCTGGAGGCGACGACCGACGGCAGGGCCGCGGCCGAGAACGTGCTGGAGATCCTGCGCGCCGAGGACGACTCGGCCCTGCGCGAGTCCCTCGTGCTGTGGGAGATCGTCAGCGACCTGCGTGAGCGGCCGGAGTCCCTGACCGAGTCCGGGCTGGTCCGGCACTGGGTGCACCGTGGGCTGGTCGAGGAGGAGGCCATGCTGCTGGCCGCGGCCGTGCGGCACTCCGGGCCTCGCACCGATCCGGTCGTCCGGGCGGAGCGGGACGTGCGCGACCTGCTCGTGGACAACCAGCTACGCCAGGCGCAGGAGGCCGCCGCCGACCTGCCCGAGGAACACGACCTGCACGCCCGGCTGCGCGTGCGGGTGCGGCAGGTGGAGGAGCTGACCGGGGAGGCGGACCGCGCGCTGCGCGCGGGCGACCGCGAGGAGGCGGCGCGGGCGCTGGCGGCGGCGGTGGACGTGGCCGCCGACGACGAGGTGCTCGCCGCACGGCTGGGCGAGGTCGAACCGCTGCCGCCGCGCGGGGTGGAGGCCCGGGTCGACGGCCGGAGCGTGGTCGTGACCTGGCAGCCCAGCCCGAGCCTGGCCGGGACGGTCACCTACCGGGTGACGCGGCGCACCGGGCGCGACGGCAGCGCCCGGGAGGTGCCGGTGGGCGAGCTGTCGGGGACCGAGATCACCGACACCGGCGCCCCGGTGGGCTCGGAGGCGCGCTACACCGTGGTGGCGGTGCGCGGAGGCCGCGGGGTGTCTGAGGCGGTGTCGACCCCGCCGGTGATGATCGCGCCGGAGGTCTCGTCGCTTCGGGTGTGCGCCGGTGAGCGGGAGGTGTCCGGCTCCTGGGAGGCCCCGGTGGAGGCCGTGCGCGTGGAGGTGCTGCGCGGCGAGGGCGCCCCGCCGCGCGGGGCGGGTGACGGCGTGCGCGTGGAGACGGACGGGACGGGGTTTCGCGACACCGGCGTCCGCACCGACGTGGAGTACCACTACCGGATCCGGGCCATCTATGTGACCTCGAACGGGCACGCGCGGGGGTCGGCGGGACTCGTCCGGCGGGCCAGCCCGGGCCCGTGCCCGGCGCCGGTACGGGACCTGTCCGTGCGGCCGGACGGCGGCACGGACTTCGTGGCCTCGTGGACGAGCCCGCCCCGGGGCCGGGTCGTGCTGCGTGTGGGGGCGGAACCGCCCGAATGGCCTCCGGGCACGGTGGTCGGCCCCGACGACCTGGACTCCTACGGCCGCGAGGTGGAGCAGCGCCCGGTCACGGGGGACGCGGAGGAGACCGCTGGAGCCACTGGAACCGCGGGGACCGGTGAGATCGCAGGAGCCGCCAGGGTCGCTGGAACTACTGGGACGGTAGGGACCGACAGGGTCGCGGGGGCCGGTGGGATTACCGGGGGTGCCACAGCCGCCGGGTCCGCGGGGACCGTCAGGGACACCGGTGTCACTGGGATCGGTGGGGCCATCGAGGGCGACAGAGCTGCCAGGGCTCCAGGAACGGGACCTGTTGGAGCTGGAGGAGCCACCGGGGCCGCCGGGTTTGCCGGGGCCTCTGGGGCTACGAGGGCCACGGGCCCGACCGAGGTTTCGAGCGGTACCCGGATCCCGGGCACCGCGTGGGACACGAACACCCACCAGGTCCCGGACACCGACCGGGCTGCGGGCACCACCTGGATCCCGGACGCCGCCCAGGCTTCGGGCACCGCCGACGCGGTGGAGACGGGGACTTCGAACGGCGGTCCCGGGAGCACGGCCCCGGCTCCGGGCACCGGGGACGCGGTCCCTGCTCCGGCCACAGGCGTTACGGGCTTCGCCCGCGCGGAGGTCCCGGGTCCCGTGACGCACGAGGAGAGGGAGGGCGTCCGGATTCTCGGCCCCGCCGACAAGGCCGAGGTCGCCGTCCGCAACAGCCAGGCCCACGCCTTCGGGGCTCCGGGGTCGCGGCCGGGAGATCCCGCTCCGGGTGCCTCTGGTGCCTCGAACGCCCCAGGCGTCCCGAGCGCCACGAGCACTCCGGGTACCTCTGGCGCCCCGGACAGCCCAGGCATCCCGGGCACCTCTGGTGGTTCGGACGCCACGATCACCCCTGGCATCCCGAACACCCCGGGTGCTTCCGGCACCTCGAACACCCCAGGCGTCCCCGACGCCCCAGGAATCCCGGGGCCCATGGACACCACGAACACGCTGGACGACCCCGGCACCCTGGGCGTCCCGGAGCCGGCGTCGGACGGCGAGAGGGAGGGCGTCCGGGTCATCGGCCCCGCCGCGACGTCCGGGGGCGGCGACGGAGAGCACGCCGTGGCCCCGCCCGGGACACCGGCGGCCGGAGAGCACCCGGACACGGGGAGCACCGACCCGACGGCGGCCCAGGAGCAGGCCACCTGGGAGGGCGTCCGGGTCATCGGCCCCGCCGAGAGGACCGGATCCGGTACCCGCGGCGGCGGACGCCACGCCAGGAGTGCGCCGGATCCCACCGCGCCCACCGAGCCGACCGCGCATGAGGGGGTTCCGGACGTCGGCTTCGCCAAGGAGACGTGGTTCAGCACCTGGACCGACCAGATCCGGAGCACGGGCGCGCACGCGGCACAGACGGCCGGCGAGGCGCACCTCCCGCACCCGGGACGGTCGGCTCCGGTGGAGGGCGGGACCTGGACCGGCCCCCAGGAGGAGCAGGCCCGCGACACGGCCCCCACCGGGACACGAGCGGTCGACCACGGCCACGTCCCGCGTCCCGGGTACCCGGATCCGGCGGAGAACGGGCACCAGGAGGGTGCCCGGGCCCCCGGTACGGGCGAAGCGGACGTCGAGGACGGTGGAACGCACGTTCCACGCGCGGGCCACACCGTTCCGGACACGTATCCCGTCGCCCCGGCGGCGGGCGGGGAGAGGGAGGGTGTCCGGATCCTGGGCCCCACCGCGGCGGCCGGAACCGGATCCCGGACCAACGGAGACCACGCCGCGCACCGCACGCCCCGGCCCGCGGGTCCTGGTGCGGAGACCGGCTCCGCGGCCCCGGCCGGGGCCGCGGACGGCGGAGGGCGCGCTACCGGGCCCGGAGACCACGCTCCGGAAGCGGCCGGAAACGTCGACGGGCCGGTCGGCGACAGGCCGGTCGGCGACGGCCATTCCCGGCCGGAGGCCGCGGACGGCGGCCGGACCCTCGCGGCGCTGACCCTGGGCTCGGGCACCCACCACGTCCTGGCGGTGACGGTGGCGGGCGACCAGGCGGTGGTGGGCACCTCCGTGCGGGTGACCGCGGCCCCGCCGGTGCGGGACCTGCACGCGGAGCGCTTCGACACCTCGGTCCGCCTGGGATGGACCTGGCCCGACGACGCCGCCGCGGCACTGGTCGCCTGGCGCCCCGAGGCCCCCGGCGCCGAGCCCTGGATCGGCGGCGAGCTGCGCTGCACCCGTCTCCAGTACGCCTGCGACGGCGGCTTCGAGGCGCCCATGAGCCCGGACTCGGTGCGGGTGAACGTGCGCGCCGTCGTCCCCTTCGAGGGCGGGGAGGCGGTGAGCGCCCCGACGGGCGTCACCGTGCCCGGCCGTGCGGTGCTCGACTACCGCGTGGAGGCGGCCGGGCTGCTGCGGCGGGACCGGCTGGTCCACGTGTTCGCCGAGGAGGACTGCGACATGCCCGAGGTCTCCGTGGTGTACGCCGAGGGCCCGGTCCAGCCGCACTCCGCCGCGCAGGGACTCGTGCTGGCCGTCTTCCCCGCCCAGCACCTGGCGGCGGGCGAGTGGGTCTCGGTGCGCGTGCGGCCGCCCCGGGGAACGGGCGAGGGCTGGCTGATGTGCTTCCCGTCGGACGAGGAGGACCGGAGGGTCCGGCTGCGCCAGCCCCCGGTGCGGGAACTGAGGTGGTGAGGACCCTGGACGCTCTGCGCTCGCTGATCCCCGTGGACGGCCGCCGCCTGGTGTGCCCCTACTGCTACTCGCGGTTCACCGAACGGCACATCCGCTTCCGGTGCACCGGGCGTCCCGGACCCGACGGACGGGTGTGCGCCCCGGTGGAGGACACCGCGATCCGCGCCCACCTGGGGCGGCGCGAGAGGCTGCCCCCGGTGTTCGAGGCCGACGGGCGGCGCGCCAGGGCGGTGTGCCCGGAGTGCGCGGCGGCCACCGGCAGGCAGGTGTGCGCCACCTGCCACGCCCAGCTGCCGGTGAACTTCGGCCGCATCCGCAGCCGGATGATCGCCCTGGTGGGGGCGCGCGACGCGGGCAAGACCGTGTTCATGACGGTGCTCATCCACGAGCTGATGAACCGGGTGGGCTCCCGCTTCGACGCCTCGGTGGGCGGCTCGGACGACCACACCCGGTACCGCTTCCACTCCGACTACGAGACCCCGCTGTACGAGGAGGCGCGGCTGCTCGGCGCCACCCGGCGCACGGGGGTGACCCGCGAACCGCTGGTGTTCCGGTTCACCACCAAACGCCGGGGGCTGTCCGGCGGGCGCCCGCAGCACACGCTGCTGTCGTTCTTCGACACCGCCGGGGAGGACCTGACCTCCGCGGCGAGCGTGGAGGCGAACCTGCGCTACCTCAACAACGCCGACGGGATCATCCTGCTGCTGGACCCGCTCCAGATGGAGGGCGCCCGGCGGCTGGTCCCGGCGGGAACGCGGATGCCCGCGCCGGGCAGGGTGGAGAACCGGCCGCTGGACATGCTGGGACGGGTCACCGACCTGCTGATGAGCCGGCCCGGGTCGGCCAACCGGCTGATCCGGGTCCCCATGGCGGTGTGCCTGACCAAGATCGACGCTCTGCACGGCGAACTGGACGAGGGGTCGCCGCTGCACCGGCCCCAGCCGGGCACGCCGTTCTTCGACGAGTCCGACAGCCAGGACGTGCACGCCCAGATCCAGCAGCTCCTGCACCGGTGGGACGGCGGCGGTGTGGACGGCCACGTGCGCAACCACTACCGCAACGCCCGCTACTTCGGGGTGTCGGCGCTGGGCGGCGTTCCCGACGAGGGCAACCGGGTGCGCGGAGGGGTGCGCCCCTACCGGGTGGCCGACCCGTTCCTGTGGATGCTCAGCGAGTTCGGGGTCATCCCCTCGCGCGACGGGGCCTGATCCCGACCCCGGGGTCCACCGGACGCCGAGCGGTTCCGACCGCGGCGGCCCGTCCGACGGCCCCCGTGAACGACCAGACCGACCAGAAGGACGTACCGATGGGCTTCGCTCAGCTGTACTACACCTCGTGCGAACACGGCCTGTCCGGCTACGCCGGTTACCAGTTCAACGCGGCGACCCCCGGTGTGGACCCCCGGGTCCTGCGGGAGGTCGAGCGGTTCACCGTGTACGAGCCGCCGAGGTCGTGCCCGGCCGAGCGCGTGGACGACCACCCGGTCAACCTCTGCTACTCGCCCGACGTGGGAGGGGTGCCGGTACTGAGCCGGGTGGTGTCCAGCGGGGACGACCCGTCGGGGCGGCCGGGCAACTACTTCGCGCACAGCCTGGTGGCCGCGGGTCCGAAGGAGTCGGGTCCGCTGCCCGCGGAGCTGTGGGAGGCCGACTTCTGGGCGGAGGCGCCGGTGGAGGGCCCCGGCCCGGCGGAGCTGTCGGAACTGTCGGAGACGGAGGTCGGCCCCGGCCCCCTGGACCGCGAGCGCACCGACGCGTGGATGCGGCGCTGGCCCCCGGAGGTGGTGGCGCGGCTGCTGCTCGCCGCCGACGACGCCGTGGACGGCGCACGCCCCCTGGTGCTGGTGGCCGACAGCGCGTCCGTGGCGCACTGGGTGGCGGCCCTGACCCACCTGCTGTCGCCGGAGCGGGCCCGCATGCTGTCGTTCGCGACCTACTGCGCGAACCCCGACGAGGCGTTCGTGCACGTCGTCGGTGTGCCGCCGGGGTCGGACACCGCGCTGTGGAAGGGCCGGTTCACGGTGCACGACCCGGAGTCCGGCTCCGTGGACGGCCTGCCCGAGCCCGGGACCCGGGCTTGGGCGGTGGCCGACCGGCTGGCCAGGCTGGGCACGTGCCGCGCCGCGGAGCTGTGGCGCCGGGCGCGTCCCTACGCCTCCGGGCGGGAGGGGCCGCTGGCCGACTGGCGGCCGGTGCTGGCCGCCGCGGCGCTGCTGGACGAGTGCGCCCCGTGCGGGAGGGACCTGAGGGCGGTGCGCGAGTGGTTGCCGGAGGCGGTGGGGTGGCTCGCCCAGGACGACGCGGCCGCACTGGTCCACCGGATCCTGGACGCCGACGCCGCGTCGTTCGCGGGGGTCGCGGACGCTCGGGACGGGGCGGCCGGCGGGCCCTCCGGTGGGCCGGCCGGCGGCACGGTCAGCGGACCGGCGGACGGGGCACTGGTCGGAGCGGTGGACGGGTCGGCCACGAGGCCGTCCCGCGGGGCGTCCGGAGGGATGTTCGCGGGGTCGGCGCGCGGAATGCCGGGAAGGCGGCGTGAGGGCGTGTCGGCCGGAGCGGTACCGGGCGGACCGTCGAACGGGGTGAGGCCCTGGTCCGGGATCCCGGTGGAGCCGGTGGGTCCGGCCGACACGGCCGGTACACCGGGCACGACCGGCGCGGCGGGAGCAGAGGGCACAGCGGGTACGGCGGGCGCGGCGGAACCGGCGGACACGTCCCTGGACCACGAGGCCCTGGCCGGGTTGCAGCGGGTGGCCCACCGCCTGGGCGGCGCGACCGGCGTGGTCGAGCGGCTCGAACGCGTGATGGTGCGCCGTTCCCTGGACGACATCGCCGCGGGCAGGCCCGCCCCGCCGGTGGCGCCGATGCGGTCGGAATCGGTGCGCGGGGCGGCCCGGGACCGTGTCGCCGCGCTGCTGGACGGACGGCGGGGCGAGGTCTGCCCCGACCGGGCGGTGGAGCTGCTGCGCTGGGCGCGCGCGGGCGGGCTGGTGCCCCCCGCGGCGAGCCTGGAACGCTACGGCGGCGACGTCATCGCCCCCCTGCTGGCCGGCTCCCGCCTCCCCGATCCGGCGATACGCACCCTGATGGCCGCCCACCCCGGGATGCGGCGGGGCGCGGCGGCGGGGCTGGCCGAACTTCCCCGCGACCGGTTGGCCGCCCTGGCGGCCGGGCCGGCGGGCGCCCTGTTCGCCGACGACCGCGACGGGTCCAGTGCCCTCCTGCGAGAGCTGCGGCTCCTGGGCACCGACAACCGCACCGACCTTCCGGGGCTGCTGTCGTACGTGGTGTCCGTGCGCAGGGAGGGGCGGACGGCCGAGGCGCCCGGGCTCGCCGAGCACGACGTGGACGAGGACCTGCTCGCCGGGGTCTGGGGGCCGGACCACGATGCCCGGGCCGTCCTCCTGACCCTGCGCGTCCTGCGGCCCGGGGTCCTGGTGGCTCCGGATGTGGGCGGCTGGGTGGCCGAGGCGGTGACGTCCCCGCCCGAGGAGGGGAGGGAGCGGGCGTGGCGGGAGCTGGTGGACGAGGTGTCCCGGCACTGGCTGCGCACCCGGCTGCCGGAGTCCGGCCGGCGTGTGGTGGTGGAGTGGTCGCGGGTCCGTCCGGCCCTGGTCGCGCTGCGCGCGGCCGGGGACGACCGGGGCCCCGATCGGCTCGGCGCCGTGTACGGGAGCGTCCGGGACACCCATCCCGTGGTGGAGGAGGTCACCCGCAGGCTGGTGGTTCGCATGCTGCTGGGGTGGCGCCGGTGCGCGTCGCTGGCCGAGGCGCTGCGGGACTGTCCGGCGGAGGTGTTCGAGGCCTACTGTGACGCGGTGTCCCTCCGGTTGGCCGAGGAGCGGCCGGACACGGCGACGGCGGCGCTGGTGTACCTGACGGCCAGGCACGAGGCGCTGACCGGCCACGGGCGCTCCCGGTACCTGGACGCGTCGGTGCTCTCGATCGCCGTGGCCGGGTGGAGGAGGCGCCACGTGGCGCGGATGCGCAGGCAGTTGCCCCGGGAGTCGGGAGGCGGCTTCGACGAGTGGGCGCAGCGGCTGCGCGGACCCCGCGGACACGGGTTCTTCGGACTGGGCCCGTGGACCTGCGGGCGGCGGTCATGAGGCGGGCGGCGCCGGGACCGCGGAGCGACGACGGCGGCGTGCAACTCGGGGTGGCGCTGCTGGCGGCCGTCGGGGTGCTCCTGGCCCTGGTGGTCGTCTACCTGCTGCGGTGGTGGCTGATCGCGGGCCTGGTGAGCGCCGTCATCATCCTCGGGGGCGCCGCCGCCGTGGTCGGATGGTGCGTCCTGGTGTTCCTGTACCTGCGCCGCACGCACCGGGTGATGTTCGGCGGTGACCACCCGAGCGAACCGCTGCCCGGCAGCCAGGACGATCCCGCGCACCGGTCCTACCACGGCGGTCCGGCCTGGTGGGACCTGCGCGCGGTGCTGGGCTGGTGCTGGGCCGTCGCGGCGCCGTGGAGCGTCCTCCTGCTGCCGCACCTGCTGGTCCACGCCCTGGTGGTGGGCGCGTATCTGGCCGCGGCGTGGACGGCCGTCGGCGCGCTCCGGCTGGCGGACTCGGGGCTGCTGCTGGCCCGCCGGATCCGGATGGTGTGCCCGGGGTGCTTCCTGCGCCTGGGCTATCCGGCGTACCTGTGCACGCGGTGCGGTCGGCGGCACGGTTCCATCCGGCCCGGGGGGCGGGGGCTGTGGTGGCGGCGGTGCCTGTGCGGGGCCCGTCTGCCGACGCTGCTCCTACTGGGGTCGGCGGACCTGGACGCGCGGTGTCCGCACTGCGACCGGAGCCTGGAGCACCGGCCGGGCGAGGCCAGGGAGTTCGTGCTGCCGCTGTTCGGCGGGACTGGCGCGGGCAAGACGCGGCTGGTGACCGGGATGCACCTCGTGCTGGCACAGGCGGCGCACAGGGCCCCGGAGGCGTACGTGGAGCCGGTGGGCGAGGAGGCGGTGCGGCGGCTGCGGGACTGCGAGCGGATGCTGTCGACGCGGACCCCGCCCACGCCCCCGGGACGCGAGGTGCGGGGGCTGACCGTGCGGGTGGGCGCGGGCGGCAGGACCCTGCTCATGCAGCTGTTCGACGCGGCGGGCGAGCGGTTCAACCGCTCGGTGACCGCCGAGGAGCTGGCCTACCTGGGCAAGGCGTCCACGTTCGTGCTTGCGGTGGACCCGCTGGGGATCGAGGCGGTGTGGCGCTCGCTGACCGCGCGGGAACGGTCCCGGCTGGCCGGGGACCGCTCGCACACCCGTGATCCGGAACTGGCGTACGGGGCGGTGCGCGACGAGATCCGGCGGCAGTACCGCATGCTGGGGCACGGCCGTCTGCCCGTGCGGCGCCGGAGCCGTCTGGCGGTGGTGGTCACGCGCGGCGACCTGGTGCGGGGGACGGCCGTCGCGCCCGACGGTGTGGGGCCCCGGGAGTGGGCGGAGCGGACCCTGGGCCTGGGAAACCTGCTGCGGGACGCGGAGGCCGACTTCGCGCAGACTCGGGTGTTCCTGACCTCGGCCGTCACCGACGGCTCGGGGCTGGCCGATCCCAGCCTCGGCGCCCTGCTGCGGTGGCTGCTGGCCGGGGAGGACGACGCGTTCACCGCGATGCTGGCCGATCCCGAGCCCCCGGGGGGACAGGGGCCCCCGGACCTCCCGGGGCCTCCGGCCGACGCACCCCGGCCCGAGCGGCCGGAGTCGGAGTACATGGAGGGAACCCGATGACCTACCAGGGCCCCGAGCACCGCGCCGCCCGCCGGACCGTCGCCGTGGTGACCTACGTGCTCACGGTGGCGCTGACCGCGGCCGCGGTCGTCGCGCTGGTGTGGCTGGGCATGGCCGCCGTCCAGGGCGTGTGGGCCTACGCCCTCGCACGCATCGCCGAGGGCTCCTGACCCTCCCCGGAGAACGGCGCACCGCGGCGGCGGTCCCGGGTGTGCCCGGCGCACATCCGCCCCGCCATGCGACGGGCGGCACCCACCGGGCACGCTCCGGCGGAGAGCGGGTACGCGTCCCTCCCCCGCCCTCCGCGGCCCCGGGCCCCTATCCTCGAACGCGCCTCGAATCATCCACGCCACGCAAAAACGGTTCACAACTACATGTAATTAAGTCGTTACATACGGTTACTCACCTAGTGCGAAGGGGCATCTTTCCGGACAACTCCACGTCATCGGGACGGGGAGGATCCGCAGAGGAGCTCTCGCAATGCACAAGGCAACCGCCGCCACGACCGCGTTGGCGCTTCCCATGGGACTGGTACTGGCCGCCGCTCCCGCGCAGGCCGACGTTCCCACCGGTGATACGACGGCCCTGCACGCCCAGATTCAGCCGTTAAACGAGCACGGGGCCGGGGGGACCAGCACCGTCGAACTCCGGGGCACGAGGGTGACGGTCCAGGTCCACGCGACCGGACTCGCACCGGGCCTTCCGCACGCGCAGCACCTCCACATCGGCGGGAAGGGCACGTGCCCGCCCGGACTGGACTCCGACGAGAACGGCGACGGGTTCGTCAGCACGACAGAGGGCATGCCCTTCTACGGCCCCGGGGCCGTGTCCCTGACCACCGAGGGCGACACCGGGTCCGAGCACAAGCTGGCCCTGGAGCGCATGGCCGTGGCCGACGAGGACGGCAAGCTCGAGTACCAGCGCACCTTCGAGGTCGACGAGGACATCGCCGAGCGGATCGGCGACGGCGAGGCCGTGCTCGTCCAGCGCGGCATCGACACCGAGGGCGACAGGGAGTACGACTTCAACGGCGCGGGCAGGAGCGACCTCGACCAGGCGGTTCCGGCCGAGGCGACCCATCCCGCGTCCTGCGGCTCGTTCACGGCGGCCCCGGAGAGCGGCATGGACACCGGCCTCGGCGGCACCGCCGGCACTCCCACCGCCGCGCTGGTCGGCCTGGGCGCCGCCCTCGTCACGGTGGCGGGAGCCGTGGCCGTCGCCGGCCGCCAGCTGCTGCGCGCCCGGACGTGACCGTGGCCCCGGGCACCGGCTCCACCTCCGGGGAAGCGTGATGGCCACCGCACGGCCCGAGTCGTCCCACGGCCGCCGGGTGATCTACTCGGCGGCCGCCCGGTTCGTCTCCTCCGTCGGGGTCCTGCTCATGGCCGCCGGCCTGTGGCAGGGCGGCGCGGCCTCGGGCTCCGCCGGGTTCTCGGCGGCCTCCCCGGCCTCGGAGGCCGGGGAGGCCGCCGAGCCCGGGGCCGCGCCCGTCCTGGCACGCGCCCGGCCCGTCCGGCTCACCATCCCGGCGATCGACGTGGACGTCGCGGACCTCGTCGCCCTGGACGTGGACACCACCGGGACGCTGGAGGCCCCCGAGGACACCGACAGGGTCGGGTGGTACGAGTCGGGCCCCTGGCCCGGCCAGGCCGGACCCGCGGTACTGGGCGCGCACGTGGACTCCCTCAGCGGTCCGGCGGTCTTCTTCCGGCTGCGGGAGTTGGCCCCCGGCGACGAGGTGACCGTCGGGCGCGCCGACGGCAGCGAGGCCGTGTTCCACGTGTACGAGGTACGGGAGTACGACAAGGACGCCTTCCCCACGGAACGGGTCTACGGCTCCACGGGCAACCGGGCCGAGCTTCGGCTGGTGACCTGCGGCGGTGAGTTCGAGCGGGGCAGCGGCAGCTACACCGGCAACGTGGTCGTCTACGCCAAGCTGGAGCCCCCGGTGTGACCAGCCCCTTCCCGGCCCCTGGCCCGCGCGGCCCCGCCCGCCTGTGGCACAGTGTCGGCCATCGCGGCGGCGGCCGCGCACCCCGCCGGCACACGGGGCGGTGTCCCGGTCCGCCGCCGAAGCCGCGTACCCAGGGAGGAACCCCATGGCGGTCTTCGCCATCACCTACACCTACGCCGCCGACAGCGCAGCCGCGCGCGACGAGCACCGCCCCGCCCACCGGGAGTACCTGAACGGGCTCTCCGAGCAGGGCGCCAACCTGTGCTCGGGCCCCTTCGGCCCCGAGGAGGCCCCCGGCGCGCTCCTGCTCTTTCGCGCCGGCACCAGGGAGGAGGCCCTCGCCCTGACCGAGAAGGACCCCTTCCGCCTGCGGGGCCTGGTCAGCGAGGTCGGGGTCCACGAGTGGGTCCCGGTCCTGGGCCCGCTGGCCGAGCACTTCTGAGCCGCCCGGACCCGCGCACCCGTGCCGGGGCCGGCCGCACCGACCGGCCCCGGCGCCCGTTCACCGCTCCGCCTCCGCGGCGAAGCCGTTGTCCCTCATCCACCGCGGATCGGGGGCGACCATCTGCAGGACCTCCACGTAGAGCCCCTCGGGCCCCGAGACCTGGAAGCGGCGCTGCCCCCAGGGTTCGCTGACCAGGGGCATGACCACCTCCACCCCCGCCTCGCGCAGACGTCTCTCCTCCGCGTCCACGTCCGGTACCAGGAAGGCGATCAGCGACTCCGCCCGCCCGTTGCGCAGGACCTCGTGCGTGGACGGGTGGTCGCGCAGGACGAAGTCGACGGACAGCTTGGGGTGGTCCTCGTGCTGGGTGTTGAGGTACCAGCCGAGGTCGATGCCGACCTCGAAGCCGAAGTGCTCGGTGAACCACGCGGCGCTGGCGCGCGGGTCGTCGCAGAGCACGGCCAGGCCCACGAGCTCGATGTTCACGCTTCCTCCAGGAGGTCGGTTTTACCACTTCGAGCAAAGTACTACGCTTGGAGTGGTAAAACAAGCGTGTACTCCACGGACGACGCAAGAGGAGGCCAGGGGCCATGCGGCAGAACCCCGAACGCAGGCGCGCACTACTGGACGCGGCCATCGACGTGCTCGCGGAGGAGGGCGCGCGCGGACTCACCTTCCGCGCGGTGGACACCCGCGCGGGGGTACCCGGAGGAACCGCGTCGAACTACTTCGCCAACCGCGCCGAACTCCTGCTCCAGGCGGGCGCGCACGTCCACGTACGCCTGACCCCCACCGAGGAGTTCACCGCGCGCTTCCTGGACGCGGAGCCCTCGCGCGAGCAGACCCGCCTGGGGATGCGCGACCTGCTGCGTCGGGTGGAGGCCGACCGCAACGCCTACCTCGCGCTGCTGGAGCTGCGGCTGGAGGCCAACCGGCACCCGGGCATCCGCGAGGAGCTGACGCGCACCATCCGGGACACCCTGGAGGAGAACGTGAGCCACCACCTGGAGGGCGGCTTCCCCGGCGACCGGGGCACGGTGGTCACGCTCTACCTGGCGATGACCGGCCTGTTCGTGGAGCACCTGACCCTGCCCGAGGTGCTCGGCGACGACGGTCCGGACTCCCTGGTGGACCGGATGGTGCGCGTCATCGTCCCCGAGGGCCCGTCCTCGCCCGAGCTCCCCTGATCCGTCCCCTCGGCGGGCGCCCCTCAGCGGCGCACCTCGGGTGGAGCCCTCGTGGGCGGAGGCCACCACGGGCGGAGGCCACCGCCCCTCCCGGCGGCGGCGCGGCCGGGCAGTGGAAACGGGCCCCGCGTGCGAACACGCGGGGCCCGTGGGCGTTCGGGTCCGTGGGCGGTCCAGGGCTCGCGCCGGTCGCGAGCGGACCGGGATCCGTGCGCGGCCCGGTCCGGAGCCGCCCGGCGGCGGCGCGGGGAACGGAGGGCTCAGCGCCTCTGCCGCGTGCCGCGACCGTCGTCGTGCGCGTACCCGTCCTGCCCGGGGACGCCGTCATCCCGGCCGGGCCGGTTGGCCTGCTGGAAGGCCTGCTGCGCCTCGTTCCGGCGCTCCCACCGGACGAAGCGCTCGCTCTCGCCGAGCGCCACGGTGGTCAGCCACACGGCGGCACCGACGTCGTCGGCCAGTCCGGGCAGCAGGAAGAGCAGTTCGGGAATGAAGTCGACCGGCGAGAGGATGTAGGCCACCAGCGCGAGCATCCCGAGCAGTTTGGCGGTGCTCAGTTCGGGGTAGCGTCCGCGCAGCTTGGCGCCGATCATTCGCGGGACCGCCCCGGCGCGCTTCCACACGGAGACGTCGCCGTCGGTGTTCTGGATGACCCGCCAGGCGGCGGCTCCGGCCGCGGCACGGTTTGCCTTGCGCATCTCGGTCTCCTCAGGGGCGTGTGGCTTCTCAAGATATGACGCGAAACCTGTCTGATTCGTTCCCGCACGCCACCGCTCCAACCACGGACGGGCGTCATCCGTCGCCTCGCCGCGCCCGCACCGCCCGAGCGGCCGCTCCCCTTCCGGGGGGAGTCGTCCACAACCTGGCCTGGGGCACTGGTGGGACGGGGAGAGGAGAGGCATCCTTGGAGAGGGAAGGACGGGAGGTGCAAAACAGCCTCAGGAGATCACCTGAAGCTCAAAACCCAACACAAAACACAAACAGCTCAAAAACGGTCACATACCAGTCTGTCCACGTGTTGGCCACATGCGGCCAGCCCCCGCGACGGCTCCTCTGAGAGGCGGTGACGCACACGGACACGATCCGATCCCCTTCGGCCAGCACGGGAGCCCCACCACCCGAGTCACGCCCACCGACCCCGCGCTCCCCAACCCCTCCACCACCTCACACCTCGCCTCCGGGGGCGATGAACGCGAGACCTCCCGCGCTCAGCCACACATTCGTTACGATGCGTCCGAGTGGCACCTTCGCAAGACCGCTCAGCAGTCTCCCCCAGTGTGCAGAACCGATGGAGCTTGCCCAGTGTCCAGAGCCCTACCTCGGTCGGCGACGACCGTCGCCCTGTTGGCGGACATCCCCAGCACGGGCCACGTGGGCGAGGCCGGGGCCCGGCGGTTCGCGATGCGCGGAGAGGGCATCGGCGAACGCAGCGCCGCGTTCGTCGCCTTCGCCAGGGAGGAGACCGACGCGGGCCGCAAGGTCGTGGCCCTCTATCCCGCGTGGCGCTCCTCGGACGCCGAGCGGGCGGTCAACTTCGCCCGCGGCGCCATGCGCACCGACCACATCGCCGGGATCGGCGTCGACCTCTCGCCCCTGGCCCTGTCCCTCGTCGCCGACCAGCTCGCCTACCTCGCCCCCTACCTGCCGCCGGGGATGGTCGCCGCCCTGTGCGACGAGCTTCCACGGCACCTGCTCGCGGGAGCCTGGCTCAAGACGGTCTCCGGCCTGTCCACCATCCCCACCTCGATGCGCCAGCACATGGGCTCCTACGCCCCGACGGTGTCCTTCCTCGCCTACTGCGCGCCCACCCGCCAGGTGGGACGCATGCGCCCGGCCGACGTCGCCGCCGCCCTCCCCTTCCGGCCCGTGCAACCGGTCCAGCTTCTGTGCTCCACACCCGACCCCGGCATCACCGGGATATTCGACGACAACCTCCCGCAGGCCATCCAGCCGGTGGCGACCCGCACCCTGCCCGCACAGCCCCTGGGCCCCGAGTACTGGGGAACCGCCAAGTACGTGGAGTTCGTGGCGCTGAGCGCCCACCCCCAGGCCCTCGCCTACGCCGCCGGCTCCATCCGCGCCTCCGGCTGCTCCTGGTGCGGCGAGCCCGTGTCGGCCCGGTCCTGCCCCTTCTGCTCGGCCAACGCCGCCCGGGCCTCCAGCAGGCCCTCCACACCGCGGCCAGCGCCCCGACCCGCTCCCCCGCCCGCCAACGGACACGATCCGCACGGCGCCCCGCGTCCCCCCGGCGGCGCCCCGTCCCCGTCATCCCTCCCCGGACCCGCGCACCCTCCCCCCGCCGGGCCGGGGCACCCTCCCCCACCGCCCACCGACGGACCGGGGGGTCCGCCCCTTTCGAGCCTCGCCCCGCGCCCCGAGACACCCAGGACCTACTCCCGTTAGGGACCGCCACCGCGCCCCGGAAGCGAGCGGACGGCCCACGACGACACTGGAAACGGAAAAGCAACCCCTATGAACCCCCGTCAGCGACGCGGCGTCCTGCTCATGGTCGTTGCCGCTATCGGCGCCGTCGCCGTGTTCGCCTCCGTGTTCACCTACCTCAGCAGCCAGCAGGACCGCCTCGGCGGCTCCACCACGGTCCTGCGGCTGACCGAGGCCGTCGACGCCTACCAGCCCGTCGGAGAGGACTCCGTGGAGAGGGTCGAGGTGCCGAGCACGTACTTCGCCCCGGAGGTCTTCCTCACCGACCTGTCCGACGTCGAGACCCCCTCGGACCAGCAGCTCGTCGCCGCCTCCCACCTGGATGCGGGCGTGTACCTGCAGCACGGCATGGTGCAGCCCCAGCCCACCCTGACCGCCGGTGAGCGCGAGATCGCCATCATGGTCGACGCCGAGACCGGCGTGGCGGGCAAGGTGCACCGCGGGTCGTTCGTGGACATCTACGGCACCTTCCCGGCGCGCGACCACGGCGAGGCCTGCGCGGTGCGGATCATCACCGAGGTGGAGGTCCTCGGCATCGGCGAGCTGCGCACCCAGGAGGGCGAGGGCGGCGGTGTGTCCGGGGTGGTCCCGGTGACCTTCCGGCTGGACTCGGAGGCCGCGCTCCAGCTCGCCTACGCGGAGGACTTCTCCACCAAGCTGCGGCTGGCCCTGGTGAGCCCCGACGGCGGCGGCACGCCGGGAGACACCGATTTCTGCAGCGGGGACTTCGACACCCTCGTCGAGGGCGGATCGCCCGACGAGGGTGAGACGACCAACGGGCGGCGTATGCCGCATGGGGGGTAAGCGTTGAACTTCCGTGTCCTGGCGGGCATGCCCACATCCGAGTCGGAGATGGTGCTCGCCGCGCGTTTCGAGGAGCTGGGCAGTGCCGACCTGGTGGCCTCCCGGCCCACCACGTCGGCACTGATCGACGCCGCCGGGGAGTTCCCCGAGGTCGACGTGGTCCTCATCCACCAGGACCTGGGGCCGGCCCCGGTGTTCGACGCCATCCGCGACCTGTCCCACCGCCATCCGCAGCTGGCGATCCTGCTGGTCTCGCCCACGATGGACCCCGACACCTTCACCGGGGCCATGGAGGCCGGCGCGCGCGGGGTGATGCCCCACGACTCGGGCATCGCCGAACTGGAGACCCGTATCACCAAGGCCGCCGAGTGGTCGCGGACGCTGCGCCGCCACCTGGAGTCGGCCTCCCTGGACCTGCCCGCGTCGGGTGTGCGCGGCCGGATCGTGGCGATCAGCGGCGCCAAGGGGGGCGTGGGCACCACCACGTGCGCGGTACAGCTGGCGATGGTCGCGGCCGCCGCCGACCGGGTGGTGTGCCTGGTCGACCTGGACCTGCAGACCGGGGACCTGCCCGCGTTCCTCAACCTGCGGCACCGCCGCTCCATCAGCGACCTGGTGGAGGCCGGCGACGACATCACGCCCGGGATGCTCTCGGAGACCCTGTACGTGGATCCGCGCGGGCCGCACGTGCTGCTCGCCCCCGAGCACGGCGAACGCGGCGAGGACGTCGGCGCCCGCGCCATCCGGCGGATCCTGGGCACGCTGCGCTCCCGCTACGAGCTGGTGGTGGTGGACTGCGGGTCCACCATGAACGAGGCCACCGCGATGGCGGTGGAGCTGGCCGACAGCGCGATCGTCACCGTCACCCCGGACGTGCCCGCGATGCGCGGCGCCCAGCGGCTGATGGGCATGTGGGAGCGGCTGCAGGTGCGCTCGCACGAGGACGTGTACTCGCTGGTCACCCGGCACAGCCGCAAGAACGAGATCCAGCCGGACTTCCTCCAGCAGCTCCTGGGCACCCGGGTGCTGCGTACGCCGGTTCCGGCCGCCTACCGGGCGCTGGAGCCGGGGGAGAACAACGGCGACCCCACCAAGGTGACCGACGAGGGGCTGCGCAAGGCCTTCGCGCGCCTGGCCGCGGAGCTGGACCTGCTGGACCCGCCCCCGGCGTCGGGGCAGGGCGGCAAGGGCGGCGCCTCCACCCCGCCCGGCGGTCTGGGCGGTTTCGCCTCCCTCGCCGACCGGCGCGGCGCCAAGCCCTCCACCCGCGACGTGTCCGGCTTCCTGAACGCCTCGGGGCCCAACCCCTCCCACGTGGCGGGCAACGGCCACTCCCCGGTCCCGCCGCTGGGCCCGTCCCGCGGCGACCGCCCGGGGCCCGGCTCGCACGGGGGCGGAGGAGGTCTCGGTGGGTTCGGTGGCTGAGTCCGGCCGCCGCCCGGCCCGGAGCGGCGCCGGCCGGTGGGGGGCCCGCGCCCACGGGGGCGTCCGTACGCGCCGCCGGGGCGGCCGGGGCGGTCCGTCCCACCGCCGTGGCGACCATGGCGGGGTCATCGTGGAGTTCGCCGCCACGGTGCCGTTCCTGATGCTGGCCCTGGCCCTGGTGTGGCAGGTCCTGCTGCTCGGCGTCACCGCCATGTACGCCTCGCACGGTGCCGCCGAGGCCGCACGCCAGGCCGCCGTGACCCCCGACGACATGGCGCGCGTGGACGAGGAGGCGCGCAAGCGGGTCCGGGCGCCCTGGGACGGCCGGGAGGCGATGACCGTGGAGGTCGTGGAGCGCGACGGCGCCCGCTTCGCGCAGGTGACCCTGGCCATGCCGGTCTTCCTGCCCGGGGCCTCCGGGCCGTGGGACGTCACCGGGGAGGCCAGGGTGGTCACCGAGGTGGAGCCCCGGGGGGTGACACCGTGAGCGCGGATCCGGCCGGAGGCCACCCGTCCCGTGCCGTCCTGCCGGACGTGCGCCGAAGCACCGGGCGGCGAAGCACCGGGCGGCGAAGCACCGGACGGCAGGGCGTCGGTCACCGCGACGCCGGGCGCCGGGGACCGCGACGGCTGCTGCTCGGCGACCGGCCGGGCCGTGACGGCGACCGGGGCGGCCCGCTCCTGGAGTTCGCCGCGATCTTCCCGGTGCTGCTCCTGGTCGCCGCCCTGGCGATCGAGGCCTTCCTGGCCTTCGTCGCGGCCGAGCGCCTGGAGTCCGCGGCCCGGGCCGGGGCGCGGGTGGCCGGAGCCGAGCGGTCGGAGGGGGCCGAGGCCGCCGCCCGCCGTGCGCTGCCGTCGTGGTTGGACGAGGCGGCCGTCACCAGCGGCGGCGACGACCACGGGGGCTTCTACGTGGAGGTCTCGCACCCGCTGCCGATCGTGTTCTCGTCGGTGGGCCTGGACCTGACGCTGACCCGGCGCGTGGACATGCCCGATGTGTGAGGCGGAGGCGGCGCGCCGCGACCGCCCAGGGGGAAGGAGACCGAAGCCATGGGCCTGAAGGACCGCTTGGAGGAGGACCGCGGTGTCGAGGGGCGCGCCGACCACGGCAGCGTCACGCACTGGCGGCGGCGCCTGCTGGAGGAGATCAACCTCGAGGACCTCACCAGGCTGACCCTGGCCCAGCGCCGGGTCCGCCTGGAGAAGGTCGTGGGGCACATCCTGACCCGCGAGGGGCCGGTGCTGTCGGACCGGGAGCGCTCGATGCTCATCCGGCGGGTCGTGGACGAGGCCCTGGGGCTGGGCGTGCTGGAGCCCCTGCTGGCCGACGAGACCATCACCGAGATCATGGTGAACGGGCCCGACAACGTGTTCATCGAGCGCGGCGGCCGCATGCAGCGGGTGGACGCGGCGTTCAACGGCGAGGAGCAGCTCTACCAGACCATCGACCGCATCGTGTCGCTGGTCAACCGCCGCGTGGACGAGGCCTCCCCGATGGTGGACGCGAGGCTGCCCACGGGCGAGCGCGTCAACGTGATCATCCCGCCGCTGTCGCTGTCGGGCCCGGTCCTGACCATCCGGCGGTTCCCCAAGCCGTACCCGATCGACGAACTGGTGCGGATGGGCAGCCTGGACTCGCCCACCGGCATCCTCCTGGCGGCGATGGTGCGCGCCCGGTTCAACATCGTGGTGTCGGGCGGTACCGGTACCGGCAAGACGACCTTCCTCAACGCGATGTCGGCGTTCGTGCCCTCCGACGAGCGCATCGTCACCATCGAGGACTCCGCCGAGCTGCAACTGATGCAGGACCACGTGGTGCGGCTGGAGTCCAGGCCGGCCAACATCGAGGGCCGGGGCGAGATCGCCATCCGCGACCTCGTGCGCAACGCGCTGCGGATGCGCCCGGACCGCATCATCGTCGGCGAGGTCCGCGGCTCGGAGACCATCGACATGCTCCAGGCCATGAACACCGGCCACGACGGCTCGCTGGTGACGGTGCACGCCAACTCGGCCGACGACGCCATCCACCGGTTGCAGACCCTGGCCACCCTGGGCGTGGGCAACGTGCCCTACGACGCGATCCGCGACCAGATCAACAACGCGGTGGACGCCATCGTGCACCTGGGCCGGTGGCCGGACGGGTCGCGGCGGGTCAACGAGATCGCGGTGGTCTCCTCCCAGCGGCGCGAGGAGTTCCGGCTGGACCCGGTGATGCGGTTCGCGGCGATGCCCATGGGTCCCAACCGGGCCGTGGAGGGCGAGTTCCGGCACTTCCCGCTGCCCCGGCACATCGCCGGCCGGATCTACCACGTGGGCGAGGCCGTCCCGGCGTCCTTCGGGGTGGTCTCCGAGGAACGGCCCCGCGATGACCGATGACCCCTCCCCGCGCCCGGGAGGGCGCACCCCGACCGTATTGGAGTCCCGGTGGACTGGCAGTTCGTGGCGATCCTCGGCGGCACGGCCGTGGTGTTGGCGCTGGCGTTGTGGGCGCTGTGGGAGTTCGTGGCCAGCGCCCAGCAGCGGCGGCTGATCGCCGCCCGCAGTGCCCTGGACCAGGCCGAGTACGAGGCGTCCACGCCCATGGCACGGCTGGACGCGGCCATCTACCGCACCCAGTGGGGTGCGCGGCTGTACCGCAGGATCGCCCGGTCGGGCGCGGAGGTGCGCCTGTCCACGTTCGTGCTCTCGCTGGCGGGCGGGGCGCTGCTGGCGGTCGTCGTGGTCTGGCAGGTGCTGGCGCCGTTCTTCGGCCTGCTGGCGGCGGCCGGGGTGGCGTTCCTGTTCTTCTCCTACCTGAACCGGGCCGAGGCCAAGCGGCGCGAGGAGTTCACCTCCCAGCTGCCGGACCTGGCGCGGGTGCTGGGCAACGCGACCTCGGCGGGCCTGGCCCTGCCCACGGCCGTGGCGATGGCCGCCGAGGAACTGGACGGGCCCGCCGGTGAGGAGCTGGGGCGCATGGCCGAGTCGATGAAGCTGGGAGCCAGCTTCGAGGAGGTCGTCCGGGAGCTGCGCGAGCGGATGCCCTCCCGCGAGCTGGGAGTGCTGCTGTCCACGCTGGTGGTGGCCTCGCGTTCGGGCGGTTCCCTGGTCACGGCGCTGCGCAACATCTCCACCACCCTGGAGAACCGCAAGGAGACCCGGCGCGAGGTGCAGACCATCCTCAGCGAGACCACGAGCACCGTGTGGGCGCTGGGGTTCATGTCGGTGGGCGCGCTGTTCCTGATCAACGCCATCGAGCCCGGCATCATGCGCGTCATGACCACGTCCGTGGCGGGGGTGACGGTGCTGCTGGTGGTGGCCGCGCTGTTCGCCGTCGGCTTCGTGCTGGTGTCCCGCATCACCAAGTTCGACCTGTGAGGACCTGCTCCCGATGAACGACCTCCTGTCCCTGGTGCCGCTCGCCGCCGCGCTGGCCAGCGCGCTGGTCGTGCTGGTCGCGTGCTACGGCCTGCACCTGACCATGTCGCGGACCCGGGTGGCGGTGAACGATCCGGTCGCACGCCCGGCGCGGACCAGGTCCGACGACACGTTCGTCCTGCACCGGATCACCGAGGCGGTCGGGCGGCCGGTCTCCCGCTCGCTGGAGGCCTCCCTGAGCCGGCGCGTACGGGTGTCCGTCATCGAGCGCATCGAGGCGGCGGGGCGGCCCGACGGGCTGACCCTGGAGCGCTACCTGCGGCGCAAGGTCGGCGAGGTGGTGCTGTACGGCCCCCTGGGGCTGCTGCTGTTCACGACGGGCAACCCGGTGATCGGGACGGTGGTGCTGGCCTTCACCGGCCTGACCGACCTGAGCCTGTACGTCCAGGGCCAGGAGCGGGCCGACCGGGTGCAGTCGCAGCTGCCGGACTTCCTGGACGTGCTCGCGGTGACGGTGAGCGCGGGGATGTCCTTCCGGGCGGCGGTGGCACGGGTGGCCGAGTCGATGCCGGGCGTGCTCGCCGACGAGTTCACGCTGGCCCTACAGCAGATGGAGCTGGGCACCTCGCGCCGGGAGGCGTTCGAGCTGCTGCGGCGCCGCAACCGCAACGAGTCGCTGAGCAAGTTCGTGACCGCGATCCAGCAGGCGGAGGAGCTGGGCGCCCCGCTCAGCGACACCCTGGTGGACATCAGCCGGGACATGCGGCGGGCCGACGCCCAGTACATGCGCCGCAAGGCCCAGCGGATGAACCCGAGGGTGACGATGGTGACCGCGGTGACCCTGCTGCCGGGACTGCTCATCCTCATCGTGGGATCGATGTTCCTGGGCACGGAGGTCAACCTCGGTGTCATCCTCGGCGGCTGAGGCGGCCCCGCCCCCCGGGAGAGGGGGCGGGGCCGAGGCGCCGGCGCTTCCCGGCCAGGCTCCCGACGGCGATGATCTTGCTCCCAGTGGCACCGTCGGCGATCGAGGGTGCCACCAAGAGCAAGATCATCCGGTGAGGGCCCGCGGCCGGCGCACTAGGCGGGAGCGTCGGGCGGGAGGGGGATGGCGGCCAGGGTCGGGAACAGCTCGGCCTCCTCGTAGTCCAGGTGGGCCTCCAGCTCCGTGGCCATCCGGTCCACCTCCTCACGCAGCCGTTCGGGGTCGGTACCGGCCAGGTCGGCGATGAGCGCCTCCAGCTCGCCGCGGAGCCGTTCCACCGTGCGGTGTTCCTCCCGGAGCCGGTCGAGTGTCCGTGCCAGGTGCGGCTCGCGCTCCTCCAGGTGGGGGAACATGAGCTCCTCGCCGGTGTGGTGGAAGTGCAGGGACTCGCAGAAGGCCAGGCAGTGCTGGCGCAGCTGCAGGTTGATCCCCGGCGGCGGCGGGCCGTCGGCGCCTGACCGGGAGGCGCGCTCGGCGAGGTGGGCCTCGACCTCGGTGCGCACGTGCCCGAGCTGTCCGCGCAGCCAGGTGTGCACCTGGAGGAGCTTGTCGGCGAGGTTGGCGACCTCGGTGCTCTCGGCGTCTGCGCGCTCCAGGGCCACGACCGGCAGGATCCGGCCGGTCCCGGCCTGGTAGTCGCCGTATCCCGGCACCCGGCGTGCGATCTCGTCGAACAACCGGTTCCGTTCGGCGCCCTCGGCGGGCACGGCGACGGCGGAGAACTCCTCGGTGCCCAGTTCCACGGTGACCATGGGATGGGCGAGGATGTTGTGGTACCAGGCGGGGTGGCGGTCAGAGCCGCCCGCCGAGCCCACGACCAGCAACCGGTCCTCGACACGGACGTAGCCGAGCGGGGTGGTGTGCTCGCGGCCGGACCTGGCTCCGACGGTGGTGAGCAGCAGCAGGTCGCCGCCCTCGAACATGCCGCCGACGCGGCCGCCGTTGGCGCGGAACTCCTCCACCACCGGGACGTTGAAGTCGCTGACGTGGGGTTCGGGTCGGATGTACGGGTTTTCGGTCATGTGTCTCCTCAGGGGGGGTGGTCGTGGGCGCGACCGTCCCCGAAGGCACCCGTCACGGCCCGAGCGCGTGCGCGCACGGGGGCGGGTGGACATGGCGGAGAACCCGGGCAGGCCGGGTAGCCGGAAAAGGGTCCGGGGAGGTCGCGGTGGATCTCGGCGCGTTCGGGCGCGGCTCAGGCCCGCGCCACGGGAACGGCTAGGCGGTGTCCGCGGTGTGTGTACTCACAGTGCGCTCCCCGGTGGTCCAAGGTGCCTCCATACCGACCGACCGGCCCACTTCTCTTGGTCGGTGGCACGCGACACGGGGCCACCCTACGCCGTCCGGAGACCGGACACCACCGGCGAGCGACGACGGGAGGGGCCGGGCCGTCGTGCCCCGGGCGGCCCCGGGCCGGGGCCCGGAGGCGCCGCGGCCGGTCAGCCGGCGGACGAGGGCAGGGCCTCCGCGGGCAGGGCCTCCGCGGGCTGGACCTGTGCCGGGGCGGGAACGCCCAGGTCCGGCTCCCCGTTCAGCTCCACGAACGTGTACCGGGTGTACCACCGTTCCGGTTCCGGTGCGGCGGGGTCCAGGAAGGACACCGGGACGCCCTCGGAGACGGGTCGCCCGTTGAGGACGGCGCCGCCGCTGCCGCCGCCCTCGGTGGCGAAGCCCAGCGGAACCCCGTCCTCTGTGGCGACCAGCGTGAACACGGTGTCCGCCCCGTCCGGGGCGCCGGAGGCGGAGAACTCGCCCTCCACCCGCACGGCGGGCACGTCGTCGGGAGCCTCGCCGCCCAGGTGGCCGTAGGCGTCCGCGACGGGCGGCGGCGGCGTGAAGACCACCTCCTCCTGGTGGAGGACGGTCCCGCTCTCCACTGCTCGGACCAGGGGTTGGACGACCCCCTCCGGGGTGAACGCCTCCGCCGGGCCGGGCAGCCCGGCTTCGGCCCGGTACCAGCTCGGAACCCCGTTCCACGCGGTGTTCGCCGCGCGCAGCAGGTCTCCGTCGACCATCAGCAGGTCGCTGGTGCGTGCGCCGGTGACGGTACTGGTCCAGCGCAGCGCCTCCCGCGGCCCCGACCGGTAGAGCACGTGGTCGAAGAGGGTGGTCGTGGCGGTGGGCAGCGGCTGCCCGTACCCCCCGCCGTTCCCGGCGTACGTGACGAGCGTGAGCTCGAAGGACTCCGCGGCCATGAGGGTGTCCAGTGACGCCGACACCAGTTCCATTCCGGCCAGGGGCTCGGCTCCGGGCTCCCCGGGTTCCTCCTCCTGACCGGGCCCGGCGTCCCCCTCGGGCGATCCGGGCACCGAACCGGACTCCGAACCGGCCGTGACGGCTTCGGGCTCATCGGCCAGGGCGCCCAGAAGCAGGTAACCGCCGCCGACGGCCGCGGCCAGGAGCACGACCGCGACGACCACCAGGGCCAGGATCCTGCCCACACGGGTCCCGCGGCGGTGCCCGCGTACGCGCCCCGCGGTCGCGCGCCCGGCTCCGACCGGGGGCCTCCCCGTTCCGGTGGGCCGCTCCCCGGCTTCCCGCGCGCTCCCGGTTCCTTGCGCGCGCCCGGCCTCCCGCACGCCCTCGGTTTCCTGCGCGCCTTCGGCTTCCCCGGCGCCGGAGGCGGCTCCGGCCCACTCCGAGGGCCGGTACGGGGCCACGTCCACGTGCGGCCAGTTCGCGCGGACGAGCGCGAGCAGCCGCTCCGCCCACATGTCCCGGGTCGTACTGTCCTCCACACCCGACAGCAGCAGGCACTCCAGGTAGACGTCCTCCGCCGGAGGACGCGATGCCGGATCCGCCGACAGCGCCCGGGCCAGCACGGCGCGCAGCCCCTCGGGCACTCCGGTGAGGTCGACGCCGTCCTCACGGGCCTGGCGGGCCGTCTCCTGCGCGGACGCGTCCGCGGCGAGCGGTTCCCGCCCCGTCGCGGCCAGCGCCACCAGGCACGCCCACGAGAACACGTCGGACGCGGCGCCTGGCCGGGAACCCGCGTAGCGCTCGGGAGCCAGCCAGCCGGGACTGCCGGCGGTGGTCCGCGAGTCGCCGTCGTCGATCCGGCGGGCGATGCCGTGGTCCACCAGCCGGGGGCCGTCCGGGGTCACGACCACGTTGCCGGGCCTGACGTCCCCGTGGGGCACGCCCGCGGCGTGGATGAAGGCGAGTGCCTCGGCGGTTCCGGCGGCCAGCGCCAGGAGGGCGGGCTCGGGCAGCGGCCCGGTCTCGCGCACGTACTGGCCGAGGTCGGGGCCCGGAAGGTACCGGACCGCGGTCCACGGCCGCCCGTGGAGGAGGCCGCCCGCGTCGGCGCCCACGGCGCACACGCTCTGGTCGTGGCGGACGGGGGCGGCGCTCCGGTCGGGGGCCGCGTCCGCGGCCCACTCGGCGCGGGCGACCTTGAGGGCGACCGCCTCCCCTGACGGGGCCACGGCGGCGTAGACGACTCCCATGCCACCGCCGCCGAGGCGGCCGACCAGCCGGTGGCCGTCGACCTCGTCGGGATCACCGGCGGCGAGGGGACGTACGCGCGGCGGGAGGGGGTCCAACGGGTGTGGGGCCATGGGGGGACGCCTTCCACTCTCCTGGATCGGGGGACGCCTGTTGGTCCGGACCATCGACCCACGGGTACGCGAATCTGTCGAATACCGACCGTACACATCCCCGTACGCCTTCCCGGACATACTCCGCGCCCGATCAGATCACGATCGCACAAGGCTGGTCGCGGACAGGCCGGCTGCGGGCCGGTCGCGGGCGGGCGGCCCCGCGTTCGGACGCGGTCCCCGCTGTCCGCGGCCACGGTGAAGGGTCGGTGCCCGGCCCCTGCCCGGGCACCGTCCGGCCGCGGTCAGGCGCCGACTCCCACGGCGCGCGGCACCGGTGTCAGCGGTGTCAACGCCGGTGGTACCGGCCGGTGGTGCCGGTGTCAGCGCCGGAGCTTCTCCGCCGCCGTCTGGAGGGGCACCGGGTCCCCGCACGAGAGGACCGACTCCAGCAGGCCGGGGAAGCGCCCCTCCAACTCCTCGTCGCGCAGCGAGATGAAGCACCGCGTTCCCTCGGTCCGGTTCTGCACCAGGCCGGCGTTGCGCAGGATCTTGAGGTGGTGGCTCAGCGTCGACTGCGCGATGGGCAGGTCGATGTCCTTCCACGCCCGCTCCCCCTCCAGGGCGGCGAGCATCCGCACGATCCGCAGCCGGGTCGGCTCGGCCAGCGCGGCGAGGACCGTGACCAGTTCCACCTCGTGGAGGTCGGGGTGCGCGTGCTCCCTGGGAGCCAAGGCGATCCTCCTCGCATGGGGCCTGGCCTGGACCAGACGGGATTTGGCTCGTGGACAGTCGCGAGTGTACCTTCGTAGTTCGATGTTCGTCGAACATCGAACGTGCAGGCCAGTCGGTGACGAGGATCCCCGTCCCGGCCTCGCCGCCGGATCCGCTACGCAGCAGGGGAAGAGGGCCACCATGTCCAACGTCGCGCTGTCGGTGCTCGACCACGCCAGCATCGCCGAGGGGGCCACTCCCGGTGACGCACTCCGCTCCGCGAGGGAGCTCGCCCAGCACGTGGAGCGGCTGGGCTACAAGCGCTTCTGGCTGTCCGAGCACCACAACATGCAGGCCATCGCCAGCGCCGCCACGTCCGTCTCCCTGGGGTTCATCGCCGAGGGGACCTCCACCATCAGGGTCGGCGCGGGCGGCGTCATGCTGCCCAACCACGCGCCGCTGGTGATCGCCGAGCAGTTCGGCACGCTGGAGTCGCTCTACCCGGGGCGGGTGGACCTGGGCCTGGGCCGCGCACCGGGCACCGACCCCCGCACGATGAGGGCGCTGCGCCGCGACCACAGCGCGTCGGCGACCTTCCCCAACGACGTACAGGAGCTCCAGGGATTCTTCGAGCCCGCCGAGCCCGGTCAGCCCGTCCGCGCGATCCCCGGTGAGGGGCTGCGGGTACCGCTGTGGATCCTGGGGTCCAGCCTCTTCGGCGCCCAGCTCGCCGCGCAGCTCGGACTGCCGTACGCGTTCGCGTCGCACTTCGCCCCGGACGCGCTGTACGAGGCGCTGAAGGCCTACCGGGAGGGCTTTCGGCCCTCCGGGCAGTTGGAGGAGCCCTATGCCGTGGCGGGGGTGAACGCCTTCGTCGCCGACACCGACGAGGAGGCCCGGCGCCTGTTCACGACCATGCAGCAGGCGTTCCTGGGCACCCTGCGCGGGGCGCGGGGACGGCTCCGCGCGCCGGTGGAGAGCCTGGACACCGCATGGCGCCCCGGGGAGAAGGAACGACTGGACCACATGCTTCGTTACTCGTTCGTGGGATCGCCCGAAACGGTCCGCCGCAAGCTCGAACTGTTCGTCACCGACACGGGTGTGGACGAGCTGATGGTGTCGTCGATGATCTACGACCAGACGGCTCGCCTGCGCTCGTTCGAGCTGCTGGCGGAACTGGCCGAACTGAAGCGTCCGGAACGGGACTGATCCCACCTCCCGGGCCGGGAGACGGTCAAGGGTGGCGGCGCCGATCTGCGGGCAGGCAGTGGCGCCGTCTTCCCGGCGCGGGAACGCCGGGCAGGGTTCTACGCGATCCTGCCCGGCGTTTCGTATGGGGGGTGGGAGATCGCGGCCGGGTGCGGGCGGGTGTCACTCTCCTCCTCCACCACCGCCGCCGTCACCGCCTCCACCCGAGCCGCCGTCTCCGCCACCGAACCCGCCGAAGCCGGATCCGCCGTCGCCGGAAGAGCCGAAGTCACCACCCCAACCGTTGTCGGAGGAGCCTCCTCCCGAACCGCCACCGGAGGGGTCCGGGCCCTGGCAGAGGTCGGCGAACGCGCACAGGTCCTCCAGGAGGACGGAATCGGTGTCCGTGCCGCCCGCGTCCTCCGTGCCGCCCGCGTGGACCACGGCGAAGGACGGGTCCTGGTGGGTGTCCGGGGACCTCCGGGCGGAGGAGGCCCTGCCGTCCCGCCTCCGCGGCGCCGCCTCGCGCAGCGCACGGAACCCGGTGACGGCCGTGTAGCGGACCGCCCGGTCACGGGTCATCCTGTCGACGGAGCGCGTGTCCGTAGCCCGGGCCGAGGGAACGCCGTACCGCTGCGCGGCCCGCTCGACCACCGTGTTCCCGGCGGGGGTGTTGGGACTCGGGGACGGACCCCCGGTCGCCGTCAGCACCGCCTGCGCGGCCGCCAGGGCGGCCGTGCAGGCCAGCCCTCCGACGAGGAAGGCGAGGGCGGTGGCGCCGGGCTCCACGAGGAGGAACACGCCCGCGCCGCCGGCGGCGACCAGCAGGGAGACCGCCCGCATCCCCCGGATCGTTCCCGGAGTCCTCGCGCGGCGCCCCAGTGCCCGGCGGAGCGCGGGTGAGTCCACGATCAGCCCGGACGCGGCGAGGTCCGTACGCAGCCTCTCCACTCCCCGGCCGGCGACCACCTTGCGCAGTATCTCGCGGGCGCCGACGCCGACACGGTTTCTGAAGGCGGACACCAGTCCCCGGCGGACGAGGTCCTTCTCATGTGGGTAGGGGCGCAGGCGGCCGACCAGGGTGAGGAAGCCGCCCGCGGACTGCCGGCGGATCCGGTCGTCGAGGAAGGCGTCCATGATCGCGGTCTCCCCCACCCGGACCGGGCCGCCGGAGAGCAGGGCCAGCTCGTTCGGGTGCAGGTCGTCAGGGTCCGGGGGGATCCGGCGGGACTTGTCGGCTTCACGGAGCGCCGCCCTGGGGGCGGACCTGCCGTACAGGATGGCCGGAAGCGGGACGGATCCGACCGCCAGTCCCACGACCAGGGCCACCACCAGGTAGAGAGCCATGCTGCTGTCCACACGTCACCTCTCGTCTTCCGTCACGGGGGTCTGGGGATCGGAGGGCAGGGATGGGGGACGGTGTCCGGGGGAGTTATCCCATGAGCCCCTCGGGCACCCTGAGTCCCTTTGGGTCTCTGGAAACAGAGGCACCATCCAACACCGGGCAGGCCGGATGCCTACATGGTGGCCTGGCATTTCCCGCCCGGCCATGGCGCCCCGGTAGCACACGTGCCATCATGGTGACTCGCCGAACACCGAACGTGACGCCATCGGTGAGGAAACGTGACCGCGCATCAACCCGACCACCACCTTTCACCTGGGCATTCATCCAGTCCTGGGGACAACGTGTGGCTCCGGGTTCCATGGGGCATCCTGAAGAGAGATGGCCACATCCGGTCAGAAGGCGGGATGGTTGGTGTTGGTGCCCATGGCGGATAGTGGGATTCCGTGAACACGTACCACCCGCACGAACCCCTGGTGGATCCGGGTGAGGGTTCACCTACCCAGAGGCCGCAGAGATGTGGTGCCGTAAGACCTCTTCTCCCCAAGGAGTCAGCCCCCGTGAACAGCTTGACCAAGCTCTGGGTGACGCTCAGCGCCTTCGTTGTACCAACATCCGAGAAGGATGACAGGGGCGCCGGGATCGTCGAGTACGCCGCCATCCTGATCCTCGTTGCCGCCGTAGCTTTTGCGGTTTATCAATTGGGCCTCGCCGAAAGCATCAGCAGTGGCATTCGAGGAGCTGTCGATGGTGTTCTTCGCGGACCTAGCCCACAAACCCCATAATATTCCAGTCAGCCCTCCCGAGGGATGGAAGCAAAGAACAGAACCATCTCAGGAAACCGGGAATAAGTTGAAGACAGAACCCCGAGCTTCTAAAAGGAAGCGGAAAAGATCCCCCCTGATCGCAGGAACATCAATGGCTGCGATCCTTCTCTCTTCTGGCTGCGTCGTCAGCTCCCCAGATCATTCGGGCAATGGGAACAGCAACCCCGACCAGGAAACTGGATCCAGCACACCCTCTTCTCCACAGCCAGACGGCACCGAAAATAAAGTCATCGCCAGCAGCACAACTTCTTCCACGTCGATCGGCGGAGACTATCAAATTGATATCTATGCCCTTGAAACCGTAGGGGACAACCTTCTGAGACTTCAGATCGGAGTAACAAACCACTCCGACTCAGATTATTTCCTTCAGGACGGGTTAAGCGACTTTGAAAATCCTTACACCGCCAATAGAATCACCCTCCTGGATTCAAAAAACCAGACCCGCCATCTAAGCTTCACACAAAAGAATGGGGCCTGCTTCTGCTCTCAACTCAACGAGAACATTCCTGCTGGTGGAAGCGCTGACATGTGGGTAATTTTCCCCCAGCCACCAGACGACGTTGAATCCATGGCAGTTACAACACCCCTCACTCCTCCGATCTTCGACGTACCCATAAGTAGTTCCTCAGAAACCCTGGAAAACTCAGGGCTTGCCGACCCTGAAATTATCCCTATGACCATGATCTCGGACAACACCGAGGACAATACTGGGCGCACCGAAAGTGGCGATGAAGTAAGCATCATTCTATCTTCCGACGTCCTCTTCGAGACAAACAGTGCTGACCTCAGCCCAGATGCACGGGATATCATCGATCAGGTCGCCATGGAAATCAACGAAGCGAGTTCTTCTACCGTAAACATCGATGGCTACGCTGATAATACCGGATCTGACTCGGTCAACATCCCACTGTCTCAGGAACGTGCTGAAGCTGTTGAGTCAATCCTAGCCGACCTCGTCACCAGAGAAGGAGTCACCTTCGAAGTCAAGGGCCACGGTTCAGCAGACCCAATTGGGGACAACGCCACCGAAGAGGGCAGAGAACGCAATCGCCGAGTCAGTGTCACGTTTGAGAAGTAACGGAGACAACAATGAAAAAGCCTCCTCGCACACTCGGACTTCTCTCCTTGGCCGCAGGGGTCACTTTCGCCATGTCAACAGGCGTCAGCGCTGCCTCGCCTGTCCCCAAAACAGATACACTTGAATCACTTGGAACCGCCCAGAGCAATGGGGACGTGTCGACCAACCTGGCTTCCGAAGTCCATGAAGCCAAAAGAGACCAATCAGGATCTTTCTTGTCCATCACCTGGAGCATCGAGAACAAAGGGAATAGCCAAGAAGGCTTGGCCTGGCTAAAGGATGGATCCTACATCTATAAAGGACAGAACTTTGCCGGAGTAACCATCATGGACTCGAAAGAAGGGATTCGATACCATCCGATCATGGACGGAGACGGATCCTGCCTTTGCTCTGGTGAAAGCAGTAACGAGTTCATCGGGACACTGAATCCCGGCGAGAAGATCGCTTACTGGTCACTCTTCTCCGTCCCTGACGACATCGATACCGTGACGGTCGAGATCCCCAATTTCGAACCCATCGAAGACATCCCCATCTCCTGAACCTCCGCAGCTCCTTAGGAGGCGGCGTTGTCCACCCCCCACCGCCCCGAACTCGGGGACACCCGACGGCCCTCCCCCACCAGGCCGCCCGGGCGATCCGGCGACCGCAACGGTCCGCCCCGGGTCCGGCGCCGGGCCGAGCGGGCCCTCTCCTGGCTGCACCCCGCCCAGGGGTCAGCACGGGACCGCGGCGCGGCGTTCGTCGAACTGGCGGCGGTCACCCTCCTGGTCGCGGCGATCATGGTCGCGGTCTACCAGCTCGAGCTCAGCCGGACCTTCAACAACGGGGTACGGCAGATGGTCTGCCTGGTCGAGGGACCCGACTGCGGTGACGAGACGTGGGTGGAGGCCGACCGGCCGGAGAAGCCCGAGGAGTACACGTGGGGCAGCGGCGACTCCAACGCTCTGGAGAACGAGTCCCTCGCCATGGACATGGCCGCGGCCAGGGGCTGGGACGAGAACGAGCGGGAGTGCCTGACGAACCTGTGGAGCGTCATCTCCCACTGGGACCACACGTTCGTCAACACCGAGACCGGCGCCCACGGCATCTCCGGCTTCAACCCGGCCCGGCACGGTCCCATGCCCTCGGGGTTCCAGGAGAGTCCGTCCGAGCAGATCTCCTGGGGGCTGGGCCACATCGAGAAGACCTACGGGTCCCCCTGCGCCGCCTGGGCGCAGTGGGAGGGCACCCACACCTACTGACGGGTCCGCGACCACACCGCACGCCCGGCACGCCCTTCGGCTCCATTGTCGGCCGCCTATCAGTCCCACGCTTTTCCGGTGCGCACATCTACCTTCAGGCCCACTCGCCGCCGATCCGTCCGGCCACGTCCGACGGCGTACACCCCCTACACGAACGCCACCCCCGACGCCGGGCGTGTCGCTTTCGCGGCGCGTGAAATCTGTGCAAAACCCCCACAGGGACTGGTAAAACTTGTGGACTTATCCGGCATAGCGGGCATTTCCATATAGGCGACGTTCGTAGCGTGTGCGTTCGTCCCTCGGGCCCTTCGCAGCGGGGGGCCGGCCCTGGGCCGGAGAACGTGCACCGCTACCGTCCCGTGGGGCACGGGGCACGACCGAGAACACGGGGGCTCTGTGAAGATCGCCTATCTGATCAACGACATGTACGGCATCGGTGGGACCGTCCGTACCGTCGCCAACCAGGCGGCGGCGCTGTCCGCGCGACACGAGGTCGAGATCGTCTCGGTGTTCCAGCACCGCGAGAAGCCCGTTCTGCCCGTACCCGACCAGGTGCGCCTGCGCCCGCTCGTCGACGTGCGCGACCACGACAAGAGCCACGGCACGGGGGCCGACGGCCGCCCGTTGTACGAGGGCTCGCAGCGCGCCGGTGTGCCTCCGCTGCTCTTTCCGCCGGAGGACTCACGCGGGCCCACCCACAGCCGCCTGACCGACGACCGGCTGGAGGAGTACCTGGCCACCACCGACGCCGACGTGGTCGTGGGCACCCGGCCCGGGCTGAACGTGGTGATTGCCAGGGCCGCGCCGCAGCGGACGGTGAAGGTCGGCCAGGAGCACCTGACCTACGACCAGCACTCCGAGTCGCTGCGCCGGGTGATGGAGACCGAGTACCCGCACCTGGACGCGTTCGTGACGGTGACCGAGACCGACGCCGGCACCTACCGCGAGCGGATGTCCCTGCCCGGCGTGCGCGTGCTGTCCATCCCCAACTCGGTGCCCGCGCCCCCGTTCACCGCCGACGGCCGCAACACCCGCACCATCGTCTCCGCCGGGCGGCTCGCTCCCAGCAAGCGGCACGACCTCCTGGTGCAGGCGTTCTCCATGGTCAGCGAGGACTTCCCCGACTGGACCCTGCGCATCTACGGACGCGGCAACCAGCGCGCTTCCCTGGCCCGGCTGGTGCGCTCGCTGGGACTCCAGGACCGTGTGTGGCTGATGGGAGCGCATCCGCGCGTGGAGGAGGTCTTGGCCCAGGGCGCGTTCTCGGCGCTGACCTCCAGCGAGGAGCCGTTCGGGATGACGATCGTGGAGGCCATGCGGTCCGGCCTGCCCGTGGTGAGCACCGACTGCCCGCACGGGCCGGCGTCGATCATCCGCGACCGCGAGGACGGACTGCTGGTGCCGAACAAGTCCGCCTCGGGGATCGCCGAGGGCCTGGCCGAGCTGATGGCCGACGACGGGCTCCGTCGCCGGATGTCGTCCGCCGCCCTGCTGAACTCCGAGCGCTTCGACCCGGCCAACGTCATGCTGCGGTACGAGGAACTGTTCTCGGACCTGAGCGGCCGTCCCGTGCCGAGGACGGAGCCGCCGGCGCCCGCGCCGCAGCCGGAGTCGCCCCCCGCCTGCCGCGTGCGGGCCGGTGGGGACGGGACCGCGGTGCTGTCGTTCTCCGAACCGCCCGAGCAGGTGGTGCTGGCCCGGTCCGGTCAGAGAGTGGCGCTGAAGGTGGACGACGCCGGCGAGGTGGTCGTGGACGCCCAACGCGACCAACTGGCCACGTCCACGTGGGAGGTGCTGCGGGTGGACGGCGGTGAGGAGAGCCCCGTCCACGACTTGGAGATCCACCAGCGGGGGTATCCGCTCTCCCCGCAGGACGTCCGGCAACTGGCCCTGGTGGTGCCCGGGCGCTCGGCCAAGGGGCGACTGGTGCTGCACACACGTAGGTCGGTGCACCACGCCGAGGTGGAGCACGTGGAATCGGTCGACGGGCTGATCACCGTGCGGGGCCGGGTGCTGGGGCGGTACGAGCCGGACGGCCGCGCCCATTTGGCGGCGCGGCTGCGCACCCCGCCCCGGGCCGTGCGGGAGTTCTCCGCCCCGGTGGACGGCGACGGCCGGTTCACGGCGGTCGTCGACCCCGCGGACGTGGTCCGCGACCGGGACGGGGAGACGGAGAAGTGGGAGCTGCGCCTGGTGCTCTCCGACGGGACCGAGTGCACGGTGGGACGGCACCTGTCCGGCGTGGCGGGATACAAGAAGATCATCGAGTACCCCGCCCAGAAGGTGGAGCGGGAACCCGGACGCGGCTCACGGGTACGGCCCTACTACACCGTCAACGACCGCCTGGGACTGAAGGCCTCCCCGCTGGCACCGGTCCTGGAGGTGGACGACGTGCGCGTGAGCCCGAAGACGCGCCGAGGGCTCCGCTTCGACGTGCACCTGGCCTCCCCGCTCCCGGAGGACGCCGAGTGCGTGGTGGAGGTGGTGCGCGGCAGTGACGCGGGGCAGCGCTTCCCCCTGAGCGAGACCGTCCGCACGCAGGAGGGCGGCCGCCTCACGGGGACCCTGCCGCTGCTGAACCGCAGGGAGCACGGGGACGGTTCCGGGATCCGGGCTTCATGGCAGCTGCGGCTGCTGGCGGGGCCTCCCGAGTCCCTGGGCCGCCTGGGCGCCAAGGCGACCCCGGTCCGCACCGCGCGCCGCTGGCACCGCGGCCCCTACGTGCGCTCGGCGACCGTGGCGCCGCTCGGGTCCGGCGACCTCCAGGTCACCGTCGCCGACATCCACGTGTGGGAGGCCGCCCGCCGACGGCTGCGCTGACTCCCGTAGGCCCTCCACCGCCCTCGGCCGCCACGGCCGGGGAGCGGCTCCTCCCCGGCCGCCGCTCTCCGCCGTTTCCGGCCCCTCTACTCCGGGTGCGGTTCCTCCCGCTCGGCGCGGATCATGCGCTGGGCGAGGCTGAGCCGGTCCAGCAGCCAGTCCGGCAGGTGGTCGGAACTGCGCGGGAAGAACCGGATGTCCTGGTGGAAGCTGCGGGGGTCGGGGGCGAAGTCGAACTCGGGCGGGGCGTCGTGGTCGAAGTGGGCCCCGATCTCCCGCGACTCGCTCACCGTCAGCCGCGCGGTGAACCACGTTCCCTTCCCCGGCTGGTACATCCCCGTGCGCAGCCGGTCCAGCAGTTGGCCGACCTCCGGCAGGAGCAGGTCCCACTCGACGCGGCCGTCCTCCCTGCGCACCCTCACCCGCGACGAGGACATCCTGACGAGTCCTCTGTAGTCGACGACGATCTCGCTCCACCGTCCGCGGACCGGCTCGATCGTGCGGTCCACGATCTCCTGGACGGTGTCCATCATCTCCTCGGGGGTCATGTCGCCGGGCGAGATGTGCGACCGCGGCTCGGGGCGCGAGACCGCGGCCAGCATGCTCCAGGGGGACACGCCCTCCGAAGCCGCCCCGGGTACGCGGCCCCCCTCCAGCCGCTCCCGCATCCAGTCGGGGACGTGCTCGTCGTCGCGGGGAAAGCACTCCAGTTCGAGCGCGTAGCCGGCGTCGTCCTGGGCTTCGTCGAAGTGGGGCTCGTTCTCGTAGTCGTACCGGATCCGGTAGCCGCCGGTCCGCTCGATCTCGTAGTAGGCCGTGTACCAGGTGCCCGTTCCTGCGGTGTGCATCCCCGCGCGTATCCCCCGCATCCCCTCCACGACGGAGAGCGGCGGGACGCAGCCGGTACTGCGCCCGCCCTGGAACATCGCATCGAAGCGGGCGGTCTCACAAGTGCCGAGCCCCGAGTACACGAGTCGTAGCTTGACCCAGTCGTCGGGGGCCGCCCTGAGCAGGTCCGTCCCGATCCGGCGGAGGGACTCGTCCTGTTCGACCGGGGTCATCGCTCTTCTGGCGCTCATGTTCTCGCCTTCGCTTCTTCTGCTCTTCTGCGGCGGGTGGATCTGTCTGTCGTCCGGGCACCGTGGTCTCTCCGCTCGGCGCACACCGGTCGGAGTCCATACTCCTGCGTGCGCCTCGTCCGCGGATGGACAATTCGCCAGAAACACACAGACCTGTCCTCGCCGGAACCGTACGGCCGTGTGGCCCGAAGCGGACAGGACCTCATCCCGTCGTCGGACCGCTTACGCACCAGCAGGGTAAACGCCCCCTCGCCCGTCCCACGGGAACCGCAGGCCCGTCCACAGGCCCTACCGCTTCCCGGCATGCCCGGATAAGCTGCGCCGGGCGGGGTGTTGTCCGGATGTGGTCACACACCGGCCCGCCCCGCCCGCCGACGACCCCCGCTTCCCGTCCGGAAGCGCCCCCTCCCCACGGACAAGGCATTGGGACTGCGACGGACCCCCTCCCACCCGGCTCCACGACCGCGACGGCGCCTCACGGGCCGCGACGACGACGGGCAGGCCAACATCCTGCTCCTGTTCGGGCTCACCCTGGCCCTGCTGGCGCTGACCCTGCTGTTCGTACGGGTCGGTGCCGCCAACGACTCGCGCTCGCAGGTCCAGACCGCGGCCGACGCCGCCGCGCTGGCCGCGGTGAGCGCCCTGCAGGAGCAGGCCGCGCGGGACATCGTCAACGACGTGTACCCCATGCCGTGGTTCGACGAGGAGGTCGCCGAGAAGCGCGCCGAGGAGTACGCCCGGGCCAACGGCGCCGTGCTCACCGACATCCGCGCCAGCGACAACGTCATGGGGCGCAGCGGCAACATCGTGCGCGTGGAGGTGCGCGGCGCCGTGTGCCAGAAGGAGCTGGAGGAGGACGGGTCCCGGCCCTGGAACGACGTGGTCTGCGACGGGACCGAGGACGACGTCGACACCGTGGTCGGCAACGCGGCGGCCATCGCCATCGTCCGGATCCCCCACCCGTGCGGACGCGACGGGGACGGCCTGGTCTGTGACGGCGGCCCCGTCACCGAGGTCGCCGACGCCAAGCGGCTGATCGACGTGCACCTGGTCGACCAGGAGGGCCGCTACGTGTTCGATCCGCAGTACGTCGGAGGAGGGGGAGCCACGGTGGACTGCTCGTCTCTGGGAGCGCTGCACCCGACCATGTGCGCCGTCCACGAGCGCCTCCAGGTCGAGTTCCCCGGCTTCTACCTCTCCGCCGGCGGCCAGCGCACCGAGCCGGGCAGCGACCACCACACCGGCGAGGCCGTGGACTACATGATGGCGGAGCTGGGCGCCGTTCCCACTCCCGAGATGCACGCGAGCGCCGTCACGGTGATCAACTGGGTGATCCAGAACGCCCGGCAGCTCGGGGTCAAGGGGATCATCTACGACTACCACATCTGGAACGCCACCAGGGGGGATCCGGTGGGCCCGTGGGAGAGCGTGCGGCGCCCCCTGAGCGACAGGGGCAGCAACACCCAGAACCACGTCGACCACATCCACCTGGCGGCGGGCGACGGGCCCATGCGCTGACCCCTTCCGCCCCGCTCCGTCCACGCGCCCTGGGGGTTGTCCACAGGTTCGAAGAGGCCCTTGTCCGGGCTCCGTGATCCTCCGAGCCTGGAGGTATGACAGTCCGCGAGCAGGCCCTCCCCGACCGTTCCCTCCTCCTGCGCACCCTCGCCCCCGTCGTGGGCCCGATCTCCCCCGACGCGGTCGTCTGCGACGTCACCGCCTCCTACGTGTGGGGCGTGGACCTGTATCCGGCCGGTACCCGCGCCACCCGGACCCGGCCGCACGTGTCGGTCCCCCGGGGCGTGCGGACGAGCGGCGCGCCGGTCGTCACGCACCGCGACCCGGTGCCCGCCGCCGACCGCACCGAGGTGGAGGGCGTACGGATCACCACGCCGGCGCGCACCGCCGCCGACGTGGCCGCCCGTGCCCCCTCGGTGTTCGTGGCCACGGCCCGCCTCGACGCCTTCCTCTCCCGGGGCCTGGTCACCAGGCGCGACCTGGTCGGCGCCACCCACCGGCCCCGTTCCGGGCAGCGGCTCCGGCGGTTGCGGACCGCGCTGCGCTACTCCTCGGAGCTGAGCCGGTCGCCCGGCGAGTCGTGGACCCGGGCACTGGTCCTGGAGGCGCACCTGCCCCGGCCCGTCTCACAGTGCCCGGTGGCCACCGACGAGGGCCTCTTCCACGCCGACCTCGGCTGGCCCGACCAGAAGGTGGCGCTGGAGTACGACAGCCTGGAGTTCCACTCCTCGGCCCCGGCGCGGGCCGGTGACCGGATCCGCTACGCCGCCATGTGGGCGCGGGGCTGGGAGGTCGTCCCGGTCAGCGTGTACGACCTCCGGTACCGCCCGGAGCGGCTGCTGCGGCGGCTCCTGGACACGCTCGTCCGGCGGGGCTGGTCCTGTCCCCCCTGGCGTCTCCAGCGCGTCCGGGACCGCGTACGCGCCTACGAGAGGAACCCGCCCCGGCTGTTCGACCGCGGCACGGACTGAGTCGTGCTCTGTCAGCCTCTCGGGCCCAGAGGACCGGGCCTGCGACCAGAACCCACCACTGGCGGTGGTGACCCCGCCGCGTCCGGCTGAAGCGTTCCGGGCTCGCGTCCGCCCCGCTGACTCCCGGCCACGCCTTCGCGCTCGTCGAGCACGGCCGGGCCGAACCCCGTACGTCGTCTCGTGACGGCGTCGGGGAGGACGTACGGGGGTCCCCGGTCGTTCAACCGGCCCCGGCTTCATCGGTGACCATGTCGGGCACGCCGTCGGTGCCGTCCAGTTCGTAGGCGTAGGGCGGATCGGGCACCTCGCCGAGCAGGTGGGGCTGCTCGGAGTCCACGAGCAGGTTGTCCCGGGTGACCACGTTTCCGGGCTCCTCCTCGCCGAGGGTCACCGACAGGCGGGTGCCGTCGAAGTAGTTGCCCTCCACCAGCACGTTGGAGTCGTGGGAGGACCGCACCCCGTACTCCGGGTTGGACCGGAAGTAGTTGTTGAACACGTGCACGTGTTCGGCGAACCGGGCACTCGGGTGCCGGCCCGCGGTGCCGTCGAAGTAGTTGTGGTGCACGGTGACCCTGAGTGCACCGGGCTCGTCCTCGTCGCCGCCGATGGTGACCGCCGACCCGGCGTCGGTGAAGTGGTTCCAGGACAGGGTGACGTTGTCGGCGCCGTCGGAGATCGAGATCAGGGAGGAGTCGCCGCCCCCCGCGAACGTGGAGCCGTCCACCCACACGTGGTGGGCGCCTCCGCGTACGGCGATCGCGGTCCCCTCGGACTCCATGTCCAGGTTGGACAGGACGACGTTGTCGGATCCGTCGACCACCAGGCGGCCCCCGGTCAGCTCGGCGCCGCCGTCCACGCCCACGAGGGCCTTGTCCGAGCCGACCCCGACCGCACCGTCCAGGTCGATCCGGCCGCTGACCTCGACGGTGAGCGGCTCCTCGGCGGCCAGGTGGTCGGACAGTTCCTCGGCGTCGGAGGCGGTGACGGTCTCTCCCCCGACCCCGCCGTCCATGCCCGGGTACTCCTCGCCGTCGCGCTCCAGCGGCTCTCCCGCCCACCCGACCGGTGCCGGGAACTCCTCCCCGGGCTCCTCCTGCTCCTGCTGTGAAGGATCGGTCTCCTCGGTCTCGGCCGTGTCCGGGACCGCGGCCGCGTCGGCCGGCGGTTGCGCGAGGGGGTCCTCCCCTTCCGGGGAGCAGGAGGTGAGTGCGGCGCACAACAGCGCCGCCGCGGTCGCGGCGGCGATCGGGTGAGGTCTCATCGAGGGCTTTCCGGCGAGTGGAGCGAGGGGTGTGGGGGCGGGGGCGTGTTCGCGGACGCTGCCGTCACGAACCTCGCGTGACGGGACGCATCCGTCCAAAGAACACGCATAGACCTTGCCACAGCCCGGTTCCCGGTCCCAACCCAGCCCCGTGGGCCGCCCGCTTCCGTGCGTGCCGCCCCCCGGCCGCGGGGTACGCCGAAGGGCGCCGGCCCCTCGCGGGGACCGGCGCCCTGGCTGTCGCGCGAGACGCCCCGGGGCACCGCGCGCGGCGTCGTCCTACGGTTGCTCGACCGTCATACGGTTACTCGGCCGCCCAGCCGATGTCCTCGTAGACGTAGCTGGAGGCCAGACCGAACTCGCCCCAGTTGTGCAGGTCCTCGTTCACGACGTACAGGCCCGGGCGCTCGAAGAAGGGGATGGTCACGACCTCCTCCCACAGCAGTCGGTCGATCTCGTTGGCCAGCTCGGCGTAGCGGTCGGGGTCGGTCTCGGCCCGCATCTCGTCGAACTTCGCCTCGATCTCCTCCGTCGAGGTGCGGGCGAGGTTGTTGCCCCACTCGCCGTCCTCGTTCGGCATGCCGTAGTTCTCCTTGGCGTCACCCGCGTAGGGGTTGGAGCCGACGAGGACGTAGGTGGCGACCTCGTAGTTGCCCGGGATGACGTACTCGGAGAACAGGGCGTTGGACGGCACCTGCTGGACCTTGACCTCGACGCCGATCTCGGCGAGCATGTCGCGGCCGATCTCGGCCTCGTCTAGGGCGATGGCCATGTCGTCGGCGGCCACCCAGTCCAGGGACAGCTTCTCGCCGTCCTCGTTGGTCCGGACCTCGTCCCCCTCCTTCAGGGTCCATCCGGCCTCGTCGAGCAGCTCCTTGGCGCGCTCGGGGTCGTACTCGCCGTACCCCTCGCTGTTGTCCTGGTAGCCGTGCTGGCTGGAGCGCAGCATGCGGTTGACCTCACCGGTGATCGGCCAGTCGACCGCGCCGAGGGCGACCTCGGCGAGGGCGTCGGTGTCCATGCCCAGGGAGATCGCGTGGCGGACGCGGACGTCCTCCAGGTTCGGGCTGGCGCCGTTGAGCGAGGCGAACCGGTAGCCGTGGTTGACGGCCTTGGTGAAGTAGGCGCCCTCGCTGCCCTTGAGCAGCTCGTAGCCCGCGGCGTCGTAGCCGAGGTAGAAGCCGTCGATCTCACCGTTGTTGAAGGCGTTGGCCATGGCGTCGGTGCCCATGGCGTCGAAGACGATCTCGTCCAGCAGGGGCTCGGTGCCCCACCAGTCCTCGTTCTTCTTGACCGTGACGCGCTCGGTGACGTCGTCGAACTCCACGTCCCCGAAGGGCCCCGCCGTGACGGGGTACTCCTTGACGTAGCCCTCCTTGAAGAGCTTCTCGTCCTCCATGTACTTCTTGGGGTACAGCGGGGAGAACAGGGAGGGCCACTCGGAGTAGGGCTCCTCGAACTTCAGGGTGAAGGAGTACTCGTCGTCGCCGGGGACGAACTCGGAGACCTGGTCGTACCCGGCGGTGCCGCCGATCTCCCAGTCGCCCTCGCGCGAGCCGCTGACGGTCTCGACCTGGGCCTCGTAGTCCGCGGAGGTGATGGGCTCGCCGTTGGACCACACGGCGTCGGGGTTGAGCTCGTAGGTGACCTCGAGGCCGTCGTCGCTGACCCCGTACTCGAGCACGAAGTCGGTGTTGGGCGAGGCCGTGCCCTCGGCGTCGTACCGGGTCGGGCTGGGCAGCACGGCGCCGGCCACACGTTGCACGTTGGCCAGGTTGCCCTGCGTGTGCCACGTGTTGTGCTGCCCGTCGTAGGCGCTGATGGCCCACACGAAGGTGCCTCCCTTTTGGAGGCCCTCGCGGGGAGCGGGGTTCAGGTCCTCGGCGGGGAGTGCCTCCACCTGTGCCTGGGCGTCCGCCTGGTCGTTGCCGTCGTCTCCGCCACCGCAGGCACTGGTCAGCATGACCAGGGCGACCGCGGGGGCGAGATAACGCGCCTTCCCGATTCTCATGGGGATTCTTCCTTCTGTGGGGATGATGCGGCCGGCACGCGGGGCGGTGCCGGCCGTGCCTGACGGGCCATCCGGCCCAGGAGCCCGCCTACCGCTCCGCGAAGTGGCAGGCGGCCGCCTGGTCGCCACCGCTGGTGGCGGTGACCCGGGGCTCGACGCTCATGCACTGCTCCCGGTCGGGCTCGGAGAGGGTGATGAACTTCTGGCACCTGGTCCGGAAACTGCAGCCCGAGGGCGGGTCGGCCGGGCTGGGCAGGTCTCCGTCCAGGACGATGTGCGTGCGCGCGCGTTCCCTCTCCGGGTCGGGGAGCGGGATCGCCGACAGCAGCGCCTGGGTGTAGGGGTGGGCGGGCCGGGCGTAGACGGAGGCGGTGTCGCCGATCTCCACGATCCGGCCCAGGTACATGACCGCCACCCGGTCGGCGATGTGCCGGACCACGGACAGGTCGTGGGCCACGAACAGGTAGGCCAGTCCGAGGCGCGCCTGGAGCTCCTGCAACAGGTTGACCACACCCGCCTGGATGGACACGTCCAGGGCCGACACCGGCTCGTCGAGCACCAGCAGCTTGGGCTCCAGGGCCAGGGCGCGGGCGATGCCGATGCGCTGGCGCTGGCCGCCGGAGAACTCTGCGGGGAACCGGGTGGCGTGCTCGGTGTTGAGGCCGACCAGGTCGATCAGCTCGTACACCCGGCGGGTGGTGTCGGCCGTGGCCGTGCCGTGGGTGCGCAGGGGTTCGGCGATGATGTCGAACACCGTCATGCGCGGGTCGAGCGAGCTCATCGGGTCCTGGAACACGATCTGCATGTCGCGTCGCAGCCGGAACCGGTCGGCCCGGCCCAGGCCCGCGGTGTCCCGGCCCATGACGGAGACGCTGCCGCGCTGGGGCTTCTCCAGTCCCATGATCTCCATGAGGGTGGAGGACTTGCCGCAGCCGGACTCACCGACCAGAGCGAGGGTCTCGCCCTCCCGGCTGTCGAAGTCGATGCCGTCGACCGCGTACACGGTGCCCACGCGCCGCTTGAGCACCGCGCCCTTCATCAGGGGGTGGTGCTTGATGAGGTCCGTGACCCGCAGCATCTCCGGGCGGTCCTCCCGGGGCACGTCGGAGAACGAGGACTCCGGGATCTCCGGCACCGGGTAGATGTCCTGGGCGGTCCACCCCCGGTCGGCGATCTCGCCGGAGCGGATGCACGCCACCCGCTGCGTGCCGGTGTCTCCGCCGTCCGTCCGTGCGGCTCCCGCCTCCGTCCCCCGGGCGCGGATCTCCTCCTCGGAGGGCTGGGAGCCGATCGCGAGGAGCTCGGGCTCGGCCATGTCGCACTCGGGCCGGGCGATGGGGCAGCGCGGCGCGAAGGGGCAGCCGGGCGGCAGGTCCGACAGGGAGGGAGGCGTTCCCTTGATGGGCACCAGGGCGCCCTGGTGCTCCAGGTCCATGCGGGGCACGGCGCCGAGCAGGCCCATGGTGTAGGGCATGCGGCTGCGGTAGTAGATGTCGTCGACTCCGCCGGTCTCCACCGGGCGGCCCGCGTACATGACCAGGACCCGGTCGACGAACCCCGCCACGACGCCGAGGTCGTGGGTGATCATCACGATGGCTGCGCCGGTCTCGCGCCGCGCGGTGCGCAGCAGGTCCAGGATCTGCGCCTGGATGGTGACGTCCAAGGCCGTGGTGGGCTCGTCGCAGATGATGACGTCGGGGCGGTTGGCCATCGCCATGGCGATCATGACGCGCTGGCGCATACCGCCGGAGAACTCGTGCGGGAAGGAGCGGTACCGGTGCTGGGCGTTGGGGATGCCGACCAGGTCGAGCAGCTCGACCGCGCGGGCCCGGGCCCCGGCCTTGGAGGTCTTGGGGTCGTGGATCAGGACGGCCTCGGCGAGCTGGTCGCCGACGGTGTACACGGGGGTGAGCCCGGACAGCGGGTCCTGGAAGACCATGGAGATGACCCTGCCGCGCTTGCGCGCCATGGCGCGGTCGTCCAGGCCCAGGATCTCCTCGCCGTGCAGGCGCACCGATCCGGTGATCCTCGCGTGCTCGGGCAGCAGCCCCATGGAGGCCATGGAGGAGACGGACTTGCCCGAACCGGACTCGCCGACGATGCCCAGCACCTCGCCGCGTCTGACGGTGTAGCTGACGCCGCGCACGGCGTGGACGTCGGGGTTGCCGTTCAGCCCGGGAAAGGTGACGGCGAGGTCGGTGACCTCCAGGACCGGTGCGTCGGCGGTGTTCTCGGTGTGCGCGGACGCGGTGGCCGCGACGGTGTCAGTGCTCATGGTGGGTCCCCTAGGAGCGGCGCGACTTGGAGTAGGGGTCGAGGACGTCGCGCAGACCGTCCCCGACCATGTTCACGGCGAGCACCATCACGACCAGCAGGGCCGTGGGGAAGGCGAACACCCACGGCGCCGTGGTGGCGAACGAGGAGCCCTCGGCGATGACCATGCCGAGGCTGATGTCGGGCGACTGCACGCCCAGGCCGAAGTAGCTGAGCGCGGTCTCGCCGATGATCGCGGCGCTGACCATGATCGTGGCGTCCGCGATGAGCAGTGACGACATGTTCGGCAGGATGTGGCGCAGGATGATCCTGTACGAGGGGACGCCCATGAAGCGGGCGGCGTGGATGTACTCGCGTTCACGCAGCGAGATGGTCAGGCCGCGCACCATCTTGGAGGTGACCATCCAGCTGAACGCGGCCAGCAGGATGACCAGGATGAGCCAGCCGCCCTGGCCGACGAAGTGCCTGGACAGGATCGCCAGGATGACGAAGTTGGGCAGGACCAGCGCCAGGTCCGCGATCCACATCAGGCCCTTGTCGGTCACCCCGCCGAAGTAGCCGGCGAAGGCGCCGACGGCGGCGGCGACCCCGGTGGAGATGACGGCGACCAGCAGGCCGATCAGCAGGGACTTCTGCAGGCCCGCGGTGGCCTGGGTGAAGATGTCCTGGCCGGTGCGGTTGGTGCCCATCCAGTGTTCGGGGGAGGGCCCCTCCAGCATGGCCGAGAAGTCGCGCCCGCCCACGTCCCAGGCCGTCAGGAGCGGGCCCGCGAAGGCGAAGGCGGCGAGGAGGACGAGCAGGGCGAGCCCGACGATGACGCGCGGGGTCCCGAGCAACTGGCGCGCGATGTCCTTGAGCCGGTTCGGTGCCGGGGGCACGGTCGGTGCCTGTACCGGTGCCGTGCTCTCTTCGGTCGTGCTCATGGCGTGCTCTCCAGCGGAACTGCCGCGACTGTGCGCGGAAGGGTGGGAACGTGGCGGCGGAACGCGCCGGAGGCGGCGCGGGGAGGGGGCGCGGTCACACCCGCACCCGGGGGTCGAGCCAGGCGTAGAGGATGTCCGAGAGGAAGGACGCCGCCATGATCGTGATCGCCATGAACCAGGAGACGGCCGCGACCACGTGGACGTCCTGTTTGGCGATGGAGTCGATCAGCCACGCGCCCATGCCGTGCCAGCCGTAGATCTTCTCGGTGAACGTCGCGCCGGACACCAGCGCGCCGAAGGTGAAGGTGAAGTAGGTGATGGTGGGGATCAGCGCGGTGCGCAGGGCGTGCTTGAACAGCGCCCGGCGGCGGGTGAGCCCCTTGGCCATGGCGGTGCGCACGAAGTCGGAGCCGAGCACGTCCAGCATCATGTTGCGCTGGTAGCGGGCGAACGAGGCGAACAGCGCGATGGCCAGGACGAACGTGGGCAGGATCGCGTGGTGGATCCGGTTGCCCAGGAGCTCCCACCACGTTCCGTCGAAGCCCGCCGAGTACTCGCCGGAGTAGATCAGGAACTGGGAGCCGAGGCCGTCGTTGACGGTGACGGCCAGGACCTGGACGACGATCGCGATGACGACCGTGGGCACCGACAGCACGAAGAACGACACGGCGGTGGCCGCCTTGTCGAAGCGGCGGTACTGGCGCACGGCGGCGTAGGCGCCCACCGCGATGCCGAGGGCGCTGCCCAGGATGGTGGCGACCGTGATCAGGCGCAGGGTGACGCCGGCCTTCATCCACATCTGCGAGGCGACGTCGCCGCCCTGGATGGTCCTGCCGAAGTCACCGGTCAGCACGCCGCCGATCCAGGTGGCGTAGCGCTGGGCCAGGGGGGTCTGGTCGTTGAGGTTCAGCGCGTCCAGCTGTGAGTTGACCGCCTCCGGGGAGGGCGGTGGCTGCATCTGCTCGAAGTAGCCGCGCGGGTACAGGTTGGTCGCGGCGAGCAGGTAGGCGAAACTCGTCGCGAGGAAGATCAACACGACGTAGTTCAGCAGCCGCCTGGCCAGGAACTTGCCCAAAACTATCTCCGAACCTCACAGCCGAGCCGGCGCTTGATCCCGTTTGTGCGCGGTCGCTACTGGGCGGCACCAGCGGTCCACGGTTCGGAGTGCTCCACAAGCATGCCAATGGTGATTGGCATGGTTAAGCCTTCGCGATCCCGCGACCACCAGTGGGGGGTTACTCCCGGTGACTGCCGAAACACACTTGCATCCCGTTCACGGTCGGTGACCGGAATGTCAAAAGTCTGCGGGAGTATTAGACACTTGACGGTAACCAGTCCATCAAGAAAAGACAACGGTGCCCATTCGAGCACAGATTTCTCATCGTTTTGTCAACTTTTGTACACATGGCAATGACATGGGGCGCATGGTGGCATCAATGGCGTGAGCTGGGAAAACGTGGTTTTCGCATGAGAAGGGGAACCCCGCCGCCCTCCCCGCCGGGAACGCGGTCCCCGGACAAGGCCCGTCGGCCCCGGCCCGAGGCAGACGCGGCACGATCAACGTAGAACCCCAGCTCGCGGGCTCGGAACCGCGTGTCGGAAGGCGGACGCGCGGTCGGTTCTCTCGGAGGGAACACCCACCGCGCCCCTCGCCGCCCCTCACCCTGGGTGTCCGCGTTAAGCGGTGCTCACCGGCGGCCGTGAGCCCCGCTTGCCCTCCGGGCGCACCCGTGTCCGCGCCGACCGGCCCGTCCTCCGCGCGGCCGGAACCGGTCCGGACACCGCCGCCGGCCTGAACCGGGGCACCAGCGGTGCCGGGGACCGCGCCTGCGCCATCCCCCACCAGGTGCCCAGGGAGCGGGCGGCGTCGCCCGCCATCCCCAGGACGGTCCAGGTCACGGGACCGGTCAGGGCCGCTCCCCTGCCCCTGTGCCAGGAGGCCACGTGCGGCAGGACCAGGGCCGCGCCCGCGGTCACCGCGATCCGTCCCGCGCGGCCGGCGCGGTCAACGCGGCCCGGGCCGGTCGCCGGGCCGCCGAAGCGCCGCCCCCGGGCCCAGACGGCCGCACCGCCCACCGCCGCCGCGGCGGCCAGCGGCCACCACGCCGTGCGGACCGCGTGCGTTCCCGTCCGCACGGTGTGCACCAGGTCCAGTCCGGCCAGCCGCGCCGCCTCGGACAGCGGGGTCCGTGCTCCGGCCATGAGGGTGCCCATCACCGACGCGCCGCCCAGCGCACCGGCCGCCAGTGCGGCTCCGGGACGGCCCGAGGCCGCCAGGGCGAGTCCGGCCGCACCGGCCCTGGACAGCTCGGGGCCGGCCGCGCGACGGCCGTGGCGCCGGGCCAGCGGACCGGCGACCGCGCCCGAGGTGAAGCAGGCGCGCAGGTAGTCGCCCAGGCCGGTGGTCGGGGGAGCCCACACCCGGGAACGGGGCTCGTAGCGCACAGACCAGCCGTCGTCGGCCAGCCGCCACAGCAGGTCGAGTTCGGCGGCGGCGCCCAGGCCGGGGTCGAGGTCGGCGACGGCGCCGCGCAGTACCAGGACGGGGACCGGCCGCAGGGGGTCGGTGTGCTCGTTGGCGGGCCCCGGCCGCCCCTGTTCCGGAGTCCCGTGCCCCCAGGGCAGCACGGGCGCGGGGTCGGCGCCGCGGTCCGCGCCCGCCCGGCCGGCGGCGACCGCGGCCACGGTCATCTGCGCGTGGCCGAGGCAGTGGGAGCGGTCGGACAGGACACGGGGCACCACCGCCGCCACGGCGGGATCGGTGAAGTGGCCCAGAGCGGCCTCCAGCCACCCGGCGGCGGGGCGCGTGCCCGCCTCGACCAGGGCGACGAGGTCCGCCGAGCGCAGGCGCAGTGCCGTGGCCCGGGCCTCGGCCCCTCCGGCCGGTCCCGGAACCACCCGGGCGCCGCGGTCGCGGGCCGCCCGGGCCTCGGTGCCGGTGGCGCCGACCACCACGGGCCGCAGCCGCGGGTGGTGCCGGACGAGGTGGTCCAGGGTGGCGCCCAGCGCGGTGGGTCCCGCCCGTCCGACGACGGCCACCTCGACGTTGTCGGTGGGGACCGGGGACCGGGGCCGCGGGTGGGCGAGTCCGGCCCGGACCAGGCCGCGGGCGAGCAGGCCCTCGTCCGCTCCCCCGGTCACGGCCCCGCTCAGCCAGCGGATCAGGGTGCTGACCTGTTCCGCGGAGAGGCGCGCGGCCCGTGGCGGGCATCCGCCGACGAGGACGTGGCCCTCGTCGGCGAGGCGTACCGAGCGGTCGATCTCGATGCCGAGGCCGGCGGAGGGCAGGGGCGAGCGGGAGACCATGCTCACACCCTGTCGCGTCCGGCGTGGCGGGCGCAAGACCGCGGGAGCACCGAACCCCACGTGCGTTTACCTAATCGTTATCCAACCTCATAGGCCCCACCAGTTCCCGAACCCGGACGATACGTGTCCCTGACCGACCGCACAACCAGGCCGAATGCCCTCTTTACCCAGCTCATAGGGGGTTATCCTGACGGAGCCAGGTCGACTGGGTCCCCGGGAAGGCACGGAGCGTATGCTAAGCGCCAATGCGCCCTTCAGTGTCGTAGGGCACATCCACCACCAGACATGACCGACTGCTCCGGCCCGCTCCCAGGCCCCACCACCATGCAGGGTGAAGCCCCGCGGCTTCTCCCCATCCCCTGCCGACGCTCTCGGACCGCGTACGCCGCGGTACGGCATCCGCCCCCTCCCTGCTCCCGGGGGCTCCGACCTGTGTGGCCACCGCGCGCCGTGACCCGTTACACGGGCACGGACGCCTGCCGAGTGCCCGGCGTCCTCGGTGCCATGCCCGCCGCGAACACACGTCCTCGGGGAGTCAACCCAATGTGTGAGACCGCAGCATCCCACAGTCCCCTCGTCACGTGTCACGTGCACGACCCCACCCCCGGGGTCGGCCTCCCGCCACCGGACGCGCTCCGGAACCCGGCCCCCTCGTCCAGTCCGCTCCAACGTCCGGCGAATCCCATGGAAGAGCGCACCTCTCACAACAGCGAAACCGCCCCCTGGCACGTGCGGCGGCGGTTCCCGGGCCTGCCGAGCCAGATCGCCTACGCGAGGAGGTTCGTCGCCCGCCAGCTGGCCGCGTCACCGGAACTGACCACGGCGACGCTGCTGACCAGCGAGCTGGCCACGAACGCCATCACGCACAGCGCCTCGGGCGCGTCCACCGGCAAGTTCGAGGTGTGCGTCCGTCTGGCACCCGGATGGGCGCGGGTGGAGGTGCGGGATCTGGGAAACATGGCGGAGGCACCGCGGCCACAGCACCGGGGCCCCTACGACACCGACGAGCACGGCCGGGGCCTGGATCTGGTCGAGGCGCTCTCCAGCAAGTGGGGAACCGAGCCTCGCGGCGACGGGATGGGCCGCAGGGTCTGGTTCGAGCTGATGTGGGACTGCGACGGCGACCCGGTGGCGGCGGACCCGGACTGACCGGTTCCGGAGCCGGTGCCCGGACCGCTCCGGTACGCCGCCGCGTCCGGGGTGGGCGTTCCCCTCACTCCTCGGTGGCGGCCGCCGAGGGGGTCGCGCCGTCGTCGTCGGTCGGTGTGTGCAGCCTGTAGCGCTCGTAGAGTTCGCGCGCGTAGTCCTTGGCCTCCTGTGACGGTTCCCCGCCCAGCTCGTCGCGGACCAGGTCGTCAAGGCTCTTGTTCGTTTCGTCCATATCCCGAAGCCTGCCTGGCGTGCGTGGATAGCACAAATCGCCGCTCCGGTAACGCAGTGCCAAGGCCCAAGATGCCCCGACTATGGTGATTTGCGGGTTGAAACCCGCCCTGAGCTGCGCATAGCACCCCGGACGGGACCCACCGGTGTTCCGTGCGGACCCCGTTGATTCCGGACGTTTCGCGGCTCCGTGATACCAGGGTGATCCCGGAATCCACGGGCCTTGCGTGCCGGGCCCCGCCCCGCGAGGTGCCACAGGGAATCACCACCGCCGCACTCCACGGCTTACCTGAAACGATGCGGGGCGTTGACTGCGGCGAGACCGTCCTCGCGGCGATGCCTTCCGGGCTGGACGGCGCACCCGGAGGCCGAAGGCGCCCACGACGAAGCAGGGCTGTCTCGGAGTCGGGGCTGTGCGGCGCCGGCGCTGATCACAGGCCTGTGGCGATCCGGCCGGAGCCCGCTGCCTGTAAGCCATCGGCCGGTGGGCCGACGCCGTGCCCCGGCACACCGATCACATGCCCCGCCCCGGCGTGCGCACCGCCCTGCCGGGCGGCTTGGACCCGGCCCCTGTCAGGGCCATCGACCTCGCCGGGCGGATCGGCGTCCTGGCGCACGGGCGCTGGAACATCGAGGCCTGGCACCACGTCACGAAGGAGTACGACGGCGTTGCCTCCGGACCCGCCGAACGAGGCCTCCCGAGAGCCGCGTTCGGCGGCCTGGGGAGGCATGGTACCAGGGTGACGCCGTTTCACCCCCAGGTGACCCCTCTGGCCCGCGCGGGCTGCCCACAGCGAAGAGACGGCACGGACCGGCTCTTCCGGTGACGCAGAGGCGCGGGCCCCGCGGTCCGGAGCCCGGGCGGACCCGCCGCCGTGCCGGAGGACGCCGTGGGGGCGTCCTCCGGCACGGGGCCGGTCAACGGCTTCGGGGCCTGTTCGGCGGACACGGTCTAGCGACGGGAGGAGCCCTCCGAGCTCACTTCCTCGCGCAACTGCTCCAGGATGCCGGCCAGGAGCCGGGAGACGTGCATCTGGGAGTAGCCCATGCGGTCGGCGATCTCGGACTGGGTGTGGTCGCCGAAGAACCGCAGCATGAGGATCTTGCGCTCCCGTTCGGGAAGGCGCGCCAGGGCGGGCTTGATCGACTCGCGCTCGACCACCCGCTCCAGGGCCTTGTCCTCGCTGCCCAGGTGGTCCTCCAGGCGGGCGCCCTCCTGCCCCTCCGAGTCGGAGGAGTCCGGCGCGTCCAGCGACAGGGAGCGGTAGGACTCGGAGACCTGGGCCAGCTCACTGACCTCGGCCTCGGAGATCCCCATCTCCTCGGCGAGTTCGGCGATGGTGGGGGTGCGTGCGTGGGTCTGCTGGAACTCGCCGGTGACGCGCCGCAGCTTGACCCTGTTCTCCTGGTGCCGCCGGGGAACCCGGATCGCCCAGGTGTGGTCGCGGAAGTGGCGCTTGATCTCTCCGGTGACCGTGGGCAGCAGGTAGGAGATGAACGGCTTGCCGCGGTCGGGGTCGTAGCCGTGTACCGCCTTGACGAGACCGACCATGGCGGTCTGCTTCAGGTCCTCCAGCGGTTCGCCGCGGCCCCCGTAGCGGCGTGCGATCTTGTTGATCAGGGGCTGGTAGAGGACCACGACGCGCTCGCGCAGTCTGTTCGCCCTGGGGTCCCCCTCGGGGAGGTCCCGGAGTTCGGACAGGAGCTCCTCGGCGGAGACGTCCTCGGACGACCTGCGCGGCTTGGGGATCGTGGGCGTGTACTCCGTTGTGTTCTGGGACACGTTGGCGGTGATAGCGGACAAGAGAAAACCCCCCGGTGCTCTGTCCTGTGTGTTTCTGGCGTTACTGCCTGGATGGCAGGCCCCAGCAGTGCGTCCCGCTCCCGACTGTTGTCGGGCCCCCTACGGTTCGGCGGTGACCACCGTGGTGCGCAGAGTACGTTCCCTCAGAAACGGCTTCAAAAGCCGTGGGGCAAAATTTTGTTGTCACACGACAACTATCTACCTCGATCACCCCTTCTGACCTGGGGTTCCATGGCCAAAAAAACTGCGGCCGCCGCACCCGGACCCTTCCCCCGAAGGTCCGTGTGGCGCAACGGCCGCACCCTCCCACCTGACGTGTTGCCCGCAGGCACTACCTCCATACCGCCCAAGTACGGAATAAAACATATCTGTCGCTTAATTCACATATCGAACTGTTGTTCGGCTTATTTCGGCTGGGTAAAGCTTCGCCGCCCACCGAAAACGTGACCTGGACCATGGCGGCACGCCCGCTCCGCCGACGACGAGGGGGCGCCCCGCGCACCGCGCGAAGCGCCCCCTGGTCCGGTGGACCGCCGGGATCAGCCGACCGGCTGCTTGACGCGTTCGGCCCCGGGTCCGCCCTTGTCGGCGGTGCCCCTCCCGCGAACACGGCGGCGCTCGGCGCGCGCGTGCCTGCGGGCCGCGCGGCGCTGCCGGCCCCACTCCACCAACTGGTAGAGGACCGGGACCAGGATCAGCGTGAGCACGGTGGAGGTCACCAGGCCGCCGATCACCACGAGCGCCAGCGGCGCGGAGATGAACGCACCGCCGCCCGTGACGCCCAGGGCCATCGGGGTCAGCGCCGCGACGGTCGCGAGCGCCGTCATCAGGATGGGCCGCAGGCGGTGGCGGGCACCCTCCACGATCGCCTCGCCGAGCGGCATCCCGTTGCGCTGGTTCTGGTTGATCAGGTCCATCAGCACGATGGCGTTGGTGATCACCACGCCGATGAGCATCAGCATGCCGACCATGCCCGCGATGCCCAGAGGGGTCCCGGTCACCAGCAGCAGACCCAGCGAACCGGTGATCGCGAACGGCACCGAGATCAGGAGCATCAGCGGCTGGAGCAGGCTCTTGAAGGTCGCCACCATGATCAGGTAGCAGATGACGATCGCGGCGAACATCGCCAGGATGATCTGCGTGAAGCCCTCGCTCTGGTCCTGGCTGACCCCGCCCAGGGCGGTGGTGGCGCCCTCGGGCAGGTCCACCGTCTCCAGGACCCGGGTGATCTCGGCGCTCACGGCGCCCAGGTCGGAGGCGGTGACGCTCGCCGACACGGTGGCGCTGGTGACGCCGTCGACCCGGGTGAGCTCCGGCGGCTGGCGCACCTCCGCCACCTCGGCGACCTCGGACAGCGCGACCGTCCGTCCCGTCGGACCCGCGACGGGCAGGTCCTCCAGGTCGGCCACGCTCTCCGGGGCCTCGTCGAAGCGGACCACCATGTCGCGGCGCGCATCGTCCAGGGTGACGGTGCCGACGCCCTGGCCGTTGAAGGCCGCGGTGACCTGCTGGCCGATCATGGCCTCGTTCATGCCGAGCCGGGCGGCCTCCTCGCCGTCGACGCGCACCTCCAGCGCGGGCCGGGACTCGGAGATGCTGTTGGCGACGTCGGCGGTGCCGTCGATCGCCCGCAGCTCCTCCTCGACGATCCCGGCCGCCTCGGCCAGGGTCTCCTGGTCGTCCGCGCTGACCCGCACCTCGAGACCGGAACCGCCCATGGCCTCCATGCTGCTCAGTCGCGGCTCGTACTCGGTGTCCAGGGCGGCGAGGTCGTCGCGCAGCACCTCGCGGTTGCGGAGCTGGTCGGTGTCGGGGTCGGCGGTGACGTTGTAGTCGACCTGGGCCGAGCCGCCACCGCCCATCATGCCGGCGAGACCGCCGCCGCCCACGTTGGTCTGGTAGGACTCCACCCAGGCGTACCCGGCGAGGACCTCCTCGACCTTGGCCGCCTCGGCGTCGGCCACCTCCAGGGACGTGCCCGGGGGCAGCTCCTGGACGACCGCGTAGGTGTTCTGCTCCGACTGGCCCATCCAGTCGGTCTCGATGCCGCCTGCCATGTAGACCGTGCCGCCGAGGATCACGAGGGTGGCGGTCAGGGTGGTGAGCGTGGCGGCCTTGCGCTTGGTGGTGATCCAGCGGATGACCGGCAGGTAGGCGCGCTGGAGCGGGCTGCGCAGCTCCCGCTCGTACTCCTCCCGCTGGATCTGCTCCTGAGTGGCGTCCCCGATCTCCTTCGGGCGCATGAACCAGTAGCACAGCACCGGGATGAGCGTGATCGAGACGATCAGGGAGGCGGCCAGGGCCAGACTGGCGGTGACCGCGAACGGCATGAAGAGCTCGCCGACCTGGCCGCCGACGAAGGCCAGCGGCAGGAACACGGCGATGGTCGCCAGGGTGGAGGAGACCACGGCGGTGGCGACCTCGCGCACGCCCTGCTTGACCGCGGCCATCCGCTCCTTGCCGTAGTCCAGGTGTCTGCGGATGTTCTCCAGGACCACGATGGAGTCGTCCACCACGCGCCCGATGGAGATCGTGATGGCGGCGAGGGTGAGCATGTTCAGCGAGAAGTCGAACGCCTGCATGCCCAGGAACCCGATCAGCACCGACACCGGGATCGACACCGCGATCACCAGGGTGGAGCGGATCGAGAACAGGAAGACCAGGATGACGAACACCGCGGCGGCCAGGCCCATGCCGCCCTCTTCGAGCATCGCGACGATGGACTCGTTGATGTAGGGGGCCTGGTCGAAGACCACGCTGATGTCGATGTCGTCGCCGAGGACCTCGGCCTGCTCGTCCAGGACGGAGTGGACGCCCTCGGAGACCTCGACGGTGTTGCCGTCGGGCGTCTTCATGACCATGACGCCGATGCTCGGGTCGCCGTTGACGCGCGACAGGCTGGAGGCCTCGTCCTGGACGAGTTCGACGTCGGCGACCTCGGAGAGCCGGACCGGTTCGGGCGCGGCCGCGGGGGGTGCGCCGGGAGCGGCTGCGGACATGTCCCCGTCGGCCGCGGACGGACGCAGCCAGACGCCCTCGACCTGCTCGATCGAGGTGAACTGGTCACCGGTGGTCACGTTCAGGCTGCGGCCGTCGGACTCGACGTCCCCGCCCGGCTGCATCAGGCCGCTGGACTTGAGGGAGTCCACGACGTCCTGGGGGGTCAGGCCCGCGGAGGCGAGCTCGGCCGCGTCCGGCGTGACGACGACGTCGGACTCCACCGCTCCGGTGACCGTCGCCGAGCGCACGCCCGGGACGGACTCCAGCTCGGGGATGAGGTGGGTCTCCAGCGGGTCGACCATGGACTGGTCGTCGCCGTCCTGGGCGCCCGCCGCGAGCATCACGACCGGCATCATGTCCGTGCTGAAGGACATGACGCTGGTGTTCACGTCCTCCGGGAGCATGCCCGAGACCTGGTCGACCGCGATCTGGGTCTGGCGGACGAGGTCGTCCTGGTCCTGGCCGTAGTCGAACTCGACCGTGACCTGGGACGAGCCCGTGCTGGAGGTGGAGGTGACCGTGGTGACGCCGGGGACGCTCTGGACGGCCTGCTCCAGCGGTTCGGTGACCTGGCTCTCCACCACCTGGGGAGAGGCGCCCTGGTAGGTGCCGGAGACCATCACCGTCGGGAGGGACATCGCGGGGAAGAGCTCGCGTTTGGCCGACGCCGCCGCGAGGACTCCGAAGAAGAGGACTGCCAGGGTGATGAGAAGGACCAGCGCCCGGTTGCCGAGCGACATGACCGCCACGCGGTTCATACCTCGGTCCCTTCCACGCTGCTGGCGGCGGTCCCCGTCCGGGGGAGGCCCGCGGCGCGGGCCCTTGCGGCCGATCTGGGCATGAGAGGTTCTCGCTCCTATGTTCACTGCGGACCACGGGGGCGGGCCGTGGCGTGCGGGTCGTCCGGTGCCTGTCGGCGCCCGTCGGAGCACACACGTCGCTTCCGCCGGCTTGTCCGCCGGTGTGCTCTTCCGTCGGTGTCTCCGCCGGCTCGCTCATCGGTTCGACGGCCGGTCCGAACGTGTGGTGGTGGGGGATGCCGGTGTTCGTCCGCGAGGCGCGGGACACCCGTGTCAGCCTCGCGCGTCGGGCCTCATGCATCCGCCGGGCGCACCACTCACCATACGTCGCGTTATATCGGGAGTTGAGTCACCCCTCCCGATTCAGGGGGACTCTCAGGGACACGTCAGCCTTCCGTCAGGGCCGGCTCCGACCAAAGTCGGCGCCCTCATCCCGAAGTCGGAGCCCGGGACCGGTGGGGCGCGCCCTATCCGCGCTCCGAACGGCCGTGGCACGTAACGGACGTCACTTCAGGGACTTCCGGCCCTCGGAGTCTGACGGCCCGGCGCCCTCCACGGACGCCTCCGAGGGGTCCGCGAGCCCGTCCGGGAGGTCCACGGGCCCGTGCGGCTGGGCGGTGCCCCACACCACGCGCAGGAGGTCCTCCAGGGCGTGGGCCAGGGACTCGTCCACGAGTTCGTAGCTGACCTGCCGGCCCCGGGCGGAGGTGCGCACCAGGCCGCAGTCACGCAGGCAGGCGAGGTGGTTGGAGACGTTCTGGCGGGTGAGGCCCAGTTGCTCGGCGAGCCCGGCTGGGTAGTGGGGACCGTCGAGGAGCGCCAGCAGCAGGCGGCAGCGGGTGGGGTCGGCCAGGGCGCGGCCGAGTCGGTGGATGGCGGACAGGCGCTGCTCGGAGGTCAACATGAAAACCATTGTACATAGCTTGCTGTATAGACACTCTGGGCTGTATAAACAGTGATGGCTGAATCATGGGCGCCGTCGTCTACGGCGCCCGGGGACCGGACGGCAGGTCGGGGGGCACCGATGGGCGTGGGACACGGGCACGGGCACGCGGGTACCGCGGGAGCGGCCAACAGCAGGCGGCTGGCGGTGGTCCTCGGGATGATGCTCGCCGTCGCCGTGGTCCAGGTGGCCGGCGCCGCGCTCAGCGGCAGCCTGGCCCTGCTCGCCGACGCCGGGCACACCGTCACCGACTCCCTCGGGGTGGCCCTCGCCCTGGCCGCCGTGTGGATCGCCGCGCGGCCCGCCACCAACAGGCGCACTTTCGGCTACCAGCGCGCGGAGATCCTCGCCGCCGCCGTCAACGCGCTGGTGCTGTTCGTCCTGTGCGGGTTCATCGTGGTGGAGGCGGTCGAGCGGCTCCAAAGACCCGCCGAGGTGTCCGGCCTCGGCATGGTCGTCGTCGCCGCCTTCGGCCTGGTCATGAACGTCGGCGCGCTGTTCGTCCTGCGCGCGGGCTCCCGGACGAGCCTCAACGTCAAGGGCGCCTACCTGGAGGTCATGGGCGACGCCCTGGCCTCGGTCGGCGTCATCGCGGGCGGGATCGTGGTCTGGACGACCGGGTGGGCGCGGGTGGACACCCTCGTGTCGCTGGGCATCGCCGTGATCATCGTGCCCCGTGCCTGGGCGCTGCTGCGCGAGGCTGTGCACATCCTGCTGGAGGCCACTCCCAGGGGCATGGACCTGAGCGAGGTGCGCGACCACCTGCTCGGGCACCCCGCCGTGCTCGACGTCCACGACCTGCACGCCTGGACCATCACCTCCGGTGTACCCGTGATGTCGGCGCACGTGGTGGTCGCCGACGGGTACCTCGGCGACAGCGGCCGGATGCTGGACGAGCTCCACGCGTGCCTGACGGGCCACTTCGACGTCGAGCACTCCACCCTGCAACTGGAACCGCCCGGCCACGCCGACCACGAGGGCTCCTGCCACGCCTGACCCGCCTCCCCCGGCCCGCGGGGGTTCCTCCGACCGCCCACACCAGCCCCCTCCGCGGTTTACGATGCTGGACGGGCCGGTCGACGTGCCACGATCGCAGCGTTCTGGCACAATTCCTCGCGGCCATGTAAAAGGAGGAACCGTGGCACCCTTTCCAACCCCCGACCAGCGATGAGTGAGACGCCGCCGAGAGCGGGCATGCGATCCTTCCTCAGGCCGGTCGCCCACAGGGCGTCGTTCCTCCCCCGGCGGGCATCCCTGCTGAGGCGCCGGATGCGGTTGGACTCCAGCTCGACACGTGAGCCCCGCGGGTGGCGCAAGCCCGCGCGGGTCTTCCTCATGATGTTCATGGCCGTGGACCTGGCGGGCACGGGCCTGCTGATGACCCCGATGGCCACGCCCGACGGCGAGGGGCTCACGTTCGTCGAGGCCTTCTTCACCGCGACGACGTCGCTGGCGGTGTGCGGGCTGAGCGTGATCAACATCGGCGACGATCTCAACGCCTTCGGCCACGCGATCATCCTGGTCCTCATGCAGGCCGGGGGCATGGGGATCATGACCGTGGCCTCCCTGCTGGGCACCGCGATGATCCACCGGTTCGGGCTGCGCATGCAGCTCAACGTGCAGGCCGAGACCCGGAGCCTGTGGGTGGGCGACGTGCGCGGCGTGGTCAGCCGGGTGGCGGTGATCTTCCTGGTGCTCCAGGGGTGCACGTTCCTGCTGATCACGCCGAGGATGTGGCTGGCCTACGACATGTCCTTCGGAGAGGCCCTCTACTCGGGCTTCTTCCACTCGATCTCGGCCTTCAACAACGCGGGCCTGTCGCTCTACGGCGACAGTATGACCCGCTTCTCCGGCGACGCGATCATCCTGGTGACCATCTCCGTCGCGGTCATCCTCGGCGGTATCGGCTTCCCGGTCCTGCTGGAGCTGTGGCGCGAGCTGCGCACCCCGCGCCTGTGGAGCCTGCACACCAAGCTCACCATCACCACCACCATGATCCTCTACGTGGCCGGGGCGCTGCTGGTGATCGTGATGGAGTGGGACAACCCGGCGACCCTGGGCCGGCTGCCCTGGACGGCCCGGATCATCGACGGCTTCTTCCACGGCGTGATGCCCCGCAGCGGCGGCCTCAACGTCGTCGACACCGGCCAGATGGAGGACGCCACGCTGCTGACGACCATCATGCTCATGTTCGTCGGCAACGGCAGCGCCGGAACGGCCGGGGGCATCAAGGTCGCCACCCTCGCGGTGATCTTCCTGGTGGTGCTGGCCGAGGTCCGCGCCCAGGACAAGGTGCACGTGTTCGACCGCCAGCTCTCGCCCGAGGTCGTCCGCCAGTCGCTGAGCCTGGTGTTCCTGTCCGCGACGGTGGCGGCGTTCACCACCATCCTGCTGGTGCGCACCACCCCCTACGACACGCTGCCCGTGATGTTCGAGGTGGTCTCCGCCGTCGGCGTGGTCGGCCTGTCCACCGGCATCACCGCGGACCTGGCACCCTGGGTGCAGTGCCTGCTGGCCGTACTCATGGTGGCCGGGCGGATCGGTCCCATCACTTTCGTGACGGCGCTCGCGTTCCGCGACCGCCCCCGTCGCTACGATCTCGCCAAGGCGCGGCCGATCATCGGCTGAGGCCCCCCGGCACAGAAGGAGAGACCCGTGCAGCAGCACAGGAGACCCACCGACAGGCGCGTCCTGGTCATCGGCCTGGGCCGGTTCGGCAGTTCGCTGGCCCTGGAACTGGTCAGCCGGGGGTGGGAGGTACTGGGCGTCGACTCCAGCCCGCGCATGGTGCAGACCTACGCCGACGCCCTCACCCACACGGTGATCGCCGACGCCACCGACGAGGAGGCGCTGCACCAGGTGGGCGCGTCCCAGTTCAACCGGGCGGTGGTGGCCATAGGGACACACCTGGAGGAGAGCATCCTGGCCACCTCGCAGCTGGTGGACATGGGGGTGTCCAACATCTGGGCGAAGGCGACGAGCCGCCGGCACGGGCGGATCCTGGAGCAGGTGGGCGCCCACCACGTAGTGCTGCCCGAGCACGACATGGGCGAGCGCGTGGCGCACCTGCTGTCGGGCCGGATGCTCGACTACGTGGAACTGGAGGAGGGCTTCTCCCTCGGCAAGACCAAGGCCCCCAGGGCGCTGACCGGCAAGTCCCTGCGGGAGACGGGGGTCCGCCAGCAGTACGGGATCACCGTGGTGTCGGTGAAGCGGATGGGCGAGGAGTTCACCTACGCCACCCAGGAGACGGTGCTGAACAAGGGAGACGTGATCGTGGTGGCGGGCAGGACCGACGACGTGGAGCGCTTCTCCGAGTCCACCTGAGCCGACGCGGACGTCCCTCTCGGGTTCCCCACCAAACGGACAAATTGACAACCGTTTTCATTTTCCCGAGAATTGACCCATGCGAACTGGGACAGCCCTGCGAGCCGCCGCCCTCGGCGCCGCCACACTCATGACGATCACCGCCTGCGGAGGCGGCGGGGAAGGCGGCGGCACGGGTGTCTCCCCTGCCGAGGCCGACCTCACCGTGGTCACCGGCGTCTACCCCCTGGAGTGGCTGGCCCGGCAGGTCGGCGGTGAGCGGGTGGCGGTCGTCCAGCTCACCGAGCCGGGCACCGAACCCCACGACCTGGAACTCACCGGCCGCCAGGTCGCCGAGGTCATCGAGGCCGACATCGCCTTCCACGTGGGCGGCCTCCAGCCCGCCGTGGACGAGGCGATCGAGCAGGAGGCCCCCGAGAGCGCGCTCGACGTCGCCGACCTCGTGCACCTGCGCCCCGCCGAGGAGGCCGGGGACGAGCACGCGGAGGAGGAGCACGCCGCGGATGAACACGCGGAGGAGGAGCACGCCGCGGACGAGCACGCGGAGGAGGAGGGCCACGCGGAGGAGGAGGGCCACGACCACGGCGAGCACGACCCCCACTTCTGGCTGGACGTGGACCTGATGGCGCAGGTGGCCCAAGCGCTCGGCGACCGCATGGCCGAGGTCCACCCCGAGGGCGCCGACCGCTACGCGCGCAACGCGGAGGCCGTGACCGCCGAACTGGAGGCGATCGGCCGGGAGTACGAGGAGGGCCTGTCCTCCTGTGAGCACGAGGAGGTGGTCGTCGGGCACACCGCCTTCACCTACCTCACCGAGGACTACGGCCTGGAGCAGGTCGGCGTCAGCGGGGTGGACCCCGACACCGAGCCCTCTCCCTCGCAGATCGCGGCGATCACCGACACCGTCCGCGAGCACGACATCACCACCGTCTTCACCGAGCCGCTGATGCCCGCGGCGACCGCGGAGACCATCGCCGCCGAGACGGGCGCGCGGGTGGAGGTGCTCGATCCCCTGGAGGGCGTCACCGAGGAGTCCCCCGGCGACGACTACCCCTCGATCATGCGCGGCAACCTGGAGGCGCTGACCACCGCGCTGTCCTGCTCCTGACCGCCCCGCCCCTTCGAGCCCCGCCGGGCCCGCGGCGCCCGCCGCGGGCCCGGCGGGGCTCTCGTCCTTCCGCGTCCGCCTCCCGGGCCGACCCCGCGACCAGGGTCCGATGACCCCGCCATCGGCCGATCCCACGACCGGCCCGATGCACGCGGACCTGCGGCCGCACCACCTCCACCCTCGGGTAACGCCCTGCTTACATACCGGGAAACCCTCGGACAAGTGGCGGAGGTCACGGTATGCTTGTGAATATGTCAGTGCCGATGCACGTGCATCTGGCAGTGCATAAGCACGGACGCATTCCCCTCAAGGAACGAAGGAGCAGCATGACCGCACACAACGGCATCCCCGCGACCAACCTCACCGACGCCGCCTGGCAGAAGGCCAAGCGCAGCAACTCCCAGGGAGCATGCGTGGAGATGGCCCGCCTCGGCGACGGTTCCATCGCCGTGCGCAACTCCCGCTTCCCGTCCGGGCCGGCCCTGGTCTACACCCAGGAGGAGATCGACTGCATGATCCTGGGCGCCAAGGACGGCGACTTCGACAACCTCCTCAGCTAGGGAGGCTCTTCCGCCAGTCACGTCGCCGTCCTCGGAACCCGAGGGAGGGACCGTTGCCAGGCGGTGGTCCCTCCCCCGAGCAGCGGCCCGGTTGCCACGCCCTCGTCCGGGTCGGCCGGAGACGGACCGCGTGGGGTCCCCGGCAAGGACCCCACGCCAGGCACGGGTGACGTGTCCCCCCTGGCGGCCCCTTCCCGGAGCGGACGGCACGGGAAAACCAGAAAGGCCCGCCTCGGCGAGCCTGTCTCGATCCCCGGCCTCGTCGCCCCGGACCCCTCCCGGACGCAAGGCGTGCCCTCACCCCTTGTCCAGGTCCTCCAGCATCTCCCTGAGCATCTCCAGCGTCTCGTCCGGCGTGGCCGCGGCGACGCTCAGCCGGGTCATGGCCTTGGTGTAGGCCTCCACCACGGGGCGGCGGTCGATGATCTCGGCGTCGGTGAGCTGCTCCAGGTAGACCATGTCCGCCAGTTCGAACTCCGAGTAGCGCAGGAGCGTGAACGAGCCGGCCTCGGCGGCGTGCGCGCCCACCGCGAAGGGGACGATCTGGAGGGTGATGTTGTCGTGCTCCTCGCTGAGCTGGATGAGCCACTCCAGCTGGCCGCGCATGATCTCGGGCCCCTCCTCGGGGCCGCCGATCGGTCGGCGTACCGCCGCCTCGTCGAGGATGACCCACATGCGCATGTTCTTGTCCGTGCGCAGGCGGCGCTGTCTCTTGAGTCTGGCCTCCACCCGCTGCTCGGTGACCTGGTCGGTCTCCACGCCGCCGGAGATGATCGCCCGCGCGTACTCCTCGGTCTGCAACAGGCCGGGGACGAACTGGGACTCGTAGATACGGATGTGGTCGGCGGCCTCCTCGAAGCCGACGTAGCGGATGAACCACTTGTGCAGTGACTCCCCGTACTCCTTCCACCATCCGGGCTTGTTGGATTCGCGCGCGACTTCGAGGATTTCCTTGATCCTCCTGCGGTCGGTGACCCCGTACATCTTGAGGAGGTCCTCGATATCGCGCAGCTTGAAACCGACCCGGCCGAGTTCCATACGGCTGATCTTGGACGCCGACACGCGAATCTTGTTCCCGGCGTCCTCGCGACTGATACCGCGGGCCTCCCGGAGTTGGCGCAGCTCGTGTCCGATCAACATGCGGCGCACGGTGGGGCCGCTCCCCTGGCGCAACCGAGCGATATCCACGTTCGCCGCCTCTCCGTCATTCCTCGAACAAGGGTATCCGGGCCGTCGGGACACCTTTGCCATGCGATCAAGACACTACATGTACACGATAGAGCCACGGCGCGCGCACGTCCCAGGGCCTCGGTCAGAGGACCTTCCCACGCACCGGGAAGGGCCCGCCGCCGGGCGGGGGAGAACAGGTCGGCCATCCGGCCGGGGGGCGCTTCGACCGACTCACACGAATTGCGCCCAAACGAACTTGCCGCCGGGCGGTGTGGGAATCACACCCCACTCTTGCGCGAAAGCACTCACCAGGGCAAGCCCCCGGCCGCCCTCCAGGTCGAGATCGACTTCCCTCGGCTGGGGGAGCCGGTCTCCGCCGTCGCGGACCGCGCAGATGAATTCACCGCCGCTGCGCATCAGCGACAGCTGAATACCCCCTTCACCGCGCCTGGTCAAGGGCAGAGGGGCACCGTGCCTGACCGCATTGGTAACCAATTCGGAAACGACCACAGCGACATCACCGCACAAGTACCGCATCTCCCATTCATGGAGAAGGGCCTCGGAAATCTCACGTGCGGCGCCCACCGCGTGGGGCCGGGGTTCGAAGCTCCACGTGACGGCGTCGTGCCTGTCTCCGCAGACGGGGGTGTTCCATCGGCGGGAACCGTGCGTCAGGACCCTGAGCCACCAACCACCGGTCGGTTCCGCCACCGCCTCCGCACACTCCATGCCTTCCACTCCTCCCTGACGCACCGCGGCGTGAGCGGCAGTGGCACGTTCCCAGGATACGCGGTGTCCGTGTACGGGGTCGGGCGCGTGCCGCTGCACGGCTCGAATGCACGTGCATCTTGGTCTTGCTGGCAATCGTAGGCCAACCCCCGGCGATGTGCAGGAAAACCGGGAGACCAACTTCGGCTGGTCCCTAAAGCGCGGTAGGGAGGGGACGATCCCGCCATCGGACCGTTTCCCCGAACCACCCCCAGGAACCTACCGACCGGTTGGCATGCGGATAGGATTCCCTCGCGCCCACCACGTTAATTCTGGAGGTAACACCATGTCCCCAACGCCCCGTGTGGCCATCGTGACCGGCGCGGCCCGTGGGATCGGTGCCGCCACGGCTGAGCGCCTGGCGCGCGAGGGCCGGGCCGTCGCCGTGCTGGACCTGAAGGAGTCCGACGCCCAGAAGGTCGTGGACCGCATCACCGCCGCGGGCGGCACGGCCCTGGCCGTGGGCTGCGACGTGTCCGACCCCGACCAGGTGACCGCCGCCGTCGACACCGTCGCCGACCGCCTCGGCCCGCCCGCGATCCTGGTGAACAACGCCGGTGTCCTGCGCGACAACCTGCTGTTCAAGATGTCCGTGGAGGACTGGGACACCGTGATGAACGTGCACCTGAGGGGCTCGTTCCTGATGAGCAAGGCCGCCCAGGCCCACATGACCAAGAACGGCTGGGGCCGGATCGTCAACCTGTCCAGCTCCTCGGCTCTGGGCAACCGCGGCCAGGCCAACTACTCCGCGGCCAAGGCCGGGCTCCAGGGGTTCACCAAGACCCTCGCCATCGAGCTGGGCAAGTTCGGCGTCACCTGCAACGCGATCGCGCCCGGGTTCATCGAGACCGACATGACCAAGGCGACCGCCGAGCGCATCGGCGTCAAGTACGAGGAGATGAAGGCCTTCAAGGAGGCCGAGATCCCCGTGCGCCGGGCGGGCGTGCCCGACGACATCGCCAACACGGTCGCCTTCCTCACCGGTGAGGACGCCGGATTCGTGTCCGGCCAGGTCGTCTACGTCGCCGGCGGCCCGCTGGACTAGGTCCGTGCCTGTCGCGGGGTTCCGCCTCGCTCTGCCCCGTCCGGCTCCCGCCGGGCGGGGCGCACGTGTTTCAGGCTCCCGACAGCGATGATCTTGCTCCCGGTGACACTGTCGGTGGTCGGGAGTGCCACTGGGAGCAAGATCATCCGGGGTTCCGGGCTTGCCGGAGCCGGTGGTCAGCGGACGGACTCCTCCAGGATCAGCGGCTCCTCCAGGGCGCCGGTGACCGTGGAGGCCAGCTCCTCCACCAGGGCGACGCCCGTGGCGTAGCCGGCGCTGCCGTCGGTGAGGACCGCGATCAGGTACTCGTGTCCGGAACCGGCCACGTAGCCGACGCTGTTGACGTTCCACAGGCCGCCGTTGCTCTCCCGCGGCGTCCATCCGTTCTTGAGGCCCACGACGTCGTCGGGGTCGGCGCCAGCCGAGACGCCCCATGCCTGTTCGGGGGCGACGGACTCCATCAGCCCGCGCGCGTAGTCGCGGCTCTCCTGCGACAACGGGCTCTCCTCGCAGTAGAGGGCGCGCAGCAGCCGCACCTGGTCGGCGGCGGTGGTCATGGTGGCGCCCCACACGCCCCGGGGATGGGGATCGGTGCCGGTGAAGCCGAGGACCTCGGATCCGTGCACGAAGCCGTCCGTGAAGCCGATCCGCGAGTACAGGCCGTCGGTGACCTCGTTGTCGCTGTAGCGGATCATCACGGAGACCTGGGCCCGCTCGGCCTCGGTGAGGTCGCGCCCCTCCTCCTGCGCACGCAGGAGCAGCATGGCCAGGATGGTCAGCTTGACGGTGCTCGCCGTGGGGAACTGCTGGTGCGCGTTGTGGCTGAAGGTGGCGCCGGTGCGCAGGTCCTGCACGGCGACGCCGAAGTCGGCGTCGTACTCATCGGAGAGCGCCCCGATCCGGGCGGTGAGCTCCTCGCGCTGGGCGGGGGTGAGGCCCTGCCCGCCGGTGGCGGGGCCGGTGCGGGGCGCGAAGGGCACCAGGGGAGGGATCTCCTCGGAGAGCAGGGCGCGGACCAGGGCCGGATCCGGCTCAGGGGGGACACTCCCGGCGGCGGAGGTGGCGCCGGGCAGGGCGAGGGCCATCAAGGCGACGAGGACGACCGCCGTGGTGAGGGCGGACCAGGTCCTGGTCTCGGCGGGGGGACGACGCCGGGGCACACTGATCACCGGTTCGTTGGCGCGCGCTGCTTCGGACGGACTGGACCGTCATTATCCATCGAAATACGTGCGAATCCGACCATCCGATACTCAATCGGTACCGGATTCCCTCGTTTCGTTCCCGGGGGTGCAGCCCGGTGGACACATCAGTGTCTGGTGTCCTCATCGATACCCCGGGCCACGAGCGCCTCCCCCGTCGCGTCGGCCATCCGCAGCAACTGGACGATCACCGGGACCACCAGCAGGTGGGGCCGGCCGGACAGTCCCCGCGCCCGGTAGCCCTCGCGGGCCGCCTCCCACGCGGCGGCGGCCATCGGGATGGAGCGGATGGTGAGCGCCAGGACGAGGGCGATCCGGTCGGGGTTGGCGCCCAAGTGGCGCAGCGGCCGGACCAGCCGCTCGAAGAGGTCGAGCATCTCGCGCACGCGGGTGGTGAGGGTGACGAGGTTGGCGAGCAGGACGAGGGCGGCCAGCTGCGCGCACAGGCGCAGGGCCGTCTGCCAGTCGGCGAACAGGACCTGGAACAGGCCGATGGCCAGCAGGAACGGCCACAGCGCGCGCAGCGCGGACCAGGCCCGCCGCAGGGGCAGTCCCACCGCCGGGTAGAGCACGAGCGCGGCGGCCAGGGCGCCGGCCGCGACGCGGTGGTCGGCCCAGACGACCAGGCCGATCCCGGCCAGCAGCAGCGCGAGGAGTTTGGCCCCGGCCGGGGTCCGGTGGAGGGGGCTGTGGCCGGGGACGTACAGGCCGACGGTGCTCACCGCTCGTCCATGAGCTTGGTGTAGTGGGGCACGGCGTCGCCGGGCACGCCGTCGAAGACCACCCGTCCGGCGTCCATGACCAGGACCCGGTCGAAGTCGTCGAGCAGGTCCAGGTCGTGCGTGAACAGCACGACCTGCTGTTCGAGGCCGTCGAGGGTGCGGTGCACCATGCGGGTGTTGCGCAGGTCGAGCAGGGTGGTGGGCTCGTCGCAGACCAGCACCTCGGGTTCGGTGACCAGGACCGAGGCCAGGGCGAGGAGCTGTTTCTGGCCGCCGGAGAGCAGGTGCCCGGGGTGGTCGCGGTGGCCGTCGAGGCCGTAGCGGACCAGGGCCTCCTCGACCCGGCGGGCGGTCTCCTCACGGCCGAGCTTCAGGGCGCGCAGGCCGATCTCCACGTCCTCGGCGACGGTGGGCATGATGATCTGGTTGGCGGCGTCGGAGAAGACGAAGCCGACCCTGCGCCGGATGTGTCTGGCGTGACGCCGGGTGTCCCACTCCCCCAGCGTCACCCGGCCCTCGTCGGGGACGACGAGGCCGTTGAGGGTGCGGGCGAGCGTGGACTTGCCCGATCCGTTGGCCCCGATCACGCCGATGCGGTGCTCGGCGAGGTCGAGGGTGACGTCGCGCAGCACGGCGCGGTCGTCGTAGGAGTGGGAGACCCCCTCGAGTCGGAGCATCAGGCGGCTCCGCCCTTGCCCTCGTCGACCTCGACGACCGGGTGCCCGGCGGGCGGGATGGGGTAGGCGCGAAAGACCGTGCTGGCGATGAGGGCGGTGACGACGGCCTTGACGAGGTCTCCCGGAAGGAAGGCCAGCATGGAGTAGGTGGTGGCCAGGACCCCGCTGCCCGCGACGACGGCCATCCAGGGGACGCCGATCGCGTAGATGACGAGGATGCCGCCGACGACGTTGATGCCCAGGCCCGCCCAGAAGCGGTAGCGGCCGTGGTTGCCGCGGACCAGGAGGTCGGTGAGCACGCCGATGACCAGCGCGGCGAAGATCCAGCTGACGATGAATCCGGCCGAGGGCCTGGCCAGGACCCCGACACCGCCCATGCCGCCCGCGAAGAGCGGGAGTCCGGCCAGGCCCAGGGCGAGGAAGGCGGCGACGGCGAGGGTGCCGCGCTTCCAGCCCAGGAGGCTGGGGGCGAGCATGATGCCGAGGGTCTGGAGGGTGATCGGCACCGGCGAGAACGGCAGCGGGATGGCGACGGCGACGCTGAGTGCGGCGATGAGTCCGGCGAACACGGCGATGAGTGCGAGGTCGCGGGCGGTCAGGCCCTTGTGGCGGACGACGTTCCTGGTCGTGGGCATGGGTGGGTTCCCTCAGGGGTGTGGGAGCGGATCACCTCCCATTGTCCGTGATGCCGGTGACCGGGGCAGGGGGCGGGTCGCACAGTTCCGCGCGCCCGGTTGTTGTGGGGTTCGTCCTGAGACCCGGGTCACAGACCCGGGTCACGCGGCCGCGGAACCGCCGCACGGCCTCATGTCGCGGTCGACCGCCCTCTCCTGCTCTTCGGACGGTGCGTGATCCCCGCGACGACGAGTGCGGCGAGTGCGGGGACGTAGAACACCCCGACCGACAGGATGCCGAGGGCGATCGCAGCGGCCAGGAGGGCGGCGCACACCCAGGTCGCGGTGCGCCGGTGCGGCGCTGGGACGACGAGCGGAGCCACGGCGATCAAGGTCGTGAGGGTGCCCCATACGAGCACCGGGAGAATCTGCCCGGTGAGCGCCGTCAGCAGAAGTGTCGCGGCGACGGCGGCCACCGGAGCCACAAGAAGCACGATGTCTTCTCCCAGGGGTCGGGCTAGACGTACTGGTGGGGACCCTGGTACCGCTGGTCGGGCTTCCAGTATGGTTGGGGATCCCCGAAGGTGGGCACGGATATGGCCCTCCCCACGCCTTCCTTTTTACGTAGGATGACCGAAATCGTCACTGGTGTGACGCCTGGGACTCTCCCGCCGATGATCTTGCTCCCAGTGGCACTGTCGGCGCTCCACAGTGCCACTGGGAGCAAGATCATCCCAGGTGGGGCGGCGTTCTTCACGTGCCGAACGGCGATGGGGGTGGCCATGGGCACAGAGCCTATCGCCGTGTCACCGTGGCATCAGTGGTTTTCGCCCCACGCTCCGGTGCGCCCGGCCCGGCGGATACGGGCGATGGGCACCGGGAACACGCACACGGGGACGGGAACGCCCAGCCGGTGGCCGCACGGCCCGCCGTCCAGCGTGCACGGCCACGTCCTTCCCGTGCCGTCGGGGCTGTCGCAGCCGCTCGGTACGCTCCGCGTGTCCCTCCAGTCCCTCCGCCGCCGGTGCCTCCCACCGAAGCCCGCGGCACCGCACCCGGGAGTCCGTCATGGAACCGACCTACGCCGACCTCTCCGTCGAACCGGCCCGCCTGGGCAACGCCACCGTGCGGTACGGGAACGGCCGGTTCGGCGGAGACCATCTGAAGCTGGACGCCGGCGGCTCGGTCGAGTTCGCCTTCGAGACGGACGAGGACGTCGTGGAGGCGGTCCTGAGGGTGACCGCGCTCGTTTCCAAGAGCGGGCGCTCCCCCGGGTACGCCCCGATGACCGTCCTGGTCAACGGCGAGCCGGTCGCCTCACGCATGACCGTCCCCGGAGGCGGGGACCTGCCGCAGGACTGCGACTTCGCCGTCCCCGGGCGGTGGCTGCGCCGGGGACGCAACCAGGTGACGGTGCGCAGCGGCGCCGACGCGCGGACCATGCTGTGGCTGTACCGGGTCAGCGTCGACTCCGTCCACGAGCGGGGCCGCGCGGCACGGGCGATGGCCTCTGCGGCCGACGAGCGGTCCGTGCTCCGCTACACCACCCGTAGACGGGTCCACTCCCCGGCGGGGGAAGAGCGCCGCTGGGAGCCCGCCGGGCGGCTGCTGGTCCACGTCGACCGCGGCGAGCGGGCCCCGATCGCGCAGCTCTCCTGGCGCGCCGCGGACGGAGCCGAGGCGGCGATCGGCTTCCAGTCGGCCCTGGGGGACTTCCACGGCTACCACCGCGACGCGGACGGTCGCCTGGCCGAGTACCGCGGCCACCTGGTGGAGCGCAGGACCTACCCGGAGGGCACCGAGGGGGTGACCGTGCACCGCTTCCGCACCGAGGAGGGGTGGGGCGGCGGCTGGCACGCCTCCGGCGAACTGCGGATGCTCGTCGACGACGGCGGCGGCGCCCCCGTGGAGCGCCTCACCTGGCGCGACCAGCGGGAGAACTCCGGGTCCGTCGCCTTCGAGGCGGAGGCGGACGGGTTTCTCGGTTACTACCAACGTGTCGGCGAGGGTCCCATCGGCTACCGGGGCACGGCCCTCGCGAAGGGGCCGGCCGATCTCGTGTGACCTCGGCCGACGGAGGTGTGGCGCGGCGGCCGGAAGCCGCCGCGCCACGGGTGCGGGGTCGGGGCGTCACCGGCTCACGCGGGGGTCGTTGACGTTCCGGGAGCCAACGACCGCGTCAGGGAACCGGAGGCCCGTCAGCCCACGTAGAGGTTGGAGTTGCCGCTGCTCTGGTATCCCTCGGTCGCCATGATCATGTAGTAGCTGAAGTTGCCCAGGTTCATTCCGGCCCTGTTCCAGGCGTCGAAGTGGTTGCCGGTGGTGATGGTCCCGCCCACCCTCTTCGACTGGCGGACGCTCCAGTACTGGGGGAAGGTCTGGGTGCCCTCCACCGAGGGGGAGTCGTAGCGCATCGTGCGGTAGACGTCGTAGTTGCCGCCGTCGCTGTAGACCGTGCCCCGGTGCTCTCCCGTGGGCCGGTAGGTGCCCCAGCTGTCGACGATGTAGTACTCCACGAGCGGGTTCGACGTCCACCCGTACAGGCACAGGTATCCGTTGCCGGACGGGTTGAAGCCACCCGAGTAGTTCACGTTCCTGCGGCCGCCGTTGCTCCAGCCCTTGCCGCAGACGAAGTTGCCGGTGTTGCGCCACTGGGTGCTGTAGTTGCCGCCGTTGCCCAGGGTCATGGAGACCGAGCCGCCGCCGTCGGTCCAGAACGAGTAGTAGTAGCCGTTGTGGGTGCCGGTCTGGTTCTGGGTGATGGTCTGCATGGCGTGGGCGGTGCCGGGCATCGCCATGATCGCGGGCACGGTCAGCGCCAGCGCGCCGACGCCGCCGAGAAGTCCTCTGCGGCTGATCTGGGGGAGGTGGGGGGTGGGGGTGTCTTCCGTTGACATGCTTCCTCCTTGCGAAGGCTGACAGGGGGGTCAGCCGGCGCGACACGGGCCGGAGGGGTCGTCGGTGGCCAGGGGACGGCCACCGCGCTTCGACCCCGTATCACGCGGCGGGTTCGGCTGATTGCCGTGAGTGAGAGTATTTGTCCGACTCCGCCGGGTTGTCAATGGTTTCCGGAAAATTTCGGTGGGGTTAATCCCCATCGGGAGAGAGTAATCCCTGGCCAGAGGTGATTTCTGGGCGGTAAATCCGAAAACGACATGGAGTATCGCAGGGAGAGGTGCAGACACCGGGCCGATGAAGCCGAAAGTTTTCGGATAGTTTCGGGGCACGCTGCGCGGCGTACAAGGGACGGAGCACGGCCGAGACCGGCCCGCCGCGGCCGCTACCGTCGGGTGCTCCGCGTCCGGCGACACGGACGGCCGGGACCGGGACGCGGCCCCGGCCTCACGCAGGAGGCCCGTGGGGGACGGGAGGATCCGGTGCGGGCGGAGGGCCGGGGCTCGCGCAGGGCGGGCGTCGGACGGCCCGGTGGCGCCTTCCCGGCGCGGGGTTCACCGTCGCGGGCCGGCGCCCCGGGTGTTCTCGGAGGAGCGTGTCCGCGTCCCGAGGACCGGAGAGCCGATCACGCGGCTCTTCCCCGGGTCAGGATCCCTCGGCGCGGCGGATGCGGGTGATGGGGACCGGGAGCACGCACACGGGAACGGGGACGCCCAGCCGGTGGCCGGTGTCGGCGGGGACGCCCGTGTCGGGGTCGAGGAGCAGGGAGGCCAGGGAGTCCCCGTTCTGGGCCGCCACGACCAGGTGGTCGGGCTCCTCGCGGTGGCCGCGCACCACGGTGAAGTTGCGCGGCCACGGCCCTCCGGCCGGGGCGTTGGCCACGTGCTCCAGCCGCGCGCCGCCGTCGCGGACGGCGAAGGTGGAGATCGTGTCGGCGCCCCGGTTGGACACGTACACGTGGTCGCCGTTCGTGAGGATCTCGGCGGGGAAGTTGTCGCCCGCCGCCTCCTCGCCGGTGGCGTGGACGGAGCCGAGGTGTTCGGCGGTGCCGGTGCCCGGGTCCCAGCGCAGGACGTGCACCCGTGAGTCCAGCTCGCCGGCGACGTAGAGGTACTCCCCCGCCACCGCCGTGTGCCGGGGGCCGGTGCCCGGGGGCAGCGAGACGGCGCCGACCTGCTCGCCGTCGCGGATGACGCGCAGTTCGTCGGTGCCCAGGTCGGCCACGAGCACGTGGCGCTCGTCGGGGGCGGCGGCGCTGTGCGCGTGCGGCCCCTCCTGGCGGCCGGTGACCGGCCCGCTCCCGGTGTTGGCGAACTCCGCCGCTCCGGCGATGAGCGTGCCGTCCTTCCCCAGTCCGTACACGGTCGCCACGCCGTTGGCGTAGTTGGCGACCGTCAGCCGTGAGTCCACCGCGAGCACGTGGCAGGGCGATCCGCCGCCGGTGGGGGCCGAGCCCAGCTCGGTGAGCCGGGCCTGCCCGTCGACACGGAAGGCGGCGACGGTGCCCTCGGCGCGCTCGTTGACCGCGTAGACCGTGGGCGGGTCCTCGTGGAAGGCCAGGAAGGAGGGGCCCGGGGTGCGGGCGGCCACGCCGCCGTCGGCCATCTCCCCCGTCATGGGGTCGAACCAGACCCGGTAGATCCCGGCGCCCTCACCCGCAGGGTCGGAGTCGGGGGTGTAGGTGCCCACCAGCAGGAGCCGCCGTCCGTCCACCGCTTCGCCCACCAGGATCCCCGTTTCGCTCGCGCCCGTGCCTCACACCGTCAGTGGTCTAAACCACAGGGCGCATGCTACAGGCCGCCGTCCGGAACCGGGCGGTCGGCCCCGGGCCGACCCGGTGGGAGGACCGGTGGCGGGACATCAGCTCCCGGTACCGGCGACGGCGGCCAGGATGTACTCGGGACGCCTGAGGTCCTGCCAGGTGAAGCGGACGATCCTGGCGTCCGGATACCAGCGTTGAAGGGCGTTCTGCCGTTCCCGGTCCCGGGCGAGGGCTCGCGGGCTGCTGTGGGGGCCCAGGCCGTCGGCTTCGCCGATGAGCCTGGAGGCCTCCCACCAGAAGTCCACCACCGCGAGCGTCCTGCCCGACCCGTCCACGAAGCGGCGTTGCAGTTCGTCGGGGGGCAGGCCGCCGTCGACACAGACCAGGCGGATCCGTGTCTCCAGCGCGCTCTGGGACCGGGAGTCGGCCAGCGACCACCAGCGGCGGACGTTCACGCACCCCCTGCGCCGCCGGTTGGCCCTCTCCAGTTCCTCGAACTCCTCCTGCCTGACGAGCCCCTGGTTCAGAGCCGAGTCCATGAGGCACACGGCGGTGTCGCGGTCCACCCGAAGGAGGGTGTCGCGCAGGGTGCGGCCCGGACGGGTGACCCTGATGCAGCCACCGATCTCGGTGAGCTCCTCCGCAGGGGTGTCCCAGCTGTGCAGTGTGATGCCGGTGACGTGGCGCTGGGCCCCGAGCGCTGGGACGACCATGTGGGCCTCGCGGCCGTCCCAGCGCGGGAGCCCCTGCATACCCCACAGGAGCGCTGCGGTCTCACCTGCGGCGAAGGCGTGCGGGCCCAGGGCCAGCTGCGCGGCCATGACACCGGATCGCAGCCGGTCCGGGCTGCCCATGGGCGAGAGCAGCGAGCGCACGGCGTACACCTGCCGGTACGGCCGCCCCCACTCACCGCCGCGGAGCAGGCAGCGTATGTCGGTCTGGCGCAGTCCGTGGGCGCGGGCCTGCTGCCAGCTCAGGACACCGTACTGGCGCACCGCGGTTCCGGTGGCCGCGGGGAGGGGACCGCCCGGGCGTGGCGGGAGCTGTTCCATGCGACCACTGTCCGTCAGCCGGCTTCCGGGCGCCACAGGGTCGCCGTACCTGTGGACAACCCACTCCACCTTTGTTGATCTTGTACTTATAGCGAGTTTGGGCGCCCAAACTCGCTATAAGTACAAGATCAACCGGGAGGACGGCTACTTGCGGCCGACCGCCTTGGCGGCCTCGACGGCCTTCATGATGCGCTTGTCCGAGACCGGGTAGGCCGTGCGCAGCTCCTGGGCGAACAGGCTCACCCGGTACTCCTCCAGCATCCAGCGCAGCTCCACCACGTCCGGGTCGGCCGCGCGGCCGGGGCCGAGGCTCCCGCGCAGCCTGGCCACCGCCTGGCGCATCTGCTCGACCTTGGCCATGTTCACCTGGTCGCGGCGCGGGTTCTCCGGCAGCTTGTTCAACCGGTACTCCACTCCGCGCAGGTAGCGGTGGAGGTCGTCCAGGCGCGACAGGCCCGCCGCAGTGACGAACCCGTCCCCGACCAGGCCGGCGAGCTGGCCCTGCACGTCGTTGAGCGAGGGCAGCACGGCCAGGGACGTGGTGCCCTTGACCTTCTTGGACACCTTGCGCCACAGCACCAGGACGCGCGCGCTCTTGTCGAGGACCTCGGCGAGGGTGTCGCCGAGGTCGGCGCGCACCCGCTCGGCGAGCTTGTGGAAGTCCTCGCCGTTCCACACCGGGCCGCCCTCGCGGGCGAGCAGGTGGTCGACCGCGGCCGACTCGGCGTCGGCCAGCATCTTGCCGACCGAGCCGTGCGGGTTGTCGGCCAGGGCGAGCTTGTCGGGGTTGTTCAGGCCCTTGCTGACCACGTGCGCCACCGAGGGCACGGTGAGCAGCAGCAGGCGCCGGGTGCCCGCCCACATGGCGGCGCGCTGCTCGGGCCGGGTGTCGAAGATGCGGATCGCGACGCTGTCGCCCTCGTCCACCAGCGCCGGGTAGCCCTTCACCCCGGGGCCGAGCGACTTGCGCTCCAGGGTCTGCTCCAGCGGGCCGAAGTCCCAGGAGGTGATCCCCTTCTTCTCCACGCCCTTGGCCTCGGCGGAGATCGCCTCGCGCAGGCGCGGCTTGAGCTTGGTGCGCAGCTTCTCCAGGTCCTTGGACTCGGCCAGGGTGCGGCCCCGCTCGTCCACCGAGCGGAAGGTGATGCGCAGGTGGTCGGGCACCCGGTCGAGCTGGAAGTCGGCGGGGGTGATCCGCTCCCCCGCCATCTGGGTGAGCTCGGCGGCCAGCGCCTCGGTGAGCGGACCCGAGTAGGGGTCCAGTCCCTCCCGCGCCCGGGCCGCGTGGTCCGGGACGGGCACGAAGTTGCGCCGCAGCGGCTTGGGCAGGGACCGGATCATCGCGGTGACGAGTTCGTCGCGCAGGCCCCGGATCTGCCAGTCGAACCCGGTGTTGTCCACCTGGTTGAGGAACTTCACCGGGATGTGCACGGTGACGCCGTCGGAGTCGCTGCCCGGCTCGAACTGGTAGGTCAGCGGGAAGGTGAACTCGCCCTGGCGCCACACGTCCGGGTAGTCGTCCTCGTTGACGACGTCGACGCCCTCGTTGATGAGCTCCTCGCGGGTGAAGTCCAGCAGCTCGGGCTCGGTGCGGCGGGCCTTCTTCCACCAGGAGTCGAAGTGGGCGGCCGAGACCACCGAGTCCGGCACGCGCGCGTCGTAGAACTGGAACAGCGTCTCGTCGTCCACGACGATGTCGCGGCGGCGGGCGCGGTGTTCGAGGTCCTCCACCTCGTCCAGGAGCTTGCGGTTGTCGTGGAAGAAGTGGTGGCGGGTCTCCCAGTCGCCCTCGACCAGGGCGCGGCGGATGAACAGCTCCCGGGACAGCTCGGGGTCGATCCTGCCGTAGGACACCTTGCGCTGCACGACGATGGGCACGCCGTAGAGGGTGACGCGCTCGAAGGCCATGACGGCGCCGCGCTTGCGCTCCCAGTGCGGTTCGCTGTAGTGGCGCTTGACGATGTCCCCGGCCAGCTCCTCGGCCCACTCCGGCTCGATCTTCGCGACCATGCGGCCCCAGAGCTTGGAGGTCTCCACCAGCTCGGCGGCCATCACGAAGCGGGGCTGCTTCTTGAACAGCGCCGATCCGGGGAAGATCGCGAAGCGGGCGCCGCGCCCGCCCAGGTACTCGTGCTTCTCTGGGTCCTTGAGCCCCACGTGCGAGAGCAGCCCGGCCAGCAGCGACATGTGCACGCCGCGCGGGTCGGCGGCCTCCTCGCGCGGGCGCGGAACGTCGATGTCCATGGAGCGCAGCACCTGTCGGAGCTGGCTGTGGATGTCCTGCCACTCGCGTACGCGCAGGTAGTTGAGGTACTCCTCGCGGCACAGCCTGCGGAACTGGTTGCCCGACAGCTCCCGCTGCTTCTCGCGCAGGTGGTTCCACAGGTTGAGGAAGGCCAGGAAGTCCGACTCCTTGTCGGCGAACCTGGCGTGCGACTGCTGGGCCTGCTGCTGTTTGTCCGCGGGGCGCTCGCGCGGGTCCTGGATGGACAGGGCGGCGGTGATGACCAGCACCTCGCCCAGGCAGTCGCGCTCGTGCGCCTCCAGGACCATCCGGCCCAGGCGCGGGTCGACGGGCAGCTGGGCCAGCCGGCGGCCCGTCCGCGTGAGCCTGCGCTTGGCGCCGGAGGCGTCGGGGTGCAGGGCGCCCAGCTCTTCGAGGAGGTTGACGCCGTCCTTGATCTGGCGGTGGTCGGGGCCGTCCACGAACGGGAAGGCCGCCACGTCGCCCAGACCCAGGGAGGCCATCTGGAGGATGACCGAGGCCAGGTTGGTGCGAAGGATCTCGGGGTCGGTGTACTCGGGACGGGAAAGGAAGTCCTCCTCCGAGTACAGCCGGATGCAGATGCCCTCCGAGACACGGCCGCAGCGGCCCTTGCGCTGGTTGGCGGAGGCCTGGGAGACCGCCTCGATGGGCAGGCGCTGCACCTTGGTGCGGTGGGAGTAGCGGGAGATGCGCGCGGTGCCCGGGTCGATGACGTACTTGATGCCGGGGACGGTCAGGGAGGTCTCGGCGACGTTGGTGGCCAGGACGACGCGGCGTCCTCTGTGGGAGGACCACACGCGTCTTTGCTCGGAGACCGACAGGCGCGCGTAGAGCGGCAGGATCTCGGTGTTCGGGAGCTTCTTCTTCTCCAGGGCCTCGGCCGTGTCGCGGATCTCGCGCTCACCGCTGAGGAAGACCAGCACGTCGCCGGGGGGCTCGTGGCTGAGCTCGTCGACGGCGTCCAGGATGGCCTGGGTCTGGTCGCGGTCGGTGCCGCCGCCCGGGTTCTTCTCCTCCGGGTCGAGGATCTCCTCGGAGATGGGCCGGTAGCGGACCTCGACCGGGTAGGTGCGGCCGGAGACCTCGACGATGGGGGCGTCGTCGAAGTGGCGGGAGAAGCGCTCGGGGTCGATGGTGGCCGAGGTGATGACGACCTTGAGGTCGGGTCGCTTGGGCAGCAGCCGCTTGAGGTAGCCGAGCAGGAAGTCGATGTTGAGGCTGCGCTCGTGGGCCTCGTCGATGATGAGCGTGTCGTACTGGCGCAGCATGCGGTCGTGCTGGATCTCGGCGAGCAGGATGCCGTCGGTCATCAGCTTGACCAGCGTGCTCTCGCCGGAGGAGTCGGTGAAGCGGACCTTGTAGCCGACGGTCTCGCCCAGCGGGGTGCCGATCTCCTCGGCGATGCGCTCGGCGACCGTGCGGGCGGCCAGCCGCCGGGGCTGGGTGTGGCCGATGGTGCCCATGACGCCGCGCCCCAGCTCCAGGCAGATCTTGGGCAGCTGGGTGGTCTTGCCGGAACCGGTCTCACCGGCGACGATGACGACCTGGTTGTCCCGGATGGCCTCGGCGATGTCCTCGCGCCGGGCGCTGACCGGGAGTTCCTCGGGGTAGGTGAGCTCCGGGACCGCCTCGCGGCGCAGGTCCACGCGCAGGAGGGCCTCGTCGATGTCCCCGGCGATCTGGGCGGTGACCGAGGCGCGGCGGCGCTCGTCGCTGATCTTGGCCAGACCGTCGATACGCCGACGCAGCCGGTGGCGGTCCGAGGGCATGAGGTCGCGCAGCCGGGAGCGGAGTGTGTCCGCGGCGGGCGCGGGCGTGGTGGTGCTCATCAGTAGTCAAGGGTAGAAGGGGCGGCAACCGGTTTTCGCCGCCGGGACCGCGCCGACGCGGCGCGGCGCTCCGGCGCGTACGGGGCCTGGGGCACGTAGGAGCCAACGTCCGCCGGGCCCGGGTTGTTCCGAACGCCGTCCCGGCGGGCCCTCCGAGGCCGTCGGTGGGCGGATCGGCGGGAGGGAGGGCCATCGGACCCGCGGGGACCCGTCACGGGACTCACCCGCCCGCGGGCCGCCCGGCGCAGACCCGGATGCCCGGAACCGGCCGGATGTCTACGATGGTCCGCATGCCCCAGGACACGCGTAGCTCCCTCGTCGCCTCGGCACGGCAACTGCTGGACTCCGGCGGGATCGAGGCGGTGACACTGCGCGAGGTCGGGCGCCTGAGCGGGCTCTCCCATATGGCGCCCTACAAGCACTTCGCGGACAAGGAGTCCCTCCTGGCCGCGGTGGCGGCCAGGGAGCTGGAACGGCTGGGCGACATCATCGACCGCGCGGCGGGCCAGGCCTTCACCGCGCGGGAGGCCCTGCGGACGGTGCTGCACTCCTACACCGCCTGGGCCATGGACCACCCGGCGCGGTTCTCCCTCGTCTTCGGCACCTGGTCCGGGCCCCGGGAGGAGCTCGGGGCCGCGGCCCGGCGCACCCGGGCCTCCCTGACCGCGGTGGTCCGGCAGTGCCAGGTCGACGGGTCCCTCCCGGGCGGGGACACGGAGCGGCGCACCGCGCTGCTGCTGGCCGCCGTGCACGGCGCGGTGAGCCTGGCCATGGCCGGTCGCCTCAGCCCGGACAGGGGCGGCACCGACCCCGACGGCCTCGTCGACGACCTGCTGGAGCTGCTGGGCTCCGCCGCCGGGAAGCGGTAGGCGGCGGGGCCGCGCACTGCTCCCCGCCCGCCACGCAAGCAGGGCACCGTGGCGGGCGGGGAACGGATCAGCCGCGGTTCCTGACGCGGTCGCTCAGGCGGCGCACCAGCGAACGCCCCGCCGGCTTCCGCTCCCGCGCGAGTCCGGCGACGGCCTCCTCGACGGCCGCGGCCGTGTTCTCGGCGTGCTCCTCCAACATGGTGAGGTGGTCGCCCGGGACCTTGGCGCCGCTGCTCTGACCGGGCCACTCCCACCCCGTTTCGAGCACCTCGCCCGACGGGGTGCGGACCGGCTCCTCCGGGCAGACCTGCGTGACCGGGACCGGGAGGGGACCGGGCCGCCAGTCGGCGAACAGTCCCAGGTAGCCGCCCATGGCGGTCAGCCGGGCCGCGTCGAGGAGTTCGAACTCGCTGGCGCGCGCCATCACCGACTCCGTGACGATCGGCAGCGACGCCGCGACGAGCGGCAGCACGCCCGGTTCGCCCGGGACCGGCGTGTCCAGCAGCACCACCCCCGCGGGCGCGCGCCCGCGACGGTGCAGCTCCTCGGCGACGGCGTGCGCCACCCAGCCGCCCGACGACCGCCCCACCAGCACGAACGGCGCACCGTCCGCGGCCCGGAGCGCGGCGTCGGCCTGTCCGTTGACGAAGACCCCGGTGTCGGCGGGCAGCCGCTCCTCCGCGAGGAACCCGGGGGCGGGCAGGACGTGCACCCTTCGCCGCCCCCGCATCCCGGCCGTGAACCGGGCGAACTCCTGTGCGCCCGAGGTCATGACCAGGGACGGGAAGCAGACCAGGACCGGTTCCTCGGGGCCCGTGGAGAGCTGGACCGGCTCGACCGGCCACGGGTCCTCGGCGCGGACCACCGCCCGGCCCCGGGACGCGGCCCGGACCATCGCGACCGCGTCCTCCGGACGCCCGTCCGCGCAGGTGTCGCGGAACAGCCCCACCAGGGCGTCGGCCGGTTGCGCCGGCTCGGTCAGGCCGGCCGCCCCGGCCGAACCGGCCGGTTCGGCCGGGGCGCCGCCGGTGCCTCCGGCGGTCCCGCCGCCCATCTCCGCGTCCAGGTGGGCGGCCAGCAGCGCGGGGGTCCGGTGCTCGAACACCACGGCGGCGGGCAGCCGCAGCCCGGTGGCCTCACGCAGGTGGTTGCGGAGTTCGACCACCGTGAGGGAGTCGAAACCCGTCTCCAGGAAGTCCTGGTCCGCCTCCACGCGGTGTCCCGAGGGGTATCCGAGGATCTCGGCGGCGCGCGCGGCGACCAGCTCCTCCAGCAGGGCGCGGCGCTCGGCTCCGGCCCCGGCGGCACGCAGCTTCGCGACCGCGCCGGAACCGGCGTCGGACCGCCGCCCCTCCCGTGCCCGCACGAGTCCTCGCAGCAGGTGCGGGACGGCCTCGGGCGAGGTCGCGCGCGCCCGCAGGCCGGCCAGGTCCATCGGGACGGGGAGCAGGAGGGCCTGGCCGGTGTCCGCGGCGGCGTCCATGAGCGCGCACCCCTCGTCCCCGCCGATGGCCTCCACCCCCCAGAGCCGCGTCATGCGGGAGGTCTCGACGTCGCCGAGGCGTGCGGTCGCCTCGCTCGTGTCGGCCCAGCGCCCCCAGGCCAGCGACTGCGCGGGCAGCCCCAGGGAGCGGCGGTGGTGGGCGAGGGCGTCCATGAAGGAGTTGGCCGCCGCGTACCCTCCCTGGCCCGCCGAGCCGAGCACCCCGGCCGCCGAGGAGAACAGCACGAAGGCGTCCAGGTCGCGGTCGGCGGTGGCCGTGTGCAGGTTCCACGCACCGTCGACCTTGGGGCGCAGGACCCGCTCCAGGGCCCGGGCGCCGATCCGGGTGACGGTGGCGTCGTCGACCACACCCGCGGAGTGGAACACTGCGGTGAGCGGATGGTCGTCGGGCACCGTGTCCAGGAGCTCGCGCAGCTCCTCGGGGTCGGCGACGTCGCAGGAGGCGACGGTCACCTGCGCGCCCAGGGCGCCCAGTTCGTCCACGAGTTCCCGAGCGCCGGGAGCACCGGCGCCGCGGCGTCCCACCAGCAGCAGGCGGGTGACGCCGTGCCGTACGACCAGGTGGCGGGCGACGAGGGCGCCGACCGTGCCGGTACCGCCGGTGACCAGGACCGTACCGCCGGGGCGGAAGCGCGTGGCCATGCCCAGCACGACCTTGCCGACGTTGCGCCCCTGCTGCATGAGGCGGAAGGCGTCGACCGCCCGCTCGACGGGGTAGCGGGTGACCGGGACACCGGGTAGCTCCCCCTTCTCCAGGAGCGGCAGGATCGCCGCGAAGGCGCGCTGGACGCGCTCGGGGGGAAGGACTGACAGGTCGAAGGCCCGGTACAGGACGCCGCCGTGCTCGGACGCCACCCGTTCGGGGTCGCGGAGCTCGTTGTGTCCCAATTCCACGAATCTTCCCGTGGGCGCCATGAGCCGCAACGACGCGTCGATCGCCTCTCCGGTGAGGGCGTTGAGTACGACGTCGACGGGCGGGGCGCTCGCGCGGAAGCGCTCCTCGAAGTCGAGGCGACGCGAGTGCGCGAGGTGCTCCTCCGCGATCCCCTGCTCCCGTAGCATCCGCCACTTCTCGGGGCTGGCGGTCGCGAGGACCCGGGCACCCAGGTGCCGTGCCAGATGCAGTGCGGCCTGTCCCACTCCCCCGGCCGCCGAATGGACGAGGACCTGCTCGCCCGCCCTGAGACCGGCCTCCTCCACCAGCGCGATGTAGGCGGTCAGGTAGACGGCGGGCACCGCGGCGGCGGAGGCGTCGTCCCATCCCTCGGGTACGGGGGCGACGAGTCCGCGCCGAGCGATGGCGACCGGTCCGAAGGCGCCGGGGAACAACCCCATCACCCGGTCGCCCGGCGCGAGGTCGTCGACGTCCGGGCCGACCCCGATGACCGTGCCGGTCCCCTCGTGTCCGATACTCACGGGACCGGGGTGCATGCCCATGGTCATCAGTACATCCCGGAAGTTGACCCCGGCCGCGCGAACCGCGACACGGACCTCGCCGGGGGCCAGCGCCCGGTGCTGGTCGGGGTCGGGGACGGGGGCGAGCCCGTCGATCCTTCCCGGGACGCGCACGTCCAGCCTCCAGTCCGTGCGGCGCTGCGGCAGGTGGAGACCGCCGCGGTCCGGGCGGCGGGCCTCAGCCAGGCGGGGGACGTACAGACGACCGTCTCGGACGGTCACACGGGGCTCCCCCGTCGCGGCGGCGGCCGCGATGAGGGAGGTGTCGGGCCTGTCGATGTCCAGGAGCAGGAAGCGTCCGGGGTTCTCGGTCTCCGCGGAGGTGATGAGTCCCCACACGGCGGCTCCGGACAGGTCCACGGGTCTTTGCGCCGAGTCGTCGGGGAGCCGTACCGCGCCGTCGGTGACGACCACGATCCTGGTGTCCCCGAGGCGTCCGTTATCCACCCACGCGAGTAGGAGGGCCAGGACGCGGTGGAGCTCGGCGCGGACGTGGTCGGGTGCCTCCCCGTCACCGCCGCCCGCGGGTACGACGACCAGCTCCGGCGCGGGCGCGCCCGCCTCCAGGGCGGTCTCCAGGGCGGCCGCGTCGGGATACCGCGTCACACCCTCGGGGCCTCCGGCACCGACGGTCGCCCACGTGTCGGTGCGAAGCGTACGCGCGTCGCTCCCGCCCACGGGCCCGGCCGCTTCCGTCCAGTCCTGTTGGAAGAGGGCGGGCGGCTCGGCGGCGACCGGGGCCTCTCGCACCGTCAGGCGGTCGATCGACAGGACCGGTGCGCCGTCGGCGTCCGCGTGGACCACCGACCACGTGTCACGGCCGGTCCTGGTGACACGGGTCCGCAGCCTCGTGGGCGCGGCGGACGAGTGGAGGCGCACGCCCCGCCAGGCGAACGGCATCGGAGATCGTCGTTCACCGCTCCCGGTGAGGTGGTGCAACAGCAGCGCGTGCAGGCCGGCGTCGGTCAACGTGGGATGGGGGCCCGCCATGCCGGGGGCATCGTCCGGCAGGATGTCGAGTTCGGCCTCGCTCCCCACTCCGGCGCCGTCCTCCCACGCGGCGCGCAGGCCCTGGAAGGAGGGTCCGTAACCGTAGCCGAGCGCGGAGAAACGCGCGTAGGCCTCCCCCACCGGCAGCGGAGCCGCGTCCGCGCGGGGAGGCTCGGCGGAGGACGGCTCCTCACCGGTCTCCGGGACGAGTTCCCCCTCTGCGTGCAGGGTCCACGCGTCGTCGCCCGGGGGAAGCGACAGCACCCGCACAGCCCGGGCTCCGTCACCGTCCGGAGGGTCGACCACGATCTGGATCTGGAGCCCCGTCCCGTTCTCGCCCGGCGGCACCTCCACCGGTGCCCGCAGCGTGAGGTCGGCGACCTCGGGACACCCGCACTCGCGTCCCACGTGGAGTAGGAGCTCCAGCATGGCCGTGCCCGGCAGCAGGGCCCTGTCGCCGAGGGCGTGCTCGGCCAGCCACGGGTGGCGGTCGACGTCGAGCAGGCCGGTGAACACCGTCTGCCCGGTGCCGGCGACGGGAACGCGCGCGCCGAGGAGGGGGTGCCCGGCGTCCCCCACCCCGAGGGCGGCGGGCTCCGCGAAGGTCCGGGGCTCGGGGAGCCAGTAGCGGTGGTACTGGAACGGGTACGTGGGCAGTTCCACGGGCGGGGTGTCGCATCCGCCGCCGAGCACCCGGTTCCAGTCGACATCGACACCGCGACAGTGCGCCTCGGCCAGCACCGTCTGGAACCGTGTGGGCTCGTCCCTGCCACGATGCAGCGTTTCCAGGACCACGTGACCGAAGCGTTCGCGGTCCTCCAGGGTCTGCTCGATGGCCAGGGTCAGCACCGGATGCGGGCTGATCTCGACGAACGTGTCACTCTGGCGTGCGACGCGGTCGACCACCGGGGCGAGAAGCACGGGATGGCGCAGATTCCGGTACCAGTAGTCCGCGTCGAGTGATGTACCCGCCACCGCCTCTCCGGCCGGCACGGCTCCCGGCGTCCACTCGGTTCCGGAGGCGACGGTCGAGTGGAACGGGACCCTTCCCCTCCTCGGCCGGATACCGGCCAGGTCGGCGCGCAGCCTGTTCCCGATCCGTTCGACCTGGGCGGAGTGGGAGGCGTAGTCGACGTCGACGCGGCGCACGCGCGCGTCACCTTCCGCGCAGGCGCGGACGAGTTCCGTGATAGCGTCGCCGTCCCCCGAGACGACGGTCGACTCGGGACCGTTGACCGCGGCCACCCCGATTCGTCCCCGCCACGGGACGATCAGTTCGGCGGCCCGCTCGGGGGCGCACGCCAGTGCGGCCATCCCCCCGTGTCCGGCAAGCTCCTTGAGGGCCTGGCTGCGGAGTGCGACGACGCGCGCGCCATCCTCCAGTGTCAGGGCCCCCGCCACGCACGCCGCGGCGATCTCCCCCTGCGAGTGGCCGACCACGGCGGCGGGTTCCACACCGGCGGAGCACCACACCCTCGCCAGTGACACCATCACCGCCCACAACACGGGCTGCACCACGTCCACGCGGGCACCCTCACCGGCCACCGCGGGAGCTTCGGGATCACCGCGCAGTACGGCGCCCAGGGACCAGTCGACGAAGGGGACGAGTGCCTTCTCGCACTCGACCACGGCGTCGGCGAACACCTCCGAGGACAGCAGCAGCCCGCGGGCCATCCCCACCCATTGGCCGCCTTGGCCGGGGAACACGAACACGGGGGCGACGGCCCGGCCGCCACGGGCGGCCGTGCCGGTGACGACCCCCTCGGCCCGGCTCCCGTCGGCCAGCGCGCGCAGGCCCTCCATGAGCTCCGTGTGCCCGGTGCCGACGACCGCGGCCCGGTGGGCGAAGGCGGTCCGGGTGGTGGCGAGTGCCCGGGCGACCTCGGAGGCGTCCGGTGCGTCGCCGCCCGACGCGGTGAGGCCCTCCAGGTGTGCGCGCAGGCGCGCGGCCTGCTCCCTCAGCGCCGGTTCGGTGCGCGCGGACAGGACCCACGGCCGGGGTCCCTCCACCAGCGGCCGGGGACCGGCCTCCTCCCACTCGGCCGGGACCTCCTCGGGGGCCTCCTCCACGATCACGTGCGCGTTGGTCCCGCTGACGCCGAAGGAGGACACCCCGGCCCGGCGCACCCGCTCGCCCCGCTCCCACCGGCGCGGCTCGGACAGCACCCGCAGCCGTCCCGACGACCAGTCCACGTGCGGTGTGGGCTCGTCCGCGTACAGGGTCCGCGGCAGCACGCCGCTCTGGAGGGACAACACCATCTTCATGACGCCGGCCACCCCCGCGGCGGCCTGGGTGTGGCCGATGTTGGACTTGAGCGAACCCACGCCCACCGTCCCGGAGTCCCGGCCCGGGCCGAACACGTCCATCAGGGCCTGGGCCTCGATCGGGTCGCCCAGTTCGGTCCCCGTGCCGTGCGCCTCCACGGCGTCGATGTCGCCCGCGGACAGGCCGGCGTCGGCCAGCGCCGAGCGCACCACCCGCACCTGGGCCGGGCCGCTGGGGGCCGTCAGGCCGTTGGACGCGCCGTCCTGGTTGATCGCGCTCCCACGGATCACCGCCAGCACACGGCGTCCGTGGCGGCGGGCGTCGGACAAGCGTTCCAGGACCAGCGCACCCGCGCCCTCGGAGAATCCCGCGCCGTCCGCTCCCGCGCCGAACGCCTTGCAGCGGCCGTCGGCTGCGAGTCCGCCCTGCCTGGCCATCTCCGTGAACAGCGACGGCCCCGTCATGACCGTGGCGCCGCCCGCCAGCGCGAGGGAGCACTCGCTCCGGCGCAGGGCGCGGACGGCCAGGTGCACGGCCACCAGCGAGGAGGAGCAGGCCGTGTCCACCGTCAGTGCCGGGCCCTCCAGTCCCAGCGTGTACGCCACCCTCCCGGAGGCGACGCTCGTGGCGGTACCCGTCATCAGGTACCCCTCGGCCTCCTCCGGGACCGGGAGCGAGCCCGAGGTCGAGCCCTTGGCGTAGTCGCTGACGCTGATCCCCGTGAACACCCCGGTCGGGCTGCCCGCGAGGGAGGAGGGGTCGATCCCCGCGCGCTCGACCGCCTCCCACGACACGTGGAGCATGAGGCGCTGCTGCGGGTCCATGGCCGCCGCCTCACGCGGCGAGATCCCGAAGAAGTCCGCGTCGAAGCCCGCCACGTCGTCCAGGAAGCCGCCCCAGCGCCTCGATCCCAGCCGGTCCGCCAGGGCGTCCAGGTCCCATCCCCGGTCGGTGGGCGGGTCGCCGACCGCGTCCACCCGGTCCTCCAGCAGGCGCCACAGCGCCTCCGGGGAGTCCGCCCCTCCCGGCAGCCGGCATCCCATGCCCACGATCGCGATCGGCTCGGAGTCGCGCGAGCGCAGGTCCTCCAGTTCGGCGCGCGTACGGCGCAGGTCGGCGGTCACCCGTTTGAGGTAGTCGAGGAGTCGGGCGTCTTCCGTCATGGTGTTGACTCACCGTTTCGCGTTGTCCACGGACCCGGGGCCAGGCGTGGAGGGGTGCTTGGAGCGGGGGATCGGGTAAGTACGGGCCGATACGGGTCAGCCGCCCAGGGCGTCGTCGATGAACGCGAACAGCTCTTCCCTGCTCGCGGACTCCAGGTCGTGGTCCCCGCCGGGGGCCTGGGGGGAGAGCCGCTCGAGCAGTCCGCGCAGCCGCCGGGCGACGGCTTCGCGGTCCAGGGCGGAGCCCTCGTGTTCGGCCAGGGCGGCCTCGATGCCGTCGATCCGCGTCATCACGACCTGCTCGGTGTCACCGAACAGCCGCCCCTCCAGGTGGTGGGCGAGCGCCACGCACGTCGGGTAGGAGAAGGCGAGCCCCGAGGGCAGACGGAGCCCCGTGAGCGTGGCGAGCCGGTTGCGGAGTTCGACGGCGGTCACCGAGTCCATGCCCAGGTCCTTCAGGCCGCGGTCGACGTCGAGCGCGTCACCGGAGGGATAGCCGAGGATGGCGGCCACGTGCTCGCACACGTGGTCGGTGAGGACCCTCCGGCGCTCGGCGCGTCCCAGCCCGGACAGCCGTGCCTCCAGACCGCCCGCGACGGCCTCACCGGCCCCGGGCCCACCGGTGCCGGCGGCCCCCAGGCCGTCGATGAGCGGGCTCGGCCGGTTGGCGGTGAACGCGGTACGGAACCGCGGCCAGTCGACGGCGGCGACGGCGAGCGCGGGCAGGTCCCGGTCGAGGGCGTGCCCGAACGCCGTGACGGCGGCCTCCGGGTCCATGGTCGGCAGGCCGTGGCGGCTCAGGAGGGCGGCGACAGCCCCGTCCTCGGCCATGCCGCCGCCCGCCCAGGCCCCCCACGCCACCGACGTGGCGGGCAGCCCGAGTGCGCGGCGGTGGTGCGCGAACGCCTCGCAGAACGCGTTGCCCGGCGCGTAGTTGCCCTGCCCGGACACGCCGAAGACGGCGGAGACCGAGGAGAACAGGACGAAGGCCGACAGGTCCGCGTCCCGGGTGAGTTCGTGCAGGTGCACGGCCCCGTCGGCCTTGGCGCGCAGGGCGCGGGCCACCTGGTCGGGGGTGAGCGAGTCGATCGCGCCGTCGTCCAGGGAGGCCGCCGTGTGCACGACCGCGCGGAGCGGGTACTCATCGGGGACCTCCTCCATAACCTCGGCGAGGGCGGCCCGGTCGGCGATGTCGCACGCGGCGAACGTCACCCGGGCTCCCTCCGCCCGCAGCTCGGCCTCCAGTTCCCCGGCCCCGGGCGAGCCCGCCCCGCGGCGGCTCACAAGGAGCAGGTGTTCGGCGCCGCGCCGGGCGAGCCAGCGCGCGGTGTGCGCCCCCAGCGCCCCGGTTCCGCCCGTGACCAGGACGGTTCCGGAGGGCTCCCAGCGGCGTACCGCCCGGATCCGGCTCAGCGGTGCCCGCTTGAGTCGGCGGGCGAGGATCCGGTCACCGCGGACCGCGATCTGGTCCTCACCGTCGGAGCGCTCCCCCGCCAGGACCGAGGCCAGTACCTCACCGGCCCCGGGTGCGTCGGCGGCGGGCAGGTCGACGAGGCCGCCCCAGCGGTCGGTGTGCTCCTGGGCGGCGACCCGTCCGAGTCCCCACACGAGTGCGGCGGCGGGATCGGTCACCCCGTCCCCGGCCGTGACCGCTCCCCGTGTCACGCACCACAGGGGTGCGGTGATCCCGGCGTCGCCGAGGCCCTGCATGAGCAGGACGGTGCGCCGGTGCCCGGCGGCCTCGGTGGGCCGGGGCACGGACCTCTCCGTACGGGCGCCGGCCAGGGCGGACGCCGAGAGGACTCCGACGACGGAACCGGCCTCCTGTGCGGCCTTGGCCGCGAGGCTCGCCATGGAGGCGCGGTCGGCGTCGGCGGGCACGTCCACCGTCCGGACGCGGTGGCCGCGCGAGCCCAGCGCCGCGGCGCAGTCGGCGACGGCGGGGTCGGCCGGGTCGGAGTCGAACAGCAGCCAGGTCCCGGCCGGTCCGGGGCGGCCCGTGCCCGCGTCCACGGGCACCCAGTCCTCCTCGTAGGACCAGTCGTCCAGCGGGTCCGCCGCCCGGGGGCCGGAGGGCGTCCGCCCCGGGGACACGGGGCCGGCCGCGACGGCGGGGTCCCGCCAGTACCGCTGGTGCTGGAAGGCGTAGGTGGGCAGGTCGACGACACTCCGCCGACCGCCGTACACCTGGTCCCAGTCCAGGTCGACGCCGTGCGCGTGGGCCTCTGCCAGCGAGGTCAGGAAGCGTTCGGTGCCGCCCTCCCCCCGGCGGATCGTGCCCAGGACCACCGTGTCCCGGGCCTCCGACTCCTCGGAGGTCTCCTGTATGGCGGGGGCGAGCACGGGGTGCGGGCCGACTTCGACGAACATGTCGTACCCGTCGTGGAGGAGGGCGCGGGTCGCCCGTGCGAACTCGACCGTGCTGGAGAGGTTGCGGTACCAGTACTCGGCGTCCATCCCGGTGGACTCCAGCCTGCCGCCGGTGAGGGTGGAGTACACGGGGATGTCGGGCCGTCTCGGGGTGATCCCGGCCAGTGACGTGGTGACGCGCTCGCGCAGGCGCTCCACGTGGGGCGTGTGCGAGGCGTAGTCCACCGCGATCATCCGCGCGTGGACGCCTTCGGCCTCGTACCGCTCGACCAGCGCGCGCACCGCCTCGGCCTCACCCGCCACGACCGTGGCCGCCGGGCCGTTGACGACCGCCACGTGGACCTTCCCGTCCAGCGTGGCGACGCGTTCGCGGACCTGGTCCGCCGACCGGGCGACCGAGGCCATCGCCCCGGTGCCCGAGAGCTCCAGGACCGCCTGGCTGCGCAGCGCCACGACCTTCGCGGCGTCTTCGAGGGAGAGTGCGCCGGCCACGCAGGCGGCGGCGATCTCGCCCTGGGAGTGTCCCACCACGGCCGCCGGGCGCACACCGTGGGTGCGCCACAGCTCGGCGAGGGAGACCATCACGGCCCACAGCACCGGCTGGACCACGTCCACGCGTTCCAGGGAGGCACCTCCCTCCTTCCCCCGCAGCACCGAGGTCAGCGACCAGTCCACGTGCGGGGCCAGCGCCTCCTCGCACTCGGCCATCCGCCGGGCGAAGGCCGGCGAGGAGTCCAGGAGTTCCACGGCCATGCCCTCCCACTGGCCGCCCTGGCCCGGGAAGACGAAGACGGGCTCGCGGTCGCCCCTGGCCACGCCGAACACCACACCGGGGTGCGGACGCCCCTGGACCAGGGCGTCCAGGGCGTCCAGGTACCCCTCACGGCCGTCGGCGACGACGACGGCCCGGTGCTCCAGCGCGGAGCGGGTGGTGGCCAGCGACCAGCCGACGTCCGCGAGATCGGCCCCCGGCCGGTCCCGCAGGTGGTCGCGGAGCCGCGCCGCCTGTCCGCGCAGGGCGGCGCCGTCACGCGCCGAGAGCCTCCAGGGCCGGGGGCCGGCCGTGCGGCCGGGGCGCGGAGCTTCCTCGGGGGCGTCCTCGGGAGCCTGCTCGACGATGACGTGGGCGTTGGTCCCGCTCATCCCGAACGAGGACACGGCGGCCCGTCTCGGCCGGTCAGTCCGCGGCCAGGAGCGCTCCTCCGTGAGCAGCCGGACCGCCCCCGCCGACCAGTCCACGTGCGGTGTGGGCTCGTCCGCGTGCAGGGTGCGCGGCAGCACGCCGTTCTGGAGGGACAACACCAGCTTGATGAGTCCCGCGACCCCGGCCGCGGCCTGGGCGTGGCCCACGTTGGACTTGAGGGAGCCCAGCCACAGCGGCCGGTCCGCGGACCGGTCCTGGCCGTAGGTGGCCAGCAGCGCCTGCGCCTCGATGGGGTCGCCCAGCGTGGTGCCCGTGCCGTGCGCCTCGACCAGGTCGATGTCGCCTGGTCCCAGACCGGTGTCGGCCAGGGCCTTGCGGATGACCCGCGCCTGGGAGGGGCCGTTGGGCGCGGTGAGGCCGTTGGAGGCACCGTCCTGGTTGACCGCGCCGCCCCGGACGAGCGCCAGGACGCGGTGGCCCCTGCGGCGGGCGTCGGACAGGCGCTCCAGGACGACCATGCCCACGCCCTCGGCGAAGCCGGCTCCGTCGGCGTCCGCTCCGAACGCCTTGCACCGGCCGTCCGGTGCCAGCCCCTTCAGGTGGGTGAACTCCGTGAGCGGCCCCGGTGAGGACATGACCGTCGCCCCGCCCGCCAGCGCGAGCGAGCACTCGCCCGCGCGCAGGGCGTGCACGGCCAGGTGCACGGCCACCAGGGAGGAGGAGCAGGCGGTGTCCAGCGTGATCGCGGGGCCGGTGAGTCCCAGGGTGTAGGACAGGCGGCCGGAGGCGACGCTGAGCGCCGTCCCCGTCATCGCGAACCCGTCCTCCGGCGCCTGGTCCAGCCGCGGCCCGTACTCGGACGTGAGCGTGCCGACGTAGACGCCGGTGTCCGAGCCCGAGAGCGAGGACGGCGCGATCCCGGAGCGCTCCAGGGACTCCCACGCCACTTCGAGCAGCAGGCGCTGCTGCGGGTCCATGGCCTCGGCCTCGCGGGGGGAGATCCCGAAGAGTCCGGGGTCGAAGTCGCCCGCCGCGTCGAGGAAGGAGCCCTGGGACATCGCGGAGCGGGGCGCGCCGCCCTCCTCGCCGAGAAGCGACGGAACGTCCCAGCCGCGGTCGTCGGGCAGCGGGCCCACCGTCTCGCGACCGTGCGAGAGCAGGTCCCACAGGTCCTCGGGCGAGTCGACGCCGCCCGGCAGGCGGCAGCCCATCCCCACGATGGCGATCGGCTCACGGGAGGCGGTCCGGTCGGCTTCCTCCCGCAGCCGCGCGTTCTCCTTCAGCGCGGATCGGAGTGCCGCAACCAGTTGGTGGTCATCGGTAGTCATCTGCCGTCTCCTGTCCACTGGGGGATGCGTGGCCGTCGCCCTTCAGGGCGAGGTTCACGAGATCCTCGACCCCCATCGCATCGATGCTGCTCTCGTGTGATCCGGCGTCATCGACGGATGTGTCGGTGTCGGCGTGCCCTCGCTGAGCGGCCTCCGGCTGGTCGGGTACCAACAGGCCCGCCAGCGCGAGCGCGAGCGCGCGCGGGGTCGGGTGGTCGAAGACGGCGGTGGCCGGAACGCGGACCCCGACCGCGGCGCCGAGCCGGTTGCGCAGCTCCAACCCGGTGAGCGAGTCCAGTCCCAGGTCGGTGAAGGGCCGGTCGGCGGACACACGGGAGGGTCCGGCGTCGGGTCCGTGGCCCAGGACCACGGCGGTGTGCGAGCGGACCTCGGCGAGCAGGGCGCGGTCCCGCTCGGCCCCCGACAGCGCGGCGAACCGCTCGGCGGCGGTGTCCGCGCCGTCCGCCGGGGTGTCCTGAACGTCCTGGGCGCCCTGGGTGGTCCGAGTCCCCTGGGTGGTCGGTCCCACCAGGCCCCGCAGGACGCCGCCACCGGTGCCGGCGGTGTCGAACAGGGCGGGGACGCCGTTGACCATGTCCCACAGCAGAGCGGTGTCCAGGTGCCGCAGGGCCTCCTCGGCGGGCATCGGGAGCAGGCCGCCCCGGCTGAGGACGCCGAGGTCGCTGTCGTCCAGGTGACCGGTCATGCCGCTGGCACCGGCCCACAGCCCCCACGCCAGCGAGGTGGCGGGCAGTCCGCGCTCGTGGCGGTAGTGGGCCAGGGCATCGCAGAAGACGTTGGCCGCGGCGTAGTTGGCCTGACCCGCGTTGCCCAGGACTCCGACGGCCGACGAGAACAGCACGAACGCTCCCAGGTCCGCCCCGGAGGTCAGCTCGTGCAGGTTCCACGCGGCGTCGACCTTGGGCCGCAGCACCCTGTCGACCTGCTTCGACGTGAGCGAGGTGACGGTGGCGTCGTCGAGCACGCCGGCGGTGTGCACGACCGCACCGAGGGGGCGGTCGTCGGGGATCCCGTCCAGGACCCGCTCCAGGTCCTTCCGGTCCGCGGCGTCGCAGGCGACCACCTCCACCCGGGCTCCGAGTGACTCCAGTTCGGCGGTGCGCGCCTCCTGACCCTTCGCCTCGGGACCGCTCCGGCTGACGAGCAGCAGGTCGCGCACCCCGTAGCCGGTGACCAGGTGGCGCGCCACCCGGTGTCCCAGGGTGCCCGTACCGCCCGTGACCAGCGTGGTGCGCTCCTGCGGGAAGGGCGCCGGAACGGTCAGGACGAGTTTGCCGACGTTCTCACCGCGTTGGAGGGAGCGGAAGACCTCCTTGGCCTCGCGGAGATCGTGGGCCGTGGTCGGAAGGGGCCGGATCGTGCCGCTGGTGAACAGCTCCATGATCCGTCCCAGCATCTGACCGATCCGCTCGGGAGCCACCTCGGTCAGCTTGAACGCCTCGTAGCCCCGTCCTGGAAAGGCCTCGGCGACCTCTTCCTCGGAACGGACGTCGGTCAGCCCCATCTCCACGAAGCGGCCGCCCGGGCCCTCGCCGTCACCCGGCGAGCGCAGCAGTCGCAGGGACGCGTCCACGAACTCGCCGCTGAGCGAGTTGAGGACCACGTCCATCCCGCGCCCGCCGTTGGCGGCACGCAGACGCTGCTCGAACTCCAGGTCACGGGAGGAGGACAGCCGCTTCTCGTCGAGTCCGTACTCGGCCAGTCCCGCCCACTTGTGAGGGCTCGCGGTGCCGAACACGCGTGCCCCCATGTGCTGGGCGAGTTGGACGGCCGCGGTTCCCACACCGCCCGCGGCGGCGTGCACCAGGACGCTCTCCCCCGGACGCACCGCGGCCAGGTCCACCAGTCCGTAGTAGGCGGTCAGGAAGGCGACCGGAACGGCCGCCGCCTGTTCGAAGGTCCATCCGCCGGGGATGCGGGCGAGCTTGCGGCAGTCAGCGACCGTGATCGGCCCGAACGCGCCGTCGAACATGCCCGCCACCCGGTCGCCCGGGGCCAGGTCCGTCACCTCGGCACCGGTCTCCAGGATGGTCCCGGAACCTTCGAGGCCGATCCCCGTCTCCCCCTCGACCAGGCCGAGTGCCACGACCACGTCCTTGAAGTTCACCCCGGCGGCACGGACGGCGACGCGGACCTCGTGGGGTCCGAGCTCTCCCCCGGCCTCGGGCGCCGACAGCAGCTCCAGGTTCTCCAGGGAGCCGGGACGGCGGGTGTCCAGCCGCCACAGCGCGTCGGGGGGTGTCAGCTTCTGGTCGTCGCCGGCCCTGACCAGCCGGGGCACCAGGAGCGCACCCGAGCGCAGCGCCATCTGCGGTTCGTCGAGCTCGACCGCTTCGGCCAGGACCCGGTGGGAGTCCTCCGACCCGTCGGAGTCCACGAGCACGAGGCGCCCGGGGTGCTCCCGCTGGGCCGCCCGCAGCAGGCCCCACACCGGGGCCGCGGCGAGCCCGGTGAGCCGGGTCCCCGGGTCGGTGGCCACCGCGCGCCAGGTCACCACCACCAGCCGGGCGTGGTCGGTACGCGGGTCGGTCAGCCAGGAACGGACGGTCTCCAGGACGGATTCCAGGCCCTGGCGGACGGACTCGGGCACCGAGGCGTCCTCGGAGTAGACGGCCGCGGCGGGCAGTTCGGTGAAGACCACCGGCGGCACCGTGCCGTCCAGGTCGATCTCCCTCAGATCGGGCAGACCGGTGGGCACGGAAGGGGCGGGGTCGGGCGCGACGGCCCTCTCCCACACCAGCTCGTACAGGCCCGGCAGCTCGGAGGGATCGCGCTCGGGAAGGGCGTCCGCGTCCAGCGGGCGCATGACCAGTTCGTCCACGGCCACGACCGGGTCTCCGGCGTCGTCGAAGACGTGCAGGCGGTAGCGGTCGGCCCCCAGTTCGGTGGCGCGGACACGCAGGCGGCCGGACACCGCGCCGTCGGCGGCGGCACGCACCCGTACCCCCGACCAGGCGAAGGGAACCGTCAGGGCGCGTTCGTCGGTGCCGCCGTACAGCAGGACCCCGTGCAGGGCGGCGTCCACCAGGGCCGGGTGGGGGCCGTGGAAGGGACCGCCGGTGTGGGGCACGTCGGGCAGTTCGATCTCGGCCAGGAGGTCGTCCCCGCACCGCCACACGCCCCGCAGTCCCTGGAAGAGCGGACCGTAGGCGTAGCCGCGCCGGGCCAGACGGGTGTAGTCGGGCCACACGGTCACCGACTCGGCGTCGGCCGGAGGCCACGAGGTGTCCGCCGATGCGGCACCGTCCGTGCCGGAGTGCTCGGCGTCGAGCGCCGGTCCCTCGGCCAGGGCGCCCGAGGCGTGCCGGGTCCAGGGCGCGTCCGACGCGGCGTCCCCGGGCCGTGCGTGGACGTGCACCTCGCGCCGTCCCTGTTCGTCGCGGACGCCCACGGTGACCTGGAGCCTGGCACCCGCGCCGCGCGTCAGGACCAGCGGCGCCTCCAGGGCCAGGTCGGCCACGGCGGTGGCGCCGACCCGGTCGGCCGCGTGCGCGGCCAGGTCCACCAGAGCCGTGCCCGGCACGACGATCCGGCCGAGGATGCCGTGGTCGCGTACCCAGGAGTGGTCGTCGAGGCCGATGCGGCCGGTGAACACGGTGCGCCCGTCGGCCAGCGCCAGTCCTCCGTCGAGCAGCGGCCGCGCGACCGCCTCCGGGGCGGCCTCGACCAGGGTGGACGGAACCACCCAGTGGCGTTCGCGCTGGAAGGGGTCGTCGGGAACGATGACCGGGGCGCTCTCGTCGGCCACGCCCTCCAGCACCACGTGCGCGTTGGTGCCGCTGATCCCGAAGGAGGACACCGCGGCACGGCGCGGGCGCCCGGTGTCCGGCCACGGTTCCGGTTCGGCGAGCAGCCGCACGCCGCTGCCGTCCCAGTCGACCTTGTCGGTGGGCTCGTCGGCGTGCAGCGTCCTGGGCAGGCGCCCGTGCCGCAACGCCTCCACCGTCTTGATCACCCCGGCCACCCCGGCAGCCGCCTGTGAGTGCCCGATGTTGGACTTGAGCGAGCCCAACCGCAGATCCTCGTGGGAGCCGTCTCGCGCCCGGCCGTACACCGAGATCAGCGCCTTGGCCTCGATCGGGTCGCCCAGCCTGGTGCCCGTGCCGTGCGCCTCCACGGCGTCCACCTCGCCGGGTTCCACTCCGGCTGACGCCAGGGCCTGCCGGATCACCCGTTCCTGGGACTCCCGGTTGGGTGCGGTCAGGCCGTTGCTGGCGCCGTCGGAGTTGACCGCACTGCCCTTGAGCAGTGCCAGGACCGGGCGTCCTGCGCGGCGGGCACGCGAGGCGCGCTCCAGCAGGAGCACACCCGCGCCCTCGGCCCAGGCGGTGCCGTCGGCCGACGCCCCGAAGGCACGGCAGCGACCGTCCGGAGACAGTCCGCGCTGGGCGGAGAACTCCAGGAACATGCCGGGGGTGGCCATGACGGTGGCTCCGCCTGCCAGGGCCATCTCGCACTCGCCGCGCCGGATGGCCTCGGCTCCCTGGTGCAGGGCCACGAGGGAGGACGAGCAGGCGGTGTCGATGGTCATCGCCGGACCGCGCAGGCCCAGGACGTAGGCGATACGGCCCGAGGCCACGCTCAGGGTGCTGCCGGTGAGCCGGTACCCCCCGTCGTTCTCCGTGCCCTGGTCGGCCAGGCGCGGCCCGTACTCGGTGGGCATGGCGCCGATGAACACGCCGACCTGGCGTTCACGCAGGTCGTCCGTGCTCATGCCGGCGCGCTGGACCGCCTCCCAGGAGGTCTCCAGCAGCAGCCGCTGCTGGGGGTCCATGGCGTCGGCCTCGCGGGGGCTGATCCCGAAGAAGCCGGGGTCGAACAGGTCCGCGTCGTACAGGAATCCGCCCGAACGCGTGTAGGTGCGGCCGGGGGTGCCGGGTTCGGGGTCGTAGATGCCCTCCAGGTCCCAGCCGCGGTTGTCGGGGAAGTCACCGATAGCGTCCACGCCGTCCTCCACGAGGCGCCACAGCTGCTCGGGAGAGCGCACCCCGCCCGGCAGGCGGCAGGCCATCGCGGTGATGGCGATCGGGTCGTCGTCGGGAACCGGCGCGGCGACGGCGGGCACCGCGGGGGCGGTGGGAGCGGGAGCAGAGGTGGCGGCGGGGACGGCGGTCGAGTCGGAGGCGGGTTCGGCGGCCCCGAACACCTCCTCCCCCAGTTCCCCGACGAGGAACCCCGCCAGTGCGGAGGGCGTGGGCAGGTCGAACAGGACGGTGTCCTCCAGGTGGACCCCGGTCTCCCGGGACAGCATCCGCCCGAGCTGGAGCAGCATCATCGAGTCGAAGCCGAGGTCACGGAAGGCACGTCGCTCGTCCGAGGCCGTCAGGGACGCCCTGCCGAGTACCCGAGCGGTGTGTTCACGCACCAATGCACGAGTATTCCGGCCGTCGCTTCGCGTCAGGACGGTGGGCTCTTCGGGCCCTGAGACCGCTGCCCGGTCGACGGGCACCACGGCCTGTGTGTCCGGCCAGTAGCGCTGGCGTTGGAACGGGTAGGTCGGCAGGTCGATATGACGGGCACCGGTGCCCCTGAACAGCACCGCCCAGTCGACGTCCACGCCGGCGGTGAACGCCTGGGCCGCCGCGGTCAGCAACTGTGCCTGGTCCCCCGCCTCCCTTCGCAGGGTCTGCAGTACCCGGCCCTCCACCCTGGCCGCGTCCAGCGTGCGCTCGATGCCGAAGGACAGGACCGGATGCGGTCCCACCTCGATGAAGGTGGTGTGGCCGGCGTCCACGGCCGCCTTCACCGCGTCGGCGAAGCGAACGGTGCCGCGCAGGTTCTGGTACCAGTACGACGCGTCCGTTGGCGTCTCGGTCCCGTCGAGCCGCTCCCCGGTCAGAGTGGAGAAGAACGGCACCCGGGCGGAGTGCGGCTCAACACCGCCGAGCCGTTCGAGCAGGTCCTCACGGATATGTTGGACGTGTTGGGAGTGGGAGGCGTAGTCCACGTCGACCAGAGCACCGTGGACACCGTGGTCGACGCAGTACTCCACGGCTCCGCGGACCGCCGCCGGACTGCCGGAGACCACGACCGACTCGGGTCCGTTGACCGCGGCCAGGTGCAGGTCCTCGTAGCTTCCGACGAGCTCCTCGGCACGCTGGGGGGACAGCCCCAGCGAGGCCATGCCACCGCTTCCGGCCAAGGAGGTCAGCGCCTGGCTGCGCAGGGCCACGACCTTCGCGGCGTCGTCCAGCGACAGGGTCCCGGCCACACACGCCGCGGCGATCTCCCCCTGGGAGTGACCGATCACCGCCGCGGGCTCCACGCCCAGCGCCGACCACACCCTGGCCAGGGAGACCATGACCGCCCACAGCACCGGCTGCACGACGTCCACCCGTGTTCCCGGGCCGGTGAACGTCGGCGCTTCGGGCTCGCCGCGCAGCACCTGGACCAGTGACCAGTCCACATGGGGACTCAGCGCCCGCTCACACTCCAGCAGGCGCCGGGTGAACACCTGGGCGAGGGGGCCGTCGCCGTCGAGGAGGTCGCGTGCCATCCCCGCCCACTGACCGCCCTGCCCGGGGAAGACCATGACGGGCCGCTCCTGTGCCCTGTCGGCCGGAACCGACGCGGGTGCGACCGACTCCAACTCCCTCGCTCCATCGCCACCCGACGCGAAGATGACCGCGCGGTACTCGAACACGGCACGAGTGGTGGCCAGCGACAGGCCCACGTCCTGTGCCCTCAGGCCCGGACGGGACGAGACGAAGAAGTGCAGGGCGGACGCCTGGGCGCGCAGCGCCCCCTCGGAGCGGGCCGACAGAACCCACGGAACGGGGTCGAGGGTGCCCTCGCCCGTGGCGGAACCGGCCCTGCCGGCCTGGACCGGCGGGGGCGGACCGAGCACCAGGTGGCAGTTGGTACCGCCCATCCCGAAGGAGGACACACCCGCGAGCGGGGCGTCCGCGGGCCAGGGCTCACGGCGGACCTGCGGACTCAGCCGCAGCGTCTCCAGGTCGATGTCCGGGTGGGGCGCGGCGAAGTTCCGGGTGGGTGGGAGCTGCCCGTGGGAGAGGCTGAGCACGGTCTTGACCAGGCCCACGATGCCCGCCGCGCCCTCCAGGTGGCCGATGTTGGTCTTGGCCGACCCCACGCGCAGCGGCTCCTCACGGCCGTCGGCGAACACCGAGCCGAGCGCGGCCGCCTCGACCGGATCGCCCGCCGGGGTACCGGTGCCGTGCAGTTCCACGTAGCCGACCTGTGCCGGGTCGACCCCCGTCCGTCGGTAGGCCGCGCGCAGGACCTCCTCCTGGCCGTGGACGTCGGGGCGGGCGAGGTAGGAGGTCTGACCGGAGTTGTTCACGGCGCCGCCGCGCAGGACGGCGTGGACGGGATCGCCGTCGGCCAGGGCGCGGTCGAGCGGTTTGAGCACCACGACGGCGCCGCCCTCACCCCGCACGTAGCCGTTGGCCCGTGCGTCGAAGGTGTAGCAGTGCGCGTCCGGCGAGAGCCCGCCGAACTGGACCACGCCCTCGGTGCTCTCCGGCGTCAGGATGAGGTTCACCCCGCCCGCCAGGGCCGTACCGCACTCGCCCCGGCGCAGGCTCTCCATGGCCATGTACACCCCGACCAGGGACGAGGACTGCCCGCTGTCCACGGTCAGGCTCGGTCCGGACAGGCCGAGGGCGTAGGAGACGCGGTTGGCGATCATGCCGCGCTGGGTGCCCACGAACGTGTGGTGGGTGATGCCGCTCTGTGCGGTACGTCGCTGCAGGAGGGCGTAGTCGGAGGCGATGGCACCGGTGAACACGCCGGTGTCGGTGTCCCGCAGGGCGTGCGGCGACATGCGGGCGTGCTCCACCGCCTCCCAGCTCAGTTCGAGCATGATGCGCTGCTGCGGATCCATGGCCAACGCCTCGCGCGGGGAGATCCCGAAGAAGCCCGCGTCGAAGTCCTCGGTCCGGTCGAGGTACCCGCCCCAGTAGCGGTCACGTGCCGAAGAGGTGACGCCGAGCCGGTCCGGCGGAGCGGAGATCGACTCCCGCCCCTCGCACAGCAGCCGCCAGAAGGCATCGGGGGTCGAGGCTCCGGGGAGACGGCAGGAGACTCCCACCACGGCGATGGGAGCACCGGCTTCTCCCTGACCGCCGTACGCATGGTCACTGCTCAACGCGTTCCCTCCGATCACGCCCACACCGATCACGCCCACGCTCTCGCCGTGCGTACACGATGACTTCCGCGATGTGCGTCCTCGCGGAAGGCGTACTTGTATCCGTATCGTGCAGATGCACGGACTGAATCGCTTTTTCGCAGGTCAGAATGGATTCTTTGGAAATATGACGTATCTCTCCCCCGGGAAGGACTAAAGTCCTCACCCCGAACGGAGCCAGAGGGAAGGCCTGCGAAAAGGAGCACACACGGGGATACACGAAACACCTTTCTGGCTGGCAGGCCTTCTTCCGGGAGGCACCCCCGGTGCTGCAGGTGCCTGACGTGCCAACCCCACTGTCACATAAACCCCACCAGTGATCATAGGACGCGTACAGGCACCAACACGGAGGATCGTAACCGCTGCTCAGGATGCATGACAACGCATCACCGCTTTTCGGTCATTCCACTTAACCATTCGGGCAGTGTCATAACCTGAGAAAAAAACCGTTCCAAGACAGCAAGAAGCCCGATGTCCCAGAGGACATCGGGCAGGTGTGCGGCGACGCCGCTGTCAGGCTCCGTGCTGTGCGCGGACCTCGGCGAGGTACTGCATGGCCAGGTCCGGATCGAGCAGCCACTTGGCGTAGTCCGGCGGGTAATCCCACCCCTGGATCCAGCGGTTCCCGATCTCGGGGAAGGTGTTGGCTCCTTCGATGAGCTCGTAGAAGTACGGCGGAAGGTCACCGGTCTCCCACATCGTGGAGTTCATCTCCGACCAGAGCTGGTTGTGCAGGCCGAACTCCCAGAAGCGGTCGAACGTGTTGACCAGGAACTCCTCGTCGAACTCGCGGTCGCCGTGCTCCATGATGCACTCCAGGTACGTCTTGGCACAGCGGGTGGAGTTGTTCCAGCTCTGGCACACGTACGGATCCATCGTGACGACGACGTCCGCCATGCCGAGGACATGCCCGCCGGACGGAAGCACACCCACGGGGTTTCGGACCTGGGGTGTCAGGTCCTCGACCAGGGTGCTGTTCCCACCGTTGATCAGGACCGCGTCCTTGGCGCGCTCGAAGTACTCCGGAGCATAGTTACGGAGGAGGTCCTTCATCCGCCGCAACTGCTCCTCGGGGCCGGGCCGGTCAGGCCACGCGTCCATGGGGCCACCCCGCTGGTCCACCATCATCAACGTGTGGCAGGGGCCGTCCTGTGTAAGGATCGGCATGAAGTTGATGTTGCCCGCCTGGGCCGCCGACGCGGCCCAGCCGATGTTCTCCTCAGCGTGCTCGTCCGGCCAGACGTCGTACACGTACGCCTGCGCGATCGAACGCGGCCTGGCCCCGCTGAACCTGCTCTCGTCGTAGTCGAAGAGCTGGCCGAGCTCACCGTGTCCGACGGCCACGACGATCAGGTCGAACATGCGCGAGAAGTAGTCGAGGTCCGTGACGGTGACACCGTGGATGACGACCTTGCCACCGCGGTCCTCGAAGTACTCCAGCCAGTCGGCCATCTTCACGCGCCGGTCGACCGAGACCATGTAGTCGTTGCCCTCGCCTGTCCTGCCCTTGAAGGACAAGGGCGGCCGGTCCTTCGTCGGGTACAGGTGCACCTTCTCCTCCCTGATCTGCGGCGCCAGGGCGCTCCAGAGATCAAGGTCGTGGTGCCGTTCGTAGTTCAACGCCGTCGGAAGCGTGAACTGTGAGATCGAGGGCTTGCCCGTTCGGATCTCCATCGAGGACTGCCCCGTGATCACCGTGACGTCGTAGCCATGGGTCAGGAGCCCGTGAGCCAGGTGCAGGCCGGCGTGACCCGCGCCGACGATAAGGATCTTGCGCATTGTCGCTAACTTTCCTGGGGAATCTGCGGGGCGATGGGGAGGACTGGGGCTCCCCGTCCGTCAGGCGACGGGCTCGCTGGTGCGGTTGTGCTCCAACGCGTACCTGAGCAGCGTCTTGAGCACCTCACCTCCGGACAGCCGGTTCCGGGCGTCGAAGTCGATGATCGGTACCTCCGGACTGACCTCCAGTGCCTCGCGAACCTGCTCGGAGGTGTAGTCGAGGTGACCCTCGAACTTGTTGAGCGCCACGATGTAGGGAATGCGTTTGTTCGTCTCGAAGTAGTCGACGGCGTCGAAGGAGTCCGCGAGCCTCCGGCAGTCGACGACCACCACGGCACCCACGGCGCCCCGGACGAGATCGTCCCACATGAACCAGAAACGCGCCTGGCCCGGTGTGCCGAACATGTACATGACCAGCTCTTCGTCGATGGTGATGCGACCGAAGTCCATCGCGACGGTGGTGGTCGTCTTGTCGGGTGTGATCGAGTTGTCGTCGTGACCGATGCTGGCCTCGGTCATGATCGCCTCGGTGGTGACAGGCGGAATCTCCGATACCGAGTGCACCAAGGTCGTCTTGCCGGCGCCGAAGCCACCGGCGATGACGATCTTGCTCGACATCTTCTTGCGATTCGACCGCTTGTCACTGGAAAAGTCGTTCGAGACCACGAAGAGCCCTCTCCAGAACCTGGTTTTCCGATGGACTGCTGCCGGTGATGGTCGGGTGAATGTACACCAGGTCCTGTTCAGCCAGGTCACTGACCAGGACCTGGGTGACGCCCAGGGGGATGTTCAGCTCGGCCGACACCTCGGCCAACGACCGGGTCTCCCGGCACAGCTTGTAGATATTGATCGACTCCGGCATGAGGGTGCCGGGGGGATCCTGCCCGGGCTCGGATGTCGAGACCAGGGTCTGCACCATCAGCGGATGCCGTGACCGTGTCCGCCCACCAGTGAAGGTGAACGGGCGAACACGGTTACTCCTTCGCCTGCGGAAGCTCATAGCCGAGGCAACCTCATTCCTCCCGAACGGTTACGTTCACCGTCGTCAGTTCTGGATGACCTCGCGCAGCTGCGATCGCAGCTGCGGCGTGAGCACATGGGCGACGTTCTCGACGAGCTTGGTCATCTGGAAGCCGACGATCTTGAGTTCGGTGCCGGGGGCCGTGAGGACCGCCATGCAGGAGCCGTCGCTGATCGCCATGATGAACAGGTGCCCGTGGTTGAAGCGGACGAGGAGCTGCTCGCACTCACCCCTCTGGAAGAGGCTGGCACCGCCGACGGCCAGACTGTGCAGGCCGCTGGCGATGGCCGCGAGCTGTTCGGCGTGCTCCTCGGGGAAGTCACTGGAGTGGGTCAGGACGAGGCCGTCGGAGGAGACCACGACGGCGTGCTCGACACCGCGCACGTCCCGGACGAACCGGTCGATGAGCCAGGAGAAGTTCTCAACACTGTCGTTCACGGATTCAGTCATCGCTGTGCCTTACCTGCCTGGGCCGGGTGTGGTGTTCGCTGAGGTCGGGGATGCGGAGCGCACCGGGAGGCGCGCCCCCGGAGGGGGTCGGGAGGTCCGTCACTTCTTGTCGTTCCCCGACTCGTCGGGGCCCTCGAGTGCCTCGCGCTCCCCGTCGAAGAAGTCGCCGAGCTCGTCTCGGATCTGCTTGGCTCTGGCCTCGCCGCTCAGTTTGGGCGGGGTGTCGTCGCGGGTCTTGGGCTTGTTGTCCGAGCCCTGCCCGCCGGGGCGCGGCATCATCCGCAGGGGGGAACCGTGCGGGGTGGCGCTGCGCCGGGGCAGCCCCGCGGAGGTGACCGCGGAGGCGTCGCCCACGGGCGGCTTGGCCGATCCGTTGACGGAGGGGCGCGGAGCCTTGGGGGCCGTCGGAGCCGCCGGAGCCGGGGTGGCCGGGGTGGCCGGGGTGGCCGGGGCACTCGCCGGAACGGTCGATGTGCGGGCCTGTCCGGGGGTCCGCGGAGTGGCCACGCGCAGCAGCTCCTTGGGGATGATCGTGTAGGCGTTCACCCCTCGGAAGGAGCGTGACTCGAGCCTGGTCTCCAGTCCGTGCCTCCTGGCGATCCGGCTGGCGACGTAGAGGCCCATGTGGCGGGGTACCTCGTCGTCCAGGACCGGCTCTCCGCCCAGGCGCTTGTTGAGCTCGACGAGCTGGGCCTCGGGAATGCCCACGCCCTCGTCCTCGACGACGACCATGAGCCGTCCGTCGTCCATCTCCTGGGCGCTGATCACGACCTGGGAGTGCTCGGGCGAGTTGGCGGTGGCGTTGTCCAGGAGTTCGGCGAGCAGGTGGCTGATGTCGTCGGCCGCCATACCGGTGATGGAGGTCTGGGGGATCTTGCCCATCCGGACCCTGGGATAGTCCTTGATCTCGGAGGTGGCGGCGCGGGCCACGTCGAGCAGCGGGACGATCTCGTCGTGGGCGTCGGACTCGCCGCCGTCATGTCCTGTGAGCACCAGGAAGTTTTCCCCGTTGCGCCGCATACGGGTCGCGAAGTTGTCGATCTGGAAGAGCTTGTCGAGCAGATCGGGGTCCTGGGAGTCGGTCTCCAGGTCCTCGACCATCTCCAGCAGGGCGTCCACGAGCGACAGGTCGCGCATGGCCAGGCCGGCGAGGGCCTCGTTCAGGAGGTTGTGCCCTCCGTTGGAGAGCGCCGCCTGGAGTTCCTCCCTCTTCTTCTCCGTCGCTCCGGAGGGCGCCGCCTCGGCCGCGGGCTCCTCGGCGGCGGGTTCGGGAGCGGCGGGCTCCTCCTCCGGCTCGGGCCGGGGATCGGCGGCCTTCTCCAGTTCCCGCTTCTTCTCGGTGTCGGCCCCGTCCGGCTCGGCCCGGGTCAGGGCCCGGTCCTCGCGTGCGTCCTCCGACTCGGTTCCGGTCGTCTCGGCGTGCTCGGCGAACAGCATGCTGGCCGACTCGGCGCTGACCACCTTCGGCGGCTGTCCGGCGGTGAGCACGATGACGTGCTGGACGGGCTGGCCGTAGTGGCCGTAGGGGTTGTGCTGGCCCGGGTAGAAGACCGGCTGCCCCTGGAAGACGTACCCCGGGGGCTGGAAGGGCGCGGGATAGGCGCTCTGGTAGCTGACCAGGGGCTGGGGCGGGTACGGCATCGGGTAGGAGGCGGGGTGGCCCTGCGGGTAGGGGGCCTGCTGGGGGTAGGGAGCGGGCTGGCCCTGCGGGTAGGGGGCGTAGCCGCCGTACTGCGGCGGAGCGGGCGCGTAGCCCTGCGTAGGGGGCGCCTGCTGGGGGTGGTGCTGCTCCTGCCAGCGCTGCTCGTGGGGGTTGCCGTACTGTGCGCCCGGAGCCTGCTGGTAGGGGCCTCCGTACGCCGCGTAGGGGTCGTGGCCCGTCTGGCCGGCGCCCGGCTGCGAGGCGGCGTACCCGTGCTGTCCCTGGACCTGCGGGGGCGCGGGAGCGGCGGGCCGCTCTCCGGGCGCCTGGTAGGGCTGCTGGGGCGCGGGCTCCTGCCCGCCCCACGCGGCCGCCCGCGGAGGCTGCTGGTACGTCTCTCCTCCTTGGGGTGCTCCACCCTGGGGCTGCTGGGAGTCGTGCCGCTGGAACGCGGTCGGCGCCTCCGTGCCCTGGGGCGGCTGGCCCTGGGGCTGCTGCGGCCCCTGCTGCGGCTGCTGCGGCTCCTGAGGCTGCTGGCCCTGCGACTGCTGCGGTCCTTGGGGCTGCTGCGGTCCCTGAGCCTGGTTGTGGGCCTGGGACTGCTGACCCTGGTCCTGCTGGGGCTGCGCGGGCTCCGGGGCGGGAGCCGTGAACGGCTGTGTGTGCGCCGCGGGGGCCTCAGGCCGCTCCGCGCGCTCCGGCTGGGAAGGAGTGTCAGTCATGGCGTCCGTGGTGGCGGGGATGTGCGGAGGGCGTGGTTCGGGCTCGTCGAGGCCAACGCCGCGCCACTGGCCGACCGGGGTGGCTCCGGTGTCGACGTCGTCGACGTTCACCCGCCGGGTGGTGGTGTAGGGGTTGGGAACGCTCACCCTCGTGGAAGGGCGGTACCCGTTCTCGGCGGAGCCGGAGAAGGGGCCGGTGGCGGGCGGGACGGGGTCTCCGCCGCGTTCCGTGGTGCTGGCCTCGGAAGCGTCCCCGGCCGTGTGCTGGCCGCCTTCCCGGTCCGATTTACGGCCGGGGTCCTGAGAGTGCGGATGCACGGGATGATGCACGGGATTTCCTTGCTCGGTCTCCGGGGAGAGGTGTTCCTGGGCTCTGATCATGCGGGAGATGGCCCGGCGGAACCTGCCCTCTCGTCTGGCTCCTTGCCCGTCCTCCGCCGATGGCCTCGGCCCGTCCCCGTGAGGGCGGGGAGCGGAGCTGTCTCGCGGCGACGGCGCCTCTGCCACAATCTCGTCTCCTCGTATGCGGGTGGGCGGATCGGCGGTGGTCCCGCACCACCGCCCTGACCTGGGATGTGGCCGTCTCGGGGACCGCGGCGGGGCCCGTGGCAGCCGGGAGCCCCGTACGCCGGGGGAACGCCTTCACGGGGACTGTGCGCCCCCGCTCGGGCGGGGATCCAGACGGACATGCCACCCCATCCGGTGACAAGCATCCTCGTCCCGCACAATTCCTGTACTTCCACCGAGAACCGTCGTTCGGTTCGTCAGACTAACAAAGGACGGCGGACTTGGCAGACGAATCGGGGAAGCACCGCCAAAGCATCTGGGACATCCCCCCTGACGTGCGGGAACACCCTGTGGGGACACCTCACCTGCGGCTGCTTTTGTGAGTTTTATGGAGTCATGTCTGTTTACGGTCCGGTGTCAGCAACTTGTACCGTCGGCGCTACAGATCGAACCCGGCCTGCCCGGCACGTGCGTTGACCAGCGCGGACATGTTTCCCGGCGGCTGCGCGTCGTCCCGGATCAGCTGGTGCGCGTCCCGATCTCGTCGAATTCCACGATTCTTGTCACACACGGGTCGAGCTGTCCGCCCTCGACGAGGTCGATCACCATCCGGCACTGCGCCGGGGAGGCGAAGTGCGACCCCTGGAGGCGCTTGGGGCGCATCCACAGGAACCACAGGTCCACGCCGGCGCGGAAACCCGAGGCCGCTCCGCAGATGACCGCCGTCCCCGCGCTGTCGCACAGGTAGAGCGAGGTGGGCAGGGTGTCGGCGCCGGTGTGCTCGAAGACGGTCCGGGGCGCGCGCCGCTCCCCCGGCTCCTCCCGGAAGCGCTTGCCGAAGGCCCGCACCCCGCGTGACCAGGCCGCGTAGGCCTGCGCGTCCTGCTCGTCGGGGGACACGGCCCCAGTGGTCGAAGTCGGTGCGCAGGATCACGCCGACCGCGCCCAGCTCACGGCACACCCTCGCCTTGGCCTCGGTGGAGACCACCGCGATCGGCCTGCCGCCCACCTGGCGGGCCAGTCGGATGGCCGCGCTGCCCAGTCCCCCGGCGCCGCCCCAGATCAGCACGGGGTCGCCCGGACGGACCACGTTGGGCTCCCAGCCGAGGAGCTGGCGGTAGGGGGTGGCCGCGCTCACCGGGAAGCCGCCCGCCACGTCCCAGGGCAGGCTCTCGGACTTGGGGTGGCACTGGAGGTCCCGCACGAGGGTGAACTGGCCGAAGGAGCCGAAGTCGTTCTCGTAGCCCCACACCCGCATGCTCCGCGAGGCGATGGGGTCGCGGCCCGTCCGGATGTCTCGGCGCCCTCGTCCCACTGGCCGGGGGCGATGACGACGTGGTCGCCGACCGCCACGCCGCGCACGCCCTCCCCCACCGCCCAGACCACGCCGGAGCCGCCGATGTGGTAGTCCTCCTCGGCCCCCGCCTTCTCTCGCATGGCGATGACGTCGACCGGGTGGCCCTGGGCCGCCCAGACGTCGTTGTAGTCGATGCCCGCGGCCATCGTGCAGACGAGGACGTGCCCGGGCCGGACCCCGGGCACCGGAACGACCTCGCGGGCGAAGGCCTCACGGGGATCGCCGTAGCGCTCCCGCCGGAGGGTGAAGGCGTGCATGCGTGCGGACACGTGGCCCGGCGGGGCACCTCGCCGAGGTCGTACAGGTCCTTGCGCACGTGCGGTTCCTTTCGGGGAAAGGCCCGGGAGGCACTGCGCGGGGCGGCGACGTGCGGAGCGGGGGCCACGGCCCTCCCGCCGGTTCCTTTCCGACCTGCTTCCCCGCCTCTCCCGGCCCGTCCCGAGAAAAGCCCCGGACTGGGAATCCAGCATTCCCGTCCTTCCCAGACCGAGCTCGGACACATCGAAAGACCACCGGGCCCGTGGAAAGCACAGCGTTTCCGCACCACCGGGGAACAGAGGCGAAAGTCCCGGAAGAAGGATTTTCCGCCGAAACGTGCGGTACTCACCACCGCCCGTGCGATGTGGCAGAGAAGTATCTTCCCATCCTCCATACCGGCATAAACGATTATTGTTCCGAAGAAGCACGCACGAGCACGGGGGCGGGACCGCGCGGTCCCGCCCCCGTGCCCTCCGGCGGCCCGGGCCCCGGGCCGCCGCCGTCCTACTGCTCGACCGGTCCCAGGCCGCCCTGGATCAGTGCCAGCATGATGTGGTTGTCCATGTAGATCTGGTTCTGGTCGGCGGGGTGCTCCTCGGGGAAGGACTCCACCCGGACACCCTCCAGGGCCGGCGCCAGGTACTCGTACGTCCAGATCGGGATGCGCGGCAGCAGTTCGTTGAAGACGATCGCCATCGTCTTCAGGGCCTTCCTCTGCTCCTCCTCGTTCCCCGCCGTCTTGGCGGTCTCGACGAGCTCGGCCAGGTCCACCTCGCCCTGGCTGGGGCTCTCCACCTTGAGGTCGAAGGACTGGCCCGGGGCGTCCTCGGTACCCGCGTTCTCCACGAGGTAGTTCATCTGGAAGGCGCCCCAGTACTGGGGGATCTCCGGATTGCCCCAGTGGCGCACGGCCACCTCGAAGTCACCCGCGGACCAGATGCCCCAGGGGTTGTCCGCGGGGACGTTGCGCGCGGTCGTCTTGATGCCGAAGGCGTTCCACGCCTCCTCCACCTGGACGGCCGTCAGCTCGAAGTCGCCCCAGCCCGCGACACCGATGATCTCGAAGCCGGCCGCCTCGCCCTCCGCGGTGTGCCAGACCCCGTCCTCCTTGGTCCAGCCCGCGTCCTCCAGCAGTTCGGCGGCCCGGTCCAGGTCATGGCCGTAGGCCTCGAAGCCCGCGAGCTCATCGGCGCTGAAGACCTGCTCGGTCTGGAGGTCGACCATCCCGGAGTAGTACTTCACCGGGGAGTAGGCCTCGCCCCGCGCCACCCGGCCGATCTGGTCGCCGTCGAGCAGGTGCGCGAGCGCCTTGCGCACCCGCACGTCCTTCAGCTCGGGCTTGGCCTCGTAGTTGAACATCAGGCCGCAGCCGTCGTAGCCCGGGTGCTCGATCCACCGGAAGCCCTCGACGCCCTTGAACGCCTGCTGGTCGGCGGCGGAGGTGGCCAGGGTCGAGTAGTCGATCTCGCCCTGCTGGATCAGCAGGGAGGCCTGGCGGTTGTCGCCCTTGTGCACGACCACCTCGTCGAAGTTCACCTTCGAACCCTGGTAGCCGGTCTCCTCGCGTACCAGGGTGATCTGCGCGTCGGACATCTGTGCCTGGTCGAACGTGTACGGGCCGCTGGTGATGATGGTGTCGGGGTTGAACTCGATGAACTCGGCGTTGAACTCGGCGTGCTCGTCGTCGCCCTGGCGGACGCCGTCGGCCACCATGGCGATCGCGCGCGCCCCGAAGTCCCCGTAGGTGGACTTGGAGAAGACGCGGTGCTTGACGACCTGGAGCTCGATCCCGGGGAACGGGTTGTCGAAGCGCGCGCGGACGCTGAGGTCGTCCAACTGCTCCAGCTCGGTGACCTGCGGGAAGCCCACCGACCAGCTGGGCGCCTCCAGGACCCGGATGGCGTAGTTCTGGTGCAGGTCCTCGGCCGTCAGGTCGGTGCCGTCGCTCCACTTCAGGCCCGGGCGCAGGGTCACGATGAGGTCGTCGCCCTCCCAGGCGCTCTTCTCCAGGAGCAGGTAGTCCCACTCGTGGGTCTGCCAGTTGTAGAACGCGCCGGAGGGCAGGAAGAGGTCGGCGTACACCGAGTTCATCAGCAGCGCGCCGTCCTCCACGGCGACGTTGCGCGTCTGGGCGGTCAGGTCGAAGTCGAAGACGCCCGTGAACCGCGCGGCGCCGCCCGAGCCGGTGTCGCCACCCGCGCAGGAGGTCAGCACGCCGGCGCCGGCGGCGCCCGCCGCGCCGAAGCCGATCGTTCGGAGCAGGCGCCTGCGGCTCATGTCCGGAATCAGGGGGTGGGGGGTGGTGGGGGTCATGGACTCTTCCTTTCGAGTACGACGGCGAGCAGACCGAGGGAGAGCACGACCAGGCCGATCACGACGGTGAGGGCGCTGATGACGAACTCGGCTGTGCCGGGGGGAGTGAGAACGGTCGTGAGGGCACTGGTCAGGGTGAGGAAGGCTCCGACGAGGAGTCCGAAACGGCCGACGACGAGAAGCACGGCCTCACCCCCTGTTGACGACGTGGCAGGCCAGAAGCCGGTCGTGGCCGGGTACCAGCGGCGGCCGGACGGTGTCGCAGTCGCCCTGCTCGTAGAGGGGGCAGCGCGGGTGGAAGTCGCATCCCGGCGGCAGGTCCGTCAGGTCGGGGATGTCGGCGCCGCGCAGCCTGATCCGCTCCCGGTTCCGTGCCAGGTCGGGGTCCGGCTCGCAGACGGCGTCGATGAGCGCCTCCGTGTAGGGGTGGCGGGGATCGTTGATCACGCGCGAGGTGGGACCGTGCTCGACGACCCTGCCCAGGTACATGACGGCGATCTCGCCCTCCCAGGCGAAGTACTTGGCCACGGCCAGGTCGTGCGTGATGAAAAGGAAGCCGACGCCGAGCTCGTCCCGCAGCCTGCCGAGGGTGTTGAGCAGGCTGACCCGGATGGACACGTCCAGCATCGAGGTGGACTCGTCGGCGATGATCACCTCGGGGTTCATCGCCAGGGCGCGGGCCACGGCCACGCGCTGGCGCTGGCCGCCGGACATCTGGTGCGGGTACTTGTCGAGGTGTTCCTCGGCCGGGGTGAGGTCGACCCTCTCCAGGAGTTCGGCGGCGGCCCGGCGGGCTTCGCGGCGGTCCTTGACCAGTCCGTGGCGGCGCAGTCCCGCCGAGACGGTCGAGTAGACGGTGCGCACGGGGTTGAGCGAGGCGTAGGGGTCCTGGTGGATGTACTGGACCGAGCGGCGGAAGCGGCCCTTCTCGCGTCGGTCCATCGCGGCGACGTCCCTGCCCCGGAAGAACACGGAGCCGTGGACGGGGTCGGCCAGTCCGGCGGCCATGCGGGCGCTGGTGGTCTTGCCGCAGCCGGACTCCCCCACCAGGCACAGCACCTTCCCCGGGCGCACGTCCAGGTCGACCCCGGCGACCGCGGGGACGTCGCCGCGCGGGGTGGAGAACACCTGGTGCACGCCCCGGAGGCTGAGCACCGCGTCCCCGGCGCCCGTTCCGGGGGCGTGCGCGTGTCCGGGCCGCGGGGAGGCTGGGACGGTCCGGTCAATCACGGGTGACCCCCTCGGAGAAGAGTTCGTGGGAACGCAGGCAGGCGGCGGCGTGGCTCATCCCCTCGGGACGGCTCCTGAGCACGTCGAGCGTGGGACGGGTGGACTCGCACCGGTCGACGGCGCGCGCGCAGCGCGGCGCGAAGGAGCATCCGGGCGGCAGCGCCCCGACGCTGGGCGGTCCGCCGGGCAGCGACTCGGGGACCCGGAGGTCGCCGGTGACCGGGGGCACCGAGTTGATCAGCGCCGAGGTGTAGGGGTGCCGGGCGCGGTGGAAGATGTCGCGGGTGGTGCCGGTCTCGATCATCCGGCCCGCGTACATGGTGCCGACGCGGTCGGCGAGCTCGGCGGCCAGGCCCAGGTCGTGGGTGATGAAGACCATCGCGAAGCGCAGCTCCTCGCGCAGTTCCGCGAGGCGTTCGACGATGGAGCGCTGGGTGAGGATGTCCAGTGCGGTGGTGGGCTCGTCCAGGATGAGCAGCTGCGGTTCCAGGGCGAGGGCCAGGGCGATGAGGGTGCGCTGGCGCATGCCGCCGGAGAGCTCGTGGGGGAAGCCGTCCAGGACCCGGGCGGGGTCGAGCCGGACCATCCGCAGCAGTTCGGCGGAGCGTTCGAGGATCCGCGCGCGGGAGCGGCGGCCCCCCTCGTGGGCGCGGAAGGTGTCGAGGAAGTGGTCGCGCACCCGCAGTACGGGGTTGAAGGCGTTCATGGCGCCCTGGAAGACCATGGCGGCCTCGTTCCAGCGGAAGCGGCGCAGGTCCTCGCGGGCGAGGGTGCGCACGTCGACGAGGCGGCCGTCCTTGCGGCGGAAGAGGACCTCCCCGGCGGAGACGACACCGGTGCGCGGGAGCAGCCGGAGCAGGCCGAGGCCGAGGGTGGTCTTGCCGCAGCCGGACTCCCCCACCAGGGCCATGGACTGGCCGGGGTAGAGGTCGAAGGAGACGTCCCGGACCGCGGTGACCTGTTTCCTGCGGCCGGTGCGGTAGCCGACGTCGACGCCGCGGACGGAGAGCAGCGGCCCCTCGGCGGTCGGGGCGGCGGTGGGGTCGGTCACGTGGCTCACCTGTCCCGGAGTCGTGGGTTGAGGGCCTGTTCCAGGGACCGGGTCATGGTGACCAGCCCGATCTGGAAGAGCATGATCATCACCATCGGGGCGATGAGGAAGGGAGCGGCCTGGGGCAGCAGGAACGCGTTGTTGTTCCAGGCCTGCTGGATCATCAGTCCCCAGTTGTCGGCGGTGCTGGGCAGCAGGCCGAGCAGGTACATGCCGACCACCGCGTAGATCGCGTTGGTGACGGCGATGATGAAGTTGACGAAGATGTAGCCCGCCATGTTGGGCAGCACCTCGACGAAGAGGATGCGCGCGGTGCCCAGGTCCTGGAGCCGGGCGGCCTCGACGAACTCGCGTTCCTTGAGCGTGAGCACCTGGGCGCGGATGGAGCGCATGAGGTAGGGCCAGGTGACCAGGCCGATGATGAACGAGACCACCAGCGGCGACGCGGTGCGGTAGAACGACGCGATGACCAGCATCAGCACGATGAACGGGATGGTCATCGTGATGTCGGTGAGCTGGAGCAGGAGGTGGTCGACGCGTCCGCGCACGTACCCGGCGACACCGCCGAGGACGACGGCGGTGGCCACGGTGATCAGGGCGGCGACGACGCCGACCCAGATGGGTTCGCGTCCGCCCAGTACGAGCTGGACGAAGGTGTCCTTGCCCTCGTGGTTGGTGCCGAGCCAGTGCTCGGAGGTGATCGGGCCCCAGATCGCGGTGACGTCGGTGGGGTTGCGGGTGTCGATGAGCAGCGGCCCGACGAAGGAGAAGGCCAGGACGCCGAGGACCAGGCAGAGGCCGAGGAACCCGCTGGTGCTGCGGGTGACGCCCTGCCAGACGGCGCCCCAGACCCCGGGGGCGGAGGTGGTGTTGACGACGGCCATGCGGGGGCTCCTACGTGCGGATACGCGGGTCGAGGCGGCTGTAGAGCAGGTCGGCGGCGAGGTTGGCGACCACCACGCACGAGGTGATGATGATGAGCAGTCCCTGGAGGAGCGCGTAGTCGCGGTAGTTGACGGCGTCCAGGAGCAGGCCGCCGACGCCCTTGTAGACCAGGACCTGCTCGACGAAGATCGCGCCGCCGACGAGGGTGCCGAAGGAGATGGCGATCTGGGCGACCAGGGGCAGGACCGCGTTGCGCCCGACGTAGGAGGCGGCGATGCGGTGGTCGCGCAGCCCGCGGGCGCGCGCGACGGTCACGTAGTCCTCGCTGAGCACCTCGGTGGTGGAGGCCTTCATGATGAGCATCCAGGTGCCGATGATGGCGAGCACGTAGGTGAGGATCGGCAGGGCCGCGTGGTAGAGGGCGTCGCCGACGAACTCCGGGGTGAGGCCGGGCTGGACGCCGGGGCTGATGGTGCCGCGCAGGTCGATGGGGTTGAACCACCCCAGGTACATGCCGCCGCCGAAGACCAGGGCCATCGCGATGAGGTAGTTGGGGACGGCGCCCAGGACCGAGGCGACGACGCTGAGCACGTGGTCCAGGAAGCGGTTGCGCCGGTAGGCCATCACCATGCCGAGGGCCAGGCCGAGGACGATGGCGATGACCGTGCCGACACCGATGCTGAACAGGGTCCAGGGCAGGTAGGCCCCGATGGCGTCCATGACGCTCTGGCCGGGCCGGGTGATGGTCGTGCCCATGTCGAGGGTGACCAGGCCGATGAGGAAGTCCCACCACTGCTGGTACAGGGGTGCGTCGGGGTCGTAGGCCAGCGAGTTCATCGCGACGGCGCGGGCCTCCTCCATCGACATGCCGCCCTGCGTGAGGCGTCCTGCCATCACGTCGATCGGGTCGCCCGGCATGGCGCGGCCGAGGAAGAAGGTCACGTTGGCGACGACGAACACCACGACGACGGCCTTTCGGGCCTTGACGAGCGCGTGGTGGCGCCAGATCCGGAGCGGCAGGGGTGCGGGCTGCGGTGACGGTGGGGGTGAGGGCGGCGGGGAGACCGCGATTTCGGTGGCCACGGGGCTCCTTCGGGAGGTACGTCTGGGGGAACCACGTTTCTATTAGGAAAGTTTCCTAATAGAAGAGCACGGTAGCCCGTTCCGTGTGGCCCACGCCACCCCCGTGACCAAACGGCATCCTGCGCGCGACAGGATCGGCATCCCGAAAAGAACAGAAGCCGATAAACCACCACATAAAGGCGTTCAGGAATTGGCCGCATCCGGCCACTTCCGCACACACATGACTTTTGTTGGTGTTGTGGCTATTCAGGCGATTCGTACGGTTGCGTCTCCGATGTACACGACCCCGTTCCCCCGAACGGGCCGAGAACGCGGAGGCGACCCACGTGCGCACAGCACGCGTGATCCCCATGGCCTCGGGTGTCCTCGTGACAGCCCTGGCCGCATCCCTCGCGGCGGCTTCCCCGGCCGCCGCCGACCCCCCGGACTCCCCCGCCGACGACTCCGCCCTCGCCGAGTTCCACGAACAGGAACTCGCATGGGCGCCCTGTACGGAGGAGGTGCTCCAGGGCCTGGAGTGCGCCGGCGTCGAGGTCCCGCTCGACTACTCCGATCCCGACGGTGAGCGCGTCACCGTGGCCATCAGCCGGGCGAGGGCGAGCGCCCCCGACCGGCGGCGCGGCATCCTGCTCACCAACCCCGGAGGGCCGGGCGGCCCCGGCCGCGTCCTCGGCGGCTACTACGAGGGGACCCGGGTGGGCGAGGTGTACGACGTCATCGGCATGGACCCGCGCGGCACCGGCGCCTCCTCTCCCCGGATGGACTGCGGGAACGATCCCGTGCCGGTCTACCCGCGCCCGACCAACGCCGAGATCTCCGAGGCGACGCGGGAGGCGATCCGTTACCAGCGCGAGTGCCAGCGGGCCCAGGGCGGTCTGCGCCCGCACATGACCACGGCCAACACCGCCCGGGACATGGACGTCGTCCGGGCCGCTCTGGACGAGGAGAAGACCAACTACCTGGGCTACTCCTACGGCACCTACCTGGGCGCGGTGTACGGAAGCCTGTTCCCCGAGCGCCTGGACCGCAGCGTCCTGGACTCGCCGGTGCACCCCGACGGCGTCTGGCGGGAGATGTTCCTGACGCAGGCCCCGGCCTACAGTGCGAACATGGACCGGTACACCGCGTGGGCGGCGCGGCACGACGGCGCCCTCGGGTTCGGCTCGACGCAGGAGGAGGTCTACGCGACCTTCGAGGCGACCTCCGCACGACTGCGGGAGGAACCGCGCGAGGACATCCCCGGCCTGGTCTACGACAGCCACGCCTTCGACTTCGAGGTCGGCCAGATCTCCCGGTACCAGCAGTTCTGGGACCTGAACTCGGACTACCTCGGCTACCTCGTCCGCGGCGAGCCCCTCCCAACGGCGCTCGCGTCCGAGTTCGAGGCCCTCGCCGAGGAGGACGAAGAGGAGGACGTCACCCTCATGAACGTGGACCTACAGACGGCCGTCCTGTGCGAGGCCGAGTGGCCGGGACGGATCAGCAGGTACCACGCGGACGCGCGCGAGTACCGGGAGGAGCACCCGTACGGGGTCGGCGCCTACTGGTCCGTTCCCCATCCGTGCACCTTCAACACACTCGACCGGCCCGAGCCCCCGGTGGAACTGGAACGCGACGGCTACCCCGAGCCGCTGCTCATCGCCGGTGAGTTCGACGCCAACACCCCCTACGAGGCCGGGGTGGCCATGGCCAAGAGGTTGGAGAGCCCGCTGATCACCGTCGCGGGCGACGGCGGACACGGGTTCTACCTGCCCGGCGGGCTGGAATGCGTGGCCGATCCGGTGGAGGCCTACCTGGTCGACGGCGTGGTCCCCGATGACCTCACCTGTCAGGGCCTGCCCCCGGCGGAGATGGGCACACAGCCGGAACCGGAGCCGGACACCGAGCACCTGGCGCCCATGAGGGAGGAGCCCGTCCTGGGCGGCCCGGTGGTCTGAACCCCGTGAACGACGGCGGCCCGCACCACCGGGAACCGGGCGGTGCGGGCCGCCACCCGTCGGAGGGGAGTCTAGAGACCGGAGCCGGCCAGCGTGCCGGTGGTCTGGCCGGCGGGGTCGAAGACCAGGCAGAGGACCTCGCGGTCGCCGAGCTCGGTCCAGCCCTGCTCCGTGGGGAACCAAGGGGTGAAGTCGAGGCTGGAGGTCTCGTAGGAGGTGCCGACGAAGCCCTCGAACGCGGCGTGGCACACCTCGCCGGCCATCTCGGAGACCCGGTCGAAGCCGGGGTAGGCGCCGGGCTCCTGGAGGTCCTCCGAGTGGTAGACCTCCTGGTCGTGCGGCTCCGAGCAGTCGATCTTGGGCGCCTCCGAGAACTCGCCCTCGGCGGTGATCTCGTTGACGCAGTCGCCGACGTAGAACGAGAAGACGTCGGTGTCCTCGGGGCCGGCGGGCTCGCTGGGCTCGGTCTCCACGGGCTCGGCGGTCTCGGTCGGCGCCTCGGTGTTCACGGGCTCCGGCTGCTCGACCGGGTCCCCGCCGTTGGTGAAGGCGGGGGGCAGCAGGGGCAGGCCACAGGCCGTGGCCGCCAGAGTGGCGCCCGCGGCGAGGGTCCCGAGGATGACACGGCCGATCAGCGGTCGGCGCTTTCCGGACAGCATGGGGACTCCACAGGATCGTTGAGGTACTCGGGCCGACGCGGGGGCAAGGTCGGCGACACTTGTTCCAGATGCCCGGGACGCGGGGAAGGTTTCATCCCGGGCTCGGACGAATCAGATTTTCTTGTGCACTCCGGGCGCGACGTGCCGCGTATCACCGCAGGTGTGGGCACGGGAGAGCAGGGGACGAAGGCGGAGCAGGGCCTTTCGCCGGGTCGGACGGCCCGCGGTCAGCGGTTCGCGCCCTCGAGGGTTCCGGTGACCGGCTCGCCGCTCCCGCCGGGCTCGACGGTGGTGACGTAGCAGAGGATCTCGCGGTCGTTCAGCTGGTCCCAGGTCTGCTGGGTCGGGGCGAGGTAGGCGGCGTAGAGCTCCGACTCGTCGTAGGAGACGCCGACGAAGCTCGTGAAGTTGTCGCCGTAGCAGATCTCCTCCGCCTCGGTGGAGACCGTGCCGTCGCCCGGGAACTCCTCCCCCGTCATCTCGTGGGAGAAGAAGAACTCGGAGTCGTGCTCCTGGGCGCAGTCGACCAGCGGGATGTCACTGACCTCCTCGCCCCCGAGCGCGGCGTTCATCTCGGATTCGCTGAAGCAGTCGCCGACGTTGAGATCCATCACGTTGCCGACGCCGAGAGCGGAGATGAGGGCGCCGCAGCCGCTGAGGGAGAACGCGGCGCCGGCGGCGAGCACCGAAACGCCGACGGTACGCAGGACGGGGGAAACAGAAGACATGGGGATACTCCGAAACTCATGCACGGGGATTACCACCTGACAGGAGTGGCAGAAAGGTAACAATTCACCATCCGGGGGTTTATGTCAATCTCATTCTTGGAACACGAATGCGACCATGTGGTCACCCATCGTGTCGTGGCCCGCACGGGCCACGCCCCCGCGGCGCGAGACAGCCCACCACACGGCGACGACACTTTTCCGCACCACCACACATCTGCCCGCCGAAGGACACGGAGAGTGGCGGCGAGGTACGCACGGAGCAATGGCCCCTCCCTTTCACAAAGGGAACGGAGCGTCCTCGCGAAAATGCGGCGGGTAACAGGTGAGACGAAAGGACTCGGAGGAATCTCCGGTGAAATCCTCGGGACAGCACGAAGGCCCCGGTCGGAACCGACCGGGGCCTTCGCCTCGTGTGCGTCATCAGGGACTCGAACCCCGGACCCGCTGATTAAGAGTCAGCTGCTCTGACCAACTGAGCTAATGACGCCTGTTGTTCACCGCCTGGCTGCTCGCCCGCGGCAACGTTGTTCACTCTACCCGAACCACGGGGCCCCTGACGCCGCGAGGCGCCCGATGTGGGGCACGCCACCAGGGCGTCCTCGCACCTTCGGAGGCCGGGCGGGACGGACGCGAAAAGACAGAAAGGCTCCGGGAGAGGATGTGACCTCTCCCGGAGCCTCATGCTGTGCGCCATCAGGGACTCGAACCCCGGACCCGCTGATTAAGAGTCAGCTGCTCTGACCAACTGAGCTAATGGCGCCCGCCGTTCACCGGTGCCGGCCCCGTGGGCCGCACCCTGGCGACGTCGTTAACTCTAGCAGGACCACGGGGTGGTCGCGAACCGCTTTCGGGGCGGCCGGTACCGACTCCGTGCCGGGCGCCCTCCGCCGCTGGGACTAGGCGAAGGCCAGGACCAGAGCGATGATCACGGCGATGACCAGAACCACACCGACGGCCGCGAGCAGGATCGGCAGGATCGGGCGGCGCGCGGGCTCCTCGGGCTCCGGGTTCTCGTCGACGAAGCGGCGGAAGTGCTGGGTGTTGCCCGCCGGGTCCATGTTGGAATCGTTGTTCTGTGTCATGGGATTGACACTAGCGACTCCTGTGGGTGATGAGCACCCCCGTATGCAGATCCGACCGATTTCATGACCTCGGGGTGATGATGCGCGACCTGGACGGAACGCCGCCTCCCCGCCCACGGACATGTCGACGCTTCCCACCCAGGTGAAAGCCGAACGTAAGGTCCCTGGCCGACACTCGTGTCGGGAGGGCGGGATACGGCCGGTACTTCCCCGCGGCCGTGTCGGCCCTTCCCGGGCCCGGCACGCGGCACGGCGGCCATCCGGGCCGTGGACGTGTCCCCGCGTGCCGGGCCCACCCCCTTCCAGAGCCCACCGCCCCGGCCTCGGCTCGCCCCGCACCCGCGGGCCGGTCGACCGGTACCTGGTGGTGACCGCCGCCGCGCGACCGGCCGGGCCGCTCCTCGGTGAGGTCGGTCCCGCAGCCACCGCCTCCGCCCGTGGCCGGCTCCACCCGTGGTCAGCGGGGTGCTGCGGTGGCGACCGACGCGGACGGGTGAGCCGCGGGTGAACCGCGGCGCCCCCTTCGGGGTCAGACTTCGGGGTCAGAGCGCCGCCTGAGCTGGGATACCGCGATCGGGTCCAGGTACTTGCCGCCACGGCCGTCCCTTGAAATCCTGGATTCTCCCGATTTTCCCCTTCGCTTCGTTGACTCTGCACCACGACCGAAAGAAACTTTCCTCCATGGCGGAAACTCCGAAGGACGCGGACGGTCGGCCGGAGACCCAGGACGTCTCCGCACCACCCGTCCCCACGACCGTCCTACGCATACGGTCGCTCCTGCCCTCCCTCGCACCCGCCGAACGGCGGGTCGCCCAGCACGTCATCGACGACCCAGAGAGGACCGCCGCCTCCTCCATCACCCAGCTCGCCAAGGACTGCGCCACCTCCGAGGCCACGGTGATCCGGTTCTGCCGCACCATCGACTTCGGCGGCTACCGGGAGCTGCGCCTGGCGCTGGCCACCGAGGCCGGTCAGGCACGCGGTGCCCGCTCGGGCTCACCGGAGCTGTCCAGCGACATCAACCCCGACGACACCCTCGTCACGGTGGTCCAGAAGATCGCCTACACCGACGCGCGCGCGGTGGAGGAGACCGGCGCCTCCCTGGACGTGGAGGTGCTGCGCACGGTCATCGACACGTTGGCGGGCGCCCGGCGCATCGACGTGTACGGGGTGGGAGCGAGCGCGTTCGTCGGCGCCGACCTACAGCAGAAGCTGCACCGGATCGGGTTGACCTCGTTCGCGTGGTCGGACGCGCACGTGATGCTCACCAGCGCGGCGCTGCTGGACGAGCGCGACGTGGCCATCGGCATCTCCCACAGCGGCACGACCATAGACACCGTGCAGGCGCTGACCGAGGCGGGGCGGCGCGGCGCGCGGACCGTCGCCATCACGAACTTCCCCCGCTCGTCGATCGGGTTCGCCGACCACGTGCTGGTCACCGCGGCGCGCGAGACCACGTTCCGTTCGGGGGCCACGGCGAGCAGGCTGGCACAGCTGACGGTGGTGGACTGCCTGTTCGTGGGCCTGGCCCAGAGCCGCTACACCGACAGCCGCACCGCGTTGGAGACCACCTTCGAGGCGGTGCGGGGGCTGCGGCTCGACGACGACCGCAGGCGCCGCAGGGGCGAGGGCGCCGGCGGCGGGAGTACGGACGGAAACGACGGCTGACCAGGTACGCCGGCCCCGCACGGATCCGCCCGACGGCGGGCCCGGGGGCGTCCGGCGGACCGGCGGAAAGGAACGGCACGGGTGCGGATCGAACAGGAGAGCGCTGTGCACGACGGCGGAGGGGACGCCCCGGGGGAGGCCGGTGTCCCGTCCTCCTCCGGACGGACGGAGGACGGCGGGGCCGTGATCGTGCGCGCGCCCACCGAGGCCCGCAACTCCGGTACCCACGACATCGACCTGCTTCCGGCGCTGGACGTGCTGCGCCGGATCAACGCCGAGGACGTCACGGTCCCCGCCGCGGTGGGCGCGGTCCTGCCGGAGCTGGCGCGGGCCGTGGAGCTGGGGGTGGCCGCCCTGGAGGCCGGGGCGGCCATCCACTACTTCGGGGCGGGCACGTCGGGGCGGATCGCCGCCCAGGACGCCGCCGAGCTGCCGCCGACCTACGGTGTGCCCGCCGAGTGGGTGGTGGCCCACCACGCGGGCGGCGGGGAGGCGCTGGTGCGGGCCGTGGAGGGGATCGAGGACGACTGGGAGTCCGGGCGCGCCGACGCGGCCGGGATCGCCCCGGGCTCGCTGGTGGTGGGGCTGGCCGCCAGTGGCCGGACCCCGTACGTGGGCGGCGCCCTGGAGGCCGCCCGGGAGCGCTCGGCGTCGACGGTCCTGATCAGCGCGAACCCGCGGGCGCCGCTGGCGGGGAGCGTGGACGTTCACGTGGGCATGGCCACGGGCGCGGAGGTGATCGCCGGGTCCACCCGGATGAAGGCGGGCACCGCGCAGAAGCTGGCGCTGAACGCGTTCTCCACCGCGGTGATGGTGCGGATGGGGCGCACGTACTCGAACCTGATGGTGGGGGTGGACGCCACCAACGGCAAGCTGCGCGGCCGGGTGGTGACCATCCTGACGCAGGCCACGGGGATGGGCGAGCGGGTGTGCGCGGACGCGCTGAGCGCGGCCGGGGGCGACACCCGGGTGGCGCTGGTGTCGCTGCTGGCCGACGTGGACGCGGCCGCGGCCGCGCGGGCGCTGAACGCGGCGCGGGGCCGCGTGCGCGACGCGCTCGCCGAGCTGGGCCCGGCGGACGCGGAGCAGGGAGCGGCCCCGGGCCCGGAGTAGGGCCCCGGAGCAGGGGCCGGACCGGGGCCGGCCCACCGCCCGGGCTGTTCCGGGTGGGGGCCGGTCCGGGTCCGGGCCGTCCGGATCAGCCGTGTTCGAGTACGGCGTCGACGAGGCCGAGCGGCGGGGATCCCAGGTCGAGCAGCGCCCGGTGGAAGCGGGCGAGGGTGAACCCGTCGCCCCAGCGCTCACGCGCCCGCTCCCTCAGCCGCAGGATCTCCAGCTTCCCCCAGGTGTAACGGCCGTAGGTGGGGTCGAAGGTGGCGCGGCGCGCCTCGGACAGGGCCGCGGGACCTTGCAGCGGCGTGTCCTCGGCGAAGCGGGCGGCCGCCTCCTCCACGGTCATGGTGCCGCTGTGCACGCCGATCGCCACGGACAGGCGGGTGACACGGATGAGCGCCTCCACCCACACGCCGGCCTCGTAGTGGTCGGCGGTCCACGCGGCGTCGCCCAGGCGTTCGGCGGCGTAGGCTCCGAAGCCCTCCTCCGCGCACATCTCCTCCACGTAGTGCGCCCAGCCCTCGGCGAAGGTCATGGAGTGCAGGGCACGGCGCACCGGGCCCGGTGCCCGGCGCAGGGCCCGGCCGTGGGAGAAGTGGCCCGGGGCGACCTCGTGCACGCTCACGGCGGGCAGGGTGGTGTGGCTGAACATCTCCAGCCACTCGTCGGCCTCCTCCTTGGTCCAGGAGGCGTCGGGCGGGGTGATGAAGTAGAAGGAGGGCGTGTCGGCCTCCCACGGGCCGGACCACGCCATCATCGCGGTGGCCCAGCGCTGGGAGGGCGGGGAGACGTCCACCCGGCACTCACCGTCGCTGTGGGGCGCCAGGTCGCGCTCGGCGGTGAACTCCAGCGCCAGTTCCGTCCAGCGGCGGGCCGCGTCCAGGACGCCGTCTTTGTCGGGGTGCCGGCGGGTGAGCTCGCGGGCGAACTCCATGGGCTCGCGGCCGGGGGCGAGGCGTCCGGTGGCCTCGGCGAGTCGGGCCCGCAGGCGGTCGCGTTCGGCGTCGGCGCGCGCGGCCAGGTCGGCGAGGTCCACCTCGACGGCCTCGCCGCTGCCCATCAGGCGTCCGAGTGCCTCGGCGCCGAGCCCGGCGCTCTCAGGCCCCTCCTTCGCGGCCCGCTCGATGTGGGCGACCAACCGGGCGTGCGCGTCGAGGGCGGCCTCGCGGACGTCGGCGGGCAGGTCGTCGGGCAGGCCCTCGGCGACTCCGCGGACGGCGCCGATGAGGGACTCGGCGACGGGCGCGGGCACGCGGTCCAGGGCCGCGATCGCGTTGTCGACCACACGCGGCCACTCGGCCAGGTGGGCGGTGCGTGCGGCGTCGCGGTCGGCCCGCGGGGCGTACTCGCGGTCGTAGCCGGAGAGGTCGAGCTCGCCCAGGTGGTAGAGGGGGTTGGCCCGGTGGAGCTGGAGTTCGCCCAGCTCGTAGCGGAGCGCTTTCTCGAAGGCGGCCAGGTGCGCGTCGTCGTGCGGGTCGTCGAGGGGATCGCCGCCGAGCCGGGACAGCGCGTCCCGGACCCCGTCTGGCGACATGTCGGCGACCTTCCCGTCGTACTCGTGCATACCGGAGCCGTCGCGCATGTTCCCCGGCATGAGGTCGGCGAGGGCCCTGAGCCGTGCGGGCAGGTCGTCGTGCTGTGGCTGGAAAGGCATGCGGTGACTCTAACCGCGCCGTCCGCCGGAAGGACAGGCGGTTTCCGGCTCCGGGCCCCGCGGTGTGCGGGGGTGCCGGGTGGGGGACGGCGGGTCTCCGGGGACGGCTGGCCTTCCGGCGCCCCGGCATCTACCCGGTGCCGTGCAGGAACTCCGGGGCGGACCCGGGCGTCTTCCCTGACGTGACGAACCCAGACTCCGCCGATTCCCGAGGCCACGTCCCCGGCGGCGGCTCCGACGATCCCGGCGACCCGAGCGGCGCGGGCGGCTCCGACGCTCCCGAGGGCTCTGGTAACACCGGCGGCTCCAGGGGGTCCCGCGGCTCCGGGGGTTCCGGCGGCGCCCACGGTTCCCGTAGGCGCCGGCGCCGCCCCCGGCTGCGGCTGCGGCTGCGGCACCTCGCCCTGCTGGCCGTGTTCGCGATGGTGGCGGGGTGCGCGCCGTTCCTGTGGGTGCTCTCCTCCACCGCCGACCACCGCCACACCGCCGAGACCGTGCCCGAGCGCCCGGTGGCGCTGGTGCTGGGCGCGGGGGTGCGTCCCGACGGCCGGCCGAGCCTGCTGCTGGCACGGCGCCTGGACACCGCCGCCGGACTGTACTCCGCGGGGAAGGTGGACGCCGTGCTGGTGAGCGGGGACAACAGCGTCGAGCACTACAACGAGACCGACACGATGATCGACTACCTGGTGGCGGCGGGGATCGATCGGGAGCGGATCGTGGGCGACTACGCCGGGTTCTCCACCTGGGACTCGTGCGCGCGTGCCAACGAGGTGTTCGGGGTGGAGGCGGCCACGGTGGTCACCCAGGACTTCCACCTGCCCCGGGCGGTGCGGCTGTGCCGTGCCGCGGGGATCGACGCGGTGGGCGTGGCCGACTCCAGCCTGCGTGAGCGCACCTTCGCCACCGTGTACGGCTGGTTCCGGGAGGTCCCGGCGGCGGTGGCGGCGCTGGGCACGGTGGTGCTGAGGCCGGATCCGATGTTCCTGGGCGACTACGAGACGGGGGTGGACGACGCCCTGGCCCCGGAGCGCGAGTGAGCCGCGTGGCCCCTCCCCCGGTGATCTTGCTCCCAGTGGCACTGTGACCGGTCGAGAGTGCCACCAAGAGCAAGATCACCGGGGAAACGGGAGAAGGTCATCTGCCAGCACGGGCAACGGTGGCCAGGATGTACTCGGGGCGGTGGAGGTCCTGCCAGGTGAACCGGACCACGCGGACGTCCGGGTACCACAGTTGCAGGGCGTTCTGGCGTTCCCGGTCCCGGGCCAGGGCTTGCGGGGTGCTGTGCGGGCCGATGCCGTCGGCCTCGCCGATGAGTCTCAGGTGCTCCCACCAGAAGTCGACGATGCCGATGAGCCTTCCGTGCCTGTCGGTGAAACGGCGCTGAAGCTCGGTGGGCGGAAGACCTCCGTCAGCGCACACCAGGCGGACACGGGTCTCCAGGGCGCTCTGCGCACGACCGTCGGCCAACGGCCACCATCCACGTACCTGTACACAGCCTCTCCGGCCCCGGTTCGCCCTCTCCAGCCGCTCTGTGTCCTCGCCGGTGACGAGGCCCTGATTCAGGCAGGAGTCCATAAGGCACACGGCGGTGTCCCGGTCCACGCACAGGAGGGTGTCCCTCAGGGATCTGCCCGGGTCGGTCAGGCGGATGCCCTTCCCCACGGTGGTGACTTCCTCCTCGGAGACGTACCAGCTGTGCAGGGTGATACCGCGAATGTGACGCTGGGCGCCGAGCGCGGGGATGACCATGTGCATCTCTCGACCGTCCCAGCGCCTCAGTCCCTGCATGCCCCACAGGCGCGCGGCGGTCTCGCCACCCGCGAAGGAGTGCGGCCCCAGGGACAACTGGGCGGCCATGACCGAGGTACGCAGATGGCCGGTGGGATCGGAGCGGTCGGCCAGGGAACGGACGGAGTACACCCGGGGATAGGGACGGTCCCAGCCGCCGCCGCGCAGGAGCCGACGGATGTCGTCCTTGGTGAGGCCGAGGTTACGTGCCTGTGCCCAGCTGAGCATTCCGTACTGTCGGGAGGCCACGGCGAGCGCCGCCGTGACGGTGGCGTCACACGGCGAACCTGGTGGTGGGGCCGCCTGATTCATGCCCTCTACTCTGAGCTGGGAACTCCCGAGCCGCCAGCCTTCTTGCCGTCCTGTGGACAAGTGACCCCCGTTCCCCGGTGATCTTGCTCCCAGTGGCACTGTGACCGGTCGAGAGTGCCACCAAGAGCAAGATCACGGGGAAGGAAGCGCGCACGTCACACCGGTGACGCTCCCGGCCGGCGCGTCAGCGGCCGCCGCCGAAGAGGCGTCCGAGCAGCCCGCCGGGCTGGGGTGCGGCGGGCGCCTGCGGCCGCGGGTCCGCGGCCTCCTGCGGCTCGGGCTCGGGTTCCACACCCACCAGGTCGCAGAACTCCTGGGCGTCGTCCGGCAGCGCCCAAGCGCCCAGGGTCCGGGTGAACTCCTCGTCCTCCCACGCCGGAGCGGGCAGCTCGGCGATCGCCCACAGGACCTTGAGGGTCTCCTCGTCGTAGTCGGCGTTGACGTGCTCCTCGGTGGTGTAGCCCCTGCTGCGGGGACCGAGCACCATCTCCAGGCCCGCACCGGTCACCAGGGCCCGGGACTCGTCCTCGCCCTTGATCAGGCCGGGGAGCATGTCCAGGCGCAGGCGGCGGGCGCGGTCACCGGCGCGGCCGAGCGCCAGGAAGCCCAGGACCTGCGGGGAGCGGCCGCCGCAGTGCGGCCAGGACTCGTTGAACAGCCCCTCGTAGCCCATGGAGGTACCGCCGCCGCGGCCGATACGGCGCAGCGCCTCGCGCGGGGTGTTCTCGCCGTGGATGAGCACCATCGCCACCGAGGCGGCGAAGGAGTTGTACAGGTTCCCGCCCGCCATCTGGTGGGTGAGGCCGACGGAGGTGTCGATGTCCGCGGGGGTGGCCAGCAGGCCCAGGGCGAACAGTTCGGCGGGCAGCGGCTCGCCGGTGTCCATCCCGTTCATCATGTCGCGCAGGTTCGTGGGCGTCTGCGGGGCCGGGCGCAGGTCCTTGGCGAGCAGGAGCTGGGAGGCGCCGGTGATCTCGGCGGCGATCCGCTCCGCGTCGGAGGTCAGGAAGCCCAGCAGGTAGCTCACCCACTCCCCCGCGCGGTCCATGCCGCCCCGGTTGGCTCCGCCCCTGAGCAGCGCGACCAGGTCGGGGACGCGCGCGCAGACGGCCTCGTAGGTGTCCAGCTCGGCCCGCAGGAGCTCGGCGCCGCCCGGCTGCTCCATGACGGCGAGCCGGTTGCGCATGCGGCGGTGGTGCTGCTCGTCCGGGGCCTCCTCCGCCCAGGACCGGTACTGCTCGCGGACCTTCTCCGCGTCGTTGGAGGTCGCCCAGACCACCTCGTCGCGCCACTGGTCGAGGCTGAGGGGCTCGGGGAAGCGGTCCTCGGCGTGCCCGGCCACCAGTTCCAGCAGAAGGCTCAGGGGACGCCAGCGGTCGGTGACCGGAGTGGACTCGGCACAGGCGATGTCGACCAGGAAGTCGACCGCCCTGGGTGCGGCGAGGTGTCCGGGGGCGGGGAAGTGGATGATGTCGTGGAGATCGGAGAGTGCGCCGTCGCTTCCGGCGAGCCGTCCGAGCAGCTCGGGGATGCGCGCACCGCCCTCGGGGGCCAGTGCCGCCCAGTCCACGTTCTCCGCGCCGCCGTGTGGGTCGTTTTCCGTGGTCGCGTTCATGCTGCCGATTATCCCGGTTGGGGATCCGTGGACGCGCCACCCGGCTCCGGAACCGTGTTCGGCGGGCACACGTCCCCGCCGTACGAGGGGGTACCGGCCGCCCGGACCCCAGAGCCCGGTCAGAATTCGGTCAGAGTTCGCTGTGGGCCGGGGCGGGGCGCAGGAGCGCGTCGCGCAGGGCCTTGACGGCGGCGCCGACCTCGCGGACGTAGCCGATCACCGTGGAACGGCGCCGCGCTCCCATGCTGGAGTCCCCCACCCCGACGGCGTCGATCCCGGCGGCCCGCGCGAGGGCGACCGTGCGGGGCAGGTGGAAGGACTGGGTGACCATGGTGGCCGCGTGCACGTCGAACAGGTCGCGCACCCGTACGCAGGTGTCCCAGGTGCGGTAGCCGTAGCGGTCGGCGTCGATCCTGTCGGCGGGCACGCCCTGCTTGACCAGGTACTCGGCCATGGTATCGGTCTCGCGGTTGGACACCTCGCGGTTGTCTCCGGAGACGATGATCCGCTCGGTCCCGCCGTCCTCGAACAGGCGCACGGCCAGGTCCAGGCGGCGGGCGAGCAGCGGCGAGGGCCCCTCGCTCCACGCCGCGGCGCCCAGGACGACGGCCACGGGCCGGTGCGGGACGGTGCCGACCCTCCTGCGGCGTCCGGCGCTGGCCACGTAGGTCCAGGCGTAGGGGGCCAGCGCCAGGGCGCACGCGCCCGCTCCGACCGCCGCGATCCACAAGCCCACCCCTGCCGCCTCTCCTGTTGTCCGACGCGTACGCGCCGTCGCCGTGCCGGTCACGCGCGAGGCCGCGCGCACCCCATCATGGCGCACCGGCGGAGGTGGTGGTATCCGGACGAAGGCACGCAGACCACCGCGCGCACGGGCGTGGGGACCTCCCGCGTCCGCTTCCGGCACCGCCCGTCCGCAGACCACCGTGCGCACGGGCGTGGGCGACCGTGCGGCGGCTATGCCCCCGGGCCCCGCCGCGCGGGGGCCGGGTTCAGCTTCCGAGCGCTCTCGGGCCGGCCCAGGGGAAGGGGCGCTTGTGCCGGATCTGGAGGGAGCCGCCCCGGCAGGTACCGGTGACGACGAAGTGCGGGTGGGAGGGCCCCCGGAGGGAGTCCACCTTGGAGCGCAGGGCACCGAACCAGGAGGAGTCCACGTCCACCTCGGCGGTGGCGCCCTCGGGCAGGACCAGGTCCCCCATGCCGTGGGAGGTGTCGAGGTGGACCTCGACGACGGCGCCGGCGAGGGAGGCCGCGCGAAAGTCCAGGCGGGTGATGCCGTGCTTGTTGTACACCTCGACGCGGTGCGGCACCCGCCACCGGCCACCGCGGACGACGACACTGCCCTGCGAGCGGATGACGAGGGGGTCGCCGCCGTCGCCGTGCTCCGGTGGACGGCCGCCCGCCGCAGGGGGGACCTGGCCGGCGGGTGTCCTGACGCCCGCGGGCAGGTCGGAGGTGACCTGTTCGAGGTCGGCGTAGGTCCTGGCGGCGTAGGCCGCGTCGAGCCGCTCGTCGAGCTCGTCGAAGGTGATCCGCCCCTCCCCGGCCGCCTCCCGCAGGACCTCGGCCGCCTGGTCCCTCTCCGCGTCGGAGACGCGCATCTGACTCATGTCCTCGGAGACCACTGTGCTCGCCCGGTCCTCTCCGCCCTCTTGTCGTACCCACGGTAGAACATGACATGGAAGGAACACAGGGACAGCGGGATCCGCCACCCCGCCGACGCTCCCAAGCTCGGTGTCCCGGCGCGCTTTGGGGAGGTCGGGGACTGGGTACCGCTTTCCTAGCGGTGGTTGAGGACTCTGCCGGGGTAGGACGGACCCCGGCAGAGTCCTGAACCACACGCGGTTCCCCCCGCGATACACGATCCCCCACCGGAATCGCTCTGCCCAGAACGTGTCCGGAATCGGCCACCGGGTGAACCGGCCCTCGTCGGACGGCCCGCGTCCCGGGCTTCGCGCGCCTCCTCGGCCCCGTGGTTTTCGGTCCTTCCGCTCCAACGTGAGCGGTCCGCCCCCATACTCCCCACGGAGCCCACTCGGAACAGGCGTTCCCTCCTTCGGAGACCCCTCGTCCACCGGTTTTCGGACATGACATAACTGTGCTTACGGACATCGGAGCTCGGTAGAGAATCCCAGGTCACCGGCCCTCTCCGGCGCCCCCTCGGAAAACCTTCGCCGCGCACTCGAACGCACTTGCGCAAAGGTACCTCTGACCTGCATGGACACAAGACCGACAGGGCACACGAAGTCTGACGGGAATCGCCTTTGGAGCGGCGTTTGCCCAAATTCGGCAACGAGCATCTCCTTAGTAGGCGCGACGCCGCTCCGAGCGGCTCCGCAGCACCATCCGCTCCGACCGCCCCGAGCACACAGACACCACCTGGTCGAAGACCGGAGGAAACCACGACGTGTCCGCCCTCGCGATCGCCCCGACGTTTCTCAGCGACTTCACCCACCTCACGCCCGACGTCCAGCTCGACACCCTGGCCGTGATGCGTGCCTACCAGGCGGGCGACCGGCCCGTCCTGGAGTCCGTCGCGGACGCGGCCGACCCGCGCGTCCGGGTCCTCGACATCACCCCCGACTGGTCCGGCGTCGTCGTCCCCGCCCCCGACGCGGGCGAGTACGACCAGCCCCTCGACGACCACGCCGGCGACCAGCCGGACGGCACGCACTACCGCCTGGTCACCGTGCGCCCGCGCGACGAGGCCCTGCGCTTCGCGCGCGGCCTGCGCCCCGACACGCCGACCGGGGCCGTCCCCGGCGGCGTGGACCCCACGCCCACCGGACCGCCCGAGCTCGCCGGCGCGCTCCAGGCGCCCTTCGACCAGTGGCAGCTCACACTCCACCCCGACCAGCACCGGATCACCGAGACCCGCTACAACGGGTCCGCGCAGGTCACCGGCGGCCCCGGTACCGGCAAGACCGTGATCGCGCTGCACCGGGCCGCGCACCTGGCCCGGCGCGACGCCGCCGTCCACCCCGAGGACACCCGCGAGTCGGTGCTCCTGACCACCTACAACCGCACGCTGGCCCAGTCCCTGGCCGAGCGGCTGGACCAGCTCCTGCCCGAGCCCGGCGTCCGCGCCCGGGTGCGCGTGGCCACCATCGACAGCCTCGCCCGCTCGGTCGTACAGACCCACACCAGCATGGCGCCCCGCCTGGTCGGCAGGGACGAACTGGCCCGGCGCTGGCGCGCGGTGGCCCTGGCCGACGGCCTGCCCTTCTCCGGCCGCTTCCTGGCGGACGAGTGGGAGCAGGTCATCCTCGCCAAGGGGCTGGAACTGCTGCCCCAGTACATCCGCTGCGAGCGCAGCGGCCGGGTGCAGCACCTGGCGCCCGAGCACCGGCGCCAGGTGTGGGAGACCGTGCGGCGCTACGTCGGCGCGATGCGGGTGGAGGGGCTGTGGTCCTACCCGCAGCTGGCCGCCGAGGCCGCCCGGGTCCTGGACCGGGGCGAGCCCCTGTTCCGGCACGCGGTGGTCGACGAGGCCCAGGACCTGCACCCGGCCCAGTGGCGGATGCTGCGCGCCGCCGTCCCCGAGGGCCCGGACGACCTGTTCGTCGTCGGCGACCCGCACCAGCGGGTGTCCGACAACCGGGTGTCGCTGGCCTCGCTCGGCATCAACGTGCGCGGGCGCAGCCACCGGCTGCGGGTGAGCTACCGGGTGACGCAGGAGATCCTGGACTGGAGCATGCCGGTCCTGGACCGCCGGGCGGCCCTGGGCATGGACGACAACGCCGACACCCTGGCCGGTTACCGTTCGCTGCTGCGCGGCCCGGCGCCGGTGGTGCGCGGCTGCGACAACCGCGCCGAGGAGCTCGCCGCGCTGGGCGACCGGGTGCGGATGTGGCTGGAGTCGGGGGTCAACCCCGCTGAGATCGCGGTGGCCGGGCGCAACCAGTGGGTGGTGCGCGGCATCGCCAAGGAGCTGGAGGCCCGGGGCGTCCCCACGGCCCAGTTGGAGGGCGGCGGCAGCGCCGACGCGGTACGCGTGGGGACGATGCACCGGCTCAAGGGCCAGGAGTTCCGCTGCGTGGCGCTGGTCGGCGTCAGTGACCACCTGCTGCCGCCCAAGGCCGCGGTCGAGGCCGCCGACGGCGACCAGGTGGCGCTGGAGCACGCCTTCCAGCAGGAGCGGACGCTGCTGTTCGTGGCCTGCACCCGGGCGCGCGACGCGCTGTACGTGTCGCACGTGGGCCGGCCCAGCCGCCTGATCACCGGCACCTGGTAGGACGGGACCGAAGCGGGGGCGCCGCGGTGGCGGCGCCCCCGTCGCCGTGTCCGGCGTCGTGTCCGGTGGAGATCAGGCTCCGGCGAACTGCCCGTTGAGGTCCGTGATGTTCATGAGGTCGGTGCCGGCCATGGGGTTGTCCACCTCCACGTCCGTGACGACCATGTACGGCAGCAGCAGCGGGGGCGGGAAGTCCGGGGTGAAGGTGAGCGGGATGCCCAGGATGCGCACGTGCATGCGGGTGATGTGCATCTCCACGGTCCCGTCCATGGTCATGGCGGGCAGGCCGAGGCTCATCCGGGTGCCGGCGTCCTCGAACCACAGTTCGGCGCCGCTGAAGTCGGCCCTGCTCATGGTCAGTCGGATGTACCGCCGGGGGCCGTTCATGGTGGGGCACTCCACCACGCCCTCGTAGAGCGCACCGCTCATCGTCAACTGGTCGGAGGTCAGGCCGGACGTGCTGACCGACCCCTGGAAGCAGGGGTACTCCTCCTCCAGCGGGACCTCGGGGAGCTTCCCCTCGTCCTGGGCCGCCTGGCAGTCGCGGACGGCCGCCAGGAACTCCTCCTCGGACTCGGTCAGGGCGGACTCGTCGGTGCGCAGCCGGCACTCCTCCGAGGTGCCCTCCTCGCTCTCTTCGTCCTCCTCGGCCCCCTCGTCCTCCGGATCCTCCGGCGCCTCTTCGCCCTCCTCGCCTTCCCCACCCGGTTCGGTGGGCCCGGCGCTGGGGTCGGCACTGGGGTCGGCACTGGGATCCGTGCCCGGAGACGGCGCGGGTTCGTCGGAGGGGGACGGAGAGGCCCCGTCCCCGGGCTGTTCCTCCTCGTCGCCCGGAGGGGTGAACCAGTCCCAGGGCCAGTCGAGGGCGGGCGCGGGCGCGCTCGCCACGAGCAGGGCCGCGGCCAGGGGCAGTGCGAGGGCGGCCAGCGGCCGGGGTCCCCGCCGGGGGTCGGAGACGGTCTCGTCGACGGCGGTCACCTCGGAGGCGCCGGCGCCCTCGTCCGAGGCGCCGACGGGCTCCGCGTGAGCGGGGACGTCCAGCGGTCCGGCGGCGACGGTCCGGTGGGGAGCGGTGTCCGGACCTGTTCCGGTTCCCGCCCCGTCCGCACGGGTTTCGGTCCTGGTTTCGGCACGGGTCTGCTCCCCGGCCAGGGAGTCCTCGTCCCGGTCACCGTCCAGGTCGCCGTCCTGCGGCGCCTCGTGCGCGCCCCTCCGGCGGCGCCGTCGCGGGCGCCGCCGGACGACGGGTGCCCACGCGAACACGAGCGAGCCGCCGACGATACCGAGCAGCATCCCGATGACGAACCCGCCGAAGTTGGAGGTCACGAAGGACACCAGGGCGAGGAAGAGCCCGACCATCCCGAAGAAGACGTGCTGTGCGGGCTGTAGCCAGCTCAGCACGCCCAGGGTGATCAGCAGCACCGCGATGAGGGTGCCGGAGACGCCGGCGATACCGGCGTAGATGATCAGGTCGATCGGCAGGACCAGGCTCTGCGCGGCCGGTGCGACCAGCAGCTCGATTCCGGCCGCGACGAGGAGGAGGCCGCCCCAGAACGGTCGGCCGCGCCGCCAGTTCCGGAAGTGTCCCCGTCCCGTGCGCAGCAGGGTCAGTGCGTGGGCCATGGGATCAGAAGCATTCGTGGTTGCCGGGTTTGACGGCCAGCTTCAGACCGCTCAGGCGCAGGGATCCGGAGGTGACCGCCCACGTGGTCAGCTCCATGTCGGAGACGGTGATGGACTCGGACTGAAGACCGAAGCCACCCGCGGGCCCCTGGCCTCCCTCGGCCCTGTCCAGTGTGCTGGCGTCGCGGCCGATCTCGATGGTGTCGAACTCGGCGTCGCCCCGGAGCTGCTCGATGTCCAGGACGAGGTCGGTGCCCGTGACGGGCTTGGCCTCGCCCGCCTCGATGACCAGGGTGGCCTCGCCGATGGAGAGGTCCCAGAGGGAGGACATGCACAGGTTGGTCAGCTCGGCGGTCTCCACCGAGGACAGGCCGACCGCCCGGGAGGAGCCGTCCACGGATTGGGCGGGGGCACCGTACTGCGTGAAGCCCTGGCCCACGAGTTCGTCGGCGGACATCTTGAAGCTGTCGCCGGACACGGCGAAGGAGGCGGCGAGCAGACCCTGTGTGGTCATTCCTCCGAGGACGGCGGCGGCCACGAAGCCCGGGACCGCCACGAGGGCGAATCTGCGCCAGACGGTGCCACCACCGCCTTCTGGCTGCTCAGGCACATCCTGGGGCGCCTCTGGCGCCTCGCCGGAAGCCTTGGGCATGAGTACCTCCTGTATGCACCGCACCGAGGCGGTGAGGGGGAGCGAAACTTGCGCCGGAGCGCGCCGCGCGTGTTACATGGAACACAACCTACTCGGCGGTAGTGACGAACATTACAATATCTGTTGTCACATTTCTAGATGGCGCATTCAACGTTGCGGACTCGTAGCCGGCGCATTACGGACCCGCAACTGACCTGGAGAGAGACCAGCCGTGCCCCCAGAGCGCAAGAAAGACCCCACCGCCAACTCCCCCGACCAGACCGACGACCGCTTCGACTACGACGTCCTCGTCGTGGGCTCCGGATTCGGCGGCTCCGTCAGCGCCCTGCGCCTCACCGAGAAGGGCTACCGCGTCGGTGTCCTGGAGGCGGGACGCCGTTTCACCCCCGAGACGCTGCCGTCCTCGTCCTGGGACGTGAAGAACTTCCTGTGGGCACCCCAGCTCGGCATGTACGGCATCCAGCGCATCCACCTGCTGCGCGACGTGATGATCCTGGCCGGCGCCGGTGTGGGCGGGGGCTCCCTCAACTACGCCAACACCCTGTACCACCCGATGGACCCGTTCTTCGAGGATCCGCAGTGGCGGCACATCACCGACTGGAAGTCGGAGCTGGCGCCGTTCTACGACCAGGGCCGCCGCATGCTCGGCGTGCGCACCAACCCCACCGTCACCCCCTCCGATGTGCACATGAAGGCGATCGCCGAGGACATGGGCGTCGGGCACACCTTCCGCCTCACACCGGTGGGCGTGTGCTTCGGTGACGGACAGGACGGCGAGGGCAACCGGGCCGCGCCGGGCGAGTCGGTGGGCGACCCCTACTTCGGCGGCGCGGGTCCCGAGCGCAGGGCCTGCCAGGAGTGCGGCGAGTGCATGACCGGGTGCCGCCACGGCGCCAAGAACACCCTCACCGAGAACTACCTGTACTTCGCCGAGCGCGACGGCGCCGAGGTGCACGCCCTGACCACGGTCGAACGCCTGCGCGAGCTGCCCGGCGGCGGGTTCGCCGCCGACACCCTCAGGACCGGCGCGCCCCGGCGCAGGTCGAACGCCCGCACGTTCACCGCGCGCCAGGTCGTGGTGGCCGCCGGAACCTACAACACCCAGGACCTGCTGCACCGGATGCGCGACTCCGGGGTGCTGCCGCGCCTGTCCCCGAAGCTCGGCACGCTCACTCGCACCAACTCCGAGGCGCTCGTCGGCGCGATGAGCCGCCAGGTCCCGCCGCCGGAGGACCTGACCCGGGGCGTGGCCATCACGTCATCGATCCACCCGGACGAGAACACCCACATCGAGCCGGTCCGCTACGGCAAGGGCTCCAACGCGATGGGGCTGCTCACCGCCATACAGGTGCCCGGCGGCGGAAGGATCCCGCGCTGGCTGCGCTTCCTCGGCCTGGCGGCGCGCCACCCGGCCGTGTTCGCCCGCAGCTTCTCCAACCGTCGCTGGTCGGAGCGGACCATCATCGGCCTGGTGATGCAGTCCCTGGACAACTCGCTGACCACCTCGGTCAGGCGGGGGCTGTTCGGGGGGAGGAGGCTGACCTCCCGGCAGGGCCACGGCGAGCCGAACCCGACGTGGATCCCGGCGGGGCAGGAGGCGGCCGGCAGGCTGGCCGAGCGCATCGACGGCTTCCCGGGCGGCACGTGGGGGGACGTGTTCAACATCCCGTTGACCGCGCACTTCCTGGGCGGCTGCCCGATCGGCGACGGCCCCGAGAGCGGCGTCATCGACCCCTACCACCGGCTGTACGGGTACCCGGGCATCCACGTGGTGGACGGTTCGGCGGTCACCGCGAACCTGGGCGTGAACCCGTCGCTGACCATCACCGCCCAGGCCGAGCGCGCGATGTCGATGTGGCCGAACAAGGGCGAGGAGGACCCCAGGCCGGAGCAGGGCGCCGGGTACCGGCGGGTCAGGCCGGTGTTCCCCGTGTCCCCGGCCGTCCCGGCCGGCGCCTTCGCCGAGCTGCGGTTCACCACCCCGCTGCCGCTGTCGGTGGCCGGCTCCCCGACGCGTTCCGGCGAGACGGGGGATCCGGTGGACGCGGTGGCCGAGGAGACCGCCGCGGCTCCGGCGACCACGGCGACCGCCGGAGACGACGCCAAGGCGTGAGGAACGTGCCCGGCCGACTCCGCGTCCGGTCCACCCACTGACCGCGGAGCCGGCCGGAGCCGACCGGAGGCGGTCTCAGGCCGACCCCGTCAGGCCCTCGGCCGCGTCCGGGCCGCCCTGGTCCTTGTCCGGGTTCTCCTTCTGCAGGTACTCCATCGCCAGGGCGAAGTGCTCTCCCATGACGGTGGTGAGGTTCTCCGCCATCGCCTGCGCCAGGACCGCGTCCACGGCCTGCTGCGCGAGGGGGCGCACCCGCCGTATCAGCTCGGCCATCTCGGCGGTCTCCTCGCTCCTGACCACCGTGCCGGGGGCGTACTCGGCGAGTATGTGGTCGGCGACCAGGCGGACCATGTGCTCGGCGACGTCGCCCACCTTGTCGCGCAGGTTCTCCGCTATGTCGAGCACCGAGTCCACGCTCATGCCCAGCTTGACCAGTTCCACGCCGGCGTGCAGCAGCCGGGGGCTGGGCACCCGGAACCGCAGCCCGTCGCGTTCCAGCACGTTCAGGTCCAGGGCGCGCTTGACGGTCCTCGGCGTCACCCCCAGCCCGAAGAGCTCCTTCAGGTCTCCGAGGGTGAGGTAGTCGGCGATCTCGTCGCTCCAGGCGTCCCCTATGGCCGACTCGAAACCGAGGATGTCGGACAGGTCGCCGCCGCGCTCCCAGACCCGGAACATCTCGCCGATGTTGGCGAAGGTGTACCCGCGCCGCAGTAGCTGGCCGATGAGCCGCAGACGTGCCAGGTGCGCCTCGGAGTAGATGCCCACGCGCCCCTCTCTGCGGGGAGGGGCGAGCAGACCCCGGTCCTGGTACACCCGGACGTTGCGCACCGTCGTGTCGGCGAGCCGGGCGAGTTCGTCAATGCGGTATTCGGCCATGGGTCAAGCGTAGGGACATCCGCGAACCCTACTCGTCAGTAAATTTCTGGCCACTCCCCATTGCATTGTGACAATGCCCGTTGTAACGTTCCGGCAATGACTGTGGAGGAGATCACATGATGACCCCCTTGCCGCGCCACCTGCGCCGGCTGCCCGGCCAGAACGCCATCGTCACCGGCGCCTCCGGAGCGTTCGGCAGCGCCACCGTGGCCGTCCTCCGTCACCTCGGTGTGAACGTCGTCGGCATCGACCGCAAGCCCGCCCCCGGCGTCATCGGCTGCGACATCACCGACGACGAGCAGGTCCGCCAGGGCGTCGCGGAGGCCCTCGACCAGCTCGACGGCCGCCTGGACCTGCTGATCCACTACGCGGGCGTCGGGCCGGCCGTGGACATCGGCCGGGCCCCCGACGCGAACGTCCACCAGGCGCTGGAGGTCAACCTGCTGGGCACCTGGCGGGTCACCGCCGCCGCCATGCCCGCGCTGCTCCAGAGCAGGGGCCGCGTCGTCGTCACCGCCTCGCTGCTGTCGAACCTCCAACTGCCCTTCGCCGGGGCCTACACGGTCTCCAAGCGGGCGCTCACCGCCTACGCCGACTGCCTGCGCGCCGAGTACGGCAGCCACGTCGGGGTCACCACCGTCTACCCCGGCTACGTCGACACCCCCATCCACGACAGCTCCAGGGCCACGGGCGTCGCCCTCGACGGCCTCGTCCCGGCCGAACGGGAGCGCGACACCGTCATGGCGGTGGTCCGCGCGGCCGGAGCCAGGCGGGCCCGCCGCGACGTGGCCTCCACCGTGATCGGCACCGCCGGACTGCACCTGTTCCGGCACTTCCCCGGCACCACGGAACAGATCGTGTCGCTCCAGATCGGCCTGCTCCTGTCGGACGGCGCCTTCGGCGACGCGGAGATCGCCCGGGGACTCCACACGCGGCACGGCGGCCACACGGCCCGACCGGACGCGTCCTGAGGAGGAGGAAGAGAAAATGACCGCAGAGATCACCGCCAAGCCCAAACTCACCGACCGCGAGGACATCGCCAAGAGGCTGCTCCGCGGCTCGGCGAAGGCCTCCTTCGACCCGCTCGTCGAGATCGACTGGGACGCCCCCGTCGACAAGGACATGTGGGCGATCCGCCCCGAGCGCGTCTCGCTGTACGGCACCTACCTGTGGGACCGGCTCAGCGAGGAGAAGCGCAAGGAGCTCGCACGGCTGGAGATCGCCAGCATCGCCACCATCGGCATCTGGTTCGAGACCATCCTCATGCAGATGCTGGTCCGCCACGCCTACCACAACGATCCGAGCAGCAACCACGTCCAGTACGCCTACACCGAGATCGCCGACGAGTGCCGCCACACGGTGATGTTCGCCAAGATGGTGAACAAGCTCGGCGGGAAGACGCACAAGCTCGACCCCGTCGCCTTCCACCTCGGCAACCTCTTCAAGACGATCGCGCACGGTCCGCTGATCTTCGGCGGCGCCCTGTTCGTGGAGGAGGTCCTCGACCAGATCCAGCGCGAGGCGGTGCCCGACGAGCAGATCCTGCCCCTGGTGCGTTCGGTCTCGCGCATCCACGTGGTGGAGGAGGCGCGGCACATGCGCTACGCCCGCGAGGAGTTCCAGCGCGACTGGGTCAAGCGCGGTCCGGTCAACAGGGCCTACAGCCGCCTCCTCCTCGGCCTGGTCACCTACTACTCGGCCACCCGGCTGATCAACCCCAAGGTGTACGCGAAGGTCGGGCTGGACCCGCGCGAGGCCTACCGGGTCGCCCACCGCAACCCCCACTGGACCGGCACCAAGACCTGGGCCGCCCGCAAGGTCGTGAGCACCCTGGACACCGCCGGCGCCATCTCCGGCCTGGGCCGCTACTTCTGGAAGAAGGCCGGCCTGCTCGGCTGACCCCGACCCGGTGGGGCACGGAACCGCCCCGCCACGCCCCACCCTCCCCAGACCCCACCGCCGGAGGACGAAACGCGCCACGTTCTCCGGCGGTGGTCAAAGCCTCCCGGGGCCGAAACGCGCCACGGCCTCGGGAGCCCTCTCCCCGGAAGGCGTCCGCGCCGCGCCTTCCGGGGCGGCAGCTCCCCCGGGGGCGAAACGCGCCACGCCCCCGGGGGACACACTCCCCGACCCGAGCGGCGCCGCTCCGGGCCGGCTCGCACGAAGGGACCAGAACGTGACCGAAGCACCACCCCACTTCCGGGTGGCCATCATCGGATCCGGCTTCGCCGGGATCGGGATGGCCGTCCGCCTCAAGCAGGCCGGTCTGAAGGACTTCGTGGTTCTGGAGCGCGCCGACGAGGTCGGCGGCACCTGGCGTGACAACTCCTACCCGGGCGCCGCCTGCGACGTCCCCTCGCACCTGTACTCGTTCTCGTTCGCGCTCAACCCGAACTGGAGCCGCAGCTTCTCCCCGCAGCCCGAGATCTTCGACTACATGAGGCGGGTCGCCGGGGAGTACGGCGTAGACCGGCACGTCCGCTACAACCACGACGTGAAATCCGCGCACTGGGAGCCCGAGGACAACCGGTGGCGGATCGAGACCGAGCGGGGCACCGTCACCGCCCAGTTCCTGGTCAGCGGGGCCGGACCGCTCGCGGACCCCTCCTACCCCGACATCAAGGGCCTGGAGACGTTCGAGGGAACGATGTTCCACTCGGCGGACTGGGACCACGACCACGACCTGACCGGCCGCAGGATCGCCGTGATCGGCACCGGGGCGTCCGCGATCCAGTTCGTGCCAAGGATCCAGCCCAAGGCCGGGAAGCTGACGCTGTTCCAGCGGACCGCGCCGTGGGTGATGTTCCGGCACGACCGCGACATCACCAAGCTGGAGAGCTGGCTGTACCGGAACGTCCCGCTCGCCCAGCAGATCGCCCGCAAGAGCATCTACTGGGGCCGGGAGAGCTACATCCTCGGCTTCGCCAAGAACCCCAGGCTGCTCTCGGTCGTGGAGGCCCTGGGCCGGGCCAACATCAACCGCAGCGTGAAGGACCCGGCGCTGCGGGCCAAGCTCACCCCGAACTTCCGGGCGGGCTGCAAGCGCATCCTGATGTCCAACGACTACTACCCGGCGCTGGCCAGGCCCAACGCGGACGTGGTCACCGACGACATCGTGGAGATCCGCCCGAACGCCGTGGTCACCCGCGACGCGGAGGGCCGGGAGACCGAGCACGAGGTCGACACGATCATCCTCGGCACCGGCTTCCACGTGACCGACCCGCCGGTGGCCCAGCGGATCTTCAACGCCGAGGGCCGGTCGATGTCCGACCACTGGGGCGATGACGTGCAGGCCTTCCGCGGCACCACCGTCGCCGGGTTCCCGAACGCGTTCGTGCTGGCCGGACCGAACACCGGGCTGGGACACACCTCCCAGGTGTTCATGATCGAGGCCCAGATCCGGTACACCATGCAGGCGCTCAAGTACCTGTGCAGGAACGGGCTCGACCGCATGGACGTGCGCCCGCAGGCCCAGGAGGACTACAACGAGATGCTCGCCAGATCCATGGAGGGCACCGTGTGGGTGACCGGCGGATGCGACAGCTGGTACCTGAACGAGAACGGCCGCAACACCACGCTGTGGCCGACCTTCACGTGGAACTTCGCCCTGCGCACGCGCTGGTTCGACCCCCACAACTACGACCTGCGGATCGACCGCGCCCGCGGAGGCGGCTCCCGCCGGTCCGACCGTGTACTGGCCGGGGGTCGGGCGCGGTGAGCGGGTTCGGTGACGACGAGGAGGAGTACAAGGGCACGGTGACGGTCGTGCTGGATACCGACGAGAAGGCCTCCGTCGAGGTGCGGGCCCACCTGGCCGGCCACTTCTCCCCGCTGACCGGCGACTACCGCTGGCGCGGACGGCTGTCCCCCAGCCCCGAGGTGACCGAGGCCTTCCGCGACGGGACGCGGACCGTCGTGGTGCGCACCCCCGACGGGTTCGAGGGCACCGGCACCCTGGACGAGGCCAACCTGTGGGGCGGGCACCCGGTCAACGGGGCCGGCAGCCCTCCCTTCGCGGTCCCCAGCATCGAGGTCGACGAACTCGACGGCTGAGCCGGCCGCATCCCCAGACACCCCCTCGGGCACGCGCCGGCCCGAGGGGGCACCCCCGTCAGTTCCCCCGGCGCGCCTTGCCCCCGAGTGAGAGGTATCCCCGATGGCAACCCGACACGTGGGTCAGGTCCGAGAACTCCAGGTGCGCTCCGCCGACGGCACGCTGCTGCACGTCGAGGTACGCGGCCCCGAGGACGGGCCGACCGTGGTCCTCGCCCACTGCTGGGCGACGTCGCTGGCCTCGTGGGGGCCGGTGGTGCGCGAACTCGATCCGTCCCTGCGGGTGGTGCTCTACGACCAGCGCGGCCACGGCCGCAGCCAGACGCCGATCACCCGCGCGGGGTACGGCGCGGAGAAGCTGGCCGAGGACCTGTGCGCGGTCCTGGAGGCGGCCGTCCCCGAGGGGCGGAAGGCCGTCGTGGCCGGGCACAGCATGGGCGGGATGACCGTCATGGCGGCCGGCGCGCACCCGGTGTTCCAGGACAGGGCCGCCGCGGTGCTGCTCACCAACACCGGATGCACGCAACTGCCCAAGCGCTCGACCGCGATTCCGCTGCCCGGACCGCTGGGCACGCTCGGCTCGAAGGTCTTCCTGAAGGCGCCCCTGCCCCTGGGCCCGAGCAACCCCGTCACCACCGCGCTGCTGAGGCCCATGATCATGGGCCGGGAGTCGGACCCGCGCATGGTGCGGCTGTGCATGAGGATGGTGCACGCGTGCGCCCCCGTGCCCCGGGGCGCGTGGGGAGGCGTGATGACCACGCTGGAGGTGGAGGAGTCCACCCGGCAGATCTCGGCGCCCACCGTCGTGCTGGTGGGGACCGAGGACAAGCTGACCCCGCCCTGGCACGCGCACCACATCGGTTCGCTGTTGAAGGACTGCCGCGAGGTGCGGGAGATCCCCGGCGCCGGGCACATGGGGCCGCTGGAGTACCCGAGGACCCTGTCCGAGCTGCTGGGGAACCTCGCCGCCGAGCACCTGGGCGCCCGTTCGAAGGCCGCCTGACACGGCTCGTCTCCCCGCGGTGCCCCCGGTCAGGACGGCCGGGGGCATCGGCGTGCGAGTGCCGTCAGCGGATCCTGGCGCCGTACACGTGGTCGACCGTCATCGTCATGAGCACCCTGCGGTCGGACACCATCGCCGCCCGGTACTCGTCCCAGTCCGGGTGCTCTCCCGAGGCGAGGCGGTAGTAGCGCACCAGCGCCTCCACCTCGGGGCCGTGGGGGTCGGTCCCCGGACCGGTGAGCACCGCCGTGCCCTCGGCGGTGGCCCACGCCCAGCCGTCGGGGCTGGTGACCTCCAGTGCGGCTCGCGGGTCCCGGCGCAGGTTGGCCGTCTTGGCCCGCCCCTCGGTCACCGAGACGTGGATGACCTCGGCCTCCTGGTCGTAGAAGGGCATGACGGGTGAGAGCTGAGGGCGTCCGTCCGACTTGATCGTCGCGAGGACGCCGAGCCGGCTCTCCGCGAGCAGCGCGCGCGGGTTGAACGGTGTGGCGGTCATGTTCGGGGTCACCTCTCGACCGGGTGCTGGCTGTTCGTGGCGGTGCGGGGCCGGGCCGGTCGTGACCGCGCCCCGAGGACTCACGGAACCGCCCGATCACCACCGCGCCGCCGCTGCCACCGTGCCCATCATCCACGGCCTGCTCGTCCGGGGCCCGCCGAACCGCGAAAGTCCGACGCCGGTACCGAACCCCGCACCGGGCACGGGCCCCTCGGAGTGGGCCTACGCGTCGAACGGACTTGCATCTCAAGTCGCTTGAGGTCCCACAGTGGCTCCATGCGCGAACAAGAGCTGTACCCCATCGGAGACGCCGCACGCCGCAGCGGCCTGAGTGTCAGCGCCGTCCGGTTCTACGCCGACGCCGGACTCATCGAGCCCACGGGCATGAGCGAGGGCGGCCACCGGCTGTACGACATCGACGCCATCGCCCGGCTGGAACTCGTCCGCACCCTGCGCGAGTTGGACACCGACCTGGAGGAGATCCGCCGACTGCTCGAAGGGAGGACCGACCTGCACGGGCTGCTCACCACGCACCTGGAGATCGTCGAGCGCCAGGAGCGCACCCTGCGGGCCAGGCGTGCGGTGCTCAGGACCCTGATCAGGCAGGGCGGCACGACCGCGCAGGCCGACCTGATGCACAAGCTCGTCTCGATGACCGACGAGGAACGCGAGCGGATCATCGACGACTTCTGGAACGGCGTCGGCGAGGGCCTCGACGTCCCCGACGGCTTCGTCGACCGGTTGCGGATGATGCGGCCGGTCCTGTCCGCGGATCCCACGGCCGCCCAGCTCGAAGCCTGGATCGAACTGGCCGACCTGGTGCGTGACCCGGGGTTTCGCGACGCGGTCCGCACCTACCTGCGGGAGACCTACTCCACGAGGGAGGGACGGGACATGGCGAGCGCACCGTTCCAGGACTTCGTCCACACGAGCGGGGTCCCGCTCATCGAGGAGGTCCTCGCCGCGTACCGTGCCGGTGAGTCCCCCCGGTCCCCCTGGGCACAAGAGGCCGTCACGCGCTTCATGGAAGCGGCCACGGCGCTGTCCGGCATACCGCTCACCCCCGAGTTCCGGAACAAGATGGCCGACGGATACCGGCAGGCCCCCGACATCATGCGCCGGATCGCCGAAGAGGACGCCGCCTCCGAGGGCCCCGTGTACGACGACACCCACGGCCGGTACCTGTCCCTGGTGGCGGCGATCAACGGGACCGCGCCCGAAGAGGACGGAGACGATCCGGCTCCCTACGTCTGGATCGCCGATGCCATGCGCGCTCCGGCCACCGACTCCTGAGGGCCTCACCGATCCGAGTTCTGGACCCCGTGCCCGGTGAGCCACAGGTCTTTGCGGGCGTTGCCTGAGTGTGCCCTCGAAGAACGCGCCTTACCTGCATTCAGCACAACGAGTGATACACAACCGTTCTTCGGCAGCGCAGGGACCGCTTTTGGGTCGACGGACCGAAGGCCATGGAGGCACTTCGTCCGCCAGGGGATGTCTTTTGTCCATGCATCAGGCTTTTGCAGCTTTTACCCATGTGGGGTGATCGGGTGTTAGGTTCGAGAGCGTTCCAATACGGAAAGTGACGTACATCGTGAAGCCCACAGTGCACCTGGCATTCGGGGCGGCCTCGACCGCGCTGGCCGCTTCGGTGCTGGCCTTCGACTTCCCCTACTACGCCATCGTGGCGGCCGCGGCCCTGATCGGTGTGTTCGCCGTATGGCTGACGCTCACGATCCGCGGCATCCGGGCCCGCGAATCTTCCTCCTGATACCGGGAGAACCCGGGAAATTTCTTCGGTCCCGCACCGCCCGGCTCTTGGTGGGGTCGCGACGGCTGTGGCCGTGCTGCTGCCCAACGTGGCTCTCCCCAGGAACAGCAGGCGGTGATGGTGCGCGGGTCAGGGAGTTCGCATCGGGCCCTGCCTGGCATGAGAAAAACCCCCGCGCAACACTCGGTTGCGCGGGGGCTCTCGCATCTCGCCGAACCCTGCGGATCCCCCGATACCGGCGGTCCAGCGCGGGCCGTGCGCGCTCACCCCCGTGGGCGCCGACCCCGCACCCGCGCCGTGTCATCCCTGGGCCACACAGCCGTGACGGCCGTCCCCCGTGGCCCGCGAGGCGCGCAGGTGCTCTCCCGGCCCCTACCCGTCCTTCGGCGAGCAAACACTGACTGGCCCATTAGATGGCAGCGAATTCGGTGAGGAGTGTCTGCGTCGACATCCGAGCGACTACGCGCGTGGCTGATGGGCCCGGTGCATCACTAAGGAAACAGCGTGAAACACCCCGGATTGGGACCACCCCCGCGTGCGCGGGGAGCACACTTTTTCCGCCGCCGGTGGGAGTCCACCCCGGGGACCATCCCCGCGTGCGCGGGGAGCACGTAACTGACCTGGGAACTTACCAGCGGCAAGCAGCCGTTTTTCCAACTTCTCGAAAAACAGACAAACCGGACAGCACCTGCGACCCTCGGAAAACCACGGCAGCAGCGTACCGAGAGACTCATCGATCTCCCACCAGTAATGCACCAACAGGCGAAAACAGGATCGGAACAAAACTGGTCGAGTCACTGCTGCGTGGGCACCCTGCCTGCCAAGGCTGGACCTGACTACCCGCGCTTCCCCTGAGAGAGCTACAGGTCGTCGTAGAATCCGCCTCGGGGAGCAACCTTAAGAACCAGAACGACGAGAACACCATCATCGAGCTCGTAGCGAATGCGGTAGCCACCGACGCGGATGCGCCACATGTCAGGGTGGCCTTTGACCTGGACGCATCCATTCGGTCGGGGATCATCGGCGAGCGCCTCGATCGCTGCCCGTACCCGCTTGCGAACGGATCCGTCGAGGCGCTTGATGCCCTTACGTGCGGTATTGGTGTACTGGAGGACGTAGCGGCCGCTCAATCGTCGTCTCCCCATACCTCGTCATGGGTGAAGACTGGTTCGCGTCCAGCTTTGACGTCTGCGGAAATCCGCTCAGCCTCGGCATCATCGTGTTCCTCGATGAGTTGCTCATAGTGCTCGACCCAGCTAGCTGGGACGAGCACGTACCCTCTCAGGTCACGACCGACCCCAGGGCCTTCTTCGGGTTCCATAGGCATCGCGGTCATGGTGCGTTCTCCGTGCTTGATGGGATACCGGGCACCTGTCCTGACCAGGCGGCTCTGGTATGACCGTACAGCCGAGCATCCTATGCAAGTGCGGCGGTGACCGCCTTTCCTCCGAAGGCAGTCATCGTCAGGTGTTCGGGCACTACTCGGTGAGGACGAACGCCGGACCCCAGAGAAGAAGCAGCTAGCCGAAGTCGCGAATCTCAGACATACGCCTCACACGCAACAGGTCTATACCCGCGTGCGCGGGGAGCACTTCACCGAGCAGCCCGACGACGCCCACGACCGGGGACCGTCCCCGCGTGCGCGGGGAGCACCCGGTCGGCCGAAGGGTTGTCCCGGGCGGCCCGGGACCATCCCCGCGTGCACGGGGAGCACCTGAGACGAACCCAGGCCATTCGGCCTCCTCGGGGACCATCCCCGCGTGCGCGGGGAGCACAAGATCGTCGCCAACCCCCGGTCGTACCGGTAGGGACCATCCCCGCGTGCGCGGGGAACACGTAACTGACCTGGAAACTTACCAGCGGCAAGCAGCCGTTTTTCCAACTTCTCGAAAAACAGACAAATCAGGCAGCACCTGTAGTCCTCGGAAAACCATGGCAGCAGCGTACCGGCAGGAGCACGGGTCATACCCCCGCCGGTACACGTCAGGCGTAGGTGGGCGCCGGATCCAGGAGAAGGAGCAGATCGCCCGGCTCCCGGGCCTCGGTCAGACCGGCGGGTGAAGCAACCCAGTAGGACAGCGTCTGCTCACCGAACCAGACGATCAGGTGCGGGTTGTACCGCTGGAGAGCGGCGGCGCGGGCGTGTTCGCGGGCGAACTCGGAGCGCTGGCCGCCCAGGCGGGGCAGGCGTGCCGCGCGGCGCTGGCGGCAGGAGGGGTGCTCGCACACCGGGCAGAACGGGCCCACCAGGGGGCGACGTCGGGGCAACGGCGGCAGCGGACGGTACAGCGGGTCACTGGAGGGTCGCGAGGCGGGGATAGGATGCGTCACTGATCCTGCTTTCTGAACATGTGAGAGTGAGCGGAATTCGGGATTGTTTTGGGGCCCGGGAAGAGCGTTGGCGCGCTTTCCTGGGCCCTTTTGCGTGCAGCAGCGTTGGTGCCTAGGGCTGGACGTTCCAGAGGCTGTCGGTCAGGTCGTAGGCCAGGAAGAACCAGACCTGTCGGTAGTCGCAGATGCCGTTGTCGCCCCAAGAGGTGGCGAGGGCGTCGATCATGGCCAGCCCTCGTCCGGATTCGGCGGCCAGGTCCAGCCCGCCCGACGAGGGCCGCAGGTGCAAGCGCTGGTCGAGGGCGAGCGGCCTGCTGTCGCGCGCGCCCTGGTCGCGACAGGTGAGGTGAAGCCCCAAGCGGGTGCGCTGGCAGGTGAGGGTGTAGACCCCGAAAGGCTGCCCTGAGCGGGAGTGGCGCAGAGCGTTGTTGGCGAGCTCGGAGCCGAGCAGGGTGAACAGGTAGCGGTAGTCGTCATCGCGTTCGGCGGCGCAGGTGTCCAGGAACGCGCGCACCAGCGGCATGTACTGGGCCGATCCGCCGAAGTCGTAGCGACGGGTCCGGTAGTGGGCGCGGTCCGAGCGGCCGGAGAAGTAGTGGCGGCAGCGGGGCGGGACCAGCTCCGCGAGGGGCACGGTCACCTCGGGAAGGGGAGGCATCGGGGGCTTGGGAACGGTTGCGAGCATGACGAACAGACTCCTTGCGTGTGTGGAGTGACAACGGGGGTTCGGTGTGCCCGCAGGAGTGAGACCTTCGCGTTTCCCGGCAGCGGGAAGGGGCACGGCGTAGCCTGACCAGCAGAGACTCTGTGTTACACCTCCGTCACTGACTACAGCTCCATAGTGGACTCGATATTGTCGAGAGTCAAGCTAGATGCGACATTATCGGATGAGTGGCCTAGACTTTGGACATGCGCATCCCTTACAGCCCCACCCTTAGGCTTCGTCTTCTCGTCTCTGAGCTCAAGCAAGGCCGTGAGCGTGCAAAGCTGACGGTCTCTCAGGCAGGCAAGGTTCTCGGGTGGACAGCGTCCAAGATCAGCAAGATCGAGACCACCGAAACCCGCCGTATCACTTCCGGTGACCTCGACAAGCTCATGGATCTCTACAAGATCGACGAACCCTCAAAGCGCTTGGCCATGCACGCACTGGCCCGCGATGCCAAGGAACGAGGCTGGTGGTCCAAGTACCGTGAGGTCTTCGGTGAGCAGGCCCTGCCTGACTTCGAGGCCGAGGCATCCGTCATTCGCAGCTTCGAGGGCCTCGTGATTCCCGGGCTTCTCCAGACTCCCGGATACGCCGAAGCACTGTTCCAGGGCGGACGTTATACCGATGCCAAAGACATCGCCCACCGTGTGGACGCACGCATGACCAGGCGAGAAATCCTGTCAAGGTTCAACCCCGTGCACCTACGGGTGGTCATGGACGAGGCGGCGCTACGTCGCATGATCGGTAACTCATCGATCATGGCTGAGCAAGTGAGGCATCTGCTGCACATGGCGAAGATGCCCAACATCGATGTGCAGGTGCTCCCCTTCTCAGCAGGCTCCCACGCGGCGTTGGTGGCCCCGTTCAGCATCCTGGAGTTCCCCGAGAACCTGGCCTTGCCCATCGTCCACGTGGATACCGTGACTGATTCAGTATTCTTCGAGCAGCCCAAGGATGTCGCCCGCTACAGCGCCACATTTGGCGATATCCAGGGCACTGCCCTGAGTACCACGCAGAGCGCCCGGTTCATCGCCGACGTGCTCGCATCCCTAGAGAGCGACGGATGAGTAACGAGCTGGTTTTCCGCAAGAGCAGCTATAGCGGGCAAGCGCCGAACTGTGTCGAGGTCGCCCACATCCCCACGGGCTTCCGGAAGAGCAGTCACAGCGGTGCTGGTGAAAACTGCGTCGAGGTCGCCGACCTGCCCTGCGGCGCGGCCGTCCGGGACTCCAAGAACCCGGCCAGGGGCCACCTCCCCTTCCCCGCCGCCGAATGGGACGCCTTCCTCGTCATCGCCCGCGGCTAAGGGACTGGCCGAAAACGTGGTGGATGTGAACTAGGAGGCTCCCTCTGCGGTGATCTTGCTCTTGGCGTCACTGTGGGTGCTCCACAGTGACGCCAAGAGCAAGATCACCGTGGTTGAGCGCACCTCCACGAACCTTTGCGGTCACCGCACCGGCCTCCCGTTCCCACCCTCCGGTCCCCTCCCCCACCGAGGCAACACCGGCATCGGCAGCACCGCGCACGACAACGGGGCCTTGATGACGGCCGCTTCCGTCACCAGGGCCCCGCCGCACGTCTGGAAACCCATCCGCCCGACTCTCCCCTCCCCTTGTGGGCAAAGCCTTGGTGGGAGAGCTGGACCACCCGAGTGCTGGATCCATCCTGCGACCGTGCCGCCGGGCGGAGGGAGGAACCCGGGAGTACGGCCGCCTCCGAAGGGACGGACCGTGGACGGTACGCAAGCGAGGTGTCAGCGCGCGGTGGTGCTTCGCCGTCACCGGGCCGTCCCGCACGAAGATGTCGTGGAGACCCTCCACATCCGTGAGGGCGACGAAGCCGAGCTCGGTATCGGAAAGGACGGCGGACCACGCTCAGGGGCATGGCCGCGGTCCAGGCTGATGACCAGGCGTGGACCGGGGATCGCGACCGGCAGCGGGGAGAACGCGAGTCCGGTGAGCGGATCACCGCAGGCCGGGCCGAGGAGTTCGAGGACGCGGAACCCGTGTTCGGCGCTCCGGAGGGCGGGAGGCACCGAGGGCACTGAGAGCACCGTTCACGTTCGCCGTCCCCTCCCAGGACCGCCTTCAGGAGGTTGGTCCGCCGACGGGCAGAGCGCTTCCGCGGTGGCCACCGGACCCGCCACCCGGCGTGGGCGGCGGTCCAACTCCGGTTCGGGGTTCTCGGCCAGGGGGTATCCCGCTACCGTCCCGGCGCGCTGACTCCGCCCCCGGATCCGACTCCGGCCCCTGCGCCCCGGCTCAGACGGTGTCCCGGAGCGGAACCGGCACCACGTGCTCGGACACCTCCGAGTGCACCTGGTGCAACCGGGTCTGCACCGCCCTGCGCAGCTTGGTCAGGCACTCGACCAGGGTGATCTCGTCCCCCACCAGACCGCCCTTGGCCACGACCGGCGTCCCGTCCAACGGCCCTCCGCTGAGGTGTCCGTGAACCGCCAGCGGCACGATCTCGCCGCCCACGTCGAAGGCGTGCACGCCCAGCTCGTCCAGCAGGCTGGCCACCAGGTCACCGCCGCACAGGTACAGACCGCTGGGCAGCGCGTGGGCCCCGATGGTGTCGGCCACCCCGTTGACCACGTCCGCGACCAGCCGCGCGATCCGGGCCGGCAGCTCCACCCGGGCCTGGGCGGGCAGCTCGCGCACCTGCTCGGAGGTGTTCACCACCCGCAGCACGCACAGCTCGGGAAAGCCCGACGAGGTCAACTGCTCGGCCAGCTCCTCGGCGACCTCGTCCGCGTGGCCATCGTCGGGACCGGTGAGCGCCACCGCGTCCACGTCCACGAACCGCACCGCGCCGGTGCGCGCCACCGTGGCGAGCTGCCGCCGGGTCAGCTCGGTGGTGCTGCCCACCACCCCCAGCAGCGGCCCGCGCGAGCCCGCCTGGCCGCGCAGGCGCAGCGCGTAGGCCAGCAGCGCCCCCGTGGGCCCGGGGTCGGCCGCCACCCACACGGTTCCGTCGGTCCGGTGCGCGGCCGCCGCGGCCTCGGCGATGTCGGTCAGGTGCTGCTCGGTACTCGCGTCGCACACCACGACCGGCTCGTCACCGGCGAGCAGTTCGGCGGTGAGCATCGTCTGGGTCACCTGGCGGACGGGCACGTGCCGCACCGGAAGGTCCGTCTGGACCGCGAGGATGTCGGCGACGACGCTGGTGGTCATCGGGCACAGCGGGTCCAGCGCGAGCTCCGTGCGCTCCAGCGGCATCCCGTTGAGCAGTTGCACCCCGTCCTCGGTGACGCGCCCCGAACCCGGGAAGGCCGGAACGAGCAGCACGCGTACCCGCGTCCCGGCGGGGACCCGGCCGCGCACGGCGTCGTAGGCGGCCTCCAGCTCGGCGCCGATGTTGCCGCGCAGCGTGGAGTCGGTGCGCTTGACCACCAGCCCCACCGGCCAGACGGCCTCGACCACGTCCGCGACCAGGTCGGCGGCCTGCTCGGCGGGAACGTGGCGGCTGTCCAGGTTGGCCACGACCACGTCGTAGTCGCCGGACACCCGGCTCACGTGCTCGGGGGTCACCGTGGCCACACGCATCCCGGTTCGGGCGAACCTGGCACCGGTGGCGTTGGCACCGGTGAGGTCGTCTGCGACCACGAGGACCTGGGCCACGGCACGTCTCCTTCGGCGTTCGTCGGCGTCGGGGTCCGGTGGAGTCCAGCACGAACCCCGGAGGGAGGCCCCGGGAAGGGCCTCCTCCCAACATAGGCCCACGAGGGAGCAGCGGTGATGCCCGGACCGTCAGGGACCGGCGCCGGCGGAGTTCACAGGTTGACCACCATGCCCGTGCGCGCGCTGCGCCGGGCGGACTCGATGACCTCCAGCCCGTGGATCACCTCGTGCAGGTCCACCGGCAGCGGCTCGCCCTCACCGACCGCGTCGCGCACCCCCGCGTAGAACTCGGTGTACGCGCCGCGCTCACTGGGCACCCGGCGGGTGTCGCCGTCCACCCCGAGCACGCCCCGGTCCTCCTCGGCGACCACGCCCCAGTCGGCGGCGTCCGGCCGCTCCCCCGCGGTCAGCCTGGCCTCCTGGCCGTCCATCCCGTGGACCGTGAACGCGCCCTCGTTCCCCAGGACCCGAAAGCGCGGCCCGTTCTGGGCGGTGAGCGCGCTCATCCACAGGTGGGAGCGGGTGCCCCGGGCGTGGTTGAGGGCCAGGAAGACGTCGTCGTCGGAGTTGACCCCCTCGCGCAGGGTGTCGATCTCGGCGTAGACGGAGGCGACCGGGCCGAACAGGTTGATCGCCTGGTCGATCAGGTGCGGGCCCAGGTCGTAGAGCAGCCCAGCCCCGGTCTCGACCCCGCCGCTCTCACGCCAGGTCGCCTTGGCCTGCGGGCGCCAGCGCTCGAAGCGCGACTCGAACCGGTGCACCCGCCCCAGGGAGCCCTCCTCGATCAGCTTCCACAGGGTGAGGAAGTCGGAGTCCCAGCGCCGGTTCTGGTACACGGTGAGCACCTGGTCCAGCTTGCCCGCCAGGTCGGTGAGCTCCCGCGCCTGCGCGGCGGTCAGCGCGAAGGGCTTGTCCACCACCACCGCCATGCCCGTCTCCAGGGCGGCCTGGGACAGCGGCGCGTGGGTGTCGTTGGGCGTGGTGACGACCGCGATCTCGTAGCGGTCGGAGTCCGCCCACAACTCGGCGACGTTGGGGTACACGGTGACACCGGGGTAGCGCTCCTCGGCCGCCCGGCGGCGTTCGGGGTTGCCCGTGACCACCGCGGACAGGCGCAGCCCCGGCACCGCGTCGATCAGCGGCGCGTGGAAGACCTCGCCTCCCTTGCCGTAGCCGATGAGTGCCACGTGCAGCTCGGGTCCGCCGTTCTCTGGTGTGCTCGGTGCGTCAGCCATACCACCAATCTAGGAGGTGTTCGGTGTGCGACCGCACCGTCACGCGGCCGCGTCCCCCCGCTCGGTCCACGGCCCCCGGCGGGGAGGGCGCGTGCGGAGCGGACTCGGCCCCCACGGCCCTGCCGTCACCGCGGGTTCCGCCCCGGCGCTCCCGCGTTCGGAGCAGGTCTTCCGCGGCAAAGGTAAAGGCGTTTCGGCATCGTTACGAAAGCTATTGCAATATCTGTAGACATTTTCACCTGGAGCGGCTTCCATCGTGTTCCGGCATGCCCTGGGTCACACGACCCGACCGGCGGCACCACCCGGTGCCCGCCGACCTCCGGACACGAGAGAGAAGCCCCCATGCTGCTACCAGACCGCAAGGCGCGCCGCCGACACCTGGCGGTGGCGGCGACGGCAGGAAGCGTCCTCCTCACGATCTCGGGCTGCGGTTTCCTCAGCGGGGAGGGCGGAGGAGGCGGCACACCCGACGCCTCCGACGTCGACTGCGCCCCCTTCGAGCAGTGGAGCGACGTCGAGGAGGGCACGGTCGACGTCTACTCGTCCATCCGCGACGAGGAGGCCGAGCGCATGGACCGCTCCTGGGCCGACTTCGAGGCGTGCACCGGCATCGACATCAAGCACGAGGGCAGCGGCGAGTTCGAGGCACAGCTGCCCATCCGCCTGGAGGGCGGCAACGCTCCCGACCTGGCGCTGATCCCGCAGCCCGGCCTGCTGGAGCGGGTCGTCGAGGACGGCCACGCCCTGCCCGTGGCCGACGGGGTCAGGGCCAACGTCGAGGAGGGCTGGGGCGAGGACTGGCGCGGCTACGCCACCTTCGACGGCGAGCTGTACGGCTCCCCCTACGGCGCCAACATGAAGTCGATGGTGTGGTACTCGCCGACCTTCTTCGAGGAGAACGGCTACGAGGTCCCCGAGACCTGGGACGACATGCTGGCCCTCAGCGACGAGATCGCCGATTCCGGCACCAAGCCCTGGTGCGTCGGCTTCGAGTCCGGTGACGCCACCGGCTGGCCCGGCACGGACTGGATCGAGAACGCGCTGCTGCGCACCTCGGGCACCGACGCCTACAACGACTGGATCTCCCACGACATCCCCTTCGACGACCCGAAGGTCGCCGACGCCTTCGAGCTGGCCGACGGCGTCGTCCGCAACCCCGACTACGTCAACGGCGACTTCGGCGGCGTGGACAGCATCGCCGTCACCTCCTTCCAGGAGGCCGGGCTTCCGCTGCTCGACGGCGGCTGCGGGCTGTACATGATGGGCTCGTTCTACTCGGCGCAGTTCGGTGAGGACGTCGTGGTGGCCGAGGACGGGGACGTCTACGGCTTCGTCCTGCCCCCGCTGGAGGCCGGCGCCGAGGTCCCGGTCATGGGCGGCGGCGAGTTCGCCGTCCCCTTCGCCGACCGGCCCGAGGTCGTCGCGGTGCACGAGTACCTGTCCACCCCCGAGTACGCCAACAGCCGCGCCTCCGAGGGCGCCTGGGTGTCGGCCAACAGGAACATGGACACGTCCGTCATCGAGGACCCCGCGGCCCAGTTCGCGGCCGAGGTCCTGCTCGCGCCGGACACCGTCTTCCACTTCGACGCCAGTGACTCGATGCCCTCCTCCGTGGGGACCGAGGCCTTCTGGAGCGGCATGGTCGACTGGGTCACCGGCACCTCCACCGACGACGTCCTGGAGTCCATCGAGTCCTCCTGGCCCTGACCGGTCCCCCGGATCAGGATCCCCTCAGCGGATCCCCTGACCGGGGTCCCGTCCCCTGACCGCACGGGGCCCGGCCCGACCGGCCGGGCCCCGTCACCCCTGTAGACCGACAAGGGGTCTCCATGGAGTACTCGTTCCTGTACGAGCTTCCCAAGATCGTGTGGATGCTCATCGGGATCGCCGCCTTCCTGGGCGTCATCGGCCTGATGCTCGTCCTGGTCGACGTGCCGCGCACCCGGCGCGACCGCTGGCAGGCGTTCCTCTTCCTCGCACCGGCCCTGGTCCTCCTGCTCGGCGGGCTCGTCTACCCGGTGCTGCGCACGACCATGCTGTCCTTCCACGACCGCTCCGGCGAGGAGTTCGTGGGACTCGCCAACTACCTCTGGATGTTCCAGCGGCCGGAGATCCTGCTGGTCCTGCGCAACACCCTGCTGTGGGTGGTGTTCGCCCCGGCCCTGGCCACCGCCATCGGGCTGCTCTACGCCATCCTCATCGACCGCTCCCGGTTCGAGGCGGTCGCCAAGTCGCTGGTGTTCATGCCGATGGCGATCTCGTTCGTCGGCGCCAGCATCATCTGGCGCTTCGTCTTCGCCTACCGGCCCGCCGACCAGGAGCAGTACGGGCTGTTCAACCAGATCGTGGTCTGGCTGGACGGGGAGCCGCGGCTGTGGCTGCTCGAACAGCCGCTCAACACCTTCCTGCTGATCCTGGTGCTGATCTGGGTGCAGGCCGGCTTCGCCATGGTCGTGCTGTCGGCGTCGATCAAGGCGATCCCGGCGGAGATCACCGAGGCCGCCCGCATCGACGGCGCGGGGCCCTGGCAGCTGTTCAGCCGGATCACCCTGCCCTCGGTGTGGCCGACCCTGCTGGTCGTGCTCATCACCATCACGGTGCAGACCCTGAAGGTCTTCGACATCGTCCGCACCATGACCGGCGGCAACTACGGGACCAGCGTGATCGCCAACGAGATGTACAGCCAGGCCTTCCAACAGGGACAGATCGGCCAGGGCTCCGCCCTGGCGGTGTTCCTGTTCGTCCTGGTCATTCCGCTGGTGGTCGTACAGATCCGCCGCAACCGCAAGGCAAGGGAGCTGGCATGACGACCACTCCGACGACCCCCGTCGTCTCCGAGGCGCCCGGCAGGGCCTCCCGCAGAGCGCGGGGAAGCGCGGCCGGGCGGGTACGCCGCCGTCTGACCGGTTCGGCGGCCGGCCTCGCGGCGCTCGTGATCGCCGTGCTGTGGACGGTGCCGACCGCGGGCCTGCTCGTCTCCTCGTTCCGGCCCGCCGAGCAGATCCACACCACCGGGTGGTGGACGTTCCTCGCCTCGCCCGAGGTGACCCTGGACAACTACCGGGACGTGCTGTTCGGCGGCGGGGGCGACGGGCAGCTGATCACCTACTTCGTCAACTCCCTCGTGATCACGCTCCCCTCCACGGTGTTCGTGCTGGGAGTGGGGGCGCTCGCGGCGTACGCGCTGGCCTGGATCGACTTCCGTGGCCGGGACTGGCTCTTCCTGGGGATCTTCGCGCTTCAGATCGTCCCGCTACAGATGTCGCTGGTCCCGCTGCTGCGGTTCTTCTCGCAGGGGGTGTCGGTCGGCGGGACCCAGATCCTGCCCGCGTGGGAGCTGACGGGCGCCATGGCCTTCACCAACGTGTGGGTGGCGCACACGATCTTCGGCCTGCCGCTGGGCATCTTCCTGCTGCACAACTTCGTCTCGCAACTGCCGAAGTCGCTGTTCGAGGCGGCCCGGGTGGACGGCGCCGGGCACGGGCACATCTTCACCCGTATCGTGCTGCCGCTGATCGCCCCGGCGCTGGTGTCGCTGGGGATCTTCCAGTTCCTGTGGGTCTGGAACGACCTGCTGGTGGCGCTGATCTTCACCGGGGGCGACGGCTTCACCGCACCGCTGACCGTCCGCCTCGCCGAGATGGCCGGAACGCGCGGCGAGGACTGGCACCGGCTCACCGCGGGGGCCTTCGTGTCGATGGTCGTGCCGCTGCTCGTGTTCTTCCTGTTGCAGCGCTACTTCGTTCGCGGTCTGCTGGCGGGCAGCGTCAAGGGCTGAGGACCGTCCCGGCCCCGGAGCCGGTCAGCCGCCGCGCAGGGCGGTACGGGCTGCCTCCAGGGTCGTGGTCCGGTAGGCGGCGCCGAACAGGCACACGTGCACCAGCAGCGGGTGCAGTTGGTGCAGGGCGACCCGCGACCGCCAGCCGGAGGCCAGCGGCGCCGCCTCGTTGTAGGCGTCGCGGACCCGTTCCAGGTGGGGGAGGCCGAACAGGGCCAGCATGGCCAGGTCGGCCTCCCGGTGGCCGCCGTGCGCGGCCGGGTCGATCAGCACCGCGTCCCGTTCCCGCCAGAGCACGTTGCCGCTCCACAGGTCCCCGTGCACGCGTGCGGGCGGCCCGGGGTCCCCCGCCAGGTCGGGCACCGCGTCGACGACCTTCTCCACCACGCGCACGTCGGAGGGGGTGAGCGCGCCCTGGTCCAGGGCCCGGCGCAGGTAGGGGCGCAGCCGCTGCTCGGCGTAAAAGCGCGGCCAGTCGTCGGAGGGGGTGTTGTCCATGGGCAGCGGCCCGATGTAGCCGGGCCAGTCGGCGCCGAAGTGGTCGGCGCCGGTCATGTGCATCCCGGCGAGCCGGTGTCCGAGCCGTTCGGCGGCCTGGGCGGTGGGCTCGCGCTCCTCCATCCACGGCAGGACGAGGATGCGCTCGTCCCAGGCCAGGACGTCGATGGCCGGCGAACCGAAGGTGCGGCCCAGCCACTCCAGTCCCCGCGCCTCGGCGGTGAGCACCCCGCTCGGCGGGGCGCCCCGGGGCAGGGCCTTGACGAACAGGCGGGTGCCGTCGGTGAGCTCGGCGTAGGAGATGTCCCAGTCGTGGCTGCTCCCGGCGCGGACGGCACGGCCGACATCGCGGTCGAGCAGGACGGACAGGCGTTCGGCCATGGTGCCGCTGACCGGGTCCCTGGGGCGTCTCTCCCCGTGCCCGTCGCCGTCGTCCCCGCCTCCGAACGCCCGCACGGTCGATCCCCTCTCCCCCGGCACTACCGCCCCAACCGGGCGGCGAGCTCGCTGGTGAGGCCCTTGGCGGCGGCCTCCACCATGTTCAGGACGGCGGTGAACCCGTCGTCGCCGCCGTAGTAGGGGTCGGGGACCTCCGGGTTGGGGCCGCTGTCGGGCGCGAAGGAGCGGAAGAGGCGCAGACGCGACATGTCGAACCCGTACCTGTCGCCGTACTCGTCGACGGCGCGCCGCACCTCGTCGACGTTGTCCAGGTCCATGGCCAGGACGAGGTCGCGGGTGGCGAGGTCCGCGGGGTCGAACTGGCGGGCGGTGTGGCCGGTCAGGTATCCGTGCACGCGCAGGGTGGAGGCCGCGCGCGGGTCCATGCCGCCGCCCACGTGCCAGTCGCCCGTGCCGGAGCTGTCCACCTCCACGAGCTCGCTCAGCCCGGCCCGTTCGAGGTCGGCGGTGAGGACCTTCTCAGCCATGGGCGACCGGCAGATGTTGCCCAGGCACACCACGCTGACACGGTAGGGACCAGCGGGATCACGCGGTTCCGGCAAGCTCATACCTCTTACCGTAACGAAAAACCGCCGTGCCCACGCGGCTTCGCCCCGCGCGCGTTCGCACGACCTGCCGGGGCCGGGCGGGACCGGGCCCGTGCGGTGCGCGCCCGATCAGCCCTTGGGAAGGCGGACCACGCTGACGAAGAAGTCGTCGATCTGCCGGACCACCCGTATGAACTGCTCGAAGTCCACCGGTTTGGGCACGTAGGCGTTGGCGTGCAGGCGGTAGCTGCGCAGCACGTCCTCCTCCGCCTCGGAGGTGGTGAGCACCACGACGGGGATGTGCGCGAGGTCGTCGTCGTTCTTGACCTCCTCCAGCACCTCGCGGCCGTCCTTGCGGGGCAGGTTGAGGTCGAGCAGGATCAGGTGGGGGCGCGGTGCGTCGGCGAACTCCCCCTCACGACGCAGGAAGCGCAGTGCCTCGACGCCGTCGGAGACCACGTGCAGGCGGTTGCCCAGCTTGTGTTCCTCGAACGCCTCCTTGGTCATCAGGACGTCACCGGGATCGTCCTCGACCAGCAGCACCTCGATGGGATGCACCAACATGACCTCGCTCAAGCTTCAGACCCCTGCCTCAGGGCCCCGCCCCGTGGCCGGGGGGAACCGTACCGCCACCGGGCCCGGGTGGAGCGGACCGCGCACCGCCGGATCCGTCGTCCGGTTCGGCGCCGCCGTCCTCCTCCGGGGAACCCGTACCCGTGGACTGTCGTGCGGCCGTCGGAGCCGAGTCCTCGGGGGTGGTGGTCTCGGCGTCCTCGGTGCCCTCGACTCCGTTATCGCTGGGAGCGCTTCCGGCGGTTCCCGGCTCGGGGACCGCGTTCACCTCTTGGGCGGAGTCGACGGGCAAGGACCAGCATATGCGGGTTCCGGTCTGGCCGGAGTTCTCTTCCTCTGAGGTTTCGGGCACCTCGGCGTCGTGCGGACCCGTGTCCAGCCAGATCCGTCCCCCGTGGAACTCCACGATCTTCTTGCACATCGCCAGGCCGATGCCCGTACCCGTGTACTTGTCCCTGGTGTGCAGCCTCTGGAAGATCACGAAGATGCGCTCGGCGTACTGCGGCTCGATCCCGATCCCGTTGTCCGTACAGCAGAACACCCACTCGTCCTCGCGCCGCTCGACGCTGATGTGGACGCGGGGCCCCTCCTCGCCGCGGAACTTCACGGCGTTGCCCACCAGGTTGAAGAACACCTGGGTGAGCAGGGTGCGGTCGCCCTGCACGGTCGGCATCGGCTCCCAGGTGACCTCGGCGTCCACCTCCTCCAGGCGGGTGGACAGGTTGCTCAGCGCGTCGTCCAGGGCGCCCTCCAGGGGAACCGGTGTGAAGTTCCTCGTCCGGCCGACCCGGGAGAAGGCCAGCAGGTCGTTGATGAGGGTCTGCATGCGCTTGGCCCCCTCGACCGCGAAGTCGATGTAGGAGTCGGCGCGCTCGTCCAACTGCCCCTGGTAGCGGCGCTGGAGCAGTTGGCAGAAGCTCGCCACCTTGCGCAGCGGCTCCTGGAGGTCGTGGGAGGCGACGTAGGCGAACTGCTCCAGCTCCAGGTTGGAGCGGCGCAGCTCCTCGGTCTGGTTCTCCAGGAGGGCGGACTGCTCCTGGAGCTTGCGCCGGGCGGAGGCGACCTCCTCCAGGTCGTGCACGATGCGCTCGCGCATGGAGTCCACGTCACGGCCGAGCCGGACGATCTCCGGCGGCCCGTACAGGGAGATCCGGTGCGCGTAGTAGCCCTCCGACACCTGGCGCATGTGACCCGCCAGTTCGTCCAGGGGGCGCAGCACCCACTGCTGGAGCATCACCCACAGGAACACCGACAGGAACACCACGACCAGGCCGACCAGGACCAGCAGGGCGATGACCTGCTGGGTGGCCAGGGTCAGGCCGTCGCGGGCCTCGTTGATCTCGGCGTTGAGCTGCTGGGCGGTGGTGTCGCTGACCCGGGTGAGCTCCAGGAACAGGACCCGACCGCGCCGCAGGTCCTCCTGGGAGATCTCCTGGCCGCTGCTGACCTGCTCCAGGGCGGGCTCGGCGAACTCCTCGGTCCACTTCCGGCCCGCGGCGAGCAGGTCGTCGACGTTGGTGGCCACCTCGGGGTTGTCCTCGGCGAGCTGGATCAGGGAGGCCCTGTGCTCGGCCAGGGTCAACTGGCTCTCGACGTAGGGCTGGAGGAACTCGCGGTCCTCGGTGAGGATGTAGCCGCGCAGGGCGTGGTCCTGGGTGAGGTAGGCCCCGCTGGTCTGCTCGACGGCGCTCACGGCGGGGGTCAGGGAGTCGACCTGCAGGCTGAGGGACTCGCGGGCCTCCAGCGCGGCCAGGGTGATGACCGACACCGCCACGACCAGGACGACGGCGACCACGGTCAGCAGGCTGGTGACGCGCCGCCGCAGGCTCCACGACTCGCGGGGGGCGCGTCCGCGCTCACGGCCCGCGCCGTTGACGAAGTGCGCGCCGCCGGTGGAGGCGCCACCGCGCACGCCGGTGCCCGGGGCCGGCCCGGATCCCTCGGTCTCCATGGCCGTCCCCTCTCCGGGTGTGTTCACCCGGTTTCTCCGTGCGTGATGAGCAGCATCGCCACGTCGTCCTGGAGCGGCCCCCCGTTGCTGTGCTCGGCCTCGTCCACCAGGCGTTCGGGAAGCTGGGACAGCGAGGTGTCCCGCGCCAGCACGCCGCTGACCATGCGGCTCAGGCCGGCGACCTCCAGGCGCGCGGGCGGGGCGCCGTCGTAGGCGTCCACGAGGCCGTCGGTGTAGAAGAGCATGGTCGACCCGACGGGGAGCACGACCTCGTCGATGTCGTTCTGCTCGACCGGGAAGACGCCCAGGGGAGGCTGCGGGGTGACCCGGGTCTCCTCGACCGCGCCGCCGCGCAGGATCATGGGCGGCGGGTGCCCCAGGACGCGGAGCCTGACCCGGTCGTCGCCGGTGTCAAGGCTCGCCATGCACAGCGTCGCGTACAGCTCCTCCTGTGCGCGTTCGCTGACCAGGATGTCCTCCAGGTTGGGCAGCACCCGCTCCTCGTCGACGCCGCCCATGATGAGGGCGCGCCAGGCGATGCGCAGGCTGACGCCGAGGGCGGCCTCGTCGGGGCCGTGTCCGCTGACGTCGCCGATGATGACGTGGGTGGTGCCGTCCTTCTCGACCGCGTCGTAGAAGTCCCCTCCGACCAGGGCGCGCTTGCGCCCGGGCCGGTAGTAGGCGCGGTGCTCCAGCGGCGAGCGCTGTAGGAGGACCTGGGGCAGCAGTCCGCGTTCGAGGCGCATGTTCTCGCGGGCGCGCAGGCGGGCCTCGCGGAGGTGGTGGGCGTTCTCGTCGGCGCGGCGCCGTTCGAGGGAGTAGCGCAGGCTGCGTCCGAGCAGGGAGCCGTCGACCTGGCCCTTGACGAGGTAGTCCTGGGCGCCCGCGGCCACGGCCGCGACGCCCTCGTGCTCGTCGTCGAGTCCGGTGAGGACGACGACGGCCGCGCCGGGCGCGCCCTCCAGGACCTCGCGGAGCAGGTCCAGGCCATGGGCGTCGGGGAGGTTGAGGTCGAGCAGCACGCAGCCGCGGAACCCCCCGAGGTGCACGCGCGCCTCGGCGAGGGTCGAAACCCACGTGATGCGCGTGGTCAGGGCCGTCTCGTCGAGCAGCTCCTCGGCGAGGAAGGCGTCACCGGGGTCGTCTTCGATCAGTAGGACGTCAACCGATTCGACGCTGGCCTCCACCCGCTCGTTCACGACGGTGTCCTCGTCCAGGAAGGCGCTTTCGTGCGAGACAGCACCGTTGACGGAGGCGGCCTGTGCCGCCTCCCCGCCGATCACCGTCACGGGATCGTGCTTCGTTCTCCTGGTATCCACTCATCGCCCTTGGTCTGCCGGTCCGTGGGGTGCTCTTCGCGCCGCGTGGCCCCGGGGCACCCGGGGCTCTTCCCAACGGCTCGGACCGCACGGCATCCAAACGATAATCGCCCCGGCGACCTGTTGACCAGCGACCGGTACGAGACACATCCGACGTCGGCGGACGAAACCGCCGCGCCGCTCCGCCCGCGAGAGGGCCCGTCCCCCGCTCGGAGCGGGTGTACGGAGGGGATCCCCGCACCTGGACGGAACGGGCGTATGCGCGTGCAGAGGCACGTGCGGGATGTGACGGGGGACACGCCTGGAACCAAGCGGAGCCTACCCGAGATCCCGTTCGGCCCTCCCCGGATCCACGGGAGCACGTCAGGGGACGGGGTCGGAGGAGGGCGGGGACGGTTTTTCGTGACAGGGTGTCGCATCCACCTTGACAGCGGCCGACATCTAAATGACATGATGTCATAAAACGTGCGGCACGGAAGGCGGGCAGCACCATGAGCACAGCGACCGGGGCCCCCACTACAGCCGTCCCCGACCGGCCCGAGTCCTTCTCCCAGCGGCTCAGGGCCGCGACCTGGAGCGACCACCGGGCCGCGGAGGACCACGGGTTCACCCGGGCCCTCATGGACGGCACGCTCTCCCGGGCCGGATACGCCGGGATGGTCGCCCAGCACTACTTCGCCTACGTCGCGCTGGAGGAGACCGGCGCCCTGCTCGCGGACGACCCCGTCGCCGGGGGGTTCCACCGACCGGAGCTGGAACGGATCCCCGCCCTGGTCCGCGACCTGGAGCACCTGCTCGGCGCCGACTGGCGCGAGAGGATCTCCCCCACCCCGGCCACCCGCACCTACGCGGCGCGCATCGCCCAGATGGCGGACCACCCCGAGGGGTACGTCGCCCACCACTACACCCGCTACATGGGCGACGTGTCCGGGGGCCAGTTCATCCGCCGCGTGGCGGCCGGGGCCTACGGGCTCACCGACGAGGCCGGCGTCGCCTTCTACGTCTTCGACGGTCTGGGCAGCCTCCCCCGGTTCCGCGCCGGGTACCGGGAGCGACTCGACTCCCTGGGCCTGGACGAGGCCGCCGAGGCCCGCCTGGTGGCCGAGACCCGGCTGGCCTACCAGCTCAACACCGAGGTGTTCGCCGACCTGGGGCGGATGTACGTGTCCATCGCGGCCTGAGACGTCGGAGCCGCCCTCCGGCGCCGCCGAACCGCGCCGCGGTGATCGCGCGCCGTGACACCATAGGAGGATGCCCAAGATCACGGCTCCGACCATCGCCGCCCACCGCGCCCGCACGCGGGAGCGCATCATGGAGGCCGTCGACGAGCTGATCCGGACCCAGGGGATCGACCGCGTCTCCATGACCGACGTGGCCAACTCCGCGGGGCTGACGCGCACCGCGCTGTACAACTACTTCCCCGACAAGCCCGCGCTGCTCCTGGCGTTCACCGAGCAGGTCAACCGCTCCTTCGTCGAGCGGTACCGGCGCGAACTGCCCTCGGGGGTGTCGGCGGCACGACGGCTCTCGGCGTTCGTCCGCCTCCAGTTGGAGGGCCTCATGGCGCACCCGCACCCGCCCGCCGCCGAACTCGGGGCCAGCCTCGGCCCCGACGCCTACCAGGCACTCGCCGCCCACGTGGCTCCCATGCAGCGCCTGCTGACCGAGATCCTGGAGGAGGGCGCCCTCGCGGGCGAGTTCGACCCCCTGCCCGCCGAGCACACGGCCCGGCTCACCCTGTCGATGGTCGGCTCCCAGCGCCTGCCGCTCGTCAGCGGCGAGATCGACCTGGACGAGGCCCACGCGCTGGTCACCCGGTTCGTGCTCCGCGCCCTCGGAGTGGTGACCGAAACCGTCGACACCATCCTCCTCAAACCCTCGGGCACCACCACCCAGGGTGGGAGGGCGTGAACACCAGGTCATAAGGGTCGGGACCTAACCCCCGCCACGGCGTCGGCCGGGCGCTCCCGGGGTGGCGGCGACACGTCCCGTCGGCGAGAATCGGTGGCCCCCGCCCGCCCCCGGGCGGTCCCCTCTCGCGACCGAGTGTGAGGCCCTCTCCGACGTGTCCCTCGTGCTAGTCATCCTCGGCACCGTCCTGGTGTCGGTCGCCCTGTTCAACAAGGTGCCCCGCTACGTGCCCGGACGGCCCCCGGAGCCCCGCTCCGGCCGCGGTGGTTCCGTGGCCACCGCGAGGCGCCCCGGAGTCCCCCCGCGCGTGCGCCTGGTCTCGGCCCGGCTCACCGAGCAGGGCAGGGCACTGCTCACCGCGGTCGGCGGCAGCGCCCTGATCGTGGCGTTCTTCCTCACCCTGTCCGGCGTCTGAGCACGGCCCGGCCGCGGAGCGCCGGCGGGTCAGGCTCCGCCGCCGGGACCTCCGCCGATCGGCCACCCGCCGCCGTGGCCGCCCGCCAGCCGCACCAGCAGCCCGCCCGCGGCCGTGGCCGCGATCCCGCCCGTCACGGCGGCGACCGTGGCCAGCCGCTCCCGGAAACGGGTGTCGCGGCGCGCGGCCGCCTCGGCGGCCGCCCGGTCCGTGGCGCCGAAGGCCCCGCCGCACAGCGCCGGGTCCAGTTCGTGGGGCCGCCACCGCGCCCGCCAGGGGCTCAGCGGTTGCAGTCCGCCGGGCACCGACACCGTACGCGGCTTCCACCGGACCGGCGTGCTCACCGTGCCGGGAGCGGGCCCCAGCGCCGCGAAGCGCTTGGGGGAGCGCCCGTCGTAGCGCAGCTCGCCCGGGGCGTTGGTGAGCATCTCCGCGAGCAGCTTGGCGCAGGCGCGGGCGTCGCCCAGGGCCGTGTGCTGGCCGGTCGGCCAGTCCCCGCTGAGCTGGAAGGAGGCCTTGGGCAGCGAGTACCGCTCCAGGTCCACCTGTGAGCGCAGCGCGCGCAGCGCGCACAGTCCGGACTGCCCCGTCGGCAGGCCCGCCGCGGCCAGCTCCGAGCCGAGGAAGCGCTGTTCGAAGTCGAGGTTGTGGCTGACCACGACCGCGTCGGACAGCAGCCCGGCCAGCCTGGGCACCACCTGGGCGATGGTCGGCGCACCGGTGGTGTCGCTCTCGGAGATGCCGTGGAACTCCCGTCCGCCCACCGGCGCGCGCGGGTCGACCAGGGTGCTGAACTCCTCGACCAGCTTGCCGTCTCCGCGTACACGCACCACCGCGATCTCCACGATGCGCGCGCCCTCGTTCGGGTCGAGGCCGGTGGTCTCCATGTCGAGCACCGCGTACTCCAGGTCCGCCGCCCGCATGCCGACCCTGCGCCGGGTCAGCGCGCCCGCCCGCAGCGTTCCCATCGTGTGCCCCACTCCCTCGTCCTACCTTGTCAGCCGGTCGTTTCTCCTGGTGTGTACCGGCAACGACCCTACTCCCCGCGTCCGACAGCGGACTCCGCGCGCATCCCCGCCGGCCCGGAGGATCCACCGCCGTCCTCCCTGGTCCGTGCGGTCCGCGTCCGCCCTGTGACCGGAAGAAAGGTGGATTATGTAACGTTCTTAGGCGTGTCCACGCAGACGAGGACACCCCACGCACACCCTGCCCCGACCTCAACGGCGAGGAGAGCCCGCATGCCCCAGAGTCCGCTGCCCGAGTACGTCCCCCTGGCGGAGGTCGTCCGGTCCGGGATGCTCGAGAGCGTCCACTACGGCGCGGTCGTCGGGCTGTCCCCGGCCGGCCGGATCGCCTACGCGCGCGGCCCCGTGCACCAGCCCATGTTCCCGCGCTCCTCCGCCAAGCCCTTCCAGGCGCTGGCGATGCTGCGCGCGGGCGCGCCCCTGGAAGGCTCGTCCCTGGCCGTCGCCACGGGCAGCCACAGCGGCGAGGGCCTCCACGTCGCCGAGACCGAGCGCATCCTCACCGCCGCCGGGCTCACCGCCGACGACCTGCGCTGCCCGCCCGACTCCCCCGGCGGCAAGGAGGCCCGCGAGGAGTTCGTCCGCGCCGGCCGTGAGCCCGAGCGCGTGCTGATGAACTGCTCCGGCAAGCACGCGGGCATGCTCTCCGCCTGCGTCGCCCAGGGGTGGAGCACCGGCGACTACCTCGACCCCGGGCACCCCTTCCAGGTGCTCGTACGCGAGACCGTCGAGGACCTGTGCGAGGAGCCCGTCGCGCACACCGCCGTGGACGGCTGCGGGGCGCCCCAGCTCGCCGTCACCCTGACCGGGCTGGCCCGGGGCCTGTGGCGGATGCGCACCGCCCCCGGGGGCTCCCCGGAGCGCGCGGTGGTCGACGCGATGAGCTCCCACCCGCTGTACGTGGCGGGCACCGGCCGTATCGACACCGACCTCATGACGCGGATGCCCGGGCTGGTCGCCAAGGGCGGCGCCGACGGCGTCCTTCTGCTCGGCGCCGCCACCGGCGAGACCGTCGCCGTCAAGATCAGCGACGGGGACGCCGAGCAGCGCGCGCGTACCCTGGTCGCACTCGACGCGCTGCGGACCCTCGGTGTGGACGTGTCCTCCGTCCAGGACCGGTTGCGCGTCGACGTCCACGGAGGTGGCGCCCCCGTCGGCGAGGTCCGCCCACTCTGACGAGCCCTCCCGTGAGGGACCACACCACCGAAAGGGACACCACCGTGCGGGACACCCTGAACGACATCGTCATCGTCGGCGCCGGGATGGCGGGGCTGCACACCGCCGAGGCGCTGCGCGAACGCGGGTTCGAGGGACGGCTGACACTCGTCGGCGAGGAGGCGCACCATCCCTACTCGCGGCCGCCGCTGTCCAAGGAGGTCCTGACCGGTGTGGGCATGGACCCCTCCGGCGGCGGTCCCGGCTGGCTGGTGGGCCACCGGTCGCTGCGGCTGCGCGACGAGGCGGCCGTGGAGGGACTCGACCTGGACTTCCGGCCGGGCAGCCGGGCCGTGGGGTTGGACACCGAAGCCCGCGAGGTGCGCGTGTCCGGTCCCGGCGGCGTCGAGGCGGTGCGCTACGACGGCCTGGTGATCGCCACGGGCGCGCGGGCGCGCCGCCCCGACACCGACCTGGCGGGCGTGCACGTCCTGCGCACACTGGACGACGCCGAGGCGGTACGGGCGGCGCTGGAATCCGGCGGCCGCCTGGTGGTGGTCGGCGCCGGCTTCGTCGGCGCCGAGGTGGCGGCCAGCGCCCGCGCGGTGGGCATGGACGTGACGCTGGTGGAGGCGGCTCCCACACCGCTGACCCGGGTGGTGGATCCGCGGATCGGCGAGGTCCTGACCGAGCTGCACCGGGAGAACGGCGTGGACGTGCGCCTGGGCGTGGGCGTGTCCGGTTACGAGGGCCGGGGCCGGGTGGAGCGCGTCCGCCTGACCGACGGCTCCGCCGTGGAGACCTCCCTGGTGGTCGCCGGGATCGGCGTGCACCTGAACACCGAGTGGCTGCGCGGGTCCGGGGTGGAGCTGCTGGCCGACGGCTCGGTCGCGTGCGACGAGTACTCCGCGACGTCGGTGCCCGACGTGTACGCGGTCGGCGACCTCGCGAACTGGCCGCACCCGCGCTACGGCGGACGGATCCGGCTGGAGCACTGGACCAACGCGGCGGAACAGGGCGAGGCGGCCGCGCACAACCTGCTCGCGGGCGGGGAGGGGCGCACGCCCTTCACCCCGGTGCCCTACTTCTGGTCGGACCAGTACAAGCTGAAGATCCAACTGCTGGGACAGGGCACCCCGGCCGATCAGGTCACCTTCGTGCACGGTTCCCCCGAGGACCGAAAGTTCGTGGCCTTCCTCGGCCGGGGCGGAATGCTCACCGGTGTGCTGGGGCTGCGCTCCACCCCGCGGACGATGCGCTACCGGGGCCTGCTGGAGAAGCCGACGACGTGGGACGAGGCCCTGGAGGCGGCGGGGGTCACTCCAGCACGGTGATGGCCCGCTTGGGGCACATGCGCTCGGCCTGGCGGACGCGCTCGTGGGACCCGGCGGCGGGCTCCTCGGTGAGCAGGTAGAGGAAGTCGTCGTCGCGGACCTCGAACACCTCCGGGGCCGCGGCCATGCACAGGGCGTTGCTCTCGCACTGGTCGTAGTCGACCTGGACTCGCATCGTCATCGGCTCCTCACGCGGAAGGCTGTGTCAGCACGACCCTAGCCTTCCGGCCGCGAACGTCGCCGGCACGCGGACGGGTCCTCCTCCCGCCGCGCGGCCGGTGTGCCGGTGAACCGTTCCGGGCACCGCACCGGCCAGAAGTCCGGCGGCGCAGGGTTTTCGCACACCACCCGAAACTTCGTGTTCAGTAACAAAACAGCCATCATGTGAACCCTCGGCGGTCGAGCGCTGTCACACTCCCGACGGCACCGAACCCCAACTCCCACGGTGCCGTCGGGAAAGGTACGTGAGGTGAGCGAGAACGAGACCGCCACGGGTTCCGGGGAACCGCCGACGAGGGGATCCGCCCCGGAACCCCCGAGACCATCCGGCCCGTCGGGACCACCTGGAGCGTTCGGCCCTCCCCCGGGTCCGCCGAGCCCGCACCAGTACGACCCGCGCCGGCACGGCCCGCACCAGTACGGCCCCCCGCCCGGGCACCTGCCCTACGCGCAGCAGTACCAGCAGATGTACCACCAGCCGCCCAGGTCCCGGGTGCCGCTGCCCCGGGCGCCCGCGTGGCTGCCGGTCGCCGTGCTCGGCGTCGGCGTGGTGGCCGCGCTGCTGGCCACGTTCGACCGGCCGGGGATCGGCCTGGTCGTCACCGGCGTGGTCGCCGGGCTGACGGCGTTCGCCGCACTCGTGGTGCGCCCCGCCATCCCCGAGAGCGGCGTGGAGGAGGGGAGGGAACAGGAGTCCGGGGGCTCCGGAGCCGGAGACGGCCGCGCCCTTCCCGCGACCGTGGAGAGCGGTCCCGCCGAGAGGGCGGAGGACGGCGGAGCGCCGCGGCCCGGAGAGGCCTCCGACGACGCGGAGGCCGGGACCGAGGCCGGGACCGGCTCCGAGGCCGCCGGAGACGGTGGGAGGTCCGAGGACGACAGTGTCTCGGGCGAGGCTCCGGACGGGGCTTCACGCGGGGAGCCGAAGGCCGAGGCCGCGGCGCACGGGGACGGCGGTTCCACCGGCACCGCCTCCTCCGGACCCGTGGAGACCGGCGGCGCCGGAACCGGCGAACCCACCGGAGCGGCGGAGTCCGGCACCGCCTCCTCCGGCTCCACCGGGGTACCACCCCTGTGGAGCACCGACACGGCCCCCGCGCCCGGACCCGACCGCTACTCCTACACCTGGTCGGCCGTCTACGGTGTGCTCGCCGCCGCCCTGCTGTGCACGGCGGCGCTCCGCGACGCGGGCTGGGTGCTCGTCTGGACGCTGACCGCGTCCTTCCTCCTCGCCTCGCTCGCCTTCGCCGTGCGCAACCCCGCATCGCGCCAGGGCGCGGTCGGCGTCCTCACCGGCGCCCTCGCCCTGCTGCGCAACCTGCCCTCCACGCCCCGGTTCCTGACCGGGCCGCTGCGCGGTGCACGGTTTCGCCACCTGGTCGGGCCGGTCGTGCTCACCGTGCTGTCCACGGTCGTCCTGCTGTTCGTCTTCGGCCTGCTGTTCGCCTTCGCCGACGCGGTGTTCGCCGGCTACCTGGACCGGATCCTCTCCGGACTGTTCCTGGGACCCGAAGCGTTCAACCCGATCGGCGACCTGTTCGCCATGGTGGTGGCCGCCCTCTTCACCGGCTCCGCGGTCCTGGCCGCCCGCCGCCGCCACGCGCCGAGGCTCGTTCCCCACCCCGGCCCCGCGGTCACCGACTCCGACCGGACGCCCCTGCCGGTGTGGGTGTGGACGATCCCGCTCAGCGCCCTGGTCCTGCTGTTCACCGCCTTCCTCGCGGTGCAGGCCGTCGCCATGTTCGGCGGCGAGGACCACGTCCAGCGCGTCGCGGGGGTCACCTACGCCGAGTACGCCCGCCAGGGCTTCTTCCAACTGGTCGTGGTCAGCGTGCTGGTCCTGTGCGTCATCGCGGTGGCCGTGCGCGTCCTGCCGTCCCGGCCGACCGCCACCCGCACCCTGCGCAACGCCCTGCTCGGGCTGCTGTGCGTGCTCACCCTGGTCATCCTCGCCTCGGCGATGATGCGCCTACAGCTCTACATCGACGTCTTCGGCCTGACCCGGATGCGGGCCGGCGCCGAGGCGTGGATCCTGTGGAGCGCCGGGGTGTTCGGCCTCGTGGTCGCGGCGGGCATCCTCAACACCCTGGGCCGGTCGGCGGCCTGGCTGCCCAGGGCCGCGGTCGCCCTCTCCGGAGTCGCCCTGGCCGTGTTCGCCTACGGCAACCCCGACCTGCGCATCGCCGAGAGCCACCACGACCTGGACCTGGCCGTGGTCGACACCTGGTACCTGCGCGACCTGTCCACCGACGCGATCCCCGGGCTGATGGGGCTGGAGGGCGACGACCGCGACTGCGCGCTGCTGGGCTTCCAGGACCGTGTGGAGGACCTGGAGGACACGGACCTCGCGTCGTGGAACCTGTCCCGCCACCTGGGGTACCGGCAACTGGACGAGCTGGGTCTGTTCGACGTCGGCGGCCAGGCGCACCTGGACTGCTCCCCCGAGTTCGACACCGCGCCCGAACCGCGGCCCCGGGACGACTACTAGGGCGTGTGCGGTGGATGCCGCCCCGCCGGCGACGGTCCCGCGCGACCGCGGTGCCGGCGGTCGAGGGACGGTACGGGCATCCCGGAGGGCGCGTCACCGCGCCCTCCGGGACCGGTCCCGCTACCGCGCGAAGCGGTCGGTCGCCTCGATCAGGTGGTGCAGGATGCCGGGTTCGCTGAACGCGTGCCCGGCGTCGTCCACGAGGTGGAACTCCGCTTCCGGCCACGCCTTGTGCAACTGGTAGGCGGTGTGGGCCGGGGTGCACACGTCGTAGCGGCCCTGCACGATCACGCCGGGGATGTGCCGGATCTTCTCCGCCCCGTCGATGAGCTGGTCCGGGGTGAGGAAACCGCGGTTGTGGAAGTAGTGGTTCTCGATGCGCGCGAAGGCCAGCGCGTAGTCCTCGCCCGCGTGGTGCTCGCGCAGCTCCTCGTTGGGCAGCAGGGTGACCGTGGACCCCTCCCACACGCTCCACGCGCGGGCCGCCTCCAGGCGCACGCCGCGGTCGGGCGAGGCGAGGCGGCGGGCGTAGGCGGCGACCAGGTCGTCGCGCTCCTCCTCCGGGATCGGCGCCAGGTACTCCTCCCACAGGTCCGGGAAGAGCATGGACGCACCGTGCTGGTAGAACCAGGCGAGTTCCTCCTCGCGCAGGGTGAAGATGCCGCGCAGGACGAGCTCGCTGACCCGGTCGGGGTGGAGCTGGGCGTAGGCCAGCGCCAGGCAGCTTCCCCAGGAGCCTCCGAAGACCTGCCAGGTCTCGGCGCCGGTCATCTCGCGCAGCCGCTCCATGTCCTCCACCAGTGTCCACGTGGTGTTGGTGGACAGGTCGGTGTCCATGCGGCTGGCGTGCGGGGTGGAGCGGCCGCAGTTGCGCTGGTCGAACAGTAGGATCCGGTACCGCTCAGGGTCGAAGAGCCTGCGCTGTTCGGGGTTGCAGCCGCCGCCGGGGCCGCCGTGCAGGAACACCACCGGCTTGCCGGCGGGGTTGCCGCACAGTTCCCAGTAGACGCTGTGTCCGTCTCCGACGTCGAGCATCCCCGAGTCGTAGGGCTCGATGGGCGGGTACAGGGTACGCAAAGCTTGAGGCCTTTCGTGGTCGTGTCCTCCCCGGGCGTTCCCCGGTGGAGACGTGGGAAGCGGACGTGAGGGGTGTACCGGGTTCCGCGGGAGGAGCCGGGTGTGGAGAGGTGCCGCGCCGCAGGCGTTCGCTGATGGTGGCGGAGGGCGGCCGCGCGGGCACGGACGACAGGCGAAGGCGGCGGCGGAGAACGCCGGTCCTCCGTGCCCCGAGCCCTTCGTGGGGTACTGCGGCCGAGGCCGACCGTCGAGGGTGGCGGAGGGCGACGGGCGGGCTTGAGGGCACGCGGAGAAACCGTCAGAGCCGGTCGAGGAGCTGGGCCTTCTTGGCGCTGAACTCCTCGTCGGTGAGCAGTCCCTCGGCGTGCAGGCGCCCCAGCTCGCGGATCGTGGAGAAGATCGCCTCGCCGCCGTCGTCGGCCGCCGTCCCCGCTCCGAGCGCGGCGACCTCCGCCCGCGGCTCCTCCGCCGCTGCGACGTGGGCGTTGACGGTGGCCGCCATCAGCAGGGTCTCCTCGCTGCCCTTGGAGCCGTGCGAGGCCAGCGTGAAGAGGTCGTTGTCCAGCGCGGTGGCCTCGGGGATGGTCACGCCGCGCAGCACGATCCGCAGGTACCCCTCGGTGATGTCGACCGGCGGGTACCACTGGGCGGACTCGATCTCGGACAACTGGTAGTCGCGGGACTTCTCCTTCTCCTTGACCGTGCTGGCGAGCCAGCCGTCCCACTGCAGGCGCACCCGGGTCCCGTCGAAGGACGCCGACCCCTCGGCGGTGCGCACCTGGAGCGGGGGGCGGGCCACCAGCCCCCTGGTCACCTCGCGCGGGTCGAGTTCCTCGGTGAGGGTCTCCCGGGCGAGGCGGGCGGAGGCGACGATCTGCTCGGCGAAGTACTCGGCGAGGAGCTCCCCCTCGTGCGGCCCGGTGAGCAGCAGCGGGGTGAGCCCGTCCCGGCCGGGGACGCCCAGGGCCGCGTAGGGGTCGGTGCCCTCCGCCAGCCGTAGCCGCAGCCGCCACCCCTGCTTGCGGCCACCCGGGTCGAAGTCGACCTCGCGGACGGCGGCCATCGGGACCGAGCAGCCGCCCAGGGACTTGAGCAGGGTGGGCACCTTGCGGCCGGAGCCGAAACGGATACGTATCGTCTCGTCGTCGATCCGCCAGGTTCCGTGGTGTCCGCGAAGTTCCTCCATGTGCACCAATCCTAGGGCCAGGCGGATCGGCGCAGGAGACCGCTGGACGGCGCTCCTGGGACCGCTGGCCGGCGGACCGGAGGCCGTCCCGGCGAGGCGTCACGGTCGCGCATCCCGGGTAGGACCAACGGGGCACACCTGCCTCATCCGCCCCTTTTCGGGCGGAGTCGGCGGACAGTGCGGTCGGCTCCCCGTCCCCGAACCGGAGGTCGCCAGAGATGTCGAGAGAGAAGGCCGCCGCGGGTGCGGCGGAGTTCCTCGCCGCACGGGACCTGCTCCTGAGGCACCGCGAGGACCAGGAGAGGGCGCACCAGGAGTTCGCCTGGCCCCGGTCGGACCGGTTCAACTGGGCACTGGACTACTTCGACGAGGTGGCCGAGCGGCGTCCGGACCGGACCGCGCTGTGGATCGTGGAGGAGGACGGCAGCCAGGCCAGGCACACCTACCGGCAGATGTCGGAGCGCTCCAACCAGGTGGCGAACTGGCTGAGCAACCAGGGTGTGCACGCGGGCGACCGGATCATGCTGATGCTGGGCAACCAGGTGGAGCTGTGGGAGACCCTGCTCGCCGCGGTCAAGCTCGGCGCCGTGGTCGCCCCGACCGCCACCGCCCTGTCCGAGAACGACCTGCTGGACCGGCTGGAGCGCGGCTACATCGCGCACGTGGTCTGCGCGGCGGCCGAGACGGAGAAGTTCGCGTCGCTGCGGGGACACTGGACGCGGATCTGCGTGGGCTACATGGAGGGGTGGCTGAACTACGCCGAGTCCGAGCACGCCGGACTGGACTTTCGCCCGCCGCACCCCACCCATCCCGACGACCCCCTGTTGCAGTACTTCACCTCCGGGACGGCCTCCTGGCCGAAGCTGGTCACCCACACCCAGTGCTCGTATCCGGTGGGACACCTGTCGACCATGTACTGGCTGGGTGTGCAGCCGGGCGACGTCCACCTGAACGTGTCCGCGCCCGGCTGGGCCAAGCACGCCTACAGCAGCGTGTTCGCGCCCTGGAACGCCGAGGCGACGGTGCTGGTGGTCAACCAGGAGCGTTTCGACGCCGGGCGGCTGCTGGAGGAGGTGGTGCGCTGCGGGGTGGACGTCCTGTGCGCGCCGCCCACGGTGTGGCGGATGCTCCTACAGGCCGACCCGGCCACGTGGGACGTGGGGCTGCGCGAGGCGGTGGCCACCGGCGAGCCGCTCAACGCCGACGTGGTGGAGCGGATCCGCGACGCGTGGGGGGTGACCGTACGCGACGGGTTCGGGCAGACCGAGACGACCATGCTGCTCGGCAACGGCCCCGGCCAGGAGGTGGTACCCGGATCGATGGGGCGGGCGCTGCCCGGGTACGACGTGCTCCTGACGGACCAGGCCACCGACGAGCCGTCCGACACCGGGCAGGTCTGCGTGGATCTGACCGAGGTGCCCGTGGGACTGATGAAGGGCTACGTCGACAACTCCGACCTCACCCGGTCGGTAACCCGCGGCGGCCTCTACCGCACCGGTGACATCGCCAGTCGGGATTCGAACGGCTACATTACCTATATAGGCAGATCCGACGATGTGTTCAAGGCCTCAGATTACCGGATCTCACCATTTGAACTCGAAAGCGTTCTGGTCGAACACGAATACGTGGCGGAGGCCGCCGTCGTCCCCTCACCCGATCCGCTGCGGCTCGCGGTGGCCAAGGCGTACGTGGCCCCGGCCGACGGGGTGAGGCCCGACGCCGAGACCGCGCGGGCGATCCTGGAGCACGCCCACGAGCGCCTGTCGCCGTACAAGAGGGTGCGCCGCCTGGAGTTCGCCGAGCTACCCAAGACCGTCTCCGGTAAGATTCGTCGGGTGCAGCTGCGCCGGGCCGAGGCCGAGCGCGGCGCGGTCACCGACGGTACGCGCAACCCGCACGAGTACTGGGAGGAGGACCTCCCGGGGCTGGGGGACTGACCGGGCCGGAGACGGGCTCCCGTCCGCTCCGGCGACCGTCCCGACGGAAATTGCCACGGGGTTCGCGGAAATAGCGTCTCACGAAATGAGACGCTTTTTCGGTCGCCGAACCGGTGTGGTCCTTCCCATCCCGCGGGCCGTGCCGAAATACCCGGTGCGGCCGCGCCGCCCGTGTCCGGCCGCGCTACTGTTTTCACGGCGACAGCTTTCGTGACGACAGCGAAATAAGGACAGACGGGACCCAAGGGGAACACCATGCCGAGCACGAACGACACACGGGTGGCCAGTTACAAGCCGCTCATCGCCCCCCGGGACCTGCTGGCCGAGCTCCCGCTGGGTCCCGAGCGCAGTTCCCTGGTGGAGGACTCGCGCGCCGAGGTCAAGCGCGTACTGGACGGCGAGGACGACCGCCTGCTGGTCGTCGTGGGCCCCTGTTCGGTGCACGACCCCGAGTCCGCCATGGACTACGCACGCCGCCTGGCCGAGCTGGTGCCCTCCCTGCGCGAGGAGCTGTGCGTCGTGATGCGCGTGTACTTCGAGAAGCCGCGCACCACCGTGGGGTGGAAGGGCCTGATCAACGACCCCGGCCTGGACGACACCTACGACGTGCACCGCGGCCTGCGCACCGCGCGCAAGCTCCTGCTGGACATCAACTCGCTGGGGCTGCCCGCCGGGACCGAGTTCCTCGACCCCATCACCCCCCAGTACATCGCCGACGTCGTCTCCTGGGGCGCCATCGGTGCGCGCACCACGGAGAGCCAGGTGCACCGCCAGCTGAGCAGCGGCCTGAGCACGCCCGTGGGCTTCAAGAACGGCACGGACGGCGACGTGCAGGTGGCCGTGGACGCCGTCGGCGCGGCCTCCGCATCGCACACCTTCTTCGGGATCGACACCGCCGGAGCGGGTTCCGTGGTCGTGACCGACGGCAACCCGGACTGCCACGTCATCCTGCGCGGCGGCCGCAGCGGCCCCAACTTCGGCGCCGAGCCGGTCAACGCGGCCCTGGACGTCATCGAGGGCTCCGGGCTGCCCCGCCGCCTGATGATCGACGCCAGCCACGCCAACAGCGGCAAGGACCACACCCGCCAGCCCGGTGTGGCGGCCTCGATCGCCGCCCAGGTCGCCGAGGGCCAGAAGGGCGTCATCGGCGTCATGCTGGAGAGCTTCATCGTCGAGGGCGCCCAGAAGCTGGGCGACCCCGCCGACCTGACCTACGGCCAGTCGATCACCGACAAGTGCATGGGCTGGGAGACCACCGGCGAGGTGCTCTCCCAACTGGCCGAGGCCGTGCGCCGGCGCCGCAAGAACGCGGCCTGAGGCCGAGGCACCGAAGCCGGGCCGGCGAGGCCGAGACCCTGAGGCCGGGTACCGTTCCGGGCCGCCCACCGGCGGCCCGGAACGGTACTCCGGGGGTCACTCCCCCGCGGTCTCCGCGGGCGGCGCCTCGGAGGGCCGCGCCTCCGGGGGCAGTGCCTCCAGTTCCACGAGCATCTCCCTGGCCAGCGGCTCCCGCAGCCCGGCGTCCCCGTCCTCCTCCACCTCGACGCGCAGCGCGAACGTGTACACGTCCTCACCGCGCTCCACCCAGCCCACCCACCAGCCGGGAGCGGAGTCGGCGCCCCGGCCCCAGCCGCTCTTGGCGTACAGGGTGTAGCCGTCGCCCTCCTCCACCTCGGCGATCTCGTGGAGCGCCTGCTGGTGCCCGGTGTCCACGGGCAGGTCGGCGAGGGCCAGGCCGGCCAGGAAGGAGGTCTGCTCCATGGCGGAGATCTCCAGCGGGCCCTCCAGCCAGAACCGGTCCACCGAGTCCGCGCCGCCCACCGACCGGTTGCCGTAGCCGAACCGGTCCACCCACGTCGCCATCCGCTGGTGCCCGACCCTGCGCGCCAGCTCCTGGTACACGGGGACGTTCGAGGCGGGCAGGGCCTCGCGCAGGGACATGTCCCGCTCCCACGCGGAGACCGGCTGCGGTTCGCCGCCGTAGGGCAGTACCTCGTCCACGTCCTCGACCGCGCCCGTCTGCAACCCGATCAGGGTGTTGGCGAGCTTGAAGGTGGACGCGGGCACCGCGCGCTCGCGGGCCTCCTCCGGCCCGACCACGACCGCCGTCCGCCTCCGCACGTCGTAGAGCACGAAGGTGCCCTCGACCCCCTCCTCGGAGAACGCCGCCTCCAGGTCCTCGCGCTCCTCGGTGGCCACGTCGCCCCGGGTCAGGGGCCGGACGCCGTTCTCCGCGCCCTGCCCGGCGACCCCGGCCGTCTCCTCCGCGCCCCGGGGGCCGCCGCCCGGCCCGTCCCCGGCGCACCCGGTCCCCGCGACCAGGGTGAGAACGCATCCGGCGGCCAGCGCGGGCAGGCCGGACGCCGCCGCGCGCCTCCTCCGGGCCCTGTGCTCGATGTCGGTTCGCACTGGCCATCCCTCCACGCGCCGAAAGCCCGTCTCCGGCTCACGCTAACCTTCCGGCCCCTCCGGGGCAGCGGGTTCGGCAGGGTGTCGGCACGGACTTTCGCGGGGCGCCGGACACGGGCGCGCTGAGCGGCGGCCCCGTCGCGGGGCCCGTGCGGCGGTCCCGCGACCCCGCCGCGGGCATCCACGGGCACCCTTGGGGCCGTGTGCGGCCGCTGCTAGGCTGAACGTGTTGCTGACCCCGTACGGGAGAGTGCCCGCGTATCCAGCGTGAGGCCGCCGAAGGAGCAATTCCTCCCCGAAGACAACCTCTCAGGCACAGTGGACCGTACGGGCGAGACCACTCTGGAAAGCAGGGACGGGCCGTCCCTCGCCGAAGGTGCAAGCCGCGCCGAGCGCGTGGCGAAGCTCTCAGGCACCGATGACAGAGGGGGAGGATGGCAACGCCACTCACGTCACGACGCCCATCCTCTCGGGAGTGCCCATGTCAGAGCCCGCATCCGCGCCGCGCTCCACAACGCTGCGCGAGGTCCACGAGAAGGCCGGTGCCACCCTCGTCGACTTCGCCGGATGGCTCATGCCGCTGCGCTACGGCAGCGAGACCGCCGAGCACAAGGCGGTGCGCGAGGCCGCAGGCCTGTTCGACCTCTCCCACATGGGCGAGATCCGGCTGACCGGTCCGCAGGCCGCCGACGCCCTGGACCACGCCCTCGTGGGACACCTGTCCCGGGTCAAGGTCGGCCGGGCCCGGTACACCATGATCACCGGCGAGGACGGCGGGGTCCTGGACGACCTCATCGTCTACCGGCTGGGCGAGGAGGAGTACCTCGTCGTGGCCAACGCCGTCAACATGCCGGTCGTGGCCTCCGCCCTGGCCGAGCGGGCCTCCGGCTTCGACACCGAGGTCGCCGACGAGTCCGCCGACCACGCCCTGATCGCCCTTCAGGGCCCGCGCGCCGTGGACGTCCTGGCGCCGCTGACCGACGCGAACCTGGACGACATCCGCTACTACGCCGGGTACGAGCACACCGTCGCCGGCGAGCCCGTCCTGCTCGCCCGCACCGGCTACACCGGTGAGGACGGCTTCGAGATCTTCCTCAACCCCGCGACGAAGGCCCCGAAGGTGTGGGACGCCCTCATGGCCGAGGGGAGGAGGCACGGCCTCGTGCCCGCCGGGCTCTCGGCCCGCGACACCCTGCGCCTGGAGGCCGGGATGCCGCTGTACGGGCAGGAGCTCACCGCCGACCTCACCCCCTTCGACGCCGGCCTGGGCCGGGTGGTCAAGTTCGACAAGGGCGACTTCGTGGGCCGGACGGCCCTGGAGGAGGCCTCGCGCACTTCCCGTCCCCGCCGCCTCATCGGCCTCGTCGCGCGCGGGCGCCGCCCGCTGCGCAGGGGCCAGGACGTCCTGCGCGACGGCGCGGTCGTCGGAACCACCACCAGCGGCGCGCCCTCCCCCACCCTGGGCCGCCCCATCGCCATGGCCTACGTGGACGGCGACCTCGACACCTCGACCGGCGCGTTCACCGTGGACGTGCGCGGACGGGGCGAGGACGTCGACGTGGTCGAACTGCCGTTCTACAAGCGGCAGCCGTAGAGCAGGGGGCCTTCACACCCCGAAGGCCCATGCGCCCCGCGGCGGGATCCCACCACAGAGGGACCAGCACGCACGGGGCGTGACCGGGCGTAGGCCGGGCCGGGCAGCCTGCGGGCGCGCGGCAGGAAAATGGAACACCTCCAAGGAGAGTTGAAGTGAGCGTTCCCACGGAGCTGGGTTACACCGCCAAACACGAGTGGGTCGTGATCGAGGACGGAGTCGCCACCGTCGGGATCACCTCGTTCGCCGCCGAGTCCCTGGGCGACATCGTCTTCGTCGAGGCGCCCGAGGTCGGCAGCGAGGTGTCCGCGGGCGAGCCGTGCGGCGAGGTGGAGTCCACCAAGTCCGTCAGCGACATCTACTCACCCGTCAGCGGCGAGGTCGTCGAGGTCAACGAGGCCCTCGAAGACGCGCCCGAGTCGGTCAACTCCGATCCCTTCGGGACCGGGTGGCTGTTCAGGGCCCGTGTCTCCGAGGAGCCCTCCGATCTGCTCTCCGCCGAGGAGTACACCAAGCTGACCGAAGGCGAGGAGTAGGCCCCCGATGGCTACTGACAACACGCTCAACCAGACGCTGGGCGAACTGGACCCCGAGGTGTCGGCCGCGGTCGACGCGGAGCTGGCCCGCCAGCGCGACACCCTGGAGATGATCGCCTCGGAGAACTTCGCTCCCCAGGCGGTCATCGAGGCGCAGGGCACCGTCCTGACCAACAAGTACGCGGAGGGCTATCCCGGCCGCCGCTACTACGGCGGGTGCGAGCACGTCGACGTCGTCGAACAGCTCGCGATCGACCGCGCCAAGGCGCTGTTCGGCGCCGAGCACGCGAACGTGCAGCCGCACTCGGGCGCACAGGCCAACACGGCCGTGTACTTCGCGCTGCTCAAGCCGGGTGACACCATCCTGGGCCTGGACCTGGCCCACGGCGGCCACCTGACCCACGGCATGAAGATCAACTACTCCGGCAAGATCCTCAACGCGGTGGCCTACCACGTGCGCGACGAGGACGGCACCGTCGACTACGACGAGATCGAGGCGCTCGCCGAGGAGCACCGGCCGAAGATGATCGTCGCCGGGTGGTCGGCCTACCCGCGCCAGTTGGACTTCGCCCGCTTCCGCAAGATCGCCGACTCGGTCGGCGCCCTGCTGATGGTGGACATGGCGCACTTCGCCGGCCTGGTCGCGGCGGGGCTGCACCCCAACCCGGTGCCGCACGCCGACGTGGTCACCACCACCACGCACAAGACCCTGGGCGGTCCGCGCGGCGGCATGATCCTGGCCAAGGCGGAGTACGGCAAGAAGATCAACTCCGCGGTGTTCCCCGGCATGCAGGGCGGACCGCTGGAGCACGTGATCGCGGCCAAGGCGGTCTCGCTCAGGGTCGCGGCGGGCGAGGAGTTCGCCGACCGCCAGCGGCGCACCGTCTCCGGCGCCAAGCTGCTAGCCGAGCGCCTGACCCGCCCGGACACGGCCGAGGCCGGCGTGAAGGTGCTCACCGGGGGCACGGACGTGCACCTGGTCCTGGTGGACCTGGTCGGCTCCGAGCTCAACGGCAAGGAGGCCGAGGACCGCCTGCACTCGGTCGGGATCACGGTCAACCGCAACGCGGTGCCCAACGACCCGCGTCCGCCGATGGTCACCTCCGGCCTGCGGATCGGCACCCCAGCGCTGGCCACCCGCGGTTTCGGCGACGAGGACTTCGCCGAGGTCGCGGACGTCATCGCCGAGGCGCTCAAGCCGGAGTTCGACGCGGCCGCCCTGCGCGGCCGCGTGCAGGCGCTGACCGCGAAGTACCCGCTCTACCCGAACCTGTAGAGCTCCGCCGTGCGGGGCCCGGTGCCCCGCACGGCGTCACACGGCCCTGTACTCAACGAGGAGGACAGCCATGGCCATCAGCGTGTTCGACCTTTTCAAAATCGGTATCGGCCCCTCCAGCTCGCACACGGTCGGGCCGATGAAGGCCGCGCGCACGTTCGTGGACGGACTGCGCGGGGACGGCCTAATCGACGGCGTGGCCCGGGTGCGGGCCGAGCTGTACGGATCCCTGGCACTCACCGGCAGGGGGCACGGAAGCGACACGGCCGTGGTCCTGGGACTCATGGGACACACCCCCGAGCACGTGGACGTGGACTCGGTCCCCGGCCTGGTCGGGCGGGTGCGCGAGGAGCGGACCCTGTACCTGGGCGGGCCCGACGGGCCCCCCGTGTCCTTCGACCCGGCCGTGGACGTGGACTTCCGGCGCAAGGAGAGCCTGCCCGACCACCCGAACGGGATGCGGTTCGTGGCGGTGGACCCCTACGGGGCCGAGCTGACCGCGAGGATCTACTACTCGGTGGGCGGCGGATTCGTCGTGGACGAGCGTGCCGCGGGCGCGGACCGCATCAAACCGGACGACACCGTGCTGCCCCACCCCTTCGACAGCGCCGAGGAACTGCTGGGGATCTGCGCCGAGACGGGGATGTCGATCAGCGCGGTGATGCTCGCCAACGAACAGGCCTTCGGCCGGACGGCCGCGGAGATCCGCGCGGAACTGCTCACCATCTGGACCGCGATGCGCCAGTGTGTGCGCCGCGGGGTCATGACCGAGGGCAGCCTGCCGGGCGGGCTGAAGGTGCCGCGCCGCGCGCACCGGCTGTACCGGCAACTGGGCGGGGTCTGCGACGAGGCGGGGCTGCTGGCCCCCACCACCGCCGACCCGGACCCGATGCGGGGCAGCGACTGGATCACGCTGTACGCGCTGGCGGTCAACGAGGAGAACGCCGCGGGCGGCCGGGTGGTGACGGCGCCGACCAACGGAGCGGCGGGGATCGTCCCGGCGGTGCTGCACTACTACATGCACTTCAGCCCTGGCGCCGGGGACGACGGGGTGGTGCGGTTCATGCTCACCGCCGCCGCGATCGGCCTGCTGTTCAAGCAGAACGCGTCGATCTCGGGCGCCGAGGTCGGCTGCCAGGGCGAGGTGGGATCGGCGTCCTCGATGGCCGCCGCCGGGCTGGCCGAGGTGCTGGGCGGCACCCCCGCCCAGGTGGAGAACGCCGCGGAGATCGCCATGGAGCACAACCTGGGGCTGACCTGCGACCCGATCGGCGGCCTGGTGCAGGTGCCGTGCATCGAGCGCAACGCGCTGGCCTCGGTCAAGGCGATCAGCGCCGCGCGCATCGCGCTGCGCGGCGACGGCAGCCACTTCGTGTCCCTGGACAAGGTCATCCGCACCATGCGCGACACCGGCCGCGACATGATGGACAAGTACAAGGAGACGAGCCGCGGCGGCCTGGCCGTCAACGTCATCGAGTGCTGAGCGGGGGAGCCTCCTGCCCCGGTTCGCGGGGAAGCAGGGACCGCTGGTCCGCGACGACGTCGAGGAGTGCGAGGTCGGCCACGTACGCGACGTCCGCCTCCCAGAGGTTCGCCGCGTCGCGCCCCGACCAGCGTTTGAGCAGCCCCTTGTACCAGACGCCGTCCCGGCGGATCCAGCACAGCCTGGTGCCCTCGGGGGCGTAGTCGGGGAAGCAGTGGACGCACGGCGGCCGGTCGTGCAGGACCTGTGCCAGGGGCACCACCCGGGGGTCGTGCGCTTCGAGCCCCAGGCGCAGGGCCTTCCGCTGCCTCTCGACCAGGGCTTCGCACCGGGCCGTCCCGTGGAACACCGTCCCGCCCGGTGTGACCGTGACGCGTTCCGCCAGTCCGCTGGGAGCGGGGCGGCAGAGCCCGCACTGCCTGGGGAGAAGGTCGTGTACGCACCGGCTCTCACCCATGTGCCGACTGTTCCACACGGCTACGGCGGTCGGCGGGGGACCGTTGCGCGGCCCCCCGCCGAGGCGGCGGCCGACCTGGGAGGAAGCCCGCGGACGCGGACGCGGGTGACCGGAACCGGCCACGCCCTCCCGTGTCCGGGACGTGGGAGAGCGGTGCCGGGACCCGGAGAAGGCGTGGCGCCGTGTCGGGGAGAGCGGGCCGGGCCAGCGGGCCGGCCCGGCTCCGGTCAGGGGTTCGTGCCGGCGGTGTCCGCACCGCCGACCGCGGCCACCCGGTCGGGGTCGGGCGCCCCGGTGGCCAGGCTGGCCACGACCAGGGCCACGAGTGCGGCGGGCAGGGCGACGACGACCGCGTTGAGGCCGCCCGGTGTCCCGGCGACCTGCCAGCCGATGGTGGTGGCGGCGCCGGCCACCAGGGCCGCGACCGCGCCCGCGGTGGTCGCGCGCCTCCAGAACAGCACCGACAGGACGACCGGGGTGATCGCCGCACCGTAGACCGTGTAGGAGTACATCTGTAGCTCCAGCACGGTCGGGAAGAACAGGCCGAGCGCGAATCCCAGGACCGCGATGCCCAGCACCGACAGGCGCTGGACCACCAGCTTGCGGCGCTCGTCCGCCCGGTCGCCCGTGAACCGCGCGTACAGGTCGTAGGCGATGTTGGAGGCCGCCGAGAGCATGTACGAGGAACCCGTCGTGATGACGAAGGCGACCGCTCCGGCCAGGATCAGGCCTCCCAGCACCGCGGGCATGTACCCCTCCGAGGCCAGGCTGAGGATCGCCATGTCGCCGTTGATGCCGGGCATCAGGACCGCGGCGGCGGTGGCGAGCAGCACGACGGGGACGAAGACGAAGAAGCTGCCCACCAGCATGCCGAGGGTGGAGAAGCGGGCCTCCCGCTCGTCCCTGGCCGCGGCCAGGCGCTGGTACATGTTCTGGTCGGCGAGCAGGAGGAGGAAGAGCGGCAGGAAGTAGCCGAGGAGCTGGAGGGCGGTCAGGCCGCCGGTGAAGGTGGTCGCCTGTTCCGGGAGCCCCTCCCAGTAGGCGGTCGGTCCGCCGACCGCGGCGAACACCAGCGGCAGCGACACGAACAGGCCGAGCACGATGAGGATGGCCGAGAAGAAGTCGGTGTAGGCGACCGAGAACAGGCCGCCGCTGACCGTCAGCAGTGTCACGACCACGGCGACGAGCACGGTCCCCTGGGTGGCGGTCAGCGGGGTGACCAGGCTGACGACGTATCCGCCGCCGACGAACTGGGACGCCGTCAGCCCCAGGTAGGCGACGGCGGTGACCACGGCGGCGACGGTGCGCACACCGATCCCGAAGCGCACCTCCAGCAGCTCGGGGATGGTGTGCCGCGACGCCCTCCGGATGCGCCGGGCCGCCAGGAGCAGGACCAGGATGCCCAGCGGCGTTCCCGCGAAGAAGACGAGGCCGGCCGTGGGGCCGTAGGTGTAGGCGAAGTTGGCACCGCCGATGATGGTGCCCGAGCCCACCCAGGTGACGAGCATGGTGGCGATCATGACCGGGCGGGGAAGGCTGCGCCCCGCGAAGAGGAAGTCGTCGCCGCCGCGGAGCCTGCCGGAACGCATGAAGTAGAGGGCGATCCCGATCATCGCCAGGATGTACACGGCGAGGATCACCAGATGGGTCGTCTGCATGGGCCACCTTGCGAGGTTCGGATCAGGGGATGTGGACGGGAGGGGTCAACCACCGGCGGTGGTCCGATCGGGCCATGAAAGCAGCCGCCACCCGTGAAATGCAACACTTATTGCACCTTACGTGACCCTGATCACAGTGCGTCGGCGCCTCCCGTCGCCGCAGGCCACGCGCCCGGCCCCCGCTCAGAAGAGCTCGGACTGCTCCCACAGGCGCTCGGTGCCGCGCACCGCCTCCAGCACCGCCTCCCCGCCGATCCGGGCCAGTTCGGCCAGTACCGCGTGGACGACCGCCGTGGTCGGGGTGAGGGAGGGGAACATGCCCACACCCTCGCTGGGGACCAGGAGCACGTGCTCGGCCCCGTCCGCAAGCGGGGAGTCCCTCCTGTCGGTGATGACCGCCACCGGCACGCCCCTGTCGCGGGCCACCTCCGCCGCCGCCCGCAGCGCGACGGGCAGCCGCCACAGGTCGCACGCCAGCAGCAGGTCCCGCGGCCCCATCCGCGCCAGCGCGTTGACCAGGGCCGTCCCCCCGACGTCGACCCGCTCCACGTCGTAGCCCATGATCCCCGCGGCGTGCGCGAGTTGCAGACCCGGCGCCGCGAAGGTCCCCGATCCCACCACCCGCGTCCTGCGCGCCCCGTGGATCGCCTCCGCCAGGGCGCTCACCCTGCCGGGGTCGAGGGTCAGCTCCAGGGCGCGCAGCCCCTCCCGGTCCGCGCGAAACGCCGCGCGCACCGGGTCGGCGTCGGCACCGGCGTGCTCGGCCAGGACCTCGCCCGCGTTCAGCGAGGCCAGGTAGCGCGAGCGCAGTTCGACGCGGAGCGCGGGCCAACCGGTGTACCCGAGGGCCTGCGCGGCCCGTACCACCGTGGCGACGTTGACGTCCGCCCGCTCGGCGAGCTCGGCGGTGCTCGCGTAGGAGGCGAACTTCGGCTCGTCCCGCAGCACCCCGACCACGCGCTCGGCCGCACGGCCGAGGCGCCCGCCGCCGAGCGCGGCCTCGATCCAGTCCGCCATCACCCCTCCGTCCCGGCGCCCCGACGCGCGCCTCCCCAAGCGATACCACCCCCGGGGCCGCGCCCGGAGTTGATGCAACATATATTGCATAAAGGGCGTGGCCCACACGCCGACCCGTTCCACCGGAGGTACTCATGACCCGCCAGTCCCACCCCTCGGTCCTCTTCACCGGAGCCGGGCTGCTCGACCCCGAGGCAGGCACCCGGACGCCGGACTCCTGGCTCCTGGTGGAGGACGGACTCATCGCGGGCAGCGGGCGGGGACCGGCCCCCGGGACCGGTGGCGGGGTCGAGGTCGTCGACCTGGCGGGGGCCACCCTCATGCCGGGCCTCATCGACGCCCACGTGCACCCGACGGCCTTCAGCGCCGACCTCGGCGCCGCGATGGACCACTCCCCCTCCTACGTCGCCAGCTACGCGGCCCGCTCCCTCAACTCCATGCTCAGGCGCGGTTTCACCACCGTCCGCGACGTCGCCGGAGGGGACTGGGGACTGGCCAGGGCCGTCGACGAGGGGCTCGTCGACGGCCCCCGGCTCATGTTCGGCGGCAAGGCCCTGTCACAGACCGGCGGCCACGGCGACTTCCGGGCCCCGGGCCGCCAGGGCAACGACACCCACGCCTGCTGCCCCGGGGCGGGCATCGTCTGCGACGGGCCCGTGGAGTTTCGCCGCGCGGCCCGCGAACAACTGCGCACCGGCGCCCACCACCTCAAGATCATGCTCTCGGGCGGGGTGGCCTCCCCCACCGACCGCATCGACTCCACCCAGTCCTCCGAGGACGAGATCCGGGCCGTGGTGGAGGAGGCCGAGGCGGCCAACCGCTACGTCACCGGCCACGCCTACACGGCCCGCGCCGTCAACCGGGGGCTCCGGCTCGGCGTGCGCTGCATCGAGCACGGCAACCTCATCGACGAGAGCAGCGTCGAACTGTTCCTGGAGCACGACGCCTACCTGGTGCCCACCCTGGTCACCTACCAGGAACTGTCCCGGCAGGGGGCCCGCAACGGCCTTCCGCTGGCCGGTCAGGACAAGGTCGACGCCGTACTCAGCAGCGGCCTGGACGCCCTGCGGCTGGCCCACGACGCCGGGGTGAACCTGGTCTTCGGCAGCGACCTGCTCGGCGGGATGCAGGACCACCAGAGCGAGGAGTTCGCCATCCGCGGCCGGGTCCAGCCCGCCGCAGACGTCCTGCGCGCCGCCACCGTCAACGCCGCCCGGCTCCTGGGGCTGGAGGGGACCGTCGGCACCCTGCGCGACGGTGCGCGCGCGGATCTCGTGGTGGTCGACGGCGACCCGCTCGCCGACATCGCGGTGCTCGCGTCCCCGGAGACGAGTGTGCGCACCGTCCTGCGCGACGGCCGGGTGCGCCACGAGCGCGACGAGGCGCGCTGACCCCGTCAGGCCAGGATGCGCCGGGGGTTCTTGGCCGGCGCCGTCATCGACATCCGCACGACCGTGGGCACCTGCTCCAGGTCGAGCGCCCGCCGCAGGTTCGCCAGCGCCTCCGAGCGCACCCGCCGCCACACCCCGGCCACGTCCGCGTCGGCGTCCAGGGTCAGCGCCAACCGCAGGTGCGGGGCGTCGGTGGACTCGGTCAGCCGCGCGTGGACACGGCGCACCCCCGGGTAGTCGGCGACCTCCTCCTCCAGGGCACCGCGCGCCACGCTCTCGGACATCTCCACCCGGCCCTCGTCGCCGCGTTCCAGGACCAGGCGCCCCACGGTGTCGTTGAACCCCTGGGCCATCAGCCAGCGCAGGGCCAGGAAGGCCGCGACGACGGCCGCCGCGACCACCACGTAGGGCACCCACTGCTGGCCGAGCACCTCCCGGACCGGGGGGCCGAGCAGCGCGCTGTCGGCCAGGCCCCGGCCGAACAGGCCGAGTCCGGCGGCCAGCGACGCCAGTCCGGCGGCGAGCAGCACCACACCGACGACCGCCAGCCCCCACCGGTTCCCCCGTGCCGATCTGCGCGACCTGTCACCAGTCATGGTCACCCCTCCGCGTACCGCACGTGGGTGGCGATCCGCATGCTGCGCAGCGGCGCCAGTTCCTCCAGCCGCCGCTCCACGGCCGCGGTCACCTTGAGGGGCAGATCCTCCGACTCGCGCATCCCGGTGCGCACGTGCACCCTGATCCTGTTGCCGCGCACCGTCACGTGCGCGTCGTCGACCCCGCTGACGTCCTCGGCCGCGGCGCTCACCGCTCGGCGCAGCGCGGGCCGGGTCAGTCCCACCACCAGGGCGGGGTCGTCGGTGCGCAGCGCCGTCCAGCGCCCCTGCCCGGGGGTCAGGGCGGCCACGATCAGGGCCAGTCCGATCAGGGCCAGGACGGCCGAGGCGATCTGCACCGACGGCGTCGACCAGGTCGCGGTCGAGGCGTATCCGGCGGCGGCGTCGACCGGGACCAGCCGCAGCGGGCTGCCCGCCAGCGCCGAGATCACCTCGGCGGCGGCCACGACGGCCACGACGAGGATCACGAGGCTCGTGATCACCGCGGGCCAGGACCGCCGCGGGCGGAACGTGTGGACGGCCACCCGCCTGGCCCGGGGGTCGACGCCCTGGTCGGGACGTCCGAGCACCTCTTCCACAGTGGTCATGTCAGCGCACCAACTCCGCGATCTCGATGTCGATGTGGCGGACCTGCTTACCGGTGATCCGCTCGACCCTCTGCCTGACGTGCCCCCGCGTCCGCGCGGCGACCTCGCGGGCGGAGCGCGGGTAGTGGACGCCCACCCTCAGCCGCAGCAGGACGATGTCACCGCTGATCCGGGCGCGCGCCGTGCGCGAACGGACCAGCAGCGCCCCGGGGACCTCCCGGACCGCCTGCGCCGCGACCTTCTCGACCACGTCGTGCTCGATGACGGTACGGCCGCCCGGGTCGCGGCCGTACCCGCCGCGCGCGCCGCCCGGGGCGTCGTCCGGATAGTTCCTCTGCCGGGGTACCGTGCCGGTCCCTGTTCCGGCCACGTCCGCTCTGCGCATGTCAGGCGGAACGCCGCGCGAACACCGCGGTGAGGTCGATCTCGCCCGCCACCGCCCGGCCGGCGACGTACCCCGCCAGACCCAGGATCAGGACCAGCGCGAAGGCAACGAACCCGCCGAACGCGGCGGCGAGCCCCAGCACCGTCCCGTAGGACAGCCCGACGATGGGCCACATGGCTTCCCCCTCTTGTCCAGCCTCTGGTGCTTCTTCCTCAACCACCCGCGCGGGTGTCCTCCCCCAGGCCCGCGACCACGTCCTCCACGGAGATGTGGACGGTCCGGCCTCCGGCGAGCGGGGCCAGGGTCCGGCGCACCTCGGCGGCGATCTCCGGCAGGGGCCTGCCGAAGCGGACCACGACACCGACCTCGACGTCGTCGGCGCGCACCGCCACCCCGCGGATCCGCCCACCGGGGACGGGCGTGGCCAGCGTCCCGAATCCTCCGGACGAGAGCCCCACCACGTCCGGGAGGCCCTCGGCCTCCCGGACCAGTCGCCGGGCCACCTCGCCCGGATCCTCACCGGCGCCCACAGCTACTGGACCCGGGGCGAGGATCCGCCGTCCTCCTCGCCGCCGTCCTCGTCGGGCAGGTGGATGTCGTCCACCCTGATGTTGATCTCGGTGACCTCCAGGCCGGTCATGCGCTCCACCGCCGTGGTGACGTTGCGCCGCACGGCCGCGGCCAGGTCCTGGATGGCGGCGCCGTACTCGACGACCAGGTCGATGTCGACGGCGGCCTGGCGCTCGCCCACCTCGACCGAGACGCCCCGCGTCACCGAACCGCTGTCGCTTCCCCTTGTCACGACGTCCCTGACGGCGCCGACGGCACGTGCGGTCCCGCCTCCCATGGCGTGGACTCCACCGATCTCGCGCGCGGCCATCCCGGCGATCTTGGCGACCACCCCGTCCGCGATCTGTGTGTGCCCGCCCTCCTCGCGCGAGGAGTCGCCCCGGCCCGTCCGGCCCGCCTCACGGGCTCCCGGCACCTTGGTCTCGGACTTCATCTCCGTCACTGGTCCCCCTACGCAGTGTGCGGTCCGCGATCGCGGCCCCGGCTTTCGGGGGCGCCCCCGCCCCCGTCGGCGCGCTTTCCGCCCATGTCCGTGCCCCGCACCCGGAAGGCACTCCCCCAGGTGTCGGACCGAAACCCCCCGCCACCCCAACGGCCGGAAGGTTTCTCACTGATCACACCATATACGCACAGTGTGTAGTCAACAAGGTACCTACAGTAATGTTTTGCTGGTCAGAATGGGCACCGGCACTCCCATTCATGCCCCGAAGAAGTGTGTGGAACCGTCTGGAACGAGAAAACGCAAGGGGCGCCCGAAGGCGCCCCTCTCTGTCCGAAAACCACTTTCCGCGGGCGGACCCGCGGCCGCGGTCAGCCGAAGATGACCGTCTTGTCCCCATTGAGCAGGACACGGCGCTGCGCGTGCCAGTTGACCGCGCGCGCCAGCGCCACCGACTCCAGGTCCCGGCCGATCGCCGTGAGCTGCTCCGGGCTGTGCGTGTGGTCCACCCGGGACACCTCCTGCTCGATGATCGGGCCCTCGTCGAGGTCGGCCGTGACGTAGTGGGCGGTCGCGCCGATCAGCTTCACACCGCGTGTGTGGGCCTGGTGGTAGGGGCGGGCACCCTTGAAGCTGGGCAGGAAGGAGTGGTGGATGTTGATGATCCGGCCGGACATCTTGGCGCACAACTGCTCGGAGAGCACCTGCATGTAGCGGGCCAGGACGACCAGGTCCACGTCGTAGGAGTCGACCAGCTCCAGCAGCCGCGCCTCCTGCTCGTGCTTGGTCCCGGCGCTGACCGGCAGGTGGTGGAAGTCCACACCGTAGGAGTCGGCGAGGAACTCCAGGTCCGGATGGTTGGAGATCACGGCGGCGATGTCCACGTCCAGCAGGCCGCTGCGCTGGCGGTAGAGCAGGTCGTTGAGGCAGTGGCCGAACTTGGACACCATCACGATCACGCGCGGGCGCACGTCGCGGGGCGCGAGGGTCCACTCCACGAACGAGTCACCGCCGCCGAAGCCGCTCGCCAGCGCCGCGAAGGCCCCGCGCAGGACGTCCTCCCCCACCACGCCGTCGGGCCCCCGCTCGGCCACGAACTGCATCCGCAGGAAGAAGCGCGCCGTGTAGTGGTCGCCGTACTGCTGACTCTCGGTGATGTTGCAACCGTGGTCGGACAGCAGGTTGGCCACAGCGGCGACGATGCCCCGGCTGTCGGGGCACGAAAGGGTCAGGACGTACTCACGCTCACTCATGGAAAGAACCACTCCCGGGGTCGGACGGCTGATCAGCCGTGACGCCCCAGGATATCGGCCCCCGCGAAGCCGCGGGGCGCCCGCCCCGTGCCGCCCGGCGGGCGCGTGGGAGGGCGGCACAGGGGCGCTCCGGAGGGCGTTCCTCCCTCCGGGGGAATATGAAAAACATTCATGTTCTGGCATTCTCAGGGCATGACAAGCCTGCGCGAGACGTACGAGGCCGCCACCCACGGGCTGGACGCCCCTTTCGCCATGGTCGACCTGGCCGCCTTCCGCGCCAACGCGGCCGCGCTCACCCGCCGCGCCCACGGAAAGCCCGTCCGGGTCGCCAGCAAGTCGGTGCGCAGCCGCGAGCTGCTGCGCACCGTCCTCTCCCTGCCCGGCTACGCGGGGATCATGGCCTTCACCCTGCCCGAGGCGCTGTGGCTGGCCACCGGGGACCACCCGGTGAGCGACGACGTCCTCGTGGCCTACCCCACCGTCGACCGGCGGGCCCTGGACCAGCTCGTCCGCGACCCCGGCGCCGCCCGCTCCATCACCCTGATGGTGGACGACACCGCCCATCTGGACCTGGTCGGCGCCGCCGTCGCCCGGGCCGCCGGCTCCCGCGGCCCCGACGCGCCACCGGTGCGGGTGTGCCTGGACATCGACACCAGTTGGCAGCCGCTGGGCCCGCGCACGCGCGTGGGCACCTACCGCTCCCCCGTGCGCACCCCCGCCCAGGCCGCCGCGCTCGCCCGCGCCGTCGTGGCCCGCCCCGAGCTGGAACTGGACGGGATCATGGCCTACGAGGGCCAGATCGCCGGGGTGGGCGACGCCCCTCCCGGCAGGCCCCTCTACGGCCGCCTCCTGCGCGCCGTCCAGCGCCGGTCCGCCCTGGAGCTGGCCCGGCGCAGGGCCGCGATCGTGCGCGCCGTCCGCGCCGTCGCCGACCTGCGCTTCGTCAACGGCGGCGGCACCGGCAGCCTGCACACCACCGGCAGGGAGAGGGCCGTGACCGAGCTGGCGGCGGGCTCGGGGCTCTACCACCCGCACCTGTTCGACCACTACCGGTCCTTCGACGGCCGCCCCGCCGCCCTGTTCGCGCTTCCCGTGGTACGGCGCCCCGCCCCCGGTGTGGCCACCGCCCTCGGCGGCGGCTACCCGGCCTCCGGACCGGTCGACGCCCACCGTGCCCCGCTCCCCCACATGCCCGCCGGGCTGTCCCACAGCTCCACCGAGGGCGCGGGCGAGGTGCAGACGCCCCTGCTCGGAGCCGCCGCCGACGGCCTGTCGGTCGGCGACCGGGTGTGGATGCGCCACGCCAAGGCCGGAGAGCTGTGCGAGCGCTTCGACGTGCTGCACCTGGTCGACTCCGACACCGGCGAGTACGAGGGCGCCGTCCCCACCTACCGGGGCGAGGGACGGACCTTCCTCTAGGGCGTGTACGGCGGGATACTCACCCTGCTGCGCGACGCCCCGGCGGCACCCTCGCCGCGTTCTCATCAGTCGACAGCCGAACCAGGAGGGACCCCGCCGTGCGACACTGCCGAGCTCGCGAGGCAGGCACAGCAGGGGCGCTCCTTCCTCGCCTTGCGAGGCCACCGCGCAGGCCGCGCCAGGGGCCCCGAAACCGAGGGAGGGGCCCGCGCACATCGCGCGGGCCCCTCCCTCGTCGTCTGCCGTGGGCACTACCTCCTGCGGCGCACGGCCCAGGCCACCACTCCGGCGGCCACGACCGCGCCGACGGTGACCGCGAGGATCACGGCCTCCGGGGGGAGCTGTCCTCGTGACTGGTAGGTGGTGACGACCTCGTTGTCACCCTTGACGACGATGCTGCCCTCCTCGGGCTCCACGGGGCGACTCTCCACCCGTACCGCTCCGCCGCCGACCACCAGGGCACGCGCCTCGTCGACGATCCGGGCACCGCGCTCGCGGGCCCTCTCCACCTGCCTCCGGGCGATGTTGGCGGGTCGGGCCTGCACGCTCAACTGGTCCAGGGTCTCGGCGAGCCTCCGCTGCTCACGGTTGATCTCCGCCTCGATATCCGCCGGGGTCTGGCGCGGTCCGGTGTCGCGTCCCGTCATAGGGTGCCTCTCTCCACTAGCGCAGGCTCGTCTGGGATCCCGTACCCGAGTCGGTGTCCCGACTCTTCTCCTCCGCGCCGTCGGACGGGCCGGAGAACCTCAGCGCGCTGTCGATTCCGTCGACCACGCGGAAGAAGTCCCGCGTGGACAACCACAGTTTATAGATGATGGCGATCTCGAAGGCGAGGAGCAAAACGCCCGCCACTGCGGTGATCCACCCGATCAGGGACGGAACCGCGAAGACCGCGACCGCCAGCGGGGCGATGACGAACACCGTCATCTGGAACTCGATGCCGCCGATCAGGTGGGTGCGCACGCGCTGGTCGTTGAGGGAGGCCCAGAACCGCTGGTACCAGGGGAAGCGGTCCCGGAACTCCTTGTGCAGGTCCACCTTGGGCAGGGTGAGGTCGGGCTGCTTGCCCGCCGTGCGCTGGTTGCGCGCCTCGCGCTCGTTCTGGCTGCGCAGGATCTGCTCCAGCACGCCGATGCCGTGCCGCAGCACCGCCTGCTCGCCGCCGTCGCTCATCGTGCGACCGCCCGCGCCGGTGGCGGAGCCGGTGTCGTCCTCCTCCGGCTCCAGCATCGACAGGGTCGCGCGGGCGCGCTCCAGGGCGGCGGCCAGGTGCGAGCGCATCTCCCTGCGCACCTTGTAGACCTGGAGCTCGTTGAGGTAGCGCAGCATGTCCAGGAAGACCACGGCCAGGGCCAGCCACACGAACCACACAGGCCCGCCGTCCTCCGAGCGGTCCGCGGCCACCACGTACTGTCCGCCCATGAGGGCGACCACGCACACCAGCACCCGGAACCGGTCGGAGACGTAGTCCATCCACGCCCCGAACAGCGACTCGGAGCCGGTGAGCCGGGCCAGCTTGCCGTCCACGCAGTCCACGAGGAAGCCCAGGAAGTACAGCAGCGCGCCCAGGGCGAGGAACTGGCGGTAGCCCAGGGAGAAGCAGACGGCCGCTCCGAGACCCAGGAACAGCGCGACCACCGTCAGCTGGTTGGGCGTGACCGAGGTCCGGTTGGCCAGGAGGCGAACGAGCCGGACCGCGACCGGGTCCACGAGGTAGACCGTCCACCAGGAGTCTCGCTCCTTGAGGGTTCGCGCCCTGACCTCGTCGAGTGTGAATGCGGGCATCGTCGCCAATACTCCCCACAGCGAAGCGGATGTGTTCCGGTCCGGCGGGCTCGGGGCACCGCCGACGGCGCGGAGTCCCGGTGCGCGCGGCGGGCGCCGCCGGGGACCGACCGAAAGGCCAAGTGCGTCAACAATAGGTGATCGCACCGCTGGTCACTCCCGATGCGGACGAACCGAACCGGAATCGCAACCGAAGACCGTACCCCCAGCCTGGCACAACCCACGAAGCGTCAATCCACGGGGCGCCGCTCGCTAGGGTGAGGACGAGAGTCGGCGGGGCCGTATCCGCCCCGCCAGCGAGCAGAGGGGAACACCACGTGAGCGATCCGATCCGTCTGGAGCCCGGCGACCAGGCGCCCGACTTCACCCTCGACGACGCCGACGGCAAGCCCGTCACCCTCAGCGAGGTGCTGGCCTCCACCGGCAAACGCGTCGTCCTGTACTTCTACCCCGCGGCCATGACCCCCGGGTGCACCACGGAGGCCTGCGACTTCCGCGACAACCTGCGCGAGTTCGACTCCGCCGGGTTCACCGTGCTGGGCGTCTCCCCGGACGGCAGCGACAAGCTCGCCAGGTTCCGGGACAAGGAGGGTCTGACCTTCACCCTGCTCGGCGACCCGGACAAGGACACCCTGCGCGCCTACGGCGCCTACGGGGAGAAGAAGAACTACGGCCGCGTCGTCCAGGGCGTCATCCGCTCCACGGTCGTCGTGGGCACCGACGGCAAGGTGGAGAAGGCCTTCTACAACGTGAAGGCCACCGGCCACGTCGACCGCGTCAAGAAGGAACTCGGCCTCTGACACACGCGCCGGACACGGCCCGGCCGAGCGGGGCGAGCGGCCCCGGGGCGTGCTCGGCGAGCACGCCCTGGCGGCCGGGCCTGGTCCGGGCACCGGTACAGTTGACCTCAGGGGGCCGTAGTCCAACCGGCAGGAGACGGCAGCTTTAGGTGCTGTACAGTGCGGGTTCGAATCCCGCCGGCCCTACGAGCCAGGCCCGCTGCCCGGGGAGTCACGCCCCGGCCGCGGGCCTTTCCGACTTCTCCCTGTGGCCCGGCCTCCCCTAGGGCATGTACGGCGAGTACTCACCCTGCTGCGCGACGCCCCAGCGGCATCCACCACACACGCCCTAGCGGATCAGCAGCGCCCACAGCATGACGGCCAGCAGCAGCACCACGCCGAGGACGACCGCGCTGACGGCGACCACCGGCATCCGGCTCTTCTCCGCGTGCCTGCCCGAACTGGTCAGCCCCAGCGTGTCCGTGGACTCGCGGATGGACGTCATGATCGAGTTCATCGCCTCGGGACTGTTGCGCAGCCGCTCGTTGATGGAGTCGGCCAGCACGCGCCCGCCCGCCCTGAAGTGCTCACGGGCCGACTCGGGGCTGTCCTCCTCGTCGTCGTCCTCATCCTCGTGCTCGCCCTCGGGACGGGGCTCGGCGGGCCGGGCCGTGCCCTTGGCGGCCGTCTCCGGGCTCGTCTCGGGCGCCCACGGGGCCAGCGCCGCGATCCGCAGCATCTTGGTGGCGTTCTCGGCGGTCAGGCGCTCCGACGGCTCGACCCTGAGCAGTCCGGCCAGCACCGGGGCCAGCGGGCCCGCGTTGGCGGCCTCGGCGGGCTCGTCCAGCTGTTCCTGGCGCAGGATCTTGATGTAGCCCTTGCGGTCGTAGGGCGGATGTCCCTCCACCGCCGCGTACAGGGTGGCGCCCAGGGACCACAGGTCCGACTCCGGCCCCACCGGCCCCGCCTTGGCCCGCTCCGGCGGGATGTAGGCCGGGGAGCCGATGATGCGGCCCGAGGAGCTCAGCGCCGACTCGCCGTTCCAGGCGGCCAGCCCGAAGTCGGTCAGCACCACCCGTCCGGTGTGGCTGATCATCACGTTCTCGGGCTTGACGTCGCGGTGCACGATGCCCTCGCCGTGCGCGACCTTGAGGGCGTCGATGAGCTGTAGGCCGACCTCGGCCACACGCTGGTAGGGCAGCGGGCCGCCCACCTGGATGAGCTCCTCCAGGGTGGAGGCCTCCACCAGCTCCATGACGATCCACGGGCGGTCGTCCTCGTCCACGACGTCCAGGACGGTGACGAGGCTGGGGTGGGTCAGGCGTCCGGCGACGCGGGCCTCGCGCGTGGTGCGCTGCAACAGCGACTCGCGCTCGGAGCGGCTCAGATCCGCGGGCAGGCGCAGTTCCTTGACGGCCACCTCGCGGTCGATGACCAGGTCGGTGGCACGCCAGACGGTGCCGACACCGCCCCGGGCGATCTCCGACACCAACTGGTAGCGCCCCTTGAGCAGGCGTCCCTCAGGTCCGGAGTCGGCCACGCCGGCCGTCTCCAGACGTGCGGAGGAGCGCGACGCCTCGGGTCGCTGTGTGTGGGGGTTGTCTAGGGAGGACACGGTTATCCACGGGTCCATTCACCGGCCATGGTGGCCTCCTGCGGAGCATTGCGGTCGCTGTCACCACGTAGGTGCACGGATCACTCGTTATACCAGCAGGACGCCGGTTCCATGCTGGTGGTTGCCGTATCACAAACACATAGGTTCGCTTTCGTTATGTCCAGCGAAAACCCGCGCATGCGGTGACGTGGATCTCGCCCGGGGACTCCCACCCCTGGTGGGGGACGGGAACGGGTGTACGGGAACGGCGCCCGCACACCCGCGGGTCTCAGGACCAGAGGGATTCGGGGGTGCGCACCTCGACCGGGCCGACCCCGATGTCGGTGAGCGGCCGACGCAGGCGTTCGGCGTCGCCGACGACCACCACGACCGACTCGTCGGGGTGCAGGTACTCGGTGGCGGCGCTGTCCAGGGACTCCTTGGTGAGCCTCTCGTACCCGGCCCGGACACGGTCCACGTGGTCCTCGGGCAGGTCGTGCACGACCATGTCGACCAGGGCGCCCGCCATGGCGCGCGCCGTCGCGTAGTTGACCGGAAGGCCCACCGTGTTGGACTCGCGTACGGCGGTCAGCTCCTCCTCGGTGACCCCCGACTCGCGGAGCTTGGCGATCTGCTCCAGCGACGAGGTGATCGAGTGGGCGGTGGTGTCCGCCTCCACCTGGGTGCTCATGAAGAACACCCCGCTGTCGCGGCGCAGGTCGAACCGCGTTCCGGCGCCGTAGGTGTAGCCGAGGCGCTCGCGCAGCTCCATGTTGAGCCGGGAGGTGAACATCCCGCCCAGGACCTCGCTGATGCCCTCGGCGCGCGGCAGGTCCACCTGCGAGCGGGAGGGGGCGCGGTGCGCGATGACCAGGGCCGACTGGACGGAGCCGGGCCGGTCCACGACCAGGAGGCGGGGCAGTTCCCCGGGCGGCGGCGCGGGCGCGGTGGGCTCCCCCGCCGGCACGGCCGAGGCGTCGCCGAACACGGTCTTGCCCAGCTCCTCCAGGTCGACCCCGGTGAGGTCGCCGACGACCACGAGGGTGCCGGCGACGGAGGCGACGGAGTCGGCGTGGAAGGCCGCCACGGTCTCGGGGGTGACGTCGGCCAGCTTCACCGGGCCGCCCGCGAGCGGCGTGGCGTAGCGGCCGGTGAACAGCTGTCCGCCCAGGCTGCGCATCGCCAGGGTGCCGGCCGAGGCGGCCTCCAGCCAGAACCGCTCCAGCAGCTGGTCACGGCGGCGGACGATGTCGTCGGGGTCGAGCGCGGGGCGGCGCACCGCGTCGGCGAACAGGCGGACCGCCTCGCCCAGGCGGCTGGCGGGGGCGTCCAGGCCGGTGATGAAACCGTCCCAGCTGACGCGGGAGACCCACTCGGCGCCGTAGCGCTCCAGGGCCGGCGCCAGGGAGCTGTTGCCGTCGGGTCCGTCCTCCAGGACCTCGCTGGTGAGCGCGCTGACCCCCATGGCGTCGAGCGGCTCGGCGGCGCCGCCGTGGGGGTGGACCAGGCGGAGGGAGACGAGCTGTTGGCCGGGCACGTCGACGGCGACGACCGTGCCGCCGCCGACGGTGACACGGCGGGGCTTGGGAAAGGTGTAGGACGCTGCGGCACCGAGGTCCGGGAGGGACTGCTGCATGCTCTGTGGCTCTTTCTGAGGCTTGCGGTAACAGGGCCGGGGAGTGGAGGCGGGCGCGTCAGGCGCCGGAGGCCTCCGCCACGGCGTCGGCCCCGGCGGCCTGGGGCTCCTCGGGGTCGAAGCGGACGACGAGCAGGTTGTCGTCGACCAGCAGGCGCTCGGCCGCGGCCCGCACCTCCTCGGCGGTGATGTCGTCCCAGCGCCGGGGCCAGGTGTAGGCCAGCTCGGGGTCGTCGAACAACTGGGTGCAGCTGCTGATGCTGTCGGCCAGTCCGGAAGGGCTGGAGATGGACTGCAGGTGGTCGCGCTCCAGGACGGCGCGCGCCCGGTCCATCTCCTCCTCGGTGACGCCGGCGGCGAGCTTGCCGATCTCCTCGCGCATGGCCTCCTCCAGCACGTCGCCGCCGACGCCCTCGCGGGCGAGCATGTTCACCAGCATGAGGCTGTCGGTGTAGCGGAACGGCAGGATGTCGGCGGCGGCCCCGCCGTCGTCCGCGGCGATGGGGCGGTCCACCACCAGGGACCGGTACAGGCGGCTGCCCTGGCCCTGTCCCAGGACGGCCGAGGCCAGGTGCATGACGTCGAACCCGTGCTCGCCGTAGGGGGCGACGCGGAAGCCGATGAACACCCCGGCGGCGGGCACGGTCTCGGTGACCGAGTCGCGGACCGGGCCGCCCAGAGGGGCGCCCAGCGCGGGGTCGGGGGCCTCGGGAACGGTGTCGCGGGCGGGGATGGGGCCGAAGAACTTCTCCACCCGGGCCAGGACGTCCTCGGGGTCGAGGTTGCTGACCACGGTGAGCACGCAGTTGTCCGGGCCGTAGTGGGCCTTGTGGAAGGACTTGACGTAGTCGAGGTCGGCCGCGTCCAGGTCGGCCATGGAGCCGATGGTCGGGTGGTGGTAGGGGTGGCCCTCGGGGTAGGCCAGCCGCAGGATGCGCTCCAGGGCGGTGCCGTAGGGCTGGTTGTCGTAGCGCTGGCGGCGCTCGTTCTTGACGACGTCGCGCTGGTTGTCCAGGACCTCCTGGGTCATGCCCTCGCGCAGGGTCGCCAGGCGGTCGGCCTCCAGCCACAGGACGCGGTCCAGGGCGTGGTCGGGGACCGTCTCGAAGTAGTTCGTGCGGTCGCTGGAGGTGGAGGCGTTGATGTCGCCGCCGAGCCGCTCGATCTCCTCGAAGTGCTCGCCCTTGGCGACGTTGCCGCTGCCCTGGAACATCAGGTGCTCGAAGAGGTGCGCGAAACCCGTGCGCCCGGGGACCTCGTGCCGCGATCCCACGCCGTACCACAGGTTCACGGAGGCGACCTGGCCGGTGGAGGCCGGAGCGGTCACCAGACGCAATCCGTTGTCGAGTGTGTACTGACCGACCCGTCCCGCCGCTCCGATGGTGGTCACCAGTGCTGCACCCCGATTCACGCCGTCGTCTGAACTGCCGCCGTCCGCACGTCGGCTTCCGCGCGAACGGCCCTTGTTGTGACGACTACGACCCTACGGCCTCGCACGACCTCCAGGACACCCGAACCGGTAATCGGAGGGACCGATACCGGTACCGGTGCGCGGAGGAATCAGTTCTGGTACCCGGTGGTGTCCATGGACAGGGCGATCTCGTCGTAGACCGCGGAGTACTGGGCGTCGGCGGACCACACGTACAGCAGGACGTCGCTGATGGGCAGGAACCACATGCGCACCTCGAAGGTGTCGTCGTTGGCGCACGTCACCTCCCACACCGAGTGGTGCGACTTGAGGCCGTCCGCGTGCTCGGTGAAGTCGGAGACCTTCAGCTTGGCCTTCTTCACACCGATGCCTCCGGAGGCGGCGGTGTTGAGGCTGCGGCAGCTTCCGGTGTCGGCCGCCCAGCCCTCGTCCTTCTTGAAGACGTCGCCCTTGGCCGGCCACTTCCGCGGGTGCTGGGCCGACGCGTGCGGGGTCAGCTGCACCGAGCCGTACGCGCAGGCCGCCTGCCCGGGCGGGCTCATGCACAGCGTGCCGCCCTCGCTCTGGGTCTCCCACCCCTCGGGGACCTTGATGGACACGCCCTCGATCGTCTCGGCGGCGAACTCCTCCGGCGCCGGGGGCTCCGCCGCGGGCAGGATGCCGCTCTCGCCGCGTTCCAGCTCGATCTCGCCGCCTCCCCCTCCGGAGCAGGCGGCCAGGAGCAGCAGTGCCGCGCCCGCCGCGGCCGTTCCCATGGCCGCGCGCGCACCGCGTGCCCGCCGCCGTCGCCCGTGGATGCCCGCCATGCGTCGTCCTCTCGTGCGTCCCGTCGTCAGCACCGTTGACCTTAGCGCCTGCCGACACACGGCGCGCACCGTCCGATCCCGCACTTTCGGGATCCATCGGACGCCGGCGGAGGAGAGGGGACGGCACGGGGCGGACCCGGGGCGCCGCGTGGGAGGGAGTGTCCGGCGGCGGGGCCCGGCGGCCACTACCCTGGGCCCATGGTGGACCTCGCGAAGATCACGGAGCCCTTGTCCCTCGTCCGGCAGCGCCCCCAGGGGCCGCTGGTCCTGGAGCTGGACCTCACGGAGGGGGTCGCCGACGAGGCCCCCGGAGACCCGATCAGCCAGATCATGAACCGGCGCAGACAGCACTACCTCGACGTCCTGGAGGGCATCCGCCGGGGCGCGCGCGATCCGCGGGTGGCGGCGCTGCTGGTCCGGGTGGACGCCCGGTCGCTGGGTTTCGCCAAGGTCCAGGAGCTGCGCCACACCGTCGCCGACTTTCGCGCGACGGGGAAGCCGGCCGTGGCCTGGGCCGACTCCTTCGGTGAGACCGGCGCGGGGAACCTGCCCTACTACCTGGCGTGCGCGTTCTCGCGCGTGGTCATGGCGCCCACCGGCGTGCTCGGCCTGACCGGCCTGCTCATGCGCACGACCTTCGTCAAGGGGGCCCTGGACAAGCTGGACGTCACCTACGAGGTGGGGGCGCGCCACGAGTACAAGAACGCGCTGAACAGCGTCACCGAGACCGGGTACACCGACGCCCAGCGCGAGGCCAGCGACCGGATCGTCACCTCGCTGGGCGACCAGTTGGCCGACGCGGCCGCCGAGGCCCGCGGGCTGACGGCGGACCGGGTGCGCGCTCTGGTCTCGCGCGGCCCGTTCCTGGCCCAGGAGGCGGTCGAGGAGGGGCTGGTCGACCGGCTGGCCTACCGGGACGAGGTCTACTCGGAGCTGTTCGAGCAGGTGCGGGAGGAGGCGCGCGGCAGGGACGGCGCGGGCGGCGGCCGGACGGTGGAGCCGGAGCTGCAGTTCGTCACCCGCTACCACCGCAAGCACACCCCGCCCCCGCTGCCCCAGGTCAGGGGCGGTTCCGGATACATCGCGCTGATCTCGGCGACCGGGACGATCAGCCTGGGCCGGACACGGCGCTCGCCGCTGGGCGGCGGCACCGTCATGGGTTCGGACACCGTGGCGGCGGCCTTCCGGGCCGCGCGCAAGGACCCGCGGGTCAAGGCGGTCGTGTTCCGCGTGGACAGCCGGGGCGGCTCGCCCACCGCCTCCGACGCGATCCGCCGCGAGACCGAGCTGACCAGCCGGGCGGGCATCCCCGTGGTGTCGGCGATGGGCGACTTCGCGGCGTCGGGCGGCTACTACGTCACCTTGGGCTCCGACGCGGTGGTCTCCCAGCCCGGCACCCTCACCGGCTCCATCGGGGTGTTCACCGGCAAGCCGGTCCTGGGCCGGCTGCTGGAGCGGTACGGGGTGACCAGCGACTCGGTCAGCACCGGTGAGCACGCGGGCATGTTCGACACCGAGCGGCCGTTCACCGAGTCCGAGTGGGAGCGGATCAACGCACTGCTGGACCAGATCTACGAGGACTTCACCGAACGGGTCGCCCAGGCGAGGAAGATGACCCGCGAGCAGGTGGACGAGGTGGCCCGGGGACGGGTGTGGACCGGCGAGGACGCGCGCGAGCGAGGCCTGGTGGACGAGCTGGGCGGCCTGGAGACGGCCGTGCGGCTGGCCCGGGAGAGGGCCGGCGCGGGACCGCTGCCGCTGCGCTCCTTCCCTCGCACGAACCCGCTGGACCAGATCCGCCCGCACGAGTCGAGCGAGGACGTGGGCGCCTCGGGTCCGCAGACCGCGTTCGGCGCGTGGGGTCCCCTCCAGCACGCGGCCATGGCGATGGGGCTGCCCGCCGGGGGCCCGATGACGATGCCCGGAGCCTGGGAGATCCGTTGACCGGTTCGTACCTGGACGCGATGGCGCTGCTGCCCACCGGGGTCGCGGTGGTGACCGTCGCCGACGGGCGCGACGACGTGGGGGCGACCGTCAGCGCGTTCGGATCTGTGTCGGCCGACCCGCCGGTGGTGTCGGTGAGCGTGGGCGCCGAAGGCTACATGGCCGAGGTGATCGAGGAGGTCGGCGCCTTCGCCGTGAACGTGCTGGGCGCCGGCCAGCGCGCGCTGGCGGGCCGTTTCGCCGCCGAGGGGCGTCCCAGCGCCCGCCTGCTGGTGAGCGGCCAGTCCCACCACCGGGGCGGGCTGACCCGCGCGATCGTGCTGGACGACGCCCTGTCGGCGCTGGAGTGCTCCGTGCGCCAGAGCGTCCTGGTGGGCGACCACGTGGTCTTCCTCGCCGACGTGGTGGGCCTGCCCGTGGTCACGGGCACCGGTGCGGCGCTGGTCCGCTGGGCGGGCCGCTACCACTCGCTGGACTGACGCGCGGCCACCGGGCAGTGGCCCGGTGGCCGCGTCCGAGGGCCTGTTCGATGCACGCCCGCCCAGCCCCCAAGGGGTGCCGGGCGGGCGGAGCGGAGCCCCAGGAACCCTGCCGGTGAGTGCTTGCTCAGCCCCTGGGGATGTCGTTCGGGCGCCGGCGGGGTTCTGGAGGCGCCGAAGGTTCCCGCCTACAGGGCGCCCGAACACGGGGCGAAGCGGAGCGGAGCCCCAAGAAAGACACTGCTGGACCGATGGGCAGGGGACAGGGCCCAAGGGGGTGCCGTTCGGGCGCCGGCGGGGTTCTGGAGGTGCCGGACGTGCGATCGCGAGGAACGAGCCATCGCACGGGAGGCGCCGAAGGTTCCCGCCTACAGGGCGCCCGAACACGGGGCGAAGCGGAGCGGAGCCCCAAGAAAGACACTGCACTGCTAGACCAGGCCCTCCTCCTCCAGCCACTCCTGGGCCACGTCGGCGGCGTTCTCGTTCTGGACCACCACACGCTCGTTGAGCCGCGTGAGGGTCTCGGTGGTGAGCGCGGCCGACACCGCGTTCAGGGCGGCGCGGGCGGTGTCGTCCACCTGCTCGCTGTTGATCAGCGGGGTGATGTTCTGGGCGCCGAAGAGGTTCTCCGGGTCCTCCAGGACCACGAGGTCCTCCACCGCGATCTGCGGGTCGGTGGTGAACAGGTTCGCGGCCTGGATGTCGCCGTCCAGGAGCGCCTGGGTCAGCAGCGCCACGTCCAGGGAGCGGAACTCGCCGAACTCGACGCCGTAGACCTCCGACAGGCCCACCACGCCCTGCTGGCGGGTCTCGAACTCCGGCGGGCCGCCCAGGGTCATCCCGTCCGCGACCCCGGCCAGGTCGTCGATGCTGTCGAGGCCGTGCTCCTCGGCGGTCTCACTGGTGACGGTGACCGAGTCCTTGTTCTCCGCGCTGGAGGAGTCCAGGATCTCCAGGCCCCCGGGCAGCGCCTCCGCCACCCGCCGGTTGGTCTCCTCACCGCTGCCGGTGGGCGCGTCCTCGTCGAGGTGGGCCAGGATCGCGCCGTTGTACTCGGGGAAGACCGACAGGTTCCCGGACTCGATCTGGGAGTAGTAGACCTCGCGGCTGCCGATGTTGAGCTGGTAGGCGACGTCCACCCCCTCGGCCTCCATCGCCCGGCCGTAGATCTCGGCGAGCAGGGTGCTCTCGGGGAAGTCCGCGGAGCCGATGACGACCTCGCCGGAGCCCGAGGCGTCACCGCCCCCCTCCTCCTCGTAGGGGTCGCTGCCGCCGCACGCGGTCAGGAGCACGGCCGTCAGGGGAAGCCCGATGAGGGCGAGCCTCTTGTGCATGTTCGCCAACCTTCTCTGTGAGTACTTCGTGGATGGGTGAGGGGACACCCGCTAACGCCCCGCCACGGCGCCGGTGCGCAGTCCGGGTGCGACGAGGAGGCGCCGCAGTCCGGCGAAGAGGAGCGTGGTGAGGACCGCGAGCAGCACCACCAGCACCGATCCGCCCAGCATCATCGTCAGGTCCTGGCGGGCCTGGCCGTCGACGATGTAGCGCCCGAGGCCGCCCACGCCCACGTAGGCGGCGATGGTCGCGGTGGCGACCACCTGGACGGCGGCGGTGCGCATGCCGATGAGGATGAGCGGTACCGCCACGGGGAGTTCGAGCCGCAGCAGCACCTGGTGGCCGCGCATGCCCATGCCGAACGCGGCGTCCCGGAGCCGGGGCTCGACCCCGCGCACGCCCTCGTGGGTGTTGACGAGGATCGGCGGGACGGCCAGCGCCACCAGCGCGCACAGGACCGGGACGAGCCCGATCCCGGCCGCCAGCACGATGAGGAACAGGACTCCGATCGTGGGCAGGGCGCGCGCGAAGTTGGCGAGGCTGGTGGTGAGGAAGCCGCCCCGCCCCGTGTGTCCGGTGAACAGTCCCAGGGGGACGGCGACGACGGCGGACAGCAGCAGTCCGAGCAGGGAGTAGTAGACGTGCTCGCCCATGCGCGCGGGGACGCCCCCGCCGCCGGTCCACCGGGCCGGATCGGCGAACCAGGCGAACAGCTCGATCAGGATGTCCATGACCGTCCCTCCTCCGCCGTGTGCCCGGTACCCGGCCCGGTCCGTACGGGGCGCCGCACCGCGGCCTCCGCGGTCTCCGCGGCCCGGGGGGCCGTCGGGGCCGCCGCGGTGTCGGCCCCGGCGGGCCCGGCGGCACGGCGCCGCCGGCGGCGGCCGCCGTCCTCGCGCGCCCAGGGGGTGAGCAGGCGCTGGGCGAGCACCAGCACGGCGTCGGTGACGAACGCCAACAGGACGGTGAGCACGATGCCGACGACGATGGGCGCGTCGAACTGGCGGCGGAACCCGTCACTGAGGATGAGCTGGCCCAGCCCGCCCAGTCCCACCAGGGAGGCGACGCTGACCATGCTGATGGTGGCCACCGAGGCCACGCGCAGCCCGGCGATGATCACCGGCACGGCCACCGGCGTCTCCACGTACACCAGGCGGCGCAGCGGACCGAAGCCCATCGCCACGGCGGCCTGGCGGACGTGGTCGGGGACCTGGCGCAGGCCGTCCACCACGTTGGGCAGCAGGACCACCAGGGTGTACAGGGCCAGCGGCACGACGGCCGTCCAGTCGCTGAACCCGGTGTAGGGAAGCATGAGGAAGAACAGCGCGATCGAGGGCACCGCGTAGAGCACGTTCACGCCCGTCAGCACCGGCGGGTACAGCGGCTTCCAGCGCACGCACGCCAGTCCCAGGGGCAGGGCCAGCACCAGCCCGATGAGGATGGACAGGTAGGACAGCCGCATGTGCTCGGTCAGGCGGGGCAGGACGCCGCGGTCGGGCTCGCCGGGACGGCTCCAGTTCGCCACGCCCCACTCGACGACGCGCGCGGCCCAGTCCCAGGCCTCGGCGATCACTCGGTCACCGACCACAGGGCCGTGCCCAGGTCCTCCTGGGAGACCACGCCGACCACGCGTCCGGCGGCGTCGACCCCGACCGCGCGTCCGGCGGGCGAGAGCACCGCCGCGTCCAGGGCCGCGCGCAGGGAGTCGGTGTCGACGGCGAAGGTGTGGCCGTAGGGGGCGAGGTCGAGCGAGCCCAGGGCGGTGTCCGCGGGCACGCGGGCGAGCTGCCCGGCGCCGGCCCAGCCCAGGGGCACGTGGTCGCCGGTGACCACCAGCGCCCACGGTTCACCGCGCATGGAGGCGGCCGCGGCGCCCGCGGCGGTGTCGTCGCCGAAGACGACGTCCTCGCGCAGCGACAGCTCCCGGGCCGGGAAGAACGACAGGCGCCGCACGCCCCGGTCGTAGCCGACGAAGGACTCCACGAAGGCGTCGCGGGGCGCGGCCAGGAGGCGTTCGGGGCTGTCGTACTGGGCGAGCCGCCCTCCGGGCCGGAAGACGGCGATGCGGTCGCCGAGGCGGACGGCCTCGTCGATGTCGTGGGTGACGAAGACGACGGTCTTGTGCAGCTCCTCCTGCAGGCGCAGGAGCTCGTCCTGGAGGCTGGCGCGCACGACGGGGTCCACGGCGCTGAAGGGCTCGTCCATGAGCAGGATGGGCGGGTCGGCGGCCAGGGCCCGGGCGACTCCGACCCGCTGCTGCTGGCCTCCGGAGAGCTGGTGGGGGTAGCGCCGTGCCTGGGAGGGTTCGAGGCCGACCAGCTCCATGAGCTCGGCGGCGCGCGCCCTGGCCCTGGCCCGCCCCCAGCCGAGCAGCAGGGGCACGGTGGCGATGTTGTCGCGCACGGTGCGGTGCGGGAAGAGCCCGGCCTGCTGGATGACGTAGCCGATGGAGCGGCGCAGCGCGGCCGGGTCGCGCAGGCGTACGTCCTGTCCGTCGATGAGGACGGCGCCGCCGGTGGGCTCGACCATGCGGTTGATCATCCGCAGCGACGTGGTCTTGCCGCTGCCGGAGGGACCCACGAAGACCGTGGTCTGACCGGTCTCGACGGTGAGGTCCAGGGCGTCGACGGCCACCGTGCCGTCGGGGTAGAGCTTGGCTGCGCCCTCGAATGTGATCATCGGCCGGGTGTCTTCCGTTCTGGGACCGGGAGAAGGTGGGGTGTGGCGGGGCGGGCCGCTCGCGCGCCCGCCGGCCACCATCGTGTGGCGCCGGCCGTGACCGTGTCGGACCCGGGAGGGCGTCCGTTCAGTCCTGGCGGGCGATCCAGTCGGCGAGCTGGTGCAGGTCGTCCAGGACCGCGTCGGCCCGCGCCGCGTCCTCGGTGGCGGCGTGCCGGTAGCCGTAGATGCCCCGGCGCAGCAGGACGGCGCGCATCCCGGCGCGGAGGGCGGGCAGGACGTCGTTGTCGACGCGGTCGCCGACGTAGAGGACCTCCTCCGGCGCGATGCCGGGGCGGGTGGCCCGCGCCAGGGACAGGACGCGGTCGAAGAACTCGGGTTCGGGTTTCTTGACGCCCCAGTCGTCGGAGATGCCGATGGCGTCGACGCCCAGTGACATGGCGGTCAGGGCGGGCCCGGCCTCGGGCGGCTGGTTGCCCGCGATGACCAGGGACAGTCCGGCCTCGCGCATGGCCCCGAAGGCGGGACGCACGTCGGGGTAGAGGTCGTCCTCGCCGAAGTGCTCGCGCTCGCCGTCGGGGTCCTCGGCACGCCAGAGGGCGCTCTCGGCCGCGAGGTCGAATCCGGGTACGAGCAGCCGGAAGCCGTCGGTGAGGGTCCCGCCGGAGCCGAGCACGGCGCCGATGGTGCCGAAGAACGCCATGTGCGGGATGCCGAAGCGGTCGGCCCAGCGCGCGAAGATCCGGGTCTCGTCGACGAGGGTCTCGCCCACGTCGAACACCACAGTACGAATTGCCACGGTCAGGGAGTTTACAAGCCGTTCGTAACGGTTTCCGTGCAGGTTGCGGATGGGCGGGTCCGGCTGAGCCGGATCAGGTGGGCGGACGCAGCACGGCGAAGGCGTCGGTGATCTCCAGACTGCGGTCGCGGAAGCGGAAGAGGGCGGCGGGCCGCCCCCCGGAGCGGCCGGAGGGCACCGAGCGGCCGGTCTCCTGGATCTGTCCCCGGCGCAGCAGGACGCGGCGCAGGTTGGTGGCGGCCACGTCGTGGCCCAGGGCCGCCCGGTAGTAGCCCGACAGCTCCGACATCGTGAACTCCGGCGGCGCGAGGGCGTACCCCACGTTGGTGTAGCTGAGCTTGGCGCGCAGGCGCCGGCGTCCGGAGCGGACGATGGAGGCGTGGTCGAAGGCCATGGACGGCAGTTGCGCGGCCGGGTGCCAGCCGGTGTCCTCGGGCACGACCGGGTCGACGTCCGCCGGGACCAGGCCCAGGTAGGCGGTGGCCAGGGCGCGGCGCCCGGGAACGCGGCCGGGGTCGCTGCGGGTCTCCAGTTGCTCCAGGTGTGACAGATCCCTCACGTCCACCTTCTGGGCGAGCTGGCGCCGGATGGAGGCGCCCAGGTTCTCGCCGCGGCCGAGCCTGCCGCCGGGCAGCGCCCACGCCCCTTCGCAGGGCGGAAGGGCTCTGCGCCACAGCAGTACGCACAGTTCTCCGTCGCGGATCTGGAGCACGACCGCGAGCGCCTCGTGCGCCGAGAGCTCCGCGTGCTCCGACGCGGTGCAGGCGGGCGACGCAGCCTGCCCGTTTTCCTGAGGGGTGTCCAACTCGTCCCTTCCGTTCCCCGTCATGTTAAGCTGTAAGAGGTTTGTGCCTGACAGACAAAAACTTGTCCACCCGCACCGACCCTCCCCGGCACGGCGCCCGTACGACGTGCCCACAGCCTCAAGGAAGTAGTTGGACATGGCACCGGTCACCGCGACGGCGGACACCATGACCAGGCAGGAATGGGCCGACGAGGTCCGCCGCCTGGCGAAGGAGCGCGACGCTGTCATCCTCGCGCACAACTACCAGCGCCCCGAAATCCAGGACGTCGCCCACCACACCGGCGACTCCCTGGCGCTGTCCCGTCTGGCCGCCAGCGTCGACGCGAGCACCATCGTCTTCTGCGGCGTGCACTTCATGGCCGAGACCGCCAAGATCCTCGCCCCGGAGAAGACCGTCCTGCTGCCCGACCCCAACGCCGGGTGCTCGCTGGCCGACACCATCACGGCCGAGGACGTGCGCGCCTGGAAGGCCGAGCACCCCGGAGCGGCCGTGGTCGCCTACGTCAACACCACGGCCGCGGTCAAGGCCGAGACCGACATCTGCTGCACCTCCTCCAACGCCGCGGACGTCATCCGCTCCATCCCCGAGGACCAGGAGATCCTCTTCCTCCCCGACCAGTTCCTCGGCGCCCACGTCAAGCGGGTCACCGGGCGAGAGAACATCCACGTGTGGATGGGCGAGTGCCACGTGCACGCCGGGATCGACGGCCACACCCTGCGCGAGCGCGTGGCCTCCGAGCCCGACGCCGAGGTCTACGTCCACCCCGAGTGCGGCTGCGCCACCTCCGCCCTCTACCTCGTGGGCAGCGGCGCCGTCCCCGAGGACCGCGTGAAGGTCCTCTCCACCGGCGGCATGCTCACCGCCGCGGAGAACACCACCGCCGACAAGGTGCTCATCGCGACCGAGACCGGCATGCTGCACCAGCTTCGCAACGCCAACTCCACCACGGCCTTCGAGGCGGTCAACCCGCGCGCCGAGTGCCACTACATGAAGATGATCGACGCCGACAAACTGCTGGACTCGCTGCGGTTCGGCACGACCGAGATCACGGTCGGCGCCGACACCGCCGAGCGCGCCCGCCGCTCCGTGGAGCGCATGGTCGCCATCGGCTCGCCCTCGCGAGGCGGAGAGTAACCATACCCTTACGGTGGGAGTTCGCACCCCGCCGAACTAAGGGTTACAGAAGTCTTACCTTCAGGACACAGGTCTCCGTTTCACCCACGCGACGGGGCTCCCCTCGCTACCGTCGCGGAAGAGGCGGGGGGAGAACCGTGACCATCAGGACCGAAGGAGACGAAGCGGCGGCGATCGAGGCGCTCTACGACGCGTTCGCGCCGCCCTTGTACCGCTATGCCTGGTCGCTGCTGGGCGACGAGGACCAACAGGTGGCCGAGGCCGTACACGACGGCCTGGTCGCCGGGGTGGTCCTCGACGCCCGGCGCGCCGACCCGGCCGACCGCGGCCCCTGGCTGTACGCCCTGGTCCGCTCGGCCTGCCAGCGGCGCGGCCTGGCACACGTGAGCCCCTACACCAGGCTGGCCACGGTGCCCGCCGAGGAACCGGTGGCCCACATGTTCTCCCGGCTTCCCGCCAGCCACCGCGAGCTGGTCGAGCTGAACCTGCGGCACGCGCTGTCCCCGTCGGCCGCCGCGCGCGTGCTGGGCCTGGACCCCAAGATCTGTGTCGAGCTCTCGCGCTCGGCGATCCAGCGTGCCGCGGAGAGCCTGGAGGAGGCCTCCGGCGAGGCCGGGGGCCTCTTAGAGGCGCCGGAGGGCACCGACGGCCCGGACGGTCCGGACGCCGAGGCCCCGGAGGACGCCGGGCTCCTCGGCCCGACGCGCCGCAGGGCCCGCGAAATCGACCGCGTCGCGCACGCCCTGTCCCTGCTGCGCCCGCCCGGACCGCCGCCGGGCCTGCGCGAGAGGGTCGTGCGGACCTGCCTGGACCCCGACTCGGCCTCGGTCCGCGAACGCGTCGCCGCGCAGATGCATCCGCTCACCGGCGAGGGGTACCCGCTGCACCGTGCCCGTGTCGCCGGGGAGCCCGAGGAGGTGGCCGAGGCCGCCGGTCCCGTTCCCGAGCCGCCGCCCCGCGCCCTGCCCGTCGACCGGCTGACCACCCGCGACCACCCCGTACACGAGGAGGCGGTCGCCAGGCTGGCCGGACCGGACACCGGTCCGGAGGACGGCGACCGGACCTCCCGGCGCCGCTGGCCGCTGCCCGCCGTCTCCGGTTTCGCCACGGTCGTCGTGGCGGTCGGACTGTGGTCGTGGGCGAGTGCGGTGGGCGGCCCCTCCACCGCCATCGGCCCCGGGGAGGCGGACGACCGCAGCCCGATGGTCGCGGAGAGGGAGGCGGCCGCGACCTCCTCCGACGCCAAGCCGGAGGCCGGGCCGACCGACGCGCCCGTCGTCGTGCCGACGGAGCAGCCGGGCCAGGGGGTCCCTGCCGAACCGGAGGCGGAGGAGTCCGCGGGACAGCAGGCCCCGGTCCCAGGCGGGACCGAACCCGTGCCACCCGCCGGGGAGCAGCAGGGGCCGTCCTCCGGCGCCGACGGATCCGGTGACGGCTCCGAGGCTCCCGGTGACGGGAGTTCCGAAGGCGGGGGCTCCGGAGACGAGGACGCCCCGGGCGCACCGCCCGAGGAGGGCGGGTCCGACGACGGGGACGGGGACGAGGACCTGTTCGAGGGGCTGCTGGGGCTGCTCTTCGGCGGTGGCTGAGGCCCGGGGAGCACCGTTCAGAAGGAGGCGAGCAGCCGTTCGGCGGCGGTGTGCAGCCGGTGCTCCACCTCGTCCACGTCGCGGCGGCCCTTGAGGATCTCCACCAGCTCGAAGATCCACACGCTGGTGAGCGAGCCCACCAGGACGTAGTCGGTGCTGTCGCGGTCCACGGCGGTGCCGTCCTCTCCCGCCGCGCCCTCCAGGTTGCCGGTGGCCACCCGCCACACCAGGTCGGAGATACGCACGTCGAGCTCGATCTTGACCTCGGCCATGATCAGCGAGCGCACCAGCGCGTCGGCCAGCTCGGGCTCGCGCATGAGGCCGCGCGTGGCGCGCAGCAGGACGTCGACGGCGCGTCCGGCGGCGGTGTCGGCCGTGGGCGGACGCCGGACGATACCGCCCTCCAGCAGGTCCATCTCCTCGGTGACCACGGCCACGACCAGGTCCATCTTCGAGGGGAAGTACCGGTAGAGCGTGCCGAGGGCCACCCCGGCGCGCTCGGCGACCGAGCGCATCTGCATGGCCTCGACGCCACCGCGCACGGCCAGCGCTGCCGCCGTCTGCACGATGCGCTTGCGGCGCTGGGTCTGACTTCGCGACATCGTTCCGCTCGACGCCTGCACCGCCACAGGATCTTCCCTTCGTCGTCAGCCCGCACGCCGTACACCCGTCGTGGCGCCCGGAGCCCGTTGTGGTGGTCGACACCCACCCGGGCAACGACCGTTATGAGAACACGTTATCCAAGGTTTTCCCCTCAACGCAGTTCCCCTCACATATCTCCGTCGCCTCATCGCCCGACGTGGCAGGAGCAATACGAAAAGATGACCCTGGTTTTCGGATAACCTGAACAGCTTTGTAGAATATGTTCTATTCGCGCAATCGGAGTGGCTCGTCCGCTTCGACCGCCTCCCCCGGCCGCCGCCCTGGAACCGGCCACCTCCTAGAATCGAACCGGATTCGGTTTCTAGTGAGAGGTCGCCCCCCGCATGCCCGACGCACCCCCCGTCGAGGACCTCGGCGACGGAGTCTGGAGTCTGCCGGTGCCCATCCCCGGCAACCCCCTCGGCTTCACCTACGTCTACGTCCTCTCCAGCTCCGAGGGCCCCGTCCTCGTCGACACCGGCTGGGACCACGACGAGTCCTGGGAGGCGCTCACCAGCGGCCTCAAGCAGACCGGGCACACCGTCGAGGATGTCCGCGGCGCCGTCCTCACCCACTTCCACCCCGACCACTCGGGCCTGGCCGGACGCCTGCGCGCGGCCTCCGACGCATGGATAGCCATGCACCCGGCCGACATCGCGATCACCGAGCGCCTGAACGCCACACCCCCGCGGGACCGCCTCGACGGGATCGCCGACCAACTGCGCCGCTCGGGCTTCCCCGAGGAGGACGTCCGGGCCCTGCTGGAGGCCCCGAACCTGATCGGCGCGCCCGCGGTCCCCGACCTGTCCCTGTCCGACGGCGAGGCCGTCGACCTGCCCGGACGCGACCTGCGCGCCGTGTGGACACCCGGCCACACCCCCGGCCACATGTGCCTGCACCTGGCCGACGGCGGGAGGGTCTTCACCGGCGACCACGTCCTGCCCCGCATCACCCCGCACGTGGGCCAGTTCCCGCTGCTGTCCACCGACGGCGACCCCCTGGGCGCCTTCCTCGCCTCCCAGGCCGGTATCGGCCGCCTGCCCGACGCCGACCGGCTGGTATGCCTTCCCTCACACGAGGCACGCTTCACCGGGCTCGCCGCCCGCGCGCGGGAGATCACGGCCCACCACGAGGAGCGGCTCGTCGAGATGACCGCCCTGATCGCCGAGGGACACACCACTCTGTGGGAGGTCACCTCCGGCCTGGGCTGGAAGCGCCCCTGGGCGCACATGCGCGTCCACGCCCGCCACATGGCGGCCTCCGAGACCGCCGCCCACCTGCGGCTCCTGGAGGAGCGGGGCCTCGTCCGCCGCACGGCGCGCGGTGACATACCCCGTTGGGCCCTCGTCGGCCGAGCACACCGCCCGACGTAGGATCCCTTACCAACCAGCCTGACGCCGACCCGAACCCAACTGCCGAGTAACATATGGACGCGCACGCCTGTCACCGGCGAACACCCTCGTCCACACCGGCGACCGGGCCCGCGATCCAACGAAGAGGTGGACTCTTGACCCAGTCGGGCACCACACCGAGCCCCCGGCCCCCCGCCGAGCGCCCCCTGCGCGTCGCCCTGCTGTCCTACCGCAGCAAGCAGCACGTCGGCGGACAGGGCGTCTACGTCCGCCACCTGTCGCGGGAGCTGGCGGCCCTGGGGCACGAGGTCACGGTCCTGTCCGGTCAGCCCTACCCCGTCCTGGACGAGGGCGTGACCCTGGAGAAGCTGCCCTCCCTGGACCTCTACAACGACGCCGACCCCTTCGTCGCCCCGCCCCTGCGCGAGTGGCGCGACTGGATCGACGTCCTGGAGGTCGCCACCATGTGGACCGCGGGATTCCCCGAACCCCTCACCTTCTCCCTGCGCGCCAACCGCGAACTACGCAAGCGCCTGGCCGACTTCGACGTCGTCCACGACAACCAGACCCTGGGCTGGGGCCTGCTCGGCATCCGCGCCGCGGGACTGCCGCTGGTGACCACCATCCACCACCCCATCAGCGTGGACCGCAGGATCGAGCTGGCCGAGGCGCGCGGCCTGCAAAGGCTCACCAAGCGCCGCTGGTACGGGTTCGTGGGCATGCAGGCCAGGGTCGCGCGCAGACTCGACCCGATCCTGGTCCCCTCCCGCTCCTCCGCCGACGACATCGCCCGCGAGTTCGGCGTCGACCCCGCCGCCATGGAGGTCACCCCGCTGGGCGTGGACACCCGCTACTTCCACCCGCGCCCCGAGCTGGAGCGCGTCCCCGGACGCATCGTGTGCACCGCCAGCGCCGACAGCCCCCTCAAGGGCGTGGCCGTCCTGCTGCGCGCCGCCGCCAAGCTCGCCACCGAGCGCGACATCACCCTGACCATCGTCAGCCGCCCCAAGCCCGGCGGCCCCACCGACCAACTGGTGGACGAGCTGAGCCTGCGCGACCGCGTGGAGTTCGTCAGCGGCATCGACGACACCGCCCTGGCCGAGCTCGTCGCCAGCGCCCAGGTCGCGGTCGTCCCGTCCTTCTACGAGGGGTTCTCCCTGCCCGCCGTGGAGGCCATGGCCTGCGGAACCCCCCTGGTGGCCAGCCGCGCCGGAGCGCTGCCCGAGGTCGTGGGCACCGACGGCGACGCCGGGCTCCTGGTCCCCCCGGGCGACTCCGAGGTCCTGGCCGGCGCGCTCACCGCCCTGCTCGACGACGACGCCGAGCGCGAGCGCATGGGCGCCGCCGCCTGGCGCAGGGTCCAGGAGCGCTTCACCTGGAGGGCCGTCGCCGACCTGACCGCGCAGCGCTACGCCACCACCATCGACGCCGTCAGGGGGACACGCCCCGCCGACGGCGACACGCGTCCCGCGCCCGTGCGGGCCCGCGCGAACGGCGCCTGACCCGGCGGTCCGAGCGCCGACCGACCACCCCGCGTCCCGCAGATCCCTAGGGAGCCTCCACTGATCACCGTCGACTTCAACCTGTTCCCCGTCGGCCCCGGCGACCGCGTCCTCGACCTGGGCTGCGGCGGTGGCCGCCACGCCTTCGAGGTCTACCGCCGCGGCGCCGACATCACCGCCTTCGACCAGAACGTCGCCGACCTCGCCGAGGTCGAGACCATGTTCGCCGCGATGCGCCAGGAGGGCGAGGCCCCCGAGGAGGCCCGGGCCGAGACCGTCAAGGGCGACGCCCTGGACATGCCCTTCGACGACGGCAGCTTCGACCGGGTGGTCGCGGCCGAGATCTTCGAGCACGTCCCGCACGACACCGCCGCGATGGCGGAGCTGTTCCGGGTGCTGCGGCCGGGCGGCATCGCCGCGGTCACCGTGCCGAGCTTCCTGCCCGAACGCCTGTGCTGGGCCCTGTCCGAGGAGTACCACACCAACGAGGGCGGGCACATCCGCATCTACACGCGCGCCGAACTGGAGGCCAAGCTCAAGGCCACCGGCTTCGAGGTCGGCCCGCACCACCACGCGCACGCCCTGCACGCGCCGTACTGGTGGATCAAGTGCGCGGTGGGCACCGGCAACGACGACCACCCGCTCGCCAGGGCCTACCACGAGATGCTCGTGTGGGACATGCTCAAGGCCCCGAAGGCGACCCGGGTCGCCGAGCGCCTGCTCAACCCGGTCATCGGCAAGAGCGTGGTCGTGTACGTGCGCAAACCGCACGCCGCCTGATGGCTGTCGCTCCCGCCCCCACACCGGTCCCGCACGACACCAAGGCACTGCACCTGCCCGGGGTGCTCAGCACCGAACAACTGCACCGCTCCGCCTCCTACCTGGTGCGCACCCAGGAGGCCGACGGGGCCATCCCGTGGTTTCCCGGCGGGCACACCGACGTGTGGGACCACGTCGAGTGCGCCATGGCCCTGACCGTGACCGGGCGCGACGTGCCCGAGCACGCCGAGGCGGCCAGGCGCGCCTACCTGTGGCTGGCCGGGAGCCGCGCGTCCGGCGGCGGATGGCCCGCCAAGTTCCGCCAGGGCGTCCCCGCCACGCGGCTGCGCGAGGCCAACCACGCCGCCTACCCGGCGGTGGGACTGTTCCACCACCTGCTCGTCACGGGCGACGCGTCCTTCGCCGAGCACATGTGGCCGGTGGTCGAGGAGGGCCTGGAGTTCGTCCTGGCCCTGCGCGGTGAGCACGGCGAGATCCTGTGGGCGCGCTCGGAGGACGGCTCCCCGGGCGACCACGCGCTGCTGACGGTGTGCGCGAGCGTGCACCACGCGCTGCGCTGCGGCGCGGCCCTGGCCGCCCGCCTGGGCCGTGAGCGCCCGGAGTGGACGGCCGCCGCCGACCGGCTCGCGTTGCTCATCAACGAGCACGAGGACCTGTTCTCCGACCGCGGCCGCTTCTCGATGGACTGGTTCTACCCCGTCCTGGGCGGTGCCGTGAACGGCGCCGCCGCCAAGGAGCGGATCGCGCGGCGCTGGGACCGGTTCGTGGTCCGGGGGCTGGGTGTGCGCTGTGTGAGCGACCAGCCGTGGGTGACCGCCGCGGAGTCCGCGGAGCTGGTGATGACCCTGGCCGCCATGGGCGACGTCGAGACGGGGGTGCGCATCCTGCGGGACGTGCAGCACCTGCGCGACGCCGACGACGGCGTGTACTGGACGGGCTACCAGTTCGCCGAACAGGTGCGCTGGCCGGTGGAGCGCAGCACGTGGACCTCGGCCGCCGTGGTCCTGGCGGTGGACGCGCTCACCGGGACCACCCCGGGATCGCGGGTGTTCCTGCACACCTGGGACGAGTTCCCCGTCGACCGGTGAGCCGCCCGGACGTGTCGCCGGTGCGGCCCCGCGAGGCCGGCCGTCGAACGGGACCGTGCACACCCGCCCGGCCTCCGGGGGCGTCCATGCGCCGGCGGGGTCCCGGAGGGGCACGGGAGCGGCCCCGGCGGGCCGGTCCGCCAGGCCGCGACCCGCCACAGGGGAGGGCCCCGGCGGACGTGCGTCCGCCGGGGCCCTCCCCGTTCACCCGCCACCGGACCGGTGGTCACCAGATGTCCTCGCTTCGTGCCGGTGGCGGCGAACTGAACCCTCCGCCGCCGTCGTCACCGCTGCCGTCTCCGCTACCGTCACCGGTGCCGTCGCCCTCCCCGTCATCAGGCTCCGTCCCGGGGAAGCCGGGGAGCTCGGGCGTCTCCGGCTCCACCGGGGTCTCCGGCTCCACCGGGGTCTCCGGCTCGACCGGGGTCTCCGGTTCCACGGGCTCCTCGGGCTGGTCGCCCTGCGACGGTTCCTCGGGCTCCTGGGTGGAGGGGTCCGGCGCCCAGTACTCGGTGGAGCCGACGTTGGCGCGGGGCGGGAACTCCTTGCGCTCGTACCCCTCCATCGCCTGGGTCATGTACCTGTTCCAGATCGTGGAGGGCAGTCCGGTACTCGACAGCTCGCCGTAGCCGGGGATCGTGAAGGGCTCGTTGTTGCCGCTGTAGACGCCCACGGACGTGGACAACTGCGGGGTGTAGCCGACGAACCAGGCCGCCACACTGTCGTTGGCGGTACCGGTCTTGCCCGCCACCGGGTGCGTCCAGATGTTGGCGTTGCGTCCCGTCCCGGAGTTGGCCACCTGTTGCAGGGCGTAGGTGACGTCGGCGGCGACGCCCTCGCTGACCGCCCTGCTGCTCTTCACCTCCGGGCGCTCGTTCTCGCCCTCGGTGTTGACGATCTCCTTGACCACGTGCGTCTCGACGTGCACGCCGCCGTTGGCGAAGCTGGCGTAGCCGCTGGCCTGGTCCACCGGGCTGACGCTCGTCGCGCCCAGCGGCATGACCGGAACCAACTGGTTGTCGGGGATGCTGCCCTCGGGCAGGCCCAGGTCGTAGGCGGTCTGGCGGATGTTCTCGTGCCCGACCTCCATGCCCAGCCGGATGAAACCGAGGTTGTTGGAGACCCGGGTGGCCTCGACGAGGTTCATGACCCCGCCGGGCGAGTTGCCCGCGTTCTGGATCCGCGTCCCCGCGATCATCTGCGGCCCGCGTCCGTCCACCACGCTGTTCAGGCTGTACCCCTGCTTCAGGGCGGTGGCCAGCACGTAGGGCTTGAACGCCGAACCGGCCTGCCCGCCTCCCAGGAAGGAGGTGTCGAACTGGTTCTCCTGGTAGTCGTGGCCGCCGTAGAAGGCCACGACCTCACCGGTGGCCGGATCGACGGTGCTCGCCCCGATGCTGACCTCCGGGGGCACCACCTCGGGGTCGATCGTCCCCTCGACCGCCTCGTACATCTTGTCCATCAGGTCCTTCTTGAACGTGGTGACGATCTTGAAGCCCTGACGGTTGATCTGGTCCTCGGCGTAGCCGAGGTCGGCCAGCTCCCGCATCGCCGCCTCGTACATGTAGCCCTCGTAGCCGCTGAGGCCGCTGCTGGCGGGCCGCTCCGGCTCGGGCGTGGGGAACTCCATCGCGTCGGCCTCGGCCTGGGTGATGGCACCGGTGGTGACCATGCCCTTGACGACGTACTCCCAGCGGTTCTCCATCTCCGGCGTGGTCTCCGCGTCCGCGAAGCCGAACTTGGTCGGCTGCTGGATGGCGGCGGCCAGGAAGGCGGCCTCCTCGGGAGTGAGCTCGGTGACGTCCTTGTGGTAGTACGCCTCCGAGGCGGCCTGGACTCCGTAGGCGTTACGGCCGAAGTAGATGGTGTTGAGGTACTGCTCCATCACCCATTCTTTGCTCTCGGTCTGGTCGACCTTGATGGCGATGATGATCTCCCGGGCCTTGCGGGTGATCGTCACGTCGTTGGAGACGCCCTTGTAGTAGTTGCGGACCATCTGCTGCGTGACGGTGGAACCGCCCTGGACCTGCTGTCCGGTGACGGTGGACCAGACCGCGCGGGCGGTACCGCTCACGGACACGCCGGGCTCGCTCCAGAAACCGCGGTCCTCCGCCGAGACGACCGCCTCGACGATGTGGTCGCCGCCCTCGGTCATCTGCTCGTAGGAGATGACCTCGCGGTCGGTGCCCCGGTAGGCGAACTCGGTCTCACCGTCGGCGTAGTAGAAGGTCGAGCCCTGTTCGAGCGCGTCGGCCTGGGCCGCGTCCGGGACCTCGACGGTGTTGTAGAGGAAGGCGAACGTGCCGCATCCGATGATGACGAACACGCCGGCGATGATCAGGAAGACTCGGAGCATCCTCCACCACAGGGGTTTCCTCCCCTTCTTTCCCTTCTCCCCGCCGGGGCCGCCAGGGCCCTTGGGCCCGCCAGGACCGGTACCCGCGGGTCCGGCCGGCCCCGTGGGCCCGCCAGGGCCACTGGGACCGCCGGAACCGCCGGAGCCCATGGATCCGTACTGGGAGGCGCCCGGGGACCCGGGAGCCTCTCCCGGCGCACCAGGACCGCTGGAGGCGGGCCCGGTCTCCCCCGGGCCGCCCGGGGCGGAGTACGCGGCTGTGGCTCCCCCGGCGGCGGCACCAGCGGCACCGACAGCACCAGCGGTGCCGACGGCACCGAGGCCGTCGGAACGGGTGTCCCCGGATCTGTCGTCCGCCGTGGTCGGCGCGTCGGCCGCGGACCGCTCGGACGCGTAGTCCGAGGCACGGCGCGGCGCGGGCCACAGGGAGGCGGTCTCGTCCTCGGCGGGCTCAGCCGTGACGGACCCAGCCGTGGCGGACTCGTGCTCGTCGGGCGTCTCGGCACCGGCCCTGTCCGAAGCAGCGGATTCCGGGGCCGGAGAGGGGTCGGACGCGGTGTCGGCGTCCTCATCCGCACCGGCGGTGTCCCCGTCGGTACCGGGTCCGTGGTCGGCCACCGTCGCGTCGGAACCGGATTCGGTGTCGGCGGACCCGGCCGCGTAGGCCTCGGCCCGGACCGAATCGAGCGAGATGGGCTCGGTCGGCGCGGGCACGGGAGATGGGGGCTCACCGGTGCCGTCCGTACCGTCGTCGTGAGGTCCGGCCGCCTCGGCCACCGGTGTCTCCCCGGTGCCGTCGGCGTGCCCGTCCTCACGGGCGCCCTCCGGGCGCGCCTCGCCCTCCTCCTCCGCCACGGCCGGGGAGGAGTCGTCGTCACCCGTCCCGGCGGGGTCGAACCCCTGTTCCGCGAGCGTCTGGGCCACCCTGTCGCGGAAGAAGGTTCCGCTGGTCTTGAAGCTGACCGGACCGATGAACTCCGGCTCCGGCTGCTCTCCTACTTCCTGTTCTCCTCCAGGAGTGTCATGAGTGGAGTGGTCTCCGTCGGTGGTGGGTACACCACTCTCGGGAGTAGTCGTATCGGACAGCTCTTCGGCAGAGGTGTGCCTCGTCTCCGGCTCGTCAGCCGCGGGACGCTGTCCGTCCGTCCCGCCCTCGCCGTGTGTGCTCTCGCTCAGCTCCCCGCCCCCATGGCAAATCACGTCCGGCACCGTGCCGTCCTGGTGTTTGACGCGCGAGTGCCCCTGATCGTTCATCTCGAGTCAGGACCGAAGCGGTATCTCGGGGAATAACGCCACCATCGCTCCGCCCTCCACGCCACAATACCCGTACGTAACCAGGCCAAGGGCAGACCGATAACCGCGCTGTCAATTCTTACCCAGGACTTACCCGTGTGGGGCGTGTCCAGGGGCTCCTGTTAGACCAGCCACTTTCCCCGAGCGGGGCCCTGGTGGTCAGGAGACGCGTTCGAGGACACGCAGCGAGCCGACGACGCGCACCTCCTCGAACCGGCCGGAGTCCAGGGCCCGGCGGTAGATGTTGTAGGGCGGACGGCCGCCGTCCGCGGGGTCGGGGAACACGTCGTGGATCACGAGCGCACCGCCGGGGGCCACGTGGGGGCTCCAGCCCGCGTAGTCGTTCTGTGCGGCCTCCTCGCTGTGGCCGCCGTCGATGAAGACCATGCCGAGCGGCGTTCCCCAGACGCCGGCGACATCGGCGGAGCCGCCGACGATCGCGATGACCTCTCCGTCCAGGCCCGCCTCGGTGATCGTGCGGCGAAAGTGCGGGAGGGTGTCGAACCTGCCGGTGGCCTCGTCGACGAGGGTCCTGTCGTGGTACTCCCAGCCCTCCTGGTGTTCCTCGGAGCCGCGGTGGTGGTCCACGGTGAGGACCTTGGCGCCGGTCACGCGGGCGGCCGCGCCGAGGAAGATGGTGGACTTGCCGCAGTAGGTACCGATCTCCATGACCGGTCCGAGGTGCGTATGGGTGACCGCGGCCTCGAAAAGGGCGGTGCCCTCGTCCGTGGGCATGAAACCCTTGGCTGTTTCGGCCGCGGCCAGGAGTTCGGCGGGGATCGTCTTCGTCATACAGGAATTGTCCCACCAGCCGGAATGCGGATGTTCGGCACCCCGCCCGACTCCACAAAGACACAAATCAGGGCGCAAAAAGGGCCGGCCCCACCAGGCCGGCCCACACATCCCATCTCGCGTTCACACACGCACAAGCCCACACACAAAAAAAAGGGGGCCGCCCACAGGCGACCCCCTCCCCAAGAAAAACCGTGGCAGCAACCTACTCTCCCACCCCACCACAGGGCAGTACCATCAGCGCAAAGAGACTTAACGACCGGGTTCGGAAAGAGACCGGGTGTGACCCTCCAGCAATAACCACCACGGAAACCAACACCCACAACCACTCAACCCACTAAAAGGGGAGCAGCCACGAGCAAGCTTCGTGAACAAGTGTGCGCGAACATCCAATTATCTGCAGCGGACAAGCCCTCGGCCTATTAGTACCGGTCAGCTCCACCCCTCACAGGGCTTCCACACCCGGCCTATCAACCCCGTCGTCTACAGGGAGCCTTACCCTCTCAAAGGAGGCAGGAGACCTCATCTCGAAGCAGACTTCCCGCTTAGATGCTTTCAGCGGTTATCCCTCCCGAACGTAGCCAACCAGCCATGCCCTTGGCAGGACAACTGGCACACCAGAGGTTCGTCCGTCCCGGTCCTCTCGTACTAGGGACAGCCCTTCTCAAGTCTCCAACGCGCACAGCGGATAGGGACCGAACTGTCTCACGACGTTCTAAACCCAGCTCGCGTGCCGCTTTAATGGGCGAACAGCCCAACCCTTGGGACCAACTCCAGCCCCAGGATGCGACGAGCCGACATCGAGGTGCCAAACCATCCCGTCGATATGGACTCTTGGGGAAGATCAGCCTGTTATCCCCGGGGTACCTTTTAGCCGTTGAGCGACACCGCTTCCACACGCCGGTGCCGGATCACTAGTCCCAGCTTTCGCTCCTGCTCGACACGTCCGTCTCACAGTCAAGCTCCCTTGTGCACTTACACTCAACACCTGATTACCAACCAGGCTGAGGGAACCTTTGGGCGCCTCCGTTACTCTTTGGGAGGCAACCGCCCCAGTTAAACTACCCACCAGACACTGTCCCCGAACCGGATCACGGTCCAAAGTTAGATGCCCGAAACAGTCAGAGTGGTATTTCACCAACGCCTCCACCGCCACTAGCGTGACAGCTTCACCGGCTCCCACCTATCCTACACAAACCATCCCAAACACCAATGTCAAGCTATAGTGAAGGTCCCGGGGTCTTTCCGTCCTGCTGCGCGAAACGAGCATCTTTACTCGTAGTGCAATTTCACCGGGCCCATGGTTGAGACAGTGGGGAAGTCGTTACGCCATTCGTGCAGGTCGGAACTTACCCGACAAGGAATTTCGCTACCTTAGGATGGTTATAGTTACCACCGCCGTTTACTGGCGCTTAGATTCCCAGCTTCGCGGGGCGAACCCCACTAACCAGTCCTCTTAACGTTCCAGCACCGGGCAGGCGTCAGTCCGTATACAGCGTCTTACGACTTCGCACGGACCTGTGTTTTTAATAAACAGTCGCTTCCCCCCGCTATCTGCGACCCCACCCAGCTCCGACCGCGAAGGTCTTCACCAGACAGGGCTCCCCTTCTCCCAAAGTTACGGGGACAATTTGCCGAGTTCCTTAACCATGGTTCACCCGAACGCCTCGGTATTCTCTACCTGACCACCTGCGTCGGTTTAGGGTACTGGCCACACACGAACTCGCTAGAGGCTTTTCTCGACAGCATGGGATCACTCACTTCGCCTAAAACGGCTCGGCATCACGTCTCAGCCACACGAGAGGCGGATTTGCCAACCCCTCGGCCTACACGCTTACCCCCGGACAACCACCGCCGGGTAGAGCTACCCTCCTGCGTCACCCCATCACTTGCCTACTACGGGATCGGATCCCAGACCAGTCCAGAGGCAGTTCCCGAAGGAACCACCAAGAACCAGCGTGGTTAGCATCACCCGATTCAGCATGGACGCTCGTGCACGGGTACGGGAATATCAACCCGTTATCCATCGACTACGCCTGTCGGCCTCGCCTTAGGTCCAGACTCACCCTGGGCGGATTAACCTGCCCCAGGAACCCTTAGTCAATCGGCGGCAACGTTTCTCACGTTGCTTTCGCTACTCATGCCTGCATTCTCACTCGCACACCCTCCACCACACGATCACTCGGCAGCTTCTCCGGATGCACGACGCTCCCCTACCAACCCACGCTCAAAGAACGTAAGCTTCACAGCTTCGGCGGTGTGCTTAAGCCCCGCTACATTATCGGCGCAGAACCACTTGACCAGTGAGCTATTACGCACTCTTTAAAGGATGGCTGCTTCTAAGCCAACCTCCTGGTTGTCTCAGCAACTCCACAACCTTTCCCACTTAGCACACGCTTAGGGGCCTTAGCTGATGATCTGGGCTGTTTCCCTCTCGACTACGAAGCTTATCCCCCGCAGTCTCACTGCCGCGCTTCACTTCACCGGCATTCGGAGTTTGTCTGACGTCAGTAACCTGGTAGGGCCCATCAGCCAAACAGTCGCTCTACCTCCGGCAAGAAACACACGACGCTGCACCTAAATGCATTTCGGGGAGAACCAGCTATCACGGAGTTTGATTGGCCTTTCACCCCTACCCACACCTCATCCCCCAGGTTTTCAACCCTGGTGGGTTCGGGCCTCCACGAGGTCTTACCCCCGCTTCACCCTGGACATGGGTAGATCACTCCGCTTCGGGTCCACAGCATGCGACTCAACCGCCCTATTCAGACTCGGTTTCCCTACGGCTACCCCACCCGGGTTAACCTCGCCACACACCATGACTCGCAGGCTCATTCTTCAAAAGGCACGCCATCACCAAAGACAAGCTCCAGCTCTGACGGCTTGACAGCACACGGTTTCAGGTACTATTTCACGACCCCTCACCGGGGCACTTTTCACCTTTCCCTCACGGTACTAGTGCACTATCGGTCACCAGGACGTATTTTGGCTTAGCAGGTGGTCCTGCCAGATTCACACGGACTTTCACGGGCTCCGCGCTACTCGGGGACACACCAACACCTAGGCTCTTCCTTCACCTACAGGACTCTCACCCGCTCCGGTTCCGCTTCCCAACGGATTCAGCTAGAAGAACCACTCAGTGCTCCAGGCCGACAGACCTGGACAGGTGCACCCCACAACCCCGCACACGCAACGACTGCCGTCTATCACACGCATGCGGTTTAGCCTCATCCCCGTTCGCTCACCACTACTAGGGGAATCACTGTTGTTTACTCTTCCTACGGGTACTGAGATGTTTCACTTCCCCGCGTCACCACCAACTGCCCTATACATTCAGGCAGCGGCAACCCGACACAACTCGGGCTAGGTTTCCCCATTCGGACACCCACGGATCACAGCTCGGTTGACAGCTCCCCGTGGCCTATCGCGGCCTCCCACGTCCTTCATCGGCGCCTGGTGCCAAGGCATCCACCGTGTGCCACTATCACTTGGCCACTACAGATAATAAGATGCTCGCGCACACTATTCACAAATCAAAACACCAACCGCATACTCCGACACCACTCACACCCACACTCCCCGAAAGAGAGCAAAGACCTGAGAGTTCTCCGAGGCGGTCCGCGGGAACCAACACCGGCCACCCACCCCCCACCATGGGAGAGCAAGCGGCCAGAGGTTGCTTCCTCAGACACCCAACAGCGCGCCCCCGGACGCTTCTAGTCGCCCGAGGTGAAGTTCGATTTCGTCTTTAGCCACTCCCGATCACCGACGACCGTGACGGGTCCACTTTTGAGTCCGGCCGACCATAGGAAACAGTCGGCCTGCAAAAGACTCCTTAGAAAGGAGGTGATCCAGCCGCACCTTCCGGTACGGCTACCTTGTTACGACTTCGTCCCAATCGCCAGCCCCACCTTCACTCACTCCCTCCCCGAAGGGTTAGGCCGCAAGTTTCGGGTGTTGCCGACTTTCATGACGTGACGGGCGGTGTGTACAAGGCCCGGGAACGTATTCACCGCGGCGTTGCTGATCCGCGATTACTAGCGACTCCACCTTCATGGGGTCGAGTTGCAGACCCCAATCCGAACTGAGACCGGCTTTTAGGGATTCGCTCCACCTTGCGGCATCGCACGCCCATTGTACCGGCCATTGTAGCATGTTTGCAGCCCAAGACATAAGGGGCATGATGACTTGACGTCATCCCCACCTTCCTCCGAGTTGACCCCGGCAGTCTCCCATGAGTCCCCACCATTACGTGCTGGCAACATGGAATAAGGGTTGCGCTCGTTGCGGGACTTAACCCAACATCTCACGACACGAGCTGACGACAGCCATGCACCACCTGTCACCCGCCAACTAAATGACCCCACATCTCTGCAGGTCCACGGGTGATGTCAAACCTTGGTAAGGTTCTTCGCGTTGCGTCGAATTAAGCAACATGCTCCGCCGCTTGTGCGGGCCCCCGTCAATTCCTTTGAGTTTTAGCCTTGCGGCCGTACTCCCCAGGCGGGGCGCTTAATGCGTTAGCTACGGCGCGGAAACCGTGGAAAGTCCCCACACCTAGCGCCCAACGTTTACGGCATGGACTACCAGGGTATCTAATCCTGTTCGCTCCCCATGCTTTCGCTCCTCAGCGTCAGGTAAGGCCCAGAGACCCGCCTTCGCCACCGGTGTTCCTCCTGATATCTGCGCATTTCACCGCTACACCAGGAATTCCAGTCTCCCCTACCTACCTCTAGCATGCCCGTATCCACTGCAGAACCGGGGTTAAGCCCCGGTCTTTCACAGCAGACGCGACACGCCGCCTACGAGCTCTTTACGCCCAATAATTCCGGACAACGCTCGGACCCTACGTATTACCGCGGCTGCTGGCACGTAGTTAGCCGGTCCTTATTCCCCACCTACCGTCAACCCCCAGAGAACCGGGAGCCTGCGTTGGTGGTAAAAGAGGTTTACAACCCGAAGGCCGTCATCCCCCACGCGGCGTCGCTGCGTCAGGCTTTCGCCCATTGCGCAATATTCCCCACTGCTGCCTCCCGTAGGAGTCTGGGCCGTGTCTCAGTCCCAGTGTGGCCGGTCGCCCTCTCAGGCCGGCTACCCGTAATCGCCTTGGTAGGCTGTTACCCCACCAACAAGCTGATAGGCCGCGAGCCCATCCCCGACCGAAAAACTTTCCACCCACGGTCAGGAGACCATGGGTCGTATCCGGTATTAGACGGCGTTTCCACCGCTTATCCCGGAGTCAGGGGCAGGTTGCTCACGTGTTACTCACCCGTTCGCCGCTCGTGTACCCCGAAGGGCCTTACCGCTCGACTTGCATGTGTTAAGCACGCCGCCAGCGTTCGTCCTGAGCCAGGATCAAACTCTCCATAAAGGTCACTCAACCCTGCCCGGCGCGAGGCCTGGGCGGGTAAACCTAGAAGTAATCCTGACCAACCGGGTTGCCCCGGTTCATCAAAGGAACCCTCCACACCAAAGTGTGGTGGGGCCAAAACAAACATGGCTTAAAGAAAATCAAACACGCGCTGTTGAGTTCTCAAGAAACAACCGCTCATCCCGTACAAGTCCGGTTCCTCAGGGAACCTGTCGCTTTTCCGTGGAAGGCGCTGTTGTGCGTTTCCGCTTTGTTGTGTCTTCACTTTATCAGGTGTTCCGCATTCCGCCAAACCGGCGGTTTGTGTGTTCCTGATCGGGGTAAAGCCCGTTTCGCTTCCGCGTTTCCGTGGAGGCGCCCTCCGAGCTTACCGGCCCGAAAGCAGTGCTCGAACCGGTTCGGTGTGGAGGGAGAGTCTGTGATCGCGGTCCGGTTCCGAGCGACCCCGAGGGATCCTCGCCGTCCCGCAGCGACCCGATCCACTCTAGACAGCCGATCCGGTCGCGTCAAATCCGTCGGCTGTCCCGGGTGAGACGCCTGACGGCATCCCTCCCGGCTCCGGATGCAACAGGGGCGGCGCCCGGTGTATTCCCGCCCCGGATGCCGCCCCGTCCGTTCCACCGCCGCTCCGGTCACGGAGCACGGCTCAGAGGATGTCCGCCAGCTCCTGGGCCAGCCGGCGGAAGGCGATCCCCCGGTGGCTGATGGCGTTCTTCTCCTCGGGGGACAGCTCCGCGGTGGTGCGGCTCTCCCCCTCGGGGACGAAGACCGGGTCGTAGCCGAACCCGTTCTCCCCCCGGCGCTCCCGCAGCAGCCGGCCGCGCAGCACGCCCTCGGCGACGGCCTCGGTCCCGTCCGGCATCACCAGCACCGCCGCGCACACGAACTCGGCTCCCCTGCGCTCGGCGGGGGTGTCGGCCAACTGGTCCAGGACCAGGTCCAGGTTGGCCCGGTCCTGGTCGCCCGCGCCGAAGCGGCCGGCCCAGCGCGCGGACAGCACACCGGGCATCCCCCGGAGCTCGTCCACACTCAGGCCGGAGTCGTCGGCGACGGAGGGCAGCCCCGTGTGCTCGGCGATGGCGCGCGCCTTGAGCAGGGCGTTCCCCAGGAAGGAGGGCTCGGTCTCGGGCACCTCGGGCGCGTCGGGAAACGCGTCGAGCGAGAGCACCTCCGCTTCCACCCCGGCGTCGGCCAGGATGGCCCGCATCTCGGGCACCTTCTTCTTGTTGCGTGTGGCCAGGACGACCCTCACGGTTTCCCCCTCCACCCGGGCGCCGCCGATCCGGGTGAGCCCTCGTTTCGCGACGGTCACTCCGAGAGCGCCTTCTTCTGGATCGCGGTCAGCTCCTCGCAGCCCGTCGAGGCGAGGTCGAGCAGCTGGTCGAGCAGGTCCCGGTCGAACGGGGCGCCCTCCGCGGTGCCCTGCACCTCGACGAACCTGCCGTCACCGGTGAGCACGACGTTCATGTCGGTCTGGGCGACCGAGTCCTCCAGGTAGTTCAGGTCCAGCCGGGGCTGTCCCTGCACCACGCCCACGCTGACCGCGGCCAGGGAGCCGGTCAGCGGGTTGTTCTTGAGCTTGCGGCGCTTGCGCAGCCACTTCATCGCGTCGGCCATCGCCACGTACGCGCCCGTGATCGCCGCGGTGCGGGTGCCGCCGTCGGCCTGGAGCACGTCGCAGTCCAGGGTGATGGTGTGCTCGCCCATCGCCTTGAAGTCCACGACGGCGCGCAGTGAGCGGCCGACGAGGCGGGAGATCTCGTGGGTGCGTCCGCCGATCTTGCCGCGCACCGACTCGCGCGCACCGCGGGTGTCGGTGGAGCGGGGCAGCATCGCGTACTCGGCGGTGACCCACCCCTCGCCGGTGCCCCGGCGCCAGCGCGGGACGCCGTCCTCGACGCTGGCCGCGCACAGCACGCGGGTGTCTCCGAACTCGACGAGCACGGAGCCTTCCGCGTGGCGGAGCCAGTTGCGGGTGATGGTCACGGGGCGGAGTTGGGTCGGAACACGTCCGTCAGGTCGGGCCATGTCAAGAGCGTATATCCGTGAGGGGCCCTCCGTGACTGGAGAAGGAGAACACCCGCTCCAGGAGGGCTCCCACCACGCGTTCCCCCCGTCCGCCCCGCCCAGCCGGTCCGCGGGCCCCGGCGGCCCGTCACGGGTTCCCGGGTCAGCGGCCGACCGTGTGCACCTGTCCGCTGCGGGCCAGGTCGATGGGCCCGCCGTAGGTGGAGCGCGCCTCGGTGAGCGTGACGTCGTCGTCGTTCCACGGAACGAGGTGGGTCAGCAACAGGCTGCGCGCACGGGCGCGGCTGGCGTGCTCGCCCGCCTCGCTCCCCGTCAGGTGCATGTCCTTGGGGTGTTCGCGGTGGTTCTGGAAGGCCGCCTCGCACAGGAACAGGTCGGTGTCGGCGGCCAGGTCGACCAGGGAGTCGCACACCCCGGTGTCACCCGAGTAGGCCAGGGACGCGCCGTCGTGCTCCAGTCGGATGCCGAAGGCCTCCACGGGGTGGTTGACGTAGTCGACGCGGGCGGAGAACGGACCGATCCGGAATCCGCCGGGGGCGAGTTCGTGGAAGTCGAACACCTCGGTCATGCCCGGGTCGGGGTCCAGCCCGTAGGCCTCGGAGACCCGCTGGGCCACGCCCCTGGGTCCGTAGACCGGGATGCGGGACTTGGCTCCGCCCGGGTGGAACTTCCTGGCCACCCAGTACGAGCACAGGTCGAAGCAGTGGTCGGCGTGCAGGTGGCTCAGGTAGACGGCGTCGACCGAGTAGATGTCGACGTGCCTCTGGAGCGCGCCGAGCGCGCCGTTGCCCATGTCGAGCAGCAGGCGGTACCCGTCCGCTTCGAGCATGTAACAGGATGCCGGACTGTCTGGCCCGGGGAAGCTCCCCGAGGACCCGATAATCGTGAGTCGCACGTCGTCGTCGCCTTCTCGATGGGCCGCGCGGCGTCCGTGGCACCCCGTCGAGAGTGTGTGAGGAGTGCGGATGGCGGCTGGTTCTGCGGATGTCCCGTTGTTACGGGTGTACCCCAATGGCCGCCCGGGTGGTACAAAATGTGGCCCGCGTCTCACGCGACCTCGGTCACGTGTGAATTTTTCACATGTATTGACGCGGTCTGTCATGTTTGCTCAGGACATGCCCCAGAGATGCTGGTACACAGCACGGAGGCCGGCGCCAGAGCGCCGGCCTCCGCGGGGTCTTCCGTGCGCCGCCGTGCTCCCGAGGGGCTCGGCGGGCGCCGTAAGGCCTCAGGCCCAGAGCTGGCCGTCGAGCCGTTCCTCGGCCTCCTCGAGGGTGCCCTCGTAGGCGCCGGTGGACAGGTACTTCCATCCGGCGTCGGCGATGACGAACGCAATGTCGGCGCGCTCACCCGCCTTCTCGGCCTTGCGTGCCATGCCCATCGCGGCGTGCAGGGCGCCGCCGGTGGAGACGCCCGCGAAGATGCCCTCCTTGTCCAGGAGCTCCCGGGTCCGCTTGAGGGCGGCGTCGGAGGGCACGGAGAAGCGGGTGGTGAGCACCGACTCGTCGTACAGCTCGGGCACGAACCCCTCGTCGAGGTTGCGCAGCCCGTACACCAGCTCGCCGTACCGGGGCTCGGCCGCCACGATCCGCACGTCCGGGCGGTGTTCGCGCAGGTAGCGGCCGACGCCCATGAGAGTGCCCGTGGTGCCGAGTCCGGCCACGAAGTGGGTGATCTCCGGCAGGTCGGCGAGGATCTCCGGACCGGTGGTCTCGTAGTGGGCCCTGGCGTTGGCCGGGTTTCCGTACTGGTAGAGCATCACCCACTCGGGGTGGGCCGCGGCCATCTCCTTGGCGACGCGGACGGCCTCGTTGGACCCGCCCGCCGCGTCGGAGAAGTGGACCTCGGCGCCCCACATGTCCAGCAGTTGCCTGCGCTCGGCGGAGGTGTTCTCCGGCATGACGCAGACCATGCGGTAGCCGCGCAGCTTGGCGACCATGGCCAGCGAGATGCCGGTGTTTCCCGACGTCGGCTCCAGGATGGTGCAGCCCGGGGAGAGCAGCCCGTCCTTCTCGGCCTGTTCGATCATGAAGAACGCGGCGCGGTCCTTGATCGAGCCGGTGGGGTTGCGGTCCTCCAGCTTCGCCCACAGCCGGACCTGCGGCGAGGGTGAGAGCCGGGGCAGGCCGACGAGCGGCGTGCCGCCGAGGGAGTCGAGCAGGGAGTCGTAGCGCATGTCCGGCCTAAAGGCTTCCGCCGGCGACGGCCGGCAGGACGGTCACGTTGTCGCCGTCGGAGAGCTTGGCCTCCAAGCCGCCGACGAAGCGGACGTCCTCGTCGTTGAGGTAGACGTTGACGAAGCGGCGCAGCTTGCCATCGTTCACCAGGCGCTCGCCGATACCCGGGTAGCGGCTGTCCAGGTCGGCGATCAGCTCGTCGAGGGTGGTGCCCGAACCCTCGACGACCTTGGCGTCGCCGGTCAGGTTGCGCAGGATGGTGGGGATGCGGACCTCGATGGCCATGAAGGTGTCTCCGTTAGCGGTCGTTGGTGTGCGTTCATTGCCAACAGGGGGTGTCCCGCGCCCATTCCTGGACGCCGCCCCCGCGTGGTTGGGAACCTACTGGGCCCCGTCGGCCCCGGTGACCTCCACCGGCTCCTCGGTGACCCGGCCGTCGACGATCCGGTAGGAGCGGAACTCGACGGTGTCGGGCTCGCGTGTGGACACGAGCACGTAGTGGGCGTTCGGCTCGGACGCGTAGGAGATGTCGGTGCGCGAGGGGTAGGCCTCGGTGGCGGTGTGGGAGTGGTAGATCACGACGGGTTCCTCGTCGCGGTCGTCCATCTCACGCCAGACCCTGAGCTGTTCGAGGGAGTCGAACCGGTAGAAGGTCGGCGACCGCTCGGCGTTGACCATCTCGACGAACCGCTCGGGGCGGTCCGAACCCTCGGGCCCGGCCACGACGCCGCACGCCTCGTCGGGGTGGTCGCGGCGGGCATGGGCGACGATCTTGTCGTAGATCGAGCGATCAATCCTCAGCATGCCACCAGGGTACCCATATCCGATTCCCTACCAACCAGATGGGTATACTTGTTGTGCGAGGCGGGTCACCGTGGTTCGCCGCCGCCGGGGCGTCCGCCGCGGCCCCCGCGCCACGGATTAGGCTCGTGCCCATGAGCGAGGACAGCAGCAGCGCGCTGCTCACCGACCACTACGAACTGACGATGCTCCAGGCGGCGCTGCACAGCGGCGCCGCCTCCCGCCGCTCGGTGTTCGAGATGTTCGCCCGGCGGCTGCCGGAGGGACGCCGATACGGCGTCGTGGCCGGGACGGGGCGCTTCCTGGACCTGCTGGAGCGGTTCCGGTTCGGCAAGGAGGAACTCGACTTCCTGTCCGACAACGGGGTCGTGGACGAGCGCACCCTGGATTGGATGGCCGACTACCGGTTCTCGGGCAACGTGTGGGGCTACGGAGAGGGCGAGGCGTACTTCCCGGGGTCGCCGATCCTGGTGGTGGAGGCCTCCTTCGCCGAGGCCGTGGTCCTGGAGACTCTGGCGCTGTCGGTGTACAACCACGACAGCGCGATCGCCTCGGCCGCGACGCGGATGGCGGTGGCGGCGGGAGACCGGCCGCTGATCGAGATGGGGTCGCGCCGCACCCACGAGCGGTCGGCGGTGGCGGCGGCGCGCGCCGCCTACGTGGCGGGGTTCGCGACCTCCTCCAACCTGGAGGCGGGACGCCTCCACGGGGTGCCGACCGGCGGCACGGCGGCACACTCGTTCACCCTGCTGCACGACAGCGAGCGGCACGCGTTCAAGGCACAGTTGGAGTCCCTGGGCACCGGGACGACGCTGCTGGTGGACACCTTCGACGTGGAGCGGGCGGTGCGCACCGCGGTGGAGCTGGCCGGGACCGGCCTGGGCGCGGTACGGATCGACTCCGGCGACCTGGCCGCCGAGGCCTCGCGCGTGCGCTCGCAACTGGACTCCCTGGGCGCGACCGGCACCCGGATCGTGGTGACCGGCGACCTGGACGAACACTCCATCCAAGCCCTGGCCGTGGCGCCGGTGGACGGCTACGGGGTGGGTACCTCCCTGGTCACCGGATCCGGCGCGCCGACGGTGTCGCTGGTGTACAAGCTGGTGGCCCGGGCACGGGGACTGGAGAGGGACGCGCCGCTGGAGCCGGTGGCCAAGCGCTCGGTGGGCAAGCCCAGCCGTGGCGGCCGCAAGTGGGCGGTCCGGCGCCTGGACGACCACGGCACGGCGGTGGCGGAGGAGGTCTACCTCCACCCGCCGGCTCCGCGGACGGGAACGCGCCCGCTGCTGCGCCCCCTGGTCGCCGACGGCGAGGTGGTGGGGCACGAGACGGTGCACGATGCACGGGAGCGGCACCGGGCGACGGTCGCGGAACTGCCCGAGGAGGCTCTGCGGATGTCGCGCGGCGAGGCCGCGCTGCCGACGGTGTTCTACTAGGCGGCGGTGCGTGGCACGGGCCAGGACCAGGAGAAGGGGTGACGTGATGAGGGCGCTCATCGTGGTGGACGTTCAGAAGGACTTCTGCGAGGGCGGGCACCTGGGGGTGCGGGGCGGCGCGAGCACGGCCGCGGCCGTCACCGAGCACGCACGCGCGGGCGGCTACGACCACGTGGTGGCCACACGTGACTACCACATCGATCCCGGGGAGCACTTCTCCGAGGACCCGGACTTCGTGGACAGCTGGCCCCGCCACTGCGAGGCGGGGACGCCGGGTGTGGAGTTCCACCCCGGCTTCGACGCCTCGCTGGCCGAGGAGGTCTTCGACAAGGGGCAGTACACGTCCGGCTACAGCGGCTTCGAGGGTAAGTCCCGGGACGGGGCGCCGCTGGCCGAGTGGCTGAAGGAGCGCGGCGTGGACGAGGTGGACGTGGTGGGGATCGCCACGGACCACTGTGTGAGGGCCACGGCGCTGGACGCGGCGCGGGAGGGCCTGCGCACGCGGGTGCTGCTCGGCCTGACCGCCGGGGTGTCGCGCCCGACGGTGGACGCGGCCCTGGAGCGGCTGCGCGAGGCGGGTGTGGAGCTGGAGGGCGAGCCGCGGGTCGGCTGAGGACTCCTCGTACGGGGCGGGGGCGGCGGTGTCGGCACCGCCGCCCCCGCTCCGTCCCGGGGCGTCAGGCGACGCCGATGGCGGCGCGCACCCGGTCGATGGTGGCGCGGGCGCGCCGGCGGGCGCGCTCGGAACCGGCCGCCAGGACCGCGTCGATCTCCGACGGGTCGGCCATGAGCTCCTCGTAGCGCTCGCGCTTGGGGCCGAGCTCGGCGTTGACCGCCTCGAACAGCTCGTTCTTGAGGTCGCCCCAGCCCATGCCGCCCGCCTCCAGGCGCTTGCGCACCTCGGACACCTTCTCGGCGTCGGCGAAGTGGGTGAGCAGCTGGAAGGGCACCGAGGTGTCGGGGTCCTTGGGCGCCTCGACCGGCGTGGAGTCGGTCGGGATGCGGCGCACGGCCTTCTTGAGCTTGTTCTCCGGCAGGAAGAGCGGGATGTGGTTGTCGTAGGACTTGCTCATCTTGCGGCCGTCGACGCCGGGCAGGATGCTCGCCTCGCCGTCGTCGATGAGGCCCTTGGGGACGGGGAAGCTGTAGGCGTCGCCGTAGCGGTGGTTGAAGTACCCGGCGATGTCGGCGGTGTACTCGATGTGCTGGGTCTGGTCGCGGCCCACGGGGACGTGGGTGCCCTCCATGACGAGGATGTCGGCGGCCATGAGGATGGGGTAGTTGTACAGCCCCATGTTGACCCCGGCGTCCAGGTCGGTGACCCCGGCCGCGTCGTTGCGGTCGCGGGCGGCCTTGTAGGCGTGCGCGCGGTTCATGAGGCCCTTGGGGGTCAGGGCGCTCAGGATCGTGGTGAGCTCGAAGGTCTCGGGCACCTTCGACTGCTGGTAGACGATCGTGCGCTCGGGGTCGAGCCCGCACGCGAGCCAGGTGGCAGCGCCTGACCGGATGCTGTGGCGGAGCTCGTCCGCGTCCCTGATGCTGTTGAGCGCGTGGTAGTCGGCGATGAAGTAGTAGGTGTCGTACGCCGTGGACGCCTCCAGGGCGGGTTTGATCGCGCCGATGTAGTTGCCCAGGTGGAAGTCACCGGTGGGCTTGATACCGGTCAGGTAGGTGTTCGCTGCCATGCCCTCCAGGGTAGCGGTGGCCGGAGCCACGCGGGATAGAGGACAGCGACGCACCACACGACCACCACCAAGCCGGAGGGCGGGGACAGGGCAGCGGTGGCCGGAGCCACGCGGGATGGACGACAACAACCAGCCACACGACCACCACCGAGCCGGAGGGCGGCACCGGATGGGCGTCACCTTGGTAGGCCAAGAGGAACTACCCATGGTGGTACGCCTTGTGCATACTTGGAGTATGAGTACAGCGGATACCAGCATCAAGGTCCCCCGCAAGCTGCGGGACCGCATCAGCGCACGGGCCAGGCGTGAGCACGTCACCCTGGCCACCGCGATCGAACGGGCACTGGACACCTCGGAGGAACTGGAGTTCTGGGAGGACGTCCACCGTCACCACGAAGGCCTCTCCGAGGAGGAACGGCGCTCCCACCTGTCCGACCGGACGCTGGGAGACGACCTCGCCGACGCCAACGACGACGCGCTGACCGACGAGGACGCCTGGTGAGGCGCGGAGAGATCTACATGGCCGACCTGGGCGATCCGATCGGTCATGAGCAGGCCCTGCGGCGGCCGGTCCTCGTCGTCAGCGCGCAGCCCTGGCTCGACTCGCGTCCCCCCGTGGTGACGGCCCTACCGCTGACACGCACCCACAGGCGCAGCCCGACGCATGTGGAGGTCGAGCCGGGGGCCTCCGGGCTGAAGGAGACGAGCTACGTCAAGTGCGAGGACCTGCGCGCCGTCTCCCCGCTCCGTCTGGAACGCCGCTTCGGCGCCGTGGACGAACTCGTCCTGCTGCGGACCGACACGATCCTGCGCCGGCTCCTGGCACTGTGAACCGGCGCGGACTCAGCCGCGGTCCGCGGGCAGCCAGACGCGCATGGTGGTCGGTCCGCGCTCGGCCCACTGGTGGTACGGGGAGAGCGTGAGGTCGAACGGGTCGCCGCCGCCTCCCCGTCCGGTCGCCTCACCGTAGGGCCAGTCGCGGCCGACGGTTCGGGACGGTCCGGCCGTCGCGCGGACCAGCACACGTCCGCCCCGGTCGACGGGGGCGGCGGAGGGGTCGACCAGGACGTCGTCCAGGTCCACACCCGCCGGCAGGTCGATCGACTCCGCGCAGTACACCAGAGGTCCCCGTTCCACGGCCGCACAGCCGCGGACGGCGTCGACGCGGTGGTCCGGCCAGGTGAACCGGGGTTGCACCGGAAGGCGGAGGCGGACCTCCTCACCGCCGGAGAACTCCCGTTCCACGACCGCCACGCCGGGTGGGACGGGCCGGCGCCTCCCGCCCTCCTCCAGCACCGCGCCCCGTGCCCACGACGGCACCCGCAGCCGCAGGGCCGCCGCCCCCGGCGGCGGGTCCGTGACGCGGACGGTGACGAGTCCGTCGCCGGGGTAGTCGGTCTCGACCTCCACTCCGAGGACCCGGCCCCCGCCCAGGTCAGCGGTGATCCGCGCGGTGGCGTACTGCAGGAGGGTCAGTCCGCCGTCCCCGACACTGGCGGCGTAGGCGTGCCAGGTGGCGAACGTACGTGCGAGGTTCGTGGGGCAGCACGACACGTCGAACCACGGCGCCCGGACGCCGCCCTCCGCCCGCGGGCTGACGGTGCCGGGGTCCGGTGCGCCCGCGGTGACACGCTGGTGCAGTGGGTTGGCGTAGAAGAACGCCCGGCCGTCGGCGCTCGGCGCGGTCGCCACCACGTTGAAGAACGTCCGCTCCATCAGGTCGGCGTAGCGCACGTCGCCGGTGGACAGGTACAGCCGCCACGACACCATGACGGAGGCGACGCCCGCGCAGCTCTCGCAGTAGGCGCGGTCCGCCGGGAGCTCCCAGTCCTCGCCGAAGCCCTCGTCCTGGTGGCGGGAGCCCATACCGCCGGTGAGATAGGTGCGCCGGGCCACCGAGTGCTCCCACTGGCGCTCGACGGCCGTGAGCAGTTCCCGGTCCTCGCGCTCGGCCGCCAGGTCCACGGCGGCCGCCGAGAGGTAGAGGGCGCGGACGGCGTGGCCGCGCCAGGCGTGTGCGGCGCGGACCGGCACGTCGTCCTGGAAGTAGGCGCCGCCCAGCGGTACCCGGTCCTCGCGCAGGGTGCCGTGTCCACGCCGGTCGAGGAAGAGCCGGGCCTGTTCGACGTAGCGCTCCTCCCCGAGCGCGCGGCCCAGTTCCACCAGGCCGACCTCGATCTCCGGGTGTCCGCAGAGGGCCTCCGTGCCACCCGCGCCGAACGTGTCGCAGACGTGGTCGGCGGCCCGGCGGGCGATCTCCACCAGCGCGTCCGGTCCCGTGGTGCGCACCCTGGCCACCGCCGCCTGCAACAGGTGCCCGGTGCAGTACAGCTCGTGCCCGGTCTCGAAGTCGCCGTACCGGGGCGGCCGGCCCGCGTGCCCGTAGCAGGTGTTGAGGTAGCCGTCGCCGTCCTGGGCGCGGCCGACGCGTTCGGTGATGCGGCGTACGGCCTCGTCCGCCTCGGGGCGGCCGCTCCTTCCGTACTCCCAGGACAGGGCTTCGAGGAGTTTGTAGACCTCGGAGTCGGAGAAGCACCAGCCGGGCCGGTCCGGGCCCGTCGTGCCCTCGGCGACACGGTCGAAGTTGGCCAGCCAGCCCAGCCGCTCCATCCAGTCCTCGCAGTGCTGGAGCGTCGCGGAGGCGTTGGCCTCCTGCCTCTCCCGCCAGAACCCGGGCCCCAGGCTGATCTCGCCGAGGCCGAGCGGGCGGTGGCGGCTCCGGGACGGGACGACCGGGCGCCCGCCCGTGGGGTCGGTCGGGACGGCGGTCTCGTGGACGGTCACACGTGCTCCCTCGGGTCCGGGGTCGGCGGCCCTCATTGTTAGCGCTCACACAGAACCCGTCAACCCCCGCACGGGACATCGGCCACACCCGGGTGCGGGCACGGCGGCCGGCCCGCTTCCGTCCCCGGTGGGGCGGCGCCCCACCGGGGACGGCGGGTCAGCCCGAGCGGGCCTGGGACGACCCGGCGCGGAAGGCCGCCCAGTGCTCGACCATGCGCTTGCCCTGGCCCGCGGTGAAGTGGGTCATGCAGGCGTCATCGCTGTAGTTCATGAAGTTGGTGACGGGGTCCTCGCCCGCCTGCTCGGGGCAGGTGTCGCGGCCCTCGGGGCAGCCGGAGGCGGCCTCGCGCTCGTACGGCGTGTCGTCCACGTAGTCACCGGGGTCGGTGCAGCCGTTCTGGAAGGTGTGGAAGAGCCCGAGCCAGTGGCCGACCTCGTGTGTGGTGGTGTGGCCGAGGTTGAACTTCTCGCGGTCGCCCCCGGGCAGGGTGTCGTGGGCGACCACCACGCCGTCCTGGTCGGGGTTCTCCTCGTAGTCCTGGGGAAAGGTGGAGTAGCCGAGCAGGCCGGGCCCCAGGTCCGCGGTGTAGATGTTGAGGGTTCCGGCATCGCCCTGGCGCAGCTTCGCGCGGATGGTGTCGCGGTGCTCCTCGAAGTTGGTGAACCACTCGTCGTCGGCCGTGCGGGTGACGTCGGTCAGCTCGAACCGGAAGCCGGTGTCGGCCGCCTCCTCCGCGGCCGCCTCCTCCGCGGCCGTGCCCGTGCCTCCGGCGGACCTGGCCGCCGCGGCGGCCTCGCCACCGCTGTAGGCGGTGTTGAGGACGTCGACCTGCTTCTGGAGGCGTTCGTCGCTGACGTCGCCGCGCCCGTCCTCGGCGGAGACGACGTGCACCACCACCGGGACGGTCTGCGGCGGCTGGAGGTCCTGGCCGCGCAGGGACACGAGTTCCTCACGCAGTTGCCGGTGGTAGCGGGCGGCCTCACTCGGAGTCAGCTCACCGCCCTCGGGGGGCCGTGTCCCCCCGCCGGGGTCGGCCACCCGTGCCTCCGTGCCGGGGAGGCACTCCTCGAAGGGGACGGTGCTCCCCACCCGTTGGGCGTGCTCGGAGGATTCGGGTGCGGTGGCCGCGACCACGCCCGTCAGGGCGAACCCGCACATCAGCAGTCCGGTCCAGAGCGCGGCTGACCCGCCGCGAGGGCTTTGTCCACTCATACAACGCAACGTAATTGAGTGAATACGTTGCGCTTATGACCGTGGCGCGAACTTACGAAGTGTTTGCCCGATTTGGCGGAAGAAGTCCCAGGGGCGTGTACCCGCCGGACACGCCCTAACGTCCGCCGACGGCCCAGGTGCGGATCTTGGCGATCCGCTCGCGGATCTGGTCCGGAGAGGCCTGCGCGACCGGAGGACCGCCGCAGGCACGGCGCAGCTCGTTGTGGATCACCCCGTGCGGTTTGCCGGTGCGGTGGTGCCACGCGCCCACCAGCCCGCTCAGCTCACGGCGCAGATCGGCCAGGACCTGGTGGGTGGGGCCCTCCTCCTCGGCGGGCTCCTCCTTCTTCCTCCTGGACCTGATCTCACTGGCCTTGAGGTCGTCCTTGCGCTTGCGCAGGAGCTGGGAGACCTGCTGCGGGTCGAGCAGGCCGGGCAGCCCCAGGAAGTCCTCCTCCTCGGTGGACCCCGGCGAGCCGCCGTACTCGGCGCCGTCGTAGAGGGCGCGGTCGAACTCCGCCGCCGACTCCATGGTCTCGAAGGGCAGCTCCTCCCCCGCGTCGGGGGTGTCCCGCTTCTTGTTGGCCTCCTTGAGGAGGTCGTCCTCCGGGTACTCGTCGCCCTCGGCCGGCGTCCGGTCGAGCACGTGGTCGCGCTCGCGCTCCATCTCGCCCGCGTACTCCAGCAGGGTCGGCACCGAGGGCAGGAACACCGAGGCGACCTCGCCGCGCTGGCGCACACGCACGAAACGGCCGATGGCCTGGGCGAAGAACAGGGCGGTACTGGTGGAGGTGGCGTACACCCCGACCATCAGCCGGGGCACGTCCACGCCCTCGGAGACCATGCGCACGGCGACCATCCAGCGGTCGTCGCCCGCGGCGAACCGGGAGATCTTCCTGGACGCGGTGGGGTCGTCGGAGAGGACGACGGTGGCGCCCTTGCCGGTGATCTGCCGCAGGATGCGCGAGTAGGCGCGGGCGTTCTCGTGGTCGCTGGCGATGACCAGCCCGCCCGCGTCCGGGTGGGTCTTGCGCACCTCGGTCAGGCGGCGGTCGGCGGCGTGGAGCACCCGCTTGATCCAGTCGCCCTTGGGGTCCAGGGCCGCGCGCCAGGCCTGGGACAGGGCGTCCTGGGTGAGGGGCTCGCCGAGCCGGGCGGCCAGCTCGTCGCCCGCGCGGGTGCGCCAGCGCATCTCCCCGGAGTAGGCCATGAAGATGACCGGGCGCACGACGCCGTCCTCCAGGGCGGGACCGTAGCCGTAGCTGTAGTCCCAGGAGCAGCGGCGCACGCCGGCGCCGTCCTGGACGTAGTCCACGAACGGGATCGGGTTGATGTCGGAGCGGAAGGGGGTGCCCGTGAGGGAGAGCCGCCTGCTCGCCGGCTCGAAGGCCTCGCGGGCCGCGTCGCCCCAGGACAGGGCGTCACCGGCGTGGTGCACCTCGTCGAAGATGACGAGGGTCTTGCGCGCCTCGGTGCGGTTGCGGTGCAGCATCGGGTGGGCGGCCACCTGGGCGTAGGTGACCGCCACACCGACGTACTGGCGCCCCAGGGCGCCCTGCCCGTTGCGAAAGTCCGGGTCGATGGCGATGCCGAACCGGGCGGCGGCCTCGGCCCACTGCTTCTTCAGGTGCTCGGTGGGGCACACGATGGTGATGGCCCGCACCGCGTACCGCTGGAGGAGTTCACCGGCCAGTGTGAGGGCGAAGGTGGTCTTGCCCGCGCCGGGAGTCGCCACCGCGAGGAAGTCGCGTGGCTCCCGGCGGAAGTACTCCTCGTACGCCTCCCGCTGCCATGCGCGAAGGCCCCGAAGCCGATCCTCCGTCGTGGTCTGCGTCACCGTCATACTTCGAACCGTCCCCCATTGCTCACCTGCATGAGGTTAGCGGGCACAGCGGACCGGTCCGGGAGACCGGCCAGTGGCGCCGCACACACGGCGTGTCCCCCGTCGGCGTGGAACCGTCAGCTCCCGTCCTCGGGAGCCTCCTCCCCACCGCTCCCGCCCGAGCCCCCGCCACCGGCGGCTCCGGCGCCCTCGATGTCGACGGCACCGTCGTTGAAGGGCATGTGCGGGGAGATCGCCGGGAAGGCGAAGAACCACAGCAGCGCGGCCGTACCCGCCAGCAGGCCGACCGCCATGATGAGCTTGGAGACCCACGGGCCGGGCAGGATCCGCCAGATCAGACCATACATTCGTGTTCCTCACTCGTCCTCGTCGGCCTGGGGTGCCATGTGCGCGATCGAGTCGGGCATCCCCTCGGACTTGGGTGTGGTCTCCACCAGCTCCGCCCAGACGATGAGGCGGTGCGTGTTGTTCAGCTTGGGCGCGCACGTGGTGAGGGTGATCAGGGACCGCTCGGGCTCCTCGTCGGTGGCCTCGTCGAACGGGTCCGGCTCGACCACCCACACGTCGGTGGGCAGCACCGTCTCCTCGCGGAAGACCTCGTAGGTGTAGAAGTTCTCCGCGTCCTCCAGGACCATGGTGTCGCCGTTCGACAGCAGGTCCAGGTCCCAGAACAGGCCGGGGGTGCGGTGGGCGGCCACCGCGTAGTTGCCCGCCTCGCCGGGATCGCTGGGGAACTCGGTGTAGTGGCCCGGGCTGTAGCGGATGTCGTCGGGCGTGGTGCCGTTGACCACCACCCAGTCCAGGTCCAGGGAGGGCAGGTACAGGCGGCTGTCCGCGCTGCCCGGCAGCGGCGCGGAGTCCGGGCCCGCCTCCTCCGCGGCGGCGTCGGCGGACCATGCCTCCTCCAGGCCCTGGGCCAGGTCCTGCTGCTCCCGGTCGGTCTCCCACTGGGAGCCGTAGACCTCGTAGGAGGCGTAGAAGAGCATGAGCAGGCCGGCGGTCAGCATGACCTCGCCGAAGAACCGGACGATGCCGCGTACGACGTCACCGGATGTGGCCCCGGTCCTTCGGGCACGACGGCGCCGACCGCCCGAAGCCCGCCGTCCGCGCCCCCTCCCGCCCTCGGAGCGGGAACCCTCGTGGAACTGCCGTTCAGTTGTGGACACCAATACGACCTACTTCTGTGGAAGCTTCCGCGCGCACCGGACGCCCGTCGAAAGGGGTACGACCAGCGGGACCCCGGTACGCGGGTGCGGTAGGACCTCGACCTCGTGCTGGTAGACGGAGCTGGGCAGCGACGCTGTGAACACGCCGGCGGGGGTGCCCTGTGCGGCGCGACCCGCCCCTTGGGAGAGTATCGCCACACGACGGGCGTAGGCTGCCGCAAGCCCCAAATCGTGCTGGACCACGATAACCGCACCGCCGTGCCCCGTGGGCGGTTCTTCACCCGGGCAGCACGAAGGCCCTGGCACACAGCGTGTGTCAAGGCCTCTTCGTGTACCGCCGCCGGGCGGCGGACCCGTGGAACGGGCCGCGGGGGAGGAACCCTACTTCTTCGTCATCTCCTCGTACGTCCTCTTGCAGTCGGGGCACACGGGGAACTTCTTCGGGTCCCGGTTGGGCACCCACACCTTGCCGCACAGGGCGATCACGGGGTCGCCGGTCACGGCGCTCTGGGTGATCTTCTCCTTCTGCACGTAGTGGGCGAACCGCTCACGGTCCCCGTCGTCGTGGGAGATGTCCGGTTTGGTCTCGCTGTCCGGAAGGACCTTGTTGAGGATGTCCATCGCCATAGTGCCTCACACCTTTCGACGTCTGTGCTCCACGGTATAGGGTGTCGCAGCCCACTCCGGCGGGCTCAGTTCATGGTGGGATCGTCAGGATAGGTGGACAGCAGCGCCATGTCTCCGCCCTGGCGGCGCAGCACCCGCGGCCACAGGCCCTCGGGGGCGGTGGTGAAGACGTCGTCGGCGACCGCGTCGACCACGTACCAGGCTCCCTCGGCGATCTCCCCGGCGAGCTGGCCCTCGGTCCATCCCGCGTAGCCGGCGAAGACGCGGAACGCGCCGAGTGCTCCGCCCAGTACCTGGGGCGGGCCGTCGAGGTCGACCACGCCGATCCCGTCCAGGCCCAGGTGCGGGTCCAGGCCCTCCAGGGGCGACCAGCCGGGCGGCGGCTCGCCCGGTCCCACCACCCCCAGGGCGATGCCGGAGCCGACACCGACCGGCCCTCCGGAGAACATCACCGCCGGCTCACTCGCGTAGGCGCCCCAGTCGGTGACGACCTCGTCCACGGGCATGCCCAGGGGACGGTTGAGGATCACCCCGAGGGTGCCGTCGGGGGTGTCGTCCACGACGAACACCACCGAACGGCGGAAGGACTCCTCCTGGAGGAGTGGGGCGGCCACGAGGAGGCGCCCGATCATCGTCGGCTGGTCCATGCTCCACACTTACCCGCAACCGCCCTCGATCCGACGGTGTTCCCCGGGCCGTTGCGCAGACGAGTCCCGGGCGTCACTCGCCCTTGGCGGCCCGTCCGGCGACCTCGCGCACCGAGGTGGCCACGTGGTTGGACAGGTCGGAGTGGAACACGCTGGGGATGATGTAGTTCGGGCCCAGCTCGTCCTCGGTGACGACGTCGGCCAGGGCCTCGGCCGCGGCGACCATCATGTCCGAGGTGACGTCGCGGCTCTGGGCGTCCAGCAGGCCGCGGAAGACGCCGGGGAAGACCAGCACGTTGTTGATCTGGTTGGGGTAGTCGCTGCGGCCGGTGGCGACGACGGAGGCGTGCAGGTGCGCGACGTCCGGGTCGACCTCGGGGTCGGGGTTGGCGAGCGCGAAGATGATGGAGTCCTCGTTCATCTCGGCGATGTCCTCGCCGCTGAGCACGTTGGGGGCCGAGACGCCGATGAACACGTCCGCTCCGGCCACGGCGCCGCGCAGGTCGCCGTCGTAGCCGGCCGGGTTGGTGTTCTCCGCGATCCACCGCAGGGTGGGGTCCAGGTCCTCACGGCCGGTGTGCACGGCGCCGTGGACGTCGCTGACGATGACGTCGCGGGCCCCGGCGTGCATGAGCAGCTTGAGGATCGCGGTGCCGGCCGCTCCCGCGCCGGACATCGCGATGCGGACCTCGCCGAGCTTCTTGCCCACCACGCGCAGCGCGTTGCGCAGGGCGGCGAGCACGACGATGGCGGTGCCGTGCTGGTCGTCGTGGAAGACCGGGATGTCGAGCAGCTCGCGCAGGCGGGCCTCGACCTCGAAGCAGCGGGGCGCGGAGATGTCCTCCAGGTTGATGCCGCCGAAGCCGGGGGCGATCAACTGGACGGTGCGCACGATCTCGTCCACGTCCTGGGTGTCCAGGGCGATGGGCCAGGCGTCGATGTCGGCGAAGCGTTTGAACAGGGCCGCCTTGCCCTCCATGACGGGCATGGCGGCCTCGGGGCCGATGTTGCCCAGGCCCAGGACCGCGGAGCCGTCGGTGACCACGGCGACGCTGTTGCGCTTGATGGTCAGGCGGCGGGCGTCGTCCTTGTTGGCGGCGATGGCCTGGGACACGCGGGCCACACCCGGGGTGTAGGCCATGGAGAGCTCGTCGCGGTTGCGCAGCGGCACCTTGGACTTCATCTCGATCTTGCCGCCCAGGTGCATGAGGAAGGTGCGGTCGCTGACCTTGTGCACGACCACGCCCTCGACGGCGCCCAGGGCGTCGACGATGGCCTGCGCGTGCTCGGTGTCGCGGGCGGCGCAGGTGACGTCGATGCGGATGCGCTCGTGGCCGGCGGCGGCCACGTCCAGAGCGGTGACCATGCCGCCCACCTGCTCCACCGCGTTGGTGAGGCTGCCGACCGCACTGCCCCCAGCGTCCAGTTCGAGGCGGACGGTGATGGAGTAGGAAACGCTGGGAAGGGTGGCCACGTGTTGCTCCTTGGCTCTGGCTGGGTGTTGTGCGTCCGTGGGCGCGTGCGGTTCCACCGGTGGGGCGGTCGCCGGGCACGGCTTCGTCGGGCGCGCGAGCGTCGGGGTTTCGCGTGTCCGGTGCGCGAGGTACTCCGGCCACCGGCACGCGGGACCCGGTTCCGGGTGGGGGCCGACCCGGACCCGTCGTCGAGTCGCCTCACCTTACCCGAGTCAAGCGCCCACCGTCAGCACAAGGTGACAATTGCCGCTTCGGTAAAAAATCGCACAATTTATGTCGTACCCGGGGTGTCGCGGCGGGGGTCGCCCGGGTCGGCGGCCCGAGGGGCGCAGCGGTCGTGCGCGGCCCGCACGACGAGGTCCACACAGGCCTCCAACGACAGCGACAACGCGTCCAGGACCAGGTGGTAGTGACTCGGGTCGGCGGGATCGGTCCGGTAGAAGCGCCGTACGTAGGCGGCCCGGGCCCGGTCGTTGTCGTCGAGCAGGCGCAGGGTGGGCGCCTCCTCCCCTCCGTCGCGGCCGCCGCCCTCGGCCGGGTCGCCGGACTCCCACAGCGCCCGCGCCCGGCGCAGGCGCGCGTGGCGGTCGCCGTCCATGCGCACGTGCAGGGCGGTGGGGTGGTCCGCCAGGACGACGGCCCCGGCGCGGCCGAGGACGACACCGCCGCTGTGGGCGACCTCGCCGACGACCCTCTCGGTCTGCTCCACGAACTCGCCGTCGTGGAGGAGGCGGCCCTCGTCGTCGGTCGCACCGATGAAGGCGGTGTCCACACTGCCGAGGGTGACGGTGGGCAGTCGGGCCGCGCTGGCGAGCAGGCGTTCGAAGCCGCCGGACGCGCGGTCGTCGCGCTGGAGGACCTCGTCCAGGGAGCAGCCGACCCGGGCGGCCACCGCGCTGGGGATCGCGCGGTCTAGGAAGGCGACGCCGAGCCGCGCGGCGACGGCCGGCCCCACGACACCGCCTCCCGCGCCGTAGGTGGCCGAGACCGTGACCACTGGCGCTCCGTGCCTGCCGGGGACGTCGTCGGTCGCCATGGGACACCTGCCGGATCGCCGTGCGGGCCGTCGGCCCGTCTCCTGGCGGGATCGTACCCGCCTGGACCGCGGCTATCCCGCGGGCGGACGGGTGTCCGGGGGCCCTGGCCCGGAAGGGCCGCGGGGCGGCCCACCGGTTTCCCCGTGGGACGCCCCGTTCCCCTCCCGCCCCTCTCGTCCTCGGCTCAGAACAGCGCGGAGGTGAGCTTGCGGCGGGCGGCGCCGATCCTCGGGTCGCCCGGAGGCAGCAGCTCGAACAGCTCCAGCAGGTGGGCGCGCGCCCGGTTCCGGTCCTCGTCGCGGGTGTTCCTGACCGTGTCGATGAGGCGGTCGAAGGCGTCCTCGAACCTGCCCCCGTACATGTCGACGTCGGCGGCGGTGATCTGGGCGCCGACGTCCTCGGGCCTTTCGGCGGCGGCCTGTCGGACGGCGTCCGGGTCCACGTTCTGGAGGCGGCCGAACAGGCGGACCTGGGCGAGCTTGTTCTTGGACTCGGCGTCGCCGGGGTCGGCCTCCACGGCCTTGGCGTAGGCCGCCTCGGCCGCCGCGAAGTCGCCCTTGTTCAGGGCCTCCTCGGCCTCGACGTCCACGGGACGGGCCTGGGGCTCCTCAGGCTGGCCGGGCGCGACGTCCTCCGCGCCGGGCTCACCGGTGATGGTGCCGGGGTGGCCCTGGGGCAGCGCTCCCTGCTCCTTGAGCGCGGCGAAGGCCTCGACGAGCCAGCCGGTGAGCTGCTCCTCCGTGGCCGGGCCCGCCGGGCCGGGCAGGAGCTGGCCCTGGACGACCACGACGATCATCGGGGTCGTGGGCACCCGCAGGGCCTGGACCAGCTGTGGACTGGCCTCGCTGTCGACCTTGGCCAGGGTCCAGTTGCCGCCGGATCCCGCCGAGAGTTTGTCCAGGGTGCTCTCGATCTGCTTGGACTGCTCCGACCAGCCGGCGAGGACGGCCAGCACGACCGGGGAGGCCATGGACCGTTCCAGGACCTCGGCCTGGAAGTTGGACTCGTCGACGTTGACGGCGTAGGGATTGGATCGACCCGTCGACTCCGCCGCACGCTGTTTGGCCTCGCGTTCCATGGCCGCCTTGCGCGCGCCGAGGTCAACGGCACTGTTCGGTGAAAAGTCCGAAGGCTGCATGCCTCCATCCTGCCGTATACGCGGGCGGGAGCGAACCGTGTTCCACAGCCGTCCGCAGGGCAGGGGCCCGACCCCCGTTCGCGGGCCCCTGCCCTTCTCCCTCCCCGCCCCAGCCCCTCCTGGGGCCCCTCCCCGGGAAGGAGGATCCCACTCCGGCACACCCGGAGTCGTCCGTGTCCCACTCGGTGTGGCGGCCACCGGGCGCACGGGCACAGACGGGTGTGCTCCGTGATCGCCCGCGGCGTCCGGGCCCGTGTCCGGCCCCTGCCGACCGGACCCGCTCCACGGCCGCCCGCGCGCTCGGGGCGGCCACCGGCGGGTGTGAAGGGCCCGTGGAGGAAGCGGCGCGCTCCACCGGCGGATACCGTCCGGTGCCCCCGCGAGAGGTGCGCTCGGAGCACCACGAAGTATTGCGGAGCACCACAGCCCCACCCTTCACAACCACAGTCTGCAAGCCCCGCTTCGTGTCCCGCCAGCATCTGCGACGTATTCTCAAAGCCGTGGTACCGAACGCAATTCAGTCGCTAATCTCTGGGACATGGTGCAACCCCCGTTCCCCGCTCAGATCACGAAGTGGCGCGAGCTCCGAGGCCTCACACAGAGGCAGTTGGCGACCCGGCTCGGCACGTCCTCCTCGTCCCTTTGCAGGTGGGAGTCCGGCGAGAACACCCCGAAGCGGGACCATGTCGAGAAGCTGGACGAGCTTCTCCAGGCGTCCGGCCGACTGTTGAAGGTCTGGGAGACGCAGACCGTCGGCTCCTCGCTCCCGCCGTGGATGCGGGACCTCTGGCAGTTGAAGGAGGAGGCGGTCTACATCGAGTTCCTGTCCCCCGTCCTGGTTCCCGGGTTCCTCCAGTCCCCCGGTTACGCGCGGATCGTCTTCGAGCACGGACAGCCGCTCGCCCCTCCCGCCGAGATCGACCACCTCGTCTCCATGCGCTGTGCCCGCTACGAGCGCCTGCGCGAGCGCAACGACCCCGAGGTGGTCGCGGTGTTCCCCCACAGCGCGCTCACCTGCGTCTCCGACGACGTGCGGCGCGAACAGGCCGCGCACCTGGTCTCGCTGGCCGGGAGCGGGAGGATCCGCATCCACCTCGTGCCGGAGGGCGCGGCCCTGATCGGGATCACCTCGCCGCTGCTGCTGTGCCGACTCGTGGACGGGTCGAGGTTCGCGTCCAGCGACCATGTTTCCGGTAACGTCCTCTATGACGAAGGAACCGGATTCGACCGCCTGTCTGAGCTGGTGAAACGTGCTCTCGGCAGTGCGCTTCCCCCAGAGCAGTCAGTGCAGGTCCTCAAGGGGTTGAGTACGTGACCAGTGAGTGGCACAAGTCCAGCTACAGCAGCACGGGTGGACAGTGCGTCGAGGTACGCGAACACGAGGCCGGGACGGACGTCCGCGACTCCGTCCATCCCGATGCGGGATGCCTGTCCTTCCCCCCGGCCCAGTGGGTGTCCCTGACCACGCACGCGGACACCGTCTGAGCTGACAGGACGAGAGGGCCCCGCCGGCAGGCTTCCGGCGGGGCCCCTGGCGTGTCCGGCGGACACGTGTCTCACACCCGGGTCAGAACCTCGGCTCCTCGGTGTAGGTCCCGAACTCCTCCCCCATGGCCCCGCAGATCTCGCCGAGCGTGGCCTCGGCGCGGGCCGCGTCCATGATCAGCGGGATCAGGTTGCGGTCGCCCGAGCGCACCCCCTCCAGCAGGGCGGCCAGGGCGCGGTCCACGACGGCACCGTCGCGCCGGGCGCGGCGCTCGCCGAGCACCCGCTTCTGCTCGTGCTCGATCTCGTGGCTGATCTTGAGGACGTCCAGCTCGCCGGAGACGGTGTTGGTGTGGCAGTTGACGCCCACGATCTTCTTCTCGCCCTTCTCCAGCGCCTGCTGGTACTGGAAGGCGGACTCGGCGATCTCGGAGCTGAAGTAGCCGTTCTCGATCCCGGCGAGGATGCCGGAGGTCATGGGGCCGATCCCGTGCTCGGCCTCCTCTCCCCCGCCCATGCGCATGATCTGGGCGAAGATCCGCTCCGCGTCGGCCTCCAGCTCGTCGGTGAGCGACTCCAGGTACCAGGAGCCGCCGAGCGGGTCGGCGACGTTGACCACCCCGGTCTCCTCCATGAGGACCTGCTGGGTGCGCAGGGCGATCTCGGCGGACTGCTCGGTGGGCAGCGCCAGGGTCTCGTCCAGGGCGTTGGTGTGCAGCGAGTTCGTGCCGCCGAGGACGGCCGCGAGGGCCTCCACGGCGGTGCGCACCACGTTGTTGTAGGGCTGCTGGGCGGTCAGGGAGACCCCGGCCGTCTGGGTGTGGAACCGCAGCCACTGGGCCTTCTCGGTCTTGGCGCCGTAGACGTCCCTCAGCCAGCGCGCCCAGATGCGCCGCGCCGCGCGGAACTTGGCGATCTCCTCGAAGAAGTCGATGTGCGCGTCGAAGAAGAAGGACAGGCCCGGCGCGAACCTGTCGACGTCCAGTCCCCGGGACAGGCCCAGCTCGACGTAGCCGAAGCCGTCGGCGAGGGTGTAGGCGAGCTCCTGGGCGGCCGTGGCGCCGGCCTCGCGGATGTGGTAGCCGGACACCGACAGCGGCTTGTACGCGGGAATGTTCTCCGCGCAGTACTCCATCAGGTCGCCGATCAGCCGCAGCTGCGGCTCGGGCGGGTACAGCCACTCCTTCTGGGCGATGTACTCCTTGAAGATGTCGGTCTGGAGCGTGCCGTTGAGGGTGCGGATGTCCACCCCCTGGCGCTCGGCCGCCACCAGGTACATGCAGAAGGCCGGGACGGCCGGACCGCTGATGGTCATGGAGGTGGTGGTCTCGCCGAGCGGGATCCCGTCGAAGAGCAGGTCCATGTCGGCCACGGAGTCGATCGCCACGCCGCAGTGGCCCACCTCGCCCAGCGCGTGGGGCGAGTCGGAGTCGTGGCCCATGAGGGTGGGCATGTCGAAGGCGACCGAGAGCCCGCCCCCGCCCGAGGCCAGGATCATCTTGTAGCGCTCGTTGGTCTGCCTCGCGTTGCCGAACCCGGCGAACTGGCGGATGGTCCACGCACGCCCCCGGTAGCCGGTGGCGTACAGGCCGCGCGTGTAGGGGTACTCCCCCGGCCAGCCGATGCGCTCGAAACCGGGGACCTCGGCTCCGGGCCGGGGCCCGTAGACGGGTTCGAGGGTGCGTCCGGACAGGGTCGTGAAGTCGGCGTCGCGTGTGCGCGCGGAGTCGTAGCGGCGCTGCCAGCGCTCTCGCCCGGCCTCGATCTCCCCGGCCCCGCCGCCGTTGGTGGGGTCGTTCGTGGTGTTCGCCATACCAAGATAGTAGGACGTCCAAGTAATGATGTACAGCGAGGGCGCCCGTGGCGGCCCGGGGCGCGACGGGCGGGTCAGCGGCCCTCGGCGGCCCCCGAGACGGGTGCGGGGAAGTCCCCGAAGTCCACCCTGAGCCTGGTGAACATCTCGTGCATGCGCCACAGCTCCTCGTCGGAGTAGCAGGCCAGGCCGAAGTCCATGGACAGCAGCGCCTGGGTCGCCTCCTCGGTGACCCGGCGTCCGGAGTCGGTGATCTCGGCCAGCACGCCGCGACCGTCGCTGGGGTTGGGGAGGCGGCACACGAAGCCCTGCCCCTCCAACCGGTCGATGGTGTTGGTGACGCTGGTCGGGTGCACCATGAGGCGCTCACCGATCTTGCCCAGGGGGAGGGAGCCGGAGCCGCTGAAGGTGAGCAGCACGAGCGCCTCGTAACGGGCGAAGGTCAGGCCGAACGGCTTGAGGGCTCCGTCCAGCTCCCCTATCAGGATCTGCTGCGCGCGCATGACCGAGGTGACCGCGGCCATGGCGGGCGAGGCCCCCCACCTGCGCGTCCAGTTCTCGTGCGCGCGCTCGATCGGGTCGAACGGAAGATTCAACGGATTACCCACGCCGCCACTCTAGTCAGGGCACGGCACGGCATCCGCCGGAGCGCCGGGCGCATGAGCGCCACCCGGCATCGGGCGTGATAGCAGCCATCCGAGAAGAAGGCAAGACTTTTCCGTGGCCACAAAGGGACAGATGCCATTCCCGGAACCCGGTCCACCTCGCCAGCTCGAAAGATTCGGATCCGCCGCCGGGAAACCCCCGGAAAGTCACAGCACGGGCGTTGACGGCACCAGGAATTATTAGTTAAGTTTCCTAAAAATTTATCCCCCCACGTCAGAGGCACGGACACGACCATCCGCCCTCACTTGGCCCGTGGAACACCCTCACGGGAAGGCGTCGGCTCCGGCCACGGACCGCCGCCTTCCGCGGTCGCCCGACCACAGCCCGTCCCACCCGCTCACGACAGGGCGGCCGACACATCCCCCGCCCCGCTCACTCACCAGGAGATGCCCCGACGTGAGAGCACCGCGCTTCAGAACCCGCCTCGCGGCCGCAGCGGCCGCCGTGCTGCTCGCCCCACTGGCGCTGACCGCGACCCCGGCCGCAGCCGAGGAGACCGGAGCCCGTGAGGCCGCCGCCTCCGGCCTCACGGTCACCTACACGGAGTCGGCCCGGTGGAGCACCGGCTACACCGGTGAGATCACCGTCCACAACGTCTCGGACACCCCCGTCAGCGACTGGACCGTCGAGTTCGCGCTCCCCGACGGCAGCCGCGTCCACCACCTGTGGAACGCCACGCTCGCGGGCACCCCCGAGGGCTACACCGTCACCCCGCCGCACTGGGGGGCCGACGTCCCCGCCGGCGGCAGCTACTCCTTCGGCTTCAACGGCCTGCACTCCGGCGGCGCCACCGCACCGGTGGGCTGCCTGGTCAACGGCTCCTCCTGCGCCGGGGGCCCCTCCCACGACAGCCGCAGCGTCGCCTACTACACCCAGTGGAGCGCCAAGGAGCGCGACTACCACGTCCGGGACCTGGTGGACAGCGGCAGCGCCGGCAGGCTCACGCACATCCAGTACGCCTTCGGCAACGTCAGCGCCGACGGCGAATGCTTCATGAGCAACGAGCCCGGCCGGGGCGACGCCCTCGCCGACTACGGGCGCGTCGTGCCCGCCGAGGAGAGCGTGGACGGCGTCGCCGACGACCCCGACCAGGACCTGCGCGGCAACTTCAACCAGCTGCGCGAGCTCAAGGAGATGTATCCCGGCCTGAAGGTCAACATCTCCCTGGGCGGCTGGAACTGGTCCGAGCACTTCTCCGACGCGGCCCTGACCGAGGAGTCACGCGAGCGCATGGTCTCCTCCTGCATCGACCTGTACCTGCGCGGCGACCTGCCCGAGATCGACGGCGCGGGCGGCAAGGGCGCGGCCTACGGCGTCTTCGACGGCATCGACCTGGACTGGGAGTGGCCCGGATCCGGCGGCAACCCGCACAACACGGTCCGCCCCGAGGACAAGGAGAACTACACCGCCCTGGTGCAGGAGTTCCGCGACCAGCTGGACAAGCTCGGCAAGAAGACCGACCGCCACTACGAGCTGACCGCGTTCGTGCCCGCCGGCGGCTGGCGCCTGGACGCCGGGTACGAGCTGGACGAGCTCATGCCCGACTTCGACTTCGTCACGGTGCAGGGCTACGACTACCACGGCACGTGGGAGAGCACGACCAACCACCAGTCCAACCTGGTCGTCGACGCCCGCGACCCCCAGCCGGTGATCTCCGCCGAGCTCGTCGTCCAGGCCTACCTGGACCGGGGCGTGGACCCCGACAAGCTCGTCCTGGGCGTCCCCTTCTACGGACAGGGGTGGACGGGCGTGGAGCCCGGCCCCGACGGCGACGGCCTCTTCCAGACCGCGACGGGACCCGCACAGGGAACGTACGCGGCGGGCACCGAGGACTGGAAGGCCCTGGAGGAGAAGGTCGCCTCCGGCGAGTTCGAGCTCTTCCGCAACGACGAGGCCGGTACCGCCTGGATCTACGACGGCGAGACCCTCTGGAACTACGACGACCCGACCGCCATGACCCGGAAGACCGACTGGGCGCAGTCCCAGGGCCTCGGCGGCGTCATGGTCTGGTCCGTCGACGGCGACGACGCCGAGGGCAGCCTCATGGCGGCCATCGACGCGGCGCTGAGCGACTGAGTACCCCCGGTCCGGCGAACCCGGACCGGGCCCGAGCGGCGCCGGTGCTCTGATCCGGGGAGCACCGCCGCCGGGGTCGGCGCGGACCGATGTGCGACGGTCCGCGCCGACCACCCCGAATCCCCCGTCCCCCACCCCGGGAGCACGACCCATGCCCCTGCCACGCGTACGCCACCTCTCACGCGCGCCACCGGGAACCGGTACCGGTCAGCTCAGGACACCGGACTCCTCGGGCGCACACCCCGCAGCCGCTCCGCCGCCCCGCCGCGGCGGAGGGCGACCCCCACACCCGCTCACGCACCAGGAGCAAAAGTGAGAGCACGACTCAGAAACCGGATCGCGGCCCTGGCGGCCGCGGTCGTCGCCCTACCCATCGCCCTCTCCCCCGTCCCCGCCGCCGCCGACACCACCGGCGTCACCGTCACCTACGTGGAGACCAGCCGCTGGGAGACCGGCTACGGCGGACAGCTCACCATCGACAACGGCTCGGACGCACCGCTCTCGGACTGGACCATCGAGGTCCGGCTCCCCTCCGGCACGGCGATCACCAGCCTGTGGAACGCCACCCTCAGCCAGTCCGGCGGCACGTACACCATCGCCCCGCCCTCGTGGGGCGCCGACGTTCCCGCGGGCGGCAGCTACTCCGTCGGGTTCAACGGCACCTACGGCGACGGCGGCACCATCCCCGTGGACTGCGCGATCAACGGCAACCCCTGCTCCGGCTCCGATGAGCCGGGCGGGGAGGACACCGAGCCGCCCGCCGCGCCGAGCGGACTGACCGTCGCCGGCACCACCGCCACCACCGCCTCCCTGGAGTGGGCGGCCGCGAGCGACGACGTCGGGGTCGCGGGCTACGAGGTCCTCTCCGGCGGCGAGGTCGTCCGCGCCGTCAGCGGCACCACCGCCACGGTCACCGGCCTGACGCCGGAGACCGGGTACACGTTCACCGTGCGGGCCTACGACACCTCCAACAACCGCGGCCCGGAGAGCGCACCCGTCACCGCCACCACCGGCGCGGAGAACGGCGGCGAGGAGCCCACCGATCCGCCCGCGGAGCGCAGGGTCGCCTACTTCACCCAGTGGGGCATCTACGACCGCGGCTACCTCGTGAACGACCTGGTGACCTCCGGCACCGCCGAGAAGCTCACCCACATCAACTACGCCTTCGGCAACATCAACGCCAACGGCGAGTGCTTCATGGCCAACCAGCTCGGCCAGGGCGACGCCTGGGCCGACTACGGCCGCTCCTTCGGCGCCGCCGACAGCGTGGACGGGGTCGCCGACACCTGGAACCAGGACCTGCGCGGCAACTTCAACCAGCTGCGCGAGCTCAAGGAGATGTACCCCCACCTGAAGGTCAACATCTCCCTCGGCGGCTGGACCTGGTCCGAGCACTTCTCCGACGCGGCCCTGACCGCCGAGTCCCGCGAGCGCATGGTCTCCTCCTGCGTGGACCAGTTCCTGCGCGGCAACCTGCCCCTCTTCGACGGAGCCGGCGGCGCCGGGTCCGCCTACGGCGTCTTCGACGGCATCGACCTGGACTGGGAGTGGCCGGGATCGGCGGGCCACGAGCACAACACGGTCCGCCCCGAGGACAAGGAGAACTTCACCGCCCTCGTCTCGGAGTTCCGCGACCAGCTGGACGCCCTGGAGGGTGAGACCAGCCGCGAGTACGAGCTGACCGCCTTCCTGCCCGCCGACCCCGAGAAGATCGAGCTCGGCTTCGAGATGCCGTCGCTCATGAGCGACTTCGACTTCATCACCGTGCAGGGCTACGACTACCACGGCGGCTGGGAGAGCGTCGCCAACCACCAGTCCAACCTGGTCGAGCACCCCGCCGACCCCGGCCCCGACGTCTACTCCACCGAGACCACGGTCCAGGCCTACCTCGACCGCGGTGTCGACCCGGCCGACATGGTCCTGGGCGTGCCCTTCTACGGGCGCGGCTGGACCGGTGTGGAGCCCGGACCGAACGGTGACGGCCTCTTCCAGAGCGCCACCGGTCCCGCCCCCGGCAGCTACGAGGCCGGGATCGACGACTGGAAGGTCCTGAAGGAGCTGCAGGGCTACGAGCTCCACCGCGACGACGAGCTGGGCACCGCCTGGCTCTATGACGGCTCCACCTTCTGGACCTACGACGACGAGATCTCCATGGCCCAGAAGACCGACTGGGCGCAGTCCCAGAACCTGGGCGGCGTCATGATCTGGTCCGTCGACGGCGACGACGCCGACGGCAGCCTCATGACGGCCATCGACACGGCGCTGGACGACTGACGGTCCCCGGTCCGGCGAACCCGGACCGGGTACAAGCGGCGCCGGTGCCCCGATTCCTGGGGCACCGGCGCCGCCGCGTCCAGCGGGAGTCCGGGGGCCTCGCCCGATCCCGGGCTTCGCCGCCGCCTGCGCGTGGCCCAAGCCCGGACCTTCACCGGATGATCTTGCTCCTGGCGGCACTCCCGACCGCCGACGGTGCCACTGGGAGCAAGATCGGCGCCGTCGGGAGCCCGCATCACCGCACCGGGTCTAGTCCAGGTCGGCGCCCAGCTCCTTGACCAGCACGTCCGCGGCCGAGTAGGGGTCCCGCCGCCCTTGCGCGACCTCCCCGGCCAGCGTGTCCAGACCGGCGTCGTCGCCCACCTCGCCCATCCGCGCGCGCAACAGGTCCAGCACGATCGCCTGCACCTCGTGCCCGGCGCGGGCGCGGCGGCGCGCGGCCAGGTCGCCGCCGGCCTCCAGATGGGCGAAGTGCTCGTCCAACCGCTCCCACAGCTCGTCGACGCCCTCGTCCCTGGAGGCGACGGTCATGACGATCGGCGGCTTCCACTCCTCGTCGGTGCGGTCCTTCATGGCGATCATCTGGCGCAGCTCGCGCAGGGTGGACCTGGCTCCGTCCCGGTCGGCCTTGTTGACCGCGAAGACGTCGGCGACCTCCAGCACGCCCGCCTTGGCGGCCTGCACCGAGTCGCCCATGCCCGGGGCGCAGAGCACCACGGTCGTGTCGGCCTGCCCGGCGATCTCCACCTCGGCCTGGCCCACACCCACGGTCTCCACCAGGATCACGTCGAACCCGGCCGCGTCCAGCACCCGCAGCGCGTGCGGTGTGGCCCAGGACAGCCCGCCCAGGTGGCCCCGGTTGGCCATGGAGCGGATGAACACCCCCGGGTCGGTGGCGTGCTCCTGCATCCGCACGCGGTCGCCCAGCAGGGCGCCGCCGGTGAACGGAGACGAGGGGTCCACGGCCAGCACGGCCACGGTCAGCCCCTTCGCCCTGGCCGTGCGCACGACGGCGTTGGTGGTGGTGGACTTGCCCACCCCCGGGGACCCGGTGAAGCCCACCACCCGGGCACGGCCGGTGTACGGGGCCAGGCCCGCCATGATCTCGCGCAGTTGTTCGGACCCGTTCTCCACCAGGGTGATCGCGCGGGCCAGCGCCCGTCGGTCACCCTCGCGGACCCGTTCGACCAGTCGGGGGGCGTGCATGGGACTCCTCGGTGTCAGCGGAGCAGGACGGGGCGAGGGCTCGTGGCCCCCGCCCCGCGGCTGTCAGGTGCGTCGTGTGTCCCGGGGCTCTCCCGGGTACACGGTTTCTTCGGATCGGGCTTTCCCGCACGGACGCGCCACGCGGGCGGTCGGGGATCTCCCTGTGCCCGTGGCCCAGGCCGTGGGGAGGCGGCCGCCGTACGCCGGGAACCGGCTCCGGCGGCCACCGGGCGTGCGTGTTACTCGGCGGGCACGGTGAACAGCAGGGCGTCGCCCTGGCCGCCGCCACCGCACAGGGCCGCGGCACCGAGGCCGCCGCCGCGGCGGCGCAGCTCGTGGACCAGGTGCAGGGCGATCCGGGCACCGGAGGCGCCGATCGGGTGGCCGATCGCGATGGCGCCGCCGTCGACGTTGACGATGTCCTCCGAGACGCCCAGGTCCCTGGTCGACTGGATGCCCACCGACGCGAAGGCCTCGTTGATCTCGACCAGGTCCAGGTCCTCCACCGACCGCCCGGCCTTGGTCAGCGCGTGGTTGATGGCGTTGGAGGGCTGGGAGTGCAGCGAGTTGTCCGGACCCGCGACGTTGCCGTGCGCGCCGATCTCGGCGAGGACCGGGGCACCCAGCTCCTCGGCCTTGGCCCGGCTCATCACGACCACGGCGGCGGCGCCGTCGGAGATCTGGGAGGAGGAGCCGGCGGTGATCGTGCCCTCGCTGTCGAAGGCCGGGCGGAGCCTGGCCAGGCTCTCGACGGTGGTGTCGGGCCGGATGCCCTCGTCCGCGGCGAAGACGACCGGGTCGCCCTTGCGCTGCGGGATCTCCACGGGGACGATCTCGGCGTCGAAGCGCCCGGCGGAGGCGGCCGCGGCCGCGCGCTGGTGGGAGCGGGCCGCGAAGGCGTCCTGCTCCTCGCGCCCCAGGCCGAGCTTGCCGTTGTGGCGCTCGGTGGAGGCGCCCATGGAGTCGCCCTCGAAGGCGTCGGTCAGGCCGTCGTGCTCGGTCGCGTCCAGGACCTCGATCGACCCGTACTTGTAGCCCTTGCGGGACTTGGGCAGCAGGTGCGGCGCGTTGGTCATGGACTCCATGCCCCCGGCCACCACCACGTCGAACTCGCCCGCGCTGATGAGCTGGTCGGCCAGGGCGATGGCGTCCAGGCCCGACAGGCAGACCTTGTTGATCGTCACCGACGGCACGCTCATGGGGATACCCGCCTTGACGGCGGCCTGGCGGGACGGGATCTGCCCGGCACCGGCCTGGAGCACCTGTCCCATGACCACGTATCCGACCTGTTCGCCGCTGATACCGGCGCGCTCCAGCGCGGCCTTGATCGCGAAGCCGCCGAGATCGGCGGCGGAGAACCCGGCGAGGGAGCCGAGGAGTCTGCCGGTGGGGGTTCGAGCCCCACCGACGATGACGGAACCGGGCATCGTAACTGGCCTCCAAGTGATGGGTGACGCACCTGGTCTGCAACGATACCCACACCATCGGAAACGATCCCCGGGAGGTTCACCCCATGAGTGACACACCGCACTCGGCCAGTGAGTTCACCGCCCCATCCTCCCCGTCCGCCCCTCCCGTACCGTTCTCGGGGCTGACCCGGCTCGACCACGTGGGGATCGCCTGCCGCGATCTCGACGCCTCGATCGCGTTCTACCGTTCCACGTACGGGTTCGAGGTGACCCACGAGGAGGTGAACGAGGAGCAGGGCGTGCGCGAGGCCATGCTCCGGATCAACGGCACCGACGACGGCGGCGCCACGTATCTGCAACTACTGGAACCGGTCCGGGAGGACTCCCCGGTCGCGAAGTTCCTGGAGCGCAACGGCGAGGGCGTCCACCACATCGCCTTCGGGACCGCCGACGTGGCCGGCAGCGCGGCGGGTGTCGGAGAACACGGCGTGCGCGTCCTGAACGCCGAGCCCCGCGCCGGGACCGCCGGATCCAGGATCGTCTTCCTGCACCCCAAGGACTGCGGGGGCGTGCTCACCGAGCTGGTCCAGAGCGCTCACCAGTAGTGGGACCATCGCCGGGGCAGGTGGTGGCATCGCCATACGAAGACCACGAAAGCACGTCACGGGGGCGTTCCGGACACATCACAGGTTGAGTGTCATGTGCGCGGTCGGGCACAGAGGCCGCCGGAAGTTACCCGAAACCCTCTTCCCAGGGGTTCGGCGCTTGATAAAGTCGGCTAGCTGCCGGATTCACCGTTCCGGCTCTGGTCCATGTCTTGCAGTTCGGTAGTCGAGCCGGATCGGCCGTACCGCCGTGTCAGGTGACAGGGCGCACGCGGACGGCCTCGGAGGCGGTCAGGGGCGTACGAGGCCCGTCGCCCCGGCCCCGGATCCCCGGCTCGCCAGTTCCGAACCCACCTGTCCCCCGGGGGCAACGCAGCCGCCCTCCTCATCGCCCCCGGCCTTTTGCAAGTAGCCGTCTCGCACCCGTTCAGGATTCCGCCACATGCCGTCAAACAACATTGACACCCAGCTCAACAACATCTTCGACGAAGAGAACACACCGCACGAATTCGACGTGGTGCTGCGTGGCTATGACCGCACCCAGGTTGACGACTACGCGGCCAGCCTGCGCCAGGAGATGAAGAAGGCCACCAAGGAGGCCGAGAAGCTCAAGTCCGATCTGGCCGCCAAGACCCGCCAGCTCCAGGAGCGCGAGCGCCCCTCCTACTCCGGCCTGGGCTCGCGTATCGAGGAGCTGCTGCGCCTGGCCGAGGAGCAGGCCAACGAGCTGGTCCAGAGCGCGCAGATCGACGCCAACGACATCCGCTCCGCCGCCCAGATCGAGGCCGCGGAGATGCGCGCGGCCGCCGAGTCCGAGGCCACCGAGGTCCGCACCCTCGCCCAGCGCGAGGCCGACGAGGCCCGCCAGACCGCGGAGTCCGAGGCGGAGGAGATCACCACCACCGCCCGCCGCGAGGCCGACGAGCTGACCTCCACCACCGAGCGCGAGGTGCAGAAGAAGCGTTCGGCGGTCGACCACGAGATCGCCGAGAAGCGCGCCACCTTCGAGGGCGAGATCGCCAAGCTGCGCACCACCACCGAGCGTGAGTGCGCCCAGGCCCGCGCCGCCGCCAAGCGCGAGCGCGACGAGACCATCCAGGCCGCCAAGAGCCAGGCCGAGGAGCTGCGCAAGAACGCCGAGCGCGCCTTCGCCGAGTCCGAGGCCCGCCGCACCGAGGCCGAGGACCAGTTCGAGCTCCAGCTGGCCGACCGCCGCGCCGAGGCCGAGCGCCAGGACGCCGAGCGTCTCGCCGCCGCCCAGGCCGCCACGCAGAAGATGGTCAACGAGGCCGAGGAGCGTGCCTCCAGCGCCGAGCTGCGCGCCACCAAGGCGAGCCAGCAGGCCGAGCAGACCCGCCGCGACGCCGAGAACCACGCCAAGCAGCTTGTCGGCAACGCCAAGAAGAACGCCTCCCAGATCGAGGCCGAGGCCAAGTCCAAGTCCGAGCACCAGCTCAGCGACGCCAAGGCCGAGGCCAACCGGATCATGACGGCCGCCCGCAAGGAGGTCGACGAGCTCAACCGCCAGCGCGACAGCATCCAGTCGCACCTCCAGCAGCTGCGCCAGCTGCTCGGCGGTGGCGGCCCCGCTCCGGCGGCGCCCGCCGCCCCGGCGGCTCCGTCCCCGGCCGCGATCCAGCAGGAGCCCGCGCCGGCCGCCGAGGAGACCAAGCAGCCCGCGCACTCCGGCAAGGGCACCGACGACGAGGACTGGTGGCAGGAATAGCGTTTGGCCCCCTCGGGGGCTGACACGCACTCACACACGAGGGCCCGCCCTTCCCCTCACGGGGAGGGCGGGCCCTTCGCCGTACCGGTCCGGTGTTCGCCGCGGACCGGTGTGGCCCGGGTCGCCCCGAGCCACGGACCGTCGAGGCCCGGGGCGGTGCGGGCCCGGATCACCGGAGGGTCTGCGTGTCCCTCTCGTACGGGCCGTCCCACTCGATGGGCAGCGGGTAGGCCTCGGGGTTGACCCGCTTGACGATCTCGTCCAGCACCCGGCGCACGTAGGGCTCGCCCACCCACAGGTGCTTGGCGCCCTCCACCCCGATGACCTCGCACTGGGTGAGCGGGCGGAACCGCTCCCTGGCCTCGTCGGGGCGCAGGTAGTCGTCGTGCTCGGGCACCAGGGCGACCACGGGCTTACCCGTCTCGGCCCACGCCGCCATGTCGGACTCGTCGGCGCTGTGCAGCGGCGGCGACAGCAGCAGTGCGCCCCTAACCTGCGGATCGGCGCCCCACTTGAGGGCCAGCTCGGTACCGAAGGACCAGCCCACCAGCCAGGGTTCGGGCAGGCCCTCGAACTCGGTGAACTCGATGGCGGCGAGTACGTCGTGCTTCTCGGTCTCGCCCCCGCCGAACTCTCCCTGGCTGGTGCCGTGCCGCGAACTGGTGCCGCGGGTGTTGAAGCGCAGCACCGCGATGTCGGCCAGCGCGGGCAGGCGGAACGAGGCCTTGCGCAGGACGTGGCTGTCCATCATGCCCTCGGCGGTGGGCAGCGGGTGCAGGCACACCAGGGTGGCCTTGGGCTCGCGCCCCTCAGGCAGGGCCAGCTCGCCGACCAGCTCCAGGCCGTCGGCGGTGTGCAGGGTGATGGGTCGTCTCACGGCGGGCAGCACCGTGGTGGCTCGGATCTCCATGGCTCCTCGTGTCCGGGTTCGGTGGCCGTGGGCTCAGTGGCGAAGGCTCAGTAGCGGGGGGCTCGGGGAGCGCGGTGGGAGCGCCGGTCCCAGCAGGAGGAGTGCCAGTGGCGCCGGTCGCCGCCGTCGCCGTAGGGGCGCCAGGCCACGACGTGGGCCATCCCCAGGGGGATGTCCTGGGCGCAGCCGGGACAGCGGTAGACCTTGGTGGCCGAGGCACCCGGGATACGGCGCGTCACCCACTCCCCGTCAGGACCCGTCTCGCGGCGCTGTCCCCCCGTGATGCGCAGCACGAGGGAGTCCTCGTCGGCGGGGGCACGACCGGGGGCGTTACGGCCCCGGCCGGACTTGCGGCGGGGGGAGTTACGGCGCGGGCTCACCCGTACAGGGTAGAAGAAGCGGAGCAGTGGCCGCCGCCACACACACGTGGCGGCGGCCACTGACGGACACGGGGCCGGACGAGGGGGAGCGGAAGGCGCCGCTAGCCGTGGCAGGCGCAGCCGCCGCCGTGCCCCTCGCCCTCCTGGGTGTCGGGCAGCCGGTCCATCAGCAGCGGTGCGGGCACCGCGACGGTGGTCAGGCTGTACTCGCCCATCGCGACCAGGGTGGTGACCACGGACTCGGCGCCGCGCTCCTCCAGGAGTTCGGTCGGGCCCTTGGGGTAGCCGCAGCCGAACCTCATGGCGGTGTCGACGTCCTTGGCGGAGGCGTACCCGTCGCCGATCATGCGCATGGCGTCGTCGATCTGCGGGGCGATGAGCATCTCGCCCAGGTCCAGGGTCTCCTCCTCGCGGACCATCTCCGCGTAGCGGCCCGTGGGCCGGGGCTCGGGCGCCTCGTCGGTGCCCGCGTAGAAGCCCTGGCCGGACTTGCGGCCCAGGCGGCCCGCGGCGACCATGCGGCGCATCAGCGGTGAGGCGGCGTAGCGCGGGTCGCGGTACTCCTCCCACAGCACGTCCATGACGGCCAGGCAGACGTCCAGGCCGACCAGGTCGGCGAGGGTCAGCGGGCCCATGGGCAGACCGGCCGCCTTCTGGACGGCGGAGTCGATCTCCTCGCGGGTGGCGACCTTGCGCTCGTAGAGGCGGACCGCGTCGTTGATGTAGGGCACCAGCAGGGCGTTGGCCACGAACCCGGCGCGGTCACCAGCGGTCACGGGGGTCTTGCCGATGCGCTTGGCGACCTCCGAGACCAGGTCGACGGTCTCCTCACTGGTGGAGACCGTGGTGATGACCTCGACCAGCTTCATGACCGGGGCCGGGTTGAAGAAGTGCAGACCCACGACCTTGTCCGGGCGGCCGGTGAGTGCGGCGATCTCGGTGACCGACAGCGACGACGTGTTGGTGGCCAGGATCGTGCCGGGCGGGCAGATCCGGTCCAGGTCGCTGAAGACGTCCTTCTTGATGTCCATCCGCTCGGGGACGGCCTCCACGACGAAGTCCGCGTCGGCGAGGTCCTCGCGCGAGGTGGTGAACGTCAGCCGGGCGTCGATCCCGGCGCGTTCCTCTTCGGTGAGTTTGCCCTTGCTGACCGCCCGCGAGAGGGACTTGTCCACGTGGGCGCGGCCGCGGTCGACGGCGGCCTGGTCGATCTCGACCCCGATGACGTTGAACCCCGCGCGCGCGAACACCTCAGCGATACCCGCGCCCATCGCGCCGAGTCCGACGACACCGACCTTGTCAAATTCCTGCACCATACGCACAGAGTACGGGCCCCCGTGTCCCCAACCGTGCACGGGATGCCCTGGTCGTGCACTCGGTGCCGTCGGCGCACCGGCGGCGGGTCCGCCGCGCCGCTCCCCCGGCGCGGCGGACCCGTCGTTCCTCCCGGTCGGAACCCGTCCTCGCTCAGCAGTCCACGAGTTCGGGGGACTGGTTCAGCAACTGGGCCCTGGGGGAGGTGAACCTCTCGTGGGCGGCCTCCGCGCCGGGGGCGAACAGCGCCACGCGGTGGCAGTTCTGGAAGGCCAGGCGCAGACCGAAGTGCCGCTCCACCGCGGCGCGCATGGCGTCGCTGGCGAGCAGGCGCAGCAACTGGCCCCGCTCCGCCTCGCCGGGCGGGGGCACCTCGTTGGCCTCGAAGCCGGACTCGGCGCTCCGGGCGCCGTCGGCCAGACCGCTGACCACCTCCCAGGCGTAGGGCAGGGAGTCCTTGATGCAGGCGATGAAGTCGGCATCGTCGACCGGGCCGCGCTGTGCCTTCTCCAGCAGGTCCGGTGAGACCGTCAGCGACATGGATGTCCCTTCGTCGTTACAGGGCGGTTCGTCCGCGCCTGTTCCTCTGGCGACGTTAGAGGTCCGTCGGCACCCAGTCACGGGGCGTGAAGGACACAACTGCCTTCCCTCGGGGGTACATGGATATGGATACGGTTGTCATTGCCAATGGGGGTGTGCGGCGGTTACGCGACCGCGCCCCGCGCGCCGTCCGGAGGCGGTAACGTGACCTCTCGTGCGTCTCGTCATCGCTCGGTGCAGTGTCGACTACGTCGGCCGCCTCACCGCCCACCTGCCCATGGCTCCCCGCCTGATCCTGATCAAGGCCGACGGGAGCGTGTCCATCCACGCCGACGACCGGGCGTTCAAGCCGCTGAACTGGATGAACCCTCCATGCAGGCTCCGCGAGGAGACCGTCGAGGACGGCCCGGACGTGTGGACGGTCACGCACGGCAAGTCCGGTGAGAAGCTGGTGCTGAGCGTCGAGGAGGTCATGCACGACTCCTCGCACGAACTGGGCAAGGACCCCGGCCTACAGAAGGACGGCGTCGAGTCCCACCTCCAGGAACTCCTGGCCGAGCACATCACCACCCTCGGCGAGGGCTACACCCTCGTCCGCCGCGAGTACCCGACGGCGATCGGCCCGGTCGACATCCTGTGCCGGGACGGGGAGAACGCCACCGTGGCGGTGGAGCTCAAGCGGCGCGGGGACATCGACGGCGTCGAGCAGCTCACCCGCTACCTGGAGCTGCTCAACCGGGATCCGCACCTGGCGCCGGTGCGCGGCGTGTTCGCCGCCCAGGAGATCAAGCCGCAGGCCCGGGTCCTGGCCGAGGACCGCGGCATCGCCTGCGTGGTGCTGGACTACGACGAGCTGCGCGGTATCGAGCCGGACGTCCTGCGCCTGTTCTGACGGCCCCGTGTCCCGACGGTCCCCGTCCGCCCCTTCGGCGCCCTCCCCCTACTTCCGTCGGGGACCGGGGCCGCCGTCCGAGGGAGCGGACGCGTCCCGGCGGCCGATGCCCGTGCGGGCGCCGCTCCGGGAGGATCGGCGCCATGAGCGAGACAGCGATCGAGGCCGTCGGCCTCCGCAAGAGGTACGGCGACGACGAGGCCGTCGCCGGTGTGGACCTGGCCGTCCCACGCGGCGAGGTCCTCTGCCTCCTCGGCCCCAACGGCGCGGGCAAGTCCACCACCGTCGAGATCCTGGGGGGCTTCCGCCTCCGCGACGGCGGCACCGCCCGGGTCCTGGGCGAGGACCCCGGCACGGCCGGGCGCCGGTGGCGCTCACGCCTCGGCGTGGTCTGGCAGGGGGAGGCCCTGGTCCCGCGGCTGACCGTGCGCGCGGTGGTCCGCCACTTCGCCGGCTACTACCCCCAGCCCCGTGACCCCGACGCCGTGGTCGAGATGGTCGGCCTCGGCGAGAGGGCCCGGGCACGGGTCACCTCCCTGTCCGGCGGGCAGCGGCGCCGCCTGGACGTGGCCCTCGGCATCGTCGGCCGTCCCGAACTGCTGTTCCTGGACGAGCCCACGACCGGGTTCGACCCCCGGGCCCGGCGCGACTTCTGGTCGCTGGTCGGCGGCCTGGCCCGGGGCGGCACCACCGTCGTCCTGACCACGCACCACCTGGAGGAGGCCGAGGCGCTCGCCGACCGCGTGTGCGTGATCGCGCGCGGCAGGGTCCGCGCCCTGGGGTCCCCCTCCACGCTGGGCGGGCGGGCCTCGGCCCGGGCCACCGTCGGCTGGACCGCCGACGGGCGGCGCCGCGAGGTGCGCACCGACGAGCCCACGCGGCTGGTGGGTGAGCTGACCACCCTGTTCTCCGGCGAGATACCGGAGCTGAGCGTGCACCGGCCCACGCTGGAGGAGGTCTACCTGGACCTCATCGGCGACGGGCACGGCGGTGTCCCCGACTCCCCCGACGGCCGCGGTGCCCGCAGGGCCGGGACGGAGGCCACCGCGTGAGCGTCCGAGTGGAAGGCCCCTCCCCGGCGGGCCGCCCGCCCGGGACACTGCGCGTGGGACTGTCCCGGGGATGGCTGGAGATCCGCGAGTTCGCCCACGCGTGGGAGAGCGTGGTCCTCACCTTCTCCCTCCCCGCGCTGGTCCTCACCCTGCTCTCGTCGATGCTCGACGGCGTGTTCGGCGCGGGCGTGTCCGCCGTGGACCACTACCTGCCCGGCCTGGTCGCGATGGGCCTGATGTCGGTCAGCTTCCAGAACCTGGGCCTGTCCATCGCCCAGGAGCGCGACACCGGCGGCCTGCGCCGCCTGCGCGGCACCCCGATGCCGCCGGCCGCCTACTTCCTGGGCAAGACCGTGCTGGTGCTGTTCCTGGCCCTGGGCCAGGTGGTCCTGCTGCTGGGCGTGGCACGCCTGGCCTTCGGCGCGCGGCTGCCCGCCGACCCGGCCGCCTGGGCCGCACTCGCGTGGGTGTTCGTCCTCGGCACCGTCTCCTGCTCCCTGCTGGGGATCGCCGTCAGTTCCCTGGTCCGCGACTCCCGCTCCGCCTCCGGCGTCGTGGTCGTGCCGTTCCTCGTCCTGCAGTTCACCTCCGGGGTCTTCGTGCCCGTCGCCGTCCTGCCCGAGTGGGTGCTCGGCGCCGCCTCGCTCTTCCCGCTGCTGTGGATGGCGCAGGGGCTGCGCGCCGCGTTCCTCCCCGCGGGGACGGCCGCCTCGGATCCCGGCGGGGCGTGGGACCCGCCCTCGGTGGCGCTCGCGCTCGGCGTGTGGTGCGTGGTGGGCCTGGCCCTGGTGCTGCTGACGTTCCGGTGGAAGGCGCGCGAGGACGGGTGACCGCCGCCGCGTGGGCCGGGCTGCCGGGTTCCCGCTCCGGGGCGCCGGGCCCCGGTTCCGGTCCCGGGGTCCCCCCCTGGGGGAATCAGGGCCGTTCCAGGGATTCTCCCGATGTGGCACACGGCACCGGACGGAAGAATGGGCATATGGTGGAACCGATGAACGAAGTGAATCCCCCCGATCACGGTCGGATGCGCGCCTCCGACGCCGACCGTGACTCCGTCGCGCACCGGCTGCGCGAGGCCCTCGCAGAGGGGCGGCTGGACCCGGACGAGCACAGCGAGCGGCTGGACGCCGTCTACCGGGCCAAGACCATCGGCGAGCTCGTCCCCCTCACCGAGGACCTCCCCGCGGAGAACGGCTCCGACGCCCTCGCCGCGCCCGCCGACTTCCGCTCTCCGCGTCCGGTCTACGGCGGCGGCCGGATCGTGGACCGGGAGCCGACCAGCCGGGTCGCGGTCGTCGTGATGGGCGGGGCCGACCGGTCGGGAAGCTGGGTCGTGCCGGGCACCTTCGTCGCCTTCGCCGTGATGGGCGGTGTCGAACTGGACCTGCGCGAGGCACGGTTCACCCAGCGCGAGACCACCATCTGGGTCTGCACCGTCATGGGCGGGGTGGGCATCACCGTGCCCGACGACCTCCAGGTGCGGGTGCACGGGCTGCCGCTCATGGGCGGCTTCGGCGTCTCCGAGAACACACCCAGCGTGGTGGACCCGGACGCGCCGATCGTGCACATCCGGGGCATCGCCGTGATGGGCGGGGTGGGCGTCGAGTACAAGCCGCGCAAACACCAGGGCGAGATCGAGGAGTAGGGACGGTCCCCCGCCGCCGGAGACGACGGACGCACCCCAAGACGTTCTGCTCTCTCAGAGCCGTCCATCGAACCACAGTGGTTCCCCATACGTAAGGTCTGTGGCTGATTGTGGCAATTGTGGCCACTGGTCCTTGCCCGGGGAACCTTTCTGATGTCAGGCTGCACCGATACTTCGCCTACCCGAGGTGTCCATCCCCCCACACCGCGGAGCGGTGGACCCCCCCACACTTTTCGGAGGAAGATCGTTGCGTTCCACACATGAAGGGGCCGCGCCACGCACCGCGGCCCCCGCCTTCCGGCGCCGCGCCGCCACGGCCGGCGCCGCGGCCGTTCTGCTCGTCGGCACCCTGGCGGCCTCCCCCGCACACGCCGAGCCCGGTCCGCCGGACCACTCGCGCGCCCCCGAGCACGCGGGACCGCCCGAGCACGCGGGCAAGCCCGGCAAGCCGGGCAGGGACCTGCCCCTGTCGGAGCTGGTGACCGCCGATGCCGTCAGGGAGCACCTGGAGAACCTCGACACCATCGCCGAGTACAACGGCGGCAACCGGGCCACGAACACCCCCGGCTACGACGTCGCCGCCCTGTACGTCGAGGACCAGCTGGAGCGTGCCGGATACAAGCCCTACCGGCACGAGTACGAGTACGAGCTGTGGCGGGAGCAGTCCCCCGCCGTCCTGGCGCAGACCTCGCCGGAGCAGGTCGCCTACGAGGCCGACACCGACTACGTGACCATGTCCTACTCCGGCGCCGGCGACGTCACCGCCCCCGCCGTGGGCGTCAACACCGACAGCACCGCGAGCGGCTGCTCCGCCGACGACTTCGCGGACTTCCCCGAGGGCGCCGTCGCGATCACCATGCGCGGCACCTGCCCGTTCGCGGACAAGGTCCAGAACGCCGCCGACGCGGGGGCCTCGGCCGCCCTCGTGGTCAACAGCTCGGACGAGGTCTTCCTCGGCACCGTGAGCGAGCTCTCCGACATCCCCGCACTGGGAGTCTCCGGGACGGCGGGCGCCGACCTGCTGGCCACCGAGGGCCTGGAGCTGCGGGTGAAGGTGGACGCCGAGGTCAGCAACGAGACCTCCTTCAGCATCCTCGCCGAGACCCCGGGCGGCCGTGACGACAACGTGGTCATGGTGGGCAGCCACCTCGACAGCGTCGCGGAGGGACCCGGCATCAACGACAACGGCAGCGGCTCGTCGTTCGTACTGGAGACCGCCATCCAGCTCGCGAAGCAGGAGGCTCCCGAGAACAAGGTCCGCTTCGCCTTCTGGGGCACCGAGGAGGAGGGCCTGGTCGGTTCCACCCGCTACGTGGAGGACCTGACCGCGGAGCAGGTCGAGGACATCGGCCTCTACCTCAACTTCGACATGATCGGCTCGCACAACTACGCCCGGTTCGTCCTGGACGGCGGGATGGAGCTGCCCGGATCCGTCCAGGCACCCTCCGGATCCGGCGCGATCGCGAAGGTCTTCTCGGACTACTTCGCCTCCCAGGACCAGGTCAGCGAGCCCGGCGTGCTGAGCGGGCGCAGCGACTACCAGGCGTTCATGGAGGCGGGTATCCCGTCCGGCGGCCTGTTCAGCGGCGCCGACGGCGTCAAGACCGAGGAGCAGGTCCAGTGGTACGGCGGCACCGCGGGCGAGCAGTTCGACCCGTACTACCACACCGCCGAGGACACCCTGGACAAGATCAACTGGGACTCGGTGGCCGAGCTGTCGGCCGCCGGCGCGCACGGTGTGGAGTTCTTCTCCGAGAGCACCCTGCCGGTGAACGGCGTGCTGCGCTACTCCGCGAACGACGCCGGGTTCCCCAAGGTGGGCGACGCCTGGCGCATGTAGTCCGCGTTCTCCCTCGCGCGAGACCGACCGCACGACCCTGAGGGCGGGGCGGGCGGCGTGAACCCCCCGGTTCCACGCCGCCCGCCCCTCGCGGTGTCTCCCCCTCCACGACCGCCCGGGTGGCCCCCTCTGCCCACTCGGAAGCCCGTGTGCGGACACCGCCGGAAACTACTTTGCGTAGCCCCATGACTCCCTAATGTACCAGTGAGCTGCGTCACTTTCACCCCCTGCTGCGGAGTGATCATTCTGCGTCATGGGGAACGCGCCGATCCGGCGCCCGTGCTCCGACGGCCGCCCGGAGGCGGAGCCGCCTCATTCCCTCCCCGCCGCCGAGGAGTCACCGCGCAGACGGGTGTTCTCGTCCTCCAGGTCCAGGATCCGGCCGATCCCGGCGAGGTTCACGCCCTGGGCCGCCAGCTCGGCCACCCGACGCAGCCGGGCGATGTCGTCGTCGCTGTACATCCGCGTGCCGCCGTCGGTGCGCGCCGGGGCGACCAGGCCCCGCTCCTCGTAGGAGCGCAGGCTCTGCGGCGCGATGCCCGCCAGCTCCGCCGCCACGGAGATCGTGTAGAGGCCCCGCGCGGAACCTGACCCGGGTTCTGTCATGAACGGCATCCCTCCTCGGCGCACACCACGCGGCCGCGGCCGTGTGCACCCCTGCCTGACGAAACCTTTAGCTGGCACTGTTGTTTATCTCCTCAAGTATGAGGTATAAAACTTGCGTCACATCGCATCAGGTTTTGTGGTACGAGTAGAGGAGGTATCCATGATGCTGATGCGCACCGATCCCTTCCGCGACATCGACCGCCTCACCGAGCGGATCCTGGGCGCGTCCAACCGGCCGGCCGCGATGCCCATCGACGCCTACCGCGACGGGGACGTCTTCATCGTCTGCTTCGACCTGCCCGGCGTGCGTGCCGACTCCATCGACCTGGAGGTCGAGCGCAACGTGCTGACCGTGACCGCCGAGCGGGCCGACACCGTGCGCGACCGCGGCTCGGTGGTGGTCTCCGAGCGGCCCACCGGCACCTTCTCCCGGCAGCTGTTCCTGGGGGACACCCTGCGGACGGACGACATCCAGGCCGACTACACCGACGGTGTCCTGACACTGCGCATCCCGGTCGCCGAACAGGCCAAGCCGCGCAAGATCAGCATCAGCCAGGGCGAGGGCCAGCCCCAGAGCATCAACGCCTGAGAACCCGCGGCCGGCCGGGTCGCGGACCCGGCCGGCCGCGGCCCACATGGCCCCACCGTGTCCACCGATCAGGAAGTAGTGATTCGATGCCTTCCATCCTGCGTAGAACCCGTGCGGTAGCCGAGCACATCCAGCGCCAGAGCGGCGGGGAGGCGACCCACCTGGCGTGCGTCCGCTTCTTCCACGCCCTCAGGGCCTACGAGAACGCCTGGGGAAGCACCCCCGACCGCCTCCGCCTGTCCCTGGAGGAGCTCAGGCGGGCCACCACCGACCTCACCGGCGACCCCGACACCTTCCGACGGGCGTGCCGGGACCCCCGCCACCAGGGCGTACCGCAGAGCCTCGACGAGCCCCTCGCCGAGCAGCTTCGGGCGTTCCTGTCGGTCCCCGCCTGACCCCTTCCCCCTAGGGTTGGGGCATGACCAAACGGGACACCGACAAGCCGGTCGTGCTGTCGAAGATCTACACGCGTACCGGCGACGCCGGCACGACGGCGCTCGGCGACATGAGCCGGACCGGCAAGAACGACACACGCCTGGTCGGATACGCCGACGCCGAGGAGGCCAACGCCGCCATCGGCACCGCCCTGGCCATGGGCGAGCTGCCCGACGACGTCCGGGCACTGCTCCGCCGCGTCCAGAACGAACTGTTCGACCTGGGCGCCGACCTGTCCACACCGATCGTGCCCGACCCGGAGTTCCCACCGCTGCGGGTCGGGCCCGAGTACGTCGCGCGCCTGGAGGAGGCCTGCGACACCTACAACGCCGACCTGCCCACCCTGCGCAGCTTCATCCTGCCCGGGGGCTCCCCCACCGTGGCTCTCGTGCACACGGCGCGGATCGTGGTCCGGCGGGCCGAACGCAGTGTGTGGGCGGCCGTCGAGGAGCACGGCGACACGGTCAACCCGCTCACCGCCCAGTACCTCAACCGGCTCTCCGACCTGCTGTTCATCCTCGGCCGGTACGTGGCCGGGGAGGGTGACGAGGTCCTCTGGAAGCCGGGGGGAGAACGCTAGCGCCCCCGGGCTCGCCGAAGGGGCCCCGCCTCCGCGGAGGCGGGGCCCCTTCGGCGAGCCCGCCTCCGCGCACGATTGGGCTCCCCCACCTGCGAGGACAAAGAATGTTCAGGAAATGACGTGTCATCCGTAAAAACAGGGTTATGGGGTCGTTATACGGACTCTGACCAAGGAACGGGGCGCACATGACCACCAGAGCCAGACCCGCCGCCGTCACGGCGGTCTTCGTCCTGCTGATCCTGATCGCGGTCTACCAGATCGTCATGAGCCTGCTGGCCCTCGCCGGAGCCGTCGCCATGGAGACCGTCGGCTTCGTCGCCGAGAGCGCCCAGGTGCCCACCTGGGCCGTGCTGACCGCCGCGGCCATCGGGCTGGTGTACGGCGTGGCGGCGGCCGTCCTGGCCGCCATGGTCCACCGGAACCGGCCCGGCACGCGAAGGGCGGTGACCGCGGCCAACGGCGTCTACGCCGTCGTGGTCCTGGCCCTGCTGTCCACCGAGGTCACCGCGGTTCCCGAGATCATCACCGCGGCCATCGCCCTGGCCGTGGTGGGACTGGCCAACTCCGAGAGCGCCAAGGAGTACCTCACCGCCGCGGCCCCGGCCGAGCGCACACGCTCACAGGTCGGCTGAGGCATCCTGACCGCGTCCGGCCCGCCACCCCTCCCGCGGGCCGGGCGCACCCCTCCTCCGGGCTCACGGCGCCCTCAGCACTCGGGCGGGAAGGCCTCCCTGGGGGAGAACTCCGCCTCCGGGGCGTCCTCGGCCCTGACGTACACACCCGCGTCGTCGGCCAGCGCCCCCGTCGTGAACACGACCGTGCCGATGTCGTGCTCCGTCGCCTCCCCCGGCCCACCGGCCACGGACCCGACCCCGACGCGGTACTCCCTCCGCTCCGACTCCGGGACCAGCCGGTAGACGGGCTCGCCCTCCCCGTCGGTGATCCGCCAGTCCTCGCCCGGCGCGGCCAGGTCGACCTCCAGACGGTTCCCGTCGAACTCGCGGGTGGCGACCAGGTGTCTTCGCGACCGTCCGTCGACCAGGTCGATCTGCCGCGGCCCCGTGTCACCGCACCAGGCCACGATCAGGACGGGGAACTCGTGCCGGGCGCTGAAGTGGCCCGTGGCCACCGCGCCGACGTGGCCGCCCGTCGGCTGACAGGCGGCGAGCAGGGAGACCAGGAGGGCGAAGGCGAGGAGCCCGAGGAATCGAATGGCACACATGGAACCGCATCCTGCCGCGTCCGGAGATCCTCCGGAAGGGCCCCGCGCCCCTACTGGAGGTTGCCGATTTCGCGCTCGACGGCCTCGACCTTGCCGTGCAGGGCGTCGGTGACGCCCTCGCGGATGTCGGCCTTGAGGGTGAGGGTCACCCGGGAGGCGCCCTCCCCGGCGGCCTCCACGGCACGCCTGACCACGTCCATGACCTCGTCCCACTCACCCTCGACGGTGGTGAACATGGCGGAGGTCTCGTTGGGCAGCCCGCTCTCGCGGACCACCTTCACGGCGCGGGCGACGGCGGGGGTGACGGACTCACCGGTACCGAGGGGGGCTACGGAGAAGGCGACGATCATGCGGCCATGCTAGGGACCGGGAGCGCCGCTGTGAACCACCGACACGGGCCGGAGCGTGTTCACCGAACACGCCCTGGGCTTCGCTTGGCGGACTCGGTCCCGTGCCGCCGGGGGTGACGAGGGCGCCGACGGGGCTGCCGTGGGGACGAAGGTTCCCGTACCCGCGGCGCCCGAACACGAGGCGCAGCGCAGCGCAGCCTCAAAGACGACACAGCTAGGGCGCCGACGGGGTTCTGGAGGATTCGTAGGTGGGGCTGCGAGGAACGAGCCGCCATACCGGAGGATCCGAAGGTTCCCGTACCTACGGCGCACGAGCACGAGGCGAAGCGCAGCGCAGCCTCAAAGACAACACAGCAGGGCGCCGACGGGGCTGCCGTGGGGACCGAAGGTTCCCGTACCCGCGGCGTCCGGGCACGAGGCGAAGCGCAGCGCAGCCTCAAGGAAACACCGCTAGCCCTCCCAGTGGGTCCCCGGCGGCATCGACTCCAGCCAGGACAGGAAACCGGTCAGGGTGCCCTCGTTCATGGCGATCTCGTACGACGCCTCACGGGGGTCCGAGCCGTCCGCGCCGGCCCAGCCGATCCGGAGCACGGTGAGGTCGACCGGCAGGTCCTCCCCCTCCTCGGGGGCGCGCCGCCCCACAACGACGAGACCGCGGCGCGACAGCCTCGCTGTCGGCCGCGGTCTGAGTGAGAAGATGGGGAACCAGCCCAGGTTCTCCGTGCCGTACCGGCCGAAGCCGATGCGCCAGGAGCCCCGGCGTCCCCGTACTCCGACGGCGCGCAGGTAGCACTCCACCGCGCCGCCGCGCCGTACGAGGATCCAGCGGCGCAGGGTGACGGCGGCCACCAGCGCCAGGAGGACGAGGAGCAGGGCGTAGAACACCCACTGCGCGGACTCCAACCACGGTGTGCCAGGCAGCAGCCGTTCCATGCCCACTACTCGTTCCGCCGTCCCGGTACGCTAGGCGACTTCCTCGCCAGCAGCGCGCAGGCGGCTGCTCGCACGGCCCACGGCGACGTCGTCGCCGGACTCGGCCGCACTCTTCAGCGCCGTGCGCGCACGGTCCACATCGATGTCCTCGGCGAGCTCGGCGGTCTCGGCGAGGATGGAGACACGACCCTCACCCGAGACGGAGACGAACCCGCTGTGCGCGGCGGCCCGGACCTCGCCGGTCTCCCGCGCACCCAGCACGCGAACGACGGCGTCGTGGGCCAGCAGCGAGAGCAGCGGGACGTGCCCGGGCTGAACGCCGATCTCACCCTCGACGGTCTTCGCGATGACCATGTCGCCCTCGCCCGCCCAAATCTCACGTTCGGGAGAGACGATCTCGACGAAAAGCTTCTTCGACACTGCCACAAACTCCTCGGCTAGCGGGTGGTTTCGGCCGGGTCGGTCCCCGACGGTTGGCGGGGACCGACCCGGCCCAACAACTAGCCCGCCCGTCGCCCGCCACCACCCTCAACGGACGCTGTGCGGTTCTAGCCCTGCAGCTTCTTGGCCTTCTCGACGACCATGCTGATGTCGCCGACGTCGAGGAACGCCTGCTCGGGCAGGTGGTCGTACTCGCCGTCGCAGACCGCCTTGAAGGAGGAGATGGTGTCCTCCAGCGGAACGAAGACACCCGGGTTGCCGGTGAACTTCTCGGCGACGAACATGTTCTGCGAGAGGAAGCGCTCCAGGCGCCGCGCCCGGTTGACGACGATCTTGTCCTCCTCGGACAGCTCGTCCATACCGAGAATGGCGATCTGGTCCTGCAGGTCCTTGTTGCGCTGCAGGATCTCCTTCACGCGCTGGGCCACCTGGTAGTGCTCGTCGCCCACGTACTGCGGGTCCAGGATGCGCGAGGTGGAGGCCAGCGGGTCCACCGCCGGGTAGATGCCCTTCTGCGAGATCGGGCGGGAGAGCTCGGTCGTCGCGTCCAGGTGGGCGAAGGTGGTCGCCGGAGCGGGGTCGGTGTAGTCGTCCGCGGGGACGTAGATCGCCTGCATCGAGGTGATCGAGTGGCCGCGCGTCGAGGTGATCCGCTCCTGGAGCTGACCCATCTCGTCCGCCAGGTTGGGCTGGTAGCCCACGGCCGAGGGCATACGGCCCAGCAGCGTGGAGACCTCCATACCCGCCTGGGTGAAACGGAAGATGTTGTCGATGAACAGCAGCACGTCCTGCTTCTGGACGTCGCGGAAGTACTCCGCCATCGTCAGGGCGGACAGCGCCACCCGCAGACGGGTGCCCGGGGGCTCGTCCATCTGGCCGAAGACGAGCGCGGTGTCCGGGAGGACGCCCATCTCGTCCATCTCCAGGAAGAGGTCCGTACCCTCACGGGTGCGCTCGCCGACACCGGCGAACACGGACACACCACCGAAGTTGCGGGCGATACGGGTGATCATCTCCTGGATGAGCACCGTCTTGCCGACACCGGCGCCGCCGAACAGGCCGATCTTCCCACCACGCACGTACGGCGTGAGGAGGTCGATCACCTTGATGCCCGTGACCAGCATCTCGGTCTTGGACTCGAGCTGGTCGAAGGACGGGGCCTTGCGGTGGATCGGCCAGTGCTCGGTCGCACCCAGCTCGGAGGAGGGCACGTCCATGGACTCGCCCAGGGTGTTGAACACGTGGCCCTTGACGACGTCGCCCACGGGCACGCTGATCGGCGCACCGGTGTCGCGGACCTCGGCGCCACGGACCATGCCGTCCTGGGGAGCCAGGGAGATGGCGCGCACCTGGTTGTCACCCAGGTGCTGGGCGACCTCCAGGGTGATGGTCTTCGTCGTGCCACCGATGCTCACATCGGTGTGCAGGGCGTTGTAGATGGCCGGCAGGGAGCCGACGGGGAACTCCACGTCGACGACCGGGCCGGTGACCCGGGAGATGCGGCCGGTGGCGGTGCCGGCCCCAGCCGTCCCTTCAACTGTCGCAGTCACTTTTGTTACTCACTTCCCGCGCTGGCAGCAGCGAGCGCGTCGGCACCGCCGACAATCTCACTGAGCTCATTGGTGATCTCAGCCTGACGTGCCTGGTTGGCCAGGCGGGTCAGGTTCTTGGCGAGTTCCTCAGCGTTGTCCGTGGCGGCCTTCATGGCCGCGCGACGGGACGCCTGCTGGGAGGCTGCGGACTCCAGGAGCGCGAAGTAGATGCGGTTGGTCACGTACTGCGGGAGCAGCCGGTCCAACGCCTCCTCCACGGAGGGCTCGAACTCGTACAGCGGCAGCGGAGCGCCCTGTTCGGCCTCGAGTTCGCTCGCGTCGACCTCCTCGATCTCCAGCGGCAGGGCTCGGGCGGCCGAGGCGCGCTGGGTCAGCATCGAGACGAACTCCGTGGAGATCACGTGGATCTCGTCGACGCCGCCCTCGGAGGTGTCCATGGCGAACTTCTCCATGAGCGCGGAGCCGATCTCCTGGGCGTCCGCGTAGGTCGGACGCTCGGTGATGCCCTCCCACTGCCCCTCGAGCGGACGGTCGCGGAACTTGTAGAAGCCCACGCCCTTGCGGCCCACCATGTAGGTGAGGACCTCCTTGCCCTCCTCCCGCAGGAGCCCGGAGAGGGCGTCCGCCTCCTTGAGCACGTTGGACGAGAAGGCGCCCGCCAGGCCCTTGTCACTGGTGATGACCAGGACGGCCGCGCGGGTGGGGTTCTCGGCCTCGGCCAGCAGCGGGTTGTAGGTCACCCGGCTGGCCAGGGCCGAGACCGCCCGGGTGATCTCCCGCGCGTAGGGCCCAGCAGCCTCCGCCGCCCGCTGCGCCTTGGTGATGCGCGTCGTGGCGATGAGCTCCATCGCGCGGGTGATCTTCGCCATCGACTTCGTCGAGCGGATCCTCCGGCGATAGACGCGAAGCTGTGCACCCATGGGTTACTTCCCGCCCTTGGCGACCTTGATGGTCTCCTGGCCGACCTGGTCCTTGTCGAGCGCCTCAGTCTCGGCCTCGGTGCCCAGGAGGGTCCCCGCCGAGGTCTGGAAGCCCTGCTTGAACTTCTCCAGGGCGGAGTCCAGGGACTCCTTGGTCTCGTCGTCGAACTTGCCGGTGTCGCGGATGGTGTCGAGGATTCCGGGGTGCTCTCGGGAGAGGTGGTCCAGGAAGTCGTCCTCGAAGCGGCGCACGTCCTCGATCGGGACGTCGTCGAGCTTGCCGGTGTTGCCGGCCCAGATGGAGACGACCGTCTTCTCCATGGGGAACGGCGAGTACTGGCCCTGCTTGAGCAGCTCCATCATCCGGGCGCCGCGCTCCAGCTGCTGCTTGGAGACCGCGTCCAGGTCCGAACCGAAGGCGGAGAACGCCTCGAGCTCGCGGTACTGGGCAAGGCCCAGACGCAGCGTGCCGGAGACGGACTTGGTGGCCTTGGTCTGGGCCGCGCCACCGACACGGGAGACCGACACACCCACGTCGATCGCCGGACGCTGGCCCTGGTTGAACAGGTCCGAGTCCAGGAAGACCTGGCCGTCGGTGATGGAGATGACGTTGGTGGGGATGTAGGCCGAGACGTCGCCCGCCTTGGTCTCGATGATCGGCAGAGCGGTCATCGAGCCCGCGCCCAGCTCGTCGGAGAGCTTGGCGCAGCGCTCCAGGAGACGGGAGTGCAGGTAGAAGACGTCACCGGGGTAGGCCTCACGCCCCGGCGGACGGCGCAGCAGCAGCGACACCGCACGGTAGGCCTCGGCCTGCTTGGTCAGGTCGTCGAAGACGATGAGGACGTGCTTGCCCTCGTACATCCAGTGCTGGCCCAGGGCCGAACCGGTGTAGGGGGACAGGTACTTGAAGCCCGCCGGGTCCGACGCCGGGGAGGCGACGATGGTGGTGTACTCCATCGCGCCGGCCTCTTCGAGGGCGCCCCGCACACCGGCGATGGTCGAGCCCTTCTGGCCGATCGCGACGTAGATGCAGCGCACCTGCTTGTCGGGGTCGCCGGACTCCCAGTTGGCCTTCTGGTTGATGATCGCGTCGATACCGACCGCGGTCTTGCCGGTCTGCCGGTCGCCGATGAGCAGCTGGCGCTGCCCGCGGCCGATCGGCGTCATGGTGTCGATCGCCTTGATGCCGGTCTGCATCGGCTCGTGGACCGGCTGGCGCTGCATGACCGTCGCGGCCTGCAGCTCCAGGTCACGGCGCTCGGTCGTCTCGATCTCGCCCTTGCCGTCGATGGGGGCGCCCAGGGGGTCCACCACGCGGCCGAGGAAGTTGTCGCCCACCGGCACCGAGAGGAGCTGGCCGGTGCGGCGCACCTGCTGGCCCTCCTCGATGCTGGTGAAGTCACCCAGCACGACGACACCGATCTCACCGATCTCGAGGTTCTGGGCCAGGCCCAGGGTGCCGTCCTCAAACTGCAGCAGCTCGTTCGCCATCGCCGAGGGAAGGCCACCGACGCGGGCGATGCCGTCACCGGAGTAGGTGACGGTACCGACCTCTTCCGCGCGGGTGGCTTCAGGCTCGTACGACTGGACGAAGCGCTGCAGCGCGTCCCGGATCTCGTCCGGTCGGATCGTCAGCTCCGCCATCTCTACGTTGTCCTTGCTCTCAAATGGCGCCGGGCTGGCGCCGTGCGTGCTTGCCTTGCGTTCTTTCAGCCGGCCAGACGGCGCTGGACCTCGGCGATACGCCCGGCGATGGTCCCGTCGATGACCTCGTCACCCACCTGGATGGACATGCCACCCACGGTTTCGGGGGCGACCTCGATGTTCAGGTGGATGTCGCGGCCGTAGGCGCGCGAGAGCGCGGCTCCGAGCCGGGACTGCTGGTTCTCGCTCAGGGCGACGGCGCTGCGGACGACGGCGACGTAGCGCTTGGCGCGCTCGGCGACGATCTGTCCGAAGTTCTCCAGCGCCTGTTCCAGGGTACGGCCCCGGGGACGGGCGACCGCTTCACTGACCAGGGTCAGCGTCGCGGGGTTCACCTTGTCCGAGAGCAGGTTCTCCACGAGGGAGAGCCGGAGCTCGGGGGCCGCTCCGTCACGGGTGAGGGCCTCGCGCAGGTCGGGCTGGGAGGCGACGATCCGCTGGAAGCGGAACAGCTCGTCCTCCAGCTCGCCGAGCGCCGAGGCGTTCTGGAGGGGGGCGACGGTCGCGTAGACCGCCATCCGCTCCAGCGCGTCCATGAGGTCACGCGCGCTCGACCACTTGGCCGAGACCGCGTCACTGGCCACCATGACGGTGGACGGAGAAACCCTGGTCTCCAGAAGCTCTCCGACCAGCGTGGACTTGGCCTCGGCCGGGTTCGACTGGTCGGCGAGCCACCGGCGCAGCGAGTGCTCGCTCCCGAGGAGGGCGACGACCTCGAAGAGCTCCTTGCCCAGGGAGGCGCCGCTCTGCGCGGTGCTCGCCGACGCCAGGACGTTCTCGTCCAGGCGCCGGGTCACCTCGGTCAACGACGTGCGGCTTACACCACGCATCAACGCACCTCAGCCTGCTGCGTGTTCCCGCTCTGCTCCAGCTCGTCCAGGAACCGGTCGATGACGCGGTTCTGGGCGGCGCCGTCGCTGAGGGTCTCACCGACGATACGGCTCGCCAGCTCGGTGGAGAGCGCACCGATCTCGCTACGCAGCTGCACCAGGGTCTGCTGGCGGTCGGCCTCGATCTGGGCGTGGGCCGCCTCGACGATGCGACGGGCCTCTACCTGGGCCTCCTCGCGCGCCTCGGCGATGATCGCCGCCCTCTGCTCCTTGGCCTTCTCCAACTCCTGGGCGTACTCGCGGTGCGCTTCCTCGAGCTTCTCGCGGTACTGCTGGCGGGTCTCCTCCGCCTCGGCCTCGGCCTTCTGAGCGCGAGCGATGCCACCCTCGATCTGGTCGGCACGCTCGTCCAGCGCCTTCGTCAGCTTCGGCCACATCTTGTAGACGACGCCGAGGATGAGGAGGAAGGCGATGAGACCGAAGGTGAACTCGTCCCAGTGAATCCGCAGGACGTTCTCTTGCTCGGCTGCCAAATACACGGTTGGCATCCCTTCGCGTTCTATGGACCAGGTCTGACTAAACGGCGAACGCGAGAACGAAGCCGAGAATGGCCAGGGCCTCGATGACGGCGAAGCCGAAGATCATCTGACCCTGGAGGATGCCGCGAGCCTCGGGCTGGCGGGCGATGGCCTGGACACCCAGGCCGAAGACGAGGCCGACGCCGATACCGGGGCCGATGGCGGCGAGGCCGTAACCGATGCTGTTCAGGTTACCTTCGATGGCGGCGAGATCCATGTTGATATTCCCTTTACTACACGCCGGCGATCATGGTTGACGCCGGTCTGACGTTATGAATCGGACAGGTCGTGAATGCGCGTGGAAAAGGCCGGGGGGCCGTTTCCCTAGTGCGCTCCCTCGATGGCCTCACCGAGGTAGATGGAGGTCAAAAGGACGAACACGTAGGCCTGGACCGCCATGATGAACAGCTCGAAGGCCGTGAAGACCAGGAAGCCGACCAGCGCGATGGCGGAGTACCCCACCGAGAGGGCGCCGTAGAGCGCCCCCATCTGGGACAGGGGGTTGAACATGTAGAAGCCGGCGGCCGCGAACAGTGCGAGCAGCAGGTGCCCGGCGAACATGGTCGCGAACAGACGGATCATGTGCGTGGCCGGCCGGATGACGAAGTTCGACAACGCCTCGATCGGCACGACGATGGGCAGGATCCAGGCGGGGACGCCGCCGGGCACCAGCCGGGCCTTGATGTGGCCGCCGAAGCCGTGGCGGCGGATGCCGACGATGTTCCACAGCAGGAAGACGAAGAGGGCCAGGACCGCGGGGAAGGCCAGGCTGGTGGTCACCGGCAGTTGGAGGCCGGGGATCAGACCCATGATGTTCATACAGAAGATGAACAGGAACAGGGTCACGATCAGGGGGAGGAACCTGTCCCCCTCCTTGCCCATGGTGGTCCGGGTCACCTGGTCGCGCAGGAAGCCGACCAGCATCTCGGCCATGCTCTGGCCTCGGCCGGGGACGACCTTGGCCCTGCGCGTGGTGAAGTACCAGAAGGCGGCGGCGATGATCAGTGCGACCGCCGCGACCAGGTAGTACTTGTTCACTCCCGCGGCACCGGGAAGCCCGAAATCGAGCCACGGCGTCGGAGAGAAGAGGCCCACGCCCGGGGCTTCGAAACCGCAGCCGTGGCCGAAGATGTGGCAGCCTGATTCGGACGCCGCGACGACGTTCACGTCAGCACCCACGGCGATCCCTTTCGTCGTGACGCAACATAATCCTTGGTGTTGTGGTCGGTGCGGCTCCACCCTCAGCGCGGGAGGACGCATCCGAGTGTTCGGTCAGGACCGGACGTGCTGGATGTAGATGAGGTAGATCGAGCCGACCAGGCCCACGCCGAGCCCGATGGGCAGGAAGAGGCCGGAGAATCCCAGCGCCCAGTCCGCGACCCAGCCGACGCCGCCCCAGAAGGCGAGGCCTCCCAGCAGATACGAGAGGAGTGTGGCCGCGTTGGCGTTGGGCGACTCCTGAGAGTCGCTCTTCGCACTCCGTTGACCGTTCATCTCGCTCCGGAAGATAGCAGTAGGTGACCAGGCTCGGCACACCGGCCCGTACGCGCGGGCTCACCGGTGCGCCTCACTGTCCTCGGCCGTTTTCTCGCCCTCTTCGTCCGCGGGGACGATGGTCGGCTGCCTGCTCCTCTTGACGGCCACCGCATGGGCGGCCAGCCAGACGAGCACACAGGCGAGCGCCGTCCATCCGAAGACGTCCTTGTCCAGGGCCGTCGTGTCCCGGAAGAACATCAGGGCGACCATGAGAATCGCGAACTTCGTGGTGTAGACGAGGAAGGCCACCGGGAGGAGGAGCTCGGGACGCCGGCCGCCGGTCCAGGAGATGACGAAGGCCGAGACGGCGAAGGCGCCGATGACCAGAAGCGTGCCGAAAAGCGCGCCGTAGAGTCCCTGGGTACCGGAGATGGCGAAGCCTGCGATCAACGCGACCACGCCGACGACAGCCGTCGGAAGCGCGGCGCCGCGGAGAGTCCGGGCGTCGTGTTCCTGCATCAACGAAGCTCCGTGGGGTTCAGTGGTTGCCTGCTCGTGAAAGCTATCACAAGGTTTTTGGTGCTGAATCCTGGGGTTCCTTAACGCGACCTTAACGGGCCGCAAAGTGCCCGCTCCAGGCCCTTTTCAGGTCTTGTGTCGCCTTCGCCACATCCGCTCCGACCATGGTATCCACAGGTCAGCGACATCTTTTCCCGGTCTCCCGGTCGCCTGCGCGGCCCCCGCTCACGCGTCGGACCGCGCGTCGCCGTCCGAGCCCGTCTTAACGCCTTCCTTGCGCCCGCGGACCAGCAGTCCGCGCCTGCGCAGCCGGGGCAGCGCGATGAGGCCGACGGCGCACGTGGCCACCAGGGCGGTCACCGTCAGCACGATCACCGGGGAGTCGAACACCGACAGCGCCACCGCGGCGAAGGACACGATGCCCGCCCACAGGTACATCAGCAGCACCGCCCTCATGTGGCTGTGGCCCATGTCCAGCAGGCGGTGGTGGATGTGGCCGCGGTCCGGGGCGAACGGGGACTTGCCCGCGAGCGTGCGGCGCAGCACGGCGAGCACCAGGTCCGCCAGCGGCAGGGCGATCACCAGCAGCGGAAGCGCGACCGGCAGGAACACCACCAGGCCGGAGTTGAGTTCCTCACGCGCGGTGTTGGCGTCGAACTGGCCGGTCACCGTGATGGTGATCGAGGTCAGCAGCAGTCCCAGCAGCATCGCCCCGGTGTCGCCCATGAACACCCTGGCCGGGTGGAAGTTGTGGAAGAGGAATCCGACGCAGGTGCCGGCCAGGATGATCGCGATCATCGCCGGGTAGGACTGGCGCACGAAGCCCTGCTCCACCGCGACCACGTAGTAGTAGGCGAAGAACGCGAAGGCGGAGATGCCGACGATGCCCGCCGCCAGCCCGTCGAGCCCGTCGGCGAAGTTGACCGCGTTGATGGTCACCACGATGAGCAGGATGGAGATCATCGCGCCCAGCCACGGTCCCAGTGAGAGCTGCGTGCCGGGCAGCGGCAGCCACAGAAGCTGCACGCCCTGCCAGACGAGGATGCCCGCGGCGGCGGTCTGCCCGGCGAGCTTGCTCAGCGCGTCCATCCCCCAGCGGTCGTCGATGACGCCGATGACCGTGATCAGCCCGCCCGCCAGCAGCAGTCCCATCCAGGTGTCGGCGACGAAGACGTTCTGCAGGTGCGGGAGCTGGGCCGAGATCAGCAGGGCGGCGGCGAATCCGCCGTAGATGGCGAGCCCTCCCAGACGCGGGATGGGTTCTTTGTGCACGTCGCGGTCGCGCACCGCCGGGGTCGCGCCGAAGGCGATGGCGAACCGGCGCACCAGCGGAACGAGCAGGTAGGTCACCGCGGCGGCGATGACGAAGGTGAGCGCGTACTCCCGCACGTCCTGGCCCCTCTAGCTCTCGTCGCCTTCGGGGGCCCGCCCCGCCTTGGGAGTCTCCTGTGCGCCGTCCCCGCCCTCCGGCGGGGCGTCGTCCCGTGGGGCCTGCGCCTGTTCGGCCTGCTGGGCCTCCCCGTCCGTGTCGGCCTTCGCCGTACCGGTACGTCCCCTGCGCAGCTCGCCGATGACGGTGCCGCACACCGAGCGCAGCTGCTCGATGGAGATGGCGCCCGCCCGCAGCACGCGCGGGACCGCGTAGGTGAGGTCGACGATGGTGGAGGAGACCCGGACCTCGGTCTCACCACCGTCCAGGTAGACCGCCACGTCCTCGTCGCCGAGCTGCTCGATGGCCTCCTCCACGCGGGTGGCGGAGGGCCGGCCGGACTTGTTGGCGCTGCTCACCGCCATCGGCCCGACCTCCTTGAGCAGTTCCAGGGCGATCGGGTCCATCGGCATGCGCACGCCCACGGTGCCCTTGGTGTCGCCCAGGTCCCAGGACAGGCTCGGGGTGGCGCTGCACACCAGGGTGAGCGGACCGGGCCAGAACTCCTCCATGAGGTCGCGGCCGTGGTTGCCCAGGTCGTCGACGAGGGCGGTGGCGGCGCGCATGGAACCGACCAGGACCGGCGGGGGCATCTCACGCCCCCGGCCCTTGGTGGCGAGCAGCCGGGACACCGCGGTCGGGCTGAAGGCGTCGGTGCCGATGCCGTACACGGTGTCCGTGGGAAGCACCACAAGGTCGCCTCGGCGCACCGCGGACGCGGCGTCGGCGAGACCGTCCTTGCGGGCGGTCTCGTCCGCGCAGTCGTAGATGCGGCTCACCTGCGTTCACCTCATTCTCGAAAGGGACCGGCCGGCTTCGCGGCCGGGCAAGGATACGGGGATACAGGGGCGGATGCGGACACGGTCAGCCGTCCTCGTCGACGCGGCGCATGACCACGAAGCGGTCGCGCCGTGCCATGTCCTTGCGGTTGAGCACGTCACGCCAGCCCTTGTCCTCGGGGAACAGCCAGGGGATGTCGATGCCCTGGCCGTCGTGGTGCTCGACGGCCATCACGCCGCCGGGACGCAGCAGCCTGCGGCCGACCGCCTCCAGGTCGCGGATCATGTCGAGGCCGTCCTCGCCCGACCACAGCGCGGGGGCGGGGTCGTAGTCGCGCACCTCGGGCGGGATGACCGCGGCCTCGCCCGTGGGGACGTAGGGCGGGTTGCTGATGAGCAGGTCGACGCGGCCGTCGAGCTCGGGCAGGGCGGTGCGCATGTCGGCGTGGTGGGCGGTGACCCGGTCGGCGTGGCCGCTGGCACCGATGTTGCGGCGCGCCCACTCCAGGGCGAGGGGATCGATCTCCACCGTGTGCACACGCGAGCGCGGCACCTCCTGGGCGATGGAGATGGCGATGGCGCCCGATCCCGCGCCGAGGTCGACCACCAGGGGGTCGGCCACGTCCATGGCACGCAGGGTCTCGATCGCCCAGTCGACCATGATCTCGGTCTCGGGCCGGGGCACGAACACCCCGGGCCCGACCTGGAGTTCGAGGTAGCGGAAGTAGGCGCGGCCGGTGATGTGCTGCAGGGGCTCGCGGGCCTCGCGGCGGGCCACGTACTCCCAGTACCGCGCGTCGAAGTCGGCGTCGGCGACCGCGTGCAGCTCTCCTCGACGGACACCGTGCACGAACGCCGCGAGCTCCTCGGCGTCGGTGCGAGGTGAGGCCACACCCGCCTCCGCGAGCCTCAGCGTCGCGCGGGCGACCTCGTCGAGCAGGAAGTTCATGACTGAGCGGCTTCGAGCCTTTCCTTGGTGTCCGCGTCCACGAGCGCCTTGATGACCCCGTCGAGCTCCCCGTTGAGGACCTGGTCGAGGTTGTAGGCCTTGTAGCCGACGCGGTGGTCGGAGATCCGGTTCTCCGGGAAATTGTAGGTGCGGACCCGTTCGGAGCGGTCCACGGTGCGCACCTGGCTCTTGCGCTCGGCGGCGGCGTCGGCGTCCGCGCTGGCCTGGGCCTCGGCGTAGATGCGGGCGCGCAGGATGCGCATGGCCTGCTCCTTGTTCTGGAGCTGGCTCTTCTCGTTCTGGCAGGAGGCGACGATGCCGGTGGGCAGGTGGGTGATGCGCACCGCCGAGTCGGTGGTGTTGACGCTCTGGCCGCCGGGCCCGGAGGAGCGGTAGACGTCGATCCGCAGGTCCTTCTCGTGGATGTCGACCTCGATGTCCTCGGCCTCGGGCACGACCAGCACACCCGCGGCGGAGGTGTGGATGCGGCCCTGGGACTCGGTGACCGGGACGCGCTGGACGCGGTGCACGCCGCCCTCGAACTTGAGCATGGGCCACACGCCCGAACCGGGCTCGGGGGTGCCCCTGTTCTTGAAGGCGATCGTGATGTCCTTGTACCCGCCCAGGTCGGAGTAGGTGGCGTCGATGACCTCGGTCTTCCACCCCTGGCGCTCGGCGTAGCGCAGGTACATGCGGACCAGGTCCCCGGCGAACAGGGCGGACTCCTCACCGCCCTCGCCCGCCTTGACCTCCATGATGAGGTTCTTGTCGTCGGCGGGGTCGCGCGGGACGAGGAGGACGCGCAGGCGCTCGGTGAGGGCCTCGGCCTCCTCGGTCAGGCGGTCGGCCTCCTCCGCGAAGGAGGAGTCCTCGACGGAGAGTTCGCGCGCGGCGTCGATGTCGCTCTCGACCTCCTTGAGCGCGCGGTAGGCCTCGATGATGGGGGTGAGCTGTGCGTAGCGCTTGCCCAGCGTGCGCGCCCTGCCCTGGTCGGCGTGCACCTCGGGGTCGGCGAGCTGCTGTTCCAGCTCGTAGTACTCCCCCAGAAGGTCGTCCAGCTTCACTTTCGCCCGTCCCCGTCTTGTTGTGCTTGCCTCGCCTGTGCGTCCCCCTCGGGGCCTACCTGGTCCCGCGGCGCCGGTGGCACCGGAGCCGCGGGACAGCGGGCAGCGCTACTTGCGCTTGCCGAAGCGCTTCTCGAAGCGGGCGACCCGGCCACCGGTGTCCATGATCTTCTGCTTGCCGGTGTAGAACGGGTGGCACTCGGAGCACACCTCGGCGCGGACCTTGCCCTCGGGAATGGTGCTGCGGGTGGTGAAGTTGGCACCGCAGGTGCAGGTCACCTCGGTCACGAAGTACTCGGGGTGGATGTCGGCCTTCATGTGTGTCTCCTCATCAGGGGCGCGGCCGCCGGACGCATGACAAGCCGCGCCACCCGAGGAGGTGGGGCGGTCATCGTGGGCCATGCGCGAACCGGTGCCGCGGCGATCCAGGTAACGGGGCGGCGGACCCCGCCGAAGCAGGGGTGGGCCACTCTCCACCCCCAGTTTGCCAGACCCACAACGATGCCGGGACCAGTGTCTATTCCGCTCCCCTCCCGCCGGCGCCTTCCGCCCCGCTCCGGAACCCGCGCGAGGGGGGCTTGTCCGCGTCGGCCCTGCGCATGAGGAGGACGAGTCCGGCCAGCGCCGCGAGGACGAGGACGAGCATCACGGTTCCGGCGTTGGGGCCGAACCCGTAGACGAACACGTAACTGACCGAACCGGCCATGAGCACGTAGTAGGTCATGGGCAGGATGCTCTGCCGGATGAGGTCGCCCTCCCTGCCGACCAGGCCGACCACCGCGGAGGCGGCGACCACGTTGTGCACGGTGATCATGTTCCCGGCCGCGCCGCCGACGGCCTGGGTGGCCACGACGGTCTCCGGCGGGATCCCGATGTGGTCGGCCGTGGAGAACTGGAAGAGGGAGAACATCAGGTTGGACACGGTGTTGGAGCCCGCGACGAAGGCGCCCAGGGCACCGATCCAGGGCGCGTAGAGCGGCCAGGTGCCTCCGCCCAGCTCGGCGGCTCCGACGGCCAGGGTGAGCGGCATGCTCTCCAGGCCGGTGTCCCCGAACTCGGCTCCGGTGTTGATGAAGACCCGGACGAGCGGGACGGCGAAGAGCAGCGCGACGGCGGCCCCGGCCAACTGCGATCCGGCCATCTTCCAGGAGTCGGCGATCTGGCGGACGCTCATGCGGTGCAGGCCGTAGGTGATCAGGCAGACCAGGACGAAGGTCGCGCCGGGCGAGTAGAGGGGCTCCACGGTCTGGGCTATGGAGGTGCCGAGGATGTCGCCGGCCCCGACGCTGACGCCGGCCAGCCAGTCCTTGACGGGGACGACGGTGCGGGTGGCCACCAGTACCGCGGCGACCAGGAGGTAGGGCGCCCAGGCGTTCAGGAAGCCGACGCGGCGGTCGTCGGTGAGCACGGTCTCCCCGTCGCCGGGGGCGATCCTGCCGCTCCAGCGGGCCAGCCAGTCCTCCCGGGGCGGGAAGTCCCACGTCCGCTCGGGCATGAGGAAGCCGCGGCGCGCGGCGAGGACGACGATGACCAGCCCGGTGAGGCCGCCGAGGAGGCTGGTGAACTCCACGCCGAGGAAGTAGTTGTAGGCGATCGAGGGGATGGTCATGGCGAAGGCGGCGAAGAGCGCGAACCTCCATACGCCGAGGCCGTCGGAGAAGCGGCGCTCGCCGCCGTAGAAGCCGCAGAGCATGCAGCAGATGAACAGCGGGATGAGGGTGCCCGAGACGGCGTGGAGCACGACGGTCTGGAACCCGATGTGGCTGACGAACCCGGGCATGGTCAGCCCGAGCGCCGCGGCGCGTTCGGCGACCTCGGGTGATCCCTCCAGGCCGCCGGAGACACCGACGAGGATGGGCGTGCCCACCGCGCCGAAGCTGACCGGGGTGCTCTGGATGACCAGGCCGACCATGACGGCGGCCATGGCGGGGAAACCCAGTGCGAGCAGGAGCGGGGCGACCACGGCGGCGGGGGTCCCGAAGCCGGAGGCGCCCTCGATGAAGCTGCCGAACAGCCAGCCGATGATGATCGCCTGGACGCGGCGGTCGGGGCTGATGTCGGTGAAGGTGGAGCGGATGGTGGCGATGGCGCCGCTCTTGGTCAGTGTGGAGAGCAGCAGCAGCGCGCCGAAGATGATGTAGAGCAGGCCGAGGGCGAGGATCAGGCCCTGGACCGTGGAGGCCGCGACGACGACCCAGTCGGTCTGCCAGAACACGACGGCGATGCCGACCACGACGACGTAGCCGATGGGCATCGCGTACATGGCCGGAAGGCGGAATCCGACGAGCAGGACTCCGACGAGGAGGATCGGGGTGAGCGCGAGGACGCTGAGTACGGCGAGGTTGTCCATCCAGTCTGCTCCCTGGCATGGGGGGCTCGGCTGGCGTGACCCTAAATCGTTTTCCTCCGCGGGGACATCCCCCTTGGTGATCCGCAACACATCGGTGATCTTTTTCGTGTCCCGGTCAGGCCCTTCCGCGATCCGAAAGGAGCTCAGCGATGGTGCGGACACCGGTGTTCCGTGCGCGCTCCGGACACGACAGGGCCCCCTCCCCGGCATCGGGAAGGGGGCCCTGTCGTGATCCGTGGTGGCCCTGCCCGCGCCTCAGCGCTCGGGGCCCACCGTGGTCTTCTGGATCTGGAGCAGGAACTCCGCGTTGCTCTTGGACTCCTTCATCTTGTCCAGGAGCAGCTCGATGGCCTGCTGGGCGTCGAGCGCGTGCAGCACCCGGCGCAGCTTCCAGACGACGTTGAGCTCCTCCGGGGACATGAGGATCTCCTCCTTGCGCGTGCTGGAGGCGTCCACGTCGACCGCGGGGAAGATCCGCCTGTCCGCCAGGCTCCGGTTGAGCTTGAGCTCCATGTTGCCGGTGCCCTTGAACTCCTCGAAGATCACCTCGTCGGCGCGCGAGCCGGTCTCCACCAGCGCGGTCGCCAGGATGGTCAGCGAGCCGCCGCCCTCGATGTTGCGGGCCGCGCCGAAGAAGCGCTTGGGCGGGTAGAGGGCGGTGGAGTCCACACCACCGGACATGATGCGCCCGCTGGCCGGGGCGGCCAGGTTGTAGGCGCGGCCCAGGCGGGTGATGGAGTCCAGCAGGACGACGACGTCCATGCCCATCTCCACGAGCCGCTTGGCACGCTCGATGGCCAGGTCGGCGACGACCGTGTGGTCCTCGGCGGGCCGGTCGAAGGTCGAGTGGATGACCTCGCCCTTGACCGTGCGCTGCATGTCGGTGACTTCCTCGGGCCGCTCGTCGACCAGGACCACCATCAGGTAGCACTCGGGGTTGTTCTCGGTGATGGCGTTGGCGATCGCCTGCACCACCATCGTCTTGCCCGCCTTGGGCGGCGAGACGATGAGCCCGCGCTGACCCTTACCGATGGGTGCCACGAGATCTATGATCCGCGTGGTGAGGATGTGCGGCTCGGTCTCCAGGCGCAGTCGGTCCTGCGGGTAGAGCGGGACCAGCTTGGAGAACTCCTGGCGGCCCTTGGCCTGGTCCGGCGACATGCCGTTGACCGAGTCCAGCCGCACCAGGGCGTTGAACTTCTCCCGGCGCTCACCGTCGCGCGGCTGACGCACCGCGCCGATGATGTGGTCGCCCTTGCGCAGGCCGTGCTTGCGCACCTGGGCCAGGGAGACGTAGACGTCGCTCTGCCCGGGCAGGTAGCCGGTGGTGCGCACGAAGGCGTAGTTGTCCAGGATGTCGAGGATGCCCGCGACCGGCAGCAGGACGTCGTCGTCGCCGATCACCGGCTCCGGCTCCTGCTGGGCCCCGCCGCGTCCGCGTCGGTCGCGCCGGTCGCGGCGACGTCCGCGGCGACGTCCGCCGCCGAAGTCGTCGTCGTCGCCACCACCACCCCGGCCCTGGTTCTGGCCACCTCCGCCCTGCTGGGCGTTGCCGCCGGTGTTCTGATCGTCGCCGCCCCTGTTGCGGTTGCGGCGGTTGCGCTGGCGCTCGCGACCCTGTCCGGACCTGGTGTCACGGTCCTCGGAGGAGTCGGGGCCGTTCTTCTGGGGGGTGCTGGATGTCTTGGTCACGCTGCTCGCGGAGGTAGTGGAGTCGGTGCCGTCCACCGATCGGGTCTGTTCACCGGGCTCGTCACCGCGTCTGCGGGACGAGCGGCGGCCGCGGGGCGGCTTGTCCCCCCGCCCACCCTGGGTGTCGGTGACGGCCTGGTCCGACGGCTGCTCGGCCACACGTTTGCGCGGAGCTTCGTCCGTGCCCGACGTGTTGGGGACCTGGGCCTCGGTCTGGCCGTCGGTTGCCTCGACCTTACCGGCCTTGGGCACCGTCTCGGCGTTCTTTGCGGATTTGGCCTTCGCCGGACTGCTGACAGGGCCGCCCTGCTTGGCCTCGATCGCGGCGATGACGTCGCTCTTGCGCATACGCCCCGTACCGGTGATGCCCAGGCTCGAGGCGAGTTTCTGGAGCTCGGGGAGCTTCAGGGCCGCCAGCCCGGTTCCGCGCGACGCCGCGCGGGGCCGCGACGACGCACCTGTGGGCGCGGCTTCGCCAGCCTCCGCTCCGGAGGCGCCGGTGGTGGTTTTGCTGTCGACCGCCGCGTCCGTTCGGAGTTCGGTGGTGTCGCTCACTAAGGGTCCTTCCCAAGGAGCGGGCTTCGGCCGTCAGCGGGTGCTGGAGCGGCCGGCCCGGTGGTGCGAACCGGCAGGGCCGGGTAGGGCGTGCCCCACGTGGATGTCGGAAACCGGTGTGGAAAGCGGTCCCCTACCTACCCAATCGCGGCGGGCTCTGGGTACAGCCAGACGTCGGGGCATATGGCTCGGTGGTGTTGCCCGTCGATCGTGAAGACACGCTCATCCGAGGAGGAGCGGGCTGCGATGACGTTGGCACAGTCGCGGAAGAACCGCTGACTCGACACGTTGGCTGCCGCTTCCGGGGGGTCGCAAGACGGAACCACCGGAGTATGAGATGCGGAGGCCGCTGTGGCGGATGAGCACTCACCCCGCAACGGGGCGTCTGGTGCTTCACCTAGCCTAACATCAACAGAGGCCACGGCTATTCCTCGACACAGGTGCTACGGATGGGGAGATGGGGTCCGCACCCCAGCCGGCTCGACGGGCAGGGGGCGTACGTCCCAGTCCTTACCCGCCCGCCGGCGGATCGAATCAGTCTGGCGGGTGATTTCCGGTGAATCCGGGACCGCCTCCCCCTCCTCCACCGAGCACAGCACCAGCACCGTCGGCCCCGCTCCGGAGACCACGGCGGGCAGTCTCCCGTGTCGCCGCAGGTCACGGATGAGACCGAGGGTGCGCGGCATGGCGGGTTCCCGGTAGGACTCGTGCAGCCGGTCCTCGGTGGCCGCGTACAAGGATTCCGGGTGGCCACAAACGGCCGCGGTCATCAGCGCGGCGCGCCCGGCGTTGAACGCGGCGTCGGAGTGCGGTACCTCCTCGGGCAGCAGGCCGCGGGCCCGCTCGGTGGACAGGCGCCACGAGGGAACGCACAGCACCGGCAGGATCCGTGCGTCGGGGACCAGGGACACCGCGCCCCAGCGGTCGCCGTCGCGGTAGGCGACCGTGTATCCGCCGTATACGCAGGGGGCCACGTTGTCGGGATGGCCCTCGATGTCCGCGGCGATCCGGTAGATGCCGTCGCGGTCCGGCCCGCCGTCGGGTCCGGTGCGCCCCAGCAGGGCGCTCGCGGCGGCCACGCCGCCGACGATCGCCGAGGAGGACGAGCCGAGCCCCCGGGCGTGCGGGACGTTGTTGACGCAGGCCAGGTCGAGCCCGGGCAGCTTCTCCCCGGCCCTCTCGAAGGTCTCGCGCATGGCGCGCACGACGAGGTGGCGCTCGTCGGTCGGCACCTCTCCGGCGCCCTCCCCCTCGACCCGGACGCGGAGTTCGCCGTCGTTGCGCAGGCGGACCTCGAACTCGTTGTACAGCCGCAGGGCCATGCCCAGGGCGTCGAAGCCCGGACCGAGGTTGGCGCTGGTGGCGGGGGCGCGGACGGACACCCGTGTGGGGCGTGGTGGGGTCACGGTGGGCTTCTCCAGTGTTCTTGTACCCTCGCGAGCTCGGCCGGGGCCCGGGCGCCCCGGGGGCAGGGACGCCTCGTTCTCGTGCGCGCCCGGCGCTCATTCCCCGCCGGCGGCCCGACTCGCCTTGCGTCACCCTGCCGGCGCCCGCGCACGGCTCCCCGGGCGGAGCAGCCGGGCTCAGGCGAGGTCGAGGGCCTTGGCGGCGGTGAGGGCGTCCACCGGCACGGTGGTGGCGGAGGAGGCTCCGGCCAGCGCCCAGTCGGGGTCCTTGAGTCCGTTGCCAGTGACGGTGCACACCACGCGGCTGCCGCGCTCGACCTGCCCCGCCTCCACGGCCTGCAACAGACCGGCCACGCTGGCGGCGGAGGCCAGCTCCACGAACACGCCCTCCTCGGCGGCGAGGAGCTTGTAGGCGGCCATGATCTGGCGGTCGGTGACCTTGTCGATGAGGCCGCCGGACTCGTCGCGCGCCTGCTCGGCGAGCTTCCAGGAGGCCGGGTTGCCGATACGGATCGCGGTGGCGATGGTGCTCGGGCTGGTGACGGGCGCGCCGTTGACGATGGGCGCGGAGCCGCTGGCCTGGAAACCGAGCATGCGGGGGCCGCGCGTCGCGACCTTGTCCCTGAGGTACTCGGTGTAGCCCATCCAGTAGGCGGTGATGTTGCCCGCGTTGCCCACGGGGATGCAGTGGACGTCGGGGGCGTCGCCGAGGGCGTCGACGATCTCGAAGGCGGCGGTCTTCTGCCCCTGGAGGCGGTAGGGGTTGACCGAGTTCACCAGGGCGACCGGGTAGTCGACGCTGAGCTTGCGCGCCAGTTCGAGGCAGTCGTCGAAGTTGCCGTCCACCTGTAGGAGGCGGGCGCCGTGGACGAGGGCCTGGGCGAGCTTGCCCATGGCGATCTTGCCCTGGGGCACCAGCACGGCGCAGGTCATGCCCGCGCGGATGGCGTAGGCGGCGGCGCTTGCGCTGGTGTTTCCCGTGGAGGCGCAGATGACGGCCTTGGCGCCGTCCTCGGCGGCCTTGGTGATGGCCATGGTCATCCCGCGGTCCTTGAAGGACCCGGTGGGGTTGAGCCCCTCGACCTTGAGGAAGACCTCGCAGCCCGTGAGCTCGGAGACGCGCGTGGCGGGCAGCAGGGGCGTGCCGCCCTCCTGGAGGGTGACAACGGGGGTGCTCTCGTTGACGGGGAGGCGGTCGCGGTATTCCTCGACGATGCCTCGCCACGCCCGTGCCATGCTCACGACTTTGTCCCTTTCGGGTGGATGCGGCTTCGCTTTGACGCGCGATGGATGCGGGGGGCCGTCCGGGCGGCAGCGTGGCGCGTCCGTCGTCCCACCAGCCACGAGTCTATGACCCCGCCCGGGGTATCTCGAATCGCGGTCTTCCGCGTCTCACGATGCGGAACGCCCGGGTTCGGCGAGCAGGCCGTACGCGTGTGCGCACGGCCTGCTCGCGGCCACGCCGGTCCCCCGCCCGGTCCCGGCCCGGGCGGGGCCTCAGTCGGCGAAGTTCTCCACGCGCATCACACTGGCCACCTCGCGCACCATGTCGTGCGTGCGCAACTGCTCGACCGTGGCGCTGAGCGCGGCGTCGGGGGCGGGGTGGCTGACCAGCACCAGCTGGGCGTCGTCGCCGCTGCCCTCCTGACGCACGTTCCTGATGGAGACCCCGTGGTCGGCGAAGATCTCCGCGACCTTGGACAGCACACCCGGGCGGTCGGCCACGTCCAGCGCCACGTGGTAGCTGGTGATGGTCTGGCCCATGTCGTGCACCGGCATACCGGTGTCGTGGCCCCCCTCGGACACCGACGTGCCCGCGAGGCGGTTGCGCGCCACCGCCACCAGGTCGCCCAGGATCGCGCTGGCGGTGGGGGTGCCTCCGGCGCCCGCGCCGTAGAACATCAGGCGCCCCGCGGACTCGGCCTCGACGAACACCGCGTTGTAGGCCTCCTTGACGCTGGCCAGCGGGTGCTCGACCGGCAGCATCACCGGGTGGACGCGCACCCCCACCGAGCGGCCGTCCTGCGAGCGCTGGCAGATGGCCAGGAGTTTGACCACGCAGCCCATCGCGCGGGCGCTGGCGATGTCGCCCGCGGACACTCCGGTGATGCCCTCGCGGTGCACGTCGGCGGCGGTCACCTGCTGGGTGTGGAAGGCCAGCCGGGCCAGGATCGCGGCCTTGGCGGCGGCGTCGAAGCCCTCCACGTCCGCGGTGGGGTCGGCCTCGGCGTACCCGAGGGCCTGCGCCTCCTCCAGGGACTCGGTGAACCCGGCGCCCATGGAGTCCATCCGGTCGAGGACGTAGTTGGTGGTGCCGTTGACGATGCCCAGGACCCGGTTGACCCTGTCCCCCGCGAGCGAGTCGCGCAGGGGCCGCAGCAGCGGGATGGCTCCCGCCACGGAGGCCTCGTAGTACAGGTCCACCCCGGCGTCGCGGGCCGCCGTGTGCAGGGTCTGGCCGTCCTCCGCGAGCAGGGCCTTGTTGGCCGTGACCACGGACTTGCCCGCCTTGACCGCGGCGAGGATCAGCGAACGGGCCGGTTCGATACCGCCGATCACCTCGACCACGAGGTCGATGTCGGGGCGCGTGGCCAGGGCCGTGGCGTCGGTCGTCAGCAGCTCCGGGGCGACGCCGCGGTCGCGGTCGATGCGGCGCACCGCGATACCGCCGATCTCGATCGGCGTGCCCACCCGGGCGGCCAGTTCCTCGGACTGGTCGTTGACCAGGCGGACGACTTCCGAACCCACCACGCCGCATCCGAGCAGCGCCACCTTCATCGCCATTTGGGCGTGACTCCCAGTTCTCTCGTGTCCTGTCGCCGGGCGGCCGGGCCGCCGTGCAGGACTGTTCAGCCGACGTCGAGGCGGAGCAGGTCCTCCTCGTTCTCCCTGCGCACGATGACGCGGGTGCTCCCGTCTCGGACCGCGACCATGGCCGGTCGGGGCAGGTGGTTGTAGTTGCTCGCCATGGAGTAGCAGTAGGCCCCGGTGGCGGCGACCGCCACCAGGTCGCCCGGCCGGAGGTCGGCGGGCAGGTAGAGGTCGTGCACGATGATGTCGCCACTCTCGCAGTGCTTGCCGACCAGTCGGGACAGCATGGGCTCGGCGTCGCTCTCGCGGGAGACCAGCTGGCTGGTGTACTCCGAGCCGTACAGGGCGGTGCGGATGTTGTCGCTCATGCCGCCGTCGACGCTGACGTAGGTGCGGATGCCCTCGACGTCCTTGACGGTGCCGACCTCGTAGAGGGTGATCCCGGCCGGACCGGCGATGGCGCGGCCCGGCTCCACGGCGATACGTGGCATGGGCAGCCCGCCCTCCTCGCACTCCCTGCGCACGATGGAGGTGAGGCTCTCGGCGATGGTCTTGGGGTCGAGCGGGTCGTCGCCCGAGGTGTAGGCGATGCCCAGGCCGCCGCCGAGGTCGAGCTCGGCCAGGGTGATGCCCAGGTCCTCGTGGACGCCGGCGAGGAAGCGGGCGACGCGGCGGGCGGCGACCTCGAAGCCGGAGGTGTCGAAGATCTGCGAGCCGATGTGCGAGTGCAGGCCGACCAGGTCCAGGTGCTGGGCGTCGAGCACGCGGCGGACGGCGTCGGCGGCGGCGCCGGTGCTCATCGCGAAGCCGAACTTCTGGTCGTCGTGGGCGGTGGCGACGAACTCGTGGGTGTGCGCCTCCACGCCGGTGGTGACCCGGATGAGGACCTTGGGGCGGGCGTCGAGCCCGGCGGCGACGGCTTCGAGGCGCTCGATCTCGTCGAAGGAGTCGATGATGACGCGCCCCACCCCGGTCTCGACGGCGCGGTGCAGCTCGGCGGTGGACTTGTTGTTGCCGTGCATGCCGATGCGCTCGGCGGGGAACCCCGCGGCCAGGGCGACGGCGAGCTCCCCGCCCGAGCTCACGTCGAGCTTGAGGCCCTCCTCCGCGACCCAGCGGGCGACGGCCTTGGTCAGCAGGGCCTTGCCCGCGTAGTAGACGTCGGCGTCGGAGAAGGCGGTGCGGAAGTCGCGTGCGCGACCGCGGAAGTCCTCCTCGTCCATGACGAAGAGGGGCGTGCCGTGGGTGGCGGCGAGTTCGCGCACACCGACACCGCCGACGGCGAGCTCGCCGTCCGTGCGGCGCGCGGTGGCGGGCCACACCTGGGGGTCGAGCTCGTTGAGGCTCTTGGGCGGCAGCGGCGGGTTGTCCTCCGGCAGGATCTCCGCGTGGCGGGAACCGGCGGGATGGGCGTAGCGGCTCATGATGGGCTTTCGGCTGGGACTGTACGGCTGTGCGGGTTGGCGGCACCCTCCCACCATTGTCCACTGAACCGGTCGGGACGAAAGGGTTGGGTGCGCTCCACCGGACGGCGGCACGGGGTGCCTACAGCCTTGTGGGCGCTGACACTCCGAGCAGGAAGAGCCCGGTACGGACGACCCCGGCGACGGCGGCTGGCAGGGCCGGGGGCGCGGCGGCCCGTTCCGCGGGTTCGGATACCGCGGTGGGACACGTCCGCCACTCATCGTAGGCACTGGCCAGCGCCTCCAGGTATCGAACCAGGATATGGGGTTCCTCTCGGCGCGCGGCCGTGTCCAGGACGCTGGGCCCGTCGAAGAGGAGGCCGCGCACGGGGGCGGTGTGCCCGGAGCAGGCCGCGGGGGGCGGGGCCCCCTCCTCGGCCCAGCGGCACAGGCTGGCCGCGTGGGCGTGGGCGTAGCGCAGCCGGAAGGCGGGGTTGGCGTCGGTCAGGCGGGCCCAGGCTCCGGGGTACTCGACGGAGGGCAGTACCGGCAGGTCGCGGCCGGTGGTCTCGGTGTCCCTGGGCCGTTCGGGCACCGAGCGGCAGAAGGCGACGCGGGCGCTGGCCTCGCCCACGGCCCCGAGTGCGCGGGCGGCGGGGGTGATCAGCTCACGGGGGCCGCCGTCCAGGTAGGGGTCGCGCCAGGAGACCTCTCCGCGGGGGCCCGGCGGCGGGGCCTGCGGGCCGACGGCCAGGCCGATGCGGGCGCGGGCGTCGGCGCGGGCGAGCCTGCGGGCCTGGGCGACCGGTCCGGCCTCGTGCAGGGCCGAGGAGGGCCACTCCCCCGCTCCGTCCCAGTCCCGGCCGGTGAGGAACCGGGGGCCGTCGGCGGCCTCGGCGAGCAGGGCCTCACGCTGTCGTCCGGTGAAGGTGACGTTGAGGAAGCCGCGTCCGTCGTGGAAGACGCGGTCGAAGTCCACCAGGCCCTCGTCGCGCATGTCCGAGAGCCCGTCGGCGACCCGGGCGGCGACCGCCGCGCGGCGGTCGCCCCGGGACACGTCCAGCCGGTCCCCCACGCTGCCGGCCAGTCGGGGCGGCAGCGCGGTGGCGACGTCGGCCCCCTCGTCCGCGTGGTCGTTGCGGGGCCACACGAACGGGATCCGGGCGGGGTCCAGGCCGAAGATCCGCACGGCGGCCTCGCGGACGGCCGCCTCCAGTGCCCTGGGGGTCACTCCCGGCTCCCGTCGACCAGGCCGCGGATGACGTCGACGAGCACGTCGGGGTCGAAGGGCTTGGTGAGGTAGGCGTCGACCCCGATGCGCTCACCGCGCCGCTGGTCCTCGTCCTGCGTACGCGCGGTGACCAGGATGATCGGCCGGTCGCGGGTGCGCGCGTCGGCGCGCAGGCGTTCGGCGGCCGTCCACCCGTCCACGCGGGGCATCATCACGTCCAGGGTGACCACGTGGGGGTCGATGTGCGCGGCACGGTCGAGGCAGTCCTGTCCGTCCACGGCGGTGAACACCTCGAACCCCTCCAGTTCGAGGTTCAGGCGGATGAGTTCCCGGATCACGTCGTCGTCCTCGACGACGAGAACCCGTGTGGGTAGGGCGTTCACGGGCGTGACACTACCGCCGCGGGGCGGCACGGCACCACCGGATCGCGGGTATCGGCGGGCTCGGCCGTGCGCGCCCGCAACGAGTGGACGAAGGGCCCGGCGCCCCTGCTACAGTTGTTCTCGCAAGCCAGCCCCCTTAGCTCAGGGGATAGAGCAACGGCCTCCGGAGCCGTGTGCGCAGGTTCGAATCCTGCAGGGGGCACTTCACTGAGGGGAACACCGCGACGGTGTTCCCCTTCTCTCGTTTCCCGCCCCGCGCGTGCGGCGACCGGTTCAGGGAGTACCGGCGGGGACCGCCGGATCCGCGCGGCCCGCGACCGTTCCCGGCCTCGTGCGCGGCGCCCGTCCCCGTTGCGGCTCGGTGGCCGGCGCCTCTCGGCTCCTGACCGGTCTGGTCACCTGCTTGGCCACGCACGAGGGCATCCCCGCCGTCGCCCGCGCCGCCTGGCGCCGGTAGACGCTGGGCGCGACACCGACCAGCTCGGTGAAGCGGGTGCTGAAGGTGCCCAGCGACGAGCAGCCGACCTCGAAGCAGACCTCGGTGACACTGAGGCCGCCCCGGCGCAGCAGCGCCATCGCGCGCTCGATGCGCCGTGTCATCAGATAGGAGTACGGCGACTCACCGTAGGCCCGCCGGAACTCACGGCTGAGGTGCCCGGCCGACATGTGCGCACCACGGGCGAGCGCCTCCACGTCCAACGGCCGCGCGTACTCCCGGTCGATCCGGTCGCGGACACGACGCAACCGCGCGAGGTCGCTCAGGCGATGCGCCTCGGTGCGCACGCGTCCCCATGAGGGATGGCACATGGGAGAACTCCGTTTCGTCGATGTCCGGGCGCGTGCCGGAGCAGGTGGCGGGGTCGGAGGCCGGGGCTCAGCAAAGCTCCTGGATGCGGACCAGGTTGCCCGCGGGGTCGCGGAAGGCGCAGTCGCGGACGCCGTAGGGCTGCTCGGTCGGCTCCTGGACGACCTCGGCGTCGCCGGACTGCACCTTCTCGAAGGTGCCGTCGAGGTCCCGGGTGGCCAGCAGGATCCAGCCGTAGGTTCCCTTGGCCATCATCTCGGCGATGGTGCGGCGCTCCTCCTCGGTGATCCCCGGATCGGCCGCCGGCGGCGCCAGGAGGATGGACGTGCCGGGCTGGCCGACGGGGCCGACCGTGATCCAGCGCATCACGCCCTGTCCGACGTCGCTGCGGACCTCGAAGCCGAGGGTGTCGCGGTAGAAGGCCAGGGACGCGTCCGGGTCCTCATGCGGAAGGAAGCTCGTGTGAATGGTGATGTCCATGACGTTCATGCTAGATACGGCCCCGTGGCCCGCGCTTCTCGATTCCTGACCGGTCCGGTCCCAGTGGAGCCCTCCGCCCCGTACGGGCACCGCGTTTCGAGGGCGGTCGTCCACAGGGCGGAGAGGCCCCTGGTGCGCCGGGCGGGGGTGCCCTAACTTCGGAGTATGAAGTTCTTGATACGCGAACGCGTGTTCGACATCGGTGACGACTACTGGGTGACCGACGAGGAGGAACGCAAGGTCTTCCTCGTCGACGGCAAGGCGTTGCGGGTGCGCACGACCTTCGAGCTCAAGGACACCGAGGGCAACGTCCTGGCGGTCATCCGCAAGAAGCTGTTCAAGGTGCGCGACCAGATGCGCGTCGAACGCGAGGGCGGCGCCTCGGCCACCGTGCGCAAGCGCCTGGTCAACCCCGTGCGCGACAAACTCACGGTGGAGGTGGAGGGCGCACCGGACTGGGAGGTGGTCGGGGACTTCCTCGGCAAGGAGTACGTGATCAGCGACGAGCACGGCACCGTCGCGCACGTGTCCCGCAAGTGGTTCCGTGTCCGGGACACCTACGCCGTGGACGTCAACACCCACCGCCACGACGTCGGCGGCGACCCCGCACTGGTGATCGGCGTGGCGGTGGCGGTGGACGCCCTGACCGGCGACGAGGACGACTGAGCGGCGCCGCCTTCCTCACGGGCCAGGCGCCCCTCCCTCCGGGGACAGGTGTCGCGCCGGTGGAACAGCCGGGCCGCCACCGCCCGCACCAGCACCACCCGGCCGCCCTCAGGCGGGCGAGTGGCCGTTCGGCGGGACCCGGTGCGCGGCCTCGGTGCCCGCCACGCCCGCGGCGGTCCTCAGGCGGCGGGCCAGGAGCTGCCGGTGAGGTCGTAGGCCAGGTGGAACCACACCTTGCGGATGCTGGGGTGCCCGTTGTCGCCCCAGGCGGTGGCGAAGCTGTCCACCAGGGCCAGCCCCCGGCCGCTCTCGGCGGTGAGCCGGTCCCCCTCCATCGGCGCGGCGACCAGCGGGCCCTCCTCACCGTCCGTGGAGCTCGTCGGCTTCCCGTTGTCGCGGCAGACCAGGGTGATCCCGCTGGGCGCCCGGGTCACCTTCAGCACGAAGCTCTGGCCCTCCTCCCCGGAGCGGCTGTGCCGGATGGCGTTGGTCGCCAGCTCGGTGCCCAGGAGCGAGAAGACGTACCGGTAGTCGGCGTCCCGGCCGGCCGCGCAGGTGTCCAGGAAGGCGCGGGCCAGCGGCACGCTCGCGGGCTCGCCGGGGAACTCCCAGTGGCGCTTGGTGAACGGGACCGGCGGACGCCCGCTGAAGTAGTGCCGGTACTCGTCCGGTACACCCGCGAGGACGGTGTCCTCGGCCTTGGTCAGGGCGGGCACGGAAACGAGCGTGGGCATGGATGACTCCTTCGGCGGGTGCGGTTCGACGGGCGGGAGAACCGCGTGAGGGGCGGCTGGGGAGCGTCCGACGGCCGTCTCGGGGGAGGACGGCGCGGAACGGCTACGACCTTACGCGATCAAGCCCTTGCGGGACAGGGGATCCGGGTGTGGTCGGTCGCGTGAATCCGGCCGCGTATCCGTTCCCGCACCCGCCGGTCCCGGCCACCGCCCCGGCCCGGCCCCTCAGCCCGCGGCGTCGATCGCCTCCTTCGCGGCGGCCTCGGCCCGGGCGCGTTCCGCGGGGACCAGGCCGACGCGCGTGCGCCGGTCCAGCAGGTCTCCGGCGTCCATGGCCCCCTCGTGGCGTACCCCGAACCGGAGCTCGGCGCCGGTGATCCCGCGTACGGCGGGCACCAGCAGCGCCGGGTCCGTGCCGGCCTCGGCCAGGACGTCGGCCGCCTCGGTGCCGTACCTGGCCACCAGGCGGCGCGGGGCGTCGACGGCGTCGAGCTCCTCGTGCGCGGCGGCCCCCACCAGCGGCAGTGAGCGGGTCCGGCAGGGCCCGGCGGACAGGCGGCGGACGCGCACGGCGGTGTCCACGGCCTGTTCGGCCATCGCGCGGTAGGTGGTGAGCTTGCCGCCGACCACGGTGACCGTGCCGTTCGGGGCGACCGTGACGGCGTGCCCGCGCGACAGGTCGGCGCTGTGGCCGTCGCCCTCCAGCAGCGGGCGGAGCCCGGCGAAGGCGCCGAGGACGTCGCTCCGGTCCAGGCGTGTCTCCAGGGCCCGGTTGATCTGGCGGAGCAGGAAGTCCACGTCGGCCTCGGGGGCCTCGGGGACACGCGGGGCGGGGCCGTCCACGGGCTCGTCGGTGAGCCCGGCGAACACCCGGCCGTCCGGCTGGGGCAGCGCGAACACGAACCGGCTGACGCTGCCGTCGATCGGCACGGTGAGCGCGGCCCTCGGGTCGCCGATGGAGGCGCCGTCGAGCACCAGGTGGCTGCCCCTGCTGGGGCGCAGGCGCACGTTTGGGTCGAGCTGGTCGGCGTGGACGCCGGTGGCGTTGACGATCGCGCGCGGGCGCACGGGGACGATACGGCCCGTGACCTCGTCGCGCAGCACGGCGCCGTCGGCGGAGACGCTCTCGGCCGAACAGCGTGTGATGATCCGGGCCCCCTCGCGTGCGGCGGTGCGCGCCAGACCCACCACGAGGCGTGCGTCGTCGACGAGTTGGCCGTCGAAGGAGAGGATGCCCCCGAGCAGGCCCCGCCGGGCGACCCCGGGGAGCAGGCGCCGGGTCTGCCGGACGTTGAGCAGGCGCGACCCGGGCAGCACGCCGCCGGGGGTACCGGCCAGGGCGCGCAGGAGGTCGCCCGCGCCCATGCCCATGCGGACGAACAGCGCCTTGGACAGGCTGTCCCCCCGGTGGACGGGAACCACCATGGGCAGGGGCCGTACCAGGTGGGGCGCGGTCACCCGCATGAGGACGTCCCGCTCGCGGGCGCTCTCGTAGGCGATGCCGAGCTGTCCCTTGGCGAGGTAGCGCAGGCCGCCGTGGACGAGCTTGGAGCTCCAGCGGCTGGTGCCGAAGGCCAGGTCGTGGCGTTCGACCAGCACGGTGGACAGGCCGCGCGAGGCCGCGTCGAGCGCGACACCGGCACCCGTCACTCCCCCGCCGACGACCAGGACGTCCACCCGGGGATGGTGCTCCAGCGCGGCGAGGTCCGCGGTGCGTCTCGCGGCGTTGAGGGAGGAGGACGCGGTGACTGTGGGGCTCATGGGCGGTCCTGATTCGTTCGTCGGTGGTTTCGGCTGGTCCTGTCCGGGTGCCGCCGGACGCGGGACGTACCGGCCCCGCGGGTCACGGGGCGAGGTAGCCGTCCAGCGAGGCGGCGAGTTCGTCGACGAGCCCGGCCTCGTCGAGCACGTCGGCGAACAGGCGGCGGGAGGTGACGGTGCCCTGGACGGTGACCAGCACGAAGCGGGCCAGTACCGCGGGGTCGCCCGCGCGCACCGAGCCGTCGCGCTGGCCCTCGGCGACGACCGGCTCGACCAGCTCCAGGGCGACCCGGTGGCTGGTGCCCAGCCGTTGGAAGGTGTAGGTCGTCAGGAGTTCGGGCTCGGTGTCCACGATCCGGGTGAACAGGGGGTGGGCGAGCATGGCGCGGGCGACCCCGGACGCGCGGCGGACCAGGCGGACGCGCACGCTCTCCCCGGGCCGGTCATCCTCCCCGGGCCGGCCGTCGGAGGCGACCCCCTCCTCCAGCAGGATCCGGCGCAGCTCCCGGGTGATCAGGTCGGCGACGAGCGCGGTCGCGTCGGGCCAGCGCCGGTAGACGGTGGGCCTGCTGACCCCGGCGCGTCGGGCCACGTCGGTCAGGGTGGTGCGACGCACCCCGAAGTCCTCGACGCAGGCACGGGCCGCGTCCAGGATCCGGTCATCAACGTTACGTTTTGACGCCATATGTAAAACTGTAGAGCATGACTGACGACACTGTCCCTCCCGGTCGTTCCGGGGCCGCCTCCGGCGCCGACCCCGCGCCCGACATGAGCTGGTTCGCCTGGGGTGATCCCGCCAAGGCCGCCACCCTGGACCCGGGGCTGCGCGACCTCGTCTCCCAGGTGCTGCGTGCGCCGCTGGAGGACCTGCCCCCGGTCCCCGAGGAGCGGGTGGAGCTTCCCCCCTCGCTTTTGGGGGCCCGGCTGCGCGAGGCCCTCGCCGGGGTGGTCGGGGACGGCCACGTGCGCACCGACGACGCCGTGCGGCTGCGCCACAGCGGTGGCAAGAGCACCCCCGACCTGCTGTCGCGCCGCGCGGGCTCGGCCGATCCCGCCCCGGACGCCGTCCTGTACCCCGCCGACCACGACGAGGTCCAGCGCGTGCTGGAGGTGTGCTCGGCCGAACGCGTCGCCGTGGTGCCCTTCGGCGGGGGCACCAGCGTGGTGGGCGGCGTGGCCCCGCTGCGCGGCGGCTTCCGCGCCGTGGTCGCCCTGGACCTGCGCCGTCTGGACCGGCTGGTGTCCGTGGACACCACGTCGATGACCGCCGTCCTGGGCGCGGGCGTGCGCACCCCGCACGCCGAGGCGATGCTGGCCGAGCACGGGTGCACGCTCGGGCACCTTCCGCAGAGCTACGAGTACGCGAGCGTCGGCGGCTACGCGGCCACCCGGTCCAGCGGCCAGGCCTCCTCCGGCTACGGCCGCTTCGAGGACATGGTGGTGTCCCTGCGCGTGGCCACCCCGCGCGGCACCCTGGAGACGGGCGGCCCCCCGGCCTCGGCCGCCGGACCGGACCTCGGCCGCCTGATGCTGGGCTCGGAGGGCACGCTGGGGGTGATCACCGAGGTGGGCCTGCGGATGCGCCGACGCCCGGAGCGGGTGCTGGACGAGGCGTGGTCCTTCCCCGACTTCGCGACCGGTGTGGAGGCACTGCGGTCCCTGGCCCAGTCCGACGTCCGCCCGACCATGGCGCGCGTGCTGGACGAGTCGGAGACCTTCGTCGGCGCGGCCATGGGCGGGCGCGAGGCCACACCCGGCTGCCAGGCGGTGCTGGGCTTCGAGGGCACCGGGACCGAGGTGGAGGCCCGGGCGGCGTCGGTCCGGGAGGCCATGGCCGCGGCGGGCGGCGCCCCGCTGGGCCCCGACCCGGTGGCGCACTGGCGAAGCAACCGGTTCTCCGCGCCCTACCTGCGCGACACCCTGCTGTCGGCGGGGATCCTCGCCGAGACCCTGGAGACCGCCGCGTCCTGGACCGACCTGCTGCCCCTGTACACGGCGGTGTCGGACGCGCTCACGGGGGCGCTGGAGGACGAGGAGGGCGGCGCGGTGGTGATGTGCCACGTGTCGCACACCTACCCCACGGGTGCCTCCCTGTACTTCACGGTGGCCACGGCCGCCGGCGCGGCGCCGTTGGAGCGGTGGAGCCGGGCCAAACGCGCGGCCTCGGACGCGATCGCGGCCCACCACGGGACGATCACCCACCACCACGCGGTGGGCACCGACCACCGGCCGTGGATGGCCGCGGAGATCGGGCCGCTGGGCGGCGAGGTGCTGCGCGCGGTCAAGGCGGCGCTGGACCCCGGGGGCGTACTGAACCCGGGCAAGCTCATCCCCGAGCCGTAGGGAGCACCGCGGACGGCGCGGCGGGCGTCCCCGGGCCCGGGGGAACCGGCCCCGGGGACGCGTCCGCTAAGCCCTCTCCCCCTCGCGGGAGAGCTGCCGCTCCACCTGCGGGGCGAAGTCGTCGAGGAAGCCCAGGGCCTCCTCCCCGTCGGAACCTTCGTCCAGTACGTAGTCGATGGCGACCATCGTGTTCACCGTCGGGAAGAAGGCACTCGCGTAGCCGGCCGCCCCGGAATCGTCCTCGCCGCTCTCGTAGAGTGCGGCGACACCGCCGTCACCCGCCGAGACGGGGCGCCAGTCGATCAGGGCCACACCCGAGTCCTCGTCGCCGGTCTCCACCTCCTCCCGCCGCTCCTCGTACTCCCTCACCATGGCCTCGGCCGCCTCGCCGCCGTCGTCGTACTCGTAGAGGGTGACGGAGACCCACATGGGGGTGCGTCCGCTCTCCGAGGCAGCGGAGTCGGAGACCGTGCAGAGCAGGATCCCGAGAGCCCCCTCCCCCAGTTCGCCGTACTGGAACTCGTCCGCCGGGGTGTAGTCACCGTCGGCCGTCAGGCGTCCGGCGCCGGGAACCCGGTCCAGCATGTCGGAGGGCAGCAGCTCACGGCATGTGGGCAGGCCGGCGTAGGGGCGGCCGTCCGCCAGGCTCCACGCCACGACGCCGACGGAGGCCAGCAGAAGCAACGCGGCGGCGGCGCCGCCGACGATCAGGCCCGTCCGGCGGCGTCCGCCCGTACCCGGCCCTCCGGGAGGACCGGGTACGGGCGGCTGCCGCGGCGGTGTCCAGCCGGGAGCGCCGTGTCCCGGCAGGGCGGGCGGGACCTGCGGCCGTCCCTGCCGGGGCCCCGGACCGCCGTGGGGCCCGGGCCACTGCCCGGGGTGGGGCTGCTCGGACTGGGGTGGTCCGGGCTGGGGTGGTCCGGACTGGCCGGGGAAGGGCTGCCCGCCGGGCGGGCCGGGAAAGGAACCGTCGTTCGGGGGATGGGTCATCGGTCTCGCGGCGTGGACACATCCGGTGGATGACCGCCGCGCCTCCTCACAGGTGCTCGTCGACCGCGCGGATCGGCCAGGGGTGGTGTTCCGCTCCATGCCGGGCGCATGGGGGTGCGTGCCGGTACGTCGCCCCGAGTATTCCCGACTCCGGCCGATCCGGCTCCCCGATGCCCCGACAATGGATCCCGTGGCACGAGGAAAGCTCCGCATCTACCTGGGATCGGCACCCGGTGTCGGTACCACGCACAACGCCCTGGCCGAGGCCCACCGTCGGGCCGAGCACGGCGCCGACGTGGTGGTCGCCGCCGTTCACACCCACCACCGCGAGCGCACCTCCGCCCTCCTGGAGGGCCTGGAGGAGATACCGCCGCATCCGTCCGGTTCCGTGGACACCGCCGCCGTGGTCTCCCGCGCGCCGGGGACCGCCCTGGTCGACGACCTCGCCCGCGCCAACGCCCCCGGAGCGCCCAACGCCACCCGTTGGCAGGACGTGGAGGAACTGCTGGAGGCGGGCGTCGACGTGCTGTCCACCGTGGGCATCCACCAGCTGGACTCGCTCAACGACGTGGTCCACCAGATCACCGGCGTGCGTCCGGACCAGACCGTTCCCGACCACGTGGTGCGCCGCGCCGCCGAGGTCGAGCTGGTGGACGTCACCCCGCAGGAACTGCGCCGCAGGATGGCCTACGGCGACATCCACCCCGCCGAGCGGGTGGACGCGGCCCTGTCCGACTACTACCGCGAGGGCAACCTGGCGGCCCTGCGCGAACTGGCGCTGCTGTGGACCGCCGACCGGGTGGAGGAGAGCCTGGCCCGCTACCGGGGCGAGCACGAGATCCGGCGGACCTGGGAGGCCCGGGAGCGTGTCGTGGTGGCGCTCACCGGCGGCCCCGAGGGCGAGACGCTGATCCGGCGCGCCGCCCGTGTGGCCGCGCGCTCGCGGGGCGGCCATCCCCAGCCCAGCCACCTGCTGGCCGTGCACGTGGTACCGCCGAAGGGGATGGCCCAGACGCCCAGCGCGGACCTGCTGCGACAGCGCAGGCTGCTCGCGGAACTGGGCGGCACCTACCACCAGGTCGTCGGTAACGACGTCCCGACCGGGCTGCTGGACTTCGCGCGGGGCGTGCACGCCACCCAGATCGTGTTGGGCTCCTCGCGCCGCCGCGCCTGGCAGTACGTGCTCGGTCCCGGGGTCGGCGCGACCGTGGCGCGCGACTCCGGGGACATCGACGTGCACATCGTCACCCACGAGCGGGTGGGGAGCGGGCGGTGGCCGCTGCCACAGCCGGGCCGGGGCCTGGGCGAGCACCGGCGGGTGGCCGGGTGGTCGCTGTCCCTGCTGGCCCCCACCCTGCTGGCACTGGTGATGGCGCTGCCCGTGTTCGAGAACGTGGGGGCCGCCTCGGACGCGATGCTGCTGTTGCTGGCCACCGTGGCCACCGCGGCGGTGGGCGGCCTGCGCCCCGCCCTGGTGTCGGCGCTGTGGAGCGCGGTCCTGCTCACCATGCTGTTGTCCCCGCTGCACGGACGGCCGCCGGTGTCCCTGGACAACGCGCTGGCGCTGTCCGCGTTCGCCCTGGTGGGGGCGCTGGTGGCGATCGTGGTGGAGGTGGCGGCCAACCGGTCGGCACAGGCGGCGCGGGCCCGGGCCGAGGCCGACGCGGTGACCCTGCTGGCGAGCAGCGTCCTGGCGGGCAAGGAACCCCTCCAGGCCCTGCTGCGCCGGATCCGGGAGACCTTCGGGCAGCGGTCGGCGACGCTGCTGGAGTTGCGTGAGGACGGCCGGTGGCGGGCGGCGCACAGCGTGGGCGCCCCGGCGTGCGACTCCCCCGAGGAGTCGGACGTGCTGGTGTCGATCTCCGACAACCTGGCGCTGGCGCTGCGCGGCCGGGTGCTTCCCGCGACCGACCAGGGCGTGCTGCGGGCGTTCGCCGCGCACATCGGCATCGCCCTGGAGCACCAGCGGCTGGAGTGGGACGCGGCCGAGGCGCGCAGCCAGGTGGCGGGCAACCGCATCCGCACGGCCCTGCTGGCGGCGGTCTCGCACGACCTGCGTACGCCGCTGACCTCGATCAAGGCCAGCCTGTCGAGCCTGCGCGCCACCGACATCGCCCTCACCGAGGAGGACCGCGAGGACCTGCTGGAGACGGTGGAGGAGTCCACCGACCGGCTCAACCGGCTGATCGACAACCTGTTGGACATGAGCCGGGTGCACACCGACAGCGTGCGTCCCAAGCTACGCGCGGTGGGCCTGGAGGAGGTCGTGCCCGTCACCCTGCTGGGCCTGCCGCGCGGGGCGGTCACGGTGGACGTGCCCGACGACCTGCCCCGGGTGCTGGCCGACGCCGGACTGTTGGAGCGGTCGGTCGCCAACGTGGTCTCCAACGCGGTCCGCCACAACCCGGATCCGCGGGTGCCGGTGCTGCTCGCGGCCAGCGCGCACGGCGACAGCGTGCAGTTGCGGGTGGTGGACCGGGGGCCGGGCGTCTCCGACGAGGCCAAGCAGCGCATGTTCGAGGCCTTCCAGCGCCTGGGCGACGCCCCTCAGGGCACGGGGGTCGGTCTCGGGCTGGCGGTCGCACGTGGTTTCGTTGAGGCGATGCACGGGAGACTCGACCCGGAGGACACTCCCGGAGGTGGGCTGACCATGGTCTTCACCCTCCGGGCCGTGGAGAAGGACGAGGCGGACGGCGTGGACGAGAGGCGGGTCGATGCGGGTCCTGGTCGTTGACGACGACATGCAGATCATCCGGGCGATGCGGATCAACCTGCGGGCGCGCGGGCACGACGTGGACACCGCGGCCGACGGCGCGTCGGCGCTGCGGCTGGCCGCCGAGAACCACCCCGACGTGATCCTGCTCGACCTGGGCCTGCCCGACATGGAGGGCATGGAGGTCATCCAGCGGCTGCGCGGCTGGTCGCAGGTGCCGATCATCGTGCTCTCGGCCCGGCACTCGGCCGGAGAGAAGGTGCGCTGCCTGGACTCGGGCGCCGACGACTACGTCACCAAGCCGTTCGGCATGGACGAGCTGCTGGCCCGGATGCGGGCGGCCGAGCGCCGGTCGGTGCGCCTCGACGAGGCGCCCGTCGTGCGTACGCCGTGCTTCACCGTGGACCTGGGCGCCAAGCGGGTGCTGCGGGACGGCGAGGAGGTGCGGCTGACCCCGACGGAGTGGCACATCCTGGAGCTCCTGGCCCGCCACGCTGGGCAACTGGTCAGCCAGCGCCAACTGCTGCACGACGTGTGGGGCCCCGCCTACCAGAGCGAGACCAACTACCTGCGGGTGTACATGGCGCAGTTGCGCCGCAAGCTGGAGCCCGATCCCGCGCGTCCCCGGTACCTGATCACCGAGGCGGGCCGGGGCTACCGCTTCGAGAGGACCGGGGCCCCGCAGCCCGGGCACTGACTCCTCGCGGGAGTCCGTGCCGGGGTCAGCCGGCGAAGGCCAGTCCCTCGGACAGCTCCATGAGCATGTCGAACTCGTCGGTGCCCACGTGGCCGCGGTTGGCCTTGGCCACCGCCAAGCAGGGCGCGAAGGCGCGCACCCACGCCATCAGCCGGTCGCCGTCCACCTCCAGGATGCGGGAGAGCTTGTCCACGCGGTACACCACCTCGGTCAGGCTGGTGGCCTTCCACAGGGCCCAGTCCACGGCGTCGACCGCGCCGTCGCCCAGGCAGGCGCGCGGGTCGACGGCCACCAGGCCGCGCTCGCCGCCGTCCAGCACGTTGCCCGGGTGCAGGTCCCCGTGCACGGGCACGACGTCGACCGTCCCGTTGGCCAGGTCGCGGGCCCGGCAGAACCCCTGGTGCATGGCGGACGCGGACACCACGTCGGCGGCCGGACCCTCGGCGCGCTCGCGGTTCCACAGGTCGAAGACGAACTGCACCCGCGAGGTCAGCGGGCGCAGTTCGAGCAGTTCCGAGCGGGGCACCTCGACGCCGTGCAACTGGGCGATGAGCGAACCGATGGTCTCCATGGGCGGGACCTCCCCGCCCGCGGCGATGGTGTCCCCGTCGATCCACTCCATGAGGATGGCGCCCCGGTCGCCGTCCACTCCCCACACCCGGGGCACGCGGCCGGAGGCCTCCCACATCCGCAGCAGACGGGCCTCGGACACGGCCAGGCCGGTGTCCGGGGACAGCTTGAGCACGCCCTGGGCTCCGTCGGAGCGGAGGACGCAGACGACGACGGAGGTCCGGCCGTGGGGGGCCGGGCCCTCGACGGTCAGCCGCCACTCGGAGGCGAGCTTCTCGACGATCGACGGGAGTTCGGCCAGCCACTCCTCGACCTGGCTGCCAAAGCGCCGTTCCAGACGCCGACGCTGCCGGTCGTTGGCGAACTGCGCTGTGACGTCGTTCATACATCCACCTTAGGTTCGCTCACGTCGACGCCTGCCCGGGGCCCGGACCCCTGCGCGGGTCTGCGTCCGTGACGGGCGCTGTTCGAGGCCGGGACCGGTCGCGGAGGGACCTCCGCGCCGACGTGCGGAGTGCGAAGCCGACGGAGGGGTCGTGCCCGGATCGCCGTCGCGACGCGCTGGCGGCGGCACGGTACGGGTACCGCGTTCGTGGGTGCGGGATTTCCCGCCCGCTTGGCCCATACCCACCTCCGTGCTCGCGGTAACAGGAACGGAACGGCCAGGAGCCGGCGAGCGCTCCCGGGCCTCGGGCCCCCGCTCCCGGTGGGGGACCGCCGCCTTCCCCCCGACGTCCCGCCCGGGGGGAAGGCGGCACGGCTCAGACCAGACGGCCCTTGGCCGCCCGGTGCTGGGCGAGGAGGGTGTCCACGACCAGGTCGGAGGGCCACAGGGGCGCGGTGAGGGCGGTGACGTCCAGTCCGCGCAGCAGGTCGAAGTCGGGGCCGTCGACCAGTCTCCAGGCGGCGACGGCGACCTTGTCGTGGCCGTGGCGGCGCAGCCGGTCGACGGCGTCGAACACCGAAGGCGCCCAGGTGCGCAGGTAGCCGACCTGGACGGGAGAGTCCAGGCGGCGGCTGAGCATGCGCGCCACGTCCATGACGACCTGGCGCTCCTCGGTGCCCGTGGTGCCGTCTGCGGCCAGGACCACTCCGTCGGAGGGCCTCCAGCCGGACTCGGCGAGCCGTCCGGCGAGGTCGGCGACGATGGACGGGACCGCCCCCAGCGGCGCGGTCCGGCAGGAGTCCTCCAGGCGGCCGATGTCGAGCCGGGAGAGCAGGTGGGCGCTGGCGACGTCGCCGCCCGCGACGAACGCGGGGACGACCACCTTGGGACCGCGGACGGAGCGGAGGGCGGCGGTGACGTCCTCGGGGCTGCCGAAGGCCGGGGCCACCGGCACCTCGCCCCTGCTGGCCACCGCCTCGGCCAGGCCGCACAGGGCCTCCCGGCGGTGGGCGTCACGCGAGTCGTCGGCCACGAGGACCATCGTGGGGACCATGCACAGCTCCTTCGTACTTCGCCTGGAGAACCACCGTTACCCGCCGAGCGTAAAGCGGCACAGTTTCAGGGGGGTTCTGTGGTGTTACATGGAGGAAAACAGCGGACAATGGCTGTGGTGGTTATCTCCGCCGGGGGCCTCCGTGAACCATAACAATCGCCGAAGAAACGTAGGCTGTCCACACCCCCGCGCGGTGGCGTACACCTCACAACGCCCATCGGGGAAGGTGTTCATCCTTACTTCCAACGAAGTCGTCGGCCGCCCACCTGCCCGGACGTGTGCCCGACACCCTCTCCCGGCAATTGCCTCGCGACAGGACATGACGGGCGTCACATCGTGAATTCACCAACGGTCAAATGTCTGATTTCGCCCGGCCACCTCTCTAGAGAAATCGCCGACAAAGACTTTCCCATGCACGTGCCAAGTACGAATGCACGTGCCGATGAATGTGCGCCGAGCGCCCTGCCCGGCGCGAGGCGCATTTCCCATCCCCTTCCGGGGCCGCCGTTCCCGGCCCGCCCCGGACCCGGCGTCCGATCGGAGCCTTGCCACACGGCGTCCCTCCCTGTCAAGGGTGTGTGCTCCCCGAAGGCGCCATAGCCGCACACCACCTGGCGTGGGGAGACAGGATGCGGGTCCGGCGCGATGGCTTGCCATGGGTTTCCGACCCACCCACACTTGGTAGTGATGGAGCATGTACCTGCAGGACCGAGTTCCACGGGACTGCTCCGGGCGACCGCGCCGCCGGTCTCCTCGACACCGGACGGGCCGCGCCCCGAGATCCGCCGAACCATTCAGACTGGAGTGAGCATGGCTGTCCACCCTCGGGTGCAGACGCTGGCCCAGACCTTTCTCGCACATGCCGACCAGGAGGCCCCCGGCCTGGTCGAAGGCCTCTACCTGACCGGTTCGGTCGCCCTCGGAGACTTCCGCCCCCACACCAGCGACGTCGACTTCGTCATCGTCACCGGTCGCGCACCGCGGGCACGCGAGCTGGAGCTGCTGCGCGGCGTCCACACACGCACGCGCGCCGACGTCCCCAAGCCCCAGTTCAACGGCATCCACGTCACCTGGGACGACCTCACCGGCAACCCGGCCTCCTGCGGCCCGGTCCCCTCGGTGACCAACGGCCGGTTCCGCAGCCGCGCCAGCGCCGACGTCAACCCCGCCACCTGGCACGTCCTCGCCGAGCACGGTGTGGCCGTCCGCGGCCCCCACCCCCTCGAACTCGACGTGTGGGACGAGCTGGAGGGCCTGCGCGCCTGGTCCCTCGGCTCCCTGGACGAGCAGTGGCGGCGCTGGCGGGAGAGGGCGGGGCGCCTGGTGACTCCGCGCGGACTGGCGGTCCTCGGCTCGCTGGCTCCCTCGTGGAGCGTGCTGAGCGTCAGCCGGCTGCACTTCACCCTCAAGACCGGGGAGATCACCTCCAAGTCCGGCGCGGGCGCCTACGCCCTGCACGCCTTCCCCGAGCGGTGGCAGCGCATCGTCAACGAGTGCCTGCGCGTGCGCCGCAGCGCCAACGCGTCCTCCCTGTACGAGAGCGCCTTGGCCCGGCGGCGGGCCGCACTGGACTACATCGAGATGGTGCTGGACGACGCCCTGCGCCCCGGCCTGTCCGTCGCCTGAGGCGCCCGCGCCGTGTTCCACGGGCCCGGACGGACGGGCCGCGTCCGCCCGGGGCCCGATCCTCCGCGTCCGTACGACCTCCCGTGAGTCCCGGCTAACCTGTGGTGCATGACCATGCGCCCCATCGTCCGGTTCGGCGACCCCGTCCTCGTCACACCGACCACCCCTGTCACGAAGTTCGACCAGCACACCGAGGCGCTGGTCCGGGACCTGCTGGAGACGGTCGACGCTCCCGGGCGGGCAGGCCTGGCCGCCACCCAGATCGGGGTGGGCCTGCGTGTGTTCAGCTACAACGTCGAGGGCCGGACCGGCTACGTGATCAACCCGGAGATCGCCGAGCTGTCGGAGGAGGTCCAGAGCGGCGAGGAGGGCTGCCTGTCGGTGCCCGGGCTGTGGTATCCGACCAGGCGTGCCGAGCGCGCCGTGGTCACCGGTGTGGACCTGCGCAACGAGCCGGTCACCCTGGAGGGGACCGGGCTGATGGCCCGCTGCCTCCAGCACGAGACCGACCACCTGGACGGCGTCGTCTACGTGGAGCGCCTGGACCCGGAGGTCCGCAAGCGGGCCCTGCGCGACATCCGCCGCTCGGACTGGTTCATGCCCGCCGAACCACCCGGGCAGACGGACGTGCGGCTCCCCAGCGCCTTCGGCGGCGCGAGCTGAGGGCCCCTTACCCACGGCCCTCCCGCCGTGTCACGAGGGGCTGATCCGGTCCTTCGCTCCGGGTATCTTCGGACACATCCCCGCGCACTCCCCCAAGTCACGTGAGTCAACGCACTAGGCATGTAACGCCACGATCTCGTATGGTCTGCTGGGTAACTCCCGCCGCCACGGCGCCCCCCGCCACACGCCGTCGGCCTACCGGATGCGCTCGGACACCGTTCTCGGAGAAGACATGACATCCACTCCTTCCTCCCCTCCGCGTGGCAGGCGTGTCGCCCTGTCCCTCACGACCCTGGTCACGGCCCTCGTCGTCGGCCTGCCCGGCACGGTGCACGCGGAACCGGGTGACGACGAGGTGGACATCGACGAGCTGAACCAGCGGGCCGAGGAGCTGGAGGAGACCTACGACGGCGAGCTGCTCCAGTTCACCGAGATCAAGGAGCGGGTGGAGAAGGCCGAGGAGGACCTGGCCAAGATCGAGGAGCGCCTGGACGCCTCCCGTACCGGTGTGTCCGCCATCGCCTCCACCCGGTACAAGAGCGGCGGCCTCGACCCCGCGCTGCAGGTGGTCTTCTCCAGCGACCCGGAGGACATGTTCGCCGACGCCGCGGCCCTGAGCTACCTCGGACAGAGCCAGTCCGAGCAGATCTCCGAGCTCATCGAGACCCGCGACGAGGCCGCCCTGGTCGCCGAGGAGCTACAGGACGAGAAGACCGAGGCCGAGGAGCTCATCGAGAAGCTGGAGTCGGAGCGCGAGGAGGTCGAGGCGCGCATCGAGGAGTACGAGGAGGAGCAGATCCCCGAGACCGCCGGCGACGGCACCATCCCCGCGAGCGCCAAGGGCTGGGGATGGAGCGGGGCCTCTCCGCGCATGGCGGCGATCCGCGACGAGATCGTGATGAAGTTCGGAGCCCCCTACCCGGTGGGCTGTCTGCGCAACAGCGCCGACGACCACGGCGTGGGCAACGCCTGCGACTTCATGATGAGCTCGGGCGGCGCCATACCCAGCTCGACGAACCAGGCCCTGGGCACGCAGATCGCCCAGTACGGGATCAACAACGCCGACCGGCTGGGCATCAAGTACATCATCTGGGAACAGCAGATCTGGCAGTCCACGTCACGCCAGTGGACCTGGATGAACGACCGGGGCAGCACCACCCAGAACCACTACGACCACGTGCACATCTCGTCGTACTAGGAACGTACCGGGGACGGGCCGCGGACCGGGTCAGGCGCGGGGTCCCCGCCCGCCGAGGGCGAGCGGGAGCACCGCCAGCAGGGACACGGCCGCGACCATGAAGGCGGGACCGTAGCCCAGCATCTGGATCAGCAGGCCCAGGGCCATCGCCCCGGCGCCCGAGCCCGCGTCGAAGCCGATGTTCCACACCGCGCTGGCCCGGCCGTACCCCGCCGGGCCGGCGCGGTTGAGCATGAGGGTGACGGTCTCGTTCTGGACCGCGCCGAAGCCGAGGCCGAACACCGCCGTTCCCAGGAGCACCAGCAGCGCCGTCCACACCCCCGGGGAGACGCCCTCTCCCCCGTGCGACCACAGGGCGGCGGTGACCAGGGCCATGCCGAGGACCGCGCCGACCATGCCCGGCAGCAGCAGGAGGGCGCGCCGGTGGCGGTCGTACAGCATCCCGGCGGCCCAGCGGCCCACCACGACCGCCAGCGCGTAGGCGGCCAGGGCACCGCCCACCAGCCACGCCGCCCGCTCCAGGGGGATGGCCAGGAAGGTGACGATCGCGCCGGCCGACGAGGCGGTCAGCAGCATGAGCACCAGCGGCGCCGCCAGCGCACGCAGCAGCGGAGGCGCCGGGGACGCTCCGGGAGTCCTCACGGCCCGCCGGCCCGTGCCGCGCAGCGCCGGGCGGTTGCGGCCCCCGTCGGCGAACCAGATGCCCCAGGACAGGACCGCGCCCAGTACCGAGCACAGGCCGGTGATCCAGAACGCGGTGTCGAAGCCGATGTGGAGGGCCAGCGCCACCCCGCCGGGGAGGATGAGCACCTGGGGCAGGCCGACCGCCAGTCCGTAGTAGCCGGTGGCCCGGCCCACCTGGCGGTGCGGGACCAGGCGTGCGGCGAGCACCGTTCCGGCGACGCTGACCATGCCGAAGCCGACGCCGCGCACCGCCGAGACGGCCACGAGCGGGCCCAGGTCGTTGGTCAGGGCGAACAGCGGTGCGGGCAGCCCCATGACCAGTGATCCGACGGGGAACGCCCACCGGTAGCCGCCCCGCTCCAGCAGCCAGGGCATGGCGAGCTGGGTGAGCACGGTGGTGAGCATGAAAGCGGCCGTGGTGCTTCCGGCGCCGAACTCGCCCGCGCCGCCGCGGGTGGCCCACAGCGGGACCAGCGGGAGGACGGCGGCGAAACCGCACAGTCCGATCGCCGTGGCCGCGATGAGCAGGGCGAAGCCCCCGCCGCGCAGTCCGGGCAGGGCGTCCTCCTCGGATGCGGCGGACGGCGGTGTTCCGTCATCCCCTGAGGAGGACGAGCCAGATCGGATCATCCGTCCTTTCTAGCCGACATGCGTATACCTGTCGAAACCGGGCACGCGCTAGCCCTCCGCGGGACCGGTCCTCTCCGCGAGCCAGTCCCGGACGCGTACGGCCAGCTCGGGTGTGACGGCGCGTTCGGCGTGTCCCATCCCCGGGATGATCCACAGGTCGCGGGGCTCCCGGGCCGCGTCGTGGATCGCGATGGCGTGGGAGACCGGGAAGTAGCTGTCGGCGTCCCCGTGCACGACCAGCAGCGGTGTCGGGGAGATCTCCCCGGCGACCTCGCGCGGCTCGGCGGGCCGGGGGTCCCAGTCCTGGTCGATGACCCGGACCTTGCGGAAGCCTCGCAGGAGGAGGCGGCCCACGCGGCCGCCGATGCCGAGGTGGAGCAGGCGCATGCTGCGCGTGCCCTTGTAGTACCAGCGGCTCGGGCCGCTGACCGAGACCACCGCGGCCGTCCCGCCGTAGATGGCGGCGTGCCGGACCGCGACGGCGGCGCCCATCGAGAAGCCCACGACGGAGACGGAGGTGTAGCCGAGTTCGCGCAGGCGGGCGACGACCGCCTCCAGGTCGTGGATCTCCTCGTTGCCCACGGTGCTGAGCCCGCCGGAGCCGTGGTGGCCGCGGAAGTCGAAGGTCATCACGTCGCCGACGGGCAGCAGCGCCTCGGCGACGGCGCGGGTGTTGGGGTTGCGGTAGGTGCCGGTGAACCCGTTGGCGACGACCACGGCGGTGGCGCGGGGCCGGGCACCGCGCAGGAGTACGGCGTCGATGCCGACCCCGTCGGAGGTGGTCAGCCGGTGGCGGTCCTCCGGGGGCCGGGGGAGCGGATGGTCAATGGCGTCGGACACCCCACCATCGTGCCCGATCAGTTCCGGGGGTCGAAGCCCGGCCCCGCCGTGCCGGGTGCGTCACCGTATCCGTGGCCGGACCACTCGTCGGGGCGGGACCGCCGGCCGCCCCCGAGGATGTCACCGGAGCCGGGGGCGTCACCGTGGGCGTACGCGCCGTCCCACGCGGTGGGGCCGGGGGCCGGGGGCCCGTATCCGGCCGCCTCGTAGCCGTCGTCGTACCCCGCCTCCCCGTACCCGTCGTCGTACTCGGCGTCGTACCCGGCGGCATCGTCCCCGTACTCGTCGTAGCCCCGGTCCCAGGCGTCGCGGACGGCGGCCGGGGGAAAGGCCAGGGAGCGCAGGTTGAGCGCCACATGGACGAGGACCGGCACCCAGACGCTTCCGGTGCCCAGGTAGAGAACGGTGAACAGCGTGCCCGACGCGCCGGCGCTGACCAGCCCCCACCAGCCCTGGTAGAGGTGCGCGACGGAGAACAGCGCCACCGACAGCACGGCGGCGATCCACAGCGGCACGCCCATGCTCGCCACCAGGACGATGAACAGTCCCCGGTAGAGCAGTTCCCCGAACACGCCACCGGTGACGGACACGCCGGCGGCCAGCGCCCGCTCGACGGTGCCGCGCGGTACGAGCAGGCCGCGGTCGCGTTCGGGTTCGGGCAGGAGGACCCGCGTGTCCGGGGCGCGCCGCCTGCGGCGCCCGGAGGAGCGCCCGCCACGCGTTCCGTGTCCCGCCTGCTCCTCGGGACCCCTGGAGCCCCGGCCCCTCCTGCCGCCGCCCCGGCCCCGGCCCCGGCCCGCACCGAGCACGGGCAGGTTCTCCGGCAGTCCGTTGACCAGTACCCACAGCACCGCCAGGGCCAGAAGGCCGCCGACGGCGCCTCCGGCGATCGGCCCCCAGGCATGGGGCGCGCGCAGGCCCAGGTCGGCCGCGGCGAGGTCCGGCGAGAGCAGCAGGACTCCGAGGACCGCCAGGCCCCACAGCACGTGGACACCCATCGTGACTGCGTGCACCAGCGTGAGTGCTCGCGCGTCGCCGTCGCGTCTACGGGACAGCCAGGCGAAGGTCCTCCTTCCGAGGAGGGGTTCGCCGAGCGCGGCGAAGAGGAGCAGCAGGACCGTCAGAACGGTCCCGGCGAAGCTGAACTGAGGGAGGGACTCCGACCATGGCACGGGGCAATAGTAGAGGTCCGAAACGAGTCATAGTGCACATGCCGGATCTCAGCACCGGCCACCCCTTGCCGTACGGCCCGCGAAGGGTGACCGTAGAAGTGTCACAGGTCACAACACGGGCGGTGACGCCCGGCCCGCGTGACCACCGCTCGGACCCCGAAGGGCTGGGTAGCAGGGATGGCAGACCGAGCCGCAGGCGTACCGGGGGCCGACAGGCCCCAGAACATCCGCAACATCGCGCTGGTCGGTCCGTCCGGCGCCGGGAAGACGAGCCTGGTCGAGGCACTGCTCCTGGCCGCCGGGGAGATCGGACGCCCCGGCAGCGTGGAGGAGGGCACGACCGTCAGCGACCACGACGAGGTCGAGATCCGGCAGAGGCGCTCGGTCCACCTCACCGTCAACCCGGTCATGGTCGGCGACGTGAAGGTCAACCTGCTGGACACCCCCGGATACGCCGACTTCATCGGGGCGATGCGCGCCGGGCTGCGCGGCGCCGACGCCGCGCTGTTCGTCGTCTCCGCCCTGGACGGCGTGGACGGCCGCACCCGCGTGCTGTGGGAGGAGTGCGCCGCCGTGGGCATGCCCCGGGCGGTCGCCGTCACCAGGATCGACCACCCGCGCGCGGACTACGACGAGGTCGTCGCCCAGTGCCAGGAAGCGTTCGGCCCGGGCGTCCATCCCGCCTACGTCCCCGCGGTGGAGGGCACGGGGGACGGCCGCCGCGTGGTCGGCGTGTGGGGGCTGGTCTCCGAGCGCTACTACGACTACTCCGACGGGGACGGCGCCCCCGATCCGCGTTCCGCGCCGGACTGGCTGTGCGAGACGGCGGGCCCGCTCCGGGAGACCCTCATCGAGGAGGTCATCACCGAGAGCGAGGACGAGGCCCTCATGGAGCGCTACATGGAGGGCGGCGAACTCGACCCCGACCTGCTCATCGCCGACCTGAAACTGGCCGTGGCGGCGGGCGGCTTCCACCCGGTCCTGGCCACCAGCCCCGTCCGGGGCGTGGGCGTGCGCGAACTGCTGCGCGAGCTGCCGCTGTCGTGCCCGGATCCGACCCGCGGCCCGTTCCCGCCGGTGGTCGCACCCGACGGGAAACCGGTGCGGGGCATGTCGTGCGACCCGGACGGCCCGCTCGTGGCGGAGGTCCTCAGCACCGCCAGCGACCCGTACGTGGGCCGGGTGAGCCTGGTACGCGTCTTCTCCGGGACGCTGCGCCCCGACACCCGCGTCCACCTGCACGGACACGGCGTGCCCTGCGGGCTGGCCGGATCGGACGAACTGGACCGCACCGGCAACGACGAGCGCGTGGGCCCGCTGTCCGTGCCGCTGGGCCGGGAGAACCGCCCGGTGGACCGGGTGGTCGCCGGTGACCTGTGCCTGGTGGCGAAGCTGCCCGACGCCCGCACCGGCGACACCCTCTCCGATCCCGACCGGCCGCTGCGGGTGGTGCCGTGGCGCTTCCCGCAGCCGCTGCTGCCGGTGTCGCTGGCCGCCGCGTCCCCCGGGGACGAGGACCGGCTGTCGCGGGCGGTGGCCCGGCTGGTGGCGGAGGACCCGTCGCTGCGGGTGGAGGTGAACCCCGAGACCCACCAGATGGTGCTGTGGAGCCTGGGTGAGGCGCACCTGGACGCCGCGCTGGACCGGTTGGAGCACCGCCACGGGGTACGGGTGGAGACCGGCCAGGTGCGCGTGCCGCTGCGGGAGACCTTCGCGGTCCCGGCGCAGGGCACGGGGCGCAACGTCAAGCAGAGCGGCGGACACGGCGAGTTCGGCGTCTGCCGGATCCGGGTGGAGCCCCTGGAGCCGGGCGCGGGCCTGGAGTTCGTCGACGAGATCACGGGAGGGGTCGTGCCCCGCCAGTTCGTCCCGTCGGTGGAGAAGGGCGTGCGCGCCCAGATGGCGGACGGCGTGCACTCCGGCCACCCGCTGGTGGACATCCGGGTGACGCTCTACGACGGCAAGGCGCACTCGGTGGACTCCTCGGACATGGCCTTCCAGAAGGCGGGCCGCCTGGCTCTGAAGGACGCGGCGGAGGCCGGAAGGCTGGCGGTGCTGGAGCCGGTGGACGAGGTGTGCGTGGAGGTGGACGACGCCTACCTGGGCGCGGTGATGAGCGACCTGTCGGCCCGACGCGGCCGGGTGGTGGGGACCGAGACGGCCGACGGCGGCCGTGCGGTGGTGCGCGCGGAGGTACCGGAACTGGAGATCACCCGGTACGCGGTGGAACTGCGGTCGGTCTCGCACGGCACGGGGGTGTTCACCCGCGACTACCTGCGCCACGAGCCGCTGCCCCGGCAGGTCGCCGACAGACTGCCCGTCCCCCAGGGCTAGGTTCCGTTCGGTGGACTCGGTCCTGCGCCGCTGGGGGCGGCGGGGGCGCCGACGGGGCCGCCGGAGGTCCCGTACCCGCGGCGTCCGGGCACGAGGCGAAGCGCGGCGGAGCCTCAAGGAAACACCGCCCAGCGGAGGGCGCGGCTACAGAACGCGGCCCGGCCTGCCGCGGTCGGCGAGGGCGGCGAACCGGAACGTGTTCACCGGATGGCTGGACAGGAGGTTGACCAGCAGCACGAAGAAGTCGGTGTCGGTGTGGGCGCGCGCGGCGATGTCGTCGAAGTCCACGTCCTGGTACAGGTACTTGCCCGCCGCGAGCACCCGGAGGCCCTGCACGCCCTCGGGACAGAACGCGTGGGCGTGGTTGTCGGCCGTGTACTCCTGCGCCCGGCTCAGGGTGGTGCCCACACCGGGGATCACGTTCGCCACCGAGATGCCGAACTGCCGCCAGAACGACGTGTGCCCGGCGGCGATGTGCCCGACCTCGTGGCCGATCACGAACCGCAGCGCGTCGGGGTCGGCCAGGCGCCCGCCCACCTCGAACAAGTCGCTGTTGACGGTCACGTAGCGGCGGAACCCGTGCCCCGAGGCGAACGCGTTGAGCACGCCGTTGCCCAGCACGATGTAGGCCTCGGGCACGTGGCGCATGTTGAACGCCGCGGCGGCCTCGGCCACCATCCGGTGCGCCTCGGGGAACTGCTCCGCGGTGATGCGCACCCCGTTGACGCGCTGGCGCGCGTACAGCTGCCCTCGCACGAAGTACACGAGCACGGGGATGCTGAGCAGCAGCAGCGGCTCGTTCGGGTCACCGGAGTAGGCGCGGCTGAGCGCGCCCGCCACGGTGAACAGGGTCACCCCCACGCACATGACGAGGAGGGGGATCTCCCGGGGATGGCGCAGCGACCCGCGCAGGCGGCGGTCACCCCACCGCCAGGAGGCGACCCCCATCCGCGGTCAGATGCGGCGGTCGGAGTCGGGCCGGTCGTCGTCGGACCCGGAGGGCGGCGGACCGCCGTAGGACGGACCGGACGGCGGACCCTGCGGCGGGCGCTGCCCCTGCGGGAGGTCGTCCTCGTCCAGCAGCGCGGCCATGTCGGCGGACAGCGTGGACTCCTCGACCTTGTCGTCGCCCCACTCCCCGCGGAGCTCCTCGTCCCGGGATCCCGTCACCGCGTCCGTGCCGGCGTCGTGGGTGGACCTGGCCCCGTCCTCCTCCGGGGCGGGCCAGGAGGACGACAGGTAGGCGCTGTCGTAGGCGTCGTTGGGCTCGTGGTGGGGAACCGACGGGCCGGTCACCGGTGAGCCGGACGGCGGCGGGCCGAGCGGGTCCGAGAGCGGATCGGCGAACGGGTCGCCCTGCGGCGCGGACGCGCCGAACGGGGCGCCGCTCGGCGGTTCGACCGGGTCGCCCGTGGACGCGTACGGGTACGCGGGGGCCTCGGGCGCCGGGCCGGGGAAGGCCGTGCCCGCGGGGGCCCCGAGGGCCTCGGGCGCACCGTCGTCCTGGTGGCCCAGGTAGGACAGCGCGGCGACGGTGATCGCGGCGAGCCCGGCGCGCAGGGTGGGCTCGCGGGCGGGCGCGAAGAACGGCGAGTGGTTGCTGGGGACGTTGCCCATCTTCTCGTACGGGGTGTCGCCGGGCGCGGCCTCCCACACGTCGTGCGGGGTGGCGCCCACGAACCAGAGCACGTACGGGATGGGCTGCGGGTCGTCGGGCAGCCCGAAGTAGCTGAAGTCCTCGGTCGCCGGGGAGGGATCGGGCAGGTGGATGACGTAGTCGTCGCCGAAGTAGGCGTGGTGCGCGGCGGCCACGTCGGCGGTGCTCTGGGCGTCGTTGAAGGTGACCCCGGCACTCTGGAAGCGCTCGACGTCGGGCTCGCGGGTGGCTCCGGAGGCGGCCGCCTCGGCGCGCACGACCCGTTCGATGGCGGCCTCCAGCTGTGCGGAGACGTTGTCGTTCAGGGCCCGGGTGTTGATCTCCAGGTACGCCTCGTCGGGGATGATGTTGGCCTTCGTCCCGGCCTGGATCCTGCCGACGGTGAGCACCGCCATCTCGCTCGGGCTGATCTCGCGGGAGACCACGCCCTGCAGGCGGGTGACGATGTTCGCGGCGATGAGCACGGGGTCCACGGTCGTGTTCGGCTGGGAGGCGTGGCCGCCCTCGCCGTACACGCGTACGCGGTAGGAGCTGGCGGCGCCCAGGATGACCCCGGCGCGGTGGGAGATCAGTCCGGCGGGCTGGGGGCCCAGGTGCTGGCCGAGGATGACGTCGGGGCGGCCGAACCGGTCGAACAGCCCGTCCGCCAGCATGGCCTGCGCGCCGTCGAGGGTCTCCTCCCCCGGCTGGGCGACGATCATCACGGTCCCGGACCACTCGTCGCGCGTCTCCGAGAGCAGGTCGGCCGCCCCCACCAGGCAGGCGGTGTGGGCGTCGTGTCCGCACGCGTGCATGACGGGGACCTCAACGCCGTCGTCGACGGCACGGGTGGTGCTGGCGTAGGGCAGCCCGGTCTTCTCCTGGAGGGGGAGCGCGTCCATGTCGGCGCGCAGCATCACCGTGGGGCCGGGGCCGTTGCGCAGGACGCCGACCACCCCGGTGCCGCCCACGCCCTTGTGGACCTCGTAACCGGTCCGGGTGAGCCACTCGGCCACACCGCTGGCGGTGCGGTGCTCGGCGTGGGAGAGCTCGGGGTTCTTGTGCAGGTCGACGTAGAACCCCTCCACGAGCGGGAAGAGTTCGTCCAGGAGTCGCATGACCACGTTCCCGTGCTGGGCGGCACGGTCGGGGTCCACCGCGTGCGGCACGGCTTCCACCGCCTTCTTCCGTATCTCGGCCGGGTCGGAGCTGCCCCAGCGGGCACCCGTCTGACGGCACAGCCTATCTGCGCCTCTCCCGCGGGCACACACTGGCACGTTCACCCACGGTGCGCCACAGTGTCACGCGTAGGTTAAGGTCTGAGCACGGAAAGCAATCCCCCGCCGAACCGCTCACATCACACGTGCCTCGCACGCCCCGGCTTCGCGCCGAGCGAGGCGAAAGTTCGGCGACTTTCCACCAAGCACGGAGGAACCGCTGGCATCCCTTGCTACATCACAGTAAGGTAACGCAGCACATGTTCACTCGTCCGAACTCGCGGTGTCCCCCTCGCGCGCCACGCGGCACCACCCCGTACGTGCCCCTGACCAGCGCACACGGCCAGGGAGAATACGCACACGCCCCAGAAGCCGAAGACCTCGGAGTCCACTCGTGGCCTCACCCATGACCAGTCCGGCAGACCGGAGTCCGGAGCCAGGACAGGGCGCGACCGTCCCGACCACGGACAAGAAGACGGGTACGGCGTCCCGGCCCCCCGGCCGTGACGCCCGCCTGGACAACGCCAAGTTCGTCCTGATCGCGTTGGTCGTCATCGGCCACTCGATCGGTCCACTGGACGAATACGGGCCCGCCCGTACCCTCTACTACTGGATCTACTTCTTCCACATGCCCGCGTTCATCCTGATCAGCGGCTACCTCTCACGGTCCTTCGACGCCTCGCCGAAGCGTGTGGAGAAGCTGGTCCTGACGCTCGCGGTGCCCTACCTGATCTTCTGGACGATCCACCAGGCCGTCCACACCGTCGATCGCGGCGGGCCGCCCGAGTCCCTGTCGCTGCTCCAGCCGACCTACGCCCTGTGGTTCCTGGTCGCCCTCTTCCTGTGGCGCCTGAGCGTGCCGATCTGGCAGCGGCTGCGCTGGCCCGTGCTCATCGCGGTCGCCATCTCGGTGTTCGCCTCCACGGCCGCACTCGGCGACACGCTCTCGCTGGGACGCGTCCTCAGCTTCCTGCCGTTCTTCGTCCTGGGCCTGACCCTGCGGCGCGAGCACTTCGCCCACCTGGACAGGCTGTGGGTGCGGATCGCGTCCGTGCTGGTCCTGGGTGTGACGGCGATGCTGGCCGTGCCCATCTCCGGCAACATGAGCCGGTCCTGGCTCTTCTGGGAGAGCAGCCTCACCGACCGGGACATCGACCCGCTCCTGCCCAGCCTGGGCGTGCGGGTGGCCTTCATGGTCCTCGCCCTGGTGATGACCTTCGCCGTGCTCGCGCTGGTCCCGAAGCAGCGAACGTGGTTCACGGCGCTGGGCGCCTACACCCTGTACGTGTACCTGGGCCACTCGGCGGTCATCGTCCTGCTCCAGGCCTCTCCGTGGTACGGCCTCATGTCCGGAGCGACGGAGATGGTCGTCATGCTCGCCTTCGGCATGGGCCTGACGCTGCTGCTGTGCACCCCGTGGGTGCGCGCGAGCATGCGGTGGGCGGTGGAACCGCAGTTGACGTGGTTCCTCCGGGAGGACTCCGTGCTGCGCGAGGCCAAGGAGGCCGGGGGTGCCCCCGGCGGCGGGCGCTCCGGCACCGGAAGCGGTGAGAGGGAGAGGGCCGGAGTCTGATCCGGTCCCCGGACCCCTGCTCCCCGACGACACGCAGGAGGGCGGGAAGCGGTGAGGGGCGGTGCGCCGAAGCGCACCGCCCCTCACCGCTTCCCGCCCGGTCCGTGGCCGGCGGGATCAGCTTCCGCCGGACGCGTCCGCTCCGGGGACCGCGCCGGGAACGGCCCCCGAGGCGAGCAGCTCGCGGCGGCGCTTCTCGAAGCGACGCGTCTCCTTCCACAGCCGCAGCACCAGGACGCACTCGAAGAAGGCCAGCGCCAGGACGGAGAACACCGCGACCGGGATGATCAGGCTGTTCAGCGGCGTGACGAAGGCGACCAGCACGGTCACCGGCGCCACCACGCACAGGAACATCTCGAACTCGATGCCGCTGAACAGGTGCGGGCGCACCCGGTGCCGCAGGAGCATGTCGCGCACACGCGGGTAGAAGCCGGTCGGAGCCGGGGCGTCCGGGCGGTCGGGGGCCTCCCCCATCTCGTCGTCCTCGGGGTCGGCGTCGCCCATGCCGGCCAACCGGTCGGTGTCGCCGGTCAGCTCGGCGAGGGTCTGTTGCATGCCCCTACGGGTCTTGGCGACCTGGGAGCCGTTGAGGTAGCGCAGCAGGTCGAAGAAGACCACGACCGGCGCCACGACCAGGTAGGCGGCGTTCCCGGTGACGGCCCACTGGCCGATCAGCAGGGCCATCACGCAGCCGAAGAAGCGGATGCGGTCGAAGACGAAGTCGACCCAGGTGCCGAAGACCGAACCGGTGCCCTTCAGCCGGGCGATCTTGCCGTCCATGCAGTCCAGCACGAAGCTGAGGTGGAACAGCAGGGCGCCCAGCAGGAGCCAGGGCCAGCCGCCGCCCGCGACGAGGGCCGGTGCGACGAAGCACAGCGCGGAGAACAGACCGAGGATCCCCGCGCCCAGCGTCAGCTGGTTGGGGGTGACGCCGGTGCGGTTCGCCGTCCAGACGACCAGGCGACCGGCCAGGGGATCCACCAGGAAGACCGTCCACCAGGCGTCCTTCGCCTTGTAGGTCTCTTCCTTGACTTGCGCGAACGTGAAACGCGGCATGCGGGCTCTCCAGGAAGGCCCCTTCCACACGAAGGCCCCCGGCGCTCGAAGACGCGCTGACGAGGGCGTGGAGAAGGGCTGTGTCGGCGGGAATCGAGTCATCATGCCAGATCGGAGGTCGCCCGACCTAATCGATGACGGCATACTTGACTGGTAAGAGGGGGATCAACGGGCGGTCGCGCGCGGTCACAGGCGGACGGTCCACCCCCTGCGGTCTCGACCAAGGTATGAGGCATTGCGTTTTCTGAACGACCAGGCACCCCAGCAGGACCTGACCTACAGCGACGTGTTCATGGTCCCGGGCCGCAGCGCCGTGGGCTCCCGGCTCAGCGTGGACCTGTCGTCGTCGGACGGCACCGGCACCACCATCCCGCTGGTGGTGGCGAACATGACGGCGGTCGCCGGACGGAGGATGGCCGAGACCGTCGCCAGGCGCGGCGGGATCGCGGTCATCCCGCAGGACATCCCCCTGGAGGTGGTCGCCGACGTCGTCTCCTGGACCAAGCAGCGGCACCTGGTCCACGACACCGCCATCACGCTCAACCCCGCCAGCACCGTCGGTGAGGCGCTCAACCTGTTGCCCAAGCGCGCGCACAACGCCGTGATCGTGGTCGACGGGGGCCGCCGCCCGGTCGGTGTGGTCACCGAGGCCGACTGCGCCGGTGTCGACCGCTTCGCGCAGCTTCGCGACGTGATGTCCACCGAACTGTTGACCATCCGTGTGGACACCGAGCCGCGTGAGGCGTTCGGGACACTGCACGACTTCCGGCACCGGCTGGCACCGGTCGTGGACGGCGACGGCGCCCTGGTGGGCGTGCTCACCCGCACCGGCGCGCTGCGGTCCACCCTGTACACGCCCGCCGTGGACTCCGAGAACCGCCTGCGGGTGGCCGCCGCCGTCGGCATCAACGGCGACGTGGTGGGCAAGGCCGCCGAGCTGCTGGCCGCCGGTGTGGACACCCTGGTGATCGACACCGCGCACGGCCACCAGGAGAAGATGATCGCCGCGGTCGCCAAGGTGCGCTCGCTGGAGCCCCGGGTGCCGATCGTGGCGGGCAACGTCGTCACCGCGCAGGGCACCCGCGACCTGATCGAGGCGGGCGCCGACATCGTCAAGGTCGGTGTGGGCCCGGGCGCGATGTGCACGACCCGCATGATGACCGCGGTCGGCCGACCGCAGTTCTCCGCGGTGCTGGAGTGCGCCGAGGCCGCGCGTGAGCTGGGCAGGAACGTGTGGGCGGACGGCGGTGTGCGCTACCCGCGCGACGTGGCCCTGGCCCTGGCGGCGGGCGCGTCCAACGTGATGGTGGGCTCCTGGTTCGCGGGCACCTACGAGTCGCCGGGCGACGTCATGCGCGACGCCGAGGGCGGGCAGTACAAGGAGAGCTTCGGCATGGCGTCGGCCCGCGCGGTCCGCCTGCGCACCTCCGAGGACTCCCCCTTCGAGCGGGCCCGCAAGGCCCTGTTCGAGGAGGGCATCTCCACCGGACGCATGTACCTGGACCCGGAGCGTCCGGGCGTGGAGGACCTGATCGACCAGATCATCGCCGGTGTGCGCAGCTCGATGACCTACGCGGGCGCCACCTCGCTGGCGGAGTTCCACGAGCGCGCCGTGGTGGGCGTGCAGAGCGCCGCCGGCTACAACGAGGGGCGCCCGGTTCCCACCAGTTGGTAGAGGACGTGCCCTCTGCGCCCTCGCGGGCTCGGCCGGGGCGGGGCCAGGTCGGGCCGGGGCCGGGTCGGGACCGGGTCGGGGGTGTGGACCACCCGTCCCGGGGCGCCACGGCTACCGGTCCCCGGCCGGGCCCGCCTCCCGGGCCTCCTTCTCGGCGAGTACCGCCTTGCGGTGCTCGCCGCACAGCCGGTCGGCGTGCCGTACCGGCTCGGGCACCCGGTACTTGGGGGACATCCGCAGCACGAGCTCGGTCGCGCCCTCCAGGTCCACGCGGTGGCCGACGGACACGTAGACGGGTTTGACGCCCTCGCGGGTGCGCAGCACGCGTCCGATGACCTCGCTGCCCCGCTCGGCCAGCGCGCGGGAGTCGGGGACCACCTCCGAGCGCCCGGCGACCATGGGCGTCCACGACCCCCTCTCGTTCCCGGGCACGCTGTGCTTGCCGTAGAGCACCGACTTGGCCGACCCCACCACCGGCAGGTCCAGCAGGACCCCCAGGTGGCAGGCGACCCCGAAGCGGCGCGGGTGCGCGAGGCCGAAGCCGTCGCACAGGTACACGTCGGGGGTCACCTTCAACCGGCCCAGCGCCTCCAGGACCGGCGGGGACTCACGGAACCCGAACAGCCCCGAGATGTAGGGGAAGGACGGCTCGGAGGAGATGGTGGCGGACTCGACCACCTCCATCGTCCGGATGTCCATGACCACGGCCGCCGCCGAGAGCGCCGTGTTGTCCTTGGCGTAGCTGACGTCCAGTCCGGCCACCAGCCGCACCGAGTCCACGTCCAGCGGTTCCTCGCGCACCCGGTCGGCCATGCGCCGCTGGAGCGCGACGGCCTCCTTCGGGTCGTCGGGCCAGTGCTCGGGGTCGTCCAGGACCCGTGCGACCCGCTCAGAGATCTCTGACACCCTGATCCTCCCGTTCGTCCGGTGGTCCGCGCCCTCCATCCAACCCCATCCCCGTCCCCGCGCGGCTGCTCCACCCGCCTACCCGCCGCGCGTGGCACGCCCGACCCCGTCCGGGCAGAATGGGACCGATCGAACACGGACGTCCCCGACCAGCCGGTGCGCGGTCGGCGAGAGGCCGTCCGGCGCCGCCCGCACCGAACCAGCTCCGAGGACGTCTGAGAGGACACCCCACGATGGTCCACCTGTACCCCCTGCTCCCCCTTCTGGCAGGGGTGGTCATCCTCTGGGTGGTGGCGCGCGACACCCGCCTCGAACTGCGCCTGGTCCGCCACGGGGCGCGCGCCAAGGCCCGGGTGATCGGCTACCACGAGACCTCCACGGCCTCGCGCATGATCGTGCAGTTCCGTACCGAGGAGGGCGAGGAGGTCCACGCCGAGCACGAGAACACCGGGTGGACCGCCTCCCGCGCCGGGGAGATCGTGACCGTCGCCTACGACCCCGACCGGCCCGCGGTGGCCCGGATCGTGTCCGGGCCGTGGCTGTCGCACTGGGTACGGGGGCTGTTCGGGGGTCTGGGCGCGGTCCTGGTGTTCACGGGGCTGTTCCTGGGCTACCTGGAGTGGCGCTGACGGGCGGGGCGGGACGGGCCGGGGCCACCGCCTCCGCGGCGGTCCGTCCCCCGCCGAACGGCCGGCCCACGGCGCCTCCCCCGTCCTGTGGCGGCGTCGCCGCGCTCGGCCCCGGATCGCAACGCTAGTACGCTTCACGACGGTGTGCGGGCCGAACGCGGACATCCCGCCCGTCCGGATCCCTGAGCAAGCCGACGGCGGCGACCGCGCGGAGCAGGGGTTGCGCATCCTCTTTGCCTTATGTGACCTTTGCCCTATTGTCACAATGGTTCACAGGGGACAACACCTCTACCATCCATCGAGGAAGTGGACATTCTCGTCCTTCGTGGCAGACTGCTTCCTCACCCGGATATTTCAGCGTTTCATCGGCGAGATACGATCCCCACGCCGAAATGCCGTGTTTGTGGTTACCCTGCGGTACGTCCCGCGTCGAGAACCCCCGACGGACGCCGCCCCGCGGGGCAGGAGGCCGCGCTCAGCGGGCCGAGAAGTGCCGGATCCCCCGGCACCCGGCGCCCGCGGCCCCGCACCGCACCCCGACCCAGACTCCAGACGCGGATCGACAGGAGAACCGTGCAGGCAGTACCCAAGCGACGCAGGCGGACGATCACCGCCCGTATCCGCGCAATGGTCATGATTCCCACCACCGCCTTGGTGGTGCTCTGGCTGATCCTCACCCTCGCCCTCACCGGTGACGCGGTCATGCAGCTCATTCGGGCCAAGGCGACCGACGACCTGGTCACCCCGTCCGCCGTCGGCCTCGTGGACGCGATGCAGGAGCGGTCGCACACGATCGCCTTCCTCGAGCACCCCGACGACGCCGAGCTGGAACGGCAGCTGGCCGAGGCGCGCAACCACACCGACGCCTCCCTGGGCACGGTCATCGGGGAGCTGATCGGCTTCGCCGACATCGCTCCCGGTGAGAGCGGCCACCACATCGAGATGCTGCACATGCGGTACGGCGAGATCGGCGCGATGCGCGAGTCGGTCGACAGGGGCGAGGCGTCCAGGAAAGAGGTCCTCGACTACTACAACGAGCTGATCCTCCACGGCGCCGACAGCTTCGACAGCCAGGCCCGTGAGGGCCTGAACGGCCCGGACGCGGTCAACCCGGGCTTCACCGCGACCTACATGTTCCGCACCGTGGACCTGCTCTCGCAGGTCGACGGCCAGATCGCCCGCGCCTTCGCCAACGACGAGCTCACCCGGGAGGACCAGCGCAGGTTCACCGAGCTGGTCGGCTCCTACGAGAGCTTCCTCGCGGCCAACGGCCACTACCTGGAGGGCGAGGGCCAGAAGGAGCGCCTCGAGACGCTGCTCGCGAGCCCCGAGTACCAGCGGCTACAGGAGATGCAGCAGGCGATCATCGACCGCCAGGTCACCACCGAGACGGTCACCGACCCCGTCACCCTGGTGCCCACAGAGGTCGAGGACCTGTCCATGCCGGTGAACTCCACCGAGTGGTCCGAGGCCTACGACCACGTGCTCTCCGAGCTCACCGCCATCGGCGCCGACGAGGCCCTGTACGCGGCCCAGACGACCCGCGAGGCCGCCAACCAGGCCGTGCTGGTCGCCATCGCCGGCAGCCTCGGCATCGCCGCCGTCACCGTGGGCGCCTTCCTGCTGGCACGCCGCTCCTCGGAGGCGCTCACCAGGCGCCTGCTGCGTCTGCGCGACGACTCCAACGACCTGGCCGAGCAGCGCCTGCCCGAGCTCATGCGCCGCCTGCACCGGGGCGAGCGCGTGGACACCGAGGCCGCACTGCCGGGCCTGGCCACCGACGAGGACGAGATCGGCGACGTCGCCAAGGCGTTCAACACCGCCCAGCGCGCCGCCGTCCAGGAGGCGGTGCAGCAGACCGAGCTGCGCCAGGGCGTCAACCGCGTGTTCCTCAACATCGCGCACCGCAGCCAGACCCTGGTCCACCGCCAACTGCGCCTGCTGGACCGGATGGAGCGCGAGCAGGAGGACCCGGAGCAGCTCTCCCAGCTGTTCAAGCTCGACCACCTGGCCACCCGCTCGCGCCGCAACGCCGAGAACCTGCTCATCCTGGGCGGCGAGGCACCGGGCCGCACCTGGCACCGCCCGATGCCGCTGATCGACGTGTTGCGCGGCGCCATCTCCGAGTCCGGCGACTACACCCGGGTCAAGCGCGAGCGGATCGCCCGCGTCCACCTCAACGGCCCGGCCGTCGCCGACGTCATCCACCTGGTCGCCGAGCTGGTCGACAACGCCGCGATGTTCTCCCCGCCGCACACGCACGTGCGTCTGAGCAGTGACGACGTCCCCAACGGCGTGACGATCGAGATCGAGGACCGCGGCCTGGGCATGACCGAGAGCGAGCTCGAGTCGGCGAACGAGCTGCTGGCCAACCCACCCGAGTTCGACGTGATGCGCCTCAACGAGAAGATGCGCCTCGGCCTGTTCGTGGTCTCGCACCTGGCGCACCGCCACGGTATCCGCGTGCACCTGCGCCCCTCGCCGTACGGGGGCGTGCAGGCGATCGTCCTGCTTCCGCACGAGCTGATCTCCGGGGAGCGCGCCCCGCTCACCGCCACCGAGGACGACGGCGAGGACACCTGGGAGGTGAACGGGGTCCCCCGCCACGCGCCCGGTGAGCTGGAGTCCGGCAAGGGCACCAAGCCCGTTCTGACGACGGTGTCCGCGCCCGCCGAGGACACCCGGCACGAGGACGCCCCGGCCGAGGAGGAGGCCGAGGTCCGCCCGGCGCCCGCCCCCGAGGTCCGCCCGGTCCCCGGTCCCGGGAGCGAGCCGTCCCACGGCGACGACCTCCTGGACTCGGACCCGAACGGCGACCGGCCCTCCCTTCCCACCCGGACCCCGACCATCAGCGCGGTTCCCAGCCCCGGCGCTGACTCCGGTGCCGAACCGCCCGCCACGGTCCCGGCCGGCGGGGGACGCCCGCCGCTGCCCAAGCGGCGTCCCCAGGAGAACCTGGCCCCGCAGCTGGCGACCGAGCCCGAGACCGACACCCGGAGCGGGCCCGCGGCCGGTGGCACGCCCTCCCAGGGAACGGCTCCGGGCAGCGCGGAGCGGCTGGCGCGCCTGCGCCGGAACATGTCCGCGTTCCAGAAGGGAACCGACCGCGGACGGCGCGAAGGCAAGCAGCAGACCAACGACACCGACAAGGACGCGTAACCGTGACGAGTACTCCCGAGAACGCCCAGCGCGACAGTGGAAGCGGCGCGGGCAAGAAGGACATCAACTGGCTGCTGGACGAACTGCTCGATCGCGCGGTGGGGTCCCGGCACGCGATCCTGCTGTCCGCCGACGGCCTCCTGATCGGGCACTCCCACGAGCTCGTCAAGGAGGACGCCGAGCACCTGTCCGCGGTGGCGTCCGCGTTCCAGAGCCTGGCCCGGGGCACCGGACGCCACTTCGGCGGCGGAGAGGTGCTCCAGACCGTGGTGGAGATGGAGAACGCGTACCTGTTCGTCACCGGCGCCGGACGGGGCGCGTGCCTGGCGGTGCTGGCCGAGGAGAGCTCCGACGTCGGCCTCATCGCCTACGAGATGAACGTCCTGGTCGAGCAGGTGGGCCGCTATCTGGACGCCGCGCCCAGGCATGAGGGCGCTTCCGGGGAATCCACACGTTAGGGGACGTCATGCAAGCGCACAGCGAGTTGCCACCCGACGGGATACCGCACGGCCTTCCGCACCGTGACGCGGTCGGCGGATACGACGAGGGCGCGTCCGGAGCGCAGGAAGCCGGACCACTCGTCCGCCCGTACGTGATCGCGCAGGGACGCGACCACGCGGACACCGTCCAACTGGACATGATCAGCGTGGTGATCGCGGCCAAGCGCGCCGAGGTCGACGAGATGGCCCTGGAACCGGAACAGGTCCGCATCCTGGAGCTGTGCCGCCGCCCCCAGTCGGTCGCCGAGGTGTCCGCGCACCTGGACATCCCGGTGGCCGTGGTCAAGGTTTTGCTGAGCGACCTCCTCAACCGCGGCCTCGCGTTGGCCCGCGCCCCCTACACAGCGAAGAGCCCGGTGAGCCGGGACGTACTCCAGGCGGTTCTCGATGGCATCCAACGACTCTGACGACACGCAGGCGCCCGTTCCGGCCGCCCTGAAAATCCTGGTTGCGGGAGGTTTCGGGGCCGGTAAGACCACACTGGTCGGATCGGTCAGCGAGATCGCGCCGCTGAGCACCGAGGAGGTGATGACCGAGGCCAGCTACGGGGTCGACGACCTGTCGGGGGTGGAGTCCAAGACGACCACCACCGTGGCGCTGGACTTCGGCCGCATCACCATCAACCCCACCCTGGTGCTGTACCTGTTCGGCACGCCCGGGCAGGAGCGCTTCTGGTTCATGTGGGAGGAGCTGTCGGAGGGCGCTCTGGGCGCGGTGGTCATCGCCGACACCCGGCGCCTGGAGACGTGCTTCGCCGCGGTGGACTTCTTCGAGCGGCGGGGCGTGCCCTTCGTGGTGGCGGTGAACTGCTTCGAGGGCGCCCACACCTACGAGGTGGACGAGGTCCGCAGCGCGCTGAGCCTGGATCCGGCGATCCCGGTGGCGCTGTGCGACGCGCGGGACCGCGAGTCGTCCAAGAACGTGCTGGTGACGCTGATCAACCGGGTGGCCGAGCAGATGGCCGCCTGACACACGTGCGCTGGAGGGGGTTCGGGGCCGCGGCCCCGAACCCCCTCTTTTGTGCACCAAGGACGTAACCGCATAAAAGAGAACATTCCGGACACGCACCGGGGTTTCGGACAAGGTTTGAACCCCGGAACCGCTGTACACAAGGGCCTTCCAGGTAAAGTGCGCCCCGTGGGACGCCGTCGGGCGCCATCCACCCGCAGACCATGGACCCGTCTGGGGCGGGCCCATACGAAGGTGACTGGAGTTCTCCATGAAGCGGTTCGAGTGGTACGAACGGATCCACGCTCTGGACGCCGAGGCCGACTGCGAGCAGATCGTGCGCATCCTCGGCAGCCACGAGTTCCCATGGGACATCGAGCAGGCACTGGGCCTGGCCCTGTACCGCACCTACGCCGTGCCCAGCGTCGGCGAACTGCTGGCGCACACACGCGAGTTCACCGAACGCACGCAGCACCGCTACGACGACACCGCGCTGATCCTCAACGACATCATGGAGCACGGCTTCGGCCCCGGTCGCGGCCGGGACGCGCTGCGCCGTATGAACCAGATGCACCGCTCCTACGACATCAGCAACGACGACTACCGCTACGTCCTGAGCACGTTCGTGGTCATGCCCGTGCGCTGGCTCAACGACTACGGATACGGCTGGCGCAGACTGACCGGCCACGAGATCGCCGCGTCCACGAACTACTACCGCAAACTCGGCAGGCACATGGGGATCAAGGACATCCCCGAGACCTACGAGCGGTTCCGCGACCTCATGGACTCCTACGAGGACGAGCACTTCGCCTACACCGAGGGCGGGCGCGCGGTCTCCGACTCCACCCTCGACCTGATGGTGAACTTCTATCCGGCCTGGCAGCGGCCCCTGGTCCGCCCCTTCACCAAGGCGCTGCTCGACGACCGGCTCATCCGGGCCTTCGACTACCCCGAGCCCTCGGCCGCCTGGCGCAGGCTCAGCGACGCCGCGCTGAAGCTGCGCGCCGGGGTCGTGCGCCGGATGAGGCCGCGCGAGGAGCCGCGCTGGGCCCGCCAGAGTCCCAACATCCGCAGCTACCCCGGCGGCTACGACCCCTCCCGGATCGGCACCTTCCCCCAGGGCTGCCCGGTCCCGCACGACATGGCCACCCGGAAGGTCGCGGCCACGGGCGCCCACGTGCCCGCACCGGGCCAGGCCGTGGCTCCGGCGTCCCCTCCCGACCCCGCCCCCTCCGGTGGCACGGACACCGCGGCGGCTCCCCGAGCCGCGGAGGAGTAAGCCCCCGCGCCGCACGCGGCCGGCCGAGCCCCCGGCCACACCCGGGCCTTCGCGCCCCCACAGCTCCCACCACCCCCATCGCGCGCTCCCAGCGCCGTGCCATCCCCTTCCCCGAAGGAACCCGCGAATGAAGCGTTTCGCTTTCCGAGACGAGATCCACCGCCTGGACGCCGAGGCCGACTGCGTACGGATCATGCAGATCCTCAACGCCCATGAGTTCCCCTGGGACATGGGCCGCGCACTCGGCATCGCCCTGTACCGCACCTACGCCGTGCCCAGCATCGGGGCGCTGCTCGGCAGGACCAACGAGTTCACCGGCAGCACCCAGAAGCGCTACGACGACACCGCGCTGATCCTCAACAACATGATGCGGTACGGGTTCGAACCGGGCCGGGGACGCGACGCGCTGCGCCGGATGAACCAGATGCACCGCTCCTACGACATCAGCAACGACGACTACCGCTACGTCCTGAGCACGTTCGTGGTCATGCCCGTGCGCTGGCTCAACGACTACGGATACGGCTGGCGCAGACTGACCGGCCACGAGATCGCCGCTGTCACGAACTACTACCGCCGGCTCGGAAAGTACATGGGGATCAAGGACATCCCCGAGACCTACGAGCGGTTCCGCGACCTCATGGACTCCTACGAGCGCGAGCACTTCGCCTACACCGAGGGCGGGCGCGCGGTCTCCGACTCCACCCTCGACCTGATGGTGAGCTTCTACCCGCCACGTGTGTCCGGGCCGGCCCGGAAGTTCTCCATGGCGATCCTGGACGAGTCGCTCATCGAGACCTTCCGCTACGACCCGCCCAGCAGGGCGTGGCGCAGGGCGGCCGACATCGCGCTGAAGCTGCGCGCCAGGGTCGTGCGCCGGATGAGGCCGCGCGAGGAGCCGCTGTGGGCGGACGGCAACCCGAACATCCGCAGCTACCCGCAGGGGTACGACGTCAACCGGATCGGCACGTTCCCGAAGGGCTGCCCGGTGGCGCACGACGTGGACCCGGTCGCCCACGAGGAGCTGTACGCCGCGCAGACCCGGGAGGAGGAGGCCCCCCGGGCGGACGACGCGCGGGCCGGGACGTCCGCGGACGGCCGTCCGTGACCGCCGCGGTCGGTCCCGTACCGTCCGGCGCCGCCGCGCACGGCGGGCACGCCGCGCCGCTGCCCCGGTCCGTGCACGCCTGGTACGGCAGCGGAGCGGTGGCCACGGGCATCTTCAACACGGTGCCGGGGCTGCTGCTCCTGATCTACCTGACCGACACCCTGGCGGTGGGTCCCGCACTGGCCGGGCTGGTGGTGTTCCTGCCCAAACTGATCGATCTTCTGGTCAGTCCGTATATCGGTATCTGGTCAGACAGGACACGGTCGTCCTGGGGACCGCGCCGCCCGTGGATGCTGGCCGGGGCGCTGACCCTGCCGGTGCTGTTCGCCGCGATGTTCGCCGGTCCGCCGCTGGAGGGCGACGCCGCCGCCGGATACGTGGCGGTGGTGTTCGTGGCCGCCGCGCTGGCGTCGTCGGTGTTCCAGGTGCCGCACACCGCCATGCCCGGGGAGATCACCTCCGACTACCACGAGCGGTCCACGCTCAACACGTGGCGGACCGCGTTCGTGGGGCTCGCCCTGATGCTGGGCGGCGCCCTGGCCCCGGTCCTGCAGTCGGCCACCGGGGACGCCGTGTCCGGCTACCGGCTGATGGGCCTGGCCATGGGCGGCGTGGTGCTGGTGTCGATGCTGGGCTCGGTGGCGGGGACGCGCCGGGCACCGCGCCCGGTGTTCCCGCACCGCACCGAGGGTCTGCTCACCCAACTGCGGACGGCCTTCGCCCACCGGCACTTCCGGGTGCTCTTCCCCGCCAACCTGCTGATGGCCACGGCGGGCGGGACCATGGTGGCCGGTGTTCCCTATGTGACGGCCAACGTCATGGGCGCACCGGAATACACGAGCATCCTCATGGTCTGCGTACTGGTGCCGCTGATCGCCTCGGCCCCGTTGTGGAAGCGGCTGTCGGTACGGGTGGACAAGCGCCGTGCCGCCGGGTGCTCGGCCGCGGTGTTCGTCCTGGGAGCCCTGGGGCTGCTGATGATCCCCCTGTGGGGTCTCCCCTGCGCCGTGCTCTCCTCCGCGCTGGTGGGCGTGGGCCTGTCCGGGACGACGCTGCTGCCGTGGTCGATGCTGGCCGACTGCCTGGCCGCCGCCGACGCCTCGGGCCGGCGCCAGGGCGGGGTGCTGTCGGGTGTGTGGACCTCGGGTGAGGCCATGGCGCAGTCGGTGGGCACCGGCCTGCTGTCGCTGTCGCTGGCGCTGAGCGGCTATGTCGAGTCCGGCGCGGGCGAGGTCGTCCGGCAGAGCGACGGGGCGCTGCTCGGCATGCTGGTCGGCAGCACGCTGGTGCCAGCCGCGGTGATGCTGTGCTGCCTGGTGCCGCTGGCGTTCTACCGGCTGACCGCCGAGGACGCGGGGTAGTCCCAGCGCCCCTCAGCGGCCCAGGCGGCGCCACAGGGCGCGCGGCATCAGCCGCATGCCCGTGAAGAGCGGCTGGAGCACACGCGGCGCCCACACGGTCGTGGCTCCCGAGCGCAGCCCGGACGACACCGCGTCCGCGACCTGGCCGGGGGTGGCCGGGAACGGCGCGGGCTCCACGTGCGCGGACATCCGTGTCGGCACGTAGCCCGGCCGTACCACCAGCACCCGCGCCCCGGACCCGTGCAGGGAGTCGGCCAGCCCCTGCGCGAAGCCGTCCAGGCCCGCCTTGGCCGACCCGTACACGAAGTTGGACCTGCGCACCCGTACGCCCGCCACCGAGGAGAGCACCACGAGGGTTCCGTGCCCCTGTTCGCGCAGGCGCGCGGCCACGGCCAGTCCGGCGGACACGTGCCCGGTGTAGTTGACCGCGGCGGCGCGGGCGGCGGCGGCCGGGTCGGCCTCGTACTCGGACTGCTCCCCGAGCACCCCGAAGGCGGCCACCACCACGTCCAGGTCGCCCACCAGGGCCACCGCCTCCGCCACGGTGCCGGTGTGGGTGTCGGGCAGGCCGGCGTCGAAGTCCACCGAGTGCACGGCGGCGCCGAGCCCGGTGAGCGCGTCCGGTGTGGAGGACACCCCTCCCCGGGCCGCCAGCACCACCTCGCGGGCGCCCTCGCGGACCAGCCGCTCGACGATGGCCAGGCCGATCTCGCTGCGTCCGCCGAGCAGCAGCACACTCCGTACCGATCCCACCGAGTCGCGCACGGCGCTCCCCCGCCTTCCCTGAACAGTCGTCATCGTGTCCCCGCCCGGCCCCGTGTCACAGGAGCCGCAGGCGGCGTGCCATGTCGGAGACCAGTACCCCGTCCGGATCGGCCCGCTCCCGCACCCGGCGCCACGCGGGCAGTTCCGGGTACATGGCGTGCACGGTCTCGGCACGGGCCCGGCTGTCCTTGGCCAGGTACAGGCGTCCCCCCGCCCCGACCAGCCGCTCGTCGAAGCCCCGCAGCAAGGCGCCGAGCCCGGGCAGGTCCGCGGGCAGGTCCACGGCCAGCGACCACCCGGGCCGGGGGAAGGACAGCGGCCCCGGCGTCGGGTCGCCCATCCGCTTGAGGACCGCCAGGAACGAGGGCACCCGTGCCCGTGACAGCCCCTCGGCGACACCCGCCAGGGTGCCCTCCTCCCCGAAGGGCACCACGAACTGGTACTGCACCACCCCGGGGCGCCCGTACATCCGGTTCCACCCCCGCAGGGCGTCCAGCGGATGGAAGTAGGAGGCCAGCGGCTGGACCTGGCCGCGCCGGCGCCGGGGGGCCCTGCTGAGGTGGAGGGCGTTGAACGCGCCGACGCTCCACCGGTTCACGGTCCCCACCGGCGGGGTGAGGGGCGGCACGGGCACGCCCGCGTTCCGGTACCGCAGCGGCTGTCGGCGCAGCGGTGGCGGAAGGTCGCCCACCCGTGCGTGGCGGGCCCGGGTGACCACTCCCCTGCCCAGGTCCCCGCCCCGGGCGAACAGGTCCAGCCAGGCCACCGAGTACCGGTCTCCGGCGCGCGCCATCAGCTCCAGGGTGTCCTCCAGGCTCCCGGTCCGGTCGGTGTCCACCCGCATGTAGGAGGACTCGACCGGGAACACGGCCAGGGTCGCCTCGGTGACCACCCCGGTCAGTCCCATACCGCCGACGGTCGCCCAGAACAGCTCGGGGTCCCCGCCGTCCGGGCCGGGTCCCAGGCGGCGCGTGCGCCCGTCCGCCGTGACCAGGGTGAGGGCGCGTACGTGCGCCCCGAGGGAGGAGTCGGCGGGGTGGTTCTTGCCGTGGACGTCGGCGGCGATCGCCCCGCCCAGGGTGACGTGGCGGGTTCCGGGGGTCACGGGGACGAAGCGGCCGCGGCGCAGCAGGTGGGCGATGAGGCCGTCCATGCTGGTGCCCGCGGGGGCGGTGACCTCACCGCGTGCGGTGTCCAGGCGCACGGGCCCGGTCAGCCCGGTGCAGTCCAGCACCAGTCCCCCGGCGTCCTGGGCGGCGTCGCCGTAGGAGCGTCCGAGTCCGCGCGGCAGCGCTCCGCGCTTCCCGGCCCGGGCGAGCGCCTCGGCCACCTGCTCCGGGGTGCGGGGACGCACCACGTGGGCGGCCGTGGGCGAGGTGAGCCCCCATCCGCTCAGGAGGGTCCGCCGTTCCGGTCGGTTCACAGGTAGATCCCCAGTCCCACCAGGACCACGAGTGCGCCGAGGACGAGTTGCAGGGGACGGTCCCGCAGGGCGATCTCCTCGGGCTCCTCCCCCACGCCCCGGTCCACGAGCAGGTTGTAGCGCAGGACGAACATGATGAACGGAACGATACTCACCGCGTGGAAGAGCGTCCGCGGCCCCTCGCTCTGGTCCAGTGCCCACAGGCAGTAGGTGACCACCATGGCGGCCGACGCCATGGTGCGGGTCTGGGTCAGGTAGGCGGCGGTGTAGCCGCGCAGGGTCGGGCGGACGGCGTCCGCGCTCCCGGCCGCGTCCCCGCCCGCGCGCAGTTCGGCCTCGCGCTTGCCGACCACCACCAGGAGCGCGGCCAGCGACACCACGATGACGAACCACGGGGTCAGCGGCACGCCGACGGCCACCCCGCCCGCGACGGCGCGCAGCACGTGGCAGGCGGCGACCGCGACCAGGTCGCACACCACCACGTCCCGGAGGTGGCGCGTGTAGACCAGCGTGAGCAGCACGTACCCGGCGACCAGGGCCGAGAGAGGGGGATTGCCCAGCGCCAGGGAGGCCAGCGGCGCGGCGGCGCAGAGCAGGATCCCCGTCGTGACAGCCACCGGGACGGGGAGCGTGCCGGAGGCGACCGGCCGGTGGCGCTTGCGCGGGTGCGCGCGGTCCCGGTGCACGTCGTTGACGTCGTTGAGCAGGTAGGTGCCGCTCGCGGCCACGCAGAACAGGGCGAACACCGCCGCGCAGGTCAGCAGCGCCTCGGGGCGGACGAGCGCTCCGGCGGCGGCGGGGGCGGCCAGGACGAGGAGGTTCTTGAGCCACTGCCGGGGCCGGCACGCCCTGACCAGCGCGGCGGCCGCTCCCCGGTCACCGCGCGGCGCCCCGTCCGCCGCGGGTCCCGTGGCGTGGGTCCTCTCCGTCATCAGAGGCCCGGGGTGGAAGGACACGCGCCGGCACGCCCGGTCGGGCGCACCGGCGAGGGACGGGTGCGGAGCTCAGCTGTACTGGACATGGCGGCGACCCGTGAGGAACAGCACGACCGCGGCGCCGACGAAGCCGACACCGACGACGAGGAAGGCGATGGGAAGGGTGGTGTGCAGCAGGGGGAGCATGGTGCGGCCCCGCTCGGACTTCTCGACCGCGTTCTGGACCGACTCCTCGTTGGAGACGAGTTCGGCGTCGAACAGGGTCAGCACCTCCTCGCCGTCCACCTCGACGACGCGCTCCTGGTCCTCGCTGATCTTGAGGGGGGAACCGGTGACGGGCTCGATCCAGTAGGTGCGGGTGATGGAGAAGACCTCGTCCCCGGTGACGTCGCCCTCGCCCTCCAGCCCGGCCACCGAGCGCGGCAGGGTGCGCTCGCCGATGGTGGCCCCGTCGACCTCCTGGACGAACTCGTAGGTCTCGACGCCCTCGATCTCCTCGGTCCCCCGGAACTCCATGGGGACGACCTCACCGACGGTGGTCTCGAAGAAGTCGTGGTCGCGCTGCTCGGTGAAGAAGGGGAACTTCCACGCCTGCCCGCTCTGGACGACGGACTCGTCGTTGACCATGGAGTCGCAGCAGTCGACCGCCTCCCCGGTGACGCGGTCGTGCCCGGCCCGGCGGCTGCTGGAGGTGATGCCGAAGCCGGTCTCGGCGTCCTTGACCCAGGTGAACTGGTCCCACACCACCGTCTCGTCGGTGCTGGAGGCCACGTCGGCCCGAATGGTCGAGGTGGCCTCCAGTGCGGCGTCCTCGACGAGTTCCACGTCCTCGATGTTGAAGTAGGTGGCCCCCTCCGCGGTGAGGACCGTTTGGCTGTAGTAGTCCAGAGGGGTCTTCATCAGGGAACTCGACAACCACGTGCGCGTCATGGGGGCAAGGGCGAGGAAGAAGACCCCAAACGCGACGAGAACGACCGCAACGGTACGGCGCATGTGCCCTCCTGGGCGTATGAGAGTCCAGATCTGGAACTGGGTCTAGTGGAACTAGGTCCAGTTCCGGGTAGAGTACTGCCCAGTAGGGAACGACGTCACCAGGGCGTGTCGAAATTTTTATAACACGTTCTAGTGCAACGCGTTCTGGCTCCTCCTCCCTCTGGAAGGCCCATGGCGCCCCACTCCTCCGCGCCCGAGGACCGCGACGTGCACGTCCCCTCCCGGGCCGCCGATCCCCGGCTGGTGCTCCCCCAGGTCGACGGCCGCCACGAGGCCCTCGACGGCATCCGCGCCGTGGCCGCCCTCATGGTCCTGGTCTTCCACGTCGCCTCCGAGACGGGCGAGGCCCTGGCCCCGGGCGTGTACGGCGGGCTGCTGGCCTCCCTCGACCTGGCCGTGCCCCTGTTCTTCGCCCTCTCCGGCGTGCTGCTGTACCGGCCCTGGGCCCGTGCCGCCCTGGACGGTGTGCGCGGACCGCGCGCCCGCCCCTACCTGTGGCGCCGTGCCGCGCGAGTGCTCCCCGCCTACTGGGTGGTGGCCGTGGCGGCGCTGCTGGTCTACGCCGAGGACGAGATCGACTCACCGAGGCACTGGTGGGAGGTCCTCACCCTGACCTTCCCCTTCAACACCGACCCCTCGTGGTTCGGCACCGGACCCTACGGCCTGGGCCAGATGTGGAGCCTGTCGGTGGAGGTCAGCTTCTACCTGCTGCTTCCGCTGTTCGGCCTGCTCCTGGCCCTGTGGGCGCGCCGGGGCCGAAGCGTGGACGCCAGGGGCGCACGCCTGCTCGCCGGCCTGGCCGTGATGGCGGTACTGGGCCTGGCCGCGCTGGTCCCGCAGTTCCATCCCGAGCCGCACGCGTACATGCACACCTGGCTGCCCCGGACGATGGGCCTGTTCGCGGCCGGGATGGCGCTGGCCGTGCTCTCGGAGTGGGCCTGGCGCGAACCCGGCGCGGACGGCCCGGTGCGCCGTTTCTGCCGGACCGTCGCCGCCTCCCCGGGGGTGTGCTGGCTGCTCGCGGGCGGGTTCTTCGTCCTCAACGCCACCGACGCCGCGGGGAGCCGGTTCATCGGCTCCGGCGACATCTGGACGTCGGCGGTGCACTCGCTGACCGGGATCGGATTCGCGTTCTTCCTGGTCGCGCCCGCCGCGCTGGCCCCGCGCCCGGCCTCGGCGCCGGTTCCGCTGCGTCGGGCCGCCGCCTGGCGGGACGGCCGGTGGATGGAGGCGCTGCTGCGGCACCGGGTGTGCCAGTTCCTCGCCCGGATCTCCTACGGCGTGTTCCTGTGGCAGTTCATGGTGCTGTACCTGTGGCGCGACTTCACCGGGCAGGAGATCTACACCGGGTCGTTCTGGCTGGACGCGGTGCCGGTGACGGCCGGAACGATCCTGTTCGCCATGGCGACGCACCGGTGGGTGGAGGAGCCCAGCCGCCGCTGGTCCCACCGGTTCTTCCAGCGGGGGGCCGGAGCGCCCAAGGTCTAGGGCCTGTCCGGTGGACCGGCCCTGTGCCGCCGGGGGTGGCGCGGGCGCCGACGGGGTCCTGGGGACGCGCCCGTGAGGCAGGAGCGGACGCACCGCGGGCCGAGGGTCCCTGCCCTCGGCGTCCGAGCACGAGGCGCGGCGCAGCGGACCCCCAAGGGGACACGGCCTAGCCTCCGGCGCGGTCGTCCTCCTCCGACACCCACGGGTCGCCCTCCGCGGCCGGCGCCATCCCGCCCACCGACACCCAGTCCAGGCACAGCCCGCCCCGGTCCTCGGGTGCCTCGGGCAGGAACAGCGACAGCTTCTCCCCGGACGCGCCCACCGGTACGTGCCAGGTGCCGTCCTCCGGCGCGGCGGGCAGGTCCACCTCGATCCAGTCGCTGCCGAGCGCCACCACCGCGCCGACGTCCTTCTCGGACGTGTAGCCGAAGGTGACGATCTGGGTGGGACCGCCGTACGCCAGCACCGGCCAGGCCATCATCCCCTTCCAGGGCTCCAGGCAGTCGTCCCCCGGTCCGGGGACGAACACGGCACTGCCGTCGGCGGGCCGCGCCGGGACCAGGCTGCCCGAACCGTCGAACACGTAGGCGGTGCCGGACGCCTCGGGCACGGTCATCCGCCGGGCGACCTCGGGCGGGGCCAGCGGCGTCAGCACCCACGAACTCAGGCGGCGCGCGCCGTTCCAGTCCAGGACCACGTCCTCCGGGACCGGGCGCGCGTACAGGCCGCCCTCCTCCGGGACGTCCTCCAGCGACGTCCGCACCGTGTCCAGGTACCGCTGGAGGCGGTCGCCGCTCAGGGTCTGCGCGTAGGTGTGCGTGGAGTAGCCCGCCGCCGCCGCGTACACCACCGTCGCCAGTACCGCGGCGGTCCTGGCTCCGCGCCGGGGCCGCGTCCGGTAGGGCGCCGCCGTCGGGGCCGCGCCCGCCCCCGCCCCGCCGACCAGGGCGCGCGCCCTCTCCTCCCGGGCGGGCAGGTAGGCCAGGGCCAGGCACAGCGCGAACACCAGCGCCGCGTCCGCGACGTACCGGGGGTCGATGGAGGCCACGTCGTGGGCCCGGCCCCGCGCGATGACCGTCGGAATGACGTCCACGACCACCACGTAGCCCAGCAGCAGGACCCACGCCCGCCACGACCCGCGCCGCATCCACAGGCTGACCAGCACGATCGCCGCGAACACGGCCCAGGCGCCCAGCACCATCACGCCGCGCGGGTCGATGAGCCCGCCCGCGGGGGTGACGGGCCCCCACTCCAGAGGGCCGCCCAGGGCACCGATCGGGAACACCTCGGTGAGCAGTCCGCGCAGCAGCGCCAGCGCGGGACCGCTCTCGGGCACGCTCGCGCCCTCGCCGCCCTCCTCCACCCGCGTCCGCACCAGGTAGAACACCATATAGGCGGTGAAGAGGCCGCCCATCACCGCCCAGAACGGCCGGTGCAGCGCCCAGGCGCGGCGGGCCCCGGCGATCGGGCCGCCGGGGTAGAGGTGGGAGGCGGCCAGTGCGAACAGCAGCAGCGGCAGGAACACCGCCTTGACCGTGAACAGCATGCCGAACACGACGGCGCCGCCCGCCCACCAGGCGACGCGCAGGTCCTCGGTGCGCAGGTAGCGCACGGTCCACAGCAGGGCGAGCGCCATGGCCAACTGGAGGGGGACCGCGTTGAGCGCCGCCGACCACCAGCCCAGGACGGGGACGGTCAGCGGGGCCAGCGCGTACACGGTCAGCGGGACCAGCAGCGCCCAGCGGCGGCCGAACAGCTCCCACAGCAGGCGGAGGAAGACCAGCATGGCGGCGGCCTGGAGGGCCAGCATCGAACCCGCGCTGACCCACCACTCGTAGGGCCAGAACGCGGTCTGGAGGTAGACCAGGAACAGGGCGCCCGGCATCAGGTGGCCCTTGTGCAGGCTGAACAGGTAGTCCGGCCCCAGGTCGTTGGCGTAGGCCTTGGCGAAGAAGAGGTAGTCGTCCTCCACGAAGTGGGACTCGCCGAGCACGTGGAGCCTGAGCCCGACGGCCACCGCCACCACCAGCAGTCCCGCCAGGACCAGGCGGTCGCGCGCCAGGCGCCGCCCGGTGGCCAGCGCCGCCCGGGCCAGCTCACCGAGGCCGGGGCCCTGCTCGTCGGGCTCCTCGACCGGACGGCGTACCCTGGGTGGCCCGTCCGGGGCTTTGGCGGGTACCGCCGCCGGGGTTCCGGCACCGGAGCCCCCGTGCCCACTCGCCGTGGGGGGAACAGGCGACATCGATTTCCCTCCCGCCGCAGAGGTTGGCCAACCCAGAAGATGGGTGCCAGAATACAACACGTTCCACTTTCTTCCCTGACCCTTTCGCAGGCCCTTTGGGTCCGCACACCCAGAACAGGAACACGATGCAGAATCGTGTCCCGCCGGGGTCATGAGCACCGTGGAGGTGATGGCCGGTGGGACTCGAACAGGTCCGCCGTGACTGGACCCGGCTGGGTTCCACCGAACCCCTGTGGGCGGTGTGCGTGGACCCCGGCAGACGGGACGGCGGCTGGGACGACGACGAGTTCCTCGCCTCCGGGCGGGCCGACGTCGACCCGTCCGTCGCACGACTGGAGGAGTTGGGCATCCGCCCCGGGGGCGGCCGGGTACTGGACTTCGGATGCGGCGCGGGACGGCTGTCCAACGCGCTGGCCGCGCACTTCGACGAGGTCGTGGGAGTGGACATCTCCGCGCCGATGCTCGCGGAGGCCCGCCGCCTGGACCGCTCCGGCGGCCGGATCAGGTTCGAGCTGAACGAGCGCCCGGACCTGTCGATGTTCGAAGACGACTCGTTCGACCTGGTCTACACCGACCTGGTCCTACAGCACCTGCCGCCCGACCTGGCCGAGGGTTACGTGCGCGAGTTCGCGCGGGTGGTGCGCCCCGGCGGTGCCATGGTCCTGGGCGTGCCCGAGTCCGAACGGCGCACCTTCAAGGGGATGGTGTTCCGGTACGCGCCGTGGCCGCTGGTGGCCCTGGCGCAGCGGACGCTGCTGCGCTACCCGGCGCCGATGCGGATGCACACCCTGCCCGCCGAGCGCATCGCCGCGCTGGTCGCGAACGGCCGGATCGCCGCCTCCGACGAGTACTGGGGCGGGGACCACTGGCGCCACCTGCGCCACTACGTGGTGATGGAGGGCCCGGCGTGACCGGCGAGGCCGCCCGTGCCGACGGCACCGTCCCCTTCCGCGCCACCCTGGGCCGCTCGGCGGGACTGTTCGCCGCCTTCCGCGTGGAGCAGACCGACCCCGCCCGCTTCTACGGCACCCTGGCCCGCGACACCGCCGCCCAACTGCGCTCCTACACCCCCCTGGACGGCAGGCTCGTGGTGGACGTGGGCGGCGGACCCGGCTACTTCGCCGACGAGTTGCGCGCCGCCGGGGCGCGCTGCCTGTGCGTGGACTCCGACGCCCACGAGATGACCCTGCACGGCCGTGAGGCCGACGCCCACGGCGTCCAGGGCAGCGCCCTGGAACTGCCGCTGCGCAGCGGTTCGGTGGACGTGTGCTTCTCCTCCAACGTGCTGGAGCACGTGCCGGACCGGATCCGGATGGCCGACGAGATGGTGCGGGTGACCCGGCCCGGCGGGCTGGTGTACCTGTCGTACACGCTGTGGCTGTCGCCGTGGGGCGGGCACGAGACCTCTCCCTGGCACTACCTGGGCGGCTCGTACGCGGCCGAGCGGTTCGCGCGGCGCCACGGGAGGCGGCCCAAGAACGACTTCGGCCGCACCATGTACGCCGCCCACGCCAAGGAGATGCTGCGCTGGACGCGCGGACGCTCCGACGTGGACGTGGTGGACGTCCGCCCCCGCTACCTGCCCGGGTGGGCCAAACCGGTCGTGCGCGTACCCCTGCTGCGCGAGATCGTCACCTGGAACCTGCTGCTGGTGCTGCGCAGGCGCTGACTGCGCCTGCCGGCGGTGATCTTGCTCCTGGCGTCACTGTGGAGCGTCGACAGTGCCACTGGGAGCAAGATCACCGTGGTGGAACACGCACCGGTGCGCCTCCCCGGTCAGTCGAGGCCGAAGGGCAGCCTGCGTAGCGTGTGCTGGAGACTGATCCAGTGGTCGGTGGTGAACTCCTCGATCGCCCACTCGCCGCCGAAGCGCCCGAGCCCGGAGTGGTTCTCGCCGCCGAACGCGGTGTTGGCCTCGTCGTTGAGCGTGGCGTCGTTGACGTGGGTCATGCCCGCCTGCATGCGGCGGGCGAACCGCACCCCCCGTTCGGCGTCGCGCGTGTACACCGCGCTGGACAGGCCGTACTCGGTGTCGTTGGCGATGCGCAGCGCGTCCTCCTCGTCCTCGGCCCGGATCACCGTGGCCACCGGGCCGAACACCTCCTCGGACGCGCTGGGAGCCTCGTTGGAGGCGAGCAGCAGGTGGGGCGGCAGGACCCTGCCCGCCGGACCGCCCGGCTCTCCGGACAGCAGGAGCCGCGCGCCCTGTTCGACGGACCGGGTGATCAGGTCCCGGATGCCGTCGCGCTGGTCGTCGTCGATGACGGGGCCGATCTGGGTGGACGGGTCGGCGGGGTCGCCCACCCGCAGTTTCCTGGCGCGCGCGAGCATCCGCTCGACCAGCTCGTCGTGGACGCCGGCGGTGGCCACGACCCGGTTGGTGGCCATGCAGATCTGGCCCTGGTGGTAGTAGGAGCCGAACACGGCGGCGTCCGCGGCCAGGTCCAGGTCGGCGTCCTCCAGCACCACCAGGGGGCCGTTGCCGCCGAGTTCGAGCGAACGCCTCTTGAGCGGGGCCTGCCGGGAGATGTGGCGGCCGACCTCGGTGGACCCGGTGAACGAGATCATCCGGGAGGCCTCGTGGGTGGCGAGCGCGTCCCCGATCTCACCGCCCTTGCCGATGACCACGTTGAACACGCCGGGAGGAAGGCCGGCCTCCTCGTAGATCCGCGCGAGCAGGAGCCCGCCCGTGACCGGGGTGTTCTCCGCGGGCTTGAGGACGACGGTGTTGCCCAGGGCGATGGCGGGCGCGACGGAGCGGTGGGAGAGCTGGAGGGGGAAGTTCCACGGGCTGATCACCGTGACGACGCCGAGCGGCTCACGGTAGACGCGGTTCTCCTTGCCCGGGGTGATGCCGGGCAGGATGCGGCCGGTGACCCGCGTGGGGTAGGAGGCGACCTCGACCATGCCGCTGCGCACCAGTCGCCACTCGAACTCGGCGCGCTCGCGGACGGCGCCGGCCTCGTGCACGAGCCAGTCGACGATCTCGGCCCGGCGCGCGTCCAGGACGCGGATGGCCCGCAGGAACAGCTCGGCGCGGTCGGTGGCCGGGGTGGCCGCCCACTCCGGCCACGCCCTCTCCGCCTCCCGGTAGGCGAGGTCCACGTCGCCCTCGTCGGCCAGGCGGATCTCGGTGAGGACCGTGTCGTCGTAGGGGTTGACGTCCTGGAAGACGGTCCCGGAGGATCCGTGGCGCCACCGGCCTCCGATGGGCATGCGGTCCAGTCCCGTGTAGGCGCTCGGCCGCTGGTCGGCGTGCATCGGCATCTCCCCCGCGTAGGCGTCGCTGCCTGCCACGGTGGCCCGGCGTCCGTGCGCGGGCAACGGGACTTGCCGCCTCTTGGCCAACTGTTCAGCGACTTTCGGGGCCGCCCTGCCCGGGACCGGTGCGGTCTCAGCCCCCGAGGCCCTTGGCGAGCACCGCGCGGATCCACCGCATATGGGCCCGGGCCTCCTCCACGGTCGCGAAGCGCGGCGGTTCAGCGGACACCACGCGCGCCGCCTCCGGGGACAGCGTGTCCCCCATCCGCAGGAGCTCGGCGTGGACGGCGTCGATCTGCCGGTGCATCGCGTCCAGCGTCCGCTGCTCCTCCTGCGCCCGGAGCCGCTCGGGCGCCGGGGGACTGGCCTCCCTCCGCCCGCCGAACCACTCCCCCAGGCGCTTCCTCAGTCCCATGTCCGCCGCTCCCCACCGCTTCCGTCGCGGAGGAACACGGTAACGCGGAACCGGAGGCGCGGCACCTCTTCCGTGGGCACCGCCCTCCCGTGCGCCCGGCCGGGGGCGCTCCCGCCTCCCGGCCCCTCAGCCCAGCCGCTCCAGGGCCCTGCGCGGGGACCGGGCGTGCCGCCCCATGCCCGCGAACGGACACCCGTCCCTTTCCAGGCCGATCGTGAACGCCCGGGCCGACTCCAGTCCGTCCAGCTCCTCCCAGGTGATCGGCGCCGCGACCGGCGCGCCCGGCCTGGCACGCACCGAGTACGGGGCGACCGCGAGCTGTTCGAGGCCGTTGCGCAGGTAGTCCACGAACAACCGGTCCCCCCGCGCGGCCTTGCGCACCTCGGTGGTCAGCTCGTCCGGGCGCCGGGCCGCGATCCGGCCCGCGACCGCCTCCGCCAGGCGCCGGACCCCCTGGTCGTCCACCTCCGGGCGCAGCGGCGAGCGCACGTGCAGCCCCCTGGACCCGCTGGTCATCACGTACGCGGCCAGCCCCAGGTCGTCGAGCACCTCCCGCGTGTCCCGGGCGGCGGCCCTACAGGCGTCGAAGGCCTCCGGGCCGTCGCCGGCGGGGTCCAGGTCGATCACCAGACGGTCGGGGCGGCCCAGGTTCGGCTCCCTGGACTGCCAGGCGTGCACGGTGATCGCCGCCTGGTCCGCGCACCACACCAGCGCCGCCGCGTCCTGGCACACCATCATCCGCCCGCCGCTGGTCTCCACGGTGCGCACCCAGTCCGGGACCGACGGGTGCTTGACGAAGAAGCCCTGCGCCCCGACCCCGTCCGGGAACCGCTCCAGGGCGACGGGCCGGTCGCGCACGTGCGGCAGCATCAGGGGCGCGATCCTGGCGTGGTACTCCGCCAGGTCCTCCTTGGTCGCACCGTTCTCGCCGAACAGCGGCTTGTCGGGCCTGCGCACCCGCACCACGCGCCGCCCCGCGCGTATCTTCGCCGATCCCGTCGCCATCGGCCCTCCCGCTCACCGCCGTGCGTCCCGCCTACCCGGCCCGCACCGCCGGAAACGGCCCCCCACAGCGCGAACGCCCGGCCAGGAGGACCTGGCCGGGCGTTCGGGATCGGGCGCGCGGTACTACTTGCGCTTCTTGATCTCCTCGGTGAGCTGCGGGGCGACCGTGTGCAGGTCGCCCACGACGCCGAAGTCGGCCAGCTCGAAGATCGGGGCCTCGGGGTCCTTGTTGACCGCGACGATGTTCTTCGCGGTCTGCATGCCCGCGCGGTGCTGGATCGCGCCGGAGATACCGAGGGCCACGTACAGGTTCGGGCTGACCGTCTTACCGGTCTGGCCGACCTGGAACTGGTTCGGGTACCAGCCGGCGTCGACGGCGGCGCGGGAGGCGCCCACGGCCGCGCCGAGGGAGTCGGCCAGGTTCTCGACGACGGAGAAGTCGTCGGAACCGACGCCGCGGCCACCGGAGACCACGATCGCGGCCTCGGTGAGCTCGGGGCGCTCGCCCTGCTCCTCGGAGACGCGCTCGACGACCTTGGCGGTCTTGGCGGCCTCGGAGACCTCCACCGACACGGCCTCCTCGACCGCGGCGCCGGTGGCGGCCTCGGCCGGAACGGAGTTCGGACGGACGGCGACGACCGGCACGCCGGTGCGCACGCGGGCGTGGGTGACGACGCCGCCACCGAAGATGCTGTGCTCGGTGACGACCTCGGCGTTGACGTCCACGACGTCGGTGAGCACGCCGGAGCCCAGCTTGACGGCGGTGCGGCCGGCGATCTCCTTGTTCTCGGCGGTGGCCGAGACCAGGATCGCGGCGGCGCCCTTGTCCTGGGCGAGCTTGGCGAGCAGCTCGGCCTTGGGGGCGACGACGTAGTCGCCCAGCTCGGCCGGGGCCACGTAGACCTTCTCCGCGCCGTACTCGGCCAGCGCGCCCTTGCCCGACTCCGCACCGTCGCCGACCCACACTGCCGCGGGCTCGCCGATACGGCGGGCGGCGGTGAGCAGCTCGGCGGTGACCTTCTTGACCTGTCCGTCGACGTGGTCGACGAGGACGAGGACCTCAGCCATAATCCTTGAACCTTCCTGAGTCTCTCGCCGGACCTACACGAACTTCTTCTCGACGAGGAATTCGGCGACCTTGGCGGCGCCGTCGCCCTCGTCCTTGACGACCGTGCCCGCGGCGCGCGGCGGCGCGGCGGCGAAGTCGACGGTCTCGGTGGCGGCGTTGGCCAGGCCGACCCTGCCGGTGTCGATGCCCGCGTCGGCGGTGGACTTCTTGTCGACCGGCTTCTTCTTCGCCTGCATGATGAGCTTGAAGGACGGGTAGCGGGGCTCGTTGATCTTCTCGACCACGGAGACGACCGCCGGGAGCTGGGCCTCGACGACGTCGTAGCCGTAGTCGGTCTGACGCTGGATCCTGATGGTGCTGCCGTCGACGTCGACCTTGCGCGCGAACGTGAGCTGCGGCAGGCCGAGGTACTCGGCGAGCGCGGCGCCGACGACGCCGGTACGGGCGTCGGTGGACTCCGAGCCCAGCACGACCACGTCGTACTCGATGGTGCCCAGGGCCTGCGCGAGCGCGTAGGCGGTCTGGAGCGCGTCCGAGCCGTGGAGCGCGTCGTCGTTGACGAAGACGGCCTTGTCCGCGCCCATCGACAGGGCCTTGCGGATGGAGTCCGTGGCCTGGTCCGGTCCCATCGTCAGGACGGTGACCTCGCCGCCGTGCTTCTCCTTGAGAAGGAGGGCCTCCTCGATCGCGTACTCGTCGAGCTCGTTGATGACGCCGTCGGACGCTGCGCGGTCGAGCGTCTTGTCATCGGCGTTGAGCTTCCGCTCGGTCGCCGTGTCCGGGACCTGCTTGACCAAAACGACAATATTCATGGCCGGTGGCCGACCTCCCTGCACTCCATGGATCCGCCGTGCGGCGGTCGGACGCTGGCGCGCCCCGTGATGCCAACAATGCCGAATGCCGTTCGGTCATCCGACGGCGGGGCCGTCTTCATGTCAGACAGGTCCCGCAGTGTGCTCATACAGCCAAATGTTACTGGCTAGTAGCTTGGAGGCCAACCCGGGGCCCCCGGTGTGACCGAGGCAACCCCGGACACCCCCGCGGCACCGGCCGCCGGCGTTCGCCGCGGCTCACGGCACCGGTACGGGAATCCGGCCCCGGTTTCCACCCTAGTCGCCACGGGTCCCTGCGGAACCGGTCACACCACCGGTGACGGTCAGGAAAAGGACGACGCCCTCCCCCGCGGCGGGAGGGAGGGCGTCGGCGGCGTCCGGCGCCACGGCGACGTCTAGGCGGAACCGGAAGCGAACCAGTCCGACGGGCCGCCCCACGGGGCCCAGGCGGGGGCCGCGCTCAGACCGATGGACATGATCAGCATGGTCAGCAGCAGGATGCCGATGACCACGCCGATGTACAGGTACAGGTTGTGGAACCGCACCCGCTCGACCAGCCACACCGCCTGGTGCCGCGCCCCGCGCCCGCTCGGCATGATGTAGCTGAGCAGGACCATCACGAAGACGGCGAACGAACCGGTGTAGTTGGCGCCGTGGTTGCCCGTCTCCACGAGCTGCGCGTAGACCATGCCGACCAGGACCCCGACCAGCAGGTAGACCAGGCCGAACCCGACCGTGCGCAGCACCATGCGCCCGAAGGCCCAGGGGAAGCTCAGCGCCACCACCATGGTGTCGGAGCTGCGCGGTCCGCGCGTCTGCAGGCGGCGGGCGTGCTCGGCCTTGACCACGTCCAGGGCGCTCAGTCCGGCGATGACCACGATGCCCAGCAGGATGCCGAACCACGGGAACCACAGGGCCACACCGGCCAGCGAGAGCATGACGGGGATGAGCACCAGCGGGTGCATCCGCCACGCCTCGGCCTCGTACTCCTCGTCGTCGTACTCGTCGTCGCCGCCCCGGAGGTAGTCGCCCATCCGGTCGTTGCTGCCGCGCCTGAACCGGCTCAGCCAGCCGCCGCGTTCCTCGTACGCGTCCTCCTCGAACTCCTGCGTCCGGCCGCTGTGGCGGTCGTCGCCCACGGGGGTGAGGATGTCGCCGAAGTCACCCTTGTGCAGCGGGGTGTTGAAGAACTGGGTCTGCGGGGCCTGGTGCCCCTCGTCCTCCGCGACGGGGCGGTACCCGTGGTCGTTCCCGTAGCCGTTCGCGTCCACGGGGTCCATCATCATGGTGCCCTGCGGCTCGTCGCGGGACGGCTCACCCGGCTGGAAGCGCCGCGTGCCCTGCATGTCGTCGAGGTCGTCCCCGGCGCCGACCGGGTTGATCCGCATGGTTCCCTGCGGGTCGTCCAGGTCGTCGGAACCGCTGGGGGTGATCCGCTGGGTGCCGCCCCCGAGGTCGTCGGTCGCGTCCTCGTCGGCGTCCCAGCCCCGCCGGGCGTCGCCGGCGGCGCCCGACAGGTCGTCCGTGGCCTCCGGGTCGCCCTCCCAGCCGTTCGCGTGGGCCGAGGAGGTCTGGTGCGGGGGCTCCTTGGGCAGGGACCAGGAAGCGGCGGCCTGGTTGGCCCCGCTGCTCGTGTGCGAGGGACCCCACCCCTCGTCGCCCCCGGACGCGCGCCCGGCCAGGTAGCCGGCGGCGCCGCCGAGTCCCGCACCCGCGGCTCCCGCCGCGGCCGCGCCGCCCGCACCACCGCGGCCGGCGGGGTCGGACTCGGGAAGTCCGCCCACGGACGGGTTGTACACGGTGTGGCTGCCGGTCAGCCCGGTGGGCCGGCCGCCGACGTCCTCGGTCCAGGGCAGGTCGAGGTTGAGCCGGCCGGTCTCCTCGACCAGCTGCGCGGCCGTGGGGCGCCTCGCCATGTCGCGGGAGACGGCGCGGTTGACCAGCGGCCGCAGCGCCTCGTGCATCCCGTCCATGTCGATCTCGCCGTTGAGGATGCGGAAGAAGATGACCTCGAAGGAGCCCGCGCCGTAGGGCGGGCGGCCGGTGGAGGCGAAGGCGACGGTGCCGCCCCAGGCGTGGATGTCGGTGGCCGGGCCCAGGTCGGTGCCCTCGATGACCTCCGGGGACAGGTAGCTGGGCGTGCCGACGAACGTGCCGGTCTGGGTCAGCTTGGCGCCGTCCACGGCGTGCGCGATGCCGAAGTCGATGACGATCGGCTCGCCGTTGGAGATGATCACGTTGCCGGGCTTGAGGTCGCGGTGGATCACCTCCACCTCGTGGATGTCCTTGATCGCCCGGGCCAGGCCGGTCACGAAGCGGGTGAGAGCGCGGCCGCGCAGCGGGCCGTGGTCGGTGACGGTCGCGTCCAGGGTCGGGCCCGGGATGTACTCGGTGACCACCCACGGCAGCTCGGCCTGGGTGTCGGCGTCGATGACCTCGGCCACGTTGGGACTGTGCACCCGGCGCATGGTCTCGACCTCGCGTGCGAGCCGGGCCCGCGCGATGTGGTCCCCCGCGACCTCGGGTTTGAGGACCTTCACCGCGACGAACTGCTCGGTCCGGGGGTCCTCGGCCTGGTACACCACGCCCATGCCGCCCTGTCCGATACGGCGGCGGATCACGTAGTGGCCGATGCGCTCCGGCAGCTCCTCGCCCGTGGGGAAACCTGCCGACATTGCCATCGAGAACTCATCCCCTCAAAAGACCGCATACCGCCACGTCCAGCTTATCGGCCGGGGGGATGGGTCAACCTTTGGCTTGTGTGGCCCGTCCGGGGCCCGTGCGGCCGCTTCCGCGTCGCCGGGGTCGTCCAGGGGGCTCCGGCGGTGCGTCCGTCCTCGGACGACCACCACGAGTATGACGGAAAACTCGCGTGCGCGGTTCCCTCCTCCGCGTCCGGACTGGCCGGATGCGGACGTTGGTCCGGGTCCTTCCCGTCACCGTCCGGCACCGAGGAGAGGGAGGTCCCTCCGCGCACCGGGAAACCGAGGAAAGGGGGCGGGGAGGGCGGCCCCTCACGGTATCCGCCCTCCCCGCCCGACCGGCTCAGCGCCCGACCGGCTCAGCGCCCGACGAAGGAGGCCTTGCCCGGCCCCTGCTCGACGAAGCTGCGCATACCGCTCTTCTGGTCCTCGGTCGCGAACAGCCCGGCGAAGTGCAGGCGCTCGATCTCCAGGCCCGTGTCCAGGTCGGTCTCCATCCCCCGGTCCACGGCCTCCTTGGCGGCGGCCAGCGCCACGGCCGGGCCGTCGGCGTACTTCGCGACCCGGGCCACGGCCGCCCCGTAGACCTCCTCGTCCGGGACGACCTCGTCCACCAGCCCGATCTCACGGGCCTCGTCCGCCTTCACGTGGCGGCCGCTGAAGATCATCTCCTTGGCCCGAGGCGCTCCCACGAGGCGGGGCAGGCGCTGGGTGCCGCCCGCGCCGGGGATCACGCCGAGCTGGATCTCGGGCACGCCCAGCCTCGCCCCCGCGCCCGCGACCCGGAAGTCGGCGGCCAGCGCCAGTTCCAGGCCGCCGCCCAGCGCGTATCCGGTGACGGCCGCCACGACCGGCTTGGGAACGCGCGCCACCAGGGTCAGCGCGCCCTGCAGGTTGCGCGCGTACTCGCGCATCTCGGCTGCGGTGCGGTCCGCCATCTCCTTGATGTCGGCGCCCGCGACGAACACGCGCTCGCCGCCGTAGACCACCACGGCGCGCACGTCCGGGTCGGTGGACACCTGCTTCGCGGCGTCGGCGATCTCGGCCGTCATCGCGGCGTTGAGCGCGTTCACCTTCGGTCTGTCCAGCCTGATCACGGCCACACCCGGGTGGTCCGGGTCGGTCTCCACGCGAACGAACTCGCCCACGATCCCCACCTCTTCCATTCGACGTCGGTGTCCTGAACTGCCTACCACCAGGTTCAGGAGAAGAGCAGCACCAGGGTGCCCAGCCGGGCGGACAGCGTGTACGCCGCCACCAGGAGCAGGGCCGCGCCCGCGAGCAGCAGCGTGTCCGCCCGGCGCCAGCGGCTCCGCCTGGCCCGCGTGCGCGGCCCGGTGCCGAACGCGCGGGCGTCCATCGCCGTGGCCAGCAGCGTCCCGGTGCGGATGGACCGCACCAGCAGGGCGAACAGGCGGCCGAAGAACAGCGTGACCATCCGCACGGGGTTGCGTCCGGCCTCCAGCCCGCGCGCCCGCCGCGCCAGTGTGATGGTGCGCCACTGGTCGGCCAGCAGCGGGACGAGGCGCAGTGCCGCCAGCACGCCCATGGCGGGCCGCTCGGGCACCCGCAGCCGCTGCACCAGCCCGTCGGACATCTCCGTCGGGTCGCTGCTCACGGCCGCGATCAGGCCCGGCAGGGCGATGGCCAGCAGGCGCACCGCAGCGCCCAGGGCCCCCTCCGCGCCGTGCTCGCCGTACAGGTAGTTGACCAGGCCGTTGGAGAGCCCCATGAGCAGGAAGGGGCCGCCCAGGACGAGCAGGGTGCGCCGGTCGATCCCGCTGAACGGCAGGAGCAGCAGGGCCCCCGCCAGCACCACGCCGCCGGTCACGGCGTCCACGGCCGGGACCAGGCCGAGGCCCAGGAGCAGGGCGGCGAGCAGCTTGGCGGCGGGGTTGAGCCCGACGAGCCAGTAACGGAACCCGCCGTCCTCCGGCGCGTCCAGGGTCAGCGTGTCCCCGCCCGGGGTCCGCCGGTCGTCCGCGGTCCGCCGGTCACCCACGGGTCCTCCTCACTCCCGCGCCGCCCCGCGCGGCGACGGGCTCGGCCGCTCCCGGCTCCGGGACTGCGGCCTCGTACACGGCGCGGCCGTCGGCCACGCGCACCCGCGCGTCCGCCAGGTGCCGCAGCAGCAGGCCGTCGTGGGTGGCCATGACCACGGCCCTCCCCTCGGCCCGCAGGGCTCCCAGCAGCTCCACCAGCTCGGTCCACGTACGGGTGTCCTGGCCGAAGGTCGGCTCGTCCAGCACGAGCACGTCGGGCGCGTGCGAGGGGCCGGAGCTGAGCGCCGTGGCCACCGACAGTCGCCGCTTCTCCCCGCCCGAGAGCGTGTAGGGGTGCACGTCGGCCAGACGGGTCAGGCGCAGCCGCTCCATCAGCTCGTCCACCCAGGCGTCGGTCTCGGCCGCACCCATCCCGGCGCGCAGCGGGGCGAACCGCAGCTCGTCGCGGACGGTGGTGGTGACGAACTGGTCCTCGGCGTGCTGGAAGACCGTGCCCACGTGCCGGGCCAGCCTCCGGGCGGGCCAGCGCGCGAGGGGGCGCCGGTCGGCCCCGGCCAGCGGCCCGCGCGGCAGCACCTGTCCCCGGTGGGGCCTGGACAGCCCGGCCAGCATGGTCAGCAGCGTGGACTTGCCCGCACCGTTGGGGCCGGTCAGGGCGGTCGCGGTCCCGGCGGACACGGTGGCGTCCACGCCGTCGAGCACCACGCGCCGGGGCGCGGAGCGCACACCCAGTTGGAAGGGGGTGCGCGCGGCCACGTCCACGGCCTCCAGCAGGGCTCCTCCCCCGGGCGCCGGAGGCAGTTCGGGGGAGGGCTCGTTCCCGGGCACCCACACCCCCTGTGCGGCCAGTGAGCGCCCGTGCCCGGCGAACACGGCGGCCGGGTCCCCGTCGGCGACCACGCCGCCGCCGGGCTCCACGACCACGACCCGGTCCACCAGGCCGACCACCTCGGCCACGCGGTGCTCGACGAGCACCATGGTCGCCTCGGTCTCGGCGAGCAGGCGTGCGAGCACGCCGCGCACCAGCGCGGCCCCCGCCGGGTCGAGGTTGGCGGTGGGCTCGTCGAGCAGCAGCAGGCGGGGGCGCATGGCCAGCGCCCCGGCGATCACCAGGCGCTGCTTCTCCCCTCCCGACAGCGCGCCGGTGGAGTGGCGCGGCCCGTACGGAAAGCCCACGGCGTCCAGGGCCTCGTGCACCCGGGGCCAGATCAGCCCGGGCTCCATCCCCAGGTTCTCCGGGCCGAAGGCCACGTCGTCGCCCGCGCGCGCCATCACCAGCTGCGTCTCGGGGTCCTGGCTGACCAGGCCGACCGCGCCCCGCCCCCGGTCGGCGGGCTCGCCGTCCACGAGCAGGCTGCCCTCCTGGTCGCCGCTGATCGCGCCGTCCGGGCCGGTCAGACCGGCCAGCGAGTGGAGCAGGGTCGACTTGCCCGCCCCGGAGGCGCCGAGAAGCAGCACGCGCTCACCGGGTTCGACGACCAGGTCCACGCCGCGCAGGGCGTGCTCCCCGCGCCCGGAGTGCCGCCAGCCCCAGCCGGACAGCTCCACGCGCGCGCCGGGACGGGCGGTCCGCCCGTTCGTCCGCGCCACGGGTCAGCCCTTCGCCGACGGGAAGGGCGCCAGGGCCCCGGACCTGGCCAGGGCGGTGGTGAGGAGGCGTGCGCCCACGCCCGCGATGACGGCGGCGCTGATCACCACGATGACGCCGTACACGATCTGGAAGTGCAGCGGCCAGGTGACGTTGTAGGCGATGTTGTCCCGGATGGCGGGGGAGACGCCCGCGACCGCCGCGGCGAGCACGGCCACGCCCATGCCCCACCGCCGGTAGCCGAAGGCGAGGAAGACCAGCTCGGGCAGGATGCCCTGGAGGGTTCCGTCGAGGATGACCATGATCCCCCACTGGGTGCCCAGGACCGCGGACACCGAGGCGGCGGCGACCGAGGTGAGCAGGGCGGCTCCGGGCTTGCGGATGATCAGGCCGCCGAGCACGCCGGAGATCAGCCACATGCCGTAGACGACGGCCTGCGCGGGCGGGAATCCCACGAACAGCGGGGTCGTGACCGACCAGACGATGTTCCAGAGCCAGAAGACGACGCCGACCGCGACGCCGATGACGGCGGCCACGACGATGTCGACGGTGCGCCAGCTCCGCAGCCGGCCGAGGACGTCCTGCCGGAAACCGGTCCTCGCGGTGCTGTTCCTCTTCATGTCCTGCTGTCCCTTCGTCGGGGGATGACGAGGGGCCATGTGGCCAAGAGCGGCACCGACGGAGTGTGCCACGCGCGGCCGGAGTACTGCCGGTGCGCGGGAGCACGCCACCGGTGACGGGTTCCTACGACTTCCTTCGCTGGCATGACCCAGATCAGGTGTGTAAGGGTCTGCGGCCGGGTGCCGCACTCTCAGCGCTCACGCGCTCCCCTGTCGGTTCTTCCTCCAGTATGGGGCACAAAGGAGGATCGTGGGGTTTTTCGCCCCCACGATCCTCGTCTTTTCCCGGACGACCCGGTCCCGCGGCGGCTCCGTGAGGGCGTCAGGCGTCGCCGCCGTCGCCGGATCCGGACGGCCTGCCGGGTGAGGGATCGCCGAAGGTCTTCGGTGACGGCGCGAAGTCCTCCTCCGGAAGCTCGTCCACGGCCTCCTCCATGGTGGCCTGCCAGATCGGGCCGGGCAGCGTGGCGCCGTAGACCATGCCGTAGTAGCGGTCGCCGATCTTCACGTTCTGGAGCGGGTGCTGCTCGCCGCCGCGGATGTCGCCGACCGCCACGGTCCCGACCAGGTTCGGGGTGTACCCCGCGAACCACGCGTAGGCCGCGCTGTCGGTGGTACCGGTCTTGGCCGCGGCCGGGCGCCCGATCCCCAGGCCGTTGGTGGTGCCGCCCTTGAAGGTCTGCTGGAGCAGGTGGCTGACGCCGTCGGCGACCTTGGTCTCGATCACCTTCTCGCAGTCGGGCTTCACCTCGACCTTCCTGCCGTCCTCTCCCTCGAACCTGATCGAGGTCACCGGGGTCGGCTCGCAGTGGGTGCCCCGGGAGGCGAAGGTGGCGTAGGCGCCGGCCAGGGTCAGCGGGGAGACCTCCTGGTCGCCCAGGGTGAAGGAGTTCCACACACCCAGTTCCGCGCCGTCCGCGCGGTGGATGCCCAGCTTCTCGGCCATCTGCGCGGTCTCGCACAGGCCGACGCGCTCCTGCAACTGGGCGAAGTAGGTGTTCACCGACCCCTTGGTCCCGCTGACCATGTTGTGCGTGCCCCCGCTGCTCTCACCGGCGTTGCTCACGTTCCACGTGGCCATCCTGCCGCCCTCGCAGTTCCTCATCCCGCTGACCGACGTGCTCTCGGGCGAGTTGAAGCTGGTGCCGTACCCGAGGCCGGCGTCCAGGGCGGCGGCCAGGGTGAACGGCTTGAACGTCGATCCCGCCTGGTAGCCGTGGGAGCCGCCGTCGTCCTTGTCCACGGCCAGGTTGATCGAGGTGTTGCCCGGTTCCTCGTCGAAGCCGTAGCTCATGTTCTGGGCCATCGCCCGCACCCGTCCGGTACCGGGCTCCACCAGCACCTCGGCGGCGAACTTGGTGGACTCGTCCCCGGGGACGTACTTCTTGATCGCCTTCTCCGCGGCCTTCTGCATGTCGGTGTCGAGCGTGGTGCGGACGGTGATACCGCCCCTCTCGAGTATCTTGTCGCGCTCCTCCTGGGTGTCGGCGAGCGCGTCGGAGTCCCTCAGCCAGTGCATGACGTAGTCGCAGAAGAACGGCTGCTCGCTGTGGAAGCAGCTGCCGCCGCGCGGGGTCACGTCCACCTTCAGCTCTTGGGCCTTGTACTTCTCCGCCTCCTGCGCCTCCAGGTACCCGGTGTCGACCATCCGGTCCAGCACCATGTTGCGGCGCTTCGTGGCGGCTTCGGGGCGGGTGATCGGGTCGTAGTACGACGGGGCCCGCACCATTCCCGCGAGCGTGGCGGCCTGCGCGGGATCCAGTTCCGAGGCCGGTACGGAGAAGTAGCGCCGCGCGGCGATCTCGATGCCGTACGCGTTCTGACCGAAGTAGGCGAGGTTGAGGTAGCCCTCCATGATCTCGTCCTTGGTGAGCCGCTCCTCGATGTCGACGGCGTAGCGCAGTTCCTGGACCTTGCGCCCCAGGGTCTGCGCGGTGGCGTCCTCCACCTCCTCCTCGCCGTCGGCCTGCTCGATGAGCAGGTTCTTCACGTACTGCTGGGTGATGGTGGACCCGCCCTGGGTGTTGCCCATGGCGGTGCGGACCGCGGCGCGGAACGTGCCGCGCAGGTCCAGTCCGCCGTGCTCGTAGAAGCGCTCGTCCTCGATCGCCATGAGCGCCGCCGGCGCCCAGGGGCTCATCTCGTCCAGGGGCACCACGTCGCGCTCGCGTTCGGCGACCTCCGCGATCGGGTCGCCGTCCGCGTCGGTGAGCAGGACCCGCTCTGCCAGGGGTTGTATCTCCAGGTTTCCGGACATGTCCATGAAGGCCGCCGCCGAGTCCCTGGCCACCAGCCCGGCTCCACCCACCCACGGCATGACCAGTGCCGCCGACAGCAGCCCGGCGACCGCGCTCGTCCCCGTCAGACGCAGGAGCACGTCCTTCCTCGTCCCGCCCGGGACCGGTTCCGCCAGTCTCCCGCGCAGAACCGCGACCCGCCGGCTCACTCCCGGTACCGCGGCCCACCGCTTCGGGACCGCCTTCCGCAGCCCTGCGCGCGGGGAGGCGGTGCGCTCCCTTCCCCGCGAGGCCCGGTTTCGCCGCCATCCGCGCGGCGGGCGCTGGTTCGGCTCCGTCACATCGCCCCCCTACGGCCGTGTACCTCCCGGCCCGCGGACCACACGGGCAGGGTCGTCCACAGACCACGCTCGCATAAGGGGTGCAAAGGGCAAACCGTCAAAACGGGCGTGTCACCGAAAAGCTTCCCCAATCACCAGCAAAGGACCTCAGAACGAACATGTTTCATCAACAGTCACAAAGCAGACGCAGCACAAGCCCGGCACCGAGAGAGGAGAGCGTTTTCCGGAGGGATTCGCCGACCGGGGACGGCCCGCACCGGGGCGAGCACCGCGCCGACGGCCATTCGGCCGCGCCCGGGTGTCCGGAATACGGCCACGCGCTCCGGAGGTGCATTCGGACATCCCTACCCACCGCTCCACACCGCCCAACATGACCGATCAGTTTTTCGGCATTTCCCCATAACCCAGCGGAAAACAACCACAGAGACCCCTGAATCAGGTGTGGCCTTATGACCGCTTTGAGAGGTTTACCCAGGTGAAACCCGGAAAATACTCACTCTTAGCACACACGGCAAGTGTGATGAGGATCACACAAATTATTCGGCCCGGCCACTCCGCCAAACCCCGCAAGAGGGCAGACGATAGACAGCGGAGAGCACCGAAGCCGTAATCCGGACAGTTTCAGTTCCGGACACTTCGTTGACTCCACCTCGCCTTGGATTAGTCCCCGGTTATTTCCGCCTGCCGAAAATCGGCACGCTTCCATAACGCCCAAATCATGACAATTACGGTGTAGCCAGTGATCGGACGCCTGCCCATACTCGACATCTCTCCAGACAACGACCTAGGCCCGGTGAAAGCCGTCCCCGGAGAACGTTTCACCGTGGGAGCCACGGTGATCCGCGAGGGCCACGACTCCCTCGCCGCGGGCGTCGTCGTCTACTCGTCCCGGGGACGCCGCGAAAGCCTCGTCCCCATGCGCGAGCGCGCGCCCGGCACCGACCGGTACGAGGCCGAGATCAGCCTCCCCTCCGAGGGAGGGTGGTCGTTCGCGATCGAGTCGTGGACCGACCCCTTCGCCACCTGGCACCGCACCGCCCGGGTCAAGCTCCCCCTGGACCAGGACACCGGCCTCGTCCTGGAGGAGGGCGCCCGGCTGCTCGCGCGCGCCGGTCGCCGTGTTCCCCGCAAACCCGTGCTCACCAGGGCCGCCGAGGTCCTGCGCGACCCCTCGCGGCCCCCGATGGAGCGCCTCGCCGCGGCGCTCACCCCGCGGGTCCTCGACGAGATGGAACGGGCTCCCCTCCGCGAACTGGTCACCAGGTCCCGGCGTACCCGCGTGGTCGTCCACCGCGAGCGCGCGCTGTTCGGCTCCTGGTACGAGTTCTTCCCCCGCTCGGAGGGTGCCCAGACCGGTACCGCCCCCGGCCAGGAGCGCTCGGGCACCTTCGCCACCGCCGCCAAGCGCCTGCCCGCCATCGCCGACATGGGCTTCGACGTGGTCTACCTGCCGCCCGTCCACCCGGTCGGCACCAGCCACCGCAAGGGCGCCGACAACGCCCTGACCGCCGGCCCCGGCGAGCCCGGATCGGTGTGGGCCATCGGGTCGGCCGACGGGGGCCACGACGCCGTCCACCCCGACCTCGGCACCCTCGCCGACTTCGACTCCTTCGTCGCCGAGGCCCACGAGCACGGCCTGGAGATCGCCCTGGACCTGGCCCTCCAGTGCTCGCCCGACCACCCGTGGGTCGCCGAGCACCCCGAGTGGTTCACCACCCGGGCCGACGGCTCCGTCGCCTACGCCGAGAACCCGCCCAAGAAGTACCAGGACATCTACCCGCTGAACTTCGACAACGACTTCGAGGGCCTGTACGCGGAGGTCCTGCGCGTGGTCGAGCACTGGATCGGCCACGGTGTGCGGATCTTCCGCGTCGACAACCCGCACACCAAGCCGGTCGCGTTCTGGGAGAGGCTGCTCGCCGACGTCGACCGCAGGCACCCGGACGTGCTGTTCCTGGCCGAGGCCTTCACCCGCCCCGCCATGATGCGCACCCTGGCCAAGGTCGGATTCCACCAGTCCTACACCTACTTCACCTGGCGCAACAGCAAGGAGGAGCTGACCGACTACCTCACCGAACTGAGCCGGGAGAGCGCCCACTACCTCCGCCCCAACCTCTTCACCAACACCCCGGACATCCTGCACGCCTACCTCCAGCACGGCGGCCGCCCCGCCTTCGAGGCGCGCGCGGTGCTGGCGGCGCTGCTCTCCCCCACCTGGGGCATCTACTCCGGCTTCGAACTGTGCGAGAACACCCCGGCCGCGCCGGGCAGCGAGGAGTACCTCCACTCGGAGAAGTACCAGTACCGGCCGCGCGACTGGGCCGCCGCCGAGGCCTCCGGAGAGACCCTCACCGGACTCATCACGCTGCTCAACCGGCTGCGCCGCGAGCACCCGGCCCTGCGGGAGCTGCGCAACCTGCGCTTCCACCACGTGGACCGGCCCGAGCTGCTCTGCTTCTCCAAGCACCGGCCCGGCGACGGGCCCGATGATCCCGACGACACCGTGATCGCCGTCGTCAACCTCGACCCGCACCACGCCCGCGAGGCGACGGTGCACCTGGATCTGCCGTCCATCGGCCACGCGCGAGAGGAGGAGCTCAGGGTGACCGACGAGCTGACCGGCCGTTCCTACACCTGGGGCACGGACAACTACGTCCGGCTCGACCCCGCGACCGGTCCCGCGCACGTGTTCACCGTCAACGGCAGATAGCGGACCTCGGACCGGGCACGGGGTTCCGGCGGCGCACCTCCGCCGGAGCCCCTCCCATGTCCGAAACGCCTGTTGATCCGAGTCGAACATTCTTGGTGGGGAGCAGTAGATGAGCAAAGACGAGCCCGGCCCCGGCGGACACGGTCACGCCGAACACGGTCCGCTCGCCCCAGCCACCGGGGCCGCCACCGGCCCGCTCATGTCCTCCGGTGGTACCAGTGATCCCCACTGGTACAAGCACGCCGTCTTCTACGAGGTACTCGCCCGGGGTTTCTTCGACTCCAACGGCGACGGCACCGGTGACCTCGCCGGGCTGGTGCAGAAGCTGGACTACCTCCAGTGGCTCGGGATCGACTGCGTATGGCTGCTGCCGATGTACGAATCCCCTCTGCGCGACGGCGGATACGACATCTCGGACTACTTCAAGATCCTCCCGGAGTTCGGACGCACCGCCGACTTCGTGGAACTCCTGGACGAGGCGCACCGGCGCGGTATCCGCGTCATCACCGACCTGGTCATGAACCACACCAGCGACCAGCACCCGTGGTTCAAGGCCTCGCGGGAGGACCCCGACGGGCCCTACGGCGACTTCTACGTGTGGTCGGACACCGACGACCGCTATGACGAGGCGCGCATCATCTTCGTCGACACCGAGAAGTCCAACTGGTCCTACGACGAGGTCCGCGGCCAGTACTACTGGCACCGGTTCTTCTCCCACCAGCCCGACCTCAACTTCGAGAACCCCGCGGTCCAGGAGGCGCTCCTGGAGGTCCTGCGCTACTGGTTGGACCTGGGCATCGACGGTTTCCGCCTGGACGCCGTGCCCTACCTGTACGAGCGCGAGGGCACCAACTGCGAGAACCTCAAGGAGACGCACGAGTTCCTCAAACGCGTGCGCGCCGAGGTGGACCGGCTCTACCCCGACCGCGTGCTGCTGAGTGAGGCCAACCAGTGGCCGTCCGACGTCGTCGACTACTTCGGCGACTTCGAGTCCGGCGGCGACGAGTGCCACATGAACTTCCACTTCCCGCTGATGCCGCGCATGTTCATGGCGGTACGGCAGGAGCAGCGCTTCCCGATCTCGGAGATCCTCGCCCAGACGCCGCCGATCCCGCGCAACTGCCAGTGGGCGATCTTCCTGCGCAACCACGACGAGCTGACCCTGGAGATGGTCACCGACGAGGAACGCGACTACATGTACTCCGAGTACGCCAAGGAACCCCGCATGCGCGCCAACGTGGGGATCCGCAGGCGGCTCGCGCCCCTGCTGGACAACGACCGCGACCAGATCGAGCTGTTCACCGCCCTGCTGCTGTCGCTGCCGGGATCGCCCGTCCTCTACTACGGCGACGAGATCGGCATGGGCGACAACATCTGGCTCGGCGACCGCGACGCCGTGCGCACGCCCATGCAGTGGAACTCGGACCGCAACGCCGGGTTCTCCACGGGCGACCCCGCCCGCCTGTACCTGCCGCTGATCATGGACCCGGTCTACGGCTACCAGGCGCTCAACGTGGAGGCCCAGCGCGACAACCCCGGTTCGCTGCTGCACTGGACGCGGCGCATGATCCGTATCCGCAAGCGCCACCCGGTGTTCGGCACGGGCGCTTTCACCGAACTCAACGCCTCCAACCCGAGCGTGTTGGCGTTCATCCGCGAGCACGGCGACGACCGCATGCTCTGCGTCAACAACCTGTCGAGGTACCCGCAGCCCGTGGAGCTGGACCTGTCCCGGTACGCCGGGGTCAGCCCGGTGGAGTGCGTGGGGGGTGTGCGCTTCCCCGAGGTCGGTGAGCTGCCCTACCTGCTCACCCTGCCCGGACACGGCTTCTACTGGTTCCAGTTGCCCACGGCCGTCGAGCCGGAGCCCGCGCACGGGAGCCGGGACGGCATGCCGTCCTACGGCCTGCCCGCCGCCGGGGTCCGCGTGCACGCCCTCGACACCTCCACGGGGCGTGCGGCCCCATCCCGGCCGCACGGATCCGACCATCCAGTCAGCACGACGTCCAGCATTCCGGCCGGGTTCGTCTCCACGTTCGGCGACAGCGCGCCCGGTTCCTCCTCCGGGACGCCGACGCGCGCCGCGGGCCCCTCAGGCCCGATCGCCGAGCGCACGGACCGGGGTGGTGGCGAGAAGGGAAACGGGCCGCTCTGACATGTCCCAACTCGAAGAACTCCTGGCAGTCTGGCTGCCCCGGCAGCGCTGGTTCTCCGGCAAGGGAATCCCCATCCGGCAGATCCGGGTCGAGAGCAGGCACACCCTGGTGTCGGCCGGTCCCGAGGGCCCGGACCTGCACGTCCTCGTCATCCAGGCCGGACAGCGGGGCCTCAGCTCCCGCTACCAACTGCTCCTGGGCTCACGGCCGCCGCGCTCCCTGCCACCCGACCTGGCCCGCGTCGCCATCGGCGTGTGCCAGGTGTCGGGCGGCAGACCCAAGGTGATCTACGACGCGGCCCACGACGCACAGCTGACCGGGCTGCTGCTCGAACGGTTCACCGCGCCCACCGGGGCGGAACCCTCGGGCAGGGTGCGCTTCCGGACCCTGCCGGGCGGCCGTATCCGCGTCGGGTCGACCGGGCGGATACTCACCGGCGAGCAGTCCAACACGTCGCTGGTCTACGGCGAGGACTACGTCCTCAAGACCTTCCGCAGACTCTGGCCCGGCACCAACCCGGACCTGGAGCTGAACATGGCGCTGTCCGGGTCGCCGTACGTGGCCCGGCCGTGCGGGTGGATCGAGGCCGACCTGGCCGGACACTCCACCCCCACGACGCTGGCCATGCTCCAGACCTACATCCCGCAGGCCACGGACGGATGGGTGCTCGCCACCGCCGACGTGCGCGCCCTGCTGGAGGGGTCCGGGAGCGGGCACGAGCCCGGGTTCACCGGAGAGGCCGCCCAACTGGGCCGTACCACCGCCGAGGTGCACCGGTCGCTGGCGCGGGCCCTGCCCACGGACGTGCTCACGCCCGCGGGGGCGGCCGAGATGGCCGACGCCATGGTCGAGCGCCTGGCGATGGCCAGCGCCGAGGTGCCCGAACTGGCCGAGCACGCGCCCCGGGTGATGGAGGCCTACGCCGACTTCTCCGAGGTGGACGAGCCGTTGCCGATACAGCGCATCCACGGCGACTACCACCTGGGGCAGGTGATCCGCACCACGCCCGGGTGGGTGGTGCTGGACTTCGAGGGCGAGCCCACCGTGCCGGTACGGGACCGCCAGCGCCTGTCCAGCCCGCTGCGGGACGTGGCCGGGATGCTCCGCTCCTTCGACTACGCGGCCGGGTACCTGCTGGTCGGGCACCCGGGCGAGGCCGGGCTGGAGTGGGCGGCCCGGTCCTGGGCCCGGCACAACCGGGAGGCCTTCTGCCGGGGATACGCCGACGGGGGCGGGGCCGATCCGGAGAAGCACCTCACGGTCCTGCGGGCCTTCGAGTTCGACAAGGCCGTGTACGAGGTGCTGTACGAGGCCAGGAACCGGCCCAACTGGCTGCGTGTCCCGCTTGAGTCCATCGCCACCGCGGCCGCCGCGCCGCCCGTTCCCGGATGACCCGCCGGCGGCCGTCTTCCACGGGGGCGGCGGCCGCCACGACCACCCTTCCACCCCCGATCCGTACGCCACGAGAACCACGGAGCCCGTATTGACCTCGCCGCGCAGCGAACAGCGTCCGCGTGCCAGCACCGCCAAGGACGCGACGACCGCGAAGAACACGAAGAGCACGAAGAAACCCGCGGTCACCGAGGCCGCCGAGGCCGGAGCCGCCGACGGCGGCATACCGGTCGTGGAGGAGTTCCCGGTCGAGAAGGCGGAGGCCGTACCCGGGACCGCCGATGAGGCCGCGCCCGCAGGGAAGCCCGCCAAGACGGCGGCCAGGGGAAGGACGGCCGCCAAGGGCAGGGCCGGGAACGGGGGCAGGGCTGCCTCCGCGAAGGCTCCGGCGGCCGGGGCCGCCAAGGCCGGTACCGGCGCGGGGGCCAGGGCAAGGCCCGCGGCCAGGCGCAAGGCGGCGCCCGACCCCGGACTGATCGCCGAGCTGGACCGGTTGGTGGACGGCCACCACCACGACCCGCACGCGCTGCTGGGCGTGCACACCGAGGGCAGGGGCACCGTGGTGCGGGCCCTGCGGCCGGGTGCGCTGGAGGTGCACGCCGTCCTGGCCGACGGCTCCCGGCTGCGCCTGGACCACCTCCACCGGGGCGTGTTCTCGGCCAAGGTGTCCAGGAGCAGGCTGACCGCCGCGCCCGACTACCGGATCGCCGCACGCTACGAGGCCGACGGTCCCGAGCACGTGGCCGCGGACCCGTACCGGTTCGCCCCCACCCTCGGCGACCTGGACCTGCACCTGATCGGCGAGGGCCGCCACGAGGAGCTGTGGAACGCCCTCGGCGCGCACACCCGGGTCGAGGACACCGCGATGGGCGAGGTCGCCGGGACCGGCTTCGCCGTGTGGGCGCCGGACGCGCGCGGTGTGCGGCTGATCGGCGACTTCAACTACTGGAACGGCACCGGGCACCCGATGCGCAGCCTGGGCGCCACGGGCGTGTGGGAGCTGTTCCTGCCCGGAGTGGGCGACGGCGCCCTGTACAAGTTCCAGATCCTGGGCGCCGACGGGCACTGGCGGGACAAGGCCGACCCGATGGCGCGGTGCACGCAGATGCCGCCCGCGACCGCCTCGGTGGTCACCACCTCCGCCCACACCTGGGGCGACCAGGAGTGGATGGCCGAACGCAAGGGCGTGGAGCAGCACCGTGCTCCGATGAGCGTGTACGAGGTGCACCTGGGCTCCTGGCGGCCCGGCCTGGGGTACGCGGAACTGGCCGAGCAGCTGGTCGAGTACGTGAGCGACATGGGATTCACGCACGTGGAGCTCCTGCCCGTGGCGGGACACCCCTACGACGGGTCCTGGGGCTACCAGGTGACGTCCTACTACGCGCCCACGCCCCGGTTCGGGTCCCCGGACGAGTTCCGCCACCTGGTGGACTCCCTGCACCGGGCGGGGATCGGCGTGTTCCTGGACTGGGTGCCCGCGCACTTCCCCAAGGACGACTGGGCGCTGGCCCGCTTCGACGGGACGGCGCTGTACGAGCACCCCGACCCCCGCCGGGGCGAGCACCCCGACTGGGGGACGCTCATCTTCAACTACGGGCGGACCGAGGTGCGCAACTTCCTCATCGCCAACGCCCTGTACTGGCTGGAGGAGTTCCACATCGACGGCCTGCGGGTGGACGCCGTGGCCTCGATGATCTACCTGGACTACTCGCGCGACTCCGGCGCCTGGGAGCCCAACGCCTTCGGCGGCAGGGAGAACCTGGAGGCGATCGACTTCCTCAAGGACCTCAACACCGTCGTCTACCGGCGCAACCCGCACGCGGCGATGATCGCCGAGGAGTCCACCGCCTACACGGGCGTGACCACCCCGGTGGACCACGGCGGGCTCGGCTTCGGGTTCAAGTGGAACATGGGGTGGATGCACGACACCCTGGAGTACGTCAAGAAGGAGCCGATCCACCGGCAGTACCACCACGACGACGTCACGTTCTCGATGGTGTACGCCTACAGCGAGAACTACGTGCTGCCGCTGTCCCACGACGAGGTGGTGCACGGCAAGCAGTCGCTGTTCAACAAGCCGCCCGGCGACGAGTGGCAGCGGTCGGCGACCCTGCGCGCGCTCCTGGCCTTCATGTGGTCGCACCCGGGCAAGCAGCTGCTGTTCATGGGCGGGGAGATCGCCCAGGGGGACGAGTGGTCGCACCAGGAGGGCGTGCCGTGGTGGCTGCTTCAGTTCGACCACCACGCCGGTGTGCAGCGCCTGGTGAGGGCGCTCAACGAGGCCTACCGGCCGCGGCCCGCGCTGTGGTCGCGGGACACCGACCCGGCGGGCTTTCGCTGGCTGGACGGCGGCGACCGCGAGGGCAACACCCTGTCGTACCTGCGCCACGGTGACGGCGGATCGGTGCTGGCCTGCGCGGTGAACTTCTCGCCGGTGCCCCGCACGAACTGGCGGATGGGCCTGCCCTCCAGCGGCCGGTGGAACGCGGTGCTCAACACCGACGAGGCGCGCTTTGGCGGGTCGGACCACCCGGCGCCCGCGCACGTGGACGCCGAGGCCACCCCGTGGCACGGCCAGCCGTTCTCGGCGGAGGTCACCCTGCCGCCGCTCGGCGGGGTCTGGTTCGAACCCGAGCGCTAGGTCCTGTTCGGCGGGCCCGGGCCTGTGCCGCTGGGGTGGCGACGGGGTCCTGGCAGGTCCCGAAGGTGTGCCCGTGAGGTAGGAGCGGGCGCACCGTAGGGGCCGGGGACTCCCGCGCCTTCGGCGTCCGTGCACGAAGTACGGCGCAGCCTCGGGGAGACACGGCCCAGGTCCCGCAAACGCCCGTGGGCCCCGGAGCGATCCGGGGCCCACGGGCGTTTCCTGTCGGCCGCGCCTGTGCGCCCTCCGCCACCGAGGCGACCGTCGGAGGGCTCCCGGTCCGGCGGCGGACCGGGGCCCACCGGGCCCTCGGAAGGGGCGGCGTCTACGCCTCGCGCTTGTGCCAGCCGGTGAGGCGGGCGATCGCCTCGTCCAGCACCTCGTCCCTCTTGCAGAACGCGAACCGGAGCAGGTGCGCGCCCTCCTCCTGGTGGTCGTAGAACACCTGCGCGGGCACCGCGGCCACCCCCGCCTCCCTCGGCAGGGCACGGGCCACCTCCACCCCGTCCGTGTAGCCGAGCGGGCGGATGTCGGCCATGAGGAAGTAGGTGCCCTCGCACACGTTCACGTCGAAACCGGTGCCGGCCAGCCCCTCCGCCAGCCGGTCCCGCTTGTCCTGGAGCGTGGCGCGCTGGGCGGCGACCCACTCCCCCTGGTGGTCGATGGCCTCGGCGGTCGCCAGTTGCAGCGCGCCGTTGGCGGAGAAGGTCAGGAACTGGTTCACCGTCCGCACCGCGCCCACCAGCGGTGCAGGCCCCATCACCCAACCGGTCTTCCACCCGGTCACGGCGAACATCTTGCCCACCGAGGACACCGACAGCGTCCGCTCGCGCATCCCCGGCAGGGCGGCCAGCGGCACGTGCGGCCTGCCGTCGAAGGTGAGGAACTCGTACACCTCGTCGGTGAACGCGATCAGGTCGTGCTCACGGCACACCCGCGCGATCTCCTCCAGCTCGTCGGCGGTGAACACGGTGCCCGTGGGGTTGTGCGGCGTGTTCACCAGGACCATCCGGGTACGCGGTCCCACGGCCGCGCGCAGCTCCTCGGGGTCGAATGCGAAGCGGCCGGTCTCGGCGTCCGGGCGCAGGGTCACCGACCTGCGCACACCGCCCGCCAGGGTGATCATGGCGGCGTAGGAGTCGTACATCGGCTCGAAGACGATCACCTCGTCGCCGCGCTCCACCAGGGCGAGCATCGCCGCGGCGATCCCGGCGGTGGCGCCGACGGTGACGTAGACCTCGGTCTCCGGGTCCAGCTCGATGCCGTAGTTGCGGGCCCGGTAACGGCTCACCGCCTCCCGCAGCTCCGGCCGCCCGGGCCCCGGCGGATACTGGTTCACCCCCTCCAGGATGTGCCCCGAGGCGGCCTCCAGCAGGGAACGCGGGCCGTCGGTGTCGGGGAAGCCCTGCCCCAGGTTGACCGATCCGGTCTCCACCGCCAGTCGGGTCATCTCGGCGAAGATCGTCTCTCCGTACACACGCATTCGTTCGATCAGCGGTTCTTCCACCCGACGAGCGTATCCACCCGTCCGCCGCCCGGGCCATCCCCGTCCGGGGCGCCCGCGCACGGACACGAAAGGGGCGGACCGCGAAGGTCCGCCCCGTCGGGTCCGCCATCCTCCCTACAGGAGCAGGCTGAGCACCATCCACGCCACCGGACCGGCGATCAGCAGCGAGTCCAGGCGGTCCATCAGTCCGCCGTGCCCCGGCATGAACCGGCCCATGTCCTTGACCCCGAGGTCGCGCTTGAACAGCGACTCGATGAGGTCGCCGACGGTGGCGGCCAGCACGGTCGCCAGCCCGAGGACCACGCCGACCCACCACGGCCCGTCCAGCATCAGCACCACGCACAGCGCGCCGGCCACGGCGCAACCCACCACGGAGCCGCCGAAGCCCTCCCAGGTCTTGTTGGGACTGATCACCGGCGCCATCTTGTGCCGTCCCAGCAGGATCCCGGCGAAGTAGCCGCCGATGTCACTGGAGATCGTCACCACGATGAACGTGATGAGGCGGTACTGGCCGTCCTCGGGGTGCGAGGTGAGGAGCAGCCACGTCCCCAGCAGGAACGGCAGGTACACCAGGGTGAACAGGTTCGCCGCGACATCGGCCACGAACCCCTCCGTGCCGCCGCGCAGCCGCCACACCAGGGTGAGGATCGCGGTCAGCGCGGTCGCCCCCACCAGCCACTCGGTCCCTCCGAAGTAGGCGGCGACCTGCATGGCCACACCGCCGGCCGCGAGAGGGACCACGGCCAGGCCCATGCCCTTTCCGGCGAACGCCCGGTTCACCTCCCGCAGCCCGATCAGCACCGCGAGCGAGGTGATGATCGTGAACAGCTGGGGCCACGGGAAGATGGAGAAGAACACGAGCGCGCCCAGGACGCACCCGCTGGCGATGGCCACCGGGAGGTTGCGGCCGGTCCGCACCGGCTCGCCCCCCGGCTTGTGCAGCACGAAGCGCTGACCGGCCGGATCGGAGTCGTCCCCGGAGCCGCCGGGTCTGTGCTCGGGCGAGTGGTCATCGCCTTCGGAGCCGCTGGAGGAAGGAAGGGTCACCGACTAAACCTCGAGCAGTTCCGATTCCTTGTGCTTCAGCAGTTCGTCGACGGAGGCGACGTACTTCTGAGACAGCTCGTCCAACTCGGTCTGGGCGCGGTGCGCCTCGTCCTCGCCGATGTCACCGGCCTTGACGGCCTTCTCGAAGGTGTCCTTGGCGCGGCGGCGGACGTTGCGGATCGAGACCTTGCTGTCCTCGGCCTTGGTACGCGCGACCTTGATGTACTCCTTGCGGCGCTCCTCGGACAGGTCCGGGAACACCACTCGGATGACCTGGCCGTCGTCGGAGGGGTTCACACCCAGGTCGCTGTTGCGGATGGCGTTGACGATCTCGGTGCGGGCGCTGACGTCGAACGGCGAGATGACCATCATGCGCGGTTCGGGGACCGAGAAGGAGGCCAGCTGGTTGATCGGCGTCCGGGCACCGTAGTAGTCGACGGTGATCTTGTTGAAGGTCGCCGGAGAGGGACGGCCGGTGCGGATCGTGGCGAAGTCCTCCTTCGCGACGATCACGGCCTTCTCCATCTTCTCCTCGACCTCGAGGAGTGTCTCTTCGATCATGTGCGCGCTCCCGGTTCGGACTGTGGTGTTCTTGCTGTGGTCGCGGGGGCCGGTTCAGGCGGGGGTCGGCCCGACGATGGTGCCGATCTTCTCACCGCGTACCGCGCGCAGGATGTTTCCCTGGCTCATCAGGTCGAACACGACGATGGGCAACCCGTTGTCCATGCACAGGCTGACCGCGGTGGCGTCCATGACCTTGAGTCCGCGAGTGAGGACCTCGTTGTAGTTGAGCTTGTCGAACTTGACCGCGTCGGGGTTGCGCTGGGGGTCGGAGTCGTAGACCCCGTCGACCTGGGTGCCCTTGAGCACCGCCTGCGCGCCGATCTCCAGCGCACGCTGGGCGGCGGTGGTGTCGGTGGAGAAGAACGGCGCGCCCAGGCCCGCTCCGAAGATGACCACGCGGCCCTTCTCCAGGTGGCGGACGGCGCGGCGCGGGATGTAGGCCTCGGCGACCTGGCTCATGTGGATCGCGGTCTGCACGCGGGTGTCCACACCGAGCCGCTCCAGGAAGTCCTGCAGGGCGAGGCAGTTGATGACGGTGCCGAGCATGCCCATGTAGTCGGCGCGGCCGCGCTCGATACCGCCCTCGGTGAGCTGGGTGCCGCGGAACATGTTGCCGCCGCCGACGACCACGGCGACCTGGATGCCCTCGGAGACCGCCTCCGCGATGGACTCGGCCACGTACTGGACCACCTCGGGGTCGATGCCCAGACCGCCCCCGCCCGCGAACGCCTCTCCGGAGAGCTTGAGCATCACACGCTTCCAGCCGGAGTCGTGCATGGCGGGTTGGGTGCTCGTTGCTTCGTTCACGGCCTGTGGCCTCCCTTGTCGTCCCCGAGTGGCACAGGGTCCCCCGAGTCCTCCTGTCGCGGGCCGGGATGACGCACGCCCCGAACCCGCCCATATCCACCGAAGGTGCCGGGGAGCAGTCTCCCCGGCACCTCCATCATCTCAAAGCTCTCAGGCCTGGCCGACCTTGAAGCGAACGAAGCGCTTGACGGTCACACCGGCCTCCTCGACGACCTTCTGGACCGTCTTCTTGTTCTCCTTGACGAACGGCTGGCCGAGCAGCGTCACGTCCTTGAAGAAACCGTTGAGGCGACCCTCCACGATCTTGGGGATCGCCTGCTCGGGCTTGCCCTCCTCGCGGGTGGTCTGCTCGGCGATGCTGCGCTCGTGCGCCACGACATCGGCGGGGACGTCGTCCTTGCCGACGTACTGCGGGGCCAGCGCGGCGATCTGCTGGGCGAGGTCCTTGCCGACCTCCTCGTCGGCCTTGTCCAGCTCGACCAGGACGCCCATGGTGGGGGGCAGGTCCGGGTCGGACTTGTGCAGGTAGCTGGCGACGTAGGCGCCCTCGAACTTGGCGAAGCGGCGGAACTCCAGCTTCTCCCCGATGACGACGCTCTTGTCCTCGATGAAGGCCTGGAGGCTCTTGCCGGGCTCGATCTCGGCGGCGGCGACGGTGGCGAGGTCGTCGGCCTCCTGGGCGGCGACGAAGTCGGCGACCTGGTTCGCGAGCGCGATGAACTGCTCGTTCTTGGCGACGAAGTCGGTCTCGCAGTTCAGCTCGACGAGGGTGGCCTTGCCCTCGGACTCCTGCTTGAGGACGACCATGCCCTGGGCGGCGGTGCGCTCGGCGCGCTTGCCGACGTCCTTGGCGCCCTTGACGCGCAGGGCCTCGACGGCCTTGTCGAGGTCGCCGTCGGCCTCGGTCAGGGCCTTCTTGCAGGCCATCATGCCGGCGCCGGTCGTGTCGCGCAGCTTCTTGACGTCCGCGGCGGTGAAGTTCGCCATGACTGTTCTCGGATTCCCTTGGAGTGGAGAGTCTGTACGAAAAGTGGAGCGGGTCCGGCCGCGCACCGTCGCCGCCCCGCCGACAGCGGCGGGGCGGCGACGGTGCGCTGGAGCACGGAACTACTCCTTGGAGGCCTCGGTGGTCTGCGGGGCCTCGCCGGCCTCGGGGGCCTGGGCGGGAGCGTCGGCCGGGGACTCCTCGGCGGTGGCCTCGGACGGGGCCTCGGCGGCGGCCTCGGACGTCGGGATGACGTCGGCGGCGTCGGCGGGGACCTGCTCGGCGGCGGCCTCGGCGGCACCGGCCTCGGTCTCGGCGGCGGCCTCGGGCTTGGCCTCGGCCGTACCGGCCTCGCCCTTGCCCTCCAGGAGCTCGCGCTCCCACTCGGCCAGGGGCTCCTCGGCGGCCTTCTGCTCGCCGGCGCCCTCGGAGGCACCGGAGCGGGCCATGAGGCCGTCGGCGACGGCGTCGGCGACCACGCGGGTCAGCAGGCTGACACTGCGGATGGCGTCGTCGTTGCCCGGGATCGGGTAGTCGACCTCGTCCGGGTCGCAGTTGGTGTCCAGGATGGCCACGACCGGGATGTTCAGCTTGCGAGCCTCGCTGATCGCGATGTGCTCCTTCTTGGTGTCCACGATCCACACCGCGCTGGGCACGCGGGACATGTCGCGGATACCGCCGAGGGTGCGCTCCAGCTTCTCCTTCTCACGGCGGAGGTTGAGCAGCTCCTTCTTGGTGAGCGTGGAGCCGGCGACGTCGTCGAAGTCGATCTCCTCCAGCTCCTTGAGGCGCTGCAGCCGCTTGTGGACGGTGGAGAAGTTGGTGAGCATGCCGCCCAGCCAGCGCTGGTTCACGAAGGGCATGCCGACGCGGCGGGCCTGCTCGTCGATGGCCTCCTGCGCCTGCTTCTTGGTACCGACGAACAGGACGGTGCCGCCGTGGGCGACCGTCTGCTTGACGAACTCGTAGGCGCGGTCGATGTAGGCCAGCGACTTCTGGAGGTCGATGATGTAGATGCCGTTGCGCTCGGTGAAGATGAAGCGCTTCATCTTGGGGTTCCAGCGACGCGTCTGGTGCCCGAAGTGGACGCCGCTCTCCAGGAGCTGGCGAATTGTCACGACTGTGGCCATGACTGGTCCTCCTTGCGGTGGCGGGAGGTGACTCCCGCCTTCGGTTGTGCCTGACGTCCCGGCCGTACCGCCGCACACCGGAGAAGGAGTGCGGACCGCAGGTACGGTCCCTCGCTGAGGAGGCTTGTGGACGTGCGTATTGTGGTCGGTCCCTAAGGGCCGGAAACGATTCTATCCTCCGTCGGGAATACACAGGACGTACACTGCCGCCTCCGGAGTTGTCCACAGTCTCCGGCTCTCCCTGGCGGAGCCGCCCCGTCCAGCGGACCCTTGGAGTATGGCCCCCCTCCTCCTCGCCCGTCTGCTGCTGGTCCTTCCGCTTCTGCTGTTCCCCCTCCGCCCCGAGCCAACCGCCGCCGACTGGCGCTGGCCGGTGGATCCCCCCGCCCAGGTGCTGCGCCCCTTCGACCCGCCCGAGCAGCGGTGGCTGCCCGGGCACCTGGGCGTGGACCTGGCCGCGGAGCCCGGCCAGGAGGTACGCGCGGCCGGTCCCGGCCGTGTGCGCTTCTCGGGCACGGTGGCGGGCACACCGGTGGTGAGCGTGAGCCACGGCGGGCTGCGCACCACCTACCTGCCGGTGGAGTCCGGCCTGGCCCGGGGCGACCCGGTCGCCGCCGGGGACCCGCTGGGCACGCTCGCCGCCGCGCCCTTCCACTGCCGCGACCGCCCCTGCCTGCACTGGGGGCTGCTCCGCGGCGCCGACTACCTCGACCCCCTCGGCCTGTTCGGCCTCGGGGAGTTCCGCCTACTGCCGCTCTGAGGGGGCCCGCCCGGAGGCGGTGGGGGCGGTGGGTGCGGCGGAGCCGGGTGAGGAGGTGGAACGGGGAGAGCCGGATACGGGAGGAGCCCGGGAACAGGGAGGCCCCGAGCGCAGGGGCCCGGAGGCGAAAGGCCCTCCGGGCGCGAGGGGCGCGGGAGAGGAGGGGCGCGGAGGAGGACCCGAAAAGAGTCCGGGATCACCGGGGAGCGTCAGGCCCGGGGGTGGGCCCGGCGGTAGGTGTCGCGCAGGCGCTGCACGGACACGTGCGTGTAGATCTGCGTACTGCGGGGACTGGCGTGGCCCAGGAACTCCTGCACGCTGCGCAGGTCGGCCCCGCCGTTGAGCAGGTGGGTGGCGGCACTGTGCCGCAGCCCGTGCGGTGTCCCGTCCACACCGGCGGCACGCAGGTAGGTGTGCACGTCCTCACGGGCCTGGCGGACTCCCAGGCGTCCGCCGCGCGCCCCCAGGAACAGCGCCGTACCGCTCCCGGGAACCGCCATCTCCGGGCGGCCTCCGGACAGCCAGGCGTCGATGGCCTCCAGCGCGGGTCCGCCCACGGGGACCGTGCGCTCCTTGGCGCCCTTGCCCAGGACCCGCACGGTGTCGCGCTCGCGGTCCACGTCGGCCAGGTCCAGGGCGCACAGCTCGGCGACGCGCACACCGGTGGCGTAGAGCGTCTCCACCACCGCACGGCCGCGCAGGGCGGCCGGGGTCTCGTCGGGGCCCCGTGAGAGCGCGGCGGCGGCCTGGCGCTCGTCGAGCACCGCGGGCAGGGCGCGCTGCTGGGCCGGACCGGCCAGTCGCGGGCCCGGATCCGTGGCCAGCACCCCCTCGCGGTACAGAAAACGCGTGAGGGCGCGCACTGCCGCCACGCGACGGGCCACCGTGGCGCGGCTCGCTCCCGTGTCGCGGGCATGCGAGAGCCACGCGCGCACCAGGGGCACGTCCAGGTCCTCCCAGCCCCGTCCCCGGGACTCCAGGTGGGCCCGGAGCGAGCGCAGGTCGGCCAGATAGCCGCGCACGGTGTGGGGCGAGCGCCCCAGCTCGCCCGACAGGTACGCGGCGAAGCGGTTCAACACGCTCTACTCCCCCGGGGACAGGCAGGCGATCCCGTCGATCTCCACGAAGTAGGCGGGGTTGACCAGGCCGCCCACCTCCACGAGGGAGGCGGCCGGGCGGTGTCCCTCGGGAAGGCACTCGACCAGGGCGCCGCGGAACTCGTCCAGGTCGGAGATGTGCCGCAGGTAGTAGGTGAGCTTGACCAGGTGGCCGAGGTCCGCGCCGTGCCGGGCCAGGACGGCCTCCAGGTTGCGGAAGATCTGGCGGGTCTGTCCCCCGACGTCCCCGGCGACCTCGCCCCCGGGTCCCTCCGGGACCTGTCCGGAGACGAACAGCAGCGGCCCGTCCGCCAACAGGGCGTCACTGTAGGTTTTTGCCATGGCGACACCGTACCCACAGCGTTGTCGCCCTATCGCGGTTTCCCCCGAACCAGATCGCGGCCCCTCCCCTCAGTTCGGCTTCTCCCCCTCGGCTCGGCTCCCCTCCCAGCGCGGAAGCCGCCAGCCCGACTGGCAGCGCTCCACCAGGCCGGTGGCGGCCAGCAGCCCCAGGACGCGCATGGTCTTGTCCAGGCCGACCCCGCAGGCCGCCGCGATCACCGCCGGGCCGGCCCCGGAGCGCGGCACCGCTTCGAGCACGCGGACGCCGTCCCGGTCGAGTTCGGCCGACACCCGCAGCGGTCCGGTTCCGGGCGGTGGTTCCTCCCCCAGCGCGCCCACCTGGGCGAGGACGTCGTCCGCGCAGGTGACACACCCCGCCTGCCAGTCACGGAGCAGCAGGTGGCAGCCCGCCGACATCGCCGAGGTGACCGGACCGGGCGAGCCTGTTTCGTGGGTACCCGCTTCGTGTCCGGCTCCGGTGTCGGCAACAAGCCGGGGGTCTACGCGGCCCTCGATCCGTACGGACGGCAGCCCGACCATGCCCAGGTGCGGCGTGCCCACGTTCGGCAGCGCCTCCATGACCCGGGCCCACGTCCCGTCAGCGTCCCAGCGCTTGAACCGGGTGTGGATGCTGTTGCCGTTGCCGTACCGGTCGGGGATCTCGCGCCACGTGCACCGGGTGCGCGCCTTGTGGAACACCGCGTTCAGCACCGCCCGCCCGTCCAGCATCGTGCCCGAGTGCGTGCGGCGCCCGCCCTCCCACTCGTCCACGATCGGCGCCACCAGCGCCCACGCCTCGTCGCACAGCTCCGGCGGCACCATCCGGTCGTTGTTGATGAACCACTGCGACAGCGAACACGGCTTGCCGATCTGCGGCATCGGCACCGGCCCCGTGACCGTCACTCGCACGTCCAGCAGCTCCAGCACCTCGGCGCGCTCGTCCGGCCCCAGGTCGGCCAGCCGCTCGCGCGCCATGTCGGCCAGGTCTGCAAGATCGTCGGCACGGCTGCGCGCGGCCTCGGTCTCGGCCTGCCACGCGATGGCCTCGGCGCGCATCGCCTCCAGCTGCTCCAGCTCGCTGGTGAGCGTGCGCGTCGCGGCCTCCACCGCGACGGCGGGCAGCCCCGCCTTTGCGTAGTCGGTGACGGTCTGGGTGATGGCCCGGGAGTGCTCGGCGATCTGGCGGTCAAGGTCGGCGATGCGCTCGGCGTGGTCGGTGGCCGACCCAGAGGCGACCGACTTCACCCATTCGGCGGCCATGGCGCGCAACCGGTCGGCATCGCCCAGCAGCGCCACCACCTCATCCCACACGCGCGCCTCCATCTCGCGCGCCGGAATGGCCGAGTCGTCGCACACCTGCGCGCCCCGGTGGTGGGCCACTCGCCCCTTGCACCGGTAGGTCGGGCCGACCCCTACGCCGTTTGGTCGGTCCTTCCGCCCGCCCTTGCCACCCACGTAGTACGCCCCGCACTGCCCGAACAGCCGCTTTGACAGCGGGTACGCCCTACGCTCGGGGCCCGTGCCCGGCCTGGTCGGGCGCAGCGCCTCGCGCAGCTCAGTCACTTCGGCAGGGGTGAAGATCGGGTCAAGCGGGATGACCACCGTCGCGCCGTACTTGGGAGTGCCGTCGCGGTTGATCTTGGCCCCACGCCCGGCGCTGGCCCGAGCGGGGTTGCGGAACACAACCTGTGCCTTGGTGGTCGAGTCGCTCAACAGCCGGGCACGCAGGTTCACCGCCGACCAGGGGCGCCCAGACCTGGTCAACATGCCCATGGCGTTGAGCCGCGCGGCGGTGTCGCCCACGTCCAGGCCACGCTCCACCAGGTATGCGCGGGCAGTGCGCAGGACAGTGGCCTCGTGCTCGTCGGCAACCAGGTACGAGCCCCTCTTGCCCTGGCCCTCGATGCGCCACCCGTAAGGAGGTGCCCCGCCAACCCAGCCGCCCCTGGCGGCCTTCGCCTGCAATCCGCCCTGTGTGCGCTCCCGGATCAGGTTGTATTCAAGCTCGGAGAACGCGGCGTACTGCTGGAGCATCAGCTTGCCGTGCGTGGTGGTGGTGTCGATGTCCTGCGTGACTGACACGATCGCGATGTCGAGGTCTTCCAGCCGCCAGATCCAGCGCCAGAACGCACGCCCTGTACGTCCGACCCGGTCGAACTTGTGAACGACCACGGTGTCGATGTGGCCCGCTTCGGCGTCTGCCATCAGCCGATCGAATTCGGGGCGCGAGGTCAGCGACCCGGACACGCCTTCGTCGGCGTAGACGTCCACCAGCGACCAACCCCGGGCGCCGACGTAGCCCTTGCAAGCCTCGTCTTGAACATCCAGGCCGTAGCCGAGGGTCTGCTCCTCAGTGCTGACCCGTTCGAGAACTGCCGCCCTCACTTGGTTTCCCTTCTGTCGATCGATACGGGACGGCCCCCGCTGGGTGGGCGGGGGCCGGGGGATGGTCAGACCAGCTGGTGCTTGGTGGTGCGCCGCTCGGCGCCATTGACCGTATAGACAAACTCGGACGATTCGAGGCGGCCCTCGTAGGTGGCGCGCCCGACCTTGGCGCGCACGGTGTCGGTGCCGGTGCTCTCCTTCTTCTCCTTGGCAGCGGCGCGGGCGGCTGCGCGCTCGGCCTTGGCGCGCGCCTTGGCGTGGGCGCGCTCGATGCCGCTGGCCACCATGTGGGCGAAGCCGTAGCCCTCAGCGGCCTTGACGGCGTCGCCTGTCAGCGCCATCCCGTCCACGACGCGCCGGACCTCGGCGCCCATGGCTCCGGCCCGGATGAGCAGGCTTTTGAGCTTGGCGTCGTGGCCGGGGGCGAACTCGCGCGTGGTGGTCTTGGTGCAGCCGGTGGCCTCTCCGGTCTCCTCGTTGGTGAAGCGGGCGCAGTGGCAGGGGCGCTCGACCTTGGCCTTCGGGGCCTTGCTCTCGGCAGGAGCGGTAGCGGTCTCGTTCATGTCGGGCTTCCTTTCGAGCGGAGAAACGGGAGGCGGAGCCCTCCGCGCTGTTAATAAAATTAAATTATTCCAATAATTACCCCCACAATTTCAAAAGGGAACTCTGTGAATCGCGGACTGATAACGCCTTTGTTGTCGAAGGGGGTCTAGTCGGCGAGAGCGCAAGCCAGGGCGCGCATGTCGGCCGTGGGGTACGTGGAGCGGTTCACAAGGTCGCCGAACTGGTCGGTGTGGTCGACCACGAACGCGTCCCCCCGCACCTGCACCACGGCGCTCCCGATCACCAACAGGGGCGCGTCCACACCGTGGATGCCCGAGTCGATGACGCCCCCGGGACCGAGGATGCGCAGGGCATGGTTCAGCTCGATCAGCAGGTTCATGCTGCTCTGCCACTCGCTCATCGGGCGCACACCTCCAGCCACGTCCGCACGGCTCCGGCCAGTTCGGACATGTCGGGGGCCACCCGGGCCAGTGAGGGCCTGGCGGGGGCCAACCGCACAAAGGGGCGGGGGCGGGCCGCGCGTCGGGGGCGGGTCCAGCAAGTACGGTTGTTCATGCCGACAGCTCCATCTGTTGGCGCGCCGGGGGGTGGGTAGGGTCCGCCACCCCGGCACCTTAATTGGGCTCAAAAAACGGCGGGATTAGCCCGCCGGAATTCCCAATTAAACTATTACCATTTCCCACGCGCAATTACCCGGCAGACATGCGCTTATAACCGAGCGCATAAAAGAGCCCCGAGCGCTATCGAATAGCAATCGGGGCTTCGGGGCTTGGTCAGGCCACGGGGGCGGGCGTCCGCCGGACCTCGCGCAGGTACCGCTTGCCACTGGTCAGGCTGACCCCCAGCTCATGGGCCACTTGCTGGGCCGTCAGGTCCGGCCGCTGGTCCAGCAGCTCACGCACTCGGGCCACCCTCTGGGTCTTGAGGGTCACCGGGTCAGGCCCAGGGCCGGGGTGGACCATCGGCAGGGCCGGGCAGGGGTCAGGCTCGGGGGCCACCCGGTCCAGCTGAACCGGGGCGGGCGCGGTGGCCTGGTCCGGCTCAGGTCCAGGGGCCACTTCGCGGGCGGGGGTGGCCTCGGCCTGGCCCAGGTCGGGTTCAACCCCGGCGGCCCTGGTCGGCAGCATCAGGCTCAGGGCGATGCGGTAGGCCAGCTCCATGGACAGGATCGGCACCAGCCCGACCACGAGCCCGAACCAGCTGGCGAACTGGAAACCGACGAAGGCGTTCGCGAACCCGGTAAACCCCAGCGCCAGCACGAACGCCGCACGCGCCCACCAGTCGCGGAACACCAGCGCCACCAGCAGGCCGGACAGGGCGAGTGAGTCGACCATGCCCGCGCTGGCGTAGGCGGTCCACCCCTCCTCCCCGTAGCGACCCATGAACCCGTGCAGCCGCGTGTACGAGACGGCGAACCCGGTCACGGTCAGGCCGGACAGCACCACCAGTGCCACCCACCGGACGGCGCGCTGCGCGGACTCGGGCGCACTGTCGGCGCCTGATTGAATGGACATCGACACTCCAAGAGTCGAAAACAGCCCCGTGCCGACCGCCATCGGCCCGGGGCTGGTCTGTGTTCGGACTCGGTCACTTGCGGGGCAGGGTGCGGCGCGGCGTCGGCCGGGTGGCGGGCACCACCGGGGCCGCAGCGCTGGCCGCAGCCGCAGCCCGAGCCGCACGGCCCGTCCGGCCACCACGCACCCGGTCGGCCACCTGCTCGCGGCTGAGCTGGGCGGCCTCGGACCGGACCTGGGCGGCCAGGTGCTGGGCCGCGTGGGCGGCCAGGTCGGTCGCCCCCCGCCGGTCACCCTCGCTCGCCAGCTCGGCCACTCGCCGGGCGGTCTGGACAGCCTCGTCCAGGACCTCGCCGTCCAGCCCCCGGCTGGCCATCCGCTCTCGGGTCTGGTTGGAGTCGTGCCCGTCGCGCGCCTGGAGCAGGTACGCGTACACCGCCTGTCCCCTGCGCTCGGTCTCGACCTGGGCCGGGCCGCTGTTGTTGCTGTTCATGTCGGTTCTCCTCGGTGTGATTCGCTTGAGTCGGGGTGGCTACTCCAGGGGCGCCCACCAGTCGCGAGGTGGGCGCCCCGCCCACTCAGTCGTCGGCCACCAGCGCCCGGGGGTCGACGTCCAGCCGCTTGGCCACCGCGAACAGGTGGGCCGCGCTCGGACTCGACCTATTGCCCTCCCAGAGGGTGACCTGTTTCCGGCTCGCGCCGATGGCGTCGGCGAGCTGCTGTTGCGTGAGCCCCCGCTTGCGCCGTACAGCCCGGATCACCTCGCCCCGCACCCTCATCAAGAGGCGGCCCCCTCCTTCGTCAGGCTCGGGGTGCACGACGGGCAGCCGACGCCTCCGGGCCTGTGCGCGGCCTCGGCCATGAGCCTGTCGGGCATGGCCCCGGTCCCCACTCGGCGCAGGGCCCAGGCCAGGTCGCTTTCGGCGCGTGCCTCGGCTGCCTTGCGGTCGGCCGGGTTGGTCTCGCCCTTGATGTCCTGCGCTACGCGGCGCCCGATCCACCAGGCTGCGGCGGTGGCGGTGTGCTTGCGGTTAAGCTTCTTCATCGGTCAGCTCCCTCGGGGCCGCTGAGGATTCCGGCGTCTTCCATGGCGATGCGGACCTGCGCCAGGTCGCCCAACACCCACAGCAGGCGGAGGTGGTCGGACTCGTCCTCGGCAGCCTGTCGTAGCTGCTCGGGCGTGGCGTCGGGGTTGTTCAAGGTCTGCCCGGCCGCAGCTGCGCGGTCGGCGATGGCCCGCTGCCTGGCCGGGTCGAATACCACCGGCGGCAGCTCGATGCCCATGCCGCGCGCCGCTGCCAACGTCGCCTGGACCTCGCCGGGGCCCGGCTCACGCTCACCGCCCGTCATCGAGAGTCTCCACGGTGGTGTTGAGGGCGCGGGCCAGCCGGACCAGCTGCGACGACGGCGGGCGCACGGTGACGCCCTGCTCCAGCTTTGCCACCGTCAGGGGGTGGACCCCGGCCATCTCGGCTAGCTCGCGGCGGCTCAGTTTGGCCCTGCGCCGGGCGCGCCGGACTTCGTTCGCGTCGATCACTGTGCAGCTCCTCATAGGTGGGATCATCCGATCTATCTCCACCCCAGCAGCCCCGGCGCACGCGCGCCAGGTTAGGGGCGGGTAGCCCTACCTCGTGACGCTGACCACACCAACCCCGTCGCCGGCCGAACTCGTCGCTTACGGCCACTCACTCGCCGCGGCTAGCCCTGAACGCCGGGGTGTGGCCTGGCAGGGGGCACACGGGCGTGCATATGTCTTTCTGAGGCTCGGACGGCCCTCCGAGCGCACGAGGGCGCGCCCCGGGGTGCTGGGCCGGGTGCACCCACGCCAGGTCGCGGGCGTTCAAGAAAAACCGTGCAGCACCCGGGCGGGCCACCACATGTGGGGCGGCTCCTCGATGACCAAGGCGCGGATGTCATGCCAGTCGGTGGCCAGGGCGTCGGTGTCGACCTGGGCCCACCGGTCAGCGCGCGCCCACACCTGGAAGGGTTCGCCACGCTCGGGGGCGGTCACGATGGCGTCCAGCTCCTTGACCAGGCGCCACTGGTCAGCGTTGAGCCGGTCGGCCTCGACCCACACCACGACCGAGGGCACGTGGTCGGGCTCGGCTTCGGGGGCGGGCAGGTCGTACCCGGACACCATCGGGTCGAAGTCCTCGGGCAACAGGTCGCGCGCCCCGGCCCACTCGGAGTCAGGGGGCGGGGCCACGCACAGCTCCGGGTCGAAGCGGGTTTCGGGGTCTGCCGCCCCCTCGGCCAGCAACTCGGCCGCCTGGTCGGGCCAGCGGAAGTAGCGGGACTCACCAAGCGGCTCGGCGTCGCGGGCCACGGGGCACAGGTCGATCGGCGCGGGCAGCACCAGCCGCGCCCACCCGCGCTGGCCGGTCCACATCCAGTTCAGCAGCATCCACGCCGCTGTGTTCTCGTCGTTCATGCAGGCAGGCTGCCACGGTTGGCGCGAACAATCGCATTGCGCAGCAGGCATGGTCACCGTGGGTGACGCACTGCTGGTCCGGCTGGCTGCCGCCGCGCGCCGCGCGGGTGTGTCTATCCAGCGCTCGGTGGGATCTTGATGGCCACAGGAGCACCCGAGGCCGGTTGAATCACACGTCCTACGCAGTCACACGGTGCCGCGAGCTGTGCGGTCGGCTTCAAAGTGAGAACATTAGTCTGGTGTAAGAGGTGACTTTCCGGAAAGCAGACTTTCGTGTCCATAGATCCCCCCAAACGGTTCAGTTTTGACCCTTCTCTGTCTGCGTCGAGTGCCCAAGAGCTTGCTTGGGCGCTAGATCCCCAGACAGCGAAGAAGCATCAAGAGAGGTTGGGGGGCGTCCTATTGGCAGTGATTGCGGTCGCGGTCGTCGTCGCGGCTGCTTGCTGGGGAGCTTTCGGGCCCGTCGGTGGACTGACCACCGTGGGTGCCGCCCTGGCCACAGTGCTGGCCCTTACGATGTATTCCACCAACCGGCATGAGCAGCGCATAGCGTCGGTCATGAAGCAACACGAGCACCACCACGTGCGCCCGGACGACTTAGCTACGACCGAACGCAACCTCTTGCTGCGTACCCAGCAGGGCGTGGACGCGATTGTTCACTCGGACCTACATGGCAAGGAGATCATCGATGACGAGATCCTCAGTGCCGTGGTCCTAAGTGACGTTGAGTGGAGCATTGCTCGCCAGCTGCGCAGCCAGTCCGAACGGCGAAAACGCATCGAGTCCTCCCCAGCGCCGGGGAAGCGAAGCCAGGGCGTTGCGGCTGAACTTCTCGCAGCTGTGGAAGAGGAACAGCGGCTGACCGAAGGCCAGGTGCGCACCATCGCCGAGTACGAGGCGCACGTTCGCGCGGCTGGAAAGGAACTGGCCGACCTGGCCGCAGCGCGTGAGCTGTCCCATCTGAAATCGGAGCTGGAATCGGCGAATCCCTGGGTTGAGGCTGCAGTCAGTGCTGACGCCGCGTCCCTTCAATCCCTCACCCAAGTCCGTGACATGGCGAAGCGGATCGCTGAACTGGCGATCTTTCCGGAAGAACGATAATTCCGACAGAATCGAGTCCCAAGTCACACACCCACCCCCGCTCCAGCGGCTACCGCGCCCCGCGCGGGTGCCTCTCTCTAGCCCTCCGTGGGGTCTTCCTGGACACGGGAGCGCCCCGGGCGTGCGCTGGGCCCGGGAGCCGTTCCCGGCTCAGGGGAGAGCGGCCGGTGGCATCATCGGGGCATGAGCGACACGGACAAGGATTACGTACTGGACCTGTGCGACGAGGTCATCGGCCAGCCCTGCGAACGCCGGTACACGTTCGACTGGCTACGGGGCGACCCGCCCGCGCCGGGCCGCGAGGGCAAGAAGCTGCCCGCCATCGGTGGCTACTGGCCAGACCTGCGGCTGGTCGTGGAGTACCGGGGGCCGCACTTCGACCAGCCGGAGCGGCACTACGCCAACCGGGCCACGGTCAGCGGTGTGGAGCGCGACGAGCAGCGCGTCATCTACGCCGCCCGGCGCGACGAGCTGATCCCGCAGCACGGCCTGCGCCTGGTGGTGGTCGGGTCCCGGCACCTGGGCCACGACTCCAGCGGCAAGCTGACCCGGGACCGCGCCCACGACCTTGAGGCGCTCCGGTCGCTCCTGGCCCCCTGACCGGCCCGGGTCAACCGGCCGCTGGGGGCGTACGGTCGGGACGGGTGAGCCGCCAGGGATCGGGGGAACCTAGCCGTCACCTTTCTCGGTGACCTGAGGCGAGGGCCCGGGCGGCGAGTAGCCGATTGAAGCGAGCCCGGTCCCCTCAATCGGGATCTCAGCTCTAGGGCTTTTTCGGACCGACACCCAGTCTCCCTTAGTGCGGTGCGGCCACGCTTTCCACCAGGGGTCCCCCTCCCGAGGCTTCACCCTGAGAGAACGCCAAAACCACCTCCACTCCTGGAATTCTCGCGTACACAGATTGACCCTTTCGCCACGGTGAAGGCTAGGACGGAAAGTGATCCATCGAACTTCGACCCAGGCGTCCCCCTTCTCCGGGGGGTAGATGAATGCCGACAGTTCGATGGGGTCCGAATATCGGGCCATGGCGTTCTCACGCTTCCAAACACCGGAAAACCTAACACCCGGGCCGTATATGCCCGCTAGAACATTGAAGAACAGACCGGTCCCCCCGGCGTGCACGGTAACGCGGACCGCACCGGTTTGGTCAGCTTTTTCGTGGTGGGTGCGATACCTCCAAACATGTTGAGGGCGATCCAACCACTCCCAACGCGCTGCCAGTATCGCGGCCACCGCAGCCACACTCGCAGCAATAAACGTCAGCCAGTCCACGTGAACCTCCAGCTCACCCGGGTTGCCTCACTGGTCTACCCGTCCCACTGGGGCTCTGAACGCAGTCGACTTAGAGCCCCGGAAGCTGGTTGACCAGGTAGCCGATGAGCCCGCCCCCGATCAGCCCGACCGCAGCCCAGAAGAACGACACCCCGCCATCGGCCACGAGCCGCTGCCCGAACGTGGGCCGCTCGGCCCTGGGCACGTTCAGGATGATGTCCTTCACCTCGGAACCGCCCTTCTCGCTACTGGCCCTGACAGCGGCTCCAGAGATGCCGAGTCCAAGCCCGCCGAAGATCAAGGCGATAACACCGGAGACGAGACCTGTTTCCTGAAACATTCTCTCATTCAAGGTGAGGGCGACTATGCCGCCAGCAACCGACACAAAGCACACCGCCGCGAGAACAAGCAGCAACCACCACGACCTCCCCATTCGACAGGGGGCGCAAATCTGCTGGACCCGAGTCAGAGCGCCGTAGGCGGCGATATCCGGTTCGACGAGCCCAACTTTGGCACCCGGCCCAATCTCGACAACGACATGCAACCCCTCCCTGGTGGCCGCCATCTGTACAAGGTCGAGCCGTTCGGGTAGCTCGTCGCGTATCTTCGCGAAATCCTCGGGCTCGTTGCCCGAGACCTCCTCATTCACCAGGAACGACAAGGTGCCAAACTCAGCTAGCACGCGCGCGATGGCTTCCATGTCGTCCCGGTAGAGCTTGAGACGCCCCAGTGGGTGGGTCTCCCGCCTCTTCTTAACTCGTTCAACCGCCATACCGACATCTTGGCGCAGATCGGGCCGGGACGGCTCCACAAGGCCGGAAAGTGAAGCGCATCCGTTGCCGGAACCGGTTCACCGACACAACCGCTGAAACGATGACCAGCGGCGTTCTCTCGCTGTATGGTGCCGCCATGGAGTCTCAGCCACCAACGGGCTTGGACATCGCCACCTTCGTGATCGCCGTCGTCGCGGTCGTCACTGCTGCCGTGTCACTGACCTGGAACGTCCTGTCCTGGCTGTTCTCAGGCGGACTGGCGAAGGTCGAGTTGGACGACGGCGTTATCCACGCTAACGGCACCACGTACGCGCTGACGGAGAGAGGCGAGCCCGTCGATCCCAGCGTAACCAAAGCCGGATTCACGAGGCGGGCCCTGTTCGTGACCGTGCGCAGCAAGGGGCGGCTGCCCGTCACCGTCGCGCAATGGCACCTCAAACTGCCTAAGCACAAGTATGTCGAAATGAACTCGCTTCACGGTCCAAGCTTGCCTCATCGCCTTGAACCGGGCGAGCAAGCTATGTGGGCCATCGAGGTCGACGAACAGATGCTCTCCATCCTCCGCGATGACCGAGCATGGGCGAAGGTCGATGACGTTGAGGTCTACGCGGTGGTCTCGCTCGGCAGCGGCAAGGAGATCAAGACCCCGCAGCGGATCACCTTCACGGCCAACGAGCTGGAGCAGGGCGAGTAGCGGCTACTGCTCGTTGGCGTCGGAGGGCGGGGCCAGGTCGACCGTTCCCGCGTAAAGCCCGTTGGGTCACCGACCCAAACGGTGCGCGCCCAGCCAGTCGCCGAACTGGGCCGACATAATGGTCTCCGCACAGACCATCCCCCTCCCGGAGGACCCCATGACGGCCCCATCCCCCACTCCGCCAGCTTCCAAGTTCCCGGCCGGATGGGCGTTCGGCTGCGGATGCGGGGGCATGATCCTCGGCGCCGTGGCCATGCTCATCTTCGTGCTGGCCACGTACCCGATGCCCGAGGACACCGCGACCACCGCACAGGCCGAGGTGGAAGAGCAACAGGTCGGGCGCGATGAGGCGTTCGAGTTCAACCAGTTCAACGTCACTGTCGAAGACGTCGAGATGGACGCCACGCACTTCGACGGCGACATGATCACCTCGGCGGGCACCTACGTGGTCGTGACGGTGCGGGTCGAGAACACCTCCCAGGAACCTCAGGAGGCGGACCGGCGGTGGTTCCGTCTGGCGGACGCTGAGGGGGCCGTCTACGAGTACGACAGCAATCTGGCCATCCGGACGCGGCAGGACGTGAACCCGGGCAACGCGCTGGTCGTCCCAAACCCCTACAGCGTTCCGGCCGATGCGGAGATCACCCACCTTGTCGTCGGGGACGAAGAAGACGAGGCAGTGGTCAGAGTCGAGCTGTAGGCCACCGGCGCCCCCAGCTCCGCGGCTAACGAGTGGTCATTGCTTCACAACGACGAGTGCAGCCGGCCACGGGCCGCTCCCCCTTGACCTGGCGGGGCCGGGTGGGCCCGACACCCGCCCCCACCCACGCCAGGCGCCCGGAGACACCCCCGGACGTCAGAGAAAGGCCACCGGGGGCTCAGCCCTCGGCCGCGTCCCGCTCGGCAGCGGCCTCCCGGCGCTCGCGCGGGGTCACCTCGTCGGTCGACCACTCCAACAGGTCGGCGGGGTCGCACTCCAGCGCCCGGGCCAGGCGCCCAATGTTGCGCAACTGGGGCGCCGACCACCCGGCCTCCCAGTCCGCGACCAGGGGGCTGGTCGGGCGTGTGTCGATCAGGCGGGCCAGGGCTTCGCGGCTCAGGTTGCGCTCGGTGCGCAGCCGCTTGAACGCCTTCCGGTCGAACCGCAGAGTCGGGGTGGGGTCGGGTTCTGTCATGTCTGGTTCCTCCTCATGGTCGGCAGTCAGTCCAACCGTCTCCGTGTAAAGGCCGCTGGGGGGCGGGACGTGCGTGACCGGAGTGTGCGCCGGGGGGCGGTGTGCCGAGAGTGTGCGTCTCCCCCTCCCCAGAGGGGAGACGCACACTCGCACACCCGTCTGTGCGCATACTGTGCGCACACCTGCACAGTCCCGTCCCCTCGGACACTTGACGCTCTGCGGGGGGTGTGCACGACACTATGCACGCACACCCCTTCGGGGCAGGTCTCGTGCACACCCTTCGGGTCACTTCACGCGCCGGTACTGCTTGGGCCCGTCACCGCTCTTCCAACCGGGCTTCTCAGCCAGGTAGCCACCCTCAACCAGGTTCTTCACCGCGCGCGTTACGGTGCTGGGGTGTCGGTCTGCGGCCTTGTCCAACTGGTTCTTGGACACCCACTTGTCGGCAACGCCAAAGGTGGGCTTGGCAGTCTTCAAGATCCCCATCTCAACCGGCCCCAAGTCGTCCGCCCCCCGTTGGCCCTGTTTCGCGTTGCCGCTGTCGGGGTCGGTGCCCAGGTCGGTCCAATGCATTTCGAGCGGCCCGCGCCCGGTAGTCGTCACGTCCACCTGGAACTCGTGGCCGGTGCTGAGGCCGTTCCGGTGCTTGAGCACCGTGGCCGTGAGCTGGCCGTCCTCGGTCTTGGTGAACTTGCGCTTCATGGACAGTCGGACGGCGATACTGCTCTGCTGGACCTTCACCGACGCGCCCCGGGCGTGCAGACCGCCCCCCATGCCCTGGTGGTCGATAAGGCAGAAGGCCACGCCCGGGTGCCGGGACACGAACTGCTCGATGTTGGTCCACAGCCTCATCGCGCCCGCGTTATCGTCCTCCAAGCCCGAGTTGCTCATCAGCCGTGAGACCGAGTCCGCGATGACCAGGGTGGCGTCCGGGTGTTTCTCGATCAGCTTGTCGAGCATCTCCGGATGAGCAGCGAGGTTCCACCCACGGTGGCCGTACCGCTTAAACCCGGCGCGCTGCTCGGGTGTGAGCTGGAACGCTGACAGCTTGTCGAAGGTCTGATCCTTGGGCGACTCCTCGTCGATGAAGACGACGGTCTCGCCCCGACGCAGCCGCTCGGCAGTCGCCCACAGCAGCACCATCGTCTTGGCCGACTCATAGTCGCCGATAACCAGTGACAACCACCCGGGCTGGATGAACAGGCCGGAGCCGGTGAAGTCGCGTTCAACAGTCTCGGTCTCGTCCCAGTCGTCCGGCTCCCCAAGCTCGGTGTTGCCTCCGGCCGCCAGGATCTTGGCGCGCTCCTCGCCCCGAATCCGGGCGATCTGTCGGACCAGTTCGGCACGGGCGTACGGGGTCTTGTCGAACGCTTCCGGGTCACGTTCAGCGAGCGCAGCCAGGTGGCCGTAGTACAGGTCGAACGCGTCGTCCCGGATGACCCACCCGGCGACGTCGTTGAACAGCTTCTCGCGGTAGCCGTCCCACGACCGCACGACCTCGGCGGGGTCGACGTCGCCCCGGAGCAGCTGGGCGCCGAGCTTAGCCTCTGTCGATTCCTCGTCACGCTTGGCCTTCTCGCGCCGCCAGATGCCGACCTTCTTAGCGACCTCGGCGTCTGTGAGCGGGTACGCCATGCGGCTGTTGACCCACCACAGGAACCACTCGAACATCGCCTCGGAGTCGGTGACCTGAGCGGCGTACCCGGCCACCCTGGTCATCTGGTTGTCGCGCCCGATGCCCTCACCCGGCTTCATCGGCAGCAGCTCGTCCACTGCCGCGCGCAGCCGCTGTTCGATGCTGCCCTCGTACTGGGCGGGGCTGGAGCCACTGCCCGTGACGGCCCCGCCCTTGGGGGCAGGCTCGGGCAGCATAGCGTTCAGCTCGTCGGGGTCCCAGCCCTCGAACTCGGGGTCGATGTACTCCAACACGACGGGGTTGGCAGGGTCGGTCTTGTGGTTGAACGTGCCCGGCAGCCGCAGGACCGAGCTGGCGTTCTCCTTCGTGGAGTCACCAGCAAGAGCAGCGGTGAGCTGGGCGTTCAAGCGGTCGATGACCTCGCGCGGGACGTCCCGGTTCAGCTTCACGTACGCGTGGAAGTTGCCGCTCGTGCCGGACCTGACAACAGCCGCGTTCAGCTTGTCGAGCAGCGCCAAGCGGGTGGCCCTCTCCTCGTCGGTCCATTCGTCGGTGTGGTCGGCGTCAACCTGGCACACACGGCCGTTGTCGGTGGCGTTGTTCGCCTTACGGTGCTCCGAGTTGAGGAGCGCAGGCGTAAACCACACCTCGCGGCTGCCCATGACCATCTCGGCGTACGCCGGGATCTTGTCGCGGTCCTGCGGCCACGAGTACCAGGCCGCGTTACGAAAGTCGGACGGCTTGCGCCCCGACTTGATGTCGCGGAGGCGGTGGTCGGTTGCCAGGCAGACCAGCCCCGGCCGCTCGCCCCACAGCCAGTCCAGCAGCCGCAAAGCCGCGCTGGGGTCGACTTGTTCGCTGGTCACCGGACCTGCTTCGATGGGGTCAGAGTTTTGGGGTTGTGCCGGGCTCTGGTGGCCCCCCGTCTGGTCAGCGGGGGGCTGCTGCGTGTCCGGGGCCGTCATCGCTGTTCACCCCCCGACCGCTGGTCGGCGTCGGCGGGGCGCGCTCCGAACAGGATGGCCAGCAGCCGCCTGTACGCGGCGTCGCTCATGGGTGCGGTGGTCCACTGAACGTCGGCGGTGCCCTCTTCGTTCGGCACAGCGTCGGCGAGGGCGCTCACTGGTCGTCCTCCGCCCACTCGATGAGGGCGGTGGGGTGACAGCCGAGGGCGTTGGCCAGCTGGCCGATGGTGCGCAGGTCGGGCTGCTGCCGACCGGTCTCCCAGCGCCACAGGGTGGCACGGTCCTTACCGCTGACAGTTGCCAGTCGGTTCCGGGACAAGCCCCGCTGCTCGCGGATACGCTGCAGGGCGCGGTGGTTGAATCTCAGCGTGTACACGGGTGGTCTCCCGAGACGAAGGTCGGTACGGCTCCGACCTCGTCCCGACCCCCACTCGCCCTTTCGGGTAGCCAAGATCTACGAGTTCAGTGCTTGGTGGTGATCCCACTCCAGCACCCGAGCTGGGGCGGCACAAGCCGTGGGGGTGCCCCTGTTACCGCCCTCCCCCGGTACCCCCAGTACGGCAACGACACGCCGGGCTCTTACGGGGCTCGTTACTCGTCGTCTGGGCCGGCGCGACGAGAAGTGACAACAAGGCGTGTTCAGGCCGACGCAGCCTCGTGATTCGCTCGTGATCGCTCCCGGCAGCGCATCACAGGTCGGCCACACCGGCTCCCCCGTGTCAGCAGGGGGTGGCATCATCCGCATGAGTGGAGACAACAGCGGCAGAGGGCGGGACCCATGGCAACCTTTGAAAGCGTCTGGCGCAGCATCGAGGCGCACTCGGGCCAGGTGTTCCACACCAAGACCGGTGTCCCGTTCAGCTACGCCGTACAGAGCGGGCAGGTCCACCTCGCCAACACCAACCGCGTCATCCCGCGCAACGACTTCGCCAAGGCGCACGCGCTCATGCCGTTGAGCGGCCCCGGGCAGATTCGGGACCTCGTCCAGGGGTCCGCCTACGTCTTCGGCATCCTCACCGACCAGCGCATCGGTGCCTAACCCCGGCCCCTCTGGATGACCACGCGCCCCGACCCACGCCCGGGGCGTAGCCGGGCGCAGCCTACTCGGCTTGCTCGTGAAGGTCCTCAACGCGGGCGTCGACGCCGTGAGTGAAACTGACGATGCGCGTCACGAAGCCCAAGCTGACCGTGACGCTCTTCTCCCACAACCCGATGAACTTGGTCGAGAAGAAGTCATTGGCGCCTGGCATCTCGCCCCTGATGGTCTTCTCCTCGTCCTTGCCGGACGCGACGTACCGGATCAGCAGGTTCGTCAGCTCCTCTGCGTCCTGGGCCTCGTAGACCTTGATTCCCTGCTCGTCATCGTGGTGGCGAACGACTGCGATCACGCCTTACCTCCAGCCACATCGACGGAGTAAGTAGCGCTGACCAAGTGCGTCAGTGCCCCCTCGACAACCTGCACACTCGCCGTGATCCTGCGCTTCTTGTTGCGGGTGCCGCGTTCCTTGCCCAGGTCGAAGACCGTCCCGGTCGATCCCATGTTGGAGAACGCCCTGTTGATGATCCTCGTGTCGTAGCCGTCGAGTTCAAGGCACTGGATCAGCAGGTCCCTCAGCAACTCGGCATTGGCAGCCTCATAGACCTGAAGTGCCCTTTGGCGGTTACTGAAGTAGTTGACAGTCGCTATCACGGGGCGTCCTTTGGGCTCGGCTCGGCTACTGCTCGGGGGTGCAGTGCGTTCGTGAAGCTACACCACCCAGGGGCGCATGGGGCATGCCTCGGTGGTCCCTCCGCGCCGTTCGGTGGGGTCTCGGAGCGCACGAGCAGCCCCACCGGGCCCGAGCCCCGCCCCGCACACGAAAGAGCCCCGGAAGCCCATCCGAGAGCTTCCGAGGCCCGTCTCTCGATCAGTGCGCGCGCTTGCGCTCGATCCCCTCCCGGACCGCGTCGGCCCAGCCCAGGTCAGCCGCCCACCGCTCGGCCGTCTTGCCGATGACGGTGTCGTCGCCCGTCCACAGAACCTGGTGGCCGCCCGCCCCTGCCTCGATCAAAAAGCCCTTGAGCTTGGCGTCGTGGCCCTGCGCGTACGTTGCCCGCGTGGTCGACAGGCACCCGGTGGTGACCCGGCGCCAGATCGACTCCCCACCGGGACCCGGCTGCTGCGGGATCAGGTACGAGTACGCCCCGCAGGCGCACACCTTGGCCAATGTCTCGTTCTTCACGTCCAACATGATCACACCTCAGACTCGGCAGGGCGGGCCCGGCGCTCGGTCAGAACCCGCTGCGCCTTGCGCCAGGGCTCGGGCAGGGGGTTGCCAGCGGTGAGCCACAGGTGCAGCTGGTCGAACGCCTCGTCAGCACGGGCCAGCGCCGCCCGCAGCGTGGCCTTAGTGGCGCGGGTGTCGTGGTGCTCGCGCAGGGCTTCGGACAGCCGATCGAACAACTCGTCCGCGTGGTCGTCGGGGCTGCGGCCTTCGGCCGTCATGGGGTCTCTCCTCGTTGCTCTCGACGCTGGTCCGCGCCCCGGCTCCGCCGAGGGAGCGGGGGCCGCTGGGTCGGCCACACAACCGGAGCGGGGCGTCTGCGCGGCCGGGTCAGTCGCGCCAGGTCGGCGAGGGTGACGGCGGGGGGGCTGCTGGTCTCGCGACTGGGCGTCCATGGGCCCAACGATGCCGAGGAGTCACGCAACGTGACAGGGATAAAGCGTCCTAGTTTTGCGCGCTTAAGGGGTCACGCCCACGAACTCGGCGAGCTGGCACAGCCCCGGCGGCTGCACGGGCCCGGCGTACAGGTCCTGGATGATCGCAACCGCCAACGTGTGGTGGCGCATCCAGTCGGGGGACGCCCGGCGCAGCCGCTGCAACGTGGCCACCGCCCCGTGGGCGTCGCCAACGTCGGTGTACGCTCGCGCGACGTCCAGCAGCAGCCATGTCCGCCAGCTGGGCGGGGTGTCAGCGCTCAGCCGCATCCCCTTCGCCAGCTCCAGGGCCTCGTCCGGGCGCTTGTGCTGCACGGCCAGCCGCACCCGCTCGATGCGGACCGAGCTGCGGCTGAAGATCGACACCGACCGGCCGTCCCTGGGCTGGGGCAGCTTCGACAGACGGCGCGCCTGCTCCTCGGCCGTCACCATCATGTCCTTGGCCTGCTCGTAGTCGCCCGACCGTGCGGCGCTGGTGGCGCCGCTCATCACCAGACCGCCCCACACACGCAGGCTGGCAGCGGTGTCGGTGCCGACCTCGCGGTCCACGCCGTCAGCCGCGTGGATGACCAGGTTCCCGGCATCGTCCAACCTGTTCTGGCGCTGGTAGGCCCACGCCACCGACCCGAACACCATCGGGGCCAGCAGCGGGTCACCCGAGTTGTCGGCCGCGTTCGCGGCGCGCTCCAGGCTGGCCAGCGCCAGGTCTGTCTTGCCCAGCCGGATGGCCAGGTGCCCGGCGAGCTGGAGCGCCTTGCCGAGCGCGTGCTCACCCTCGGCCCGGCTGTAGCCGGACCCCACGGCGGCAGCAAGCCGGGCGTCGGCGATGATGTCGGGCAGCACGTCCAGCAGCCGCCCGAACTGGGCCCCGTGGTACAGCGACCAGCCGTCGGAGACCTCGGCGCGCAGCAGCGGCAGCGACAGCGACTCGGCCGCGTCGCGCGGGGGCGGTGGCGCGAAGAGCGGGGGCATGATGGCCCGGCGCAGGGCGACCAGTTGCGGGGGTTCGGCGTCACCGTTGGAGGGCACGGCGGGCGGGTCGCCGAGCAGGGTGGTCAGCTCCACGCCCAAGCCGGTGGCCAGGGCGTGCAGGGTGGGCAGCCGGGCGCTGTGCTTGCGCTGCTGCTCCAGCTTGCGAACGACGTCGACGGACACGCCCGACCGCTCGGCCAGCCCTTCCTGGGTGAGGTCGGCAACGCGGCGCAGTTGGGCGAGTCGTACCCCGAGGTGCTCCATGCCGACATGCTATTGACCGCGTCCAGCCCCGGGCATCGAGTTCGGATACACCCATGCGGTAACAGCTGCGCGAAACTGAGCACACAGCGATAGAACCGCTGGGATGCTCAGAACATGGACTCCGAAACTTGGGCGGCCGTCGCCGCTGTGGGCGCCGTCGCCGCTGCCGCCATCGCCCTCGTAGCGCTCTTTTTCACCGGACGGGCCGCCAACGCCGCGAAGAAGCAGACCAAGCATCAAAAGGACGCGGTCAAGGCTGCAGAAGCGCAGACCAGGCTTCAGGAGAAGGCGGTTAAGGCTGCGATCGCCCAAACCGAGCTTCAGCGTGAGGCAGCCGAAACCGCAGCTGCTCAGACCGAGCTTCAGCGCAAGGCAGCACAGGACGCTGTCCAGCCTTATGTCTGGGTGGACGTAGTACCGGACGAGGCCCAAGGAACGATCCTCAACCTGGTACTGGGTAATTCAGGCCCGACGTTCGCCCACAACGTCCGGGTCACGATTGAACCGCCTCTACCTCAAGGGAAACTCCACGGCGCGACGAGTGGCCAGAAGCGGCTCAGCGAGGGCATCACAGCGCTCGGGCCCGGTCGCAAGCTCGTCTGGTCCCTAGGGGTCGGGCATGAGGTCGTCCAGGAGGACGAGCCGAAAATCCACACGATCACGATCGACGCTGATGGGCCGTTCGGACCGCTCCCCCAGCAGCCCTACAAGATCAACCTCACCGACATCCGAGAGACCCGAGACGCGCCTGAGGGCAACCTGCACTACGTCCGCAAGGCCATTGAAAAGGTCGCGAAGAAACTCGACGGCTCGGACTAACGTTCGTCAGGGCTTGGGGCCGCCCGGCTCGATCTCGCCCTTGGGGTCGGCCAGGAGGCTACTGGCGATCGTCTCAGGATCGGCTGTTACGCCCAGGGCCTGCAACGCCACTGCCGTGCGGATACGGTCGCGCAGGTCCTTGTCACTGACCTGGTCGATCAGCCTGAGGGTGGTCCGCAGTCCGTCGTCCTTGTCGGCCTTGTCGCCGATGCGCTCGGCCTGCTCCGTCACGTGCGTCTTAGCCCGGCGCGCGTGAAGGGCGAGCGCCCCGCCTCCAACGGTGATCAAGGCACCGGTGAGGGCGGTGACCAGGGGCACGTAACTCAGGTCCGCGCTTTGGGCGTACACCAGGGCGAGCGCGGCCCCCACCAAGATGACGATCGCGCCAGCGGCCATAAACGCGATGCTGAGCCAGAAGGTGACCTCGGCCTGCTTGAGCGACTGCTTCAGGAAGTCGAGGTAGAACTTCTGGCGTTGCTTGGCCAAGCTGTTGTCGGCTTGCTCCTGCAAGACCTTCCGAGACTGGACACCTGTCCCAACAACCACGTCACCGTGGACAACGTTGTGCACCTGCGGCCTGCCCAGCACGGACTCTAGATACCTTTGAAAGTTTTCAAGACCCGGCCTGTTGATGGTGAAATCGGTCGACTCAGTCGAACGTCCCTCTTCGGGCTCTCCGTCGGGTGCGCCTGTCGTTACCGCCATGGGGGTCCCCTGCTGCCGCTGGAGCTGTATCGGTGAGCTTCAGGGTAGCCCGGTAGCGGCACGGGTGAGCCAAACTCAGCCCCACGCTTAGCGAAGGGCGTCAGGACTTCGAGTCACCCTGATCGATTGCGCCCCTGGGGTCGGCCTCGCCCTCCGGCAAAGCCTGAGTAGAGACCGAAGGGTCGACCGGCTTCAGGGTCGTTAGCCACCTCACGGCGTCCCTGCGGGCCTCGTCGCGCTGCTGAGGATCGTCAATAGTGTTGGCGACCTTGAGCACCTTGTCGAAGGTGTCGTCCTCCTCGATCTTCTGCTCAATGCGATCGATTCGGGAGTCAAGAGCGGCGTCGGTCCGGCGTACATGCCACCTCAGCCATGCTCCAAGCGCTGCGAACGGGACACCGAACAAGCTCACAAGCAGGGGCATGGCATCGGCTCTCACCAGCGCCACGACAGGTCCAGCCACGACGATGCCGACACCGACCACAATGAACACGACACTGAGCCACTGGTTCACCTCGGAGTGCCGGGCCTTCTGCTGGAGGACACTGAGGTAGATGTTCTCCCGCTTCGAGGCCAGAGTCTCAGGCGTCTGAGGCTCTCTGTCCCCTCCGGCAGCAGTCTCCCCATCTCGGAAGAAGTTATTGACGTGGACGTTGCCGCCCCCGGTGACAACCACAGACTGGTTGCTGACGCCCTCAGCAGTTACGCGTTCCCAGCGTTCCTTCCAAGTCTCAAGAGCTTCGTGCTCATCGTTGGGGCCCAGCGACAGGCACACACGAACAAAAGCCATGACAACTTCGAGGCTGGGGACTCGCTCTCCCGAGAGGGCATTGCGCAGCGAGGTGGCTGCCACCGGCGTGCCCAGTTCCCGCGTCCGTTGGGACATCTCACGGAAGCTAAGGGGCCCCGCATCCTCCCGCAGCTGGCGCAGTTCAAGCGCGAAGCGTCCCAGCGGACTGTTGCTGTGCGGGACTGGGTGCAGAGGGCGTCCGGGGCGGGGAGGTTCAGTCACAGTCATCCGTCCATGGCGTCTGGGGGCGTCGCTCGTGTGGAACCGATTATCCCCAACCTCCCCGCCGTTATGAGGCTGCTACACGACGTTCAGGACGAACGGCACGACTCCAGCCGGACCCAGAGCGGATGCCCCGGAAACAGGCGTGGGGACCGCCATCAGCACCCGGTTGAGCTCCGCTGCGTGCGACGCGGTGTTGAGCGCTCCGCTGCGCCGCCCCGCCTCCACGACCACCGTCCCCGGGGTGAGCGCCGCGATCAGCCGGTTGCGTACGAGGAAGTCCGGCGCGCGCGGGGTGGAGCCCACCGGCCGCTCGCTCACCAGCGCGCCGGTGCGGACGACGTCGGCGAACAGCCCCGCGTGTCCGCGCGGGTAGTCCACGTCCAGCCCGCAGGCCAGCACCACCACCGTGCTTCCCACGGCGTGGGCGGCCCGGTGCGCGGCCCCGTCGATCCCGTACGCGCCGCCGGAGACCACCACGACCGCGCGCTCGGACAGCTCGTAGGCCATCTCCGCGGCCACGTGCTCGCCGTAGGCGGTGGCCGAGCGCGCCCCCACCACGGCCACCGAGCGCAGGCACAGGTCGCGCAGGTCCCCGCCGCCACGGACCCACAGTCCGTGCGAGCGGCGGCCTCCGGGCAGGTCCAGCTCGTCGAGCCGCCCCGGCCACTCGGGATCCTCGGGGGCCACGAACCGGATCCCGGCCGCCGCCGAGTCGCCGAGCAGCCCGTCGGGGTCCACCCCGGCCGCCGTGGCGCTCCACCTCCGCCACCGCCGGTGCAGCCGGTCCAGTACCTCCGGCCCGGGTTCCTCGTCCCCGGCGCGGGGCACCGCCGGCGGGGGCGCGCCCGCCACCAGCTCCGCCCACACCCGTGCGGCCCCGTGCTCGGCGAGCACCGCCCCCAGCCACAGGTCCCCCGGCGGGGCCACCGCCGTCAGGCAGGCCCGCGCCCGCGCGTCGGCCTCGCCCTCCGTGTCCCGCGCCACCGCACCGCTCCCCTCTTCCCCGTCCGCTCCCGGCCCGCGTCCGCTGACGGCGCTCACCACGCGCGCCCCGACCACAGCGCGAAGGCGTAGGCCGTCTCCTCCTCGCCGGGGCGTCCCCGGTCGGCGAGGTCGGCCAGCGTCCACGCCACCCGCAGCGCCCGGTCCACGCCCCGGGCGCTGATCTGTCCCAGGTCCATCGCCCGCCCGAGCACCCTCAGCGCGGCGGGCTCGACCGGGAACTCGCGGCGCAGCCTCGACCCGGGGATGGCCGCGTTGGTGGCCCACGGAGTGTGCGACAGCCGCTCGGCGGCACGGGCGCGGGCCTTCTCCACCCTGGCCGCCACCACCTCGGAGGACTCGGCGAAGGCGCGGTCGGCGAGCAGTTCGGCCCTGGACACCGGTTGCAGCTCCACCTTGAGGTCGACCCGGTCCAGCAGGGGTCCGGACAGCCGGGAGAGGTAGCGGCGCCTCTCACCCGAGGGGCAGGTGCACAGGTTGCCGGGTTTGGCGCAGGGACAGGGATTGGCCGCCATCACCAGTTGGAAGCGGGCCGGGAAGGTCACCGTGGCGGAGGCCCGCGCCAGGACCACCTCGCCCCGCTCCAGCGGTTCGCGCAGGGAGTCGAGCACTCCGCGCCCGAACTGCGGTGCCTCGTCGACGAACAGCACACCGCGGTGGGCCTTGGACACCCAGCCGGGAGAGGGGTGGCCGCTGCCGCCGCCGATGATCGAGGCCCGGGTGGAGGTGTGGTGCGGCGCGGCGAAGGGCGGCATGGTGACCAGGGGCGATCCCGGGGGCAGGATGCCCGCCACCGAGTGGATGGCGGTGGCCTCCAGCGCCTCGGCGGGCCTCAGCGGGGGCAGCACCGTGGGCAGCCGTTCGGCCAGCAGGCTCTTGCCGGTTCCCGGAGGCCCCAGCATCATAAGGTTGTGGCCCCCGGCCGCGGCGATCTCCACCGCGCGGCGCGCCACCGGCTGCCCCAGCACGTCGGACAGGTCGGGGCCCTGGTCCCGGGGCTCACGCGGCCGGGGCACGGACGGCTCGGACTCCTCCGGGAGGTACTCGCCGCGCAGCCACCGGCACAGGTCCGTCAGGCCGTCCACCGCCGTCACCTCGACGTCGGGCACCAGTCGGGCCTCGGCCGCGTTCCCCCTCGCGACGACGAACCTGCGGTAGCCCTGTCCGGCGGCCGACACCACCGCCGGGAGCACTCCGAGCACCGGCCGGGCACGCCCGTCCAGGCCCAGCTCCGCGATGAGGACGGTGCCCTCCAGCCGCTCCACCGGCACCGAGCCCGCCGCCGCAAGGACGGCACCCGCGATGGCCAGGTCGAAGAGGCTGCCCGCCTTGGGCAGGCTGGCCGGGGAGAGGCTGATGATGATCTGGCCGCTGGGCCACTCCTCACCGCTGTTGACCACGGCCGCGCGGATGCGGTCCCTGGCCTCGCGGAGCGCGGCGTCGGGCAGTCCCACGAGGGTCACCCCGAAGTCGCCGCCGCCCAGGTGCACCTCCACCTCGACGATGTGCCCCTGCACCCCGAGCAGGGTGATGCAGTGGGTGCGGGCGAGCGTCATCACGACATCCCCCGCTCGTGGGAGACGAACACGTGCCCGCCGCTGATCAGGACGCACACGCCGTCCACCCTCAGGGGGTGGGCGGGGATCCGGTGCCGGACCGCCCAGGCGCGGCCGAGGCGGCGCAGGCGGCGCCGTTTGGCGGGGGTGATGGCCTCCACCGGGTGTCCGTACCGGACGGAGGTGCGGGTCTTGACCTCGGCGACGACCAGGACGGGTCCGTCCCGGGCCACGATGTCGATCTCCCCCGCGGGGATGCGCCAGTTGCGGGCGAGCACCCGCATCCCGGCTCGTCGGAGGAAGGCCGCGGCGAGGTCCTCGCCGCGGCCCCCCAGCGTCCTTCGGTACTCGGCCCACCGATCCAAGGTCGACCACCTCCCGTTACCACGGTCGGTGATCGCCGGTCACTGCGCCAGAGCGAGTTCTCTCCTGTGGACGACCGGAGCCGGGCCGCCCCACGGGTGCCCTGCGCCGCTCAGCCCTGGGCGCCCCCGTCGGTGGGCGGCATCTCCAGGTCGGCCTTGGTGATCTCCTCGACGTTGACGTCTTTGAACGTCACCACGCGCACGTTGCGGACGAATCTGGCAGGACGGTACATGTCCCAGACCCAGGCGTCCTCCATCACGACCTCGAAGTACATCTCCCCGTTCTCGGTCGAACGCGGCTGGAGGTCGACATGGTTGGTGAGGTAGAACCGCCGCTCGGTCTCCACCACGTAGCTGAACAGACCGACGACGTCCCGGTACTCGCGATAGAGCTGGAGCTCCATCTCGGCCTCGTATTTCTCCAGGTCCTCAGAACTCATCCACGTGCTCGCTTTCGTCGCACTCTCCGGTCGTGGTGTGCCGGTCCCTTCCACTGAACACCGTCGCCGCGCGGCGCTCTCCCGCCCGGCGGCGGCCCCACGCGTCGGGGGACGCCAATACGATCCAAGTCCATCATGCGTCACGGAAGTGGCTTGTGTACTCCGTCGGCCGGATTTCCTTCGGTGAATCGCCCGCCGGGCGTCGCCGGGTCCCCGGGCCGGCCGCCGCGCGGCGGCCGTGCCGCGGCCCGGAACCCGGCGGTCGGGGCGTCCCCGGCCGGGGGCCTCACCCGTCCTCGGCGTTGAGCTTCTCGAAGGTCTCCGGGACCTCCAGCCAGCCGGCCTGGCTGAACGGCCAGATGATCACGAACGCCCGGCCCACCACGTGGTCGATGGGCACCGCGCCGTCACCGGGGTTGTTCTGGTTCACCCGCGAGTCGGCGGAGATCGCCCGGTGGTCACCCATCAGCCACAGATGCCCCTCGGGAACCTCGACCGGTCCGAACTCGGTGTGGCTGGCCGTGCTGCCCGGGTACAGGTAGTCGCCCTCTTCCAGGGGGACACCGTTGACCAGGACGCGGTTCTGCTCGTCGCAGCACTCCACGGTGTCGCCGGGAAGGCCGATGACCCGCTTGATGTACTCCTTGCCCGTGGGCGCCGCCCCCAACTGCTGCTGCACCCAGGTGAACGCGCCGGAGACCGGATTGGTGGGCTCGGGGACCGAGACCGTGCTCGGGTCGTCCCACGACCCGTTGCCGTCGAAGACGACCACCTCGCCGCGCTCGATGTCGCGGATCTGGTAGACGACCTTGTTGACGAGTACGCGGTCCCCGATGAGCAGCGTGTTCTCCATCGAGGAGGAGGGGATGTAGAAGGCCTGCACCAGCCAGGTCCTGATCACGAACGCCAGGACCAGGGCGATCACGACCAGGATGGGCAGTTCCTTCCAGAACGACCCCTGCTTCTCGCTGCTCTGGGACTTGCTCATCTGGGTGTCCGCCTTCTCCTCTGGCTCCTGTCCCCCGGCTTCGGAGACGCCACTGGCTCCCGAGAGCTCGTGCTCTCGGGAGCCAGTGGCGGAGCTTCGCTCCTCCGGGCCGGACCGGGCGGAATCCTCGTCCTGGGCCCCGTCCGCGCCGAGGTCCCTCTCGTCTTTGCTCATCGAGTCGAAGCCTATCCTGAGCCCCTGCCGGGAGCGGAGGGTTTCGACCCGTGAAAAGCGCGTGTGAGGGTCTGCGGCCGCTAGCGGCGCTCGCGGATGCGGGCGGCCTTGCCCCGCAGCTCACGCAGGTAGTACAGCTTGGCGCGACGCACGCGGCCGCGGGCGGCGACCTCGTACTTCTCGACGGCCGGGGTGTGGATCGGGAAGGTACGCTCCACGCCCACGCCGTAGCTCACCTTGCGGATGGTGAAGGTCTCGCGGCTGCCCGCGCCCTGGCGGCGGATGACAACGCCCTTGAAGACCTGGACACGGGTACGGTTGCCCTCGGTCACACGGACGTGGACGTTGAGGGTGTCACCCGGACGGAAGTCCGGGACGTCGGAACGCAGCTGGGCCTTCTCCAGCTCCTGAATGGCGGTGTGCATCTCGCGAATCCTCATCGGTAGCGCTCCGCGTCCTGTCCCCCGAGGGGGAGGGGTGCGCGGGCGAGGGCCCTTGTGGGTCTGAACTTTCGAACCGCCCGGGTGACCGTCACAGAGGCCGACGTCGTGCCGCCGGCATGCGGATGCCGCCGATCACCTGGGGGGAACCCACCCAGTTTGCCACACCTCAGGTGGCGTCTCGAACGGCCTCCTCCGCGATGACCTCGCGGTCGCGCCGGTCCAGGGCCTCCTCGGGCAGGGCGGCGACCAGGTCGGGGCGGTTGCGCGCGGTCCTGCGCAGTGCCTGGTCGCGGCGCCAGCGGTCCACGGCGCCGTGGTTTCCCGACAGCAGCACCGGGGGCACCTCCCGGCCGCGCCAGGCGGCGGGCTTGGTGTAGACCGGCCCCTCCATCAGGTTCTCCATGCCGCCGGAGGCGAAGGAGTCCTGCACCGCCGACTCCGTGTTTCCGAGCACACCCGGCAGCAGCCGTGTGATCGCCTCGACCATCACCAGCGTGGCGGACTCGCCGCCGTTGAGCACGTAGTCGCCGATGCTGACCTCCTCGACGGGCATCCGGTCCGCCGCGTCGGCCGCGACCCGGGAGTCGATGCCCTCGTAGCGGCCGCATCCGAAGACCAGGTGCTCCTCGCCGGCCAGGCGCTCGGCGTCGGCCTGGCGGAACGGGCGGCCGCTGGGGGTGGGCAGGATCAGCCGCGCGGGCCCGCCCGCCACGACCTCGTCGAGCGCCTCGCCCCACGGCTCGGGTTTCATGACCATGCCGGGACCGCCGCCGTAGGGCGTGTCGTCCACGGTGTTGTGCCGGTCGTGGGTCCACGTGCGCAGGTCGTGCACGCGCACGTCGAGCAGGCCGGAGACGCGTGCCCTGCCGATCAGGGACAGGTCCAGGGGGCCGAAGTAGTCGGGGAAGATGCTGATGATGTCGATACGCACGGCGTGCCCCTTCAGTCGGCGAGGTCGAGCAGGCCGGGCGGGGGGTCCAGGACGATCCGGCCTCCGGCGACGTCGACCTCGGGGACGAGGGCGGCCACGAAGGGCACGAGGACCTCACCGCCCTCGGGAGTGGTGATGACCAGGACGTCCTGTGCGTGGTGAAGGACGTCCTCCACCGTGCCGACCGGCTCGCCGTCGGTGGTGACCGCGTCCAGGCCGACGAGTTCGTGGTCGTGGAACTCGTCCGGGTCGTCCAGGGGGGCGATCTCCGCAGAGTCCACGAGCAGGAGGGTGCCGCGCAGCCTCTCGGCGGCGTCGCGGCCGGCCACGCCCTTGAAGCGCACCAGCAGGCGGCCGCTGTGGCGGCGGGTGGAGGAGACGGTCAGCGGACCGGCTCCGGCCGGGTCGGTCTCCAGTACGGAGCCGTCGGCGAACCGCGCCTCCGGGTCGTCCGTGCGCACGTCGACGGCGACGTCACCGCGGATGCCGTGCGCGCGGCCGATCCGGCCGACAACGAGTCGCATGGGAACTCCCGTTCTTGGTCCGTCCCGCGTTCGCGGGGACGTGGAGAGAAAACCGTGCCCGGGGCGAGTCGCCCCGGGCACGGCTGCGGGGCGCCGACCGTTCGCGGTCGGCGCCCCTTGAGGCGCGTCAGCGCACTTCGTGCAGGTCCAACAGGTCCACGCGGACGTAGCGGCCCCCGGCCAGGGAGCCGATGACGGTCCTCAGTGCCTTGGCGGTGCGGCCGTTGCGGCCGATCACCTTGCCCAGGTCGTCGGGATGGACCCGGACCTCCAGGACTTTGCCCTTGCGGAGCCTCTTGGCTCTCACCTGGACATCGTCGGAGTTCGCAACGATCCCCTTCACGAGGTGCTCAAGCGCCTCTTCCAGCACGTCAGGCCTCGCCCTCGGACTTCTTCTCGGCCGTGGCGGTCTCGGCGGGCTTCTCAGCCTTGTCCGCCTTGTCGGCCTTCTTCTCGGTCGCGGCGGGCTCGGCGGGCTTCTCAGCCTTGTCCGCCTTCTTCTCGGACTTCTTGCCCTTGCCCTTGCCCTCGGCGCCGGGGAGCACGAGCTCCTTCAGCGCGGCCTGGAAGGCGGCTTCCTTGGCCTCAGGGTCCTTGGGCTCGGCGACCTGGAGCGGAGCCGGAGCGGGCAGGCCCTTGAACTTCTGCCAGTCACCGGTCTTGCGAAGGAGGACCTTGACCGCGTCGGAGGGCTGGGCGCCCACGGACAGCCAGTACTGGGCCCGCTCGGAGTCGACCTCGATGAGGCTCGGGTGCTCCTTGGGGTGGTACTTGCCGATCTCCTCGATCGCCCGGCCATCACGCTTGTTGCGGGCGTCGGCGACGATGATGCGGTACTGGGGCGTACGGATCTTGCCCATACGCTTGAGCTTCAGTTTGACAGCCACTGGAGTGGTCTTCTCCCGATTAACGGTGTGAGGCGCCCGTCGGTGAAACCACGTGGGGTTGTGGCACCCGGCGGGACAGACGTGAGTGGCGGGCTAGTTAGAGGGCTGGCCCGTCACCGTTAGTCGACTACTCATTGTGCCAGACGCGGACGGGTTCCCTGCACACGACACCGCGGGGCACCCTGACGGGAGCGGCCCGCCCCCGGAACGTGGACGGGCCGCCGTAGGCATGGTAGCGCTCCGCCCGCCGCGCGACGGAGGGAAGAGCCGCTGACCGCGCTACTTCTTCGGGAACTTGAAGTTCGACAGGTCCGGCATGTTGGGGCCGCCGCCGAGGCCGGGCGGGAGCTTGGGCTGGTCGCCGCCCAGGCCCGGGGGCAGCTGCGGCGCCTGCTGGCCGCCCTCCTCCTGGCGCCGCTGCCGCTCGGCGGCGCGCTCGGCCTCCTGCTGGCGGGCCTTCATCGGGTTGCCGCTGCGCTGCTTGCCCTTCTTCAGCTTCTTGGCCTGGGCCTTGGCCTTCTTGCGGTTGCCACCGCCGCCCGGCGCCCCGGGCATGCCCGGCATGCCGCCGCCGTTCTTCATCTTGCGCATCATCTTCTGCGCCTCGAAGAAGCGGGTGACCAGGCCGTTGACGTCGCTGACCTGCGTACCGGAGCCGTTGGCGATGCGCAGGCGGCGCGAGCCGTTGATCGACTTCGGGTTCGAGCGCTCGCCCGGGGTCATCGACTGGATGATCGCCTGGATACGGTCCAGGTCCTTGTCGTCGATGCTGTCGATCTGCTCACGCATCTGCCCCATACCGGGCATCATGCCGAGCAGGTTCCCGATCGGGCCGAGCTTGCGGACCATCGACATCTGCTGGAGGAAGTCGTCCAGCGTGAAGTCCTCGTCCGAGGTCATGGTCGAGGCCATCTTCTCGACCTCGGCCTCGTCGAACGTGCGCTGCGCCTGCTCGATGAGCGTGAGCACGTCACCCATGTCCAGGATGCGCGAGGCCATCCGGTCCGGGTGGAAGAGGTCGAAGTCCTCCAGCTTCTCGCCGGTGGACGCGAACATGATGGGACGGCCGGTGATGTGCCGGATGGACAGGGCCGCACCGCCGCGCGCGTCACCGTCCAGCTTGGTGAGCGCCACCGCGTCGTAGCCGACGCCGTCGAGGAAGGCCTGCGCGGTGTTGACCGCGTCCTGGCCGATCATCGCGTCGACGACGAACAGGATCTCGTCGGGGCTGACCGCGTCACGGATGTCCGCGGCCTGCTGCATCATCTCGCTGTCCACGCCGAGACGGCCGGCCGTGTCGATGATCACCACGTTGTGGTTGTTGCGGCGGGCGTGCTCGACCGACTCGCGGGCGACCTGGACCGGGTCGCCGACGCCGTTGCCGGGCTCGGGCGCGAACACGGGCGTCCCGGCGCGCTCACCGACCACCTGTAGCTGCGTGACGGCGTTGGGGCGCTGCAGGTCGGCGGCGACCAGCAGCGGGGTGTTGCGGTCGGCCGCCAGCCACTTGGCGAGCTTGCCCGCCAGAGTGGTCTTACCGGCGCCCTGGAGGCCCGCGAGCATGATCACGGTCGGCGGGTTCTTGGCGAAGCGGACCTGCCGGGTCTCGCCACCGAGGATCTCGACCAGTTCCCCGTTGACGATCTTGATGACCTGCTGTGCCGGGTTGAGGGCCTTGGACACCTCCTCGCCCCGCGCGCGCTCCTTGACCCGCGAGATGAACTCGCGGACCACCGGCAGCGCGACGTCCGCCTCCAGCAGCGCGAGACGGATCTCCCGCGCGGTCGCGTTGATGTCCTCCTCGGACAGGCGCCCCTTGCCGCGCAGCGAGGAGAAGACCGATGTCAGCCGGTCGGAAAGCGTCTCGAACACGAGTGTGGCCAGTCCTTCGTCTCGGAATTGGTCTCCCAGCCTACCCGTCCCACGTCACCCTGGAGTATCACGGGAAGGTGAGGTGTCGGTACGCGGGATCGTGCGGCGGGGACCGCGGGTCAGTTGCCGCTCTCCTCCCCCTCCGTTCCCTCGGAGGGAGAGCTGTTCCCCGACAGGGTGGCCTCGCGCTGCTCCTTGAGGCCGGCCAGCATCTTCTCCTGCTGGCCACCGGTCAGCCCGTACGTGGAGAGCTGCGCCTCCCCGTCGATGGGGTAGGTCTGCTGCTCGGCGCTGACGATGTTGTAGTTGGCGCCGCACGACAGCTCCAGGGTGCTGCCCGCCTCCAGCTCGCCGCTGTCCTCGCACTTCTGCTCACCGATGTCGGCGTTGCTGAAGGTGACGTCCATGCGCACGGTGACCGTACCGCTGCCGTCGCCGCCCGCGTCGCGCACGGTGCCGGACCAGGTGCAGTCGGGGCCCTCCTCGCACGACATGCTGGGGCTGCCGTCCCAGCCCACCTCGATACGGGCGTCCCGGGAACCGGTCAGCTCCTCCTCGGCGGTGGCGATGACGCCGTCGTAGAGCTCCTCGACCGCGGCGGTGTCGGCCTCGGCCAGGTCCAGGCGGACCTGCGGGCCGCTCTCGGCCTCCTCGGGGACGAGCTCCTCGATGGCGATGCGCTGGACCTGCTCGGTCTCGGCGTTGATCCACATCTGGTTGCGCTCGCCGGCCAGGTCGATCCGGTAGGTGAGGGTGCCGTCCAGGTTCTCCTCCACGGCCTCGTCCGACTCCAGCGCGATCCCTCCCAGGGCGGCGGAGAGCTCCGAGGGGACCAGGACGGCGCTCGGGTCGAACCCGGCCTGGGCCGCGGAGGCGCGCACCCAGTTGCCGTCGAAGTCGTCGAAGTCGGGGCTGAAGACGCCCTGGTCGAGCCAGAAGTTCTCCGCGGCGCGGATGAAGAGCTTGCTGTCGGCGCTGATCAGCTCGGCCTCGATGCCGTTGGCGCGGACCGTGCCGCTGGCCGTGCCGGAGTCGGCCACGGTCAGGGAGGTGTCGCGCACGTCGGAGGAGTCCACGCTCTCGGCGACCTGGCCGGTGGCGGTGAGCGCCGGGTAGGAGGCGAGGTCGGCCAGGGCCTCCTCCACGAGGGGTGCGGCGGCGACCGGCTCGGCGGGTTCGGGGCTGGGCTCCCCGTCTCCCCCGCCGCCCGGGCGCAGGTGGCTGAGGTCGATGGAGCATCCGGCCGACCCGAGCGCGACGACCGCGCCCGCGGCGGCGAGCGCGGCGCGCCCGCCCCTGCGACCCCTGATATGACTAACCGGCGCCATCTTGCCTCCTGACCCCGACATGTGGGGCACTGTACGAATCAGCATGGTTTCCGGGTGGGCGGGGGGATGAACGCACGGCCCTGACCCGTTTCTCGGCGTGAGACGCGGATGTGCGGCTCCGGGTTTCGCCTCGTGCTCTTCACGGGGACCCGGGACGGTTCCGTGACGGGCTGTTCGCCGTCGACCAGGCGCCCCCGTGCCCGGGATCCACCGCCGCACCGCTCAGAAAGGGTATCGAACCGATACGCAGGTCATGGCCAATACGGATCCATGAATGCCCACATATGCCACGAAGAGTATCCGAACATACGAACGGGGCTGACGGGAGTGACTCCCGCCAGCCCCTGGAACACCTCACCGCGTCAACGGTGAAGGCCCGCGGCCTCGACGTTGAGGCCTAGGCCCTGACCTGCGGCGAGGTCGTCTCCCCGCCCGGAGGCGTCGGCGAGGAGACCGCTTCTGTCTCCGTCTCGTCCAGCTCGTCGAAGGCGTAGGCGGACTCGGCGTGCAGCTCGTGGTCCAGCCCGTTGGTCTCGACCTCCTCGGGGATGCGGAACCCGATGATGAGGTCGATCACCTTGGCGATGACCCAGGTGACGGCGAAGGAGTAGACCGTGACGCCGACGACCGCGATGGCCTGGACGGCCAGGAGGCCGACGCCGCCGCCGTAGAGCAGGCCGTCGGAGCCGCCGGTCACACCCGCGGCCAGGAGGCCCAGGACCAGGGAGCCGATGATGCCGCCGACCATGTGGATGCCCACGACGTCGAGCGCGTCGTCGTACTTGAACTTGAACTTCCAGCTGATGGCGTAGGCGCAGACGGCGCCGGACAGCAGGCCGACGGCGATCGCGCCCAGCGGGGTGACGTTGGCGGCGGCCGGGGTGATGGCGACCAGGCCCGCGACGGCGCCGGAGGCGAAACCGAGGGCGCTGACCTTGCCGTAGCGGAAGCGCTCGACGAGCATCCAGGCGCCGGTGGCGGCGGCGGTGGCCACCTGGGTGTTGACCAGGGCCAGTGCGGCGGTGCCGTCGGCGGCGTAGGCGGAGCCCGCGTTGAAGCCGAACCAGCCGAACCACAGCAGCGCGGCGCCCAGCAGGACGAACGGCAGGTTGTGGGGGCGCATCGACTCCGAGCCGAAGCCCTTGCGGCGGCCGAGGACGAAGGTCAGGGCCAGGGCGGCGGCGCCGGCGTTGATGTGGACCGCGGTACCGCCCGCGAAGTCGATGACCTCATAGCCGCCGATCTCCAGGTCACCGATCCAGCCGCTGCCCCAGACCCAGTGGGCGACGGGGAAGTAGGCCAGGAGCGCCCAGAGCGGGGCGAAGAGGATCCAGGCGCCGAACTTGGCGCGGTCGGCGATGGCGCCGCTGATCAGGGCCACGGTGATGACCGCGAACATCATCTGGAATCCGGCGTCGACGAGGAGCGGGTAGCCCCCTCCGCCCTCACCGTCCGCGGGCTCGATCTCACCGATGAGGCTGGACAGGCCCACGTAGTCGAAACCGCCGATGAAGGCGTCCACCGGGCCGCCGTCGGAGTAGGTGAGCGAGTGGCCGACGACCACCCAGAGCACGCTCACGACCGCGATGCTCGTGAAGCTCATCAGCATCATGTTCAGGACGCTCTTCGCCCGCGACATACCTCCGTAGAAGAAGGCCAGGCCCGGGGTCATGAGCATCACGAGGGCCGCGCTGATCAGCAGCCACGTCGTGTTGCCGGTGTCAATCATTGCGTCGCCTCCATAGGACGGACGGGGGATTGTCTGTGAGGGCGGCGATCAGCGAGCGCATCATCGGGCCCGGTGCAGAACACCACACGGGCAACCTTCCGACCGGGGTGTTTCTCTCCTGGGCCCGACATGTTGCGGCCGGGTAAAAGGACAGACAGAAGTGTTAAGGGGCCGTGAACCGGGACCCCGGTACGTGCGGGCGCACGTGCACCGCCACGGAGCGGCATCCGCCACATCCGCGCGGGGCGACGAAGCAGGCACGCTCCGTGACACCTCACGCCCGGAGCGGCGACCCGGTCAACTGGTCGCCTCCCGTGTTGCGCCGGGGTTTCCTTCCTGTGTCCCGCGTCACATCCCGTACGCCCCGGGAGGCGGCCGGCGTCACCTCCCCGCCCACACACGGGTGCGGCCGGACACCCGGTCGGGTGTCCGGCCGCGTCGCCGGTGTGTGCCGCTCAGTCCTCGGACAGGATCGTGTCCACGAAGACCTCGGGGTCGAAGGGCGCCAGGTCGTCGGGGCCCTCGCCGAGCCCGACGAGCTTGACCGGCACGCCGAGCTCCCGCTGGACCTGGACGATGATGCCGCCCTTGGCGGTGCCGTCCAGCTTGGTCAGCGCGATGCCCGTGACGTTCACGACCTCGCCGAACACCCGTGCCTGGCGCAGGCCGTTCTGTCCGGTGGTCGCGTCCAGGACGAGCAGGACCTCGTCCACCTGGGACTTCTTCTCCACGACCCGCTTGACCTTGCCCAGTTCGTCCATCAGGCCGGTCTTGGTGTGCAGGCGCCCGGCGGTGTCGATGATGACGGTGTCGGCGCCGTCCTCGATGCCCCGCGACACGGCGTCGAAGGCCACACTGGCCGGGTCGGATCCCTCCTCCTTGGTCACGACCGGGGCCCCCACGCGGCCGCCCCAGGTCTGGAGCTGCTCGCTGGCGGCGGCGCGGAAGGTGTCGGCGGCGCCGAGCACCACGCTGCGGCCGTCACCGACCAGTGCGCGGGCCAGCTTGCCGGTGGTGGTGGTCTTTCCGGTGCCGTTGACGCCCACGACCATGATCACGGCCGGCCGGTCACCGTGCGGCTCCGTGTGCACGGTGCGGTCGGCGGCGGTGGTGATCTGGGCGAGGAGCTCCTCGCGCAGCAGCGTCCGGACCTCGTCGGGGCCGCGGGTGCCGAGCACCTTGACGCGGGTGCGCAGGCTCTCCACGATCTGCGAGGCGGAGGTCACTCCGATGTCGGCGGTGATGAGGGTGTCCTCGATCTCCTCCCAGGCGTCCTCGTCCAGGGAGTCGGAGGAGAGCAGGTTGAGCAGCCCCTGGCCGAAGGAGCTCTGCGAGCGGGCCAGTCGCGCGCGCAGGCGGACCATGCGCCCGGCGGAGGGCGGAGGGGACTCCAGTTCCGGTTCGGCGGGTTCGGCGGGCCTCGTGGCCGGCGGCGCCTGGGCGGGAGGCGTGCGCACGGTCCCCGTATCCCGTTCCCGGTCCTCCACGGCGGTCGCCCCCGCCGCCTCCCCGGTGGCCTCGGGCGTGGTCTCCTCCTTGCCCGGTTTGCCCGGGCGCTGGGTCCTGACCAGGAAGAATCCGACGACGGTCAACAGCACGACGGCGATGACGATGGCAGCGAGCAAGGTGATGTCCATAGCGCCACCAGTCTCCCAGAGTGTCCGACGCGTTCGTGTCACGGTGGGATGGCGTGCCGGGAACGAAGGGCCCCGCTTGCCTTGGGCCTCCGCGCCGCCCTCCCGCCACCCTCAGCGGACGCCTGCGGCGCGGCCCCCCTGCCGTCTCCCTCCCACCACCCTCAGCGAACGCCTGTGACGCGGTCCTTCGCTTGTTCGGGCGCCCGAAAGGCGGGGACCTTCGGCGTCCGAACCACACCCCGGGCGCCGAGCAAGGCGTTCGGCACACGGGTCTAGATACTGCGGTGGCGTGTGGTGCGCAGGATGAGTACGAAGAAGGGCGCGCCGAGGAAGGCGGTGACCACGCCGATGGGCAGTTCGGCGGGGGCGATGAGGGTGCGGGCGACGATGTCCACCACGACCAGGAAGGCCCCGCCGAAGAGCACGGTGACCGGCAGGATCGCCCGGTAGCTGGAGCCCACCATGCGGCGCACGATGTGCGGGACGACGATCCCCACGAAGCCGATCAGGCCGCTCACCGACACGGCGGCGGCGGTGGCCAGCGACGCGGCGCTGATCACCACGACGCGCACGGCGGCCGGGTTCAGGCCCAGGCTGACCGCCTTGTCGTCGCCCAGGGAGAGCATGTCCAGCAGGTAGCCGCAGGCCAGCAGGACGACCAGTCCGACCACCGCGTAGGGGGCGACCAGGCGCACGTCGTCCCAGCCGCCCCGGCCGAGCCCTCCGAGCAGCCAGGCGAAGATGCGCTGGAGTTCGTCGATCTCCATCTGCTGGACGAGGGTCTGCGCGGCGGACAGGAAGGAGGAGACCGCCACGCCCGCCAGGACCAGCGAGGCGGTGCCGCCCCCGCCCGCGGTGGAGCCGAGCAGGTAGGCGGCGAACACGCCGAGCAGGGCGCCCAGGAACGCGGCGACCGGGACCAGGGCGCGCGGGGAGTCGCTGAACTGCTGGCCGAAGACGATGACCATGGTCGCGCCGAGTCCCGCCCCGGAGGCGGCTCCCAGGAGGTAGGGGTCGGCCAGCGGGTTGCGGAACACCCCCTGGTAGGCGCCGCCCGCGGTGGCCAGGAGGGCTCCGACGACGGCGCCCATCACCACGCGTGGCAGGCGCAGCTCCACCAGCACGGCCGCCTCCCGCTCGGTCAGCGGGGAGCGGACGTCGAAGGGCAGGAGGCTGAGCAGGTGCAGGGCGATGTCGGCCGCGGAGAGGGAGGCCGCGCCCGCGGAGACGCCGAGGAGGGCGGCCACGGCCAGCGCGGCCAGACCGCCCGTGATCCACCCGACCGGGAGGCCGGCGCCGCCCCGCACGCTACCGGCCCGCGTTCTCGATGACGGCCTGGCCGACCGTGTCGGCGAACTCGACCACGCGCGGTCCCCAGCGGGAGGCGATGTCGGCGTCGAGCAGGTAGACGGCGTCGTTCCTCACCGCGGTGACGGTGTCGAAGGCGGGGCGCCCGGCGACCTCGGCGACCGTCGACTCGTCCCCGTAGGACAGGAAGATCAGGTCGGGGTTCTGCTCGACGACGTACTCCTGGGACAGTTGCGGGTAGCCGCCCGCGGCACCGTCCTCGTCGGCGGCGTCGGCGATGTTGACCAGGCCGAAGGACTCGTAGACGTCGCCGACGAAGGTGTCGGAGGTGGCGGCGTAGGAGGTCTCGTCCAGCTCCTGGTAGAAGGTCAGTCCGCCTTCGGTCCTCTCGCACACGTTCTCGACGATCGCGTTGAACTCGCTCTCGACCCGGTCGGCCTCGGCATCGGCCTCCTCGGTGTGGCCGGTGACGTCGCCGAGCATACGGATCTGGGCGTAGGTGTCCTCCAGATCGGCGGCGGCGTCGATGACCAGTGACGGGATCCCGACGGCGTCCAACTGCTCCGCGCTCGCCTCGGCGCTGCGGGCGAGCAGGACCAGGTCGGGGTCGTACTCGGTGATGGCCTCCACGCTGGGCTCGAAGCCGCTCAGCGAGGTGGTGGGGGCCTCCTCCGGGTAGTCGGAGTACTCGTCCGCGGCCTCGACCTGGTCGCCCGCGCCGATGGCGAAGAGCATCTCGGTGTGGCTCGGCGAGAGGGAGACGATCCGCTCGGGCGCCTCCTCGATGGTGACCTCGCCGGTGGCGCCGGTGACGGTGACGGGGAAGGTGCCGTCGCCCACGGTGGGGCGGTCGGGATCGGGCTCGGAGACGCCGCAGGTGTGGGAGGCCTCCTGGGCGGTCGGTTCGGCCTCGGGCTCACCGCCGTCGGGCGCACCGCAGGAGGTCAGGACGAGCACGGCTCCGAGGAGGGCGGGGGAGAGATGGCGCGCGGTTCGCACGGTGCTCCTTTTCGGGCGGAGGAAGGAGCACGGCCCGATGGAGACGGCCTGTCCTTCCCACGAGGACGGGGACGTCGGCGTCGGGAAGGCGACCTGGCTCGTCCCCGTACGGACGGGGCTTCACAGTTGCGGGACAGCGCCGGGTTGGCGGCCGGTTGCGGCCGCGGTACCGGACTTCGCTTCGTCGACACCGGTCGGGCCGCCCGTGGGCGGCCCGTCCCCTCCAGCGTACTCGGCCCTCCGTGCGCTCCGGCGAGCGCCCCGGGCCGCGCCGACCTGCGTCTTCCTCCCGGCGGCCGTATTCTGCGTGGGGGGACGGCGTACTCCGCCGGCATTCCTTTTTATCCCTTTAGAGCCAAAAGAGAATATTGTCCGCTTCTGTGTAGAAATAACTAACAGTGCACCCCCTGTCCCGCCATGTGGCCAGATTGAGTCTTGATGCACATTGACACCTTCATGGCGCACAGCAATGATCTCGTTGCTATGCGCGCCGATTAACCGAGTACGGACATTAAGCGGCGTATCCCCCTGAACACCACAGTCGTGTACCCAGCGGGGTGCCCGCTCCCCCGGTGTCCGCCGGCGCGCACCGAGAAGGGATGTGTTGACAAGGTGGTACCCCACCGAACGCGCCTGGCACCGCTCGCCGGGTTGACCCTCGTCGCGGGTCTGGTCGCGGCCACACCGGCAAGCGCCGACGAGATCTCAGAGCTCGCCCCCCTGCACCCCGCCCCCACCGCCGAGAACGGAGAACTGACCCACCAGGCCAGCGGCCTGTGGTTCATCGAACTCGACAGCCCGCCCACCACGCAGGGCTCCTCCACGGCCCGGGTCAAGAACGAACAGAAGAAGTTCCGGACCGAGGCCGAGGCGTACGGCCTCGAATACGACGAGCGGCGCTCGTTCAAGGACCTCTGGAACGGGTTCTCCGTCGAGATGGACGACGCACAGGTGGGCACGGCCCGGGAGATCCCCGGCGTCAGCGCCATCTACCCCGTCGTCAGGTACGAGCTCCCCGAGCCCGACGACAGCGCCCCCGACCTGGACACCGCGCTACCCATGACCGGGGCCGACATCGCGCAGAACGAACTGGGCCTGACCGGTGAGGGCCTGCGCGTGGCCATCATGGACACCGGCGTCGACTACACCCACCCCGACCTGGGCGGCGGCGGCTTCCCCAACGAGCGCGTGGTCACCGGCCACGACTTCGTCGGCGACGACTTCAACGCCGGCGACCCGGGCTCCGTGCCCGTCCCCGACGACGACCCTCAGGACTGCCACGGCCACGGCACCCACGTGGCCGGGATCGTGGGCGCCGACGGCAAGGTCACCGGCGTGGCCCCCGACGTGGAGTTCGGTGCCTACAAGGTGTTCGGCTGCGGGGGCTCCACCACCTCCGACATCATGATCGCCGCCATGGAGCAGGCCCTGGACGACGGCATGGACGTGCTCAACATGAGCATCGGTTCCGCGCACACCTGGCCGCAGTACCCCACCGCGGTCGCCTCGGACAACCTGGTCGACGAGGGCATGACCGTGGTCGCCTCCATCGGCAACGAGGGTGACACCGGCCTGTACTCCTCGGGCGCACCCGGCCTGGGCGAGAACGTCATCGGCGTCGCCTCCTTCGACAACACCCACATCCAGGCCGCGTCCGTGACCGCCAACCCCAGCGGCGAGACCCTGGCCTACATGGAGATGGGCGAGGCCACACCGCCGCCCACCTCCGGGGAGACCGACGAGCTCGTCTGGATCGGCCGGGGCTGCACGTCCCTGGGCGACGAGCTGGAGGGCGACCCCGAGGGCGCGACGGCGCTGATGGTGCGCGGTGCGTGCACCTTCGCCGAGAAGTACGAGACCGCCCTGGCCGCGGGCGCCACCGGCGTGGTGATGTACAACAACGTCGCGGGCATGTTCGCGGGCGGCGGCATCGTCGACCAGGGCGCGTTCGCCATCGGGGTCTCCGACACCGCCGGCGCCCACCTCCGTGAGCTGCTGGCGGGCGAGGAGCCCGTCACCCTGACCTGGACCGGCGAGAACACCACCGTTCCCAACCCGACCGGCGGCCTGATCAGCTCCTTCAGCTCCTTCGGCCTCTCCCCCGACCTGAGCCTGAAGCCGGACATCGGCGCCCCGGGCGGTCTGATCAACTCCACCTACCCCGTGGCCAAGGGCGGCTACGCCACCCTCAGCGGCACATCGATGTCCTCCCCGCACGTGGCGGGCGGCGTCGCACTGCTGTTGCAGGCCCGGCCCGACCTGGGCGCGCACGAGGTGCGCGACGTCCTGCAGAACAGCGCCGACCCCAAGGCCTGGTGGGGCAACCCCGACCTGGGCTACCTGGACAACGTCCACCGGCAGGGCGCGGGCATGCTGGACGTGCCCGGCGCCGTACTGGCCACCACGTCCGTGGCTCCCGGCAAGCTGTCCCTGGGCGCCACCCAGGGCCCCGTGACCAAGACGGTCACCATCACCAACGACGGTGACGAGGAGGCCACGTACGAGCTGGGCCACGAGGCCGCCCTGGGCACCCACGGCAGCACCTTCTCGCCCGGCTACAACGACGGCTTCGCCGAGGTGGCCCTCGACACCGCCGAGGTGACCCTGGCTCCCGGAGCGTCGGCCGAGGTCGGGGTGACCGTCACCCCGCCCGCCCAGGACTACGAGCAGATGATCTACGGCGGCTACGTCACCGTGGCCGAGGTGGACGGCGAGACCTACCGCGTCCCGTACGCCGCCTACAACGGGAACTACCAGGCGATCGAAGCGATGACCCCGGTCACCGACGGCGAAGGCAACACCGTCGAGCTGCCGTGGCTGACCAAGATCACCGACTGCGGCGCCTTCTCCGGCCTGGAGTGCGCGAGCGCCGACGGCGGCACGTTCGAGAACCAGCCCGACGGCGCCACCTACACGATGGAGTGGGTCGACGGCCTGCCGGACATCCCGTACGTCATCGCGCACTTCGACCACCACGTCACCAAGCTGGAGATGGTCGTCATCGACGAGCGCACCGGACGCCCGGTGCACCCGCACCGCAACGTCGCGGTGTCGGTGGACCACGTGAGCCGCAGCGCGACCGGAACGTCGTTCTTCAGCTACCCGTGGGACGGCACGGTCGTGGACAGGCACGACAAGATCAAGTCCGTCAAGGACGGCGACTACCGTCTGGAGGTCCGCGCGCTCAAGGCGCTCGGCGACCCGGACAACCCCGAGCACTGGGAGACCTGGACCTCCCCGGTGATCACCATCGCACGCGGATAGTGGCGCCCCTTGGGGCTCCGCTCAGGGCGGTTCCCCAAGGGGTTGGTTCGGGCGTCCACGGGGTTCTGGAGGCGCCGGAGGTGAGACTGCGAGGAACGAGCCGTCTCACCGTAGGCGCCGAAGGTTCCCGTTCTCCGGACGCCCGAACACGGGCCGAAGCGAAGGCCCAAAGAAGGCACGGGGCCGCTCTCCCCGAGGGGAGGGCGGCCCCTGCCGTGTGCCGGGCGCGCGGCCGGATCCGGCCCTCAGGCGGGGCGTTCGAGCTTCTGGCTGATCACTTGGGAGATGCCGTCGCCCTGCATGGTCACGCCGTACAGAGCGTCGGCCGCCTCCATCGTGCGCTTCTGGTGGGTGATCACGATCAGCTGCGAGGAGGCGCGCAGCTCCTCGAAGATCACCAGCAGCCGCTGCAGGTTGGTGTCGTCCAGGGCCGCCTCGACCTCGTCCATCACGTAGAACGGGGACGGGCGGGCCTTGAAGATCGCCGCGAGGAAGGCCACCGCGGTCAGGGACCGCTCGCCGCCGGAGAGCAGCGACAACCGCTTGACCTTCTTGCCGGGCGGGCGCGCCTCCACCTCGATGCCGGTGGTCAGCATGTCCTCGGGCGAGGTGAGCAGCAGCCGCCCCTCACCGCCGGGGAACAGCCGCCCGAAGATCGCCGCGAACTCGCGCTCCACGTCCAGGTAGGCGGCGGAGAAGACCTCCTGCACACGGGCGTCGACCTCCTGGACGATGTCCATCAGGTCCCGGCGGGTCTTCTTCAGGTCCTCCAGCTGGGCGTTGAGGAAGGCGTGCCGCTCCTCCAGCGCCGCGAACTCCTCCAGCGCGAGCGGGTTGATCTTGCCCAGCTGGTTGAGCTGGCGCTCGGCGGCCTTGGCCCGCTTGGCCTGCACCTCGCGCACGTACGGCAGCGGGGCCGCGTCCTCCCCCGCGTCGGCGGGCGGGGGCACGGGCACGCGGGGCCCGTACTCGGCGACGAGGGTGGGCACGTCCACGCCCATCTCCTCCATCGCCCTGGTCTCCAACTGCTCCAGGCGCATGCGCCGCTCGGCACGGGCCACCTCGCCGCTGTGCGCCGAGCTGGTCAGCTTCTCCAGCTCCACGGACAGCTCGCGCACCCGGGCGCGCACCGCCTTGAGCTCGGCGTCCCGCGAGTCCTTCTCCGCCTCGGCGGCGGCCCGCTCGGACTCGGCGGCGGCCTGGGACACCGCGATCCGCTGCAGGGCCAGCCGGGCGCTCTCGGCGACGGACTCGGCGATGACGGCCTGCGCGGCGCGGGTGCGGCGGCGCTCGGCCGCGCGCTCCACGGCACGCCGCTCCTCGAAGGCCTGGGCGCGCAGCCGCTCGGCGCGGCCGGCGATCGAGCGGGCGCGCTCCTCCGCGGTGCGCACCGCCAGTCGGCGCTCCATCTCGGTGGCCCTGGCGCGCGAGGCCTGGGCGGCCAGCTCGTCGCGGGTGTCGGCGTCGGGCGCCTCCTCCTCGATGGAGGCGGCCATCTCCTCGGCCTCGGCCAGCTCCTCCTCCAGACGGGCCAGCCTGTCGGCCTCCTCCCCGCGCGCGGCCGCGGCCTTGGCGGCGGCGGCCGCGTACCGCTCGGACTCGGCCTCGGCGGAGCGGGCCTGGCCGCCGAGCTTGCCGAGCCGCTGGGCGGACTCGTTGCGCTTGCGGTCGCTCTGGCGGCGGCGCGCGGTGAGCTCCTCCACCTCGGCGGCCAGAGCGGCGCGCTCGCGCTTGCGCTCCTCCAGTTCGGCGGCGATCCGGCCGGCGGCCTCGGCGGCCACCTCCAGCCTCTCGCCCGCCTCGTCCACGGCCGCCTGTACCTCCAGCAGGCTGGGAGCCGCGGCCGAACCGCCGTGGACCAGCTCGGCGGCGAACACGTCGCCCTCGGGGGTGACGGCGCGCACGCCGGGGACCTTGTCCACGAGGTCGCGGGCGGCGGCCGTGCCGGAGGCCAGGGCGGTGCGGTCCAGCAGGGCGGTGACCGCGCCGTGCAGGTGTTCGGGCGCGACGACGGCGTCGACGGCGTAGCGGACCCCGGCGGGCAGCTCGGGCCACTCCCGGCGGGGCACGGAGGGGACGGCCTGGGCGATGACGATCCCGGCCCGGCCCGCGTCCTCGGACCTGAGCAGGTCGAGGGCGGCCACGGCGGTGTCGATGTCGCTGACGGCGACCGCGCCCGCGGCGGCGCCGAAGGCGGAGGCCACCGCGGTCTCCTGGCCCGACTCGACCTGCACGAGCGCGGCGAGGCTGCCGAGCATCCCGGGCAGGCCGGCGCCCAGGAGGGTGTCGGCGCCGTCCTTGTGCGCCAGGCCCATCTCCAGGGCCTCCTTGCGGGCGGCGAGCGCGGCGCGCTCGCCCTCGGCGGTGCGCTCGGCGTCGCGCAGGCGGTTGAGCTCGGCGTCGGCCTCGGAGAGCCGCAGGGTCGCGCGTTCCTGGGCCGAGTCGAGCTCGGCGTCGCCCTCGTCGAGCCCTGCGGACTCCTCGGCGGCCATCTCGTACTCGGTCTGTGCCTGTTCGGCGCGTTCGGAGGCCTGCCGGGCGGACTCCTCCAGGCGGGTGATCTCGGCCTCGCTGGAGGTCAGGCGACCGCGCAGGCTCTCCACCCGCGCGGACAGCCGCACGAGGCCCTCACGGCGTTCGGCGGAGGCCCGGGTGGCGGCCTCCAGCCGCTTCTCCTCGCGGTGCAGGGCGTCCTCGGCGGCGGAGCGCTCGGTGACGGCGGTCTCCAGGACCTCCCGTGCCTCCTCCAGCCTGGTGAGGAGTTCCTCCTCCTGGGCCGCGGCCTCCTCGGCCTCCGTCTCCAGTTCCTCGGGGTCGCGGCGGTGCACGGGCTCGTCGTCGACGGAGGCCAGGTTGCGGTGGCGCTCGTTCGCGAGGCCGCGCACGGCGTCCAGGCGCTCGGTGAGGCGGGACAGGGCGTGGTAGGTCTCCAGCGCCCGGGCGAGGGCGGGGGCCGCGGCGGCGGACTGCGCCTCCAGCTCCGCCTCGCGCTCCTGGGCCTGGTTGAGGGCGGCCTCGGCGGACGCGCGGCGGGCGAGGACCTCCTTCTCGTCCGCCTCCTCCCTGGCCAGCTGCTCGGTGAGGGCGGTGATGTCGTCGGCGAGCAGGCGCAGGCGGGCGTCGCGCAGGTCGGCCTGGATGACGGCGGCCCGGCGCGCGAGCTCGGCCTGCCTGCCCAGGGGCTTGAGCTGGCGGCGCAGTTCGGCGGTGAGGTCGGTGACCCGGTCCAGGTTGCCCTGCATCGCGTTGAGCTTGCGGATCGCCTTCTCTTTGCGCTTGCGGTGCTTGAGGATGCCCGCGGCCTCCTCGATGAGGGCGCGGCGCTCCTCGGGGCCGGCGTGCAGGACGGTGTCCAACTGCCCCTGGCCCACGATGACGTGCATCTCGCGGCCGATGCCGGAGTCGCTGAGCAGGTCCTGGATGTCGAGGAGGCGGCAGGTGTCGCCGTTGATGGCGTACTCCGAGCCGCCGTTGCGGAACATGGTCCGCCTGAGGGTGACCTCGGTGTAGTCGATGGGCAGGGCGCCGTCGGTGTTGTCGATGGTGAGGCTGACCTCGGCACGGCCCAGCGCCTGGCGGGTGGAGGTGCCCGCGAAGATGACGTCCTCCATCTTGCCGCCCCGCAGGGACTTGGCCCCCTGCTCCCCCATCACCCAGGACAGGGCGTCGACGACGTTGGACTTGCCCGAGCCGTTGGGACCGACCACACAGGTGATCCCGGGCTCGAAGCGCAAGGTGGTGGCCGACGCGAACGACTTGAAACCGCGCAGCGTCAGGTTCTTCAGGTACACCCACACCTCCCACGACGGTCACCTTCGACACGGACCGCGATCACCCAAGGGTGCCACGAAGCAGTGACCTACGGGTGGGGTTCGGCCCGGTGTCCCCGGATGGAGCAGGCCACTGAGCAGGCGCTCCCGTGACCGGGTGGGGGGAGGGGGATGTCCGGCGGACACGGAGGGTTGCGACAGGGTCCGCCGGGTACAACGTAAAAAAGGCCGCAAAGGGAGAGGAAAAACCGCGGCTCGGTGGACGGGGGTCAGACCCGGTCCGTCGACGGTTCCGGCCAGGGACGCCTGGTTCGTGCTCTCGGCGTCCCCGTCGGTGGATCAACCGTGAAGGTTCAGCCTGGCTGGAGCCGAAACGTCGACGGTGTCAGGTCAGGCGAGCGCGGGCTCGCGCTCGGTCGCGCCGGGAGTGGCATCGGTCACGGCCATGCTGAGCTGGTCGTTCCGTGCCTGGAGACGGCTGATCTCGTCCTCGAGGTCGCGTACCCGCTTCTGAAGCCGCCGCATCTCCGAGACCATCCGAGGGTCGGAGCCGCCGACGTGGCCAAACAGAGCCTTCGCCATGATATGGGTCCTCCACGCTGAGTGACCAGTGGTGATCCGCGCGTGTGACACCCCGCGGTAACGCCGATGACGTTGTCTCACACGGGTCTGGAAAGTTGCGCGATGTACCTTCCAGAGTCTCACTGTGCGCGCCGCTGGTCAAGATTGGATTACAACGGTCCGTAACGGCCACAACCCGGGATGATGCACCTGGGCAGGTGGCAGCGCACGATCCGAACACGGTTACCCCGGTCTGCGCCGGAGTGTGCGGACGACGCGGACGCCGCACAGTGGTCGCCTCACACTCCGCGAGACCCCCGCCGCGAACCCCTCGGGGCCGCCGCGGTCGCGCGGTGTGCTCGAATCGCGTTACCCCACAAGCATACTCACCGTTCGACGAATCCGGTGAAGGTCCCCCGGCAAGAGGACCAACGTTCGACCACGGAGTCCACACGACCGGGTGTCGCGCCGCCCCTGAGATGGCCAAGAAGGCGCTCGCAGTCACTTCTCGGCCCCTCGGCGACCACTTCGACCCGGCCGTCGCCGAGGTTCGTGGCCGCCCCGGTCAGGCCCAGTTCCAGCGCCTTGGAACGCGCCCACCAGCGGAAACCCACGCCCTGCACGCGTCCGCGCACCCACGCGGTCAGCCGGACGGCCCCGACGTCGTCCCCCACGGACCGACTCCTTACTTACCTGAACGACACACTTTGCTCACCGACACGCCGAAGCCGCCTCAGCCTCGGGCTCCGGGCGGCTTCTGGCAGCCGGGGCAGCTGTAGGAGGAGCGGTTCATGAACGCCTCGCGGACGATCAGTACGCCGCACCGGCCGCACGGGCGGTCGCGACGGCCGTAGGCGTTGAGCCCCCGCTCGAAGTAGCCGCTCTCACCGTTGACGTTGACGTACAGGCCGTCGAAGGTGGTACCGCCCACCTCCAACGCCTCGGTCATCACCTCGCGCACGTGTCCCAGCAGCTCCGTGGCCTGCGCGTCGGAGAGGTCCTGCGTGGAGCGCGCCCAGTGCAGCCGTGAGCGCCACAGCGCCTCGTCGGCGTAGATGTTGCCGACGCCGCTGATCAGCGACTGGTCCAGCAGCGCCCGCTTGACCTCGGTGCGCCTGGCCCGCAGCGCCCGCACGAACACCTCGGGGACGAACGCGGGGTCCAGCGGGTCCAGGGCGATGTGGTCCACCGACGAGGGCACGTCCTCGCGCACACCGGGCACGTCCACCATCAGGTGGCCGAAGGTGCGCTGGTCGACGAAGCGCAGCTCGGTGCCGTCCGACAGCGGCAGCCGCACCCGCAGGTGCTTCTCGTCGGGTTTGCCCGTGGGCTGGACCAGCATCTGACCGCTCATGCCCAGGTGGGTGAGGAGCATCTCACCGCTGTCCAGGAGCAGCCACAGGTACTTGCCGCGCCGGTGCGCGACCGTGGGCACGCGGCCCGACAGGCGGGCGGCGAAGTCCGCGGCGCCGGGTACGTGCCGCCGCACCGACCGGGGGTGCAGCACCTCGACCGCACCGATGGTGCGGCCCAGGGCGTGCTCGGTCAGGCCGCGGCGGACGACCTCCACCTCGGGGAGTTCGGGCACGTCCTCTCACCCCCGCCCGTCGCCGGAGAGCTTGTCCTCGGCGGCGTCGGAGGTGCCGGCCATCTCCTCGGCGACCTTGGCGGTGGCCTCGGAGCGGGCCTTGATGGCCTTCCACGCCGACTCGGCGGCCTGCTGCTCGGCCTCCTTCTTGCTGCGCCCCTCGCCCAGGCCGTAGCTCTCCCCCGCGACGTGGACCCTGGCACGGAAGGTCTTCTGGTGGTCGGGGCCGCTCTCGTCCACGTGGTACTCCGGGACACCGAGCATCTCGGCCGCGGTCAGCTCCTGCAGGGAGGTCTTCCAGTCCAGCCCGGCGCCCAGGCCGGAGGCCGTGGCGATGAGCGGGTCGAAGAGCCGGTGCACGAACTCCGAGGCCACGTCCAGGCCGCGGTCCAGGTAGACGGCTCCGATGACCGCCTCCAGGGTGTCGGCGAGGATCGAGGACTTGTCACGGCCCCCGGTGCCCTCCTCCCCGCGCCCGAGCCGGATGTAGGCGCCGATGCCCAGGCCGCGGGCGACGTCGGCGAGCGCGCGCATGTTGACCACGGCGGCGCGCAGCTTGGCGAGCTGTCCCTCGGGAAGGTCGGGGTGCTTGCGGAAGAGGGTGTCGGTGACCACCAGGCCGAGCACGGAGTCGCCGAGGAACTCCAGTCGCTCGTTGGTGGGCAGACCGCCCTTCTCGTAGGCGTAGGAGCGGTGGGTCAGGGCCCGGAGCAGGATCTTCGGGTCGACCTCGACTCCGATCGCCCCGTGGAAGGACTTGGCCTCGGAGGCGGAGAGTTGGCTGGCCACTGGTTCACTTCCCTGTTCGTGCGCGCCGGGGTACGGCGCGGTGGTCGGAGGGATCCGCGGCCGGCCAGGGTGCTCGAAAACGAGGTGACCGCCGCGGGAGGCTCCGCTCCCCCGGCAACCACCACGAACTCGGGAACCCGGAGAGCCCGGATCACTGCGCGGTGCGCTGTCTGGTGCTACTGGGTGTGCCTGGGTCCGTCGTGTGTCGTGCGTTGTTCCTCGGTTAACTCTACAAATCCTTGCACGGCGACGCCCGGAGGGCACCCGGTGCCCTGACAACACTTCGGGGCGGACCCGTCGGACGGGTCCGCCCCGAGGCGGATCGGAATCGGGGGCCGGGCCCCGAGGCCGGGCATGCCTTAAGCCGGGTTGGTGACCTGGCGGTTGTTGTAGGTGCCGCAGGTCGGGCACGCGATGTGGGGCTGCTTCGGGTCGCGGCAGCGCGGGCAGTTGACCAGCACCGGGCGCGACGCCTTCCACTGGGAACGGCGGGTCCGGGTGTTGCTCCGCGACATCTTCCGCTTCGGGACGGCCACTTCAATCCTCCTGGGTCACCCCCGCGATCGCGGGAGGTCGCTTATCTGGTCACCCCGCGCGCTGTGGCGGGGAGGGTGTGCTCCGGTCCACGGGGGCGCCCGGGGGCGGCCGTCCGTGATCGGTTCACGAGCTCATCGTTCGCCGGGATCCTCCGCGATCTTGCGGAGTGCCTCCCAGCGCGGGTCGACGTCGTCGCCGTGGCCGTGGTCGGGACCGGCCTCGGCGAGCTTGGCGCCGCACTCGGAGCACAGGCCGGGACAGTCCGGTCCGCACAACGGTGTGAGCGGGAGCGCGAGCACGACGGCGTCTCGGACCACGGGTTCGAGGTCGAGCAGTTCGCCCTCTAGATAGTAGTCCTCATCCTCGTCGTCCTCGTCCTCGCTCTCGCCGGGCGCCGCGTCCTCGTCCGCGGGATACCGGTACAGCTCCTGGAACTCGGCCTCGATACCGTCCGAGATCGGGTCCAGGCAGCGCGAGCACTCGGCGGTGAGCTGGCCGCGGACGGTACCGGTGACGAGGACGCCCTCCATCACCGCTTCCAGCCGCAGGTCCAGCTCGATCTCACTGCCCTCGGGTACGACCGCCATCGCCGACGAGAACGCCTGGGGGACGGTCACGATGCGGTTGACGGTACGCATCGACCCCGGCTGGCGGCCCAGCTGGCGTGTGTCGACCACGAACGGGTTGCGAGGATCTAGGCGAGACAGGGTTATCGAACTTTCACGAGGAATTCGGGAGTGCCGAGTGCGCGAGAGGTCTCGCGTGCGACCGACACGGGAGCGCACCGGGAACCGGCGACGCCCATGGTCAAACCACGATTCTACCTACCATGTCCCCGACCACCCAAATCAACGCGGTCGAGGCCCTGGAGCCAGCACGGGCTAGCGTCCCTCGGAGGCCCGTTCCGCGTACTTCTCCCGCAGGCGCTGCTCGACGTAGGGAGTGACCAGGCTGGAGACGTCCCCGTGGTGCTGGGCGATCTCGCGGACCAGGCTGGAGGACAGGAACGAGTACTGCGGGTTCGCCGTCATGAACACGGTCTCCACTCCGGAGAGCTGGTAGTTCATCTGGGCGATCTGGAGTTCGTAGTCGAAGTCGCTGACCGAGCGCAGGCTGCGGACGATGGTCTCGATGCCGTTCGACCGGCAGAAGTCGACGAGGAGCCCGTCGAACTCGCTGACCCGCACGTTGCCGAACTCGGCGGTGCCCTCCCGGAGCATGTCGAGCTTCTCGGGGACGGTGAACAGGCCGCGCTTTTGGACGTTGTTGAGTACGGCGGCGACGACCTCGTCGTACTGCTTGGCCGCCCGGCCGATGATGTCGATATGGCCGTGGGTCACCGGGTCGAAGGAACCCGGGCAGACGACTCGGCGCACGGTGATCGCCCCTTTCACAGAACTACGTTCGGGTATCGCGATCGTAGGGGTTCGGCCGCGTGGCGATTCGGGCAACACCCGCTTAGTGACCACATTCGCCCACGCCGGTGACGAGCGGGCACGGGAGGTGCCGCGCCGCAGGCGTCAGTCGAGGGTGGCGGCGGGCGACGGGCACGGAAGCACCGCGCCGCAGGCGTCAGTCGAGGGTGGTGGCGGGTGACGGGCGGGAGTACCAGAGAACCGCCTCCCCGTACCCCCGGCTACGGACGCGCTCCAGGCCCTCGGGCCAGACGGGTTCGGTCCCGCGCTTGGAGCGCTCGACGACGACCACGGCGTCCTCCGCCAGCCAGCCGCGGCCGACCAGGTCGGCCAGTACGCGGGTGACCTCGGCGTCGGTGACGGCGTAGGGCGGGTCGGCGACCACGAGGTCGTAGGGGTCCCCGTCGTTGCCCCGGCCCAGCGCCCTCTCCACCCGGTCGGCCACCAGCCGGGCGCCGGGGAGGCCGAGCGCCGCGATGTTGCCCCTGGCGACCTGGGCCGCCCTGCGGTCCGCCTCCACCAGCAGCGCGTGCGCGGCGCCCCGGGACAGGGCCTCCAGGCCGATCGCCCCCGAGCCCGCGTACAGGTCCATCACCCGCAGGCCGTCGAGGGCGCCGAGGTCGGACTGGACCGAGGAGAACAGGGCCTCGCGTGCGCGGTCGCTGGTGGGGCGGGTGGTGCGGCCCTCGGGGACGGAGATGCGCCGTCCGCCGGCCGTTCCGGCGATGATGCGGGTCATGCCCCCAAGGTAACCAAGGAAGCGGCTCGGCCGTTCAGGCCTTGTCCAGGTACTCCGCGCGCTCCTCGGGCAGGAGCGTCTCCAGCGCCTCCGCGAGCGGCGGGTACCCGGTCAGCCCGGGATCCCCGGACACGTACTCCGCGGCCTCCTCGCGCGCCTGCCCGATGAGGTCCTCGTCCTTGAGCAGCGTGAGCATCCTCAGGCTGGAGCGGGCGCCCGACTGCGCGTCGCCCAGCACGTCGCCCTCCCTGCGCATCTCCAGGTCCACCCGGGAGAGCTCGAACCCGTCGGTGGTCGCGGCCACGGCGGCCAGCCGCTCCCGGGCCGGCGAGCCCTCCTCCGCGTCGGTGACCAGCAGGCACAGCCCGGGCAGCCGGCCCCGGCCGACCCGGCCGCGCAACTGGTGCAGCTGCGAGACGCCGAAGCGGTCCGCGTCCATGATGACCATCACTGTGGCGTTCGGCACGTCCACGCCCACCTCGATGACGGTGGTGGAGACGACCGCGTCGGTCTCCCCCGCCGCGAACCGGCGCATCACCGCGTCCTTGTCGTCGGGGGCCATCCGGCCGTGCAGGACCTCCACCCGCTGGCCGGAGAGCGGCCCCTCCACCAGCCGCGCGGCCACGTCCAGCACCGCCAGCGGCGGCCGGGCGCCCGGGACGTCCTCCTCCGGGTGGCCGTCGGCCTCCTCCTCCGCCCCGCCCCTGTCGTCGTCGCCGATCCGCGGGCAGACCACGAACGCCTGGTGCCCGTCGACCGCCTCCTCCCGGATGCGCTCCCAGGCCCGTGCCAGGAAGTGCGGCTTCTCCTTCGCGGGCACCACGTGCGTGGACACCGGGGCGCGGCCGGTGGGCAGCTGGGTGAGGGCGACCACGTCGAGGTCGCCGTACACGGTCATCGCGACGGTGCGCGGGATCGGGGTGGCGGTCATCACCAGCACGTGAGGGCGCCCGTCCACGGCCTTCTCACGCAGGGCGTCGCGCTGCTCCACGCCGAAGCGGTGCTGCTCGTCGACCACCACCAGGCCCAGGTCGGCGAAGGTCACGTGCTCCTGGAGCAGGGCGTGGGTGCCCACGACGATGCCCGCCGAACCGGACGCCGCGTCCAGCAGGGCCTCCCTGCGCGCGGCGGCGTTCATGGAGCCGGTGAGCAGGGCCACCCGGGTGGCGTTCTCGGCCCCGTCGATCTGCCCGGCGCGGCCGAGCGCCCCGAGCATGGCGCTGATGGACCGGTGGTGCTGCTGGGCGAGGACCTCGGTGGGAGCGAGCATGACGGCCTGGCCGCCGGAGTCCACGACCCGGAGCATGGCGCGCAGCGCCACCAGGGTCTTGCCCGCGCCCACGTCGCCCTGGAGCAGGCAGTGCATGGGGTGCGCGGCGTCGAGCCGGTCGGCGAGGCGCTCGCCCACCTCGCGCTGGCCCTCGGTGAGGGTGAACGGCAGTCGGGCGTCGAAGGCGTCGAGGATGCCGCCGACCGCGCCGGGACGGGGCTTGGCGGGCAGCTCCTCGGCCTGGTGGCGCCGCCGCGCGAGCGCGAGTTGCAGGACGAAGGCCTCGTCCCACTTGAGGCGGCGCCTGGCGGCTCCGACGTCGGCCCACTCGGCGGGGCGGTGGATCGCGCGCAGGGCGTCGGCGATGCCGAGGAGCTTGTGGCGCTCGCGCAGTTCGGGCGGCAGCGGGTCGGACAGGCTGTCGACGTCGGCCAGGACGACGTCGATGACGCGGGTGATGGTCGTGGAGTCCATGCCCTTGACCGCGGGGTAGACCGGGATGAGCTCGTCGGCGTAGGCCCGGGCCCGCTCGCCCTCGCGGCCGTCCTCGTCGAGGAGCTCGTACTGGGGGTGGTCGAGCTGGCGGCGGCCCTTGAAGGTGGAGACCCGGCCGGAGAGCATGGCCAGCCGTCCAGGGACGAGCGCGTTCTGGTGGTAGGAGCCCCGGTTGAAGAACGTCAGGTGCAGGCGGCCGGTGCCGTCGGTGACGGTGGCCTCCATCATGTCCATGCGGCGGCGGCCCTGCCTGGCGGGCACGGTGCGCCGTTTGGCGTCCAGGACGCGGGCCTGCACGGTGACCTCCTCGCCCTCGCGCAGTTCGGCGAGGTCGGTCAGGTCGCCGCGCCGGTCGTAGCGGCGCGGGTAGTAGCGCAGCAGGTCGCCCAGGGTGTGCAGGCCGAGTTTCTCGGCGAGGGCCTTCGCCGTCTTGCCCCTGAGCGGTCCCTTGCTCAGCGGTTCGTCCCAGGTGCTCACGTGTGCTTCCCCGTCTCGGATGGCCGGTCACCGCAACGGTAGTCCTCCGGTGCGACGCCCGTGGGCTCCCGACCGCTTCCAACCGGGGTATACTCATCGAAGTTCATCGCGTTTCCGCCGTGCCCGCATGGCGGATTCGATGCTCCGGTGGGTTACCGAGGCCGTCGTCGGTCACGCGGTACCACCGTTGCGCGTACGGGCACCGGTCGGCGGCACAGGGCTTTTCCGCGTCCGACCGCGTCCTTCGTGTACTCTTCCACGGTTGGCTTCTACGTCAACCAGTCCGCCCGACCTCTTCCGGTCGGATGAACCTTCGCGTGCGGCGACGTGCGCGATCCCGAGCGTCTTGAATGGAGTTACCGTGGCTTCCGTCTGCGACGTCTGCGGCAAGGGACCAGGGTTCGGTAACAGTGTTTCCCACTCGCACCGTCGCACCCGCCGCCGCTGGAACCCCAACATCCAGACCGTTCGCACCCGTGTGGGCGGCACGCCCAAGCGCGTGAACGCCTGCACCTCGTGCATCAAGGCCGGCAAGGTGGCCCGCTAGGGTCACCGCCCCTTCTGGATCTGTCGAAGGCCCCCGACCCTCGTGGTCGGGGGCCCTCGTCGTTTCCGGACGGCGGCTGGCGGCGGGCGCCCAAGGGCGTGCCCGTACCCCCGGGCCCGGGCACGGGCCGCGGCCTCAGAGCCGGCAGACGTGCCCGTTCAGGGAGCAGCGGACCGGGCTCTGCGGTACGCCCACGGCCTCGAAGGTGAGCGCGGTCGAGTCGCCGGGCTCCAGATCGTCCTGCCCCTCGGCCTGGCGGGCCAGGATGCCGCCCTCGATCTCCTGCCAGTCGGCGCCGGTGACCGCCGTGACCTCGGCGGAGTCGAAGGCCAGGGCCAGCTCCCAGGCGTCCAGCCTGGTCTGGGAGGTGTTGGTGACGGTGACGTGGCCGCTGAACCCGGTCGACGTGGAGTCCGTGATCCGGTAGACGACCGTTGTGGGCTCCGAACCCGCCTGTGTCCGCGGCCCCCTCGACCCGTCGCCGCCGGCGGCCGCGCCGCCCTCCGCCTCCGCGGAGGAGTCGTGCGTGGGACGGGAGCCGTCCTGGGCCCCGGGGGACTCGGCCGCGCCCGGGGTACCGCCGAACTGGAGGTAGATCTGGGTGGTGCTGTAGCCGAACAGGAGCAGGCCGAGGATGACCCCGGAGACGACGAGCACGTTGATCAGCTTCGGCGGTTCGACGCGCTTGGGAACCGTGCTCTCGACGAAGCCGCCGAGACGCCTCAGTACGCCCGCGTCCCTCGGCTCGCTGCGGTGCGCACCCCGGCGGGGACCGTCCCGCCAGTCCTGCCGCCCCATAACCCGCCCCTCGACGTTCCCGTCGCCCTCCACCGAGGGCTCCCGGCTCCGGCTGCCTCCCTCTGCGTCGCCCTTCGCCGCGTACGCCCTCACCCTTCTCGGTCAGTCGCTCACGGGATATCCCGCGGGGACCGCTGTGTTCCACGATCCGGGCACTCTGTCCGAAAGCGGCGTGAGCCACATTCGCAAAGCCTAGCGCGAGAGCTAAACAGGACAAATCCAAACAGGCTCATTTTCAGCGGAAATGGTCCCAGCCAGTACCGCCGGGCGGATGTCCGTCGACCGTGACCGGATTACCGCTTTTCCCCGCGGTCCCGTGCGCGGCCTCGACCACGGTCCCCACGCGGTGCCAGTGGTCGGGCAGCACGGTGTCCGGCGGGAAGGCGGCGGCGAGCGCGTGGTCCTCCCCTCCGGCGACCATCAGGTCGCGCGCCACCCGCTCCGCCCGCCCGGGTCCGGCGCCCAGGACGCGGACCGCCTCCAGCAGGGAGGGTTCAGGCCGCAGCGCCTCCGACTCCAGGTCGACGCGCACCCCGCTGGCCCGGCACACGTGGCCGAGGTCCTGGGCGAGGCCGTCGCTGACGTCGAGCATGGCGGTCGCCCCGAGCAGGGCCGCCTCGGCGCCCCGCGCGTAGGGCGGACTGGGCCTGCGGTGCTCGGACAGGCACTCGGCGGGGCCGTCGACGCCCCTCTCCAGCAGGGCGAGCCCCGCGGCGGACAGTCCCAGGTGGCCGGTGTAGGCGACCACGTCGCCGGGCCGGGCGCCGTCGCGGCGCACGGGCGCGCGCCCCTGGAGGTCGCCGAGCGCGGTGACGGCGATGGTGAGGGTGTCCGATCCCACCATGTCCCCGCCCACGACCGTGCCTCCCGAGACCGCGCACTCGTCGCGGACCCCGGCGGTGAACTCCTCCGCCCAGGAGACGGGGAGGTCGGCGGGCGCGGCGAAGCCGATGAGCAGGGCGGTGGGGCGGGCGCCCATGGCCGCGACGTCGGCGAAGTTCTGCGCGACGGCGCGGTGCCCCACGTCGCCGGCGGTGGACCACTCGCGCCGGAAGTGGCGTCCCTCGACCAGCAGGTCGGTGGTCGCCACCGTCCGGCCGTCGGGCGCGGCGACCACCGCCGCGTCGTCCCCCGGTCCGAGGATTACGTCGTCCGTCATGGGGAATTGGCTCGTCACACGCGTGATCAGAGCGAACTCCCCGAGACCCCCAATGGTGTTACGCACAGGGATCAGGGTACGGTGACGCTCCAGCGCGGTGGCCTGGACCCACGTTCGTCATCCGTTCGTCGTCGACCGCACCGCCGGCTCGGCCTGGAGCCGCTCGACTCCCACGCCCGGCACACACGAAGGAGTACCCATGGTGCAGGCATACATCCTGATCCAGACCGAGGTCGGGCAGGCCGCTGAGGTGGCGGGACGCATCCGGAGCATCGAGGGGGTCGAGAAGGCCCACGACGTGACCGGGCCCTACGATGTCATCGTCCAGGCCCGCGCCGAAGACGTCGACTCCCTGGGCGCCCTCGTGGTGGCCCGGATCCAGCGGTTGGACGGCATCGCCCGGACACTCACCTGTCCCATAGTCAATATCTGACGCGTCCCGTCGCGTCGTCCGAAGCGAGGTCCCTGTGAGGCGGTACGCGTACGCCGGAGCGGTCATGGCCGTCGCCTTGGCGGCGACGGGCTGCGGAGCGCAGACCGTGCGGATCGATCCTCCGGAGACGGATGCGGCGACCGCCGGGACCTGCGCGGACCTCGTCGCCGCCCTTCCCGACACCCTGCTGGACGCCGAGCGGGCGCGGGTGCGCCCCGAGTCGGACCTGACGGCGGCCTGGGGCGACCCTCCCATCGGGCTGCGCTGCGGTGTTGCCCGCCCCGCGGCCCTGGCGCCGGACTCCTACGTGGAGGAGGTCAACGGCGTGACGTGGCTGCCGCAGCCGCAGGACGCGCCCACCCTGTACACGGCGGTCGGCCGCGAGGCCTACGTGGAGCTGACGGTCCCCTCCGCCCACGGCAGCCCCGCCGCCGCGCTGTCGACGGTCAGCGACCTGGTCACCGAGCACGTGCCGCCGCTGCCCGAGGGGCGGCTCTGACCGGCTGTTCCCGGGGTCGGTGGACGACGCGTGCGGGGCCGCCGGCTCATGCCGACGGCCCCGCACGCTCGTGCCGCGGGGGCACGGAGGGATCACGACGTCAGGGAGCGGGCGGGAGGTCCCGTCACTGCTCCTCTGCGGTCGGCTCGTCCTCGGCCGCGCCGGAGGGGGCGTCGGAGGCCTCCGCCTCGTTCCCGGATCCCTCCCCGGCACCGGCGTCACCGCCCTCGGGACCCTCCATACCGCCGCTGGTGTCCACTCCGCCACCGCTGAGCATGGCGTCGATCTCGGCCGCGGTCTCCGACACCTGTCCGGAGCAGGAGGCGCCCGGCTCGGGGACGTCGGTGCCGCGCTCGTAGAGGCGCACGAAGCGCTGGAGGTTCTCGTCGCCGGCGGTCTCGGCGGAGATCTGGCGGCCCCAGCTGGAGGCCACGATCGGGGCGTCCATCTCACCCTCGTAGGGGCTGATCACCAGGTAGTCGCCGGGGCTGTACATCTCGTTCAGCGCCTGCACCTGGTCCTCGGGCAGGTCGGGCCGGTAGTTGATCCACACCGCGCCGTGCTCCAGGGAGTGCACCGCGAACTCGGAGGTCACCGGCTCGGGGTAGACCCCGCAGTTCTGCCAGGCGTTCCAGTGGTCGCCGCCCACGGGCGGGGTCTGCTCGTAGTCCACGCGCTGCCCCGTCTCGACGTGCTCGTAGGAGCCGACCTCGAACTCCTCCACGCCCGAGACCGTGCGGCTCCGGAACTCCATGAAGAGCAGGAATGCGAGCAGTCCCACAACCAGGACCACAGCGGTCGTCACACCGGCGATGGTGAGAACCTTGCGGCGTCGTTCCTCTCGAAGGCGTTGCGCCTTCAGCTCGGCTGCTCGGCGGCGACGCTCCTCCGCCGTCTTCTTCTTGGCCACGGGGTCTCCTGGGGTGGGTGGTGACAAAAGGGACTTACCTATCCTCTACTTTGGCACCACAGCTGTGCGATTCGACCAGGATGGTTCCCATGGAACACAGAAACGGCCCCGCGCCCGGAGCCGTCGACGGCGTCGAGGACGCCGAAGACGGGCACACGTGGGCGGATGACGGGACGGCGCACGAGGATGCGTCACCGAAGGTGTCCCTGCGCTCGGTACCGACATGGATCGCTGTGGTCCTGCTCGTACTGGCCCTGGGAGCGGGCTACCTGCTGGGGCGCCCGTCCCACCCGCTGGACACCAGCCCGGACGCCGGGTTCCTACGCGACATGAGCGCGCACCACGCCCAGGCCGTGGACATGTCGATGATCATCCTGGACAAGACCGAGGACTCGGAACTGGACACGGTGGCCACCGACATCGCCCGCACCCAGCAGGCCCAGATCGGGATCATGCAGGGATGGCTGATGGCCTGGGACCTGAACTCGCGCGGCACGCGGTCCTCGATGGCCTGGATGGAGGGCCACGACCACGGCGGCGGCGGGGAGGTCCCCGACACCATGCCGGGCCTGGCCTCCTCCGAGGAGATGGTGGCCCTGGAGGAAGCCGAGGGCGTGGAGGCGGAGATCCTCTTCCTGGAGCTGATGATCGCCCACCACGAGGGCGGCATCGACATGGCCCAGGCCGAGGTGGACCTGGGCGAGAAGGACCTGGTCGTCGACCTCGCCCAGGGGATGATCGAGGCCCAGCAGACCGAGATCGACCTGATGGAGAACATGATCGACAAGCGCGAGGGCGGCGCGGAGGACTGATCCCGCGCCCGGCCACCGGCGGCGGCGCGCTCCCCGGCGAGGGGGCGCGCCGCCGTCGTACGTGCACGCCCCGTACGTAGGACGTCCCCGGACGTGGACGCCCCCGCCCGTGGCCGCCGGCGCCGGGGAGCGCGCGCACTCGCGTGTGTCCGAACCCACACGGGTGCTTCTCCGGCCCCTCCCCGACCGCCCCGCCACGGCTCCGCCCCAGGTGGGAGCGGTCCGGGCACTCCGCTCCTCGTGGGAAGCGGCGCCCCGAAGGGCCCTCCCTCCCCCGGGGAGACGTACGGAACACCCCTTTCGCCCGGGGCGGATGGCGCTACGACAGCCTGTAGAACTACAGTTTGTAGTACTACCGATGGTCGGTCATGAGAGGCGGATATGGAAGCCCTTGAACTCGCGCGGTGGCAGTTCGGTGTCACCACGATCTACCACTTCCTGTTCGTACCCCTGACCATCGGGCTGTCGTTCATCGTGGCCGTGCTCCAGACCCTCTGGTACCGCACCGGCAGGCACGAGTACCTCCAGGCCACCCAGTTCTTCGGCAAGCTGTTCCTGATCAACTTCGCCATGGGCGTGGTCACCGGCATCGTGCAGGAGTTCCAGTTCGGCATGAACTGGAGCGAGTACTCCCGCTTCGTCGGCGACGTGTTCGGCGCGCCGCTGGCCATGGAGGCCCTGCTCGCCTTCTTCCTGGAGTCCACCTTCATCGGCCTGTGGATCTTCGGCTGGCACCGGCTGCCCCGGGGCGCGCACCTGGCGTGCATCTGGCTGGTCGCCGTCGGCACCAACCTCTCGGCGTACTTCATCCTCGCCGCCAACGCCTGGATGCGGCACCCCGTCGGCTTCACGGTCAACGAGGAGACCGGCCGCGCCGAGCTCACCGACATCCTGGCCGTGCTCGGCAACGACCAGGCCTGGTCCACCTACCTGCACACCGTCTCGGCCGCCTTCGTCACCGCCGGGCTGTTCGTGGTCGCGGTCAGCGCCTACAAGCTCTGGCGCAACAGCCACCACAACGACACCGGCGTCGCCGGGGTGGTCCCGCCCAAGGGCGACTTCGCCCTGTTCCGCGGCGCCCTCAAGGTCGGCCTGGTCTTCACCCTGGCCGCCGGCGCTCTGGTGGTCTTCTCCGGCGACCACCAGGCCAAGCTCGCCGCCCAGTACGAGCCGATGAAGCTCGCCGCCGCCGAGGCCCTGTGGGAGACCGAGGAGGGCGCGGCCTTCTCCGCGCTGGCCGTCGGCGACACCGAGGAGCGGTACAACCCCATCGACATCACCATTCCCAACGTGCTCAGCTTCCTCGCCACCGGCGAGTTCGACGGCGAGGTACACGGGATGAACAACCTCCAGGAGGCCTACGAGGAGTACTACGGCCCCGGGAACTACACCCCCAACGTGTTCGTCGTGTACTGGTCCTTCCGCCTGATGATGGGCCTCGGCATGTTCGGGGTCGCGTTCGCCGCACTGGGCCTCTACCTCACCCGGGGCAGGGAGCGCACGCCCACCGGCAAGTGGTTCTACTACGCGGCGATGCTCGCCCTGCCCGCGGCCCTGGCCGCCAACATCTTCGGCTGGGTGCTCACCGAGATGGGCCGCCAGCCCTGGACCGTGCACGGCGAACTGCTCACCGCGGCCAGCGTCTCCCCCGGCGTCAGCCTGGGCGCCGTCGCCACGACCCTGGCCGGGTTCACGGCCGTGTACGGGCTGCTCTTCGTCGTCGAGGTCGGACTGCTGCTCAAGTACGTCAAGGCCGGCCCCTCGCACCTCGTCCCCGACCTGGAGGACGACGAGGACGAGTCCCGGATCCCGCACTTCAGCTACTAGGAGCCACGGACCATGGAACTGACCGTCATCTGGTTCATCGCCATCTCGGTCCTGTGGACCGGGTACTTCGTCCTGGAGGGGTTCGACTTCGGGGTGGGCACGCTCATGTCGTTCATGGGCGGGCGGGACTCCGTCGACCGCCGGGTCGCCCTCAACTCCATCGGCCCGGTCTGGGACGCCAACGAGGTGTGGCTGATCACCGCGCTCGGCGCCACGTTCGCCGCCTTCCCTGCCTGGTACGCCTCCCTGCTCAGCGGGTTCTACGCCCCGATGTTCCTCATCCTCGTCGCGCTCATCCTGCGCGGCGTGGCCTTCGAGTACCGGGGCAAGCGCGACAGCGCCCCCTGGCGCGCCTGGTGGGACCGGGCGATCCTCCTCGGCAGCGTCCTGCCCGCCTTCCTGTGGGGCGTGGTGTTCGCCAACATCGTCCGGGGGGTGGCCATGGACGCCGACCAGGTTGTCACCGCCTCCGTGCCGGACCTGCTCAACCCCTACGCCCTGCTCGGTGGACTGACGACGCTGTCGCTGTTCACCCTGCACGGAGCGGTCTTCCTGACCCTCAAGACCGACGGGCCGGTGCGGGTGCGCGCGCGGCGGGCCGCCCTGTGGGCCGCGTGCGCCGCGGTCCCCTCCGGCACGCTCTTCCTGGCGTGGACCCAGCTCGCGCACGGCGGCGGGACGCGCACCCTGCCGCTCGTCCTGATCGCCGCCACGGCCCTGGTGGGCGGGGTCGCGGCGGCCTGGCACCGCCGCGAGGGATGGTCGTTCGCCTTCACGGCGGTGACCGTCCTGACGGTGTTCGCGGCCCTGTTCGGATCGCTGTTCCCGAACGTGCTGCCCTCCACCACCGACCCGGCGTTCGGCCTGACCGTGTCCAACGCGTCCTCGGCCGAGTACACGCTCACCCTCATGTCGTGGGTGGCGGTGGTGTTCCTGCCGCTCGTGCTGCTCTACCAGGGGTGGAGCTACTGGGTGTTCCGCCGCAGGGTGACCGGGGAGACCGTCACCGGAGCGACCGTCACCCGGGGCGAGGACCGGGACGGAAGGCCCGAGCCCGCCGTCTGAGCCCGACACCGGGGCGCCCGGCCGGTGCACGGGTCCGGGTGGATACTGGGGCCGTCGCCCGCCCCGGTCCTTCGGACCCGCACCGTGCCGCCACGAGGCCCCGCATCCGTACCGAACACCCGCACACCCGGCCGAGACGATCGAGACGATGCCGTGAGGTCCCGCGCGTATGAAGCCCCTTGACCCGCGCCTGGTGCGTACCGCCGACGCGGTCCGGACACACCTGGCCGTCTCCGTGGCCTGCGGAGTACTCGTCACCGGCCTGATCCTGGCCCAGGCCTGGCTGCTCGCCCGCGCCATCAGCGGCGCCTGGCGGGGCGAGGGGCTGGACACCCTGGGCTGGGTGATCGGCTCGGTCGCGGCCATCGCCGTGGCCCGGGCCCTGCTGTCCTACCTCGCCGAGACCTCCGCGCTGCACAGCGCCGCGCGCACCAAGTCGCAGCTGCGCCGCCGCCTGGTGGCGCACGTGACCGGGTCGGGCAGGGTGTGGACGGCCGGGCCGGGCTCCGACACGGACCAGGGATCGCCCAGGGCGGGCGAACTGGTCACCCTGGCCACCCGCGGCCTGGACGCGCTCGACGACTACTTCGCCCGCTACCTGCCCCAGCTGGTCCTGGCCGCGATCGTGCCGCTCGCCGTCCTGGCCGTGGTGTTCTGGGCCGACTGGATCTCGGGGGCCGTCGTCCTGGTGACGCTGCCGCTGATCCCGGTCTTCATGGCGCTGATCGGCATGCACACGCGACAGCGCACCGAACGGCAGTGGCGACTGCTGAGCCGGTTGGGCGGGCACTTCCTCGACGTGGTGGAGGGCCTGCCGACCCTGGCCGTGTTCCGCCGGGCCAAGGCGCAGGCGGCCCTCCTCCGCGAGGTGGGCGAGGAGCACCGCCTGGCGACGATGGGGACGCTGCGGATCGCGTTCCTGTCGGCGTTCGCCCTGGAACTGCTGTCCACCCTGGCCGTGGCACTGGTCGCGGTCGAGGTGGGACTGCGCCTGCTGGGCGGCTACATGGACTACCAGACGGCGCTGCTGGTGCTCATCCTGGCGCCGGAGGCGTACCTGCCGCTGCGCGAGGTGGGCGCCCGGTTCCACGCGAGCATGGAGGGCGTGGCCGCGGCCGAGCAGGTCTTCGCCGAGCTGGACCGCGGGCGCGGCGTACCCGTCCGTCGCGACGGGGCGGCGGGCGGCGCGGCCGTCGACACGGCCGACGGTGCGGTGGGGAAGGCGGCCGGCGAAGCCCCTGCCGCGGCCCCTCCCCCGGCCACCGGGCGGCCCGCGCCCGCCGCCGGCGGCGACATCCGCTTCGAGGGCGTGGAACTGCTCTACCCGGGCCGGGACGTACCCGCTCTCTCCGGACTGGACCTGGAGGTGGCGGCCGGGGAACACCTGCTGCTCACCGGCCCCAGCGGCGCGGGCAAGTCCACCCTGCTGTCGCTGCTGCTGCGGCTGACCGAACCCACACGGGGCCGGATCAGCGTGCGCGCGCCCGGCGGGCGGTGGGAGCCGCTGGAGGCGGCTTCGGCCCACGACTGGCGGCTGGGCACCGCCTGGGTGCCCCAGAACCCCTACCTGTTCGACGTGTCCGTGGCCGACAACATCCGGCTGGGCGCACCGGAGGCCTCCATGGAGCGGGTGCGCGAGGCGGCCCGTCTGGCCGAGGCCGACGCGTTCGTGTCCGCGCTCCCGGACGGGTACCACACCCGGCTCGGCGAGCGCGGCGCACGGCTGTCGGCCGGGCAGCGGCAGCGGATCGCCCTGGCCCGGGCGATGTGCCGGGACGCCCCGCTGGTACTGCTGGACGAGCCGACCGCCCACCTGGACCCGGAGAACGCGGCGGCGGTGCGCACGGCCGTCGCCCGGCTCCTGCGGGGCCGGACCGCCGTCATCGTCGCCCACGACACCGGCTGGGCCCGTGAGGCCTTCGGCGGCACCCTGCGCACCGTGTCGCTGCCGCTGCCCACCCAGGAAGGGAGCGTGTCGCGATGAGCTCCGACACCACCGTCCCCGCCGACCCGCTCCCGGTGCCCGAGCGCGAGCGCCGCCGCGACCCGCTGCTGCGGATGACCGCACTGGCCCGGCCGCGCGGAAGCCGGTTCGCGCTGGGCGTGCTGCTGGGCGCCGCCGCGACCGGCGCGGGGGTGGCCCTGCTGAGCCTGGCCGCGTGGATGCTGGCCGTCGCCGCCGACCACCCGCCGATCACCGCGCTCGGCGTGGCCGTGGTCGCCACCCGCGCGCTGGGGGTGGGCCGCGGGGTCGCCCGCTACCTGGAGCGGCTGGTCACCCACGACGCCGCGTTCCGCACGCTGGCCGAGGTGCGGGTGCGGGTCTACGAACGGCTCGCCGCGACCGAGCCGTTCGGCCGCTTCCGGACCGGCGACCTGGTGTCCCGGCTGGTCAGCGACACCGAGGCCACCCTCGACCTGCTGGTGCGCGGACTGACGCCGCCGCTGGTCTCGGTGGTGACGGGCGGTGCCACGGTCCTGTTCCTGACCGCTCTCCACCTACCGGGCGGACTCCTGCTGGCGGCGGGACTGCTGCTGGCCGGGCTCGCCGTGCCGCTGGCCGCCGCCGCGCTGAGCCGGGGACCGGGCAGGCGCCAGGCCAGGGCGCGCGGAGAGCTGTCGACGGCGCTGGTGGACACGCTGCACGGGGCACCGGACCTGGTCGCCTACGGCGCCATGGAGCGGCAGGTGGAGCGGGTGAACGCGGCCGACGCCGAGCTGACCCGGCTGGCGCGCGGGGACTCGGCGCTGCTGGGGCTGGGCGCCGGCGCGAGCGCGCTGATCACCGGACTGACCGTGTGGGGCTCCCTGTTCCTGGGCGTGGCCGCGGTGGAGGGCGGCGCGCTGGACGCGGTGTCCCTGGCGGTGCTGGTGCTGACGACGCTGGCGGCGTTCGAGATCGTGGCGCCGCTGCCCGCCGTGGCGGCGAGGCTGGGGGCGATCCGGGCCGGCGGGGCCCGGCTGTTCGGGGTGCTGGACACCCCGGCCGGAACCGCGCCGCCCACCCGCGCGGGCCTGGACGTCGAGGGCGACGCGACGGTCCGGGTGCGGGACCTGCGGGTGCGGTACGGACCCGGGGAGCCGTGGGCCCTGGACGGGGTGGACCTGGAGATCCCCGCCGGGTGGACGGTGGCGGTGATCGGGCCGAGCGGTGCCGGCAAGAGCACGTTGGCGTCTGTGCTGCTGCGGTTCCGGGACCCGGACGGGGGACGGGTGGAGATCGGCGGGGAGGACATCACGGCGTATCCGGCGGACGAGGTCCGCGGGGTGGTGTCGGGGGTACCCCAGGACCCGCACGTGTTCGCGTCGACCCTGCGCGAGAACCTGCGGCTGGCCCGGCCCGGCGCCGGGGACGGGGAGCTGTGGGAGGCGCTGCGGCGCGCGCGGCTGGCCGGCGAGGTGGCGGCGACGCCCCTGGGGCTGGACACACAGGTGGGCACGCACGGCCTTGGGCTGAGCGGTGGGATGGTGCAGCGGTTGGCGCTGGCCCGGGCCGTGCTGGCGTCGCCCCGGGTGCTGGTGCTGGACGAGCCGACCGCCCATCTGGACCCGGACACGCGCGACGCGGTGGTGGAGGACCTGCTGGCCGCCGCCGAGGGGTTCTCCACCCTGTTGATCACGCACGACCTGACGGGCCTGGACCGGGTGGACCGGATCTACGTGGTGCGCGACGGACGGGTGCTGCAACAGGGGACCCACGAGGAGCTGTCCCGCCAGGAGGGGTGGTACCGCGACGTGGGCACGGACTGAATTCCGCGAAACCATATCGCTCCGAACTCGAGTTCGCTATCTTCTCTCCAGGAGCCAACGATCCCAGGATGGCCATGGAAGAGAAGCACACCGGGCTGCACAGCGAAACACGAATATCCATGGCGGATGGCACACGAAAGCGCCTCGTCCACGTCAGAAGTAGTGATGAAGTGCTTGGAACTGACCATGATGCTCGCGTCGTCTCGACCCATGTATCCGAAGTGCGCCGCGAAGAACCGGGATATTCCTGGACAAAACTTTCGGGACGACGACTGCGAGCGGGGCGCGGAAGCTCCTTCTTCTCCTTGATGTCCGGCTCCGAACACCGCGTCTGGTCACCAGGGACAGACACCTACACACCGGTTGGAGAGTACTCACCCAGCCAGCGGATCACGCTGCTGCGCAGTGAACTGGACCTGACCCCCTGTCAGCGCTCCGTACTGCTGGGGAAACTGCTGGGTGACGGTCACCTCCACAGGGCCAAGTCCGGAAGCGCGTCCGTCGTGTGGGGCCATCGGCAAGCCGACGAAGAGTATGTCCGATGGACTTTGCGGGCTATCGGTGATCTTGCCAGCCCCAGTACACGGACGTTGACCAGTGGTTATGGCTCAACCATCATTACCGCGCGCTCGACCTTCCATCCGAGTGTGTCGGAGCACTTCGGAGAAATGACCGATAATGGAAGGAAAAGGGTTCCGCCCGGGGTTGCCGAGCACCTCGATCCGATCGCCCTCGCGTTCTGGTACATGGACGATGGGTCACTCTGCCACATAGCAGGCCAAGAGGATAGGGCATCACTTTCCACGTGCGGTTTCGATGAGGACGACTGCCTCGTGCTCATGACCGGGCTACGCAGACTCGGCATCGCAGGGACTCTCATGCGAGATGGCCGGGGATACCTCACTATTCGCCTCAACGTTGTCGCCGCGGAACGGTTGTTCCTGCTTGTCGCTCCTTATGTCCCTCCTGCGATGCAACGGAAGCTCCCACAACGCTATCGCGGCCATGACGGATGGCTCCCCCCAGCCGGAAAGCGGCAGTTCAAGCCGCAGCTTGTACCCCAGCTGGTGGAACACGTCGAGAGCGACGCTCAGAGCAGGAAGCCCGCTTCGCGTACTCCAGGACGCTGCTCAATCACTACTGGTACACGAAATCTCTTCGCAAACGGTCTCCTCGTCCATGACTCATCCTGAGAGCCTCAAGCCCTGGATCTGACACCGGGGCCGGGTTCCTCTAGTGTTCCCCCGTGGCCAATCCTGTTCGTGAGTTCCTCGGTGGTGTCGGTACCCTCCTGCGCGGTTTCACCCTGCTGCTGCGCAGACCACGCCTGTTCATGCTCGCCGCCCTGCCCGCGCTGATCACGTCACTGCTGTTCCTGGCGCTGTTCGTGCTCCTGGTGGTGAACCTGACCGACATCGTCGGCTGGGCGACCCCCTTCGCCGACGGCTGGGATCCCGTGTGGCGGGGACTGGTGCGCGGCGCCGTGTCCGTGGCGCTCCTGGCCGGGTCGTTCCTGCTGATGGTGGTGGCGTTCACGACCGTCACGCTGACCCTGGGCGGGCCGATCTACGACAAGGTCACCGAACTGGTGGAGAAGGAGCTGGGCAACGACCCCGGCGAACTGGACGAGTCGCTGATGACGTCGATGTGGCGGTCGATCCGCCAGTCGCTGGCGATCGTGGCGATGTCCCTGCTCGTGACGGTGGCCGTGTTCGCGATCGGTTTCGTCCCGCTGGTGGGCCAGGTGGTCGGTCCGGTGCTGGCCGCCCTGCTGGGCGGGTGGCTGCTGGGGATCGAGCTGCTGACGAGCGCGTTCGACCGCCGGAACCTGCTGACCATCCGCGAGAGGCGCAGGCACATGAAGACGCGGCGGGCCCGGGTGCTGGGCTACGTGGTGCCGACGTACTTCCTGCTGGCGATCCCGTTCCTCGCCGTCCTGGTGTTCCCCGCCGCCGTCGCGGGCGCGGTGTTCCTCACCCGCGACCTGGTCCCCGCGGCCCCGCACCGGCCGGGGCCCGGAGGCGCCGTGACCGGCCCGGACGCCCCCGGCGGACCCGGGGCCTGAACCCGGAAAGCCCCGTGCCCAGCGGCCCGGGCCCCTCCCCACGGGCCTCCCCGAGAACGGTCCGGGCGTCCACGGGGTTCTGGAGGCGTCGGACGTGCGATGAACAAGTACTGCGGCCGTAGGCCGTCGTCTGAGGGTGGCGGCGGGCGACGGCGTGGGCACGAGCCATCGCACGGGAGGCGCCGAAGGTTCCCGTTCTCCGGACACCCGAACAAGAAAGAACCGCGCGCAGCGTCCGTTGAGGGTGGTGGCGGGCGACGGGCGGGACGAAGCGAAGCGAAGGCCCAAAGAGGACAGAGGGTTGGTTCGGGCGTCCACGGGGTTCTGGAGGTGACGGAGGCGAGACTGCGAGGAACGAGCCGTCTCACCGTAGGCGCCGAAGGTTCCCGTTCTCCGGACGCCCGAACACGGGCCGAAGCGAAGCGAAGGTCCAAAGAGAACGAGGACACTGCCTAGCGCAGGCCGGGGGAACGGCGCAGCGCGGAGGAGATCATCCGCTCCACGAGCGTCGCGTAGTCCACGCCGGTGGCGTCCCACATCTGCGGGAAGGCCGAGGCCGGGGTGAACCCGGGCATGGTGTTCAGCTCGTTGACGAGGATCTCGCCGCTCTCGGTGTAGAAGAAGTCCACGCGGGCCAGGCCCTCGCAGCCCATCGCCTCGAACACGTCGGCGGCCATCGCGCGCAGCCGCGCCGTGGCCTCCTCCGGGATCCGGGCGGGGATGGTCAGGCTGCTCGTGGACAGGTACTTGGCCTCGAAGTCGTAGAAGTCGAAGCCCTCGGCCACGTGCACCTCGGCCGGGAAGGACACGTCGGGCGTACCGCCGTCCTCGGACTCCAGTACGCCGCACTCGATCTCGCGGCCCACGACCTGCGCCTCCACCAGCACCTTGGGGTCGTGCTCGCGGGCGGCCTCCACGGCGGCGACCACCGCGTCGGCGTCGGAGGAGTCGCCGACCCTGCTGATGCCCACGCTGCTGCCCGCGCGGGCGGGCTTGACGAACACGGTGGCGCCCAGAGCGGCCACGTCGTCCAGCACACGCTTGCGCTCGTTGCGCCACTGGCGGTCCGAGATCGGCACGAAGTCGCTGGTGGGGATGCCGTTGCCGCGCAGCATGGCCTTCATGAAGACCTTGTCCATGGCCGCGGAGCTGGAGAAGACCCCGGCGCCCGCGTAGCGCACGCCCATCATCTCGAACAGGCCCTGGATGGTGCCGTCCTCGCCGAACGGCCCGTGCAGCAGCGGCAGCACGACGTCCACACCGGCCAGGCGCTCGGGCCCCCTGACCGGGTCGACCACCATGAGCTGGCCCGCCGCGTCGAAGGGCAGGGCGATGTCGGTGCCGTCCTCGGACACGGACGGCAGCGCCTTGGTCCCCGCGTCGATGCGCAGCCGCTCGGGATCGCCCGAGGTCAGCACCCAGTTGCCCGTGCGGGTGATACCGACCGGCACGACCTCGTAGCGGTCCTGGTCGATGACGGACAGCACGCTGCCCGCGGTGACGCAGGAGATCTCGTGTTCGGAACTACGTCCGCCGAAGACGACGGCGACCCGAATCTTGCGCTGCTCGGACGACATGCTGCCTGACCCTATCTCGCCTGTGAATGGAACCGGAATCGGGAGAAACCGTCGCGTGTCACCGTGCTCCGTCGAGGGCCGCCAGGGCGTCCTCGACGAGGTCGCGGGGGTCCTCCAACCCGATGGAGAACCGCACCGCACCCGGTGAGATGCCCGCGGCCGCCAGTTCGTCCGCGTTCATGTTGCGGTGGGAGGTGGAGGCGACGTGTCCGGCCAGCGTGTGCGTGCCGCCCAGCGAGGCGGCGATGGTCGCCACCCGCAGACGGTCGGCGAAGGCCATTCCGGCCTCCTCGCCCCCGCGCGGGTGCACCGTCACGACCGCGCCGTACCGTCCCTGGTCGAAGAGCTTGTCCGCCAGCGACGCCTGGGGGTGCGACTCCAGGGAGGGGTGGTCGACCCGCTCCACCAGGGGGTGTCCCTCCAGTGCGGCGGCGAAGACCGCGGCGCTCTCGCACTGGCGCTGCACCCGCAGCGGCAGGGTCTCCAGGCCCCGGTGCAGCAGGTAGGCCTCGTCGGGGGCCAGGCAGGGGCCCAGGTCCACGCGCGCCGAGCGGATCCGCTCGATCAGGGACGGCGAGGCCACGGCCACGCCGCCGGTGGTGTCGCTGTGGCCGCCGATGTACTTGGTGGCCGAGTGCACGACCACGTCGGCGCCGTGCTCCAGCGGGCGGCACACGGCCGGGGAGGCGAACGTGGAGTCCACGACCAGCGCGGCACCGGCCTCGCGGGCGGTCTGCGCCAGCGCGGGCAGGTCGGAGACGGTCATGGCGGGGTTGGACAGCGTCTCGGTGAACACCATCCGCGTGTCGGGGCCCACGGCGGCGCGCACCGCGTCCAGGTCGGTGATGTCCACGAAGTCGGTGCGTACGCCGAACCGGCGCAGCAGCCCGTCGAGCAGCGAGTGGGTGTTGCCGTAGATGGACTGCGACGCCACCACGTGCGCGCCCGCCTCGGTCAGCGCCATGAACACCGTGCTGAGCGCTCCCATGCCCGAGGCGAAGGCCTGCCCGCGCACCGACTCGGACAGGCCCGCTCCCTCCAGGGCCGCGACCCCGTCGGCGAACGCGTCCACGGTGGGGTTGTCGATGCGGGCGTAGGAGTAGCCCTGCCGCGTGCCCGCGAGCACGTCCGCGTACTCCTGGGAGGTGTCGAACGCGTAGGTGGTCGCCCGGTGGACGGCCATGCGCATCGGGCGCTCGGCGGGAACCGCTGCCCGCGGGAGGGACACCGCGCGGGTGTACTCGCCCTCGCTCCCGGTCCCGGCGGCGCTTCCTGGTGTGTGTGACATCGTGCTCGCTCTCAGACCCCGTAGCGCTCGGGCTTGGCGGTTCGCGCCATGAAGGCCACGAGCGCCTCGGCCGGACTCAGGTCGTGGTGCATCATCTTGACGACGGCCTCGGTGATCGGCAGGTCGACCCCGTTGGCCCATCCGAGTTCCAGGACGGACTCGGAGGACTTGACCCCCTCGGCCGTCTGCTTGGTCTCCGCGACGACCTGTTCCAGGGTCTTGCCCGCGCCCAGTTTCTCACCGAAGGTCCGGTTCCGCGACAACGGCGAGGAACATGTCGCCACGAGGTCACCCATCCCGGCCAGACCGGACAGGGTGTGCTCGTCGGCGCCCAGGGCCACCGCCAGGCGTGTGGTCTCGGCCAGGCCGCGGGTGATCAGGGAGGCCTTGGTGTTGTCCCCGAAGCCCATGCCCTCGGCCACGCCCACAGCCAGTCCGATCACGTTCTTCATCGCCCCGCCGATCTCCACCCCCACCAGGTCGGTGCTGGTGTAGGGGCGGAAGTAGGAGGACTTGAAGAGGCCCTGGAGCCGCACGGCCGTCTCCTCGTGCGGGCAGGCGACCACGGCGGTGGCGGGCTGGCGCTCGGCGATCTCCCGGGCCAGGTTGGGACCCGAGACGACCGCGATGCGCTCCTTCGGGTACTCCAGGACCTCCGCGATGATCTGGCTGACCCGCATGCTGGTGCCCAGCTCCACGCCCTTCATCAGGCTGACGACCACCGCGTCCTCACGCAGGTGGGGACGCCAGTCCATGAGGTTGGCCCGCAGGGTCTGCGACGGTACCGCCAGCACCACCACGTCGGCCCGCTCCAGCGCCTTGGCGGCGTCGGTGGTGGCGTGCAGCCGGGGGTTCAGCCCGATCCCGGGGAAGTAGTCCGGGTTCTCGGAGGTCTCGTTGATCGCGTCGACGACCGAGGACCGCCGTCCCCACAGGACCACCTCGGCCGCGGGGCCGTCCGGGTCCCTCTCCCGGGCCAGGTCGGCCGCGTCCGCGACGATGTTCGCGAACACGGTGCCCCAGGAGCCCGCGCCGAGAACGGCGATCCTCACGTTGTCGGTATCCATCCGCTGCGTCATGCCCCCGTGCTGCTCTTTCCGTTCTCGCCGTCCGGTCCGGACCGGCCGTCGGCCGGCGCCGTGCCGTCGACGGCCCCGCCGGTCTCCCCGCCGTCCTCGGCGGGCCGCTCCCCCGCGCCGCCGACCCGGTGCTCCGCCCGCTTGGCCTCGGAGGCCTCGGCACGCGCCCGCTTGAGGTCGTAGGGGACCGCGGGCGGCTCCTCGCCGCGGATCTGCGCCTGCAGGGCCGTGATGTCGGCCATGATCACCTCGGTGGCCTCCTTGAGGACCGACCCGGTCAGCGGCTGGTCCCGGAAGCGCGCCAGGTCCACCGGCGGACCGGCCCTGAACTCCAGGCGCTTGCGGGGGAACAGGCTGGGCTTCTTGGAACCGTAGGGCAGGATGTTCTGGTCGCCCCAGTGCGCCACCGGCACGACCGGCACGCCCGTGGTGAGCGCCAGGCGCGCCACACCGGTCTTGGCGGTCATCGGCCACAGGTCCGGGTCCCGGGTGCAGGTGCCCTCGGGGTAGAAGATCACCGAGGCCTCGTCGCGGGTGAGCGCCAGCTCGGCCTCCTGGAGTGCCTTGACCGCGTCGGTGCTGCCTCGCTTGACGGGGATCTGGCCCGTGCTCCTGGCCACCGCGCTCACCACGGGGATGCGCATGACCGAGTCCTTCATCGTGAAGGTCGGCCAGCGCCGGGCGCCGATGTAGAGGAAGTGGGCGACCGTCAGAGGATCCACCAGCGACAGGTGGTTGGCGGCGATGATCACCCCGCCCCGCTCCGGGACGTGCTCGGTGCCCTTCCAGTCCGGCTTGGTGACGAACCACAGGACGAACCGGACGACCCGGGAGACGACCGCCTTCACCCACCGCGATTCTCGTTGCTTGGCCACGGGACTCCTCACTCCATCACTGCCGGGCCCGTCCGGACCTCGCAGCACAACCGGTTCAGTCTAGGGCGCGTTCGCAGGTGTATGCCCTGCTGTGCGTCGTTCGGGCGGCGCCCGCGCCGCGCCTCCCCGTCCGGCGGGACGGGATCCCGGCACGCCCCGGAGCGCCCGCGCCGCGCGAACCCCGACCGCCTACCCTCGTCACTGTCACAGCCGTATCGATGTCCCGGGGGAACCGTGACCGGCTTCGGAGAACGGGGCGGGGCGCCGCGCCTCGGGGTGCGCTGGTCCCTGATCGTCCCAGTCAAGCACCTCAGCCGCGCCAAGTCGCGGCTGGCCCCGGCCGTGGGGGACCGCCGCGAGGACCTGGCGCTGGCCATCGCCTGTGACACGGTCTCCGCGGCGCTGCTCTGCCCCGGGGTCTCGGCGGTGTTCGCGGTGACCGAGGACCCGCGTGCGGGCGCCGAACTCGCCGAGCTGGGCGCGGTGGTGGTGGGCGGTGAGCCCGGCACGGGGCTCAACCCCGCGTTGGCGCACGGGGCTGCGGTCGCACGGCGGCGCCTGCCCGGTTCGGGGGTGTGCGCCCTGTCCGCGGACCTGCCCGCGCTGCGCCCGGAGGAGCTGGAGCGGGTCCTGGCGGCGGCGGCCGGGCACGGCAGGTCCTTCCTGCCGGACGCACCGGGGGTGGGCACGACCCTGCTCGCCGCGGCACCGGGGCATCCGCTCGCCCCGGCGTTCGAGGGGGCCTCGCGCGCACGTCACCTGTCCGGGGGCACCCGGGAGCTGGTGGTCCCGGGCGCGGCCTCGGTGCGGCGCGACGTGGACACCCCCGAGGACCTGCGCGCCGCGGTGGCGCTGGGCGTGGGCCCCCGGACGCGGGAGCTGTGGGAGCTGGTGGGCGGGGGCCTGTGCCCGCAGAACACGCCCTGAGCCCGTTCGGGACCGTATCCGGGGCCGTATCCGTGTCAGCGCGGCCGCATCCGGGCCGCGGCCCCGGCCGTCTCGGCCTGTACGGCACGGGAGTGCGCTCTCCCGGCCCGGAACCGCCCCTCCCTCACGGAGGGCGGCTGAGGGGGCCATGGGTGCGCTCCGGGCATCTGAGAGCCCTCTCGCGCCTCGGGCGCCTGCCCGAAAAGGTTCCGCCCGGGCCCCCTGAGGGAACCCGGGCGGACTCGACCCGTCGCTGTGCGGTGGCGGGCTACTTCTTGTCGCCGTTGACCAGGGCCTTGAAGTCAGCGCCGGCGCGGAACTTCGGTACGAAGCTCGCGGGGACGTTGATGGTGGCGCCGGTGGCGGGATTGCGGGCGGTACGAGCCGCACGCTCGGACTTCTCGAACACTCCAAAACCCGTGATGGCGACCTTGTCACCCGATGCCACGGTGGTCTGGATGGTTTCAAGCACAGCGTTGACCGCTTCGGTCGCGGTCTTCTTGTCTCCGAGACGATCGGAGATCGCGTCGATCAGGTCACGCTTGTTCATAAGGTTCCTCCGGTTCCCCCTTGCTCGCACGAAATTAGGGGAAACAGAGGCCCTTACACAAATACAAACGCCTGCGGGCAAGGCGTGTCGAGGCCTGTCCCCACCTGCGGAGCAGTCGCGGAGGAGCTCTGGTCCGGACCGGGAGCACCTTCCACTCCAGTCCCTTTTGACCCCTTCTGTGAACCTCAAATGCCTACGTATAACCGGATTCCGGGCGCTGGACACATCGAGCTTAAGGACAGAAGACCCGTAAGCAGGTGCTCACTCCAAGTGAAGGTAAAATATTTCTGGACCGGGGGTGTCCTACGTCACACAGGACTGAATCCCCGGCCCAGAAACCGATCCGTGCCCGCCTTCCGTGTCTACAGGGTCACGGGCAGCCAGGACTTGCGGGTGCTCTCGAAGGCTCCGATGGCGTCCGTGTGGCGCAGGGTCAGCGCGATGTCGTCCAGACCCTCCAGGAGCCGCCACCGGGTGTAGTCGTCCAGCTCGAAGGGCTCCCGCACGTTCGCCGCGGGAGAGCGCACCTCGCGCTCGACCAGGTCCACGGTGACCTCGGTGGCGGGGTCGGCCTCCACGGCCTCCCACAGCCGGTCGATGACCTCCTGCGGCAGCAGGACCGCCAGCAGGCCGCCCTTGAGCGCGTTGCCGCGGAAGATGTCGGCGAAGCGCGAGGACAGCACGACCCTGAAGCCGTGGTCCTGCAGCGCCCACACGGCGTGCTCGCGCGAGGAGCCCGTGCCGAAGTCCGGCCCGGCCACCAGCACGGACGCGTCCTGGTACTCGGGGCGGTTGAGGACGAAGTCCGGGTCGGACTTGCGCCACTCGGCGAACAGGCCGTCCTCGAAGCCGGTCCGGCTGACCCGCTTGAGGTAGACGGCCGGGATGATCTGGTCGGTGTCGACGTTGCTGGCGCGCAGCGGCACGGCCCGACCGGTGTGGACGTCGAATTTCTCCATGGGAGTCTCCTTACGGGTGCGCGCTACTGGGCGACCAGGTCGGCGGGCGAGGACAGCGTTCCGCGCACGGCGGTGGCGGCGGCGACCTGCGGCGACACCAGGTGGGTGCGGCCGCCGCGGCCCTGGCGGCCCTCGAAGTTGCGGTTGGAGGTGGAGGCGCTGCGCTCGCCGGGCTTGAGCTGGTCGGGGTTCATGCCCAGGCACATCGAGCAGCCCGCCTCGCGCCACTCCGCCCCGGCCTCCTCGAAGACCCTGCCCAGGCCCTCCTCGTTGGCCTGCTCCTTGACCCGCATGGAGCCCGGGACGACGAGCATGCGCACGCCCTCGGCGACCCTGCGGCCGCGGATGATCTCCGCGGCGGTCCGCAGGTCCTCGATGCGTCCGTTGGTGCACGAGCCGAGGAAGACGGTGTCCACCCTCACCTCGCGCATCGGCGTCCCCGCCTTGAGGTCCATGTAGGCCAGGGCCTTCTCGGCGGCGGCGCGGGCGGAGGGGTCCTCGTAGGAGGCGGGGTCGGGCACGGAGCCGTCCAGCGGCACGCCCTGGCCGGGGTTGGTGCCCCAGGTGACGAACGGGCTGAGCTCGTCGGCGTCCAGGACGACCTCGGCGTCGAAGACCGCGCCCTCGTCGGTGCGCAGGCTCTTCCAGTGCTCGACGGCGGCGTCGAAGTCCGCGCCCTTGGGCGCGTGGGGACGGCCCTCGATGTAGTCGAACGTGGTCTGGTCCGGCGCGATCATGCCGGCCCGGGCACCCGCCTCGATGGACATGTTGCACACCGTCATACGGGCTTCCATGGACAGGGCCTCGATGACCTCGCCCCGGTACTCGATGACGTAGCCCTGGCCGCCGCCGGTGCCGATCTTGGCGATGACCGCGAGGATGATGTCCTTGGCCGACACACCCGGCCTGAGCGTCCCGTCGACGGTGACGGACATGGTCTTGAAGGGGGCCATCGTCAGGGTCTGGGTGGCCAGGACGTGCTCGACCTGGCTGGTGCCGATACCGAAGGCCAGGGCGCCGAACGCCCCGTGGGTGCTGGTGTGGCTGTCACCGCAGACGACGGTCATACCGGGCTGGGTCAGGCCCAGCTGGGGGCCGACCACGTGCACGACGCCCTGGTCGATGTCGCCCATCGGGTGCAGGCGCACACCGAAGTCGGAGCAGTTCTTGCGCAGCGTCTCGACCTGTTTGCGGGAGACGGGGTCGGCGATGGGGGCGAGCAGGTCCTGGGTGGGGACGTTGTGGTCCTCGGTGGCGATGGTGAGGTCCGGCCGGCGCACGGACCTGCCTGCCAGGCGCAGCCCCTCGAAGGCCTGGGGGCTGGTCACCTCGTGGACGAGGTGAAGGTCGATGTAGAGCAGGTCCGGCTCGCCGTCGGCACGTCGGACGACGTGCTCCTCCCAGACCTTCTCGGCCATCGTGCGTGCCATGGGCGGTCGCCTCTCTCGTGTCATCTCGGGCGCGTCTCGTGTGGTGCCCCGCGCGGACTGCGGCTCGACTTGCATTCCATATTTCGAGACGGCAATATCAAGCCATGGACAACTCTAGCTCATCCAGCGGCGTTGGTGTTCTGGACAAGACAATGTCCGTTCTCGACGCCCTGGAGTCGGGACCCGCGTCCCTGGCCCGGTTGGTACAGATCACCGGTCTGGCCCGGCCCACGGCCCACCGCCTGGCCGTGGCACTCGAACGGCACCGCATGGTCACCCGCGACAGTCAGGGCCGCTTCGTCCTGGGCCCGCGCCTGGGCGAGCTCTCCATCGCCACAGGCGAGGACCGGCTGCTGGCCGTGGCCGCTCCCGTCCTGGTGCAGCTGCGGGACCTGACCGGGGAGAGCGCGCAGCTCTACCGCCGCCAGGGCGACCTGAGGGTGTGCGTGGCCGCCTCCGAGCGCAGCAGCGGCCTGCGCGACACGGTGCCGGTCGGCAGCGAGCTGCCCATGAACGCCGGTTCGGCCGCCCAGGTTCTGCTCGCCTGGGAGGACTCCGACCGGATCCGCCGCTCCCTGGTGGGGGCCCGCTTCACCGCGGCCAGCCTGGCCCAGGTGCGCCGCCGCCGGTGGGCCCAGAGCGTGGCCGAGCGCGAGCAGGGCGTGGCGTCGGTGTCGGCGCCGGTGTCCGGCCCCGGCGGGCGCGTGATCGCCGCCGTGTCGGTGTCCGGGCCCATCGAGCGGCTGACCCGCTCCCCCGGGCGCATCCACTCACAGGCGGTGCTGTCGGCGGCGGAGAAGATCAGCGAGTCCCTGCACACCTACGAGGGCGCCCGCTGAGGAGGCGCCCGTGGGCCCCGGGCCGGCGGTCAGGCGCCGACCAGGTCCATCGGCGACCTCGCCGCGATCGTCGCGGCCCCCGCCGTCCCGCCCCGCCGCGCGACGGTGAACCCGCGCCCGGGCGACAGGGCGATCATCCCCAGCCAGTCGCGCACGGTCATCCCGGGCACGAGCTCGGTGGTCTCCCCGCCCTCGTCCTCGTCGCCCTCCATGACGAAGGCGTGGATCCGCTTGCCGCTCACCGTGGCGAGCACGACCGGGTGCGGGAAGGAGTCCAGCCGGCGGAACACCTCGACGGCCTCGTTCCTCGGCGAGCACACAAAGACCGTGTACTTCCCGCCCGCGTCGCACACCTGCGGGTTCACGAGGAGGTAGCGGATGAACTCCGGGTTCGTGCGGGCGTGCTCCGCCAGGTGCCTCGCTATACGCCGCACGTCCGCGCCGTCGGAGTGGAGCACCAGGTTCAACCGGATCGCCCTGAAGTTCCTCAGGCCCCAGTCGATCTCGGTCATCTCGTCGCGGGTGGGCCAGTTCAGGCCGTCGTCGAGGTCGAGCCCGCGCAGCCACTCGTTGACCTCGGGCCACAACCAGGCGAGTGAGCGCCCCACCACCGTCTCGGGACGCGGGAAGGGCACGCCGTCATGCCGTTGACCGTGGACCCACTGGGTGACGTTCTGCCGTGTCCGCCCGGTGAGCTCGGCGATGTCGGAGACTCCGACCATGTCCCGGTCGAGCCGGACGATCCTCATGGACGGGACCAGCTCGTAGGCGCGCTTCACCACCGCGAACGCGGCGGCGACGGCGCTCTTCCCCTCACCGGAGACGGACATCCGGGGAACACCGTGGAAGGTCGAGACGAGCGCTCCCAGGTTCTCGCTGAGCGAGCGGACAGCGTCGTGGTCGTCCAGGGAGATCCCGTCCAGGACGAACACGAACTCGTACTCGTACTCGTACACAGCGCGGTCCTCCTTCCGCGGCGCCGACGTACACGGCCCCGCGCGAACCCCTTGTCCGCTGAACATCCAGCATCACATCCGCTGTTGACATACGTCAACACGGTCGAGCCTACCCTTACGGTCCACCGGTCCCCGCCCCCGGCTCCGAACCCGGCCTCACGCACCCGCGGCCGGCACCTAGCCGCGCGCGTCGCGGGGCCCCCGGCGCGGGTCGTCCTCGGGCAGCGGACAGCGCCTCGTCTGCCGCCGGATACGGCGGACCTCCCTGACGACGTTCCTGGGCGTCCCGGCCACCTGGAGCACGGAGCATCCGCAGTCGCAGTACAACCGCCCCCAGTGCCCCTCCTTGCGGAGCTCCCATCCCGACTTCGTCAGCTCCTTGAGCAGCTCCCGCATCCCCTTGTCGGGATGGTCCGCGGGGCTGATCTCCCTGCCCGTCACCCGCACGCTCCCCACGGGAGACGGGCACGGGGCCAAAAGCCGGCATCCGGCACAGCTGCACCCACTCTCCAGACGTGCTGACGGGACGGAAGGCTCGAGGCATCGTCCGCATCAGCATCCCAGAAGGGCGACCGGACCACCAAGGGGCCGCCCTCCGTGAGCGGACGGGGCGTCCGGGGCCCGCGAAACGCACAGGTCGCGCGGGGCGCGCGGCGCGGAGGGCGGGAAGCGCGGGAAAAGCGAAAAGGCCCCATCCCGAAGGATGGAGCCTCGCCGTGGTACCCCCGAGCGGATTCGAACCGCCGTTACCGCCTTGAGAGGGCGGCGTCCTAGGCCACTAGACGACGGGGGCCGGACTGCTGGACCGGTCTGAGCGAAGTGCGGTCGCATACCCGCTCGAACCGGACACCGGTGGCACGCACCAGCCAGAAAGAAAGCCCCCACATGAGTGGGAGCTCCTCCCTGCGCGTACCCCCGAGCGGATTCGAACCGCCGTTACCGCCTTGAGAGGGCGGCGTCCTAGGCCACTAGACGACGGGGGCGCATTTTCGGGCCCGCGGCCCGTGATGTCCACAGCTTCCCGAGGACATGCGCTGGGCTACCAGGACTCGAACCTAGACTAACTGAACCAGAATCAGTCGTGCTGCCGATTACACCATAGCCCAATGCTCTGGGAGGACCTGGTAGCTCTTCGCTTCCCTGTCCCCCTCGGCGACGTGGATAACTCTAGCGGAGATTCCGAGTGGTCGCGAATCGAAATCGGGGTGGCCGGCCTGTGGTTCCGGCCACCCCGGCGCGGGCTCCCGGGCTCAGGCCCCGGCCGCGTCCTCCCCGGTACCCAGCTTCTCCAGGGCCGCCGCCAGCCGCGCCTGGACGCGCTCGCGTCCGAGCAGCTCCAGCGACTCGAACAGCGGCAGCCCGACCGTGCGGCCGGTGACCGCCACGCGCACGGGGGCCTGCGCCTTGCCCAGCTTCAGCCCCAGCGACGCGCCGACCTCCTCGGTGGCGGCCTTGAGCGCTTCGGCGTTCCAGGGCAGCCCGGGATCGGCGAAGCGGGCCAGGGCGGCCTGCAGCATCTCCCTGCCCACGCCCGGCTTCATCGCCTTGGACCAGCTCTTCTCGTCCTCGACGGGCTCCTTCAGGAACAGGAAGTCCACGTTCGGCACGATCTCGCTGAGCACCGCCACACGGCTCTGCGCGAGCGGGGCCACGGCGGCGAAGACCTCGGGGTCGTAGTCGGCCGGGTCCCACGGGACGGAGTCGCCGGCCAGCCACGGCCGGCAGCGCTCGACGAACTCCTCGACGGTGAGCGCGCGGATGTACTCACCGTTGAAGGCGCGCAGCTTCTTCTCGTCGAAGAAGGCGCTGGAGCTGTTGACGTCCTCGACACGGAAGAGCGGCTGCATCTGCGACCACGGCATGATCTCGCGGTCGTCGCCCGGCGCCCAGCCCAGCAGCATGAGGTAGTTGACCATCGCCTCGGGCAGGTAGCCCTCCTCCTGGTAGGACTCCAGGGCGACCTTGTCGCGGCGCTTGGACAGCTTCTTGCGCTGCTCGTTGACGATGACCGGAAGGTGCGCCCACACCGGCGGGGCCAGGTCCAGCGCCTCCCACAGCAACTGCTGCTTGGGGGTGTTGGACAGGTGCTCCTCGCCGCGGATGACGTGGGTGATGCGCATCTCGACGTCGTCGACGACATTGGCCAGGACGAACAGCGGCGAGCCGTCGGCCCGGGCGATCACGAAGTCCTCGATGGCGGAGTGCTCGAACTCCACCCGGCCGCGGATCCGGTCGTCCACGACCGTGGGGCCGCCCTCGGGCACCCGGAAGCGCAGCGCCCGGCCCGGGCCGGGCGCCAGGTTGCGGTCGCGGCAGAAGCCGTCGTAGCCCAGGTTGGGGTTGTCGCGCCGCTCCTGCACCTGCTCGCGGGTGCAGTCGCAGTAGTAGGCACGGCCGCTCTTGTGCAGCTCCTGCGCGGTCTCCCGGTGCTTGTCGGCGTAGTCCGACTGGAAGTAGGGCCCCTCGAAGTGCGGGTCGTCCTCGCCGATGCCGAGCCAGGCCAGCGCGCGGACGATCCCCTCGGTCCACTCGGGACGGTTGCGGGCGGCGTCGGTGTCCTCGACGCGCAGCACCATGCGGCCCTCGGGCCGCTGCTGTGCCAGCGCCCAGTTGAAGAGGGCGGAGCGCGCGCCACCGACGTGGAACATGCCCGTGGGGGACGGGGCGAAGCGGGTACGAATCGAAGTCTCAGTCACGCGCCCAGGGTATCCGCGCCGCGCGGGGCCCCGTGGGAATCCGCTGGTCCCCGCGTCCCGCACGGCCGCGGCCCCCTCACCCTCCGGCGGTCTCCGCCGGCGACGAGGACAGGGGACGGGGATAGGGCTCACCGATCCCGTACGCGGCCGCCAGGGCGTCGGCGAACGCGGCGGCGATCTTGACCTCTCCCCCCGCGTCGGGGTGGGTGCCGTCATAGGTGTCGCCGGACACGTCCCAGTCCTCGCTGCCCGCGATGTCCAGGCTGGTCACCGGCGACTCCTCCGTGGACATGTCGGCGGCGACCTCGCGGACCAGCATGTTGTAGGCGTACAGGCGCAGGGCGAAGCCCTCGTCGGAGTCGGCGAGGGCGATGGGCGGGGCCTCGGCCAGCACCACGCGCAGGTTCGGGTTGCCCTTGCGGGCCGACTCCACGTAGTCGCGCAGGCGGTACTCCATCTCGTCCACGCCGACCGGCCACAGCAGGTCGTTCACGCCGAGCATGACGCACAGCACGTCGGGCTCGTGGACGCGGACCTCCTCCTGGATGGAGGCGGCGGCGTCGCGCAGGGTGCGCCCCCACAGGGCGTTGTGCTGCTGGTCGAAGTCGGGGTCGCGGTACTCCGCGGTGTCCGGGTCTCCGTCCGTGCCGGGCCAGACGACGTCCCCCGGCCCCTCCGGCCCCTCCGCCGGCACCGTGCCCCCGGGCTCCGGCCCGCCGGCCGACGGGTCGGCCGCGCCGTCCTCCTGGTAGCCCTCGGCGGGGTCCTCGGAGGGGCTCGGCGCCTCCTCGTGCTCGGTGGTGGGCACCGGGAAGATCATGTTCCGCGAGGCGGGATCGGTGTAGGGGCCGACGAAGTCCACCCCCTCCACCTGCGGGGAGAGGTGGTTCCACAGGTGGTAGCGCCAGGTCCGGTCACCGTTGGCGCCCTGGGTCATCGAGTCGCCCGCCAGCATGATGCGGTGCGTTTTCACGGGTGCCTCCGCTTCGGTGTCGGGGCCGCCCTCAGCGCGCACGGCCGTCCAGTAGACGGACCCCGCGGCCACCAGCACGAGGGAGAGCACACCGGCGAGCACGAGGAGGCCGGTACGGCGGCGCCGGGGGATGGTCACGTGCTTCCTCCGCTCTTCGGCGGGGCCGGCGGCGCCGGGCGCCGCCGGTCCCGCGGTCTGTCCGGGCGCGGACCTCACGCCGCGCACGGGCCCGGGTTCAGTCCCGGGCGACCACCCTGTTGCTGATGGTGCCCAGCCGCTCCACCGTCACCGAGACCTCCTGTCCGATCTCGACCGGCCCCACACCGGCGGGCGTGCCGGTGAGGACCACGTCACCCGGGAGCAGCGTCATGAAGGAGGAGACGTGGGCGATGATGTCCGGGATGTCGTGGATGAACTGTGACGTTCGTCCTTCCTGCCGGGTCTGGCCGTCCACGGTGGTGGTGATGGCCAGCTCCTGCGCCTCCTCGATGCTCATGCCCGTGGTGATCCAGGGTCCGAGGGGGCAGAAGGAGTCGAAGCCCTTGGCCCGCGTCCACTGCTTGTCCTTCTTCTGCAGGTCGCGGGCGGTGACGTCGTTGGCCACGGTGTAACCGAGGATGACGTCCTTGGCGCGCTCGCGCGGCACCTCCCGGCAGGGCCGGGCGATGACGATGGCGAGCTCGCCCTCGTAGTCGACCCGCTCGGAGGCCTCGGGGTAGAAGACGGCGTCGTGGGGTCCGGTCACGGCGGTGGAGGGCTTGAGGAAGACCACGGGCTCGTCGGTGGACTCCCCCGTGACGTCCTTCATCTCGGCGACGTGGTCGGCGTAGTTCTTGCCGACGCAGACCACCTTGGTGGGCAGTACCGGTGACAACAGGCGGACGTCGGAGAGCTTCGCCCGCTCGCCGGTCAGCTTGATGTCGCCGAGGAGGGGGTGTCCGCTCAGCCGTGCGACGAACTCCTCCCCGCTGTCCGAATCGGTCTCGACCAGGCCGAACCCGACCTCGTCACCGGCCGCGAACCGTGCGATGCGCACCTGTATGCCTCCCAGCAGCCCTGTTCTCTCTCTTGCGTCTGAAGGGTATCGGCGCGGCGGGCGCCAACGGTGCCGACCGGTCGTGTGGAGGCTCCGAAGGGGCGCGCGGGATGCGCGAAGACATCCCATGAGCACACGGATACTCTTGAATCCTCTGATGTGGCACAAGGCGGCGAAGCCCTGCCACACCTGGCTTTCCTGGACACTGCCTTGGCTTTTCCTTGGGGCGGACTCTGGCATGCTGGGTCCGTCATCCGCTGCTGAGGGGTTGATCCTCGTGCCCACGTCCACTCCGCCCACGGGCCGGCCCCGTGCCCGGCACCGTCGTCGACGCCGGTACCCGATGGGGCTGGCGCTGGGACTGTGCCTGGTGTCCGGAGCCTCCGCCGTGCTCATGGTCAGTGCGCCCGAGCCTCCGGCCGGCTCCGGCGATCCCGTCGAGACCTCGGCCTCCGGCCCCGTCGGGGACGGCGTTCCCGACAGCTCCGACGACCGGCGCACACAGCAGTCGGCCGAGAGCACCACCTCCCCCGCCCCGGGAGAGGGCTCGGGGGAGAAGCCCCCGGTCCTGCTCCGCTCGGTGGAGGAGGAGGTCGACAGCGCCGACGGCGAGCTCAGCGTCGTGGAGGGTGAGAGCGAGGTCATGGGCGAGGGCCCGCTGACGACCTTCGCCGTGGAGGTCGAGGAGGGGCTGCCCGGCGAGACCGAGGACTTCGCGGCCGCCGTGGAGAAGATCCTGGGCGACCCGCGCAGCTGGCGCGCCGACGACGAGCGCTCCGTGCAGCGTGTGGACGACGAGGACGCGGACGTCCGCGTGCTGCTGGCCGCCCCGGACACCGTGGACCGGCTGTGCGCCCCGCTGAACACCAACGGGTACGTGTCCTGCGCCAACGGCAACCGGGCCATCATCAACCAGAACCGCTGGGTGTCGGGTGTCCCCCACTTCGAGGGCGACCTGAGGACCTACCGGATCTACCTGATCAACCACGAGGTGGGCCACACCCTGGGCCGCGGCCACGTCGACTGCCCCGGCGAGGGCGAGCTGGCGCCGGTGATGCAGCAGCAGACCCTGAGCCTGCAGGGCTGTGAGCGCAACGGCTGGGTCCACCCGGAGAACGACTCCGAGAACTGACGCGCCCGGGAACCGCGGCGTCGGGACCGGCCCCGGCACTCGCGCCGACCGGGACCGCGCACGTGCTCAGTGCCCGGCCACCGGGCCTGAACACCGGCACTCGGGGTAGCGGTACGGGGACAAGGAGCTATACCGACCGCCGCGCGGGTGGTCCGTGCTGCCGAGGAGGGACCGCGCATGCTGGTGATGGGCATCAAACCCGGCCACGATGGTTCGCTGGCCGTCATCGAGGACGGAAGACTCGTCCTGTCGCTGGAATCGGAGAAGGACTCCTTCCCCCGCCACGCCGAGGTCACGCCGATGACCTTCCTCGACGTGGCCGAACGCGTCGGCCGCATGCCCGACGTCGTCGCCCTGGGCGGCTGGGAGGCGACCGGGGGCGCCACGCACCGCCCGGTCGGCGCCGGATACGACGGAACGGCCCCGCCCGAGCTGAGGAAGATGCGGTTCCTCGGTGAGCAGGTGACCCACTTCTCCTCCTCCCACGTGCGCTCCCACATCATGTCGGCCGTGGGGATGGCGCCGCGCGAGTACCACTCCCAGCAGGCCGTACTGGTCTGGGAGGGCGTCGTCGGGTCCTTCTACCTGCTGGACGGCTCCCTCACCGTGGTCCGTGAGATCCCCGTGCTCTCGGAGCCGGGCGCGCGCTACGCCTTCCTGTTCGCGATCGCCGACCCGACCTTTCCCGGCTCCGGCGCGGTGCCCGACCTGGACTTCAGCGGCAAGCTCATGGCCCTGGCCTCCTACGGCGACGCCGACGCCGCCGACGCCCGGACCGCGGAGGCCGTGGAGCGCGTCCTCGACGTCGACACGATCTACCCCGCGCCCAAGGACCTGTTCCGCGACGCGCCGTTCCACAACACGGGCGTGACCGCTCCGGAGGCCGTGAACGCGGCAGCGCTGCTGAACCGGCGTATCTTCGAGGTGTTCGCCGAGGCGGCCGAACGCCACCTGCCCCCCGGGCTCCCGCTGCGCATCGCGGGGGGATGCGGCCTCAACTGCGACTGGAACACGCTGTGGCGCCGGTCGTCGTTCTTCTCCTCGGTGTTCGTGCCCCCGTGCACCAACGACTCCGGTTCGGCGATAGGCACGGCGATCGACGCCCAGTACGCGATGACGGGCGACCCGTTCGTCGACTGGGAGGCGGACAGCGGCCTGGAGTTCGTCCGGGACGCCGAGCCGGACCCGGGCCGGTGGGAGCGCCTGCCCCTGGACCACGGGGAGCTCTCCCGGCTGATCGGCGGGGGCCACGTCGTGGCGTGGGTGCAGGGCCGCTGGGAGATCGGGCCCCGGGCTCTGGGCCACAGGTCGATCCTGGCCGAGCCGTTCGCGGCCGCCACCCGCGACCGGCTCAACACGATCAAGAAGCGCGAGGACTACCGGCCCATCGCCCCCTGTTGCAGGATCGAGGACGTCGGCAAGGTGTTCGGGGAGGACTTCCCCGACCCCCACATGCTCTACTTCCGCACCCTGCGCTCGTCCGACTTCGCGGCGGTCACGCACGTGGACGGGTCCGCGCGCGCCCAGACCGTGGAGCCGGCGCAGAACCCGCCGCTGCACGCGCTGCTGTCGGCCTTCGCCGACCGCCACGGTGTCGGGATGCTGTGCAACACGTCCCTGAACTTCAAGGCGCGCGGGTTCGTCAACCGGATGTCCGACCTGGTGGACTTCTGTGAGGCGCACGGGTTGGACGACATGGTCGTGGACGACGTCTGGTTCCGTCGGCGCGGGGCCTGAGCGGCTCCCGGACGCCGGGGCCGCCGGGGCGGGGATCGGTGACCGCTCCCGGATGGACGAGGACCATCTGCTGGAGGTCCTGTCCAAGCGCGTCAGGTGACGCGCACGAACGAACGCGGGCGGGGGGCGCGGAGGCGGTGCCGTCACCGCTCCCGCGCCCCTCTCCCGTCCCGGTGGAGGGGGATCCGCGCTCCCCCGTCAGCTCTGCGGGTAGCCCTGCCGGAGCAGCCCGTAGGTGACGGCCTGTTCGAGCGCGACCCACGACGCGTCGATGACGTTGGGGCCCACACCGACCGTGGTCCACTCCCCCGTCCCGTCGCCGAAGGTGATGAGGATGCGTGTGATGGCGTTGGTACCGGAGGTGCCCTCCAGGATGCGGACCTTGTAGTCCGTCAGCTCCAGTCCGGCCAGCGCGGTGTAGACCCCCTCCATGGAGTTGCGCAGTGCCCGGTCCAGCGCGTTCACCGGGCCGTTGCCCTCCGCGGTGGCGATCACGCGCTCGCCCTTGACCCGCAGCTTGACGGTGGCCTCGGTGCCGCTCTCGTAGTCGTTGGACAGGGGGCTGGAGCCGCTGCGGGGACGGCGCTCGGTGATGACCCGCCAGGACTCGGTGTCGAAGTAGCGGACCGGCCGGCCCAGCTCCTCGCGCAGCAGCAGTTCCAGGGAGGCGTCGGCGGCCTCGAAGCTGTAGCCCGACAGCTCCAGGCCCTTGACCCGCTCCACGACCCGCCCCGACAGGGCCCGGTCCCCGGACAGGTCCAGGCCCAGCTCCTGGGCCTTGAGCTCGATGGAGGCGCGCCCGGCCATGTCCGAGACGAGCATGCGCATGGTGTTGCCGACCAGCCCGGGGTCGGTGTGCTGGTACAGGTCGGGGTCGACCTTGATGGCCGAGGCGTGCAGTCCGGCCTTGTGGGCGAAGGCCGACACCCCCACGTAGGGCTGGTGGGTGTCGGGGGCGAGGTTGACGATCTCGGCGATGGCGGTGGCCACGCGGGTCATCTCGGCCAGGCAGCCCTCGGGCAGGACCTCCTGGCCGCGCTTGAGGGTGAGCGCGCCGACCACGGAGAACAGGTTGGCGTTGCCCACCCGCTCGCCGTACCCGTTGGCGGTGCACTGCACGTGGGTGGCGCCCGCGTCGACGGCGGCGAGGGTGTTGGCGACGGCGCAGCCGGTGTCGTCCTGGGCGTGGATGCCCAGGCGCGCGCCGGTGGCCTCGCGGACCTCGGTGACGACTCGGGCGACGTCGGCGGGGAGCATGCCGCCGTTGGTGTCGCACAGGACGACGACGTCGGCCCCGGCCCCGGCGGCGGTGCGGACCACGTCGAGCGCGTGGTCGGGGTTGTGGTGGTATCCGTCGAAGAAGTGCTCGCAGTCCACGAACACGCGCTGGCCGTGTTCACACAGGTGGGACACCGTGTCGGAGATCATGGCGAGGTTCTCGTCGAGGGTCGTGCGCAGTGCGCGTTCGACGTGCCGGTCGTCACTCTTGGCGACAAGGGTGACGACCGACGCGCCGCTGTCGCGCAGGGCGGCCACCTGTGGGTCGTCGGCGGCCCTCACACCGGCACGGCGGGTCGCGCCGAACGCGGTGAGTCGCGCGTGTTCCAGCGTCAGCTCTCGTGAAGCGCGCTGGAAGAACTCGGTGTCCTTGGGGTTCGACCCCGGCCACCCTCCCTCGATGAACGCCACCCCGAACTCGTCCAGCAGCTTCGCGATGGCCAGCTTGTCGGAGACCCGCAGGTTGATCCCCTCGCGCTGGGCCCCGTCGCGCAGCGTGGTGTCGAAGACGTGGAAACTGTCGTCCCTCATGGGTGGAACTCCCGAAGGTGGATGCTGTGGTGTGGCCGACCGGTCCCCGCCAACAAAAAAGACCCCTCGTGGACACGAGAGGTCAGCGCGCTGGCGAGGTCCGATGGTCAGCCAGCGCGCCTCACGATAATGAGAACCTGAGACGGCATGAGGTCAGTGTGCCACACGGTGGCGGAGTCTCCGGTGCTCAACGGCCGATTGTCCCATCATTCGAGATACGAATTCCTCACACCGGACATATCCGCTGCTCCGCCGGGGGCCCGGGGTGACACACCCGGGACGGAGGTGGCCACCGGGATCGGTACCGCGTCGGGGGCACCGCGAACCCCTGCGCCGGGGCAGGCGTAACGCGTCGTCCGGACGAACGCGACCGAGAGCAGTGTGAGGGCGATGAGGACCCCTCCGCTGACCAGGGCTATCCCTGGGGTGAACGGAACGAACAGCAGCGTGCTCACGAACTCGGTTCCGATCAGAGCGAAGAGGAGCACACGGATGGTGAGTGGTGTGAGCCGAGTGCAGATCCAGGCCCCGAGCGGTGCCCCCACCACGACGACCGGCACGGAGGCGATCCAGTAGTCGCGGACCGGCCCCGTGAAGTCCCCGACGACGAAGGCATGGGCGAGGAAGGCCGCGATCGACACCACGGTCATCATGACCACCGTGGTCGGTGTCGCCACCTTCTCGGAGACGCGGAAGAGCAGGACCAGCAGGAGGAACATCACGCAGTTCTCGCCCACCCCGGCCACACCGCTGAGCAGGCCCCCCGCGAGGCCGAAACCACTGACCAGCAACACCTCGCGCGCTCCCCAGCGGGGGACGCGGGGGTGACGCCGGTACCCCCGCTGGCGCAGTTGCAGCGCCAGGGCGATCGCCAGGGCGACCAGCAGCATGGTGAACAGGGCACGGACCGTCGGCAGCGGCACCAGGGGCGCGATGAGGACGACGCTGGTGAGGACGCCGACCACCCCGGCGGAGGAGCCGTACAGGATCACCCGCCCTTCGACGGGCACCCTGGAGCCCAGGATCGAGAGGGACGCGGCGCCCATGCCGAGCGACTGGATCGCGAAGGTGAAGACCCGGGCCCGGTCGGCGGGTACGTCCAGCACCTTGGTCAGCACGGGGAAGGCGATCGCCCCGCCTCCCTCGCTCGTCCCTCCGCCGACGAGTGACCCGAAGACCATCGTCAGCGCTACAGCCCAGTGGTCGGCCAGGGCGTCGAGGTACCGGGCCCCCCACACGAACGCCCACACGGCCCACACCAGGAGTCCGACCAGAGCGTTGACGGCGAGCATACGGGGCCTCCGGAGGAGGCGTCTGCCGTCTTTTCTCATGGCACGAAGGTCGCACGCGCCGGAAGGCGGCGACCACTCCTGCTCTGCGGTCCGCGCACAACAGGGCGGGCCGCCCGGATCCCGTCCGGGCGGCCCGCCGGATCACCCTAGAACCTGGTGATCCAGCCGTACTTGTCGGCGCGCAGGCCCGTCTGCAGGCCCACCAGCTCCTCGCGCAGGCGCATGGCGACCGGGCCCGGGGTGCCGTCGCCGATGGTGAACTCGCCGTCGTCGCTCTTGACGTGGCCGACGGGGGTGATCACGGCCGCGGTGCCGCAGGCGAACACCTCGGTGATCTCACCGGACTCGGCGGCCTCGCGCCACTCGTCGGTGGAGATCGACGCCTCCTCGGCCGGGATGCCCAGGTCGGGGGCCAGGGTCAGCAGCGACTCGCGGGTGATGCCCGGCAGCAGCGTCCCGGTCAGCGCGGGTGTGCGCAGCCGCGCGTCCTCACCCGAGCCGAACACGAACCACAGGTTCATGCCGCCCATCTCCTCGACCCAGCGGTGCTCGCGGGCGTCGAGCCAGACCACCTGGTCGCAGCCCTTCTCGACGGCCTGGGCCTGGGCCAGGAAGCTGGCCGCGTAGTTGCCCGCGAACTTGGCCGCGCCCGTGCCGCCCGGCGCGGCGCGCGTGTAGTCCTTGGACAGCCACACCGTCACCGGCTTGACGCCGCCCGAGAAGTAGGAGCCGACCGGCGAGGCGATCAACAGGTAGACGTAGGAGCGGGACGGGTGGTTGACGCCGAGGCCGACGTCCGTGGCGATCATGAACGGGCGCAGGTACAGGCTGAAGCCCTCCTTGCCGGGGACCCAGTCGCCGTCGTGCTCCACGAGGAGCTCGATGGACCTGAGGAAGAGCTCCTCGGGAAGCTCGGGCATCGCCATGCGCGCCGCGCTGCGGTTGAAGCGGGCCGCGTTGGCCTCCGGCCTGAAGGAGGCGAGCGAGCCGTCGGGGTGCCGGTAGGCCTTGAGGCCCTCGAAGATCTCCTGGGCGTAGTGCAGGGCGGCGGTGGCCGGGTCCAGGCTCAGCGGGCCGTACGGCTCCAGCTTCGCGTCGTGCCACCCCTTCCCCTCGGTGTAGCGGATGCTCACCATGTGGTCGGTGAACACCTGGCCGAACCCCGGGTTCTCCAGCAGTGCCTCTCGCTCCTGCGGGGTCTTCCGCGTGTCGGAGAGCTGGATCTCGAACGCCAACCCGCTTGTGGTGGTGTCGTTGTTCATGTGTCGGTGGTCCTCTCGGGTGCATCAGGTCGGCAGCATCGCCGACCTGGAATCTAGTCTGGCGGAAGAGCGCACCCGTTGCCAGGGCAGGAGCACCGCACACGAAGCGGCGACGGGCGCGCCCGGTTCTCCAGGCGCGCCCGTCGGCGGTGGTTCGGTGGGGCCGTCGGCCGCGCCTCGGAAAAGAAGAGGGCAGGGCTTCCGGCGTGTGGCCTCAGCCCTGCTCGGCTACTCGCGCGGCGAGGTCGTCGCCGATCTGGGAGGTGGAGCGGACCGCGCCGCTCTGCGCGCGGGTCTTGAGGTCCGCGGCGACCGCGTCCTCGATCCGGCGGGCCGCCTCGGGCACGCCGAGGTGGTCCAGCATGGTGACGGCCGAGAGCACCGTGGCGGTGGGGTCGGCCTTGCCCTGGCCCGCGATGTCGGGCGCGGAGCCGTGGACGGGCTCGAACATGCTGGGGAAGTCACGGCCGGGGTTGATGTTCCCGCTGGCGGCCAGTCCGATGCCGCCGGCGATGGCGGCGCCGATGTCGGTGATGATGTCGCCGAAGAGGTTGTCGGTGACCACCACGTCGAAGCGGGCGGGCTGGTTGACGAAGAACATCGACGCGGCGTCGACGTGGCAGTAGTCCACGGCGACCTGCGGGTACTCGGCGCCGACCTCGCGGACCACGCGCTGCCACAGCTCTCCGGCGAAGCTCAGGACGTTGTCCTTGTGCACCAGGGTGAGCTTCCTGCGCGGGCGCGCTGCGGCCTTGTCGAAGGCGTAGCGGACGACGCGCTCGACACCGAAGCGGGTGTTGACGCTGTCCTGGGTGGCGATCTCGTGCGGAGTGCCCTTGCGCAGGACGCCCCCGGCGCCGGCGTAGGGGCCCTCGGTGCCCTCGCGGACCACCAGCATGTCGATGTCCTCGGGGCCCACGCCCGCCAGGGGACTGTCCACACCCGGGTAGAGGCGGACCGGCCGCAGGTTGACGTGGTGGTCGAAGTCGAAGCGCAGGCGCAGCAGCAGGCCGCGCTCCAGCACGCCGCTGGGCACCGACGGGTCGCCGACGGCGCCCAGGTAGACGGCCTCGTGTCCGGCCAGCTCGGTCTCGACCGAGTCGGGCAGGGTCTCACCGGTGCGGTGCCAGAGCTTGGCGCCAAGCTCGTACTCGGTGGTCTCGATGGCGAGGTCGTGCTGGGAGGCCGCGACCTCCAGCACCTTGAGGCCCTCGGCGATGACCTCGGGGCCGATCCCGTCGCCGGGAATGACCGCCAGTTTCACGGTGCGCGCTGCCATACGGACTGCCTCTGATTCGGACACGGCCCCACCGGCTTCTTCTCGAATAGTGAGACCAGGATGAGCACTGGGTGAGACAACCCTATCGCCCCGGCGGACTGCCGTCACCCCGTGGACCCGAGGCGGCCCACGGGTCTCCGGCGGTCCGCCGGGGCCCCTCCCCTCCCGGGCGGGCCGTCTCAGGCTCGGCGGTTGAGCGCGTCCTGCAGGGCTCGGTTGATCTCGTCCTGGGAGTCGGACGTGGACGGGTACTCGGTCATGTCGTACATGCGGTTCCTCCGGATGCGTTGCGTGACCGGTTCCGGGAACGGCTCGGCCACGGGTGCTGATGCTCTACGCGATGTGCCCCACCGGGCCCGGGGCGGATGGAGCCGGACGGAGGTGGAGCGCGGAACGTGGGCGACGGTGTCCACGGAGGAAGGAGCCCCGCCCAGGCGGGATCGTCTGCCGTAGGACGCCGGCACGGGCCCCGGTCGGGGCGGGTGCGGCGCCGGGCGGCGGCATCGGACGGTGTTCCGCGTGCCGCTGACTCCTAGGACTTCAGAATATCGGATGTCCAACTATATGACCAGGATTTCTCACCATGTGAGACCAGTGCGTGTCTCCCCTGGTCGGAGCCCACACGGGTCGCCCGGACCGCCCGGGCGGCGGGCCCGGCCCGGCCGGATCGGCCCGGGCCGCCCTTCCCGGGAAACACGAGGGGGCCGCACCGCGCCGCCTCCACCGGTGTGGTGGAGACGGCGCGCGTGCGGCCCCGAGCGGTCTCGGAAGGCGTCCGGAGCCCCGCGCTCCGGCGTCGGCGTCCTGCTGCGTGATCTCGTACCTACGGCGTGGTCCGGCGCTCCGGCCCGCTACGAGTACGCGGTCGACCCGGCGTGGACCTCGTGGTCCACACCCGCGGCGCTTCCGGTCAAGCCCCGGTCCCTAGTCCTCCAGGTCGATCTGGCGGTTGATGTCGGCCTCGATCTCGCCGGAGATCGAGTTGAGGATCTCCTCGGGCACGGCGGAGTCCACGGTGAGCGCGATCAGCGCCTTGCCGCCCTCCTCGTCCCGGATGACCTGCATGCCCGCGATGTTGACGCCCGCGTCGCCGAGCAGGGCGCCGACCTTGCCGACGACGCCGGGGCGGTCCTCGTAGGACAGGAACACCATGTGCTCGGCCAGGCCGATCTCCATGGTGTAGTTGTTGATCTCCACCAGCTTCTCGACCTGGCGGGGACCGGTCAGGGTGCCCGAGACCGACACGCGGGTGCCGTCGGCGAGCACGCCGCCGACCGTGATGAGGTTGCGCCAGTCACTGCTGTCGTCGCTGGTGACGAGGTTGACCTCCACACCGCGCTCCTTGGCGAGCAGCGGGGCGTTGACGAAGGTCACGGTGTCCTCGACCACGTCGGCGAAGACGCCCTTGAGGGCGGCCAGCTCCAGGACCTTGACGTCGTGGGAGGCGATCTCGCCGCGCACCTCGACGTTGATGCGGCTGGCGATCGTGCCCGCGAGCGAGGTGAACACGCGGCCGAGCTTCTCGGTCAGCGGCAGGCCGGGCTTGATCTCCTCGGCCACACCCGTGCCCTGGACGTTCACCGCGTCCGGGACGAACTCGCCCGACAGGGCCAGCTTGACCGAGCGGGCGACCTGGGTACCCGCCTTCTCCTGGGCCTCGGCGGTGCTGGCGCCCAGGTGGGGGGCGACCACGACGTTCTCGAACTCGAAGAGCGGGCTGTCGGTGCACGGCTCCTTGGCGAACACGTCGATACCCGCGCCGGCCACACGGCCGTCCTTGAGGGCCCGGTAGAGCGCGTCCTCGTCGAGGATGCCGCCGCGCGCGGCGTTGATGATCCGCACGTTGGGCTTGACCTTGTTCAGGGCCTCGTCACCGATCAGGCCCAGCGTGTCCTTGTTCTTGGGCAGGTGGATGGTGATGAAGTCCGAGCGCTCCAGCAGCTCGTCCAGCGTGGTCATCTCCACGCCGATCTGGGCCGCGCGGGCGGGCTGCACGAAGGGGTCGTAGGCGATGACCCTGGTGCCGAAGGCCGAGAGGCGCTGCGCGACCAGGGCGCCGATGCGGCCGAGGCCGACCACGCCGACGGTCTTCTCGTACAGCTCGACGCCGGTGTACTTGGACCGCTTCCACTCGCCGTTGATGAGCGCGTTGTGCGCCGGGGCGGTGTTGCGGGCGCTGGCCAGCAGCAGGTTGATGGCCTGCTCGGCGGCGCTGATGATGTTGGAGGTCGGGGCGTTGACCACCAGGACGCCGGCCTTGGTGGCGGCGTCCACGTCCACGTTGTCCAGACCGACACCGGCCCGGGCGACCACCTGCAGGCGGGAGGCCGCGGCCAGCGCCTCGGCGTCCACCTGGGTCGCGCTGCGCACGATGAGGGCGTCGACGTCGGCGAGGGCGGGGAGGAGCTCGGAGCGGTCGGCGCCATCGACGTGGCGCACCTCGAAGTCATCCTCGAGCAGCGCGATTCCGGCGGGCGAGAGCTTTTCCGCTACGAGTACGGCGGGTTTGGGCACAACGGTTCCTTTTCGGGTGGTGCGACCCGATCGCGCAGGTGATGGGCACTGCCCGGATCGGGGGTGACGGCCGGTCTGAAGTCTACTGCCGGGGTAGGGAACCCGATGGGGGCAGGTGGTATGTCCACCTGCCCCCGTGGTTCACCAGGCCCTCCCCGGACCGGGAGCCTGTTCTTGGGCGGGCCTCGGCCCCAGGGGGTCGGTCCGGGCGCCCACGGGGTCCCGGAGGATTCGCAGGTGGATCCGCTCGTTCCTCACGAACCCACCGAAGGCTCCACTGCGCCTTCCCGAACCCGGTCCCCGTTCTTCGGGCGCCCGAACAAGGACGGTACTGCGCTCGGCGTCCGTTGAGGGTGGCGGCCCGCATCCCGCGAAGCGCCCCGACGGGCGATGGCGGGCGGCGGGCGGGCCGAAGCGAAGCGGAGGCCCCAAGAGGACTAGGCCTTGAGCCAGCTCATCAGGGGACGCAGTTCGGCGCCCACCTTCTCGATCTGCTCGTTCTGCTCGGCCTCGCGGCGCTTGCCGAAGGTCGGCTGACCGGCGTCGAACTCGTCCATGAGCTCCTTGGCGTAGGAGCCGTCCTGGATCTCTCCGAGGATCTTGCGCATCTCCTCGCGGGTCTGCTCCGTGATCAGGCGCGGGCCGCGGGTGTAGCCGCCGTACTCGGCGTTCTCCGAGACCGACCAGTTCATCTTGGAGATGCCGCCCTCGTACATGAGGTCGACGATCAGCTTGAGCTCGTGCAGGCACTCGAAGTAGGCGATCTCGGGCTGGTAGCCCGCCTCGACCAGGGTGGCGAAGCCGGCCTTGACCAGCTCCTCGGTACCGCCGCAGAGCACGGCCTGCTCACCGAACAGGTCGGTCTCGGTCTCCTCGGTGAAGGTGGTCCTGATGACCCCGGCCTTGGTGCCGCCGATGCCCTTGGCCCAGGACAGCGCCAGGTCCCAGGCCTGCCCGCTGGCGTCCTTCTCGACCGCGACCAGGCAGGGCACGCCGCGCCCGGCCTCGAACTGGCGGCGGACCAGGTGGCCCGGGCCCTTGGGGGCGACCATGGCGACGTCCACGCCCTCGGGCGGGGTGATGAAGCCGTAGCGGATGCTGAAGCCGTGGCCGAAGAAGAGGGCGTTGCCCGCCTCCAGGTTCGGCGCGATCTCGGCCGCGTACAGGTCGCGGTGGATGTGGTCGGGGACCAGGATCATGATGACGTCGGCCTCGCGGGTGGCCTCGGCGGGGGTGAGGACGCGCAGGCCCTCCTCCTCGGCCTTCGCGCGGCTCTTGGACCCCTCGGCGAGGCCGATCCGCACGTCCACGCCCGAGTCGCGCAGCGACAGCGCGTGCGCGTGTCCCTGGCTGCCGTAGCCGATCACGGCGACCTTCTTGCCCTGGATGAGCGAGAGGTCCGCGGCGTCGTCGTAGTACATCTGTGCTGCCACTTGGGTTTACTCCTGTTTCTGAACATTTCGTGGAACGCGGTTCGGGGCCCGGCCGTGTCCGGGCCCCCGGCTCCTAGGCGCTGCGCTCGACCGCGCGGAAGGAGCGGTCGGCGATCGACCGGGGTCCGCGTCCCAGGGCGACCAGCCCTGACTTGACGAGTTCCCGGATGCCGAACGGCTCCAGGTTCCTGACCAGGGCATCGAGCTTCTCGGGGTCGCCGGTGGCCTCGATGACGACGACGTCCGGACTGACGTCCACGACGTTCGCGCGGAACAGTTCGGCCGTCTGAAGCACGTGGGTGCGGCTCGACGCGTCGGCCTTGACCTTGACGAGCAGCAGCTCGCGCCGGACCGACGCGGTGGTGTCCATCTCCACGATCTTGACGACGTTGACCAGCTTGTTGAGCTGTTTGGTCACCTGCTCCAAGGGGTGGAGGTCGCAGTTGACCACGATCGTCATCCGGGACAGTCCTGGGTGCTCGGTGGTACTGACACTGAGCGAGTCGATGTTGAAGCCGCGGCGGGAGAAGAGGGAGGAGGCACGGGCGAGGATACCCGGGGTGTCCTCCACCAGAACGGAAAGCGTGTGACTGCTCATGGTGGTTCGGCCTTCTCCTCTTAGTCCTCGTGTTCCCAGTTCGGCGCCATGTCGCGCGCGTACTGGATGTTGTCGTTGCTGACACCGGGGCCGACCATCGGCCAGACCATGGCGTCGTGGTTGACGGTGAAGTCCACGACGACGGGAGCGTCGTTGATCGCCATGGCCTTCTCGATGGTGGCGTCGATGTCCTCGACGCGCTCGCAGCGCAGGCCGACACAACCGTACGCCTCCGCGAGGCGGACGAAGTCGGGAATGCGGACCTTCTCGTCGCGCGGCGAGGTCTGCAGGTCGGTGTTGGAGTAGCGGCCCTCGTAGTACAGGGTCTGCCACTGGCGGACCATGCCCAGGTTGCCGTTGTTGACCACGGCGACCTTGATGGGGATGCCCTCGACGGCGCAGGTGGCCAGCTCCTGGTTGGTCATCTGGAAGCAGCCGTCGCCGTCGATCGACCACACGGTGCGGTCGGGGTCGCCCGCCTTGGCGCCGAGCGCCGCGGGGACGGAGAAGCCCATGGTGCCCAGGCCGCCGGAGTTGACGAAGGCCCCGGGCCGCTCGTAGTCGATGAACTGGGCGGCCCACATCTGGTGCTGGCCGACGCCCGCGACGTAGGTGGCCTCCGGTCCGACGACCTTGCCCAGGCGCTCGATGACGGCCTGCGGGGACAGGCTGCCGTCGTCGGGGGCCTCGTACCCCTTGGGGTAGGTGGTGCGCAGGCGGTTGAGCTGCTGCCACCAGCCCTCGTAGTCGCCCTGGCGCCCCTTCTCCTGGTCGGCGCGCACGGCCACGACCAGGTCGGCGAGGACCTCGCGGCAGTCGCCGACGATGGGCACGTCCGCGTGGCGGTTCTTGGAGATCTCGGCGGGGTCGATGTCGGCGTGGACGACCTTGGCGTCGGGGGCGAAGCTGTCCAGCCGGCCGGTGACGCGGTCGTCGAAGCGGGCGCCCAGGGCGACGACGAGGTCGGCCTTCTGCAGGGCGCCGACGGCGGCGACGTCGCCGTGCATACCGGGCATGCCCACGAACAGCGGGTGGCTGTCGGGGAAGACACCGCGTGCCATCAGGGTGGTGACCACGGGGACGCCGGTGAGCTCGGCCAGGACGCGCAGTTCGGCGGCGGCCCCGGCGCGCAGGACGCCGCCGCCGACGTAGAGCACGGGGCGCCGGGCCTCGGCGATCATGCGGGCTGCCTCGCGGACCTGCTTGCCGTGGGGCTTGGTGACCGGCCGGTAGCCGGGCAGGTCGAGGCGCTCGGGCCAGACGAAGTCGGCGGAGGCCTGCAGGGCGTCCTTGGCGATGTCGACCAGGACGGGTCCGGGGCGGCCGCTGGAGGCGATGTGGAAGGCCTCGGCGATGGTGCGCGGGATGTCGCGGACGTCCTTGACCAGGAAGTTGTGCTTGGTGATCGGCATGGTGATGCCGCAGATGTCGGCTTCCTGGAAGGCGTCGGTGCCGATCGCCGGGGAGGCGACCTGGCCGGTGATGGCGACCATCGGGACCGAGTCCATGTGGGCGTCGGCGAGGGGGGTGACCAGGTTGGTGGCCCCGGGGCCGCTGGTGGCCATGCACACGCCGGGACGGCCCGTGGCGTAGGCGTAGCCCTCGGCGGCGTGACCGGCCCCCTGCTCGTGGCGCATGAGGATGTGGCGCACCCTGGCCGAGTCGTAGAGCGGGTCGTAGGCCGGGAGGATGGCGCCGCCGGGAATCCCGAAGACAGTGTCTACGCCGACCTGCTCCAGCGACCTGATCAGCGATTGGGCGCCGGTCATCTGCTCGGTCATCTCAAGATCCTTCAGCGAGGGTCCAGAGCTGTACGAGGGCTCTGGCTGGGTGGGTCTGATTCTGGTCCGGCAATAAAAAAACCCCCACCGCCCGGTGGCGGTTGAGGGGTGGCGCGCAGCAGAAGTAGCTCAGTGGGCTGCGCGCCGACCAAGTACGAGAATCAGGGAGTTGCTCTGCACGCTCATAACATTGGCCGACCGGAGGGCGGTCCGTCAACAAGAACGCCATATTGTCTCAGGGTACGAGACGCGCATGTCAGGATGCGGCTGCACGGACAGGCACGGCCAACCGCGTGAGCTGGGATAACGCGAAAAAGAGCCGCCACGGTGTGTAACACACGACACAGGGCGCCAGAACGGGGTCCACGGTGTGGGACGCCGGCAGGGGCGCCCCGCCCGGTACCCGCGCCTCGTCAGCCGAAGAGGTCCTCGGCCCGGTCGACCCTCACCGCACGGCGGACCCACAGGTCCAGCTCGTCGAGGTCGGTGGACCCGGTGATCCGGTCACGCGTCCGGTCGGAGACCGCGATCCCCCTGGAGTCCAGCACTCCCAGAATCGCCTCGGCCCGGCCCTTGGCCTCGCCCTCTCGGAAGGGGCGGCCGATCAGCTCGGTCCTGAACTCGTAGTCACTCAAGGTCATGATCTCCTCCAGGGAGCTTAGTGCGGTCGCGGACAGAGCCGCGAGCACATAGTCAGAGTACAGCGACGACGCGGACGTATCGAGGCTCTTCAGGGCCACGAACAGGGCCTCCAGGGCAGCCTTGTCGTCCGTCGGGTTCGAGGCCAGAGCGAGCACGGTCAGCACCGGATGCGCGGCCGCCACGCTCTGGTCGGTGACCGGTTCGAGCGTGTCCAGGGCGAGGACCAGGGGACGGATCTCACCGCAGCCCAGGTCGATGGGCGCGGAGTAGCGCCGGGCGAGGGCCGTGGTCGGGGTCAGTACCAGGAGCGCGATCGGGCACTTGATCCGGTGACGGATGTTGGCCACGTAGCAGGGCCAGCTGTAGGGCTTGCGCGGATCCCACTTGTTCTGGGGCTCGGTGATGATCCCGAGCACCGGCACCGGCTCGTCCTGCTTCTCGTGCGGGAGCGGTGGCCGCTCACAGACCACGAACGAGTCGGTGATCAGTTGCGAGGGCGCGGACCGTGTCGCCTCGGACGCGTCACAGCGCACCCGTGTGTGCTCGGGCAACGGCTTCCCGGTGACCTCCTGGAGAAGCTCCGCGGCGAACCTGGGGTCGTTGCGGATGAGGTCGACCGGAAGCTCGTGTTCTTGTGAGGGCATGCCGGAAAATTAGCGGGCGTGTCGACGTCTCCGCAGGTAGAGGACGTAACGTCCGAATATGTCGCTTCCGGACGGATGTGCCTACAGGCTGGCGCCGGCCTCGCCGCCCACGAGCGACTCCACACCGCTCGCGGCCATCGGGCGGGCCACCAGGAAGCCCTGGCCGTGGTCGCAGCCCATGGCGCGCAGCTGCTCCAACTGCTCCGGGCGCTCGATGCCCTCGGCCACCACCTGCACGCCCAGGTCGCGCCCCAGCTGGATGATCGTGTGCGTGAGCAGCGTGACCGTGTCGTCGCGGCCCAGGTCCGCCACGAACGACGGGTCGATCTTGATCGCGTCCACGCTCAGCCTGCGCAGGTGCGCCAGCGACGCGTAGCCCATCCCGTAGTCGTCGATGGCCAGCCGCACGCCCAGGTCGCGCAACTCCCCCAGCCGCTGCACGGCCTCGCCGCCGCCGTCGAGCAGGACCTCCTCGTCGACCTCCAGTGTGAGCACCTCGGCGGACAGGCCCGTCTCGGCGAGGACGCCCTCCACCCTCTCCACGAAGTGCGGCGACAGCACCTGCTTCACCGACAGGTTCACCGACAGGCCGATGTCCCAGTCCGAGATCCGCCACACCGCGACCTTCTCGCACGCCTCGCGCAGGATCTGCTCGCCCAGCGGCACGATCAGCCCCGACTCCTCGGCCGCGCCGATGAACGTCTCCGGTCCCACCGTCTCGCCGTCGCGGTTCCAGCGCACCAGCGCCTCCACCGAGGTCACCTGGGAGCTGCCCAGGTCCACGATCGGCTGGTACTCCAGGAAGAAGTCGCCGTCGGCCAGCGCCTGGCGCAGCTGTATCTGCAGTTCCAGGCGCGAGATCACGGTGTCGTGCATGTGCGCGGCGTAGACCTCCACGTGGCCGGTCCCGCGCTCCTTGGCGCGGGTCATCGCCACGTCGGCGTTGCGCAGCAGCTCACCGCTGTCGGTGGACGGTTCGGCGAAGGCCACGCCGATGCTGGCCGTCAGCGGGATGTTCCGGTCGGCGACCTGGAACGGCTCGGAGGCGATCACGTGCCCCAGCCGCTCGGCCAGGTCCACCACCCGCTGTGCCTTGGGCACGTCCTCGATCAGGACCGCGAACTCGTCGCCGCCCCAGCGCGCCAGGGTCGCCTGGGACTCCACCGCGCCGCGCAGCCGGCGTGCCGCCTGGCCGAGCAGGTGGTCGCCGCGCACGTGTCCGGCGGAGTCGTTGACCGCCGTGAACCCGTCCAGGTCCAGGAAGATCACCGCGACGTCCCCGGTGGCCTCCTCGCTCATCGCCCGGTGCGCCAGCACGTCGCTGGCCCGCTCCTCCAGGTAGGCCCGGTTGGGCAGCCCGGTCACACCGTCGTGGAAGGTCAGGTGCTCCACCTCTTCCTGCAGCGCCACCTGCGCGCTGATGTCACGGGTGGTCACCAGCAGCCGGTCGGGCTCACCCGGCTGCTCGTACAGCGAGATCGTCGACTCGGTGTGCCTCCAGGTCCCGTCCGCCGCCCGGACCCGCAGCCGCATGTGCACCCCCTGGGTGCCGCGTTCGGCGAACAGGTCGTCGATCGCCTTCGTGCGTCCCAGGTCCTCGGGGTGGATGAGCGCGGTGACGGGCGCGGCGAGCACGTCGTCGAGCCGGTAGCCGAAGGCCTCGGCCGTGCCCGGGCTGACGTGGTTCACCCCGCCGTCCCGGTCCAGGACGAGGATGACGTCGCCGCTGTTGCGCGCCAGCTCGTGGAAGTGGCCCTCGCGGTTGCGCACCATCCGGGACAGGGTGGCGTTCTCCTCCAGCATCCCCGCCATGCGCACCAGCAGCACCACGACGGCGGTGCCCGCGGCCAGCGGCAGCACCGGCGCCACCCCGGGCAGGCGGATCCCGGCCACGGTGAGCACCACGGCGGCGACGAACACCGCGCCGATCGCGGCGAACTCGGGCGCGAACCGGTACAGGCCCCGGCCGGTGATGCGGCGCGGACCCGTGCCCGGCCGGTGCCCCACCAGCCAGGGCAGGGCGCCCAGCAGGGCGAAGCCCAGGAACTTCACCGGGTGCTCGATGCCCCCGGCCACGGGCGGGCCGATCAGTCGGGTGACCGCGCCGATCATGTCCGAGGCGGCGATGACGACGAGCGCGCCGATCGCCACCAGCACCGCACGCCGCGTGCTGTGCGGCGACATGAACACCAGCGGCACGAGCAGGCACAGCACGACGATGTCGGCGACCGGGTAGACCAGGGCGAAGCCGAGGAACCCGGCTCCCTCACCCAGTTCCCGGTAGAGCGGGGAGAACAGCAGCAGCCACACCATGGCGAACACCGCGGCCGCGCACACGTAGCTGTCGGTGACGTGCCGCACAGCGGTCCGGACCCCGCCCGGCCAGGGGGCGAACTTGGTGAAGCCGACCACGAAGAGTGGCAGGGCGGCCAGGGAGAAGAGGTCACCGAGGGTGATCGAAAGGACCGACCCGGAGCTGAACAGGCGGATCAGAGCGTGAGCGAGGCCACCCGCGCACCAGGCGAGCGCGGCGAAGCCGAGGTGTCGCAGGGCGGCGGCGCCGTCCGCGCCGTCCGCGCGTGCGTCCCGGTCGGCGCCGGTGGCGGCCCAGTGGCGCGAGGCGTAGAGCAGGGCCAGCCCGGCGGCTCCGGCCGCGGCGGACGTCGGCCACTCGCCGAGTTGCGCGGTCACGCTGGCATCCCCCGCGGGAATGAACGTTCCCGCGACGTAGAGCAGGAACAACACGCCCAGGACGACGGCCCACAGGCGGCGTGTCCGGGTTCCCATCACCGACCTCCCAGTGGGCGCGCCGCGGCTGACACTGCGGTTGGCCGCCATCACGCTCTCTCCTCAGACATGGAGCACCCACCTCGCGTCGTTCGAGTCCGGGCGCGGCACAGCACCCGGCGCCGCGTCTCGCCCAGGATCTCGCGGGATTGGGACGAGCTGGTGGCGGGAACGGTCCGCGGGACCGTACACGCCCCCGTGCATCGCAACCCTACGCAACCAAGGTCACACAGCGATTGAGGACCGGATGAGAGATGACGACGGAATCCTCACTCAGCGTGATGGTTTCGCGCCGCCCGTTCGCCGGCGCGCCTGACGCGCCGTGACCCGGGCGAACCCCCTCGCGGATCGGCCGGGCCGCGAGGAACACACCGCGGACACGGGCCCCTCCACCGGCGGGAGGGGCCGCCGGGAACGGCCCGCGGCGAGCGGTGTCCACCGCGGGACGTCCCCGGAGAGGGGGAGGTGCCCCGGAGCCGGGATACGAGCGCCCCGGGGCAGGCGGGTCAGTTCGCGCCGAGCTTCTCCAGGATGAGCTCGCGGGCGCGGCCCGCGTCGGCCTGGCCCCGGGTCGCCTTCATGACGGCGCCCACCAGGGCACCGGCCGCGGCGACCTTGCCGCCGCGCACCTTGTCGGCGGCGTCGGGGTTGCTCGCGATGGCCTCGTCCACGGCCGTGCCGAGCGCGCCGTCGTCGCTGACCACCTTCAGGCCGCGGGCCTCGACCACGGCGTCGGGCTCGCCCTCACCGGCCAGCACGCCCTCCACCACCTGGCGGGCCAGCTTGTTGGTGAGGGTGCCCTCGGCGACCAGGGCGATGACCCGGGCGACCTGGGCGGGGGTGATGGGCAGGGCGCCCAGCTCCACCTCCTGCTCGGTGGCGCGGCGGGACAGCTCGTTCAGCCACAGCTTGCGGGCCTCGGCCGACGGGGCGCCCTCGGCCACGGTCGCCTCCACCAGTTCGATGGCGTCGGCGTTGACCAGGTCGCGCAGTTCGGTGTCGGTGAGGCTCCACTCGGCGCGGACCCGGGCGCGCTTGGCGGCGGGCAGCTCGGGCAGGGTGGCGCGCAGCTCCTCCACCCACGCGTCGGAGGGGGCGACGGGGACCAGGTCGGGGTCCGGGAAGTACCGGTAGTCCTGCGCCTCCTCCTTGGAGCGGCCGGGGATGCTGCGGCCGGTGTTCTCCTGGAAGTGGCGGGTCTCCTGCACGACCCTCTGCCCGGCGTCGAGCACACCGGCCTGGCGCTCGATCTCCGAGTGCACGGCCCGCTCGACCGAGCGCAGCGAGTTGACGTTCTTGGTCTCGCTGCGGGTGCCCCACTCGGCGGCGCCGCGCTCGTTGATCGAGACGTTGACGTCGCAGCGCATGGAGCCCTCCTCCATGCGCACGTCGGAGATGCCCAGGGAGCGGACCAGGTCGCGCAGCTCGGCGGCGTAGGCGCGGGCCACCAGGGGCGCCAGCTCGCCGGTGCCGGCGATGGGCTTGGTGACGATCTCCAGCAGCGGGATGCCCGCGCGGTTGTAGTCGACGATGGAGTGGTCGGCACCGTGGATGCGGCCGGTGGCCCCGCCCACGTGCGAGGTCTTGCCGGTGTCCTCCTCCATGTGGACGCGCTCGATCTCCACACGGAACTCGCGCGGCCCGTCGGGGGTGTCGACGGTGACGTCGAGGTGGCCGTCGACGCAGATCGGCTCGTCGTACTGGGAGATCTGGTAGTTCTTCGGCATGTCCGGATAGAAGTAGTTCTTCCGGGCGAACCGGCCCCAGGGGGCGACCGAGCAGTTCAGTGCCAGGCCCAGGCGGATGGCGCCCTCGACCGCCTTCTCGTTGACGACCGGCAGCGAGCCGGGCATCGCCAGGCAGACCGGGCACACCTGCGTGTTGGGATCGGCCCCGAACTCCGTGGGGCAGGAGCAGAACATCTTGGAGGCGGTGCCCAGCTCGATGTGGGTCTCCAGGCCGAGCACGGGCTCGTACTTGGCCAGCGCCTGCTCGTAGGCCACCGGCACAGGAGCGCTGTTGGTGGCAGGGCTAGGAGTTACCGCGTGGGCCATCGCCGCAAACCCGTTTCCGTAGAGGACATACCTTCCAGCTCAGCCTACCGAGCGCGCGGGGGTGGAGTGCCCGGTGCCAGGACACGGAAGGGTCACCGGACATCACGGCCAGTACACGATTGGGCTGCTGTCGAGGGAACATCCGGGGTCTGCGACCTCCGGACCGTTAGCCTGGGTGCTCCGACAGAAGACGATCTCGCCGGTCGGCCCCCATGGTGGCCGCCGCCCTCGCACAGGAGCGCAAGAGCATGTCCGGCATTCTGCGTCGGTGCGCCGCGCTGCTTTCCTCCGCCGCCCTGGTCGGCGTTCTGGTCGGCGTCCCCGCGGCGAGCGCCGACGACTTCTCACGTGTGGACCGCGACCCGGTCGCGGGCGCGGTCCTCGTCCTCGCCGACGGCCGGGAGGCCGACACCGCGCTGTTCAGCCTGCGCGTGGCCGCCCAGGACTCGGTGCGGGCCTACACGGCCACCTCCGACGACGAGGTGGTCCCGCACGCCGCCTACGTGGAGTCCACGTGGTCCGACAGCCCTCAGTGGACCGAGGCCCCCCGTGAGACGGACCCCGCCGACCGGGCGGACTGGATCGTCTCCCACTCCTACCCGATGGTCGATCTGCCCGCCCTCGCGGAGAGGTCGGGCCTGCCCCAGCTGGACGAGGGCCAGGCCATCGCGGGCACCCAGGCCGCCCTGTGGCACGTGCTGGACCGGGTGGAGCCGGACCGGGAGGCCAACGACGCCCCGGTCCTCGCCCTGTACGACCACCTGGTCGAGGGCAGCACGACGGCGGCCGACACAGCCGCCTCCCAGTCCCTGAACGTGGTCCCGGCGCACGCGGAGGCGGTCGCCCCCGAGGAGCCCCTGGGACCGCTGACCGTGCACACCTCCGGCTCGGATCCGGTGAAGGTGTCGGTGCGCGGTGCCCCGGCGTCGTGGCTGGTCGACGGGGACGGTGACCAGGTGGCCCAGGTCCATGACGGCGACGAGGTCTACCTGGAGGTGGACCCGTCGGTTCCGGCCGGGGTGGCGACCCTGCACCTGCGCAGCCGCGACGTGCCGCTGCCGCAGGGACGGCTGTTCACCGGACGGGACGGCGTGCGCACCCGGCCGCTGGTGACCGCGGAGGCGGGTACGGCGACGAGCTCGGCCAGCGCGACCTTCACCTGGCATCCGGAGCAGACCGGGGAGCCGGGGCCGGAGGGGACCCCGGAGCCCGTGCCGGAGGAGGAGCCTCCCGTGCGCGGCGAGGCCGGGCAGGAGGAGGCCGCTCCGGAGGATGAGGAGCGGCAGGAGCCCTCGGCGGAGGAGGACCGAAACCCGGAGGGTGGGTTGGCCCACACCGGCACCTGGTTGTCGGGGCTGTTGGTCATCGCCGGCGCCCTGATGGTGTCCGGCCTGATCATCCTGGTTCTGGGCCGTAAACGGCGCACCTGAGCGCGGGCGGGACGCCTGAATCCGCTTTTGGTTGCGTGACCTATGGCCATAATTTGGCCCGCCTGCGCAGAATTTTTTTCCTGGCCGTATCGGGGCATATTTTCCGCGAACCGGGTTGGAAGTAGTCAGGGGGATCGCTAGTATCAGGCTGGCGTTGGCACACCACGGCACTGCGGCCGGTTCCCGCATCACAGAGCCCACTTCGGAAGATCGCGCCACCCCACATGGCGTCACGCCCCGACCCCGACGTGGTGACTTCCCGGAACTGACGAACGCGAAGGCGGCACAGGTTTTCCAGTTGCCACCGTGCCGTGGCCAGCGCTTCCGCCCTTCGGCCTCAGGGCCTCGTGGACGGATGCTTCTATCCGGTTACCCCTAGAACACACCGGGACACGATTTGAGTATTTCCTCCCTCCCCCGCACCGTCGGGCGCACCGGCCTCGCCGCCTCCGCCGCCGCGTTCCTGGCCTTCGGCCTGGCCGCCGCCCCCGCGGCCGCGGAGCCGGAGACCCATGACGGCTCCGCCCGCGCCCAGTACGTCGGCAACGCCAAGAGCGGTGTCAACGTCAAGATGGACGGCCAGAGCGTCGGAACGACCCTCTTCAACCTGAAGCTCGAAGACGGCACCCTTCTGACGACGTACTGCATCGACCTCGAAACCGGTATCCGCAGCAGCGCCTGGTACCGCGAGGACGACTGGTCCACCTACCCGGGCGCGGGCGACTTCGCCGCACCCGCCAAGGTGCGCTGGATCCTCCAGAACAGCTACCCGGAGCTCAGCGCCGCGGAGCTGGCCGAGGCCGCCGGGGTGGACAACCGCCACTTCGGTGACAAGCAGGCCCTCGCCGCGACCCAGGCCGCGATCTGGCACTTCAGCAACGGCGCCGAGCTGACCGGCACCGACCCCGACGGTGTCAGGGACGTCTACGACTACCTCGTCGGGGCGGCCAAGGACGTGGAGCAGCCCGCTCCCTCCCTGAGCATCACTCCGGGCGAGGCCTCCGGCAAGGCCGGGGAGACCGTCGGCGAGTTCCTCATCGAGACCAACGGCAGTGGTATCCCGGTGAACCTGGAGGCCCCCGACGGCGTCACGCTGGTCGACATCGAGACCGGCGAGCCCGTCGACAGCGTCGACGACGGCGACAAGGTCGGCTTCTCCGTCCCGGCCGACGCCGAGGCGGGCCAGGCCAGGTTCTCCCTGGAGGCCAGCGCCACCGTCGAGAACGGCCGCCTGTTCAGGGGCGAGTCGGACAAGGCCGCGACCCAGACGCTGATCACCGCCGAGGACGGCGAGGCCACCGTCTCCGCGTCCGCCGGCGCCTCCTGGACCGAGGGCGAGGTCACTCCGCCGGAGTCCCCGGAGCCGAGCGACGAGCCGAGCGAGCCCGAGTCCCCCGCGCCCAGCGAGCCGGAGTCCCCGGAGCCGACCGCTCCGGAGGAGCCCAGCGAGAAGCCGTCCGCTCCCGCCGACGACCAGAACGAGCCCACCCTGCCGGTCACCGGTGGAGCGCTCGCCGGCCTGGTCGCCGCCGGTGTGGCCGCCCTGGGTGCCGGTGGCGGAGCCATCTACCTCAGCCGCAAGCGCAAGGCCGCGAGCGCCGAGGACCTGGAGGGCTAGACCCCTTCCGGCCGCCTCACAGCGGTGGTGCCTGAGGGCCCGCCCCGTGGAAGACCACGGGACGGGCCCTTCGCCGTTCCCGGGAGGCGGCGGCGGTGCCGGTGTCCTTCGCTACAGCGAACTGAGGGCGATGACCGTGACCAGTGCGTTGTTGCAGCAGTGGAGCACGACCGACGGGACGATGGACTCGTACCGGCGGTGCAGCCAGCCCAGCCAGAGGCCCAGGACCAGCGTGTAGGGCATCAGCAGGGGAGTCACGTGGACGAGGGAGAACACCGTCGCCGAGAGCACGGCCGCCGCCCACGGGGCCACGTGGCGGGACAGGGCGCCGTGCAGCATACCGCGGAAGAGGATCTCCTCGAAGAGGGGGAAGAGCAGCGCCATACCGACGGCGACGGCGACGCCCGCGGGGAGTGGCAGATCCGACACGAGGCCGGAGGGCGTGGAGGACGCGGAGCCGCCGGCGTCCTCCGCACCCAGCAGGGAGGCCGCGCCGAGTGCGATCCCCGTGGAGAGCGCCGCGGACAGGACGGCCAGCGGAATCCACAGGACTAGGCCGACGGGGACGCGGTTCGGCTTCGCGAGGCCCACGTCCTCCAGGGCCAGGCGGGGCCCGCGGCGCACGAGGAGGGCGTGGCCCGCGGCGCAGGCCACCAGCGGGGTGAGCAGTACGAGGGGGCCGATCGCCAGGGCGACCCGTGCGGCGGGCGTCCAGCCGGAAGCGGTGAGCGTGACCGCCAGCAGCCCCAGACCGGTCAACAGCGCCCCGGAGCCGATGGTGACCGCTCCGAGGAGGGCCGTGTCCCGCAGGCGTACCCGGGTTCCCAGCAGCGGGACGACGCGACGCCTGGAGCGTGTACCGTCTGCGGGAGCGGCTTGGTCGCGGCCGCCGGCGTCTGTGGCACTCACGCGTGTCGTCACTTCTCTTTTCCGGCAAAAGCATCAACAGAGCATTTATCTATACAAAGCTCTCATAATGCCCGCCTGAGCGGTCCGCCCCTCGGGCCGCCGGGGAATCCGGCTCCCTCCGCCCCGGGCGCCGCCCCGGAACGCAGAACGGTGCCCGCCGCCCCTCTCGGGACGACGGGCACCGTGGTACCGCCGCGGACCTGCCGCTCCTACCGGCCGACCGCGTAGGGGCTGCGGGCCAGCAGGGCGCCGTCGCGCTCGTCCAGCGCCCGCTCGACCGCGGCCGCGACCCGGTAGGTGCGGTCGTCGGCCAGGGGCGGGGCCATGACCTGGAAGCCGACGGGCAGGCCGTCCTCCGGGGCCAGGCCGCACGGCACCGACAGCGACGCGTTCCCGGCCAGGTTGGACGGGATCGTGCACAGGTCGGCCAGGTACATGGCCATGGGGTCCTCGGAGCGCTCCCCGATGGGGAAGGCCGTGGTCGGCGTGGTCGGCGAGACCAGCACGTCCACGTTCTCGAACGCGGCGTCGAAGTCGCGCTTGATCAGCGTGCGCACCTGCTGGGCGCTGCCGTAGTAGGCGTCGTAGTAGCCGCTCGACAGGGCGTAGGTGCCCAGCATGATGCGGCGCTTGACCTCGGGGCCGAAGCCCTGGGCACGGGTCAGCGACATGACCTCCTCGGCGCTGCGCGTGCCGTCGTCTCCCACCCGCAGGCCGTAGCGCATGGCGTCGAACCGGGCCAGGTTGGACGAGCACTCGCTGGGCGCGATGAGGTAGTACGCCGACAGGGCGGCGTCGAAGCTCGGGCAGGACAGCTCGACGACCTTCGCGCCGAGGGACTCCAGCAGCTCCAGGGTCTCGTGGAAGCGCTGGCGCACACCCGGCTGGAAGCCGTCGTTGTCCAGTTCCTTGACCACGCCCACGCGCAGGCCGTTGACGTCGCCCAGGCGGGCGGCGTCCACGACCGGCGGGACCGGGGCGTCGACGGAGGTGGAGTCGTGCGGGTCGTGCCCGGAGAAGGCCTCGTGCAGCAGGGCGGCGTCGAGCACGTTGCGCGCGAACGGGCCGGGCGTGTCCAGGGAGGAGGCGAAGGCGATCAGCCCGAAGCGGGAGGAGCCGCCGTAGGTGGGCTTGGCGCCGACCAGGCCGCACACGGCGGCGGGCTGGCGGATGGATCCGCCGGTGTCGGTGCCGGTGGCCAGGGGCGCCTCGAACGCGGCCACGGCCGCGGAGGAGCCGCCGGAGGAGCCGCCCGGGACGCGGTCGGTGTCCCACGGGTTGCGGGTGACCTGGTAGGCGGAGTTCTCCGTGGAGGAGCCCATCGCGAACTCGTCCATGTTGGTCTTGCCCAGGAGGACCAGCCCGGCCTCGCGCAGGCGCGCGGTGACGGTGGCGTCGTAGGGCGGCTGCCAGCCCTCCAGGATCTTGGAGGCCGCCGTGGTGGGCATGTCCTTGGTGGTGAACACGTCCTTGTGGGCGACCGGGACACCGGCGAGCGGGCCCAGCTCCTCACCGGCGGCGCGGCGGGCGTCCACCGCGCGGGCCTGGTCCAGGGCGGTCTCGCGGCGCACGTGCAGGAAGGCGTTGATCTCGCCGTCCACGGCCTCGATCCGGTCCAGGTAGGCGGTGGTGGCCTCCTCGGAGGAGACCCTGCCCTCCTTGATGGCCTCGCCGAGCTGTGCGGCGGTCATGCTGACGACGTCGCTCACCTCTACTCCTCCTCCCCGAGGATCCGCGGGACCCGGAAGCGCTGGTCCTCCACCGCGGGGGCTCCGGCCAGGGCCTGGTCGGGGGTGAGGCCGGGCCTGGCCTCGTCGGGGCGGTAGACGTTGGTCAGCGGCAGGGCGTGCGAGCTGGGCGGGATGTCGCCCTGGGCGACCTCCTGCACCTTGGCCACGGCGGTGAGGATGTCACCGAGCTGGGCGGCGAGCGTGTCGAGCTCGCTCTCGTCGAGCGCCAGCCGCGACAACCGGGCGAGGTGTGCGACCTCATCGCGGGTGATGGCGGTCATGAATGCGAACCGTTTCTTCGGCGGAAGGACTATCGGCGTCAATCCTATGGCGCCGGGGCCGGTCCCGGTGCCGGTCGGGGACGAGGCGGGTCAGACGCGGGTGTCGGCCGCGGTGCCGCCGTCGCGGGCGGCGACCCAGCCGGCGACCTCCCGCGCGGCCAGCGGCGGCGCGAAGTAGCAGCCCTGGGCGGCGTGGCAGCCGGTGTCGCGGGCGGCGCGGACGAGCTCGGCGCTCTGGACGCCCTCGGCGGTGGCGCGCATGCCCAGTGCCTTGACCAGGGCGATGGCGGCGCGCACGACGGTGTGGCCGCTGTCGGACCGGTCGACCAGCCGCGCGGTGAAGGACTCGTGGATCTTGACCTCGTCCAGGGGCAGCCCGGCGAGCTGGGCGAGGGTGAAGTGGCCGGTGCCGAAGTCGTCCAGGGACAGGCCGACGCCGAGGTCGCGGAGCCGGTGGACGGCCTCGGTGGCGGCTTCGGGGTCGGTGATCAGGGCGTGCTCGCCGACCTCCAGGACGAGCCGTCGGGGTTCCACGCCGTGTTCGCGCAGAGCGGCGGCGACGGTGCCGGGCAGCTCGGGGTCGAGGAGTTCGCGCATGCCGAGGTTGACGGCGACGGGCAGGGTCATGCCCTCCTCGTGCCACAGGGCCGCGTGGGCCAGGGCCAGGTCCAGGACCTGGGCGGTGAAGGCGCGCAGCAGGTTGGACTGCTCCACGACCGGCATGAACTCGTCGGGGGTGAGCAGGCCGCGACTGGGGTGGTGCCAGCGGGCGAGGGCCTCCAGGCCGATGGGGCGCTCGTCGTCCAGGCTGACCTTGGGCTGGTAGCGCATCTCCAGGGCGCCCTCGGACAGGCCCCGGCGCAGTTCGCTGTACAGGCTCAGCCGGGCGGTGGAGTTGCGGTCCTTGCCGGGGTCGTAGGACTCCACGCCCGTGCGGGCGGCCTTGGCGACGTACATGGCCACGTCGGCGCGCTGCATGAGGAGGGCGAGGTCGGACGCGTCGTGGGGGAAGAGCGCGATGCCGATGCTGGCCTGCAGGTCGAACTCCATGCCGTCCATGCGGACGGGCTCGGTGAGGGCTCCCCTGAGACGGGAGGCGACCTCGTGGGCGGCGGCGGTGTCGCGGATCTCGGGCAGCAGGACGGCGAACTCGTCGCCGCCGAGCCGGGCCACGAGATCGCCGGGGCGGACGCTGTGGGTGAGCCTGCGGGCGACGGTCTGCAGGAGGCGGTCGCCGATGGGGTGGCCCAGGGTGTCGTTGATCTCCTTGAACCGGTCCAGGTCGAGCAGGAGCAGGCCGACCGAGCCGCCGCGCTGCTGGGCGCCGACGAGTTCCTGTTGGGCGCGGACCGTGAGGAGTTTGCGGTTGGCCAGCGCGGTGAGCTCGTCGTGGTTGGCCTGGTGGTCGCGCTTGACCGAAAGCAGGGCGCTCGTGTACAGCGCGCCCAGGGGAAGGACGAACAGCGGGACGTAGAGCACCGAGTGGTTCATGGCCACGACCACGAGCGGGGCGAGGCTGAGCAGGATTCCGTTGATGTAGGCCTGCTGGCCCAGCCCTCTGGACATGGTGTGCCTGAGGGAGACGCGCTCGTGCATGGCCACGGCGCACAGGACCAGCACGCGGTTGGTCACGAAGTAGGCGGCTCCGGCCAGGGCGACGGTGACGAGCTCCCCCGCGGCGGGGAACCGGGCGCCCTGGACGAGCACGGGCCCCAGGAGGCGCAGGACGGCGTCGGCGACGCCGAGGGAGAGGGTGTACTGGGCGGCGTTGAACACGGCGCGGTGGGACGCGTGGCCGCGCGCGACCCCGGCGACGAGGGTGGCCGTGACCTGGATGAGGGCGGCCACGGGCAGCCCGTACTGGATGACGAGGGCGAAGGAGAAGGGCAGGGAGGTGGGCACCCCGTTGCCGGGCGGCTGCCCGGGGATGGAGACGGGCCGCAGCTCGCCGAGGACGATCACGCACAGCAGGACCCAGAGGAGCGGCTGGATGGCGAGTGTGCGCAGTTCGTCCGGGGACAGCCCGAGGGCGGAGAGGGCGAGCAGTCCCGCCCCGGCGACCGTGGTGCCCAGCATGTACAGCCACAGCGGCGTTCCGGCCCTGGGGCCGATGTCCCTCGTGCTGATGGGATCCTTCATGCCTGGTCCTCGTGAGGGGGCCGTGGAGCGGGGGCGCTGCAGCACCGCCGCTCCTGATGGTTCGGAGTGTCCGGAACTCGGCCACCCCTCCTGACCGAATCCTGGTTCTAGATGCGCCCGTATCTAGGTCTACTACGTCCACCTTACGTGGCTTCGTCACCAAGTGTCGCGCACCAGGGACTATCAGTTAACCAGGATGAAGACTGTGTGGGATGAGAAAGCGCCGAAAAGGTACCCAGACCCGACACGTCCGCAGGTCCGGCACGGTCGAGGTGCCACCCTCGCGAAGGGATATCGGTCACCTCCGTCGACCACGGATGTCCGCACCGGTCAGCGCAGCGCGGCGGCCGAAAAGCCCGTCCGGTTCACGCACGTTCCATGGGAGGGCTCCCGCCGGGCCGCGGACGCCTCCCCCGGTCCGGCGGGAGCCGGCTCCCCGGGACCCGGGCGCCGCCGGTACCGCTCCCACCGCCCCCAGCGATCTCCGGGGTTGCACCGGTTCCGGTCACGTCGTTTCCGGTCCCACCGGGTCCGGAACCGGTCTCCCCGGCCCCGGACCCGGTGGCCGTCCTCGGACCGCGGCCTCTCAGGCTCCGCTCTCCCCGCCTCCGGCGCCCCCGGTGCCGCCTCCGGCCTCGTCGGTACCGGCTCCCTCCGCCTCGGCCCCGGCCTCCTCCGGCTCGGGGTTGATCCGCATGGCGGCGGCCGCGTCCGGACCGGCCTCCAGCAGCACTCGGAAGCCCTCCTCCTCCAGGACCGGAACCCCCAGCTTGACCGCCTTGTCGTACTTGGAGCCGGGGCTGTCACCGACCACCACGAAACCGGTCTTCTTCGACACCGACGCCGTGGCCCGGCCTCCGCGCTCGGCGATCGCCTCCTTGGCGCCGTCGCGGCTGAAGCCCTCCAGGGATCCGGTCACCACGACGGTGACCCCCTCCAGGTGGCGCGGCCGGGAGCCGTCGTCCTCGTCCTCCATGCGCACCCCGGCCGCGGCCCACTTGCGCACGATCTCGGCGTGCCAGTCCACGGCGAACCACTCACGGATCGACGCGGCGATGGTCGGGCCGACACCGTCCACCGCGGCCAGCTCCTCCTCGTCGGCCTCGCGGATGGCGTCCATGGAGCGGAAGTGGCGGGCCAGGTCCTCGGCCGCGCGCGGGCCCACGTGCCGGATGGACAGTGCCACGAGCACCCTCCACAGCGGCTTGGACTTGGCCTCCTCCAACTGCTCGAAGAGCTTCTCGACCGTCTTCTTGGGCTCGCCCTTCTTGTTGGCGAAGAAGGACACCACCTTGGGCTCGCCGGTATTGGGGTCGGTCTTGGGCTCGGTGGTGTCGGGGTCGAGCACGTGGGTGCGGATGGGCAGCAGCTTGTCGACGGTGAGGTCGAACAGGTCGCCCTCGTCGCGCAGCGGCGGCTCGGCGGGCTCCAGCGGCTGGGTGAGTGCGGTGGCGGCCACGTAGCCCAGAGCCTCGATGTCCAGGGCCTTGCGGCTGGCCACGAAGAACACGCGCTCGCGCAGCTGGCCGGGGCAGGAACGGGCGTTGGGGCAGCGCAGGTCGACGTCGCCCTCCTTCTGCCGGCCGAGCCTGGTACCGCACTCGGGGCAGAACTCGGGCATGGTGAAGGGGCGCTCGGTACCGTCGCGGCGGTCGGTCACCGGGGCGACGATCTCGGGGATGACGTCGCCCGCCTTGCGCAGCACGACGGTGTCGCCGATGAGCACGCCCTTGCGCTCGACCTCGCTGGCGTTGTGCAGGGTGGCGAACTCGACCTCGGACCCGGCCACGACCACCGGCTCCATGACGCCGTAGGGGGTGACGCGGCCGGTGCGGCCCACGCCCACCTTGATGTCGAGCAGGCGGGTGGTGACCTCCTCGGGCGGGTACTTGTAGGCGATCGCCCAGCGCGGAACGCGGCTGGTGGAGCCCAGGCGCCGCTGGAGGGAGAAGTCGTCGACCTTGATGACGATGCCGTCGATCTCGTAGGCGGGCTCGTGGCGGTGGGCCGCGTAGTGGGAGACGTACTCGCGGACCCCGTCCATGGTGGGGACGACCCGGTAGAGGTCGCTGGTCGGCAGCCCCCACTCCCCCAGCAGGCGGTAGGCCTGCGACTGGCTGGTGAAGGCCACGTCCTCGCCGCCGTCCCCGCCACTCCCCGAACCGCCGGCGGGGACGTAGGCGCCGACCCCGTGCACGATCATCGACAGCGGCCGGGTGGCGGTGACGCGGGGGTCCTTCTGCCGCAGCGAGCCGGCGGCGGCGTTGCGCGGGTTGGCGAAGGGCGGGTGCCCCGAGGCGGTGATGCGCTCGTTGAGCCTGCCGAAGTCCTCCACCGGGAGGAAGACCTCGCCGCGCACCTCCAGCAGCTCGGGCGCGGGGCGCACGCTCTCGTCCAGCCGCTCGGGGATGACGTCGATGGTGCGCACGTTGAGCGTGATGTCCTCGCCGACACGGCCGTCGCCGCGGGTGGCCGCGCGCACGAGGCGGCCCCTCTCGTACACCAGGTCCACGGCCAGGCCGTCGATCTTGAGCTCGCACAGGTAGCCGTTGACGGGCACCTCTGCGCTGGCGCGGTCGGCCCAGGCGTTGAGCTCGTCGACGTCGAAGGCGTTGCCCAGGCTCTCCATCCGCACCAGGTGCTCGACCGCGGCGAAGTCGACGCTGATGGGCGCGCCGACCTTCTGGGTGGGCGAGTCCTGGGTGACCAGCGCGGGGTAGGACTCCTCGATACCGCGCAGCTCGCCCATGAGGGCGTCGTACTCCGCGTCGGAGATCACCGGCCGGCCCAGGTAGTACCGGTAGCTGTGGTCGTCCAGTTCCTGGCACAGCTCCGTGTGCCGTGCGCGTACCTCGTCGGGGATGTCTGTGGTGGTGTCGGGAGCGCTCACTCGCTACCTTTCTGCTCTCGTGCTCGCCTGCTGCGGTCGCGGACTCCCGGCGCCTACCTGCGGGGCTCGTCCCGCAGGACCCGGGCACCGTCGCGGGAGGCGGTCAGCGCCGCCCTCGCGTGCCCGGGCGAGGCGCCCGCGAGACCGCACGTGGGCGTGGTGACCACCGCGCGGGAGAGCAGGTCAGGGGAGAATCCCAGCCGGTTCCACAACTCGCGAACAGGGTCGACGGTAGCGGCGGGGTCGGACATTCGGGCGGTCTGCGCGGGGGTCCCGTCGTCGGTGGAGGGGACCACGCCGAGCAGGAGTCCGACCCCCGCCTCCACGGCGGTGCCGACCATCTCGTCGTGGTCGCGGGTCAGGAGCAGGGCGTTGAGGCTGAGCGCCCGCGCGCCGCTGCGCCGCAGGAGGTCGACGGGGACGCCGGGGGCGCAGCAGTGCGCGGCGGGGACGGCCCCGCTCTCGGCGATCGCGGAGAAGAGGACGCGCAGTGAGGCCTCGATCCGGACCGGGTCGACCGCGGGCAGGCGGCTCAGGCCGCTGGCGGTGGGCAGGGAGCCGAGCAGGACCGAGGGCAGGGAGGGCTCGTCGACCTGGACGATGATCCGTGCTCCGGGGACCCTCTTGCGGACCTCGGCCAGGTGGGCGAGGACGCCCTCCAGGTGGGACTCGGCCAGGTCGCGGCAGGCGCCGGGGTCGGCGACCAGGCGCTGGCCGCCCCGCAGCTCGATCGACGCCGCCAGGGTCCACGGCCCGGCGACCTGCACCTTGAGGGTGCCGGTGAAGCCGTGGGCGTGCTCGGTGAGGGCGTCGAGGTCGTAGGACATGAGGCTGGCGGCGCGGCCGAGGTCGCGTCCGGGGCTGTCGGCGACCCGCCATCCGCTGGGCTGGACCTCGATGGGGAACTCCGGCAGGAGGCCGCCGGTGCGGCCGACCATGTCGGCGCCGACACCGCGCTCGGGCAGTTCGGGCAGGTGCGGAAGGTCGGGGAGCTCGCCGAGGACGGTGCGCATGGCCTCGCCGGGGTCCTCGCCGGGCCAGGACCCGACTCCGGTGGCGGAGGCGCCGGGCCAGGGATAGGGGTTCTGTTGGTTCACATCGCCCAAGGTTAGGGCAACGGAGGGCGGGTGGCGCGTCCGACGAACCGCGCCCACCTGGATGATCCCGCCTTTGGTGAGGCTCTCGACCACCGGCGGTGCCACTGGGAGCAAGATCAGCGGGAGGAAGGCGCACCCGTCACACCGGTGACGTTTACGGTCGGCCCGTCAGCAGTGGTTCGTGGGTGCGCGGCGCCGGCGCGGTCCGGCGGCGCCGCCGGACGTGTCGGCGGCGCCCTCCTCCCCCTCGGGCACGGAACCGCCGTCCGCGGGGGAACCGTCGCCCACGGGGCCGGCGGCGCCGGAGCGGCGGGAGCGCAGGACCAGCAGGACCACGGCCGCCAGGGCGAGCGTGCCCGTGCCGAGCGCCATCCACGGCGAGTGCAGGAACATGGACCACCAGGTGCCCGCCAGCCCGCCGATGACCACGCCCCACATGCCCGCCCAGACCAGCGAGCCGACGAACATCGCGGCGAGGTAGCGCGGGAAGCGCATGCGCATGGCGCCCGCGGCCAGGTTGACGGCGGTCTGCACGCCGACGGTGCAAAAGCTCAGGGTGACCACGGGGGCGCCGTAGCGGTCGATGCGCTGCCGGGCGGCGTCCAGCCGCGCGCCGAGTCTCGCGCCCATGCGGCTGCGGTACACCCCGGCACCCAGTCCGCGGCCGATCCAGTACGTGGCCTGGGCACGGCACAGGACCACGCCGAGAAGCGTGAAGTAGACGAGCCAGAACGGCTGGCCGTCGAGAAATCCGAACTCCGGCATGGGCAGGCTCCCTTACCTCGCCCCGCAACTATGCTATGCCTTACCTAACTTCGGCAAGGGGGCGCGGGTTCCGGGCCCGGGTGGCGATCCCCACCCGGCGGCCGCCCGGCCTCGCTCGGGACCGGGCCGGGCAGCCCCCGGCACCGGTCCCGGGCGGGACCGGACGCCCTCAGGCGGGGGCCCTCACCCTGGACGTGCTGGAGATCGTGGCCGACCCCAGCACCGTGTCCCCCTCGTAGACGACCACGGCCTGGCCCGCGGCCACACCCGTGGCGGGCTCCGCCAGCCGGACCGTCAGCTCGGGCCCGTCCCCGCCCCCGCTCTGCCACACGGTGGCCGGGTAGACCTCACCGTGGGCGCGCAGCTGCACGTGGCACTCGGTGGGCTCGGTCAGGGGCTCGGACCCGCTCCAGACCGGGCGCACCCCGGTGATGGAGTCCACCCGCAGCGAGGCGCGCGGCCCCACCGTGACGGTGTTCTCGACCGGCTCGATGGACAGCACGTACCGGGGGTGGGGCGCCCCGCCCAGTCCCAGGCCCTTGCGCTGGCCCACGGTGAAGGTGTGCGCGCCGTTGTGCTCGCCCACCACGTTGCCGTCCTCGTCGCGGATCGGGCCGGGCCTCTCGCCGATGCGCCGGTTGAGGAAGCCCGCCGTGTCGCCGTCGGCGATGAAGCAGATGTCGTGGCTGTCGGGCTTGTCGGCCACCGACAGGCCGCGCCGGTCCGCCTCCGCGCGCACCTCGTCCTTGGTGCAGTCGCCCAGCGGGAAGACCGCGTGCTCCAGCTGTTCGGCGGTGAGCACGCCCAGCACGTAGGACTGGTCCTTGGCCTGGTCCACGCTGCGCACCAGGCGGCCGTCGACCTTGCGGACGTGGTGCCCGGTGGCCACGGCGTCGAAGCCCAGGGCCACGGCCCGGTCCAGGACCGCCTCGAACTTGATCTTCTCGTTGCAGCGCAGGCACGGGTTGGGCGTGTTGCCCGCCTCGTACTCGGCGACGAAGTCCTGCACGACCTCGCGGTCGAACTCCTCCGACATGTCCCACACGTAGAAGGGGATGCCGATGACGTCGGCGGCCCGCCGGGCGTCGTGGGAGTCCTCCACGGTGCAGCAGCCGCGCGCACCCGTGCGGTAGGACTGTGGGTTCTTGGACAGTGCCAGGTGAACGCCGGTGACGTCGTGGCCCGCCTCGGCCACCCGGGCCGCGGCGACCGCGGAATCGACCCCGCCGGACATGGCGGCCAGTACACGCAAAGTCATAGTGCGTCCAGCGTATGCGCCCTCCGGGGGTCGCCGCCACGCCGATACCGGGGGCGCGGAACACGCGTCGGAGGACTCACCCGGACCTCGATGGGCGAGGGTGGTCGTCCGGTTCTGCGAAAATCGGGGTATGGCTCTGTTCCGTCGTCGCCGCTCCGCCGACTCCACCACCGCCTTCACCGATTTCTGGGACGCCTGGCCCGCCTTGCGCGAGGCGCTCACCAGCGCGGTCGAGTCGGACCAGCCCGTGCCCGCCGAGGTCTCCGAGCGGCTCACCGCTCTGGTCCACGCGGTTCACCCCGACATGGACTGGGAGGTGGGCCCCGCGCCGAAACCGGGTGGCGGCGGCCTGGAGGACCTCGACCTGTCGGCGGACGTCGACCCGGGCAAACTCCTCGAACAGCTGGCCGCGCTGGACGACCCCTCCCGGCTGGACGGCCCCGCCTACGCCCTGACCCTGCGCCCGGGGGCCTCGGAGGAGGCGCGCATCCAGTCCGAGCGCTGGGCCCGCTCCGCCCCCGAGGACGACCAGTGGCTGTTCCAGCCGGTGCGCCCCGCCGACCACGACCGGCTGTCCTCCACCGTCCGCTGGGACGACCACGAGCTCGACCTGTCGCACGTGTCGGTGTCCATGCGGGTCGACCACGCCACCGGCAAGGTCGAGGTGGGCGTGTACCACCCCGACAACATGTTCCTGTCCGAGCGGACGCGCGAGCGCCTGGCCGAGCACGTCGCCCTGCTGGCGCTGGGCGAGGACGACATGGTCCGGTGGATCGGGAAGACGGCGCCGTTGGACGAGCCGCCGCTGGACCCGCTTCCGCCCACCTCGATGCCCGCCGTGGTGCGGCAGATGGCCGACATGCTCGGCGGCTCCGGCGGATGGGTGACCCTGCACGGACGCATCCCGCTGCAGGGCGCGGTGGAGATCCTGCTGCGCCATCCGCTGACCCGGCGCGACTTCCCCGCGTTCACCCTGTTCGTGCAGGTGGTCGTGCCGTACACGCACATGGACGAGGACAAGCTGCCCACCGAGTCCTCCGCCTCGGCCCTGGACGACCTGGAGGCCCGGGTCACCAGTGTGCTGGGGGACAACGGCGCGCTGTTCATGCGCCAGACCGTGGGCGGCAGGCGCGACTACCGCTACTACCTGGACCCGGAGTCGGGTGTGCTGCCCGAGTTCGAGGCCGTCCTGACGGACTGGCCCGAGGGGGAGGTCAAGCTGCGCAGCCAGATGGACCCCTCCTGGTCGCAGTTCAACGCCGCCCGCAGGCCGTTCCGCCGCCAACTGGGCGAGTAGGGGGCCTTCTCCGGGAATAGGGGCCCCTCCTCGGGGCAGTGGTATCAGGGGACCGTAACTCCCCCGGGCAGGGACTCCGACGGGGAGGCCGTGTCCCGGGACCGCCCGGGGTGGGAAGGCGGGGAGTGGTCCGGTGGAGCACCGGAGCACGAGCCGTCGGCCCGCAGCCGACCCCGGGGGGCGAGGGCCGGGGTGGATTCCCTTCCGCACCTTTGGCCCCAGATCCCCACAGGCGCAACGTGTCATTCCCACCAGGAGGATGATCCGGTCTGATGGACGGCGTGCTGCCACGAGCACCCACGGGCCGGCCCCGGGCCGCCGCGGTCGGCGCGATCCTCACCCTGTGTCTGGTGGGTGCTCCGCTGATGTCCCTGTTCCCCGTCGGTGTGTGGGACACCGCCCATGCCCTGACGATGAGCGGTGCGGGCCAGGGGATCCTGCTGCTCGCGCCGGTGGTCGTCGGTGCCGTCCTGCTGATGTTCTGGATCGGCCACCAGTGGTTGGAGAGGTCCGGGGTGAACCATCCCGCCGCCTCGGCCGCGCTGGTGACGTCCACCGCCATGGCAACGCCCGTGGTCGCCATGTTCCTGGCGCCGGAGGTCATGCCCATGCCCGGGGGGACGACCGTCAACACCGCCTTCCTGACCGGGGTGATCGCCACACTGGGCATGGGTGCGTCGGTGCTGGCCCAGCGGCCGCCGGACCGCTGGCAGCCGGGGGTGCTGCCCGCCCTGGCCGTGGTCGCCGTACTGCTCACGGCGCTGCCCGGCCTGTCCGAGATGGTGCGCGCACACGCCGCCGACGAGCGCTCGCGCGCGCAGATCACGTCGTTCGACCAGACGATCGCGGTGCTGGACCATCCGGACTGGTCGCTGGCCCAGGTGCACGAGGTGCACGAGGGGCTGCGCCTGACCTACCGCGGGCCCGAGGGTACGCCGCTCCACGTGCTGACCTGGAACGAGGAGCGCTCGACGAAGGCGGGTATCCACGCCGGGTGCGACTTCCCGGGAACGTGGTGCCGTGACCTGGAGGGGATGGTGGTCGTGCACCACTCCGGCGGCCATCCGAGCGAGCTGCGGACGCACCTGGACGACGGCACGGTGGCGAGCCTGGTGCCGCGGCCGGGCACGGCCGCCGACCTGGTCGACGCCTCCCGTGCCCTGCGCCCCGAGCGGCCCGGCGAGCGCGCCGCCCTGGTGGAGTCCGTCACGACGTAGGCGTCCCGGCGCCGCGATCTTGTACTTATAGCGAGGCTCGGCGCTCCAACCTCGCTATAAGTACAAGATCACCCCGTGTGGGCGCACTCCAGTCACACCGGCACCGTATCCGGGCAGCTGGCTGTGTCGGCGAGCGGAAAGGCGCCCCCGGTCGCAACCGGGAGCGCCTTTTCATCTCCGGAACCAGGCGACGTCGACGGCGCCGTCCGGAGCGGGAGGACGGGCCGAACCGACGGTCGCCCGCCCGGAGGAACGTGCCTCAGCCGTTCTCCTTCTGGATGCGCTGGACGAGCATCTGCTTGCCCTGCTCACCGGCCTTCTGGTTGTTCTCCTGGATCCGGCGGAACCACCGAGCGAGTTCCTCGTCGCCCTGGCGCTCGGCGTCCTTGATGTAGGTCTCCAGCTTCCAGACGTTCTCCAGGGACTGGTGAACGGCCCAGACCAGGTTGTAGTTCTTGTCCTTGAGCGGGCTCTCCGGCTCCGAAGCCATGACAACCTCCTTGGTGTCGCGCTTTCCGCTGCCGCGAGTCCCCTGCCCGAACCGGCTGGTCAGTACACACCGCTACGGCTGATGACGGTCAGTCCTTGCCGACTCTTGGCCCAGACGGGAAAGGGACTCGTGCACGGGTGCGCTCGGGGGGCACGCGACCGGCGCGGAGCCCTCCGGACACCGGCCTTCGGCGGTGAGGTGCCCGGCGGTGTCACGGCGCTCCCGCGCGGCGGTGGAGGCGGTCGAGCGCTGGGCGCGGCCCGGCTACTCGGACTCCGCGGTGTAGTAGTAGGGCTCGTCACCGTCCTCGTCGTATTCGGGCTCCAACCGCTCCGACAGGTCGACCTCGACCCCGGTTCCGGCGAAGGCGGCACGCACCTGCTCCTCCATCTCCTCACTGAGGTAGTGGTGGTGCAGGTCGAGCCTGCGCAGCCCGGCGAAGGCGGCGGCCCGGTCCACGAGCACCTGGCCGCCCCGGTCCGTGAGGACACCCAACGACAGGTCGAGCACCTCCAGGCGCCGGACGACGGGCGCATCGGCCAGCGCCATAACCCATCCGTCCACGGTCTCGGCGTTGCACACGCCCAGGCACGTCAGCCGGGGGAACGCCTCACCCGAGAGCACCGGCTCCAGGTCCGACGGCCAGGCGTCACAGCCGTACTCCATCATCCCCAGCCACAGCTCCAGGTGCTCCAGAGCGGGCAGCCCCGAGGACGCCACCTCGCGCACGACCCGGCCGGGGAGCCCGCCGGTCTCCACGGTGAGGGAGCGCAGCGAGTCGTGCGAGGGGACGTGCAGCCCGAGCTCGCCGCCCATGATTCCGTCGGCGCCCCTCACGGTCAGCTCCTCCAGCCGGGGGAAGGCCGCCAGGAGCGGGGCCAGATCGGACTGCTCGATCCAGGACAGCTCACACTCCGAGCCGTCGATGTCACCGAGGAAGACCGAACGCAGGTTCGGCAGCGCGTCGGCGTGCTCGGCCAACAGGTGGGTGATCTCGTGCTGGCCTCCGCCAGAGGCGTCCCAGTCACCGACGACCAGCGCCCCCACCCGTTCGGCGTCCACCACGGACAGGAAGCGGGCGACGTGCTCCGCGCACGCCTCGCCGTCGTACCGCAGCCGCCAGGCCACGGAACCGGGATCGCGGGGATCCCCGCCCCGCTCGCGGGCCCGGGTGATCCGCTCCTCCTCCGTGCCCCTTGCGGGGAACTCGACCACGGGCAGGCCCGCGAACTCGGTGAGAACAGGCATGGGCAATCCCTTCAGGGGGTGGAACGCCCCCATATCTAGCAGCCCCGGGCGACATACGGGGATGGGCGGAGAGCGGCTGATGTGCCGGAAGCAGCGCCCTACGGGGGATCACCGGTGGTCAGCCCGGCTCCCCCGGCCGCGGGCGGCCCGGCTACTCGGCCACCGCGGTGTAGTACCGGGGCTCGCCGTCGTCCTCATCCTCGTCGTAGTCGATCCCCAACCGGTAGGACAGGTCTGTCTCGACCCCGACCCCCGCGAACGCGGACCGCACCCGCTCCACCATCTCCTCACTCATGAAGTGGTGGTGCAGGTCGAGCCCGCGCAACCCCGAGAAGGCCTCGATCCGGTCCACGAGCATCCGCCCGCCCTCGTCCGTGAGGATCCCCAAGGACAGGTCGAGTACCTCCACACGCCTGACCACGGGCGCCTCGGCCAGCACCGGAACCCACTCGTCCACCTTCTGAGCGTTGCGCACGCCCAGGTACTTCAGCCGGGGAAACGCCTCACCCGAGAGCACCGGCGCCAGATCCTCCGGCGAGGTGCTACCGCCGTAGTGCTCCACCCCCAGCCACAACTCCAGGTGCTCCAGAGCGGGCAACCCCGAGGACGCCACCCCACGGGTGGTGGAGCCCGGCAGACCACCGCACTCGATGGTGAGGGAACGCAACGAGTCGTGTGAGGGCACATGCAGAGCGAGGACATCATCGCCCATGCCGTCGGCGCCCCGCACCGCTATCTCCTCCAACCGGGGAAAGGCCACCACGAGCGGCGCCAGGTCGGAATGGTCGATCCAGGAGAGCTCGCACTCCTCGAACCCCATGTCGCCCACGTAGACGGAACGCAGGTTCGACAGCGCGTCGGCGTGTTCGACCAGCAGGTTCACGGCGTCGTACAGACCTTGGTCGGAGGAGTCGTCCCAGTCTCCGATGACCAGCGCCCTCACCTGCTCGGCGCCCACCTCGGACAGGAAGCGGGCGACGTACCCGGCCTCTCCGTCCTCGCTCTCCGTCCGGCCATCAATGCGTAGCCGCCAGGCCACGGAGGCCGCGGAGGGCGAACCGGACGGGTCCCCGCCGCGCTCATGGACCCGCTGAAGCTCCTGACGCCATCCCTGGTCCGTCCTCTCGAAGGGAAACTCGACCACGGGCAGACCGGCGAACTCGGCAAGGTGGTTCGTGTAGAACATGGGGCCTCTCTCCTCAGGCTTCGGGGGATGAAACGTCCCCCGGCCTGAGAGCTCATCTCATGTGGCGGGTCTGCGGAAGCAGATCAACGTGCGGGCGGTGCCGGCGAACGCGGGGAAGTGCCCGGCTCCGCGCTCGTGGCGACGACGGAGTCGGAGGCATCCGGCCGGCCAGGCCACGGTGCGTTCACCTTGCCGGCGGTGTCACCACGACCGCTGGGAGGACTCCACGCCTTCGCGGGCCGGGCGACGGGCGACTCCGCGTTCTCGGAGCCATCGTTCACGCAGTGGGCCACGCGTTCAGGAGCCGAGTCGATCATGGATTGGCGTACATCTGCACGACGACGCGGTCGAAACGGCGCGCCTCGAGGTCCTGGCGGGTGATGGTCCAGTACAGGACCCCCATCGGGACTCCGATCCACTGCGCGAGCAGGACCCAGTCCTCGGGGCTGGTCCCCCGCACGCCCTCCTCCAGGGACGCCGAGGCGGGTGCCGGGTCCCCGTAGCCGTCGAAGTCCGCGGCGTAGCCACCGATCTGCCACTCGCCCCCCTCGTCGGACTGCTCGGACCAGACGTCCTGCAACGTCTTCGCGTGGGGGTGCCGGGCGAGGACCTCGTCCTCGACAGGGCAGGAGGGCAGTCCCACGCCGTGGATCAGCCGCAGGTCACCGGTGCGCCGCAGCTCATCGTCCAGGTCCTCGGGGGAGTCGTACTCGTAGGGCTCGTAGTCGAGCGAGACCTTCCGTTCCTCGACCGGTGTTCCAGCCGGGACGTATACGGCGCCGCCCGACAGGACAACGTCATCCAGTTCGATGTTCGCGAACAGGAGCACACGGCCGTCGGGCGGGAGCGGAAGGTCGGTGGCTTCCGGCGGGATCGCCGCCAGGTCGAGCGTCGCGATGAGTTGGTGCTCACAGGAGCCGTCGGGGTCGTCGGAGTCCCACACCGTGGCCGGGGTGGGCACGTCCGGCGGGAGCATCAGCGGACTGCCGAGCCGACCGACGACCGGGCCTGTGCCGTCGCGCGCAGTCCGCAGCTTCGGGCGGGCCAACCCGAGCCACCGGTCCACGTCGTCCGCCGGAACCCCCCTGTCGAGCGCCTGCTCCCGGAACCGGTCCAGCCACCACAGCGCCGACGCCGGCAGGGCTCCCACCGCCGGGTGCAGCACTCCCGCACCGAACTCCCAGCCGGGTTCCGGCCCCACCACTCCCGGCTCACCCGGCCCTGCGAGCCACTCCGCGGCGGACGAGCGGGTCCCCGCGTCGGCGTCCGACAGCGCGGCCGTCGCGGCTGCCCGGGCACCCGGGTGGTCGCCGAGCACCCTCCGGGCCGGCAGGCGGTGGCGGTTCGCGCCGAGCGCGAGCGAGGTCAGGCGCGGGACCAGGGCCTCAGGGACGACAGGGAACCGTTCGAGGATCGTCAGGATCATCGTCGTCGTGTCGACGGCGGACTCGTCCGGGTGCCGCCTCCCGTCGCCGCCGTCGAGGTACTCGTCCGCGAGGTCGAGGCGCTCGGCGAACAGGGGCCACCAGCGCTCGGCGTCCTCGGGTGTCAGGAAGGCGCCGATCTTTCGGCGGGTGTGGGTCGTGCGGGTGACCAGGAGCGCGGCGGTCCGCCGGTCCGCGTCGGGCATCCCGGCGGAGCGGTACGCGTCTCGCAGGGCGCGGACGTCGGGCATCATCGCCGGCCGCCCCTCGACGCCGTGCCACGGATGGTCTCCGTCGGACCCGCCGGCCCCCAGCGCCCGCAGCTCCTTCGCGAGGTCCGCGTCCTGGGGCGCGGCGACGGGTGGCAGGGAGGCGACGGCCTCCGCCTCTCTCAGCACCCGCACGCGGAAGACGGCCCGGCCCAGAAGCTGCTCGCGTTCCGGGTCCGCCGACCCGGCGCCGCCGTCGGCCAGGGCCTCCTCGATCGCCACCACGCCACCGCCGAGGTCGGCCAGGCGAGCCAGGGCATCCGGCAGGCGGTCCGGCGCCGCGGTCAGCAGATGCCGTCGCAGCAGGTCCACCTGCCGGGGCCCGTCGAACCGGGACAGCGTGGCCAGCGCCTCCGCCCGAACGCCCGCGTCGGCGTCGACCGCCAGCTCGGCGGCGAGTCCGGCGTGCGCTTTCGGCCTGCGTCCGCACAGGCGCGCCACATACCTCCGGACGTGGTCCTCGAACCCGGTGGCGACGTCCGCGAACTCGTCGGCGTACCGGGCGAGGAACGCGACGCCCGCGTCGCTCTCCAGGAGTCGGTTCCGGCGATACGCCCAGTGGCTGGAGTCCGCGTACAACAGCGCCGACAGCGTGGCGTGCACGGGAGTCCGGCCGGGAGCGTCGCCGGCTCGGGCGACCTCGGCGAGGGTGTGGGGGTCCCACCGCCGCTGGACGTTCTCGGCGTCGACCCCGTCCGCGGCGCCGTACGCACGGGTCACGTCGTCGGCCAGCACGAGGAGCCACGACGGCTCCCCGGAGACCGTTGTCCTGTCGGCGGCGGCGTGCAGCACCTGCCCGAACCGAGCGAGCACGTCGGCCTGTGCGATCCGGTAGACCGTGAGCCGTGCGGTCTCGGCATCCCGCGGCGACCAGCCGGGACGCAGGTCGGCGACGGCCGCCACCCGCTCGGCCGACCAGGTGAGGTCCGGCTTGGCGACCATGTCGGCGCCGGCCGGCCGCTCACGCAACGTCGCCAGGGCCTTCGGACCGGTACCGCGCAGTACGTGCTCGACCAACGGCTCGAAGACCCCCGACACCCGCAACGGCGCGAGGCAGTCCCGCACCGCGGCCGCCACCCGGAGCGAACTGTCCGTGCCACCGCACAAATCGGCCATTCCTGCTTCGGATCTGTACATGTCGGCAGCTTAGGAACGGGGGCCGACATTCGCGTTCGCCACTGCGATCTGTTCGAGGCCGGCCGAATACCGCCGCCCGCACCACCGGCACGAACACGAGGCCGACCACTTCCCCGCCTTCGTCCGCATCGTCTGCACACCGGCCTGCTACCGCCGACTCACCCAATGAGACGAATTCGAAAACCCCAGGCGACAGGCCAGGATGAGCGGTGGTCGGCCCGGCTTCTCCAGTCCGTTTCCCCAGCGGTGGGCGGCCCGACTACTCGGACGCAGCGGTGTAGTACTCGGGTTCGCCGTCGGTCTCGTCGTATTCGGGCTCCAAACGGTCGGACAGGTCCACCTCGACTCCGATTCCGGTGAACGCGGCCCGCACCCGCTCCACCATCCCCTCGCTCAGGTAGTGGTGGTGCAGGTCGAGTTCGCGCAGCCCGGAGAAGGCATCGGCCCGGTCGACAAGCGCCTGGCCACCCTTGTCGGTGAGGATCCCCAAGGAAAGGTCGAGCACTTCCAGGTTCTTGGCGACGGGCGCCTCGGCCAGCACCGGAACCCACTCGTCCACCCTCTCGGCGTTGCGCACACCCAGGTACCGCAGCCGGGGAAACGCCTCACCCGCGAGCACCGGCGCCAGGTCCGACGGCGAGGTGTCACCGCCGTAGTCCTCCACTCCCAGCCACAGCTCCAGGTGCTCCAGCGCGGGCAGCCCCGAGGACGCCACCTCGCGCGCGACCCGGCCGGGCAGGCCCCCGGTCTCCAGGGTGAGGGAGCGCAGCGAGGCGTGCGAGGGCACATGCAGCCGGAGCTCGCCTTCCATGCCCGCCGCGCCCTTCACGGCCAGCTCCTCCAACCGGGGGAAGGCGGCCACGAACGGTGCCAGGTCCCCCTGACTGATCCAGGAGAGCTCGGACTCCTCGAAGTCGATGTCGCCGACGAAGACGGACCGCAGGTTCGGCAACGCGTCAGCGTGCTCGATCAGCGGCTCCAGGAACCCCTCCGGGCCTTCCTGAGCCGGGTAGCCCCAGGCACCGAGGACCAGCGCCCCCACCTGCTCGGTGTCCACCACGGACAGGAAACGGGCGACGTGCTCCCCGCGCCCCTCCTCGGGGGGCTCGTCGCTGGTCCGCAGCCGCCAGGCCACGGAGGCGGGATTGCGCGGATCCCCGCCCTGTGCGCGGATCCGTTCGATCCGCCCCTCCTCCGTGCCGTCGGCGGGGAACTCGACCACGGGCAGACCCGCGAACTCGGTGAGACTGGGCATGGGATCTCTCTTCTCAGGGGGCGATCAGGGGGTGGAGCGTCCCCCATGCCTAGCAGTCCCGGGTGACGTACGGGGATCGGGCACCTGACGCCACCTGACGGCGCCAGGCGGGAGCACGGCCCGGGTCCGAGCCGACGTGGGCGAGGGGAGGCCGTCCGGCGTGGACGTCGTCGATGCCCTGCCTCCCATGGAGGTTCTGGAGAGCCGGCAGCCAGGGACACGGAAGCTTCCGGACCCCTGTCTTCGGCCTGTGGGGCAGTGGTCGGCAGGTCGGGACGAGGAGTGGGGGATTGCTCCCGGCACCCGCCGCGGCCGTCCCCCCGCTGCGAGGCGCAAGGAGAACAGCCGCGGCGGTGGTGCCGACGCTGGATCAGGCGGCGACGGAACCGCGCGTGCCCCTGCTCGTATCGGGAACGGCGACCGGACGTGTCCCGGGGCGAACGCCGATCCGCCGGGCCCGCGGCCGGAAGCTCCAGCAGCCCGATACCTCGTCTCCGTCCCTCCCCACCACCCCTGACCCGGGATGCGCATAACGCATGGCGACACCCGGAAGCCCTTCCCCGGGCCTCCGGGTGTTCTGCCGCGTCCTTCGCTGCGTCTTCCTAGTCGGGGGAGCCGGGCGGCGGCTGGGCGGTGTCCCCGCTCCCCTCCCCCATGCGTTCGGCGGGCGGTACGGCCTCCGGAGCGCCGACGGCCTCCCGCGCGACAGGGACGGCGGGGGTGGCGTCACGCTCCCGGAGCATCCGTTCCAGGCGCTCGACCTGCTGTCCCAACTCCACCAGCCGGGACATGACCGCCTCGTGCTGGACCTCCTCCATCTCCTGGTCCTCGGCCCAGCGGAGCTCGCTGACCTCCTGCTCCATCGACGTCACGATCACACCGATCACCAGGTTCAGCATGATGAACGTCGTCAGCACGATGTACAGCACGAAGAACGTCCAGCCCAGCGGGTGGTCCTCCAGCACGGCGTCCGAGACGTCCGGCCAGCTCTCCAGCGTCATCAGCAGGAACATCGTGTACAGGGACGTGTCCAGGTCGCCGAAGTAGGCCGGCACGTCCTCGCCGAACAACTGGTTGGCGATGATCGCCGCGGTGTAGATGACCACCAGGAGCAGGCTGATCACCGTGCCCATCCCCGGCACGGACTTGAACAGGGCACTGATGATCTGCCGCATCTGCGGAACCGCGGTGACCACCCGCAGGATCCTCAGCACCCGCAGGATGCGGAGCACGGCGAACGGGCCGACGGCGGGGACCAGCGAGATGGCGACCACGAGGAAGTCGAACCAGTTCCAGCCGCTGCGGAAGAACCCGCCCCGCCAGGCGTAGAGCTTGAGGCCTATCTCGACGGCGAACAACCCGACGATGGCGTGTTCCACGACGAGCAGATACGGAAGCGCCGAACCTCCGTAAGTCGCCCAACCCAAAATCGCGGCATTGACCAGAATCACCAGGAGCATCATGTTGGAGAACCATCGGCTCTCGACCACCTGGGTGACCTGTTCACGGCTCAATGCCACTTCCCCCTCCGCAATTCCACTCCTATTCGGACAAGGAGCACCTGAATATATCGAAGCGGGCTGTGCTTTCTTGTCACGCGCCATCCCCCGACTGGGCGCGTGCGCGTTCCTCCGCCTCTCCCGTGCTTTCGCGATGCCTCCGCCCACGCCGTTCCGCCTGGTGACGGCGTCCCGGAGGCCACACCCCCGCCCGGGTCAGGCGAACAGGGGAAAGCCACGGAGAGGGGGAATCCGGAGTGCGACATCCCACAGCCGCGTTTTCGGCCTGAACAACAACCAGTAGCCGCAGGACCGGAAACGCTGAGCCTGTGCAAGGTCCATGCCGTATCAGCGTCGCATCCGTCGACAGCGCTCCGTGCGCCCGGAAAATCCTCCCGGCGGGTGGAGCGGTGACGTGCGGACAGTGGTTCGAAGTGCCCTGCTGGTCACTGGTATGTTCTCTGCTGGCCACGGCAGAAGCCCGAGCCGTCGACAGCGCCATCGTCAGCGCCCCCGACCCCCGACTCCGATCTAGGAAGAGACATGGCGGAGCTGAAGTACTTCACCGGGGCGATGAACTCGGGCAAGAGCACCATGGCCCTCCAGGAGCACCACTCACGCGGTGGGGAAGGCGCGCTGTACACGAGACAGGACCGCGCGGGCGAGGGCATCATCTCGTCCAGGCTCGGGCTGAAGTCCCCCGCCATCGAGGTGACCGACGACCTGGACCTGTACGACGACGTCGCCGACCGCGGCGTGCCCTACGTCATCTGCGACGAGGCGCAGTTCCTCTCCTTCAAGCAGGTGGGGCAGCTCGCGGGCGTCGTGGACGGGTTGAAGATCGACGTGTACTGCTACGGGATCCTCACCGACTTCCAGGGGCAGTTGTTCCCCGGCTCCCAGCGCCTGGTGGAACTCGCCGACAAGGTGGAGGTCCTGCCGGTGTCCGCGCGCTGCTGGTGCGGCGGCCGTGCCACCCACAACGCGCGGGTGGTCGACGGTGTGATGGTCTACGTGGGCGAGCAGGTGCACATCGGCGGCAACGAGTCGTACGCGACCCTGTGCCGCCACCACTTCATGGCCGGAGTCGCCTGACCGACCTCAGAGCCTTCTACCGACCCTCAGCCCCTCAGAGTCACTCGGGAATCCAGTACTCGAATCCGTGCCCCAGGAAGTCCGCGATCTTCCTCGCCTCGTTCCTGAACTCGTTCTCCGATACCGTCCCGACCGATGTGTCCACCTGGTCATCAAATCGGATCTGATAGACAGCGCTCCTCGTCTGGATGAGGGCTATGTACACCGACTGTCCCTGATCACCGGTTCCATACACCGAGTAGGATTTCTCTCCGAGATCTGTCTTCCCCTCAGACTCCACATTGGCCAGTTCGCTTGAAAGCTCCGACCGGACTTCCTCGTATCTGATCGCAGCAACTTCCTCGGCTGAACCTCCCCTCTCAGCGTCAATAACTGCCTCATAGGAGAACCGGAAATGCCAGGGAGCCGAGTTCGAACTCGGAATAATCGTCCAGAGACAATCGTCCCGAACCACTCTCTCTGCGTCCTCGATCTCTGGCTCAGCCCCAGAGGCAGTATCAACATAGTCCTCTCCACCATCCTGGCGTGTGGTGTTGATGGAGGACAGGTAATCCAGGTTGTCTTCACAGACATTCATCTCCCCCTCCTCCAGTGAAGAGCGGGGCTCACCGATGTGCTCTGCGGGAAGGTCTCCAGAGCCGCCGGTTTCGGCTGCTATCCCGGAAGAGGTGAAGTCGAGAAAGAGGCTGGCGCCGCCGACAAGGACTCCGAAGACACCGAAGGCCGCGAGGGTCCCACACCCGAAAACCGCTGCGGCGGCCTTCCACCCGTGCAGTCCCTGCTTCGTGGGCGGTGCCTTCTCCTCAACCACGCTTATCCTGTGCCTCCAACTGGGCCTTCACATCCGGGTGCTCAAGCGGACGGGTGAAACCCACGATGTCCGAACGACTGGGGTCATCGTACTCGCGCACCGCGATCGGTCCACAGTCGGTGCACCAGGCCTCGACCATCAGCCCTTCACCGATCACCATTCCCACATGTCCGGGTCCCGACGGCTCCCCCGCACGACTCACATCGAAGAACACCAGGTCACCGGGCTGCTCTTCTCCACTGGGAATCTCGGGGCCGAATTTCCACTGGTTCTGGGAAATACGCGGGATCGAGGCACCGATGCTCTCGTATGCCTTCTGCATCAGGCCGGAGCAGTCGTACCCGACCGGCCCGATACCACCCCAGATGTAGGGCTTTCCGCGCTGGTCCAGGGCCCAGTCGACCACGGCCTGGGAAAGCTCGTCGGGGGCCTGCCCGATCAGTGTTCCCGCCTCGTCGAACTGGCACATGACAGCGGTCTGGACGGAGCCCGACGTGTCGTAGTTCCCGTCCGAGTACTCCTCCGCCCATCCCATGACGTCGTCCACGTACCACCAGGCGTGGTTGTAGCCGTAGATGGCCTGCCGGACGTCCTCCTTCAGGCCATGGGCGATCAAGTAGTCGGCGGCGGCCGGAATCGCGTCTGCGGGATCGTAGACGTTGACGATCCCGTCGCCGTTGCCGTCGACGCCGTACCCGTTCTCCGGCCGCTCCTCGACGGGCTGGATCGGCTCGCCGCCCCAGCTATTGCCCGCCGCGGAGCCGTCCAGGGCACCGAACTGCATCGGTCCGGCCGCGCCCCAGTCGTTGTGTCCCTCGGTGATCCCCGGGCCCTCCCAGCGCCCGTGGTGGGACTCCACCTGGCCGACACCCGCCAGGATGTTCCACGGGATTCCGCGGTCCTCCCCGACCTCCATGTACACATCCAGGTAGTTCTGCGGGATGGAGTCCATCGCGTAGCCGCTCGCGTCCGGCTGTTCGGCGTTCGCGTCCGGATCGCAGGTGAGGCCGTTCGTCACCAGGGAACCGATCTGCTGGGTGGTGTTGCTGATCACGGGGATCACGAACATCGCCGCCATGATCATCAGGGAGATCGCGATGGTGACGGCGGCACCGAACCAGAGACCCGCCGCTCCCCGGTCGGAGGATGTACGGGTGAACAGGGAGATCAAGGGATCACTCCTCCCCTCCGAACTGCCCGACGTCGGCGGGCTGGAAGTCGAAGACCTGCCAGGAGTCGCCGCTGCGCACGACGGTGACTGCGAACTCACCGAGTTCCTCGTCGAACTCCGCGTTCCCGGTCTCGGTGATGGACTGCGCCGTCACGACGAAGGTGATCGAGTCCCCTCCGAAGGTCCGCACCGATTCGACCTCGGCCCGCCCCTCGGCGACGGCCTCGGCCTCTGACATCTGGTCCCAGAAGGCGCCGACCCTGCTCGTGTCGGACAGGACCTCGGCGAACTCGTCGGTGGCCAGTTCCTCCATCGAGGCGTAGTAGGACTCGGGGGACTGGGTGTAGTCGATGGTCCCGTACGCCTCGGCGAAGGCCCGGGCGGCCGCCCCGGCCGTCCGGAGTTCCTCCTCGGTGAAGGGGAACCAGTCGAGGACGTTCACATCCTCGGCGCCGGTCGTCGGGATCGGGCTCGGTTCGACGGTGGACAGCGCGTCCGGTCCGCCGGAACCTCCCGTACCTTCCGACTCCTGGGAGGTCCCGGACTCGGTCTCTGGAGAGGCCGCCGCCGGGTCCTCCTCCGCGTCCTGACCGAAATCACCGAAGCTCAGGTACAGCCCGAACGCGACCAGCACGATGATCAGTCCGATGAAGACAGCCCGCTGGGCACGTTCGGGGAGAGGGTTGGGCATCGCTTCGGGCCTTTGTTCGTCAGTCGTCGTTCAACCAGAAGGGAACGTCGCGCTTGCGGTCCCTGGTGGGAGAGGAACTGCTCTCCCCCCAGAAGGGGGTGATGGGCGCGTTGTCCCCGCGCTTTCCGGAGCCGGTCAGCCAACCTCCGTCGCCGTCGCCCCGGCCACGGCTCTCGCTGGTGGGCGCGGGCCGGGCCGGACGCTGCGGAGCGGGGCGTTCGCGCCTCTCCTTCGGAGCACTCCAGCGTGAACCGCGGGCGTTGGGGTTCCCCCTGGGCGGGGTGTCCTCGCGTCCACTGAAGATGCCTCGTCCGCTCCCGGACGCGGGCCGCTCGGAACTCGCCGCGCGGCCGCCTCCGGAGACGGGTGCCGCGCCGCCGGACATGGAACCGCCACCGCGACCACTGCCGCTGTCACCGCCGTGCCGTTCGGGACCGCCGCGGCTTCCGGCGCTGGTCCCGAACACGGAGGCCCAGCCGCTGTCCCCGGTACCGGTGTAGCCACCGCTGGGACGGGGCGGGATGGAACCCGCGCCCGCCGCGCTACCGGAGAGGCTCGGAGCCTGGTCACTGCTACGGCTGGACGTGCCGCCGCGGGTGCCGCCAGCGCCGGCACCGCCCACAGGGGCGCTCCTGGTGACGTTGAGGGGCGGAGCCGCGTTGTCCCGCACCCTGCCGTACCCCGCGACTCCACGCGCCCGCGCTCCCTCCGCACGGACCGGGCCGCCATCGGTCGAGACGTCCTCGGCCACATCGCCGACATCGGTTCCGGCGGTCGGTACTCCGCCGCCGCCCGCCGGGACCCCGGCAGCCACCCCGGCGATCTGGGGTCCCCGCCGCAGCCCCCAGGCCTGGGCCTTCAGGTTGGCGACCGGAGGCAGGACCGCCGCGCTCCTGCTGAGCGCCTGGCTCTGAGCGGCGTCGCTGACGATGCGCGAGGTGAAGGTGTTCGCGTTGACCGAGGTGAAGAGGTAGGCGAAGGGCTTGCGGTAGACGAACAGGGCCACGGTGAAGAGTGCCAGCAGGATCATCTGCAGGCCCCAGCCGAGGCTGGTGGACATGACCATGCCGTAGCACATGACCAGCAGGGAGATCAGGAGCACGATGAAGATCTGCTTGAGTAGAAAACCGACCATCAGCTCGACCCAGCGCAGCAGGACCATCCGCCCGTAACCCGGGTGGATACCGATCAGCAGAAAGATCGGCGAGAGCAGGAAGAGAAGGAGAAAGGCGATTTTCAAAACGATGAGTGCCACGGAACCCGCAAGGATCAGACCTCCGGCGAAGATCGAGGCGAAAAGCGCGAGTGTGGCTACTCCTAGACGACTCCCCTGGTCTTCTCCTGAGAAGAGCGGGTAGACACTGGGAAAAGAGGACTCGACACTTGCAGCAATTTCTTCATAGTTTTCCTGCTTCCCTGCTACCAGGGATGTCGCTTCGATTTCTCCATCAGCGATCTGTTGTTGTTCTATACGGCTGATCCCCTGTGCTGAGATCAGATCTTGCGCATGCTCCTGCGCAGCGATCTCCGCAATGTCTCCGCTCCCGAACTGGCCAGCGACCCAGGGCTGGCACACCAGGCTGGACCACAGCATGTCCGCGTTGCGCCTGACCTGGAAGTCGGCTTCTGACTCCCAATCCGCTCGCTCGGGCGCCTCAGCGCCAGGCGGGCATGTCCCCGATCCTCCTCCGTAGGGCACCTGCCCGACGGCACTGGTCACCAACTGGCTGCCGGAGTTCACCAGGCTGCTGGCCATACCCATGATCTGTGCGGGATTGACCATGATCCACAGGCCGAGAGCCGTCGCCGCGACCATCCAGATGGAGGATTCGATCGTGAGCGTCATCCTCTTCCGGATAAGCCCGTACCAGCCCAGCCACAGCGCACCGAGAATAACGACGGTGGGAATCAGCGGCCGCCAGATCCCTTCCCGGAGCGTGACCACGACGTTCTCGACCAGTTCGTTGAAGCTGGCGAGGAGGCCGTCGGAGGTCGCGGCCTGGTAAACCGTGATCGTCGACTGGTTGATGGTCTTCGAGAGGTCCCAGGCCGTGTTGGCGAGAGTGGCCTGCGCGCCGTTGCTGATTCCGTCGACGCAGGACTCGGTGATCATGTGCCACTGCTGACCGGCGGTGCCGTACTGGCCGTACATACTGGCGTCGGGCGGTAGGCCGTTCGGGGAACCCTCGATGGAGGACTGCGACTGCGGAGGCACCAGCAGGCCGTCCGCGCCGCTTCCCGCCGACTCCGGCAGCGGCGCCGGTTCACCCGGGCACAGCGGAGCCGCCTGGGCTCCGCTGAGCGGCAGCACGACGAGACCGGCCAGCACCAGGAACGTCATCAGGATGCGTCGCCATCCGCGCCGTCGGACGTGCTGATGCGTCATCTGCTGGCTCCTGCGTCGTGGTTCGGGCCGAGGTGGACGTTCGCAGACACGGGGCCCTGCTGGTCACACCCGTGCACGCGTGCTCACCGCACGCGGCCCGTGCGCGACCGCAGGGCCCCCGCATGTCTTTACCCCATCCTCTATGGTGCGTCATCACCCGCTGAGGAGATGGGTGCAACGCGATGGATTTTCCGCCTCCTACCGTCCGCACGACCAGAACCCGGGGGACAAAACCGACCCTTGCCAATGTTTGTGCAGGTAGCAGGCACGAACGGCTTTCCGAAACACCCAAAAAGTACAAGGCCACAATTTGCTACCCACGTCGGCACTATGAGGGGCGTCACACTCAGGCCCGTGTCCAAAAATGGACACCATGTCCTAAAACGGACTGATACCGGGTGCCAGTACTGCCTTCGGTGAGAGCCCGAGTCCCCATTGCCGCAGGACCGAAACCTGACGTAGGACCACGGCCGCACCACCTGTGCCCCTTGCGCCCCAACCGGCCCCGCCCCAGTCAGTACGGGATTTCTGGGAATCACAGAGAAGAGCACCATCCGCTCCGCTCCCCGACCGGAGGACCCGACATGGCCGCTGAGCCCACTCCCCCGTACGGCCCACCCGATCCGCCCCACCCGCCATCCCATCCGGGAACCGTCCATCGGCCCATGTCCGCCGGGGGCACCGTCGCGCTCCTCGTGGGCGGGGCCCTGTACCCGCTGCTGGTCTCGGGCGTCCTCCTCGTGGGCGGAGCCCTCCTGCTCTTCGCCCTCACCGGCGGGGCCACAGGGCTCGCCGTCGGTACCGTACTCGTCCTGTGCGTACTGGTCCCGGGCGCGCACTGGCTCCTGCTGTCACTCCTGCGCCGGGCCCGCGTCCCCCGCCCGGGTGCCGTCGCCACCCTGCTGACGGGATCGGTCGTACTGGCGTTCGCCCAGATGGCGCTCCTGACCTTCGCCTTCGACGTCGGCTGGTTCGGAGGCGTGCCGCTCACCGCGGCCTTCCAGGGCATCGTCGCCGCCACCGTGCTGGCCGTGAGCCACGGCCGCGCGCTGGGCTGGGCCTGGGCCGCGGTGTGCGCGGTGGCGGTGGTGTCCTCTCTGGTCTCCGCGAGCGGGGACGCCCTCGCCGGCCGCCAGGAGGCCCAGTGGACGCGGGAGACGCTCGCCGCCCATCCGTACGTGGTCACCGTGCCGACCGGATGAGGCCGGGTCCTCCCTCCCCGCACTCCGATTCGCGTGGCTCCTTCCCCAACCCGGAAGCGCCCGAGGACGTCAACCAGGTGACCCCTTTCCCCGCTTCCGTGAGGACCCATGAGCACCGCTCCCGAGTCACCGCCCGGCCTCCAGCACGCGCCCGTCCCCGGGCCGGCCCACAGCACGGGCGCCGTGTGGACGATGGTCGCGGCCGCCGTCGTGTACCCGCTCCTGGTGAGCACGGTCCTGTGGGCCGGAGGACTGCTCGTCCTTCTCGGCGCACCGCACCACGGCTGGATGTACACGGCCTCGCTCGGCGCGGTCACCCTTGCGTTGACCGGCGCCGGGCACTACCTGCTTCTGCGGATCCTGCGCCGCCTGGGTGTTCCCCGGCCCCGGGAGTTCCCCACGGTCCTGAGCACGGCGGTGCTGGCGGCCGGTGCCCAGGCGATGGTGGCGTTGGTCCTGCACGTCATGGCCTTCGTGCTCCTGCCGGCCGTCTGCCTGGCGATGTCCCTGCTCGGGTGTGCCGTGTGGACCGCGTTCAGGCGCGGTCCCCGGTTCTCCCCCATGCTCACGCTCTCCCCCGTCGTCGCGGTGGCGCTGCTGCTCTCGGGTACCTGGTGGGCGGGCTTCGAGGAGGAGCGCCGGAGGGAGCGGGAGGAACTCCTTCGGGACGCCGCCGCCTTCCCACTCACGGTCGCCGTGCTGGACTCGGGCGACTGGAGACCGCTGGACATGCGGTTCAGCCACAGCCTTCGGGAGGCCGGCGTCGTCGTCGAGGACGAGTTCCACGAAGCCACCGTCGTCTACGTGCCCGCCGACCCCTCCCCCGGGCTCGACGGGTTCAGCCTCACCCTGGAGAGCATGGCGAAGGAGGACGCGGGTGAGAGGCCCATGCACCGGTCGTGTGGGTCCGAGGGCGGGACGTGGACGTGCGAGGAGCACGGGGACGCCGTCATCGCCACCAGCACGCGGGAAGGCGTGACCGGGAGGATGGAGGCACGCACGGAGTTCGCCGACGCGATCGTCATCCTCAGGGCGGACCTGCCCGGGGACGGCCGGGGAAATCCGGCCATGGAGTTCCCCGACATCGGTTTCGTGGAGCTGTCCGAGCACATCCGGCCCGAGGAGCCGGGAGAGCGCGAGGAGCTCGTGGCGACGGTCACGGACTGACCGCGACGCCTCCCCGGGCGCGGGCGTGCACCGGGTCCGGTCCGGATCGGAGACCGGTTGTGGGGGACGTCCTCACCAGGAGGTGGTCCGCAGCTCGCCCAGGTCCGCCAGGGCGACGCGGCCCTCCTCGGCCAGGACGCGCACCATCTCCTCGGCCTCGGGCAGGGTGACGTGGCGTCCCCGGGACACGCCCTCGGCGGGTGAGGGGCTCTCCATCCACAGCAGGGAGCCGCTCTCCCACATCATCTGGGCGACCTCGCCGTTCGCGGCCGTGAACACCGCGAACGTGCCCTTGGCGGGAGTGAGCTGGTAGACGAGCTGGCGGGCGGCGGCCGTCTCCAGGGGTTCGGCGTAGTCCACGAAACCCATGCCCTCCTCGGCGGTGTCGGCGTAGTTCACCTCCAGCAGGCCGGCGTGGGAGGAGCGGGCCTCCTCGCGGGGCCACACGGCGCCGACCGCCCAGCGGCTGAGCGGCTCCTCGACGCGCTCCCGCGAGAGCGCGGGGCCGTGGTGCACGCGCAGGAGGTCGAAGTCGCGCTCCAGGACGATGGTCTGGCCGTGGCCGCTGCTCAGGGTGGCCACGAAGGAGCGCGGCAGCCAGGGCAGGACCATTCGGGACAGCTCGCGGACGCTCACGCGGCCCTCGTAGCGGGAGATCCACTCGGGGACGCCGTAGGAGCCGGGATCGTTGAAGGAGACCCGGACCATGGGCTCGCCGTCCACGGCGGGGCCGGGGAAGGCCGCCCCGCGGCCGAAGCGGCGTCGGCTCCAGTCCATGGGTATGAGCAGGCCCCGGTCGGGGTCGCCGTCCCAGTCGACCGTGAGCCCGTGGGCGCGCAGGGTCTCGGCGGTCTCCTCACCGACGGCGGCGCGGCGCAGCGGGTGGCTGGCCTCGAAGCGAACGACCAGCGGACCGCCCGCGACCGCGTTCTTCCTGTCCTGGCGGTGGTAGAACGCGTAGCCGCGCACCGCCTGCCCGCTGGGGACCGAGTTGCGGGTGGCGAGCTCGCCGTTCAGGGCGGCCTTGGCGCAGCCGTCGCAGCAGCCGAACTCCTCGCGGGCGATGACACCGGACTCGTCCAGGGCGCGGAAGGCGCGGGTGAGGCGCTCTCCGTCGGTGCGGACGGGCCACCGGCGCTGCCTGTGGGCGTGGTCGGCCATGGCCCGGTCCACGTGGTCGTGCAGCTGGGAGAGCGCCTCGCGGACCTCGGGCGAGTCGGGGTCCTGGTCCTTCTCCAGCACGTCGACCAGGTCCTGTCCGGCGTGCCGCAGGATCTCGGTGAACCCCTCCCTGCCCGAGGCCACCCGTACGTTCACGGCCTCTTTGGCGGTGGTGAGGGGATGGCGGGTGCTCTCACAGACATCACTCATCCGCCCAATGTGTCAGAAGCCGAACGTGTTTGGGACGGATCGCCGAAGACCTTGCTGTCCGCAACCGGACAACTACGGCACCGCTGGCCACCACGGGTGCCGGGTGCGTGACCCGGGTGATCTACGTCTCGTGCAGGCGTGTTCACGGGCCCCGCGTACGAACGGCGCGGCCTCCTCCGCCTCCGCCCACGTGTCCGTGTGCGCCCCGGGAGGCCCCGGCGGATCCGGTCCCCGGTCCGCTCAGCCCCGTACGGCCACGGTGCCGTCCAGCCCGGTTCCCTCCGCCCCCGTGCCGTCCGGTCCGCCGGCGTCCGGCGTATTGGTGGTGGCCTGTTCGCCGGCGTCCGGTGCCCCGTCGGCGTCCGGTCCGGTGGACGCGGCCAGGCGGCAGCCGACCAGGAGCGCCTGCCCGACGCGTTCGTCGCGGGCCCGGCGGGCGATCGCGGCGGTGGCGGCGAGCTCGCTGACCTGCGCCGAGCGGGCGCCGAGGAAGGACGCCGAGGCCAGGTGGTCGGCGTACTCGGCGGTGGAGTCCACCGCCTCCTGGCACTGCTCCCACTCCCGGTGGGCCACCACGGCCTCCCTGACCAGGCGGCCGTACTCACTGATCTGGGCGACCCGGGCGCGCACCGCCTCCGCCACGGCGTGCAGGTGCTCCCGCTGGGGCTTGAGCGCCTCCCTGACCCGGGGTGAGACGGCGCGCTGCCAGCGGCGCAGGTGGGCGCGGCGCAGTTCGCGCTGGCGGGCCAGGAGCGAGGCGAGGCGCCACTCCTCGTCGCGCAGGACGGCCAGCGCCCGGTCGGTGTCCAGGGCCTCGCCGCCGAGTTCGTCGCGTGCCGCTTCCACGAGGCCGATCACGTGCTGGACCTCCCGGAGGAGGGCGTGGTCGCCTTCGCTGAGGTCGTCGGGCAGCACCACGTGTTCGCGGTACCGCTCCCCGGCGGTCCTCTGCGCCCCCGAGGTGAGGGTGTCGGCGACGACCACGGCCACGAGCAGCCCGAACAGCACCCAGGGCATGCCCGGGAAGGGATCCTGGGGAACGACGTCCATCAGCCACACGGGGGCGGAGGCCACCGTGCCGGCGCCCACGAGGACGCCCGCGGTGCGCGTGGTGGGATGGGTGTCCCGGCGGAGGGCCGTGACGGCGACGTAGGCGACCAGGCTGACGCTGGTGATCAGCATGCCCAGGTACCAGCCCGCGGTGAGCAGGGCCAGGGTCGTGGTGAGCCCGACGCCGAACAGGTGGATGCCGCACTCGCGTATCCGCACCAGGCGGGTGAGGACCTCCCCTCCGCCGCGTGGGGGGAACAGGGGCGGGGACTCCGCCTTCCGGAGGACCTCCTCGCGCTGGTCCTCGGGCAGGTCGGGGTCGACGACGGGGCGTGGCCGGATGACGTCCTCACTCATGGGCGGTCCCTTGTGAGTGCTGGGTCGGTCGGGGGGTGCAGGGGCGGGCACTCGGGGGAGGAACCCGACTGGGTAGGAGATGCCCATCCCCGACGCGCCCCGAACCTGGCATCTTGCATGCCTTTGCCGCATTTTGTCCGTACGTGATCCGAAACCCGCTCAGGGGCCATCCGAAACCCGCCCGCGTGCGGCGGCCCGGAGCCTTGGAGGCGCCCGCCGGACCGCTCCGGCGGGCGCCTTCGGCCTTACGTCCTTCCGGCCCTGCGGCCCTGCGGCCCTGCGGTCGGCCGCTACACCTGTCCGTCGCGCCCGCCCGAGGACACCAGGTCCTCGTCCTCCTCCCCGGGGCGCTGGCGGGTGGGGTTGGTGTCCAGCCAGCGCGTCAGGTTCTCCGAGACCAGGTCCACGCCGATCCGCCCGGACCGGCCGTCCAGGTCCCGGAACACGCACTCGCCGTTGCCGAGGTTGCGCAGTACCGCGAAGTGGTCCTCGTTGGGCTCGATGCCCAGCAGGGACATGACGCTCTCCACCTCGAAGCGCTCGCTGGAGCGGAAGGCGAACACCGAGGACAGGCAGTTGGTGACCTGCTCGTTGAGGAGGTCACCCGCGTTCTGGGAGACGAGGATGAGCGCGGTGTTGCGGGAGCGGCCCATGCGGGAGACCTCGGGGACGAGCTTGGCGCCCTCGGGGGTGGAGGTGACCGCCCAGGCCTCGTCCAGGAAGATCGCCTTGGGCAGGTGCCGGTCCAGGCCGTTCATGAGGCGGCGGGCGAACTGGGACACCAGGTAGAGCAGGGCCACGGACAGGCGCTGCTCGTAGGAGTAGTCGTCGCGCCCCACGCCGGAGTCGGGCAGGGTGAGCCCGCCCAGGGTGAACACCGTGGTCCAGCCCTCGGTGTCGATCTGGGCGTCGCCCTGGGGGTCGAAGCACAGGCTGGCCAGCCGCATCTCGGACATGGACTGCAGGACGGCGCCCAGGTTGCGCGAGGCCGCCCCCGAGGAGGAGACGAGGTGGTCCACGACCTTGGCCAGGGAGGGCTGGGGCTGGTTGGCGACGGCGGCGACCGCCTGGATCATGGCGGACTCGCGCTCCTCGCTCATGCGGGGCAGCAGCAGGCGCAGGGTCTCGGTGGCCATGGTCTTCTTGGTCGGCAGGTCGTCACCGAAGGCGAAGGGGTCGAGCAGGCCGGGCTGGGCCGAGCCCAGGGACATGATGCGGGCCTTGCGGCCGCGTCTGCGCAGGAGCTCGACGAGGGACTCGGCGTCGCCCTTGGGGTCGATGGCGGCCACGGTGACCCCGCGCAGGGCGAGCTGGTAGATGAGCAGGAGCGCCAGGGTGGTCTTGCCGCCGCCGGGCTCGCCGGTGATGGCGATGGCGGTGGGCCGGTTGCGGGCCGCGGCGACCATGGGGTCGAAGTGGACGATGGAGCGGGCACGGCCGAGGGTCTCGCCGATGTAGGGGCCGACCCAGCCGCCGCCGGTGTGGTCGACGCGGTCGCCGACGTCGACGGTGGCGGTGGGCATCCCGCCCGCGATGGTGCGCAGCGGCTGGCGCTGGGCGTAGGCGTTGAGGCGGATGCGGTCGCCCGGCAGCGACTCGTTGAACAGGGAGAACTGGTCCCCGGTGGAGTTGATGACGTCGATGCCGATGTCGCGGTAGTGCTCCACGACCGCCTCGACCTGCTGGCTGAGGAGGCGCTCGGTGGGCGCGGAGACCATGAGGCGGTGCCAGCCGTAGACGAAGGGCAGGCGCTCCTTGGTGATGCCGTGCTCCAGCATGCGGGCGGCGTCGATCTGCTCGGCGAGCGCGATGGGCGCCTCCACCCCGGCCTCGCGGATGTGGGCGTCCATGTCGCGGGCGTGGGCGAGCTTGCGGCCGACGTCCTTGGACGCCTTGGCGGGCGGGATGAGCTTCATCCGCAGGGACATCTCGACCGGGAAGGGGAGCGCGTCTGCGTGGTGCATCCACGGTTCCCCGTCGGGGAAGGGCATCAGGTCCGGGAAGCGCGCGAAGGACAGGAACGCGACGTGGGTGGACCCGGCGGGCTGTTCGAGGCGGAGCGTGGAGCGGCCGTTGTGCACGACGCCGTCGACGAGCGCCTCGATCTCGCCGCGCCCCCAGGTGCGCCTGCCCACGGCCGAGGGCCGGATCTCCTCGGCGGTGCCGCTGACGGCGTGCCGGATGAGCCAGGCGATCTCGTCGGAGGTGGCGTGGCGGGCGTGCAGTGAGCTGGCCGCCAGGGCGCGGCCGAGCCGCTCGGACTGGTCGGTCCAGCGGGCGAGCTCCTTGTCGTCCACGGCGTCGTCGTTGATGCCCAGGACCTGCTCGGTGCGCTGGTAGACGCCGAAGATCTGGGAGAACAGGCCGAGGCCGGAGGCGGCGCTGCGCTGGCCGAGGCGGACGCCGAGGTAGACCTCCTTGGTCCAGAAGTCCTTGGCCCACACGTGCCGGTACATCTCGTCGAGGTAGTCGTACCAGCCCGGCCCGGAGTCGGAGGTGCCGTCGAGGCGGGTGGCCCAGTCTGCGGCCGGATAGGTGCGGTGGGCGACCCGAAGGTGGACCTCGGCGTCGTTCATGCGGATGGCGGCGAGGGCGATGGTGATGTTGGTGGCGAGCGCCTGGCGCTCCTCGGGGGTGGTGAACTCGTAGGAGACCGTCGGCAGGCGGAAGTAGGCCCAGGCCTCGCTGTCGCTCAACAGCACGCGGTCGTCGAAGTAGCGGACCGCGAGGCGGGTCGCTCCGCGTGTCCCCCTGGTGCCGGTCATCTGGTAGCCCTTCTGGTCGCGTCACGTGGCGGGGTGCCCCGGGGTGCTTCGGGGCACTCCCCGGAGTGCGTGCCCGGCCGGGCGCCTGTGCCACGCACCCATAGTGGAGCATCGTGCCGGAGCCGTAGAAGCGGACCGGGTTACGGCGCGCCAGAATCTTCGCGGAGGGGGCCGGGAGGGAGCGCGGGTGCGCGCCCCCTCCCTCACGGCCTCGTACCTGTGGACGCCCTCGGCACCCGGACCTCGACGGGTACAGGACCGTCCGTGGCCGGGCCCGTGCGCCGCACCGGCGACGCCTCCGGCCGGCCCGTCAGCAGGCGGTGTCGATGGTGCTCCGGATGGAGGACTTCTCCGTCCGCGTGACGGTGAGGTCGTACCTGTACTTCACGTTGACCCAGGCCTTGACGTAGTCGCAGTGGACGGCCCTGTTCGTCGGCATCCACTGGGACGGGTCCTTGTCGCCCTTGGAGCTGTTGCTGCTGACGGTGACCGCCCACAGCTGGGGCGAGTCGACGTCGTTGGCGAAGGCGCGGCGGCGGCTGGTCGTCCAGTCGGCGGCGCCGGTCTTCCACGCCTCGCTGAGCGGGACCATGTGGTCGACGCTGATCTGGGAGACGTCGCCGCCCCACCACACGTTGTCGAAGGCGCTGTACCAGCGGCCGGAGGTCGGCTGGCAGTCGCTGTCGGTCACCACGCTGTGGCCGTCGCGAACCAGCACGTACTGGCGGGCGGTGCAGGGGCTGTCGACGACGTTCCAGTGCGGGAAGAGGCTTCGGTCGTAGCCGGTCTGCGGGCCCTTGGCCCGGACCGTGAGGGAGTCGAGCTGGCTCTGGGCCGCGGAGTCTCCGGGGATGCCCGGGGGCAGGACGTGGTGGGCGGAGGCCGGAGAGGTCCAGCCGAGAACGACGGCGAGGACGACCGCAGCGACGGCCGCGAACGCGCGGGGGAAGGGGGACATGCTTTCTCCTCATTGAGCGGGCGGAGGAAACAAAGACCCCACTACTGTGCGACGCCCCGGCTTTTCGCGCCATACCTTCGAGGGAAACTCCCGCCGAAGCGGGGATGACGCCCTAGGCACACGAGGATTATGAATCACCCTCTGAACCATGTCCATGTGATTTAGTGCACAACAAAAGTGCGCTCTGTAATGACATTACACGAGGATGACATCCGCAACCGGACGACCTGGGACGATGTACGTACCAATCCACCCGTGATCACACTGGGTGAAAAAATGCAGGTAAGCGGTTGGACAAAAGGGGAAGGGGGATGAGAGGCACGAAAGGGCGAGAGAGTTTCCCCCCATATAGTATAGCTGTCATACCCAGAAAGAACTTTGCTAAACAAAGCTTTTCTCGGGTGGCGAATGAGCCATGCCTAGCCTTTGTTAAGTTTGCGTGTCGTAGGAAAAACCGTCGACCTCAGAGAGGATGAACCCCGACAGGGGATCGGCCATGACTCTGCAGATGGATCTTCCGACATCGACCGCGGACCAGTACCCGACCCGTAAGAGCACCGAACCCGCTCTGCTGTACCGCAAGGACCCCACGGTCTGGGGCTCCGGTGACGGCCCCTTCACCTCCGACGAGCTCAAGGGCTACGACGGCCGCGGCTACACGCAGGTCGAGTCCCTCGTCACCGCGGACGAGGTCAAGGCCTACCGCGCCGAACTGGAGCGGCTCAGCTCCGACCGCAAGCTGCGCAGTGACGAGCGCGTGATCGTCGAGCCCACCTCCGACGAGGTGCGCTCGGTGTTCGAGGTGCACAAGATCAGCAAGGTCTTCTCCGACCTGGTGAACGACCCACGCCTGGTCGAGCGCGCCCGCCAGATCCTCGGCTCGGACGTGTACGTGCACCAGAGCCGCGTCAACTACAAACCGGGCTTCGGCGGCGGCTCGTTCTACTGGCACTCGGACTTCGAGACCTGGCACGCCGAGGACGGCATGCCGCGGATGCGCTCGGTCAGCTTCTCCGTCGCGCTGACCGACAACCACACGCACAACGGCGCCCTGATGATCATGCCCGGCTCGCACAGGACGTTCGTCTCGTGCGTGGGTGAGACCCCGGAGGACCACTACCGGTCCTCGCTGAAGAGCCAGCACGTGGGCACGCCCGACCAGCAGTCCCTGACCTACCTGGCCGACCAGCACGGCATCGACGTGCTCACCGGCGCGGCGGGCGGGGTCACCGTGTTCGACTCCAACTGCATGCACGGTTCGGGCGGCAACATCACGCCGTACCCGCGGTCGAACGTCTTCATCGTGTTCAACAGCGTCGAGAACGCCTGCGAGAAGCCGTTCAGCGCACCCAGCCCGCGCCCGGAGTTCCTCTCCGCGCGTGACTTCACCCCCGCGGGTCGCTGACACGACGACACCCTGAGCCCCCGTGTGGGGCGGGCCCCGAGCCCGCCCCGCACGGGGGCTCCGCTCTGTCCGGCACGGGTGGACCGGCCGGCCCCTGTGCCTCTCCACGGCCTCGCCACGGTTGCGCTACCGGGGGCCGGCTACTGCTGGTTGAGGGAGTTGACCAGGACCCCTCCCAGTGCGCCGTGGGCCCTCTTGGTCGCCGGACGCAGGGCGCCGACGTCGATCCTGGTGTAGGACGAGCCCAGGTGGTCGTCCCACGGAATGCGGACGATGGCACGGCAGCGGCCGCGCGCCACCCGCTCGGCGGCGTCCACGGCCTGGAGGCTGCGCTTGCTGACCCCGTTGACCACGAGCACGGACCTGGCCCGCAGTGCGCCGTAGCCGTTGCCGTCCAGCCAGTCGAAGGTCATGGAGACCGCCCGCTCGGCGTCGGCGTTGGCCGGGGCCACCAGCACCAGCCCGTCGGCGACCGGCAGGGCACGCGCCACGCCCGTGGCCGCCGGGTCCAACAGGGTGATCCCGTAGAAGCCGCCGAGCAGGGAGGCCAGTTGGCTGTAGTCGCGGTCGTCCAGGGTCTGCACGTAGGGATCGTCCAGGGTCTGCACGACCTCCAGGCCGGTTCCGGTCCGGCTGACGTAGCCGCCCATCTGTGAGTAGTCCCGGACGGCCCCGGCGTTGGCGAGCAGGGCGGTGAGGGTCTCGGGGTTCTGGGCGCCGATCCGGCGGGAGAGCCCGTTGGGCCCGGGGTTGACGTCGACGGCGACGACGTGGTCGTCGCGGTGCGCGGCCAGGGTGTGGCCGACCATCAGCGCGGTGACGGTCTGCCCGGCGCCGCCCGTGCAGCCCAGCACGACCAGGCTGCGCGGTCCGTTCAGGGGTGTGCGCAGGCGCTCGATGTCGCTGGCGGGCAGGTCCGAGCGGACGGGGGCCGCGCCGCCGGTGACGACCTTGGCCAGGCGCCGCCAGCCGCGGGTGCCGCCGGAGTCGCTGACGGGCTCCTCCGGTCGGACCTGGGCCGCTCGGGCCTCGGCCGGCCCGGAGCCCTGCGAGGGGACGCCGTTGGGCGTGTCGCCCAGGCGCTCCTGCTCACCGGTGCCGTGGTCGAGTTCAAGGGCGGGCCTGGGCTCGGAGCCGGATTCGGAGCCGGGCTCGGAGGCGGGCCCGTGCTCGCGTCCAGGCCCGGGCCGCTCGGACCCGGGCTGCTCGGGCTCCTCGCCGGGCACGGGCTGGCCGAAGAGCTGACCGATCCTGCGGGCGTTCTGCGCGACCCGGTGGAAGACGCCGTCCTGGGGGTCGGCGCTCCCGTGCGGGCCGTCACCGGTCCCGTGCGGCTCCCGGTCCGCGCTCCCGGAGCGCGCGGGCCGGTCGGAGGCGGCGTTCCCGGACGGGTCCCGGTCCCGGTCCCGCTTCCGCGGTTCGTCGTGGGAGGTCCGGGCGAGGGAGCGTTCCGCGGCCAGGACCTCGGCCATGCTGGGATTGGCCCGGGGGTCGCTGACGGTGCCGCCGTCGCCGCGGGGTTCACCGGAGTCAGCGGGTCCAGCGGCACCGGACGTGGGGGTGTCCGGCCGGTCCGCCTTGCGGCGGGCGGCCTCACGGCGGCGCGCCAGGGCGGCGGCCTCGGCCCTCTCCAGGTCGGCGGCGGTGCGGCGCCGGGCCGACTCCTCGTCGGTGTCCGCGCGGACGTTGGCGTCACCGCGCCCTGAGTCGTCCCGGACCTCCACGAAGCTGACGAGTTCGCCGGTCCCGTGGTCGAGCTGGGTGGGCGGTTTTGGCTCCTCGGTACGCGCGGGGGCCTGCGCCGACGGCTCGTCGGCCGGCTCCACCGTGTCGGAAGCGTCCTCGGCACCGGATGCGGCTGTGTCCTCCTCGCGCAGCTCCTCGGCGGGGATGACCGGGTTGCCCCGGTCGCCGACCTTGGGCTGGTCCGGGTGGCGCTTCCTGCCGTCCTCGAACCACTCCGAGGGGTCCTTGACCCCGCCGTCGCGCCCCCGCGCGGACACGGCGTCGGCGAACTTGGGGCGCGGCGGCGCCGGGGTGTCCGCGGTGCTGAGGTGCTGGTCGAGCACGGACATGTGCTCGTTCCACTCGGGACCGCGGCTCCCGGGCTCCTCGCGCGGCTGCGCGGGCATGGCCTCCTGCTCGCCGGTGCCGTGGTCCAGTTGCAGCGCGGGCTTGTGGGAGGCGGGCCCGGCGGACTCCTCGCGTCCAGCGGTTCCCTGACTCGTGGCGGGCTCCTCGGCGGCCCGGTCCCGACCGGCGGGGGTGCCCGCCTCCCCGGTGTCGGCACCGTCCGGCTCCGCTCCCGTGCGGGACGCGTCCGCGTCCTCGGGCACGGTGCCGCCCCGTTCGGAGGGGGCCCCGGGGGCCTCCGGCTTCGCGGACCCCGCGCGCGGCTCCTCCTCCGGCGCGGCGGAGGAGGGGGGAAGCCAGGGCACGGCGCCGGCGTCGGCCGGAGGACGGCCGGTGGCGGCCGCGTAACGGGCCGCGTAGTCCGACAGGTCGGCGTAGCCCGCGGGGTCCGCCGCCTTCTCGCCCTGCTCGTCCTTCTCCTCCTGCTTCCCGGTCCCCTTCTCCCCCAGCTCCCAGGGAGCGGCGTGGGGACGGCTCCTGCGCCGGGGCGCCTCCGGAGGCCCACCGGTGTCCGGGAGCCCCTGGCCGCGGGCACGGACGGTCCGCCGCTCCTTCGGGGCACGCTCGCGCATCCGGTCCGAACGGCGTTCCTCCAGGTCCTTGGCCACCTGGATGCCCTGCGTCCGCCCGCGCAGGCGCCTGGCGGCGGGTGTCTCCTCGTCGGTGTCGGAGACGGGAGCGCGCGCCACCTCCTCGGCGCGGGCGCGCTCGCGGGAGCGTTCACGGGCGCGCTGCCGCTCGGCCACCGCGTCGGCCAGCTCGTCGCGGTTCATGGCGGCGGTGTCGCCGACGCTGTAGGCGCCCTTGGAGGTCAGGCCGACGGGGGTCTCGCCGGAGGAGGCGCGCAGGCGCGCGAACCACGCGTCGTTGTCGCGCTGCTCCTCCCCCTCGGTCTCGTGGACCGTCTCCCCGGCGAAGCCGTCGTCGAAGCCGCCGGACTCGTCCCGCCCGGCCGCCTCGTGGCCGCCGGGCTCCTCCGGGGGCTCGTACGCGTCCGCTTCGAGGCCGAGACCGAAGTAGTCGAGCACGCGGCGGCCGATTCCGCGCCGGGGCGGCCGGCCTCCGCCACCGGTACCGGTGCCGCCGGAGGAGGCGACGGACGCGACGGACGCGGTCCTCTCTCCGGGAAGGCGCGACGGGCTCCGCCCCTCCTCGGGCTCGGGGCGTGCGGCGACGGCCACGGGGACGCGCTCCGACCGGGCCGGGGCGCTCTCCGGCTCGGCCGGGGCCCTCCGGGCCGGCTCGGCGCCCGACCTGGCCGGTGCGGTGCCGGGCTCGGCGGGCGCGGTGCCCGACCTGGCCGGTACTCCCGCCGCCTCCGCCGTTCGCTCTGTTCGCTCCCGGCCCTTCGCGCTCCTGACGTCCTTCTTCGCGCCCCGTGCGCTCCTCAGCCTCGCGGGCGCCTCGGCCGGAGTCCGCTCGACCCGGGACGCCGTCCTCTCGGCCGCGGTCCTCTCCGCCGGGGGCCGCCCGGATCCGACCGGCGTGTACACCGGCTCGTCCTCGGCCACCGGACCGTGGTCGGCGGGAACGGCCACGCCCCGCAGCGGGGGCGCCTCGGAGCGGTCGGGGCGCGCGGAGGCGCCCCGGCTCCGGACGGAGGCCTCCTCGGCCTCGGTCGCGACCGCCTCGCGCACCGCATCACGCTCGGCACGGCGCCGCCGCCCCGTCATGGGCAGCGGACCGGCCTCGGGGGCGCGGTGCCACACACGCACCGAAACCCGGGCCTCGGACGGCTCGTACTCGGGCGCCAGGCGGTTGTACACCCGCGACTCGGTGAGGAAGCGCGCCTGCGAGATGAGCAGTTCGGTGAGGCGCTTGCCCTCGACCACCGGCCGTGTGGCCAGCACCGTGATCACTCCGGGCGGGACCACCCACAGGACCAGGTGCCAGCCGTTGCCGAACACGAACGGCGCGTTGAGGACGCTGAGCAGGACCACCCAGAGCGCGAACACGCCCAGGGCCACCCCGAAGGTGCCCACCGGGAGCGGCATGGGCAGCCGGAAATCGTAGAGCTTGTAGAGCCGCTTCTCGATACGCCAGATGTTGGTGTACGTGGGCAGATCCACGTTCCCGGCCTCCCTCGCCTATTCCGTCGACACGCCCATCGCTCGGGCGATGGCCACCGCGATGACCTCGATGATGCCGGGGACGTAGAAGACGATCCCGATGAAGATCGCCAAAATGATGAACTGCGCGAACCGTGTGATCTCCCTCGTGAACAGGAAGAACACCGCCACGATGGACACGATGACGAGGAAGAGGGGTCCGAAGAACCCGCGCAGGAAGTCGGCGAGGCCGCCGGTGTCGGGGGCGTCCTGGGTGGCCTCCGCCGCGAGGAAGAGCAGGTCGGCACCTCCGGCGGCGTGGAACACGTCCGATGTGGAGGACATCAGGGGGAGCATGTCAGGAGCCACCCCCCGGTGTCGTTGCTGGTGTGCGCATGATCCTTCTCTTCTCCTTGCCTACAGGCCCCGTCACTCGCCGAACGAGCGCGGGGCACCCTGGATGTCACGCACGTGCCACTCACTGCCGGAGTCCACGACGGTGACCAGGTAGTTCTGCGTCAACTGTCCGGTTTCGTCCCCGTCGGAGGCCGGGAGGTTCCACCGGACGGTGACCGCTGCCTGTCGTATGTCATCATTCCCGCTCGAGCTCTGGGTTGGCACCGTAATATCGGACAGTTCGGCGAATTCCAGACTGTTTTCCGGAAGCGGGGTAATCGTGGCACCCGGTTCCAGGTAGCGCTCCAGGTGCGCCGGCTCCCCCGCGTAGGCCTCGAAGAAGCCGGGCAGCACCTCCTCCAGCTGCTCCCGCGCGCGCGGGTCGGTCTCGAAGGAGGAGCCCTCGGGCAGGGAGGCCTGGGTGGGCGCGGCCAGCAGGGCGGGGCTGCCGGACACCACCAGGGAGTCGCCGTCGGCGTAGACGGGCACGTCCAGGCGCATGGGCTCGCCGTTGACGTCGGCACGCACGACGACGAGGGCGTTGTGGTCGTCCGCCACGTCCACCGCGACGACCGCGAGGTTCTCGCCGGTGAGGCTGTCGGCCGGGACGTCGAGGTCGGCGGCCTCCCCCTCGGGGACGAACGCCGCCAGGTCGGACAGGCGCTCCTCGGGGTCGGCGGTGTCGAGGTAGGTCTCGGCGAAGCGGAGGCCGAAGCCCGCGGCGGCGGTCTCCGGATAGGTGACGGTGTCGCCGCTCCCGGGCTCCTCCGCCGTCTCGGGCAGGGCGAAGCCGCCGCGCAGGGGGAACCAGATGCCGTTGAAGACGACGACGATGATGAACGCCCACAGGACGGCGCGTCCCACGCCGACCCACCAGCGTCCGCCGGCTCCCGCACGCAGCTTCCGGGCGCGGGGGGCGTCGAACTCCCCGCCGCCGTCCTCCCGGTCACGCGCGGCGGTGCCGCGCCGTGACGCACTCGCCATCCCCGCCTCCTGCACACAGTTCCGTGCCGCCCGCTCTGGGCGGCGTATCCGCCATGCCTTGTCTACCCCATCCCTATAGTGAGGCATTGTGCGGGTTGGGAGCGTCCTTGGTGACTCCGCGTTTCCCCCTCAACCGCACATTGCGTGCACTGGTTGAACTTCTCAAAAGGTGCACAATACGGCAATAGTCCAGCTAACTCACCCTGTGGTTGTGCACTTCGGCGCAATTCTGGTCGGACCGGAAAGGGGTTAGTTTCCCCTCGGAGAGCAGGATGTGTCCCCGGGGGCCGGGGAACCGCTGCCCGGGCGCCACCGATCGACCGATCGGGCCGATCCGGTCCCCAGCGCGGGTCCACCGTGTGCACCCGGGGACATGTCCTAGATTGACGTCATGCTCCGATACCTCGCAGCCCGGGTGTTCTGGTCCCTCAGCCGGTGGAAGCTGGCCACCGGGCCCAAGCCCGACCGCCCCACCGTGCTGATCGGTGCTCCGCACACCTCCAACTGGGATTTCGTGTTGATGCTCGCCATTTCCTGGCGCCTCCGCCTGGAGCTGCACTGGCTGGGGAAGCAGAGCCTGTTCACGGGCTGGCGCGGCCCGGTCATGCGCGCGCTCGGTGGGATTCCCGTCGATCGTGCGAATCCCAGCCGGGTCGTCGACGACGTCGTCCGGCGCGTGCGGTCCGGCGAGACCTTCGGCCTGGTCATCACCCCCGACGGCACCCGCAGGGCGCACACGCACTGGAAGTCCGGCTTCTACCGCGTCGCCCGCGAGACGGGGATGCCGGTGACGCTCGGTTTCGTCGACCGCACCACGATGACCACCGGGCTCGGCCCGACCTTCGAGCTGACCGGCGACGTCGCGAAGGACATGGACCGCATCCGCTCCTTCTACGCCGACAAGGCGGGGCACAGACCGGAGCGTCGCGTCGAACCGCGCTTGCGCGAGGAGGGCGGCTCCGGCTGACCCGCGTCCGGGCCCGACGACCGATCTGAGGAATACCATGCCCGGAGCACGCGAAGGGGGCCGCGTGGACGCGCACTCGGCGCGTCCACGCGGCCCCCTCTCCGACCCGCGGCCGGATCAGACGTTGAAGCGGAACTCCACCACGTCGCCGTCGGCCATCACGTAGTCCTTGCCCTCCATGCGGACCTTGCCCGCGGCACGGGCGGCCTGCATGTCGCCCGCCTCGACCAAGTCGTCGAAGGAGACCACCTCGGCCTTGATGAAGCCGCGCTGGAAGTCGGTGTGGATGACACCGGCCGCCTCGGGCGCGGTGGCGCCCTTGCGGATCGTCCAGGCGCGGGCCTCCTTGGGCCCGGCGGTCAGGTAGGTCTGTAGGCCGAGGGTGGAGAAGCCGACCCGGGCCAGCTGCACCAGGCCCGACTCGGTCTGGCCCATGGACTCCAGCAGCTCCTGCGCCTCGTCCTCGTCCAGCTCGATCAGCTCGGCCTCGATCTTGGCGTCCACGAAGACCGCCTCGGCCGGGGCGACGAGGTCCTGGAGCTTGGTGCGCAGGGCCTCGTCGGCGAGCTCGTCGGTGTCGAGGTTGAACACGTAGATGAACGGCTTGACCGTGAGCAGGCTCAGCTCACGCAGGCGTTCCAGGTCCACGTCCTTGGCCACGGACAGCGAGGTGCCCTCGTTGAGGACCTCCTGGGCGTCGCGGGCGGCCTGGAGCAGCTCCTGGGCGTCCTTGTCCTTGGCGTTGCGCTTGGCGTCCTTCTCCAGGCGCGGGATCGCCTTCTCCAGGGTCTGGAGGTCGGCGAGGATCAGCTCGGTGTTGATCGTCTCGATGTCGCGGGAGGGCTCGACGTCGCCGTCGACGTGCGTGACGTCGGGGTCGTCGAAGGCCCGGATCACCTGGCAGATGGCGTCGCTCTCGCGGATGTTGGCGAGGAACTTGTTGCCCAGGCCCTCACCGGTGGAGGCACCGCGCACGATACCCGCGATGTCGACGAAGTCCACCGTCGCCGGGAGGATCTTCGCCGAGCCGAAGATCTCGGCCAGCTTCCCGAGCCGGGCGTCAGGCACGCCCACGACTCCGACGTTGGGCTCGATGGTCGCGAACGGGTAGTTCGCTGACAGAGCGTCGTTCTTGGTCAGCGCGTTGAAGAGGGTGGACTTGCCGACGTTGGGCAGGCCGACGATCCCGATAGACAGACTCACAAGACCAGAGTCTATGCGGCTCCGCGAAGGGGACGGTCCGTCTCCGGCGGGAAGGCTCGAACGGAAGAGCGGGATCAATCACCGAAACACTGTGCACAGGAACCGCTACCCACAGTAGGTTCGACGGATGCTGCCAGGGCTCCGGGGACGGAGGCCGTCCGGTGCGCACGGGCCACCCGTCGCTCACCCGGCCCCGTCCACGGACCGAGACACGGCCTCTTGGCACGGGAGAACGACCGGCCGCTCCCGTGGCGGCCTCGTTCCTGGGGGGAGACGACTGTGGTCACCGACCAACTGAGGGCGCTCGTGCGCCGCTATCCGCTTGTCCGCTTCGCTGCCCGGAAGCTCCGTGTCCGCCTGCCCAGACGGCTGGGCGGACTGGACCCCGAGCGGGTCCCGCCGTGGAGCCGGCGGGTGTCCTTCTTCCTTCCCCGGCTGGAGTCGGACACCCGCCGGATCGGCCCGGACAGCCTCACCCTGCGGCTGCCCGGCGACCTCACCGTGCCCCGGCGGCTGGCCGCGTTCGGACTGGCCAGGCACGAGCCCGACAGTCTGGCCTGCTTCATGGCGGTGCTCGAACACACCCGGCCCGGTGCGGTCTTCGACGTGGGCTCGGGTGTGGGGGTCTACTCGGTGCTGGCCGCCGCGCGCACGCGCCGTCCGGTGTTCGCGTTCGAGCCGACCCCGGAGATCGCCTCGGCGGCCCGGGCGGTGTCCTCATCGGCGGACCTGGGCTTCACCGTGGTGGAACTGGCGCTGAGCAACCACACCGGCACCGCCCACCTGCGCCGGGCCCGGCACAACGACATGTGCAACACGCTGGTGCGTTCGGCCCGCACCGACCTGTCGCACAGCGCCGTGCGGGTGACCACCCTGTCGCGGTGGAACGAGACCGCGGCGGCCTTCCCCACGGTGCTCAAGATCGACACGGCCGGTACGGAGCCGGACGTGGTCGCCGGAGGCCTGGAGGTCCTGCGGAGGTACCGTCCGTGGATGCTGGTGAAGGTCCGCCCCGACCGGGGTGTGGAGGAGCGGCTCATGGCACTGCTCGACCCGCTGGAGTACACCTGGTACCCGGTGGGCGGGCCACCGCCCTACGAGCCGCGTTCGGAGATCTCGGGGCGCGCCTCCCCCGCCTGGGAGCGGATGTGGCTGTTCACCCCGGAGCCCGTGCCCGAGGCGTTCTGGCCCTCGGTGTGCGACTGGCGAAGGGCCCTGGAGGACTGCGTCCCCGGTTAGGGCCGTCCGCTCAGAGCCATCCCTCCAGGGCGGCGAGGAAACCGGGCAGGTCGTCGCGGTGGACGCAGTGCCCGGCGTCCTCCACGACCCGGACCGTGAAGCCGCGCTCCTCCAGCTCGCGGGCGTCCTGCGGGGTGACGGTGACGCTGTTCCCGCCGCGCAGGACCAGGGAGGGGACGACCGGTTTCGCCGGGAGGAAGTCGTTTCCCGCGACCTCGGCCGCGACGAAGTCGAAGAACTCCGGGTCGAAGGACGCGAAGCCCCTGACCTCGCTCTCGACGTCGGCGTCGCTCCACCTGGGATTGCGCTCGCGCACGTGGTCGGTGTCGGCGACGGCGAAGAGCCGGCGCATGCGCTCGCCGGCGTCGGCCCACATGCCGGGCTGGCGGAAGGCCGGGTCGACGTAGACCGCGCGGGCCGGGCACAGCCGCTCCACCGCCAGGGAGAGCGCCACCCCGCCCATGGAGTGGCCGACGGCGACGTCGGCACCGGTCGGCAGGGAGTCCGCCAGGTCGTCCCCGAGGGCCGCCACGGAGTAGTCCCCGCGCGGGCTGGCTCCGTGGCCCCGCATGTCGACGCTGACCACCCGGTAGTCGCGTCGCACGAGTTCGGCCTCGACGGCGTGCCAGGTCTCGTGGCTGGACATGGAGCCGTGGACGAGGAGGACGGTTCGGTCGCCGGTGCCGCTGGTATAGGTCTCCAGTTTCATGGGAGAGGGCCTCCTGGGGAAGTGAGGAGCTGCCGAGGGCAGCGGGGGCCGGTGAGGGGAGGTCCGGCCGTCGCGTGAACAGAACCACCAGGGTCTCGAAAACTTTTGCGCGAGGGAAGTGGATGACCGGAAGTGGCCGCGCGCTCCGAATCCCTCCTCTCCCGTCGTCACCTCCTGCTAGGGGTGTCCACACGCACCAGGGCCGTCCCTCCGGCGGAGTCCGCGAAAACGGATGGACCCGGCGGACGGCGGTCCCCTAGATTGGGCCCTCCCCAACGTGAGGACTCCGCGCGCATGACGCCCCCCGCTCTTCAGGTCTGACACCTCTTCGCATCGGTCGCCGACCACGCCGTCGGCTCTTTCCCCATGCTCTTCGTCAGGTTCTGAGAGAGAACGCGCTTGTCCTCACATCCTCATACCGTGCTGCCCTGGGCGGTGCGGCGCACCCGCCTGCCCCTGCTCGCCCTCCCGTGCGTGGACTGCCCTTCCGGCCGTGCCGCCACCGGTGACGGCAGGTTCCGCGTCAACGCCAACGGCAAACTCCTCGACGTCTGGCTCCTGGTCAACTGTGTCTCGTGTGACCGGACCGGCAAGCTCACCGTCCACGACCGCGTCGCGGTCCGCTCCCTGCCCGCCGACCTCCTGGCCGGGTACACGGCCAACGCGCCCGCCCTCGTCGCGGACACCCTCCTCGACCCGTCGACCGCCCGGCGCAACCGGTTCACGCTCGACTGGGACGGGTGCTGGGAACTCCACGCACCTCCGGTGCCCGAGAGTCCGTGGCCCCTCCGGGCCGCGGTCGCCTTCGACGATCCCGTGCCGGTCCGCCCCGACCGCCTCATCGCCCGGGGCCTGGGCATCAGCCGGACCGAGGCCGTTCGCCGGGTCAAGGCCGACATCCCGCTGAACCGCAGGACGAAACGGGACTTCTCCTTCGTCCTGGTCTAGTCGGTGTTTCCTTGAAGCTGCGCCGCGCTTCGCCTCGTGCCCGGACACCGCGGGTACGGGAACCCTCGGTCCCCGCGGCGCAGGACCGAGTCCACCGGACAGAACCCGGTCGGTCCCGGTCCGGGGACCGCTTCCGGATCGAACGGTGGGCCCCAGCGCTACGGCGCCCGTCCCCGCCCTCCGGCCACGCGTCGGCGGGCGGGGCAGGGCGGGAGGCCGCGGACGGGGCGCCGCCCGCGCGGTCGGCTCCGCGAGCGTCCGGGGCCCGGCCCCGTGGGCCCACACGTGTCGAGGCGTGGGTGGAGCCCGGGAGCCGCGCCTCCAAGCGGGCCCTGGGGTGGTGGATATGTCCGGCTTGTGGGTGTGCTCACCGATGTCCTGCGTGGCGCGGGGCCCCGCCCCGGCGCGGGCTGACACCATAGGTCGCCATGAACGGCCTCGTACTCGTACTCGTGCTCCTGATCGGCCTGGCGGTCGGCGCCGCCATGGGCTGGGCCTTGGCCCGTGCCCGGGACGCCGAGACCCGGGCCGAGGCGCGTGCCGCCCAGGAACGCGCGGCCTACGTGGAGGGGCAGCTAGCCGACCGGTTCAGCGCCCTGTCCGCCCAGGCCCTGGACCAGACCAACCAGCGCTTCCTCGAACTGGCCGAGGGGCGGATGCGCGCGGTCGGCGCGGAGGCCGGGGGCGACCTGGACGAGCGGCGGCGTGCGGTGGAGCGCATGGTCGAGCCGCTGACCGAGACCCTGAACCGGGTGGAGCGCCAACTGCGGGAGGTCGACGCCGGGCGGGCCGCAGCGCACGCGGAGCTGGCCAAGCAGGTCGAGTACGTGCGCGAGGGATCGGAGCGGCTGCGCGAGCAGACGCAGTCGCTGGTGACGGCGCTGCGGCGGCCCGAGGCGCGCGGCCGGTGGGGCGAACTGCAACTGCGCCGGGTGGCGGAGCTCGCCGGGATGGGCCCGCACTGCGACTTCGAGGAGCAGGCCACGACACGGGACGGGGCGCAGAGGCCGGACATGGTGGTGCGCCTGGCGGGCGGCAAGAACATCGTCGTGGACTCCAAGGTCCCGCTGGCCGCCTACCTGGACGCCGTGGAGGCGGGCCAGGACGAGGCCGCCAGGCACCTGCGCGTCCACGCCCGGCACCTGCGCACACACGTGGACCAGCTGGCGGCGAAGTCGTACTGGTCCTCGTTCACCCCGGCTCCGGAGTTCGTGGTGCTGTTCATCCCCGGGGAGGCCTTCCTCGCCCCGGCCCTGGAGTACGACCCGGAACTGCTGGAGCACGCGATGGCGCGGCGGGTGCACATCGCGACGCCGACGACACTGATCTCGCTGCTGCGGACGGCGCAGTACGCGTGGCAGCAGGAGGCGCTGAGCGAGAACGCGCGCGCGGTGTTCGACTTGGGCAAGCAGCTGCACGAGCGCCTGGGCACGCTGGGCGGGCACGTGGAGGGGCTGGGCCGGGCGCTGACCCGGACGGTGGGCGCCTACAACCAGACCGTGGGATCGCTGGAGAGCCGGGTACTGGTGACCGCGCGCCGGTTCGGCGAGCTGGGTCTGGTGGACGGCGAGCTGGACCGGCCCTCGGGGGTGGAGGAGCGGCCGCGCACGGTGGCCGCTCCCGAGCTGTCCGACCCGGGCGCCCGGGCGCCGGACGCGGGCCGCGGGGCGGACTCCGACGGAGGAGTGCCCCACTCCGGTGGAGGGGCGTCCCGCTCCGACGTGGTGGCACCTCGCGCCGACGGGAAGGCCCCAGGCCGGGACGGGATCCAGCACGTGGGCAACGGCCACGCGGGCCCGTCGCGCGAGGAGCGGGGCGAGAGCGTCCACGGCCCCTGAGCGGCCGGAGGCCGCGGGGCGGTGCAGAGGCGGAGAACGCCGGGAGGCCCGGCCGTGGAACACCAGAACCGCGGCGGCCCGTCCCGGCGTCCAACGTGAGGAAGGGGTGTTCGCGATGGACGGGGGCAAGTACCCGGAGAATCGACACGGTTCTCGGGAGAGACACCGTATATTCACTACTAGTGACACACTGAATACAGTGAGTAGCACACCTGGGAGGCGAACAGCTATGCCCCCTCGAGAGACGCACGGCCCGGATCCCGGGCAGGCACCGTACTTCGTGCGGTCCCACGGCCGGGGCCGGAGCCGGGACCGGAGCGCATCGCATGCCGGGAACCGGCGCCGCGCGGCACCGGGGCCGAAGGCGGGCGGCGCCCCGCGACGCACATCCCGCCTGACCGGGCGCGGCGGCGTCCTGGCCATCACCGTGTTCAGTTTCGCCGGGATCATGGTCGCGCACTGGGCGGGGACCCCCACCGCCCCGGGCATCGCCTTCACCCTCGCCTGCCTGCTCGGCGCGGTACTGGTCCGGCCGAGCGACCTGCTGTCGCTGTCCGTGAGCCCGCCCATCGCCTTCTTCGCGGCCGTGGTCGCCGCCGAGAGCCTGTTCGCCCTGGGCAGCGAGGGGTTCACGCGGACGCTGCTCCTGGGCCTGGCCTCACGGCTGGCCGAGGTCGCGCCCTGGCTGTTCCTGGGCACGGCGCTGGTACTGGTGATCGGTGTGTTCCGGGGCCTTCCCGGCAACATCCGCGACCTGGGGGACCAGTTGAACGGCCGCAGGTAGTGCGACCCGCCGGATCAGGAGGCCGCCCGGGCGGGGACTCGCGAAGACAGGGGAGGCCGCCGAGGCAGGGGGACCCGCGGAGGCGGGAGAGCCGACGGGGTCAGAAGGGCGTGTCCCCGTCCTCGGGAGCGTCGCCCCGGCGCTCGTCCATCGCGGCGGCCAGTTTGGCGCGGGCCCCCTCCAGCCACTGCTCGCACACGCGGGCCAGCTCCTCACCGCGCTCCCACAGGGCCAGCGACTCCTTCAGGCTGAGCCCGCCGGACTCCAGTTGGCGCACGACGTTGTTCAGCTCCTCCCGGCTCTCCTCGTAGCTCAGCTCCGGCTCGGCGGTGCCCTCGTCCTTGGTGTTGGCTCCCTTGGCGGCCATCTCTACTCCCCCTCGGCGGTGTCTTCGGTGTGGACTGACTCCACGGCGGCGGTCAGGCTGTCCTCGGCGAACCGCACGCGCAGGGACTCCCCCACGTCCGGCTCCCCGGCGGAGCGCACCACCGACCCGTCCTCGCGCTGCACGATCGCGTACCCGCGCGCCAGCGTGGTGGCCGGGGACAGCGCGTGCAGGCGCGCCCGGGTGTGGCCGAGCCCGTCGGCGGCCCGGTCGAGCGACACGGTCAGGCTCCGGCGGGCCCGGTCGCGCAGGTCCCCGACCTGCTCGGTGAGCCGGTCGATCTCGCGTACCGGGCTGGCCAGCACCGGCCGGGACCGCATGCCCTCCAGCCAGGCGAGCTCGCGCTCCACCCCGCCCCTGAGCACGCGCCGGCCCCGGTCTCGGAGCTGGCGGATGATCTCCAACTGCTCGCCGACGTCGGGAACGGTCTTCTTGGCGGCGTCGGTGGGGGTGGAGGCGCGTACGTCCGCGACGTGGTCGAGCAGCGGGGCGTCCTGCTCGTGCCCGATCGCGCTCACCACGGGAGTGCCCGCGGAGGCGACGGCGCGCACGAGGGCCTCGTCGGAGAAGGGGAGCAGGTCCTCCAGGGAGCCGCCGCCCCGGGCGATGACGATGACGTCGACGTCCGGGTGCGAGTCCAGCTCCTTGAGCGCCTCCAGCACCTCGCGGACCGCGCGGTCGCCCTGGACCGCGACCGGGCGCACCTCGAAGCGCACGGCGGGCCAGCGGCGGCGCCCGTTCTCCAGCACGTCGCGCTCGGCGGCGGAGTCGCGGCCGCAGACGAGCCCGACGGTGTTGGGCAGGAAGGGCAGGGGGCGCTTGCGCTCGGCGTCGAAGAGCCCCTCGGCGGTCAGGGTGCGGCGCAACTGCTCCAGCCGGGCCAGGAGTTCGCCCAGGCCGACGTGGCGGATCTCCAGGGCACGCAGTGAGAAGGTGCCGCGGACCTCGTAGAAGTCGGGTTTGGCGTGTACGACGACGCGCGCCCCCGCCTCGGGAGGCGGACTCTGCGCGTCCAGCACGGAGGTCTGGCAGACCACGCGCACCGACACGTTGGCGACGGGGTCGCGCAACGTGACGTAGGCCATACGGCCGCGCCTGTTCAGTTCGGCGATCTGGCCCTCGACCCAGATCCGGCCCAGCCGACCGATCCACTGGCCGACCGCGTTGAGGACGACGCGTACCGGCTGCGGCGCATCGGCGGAACTCTCCATGCCCATGTCAACCGAGCCTAGGCGAGGACGGTGACAGTTCGGGGCAGGCCCGCCCCGGGGGAAGGGCGGCGTGAGGCGGGCGGTGCGGTCAGACGGTCGCGTCGCCGCCGGCGGAGACGGTGTTGTTCACACCGATGTCGGTCACCGCGGGCTCGCCCTCGGCGTGGTGGACGGTGTTGTCGGCGCCGGCCACGTGGATGGAGTCGGCGCTGCCCACGTGCACCGTGAGCCCGCTGCCCAGGACGGAGACCTCGCCGCACTTGCCGTTGAGGGTGATATCGGCGTTGCTGGCGGTGATGTTGACGTTCTCGCCCCCGCAGTCCTCGGTGACGCTGCCCTCGACCGCGGCGATGGTCAGGTCGCCGGTCTCGCTGTCCACGGACACGCCGCCGCCCTCGTCGAGGGTCACGTCGCCGTCCCCGTTGCCGACCGAGACGTCGCCGTCGGACTCGGCGGTGACCTCACCGTCCTCGCTGCCGACGGACACGCCGTCGGGGTCGACGTTCACCTCCTGGTCGGTCCCGGGGATGCCGACAGAGCATCCGGTCAGCAGGAGTGTGGAGGCCGCGAGAAGCGCGGCGGTGGAGGTGGCCAGACGCATGGATCAGTCCCCTTAGGACGGAGGGTGGGATGTTCTTCAGGTAGGACGCCCGGCACCGCTCCGTGGTTCCCGTGCCGGACGGGGCCGCCGGTCGCGGACCGGCGGCCCTCCCGCCACGTCGAACCGTACGCGCACGTCAGGCCCCGGACTCCAGCTTGCCGATGCGGTTGTCGTACATCTTGATGAACTCGGGGCGGCCCTGGTGCGCGACCTCGTAGGCGCGCAGGTCGCGGACCTGCTCGATGGTGAGCTTGCGCAGACGGGCGCGGACCGACGGCAGGGTGAGCTCGTCGTAGGTGGGAACGGCGAGCTCGTCGGCCGAGGGCGCGGCGCCCTTGCGGACCTTCTCCAGAACCTCGTCGCTGGCGACCTTGGTGTGCGCCTCGGCGGCCTCCAGCTCCTCGGCGATGGCCGAACCCTCCTCCTCGGAGATGTCCGCGCCGGCCGCGGTGGTGGACCCGGCCCGTGCGTCCTGGGCCTTCTCCGCCTTCGCGGCCTCGGCCTTGGCCGGCTTGCTCTCGGCAGCCTTCGCGGGCTCGGGCTCGGGCTTGGCGGGCTCGGGCTCCACGAGGGCGGCGGCCTCCACGGGCTCGCTCTTCCCGGCCTCCTTCTTCTCCGGCTTCGCGGCGGGGGCCTCCTTCGCCCCGGTCGGCTCGGCCTTGGCCGGCTTGCTTCCGGCGGCCTCGGCGGCTTCGGCCTTCTCGGGCTCGGCGGCCTTGTCCGCCTCTTCGGCCTTCTCCACGGGCGTCTCGTCGGCCCCGGCCTTCTCGGCGGGTGCCTCGTTCGCCTCGGCCTTCTTCTCCGCGGGTGCCTCGTCCCGGGCCTTCTCTGTCGCGGTGGGGGCCGCGGTGGTCTTCGCCGTCTCCTTGGCCGCGTCCTCGGACGCGGGGACGGCTTCCTTTCGCCCGAAGATTCCCTTGACCAGGGTGACCAGCTTCGTGGCGAGTGTCGGATTCGACATAGGACGGGGGCTCCTGATGCTGTCGGCGGGTGGGGTGAGCGGCACGCGTCCAGCAAACCAGCAGGGCCGAGTTGAGGGCGGACCGCCTGTAACAGATGCGATTGGTGAACCAGGATAGAGGAGGGACGAACACCATGAGCAGGAGATAAGTGAACGATTTCGCCACTTCGGAGCCCAACCGGGTGTGCCTCGTTGCGATACCGTCATCTTGGCCCCGGTTTCACACCGGTTCGACCACCGCGGTGCCTTATCCCACACCCGGGTCGTACACCGCCCAAGCAACCTAGGATGTACGCATGACTGCGATGACGACTGCCACGAACCAACGGCGTGTGCTCCTCGCCAACCCCCGGGGTTACTGCGCCGGTGTCGACCGCGCTGTCATCACCGTCGAGAAGGCCCTGGAGCAGTACGGCGCCCCGATCTACGTGCGCAAGCAGATCGTGCACAACACCCACGTGGTGCGCACGCTGGAGGAGCGCGGCGCGGTCTTCGTCGAGGACACCGCGGAGGTGCCCGAGGGCGCCATCACCGTCTTCTCCGCGCACGGTGTCGCCCCGGCCGTCCACGAGGAGGCGGAGAGGCGGAGCCTGAAGACCATCGACGCCACCTGCCCCCTCGTCACCAAGGTCCACAAGGAGGCCAAGCGCTTCGCGGCCGAGGACCGGGACATCATCCTCATCGGCCACATCGGCCACGAGGAGGTCGAGGGCACCAGCGGCGAGGCACCCGAGCACATCCAGATCGTGGAGAGCCCGGACGAGGTCGACAAGGTCGAGGTGCGCAACCCGGACAACGTGTCGTGGCTGTCGCAGACCACCCTGTCGGTGGACGAGACCAACCAGACCGTGGACGCCCTGCGCAAGAAGTTCCCGAACCTGCTCGACCCGCCCAGCGACGACATCTGCTACGCGACCTCCAACCGCCAGGACTCGGTCAAGGCGATGGCGCCCGAGTGCGAGCTGGTCATCGTGGTCGGCTCCGACAACTCGTCGAACTCGGTCCGCCTGGTGGAGGTCGCGCTGGAGGCCGGCGCCGACGCCGCCCACCTGATCGACAACGCCTCGCTGATGGACGACTCCTGGCTGGAGGGCGTCACCACCGTCGGCGTGACCAGCGGCGCCTCCGTGCCCGACATCCTGGTGCACGAGCTGCTCGACAAGCTGTCCGGCCACGGGTACGGCACGGTCACCCCGGTGACGACCGCCGACGAGACGCTGACCTTCTCCCTGCCCAAGGAGCTGCGCCGCGACCTGCGCGCCGAGTAGCGCGGAGGAGTCCCAGCGCGTTCCCCGCGGCGCGAGGGACCAACGGACACACGAGGCGCCCGGCCGGTTTCGGCCGGGCGCCTCTCCGTGTCCGGGCGGCCCCTCAGTCCGCCAGGGCGGCGTCCACCTCCGACAGCAGCCGGGGCCTCGCCCGCGTGCCGACCACCGTCAGCTGCGACGACCATAGACCTTGACGTTCACGTCAAGGCAAGGGACGGCTGTTGCGGTGACCGCGAAGGCGAACCGATTCGCCCCGTGAGCCGCGATCTCGTACCTGTGGCGGGTCCGGGCACCCGGACCCGCCACAGGTACAGGACCGTCCGGGGTGGAAGCACTCCGGTCGCACCGGCAACGTGTCCGGTCAGTACGGCTGGGTTCTGTTCGGTGGACTCGGTCCTGTGCCACCGGGACCGAAGGTTCCCGTACCCGCGGCGCACGAGCACGAGGCGAAGCGCAGCGCAGCCTCAAGGAAACACGATCTAGGCGGACCCGGCCTCGCCCCCGGACTCCGCACCCTCCCGCGGCTCCGCGCCGCCGTCGGCGGGGTCGGTCTCCAGGGCCTCGGCCACGCGGGTCAGCTCGTCCATGTCGGCGGGGCCCGCGACGACCAGGGTCACGCCCTCCTCGCGCCGGACCAGGGCGTCCCAGTCCTCGGAGTCGTAGTGCTCCCACTCGCTGCCGCCGACGGAGACCGTGCCCGCCTCCTCGGCGCCCCTGGTCTCCTCCGCGACGACCGCGTCCGGGTCGGCGTCGCTCTGGGTGAACATGACGTGGCTGTCCTCGGCGGTGGCGAAACCCACACTCCACGCGGCCGGTCCCGACTCGGCGACCTCCAGCGTGGAGCTGGTGGGCGTCCACCCCTCCCGCAGGAGCTCCTCGGAGGGCACCGTCACGGGGTAGTCCGCGGAGTCCCGCAGGGCGTCGGCGTCGGGCTGGTAGTCCACCGAGGGGATGTGCTCACCCGAGCGCGTGGCGACCACGAACGCCAGGACCAGGACGATGCCGACGATGACCCCGAGGGAGATGGCGTAGTTCTTGAAGGTCGCGTTGGACCGGCTGTGCTCACTCATGACACAGTCCAGCTTGCCGCAGGTGCGGGACCTCCCCGACCCGGGGTGTCCTTACTTGCCGGGTTCGAGCCGGGTGAGCAGACGGGTGATGTCGTCGGCGAGCTTGTGCGCCTCGGCGTCGTCGCGCTGGACCACCTCGGCCACGGCCAGGAGCATGGCGCCGCTCACCACGATGAGCAGCGCCTCGTCCACGGGCTCGTCCGCCTTGCGGAACAGCGCCACGTTGCGGTCGGTCCAGCGGGTGAGCCGGGACCGCAGCTGGTAGTCGAACCCCGGCGGGCCGTCACCGCTGAAGAAGAGCCGCGTGGTCTCCCTCTCCTCGATGCATCCGAGCAGATAGGCGCGGGCGGCGATGTTCATCAGCCGTGTGGGGTCCTTCTCCCCTCCGGCGCGCGCCTCCACGACCGCCTGGTGGGTGCGCTCCTGCTGGCGCTGCTGGAACTCCTCGTACAGGGCGAGGTAGAGGTCGGCCTTGCCGGTGAAGTGGTGGTACAGGCTGCCGACGCTGGCACCGGCCACGGACACGACCTCGCTCACGCCGGCCCTGGCGAAGCCCACCGTGCGGAACACCTGGGCGGCCGCCCTGAGCAGGGCCGTACGGGTGGCCGCGCCGCGCGGGGAGGTCCGTGCGGGCTTCGCGGGCTTGTCCGTCTTGTCCACTGTCACGCCCTCACTCCAGTCCGGCCGGTCCCGCCAGGGTAGACCTTCTCCCCCGACCGGCGGCGGGGGCGGGTGGCGCCGGGGCACCCGTGGCCGCTCGGGGATCACGTCGGGTGACTACCCTAGGGCGTGTCCGGTGGATGCCGCCCGTCACGCGGCGGAGTGCGCGTCCGCCGGGCGCACCCTGAGACCCGCAGCTCCGCCCTGTTCCCTGACGGAAGGTGTCACATCCATGTCGCAGCCCAGCAGCCCGTCCGAGCAGCCCACGGCACCCGACCGCAACCTCGCACTGGAGCTGGTCCGCGTCACCGAGACCGCCGCGCTGGCCGCGGCCCGCTGGGTCGGCCGGGGCGACAAGATCGGCGCGGACGGTGCGGCGGTGCGCGGCATGCGGCACATGATCAGCACCGTGTCGATGAACGGCACCGTGGTGATCGGCGAGGGCGAGAAGGACAACGCCCCGATGCTCTACAACGGTGAGCGCGTGGGCGACGGAGGGGGCCACGACTGGGACGTGGCGGTCGACCCGGTCGACGGCACCACCCTGACCGCCATGGGCATGCCCAACGCCATCGCGGTGATCGCGATGAGCCCGCGCAACACCATGTTCGACCCGTCCGCGGTGTTCTACATGGAAAAGCTCGCCACGGGCCCCGAGGCCGCCGACGTGGTCGACATCGCCGCACCCGTGGCCGACAACATCCGCGCCGTCGCCCGCGCCAAGGGCAAGTCGCCGCAGGACGTGACGGTCGTCATCCTGGACCGCCCCCGCCACAAGCAGATCGTGCAGGACGTGCGCGACGTGGGCGCCCGCATCAAGTTCATCAGCGACGGCGACGTGGCCGGCGCCGTCATGGCCGCCCGTGCCGGTACCGGCGTGGACCTGCTGCTGGGTATCGGCGGCACCCCCGAGGGCATCATCACCGCGTGCGCCATGAAGTGCCTGGGCGGCACCATCCAGGGCCGCCTGTGGCCCAAGGACGAGGAGGAGCGCCGGAAGGCGGTCGACGCCGGGCACGACCTGGACCGGGTGCTGTACACCGACGACCTGGTCGGCTCCGACGACGTGTTCTTCGCCGCGACCGGCATCACCGACGGTGAGCTGGTCGGCGGCGTCCGGTACGAGGCCTCGCGCGTCATCACCGACTCCCTGGTCATGCGCGGGCGCAGCGGCACCGTCCGGCAGGTGCTCAGCGAGCACCGCCTGAGCAAGCTGGCCTCCTACAGCGGTGTGGACCTGACCTCCGCCCCCCAGCGCGGCGAGGAGGCCTGACCCGAGCCGCGGTCCGGGCGCCTCGCACCGCCGGTGCGGGGCGCCCGGAGCCCCCTGTCTCCCGATCACCCCCGCAAAGCAGACACGGGGCGCGAACCACACCGGGGTGCTCTGGCATCAGACCCGACATTGGTTGCGCGTTCACGTGCAAGAGCATTCCCCATCGGAGGTCTGATGTCCTATCCCGATCCCCCACAGCAGCCCCAGTGGGGGCCCCAGCAGCCCGGGCCGCCCGGGCAGGGCTTTCCCCCGCCCCAGGGCCCCGGCCAGCAGTTCGCGGGCCCGGGCGGCCCCGGCGGTCCGCCGCCCGGCGGCCAGTTCCCCGGTGGTCCGCCGCCCGGCGGCCAGTTCCCGGGAGGCCCCCACCCGGGCGGACACGTGCCGCCCGGTGGCGGCGGCGGTGGCCGCAAGCGCTGGATGATCCCGGTCGCCGCGGGCGCGGCGGTCGTCGTGATGGCCGGGACCGTGTGGGCCACCGTCTCCCTCGTCAGCTTCGGCGGCCCCCAGCCGGAGGAGGTGCTTCCTGCGAGCTCGGTCGCCTTCGCCAAGCTCGACCTGTCGATCGACGGCTCCCAGGCGATGGAGCTGATGGAGTTCGTGGACCGGCTCCCGGACGAGGTCACCGAGGAGATGGACCAGTCCGACGGCGACATGACGGACCTGTTCGCCGAGGGGTTCCTGGAGACCTTCCCCGACGCCCCGCAGAGCCAGGACGAGGTCGCGGAGTGGATCGGCCAGCGCGCGGGCTTCGCCGCGTGGCCCGCCGGCGGTGAGGCCCAGATGGAGGAAGGCGCCGGTGTGGCCGCGGTGGTCGCGCTCGCGGTGGAGGACGAGCAGCTCGCCGAGGAGGGGCTCAACGAGTTCAGCGGTGAGTACGAGGACTTCGCCTTCGAGGTGATCGACGGCTTCGCGCTCCTGACCAACTCCGACGCGGCGCTGGACGACCGGATGTCGCAGATGGAGGAGCACGGTCCCCTGGCGGACGCGGAGACCTTCTCCGGCGACATGGCCGACGTGCCCGGTGGCAGCATCGCCGTGGGCTGGTCGGACTTCACGCGGCTGATGGAGGTCGAGGAGTTCGCCCAGTCGTTCGAGAGCGAGATGGCCGCCGAGACCGGTGAGATGAGCGGCCGGACGACCGCGACCCTGCGCGTGGACGGCGAGTACCTGGAAGCGCGGATGGACGTCTTCGACTTCGAGGTGGACGGCGCCGGCGTGGCGTGGCTGTCCGAGACCCCGGGCGCGAGCGTGGCGGCGCTGGAGTCGCTCCCCGAGAGCACGGTCATGGCGCTCGGCGCCAGCGGCCTGGACACGGCGCTGGCCGACGCCTACGAAAACGACGAGCTCCCCTTCGTGACCAGCAGCGGCCAGCTTCAGGAGATGGAGCGCATGTTCAACGGCATGGGCGCCGGGCTGCCGGAGGGCTTCACCCAGCTACTGGGCTCCTCGACCGCGTTCGGTGTCACCAGCATCGACATGCAGAGCTTCTTCGGCTCCTCCTACGGCGGCGGCGAGGAGGTCTCGTTCCAGTACCGCGCGGTCGGCGGTGACGAGCAGGTCCTGAGCGACTTCGTCGAGAACATGGCCGCCGACCCGTACGCCACTCCCCCGGGCGTGAGCACCGACGGCGACGCCGTGGTGGTGTCCCAGGGCAGCAGTGCCACGGGGAGCCTGGGCGATGACCCGGTCTTCCAGCAGACCATGCAGGGGATGGACGAGGCGGTGGTCGCCGGGTACTTCGACATGCGCCAGGTGCTGACCGGGACCGACGTGCAGAGCCCCGACCAGTGGGGTGCCCTGGGTATGGCGCTGAGCGTCACCGAGGAGGGGCAGCGCAGCAGCCTCGAACTGCGGTGGTCGCCCAGCGGCGGCGAGTAGCCGCGCGGGGACACGGACGGCGTGGGAGGACGGTGGCCTCCCACGCCGTCGGCGTCTTCGGGCTCCGACCGGTGGGTCCCGCGGCACGGCCGGCCGTGCCGGGCTCAGCTGACGACGCGGCGGCGCATCTGGAAACCGGCCAGGAACCACATCAAGACGATGAACCCCAGCAGCACGCCGACGTGGACGAGCGCCTGGCCCGCGCCGAGCCCGCCGAAGACCGCCCCGCGGATCAGCTCGACCGCGTGGTAGAGCGGGTTGACCATGGCCGCGTTCTGTACCCAGCCGGGCAGCCCGGTGAGCGGGAAGAACGTGCCCGCCACCAGGAACAGCGGGGTGAACAGGCCGCTGAACACGTAGTCCATGGACCGTACCGACGTGATCACGGCGGAGATCCAGATACCGAAGAGCGCGAAGGCGAACCCGGCGAGGAAGGCGATGAACGGCACCAGCAGCATGCCGGGGCCCGGGCGCAGCCCGAATCCCATCGCGACCAGCAGCGGGACGCACCCGTACACGCCCGAGCGCATCGCCAGCCACAGGGCCTCGCCGGTGACGAGTTCGCGTACGTCCACGGGTGCGGCGAGGATGCCCTCGTAGGTGTGCAGGAAGCGGCGCTTGATGAAGGTGTTGATGACCGCGGGCATCATCGACTGGAACAGCACCGACACCGCCACGATGCCGGTGCCGAGGAAGTCGATGTAGCTGTACCCGGCCAGGGTTCCGACGAGGGCGCCCATGCCGAAGCCGAAGCAGAGCAGGTAGAGGGTCGGCTCGACCACCGCGGCGAAGGTGGTCGCCCGCCAGGACTGGCCGTACAGGATCCACTCGCGGGCGACGACGCCCATGACCGCGTCGGCCTCGAACCGGCCGGGGCGCGCGTGGACCTCCGGGCGGGCGTCCTCCCGGGCCTGCTGTTGACGGGTGCTCATTCCACACTCTCCCCGGTCAGTGTCACGAACACGTCCTCCAGGTTGCTGGCCCTGCGCAGCGGTACGTCCAGCCTGTCGCGCAGGGACTGGGGCAGCTCCTCGGCGCGCAGGACCGACACGGTGGTCCCGGTGCGGCGGGTGGTGAAGCCGTGGCTGTGGACGAGGCGCTCGAAGGCGTCCACCCCCTCCTCGTCCGGGAGGTACTCCTCCACGGTGGCGCCCGCGTACTTGGCGACGAGGTCGGCGGGGGTGCCGCGTTCGACGACCCTGCCCCTGGCCATGAGCGCCACCTCGTCGGACAGGCGCTCGGCCTCCTCGATGTAGTGCGTGGACATCAGGACGGTGACGCCCTCGTCGCGCAGCGCCGAGATGGCGCTCCACAGGTCCTGGCGCACCTGCGGGTCCAGGCCGACGGTGGGCTCGTCCATGAGGACGAGCTCGGGCCGGTGCAGCAGGGCGCGGACGATGAGGAGGCGGCGGCGCATACCCCCGGACAGGTCGTCGACCAGGGTCGCGCCCCGGTCGCCGAGCTGGGCCAGCCGCATGGTGCGGGCGATGGCCTCTTTCCGTTGGCGGCGCGGGACCCGGTAGAGGTAGGAGAACATCCGCAGGTTCTGCTCGACGGTGAGCTCCTCGTCGAGGTTGTCGTGCTGGGGCACGACCCCCATACGGGCCCGGGCCCACTTGGACTCGGCGGGGACCTCGTGGCCGAGGATGCGGATCTCGCCCTCGTCGGCCACGGACTGGGCGGTGAGCATCTTCATGGTGGTGGACTTGCCCGCGCCGTTGGGTCCGAGGAGACCGAGGACGATCCCCTGGGGGACCTCCAGGTCGAGACCGTCGACGGCGGTGAGGGAGCCGAAGCGCTTGACGATGCCCCGGAGCAGCAGAGCGGGCACGGCCGACGTGTCGCGGGAGCTCATGGAAGCGCTTCCGGGCAGGCGGTGACCGGGGTCGGATGTGGTCATGGGTCAACGGTAGGCAGGAGGTCGGACGATTTTCCATTGGTTTTCGCCCCGGCGGGTCCCGGTCCCGTCCGTCCCGTGACCCGCCGGAGCCGGTCCGCCCAGGAAGACCCGTCCCGTGGATTCGCCTAAGGTTGGTGGTGTGAGTGAGGAAGTGTCCCCCGAACGGCTCCGCGCCTCCGACACGGACCGCGAACGGGTTCTGAAGGCACTGCGCGACGCCGTCGCCGACGGGCGCCTGGACCTGGAGGAGTTCGAGGAGCGTTCCTCCCTCGTGCACGGGGCGCGCACCCTCGGCGAGCTGCCCGGCGTCACCGCCGACCTCCTGCCCCCCGACCGGCAGCCCATCCGGCTGGACCGGCAACCGGTCCTCGGCGTGTTCGGCAACGTCAGGCGCGGGGGCCGCTGGGTGGCCTACCCCGGCGAACAGGCCGTGGCCTTCGTCGGCAGGGTCGAGGTGGACATGCGCGAGGCACTCCTCATGCGCAACCACCACAGGATGACCGTGACCGCGGTCCTGGGCCGCGTGGAGATCGACGTCCCCGAGGGCGTCGAGGTGCGGCTGAACGGCTGGTCGTTCCTGGGCAGGCGCACCACCACCGCCCGCCGCTCGGAGCTGTCCCACCCTCCCGTGCTGGAGATCGACGGGTTCTCCCTCCTCGGCGTGGTGCGCGTGCGCGCGCCCAGACGCCGCGGCCTCCTGGGCCGGCTGCGCCGGGAGCGCCGCCGCGGTATCGGCGCCTGAGACGGAGCGGTGCCCGGAGCGGAGCCGTCCGCAGGTCGGGACCGCGTCCGAGGCGGAGCGGCACCGGGGCCCGGGAGCCTTCGGTCCGGCGGCCGGCGAAGCGGCGCCGGCCCCCGCCCGCTGACCCGCGGTGACCTGCGGCGCTGTCAACATGATGCGCGCAACACCGCCAACCCCGGGTGAGGTGGCGGTGTGTTCCCGTGCGTCTGGCAGGCTGGGGTTCACAGGTTTTCCCAGGAGAGATGGGTTGCAATGAGCGAGTTCCGTATCGAGCACGACTCGATGGGTGAGGTCAGGGTTCCGGCCGAGGCCAAGTGGCGGGCCCAGACGCAGCGTGCCGTTGAGAACTTCCCGATCTCTGGCCAGGGGCTCGAAGGCGCCCACATCGCAGCCCTCGGCCAGATCAAGGCCGCCGCGGCCAAGGTGAACGCCGAACTCGGCGTCATCGGCGAGGACCTCGGCAAGGCCGTCCGCGAGGCCGCCCTGGAGGTCGCCGAGGGCAAGTGGGACAGCGAGTTCCCCGTCGACGTCTTCCAGACCGGCTCGGGCACCTCCAGCAACATGAACACCAACGAGGTCGTGGCGTCGCTGGCCACCGAGCGCCTCGGCTCCCCGGTGCACCCCAACGACCACGTCAACGCGTCGCAGTCCTCCAACGACGTGTTCCCCTCCTCCATCCACATCGCCGCCACCTCGGCCGTCCAGAACGACCTCGTTCCGGCGCTGCGGCACCTGGAGCGGGAGCTGACCGGCAAGTCGGCCGAGTTCGCCTCCGTGGTCAAGAGCGGCCGCACCCACCTGATGGACGCCACCCCGGTCACCCTGGGCCAGGAGTTCGCCGGATACGCCGCCCAGGTGCGCTACGGCGTGGAGCGGCTGGAGGCCGTGCTGCCCCGCGTGGCCGAGCTGCCGCTGGGCGGTACCGCCGTCGGCACCGGCATCAACACCCCCGAGGGCTTCTCCGCCCGGGTCATCGCCGAGATCGCCGCCAACACCGGCCTGCCCCTGACCGAGGCCCGCGACCACTTCGAGGCGCAGGGCGCCCGCGACGGCCTGGTCGAGCTCTCCGGCCAGCTGCGGACCATCGCGATCGGCTTCGCCAAGATCGCCAACGACATCCGCTGGATGGGCTCCGGCCCGACCGCGGGCCTGGGCGAGATCTTCCTGCCCGACCTCCAGCCGGGCTCCTCGATCATGCCGGGCAAGGTCAACCCGGTCCTGTGCGAGGCCATGCTCCAGGTCTCCTCACAGGTCGTCGGCAACGACGCCGCGGTGGCCTTCGGCGGCGCGACCGGCAACTTCGAGCTGAACGTGCAGCTGCCGATGATCGCCCGCAACGTGCTGGAGTCGATCCGCCTGCTCTCCAACGTCTCGCGCGTGTTCGCGGACCGCTGCGTGGCCGGGATCGAGGCCAACGCCGAGCAGTGCCGCGTCTACGCCGAGTCCTCGCCGTCGATCGTCACCCCGCTCAACCGCTACATCGGCTACGAGGAGGCCTCCAAGGTCGCCAAGCAGTCGCTGAAGGAGAAGAAGACCATCCGCGAGGTGGTCGTCGAGCGCGGCTACATCGAGGACGGCAAGCTCACCGAGGCGCAGCTCGACGAGGCCCTCGACGTGCTGAGGATGACCAACTCCCGGTAGCCGGGCTGCGCGGCGGCCGGGTCCACCGGTCGCCGGCAGTGGTCACGGGGCACCCCGCACGCGTGTGCGGGGTGCCCCGTGTCGTGGGTCGGACGGGGCGGGTGAGGACCGGGCGAAAGCCGGTCGGAGCCGGTCGGGGCGGGGCCGGGCGGAGCCCGGCACGGTCTCCCGCTCCGGGAACCTTCCGCGCACGGAAGGCATCCGACATTCTTGGAAAGAGCACCGAAAAGCCCGCCTTCGAGAGGGCAGTACATGTCGAGCAACAGCGACCCCGAGCGCATCGTCGCGGACCGCTACGTCCTGCGCCGCGAACTCGGACGCGGCGGTATGGGTGTGGTCTGGGAGGCCTTCGACCCGTCCCTGGACCGCGTCGTCGCGGTCAAGCAGGTGCTTCTCCCCGACCACTTCACCGACTCCGAGCGCGCGGACGCGCACGGACGGGTCCGGCGCGAGGCGCGGTCGGCGGCGCGGATCAGCCACCCCGCGGTGATCACCGTCCACGACGTCTTCGAGTACGGAGGCAACCCGTGGGTGGTCATGGAGCTGATCGAGGGCGGATCCCTCCAGGAGCGCCTCGACGAGCGGGGCGCCCTGCCGGTGGACGCCGTCGCGGAGATCGGGGAGGCCCTGGTCAAGGCGGTGCGGGCGGCGAACGCGGCCGGAGTCCTGCACCGGGACATCAAGCCCGGCAACATCATGATGTCCCTGGACGGCCGGGTGGTCCTCACCGACTTCGGCATCGCCACGATGGAGGGCGGGCCGAGCATCACCCGTACCGGTGCGCTCATCGGTTCCCCCGAGTACATGCCGCCGGAGAGGCTGGAGGGCGCTCCCGCGGATCACCGGGGCGACCTGTGGAGTATCGGCGTGACCCTGCTCGCGGCCGTGGAGGGGGTGTCCCCGTTCCACCGGGACAGCCTCACGGCGGCGATCGCGGCGGTGATCTCCGCGCCGCTGCCACCCATGACGCACGCCGGCTGGCTGAAGCCGGTCATCACGGGGCTGCTGGAACGCGATCCGGACCGGCGGCTCACCGCGGACGAGGCGTTGGCCCTGCTGCGCGAGCGCGGCGGTCCGGGAGGCGGAGCCGCCGTGTTCGGCAGCGGTCCGCAGAGTGCCCACCACGCGCCGAGCGGTGGGCACACCGCGTTCGGCGGGCCGCCCGGCGGCCACCCCGGCACGGGGGCCCCTCCGCCGCAGAGTCCTCCCCCCGGCCACATGGGCCCCACCGGCCCCGGCAGAGCGTTGGGAACGAGCGGACCGAACGGGCCGGCGAACCCGGCGGCGCCGTTCCCGCCCGGCCCCGGACACCGGCCGGCGCCGTCCTACCAGCAGCAGCCGATGTACGCCGGAGGCTACGGCGGGCCGGGCGGCCCCGGAGGCCCCCACGCCGGTGGCCCCGGCCACGGTCCGCTTCCCGCCGGTGCGAACGCGCAGTCGGGTTCGGGGACCACCAGGGTCCTGCTCGGTGTGGGCGCGGGCGCGGTGGCGCTGCTGCTCATCGCCACGGTCGTGGCCGTGGTGCTCCTGCGCTCGGGCGGGGAACCCGCGAACGTGTCCGCCACGCCGGTCGACCCGCCCGCGAGCCAGGCCCCTCCGACCGAGTCCTCCGACGGCGAGGAGGCCGACGCCGGAAGCGGCTACGGCGGTGAGAGCGGGGAGAGCGGTGACGGCGGACAGGAGGGCGACGACGGGGAGCCGCCGTCCTACGACGAACTGGAGACCTTCAGCTCGGAGTGGTTCACCGTGGACTACCCGGCGGGGTGGGAGGTGGACGACAGCCAGATCGACAACACCCTGGCGGTGTTCGTCGCCCCCGGCGGCGACCACCAGGTGTGGGTGACCGGATGGACCGAGGAGGAGTTCACCGGGACGAGCGCCGAGTACCTCCGGGAGACCAAGGGCGGCACCGACGTCTCCGGAGACGTCACGACCGGCTTCACGCAGTTGGAGCTGAAGGACTTCGACGAGGACGACTTCGAGGAGGGGTGGGACGTCGCGCTGGTGGAGGCCGACCTCGCCAACGAGACCTGGGCCACCCCGGAGCGGCGCTTCTGGGCCTACGCGGTCAACATGGACTACGAGGGCAACCGGGTGTTCTACCTGGTCAGCGTGAACGTGCCGCGCGGGCAGGCCGACCACTACGACGACCTGCACGAGGACGTCATGGAGACGTTCACCCCGCACCTCTGAGCACGGGCGCCCGTCCGCCGTGTAACCGCCGACGAGGGAACGGCCCCCGCGTGATGGCGAATTCCAGGGGTCGTCGCAACACATGAGGTCAGTTGCTCGCCGCGAGCAGTTTAGCCAGGCGCTCGGCTGGGGTTTCCCAGCCGAGCGTCTTGCGTGGTCGGCTGTTGAGTTCAGCGGCGACGACGTCCAGGCGCTCACGGGTGTGGTCGGACAGGTCGGTGCCCTTGGGAAAGTACTGCCGCAGCAGACCGTTGGTGTTCTCGTTCGAGCCGCGCTGCCAGGGACTGGCCGGGTTGCAGAAATAGACCGGGACGTCGGTGGCGACGGTGAACGCGCGGTGGGCGGCCATCTCCGATCCCTGGTCCCAGGTGAGAGATCGCCGCAGGTGCGGCGGGAGCGTCCCAACGCTCTCGACCAGGGCATCGCGGGTGGAGGCCGCGCTGTGGCCGACGGGCAGATGAAGCAGCATCACGTAGCGGGTGGAGCGTTCCACCAGGGTGCCGATCGCTGACTTGCCGCCCTTGCCGATGATGAGGTCGCCCTCCCAGTGGCCGGGAACGGCCCGGTCAGCGGCCTCAGCGGGCCGGTCACTGATCATGACCATGTTCCTGATCGCGCGGGGCAGGCGCTTGTATGCGTGGCGGTGGGGGCGGCGACGTGTGCGTCCCGTCCGCAGGGCACGGGCCAGCTCTCGGCGCAGTTCACCGCGGCCCTGGACGTAGAGGGCCTGGTAGATCGTCTCGTGGGTCACGCGCATCTCCGGGCGGTCAGGGAACCGTCTGCGAAGAGCGTGGCAGATCTGTTCGGGGCTCCACCGCATCTTCAGGTGGTGCTGGATGAAGTCCCGCAGCTGTGGGCTCTGGCCGATCTTGTCGGGCTTGGGACGGGGTGTGCGCTGATCAGCTCGGCGCTGGGCGGCGTGCGGCCGGTAGGCCCAGCTTCCGTCTGGCAGGACGGTCCGGTTGCGGCGGATTTCCCGGCTGACTGTGGAGGGGCTGCGGCCCAGCTCGGCCGCGATCGCGCGGATCGTGGCCTTCTCCCGTAGCCGGTCGGCTATGTGGATTCGGTCCGCCTCGCGCAGATACCTGGACGGTCCGTCCAGGGGCGTCCCCGAAGGTTTCGGGGACGCCCCTGACGGTTCGATCGGCAATGCCTGGACGGTGCCACCGGACGCGGTACGCCCGTTGCGCCATCGCTTGCCCGTGCGCACGTTGATGCCCACGATCCGGGCTGCCTCTGCGTACCCCACACCTTGATCCACCAGCTGAAGGTAGACCCGGCGTTCTTCCACCAGGGCACGTGTCCCCGCGTTGACCGAGCGGTCCCGGATCTTGAATTCCATCGCTTCCCCTGAGGTGGGGTGTTGCGACGATCACTAGAACTCAAGCGGTAAGACGGGGCCGTTTTACGCGGTAAAAACCGTCGATGCTGTGCGTTCACTACGCCTTGAGGCCGGGCCCAGGGCTTCAGAAGTTTTACCGCGTAAAGCGAGGGCGGCAGGGATCCGCTACAGCCGGTCCAGGAAGGCTTGAGCGAAGCGCTGTAGTTCCTCGGGCCCCAGGCCGGAGGCCAGCTCCTTGTAGACCTGGCCGGCCAACACCTCGGGCTCGTCCCAGGACAGGTCCAAGGTCAGCTGCTCACCAGGCTGGGGCGAGCTCCTCCTGCTCGAGGTGCCCTGCTGCTTCTTCGCTGTGGCCGGTGGCTTCTCCACAGACGACTCCGCCTGTACCGACGGCGATGGAGGAACGGAAGGGCCGGCGGGTTTTACCGCGTAAAACTCTTCCTGCTGTTCCTGGTGCGCGGCCAGTTGTTCTTCGGCCGGGAGCTTGCCCAGCTCCCGGGCCTGAGCCAGCTTCAACTCCCCGTCCTTCAACGCCTGCTGCAGGTCCGGGTGCAGGCCCAGCAGGACGAGGCGCTGGGTGATCCACCCGTTGGATTTGCCCAGGAGCGTGGCCGCCTGCGATCGGTTCAGCCCGTGGTCGAGGAGCTTGCTGATCTCACGAGCTTCTTCCAGGGGGTGCAGGTCCTGGCGGTGGATGTTCTCCGCCAGCACCGCCGCCCGCAGCGCGACCTCGCCGTCGTCCTCCTCACCGCGGGAAGTGCGCACGTGTACCGCCACAGTCTCCAGACCCGCCAGCTGCGCGGCGGCCAGGCGGCGGTTGCCGTTGATCACGACGAAGACCGCCTCGGCCACCGCCGCCTCGTGCTCGGGGTGCACCTGCACGTAGGCGCGGCGGGGAATGACGTGCAGAGGCTGCAGCAGCCCGTGCTCTTTGAGGCTGTGCGCGAGCTCTGAGAGGTCCCCCAGGCTCTCGCGCGGGTTCTCGGGGTTGCCCACCAGCTGTTCCAGCGGCACCCGGCTCGGATCGGCGGGGGCCTCGCCGGCGGCCTGGGAGATGAGTTGGCGGCGGGCGCTGGTGGCCTGCCCGGCGGCACCGAAGGAGGCCGAGCGGCCCAGTTTGTCGGCCTTGCTCACGACAGCGTCCTCGCGATCTGGCGCATGGCAGCGGCCTGGTCGCACTTGGGGTCATACACCAGCAGGCCCTGCTTGCTGCGCACCGCCTCGCGCTGCTCCTTGCGGTCGGGCACCACCGCGACGACCGCCGGATCTCCGATGTCCTCCCACGCCTGCAGCGAGGAGGTGGCGATGAACCCGCGGCGGCTGTCGTACATGTTCACCACCAGCCCCAGGTAGTCGATCTCCAACCGCATGTCCTGGCGCAGGTCCTCGATCTGCCCGGTCAGCAGGGTGAAGGCGTCCGCGCTGGAGTCCTCGGCCTGCACCGGGATCACCACCCCGGAGGCTCCGGTCTTCTCCTCGTCGCGGCGACGCCCGTAGTAGATGGCGCTGTCCATCGACAACCCCAGGCTGGGCGGGCAGTCGACCACGATGACGTCGAAGCCCTCCTCAACCGGTTCCAGGGCCCGCTCCAGCGCCGCTTCGCGGGCGCGGATAGTGGAGAGCTTCACATCCAGGACGAATCCGTCGGCGCACGCCGGCAGCAGATACAACCGGTCGCCGAAGCGCTCATCCTCGATCGGCACGATGAGGTCAGCCAGGTCTCCCTTGGCCTCACCAGTCATGTGCTTGACCAGGCTGTCGCTGTCCAAAGCCAGGTTGTCCACGCCCAGCTGGGTGGTCAGGTGCCCTTGGGGGTCGAAGTCGACCATCAGCACGCGCCGGGCAGGCCCGTCGTGCTCGGTGCCTTCGGCGTAGGCCTGTCCCACTCCGGCGGTCAGGGCAGTCTTGCCCACGCCGCCCTTCTGGTTGGCCATGATCCTGCGCCGGGGATGTGGTGTTGCCACGTGTTCCTCCTGTGGGGAAGGGTGGTCGGCGAGCCAGAGCTCCAATGCCTGTGCCAGGCCCTGGATGTAGGAGACCTTGCGGTCGGCGCAATGCGCCTTGAAGGTGTCGTAGACGCCCAGCGGCAGCCAGGTGCTGAACGGCGGCGCGCCGGAGGTATCCACCACAGCCTGAGACCCGGCTTGTTGCCAGGCCTGGAGCGCTTGGGTCACCACATCCTGCATGTCGAACTGGTGCTCGGCAGCGCGGATTTTCACGCGGGCCCGGAGCTGTCCGGGCAGCTTGGAGGTGACCTTCTCCCTCTCGCCGGAGGTTGGTGATGCCATACGCGTTACCTTACTAACGCATCTGGACTGAGGGAATCTCCTCCCGTCGCGACACGGTCTTTTACCGCGTAAAACGAGAACTGCATGGCGACTTCAAGTGCGGCCCTGGCCTCGCTCGCGTGCTACGCGTACCACCCACGGTCGGGGCGGTAGGTGCTGTCGTTCTCGGCTTCGCGCAACCGGTCCAGCGTCATCTCCACCGGCGCCCGCCGCTCAGGTGCCAGCGCGGCGAGCCAGCTCCGTCCTCGTCCATGGAGTCGATGTACCCGCATCCACCCGCCGACCCCGACTAAGACTGCTCGGGCATGTCCACACCAGGGGTCGGCGCGGAGCGCGGCCACGGAAGCACCATGTCCAACCTCGCGGTTCTTTGGAGGCGCGAGATAGGGCTGAGGAGGCATGAGCGCTTGCTTAGCGTGGTGCGAACTGCTGGGGCCAACAGTGCCGACTCAACGGACCGGCTGCTGCGCTAGGACTACGTGTCTAGGAAGCTGGTCTGGCCGGTGCGAGACCGGCCCAGATGCCGACGGCAGGTGAGGGCCTGGTCGCTGCGCTGAGTCAGAGCGGACCCACCGCGGCGTGATAGGTGACCGCAGGCACCTCGATCCCGGCCTACATGTGACTGGTGAGTCCGTGCACCACCGCGCCCTACCCCATCCGCACCCAGGCTGCGTCGGCCAGATATTCCGTGGCGGAGCCAGTGGGCTCTGCAGAAGCTACTGCTCGGGCTCGCTCACAGCAGGTCGCGGAGTTCGTCGGCGCTGAGTCCAGCCTGCTTCAAGATCGAGGACGTGGTGCCGCGCTTCAACTCCTTGTGCAGCGGCACGATCACGGTTCTCTCCCCACGCCGGAGTTTGGCGTGGTCACCCTTGGTCCGGACGTGCTCGAACCCGACGCGCTTGAGCGCGGTGACGACCTGGGGGCCAGAAGCGATGGGGATGTGGGAAGGACTCACGCAGGCAAGCGTATGTCGATCTCCGCAGCCTTGCTGGGGCCTGTGGACAACCGGTGCACCGCGTCCTCGGCCTCGTCCTCGAAGTACAGCTCCAATGCCTCGGTGAGGGCGTCCAGGGCCTCCTGCTCGGTCTCGCCCTGGGAGGCGACCTCGACGTCCACCGCGCGCGCCACATATCCCCCGACCTCCAGGTCCGGGGTCACGGTGACGGCCAGATGCAGTGTGCGCTCCATGCACACCATCCTACCCAGTCGGACAGGTATGGACAGATCTGATGGCACTCCATGGCGGTGCATGGCACGCCATGGAGCTCTACTGCTGAGATGGCGTGCCCGATTTCCCCGGTTCATACAGACCACACACACCAGTACCCCGGCGTGGGGAAAGCAATGAACCGGCATACCGGCTTACCCGTGTACCGGTACACGGGTAAGCCGCCAGGGGTGTGAACTGCGAAAGGGCCTGTGCGGTCGGCTCCGCGAAGCCCCACAGGCTGACCGCCCATCTAAGCTGTTCAACCGCAGTCGGGGACGCGGACGAGGGTCAAGCCCTGCTCCTTATCCGCGTGCTACGCGTGCCATCCATGGCCGGGGCGGTAGGTGCTGTCGTCCTCGGCCTGACACAACCGGTCCAGCATCATCTCCACCAGCGCCCGCTGCCCGGGCGCCAGCGCGGCGAGCCAGGCTTCGTCGTCGGCGGCCTGGGCATCGGAGACCTCGTCCTCGTCCACGCTGTCGTTGTACCCGCATCTACGTCACCACCGCCCGGCCTCGCCCGGGTGGTGTCCTGCGTCCTGGCCAGGCGCCGCGGCGGTGTCTGCCCCGTGTCCGCGGCGGGGTTGGCCAATGCCCACCGGTGGGCCGGTGGTCCGGCTCTTGCGTGTCAGCGCCCCGGGCGGGCTGTGGCCAGTGCCGGTGCGGTGTCCGCCTGCTGTTCGCCCTCGCCGCGCCGGGCCGGGTCCTGTCCAGGGAGGTGTCCGCGGGTGTCTACCTCCAGGCGCTGGTGGGTGACCTCACTGCGGTAGCGGCGTGCGGTGCGCGGGTGGGCGTTGATGTACCGGGCGAGCTCGGTGTCGGTGATCGCAGGGAAGGCCTGCAGGAGTTCACGCACCCGCTGGCGCTTCTGTGCAGGTGAAAGCGGCTCTGCCGGAGATGCATCCTCCACCTGGGGGGCACGCCGGTCAGGGGAGAAGTGCGCGTCCTGGGCCCGGGGGGCGGGCCGGGTCTGCGGCGGCGCGGTGGCGGGTGTGCCGTCCACTTCTTGGACAGCGTGGGCGGCGGCGGTCTCGGCCGGCGCCGCGCCGGTTGCCGGGCGCCCGTTCCCCTCAACGGTGCCCATGTCCGGGCCCGGGGAGGGCAGGGCGGCGCTGTCGGGGACATGTCCGGGGTTAATGTCCGGGACCGGCGCCGACTCGTGGACAGCCACAGCCGGGGCGGCGGCGGTGGGGCGGACATGGCCAGTGTTGTTGTCCAGGGCCGCCACCTCCGCGGCGGTCATGGCCACCGCGTGCACGGTCATGGCCCGGGTCAGCTCGTAGGCGGTGTCGAGGTCGTAGCCGTTGTTGAGCATCCACCGCAGGTGCCGGGGGGTGTGGCGGCGCCAGGTACGGCCGTGCTGCTCGCGCAGCATGGCGTAGGCCAGCTGGCGGCGCTGCTCGCGCTCCAGGGCCTGGGGGTAGGACGTGATGCCCCAGCCCAGCATGAGCCGGGCCACCTTCATGGTGGAGAGCGGGTGGGCGATCCATCGCCCCACGGGAATACGGTCAGCGGACTGGCCGTGCGCGATCCCGGCCAGATGGCGCACCCAGGCCGCCACCCCCTCGGCGATGAGGATGATGACGATGGGCGGGCCGGCGTGGCCCAGGTAGGAGGCGGTGGAGCCGTCCCCCTGGCTCACGTTGAGGATGATGGTGATGGCCGACAGGGCGTAGGCCGCCCACCGGTTCAGGGGGTGGCGCCGGCCCTGCCACTCCATGAGCAGGTCCATGGCCAGGAAGTAGACGATGACCGCGTCGATGCCCAGCGGGAAGAGGAAGCGCAGGTCACCGCCGTTGATCGCGTCCAACTGGGTGCGGGCCAGCCAGGTGGCCGCCTCGTACAGGGCGGCGTAGCTCATGGTGAACGCGACCAGGATCAGTGCCAGCGCCACCACGGCGATGACGGCGGTGGCCACCAGGTAGCCGCCGTGCAGGGGCGCCGCCCCTGAGTCCCCCCGCACGCGCGCGGGTCTGCGGGAGGCCAGGCGGCGCATGCCCCACACCGCCAGTACCGTGACGGCCAGGGCGGCCGCGGCGATCAGCGACCACAACGGGAGGGGCAGGGACTGGGGCATGGGTTCTCCAGAGCAGGCGGGGACCCGAACGAGTGTGCCAGAGCTTCCTTGTAACCACCCTTCAGCACCGGTGTCTGTTACCCCTGGGAGCTTCGTGTTCAGGTGGCGGCCTCGTCCAAGGCTTGGCGGGCCTGGGCGTGCATGTGGGGGTCGTTGGTGGCTGCCAGCAGTTCGACCGCTTGCTCCAGCAGAGGGATGGCCTGGTCGGGGCAACCTGATCGGTAGTGGACCAGGCCCAGTTCGTAGCACGCTTGGCCGTGAGAGTGCTGATCGTGCTGCTCGGCGAAGAACTCCACAGACCACTCCAGGATCACGGTGGCCTCCTCCCAGCGCTGGATTCTTCCCAACGAGGTCCCCACTCCCGCGTAGGCCACCGCCTCGCCGTGGGCATCGCCGAGTAGGTGGAAGGTGTTGCGGGCATGGGTGTGGGCGTCAATGGCCTCATCGCACCGGCCCGTCTCGCGCAGGGCGAGGCCGAGGTTGTTCCACGCCATCGCCTCGGTGTGGGCGTCGCCCAGCTGCTGGGAGATGTTGCGGGCGCGGGTGTGGGCGTCAATGGCCTCATCGCACCGGCCCATCTCGCACAGGACGAGGCCGAGGTTGCCCCACGATCCCGCCTCGCGGTGGGCGTCGCCCAGCTGCTGGGAGATGTTGCGGGCGCGGGTGTGGGCCTCGATTGCCTCGTCGAACCGGCGCACCTCGTACAGGGCGAGGCCGAGGTTGTTCCACGCCGCCGCTTCGTTGAGGCGGTCGCCGATGCGTTGAGCGGTTTCCAGGGCTAGGCGGGTGATGGTGTTCTGGTCGCGAAACAGCCGACGCATATCCAGGTACTCACGCAGTTTGAGCGGCAGCTCAATGGTGGCGCGAATGTGGCCGGTTTGGTGGGCCAGGTGGGCGGTGTTGATCAGCACCGCCCGCTGGGCGTCCAACCACCCCAACGCCTCCTCCCTGTCGGCGAACGCCTCAGGGGGGTCGTCGCCGGGCAGCGCCTGCAGGTGCTGTGCGGCGGCAGTGACGTGGTCGGTGTAGTAATCGAGCAGACGCCGCCGGGCCCGGGTCAACCGCGAAGCGGGCCGGGGACCAGCCAGAGTGGTGGCGTAGGAGGCCACCAGGTCGTGCATCTCCCACCGGCCCTTGGAACCCGTGAGCAGGTGGGAGGAGGACAGTCCCCGCAAACGGGCCACCACCGTGGTCTCATCCGTCCCGGCCAGGACGGCGGCGGCCGTAGTGGAGATGTCCGGGCCCGGGAGCATCCCCAACAATGTCAGCAGGTCTTGCTGCTCGGCGGGGAGCCGGGCCAGGGAGGTGTCGAAGACCGCGCCGAGCTCGCGGTGGTCGGTGAAGCGGGTGATCCGGTCCGCTCCCTGGGTGAGGGCGTGGGCCAGGGGCTCGGGTTCCAGGTCGGGGGCGTTCTTCAATTGGCCCGCGGCGATCCGCAACGCCAGCGGCAGGCCTGCGCACGCCTTGGCCACCTGGGTGAGCCCTTCCACGTCGTGGGCGCGCTCATCGTCGGGGTCGGTCAGGCGCAGGTCGGTCGCCAACACCCGGAAGGCCTCCGCGTCGTTCAGTACCCCCACGTCCACCCGTCGCGCTGGGAGTCCGCCCAGGCGTTCACGGGAGGTGGCCAGGAGCCGGTGCCCGCCCGGGCCCGGCTCCAAGGGTGTGACCTGGTCAGGGGTGGAGGCGTTGTCGGCCACCACCAGCACAGGCCCGCCCCACTCTTGGCCCCGGGCGGCCAGGGTGGCGCGGTATAGGCCTGCACGGGCGTCACCGTCTTCGGGGATGCGCTCGGCTTCCACCCCCAGGGAGTGCAGGAGGGATTGCAGAGCGCGGTGGGCGTTGACCGGGGTGGTGTAGCCGCGCAGGTCCAGGAACAACGCCTGGGAGAACCACCCCTGGCCCAGGGTCTGGTGGGCTGCGGTCAGGGCGAGTTGGGTCTTGCCGACTCCGCCCATCCCCACCACCGACACCGCCGCCGTTCCCTCGGCGTTGGCCGGGTCCAAGGCGGCCAGAAGCCGTTCTAGGTCCTCTTCGCGGCCGGTGAAGCCCGCCTCCACCGGCGGTAGGGCCGCCGCCATCGACGCCGCACCCTGGGGCGCCGCATCTGCGTAGAAGTAGTTGATGTCGCCGCGGTGGTTACTGATGCCGACCACGTCCCGGTCGGCGTGGGCTCGGTTCTGGCCGACCCGGGTGCGGGGCGAGGGCTTCCTCTGCTTGTTCTTCTTTTTGGGCACTTTCAACTCTCCCGGCCCGAGCCATGGTCGCCGTGGTGGTTGTTCTGTGTCCCGATCACGTCCCGCCCCGCCCGGGCGCGGGATTGGTCCACCCGGGTGTTCTCGTGGCGTTCCACCTTCTTGCCGACGACCTCACCCTGGAAGGTGCCATCGGAGAAGTCGACGTGGTCGCCACCTTCGTGGTTGTGGGTGTTGGTGACCCCGCCGTGGAGCGTGTGGGCCTGCACCGCCGTCCCTGACACGGTCCCGCTGGACTGGTGCGATACTCCCGCCTGCGGGGCATTCGCCCCCAGTTCTCGGAGCAGGGCTTGCAGCCGCTCAGCCGCCTCGGGGTGGGTCCGCAGCAGGCGGCGCAGCTTCGGCTTCCACTCCCCGGCCGCTTCGGCGGCCAAGCCGGGATCGGCGACCACCTTGGCGCGGGAGCGTTCCAGCTCCGCGGCGGCCACGTGCGCGGCGGCGGTGAACAGGGCCGCGAATCCTTCCAGGGCTGAGCGCCACGCGGCCTCATCATGCGTGGTCATCGAACCGGCCAGGGTGGTAGCGGCTCGCTCCACCAGTTGGGAGGTGTCCTTCATGATGGCTGCACCTGCTCCTCACACCAGGGGGTGTGCGCCCGGGTACGGGTCACACACCGATAAGACACGCTAACCCGCGTTCGGGTCCCCCCTCCCCTGGCATCGCAGCGTGCGGACCCAGGGTCGTGCGCACAGGGGTCGCATAGCAGAATTTCTCGGGATGCTGGAGCGCACGCCCTCGCGGACGGAGCCAAGAACCGCACCTGTCTGAATCTCGCGGCCGCCGTTCCGCAGGCGAATTAGCAGCATGAGTTACTTATGTTGCCGATGTGCCCATTGGGTGTTTTGTTCACCTATCCAGTGATCACCGAACAGCGACAACAGCGGCAACGTCGACCGTCTTGCATGGCTCTGACCTGCATGAAGTAACGTTCACCACCGTTTTTGACTCATAATCACTGGAGGCACACCCCGCCTCCTGCCTGCCGTTTTGAGCGGCGCACCCAGATCCTCACCCAGGACTCCTTGCCCCCGAACACAGAGCCACAAGGTCGTGTGCTTGCCACTCCCCACCTCCCCACACCCCGTTTCCTCCCCTTAACACAAGGAAGTGTCTACCTTGCCCGATAACGGCCCCCTTTCCCCCGCCGTGACCTCGGACGTGCCTGAGATCAGGAACGCCCAGGGGCCTGAGGAAGTGAGCTGGGAGTACCTGGTCAAGTTCGAACTGCCCCGCGTCGCCACCCACCTTCAGATCGCCCACCGCGCTTCCCACGAGGAGGCCAAGGAGTGCGCACAAGAAGCCCTGACCACCTGCTGGAGCAACCGCGCCACCATCCAGAACATGAACGCCTACCTGCGCACGGTCGCGGCCCGACAGCTCTACAAGCGACCCGCCAAACCCATGCTCGTCCCCCTGGAGGACGTGGGCGTCGGTGAGGAACCCGTGGCCCACACCCCCTCCCCGGCGGCCGAAGCCGAGAACCGAGAGACCAACGCCGTGATCCTTCAGGCCATCGGCGCCCTCCCCTACCACCAGCGGGTGGCCATCGCCCTGGCCCTGGACGGCTACCAGCCCGCGGAGATCGCCAGCATCACCGGCAGCACCCCCCAGGCCGTACGCACCAGCCTCAGCCGCGCCCGAGCCACCCTCAAGACCAGCCTCGCCTCCCTGCGAAAGAAAGACGGCGCATGAGTCACCCACTCAACGACACAGAACTGGACTCCCTGCTCGCAGAGTTGCACCGCGACGTACTGCACCAGTGGTCCACCGACTTCGCCCAACGCGGACACAGCCGCCCCGAGCGGTGGTCGGACCGCCTCATGAGCGACCTGGACATGACAGACACCGACGGGCTCAACACCACCCGCTTCCTGCAGGTGACCATCGCCGACCTGCTCGCCCGGGTGACCGCGCACCTGGGCGCCGAGGGAGAGTTCGTCGCCCACGAGGCCACCGGGCACCTGTGCCGCCTGCTCACCGGACTCCAGCAGAGCAACCTCACCCTGGAGCAGGCCGATGTCCTGACCGCCGACCTGGCCGAGGCCGAGCAGCACCTACGCGCCATGGTCAACCTCGACTTCGCCGGATCCACGTGCCGAAGAACCCATGAGGCTCTGGATGAGCTCCGCGCCTCCATCACCTACCTGGACCGACACGTGCGTGCTCGCTTGCGGCGCGCCGGCCACGACCTCGCCGGGCGCTGACCCCCGCGCACGCAGGCCCGACTCTTCCTGAGGACGCCACCCATGAGAGCCCCCACCGCACCACTGCCGACCAGAACGGGTGACCTCTGCACCACCGGCTGCCGTTCCCTCCTGCTCGATCTCGACGCCGCCTCCGCGGTGGCCGCGGAAGACCATCACGCCTACACCTGTGCGCGTTGCCGTGGCCTGGTGTGTGCCTTGTGCGGCACCACACCCGTGCGCTGGGCTGGCTACATCTGCCGCCGCTGCGTGGCGCCCGCGCCCGCGCCGCTAACCGCAAAGCAGCTGCGTGCCGCGCTCAGCTGCCTTGCCGACGACGAAGTCGTCCTCTTTCACGCTCACGGAAAGACCTGGGCGGTCGCCGATACTCCCGCAGAGCGGCCCGGTGCACGCGAGGCGATGACCCTCATCGCGACCTGACCCCCTCCCCCCGCAGGCCGCCGGTGGCGAGCACACCACCACGGTGTCCTCGCCACCGGCCGGCCCACCCTGCTTGTGCCCGCACACGCAAGAGCTCCAAGACGTGCCCTGCCCACCGCGGCCGGCACCGCCCGCCCACCCGCACCTGCCGCGCACCCGCCAAGGTCGAGCCCGGTGAACGCTCTGGTTGCTGTGGCCGACGCACCGCCCCGGCGCTGGGCCTGCGCACCCTGCTCAGCGTCGTGCTGCTGTCCGCGCGCTATGCACCGTTGGCGGTACCCGAGTGGGTCAACGACACAATCTGCTTGCTCCTCGCTGGCGGGTGGTGGTAAGCCGGCCGCGCACAGCCCGGGCGGCACACTCTGGTTTCCCAGGTGCACCGGGGCTTCGATGCGCACCGGGTGAGGTCTGGACATGACCAGGGCCCGCATCTGCCAGATGGCAGGTGCGGGCCCTGGTCGTAGGCGGTGGTCGCTTGCTGGCAGACTCACCCCTGCTTGGAGCTGTTCGATGCGGAGCGGGCGCTCTGGAAAGCGGGGGTGATCAGCGGGGCTCAGGGTAGACTGAGACCAGCAGACGAAGGGAGCGCGGACATGGCCCTGACCACGACCGCCGCTATCGGCTTAACCGGTGCGCAGCGCCGCGAGCGTGTCGAGGAGACGATCCATAGCGGCGAGATGGAAGGCTTCACCGTCACTGCGGCGTTTCGTCGTGACGCCGATGCCTACGTTGCGGGTGCCATCGACGTAGACGACCTGGTGGAGCGTACCCGTAGGCGGTATGGCCTCACCTGAGCCCGAGGACCCCTACCTCCAGCCCGATACGGGGCGTCTGCGCAACAAGCTCGGCATCTACGACAAGGCCGCCTTCGACTCAATCGAAGGCGACCTTGTCGGTGTGCGTGCTCTGCAGCTGGAGAAGTATCCTCCTCCGCCCACTGGTGACCTGGCCGAACTGCAGGCCATCCATCGCCACCTGTTCCAGGACCTCTACGACTGGGCTGGGCACCTGCGCTGCATTGATATGCAGAAGGCAGCCGAGGGCGCCGAGATCTTTCTCCCCTTCTCCCAGATCGAGCGGGCCGCGTACTACGGCGCTGAACAACTCCGTTGGGAGAACATGCTGCGCGACCTGCCCATGCGCACGTTCATCGCCCGGCTGGCCTACTACTACGACTGGTTCAACCACATCCATCCCTTCCGGGAGGGAAACGGTCGGACTCAGCGCTTCTTCTGGAACCGGATCGCGCATGATGCCGGATGGGCCCTGAAGTGGAAGCCCGTAGTGGGAACGGTCAACGACCGCGCTTGCCAGCTCGCCTCCGAGGGGGACCTCGCGCCCCTGGAGGCGATGTTCACCAGGGTTGTGGCGCCCAGGACTCTGACCGAGGGAACCTGGGTCAACTTGAACTTCTGAAAGAGTCGGGCTCCACCTCGGTGCGCTCCTGAACCAGCTCGATCAATCGTGCCCAACGCGTGACTGCCAAGGCCGTTCCGACGACCATCGTTCGGGCCCTGGGTATCATGGGGGTTGAGGAACATCGGAACAGGATCCGGCGCTAAGGACGTGCGGCCCGTTCACAGGTCGGTGGTGAGTGCATCCAAGGCGCGGGTCTTGTCCACCTCAGTGGGCAGCGTGTAGCGGCGGGTGGTGTTGAGGCCGGCGTGGCCCATCAGCTCCGCCACCAGCACCACATCGACCGGTGCGGTGGCCACCTCGCCGCGGCCGCGCACGAGGTCGGTGCCGAAGGTGTGGCGCAGCACGTGCGGACCGAACGCCTCGCCGTTATCGGCCGGGCCGATCCCGGCTGCGGCGCCGAGTTCACTCACGGCGGTGTTGGCGGCCCGGGTGGACAGTGCTCCGCCGTCGCGGTTGCGGATCAGCGGCCCCGCGGCGGGGCAGCCGAGTTCGTCAAGCAGTTCCTCGAGGGTGGCGCGGGCCTGGGCGTGCAGGGGTACGTTGCGGTCCTTGCCGCCCAATCGGCCTTTGCCCCGCACTCGCACGCTGCCCTTCCGCGCCGAGAGCCGGATGTCGGCCACGTCCAGGACGACGATCTCCGCGACGCGCAGGCCCGTGTAGTAGCCCAGGTGTCAGATGGCCCGGTCGCGGGGGCCGGCGTCGCGGGCCACGGTGCGCAGGAGGCGCAGCAGGGCGCGCTGGTCCAGGACGCGGGGCGCGGAGGGGCGGGCCAGGTGTTCGCGCACCACGGCGGGCCGCCCTGAGCCGCGCAGGGCGAAGAAGGCATCCACGGCGGCCAGGCGGTTGTTGATGGTGGCCGCGCCCAGGTGAGTGCCCCGCTGGGTGCGGGCGTTCTTCAGGGTGCGGCGCCAGTCGCGCACCGCCCAGTCCCGGGCGTCGGGGTCGGCGAGGGGGTCGCCGTCCAGAGCGCCGGCCTCGCGGGCCTCGGCCAGCCAGGCGAGGAAGGAGGCGGCGCTGCGCCGGTACTTGTCGCGGGTGGCCGCCCCAGGTCGGTGGCCGAAGCCAGGCGGTCGGTGAACGTGGCGAGCTCGTCGGCCAGGTCTCCGGGAAGGTCGTAGGTACGCCGCGGCCGCCCGGTCCGTGTGTTTCCAGAAGTGGTTTCGCAGGGCTGCCGCGGGCCAGGGGTTGTGTTTCCAGAAGTCACCCCGGCAGTCTGCTTCCGGAAATGCTGACTTGCCGCAACCCAGAAACGGACACCAGGCACACGGGAACGAGGCGGGCGTGGCGAACGGATCCGAGCCGGTGATGCTCTTCGACGATGGCCGCACCCAGACCGGGGCTGTGCCCGCGGTGCGCCGCCCGGATCCCCCGGCGCCGGAGGCGGTGTTTCGCGCCCCCGACACCGAGCTGACCGCCTCGGCCGCGGCCCGCGTCGCCGACGGCTGGGCCCCTTCCACCCAGGCCGGCTACGCCCGCGACTGGAACTCCTTCACCGCCTGGTGCACGAGCGCGGGGCGCACCCCGCTCCCGGCCACAGCCGAGACCCTGGCCTCCTACGTCGACCGCTGCGCCACCGCCGGCCAGGCGGTGACCACCAAGGCCGCCCGGATGGCACTGCGCAGCTACTCGCGGGAGTGGGCGAAGGCGGGCGGGCGCCGCCGCCGCGCCCCCGCGCTGAGCGTGGAGGAGCTTCGGTCCATGCTGGAAGCCGCAGGGGAGAGTCTGCGGGGGCTGCGCGATCGCACTCTGCTCCTGCTGGGCTATGCCATGATGGCCCGCCGCTCCGAGCTCGCCGCCCTCAACGTCGCCGACGTGCGCACCGTCCCGGACGGCCTGGAGGTCTTCGTGGCCACGTCAAAGACGGACAAGGATTCCGCCGGTATCACGGTGGCGGTCCCCTACGGCACGCACCGGCTCTCCTGCCCGGTGCGCACGGTGGCCGACTATCTCGCCGCCCTGTCTGAGGGCGGGGTCACCGCAGGGCCACTGCTGCGCTCGGTGGACCGGCATGGCCGCCTCGCCGGCACCCCGGAGGCCGCTGGACGCGGCACGGGACGGATGTCGGGGGCCGGGATCAACCTGGTCGTGCAGAGGCTCGCCGAGGACGTCGGCCTCAAGGGCGTCACCGCGCACTCGTTGCGGGCCGGGCCCGCCACCGCGGCGGCCGCCGCCGGAGCACCACGGGCGTGGATCGCCCGTCAGGGGAGGTGGACGGAGAAGTCGACGGCCGTGGACTCCTACATCCGCCCGGCCGACGCCTGGCGTGACAACCCCATGCGTCGTGTGGGGCTGTAAGACCTGCTCACGACCCTCCCGGGGAGTGAGCCCGGCAATCAGCTCCCGCTGCCAGAATCAGGGGCTTCCTGGACCCGGGCGAGGTTCACCCGCGTGATTGTGGCCAGGTGGTCGTCTCCAGTGGCCTCGAACAACTCCAACGCTCTCGTCAAGGCCTCGACCGCCTCCACGATCTGATCGGCGCTCAGGAGGGCCGCGCCGATCCCCATTAGATTTTGGGCCTCACCATGGGTATCGCCCGCCTGCCGGCAGTAGTCCAGGGCGTGTTGACAGGCCGCGAGTGCTTCCTCAGATCGGCCCATTAGCTGCAGCGCGGAGCCGAGGTTGGTCCATGCCGACGCTTCTCCGTGGGCGTCATCGGTCTGCTGGTAAAGGTCGCGTGCGCGGGTAAGAGCGTCGATCGCCTCGCCGAACCGGCGCACCTGCCGCAGCGCGATGCCCAGGTTATTCCACGCCGACGCTTCTCCGTGGGCGTCATCGGTCTGCTGGTAAAGGTCGCGTGCGCGGGTAAGAGCGTCGATCGCCTCGCCGAACCGGCCCATCTCCTGCAAGGCGATGCCGAGACTGGTCCATGCCGACGCTTCTCCATGAGCGTCACCTATCTGGCGGAAAGCCTCATGTGTGCGGGTGAGGGTGCTGATCGCCTCGCCGAATCTGCGTACCTGCCACAACACGGTGCCGAGGTTGGTCCATGCCGACGCTTCTCCGTGGGCGTCATCGGTCTGCTGGTAAAGGTCGCGTGCGCGGGTAAGAGCGTCGATCGCCTCGCCGAACCGGCGCACCTGCCGCAGCGCGATGCCCAGGTTATTCCACGCCACCGCCTCATTGTGGACGTTTCCGACCTGCTGTGCGCTCTCGAGAGCCAGGGCGTGGACTTCGACGGCGTCGTCTAAGCGGCGCCGCAGGCCCAGGTAGTCACCAAGGAGCGAGGGTAGAAGCATGGCTATCTGTATGCGGCGGGTGTGGTGGGCCGTGCGAACGCAGGCCAGAAGGTTGTCGATCTCGGTGTCCAACCACCACAACACCTCCTTCTTGTCCGAGAACACCTGGAGTGGGGGGCCACCCTTACGCGCCCGCAAGTGCTCACCGGCTGCTACGGCCACGGTCGTGTAGAGAAACAGCACCCGGTCCAGGGCTTGCTGACGAGCATCGGCCGTGGCGTCGTGTCCCTCTCTGCTGGCTTCGTTGTCAATGTCGGGTGGTGTGAGGGTGCAGGCGTGCTCGGCTAGTAGGTCGTGCATCCCCCACCGGCCGGGGCCAGTCGAGGTGATCAGGTGCGCGCCCGCCAACTCCTCCAGCACCCCCTCTACCTCGCCGCTCTTCTCGGCATGTGCCGCGACCATGACAGCTGCCATAGCGGTAGAGATGTCAGGACCGGGCTTGGAGCCCAGCAGAGCGAACGCCCGGACCCGGTCGGCGGGCAGATGCTCCAGAGAAGCGGTGAACACCGCCGACAGGTCGTGCTCGTCATCGGCGAACCTCGACAGCTCTACCAACCGAGCCACTAACCGTTCCGGATCCAAGCGGAGTGGACGGGCCAGTAGAGCGGCGGCAATCTTCAGCGCCAGCGGTAGGTACCCGCACCGCTTTGCCAGCCCTTCCAGCTCCTCCTGCTTGTCCCGGCGGGGGTCGGCCGGGTCCAGGCGTGCCCGGAGCAGCGCCAGGGCCTTGTCGGGGGGCAAGGTGTCCAAGGTCAGAGGACTGTGGCCATCGATGGCCAACGCCTCCCGGGAGGTGACCAGCAAACGGTGGCCGCCCGGGCCAGGAAGCAGGGGTCGTACCTGGTCCAGGCAACAGGCGTTGTCGGCCACCACCAACACCGGACGGTGCCGCTCATCGGCCCGGGACAGGGCCTGCAGCCCGGAACGATAGAAACTCGCCCGCTGGCCTACCTCAGCCGGGATGTCTTCGAGGTCCACACCGACCTGGCGCAGCAGTACGTCCAGGGCGGATGCCCCGGTCAGGGGCGGCGTGTGGGGGGTGTAGCCGTGCAGGTCCACGAAAAGGTGTGCACAGAACCAGTCGGCCTCGGAGGCTGTCTGGGCGGCTTTGAGGGCCAAGGCGGTCTTGCCGACCCCACCCATCCCCGACACTGCGGAGACCACCACCGCACCCGAACCACCATCCTGTGCGACCTCAGGGTTCAGCCTCTTCAGCAGCGCGGCAAGTTCGTCATCGCGGCCCACAAACCCGCTTGGAGGGGCTGGGACCGCGTCCTTCGCCAAAGGCAGCGAACGTTCCTGCTGGACTGTGGTCAGGTGGGTGGTGTTCGTAGTGTTACCGATCCCGCCCTGGACGGTACGGGCCTGCACGGCGGTACCCGAGTTGTTCGGGCCAATCCTGTTAGTCGTGATGTCCTGCACACCGGGCCCTGCGTTACCGGGTCCGCTCTTCTCCGGACCAGGGGAGCACGTGGCCGGGGCGGCTGCACCCAGGAGCCTGGCCCAGATTCCCTTATGTCCCATGGCGAAGATTGTGCCTCGTGCACAAAGGGGACGGACAGGTTCCTGCTAAAAACGGCCACGCCCGTTCACCCCTGGCCATGGCCGCGCACCCGGCGTCTGCTCTTATCGGCGGCCAGAAAACCCTGCTTGACGGACGCGGACACGAGACGACCCCTGGGCAACGCCGCGTTGCGCGGGGGTGTCGTGACCTAGTCATAATGTTCCGGCGGTGGGCGGCTTTCAATCCTGGAGAGCCCCTCTCTAGCTCCAGAAGCTACTCGTGGCTCAGCCGTCCGGTTGTCCGGCCTCCGGAAGAACCAGGTCGGTGGCTTCCGTCTCGGCCACCCGACGCCGCCACATCTCGGCCTCTTCCGACTCACCTCGCTTCTTCAGCAGGATCCTGAGACCGATCATGGCGATGGTGTCGCCCTCTTCGGCACTGCACCGGTACCAGGTCTCGGCTTCCTCTTCCTCACCCCGCGCCACAAGCAGGATTCCTAGGCCAACCATGGCGGTGATGTCGCCCTCTTCGGCGCCGCGACGCCACCAGATCTCAGCTTCCTCCTGCTCACCCCGCTCCTGAAGCAGGATTCCGAGGTTAACCATGGCGCGGATGTCGTTCTCTGCGGCCGCACGCCGGTACCAGGTCTCGGCTTCCTCCTGCTCACCCCGCCCCTTGAGCAGAGCCCCAAGGGCGGCCATGGCGAGGGTGCCGCCCTCTTCGGCGCCGCGCCGGTACCAGGTCTCGGCTTCCTCCTGCTCACCCCGCCCCTTGAGCAGAGCCCCAAGGGCGGCCATGGCGAGGGTGTCACCCTCTTCGGCGCCGCGCCGGTACCAGGTCTCGGCTTCCTCCTGCTCACCCCGCCCCTTGAGCAGAGTCCCGAGGTTGACCATGGCGCGGGTGTCGCCCTCTTCGGCGCCGCGCCGGTACCAGGTCTCGGCTTCCTCCTGCTCACCCCGCCCCTTGAGTAGAACTCCGAGACCGAACATGGCGAGGGTGTTGCCGCCCTTGGCGGCGCGAGACCAAGCGGTTTCCGCGGTGGCCCACAGCTCGGCCCGGTAGGCGGCAATACCGAGGGAAGAAAGGCCGACCGGGTCGGTGGTGTGGGCTAGGGCGGTGTCCCACAAAGGGGCGGGGATGGGGGTGGCGGTATCGAGAAGGTAGTCGAAGGGCCGCCAACGGGTGTTGTCGGTGGTGGTGGGAATCAACAGGCCGCTGGCGCCGAACCGCACCGCGCAGGCCCATTCCAGGGCCCGGGCGAAGGGCTCCGGGCGCGAGGACGCGGGCAGAGGGTAGTGGGTATGGGCCGCTTCGAGCAGGTTCGCGTCGGCCGACTCCACCCCGATGCGGGCCAGGTCCACTGACGCGGCCACCAGACGGTGCCCGCGCGGATGCCCACCCTCGATGCCCAGGCTGTCCCTGGCGCGCTGCCACAGGGCCACCAGGTCGGGGGCCGCCGCCAGGTACTCGGCTACCCCGTGCTCGGCCACCCCGTCTGCGCCACCGCGCAACTGGCGAGCCACGGCGTCGGCCAGCACCACATCTGCTCGCTCGGCTGCGATGCGGGTGCCGTTGGCCAACTCGTCCTGGGTCCACACCCGTTCCAGGCGCACCGCTTCGACGCCGCGCACCAGGTCCTGCCCGGCCTGAAGCCGTGCCAGCTCCTCGGCACCGCCCTGGCCGATCGGGGCGGTGCCGCGGTAGGTGTCGTAGGGTCCCTGGCGTAGGGTCGCCACCACCACGACCCGTTGCTGGGTCAGGGTGTGGACCAGGGCGGCGGTGAGGTTGCGGCCGGTGTTGAGGTAGCGGTCCATGTCGTCCAACCACACCACCACCCCCGCGCAGTCAGCGGCCTCGGCCCGGGCCCGCGCGGGCAGGTGCGCCAGGTCGGCGCCGGCAGCCGGAACAAGTAAGCGGTGGTCGGGTAGCTGGGTGGCCACCGCCTGCCAGGCCGCCCGGGTCTTGCCGGCGGCGGACCCGCCCACCACCAGGACCAGCCCTCCTTCGCGGCCCGCCGCGGCCACTCTCGCGTGCAGGTCCGTGTCGATGTCGCGGTCCACGTAGGCGGTCATAATGTCTGGGTCCTGCGGGCCGTTTGTGGAGCGGGAGCGGTGCACCCCGACCCGGTAGAGGTCGACCTCCGTCACCGGTGCCGCCCACGCCGATGCGCTGCTGGTCGTCTCTAGCTCGCCCTGGTAGATCGTGACCGGGGAGAGGAAGTCCCGCCCCTGCACCGCGATCCCCGGCACGTTACCTGCGACGCTATTGTCGACCTGCGCGCCAGCAGGCACGGGGGCTGGGGCGGGTTGCTCACGGCGTAGCGCCCACACCCACACCGGAGCACCCAGGAAGAGGAAGACTCCTACGGCAGAGACCCACGAGGTGGCCTCCCAGCCTTGCCAGGTGGACACCCCTCCGCCCCACCACAACCCCGCTGCGACCACTGCTCCCAGCAGCACCGTGGCCGCGACTGCGCAGGCAACTTTCCTCGACCGGCTCATAACCTGTCATCCTGACGCAAACCCCGGCTCAAAAGGGCTTTGCGACTGGTCCGATGGCCCCGACATGGGGTCCGAACAAGGTAAGACCGGAAGGGGCAACGGGCCTTCGTCAGATGAAGTCAGGTGCCCTGAGGGCTTCCCCCTGACCACACTGATGGCCCACTTATCGGAACCCAGAAACCCCGGTTCAGGGCGAGAACAGCACCGGCCAAGCGCCGTCTTGCGACCGAGCCGCGGCGGCACTCACTCAGACCCCACGGCATCCCGGTACCGCTTCCACCATTGTTTGGCTTCCTGGACCCGGTCCTCCTCCGCCAGCAGGTTCCCGAGGTTGTACATCGCGCCGAGGTTGCCTTGACCGGCGGCCTTGCGGTACCAGCCTTCGGCCTCCTCTGCCCGGCCCTCCCCTGACAGCAAGGCCCCGACGTTGGACATCGCGCGGGCGTCGCCTTGCTCAGCCAAGGGGTGCCAGGCTGTGTGTGCGATGTCGACCTGTTCGGCCGTGTAGGCCGTGGCGCCAATAGTGAGGCGGTCTTCATCCGTGGCCACATCCAAGGCCGCGCGCCACACGGCCTCGGGCAGGGGGCCCTGGAGGTGGAGGTAGTCGAAGGCGCGCCACCGGGTACCTTCGTAGTCGGTGGGCACCAGTAGCCCGGCCAGGCCGCTGCGCTGTTGGGTGGCCCACTTCCAGGCCTGGTCGGTCTCCTCGGGCAAAGGCGGCGGGGTGGGCAGGTAGAGGATGTGGGCTGCCTGGAGTTGGTCTCGGGTCAGCGGGCTGGACAGTCCGGCCTGGGCCAGGGCCACCGCGGCGGCTACCAGCGCATACCCGCGCGGGTGGCCGCTGTCGGGGCTCTCACGCCAGGCCTGTTGCAGCAGGGGGCCAGCTGCCAGCTGCTCGGCCACACCGAAGCGCTCATCGTCCGCAGCCCGTACCAGGCGCTCATCGCTGCTGGCGCGGGCCCGCTCGCGCTCGGGCGGGCTCCACTCGCGTCGGAGGGTGACCGGTGGGGTCTTGAGAACCGCGTACCCCACCCTCTCCAAGGCGGGGCCATGGTCGGTGGCGCTCGGGCGCAGGTCTTTGAGTCGTTCGCTGCGAATGGTGGCCGCTACCACTGCGTCGGCCTGGCCCAGTTCGGCGACCAGGGTCGGGGTCAGTCCCGAGGCGCTCAGGTGGCGGTCCACATCGTCCAACCACACCACCCACCCCCGCGGGGCGCGCGCGGCGCTCTGTTTGAGCCAGGCGGGCAGGGGGCGCAGGTCGGCGTCCTCGGGCGGGGCCACCAGCATCCGCTCGGGCAGGGTACGGGCCAGCGCCTGGGCCAGGGCCCGGGTCTTGCCCGCGGTCGAGGCCCCGGCCACCAACACCATCCCGCCGCGCGGCGCGGCCGCGGCCGCGGCCAGGCGCCGGTCGAGTTCGGCGTCCACATCCCGGACCACATAAGGAGGCAGGCCTTCGGCCTCAGGGCCGGGGAGGGCGTCGTGGACGCCCAGTTCATGCGCATCGGCCTGCTGGGCGGGCAGGGCCACCTGCACCCATCCCGGCACGGGCGAGGCCGCCGGGGCGGGCAGGGAGTGCACGGTAACCGGGCCGTGGATGGCCCTGGCCTGGACCGCGGTGCCGTGGATATCGCCCGTGCGGTTGTCCACCGGCGTGCTCGCCGGGGCAGGTGAGGGTGCCGGCGTCGGGGAGGAAGGGGTGCGGTGTGGCCAGGCCAGGGCCAGGGCCGCGGCGGCCAGGACGAAGGATCCGGTCCCCGCGGCCCAGGAGAGTTCCTCCAGCCCGGGCAGCAGCAGGGAGGCGCCCAGCACCGCCAACGAGGCCGCCCCCACGGCCACGAGGACCCACACCAACGTTCGTCGCATACGCCGAGTCTGCCGCCTGAGCGGCGTTCTCGGCCACGCCTGCCAGGATCCGCACTCACAGGCCGCGCTAGCCAGGACTTTCTAGAGCCGAGACGCATCGTATCGCCATGCGGGCACAGAAAAGCCCCCGGGCAACGGAGCGTTACACAGGGGCCGTCGTGATCTCGGCGTGACCTCAGTCGGGCTTGCGCTCGATTCCCGGCTTCTCCTGCTCCGGCTCGGGGGCAGGCTTGGGAACCGGATCCAGGGGGTCGTACTCGCGGCTGCCGACACCGGGAGCCCTTGGATCTGTGCACGAGGCACGGGGGCCTCGCCTCGTCAGTCTTCAGGTGGCGGCGGGTCCGCCTCGTCGGAGATTCGCTGCACGGAAAACGGCCCACAGGTATCGGAGCCCATCGCTCCGGTCAGAGTGTCGGCGTCTTCAAGTTCACCGTTCAGGCCGACCATCCGATAGCCCGGATTGTCGATCCAGTAATCGGGATCCAGCAGCAGGTGTCCTGCCTGGTAGTTGCCAGTAAGCGCGTAAGAACCGGAATCAGCCCCGAGGTTCTCGGGCGTGGGGTAGAACTTGAACGTCGCTCGGACTCGGTCTTGGTCGTCGGTGTCGTGGACGATCACCAGGGTCAGTCCAGTTTCGCCTTGACTGCACTCGTATGTGCCTTTCCATGTCCCCGTCAGGTCTTCGTCCACAACGGCGGCACCGGTCCCGGCCTCGGAGGTCTGCGGAGGCGTTTCCTTGATCAGATCCGCCCCTCCCCCCTGGTCAGGAGAGGGAGCGGGTGCGGAGTTGGCGGGCGGTGAAGCATTCCTTGGAAAAACGTAAGAAACCACAGCGAACCCTCCTCCTCCGAAGACGAGGGGGAAAAGCGTGAGACCGAGCATCCAGGTCAAGGTTGGATGCCTGTGTACGAAGCTCTTATCTTCGCGCTCGTCGTACATGAGGCCCTCTCTAGGACTGGAGAGAAAGTGGGAGGCGGCTCGCTGCCTCCTCTCGTACGACGTGGCACGCAAACCAGCCGTTCCAAGCAGCCGCGCCGCCCCTGAAACACAGAAAGCCCTGCACATCGATCGGTGTGCAGGGGGGTGAACCAAGTACGCCGGAAAGCGGGGTCCACCGAGATACGTGTAAAAGCTGCTGTAGACCGCTGATCGACGGCTACCTACCCGCGCGGACCACCGCAGGTTCGCCACCGGCCACCAGTTCCCCCAGGGAGAGCGCCACGCGCGAAAACTGCACAGGACCGCAGTCTCGGTGCAACTGCGGTCCTGTGCAGCCTCTGGCGTCGGGCTGGTCGGCCGGGAGGCCGCCGTTCCGGTAGTGGGCCAGGGTGGTCCGGGCCATGGTCCGCACCTGGCGCCGGGTGTACCAGGCGGCGCCCTTCGTCTCGCCGGGGGCGGGGGTGAGGGTGCCTTCGGCGGTGGCGGCCGCGACCCACCAGTAGTGGCCCGGGTCCGGCAGCGCAGGCAAGGACGCGCACAGGTTGGGCAGGTGGCCCTCCCACAGCAGCCCGGAACCCGTGACGTGCAGCCCGGTCTCCTCCTGGACCTCCGCCACGAGGGCTTCGGCGACGGAGGTGTGGGCGTCGCGGACGTGACCGGCGACGGGGGCGGTGCCCTTGGGCCACCAGCCGCGGGTGACCATGAGTAGCCGATCGGCCTGGTCCTCGATGAGGATGCCCACGGACGTGCCGCAGCAGCGCTTCGCGGTCTTCGTGCTCATACTGGAGACGCTCCTTCGGGAGTGAGCGCGGCCCGCCCCTGGGTCCTCGGCAGGAACGGGGCGGGCCGTCATGGTGTTCGGACCGGGCGGTCCCCCCGCCCACCAGACCCGGCAGGGGCCTGGTGAGCAGAGCGAGCAACCGGGGGTCAGGAGCGGACGGTGCTGCGACGGGCTTCGTTCCAGCCCAGCCGGGAGAGTTGGTCGGCCAGCAACAGCAGCACCAGGCACAGCCCGGACAACGCCAGGGCGGGCACCAGGTCAGCGCTAATGATGAGCGCGGCCGGGAGCATCCACCCCATGTGCCAGGCCAAGTCCAGGTGCGGGGCGCCGCCGCGCGTGTAGTAGCCGTGCTTGCCCAGCAGGTGGGCCAGGCCCTCCAGGGTCCGGCGCCGGTCGGCCCAGTAGTGGGTAGCCGCGTTCACGGCCAGGCCCAGGGCGGCCTGGACGGGAGCGAAGCCGCCCTCGGACACGACGACCAGGGCCAGGGCCACCATTTGGCACAGGGTCAGGGTGGCCACGTGCGCAGCGCACACCTGCCGTCCGGTACGGGTGCGTTCGCCCTTGGTGGTGGCCTGGTGGTCGGTCTGGGCCCAGTGGTCCCCGACCCAGTGGCCGGACAGCAGGGCGGCGTAGATCAACACGGCGTCTCCTCACGGTGGGTGGTCTCGCCCCGTCCCGGGACGGGTTGTCTCGTTGTCTCGGCAGGAGTCCGGGCCCCGGGGTTCCGGGGCCCGGCGGGGGTTTGTCTCGCCCCAGAATCGGGATGAACCTCGCTTTGAGGCATGAAGCGGGTGAGACTTCGGGGTGGAAGTCTCACCCGCCTACGCGGTGACGGAGTGTGAGAATCAGGCGCAGAGCTGCCAGCCGCCGCGCTTGGGCAGCGGCTCGATGACCTCGGCTTCGGCCAGATCGTCCAGGGCCCGCGAGACCGTGGCCCGCGAGCACTCCTCGGTCTCCATGACGTGCTTTTCGATATCGCCGCGCTTGACGACGCCGCGGTCGATCAAAAGCTCCAGGACCCGCTTGGCCGCGCCCGACCACCTGGCCAGCAGCGACTCGTGCGGGTCGGTGTTGACCTGCTTGAGGATCCCCAGACCGAGGTCGGTGTCGGCTAGCAGCGCCGGGTCGATCGAGGCGGGCAGGTCGTCCAGGGACGGGTTGACGAAGTTGGCCAACGCGACCTGGGGGGCGGTGGCTTCCCGGGCCGCCGGGGTGCGCCCGGCCTCGTAGGCGGCCAGGCGCTCCTCGGCGTCGAGGATCTGCTGCTCGGCGATCTCGTGGCGGCGGCTGTACAGACCACCGGACCCGGCGTCCAGGGCGCCGGCCGCGAGCGCGTCCAGTTCCTGGGGCGCCCCGTCGAGCGCGGCGTCCATGAGGGCGGCCGTGGTCTCGTTGGGTGCCCACGCGGCCCGGAAGGCCACGTCGCGCCCTTCGGCGGTCAGGCCGACGCCGGTGATCTTGGGCAGCGCGGAGGGGTCCAGCGTGATGTCGGCGATCATGCTGGCCTGGTTGCGGCTCACCCGCAGGGCGACGGTGTTTCCGGCGGTGACGTTGGCCCGGACCGCGTCCGAGCCGCCGAAGCTGTCGAGTCCGTAGATCTGGGAGGCCAGCACCATCGCGACCCCGGCCGCGCGTCCCTCGCGGGCGATCCGGCCCACCCGGTAGGCGTTGTCGGAGTTGATGACGGCGTGGCACTCGTCCACGATCACCAGCACCCCGGGGCGCTGTTTGCTGGGGGTGAAGCCGGATGTCTTGAGCCTCGCGGAGTTCTCCAGGCCGCGCGCTTCGACCAGTTCCACCAGGCCGTCGATCAGCTTGTCCCAGGTGTTGGGGTCGTTGGGGATGGCCCAGTGCGCCCGGTCGAAGATCCGCGGGCTCGATCCGCCGTTCTTGGGGTCCAGATAGATGACGATGGTGTTCTTCGTTTCCCACGCCGCCAGGGCGAGGTTGTCGATCAGCCCGCTCTTGCCGGATCCGGTGGACCCGGCGACGAACCCGCCCCACATGGAGTCGGCGGTGTAGAGCCGGTATCGGGCCTGGCCGTCGCCGTCGGCGTAGGGGCCCAGCCGGATGTGGACCTCCCCGTCCTCGTTCACGTCCAGGCGGCCCGCCTCCAAGGGCACCTTCTTGTTCAGCAGCCCCACGGTCACGATCTTGACGTCCAGGATCGAGGAGTCGGGCTTGGGCTCGTCCTCGGTGGGCTCCACGTGCTCGATGAGGATGTCGGCCTCGTCCACCCCCAGGCCGGTGGCGACGTAGCCGAGCGCGGCCCGCACCGACCCGATCGTCTGACGCCCCGGGACCAGGTGCAGGCGCCCGCGCACCCCGTAGGGCTCCTCGGTTAGGTCGGTGAGCTTGGTTCCCGGCAGCGACCCCTGGCCGGAGGCCACGCGGGTGCGCCACTTGCGGGCCATCGGGTGCTCTCCCAGCGGGGGCGGCGGTGCCTCTTCCTCGACCTGGGCCAGGACGCGGGGCAGGCGGTGGTGCGCCCAGAACCGGCTGCCCAGGGCGAGCAGCGCCAGCAGGCCGACCAGGCCCGACCACCACCACACGGGCAGCGTGCTGGGCTGGATGAGGATGACGGCGGTCAACCACAGCCCCGCTGCCCAGGAGCACACCCGGGCGTGGGCGGGGTCGATCTCGGCCCACTCCGAGGCGAGCTTGGTCGCGCGGTGCTTGCGGGCCTTGGTGGTGCGCAGTACCCGCAGCGCCGCCCACGACCCGGCACCGGCGGCCAGCGCCATGAGAATGGCGTGGGTGCCCGACACCTCAGCGATGCGGGCGGCGACCACTCCGGCCGCCAGCACGGTCGCGCCGACCTTCCACGGGTAGAACTGGGCCGCCATGTGGCGGCGCAGGCTGTTCTCCCCGGGGCGGAAGGCCAGCTTCCATCCGGCGGCGATGATGGCGCCCACGCCCTCGGTCTTGAAGGTGCGCGGCTCCTCCCGCGTGGGCTGCTGTCCGAGGGCGGCCAGCACCTCGGGCGGCAGGGCGGGCGCGACCGGGGCGGGCGTGGGCGGGGTCTTCTTCGACTTGCGGGCCACGACGGGCTCCTTCCAGATCGGTTACTGTGCGTGCCCGCGTCCGGGGCGGGGGCGGGATGTCTCGATGTCTCACCGGCCGCCGCAGAGCCCTGTCTCCGGGCTCGTGGCGGGGTTTTGTCTCACCGAGAATCGGGAGGAACTTCGCGTTCGGGAACAAGCGTGATGAGACAACGGCGGCGGTTGTCTCACCGCTGTCTCATCACGTTCAGTCACCGAAAACGGGCAAGAAGGGGGCCGCCCCCGCGTGCGGGAGCGGCCCGGAGAACGGCTACCGGACTACCGGCCGCCCATCTGGTAGCTCTTGTCGGCGGCCTGTCCGCGGCTGGCCTCGTAGGCCTCCTGGACCGCGCGGTTGACCTCTTCGAGCTTGGCGCGGGCCCGGATGGCCTGGTTGACGTAGGCGGTGCCCAGGTCCCGCAGCGTCGCCAGCTCGGAGGTGACCTCGGCGCCCATGTCGGCCGCGCGCATCTGGCCCTCGACGATCTCCAGCATCTGGTTGGCCTGGCCGACCAGGGAACCGACCCCGGTGATGGTCTGGGCGTGGGAGTCCAGACCCGAGACGTCGGAGTAGCGCAGTGTCGAGTTGGCGTTGGTGGCCACGGAGTTGCCCATGTTGTGAGCCATGTGCGGTGTTCCTTCCAGGGTGGGGAAAAGGGGTCAGGCCGGGCGGCCGGACCCCTGCGAAACGGGTGGTCAGTAGGTGGTCGTGGCCGCGCGGGTGGCGCGCTCGTGCGCGATGAGCGCCGCGATCGCGCCGTCGACCTCCTCAGAGGTCATGCGCCCGATCGCCTCGGTGTTGGGGGCGAAGCCCGCGCTGGCGAGCATGGTCATCAGCACCATCCGCCGGTGCGGCAGCGGCGGCTTGACGGTCTCCTCGTCGGGGTTGAGCAGCACGACGTCACTGCCGGGCTCTTCCTCGGTGACCGTGGACGTCGTCGTCGTGGTCGTGGTGGTCCGGGAGGTACGGCCGGGCCGCGCGCCCCCGGTGGCCGCCGCGGGCGGCGGGTCGGGGGTGAAGCCCTCGTCCTCGTCGACGATCTCGGCGTCCACGATGTCCTCGGGCATCGGGTCGCCCTTGCGCCACCCCCACCGTGCGGTGAACCCCTCACGCTCAGCGCGACGTGCGCGAGCTGCGGCTTTGCGCTCGGGCTTGGTGGCGTGGCGGTGGGCCCGCCAAGCGTCCAGGTCCTCGCACGCGTCCAGGTAGCAGTGGCGCAGCACCATCTTCAACCCGCCCCGCAGGTCGGAGTCGGAGGCCAGGCGGCGCCGCTCCTTGGCGGCCTTTTCCCGCAGCTTCGCCATCCGGTACGCGTGCGAGGGAGGGGTCCGACCGGTGGCCATCGAGGAGAAGTCCAGGGCCACGTTCTTGACCCAGAAGGCGGCGACGGCCGCCAGGATCAGCATCTCCACAGGTCACCTCACCAGCCCAGCACGGGGCCGAAGATGTCGGTTCCGGCGCCAGCGACGGAGTAGACAACGTCGCCGCCGACCCCGCCCATGGCACCGCCGGCGGCCAGGAGCAGGACCGGCAGGCAGATCGCCGCCCACTGGCCGGACTCGTCCAGCTTCTTGTCCCGCCAGACGTCGACGACGACCATGACCAGCGCGAAGACGCAGATGGCGGCGATCGCGCTGCCCGTGTTCACAGGCTCGGGGATCAGACCGAGAACGAAGCCCTCAATCCAGACGACCACCCCGGCCACGAGGCCCCCGAAGAAGCCCACGGCGAAGAACGCGCCGCCGATGACGGCGAAGAATCCGCTGATGAGCCAGTGGGCCTTCTTGCGCAGGAACCAGAACAGACTCAGGCACAGCGCGGCGCCGATGGTGAACATGACAAGACTCCTTTCGAACGATGTTTCGGCAGTTCAGAGCATGAAAGCGGCGGAGATGACGGCCACCAGGCCCAGCGCCCACGCGGTGGCGTGGCGGGCCGGGGACCGCAGGATCCAGATGGCGAAGTGCAGCACCGTGATCAGGCCGATCGCGGGGGCGGCGTAGCCGCGTGCGGCGGCCCGCCACACCTCGGACTCGGGCAGGTGGGAGCCGTCCATCACGAACGCCCACTCCTCTGCGAGGCAGGGCTGGCGCTCGCGCCACACGTCGGGGGGCCGGAAGGTCACCCCCAGCCAGCGAATGGCGCGGTCGGCCTCAGCAGCGCTGCGACTCTCCACAGCGACCAAGGTGGCCTCCCCACGGGTCTCGGCCGGGGTGTCGGTACTGGTCGGGGCAGTGTCGGAGGCCGTGGGCTCCGCGCCCTGCTCCCCCTCGGGAGCGGGCGCCGGCCGCGCGACGGACGTGTCCGTGCGCTGCGGTGCAGGCTCGGCACTCCGGGCCGCGGGCGCCTTGGGCGGGGCCTGAGTGCCCAGGACCGCCCCGGCCAGCGCGTCAGGCAGCTCGGCCGGGGCCGTCGCAGCGGCGGCACGGTCGGAGTTCGAGTCGGGAGCGGAAGGCACCGCGGCCAGGCGCGGGGCGTCCTCGGGTCGGCGGCCGCGCTCAGGGGCGCGACGACTCTCGTTCGGCAGGGCCATCGGCCCCTCCCATCAGGTGGTGTGTGTGCAGGTCAGGAGTCGAACAGCGTGGGCTGTGCGACGTCATGGGTCGTGGTGTTCTCGGCCAGGTGCTCGTTCACCTGGTCGTCAGCGAGCGGGCGGGTGCGCACGATGTCGCCGCGCCATCCGCAAGAGCACTGGGGCCAGTGCAGGACCCACTCGGGGACCGGCACCGGCCTGACCTCGATGCGGTGGCTCATGCGGCCACCGCCAGGAGCTCGTCGGCGTTGGCGCACCCGGTGGGGCACATCCGCCCGTTCGAGGTGGGCAGACACACGTCCCACAGCCGCCCGCACCCGCTACAGGTGCATCGGGCCAGGTAGGCGCGGGCCAACGACCGCTCCCGGGCCGGGGACAGCGGGCGGACCGGGCGGGCCAGGGAGCGCCGGTAGAGGTTCGCGGTGCGAACCCCGCCGATGTTCCCGGCCCGGTTGGACCGCCACTTGACCTGACCGACCACCTCCAGACCCGCGATGGACAGCCCTTCGGCCCTGAGCTGGGCCTTGGTGCGCAGGTCCGCGTCAAAGAAGCGGCTCCAGCCCCACGGGAACGTGGGGACGCCGAAGCGCTCTCCGGTCGGATCGAGGAACGGGTGCATGGAGGTGGCGGCCACTCAGGTCTCCTTCCTGGTCAAAGAGGGGGAAGGGCCGCCACAGGGATGCTGTGACGGCCCCGGTTCAACCCCGGACGGTGGGCGGGGCGCGGCTTCGAGGCGGCGGTGGGTCGATCGGGATCTCCTTCGCAGGTGAGGGATGAACAGGGACGTGGGGTCGCTCGCAGGCGGCTCGCAGGCGCTCTCGCCGTGCGTCACCGGTAGCGGCACAACCCCCGGAGTGGTGAGCACGCCCACCCGGCAGGACGGGCCGGGTGGACGTGCTCACCCGCCGGGGCGGGTGGCCCCCGGCCCCGCGTTCAGCGGGACCGGGGAGAGGGTGGGTTACTCAGAGTCGGGGTAGACGCGGTGCCCGGCGTCCCGCAGGGCGTTGCGGTGGTCGCGGACCGTGGTGCGGCCGATCCCCAGCAGGCGGGAGAGTTCGGCGTTGGACACCTGCACGCCCGCGTAGCCGATCTCCTCCAGGACCCGCTGGCGGGTGTCGCGTCCGACCGCCACCCGCGCGGCGTGGTGCGGGGCGCGTTCTGCCTGGTCAGCGCCAATGTCGCCACCCTGGTGGCCATTCCCGCCACCCCCGACGGTCGGGGAGGGGCGTCCTCGCAGGTCAGGGGCAATCCCGCCAGGGTGGCGGCCAATTCCGCCACCCCTGCCGCCACCCTCGGAGCGGGCCTCGCGCAGCCCGGCGCCGAACCCCGCCGCCGCCCCACCCACGGGCGGGACACCGAACCCGGACGGGTCATTGGGCACCGGGGAAGCACCGGCGGGCAGCTCCTGGGCGGTGTAGAGCGGCGCCGCCAGGTGGATCCGGTTGCGCAGCTCCGATCGGCGCACCTCGATGTCGGCGGAGGCCTCGTCCACCGTCATCTGCTGCTCGGCCCGGCGTCGGATGTCGGCCAGGACCCGCTGCTGCTCGGCGTGGGCGCGGGCCGCTTCCAGCGCGAGCTCCTTCTCGGTCTTGGCGGTGACGTAGGTGGTTTCGCGCTCCAGGGCGGCCAGCTCGGCCTGCTGCTCCTCGGTCAGGTCCGCCGACAGCTCCCGCTCACGCTCGCTCTTGGCGTGGGCGGCTGCGGCGGCCGCGGCTTCCTCGCGCTTGCGCACGGCCAGCACTGCCCGAGTCCGCTGTGCGCGCGTGTGGGTGATGACGTGCCAGGCCGTCTTGGAGATCAGCGGCAGGAGCCCCAGCAGGGACCAGGCCAGGTTCTCGGCGACGACGCCGTGGATGGCCAGGAGCAGGGCGGCACCGATGGCCAGCACCCACCCGGTGACGGTCCTCCACCGGGCTACGTAGCCGTCGCGGGCGGCCTGCTGGTAGTTGGAGGCCAGCACCAGCAGCCAACCGCCCTCCACGACCAGGCCTGCGGACAGGCCCACGAGGTGCACGGCCATGTCCGCCCCGTCACCGGTGAACAGGTCCCACAGCGCCCACACGGTCGTGATCGCGGACGCGACGGTGATCACCCCGGAGATGAGGCGGACCGGGTCGGTCCATCCCGAGGGGATTTTCTCCAGCGGACGCGTCGTGGGAGTGGAGGTCGGCCGGGTGACAGCCTCGGTCGGCGATTCGGGGTCGGTGGTCTTCTTCCACATGAGCTTCATCGGTCAGCCTCCTTCGGGGCACGGCGGGAGTAGCGGGTGGGGCGGGGCAGGTCGTGTTCGGCGAAGATGACGTTGGGGCCGCCGGCGACGGCCAGGAGCAGCACGGGCACCGCGACGGTCAGGACGATCGCGATGGTCACGAGCGCGGCGGTGCTCATCGGGAACCCCCGCAGGACCAGCACACGTAGGAAGCGCGGAAGACGTCCCAGTCCATGGGCTGAGCGCAGCACCGGGGGGCGTGACCGATGGGGATGAGGCGGAGGCTCAGGCGGCCCATGCCGACACCCCCTGCTCCCCGTCGATCTCGGCCACCAGGGCCAGGAGGTGGGTGTGCAGCTCCTCCTCGGGGGTGGGCCGGTCGACCAGGACGGCGTCGACCGGGCGCACGCGGGGGCGGCCGGTGGGGGTGTCGGCCAACGGGGCCAGCCGAATGTCGTCGGCCAGCAGCTCGCGGACCTCGATCGCCTCGGCCGGGTCGTCCCAGCCGTCCTCGGCCAGGGCCTCGTACACGTCCCAGGAGGGGTGCTCGAACGGGTCGGCGCCGGTGACCTGCTCGGCCGCGTCGGCGTCCCAGAACCGCGGGGAGTGCTGCCGGGCAGTGAGCAGGTCCTCGATGTCGGACAGCGCATCGCGGGTAGGCTCGAAGTCGTCGTACATCTGCGTTTCCTCCTGGTCAGGATGGGATGGGTGTGCGAGAGCCCCGCCAGGGCCGTAATCCCGGGCGGGGCTCGCTGCTGTGTGGGGGGCTGTGAGCTACTTCTTCTTGGAGTCGACCTTGGTGCCCTTGACGACCTGGCCGTTGACGACCGTGGCGCCCGTGCCCTGCGCGCAGTTGGTCATCGTGTTCTTGCCGCCGCGGTTGATGATTCCGGTGTTGACCTGCTCGTTCTTGTGCTCAGCCACGGTTGTTCTCCTTCTTGGTGGTGGTGCGGTCCCGGCTGGGGCCGGGTGGACCGGTCGGTCCCCGCGCCCCGCCCGCAGGACGGGCGGGCGGGACACAGGCACCGACCGGGTCTAGAACGGCACCCCGGTCAGCCGCTCCAGCATCTGGCTGCGGCGGTCCTGCAACCGCTCGATCTGCGCCTCCAGGAGCTCGACCGGCTCCTCGGCCTCGGGCAGGGACACGGTCAGCACGCCCAGGAGCGGGCCGCTCTGGTAGCTGGAGCCGCGGGTGCCCGGGACGCTGGCGTGCAGGGAGCCCTGGGCCGCGTCGGGGTGCGCGTCCACCTGCACGGTGGTGGTGGGCGCGAGGTAGCGCTCGGCGTAGATGCTGATCGCGGCCTCGAAGTCGAGCGGGCTGTGCGCGGTCACGGTCAGCGGTCCGACTTCGGTGTGCAGGCCGATCCGGTCGAAGGACACGACGCGGGTGAAGGCGTTGCTCATGGGTGTTCCTCTCGTGTGGCTTGTGCTGGTCAGACGGCGTTCTTGTGGGTGTCGCGGCCCTCGCGGGTGTAGTCGCACACGTCGCAGACCCGCAGGGTGTTGGAGACGTAGGTGGCGCACGCTCTGCACCGCCAGGTGGCGGAGACCAGGGCCTCGCGCTCGGCGGTCAGCGTCGCGATCTGCGCGTCCAGCAGCGCCACGGGGTCCACACCGCCGACCAGCAGGGTCCGGCCCTGGAGCGGGGCGACCGTGTAGCCGCTGGCGGCGAGGGCCCCGGCGACCGGGGGAACCGGGGTGTTGTCCGGGCTGAGCGTGACCAGGAGCCCGGCGGGGACCTCGGTGATCGACCCCGGGGCCGATCCAACCGAGCGGATGATCTGGGCGACGGTGTTCTCCATGCTGTCCACGGGTGTGTCCTCTCGCGTGGGTGGGTGTGCTGGTCAGGCGGCGGTGGCGTAGGTGGCGAGCTGTGCGCGCACCCTGGGCCGGTGCTGGGCCTGGCGGACCAGGAGGGCCTTGGCGCCCTTGAGGGCGGCCCGGGCGGTGGTCCACTTCGCAGTGATGCGGTCGACCACGTGCTTGGGGGCGCCGGTGGTGCGGGCCACGTCGGGCCAAATGCGGGTGTGGAGCAGCTCGCGCCACTCGGCCGTACCGGAGGCGGTCTCGCCCTGGTCCTGGTTGGTGTCCTCGGGCTCGGGGGTAGCGGTGGCCTGGTGCTCCTCCTTGCTCTCCACGACCGCGGGGAGGAGGGGCTCGATGTCGTAGACCCCGGCGTCGGCCGCCTTCTCCCGCAGGAACTCGACGTCCTCCTCGCGGGTCTTCTCCCACAGGGCGCGCTGGAGGCGCACGTGCTCGGCTCGCCAGACCCGGTCGGGCTGGGCCATCAGGTCCGTGGCCTTGCGGCCGCCAGCGGCCTCGATCGCGGCGGCGATGTCCCAGTCGCGGGCGGTGGTGCCGCCTTCACGGGCCACACGAAACACGTCTTCGCGGGTGACGCCGAGCTTGTGGATGACCTCTGCGATGATGGACATGCCGGGCCTTTCTTGGTTCGGTGTGCGCCCCGACGCGGCGGTTTCTCAGGCCGAGCCGCGTCGGGGTTTTCGTATGTCCGGCGGTTTCTCAGGCCGAGCCGGACGCCAGACCAACTGCAATGGCCGTTACGATTGGACTGTCAACGGCCATTGCGGTTGCCCGCAGGAACGACTCTAGAGGAGGGAACCCCTACCGTCAATGCCTATTTACATATAGCGTGTCAATGGGCATTGCGCTTGAGGATTCGGCCACCACAGACACACACCGAGGAGACACATGAGCAGCGACGAAGCCCAAACACCCCTGGACTTCGAGTGGATCGAGGAGATCACCGACGCCGAACAGCGCACGAAGACCGCGCACGAAGAACTGACGCGCGTCCAGGAAGCCGCAGATGACCTCTCGCGTGTCCGCCGCGAGGGAGCGGAAGAGCTGCGTCGCCGGGGAATGAAGCCAGCCGACATCGGCCGGCTGCTCGGGATGTCCCGCCAGCGGGCCAGCAAGATCCTCAAAGACGGACCGCCACCAGAACGGGCCTTCCTCGGACGCGGGCCGCTGATCATCGCCGTGGGCGAGAAGAAGGAAGCCGACAAGGAGCACGGCCCTCCCGGCCCCGCGGTGGCTGCGGAGGATCTAGCGGCCTACGACATGCTGAGCCGTCTGGCCCGTGACATGGGTCTGGACAGCAGTTTCGAGACGGTGCGCCCTCCGGGGCTCATCGACACCAACCGGGACAACCTCGCCGTAATCTGCGGTCCGCGGTTGTCGCCGATCGTGGGCCAGCTTTTGGAGAGCGATCGCAACATCGGGTTCGAGCGCGACGAGCACGGCTGGTACTTGCAGGACAAGCAACAAGGGGCCATGTTCCGCTCGCCCATGGACAGCGGCACCGACGCCGACTTCGCCTACCTCGGCAGGCTGCCGCGCCTGGATGGCCAGGGGATGTTCCTCTACATCGCCGGGATCCACGCCGTGGGGGCGCCGGGAGCCGTGCACTGGCTGAGCAACCATCTGGGGGAGATCTACGAACAGGTCGGACGCACCAGGAGGTTCTCAACGATCATCCGGTGCGGCTTCGAGCCCCAGAGCATGCAGATCGTGGATTCCGAGCGGGCGACCCCGGTGTACCTGGAATCGGGGAGGGCGGCCTGACATGTGGCACATCACCAGCGCTTCCCAGCCCGGTGGGAGCAAACCGAACGAGGACTGGACAGGCGCCCGCGGCGACCTCGTCGTCGTACTGGACGGCCTGTCCGCCCCGGAAGGAGTCGGAGGATGCCAACACGGCACCCCTTGGTACGTCGAGCACCTGGGGGAGCGTCTACTCACCCAGGCCCGTTCGGAGCTCCCGCTGCGCGAGGTCTTGAAGAAAGCCATCGCCCAGGTAGCCGCTCTCCATCAGGGCACCTGCGACCTCGCCGATCCGGGCACCCCGTCATCGACTGTGGCGCTGGTGCGCACCGGCGAGGAGTTGGTGGAGGCGCTGGTGCTGGCTGACTCACCGGTAGTCATGGACCTGCCGTCCGGTATCGAGGTGTTCACCGACCATCGGGTGAACGAGGTCGTCCATCAGGAGCGTGAGGCGACCCTGGCGGCGCCCACGGGGTCGGTGGAACAGCAGGAGCGGCTCGCAGAGATGGTCCGCGTCCAGCGCATGGTTCGCAACACCGAAGGCGGCTACTGGGTCGCCCAAGCCGACGGAGAAGCCTCCGAACACGCATTGGCCACCTCGTGGCCTGCGAGCAGCGTGCGGCGTTTCGCCGTGATGTCCGATGGAGCTTCGTGCCTGGTGGAGCAGTACCAGGACATGTCCTGGCGGGGCCTGCTGGACCTAGTGGAGCGTTCGGGGGCCAGCGCTGTCCTCGATCGGGTTCGCGAGATCGAGGCCGGCGACCCCGAAGGAAAGCGATGGCCGCGGTACAAGCGGGGCGACGACGCGACCATCGCCTACGGCACCCCCCGCTCATCCGACTAGAACCATGGCCGTTTTCGGCCACACCGAAGCTTCTCGCAACCGCCTACGGAAGCGAGACCACGTGCCGGGGAGCCCGGAGCCGCAGGGCTTTTAAGTACGTGAGAGACCGAGCGGAAGCTTCGTTCGCTCAGCCTCTCCTCCCTCTCGGCTGTGATTCGGGAGGACAGTGTCACCCACAGAGACCAAGATGGTCGCTGTGGTACGCGGTACCCATGAAAACGACGAAGGCCCGGGCGGCAACCCGGGCCTTGTCACAAGATCAGATGAGCTGGCCGACCGTGACCGGCGCCAAGGGCTCACCCCAACACCTCTCATATTACCCGCTTAGGGAGATGAGACACGAACCCTTGGCCCACGCGGTCGACCTAGAAAGGTCGACCCCCGTGTCGAGATACACCGTCCAACAGCCCGTCGACGACGACGGGCGCCCCATCATCGGCCCTGATGGCCGCCCCCTGTTCCTGCCGCACTTCCAACTTCCGTCCTTTGTGGTGTTCGACCACAAGGTCAACGTCCGCGCTCTGGGCGCCTACGCCTTCCTCCAGGCCTTCGTCGATCAGAGCGAGGGCGAGCTGTCGTCCAGCATCACCGCGGCCGACGTGGCCGCCCGCTTCAGCGTCTCGGAGGAGACGGTGATGCGACAGACCGACCGACCGAAGAATCCGCTGGGGCTTGTGCCCCGCCTGGCCCAGACTCACGCCCTGGTCGTGGGCCCGAACTCGATCAAGACCCGCGACTGCGTGGACTGCGGCACGCCGATGGCCACCCCGTGCCCGAGCGCCTGCACCTCCCGCAAGGGACGGCGGCGGATCAAGCCGCGGTTCGAGCTGGCGACCCACCCCCCGGAAGGGTTCTGCCACCCGGGGCCGCTGACCCGCTGGGAGTACTACAAGCCCAAGCTGATCGCCAAGCGCTTGCGTGAGAACGGACAGGGCCGCGAAATCGTCCCGTTCACGCAGGTGCTGGCCTGGCCCGCTCTGGACCAGACCATCGGCCTCATCGAGCTGGGCACGTACGTGTTCATCGCCGCACATACCAGCCTCGCCGACGGTGCCATGGCCACCGGGGAGGACCTGTTCCGCCACGCCATCGCCCGCCGGTTCGGCTGGACCGAGGGGCACGTCAGCGAGGTCACCGCGAAGCTGGAGCGGCGCCGACTGATCTCCAAGGCAGGCCTCATCGAGGGGCACGGCCACCGGCACGGGTACACCGGTGAACCAGCCTCCTACGTGGTGCGGGTGATGCCCCCGGCCGGCCTGATGCACCCGGGCCCGATCCGGGTGTCGGAGTACCGCGCCCCCGAGCGGATCACCGACCGCCAGGAGGCCGTGCGATCGGTGCGCTCGGTCAGCCTCCAATTCCCACGGGTGCCCTCTGACCTGCTGATTGTGGATAACTCGGATCTTCCACAGAAGAGCACCCGTGCAAATGAGGGGCTGTGGACGGGCGAATCCGGGGCTGTGGACGGGGAAATCGGAGACCTAAGGACACACCCTCCTACACACCCCACGACACACCCTTCTCCGTCCGCGCAGGAGCCGCAGTGCGGCTCCCCGGTCCCGCAGGGCGGGGCCCTGGCGGACGGAGACGAGGATTCCCGAGCAGGGTCAGGACACGGCCTGGGGACGCCTGTGGCGTCCCCAGCCGCGCCCGACCCGCTGATGGCGTTGGTCGAGCGGCACGTACCACGCTCGATGTGCAAGCACGGACAACAGGACCAGGAGGCCCTGGCTGCGCGACTGCGGACCCTGGAGCGCTACGGATTTACGTCCGAGGAGATCAAGGTGGTCTTCCACCGGGTGAACCCGGAGAGCGTACTCAACCCCTACGCCGTGGTCGCCGACCGAATCAAGTCGATATCCAGGCTCCGTGAGCACCTAGAGACCGTTGCCCGGCTGCGGGCAAAGGCTGCTGAGGCCTCCCAGCCTGGGCTGAGCAAGCCTCAGCGGTGTCCTGTGCACCGCACCGAGTACGTGCCCGAGTTGTCGACCCCGGCGAAGCCGTTTTGCCTGCTGTGTGACCAGGAGGAGCGTCGGGAGGCAGAGGAGGCACTCGGGAAGCCGACCACAGACGGAGAGACTCCTGGGCCGAAGGAAGAGCGGAAAGCTGTGCCGCCCCCGAGTGGGCTGAGCCTGGTCCTGGAGGAGGAGGCTCCGGACCCGCAGATGCCTGATCTGTGCGGTCGGTGCCATGCCTGGACCCGCAGTGTCATCCAGATCCGGTTCGAAGGTGACCAACAGGTGGAAGACATGCTGCCTTGTCCTCGGTGTCACCCGAGTATGGTGAAAAACCAAACCAGTGCCTTTACATTGTAAAGCTAGAGCGAGGAGACGTATCCACGTCGGGTTCCCGACCGGCGTAGGAATCTCGGGTGCGCAAGCCTTAGGTACCACCTATCAGTGGCCACCGAGTTATCAGCGGCATGGCCACGATCCGCGGCCATCAGATCGCGACAGAGTCGCGAGCGGGGGGGTGTACCTGGAGAGAGAGTGCACTCAGGCCATCGGGGCATGAGGCCTCCTCCGATCGGAGGACGACCATGATCGATGTACGAGCAGGCCTGACCCTGCTGGCCGGGGGCGCAGGCGCGGGCGGCGCCATCGGAGTGCTGGAGCTGCTCCTGTAGCCAGTGGCACGGATGTCAGCGGCCCCGCCGACAACAACTGACCCGGCCGGGGTTCCGGCGCGTGCAGCGGACTGCTGAACACGTCCTGTCCGCGCCGGGTTCCCGGTCGGCGCGGGGGGTCCCGGGGGCGCGAGCCCCCGGGTACCACCAGTCGGTGGCCGTCTCGGTTATGGCCTTTCGGTGACGAGGGAACCGGCCCGCAGGGGCGATGATCCGCACCATCCACCTCCTTTGTAAGAGGCGCACACGCGAAAAATGCCGTTGACCTGCATGAACGCTTCGCAGAGTGTGGGCTGTAGCGCACATTCCGCATCCAAGATGTGCGCTACAGCCCTACATTCCGCACACGGCTCGCGCGTCCACCTTGCGACGAGGTATCGACCGGGCCGTCCTGTCCGGGTCGGCCGCCTCAAGGTGCGCCACAGCGCACACAACGGGGGTCAATAGGGGGACTTTTTGCTGATGCGGCGCTGTGCGCAGCCCAGACAGGCCGCTCGGCTGGCCGGAGTCGGACACCAAGGTGCGTTCCAGCGCACATAACAGGGGCCAATAGATAGACTTTCCGAACGCTGGTGCTCCACCGGTATCACCAGGACCACCCACAACGAGATTGAGGACCACGTGGCCGAGCCAGCCAGGCAGCCGGGTGAGGAGTCACCCGCACCGCGCCCACCACGTCGCGGGGCCTCGGAGCCCCTGCCTGCCTCACCTGCCGATCCAGGGCGCAACTTCACTACTCTGAGCCTGGATCCTGGTGCCGAGCTTCAGGTCACCCGCGCTCGACGCTCCCGGTACAGCTTCGAGGGCGGCAAGTTCTACCAGATGTCCCTGCCCATGTCCGACTACCTGGGCAGACTTCGCCTCACGGGCGCCGAGTACGCCCTGTTGCTGGTGCTCAACGGCAAGCAGAACCGCGGTGGTCTGATCGAGATGACGCAGGGGCAGCTCGCCGCAAGGGCCCGGCTCGGCCGCACGGATGCCTCGCGGATCCTGAAGAAGTTCCGTAGCTGGGGCCTGGTCATCAAGGTCGGTAACGGGGCCTACCGGATCAACCCGCGCGTGGCCTTCTACGGCACCAGCGAGGAGCAGGAGGCCGTTCTCAGCGAACTGGATGAGGACCTGCCCGCCCTGAACCTTCCCAAGATCCCTGGCGACGGCTGACATACAATGCGTTATCGGAAGGGTGGGGACAGATGAGCGAGAACGCACCAGAGACACCTGAGAGCGTTTCCGAGAGGGTCGGCGCCTACGGCTTTTTCATGTCGAGCGAGTTGATGCGCGTGCTGCCGAACCTGCACCTGACAGCCACTCAGCGTGACGTCCTGGACCTGATTCTCGGTGAGATGCAGGACGGTGGCGTGGTCCCGCTCTCCCGGACTCAGATCGCCGACAAGCTCAACATCAACGTCAAGACCGTCAGTACCACCACCAGGATCCTGACTGACATCGGTCTGCTGTGGCGCACTAGTCGACGCGCCATCCAGGTCAACCCCACGGCCGCGTACAAGTCGGCCACCGGAGACCCCGAAGAATGGCTGCGCGCGGTGCAGCGTTTCCAGGGCAAGGCCCCGGAGATCACCCTCCCCGACTATGAGCGCAGGCCCCCACGGCGCGTGGACGACAAAGGCCGCCACCTCAAGGCTGTCTAAGAGTTTGGCGCCGACCTTGCCCGGACGAGCACTTCACGAGCGGCCGCGAAGGCCTCACGCCCTAGATGTGCTGCCCCGGCACGTTGGAATGACCGTCACGGTCACCAAGGGGGCACTCTTCTCCCTGAGTCCCAGGCCGTTCAGCCACGCATGGAGTCGGTGTGTCAGTGCCGGGGAGCCCGCACTTTAGCAGGCGCCGCGCCAGGCGCGCCCACGCTACAAGGTCCGGCCGCCCCAACGCTCGGACCGAGGCCTGCGTTCATGTCGGTTTGAGCGCCACCCGGCCGAAGGTAGCTTCCACGCCACCAAACCTTGAGTTTTAGTACCAACTTCCGGAGGGGTCCCGCAGCACCATCTGCGGGCCCCTCCGGCATGAACCATGCTCAGTTCGCCACGCGGCGGGCCCCGTAGTACAGGGCGCCGCCGCCCATGTAGTAGCCGCCGCGGTCGGCCTGCATGTCGATGATCTCGATGTCACGGTCGGAGTTGGGGGCGTGGACCATCTTGCGGCCGCCTAGGTACATGCCCACGTGGGAAGGAGCACCCCCAGGGGCGCCTTCGGAGAAGAAGTAGAGAAGGTCGCCGGGGAGGAGCTGGGCCAGGTCCTGTTCACTCAGCGCGCTGCCACGGCCATTGGCCGGCTCGATCCTCTGCAAGTCGGTTTGGTTGAACTGTGTCCAGGTGGTGCGGGTCAAGGTCACCCCGGCCTTGTCGTATGCCTGTTGCACGAGCGAGGAGCAGTCGCAGTTGTTGCGCTGATCGGCTGGGGTGGGTGCCCGGCGGGCGCCCTGCAAGGTCTGCTGAGGATTGAGGCAGGACCCGCCCCAGACATAGGGGGATCCCACGTGCTGGGTGGCCCAGGCGATCGCCGTGGCGGCCGCCCCCGTGGCGCCGGCACCGAATGACCCTGCGGCCGAGGCCACGGGGAGGGCGTCGTAGGCGGCGATGTTGGCCATCACCTCGTCCACGTAGGCCTGGCTCTGGTTGTAAGCCATCAGACGCGTTTCGAGGGTGGCCGGGTCGCTGAGGTCGGTATGGCCAGTACCACAAATATAGGAGGCAGCGGTGAAAGTCGCGTCGAAGGCATTCTGGGGATCGAATGCACCGTCGCCGTTACCGTCGATCTTGTAGGCCTCCCACGTTCCAGGGATGAACTGCATCGGTCCCACCGCCCGGTCCCACGCGGTGTCACGGTCATAAAAGCCCTGGTCAGTGTCAGGAATGGAGGCGAATCCGTCACCGTTGAGTGGCGGACCGATGATCGGCGGACTGGCGATGCCGGCGGGGCCGATACTGCTGCCATTCAGCGTGCCGTGTAGCGATTCCATCTGGCCGATTCCGGCCAAGATGCTCCAGCGCATGCCGGTGCAGTCGGGTGCCAGCTCCGGTGTGGCGGCCGCCGCCTGCCCGTAGGCGCGCAGCAGAGTGTCCGAAATGCCGTCTACCTGCTCCGGGATGCCCAACGTGTTGGCTGATGCGCCTGCACACGCCGTGGTTGCCAGTACCAGAAGGGTTGCAGTCGCCACAAGGGGAAAGTGCTTCGGGGGTGTTTTCACCTGCGCTTTTGTGCTCTCTGCTGGTTAAGTGGTTTGGGTTTCCGTCGGTGACCGATGGTATAAACAGGCCTGCCTGTCCGAAACAGGTGACGGGGCGGATCAGGCGGGTTGACCGCCGGTGTCCGGAAAGGGGCCATCGTCCATTGGATATTTCGGAGAATGATGGTAAGAAGAGCGGCCACTCGCCGTGGCACTCGGGAGCCGGCCTGCGACACACGGTCGTGATGATCCCGGCCTCCCTGGAGCACCTGGGGGAGGCGACCATGGTCGGTGACCTGTTGGCGGCCGTCGATGCCGGTACGCACCTGCACGTACGCGTACAGCGCGGCTTCGACTCTGCGCACGAGCGGGTGCAGCGGGTGGTGGTCGCTCCCTCGACCATGCGCGGCCTGGACCACGCCTCCGCGTTGATCGGAACTTGGCGGCCAGGCGTGGCACGCCCGGTGCTGGTCGTGGTCCGCGATGCCCCGCTGCCGCCACCACCAACCGTGGTCGACCAGGTCCACGCCCTGAGCGGGCGGGTGGAGCACGTGATGGAGCTGCCCTTCCTGCATCAGATCCGCATGGTCTTGCACCCCCGCCAGGCACTGGAGAGCAAGGGGCGGCAGGTGCGGCGGATGCGCAAGGCCCTGGAACGGCTACGCGGGCTGCTCTACGCCGATACGTTCCTGGCTGCCGGACCTCCGGCCTGGCCTGAGCCGGTGTCCACCCCTGAGTTCGTTCCGCCGCCAGTGACGTCGATGGCGCTTCCCTCTGTCCCGACTGGTGGCACCCCCACCCCGTGAGAAAGACCCCGAACATGCCCTTCGCGAACACGACCGAGAACCAGGGCGAAAAAGAGAGCACCGGTGGCTACCCCGACTGGTCGCAGATCGGGCCCGAAGCGCCTCCCGGCCTGGAGACCTACGCCGCCGACTGGATCGGCTGGGCGTTCTGGATCAGCGCGGTCATCGCCGTCATCGCCCTCATCGGCGCCGGAATCATGATGATGATCGGCCGGTTCACCGGCCGCGGCGCCGTGTCCGCCGACGGTCTGCGCCAAGGCGTGTGGGTGTGCGCCGGCGCTTGTGTCGTGGCCACGGCCACCAGCATCATCACCGGAATCCTGTCCTGATGTCCACGCCCGCACAGGTCGCCGAGCACGCGGCCAGGAACCGTCGCCGTCTGCTGATCGGCGGAGCTGCGGTGGTGGTGGTGATCGCCATGCTCGTGGGCTGGATCATCGGCCGGGGCTCGTCCGGTGATGCCGAGGCCCCGCCGGAGGCCTCTCCGTCGGCGTCCCCCAATCCGTTGGCGGACCCGGATTCGTTCATCCCCGACGGCGGCCAGGAGCTGATCGGTGGCCAGTACCCCGCGGGGTTTCCCCACACCCCTGAGGGGGCGGCTTCGGCGGCGGTGCACGAGATCCGGTCGATGTCGACCAACGACCCCGAAGCCTTGGCTGAGATCGCCACCATCTACTACGGGAACAACGTCACCATCGAGGCTGTGGAGAAGGACCTGCTCTGGAATCGGGCCCGGGAAATCGAGATGACCAAGCCATCCGGGGCTCCCTTCGATGTCGAGCTCTTTCCCGCACCTGGCTCGTACTACTTCATCAACCCCATCGGCGTGGGATGGGAAGAACTTGAAGACGGAATCATCGAGGTCCACGTCCTATCCGAGGACGAGATCGGCGATGGGATGGGGTTGGCATTCACTCGCACCTACATCCACGGCCGACGGATGAAGTGGGATCCTCAGGTGCGCGGCGGTGACTGGGTGGTCGAACAGGTCAAGGACCCTATCTTCGAGGACTTCTACGTCTTCGATGCCGACGAATATGACCTGGATAACCCCATTTGGACGCCGATCGCGTTCCCCGAATGGGACGAAGGCGAATGAGGAGGATGCGCCGGGCGGTGAGCACGGTGGTGCTCGTCTTGGCCGTGCTTGGCCTGACCGCCTCCACTGCTTGGGCTGACCCCTACGACGCGGACTCGGTTGCCAACCTGGAAGCGGCCGACTGGAAGGCTTATGAGGCTGAAGCCGTTGCGTTTGGTCCTCTGCCCAACACCGATTTCACGACCTACTGCAAGCCGGTTTCAGAGGCCACCGAGGATGATCACCACTCCCTGCCTCTGAACGAGCCTGCATCACAGCAGGCGGTCAAGAAGATCAGCGGCCACTACGCCGAGGTGTTCGAGGGCACCGAGCACGAGCAGGACAACGCGGACGACTACGTCATGTACTGCGTTTCCCCCGAAGGCCCTGAGGGTTCGTTCTTCTGTGTGGGCCGTAACCAAGAACTGCCTGACCAAGGCAGTCTCGTGGGCCGGGGCGCGGAATTGCCCATGGAGTGCTGGGACCGGGACAACAACCAGAGCCGCTCCCTGGGTGAGGACGTTTCCGAGTTCCTCGACAACCCCGTCGGTACCGCAGTCGGATCCGGCATCGGCGAGTTCGCCACCAGCCTCAACCAGGGGTTCCGCGAGTTCATCGCGCAGATCCTGTACTGGTGGGTCATGGTGCCCCACACCGATCCCACCCGGTGGGGCGCCGGATCCTTGTGGCCCATCATGACCGGGCTCAGCATGCTGCTGGGGAGCTTGTTCCTCATCGGCCGCGGCGTCAAGCTCATGATCACCGGCAAGCCCGAGATCCTGGTGACCACGATCAAGGGTCTGGCCAAGTACGTGCTCGTGTGCGCCATCGGCATCACCGTGCTGACCAGTGCCCTGCACTTCTCCGAGTGGCTGACCGGCTACTTCCTGGACGTGGGAACGCATTCGGACGGGTGCGCCGCCTACCAGTCCGGGCAGCCCGACGGGCTGGAGATCGACTACGCCCAACTGGAGACCGAAGGGGCCCAGGCCGAAGCCCGGGCTGAACTCGGCCAGGCGTTCGGTAACTGCCTGGCAGGCCAGTTCGCCGCCGGCACCCTGTCCGCCGGGCTCGTCATCGTCCTGTTCGTCCTAGCGCTCATCGTCGGCCTGATCCAGGCCCTGCTCATGTTCGTGCGCGAGGCCGCCCTACCGATCATGGCGCTACTGCTGCCGATCGCGGCCTCCGGGCAGATCGGCGGGTCCGCCACCAAACGGTGGCTGCCCGGCCTGATCGCTCTCATGGCCACGGTCGTGCTGTACAAACCCATGCTGGCCTTCGTCTTCGCGGTGGGCTTCACCCAGATCATCCTGGGAACCGAACTCATGAGCATCATCATGGGCTTCATCACCCTGTCCATCGGGGTCATCGCCCCCGGCGTGATGCTCAAGGCGTTCAAACCGATGATGACCATGGGTGTGGAGGAAGGCGCCTCCCCAGGATCGGTGATCAACAACGCCTTCCTGGGCTCCCAGCTCGCAGGCAGCGCCTCCCAGTGGGCGGAGAAACACTCGGGAGAACAGGCCGCCCGGTCCGCCCGTACCCAGGCCGCCCAGCACGCAGCCCACGCCGGTGGCGGCCTGACGCTGAGCGCCACCAAAAACGCCGCTCAGGGCGCCGCCTCCACCGGCGCGGCGGTCGCCGGCGGCCCCGCGGGCTTGCTCGCCAAGGCCGGCCAGGCCTTCAAGTCCGTCATATCCGGGCTCGGCCGTAACGGGAAAGGCCCCGAGGGGCAGATCGCTGCGCGCAGCCACCCCCACGCCGGCGAACCCCACGGCGCCGGACCTCAGAGCGGGCTGCACCTGCGCCAGCCCGGGCAGGGCCAGCCACCGCCCTCGGGACCCAACGGATTCGGGCCGCACCCGACCGATCCACCGCCCCCCGGGTCGAACGGGTCTGGTCTGCACCCGGCCGACCCCGGCTCCTACGGGGGACCCGGACACGACCCGGCAACGACACCGTCCCTGCGTGAGCCCTACGACCCGGGCCCGGGGCCCGGGAACTTCAGACCACGCCTGGACGACCTCGGCCCCGGCGCCACTGACCACCGACAGGAGGATGACCAGTGAGCGCCCAGCTCTACGGCGGATGGCGGCGGGTGCGGTCCCTGGGCCTCTCCGGCCTGGACGGCCGCCAGACCCTCACCGTCGCCGTCGCCGTGGTCGTCCCGCTGGTGGTCGCCCTGTTCGCCGGGGTCGGCACGGCAGCGTGGCTGCTACCCGCCTCCGCCCTGGTCGCCCTGGCTGGCCTGATCCGGGTGCGCGGGGTGTGGATCGTCGACCTCATCATTGCCTGGCTCGGGTTCACCCGCGCCCGCCTGCGCGGCCAGACCACCTACCGGGGCCAGTGGCTGGCCCCCTACCCCCGCAAGTGGGACCTGCCCGGAGTGCTGGCCCCCACCCGGCTGCTACACCTGTCCGACCCCGGCCGCGGCGGTGCCGGCCTGGTGTGGCACCAGCGCAGCGGGAAGATGACCGCGACCTACCTGCTCTCCCCCACCGGGGCACTGCTCGCCGACTCCGGCACCGTCGCCTACCAGGTCGGCGCCTGGGGGCAGACCCTGGCCTCGCTGGCCGATGAGACCGCTGTCTCCCACGCCGCCGTCACCATCGACCTGACCCCTGCCCGAGGCAGTCACCTGCCCGGGCACGTCGCCGATCGCGTCGACCCCACCTCCCCGCCCCTGGCACAGCAGATCATGGACGAGGTCGTGGCAGCCGCCCCCGACACCACCACCCGTATCCGGGCCCGGCTGAGCCTGACCGTGGACACCGCCCGCACCGGCGCCCGCGACGTCACCGGCGCCGTCGCCGAGACCCTGCGTGCTCTGGGCGGGCTCTCCCTGTCCGCCGCCGGGGTGGACGTGCTGCGCCGCGCCAGCGCCGACGACATCGCCGCGATCATGCGCAACGCCTACGACCCCGACAGCGAGACCGTCACCGACCCCGCCCGCTGGGGCGAACTGGACTGGCCCGACGTGGGACCGATGGCCGCCCAGGAGGAATGGGGCCACTACGTCCACGACGGCGCCTATTCCATGACCTGGTGCCTGGTCGAAGCCCCCCGCCAGCTCGTCTCCCACGACGTACTGCTGCCCCTGTTGCTGCCCGGCCCCTACCCGCGCCGACTGACCATCCTGTACCGCACCCTGTCCCGGGAAGAGGCCGGAACCGTCCTCAAACGCGAGCGCGACGCAGCCACCGCCCGGCGCATCTACGACCACAAGACCGGCCGCGATCCCAGCGCTCGGGATGAGGCCGACGCCGCCGACGCCGAACGCGCCGCAGTCGAGGAGGCCCGCGGCGCAGGCCTGACCGAGTTCAGCCTGTTCATCACCACCACCGTGTCGACCCTGGAGGAGTTGGTCGAGGCACGCCGCCACATCGAGCAGGCCGCCTCCCAAGCCAGGCTGCGCATCCGCCCCTGCTGGGGCGGCCAGGCGGCAGCTTTCGCAACCGGGCTCGGAGTCGCCGGCCTCTACCCCCCGGATCTGTGATGCGCTACCACGCCCCCGCCTCCAAGCCCACTCGCGCGGCCGCCGCACCGCGCCTGAACGCCGACGTCATCGCCCCCAAACGAGGCTGGCCCCAGCCAGCCGCTGGGCGGGCCGGACACGTGGAGGCCGGACACCGGTACCTGTCCACCACCCTCCAGCTCGGCGGCCTCTACCCCTGGCTACAGGCGAGCGGCCTGCCCGCCGAGGGCGTCCCCCTGGGGCCGAACCTGTTCACCCGGTCGATGGTGGCCATCGACCCCGCCGGGTGGGTAGGCCGGTTGACCACCAACCCCGGCATCTGGATCCAGGGCCAACCCGGCGTGGGAAAGAGCGCGATCGCCAAACGGCTGTGCATGGGGTACGCCGCCTACGGCTACCAGCTCCTGGTACCCGGCGACGTCAAGGGCGAGTACACCTCCCTGGTGGAACACCTGGGCGGGCAGGTCGTGCGGGTCGGGCGCGGCCTGGACCGCATCAACCCCCTGGACAGCGGCCCCCTGGGCCGAGGGCTACACACCCTGCCCGACGCCGACCGGGAGCGGCTGCGCGCCGAGATCAACGGCCGCCGCTCGGAGTTCCTCCACGGCCTACTCGCGGGCTCCTACGGGCTGGGCCGACGCTCCACCGCTCCGGAGGCCTCTGCCCTGTCCGAGGCGCTGCGCACCGCCACCGCCCGCGCCACCACCGACCCCACCATCCCTGACCTGGTGCGGGTTCTGCGCAATCCGCCCCAGGAGATCTACGACCGGCTCCTGGTCACCGACCACGCCCAGTATGTGGAGTTGGCGCGCGAGGTGATCACCGCGCTGACCAACCTCTGCGACGGCCCCTTGAGCGGTCTGTTCGACGGGCCGACTACTACCCCGTTGGACCTGGACGCCCCGGCGGTGTCGGTGGACCTGCGGTCCCTGCTGACCGCCGGAGACCAGGTGGTGGCCGCCGGACTGCTGGCCACCTGGTCCTACTCCTACGCGGCCGTTGACACCGCACGCGCGTTCGGGGCCGCTCCCCGGCCGCTCATCCTGCCCCTGGACGAGATGTGGCGGGCGCTGCGCGCCGGGCCCGGCATGGTCGGTGCCTTGGACTCCATGACCAGGTTGAACAGGTCCAAGGGCGAGATCAGCCTGATGATCACCCACAGCTTGCGGGACCTGGAGGCGCTGCCCACCGAGGAGGACCGGGCCAAGGCGGCCGGTTTGATGGAGCGGTGCGACACCCTGCTGCTCGCCGCGATGCCCATGTCGGAGCTGGACCGGGTCTCGGTCCAACGACCTCTGACCGCCGAGGAACGCCACCTCGTCGCGTCCTGGGCCTCCCCCTCCTCCACCGGCGCCGACAGCGCGCACACCGTCCACCCCGGCCGGGGCCGCTACCTGGTGCGCATCGGTTCTGGCGAACGCATCGGCGAGGCCGTCCACCTCCAGCTCACCCCCACCGAATTGCAGTTGTACGACACCGACGCGGCCATGCGCCGCAAGGTCCAGGAGGAGCGGAGGAAAGACCGTGGCGCGTAAAGACCGCCGCCGCCAGGTAGGCACATTTACTGGTGACCCGCTGCCCTTCGTGGTCCTGGGCGGGTTCGTGCTGGTCTTCATCCTGTCGGGTGCCGCGTGGCTGGGCGGCACCCTGGGCGCGTGGGCGTCCGGCGCAGGCTGGCACCCGCCCTCCTACGGGCCCGGGATGATCTTCACCGCCTTGCACGGGCAGTTGTGGCCCGGCGTGGCCACGCCCTGGATCGCGGGCGGCATCGCCGTCGTCGGCGGCGTGGTGGTCGCGGCCGTGACCGTTGTCGCGTTCCTGCTCATGGGGCAGTTCCGGGCGTCCGTGCCGGGCCTGGCCACCCTGCGCGACGTACGCGACTTCACCTACAGCCCTCGCCTCAAGCAGGCCCTGCGGCTGCGCCCGGACCTGAAGGACAAGCCTCGCAAGGAGGTCGCCGGCGCCGACGTCGGCCTCATCCTGGGCTTCCTCGAAGGCACCAAGGCCCTGCTGCGCGCCAGCTTCGAAGACGTCATTCTCATCCTGTCAGGCCCGCGCTCAGGCAAGACCTCCAGGATCGTGGCCAAGCAGGTCCTGGAGGCCATTGGATTCGTCCTGGTCACCAGCATCCGGGCCGACGCCTACGCCATCACCGCCCGCGCCCGCGGCCGCTGCGGCAAGGTCTTCCTCTTCGACCCCCAGGGCATCGCCCACCGCCCCCAGGAGACCTGGTGGGACATGCTCGGCTGGGCCGGACGCAAGCTCGACAACGCCCGTCGCGTGGCCAAGAACCTGTCCAAAACGGTCGAGGACCCAGACAAGCGCGGCGGCGACGCCTACTTCACCGCCGCCGGCCAAGCCACCCTCACCAACCTGCTCTACGCCGCCGGGCTCGGCGGCCGCCCCCTGCAGGACCTGCTCGCCTGGTCCACCGACCACCTGGACTCCGCCCCCGTCGACATCTTGCGCGAGCACGGCCTGGGCGCGCTGGCCGACAGCCTGCGCGAGACCACCGAGCTGCCCGATGAGACCCGACGCGGCATCTACGGGCACGTCCAGCAGGCCCTCATGCCCTTGTACGACCCGCAGATCGCCCGCTGGGTCACCCGCCGAGATGACGCCAAGGAGTTCGTGCCCGAGGACCACGTCGACCGCACCGACTCGCTCTACCTGCTGTCGAAGAAGGGCGGGGGCGGGGCGGCCGGAATCATCGCCTCGCTCACCGACGCCTGCATCGACGCCGCCGTCACCGAGGCCGAGGCCACCCGCGGCGGACGCATCCAGCCGCCGCCGCGGCTGATCCTGGACGAGGCCGCCAACGTGTGCAAGATCGAGGACCTTCCCGACCTGTACTCGACCCTGGGCGGCATGGGCATCCAGGTCACCACCATCCTGCAGTCCTACGACCAGGGCGTGGACGCCTGGGGCAAGTCCGGGATGAAGAAGCTGTGGGGTGCGGCCACCGTCAAGCTGATCGGCGCCGGCCTGGACGACTACTCCTTCGTCGACCAGGTCTCCCAGCTCGTCGGGATGCGCGCCATCGTGGAGGAGTCGCTGTCCACGTCCCGCCAGGGCGCCTCCACCACCCGCTCCCGGCGCCGCGAGCGCATCATCGACGCCGCCGAGGTGCGCGAGCTGGAGCGGTCCACCGCTTTGATGTTCGCCACCTCCACCCGTCCGGCCATGATCCGCATGCCCGCCTGGTTCGAAGGCCCCGACGCCGACCAGTTGGCCAAGGACAAGGAGTTCATGGACTTGGAGACCGAGCGCCTGGCCGCTGAGAAGAAGACGACGAGGAGGCGTCCCGCGTGAGCGACACCAACCCCACGTCCACCAGCCAGGAGAAGGAGCCCGCCCAGCCTGGGCCACGGGCGGATCTGCAGCATGTGGACTCGCCCTACTTCCCCCACCATCTCCTGGGCGCCGAGCAGGCCGAGGTCGACAAGCTCGTGACGTGGGTTGAGGAGTACCTGGTGCCGACCTTCGTCTACGCGGTCCGCCAGGACCAGCCCTGGTGCCCGCAGTGGATCGAGCACGACGACGCTGTCACCTTCCTGCATGCCGCGTTCCGCGCCTTCCAGGACCAGATCAACACCGAGGGCAGAAGCGGGCTGACCGGGCCCTCCACGTGGCTGCACCACCACCTGCTGCCCACGCTCAAGTACCTGCGCGACCCCCAGGGGCCCTTCAAACGGTGCGCTCGCAGCACCTCCAAGGTCGAACACCAGCTCCCCGAGCAGGCGCCGGCGGCCGCCGAGTAAGGAGGCCACGTGGACCAGCCCGAACTGGACTTCGACAACCCGCCCGCACCGGCCCCGGAACAAGCCGCCCCGCGCCGACGCCGAGGGCGCCGCTCTGGGCCGCGTCCGATCGCGGTCCCCGAGCCGCCGCCGGTGAACCCCAGCCTCTCCTTCGAGGACCAGGAACACCTGCGCGCCGGAGCGGGAACCTTCGAGGCCCCCTACATCTTCCGGTCCCCGGACGAGTACTGGATGGTGGTCGCTTCCGACCCGCGCACCGGCCGCCACGCCGCCGCACGCTTCAACGCCGACCTCGGCGACGACACCGCCCACGGCCACCGTCAGCGCGTCCAAGAACTCAAGGACATGATGGGCCTGACCGGCTACACCGCCCGGGAGCGGGCCGTGGCCCTGGCCAAGGCCTGGAAGAGGATCCACCGTGAGGTCAACGGGCCCGCACGCCCGGCCCGCCGCGCACCGCGGCGGCAGTGGCCCTACGAGCCCAAAGAGAACGGCGTCGGCGCCACGGTCACCTTCGAGGTCGACGGTGAGCAGCTCACCGGGCAGGTCTGGGCCACCTCGCCCCGGGCCCGCTCCCGCTACGTCGCCACCGACGACCAGCGCCTGTTCCACGTCCACATCGACACCCTGACCGGGCATCGGGTCAACCCCCACACCGACCTGAACACCGCCTACAGCGAGAACGCCCCCACCGCCGTCCCCGCGCCGGCCCCGCAGGAACCCGCGGCGGCCGCCGAACCACCGGCGATGGAGAAGCCGGATCCGCTGGCCGATGAGATCCGCCCCGGCTCCAACTTCGAAGCCGTCATGCGAGCCGAGGACCTGCTGCGCCAAGGCGAGTTCCAGTTGGCCCGCGCCTACGCCCGCCGCGAGGCCAACGATCCGATCCTGGGCCCGGACCTGGACAAGGTCCAGCGCCTGCACCGCCGCCTGGACCCGGTGGAGTCCCTGCAGGCCCTGGTCGACCGGGAAGCGGGTGAGGTCTACACCCTGGCCCGGCGCGCAGGAGCCCGCACCGACGAACAGGTCCGCGCCCGCCGCCGCCAAGCCCACGAGGAGCACGTGAGCTGGCTGCTGGACGTGCTGCCGCCCGGGAGCCTCCACCAGGCCCGGGCCCGACGACTGGAGGCCGAGCTGCGCGCCGAGGACCACACCCACATCAACGACCAGATCCGCACCCTGGCACAAACAGAAGAAGCCGAGCGGGGGCCGATCCGCACCGAGCTGCTCGATGACCTCTACGCCTTGAGCCGCACCGCCCCCGCCGAGGACGTCGCCGCACTGCTGGCCCGCGCCAACCTCAACGACCCCACGGAGGCCGGGGTGCGCGAGTCCCTGCGCGCCCAGCTCACCCTGCCCGCGGCCGATGCCCCCGCCTTCGCCGACGTCATGGTCATCGACCACGACACCCGCACCTGGCACCTGTCCCCCACCACCCCCGGCAGTGTCCGCAGCGTCCTGGCCGAGCACGGCTTCTCGGGGACCTACAGCCGCACCGACCCCTGGCTCACCCTCACCGAAGACCTGGGCATGGAGGCCCTGCGGGAGCGCATGGGCAGCCTCTACACCACCCTGGACCAGCTCCCCGAGGCCCCGCCCCGGGCCAGCGCCACCCTGTGGCGGGCGCGCGTCAGCGCCACCCTGGACGAGCACGAGAGCGTGCGCCGCGCCCGCATGGACGAAGCCCAAGCGCGCGCCCAAGAACGCATCGGCCAGCTCATGGGCGAGGGGGAGATGCGCCAGGCCTTCGCGGTGGTGCACGAACACATCGCCGAGCTGCGCGCCAACGCCTTCCTGCCCGGGGTCCTCGAACGCTCCCCGCAGTTCGAGGACCTATACCTGGAGGTGTTCACCGAGGCCGACCGCCGCCGGGAGCTGCTCGACGTCGAACTGGCGACCCTGCCCGACGACGAGACGACCCTGGAGCGCATGGCCGCCGAGTACCGGCGCCAGTGCCCCCACCTGGACGAGCAGACCATCGCGGAAACGGTCGGACTGGCCCCGCCCGACATCATCAGCCTGACCGGAATCCTGCACGCCGACCAGGAAGCGCCGGCGATCGAGGCCGCGGCCGCGCCGCCGCGCACGCTGACCCGCGAGGCCCTGCGGGAGATGGACCGCCTCTCCGCCCCATCGCCCCCGAGTCCGGCCCCCACACCCGAGACGCCCTCCGTTCCCTCCCGGCAAGGAGACACTCCCGTGGCCAACGACGAGCCCTCCCTGTTCCCCGACCTGGACACCCCCACCCCTGAACCGGCGCAGAGCCCAACCCCCGCCCCGGCGGCCGCCGACGACGCCGCCCAGCAGGACACCACGCCCGAACCCGAGGCCCCGCAGGCCGACACCGCCGATGAACCTGCCCCGGCGCAGGAGAGCCCCGCACCCGAGGAGCCCGAGCCCGCGACCGAAGACGCTCCCTCCCCTGAGGAGGAGGCTCTGGCCGAACAGGAGCGCCTGGCCGCATGGGAGAGCATCGCCGACGCCGAGGACGTGGAGGAGGCTCCCGCGGCCGCCGCACCTGTACCTCCCCAGGAGGAGCCCGCCCCGGCGCCGAACCCGAACCCGGAACCGGATTCCGCAGCTCAAGAGGCATCGGAAGCGGCCGACGAATCGACCCCTGAGCCCGACCTGGACATCGAACGCGAGCGGCTGGCCGCCAACCTGGGTACCGGACCTGGCCGCCGCGCCACCATCGGGCTGACCGACGACGACACCGGCTCCGAACCCGACGGCCCCGCGCAGGCCGCCGCTGGCCGCCGCGCCACCATCTTCGTCCCCGGCGACGCCGACACCGGGCCCGCCCCCGACCCGGTGCGGGTCCAGGAGGTCGAGCGGGAAGAGCCTCCGGCCATGGAGCGCATCGACGGCCGCCAGCTCCGCGCCGCCCACTCCGCATGGGGCGACCTGTACCGCCGCCGCGGCTGGAAAGCCGCAACCGACCGGGTCGATCCCGACGTGTACGCCAAGATGCGACGCGACTTCGAGAAGGTGCTCAAGCGCGGTACCGACGTCCAGCTCGTGATGCCCACCAACGACCCCGAGCGGGTGGTGGAGTTCGCCGCCATGGCCCGCGAGCACGGCTACGAGATCACCCTGGCCGCCCGCATCACCCCCGACGCCCAGCGCAAGCTCAGCCAGCTCGAGGCCCTGGACCAGCACCTGCACGCGCGCACCATCCACCAGGCGGTCCACCCCGACCACCATCAGCGCGAAGCCCAGAACCTGGAGAAGATCCTGACTCAGGCCCACGAACAGAAGCTGGTCAACCGGATCGCCCTCTACCCCCGCGAGGGCTCCCAGCCCGCCTGGGGCACCCACCTCATCCACGACCCCGCCGCCGAGAACCCCGAGCGGGGCCGGGTATGGAGCAGCAGCGAACCCGTGCTGGCCGGGATGCGCCGCCTCCAGGGCGCCGAACTCTCCGACGGGGAGAAGTCACGGCTGCGCGAGAGCGTGGAACAACTCACCCGGCGGCTGCCTGGCACAGACCAGGTCGCCGGCGACTACGCCCACGCCCGCACGCACCTGGCCGACGGGCTCAACGACCTGCGCAGCGAACTGAAGATGCCGCCGGCCGACGAGGACCGGGCCCGCCGCGTCACTGTCCAGACCAACGAGCGGGAAGATCTTCGGCGGGAGCCCACGGCCGAGAACGGCAAGAGTGCCCCAACCCGGAACCGTGTCCGGGGAGCCCGGACCGGGGCGGACGGTGAGGGTGCCCCAGCTCCAAGTCGTGTCCGGGGACCCCGCACCGGGGTGAGCGGCGCGGCCATCGACGGGCCCGTCCCCGAGGGCTCGCCCCACCCTGAGGGGCACACCCAGGCCCCGCCCGCACACACCGAACAGCAGCGCAGGACCATGACGCGCACCCCGTAGCCAATCCCGCACAGCGCGGAGGGCGCCGCCCCCACCAGGGGGCAGCACCCTCCGCGCTGATACATCACGTCACTGCGAGGTCTGCTCCGGGAACCACCGGTCGAACAGTTCCCCCAGGGCCTGGTGGCGCTCCTCGTCGGTCACCGGCCGATCGACACCGACCAGTTGCTGAACCCACGCCTCTCCAGCCGCACGCGCGACCTCGGAATTGGCCTGCTGCAGATCCTCCATTTCACTTCCCTCCCCTGCGCCTCACCCCGTCAGGAGCGAGCGCAGCGCCTGGACGGCGCGCGCATGGTGCTGGCGTACCGTGCCCACCTTGCGCCCGGTCCGCTCGGCGATCTCCTCATAGGTCAGGTCCTCCTGGTTGTGCAGAACGAACGCCTCGCGGTGCGAAGCGGGCAGCCGCTCCAGCGCGTTCTCCAGGTCAGCCCGAATCTCCGCGTTCAGGATCCCCCGGGCAGGGGAGCCGTCTCCCGACACGACCACGGGGATTCCCGAGTCCTCGTCGGTGACGCACTCCTTCTTCTTCTGCTGATCCTTCAGTCGAAGGTAGCTGTTGCGCGCCGACCTGATCAGATAGGCCTCGTAGTTCTCGATCCCGCGATCCTTCTTGAGGATATTCGCGAAGACCTCCTGCAGCACGTCCTCCGCCTCATGGTGGGGCGCGCCGAGAGAGACCAGGTATGCGTACACGCTCTGCCCGTGCTCGGTGAAGGCCTCGCGGACCTTCGCCCGGTGGTCGGACCCGTTGTGCGCGTGAGTCACGTTGTGCTCCCATTGGGACTTGAAATGCCCGGAACCGCCACCCGGAGGCGACACGTTCCCGACGGTTCAGAACCGTCGGCTCCCCACCTCTGTATGGAGAGCAGATCATTTCACAACCCAACCTTTAGCGATTTCAGGTCATGAGGCACCTGAAACCGCGCCGGGTTGACAGCGGGTTGTCCCATTTCCCCCGCTTAGAATTGTTGCCATACATCCACCTCAATTCCTTCTTGTCTTCCTGCTCGCGAAGCGAGTTCCATTTCCTATCTGCGCAAGGCTGAAAGAGAAGACCCTCTGCCTTGGTGCCGCGCGGCGGTGTAGTCCCGCGCGGAACACCTAGAAGACCCTGGAGGCCCCATCGGCGTTACAGCCGGAACATATGACGCAGCTCATATGTTCCTGGTGTCGCAGTCGACGCCTCCGCCTCTTCTTCCTCGTGCAACGACGAGGACAGGAGGTCCAGTGCAGGCCGATACCTTCCAGGTGGGCGCGGCGATCATCGCCGGGCCCGCGCTGCTCTTGGCGCGCACTTTCATCACGGCGCTCGCGCCGATCTGGCTCGAAACGGTCCGGCTCCGCTACCGGCAGCGGCTCGCGCAGTCCCTGCCCGCGGGCAGCACCATCGACGAGCGCCCCGCCGGCGGCGGCTCGCTCCACATCGAGATCGTCCGCCCCTGGGCCGGGCTGGGCGAGAGGTGAACCCGCAGGTGTGAGGCGATGACGACGGGTCGCGGTGATCGTCGGCCGCGGCGTCGGCGCAGGCCGCGACGAGTGCCTCCGGCGGGGAATTGGGGCTCGCGGATGGGAGGGGAAGGCAGTCGAGTGCACCTCTGCTGTGGCGGGCCCGCCACATCCCCTCACCCGGCATCCGGTCACAACCCAGCACACCGTGCGGCGGCCCGCCAACCCCTCCCGCACACCGGGAGCTGCGGCCTCCACGGTCCGCCGCTCGTGCCTCGCGGCGACCCGCTCCCCCCGGTCACCCGGCGCGCTCCCGGGGTCGAGCCGGACTTCGTCCGGTGACAGACCACCCCACGGCGCGCTCGCCCTACGGGCGGATGCCGGGTGAGGGGATGGAGCGAACCCGGGGTAGAAGAAACCCCCTGGAAATCAGGTAACAGATCAAGGGATTCCTCCGCTCTGGAAATCCTCGACCCGCCGACCCGGAGCGGCTCCGGCCGGGAGTCGGCAGTGTTCTCAGCCGCGAAGGACTACGCGGCGATCCTCCGCGGCCGCCAGACCGACGAGGCCCTACTCAACCGTCGGGCCACCCAGAGCGAGCCGATGCCGCTGTTCGGCATCGCCACCGCCCTGGGCCTGCACCACGAGACCGTACAGGCGGCGCGCAACGCCAGCCTCGATCGCCTCGCCCAAGGCGCCGACCCCAAATGCGAAATCCCCGACCCCGTGACCGGCGAGCACCACGGCTACGGAGCCCTCTACGACCCGAAGGCCTTCGCGCACTTCTGGCGCAGCCGCCCCGGGCAAAGGCGCAAGACCGGCCGGACGAAGAAGACCCCGAAAGAGCAGGCGTGATCCACAAGTCACAGACGGGACTATTTGATACGGTCGCTCCATGAGCGCACGCCAACGCCGCTCCGAGCGCCACGAACAGATCAGCGACACCACTCTGCTGCTGCTGCGCCGATGCGGGGAGACCGTCACCGACCTGGCAGCCTCCCTCGGCCAGGACCGCACCAACATCAGCGCCAAAGTCCACGGCAACAGGCTGTGGACCGTGGACGACCTCGACCGCATCGCCGTCCACTTCGGCATCTCGCTACTGGAGCTACTCTCGGGCACCCAAGTCGCCCTGGACGCCCTGCCCCACGAGCGCCACGCCGCCACCGCGCGCCAGGCCGCACTGCCCGCCGCATGACCAAGGAGGACCCCGTGCAGAACCACGCTTCCGGCGCCGGACTCGAGTCCGGCCTGGATGAGCACGTCCAGCGGGCACTAGAGCGCGCCCACACCGACCTTCCGCCGGAGGGCGTCACCGTCCAAGCCTCTGACGAGGCGACCATGCGCGAGGAGCTGCTCGCGGTGCTGCTCGACGACGCCGAGCACCACCGGGGGCACGCCGCGTGAAACGACGCGACATCACCCTGTCCGACGCCATCCGCGACCAGATGGCCGCACTGCCGCCCCGGGTGCGCATCCGCGCGGGCGAGGCCCTGCTCGCCCTGGCGGCCGCCGACGACCCCGACGTGCTCGCCCAGCCCCACCCCGACTACGACGATGAGTTCGTGCGGCGCATGAGCGGACTCGGCTACAACATGACGCTGCTCGTCTACAGCCACCGCGTGGTTGCTCTGGACGTGCGCTCCGACTGACCCGCCCAGCGCGACGGCCCCTCTCCGGAGGGGCCGTTTTCGTTGAGGCGCCCAGGCCCGGAACCGTTACCGCGGTGATCCGCCCCCTCGGGCTGGCCCCACGGGTGGCCGGCGCGCGCTGCGCACCGGCGACAGCCGCGCCGGGTCAGGGGCAGTAGTGCAGCGGCCCCTCCTCCACCCTGCTGATCACGATCAGCGAGGTCATCCCCGGGAAGTGTGTGGAGCAGCACGAGCACACCGACATCACCAGGTCGTCGGCGGCCAGCGACGCGGCCGCCGTGGCGAAGTCCTCGGCGGCGACCTCACTGTAGGGCTCCAAGGTCAGCGCGACCCGCTCGCGATCGCGTATCCAGCTCCGCCCGTGGTCGACCATGCCACCCGTGGTGTGGCCGCCCCCGAAGTCGTAGCAGATGCCCCCCAGGTTGTTCCGCTCCTTCTCGCGACGCCGGTGCAGGTGCCCGCGCGAGTCACGCAGATAGCAGGGGCAGCGCCACTCGGGCGAGACCTTGATGCCGTGCTTGGCGAGCCGCTCGAGTCGCTGCTGGGCCATGGCAGCGGCCACCACCCGCTTCAGAAGGTCGGCGTCGCCGATCTCCTCCAGCGCCTGGAGCGGCCTCAAGAGTTCGGGGTACTGCTTGGGATCGAAAAACCGGCGAAGCAAGCTGAGGTCGTTCATGGGCCCATCGTGCAGCTCCTCTCTCGCCCGCGGGGCCGGAATCGAAGAGTTCCCCACGCAGACTCCCGCAGGCGGCCTTCTCAGGCCTGCGGCGAGAGTGCGCGGGAGCATGCCAGCGCATCACGGGCGCTCTCCAGTGCGACTCAGGGGTCGTGGAGTCGGTGTTGGTGTCCGCTCGAAGGCGGCCATGGTAGCTCTAAGGGGTCCGCGCAAGGGCCTCTGTTGAGCGCAGTGAAGTTGGCAGTGGTCAGCACAGCGGGGATGTCAGCCTTCAGTGTTCTGTCTTCTGCCCTGATCAGTGTGGTTCTGTGATCGTCGAGTGAGGTAGAAATCAGGTCTCCCCCGATGCCGAGTATCGGATCTCCAAGGGATGCTCCTCCAGGCTTCGAAGGATCGCCTGGCCGCTAACCATTTGGTCCAGAAGAAAAAGTTCCTGCGTCCGACACTCCTGACACAGCCTGACCATGGCCAGCGGCCAGAGATCGACAGGCTGCCTGGAAAGTCTGCTGTCAACATAGATCCGGCCGGGGCGTAGGGGGTAGGTTTCCAGCTGCTCCAGTGGCTCCCAGCTTGGATGACTCCCGCGCAACTGAAGCCCTACGATCCGGAAGGATGACTCGTTGAGATACTCACAACGCTCCACCCAGAACCAACGGATGCTCGACAGCCAATTGACCGAGTTAATGACCGAGAGCACCCGTGGTTCAAGCTGCTCGACGTCTTCATGAAGCTCGTGACTGAAGCGGACTCCGTGAGCATGATGTGAACGGTTCCGGAATTCCTTGATCCTCTCCAATGTTTGAGTGATGGGGCTGTCTCGGAGCGCCGTCAACTCCTGGATACGGGGACTCTCAACCTTCGCCAAGAACAGATCGATGAGGGAGATCCAGGTGCCGAAGGAAGCTCCCTTGCGGAACTGAGAGCGGAGTTCTTTGTTGAAAGTTTGGCGTGCGATGAGTTCGGAGAGGGCAAGGATGCCCAGTATGCGCGCCGTGCCTTCGGCGAGCTTGAGCAATCCGTCCTTCCGCTCAGCAGGATGAGTGCTGACGCGATAGCGGCGGGCGAGGGCTGCCACATGGAAGGGGTAGCTCGACTCTACCCGCCATACCGGGTCATCGAAGGGACGGATTAGCCGGTCCACTAGCCGCGCTTCGTGGGCGGAAGACCGTACAATCCTGCGGAGCTCATCGTTGGATCTCTTGCTGCCCGAGAATATGTTCGGTAGGAGGCCTGAGTTCACCATTTGGAGGGTACGGCGACCTTCCTGTACCTCCTCCAACAAGTCATCTATCTCCGAGTCAGTAACCAGGTCCAAAGGGACGGGAGTGTCGAGCAGGTCGCGGGCGTGCAGGAGGCGTACGTTCTCCTTACGCAAGTTGAGCCATTCGCATAGTGCTCGTCCACTTCCTGGACGCGGATGTAGAACAAACATTGAGGTAACAGCGGTGCCGAATCCTGGGGGCAGCAGGCGCCAGTTGTCGAAGTGTCCCACCAGATCACCGCCCGAGCATGGGGTTAGGGTGACCATGTAATCTTTGCGATCTGCGTCTGGCAATTCCAGAGCTGATTCAACATCATGCAGATCCGCAGCTGTGAGGTGTTTGGGTATGGACGCTTCTTCTTCATCAGGATCTGAGTGGGGCAGTTCGACGCGCGCCGTCTCGAGTTGGGCAAACTTCCGCAACGGCTCGAGCTGCCCATCCATTGCCATAATGAAGAAGATCCAGGGTCGAATTTCGCACCCCAGTTTCGTCTTTTCGTGTTTGATCCAGGCATCAGGGGATCGAGGGAGGATCTCGCGCCTAAAATATTCCTCTGGATCGTCCAGAAATGGTACGGACAGTGTCTCACGTAGCTCCAGGTCGGGTTCCTGTGCGCCCTTGTGCTTCTGCAGCTCTCCCTTGTCATCACGTACGCCGATCGCATTGCGGACAGCCTTTTCGAAGTTAACTCCACCCGGCCAGGCCTGTCCAGCGGACTCGGCAGCATGCCGTAGTGCACGGAACGCCTTGGACTTAGTGCTCCATGTTGTTCCGATGAGATTTCGGAGTGCTAACACTAGCGTTTCCGTGTCGTCCAGTAGCTGTATCGGCCGCAGCGCAGTAAGACGGTCAAGACTCTCCTGGGTGAGTTCGAAGCGCAGTCGAAGTGGGTGTTCGACGAGTATCTGGCGATACATCAGGTCATCCGCCCGGACCACTGACACCTGATCATTCAAATATTGATTAGGGGCAGCGGAAAGCGCCTCACCATAGAGCTGGACGATCTCAGTGAGCTGGTCGGGTCCGAGATACTTCCTCTTATTGCCCACTGAATGTCGTACCTTTTGCCAGTGATCCTGTGCCTTGATGAGTACGACTTTGCCCTGGCTTCCAGCGCTCTTGCGATTGCTTAGAATCCAGATGTACGTGCTGATGCCAGTGTTGGTGAATAGTTGGTCGGGAAGAGCAACAATACCTTCGAGCCAGTCGTTCTCGATGATCCACTTTCGGATCTCTGATTCCCCTGATCCGGCTGCACCAGCGTTCATCGGTGACCTGTTAAATACGACAGCGATGCGGCTTCCACCGTGGCCGGAAGAATCCACGGGCTTCATCTTCGATATCATGTGCTGGAGAAAGAGCAGGGATCCGTCGTTAATGCGAGGCAAGCCAGCCCCGAAGCGTCCTTCGTGGCCGAGATCTTCGTGCTCGGCGAGTACGGCGTCCTTGCTGGATTTCCAATCGGCACCAAATGGAGGGTTTGCTATGAGGTAGTCGAATTGCTTGTTTGGGAATCCGTCCTTTTGAATTACATTGTGGATTGCTATCTGCTCAAAGTCGCGACCGCCCAGTAGCATCCGGGAACTGGCGATCGCCCAGCTTTGGGGATTTAGATCTTGACCGTATAGGAAGACGCGCGCATTACGATTGACGTTGGCGAGGTGGTCGGCCATCTCGCTGAGTAGGCCGCCCGTGCCGCAGGCTGGGTCATAAATCGTTCTAGTTATTCCGGGGGCCGCGAGCCGATCCAGGTCGGCTTCCGCTGCGAGAGCGGCCATTAGGCGAGCGACGTCACGCGGCGTAGAATGCTCACCGCTGGCCTCTGAGGTTAAATCCGAAAAGCGTCGCACGAGTTCGTCGAAGACGCGTTCCATATCCTGCGGAGAGAGGGATGTCCCCAGATCTAGGTCGAGGAACTTAGCGACGATCGTGTACAGCAAACCGGATTCGGACAAACGCTGAGAGGTGGAGGAAAAGTGGAAGCAGTCGAAAATCTTCCTTACGTTTTGCGAGAATCCACCCACGTAGTCGCGCAGCTTGCTGTCGACGCACTCTGGAGAGTTAACTATATCCGTCAGTCTAATGTGGCTCGTGTTATAAAATGGAAGACCAGTGGCGCGCCAGAGTATGGTGTCCAACATAGGGTGGTCGGCGGATTTTTCCGCAGAATCGAGCACGTTTTCTCGATGAGTCGAAAGTACGCAGTCAAGTCGGCGCAATACAGTGAACGGCAGTAGGACCTCACCGTACTGATGCGTCTTGAAGTTACCGCGGAGCAGGTCAGACACCGACCAGATAAGCTCGGACAGTTGCATTGTCGTGTCCCGCATTTGTTCGCCTTCCGCACACACAGCGTCTCCGGTCTCTCCTCAAGGGCGCCCACAATTAAGTTCAGAGGGATCTTACGCGTAGGACGGGGATGCCGCGAGCGCTTTTTAGGAACGCCAGGGGTTCGCCCTGGTCGGGCGTGGGGACGTTTCGGTAAAAGGTGAGGAGCGAGTTTGCGTTCTGCGTTGATGAGGTGGTCTCTCTTACGGATCGCCCCTGAACCGCTACGGTGGCGAGCACTTGGCCATTCCCAGACGGGGATCGGTATCGTCGAGCGCCGACAGGCGTCGACCGCGCTCTCCCCACCACTGTGGGCCCCTACCGGTTTGTCACCTCCACCGCGCACGTCATCGGCCACCGCGCCGCCCGCCTGGAGTGAGTGCGTGCGGGCGCCCCGGTGTATCTGGCGATGGAGCGCACCTGGGCCGTTGGCGTTGCGCCGCATTGGAGCGCACATCTTCACCCTGGGGACGCGGATGGACGTGCTCACCGTCCCGCAGCGCACCACGTTGGACGGCGCCGGCGGCCTGGGAGTGGCCAGGCTGGCCGTATGCACCGTCGACGGCGAGCTCGCCCTCTACCCGGCTGTGCCATTCAGTCTTCTCCCGAGCGCTCGCCGTCAGCGCAAAAGGAGTACTGACATCCCCGTGCTCGTCAACAACTTTGTTGAACGCAGTGAAGGTGGCAGTGGTTAGCGCAGTGGGGATGTCAGTGCCCGGGGCTCTCTCAGTCAGGGGTTGCTGGGCGCAGGTGGTTCTGTGACTGAGGCGTTCGAATCCTCTTGCCCAGGACGCTGTCCCCAAGCTTCGGGAAACAGCAGGACCCCAGGAGTCGCTTGCGTCTGGGCTTCTCGCAGACCGACAGGGCATGTGCCCCTAGCGTGCTCGAAGTCGTCCAGGTCACCGGAGAACCCAGCCCAACCGAAGTCCACTGCCCCTCCGGAGGACTGGGCCCCGAAGAAGTCCACCGTCCATCCGGAGAACTCGGCCGTGCGGAAGTCCACCGTCCCGCCGAAGAACCGGGCCCCGCTGAAGCCCACCCTCCCGCTGAAGAACCGGGCCCCGCTGAAGTCCACCGTTCCGCCGGAGAGCTCGGCCGTGCGGAAGTCCACCGTCCCGCCGGAGAACCAGGCCCCGAAGAAGATCACCATCCCGCCGGAGAACCGGGCCCCGGCAAAGTTCACCGTCCCGCCGGAGAACTCGGTCCCGAAGAAGTCCACGGTCCCGTCGGAGAACCGGGCCCCGCGGAAATTCACGGTCCCGTCGGAGAACCGGGCCTCGCCGAAGTCCACCATCCCGCCGGAGAACTGGGCCCCGATGAGGATCACCTCCCCGTCGGAGAACTGGGCCCCGATGAAGTTCACCGTTCCGTCGGAGAACCGGGCCCCGGCAAAGTTCACCGTCCCGCCGGAGAATCGGGCTCCGCGGAAGTCCACCGTCCCGCCGGAGAACCGGGCCCTGCGGAAGTCCACCGTCCCGCCGGAGAACTCGGTCCCGAAGAAGTCCACCTCCCCGCCGGAGAACCGGGCCCAACCGAAGTCCACCGTCCCGCTGAAGAACCGGGCCCCGCTGAAGTCCACCCTCCCGCCGGAGAAGTGGGCTCCAGATAGGTCGCCGCCGTCGAAGACGACGCCGGTGAAGTCGTAGTTCTTGCCGCGCCAGCGGGTGGGCTCGCGCAGGTGGTTGCCGATGATGCGGATGATGGTGTGGCGGACCTGCTGAAACGACTCGAACTCCAGAACCTGCCTTCGGTGCTCCTCCTGGGCCGTCTGTTGTTCCTCGCGTTGGGCGTCGTGTTCGGTGTTGCGGAGACGGCCGAGGTCAGCGGTTGTGGTCGGGGATGCCGCTGGCAGGACGGACTGGTCGGGTGGTCCGGAAGGCTCATCAGGGCGAGATGTGTAGGGCATGCGCAGGTAGGCGCACAGCACGTCGATGACCATCTGCACCTCCTTCTCGGAAGGGGCGTCGTCGGCCAGGTGGGCCAGGGCGTGGACGGCGCCCAGCCGTACAGCGGCGTGCTCGCTGCCCAGTTCGGTGTAGGCGGCGGTGAAGCGCTCGTTGAACAGTTTGGTGACCTCGCGCTCAGCCGCCTTCTCAGCGCGTACGTTGGCCGCTTCGGCGCGTATGGCGTCGGCTTCGGTGGTGCGTTGGCGCCGGTAGTGGATCACCAGCAGGGCGGCTGCGCCGAGTCCGGCCACGATCGCGAAGGCCCGGGTGGCGAGCGCGTCTAGGGCCCGGGGCGGCAAAGGGTCCGGGAAGGTGGGTGTGGGGGCGCCCATCACCCACCACGCGCCCGCGACCAAGAGACCGACCACCGCAATGACCACTGCCCAGGCGACGGCGATCACCGATCCCAAACGTGCCTGTTCGGCTCGTTGGCGTATCTGCAGCCGTGACCGGCGCATGGTGGCTGTGACGATCACGACTAAGCCGACCGCGCACAGCACGAGACGCCCGGCGTGGGGCCGAGACCAGAACACCTCCCAGGCCCGGTCCACCAACGGAGCGCCGGCCACCCCGATCAGCAGCAGGGCCCCAAGGACGGCGCCGCTGCGGACCGGGCTTCCTCGGACCAGGGCCAGCAGCCGATCGGCGCCGTCGCGTACGGACTGGAGGGCCCCTGCGTGGGAGGGCGGTGTGGTGGGGGGCAAGCCGTCCGAGGTCATGCCGAAACAGTAGGTCCACGACTTGTGGGGGCTCGGATCTGTTGCCGGATCTGGCCATCAGGAGCACTGACATCTTCATGACCGATGCTCACTGACAAGTTAGTTGTTGACGAGTACGAACATGACAGTGGTCGCGAGCGCGAAGATGTCAGTACTCGGGTTGGCACTGTGTGCCTGTCCGCTGTGGGACCGTGGGACGGGGTAGCGCCCCGCCGACGAAAGGATGACGTTGCAGACCGCTCAGGGCGGCGGCCGGATGGCCGTGCACGTGTACACCCAACAGGACGGCACTTACGACCTGCGGATCGTAATCTCCCGGCAGGATCGCGAAGCGACCATCGCTGCGTTGAAGGACGCCGGGGTCGAGCGTTCCCTGGACGGTCTCCAGGAGGGGCCTGTCACCTCGATCGCGACCCTCGTCGCATCGGTGGCAAGCGCACTCGGGTTGAGGAGCGTGCTGGTCGCGCTCATCAAAATCAATCAGGGTAAGAAGGTCACGTTCACCTCGGAGAACAGCGAGGTCGTCCTCGACGGCTATTCAGCCAAGGACGTGTCCCGCATTCTCAAGGATCTGGGACTGGGTGCGGCCCCCGCGCTGGAGAGCGACGACACCGTAGGGCCTTCCTGACCGCTGCTCGGCACCGGGCGGTAGTCACTCGTCGGTGGGCAGGGTATAGCGGCGGGTGGTCTCCAAGCGCTTGTGGCTCACGAGCTGGGGCACAACCACCACGACTGCCTTGCCGCTGCGGGTCAAGGCGATGCCGGAGGTGTGTGCGCTGGGCGGCCATCCTCGTCTACCTAAACCGTTTCTGGCCCACAGTCGCACGGAGCGTCATCGTGTCGTAGTCCGCAGTCCTCCGCGAAGTCGTTGCCGGAGCTAACGAAGGGATCTCCTTTGGGGGCGATCGACTTGCCGCGATAGGTCACGTCCCTGGCGATCCAGTAGTGCAAACCGACCAACGGCGGTGGCCACAACAGAAGTCCATAGCCGCCGACCTGCCCGAAGCCGTTGCTTCGCATGAGCGGTCGCAGCAGGTCAAGCAACGCTAGGCCGCGCGGATGCCCGGCCAGCGCTGCGGTGGTTGCCGCCGTCACCAGGTCGGCGAGTTGCAGTGGGGCGACGTGCTCTGAGGGTGCCGTCATGAACGGCAGTAGGATGCGTTTCCGCTGAACGTACTCGGTTCCTTCTTCGAGCAGGGTCCGGCAGTCGGCAAGAAAGCTCTTGATCTGCTTGGATCCGCCACCGGGTTCGTCGCATATGACGATTCCGAGCTCTTGTTCAGTGTCGAGGTGGCGCTCGATCCTTTCGAAGAGCATGCGCCGACAGATGCTCTCGGTATCGTCCTTGTTCCAGCCGGTTCGCCCCTGATCCCAGACCGCCACGACCGATACGACGCCGCAGTCGGCGGCGATCTTCAACATGCCTTGGGTCAGTTCATTCACCACGTCGCCGCTCGCCTTGGCAAGGAAGCTGCCCTTGGGTGGTTTCCACTTGAACTCGACCTCGGCCGAGACTTCGAGGCGTGATCGCAGGTCTTCGACTCTGGCCGTGTAGTCCAACATGCGTTCTTCATGCATGATGACGGCGCCCAACGCCACCAGATCATCTAGCCCTTCCCGTGGAAGTGGCCCTCGCTGCTGACTGTCGTCCACGAACACCAGATACACCACAACCCCCTCGTCTCTCGCGGGTTATGCAAATAAGCCGGCCTGGAGTGACCCCGTTCCGCTCCGTATGTTCCCAGGCTGTCAGGGAATGCGGTTGAGGATGGCCATGTCGAGCCGCCTATGCATGAACGACAGGGTGGAGAACAGGTCGAGGGCGTCCGGTTCGGGGATACGCCATCCCGCGGTGGCGCGGGGGGTGTGCGCCGGCGGGTTGCGGAAGGTGCCGAACACTCCCTTGAGGAGGTTGGCGAACCCCTTGTGCTCGCTGATCTCGCTCTCGGTGGTGAAGCCGTTGATGCGGACCAGGGGTGGTGGCCTCCTCGTGCTGAAGCAGTGGTCGACCAGGTCGGCTCCGTCGAGTGTGGATCCCGACATCTCGCGCAGTCGTTCGGCCAACCCCTTGGTGGCTTCGAAGACTGCGTGGAACACCGACTGGCGCAGGATCTCCTCCTCGCAGTACCTGATCACCTGGGGGTGGGCCCCACGGCGCCGGAGTTCGCTCTGGAGCCGTCCTGCCAGTCTGGCGACCTCGTCAAGGTTGGTCGCTCTGGCCCCGCGGGCCAGTTTTCCTGCCTCGTTGACCCGCAGCCCCAGTAACGCCAAGGGCTCGTTGAGCGCGTCTTTGAGCGCTTCGAAGCGGGCGCGGTCCTGGACGTAGCGCCCCGGGGCCATGACTTCGGTGATGAACCTGATGATGCAGTTCGCAGCCTGGTCCCGTTGTTGCTGGGTCATCAGCGCTGCCCAGAGCCGCTTCCTCTTGTTGCTCGCGTTGGGGTCCACGTCGGGGACTCTCGACACGCTCAGAAGCGTGGTGATCTCCGAGCCGGAGAGCCCCGGGGGATCCGTGCTGGCCAGGACTGCGCAGACCGATTCCACTGCCGCGCTCTGCCACATGGGGTGCCGGATCTTCGCCATGAGGACCATCATGGCGGTCGTTCGGCGGTAAGGCGGAGGAAATGCCCCGAAAAGGGGTCACTCGTCGGTGGGAAGGTGGGCCACGGCGGCTTCCATGTCGGCCTGGGTGGGCAGGGTGTAGCGGCGGGTGGTCTCCAGGCGCTTGTGGCCCATGAGCTGGGCGACGGTGACCACGTCCACTCTGCTGCGGGTGAGGTTGGTGCCGAAGGTGTGGCGCAGGGTGTGCGCCGACAGCGCCGGGCGGCCGTTCTCGTCGACCAGGTCGGCGTCGGCGGCGATTTCGTCCAGGAGCAGGTTCACCGCCCGGTCGCTCAACCGGCCCCCGCGGCGGTTGAGGAACAGCGCGGCGGTGTCGGCGCCGGGCCAGGCGGCGCGTTCGCGCTTCCAGTCGGCCACCGCCTTGCGGGCAGAGGCGTCGGTCAGGGGCACGGTGCGCGAGTCGTCGTTCTTGCCCGCCCGCACGATCACCGTGCCCTTGCGGGCCGAGAGCGGCACGTCGCCCGTGTCCAGGGCGACCAGCTCGCTGACGCGCAGTCCGGAGTAGAACAGCAGCCTCCCGATGGCCCGGTCCCTCGGGAGGGGGCGTCTTTCCACCGCGCGCAGGAACCGCTTCTGCTCGCGCGGGGCCAGCGCCCGCGGCGCGGTGGCCGGCGGCTCGTCGCGGCCCACGTTGGCGGGACCGAGCCCGAGGTGGGTGAAGAAGTGGTCCAGGGCGACCAGGTGGGCGTTGGCGGTGGCCGCCGAGCGCTTGAGTACGGTCTTGAGGTGGGCGCGGTAGTCGCGGGCGGCGAAGTCACGGCCGTGGGGGTCGGTGAGCGGGTCGCCTCCGGCCGGGGCGGCGTCGTCCAGCCAGGCCAGGAAGGACCGCACTCGGGAGGCGTAGGCGCGTCGGGTGTGCTCATCCAGCGGAGCCCGCTCCAGTGCGGCGGCGTAGGAGGCAAACACCGGGGTGTGGACGGCCGGGACGTCCTGGCGTGGCGGCATCGGGCGGCACCTTCCTGATATCAGAAGTGGTTCCGGGCCCCTGAACCTACCCGGGCCCCGCGATATCAGAACCCGGCACGGTTCTTGGCTTCTGATACTGCTGGGTATCAGAAGTAAGGACACCAAACGGTGTCCCCAGGGCTAGCTTCGCCTCTAAAGCTATATGTGTAGAGTTAGAGGATGCCGAGATTCCGAGTCACCGACGCCACCCTGGACGTTCTGGAGGTGCTGCTGTCCGGCGACGATGAGCTGTACGGACTCAAGATCGCCAAGCAGATCCAGCGCCCCACCGGAAGCGTCTTCCCGATCCTGGCCCGCCTGGAGGACCATGGCTGGGTCGTCTCCGAGTGGGAGAGCGGCGATCGCACAGAACGCGGAGCCCGCCGACGCCTGTACCGGCTCAACCCCGACGGGCTCTCCCAAGCCCGCCTCCTGCTGGCAGAACGCCGCGGCGAACGAGCAACCATCCGATGGAATCCGGGCCTGCGCCCCCGATGGGAAGGCCTGACATGACCATGGCTCTCCTCCTCTTCCTCGCCACGGCGGTCGCGCTCCCCCTGCTGCTCAACGAATTCGGGGAGTGGGCTCCTTGGCTGGCCGTGCGGATCGTGCGCTGGACCGCGCGGAGACTCGGCAGCCGAACCGATGCTGATCGCTACACCGAGGAGTGGGAAGGCAACCTCAACGAGGTCCCGGGCAAGCTCGCCAAGCTGGCCGTCGCCATCGGAATCATGGCTTACGCCCCCCGACTGCGGGGATCGCTCAGGTGGAGCCGTGCACGGCGGCTGGAGTCCAGAGCTTCGATTCCAAGCCCGCTGACGGGGGCTTTTGTGGGGCGCGAAGCAGAGCTCGAAGCCATCGTAAAACACCTCCGACGCCGTTTTAGAAGCAGGAGAGGAGCTGTACGAGTGTCCGTGCTCGCGGGAATGGGCGGAATCGGTAAGACGACCCTGGCCGCTGCCTGCGCCACCAAACTTGCTTCTTCCTTCCCTGAAGGGGTGTTGTGGCTCTCCCCGGCCGAGCGCGCTGATCTCGCCCCCGTCCTCACTCTGCTAGGGCTCGCCAAGGTCGATATCCCCCAGAGCCAGACCGAGCAGATGTCGTTGCTGTGGAGGCACACAGCAGGTCGACGCGTTCTGGTGATCCTCGATGGTGCAGGAGAAGGCAGAGAAGAGAACCAAGGCCTGGGCCGCCTGCGGCTGATGGAAGCCCGGTGTTCCGTCCTTGTCACGACACGCGACACTCGATTTCTACAGGCGGACAGCCGCTGGTGGAAGGTGGTGCCGGTCAGGCAAATGACCCGACGTGAGAGCTTCGAGTTGCTTCGTGCACAGGGCCTCGCCGAACTGGGCCACTCAGACCTCAACCTGGTCTCCGCGAGGCTGGGGGACCTGCCCCTGGCTCTGGTGCTGGGCGCAGCGTGGATGCGTGCCTGCAAGATGCCAGTCTCCGAGTACATCAAGCGCTTCGATCAGGCGTATGAGGCACTGGAAAGTCAGCCGCGTACGCCCGATACAGCCCGGCCTGCATGGGATACCACGCCCATAGTCGGCCCTACGTGGGAGATCTCGCTGGCAAGCCTGAAGAAGCACGATCCTGCAGCGCTCGCGCTGCTGCAACTGTGTTCCTGCACCGATGGCAGCCCGCTCCAGCGTCGACAACTGGCCTACGATGACGCGCTCCCGCTCCCGCCTGAACTGAAGGCCATCGTCAACGTTCCTGCTGCCTACCAGCAGATGCTGCGCAGCATCGCACACCACTCGCTGGCCGAGGTCAACTACGCCGATGAGTCGATCCATCTGCACCGACTCCTTCGTCTAGTAGTCGCGGATCGGATGTCCAAAACCGAACGATCGCTCTTCGAGGAAACCGTGTTTCGGATGGGAACCTCAGGTGATGCGCTTGGGGGGTAGTGCTTTGCCGAGGTGGGACACCCCACCTCGATGGTTGGGGAAGTACCACCACAACGATCCACAGCCACCGCGCACGCTAAGCCCGTCCCAGAGAGGGTGGGCTTTCGTGTTTCCCGGACACACCACCGCTGGTCGGCGCATACTCGACTCGAAGGTCGCACGCTGGAGGTGGTAGCGGTGGGCCGAGTCGATCCCGAACAGCGCCGTACGGCGACCGAGCGGTTGCGCCAGCTCGCCGACTCCGGGCAGCTCACCGCCCGGCACGTGCGCCTGGTCGCCACTGGCTGCGGGGTCAGCGAGCGCACCGTGTGGTGGTGGATCGATCCCCACGCGCCGCGGGCCGACGGCCGGGCCCGGTCCGGGTACCGGCTCACCGACATCGACCGCGCCGCCTACGCCTTTTACCGCGGCAACGCCACCGCCGTGCACCGCGCCCGCAGCTCCGTCATCGGGGGCACCGCCCCGTCGGCGGGCGTCCCGATCCCCGACTCCCTCGCCCAGGGGTGGCAGAATGCGCGGCCGGTGTCCGTGCACACCCTGCGCCGCGCGTTCGCCGACCAGCTCACCCCGGCCGAGGTGGCGTTGTGGCGCTCGGGGGAGAACGCCCGCCGTAACGCCGACGTGTACCTGACCCGCCCGCCCTCGGTGCGCAACCAGGTCTGGGAGGCCGACCACAAGCAGCTCCCGATCCTGGTCATGCCGCCCCGGGGCGCCCCCGTGCGGCCGTGGATGACCACGGTCCTGGACGACGCCACCCGCGCCCTGGTCGGCTGGGCGATCACGCTCACCCCGCACGCGGGGACCGTGCTGACCGCGATCCGCATGGGCCTGGTCCACGACGCCGAGCGCGGCCCGTTCGGCGCCGTCCCGGCGATGGTGCGCATCGACCGCGGCCTGGAGTTCGCCTCCGCCGCCGTGTCCGAGGCGCTCAAGGCGCTGGGGGTGGACGTGCACCGGCTCCCGGCCTACACCCCGCACCGCAAGGGCAAGGTCGAGCGGTTCCATCGCACCCTCGAACAGATGCTGCTGACCACCCTGCCGGGGTTCACCGGCGGCCCCCGCGACGCTGCCGGGCGCCTGCACGGGCCCGTGGACGACCGGCCTGCGGCCCGCGCGGCGGCCGAGACCGCCGACGTGCGCCCGATGGGCATCGACGTCCTGGTCGAGCGGGTCCGCGACTGGGTGCGCTGGTACAACACCGCCCACGAGCACGCGGCCCTGGGCGGGCGCTCCCCGGCCCGCGCGTGGGAGGCCGACCCCACCCCGCTGGCCAGGATCGACCCCGAGCGGCTACGCCACCTGCTGCTGGCCGGGGCCGAACGCACAGTGGTCAAGGACGGCATCCACTTCGCCAACCTGACCTACCTGGCCCCAGAACTCCAGGGCCGGGGCGGCGAGCGCGTCCAGGTCCGCCACATGCCCCACGACAACCGCTCCATCGAGGTCTACGCCCGCGGCGAGCACCTGTGCACCGCCTACCCCCAGGCGCACCTGACCCCCGAGCAGGTCGAGGACTTCCGCGCCGCCGCCCGCGCGGAGGCCAAGCGGCTGCGCGCGGCCCAGCGCCGCAGCACCCGGCACTCGCGCGCCGAGCTCGCGCCGATGACCGGCGCGGCCCCGGCCGCCGAGTCGCGGCTGGTGCCCGCCGCCGACGGCGACGAACTCGCCCGACGGCGCTCCGACCAAGCGCTGGCCGCCAAGTCCAGCACCAGCCTGCTGGGCCTGGTTGACCCCACCCTCCACCCCGTGGTCGAAGAGAGCGAGAACCCGTGAGCGCACCCGCCCACTTCATGGGCCTGACCGGCGCGGCCACCCTCAACACCCGCTACTTCCAGCTCACCCGCCGCGCCGTGGCCGACCTGGTCGCCCACCAGGCCACCGGCGTCATCTACGGCCCCGCCGGGACCGGCAAGACCTTCGCCGTCACCGCCACCGTGGCCGAGCACGCCGACACCCAGCCGGTCGTGCTGGCCTTCCCCTCCCACCCGTCCATGCGCGTGGTCGCCGACGAGCTGCTGTTCGCCCTGACCGGGGAGCGCGCACCCGCGCGCCGCAACCGCTTCCAGCTCGTCAACTCCCTCATCGACCACCTGTCCGGCCTGTCGCGCCTGGTCGTGGTCGACGAGGCCCAGCGCCTGACCGGCGACTGCCTCGAACTCCTGCGCCATCTGCACGACCACCCCGACACCCGCTTCGCCCTGCTGTATGCGGGCGGCAACGGCTGCTGGGAGGTGCTCTCGCGCGAGCCGATGCTGCGCTCGCGGCTGTTTCGGATGGTGCCCTTCAAGCCGATCCCGCGCCGCGACGTGGTCGCCCTCATGCGCGCCTACCACCCCATCCACGCCCAGGCCGCCGAAGAGCTGCTGCTGGAGGTCGACGACACCTTCGCCCACGGCACCCTGCGCGACTGGGCGTCCTTCACCCACACCGCCGCGGCGCTGTGCGCTGAGGAGGGCACCGACACCCTGGACGCCGCGGTGCTCGCCAACGCCTACGCCCTGCTGGGCGGAGGCGTCGATGGGTGAGCTGACCCTGGTCCACAACCCAGGGGACGAACCCCTGCCCGGCATTCACGACCAGCGCACGAGCGCTCCTCCAGACGACCTCACCTACCTGGTCATCCGCCCCACCCCTCAGGCCACCGGCGCCCGCTCCCTGATCCGCGACACGATGCGCGCCCTGGGAAAAGACCCCCACACCCTGCCCGCCGGCGCCCACCGTGACCTGTGGCGGCTGGTGTGGGCCTGGATGCGCGCCCACGGCGTGCGCCACGTCGTCGTGGACCGCGCCCACCTGCTCACCGGCGAACAGATCCGGGCCCTGGTCGAGCTGGACTATGACCTCATGCTGATCTGGAGCGCCTCCCGGGCGCCCCGCTCCCTGCCTCTGGGGCAGGGGCGGCAGATGCGCGTCCTGGGCACCTACGCCTTCGCCATGACCCTGGGCTCCTTCCTGAGCCACAGCCCCGAGCCCGCCGCTCACCACCCCACGCTGGACGTCCCCGACCTACCCCAGGTCGACTTCCCCCGCTTCCGCGCCGCCTGCCGCGACCGGCTCGCCCCCGCTGCCTTCGCCCGCGTGGACCAGGTCTACCGCGCCGCCCACGCCCACACGCTGGAGTGGGAGCGCACCGTCCGAGGCACCGGCGACTTCCACACCCTGCTCACCGCGCACCTGCGCGACGACCTCGTCGGCGACCTGGTCGATTCCCGGCTCGTCCTGGTCCGGGTGCGGGCCACCCAGGCCGCCCTGTTGCGCGCCGGGTGGCTGCTGCGCTGGAACACCACCCGGCTGGGCCCCGACCCCGCCGCCGCGCTGCGCGCCCACCTGGGCCGATTCCACGCCCGCAGGCTCTACCGCCACCACCGCACCGACCACGTCGCGGCCACCGTCCTGGCCCTGCACCTGGACCAGCCCCCGCGGTTCTTCGACACCCTCACCTGCCAGGACGTGGACTTCACCGGAGCCCTGCGGTGGCGGCACACCCCCACGGTCCCCAACTACCCGCCGCGCTACTCCGCCCGCCCTCGCCGCGCTCCCCGCTTCCCGAGCCGCTGCGCGAGTACAACAGCACCGAGTACGCCGAACTCACCAGCCCCGTGCGCCTGCCCGAGCACACCCGCCTGTTCCTGGCCGCCCATCGGGCCCACCGCCACCTCCAGGGAGCCATCGACACCGACCCGTTCTTCGTCCACCCCGACTGCGTCAGCTACCCCCGGCACAGGAACCCCATCCCGGTCCTGCTGGCCGGGGTACGCGCGCTCTGCCGCGACGTGGGGGCCGACCGACCCTGGCTGCGCACCGTGCGAGACCACCACGGCGCCGTCGCGCCCCGCCTGGGCGGGTGGATGCGCAACCGCGGCCTGTCCCTGACCCGCCTGACCACGGGGCAGGGATGAACACGCTGCTGATGCGCCAGCGCATGGCCCAGTGCGGCGCGACCCTGACCGAGATCGCCGACCTGCTGGGCGTGCACCCCCACCACCTGGACGACGACTCCCTGAGCCGTCTGCCGGAGTTGCCCACGCGGGCGCTCATCGAACTCGCCCGCTTGTTGGACCTGCACCCCGCCGACCTCGTTCCCGGCCTGGAGCCAGTGCTCTCCCACACCCGCCAAGGCGCCAGGCCCGAGCAGGACCCCGCCGTCGGCGAGGACGCACGGGTGGTGCTGGCCGCGTTGGTCCACGCCGGGGCGCCGTTGCACACCCACACGCTGTGCCAGGCGCTCGACTGGCCCCAGGACCGGCTCCGGGCCGCGCTCGACCACCTCCAGGACCGCCCCGAGGCGGCCGGGCCGCTGGCGCTACGCCGCACCGGAGCGCACACCTACGTGCTGGGGGCGCGGATGGACGTGCTCACCGGCCAACAACGGGCCGCGCTCACGAGCGCCGCCGGGCGGGTGCACCCGATCGGTGTGCAGGAGGCCGCGGTGCTCGCCGCGCTGCTGGGGTTCGGTCCGGCGCCGCGCGGCGCCGACTGGAGCGCGGGCGCCGAGGGCCTGGCCGACGCCGGACTGACGGCCGTCACCGTCGAGGGGGAGCTCGCCGTCGACCCGGCCGTCCGGTTCAGCCTCCTCCCCGAGCACGCACCGTCAGCACAGGAGGAGACGGAGGACGAGTACTGACATCCCCATGCTCGTTGCTCACTGACGTGTTCGTGCTCGATCCACTGACATCCCCGTGCTCGTCAACAGGTGGGCCGGGGTTGTCTGGAGGTGACTCCTCTGAGAAAATCTGGGTCTGGGTGAGCCTTGGTATCTCTACGAGATACGGCGGCACGGCCGCCGAAAAACCGACCCGGGAGGAGGGGAAGATGTCCGCGATCGTCGACATCGGCCCCGGCACCCGCGTCGGTATCGAGAACGAACAGGTCGACTACCGGCTGGCGGAGGCGTGCGGGGAGAAGCACGCCCACGACGCCGCCCTGGACTACCGGCTGAACCGCCCCCGCGGCCAGTACGGGGTGGAGCGGATCGGGCGCGGCTGGGACGCCGAGTTCGACCGCCGGCCCGGCACCACCCTGGACAGCCAGGCCGAGGTGGACGAGGTCCGCGCGATCATGGCGGGCATCCACCCGCAGACCGGCCAGGTGCTCCTCAAGCCGAAGCTGGCCGTGGCCCCCGCCGCCAAGCTCGGTGGCCGCGAGTTCGTGGAGGCCGTACACGAGGCCGCCAGCCGCAGCGGCATCACCGTCGAGCAGATGCTCGCCCACGACGAGAAGGCGGCCGAGCGCTTCGCCCGCCTGGAGCGGGTCCTGGCCCGGCGCGGGCAGACCCACCGCGCTCCCGTCGCAGACCTGGAGCAGGTCGCCGCCGCAGCCGGGGTGGCCATGGAGGAGGTCTATGACGCCGAGGAGCTGGCCAAGGCCCGCGCCCACGCCGACGACCGGGTAGAGGTCGGTTGCAAGGGCCGCGACCTGGTCCTGACCCGTCCCCGCACCCCCGACGCTCTGGGCGGCCTCTTGCCCGAGGAGATGGCGCTGCGGATGGACGAGCTGTGGATGGACAGCGTCCGCCGGGGTGCGCGGTTGCTCGAGGACTGGTGCGCTTACGGGATGGCCGGCCACCACGGCGACGGCCAGCGCGCCCGCAGGGTGGACACCACCGGTTGGGCGGCCACCATCACCTGGCACCGCACCACCCGCTCCATCGACGGCGGTATCGGCGACCCGCACTTCCACGCCCACGTCATGGTTCCCAACCTCGTGCGCTGCGAAGACGGCAAGTGGCGGGCGGTGGCCAACGGCGGCCGCGACCTGTACCGGCACTGCCAGGCCATCAGCGAGCTGGTCCTGGCCCTGTACCGGCACGAGGTGAGCGCCGAGTACGGCATCGGCTGGGAGTGGCGCGAGAAGACCCGCCAGTGGGAGATGAAGGGCTTCCCCGAGGACCTGCGCCGCCTGTACTGCCGCCGCTCGGCCCAGATCGAGGCCGAGGTCGGCGCCGAGGCCACACCGGGGCAGCGCCGCGCCGCAGGCAAGCGCACCGCTGGGGCCAAGGTCCATTCCACCCGCGCTGAGGAGCGCGCGTTCTGGCGCCAGATGGCCGAGCAGGGCGGGTTCAACGTCGACCAGGTCATCCGTGACGTGCTCGGCTACGAGCCGCCCGAGGACGGGCTGGGGCCCGCGGGCACCCCGCCGCCGGACGAGCCCGATCTGGACCAGGTGTGCGCGCGGGTGTGGGATCCCGAGACCGGCGCCACCTCCTCGGAGAAGACGGCCTCGGAGGCGCAGCTCCTGGCGCGCGTGGCCCGGGCCTGCCCCACCGGGCTGTCCGACGCCGAGGCGCTGCGCACCCTCACTGACCGGGTGCTGGCCTCTGACCACGCGGTCGCCCTGCCCCACGCCGAGGGCGGGCCGCTGCGGCACACCCGCCGGTACACCTCCTCGGTGATCGTCAAGGCTGAGCGCACCATCGTGGCCTCGGCCACCGAGCGCCTGGCCGAGGGCGTGGCCACGGTGCCCGCCCACCAGGTCCAGGAGGCCATCGAAGCGTTCACGGCCGACCGTGGCCACGGCCTGGACGAGGAGCAGGACGCGCTGGTGCGCCGCCTGGCCGGCGCCGGCCACGGCGTGGAGGCCGTCGTCGGCATCGCCGGGAGCGGCAAGACCACGGTGATGGACGCCGCGCACCGCGCCTGGGCGGCGGCTGGCCTGTCCGTGCACGGCGCGGCCACCGCGGCGGTGGCCGCGGCGAAGCTGCGCGCCGAGTCCGGGATGACCTCGAGCACCGTGGCCGCTCAGGAGGAGCGCATCGCCCACGGCTCGGGCCTGGAGGGCGTGGACGTCCTCGTTGTGGACGAGGCGGCCATGCTCAACGACTTGGCTTTGGCTGACCTAGTGGTCGAGGCCGGGCGCACCGGCACCAAGCTCGTCATGGTCGGTGACCCCAAGCAGTTCCGCGCGATCGGCCCCGGCGGGGCGTTCAAGCGCGTCCACAAGCTGGTGGGCGGGCTCACCCTCACCCAGAACCGCCGCCAGAAGGACCCCGTCGAGAGGGCCGCCCTGCGGATCTGGCGCGAGGGCGAGCACGCCACCACCCTGGCCATGTGGGCCGAGACCGGCCGCGTGGTGGCCACCGACACCCTGGCCGAGACCTACGCGGCCATGGTCGCCGCTTGGTGGACCGACCGGGCCGCCTACGCGAACGTCCACGACGCCCTGGACGGCGTGCTCATGCTCGCGGCCACTAACGACCAGGTTGACGCCCTCAACGAGCGCGCCAGGGTCGTGGCCCGCCAGGACGGCCACCTCGAGGGCGCCGACGTCGAGTTCTGGTTGTCGCGCGGCGACCGGCTGGACCTGGCCGTCGGCGACCTGGTCCGGGTCCGCAAGAACGACTACCGCCAGGGCGAGGAGGACGTCCTCAACGGCTACCGCGGCCGCATCCTGGAAGTCAACGCCCGCCGCGGCGCGCTCGTGGAATGGCGCCAGGGCTCCAAGACCACACCGTCGTGGATCCGCCCGGAGCAGATCGCCGACGGCGGCCTGACCCACGCCTACGCGCTCACGATCGCCGCCGCCCAGGGCCTGACCGTGGACACCTGCCACACCCTGGGCCTGGGAGCCGACGCCCATGCCGCCTACCCGGCGATGAGCCGGGTCAAGAAGCGCAGCACCCTGTACCTGCCCGCGGCCGAACTCGAGTCCGAGGAGGTGCACCGCCAGCTCGGCGAGGCCCGCACCGGCGAAGAGCGCCTGGACCGGGTGATCACCGCCTACCATGCCACCCTGGTGGACGAGGACCAGGGCATGGTCACCGACCAGCTCGACGGGCGCTCCCCGCAAGACGCCGCTCCCACGCCGGTGGTGCGTCTGACCCTGGAGCAGGCCCACGCCGGCCGGGGCCCCACCGCGGCCGAAGCCGCCCCGCGCATCGAGGAGCTGCGCCGGGAGCTAGCCGCCGCCCAGGAGCGGGTGGAGGCCGCCCACACCGACCTCGTCCAGGCCGCCGCGCAGACGCCGCGGCGGTGGGGACGCCACTCGGCCGAACGGCGCGTGGACGACCTGCAGGAGGTCCTGGACCGGGCGCGCACCCACCACCAGGACCTGGCCTGCCAGCTCCAGCAGGTCAAGGCCGAGGCCGTGGCCGCCGACGTGGCCATCGCCCGCCGCTCGGCCGCCGCACCCCGGCGCCCGGTGGTCCGGCCGCGCGGTGGAACTCCGCTGGATCCCGCCGTGCAGGGGGCACCCGGGCAGCACCCCGCGCAGACCGCCCCGCCGGTTGCGGCGGAGCGGTCAGTGCGGCGGCCGCGGCACGGAGGCTGACACTTCTCGTTCTCGGGATCAGCAGAAGATCCCCAGGCCGAGTCGATCGCGTTCGTCCCCTCCCCGGACCTGGTAGACGCCGGGCTGGATCTCCCTGGACAGCGCACGGAGTCTCACAGCGATGTCGTGCGGCCAGCAGGTCTCCCGTGTCCACACGACTCCGGCCAAGTTCGCCAGGTCCTCATGTTCAAGGGCGAGATGGGACAGATCTGCCCCGGAGACGTCCAGGATGGCCGCGTCCTTGCTGCGAGCCAGCGCAAGGCCACGAGCAACATCGAGAGCTTTCCCAAGGACACGTCGGAGATCGACAGCCCCGGAGAGGGCGTTCGCGAGCGCACGGGCGTGGCCCCGGGCCCGCTTGGACCCGCCGGCGCGGGGGCTGTTGCACCCGAGGTCGAACAGCGCAAAAGAGAGATCACGACTGTGAGCGGCTGCCTCGGACAGATGACTGCTGAACTCGCTGCAAAGAGCAGCAATAGGGGGATCGAAAGCGAGAACGCCAGTGAGCTGGCGGATGAGTGTGCTGGCGCCCTCGAAGTTCTCGGTGGAATCCCGTGTGAGGTAGCAGGCGAAATGGAGGGAGCGCTCATGGTCAGAGCCCAACCATTTGGTCTTGTCGAGGGTGCGGGCGAGGAATGTCGCCCGGTCAGAGTCGATGAGGGCATCGAGGCTTCCCACAGCTTGGATCGCTGCGGTGAGGAGGCGGGCGCGGTGGCGCTGCATGATCGCCTCGACCGCGATGTCGCCGCGTAGCACCCGATCGGCGGGAACTTGCTCGTGTGTAGGGACGACCTCCTCCTGCGACATGATCGCCAGGAGAACGTTGGTAGGTGTCGTGGTGGCACTGACGTGGTCCAACAGCTCAGCGTCAGCGGCGGCCAGCGCGGCATCTAGCTGGTCGTCTGTCAGTTCTCGGTTCGTACCGAAGACACTCATGGGTTTCCTCCTTCCTGCAGCGCGGCGGGGGCCAGCTCACGAGCCAGCCGCCGGCGGGCGCGTTTGAGCGCATCCCGGGCCTGTTGCGGTGTGAGCCCCAGATAGTTGGCCGCTTCGACCGAGGTGAAGCCGTCCATGCAGAAGGCGATCACAGCGCGGTCCGTCCTTTCCAAGCGATGGATCACCTGCAGGACATGGAGCGTCTGCGCGGTTAGCTCCGCGTGGCCGGGGTGGCACTCCGGCCGCTCCGGGAGCGGTGTCTCAGGGGCAGTCAGCGGCCGTTTCCTCGGCCCGGGAGGGCGGCGGTACTTGTTCAGGGCGACCTGGCGAATCCACCCGTGAGGATTGTCGATCTTCTGTCCGGGAAAGTGGATCTGCCTCCATGCCTCCAAGAAGGCTTCCTGTGTCGCGTCCAAAGCGTCGTCCTTCGTGGCCCCGTAGCGAATTAGAAACCGGATGACCTGGTGGTACTGGTCATCGATGAACCATAGGAAGGCCGCCCGAGCCGATTCGTCTCCCGTGCGGCTGCTGAGTTCACTGAGAGCATCGGTGTTGTGCTCATCGTGGGTCATCGAGGCGCTCTCCCCGGCAGCCTTGCGCAGGGCCAGCGATATCGATCACCAATCCGCGGCTGCCGAAGTCGATGACCCGGCTGCCGGGCGGGAGACGGCGTACGTGGTCGCCTCGAACCTTTTCCCGAGCCTGGCGGCGGAGTCGGTGCTCTCTCAGCGCTAGGCCCATACACGTGCCGCCCATCCCCGCAACGGCGGCAACTACGGAGGCCACTATGGTCGGGTCCACTGCCTCACCCCTTCTACTCATGCCCACCAGCAAGGCGTGATCTGGCGGCTCCGTTCTCTTCATCTTGGTAGTGGCCGAACGCGGGGTCGATCGGGAGGCTACCCCTGAAGTTTTTGAAGAAGGTGGCCCGCGCTGCGCATTCGCAGGACAGGCCACCTCCGGGAGCCGGTCGGGCCAGGGGCGCTCCTGGCCCGCTGCGAAGGTCAGGCGGTGGGCCGCATGCGGCCGCCCCGACGCGGGCGCGGGGCGGTGGCCGGGTCCTCGACCACCGTGAACCTCTTCAGACACAGTCCGCACAGGATGGGGCCCGCGTCGAGCTGGGCCGGGGTGACCGAGAGCCTGCGCGGCTCGGCGCAGGAGCACTGGGTACTGAGGCGCGCCCCGGAGCGAGCCGGGGCCGGCTCGGGTTCGGGGTCCTCGCCCGGGCCGGGTGGGTCCAGCTCCACGCGGGTCGTCTCCCCCGGGTCCTCGCCCGGCACGATCTCGGGCAGATCCGGTAGCTCCGGCAGATCGGGGAGTTCCCACCCCTCCAGCGGTTCGGCCAGGTAGGGCAGAGCCGCGGCGTCGAGTTCCTTGATCAGGTCGCGGTAGCGGTGCACCGTGGCCTCGGTGATGGTGCAGGCACTGAACCCGCGCTTCTTGTCCCGCTTCTTCGGGCGCTGCAGGCCCAGCTCCTGGGCCAACTTCAGGAACTCGCCGTTGTGGTACCGGTTGCCCTCGTCGCAGGTGTCGACGATCCTGCGCACCTTGGCCAGGGCGTGAGCCGCTTCGTGCAGCATCGTCTGCAGCAGTCGGTCTCCCCCGTCGTTGAGGAGTTCCCCCGCGATGAACAGCTCGGCGCGCGGCCGCCCATAGGCGTCGTGGCGCCAGCGGCCCGCCCAGTGGTGCCCCCACGTGATAGTGCCGGGCTCTGAGACCAGGTAGCCCGAACCGGTCACGACCGTCACCTCCGGCACCTCGGGGTGGTCGTTGCGGATCCGCTCCCAGGCCCGCTCCAGAACGGTGACGATGCCGCTCCCGGTCAGAGCCGTCGCAGGCGGGGAGTTGGTGTCCTGCTCAGCGGTGTCGGTAGTTGCGCTCATCGTTCCTTCCTCGAGACGAAGTTCCCATGCACATGGGAACACAGTGGCGATGAGAAGAGCGGCTCGTCAGGGTGGCGAGCCGCCGGTGAATCAGGGCTTACGTGCAGGTCAGGGTCGGAGACCGTGGCCGGGGCGGCGCTGGAGGTTGTGCTGCGGCGGAGGCTCCGCCATGTGCGGCGTATCCGACCGGGTGGGGGTCGGGGGGTTCTCTAGCCGCGCGGCGGACAGCCCCGCGCGGCGCCGCCGGGGTCCGGTGACGGGCTCGGGTGCGGCTGCGGGCAGGGAGATGTTCGGCAGCTCTCGGGGGGTGTCGTGCGGGGTCGCCTCCAGGCGCGCGGAGTGCTCGCTGATGGCTTGGCGGGCCTCGGGTGCGTGGGGGAAGGCGATGTGGGCGGCTTCCTGGGCCCGTCCGGCCAGGCGGTCCAGGGTGGGACGGGTCGGCTCGGTGACCTGGCCGCGGTGCGCCAGCTCACGGGTGTGCTCGACGTACAGACGCAGCCAGGCGCGAGCGACGCCCGGGGAGGGGAGCGCGTCCCGCTCGGTCTTGGCCGCAGCGACGGCCGCGCCGGGGGTCGGGTCGGTCCACCGCCCGTCCGGGCCCCGGGTGTTGGTGTGCAGGTCCTCTCCCGAGCGGGTGGTGACGTGCAGCCGCTGGGTGCCCTCGGTGTCCTCGGCGGCCTGCAGTGCCGAGGGCACCATCCGGTAGGCGCTGTCGTGCGCCGTGGCCGGTGTCCACCGGGGCGCAGCCCCTTCCTCGGGGTGCAGGAACCGTCCCAGGCTGGCCAGCAGGCTGTCCCGGTAGGAGGTGGCCACCCCCACGACCTCGACCCGGTAGCCGGCCGCGGCGAACCGGTCGATGGTCTGGGCGACGGTGAGCGGGTCACGGAAGACGCCCTCCAGCAGGAGGCTGTGGCGGTTCTCGAGGGCGTAGTCGATGCAGCGCCGCACCCACGCGCCGGAGGCCTGGGATGTGGCGTTGGGCATCAGCCAGGGGTGGTCGCGGGCGAGCATCTCGAAGTCGTCGTGGAACGGCCGCAGGTCGTCCCCCGACAGCGGCACCAGCTCTCCCGCGCGCTCACGGGAGACAGCCGCGATGGCGCTGCTCTTACCCGCCCCGGGCTGACCGCCCAGCAGCACCAGGGTGGGCTCCTCCAGGTCGGAGGGGTAGCCGCCGAAGACGGACTCGCGGACCGTCTGGGAGCGGTCCTCGCTGTCGGCGGGGCGGTCGAAGATGTGGTCGATCCGCTCCTCCGGCAGATGGAAGTCGGAGGCCTTCACCCCTCCTCCCGTCGTAGCTCGCGCAGCTCGGTGCCGTACCGCTCGGTGAGGTCGGTGACCGCTTGCAGGTCACGCGGGTCGACGCGCAGCACCTCATCGCGCACCTCACGCATCCGCGCGTTGTACTGCTCCTGCGCCTCGGGGTCTCCGACCGCCGCTCGGCCGAGCGCGATGTAGCGGGCCTTGAGGGAATTGACCGTGTCCTTGAGGACGTCGTAGGCGACGGTGGTCCGGTGCTCGTGCAGGTACTCGTCTTCGGTTTTCTTCATGTGCTGTCTCCGGTCTCGAGGCGTGGTTCCGCAGGTGGGTGTACGTGTCTCTCGGCTCGTCAGAACGGGGGATCGAGGGGTAGGTCGGTGGACGACACCTCAGCGGGAGCATCCTGGGAGGTGAGGGCGGCCAGGGCCCCGGAGACGGTGTCCCCGCTCCCAACGGCGATGCTGGCGTCGGTGGCGTCGAAGGCCCGGGCCGTGACGAAGTAGACCGGCCCCTCCTCGGGAGTGCGAGCGGTCTCGTCCAGGACCAGCTCGATGCGACCTCCCCAGTCCAGGACCTGGTTGGAGTCCACAGTGGCGGCGCCGCCCTGGCGAGAGACCTGCCGATGGGCCATGACCATCGCGTCCTCCAGATGAGCGGCAGCGGTGGACAGGTCGTCGGACAGGTGCCAGGACTCCTCGGGGGTGCGGGCCAGTGCGGCGGCGACCTGCTCGCCGGCGGTGACGATCCCGTAGAGGATCTGGATCTCGGGACGGGCATCGTCGTGGACGTCGACCACCGCGGCGAGGTGGGACAGGGCGCCGCGCAGTCGCGCCAGGTCGGCTGAGGGGCCGCCCGTGGTGATGGCGGCCAGCTCGGTCTCGACGTGGCGCCAGCGCCGGTGGGCGCTCTGGCGGGTGATTCCGACAGCGGTGGCGATGCGCTCCCAGCTCACGCCCTGACTACGCAGGACGCGGACTTCGGTGGTGAGAGGGCCGCTGTCGTCGGACTCGGCGGCGATCTCGTGTAGGCGCAGCTCGGGCACCTCGCGGCGCACGTGCTCGCCCCACGCGCGAGCGAGGCCGTGCTCGGGCGGGTGGTAGTGGTTGCCGCTGGCCCACCCGCAGGTGCAGACGGCGGTCCAGACAAAGCCGCTCGCCCCCATGTCCGGGGACCAGGGAACGGAGTCGCCGCCCACTCGGGCGTAGACGATGGCGGTGTGCGCGGCCGCAGGGCCGGGACCCTTCCACTCCATGAGCATCCTCCGTGTCAGCTTTTTGCTGACACAAGTCTGTCAGCAAAAAGCTGACAGGACAAACTGCCTGGACATGCTGACTCACCGGATCGCCGTGATCCCAGGCAAACTGAGCGGTGGAGCTCAGAGGGTGTCGTGCGTACGGGGCGACGTGGTCGGCTAGCGGTCCGCTGGGAAGATTTCTCGAAGGATTCCAGGCACGGCGGAGTAGGACACGAGCTGGCCATCGCGACTGGAGCACTGACCCCGTCACAGGCGCCGGGCGCAGTCAGGCACTCGTGACGCCCCAGGTCAGCCGAGCTTGGCGTGACAGGTTCAGCATCGCCGTTGCCACACTTAAACAGTCTGATGCCGACAATCCGAGAGCAATCCGCGAAACAACCAACGGTACGAGATAAGTTTTCCAGTCTTCCCAATTCCCGAATCCCGCTCGGACATAGTTTTCTATAGATTGCCCATCGTCTATACTCGAGCAGAAACACAAAGAGGGGCCCGTGGCGGCTGGTCCGGCAAGACAGCGCCGCCACGAACCCCTTCACCGCCTCGTGGCGGCCCCGCTGTAACTAACAGCTGGGCCGTCTACGAGGGGTCACCCGAGAACCACCTGGCTACCCAGAGGATGAACCGGCCTACGGCCAGCACGGCTGCCAGAGCCCTGATGGCTTCGATCGCCCTCTGCCGCCAACTCCGTGGGTCCTCGGTCACACCCGTGTTCATGGGTGCGCTCCTCTCGTTCGGCCGCCTTAGCCCCGGATGGGCATCGGTCGACTCGCGACACCGACCGATCGAGCCGAGTTCGAGGAGAATTTAAATATACCCACCGCTAACGCGGAAGACAATTTCCGGTGTGCCAGAAATGGTCTGCTGCATTATCCGACATATTCGCTCGACGTAACCCCAGGTCACAGCGCTCACCCGCATCGGGGTCCGGCCGATGCGGTGGCAGCATCGACCTCCACCCACGAGCGAACACTCCCGATGTAGTTGCGGTTCGTCCTGCTGGGCGACCCTGCACAAGAACCTTGGAGGGCATCCACCGGATCGCCGATCTCTGGCGACGTCCCGGCCTGCAGACCCTCCCTGCGCATGGGGTTGTGCTCCCAGTCGTCGGCGGGGCGGATGTAGGCGTCCACGGCGGTGGAGGTGGGCTCCCACCGTTCCTGGCGGGCGATCTGGGCGCGGGGGACCCGGCCATTGCTGAGGTGGTGGCCGATCCGGCCCGCAGGGAGTGAGCGGTGACGCCCTTCAATTCAGCGGCCGCGGCCAGGCGCTGGACGATGAGGTTGATGCCCGCCCCACTCATGCGCCCGGTGCCGCGCAGGGTCGCCCCGGGTATTCCGGCCAGGCGGCCGCGGCGGTCCACGCCGCACAACAGCGGCCCCGCGGTGAGGCCGTGCTCGGCCAGGGCCTGGATCCAGGCGCAGGTGGTGCGCACCGTGGCGCCGGCCGAGTCCTGGTCGGTCTTGGGGGTGGCGATGAGCACCTCCAGACCTTCGCGCGAATCCGCAGACAGAAGTGTCAACCCTGCGTGGCAGAGTGACCGCATGCCCGAGTCAGCAGGCGGTCGCCTCTCCCACATGTCCCCCTCTGCCGACGACAGCAGCGGCATTCCCGCTGTGCCTGGCCAAAAGCCGCGCTACCTCATGGTCACAACAGCAACCGAGCTCCACACCATGGACACCGGCGATCTGGTCGCGACCCTCGAACATCGGGCCAAACGCCTGTACACGACCATCACCAAGAGCGCCGAACGCACATCGTGGAGCGCCAGTATCAAGACGGTGACCGCCGTACTCCTGGAGGCCGGCCTCGACGACGTGCTGGTGCTGCTGGAAATGAGCACCCTCATCAGCCACAAGCGGATCGACATGGTCCTCCTCGGCTCCCACCCCCGGACAGGGACGATTTCCCTGGTGATCGTGGAGAACAAGCAGTGGTCGTGGATGCGGCCGAACACCGACACAGGACTCGTCGACCACCCCGGATCCCCCGCCCAGGGCAGTCTGCACCCCCTGGACCAGGCATGGGACTACGGCATGAGTCTGGCCCGGAACCTTCCCATGCTCAGCGACAACTGGACCTGCGTCGCCAACCTGCACAACGCGCCGCCCGAGCAGATCACCAGCCCCGCCCTCCCCGCGGACATCGATCCCGACCGGGCCAAGATGTTCGGAGCCGGCCCGCAGCAGAGAAGGGACCTCGCTGAATTCCTGGCCTCGGTCATCTCAGGCCGCCGGGCGACCACGCACCTTCGCGCACTCAACGCTGCCCACGTGCGCCCCACCGACGAGCTGATGCGCTCCGTGCCCGCGATGGTGCGGAGCAGGGGCGCGTTCTTCCCCCTCCTCGATGAGCAGCGCGAGGCCTTCCGCCGCATCGCCCACGTTCTGGACCAGAAGTTCACCGAGAACGACAAGAACGTCTTCATCGTCATCGGTGGCCCGGGCACCGGCAAGAGTGTCCTTGCCCTGGAACTCCTCGGTCACTTCAACCACATCGGCAGCGCCGCCGTCCACGCCTCGGGCAGCAGCGCCTTCGCTAAAGCACTGCGCAGCCACGTCGCCGGCGCTCGCGGGGAAGCCGAGGAGATCTTCACCTACTTCAACCAGCACCGGCACCGAATCCGCAACCAGCTCAACGTCCTGCTGTGCGACGAATCGCACCGGCTGCGCAAAGACTCCAACGGCCAGTACATGGCCAGGGAATACCGCTCGAACACACCGCAAGTACACGAGCTCATCGACGCAGCACGGGTGCCGGTGTTCTTCCTCGACCCCTACCAGGTCGTCCGACGCGACGAGGTCGGCACCCCCGAGACCATCCAGCAAGCCGCGATCCAGCTCGGCATCCGCGAAGACAACATCCACCAGATCGACCTCAAGACCCAGTTCCGCCAGAGCTCCTGCCCGGAGTACCTCGACTGGCTCGAGGACCTGCTCGGCTACCGCGACGCCGCACCGGGGCCGTGGGGCTACCAGGGCCCGTTCCAGCTCCTGGCCGCCGACAACCCCGCCGAGATGGAGGCCTACCTGCGCCTCCAGGTGGCACGCGGCCGCACAGCGCGGATGGTGGCCGGATACTGCTGGCCCTGGACGAAGAGGGCATCCCCCGACGGAGGCCTGGTCGAAGACATCAAGATCGATGACTGGGAGTGTGCCTGGAACTCCCACGCCCCCCGGAAGGGCATCCCCGGCGCGGACACGTGGGCGACCGATCCCCGAGGGTTGGACCAGGTCGGCTGTATCTACACGGCCCAAGGCCTCGAATGGGACTACTGCGGCGTCATCATGGGGCACGACTACACCTGGGCCGGATCAGGATGGCGAGTTCAACGGGGAGAGGACCGCATGATCTGGGGGGACAACCTCCACGCCATGGTCCGCAACATCTACCGCGTCCTCGCCACCCGCGGCAGAGACGGCACGGTGCTTTACTCCACCAACGCCACCACACGGCAGCTGCTCACGTCTCTGGGGGTTCCGCCCCTCGCACCCGCACTGAAGAGGCTGAAGGAACAGAATCCTAACGTCGCCGTACGGCGACGAGCGCAGAGGCTCACCTTGTTCTAGGTGGTGCGCCACTCGTGCAGCTACGGTGAGCCGCCACGTACTTTTCAGTGTTCGCCGATGGCGCCATCGACTGCGGGTGGCAGCCCTCAGGCTGGTAGCCGCAGCCAGGTAGTAGTAAACGTGGCGAGCTCCTCCGTCAGGTCACCGGGATGGTCCAGGGCGGGCCTATCAGGGTGAGCCGAACGCTTCTTCGTGCCGGTGGCCTGGAGTGATACGCCTCGCACGGATATCACGCCAAGGTGGCCCCGCCAGGCTGACGCCGGCGGGACCACCTTCCTGTCAGGCCATCGAGGGGTTGGGGCCGGACGGGGCTCGCCACCCCTGCTGGTCGCCAGCCTTCCGCGATGCGGGCGCCTTGCGTTTGGCGATGGCGATCCGCGTACAGACCGCCTCCCACGCCGCCAGCTGCTCGGGGTCGGTAACCCCGCAGCCGCGCACGAACGCCAGCACCGGGATCAGCGGCGGGCCCCCGGCCTCGGCTTTGAGGACCTTGTTGATCGTGTTGTAGGACCGGTGCTCGTGCTTGGTCGGATCAACTCCTTTGGGGATGTGCGCGGACCGGTCGGCGATCTCGCGCAGTGAGGGGTTGCCGGCGCGGATGCGCAGGCACTCCAGGGCCTCGATCAGTTCCAGGTGCGTGCGAGCCTGGCGCGGGTCGGTCGCGGCTTCCGTGGGATCTTCCAGGAAGGACTCCGCGCTGTGGGCGTACCCGCGCCGCTCCAGCATGGTGCGGCTCACAGGCAGCAGGCGCCGGTCCGCCACAGGCATCATGATCTCCTCGTACTCGGCCAGCGCCGCAGCCAGGGAGCCGTAGTCGGCGGCCAGGCCGCCGCCGTAGGCGAACAGGGAGGCCAGTATGGGCCACCTGCCGTGGTCCTTCGTCGCGGCGCGCAGGGCGTGGATGTCGCCGTGCACGACCGCGCTCACCACCGGCTCGGGGATGCCCAAGTCGACGGTGCTGGTGCGGCGGAAGGTGTTCTCGTCGGCGCCGGCTCTGGCGCGCATGTGGAACAGGACCGCCCGAAGGCGGTCCTCGCAGGAGAACTCCGAGAGGGGATGGGTCTGATCGAGGATCGTCTTGGTGAGCTCGGGGCCGCGTGCGGCGTGCTCCCCCACGGGCCGCTCTAGCGGACGTAGAGGCGGCGGGCGGCTCTGACCGATGCGTAGGCCAGTGCTGATGCCGCGGCCACGGCAACGGCGACGTCATGGCCTGCGTGGACCGCGTAGACCGCAAAGCAGACGATCACGATGACCACGATGATCTTCAGTGCCGGGCGCCCCTGGTCAGGGGGCGCGGGCATCGGGTGGGAAATGTCCACCAGTGTGTCTCCTCATTGAGAACGTCAAACGCAGGGGCTGACCACTGACACGTCGGTGGCTTCGCCGCCTGGCGACCGGGTGAAGGACGTTTCGGGAGTCGCGGTCCCGAAAGCGCCGTTCCCAGAACTATGCCAGCTCCCAGAGTCACAGAAGAACATCGCGGACATCAGACGCATCATGCGCCACTCATATCTTCGATACACCCGTTCTGAAATGCGCAAACGTACTTCAGGAGATGGTTGTGGATAACCATTATTTCTTGTCACGCACAGCATCATGACACCGGATAGCTCGCAGGTGTGTTTTACTGCTTTCGGGTACCCAGAAGCGTCCGCTATGCCCGTTTTAAGGGCCTTGGGTGCTTTGAGAGTGTCATCTCGACCGGGTGATATCTCGAAGGCGTTGTCAGCGATCCGTCGCGGGGGAGCTGACGTTCTGCGGGGCCGCCAGGAGAGTCCCCCGACTCCTGGCGAGTCCCCGCGGCGTGTGATCAGCGCTGTCACACCGCGCCCCTCGGCACCGTCGAGGCGGGCGCGTGACATCTGATGACAGCTTCTGCACAGGTCATAGTGCTGCGGTCCGTTCAATGCGAGCCTGCGGAGCGGCAAGACCAGGGCACAACGCAACTCACAGGTATTCGGCGATGGCCTCCAGATCACGGATGCGGTCCTGGCACCGACCGATGTCGTCGGCGGGTTCCGGCCGCTGTGGCTACCAGTCTCGGTAGGACAGAGCCTCACGGGCACATACGAGCGCGTCGGCGGCCGCCGGGGACCGAGCAGCGTCCTCGCCGAGCGCAGCCAGAGCCAGGGACAGATGAGCGGCCATCGAGGACATCCCGTCGGGCTGCAACGAATCCTCCTCCAGGAGCTGGCTCAGGCCGTGCAGCCAGTCCTGCGCGTCCTCAGTCAGGACGAGGTCGTGTACTACCTCCAGCAGGCCGTGAGCTGCTGCGCTCACCTGCCGGTGGTGGCGCCGGGCCCGCTCCACCTCGACCACGCGTCGGCGTGTCTGGGCCTCCCGCTCGGCCATCAGCTGGCGTCCGTGCCACGGGGTGCGCGGCCGTTGGTGCCGTGCGGCGTAGAGCCGGTCGCGCCGGTGGTTGACCGCCCCGGGTGTGTCGAGCCCCAATACCTTGGCGACGCCGGCCAGAGTCAGCAGGTGTCTGCCCCGTCGTCCACCGGGCGGGCGGGCCTGGTCCAAGGCGCCGAGCTGCTCGGTGTCGATCAGGCTGTAGAGCAGCCGCACCAGTTTCAGTCGGAGTTCGACTTGCTCACGGCGGGCCGGGCTCGCCTGGGCAGGAGGCAGGGCGTTGTGGTGGGTGCGGGTGTACTGGAGCACGCCGATCGCGTCCTCGGGCCACAGTTCCAGGTAGGGGTCTCCGGCGCGTTCGTGCAGCTGGTAGAGGCGCGCGAGCAGATCGGACAGTCGCTCGGTGGGTTCGCGGTCGGGTGCCATGAGGCCACCTTGCTTGGCTTTGACAATTTGTCAAAGTCGCATCGAGGGCGGGAACTGGCCGTAGACGCGCGCGAGGTGCCGGTGCGACGCCTGCCGTCAGCCACCCCAGATCACGACAGTGCGCCGAACACCTGCGGCGAACATCGCGTGGGTGCTGTGGCGCCCGTCATGGTGCTGCAGCCCGCCCTCGGTAGCGCTGACCTCGATACCAAGACCAGGCACGAGCAGGCATTCCACCGCTTCGCGCTGGGAGGCCAGCCACTGTTCCTTCTCCGCCAGGTGCTCGACCACCTCAGTGTCATGGCCGTCAGCCGAGCACTGAAGCATCGCAGGCTACGGTGGCGGCGTGAACCCCACCGACCTGATCGCTGCCGTCGGCGTTATCACCGCTATGGCCTCGGCCTTGGCGACTTCCTGGCATGGCGGGCCGCTGAGCAGATGGCCGCCATCGAGCCTAAATCGGCCTTCCTACTCAAGCCTGCACGGATTCTGTCGACGGCTTCGTGGCCATCGCGGTGGCCAACGGTAGGGCTTCACAGCCCAGCGCCGTAGCGGCGTCCTCGGTGAGTCCGGCTCCAACCAGGCGGCGCAGCACGGTCGCGGGCAGGGGCCCCTCGGGGATGAGGCTGCCGTGGTGGTCGACGGCCACGGCGATGTCGGACCAGCCCCAGCCCTGAACTGGGTCCGGCGGCCGCCGTCAGCAGGTGGTCGGCCTCCGCGCGAGGATGAGCTGTGGGTGGCCATGTCCGGCCAGTTGTCGCGAACTGCCCACGCGGTCGGGCGCCGCGTGTTATCAGTGCGCATATGCCCACCGAGGATCGCCGCCTAGTCCAGACGGCCGTGACCGGCCACGCCGAATCCGCCGAACCCGCCTACATGCCCATCGACCCCGACGAGGCCGAGAAGTTTCGCGACCAGGCACGCGCGCTCCAGAAGTCACACTGGTGCGGTGTCCTGCTCGGCGGGTGCGGGGGCCAGCTGTCCCTGAAGATCGTCCGCGAGCGCGACACCGTGCCCCACTTCGCCCACCGAGCTGGAAGTAACCTCTGTGCTCGGCTGGCCAAGGGCGCAGAGGCCACGCTCGGCGGGCACAGCGCCGACCACCTGTACGCCCACCGCCACCTGCGCACCTGGATGCGCGACCATGAGGACGTGGGCGTGGCCGCCGAGGCCCCGCCCACGTTTGTGGGTCTGACCCCCGGGCGCGCCTGCACCGAGCTGATCGTGCCCACCGGCGGCAAGCCGTTGCGCCTGGTATTCACCCACGACCTGGACCATGAGTTGTTGGCCGCGGCCAAGTCCCCCCAGGCGCGCGAGTACATGTGGTTGGTGCGCGCCAACGACGCCGTCACCCGATCCCTGGTCGCCAACGGGGTTTCCTACCGGCCGTTTCGCCTTGCCGACGACGCTCACCACGAGCGCGCCCTCCAGGTCGGATTCCGTGACGGCTCCGGTGAGGTCGAGTGGGTGCCGCTGGCCGAGTGCGCCCTGCGCGGCGACAGCCTGACACGCTCCCGGCCTGTGGCCCGGAGCCCCCTCACGTCTGCCCCGCGGGAAACCACAGTGACCGAGGCCGCCCAGACGCCCGATCCCTTGGAGCAGGCGATGGCGTCCCTGCGCCAGGTGCTGGCTCAGGGCGATGCGGCGAACGTGCGCGCCCTGGCCGAGGTGCTCCGCAGGCGGCTCAACCAGCAGGGCGTGCACAGTCTGCCCCGGGATCTGGTCACCGACGCCCACGCTCTGCTGCGCGAGGCCGCCCAGGCCCTGCCCCCGCGCTCGAGGACCATCGCGGCACCGCGCCACGTGCCCATCGTGGCGCCCTACCGGCGCACCAGTCGGCCCCAGGACCCCCTTCGCGATGACGTTGACCGCCACATCGGCAAGCTGGTGTGGGCTGAAGCCAACGGTCGGAGCCGGGCCTATGAGGACAACCGCGCCGCGTTGGTGGAGTTGCTCAACCGCCCCGACACCCCCAGGGACCTGGTGGATCGGATCAAGCAGCAGCTGCGCGTCTGCCCCAAGGACCGGTTCCGCCGTTCCGCGCCCGCCTCGAAGAAGCCAGAGCGGCGCTCACGCCAGCGCGGGCAGACCGGGAGCGGCCGCCAGCCTGGGCCCTCCCGGCGCGAAGTACGCCAGCACGCTCTACTGCGGGAGTCACTGGAGACCCTGCGCTGGGCCCAGGAACGCAGGATGGTCGACACCTACACCCACACGCGCGCCCAGCTGGTGCAGGTCCTAGAGGAGCGGACCGACATCCCCCAGGGTCTGCGGGAGCAGATCGAGGCGCAGCTACTGCGCTCCCCCCAGGGGTTGTTCGACCGGCCCATTCCTGCACCCGGCCCGCCGCCCGCCGCGGCGCGGTCGCGCCAGGCCAGCAGGAAGCCGCGTGCAGGGCGCGGCCGAGGCCAGCGGGCCACCCAGCAGCGACGTGACCCGGTGCCGCCAGCGGAGGCCGAGGGCGGGTTGCTGGCCGCCGCGCGCATGGACGAGCGCAGCCGCGCGCTGCTGGAGCAGATGCGCCAGGCGCATCCGGGCGAGGCCCGGCCCGATCGCGAGCAGCCGACCAGCTGAACACGCCGCGGCCCGAGCCCCAGCACGGGGGTGCGGGCCGCGGGTCAGGCCCGCGCCCTCCACCGCGATCACCCCGACGATCCACAGCAGGACCGCGAGCCAGGGCCGGCGGTAGAGGAAGCTGCCGGGGATTTGCTCGGAGTTCGTCATGCCCTCAGTCTGGGCTGCGCCCCTCGCACCCGCATGAGTATGCGTATTCGGAGCCGCCAGCAGGGGGCTAAGGCGCCAGCCCGTACAGGTGGTCCTCCACGTAGGCGAGCCCCGGGCCGGTGGTGCGCGATATCGCCCTGTTCGGCGCCGCCGAACAGGGCTCGGCCGCCGCGGTGTTCGCCGGAGGGGTGCTCCTTGCGCGCGCCCGGGGCCCTGCCCATCGTCGACGCCACCGAGGTGCGCCTCTCACATGAGGTGAGGGAGCCAAGACTGGCGGGCAGAGACCCCCTCACGCGGGCTGGCGTTGTGATCCACACCCCTGCGCGGCTCCCGAATCGGGCCAGGGGACGTCCGTGTCGCCCTCCCACCGTGTAGCGCGCACAGCGTGCTGCACGCGTTCAGGGCTGGTGAATAGGTCCACCCGCAGGTGAGGGCCCTCCAAGACAGAGCCTGTGTGTTCGACGGCGTACCCCGCATCGCCCAGGAGCGTGGCCATGGCGTTGACCATCACCTCGCGGCGCCTGTCACAGGCGAGAGTGCCGTAGTCGCGTTCGAGCATCGACCAGCGGATGGCGAGCTTGAAGTCGCCTACAGGGATGAGCGCGTATCCCGCCCGGTGCCGCGCCGGGGGTGGGAGTTCCTCACTAGCGAGGAGCCCAGCACAGGTCAAGACCTCATGGACGTCCGCGACGAGAGGCGTCAACGCAGGGTGCATCAGGCACCGGCCTTGCTCAGGTAGAGGGCGAAGCGCACCTGCGGGCCTTCGGGCGCCTTGCCCTGGAGGATGTGGCGGGCGGCCACGACGTCCCAGTTCTGCATGCCGGTCTTCAGGTGCGGATCGAACAGGGCCCGCAGCGGCACGTCGTCGCCCACCCCGGCGAGCAGGGCCCGCATCTGCCCGGCGGTGATCGGCGCGTAGGCGGGCACCTCCACGTCCTCGGCGCCCATACTCGCGTAGTTGCCCGCTTGGGCGTTGCCGTAGGGGGTGCAAAACAGCGGCCCGCTGACCACGGGGGTGGTGCGGCAGCCGATGCACACCGCACCGCCGCACCCGTGGCAGAGGAAGGAATGGGAGTCGGTGTCGGAGCTGATGCCGCGGGTGTCCTCGATGGCCACGCATCCGGTCCGGCAGCGCTGCACACCGGTGCGCGTGTCCTGTCGGGCGACCATCTCGGGGTGGTCCTCGGCGGTGGGCTCGGGCGGGGTGCCCCAGGTGCGGATCACGGGCTCGGTGTCCTCTCGGTGTGCTGGTCTGTACCGGCCAGGTCCAGAGGACGCTAGGCCGTCTTGGCCTGGTCCTGCACGATGTTTCGCAGCGCCCGCGCCAGCAGAGCGACCTCCTGCTCAGCCCGGCGCAGCTGGTCCTGCGGCGCGCTGATCAACCACGTCAGGCAGTCCCGCCGGGTCGTGGCGCTGTCTGCGAAACGAGAAATCCGGCGGACGATCCCGTCAGCGAGGCGCCCACACGCCGCCGCCGAGGCCCCGCCCTGGTTGGCTCGGCCCAGGAGCGCGGTGTAGGCCGTCAGGAGCCGCTGCTGAGCCAGCTCTGCGGTGAAGCACAACACGGAGTCGCGTAGCCGAGGGTGCACTGGCCCTTGCCCGAGGATGTGTGCTGCCTCCTCGTCGATCCCCTCATCCAGCCTGCGCACGGTCATGGTTCTCCTCAGGTTGGCCATCGTGCCTATCCTGCCCCGAACCCCACGACTCTGAGGTGGGTTCATCAACTCGTGACCACCCACCACCGGGACAGGTCCACGGTCGGCGCGTACGGCGTGCACCGCTCAGCGTGATGTGAACATCCCCGTGACGTGCCTCCTGCGCACCGCCGCCTAGGGTGGAGGTGTGGACACCCTCACCACTGTGCTCATCCCCCTGGCAGCCATGGCCGTCGCCGGCATCAGCGCCAGTGCTGCCTGGGCCGCGGCGCGCGCAGCCCACCGCTCGGCTGACAGCGCCGCCACCCTCGCCACCAACGACGCCCAGCGTCGCCGCGACGAACTGACCCCCGCCATCGACCTGGCCTGCCAGGCCCAGGGCCAGCGTCGCGCGGTGCTCACCCTGACCTTGACCGGCCCGCCAGGTCTGGAGAGCCTGGACCGGGTGGAAGTCACCATCGCCGACCCGCTCCCCGACCGGTCCCCGGTCATCGCCGGAGGCCCGACCCAGCCGGAGTTGGACGCCCAGGTGTGGGGCCCCTACCGATTCGTCACCTCCACTACCGGTGTCACCGGCCACGGCACCGCCCAGGTCGAGCACGTGCGCCCCCACACCCCGATCCACCTGGCTTTGGAGCAGACCCCCGCACCGGCGTGGGCGGCCGACCCGGCCGAGTGGCAGGAGGAGCGCGCCGGCCAGCTGCTGATGACGCTGGTGTGCCACCGCGCCGGATACCGGCCCTGGATACGTGAGCGGCAGCCCGTGGCAACGCACTGATATTCGCGCAGTGCAGCGGCACCCTTGCCTGTGCCCCGCCTCCACCCCCTCGTCAACGCCCCTCTCACCCCCAGACCCCCGCACCTGCCAGGAAAGGATCACGTGTGCTCGCCCTGCACGTGTTGTTGTTCGTGATGGTCATCGGAGCCGTCGTGGTGCTGATCTACCCCCACGTGGCCTGGCACCTGATGTCCTGGCAGTACCGCGACCCCGAGGCCAACTACCCTTCCGATGCCTGGTTCGCCATGCAACGCGTCGGCGCCGCGGTGATGATCGTGATCTGTCTCGTGATGTGGGCGCAGACGTGGCAACCCGCCCCCTCCCCGGACGCCGAGGAGCGGGTCGAGGCCTCCGCGGTCGAGGAGGCCGAACCCTCACCGGCGTTCTCACCGGAGGAGTTCACGCTCACCACCACGTTGACCATCCAGGGCCGCATCCACGGCTACACCACCACCGAGTACGGCCTACTGGTCTACGTCGACACCGGCCACTGCACCATGGCCCCTTCCGTGCGCGCCACCGAGAACACGGACACCATCGAGCTGCTGGTGCGAACCGAGAAGCGGCCACAGTGGTGCGGCCACGAGCCCGACACCCTCGTGGAGCGCGTCGTCAAGCTGGAGGAGCCGCTGGGCGAGCGCCGTGTCCTGGACAGCGAGGGCTCGGCCGTGCGCCACTGCCAGGAGGAGTGCTAGGGCACCAGGCCGTGCAGAGGGTCGAGCCAGGGCCCGTCTGTTCCTCCCAGATAGGACACCACCGCGCCGGGGACAGGGAGGGCGCTGTGCCCGTCATCTCCGAGCCGGGCCTCTGCGGACTCCGGGACCGGCCCCTCGCCGAGACCGATCCGCGTCCACGCCCCCTCCGCCTCTGCGCCGTCCAGGGGCAGGACCGCGAACTCGCGCAACCTATGGTCGCCGTCGTAGGCGATGTAGGGCATGGCCACCTGCCCGTCCAGAACGGCGGCTTCCCCCATACCCCACCACAGTTGCAGGTTCCGCTCGATTCTCGTGCGCTGGACGACCTCGCCGGAGGCGTCGGTGCGCAGAAGCAGAGCAGGCTCCTCGTCCCCTTGGTCGCGCAGCACCACCGCCCCCTCGGTGCTGAGCGCCAGGGTGCGGTCATCAGCCCTCTCGGGTGTCGGAGGCAGGGGCTGGACGGGTTCACCGTCGGACAGGGCGAACGTGCCGCCCCGGGTCACGGCCACCGGCGCACCGACGCTGGCCCCTCCGGAAGTACGCACCCCGGGCGGGTAGTGCAGGCGCAGGTCCTCAGGAGTCCAGTCGTGGCGCCACACCTGCTCTCCGGTGGTGGCGTCCAGCGCGATCACGCTCTCCACCGCACCCTCGGGCACGTCCATGTCCACGAGAGCGGCGCTCAGGTTGTACTCCACCTCCGGGTCCTCCAGGCACAGACGGGCCACCAGCACCCGGTCGCCGTAGCCGCGGACTCCGCCTTCGTTCCCCCACAGGCACAGGTACCCCTCAGGCGTGTCCAGCGCGAACTCCCACAGGCGTTCGGTGGAGTCCGTGGCGTGGCCGGCCACGCGCTCCCCCTCCTCCTCGCGCACACGCACGACCCGCACGTTGGGGGTGAGGTAGAGGACGGCCGCGGGATCCTCCTTCCCTTCCGGCACCACTGGGGGCATGGGTGCGTCGTGCACGATCTCGCCGGTCGCGGTGTCCAGCACGACCATCGTGCGCGTCTCGGGCTCGGGCTGAGCCGCTGCCACGTGCGACAGGTAGGCGTAGCGGTCCTGTCCCGCGAACACCCCGGTCCCCACGTGGCGGCCATAGGGAAGCCGGTAGGTCCACAACTCCTTCCCGGTGGCCCCGTCCAGGGCCACGAAACCGTCGGCGTAGCGCACCAGGGGGCCGCGCGGCCCCCGCTCCACGCCCACCACGGAATGCTCGGGCTGCCAGGTCCACCCCACCCGGCTGACCGTGGCCGGAACCGGTGCGGACTCACCCGCCGCCTCGACCACAGCGTGCTCGACCAAGAGGAACCGGGTCACAGCCATCGGAACCAGCGTCCAGACCAGGACCACGGCCAGAGCACCCGCCGCCAGGCCGGCCAGCACCCGCTTCCACCGATGCAGCGACAGGACGGCGGCCAGGCACAGCACCAGCGCCATGCCCAGAGCAACGAGGCCGACCCCGACCCACAGCCCGGTCACCGCCTCGGGGAACATCCGGTAGCGCTCGTTGTCGACCGCCAGGACCAGGTGCCGGGTGGGGAAGGTCGCCCACACCAGCACCAGCCCCGCCAGGGCGATCGCCGCGCGCCCCAGCACTCCCACCAGGGACGCGTGCGCCGAGACATCGGCGGGGTCACGCGTGGCGGTCAGGGACACGAAACTGAGCACCGCAACCGCCATGAGCAGTGTCGCCCCCACCAGGAACGACAGGTTCTGCCCAGATGCCGCGTACTCAGAGAAACCGAAGACACGAGGCGCGGTGAGGGCCAGGGCGCCCACGAGTACCGCGACCCCGCTCCAGCCGAGCACGTCCCTGAGCCGTCTACCCATCGATCCCACGTCCCGTCCATGCCCGGCCCACTGTCAGCCCAGGCAGTTTAGGGACCCGGCCTCCGTCGCCTCACAGCGGACGGACCGTTGGTGTACAGGAAGGCAGCCAAGCACAGCATGGCTCGCGAAAACGCACACACCGTGAGGAGCGCTCTCCGGGCTCGAATCAGTCCTCAAGGCCAGGCAATCCGGCGAAGTCGGGGACCCAGACCTGGTAGTCGGTCAGCAGGCCGGATCGCCGATCACCAGGGCTGGGCGGCCCGCGCCCTCCCACGGTTGTTCCGGTCTCTTACCTCGGCGGTGTCCGTCGGGGTGACATCATGCCGCCCGGGAAGGGCCTGGCCGCCCTCGTATAGACGCCAGCGGTGCCCCCGGGAAAGGATGACGGGCAATGAGTATCTCTCCCTCTCCTACCTCTTTCGTTCCCTCCATCCCGTCCGAGAACGCCCGGCGCGCCCTCGCCAGCCTGTCCGCCCTGGCCGTCGGCGACGCCTTCGGCTCCCAGTTCTTCGTCCCCGACAACCGATCCCGGCACCGTGACCGGGAACTGCCCCCGGGAGTGTGGGAGTGGACCGACGACACCGAAATGGCCGCGTCGGTGTACCGGGAGGTCGTCCGCCACGGGGAGGTGGACGCCGACCGGCTCGCCGCCTCCTTCGCCGACCACCACGACTTCGATCGCGGCTACGGTCCGGCGACGGGCCGCATGCTTCGCCTGGTGCGTGAGGGTGCCGATCACCGGGACCTGGCCTCGGGGTTGTTCGACGGTTCCGGCTCCTGGGGCAACGGGGCCGCGATGCGGGTGGCGCCGCTGGGCGCGTTCTTCGCCGACGACACGGTGGCGGCCGCCGAGCGGGCGGCGGTGAGCGCGCGCATCACCCACACCCACCCCGAAGCGGTGGACGGGGCGGTCGCGGTAGCGGTGGCCGCCGCCCTGGTGGCACGGGGCGAGGTTGGCACACCGGGGACATTCCTGGGTCGGGTGGTCGACCACCTGCCCGAGGGGGCGCTGCGCAAGGGGGTGCGCGCCGCGCGGGCCCTACTGATCGTTCCCGAACCGGTCGGGGCCGCCCACCAGCTGGGGAACGGGTCACGGGTGCGGGCCCTGGACACGGTGCCGTTCGCCCTGTGGGTGGCGGCCAAGCACCTGCAGGGAACACTGGAGTCGGCGCTGTGGGCTGCGGTCACTCCAGGCGGAGACATGGACACCGTGGCCGCGATCGTGGGCGGAGTGCTGGGCGCGGGCCCGGCCGGGGCGATCGACCCGGAGTGGGGCGGGCGCACGGAGGCGCTGCCGGGATGGTCCCTGGACTGAGGCGGGGACAACCGCAACGCAGCGGACCAGGAGCGCACGAACACAGCCAGACCGCCGTCCGCCTCGAAGGCCGCGAGGGCGACGACCTCGCGCAGTCCCCGTAGCCAGGGAGCGGGCATTGCACACGACGCCTTCCCTTCACGGCTTCCGGCGTCCCGCCGTTCAGGCCCTGGGCCCGCCCGCGTCCTGCATCGGGGATCCCGGTGTCGTGCAGTAGTTGTCCACCAAGTGGAAGAACCTCGTGGGGGAGTGGTCGGTGCTTTCGAGCATGGCCCGCCCGAAGGCGGCGAGGGTGGGGTCGTCGCTGGAGGCGAGCGTGACCAGCGTGGACGACCGGCTCTCGCCGGACATGTCGCCGCGCGCTTCCGCGTCGAACACGTCGAGCACCGCCCGGCACGCTTCGTCGCCGTCCGTGCCGCCGGGCACCACCGCCGCCCGCAGTTCCCGGCGTTCCTCCGATCCGAAGGCGTCGAGCGGGGCGACCACCGACGCGGCGTGGAAGGCCGCGACGAAGGCCGCCGCCACCACGACCGCCGCCACCGCGACCGGCTGGCGGCCGGATCGCGGCCGCCCGGGCCATGCCCCGGTCTCCCTTCCACGACGCCGGTCGACGCGTGCGCGCACCGCTGATCCCACCACGGCGACCGGTACGCAGACGAGCAGCAGCGCGGACACGGCGAGTGTGGCCATGCCACCGCCCGAGCTGTACATGGCCAGCGCATAGTCCCACGCGGCGGCCGAACACGGGCGTACCCCGTCCCACGGCAGACAGGCCGCCCATTTTCCTGACGCGAAGGCGGCGGATTCGAGGAACCCCGCCACACACGCCATCGCGCCCGCCGCGCACGCGACGGCCCCGGTCCGTCCCCGGCCGCCCCGGCGGACGCCGAGCACCGCAGCCGCACCGGCGGCTGCACCGGCGGCCACCAGCAGCATCAGTGCCACGACCAACGAGAGCGAAACGGACCGGACATCGGCCGCCGCGATGGCGAGGGCCACCAGGAGCGCGTAGACGGCGGTGACGCCACCGGAGGCCCTGAGCACCCACACCGCCGCGAGCCGGGTCTCCTGAGAGGGGACGGCGAGGACGCACACCGCCATGAGGCCCGCGGCCAGTGGCAGGGGCCACACGGATCCCACACCGAACAGGCTCATCGCCACGGTGGTCGGCCCCGGAACCACGAACGTGCCCAGGAACCCTTCGAAGGACACCCACAGCGCGAACAGGCACCCGAACACCGGCCCCGCGCAGCCCAGCCCCAGGACGCCCGCCAGACGCGGCGGTACGGGGCAGGACAGCCAGCGGCGGGCGCACAGCGCACTCCACGCCAGGAAGAGCAGGCAGGTGAGCCACAGCGCGAGGACCGAGACGGCGGCGGTGGCCACCGGCGCGGCACTGGTGGCGGACCATCCTGAGGGACCGTAGGGATGCGGCACCCATCCGCCCGCGGTGATCCCCCCGGCGAGGAGCGCCGCGCACCACGCCAGGCGCGGTGGATCACCGGCCGATGCGCGGACCGCGTTCCAGACGATCGCGGCGACCACAACACCGACCACGGCGCCCAGGAGGACCGCCACCGCGAGCATCCCGAGCCTCGCCTCGCCCTCGGTCACCAGCCTCCCGGCCGTGCCCAGGTGCGGCTGTCCGACGCCGAGGACCAGACCGGCGACCAGCAGGTCGGCAGGGCGGACCCGGCTGAGGCGCCGTGGGTCGCGGAGCACTCCGGCCCTGTCCTGCGGCCGGGGGTGGTAGGAGCGCAACCGCCGCCATACGCTCTCCCGTGGCCGCCCCGCGGCCATGGCGGCGAACGCGGTCTGGAGCGCCGAGGCTGTGTCCGGGGAGTCGGCGGCACGGACGTCGGCGTAGTGCTCGCGGGTACGCAGGACCAGGGCGCGCGCCGGATGGAGCAACAGGAGGGGGACGACCGCCACGGCGAGCGGGAGCAGGATCACCACGATGAAGTCGAACGCCTCACCCGCGCTCCGCACCGCCGCGAGCACGGCGGCGTAGACGGTCATGGTGGGGACCAGCAGCGCGAGGAAGCTCCACCAGGCCCCGATGGTCAGGTACGTGATGTCAATGTCGCGATTGCGCAGGTGGGCGGCCTCGTGCCGGAGCACCGCCGAGCACTGCCGGTTCAGATCGGAGTCGCCCCGCGCGGCGAGCAGAGTGCTGTCGACGGCGATCGAGTAGCGGCCGAAGGCGCCGAAGGCACGGGCCCCGTTCGCCGTCCCGAGCGTGACCAGCACCCGGACGCGGTCGCGCCCGCGGTCACCGAGCACCGCCCGCAGGTCGCTCTCGGCCCGCTGAAGCCGGGGATCGTCGTCACGGACAGGGACCGGGCGCAGCCGGCGCCGCAGAAACAGCGGGTAGACGGCGTACACGGCCACGGTGAGCGCGGCCCAGGCGGGAGCGCCCCCGAGCATGATCGCCGCGAGACGCTTCTCCTGCCCCGCCGAGCAGGCCAGGTAGTCGTCCAACAGCACCCCGTCCGGAACGGCCCCCGCGTCGGCGCGGGCACGGGCACGGGCCGAACATACGTCGGGGTCGAAGATCGGCGGGAACCCGGCGAATTCGAACAGGACGACCTGCCAGAACGTGATGTACATGGCTCCGACCGCGGCGCCGATGATCAGCAGGGCGAAGCGCAGGCTCGTGGCGGACGGCAGGACGAACGGGTCGAAGCGCGTGTCAGGCCGCATCCTCCTCCCCGTCGTCCGGCTCCGAGTCCCGCCCGCCCTCGACGAGTTCGGCCACCAGCTCGCGCGTGAGCCGCGCCGCCTCCTCGGGCGAGAGCCCCGAGCGCACGGCGTGCTTGGTGATGGCCGCGGCCACATCGGGGACGCTCGCCGCGGAGAGGACGGGGAGTTCGGTCTCCGGGGTGAGGCGTGTGGCGGCCCCCGGCCTCAGGCGGCGCAGCGCGGCGCGCCACGCCCGGTCCCACCAGGGGCGCAGCACATCGGTCAGCGACCCGACGACCAGCTCGTTGAGGACCGTCAGGACGATTCCGGCGACCACGCCGACGGCGACCGCGCCGAACCCCAGGGGGTCGTCGCCCGGACGGCGCGGCGCCGCGCCGCGGGCGAAGAACTCGTCTCTGACCGCGGGATAGTAGGCGGACTCCTCGGGGGCGCATCGGGAGATGATCCGCGCGGCCGTGCTGTCGAGGGTCCGCGGACGGTGGGCGTCCGGAGGGACGGCGTTCATCGGTACTCCGTGCTCGGGGAGAGAGGGAGGCGGTCCACGCTGTTCGTGTGGCTCCGTAGGGAATCTAACCGCTCACCGATGTCCTGTGTGGCGATTCGTGAGCATTGGGTGAAGGTGAGGCGAGGCCGCGCACGGGCTCCGGTGCGAGCGTGTGCGCGGCTCCCGGCTCAGCGCCAGCGCGGGAAGCGCTCGACGGCCCGCCCAGGGCCCGAATGGGGCCTGGGCCTGGATGCCGATCCGCTGTTGGCCCTGTGGGCCTGCGAGGCCGGAGACAGCGCCACCCTGGAACACCTCGCGTGGATGCAGGAAAAGGCCGGGGGCCGGGACGGAGCCGAATCCGGCCAGAGCGGTGATGGTCTCCTGCGAGGGCAGCGGCCCGGTGCTATCGAGGGCGTTGCTGACCGTGGTACGACCCAAAGTGGCGCGGGCGCTCAGCTGACCCTTGTTCAGCCGTGCTCGCAAGCGGGCGGTCTCCAAGCGCTCGCGCAGCTCCTCGCGTGCCTGCGCCTGCTCCACACCGTCTCCCGCCCCACCTTCGCCTAGGCCCCGACCGCCGCACCCAGCAGCAGCGGTTGAAGGAAACATTCTTCCCGGCACGACGGAGAAAATACGCTGGTCAGCCCGCCTCTGAATGGCTCCAGAAGTTTCCTTATGTTTCCCTGGCGCACGTTGGTATTCCACCAAGCAGGGAAGGATGCGGTACCTTTGAATTCTTCCTCCGCGACGGCCCGGCAAGGGTCGCTGTCCCGGGAGGCGACCATTCCCGTGCCCACACGGGGCGCGGGCGGCTCCACGGAGGAGGGCCTATGGGTGACCGACCTGAGCGACGGCGAGCGATCGTCGTCTTCGAGGTGATCAGGACACTGCTCGCCGGAGTGCGCTTCGTACTCTGGTTGACCAGGTTCTTCGGTGATCCCCCGGCCAACGGGCCCCAGCTGTAGACGTATAGCTGGCGGCCCGCGCCGGACGAGCGGGGCTGTGGTGTTGCGTCCGGCAAGATCGCACCATGGCCCCGTTTTCATGTCTGAGTATAGGCTACAACATCATCGGTTTGCACTTCGGTTACGGGTTTCGGCAACTAGTTTTCTTCTCGGATTCGTTTCGCTCTTCTTGTCATTCTTTCCGCGCTGGCTTTCCGGTTGGTCTTTCGGAGTCTCATCATCGGGTGGTTGATTCCGGTCCCGGTTTGGTCGACCAGACTTCGACCACGAGTCGGGTCTTCGACCACCCGTCAGGCGGTCCATCGCCGCCCGTCCGATGTCAGTGAGGTGGGATTCGGGCTCTGACCAGGCCTGGTGCACGTGTCGGTACTCGATCTGGGCCCGGTTCCGACCAGTCGACCACTTGGTCGACCAGGCCCAGCGAACTCCGACCGCCTCGCGCGGGTGTCGACCGCACCATCCTGGGCCCGCATGCCCTCGGACCAGCATTTCTGCGCTGCCCGCTCCTGCGGTCGCACGCGGAAACGTTCCGTCGTCGGTCGGCGGGGTCGAGTTCGAAAGCGCTTCTCGGGCAGCGCCAGCGCCTGGCCTTTCAGGGCTGTATGAGTTCGAGGCACAGCCTCACGAGCGGCGCTCCTCACCGGTCGGCGGCACGAAGGCGTCATCGGTGGAGGTGGATCCCGTGTCTTGTGCTGCGGGCTCCGCTTGGTCGAGGTGGCGCTGAAGGATGTCGCGCACTTGCTGGGAAGGCTGGCCCGCGTCCAGTGCCCTCACTGCCATCTGCAACCCGCGCCGTGCGTCGCCTCGGTCCAGGCGCAGCAGCTGGCACTGCTCCTGCAACTGCGTGTGCTGCTCAGCGAGTAGCTCGCCTCGGCCCGCCTTGCGTTGCAGGTCGGCGACCTGCTCTGCGTGGGCGCGCGCCGCCCGGTCTTGGGCGTCGGTGTGGGCCTGTTGGAGTTCGTCCAGGCGCACGGCGTAGTCGGTGCTCAGCCGCTCGGTCTGGGCGGTGAGCCGGGTGCGCTCGGCGGCACCCTCGCGTCGTTCGGTGTCCAGCTGGGTGCGGAGCCGGTCGCGTTCCTCGGCCGCGGCCTGGTGCTGGGCCTGGGCGCGCTCGGCTTGGGCCGCCGCGGCGTTGGCCTGTCCCTGGAGTTCGGCCGCCTCAGCGCGCAGCCGCTCGGTCTCCTGCTCCAGGCGCTCGGCCGCGCCGCGGGCCACGGCGGCGCTCTCGCGGTCGGAGGTGGCCTCGCGCCGGGCCCGGTCGGCGACCCTTTCCGCTTCGCGGGCCTGGGTCTGGGCCGTGTCCCGGTCCGTTTCGGCTTTCTGCTGGGCCAGGCGGGCGGCGTCGGTGGCGGTCTCGGCCGTCTGGGCGCGGCCCTCGGCCTCGGCGGCGGCCGCGCGGGCCTGCGCAGCCTCGGCCAGAGCAGTGTCGGCGTGTTCGCCCACTTCGGTGCTCACCCGCTCCAGGACCGCGGTCAGGTCCCCGAGGGGGTCTCGGGCGGTGGCCACGGCCGCGCGCAGGTCGGCCAGGACGGTGTCGGCCGGGGCGCGGCCGAACACGGTGGTCCACTTCTTCTCGGCGTCACCTAGCTCGCGGCAGGTGAGGGCCTTGCCGTCGTAGTCCCAGGTGCGGTCTTGGCAGTACTCGTAGCGCGGGCCCCGGCCGATGCGGGCGGGCAGGGGGCGGCGGCACTGGGAGAGGCCGCACAGGTCCCCGGACAGGGCCGGGGCCAGCGGGGCGGGTTCGTGGTCCATCCCCTGACCCTAGCAATACTTCCATGTGGAAGCAGAATCTTTCCACTTCCAATTGGAATCTAATGGGTATGCTCAACTTCCGATAAGGTGCATTATCGGAAGTTGATGGAACGCCTGCGGAGCGGGTGTTCCCGGCCCCCGGTTCCCTGGCGGAGTACGGGCCCGGACAGACGACGCGAGGGGGGCGGAGGGAGGCGGCAGTCCCGAGCCCGCGAACCGGCCACCGGGTGAGCCGTGTTCCCCCGCCTCTTCGCGCGATTGGAGCGCCCGTGACGGTCGATGTCCCCTCAATCTCCGGCGAGGCAGCCCGATGACCACGGGGGGTCGCTTCGGGCCGGTCCGGCATCGCACCGGATTCGCTTGCTGATCAGGAGGGCTGAGCGGCGCTCGCCTTCCCACGGTCCCCTGCGCGTCGTGCAAAATCGGTTCATGACCCTTTTGGAGCGCAGCCTTTACATCATGGGCGGGGCCGGGATCGTGGCCGTGCTGGCCTGGATCGGGCTTACCCGCGAGCTGAGTGTGTGGAACTCGGTGGCTGGCGTGCTCAGCTGCGCAGCAGTTGCGGCCGGGTGGATCATGCACGCCGCCTTTGCCCGCCGTGTCGCCACTGATCAGAGCGGTGCCGGCGATGTGGTCGAGCAGCACGGAGTACATACCACCGGCTCGGTCACCGGCAAGTCGGGCTGGCGCCGAAGTCGCGACCGCATCAGCCAGCGCCGAATCCGCGCCGGTGGCGACATCATCGGCAAGCAGGAGAACCCGTCCGGGGAGCGGTCGTGACCCTCCAGGGAGGGGACGAAGTCACGACCGGCGACCACATCGAGCTGGACAGGGTCAAGGCTGGCGGCAATGTCATCGCAAAGCAGGACAATTCAACCCACTACCACCTCGCGTCCCGTGCGCAGGCGGACAGGATCGAGGAGGTCGGTCGGGCGTTCCACGAAGCTGCTTGCCGCTACCGGTCGCAGACCGCAGCGCCCGTCACTACCCTCGGTCTGATCGGCGCCATTTCGTTGACCGGAAAGCTGGTCGATACCGACGCCAAGCGGCAAGACGCTGAGCAGCTGGTCGGCCACATCAGCCGTGCGCAGCTCGCCGGTCTCCGCGCTTTCGAAGATTCGCCTGCTGAACTGGCCCCCGCAGAGCTGCGCCCGGCCGCCGACAACCTGCGTGCCGTATGCGCCCCGCTGTACCCGGCTGCCGACGAGGTCTGCCGGGCCGCCGTCAGCCTCCACCTGGCGCTGATGAAGGGCGCCGAGACGCTGCGCGAGCCGCCTCACCCTTTCGTCTGGCGCGAGCCCGATGAGGCCGTGACGAAACACGAAGCGCTGAAGGAGAGCATCGGCAGGTTCGCCGACGCGCTCAGTGCCCGACTGGAGGGCTAGATCCAATGCCATTCAGGTAGGGCTGCGCGGGGGGCAAGGACCGTCCACGGCCAGGATGTCGATACCGACAGTGGCCTTGTAGCTGGATCTCCCACGGTTTTTCCGGTCTCCGCTTCCGGCCCCGCAACCCCGCGGCGGCGCGAGCCGGGGCAGACTGGGCCCCGGCCCCCACCCTGACCCGCTCCGTCCCGTCCTGCTCTGGCCTACGCCCGCGATGGCCGCGGCTGAACCCGGTCGCCGGCCCGTGGTCGGCCTATCCGGTGTGCCGCGCGGAGAACCGCGCACTCACCCAGGCTCCTGTGAGCGCGCTGGTGGGGATCGCGATCAGCACCAGCCAGGTCAGGCGTACCGAGCGGCGCTGGTCGCAGATGGCGGTGATCTGCAGCTGTTCCACGTCGTGGTCGTAGTCCTCCCACCCCTCCAGGGGCTCCCACACATCGGTCCACTGATCGCCGTGGTAACTCAGGCGCAAGGAGGGAGCCTCGCCGCCCAGCAAGGGGGCGCAGACGATCTCGCCGCCGGGCCGGTACAGACCGTGCGGCGGGAGGAGCACCAGCACGGTGATGATCAGGTAGCCGAACGCAAGGGCACAGCGCATCCACAGGCGCATCAGCAGGGACTTCCAAAGAGACGACGACCGAGAGTCGTTGGGCTTTGTCATGCCTTTACCTTTGCACCACGCCACCGTGTCGATGGTGGACGACCTGGCGGCGGCCGTGCGCAAGGACGCCCACCAACCGCGCCACCCCCACCGGGCGGGGCTGATGTGGCTCGCGCCCAGGCGTATCCCACGCTCCTACGCAGCCCCGGGCTCCCTGGCCGACCCGGAACGGTGTCCCGCTATCGTCGTCGCGGACATACACCGCGTAGCGACCAGATAGGCACCCCATGCAAACCGAGGCCGCACCCAGGCCTAGATTCGAACCGTCGGCCCCGTTCAACGAACGGCTCCACTGGAACCTCTACCCCCTGGTGGCGAGCGCCTTCTTCCTCCCGATGCTGCCCGTGGCGCTTGCGGCGGCCGTGCTGGTGCCCTGGTTCGTATCGGACCACGGCCTGGTCGTCAACGGTCAGCCCTGGCTGTACGCACCGCTGCTGGACCTGGTGCCCTCCTGGGCCCCCTGGGCCGCCGGGTCCGTGCTCGCTCTCGTGGTCGCGGTGTCGTGGGGCATCGCCGTGCACCTGATCGACCAAGCGCTGCGCGGACGATCCGTCCAACCGACAAGGGCCCTGGTTCGCTCCGTGATGCGCTCGCCGTGGACCCTGGCCGCCGGCGCCGTGGTCGCGGGCGTGGTGTTTGCGGCGGACACGGCCCTGCTCCAGGTCTATGAACAGGCCCACCCGGCGCTGCGTTTCGGGCTCGGCGCCGTTTTGTTCGCGTCCCTGACCCCGCTCTGGCTGCCCCTGGCCGGGGTCCACGTGCACGAGCGCCCCGGGGATGTCCTGAAAAGGCTGCGCGGACGGGGCCTGCTCACCGGTCGCGGCCAGTGGGGGCCGGTGTCCATCGTGGTCGGGTGCGCGGCTGTCTTCGCCTACCTGGCGTGGATGACCATGATCGAGAACACTCTGGTGCTGGCAGTGATCGCCGCGCTGGCGGGGCTCACTGCGATGGCGGTGGCGCTCACCCTCGCCGCCACCGGCCAGGGTCCGATTCCGCAGGAGCGGCTCGCGCGCCCCTACCTGGCCGTGGGGTCGACCGTGGCGATCACCGTCGGGATCACTGTGCCGCTCCAGCTCTACCAGGACCTGCTCACCGACGGCCCGTGGCCGACGCTGCGCTATGAAACCTCCTCCGTGGAGCCGTGGGACCGGCGCGAAGCCAACCCTCAGCCGCTGATCCTGCCCGAGGACGGGGCCTCGGTAGTGCTGGGCACAAAGGAACAGCTGTGTGAGGAGGTGGCCTGCCTGGATCTGGACGAGCCCCTGGACGGCGCGGGCCCGGTGTTGGGAGCCACCGACATGGCGGGAGGCGCGGTGCGCACCGTCCGCGCCTCCCTGGATTCGACCCTGGCGCAGGGAAGCATCGTGGTGCACGATCAGTGCGTGCGCCCCGGCCAGTGCCGCGCTGGGACGTGGGAACTGGAGCCGCAGGTGGAGCCCGGCGGACAGTGGGACGCCCGAGAGGACGACCCCGCCAACCAGGCCACCACCCTGGACCTGCCTAGCAGGATGGCGGTCTGGGGAGGGGCCGGCGGTGGCCGCCACATGGTCGTGACCGCCGCCCCTTCCGTGGGGTTGGGCGAGACCCTGCTGACCTTGTTCAGCTGCGGCACCGACCGGTGCTCAGATCCCGCCTCCACCCTGCTAGTCCGCGAACCCAATGCGACGTTTGCTTCCACCGTCCACCCTCGCCATGACTACCCGTCCCTGATCAGCGTCACCGCCACCGACCAAGGCGTGCCGCGGGTGAGCGTGCACCACCCGGGCAGCGGCGCGTTGACGCTGTATGCCTGCCACGACGTGCCGTGCACCGATTTCACCACCACCGAGCTTCTCCCACCGACCGGTGTGCTGCGGATGCAGCGGTGGGACAACAGCCGCTACACCGGTGCGACCATGCAGGTGAGGCCCGACCACACGCCGGTGATCGTCTACCGCGACACCCGGGACGGCTCCGTGCAGCTCATCGACTGCGCCGACCAGATGTGCCAGGACCGCGACACCGTGCAAGTGCTGGGACCGGACTGGCAGCGCACCCCGCCCGCCCTGGCCCTGGACGCGGCCGGCCTGCCCCAGATCGCGGCTTTCGACGTATCCACCCACGAGGTGCTCTACCTGGCCTGCGCCGATGAGCGATGCCAAACCTATGACCGCACCGTGGTGGGCGTCTACGACCACACGCCGGGGTGGATCGACCTGGAGCTGGACGGCGCCGACCGCCCGCACCTGGCGTGGCACCGGGTCGCCGACGAGAACGTGGAAGAGGAGCACGCCATCGAGCTGGTGCGGTGCGCCACCGCCCACTGCGCATCATGAGAGCTAGCCGGTGGTCACCGCATACAGGCGCGGCTCCAGGCAGGCCACCCCGGGCGCGTGGGGCTCCGAGCGCAGGGGCCCCAGACCGTCGGGGGCGCACGCCAGCGCCACCGCGATGTCGCCGATGCGGTTCAGGCCGATCGTCCCCAGGCCAGCGGGCCCCAGGTAGTCGTCGGTCTCCACCGCGGTGGCCGGACCACCCTCGACGTCGCTGACCCGTACCCAGGAGGAGCCAGTGCGCAGCAGGTCGCCGGCCACCTCCTCCGGGTCGGCCTCGCGGAACTCGCGCAGGACCCGGCCCGTGGACAGGTCCAGGGCCAGGTAGGAACCCTCATCCCCACCACAGCGCTCCAGGACGACCTCGTTGCCGTGGATGGCCATCAGGTCAGCGGAGCACTCCGCTCGGGGCGCGACGCTGGATACGCTGCCGTCCTCAGCGTCCACCTGCACGAACCCGTCCTCGAAGCGCAGCACGATCCGGTCATCGTCGGCGTGCAGCGACCACAGACCCGAGTGCAGGAAGTCGAGGCCGGGGTTCTCGCGCAGGTCCGTGGTCCACAGCAATTCACCGGTGTCGGCGTCCACCATGCGCAGTAGGGAGTTCTCGGCGTAGAACACGCCGCCCTCGCCGGCGTCCACGGCCTTGAAGGCGGAGTAGGAGTAGGCGTCGCGTAGGAGCGCGCCGGTGTCCAGGTGGTGGAGGGCGAGGTTGCCGGTCAGGCGATACTCGCCCTCCAGGGGCAGTGACCAGCGCACCTGGCCCTGGTCCGCACAGTCAGGAGCCCGCTCACCGCCGGGGGTGCACAGCAGGTGCTCGCGCGGGCTGATGTCGGAGGCGGTCGGCTCGTACCCGGCCTCTTGCAGGTGCACCACGGTGGTGTCCGGGGCGGGTTCGCGAGGGCTGGGCGCCACCGTGCACGCACTTGCGGTCAGGATGGTGGCGGCCGCGGCGGCGGATCGAAGGAGAGGGCTGCGCATGCATCGCAATCTAGCGAAACCCTCACACATGGTGACCGTCGGAGCTACGGCTTGAGCACCCGGAGCTTGGCTGTCGCACCTCTAAGACCCGGCCACTGGGAACTCGTGAGAGGTACCGACCAGCGAGTGAGGATAAGGAGTCCGACAAGTCCTAGAGCACTTGATCCAGCCCAGCCGGCAGTTCGGTCCGTGGTCTTCCCTAGCTGTAGGTCCCGGTCGGTGTGGAATGGCCTTCGTGTAGGAGATCATGGGCCATACCTGGCCCAGCACGTGAGGTCGAAGCAGGAGATACGGTGTCTCACACACAGCAGGAGAACGAACCCGACCTCCCGGCCCTGATTCAGGACCACCCCTCTGTGCAGGTACGGGACCGCATCCAGGGGCTGCATGAGGCGGCGGCCGCCAAGATCGCCGACGCGGTCCCGGAGAACACGCGTCGGGCCTACGCCACAGACCGCGCCGACTGGGCGGCGTTTTGCGCCTCGTTGGGCATCGAGCCGTTGCCGGTGCGCGACGACGTCCTGGCCTGGTACGTCACCGAGCTGCTGGAGCGCGGCTCGGCGTCCCTGCCCGAGCAGCGTCGTCGGCCCCTGGCGGCTTCCAGCGTCGAGCGGCGCCTGTCCGCGGTGGCCACCATGGCTCAGGAACACGGCGACCCGGCCCCCAACCAGCGTGCCGCCCGCAAGGCCATCGCCGGACACCGCGCCACCCGCCCGGCGCGACCCCGCCAGGCCGCGGCCGCCGGGGTAGAGGAGCTGCGCACCCTGGTATGCGCCGCCCGCGCCCAGGAGCGGCCCGGCGGGCAGTCGGCACAGCGCCTGCGCGCCCGGGATGCCTGTCTGCTGCTGGTGGCCTGGGATCTGATGCTGCGCCGCTCGGAACTGGCCGGGCTGTGCCTGGGGGATGTCCGCTGGCACCCGCTGGGCATGGAGGTCGCTGTGCGGCGCGCCAAGACCACCAGCGAGGAGGTGTGGCAGCCGGTGCGCTACCGCCTGGACCGTGAGCTGTGCGCGGTGCGTGCGGTACGTGAGTGGACCGAGATTCTGGCCCAGGACGGCCACACGGCGTCGCGCGCTCCGCTGTTGTGCCGTCTGACCCGCACCGACGCGCTACCCAAGCACCCCAAGGCCCTGAGTGCGACGGCCATCAACAACACCATCAAGGACCTGGCGGACCAGGCCGGTCTCACCAAGCGCGATGGGGGACCGGCCACGGACGCTGCGGTGCAGGCCTACACCGGGCACTCGCTGCGCCGAGGCCCCATCACCGCGGCCGCGCGCGGCGGCCGCTCACGCGAGCAGATCGGCCGTCGCAGCGGTCACGTCCCCGGATCGCCCGTACTGGGTCGCTACATTGCGGAAGGCAACCGGTGGGAGGAGGACCCGTTGGAGGGCTTGCTCTGATGAGAGTGGTTCCCGCCCAGCTTCGAGTGTCCGGCCGGGACCGGCGTTTTCAAGGTCATCAGCCTTTGCGAGTAGCCGCGAGGAGCCCGGATGTGGCAATTCCGGTTCCACCTGGGCGGCCGGTGGGAGGCCGGGCGGCTCACGTCGGCGTTGAACATGTAGGACGGCCCCGCCTTCGGGGCGAATTCCAGGGGTCGTCGCAACACATGAGGTCAGTTGCTCGCCGCGAGCAGTTTAGCCAGGCGCTCGGCTGGGGTTTCCCAGCCGAGCGTCTTGCGTGGTCGGCTGTTGAGTTCAGCGGCGACG